>CAVTYS010000010.1:0-598828 GCA_963739025.1 uncultured Actinomycetota bacterium | reverse complement strand
AGTTCGTAGAAGATCAGGCGTTCGTCGGCATTGATCAGTCCCAGGCCTTCGAGCGGCTCGCAACTTGGTGCGTCCTCGCCCGGTCCCTTCCGGGCGGCACAGCGATCGAGGACCTAATGGCTGGGGACGCAACTGTCGGGATTGACGCTGTCGCGATTATTGCGAATGAAGAACTCATTCTTGATCACCAGGACGCAGAAGATGTAGCGTCCGGGGGCCATACGGTCGATGTCGAGTTCACATTTGTTCAGGCAAAGACTTCCGAGCGATTTGAACGAGCGCAGATCCTCAATTTCGGCGACTCGGTCGCAGATTTCTTCTCTACGAATCCAGGCCTCGTCTCGAATCCGTTTATCGAGGAAAGGCGGGCCGCTAAGGACGTACTTTACGGCAAAAGTCATTTGTTCCGCAACCGGCGCCCGATACTTCGTCTAGCTTACGCCACGTCGGGTCTAGTTCCGAATGACACGAATATCAACTCCGCCATCGAATCAGTTGTCACCAGACTCAAGTTGACGAGTCTATTTGAAGATGTCCAATTGGAGCTCTTGGGAGCGGCAGAGATCCACCGAAGCTTTAGTCAGATCGAAAATCGCGAAGAGGCGACATTCAACTTCCCTCGAAGAGTGACGATTCCGAAGATTCGTGGAGTCCGGGAAGCATATCTTGGAGTTGTCAGCGCTTTGGAGTTCCTGAAGCTAATCGAAGATGACAATGGAGTCATGAAAGGCTCGGTCTTCTATGACAATGTTCGCGACTTTCAGGATATGAATGTTGTCAACCAAGGGATCGCCGAAACACTCACGAACCCTGACTCGGCAATACTGTTTCCAGTGCTCAATAACGGCGTGACAGTTGTCGCACAATCGGTGCGTCCCGTCGGCGAGGATGTTACCGTGGAGGACTATCAGATTGTCAATGGATGTCAGACTAGTCACGTTATTCATTCCGCGAAGGAATACTTGACTGCTGACATCCTGGTTCCCTTGCGCCTGGTTATAACAGAAGAGGATCAGGTAGCTTCCAGCATTACTAAGGCCACAAACAGGCAGACCCCAGTTGACGAAGGCAACTTGCAAGCTTTGACTGACTTTCAGAAAGAGCTTGAAGCGTTCTTCGCTGGCCAGACTGATAAACGTCGGCTCTACTACGAGCGCCGGTCGAGGCAGTATAGCAGCCAGCGAGTTGAACAAACGCGAGTTATATCTCCGCTCGTCCAGATGCGAGCGTTCGCGGCTTTTGCGCTCGATGAGCCGCATTCAGGCAGCCGGTACTATCGACGGCTATATGAGCGAGTTCCCGCAGAGATTTTCAATGCTCAGCACAGACACGAGATCTACTACACATCCGCCTTGGCCTGGTATCGCTTGGACGTCGCATTTCGCAGGAAGTTGCTGGAATCGGATCTGCGAGCTGTTCGATATCACCTATTGACGGCTTTGAAATACGTCGCATTGCCGGGCAAGCGACTGCCACCACTTAATTCGAGGGATATTGTTCAGTTCTGTGAGAATTTGAATGTGATCCTGGTCGATGAGCAGAAGTCTGTCGAATTCTTTCGCAAGGCACGTGAAGTTGTCCTGGCGGTCGGCGCAGGTTCAATAACCCGAGACACGGCTAAGAGGGAGAGATTCACGAGGGAATTGCTGGAAGCCTTGAAGGCTTTTCAAGCAGACGCGACCTCGTAGTCATCCCATACTCTTCTCAACACCGACGGGGCCAGGTCAGGCAAGCTCGTGACGTGAGGTCATCCCCTCGGTCGGACACCCTGTGGGCTGCGCCCGGTTCTCCGGGGCGTGCAAGGGTCTGCCGAAGGCCGAGCGGGAGCGAGCCCTTGCGGGGTCCGGAGGTTCGGGTGTAGGGCTTTGCCTGACCGGGCGAGGGGATGACCGGCTAGAGTCACATCTCCGAGTGAGGACCGGGGTTCGGGGCAGCGCCCCGATGGTTTTCTGCGGCGACCGGCGCGCCTGCGCAACTTCGCCAGGGGCTCCTCGAGCCGGCTGCCGCTTCATCCGCTGGCTTCGTTGCGGCGAGCTGCCGACGCCAGGCGGAGACGGGGATGCACGTGCGCGGCGGGCCGCCCGCGCCGGGCGCCAACAGCGCAGAGGCAGCGGGCAAGGCCAGCCGCCCGCGTGGCTGCTGACCCCAGCGGCTCCTCCCCTTGCCACGGGCAAGGACTTGCGTGTCCCGAAGCCAAACGCGGCGATGGCTGTCGGTCAGCTCGCGTTGCGAGGATGACATCGGCGGCTGGCGCGCCGGAGGGCGCGCCCTTGAAGCCGTAGAGAAAGTTGTCACACCACGGTGGGGCGTTGATGATGCTGGAGTGGAAACGCGACAGCGATGGTTCCGTGACGGCGCGCTCGCGCTGCGGCTTGTTCTCGATCGGCTGGGCATGGGCGATGTGCTACCAGACTCAGGTAACTACTACGCGTGCCCGATATGCCTTCGAGTCTTTTCGGAAGCAGCGCTAAAAGAAAAGCAGCTGACCGTGGAACATGTGCCTGCGCGAGCTCTGGGCGGTAAGCCATTGCTTCTAACTTGCGCACAGTGCAATAACAGTTCTGGACGGCATTTAGATGCTCACGCATCTAAGAAATCGGATGCTGATGCGTTCATCGCCGGTCGCTCAGGGGATAAGCCGTTTAAGATGACAGCCTGGATCGGCGATATTCCGCTCAGGGGAATAGCACAGGCCAAGGGTGACAACATTTCAATCCGTGGTGTGCCCAAGCAGAATCGCCCCAAGGACGTCCTAGCCTTCACCGAGGCGCTTGAGGCAAGTAGGCTACGCGGAGAAGTGCCTAGATTGAAGTTCACCGTGGATACTCGCCACGATGATGCGCGGGCGCGTTTCTCCATTATTCGCTCCGCGTATCTCGCAGGATTTGCGGCGCTCGGCTGGAGTTACATTCTTAGACCATGCTTCAATTCTTTGAGGTTGCAACTGAGTGATCCGAGTTCTGTGGTTACTGCTGCGCATATGTTCACCGATCTTGACGACACTCGGACGGATAAACGCATCCTGATTGTCACGTCTCCGGACGACCTGAATTGTGTCGCAGTGGTGCTCGGGGTGCAGACAGTGTTCTTGCCTAGCATTTTCAATCCGATGACGTGGGATGAGTTGGCCGAGGCATTCAGTCGTCATCGGAGTCTTGGGGATCAGCTCAATGTGCGGCTTGGTGGCAAGGAAATGCCGTGGCCTAGGTGGCCAACCTATTTTCTCGATCGACCAACGGAAACAAGCTGATTTGTTCATGAACAACGTGGCTCTAGTCGGCAATGCCTATGCGAAGCACAGAACTGGCTCTGCGTTAGTTGCGCTGGCTAAGGAATTGTCAGGTATGCCGCCGAGGCATCGTCATGTTGTTTGCCGTATGGGTGCGGCTGTTCGCGTTCAGCGGCGCGGACCAGGCTAATGAGGCTGGCAGGTCCTTGGCTGCGAAGGCTGGAGAAGATTACTGGCCAGGTGTAGCCGTACCAGTCGAGGAGGCGGGTAATGCCGTCGGTGAACAGCCCGACTTCCGAGATTGTCTCGATTGGCACGGTGCCGGAGATGGCCTGGTAGGCGGCTTCGGGGTCGGTGCCGGCTACCCAGAATCCGCCGGCCTTGTTGCGGTGTGCTCGGACGAGCTCGATCGTGTAAGGCCGACCGCCCGGCAGGTGGGAGGTGCGGTCATCGGCTATCGGCGTGAAGTCCTGGTTCCGATGCCACAAAACGATGGGCGAGTCTCCCAGGGTCAGGTAGTCCAATGAGTCATCGCGGATGCGAGCGATCGAGATGGTTGACGATGGGCTGTCCGGATTGGCGAGGTCGCAGGTGGCGGCGTGGGCGTCGCAGGTTTCTTTGATGGCCGCCGCGAGCAGGCTCGGCAGCGGTGATCGGTCGCTGAGGATGAGCCTGGGCGCAACCGCGGTCACGAGGTGCTCGACAAGCCAGCGCACTGTGTGCGTGCATCCGCTGTCAACGCCGGCTGGCGCGGTGGCACCGTCGAGGATGATTGCCCAGTCGGAGCCGGTGGCTACGTAGTCCTCGTTCGGTCGACCGGGAGTGCTGGCGGTGGCATGGCTGATCTGCATCGCTAGTCCGGGATCTTGAAGTCGTAGCAGAAGCTCGCCATATCCCCGGCGATAACCGACCGCATCACTTCGACCGCCCGGTTGGCGGTGTCGTAGGTGGTGCGGAGCAGTTCGATGACTGGTGTTCCCTCGGGAAGATGGAGCAGGACTTGCTCCGGGCCGACGGGCATGCGCGTTGCCAGTTCTTCGCGGATGTGGTCCAGGCGGAACCCCGCGTCTTCCAGGCGCGCGAATCCGCCTCCTGGTCCGGTGTCCTCCTGCCTGAGCGCCGGCGCGGCGTCGGCGATGTCGCGCTCGTAGTAGCTGTCGGCGAGCTGGTTGGGCCGGTCGTTGACGTAGGTGACCCGGCTTCGCAGCCACAGCGGCGTCCCAGGCTCTACGCCCATGCGCTCGGCGACTTCGTCTGGCGCGGGCACTTCGGCTAGGGAGCGCAGCGATTGCCGCGCTGTCCAGCCCTGCTCGGCGGCCTCGGCGACGAGGATCAGCTGACCGCCGGTGGACCAGCGGCTGCGGGAGTACCGTTCGACTCCGTGCCGGCGGGTGACCGGGCGCTCGCGCACGAATGATCCCTTGCCCTGGACGGTCACGACGAGGCCCTGCTGGCGGAGTAGCTCCAGGGCGCGCCTGGTTGCCGCGATGCTGCACTGGTACTGGCTCGACAGCTCGTCGTAGGTGGGGAGCTGGCTGCCTGGCGCGTACTCGCCGGCCTGGATCTTCTGGCGGATGTCGTCGGCGATCCGTATCTGGAGCGCTCGCGCATCCGTCGGCCCCGTCATTGTCATGTCCTAACCATACCGACACCTTTGCATGTCTGCCTACAGAGGTACTTGCATGTCAGCAGGTATTGGTAGAGTCTGTAGGCAAACATGCAGACCGACAAACAGTCGGTCCGATCCGCAAGGAGAGCACCATGCGACTGCTGATCGAGACGAGCGGCGTCCAGTTCCGGGTCGCCGGGATGCCCAAGCCGCGCCCGGACTTCAAGGACAAGGACCGCCAGGCCACGAGCAGGGACGGGCAGCCGATCTGGACGTTGCGCCTGGACGCGATCGACACCAACCGCGAGACCAAGGAGACCATCTGGGTCGAGGTGGCTGGAGATGAGCCCAAGCTGACCTTCGATGGCTTCGCTCAGGTCCGTGGCCTGGTGTTCGCACCGTGGGTGGGCCGCGACGGCAAGATCCGCCGCGCGTTCCGCGCCGAAGCGGTCGAGCCGGCCCCGTCCGGCAAGTCCGCCATCCACGCCGCCTGAGCGGCACGCACCGCCTGAACTCGGGTCCTGACCACCGCACCTCGCCGCGATGACCAGGCAGCCACGAACGGAACCCCGACACCTCATCAGGACAGGAGAACCGCCGTCATGGCCGACATCACCTTCCCCGACACCCTGCCCGGCCCCGACCGGCCCCTCTCGATCGGCGGCCTGGTCGCCGACGCCGTGGACATCCTCCGCGACGCCACCGACCTGCCCCGCCCCACCTCAGTGACGGTCTATGCCACGAGCCAGCACATCGACATGCAGTTCGCTCCTGAGCACGCCAGCTACGCGGCCATCGCCGCGTGGGCCGAGCTGTTCGGAGCCACCCTCATCAGCCGCCCCTGGAAGGACGAGGACGGCAACCCGGTCAACATCTGCCGGGCTGACTTCGAGTACTACGGCATCGCCGCCTGCGCGTTCGCCGTCATACCGGCCGCAAGCGCCGCAGCCTGACACCAGTGCCGGGCCGCAGGGACTGCACAATCCCTCGGCCCGGCCAGCCAGACCCCGCATGTCCCGACGCTCATCAGAACAGGAGACCTTGGCATGCCCAAGCCTATCGTCGTCCTGGACTGGCGGCACGGCACCACCGGCCCGCCCGCACCCTGCGTGTTCGGCGACGGCCCGGCGATCTGCCGGTCCCCGGTCCAGAACGTCCCCTGCCACAAGCGGTGCGCCGAAGCGTGGCTTGTCGGCCACGCCCGCGACGCCGCCCACCTTGCCCGCCTGATCCGCGAGCACACCCCTAAGCCGGCCCGGCCATGACCGGCGGCGTCACCGGCCCGGGCGCCTTCCGGGTCATCAGCCACGAACCGGTCTGCCCCGACTGCGGATCGCACGACATCACCACCGACGACATCGACCTGGCCGACGGCACAGCCGAGACCGCCTACATCTGCCGCACCTGCGGCGAAGCCTGGCCGATTGCCTGCATCGCCGAGTGGAGCGTCCGGCCATGACTAGGCAACTCGCCGGACAACTCGGCGTCGTTTACCTCCTCCACTTCGACCGGCCATACCAGCACGCCCGGCACTACGTCGGGCCGAAGAAGACCTGCTCGCTCGCCTCGACCGGCACGCTCGCGGACACGGCGCCCGCCTCATTGCCGTCATCTGGCAGGCCGGGATCGGCTTCACCCTCGTTCGCATCTGCGAAGGCACCCGCCGCACCGAACGCGCCATCAAGCACGCCGGAGGCGCAACCCGCTACTGCCCGTCCTGCACGACCCGGCCGTGGACCGGCCACTGGTCACCGATCACGGGCGACCTCATCCCCCGCTCCTACCCCAACCCAGCCGGAAGGCCGGAGACCTGCCATGCCTAAGCACGCCACCCACGGAACCCGCATCGCGCGGACCAGCCCCTACCTCACCGAGCACGCCGCCGTCACGTTCCACCGCTCCGCGGCAGGCATGGCCTGGCGGTGGCGCACCGAACTCACAACGCTCACCCTCATCACCGCCGCGCTGCTGCGGCTCCACTACACCTTCGGCGACTGGATCAGGCCGGCCGTGCTCGTCGTGGCCGTCGTCTTGGTCCTGGCCGTCGTCCCGGCAAGCCGCCGGTTCCTGGTCCGCCGGTTCTGGTGCGTCCTGGTCCGGCACCGCATCCACCGGCTGTGCTGGGAAGCCCGGCTGCACACCCGTGCAGGCAGGCTCCCGCTCGTCGCCTGGGTGCGCCCCACCAAGGTGGGGGAGCGGGCCTGGCTGGTCTGCCGGGCAGGAGTCTGCGCCGAAGATTTCGAAGACAACGTCGGTGAACTCCGCGCCGCCTGCTTCGCCCGCGACGCCCGCATCACGCGGAACCACCGTTGGTCCCAGCTCGTCCGCATCGACATCATCCGCCGTGACACTCTCGCCGCCGACCGGCACATCACCTCACCACTGCTCGGCATCCGCATTCGCCCGCCGGCCGAGGTACTGGCCGACACCGCCGCGCTCGCCGTGCCCGACCCGGTCGCCAACGGCCACCACCCTGGCAGCGCCGGGAGCGCCCTGTGACCCGCCCCGAGCCCGGACACCGGGCAACCACTGACGGCGCGGATGCCGTCAACCGCTCCTTGGCACCGAAACGGCCACGGCCGGCCGTCGAGAACGACGCCTACAACGCCTTCACCCGTCGCGTCCTGGCCGCCTACTCCCGCCGCGTCGCCACCGGCGACGTTGACGCACTCACCGCCATGACGGCACTGTCCGCCGACATCGACACCGCGATCGCCCAGGCCGTCACCGGCCTGCGCGGCTTCGGCTACTCATGGGCCGACATCGCCGCCCGGCTCGGCGTCACCCGCCAGGCCGCACAACAACGCTGGGGCACCCAGCCACCCACCGCCGCATGACACGCGGCAACTCCACCCGGCACGGGTCCCGGAGCCACCCGGCTCCGGGACCTGCCCACCCATTGCGAAAGGAGGAAACGCCATGACCACCAGCACGCCCGGCCGGCTCCCGCTGTCCATCTTCGACCCCGTGCACCTCGGTCTGGACGAGTTCGGCGAGCAGATCTACGTCTACCTCGCCGAGCGGAACATGCTGATCGGCGGCGAGCCCGGCGGCGGCAAGTCCAACGCATTGAACCTGATCGTCGCCCACGGCGCGCTGTCCGCCGACTGCAAGCTCGTCCTCACCGACGGCAAGCAAGTCGAGCTCGGCCCGTGGCGGCGCTGTGCCGACACGTTCATTGGCCCGTCCCTGACCGACGCCATCACCGCGTTCACCGCCTTCCAGGTCCTGATGAACGACCGCTACGACACCCTGCTCGCCCAGGGCCGCCGCAAGATCACCCGCGGCGACGGCCACCCGGTCTACCTCGTCGTCATCGACGAGTACGCCTACTACTCCGCCACCATCGGCCGCAAAGCCGAACGCGAGGAATTCGCCGCGCTCGCCCGCGACCTGATCGCCCGCGGCCGCGCCGCCGGAGTGATCCTCATCCTGGCCACCCAGCGGCCATCACATCAGGTTATCGACCCGTCCATGCGCGACCTGTTCTCCTACCGGCTCGCCTTCCGCTGCACTACTGACAGCTCATCCGATGTCGTGCTCGGCCATGGCTGGGCCGGCGAAGGCTACAGCGCCGCCGACATCGACCCCCTCGCCCGAGGCGTCGGCTGGCTCTTGTCCGAGACCGGCGTCCCTCAGCGGATCAAGACCGCCTACCTGTCCGACACCGAGATCGCCCACCTCGCCGCCCTGGCCGCCGAGCTGCGCGGCAACGGGCAGGCTGCATGAGCACCGCCGCGATCCCCTCCGCCCCCGCGTCGCCAGCACCCGGCGGCCCGGGAGCGGGCGGAACCGCCGATGGCCTCACCCTCACTTGGGCTGAGATGCACGACGAGCTGCACGAGTCGGCGCGCACCGGCCACTGCCGTCGGCCAGTCCTGCTCAAAGGCAGCGTCCGCGCCGTCGACCTCGCCACCGGCGAACTGCGCACGATGTACTCCACCGCCAGCGAGAACGACGGTGTCCTGCCGGTCGCTTGCGGCAACCGCCGGGAAGCGGTCTGCCCGCCCTGCTCGCAGGTGTACAAGCGCGACGCCCGCCAGCTCGTCCGCGCCGGGCTGCTCGGCGGCAAAGGCATCCCCGACACCGTCGCCGCGCATCCGTGCGTGTTCGCCACCGTGACCGCCCCGTCGTTCGGGCCGGTGCATTCGCGCCGGATGCGCGGCAAGACCGTTCTGCCCTGCCGGCCCCGCCGCGACCACAAAGACCGTCGGTGCCCGCACGGCCGCGACATCTCCTGCCCGTACCGGCACGCGGACAGCGATCCACGGCTCGGCCGCGCCCTGTGCCCGGACTGCTACGACTACACCGCCGCCGTGCTGTTCAACGCGCACGCCGCCGACCTGTGGCGCCGGTTCACCACCTACCTGCCCCGCCACCTCGCGCGCCGTGCCGGGCTGACCGTCAAGCAGCTCCGGAGCCTCGCGACGATCCGGTACGTCAAGGTCGCCGAATACCAGTCACGCGGCGTCGTCCACTTCCACGCTGTGATCCGGCTCGACTCACCCGGTCAGGACTACCAGCCGCCCCAAGCGCCGCTCAGCGCCGATCTGCTCGCGGACGCCGTCCGCGACGCCGTCCAGGCCGTGACCATCGCCGCCTTCCCCTCGCCCGACGGACCGCCGGTCACCCTGACCTTCGGCACCTTGCAGGGCACCGATGTCCGGCCCGTCCGGCACGGCGACGGGCTGCCCGGCACCGGCCAGTCTCTGTCAGCGCAATCAGTCGCCAACTACATCGCCAAGTACGCCACCAAGACCCTCGACGCGCCCGGCCTGCCCGCCCGGCCGCTGCGGCTGCAAGCCCAGATCGACAACCTGCACTGCTCCGCCCACTACCGGCGGATGATGCACGCCGCCTGGACCCTCGCCAGTCCCGGCGCATCGGACAATCCTCGCTTGCGCCGAGCTGCTCACACTCTCGGCTGGGGCGGGCACTTCCTCACCAAGTCTCGCCGCTACTCCGTCACCTTCGGCCAGCTCCGCCGAGCCCGCCTCGAGCACCGGCGCCAGCAGCGCCATCCCGACGGCGAGCACGACCCATGGGGACGGTTGCTAGACGACACCGTCGTCTTGGTCCTGAGTGCCTGGAGCTACGACGGCACCCGGCCCAACCACCTCGCCGGGCCTGACCTGGCCATGGCCAGCGCCGCCAGAGCCCGCGACCACGAACCCCTAACCCGACGCTGCTAGCCAATTTGGTGTCAACCAATGCTTGACACCCACTGCGGAAAGAGAGTGACCACGACTCATGGATAGGGTCATCGCTCGCAAGTGGTACTCAACTGCCGAGGTCGCCGAAATGCTCGGCTTCGGACTCAGCAAGACCAAGACTCTCGTGCTGTCCGGGCAGATCAGGTCGGTCAAGGACGGGCGGCACCGTCGCATCTTGCCGGAGTGGGTTGACGACTACATCCGGCGGCTGGCCGAGGACCAGGCCGCATGACACGCAAGCGAGTCCGGGGCAACAGCGAAGGCTCTATCTACCCCGTCCCCGGCGGCTGGCGCGGCTACGTATGGGTCACAGGTCCCGACGCCATCCGGCGACGCAAGTACGTCAAAGCACAGACCCGTGACGAGGCTCAGCGAGCCTGGCTGAAACTGCGTGCTGTCGCTGATCGCGGGCCCGTGGCCACGAACCTGCCGAAGCTCGGCGACTACCTGGCCGGCTGGCTGGCCGAGGTCGTCAAGCCCAACCTCGCACCCAAGACCTACGACAAGTACGAGATGTTCGCCCGGCTCTACATCACCCCGGCCCTCGGCAGCAAACGGCTCGACAAGCTAACTCCCCGTGACGTCCGGACCTGGCTCAATCACCTCCGCCAGGCATGCCAATGCTGCGCGCAAGGAAAGGATGCCCGTAGGCCGGCAGACAAACAGCGGTGCTGTGCCATCGGCAAGTGCTGCGGACAAGTGGTCTCACCTCGCACGCTCAAAGACGCCCGCGACACCCTGCGCGCGGCGATAGCGCACGCCGTGACAGAGGACGAGCTGATCAGTCGCAATCCGGCTGCCATGGTCAAGCTCCCGGTTCCGCGCTCGCGCAAGGTTCGCGCGTGGTCGGTGGCCGAAGCCTGCGATTTCCTCGACTCGGCCCGCGCGGGCCACGATCCGCTGTACGTCGCCTACGTGCTGATGCTCGTCCTGGGCCTGCGCCGGGGCGAAGCTCTCGGCCTGCTGTGGACCGATGTGCATCTCGACTCCGACGAGCTCGAGGTGGCCTGGCAGCTTCAGCGGGCGGGCCGCCAGCTCCACCACCGCGAGACCAAGACCGCGCACTCTGATGCCGCCTTGCCCGTTCCCGCCATCTGCTCGGCCGCCCTCCGGCACCAGGCCGAAGTCCAGGTTGCCTGGCAGCAAGCCGCGGGGACTGCCTGGCACGACAGTGGCCTGGTGATGACGACCATTTACGGCACGCCGTATGAGCCGCGCAACTTCAACCGCCACTACGCTGCCCGCTGCCGCACGGCCGGGGTCCGCTACATCCAGCCGCACGGCATGCGTCGTACCTGCGCATCGCTGCTCGCCGCGCTCGACGTGCATCCTCGCGTGGCCATGCGCATCCTGCGCCATAGCAAGATCGCGGTCACGATGGAGGTCTACACCGAGGTCCCTGATCAGGTGACACGCGACGCGCTGCGCCGCCTCGGTGCTCAGCTCGATGGCTGATGGCTGATCCCGGCTGCTGCACTTTGCTGCTGCACGAAGATCACGAAGCCTGGTTGCTAGTTGCTGATCGGGCCTTGACCTGGGTGGAGCTGAGGGGATTTGAACCCCTGACCCCCTCGATGCGAACGAGGTGCGCTACCGGACTGCGCTACAGCCCCAAGACCGGGAGCCAGCGTACCAAACCTGGGGCGTTCCCCGCGTCGGGCTAGCCGTGGGCTAGTCGCCAACGGCGCGGACGGCGGCGTCGGCGTACTGGTCGTAGAGCTGGTCGGAAACGCGGCCTGAGATGTCGATGATCTGGGCGCCGGAATGCACGAGCGACGCTTCGTAGGCCTCGCGCTCGGCGCGCTCCTGATCCCGCAGGTGCCGCTCATACGCCCGCTCCTCGGCCGCATCCCACGCAGAACGCTTGCGGGTCAACTCGGCGTCCGCCATCGCGATCTCGCGCAGCAGCAACACGTACATCGCCAGCACCACCGCCGGCGGCGCCAGGATCCACCAGGCCAGCAGGCCCATGAACGTGAACAGGCCGGTCACGGCAGTCATGCCGACCAGGATCGAGAGCATTTTGCGTCTGGCGCGGAGCATCTGGTCGCGGCTCTGGGACGGCCGCGGAGCGGGCGGCCCAGAGCCGGCCTCGGGGGCGAGGTCGCTCTCCGCGAAGTCGGTGTCGTAGGACGTCGTGTACTCCGAGGCTTCGGAGTACACGAACGTCTCACCCACAGTTTCGTCGACGTAGAGGTGCTCGCTGACCTCGACGTGAATGCCGGCTTCCGCGCGGACTTCCACATCGTTCTCGGTTTCAGTCAGCTCCTCGACGAACTGCACGGTGAACTCGCCCTCGGCGTGTTCGTGGACCTCCGTCTCGGACACGGACCCGACGCTAGCGTGATCGGAGTGCGCGTGCGGGCGCCGCAACCAGGCCGGGACCAGGAATCCGGCCCAGATCGCGATGATCGCCAGGTACAGAATCGCGCTGCTCACGTCGCCTCCGGACGCCCGCGCGCGACGCAGCAGAACAGAGCCCAGGCTGGCTGGCGGGACGCATAAATACACCTGGTCACGTCACGCACCGTAAACGGCTGCGCCAGGATTAACGAGCATGCGGCCCGGTGTGTCGCGAGATACCTCGGTGCGCTAAGTAAATCTGAACCGGCCCTTGACGGGGCGATGACCATCGGGCGCCGACCGGGACCAGCCCCGGGGGTGACTAGCTGTTACTAGCCGATCCGCGACCGTGCCGCGCGGACCGTGCTCCGCCAGCGGGGGAGCAGCCCCGTCACAGCGTCCTCCGCCGTGATCGCGTAACAGATGTGGTCCCGCCACGCCCCGTCGACGTGCAGGCACCGGCGGCGGAGCCCTTCCTCGTGGAATCCGAGCTTCTCGACCACGCGTCGGCTGGCCCGGTTCTCCGGCCTGATCGTGGCCTCGATCCGGTGCAGGCCGACCGCGAAGCAATGGTCGATCGCCATCGCGAGCGCCGTCGGGATCACCCCGCGGCCCGCGTGCTGCTGGTCGACCCAGTAACCGACGCTCGCCGTTCGCGCGGAACCCCAGACGATGTTGCCAACCGTCAGCTGCCCGGCGAACTGGCCGTCCACGAGCACCACCCACGGCAGCGTGACGCCGCGCCGCGCTTCCCTGCGCATCATCCTGACCATCGCGATGTACGGGCCCAGGCTGGTCTGGTACAGCGGCGTCTCGGGATTCGTCGGCTCCCACGGCCGCAGCCAGTCGGCGTTGCGCACGCGCGCCTCGCGCCACGGCTTCGCGTCCCTGGCCGCCAGCGGCCGCAGCGCGACCGGCGAACTGAGCAGGTTCGGCTCGGCCAGGGTCGCCGACCACCCGCGCGCGTATGCCACAAGACCATCATGGCGTGTCCGCACAGGTCCGCGCTATTCGGACGCCCCGAACACGCGGTGCGCAACCGTCTTAGTCAGCTGCACGGACGTGATCGCCCCCGGCCGCCTGATCCAGGGCATGAGCGATAACAGGACTCAGGACTTCCATGCCGTCCCGAACCCCTCCTGTCGACCCGGGGAGATTCACGATCAGCGTCGTCTGGGCCAGACCCGCCAGCCCGCGGGACAGCATGGCCGCGGCGATGCCCGCGTCAACGCCGGCCGCCCTGATCGCCTCGGCGATCCCCGGGATCTCCCTGTCGATCACCAGGCGGGTCATCTCCGGCGTGAGATCGCCCGGAGTGAGGCCGGTCCCGCCGGTCGTCACCACGACGTCGTAACCGGCCGTGACCGCGTCTCGCAGCGCCGCCTCGACGGCCGCTCCGTCCGGGATGACGACCGGTCCGTCGGTCTCGCATCCGGCCGAACGCAGCAGTTCGGCCAGGACGGGCCCCGACTTGTCCTCGTAGACGCCCGCCGCCGCCCGATTCGACACCGTCACCGCGAGCGCCCGGATCATGGCCGCCTCCAGACGCCGGTCTTGCCGCCGGTCTTCTCGAGCACCTTGACGCCGCTGATCACGGCCGACGGGTCGAGGGCCTTCACCATGTCGATCAGCGCGAGCGCCCCGACCGTGACCGCCGTGAGCGCCTCCATCTCGACGCCGGTCCGGTCAGCGGTTCGCGCGATCACCGTGATGTCGACGCCGTCGTCGGCGACCGCCAGGTCGACCGTGACCCCGTGCAGCCCGATCGGGTGACACAGCGGGATCAGGTCAGGCGTGCGCTTCGCGCCCTGGATCGCCGCGATCCGGGCGACCGCCAGGGCGTCGCCCTTGGGCACCGTCCGGTCCCGCAGCGCGGCGACCGCCGCGGCGGACAACAGCACCCGGCCGGTCGCCGTCGCGGTCCGCGCGGACACGTCCTTGCCGGACACGTCGACCATCCGGGCCTGACCAGCCTCGTCGATGTGAGTCAGGCCGGGGGCCGGGCGGGCCGCCGGCAAGCCGGCGGCCCGCCCGGCGACTGACCCCGGCCCCTGCCCCGGCCCCGGCACCGCCACCGGATCAGGATGCGACCCGATCGCATCATCGACGGCACTCCCAGGCGACACGATCTTGTCCGGCGGCACCGGATCAGGGTGCGACCCGATCGCCTCGTCCACGACGGTTCCGGCCGAGGCTCGTTCCCCGGCCGGCAGGAGCTTGGTCTGGTTGGTCCCGCTGCGCCTGGTCTTCTGGCCGTTTGTCATGGCAGCTCCAGAACGTCGACGATCTGGCCGGCCGGCATGCTGGTCACGGTCTCAGGAACGATGATGAGCGAGTCGGCCCTGGCCAGCGAGGCGATCTGGTGAGAGTTCTGCCCGGTCAGCGGGGTAACCGATCCCGTCATGCGGTCAAGGTTCGCGCGCAGGAACGATCGGCGGCCGTCAGGCGAGGTGACCGGCAAAGCGAGGCGGGCCCGGCGGGCAGCGTTTGGTTCTCGCTGAAGGGCTTGAAGCGCACGAACGGCCGGCTCGACAAACAGGCGGAACGAGACAAATGCGGACACTGGGTTTCCTGGCAGCGTGAAGATCGGCGTCTTCTTCGTGCCGCCGCCGACCAGGCCGAAGCCCTGCGGCATGCCGGGCTGCATCGCGACCTTGCGGAACGTGACCGAGCCGAGCTTGGTCAGGGCCGCCTTGACGACGTCGTGCTCGCCGCCCATGCTGACGCCGCCGCTGGTCATCAGCAGGTCCGCGGTCGAGGCCGCCTGCTCGATCGCGGCGAGCACGGCGTCCGGCTCGTCGGGCAGCGTCGGATGCCTGGTCGTCTCGCAGCCTGCCTCGCGTGCCGCGGCGGCGAGCATGTAGCTGTTGGAGTCCCAGATCCGGCCGGGAACCAGCGGCGATCCCGGCTCGGCGAGCTCGTTGCCGGTCGAGATGACCGTGACCCTCGGGCGGCGCCGCACCCGGAGGACGCCGTGGCCGGCCGCGGCCAGCACGCCGATCTGGGCGGCGCCGAGCCTGGTCCCCGCGGGCAGCAGCAGGTCACCGGGCTTGGCGTCGTCACCGGTGCGGCGGATCGCGTTGCCGGGCGCGGCGCTCTTGGTGATCAGGACCGACTCGCGCCCGTCATCGGTCCACTCGACCGGCACGATCGCGTCGGCGCCCGCGGGCAGCAGCGCTCCCGTCATGATCTTGATGCAGTGCCCTGGCGCGATCGCGTGCGCCGCGGTGTCGCCGGCCGCGACTTCGGCGTCGACCGGCAGCGTGACAGGGTTCTCCTCGCTCGCGGTCGCGACATCGGCGGCGACGACGGCGTATCCGTCCATGGCCGAGTTGTCGAAGCCGGGCAGCGGCCAGTCCGACGTCGTGTCCTCGGCGAGCACGGCGCCCTCGGCTTGCGTCAGCGCCAGGTCCTCAGGCGGCAGCGGAGTGATCGCCGCGATGATCTCGTTCAGGTAGCTGTCGACTGACTGCATCGCCGTGATCCCGTCCGCCTGTCTCCGGCAGCTCGAATTGTGTCGTCTGGCCAGGCTGGCTACTCCAGCGTGGCGACGTACTCCTTGAGCCAGGGTACGAAATCGGGCGCGAGGTCCGGCCTGGCGCAGGCGAACTCGACGGTCGTGCGCAGGAAGTCCAGCTTGTTGCCGGTGTCGAAGCGGCGGCCGCGGAACAGCACGCCGTGCACGCCGCCGCCGTCAGCGTTGTTGTTCCGGTCGGCGATCGCGAGCGTGCGCAGCGCGTCGGTCAGCTGGATCTCGCCGCCGCGGCCTGGCGGGGTCTCGCGCAGCACGCCGAAGACCGCGGGATCGCAGACATAGCGCCCGATCACGATCCAGTTGGACGGCGCCTCGCTGATGTCAGGCTTCTCGATCAGGTCCGTGACGGCGACGATGTCGGCGTCGTCGGTCGGCTTGAACGCGGCCACCCCGTACGCCGACACCGACGCGGGCGGCACCTCCATCAGCGCGACGATGCTGCCGCCGTACTTGCCCCTGGCGGCGATCATCTTGGCGAGCAGGGCGTCATCGGCGCTGATCAGGTCGTCACCCAGGAGCACGGCGAAGGGCTCGTCGCCGACATGGTCGGCAGCGCACAGCACCGCGTGACCAAGCCCGCGGGGCGTCGGCTGCCGGACGTAACTGACGCGCGCCAGCTCGGTCGGGGCTCTGACGTCGGCCAGGGCCTTGGTGTTGCCCTTGGCCTCGAGCGCCTTCTCCAGGTCAGGGTCGCGGTCGAAGTGCGCGGCGATGGACTGCTGCCGGTCGTCGGTGATCAGCACGACATCGTGGAGGCCGGCGGCTGCGGCTTCCTCGACCACGTACTGGATCGCCGGCTTGTCCACGACAGGCATGAGCGCCTTCGGCGTCGCCTTCGTGGCCGGCAGGAACCTGGTGCCGAGCCCGGCGACCGGGACGACTGCCTTGGTGACGGTGCCTGAGTGAGCCATCCTGTAACCCTAACTAGCCCGATGGAGGCCCTCGTGGACGGCATGGCCGGGAGCGACAACGCCGCGTCGCCGCGTAGTGCTACCCCGGATAAGGGGAGTATGCCCGAACAGCGACTGGCGGAACGTAAGGCCAAGCTGCGGAGGGAACTGATGGCAGTGAGGGCAAGGCTGAGCGTATCGGAACGCACGGCCGCGGGGCGAGCGTTGCGTGACACGGTTCTCGGGCTGCCGGAGACGGGGATGGCTGGCACGATCGCGGCCTATATATCGGTCGGCACCGAACCCGAGACGACCGGCCTGGTGTTCGCTTTGTGGAAGCGCGGCAGCTATGTCCTGCTACCTGTGCTCCGGGAGGATTTCGACCTGGACTGGGCTTCCTACGAGGGCCCAGACTCGCTGGAGCCGGGTCCGTTCGGGCTGCTCCAGCCGACCGAGCCGCGTCGCGGCGTCGCGGCGGTGTGTAGCGCGGACCTGGTGATCGTTCCGGCGCTGGCGGCTGATCTGGCGGGGAACCGCCTCGGGCGCGGCGGCGGCTGCTTCGACCGTGCGCTCGCGCGCGTCGGACCTTCCGTGCCGACCGTCGCGCTGCTGTATGACGACGAGCTCCTCGACGAGGTTCCGGCCGGCGCGCTTGACCAGCGGATACGGGCGGTTGCGCAGCCTACGCGCGGAATCACCAGGATGCTGGCCTAAGGAATCTCAGCGCCTGGCTGACTGTTGCTACCATTAGCAGCTGACTGCTGCGAGTGCTAACGCTTTCTTGGAGGACACGTGCCGACGTACCAGTACGCCTGCACCGAGTGTGCCGATCAGACCGAGGTCGTGCAGCGGTTCACCGACGACCCGCTGACCGTCTGCGGCGCGTGCGGCGGCAGGCTGCGCAAGGTGTACTCGCCGGTCGGCATCGTGTTCAAGGGCTCAGGCTTCTACCGGACTGACAGCAGGGCAGGCGCGGTGAGCGGCAGTTCGGCCAACGGCAACGGCAAGTCAGGCGGCGAGGGTTCGGACAGTTCTGGATCGAAGTCCGAGTCCGGCGCCAAGGCCGAGTCCGGTTCGAAGTCCGGCTCGAAGTCGGGCTCCGACAGCTCATCGTCCAACGGGTCGTCGGGCGGCTCTGGCAAGTCGGAGTCTTCGTCTGGTTCCGGCTCGGCGAAGTCGGGGACCGGCTCCAAGGTCGCTTGACTCTGTCGTGACCGCGCAGGCCAGCATCGGGGTTATCGGCGGCTCCGGGCTTTACGACTTCATCGCGGACGCACGCGAAGTCACGGTCGACACCCCGTTCGGCGCGCCGAGCGATGTCATCACGATCGGCACCATCGCCGGGCGCTCTGTTGCGTTCCTGCCACGGCACGGCAGGCAGCATCAGTACCCGCCCCACCGCGTTCCCTATCAGGCGAACCTGTGGGCGCTGCGGTCGCTGGGCGTGCAGCAGGTGCTCGCGCCGAGCGCGGTCGGGTCGCTGCGGGCCGAGCACGGTCCTGGCACGCTGGTCATCCCCGACCAGCTGGTGGACAGGACCAGGAGCCGGAAGCAGACGTATTACTCAGAGGGCGGCGCGGTGCATGTCCAGTTCGCCGACCCGTACTGCCCGAACGGGCGGGCGGTGGCGATCGCGACTGCGGACGTGTCCGGCTGGCAGGCGCTGCCGTCTGGCACGCTCGTGGTGATCGACGGGCCGCGGTTCTCGACCCGTGCCGAGTCGCGCTGGTACGCGGCGCAGGGCTGGACGATCGTCGGCATGACCGGGCACCCCGAGGCAGCGCTCGCCCGCGAGCTTGCGCTCTGTTACACCTCGCTGTCGCTGGTCACCGACACCGACGCGGGCGTCGACGAGGGCGAGGGCGTGACGCACGCGGAGGTCCTCGAGGTGTTCGCGCGGAACGTCACCCGGCTGCGCGGGCTGCTGATGTCCGTCATCGAGAACTTGCCGGAGAAGCGCACCTGCCCGTGCCCGTCGGCCCTCGACGGCCTGAAGCTCCCGATCCGGCTGCCCTAGCCGGCCGCTGGCCAGTCCGCCCGCTCTCTGCAACCGCAACGAGGGCGCCCAGTTGTTGCTCTAACCGCGACGGGGCGCCCCCGTTGTGATCGCAGGGGTTTGGCGCTCAGGTGGCTGGCGCGTGGCGGCTCGCCGGGCCGATCACATTGCCCTCGCTGTCGCGGATGAACGCCATCCACTCTTCCCAGCCCGGTTCGCCGAACGCGCCGTCGGTGTCCACGTGCACGCGATGCGGTTCGGTGTGAACCGTGACTCCGCTGTCGCGCAGCTGGCTGATCGAGGCGGACGTCGGCCACCCGCAGGTAGATGAGCGCGCTCGGCGCCGCCAGTTCGAGGAGCAGCCGCACGCCGTCGAGGTCGACGAACGCCAGGCCAGGAGGATCGAACGTTGCGATCATCGTGCCGCCGAGCACCTTCGTGTAGAAGTCCGCGGCCCGGTCGAGATCGTCGGCGTGTTGCGCGACCTGATGCAGCTGGGTCATGTGTCCTCCGTAACTCATGCGCTCCGTTCCTGCGTTCCTGCGCTCCCGGCTCCGGCGCTCCTCGCTCCCGCGCTCCCCGCGCCGCGGTCCCGTTGTCAGCACCGCCCTCGTGCCGTGTGCGGCTGGCGTTGCCCCGAGCTCAAGCGCCGCGGGGCTTGCGGCAACCCGGCGTGTCAGATACGTAGCATCACTATCAAAACTCGGTAGTCATGCTATACATATGTCGTGCATGACAGCAAGCCCGATCTTGAGACCGCCGCCTCGGCGCTGAATTCGGGCGCGATTCACGTGCTGCGCAGCCTTCGAGCGGTTGACCGGCTGGCAGGGCTGACACCGCAGCGACTCTCTGCGCTGTCAGTACTGGTATTCGGCGGTCCCTGCTCGCTGGGCGCGCTAGCCCGCGCTGAGGGAGTCGCCGGCCCGACGATGACCAGGATCGTCGACGGCCTGATCGACGCTGGCCTCGCTGAGCGCCAGCCGCACCCAACGGACGGCCGCGCGGTGCTGATCGCCGCCACCGCCGAGGGCGATGCCCTCATGCGCGCGGCCCAGCGCCGCAGAATCGAGGCGCTGGCCCAGGCGATCGCCAGCCTGCCCGCAGCGGCCCAGCGACAACTGGTCGAGTCAGTTGACCTGCTCGACCAGGTTGCTGCGGCGGCGCGGACCCGCTCGGGCGGTGACGCGTCCGCTGGGCATGCGACTGATTCCGCAGGACCGGCGGTGGAACGCGGCTCGGCTGGACATCGGCAGCGGACGTCGGCCAGGCAGGCGCGCCTCGACGCTGCGCGGGCGCGGTGGGCAGAAGCCGCAGATCAGATGTCGGCCGCGGCTCAGCGAGCGGGCGGTGGCGCATGAGTTACGGCTGCCACCCAGGAAGCCGGTAGGCTTAGCGGCGCCGGGCGGTTGGCTCGGCACGCCCCGATAGCTCAGTGGATAGAGCGGCTGCCTCCTAAGCAGTAGGTCGCAGGTTCGAGTCCTGCTCGGGGCGCAATGATGCCTGGTGGATGAAGTTTTTCGATATTGTCTTTGACTCAATGAGTGACTGCTCATCGGCAGTCACTCATTCGCCGCGTTTCGCCGCACCCGGCCTACCTCTACAACTCTGACCAGCCAGGATGGCCAGGAGCGGGCCGGCGATCAAGTGCCCGCGCCCGCGGTGAGGTGCTGGGAGCCAAACTGGGAGCCAGCGCACTGAAGTCTGATGCGCGCGCGTCGGCCAGGCCCGGGGCTTGCTTGCGTATCGCGGGCGGTAGCTTGCATGTTATGCAAGCTCCTCCTCCGCCGCTGCTGCCGCTGTTGCGGTCGCGGCTGCAGGCCGAGATGCTCGCCCTGGTGCTGCTGACCCCGGGGCGGGAGTGGTCACTGACCGAGCTGGCTGACCGAGCGGGCTCGTCGCTGTCGTCGGCGCAGCGCGAGATGGCCCGGGCCGAACAGGCCGGGGTCGTCTCCTCACGTAGGCTCGGCAGCACCCGGCTGGTCACTGCGGCCGACTCGCCGCTGACTGGCCCGCTCACCGAGCTGCTGCTGCGGTCGTTCGGGCCGCGTCAGGTGATGGCCGAGGAGCTTTCCGGGGTGGCAGGAATTGAGTCGGCGTTCTTGTTCGGTTCGTGGGCGGCCCGGTATGCCGGACAGCCAGGCCGGGCCCCGACTGACATTGACCTGCTCGTCATCGGGGATCCGGACCGGGACGAGCTGGACGAGGCAGCTCAGCGAGCCGGCGCCCGGCTGGCGAGGGAGGTCAACATCACGATCCGCTCGCCGCGATGGTGGCGCGAGGGCGAAGACGGTTTCCATGCCGAGGTCACCGGCCGCCCGATCGTGCCGGTCTTCGCTGAACCGAGCGCCCCGTGACATGGCAGCCGGGGCAGGACAAGATCGCCGAGCTGCTGGCCGCCGCCGAGCTCGAGCAGGTCACCGCCGATCACCACATCGCGCGGCTGCTGCTCGACGACGCCGGCCGGCACCTGGCCACCGCAGCGACCGGCCTATTCCTCCGGCGACCTGTCGGGGGCCTACCAGCTCGCCTACGACGCGCTGCGCAAAGAGCGCCGCGAGCCTGCTGGCCGTGCAGGGCCTGCGCGCGACCAGCCGCGGCGGCCACATCGCGCTCCAGGAAGCAACCCGGGCTCAGTTCGGCTCAACCGTCAGAGCCTTCAGATCCTTCGGCCGCATCCGCCGTGCCCGTAACACCTTCGAGTACCCAGCGCCCGTCACACCAGGCCCGTCTCCCGACGACGTGCGCGACGCGATCACGACCGCCACCCAGGCCCGGCAGCAGCCATGACGATCCTGGAACAGAATCTCCTGACACCTTGGTAAACGCCACCAGACAGGACACTGCTCACTCGCCAAGTTGCCGATTCTGCGCGCCTGTCCCTTGTGAATCTATGTGAATTCGGGGTAACGCCGATTATCAGTTATGCCGCTCGTGCGAGGTCAGCGACTAGTTCTGTCCGCAGAGGAAAGCAGTCGTGAGCAGTTTTCGTTACCACTCGGTGTGGAGGTGCCGATGAGGTAGTGGAGTCCTGGCAGCCGGACGGGTAGTCGGCGCGCAGGTTATGGGTGCAGGCTGCAAAGGAGTTCGGGATCCCGGTTCCGTGGCTGGCGATTTGGGCATGCAGGTCGCGGCTGCGGTAGGTGATCGCTTCGGCGGCGGCCAGGCCGCGGCCGCCGCCGAAGGCGAAGCCGAAGAGTTTGTCGCCAGCCAGCTGAACCGCCCGAGGGCCGCGCCGAATGGGCCTGCTGCCGTCGTCGCGTGAGCAGATCCGGCCAGGGCGAGGTCAGCTTTCGCCGGTGGTGACCCGGGTGTGACCGCCGAGGAAGGATTCCACGAACTCTGGGCTCTCGGACAGCTGAGCCGGCGTGCCTTCCATCCGTACCTCGCCGCCGCCTAGCACGTAGGTGCGGTCGGAGATGGCCAGTACGGCGCGGGCGCGCTGCTCGACGATCAGCACGGCCGCCCCGCTGGCGGCGAGCTGCCGGACGTGCTCCTCCAGAAGGGCGGTGGCCACGATCGGGGCGAGATTGGCAGTCGGCTCGTCCAGCAGGAAGACCCCGGGGTTGAGCATCAGCACCCGGCCCATGGCGAGCATCTTGCGCTCGCCGCCGCTGAGCTTGGCCGCGCTGCGGCCCATCATGGTGCCCAGCCGGGGGAATACCGCCGCCACCCGCTCGATCTGCCCGGCGATCTCTTTGCGAGATAGCAGGTAGCCGCCCATTTCCAAGTTCTCCCTGACGGTGAGCGATCCGAAGACGTCGTCGACCTGCGGCACGTATCCCACCGAGGCACGGGCGATCTCTTCGGGCGGCTGGTTGGTGACCTCGGCGTCGCCCACCCGCACGGTGCCAGACGATACGCGCACCACCCCGACCAGGCTCTTGAGCAGGGTGCTCTTGCCGGACCCGTTGGGCCCGACCAGGGACACCACCTCGCCGGGGCCAGTGTGCACGGTGATGCCCCGGATGACCGGGTCGCCGCCGTAACCTGCGGTGACGCTGTCGGCGTGCAGCGGGACGCCCGAGAGGGTCAGCTCAGCCGACAAGGTAGGCCTCCACGACCTCGCTGCGGGCCCGGAGTTGCTGCATGGTGCCTTCTGCCAGCACGGAGCCCTCGGCCATCACCACCACCGGATCGCAGAACTCGTCCATGATGGAGAGCTCGTGCTCGACCATCAGGATCGTCATGCCTTCCGCGCACAGCCCGGTGAGCTGCTCGCCGATCCGGCGTGCCAGGTGCGGGTGGACACCGGCCATGGGCTCGTCCAGCAGCAGCATCCGCGGCTCGGCCATGAGGGCTCGCATGATCTCGACCAGCCGCCGCTGCCCGCCGGACAGATCACCCGCATAGTGGTTCGCGAATTTCTCCAGCCCGAACCGCTCCAGGATGGACTCTGCCTGGGTGATGGCGGCCTGCTCGTCGCCACGCCAGTACCGCCGCCCGAGCAGCGCCCCCCGGAACGAGTCGCCCCGGTTCGCCGGTACCGCCGACAGCAGGTTCTCCATCACCGTCAGCCGTTTGAACTCGCTGGCCAGCTGGAACGTCCGCACTAGCCCCAGCCGCGCCCGGCGGAACGCCGGAACCTGGGTGATGTCCTCCCCGCAGAACCTGATCGCGCCGGAGGTCACCGGGAGCGTCCCGGCCAGCATCGCCAGCAAGGTGGACTTCCCCGCCCCGTTGGGCCCGATCAGCCCGGTGAGCGTGCCTTCCCGCACTGCGAAGCTGGCCCCGGCGACCGCCCGCACGCCGCCGAACTCCCGCGCCACATCCACGGCCTCCAGGATCACCGCCCGCGACGTGGCGGCACGCTCGGCGGGCTCAGCCGGACCAGGGGTGGTGACGCTGACCACGGGCCGCCGGGCCGCGGTGAGGGGCGGCTCACCGGCGGAGCGCGGCTCACCCGCGGCAGCCAGGGGCACTGCGATGACGCGCTTACGTTCCGGCAAGATTCCCTGCGGCCGGATCCACAGAAACACCACGATGAGGAGCCCGATCGCCACCCACTCCAGCGACGGGATCAGGTTCGGCGGCAGCCCGTTTGAGGTCGGGATGAACCGGGTCACCTCCTCGAACCCGACCGGCACCAGTATCGCCCCGAGCACCGCGCCCCAGTGGTTGCCCGCTCCCCCGATGATCACGGCCGCGAAGAGCACGACGGTCTCGGCGTAGCCCCACGCCGCCGGCGACCAGGTGGTGATGTAGGTGACCAGGACGCCGCCGGACAGCCCGGCGATGGCACCGCCGACCACCAGCATGACCATCCGCATGGAGAGCAGGTTCTTGCCGAGCGAGTCGGCCACCGCGTCGTTGTCCCGCATGGCCCGAAGGGAGCGCCCGTACGGCGAGTTGGTAATCCGCCGGACGAGCAGCAGCACGAGCGCGCACAGCGCAATGGCAACCAGGGTGAAGTCCCACTGGTAACCGATGGACTGGGGGTCGTAGATGCTTTGCAGCGGCTGGGGGATCAGCGAGATGCCTGCGTCGCCGTCGAGGAAGGGGCGGTAGTTTGTCACGATCAGGTTCAGCAGCACGGCGGTCACCAGAAGGCCGACAGCCGCGAAATCGCCGCGCAGCCGCCTGCCGACCAGGAATGTGAACGGCAGCGCGATCAGGCCGCCCGCCACCGCCGCGCCGATCCACGGGATGGGGAACGGCAGGTGCCAGCCCCCCACATAGCTCTGGAACCCGCCGTTGGCTGTGTCCGGGGGCATGGCCAGGATCGCGGCGGCGTAGCCGCCGGCCGCCTGGAAGATGATGAACCCGAAGTTGGTCACCCCGGCCACCCCGAACTGCTGGCTGAGGCCCAGGCAGGCCATGGCGTCCACGGCCGCGTACGTGATCAGGTTCACGAGGTAGAACGAGTTCATCGGGAATCGGCTTCCGTGCTCATGCCCGCTCTCCGAGCAGGCCGGTCGGGCGCACGCCGAGCATGACGAGCAGCGCCACGAACGCGATGACGTACTTGTAGTCGGCCGGGATGAAAGCCGCGCTCACCTCCGTGGCCACCCCGATGACAAGGGCGCCGAGCATCGCCCCGTAGGGTTGCCCGGGCCCGCCGAGGAAGACCGCGGCCAGGATCAGGACGAGGAACAGGTCGGTCGCGGTGGCGTCGAAGCTGCCTGCGTCCATCGCGAACACCACTCCGGCCAGCCCGCACAGCGCGCCGGTCAGTCCCCAGGTGAGGGTGATCACCCGGCCGGTCCGGATCCCGCAGTTGCGGGCCAGGCCGCGGTTGGCGGCCGTGGCCCGCATCGCCTTGCCAAGCTTGGTGTAGCGCAGCAGTGCGTGCACGCCGAGCATGACCAGCACCGACATGCCCATGATGAGGAACTGGACCAGAGTCAGTGACAGGGCACCCGCGGTGAACGCGGGGCCGTTGCCCATGGTGTAGGAGACGGCCGTGCCGCCGGCCAGTGCCTGCACGCCGAACTCGATGATGAGCGTCATGCCCAGCGACACGATCACCATCGTGATCGGCGAGGCGCCACGCCGCTGGAACGGGGTGTACACGGCCGCGTTGAGCAGGACGGACAGCACCGCTCCGGCCACCATCGCGACCAGCAATCCGATCCACACCGAGATGCCGGCGGAGTTGATCAGGTAGGCCACGAAGGCGGCGAAGATCATCACCGCGCCGAAGGCGAGGTTCAGCACGTCGGTCACGCCGAACTGCAGCGTGAACCCGACCGAGGCGATCGCCAGCACCGATGCGGTCACCAGGCCGAAGCCGATCGACGCGAGGAAGAGGCTCACCAGCTATCAACCCCCGTGGGCACGGGTGCTCGTGCGCGGGCCGGCCAGCCGGCCCGCGCACGAGCACGTCGGGAACAGCGCATTAAGGGGCCACGGCCCTCAGCTGGGCCGCGGTGATGTTGCCCACCACGTTCACCGTTCCATTGGCGCTGTAGGTGTCGATCTGGAAGATGCCGGTGGAGTCGTGGTACTTGTCGAAGTTCGTCGGGCCACCCGGGCCCTCGTAGCGGATCGCCTTGCCCGACTTGAGCATGCTCGCGCAGGAGGCGAATGAATGGCAGACGGTGGCTCCCGGCACGCCGTTACCGATCTTGACGATGTCGGGTGCGTACACGCTCGGGGTTGTGCTCTTCGACATGATCATGGCGAGTGCAGCGAGGTTGATCCCGTCGTACAAGTGCACACCGCCGGGCGCGCTCAGGTAGGTGTCGAAGTTACCCGAGACGCCGGGAACCTTGCCCTGCTGGGACAGCAGCGCCGACTTGAACGCGTCGAACGCGGGCCCGCTCGTCTCCACCACCAAGTTGTCGGCGTGGAACCCGCTGACGAATTCCTGCGCGCCCACCGCAGCGGCCGCCGCCTTGAAGAATGAAGGCGAGATCGCCGCCGAGGTGCCGATGACCGGGATCATCTTGCCCCCGTTGAGCTGCTTGATCTCCGAGAACAAGGTCGGGTCCGCGGCGCCTAGGGCCTCGGTCATGATCGCGTCCGGGTGGGACTGCACGATCGCCGCCGCCTCGGTGCGGAAGGTGGCGGCCTTCAGGTCCAGCGACTGGTTGGTGGTCAGGGTCAATCCCGCCTTCTTCAGCGAGGCGATGGCCGGCTGGATGAAGGTCTGCGAGCCGATGTCATTGCCGAACGCGAGCGCGATCCGCTTGTAGTGCAGCTGCTTGGCGATGACCACCATCGCGTAGGACTCTGCCAGGTCCGGCGGGACCAGCCGGAAGAAGTAGGGCACGGGGGTACCGCTGTCGAACTGCGACTGGCCGGTCATGCAGAACATGACCATCTTGTGCGCGTTGATGATCGGCGCGACCGACGCCGCCTCGTCAGAAGTACAGCCGATCACCAGGCCGAGGTCCGGCGTCGAGGCGAACATCTGGTTGACGGCCGGGACGGCGTCGGCCGGGTCGCCGCGAGTGTCGACGCTCTTGCACCGCAGCTTGTGGCCTAGCACCCCGCCGACGGCGTTAATGGCGCTGGTCGCGCCGTAGCAGGAGGCCAGGTACGTCGGGCCGAGCGCGGCGTCAGCACCGCTGAACGGCGCGACGTCCGCGACGGTGAGGAACTTGCCTGACCCGTTCGAACCCGAGCCGCCGGAACTGGAGGAGCTACCCGACTTGGCGCTGGCCGCACAGGCAGTCAGGACGAGGGCGAGCGCCGCGGCACTGGCCATAGCCGCAAGCCGGGCGGGCCGCCGGGTGGTCCGCTTGCCGGGCTTGGGTCTGCCTGCGCCCTGGGCCGCGGGTCCGTGCATCGTGAACTTCATAGTTCCTCCAGACTCGTTGAGGGAGTTGATGTGGTCACGACCCGTGGCCGTCGGCCGCCGGCTCGCTCGGCAGGGCGGGTTAGAGCCCGCGCTGGCCGGTCGTCAGCAGCTGCCAGCGCCAGTTGCCGGGAGCGTTCCCCTCGGCAACGACCCGGTTGCGGATAGCGCCGATCCCCTCGACGCTGACCTCGATGACGTCGCCCGGCTCCAGCCACACCGGGGGTGTGCGGGCGAAGCCGACCCCCCCGGGTGTGCCAGTGGCGATGACGTCGCCGGGCATGAGGCGGGTGAAAGAGGAGAAGAACTCCACCGCGCTGGGGACATCGACCAGCATCAGGGAGGTGCGCGATGACTGCATGACGGTGCCGTTGAGGGTGGAGCTGATCGCGGCGTCGCTGACGTCGACCTCGTCGGTGGTGACCACCTCCGGGCCGATCGGCATGCTGCCTTCGAAGTTCTTACCCGCGGTCCACTGGCTGGCGGCTCGCTGCCAGTCCCGCGCGGAAGCGTCGTTCAGCACGACGAACCCGGCGATGGCGTCGAGGGCCTTGTCCGCCGGGATGTAGCGGCCGCCCGCCCCGATCACGATGCCAAGCTCGGCCTCGTAGTCGAACCGGCTGGTCAGGGCCGGCTTGACCAGATCGGCAAAGGGCGCCAGGACGCTGTCGGCACCCCGCACGAAAGCGTCCGGCCATGTCGGGACCGCTCGGCCGCCTTCCAGGGCGTGCTCGCTGTAGTTCAGGCCGAGGCAGAGGATGCGGGGCGGCGCGGGCACCGCGGCAGCGAAGTCCGCCGGCCCGAACTCCTGGCCGTCGCGGTTCTCCAGCGCCCGCGCTGCGTCCAGCGCCGCGGGCCCGGCCGCGAGCAAGTTGTTCAGCGACGACAGCCGCGGATCGCCGGTCGCCTGGCCGACATCGATGTAACCGGAGCCGCCCTTGACATGGAGCCGCGGCCCATCGGGGGTGGTTATGGTGGCAAGCCTCACGACGGTGGTCTCCTTCGCACTGGCGGTGGCCCAGGGGAGCCGCCCACACGGCCGCAGCCAGCACACGGGCCGGCCGCCGCAGTGGCGACCAGTCCCAGGAGCCTGCCAGGTCAGCTCGGGGCTGTGCGCCTCCATGACCAGATCCGTGATGGGTTGCGCGGATTGGTTGAGCATAGGTCTGGATTCAAACTAGGGTCAAGAGTGCATCATTGGAAAAAGTTGGTTGTCAGTATCACGGTCTGATCTCGATTGGTATGATTGGTTGCATGCCCGGTAACACCGCCCTGCCGGCCGCCCACAGGCGCCAGCTCGCCGAGCTCATCCTGGCCGAGTCACACCGCGCCGGGCTCGGGCCGGGGTCGCGGCTGCCCACCGAACGGCAGCTCGCCAGTGAGCTCGGCGCCTCCCGGACGTCGGTGCGGCATGCGCTGGCCATGCTGCAAGCAGACGGGTACATCACCCGGGAGGTGGGCCGCGGGACGTTCCTGCGCGACGGCGCGCCGCTGCGGGACTCGGAACCGGACACCGCGCCCGGGCACGGCGGGGACGGGACGGGGCCCGGCGGCTTCTCTCCTGCCGACGTGATGGCCATCCGCCGCCTGCTCGAGCCGTCCGCCATGCAGCTGGTGGTGGCATGGGCGACGGCCACCGACTTCGCGGAGATCAGCCGCTGCCTCGCCGGTGCCGAGCGCGCCTACGGCTACGACGAGTTCGAGGACTGGGACCTGGCCCTGCACCGGGCGATCATGGCGGCGGCCCACAGCCCGCTGCTGACCCGGCTGTACGCGGTCATCGACGAGGCCCGCCGCGGCCAGTTCTGGGGCGAACTCAAGCGACGCAGCGCCTCGCACGAGCGTCAGCTCGTCTATCAGGCCGACCACCGGCAGATCGTGGCGGCCCTGCGCGCCCGGGATGCGGACCAGGCCGCAGAGGCCATGCGCACCCATCTCAGCCAGGTGGCCAGCCACCTGTTCGGAACCCCGCACTGACGTCGCGTCTGTGGCCGACCCGGCACCTACCAGCTTCCAGCTTCCATCGACCCCAGCCCGCTAAGCCCAGCGGACACGGGAAGCTGAGTGCCGCGACACAACGACCAACTCTGTGGCGACCTAACGCCGCCCGAGCCGTCGATCAATGCGCGCCGAACGAGCCTTACACGCGCGGTCTGATCGCCGATGCTGATCACGATGAGTAGCCGCCGTCAGGTCGGCGACCCTGCTGCGCTTGCCACCTGGTTGTGACGGGAGGTGCTGGGCCCGGCGATCGCCCGTGCCTGCCGGGATCTGCAGGGGCCGCATCGAGGCCGCAAGTTGCGCCCGGGAGCCAATGGCGGGAGCCAACAGGCGGCCAGGCTGGCCGACGCCGAGCGACGTCAGGCCACCGTTGCGGCAGGTCAGCGGCTCGTGCGGAAGCCTACTGGGCTCCCGGCGAGGAGGCGCGGCGTCAGCCGCTGCTAAGTGGCGTCGCGGTTCTGTCACCGCCGGTACCAGCGCCATCCGCACAGGGTGGGCGTCGGTGGGCATGGCCGCGGTGTGCGACGGGGTGCTGATCTCAGCCGAACGCCGTCACCGCTGTCACAAGCTGGTCCTCCTGGGTCCAGTTGACGGCGAAGTGCTTATTTGGCTCCTGCATCTGGTTGTAGAACCACCAGAACATGTAGATGCCGAAGGAAAAGATCGCGGCCACGATCCGGCCGACGTAGTTGTCTGGCCTCTTCACCCGGCCCTGCTGCGGAGCGGGGAGGTGCTGGCCGAGCCGGCCGTAGATCACCGACAGCTCGGACTCGACGCCCCATTCGGCCTGGTCGTGCTTGATGAGGTCCTGGTCGAGCAGCACGAACGCGATGATCTCGGCGACGCCGGCCACGATGGCCAGCAGCACCCAGATGACGGGGTCGCGGAAGTCGTAGGTCATCTGGCGCAGCACCTCTAGCTGCGCACCCGCTCGCTGGAAGGATGGCGCCAGTTCCTGCTGCAAGCCTTGCCTGCCGGCCTGCTCCCAGGCCGCGGTGGTCGCCGCGTCGAGGAGTTCGAGGCGGCGGGCGCTGTGATCACGCATCCGGCGCACGAGCTGATAGAAGACGTAGAGCCCGTAAATCCCGAAAGTGAGTATGGTCCAGCCCAGGGCCGACCAGAAGCTGAAGATGTAGTCAGACTCGCCGCGGCGCTGCACTGCCAGGAGCACGCGCTCGGAAGCGGGCATCTGGGGCGGGCCGGGCACCGCCGGCGGCCCTTCAGGCTGACCCGGCTGGGCGGCCGCCGGCGGCGGAGCCGGCTCCGGGGCCTGCTGAGGTTCATCACTCATCAACGTTGACCGCCTTTGCTGCCAGATGATGATCAAGAGGGCCGCCGGGCGATCACGCCCGGTGGCGTTCAGGGCTGGCCTGCGTCCTGACTGGCGATATACCCCGCATCATGCAGCCGTGACCTCGTATTCGGCCGGACGCGGCAGTGTCTGCGAGCTGGGACCGGCGCGCCCTGCCCGCGTGCAGCAGCCCGTTCAGTGTGAGCATGACGACTCGAAGTCGGTGTCGGACTTTCAGCCGGGGCTTCGTGGCCCGGCGAGGGGTCGCTGCCGGGTCGGCGGCAGCATGCGAGGTTCTGCTCATTGCGTCCAGCGGTCGACCGGTCGGTTGCCTGGGTTTCCCAGGTCGAGCGAGGAGTTCGCAAGATCGACCGCATCGCCAACATGGCTTGAACATCGTTGCAGCGCTAGCCGCCGCGTTGGCTATCGACGGTGACGACCACGGACGCACAGTGAGCGTCGTTCTGAGCTGGACCCCGCAGTCAGAGCAGAGCCTGCCTCCGCCGGGTCCTTCCGCGTGAGGACTTTCTTCACTGTCATCAAGGGCGCGCGAAGCGCGCCGGGGCCAGGCCGGTCGCTGATCCTGGGACGCGCCGCGCTTCGAGCACGCTGACGGCAGGACGGCGGCACCTGTCCGTACCCAGGTCGCCGTCGATGGGGGAGCGTTGCGGCGACGGCTGCCTTCCTTGACCCTCCGGGTCGCGTCGGCGCCGCCGCGCGTGCATCCCTCCGTGGCCGACCGTACGCGCATCTCGCCGTAGGATCAGCGCTCGCGCGCGAGCTGCAAGCGCTGGCCATCCCTCCGGCGCTCCATCCTGAAGCCTCGCAAGATCGTGGTCAAGGGCGCGGTGCGCGCGTCGGTGCGCGATCCCTTCGGGACCCCGGACCACGAGTCTTGCCGAGAATTCAATCGGCGCCTATCGGAGGATGGCAAGGTCCGAGCACTGGCTGATCTTGGCCGTACCCGTTCGTGTGAGGATGACTTGCCGTCTCGACGATGCATAACAAAAGCCGCTAATATCTCGCTATGACATCAGCAGGAGGCGAGGAGTGAGGCGTTGGAAGGAATTTATATTCTTGGTAGCCGTCGCCGTCGTCGGTGGGTTGATAGTTGTATGGATTGGTGGATTCTGGAGCCACCCTGCGCAGCAATCACCAGGTCCTGCTCCTTCCATCCGGGTAAGCGCTAGCGCTTCCAGGTCCACAATCAAGTCGGCTGTACCTTTGGTTTTGTACTCGGGGAAGCGCGACCTGTCGGCGACTTACGCCGTCGACCTCGACAACCCGCACTGGCCGGTAGAGCCTGTCAGCAGTCAACCTGCCGGCGCCGACATCTATTTCGACGGTTCTGGCAATCTGTCAAGGTACGGCGGCCAATGGGGAATCGTGAGGGGGTCGCAGGGAGGCAATGGTTACCAAGTATGCGCACACTTTACAGCATTCCAGCCTTCCCTGGTTCCTGTAAGTGGCTTCGGATCAGGAACGCGGTTGTGCGTACGGACAAGTGCGGGTCGCATAGGCCTGCTTACTGTGCGTAACATTACCGGGCAGGACTTCAATGCTATCATAACGTTTAATGTCACTATATGGAACGACCCTTGATTGTCCGACGGCCGGGCAGATTTGGCATGCAAGAGGTCCAAGCTTCGGACTCTAAATGGTGGCACGCGAGCCGTGTCGCAGGAGATAGGGCGCGATCTGAATTTGCTGTCATCGGGACAGGTTACTGTCGGAAGGCAATTGGTCGTCGTTCATGACCCCTTTGTTGAGGCAGATGTGACGACTTATACGGATGATTCCGATGATGGCGAATACGACGCTGACGTAGATTTCGGCTATGGGTTGTTCTACGGAGACCAGGGATAGGGGCGCCGAGCGGTTCGCATGACTGAAACGCCGAGCGGCGCGTTTACAGGGCAGCGGACCCGTATCGGCCAGCGCGCCAGGCATCTAGTGTTCTACGTGATCGATGACCCTTTACAGCCATGCGCCCGCAGCGCCATAGGGGTCATGTGGCGATTCCGCATCAGGCTCCTTGCCATTTGCCCATCTTTCGCTCAGACGAGGTCTCGTGGTCCCAGGTGTAGGTCGATCGCTCAACCGGAGTCCGTGCGCTCTTCCGAGCCGCCGAATGGCCAATACTGAGCGCGTGAGCGAGCACCATCAATTGACCGGGAGTCGCTGAGATCGAGCCATCGGTGCGCGCCGTAGGAGCGGCAGCAGTCTTTGTGCCGTTAGCCGTGCCCTGGGAGCCAAACTGGGAGCCAACGGCGGCAGACGGTGAGCCCTATTCGGCCCCTTCAGGCACCTGTTGTCGCTGGTAAAGAGGATGTCAGGCAGTCTTGCGCATCTCCCAGCGTTATGCCGGTCCTGACTCCTAAGCAGTAGGTCGCAGGTTCGAGTCCTGCTCGGGGCGCTGTCAGGCCTGGTGGCTTAGTTTTCCGAAATTTTTTTGATTGGATGAGCGACTGCTCATGGGCAGTCACTCATTCGTCACGTTTCGCCGCATCCGGCCTACCTGCAACGCCTCTGACCAGCCAGGATGGCCAGGAGCGGACCGGCGATCAAGTACCCGCGCCCCCGGCAAGGATGCTGGGAGCCAAACTGTGAGCCAACACGCTGGAAATCTGATGCGTGCGCGTCACCTAGGCTCGAGGATGCTCGCGTATCGCGGGACGTATATTGCGTGTTATGCAAGCACCGCTCCGCCATTGCTGCCGCTGCTGCGGTCGCGGCTGCAGGCCGAGCTGCTCGCCGTGGTGCTGCTGAAGCAGGCAGGGGTCGTCTCCTCGCGCAAGCTCGGCAGCACGCGGCTGGTGACTGCGGCGGACTCGCCGCTCACCGAGCTGCTGCTCCGATCGTTCGGGCTGCGTCAGGTTGTGCCGAGGAGCTTTCCGGGATCGCCGGAATCGAGTCGGCGTTCTTGTTCGGCTCGTGGGCGGCCCGGTACGCCGGGCAACCCGGCAAGGCGCCAGCCGATATGGACGTGCTCGTCATAGGCGACCCGGACCGGGATGAGCTCGACGAGGCTGCCCAGCGAACCGGTGCCCGGCTCGCCAGGGAAGTCAACGTCACGATCCGCTCGCCGCGATGGTGGCGCGAGGGCGGGGACGGTTTCCATGCCGAGGTCACCCGGCGGCCGCTCGTGCCCGTCTTTGCTGAGCGGAGCGCCCCGTGACATGGCAGCCGGGGCGCGACAAGATCGCCGAGCTGCTGGCCGCACAGGGCCCCGGACCCAGCGGGAACCGAATAACTTCCGTTTCAGCGCTCCGAACCAGATCGTAATGGCAGCTTCCGGATGACACTGAACGAGCAGTCGGTGCGTGTCGGCGTGGGCTGCAAGCCGGGCGACAAGCGGATTCGGGCCGCTCGCGGTCCGGGCGAACAGGGCACACATGCACAGGTTCGCCAGAGGGATCTATCGCAGCGGGCCAGCTAGTTGATGATGACTACGGAGCTTCCCAGCGGGATTCGGGAAAGTACCCGCAGTGCGGCCGCTGGGACTCGAACGCAGCCGTGGGTGACTGCATGGCCAAACACGGCTGGATTTGGCCAGCCGTGCAGCGCTACAGTGCCAGGCCCGCCGCCGAAGCTGCCCATCGTGGCCGAATGAGCACCAAGCGGCAGAATCAGCGGGCTGTAAGTCGGGTGGACCGGCGCGAGCGACGAAAGCAGGAACGTCCGCCCGGTCGGAGTCGGAGTGCGACGTGCACCGACGGCCACCGCCCACGAACCGAGCACGCTGCCGCCATTAAACACCGTCAGTCGGTGCGAGGCGAGGTTGACTTCGATCCGGTAGGCGCTATGCGCAATCTCCAAGCTCGCGCCTGCGGTGAAGATCCACCCAGTTGAGTGGTTCGGCCTCGTCGGCAGTAGAACTCGGTCCCAGCCCTTCTGCGTCTGCACTACCGGCACCCAGGTCTGACTTCGGAGCTCGGTAGTAGGAAGCGCAGCCACCGCAGGTCCGCCAGGGTTTGCGTAGACCACCTGCGTCACCGTCGGGTGCAACACGATGCCAGTCTCAGGATGAAAGGGATCTGGATCTTGTGGCGCAGTTGGCGATCTGCCGAAAGTGGTGGCTATCGGGAGTCTTGCCAGCTGATCTGCGGAGACGTGCACAGGCGGCACTGGTTGGGGTGCTGCGCCAGGTTGCGTACCGCCAGATCCGCAAGCAGACACGGCCGCCGCGATCGCCAGTATGACCAGCGGCCTTATCCCGGCAGCGCGACCCCAACAGATCTTAATTCGAAAGTGATCACGCATTGAACACCTCCGGAGGCAATTATCCAAGAACCCTGGAACCATATTCCATAGCCACAGCTTCGGCATAAGAAAGAGAATTATCGAGAATCTGGCAATCCCATATCAAATGGCGCAAGGTTGGTTTGTATATTCGCGGGCGATCGTATCACCTCCAGGCACGGAGAGATCGCAGGAAATGTGGCCGCCGCCTGATATGCAGTCGGATTTAGACTCGTGTTTCCGGCATTTCTTATTAGCGTCCCCGCCTCATGCATAACGCGACATTAATTTTCTTCGACTCACGCTCGTGTCGGCGGCGACTATAGACATCATCCTGTAACCTGCCCGATGACTAACAGCTCGGGGACTGCCTATTAGCACGGCAGGCGGCTTGTGTCCTACTCAACCGGATGTCGCACTATACGGTCCAATTCCAATGCGTGCCGCAGAGAAAGGTCAGTTTTAGTGATGGACGTCAGAAAGCTTGCAGGACGGAAGTCCTCTGGCTACCTGCGGCTGGCCGCGCTGCCCATACTAGTCATTACCGCTGCCGCCCTCATGGCGACGCAATCTGGCGCGCAGGCGGTGACCATGGTGAATCTAGGCACCGCCGCTCCGTTCGGGGTTCTAGCAGGAAGCGCCGTCACCAATACTGGCCCGACGATCATCGCCGGGGACCTTGGCGTGAGTCCAGGAACTTCGGTGACGGGATTCCCACCTGGAATCGTCGGAGGCACCATTCACGCCGCTGACGCGGTTGCCGCTCAGGCCCAATCTGACCTGACCAATGCATACAACGTTGCCGCTGGAGAAACCCCCGTTACCGCTATCCCTGGCTTTATCGGCGGAGGCCAGACTCTCCTACCGGGCGTGTATAAGGCTACTAGCTTGCTGACCGTCGGCGGAAGTTTGACCCTTGACGCGCAGAACGATCCTAACGCGATCTTCGTCTTCCAGGTTGGCTCCGCGCTCATCACCAACTCGGCCACCAACATAATACTCACTAATGGTGCTTCGCCCTGCAATGTGTTCTGGCAAGTGACCAGCTCCGCAACACTAGGAACAGGTACGACGTTCCAGGGCAGTATCTTGGCGCTGACTTCCATCACCGTTACGACGGGCGACACGATTCAGGGTCGTGTTCTTGCCCGCAACGGTGCAGTAACCCTCGATACTGACGTCATCAACGTGCCCGACTGCACGGCGACGATCACGCCGACGCCCACGCCCACGCCGACGCCCACGCCGACGCCCACGCCGACGCCGACGCCCACGCCGACGCCCACGCCCACGCCGACGCCCACGCCCACGCCGACGCCCACGCCCACGCCGACGCCCACCCCGACCAGGACGCCGACGCCGACGCCCACGCCGACGCCCACCCCGACCAGGACGCCGACGCCGACGCCGACGCCGACGCCCACCCCGACCAGGACGCCGACGCCGACGCCGACGCCCACCCCGACCAGGACGCCGACGCCGACGCCCAGCCCGACCAGGACGCCTACGCCGACGCCCAGCCCGACCAGGACGCCTACGCCGACGCCCAGCCCGACCAGGACGCCCAAACCCACGCCTACGCCTTCACCCAAGCCGACACCGGCGCCGACGCCCACACCTGTCCCCACCACGTTCCCGGTCACCGGCTAACGCCGGGTCGATCACGATCAGCCGGTGTCACGATGCACCGGCAGGGCCCGGCCGGAATTCGTAGCTGCCGCTCGACTCTGGCGCGACCTGCTCGGAGGCTGGCCAGGCCGATATGCGGTCGTGACCGGGTACCCGACGCTTCAAACAAATAGCAAATGCCGGGGCCGACCTGTGAACATCGACTCAGTATTTGAGTGGTATTCCCATCTGTCACGATGATCCTAAAGAACCAATACGATCATTAAAGAACATGCGATAATTCGGCCAAATAAATATGAGCCGATACTTATTGCCCTGTTCGTCATGGAAATGCGATCTCGCTTTCTTGGCCGGGATGAACCTCCGGCCCATTACTATCAATCGCCATGACAGCCTTCGATGAGGCGTCTCCGATCGCGCCAAGCGACCGCAGGACCAAGCCGGGCATTAGCCGACGTGCCCGGCTGGTGCCCACAGCACTGCCGGCGTCGCGGTGGAATTGGGCCGGACCACTCCTGGTGACTTTGTTCGGCGGGTTCCTGCGGTTCTACCGGCTCGGCGACCCGCACGCGGTCATCTTCGACGAAACGTACTACGTCCCTGACGCTTACTCGATCCTGCGGCACGGCGTCGAGCTGAAGCACGTTAGGTCCGTCAATAGCCTGCTGATGCACGGCGGCACGAACGTGCTCCGCGGCGGCGGTGAGTACGTGGCGCACCCGCCGCTCGGCAAGGTGCTCATGGCTGGTGGCGATTGGCTCATCGGCCTCACACCATTCGGTTGGCGGTTCGCAGCCGCAGTGATCGGGACCGCGTCCATCCTCATGACCGCAAGGATTACCCGGCGGATGACGACGTCCACGCTGCTCGGCTGCGTAGCCGGCGTGCTAATGGCCCTGGACGGGCTTGAGCTGGTACTCAGCCGGACCGCTATCCTGGATATCTTCCTGATGTTCTGGGTGCTCGCCGCCTTCGGCATGCTCCTTATCGACCGCGACGTCTCCAGGATGCGGGCCGATGTCTTGACTGACCGAGTCAATCTGGACGGTGGCGGACTCCGGCTTGGGATCGGGTGGCGCCGGGTCTTGGCAGGGGTCTTCCTGGGCTGCGCATGCGCGACAAAGTGGGACGGCGTCTGGTTTATCTTCGCCTTCGGGGCGCTGGCCACTGCCTGGGATCTGAGTGCTCGTCGGGCTGCCCGTTACCGCGCCAACATGCACGGAGTTCCAGGAATGGGCAGCGACTTGAAGTGGCTGCCGGTCTCGTTCGGCGTGGTGCCGATCGCGACTTATCTGGCCTCGTGGTCAGGCTGGCTGGCCAGCAGCCAGGGTTACGACCGGAACTGGGCGGCCCTGAACGGCAACCACACGCCGATCTGGTCGGCGCTCGACTCGCTGTACCAATACAACAGGTCGATGCTCGGCTTCGGCCTCAGCGTGAGCAGCCAGCAAGGTTACGTATCGGAGCCATGGACTTGGCTGATCCTCGCCAGGCCGGTCTCCTTCTTCTACGCCACGCCAAAGAGTTGCGGCGCCGCCAGTTGCGCCCAGGAAGTACTCGCGATCGGCACCCCCGCGATCTGGTGGGCGTCGATCCCAGCGCTGCTCTTGTGTCTGTGGTTGTGGATCGGCCGCCGGGATTGGCGAGCCGGCACAGTACTCCTCGGTGTCACGGCTGGGTGGCTGCCCTGGTACTGGTTCGCCGGGCACGACCACCGGACGGAGTACTACTACTACGCCGTCGTCTTCCTGCCCTTCTTGGTGATGGCGATCACACTCTGCCTTGGCCTGATCATCGGCCCAGCCCAGGCCACAACCCGCAGGCGCCTAGCCGGCGCCGTGATCGCCGGCGCGTACGTGCTGCTTGTACTGGCCAACTTCGCTTACCTATATCCGTTGTTCACCGCTCAGTCCATCCCGTACGGGTCGTGGCTGCAACGGATGTGGTTCAGCAGTTGGATCTGAGGCGTAACGAGCCACCGCATATTTGTGACCGCCCGTTCGCCTGCCGAGCCAGCAGCTTGGAGCGGTGAGCGGCGTGCAGGCGCGTCAGGCTTCGGGGATGTCGCGGCGGAATGCCTCGGGACTCACGGTCTCCGGGTCCGGGCCACCTCGCACGCCGGTGTTGAGGCCATCGATGGCCGCGATCTGGCCTGTGGTGAGCTCGAAGTCGAAAACGTCGAAGTTGGCCGCGATACGTTCGGGGTTCACCGACTTCGGGATCGCGGAACGTCCCGCCTGGAGGTGCCGGCGCAGCATGACCTGGGCCGGCGTCTTGCCATGCTCAGCCGCGATCTGGGCGATATCCGGATCCTCGAAGGTGCTCTGCCCGCCGCCACGGTAGCTGGTGATGCCGCCCATCGGGGACCACGCCTGTGTGAGGATCCCGTGCTTAGCGTTCGCTTGCTGAACGTCCGGCTGGGTGAAATAAGGGTGCAGCTCAATCTGGTTGACGGACGGTACGACGCTAGACCGGTCGAGAAGCGCTGCGAGGACATCGGGCATGAAGTTGCTGACGCCGATCGCGCGAACACGGCCATCGCCATGAAGCTTCTCCAGGGCGCGGTAAGCATCAACGGTCTTGTCGAACTGGGTCGGGACGGGCTGATGCAGCAGCAGCAGATCGATCTGTTCGACGCCGAGCTTGCCCGCGCTCTTGTCGAACGCCTACAGCGTCTCGTCGTAGCCGTAGTCGCTGATCCACACCTTGGTCTCGATGAACACCTCAGACCGATTCAGGCCGGAGCGGCGGATGCCCTCGCCGACCTCTCGCTCGTTGAAGTTACGACGCCGCGGTGTACTCCTGACTCTAGAGGCCGCTGGATTGTCGCAGGTGAGCGGCACATCAGGCCATGTCCGGCGTCGCCGGGCTACTGCTCGGGAGTGCCTCCTAAGCAGTAGGTCGCAGGTTCGAGTCCTGCTCGGGGCGCCCGCTATTTCGCGAGGTCAGGACGCTAAGCGGCACTTGCGCTGCTAGTCATCAGCATCAGCCGGGCTCGTCCGTGCCACAGGCGTGCCACACGCGTTCGCCTTGCCCAGCTCGGCGAGGGCACGGCTAGCGACCGCATTGGCCAGCGCCCGTTGCCGGTCGTCACTGGAGTGCTAGTAGATCAGCGCGGCGCGACTGGTGGAGTGGCCCATCCGTTCCATCAGCTCGCGCAGGTTCGCCCCGGCGTTTGCGATCAGAAGATTCCCGGCGTGGCGCAGGTCGTGGAAATGGATACCGGTCAGGCCTGCTGCCTTGAATGCACCGTGACAACTACCTTCCCACGTGAGTTGGCTGCACACTCCAGGTCTGAATCGTTCTCATTTAAACGGCGTCCATGGCCGGATGTGGCGTTGCTGTGCCTGGCCAACGCTCACACAATTGCCTACCGTGCACCCTCGGAGCGCGACGGTTCTGAAGTCAGCCGCGACTGCCGCCCGTCGAGACGTTCATCGCGATGGTGAGGGCGTTCGCCGGGTTCTCGCCGCCAGCCGCGGTGGCCAGGGAGCCAGTCAGGTAGACGGTGCCGCCGTCCGGGCTGAGCGCCGCAGCGTGCAGGACCTCTGGCTGGGAGTCGCTGTGGAAAACGGCTGACCCATCTGGTTACGCCGTTGAAAGTGGTGTAGGCGACCGACAGGTAGTCGGATCCCTCACTCGGGCTGGTGCCTGACATGATCACCGTGCCGGCGCCGCGCAGGCTGACGAGCACGGCGACGGGGGTGTCACTCCCGTTCGCCGGCCCGTTGTAGCGCCTTGTCCAGAACGGGGTGCCGGTGGCAGTGCTGTAGCCGACGGTGGCGCAGTCGAGGCCGGTTCCCCGTCCCTTGCTGGCGCCGGTCACGAACACGCGGCCCCCGTCGTGGCTCGCCGCCACCGAGCTCGCCGTGTCCGGCCCGTTGGCCCGACCGTTGTAGCGCTTCGTCCATAGCGGTGCCCCGGTGGCCGAGTTGTAGGCGACGGTGGCGTAGTCGAGGCCCGAACGTCGGCCCACGCTCGTCCCGGTGACGAACACCGCGCCGCCCCGGGGGCTCGCGGCGATGGCCGCGGGTGCGTCGGCCTTGTTCGCGCGCCCGTTGTAGCGGCTGGCCCAGAGTTGCCTGCCGGTCGCGGCGTCGAAGGCAGCCGTGGAGAAGTCCCACGTTGAACCGCCCGCCCGGACTGACCTGATGACGAACACGCTGCGGCCGTCCGGGCTCACCGCGACGGAACGCCCGGAACCCTCGTTCTCCCAGACCTTCGCGCCGGTTGCGGCGTTGTAGGCGACACGCGTTGATCCGGCGACGAACACCATGTCACCGCGCGGATCGGCAGCCACCGCTGAGCGGCCGCCAACGCGATGCCTGGTCCGATGCGTGCCGTTGCGAAAGTGAGCGTCGGTAGCAGCGCACACCCGAGCCGACCTGCTCGCACAACCCACATCCAATGTTCCCGGCCGCGTTAGCTTTCCTGGCGCCATTCCACTGGTAAGACGCAACTTCGCGGCACAGGGTTGGCAGGCAGGGCCCTGCAGGTATTGAAATCCGGCGCTCAGTCGCAGGTGGGGCGCAATGCCGGACTGGGGAATCACCGCCCTCCTCCGCTCGCGCGCTCGCGGCCAGCAACATCGGCGGGAGGGTGTTCGTGACCGGGTGCGGCGCCGGAGCCGGGCTGCCGCGTGTCAGGCTGTCCCGACGGTGAGGGTGTTGCAGAGCGCGACGGACGCCTTGATCTGGAGATCGTCGGGCTCCAAGTCGACCGGATAGCGCTGCGTCCATAACTTCACAACCACGGCAGTGGCCCAGAGGTGGATGAGCAACATGTGACCATGGATGCGCAAGAGCGTCGACGGTGGCTGTCCGGCTCGATCACCCGCCACAGGTCGTGGTACATCGCCTCCGGGTGCAAGGTTGCCTCTGGGGAGCCGGAGAACGCCTGTCAATCTCAGGGTGGCGGCGGTCACCCGCCCGACCCACGCAGGGGCACGATGCCATGCGAGTGCACCGCCCACGGAGTTTCCGGAGGCTCCGTCTCGTATGGATTTGCGGCGCTGCTCAGCGCCGCGCTACCGCTGCTTGTCAGCCAAGCGGGCGGTCCGCTCCGCGGCTGCGGTGATGTTGCGCAGCATTCCGCCGAATACCACACCGTGGAACGGCGCTATGGTCCGCCAGTACGCGTGTCCGGCGAGTCCGCGCGGCTGGAAGACTGCCCGCTGACTGTAGGTCGTCATGCCGTCATGGTCTCGGCCAACCGTCAGCTCGAGCCAGGCCAGGCCGGGCAGCTTCATCTCGGCACGCAGCCGCAGCAGTGATCCCGGCGTAATTGCCTCTACCCGCCAGAAATCCAGCGCGTCGCCGACGAGCAGGTGCCGCGGATCACGGCGTCCGCGGCGAAGGCCGACGCCGCCGCTGAGCCGGTCGAGCAACCCGCGTACTGCCCACGCTGCGGGGAAGGAGTACCACCCGGTCTCGCCGCCGATGCCCTCGATGACCCGCCATAGTGCTGTCGGCGAAGCGCGGACAACGCTGCTGCGTGCGTCTACATAGAGCGAGCCGCCGGCCCACGGCGGGTCGCTCGGCAGCGGGTCGCTGGGAGCGCCGGGCGTAGCGGCGGATGACCAGTGGGTGGAGACCGCGCCCTCGCGTGTGTGCCGCAGGGCCAAAGCCACGGCTCGGTCCAGCGGCACAAGGCCCTCTGGCGGGTCCGGGACGTACGAGGCGATGTCATGCTCGGAGCACACGACCTCGTTCCTGAGAGATTCGACCAGGGGCATCGCCAGGCCTGCAGGCACCGGTGTCACCAGCCCGACCCACAGCGACGAAAGCCGCGGTGTCAGCAGCGGCACGGGTATGAGAACCCGCGGCCGCAGCCCGGCTACCTCGGAGTAGCGGCGCATCATCTCCGCATACGTCAGGACGTCCGGGCCGCCGATGTCGAAGCGGCGATTGACGTCGGGAGGCAGCGCCGCGCAGCCGACGAGGTAACGCAGCACATCACGGGCAGCGATGGGCTGGATGCGGGTTCCCACCCATTTCGGCGTGACCATCACCGGCAGGCGTTCGGTGAGATATCGCAGCATTTCGAACGACGCCGATCCGCTGCCGATGATCACTGCAGCCTGCAGCGCGGCCGTCGGGACGCCACTACCCAGCAGGATGTCCCCGACCTCCGCTCGCGAGCGCAGGTGCGGTGACAGCCCGCTGCTATCGCCGGAAACGATGCCGCCCAGGTAGACAATGCGCTTGATCCCGGCGGACTTGGCGGCATCTGCGAAGATGCCCGCGGCTTCGCGGTCCCGCTGCTCGAACGACGCGCCCGTGCCCAGGGAATGAATGAGGTAATAGGCGACGTCGACGCCCTCGAGAACTTGCTGCACCGCAGTCCCGTCCAGTGCGTCGGCCGCCGCGATGTCGATGTCACTGGACCAGGGTCGGCCGCTGAGCTTCCCCGGGTCGCGAGCCATGCACCGGACGGAATGCCCCGCGTCCAGCAGCTCAGGGACTAGCCGGCCGCCGATGTACCCAGATGCCCCCGTGACCAGGCAACGCTGCGGTGCTGGCCCGGGCCGGCGCGGCGTTGAGGAGGACGATTCGGCCCGCTGGCGGTTACTCGCCGGTCTCAGCGTCCGGCCCTGCGCGAGGAGCGTCCGGCAACCGCCGCCACCGCCGAGTCGGCCCGGCGCAGCAGTCTCGCTGAACGGGCGGATGGGTCATGGTCTTCAGCGGCGACAGCGAGACGATGGACAAGCAACCTGGCCAGCGGCAGTGCGATCGCCAGCAAGAGCCAATTCCGCAGCCGGGAAAATAGAAATACCCACATCGGCTATTCACCTCGCCAAGTTGCCTTGTCGCGGACGCGGTCAGCTCTTGCCGCCGGTGGTCCCGCAGACTTCAATGCCCCTGGTGACGGCGGCGAGTGCGGGTGCGGCTTGTCGAGTACTTCCTTGCCTGCTTGCTCCTGCCCGATCGCGGCGTCGGCAAGCGTGTCGCCGTCAGGTAGCTTCTTGCGCATCGAGAGGTCATCGCTGGTCGCGCCCGAGGACGCGGTTGGCCCCGCCTCTAGTTCGGCCAGCAACTGCTTGACTTCGGCGTGGTCCTTGGCTAGGACCTCGAATACTCTTGCCATCACATTCCCCCGTCTAGTTTGCTTGCTGCACGGAGCCAAGGACCTGCCCGGGCTCGTCGGGCTGAACTCGCCCTGCCGGAATCAGATCGCCGGCATGAGCCGTCGGAGCTCCGCCGTTTCTGCGACCGCTCTAGGCCATGGTCAGCTCCCGCGTTCGGGCTGTCGGTCATTGAGGCCCGCCGGCGCCGGAGGGGGCCGGAGATCACCACGAGCAGGTGCGCTCGGCGGGGGCGTATCCTGCGAGTCCGCCTTCGCGTCGTCGCGCCGGTGACGGCGGGCGGCGATCCTGAGCTGGCCGATCCGCGCGGTCCCGGGGATCACGACCATCAGGATGCCCATGACCGCTGCGAATAGCAGCGCGACACCGAGCGGCAAGTGGGCGTGAGCGCCGAAGTAGCTGATACTCGCCCGTTGCCCGTTCTCCAAGATAAAGATCAGCAACAGCGCCAGCACCAGCGCGAACAGCGCCGACGCTACCCACACCCCGCCGGTCCGCGTTCGCTTGATCACGTGCTGCGGCTGCCTTCGGGCAGTTGCGGTCGGCTGCTGCGCGTGATCCGGATGAGTACTCACCAGTCCATCTCCCTCCATGCGGCGATCACCTCCGTCCGTGCCTCCTTTTCTTCCTGAGCTTGCGGTCGTCCCGCAGTTCGGAGAAGGGCTCCTCCCCGGCCGGATGCCCGGCCGCCATGGCGCGGCCGCGCTCTAGCTCGGCGTTGAACTCGGCGCCGAGCAGGACGGCGACGTTGGAGATCCACATCCAGATCAGGAAGATGATGACGCCGCCCAGGCTGCCGTAGACCTTGTTGTAGTGGCCGAAGTTGGCGACGTACAAAGCGAACAGGGCAGAGGCGATCAGCCATAGCACGACCGCGACCAGACCGCCGGGGCTGACCCACCGGAATCCGTGCCTGGCGTTCGGGCTGGCCCAGAACAAGATGGCGAGGATCAGGCCGATGATGATCAGCAGCACCGGCCACTTCGCGATGTCCCAGACGGTGACCGCGGTCGAGCCCGCGCCGAGCACGTCCCCGACCTTCCGGGCCAGGCCGCCCGTTACGACCACGATGAACGCCGCTGCCACCAGCAAGATCATCGTCACAACGGTGACGCCCAGGCGGATCGGCGCGGTCTTCCAGACCGGGCGGCCCTCGGGCACGTCGTAGATGACGTTAGAGGCCCGCATGAAGGCTGCGACATAGTTGGACGCCGCCCACAAGGCGAGCAAAATCCCGGCGATGCCGAGTATCCCCGAGGCCGCGTGGCTGTGCTGCAAGCGGGTGACATCAGACATGATGATCGTCCGCACCGACGACGGAACCGCCTTGTCCAGGTTCGTGATGAGCGGCTGAGTGGCGGACTTGCCGAGAATCCCCAGCAGCGACACCAGGACCAGGAGGCCGGGGAAGATGGACTGGATGCCGAAATACGTCAGCGCAGCCGCACGGTCCTGCAGGTCGTCGGCCTTATATTCCCTCAGCGCCCGCTTCGCGGCATCCAGCCAGGAGCCGCCGCTCGGATCTGTCGGGTCATCCGGTACATCCAGGCCTGACGGCCTGGCCGAATGCTGCGATCTGATCATCTCCAGTGACTCCCCACGCGTCGTCGTGGCAGCTGATGCGGCGGCGCCTTAGCGGCACGGGCCAGCAGCCGCATGCTGATGGCCCGTGCCATTTCCCCCGTGCGCCGGCCGGTCCCCCGTGAGCCCGCCGGCAGGCTTTCCCCTGCCCGCAGCTGGGCGGCTTACACATTAAACTTACCTAAGACGTTTACCTGAGCAGCTTACGCGGGAAGCTTACAGCGTCCACGACATGGTGCCGCGGTACGCAGCGCAGCGTCTTGGCCGCGAGAGGCCGGCCACGGTCAGGGCTTTCCGCCGGTACTGAAGCCGAGATAACGCGGTCAGGGCCAAATGCCGCCCAGCGGCCCGGGGGGCAGTGGGCCGGTCTATGGAATCAACTCAGCGGAGAGCCGACTCACCGGCCACGAATACCGCAATGCGGTCAAGCATGTCTTCCAAGCCTCTTTCGAATTCCCCGTCCCAGCGGTCCTCGGCGAGGCCAGCCGCCAGGCCGTGCAAGGTCGGGTAGCGCCTGGCGTCAATCGCGTCCGCGGGATCGAGCAGCTCACCGGGGCCGTACGCGTCCTCGATTGCCTCTCGCTGCTCGGCCGAGCGGAGCGGGCTCAGGCCGCCGATAACCGGCGCCGAGACCGCCTGCCCGGCGGGTCCGCCGCCATCGTCCCCCGACGTGTCAGGACTGGTGAGGGAGCCGTCGCCCGGCTTCGGATCGCGCAGCGCCATGGCGCTGGTTTCCAGAAGCAGGTAGCCGAGCAGGAAGCTGTTGAACGTGCGGTAGGTGAACAAGACCTGATCGTCGGTGAATCCTTCCCTGGCCAGTCCCGCCAGCATCGCCTCGACCCAGCGCAGCGAGCGTAGCGGCGGATTGACCCAAGGAGCCTCCGGCGGGCGCGTAGCGACCAGGGGGAAGGCATGTGGATGGGCCCGGGCGTAGCGGCGCACTCCGTGCGCCATGCCGGTCAGGTACGGCCGCCATCCGTCAACCGGGCGCAGCTGGACTTCGGGGTCGTCGGCCAGCTCATTGACGATCCGCTCCACGACGGCGTCAAGAAGCTCATCGCGGTCCCGCACATACCTGTACAGCGACATCGAGCGGACCCCAAGCCGCACCGACACCGCCCGCATGGTCGCCGCCCCGATGCCCTGCTCGTCCACCAGCTCCAATGTGGTAGTCACGATCCGGTCCAGCGACAGGCCACGACCCGGCCGGCGGCGCTGCCCAACCTGTGCTCGTGTCACCGGAACCTCACTTCAAGACGACAGCCGAGATACGAGCGGTAGCCGGGCATCGGCCAGGCCGCTGGCACACGGCGCATAGTGATCATCTTAAGATTCCCCCGGCGGATTACTCGGGCAAACCTCGGCTTGTCCCACAGCGGCCAGGACACCTGGCGGCTGCGATCAGCGCAGGACCGCACTGCGGACTGCCGCTCTCGGAAGCCCTGACGTGAACGCCTACCACGCGGATGGCACGAGGAGCACGATCGCTGCCGAACTAGTAACGGCAGCCTCCATTGGCGTTCTGACCTGGGATGTCCTGGTGTGTCGTATCGTAAACCCGACCGCCTCATGAATCATGTTTGCGATCATGAACTCCAAGGCGACTTGCCGGAGCCGTGAGCGAGAGGTTGAGCAGTTCCAGGCCGCTGACCGGCTGGAAGCCGGCTGCCGTGTAAAGCCTGACCGCGGGGCCGTTGTCGGCTTCGGTTTGCACTGACACGCGATTGGCGCCAGCGGCGCGGGCGTCGCCGACGACATGCTGGAGCAGGGCGCGCGCGATACCGCTGCGACGCTGCTGCGGTGCGACGTACAGGTCGCGGATCGACCAGGCGGTACCGAGCATCAGTGACGCCGGCATGACCATGGTCGTGATGAACCCGCAGGCCCGCCCGGCGCGGATGGCGGCGGCGATCGTCATCCGGTGCTGAGCCAGCTGGCCGTGCAGCCACTCGCGGGCGAGCCGGGGGGACGGTGGCTGGCCGTAGTGTGCCCTGTAATCGTCGAACAGGGCAGCTACCTGGCCGAACACCGGATGGGATGGTGTCATCTGCACGACTGCTATGGCCACCAGATCAGTCTCCCTGACGGTGGCAACCCAGGACGGCATCCGGCCAGCTCTGGCAGCCAGATCCTGATCCTGCGGTATCAAGCGATCTATCTGCCGCACGATCCGCCCAGGATCGACCAGACACGGCTGTCCCAGGCAAAGACCACGTCAGGCCGTGTCGCCGTCACATAGTCGGATTTCTCGGCTGTCAGCCGAAATAAGTGCTCCCGCCAGCGCGGCGGGTCGGCCGGCGCAGGTGCGGTTCGGGCGCCTCGCCGGATGCTGGCCAGAAATGACCACCCCGCCGTGCGTTGCCTACCGGGCCTTCGGCGAGGCGCTCGAGCCTGCAGGCCAGGAATCGACGGCGGACGGTTTCGGCAAGGATGAGGTCTTCGGCACCGAGTTCACGGACGGTGTTCCCGACTGAATTGCCGGCCTGCGGACTATATCGGCGGGACTTAAGTCCCTGGCCGGAACGGGAGACGTCGCGACAGCGTGGAGGAAAGCAGTCATCACCGGGGAGTTGCCATGAACCTGGCCGCCGCAGCACCGGGCTCGCAGAACCTGTGGTACATCTCTCGGGCGAGCGGCCTTGTGCTGCTCGTCCTGCTCAGCGTCGTGGTGGTGCTCGGCGTTGCTGCCCGGATGGGATCATCGCCGCGGGACTGGCCGCGATTTGTCTTCGTCGAACTGCACAGGACGCTGGCCTTGTTTGCGGTCGTGCTGCTGGCCCTGCATGTCGTGACGGCGATCCTCGACCCGTTCGTGACGATCGGGTGGTCCGCCACCGTTCTCCCATTCTTGTCCGGTTACCGGCCCTGGCAGCTTGGCCTCGGCACGCTGGCCGTCGACGTCGGCGGCGCGGTGATCATTACCAGCCTGCTCAGGGTCCGCCTCGGCTACCGCGCTTGGCGCGTCGTGCACTGGCTGGCCTACATCGCGTGGCCGGTAGCTTTCGTGCACTCGGTGACCGCCGGCACAGATATGGCCATCTGGTGGGTGGCACTGACCGAATGGGCGTCGGCGGCGGCTGTGGCGGTGGCGGTGGTGGCGCGGATACTGTTCGCGGCACGGGGCGGCCATGTACCTGGCACTCCGACGCCGTCGGGAGTGCCGCCGGAGATTCCGGCGGACTTCTTCGACCGCGAGAAGGCGCGCCGCTAGCCCTGGGTTCGCCAGGCCCGGTTCGCGCCAGCAGATGTGAAACGCTCACACCTTCCGCTCACGGTGCTCTCATGGCTGATCGAGCAGGCTGGAGGCACATCGCGGGATCGGCACCGGTCCCGCTCCAACGTGAGGCGAGGGCTCTGATGAATACAGACCGCTATCGTTTGCCCGGCCAGCAGTCATGGCAGGGACCCGACACGAGCGCGGGCCAGGCGAGTACTGGGCCGGCAAGCACAGCGCAGGCGAGTACAGGCCAGCCCCGTGGCAGGGCCCGCAACGTTGGCATCAGACGGGTGCGGCACATGTCCAACTGGACGGCGGCCGCGCTGCTGGTCGGCACTGGTGCGACGACCGTAGCACTGGCCAGCCATGCGCTCCCGGTCGGCACCTCGGCGTCGTCGACCTATGCCGCGCAGGGCACCTCGGCGCCTGGCGTGCAGGCCCCGCACGTGAGCGGCGCCGTGACCACCTCAGGGGGCTCAGGTGTCACGGTGACGAGGACCACCCATATGGTGAACGGCAAGCCGGTCGTCACGACGGCTAGGCACGCCGCCACCTATCTCGACCATTAGCCGGGTAGCCGGCGGCAGGGCGGGAACCTCAGGCGCCGCGGCGAAGTTGATCCGATGAGCCGACCAATTCGATGAGGCGGAAGAAGCCGGCGTTCAGGTGAACTGCGCAGGACGGAGATCTATGCGCGTAGCGGGCGAGACAATCGGGCTCCGCGGGATAACGCTGCTGGCCGCGTCGGGGGTGTTCGGGATCGTGCTCGCGTTCCATGGCTGGTCCGTCAGGCACGACCGGCTGCCGACTACGTTCGCGGGACCACAGGCGTCGCAGAGCGCGACCGCCGGAGCTCGGTCTCCGGCCGCGCCGGCTCAGAGCAAGCCCGCCGCTGGCCCGGCGCCGGCCTCGTCCGCGGCCACCTCGCCCGCCGCGGCGCCGAAACTGAGTTCGCAACCGTATGCGCGGTACGCCTACCAGGTCTGGCCAGGGCCGATCAGCCCGGCCGCAAACGCGGCCGCCACCGGCCTGCTCATCGTTGTGCACAGGCACGGATCGGGGATCGTGGTCGCCGCTGGGGTTACCGGGCAGCCTAAGGGCGCTCCCAGGTTCTATCCGGCTGGCGCGAAGGTGTTCGTGATCGAGGCCGCGTTGGGCGACGATTCTGGCAATACCGACTTCAACCTCGGCGACGACGCGCTCGTGGTGACCGACTCGCTGGGAAGGATCGTGCAGTGAGCAGGGAAGAGCAGGGCCGTCAGGGCCACGCCTGGCGGGCACATCGCATCGCCGCCGAGTGGGCACCGACCATGGCCAGGGTCCTGCTCGGTCTCGTCCTCGCGTGGTTCGGCTACCACGAACTTGTCGCACCCGGCCTGTGGACCGGTTACGTTCCCGGCATGGCCGCGGCATCACAGGTCGCGGTCGTACTAGTGCTCGTACATGGCTGGGTGCTCCTGGTGCTCGCCGTGGCGATCGTGGCAGGCGTAGCGCTTCGGCTTGTTGCGGCAATCGCAGCGCTGCTGGTGCTCCAGATCGTCGTCACCCTGACCGTCACCGGCGGGCTTACCGATCTGACCCTGCGCGACGTCGGCGTTCTCGGCCTAGCCGTCTGCCTGACGGGCAGTTCGAGGCAGCGTGCGGTTCTCAGCGGCTAGCCGCCTGCCCGGCCGGCGCCGGGCGGCACGTTCCATAAGGGTGCCGGAGGCCCTTCCGGCCGGCTTGCGCCGCTGGCCAGCGCTGGTCGAGGCACGCCGATAGGCTGATCGGAGCGTAGCTAAACGCTCGCGATCCGTGAAGGACAGGACGGGTTCATGCCGCGTGCGCAATACGTCGGGCGGGTCGGCCACGTGAGTACCGGTGGCTGATCGCCGGCCTCGGTCACCGGGGGATCGAACATCGGTCCGTCCTCGGGGCCGGAATGCCGCTGGCGTAGTGGCCGCCGCTGTGGCCGTATTGGCCGTACTCGGCGTGACCCTCGCATTGTGGGTCGTGAGCCGCCCGAACAGCGTGCCAGGCAGGCACGCAGGCGCCGGCTCACCTGGGCAGGCTGCGACTGTTCACCGCGGGTTGCCGGCCGCTGAGGCAGGGCTGCTGCCGTGGCACCTGGCCGCCCCGGTCAGCCGCGAGGTCGTGGTCGCGGGTTCAGGTGGCCGGCTGATCGTTCTCGGCGGGCTCACTGCGAGCAGCGCGTCGGCGACCGCGGTATACGCCATCCGCACTGCCACGGGCGCCGCCCGTGACATCGGTGCGCTAAGGGCTCCGGTACACGACGCCGCTGTGGCTGTGATCGGCCGGCATGCCGTGGTCTTCGGCGGAGGGTCAGCCACCACCGTCGCCACGGTCCAGGCGTTCAGCCTCAGCGGCGGCTCCAACGGCAACCACGGGGTGACAGCGGGCTCGATGCCGACGCCGCGCTCCGACGCGGCTGCGGTCACGATCGGCCCGACCACTTACCTGGTGGGCGGCTACAACGGCGCCCGTCCCGACGCTGCCGTGCTTGCGACCTCCGACGGCCGCGCCTTCACGTCCGTCGCGACGCTCCGGATACCCGTGCGCTATCCGGCAGTCGCCGCGCTCGGCGGCCAGATCTACGTCTTCGGCGGTCAGGCCATCAAAGGTCCTCATGCTGGCGCACCGGTGGATGCCATCCAGGCCATCGATCCTGCCCGACACACCGCGGCTGTCATTGGGCACCTCCCTGAACCGCTGGCGGGCGCAGCCGCAATGACCGTGGGCCACGAACTGTTCGTGGCCGGCGGCGAAAGCCCTGCGGCCCGGCCACGGACCGCTGGCCTGGGAACGACCCAGCTCGTCCCGCCGCGGCCGAGCAGCGGGTCCACCGTCTCCACGATCTGGGCTTTCGACCCGGCGACGAAACGACTCCTGCCCGCCGGCCGTCTTCAGGTGCCCGTATCTCATGCCGGTGTCGCCGTGATCGGATCTACGGCCTGGATCGTGGGCGGTGAGTCCGAAGGCACCCTCGTGAGCTCGGTCCAGATGCTGCGCCCGAACAGGGCCTTCGGGACCGCCGGCGTGCCGGGGGCGGGCTCGCCGTATTACGGTGCGAAGTTGCTCATCGCCGATCGCGGCAACAACCGGCTGATGCTCATCAACGACACCCTGCACCGGGTGTGGAAGTATCCGTCTGCTGCGACGCCGCGAGACCGGCCGCGTTTCTACTTCCCCGATGACGCGTTCTTCGTCGACCACGGCACGGCTATCCTCACCAATCAGGAGCAGAACGAGACGATCCTCAAGATCGGATACCCCTCAGGCCAGATCCTCTGGTCCTACGGACATCCCGGCCATCCGGGCAGCCGCCCGGGATACCTGCACGAGCCGGATGACGCCTACCTGCTCAAGGACGGCCAGATCGCCGTCGCTGACGCCGTCAACTGCAGGGTGCTCGTGCTCAACCAGAACGGAACCGTCGCCCACCAGATCGGCACCACCGGCGTGTGCGTCCACCATGCGCCGACCTCGATGGGTTCACCGAATGGCGACACACCCCTGAGCAACGGCCACCTGCTGATTTCAGAAATCAACGGATCATGGGTGAGCGAGTACTCGCTGGGCGGGAATCTGGCCTGGACGGTTCAGCTACCGATCAGCTACCCGTCGGACCCCCAGCAGCTCGGTCGCGACCGCTATCTCATCGCCGACTATGCCTCGCCCGGGCAGATCATCGAGTTCAATCGGCACGGACACATCCTCTACCGCTATCACCCAGCATCAGGCCCGGGAATGCTCGACCACCCCTCGCTGGTCGAGATGCTGCCAAGCGGCGTGTTCATGGTCAATGACGACTATAACGACCGCATGATCGCGATCGACCCCGCCACCAAGGCGATCGTGTGGCAGTACGGCGTCACTGGCAGGCCGGGCACTGCGCCGGGCAGACTCAACACCCCAGACGGCTTCGACCTGCTGCTGCCGAACGGAACGACGCCGACGCACAGGGCCACCGGATGAGGCGCTCGTGGGCGACAGCGCTTCAGCCAGGGAGGTCTTCCGGGCGCTTGGCGGCAAATTTGCCGTGCAGCAGGCCGGTGGACTGGCCGACTTCGATGAGATACCCGTCCGGGTCCCGCATATAGCAGCGGATCTCAGCACCGCGGTCGATGGGCGGCGTGACGAACTCGGCGCCCTTCTCCTTCCACGTTTCGTAACAGGCCCGGATATCAGCGACCCGCAAGTTCAGGAAAGTTGAGGTCGTGTCACCAGGCTGGTAGTCGACCACCGAGATGCCTGGCTTATCGGGAGTGGGCGGCCCGCCAGGGTTCATGAGTATCCACGAATTGGACAGCCTGACGATGCACGGATTCTCGTCTAGGACGACGGTGCCGCCTAGGACACGCGAGTAGAAGTCCCTGGACCGCGCAACACTTCGCACGGTGATGAACAGCGTCACGAGGATGCCCTCTTCTGGAGCTGGAAAATCGGCGAAGTCGATGCGGGGCGCGGGTTCTGTCATGATTCCTCCACTCCGGCGGCATGAGAGCGTGGATTTGCGCGAGCGAAGGTCCTGCTAGTCAACCCTTCCCTCGGGCCGCGTACTGGTATACCCCGGGACTGTGCAGGCGCACGCGGAGCGAACGCCTTGCGGCCGGGTTACAGGCGAGACGTGAGGTCGGCCGCGATTTCCGCCGCTGACTGCGGCTGTCTCGCGAGTGCGGCGCTTTGCCCGGCCCACATCGAGAGCGCCTCGATGTCACCGTCGTCCCCTCCATCGGCGGCATGGGCTCGTAGCGAACGATTGCTTCGCCGGAGCCGAAGTATGCGATCACGTCGCCTGCTCCTGGCCGCTGGTCGTCTGGGGGTGGCCTGCGGCTCCCACGCGTAAGCGGTTGAGTTGCGGAAGGCGCGGTGGGAAGAATCGGGCCAACCGACGTCATACGGACGGCTCCGGTGTCAGCGGACCAGGTCAGCGTCACCATGCCGAGCGCGCCGGCGGCGTGCTGAGATCCCAGTCCGGGCGGATCCCAGCAGTTGCCGCGCGCAGGTCGCGGCGCTCAGCGAGTCAGTCAAGCGCTTGCTGGGCGACAGCTGATGGCTTGCGTCCGGCGAGGACCCAGCCGGCCAAGGTCGCGGCGGCGGGAATGACCACGATGGTGATCGTGAGGTCGAGGACTGGCACCCGGGTCAGCGCACCGATGTTGCTGCGGTGCGCGGCGGCCAGCGCCAGGTAGGCAGCGCCCGATCCGAGCAGCGCCCCGAGCAGTGCAAGGGTGCCGGCGGTGGTGGCGGTTAGGGCGCGCCGGGTGTTGCTGGTGGCTCCGATGGCGGTCAGCGTGCGTACGTCACCGGCTGCCTCGGCGCGGATCAAGCCCACGCACATCGCGAGCACACCGAGCGCGATCAGTGCCCCGGCGGCGGTTGCCGCGGTGCTGATCGTGGTTAGCGAGGCCTGGGTGTTCCTGGACTCGATGACCAGGCCTGATTTGGCGGCCGCGTCGCGTGCTGATGCGATCTGTGCGGCGAGCAGTGGCCGGGTGGACGTGACCATCCAGCCAGACTGGATCTTGGTCCAGTGCCAGTGGCGCAGTCCGTTCGGGGTAACCAGCGAGGTGGGTTCTGAACTGTAGGAAGGAACATGGATCCGCTGGACGTTCGTGGCGTTTGTGGCGGTCGTGATGGTGGTGAGGTCGTCCTGGCCGGCCTGGACGGTGAGGATGTTGGCTGCCGGGTCGATGGCTGCCGGGTTGATGCCGAGGTAGTGCAGCACGGCGGGGGTGGCGACGTAGAGCGCTAGCGAGTGGTAGATCCCGCTCCGGCCGGCGGCCTGGTCCACCGGAGCGTTCAGGCTGACAACGGGCTGCTGGCCGCCGGGCTGCGGCTTGCTGGCCGGATTGACGGGCATGTAGAGCGGGATCATGGCAGCACCGCCCAGCGATCCGGCGATCTGATGCACCGCGGCAGCCTCGGCGCTCAGCTCGGCAGGCGTCCGGATGGGCACCAGCTGATTGTTGCCCGGCTGGCCGATCCAGATCTGCATTTGGTTGTCCGGCAGGTTGCCCGCGTTTGCCGCGTTCATTGCCGCAGCCGAGCTGATCATGATTGCCACGGCGATCCCTAGGGCCAGGCTGATCGCGGCCAGCGCCGCGCCAGAGCGGGCCTGGTACCGGGCCAGGTCACGCAGCGCAAGCCGCACCGCAACCGGAACCCGGTGGCCAGCCGCGGTCAGGACCCGGATGATCACGGGGCTGATGAACGAGATTCCGAGAGCCATTGCCAGCGCGCCGACGATGATCAGTGGCCCGCTGGTCTGGTTGGCCAGAACGAGGCAGGCCAGGGCCAGGACGAACAGCAGTACGGCCACGATGCCGCTGCGATGCGCTGGCCTGGGCTTAAGCGGCCGCGCTGACAGGGCCGTGACGACCGGGACGCGGGATGCGACCCGCGCTGGCCACCATGCCGCGCCGGTGGCCGTCAGTATTGCGAGCAGCATGGCCAGGACGACCAGGGCCCAGGGAACCGCAAATCTGTCGATCCGGTGACCCGCGAATGCTTGCATGTGCGGGGCTGCCGCGAACCACGCGGCCAGGCCCGCGACCGCTCCGGTTACGGCCGCGATGATGCCCACGAGCGCTCCGCCCGCGACCATGACCAGCCGGAGTTGCTTGCGCGTCGCCCCGATAGCCGCGAGCATCCCGAGCTGGCGCTGGCGGCGCGCAGCGATGACGGCAAAGGCCGCTGCGGCGACCAGGGAGACGAGCACCATCAGGACCGTGACAGCGCCGAGCGCGCCGGCCGCGACAGCCGCCTGGGTATTGGCGCCGCGCGCCTGCCATACCAGCGGGCCGTGGAAGGTGTCGCTGAAGGCAGCGAATGCGGCCGGGCTGGCGTCCAGCAGGACCGTTACCCCCTGTGCCGGGCCAGCGGCCGACGGCGGCACGAGCGCGAACTGGTCTGTCAGGTCGCTGGGGTTCTCGACGATGCCAGTCACCCTCTGGCGATGTCCGGGCAGGGCTAGCAGGGAGCCGATGCGGAGCTGAAGATTCTGCTCTACCCCGCTGGTGACGGCGACCTGCCCGGCACCCGAGGGGTAATGCCCCTGCACCAGGGCGAGCATCGGGCCGCTGTAGGGGCCGTCCGGGCTCAGAGCCCGGTACTCGACAGTCTGGGTCGAGCCAGGGATGGACACAAACTGGCGGCCGATCACCTGAATGGCGCCAAACGCCTTCCTGGCTGCCGCGATGTCCGCCGTCATGGACTTCTGATCGGGCCCGGCAAACTGCAGGAGGTGGTTAGCGGAGCCGAACTGCGGACCTGGCAGGGACGCCACATTGTATGCCGCCGCAACGCCGAAGATCGCGGCCGCGACCGTCAGGGTCAGCAGCGCCAGCACGAGGATCTGCTGCCGCCACTCCCGGCGCAGCAGTCGCCTCGCCCACCGGGTCACGACCCGTCGGCCAGCGGTGCCGCCGCTGACGGAGACCGGCGGAGGCGGGCGGTCGTGCAGCATCGCGCTCATAGCTGCGCGCCTGGAGCGAGCAGTGAATCCGGGCCAGGGGCGGTCTGGGCCTGGTCAATGACCTGCCCATCTTGCAGGTGTACCACCCGGTCGGCGCACGACGCCATCTGCGCGTCATGGGTCACGACCACGCCGGCTACCCCGCGCCGGCAGATAGCGAGCATCAGCAGCATGACAGCCTCGGCGTTCTCCGAGTCCAGGGCACCCGTCGGCTCGTCGGCGAGCAAGAGCCCGCGGTCACCGACGACGGCGCGGGCAATCGCCACGCGCTGGCGTTCCCCGCCGGACAGCTCATCGGGGAAATGGTGAGCGCGCTCGGCCATGCCCAGCTCAGCCAGTGCCTTCATCCCCGTCGCGTGCGCCGCCTTCGCTGAAATTCCGTCCAGTTCCAGCGGAACGGTCACGTTCTCTATCGCGGTAAAACCGGCGAGCAGGTTGAAATCCTGGAACACGTAGCCGATGAGGCGCCGGCGCAGCCTCGCCTGATCATTGGCCGAGAGTTGCGAGAGATCAGTCCCCGCCACCAGGACCTCGCCGCTTGTGGGTTCTTCCAGGCTTCCCGCTATGGTGAGCAGCGAGCTCTTGCCTGACCCGCTCGGGCCCATCACCGCCACCAGCTCACCGCCTCGGACCAACAGGTTCACGCGCCGGAGCGCATTCACCTGAGCGGGCCCGCTCCCGTAGACCTTCGATACCTCACGCAGTTCAAGCACTGTCGTAGTCACTGATCCTCCACTCTTGCTGACTGTCGTGCGGGCGGTGCAGGCACCGCGACGGCTCAGGATCAGCGGCCTTGCCGGATTCCAGATACTGCTTAAGGCTGCCTGGCGGGCAGGGGCCGGGTCATCGCACCACGGAACTGAATCTGTGGTCATACCAGCGAAGACAGCCTGGCTCGGCTACGGGCGCACTGCTACCTGGGTATGTCGACGCTGGGGTGATGAGCGGGCGGCCATGGCGGCCTACCCTGAGATCATGGACCCGAAGCCCGGCACCGCAGCGGCAGCGGGCAAGGCCCGCGCTGCGGCGCGCCGGGCGTGGCGCGGGCTGATCCAGGTGCTCGCAGGCGCCGATGCGGCCCCGGCGTGGTGGCACCCGCCGTGGCAGCGCCGGGCGTATATAGCTCTGAGCGTGACGACGCTGGCGCTCTACGTGGCCAACCTGGCCGGCATGCACGGGCAGCCGAGCATCCCGCTCGCCCCGTTCCGCTACCTGCCGCCCCTGCTGCTAGCCGGAGCGGTGGTGGCGCCGCTGCTCCTGGCGGCCAGGTATCCGCTGCTTGGCTGGCGGATCGCCTGGCTCGCGCTGCTGCTTGCCCCGCTGGTACCTGGTGGATGGCGGGGAGGCTGGCCATGGGGCCAGCCGCAGATCCTGGTGCTGCTGGTGGTCTTCTGGGTAGCCGGGGTTCGCTACGGACGGCCAGTGCTGTGGTGGATGTGGGCGCTGACTCTCATCCCCTGGTGGCTGTGGCTGGCGATGGACCTGACGAACCTCGATGGCCCGGTCGGCGCCACCATCGTGCTGACTGCAGCCACTATCGCCTTGGACAGCCTCAGTACCAGGTGGCGCACGCAGCGCGCCCTGGCCGCCCAGACTGCACGCACCGAGCTAGAAGGGGCACGACGGGCGGTGCTGGAGGAGCGGACCCGAATCGCGCGGGAACTGCATGACGTCGTTGCTCATCACATATCACTAATAGCCCTGCGAGCCGAGAGCGCACCGTACCGCCTCAGCGATCTAACCGCAGCCCGCACCGAGTTCGGCTCGCTGAGCGAAGCGGCTCGCGAGGCGCTCGCGGACATGCGGCGGCTGCTCGGCGTGCTGCGCGATGATCAGCCCGCCGGGCTCGCGCCACAGCCCCAGCTAGCAGACCTTCCCGCACTCGTCGAGGCCGCCCGGCAAGCCGGGGCATCGGTGAGGCTGTCCGTGCCCCTCGAACTGGACCAGGTGCCCTCCAGCGTTGCGCTGTGCGCCTACCGGATCGTGCAGGAATCGCTGTCCAATGCCAGCCAGCATGCCCCAGGCGCCCCGGTCACCGTGTCGGTCGGCCATGACGCCGGCGCGGTCCTGCTGCGAGTGGTCAATGGACCTGGCGGGCCCGCCGGCGAATCACGGAACCAACCGGGACCTGGCCACGGGCTAACCGGGATGCGCGAGCGGGTGGCACTGCTCGGCGGCTCCCTGTCGGCTGGCCCGGCGCCCGACGGCGGCTTCATGGTCTCCGCGGTACTCCCGGTCGGCCAGGCGGCATGACGCCGGCGCGGCAGGCGGCACCGTGACCACACGCTGCCTGATCGCCGACGACCAGGCGATGGTACGAGAGTGCTTCGCCGCGATGCTCGAAGCCCAGCCAGGCCTCCTCGTGGTCGGCCAGGCCGCTGACGGCGCCGACGCGGTCAGCCAGACGCGGAATCTGGACCCGGACATCGTCTTGATGGACGTGCGGATGCCAGTCATGGACGGACTGCAAGCAACCCGCCAGATCCTCCGCGCCGCCGGCCCTGACCGGCCGCGAGTCCTGATGCTCACGACGTTCGACCTCGACGACTACGTGTATGAAGCTCTGCGCGCCGGCGCCAGCGGCTTCCTGCTCAAAGACGCCACCGCCGCCGAACTAGTCCACGCGGTCCGCGTGGTCGCGGCCGGCGACGCGCTGCTTGCCCCGTCGGTCACCCGGCGGCTCATCGCCGACTTCGCCCGCCAGCCACGCCCGCACCCGCCCTTCCCGGACACACTCGCCGCGCTCACCCCCCGCGAAACCGAAGTGCTCAGGCTGATCGCCCACGGCCTGTCCAACGCCGAGATCAGCGGCACAATGGTCATCGCCGCACAGACCACCAAGACCTACGTCGGCCGCATCCTGGCCAAGCTGAACCTCCGCGACCGCGCCCAAGCCGTCGTGCTCGCCTACGAAACCGGCCTCGTCACTCCGCGCAGCTCGGATCCGGCCCGAACAACCCCGAGGTAGCAGAGAAAGGCGTCGGCACGAAGGGACAGCGAGAAGCCACCTATCCGTAGCGGCCGTGATCAAAGGAGCATCTTTGGTGACTGAGATTCTCACCGAGCCGGTATCGGCTCCGAGTGTCTGGAGTGGCGACGAACTCGCCGACATTGGCCGCTGGGTCATTCATTTCACCGAAGAAGACCTCGCCGACTTCGAGCGAGCGCTCGCGCATATTGCCGGTAAGCATGTCGGGGACGTCACCGAAATCAAGGCAGAGGAGTTCAAAGATCTCGGCAGGCGCGGCCCCTACGAGCGGGCGTACGCAACCAACGAAGATCTGGGGTTCCACACAGACTCCACCGACTTCGTGGGCCTGATGTGCCTCCGCCCCGCGCTGCATGGCGGGGAGAGCTTCGTCGCCAGTTCTGGGCTGCTGTACAACTTCGTCGTCGGCGAGCACCCCGAGTACCTGCCCATCCTGCACAAGAACTTCCCGACCGACTGGCGGAGCGAGGAACCGCCAGGATCACCCGGCTGGTACCTGGAGCCGCTCTACAGCTACTTCGGGGGAGCACTATCGGCGACTGTCAGGACCGGCCGGGCAAGGTCAGCCATGCGCTTCCCCGAGGTGCCAAGACTCACCGCCGACGAGGTCTCCTGCCTCACGTACTTCGATTCCCTGCCGAAGCGACCAGGCGTCGCCCTTGGCATGCGACTCCAGACCGGGGACCTGCAGTTCGTCAATAACTTCGTGACGGTGCACACCCGCGCGGCATTCGTCGACGACGCTGAGGACCCAGCGCGTCAGCGGCACCTGCTGCGACTGTGGATCAGCCGGCCAGAAGCCGGCCTGCCGCTCTGCCCCGAGTAAGCGGTCTGGCGCAGCGGCTACCCGACGTAACCGACGCCCGTCCTGCACGCTGAGGGTGCCGGCTAGCGCCGCTCGCAGGCGCCGACGGGCCTGGCGGGTGTTGCGTAGCAGACCATATGCTCAGTGCATCGCCAGCCAGGGGAAGGGGCGGTCCGCCATCGCAAGGATCGTGATCGCAGGTGCAGGGGTTGTCGGTCTAGGTGCCGCTCTGTTGCTCGGCAGGGACGGCCATGAGGTGACGGTCCTGGAACGGGACGTCGAGGCGCCTCCAGCCGGCGTTGATGAGATCTGGGGCAGCTGGCAGCGCAAAGGGGTCAACCAGTTCCGGCTTCCGCATTTCTTCCTCGCGCGCTACCGGAACCTGCTGGACGCTGAACTGCCTGAGGTCGTGGAGGCGCTGGGCGCCGCCGGCGCCATCAGCCTCAACACTGTCTTGAGTGCTCCTGAGCAACTGCGGGGTCCTGCGAGAGAAACAGACGGTGCGTTCGAGTGCATCTCTGGAAGGAGATGCGTGGTCGAAGCCGCCGTCGCCGCGGTGGCTGGCCGGTCCCCGCGGCTAGAGATCAGGCGTGGCGTGCATGTCGCCGGGCTCGTCACCGGTCCTGCCGCTCATGACGGCGTGCCCCACATCACCGGGGTGCGCCTCGCCTCCGGTGAGGAGATGGGCGCCGACCTGGTCGTGGACATGACCGGCCGCCGCTCGCAGCTGCCCGGGTGGCTGGAGTCGATCGGGGCACGGGCGCCCCGAGACGAGCTCGATGACTGCGGATTCATCTACTACGGCCGCCACTTCCGCTCTGCCAGCGGCGAGGTTCCCCCGGCGCTCGGGGGCTTCCTCCAGCATCTCGGCACCATCTCCTCCCTCACGCTGCCCGCCGACAACGGAACGTGGAGCGTCACGCTCGTGACCAGCGCCAGGGACAAGGCGCTGCGCGTCTTGCACGATGCCGAAGGCTGGCAGCGAGCCGTCCGGTCCCTGCCGCTGGTGGCGCACTGGCTGGACGGCGAGCCGATCGACGACAGGGTCACAGCCATGGCTGGGATCGAGGACCGGCACAGAAACCTCTTCGTTGACGGCACGCCGGTGGCGACCGGGGTGGTGGCCGCGGGTGACGCCTGGGCGTGTTCCAACCCGTCGGTGGGACGGGGCGCCTCGATCGGGATGCTGCAGGCGACGGTGTTGCGGGACACGATCGCGGCAACCGGCCTCGAGGATCCGTGGGACTTCGCCTGCTCGTTCCACGAGGCCACTGCCGAGATCGTCGAGCCCTGGTACCGCGACACGCTGGCGGCTGACCGGCACCGTCTCGCGGAGATAGATGCTCTCATCGCTGGCGGGGAGTACCGTCCTGCCGATCCTGCCTGGGAGGCCAGCCAGGCCCTCGGCTCGGCGGCGTTCAAGGATCCCGATTGCCTGCGCGGCTTCGTCAGCTCCGCGATGGTACTGGAACGGGAAGCTGACGTGCTCTCTCGTCCTGGCATGGCCGACAAGGTGACCGCTCTGGGCGCCGGTTGGCGCGACGAGCCGATTCCGGCCCCGAGCCGGGACGACCTGCTGTCCGCCGTGGCGGGCGGCTGAGAGGCGGAACGGTGCGAGTAGAGGCAGACGGAGTCGGCATCTCGTACGAAGTGACGGGACAGGGCCAGCCAGTGATCTTGCTGCACGGGTTCCCTGACACGGGACGGTTGTGGCGCCACCAGGTCCCGGCCCTGGCCGAGTCGGGCTTCCAGGTGATCGTCCCCGACCTGCGCGGCTACGGCCGCTCCGACAAGCCGGAGGCAGTTGAGTCGTACTCTCTTCCCGCGCTGGCCGGAGACGTCATGGCGGTCATGGGCGACGTCGGGGTCGAACGTGCCCACGTCGTCGGCCATGACTGGGGAGCGGCGCTCGCCTGGGTGCTGGCCTCCCTCGTGCCTGACCGGGTCGATCATCTCGCGGTCCTGTCGGTCGGCCATCCTGCGACGTTCAGGCGTACCCGGGAACAGAACGAGAAGTCCTGGTACATGCTTCTCTTCCAGTTCGCTGGCATCGCCGAACATTGGCTCAGTGACAACAACTGGGCAAACTTCCGCGCCTGGGCGCATCACCCTGACACCGACGCCGTCATTGAAGAACTGGAGGCCAGCAAGTCCCTGACCCCGGCTCTCAACTGGTACCGGGCCAACGTCCCGCCAGAGTCCTGGACCGCCCCTCCGCTGGTGCTTCCCGCCGTGCAGGCGCCGACCATGGGAATATGGAGCAGTGGCGATATAGCCCTCACCGAGCCGCAGATGACGGACTCCGCGGCGAGTGTATCCGGGCCGTGGCGCTACGAGCGGATCGAAGGCCACGGCCACTGGATGCAGCTCGAGGCGCCCGACGCGATCAACCGGCTCCTGATCGACTTTCTCCCTGATCAGAGTTAGACGGTCAGGCGTCGCCGACATCAGGCCTTGGATGCGCTCCACGGACCGCCGGTCGCGCCATTGGTGCTGTGGACCTTGTAGGTGCCCGACATCGAGTTGCCTGAGACCGTCCCCGAATAGGTGATGGCCGTCGAGCCGACGGTGCCGAAGCTGATCGCGCTGCCGTTGACGTTCCCGTTGATTGGCAGGGTGTCACCGGGGTTCGAAAGCTGGATGGTGCCGTGCAGGTGCGATCCTGACTGACGCCAGTTGACCGTAAACGTCCCGTCGAAGGCGCCGCTGTAATGTCCAGACCACTTGCCCGACAGCGCGCCGGGAGCCGTCGAGTGGCTGGCGGCGACCTTGGTCGCAGGCGCTGACGAGGGGGCGGTCGTGCCAGGGCCGCCTGGGTCGCCGGTGCTCGGGCTTGAGCAGGCCGCGAGCGCCAGCGTGGCGGTCAAGGCCGCGGCCGCCAGGCCGCGCCGCGCGAGGTTTGCGTTCATTCTCATTGTCCTTTCTCTGGTTCAGGCTGGGTCCAGTCGAATCGCAAGCAGCCCAGAATGCGCTCGAAGGGCAGTCCGGCCCCTTCGCTAGCCGCGCGGACTTCGGCGAGGGGACCTGCGAACAGGCACAACAGCACCTCGTCCTCGGGCATCAGCAGGGAGCCGATGAAGGACACCGTACTGCGAGAACGGGCGAGCTCCGCCCTGACCTGGTCGCCCAGCGTCTCGGCGATCGCCGGGGTGATTCCGGGCAGCAGGCACTCGGCTATCTGCCAGCTCGTTTCGCGCGCGTCAGGCGTGGCCCTTTCCGGCTGCGACGTTGCCTGCCGGGACGGCGGACGCGATCCGATGCTCATGACCGGACGCTAAGACCGCGGAGCCCGCGCTCGCGTCGGGGAAATCCCTACGCTTCGGCCTTCGAGCCCTCGTCGGCCCGGGCCAAGGCGGCCGCGAGCTGAGTGCGCGACCGGACGCCGAGCTTGCGGTAGGAGCGCGAGAGGTTGGCTTCAACTGTCTTGTCCGACAGGAACAGTTGTGCCGCGATCTCATGGTTGCGCATGCCAGATCCGGCCAGTTCGCAGACCGTCCGTTCGGTTGCCGTCAGCTGAGCGGAGTGTCCTCGCTGGCCTCTGGCGCGCGTCAGCTCCTCCCGTGCGACGGCCGCCCAGCCGAGCGCCCCGGCGGCGTCGAGCACAGAAACCGCCCGCTCGAGAAGCTCTTGTGCGCGTCTGCGCTCGTTGCGTCGGCGGTACAGCCGTCCCATGGCGAGCAGCGTCCGTCCGAGCTCGGCAGGCATGTCCAGGTCCTGGTGCGCAGCCAGTGCCTGCTCGTAGCCGGTCGCGGCGGCGTCCAGGGCTCCGCGGGCTGCGTGGGCCATCCCGCGGCAGCGGAGGGAGACGGCCGCGATCCACGGTCGCGGCAGAGCGGCGGCTCGATCCTCAAGCCGGGCCACGAGCCGTTCGGCGCGGTCCAGGTCGCCGAGCCCGATCACCGCCTCAGCGTGGTCGGCCTGGAAGCGCTGGTTCGCCGGCTCCCGGTTGTGCACGAGGTCGTTGATCTCGTCGCCTCTGGTGAACTGGCGGTCCGCCTCAGCCAGGTCTCCTGCCTGCAGGGCCGCCAGGCCGAGCGCCTCCCTGGCCATTCCCTCCAGTACGGCATCCGGATGGTCACCAAGGCGGTCCAGCACGTCCGAGGCGCAGGCGCGGGCTTCGTCAAGCTCGCCAGCATAGGCACGGACGTGGGCCTCAGCGCACAGCGCTACATCGAGGTAGGTCTCCTGATCGGTCTGCGCGGCCAGGTCCAGCGCCTCGGCGGCCAGCGCGCGGGCGGATTCCATGTGCCCGGTCATGGCCTCGATCCTGGCCAGGTGCGTGAGCGCGGGCGCCACCTGCGCTTGGTCACCTTGCTTGCGGAGTGCCTCGATGAGGTCCTCGAGCCGTTGCCGGGCCGCGCCGAAGTCGTCGAAGTTCCTTGCCCAGAACGCGGGAACCGGGCTCATCACCCACCCGGCGGCCTCCTGTTGCAGGCGCATGCCCTTCTCGACCGCGGCGTGATCGGCACCGCGCCCGGAATGCAGCTTGAACAGGGCGACGACGAGCAGGGCGTAGGAGAACAGCTGCGGGTCCGCGTTCTCATCCATCAGGGCGAGCGCTGCCTCGCCGTGCTCCACCGCGACGTCGGCGTCGTCAGACCCGGATGCGATCCGCGTATGGATACTGGCGCGCAGCCCCGTTGTCCCCGCCTCGGCGAGCGCTTGTTCCATGAGCTCCAGGCCGGCCTCGGCATCGCCCTGCACCCAGCGCATGCTCCCCAGCCCCAGCAGGACCTGCGCCCGGTCGTCACCAGGCGGCAGCGTCGCCAGCAAACGCTCGAGCTCGCGGGTCGCCCCGTTCGGGTCGCCGGCGAAGTAGCGGCGCTCGGACAGGTCGATACTCCGCTGTACTCGCGCCTGCTGATCCGTCCCCGGGGTCAGCCGGCAGGCCTGTTCTTGCAACTCGACCGCTGTGTCCGCCGCGCCGCGCGCGGCGGCCGTCGCCGCGGCCCGCTCGAGTTCGGCGGCCGTGACCTCGTCAGGCCCGCCGGCCGCCAGCGCTAGATGCCGGGCCCGTTCAACCGGGTCTGCGGCATGGCCGGCCAGCCGCTGGTGCAGCTTCCTTCGGTCCGCCTCCGGCAGCGACGCGTACAAGGCTGACCCGAACAGCGGGTGGGTGAACTCCACCCGGCCTCCGGGCCTGACTACGGCGATGCCTGCCCGCTCGGCGGCCGTGAGTGCGTCCAGGTCGACCTGCCCGACGGCAGCACTGGGCATGGCGGCCAGTTCTGCTAGCACGTCGCGAGTTACTCGCGGCAGCCTGCGCAGGCGGAGCAGCACCAGGTCCCGGTGGTTCGCAGGAACAGGCAGCGGCTGGCCAGGAGGCGGGATGCCGACCCGCAGGATTTCCCTGGCGATCTCGAGCGCGTAGAACGGGTTGCCTGCGGCCGCGCGGTGTATGCCAACCAGCAGGGGGCGCGGGAACGAGCCACCAAGCGCCCGCCTGAACATCTGATGAATCGCGGCGACGCTCAGCGGGCCGACATCTATCCGGGTGCTGTTGAGCGATGACTCGATCGCCGCGAACTCGCCGTCACGCCTACCGGTCTCGGAGACCCTGACCGCCGCGATCACCGCGACGGGCCGGTTCTCCAGCCGCCTGAGCGCGAACCCGATGGAAATAGCCGAGGCAGGATCCAGCCACTGGGCGTCGTCCAGTGCCAGGATCAGCGGACCATCGGCGAGCATCTGGTCGAGCAACGTCGTCAGCCCGCTGCCGATAGCACGCGGGTCAAGATCGCCTTCGCCAGGATCCGCCCGCAGCAGGGCCACCTCCAGCGCCCTGCGCTGCGGGACCGGCAGCGATCGGAGCGCCTCATCGGCTACCGGACGCAACAGGTCGGCCAGCACGACGTGCGGCAGCCCGGCGTCGGATGGCACCGGGCGAGATGACAGGACCCGGCACCCGATCGCGCTCGCGCGCCTTGTCGCCTCGGCCCACAGCGTGGTCTTGCCAATGCCAGGCTCACCGGCGATGACCAGCAGCCTGGCCGTCGCGGCGCCGGGAAGCTGAGCCAGCCAAGTGTCGATGCTCGCCAGCTCGCCTTCCCTGCCCAGCACCGGAGGCTCGTGCCGCTCCATGGTGGATACCGTATGTGCTCCGCCGGGACTTGGGCCGCTTGCGCCAAGATCGCGCAAATACTCAGTCTGCGCGCCAGCGCGGGGGACTACTGCCGGTCACGCTGGGGACACTATCGCGGGACCGGGAAGAAGCCGGGTCCTCCGGGGGCGAGAACGAAGCCATGCAAGCGTGCTGCAGGTGCAAGAGCGCGGCCGGATTCTGGGTCATGGCCAAGAACGCCCGAGTGGTACGCCGCCCATGGTGCCTGTCCTGCATCGCCGGCTTCCTGGACCCGGATGAGGTGACGATGACCAGGATCGAGGCGGTGCCGCGTGCACGGCGCGCCTTCGTCCGTGGCGATCGCCCCGTCCGCCCTGGTTCCTGACCGCTCGGCTGAGCTTCAGCAGCAGTGGAAGGCGACGGCCTTGGACGGCGGGTCGGACTTGCCGACTGCCCACACGTTGGACGAGCTGGCGGCCACGGCGTTGAGGGTTGGCGATGCCCGGGTCGGGGCTCTTGACCAGCGACCACCTGGTGCCATTCCAGTGCAGGATGAGCGTGTTGTCACCGGAGCTGAGCGGGACGATCCCCAGTTCTCTTTGCCGCCGCTGGTGTAGTCGCCGACCGCCGAGGCTTTCCCGGCGGAGGTGGCGGTGACGCCGAACAGGGCGTTGTCGCTGCCGGGACCAATCGCAGCTGAAGCTTACGCGCCATTAGTCCTAGTTCCTGCGTTCTACGCGGTTCCAGGGCAGCCATGGCCGGCACTGGAAGATCCCGCCTGAGCAGGCCGCTGGCCGATGAATCCCTGCCAGCCTGACGGTCTAACCTCGTGACCGGACACGACAGAGGGGGACCGGTGACTGACCTGCGCAGTGTGCTCGAGGCCCACGTCAGCAACGGATCGCTGCCGGGAGCCGTGGGGCTGGTTGCCCGCGGTGACATGGGCGGCCGGGCTGAGTTCGCGGCGGTCGGCGAGGCCAGCCTCGGCGGGCCCGCGATGGAGAGGGACTCGATCTTCCGGTTCGCCTCGATCACCAAGCCGATCACGGCCGCGGCGGTCATGATGCTGGTCGACGACGGCGCTATCAGGCTTGACGACCCCGTCGACGAGTGGCTGCCGGAACTGGCCGCGCCGATGGTGGCCAGGACGCCGGCCAGCGAGCCGGACGACCTGGTGCCGGCGGCCAGGAAGATCACCGTGTTCGACCTGCTCAGCTCCCAGGCGGGCTACGGCTTCCCGTCCGACTTCGGGCTCCCGGCGGTCCGGCCGCTCTCCGCCGTCCAGAAGGACGGCCGCGAGATCCGCAGCTTCCCAGCGCCCGGCATCTGGATGGCCGACCTGGCCACGGTCCCGCTGCTGTACCAGCCAGGCGAGGCGTGGCTGTACGACACCTGCTCGACCCTGCAGGGCGTGCTGATCACCAGGGTCACGGGCCAGTCGCTGCCTGAATTCCTCGCCGATCGGCTGCTGGGGCCGCTGGGCATGTCAGACACCGCCTTCGAGGTGCCGCCTGCCAAGCGCGAGCGGTTTACCAGTTATTACCGGACCAGCGGCGCTGGTGACCTCCGCCTAGCCGATGCGCCTGACGGGCAATGGAGTACGCCTCCGCCGTTCCCGCTCGGCAACGGCGGCCTGGCGGGGACCATCGACGACTGGGCCTTGTTCGCCAGAATGCTTCTAGCAGAAGGCATCGCGGCGGACGGCCGCCAGCTGCTGAGCAAGGAATCCGTGCGGCTGATGACCACCGACCACACCAGCGCGGCGCACCGCGAGATCGGCGCGCTGTTCCTTGAGGGCCAGGGCTGGGGGTTCGGCGGGTCGGTCGACATCGCGGCCATCGACCCGTGGAACGTCCCTGGCCGCTATGGCTGGGTCGGCGGGACAGGAACGTCGGCGCACATCGTTCCGTCCGCGGGCACGATCGCCATTCTCCTGACGCAGGTCGGGGCGGACAGCCCGGTCACGCCGCGATGGATGCGCGATTTCTGGACATACGCTGCCACCGCGGGCTGATCGCTCGCGGAGCCAGGGAGACGGCTGATGGCGAGCGACGCAGGAACGCGCCGCCTCAGGAATCGGAAATGTCTGCACCGATAGCGTCCTGGCCGATGCGCGAACGCCAGGCTGACGCCGTCTCGCGCACCATTCTGAACGCCTTGCGCATGGCCGTTAGCGCGGGCGGGGTCGTTCCCGCGTCAGGCGGAGGCGCAAAACGGTACTGAAGCATCGCCGGCTGCTTTCGGTCGGGCCGCGGCCCGATTTCCCGCGCGCGCACCCGAGCACGACGCTGGCCGCCCCGGGATCGTGGACGTCGTAGTCGACGATTCCGGGGCGGCCGCCGCCCCCCGGGCCCCGTCGGATCATCCGGCCGCGTAACCGCGGTGGTCTGACTGGTGCCTACTCAGAACAGAGTCGCCAGGACCCATCCAGATACGTCCACGTCGCCCATCCGATCCGACTTTCTTCGGATTTGCGTGCTGCTGGCAGCAGACTCGGGGATGGTTAAGGGAACAGGCGGGGGCCCACGTGGGGGCGGAACTGGGATCTGGCGGCGGCCAGGAGGGCGGTGCTGGCCTGGCGGGCGTTCTCGCCGGTGCGCGACATCCTGGCAGCGATGAGCCCCGTGACGATGGGCGTGGAGAACGAGGTGCCGCTCCACCTGACGATGCCGGCTGACGTGTCCCTGACCGTGCCGTCGGTGACGGTCAGGTACTTGAGCCTCGCGTAGGCGTTGACGATGTCCTCGCCTGGCGCGTACACGTCGACCCAGGCCCCGTGGTTGCTGAACCACGACCGGCGCTGGCCGTCGCGGCTCATCGAGCCGACGCCCGCGCACCAGGGGAACGCGGCGGGCCAGAACGGGGCGGTGCGGCCGTCGTTGCCAGCGGCCGCCACGAACGCGACGCCGCCGAGCTGGCTCAACCGCTCTTCCCAGAGCGCCTGGAAGGCGAGGGAGGGAACGTTGCCCCTGGTGAAGCCGCCAGCGGACATGCTGATGATGTCGGGGGAGCGTGACAACGCGTCATGGATCTGCATGATCAGGCTCGATTCCCTGACAAAGCCAGAGACCTCGATCTCGCGCTCCACGACCACGCGCGACGCGGGTGCCAGGCAGCGAACCACGCCCGCCACGAATGTGCCGTGGCCGGCGTACGGATCGGCGAATCCCGCCTTGATGCGGTCCGGATCCTCGACATCGGCCCTCGTATCGGGCTGAACACCTTCGATCCACGGGGCCCACGCGCTGGCGCCGTCAATCAGGCCCGTGTCCACGACTGAGATCTGGACGTCAGCTCCGGCGGACGGGTCGCCGATGGCCGGCCAGAGCGCGGCCTGGACCGCCGCAGGGTCAGCCGCCTGCTGCGGCGTGATAACAGGCTCGGGCTCGGTGGCCGGGCAAATGGTGAGCGGGGTGATGATGAACGCGTGGTCATGCGTCGCGACACCGATGCCCAGCCGCTGGTCGAGGTCATTGAGGGCGTCTGGCGTGTGCTGCGAGTCACGGACTTGTATGCCGAGCCTGCTGATGCCGGCGATGAGCGCATGGTCGCCGGTCTCTCCGGTCGCGGTTCCGCGGGCCGCGGTTCCGCCGGCCGTGGCTCCGCCGGCCGTGGCTCCGCCGGCCGTGGCTCCGCCGGCCGCGGCGTGCTCGTCCGGGAGCGCGCCAAGGGCACGCAGGGCGTCACGAACCCGCGGCAGGTCACGGTCACGGGTGAGGAGCGACTTGCTCCGGTAGAAGTACGCGACGTGCCTGTCCTGCTCCCAGCTTGGCGGCCACGCCCGCACATCAGGGTCGCGCTGCAGGGCAGCCCGCGTCTCAGGCACCAGCCGTTGCCGGTTCGCCTCGCGCGCGCGATCGTCCGCGGCAGATGCCGCGACGGCCTCACCATTCCCCGTCATTAGATCGCCCCCGGGTCGTCGGGTGGCCGGCCTAAAATACCGCCCGCTATTCCCGGCTAAGACTATCTATATGACCTTTACCTTTCCTACTCTTAGGTAAATGTCCACGGCAGCGATGCGCGAGTCGGCCGCGACGGAGCTCGCGTGGCTCGAGGTGCCTGTTGAGCATCTGCCGTTGCTGGCGCTCTCCCGCCCCGCTGATACCGCCCCCATGGCCCAGCGGGTGCTCGCGGCGACCCGCGACCCTTACGCGCGGTCCTACGCCGCCCAGGCTCTAGGCGTCGCCAGCCGGGGACAGGGCGACGTCCGTCAGGCAGTGCGCTTTCTGCGCGCCGCCCTGGCCGCCGCGGCGTGTTGCGGCAGCGAGCGAGAGGCCGACGTGCAGGCGAGCCTCGGCCCGACGCTCGCGTTCGCCGGCCGCAGCGCCGAGGCCATCCGCCACATGGACGAGGCCCTCAGCAAGGTGTCTGGCGTCATGGCGGAGCGGGTGCGGCTCCGCCGCGGTGCGCTCCTGCACATCCTCGGCCGCACCGACGAGGCGGTCGACGATCTCCGTCGCGCGGCGCGGCGCCTTCGTGCCGCTGGCGACTCGATCTGGGAGGCCCGGGCGCTGATCAACCTGTCGCAGGCACTCATCGACCGCGGCGAGGCTGAAGGCGCTGAGAAAGCTCTCAGCCGCGCTGAGGCCCTGCTGCAAGCCTCCGACCAGAAGTTCGAGGCCGCCGTCGCCCGGTGCAATCGCGGGCTCGTGGCGTCCCTGCTCGGCCATGTGCCAGCGGCGCTGGCGCACTATGACGCGGCTGAGAAGATGTATACCGCCGCCGGTGCTCACCCGCTGGAACTTGCCGAGGCCCGCAGCGCGGCCTTGCTTGCCGCGGGCTTGCACGCCGATGCGCTCCGTCATAGCCGGGAAGCGGCCGGCATTCTGCGCGGTCAGGGCGCGTCGCCCGCTTACCTGGCCAATGCCCTCCTGCGCGTGGCGGATGCCGCGCTAGCCGCCGAGGAGCCCGAACTCGCTCGCTCGAGCGCCGTCGAGGCCGCCCGGCTGTTTCGCAGGCAGGGACGTGAACGCGGCGAGACGCTCGCTCGGATCAAGGTGGCCAGGGCCAGGTACGCCTCGGGAGAACGCAGTCGCCTCCTGTTCCGCGACGCGAGCACCGCCGCCGCGGCAGCCGACAGGCACCGCGTACCAGAAGCCGTCGAAGCGCACATGCTGGCCGCCGACGTCGCCCTTGCCCGCGGCGGCGTCCTCGCCGCCGAGCCGCATCTGGTGCGCGCGGCTCGTGCCCGCTCGGGCAGGCCGACCGCGGGTCGTGTGCTCGGCTGGTACGCCGCCGCACGGCGCGCTCAGGTCGCCGGGCGCCGCGCGGCCGTCTTCGACGCGTGTGAGCAGGGCCTGCGGATTCTCGACGCGTACCAGCTCAGCCTGGGAGCGGTCGAGATGCGAGCCGCTGCGACCGCGCACGGCAGCGCGCTCGCAGCCATCGCGTCGCGGGAAGCGCTGGCCGCTGATGACCCGCGCCTGCTGTTGCGGTGGACCGAACGCTGGCGGGCGACAACCTTCGCGCTGCCCCCCGTCCGTCCGCCGGACGACAGCGAGCTCGCCGCCGGTCTCGCGACGCTGCGACATCAGACGCGCCTGATCAACGAGGCCATGACCAGCGGAGGATCGGCCGGCGGGCTTGAACGGGACCGGCTGCGCGCCGAAGAGGAGGTCAGGCGGCATGTACTGCGCACCTCAGGTGCGGCAGCGCACGACGGCGCGGCGCGCGACGACGTCGATGTCGACGAGATTCTCGCGGCGCTCGGCGATACCAGGCTCGTCGAGATCTTCAGGCTCGACGGCCGGCTGCACGTGCTCGTCGCCACGGCCGCCGGGGTTCGCCGGCACGCCGGCGGAACCTGGGACGCCGCGCTGCGCGAGGCGGAGTTCACCAGGTTCGCGCTCCAGCGGCTCGCCTACTATGCCGAGCCAGGCGTAACGCAGCACGCGGGCCGTGACCCGGTGCGGGCCATCGGGGCTTCGGTCGCAGCGCTTGAAGCGTCGGCCTGGCGCCTCCAGCGGGAACTCTTCGCCGCCGCGCTTGACGAGCTGGGTGATGGCCCGCTGGTCATCGCCCCGCCTGCCGCGCTGCACGCCGTGCCGTGGGGAACGCTGCCGGCGCTGGCCGACAGGTTCGTCAGCGTCGTCCCGTCCGCTCTGACGTGGCTGCGCGGACGCGCGGCCGTCGCGCCGGCCGAACGCCTGGTCGCCGTCGTCGTGGGTCCTGGGCTGGAGGGCGCGGCGCAAGAGGTCGCGGGGCTGGCCAGCCGCTACCCGCACGCCGAAGTGCTCACGGCAGGAGCTGCCACGGCCGAGAACGTGCTGGCCTGCCTTGAGGGGCGATGGCTGGCGCATATCGCGGCGCACGGCAGCTTCCGTGCAGACAATCCGCTCTTCTCCTCGCTCATGCTGGACGACGGTCCGCTGACCGTGCATGACCTGCAGCGGCTGAAGCGCGCGCCGTACCGGCTCGTGCTCTCGTGCTGCGACAGCGGTGTCACCGGCTCGGCCGGAGCCGACGAGCTCCTTGGCCTGGTTGCCGCGCTCGGTCAGGTCGGCACCGCGGGCGTGATCGCTCCGGTCGTCGCGGTGAACGACGCCGCCACCGTGCCGGTCACGCTCCGCCTGCACGAACGGCTCGCCGGCGGCGCCACGACGTCGGCCGCGTTGCGCGACGCCCGGCTGAGCCTGCACGACGAGCCATGGTCATACGCGGCGGCGCGCGCCTATGTGGCGTTCGGTGCCGCATAGGCGAGGCCGGATGGTCGACAATGGTGCAGGTACCTTTCATCGCTTAGCGGGGTAAACGGAGGAATGTGGCCCGTGGAGCAGGGTGAGACGGGCAGCCTGGTCAAGGCGGCCGCGGAAGGCGACGAGGCGGCATGGCGCGCGATCGTGGAGCGCTTCAGCGGCCTGGTCTGGGCCGTTGCCCGGGGGTTCCGCCTCGGTCAGGCTGACGCGGGTGACGTCTATCAGACGGTCTGGCTCCGTCTGGCCGAGAACTTGCGACGGATCCAGAACCCTGATCAGCTTGGCGCGTGGCTCGCCACGACGGCCAGGCGCGAGTCGCTGCGCGTGGTACGCGTCCGCCGGCGGGACGTTCCGATGGAGGACGCGGCGCTGGCCGACTTTCTTCCCGCGGACGAGGGGTCGCCGGAACTCGCGACGCTCGAGGCCGAGCAGGCACGCCTCGAAGCGCATCGCGCGAAGCAGATGTGGCGTGCGTTCCGCGAACTGTCCGCTCGCTGCCAGCAGCTTCTCCGGGTGCTGATGGCGACGAGCCGGCCTAGCTACGCGGAGGCCGCGGCGGCGCTTGACGTTCCGGTCGGCAGCATCGGGCCGACCCGCGCTCGCTGCCTGCAGCAACTCAGGCGCCGCATCGGCGAGGTATCCGGCAGCGAGTCGCAGCCTCATACCAAGGAGAGGGACAACCAGGAGGACGGACGTGCGGGACGAGCATGACGATGCCGTGCTCGAAGGGGAGCTCAGGCAGATCATCGAGCGTCTCGACCCGGTGCCCGAACGGCTGCTGGCTGCGGCGAAGGATTGCTACACGTGGCGGACTGTCGACACCGACCTCGCCGAGCTCGTCTTCGATTCCGTAGCCGAGCACCACGGGGTGCTGCTCCGCGGCGCTGACCAGGCCAGGCTGCTGTCCTTCGAGGCGCCGGACCTGACCGTCGATGTCCAGGTCACCGGCATCGGGCAGGCACGCCGCATCCTCGGCCAGGTCGCGCCGCCGCAGCCCGTGACCGTGCGAATCCGCCAGGGCCAGGACGTCTCCGACCTCGACGCCGATGAGCTCGGCCGGTTCAGCGGCCAGCTTCGCGAGGGCCCGTTCAGCTTGCTGTGCACCGGCAGCGCCGAGGACAGCCGGCCGGTCGTCACGGACTGGATCGCCCTCTGAGCCCGCCGTGCCCGCCGTGCCCGCTTTCATAATCGCGAAGGATTTTGGTTGCGATTGGTTGCGATCGATCGGACCCACAATCCTTCGCGATCACGGAAAGGGCGGCTCGGGGTTAGAAGTCGAGCCGCATCACGACGCGCCGCACCGTCGGCCGGCTGACCTCGGTGAAGCCCGCCTCGGCGAACATGCTGACGGTGCCGACGTGCAGTTCCTCGGTGATCACGTTCGTCGTCGTGATCGGGTACCCCTCGAGCGCGCGGGCGCCGCGCTCGCGGGCGAAGTCGGCGGCGGCCCGCGCAAGGGCCATGCCGATGCCGCGCTTGCGGAAGCCCTTGCGGGTGTAGAAGCATGTCACCGCCCACACGCTGTCGTCGGATTTGTCCTCGTCGCGGCCATCCCACGGAGTACGAAAGACCCGCAGCAGGCCGGCGTACGCGGTGCGCGGCTCGACCGAGCACCAGCCGACGGGCTCCCCATCGAGATACGCGACCAGGCCGCTTGTCGCATCAGACTCCGGGTGGCCGCTGTCGGCCTGCTGGCGCAGCCGGTCCGCGCGCTCCTCTGCGGGGAACGAGCCGAAGGACTCTTTCGGCGCCAGTTTGTAGCGCTGGCACTGGCATCTGTGCGCTGTGCCGCGCGAGCCGAGGACGGTCTGCAGGTCCTCCCAGCTCGCCTTGTTGGCAGGCACGACGGAGATGGGGTCGTGAGGCGCGGTCATGAGCATCATTCTGTACGCACCCGTGCGCCTGCCATTAATCGGGTACGGGTGCCAGGATTGATCGGTGACGGCGGAAATAAGATTCCATCAAGAAGGCACCCTTCCCTGCGCAATCGTCTGGCAGTCGCTTTCCTTTATGCGATGTGAATGGCCGTGGCTGTTCTCCGGTGGAGGTCGGCTCAGGAACCAGCCCTTTCCAGCTACGATGCATCTGGCCTGCGTTGACGGACAGGTGCTGCTCAGCTACGCCGACATCGTCTCGGGTGCCGCCACGCGAGAGGGCGAGCAGGTCCCGGTGGCGGGACTCAGCAACGTCTTTACATTTCCGCCGTACCGGCATGCGGGACTCGCCTCGAAAATCATGCGGGCCGCGAATTCTTTCTTGGATGAGCGGCATCCGGAAATGGTGATCCTATTCTGCAAGCATGAGCTTGTCCCGTTCTACGCGGCGCTCGGTTGGACGGCGGCGCCAGCCGGGACGATCACATCGGCGGGGGACACGCCGGAGGCGATGGTGCGACGTGCGGCTACGGACGGAGCCGACCTGGTCGCGGAGTTGCGGCGAGCGCCGCTCACCGTCGCGGCAACGTGGTAACCGCAGCGCGGCACTCATCACCGGCGCGGCCTCAGGGGCGAGCCGCGCATCCCCGCGTATCGGAGTGACACCCACCACCTCTCAGCGTGATGGGTGTCTCACCGATACATGGGCCACCGAATTGATCTTGCGACTCACGTGGTCCGAGAGATCAATGTGAAGCATGTGGCCAGTGCTGGGCGCCGGGGCGGCCGCAAGGCCGGGGATGGACCGGCCGGCCGACCACACCCCTGGCTACGCTGGCGAACGTGCAAAGCGACCGCGCGCAGCGGACCGCAGGCCGCGGACCGCAGGCTCTGTCACGCGAGGGAGGAACTATGGGACCGATCCGAGTGCACGAGTTCATCAGCCTGGACGGCGTCATCGACACCCCGAGCTGGACCTTTGAGTTCGGGTTCGACCCGAGGATGGGCGAGGCTATCGCGAAGGCCACGAGCAGCAGCGATGGCATTTTGCTCGGCCGGAAGACCTACGAGATGTTCGCGCCGACATGGTCAAAGCGCACGGCCGAGGAGGACCCTGGCGCACCGTTCTTCAACGACACCACGAAGTACGTCGTGTCGTCCACGCTGCGGACGCCGACGTGGCAGAACTCGGAGATCATCGGAGCCTACGACCCCAAGCGGATCGAGGCCCTCAAGGAGGAGGCGTCCAACGGGCTCTACGTCAGCGGCAGCGGGACCCTGGTCCGCGCCATGATCGCCGACCAGCTCGTCGACGAGCTGCACCTGTTCGTCTACCCGGTCACGCGCGGTACAGGCCCCCGGCTGTTCGATGAGGGGCTCCCGCCAGCGAAGTGGACGCGGGCGGACGCCGAGCTCTACGACAACGGGGTGATCTACCTGCAGCTCACGCCGCCGCCGTCAGGGTGACGGCCGCGCTCGCGCGCCACGGCGACCTGGAGCTGTACTACGAGACGCTGGGCAGCGGGCCGCCGCTGGTGCTGCTGCACGGCGTGCTGATGACCACCGGCCTGATGAACGACTACCCGGCGCTGCTCGCCGCCGAGCGCCAGGTCATCGCCGTCGAGATGCAAGGCGACGGCGCGGTCAGGCGAGGGCGAGCATCATCTGGTGCTCGCTGCGCCCTGGGCGTGCAGCGAGTGGCTGCACGACGTCGGTGAACGCAAACCCGACCTTTTGGTACAGCTCTGCGGCCGCATTGTTGCCGTCGAGAACCCACAGATAGACAGCTTTCACACCGGACGCGCGCAGGATCCCCAGCACTTCCTCGAGCATGTGCCGGCCGATTCCTTGCCTGCGGAAACTCCTGGCTACCCACATGTACTCGATGAAGCACTCGGATTCTGGCATCTCGGGTTCCCTGGTGACACCGATAAGGCTGACGTCAGCACCGTTGCTGACCCCCGCGTACCACTCGCCACGCTTGAATTCCGCCGCCCAGCGCTTGTTTAGGTAGTGCCGCTCAATGGTGTGGGCTGACAGGAAGCAATCCGGCGAGTCTTTCAATGCGCGAAGCCTGAGGCGTTTCAACTGAGTTAGGTTTTCTGGCGCAATCCGAGCTATGCTGGGCGTGACCGCTGATGTTGCGGAGTTCAAAGGTGCAGCCACGATCGTCATGGATTCTCCGAGTGCCCAGAAGTTAGCTAGCGCGCTGCAAATCAAGGTGATTAGCTGGAATGGCTTGACGACGCCGTCCAGCCCCGCCAACACGCGCCTGCCCGCTGGCACTCCAAGCCTTTCGGGTCGGACAATACCACCTAGCCGGCTTGGCGCGTGTCTGTTCCTGGCGGGTAACAGTATCGTGTCCGCTGTCCACTTCGGTCCGTCTCCTCGCTTCGGCTGCGCTCGCTCCTCCGCTCAGTGATGAATCGCCAGTGCCACCACAACTACCGCGAGAATCACCAGCGTAAACAGGGTCGAAGCGATGTTTGCCGCGACTTGGAGGAACTGGGTAAGCAACGAGGCGGCGAGCCTGGCGGCTCCGGCGACCGCCACCATGCAGGCGACCATGAGGACCACGATCAGCAAGGTGATCGTGCCAGCGCCTGGCGGGGCTGACGCCGGGGCGGCAAACGGGCAGTGCAGCTGGATCTGGCAGGCCATGCTGGCGGTCGTCGTCAGGGTGTGGCCGGTTATCGTCGCAATCATGGGACTCACCTCCGCTAGGTGACTGGCGTGCGGGCGTCCTGCTTCGTGAGGCAGGAGCCTTGAAGCCTTTCATCGGATGTGCGTGGGCAGAACGGAGCCATTAATAGTGACCTCCTTTGCTGGCTGCCGCGATAGTTGATTCCTGCTCATGCACGCACCATCGCACGGGTTTCTGGCGGCTGTCGATGCATCAGTCCAGCTAAACCTTTATAAAGTGGCGAGAGATGCAGGATCTGCAGAGCCGCAAACTAAATCTTGGCCAGTATCAGCTACAGGCTCGAGCTATTGATTAACGTGACGTTCAGCAAAGGCGAGCTAAGGTTTGCGGCCAGTCAGGAAGGTGACCGCACCGTGATCCTGCGAGTCCCTTGGGGGGACAGGAGCCGTATGGCGGCGCTGACGCATGAACCGGGGGAGTGAACTTCGCACCCATGACCTGAACCCGCTCGTTGTCCTCATCGCCCAGATGACAGGCATGCGACGAGATGACCGATAGCGGATGGGTGGCAAACCATATCCGATCCCAGCGACTGGACTGAAGTTTCGCGATCACTGTAGATTGGTATGAACTTCGCACCACTTTCGTGAACTTCACCAAGCAGAGGCGTGGGCTTGAACGGCGGGGACGCGCGGCACTCGCTTGCCGCCCGATTGCGTGACCTCCGCGAACTGCATTGGCCGGAGCTCCGGATCACTCAGCCGCAGCTCGCTCGCGCGCTTGGCGGGCTCAGCGTGCCGCTGATCTCGTCCTGGGAGTCCACGACGAACCCGCGGATTCCGCCTGTACACCGGCTCGAGGCATACGCCCGGTTGTTCGCGACCCCCCGCTCCTTTGACGGCGGCGCACCCCGCCTCATAGACAGAGCAAGTCTCACGGACGCGGAACGGCGCACGCTGAACGAGCTCACAAGTGAGCTCATGCGGCTGCGCGGCCGGGCTATGGAAGCCGCGTCGGGAGATCCCGCAGGCGGCCGCTCACTGTCTGAGTCGATCGGGTCGAGCCTGTGGCGCTTTGACGACGGCGCCACGGTCACGGCCGTCTGTGCCAAGCTGCCACAGGACATGCTCGACAAGATCCCCTACACAGACGTCAACGACCCCGACTTCATCGAGTTGCTGACCTATTCCGAGCTTGACTCGCTCTTCGAACTGTACGGGCACCTCAGGGCCGCCAACCCGGGAAGCCATGTCTACCGCCGCATCGCGAACGAGCTGAAACACGACGACATCCAGACGCATCTGGCCGTACTCGGCGGAGTCGACTGGAACGCGCTCACTCAGACCGTTCTCGATAGGCTCCAACTTCCCGTCCGGCAGGTAGCAGATTGGAGTACGGAAGGCGCTCAGTACTTCGAGGCAGATACCAGCGGCGCGACCGAACAGTACCGGCCGGTGCTGCGCAAGTCCGGCGGTCGGATGGTTCTGGAGGAGGACGTAGCCCTGTTTGTGCGGGCAGCCAACCCCTTCAACCGCCTTCGCACCGTGACAATCTGCAATGGTATGTACGGGCGGGGCACCTACGGTGCCGTCCGAGCCTTGACGGACGCCCAGTTCCGTGATCGCAATGGCGACTACCTGAGCTCGCGGTTCGCTGGCTGCGATTCCTACTGCGTTCTCACCCGCGTGCAGATCGTCAACGGCGCGACGCTGACGCCCGACTGGAGCAGCGGCGAACACACGCTCTTCGAATGGCCGCCGGCGGCGTGATACACGAGGAAACCGCGTTTCATCATCGAACGCACCGGGGCCTCGTGTGGTCGGTCGTCGGTTCGGCTGCCGTGGGGCGCCGGATCGATGCCATCGTCGTGCCGACCATTCGCCCGCCCGAGTTCCTGACCGAGGCCGCCAGCCTCGCGCTCGCCCTCGATTGTCCGCTCCTGACGTTCCATAGCGGCCCGGCGACGTCAGCAGAGATGGTCAGGGACTACCTGCCAGCGAAGGTCGACCTGATCGCTATCGACATGCGGCCGCGCGCCGAGCTAAGCCTGCCCGAGCTAAGGACCTGCAAGCTACTGGGCGACGGCATCTTCAAACGCAAGTCTGATCTGAGCATCAAGCGGAATCTCGCGCTCGTGCTCGCGTGCCAACTCGGCTGGTCACGCATCCTGTACCTGGATGACGACATCGCCGAGTTGAGCGCCGAAGATATCGACAAGGCCGGCGGCCTCCTGGACAGCTACAACGCGGTGGGCTTCTGGATCGGCGGCTATCCTGACAACTCCGTCGTGTGCCACGCCTACCGTGAAGCCGGCGGCAAGCAGGAGTCGTTTGTCGGCGGAGGTGCACTCGCGGTCGAGGTCAGCCGCTGCGACTCCTTCTTCCCTGACATCTACAACGACGACTGGTTCTACCTGCTGGACGGCAACGCGGGATTGCAGCCGACAGCCATCATCGGCGAGGTGAACCAGCTGGCGTACGACCCGTTCCAGAGCCCCGAGCGGGCACGGGCGGAGGAACTGGGCGACGTTCTGGCCGAAGGCCTGTACTGGCTTCTCGACAAGGATGGCTCGATTGAAGGCGCGGACCGGGATCACTGGCGGAACTTCCTGCGATCGCGCCGGAGCTTTATCACCAGCGTCGAGGCGATGGTGCGCGATTCTGACCGCGAGGACGCAGACAAGACCAAGATGCTGGCTTCCTTGCAGGCTGCGCGCGAACAGCTAAATGGCATCACCCCGGCCTTCTGCGAAAGCTATCTGCAAGCGTGGACGGCCGACCGCGCTCGCTGGCGCGCGTACCTCGCCTCGCTGCCCAGGTGCGAGCAGCGAAGCGAGGCCATCGCGGGACTGTGGCTCTGAGCACATCAGGGCGCGGGTAGACCGAACCCTGGCTACTACGCGGCCACTGGCTGCGGCGTATAGAGAGCGAAGCCGATCCCCCAGCCCGCCGAGACCTGGGCCGCGCCGGACAGGCCGGTGACCTGAACCGGGCCGCTCGAGGTGTACGTCGTCCCGTTGCCGAGCCCGCCATTCTGGTTGTTGCCCCAGGCCAGCACCGTTCCGTTCGACTTGAGCGCGAGCACGTGATTGACTCCGGCGGCGAGCTGAGTGATACCGCTGCCCGGAGCGATCGTGCGCACCGGCACAGGGGTCCCTGGCGGGTTTGGGGAGTTGCCGAGCTGGCTGAAGCCGTCCGCGCCCCAGCCCCACACCGACCCGTCGGTGCCGAGGGCGAGCGAGAACCCGTCGCCAGCCGTAATGCCAGCGATCCCCGGCGCGCCGATCCCGGTCACCCCGACCGGGGTGCTGCGCTCAGTGTGCGTCCCGTCGCCGAGCTCGCCAGCGGTGTTGGAACCCCACGCCAGGACCGATTGGGCTCCCGTCAGGATGTTGGCGCGAACCGCGAGCGAGGAGTCGGATCCGGCGGCGATCATCGTGACGCGAGACAGGCCGGAAACCTGGATCGGCACTGAGCTGTTCGAGGTTGTGCCGTTGCCGAGCTCGCCGTCTTGGTTGTAACCCCAGGCCCAGACGGTCCCGTTGCTGCGCAGCGCCAGGCTGAACAACCCGCCCGCCGCGATCTTGGTGACACCGGTCAGACCGGTCACCTGGGTCGGGGTCGGCTGGGACTGGCTCGTCGTTCCGTTGCCGAGCTGACCGTACTGGTTGCCGCCCCACGCCCACACGGTGCCGTCCGAGCGCAGCGCGAGGCCCTGGTTGATGCCCGCCGAGACGGCGATGATGTTGCTCAGCCCAGGCACTTGGATCGGGACCGTGCTGAAACCAATGTTCGGGTAGCCGAGATTGCCAGAGATGCCGGCGCCCCAGCCCCAGACCGTGCCGTCCGAGCGTAGCGCGAGGCCCCAGCTGGTACCGGCCGCGACCTGAACGATGCCGCTGCCCAGCACGGTGATCTGGGTGGGGTGCGTGACATCGGCGCCCGCCGTTCCGATGCCAAGCTGGCCTGAGCCATCGGCACCCCAGCTCGCGATCGTCTTCTGATTGATGATCGGCAACGTGCCGAGGGCGTGGCCGCGCACCTGAGCCAGCGCAGCAGGCGCCGCCGATGCTGCCGCCGCCGCCGGGCCCGCCAGCCCGATTGTCAGGGCGGCGGCGAAGCCTGCTCGCCAGGTCAGCCGCCGTCTTCCGGGAACACGCTTCATGTGTCTGCCTCCTCAGCCGCCGGACCCCGCCCGGTCGGTCGGCCTCTCGCATTTCCTGCGAAAAGGCCAGAACAAGTGGTCGGCGCTCACGCTATGAACGGCTCGGCCGCAGGTCGATAGGGAGGCATCCCCACGAGCTGGCTGGAGGGGATGGCTCCCCACCGCACCGCAAGGATATTTGGGTATTAACCGGGCGCTGGGGGTAGCCGCCGCAGGTCATCGGCGGTCAGCGCGCCGGTAGACATGAGGAGCCGCACGAGGTCCTCGAGTGCGCGGGGCCCGCGCAGTCCCGGGGCACCAGAACGGATGTAGCGGTTCCTGATGTTCTCGCAGCGCTTGATCACGGTGTGGGTCTGCCAGCCGATCCGCGCCGCCGTGTCGGCCGCGCTCCGCGGTGCGGGCTCCCCGACGTGCCGCCAGGTCAGGTATTCCTCGAACCGTGCCGCCAGCACCATCCGGTCGTCGTCGCTGAGCTTGGGCGGCCGGTGCGTGCTCGTCTCCACGCTGGCCGGGCTCGTGATCTCTTCTGGCGGCTGCTCGTCGAGGTCCTCGTCGTCAGGGTCATCGGGCAGGTCAGGTACGTCGTCGAGATCGGGCAGCCGGAGTCGCAGGGTGTAGTCGGCGTGCACGCCCTGCAGCCGGACCTTGACGTGCCACTGCTGCAGCGGCACCCGCAGCCCAGGCGGCAGGTCTACCCGGAAGCCGAGGTCGCCGGACAGGTAGAGCAGCGACGAGCGGCTGTCGTTCCGCAGCCACCAGTGGTCGTGCTCGAACCTGAAGCTCCCGGCGCTCCTGGAGAGCCCGATGTCTTCTGGCATGACGGCCGTGCAGTTCGGCGCCCGGCCGAACGTGAACGTCTCGCCTGGACGCACGCGCCACGTCTGGGTCTCGTACATCACGATCAGCAGCACCGCCGGACCCTCCGCCGCGACAACGGTTCGTGACCCACATAGATCCACTACCAGACTGGTCGTGTCAAGATCCGGCGCAGCCTGGTCTGTCGTCAGCCACGGGCCAGAAGGTCTGCCAGGACGTCCAGGGAGATGTTGCGGCCGCTGATGACGGCGACAACCTGGCCGGCAACAGGTATGAGACCAGCGCGGATGGCGGCCACGGGGACCGCTCCTGAGCCCTCGGCGATCAGGCCGTGCTCGCGGGCGAGGTAGCGGATGGCGTCCCCTATCTGCTCCTCGGTGACCGAGACGAGACCGTCGACATGCTCGCGGATCAGGTCCACGGTGACGATGCCGGGTTCGAGGTTGCCGGCCAGTCCGTCCGCGAGGGTCTCGCGGACCTCCACGCGGGTGATCTGCCCGGCCCGGATCGCGGTCGACATGCCGGGTGAGGCGGCAGCCTCCACGCCGACGACGCGCATCCGGCCGCTCTGACGCCCGGTCAGTCCGAGTCCCGACGCCATCGCGCCGCCGCCGATGCCGCAGGCCACGGTGAACGTGCCAGTCAGCTGGGCGAGCAGTTCGGCGCCGATGGTCGCCTGGCCGGCGATGACGTCGGGGTCGCTGGTGGCGGAGACGTAGCGCAGGCCGTCGCCTGCGAGGGAGCGGGCGTGCAGGTCAGCTTGCTCGTAGTCGTCACCGCGGCGGATGACGATGGCGGGGAACCGCCGCAGGGCACCGAGCTTTGCCGGAGATGTGCTGACCGGGACGACAACGGTCGCCGAGAGGCCGAGCCGCTGTGCTGCCCAGGCAACCCCGAGCGCATGGTTCCCGCTGGAAGCCGTGACAATGCCGGTGCCGCTGCCGGCGGCTGTGCGTGCCCGGTGGGGCGACCCCCCTGAGCCCCCCGCTGACAGGACCGCGAGCGCGCCCCGCACCTTGAAGGAGCCGGTCGGCTGAAAGCTTTCCAGCTTGAGCACCACGCCGTCGCCGAGGCCCGGGCTTTCGATCACCGGTGTGGCTGGCAGCGCTGCGGCGACCGCCGCGCGCGCCCTGGCGAGATGGCCGGCCCAGTCGACGGCCGGGCCAGCCGTCACCGGAGTACCTGGTCCAGGACCGCGAGCGCGTGGTCGACGTCGTCGCTGTTGTTGTAGAAGTGCATGGAGAAGCGGGTGCAGCCCACGCGCGGCGAGACGATCACTCCTCGCCTGGTGAGTTCGGCGGCGACTGCCTCGCCGTCGTGACCAGGGAAGCGCGCGGTCACGGTGCCGGCCCGGCGGCGCGGGTCGGCGGGAGTGAGCAGCTTCGCGCCGCGCTGCGCCAGTCCCTCCGAGACCTGGCTGGCGAGCTCCGCGTTGTGGGCAGCGACCTCGTCGAGTGACATGGCGCTGATGTAGCGGATCGCGTGGCCGAAGGCGATCGCCGAGGCGTACGACATTGTCGAATACTCCATGCGGCGGGCGGTCGCGGCAAGCGGCTGCCACCGGGCGTCGAGCGAATACGGCTGCTGCGTGCTACGCCAGCCGACGAACGGGGGCCGGAACAGCTCGAGGACCTGCGGGCTGAGGTAGCAGGCCGCCGCGCCGAACGTGCTGCACAGCCACTTGTAGGAGCCGGTGATCAGCACGTCCACCCCGGTGGCCGTGACGTCGACGGGCACCTGGCCGGCGGACTGGGTGGCGTCGACGATCAGCAGGGCACCGTGGTCGTGCGCCAGCGTCGCGAGATCATGCAGGTCGAGCCGGTGGCCCGTGAGGTACTGGACGTGGCTGATGCAGATCGCGGCGGTCGCCGAATCGACCTGTTCGGCGATCTTGGCGACGTCGAAGCCCTCGGGGTCGTCCAGCACGCTGACCAGGCGGACCTCGCAGCCGGTGTCCTCGGCGATCCTGTGCCATGGGTAGGTGACGCTGGGGAAGTCCGCGTCGCTGCTCACGATGTTCTGGCCGCGGCCGGGACGCAGCCACCAAGCGACCTGGCACAGCGCCTCGGTGAAGCTGGTGCCGATCGCGATCGTCGACGGGTCCGCGTTCAGCAGTCCGGCGGCGGCGGCGCGCGCCTCTTCCAGGATCGCGACCTCGGTGTCCTCGTCCATCCCGGTGGTTCCCGCCTGGGCTAGCTCGGCCTCGAACTCGTGCGCCGGCCGGAACGCCGACGCGGGTACGAGGCCCGCCGACGCGGTGTTGAGGTAGGTGAACCGGTCGAGCGCGGGAAAATCGTCGCGGCGCAGCGCGGGCACGGGCGCGGGCAGGGGCATGGTGGTACTCCGGCGTCTGTCGGTCTTGCTGGATTCAGTCTTGCTGGATTGCTGAACAATCTGACAATCTAGTGTGAGTAGGCGCGGTGCTTCAAGATCGGAGGGCGGGGTTCGGATGGTCCTGGTCCTTGACCGCGGCGACGTCCGGCGGCTGGTCGGCATGGCCGACGCGATCGCGGTCGTGCGCGAGGCGTTCGTCGCAGCGGACCAGGGACGGGCGGTCATGCCTGCGCCGCTTGAGCTGCGCCTGCCCGAGGTCGACGGCGAGCTGCACGTGAAGGGCGCCTACCTGCGGGGTGCTCCGGTGTTCGCGGTCAAGACCGCGACGGGGTTCTACCGCAACCCGGCGCGCGGGCTTCCGGTCAGTGGCGGACTGACCCTCATCTACGACGCGGAGACTGGCAGGCTGCGGATTCTGGTCGCCGACAGCGGGCTGCTGACCGAGCTGCGCACGGCGGCGGCCGGGGCGCTGGCAGCCGACCTGCTCGCCCGGCAGGACGCGAGAGTCGCAGCGGTGATCGGCACCGGAGGGCAGGCCAGGTACCAGTTGCAGGCGCTGCGCGAGGTCAGGCCCATCGGCCAGGTACGAGTATGGGGCCGCAGGCGGGAAGCCGCCGAGGAGTGTGCGCGGGACGTGACAGAAACCGGGATCGCGGCTTCCGCGGCAGAGAGCGCGCGCGAGGCGGTGCAGGGAGCCGACGTGGTGATCACCGCGACCAGCGCGAGCCAGCCGCTGGTCGAGGCTGGCTGGCTGGCCGCCGGCACGCACGTCACCGCGATGGGCTCCGACATGCCGCACAAGCAGGAACTCGCCCCGCGGATCCTCGCGGATGCGGACAAGTACGTCGCCGACAGCGTCGACGGCGCCGCCGCGTCTGGCGAGTTGCACCACGCGATCGCGGCGGGCGTGTTCGAGGCCGGCTCTGTCTACGGCGAGCTGGGCGCGCTGGCGTCGGGCAGGCTGTCAGGGCGGACCAGCGCTGACGAGCTGACCGTCGCCGACCTCACCGGGCTGGGCATTCAGGACGCCGCGATGGCCGTCCTGATCGCCAGGGTGGCCGAGCAGCAAGGCGCTGGCCAGGACTTGCCGCTAGGAGAGTCGTGACCAGCCCCATCGCCGGCATCGGGGCGATAATCCAGCGCCAGTCCACGACCGGACAGGTCGCCGCGGCTATCCGCGACGCAATCCTGTCTGGCCGGATACCGCCAGGCACGCCGCTGCGCGAGGTCGCACTGGCCGCCGAGCTCACGGTGTCGCGCAACACCGTCAGAGAGGCCGCCAGGATCCTGGAAGGCGAGAGCCTGGTCCGCTACCAGATGAACCGCGGCATCGTGGTCACCGAGATCACCGCCGAAGATGTCCGTGACATCTACGCCGCTCGCTCCGAGGTTGAGAACGCCGGGCTGGATGCCCTCACCGCAAGCCGCGACCCCGCCGTCTACGCGAAGCTGGCGGAACTGGTGACCCGGATCGAGGACGCGTTCGCGACCGGAGACGCGGACCAGGTGCTGGAGAGCGACCGGCTGTTCCACGCGACGCTGGTCGCGGCCGCTGGCAGCCGGCGGTTGTCCCGGTTTCACGCGAGCCTGCAGCAGGAATTGCGGCTCGCGCTCACCCTGGCCGAGTACGCCAGCAGGCAGCTCGGCCGCACCGCCGACGACCACAGGGACCTGCTCGATGCGCTGCACGCGAGCCGGTCGAAGGCCCGCGCTCAGCTAGCCAGGCACCTGCGGGCTGGTGCCAGCGAGCTGGAGCGGCTGGTCGACCTGCTCGCTCACGACAGAATGACTCGATGACGCTCAGGCTCATCAATCCCGGCGACCTGCCGGTCCCGCCGACCTACACCCATGTCGTCGTCGCGACAGGAACCAGGCTGGTCTTTATCGCCGGCCAGGAGCCAGAGGACGCCGACGGCAACCTCACCGGGGCGGGCGACCTGGCTGCCCAGGCCCGTCAGGTGTTCGCGAATCTGGGACGCGCGCTGGCCGCCGCTGGTGCGCGCCCCGACCAGGTCGCGAAGATCACCATTTTCGTCGTCCGTCACCGGCCGGAATACCTGCCTGTCATCGAAGCGGCGCGGACTGCCTTGTTCGGGGATCACAAGCCAGCCGACACGCTGGTCGGCGTCGAGACGCTGGCGAGGCCCGGGTACCTGATCGAGGTCGACGCGTTCGCGGTCCTCGATAGCTGAGCACCGGCCGCTCGTGTTCGGACGGCGAGCAACATCCGGCGGGTTCGCGAGTCTTCCTGGTGCGGGCATCAGCGGTTTGTCGTGACGCCCGCGATGCCATCGCGTCAGGTGGAAGGCGGGCCAGCGTGCGAGCAGCAACCTCCGGCTCATCAGGGTCGGCACGGCCGTCCGTGGTGGTCGCGGACGTCGCGACCACCACCGAGCAGGAGCATCTCGAGGGCGGCTCGCAGGTGCCGCCTGGCCGGAACGGTCGCGCCCGCTGGTTGCGGCATCGCTGGGTGAACGCGGCCGCGTGTGCGGCGCTGCTGGTCCTGCTGTTCCTCGCCTACGCCGGGCAGGCGGGCAGGCTGGCGGCGACGTCCGAGAGCTCGGCCCAGGCGCTGCAGGCCTGGGACATGCTGCACGGCAACGTGCCGCTACATGGCTGGACGCTCTCGGACGTGACGTTCTACACCACCGAGATCCCCGAGTACATGCTGGTAGAGCTCATCAGGGGGCTGGACGGCGGGGCTGTCCACGTGGCGGCCGCTCTCACCTACACGCTGCTTGTCGCGCTCGCCACCCTGCTCGCGGCCGGCCGTGCGACCGGCCGCGAGCGGCTGGTCAGCATGCTCGTCGCGGCCGGGATCATGCTGGCCCCAGCCCTGAACCCCGGCACCTACCTGCTGCTCTCGGCGCCTGACCACACCGGCACGCAGGTGCCGCTGCTGCTGATCTGGCTGGTTCTTGACCGGCCGCTGGCGCGCTGGTGGGCGCCCGTGACGGCCGGGGCACTGCTGGCCTGGGCGCAGGTCGCCGACGTCCTCGTGGTTTACGAAGGCGTGCTGCCGATCGTGGTCGTCTGCGTGGTCCTGATGTACCGGCGGCGCGGGCCGCTGCGCGGACAGTGGTACGAGCTGTCGCTGGCCGGCGCCGCGCTCGCGTCGGTGGCGGTGGCGCGGGTCGTGCTCGTCGCGATCCACCAGGCCGGCGGATTCACCGTCAGGCACCTGCTCGTCGGCTTCTCAACCGCCGACGACCTGCCAGCGGGGCTGGCGCACCGGGCGGAGGGCGTGCTCCAGGTGTTCGGCGCCGACTTCCTCGGCCGGCCGTTCGGCGCTGGCGTGCTGCTTGTGCTTGTCCACCTGCTGGGACTCGGCCTGGCCGGCTGGGCCGTGGCCGCGGCGGTCAGGCGCTTGCACTGCGAGAGCGATCTGGTCGTGCAGGTCATCGCCGTCGCGTTCGTCGTTGTCCTGGCCGGCTACCTGGTTTCCAACAAGGGAGCCGTCAACGAGGTGGTCGGGCTGTTGCCGGCCGGTGCCGTCCTGGCCGGACGCCTGCTTGGCGCCAGGCTCCTTCGCAGCGGCATGGTCCCAGCCCTGGCGGTCGTTCTCGCCTGTTACGCGGGGATCCTCGGCTACAACGCGGCCGGGCCGCCCGCCCGCAGTCAGGACCAGATCGCCGCCTCGTGGCTGAGGGCCCACCACATGACCTACGGCTTGGCTGGCTACTGGCAGGCGAGCAGCATCACCGCGGAGAGCGGCAACCGCGTGCGGGTCAGGCCGGTCCGGATGCTCGGCCGTGAGGTCGTGACAACGCCATGGGAGACCGACGCGTCGTGGTATGACCCTGGGCAGCACGATGCGAACTTCGTGGTCCTGGCTCCTCCAGGAAGCTGCCACAACGTCTGCCTGTCCGTTGCTGACCTGGACGCGCTGTTCGGGCCGCCGGCGGCCAGGTATCAGGCGGGCGGCTACCGTGTGCTGGTCTGGCGCGAGAATCTGCTCACCCACGTCAAGACGGTGACCTGGTGCGGCTACGCGTGGGTGTGGTCCACGCGAGCGAAGCCGTCGGCCACGCCATGCCGCTGATAGCGCGAGCAAAAGGCGGCCCATTGAACTGACCACTTTCTCGCACGGTAACTGTTCAGTCGCATAGAGTGACATCCATGCCTGTCATGGGCCTGACGTGAAGCTCGACGATCGCCAATTCATCAGCCTTCTTGAGGCCGCACCCGATGCGATGGTGTGCGTGCAGCAAGACGGGCGAATGGCCCTGGCCAACGCCCAGGCGGGGCGATTGTTTGGCTATAGCAAGGATGAAATGGTCGGCAAGCCGGTGGAGATGCTGGTTCCGGACGCGGCGCGCGGCGTTCATACGGGCCATCGGGCCGCATACATGAATGACTCGAAGCCGCGGCCGATGGGCGTGGGCAAGGAGCTGGCCGGGCGCCGCCGCGACGGCAGTACGTTCCCTGCGGAAATCTCACTCTCCTCGATCGATACCGACGAGGGTCTGCTGGTCACCGCCGCGATTCGCGACATCACTGAGCGGCTGGAAGTTCAGGCGGAGCGCGAGCGCTTGCGGGCAGTCGCCGAGCGGAGCCGCCTCGAACAGCAGCTCCAGCAATCGCAGCGGCTGGAGAGCCTGGGCCAGCTGGCCGGCGGGGTGGCCCATGACTTCAACAACCTGCTCGGCGTCATCTCCAGCTACGCGGCGTTCGTGGCAGACGAGGTGCGCAGGCCAGAGGCGAGCGGGATGAGCGAATCCGTCGTCTCCGACATCGAGCAAGTCCAGCTGGCGGCTCAGCGCGCCGCCGGGCTCACCCATCAGCTGCTGGCCTTCGCGCGCCGTGAGGTGGTGCAGCCGAAGGTACTGAACCTGAACGACGTCGTGGGCAGTGTGCTCAGGCTGCTCCAGCGCACCCTTGGCGAGCACATTGAGGTGGTCACCGAACTCAGCGACCACCTCAATGCTGTTGTCGCCGACCCTGGCAAGATCGAGCAGGTCCTCGTCAATCTCGCCGTCAATGCCCGCGACGCGATGCCAGGAGGCGGGAGGCTGACGATTTCTACCGCGAACACCGAGGTCGATGAGGCGTACGCGGTCAGCTGGGCCGATATTGCCCCCGGCTGTTACGTCGCGCTGACGGTGGCCGATAACGGAACGGGCATGCCGCCCGAGGTTATCGAGCGGGCGTTTGACCCGTTCTTTACAACGAAGCCCAAGGGCGCAGGAACAGGGCTGGGCCTGGCGACCATTCACGGGATCGTGGCCCAGGCTGGCGGCAACGTGCGGATCTACTCAGAGCCGGGAATCGGCACCACGATCGCGGTGCTCCTACCGGTCACTGACCAGGCACATGCGGCGGCTGACACGGCAGCCGACGCCGCGGAAGGAGGCGGGGGCGAGCTTGTCCTTGTCGTTGAGGACGAGTCCGCGCTGCGCGAGGTCACCCGCAGGATCCTCACCCGCAACGGCTATCGCGTCCTGGCGCTCGCGTGCGGAGATGAAGCGATCGCCGCCGCGTCGGAGTGCGACGAGCGGATCGCCCTGCTCCTCACCGACGTGGTCATGCCCGGAATGCAGGGCAAGGAGGTCGCGGAGCGGGTCTGCCAGATCCAGCCCGGAATCCGCGTGCTGTATATGTCCGGATACACCGAAGGCCTGCTGAGCGCCCCGGGAGTTCTCGATGCGGGCATCAACCTGATCGAGAAGCCCTTTACCGAAGCGGCGATGCTCAAGAAGCTGCGCTCGGTTATCCGCGCTTGACGCGAGTGTGCCGCGTCGAGCGGCAGTTCAGGCCGCAGCTCGAAGGCGGCTCAGGATGCGCCGTTGCCTGCTCCTCGGCGCGCCACGTAAGCGGCGGCCTGGCTGCGGCGGTGCATGCCGAGCTTGGACAGCAGTGATGCGACGTAGTTCTTCACGGTCTTCTCGGAAAGCTTGAGCTGCTCGGAGATCTGCCTGTTGGTCATGCCCTCGCCGATCAGGCTCAGGACCCGGCGCTCCTGGTTGGTCAGTGCCGCCATCGATGCCACGCTGACCTTCTGGTCGCGCAGTCGCTCGATCACCTGCTGCGCGGCAAGCGGGTCGATCAGGGACATGCCGCGTGCGCACGAACGCACGGCGTTGATCAGGTCGGCTGCCCGCGACGACTTCACCACGTAGCCCGCCGCGCCCGCGATGATGGAGCTGACCATCGCCTGATCGTCTCCGAAGGACGTCAGCATGAGGCACGCCGTGTCAGGGGCGCTGGACCGGATCTCGCGGCAGAGCGAGATGCCGTCGCCGTCCGGCAGTCGCACGTCAAGAACGGCGACGTCGGGCCGCAACTCAACAATCCTGGACAATGCCGCCGTCGCATTGTCAGCCTCGCCCACCACCTCGAGGTCTGACTCCGCGGACAACAGGCCGGACAGGCCGCGCCGCACAACTTCGTGATCGTCGAGCAGGAATACGGTTATCCGCTCTTTGCCGCCGGTGGCACTGGTCACTGGCGCCTCCGCACTGTCCGTGGCTACTGTAAGTAATCATAGCTGAACTGTTAGTAAGAGAGCGCGGTCGCAAGTCATGGTCTCGCGCGACGCCAATGCGGGTTCAAATTTCCGAAAGGCATTCCTGTGACTCAGGCCGCACCCTTGCGAGTTCTCGTCGTCGATGACATGGCTCAGATCCGCGACCTGACCGGCCGGATGCTTCGTGCGCGCGGATATCTCGTGGACACCGCCGGCACAGTCGCCGAGGCCATTGCGCTCGACCCGGCCTCGTACGACGTGCTGCTCGTCGACAACCAGCTCGGCGCCGATCGGGGAACGGACTTCGTGGCCTCGCTCGTCGGCAGGCACCCGGCGGCCAGGCCCAGGTGCGTGATCATGACGGGCGCCGGCGATGTCGACGTTCCCGAGGGCGTCGCAGTGCTGACGAAGCCCTTCGACGCCGACAAGCTGATCGGCGTTCTGCGCGCGGGAGCCAGCCAGGAGCCTGTCCTGTCGGCCTCAGGCACGGCTCGTCCCGGATTGGCTGATCCTGGCCCGGCTGATGCCGACCTGGTTGATCCCGACACGGCCAGCGCGGGCGAGGCCAACCTCATCGCGCTGATCCGCCAGCTGCGCAGCCATGATGATCGCGTGCGTGCCGCCATGGTTCATGACGGCCCGGCCCAGCACCTGAGCTCGGCGATGATGTCGCTCGAACTGGCCAGGCGGACTGGAGGCGCTGACGATGACGCGCACCTCGACGAGGCGATCGAGTGGGTGCAAGCGGCCGCGGCGGCGATGCGCGACATGACTGGCGGCTCGGCGCGCGCCGCGGATGCCCCAGGTCTCGCTGACGCGCTGCGGGAGGCGGCGCGAGCCTGGCTGCCTGACCCCCTCCTGGTGCGGACGGACGGCGACGTGAACGCGCTGTCGGCCGCTGAAACGGATGCGGTTGTGGCTGTTGTCGACCTGCTGCTCGAGGGCGTCGCCTGGCGGCTCGCACAGGCGCAGGTCACGGTGGCTTGTGACAGCAGGTCCATCCTGGTCGACATGAAGCTCGCTCCCGATCCCGACGATGACCTCACCGACGAGGAACAGGGAAACGTCCTGGCAGCGCTCGGCAACGTGGCGCGGCTGTTCGGCGGTCGGGCCGCCACAGCGGACGGCGGTGCCCGCTGGCAGGCAAGCCTGGTCCTGCGGCGTTAGCCCCCAGGGGCTGAAAGGCTCACGGCTGGCTCCCTGCGGTCCGAGCAGAGCGGAAACCGCGACGCGTTGTCCTCGGCGCATCCTGATGTGTTGTGACCGGTGGACGGGCAGAGGCAGGTAGCAATGCGGTGGCGGGCGCGCGCTCGAGCAGAAGATGCACCTGGAGTTCCCTGGCGACAAGCCGCATCCTGCTAGCGAGCAGGCCGTATCCGGCCAGCGTCCCGACGGCCGCGACGGCGAGCGCCGTGAGATCAGCGGTGAGGACTCGGGCCGCAAGCGCTGCGAGTGCCGCAACGGTGACCGCCACCACCACCGGCAGCCAGACACGCTTGGCCAGGTCCGAAATTCTTATTCCGACCCTTGTCAGCGACTTGAGATAGCAGGGCAGCACCACGCCGCCGGCCACGACTGCCTGCGCCAAAGCCGCACCTGCGATGCCGTAACCGCGGGTGGCAAGGATCAGCGCCGGGATCAGGCTCGTCAGCCAGATCAGCTGGACGACCAGCACGACCCGTGACTTCGCGAGGACAACGAAGAAGTCATAGCAGAGCTCGAAGTAGATACGCAGGCAACTCAGGACGCCGAGGCCGGCGAGTGCGGCCGCGGCGGGCACCCAGCGCGGCCCGTAAAGCAAGTCGACAAGAGGCACAGCCGCGCCGCTCAGCAGCAGACACGCGGGCATTGCCACAGCGGTGAGCAGCCCGGCGGTGGACACGAAGCCGTCCCGCATCGCCGGCCGGTTGTGCTGAAGTCGTGAGAAGACGGCCGGCGCCACGCTCCTGGTAGGCAGGGAGAACATGGTGACCGGCCAAGCCGCCAGGTTGATAGCGAGAGCGTAGAAGCCGAGAGCAGTGGCGCCCAGAATGTGCCCGATGACGAGTTGGTCAGCGTTGCCGACGACGAACACGACCAAGCTCGAACCGGCCAGCGGAAGCCCGAACTTCAGCAGCGCCCGTGCTTTGGTGCGGTCAAGCCCGAAGCGGACCGGAGACAGTATGCAGAACAAGACCGCCGAGGTCAGGCCGCCGCTGAGCCGGCCAAGAGCGAGGCTCATAGCGCCGCAGCCCTGCAAGGCGAGCGCAATCGAGACAGCTACACCAAGCCAGTTGTTGACCTGATCGGCGACTACCTTGCGGTTCTGGCGGAACTGACGCTGCAGCATCGCGCCTGGCGCGGCTGCGAAGCCGTCGGCGACGATGTTGAGCGCGAGTACGCGGATCACCGACGTTGCGGCTGGAGCACCCATTCCCGCGGCAAACGCGGGTGCGCCGAGGTAGCAGCAGCCATAGATGGCCAGGCTTGAAACGACAGACAGCGTCGCGACGGTCGGTGCGATTTCGCTGGGGTCACCCTCCCATCGCACGATGGCCAGGCTGACGGACAGATCGTTGAAACTGAGCAACGCGACGAGTGCAACCATGGCCACAGCGAAGGTGCCGAGGGAATGCGGTCCGAGCAATCGCGCGAGCACGATTCCGATCGGAAGTGTGCCCAACTTGGCTGTCAGGTAGCTCGCGAAGCTCCACCCCAGAGCGCGCGAGGCCTTGCCAGACAGCGATGCATCGTTCCGTCGCCGCTTCCTGTGTTTGCCGCTCATCAGCCAGGCAAACTGCGAATGCTCATTGGCGGGGGGCGGAATCGATGCGAACTTCACAGAGTTCGGAGGCGCACATCTCTGCCTGCGGCCATTTCAGATTCAACGACTCGATACCGTACGCTGACTTGGTCAGAATCAGACCCGAATAACCGGCGCCTACTACTGCAAGCTTTATGGCCGATCCTTCTATGGGCTGTCTGATTTTGTCCCCCTCGTACTCGATGCCAGTTTGGCCATATCCGGCAACCGGCGAGTCTAGTGCAAAGACAATTGCCTCGAGCTTTCTTTTCCGAGAATTGCCGATGTCACGCTGCGCCTTCGTTCATACTGCTTCCCCGTGGCGACTGTCGTGATTCCTGCGCACAACGAAGGCCAGGTGATTGGCCGGCTGCTCAGGAGATTGCTGGCGGATGCGCAGCCGGCTGATTTGAACATTCTTGTCGTAGCCAACGGATGTTCGGACAATACAGTTGAGATTGCAAGCTCATTTGGCCCTGGAGTCCGCGTATTGCGCCTTCCTGTCGCCTCTAAGCGTCTTGCCCTTGCCGAGGGCGATCGGGCCGCGACAGGGTTTCCTCGGGTTTACATCGATGCGGATGTTGAGGTGGCGGCGGCAGACATTCATGCGCTAGCGACCGAGTTGCGGCAGCCAGGAGTTCTTGCCGCGGCGCCCGAGCGAATACTTGTGCTGGACGGCTGTCCCTGGCCGGTCCGCTGGTATTACGACATCTGGTCCCGCCTGCCGGAAGTCCGCGCAGGTCTGTTCGGGCGAGGCGTCGTCGCTGTCAGCGAAGAGGGCCACAGGCGGCTCGCCGGACTGCCGCCGCTGCTAGCCGACGATCTGGCGGCTTCGCTGTCCTTCGCTCCCGCCGAGCGGCGCATCGTGCCGAGCGCCAGGGTGACCTGCTATCCGCCGAGGACACTGGCTGGATTCTTGCACCAGCGGACCAGGGCGTTCACGGGCGTCGCTCAGGTCGAACGGACGAAGTGCGCCCCGTCGTCGACAGCCAGGACCAAGCCGGCTGACCTGCTTGGCATGCTTCGCCGCGGGCCGTCCGCGGCGCCCAAGCTCGCGCTCTTCGTGCTCGTGGCGATCATCGCGCGGCTGCGGGCCAGGCGGGCGATCGCCAGCGGCGACTACACGACCTGGCTGCGGGACGACAGCAGCCGCCTGCCCTCGGCACGCGCGGCGGGCTGGCAGCCGGCGAAGAGTCAGGAAACGAGCGGCCAGGCGCCAGCGGCCGGTAGGCGCTCATGACGTCGCCCACGTCGAGACCTCGGCTGCCCTGGGAGCAGATGGATTCCTGTCTGGTGTGGATGGCCAACAAGGTGTGGGAGGACTACAGCGTTGACCGGAGCCTGGTCACCGAGCTCGGTCGGCACACCAGGATCCTGTGGGTCGACACGCCGCTGTCGCCGGCCACCCAGGGGCAGCGGCGGCTAGGCCCCGGCCCCGCGGTCCGGCCGGTGCTCTCGGTTCTGTCTAGCCGGATCACCCGGCTGACGCCGGTGGCGCTGCCGGGGCTGACCAGGCCCGGGGTGCGGCTCACTACAGGGCCGCTGGCACGCGCGCAGGTCAGGTGGGCGCTGCGCCGCACCGGGCTGCTTCCCAGGACGGTGGTGGCGACCAGCTTCGAGGGCGTGCTGGGCTGGCGGGGCGTGCCAGCCGTGCTGTGCGCGACCGACGACTACGTTGCGGGCGCCAGCCTGATGCGGGTGCCCGAGAGCTGGCTGCGGCGGCAGGAGCGGCGCGCGCTCGCGCGCGCTGACCTGGTCACGGCGCAGTCGTTGGTGCTCGCGGAGCAGTGGAGCGCGAGCTACCGCCGCCCGGTGGCGTTCGTACCGAACGGCTGCAGCCCGGTCGGACCGGGCGCCGCCGTGCCAGCGGCGGTCAGGGCTGTGGTCAGCTCACTGCCACGGCCGGTGGTGGTGCTGGCGGGCCGACTCAATCCGCGGATAGACATGACCTTGCTGGAGGCCGTGGCCGACGCTGGGTTCTCGCTGTTGCTGGTGGGCGTGCACTACAGCGAGTGGGAGCCGCGGCGATTCGCCGCGCTCGCCGCGCGGCCTGGGGTCCTCCACACCGGCCGGGTGCCGCCTGAGGAGGTCGCGAGCTACCTGGCCGCCGCCGACGCCGGTATCACCCCGTACACCGCCAGCCAATTCAATGGGGCGTCGTTCCCGGTCAAGACGCTGGACTATCTCAGTGCCGGCTGCCCGGCGGTCAGCACCAGCCTGCCGGCTGCCCGGTGGCTGGCGGACGACCTCGCAGTCAGCGCGCAGGCGGCCGACGCGGACCGGATCCTGGCGGTGGCCGACGACCGGCCGGGTTTTCTCGCCGCCCTCCGCCAGGTGGCTGGCGAGCCGGGCGCAGCGCAGGCCTGGCAGCCTGCCGGGCCTGGCGGCAGGGCGGAGCTGGCCGGGCTGTGCCAGGCGTTCGCGGCGCGGCATTCCTGGGCCCGCCGCGCCGACACCCTCGCCGGCCTGCTGGATATCACGCGGCCCGCTACCGCGGATTCGCCGTCTGACGCCATTAGCGTGTTACAGACGGGCCGGGAATTTGCTGGGCGACATGCTGCACCAATCGTGCCGAGCAGATCATCGCGGCGATCGGTGCGGTAGCTCTTAGCCAATAGTGCTCGCTATGTCCATGCGGGCCAGTCCTGGCAGCGCAAGATGAAGAATTAGTTAAGAGAATCGTGCCAAGCGCGAATCTCGCTAGTATCCTCAGCAGCTGGCGATGACGGGCTGCCCGTCGACTGGGAGTTTGCCAACTTGGCAATTGCTCTAGACGATTTCGGCATGCCTGCACGGGGGCGCGAGCATAAGGAGTCATGGCGGCGGCATGATTGTGACCGAGGAAGCGGTTGACGCACACCGCCAGCAGGGTAACATCGCGTGGCCGGAACCGCTGACTGCCGTGCGCACGGATGCGCCAGCAGCCGCCGGGAATGTCGCTTCACGATCGTGGGGTACTCGCTACCTGCTGATCGCGGCTCTGGCCGATTGCGTGTGCGCGATCGCAGGTGCATTTCTGGCGGCCCATCTCCGCTTCGGCGGGTATCAGCAGATACCGACCACGTACGGGTTTCTCGTTCTCTGCATTCCGGTTTTCTGGTGTGCCTGCGTGCTACTGGCTGGCGGCTACGACGTCCGGCTGATCGGACTCGGCTCTGATGAATTCCGGCGGGTTATCAACGCCGCCGCCGGGGTAGCCGCCGCGGTCGTCATCGCGTCGTACGTGATGCGTCTTGACTTGTCCAGGGCCTACGTGGCCATCGCGATCCCGGTCGCGGCAGTGACGGATCTGACGTGCAGGTACCTGCTGCGCAAACAGCTGCACGGACTGCGCGGGCGCGGGCGGTGCAGCCAGCGGGTCATAGCGGTAGGCCACCCGGCCGCTGTCGCGGACCTGGTAGTGACGCTGCGACGGGAGCGGTATCACGGGTTGTCAGTCGTGGCTGCGTGCCTGGCCGGTGACGCAGCGGAGGACAAGGTGGCCGCGGTCCCCGTCGCAGGAAGGCTCGATGACGTGGCAGCCGCGGTTACCGCCTTCGCCGCGCATACCGTGGCGGTGCTCGCCTGCCCGGAAATGGACGCGGACCGGCTGCGCGAGCTTGCCTGGAAGCTCGAGAAGACAGGCACGGATCTCTTCGTCGCGCCGATCCTGATGGATGTCGCGGGGCCGCGCACGACAATCAGGCCGGTCGCCGGCCTCCCGCTGCTGCACGTCGATCATCCCGACCTGACCGGCATCAAGCAGGTCGTGAAGGGCCTGTTCGACAGGACGGTCGCGGCGGGTGCCCTGGCCGTGCTCGCTCCGCTCTTCATCGCGATCGCGCTGGCGATCAAATGGACCGATCACGGCCCGGTGTTCTTCAGGCAGACCAGGATCGGCAGGGATGGCCGCGGCTTCACCGTCTACAAGTTCCGAACCATGGCGGTGGATGCCGAGCGCAAGAAGGCGGAGTATTCCGCCGCCAACGAAGGCCACGGCGTGCTGTTCAAGATCCGCCGCGATCCGCGCGTGACGGCGGTCGGGCGCTGGCTTCGTCGCTGGTCGCTCGACGAGCTGCCGCAGCTGGTCAACGTCCTCACCGGGGACATGTCGCTGGTCGGGCCGCGGCCCGCGCTGCCCGAGGAGACCCGTGGGTACTGCAGCCGGATGCGGCGGAGGCTGGCCGTCAAGCCAGGCATCACCGGCCTGTGGCAGGTGAGCGGGCGGTCCGACCTGCCCTGGGAGGAGACCGTGCGGCTGGACATGCGGTACGTCGAGAACTGGTCGTTCGCGCTCGACCTGCAGATCTTGTGGAAGACCGGTTCTGCTGTCTTCAGGGGTTCCGGTGCGTACTGAGCAGGCCATCCGTCGCGCGGTGTCGACGGCCAGGGCGGTGCGGTCGGCGGTCGTGCGCCCGCCCTACGTGCCGCCAGGGCACTTCTACTCGCCGCACACGTCTGGGAGCGACCGCTCCCGCGCGATGCGCCTGGCCGGCTCGCGGGCGGTCGGCGTCGATCTCGGCGCTGACAGGCAACTGGCCTTGGCGAGCGCCTGCGCCCAGGTGCTCGCTGCGCCCATGCCAGGACCGCGCTATGTAGCGGAGAACCGCATGTTCGGGCCCGCTGACGCGGCTGTCTACCGCGCCGTGCTCGGCCACCTGCGGCCGAGCAGGATCATCGAAGTAGGATCCGGCTACTCAACCGCGGTCGCGCTCGACGAGGCTGACGCCGCGCCTAGCCTGCGTGATATCCGGCTTACCTGCATCGAGCCGTTCCCGCAGCGCCTCCTCGGCCTGCTGACGCCGGATGACACCAGCAGGCTGACCGTGATCCGCGAGGCCGTCCAGGATGTCGGCCTTGACGTATTCGGCCAGCTCGGCGCCGGCGACCTGCTGTTCATCGACTCCACCCACGTCGTGAAGTCGGGGTCTGACGTGGTCTGGCTGTTCCTGCACGTCCTGCCGCGGCTCGCGGCCGGGGTCGTCGTGCACGTCCACGACATCTTCTGGCCGTTCGAGTATCCGACCGCCTGGCTGACCGAGCGCAGGGACTGGACCGAGGCCTACCTCGTCCACGCATTTCTGTGCGGAAACGAGAACTGGGAGATCATGTTCTTCGCATCATGGTTCTGGCGTGCGCACCCCGACCTCGTGCCAGCAGCGTTGGCCGTCGAGAATCCCGGCTCGATCTGGCTGCGCAAGGTGCGATAGCGATGCAGGCCGATGCGGGAGTGCTGGACGGCGCGCGGTCGCTGACATGAACGTTGACGACCGGCTCGCCAGGCTCCGCTAGCCACCGCTTCGGCTCGTGCCCGCCAGCGAGCCGAAGAATAAACGAGAGGAAACACGGCGCACTTCGCTCTGCCATTGCCAAAGAAGTCAATTCAGAAGCGATTCTCTCTTGGTTCAAGCGATAAATGATGCACACCAGCCTTGCGACGCGCTAAATTACTTCCATGAAGGCGTTGGTGCTCGCCGGAGGATCTGGTAGCCGGCTGCGCCCGATTACGCACACTTCCGCCAAGCAATTGGTTCCCGTCGCCAATAAGCCAGTTCTGTTCTATGGGCTCGAGGCAATCGCTGAAGCCGGACTTCGCGAGGTCGGAATCGTCGTCGGGGACACTGCCGAGGCAATACGCGCGGCTGTCGGTGATGGTAGGGCCTTCGGTCTCGACGTGACCTACATCAGGCAGCCAGCGCCCCTGGGCCTCGCGCACGCGGTGCTGGTGGCACGTGACTATCTCGGTGCCGACGATTTTGTGATGTATCTAGGTGACAACTTCATCGTCGGCGGCATCACGGCACTAATCGATGAATTCATCGCCTGCCGGCCCGACGCGCAGATCATGCTCACTCGCGTTCCTGATCCGCGCCAATTCGGAGTCGTCGAGCTCGATGACGCGGGCAATGTGATCGGGCTGGAGGAAAAGCCGAGCCGTCCGAGAAGCGATCTCGCTCTGGTCGGGGTGTATATCTTCACCCCTGCCGTACACGACGCCGTCAGGCAGCTCACCCCGTCAGGCCGAGGTGAGCTCGAGATCACCGAGGCGCTCCAGTGGCTCGTGCAGCACGGCCAGAAGGTCAGGGCGACGACGATCGCTGGCTACTGGAAGGACACGGGCAACGTCACCGACATGCTCGAGGTGAACCGCATGGTGCTGGAGGGCGTGGCAGCGAGCAGGGACGGATATTCGGACACGGCGTCCGAGCTGATCGGCCGGGTCCGCCTGGAGGCCGGTGCGAGTGTCGTCCAGTCGCGGGTCGTCGGCCCGGTGGTCATCGGCGCTGGTGCGGTGGTCGAGCGCTCCTATATCGGGCCGTTCACGTCCGTAGGCCAGGACTGCGCAATCGCCGACAGCGAGATCGAGTACTCGATCGTGCTACGCGGCTCCTCCATCCGCGGGGTCAGGCGCGTCGAGGCCTCCCTGATCGGCCAGGACGTCGAGGTCACGCCCGCCCTGTCGATGCCCAGAGCGCACCGGCTGGTGCTCGGCGACCACAGCAAGGTGCAGATCAGCTCATGAAGGTACTGGTCACGGGCGGCGCGGGATTCATCGGCTCGCACTACGTGCGGACCATGCTGACCGGCGGTTTCCCCGGCTTCGGTGCTGCCAGGGTGACGGTACTCGACAAGCTCAGCTACGCAGGCAACAGCCTTAACCTGCGGCCAGTCGCCGGCGAGCCTGGTTTCACGTTTGTCGAGGGGGACATCTGCGACGCCAGCCTGCTCGCCGACGTTCTCCCCGGGCACGACTACGTCGTCAACTTCGCGGCAGAGACCCACGTCGACAGGTCGATCAGCTCGGCCGCGGCCTTCGTCGCCGCCAACGTCACGGGTGTCCAGGTCCTCGCGCAGGCGTGCGTGGACGCGGGAGTCCAGCGGCTGGTCCAGGTTTCGACCGACGAGGTCTACGGCAGCATGGCCACCGGATCGGCGACCGAGGACGCGCCGATCCTGCCGAGTTCGCCGTACGCGGCCAGCAAGGCGGGCGGTGACCTGCTCGCGCTGGCCTACGCACGCACGCACGGGCTTGACGTGCGGGTCACCAGGGGGAGTAACACCTATGGCCCTTACCAGTATCCGGAAAAGCTGATCCCGTTGTTCGTGACCAACCTGCTCGACGGGCAGCCCGTGCCGCTGTACGGCGACGGGCGGCACATCCGCAGCTGGCTGCACGTCGATGATCACTGCCGGGGGATTCAGCTGGCCCTGAGCGACGGCCGGCCAGGCGGCATCTACAACGTCGGCGGCGGCGTCGAGCTGACCAACGTCGAGCTGACGAGGATGCTGCTTGATCGCTGCGGCGCGCGGTGGAACATGGTCTCGCGGGTGGCCGACAGGAAGGGTCATGACTTCCGGTACAGCCTCGACGACTCGCGGCTCAGGGGCCTTGGCTATGAGCCTCGCACCTCGCTCGACGCCGGGCTCACCGGCACCGTGCGCTGGTACCTGGAGAACCGCGACTGGTGGCGGCCGCAGAAGAAGGCTCCTGCCGTCCTCACCGCGGCGCAGAGGTGAGCACATGACGCGGTGGCTGGTCACTGGTGCGAGCGGCATGCTGGGACGCGATGTCATAAAGGCATTGCGCGCGAGGAACCAGACTCTCCTGCAGCTGTCCAAGGCAGATCTGGACATCACGAGCGAGACTGCCGTCGGCACGGTGATCAGCGACTACCGCCCGGGCATCGTGGTCAACTGCGCTGCCTGGACGGATGTGGACGCCGCTGAAGCCAGCGAGGCGCGTGCGCTCGCGGTCAACGGCGAAGGCGCGCGCAACCTCGCCAGGGCATGCGCGGCCGCGGGCGCGAGAATGGCGCACATCTCGACCGACTATGTCTTCGCCGGCGATGCCGGGCAGCCCTACGCGGAGTATGACCCGCCGGCGCCGCGCACTGCCTATGGCCGCACCAAGCTGGCCGGCGAGCGTGCGGTACTCGAGGAACTGCCCGACACCGGCCTGGTCGTCAGGACCGCCTGGCTGTACGGCGGCGCCGGACCGAGCTTCGTGCACACGATGATCAGGCTGGCGGGCGCGAACGAGGGCGTCGATGTGGTAGCTGACCAGCTCGGCCAGCCCACCTGGACCGCCGACGTTGTGGCGCAGGTGATCGCGCTCGCGGAGTGCGGCGGCGCTGGCATCTTCCATGCCACCAGCGCGGGCCGGACGACGTGGCATGGCCTGGCCCGCGAGGTTTTCGGCCTGCTCGGAGCCGACCAGCGGAGGGTACGCGCGATATCAAGCGAGGCGCTGGTCCGCGCGGCGCGGCGGCCGGCTTACAGCGTTCTCGGTCACGACAGGCATGCCGCCGTGCCCGTCGAGCCGATAGGCGACTGGCGGCTGGCGCTACGACGCTCCTGGCCAACCCTGCCTGTGGCCGCGGTCGCGTAGCCGGCTATGCGGGGGCAGCGGTTGGCTGAGCCGGTGCCGGGCCGGCGGGCGGGGCCGGCAAGCGCATCGCTGCCAGGTACTCCTTGCACGTGCGATAGTCCGGCAGCTGGCCACCGACGATCGCCGCCGCGAGCGACGGCGCGGCCGCGTCCTTGTCCGACAGCACAGGACCGCTTTCCGCCGGCCAGTCGATGCCGATTCCCGGATCGAAGGGATGCACGCCGTGCTCCCTGGCGGGGGCGAAGGGAGTTGAGCACAGATACACGACCGTCGCTTCGCCGCTGAGCGCCGCGAACCCATGCCCGATGCCTTCCTCGATGAATACAGCCGATCTGTTCTCGGCCGTCAGGGGGACCGCGATCCAGCGGCCGAAATCTGGTGAACCGAGACGAACGTCGACCATCACGTCGAGTATTGCGCCGCTCGTGCAGGTCACCAATTTCGCCTGACCGGGCGGAACATCGCTGAAGTGAATGCCGCGCACCACGCCGCTCCTGGATACCGAACAATTCGCCTGAGCAACGTCGAAAGGCCGGCCCGTCAACGCTGCAAGCCCGGCGCTGCTGAACCATTCATGGAAGCTGCCCCGCTGGTCGGTGTGAATGCTCGGCGTGAATAGCCATGCGCCATCGAGATCAAGTGCCTTCATGTGAATACCGTAGGACGGACGCCGGTTTGCCCGCTACACTCTTAACCAACAGTGATCAACTGACTACGATCCGCTATTTGCCTGCGTCTGAGCTGGCCGGACCGGAGGTCCCGGCGCGGGCGCTGGGCTCCGTCGGATTGTGAATTACTCGCAACCACGCAATGGGAATTGAGGCATGCCAGAAAGGGATACTCATGTCCCGCCCGGTCGGCCGCTCACGCTTCCGCCAGGGCGCGATGCGCCGCGAATTGACATGGTCGCCGGGGGCGATCGTGCCTGTGCAGATCTCGTTGCGCTGATGATTGAACTGGCCGTCGCCGCCCTGCCGTTCGCCTATCTGGGCGGGAAGTTCGCGCAGACCGTCCGGCGAGGACGCGGCCCAGAGGGCGTGAGCGTCAGGTATTCAGTGATCGCGACGATGGGCCTGCGTGCCCTCGCAGTGGCCGAGCAGCGCCGGGTGCTTGGCGGCGACGACTGTGATCACGTGCTCGGCTTGCTCGCAGCCGGGCTGGAAGACATGACCAGCCGGGGCGACGTCGCCCTCGTGTGCTGGGCGGCCGCCGAGGCTGGCCACAGCGCGCTTCCGCGCGCGATCGACCGGCTCAGGACGCTCGACAAGCAGATCCTGGCGACCGGCGGCGACGACGGCGACCAGCTTGACGTGGTCTCGGCCGCGTGGATCGTGACGGCGCTGATAGCAGCCAGGGCCGTCGTCGACGTCGAGCAGCACCTGGCCGCCGCACGCCGCCGGCTGCTCGGGGCCAGGCGGTGCGTCTTCCCCCACCTGATCGGCGGCGAGCAGCCGTGGTACCGCGCGCACGTCGGGAGCTTCGCTGACCAGATCTACCCCGTGCAGGCACTGGCAAGGTTGCATGCCAGCGCGGACGATCCTGGCGCGCTTGAGGTAGCCGAGCGCGTGGCTGGCGTCGTCACCGCCGCTCAGGGGCCCGCGGGGCAATGGTGGTGGCACTACGACGCGCGCAACGGAGACGTCGTCGAGGGCTATCCCGTGTACAGCGTGCACCAGCACGCGATGGCGCCGATGGCACTTCTCGATCTCGCGAGCGCGGGCGGTGAAGGCCATCTCGCTGCGATCCGCCGCGGGATCGGCTGGCTGGCCGCGCCGCCCGAGACCGGCGAGCGGCTGATCGCTGAGGACGTGCCCGTGATCTGGCGCAAGGTCGGTCGCGGCGACCGCCGCAAGCTGGTCCGCGGCATCGCGGCCGCGAGCACGGCGATCCGGCCAGGCAAGCCGTCGGTCGCCGGCAGGCTGTTCCCGCCTGGCGTGGTCGACTATGAGTGCCGCCCCTACGAACTCGGCTGGCTGCTGTACGCGTGGCTCAGCGGAGCGCGGTCATGACGGCCCTGCCGCGTCCCGGCCGGACGAGGCCGCCTGGCTTGCCGGGAATCCGCATTGACGCCGTCGACCTGCGGCAGGCAACCGAACTCTGCGCGACCGCCATCGACACGGGAGCGTACTTGTGCGTCGGCGTAGTCAACGCCGCGAAGGTCGTCGCGATGCGCAAGAACGCGCCGCTGCGCGCAGCCGTGCTCGGCTGCGGCATGGTGCTCGCCGACGGTCAGGCCGTGGTCTGGGCATCGGCACTGCTCGGCGCGCCGCTGCCGGAGCGCGTGACGGGCATCGACTTGTTCACCGAACTGCTCGGGCGGGCCGAACGGCGTGGATACCGTGTCTTCTTCCTCGGTGCCACCGCCGACGTCCTGCGCGAGTGCCTCGCAGAGGTCAGGCGCAGGTACCCGGCCCTGATCATCGCCGGCTCTCGTGATGGCTACTTCAGCCAGGGCCAGGAGCAGGAGGTCGCGGACGCCATCCGGCGCTCCGGCACCGACCTGCTCTTCATCGGGATGTCGTCACCGCGCAAGGAGTTGTTCGGGGCGCAGTGGGGCCAGGTGACTGGTGCCAAGGTCATCCACGGCGTCGGCGGATCTTTCGACATCCTCGCCGGGCTCACCCGCAGGGCACCCCGCTGGTGGCAGCGGCATGGCCTCGAGTGGCTGTATCGCGTGCTTCAGGAGCCCGGTCGGCTTGGCCTGGCGCTACCTCACGACGAACCTCGCCTTCATCGCGCTGGTCGCCAGGGCCAAGGCCGGCCGGGGTGGATCTGGAGAAGCCGCACGATGAGCAACGTAGTGATAGTCGGCCTCGGATACGTCGGGCTGCCGCTCGCCGTGCTGGCCGCCGAAGCGGGCCACCGGGTGGTCGGCTATGACACCGACGCCGGCCGGATCAAGCTGCTCGAGGCCGGCTCCTACATTGAGGACGTCTCCCCAGATCAGCTCGCCAGAGTGCTGGAGAACGGCGCATTCCGGCCGTCGTCGGAGCCGAGATGCTGCGCGGGCTTCGACGTGGCTGTGGTCTCGGTGCCGACCCCGCTGCGCGACGGGCTGCCCGACCTCACCCACATCGAGTCGGCGTGCGCCACCCTGGCGAGGTACCTGCGTCCAGGAGCCACGGTCGTCATCGAGTCAACGACCTGGCCAGGAACGACGACCGAGAAGGTGCAGCCGTGGCTGGAGGACGGGTCAGGACTGATCGCGGGAACTGACTTTCATCTCGGCTACAGTCCCGAGCGCGTCGACCCCGGCAACAAAGCCTGGACGCTGGCCACCACTCCCAAGATCGTCTCGGGCATCGATGCCCCCTCCCTCGCCGCCGTGCAGGCGTTCTATGCCGGCATCGTCGAGCAGACCATCGCCGTCTCCTCGCCAGCCGAGGCTGAGCTCGCCAAGATCATCGAGAACACCTTCAGGCACGTCAACATCGCCCTGATCAACGAGTTGGCGATGTGCGCTCACGGGCTCGGCATCGATGTCTGGGAGGCGATCGGCGCCGCATCGTCCAAGCCGTTCGGATTCATGCGGTTCACGCCAGGTCCTGGCGTCGGCGGACACTGCCTGCCGATCGACCCGTCGTACCTGTCCTGGCGGGTCGAGCGCGCGCTCGGTCAGACCTTCCGGTTCGTTGAGCTGGCGAACGACATCAACAATCACATGCCCGACTATGTCGTGCGCCGTTTGATGATGGCGCTCAACAAACGCGGCAGGTCGGTCAGCGGCTCCAGGATCTTGCTGCTGGGGCTGGCTTATAAGAAGAATGTCGGCGACGCCCGCGAGTCGCCAGCGGCCAGGATCGCCGCCCAGTTGCTGAGCCTGGGCGCGGATGTCGTGGCCGCCGATCCGCACGTGGGCGAGTCGGGCCTGATCGAGACGAGCGTCGAACGGGTCGAGCCGACAGCTGCGGAGATCGACCGCGCGGACGCCGTCCTGATGCTCACCGACCATGACGCTTTCGATCTCGATGGCATCAGGGAGCACGCGTGCTACGTGCTCGACTGCCGGAACGTGCTCGCCGGCGACAACGTCGAGAAGCTGTAGGGACGGCACCACGTGCGCGTCATCTGCGTGGTCGGAGCCCGGCCGAACTTCATGAAGGTCAAGCCGGTGCTGGACGCGCTGGCCAGGTCAGGCCACGACGTCGTGCTCGTCCACACCGGCCAGCATTACGACGCGGGAATGAGCGACGTCTTCTTCGATGACCTTGGCCTCAGGTCGCCTGACTACCACCTCGGCGTGGGTTCAGGCAGCCATGCAACCCAGACATCCAAGGTGATGCTCGCCTTCGAGCCCATCGTGCTGAGCGAGCGGCCCGACGTGGTCGTCGTGGTCGGCGACGTGAACTCCACGCTCGCGTGCGCGCTGGTGGCGGCGAAATGCGGGGTGATGCTCGGGCACGTCGAGGCCGGACTGCGGAGCGGCGACTGGACCATGCCAGAGGAAATCAACCGGGTCGTGACCGACCGGGTCAGTGACATCCTGTTCGCTCCGTCCGAGGATGCGGTGCAGAACCTGCGGGCGGAAGGTCGCCAGGACGAGCAGATCCGCCTGGTCGGGAACGTGATGGTGGACACGCTGCTTGCGAACATCGACCGGGCGCGCGACGGCGGCACCTTGGCGCGGCTCGGCCTGGCCCCTGGCGAGTACGGCCTCGTGACCCTGCACCGGCCGGCGAATGTGGATGACCCGATCGCGTGCCAGCGCTTGCTCGCGGCCCTTGAGCAGGTCGCGGCGATGTGCCCGCTCGTGCTGCCCGCTCATCCCAGGCTCGCCGAGCGACTCGGTTACCTGCATGGTGCTAGCCCGGGGGGGCGACCCCCCGGAACCCCCCGCGGTGCCAGCCCGGGGGGGCGACCCCCCGGAACCCCCCGCGGTGCCACCAGAATCACGATCCTGCCGCCCGCTGGCTATCTCGACTTCATCGCCCTCGAGGCCGCGGCGCTGATCGTGCTGACCGACTCCGGCGGCGTGCAGGAGGAGACCACCGCCCTCGGCATTCCCTGCCTCACGCTGCGGGACACGACCGAGCGCCCCATCACGGTGACGCACGGGACGAACCAGGTGGTCGGCACGGATCCGGCGCGGATAGTCCAGGCTGCCAGGGCGGTGCTCGCTGAGCCGCCGGTGCCGCGCAGGCCCAGCCTGTGGGACGGCCGCGCTGGTGAGCGGGTCGCGGCAGAGTTGATCGCATGGCCGGGCCATGCCGCGGCCAGTGCCGCTGCCGCGGCTCATGCGATCCGCTAGCGGGAGAGCTGGCCATGCTCACCGGTTCCGCAGCCCTCCGCGCTGTTCGGTACCTACGGCCCCGCGGACAACCAGCGGTTCAACGTGCCAGCGACAGTGCGCTCGACCACGACCGCAAGAACCAGCAATCCGGCGAGAGCACGTTTCGCGGAGCCTGATCGCTCGACGACTCCGGAGACGTCGGTGATGTGGGCGACGACTCGGTGACCCCGAGGAGCGCCGGACCGCCGCTGGGTCCTGGCGAGAATGCCGATCAGTGCCCGCTTCGCCAGCTTGTACGTTCGCTCGGTGCTGGCTGGACGCGGCGATGACGCCGTGAGCGTTGCCTCAGGGTAGCCGAAATTCGGATAATCCTGATTGTACAAATTGACCAGCTCGAAGTCGTAGCTGTTCGTCCCGCCGGCCGAGATCCTGCTCCTCGCCCGCGGGCTCATGAGCACCTGCCGGATAGCGGTTCCAGTCGAGATCAATGACACCGCTTGCCGCGCGTACAAGGCCGGTGAGTTTACCCGTGGCGGCGCGGCGAAGAGCACTGTCGCCGATTCGACGTAAAGCGGCGGAGTCCGCACAATCGCCGCGCCGGCATAGCAGGTGAGGATGAAAATGAATATGCTGGCAAGTATTGACGGCCAGCGGGGCGCGGCCGCGATTCTCAACGGGCTCACGTCTCGAACTCCGGAGGCTTTTCGCTTACGTTGGCATTGGGGATTGCGGCGCACATGATGAAAAAGTATCAGGTGGGCCTGGCGCTTCGGTCATAATGAGAATAGGTGATCTGGCTAGCTCGTCGTCTGGCAATTATCGAACCGGGGCGCGAGCATCACGACCATGGGGCAGGACAGATGGGTTTCGACGACATATTTCCGATCTGGCGGCGGCACCTGAAGTTGACAATTGCGCTGACTGTTCTCGCAGCGGCTGGTTTTGCCGCTGCCCTGGAATGGGCTCCTGCTACCTACCAGGCGCAGGCATCGGTTGTCCTGCTGGCTTCCCGTTCCCAGTCCAGGCTGACTGGCCACAACCCTTATCTGAGTTTCAGCCCATCGCTGTCCCTCGCGGCCGACGTGGTCAGCAGGGCCGCCATGGCCCAGGAGACGGCAGCGGATCTGGCAAGCCGTGGATTCACTAACGCCTACACCGTCACACCGCCCGCCTACTCGACGACCACGACAGGGTCCGTCCTCGTCGTCACGGTGACCGGGCACGAGGCCCCGGCCGTCGAACGCACGCTCCGGGCCGTCGTTGGTGTGGTCGGCACCTCCCTCGCGCATCTGCAGCACCGGCTGAAGCCGTGGAACAGGATCAGGCTGGCCGTGCTCGCGCTGAGCCCCGGTGCTTCGCTCGCCGTGAGCGCGACGGCGAGACCGCTCGTGATGACCCTGGTTGCCGGGTTGCTAGCCGCCTTCGGGATTCCTGTGCTCGTAGACGGCTCGCGGCGCCGCCGGGCCCTGCGGTCCATCCCGCTGCCGGCCACGAGCGAGCCTGCCGGGCGCGGTGCCGACAGCTGGACTGGCGCCGGCATACGCTGAGCTGCCGTGCCACGAGCCAGGCAGCGGGAGCCTCGCGCCTTCCTGCCGTGAGCCTGACAGGCGCCACGCCGCGGCCGCGCAGCCGGTCAGCAGGAAGAACAGGCCTGAGGCGATCGAGAAGGAGAGCACATCGAAGGTGGCGAAGAAGACGACGAAGGCCGCAAGCGATGCGGCTAGGCACCTGGCTAGGTCCCTGGTGGCGGGGTTGGTGGCGGCCACCCGCGTCTTGCGCGTGACATACCAGCCGGCGGCGAAGACGGCCACGATCGCGAGCAGCCCCGCGATCCCGGTCTCAATCAGCGAGGTGATGAACTGATCGTCGATGAAGAACGCGGTCTGCGGGTTGAAGGTAGCCAGCCCCTGGCCGAACCAGGGATGCCGTGCGATTAGCGGCGCGGCAAATGACAGCGCTCCGGTCCGGGAGGTGGTGCTCGTATCGGTGCCAAGCTGGCTGAACGTTGAGGCGAAGCTGGCGGCCAGGCTCGGCGCGATCAGCCAGACGGCCAGCGGCACGGCCAGGAGCGCGAGGTAGGCGCGGCGGCGCTCATGGCTGGGCCAGGAGGGAATAAGAACGGCCGCGGCGACCACGAGGGCTAGCACGGCAGATCGCGAGACTGTCATCGGGATGGTCGCGCCGATGAGCGCGACCTGCGACCACGCCAGCCTGCGGTCCCAGCGGCTGCGCGCATGCCTGGCCTGATGGATCGCCAGCGGGAGGCAGATTGTCAGGACGGCGGAAAACTCAAGCGGCTGGGCTGCCGTGGAGTTCGATCTGACCAGGCCGACCCGGGTCATCAAGTCAGTCACTTGCTGATGAAACGAGAGCCCTGGAATCGTCGCGTACTGAGTGAAGTCGGTCCCCGTAGCGAATTCAGCGATGCCGATGATGGCCATGAAACTCGCTCCGAGCACAACCCGGCGCAGCAGCGCATGAAGCCGGTCCTCGTCGTCGATTCCGTCCGCGGCGACCAGCAGGATGCCCAGCCAGCCGGCCAGCAGGATCAGGCCACGGTCGGCCGCGTTGACCTGGCTGCCCGACATGGCGGACCGGCTGACTGAGGCATACGAGGCGAGAACAGAGCAGCACAGGCCGACAGCCGCGGCCCTGACCGGCTGGCGCCCCCTGTCAACGTCGAACGTGGGGTGCTGCCTGGCCAGCAGGTACCAGACGAGCAACGCGGCTGCCAGCAGCATCGCTGGCCGTCCCGCCGCCCCGAATGGGCCTACCACGAGCACAGAAGGAATGGCCATCAGCAAAAACAGATAACAGCTCAGAACGCTAACCGCGTCGAACCGAGATCGACCAGGCCGGCCGGCAGCCACTTTTTTCCTTTCGGCGCGCAGGAATCGCGTGTGACCGGCCATTCTAGCCATTCCTTTTTCGCTGGCGTTGAATTTCTGTTTGGGCGCTCGGATTGACCGGAGTAGAATCGCCGTGAATTTCTCTTGTTACGCCGGTATCAGCCGGTCCGAGCAACCGAGATTGGCTGGCCGGCGTGCTGGCCTGAACAGTGCCACAACTGCGGGCCAGGATTCGCGGTGTCCGCGGGGAACCCTGGACAGCTCGTTAGCCGCGCAGACGAGAAGGTAGCAAGAGGACGCCAGGATCCTGTGGCGACGCCGGTACAGCCGCACCCTGTTCACGACCTGCGTCACGTGCGTCAGGGTATTCCGGCCTGACTGGCCGCCGATATGCGTCGCGACGGCCGCCGGCACGTATCGCGTGCGCAGCCCTGCGTCCCCGGCCCGGAGCGCGAAGTCTGTCTCTTCGGAGTACAGGAAGTAGGACTCGTCCCAGCCGCCGAGGGCGTCATAGCACGCGCGCGACATCGCCAGAACGGCGCCGACCGCCCAGTCGACGTCGCGCGGCTTGCGGTATGCCGCGCGGCCAGCGACGTATTCGGAGAAAACAGGAAGCCTGGTCCTGGTCAGGCCGGCGGCACGCAGGATCGTGGGCTCGCGGCGGAGCGAGAGTTCGAGCGCGCCCGTGGCGGACCATACCTGCGGCGCGGCGATCCCGACTCCCGGCTGGCGGAGCGCTGCCAGCAGGGGCGGCACGGAGTTTTCGTGCAGCACGACATCGGGGTTGAGGACGAGGATGGCACGCGCGTGGGGTGAGGCAGCCACGCCGCGGTTGATGCCGCCGGCGTATCCCACGTTGGCTGAGCGGATGAGGCGGCAGTCGGAGCGCGCCTCGGCCAGCTCGCGCGTGCCGTCAGCCGATCCGTTGTCGACGACGACCACGTCGGCATTCAGGCCAGTGAGCGCCGACGGCAGCGAGTCAAGCAGGGCGCCGAGCACGTGCGCGCTGTTGTGTGTGACGATGACGACCGCGAGGTCAGGATGGGGCGCCGAGACAGTCGTGGCGCCCGCGGCGGGCGCGACGTCACTATCCATGACACAAGCCCCTGCCCCGTCTGTTGCGGGCCCAGACGTTTCCTGCTCCGTGCCGGTTATAGTGCACGGCGCACCCGTAGTGGCCGCCCCGTGCGAAATAGACGGTGCTGATGACGTTGCCGACGACCTTGATGTTGCTGGTGCGAGGCCCGCTGCGCTTCTGGCCCGCGTAGATCGCGTAGCCGCCGCCCGCCAGCAGGTTGTGCGTGATATGCCGGTTTCGCTGCACGCCGAAGTCCTCGAAGAGGCCGATCGCGTCGGTCTGACCCCGTTTGATGAGGATCGTATTGTGCGTGACCGTCAGCAGCCTTCTCCCGCCGCCGTTGGACATGATCCCGTTGGTGTGGTCGCCGTGGATGTAGCCGGCGTTGTGGATGTAGTTACCGGCTATGAGACCGGCCTCAACCTGGATTCCGGTTTCGAACCTTGAGATGTCATCGCCAAGAACTCGCAAGCCAGTCGAGTCTCCGAAGATGTCCTTGATTCCGGTCATCATGCGACCCCTGCCGGTGTTGCGCCCGCTGATCGTGGAGTTGGCGATGGTCACGTGCCGGGTGTGCCGAAGGCTGATGCCGATCGCGTCGGGCCCGCCGTTCACCACTCTGACGTTCGCAATGACGACGTTCGAGGCCTTCACGCTCAGGTTGTAAGGAATGTACAGGTTGCGCAGGACGGCGTGCTTGCCGTAGACGTCGACCCAGCCACGCGGATCGAACCGCCAGCCCTTGCCGTGTGACACCTGACCGGGGACCCTGCGGAGCCTGGCGCCGCCAGGAACGCCTGTGTCCGAGGACCGGGGGAAGCCGCGCTGCGTGCGCATTGCGAGGTGCGGGGAAGGCGGCTGATGCCCAGGTCCGCGAGCTTGGTGCGGGGAGGGCCGCCGAGGCCCAGGTCCGCGAGCGGGGTGCGGGGGAATTGCTACTGGCAGGAGGATCACCGCCGTAGCCGTGGCGACCAGCAGCGCGATGCCGGCGATGATCAGACGCACCTTCATGAGCGACGGGCCTTTCTGGCGGGTCTGGGCGGCTTGCCGGGCTGCCGGATGCTAGCCGTGGCGGGTGTGAAGTATGCCATGTGCGGACCGTGATTGTCCGGTAACTCAGGGTCCCCGGACGGCACGCCGCGGTCGCGGCCAGCCAGCATGACGGCGCCCCGGCCAGATGGCCGGGCCGCTGCCAGCGGTGCTGGGTTCTCTATGGTGCGGGGATGGTCTGGCCTGTGCTGTCCCAGGTGTTGCCGGTCCAGGTGTTCCCGGTGCCGGCGGAGTCGAAGTAGGCGGCCGGGCCGTTGCTGCCGCCGGCCGGGAAGTAGCTGGTGGCGATGCGGTTGCCGGTGATGACGATGTTGCTGGTGGGCAGGGCTGTCTTGGTGGCGCCGCCGTAGATGGTGTAGCTGCCGCCGGCGAGCAGGTTGCCGGTGACGGTGCGGTTGGCCTGGGTGCCGAAGTCCTCGAACAGGGCGATGGCGTCGGTCTGGCTGCGGTTGTTCAGGACGGTGTTGTGGGTGATGGTCAGCGGGGCGGTGCCGCCGTTGGACATGATGCCGTTGGTGTGGTCGCCGGTGATGTAGCCGGGGTCGTGGATGTAGTTGTCGCGGACCATGCCGGTCTCGAGCTGGACGCCGTTCTCGTACAGCGCGAAGTTGTCGGCGGTGACGGTGAGGCCGGCGGAGTCGCCGTAGACGTCCTTGACGCCGGCCATCATCCGGCCGCTGCCGGCGTTCAGGCCGGTGATGGTGTCGTGGCTGATGGTGACGCCGGAGGTGTGCCGCAGGCCGACCGCGATGGCGTTGGGCCCGCCGGAGACGATCTTGTCGTTGCTGAGCGTGACGTTGTTCGCCGCGATGTTGACGCCGTAGGGGATGTACAGGCCGGTCAGGTTCGCGCCGTTGCCGTCGACCTGGACCCAGCCGCGGGAGTCGTAGTGCCAGCCCGGGCCGGATGAGACCTGACCGGGCACCGTCTTGAGGGTCGTGCCGGCCGGCACGCCCGTGTTGCCCGCATCGGGATAGCCGCACGAGCTCGGCGAGGCGGCGCAGTTCACTTGCGCGGCGCTGGCGGCCGTGGCTGAAAGCGCCGTGAAACCGGCTGTCGCGGTGACTGCGGTGCTGTCTGGCACCGCTGGGGTCGGCAAGACGGCGCTGGCCGTGCACTGGGCGCAGCGCGTCTCGGCTCGGTTCCCCGATGGCCAGCTCTTCGCCAACCTGCAAGGATTCGACCCTGCCCGGCCAGCGCTCGAGCCAGGTGATGCGCTGCGCGGATTTCTCGAGGCCCTCGGGATCGCGGAATCGCGCATCCCGGCTGATCTCGCCGGTCAGGCCGGCCTGTACCGGAGCGTTCTCGCCGGCAAGAGGGTGCTCGTGGTGCTTGACAACGCGAGGGACGCCAAGCAGGTACGGCCGCTGCTGCCCGCCTCACCAGGATGCGCGGCGATCGTCACCAGCCGCAATCGCCTCGTCGGCCTGGTAGCCACCGAAGGCGCGAGCCCGCTGACCCTGGACCTGCTCTCGACGGCCGACGCCCGAGAGCTGCTGACCCGGCGCCTGGGCACGTCCCGGGTCGCGCGGGAGCCGGCCGCGGTGGCGGACATCATCGAGCGGTGCGCCCGGTTGCCGCTGGCTCTGACCGTCGCCGCCGCTCGCGCGGCCACCGCCCCGCACCTCCCGCTGGCTGCCATCGCCAGCGAGTTGCGAAGTGCCGCGCGAGCCCTGGATCCTTACCACGCAGGTGATACGGCGTCCGATGTCAGGGCGGTCTTGTCGTGGTCGTACCGGGCGCTCACGGCCGACGGTGCGCAGCTCTTCCGGCTGCTGGGGCTGCACCCGGGACCGGACATCTCGCTGGCCGCGGCGGCCAGCCTCGGCGCGATCAGGCTGGACCGCGCCAGGGCGCTGCTGGCGGAACTCACCAGGGCGCACCTGCTAAGCGAGCACAAGCCAGGGCGATACGCGTTTCACGACCTGCTCCGCGCCTACGCGGCCGAGCAGGCCCGCGATCACGACGGCCAGGACATCCGCGACGCGGCGGTGCATCGGGTGCTTGATCACTATCTGCACAGCGCGAACGGCGCCGCGATGAAGATAGAACCGCATCTGGATCGGCTCGCGCTTGTGCAGGCTGGTCCTGGTGTCGTGATCACCGAGCCGGCCTCGGCTGAGGACGCGATGTCGTGGTTCATGGCTGAGGATGCCGGATTCCTCGGGGCGGTCAGGCTCGCGGCTGATGCGGGTCTGCCGAGCCACGCGTGGCAGCTGGCGTGGATCGTGAGCTCCTACCTCCTTCGGCGCGGGTTCTGGGAGGACAACACGCTCGCGCAGGAAGCTGGCCTGGCGGCGGCGCGTCGCGCGGGAGATGTGTCCGGCGAGGCCCACGCCCTGCACGGGCTCGCCCTGGGGTACGCGCGATCGGGCCGGTTTGGCGACGCTGTACCGCTCCTCGAACGCGCGCTCCGGCTCTTCGAATCAATCGGCGACCGCTTCGACCAGGCACGCATACACAACAGCTTCACCTGGATAGCCGAGCATGAGGAGCGCCTCACCGACGCGGTCTGGCACGCCACCCAGGCGCTGGAGCACTACCAGGCTGCCGGGCACCGGGCAGGTGAGGCGATGATTCTCAACGACGTCGGCTTCTGCCACGCCCGGCTTGGCAACTACCGGGAAGCTCTGGCCTATTGCGAGCAAGGGCTGGCCATCTCCCGGGAGGTCGGCGAGCGCACCTGGGAAGCGGCGACGCTGGACAGCCTGGGACTCGTTCATAACGGGCTCGGCGACCACGGGCGTGCCGTCGCGTGTTACGAGCAGGCGGCCGCCATCTACCGGGAGCTCGGTGATCGCTTCAACGAGGCCGACACGCTGGTCAGCCTCGGCGACATTGAGTCGCCGCGGGTGAGGCGGGGGCTGCGCGCACGAGGTGGGCAGATGCCCTGCGGATCTTCGACGAGATCGGGCATCCCGACGCCGACGGGGTGCGGGCCAAGCTGCAGGCCACGGAGCCCGAGGCAAACAGCCGGCCCGAAGGGCCCGAGGCCAGCAGCCGGCCCGAAGGGCCCGAGGCCAGCAGCCGGCCCGAAGGGCCCGAGGCCAGCAGCCGGCCCGAAGGGCCCGAGGCATCCGGGGCCGGGGCTCTGCCTGGCGGCTAGCCAGGAGGCTGATCCGGCGGCATTTTGCTGTTCTTGTCGCGGCGAGGCATGCTGGGCAGCGACGTTACTTCGGGAGTGATGGGCCATGAATGGCGAGACGATCTCTGATCTGCTGAAGCCCCTGATCGGCAAGCCCGGATCGCTTTCCCTGATCGTCAGCCGGATCGGGCACATCGGCTTCGCCGTGACCGAGGGCAAGAAGCTGACTGGCGTGCAGGTCAGGAGCGACGGCCTCGTCTGGCTTGAGCGCGAGTCCGGGTGGACCGTCTTTGATCCTGCCGAAGTCGTCGCCGTCGCATGGACCGGTGAAGCGGAGAGTTCTCCCGGTCTCTTCCTCTGAGGTATCGCTAATGCCGGTTGGCGCGCGCAGACATCGAGCCCCGGGCGCGTACCCGTCAGAGACACTTGCCGCCGGCCTTGCCGATGGACACGTTGACCACGGTGCCTGGCGGGTCGATCGTGCCGGCCGCCGGGGCTCTGCGCCTTCACCTCGCCGATGTATACGCAGGTCAGGTCGACGACGACCGACACGCGTCCCAGCACGTAACCGGCTGCCTGCAGATCAGCGGCCGCCGTTGACTGGATGTCACCTATGACGGAAGGGATCCGCGGCGCCGGCGAGGCGATGGCCATCACCTCCAGCCCGCCGGCCGAGATCTGGCTCGCGCCCGCGAGGGTCGGCACCAGCACGGGACCGGCGTGCGATCCAGAGTCGTTGATGCCGATGCCGAGCACTCCATTCCCGTCGGCGCCCCAGGTCTTCACCGACCCGTTCGCCAGCACGGCCGCGCCGACGTAGTCGTTTGAGGAGACCTGGCTCACGCCGGTCAGGCCGGTCTGTGCGGGCGAATAGCGCGGCGTGGTCGTGCCGTCTCCGGCCGAGCCGGCCACGTTGTCGCCCAGGCCCAGACGGTGCCCGCCGAGCCCGCGACCGCGAGGGCCTCGGTCCCGCTCGCCGAGATCTGCGTGACGCCCGTCAGGCCGGGAACGGGCGCGGAGTTGGTCAGGAAGCCGCCCGCCATGCCGATGCCGAGCAGGCCGTGCGCGTTGTCGCCCCAGGCCAGTACCGACCCGTCGGTGCGGATCGCGAACGTGGTCGAATGGCCGGCCGCGATGGCCTTGATCCCGGTGACGCCCGGGACCTGCGTCGGGACAACGCGTTGGGTCGCCGTGCCGTCGCCGAGCTGGCCGGTGTCGTTGGCGCCCCAGGCCCAGACCGTGCCGTCGGAGCGCAGCGCGAAGCTGTCGTTATCCCCGGCTGCGACCTGGATGACACCTGTGAGCGCGGGCACCGGCACGGGTGTCGGATTGGAGTTGAAGACCTGGCTGGTCGTCCCGTTGCCCAGCTCGCCGTGCGGGTTGGACCCCCAAGCCCAGACCCTGCCGCCGGAGTCGAGCGCGAGCGTGTGCCTACCGGCGTTGGCGACCTGGACGATGCCGGTCAGGCCCGGAACCACGGCGGGGGTCGGGCGGATGCTGCTGCCTCCGTCGCCGAGCCCGACGGGGAGGCTCCAGGTCTCGAGCCTCCCGTCGGAGAGCACCGCGGCGCCGCCGGAACCGGAGGCCGAGATCTGCCGGACGCTCCCGGCCAGCGAGATGGACTCGGGAAGGGTGATGATGACCGGATGGTCGCCCAACGGCGGACCCAAAGTGCCGATGCGGCCGTCGCCGAGCACTCCGCCGAAGTCATTGCCCCAGCTGAACAGCCCGGGCGGTGCAGTGCCGCTGGTGACTGCGGTGCCGTCGGCGACTGCGTGGACGTCGGTGCCGCTTCCGCCGGGCCTGCTGCTGCGAGCGCGGCAACCAACGCGAACGCCGCTGCTCCAGCCACAGTTGCTAGCCGAGACATTTGCCGCCTGCCTTTCCGATCGCGATGGAGACGCTGGTCCCTGGCGGGTCGACGGTGCCGGCCGCCGGGCTCTGGGTCTTGACGACGCCGACGTACTCGCAGGTGATGTCGATGACCGTGCCGACATGACCGAGCACGTAGCCGGCGGCCTGCAGCGCCTGCGCCGCCTGCGCCTGGGTGTCATCGATCACGCTGGGGATCCGCGGCGCGGGCGAGGCGACGACCATGACGTCGTCCTCTCCGGCTGCGACCAGGCTCCCGCCCGCCAGGGTCCTGACCAACACAGGGCTGGGATGCGGATTCTGGTCTTGCGTGCCGATTCCGAGCTGACCCAGGCTGTTGTCCCCCCAGGTCAGGACGGACCCGTCGGACAGCACCGCGACGGCGGTGAAGTCGCCCGCACTGATCTGGCTGACGCCGCTCAGGCCGGTCTGCACAGGCGTGAAATGCGGGCTGGTCGTTCCGTCGCCGGCATCGCCACCGTCGCCCCAGGTCCAGACCGTGCCCGCGAAGGCGGCAAGCGCGAACGTCTCGAAAAGGTCCGCGGAGATCTGTGAAACTCCGGTCAGGCCCGGCACCTGCACGGGGATGGTGGACATTCCTGTGCCGGTTCCGTTGCCGAGCAGGCCATGCGAGTTGTTTCCCCAGGCCATGACAGATCCGTCGGGGCGAATCGCGTAGGCGACTTCTTGCCCGGCGGCGATCTTCCCGATCCCCGTCAGACCCGGCACCTGCGAGGAGTAGAGCCGGTTCAGGGTGGTGTCGTCGCCAAGCTCGCCTTGTTCGTTGTAGCCCCAGGCCCAGACGGTGCCGTCGGACTTCAAGGCATAGTCGGACGCCGCGCCGGCCGCGATCTGGACCACGCCGCTTAGCCCAGGGACACGCTGTGGCGTGAGAATCTGCCCGCCATGCGTGCCGTTGCCGGGCCTGGCCGGAGTAATTGTTTCCCCAGACCCAGACCGCGCCGCTGGAATCCAGCGCCATCTCGTCACCGCCATTACCAGCGATCTGGGTGATGCCGGTCAGGCCGGGAAGGACGATCGGGATGAGACTAATGTTTCTCACTCCGTCGCCGGTCTGGCCATCCGAGCCATCTCCCCAGGTCGCGACCGTTCCGTTGGACAGCAGAGCCATGCCGTCGTCTCTGAATGCGACGAGTTGCCTGACGCTCCCTGGCAACGCGACGGGAGCCGGCGTGGCCGCGACGAACTGCTGGCCGGTGAAGGAGCCTTCGAGCTGGTCAGGGCCGTTCACCCCGTTGCCAAGGTCGCCCAGGGCCTCATCACCCCAGTCGAACAGACTGGGCGGGGCGAGCGTCTGCAGGGCGGCAGGGCGTTCCGGCTGGCTTGGCGCGGCGGCCGCCGGGGCGGCGGCCCCGGCCAGAGCCACGACCGCCGCGCCGGTCAGTGCGGTGAGCGAGCGCCAGACTGTCCGCGCGATGCTCGCAGCCATGAAAGCTCGTGTCACAGGCATCGTCCGTTGGCCCTTCGATCATGTCCCCGCGCGACGGCGGAGGGTGCGGCCGCCCGACGCCACGCGCTGCCCATCCGGAGTGTGACAACGACCGCTGAAACGGCGCTGAAATGGCCTGCTGAAATGACGCTGAGGCAGGTCGGTCACAGACACTTGCCGCCCGCCTTGCCGATGGCGATCGAGACCGACGTGCCCGGCGGTTCATACGTGCCGGCTGCCGGGCTCTGGGTCTTCACCACGCCGATGTCTTCACCACGCCGATGTCTTCACAGCTGAGATCGACGACGTAGCCCACGTGCCCGAGAGCGAAGCCGGCACCCTGGATTTCCTGCGTGTCCGACGTCCCGGCGAAGATCTTCTTGATCCCGGTGAGCCCGGGGACCTGAGTAGCGACGTCGCGGTTGACCGTCGTGCCGTCGCCCAGTTGTCCCACGTCGTTATACCCCCAGGCCACACGGTGCCGTCAGATCGGAGGGCGAAACTGGTGCCGAGACCCGCCGCGATCTGGACGGCGCCGGTCAGCCCGGGCACCAGGGTTTCGGTCGGGTTCGAGCCATGCACCGGGCTGGTTGTGCCGAGACCGAGCTCGCCGTAGACGTTCGATCCCCAGGCCCAGACCCTGCCGCTGGACTCCAGCGCGAGTATATTGGTGCCGCCGTTGGCGACCTGGACGATGCCGGTCAGGCCGGGAGTCTCCCAGGGAGTGGAGCGGCTGGTGGTCGTACCGTCACCGATCTGTCCCCAGGCGTTATCTCCCCAGGTCGCGACCTTCCTCCTGCCAGCACCGCGGCGCTGGTTCTGTCGTACGCCGAGAGCTGCACAACGCCGGCCGGCAAGGCGCCTGCACTACGCCGGCGGACTGCGCCGCGATGGGCGCCGCCGCCGCCGGCCCTGCAGCGGCCAGGCCGGCCGCCAGCGCGAGCGCGGCTCCGGCGACCGCCATCGGGCCATGCAGGCGCCAGCGCGCGGGTCGGCCCACGCCGCCAAGCGGCCAATGTCCTCGTTCAGTAACCACGACCTTCATCTGCCAATCTCCAAACCGCCGGCCTCGCCGGCCACGAGACCTCATCTGCAAAGAGGCCGCAATGGTCAGTCGGGGCACACGCTATGAACGGCCTGGCCAGAAGGTCGATAGGGAGCCATCCCCACGAGTCGGCAACTGGGGAGGGGTACCCAGCGCGGTACCCGAAATATCAGTCAGAATCAGGCGCCGGGGGCAACCGCCGAAGGTCGTCGGCGTCCAGGTGCCGGGGCTTTCCCATTGGCCTTATTGACGTTATGGGTCAGCACAGTGGAAGCTTGATATCGGCAACGCATTGGGCCGTATCAGGTCAGGGTGTTCACGCGGTTCTGGCGTCCGCCACGGATCGGCGGAAGGGCAGGGGGAAATGAAGTTCTGCACGTCGTGCGGAAGGCAGAGAAAGGGAGCATCTCGGTTCTGCACGAGATGCGGCATGCCATTTTCCGAGGAGCTGGATGACCGGCGTGTCGCCGCAACGGTGATCGGGGAGGCGCAGAGCGGCTTTCGCCTGGATGACAGCAGTGCATTAATCAGTGACTCACCACGTGTGCCGACGGATTCGCTGCCCGCGCCGAGGGAGCCCGATACCGTTCAGCAGCGCAGTGCCGTTCCTGTCGTCGTTCCTGATGGGCATGTCCACGGCAATGATGACCGCACTGCTACTTCTCCGGCGGTATCACTGGGCAAATCGCCACGAGCTGTCACGCCAGGGACGGACTCGGGCTGGCCGGAACCCCCGGGCCCGCGCCCGCCTCGCCCAGGCGCGACTCGCCAGGGCAGAGGTGCCGCGAGACGCAAAGTTCGCTGGTTCGCCGTTCTGGCTGTGTTCCTGCTGGTGACCGGGGCTGGCGCTGCTACCTGGTGGTTTACCGGGCATCACGGTCTGGTGACCGCCACCAGGCAACCTGGCAGGGCGAGAGCGAACCGGTCGGCAGGCGGTTCGCCGACGACCAGGGCACAGCCATCGCATGCGTCGTCCGCACCGAGCCCCGCCCAGGGCTCTGCCCGCCCGCTCGTCCTCCTGGGTCCTGACGTCTCTGCCAGCGCATTCGCCACGCGCCTGCAGGCCTGGGTGACAGAGTACTTCACCGCGATCAATGAGCGCAGTTTCTCCAGGTACCGTGCCCTGCTCGAACCACAGCTGCGCATCAATGAATCCGCTCAGTCATTCCACAAAGGTTTCCGCACGACGTCAGACTCACAGGCGACGATCACTGATATCACGACCGCTAGCACTGGCGCTGTCCAGGTTGAGATCACCTTTACCAGCCATCAGGCACCGTCGGACAGCCCGACGGGAACTGAAGCGTGCACGAACTGGGACATATCTCTGTTCCTCCAGCAGTTTGCTGGCCGCTATCTCATGATGCCGGCTCCCGCCGGATACCGATCGGTCTACACGCCATGCTGATGTGACCTGCCTTGCCAATCCCAAACTGGCTGCCGGGCTTGACAGATTGTGCAGATTCGACGACAGAATAGGCGCAGCGCTGCTATGGCGTCGCAACGGCGTGTGAAGGGGCGGAGATCTTGAACGTGGATATGCCTCGAATGCGATCTGGGACACCAATGGGGCAGTGCCGCCAATAGGGCCGGCCGAAGGGGGGACATGGAACTACTCAGGTGCAACGCTTGCGGACAGCCGCTTGAGGAGGACGCCAGGTTCTGCGGGGAGTGCGGTAGGTCCAGCCCTGTCATGACACCCCCGCCGCAGCGGCCGGCGCCATGGCCAGAGACGGGCACCGCAGGACCCGCGGGTAGCCCGGCGCAGTCCGGCGGCGGCTTGGCGCAGCCAGTGGATGACCGGACGGCACGGGTTCAGCAGGTAGATGAACCTCCGGCGCCGCCGCGGCCCACGCCAACCTCAGGAGTCTTCTTTCAGCACGCCACGGCGGACTCTGACGGCCAGGCGAGCAACGCCACCCGCTACCTGAGTGCTGCCGCGTACCTGGAGCGCTCGTTCGCGAACCGGGTGATCGGAGAGCTTCTGGGGTCGCATCGGGCGGTGGTCCGATCGCTTGACTTCGATCTCGGCCCGATCATCCGGCACTGCCTGACCGCGAGGCGCTTCGCGCTGGGTCGCGATATCTTCCTGACCCTCCTCATGCTCATCAGCTTGATCATCGCCCCCGCGTCGACGATTCTCGTGCTCGTCTTCGTCTTCGCGCTTGCCATGATCCCCGGAGCGCGCTGGGGGCACCGACGCGTGGGAGGCAAGCTCGCCGCCGCCGCCGCCGTCATGGTCGCGATCGCCGTCGCCGTCTTCATCGTGATCATCGAGCTAGCCAAATCGTTCTTCACGCAGGCGACCGAGTTCGGCGCCAGCCCATCACCATCGGGGGGCCTGAACATCGCCGCGATGCTCGCGCTGCTCGTGCTGGTCTCGGTCGTCCAGGTGATCTACACCTACTCCCGGTTCCGGATGCTCTCTGAACGTCTCCGACCCGATGCGCGGCCTGTCCGGTTCCCTCCGTCAAATGGCCGCGTGGAAGCAAGGATCGCCCAGATCGAGGCAGCCCAGCGAGGCAACGTGACGCTGTACGGCGGCGAGAACCCCTTCATCGGTGCCGGGAGCCGAGCCGGAAGGGTCTGGTCGATCGCGATCGAACTCGATCGGGCACGTCCTGGCCGATCTGGATTGCCTGGCGGTCCCGGCGGATACGTGGCGATCGACCCGGTCGAACTGCACCAGGACATCCGGCGCCGCATGCTCAAGCTCAAAGACGCCGACCTGCCCGCGCATGAGCGGGTCGCTGCCCTGGAGATCGACGACCACGTCATCGGCGAGGGGCGGCGCAAGTGGGACAGTCCCCTGATCGATCAGGCCGCCAAGATCCCCTACTCCGACGCGACGCAGGAGGCAATCCAGGCACTCATCAGGCATCCGCAGGCGGGCCTGCGGTACTACCAGCGAATCTCCATCAACGACACGGGAACGCCCGTCTTCAGCGGCGGGCGTGAGGTCATCGACGGCGTGGACCAGGGCATCGTGGTGTCGTCGTTCGTGCACCTCGCGGTCGAGGGGCGGATGTTCTATCTGGAGTTCGTCACGATGGTGCTGCCGCCCATCCAGCGCCGGTTCCAGGTCATTGACCAGCTTCCCGTCATGTCGTCTGGTCAGTTCTTCTCCAAGGTGATGATCGAGGCGATCAGCTCCCTGTTCGGCGACATGATCCATTCGCCCGCCGGGATCTACCGCACCTGCCGCCTGATGCTGCGGGAGCAGCACTCCTTCAGCGAGGAAGCCGCCTCGCATGGGGACAGCCTGATGGCCGATCTCGGAGCGCAGTGCAGCGTCCGTGAGGTCGGCGGAGCTGCCCGCACGAACACACACCTCCAGGTTCTCGATGCCGCGAAGTACACCAAGATCATCGAGCGCCGCCTGACGGACACCGTGCTGGACTTCCTGACGGCGAAGGGCGTGGACATCTCCGAGTTCGCCAGCGGCATCAGCACCATCATCAACAACAGCACGATCGTCACGGGCAACACGTTCGGGGGCCCCGTGGCATTCGGGCAGACCGCCACGGCCACGCAAACGTTCGGAGCGGCTCAGGCACGGGCCCCGGCCACGCCGGGCTGATCACGCTGCGCATCGCACACGCGACGCGGGAGACAGAAGGAGACATGCAATGGGCTGGCCAGACGAACGTGAGGGCGCGGCCGACGGGACCGCGCGCGCCGGCGATGCTGGCGGTGTCAGCTTCCGGATTAGCGGCAACACCATCTCCGGGCCGTTCGCCGCCGGATATCACGCGCAGGCGACCCAGTGGAATCAGCCCACCGATGAGCTCCTGGCCAGACTGGATGATGCGCTGAGAGAGCTGATGGCCGGCGCCTCCCCGCTCGGGACCGGCGACTACCAGCTGGTGCAGGACGATGCCGTGCAACTCAGAGCCGAGGTGACCAGCCCGCGTCCCGATCGGGACAAGGTCATGGGCTTGCTCGGCCAGATGACGGCACGGGCGGGCTCTGTGGCAGCCCTGCTAGCCATCGTTGACCGCATCAAGGAGCTGGTATCTGCCCTGCTGCACTGACGGCTGCTCAGGACGCGCGGCTTTGGTCCAAGGGCAGGATCTGCGTGATCAGGCTGGTCCGCTCCACGGCGAGCACGTGCCGGTTGGGGAGCCGTTTCCAGCCGTCCTGGGACCAGCCCGTACTCGCGACGACGACAGCCTCACCGGTCGCGAGATAGGACAGGTCGAAGTAGCAGGCGATCTCGTCTGGCCTGTCCTCGTACCCGCGTTCGCGCAGCTTGGCAGCCGGAACCTTGGCCGGGTCATGCCAGCAGATGCCGTATAGGTACCGGGGGGTGAGCAGGATCGCGTTCAGGCTGTTCGGCGCGAACTGGCGCTCGATCTGCGCCGCCGCGTCGGCGATCGCCGGGACCATGTCGCCGCCGTTTGCCTGCAGCCTGGACATGATCAGCAGCAGGTAGCGCTCGCTCTCCGTGGTCCCCGCGACCTGTGATTCCCACGCGGCGGGCAGGATCTCGCCGAGCCTTTCCTGCGGGTGGACCGCGCCGTTGTGCGCGAAAGCGATGTCTCCGTGCCGGAACGGGTGCGTATTGAGCTCGTTGATCGCGAGGCCGGGCGTGGCCCAGCGCAAGTGCAGCAGGCCGAGATCCGATAGCGGGTGCTTGGCCAGCTTCTCGAACTCGGGCTCGTCGGCGCGCAGCGGCGACTTACGGATGACGGGCTCGCGGCCCCCGCCCTCGGCAGCGTCGCCCTCGTACCACGCCATGCCCCAGCCATCGGCGTGCAGTTCAGACAGAGCGATCAGCGCGTCAAGCCCGTCCTCGCCGATCAGGTCGGCAACCGCGGCCTCGTCGCGCGCGCAATAACCAAGCAGCCGGCACACCGGATCCCCGCATCATGACCCGAACTCCTTACAGGAACTTTCCCATGCCGCCGGCCACGTCGATGGACGCTCCGGCGATGTAGCTGGCCCGGTCACTGGCCAGGAACGTGACCAGCCCGGATACCTCGTCAGGCTGGCCGAACCTGCCAAGCGGGACCTCGGCGGCCGCGAGCTGGCCGAAGAACTCCTCGGCGGGCTTGTCAGGCGCCCTGCGCCGGTGGATGTTCTGCCACTGCGGCGTCTCGACGAGGCCGATGTTCACGCTGTTGACCAGGATCCCTTCCCGGCCCAGCTCCATCGATAGCGCCTTGGACAGGCTGAGGCAGGACGCCCGGTTCACCGACGACGCGAGGAACGCGGGATCCGGGTAGCGCGCGTACACCGCATTGATGTTGATCACCCGCGGCGCCTCGCTCCGGCGCAGATGCGGCAGTGCGGCCCTGGTGCAGCGGATCTGGGAGAAGAGCTTCACCTCGATGTCGGCCTGCCAGTCCTCGTCGGTCAGCGTGCCGAACTGGCCAGGACGCGCGCCGCCAGCGTTGTTGACCAGGATGTCGAGCCCGCCCATCGCCGTGACGGCCGCGTCGACGAACGCGGCGACCTGCTCGGGCACGGTGACATCGCACGGCACGGCGACCAGTGAAGCCGTCCCGCCTGCCTGCTTGCGCAGCTCCTCGGCCGTCGCCTCGAGCTCGGCGGCGTTCCTCGAGCAGACCGTCACCGCCGCGCCCTCGGCCAGCAGCTCGCCGGCGATCGCCTTGCCGAGCCCCTTCGATCCGCCGGTGACGATGGCCCGCCGGCCGGCCAATCCCAGGTCCAACTCAGGCCACGTCCGTAGCGTCGGCGGTCTCGGCGGCGGCCGGCTCCTCAGCCTCGTCGGCAGCCTCCGCGGCCGCGTGCGCCTCAGCCAGCTTGAGCAGGCTCTGTCGCGGCGGGCAGAACACGTCGACCTCCTCGCAGTGCGTGTTGACGGTCCAGGCGCCGTGCGGGACCCAGGCCGGGATCACCGCGACGTCGCCCTTGCGCATGGTGCGCACGTCGCCGTCGAGGTCGAACTCCATCTCGCCGTCCAGGATGATGACGATCTGCTCTTCCTCGTGCACGTGCCTGGGCGCCACGGCGCCCGGCGTGAAGCTGACGAAGTTCGTCATCGCCCGCTGCCCGAGCACCGGCCGGAACCCGAGCCCAGGCACGAATTCCACCGGCGAGATCGAGTGGATGTTGACGTAGCGCCCGACTCCTGCTGGCTCGCCCAGTGCCTCGGAGCTGAAGTGGCTCTCGGCATCGCTCATCGGTCCTCCAGTGCGCTCGTGAGCACCTCGCCGATCCGGCGGATGCCCTCGTCAATGACATCGTCGTCCACCCGGCTGTAGGAGAGCCTGATCTGGGTCTGGCCGTCGTCTCCTGCGTAGAACGGCCGTCCAGGCACGTACGCGACCTTCTTCTCGCGTGCCGCGGCGGACAAGGCCACCGTATCGACCCCCGGGGGGGCGGTCACCCAGTAGTAGAACCCGCCGTGCGGGGTCGTCCAGGTCGTGCCGTCCGGCATGTGCTTCGCCAGCGCCTCGCCGGTCAGCTCGGCCCGGCGCTGGTAGAGCGCGCGGGACGCGACGATCTGCCGCTCCATGTGCCCGCCGCGCCCGTACTCCTCGAGAATCCGCTGGCCGAGCGCACCCGAGCACTGGTCGGAGTTCTGCTTGGCGACGACCAGCCGGGCGAGGATCTCGGCGGGACCGGCCGCCCAGCCCAGCCGGAAGCCGGGGCAGAAGATCTTCGAGAACGTCCCGGCCTGCACCACGACGTCGGGAGCCATCGTCCACAGGGTCGGCGGCGGCACATCGGCGAAGCTCAGCTCGCGGTAGGCCACGTCCTCGAGGATCATGAAGCCATACCGCCTCGCCAGCGCGACGAGCTCCTGCCGCCGCTCCAGGGTCATCGACAGCCCTGATGGGTTCTGGAAGTCGGGGATGGTGTAGAGGATTTTCGGGCGCCAACCGCCCGCGAGCCGTGCCCCGAGTTCGTCAACGCGAAGTCCTGCGTCGTCGGCAGGGACGCCCCGCACGTCGGCCTCGTAGCCGCGGAACGCCATGATCGCGCCAAGGTACGTCGGCGCCTCGACGACAACCAGGTCGCCAGGATCCAGGTAGGTCTTGGCGACCAGTTCCATGCAGTCGATGCCGCCGCTGGTGATCATCAGCTCGCCGGCCGCGGGTGTCCGGCCCTCGATCGAGGCGAGCCTGCCTGAGACGAAGTCGCGCACGCTCGCGATCCCTTCCGTCGCCGAGTACTGCAGCGCGACCGCGGGATCGGAGGTGATCAGGCGCTGTGCGATCTCAGCGAGCGCGCCGGTCGCGAACGTCTCAGGAGCGGGGAATCCGCCAGAGAACGTGATCACGTCGGTGGCGCCGGCCAGGGCGAGGATGGCGGTGATCTCCCCGCCGCCGAGCGTCTGCGTGCGCCTGGCGACGTCAGCGTCCCAGTTATGCCGCTGCATGGCTGTTGTCATCTAGTTTCGCACCTCTTGACAGGCCATCTTACGAATGTAAGAATCCACCCACACTTGGACTTACATAAGAAAATGCAGTGAATCCAGCATAGCCCATATCACCAGCTACCAGGACGGCTCACCTGGCAAATGGATTCAGTCTCAGCTTCCCGCAGCAACGCGGGAGCCCGCGCGAGCGCGGGCACCCGCGCACCTTCAGTGGCCGCAGCCAACTCGGCGCCCCTGGCCAGGCTCGGCGAGGTGTCGCCGCCTGCGACGCCCGCGGTGGACATTGACGACTTCGACCTGGCGCTCCTGCGCGCGCTCGCCAGCGACGCGCGCCAGTCGCAGCGCGCGCTCGGCCGCAGGATCGAGATGTCGGCCCCGGCCGTCGCCGACCGGCTCGCCAGGCTGGAGCGCGGCGGCGTGATCCGCGGCTACCGGGTCGACATCGACTGGGCGGCCCTCGGCTACCCGATGGTCGTGTACGTCGCCGTGACCGCTGGCGCAGGCATGGACCTCAGCGAGATCATCAAGGCGATCAGGGCACTCCCTGAGGCCGAGGACATGAGCGTCGTGACGGGCGGCCTGGACTTGCTCGTCCGGTTCCGTGTCCGCGACCATGCGCACCTGCGCGAGCTCTTGCTCACGCAGATCTTCACCATCAACGGCGTGCAGCGGACGGAGACCTTTCTGTCGCTCGCCGACGTAGAACCCGCCAACTTCACCGCCTCGTTGCTTGAGCAGATGAGCGAGCGGCGCGGTGGACCCCGATCGGAGGTTAGCCAGTGACCAGCCATCCAGCCGCCAACGTGGACGGCGTCGGCCAGCCGGGCTTCGTCGCCAGGTATGGCCTGTACACCCCCGAGCAGGCGGCAGCCGCCGATGCGCTCGCCGACCAGATACGCGCGGAAGGCCTGCGGACCGTCCGGCTGATCGTGGTCGACCAGCACGGTATGCCGCGCGGCAAGGCGCTGTCTCCCGACGTCGCGATCGCGGCGATGAAGAACGGCCTGGACTTCTCCGGCGCCATCTACAGCCTCGACACGGGCAACCAGGTCTTCGTGCCCGCGTTCGCGGCTGGCGGCGGCTTCGGCATCGACGAGTTCACAGGCTTCCCCGACATCGTCCTGGTCCCGGACCCGAGCACGTTCCGCGTCCTGCCGTGGGCCGACGCCACTGGCTGGATGCTCTGCGACACGTACTTCAGCAACGGGCAGCCGATGCCGCTCGACGGCCGCGGGCTGATGCGCAGGATGCTGAACCAGCTCGGCGAGGCGGGCTTCGACTACCTGGCGGGCATCGAGGTCGAGTACTACATCGTCAAGGTCGACAGCGACCACCTCACGCCGGAGAACGCCGGGTTCACGCCGCCGCCACCGCAGGTCAGCGTCTGGGAGCGCGGCTATCAGTACCTGTCCGAGGTGCGGCTGGACAGCGTCGCGAGCACCCTGGAGGTGATCAGGGACGGGCTGGCCGCGGTCGGCATCCCGCCGCGCTCGATGGAGGACGAGTGGGGCCCTGGCCAGATGGAGTTCAGCTTCAGCCCGATCGGCGGGCTCGCGGCCGCGGACGCGGTCGTGCTGTTCAGGTCCGCGGTCAAGCAGATCTGCCAGCGGCGCGGCCTGCTCGCGTCGTTCATGTGCCGGCCAGGGCTGCCGAACTTCTTCTCCTCAGGCTGGCACTTGCACGAGTCGCTGATCTCACGGCAGGACGGGACCAACGCGTTCGCCAGCGCCGACGACTGGCTCTCTCGGACCGGGCGGCATTTCGTGGCCGGCCTGATCGAGCACTCGATGCCGATGACGGTGTTCGCGACGCCGACGGTGAACGGCTACAAGCGCTACCGGCCGTACTCGTTCGCTCCTGACCGGGTGTGCTGGGCGCTGGAGAACCGCGGCGCGCTGGTCAGGGTGCAGGGCGCACCCGGCGACGCCAACAGTCACGTCGAGATGCGGATGGGCGAGCCAGCCGCCAACCCCTACCTCTACATGGCGGCGAACATCGCGGCCGGGCTTGACGGCATGCGCCGTCAGCTCGACCCGCCGCCGCCGGTCGAGGCCGACCCCTACGCCTCGCAGCACCCGATGCTCCCGACCTCGCTCGCCGACGCCATCGGCGCGCTGGAGAAGGACACGTTCTACCGCGAGGCGTTCGGGGACACGCTGGTCGACTACCTGCTGCAGATGAAGAAGTCAGAGAACGGCAGGTACGAGGCAGCGATCGCCGAGAGCCCGCTGGCTGACCCGCAGGATGTCAGCGACTGGGAAATGCGCGAGTACTTCGAGTTCTACTAGGGGGTGTTTGCGATGAGCCTGCAGCACATCGTCTTGTTCAGCTTTCCGCGCGAGCTGACCGAGGAAGAGGTCGCCGAGATGTGGGAGATGGTCGGCTCATGGCCGAAGGAGATCGGCCTCATGACCAAATGCCGTCTGGGCACCGACATCACCGGCGCCAGGAACCGTGGCTTCGGCTACCTGCTCTACACCGAATTTCCCGACATGGAGACCATGAACGCTTACCGGGCACATCCCGTGCACGTCGGGTTCAATAACTGGATCATTGACCACGAATGCACGCCGCTGGCCTTCGACTACGTCCTGGACGAACACACCGTCCTCATGGCCGAATGAACTGAGAGGACAGGAACAATGGCCAAGACCCATCCCGACCTGATCCCGGGCGCCGCCACCGGCGAGCTAGCCCACGGCTCACTGCACCTGTGGGACGCGATCGCGATCTCGGTGTCCGTGATCGCTCCTGGCATGGCAATGCTGCTGAATGTCTCAGGGGTGTCCGTCGTCGCCGGCGGCTCCACCACCCTAGCGTTCCTGTTGGGCGGCATCGGTTGCCTTGCTCTGGCGTTCGTCGTCATCGGGTTCACCCGCCGGATGGCCTCCGCGGGCTACGCCTACACCTATGCCAGCCGCAGCCTGGGGAAGGAGGCCGGCTTCATCGCCGGGTGGCTGTACTTCCTGGGCTTCATCGTGTTCGTGCCGATGACCATGTCCGGAGTCGGTTATCTCGCGGCTGACTTGCTCGGCCTTAATCCTGATCTGTGGATTTTGTTCTTCTTCATCGGCATGGCGCTGTTCCTCGTGCTGTCTGTGATCAGGATCAAGTTCACCACCCGGGTCCAGCTGATCGTCGGCATCGCCACCGTGGCGATCATCGTGCTCGTCGACCTGATCACTACCGCCAAGGGCGGCAGCCACGGCCAGGCGCTGGGGGCGTTCAGCTTCAGCCACACCAACTCAGGCGGGTTCAACGGCGTCTTCTACGGCATCATCTTCGGCGTCACGTCCTACATCGGCTTCGAGACGGCGGCCGACTTCGGTGAGGAGACCTCTAACCCGCGGCGCAACATCCCGATCGCGGTCATCGTCGCCACGTTGTTCGCGATCGTCTTGTACCTGTGGACCACGTACTCGATCACGATCGGCTACGGCATAAACAATGGCGTCAAGATGGGCGCGGATCCGGTGGCGCTCAAGACGACAGCGACGACCTTCGTGGGATCCTGGCTCGGCACCCTGACCGAGATCGGCGGCATGTGCGCCGCGTTCATCGTGTCTGTCGCCTGCGCGACCGCCGCCACCCGCACCTTGTTCGCCATGGGCCGGGAGGGCGTGCTGCCGAGTGCGTTCGGCCGCACGCACCCGCGGTTCAAGACCCCGGTCATCGCGACGGTCACTGTCGCGGTCGTCGCCACCGTGATGGCGCTGGTCGTTGGCTATCCGCTCTACGACCCGGCGTTCGGCCACCCGTTCAGCAACTACTACTTCTGGGCTGTTACCGGCACCCTGCTTGTGATCGTCGTCTACATCATGCTGTGCATCGGCGGCATCGTGTTCTTCTGGCGCACTCGCGACTCGCGCCGCTGGAACCCGTTCGTGCACGTGGCCATACCCGCGATCGGCGCGATCGTGTTCGGCGCGGCTTTGTACGGCTCGATCCATCCGGCGCCGCCGGGAATCCTCAAGTGGACCCCGCTCGTCGCCGGGCTGTGGCTGGTCCTGGGCGTCGGCGTGCTGGTCTGGCTCCGCTCGGCCAGACCCGACAAGGTCGCTCAGATCGGCTCCATCCTCGGCGAGGAGGGCGGCGCCGACGCCGCGGTTCTCGACACGTAGTTTCGCTGCCAGCCAGGTCTGCGGTGGCTTGAGGCCTTCCTGGCCACCGCGGGCGAAGCAGAACGACAGCGATGGCCCACCGGAACCCGGTGGGCCATCGCTGTTCCTCGCCTCCGACCCCGCCCGGGTCGGGCGGTCACATGGCACGGCTTGGGTGGCCGCAAACCGGGCAAAACATGCTGCGGGATGACTGAAAGCCGTGTGATGTCGTTGTGGTGGGGCCGGCAGCCACAGTTGGCATGTCCATCTGGCCAGTCGCGCGGCGTCGACTGGGTGACTAGTCACGAGGGAGGACGCATGCGGTACCTGATGATCCACTACATCGACGAATCGATCCTGACGTGGAACGAGCACGGCCACGAGATCGCCGACCCCGATGAGGCGAGGGCGCTCGACGCCTGGGATGCCGAGATGATCGCCAGGGGCATCTTGGTCGGCGGCGCCGTGCTACGGCCCGTGCGGGACACCACGACGGTGCGGATACGCAGCGACGAGCTCCTGATCACCGATGGCCCGTACGCCGAGACCAAGGAGCAGATCGCCGGGTACGCGGTGCTGGAATGCGAGAGCCTTGACCAGGCCATCGAGGTTTCGTCGCGGCATCCGACCGCGAAGATCGGCACGTTCGAGCTTCGGCCGATCGTGAGCTGACTCTGGCCTTCGGGACCGGAATGTCGGTGCCTGGGCTTAGCCTGGCGCTGGCGGCCCGTCAGGCTGGAGGAGGGTTCGATGGCTGACGAGGATGATGTGCGCCGATGCGCGCTCGCCCTGCCCGCGGTCGAGGAAATCGACTGCGACGGCTTCGACTTCCGGGTTGGCGGTCGAGGATTCGCCTGGTCGTACCCGGAGCGGCGGCCAGGCAAGCCGCGGGAGATCCGCGCCGACATCGCGGTGCTCTACGTGGGAGACGAGGCCGAGAAGCAGGCGCTGCTGCTTGGCGAGCCGCGACTGTTCTTCGGCACGCGCGAGTACGAGGGCTGGCCGCTGGTGCTGCTGCGGCTCGACGAGGTGGACGCCGACCGCCTCGGCGAGCTCGTGACCGACGCGTGGCGGATGCGCGCGCCGCGCGACCTGGCCGCGGAGTTCGAGAGCAGGGACGGCTCCCTCTCGCTGGGCGTCAGCCAGGGCTAACGACACGCTCGGACCGGCTCTTGTGGCGACCCTGCCCGATGGCGAGTTCGCGCCAACCCTCGAACTGAAGGTCAGCTTCCTGCTTCCGGCCGCGCCGGGGCGGATCGTCGGCGCGGGGCGTGTCGTTCACCGCGGCGGATCGATCGCGTTTCTCGCTGGCGAGTTGCGCGACGGGGCAGGCGAGCTGCTCGCCACCGCTACGGCGACAGCGCGGATCATCAGGGGCGATAGCTCACGGTCGCGCGACGCGGCCTGGTCCGGCTGATCCGGCTGGTCCTGAGCGGGCCGGCCCGTGCGCGCCCGCGAGGTCCTTGCGCATCACGGGCCGGTCAGGCCTGCGGCGCGCGACGATCGTGAACCCGCGCTCCGCGAAGGCCGAGGCGACGCCGGGGAACAGGTTGCCTGTGTGCCCTGGCGTTGCCGTATCGACTGGATACGCCTCGAGGGCCGGAGCCTGCGCCGAGGTCGCTGCCAGCACGGCAGCGTCGATGAGCGCTCCCATCACGCCCCTGCCGCGGTGGTTGCGCCGCACGTAGAAGCACGGCACCGACCAGACGGGCAGGTCGTCGACGGGCTGCAGGCCCCGCGCCTGCGCCAGCCAGCCGAGCTCTGCTCGCGGCGCGAGTTCGCACCATCCGACGGCCGTGCTGCCGTCGAAAGCGACCAGCCCAGGCGGCTGACCTGACGCGGCGAGTTGCTGCAGGTCGTGCCTGTTGTCCTCGCGCGGCCGGTCCTTGTAGCTAGGACCGAGCCGCCAGTACATGCACCAGCACCCGTTCGACGCTCCGGCCGGACCGAAGAGGTCCTCGAGCGCGGGCCACCGCACTGACGTCAGCGGCCTGATGCTGAGGTCATGGTCCACGGGCGCGTCATTCACGAGCCGAAGCTGAACCGCGGCGAGTCTGGCGTCAGCACCGCCGCGGGCGGCCTGATCGACCACAGCGCGTCGAGCTCGCAGGCGATGGCGTCCATCAGCGCGGGAACGTCGGTGGTGGCCGTGTCGTGCAGCGCCTCGGCCACGATCAGGGCCGACGACGTCGTGCCCTGCACAGCTGACAACGCGCTCTGCCGGTTCGTCCAGCGCCTGGCGTGGGCCTGGCCAGCCTCGTCGGCGAAGATGACCTCGCGCGGCGCCGGCTGCTCGGTCTCGCCAGCGAAGGTCAGGTACTTCTCGTCGCCCATCGCGTACTGCACACGCAGATAGCCGGCGATCTTGGCCGCGTCGAAGACCGCGACTGGAATGGCGTACGCCAGTGAGATCGCGTTGCAGACATCGACCAGCGGATGCAGCCGCGGTAGCGAACCCTCCTTGCGGAACCGCCGCAGCAGCGACTCGGCGGCGCAGCGGTACTGGGTTGGCTTCAGCCCCATCGCCGCGAACGCACGCCGCCACGCCTGGATCTCGGGCAGCTCGCTCTCGCTGCGCTGCGCCAGCCGCTCAGCGGCCCCGCTGGTGAAGCCGGCCATCCGGGAGCCCGCGGCGGCGACGTCGGCGGTGATTCCGTCGGCGACGAGCACGCCAGGCACAAGCGCTGGAAAGTCCCGCCATATCTCAGCGTCATGCTCGAAGTACATGAGCTTCACCTTGCCAGACCTGGAGGGCAGTCGCGGGCGCGCCGTAAGCTCAGTACTGTGACGTCCGCGGATCGGGCCGCCGCCGGAGACGACCTGAGAGAGCGCCTGCGCGGTGGCCTTCGCGCCGCGCTGCGCTCCCGTGACATGGTCGCTGCCGCGGCGCTGCGGTCGGCGCTGGGGGCGATCGCCAGCGCGGAGGCCGTCCCCGTGGACCAGTCCGCCGCCGGCCGGACCACGAGCCAGCACGTCGCGGGCGCGGCGGCCGGGCTTGGTGCCGGCGAGGCACAGTGGCGCGGCCTTACCGGCGCGGAGGTGGACCAGATCGTGGATGCCGAGATCGCGGAGCGCATGGCCGCTGCCGCGGACTACGAGGGCCGTGGCTACGCCGAGCAGGCCAGGCGGCTCAGGCGTGAAGCGCGGGTGCTCGCGGACATCGCCTGGCCTGGCCGCTGAGCTCGGCCTCGCGCGCCAAGGCGCCGATGATCTACGGCTCGCGCTGAGCCGGATCCTGGTCGGAGGCGGCCAGATAGCCGTTGAGTTGCGCGCGATGATCGGTGTCGAAGGGGATCGGCCTGCGCTGCTTGGCGTCCCAGCGGAGCGTGACCACGCGCGCCTCGGCGACGAGTTCACCGGCGGCGTTCACGATCGTCTCGCGGGTGATCAGGCTCGAGGTCCCGACACGTTCCACGGCGATCCGCACCGTCAGGCGACGGTCGCTATGGAAGACCTCGGCCCGCAGGTCGATCTCGAGCCTGACAACGACGTAGGCCGGGTCCCCGAGGATCTTGAGGTAGAAGCCGTCCCTGCCCTCTTCCAGGTAGGTCAGGAAGACCGCGTGGTTGACGTGGCCGAGCGCATCGGTGTCCCGCCAGCGGACGGTGACCGGATGCTCGAAGACCGCGCCCATTTTCCTGCTCCTCAGCCTGCCCGCAGTCATCGTCCCAAGGGTTGGGCCCTGGCCACGACGCGACCCCGGAATACGATCGAGTTATAACTTGTCTTTCCCCCGACGCTGACCTAGGCTGTCGATATATCGTGATCGTATCGCGAGAGGGCGTAACTGACGCCGCGAGGGCGGAGAGCACGCCGCGGAAGGCGGGCGAGGTAGAGATGATGGCAGCGGCCTGCGATGCGGGAGACTTCGGCGAGTTCGCCGGCCTGGGCGAGCTCGGCGCCTTCCTGCAGGATTTCTTGGCCTGCGCCGGCGGTCTGTTCTGGTCCGTGAAGCGCGGTGTCTTCGCGCATGCCACCGGGCGGCAGCACGGCGCTGGCTGGGATAGGGCGCACGGCGGCCGCAAAGGTCCAGGACCGTGGGGCGGCGGCTCTGGCGGGCCGTGGGGTGCCTGGCTCGGCGGAACGTCAGCACCACCTGGCCCGCCGCGTGGTAAGAAGGCCGGCCGCGGCGACGTGCGCGCGGCGATCCTGGCCCTGCTGCGCGAAGGACCGCTGAACGGCTACCAGATCATGTCCGAGATCGAGGAGCGCAGCAACGGCGCCTGGCGCCCGAGCCCCGGCGCTGTCTACCCGGCGCTGTCGCAGCTTGCCGACGAGGGCCTGATCGAGGCCGCCGAATCGGCCGGGCGGCGCACGTTCAGCCTGACCGCCGCTGGTCGTGAGTACGTCGAGCAGAACCCCGACATGGCCCGCGGCGCCTGGGAGTCACCAGCGCAGCAGGAAGCGTGGGAAATCCCCGGCCTGTTCGCCGAGGCTGCCAGGCTCGGCGGCGGAATCGTGCAGATCGCGCACAACGGGACTCCCGACCAGGTTCGCGCTGCTGAGCGACTCCTCCAGCGCACCAGGCGTGACCTCTACCGGATCCTCGCCAGCGACGAGGACGACGACGATCAGGATTCCGACGAGCAGGACGCATAGGTAAGGGCAGATACGACGATGGATGACAGGATCAGGATCTCTGACGCCGACCGAGAACGGGTGACCGCGAAACTGCGCGAGCACTTCGCCGAGGGCCGGCTGAACTCCGAGGAACTCGACGAGCGGATCAGCGCGGCACTCGCCGCCAAGACCTACGGCGACCTTCGCAGGGTCATGGCCGACTTGCCTGACCCGTCGCCCGTTCCGCCGCAGGCCAGGTCGGCTCCGCCGTGGGCGTACCGGCCCGGATTCGTCGCCTGGCGCGGGCCGCGGCTGCTGCCGCTCGCGATCGTGCTGCTGATCGCGGCGATCGTGATCCCCGGCGTCGGCTGGATGTTCGTCGCCTTCCTGAAGGTGGTGCTCGTTCTCTGGCTCGTGGCATGCATCGCGGGCATCATCGCGGCTTTCAGGTTCCGGCGCCGCGTGCGCCGTCACTGGGAGGCTAACCGCGATCAGTGGCAGAGCCACTGGCACCAGTTCCAGTGGCGCGGTTAGCCAGGTAAGCCCGCCTCGCCAGCGCGGGCCCGGTGGGCTCACCGGCGCGCTGGCGGCGCGCTGACATGTGCCGGGCCCGGCGCAGCGGCATGGCTCGTTAGACTCCAGCGTTCATGGGCTATACCGATGCGCCGCCAGGCTGGTGGCGCACCTTCGTTCTGGAGACGCCGGCCCGCACCGCCAAGCTCGCCGTGGTCAGGGCCGATGGCTCGCCTCATGTCGCCCCGGTCTGGGTTGACATCGACAAGGACCAGATCGTCTTCATGACGGCGGCGAACACGGTCAAGGGCAAGGCCATCCTGCTAGACCCGAGGGTGTCGCTGTGCTGGGACGACCAACGGCCGCCGTTCAGCTTCGTGACCATCGAGGGGACCGCCACGACGTCCGATGACCCGGACGAGCTGCTGGCATGGGGCACCAGGATCGGCGGCCGGTACATGGGCGCCGACCGCGCCGTCGAATTTGGCCGGCGGAACGCCGTGCCTCCCGAGATGGTGGTGCGGGTCACGCCGACCAGGATCGTCGCCAAGGTCGACATAGCGGGCTAGCGCGGCGGCGGCTCCGGCCTCGCGAGGCCAACCCGGTAGGCATAGCTGACGGCCTGCGCGCGGTCCCTGGCGCTGATCTTGGCGAGCAGGTGGTTGATGTGGCTCTTCACGGTTGCTTCGCTGAACACGAGCCGCGCCGCGATCTCCGCGTTCGACAACCCGTCGGCGATCAGCGTCAGAACCTCGGCCTCGCGCGGCGTCAGGCCGTCTGGCAGTTCGGCCTTGCCCGCGCCCCGCCCGGCGCGCCCGGCGGCGGATCTCCCGGCGGCGGGCCGGCCTGCGGGCATCTCGGCGATCGCGTCGACCACGTGCCGCTGCACGGCTGGATCGATGGCAGCCTGGCCGCTGCGTACCTGACGCAGCGCCTGCTCGATCTCGGCCGCCCCCGCATCCTTGGTCAGATAGCCGCGGGCGCCCGCCTGGAGCGCCTCGATCACCGATCTGTCGTCCGCGTACGTGGTGAGCGCGATCACCGCGATCTCCGGGTCGCGCTCGCGCAGCAGCCTCGTCGCCTCGATGCCGTCCCTGCGCGGCATGCGAAGGTCCATGAGCACCACGTCAGGCCGCAGTCGCGCCGCCAGCTCGAGCGCCTCGTCGCCGTCGGCCGCGGCGCCAGCGACCTCGACATCAGGCAGCAACCCGAGCAGCAGCGCCAGACCCTCCCGCACGACCCGCTGATCGTCGGCGAGCAGCACCCGCACCGGGCCGGCGTGCTCCTGGCCGGCTTGCGCCGAGCCTGGCCCCGTCACGCCGGCACCCAGAGCCGGACCAGGAATCCCTGGCCGGTACGGCCGGCGCTCAGGGTGCCGCCGAGCAACTCGGCGCGCTCCCGCATCCCGGTCAGCACGTAGCCGCCACGGCGCTCCGTGGCGCGGCCAGGTTCGGCGGTGGCCGCGAAATCCTCCACCTCGAGGCCGACGCCGTCGTGTTGATAACGCAGGCGCACCTCGACCCTCCGCGGGCTCGCGTGCTTGCGCACGTTGGTGAGCGCCTCCTGCGCGACCCGGTACAGCGCCAGCTTGACGCCAGGGCTGAGGTCGCGCTGGTTGCCGGTCACGGTGAGCGCGGCGTGCACGCCGCCGCTGTCGTTCTCGAACGAGCCGACCAGCGTCTCCAGCCGATCAGGCCCTGGCAGCTGCTCGCCCCTGAGCATCCCGATGGCCCGCCGGGCCTCCTGCAACCCGGCGGACGCCTGGTCGTGCGCGCGCTCGATCACAGCGCCGAGCCGCGACCCGCCGCCAGGCTCTGCGGCCGCCAGCAGCCGCGCGCCTTCCAGGTGCAGCGCCAGGCCGGACAGCGAGTGCGCGAGCACATCGTGCATCTCGCGGGCCAGCCGCTGCCGCTCGGCGAGCGCGGCGGCCCTGAGCTCAACGTCCCTGGTTCGCTCCAGCTCGACGAGCAGCCCCTCAGCCTGCCTGTTGCCCTCGCCGAGCCGCCTGGTGAGCAGGGCGATCGCATAGATGGCGATCAGCCCGAGCGCGCTGAACAGGACCGACGCTGCCGGATGACGCGCGGAGTCCGCCAGCCCAGCCGCGCTGATAGCGACCACCGCGGCCGCGACCTGGACGACGCTCAGCCTGACCGGCATCCGGCGGGCCATGATTCCCGCCGCGACAACGGCCGAAGAAGCCAGGTCCGCGCGGCTGCAGCCAGTAAATCGCGGTCGCGCCGCCCAGGAACAGCGAGAAGAACACCGCCTGCCAGCGACCCGCCGCCTGGTACGCCGTGACGAACCCGACGGCTCCTGCCGCGATCGCGCAGAGCGCCACGGACACGCCGAGGGATGCGCCGTGCAGACCGGGCGGCGGGCTGCCGCCCACGGCTCGCACCACCATGAACACCGCGGCGACCAGGCCGAGCGGCTGCAGCCATCGCAGCGCGGCCTCCTGACGCTCCCGCGCCCGGCGCAGCGCGGCAAGCGTGGGAGTCGTCGGAATTTCCCCGGGAGCGGGGAGCGCGGGGGCGTCCTGGCTCACTACGCCACTGTATGGCGAGGCGCTTGGCGCGAGGGCCAGCCCAGGGGCCGAATCAGCCGCACCCTGGCCGATCCGCCCTGCGGTGGAGATCTCCGCCTGAGGTTTGTTGCGCCCGATTCGAACCTGGCGCCGAATACCGCGGCCGCCCTCGCGGCGCAGCCTGGACGGGACTCAGAAGGAGGACACGTGACTACCTTGTTCGGACGCAATCCGGTCGTTACGGCCGTCGCCGGCGCTGCGCTGCTCGCTATCGGGCTGGTCGTCCACGCGCTGCTGCTGCCGTGGGTCGGCGGCGCGCTGATCGTGGCCGGCATCGTCAGGTTCGCCAGCGGCCGAGGCGGCGGCGTGAGCGGCTCGAACCGCGGGAGGCTGCGATGAGCGCGGTCGCCGTCGAGCATCTGACCAAGCGATTCGGCCGCCTCACGGCGGTGCGCGACGTCAGCTTCGAGGTCGCCGGCGGCCAGGTCACCGCGCTGCCCGGGCCCAACGGGGCCGGCAAGACCACGACCGTCGAGATCCTGGCCGGCCTGCAGGTTCCGAGCGCGGGCCTCGTTCGCGTGCTCGGCGCCGACCCCCGCGCCCGCGGCAGGACCGGCCGATCATGGCGCGCCAGGATCGGCGTCGTGCTGCAGTCGGCCAGCCTGGACCTGCGGCTGACCGTCGCCGAGGCGCTCAGGCTGTTCGCGCGGCTGTACGCCAGGCCGATGCCGGTCGGCGAGGTGCTGGCGGCGATCGACATGACCGCTGAAGCAGGCACCAGGATCGGAGCGCTGTCCGGCGGCCAGCGCCGCCGGGTGGACCTGGGGGCTGGCATCATCGGTCGTCCTGAGCTGCTGTTCGTTGACGAACCAACGACGGGGCTCGATCCGCAGGCGCGGCGGCAGCTGTGGGCCGTCATCGAGAACCTCACCTCGACAGGCAGCACCGTCCTGCTGACCACGCACCAGATGGACGAGGCCGAGCAGCTCGCTAACCGGCTCATCGTCCTGTCGGCGAGATCGTCGCCGATGGCACGCCAGGCGACCTGCGCGCAACCGGGGCCCGAGGCCAGCAGCCGGCCCGAAGGGCCCGGCCGGTGATCAGGCTTCAGCTGGCCGGCGACGCGCCAGTGCATGACCTGCCGCCTGAGCTGGCGCGAAGCACCGACATCCGGCGCGGTCAGTTGCTCGTTGCGAGCGCCGACGTGACCGGCGACCTCGACTCGCTGCTCGCGTGGGCCAGGCGGAACCGGGTCGACCTGACTGGCCTGCAGGTCGGTCCGCCCAGTCTCGAGGAGGCATACCTTGCGCTCGCAGGCGAGGCCAGCAGACCAGACGACGATCGGCAGGAGGTACCGTCCCATGGCTGAGTTCGCCAGCTCGAGCCCGGTCAGCGGGCCCTCCAGGGCGCTGGCCGGCCCCTGCCCGGCATCGGATCCGTGCTCGCCGGCCAGGTGAGCTACCAGCTGCGGCTGCTGGCGCGCACGCCCCGTGCCCTGTGGTTCGCGATCTTCGCGCCCGCTGGGCTGCTTGCCCTGCGGCTCGGTCACATCGGTCACATCGGCCACGTCGGCGGCGAGCCTGCAGCCAGCGCCGCGGTCATCGGGCTGGTGGCCAGCCTGGCTGTGTTCGGGCTGCTGAACACCGCCTACCTGACGCACGCGTCCGGCCTCGTCGTCGCCCGTCAGGACGGCGTGCTCAGGCGGTGGCGCCTGGCGCCGGTGCCGGCCAGCGGCTTCTTCGCCGGGCGGATCGTCGCCACCGTCGTGCTCGCCGATGCGGGCAGCGCCCTGGTGATCCTGATCGGCGCGGCGATGGCCGGGGTGCATGTTGTCGCAGGCGCCATCCCTGCGCTGCTGCTCGTGTTGACGACTGGGGCGCTGGCCTGGGCGGCGCTCGGCACCGCCGTCACCGCTCTCGTGCCGACCGCGGAGGCGAGCTACCCGGTGATCGGCCTGACCTACCTTCCGGTGATCTTCGTCTCTGGCGTGTTCGGCGCGTTCCCTGGCGCACCCGGCTGGCTGACCACGCTGGTCAGGTACCTGCCGGCGCAGCCGGTCATCGACGCGGCCACCGCAATCCTCAGGTACGCAGGCGGCGGGCTGGCTCCGCTGCCTGGCGCTGATCTCGCCACGCTGTGCGCGTGGGGCGCGGGCGGCCTGATGCTCGCGGTGCGGTTCTTCCGCTGGGACCCCCAGCGCCCTCCCCGCCGCAGCGGCGGTCGCGTCGGACGCTAACTAGGGCGCAATCTGCCGGCCCGGCTCCGGACGGCCCTGTATCGGTGTGACACCGATTGCGCGGCCAGGTGCTGGGTGTCACATCGATACACGTGTTGCCGAATTGATCGTGCGGCGCCTGGCCGCGAGCCGGTCAGGAGCCGGCTGGCGGCCGGTCAGGCCTGGTTGCCAGGGAAGGTCCGCAGCTGCGGGCCGGGTCTAGTGGCCAGGGCCCTGGCCAGGATGGCGGCGGCGGTCTCGGAGACGTCGCGATCGTAGGTTGAGCGGGCTTTGGAATAGCCCTGGCGCATGCCGCGCAGCCAGGCCGCGCGACTGAGAACGACGGCCACCGGGCAGAGGATCGAAGCGGCGAGGCCGACACCGGCGAGGGCGGCTGTTATCACGCTCATGATTTGTTGGACGCGGCAGGCGCTTTGCCCGTTTACCGGATCGCCAGGATTGATGTGATTTCCTTGTGAGAGTCGGGTGAAACGACCCGGTTCACGGGCAAATCAGTGTGCCAGGGATGCGCTCTGAGCGCTCAGCGCGCGGAACGACGGCGGCGGCATGTCGCGGGAGATCGACGTGTCAGGGAGCCCCCTGAACTCGATGGCGTAGGCGTCCGCCACGGCCTGGCCGTACTCCCCAGTGCTTAGACCGCGGCACGCTGGAACCCGACCTGGCCCGATCCGACGCATCGCGCCGACGGAGTAGTTCCGCGCCGCCATCACGCGCTCGGCCGCGGCGGCGCAGCCGCGCACGTCGGGGCCGCTCTTGTTGACGACGACCGCGACGGCACACAGCGCCGTGAGGACAGCGCCGAACGCAGCGAGGGCTCGCCGGGGAAAGCTCGGATAGGTCAGCTCGGTCACGGGGGCTTTCGGTCTGGCTAGCGAACGGGGGAGTCCGCAGGAGCAGACAATCTCTCATATAGGGCTTACTGTCCGCTACTAAACCAGAATTCCATGATCACGGAGGATCCTTGGTCCTCGCGGACCCGAAGGTCTTCGCGATCAACGAAAAACCCGGTGACTGCGGGTACAGGGCCGGCGTATAACGTGATCGCGGCCGTTCGCAGGCGAGCCAGCCAGCGCAGCCGACCGCGCCCAGGGAACATCGCGGGAGGGCGGGCAGCATGGACCGGCAAACCTGGCTTGCCGAGCGGCGGGCGGCCGTCGAGGCCGACTACGACGCCGAGGCGACAGATTACGACGACCTCGACTATCCGGCCGACATGCAGCACGAGTGGGTCGGCAGGGTCCTCGGTCTGGTCCCGCAGGGCGGGACGGTGCTCGACGCGCCGTGCGGGACTGGCAGGTACTTCGCGCTGATCACCGGGGCTGGCATCCAGGTCGCCGGCGCGGATCAGTCGGCCGGCATGCTGGCCCAGGCCAGGGCGCGCGACCTGGCCGTCTCGCTGAACCGTTGCCGGCTGCAGGACCTGTCCCACACGGGGGAGTTCGACGCCGTCGTGACCATCGACGCGATGGAGAACGTGCCGCCGGAGGACTGGCCAGGCGTGCTGGCGAACCTGCGCCGCGCGGTGCGGCCCGGCGGCGTCCTGTACATGACCGTCGAGGAGGTGGACCAGGCGGGCATCGACGCGGCGTTCGAGGCGATGACCGCCAGCGGCCTGCCCGCCGTACACGGCGAGGTGGTCGAGGGCAACGTGGCCGGCTATCACTACTACCCGGGCCGCGAACGGGTGCTTGGCTGGTTCACGGCGGCCGGCCTGGAGGTCATGGACGAGGGCTACAGTGCGGAGGACGGCTGGGGTTACCGGCACTTCCTGCTGCGCACGGCGGGATAACGGGGCGCGCTCCTGACTGCCGCCTCGCGAGGCCGGTCCGGCCAGCGCCGCACGGACGTCATTGCGCGGTTCAGGCAGGTCACCGGCCTGATGTGGCCATCAGCGCACGTGGCACTATGGCCGGATGGACCTGGACATCCCCCTGCAGGTGATCGGCATCGTCCGCAGCAGTCACACTGACCTGGAATCCACGCCGATCCAGGCCGGCGTGAACCGTGCCGAGCGGGGCGTGATCGAGTTCGAACCGGGGTTCGCTGGCGGGCTTGAGGGACTCGCCGGGTTCGACTGCGCGTGGATGCTCACCTGGCTGCACCAGCACGCGAGCAGCGAGGTGCCGCCGCTGCAGCAAGTGCCCTTCTTGCTGCGCAGCCAGCGACGCCTGATCGGGATCTTCGCCAGCAGGGGCCCGCGCCGGGTCAACCCCATTGGGCTCAGCCTCATCCAGATTGTCGAGGTCGCCGCTGCGAGCGTGACGTTCGCCGGGGTCGACGTGGTCGACGGCACGCCGGTCATCGACATCAAGCCGTACGTGACCCGGTTCGACCGGCCGCCTGGCGATCCGCGCTGCGGCTGGTTCGATCAGGTCAGCATCGACGAGCGTGCGACACCCGCGCGGCTCGCGTCAGGGTCGTAATCTTGGGCCATGCCTGAGACCGAGGCGCCGACGCTCTCACTAGCCGAGTGGCTGGTGCTGTGCCTGGTATGCGAGAAGCCGCAGCACGGCTTCGCGATCGCGAGGCTGCTCGGATCCGATGGCGACCTGGGCAGGATCTGGCGCGTTCCCAAGCCGGTCGTCTACCGGGCGCTGCAGCGGCTCGAGCACGCGGGCCTGCTCCAGGCCACCGAGCCCGAGCCGTCCACGATGGGGCCGGTCCGCGAGCCGGTCATGGCGACCAGGGCAGGGCAGAAGCTGGCGGCGGACTGGCTGACCAAGCCGGCCAGCCACGCCAGGGACGTCCGCTCTGAGCTGCTGGCCAAGCTTGCGCTCCTTGACCGCTCAGGCGCGGATCCGTGGCCGCTGATCGAGGCGCAGCGCGAGCTACTGGTCCCGGTGGCTAGCGCGCTGGATGACCGGCTGGCTCGCGCCGCCGGCTTCGACCGGACGCTGATCCTGTGGCGGAGCGAGACGGTCTCGGCCACGCTGCGCTTCCTCGACGCGATGCGATCCGACGCTCAGGCTCGCGCGAAACGGCCAGCGTTGGCGACCAGGTCCCGGCGGCCCGCCTGACCGGTCTTGCTGACCAGGTTGGCGATGTGGGTTTCCACGGTTTTGGGGGATATGTAGAGTTTCGCCGCGATACCAGCGTTCGACAGCCCCTGCGCGAGGAGCAAGAACACGTCCATCTCGCGGCTGGTCACGCCCAGCCGCCGCATCTGCGCAGGAACGTGCGCCGTGCCGCGTCCTGTGCGCGGCGCCCGCTCGCCCGACTGGCGAAGCACGACCCGGCATGCGGAGGCGAGCCTGTGCTGGCCGTTCGCGTCGAACTCCCTGGTCGCCTCCCGCAGCCATGCCGCCGGGTTGCCCCACGAGTCCCTGATCGCATCGGCGACGACGAGCCGCCTGGCCAGGTGGTTCCACCACGGTGCGTAGGGGCGGAAGCGCTCCTCAGCCTCGGCCGCCAGGTCGGTGGCACGCTGGTGATGGCCGGCCCGGCCCTCCAGGACCGCCTGAGCGTAGACCAGCCAGGCCTGGTTCCAGCCGACGGCGGCGCCTGCGTCCCGCGCGCGTTCCAGCGCCACCTGCCCGTCGCCGCCCGATGTCGCCTGCAGCAGCGCATAGAACGCCCAGGATCGCCGTGGCGCCTGCCGTGGCGCCTGCTCCACGTAACCCATTCCGGTCATGGCATCACGCATGGCCTGCCTGATGTCGTCGCGGAAGAGCGAGGCGACAACCCGGTCCTGGCCCCAGGTAGCGGCCAGCACCTCGGGGTCGCCTGGCAGGACGCTCTCGGCTCGGCCCGTGGCCGACTTCGCGGCCTTGCGATTGCCCCTGATGCCGTAGATCAGCGCCTGCGCGGCCAGCGCCAGTGCCTCAATGCGCGGCGCGCTGATCAGCCTGGCTCCCTGCTCGCACCGGCGAGCGGCGACCATCGCCTGGTCCAGGTCAGTGCCAAGGCACCAGATGTTCGCAAGCTGCAGGTCGATGGCGGTCGCCGTGGCGATCGCGCCAGCCTGGCGGGCCAGGTCGCCAGCCTCGCAGAGCCTGGCGGTGTCGCCGCCCTGGATCATGTCGATGGTGCCGAGTTCGAGCAGGGCGTTGATCCGCCGCACCGCGAACTCCTGGCCGTCGGCGATCTGCGCCGCCCGCTCGAACGCGGCCCGCGCGGCGCCGAGGTCACGCACCTGCTCCCGCCGGCCGATGACCTCGAGTGATTCGAACGCTACCTCGGCCGCCCAGCCTTCCAGCCCGGCCGCCTCCGCGCTGGCCAGCGAGCGTCGCGCGAGCCGCTCGCCGCCCTGCAGGTCACCGGCATCCATCGCGCAACGCGCCGCCACAGCATCGGCCCAGCTCGAGGTGATCGGGTTGCCGAACCCGTCAGCGATCGCCCGGGCGGCACCCAGGTGAGCTGAAGCCGCGGCGGGATTGCTTTCCGACTCTGTTCTGGCGGCCATCAGCAGGATCCTGGCCTGGCGTCGTGGCTCGGCCCCCGAGGCCTCGAGCCGCGCGACAGCCTCCTCGGCGACCGGCGCGAGCCGCGCGTTGTCACCCGTCAGCGCGAGGGCCTTGACCAGGCTCTCGTCGACGTCGGCAGCCAGCGCCTGGTCAACGTCGTCAGCCTCCGCCAGCTGTGCTCTGGCCTCGCCGAGCGTCCCGGCTGCGGTGCTGACCGCGCCGTGCACGAGGGCCCGGCGGCCTGCCTCGAGCAGCAGCCGCGCGGCCTGCTCGTGCTGGCCAGCGGTCTCGCAGAGCGCGGCGGCAAGCTCGCACCAGGACTCTGGGAGGCCTGGGTGCGCGGCCTCCACCGCCGTCGCGGCGGCCGACGAGCGCTGTGCCAGATCGGGCGGGAGCAGCCCGGAGATGATTGCCGCCCTGGTCAGGCTGTGCCGGAACCTCAGCCAGCCGTGGCCGAGTTCGTGCGGCTCGATCAGCTGGACCCCCTTGGCCTGACCGAGCGCGGCGATGACCTCACCGTCGGACGCTCCGCAGATCGCGGGCAGCAGCGTCCAGTCGAACTCCCTGCCGAGCACGGCCGCAGCCACGACGACTTCGGCCGCCGCGGGCCGCAGCGCGGCGAGCCGGTTCTGGACTGATCCGACGATCGAATCCGGCATGCCGGTGCTGATGTCCTCGCGCACATGCCAGCCATCTGGCCGGTGTTCGAGCTCGCCAGAGGCGAGCGCCGCCGCGAGGATCTCCTCGACGGCGAAGGGCAGTCCGTCGCAATGAGCGAGCAACCTGCTCACCGTCGCGGCTGTGGCCGGATCCGCGTCCAGGCACGCCCCGGCCATCTCCTCGACCTCGCGCTCGGTCAGCCGCGGCACGTTGATGAGCTCGGCCGAGCGCCTGGCACGGATAGATTGTGCGACATCCAGCCCGGCCGACGGCTCGTCGTCGCGGAGCGTGGCCACTAGCAGGATCTCCCGCCCGACGAGGTTGTCGGCCAGGTAGTCGACCGTCGCCAGGGTCTCTGGATCGGCCCAGTGCAGGTCCTCCAGGACCAGGACCGAGCCGGTCCCGGTCATCGCGAGGACCCTGAGCAGGGCCTCGGCCACGGTCAGCGGGTTGACCTCAGGATTGGATCGCCCCGGCGAGCCGAGGTCGGGGACGAGCGTGCCGAGGACCGAGCTGTACTCCGTCTCGCTCGCGGCCCTCGCCAGTGAGCCGGTCCTGCCGAGCTGGATGAGCGCCTCGGTGAACGGCCTGAACGGCGCGGGGGATGCCGACTGCACGGCCCGGCCGCGGTAGTTCATGAAACCGCGCGCCGCCGCGAGCGAGGACAGCTCGGCGGCCAGCCTGGACTTGCCCACGCCAGGGTCGCCCGTGAGGAACACGGTGCGGCCCGCGCCGGCCGCCGCGGCATCCAGGGCGGTGACCAACGCGCGAAGCTCCGCGTCCCGGCCGACAAGGACCGGCGACAGCATCGACGGCATGCACTCGATGGTACTGAATGTAAGCATCCGGCTACAGTGCGCGTTCTGCCGGCCTGTCCCGGCCGCTGGCGCTGGGGGCGCCTCCTGAGCTGGGCCCGGCCCAGGCCCTCGCACGGCGGCGAGCCCGTTCTGGGCGCATTTGTTATTTGGAGTGCTTCTACATTTCGCAACGGATTGCAAGAGGCATTATGCCTCCAATGTCATTTCCTCGATCGGAGCAACGGGTATGAGGGTGAAACCAATGAATATCGCAAATGTCTCTGGTTTCCTGCGGCTTCCCGTTCGGCGAGCCGGCCGTACCGCGGCCATCCTGGGCGCGGCCGCCGCGCTCGTGCTGTCGCTCGCTGCGGCCCACGCCGCAAGCGCCAGCAAGGTCAGGCCAGCCGCCGGGGTCCACTTCACGATGGTGCGGACGCCAGGAGTCACCTGCCTGCCCAACGCGCGCGCGAACGTCACGATCGTCCGCGGCGCGCAGAACGACACCATGACCGTCTCGGTCCGCGGCCTTCCGGCCAGGACGGGCTTCGACCTGTTCGTGATCCAGAAGCCGAACAAGCCGTTCGGCGTTGCCTGGTATCAGTCAGATCTGCAGACCGACCGGCACGGCAAGGGGACGGTCGTCGTCAGGGGCATCTTCAATAAGGAGACCTTCACGGTCGACACCGATCCGCTGCACACCGTCGCGCCGACGCATCAGTTCCACCTGGGCCTGTGGTTCAGCAGCCCGGCCAAGCCATTCCACCTGGGTTGTGAGGGGACGGCCACCGCGCCCATCGTGACGCCGTTCAACGGCGAGCAGCACGCGGGCATCCAGATCCTCAACACGTCCAGCTTCAAGCACAAGGGGCCGCTCGCGCGCGTCAGGGCCTGACGCCCAGCCGGCAGGACGGCCATTCCCGGGAGTACGGGAGGGGTGGCCGTCCAGCCGTCCCGCTTAAGCCGGCGGTCTTCAGCCGGCCTGCTTGCGGTTGTCGCCGATGAGGCCGGCCGCGTGATCGGGCACGTACGTCTGCATGCCCTTGGGCATCCTGACGTAGCCCAACGACGGCGGTCGCGGCGGCAGCATGAGCGGCACCCGCTGGACGTCCTGGTACGGGATGGTGGACAGCAGGTGCGCGATCATGTTGATCCGCGCGCTGCGCTTGTCATCGCTTTCCACCACGTACCAGGGCGCTTCGGGAATGTCGGTGTGCACGAACATCTCGTCCTTGCTGCGGGAGTAGTCTTCCCAGCGGGTGATCGAGTCCAGGTCCATCGTGGACAGCTTCCACCGCCGCATCGGGTCCTCGAGCCTGGACTTGAACCGCCGCTGCTGCTCGGCGTCGCTGACCGAGAACCAGTATTTGCGCAGCATGATGCCGTCCTCCACCAGCATTCGCTCGAACAGCGGGCACTGGTGCATGAACCTGCCGTAGTCCTCCTTCGAGCAGAACCCCATCACCCGCTCGACCCCCGCGCGGTTGTACCAGCTGCGGTCGAACAGGACGATGTGGCCGCCGGCCGGCAGGTGCCTGATATAGCGCTGGAAGTACCACTCGGTCTGCTCCCGTTCGGTGGGCGCAGGCAGCGCGACGATCTGGGCGATCCTGGGGTTGAGGTACTGGGTCACGCGCTTGATCGTGCTGCCCTTGCCGGCCGCGTCCCGGCCCTCGAACACCACGACGATCCTGGTCCGCTCGGCCCTGACCCACTCCTGCAGCTTCACGAGCTCGGCCTGCAGCCGGAACAGCTCTGCCTCGTAGACCGACCGCTTCAGCCGCTTGCCGCCGTTGGCGGGCTGATCGCCGGCCTCGGCGACCCTGGCGGCCTTGGCCGCCTTGCCGCTCTTCGTGCCCTTGCCGCCGCCACTGCGAGCCATGCCGCACCTCCTGCCGCGACCGCCCGGCCACGCCGCTGTTCCGTTCCTACCCGCTGTTGCGGCCACAACCGGGCGTACCACAAGTCATGGCATGCAAACATGACATCTAATGCGGAACACCACGACGGCACCGCTGGTTGTCCCGACCGTCGGCCACGTATTCAGGAGGCTATGCGCAGATGTCTGTCACTGATCGGCTGCTCGCCAATAACGCTGTCTATGCCCAGGAGTTCAACGGACCTCTCCCGCTACCCCCGGCCCTGGGCGTCGCTGTCGTCGCGTGCATGGACGCCAGGCTCAACGTCTACGGGATACTCGGCCTCGAGGAGGGCCAGGCGCACGTCATCAGGAACGCGGGCGGTGTCGTCACCGATGACGAGATCAGGTCACTGGCGATCAGCCAGCGGCTGCTCGGCACCAAGGAGATCGTCCTCATTCATCACACCGACTGCGGCATGCTGACCTTCACCGACGACGACTTCAAGGCGAGCATCGAGGCGGACACCGGCATCAAGCCGGCCTGGGCCGCTGAGGCGTTCGGCGACCTGAACGGCGACGTGCGCCAGTCGATCGCGCGGATCAAGGCCAGCCCGTTCATCCCGAATAAGGACCAGGTACGGGGCTTCGTCTTCGACGTAGCGTCTGGCCTGCTCAATGAGGTGAGCTGAGCCAGCCCCGGGGGGGTCCAGGGGGGTCGTCCCCCCAGGGCTAACTCAGACGTCGGGGGTGCCAAGCCCTGAGCCGACGTTGTACACCTGGCCGTGCCGCGTCTGAGCCCTCGCGATCTCAGGCGCTGGCGTGCTCGGCGGCCGTCCATACGGGCTGGCCTTGGTAGCCGCGGGCCACCATCGTCACGAACTGGTACACCGCGTCCTCGGCGGGGTTGAGCGGGCCAGGCTTCGCGTGCGGTGAGGTGAGGCCGCGCTGCACCGACTCGCAGGCGCCCCAGTCCTGCCTGTTGGTGAGGTCCCAGAAGTCGATGGCGTAGCTCGGGTCGAAGTCTGGCCTGGCCGTTGCCTCTGGCGCGAACGCCCAGCTGCACTCGATCCTGGTCCTGTCGGCGGCCAGCGGGATCAGGCGATGCACCATCACGTAGTCCGGGTGCGGGCTGACCAGCACGTTCGGGAAGATGTTCACGTAGATCACGGTCCGCAGGCCGGTCGCGTCCAGCCCGCGCAGCGGCACCCCGCCGCTGGTGCCGTCCAGCGACATGGTCGTCATGCCCGGCCGCAGGTCCATGGTGCCGCCGACCCACGCTCCCGGCAGGTCGTAGTTGTCGCCGCTCTTCGGCGGGCTGACCCGGCACAGCTCAGGGTGGATCGACGGGCAGTGGTAGCACTCGTGGTAGTTCTCGGTCAGGATCTTCCAGTTGGCCGCCGAGTCGTACTCGTGCGTGCCAGCGACGACCAGCCTGCTCATCTCATAGGGCGCGAGCAGAGCGTCCAGCGTGCCGATTGCCGCATCGAGCGGCGCGGCCTCTCCCGAGCCGTCGACGAAGATGAGACCGTGCCACTCCGCGCAGGGCAGCTCGGTCAGGCCCCATTGACCGGTGCGGAACCCACGCTGGCTCTTGAAGCCGGCAGCCGCCCTGAGCGTCCCGTTAAGGCTATATGTCCATGAGTGGTAGGGGCAGATGACCGCGTTCTGGCTGGCCGATGCGCCGCACGGGAGGAGTTCATGGCCACGGTGTCGGCATGTATTCGCGAACGCGTGCAAGACGCCGTCCTCGTCCCTGGTCAGCAGGACGCTGCCGGCGCCGGCCGACTCGGCCCGCTGGTCTCCCGGATTCGGGATCTGGTCGCTGCGCCCCACGCACAGCCAGCCGCTGCCGAAGAAGTGCCGCTGCTCCCACTCGAAGACCGCCGGATCGGTGTAGGCGGCCGGCGGCAGCATCCGGCTCTCGCCGAACGGCTTCAGCGACTCGGCCAGCGCGGCCTGATCGAGCGGAGCGGGCGGCGCGACGAGTTCAGACACGTACTGACTGACCATACAGTTAATGCTAGGTGACCCGTCAGAGGGTGTCCAGCGCCAGGTTCGCGCGAGAATCTCCCCATGTCAACGGTTAGTGCCCGGGCGCCCTGGCGGGCGCTAGCGTGAGCCGGTGCCCGCTAGCCTGACCATATCCGCCGGCGTGACCGTCGCCGCCGCGCCGCAGCGAGTCTGGGACCTCGCCGTCGACTGGTCCGCTCAGCGGGAGTGGATCTGGGCCACCACGACCAGCGGCGGGCACGGCATGGGCGCAGCCGTCACGGGATGGACCGGCATCGGCCCGGTCGGCTTCACCGACACGATGGTGATCACCGAGTGGGATCCGCCAAGGCGCTGCACGGTCAGCCATACCGGGCGCGTCGTCAGGGGCGATGGCGTGTTTGAGGTGCTGCCGCGCGAGAACGGGTCCGAGTTCCGGTGGACCGAACGGATCTTGCTGCCAGAGGCGCTGCTCGCGGTCGTTCCAGCCGCGCTCCAGCCCGCGTTCGCCGGGCTCGCCTACGCGGCGATCGCGCCGGTCGCACGGGCCGGCCTTGGCTACTCGCTGATCAAGTTCGCCCGGCTATTCGCCAGCACGCGTCCCTGACCCCACCGGCGCGTTCTGGCCGCCGCCGGACGAGGCGCCTGACCAGCACCGCACGATGTCCCGCATCGACAGCAGGCCAGCGACCTCGCCCTCGTCGACCACGACCAGGTGCCGGAAGCCGCCAGCGACCATGGTCTGGGCGGCGTGGTCGAGGGTCCAGTCTGGCGAGGCGAAGACGACGTCACTGGTCCTGTGGTTGGCGACGACCTCCGCGTCGGGGTCCTGGTTGGCACCGAGTGAGTTGAGGATGTCGCGCTCGGTCAGGATGCCGATGCCAGACCGGTCATGGTCGAGCACGACCGCGGCGCCGACGCGCTGCGCTGACATCATCCGCGCCGCCTGCCGCAGTGTGTGCGCCGGGCCGACGCTCAGCACGACCTGGCTCATGCCGTCCTTGACCTTCATGGTGCGATCACTCCCCGGGTCTGGAATACCTTGTGCCGGTCGGTAGCGCCAGTGCCAACGCAGCGGTCAGGCTTGTGAACTTGTGATCCTGCTACGTCAAGCATCGGGCATGAGGCGGCCGAGAGCAAGGTTGCTCGGCTGACCTGCAGCTAGCTTGGAGCGCGATCGGAGGTCTGTGCCGCCGGCTCCGGTGCGGCGGCCAGCAGGGCGAGCACCTCGTCGTGCAGCTGGCCGTTGCTGCACAGCACGTTGCCGCCGTCTGGGGTCGGCTTGCCTGCCAGGTCGCTGAAGCAGCCACCTGCTTCGGAGATGATGATCTGCAGCGCGGCCAGGTCCCAGAGCGACACCTCGGCCTCCGCCGAGATGTCCACCGCTCCCTCTGCCACCAGCACATGCGACCAGAAGTCCCCGTAGGCCCTGGTCCGCCACACCGATCTGGCCAGGCCGAGGAACGCGGGGAGCCGGCCAGTCTGCTCCCAGGCCTGCAGATCGGAGTAGGAGAACGAGGCGTCTTCGAGCCTCGTAACCTCCGAGACCCTGCAGGGCGCCGCCTTCGTCAGGGAGCGGCCGGTCCAGGCGCCGCCGTCACGGCCGGCCCACCAGCGGCGGCCGATGGCCGGCGCCGACACGACGCCGACCGTGACCTCGCCCTCGGCCATCAGCCCGACCAGGGTGGCCCACACAGGGACGCCCCTGACGTAGTTCTTCGTCCCGTCGATCGGGTCGATGATCCAGCAGCGCGGGCTCATCCCGGTCTTGCCGAACTCCTCGCCGAGCATGGCGTCCCTTGGCCTGGCCCTGCGCAGCACGCCGCGCAGCGACTCCTCTGCGGCGAGGTCCGCGTCGGTCACCGGGGTCATGTCGGGCTTGGACTGGACGGTGAGGTCACGCGCACGGAACCTGCGCATGGTGATGTCGTCAGCGGCATCGGCAAGCACGTGGGCGAACCGCAGGTCGTCATCGAAACCCGCCATGCGGCCAAACGCTATCGCTATTCGGGCACAGTGACCATGACTGGTCCGCCATCGAGCCGCCCCCCGGACGGCTGGTCAGTCGGCGTCGGAGCCTTCCCTGCTGCGCAGCAGCCGCCGGAGGGATTCGAGCCTGGCGGCAAGCGCGTCGGAGACGCCATCGCCGCCCGCGGCCGCGACCCAGGCGTCGAGCGCGCACTCGGGGCCGAGGTGATCGCAGCCGGGCGGGCACTCGTCGGCGCCGTCAGCCAGGTCGGGGAAGGCCTGCACCACCCGTGCTGGTGACATGTGCCCCAGGCCGAAGCCGCGCAGCCCGGGAGTGTCGATAATCCAGCCGCCGCCTGGCAACGCGAGCGCGACCACCGATGACGAGGTATGCCGGCCACGGCCGGTGACCGGGCTCACCTCGCCGACCGCGCGGTTGGCCGCCGGGATGAGGGTGTTGACCAGCGTCGACTTGCCTACGCCAGAGTGCCCGACCAGCACGCTGAGCTGCTCGGTGAGCACGTCGCGAAGCTCGGCGAGCTTCTGCCCGGCCAGCGGCCTGCCGAGCACGATGGTGCGCAAGCCGAGCGGCTCGTAGACGGGCAGGATCTCCTCGGCGCCCGCCAGGTCGGCCTTGGTGAGGCAGAGCACCGGCTCAAGCCCGGCGTCGTACGCGGCGACCAGGAACCTGTCGATGAGCCTGGTCCGGGGCGGCGGGTCGGCGAGCGCGCAGACGATCACGAGCTGATCGGCGTTGGCCACGATCACCCGCTCCACGGGGTCGGTGTCGTCGGCCGACCTGCGCAGCACGCTGCGCCGCGGCGCGATCCTGACCACCCTCGCCAGCGTGCCTGGCTCGCCGGAGGCGTTGCCCGTCAGGCTGACCATGTCGCCGACCACGATGTTGCCGCGGCCGAGCTCCCTGGCCTTCATCGCTGTGACCACCCGATCGCCGACCACGCAGCGGTACCTGCCGCGGTCGACCGCGGTCACGAAGGCATCGATCGCCTCGGCGTGCGCTGGTCGGCGCCTGGTGCGCGGCCGTGACCCGCGGCTAGCCCTGATCCGGACGTCGTCCTCGTCCAACCGGCTGTACGCGGGCCGCGGCGTCATCAGGGGGCGTTTCTGGCCGTCGGCAGGATCTCCGTCCAGCACCTGCTGAACTCGGGGAAGGTCTTGCCGACGGTCGCTGCGTTCCGCACCCGGACACCGTCGGTGACGAGACCGATTACCGCCGCCGCCATCACCAGCCGGTGATCGTCGTGACTGTCGAACGCGGCGCCACCGCGCAGCGGCACCGGCCTGATCCGCAGGCCGTCCGCCTGCTCGGTCACGTCGCCGCCCAGCTTGCCGATCTCGCCTGCCAGCGCCGCGAGCCGGTCGCTCTCGTGCCGCCGCAGGTGCCCGATCCCGGTGAACTCAGACGGCGTGCTGGCCAGGGCCGCGAGAGCGGTCAGTACCGGCGTGAGCTCGCCCACCTCGCTAAGGTCGGCGCCGACGCCACGGATCCGGCCGGAGCCGGACACGCTCAGGCCCTCGCCGGTCAGCCGAACGCCGGCGCCCATCGACCGCAGCAGCTCGATGATCCGCGCGGCGGGCTGCAAGCTGTCGGCCGGCCAGCCGGCGACCGTGACCTCGCCGCCGGTCGCCAGGGCAGCGGCCAGGAAGGGAACCGCGTTGGACAGGTCAGGTTCGACGTCGATCTTGGTGGCGCTAATCGGGCCGGGCATGACACGCCAGGTGCGGCGGGTCTGGCCGGCGTTGGCGGGCTGGCCGGGATCGGTGCGGACGTCGACGCCGGCTGCGCGCAGCATCCTGACGGTCATGTCGATGTGCGGTTCAGAAGGAACCGGCGGTCCGACGTGCCTGACCTCCGCACCGGCCCCGAACCTGGCCGCCGCCAGGAGCAAACCGGACACCAGCTGCGAGGAGGCCGAGGCGTCCATGGTCGCGGTGCCGCCGGCCACGGCGCCGCGACCGCGCACCACGAAAGGAAGCGAACCGGTGCCGGTGTCAGAGATCGTCACGCCCATCGACCGCAGGGCGGCCAGCAGCGGCCCGATCGGCCGCTCCGAAGCGCGCTGGTCGCCGCGGAACGTCACGTCCGCGCTGGTGAGCGCCGCTACGGGCGGGATGAACCGCAGCACGGTCCCCGCGTTGCCGACGTCGATCGTGATGGCTGGCCGACCAGGCTGGCCGGGGCCCGCGCTCTGGGACGTGACCGCTGGCGCGGGTTCGACCAGCCACGATCCTGGCTTCTCGGTGATCACGCAGCCGAGCGCGCGGAGCGCGTCGGCCATCAGCGCGGTGTCGCGCGCTACGAGCGGGCCGGTGATCACGGTCGGCCGGTCCGACAGAGCCGCGAGCACGAGGGCACGGTTGGTCATGGACTTCGAGCCGGGCAGCCGCACCACAGCGCGCACCGGGCCGCGCGCACGCGGCGTCAGCCAGTCGTCCGTCGCCGGCGCTTGCGCGCCGTCCGGCTCGACCCGGTCCCTGGTCATGACAGAAGACTATTTGCCTGCCGGCCCCACGCGCGCTCGCCGCGCCCCTCGAGCGCACCACCTATGAACCCTTGGTGGTGCTATAGGCCCACCAAGGGTTCATAGGGTGCCGGACTTGGCGCGTGGATGATCTTGTTAAGCAAGTCGGTGGGATTACCAAGGTTTGACGATCTCCCGACGTGGCTATGAACAGCGTCAACCCGTCATTCGGAAGGCGGGCCAGCCCCCTGGCCGCGGCCTTCCAGAAGGTCACGCCAACGGTGACCATCGACGGCACCTCGGCGAAGCCCGAGAGGCCGCCCCCGGTCTCGACGACGCAGCGAAGGTGGATCCCAGCATGTGTGGCCGGTATGCCTCAGCGCGCTCGCGCATCGAACTCCTCGAGGAGTTCACCGTGCAGAGCGATCGCGTGGATGAGCCACTCAAGCCGGACTACAACGTCGCGCCGACGAAGCCGGTGTATGCGGTCATGACCAGGCGATCCCGGCCAGATCCGGCCGCGCAGAACGGCCAGGAGCGTACGAGTGCGGAGCCGGACCCGGGCGCCGAGGACGCCCAGCCCGCGCCGGCCCGCCAGCTCCGGGTCGTGCGCTGGGGCCTCGTTCCTTCCTGGGCCAAGGACATCTCCATCGGCAGCAGGATGATCAACGCGCGGGCGGAGACGGTCAGCGAGAAGCCGGCGTTCAGGAAGGCCTTCGCCAGTCGCCGGTGCCTGCTCCCGGCCGACGGCTACTACGAATGGCAAGCGCCCCCTGCTGGAACCAAGGCGCCCAAGCAGCCGTACTTCATCTGCCGCCCTGATCACGAGGTGCTCGCCTTCGCCGGCATCTATGAATTGTGGCGGGATCGTTCGATGCCCAAGGACGACCCGGCCGCGTGGCTCTGGACGGCTGCCGTCATCACGACGTCGGCGCCGGACGAACTCGGCGAGATCCACGACCGGATGCCGATGGTGATCGCCCCCGGCAGCTGGGCGGACTGGCTCGATCCAGACAACACCGATGCGGCCGACGTGCGGGCGCTGCTCGCGCCTGCCGCGGCAACCGGGCTGATCTCGTACCCGGTCTCGCTCGCGGTCAACTCGGTCCGCAACAACGGGCCTGAGCTTGTAAAAGAAGCTGAGCCGGTGTCGCCGGGGTCAGGAGGTAGCAGCGATGCCTGAGGTAATGCTGGCAGAGCGCAGTGGCACGAGCAGTGGTACGGGAGGTGTGGGCCGGTTGGATATCGCAGCCGCTCGTCAGCGCCTTGAGGATGTACGTGATGAGCTCGACAGGTCGGTCGCCGTCTTGAATGGCGCTCATCAGCGGCATCCGCTCGTTGCCGACTACCCGCAGGATCCGGCCGATGCGGGCACCAACCTCGCCGAGTCTGACCGCGCTGAGGCAATCCTCGCCGCGGCGAAGGCACGCCGTGTGCTCGTCATCGACGCCCTGGTCCGGCTGGAGAACGGCAGCTACGGAGTCTGCGTCGATTGCGGCAAGCCGGTGCCTGAGGGCAGACTGGAAGCCAAGCCAGAGGCGGCAAGATGCCTGACATGCCAGGCGAAGCGGGATGGCCGGGACAGGTCGCGACGCTGAGCACCCGCTGACAGGCAGGCCCGCGGAATGAAGGCGGGTCACGGTGTGTTGGAACGCGCGTGCCCACTGCAGCTAGCAGCCCGTGTGCGCTCGCACCTCAGGACACGGTGCAGTCCCGGTCAGGTGATATTCGGGTAGCCGTGCGATCCGCCCGTATGCCAGGCGCGGTATTCTCCGCCCGAGACGGCTGGCAGCCTGACCGCGGCCAGCCACGCAAGGCGGAGGGGGTGGGTCCGGTACCTGAGACACTCGAGGGGCGAAACGAGCGCTTCGAACGTGATGTCCTGCCGTACCTGGATCAGTTGTACGCGGCGGCGATGCGGATGACCCGCAATCCAGCCGACGCAGAGGACCTGGTGCAGGAGACGTTCGCGAAGGCGTACGGCTCGTTCCACCAGTACCAGGACGGGACGAACCTGAAGGCGTGGCTGTTCCGCATCCTCACCAACACCTTCATCAACACCTACCGCAAGCGGCAGCGCGAGCCGCAGCGTTCGGGCACCGAGGAGATCGAGGACTGGCAGCTTGCCAGGGCCGCCTCGCATACGTCATCGGGCCTGAAGTCGGCCGAAGCAGAGGCGCTCGAGGGCCTTCCCGATTCCGACGTGAAGGAAGCTCTCCAGGCACTGCCCGAGGAGTTCAGAATCGCGGTATACCTGGCAGATGTCGAAGGATTCGCCTACAAGGAGATCGCCGACATCATGGGAACCCCGATAGGGACGGTCATGTCCCGGCTGCACAGGGGGCGCAGGCAGCTGCGCGACATGCTGCAGGACTATGCGACCGACCTTGGGCTGGCCGCGACGGCGTCGCAGCAATCGCGGGCCCAATCGCCCGGGGGAGATGCGTGATGAGCTGCGGAAAGCCGCACGAGGTGCCGTGTAGCGAAGTGCTGGACCGCGTCTACAGCTACCTCGACGGTGAGATTGACCAGGTGACCTACGCCCAGGTCAGGGTGCATCTCGACGAATGCGGCCCGTGCCTGCGCGAGTTCGGCCTCGAGGAGGCCGTCAAGAAGCTCGTGCACAAGCACTGCGGTCACGAGCAGGTCCCCGCCGACCTGCGGCAGAAGGTACTGACCAGGATCGAGGCGGTCCGGGCTCAGATCGAAGCTGGCTAGTACCGCCAGGTTCCCTGCTCGCCCTCGTTGTCGCCCTTTCGCGCTGCCGGTGCGCGTGCCTCTTTCACGATGATCTGCTGGCAATGCGCCGGAGTCCGACGCTGAACGGCATGATGGCGTTACTCTGAGTGGCGGCACTCACTATGCTGCGAGGTCGCGGGGAGGATATGGGCAGGCTTTCCTTGGCCACCTGGCTGTATATCGCCGCGGTCGTCTCGGCAGCCGCCGTCATTGTCGCCAGGGCACCGTTCGGCTCGACCGGACCCGGATTCTGGGTCACCTGCGCGACGCTGGCCGTGCTGTTCCTCATCTGCGATTCGACGCCCACGGTACTCGGCGACCGGCAATGGGCGTGGTCACCGAGTTCGGCGGCGACGCTCGCCGCCGTGGTTCTGCTCGGCCCCGCTGCTGGCTTCGGTGCGGCGCTGGTCGGTGCGGTCGCGGTCTTCAGCGTCCGCCGGCACGTGCCGCTGGTCGAGCGGCTCTTCAACGGCGCGATGTACGCGATCGCCGGGTTCGCTGCCGGTACCACGTTCACGACCCTGCACGGCCATTTCCTGAGCCCGCCCGAGCAACTCTCGCAGGTCCTGGGCGGCTCCGAGCAGATCAGCCAGGGCATCCAGAGGTCATTTGAGATGGCGCTCATCCCGTTCGCGATCGTCGCGGTCGTGCACATGCTGGTCAACCACGGCTTGCTGTGGGGGATGCTGCTGCTCGACCGCCACAACAGAGCTGTGCAGCAGCAGGCCACGCCGACCTGGGGCGCGCCGCTGCTGCTGATCTCCGACCTCGGCTTCGCCGCGCTCGGCCTGGTCATCGCCGCCCTGTGGGTGGTGTTGGGCCCGGTGGCAGCGGCGATCGTGCTGGTGCCGCTGTACGTGGCGCGCTGGGCGATGGCCCAGTTCGCTGACCAGCAGCGCGCGCACGCCGCGACGCTCAGGGCGCTCTGCCAGGCGGTGGAGACCAAGGATTTCTACACCCGCGGTCACAGCGAGCGCGTCTCGCGCGGCTCGGGAATGATCGCGCGGCAGATCGGGATGCGGTCCGATCGCACCGAGGCGGTGCGGTTCGCCGGCATGCTGCATGACGTCGGCAAGCTCGGCGTGCCGACGAAGGTGCTGCAGAAGGAAGGGCGGCTGACCGAGGAGGAGTACGCCGCGATCCAGCTGCATCCGATGCGCGGCCTGGAGATCGTCAAGGACATCGGGTTCCTGAACGAGGCGCTGACCGGGATCATGCATCATCACGAGCGGATGGATGGCAGAGGTTATCCGATGGGGTTCGCGGGAGACGAGATTCCCGAGTTCGCGCGGATCATCGCGGTCGCCGACGCGTTCGACTCGATGACCTCCACCCGGGCCTACCGCAGGGCCACCAGGATTCCCGACGCGATCGCCGAGCTGCGCAAGGGCGCTGGCACGCAGTTCGACCCGAAGATCGTCGATGCTTTCGTCGCCGCGCTCGAGCATGACGGCTGGCAGCTTCAGGAGCCCGTACAGCCGCGCGGCCACGAGATCCTGACATCGCAGGACCACGACGACCCGATGGCTCCGCTCCAGGTGGTGGAGCGGTTATGACCAGCCAGGCGGGATCCGGCCTCTGGGCGAGCATCCGATGACGGCCAGGGCTGCTGATCAGCGCTGGGCGGGCTGGCAGACCGTCGACACGGGCCGCCTCGCGCTGCTGTCTGGCGCCGCGATGCTCGTGGCGGTCGCGATCGCCATCACGACCCTCAAGCACCCCTACGCGCAGCCCGTTGCGATCGCGTTCGGGCTGTATATCGCGTTCGGCGAGCTGCTGAGGCTGGTGCTCCCAGGCGGCCGCGAGGCAGCGCCGATCGCCATGTCCGCGGCACTCTCCTACGCGATGGTCCTGACGGTCGCCAACCCCCACCAGCACAGCCAGCCCATCTACGTGGCGTCGTCGATGCAGGTCGTGGTCGTCGCTGCCACCGGCATGGTGATCGGCTCGCTGCCGCACATCGCGGCGGGCCGGCGGGCTGGCCTGACCGGGATGTCGGCCAGGCTCGTCGCCGTCACGTGCGTCGCGCTGGCGTTCCATCCGCTCGCCGGGTACCTGGTCAACAGGCGCTGGCTCGCGCTCGTGACGCTCGCTGTCCTTGCTACGTTCGGCTGGCTGGTCGAGACCGTGATCGCGGCCATCATCCGCGCGGACGACCTGCGGGCGAGGTATTCCGTCACGCTGACCGACGAGATCAGGGTGCAATGGCGGCTTGGCCTGGCGGTCGGCATCTCAGCGATCGTCACGGTGTTCGGCGCCGAGGTGATGGGACCTGCCGAGCTTGCCGTATTCGCCGGGCCGCTGCTCGTCATCCAGCTCGCGTTCCGCAGGTATGCAGGTATCCGCGCGACGTATTTGCAGACCGTTAGAGCCCTCGCGCAGGTCACCGAGGTGGGCGGGTATGTCGAGGGCGGCCACTCCCGCCGGGTCAGCCGCCTCGCGCTGGCTATCGGACGTGAGCTCGGCCTGCCGGAGCCTGACCTGCTCGACCTGGAGTACGCGGCCCTGATGCACGACATCGGCCAGCTCTCGCTCGCTGAGCCGATCCCCGGAGGCGCCACCTTGCTGGTCTCGCAGCCAGAGGCGCGGCGGATCGCGGAGTTTGGCGCCGAGGTGATCAAGGAGACCGGTGTCCTGGACATGGTCGCCGAGCTGGTCAGGGACCAGTGGCTGCCGGCGCTCGGCGGCCCGAAGGTCCCGGCACTCGGCAGCAAGGTCATCCATGCCGCCAACGCCTTCGACGATCTGATCGGTGGCTCGCCCGACCGGGACAGGACAGCGGCGGCGATCGACCGCCTGAGGCTGGACGCGGGCCGTGAGTACGACCCCGAGGTGGTCGCCGCGCTCGCCGCGGTGACCGACCGGCTGCCCATCACCCGCCTGTAGCGCGCTCACCAGCGCAGGAGCCGGTAAGCTGCCCGGCGTGCCAGAATCTGTCTTGATTGCGAATCGCGGCGAGATCGCCCGGCGGGTGGCTGGCACGGCACGGCGGCTCGGGATCAGGGTGATCGCCGTCTATTCAGAGGCCGACGCCGAGCTCCCGTTCGTGACGGAGTCCGACGAGGCTGTGCTCATCGGCCCGGCGCCCGCCGCGAAGAGCTACCTCGATGCCGAGGCCATCCTCGCGGCGGCCGAGCGCACCGGCGCGGCGGCGATCCACCCCGGCTACGGGTTCCTGGCCGAGAACGCCTCATTCGCCAGGAAGGTGATCGACGCGGGCCTGACCTGGGTCGGCCCGCCTCCGGACGCGATCGAGCAGATGGGCGACAAGATCAGCGCCCGCAACCTGATGGCCGGCGCGGGTGTTCCGGTCGCGCACGGCACAGCCGAACCGGTCATCGACGCCGACCAAGCGGTCGCCGAGGCGGCGCGGATCGGCTATCCGGTCATGATCAAGGCGGCGGCCGGCGGCGGCGGCATCGGCATGAACGTAGCCGCCGACCCTGACGCGCTGCGCGCTGGCTTCGAGACGACGCGCTCGCGCGCCGAGCGGTTCTTCGGCAGCACATCGATTCTGCTCGAGCGCTTCATCGCGACCGCCAGGCACGTCGAGGTCCAGATCCTCGGACTGGCCGACGGCCGCGTGATCGCGCTCGGCGAGCGCGACTGCTCGGCGCAGCGCAGGCACCAGAAGCTGGCCGAGGAAACCCCCTCGCCCGGGGTAGACGACCCGCTCAGGGAGCGGATGCTGGCCGCGGCGGTTCGCGCCGGCGAGGCGGTCGGCTACCGGGGCGCTGGCACCGTCGAGTGCCTGGTGGACGGGCAGACCGGCGAGTTCGTGTTCCTCGAGATGAACACGAGGCTCCAGGTCGAGCACCCGGTCACCGAGATGGTCACCGGGATCGACCTTGTCGAGCAGCAGTTGCTGATCGCCGACGGCGCCGACATCAGCTTCGACCCGGCCGCCGTGCACCCGACCGGCCACGCGCTCGAACTGCGGATCTACGCCGAAGACCCGGTCAGGTTCCTGCCTAGCCCTGGCACCATCACGGTCTGGCAGGAGCCGACGGGCCCCGGGGTACGGGTGGACGCCGGCTATACCGCAGGCAACGTCGTGACGCCGCACTACGACCCGTTGCTCGCCAAGCTGGTCACGCACGGCGCGGACCGAGACGAGGCGCTCGATAGGATGCGCGCGGCCATCGCCGGCTTCGTCGTGTCAGGCCCGAAGACGAACCTGGCCTTTCACGCTGAGCTGCTGGACAATGCGGAGTTCGCGTCCGGCAAGTACGACACGGCCGTTGTCAGCCGGTTGCGCCCGTAACGTTGCGATGATGAAGCCCGAGGCCAGCAGCCGGCCCGCAAGGCCCGAGCAGGGAGGTGCGCGTGACCGAGATCCGTGCGGAGATGGTCGCGAACGTGTGGAAGGTCGTCGCCGCCGAGGGAGACACCGTGGCCGACGGCGACACGCTGGTGATCCTTGAATCGATGAAGATGGAGATCCCCGTGCTGGCGGAGGCCGCGGGGACCATCTCCAGGCTGGCCGTCGCCGAGGGCGACGTCATCCAGGAGGGCGACCTCATCGCCGTCATCGAATGAGCGGCCTCGAGGTCGGGCTGCGCGCGACCATCACGGCCAGCGTGACTGAGGCCGACACGGCGCAGGCGCTCGGCAGCGGCGATGTGCCGGTCCTCGGCACTCCGCGGTTGCTGGCCCTGGCCGAGGCAGCCTGCGTCGCGGCGCTGGCCCCGAACCTGGACGACGGTCAGACGACGGTCGGCGTCGCGGTATCGCTTGAACACAAGCGGGCGAGTCCTGTTAATGCCTCAATCGAGGTGGAAGCGGAGCTGACCAGAATCGACGGCCGCAGGTTGTGGTTCAACTTCATCGCGTACGCACCGGACGAAGGAGATGATGTCGTCATCGGGGCCGGCACGGTGGAGCGGATGCTGGTGGACACCGAACGCTTCCTGGCCAGGCTTCAGCGCGGGAGCTGAGCCCGCGGTCAGACTCCCGTGGTGGAGCGCGGGTAGGCGATCTGCGGATCGGTCGCGATATTGACTAGATACGGCACGCCAGAGGCGAAGGCCCTGCGCAGCGCCGGCGCGATCTCCTCCGGCCTGGTCACGAGTTCTCCCGCGCCCCCTAGCGCGGCGACCACCTGGTCATACCGGCATTCGGGCTGCAGGTCGGCGGCCACGTCGTAGCCGTACAGCGCCTGCATCGGGTGCTTCTCCAGCCCCCAGATGCCGTTGTTGCCGCAGATCATGACCACGGGCAGCCGGTGTCGGACGAGGGTATCGGCGTCCATCAGCGAGAATCCCGCGGCGCCATCCCCCAGCAGCAGCACGACCTGATTCGCTGGCCTTGCGATCCGTGCCGCGATCGCGTAGCCGAGACCGGTACCGAGGCATCCGTACGGGCCAGGATCCAGCCAGCTGCCTGGCTGGCGAGGCTCGATGTACTTGCCCGCGTAGCTGACGAAGTCGCCGCCGTCGCCGATCACCACGGCGTCCGGTTCGAGCAACGTGGCGAGTTCGCCGTAGATCCGCATCGGGTGGATCGGGTACGCATCGCTCGCCAGCAGCCCGGCGTCCGCCGCCACGGCCGATTCGCACGCCTCGGCAAGGGCGGGCAGCCAGGTCGCCGTCCACGACGGGGTCAGGCCGGTCCGCTGCGCCTCGTTGACCAGGCTGGTAAAGAACGCCGTGAGATCACCGGCGGCCGATCCCGCCAGCGCCCGGTGGGTGGCGATCTGGCTGGGGGAGTCGGCGACGTGCACGACGTCGGCGGGCGGCGCGCCGTCCTTGCCGCCGTACTCGCCGTACCCGAGCCGGAAATCAAGCGGCGTGCCGACGACGATGACGAGGTCGGCCTGGCCGAACGCGACAGACCGTGCCCTGGTTGCCAGCAGCTTGTGGCCGGGCGGCAGGATTCCGCGGCCCTGTCCGTTCGCCACGACGGGAAGCCGCAGCTCCTCGGCGGCGGACCTGGCTGCGTCCGCCGCTCCGTCCAGCCAGACGTCTGAGCCGAGCACGAGCACCGGTCGCTGCGCCCTGGCGAGGAGCGCGACGATCCCGGCAATGCTGCCAGGGTCTGGGCTGGCAGTGTCTGCGCCGGCAGTGTCTGCGCCGGCAGTGTCTGCGCTGGCAGTGTCTGCGCTGGCAGTGTCTGCGCTGGCAGTGTCTGCGCTGGCAGGGCTGGGTCGCGCGGGACCGTGGGCGCCGCCGGGCTCGCGCTGGTCAGCGGGGTCAGGCGACCCGAACAGCGCTTCGAGGCTGACGTCGAGGAAGACGGGGCCCCGATGCCGGGCCGCTGCCAGCTCGAACGCGTCGCTGACGGCACGGCCGACGCCGCCGCTGGCGTGCTCGGTCCACGCGCGCTTGGTGATCGGCCCGAGCAGCGCCGGGTGATCGAACTCCTGCAGGCTGCCAGCGCCCCAGCGGTAGTCAGGAGCCCGCCCGCCAAGCACGACCACGCTCGAGCCGTTGAAGTGCGCGGTCGTGATCGCGCTGATCCCGTTCGTGACCCCTGGGCCCGCGGTCAGCACGGCGAAACCTGGTGTCCTGGTCAGCCGCGCGGTCGCCTCGGCGGCGAACACAGCGGTCTGCTCGTGCCTGACGTCGAGGATCGGCATCGGGGGATCGGCCTTGACGGCGCCGTCGTAGACCGGGAACACGTGGCCGCCGGAGAGCGTGAAGATCGTCTGTGCCCCGTGCGCTCGCGCGGCCGCGACCGCCTGCGCGCCGCCATGCGTGACGGAGCGGGGGGATCGAGGGGGGTCGTCCCCCCACGGGGAGACTGCCTGGTGACCGGAAACCATGGCCGCGAGGTTACCAGGCAGTACGTCCAGCGCAGCCGGAGTGTGTACTGCGCAGGCGATAGGCGATGATGCCGGTATGCGCACGATGAATGCCCTGGCCCGGCGGGCGCACATCAAGCCCGAGGACCTGGAGTGGCTGCACGCGCTCGTCTCGGATTGGGAACTGCTCGCTGACCTGTCCTTCGCTGACCTGTCGCTCTGGGCACCGCTCGACGCCGAGCACTCCTGGATCGCGCTCGCGCAGGTGCGGCCGACGACGGCGCCGACGGCATTGCCACACGACATTGTGGGGACGGTGCGGGCGGAAGGCGAACAGCCGCTGCTGGCCGCGGCCGTGGCCGAGAGCCGGATCTGCCGGGAGGGGGATCCCGAATGGCGGCGCGGCGTTCCGGTCCGGCACGAGACGATCCCGGTCCGCAGGTACGGCAAGCCTTTCGCCGTGATCGAACGCTCCACGAACCTGGACTCGGCGCGGACTCCGAGCCGGATGGACCTGGCCTACCTCGCCGTCGCCGACGACCTCGCGCAGATGATCGCGGCAGGGCTGTTCCCGTGTCCGGGCAGCGCGCCGGCGAACCTGCAGTCGCCGCGGGTCAACGACGGCATGCTCAGGCTCGGCCGGTCCGGCAAGGTGACGTACGCCAGCCCGAACGCGCTGTCCGCGTACCGCCGCCTCGGCCTGGCGGCGGATCTTGCCGGTCGCGAGCTCGCGCCGCTCACGACGCGACTCTGCGCAGACGCCGGGCCCAGGGACGACTCGCTCATGCTCGCCGCCAGCGGCCGGGCCCACCTGGAGATCGAGGTCGAGGCGAACGGCTCAGTGGTGCAGCTGCGCTCCATCCCGCTGACCGTCGACGGCGCCAGGGCGGGTGCCCTCATCCTGCTCAGGGACGTGACTGAGCTGCGGAACCGGGAGCGCGAGCTGATTACCAAAGACGCCACCATCAGGGAGATTCACCACCGGGTGAAGAACAACCTGCAGACCGTCGCCGCGCTGCTGAGGCTGCAGGCGCGGCGGATGCGGGTGCCGGAGGCGGCCGGGGCGCTCGAGGAGGCGGTGCGCAGGGTCGGCTCGATCGCGCTCGTGCACGAGACCCTCTCGCACGCCACCGCGGAGGTGGTGGAGTTCGACGACATCGCGCGGCAGATCGCGGCGACCACCGGAGAGCTCTCAGCGCCCGAGGCCAGGATCACTCCGGTGCTGTCAGGGAGGTTCGGGATGCTGCCCGCGACGGTGGCCACCCCGCTGGCCCTGGTGCTGACCGAGCTGCTGCACAACGCCGTCCAGCATGGGCTGGCCCTGCCGGGCGGGCCGGCGGTCGGGACCCTCGAGATCACCGCGTGCCGCGGCGCGGATCAGCTCACCGTGACGGTTGCGGACAACGGGGCAGGATTCCCCGCGGGATTTGACTTGGAACAGGCCACCAGCCTGGGCCTGCAGATCGTGCGGACGCTGGTTGTCGGCGAGCTAGGCGGGACACTCGCGATCTCCGCGCGCACCGAAGGTGGGGGCACGTGCGTACGGCTCGACCTGCCGCTCCCCGTCGCGGACCAGGCTGGCTAGCCGCAGCTCAGGCAGGCTGGCCGCGGATCAGGCAAGCTGGCCGCCGGACCTACGCGCTGGCGCCCACCCGGACGCCGCGCCGCTTGAGCGACCGCCGCTCGTCCTCGCTCAGGCCGCCCCACACCCCGGAGTCCTGACCGCTTTCGAGCGCCCATTGCAAGCACGCCTCTGTCACCTTGCATCTGGCGCAGACCTGCTTCGCCTCATCGATCTGGAGCAGGGCCGGGCCGGTGTTCCCGATCGGGAAGAACAGCTCCGGGTCGACGTCACGACAGGCGGCCACATTGCGCCAGTCCATGCGGTCCACTCCTCCTCGAGGATCAACGGGCCTGCTGGCCCGCTGCCTCCGTCGCGCTTGTGAACGAATTCACGAGCTATACCGTATATCGAGTCCGCATGGGACTCGAGTCACAGTTCACCTCGGTGCAGAACTCACGTTCCGCGCCGGCTACCGGACGACCATGAGACCACGCCCCCGTGGACACTGCCCGCGCTGGCAATCCCGGTCCGCCCGCCCGGCTGCGGTGCATGCGTGCACACCACAACCAGGAGCGGTTACAACCCTCCCAAGTTAATCGATCAAGCGCAAGACCCCAGGGCAAAGGTTAGGACGGATTTCGGTGTCGGATGAGTCACATGGCGGGCATGAACTGTGCGCCGGGTACGGCCGCTGTCCCGCGTGCCGTCCGTCTTGACAGTCTTCATCTGTTTAACGCCGATAAAGTATGCTACGTCTATTGGCGAGTCTGGTAGAAAGCGGACGGGGAAGCCCGCGAGCGGCGGTTACGCGATCACCCGCAGCGCCTCGGGCACCGACCGGAAGCCGACGAGCTCCCGCTCCCCGACGTACTCCCCGTCGATCTGGAACGCGGCAGGCCGGCTGGCGCGCAGCGTGAGGCACGGCTGATCGTGGTACGACAGCATGTTCCTGCCCTCGAGCTCGCCGTCGCCCGTCGCGCTCAGCATCTTGCTAATGGCTATGAAAGTGCTGAACGTTGACATTTTCCGCAAGGCGAACATATCCAGCCCGGTGTCGAAGCCGGCTCGCGGATTCGCGTTCACCGCGCGGCTGCCGAGATAGGTCCACGGAGCGGTGTTGGAGACGATCACGATGTAGACGGGCCCGTCGGGCGGCTGATGGTCACGCTCGATCATGAGGGCCGGATGGCGGCGGTCGGTCTGGCGGTAGAACTGCCGCAGCGCCAGCCGCACGTAGAGCGCGGGCGTGACCGGCTCGCCGTGCGCTCGCAGGCCCTGTACGGCGCGGACGACCTCGGCGTCCAGCCCGAGTCCCGCGTTGAACGTGAAGTACCTACCGTCGGCGTTGCCAAGGCCGATGGTGCGGATGCGATGCTCGGCGACCGCGCGCAGGATCTGCCCGGTGGCGTCGATGGGGTCGCGCGGCAGGCCGAGCGCCCCGGTGAACACGTTGGCGCTGCCCCCTGGCAGTGCGGCCAGGGCAGGCAGGTCGCCGGGCGGCGGCCGGTCCTCGCCGCGCCCCATGATGCCGTTGACCGCCTCGTTCACCGTTCCGTCGCCGCCCAGCGTGAGGACGAGGCCGTAGCCCTGCGAGCGGGCTGCCGATGCCAGCTTCGTCGCGTGTCCCCGGTACCGTGTCTCGGTGACGTCGAGTTGAAATGCGGACGCCAAGGCGGACGCGATGACGTCCCGGCGCAGCCGGGTCGTGGAGGTAGCACGTGGGTTCACGATCAGGAGGGCGCGCACGCGGACAGGCTAGCGTCGCTCAGGATGCTGGCCCGCACGGGCGTCCGCTCTCCATCTTGCTGGCCGCCGCCGTGGAGGCGGTCCAGTCCGCTGGCGTGCTGGCCGCCGCGGTGCTGGCCGGCATCTCGGCAGGCGAGGGCAAGTCGTACCAGAACTCGAGCGGGATCGCCCTGACGGCGATCGGCGCAGGCACCGCCGTGCTGCTGGCCTTGATCGCGATCGGCCTGCTCAGGGTCCGCCGCTGGAGCAGGACCCCGGCCCTGCTGACCCAGCTGTTCACCGGCATTATCGGCATCTACCTGGTGCAGGGCGACCGGTACTGGCTGGGCGTCCCGGCGATCGCGCTGGCCGTCGCCGGGTTCGCGCTGCTGCTCGTGCCGCCCAGCCTCAAGGCGCTGACCTTCGCGGCCAATGAACCTGCTACCCCTTCGAAATAACAGGACTCACGCGCCCGTGTGGTTGCAGGGCTCGGTGCCGGGGCGCGCCGGCGCGGCGTCAGTCCTCGCTGGTGAGGCCCTCACGAAGCTGGGTGAGCGTCCTGGCGAGCAGCCTGGAGACGTGCATCTGCGAGATGCCGAGCTCGGTCGCGATCTGCGACTGGGTCATGTTGCCGAAGAAGCGCAGCAGCAAGATCCGCTTCTCACGCGGTGGCAGCCGCTCGAGCAGCGGCTTGAGCGACTCGCGGTACTCGACGCCCTCGAGCGCCTCGTCGACCATGCCGAGCGACTCAGCGACGGCAGGAGCGTCCTCGTCGCCTGAGTCAGGGGCGTCCAGCGAGACCGTCGAGTAGGCGTTGGCCGACTCGAGGCCCTCGAGCACGTCCTCCTCGCTCATCTGCAGGTGCGCTGCCAACTCGGCGACCGTCGGCGCCCTGCCAAGTCGTTGCGCCAGGTCGCCGATGGCCTTCGTCAGCGCCAGCTTGAGCTCCTGCAGCCTGCGCGGCACGCGCACGGCCCAGCCCTTGTCCCTGAAGTGCCGCTTGATCTCCCCGACGATGGTCGGCGTCGCGTAGGTGGAGAACTCCACGCCGCGGCTCAGGTCGAACCGGTCGATGGACTTGATCAGGCCGATCGTGGCCACCTGAGTCAGGTCGTCGAGCCACTCGCCCCTGTTGCGGAACCGCCTGGCCAGGTACTCGACCAGGGGCAGGTGCAGCTCGACGAGCTCGCCGCGGATTCGCAGCCGCTCGGAATCGCCTTCAGGCAGCTCCGCGAGCAGCACGAAGAGTTCTCTGGCGTGCCCCCTGTCCCTGACCGCGTGCTGGATCCTGATCGCCCCTGACAGCTGTTCGGACCCGTCGTCGTTGAGTTCCTCGGCGATCAGCCCGGCAACGGCCAGGACCTCCTCAGTGTCGGCAAGCGCCTGCCCCCCGGCTGGCGCCGCCGTCATCGTCTCGAACTCCTCGGTCAATGCGACCTCAACTTCCCCCGACTTCGATGTCATGCCGACCTCGATGAATCACGACTCTTTCGCAGCGTGATCGTGAGCACATCGCCCGGCCCTACCTGCGCGTCCACGCTTCCTGCCAGGGCGGTGAGCACGGTCCAGGCGAACGTGTCGCCAGAGGGCACCCGGGGGGCAAGGCAGCTGACCGACACGCGGACGGTCATGGAGTCGTGGCCGAGCGCGAAATCACACGCCAGGTCGCTGCCGGGGATGGCCTGGCTGAGGAGCATGGCGCAGGCCTCGTCGACGGCTATGCGCATGTCCTCGATCTCGTCGAGGGTGAAGTCCAGCCGCGCCGCGAGTCCCGCCGTCGCGGTGCGCAGCACCGACAGGTAGGCGCCGTCGGCCGGCATCTTGATCGTGACCTTGTCGCGGATCGCCTCGTCCGTCGTCACCTGGCGAGCCCCCGTGGCTGCCTTGTGCTCAGATCCCGACTGACCGCGGCCCGTGCTGCGCACGCCGTCGTCGCTGATCACGTCAGCGGCCAGGGTCCGGCTTGGTGATGAACTCGTGCCTTCCTCGGTCACCTGAGCCCCCTCCGACGACGGTCGCCCGCCGCCCGCTCGTTATGGCAGTGTCGGCTTCTACCTGCAACTTATCCTGACCCGCAAGCCGCGATGACAGACCATCGCCGCCAGCGAACACTGACGGGATCCCCCGGCCTGATCACGGCGTAGCGGCACGCGTGCTGCCTGCGCCATCGGCGCTGAATGCCCTGGCGGTTAGCCCTGCTTGGTCTCCCAGAAGATCTTGGAGATGTCCTCGATCTTGGCGAGCAGCGCGTCCGCGGTTGCCGGGTCGGTGCTGCCCTTGGTGCCGCCGGCGCCGGCCAGCTTGGTGGCGTCGTTGAACAGCTGGTGCAGCTGCGGGTACTTCTCGAAGTGCGGTGGCTTGAAGTAGTCGGTCCACAGCACCCACAGGTGGTGCTTGACCAGGTCGGAGCGCTCTTCCTTGATGTCGATGGCCCTGGCGCGGAACTCGGCGTCGGAGTTCTGCTGGTACTTCTCGCAGATGGCCTTGACCGACTCGGCCTCGATCCTGGCCTGGGCCGGGTCGTAGACGCCGCACGGCAGGTCGCAGTGCGCGAAGGCGGTGGTCTTTGGCGCGAAGCCGCGCGCGAGCAGACTCATGATGTCCTTCTCCCTGGCTCGGCTGCCTGTCCGATCATCCGTCCGATCATCGGTTCACGGATCAGACAGTACAGCTTGGCCCAGGAGACACCGCGACCACCACCCGTACTGTCAGGTGGTGGTCGTCAGATGAGACTTTCTTGACCGAGCGGGCCAGGGGGCGACCCCCGGACCCCCGGTTTAGCCCTGCTTGGTCTCCCAGAAGATCTTGGAGATGTCCTCGATCTTGGCGAGCAGCGCGTCCGCGGTTGCCGGGTCGGTGCTGCCCTTGGTGCCGCCGGCGCCGGCCAGCTTGGTGGCGTCGTTGAACAGCTGGTGCAGCTGCGGGTACTTCTCGAAGTGCGGTGGCTTGAAGTAGTCGGTCCACAGCACCCACAGGTGGTGCTTGACCAGGTCGGAGCGCTCTTCCTTGATGTCGATGGCCCTGGCGCGGAACTCGGCGTCGGAGTTCTGCTGGTACTTCTCGCAGATGGCCTTGACCGACTCGGCCTCGATCCTGGCCTGGGCCGGGTCGTAGACGCCGCACGGCAGGTCGCAGTGCGCGAAGGCGGTGGTCTTTGGCGCGAAGAGACTCATGACGTCCTTCTCTCTGGAGTTACTTTGTGGCCGATCATTGGATTCGGAATCTGACAGTACAGCGTGGTGCGAATGCCAGGCGGGGAGGGATCGTGCGCTGTCCATTGTGGCGAGTCGCCGTCGCCGAGAGGTCGATGGAACCCGCTCTGCTGCCGGGCGACTGGCTGCTGGTCTGGCGCGGCCTTGGTACCCGCCGGGACGTTACGGTCAAGCCAGGGCAGCTGGTGATCGCCCGGCATCCGGACCTGCCCGGCATGCTGCTGGTGAAACGTGTCGCCTGGCGAGAGGAAGGCGGATGGTGGCTGAACTCGGACAATCCGGGTGCCGGGGGAGTCGACAGCTTCCGCTTCGGCCCTGTTCCGCCCGATCTGATGAAGGGCCGGGTGCTGCTGAGGTACTGGCCGCTCGTCCGCCGGATGCGATGAGGCTCCGGCCCGCAGTGGGCCGGAGCCTCATGCTCGCGGGACTAGACGATCAGGTTGCCGGGGTTTCCTCCTCGCCCCAGGACTCGGCCACCTGCGCCTCCCAGTCCTCCGAACCGCCACCCTGCGCTGCGATGGCCTCCTCCATCTCCTCCCTGGTCAGGGTGGAGTACATAGCCCAGAAGTAGATCGCGACGCTGAAGACGGCGACGACCAGCATGTCCCACCAGAACGGCAGCCGCTGGGTGTTGTAAGGCCCGAACTGGCCGGTCCAGGAGATGAGGCCCATGCCGATCAGATAGGCGGCCAGCCACGCCGACTTCTTCCAGTTGATCTTGGGTGCGTGCGGGTTGTCGGAGAAGTGCATCAGGATCAGCAGGTAGCCGATGACGATGGCGATGCCGAGCTTAAAGATCGTCTCGAAGCCGGACCAGTAGATGAGCAGGTTGGCGACGATGAAGGCCAGTGGCGAGATCACGGTTGCACCTGGCATCCGATAGGGCCGGTTCGCCTCTGGCAGGACCTTCCTGAACGCTCCCATCGCTAGCGGCGCGCCCGCATACATCAGCACGCTCGCCGTGCTGACAAGAAGGACCAGCGAGTGCCAGCTCGGGAACGGCAGCAGGAAGACCAGGCCGAACACGAAGCCGAGGATCAAGCTGAACCACGGAACGCCGTTCTTGTCGGTCTTGGTGAACAGCGACGGGAAGTACCGGTTCCTGGCCAGGCCGTAGCCAACCCGGGAGGTCGAGGTCAGGTAGATCTGGCCGGTTCCGTAGGGCGAAATGAACGCGTCGAGCCGCAGGATTGTGGCCAGCCAGGCCAGGGCAGCCACGCCCGCCAGGCCGGCGAACGGGCCTTCCACGACGTGAGCGTTCGTGATACCTGCGAAGCCAAGGTGACCGCTGATCAGGTTCGGCGGCATGGCGCCGATGAAGACGACCTGGAGAAGCACGTAAATGAGCGTGCCGAGCAGGATAGCCCCGATGATCGCGCGCGGCAGGTTCCGCTGCGGATCCTTGATCTCGCCGGCCAGCTGGTCGGCCTGCTCGAAGCCGAGGTAGGCGAAGATGATCGACCCCGCGGGAAGCGCGTAGAAGAACGCGTGCCAGCCGGTCCCGGCGGGCCCAGGGGCTCCGAATGCGCTGCCCGGATTGAGACCTCCCTGGACGCTGAAGTTGCTCGAGTGGAACTTGAAGAGCAACACGATGATCGCCAGCACGGGGATGGCCACCTTCCACCAGGTGATGCCCGCGTTCACCAAATTGAACAGGCGCATGGCGAAGAAGTTCACCCCGGTCATGATCGCCAGCAGCACGATCGTGACAATGAAGCCGAAGTGAGTCACGTTGCCGCTGGTCGGGTCGAAGATATTGATCTTCGCGCTATCGAGCCAGTACTGCCCGTACCGCTCGATGGCGTAGCACTCGATCGGCGCGACGGTCACCGCCTGCAACCAGGAAAAGAACCCGAACGAGATCCCGGCGCCGCTGCCGAAGGCGAGATGCGGGAACCGCGCCGTGCCGCCGGCCACCGGGTACATGCCGCCGAGTTCGGCGTGGACGAGCGCGAGGATGATGATGGCCACGCCGCCAGCGACCCACGCCCAGATCGCCGCCGGGCCGAGATACTGGGCCGCGAAGAACGAGCCGAACAGCCAGCCCGATCCGATGATCGAGGTCTCGGACGCCCACATGGCGCCGATCAAACCCATCTCTCGCTTGAGGCCTACGTCGACCGGTCTGGTAGACACAGCCGTATCAGTTGCCATGTTCGAACCTTCCTTCGGTTCACCTAACGAGAAGCTAACGCCCGCGAGTACGGCTCATGGTAATGATCACGTCTGGGCGTGAGAAGAAGCCCGAAGGTGTCGTTTCGGTAACGCAAAGCGCTTTTTCTGGGCCTCAAGGTGCTGGTGTTGCTCCATTGCATGGACCCGGTGACGGTCGCCATACTGCCGCACTACCTGCGGAAGTGTGTGGCCGAAGGCCGCGAAGGCACGATTCGCGCCCAAGTTAGACAGGACACCGGGTCGCATACGAGGCGCGGCGCCGGATTGCGAATGTATCTCGGCTAAGCGACCGACTCGCCGACGCCCGCGACCACCTCGTCGCGCTGACCGCGCAGCGAGGTCACGTTCCCCTTGGCCGCTGAGTGGTCGGCGCAGTACCGGCGCGACTTGTTCTTGCTTCCGTCGATGTAGACCCGGTCGCAGACCGCGATCGCGCAGATGCCGAGCCGCTCGATGCCCAGGCCGCTGACCAGCAAGGACAGGCCGATCACCGCCGCCGAGGTGTACCGGTCGGTGACCGAGCCTGAGTCGCTCAGGTGCACGTGCCAGGGCTCGCCGTCGTGCTCGACTAGGACCGGCTGCACCGGGTGCACCATCAGCAACCGGTTGAGCGCGCTGGCAGCGGCGTGGCCGTCACCGTCGACGGCCGAGGCGAAGACCCCCGTCAGTTCGGCACGCAGCAGCTTGAGCCGGCCGAGGTCATGCTGCGTGGCGTGGGCAGCATCAAAGGAGCGTTCCGCGGCATACACGCGGAACGCCTCGTGACTGCGCAACGGGTCAGCGTCGGCGTCGCAGACACCGGAATTAACCAGGCGCACAGCCAGATCGGCAAAGGATGCCAGATTCACGCTGGTCCTTACTGGCAGGGGTCTGAGCCAGCCTTAGCCGGGAGTATCTCACAGCGGAGCGCGCGAGGAAGTGGCTTCTGTATAAGCCTTTGCGCGGCATTGATGCTATTAGCACACACGGCCACCTCCTTTGGGTACCCGCACCGTCACGCCGCGTGCCGGCGTGCGGTGGTGACCTCCGCCCGGTGAGCGCGGAGGCGAGCGCGTTAGGGTTCCTGCCATGTTCGCTGTCACCGCAACCAGGTTCAGCTCCGACGACCCCCTGTCCGGCCTCGAACTAGGTGAGCACCCCGAACCGGCGCCGCCCGAAGGCTGGACGACCGTCACGGTCAAGGCGGCGTCGCTCAATCACCACGACGTCTGGACGCTTCGCGGCGTGGGCATCTCCGCCGACCGGCTGCCGATGATACTCGGGTGCGACGCGGCCGGGGTCGACGCGGACGGCAACGAGGTCGTGGTGCACGGCGTCATCAGCGACCGCGCGGCCGGTGACGAGACGCTCGACCCGGCGCGATCACTGCTGTCGGAGCGGTACGACGGCACGTTCGCCGAGCGGGTCGCGGTCCCGCGGCGCAACCTCATAGCCAAGCCGGCCGCGTTGTCCTTCGCCGACGCGGCCTGCCTGCCGACGGCCTACCTGACGGCGTACCGGATGCTCTTCGACAAGTCTGGCCTGCAGCCGGGCAGCACGGTCCTCGTACAGGGTGCTGGCGGAGGAGTAGCGACGGCGCTGATCCTGCTCGGCAGGGCGGCTGGCTTCCGGGTCTGGGCGACCAGCCGCACCGAGGCCAAACGGGAGCGGGCCCTGAAGCTCGGCGCCGATCAGGTGTTCCCGAGCGGCGCCCGGCTTCCCGAGCGGGTCGACGCGGTGATGGAAACCGTCGGCGAGGACACCTGGGCCCACTCGCTGAAGGCGCTCAGGCCCGGTGGCCGGATGGTGATCTCGGGAGCGACCAGCGGCACGATGCCGCCGGCCGATCTGGCCAGGATCTTCTTCCTGCAGCTTTCCGTCGTGGGATCGACGATGGGCAGCAGGGACCAGCTGGCCAGGCTCGTCAGGTTCTGCGAGCAGACCGGCCTGCGCCCGGTGATCGACAGGACGCTGCCGATGGGTGAGGCCGCTGGCGGTTTCGCGGCCATGATCAAGGGCGAGCTGTTCGGGAAGGTGGTCTTCACGCTCTAGCCGGGCCAGGCCGCCGTTAGCACGTAGCGTCTGCGGCATGTGCGGCCGCAAACGCTCCCTGCTAGCGCAAACGCTCCCGCCTATCGGGGAAGCAGCCGTCGCTGGGCGCCGGCGAGCCGGGAATGCAGCCGTTAGCGGGCGCCGCGGCGTCGGGGAAGCACCGGCGCGGCCCGCCGCGGTCAGCGGGCGCGGAGCTGCCATCCGCTGTTGCCGTCCGGTTCAGCGCGATGGCCACCGCGCGCTCGAGCGAGCCAAGCAGGTTCCTCATGACTCCTTCTCGCCGGGTCCCGGTGGCCGGAAGACCTCGTTCTTGATCCGGTTCAGCGCGTCGGTGAGGATCCTGCCGAGGTTGCCGACAGCGTCCTCGCTCAGCGCTTCTGCCGGCCACGCTACGCCGCGGATCTCCCGGGCGAAAGCAGCAGCCAGCCGCTCCAGGTCCACAACCAGCTCGCGATCGGCGGCCCTGCGCGTCCGGCCGCTTGCTGCCCACTCCTGCTTACCGGCCTTGGCCCGCTCCTTCCACTCCTGGTGACCTGCCTTGGCCCAGTCTTTCCACTCCTGCTTGCCAGCCCACTCGCGCCAGTCGCGCTGCTCGGCCCAGTCGGCCCACTCGCGCCAGTCACGCCGTTCTGCCCACTCGGCCCACTCCCGCCAGCCGCCGGATGGCCAGCGCCGCCGTGATCCGGCCTGTTCACCAGCTTCCCCAGTGCCCGCCGGCCCAGTGCCCGCCGGCCCAGCGCCCGCTGGCCCAGCGCGACCTTCCCCGGCGCCGGCCTCCTGATCGCGGGCCTCCTGAGCGCCGGCCTTGGCTTCACTCTCGCTTGCCGCTTTGCTCCATACCGACTGGCCTCCGCCACCCACCGCGGCGGCATCAGCGCCCTCAGCCTCGGGGGCCGCCGCATCGGCGGCCTCAGTTCTCGCGGCTTCGGCGGTCGCATCCTGATCAGCCAGCGTCTCGGCGGCCGCGGGCTGCGCCTCGGCGGCCGCGGGCTGCGCCTCGGCAGGCCTGGGCTGCTGCGCCTCGGCGGGCCTGGGCTGCTGCGCCTCGGCGGGCCTGGAATGCGCCTCATCGGCACGAGCCTGCGCCGCACCGCCGGACCCGGCCCGGCCCGCCTCGCGGACCGCCCAGGTGAACTCGTCGCGCAGGCTCCTGACCGTCTCCCTGACGTCCCTGGTGAGCTCCCTGGCGATGTCGCGCACCGACGCGGACAGCTCATCTTCCAGGTCGGCCAGGTCGTCGAGCCGGCCGTTCAGCTCGGCACGGCCGGCGTCGGTGATCTTGTAGACCTTCTTGCCGTCGATGACCTCGTGCGTGACCAGGCCCTCTTCTTCCAGCCTGGCGAGCCGCGGATAGATCGTGCCTGGCGAGGGGGAGTAGACGCCGAGGAACCTATCCTGCAGCAGCCTGATCACGTCGTAGCCGTGCCGAGGCGCCTCGTCAAGCAGCTTCAGCAGGTACAGGCGCAGGCCGCCGTGCCTGAAGACCGGGCTCACGGTACTCCCCTCTCGTCCAGGCGCCGGCATCCTCCGCGGACGTCGCGCCTGTCAAGGCGTTCAGTCCGATCTTATATGCGATATATCTCGTCTGGCAAAGTTGAACGCTAAATCTGGCAAGCGGTTCTGCCGCGCCCTAGTCCTCGTCATCGTCGGCCCTGGCCAGCCACGTGGCCAGGCGTTCGACGGCGGCCTCATGCTCGGGGTGGATGTCGACGAACTCGGTCAGCTTCTCAGCCAGCCAGCCGAGCGTCACGTCCTCTTCGCCGCGCCGCTCGGCGAGTTCTTCGATGCCGCGGTCGGTGAAGTACACGGCTAGCCGAACGCGGAGGCGACCAGCGCCGCGTGCTCGGCTGCGTGCTTCTTCGCCGACCCCTGGGCTGGCGCGGAGCTCTCAGGCAGCGCGATCACGCCGAGCCCGCGTCCGAGCGCGCCCGGCAGGTGCATGGCGATGTACGGCCACGCGCCCATGTTGACGGGTTCCTCCTGGACCCAGATCAGCTCGGTGGCGTCGGGATAGCCGGCCAGCGCCGCGGCGACCTCTGGCGCGGGCAGCGGGTAGAGCCGCTCGACCCTGACCACCGCGACGTCTCCCCTGCGCTGCTCGCGGCGCTTCTCTGCTAGGTCGTAGTAGACCTTGCCTGAGCACAGCAGGATGCGCCGCACCTGGGCCGGGTCGGCGACGCCAGGGTCGGTGAGCACCGGCTGGAACGAGCCGGCGGTGAAGTCCGCGACCGCCGAGACTGCCGTCTTCAGCCGGAGCATGGATTTCGGCGTGAACACGACAAGCGGCTTGACCCGGTCCGACAGCACATGCCAGCGGAGCAGATGGAAATAGCTCGCCGGGGTGCTCGGCATCGCGACCCTCAGGTTGTTCTGCGCGCAGAGCGACATGAACCGCTCGACCCTGGCCGACGAGTGGTCGGGCCCCTGGCCCTCGTACCCGTGCGGGAGCAGCAGCACCACGCCGGAACGCTGGCCCCACTTCTGCTCGCCCGACGAGATGAACTCATCGAGGATCGTCTGCGCCCCGTTGACGAAGTCGCCGAACTGGGCCTCCCAGCAGACCAGGGCGTCGGGCCTGGCTACGGAGTAGCCGTACTCGAAGCCGACGGCGGCGAACTCTGACAGCAGCGAGTCGTAGGCGAAGAACTTGGCGTTGTCGTTGTTCAGCGCGCGCAGCGGCGTGTACTCCTCGCCGGTGTGCCGGTCGACCAGGCCGGCGTGCCGCTGCCCGAACGTCCCGCGCCGCGTGTCCTGGCCCACCAGCCGGACCGCGTGACCGTCGATCAGCGTCGAGCCGAACGCGAGCAGCTCGCCCGTCGCCCAGTCGATCTCGTCATGCTCGACCATCTGCGCCCGCCTGGCCAGCTGCGGAGCGAGCCGCGGATGCGGCGTGAACCCGTCAGGCAGGTTCAGCTGGGTATCGATGATCCGCTTGATCGTCTCAGCGGAGATCGCCGTCGGCGCCATCGTGTGGTCGACCGGGACGACCCGCTGCGGCGGCCTGGCGACGACCGAGCCAGGTTCGACCGGCCGTGCGGTGGCCTCGCGGGTCTCGGTGAACGCGCGCTCGAGCTCGGCCTGGTAGTCGCGGAGGATGTGCTCAGCCTCATCAAGCGTGATGTCGCCGCGCCCGATCAGCGATTCGGTGTAGAGCTTGCGCGTCGATCGCTTGGCGTCGATCAGGTCGTACATCATTGGCTGGGTGAACGAGGGGTTGTCGGCCTCGTTGTGCCCGCGGCGGCGATAGCAGACCATGTCGATGACGACGTCCTTGGCGAATGCCTCCCGGTAGGCGAACGCGAGCCTGCCGACCCGCACGACCGCCTCCGGGTCGTCGCCGTTGACGTGGAAGATCGGTGCCTGGATCGTCCGTGCCACGTCGGTCGCGTACACGCTGGACCGCGACGACTCGGGGTCAGTGGTGAAGCCGACCTGGTTGTTCACCACGATGTGCACGGTGCCGCCGGTGCGATAGCCGCGCAGCTGGGAGAGCTCGAGGGTCTCGGCGACGACGCCCTGGCCGGCGAACGCGGCGTCGCCGTGCACCAGGACTGGCAGCACGGTGAAGCCTTCTGTGCCGATGTCGAGCACGTCCTGCTTGGCCCTGACCACGCCCTCGAGCACCGGGTTGACGGCCTCGAGGTGGCTCGGGTTCGCGACCAGGCTGACGGGCATCGTGGTGCCGTCGACCGCCGTGTACCGGCCGTCGGCGCCCAGGTGGTACTTGACGTCGCCGGATCCGTGCGTGCTGCCAGGGTCGACGTAACCTTCGAACTCGTTGAAGATCTGGCCGTACGACTTACCGATGATGTTGGCCAGGACGTTGAGCCTGCCGCGGTGCGCCATGCCGATCACGGCCTCGTGCAGGCCGCCCCTGGCGGCCTCGGCGAGCACCGCGTCGAGCAGCGGGATCAGCGACTCAGCGCCCTCGAGCGAGAACCTGCGCTGCCCGACGAACTTGGTCTGCAGGAACATCTCGAACGCTTCGGCGACGTTCAGCCGCGACAGCACCCGCATCTGTTCGTCGTGGTCGGGGTTGCGGTGCGGCCGCTCCACCCGGTCTTGCAGCCACGCGCGCTCGGCCGGGTTCTGGATGTGCATGTACTCCAGGCCGATGGTGCGGCAGTAAGCGTCCCGCAGCACGCCGAGAATCTCCCGCAGCAGCATCCGCGGTTTGCCGCCGAAGCCGCCGGTGGCGAACTCGCGCTCGAGGTCCCACAGGGTCAGGCCGTGCTGGATGATATCCAGGTCCGGGTGCTTGCGCTGGGTGTACTGCAGCGGGTCGGTGTCGGCGAGCAGGTGGCCGCGGACGCGGTAGGCGTGGATGAGCTCGTGTACCCGCGCGGCCTTGCTGATGTCGTTCTCGTGCCCGGCCGGGATGTCGGGGACCCAGCGCACCGGCTCGTAGGGGATCCGCAGCGCGGCGAAGACCTCGTCGTAGAAGCCGTGCTCGCCGAGCAGCAGCCCGCTGATGATCCGCAGGAACTCACCGGACTGCGCGCCCTGGATGATTCTGTGGTCATAGGTCGAGGTGAGCGTCACCGTCTGGCTGATGGCCAGCCTGGCCAGCGTCTCCCTGGAGGCGCCCTGGTAGGCGGCCGGGTACTCCATCGCGCCGACGCCGATGATGCAGCCCTGCCCGGGCATCAGCCTGGGCACGGACTGGACGGTGCCGATGGTGCCGGGATTCGTCAGCGAGATAGTGGTGCCGGCGAAGTCGGCGACCGTGAGCTTGCCGGTCCTGGTCTTGCGGACGGCGTCCTCGTAGGCCAGCCAGAATTGGCGGAAGTCCATCTGCTCGGCTGCCTTGATGTTGGGCACGAGCAGCTGGCGGGTGCCGTCTTCTTTCCGCACGTCGATCGCCAGGCCAAGGTTGACGTGCTCGGGCCTGACCAGGACAGGCTTGCCGTCAACGTCGGCGTAGGAGTCGTTCAGCTCGGGCGCCGCGCCTAGCGCCTTGACGACCGCGTAGCCGATCAGGTGCGTGAACGACACTTTGCCGCCGCGGCCGCGGGCCAGGTGGTTGTTGATGACGATCCGGTTGTCGACGAGCAGCTTGGCAGGTACCGCCCGCACCGACGTCGCGGTCGGCACGTTGAGGCTGGCTTCCATGTTCGCGACCGTGCGGGACGCCGCGCCGCGCAGCCTGATCTCGGTCGCGCCGTCCTGAGCCTGGTGCTGCCGCGTGGCGCCGTTGAGCGCGCCGTCGGGTGCCTGGCCCCCGCCGGGCTGGCTGGCTGGCGCCGCTCCTGGCCGCGTGCCAGGCTGGCTCAGCTGGCCCTGTGCTTGAGCTGGCTGTGCTTGCTGCGGCCGGTCCTGGTGCGGCTGTGCCTGGTGCGGCTGTGCCTGATGCGCCTGTGCCCGGTGTGGCTGTGTCGCGGGCCGCCATCCATCCTGGGGCGCGGCGGTATGAGGCGGCTGCGGCGCGCTGGCCTGAGCAGCTGCAGCGGCGTCCGCGGGCTCGGGCCGGTAATCGGCGAAGAAGTTCCACCAGGCCCTGTCTACCGAGGAAGGGTCGGCCTGGTACCGCTGGTACAACTCGTCAACGAGCCACTCGTTGGGGCCGAAGTCGGCGCCCTGGGTCAGCGCCGCGCCCGCCGGATCCGAAGGACCACGCTGCTTCGGCTCGGCGTCCAGCTCGCCTGCCGGCGCGTCCCCGTCCGCGCCCGTGCGGTCGGGGCTTCCTGAGTGGTCAGATGATGCAGCGACATTCGCGTGCGCATGCGAGAACTCGGCAGACACGGCCGACATCGCCTCTTCCGGAGCTTGATTAGTTCGATGGCCCCTGCTGGCCAGGCTACCCGCGGGAACGTACCAGCCTGTTTTTCCCAGCCTAGCTCGGCATTCGAGCCCTGCCGTGCGGTTCGGTCCAGTCGATTTGCGGCCCTATGGGCACTATACCGTATTTGTTTGTCGTGCTAATCCATTCGGCAGATTGGTAGTAATGCCGTTTTATCTGCCGCAGGTCGGTGGTCTCGCCGAAGCCTGGATGGTTGTACAGATCGCGAGTGTAGGCCCACAAGTGCCGGTAGTCGCTGAGGCGCCGCAGGTTGCACTGGAATTTCGGATAGTAGACGGCGTCGAACCGCACCAGCGTGGGATAAAGCCGCACGTCAGCCTCGGTGATGAGATCGCCGAGCAGGAACCTGCGGCGGGCCAGCCGCTCGTCGAGCGCGTCGAGTGTCGTGAACACTGCCTCGACGGCCTGGTCATAGGTCGATTGGGTGGTCGCGAGGCCGGCCTTGTAGACGCCGGTGTTGACGGTGTGGAAGATCAGCGTCGCCAGCGATTCGATCTCGCGGCGCCGGGCGGCGGGATACAGATCGGGCGCTCCCGGCCGGTGGAACGGCCGGAACTCGGTCTCGAGCATGACAGTGATCTGCGCGACGTCGTTGCTGACAACCCGGCGGCTGCGCAGATCCCAGATCAGCGGCACGGTGCACGGGCCGGTGTAGCGCGGGTCGGTCGCCAGGTACAGGTCGGACAGGAACCTTGCGCCGGTCAGCGGGTCGCCTGCCTGGTCGGCGAACCGCCAGCCGCGCTCGTCCGCGACCGGGTCGGTGAGCGTGAGCCCGATGACCCTGTCAAGGCCGAGCAGCCGGCAGGCGATCAGGGTCCGCTGGGACCACGGGCAGCCCAGCGACGCGTACAGCTGGTACCTAGATGGCTGGACGAGGAACTCGCTCGATCCGTCCCGCGTGATCCGGCCGGTGAAGGATCCTTGTCGCCGGATGAGGCCGCCGGTGATCGCGGGTAGGCTGCCAGTGCTCGGTGCGGAATCGCTGTGGGCGTAGGTGAAGGTGCCGCTTCCAGGTGGTGTGCTCGCGGGCCACGGTGGCTCGCCGTGGCCGGGTTGCCGACTGCCAGGCGGCAGGCCGGCCCGTGGCGGGACAGCCCGTGGTGCGATGGCCCGTGGTGGGACCGCTCGTGGCGGGACCGACCGTGGCGGGACTGACCGTGGCGGGACCGACCGTGGCGGGACCGACCGTGGCGGGACTGACCGTGGCGGGACTGACTGCGGCGGCATGGCGCGTGGCGGAAAGCCACGGCCGGGAACGGGGCGCTGTTCGATGGCCCGCGGCGGCATAGGGCGCTGCCCGATCGCGCGCTGTTCAATGGCACCGGCGGGCAGCCAGCCTCTCGACGGGAGCCCTACGGGCCGGCTGCCGGCCTCGGGTCCGGGGGCCACGGGCGGCCTGACGCTTGCCTCCCAGGGCGGGCCGCCGGCGGGCCTGGCCTGGCCCCCTTCTGGCGAGGACGGCCGCTGGGACATCGCTGGCATCGGCGTCTCCTCCGCGAAGGCGGTGTTAGGACGCATTATGTCCAAGTAGATCACTGCCAGTGAGCGGATCGGCCAGCAAGGGCTGATTCGGCGAGTCGGCGAGCGGCGGACGGAGGTACCCGCGGTGGCCAGCGTTGTGAGCGGCCTCACCGCTGCCCTCGGGCACTTGAGCGGCTGGGTCGCCATCATGCTGATCGCCGTGCTCGTATTCGGCGAGACGGCGATCTTCCTGGGTTTCGTGCTGCCAGGCGAGGCAGCAGTGGTGTTCGGCGGCGTGCTGGCAAGCAGGGGGCACCTGTCACTGCCCGTCTTGATCGCCGTCGTGGTCGTCACAGCCGTGGCCGGCCCGCTGGTCGGCTACGAGGTAGGCAAGCGGATGGGAGACCGGCTGTTCAGCTCGCGCCGGCTGACCAGGGTGTCGGGGGCGCTCGACCGGGCCAGGACCACGCTGCGGGAGAAGGGCGGGATGGCCGTTCTCGGCGGGCGTTTCCTGGCGATCGTCAGGGCCCTGATGCCCGCCGCGGCCGGCGCCGCGGAGGTGCCGTACCGGGTCTTCGCGATCAACAACCTGATCAGCGGCGTCATCTGGGGCGTGGGCTACAGCCTGCTCGGGTACCTGGCCGGGTCGGCCTACGTGGTCGTCGAGCGGACGGTCGGCGCCGGGCTGGCGATCGCGCTAGCGGTCATCGTGATCGCCGCGGCCGGAATCTGGGCGTGGCGCAGACACCACAGGATCGCGGCCCGCGTGCCGGTGAGTGACGACCCGCCAGAGCCAGGCGCCGCAGCGCCGGCGGACCAGGGCGCGCTCTGACCTCACGGCCTCGCGGCACGCGGCTCAGGCGCCGACCGTCTCCTGCGCTCGGGCGAAGACGTCGGGGCGCCTGTGCTGCAGCGACGGCAGCACGGTCCTGACCCGGTCGGTCATCTCGAGATCGACGGCTCCGGCGACGATGGCAGGGCTCGAGCCCAGGTCCATCCTGACGGCGCCCATCGGGTCGACGAGCAGGCTCCTGCCCACGCCGGTGGGCGCGGATGTCGTCGGCTCGTGCGGATCTGGCACCTGGCCGGCGGCTGCGACCCAGATGGTGTTCTCGATCGCCCTGGCCCTGACGAGCGTGACCCAGTGCTCCTCCTTGAACAGGCCGGCGGCCCACGCTGACGGGATCACGAGCAGGTCGGCGCCGCGCACGGTCAGCTCCCTTGCCAGCTCGGGGAAGCGGACGTCATAGCAGGTGAGGAAGCCGACCTTGATGCCTGCCAGCTCCGCGGTCACCGGCTCGGCCCCTGGCGCGATGGTCTCTGACTCGCGCGTGCCGAGCGCGTCGAAGAGGTGGATCTTGCGGTAGGCCGCGACCAGGTGGCCTGACCGGTCGTAGGCCACGGTCGTGTTGAAGACCCGGTTGTCCGGTGCTTGCTCGAAGATTCCGGCGGCGAGCGCGACGCCGCTGCCGCTGGCCGCTGCGGACAGGCCCGAGCAGAACGGGCCGTCCAGCGGCTCCGCGACCGCCCGGAGGTCGGCGGAGAATCTCGCCTGCGTTCCCTCCGGGAAGACCGCTAGGTCAGACCCCTGCTCCCTGGCGCTCGTCAGCGCGGCCTGAACGCGGCTGAGATTCACGGCTGGCTGGGTACTGACCGGCATCTGACAGAGGGCGACGCGCATGACCGAAGCGTACTTCGCGCATGGCCGCAGCGACGGGGCTGGGGGCGAGCGCCGCTGGCACGGGCGCTGGCATGAGCTCGAAGGCGAATGAGTCCGGCCCTGACCGGTCCGAGCGGCGGCCGCGCCCAGAGGCGCGGCTGTAGCTCACTTGCCGGCGCGGCACCTGGTCGACCCGCTCGTTGCGGTAGTCGAGCAGGCGGCGCGCTGCGCGTGTGGCCGCGCCTGGCGCCTGGCGGGAGAGGCTGTGCGCTGCCTCTTCGCGCCGGCTCGCGATGCTCACCAGCACGATGGCCGCGAACGGCACTCCAAGGACGGCGACCGCGATGACTGCCGCGGCGGCTATCCAGATCCGATCCATATGTCCTCCTTCTCGAGATGTGGATCTGCGGGCCTGAGGCCGGCGGCCGGCCCGGTGGGCCGGAAGCGGGGCCGACACGTTGCCGCCCTGCTGGGTCGAGGAGCTTTACTCACCGCCACTCTCCGTTTAGCATCGATCCAATGTTCCGGCTCATCTAACTCATACCAATCAGTGGGCTGTTTCAAACGATGGGCAAGGGTAGCAATGAGCTAACCGGTTGGTGACGGTCACGGGACCGAGAGGGAGGTGCGCGATGGCCCCGGCTATGTACCAGCAGATTGCCGACCGATTGCGCGACCAGATCGACAGCGGGACGCTGCAGCCAGGGGAGCGGCTGCCGAGCGAGCCTGACCTGGTGCGCCAGTTTGACGCGTCCCGCAATACCGTGCGGCTCGCGCTCGCGCTCCTGACCAACCAGGGCCTGGTCGTGACCAGGCAGGGACTCGGAACCTTCGTCACGGAGCCGGCCAGGCCGTTCACGGCGCTGCTGTCCAGGGTGGCCACGCAGCCGTCGGTGCAGAGCGTGTCAACGGTGCTGCCCGAGGTGAGCCGCGCAGGTTCCGAGGCTGAAACCTCGCGGCTCTTCGTCGAGAAGGCACCGGCCTCGATGAGTGTGGCCGAGAAGCTGGAGGTCGCAGCCGGCGATCTCGTGGTCGTCAGGCGGCGGAGCGGGTCGATCGGCGATGTCCCCTGGATGATGATGGCGTCATACTTCCCGCTCGACATCGCCGAGGGCACGCCGCTCGAGCAAGCGGGCGAGATCGCGGGCGGCAGCATCAAGCTGCTCGCCGACATGGGCTACGCGCAGGTCGGATTCGTGGACGAGATCGGCGCCCGGATGCCGAGCACCAGGGAGTTCTCGTTCTTCGGCCTCTCCACCGGCACGCCGGTCGTGGTCGTCAACCGCACGGCCTACACGCCTGACCGCCCGATCAGGATGACGAGGTACGTCTACCGGGCCGACCGGGTCAGGCTGACCCACGAGGTCGGCAGCATCCCGAACAGGTAGCTGCGGCCCGCCGGCGGCTCACTTCGCCAAGGCCGCGAGCCTGCGGACGAACACGCTCGCGTTGACGGTGCCGAGACCCGAGCTTAGGTCGTAGCCGCGGACCGCGTTCCAGCCCTGGACCGTGTATGTCTTGCCGTTCTGCTGGAAGGTGACCGTGTTGTCGCCCTTGGTGACGTCGACGATGCCGGACCGGCTGGTGCCCGCCAGCTTGTACAGGTCGGCGTTGATCGGGCCGAGCCACCGCTTGGCGACCTGCTCGGCGAGCGCGATGATTCCGGCGAACAACGGAGTCGCCTCACTGGTGCCGCAGATGTTCTGCCATCCCCTGCCGTTGAAGCTCTGGAAGATGGTGACCGGGTGGCTGCACGAGGCGCTCATCGAGATGTCGGGCACCCCGCGATGCCGCCCGACCGCGGCGGCGTCAGGGTTCTGGAACGCGGGCCGTGCAAAGATGACAGACTTCCCGCCGCCGCCTGCCGACGGGTAGCCAGGGTCGTTCCACACCGCATCGGGTGCTGTCCTGTGGCCGCGGTTGTCCAGGCGCAGGTTCAGCCCGCCGACCGCGGTGACGAGCGGATCACTGGCCGGCCAGGAGGTGACCGGCTTTGTGTAGAAGGTGGTCAGGTCGTTGTGATAGTCGGTCGCGCCGGCGTCGCCTGAGGCGCTGACGACCGTGACGTTGTGCCCGCGCTCGGCGGCCTCCAGATAGGCGGCCCGCAGCGGTTTGACCGAGCCCTTCGGGAACGTTTCCTCAGTCGCGCCGAAGCTCTGGCTGATCACGCCGCCTAGCCTCTTCGCCAGCACGTACTTCTCCGACTTGACGATCTGCGGGAAGCCGCTGCGGCCCTCGTTCTCCGACACCGGCGTCTCGACCAGCACGATCCGCGCGCGCGGCGCCATGACGTGCGCCCACTCGACGTCCAGCGTGGTTTCCTCGGCCCATCCGATCCTGTTCTGCGTGGGCTTGAACGCCGGGATCGGCCCGGCCGGATGGATGATCATCAGCGAGCGCGGCGAAGGAAGCCTGAACTGCCGGTCGAAGACCTTCAGGTCGTGCCTGATCGTCGGGGAGCCGAAGCTGTCCACGATGACGATGGACTCGCCGGTGCCGTCGACGCCCTTGTGCAGCAGCCGGTTGAGGGAATAGGCCGCGCGGATCTGCGCCGGGGTGTACCCGCCAGAGGGCTTCGACATTGGCCGCATCGTGGGCACCCTGAGCATCGGGAAGACCGACACGGTCTTCGCCAGCTTCGAGGCCAGCAGCCGGCCCGTAGGGCCCGCCTGGCCGGGCCGCGCTGGCTGATGCGCTCCCGTCACTGCCAGGGCAGCCATCGCCGCCAGGCTGGCGCTGACTGCCACGCACCGAACGATCCCCACGCGCTGCCGCATCCGTCATCCTCCCCCGTCGGCCCGCGCCCGCACTGGCGCGGCGCCGCGGCAACCATAGCGGCTCTCTGGTAGCGGCACGCCGCTATCGCGCCAGGTCAGCGGTACACCAGGGGAGGAACGGTGACAGCAAGTGACGTTCGCTAACGTCGGGTCATGGTCGCGGCCCTGATCCTCGTCGCCGTGTCCGTCGGCCTGTCGAACCTGGCGGCGGCGATCGGAATCGGCGCCGGCGGGGTCGACCGGCGGACCAGGCTGCGGGTGGCGATCATCTTCGGCGTCTTCGAGGCCGCGATGCCGGTGATCGGCTTGCTCATCGGGCACGGCCTGGCGAGTTCGCTCGGACGAGCGGTCGACTGGCTGGCGGCGGTGCTGCTGATCCTCGTTGGCTGCGCCAGCATCGTGACGGGGCTTCGCGCCAGGGCAGCGGCGCCCACGAACGCGCGGCCTCCGTCAGGCGAGCGACCGGGAATCCCGCGGCTGCTGGTCAGCGGGTTCGCGCTGAGCCTGGACAACGTCGCTGCCGGGTTCGCGCTCGGCTCCTACCAGGTCGGTGTGCTGGCAGGCGTCGTGGTGTTCGGCGTCGTGAGCGCCGCGATGTCGCTCGCGGGGCTGGAGTTCGGAGCGCGGATCAATAGCCGGGCTGGGCAGGCCGGCCAGGTGATCGGTGGCGTCATCGTCGCGGGCGTCGGAGTTGCCATCGGACTGGGTGCGCTTGCGTGAGCGAGTCAGCCCGGGCGCTTAGTTATGCGAATGAATGGCTCTACTCGCTGAGGCTCAGCGCTGCCTTCGGGCAGGACCGGACGGCGTGCCGCACCTGGTCGGCGAGCGCGGGCGGCACGTCGGCGACCTTGATGTGCAGGAAGTCCTCGTCGTCGACCTCGAAGACCTCGGGTACCAGCCCGGCGCAGACCGCGTTGGCCTCGCAGGCGTCGCGATCGACTTCAACCCTCACCGCGCCTCCATCATCGGGACTCATGCCGTCCGTTCCTACCTTAATGTCATGGCGCCACGTGCTCGGGCGGCAGACTGTTCTCATGACGTACGTCCTGCCTGACCAGCATCGCCGGTCTGCCGAGGCCGCCAGGGGTTTCATGCCGCCCGCCGAAGGTGAGGCGCTGTTCGCCACTGCCGCCGCGTACGCGAGCGCCGGGCCGATCCTCGAGGTCGGGACGTATTGCGGCAAGTCGACCATCTACCTGGCCGCCGCCGCCGAGCAGACCGGGCAGGTCGTGCTCACGGTCGACCATCACCGCGGCTCCGAGGAGAACCAGCCAGGCTGGGAGTACCACGACACCGAGCTGGTCGACCCGGCTGTCGGGCTGCTCGACACGCTGCCCTGGTTCAGGTCCGCGCTCGCGGCTACCGGGCTCGAGCAGCACGTGATCGCGATTGTCGGCAGGTCAGCGACCGTGGCGAGGTTGTGGCACGAGCCGCTCGGCATGCTGTTCATCGACGGCGGCCACACCGACGCGGCCGCGACCGCCGACTACGAGGGCTGGGCGCCGCGGATCAGCCGCGGCGGAGCGCTCGCTATCCACGACGTCTTCCCCGACCCGGCCGACGGCGGCCAGCCGCCGTACCGCGTCTACCTGCGGGCGCTCGCCTCGGGAGCGTTCAAGGAAGTCGCCGTGCACGGTTCGCTGCGCGTGCTCGAGCGGACCGGCGACGGCATCGGCTAGGTGGCCAGCGGCTTTCGCTGCGTGATCCAGGTATCCCGAACCGCGAAGCCGACGCGCTCGTACAGCCCGACGGCTCCGGTCGGCGAGCCGGAGTCGACGTCGAGCGTGGCGCTCACCAGGCCGTCCGCCTTGGCCGCGTGCAGCGTCCTGACGAGCAAGGCCGTGGCGATGCCGCGCTTGCGCGCTGAGCGGCGGGTGCCGACCGTCGGTACGTACAGCTCACGCCGGCCGGTGACCCTGGTGTAGCTGTCGTATTCGTGCGCGAGGATCACGCCGAGCGGCTCTGAGCCCTCGTAGGCGAGGAAGCTGTACGCGGGCCGGAACGCCTGGTAGCCGAGGAAGTGCGCCCAGCCCTCCTCGGTGGCCTCCGTCGTGCCCCAGTGATCGCGAAACGCCTCGTTGTGCACGGCAAGTGCGTCCAGCGACCGTTCAGGCGTGAAGCCGATGATCCTGATCCCGGCCGGGACGTCGCTCGCGGGCAGGCTGGCCGTCAGGTCGCAGGCCATCCGGAGAAACCATCGGGTCTGCTGGTAGCCATGCGCCGCGAACAGCGCCATCGCGCCGGCGTTCCTGGCCAGGCAGCGCCCGTCGAGCGAGTGGGGCTGGCCTGGAAACCGTTCGGCGTTCAGCGGCCCGGCTGCTCCCTCGGCCCAGTCCAGCAGCCGTGATCCGATGCCGCGCCGGCGGTAATCCGGGTGCACGGCGCCATCGAAGCGCATCTCGTGCACAGGTTCTGCGGCCGTCCTGGCGAACAGCAGGCCGTAGCCGACCATGAGATCGCCGTCGTAGAGAGCGACGGAACCGCGGGGATAGTCGCAATCAGGATCGTCGAACTCCTCGATCAGGTCCTCCTCGGCCATGTGCTCGTCCTGATGATCGGCCGCCTCGGTGGCGGCTACCAGAGCCGCCCATGCTCGCACCTGGCCGCGGTCGAGCGGTCGGGTGTCAAATTCCTGATCTGTGCTCACCCGCCCGATTGTGGAAGCCGCCCGATCGCTCCCGCAAACGATTTTCGCCCGCGCCCGCCCCGCTGCCGCCCGCGCTACTTCGCTAGACGAGGTCGGGGATGCCGTCGGCGGCGGGGTCGCGCGGGTCGCATCCGCATGGGGCGTCGCCGGCCCGCAGGAGAACAGCAGGGTCGGCGCCGACGTCGCGGAACAGCGAGGACCCGCCGGTCGCGCCGCACAGCGCGTCGGCCGCGAGCACGATCGCGGCCGAGGTGTAGCTGCTCTGCTCGTCGGGATAGTGCCGCTCGGTCACGTACTGCCACCCGGTCCAGTACGCGCCGGTCGGATCGCGCAGCAGCTGGATCTCGTCGAGCAGGTCGAGCGCGCCCGACGCGTCGCCGATGGCCTCGAGCGCGATCGCGAGCTCGGCTGTTTCGGCCGCGGTCACCCAGGGTTCGTCGTGCACGCAGTGCACGCCTAGCCCCGGCACGACGTAGGTGTCCCAGCTCTTGTCCAGATGATCGCGCGCGTCCTGGCCGCGCACCGGCCCGCCGAGCACCGGGTAGTACCAGTCCATCGAGAACCTGCTCTTGTCGGCGAAGGCCTCAGGATGCCGCGCGACCGCGTGTGCGAGCAGGTCAGCCGCCAGCTCCCAGTCGGGCTGCGGCTCGGCCAGGTACTCGGCCAGCATGATCGCGCAGCGCAGGCTTGAGTACATGCTCGAGCTCCCGGCCAGCAGCGCGTAGCTGTCAGGGGTGCCGTCCGCGGCCCGCCGCCAGATGATCTCACCGCGCGGGGTCTGCAGGCCCAGCACGAAGTCGATCGCGGCCCTGACCGTCGGCCACATCCGCTGGGCGAACCCTTCGTCGCGGCAGACCAGCAGCTCATGCCAGACGCCGACGGCGCAATAGGCCGCGTGGTTGCTCTCCGTGGTTAGGTCGACCGTGGTCAGATCGCCCGTGGTCAGATCGCCCGTGGTCAGATCGCCCGTGGTTGGGTCGTCCTGGCCAGGCGGCCCTTGCTTGAGCCACGAACCGTCGGGCCGCTGGCTGGCTCGCAGCCACTCGTAGGCGCGTCGGGTAGCGTCGCGCAGCCCGCACACGCTCAGCGCCATCGTGCACTCGACGTGGTTCCACGCGTCAACGTGCCCGTCAGGCCAGCCGATCGCCCCGTCGGGCTGCTGGACCGCAGCGATCGCGCGGCCGGTGCTGATGACCTGATCGGCGGTCAGGATCCCGGCGACCTCGGGCACCCAGGCGGCCGTGCGGGACCGCTCGGATCTGTCAGGCTGCGACATGCTTATCCGCGTACACGACGAGGCTCTTGCCGACCAGCGGGTTCAGCGCCTTGTCGGCGAGCCTGGTGATGGCCGGCTTGCGCATGATGTCCCAGACGAGGACCTTGTGGAAGGCGCCCGCGAGCGGGTGATCGTCGTTGTGCACGCCGACGGCGCACTTCACCCACCAGTACGGCGAGTGCAGTCCGTGCGCGTGATGGTGCCCGGTGACCGTCAGCCCCGACCTGGTCAGCTTCGTGAGCAGCTCGCGGCGGGTGAAGATCCTGATGTGGCCGCCCTCGACGTTGTGGTAGTCGTCGGACAGCCGCCAGCAGATCCGCTCTGGCAGCCACGCGGGCACGGTCACGGCGGCCATTCCGCCAGGCCGCAGCACGCGCGTTATTTCGTTCATCGCTTGCTGGTCGGCCGGCAGATGCTCGAGCACTTCGGCGGCAATCACCTTGTCAAAGGCGCCTTCGGGAAACGGGAGCGCGGTGGCATCTCCGGCCACGGCAACGCCGGTCGCGCCGTCGGGAAGCTCCCCGGCTTCTGCCATGGCGGCGAACGTCGCGGTGACCCTGTCGAGTTCGGCGCGGTCGGTGTCCACTGCCACGACCCTCGCGCCGCGACGAGCCGCCTCAAAGGCATGCCGCCCGCCGCCACATCCCAGGTCGAGCAGCCGGTCACCAGCCGAGATCGGCAATCGGCCGAAGTCAACGGTCAGCACCCGGCGGCTCCGGACTCGGTGACCGCGGGCTCGGTGACCACGGGCTCGGTGACCGCGGGCTCGGTGACCACTGGCTGGGCGCCAGCGCGCCGTGTCGGCCCTGCCGGGAGCTGGGCGATAGCGCGGCGGTACTCGGCGACCGTCGCCTGAGCCACCGCCGACCACGCGAACCGCTGCCGCACCCGCTCGAGCGCCGCCGCTGACAGCCGCTCGCGCTCGGCCGGGGAGTCCTGCAGCCGCCGCAGCGCGGCCGCGAGTTCCTCAGGATCGCCGGGCCTGACGAGCATCGCGGCGTCGCCGACCACCTCGGGCAGCGCGCCCGTCTTGCTGGCCACGAGCGGCGTGCCTGACGCCATGTGCTCCACCGCAGGCAGCGAGAATCCCTCGTACAGCGAAGGAACGACAGCAACCTCCGTGCGGGCCATGAGCTCGGCGAGCTCGGCGTCGCTGATGCCAGTCACGAACCGCACCCGGTCGCCGAGCGACAGCTCGCCGATCAGCTTCTCGGTCGGCCCGCCAGGCGCCGGCTTGCCGACGACAGTCAGCGATGTGTCCCGTTCCGTCGCGAGCTTGGCGAACGCCCGCAGCAGCGTCGGAATGCCCTTCACGGGTGAGTCAGCGCTGGCCACAGCGATGATGCTGCCGGGTACGCGGGGCGCCTGCCGAGGGTGGAACAGCCGGGTGTCGACGCCGAGCGGCACCACCCTGACGTTCGCTGGCGGCACCTTGAAGTCGCGAAGGATGTCATCGCGCGAGGATTGCGAGCCGGTCATGATCGGGCCGACCCGGCGCGCCACCCTGGCCTGCATCCGCACGAACGAGTACCAGCGCCGCTTCGTCAGCCTGGACCACCCCCTGGCCTGGGCCAGCTCGATCCTGCGATCCACGCTGATCGGATGGTGGATGCTGGTGACCAGCGGCAGGCCAAGCCGCGGCAGCCCGAGCAGGCCGTACGCCAGCACCTGGTTGTCGTGCACGATGTCGAAGTCTGCGTTGCGAGCGCGCAGTGCCCGCAGCGCCCTGATCGAGAACGTCAGCGGCTCAGGGAACGAGGCGGTCCACATCATGCCGACCTCGAGCAGGTCGATCCAGTCCCGGTATTCGCGGAGGCCTGGCGTCCTGAACGGGTCGTCGTCCCTGTACAGGTCCAGGCTCGGCAGCGTGCGCAGCTGCGGGCCTGGTTCTAGCTCCGGATAGGGCTGGCCCGAGTAGACCTCGACATGATGACCGAGCGCCGCGAGTTCCCTGGAGACGTGGCGCAGGTAGATGCCCTGGCCGCCGCAGTGCGGTTTGCTGCGGTAGGACAGCATCGCAACCCGAAGCGGCCGCGTGGCGGGATCCCCGGCACGCGAGCTCCCGTGAGCGCCGTGCGGCTGAGCGGCGGTCGGTTCATCGATCGCTGTGGTCACGCGGGTCTGCCTCCTCCTCGCCGGCGACGGCCGCGGCTGCCGTGCAGGCGGATCCGCTGACCTGCTCAGCGACATTATCACTGGCCACGCTGGGACTCTGACGCCCCAATGGGGTCTAGTTACTGGCGAGTTCGCGCAACCGGGATGAGGCGGTCTGTCAGGGATGTCACCGCATCTGGCCGGGCCGGATATGCTGCCGCGACGAGGCCGGTTGCCCTGGCGAGCGGCCGGCCACGAACCTGTGGAGCCAGCCCCAGAAGGAGGCGACACTGTCGCGACGTGCGCTGATTACCGGCATCACCGGTCAGGACGGGTCCTATCTGGCTGAATACCTGACCGGTCAGGGATACGAGGTCTTCGGGCTGGTGCGCGGCCAGCAGAATCCGCGGGTACGCCAGCTGAGGCAGCTGCTCGGCGACGTCCGGCTGATCCGCGGCGACCTGCTCGACCAGGGGAGCCTCATCTCGGCCGTCGAACGCGTGCAGCCAGACGAGGTGTACAACCTCGCGGCGATCTCCTACGTGCCGATGTCCTGGCAGCAAGCCGAGCTGACCGGCGAGGTGACCGGCCTCGGCGTGCTGCGCGTGCTCGAGGCGATCAGGGTCTGCAGCGGCATCAGCGCGTCGCGGAGCCCAGGCCGCGGCCAGATCCGCTTCTACCAGGCCTCGTCGTCGGAGATGTTCGGCATGGTCAGGGAGTCGCCGCAGACCGAGCAGACCCCGTTCCACCCGCGCAGCCCGTACGGTGTCGCGAAGGCATACGGCCACTTCCTGACCCAGAACTACCGCGAGTCCTACGGCATGTTCGCGGTCTCCGGGGTCTTGTTCAACCACGAATCGCCCAGGCGCGGCGCGGAGTTCGTGACCCGCAAGATCTCTCTCGGCGTCGCGAAGGTCAAGCTCGGCTATGAGCGTCAGCTCAGGCTCGGGAACCTGTCGGCGCGCCGGGACTGGGGCTTCGCCGGTGACTATGTCAGGGCCATGCACCTGATGCTCGGCCAGGACGAGCCGGTCGACTACGTGATCGGCACCGGCGTCACGCACTCGGTGGAGGACCTGCTCGACCACGCCTTCAAGGTCGCCGGGCTTGACTGGCACGACCACGTGGTCACCGACGCCGCCTTCATCAGGCCCGCCGAGGTCGACAAGCTCTGCGCCGACCCGACGCTCGCACGGGAGCGGCTCGGCTGGGAGCCAAAGATGACCTTCGAGGAGCTCATCGGCATGATGGTCGAGTCCGACCTGGAGTTGCTGTCGTCAGGCGGGCACGCCGAGGACTCGTTCCTCGACGCATGGTGACGTCCGAGGTTCGCGACGACGGCGCGTTAACCGATCGTTGTGTGGACTGCCGCCCCGATCCCATACGTGGCCCCCGCGGCAGCCGCGGCGAGTAGCAGCTGGCGGATGGCCCCGCGCAGGAACGGCCGGTCGGTGATCTTGGCTACTGTGCCGCCCCCGAAGAATGCCGCGATGCCGGCCACGATCAGCGCCGCTGCCAGCGAGTCGAAGCCGAGCAGGTACGGCAGCAGCGGGAGCAGCGCGCCGACCGCGAACGTGACCAGCGACGCGCCGGCCGCGACGTAGGGCGAGGGCAGCTCGTGGTGGTCGACCCCGAGCTCCTCACGCACGTGCACGCGCAGGGCGGCCTCTGGGCTCCGCCCGATCTGCCGCGCCACCTTGTCGGCAAGGTCGGCATCGACGCCCTGGTGCCTGAACACCGCGGCCAGCTCCCTGGCTTCGGATTCCGGGTTGTTCTTCAGCTCGTCGCGCTCCTTGGTGACCTCGGCCGCGACGAGCTCGTTCTGCGATGACACCGACACGTACTCGCCCGTCGCCATCGAGAACGCGCCGGCCGCGAGGCCGGCCAGGCCGGTCAGCACGATCGCGTGCGCGCTGACGCCGCCACCGCCGACACCGGCGATCAGGGAGACGTTGGTGACCAGGCCGTCCATGGCGCCGAAGACCGCGGGCCGCAGCCACCCGCCGGATACGTCCCTGTGGTGATGCCCGTGCGCCTCGCCCCGGCGCGGTGCGTCGACTCTCCTGCGCCGGCTGTCCGGATGCTGGCCCGCCGGAGCCCGGTCCTGACGCTCACGCGCGGTCCCGAGTTCATTCTCAGCCGATGTCATCCTCACCTGCCTGTGCGTTCGCGGTCGCCCGCCCCGCCAGTTCGACCGCGTGCCGACTCATCTCACCGGACCTACCAGCATATTCGGGCGCGACACCTCAGCCGAGCCCGCTGTCTCCGCCACTCCGCACGGATTGGCTGACCACAAACCGGACGAATCACCCGCCGACGTGACGGGAAACCGTGCGGAGTGGCGCAGGCGCGGGGAGCGGGGCCCTGGTTTGGGGCCCCGCTCCCCGGTCGCGGGCGGTGATCAGGACTTAGTGGTGTTGTAGAGGAAAATGTGGCCGATGGCCGTCGGGTAGATGCCCTTCACGTTCTGGGCCGACGCCGACAGGTAGTTGTAGAAGTAGCCGTAGACGATCGGGGTCTGGTCGAGCAGCAGGGTCTCGATCTGGCCCGCGATCTTACGCTGGCTGGACAGGTCGGCGGTGCCGATGTACTGCGCGGCGAGCTTGTCGTAATCCGTGTCGTTGAACCTCGCCGCGTTCCAGGCGCCGGTGCCCGTCTTGGAATTGATGGTCTGGAGCGGGTTGGTGAGGAACGCGTTCGGCACGCTGCGGTGGCCGTAGTCCACCAGGCTCATCGTGCCGTCGAGCCAGTCGGAGTTCCCGAACGTGGCCTTGCCGTAGTAGACCGACGACGGCTCCACCTTGACGTGGATGTTGACGCCGATGGCCTTGGCTGACTGCTGGATGATCTGGGCGTACTGCGGGATCTCCTGCTGCTGGTTGGCAAGCAGCTGGGTGCTGAAGCCGTTCGGGTGCCCGGCCGCCTTCAGCAGCGACTTGGCCTCGGCGATGTTCTTGGCCCGCTGGGCGATGCTGGTGTCCGTCGACGGGAACACGGGCGCGAACGGGCTGTCGTTGCCCAGGTCGGCGAAGCCGTTGAAGAGTGCCTTGACGATGGCAGGGCGGTCCAGGGTGAGCGCGATCGCGCGCCGGACCCGCGGATCGGTGAACGGCGCCTGGTCGTTGCGCATTGACAGCTCGCGGTGCGCGCTGGACTTCAGCTTGACGACGTTGTACGGGCCGTTGAGGATCTGCGGTCCGCCGGTCACGGAGAACTGGCCGACCACGTCGATCGTCCCGCCGGTCAAGGCGAGCACCAGCGGGGTCTCGGTGTCGTAGAAGGTGAACTCCGTCGCCGCCGGCTTCGCCTTGGCGCCCCAGTACTTCTCGTTCCGCACGAACGAGGCGCCCTGCTTCGGCGTGTAGCTCTTTAGCGTGAACGGCCCGGTGCCAGGGAAGCTCGACTCCCACTTAGCGGGGTCGAAGTTGTTCGGCATGATGACGGTGTTGTAGTTGTCCGAGGACACCAGGTAGGGGAAGTTGCCGTTCGGCGCCTCGAGGTGGAACGCCACCGTCTGGTCGTCGACCTTCTGCACCCCGTCTGGCACCACGACTCCGGCCAGTGTCGGGTTCGGCGTCTTGGGGTTGGTGTAGGTCTTGAAGGAATAGACCACGTCATCGGCGCTCAGCGGCTGACCGTCGTGGAACTTGACGCCCTGCCGGATCTTGAACGTCCAGATATCGGCCTTGGAGTTCGGCGACCAGCTCTCGGCGAGCACGGGCTTCGGCGTCAGCGTCTGAGTGGACAGGATCAGGTACTCGCCGGTCTGGCCCAGCATGTCCAGGCCGCCCTGATCGGCGACCGTCACGGGGTTGATGGCGCCCGTCGGGGTGACGATGCCGGCTTTGATTGTCGCGTTGGCGCCGCCACCGCCCCCGCCGCCCCCGCCGCCCCCGCCGCCGCCGCCCGTGGACGAGCTGCCGCAGGCGGCCAGGATGGCGCTGATCGCCGGCATCGAGATACCGACAACCGCGCCGCGCCTGATCAGCTCGCGGCGGCTGATCCGGCCGGCGACGAATTCATCGATGACGTGATTGCCGAGTTCTGACTGGCCGTCACGCACGCGATCGAGCCGGGAATTGTCAATAGTCACGGGATGCCTCCGTGTGTACGTCCGCTGATCGCCAGCGGACAATAGTTTTCTACCTAATCGGAGTTCTTAAGTGGGCGCAATCTTGGCGAGAATTCAGCGTGGCGGCTCCTGCAGCCGCCTCAGCTCCTCGATCGGGATGTGACAGCTCATCAGGTGCCCGGACTCGACCTCGGCAAGCGGTGGCTCGACGGTCTCGCAGACGCCGGTGCTGAGCTTACGCGGGCACCTGGTGTGGAAGACGCAGCCCGACGGCGGGCTGGCGGCCGACGGGATCTCACCAGCCAGCCTGATCCGTTCCTTGCGCTGGCCGTCCAGGCTCGGGACAGCCGATAGCAGCGCCTCGGTGTAGGGGTGGTGCGGCCCGGTGAACACGGTCTCTGCCGGGCCGATCTCGAGCAGACGTCCGAGGTAAAGCACGGCGATCCGGTCCGATAGATACCGGACAACGCCGAGGTCATGGGAGATGAACAGGTAGGTGACCTGCTCTTTGGCTTGCAGATCGGCGAGAAGGTTGAGTATCGCCGCCTGAACCGAGACATCAAGCGCCGAGGTCGGTTCGTCGCACACGACAAGTCGCGGGCCGCCGCCGAACGCCCTGGCGATCGCCACCCGCTGCTTCAGGCCGCCGGAGAGTTGCCCAGGCCGCAGGTTCAGGTGGCGCGGCTCCATCCGCACCGACCTGATCAGGTCGGCTAGTCGCTCGGCGAGGCGGCTGCCGGAGAGGCCGGCGAGCCTGGACAGCGGACGGCTGATCAGGCGGCGGACGGTATGCCGGCGGTTGAGCGCGGAGTCGGGGTTCTGGAACACGATCTGCAGGGATCTGAGCAGGTCAAGCGGCCGGCGGCGCAGGTCGGCCGGGAGCGGAGTTCCGTCGAAGTCGATCACGGAGCCCTGGTCGGGCTCGACTAGGCCGAGCAGCGCCTTGGCGAGGGTGGTCTTGCCGCTGCCTGACTCGCCGACGAGGCCGAGCGTCTCGCCGCGCATGATCCGCAGGTCGACACCGGTCAGGGCCTTAAGCTCGGAGCCGGCCTGCTTATAGGTTGTCGACAGCCCCCGTACCGACACGATCGGCTCGCCTGCCTCTGCCACGGACGGCAGCGAGGCGTCGGCCGGCGTATTGCGAGGCAGTTGAGCTGCTTCCTGGTGCCGGTAGCACCGAGCGGTGTGGTCAGGACCAACACCGAACGCGGGCGGCGACGCCGCCCTGCACTCGTCGACCACGAGGGCGCAGCGCTCGGCGAAGACGCAGCCGGTGATCTGCTGGCCAGGCGCGGGCAGGAACCCGGGGATCGCGTCCAGCCTGCCGTGATCCTTGCGCTGCCCGCGGCGCGGGATGCAGCGGAGCAGCCCGACCGTGTAGGGGTGGTTGGGCCGGTCGAAGACCTGGTCGGCCGGGCCCTCCTCGACCAGTTCGCCCGCGTAGAGCACCCCGACCCTGTCGCACATCTTGGCGATCACGGCCAGATTGTGGCTGATGAACAGCACCGAGGTGGACATCTGCGAGCGCAGGCCGGCGACCAGGTCGAGAACCTCGGCCTCCACGGTCGCGTCAAGCGCCGTGGTCGGCTCGTCCAGGATCAGCAACGCGGGCTCGGCGGCCAGCGCCATCGCGATGACCACGCGCTGTGCCATCCCGCCGGACAGCTGATGCGGGTAGCGGTCCATCACCTGGCCGGGGTCGGCGATCTGGACCTTGCTGAGCATGTCCTCGGCCCGCCCGAGCGCCTCGGCGCTGCCGAGCCCGGCGATCTCGTAGACCTCGGCGATCTGGCGGCCAGCCTTGATCGACGGGTTGAGCGCCCGGCCGGGCTCCTGGTAGACCATCGAGACGGTCCTGGCGCGCATCTCGCGCAGCGCCGCGCCGGACATGGCGAGCGGATCCTTGCCAGCGATGCTGATCGACCCGCCCGTGACGGCGCCGTTGCGCGGCAGATACCTGGTCAGCGCCAGCGCGACCGTGGACTTGCCCGATCCTGACTCGCCGACCAGGCCGTAGGATTCCTGGCTGCCGATCTCGAAGGAGATGTTCCTGATCGCCGCCCGGTTCTGGCCGCGCACCCGGTAGGTGACCTCGAGGTCACTGACCCGCAGCGTGGGCTGCGAGGGAACCCCCCGCGGCTCTTGCCCTGCCTCCGGCTCCTGACCGGTCACGAGGAGATCACCTGCTCGATCGCGTCGGTCACCAGGTTCAGCGCCATCACCAGCGACGCGATCGCCAGCGCCGCGAACAGGGTCTCCCACCAGTACCCGGCCCCGAGCAGCCCGTAGTTCGCGGCGATATCGCCGCCCCAGTCCGGGGTGGGCTGCTGGATGCCGAAGCCGAGGAACGACAACGTCGCAACTGCGAAGATCGCGTAACCAAGACGCACGGTGAACTCGACCACGATGACAGGAAGCACGTTCGGCAGGATCTCGGTGAACATGATGTAGCCGGATCGCTCGCCAAGCAGCCGTGCCGACGCCAGGTAGTCCTGCTGGCCCTCGACCAGCACCGCTGTCCTGACGGTGCGCGAGATCAGTGGCGTGAAGACGAACCCGATGACCACGATGAGCGTGAGCGACGACGGCCCTACCGCGACGATGAACAGGAAGGCGACGATGACCACCGGCAGCGCAAGCACGGCCTCGACCACGCGGCCGAGCACGGTGTCGACGATGCCGCCGACGTAGCCCATGATCAGTCCGAGGACGGTGCCGAGCACGGTGCCGAGCAGCGTTGCCAGCGGCGAGATCAGCAGGATGTCCCTGGCGCCGACGATGACCCTGGACAAGATGTCGCGGCCGAGCGAATCGGTGCCGAGCAGGTGCGCGCCCGACGGCGCGCTGTTCCTGGCCAGCAGGCTCTGGGCCAGCGGGTCGTGCGGCGCGATCGAGGCGCCGAAGATCGCGCAGACCACCCAGAACAGCAAGATGGCCGCGCCGATCACGAACGTCGGCCTGCGCAGCAGCAGCCGCCACGGCGCGGGCGGCGCGGCTACGCCGTGCGCGACCGCGATCTCACCGGCCGGAGCAGCGGCGATGTCTGTCATGGGCGGCCCGTCATCCCGTCATCCCGACACTCCCACTCGCAGCCGAGGGTTGAGCACCGTGTACAGCACGTCGGCGATAAGCGTCGCCACCATATAGACGACGCCGATGACGAGGACGCCCGCCTCCAGCATCGGGAAGTCCTTGCCGGTGGCCGCGCTGAGTATCAGCCGTCCGATTCCCTGGTAGTTGAAGAGCTGCTCGACGACGACGAGGCCGCCGATCAGGTAACCGGTCTGGGTCGCGATCACGGTGATCGTCGGCAGGAGCGAGTTGCGCAAGATGTGCCTTCTGATGACGACGCTGCGGGGCAGGCCCTTGAGAACCGCTGTTCTCGCATAGTCCGACTCGAGCGCCTCGATCGTGCCCGCCCGCGCCATCCGCGCGATGTAGCCGAACAGCACGAGCACGAGCGGTATCACCGGCAGGATCAGGTGATCGAGCTGATCAGGGACCGACATGCCGGCAATGCTCCCGGTCTGGACCGGGAGGACCTTCAGTGCGACCCCGAAGATGATCGCGACCACGATTCCTGAGACGAACTCCGGCACCGTTGAAGCGGATAGTCCGCCGAGCGAGACCACACGGTCGACGAACCGGCCTGAGTTGATCGCGGCCAGGACGCCGCCCGCGATACCGAGCGGAATGATAATCACGAGCGCCAGGATGGCGAGCTTCGCCGAGTTCACGAGCGCCGTGACGACGAACGGCTCAACCGCGCTCCGGTATGAGTACGAGGTGCCCATATTGCCGTGCAGCAGGCCGCCCACCCAGCCGAGATACTGGACGATGAGCGGTCGGTCTACGCCGATCTGGTGGTCGTAGGCTCGTACCGCACTTTGCGAAGCCAGGTTCCCGAGAACGGCACGGCCGGGATCGCCAGGAAGTACCTGACCTGCGAAAAAGACGATGAGGCTGAGAATCCACAGCGTGATGACGGCCAGGCCAAGCCGCCTGAGCAGGTACCGCGTCACGCGACCTCCCCGACGGCATCAGACCGGCATGCGCGGCCTGGCGATTTCAGTCAGCCTAGTTTTGCCCTCAATACACCGCAACGTAGTTACCCGGTTTGCGAGTTTTAATGGTGTGGCTGCCTTGACCTCCAGTGACGGCCGGGAACAGGTCGTGCTGAGGATCCTGAGGCAGCATGGTCGGCTATGAAGATCACCGCGATCGAGACCGAGCGGCTGCGGTTGCCGCTCGACCCGCCGTTCGCCGCGGCCTGGGACGAGGCGCCGCGTCGGCACACCGACACGACGCTGGTACGGGTCCGGACCGACGAGGGCATCACGGGCTACGGATCAGGCGACTCCATGGTCGGCTTCGCCGGCTACGCCGGGTTGTTCATCGGGCGCGACCCGCTGGAGATCGCGAGCCACGTCCGCAGATTGGAGACGATCGCCTTCCACGCGGGCCGGTACTGGCCGCTCGAGGCGGCCCTGTGGGATATCGCAGGCAAGGCGTGCGGCCAGCCTGTCGCGACGCTGCTCGGCGGCGCGCTGACCACGGTTCCGTGCTACGCGTCCTTCGGCGAGGCGCGCGGCCCGGCCGAGCGTGCCGAGGCCGTGCTCGCCGCCAGGCAGGCAGGATTCCGCGCCGCGAAGATCAGGATCCCCCGTGAGGACGCGGCCAGCGGCGTCGCGGCCGTCCGGGCAGCCAGGGAGACCGCTGGAGATGACTTCGCCATCATGGCCGACCTCAATCAGTGGTGGCGGATGCCAGGCGACATCGCGCCTGCGCTTGACCTCGCGGCCGTCCTGCCGATCGCTGCCGAGCTGCGCGAGCTCGGCGTGCTGTGGCTGGAGGAACCGCTGCCCGAAGCCGATCTGGCCGGGATGCGGGCGCTGCGCGAGCAGATCGGCATCCGGGTTGCTGGAGGCGAGATGGGGCGCACGCCCGCCGAGCTGCTCGGCGCGCTTGCAGCAGGTGCGCTCGACGTCGTGCAGCCGGACTCGGTGCTAGCCATCGGCATGCTGCGGGCCAGGACAGTCGGCGAGGTGGCGCTGCTTGGCAATCATTGGTTCACCCCGCACGCATGGACCGACGGCCTCGGCCTGCTCGCCAGCCTGCACCTGATCGCTGGGGTTGGCGGCGGGCCGTTCCTGGAGTTCCCCTACGACCCGCCAGGCTGGACGCCGCGGCGCCGCGATTTCTTCCTCACGGAGTCCCTGATGATCGACCCTGCCGGGTGCCTGTCCGTGCCCAGTGCGCCCGGGCTCGGCGCCGAGATCGACGAGCACGCGGTGGCGCGTTACAGGCTCGGCTGAAGGCCGGCGCTCTTGCGGACGAGGTGCTGATCAACGCGCCGCGGCAACCCGACGTCGCTGACGTGGCCGCCGTGCTCACGGCCGCCCGTGCATCCGGGGCTAGTGTGGCGCCATGACCAATCCCCAGGCCGGCTCGCGCTGGCCGCCGCGGCGGCTCGCGCTGGCCGCCTTGGTGCTGGTCGCCGCCGCTTCGCTGTCCGCGGCGTCGCTGCTCGCCATCCGCTGGGTCACCGAGCCCCATGCCAATGCCGCCCGAACCTCAAGCCCGCTGGGCTTCGTGAAGTTCGACCACCCAGCCCGTCCTTTGAGCCTCCCTGACCTGCGCGGCGGCGGCACCGTCGACCTGGCCAGCCTGGCCGGCAAGCCGATCGTGATGAACTTCTGGTCATCGACATGCGGTCCCTGCCGCCAGGAGACACCGGCCATGGCCAGCGTGGCCAGGCGCGTAGGCGGCAAGGTCAAGTTCGTCGGCATCGACACGGCGGACTCCCGCGCGAAGGCGATCGCATTCATCACCAAGTACCAGGTCCCCTATCAGATCGCGTTCGATCATGACGGCACCACCGCGGACCAGTACGGCGTGCCTGGGCTGCCCGTGACGTTCTTCCTGTCACCGTCGGCCACGACGGTGATCGGCGAGAACATCGGCGCGCTCACGGCGCCCAAGCTTCGCTCGATCCTGCGCCGGCTCTACGGCGTGCACTAGGGGCCTGACAGCAGTGAGGAGCTGACTATGAGCGACGCGCGGCCGGTGCGGGCGCCCCGGGGCACGGACCTGTCCTGCAAGGGCTGGCCGCAGGAAGCGGCCATGCGGATGCTGATGAACAACCTCGATCCCGAGGTCGCCGAGCATCCGGACCAGCTGATCGTCTACGGCGGCTCTGGCCGTGCGGCCCGCAGCTGGGACGCGTTCGACGCCATCGTCGGATCGCTGCGCGACCTGGCCGGCGATGAGACCCTGCTGGTCCAGTCCGGCAAGCCGGTCGGCGTCTTCCGCACGCACGAATGGGCGCCCAGGGTGCTGATCGCGAACTCGAACCTGGTGCCGCAGTGGGCCACATGGGATGAGTTCCGGCGGCTCGAGTCGCTTGGCCTGACGATGTTCGGCCAGATGACGGCCGGCTCGTGGATCTACATCGGCACCCAGGGCATCCTGCAAGGCACCTTCGAGACCTTCGCGGCCGTGGCCGCCAAGCGGTTCGGCGGGTCGCTGGCCGGGACGATCACGCTGACCGCCGGGCTCGGCGGCATGGGCGGCGCGCAGCCGCTCGCGGTCACCATGAACGGCGGCGTCGCGATCTGCATCGACTGCGACCCGGCCAGCATCGCGCGCCGGATCGAGCACGGCTACCTCGACGTCGAGGCCGGCGACACCGACGACGCGATCAGGCGCGCGGTCGCGGCAGCCCAGGCCGGCCAGCCGCTGTCCATCGGCCTGCTCGGCAACGCCGCGGACCTGGTTCCTGCCCTGCTCAAGATCGGCGCCCCCATCAACGTCGTCACCGATCAGACGTCGGCGCACGACCCGCTGACCTACCTGCCGACCGGCGTCGCGTTCGAGGACATGGCCGCCCTGCGCGCCGAGGACCCGGCCGGCTTCACCAGGCGGGCACGCGAGTCGATGGCCGCGCACGTCGAGGCGATGGTGGGCTTCATGGACGCCGGAGCCGAGGTGTTCGACTACGGCAACTCGATCAGGGGCGAGGCCGAACTCGCCGGCTACGACCGTGCGTTCGCGTTCCCTGGCTTCGTGCCCGCCTACATCCGCCCGTTGTTCTGCGAGGGCAGGGGCCCGTTCCGGTGGGCGGCGCTATCCGGCGATCCTGCCGACATCGCGGCCACCGACCGGGCGATACTCGACCTGTTCCCCGACAACGAGCCGCTGGCCAGGTGGATCAGGATGGCGGAAGAGAAGGTCCGCTTCCAGGGCCTGCCCGCGAGGATCTGCTGGCTCGGCTACGGCGAGCGGGACAAGGCAGGGTTGCGCTTCAACGACCTCGTCGCCAGCGGTGAGGTCAGCGCGCCGATCGTGCTCGGCAGGGATCACCTGGACTGCGGCTCGGTCGCATCCCCGTACCGGGAGACAGAGGGAATGGCCGACGGCTCGGACGCGATCGCGGACTGGCCGCTGCTGAACGCGCTGGTGAACACCGCGTCAGGGGCCTCCTGGGTATCGATACACCACGGCGGCGGCGTCGGGATCGGGCGCTCCATCCACGCGGGCCAGGTCTGCGTCGCCGACGGAACAGCGCTCGCCGCGAGCAAGCTCGAGCGCGTGCTGACCAACGATCCAGGCATGGGCGTGATCAGGCACGTCGACGCCGGGTATGACCGGGCCAGCGAGGTGGCGGGCGAGCGGGGCGTCCGCATTCCGATGCGGGAGCAGCACCCGTGAGCGAGCAAGCGGCCTGGCAGCTGCCGCTCTGGCAGGCGCTGCTGCCGCTCGGCCGCAGCGAGCAGACCGGCGGCTACCGGCGGTTCTCGTTCACCGAAGCCGAGCTCTCCTGCCGGGAGTGGTTCCGCCGGGCGGCCGAGCAGCGCGGCCTTCGCCTTGAGACCGATCGCAACGCCAACCTGTGGGCCTGGTGGGATCCGCCTGACGGCGACCAGCAGGCAGGTGACGCCGGCGCGATCGTGACGGGGAGCCACCTGGATTCGGTGCCCGACGGCGGCCCGTTCGACGGCCCGCTCGGCGTCGTCTCGGCGTTCGTGGCGGTCGACCTGCTCGCCGAGGCGGGTCAGGTGCCCGTCAGGCCCGTCGGCGTGGTCGCGTTCACCGAGGAGGAGGGCGCCAGGTTCGGCGTCTCCTGCCTCGGCAGCCGGCTGCTGACCGGCGCGATCACCCCGGATGCCGCCCGCGGGCTTACCGACGCGGACGGCACGACACTGGCAGCCGCGATGACGCAGGCTGACCTCGACCCCGCGGCGATCGGGCCCGACCGCGAGCGGCTCGCGGGGATCGACGCGTTCATCGAGTTGCACGTCGAGCAGGGCAGCGCCCTGGCCGGGATGGACGCGGCCGTTGGAGTCGCCGAGTCGATCTGGCCGCACGGCCGCTGGCGGATCGACTTCACCGGCCGGGCCGACCACGCGGGCACCACGAAGCTGACCGACCGGCGCGATCCGATGCTGCCGTACGCGGCGACGGTGCTCGCGGCCAGGACAATCGCGACTGAGCTCAGCGCGCGGACCACGTTCGGCAAGGTCGTGGCCGAGCCTGGAGCGGCCAACGCGATCAGCTCGGCCGTGCATGCCTGGCTGGACGCCAGAGCCCCTGACGAGGACACGCTGAAGGAAGTGGTCAGCCAGGTCACCGCCGTCGCCGAGCTGAGCGGGAAGAGCCACGGCGTGAGCGTGACCAGCAGGTGCGAATCGTTGACGCCGATCGTGAAATTTGATCTTGATCTTCGGGACCGGGTTGTGTCGGCGCTGGCGCGGCGAGGGATCGATGCGCCCGTGCTGCCGACCGGAGCCGGGCACGACGCCGGCATCCTCGCAGCCGGGCTGCCGACCGCGATGCTGTTCGTGCGCAACCCGAGCGGTGTCTCGCATTCGCCAGCCGAGCACGCCGAGCCCGAGGACTGCGAGGCCGGCGTCGTCGCGCTGGCCGCCCTGCTCGAGGAGCTTGCCTGCCGATGACGCCCTCCGGGCAGGCTGCCGCACCCGCGCGTGCCTGGCACGCCGAGCTTGCCTGGCTGCCCGGCGTCGGCGTGCTGCCCGACGTCCTGATCGAGGCGGCGGGGGACAGGTTCACGCGGATCACGCCTGGCAGGGCCGCCGCTGCCCCGCCGGGCACCATCCGGCTGGCCGGGCTGACCATGCCCGCGCTCGCGAACGCGCACTCACACGCATTCCACCGCGCGCTGCGCGGGATCACGCAGGCGGGCCGCGGCACGTTCTGGACCTGGCGCGAGCGGATGTACCAGGTCGCCGCGCGCCTGGACCCTGACAGCTACCTGGCGCTGGCGCGCGCCGTCTACGCCGAGATGGCGCTGGCGGGCATCGGCTGCGTGGGCGAGTTCCACTACCTGCATCACGCCCCTGGCGGGACCGCGTACGCCGACCAGAACGCCATGGGCCGTGCGCTGATCGAGGCGGCCGCGCAGGCCGGGGTGCGGATAACGCTGCTTGACACCTGTTACTTGTCGGGCGGGCTCGACCCGGTGGGGTCGCCGGTGCGCCTTGAGGGCCCGCAGCTGCGGTTCGGCGACGGCACGGCCCAGGCATGGGCGAAGCGGGTGGACGCGCTCGGCGCCGACGAGCACGGCAGGCTCGGACCTGGCGCCAGGGCCGGCGCCGCGATCCACTCCGTGCGCGCCGTGCCGCCACGGGAGATGGCCGCTGTGGTGGCGTGGAGCCACACGTGCGGAGCGCCACTGCACGTGCACCTGTCAGAGCAGGTCGCGGAGAACAACGCCTGCCTGGCCGCTTACGGGGGCACGCCTACGGCGGTGCTGTACGACGCCGGCGTGCTGGGCCCGCGCACGAGCGTCGTGCACGCAACGCACCTGACCGGCGCGGACATCACACTGCTCGGCGGGAGCGAGGTGTTCGCGTGCGTCTGCCCGACGACCGAGGCTGACCTGGCCGACGGGATCGGCCCGTTCGGCGCGCTCGCGGCGGCGGGATGCCGGCTGACGGTCGGCAGCGACAGCCAGGCGGTGATCGACTTGTTCGAGGAGTCCAGGCGAGTCGAGATGTATGAGCGCCTGGCGAGCCGCGAGCGCGGTCACTTCACCGCGGAGACCCTCGGGACGATCGTGACCTGGGACGGGCACGCGAGCCTTGGCTGGCCGGACGCCGGCGAGATCGCGCCAGGGTCGCTGGCCGACCTGGTGACGGTGGCGCTGGATTCGTCGCGGCTGGCTGGTGCCTGGCGCGGCGTTTCGTCATCTGGCAAGGGCGAGCCTGACCTCGCGGTGCTCGCGGCCGTCATGTTCGCTGCGACGCCCGCCGACGTGCGCAATGTCGTGATCGGCGGGCGTGACGTGGTCGTCGACGGGCGGCACGTGCTGATCGAGGATGTTCCCGGCGCGCTGTCGGCCGCCATCGAGGCGGTGCTCAACTAGAGCCCTTCATTGGCGATGGCGCTGGCAGGCCCTGTCAGCAGGTGGCGGCCTTCGATCAGGGCCCTGGTGGCCCGTGCGGCCTGGTCGGCGGCGTCCGTGATGGCCTGCGTTCCCGCTCCGAAATCGCCGTCGAGCTCAGATCGCTGCGAGAGTCCAGGCCAGCCTTGACGGCGGCCATTGGTTAGTACAGACTAACGGTTAGTGGAAACTTACGGAACAGCCTCGCTCGCCGCCCTCGGAGACCCGACCAGGCGGGCGATCTTCGAGTGCCTCGCGCGGCGGCCGATGGCGGTCGGACAGCTCTCAGCCGAGCTGCCGGTGACCAGGCCCGCCGTGTCGCAGCACCTCAAGGTCCTCAAGCAGGCCGGCCTGGTCACCGACCAGGCGGAGGGCACGAGGCGGATCTACCGGATCGATCAGACGGGGGTGCAAGCCATCCACCGGTATCTCGACCAGATGTGGAGCCAGGCGCTGGCCGGCTTCCAGCTGGCAGCACAGCAGATAGCGGCTATCGAACAGAACGCAGCAAGCAGCGAATCGCAGGAGGAGACATGAGCCAGACCACCATCGCCCCGGTGAGGTACTCGGTTACGGTGCCGATCTCGGCCCAGCGGGCGTTCACGTTGTTTACCGAGGGCTTCAACACGTGGTGGATCGGCCACCACATCGGCGACGCCGAACTGGCCGAAGCGGTCATCGAGCCGCGCGTCGACGGCCGGTGGTACGAGCGCGGCGTGAACGGCACCGAGTGCGACTGGGGCAAGGTGCTCGTCTACCAGCCGCCGTCCCGCCTCGTCATGACCTGGCAGCTCAACAGCCAGTTCCAGTACGACCCCGACTTGTCCCACGCCAGCGAGGTCGAGGTGATCTTCACCGAGGCTGACGGCCAGACAACCGTGGACTTCGAGCACCGGCACATCGAGCGGCTCGGCGCGGGGGCCGAGGATCTGGCCAAGTCGGTCGCGTCAGGCGGCGGCTGGCCGGCGATCCTCGACTTGTTCGCGAAGGCAGCCGCGGCGGCGTAGCCGAGGCCTAGCCGGCCGTGGGATGGCTACGTTGTGCCGGTCTGCCGGCAGCCATCCCACAAGCCTGCCGCCGGCCCGGCGGCGGTCCCTAGAGGAAGACTCAGGGCTCTATGGCGCCGCTTTCTCTTCGTCGATGACTCTTGACTCGCGATATGACGGTCGTCGCGCAGCCACCGCGGCGTGACAGGATGCGCTCGTGAGCACGCTGATCACGAACATCGGTGAGCTGGTCACCAACGCGCCAGCCGCTGGGGGCGGCTTTGCCGAGTGTTCGAGCTTTGCCGCGGTGGCCGACGCCGCGCTGGTCATGGACGACGGGCGGGTCGCGTGGACCGGCCAGGCGGCTCAGGCGCCAGCCGCCGACGACCGCGTCGACGCGTCGGGCCGCGCCGTGCTGCCAGGCTTCGTCGACTCGCACGCGCACCTGGTCTTCGCCGGCGAGCGCGGGGCGGAGTTCGCCGCCCGGATGGCCGGCCTGCCGTACAGCGCGGGCGGCATCCGCAGCACGGTCGCAGCGACCAGGGCAGCAAGCGACGCCGACCTGATGGGCAACCTGCGCAGTCTGGCCGGTGAGATGCTCGCGCAGGGCATCACGACGTTCGAGTGCAAGTCCGGCTACGGGCTGACGGTCGCCGACGAAGCCAGGAGCGTGGCGCTCGCCGCGCAGCTCACGCCGGAGGTCACCTATCTCGGCGCGCACGTGGTGCCGCAAGAGTACGAGGCCGACCCGGCCGGATACGTCGAGCTGGCGTGCGGGCCGATGCTCGACGCGTGCGCGCCGCACGCCAGGTGGGTGGACGTGTTCTGCGAGCGGGGGGCGTTCGACGCCGACCAGGCCAGCGCGATCCTGACGGCCGGCCGCTCGGCCGGCCTGCTGCCGCGCATGCACGCGAACCAGCTCGGCCACGGCCCTGGTATCCAGGTGGCCGTCGAGGCGGGGGCCGCCTCAGCCGACCACTGCACCTACGCCTCAGACGCCGACGTCGCCGCGCTCGCCGCGTCTGACACGGTCGCGACCTTGCTGCCGGGCGTCGAGTTCTCGACGAGGCAGCCGTACCCGGACGCCAGGCGGCTGCTCGAGGCCGGGGTCAGCGTCGCGATCGCCACCGATTGCAACCCAGGATCGTGCTTCACCTCGAGCATGCCGTTCTGCATCGCGCTGGCCGTCAGGGACATGCGGATGACGACACAAGAAGCGCTGTGGTCGGCGACCGCAGGCGGAGCGAGGGCGCTGCGCCGCGACGACATCGGCCATCTCGGCGTCGGCGCGCGCGCCGACCTGGTCATGCTGAACGCGCCGTCGCATGCCTACCTCGCCTACCGGCCAGGGGTTCCGCAGGTCGCGGCGGTCTGGCGGGGCGGCAGCCTGGTGGCCGGACGGCAGGACTGACTGGCGGCCCAGCGGCACGAGGCCAAGCCGCCGGGCGCACCGGTGGGTCTAGAGTCGCGTCCATGACGGAGACGCTGCCGCTGTTCCCGCTCGGCGCGGTGCTCTATCCTGGACTCGTGCTGCCCCTGCACATCTTCGAGGACCGGTACAAGCAGCTGATCCGAGACCTGCTCGACCAGGAGGAACCGCGCCGCTTCGGCGTCATCGCCATCCGCGAAGGCAGGGAGACGGGGATCGGCGGCGTCTCTGCCCTGCACGACGTCGGCTGCATAGCGATGGTGCGCGACATCACCGACGCTGCCGACGGCCAGTACGACATCGTGACCGTCGGCACGGACCGGTTCAGGCTGCACGGTCTCGGTGCCTCCCGGCCATACCTGACCGGCGAGATCGAGGTGCTCGGGGAGCCGACGGGCGACGAGGCGACGGCAGCGGTTGCGGCGGCGGCCGTGCAGCGCGGGTTCCGCGGCTACCTCAACGTGCTCGCCGATCGCGGCTCGGCCACGATCACCGTGCCCGACCTGCCTGACGAGCCGATCCTGCTCTCGTACCTGGTCGCGGCATCCATGATCATCGACCTCAACGACCGGCAGGGGCTGCTGGCCCAGCCCGACGCGGTGCGCAGGCTGTCCGCCGAACGTGCGCTCCTGTCCAAGGAGACCGCGATCCTGCGCGAATTCGGCACCACACCGGCCACCGAACTCCGCGGAACCCCATACAGCCCCAACTGAGCTCGGCCGGCCCGTTGCCCGGGTAAGCGATCGCACTCGTCCCGCCGCTCGCCGCGCCGCCGCCGTAACTGGCATTTCGGGCACGCGGGCGGGCGGCTGCCGGCGAGGGCGCATCCGGGCCAAGTAGTCAAATGTGAGTAGTCGTGGTTTACTAGGTCGGTGAATCCGACCCGGCTCTTCGTACTGGGAGCGCTGGCCAAGCACGGGCCGATGTACGGCCACCAGCTCCGGCGCGACGCTCGGCTTGACCGCGCGGACCTCTGGTCCGACGTCCGGCCTGGATCGCTGTACGGGGCGTTGCACAGGCTGGCGGCCGAAGGGCTGATCGAGCCGGTCAGGACCGAGCAGGCGGGGAACCTGCCCGCCCGCACCGTCTACGCGATCACCGCTGAGGGACAGCGCGAGCTGCGGGTGCTCCGCGCCGAAGCGCTCGCCGAGGTCGGGCTGCGGCCAGACCCTGTCGATCTGGCGCTCGCTATGAGCAGCGACCTGGACGAGGACACCCTGCGCGGCTACGTCGAGGACAGGATCAAGGCGCTGAGCGCGGACGCAGGCACGTTCGCGCATCTCAGGGAGCGAGCATGGCCGGACCAGACCGTCGCCGATGACCTGGTTGTGGAGCACGCGCGGTTGCGCATCGAGGCCGAGCTCGCCTGGCACCAGCTGGTCCTGGACAGGATCGGCAAGCTCACCGCCGAGAGCGAGCACCGCGCGCCGGGCGCGGCCCGATGAGCGTGCGGCCGCTGCGTTACATCGGCGACCCGGTGCTGCGCACCCCGTGCGACCAGGTGACCAGGTTCGACGACGCGCTCGCCCAGCTCGTCACGGACCTGCTCGACACGGTCCAGAAGCCGGGTCGCGCCGGGCTCGCGGCGAACCAGATCGGTTCCAGCCTGGCCGTCTTCTCCTACAACGTGGATGGCCGGCTCGGCTACGTCATCAACCCCGTCGTCACGCAGACCAGCGGCGAGCAGCCAGGGGGCGAGGCGTGCCTGTCCGTTCCCGGAGTCAGCGCCGACCGGGTCAGGGCCGCTTACGCCGAGGTTACCGGCGTGGACCTGGATCAGCGGCCGGTGACGGTGGCCGGCGACGGCGAGTTCGCCCGCTGCCTGCAACATGAGACCGATCACCTGCACGGCGAGCTCTATATCGACGCCCTGGGCGGCGAGCAGCGCAAGGAGATCATGCGAACGCTGCGCGAGCAGCCACTCGCGCGCCTCGGTCAGTCGACGCAGTAGCGCCGCAGCGCTGGTGCATCCGGCGTGGCCTGGCGGACGGAGTCTAGCTTCCCGCCGCAGGACTCGATGGCTTTGATCGATCCTTCGTTGTCGTCGTCGCACGTGATCAGCACCCGGTCGACGCCGACCGACCTGGCGACGATCAGGGCCTGGCGCAGGATTTCCGTGGCATACCCGCGGCGCCGGTAGGAAGGCAGGACGCAGTATCCGATGTGGCCGCCTTCGTCTCGCAGGAAATCGGTCAGCTCGTGCCTGATCGAGACCCGGCCTGCGATCTGACCGTCGACGTCGGCGACCAGGAACGTCTCCGGCACCCAGCCCGCAGGCAACTCGGCACCAACCCGCCGTCCGGCCAGCGCGCGCAGGTAGGCCGGCCAGTCGGTGCCGGGTTCCAGCCCGAAGGCGAAGGCGAAGCCTTCCGCGGCCATCTGCTCATGAGCAGCGCGGAACGCCACCTCTTCATCGGGCCGCGGCGGCCTGAGCCTGAGCATTGCAGAACGCTAGCCCCACGCTACGGGCCGTTTCCATCGAATTACGGGCGGGCCAGCGTCGCGTAGCTCCGGTGGAACCTGATCAGCGGCTCCCCTGACCTGGCTACCGTGTCGACGGCCAGCACGCGGGCGATGACCATCAGATGATCGCCCGCCGGCAACCGGCTCGTCACCTCGCACTCCATCGCCGCGAGGCCTTCATCGGGAATTAGCGCGCCCGAGGCTGTTCCGCGGTGATGCGGGACGTCGTCCATGAGCAGTCTCGCGCCGGGGCGTCCTGTGGCGGCGAAGCGGCCGGCCAGCATCCGCTGGCCGGCCGCCAGGACCGTCACCGCGAACCGGTCCAGCCTGCTCAGCAGCTCGGCCGGGTAAGACTCGCCGATCACCGAGATGGAGACCAGCGGCGGCAGCGTGGACAGCGGGCAGAACGCGCTGACCGTCAGGCCGATGTCTTCCCGCCCGTCGGCGATCGTGACGAGCGTGACGCCGCTTGCGAATTCCCCGGTGGCGGTCTCGAAATCGTGCGGGGACTCAGCGGGCACGTTTGGTTGTGTCAATGAAATGTCCAGCTGCCAGGGAGCAGCAGCGGTCCTGCGGCTGGCAGCCCGAGCCTGGCGGCGAACTGCGTCACAGGACCCCAGCTCTCCGCGAGCAGCGCGCCCGGCGTGGCCATCGCGATCGCGGCCGCCCGGCGGTCCTCGCTGTTGCTCGGCGGGCGGATCCGGTCGAGGGGGCCGACTCTCGGGTAGTGCACGAGCGGCGCGGTGACGGGCAGGCCTGCCCGGCGGCGGGCGATGTCCGCGGCTTCCTCGATGCCGCCGAGGTCGTCGACCAGCTTGTGCTCGAGGGCGTCAGCGCCGGTCCAGACCCTGCCCCTCGCCAGCTCGTGGACGCGCTCGGCTGACAGGCCGCGGCCCGCGGCTACCTTGCCCGTGAAGTCGGCGTAGATGCGATCAAGCCAGGCGTCGACGAGCTGCCAGTCGTCGCTGGTGAACGGCTTGGAAGTGGAGAACATCGCCGCGTGCTCGCCGAGCACGATCGAGTCGGTCGTCACGCCTGCCTTGCCGAGCATGTCGCTGACCACCGGCTTGCCGCTGATCACGCCGATGGAGCCGGTCACTGTTCCAGGCTGGGCCAGGATCGCGTCGGCTGCCATCGAGATGAAGTACCCGCCGGACGCGGCGACGTCGCTCATCGACACGACCACGGGCTTTCCGGCGTTGCGCGCCCTGACGACCTCGCGCCAGATCGCGTCGGACGCGACGTAGGACCCGCCTGGGCTGTTCACCCGCAGCACGATGGCCTTGACGCGCTGATCGGCCGTCGCGGCGCGCAGGGCTGCGGTGATGCTGTCCGATCCCATGGCGTTGCCGGTCAGGGGGCTGCGGCCGTTGCGGCCTCGCCTGATCGCGCCGGTCGCCTGGATCATCGCGACGGCGTCCTGGCGGGGCGCGGTCAGCTGCTTGGCCCGGCTGGCCAGCTCCTTGGACCGGTGGTAGCGGCCGAGGTACAGCAAGACCGGGTCGTTGCCGACCTGCTTGCGCACGGCCGCGTAGACCTCGTCGCGGTAACCAAGCGCGTCCACGAGGCCGGCTGCCAGCGCCTGGTCGGCGAGATACGGCCCGCCGTTGACGAGCTCGCCGGCCTTGTCAGACGGGATCGCCGTGCGTTCGGCGACCGCGGTCACCAGCTGCTCGGTCACGGACCTGGCGATCCGCTCGGTCGCTTCGCGGGACGGGCCGGAGAAGCCGTGCTCAGTCAGCTGCTCGGCCGCGCTCTTGTACTCGTGCCGTGCGCCGACCTCCATGCGCACGCCGAGCTTGTCCAGGGCGCCGCGGAGGAAGACCCGCTCGACCGCGAGGCCGGTCAGGCCGATGTCGCCGGACGGCTGAAGGAAGATCGTTTCGAAGGCCGTCGCGAGGTAGTACGGCACGTTGCCGGCCGAGAACTCCCCGAACGTCTCGGCCCACGCCCACGTTGGCTTGCCCCCGGCGCGGAAGCGCTTGACGGCCTCGCGCAGTTCCTGGACGACGCCCAGGCCGATGGGCTTGCCGCCGACCTTGACCACGAGCGCCTTCACGCGCTGGTCGTTCCTGGCGGTGCGCAGCGCAGCCAGCACGTCGGTGACCGTGGGCTGGTGCCTGGTCATGACCGCCGAGAGCGGGTCGGGCGGCCTGGTTTCGATCACCCCGTCGGTGAGGTCCAGTTCCAGGATCAGCGGCGCGGTCCGGTGCCTGGTGAGTTTGCCGAGCGGACCGGCAAGCGGTCCGTGCAGCGTGTCGGCGAGGGTTTCGGTCAGGGATCCGGTCAGCGGCTTTTCCATGGAGCCAGCCTAGGTCTGTCGCCCCGATCGCGGGGGCTCCGGGCATCGGTCGCGCCAGTAGCCGGGTTCGGCTGGGGCGCTGACCTGGTGCCGGCGTCGTGTCTGGCGCGGTGCAGGCGCGGTGCCGGGATTTACCGCCGGGAGCGCCGGTCGGCTATGGTCGGCAGCAATGACGGTGCACGATGGGAACGGCTGGACCCGGTGCGGCCGCGGCCATCGGCACTGGGGTCGGCATGGCGCGGCCGGGCTGTTGCTTGCCGCCACCGATCAGACCGGTCGTCACACCGTGTTGCTGCAGCAGCGGAGCTGGTGGGGCAGCTACGGTGGCGCCTGGGGCCCGCCGGGCGGCGCCAGGGACAGCCACGAATCGGTGGTACGGGCAGCGCTGCGCGAGGCTATCGAGGAGTGCGCGATCGACCCGCGGCCGGTCCGCGTCCATGGCGTACTGAGCGACGACCATGGCGGCTGGACGTACCAGACCGTGCTCGCGAACACGGCTGTCCCCCTGGCAGCAGCCGCCGTCAGCGAGGAGACCAGCGAAGTCGCCTGGGTCCCGGTAGCTGAGGTCGAGCGGCTCCCGCTGCATCCTGGGTTCGCCGGGCAATGGGCGGCGTTGCGAACGGCATTGACACCGCTGACGATCATCGTGGACGCCGCGAACGTGATGGGCTCCCGACCGGATGGCTGGTGGCGGGACAGGGCAGGCGCGGCCCGGCGGCTGATCGACGAGATCAGCGAGCTCGCGATGGACGGCGTCGTGAGCCTGCCTGACTCGATCGACGTCCCCGCGCTCGAGCGGTGGTTCCCGAGGTTCGTCGTGGTGGTCGAGGGCGCGGCTAGCGCGGTGGCGGAGAGCACGGTGCCAGAGAGCACGGTGGCGGAGAGCACGGTTGCGGAGAGCACGGTGGCGGAGAGCCAGGTGCTCGTCGTGCGGGCGAGGGGCTCGGGCGACGACGAGATCGTCAGGCAGGCCGCCGAGACCGCCAAGACAGCCGGGCCGTGCCTGGTCGTGACCGCCGACCGGGAGTTGCGCGCGCGGTGCGAGGCGGTCGGCGCGGCGGTGACCGGCCCGCGCTGGCTGCTCGCCCTGCTCTGACTCGCCGCCGCTGAGGTCAGCTCAGCCGTCGCGAGCTCAGTCGTCGTGAGATCGGTCGTCGCGAGATCGGTCGTCGCGAGATCAGTCTTCGTGCGCCTGGTCCTCGTGAGCCTGCCGGATGGCCTGCCCGATCTCGGCGGCCGCGTCGGGGTGCAGGTGGTGCAGCAGCGCGTGCACCTCCTTGAGCAGCGTCAGCCGCTCGGCGTCGACCTTCTGCCGTTTGCGGCCCTGGCTGACCAGGTGCAGGGTGCCGCCGGCGGCGATGCACGCGCCGATGTCGCTGGTGACGTTCGTGTAGTTGCCGCCGATCAGCTCGGACTTTGCGCTAACCGCGACACCCAGCAGCGGCAGCACGATGAGGTAGACGCCGAGCGCCATCAGCCAGACGATGTGCGGCTTGCTCGACAAGATCCTGGGGACCCACTGCAGCGCCTTAGTGATCCACGAGCCCGCGCTCTCGTCGGCCAGGTCGGTGACCGACTTGTACCGGTGCGCGCTTGTGCGCGCGGTCGCCGACTCCGTAGCTGAGGCATCGTCAGCGTTCTGTGCGCCACGTGCGGACATGCGGATCTCCCGGGGGAATGCGCGAAGCGATGGGCCGCCTAGGCGACCTGGAAGGAGCGCTTGGCCAGGCCGAGCCAGTAACCGGTGATCGTGGTCACCGGAACCGGGCCGTCGGCCGCGCCGAGCGTCACGAACAGCGGGGCGAAGTGCTCGGTCGTCGGGTGCGCGTACCGGGCTCCCGGCGCCACGCGGAACCTGGCGAGGGCGTCGACGTCGCCGCGATCGAGTGCCTCGGCAGCCCAGCGATCGAATTCGGTGGACCAGCCCGGCGGCGGCGCGTCGAACCTGAAGTCACGCAGGAACGGCAGGCCGTGCGTGAGGAATCCGCTGCCCATGATCAGCACGCCCTCGTCCCGCAACGGCCGCAGCGCTGTCCCGATCCTCAGCAGCCGGTCAGGGTCGAGGGTGGGCATCGAGATCTGCAGCACAGGGACGTCGGCATCCGGATACATGACGGTGAGCGGGACGTAGGCGCCGTGGTCAAGGCCGCGGTCCGGCGCGCCAGCCACCGATTCGGTGCCCGACAGCAGGCCGCGGATCTTGGCCGCGAGGCCTGGCGCTCCTGGCGCCGGGTAGGTCGCCTGGTAGTAGCGCTCGGGGAAGCCCCGGAAGTCGTAGACGAGCGGCGCGGCGTCCGCGGTCGCCCCGATGGTCAGCGGGGCCGCCTCCCAGTGCGCCGAGACCACCAGGATCGCGCTGGGCTTCAGCAGCGCGCCAGCCCATGCGGCGAGTTGCGTCGTCCAGAGCGGGTCGTCGACCAGTGGCGGCGCGCCGTGGCCGAGATACATGGCGGGCATCCGGTCACCGCTCGTTGCCCCGGCCGCTCGCTCCGCGACTGCGGCGGCCGCGTCAGCCGGCACGGACTCGTGTTCCGGCAGGTCCGACCTCAGTTCCTCGTCCATGACTCATTGCACCAGGTCTCGGTCGTGATCACGGAGGATTTTGGGTCCTATCGGAACCATAATCCTCCGTGATCAAGAAACTAGTCGGGGAGATGGCGAGGGGAGGAGGAGGGCGACGGCGCGGCCTCGACGGCGGGGTCGGGGTCGTGGACGAGCCAGAGGACGGCGAGCGGGGGGACGGTGAGCACGGCCGACGCGGGCCTGCCGTGCCAGGGCACGCTGGTGGCCTGGACCTGGCCCATGTTGCCGACGCCGCTGCCGCCGTAGTTGGTGGCGTCGGTGTTGAGCGCCTCGCGCCAGCGCCCGGCCGACGGCAGCCCGACCCGGTAGTCGTAGTGCGGGTCGCCGGAGAAGTTGGCGATGCAGGCGACGGTTGGCGCACCATCAGCGAACCGCAGGAACGAGATCACGTTGCCGAACGCGTCGTTGGCGTCGATCCAGCTGAACCCCGCGGGCGAGAAGTCCTCCCGCCACAGCGGTTCAAGCTCCCGGTAGGCGGCATTGAGGTCGCCGACCAGCCGCTGCAGCCCCGCGTGCGAGTGACCCTCGAGCGCTGTGCCCTCCAGCGCTGTGCCCTCCAGCACTGTGCCTTCGAGCACTGTGCCTTCGAGCACGGGCCACTCAAGCCCGCGCTCCTGCGACCACTCGCTGCGCTGTCCGAACTCAGATCCCATGAACAACAGTTGCTTGCCGGGATGCGCCCACATGTAGCCGAACAGCGCGCGCAGGGTCGCGAACTTCTTCCAGTCATCGCCTGGCATCTTGCCGAGCAGCGAGCCCTTGCCGTGCACGACCTCGTCGTGCGACAGCGGCAGCGCGAAGTTCTCGCTGTAGGCGTACATCATCGAGAACGTCAGCTCGTTGTGGTGGTAGCGCCGGTAGACCGGGTCATGCGCGAGGTACGACAGCGTGTCGTGCATCCAGCCCATGTTCCACTTCAGCCCGAACCCGAGCCCGCCCAGGTGCACGGGCCTGGTCACGCCCGGCCACGCGGTCGACTCCTCGGCGATCATGACGATCCCGGCCGCTCGCTTGTAGCAGGTCGCGTTGACCTCCTGCAGGAACGAGACCGCGTCCAGGTTCTCCCTGCCGCCGAGCACGTTCGGGGTCCACTCGCCGGCCTTGCGGGAGTAGTCCAGGTAGAGCATCGACGCGACCGCGTCCACGCGCAGCCCGTCGATGTGGAACTCCTCGAGCCAGTAGACCGCGTTGGCGACGAGGAAGTTGCGGACCTCGCGGCGCCCGAAATCGAAGATCAGCGTGCCCCAGTCAGGGTGCTCGCCGCGCCGCGGGTCGGCGTGCTCGTACAACTCAGTCCCGTCGAACCTCGCGAGCGCCCAGGCGTCCTTGGGGAAGTGCGCTGGCACCCAGTCCACGAACACGCCGATCCCCGCCTGGTGCAGCTGGTCGACCAGGTGCCTGAACTCATCGGGCGTCCCGAACCGCGCCGACGGTGCGTAGTAGGAGGTCACCTGATAACCCCAGGATCCGCCGTACGGGTGCTCGGCAACCGGCATGAACTCGACGTGCGTGAAACCGTATTTCTTAACATAGTGAACAAGGCTCTCGGCCAACTCGACATACGACAGCCCCGGTCGCCACGAGCCGATATGTACTTCGTAGATGCTCATCGGCTCACGCAGCGGATCGCGCTCGGTCCTGGCGGTCATCCAGTCCTTGTCGGCCCACTCGTAGCCGGATTCGAAGACGACGGACGCGGTGGCTGGCGGGGTCTCGGCCAGCGCCGCCATCGGGTCGGCCTTGCGGTGCCAGGCGCCGTCCTGGCCGCAGATCTCGTACTTGTACCTGGCGCCAGGGCCGACCGCGGGCAGGAACAGCTCCCACACGCCCGAGCTGCCGAGCGAGCGCATCGGATGGGCACGGCCGTCCCAGTGGTTGAAGTCGCCGATCACGCGTACGCCGCGCGCACTCGGCGCCCAGACCGCGAACGACGTCCCGCCGAGCTCTGGCCGCACCCTGGCGCCGAGCACCCGCCACAACTCCTCGTGCCTGCCCTCGCCGATCAGGTGCAGGTCCATCTCGCCGAGCGTCGGCAGGTGCCGGTACGGGTCGTCCATGAACAGCTCGGGTCCGCTGTCGGCGTAGCGGACAGCCAGCTGGTACCCGTCTGCCGTCGCCGATGGCGGCACCGTCGCCGAGAACACGCCCTCGTGCACATGCTGCATCGGGTACCTGGTGCCATCCGGCAGCATGACCTCGACCGACCTGGCCAGCGGCCGGAGCGCGCGCACCACGGTGCCTTCCGGTGCCTCGTGCGCGCCGAGCACCGCATGCGGGTCGTGGTGCTGCCCCGCCAGGATGTGATCGATCACCTCGTGGCTGATCGGATCCACGGCTGTCGTCATTGGCTTGCCTCCGCGATCGCGGCGAGCGGTATCGGCAGCCAGTCTGGCCGGTGCCTGGCCTCGTAGACGGCCTCGTAGACCGCCTTCTGCAGGATCAGCGCGCGCAGCAGCGGATCGCTTGCGCTCGGCGTGAAGCCCGCGGTGTCTGCATACCCCGCGACGAAGGCGTCCTGACACGCCCGCACCCATGCAGCCGCGGCGGCGGTGAGGCGGCGGTCCTCGCGATGGCGCAGGGCCTCGTGCCTGCCCGCGTAGTCGAACGACCTGAGCATGCCGGCGACGTCGCGCAGCGGCGGCTGGAACGCCCTCCGCCTGGCTAGCGGCACCGATGGCTCGCCCTCGAAGTCGAGCACGACCCATCCCCCTTCCGTGCTCAGCACCTGCGCGAGGTGATAGTCGCCGTGGATCCGCTGGACGGTTACCTGCGAGCCAGGCTCGGTGAGGCTTTTGTAGCAGTCGCGGATCGCAGGCGCGTGCTCGCGCAGCTCGGGCACGACCCCGGTCGCCTGGCTGAGTTCGGTCAGCAAGTTGTCAACCTGGTCGCGCAGCGTGTAGGAGGACAGAACGCTCGATCCGAACGCCTCGGCGAGCTCGGCGTGCATGCGGGCAGTCGTCTCGCCGAGCAGGCGTGCCTGGGCGGCGAAGCTCTGGTCGCTCTCGTGCAGGCTGGCGGTGGCCAGCGACCAGCCGTCGGCGGAGCCAGGATAGAAGACGGACAGGATCGCCAGGACCGAAGAATCTGTACCCGTTGCCTGCACAGGATCGCTCTGCCCGCAGCCGGTCAGCTCAATCCAGCCGAGCGGCGCGGCGACCAGCGTCGAGCCGTTACGCGCGAGCGCGGCCGGCACCTCAAGGTCGGGGTGGGCGCCGGCGAACGGCCGTCGCAGCAGCTTGAGTATCGCTTTGTCGCCGAACACCACGCTGGTGTTGCTGGCCAGCGGCGGCAGGGTGCGTGCTGGCGCGTTCACGTCGATGACGGCGCCTGGCTCGGCTCCGAACCTGAGCGGCCCGGCCTGCCGGCCCGCGGCGATGCCGCGGAGCATGATGCCGGTCAGCCCGGGGTCGGCCGCCGCGTCGTAAGCGACCCTGCCGTCCGGCAGGGACCCGATGCTGGCGCTGGAGAGCGCGTCTGGAAGCGCAGACCGGATCCCGACAGGAACCTGGTAGCTGACCCGCTCCTGACCGACCATGACATCGAGCATCAGGTGCACCAGCTCGGGATCGCCTTCGGCGAGCGTGACCTGGGACTGTATCTCCAGCTTGGCCACCGTGGCCCCGCTGCCCGCGAACCAGCGCTGTGCCGGCAGCCAGGCAGGCAGCAGATCAGCGAGCGCGCTCTTTGTCACCTGACGAGTCAAGCATCCGGCCATGACCCGGCCTGACCCAGGGCGGGTGGCACTGTTACGCAGGCGGCTGCATGACGAACCAGTAGAAACCGTGTCCTGGCAGCGTGAGCAGGTAGCTGAGCTCGCCGACGGGCGGGAACGCCACGCCGCCCATGCACTCCACGGGCGTGTAGCCGTTGAACACCGACAGATCGAGCTCGACTGGCTGGGGAAACCTGGACAGGTTGTTGACGCACAGGATCGGGTTGCCCGCGGCGCCATCCGGCTTCGCGTCGCCGTATTCCCTGATGAACGCCAGCACGCTCGGGTTCGAGCTGGTCAGCTCGGAGTACTCGCCGAGCCCGAACACCTGATGCCGCTTGCGGATCTCGATCATCCGGCGAGTCCAGTGCAGCAGCGAGCCGGTGTTCCGCTCCTGTGCCTCCACGTTGACGGCCTGGAAGCCGTAGATCGGGTCCATGTTCGGCTGCAGGTACAGCTGCTGCGGGTCGCCGCGCGAGAAGCCGCCGTTGCGGTCGGGCGTCCACTGCATCGGGGTCCGCACGCCGTCCCTGTCGCCGAGCCAGATGTTGTCGCCCATGCCGATCTCGTCGCCGTAGTACATGACGGGGGAGCCTGGCAGCGACAGCAGCAGCGCGGTGAACAGCTCCTGCTGGTTGCGGTCGTTGTCGAGCAGCGGCGCGAGCCGTCGCCTGATCCCGATGTTGGCTTTCATCTTGGGGTCTTTGGCGTACTCGGCGTACATGTAGTCGCGCTCGTCGTCGGTGACCATCTCCAGCGTCAGCTCGTCGTGGTTGCGCAGGAAGATGCCCCACTGGCAGCCGGACGGGATCTTCGGGGTCTTGGCGAGGATCTCCGAGATCGGGTAGCGCTGCTCCCTGCGCACGGCCATGAAGATCCGCGGCATCAGCGGGAAGTGGAACGCCATGTGGCACTCGTCCCCGCCGACGCCAGAGTCGCCGAAGTACTCGACGACGTCATCGGGCCACTGGTTGGCCTCGGCGAGCAGCACCCGGTCGGGGAAGAGCCGGTCGATCTCGGTCCTGACCCGCTTCAGGTACTCGTGGGTCTCCTTGAGGTTTTCGCAGTTGGTGCCCTCGCGCGCGTACAGGTACGGCACGGCGTCGAGCCGGAAACCGTCGATGCCCAAGTCGAGCCAGAACCGCAGCACCTCCAGCATGGCGTCCTGCACCAGCGGGTTCTCGTAGTTCAGGTCGGGCTGGTGGTAGAAGAACCTGTGCCAGTAGTACTGGCCGCGCACCGGGTCGAAGGTCCAGTTCGACTGCTCGGTGTCCACGAAGATGATCCGCGCATCCGGGTACTTGTCGTCAGTGTCTGACCACATGTAGAAGTCGCCGAACGGGCCGTCCGGGTCTGACCTGGACGCCTGGAACCACGGGTGCTGGTCGCTCGTGTGGTTCATCACCAGGTCGGCGATGACGCGGATGCCGCGCTTGTGTGCTTCCTCGACAAGCTCGACGAAGTCGCCGATGGTGCCGAAGTCTGGCAGGACCGCCGTGAAGTCCGCGATGTCGTACCCGCCGTCCCGCAGCGGGGAATCGTAGATCGGCAGCAACCAGACGCAGTCGATACCCAGCCACTGAAGGTAATCGAGCCGGGAGATAAGGCCGCGCAGGTCACCGGTCCCGTCGGCGTTGGAGTCATGGAAGCCGCGGACGAGGACCTCGTAGAAGACGGCGTGTTTGTACCACTGCGGGTCGCGCGGCTTGTCGAAAGAGAAGGAGTCGGGCACCGGTTCGTTCGGAGCTGAGACACCCGGCAGGAAGGGCATCGGAGGCGCGAGGGTGCCGTGCCGCGCTGTTTCCGGCTGTGCCACGGGGACGCTCCTACTGATCCTTGCATTCCTTGCTGTCTTCTCGGGTGGTCGCCGCTATGCGAATCACGCCGGGTCCTTCTGGACCCGGCAGCGTCGTCCGGGTCCTGTGCTCACATCCACTCTATTGTCGCCGTATTGTGCCTAATCCACGATCCATGGTGAACGCCGCGCCTGCTAGCTCACGTCGCGTGCCTGGCCGGCGGTGACCCTAAAGATATGCGCTGGCTCTCGGTCAGGATCGAGCCGGACGTAGTTGGCCTCGCCCCACAGGTAGGACTCGCCTGTCAGCTCGTCTGTCACCGTGAATCCCGCGCTGACGTCGATGCCGAACGCGGTCTTGTCCAGCCAGACGGTGGCCTCCCGCGGCTGGTGCGGGTCGAGGTTCACGACGATAAGGACCGAATCTCCGCCCGCCCCATCTTCGTCGGCCGGCACCGTCTTAGAGAAGCACAGAATCTCCGGCCGGTCCGGGAAATGGAAGCGCAGGTTGCGAAGCTGAGCTAGAGCGGGATGCGATCGCCTAATTGCGTTGAGTCGCGCGATAAAGGACGCGATACTCACGTTCATTCGCTCGGCAAGGGCCCAGTCGCGCGGCCGATACTGGTATTTCTCTGAATCCAGGTATTCCTCGCTGCCGGGCCGCAGCGGTGTGTTCTCGCACAGCTCATACCCGGAGTAGACGCCCCAGGTGGGCGACAGCAGCGCGGCAAGCGCGGCGCGCACACGGAACGCCGCCTGGTTGGCGTGCTGCAGGTAGCCGCAGAGGATGTCCGGGGTATTGACGAAGAAGTTGGGCCGCATATAGGCGGCCGCAGGCCCGGATAGCTCGGCCAGGTATTCGGTCAGTTCGGCCACCGTGTTGCGCCAGGTGAAATACGTGTAGGACTGGTGAAAGCCGATCTTGGCGAGGGCGTGCATCATCGCCGGCCTGGTAAACGCCTCGGCGAGGAAGAGCACGTCCGGGTCGGTCGCCGCGAACTCGCCGAGCAGCCGCTCCCAGAACGGCAGCGGCTTGGTATGCGGGTTGTCGACGCGGAAGATCGTCACGCCGTGGCTGATCCAGTGCCGCACCACCCGCACCACCTCGGCGTAGATCCCCTCGGGGTCATTGTCGAAGTTCAGCGGGTAGATGTCCTGGTACTTCTTTGGCGGGTTCTCCGCGTGGGCGATCGTCCCGTCCGCGCGGGTGGTGAACCACTCGGGGTGCTTGGCCACCCACGGGTGGTCGGGCGAGGCCTGCAGCGCCAGGTCGAGCGCGACCTCCAGGCCCAGCCCGGTCGCCCGTGCCACGAAGTAGTCAAAGTCGGCGAGCGTGCCGAGGTCAGGATGGATCGCGTCGTGGCCGCCGGCGGGGGAGCCGATCGCCCACGGCGAGCCAGGATCGTCGGGTCGCGCGTTGAGCGCGTTGTTCTTGCCCTTGCGCGCCGTCGTCCCGATCGGATGCACCGGCGGCAGATACACGACGTCGAACCCCATCGCGGCGACGGCGTCGAGCCGCCGCGCCGCGGTGCGCAACGTCCCCGAGACCGGCTCGCGCCGGCCGAGCGGGTCAACCCGCGCGCCCTCCGAGCGCGGGAAGAACTCATACCAGGAGCCGAACAGCGCCCGCTGCCGGTGCACGAGCAACTGGTTCCACGGCGAGCAGGTCGTCAGCTCCCTGAGCGGGAACGCCGCGAGCGTCCTCGTCACCTCGGCGGTAAACGCGCTGCCGAGCCGGTCGACCGGTGTTCCCCTGGCGCCGCGCAGCGCCCTGGCCACCTTCCTGTACAGCGCGCGGGCAGGGCTGGTCCCCGTTTCCGTGCCGCTGGGCGCGAGCTCCCTGGCAGCACGCTCGAACAGCAGCGCGCCCTCTTCCAGCATCAGGCCGACATCCTGGCCGATCGGGACCTTGATCGCGGCGTCGTGCCGCCAGTGCGCGATCGGATCGCCCCAGGCCTGCACCTGAAAGTGCCAGAGCCCCTCGCTGACCGGCGTGACGTCGGCCGCGTACCGGTCGGAGCCTTCGGCTAGCTCGCGCATGGTCACAATCGGGAGACAATTGCCCGCGGGATCCCGCAGCACGACGCCGGCGCCGAGCATCTCGTGACCCTCGCGGAACACCGTCGCCGACACGGGCAGGGTCTCACCGGTGACCGCTTTCGCTGGCTGCCGGCCGCAAGCAACCACGGGCTGGATGTCGAGAATGGGGATCCTGCCGATCACCACGAAAAGCTACCCAATCGCGCCGGGGGACATGCACGGGGGGCGCTGCTTTGCGGCCCTCGTTTCGGCTTCGCCGCGCTCGCTGCCGGCCAGCGGGCCAGGGGTTGTGGTTCTCGTCGCTCTGAGCACGCATTAGGGTCACTCAGCGTGAGAGCAATCCGGCGGTTCACCATCCACCCCGCGCTGCCCCCCGAACTTGGTCCGCTGCGCACGTTGATGCTCAACCTGCGCTGGTCGTGGCACGCGCCGACCCGCGCCTTGTTCGCCGAGATCGACCCGGTGGCATGGGAGAGCTCGGGGCACGACCCAGCCGGGCTGCTCGCCAGGGTCTCACACGAGCGGCTCGCGGAGCTCGCAGCCGACGAGGACTTCCTGCGCAGGCTTGGCGAGGCGGTGGCCGAGCTCGGTGAGTACGGGACCGGTCAGCGCTGGTACCAGCTGTCCGGGCAGGCCGGCGACGGCCCAGCCGCGATCGCGTACTTCTCACCGGAGTACGGGATCACCGCGGCGCTGCCGCAGTACTCGGGCGGTCTGGGCATCCTGGCCGGCGATCACCTCAAGTCGGCCAGCGACCTTGGCGTCCCGCTGATCGGCGTCGGCCTGCTGTACCGGCATGGCTACTTCACGCAGTCCCTGTCGGCCGAGGGCTGGCAGGCCGAGCGGTACCCCGCGTCGGATCCCGCTGGCCTGCCCATCGCGCTGCTCCGCGACGCGACCGGCGCTGCGGCCAGGGTCACGGTCGGGCTGCCCGGCGGGACGCAGCTGGCCGCCCAGATCTGGGTCGCCGACGTGGGCAGGATCCCGCTGCTGCTGCTCGACTCCTACACCGAGGACAACGACCCGCTGCTGCGCGAGGTCACCGACCGGCTCTACGGCGGCGCCAGCGATCACCGGCTGCGCCAGGAACTGCTGCTCGGCATCGGCGGCGTCCGTGCGGTCAGGCTCTACTGCACCATCACCGGGCACCCGCAGCCCGAGGTGTTCCACACCAACGAGGGCCACGCGGGCTTCCTCGGCATCGAGCGGATCAGGGAGTACCTGGCCGCCGGTGCGTCCTTCGCCGAGGCCGTGGAGCTGACCAGAGCCGGAACCGTCTTCACCACGCACACTCCGGTGCCAGCGGGGATCGACAGGTTCGATAAGGCGCTGATTGAGTCGCAGTTCGGGCCCGACAGCGGCGAGGCTGGGCTGCCTGTCGAGCAGATCCTGGCGTTCGGCGCTGAGACCCGTGAAGGCGGCGACCAGGACAAGTTCAACATGGCTGTGATGGGGATGCGGCTGGCGCAGCGGGTAAACGGCGTCAGCCTGCTGCACGGCAAGGTCAGCAGGGAGATGTTCACGGGGCTGTGGCCGGGCTTCGATACCGCCGAGGTTCCGATCGGCTCGATCACCAACGGCGTGCACGGGCCGAGCTGGGTCGCCCCTCCGATCATGAGCCTGGCCGAGAACGGCTACCGGGCTGGCGCCGCCGAGTGGCTGGCCGACGACGCCGCGGCCTGGGCGGCCGTGGCCGCGGACCCCGGACGGATCTTCCAGATCAGGCAGGCGCTGAGGGCGCGCCTGGTCGCCGAGGCGCGCTCCAGGCTGCGGGCGTCCTGGCGGCAGCGCGGCGCGTCGGACGCCGAGCTTGCCTGGATCGGGAGCGCGCTCGACGAGAACATCCTGACGATCGGCTTCGCCCGCCGGGTGCCGTCCTACAAGCGGCTGACCCTGATGCTCTGCGACCGGGACCGGCTCAAGGCGCTGCTGCTCGACCCCGACAGGCCGGTGCAGATCCTGATCGCAGGAAAGGCGCATCCGGCCGATGACGGCGGCAAGGCGCTGATCCAGGAGATGGTCAGGTTCACCGACGACCCGGCCGTCAGGCACCGGATCGTGTTTCTGCCCGACTACGACATGGAGCTCGGCCGCACGATGGTGCAGGGCTGCGACGTTTGGCTGAATAACCCGCTGCGGCCGCTCGAGGCGTGCGGCACCTCGGGCATGAAGGCCGCCCTCAATGGCGCGCTGAATGTGTCGGTCAGGGACGGCTGGTGGGACGAATGGTTCGACGGCGATAACGGATGGGCCATTCCGTCCGCCGATTCCGTCACCGACCCAGATCGCCGGGATGCCGTAGAGGCGGCCGCGCTCTACGAACTGCTCGGCATGTCAGTCGCCCCGATGTTCTATGACCGGGGGACCGACGGCCTGCCGCGCCGTTGGCTGGAGATGGTCACCCACACGCTGCGGACGCTCGGTCCCAAGGCGCAGGCGACCAGGATGGTGCGGGAGTACACGACTGAGTTGTACGGGCCGGCCGCCCTGTCCTCCAGGGCGCTGACCGGCACCGCGGGGGGCACCGGCAGGCCATTCGCTGGCGCTGCCGCGCTGGCCGGCTGGAAGCAGCGAGTCGCCAAGGCCTGGCCTGGCGTGCGGATCGAGCACGTGGAGTCGCACGACGGGGAGCAGCACCCAGGTGCCCGCCTCGCGGTCCGGGCCGGGGTGGCCCTGGGCGAGCTGTCGCCGCAGGACGTGACCGTCGAGGTGCTGTCGGGCAGGACCGGCGATGACGACGAGATCGCTGACCCGGCGCGCACCGAGCTGACGCTGGAGTCGCAGCCTGGCGCTGACTCGGTCGCGTGGTACAGCGGCGTGGCCGTGCTGGGCCAGCCAGGCCCGTTCGGCTACACCGTGCGGGTGCTGCCAAGCCACCCGCAGCTGTCGGGCCCGGCCGAGATGGGCCTCGTCGTCGTGCCGGTCGCGCCCGCCGGCATGCTCAGCGGCGACCTGCGCTAGCACCCGCGTCTGCACCGCACTGGGCCGTTCAGATTCGGCCCAGCGTCGTTCTGGCAATCTTTTAATGTCGTTTCGGGAAAGACATCCCTGATTGCCAAGGAAATTTGTCGTCTTGCTGGCGAGAACGCCAGCAAAGTCGAGGGACTTGTGACATCCTGTGATTCGACGACTTCAAGGAGTAGTGCCCGCACTGGTCACTCTCAGTCACTACCTAGTCACCAAAGTAAACAACGAGAGGATCCGCAGCAGTGAGAACTCAGATCAAGCCGGACAACAGGCTCCTCACCCCTGCCGAGGTCGCGGCCATGCTTCGCGTTGACCCCAAGACCGTGACGCGCTGGGCTCGAGGCGGCAAGCTCTCCTCGATCAGGACGCCGGGCGGCCACCGCAGGTACAGCGAGTCCGAGGTTCGCGGGTTCCTCAACAGCTGGCAGGGCGTCAACCTGCCGCGTGCTGTTGGTGAATGACCTCAGGTCACCGATCCCGCGCTTGACAAAGAGGGCCTGCCCGTTATCACGGGCAGGCCCTCCGTCGCTGTCCAGGCCAGGGCCTTTGCGTAAGATCGCCGGTGCGCGCGGCGGGCGCGCACCGGCAGCGTTCGCGGCGGCGGAGGTCAGCGATGGGCGAATTCGTGCAGGTGGAGGTCGACGAGGCGGTCGCCACGATCCGGCTCACGCGGCCGCCGATGAACGCGATCAGCGCCAAGCTCACCGCTGAACTGGCGGCGGCAGCCGCCGCGGTGGACGAGGACCAGCAGGTCAGGGCCGTGGTCATGTACGGCGGCGAGAAGGTCTTCGCGGCCGGCGCCGACATCAAGGAGATGGTCGACGCCCGTTACGCGGCCATGACGCTGACCAGCCGCCGGCTCCAGGACGCTCTCAGCGCGGTCGCCAGGATCGGCAAGCCAGTCGTGGCGGCCATCACCGGGTACGCGCTCGGCGGCGGCCTCGAGCTCGCGTTGTGCGCTGACTTCCGGGTGGCTGGCGAGAGCGCGAAGGTCGGCCAGCCGGAGATCCTGCTCGGCCTGATCCCGGGAGCCGGCGGCACGCAGCGGCTGCCCAGGCTCATCGGTCCTGCGAAAGCCAAGGACATCGTCTTCACGGGAAGGTTCGTCGGGTCGGCCGAGGCGCTCGCGATCGGGCTCGTGGACAAGGTCGTTCCCGACGCCGACGTCTACCAGGCCGCCCGCGATCTCGTGGCCAGGTACGCCGGGGGTCCCGCCATCGCCTTGCGGGCCGCCAAGCAGGCGATCGACGACGGGCTTGACGCGGATCTCGAGACGGGCCTGGAGATCGAGCGGCTGCACTTCGCCGGGCTGTTCGCGACCGAGGATGCGGGCACGGGCATGCGCGGCTTCGTGGAGAATGGACCAGGGAAGGCATCGTTTACCGGGTGCTAGCGGTGCCAGCCAAGGCAGCCGGCCAGCGGCCCTGACCCAGCAGCCCTGACCCAGTAGCAGAGCAGGGACGGAACGCCGAGATGACACAGGCGGGTGACGCTCAGGGAGACGACGCGCTCTCCCTGGACATGGTTGCCGCGGCGCTGCGCGCCGACAGCTCAGATATCGCGATCTACGCCAAGGTGCTGACCGACTCGCTTGGCGAGTCCTTGCCGCCAGGCTGCGTCACCGTCGACCGGTCAAGGAGCATGGCTGACCGCATGCGCGACCGGCCTGGCACGGTGACCAGGATCTCGGTCAGGCTCGGCGAGAGGACCATGACGCTTGGCACGGAACGCGGTGCCCCCGTGGCCGAAATCTGCCATGAGGTACGCGGCATCGTTCTGTCCCGTAATGTCGTGCCTATCGCCGAATGGGCGTCCGAGCTTGCGAAGGGCCTGGTCGCGCACGCGGAGCAGAACGCGGCGGCCGCGACAGCGCTGCGCCGCCTCGTCGCCGGCGGTTAGGGGCGCACAGTGCCCCGAGCGGTTTGTTATGCCAATTTCTGGGCCAGGAGGAGGTAACAACAGTCGCTCGCGTCATCGGGGCCAACCAGCGGGAAGCGATTCGTAAGCTATGAGGTCATGAGGGTGCAGGACCGCACGCCCGAATGTCTCGGGCCGTACCGCCTGGTCAGGCGGCTCGGCGAGGGCGGCATGGGCGTCGTGTACCTGGCCGTGGACGCTTCTGACGCCCAGGTCGCCCTCAAGGCGCTGCATCCTGGGCTGGCCCAGGAGTCGAACGCCAGGCGGCGGATGGGCCGCGAGGTCGAAACCATGCAGCGGGTGCGCAGCCGATTCGTGGCCGAGGTGCTCGACGCGGATCTGGACGGCGACCCGCCGTACATCGTGACCAGGTACGTGCCTGGGCTGAGCCTCGACGAGGTGGTCGGCACCAGCGGCCCGCTGACCGGGCCGGCGCTTGCCCGCCTCGCCTACGGGCTGGCCGAGGCGCTCGCCGCCGTGCACGCGGCCGGGGTGGTGCACCGCGACCTGAAGCCAGGAAACGTGATGATCTCCGACGGTCAGCCCATGGTGATCGACTTCGGCATCGCGCAGGTGCCGGAGACCACCAGGCTGACCATGACCGGCATGTTCATGGGAACGCCCGGATACCTGGCGCCCGAGGTCATCGAGGGCAAGGACAGCGGCAACGCCTCTGACGTGCACTCGTGGGCGGCCACGGTGGCGTTCGCGGCGACCGGCAGGCCGCCATACGGAACCGGGCCGTTCGAGACGATCTTCTACCGGATCGTGCACGGAGCGCCGAACCTGGACACGCTGCCAGACCCGTTGCGCCCGATCGTGGTCGACGCGCTCGCGCGTGATCCAGCCAGGCGCCCGTCGGCATCCGAGATCGGCCAGCGGATCGCGGCGCTCGACCCGGAGACGCTGATCCCGAGCCCGCCCGCGGCTGTCGAGCGCCTCGTCAGCGGGCCGGCGTACGGCCCGGCGGCCACGGTTGGCGAGGACTGGGCTGGGTGGCCGACCACGACCAAGCCGCTCACGGCGTCGAGCCCGCGACCAGGCCAGCGCCCGAGCGACGTGCGCGACCTGCTGCCGCCTGTCAGCTACGGGCCAGGGCATCCCGGCGGGCTGGCCAACGGCGGCGCGGTGCCAGGGCCCTATGGGCCGGCTGCTGGCCTCGGGACCGGAATGGCCGGCGGAGGGCTGGCTGGCTATCAGGGCGCGCTCGATGGGCGGGGGCAGGGATATGTCCCGCCCGCGCCGCCGCCAGGCGGGCCGTCACCGGGCAGGCAGGGCGAGGCCGCCAGGACGGTCGGGCCGGTGTCGCCGTGGAGCCCGCTGGTGATCGCCACGGTCGCGATGGTCGTCGCGATCAGCGTGATGGCGCCGATCATCGGGACCGGGCTCGCGCTGGCGGTGCTAGTCGCGCTGCGGGCCGTAACGATCACGAGCAAGCAGCTCGAGAGGCGGCGGGCAGCCGACGGCAGCCGGGCCGGCCTGTCCGTGCTCGCCGTCGCGCTCTATCCGGTTGCGGCGCTGCGCGCCGTGCTCGCGCTGCTGCTGGCAGCGCCCGTGGCGCTGCTCGCGTTCTGCGTGACTGTGGCTTTCACGATCATCGCTGTGCCGCTGCACCCGCTGCCGCAGGCGGTGGCGCTCGGCGCCGGCGCGTTCGTCGCGGTCGTGGGACTCGGGCCTGGCTCGTCCGCCAGCAGGACGGCGCTGGCCAGGCTCTACACCTCGGCAGCGCGCAGCACCAGCCTGCTGGCCATCGCCTACGTCGGGGTGATCGCGGTCGCGGCGTGGGCCGCGGTCACCGCCTGGTACCAGTCGCCGGCGCCGGCCTACTGGCCGGTCAGCAGCCTGCACGATCAGCTGCTGCACCTGCCCACGGTCCGCACCATGCTGACCGACGTGCGGCAGAACCTGCTCAGGCTGGCTCACCAGATCGGCCTGTAAGGCCTTCAGGGCCGGCCGCTTGCCGGAGGCCCTCCGCAGTGCCGGCTGCAGGCCTCGCGCCGAGCTGACGTGGCACCGGCAGCGCGTGCGCCTGGGGTTGCGCCTGCGGCGTGTGCGCCCTGGCGCCGTTCGGCTCGCCTGGCAGCTCGGGCTTCGCGAGGCCCAGCGCGATCACCTCATTGGCGAGCCTGATCCTGCGGTTCTGGCCCTCGGGGATGCGGAGCTTGGTATACAGCCTGAGCAGGTGCTGCTTGACCGCTGCCTCGGTGACGACCAGGTCAGCGGCGATCTCGCGGGCCGTCGCAGGCGTGATGAAAGCCTCCTCGGACAGCGCGGGACGGCACAGCGACGCGATCACGTCGAGCTCGCGCCTGGTCAGCTCGGGAGCGGCTGACCGCAGATGCTCGGCGTCGACGTTCTCGCCGGTCGCGACGCCGTTGATCCGGCACCGCGCGGAACCGAAGGTCAGGGCGTCTCCGTCAGCCAGCAGCCGCCTGGCTACCAGCCGGCCGTTCACCCTGGTGCCGTTGCGCGATAAACCCAGATCCATGACATACACGTAAGGCCCGCGCCTGACGAGTTCAGCGTGCAGCAGCGACACGCTCGGATCGGTCAGCCTGACGTCCACGTGATTCCCGCGGCCAACCGTCGTCACCTCGGTTTGGAGCGGATGCAGGGCTCCGGTGCTCGCGACCTGTATGTGGGGGCCTTCCATAGACAGCACCTTCCGCGCAGGAGACACGCTCTCCGCTGCAGCATGCCTACCCGGATAGCACAGATACAACCCGGGCAAGCCGGGCGGGGCAGGGCCGGCGGGTAGGTATCGGATACGGCGGGAAAGTACACTTCCGAGCAGTGCTTCCTGGAGCGCGCGGGCCGTCTGGAGGCGAGGGAATGGCACAGCAGCCATCAAAGGGACTGGCCGACGTTGTAGCCGCGGCGACCGCGCTCAGTGACATCGACGGTCGCGCGGGCCGCCTGTCCTACCGCGGCTACGACATCCGCGAGCTGGCTGGCGCCGCGACCTTCGAGGAGGTCGCATACCTGCTGCAGCGCGGCGCCCCGCCCGACGCCGGCGAACTCGCCAGCTACCGCGCCGAGATGGCCGCCGGCCGCGAGTTCGGCGCGCTTGTCACCGCCGACCTCGCCGCGATCGCGCACCACCAGGAGCCGATGGAGGCGCTGCGTACGCTGGTATCGCTGGCGAGCGCGGGCGACCCAGACAAGGACTCGAACGCCGCCGACGCCAACCTGCGCAAGGCCGCGCGGCTGACCGCGCGGCAGCCCATGCTGGTGGCCGGCTACGAGTCGGCCAGGAACGGGCGGGCCGTCCCGGCCGCCGACCCCGAGCTGAGCCTGGCCGGCAACTTCCTGCTGCAGGTCACCGGCGCCCGGCCGGGCCCGCGCACGGCCGAGATCCTCGACATCTGCCTGGTGCTGCACGCCGACCACACGATGAACGCGTCCACGTTCGCGGCCAGGGTCTGCGCGGCGACGTTGTCGGACATGCATTCGGCGGTGGTCGCCGCGCTCGGCACGCTCAAAGGTCCCCTGCACGGCGGCGCGAACGAGCAGGTCATGCTGCTGCTCGAGGAGATCGCGAAGAACGCCCAGGCCGATCCCGTCGAGGCGGCCGGCAGCGAGGTGACAGCCAGGCTCCGTCGCGGTGAGAAGATCATGGGCTTCGGCCATCGGGTGTACAAAGTTGAGGACCCGCGCGCGACGATCCTGCGCGAGCTCGCGGCTGAGCTCGCCCAGGCGGCGGGCGATGACACGTACTACCGGATGTCACGCAGGATCGAGGAGACCGTGCTCGCGGAGAAGGGCCTGTACCCGAACGTGGACTTCTTCGCCGCGACCGTATACCACTACCTCGGCATCCCGACCGACCTGTTCACGCCGGTGTTCTCGGTCTCCAGGATGGCCGGGTGGACGGCGCACGTGATCGAGCAGCACGCGGACAACCGGCTGATCAGGCCGGACAGCGAGTACATTGGCGAAGCCGACCTGACCTGGGTCCCGCTGGCGGCGCTGTGAGTCCTGGGGTACTGGCCGGGAGCGGGCGGCACGGCGCGCGCAGGCGCGGCATCAGATTTCCGCGCCGCGATCCTGGCCACGATCCGGGCCACGGTCTGGCTGCCAGGGCCGGCGCTGCCAGGGCCCGTGCCGCCAGGGCCGGTGCTGGCGAGCCGGAGACGGGGCATCGCGCGCAATGGGCCTACCTTGCGGTGCTGGCTGGCGTCGCGATCGCGCTGCTGATAATCGGCGAAGGCGTCCATCTAGTCAGAAGCGGTACGTTGGTACTCGCAGGCGTGCTGCTCGTTGCCGCCATAGCCAGGCTGGTCCTACCGGACCGACTGGCAGGAATGCTGTCATCGAGGTGGCGGTTGCTCGATGTGGCGATCTTCGGAGTGCTCGGCATCGGCTTGCTGGTGGCCGGGCTCGTGGTGCCGGTGCCTGGTTAGCCGCGCGGCCGGCGGCGCCTCCGTATCCGAGCTATACACATGAAGGGATCCATTGGCGTGTCCAAGATCAAGGTGGCCAATCCCGTCGTCGAACTCGACGGCGACGAGATGACTCGCATCATCTGGCAGTCCATCAAGGACGATCTGATCCTGCCGTACGCGGACATCGACCTCCGGTACTACGACCTGTCGATCGAGAACAGGGATGCCACAAACGACCAGGTGACGATCGACGCGGCCAACGCGATCAAGGAGTTCGGGGTCGGGGTCAAGTGCGCGACAATCACGCCGGACGAGGCCAGGGTCTCCGAGTTCGGCCTCAAGAAGATGTGGCGCTCGCCAAACGGCACGATCCGCAACATCCTGGGCGGCGTCGTGTTCCGCGAGCCGATCGTGATCGAGAGCATCCCGCGCTTCGTTCCTGGCTGGACGAAGCCGATCGTGATCGGCCGCCACGCGCACGGCGACCAGTACCGGGCCAGCGACTTTGTGGTGCCGGGCGGCGGCACCGTCACGATCACCTACCAGCCGGACGTCGGGTCTGGCATGCAGCCGCTGTCGATGGAGGTCGCGCGGTTCACCGGCGGCGGCGTCGCGATGGGGATGTACAACTTCGACGACTCGATCAGAGACTTCGCGAGGGCCACCATGCGCTATGCGCTTGACCGCGGCTTCCCGCTGTACCTGTCGACCAAGAACACCATCCTCAAGGCCTACGACGGCCGGTTCAAGGACATCTTCGCCGAGGTCTTCGACGCCGAATTCAAGGCCGAGTTCGAGACCGCTGGCATGACCTACGAGCACAGGCTGATCGACGACATGGTGGCGCAGGTCATCAAGGGCGACGGCGGGATCGTCTGGGCCTGCAAGAACTACGACGGCGATGTGGAGTCTGACATCGTGGCGCAGGGTTTCGGCTCGCTCGGCCTGATGACCAGCGTGCTGATGACACCGGACGGCTCGTGCATCGAGGCCGAAGCCGCGCATGGCACGGTGACCAGGCACTACCGTCAGCACCAGCAGGGCAAGCAGACGTCGACGAACCCGATCGCGTCGATCTTCGCCTGGACCAGGGGACTCGCCTACCGCGGCAAGCTCGACAACACCCCGGCCGTGACGGCTTTCGCCAGCACGCTGGAGCGGGTGTGCATCGAGACGGTCGTGAGCGGAATGATGACCAAGGACCTGGCGCTGCTGATCGGCCAGGACGCTCCGTATCTGACCACCGAGGAGTTTCTCGGCGCGCTGCACAAGAACCTGCAAGCCGCGATGGCTTAGGCCCGCGCAGAAGCATCCGAGAAGGAGAGAACGTCGATGGCCCGTTCAGGGAAGGTAACGGTTGCCGGGGCCGGCTTTTACGGCTCCACCACCGCGCAGCGGCTCGCCGAGTACGACATCTTCGACGAGGTCGTGCTGACCGACATCATCGAGGGCAAGCCGGAGGGACTGGCGCTCGACATGAGCCAGTCCCGGCCGATCGAGGGCTTCGAGACGACCGTCACCGGCCAGACGACTGGTAAGGGCGGTGAAGGCTATGAGGCGATCGCCGGATCGTCGATCGTCATCATCACGGCGGGGCTGCCGCGCAAGCCTGGCATGAGCCGGATGGACCTGATCGGGGTCAACGCAGGCATCGTGCGCGCCGTCACCGAGCAGGTCGTCAAGCACGCGCCTGAGGCCGTGCTGATCGTGGTCTCCAACCCGCTGGACGAGATGACCGCGCTCGCGGCGAAGGTCTCCCAGTTCCCAGCGCAGCGAGTGATCGGCCAGGCTGGCATGCTCGACACGGCCAGGTTCAGCTACTTCGTCGCCGAGCGGCTCGACGTTCCTGTCGGCTCGGTCACGACCCTCACACTGGGCTCGCACGGCGACACGATGGTGCCCGTCCCGTCGGCTTGCCAGGTCAACGGCACTGCGCTGGCCGACCTGCTCAGCGCCGACGAGATCGCCGGCCTGGTCGAGCGCACCAGGAACGGCGGGGCCGAGATCGTGGGGCTGCTGAAGACCGGCTCCGCTTACTATGCGCCGTCGGCGGCCGCGGCCAGGATGGCCAGGGCTGTCGCCCTCGACACCGGGCAGGTCATGCCGGTCTGCACGTGGGTGGACGGTCAGTACGGCATATCCGGCGTCTACCTCGGCGTGGAGGCGGAGATCGGCGCCGCCGGCATCCGCAGGGTGGTGGAGCGCGACCTGACCGAGTCCGAGCTGACTGGCCTGCGCGAGGCCGCGACGGCGGTCAGGGCCAAGCAGGCGGACGTCGCGAGCATGTAGGCGATCCTCGCGGCGGATCAGAACTCGCCCCTGCGGCGCATGCCGCGCGGGCGGCCGTCGGGGTCGTACACGAGCTTGTAGAGCGGCCGGGAGTAGGCCCGCTGCCAGGGCGTCAGGCTGGGCGCGTGGTAGTGCCTGAGCTGGCCGGGCGGCCGCGGCCCGCGCCTGCCGTTCGCATGCCACGCGTCAAGCCAGGCCGCGCTGCGCCAGAACGCGTCGAAAGCCTCGACAGCTGTCGCGCCAGGATCGAGCTCCGTGCCGAGGTGCTCGTTGCTCAGTTCGAGGCGGAGCGAGCGGGCGAAGTCGCCGCGGACTGCGGTGTCCGCGGCGAGCGTGCTGGTTGCCGCCGTGCCTGGCGTCCAGCCGCGGCCGGCCCAGCCGCTGAGCTCGGCCTCGATGTCGGCGCCATGGCCGGCGACCATGCCCGCGGTCTGTGCAGCCGCCGGGTCCAGGGCGTGGCCCGCGATCGCCTGGCTGTCGCCCGTCACCGGGAGCTCCAGCGTGTCCTTGCCGCCGGCGGGCGGCTCCTGCTGGCCATCGCCGAGATCAAGAACGGCGCAGCTGATCTCCGAGTCGTGCGTCCACGACCTGCGGTTGAAGTTGTCCGAGCCGATGATGGTCCAGGTGTCGTCGACGATGCACACCTTGGCGTGCACGTAGATCGGCGTACCTGCCTCGTTCTCCAGTCCGTAGATGCCGACCCGGTCGCCGCCGGCCTTGCGCAGAACCCGCAAGGCGTCGACCCTGCCGATGAGGTTCGGCGGCATGGACACCGCGCCGTCCATGTCGGGGTACCTGGGTATCACCGCGATGAGCAGCAACTCAGGGCGCTCGGCGAGTGCCGTGGCGAGGACGTCGACGACCTCGGTCGCCCACAGGTACTGATCTTCCAGGTAGATCAGGGACCTGGCCCTCGGCAGAACCTTCAGGTAACCGCGGGCGATGCTGCGCTCGCCCTTGGGAGCGAAGCTGAAGCCGGGCCGCCGGAACGGGTACGTGCGCAGCACCTGCACCGCGTGCGTGCCGCAGGGCGCTGGGCCGGGCAGCTGATCGGGCAGCCGGTTCGCGGTGTCGTCCTGCCGGTCGGCCAGATCGTGTATCCACGACGCTGGGTTGAGCGTGATGGGCACCGTGTCGTACCAGCGCTCCCTGAACGAGGCCTCGACGTCCCCGACCGCTGGCCCGCGGACCATCGCCTGGATGTCGTGCCAGGGCGGCCGCTCACCGAACACCTCCGCCATCGTCTGGGGTTGCGGGTCACCTCGGTGGCTGGCGTCGTCCCTGCGGCTGTGACACAGGTCGATCCCGCCTACGAAGGCGACGTCCAGCTCTGGCCGCCCGGGGTGGCGCAGCACCACCATCTTCTGGTGGTGGGAACCGCCGGCCCGGACCCGCATGTCGAGCAGGCATTGACCGCCGGCAGCGACGATGGCCTCGCCGAGATGCCTGTTCTCTTCCCCGCTGAACTGGATCTTGTCCCAGTGCGATCGCCAGATAAGGCCGCGTACGTGCACCCCGCGCCTGGCCGCCGCGCAGAACGCCTCTTCCACGGAAGGGCCGTCCTCGGTCAGCAGCTCGTCGGGATCGCCGCGCCAGTCGGTGAACAGCAGCAGGTCGCCGCCTCGCATCTCGCTGACCCGGCTCAGCAGCTCAGCGAAGTACCTGGCGCCGTGCACCAGCGGGCGGACCTCGTTGCCTGTCGTCCACGCCAGGCCGGCGAGATGCCTGCTGTCCAGCTTCGTGGCGGGGTTGCCGCGCTCGGCGGCCGTCAGGAACCAGTCGTCGATTCGCACGGACGCTCAGCTACCCGGCGGCGGCTGGTTCACCCACGCGCCAGCCGGCCGGTGTGCGGGCGGCCGTGATGTTAGAACGCGGGGCTGGCGGGAAACTCACCCGCATGGCTGTACTGAGAGCGGTCGCGCGCCCGATGCTGGCGTCCATCTTCATCGTCCAGGGCTACAACACGATGCGCCATCCCGATCGTGTCGTCAAGAAAGCCGACCCGGTGGTCAGGCCGATCGCCGAGCGGGTCTCGTTCGTGCCCGACGACACCGAGCAGGCGGTGCGGCTGAACGGGGCGGTCCAGCTCGCGGCGGGAGCGCTGCTGGCCTTCGGCTGGCTGCCCAGGCTGTCAGCCCTGACCATCGCGGGCACGCTCGTGCCGACCACAGCGGCGGGGCACAGGTTCTGGGAATTCGACGACGACCAGGAACGTGCGCAGCAGCGGATCCACTTCCTGAAGAACGTCGCCATGTTCGGCGGGCTGCTGATCGCGGCCGGGGACACCGCAGGCCGTCCGTCGCTGGCCTGGCGGAGCCGGCACGCCGTGCAGACCGCTCGCCGGGAGGCGGTCCTAACCGCCAAGACGGCGCGCAAGTCGGGAAAGGCCGCGGCCAAGGCGACCAAGCTCAAGGACAAGCTCCCGGTCGGATGAGGCTGCCTCGCGCGGCTATGACCTGGCAGGCCCACTGATGACCGGCCAGGCCCGCTAATGCCTGACCAGGCGCCTGGCGAGTGGCTGCGGCGCCCCGAGCGGCAAGCGTCGCCCGCGGCGCGCACGAGCGTCCGGGTGGGCATCTCGGCCGCCGCCGGCGCGGCGGTGCTGGTGCTGGCCGGGGTGCTGTGGAACTGGGCCTACGCACCGACGGTCGGCTGGGATGTCGCGGCCGTCATCTTCTGCACGTGGATCTGGCTGGTGATCTGGCCGATGAGCGCGACCGAGACGGCCGCCAAGGCCAGGAGCGAGGATCCGAACCGGACGATCAGCGACATCCTCATGCTGTCCGCGAGCGTGGCCAGTATCGGCGCCATCGGGATCGTAGTGGTCGGGGCTCACGCCGCCGGCGGGATCGCGGCGGAGTTGCTTGCCGCGCTCAGCCTGGCAAGCGTCGCGGTGTCATGGCTGACTGTGCACACCATCTACACGCTCAGGTACGCGCTCTTGTACTACGAGGGCGCCGAGGGCGGCGTGAACTTCCACCAGGATGAGCCGCCCTGCTACCGGGACTTCGCGTATATGGCCATGACGGTTGGCATGACGTTCCAGGTGGCCGACACCGACCTGCACGCGACCTCGCTGCGGGCCGCCGTGCTACGGCATGCGCTGCTGTCTTACCTGTTCGGCGCCGTGATCCTGGCCGCCACGATCAACCTGATCGCGGGCCTGGGCAATGCGCGCGCCTGATGAGCGGCCGGCCAGGACACCGGAGTCAAGCTAGTTACCCGGCGGCGAGCCTGCGCAAGGCGAGCTCGGCGTAGAGCGCCGTGCCGTCGGCCAGCGCGGCGTCGTCGAACGCGGCCTCCGCCGAGTGGTTGTAGGCCGCGGTGGCCGGGTCGGTGTCCGCCGGGCACGCCCCGAACATCACGAAGGCGCCAGGTACCTGCTCGAGCACGTAGGAGAAGTCCTCAGACCCGGTGATCGGGAAGGGCATGCTCGTCATCCGCGCGTCTCCGAGCAGGCCACTCGCCGTTTGCTGCGCGAAACCGAACTCGCCAGCGTCGTTGACCGTCACCGGATAGCCGTCAACGAAAGCGGCATCAGCCTGCTGGCCGTGAGCGGCGGCTATCTGGCGGACCAGCCCGAGCGCCGAGTCCCTGATCCGGTCCCTGCTCGGCGTCGAGAACGTACGGACGGTCGCGACGAACTTGGCTTCGTCGGGGATCACATTGTCGGTCGTGCCTGCGTGAAACGTGCCGACGGTGAGTACCACGGGGTCGAAAACATCGAACCTGCGCGTCACCATCGTCTGCAGCGCCGTGACGATCTCGCACGCGGTCGGGATGGGGTCGCTGGCAAGCTGCGGCTGGGAGCCGTGGCCGCCACGGCCGCGAACGGTCACGTGCAGCGTGTCGGCCGCGGCCATCACGGTGCCCGGGCGGCTCGTGACCACGCCGAGCGGCGTGATGCTGGACGCCACGTGCAGCGCGTACGCGGCACACGGCCGCTCGCCCGCCGCGTCGAGCACGCCCTCGGCGATCATGATCCTGGCCCCGCCGGCGCCTTCTTCGCCCGGCTGGAACATGAAGATCACGTTGCCCTCCAGGTCGGCCTGCCTGGCGCAGAGCAGCTTGGCCGCGCCGGCCAGCATCGCGGTGTGCAGGTCGTGGCCGCAGGCGTGCATCGCTCCTGGCATCTGCGAGGCATACGGCACGCCCGTCCTCTCGGTCACCGGCAGTGCGTCCATGTCGCCGCGGAGCAGGACCGTCTTTCCTGGGCGAGCACCTCTCAGGACCGCGGTGACGGAGCTGAGTCCCTGACCGGTGCTGACCTCAAGCGGCAGGCCGTCCAGCGCGTCGAGCACCTTGCGCTGCGTCTTGGGAAGATCGAGGCCGATCTCCGGCTCGGCGTGAATGGAGTGACGCAGATCGGTGATCTCGCCGCTGATGGCGGCGGCGTCGTCCAGGATTCCAGCGGCCATGCGCACCCCTCCGGGCGGTCGACTTGTCAGGGACACCAGCGGATCACGCGGAATCCGCGGAATGTCCGTATCAGCATCGCACAGCCTGCTCGCGGATGTTCGACCGGCCGCGCTGGACTGCCTAGACTGATGCCCACACCGCGCGACCGCGCGGTTCCTGCCGCCGGCAGCTCACAGGCAGGCCGTCATCAGGCAGGCAGCCTTCCGCCACGGCGGGCTGCCGAGATCAGGGATACGACGTGAACGGCGTCGGCTGGGACGTAGTGGTCGTCCTTGCCTTCATACTCATCGGCGGGTTCTTCGCCGCCGCCGAGATGGCTCTGGTGTCGCTGCGCGAAGGCCAGATCAGGGCCCTGGCGAAGAAGGGCAAGCGGGGTCAGCGCGCTGCGCGTCTGGCACATGATCCGAACAGGTTCCTTGCCGCGGTCCAGATCGGCGTGACCGTCGCGACGCTGCTGTCCGGTGCGTACGGCGCCGAGACGCTGGTAGGGGACTTCCGCCGCTGGCTCGTTCACCAGGTGTCGCCGCACGTCGCTGACGTGATCTCGTTCCTCGTCGTCACGCTGATCATCGCGTTCTTCTCGCTGGTGCTCGGCGAGCTCGCGCCGAAGCGGATCGCGCTGCAGCGCCAGGAGCGCATCGCGCTGGCCGCTGCACCGGTTCTCGACCGGATCGCGATCCTGGCCAGGCCGGTGGTCTGGTTCATAAGCCGCACGGTCAACCTCGTGGTCAGGGCGCTCGGCGGTGACCCGAAGGCCGGCAGGGGCACGATGAGCAGCGACGAACTGCGGGACCTGGTCGCCGGGCACCAGAATCTGACGGCCGACGAACGGCACATCGTCAGCGAGGTCTTCGACGCCGGCAAGCGGCAGATCCGCGAGGTCCTCGTGCCGCGTACGGAGGTGGACTTCCTGCCCGCCTCCATGCCTGTCACCCAGGCCGTCACGGTCGCGGCGCGGGGTACCCACTCGCGCTTCCCGGTGTTCGAGGACTCCTACGACGACGTGATCGGCTTCGTGCACGCCCGCGACCTGCTCGACCCCGGCAGGAACGGGTCGACCAGGGTCGGCGAGATCAGGCGGCCGGTCAAGATGCTGCCGACCAGCAAGACCGTGATGTCCGCGCTGTCGGAGATGCGCAAGGACAAGGCCCACCTGGCGATCGTCGTCGACGAGTACGGCGGCACGGCGGGGATCGTCACCCTGGAAGACCTGGTCGAGGAGCTGATCGGCGACATCCAGGACGAATATGACGTCGAAGGGAACCCGTCCAGGCGGCTGCGTACCGGCGAGATCGAGGTCGACGGGCTGATGAACCTCGACGACTTCGCCGAGCAGACCGGCATCGAGCTGCCGGACGGGCCGTACGAGACCGTCGCCGGGTACCTGCTGTCGGCGCTTGGCCATCTGCCGAAAACGGGCGAGTCGGCCGAGCTTGACGGCACCAGGCTGACCGTCACCGAGCTGGACGGCCGCCGGATCTCCAAGGTCAAAGTCACCGAGTCCACGCCGCATCCGGCTCAGCCCACGTGGTCAGAGACAGCGACCCAAGTAAGCTGACGCGGTGCAGCACGGCGACGTTTCGGCGAGCCCGGCTCGCCGACCTGGGGACGGACCAGCCGGGGAAGGGCCCGAGGCCAGCAGCCGGCCCGATGGGCCCGAGGCCAGCAGCCGGCCAGAAGGGCCCGAGGCCAGCAGCCGGCCCGAAGGGCCCGAGGCCAGCAGCCGGCCAGAAGGGCCTGTCCTCGTTGTCGACTTCGGCGCGCAGTACGCGCAGCTGATAGCCAGGCGGGTGCGGGAGTGCCACGTCTACTCCGAGATCGTCCCTTCCACGATGCCCACGCCGGAGATCCTGCGGCGTAACCCGTCAGCGATCATCTTGTCCGGCGGGCCGGCCTCGGTGTACGCGCCAGGCGCGCCGCCGGCCCCGCCCGGGTTGCTCGCGGCCGGCGTACCGGTGCTCGGCATCTGCTATGGGTTCCAGCTCATGGTCCGCGACCTCGGCGGGGAGGTGGCCAGAACAGGCTCGGGTGAGTACGGCGCCGCCACGCTGTCCTTGCACGGGCCAGGCGGCGTACTGCTCGGGGGCCTGCCCGCGGCTCAACAGGTCTGGATGTCACACGGCGACACCTGCACGCTGGCGCCTGATGGCTTCACCGTCACCGCCCGCACGTCAGGGACGCCCGTGGCCGCGGCCGAGAACCCGGGCCTCGGGCTGTACGGCATGCAGTTCCATCCCGAGGTCATGCACTCCGAGCACGGCATGGCGATGCTGCGCAGCTTCCTGGCCGCCGCCGGCTGTCGCACCGACTGGACCACGGACACCATCATCGACGAGCAGGTCGGGAAGATCCGCGCGCAGGTCGGCGACGGCCATGCGATCTGCGGCTTGTCCGGCGGCGTCGACTCGGCGGTCGCGGCCGCTCTCGTCCAGCGAGCCATCGGCGCCCGGCTGACCTGCGTGTTCGTCGACCACGGCCTGCTGCGCAAGGGCGAGGCCGAACAGGTCGAGCAGGACTTCGTCGCCGCGACTGGCGTCGACCTGGTCGTAGTCGACGCGCAGGCCGACTTTGCCGCCGCGCTGTCCTGCGTCATCGACCCCGAGGAGAAGCGCAAGATCATCGGCCGGGAGTTCATCAGGGCGTTCGAGCAAGCCGCCCGCCAGATCGAGGCGGCCGATGCGCAGTGTTCAGGATCGGGCGGCTCCGCCAAGTTCCTCGTCCAGGGCACGCTCTACCCCGACGTGGTCGAATCCGGCGGCGGAACGGGCACCGCCAACATCAAGTCCCACCACAACGTCGGCGGCCTGCCTGACGACCTCGGCTTCACGCTGATCGAGCCGCTGCGCACGCTGTTCAAGGACGAGGTGCGGGCGCTCGGCGCCGAGCTTGGCCTGCCTGCGGAGATCGTCTGGCGGCAGCCGTTCCCCGGGCCCGGCCTGGCGATCAGGGTCGTCGGCGAGGTCACGCCCGAGCGGCTCAGGATCGTCAGGGACGCCGACGCGATCGCACGCGCCGAGCTCACGGCGGCGGGCCTGGACCGCCAGATCTGGCAGTGCCCCGTCGTCTTGCTAGCCGATGTGCGCTCCGTCGGCGTCCAGGGTGACGAGCGCAGCTACGGCTACCCGATCGTGCTCAGGCCTGTGACCAGCGAAGACGCGATGACGGCGGACTGGGCGCGGGTTCCTGACGCGGTGCTCGCGAGGATCTCGGGCCGGATCACCAACGAGGTCCCCGAGATCAACCGCGTCGTCCTCGACGTCACGAGCAAGCCCCCAGGCACCATCGAGTGGGAGTAGCCCAGGCCCCGGTTCAGCCGCTGCCGAGGCTGGCCCATGTATCGGTGTGACACCCATCGCACGCAGAGGTGATGGGTGTCACTTCGATACACGGGTCAAACAACCAGCCAGGTGACGAGAGCGTCTCGAGTGACAGCAGTTACTGGCGGGACTTAGTCTGTGCACTTCCGCGGTCCGGCGGTCCGGTCAGGTGACGCGGGAGAGCTCGGCGGGGAGGTCTTCGTAGGACTTGCCGGCGGCGATCTGGCGGAGCCGGTCGAGCGCGTCCCAGACGTCGGTGAACCGGGTCGTGATCGGGACCGGGCCGAGCCGTAGCCGGTCGGGGGTGCGGTAGTCACCGATCACGCCGACGGCGATCAGCGCCTTGTTGATCCGCCAGGCGTCGGGGTGATGCAGCGTCACGTGGTTGCCGCGGCGGGCGTCGGCGCGCGGCGACGCGAGCCGGAACCCATAGGGCGCCAGCCACTCGTCGGCCAGGTGAATCAGGTAGCTGGTCAGCGCGATGCCCTTCGCGCGCAGCCGCTCGATGCCGGCCTCCGCGAGCAGCCTCGTGCCCTCCTGCACCGCCACCGTGCCGATGATCTGCGGCGTCCCGGTTCCGAACCGCTCGATTCCCGGCACCGGGTCGTACGCCGGCCCCATCGCGAACTGATCGTTCTGGCCGAACCAGCCCCAGATCGGCTGCCGCATCCGGTCCTGCAACTCACTGCGGACGTACAGGAACGCCGGGGCGCCAGGGCCGGCGTTGACGTACTTGTAGGTGCAGCCGATCGCCAGGTCGGCTCCGCTCTCGTCGAGCCTGACCGGCACCGCGCCGACCGCATGGCAGAGATCCCAGAGCATGAGCGCGCCTGCCTCGTGCACCAGCGCGGTGATCCGCGGCATGTCGGCAAGCGCGCCGCTGCGGTACGCCACGTGCGACAGGCTGACCAGAGCGACCTCTGGTCCGAGCGCCGCGAGCAGCGTCTCCTCCGACAGCCCGTAATCCAGGTCGGTGTGAATCATCCGCAGCTCGCACCCGCGCTGGGCTGCGATGCCCTGCAGGACATAACGATCAGTCGGGAAGTTGTCGTCGTCTGTGACCAGCACCGTGCGGCCGGGCTGAGCGTCAAGCGCCGCGTTGACGAGCTTGAACAAATTCACCGTGGTCGAATCGCTCACCAGCACCTGGCCAGGAGCCGCGCCGGTCAGGTGCTCGCCGACTAGGTCGCCAACCTCGCGGGGCAGCCCGACCCAGGTGTTCCAGGACCTGACCAGGCCAGCGCCCCACTCCGAGCCGACCACCTCGGCGATCCTGGCCTGGGTGGCCAGCGGCAGCGGGCCGAGCGAGTTCCCGTCGAGGTAGATCGGCGCGTCGTCGGCGCGGGCGAAGCGATCCCTGAACCTGGCCAGCGGATCAGACAGGTCGAGTTGCTCGGCATATGTCCGGCTCGATGGCAGTGCGGTCACGCCTCAACAGTAACGACTCGCCACGGTGCCGCCCATGGCCGCATGAGCGGTCAGTCCAGGCGTTATCGGGTGTGCGGCCTGGCGGGTATGCTGTGCCTCCCCCCGATCCACGGAGCGCAGGTGCGGCACTTCGGATACCTGACCGCAGGGCAGGACGAGTCCTTGTTCGCCCGCGCGCCGCAGCCGTTCGACCGTGGCAGCGAGCGCGGCACGCTCGCGATGGCCCTCGGGGCGACTTTGTACAGTCCAGGTACGACGCCGGACTACGCGCACCGGATCGGCGCCCTGGTCGGACGGGGTGTGACCTCGGCCGTTCTCTGCCTGGAGGACGCGATCAGGGACGCCGACGTGCCAGCGGCCGAGCGCAACGTCGCGGCCCAGCTGAGCGACCTGCACGAGACGCACCTGCGCCAGGCGTGCCCGGCGGCGCCGCTGCTGTTCGTCAGGGTCAGGCATCCCGACCAGGTTCGCTCGCTGATCAAGGAGATTGGCCAGGCGGCGGCCATTCTGACGGGTTTCGTCTTTCCGAAATTCACCGCGGCGACCGGCGCTGAATTCCTCGAAATTCTGGCAGAAACGCGCGCGGAAACCGGGTTGCCGCTCTACGGGATGCCGGTGCTTGAGTCTGCAGAGACCATCTACGCGGAGACTCGCGTCCGCGAGCTGCTGGCCGTCCGTGACCTGCTCGCCAGGTACGCAGACGCGGTCCTGGCGATCCGCATCGGGGCGACCGACATGTGCGGGCTCTTCGGGCTGCGGCGCAGCAACGACCAGACGGTCTACGACCTCACCCTGGTGCGTGAGGTCATCGCGGACATCGTGAACGTGTTCTGCCGCGACGCTCAGTTCGTGGTGTCAGGACCGGTGTGGGAGTACTTCGCGCGCGGTGAACGGATCTTCAAGCCGATGCTGCGCGAGTCCCCGTTCAGCGCCAGGGATGACCTGCCCAACGCGGTTCAGGTCAGGCGGCAGCTGGTCCGCAGCGACCTCGACGGGCTGCTCAGGGAGGTCGTGCTCGACAAGGCCACGGGCATCATCGGCAAGACGGTCATCCACCCCTCGCACGTGCTGCCGGTGCACGCGATGCTGGTCGTCACCGCCGAGGAGCACAGCGACGCCCTGGCCACACTGTGCCTCACCGACGGCGGCGTGCGGTCGAGCGAGTACGCGAACAAGATGATCGAGAGCAAGCCGCACGCGAGGTGGGCGGCCGGGATCCTGCGCCGGGCCGCGGTGTTCGGCGTGCTCAGGCCCGACCGCACGTTCGTCGATCTGCTCGACATCGAAGAAGTCGGCGCATGACGGCCGGCCTGGTCACCAGCGAGCTCGGGATCGCCGTCCGGCTCTCGCCGTCCGATCCGCGTGCGGCGAGGTTCGCCGGAACGCTGGAGGTTGGCCTGCGGCAGAACCCCAAGCGCGCCCAGCTCCTCGTTTCCCGCCTGCTCGGCAAGCACATCCCCGTTCCCGTAGGCGACGTGCTCGCGGCGGCCAGCACGCTGGGCTCGATGGTGCGGGCCGCGTGCGCTGGCCAGACGCCGGTCGTGATCGGATTCGCCGAGACCGCGACCGGCCTTGGTCACGGTGTCGCCGCGATCTGCGCCGCCGACGGCGGCTCCGCCCCGTGCTGGCACACGACCCGCAGGCCAGCGCCCGAGGGCGCGCGGGTCGTGCGGTTCAGCGAGGAGCACAGCCACGCCACCGACCAGGCGCTCGTCGTGCTCGACGACGTCGCGCTGCGCGGCCAGCACCCGATCGTGCTGGTCGACGACGAGCTCACCACCGGCACGACGGCGGTGAACGCGATCCGGGCGCTGCACGCGCGCTGGCCCCGCCCGCTCTATGTGCTCGCCTCGCTGGTCGACTGCCGCGGCGACGAGCTAAGAGCCGCGGTCACCGGCGCCGTGCGCGCGCTCGGCGCGCGGCTGGTCACGGTGTCGCTGCTCGACGGCGAGGTGAGGCTGCCGGATGGGGTGGCTGCGCAGGCGCGCGCGTTCATTGCATCGGTGCCGGAACTGCCTTCCATGCATAACGGGACGCACGCGCCCGTGTCCTCCGTCGACGTGCCGCTCCCCGGCGGGCTGCCCCCGCTCGCGCTCGCGGGCTGGTCGCCAGCCCAGGTGCGCGCCGCCCGAGCTGCCATGCGCCGGGCCGCGGCTGGGCTGTCCGTCCCCGCGGACGGCCGCACGCTCGTGCTCGGCGACGAGGAGCTCATGTACCTGCCGCAATTGCTCGCGAGCGCGCTCGGCGATGACGTCAGGACGTCGACCACGACCCGCACGCCGGCGGTCGCGCTCGACCGGCCCGGCTACCCGCTCAGGACGGTACTGAGCTTCGGCTCCACCGACGACGGGTCCCGCCCGGCCTACGCCTACAACGTCGCTGCGAGCCGTCAGCCTGAGCGGGGGAACGCGCCCGGGTTCGACCACATCGTGTTCGTCACTGACGCTCCGGCCGGCCGGCGCACTGCTTCCGTGGTGGACTCCCTGGCCGGCGCCGCCGGCCAGGGGGTCCACGTCGTGACCGTACGCACCGGCCACGGACTGGCGGTAGCGGCGGCCGGGCTGGGCGGCGCTACAGGGGAGCGCGGTGCTGGCGAGTAGCTACCGCGCCGACGAGGTCAGCTTCCTGCTCACCGACCTGTCCTGCCACGCGCTCGAGCTCGGCCTGCACGAGCGAGAGCAGGCGATCCAGCGCGGGCGCAACTACGCTGAGATGCTGCCGATCGAGTACGCGCCGAGCGCTGAGTACCTCGCGCTGTTCGATGCGCTGCTCGACAAGTTCGCCGGCCAGGTCGCCGAGCATGTCGGGGTTGTCACCGAGATGGCGCTCGCTGCCAGGGGCGGCCGGCCCGTGCTGGTCTCTCTCGCCCGGGCAGGGACTCCGGTGGGGATCCTGATGCGCCGGTGGGCCCTGTTCTCCATGAAGGTTGAGCTCGCGCATTACTCGATCTCCATCGTGCGCGGCCGCGGCATCGACACGGTAGCGCTGGACCACATCGTCGCCAGGCACGACGCGCGTGACGTGCTGTTCGTCGACGGATGGACGGGTAAGGGCGCGATCACGGCCGAGCTCACCGATGCGCTGGCCGGCTACGCGGCCGCTGGCGGGGCGCGCCTGCCAGGCGACCTCGCCGTGATCGCCGACCCCGGCCACTGCGCGACGCTGTTCGGCACCAGGTCCGACATGCTCGTGCCGTCGGCGTGCCTGAACGCCACGGTCTGCGGCCTGGTCAGCAGGACCGTGCTGAACGACCTGATCAAGCCGGGGATGTTCCACGGTGCGAAGGTGTACGCCGAACTGGCGGGCGCTGACCGGTCGGCGCGGTTCCTGGACGCGGTCAGCGCACGGTTCCCGGCTGTCTCCCCCGCCGTGGCAGAGCGGTGGCCTGCTGCCTATGCCGCCGACCGCTCCGTCACATTCGCTGGCCGCGAGGTGGTCAGCAGGATCCAGGCCGAGTTCGGCCTGCCCAGCCAGCACCTGGTCAAGCCCGGCGCCGGCGAGGCGACAAGGGTGCTGTTGCGCCGGCTGCCGTGGCTGGTGCTGGTCAGGCCCGACCGCCGGGACGCCGTCGGGCACCTGCTCTTGCTCGCCAAGGAGCGCGGCGTCGAGGTCGTGGACTACCCGGACATGCCGTATAGCTGCGTCGGGCTGGTCAGGCCGCAAGCCGGAGCGGCGGCCTGACGTGGCCGGTGCTGCCCAGCGGGACGACCTCAGGCCCGTGCTGATCACGACCGACCTGGACAGGACGCTGCTGTTCAGCCCGCGGGCGATCGCCCAGCTGGGCGGCGGGATGCCGGCCGATGCCGTCGAGACGCAGGGCGCCGGGCTGTCGCATGCGGCGCGCGACTCGCTGGCGGCACTGCCGCCGCATGCGCGGCTCTGCGTCGCGACGAGCCGCAGTGTCAGCCGGCTGGCCAGGCTGCGGCTGCCGTTCGCGACGCCGTATGCGATCGCGGCCAACGGCGGCGTCGTCCTGATCGACGGGGTGCTCGACATGGGCTGGGCGGCGCGGACGGAGAAGCTGCTGGCTGCCGGTGCCCCGGCAGCGGCCGTCCGGGCCGTGCTCGCCGGGCCCTGCGGGCCGGCTGCTGGCCTCGGGCGTGACAGGCGGGGCTGGCTGATCCGGATGGGCGACACCGACGACATGTGCTGCATGGCCATCGTCGACCTTGACGTGTTCAGCGCCGGAGAGTTCGCGGCGGTCGCGCGCCGGTGCGGGGAACTGGGCTGGGAGGCGTCGCTGATCGGCCGCAAGCTGTACGCGTTCCCGGCCGGATTCGGCAAGGAGCACGCGGCCGCGTACATCGCCGAGAGGATCGGAGTGCTGGCGGGCGCCGCGCCAGTCCGGTTGGCCGCCGGCGACACCGAGCATGACCGCCGCCTGCTGGCCGACGCCGATCAGGCGTGGGTGCCGGCCGGATCCGAGCTCGCCGCATCGGCGTCGGCGTCCGGCGGCGAGTTCCTGGTCACGCGCCAGCCAGGCCACCGCGCGGCTGCCGAGATCACCGCCGGATGGCTCGAGCACAGCCGCACTGTAGCCCCTCTCATGGCTGAATGAGGCGGGTGGGTTCCGGTGGGTCGGTGAGGGTGAACTCGCGGCCTGGCAGGGCGGCAGCCGGGAACACGCGAAGGCCTGAGGGCAGCTGCAGGGCTGTGACGGGGAACTCGAGCCGTGCAGTCTGGCCGCCTCCTGGCATCCGGCCGACCTCGGTCCCGTCGTCCGCGCTGTCTGGCACCGCGTTCTGTTTCGCGCGCACGACCAGGGCAGGCAGCTTGTCGCTGGCGGTCACCTCGATGACCACTGACCGGCGGAACGTCCCCGCGCGGCGGACCGTGTAGGTCGCCGTCACCGGGGTGGACTCCCTGGCTTTGAGCTGCAGACCGGCCGGCGCCGCGAGCCTGGACGACCCGTCGCGGAGCACCGAGTGGATGCTGAAGTACCAGCCAAGGCCGTCGGGCGGGGCCGGCACGTGCAGTCCGCCGTCGATCTCCAGCTTGGTGTTGGTCGTGCTCCAGGACTGGGCCAGGGGATCGTCAGGTCCGGTCGGCGGCCCGTCGCGCCGCCCGGCGACGACCGCCTCGGTGACGCCGGGCGGCAGCGTGAACGTGAGCACGAGCTCGGACCCCGTATCGGTGACGGCCGCGTTGGCTGGCGACGCGACCGGCACGTGCGCGATCGACGGCCCGGCCACGGCCTGGCCGCCATCCACGGTGACCGAGGTGTAGGTGACCAGGCCGCGGCCCGGCTGATCGTCGACCACCCGGCGCTGGCCGGCGCCGACGTACCGGCCGCGCCTGGCAAGCTCGCCGAGGTCCACGTCGCTGCCGGGCTGGGCGAGCGGGCCGGTTGCCGCGTAGATCCGCACCTCGCCGCTCGCCGGCCGCACCCAGCCGATCGTGGTGTGGCCAGCTGCTGTGCTCGCCCACAGCTCGGTGACCGGCTTGGGCCGCGGCGCGACCCTGGCCCGGACCGTGGCGCCAGGCGTGCGCACCAGCACGCCGTCGCCGTCGCGATACTCGGCATAGACGTGGTAGCTGAACTCGACGCCCGTCGTAGGGTTGGCGTCCCGCCACGACTGCCCGTCGGCCCGGCCACGGCGCAGCGGCAGCTTCAGCCCTGACCGCGGGTCAACCTCCCGCTCGACGACCACGTTCCCGGCGGCGACGGGCAGTGTCCAGGAGAGCGTGATCCCTGATGCGTCCGCCCTGGCCTTCAGGTTGGTCACGTCGCGAGCCATCAGGACCGGCGCGGTCGTGGCGGGCGGCGAGGTCCGGCGCCCCGAGACGGCGCTGACCTCGTGCGCGATGAGGGCGCCACCGGGAGCGCCGGCGTCGTCGAACTCGGTGGCGGCGGTCGTGCCGAGCACCCGGCGGTCGGTTTCGCCGCTGCTCGGCGACGTCAGGCGGACAACCTTGTAGCTGAGCTGCCCGCGAGACGGTGAGGGCTCCCAGCTCAGCGCGATCGAGTCGGCGCTGACGTCGGCCCGCAAGTTCGACGGCGGGGCGAGCGGCAACGCGGCCAGCAAGTCGATGGCCTCGCCGCAGTCGCTGGCCACGCTGAGGATCTCGGCAAGCGCCGCTTCCTTCTGCTCGTCAGGGAGCTTGCGCGCGGCCGCGATGTCGGCCTGCACGGATGCCTTCCTGGCGGCGAGCTCGGCGAGCTGATCGGCGGCCGATTCGCCGGAGGGGCCTGGCACGTCGGCGGCGACCCTGGCGATCCTGGCCAGCCGGTCCACGGCCGCGTACAGCCGATGAGCGCTGAGATCGCCATCGGCCGCGCGCCAGTCGGCGACCGCGGTGGTGATCACCCGGTCGATCTCTGCGGAAAGCGAGGCGATCTGGCCTGCCAGCGCGGGGGCGTTCGCCGCCGCAGCCGCGGCCGGGCCGAGCTGAGCGCGAGCAGCGGCCGGGTTCCCCTGGGCGAGGTCGGCGCGCGCCGCAGTGACCTGCTCGACCGCCGCTTCGATCGCGCGGTAGCTGACGCCGCAGTGCCGGCACGCCACCGCCGCGGCCTCTGCCTGCTGGCCGCAGGCCGGGCACTGCACGTACAGGTCTGCGCCGCAGTACCGGCAGCTCTGCTGGGCCGTCCCGGCCGGCTGCTGGCCTCGTTCCCCCGCCGGCTGCGGCTCGCGGCAATTCGGGCAGAGCAGGTAGTCCACGGCGGGGGCGACCGCGAGCGTCGCGCCGAGATCGGTGCCGACGCGCCGGACCGCGAGCCTGGCCTGCTCGCTGGACAGGCCGAAGCCGAACCCGATGACCTTGCGCACGCAGGCTTCGTAGTCGGCGGCGTTCAGCTCGCCGTCCACGATGACCTTCTCGGCGACGGTGTCGCGGAGCCTGTCCTTCGCGTCTTCGATCAGGCTCGCGGCGTAGCGGGCGGCGTCACCGGTCATGAGGTGTTGTTTGACGTAGGTGAGCAGGTTGGCCACGATCGTCATCTGGTGGTCGTGCTGCCTGCGCTCGTTCTCGCCGCTCAGCTCGGCGTGGCGGCCAGCGGTCTCATCGGCGGACGTCGTCGGCGCGATGCCGAGGAACGTCCACAGCGTCGCCGACCGGCTCGCGTCGCCGGTCAGCCTGCCGAACTCGTCGAGGTCGCTGCGGATCTGGGCTCGTACCCCTGAGGCGAGCGGCTCGGCGTCAGCGCCGTCCTCGATCACGTGGTGCTGTCCGGCCCACGCAGCGAACGCGGCGTCATCGAGGCCCCTGGTCTTCGCGAGCCTGGCCAGCGTCGGCAGCCGGGATCGCGGCAGACCCTGGTAGCGGGCTACCAGCTTCTCGGCGAGCGAGTCGAGCGCGCCGTAGCGGTCCGCGTCGGCGGCGGCCCTGGCGGCCCTGACCCTGGCGGCGCAGTCGGCTCGCTTGGCCGGGTCGAGCAGGACCGCCTCCAGGTCACCGCGATGCCTGGCGAGCTCAGCGGACAGCGCCTTGTAGTTGGGGCTGCGCTCCTTGTTCCAGAACCCGACCAGCGCTGAGATGCGGGCGCGGATCAGGTCAGTGTCATCGACGTCGACGGGCAGGTCGACGATGAAGAATGGATCTGACATATCGAGCGCCGTCGCACCGCGGAGCCTGGACAGCACGCGCTGCCGGTAGCCGGTCGCGTCGAACGCGCCGACCTCGGTCATCTCCCCGCTCCCCGGACACAATCAGAAGCCAGCCGCCGCGCGGCAATCGCGGCGACAAGCGATAGTTACCTCAGGTCCTCTGCTTGAGCAAATTGACCTTCGCCAGCTCCGCGTCGCGCATGGCAGCCGACGACACGCCTACTTCGATCCGCAGCACGAGCGGCTCGGCGACCGCGGCGTGGCGGGCCGTCACTTTGATCGTCTGGTCACGGCCCATCGCGAACGTGACCTCCACGGGGGTCCCGCGCGGGAAGCCGGCCGGGATGTTGTCAATGGGCCCTTCGATGATCACCTTGTTGTCCGCTGGCTTGGCCGACTCCACGCTCGTGGCCTGCTCGACGACCTGGATCTGCACGACTCGCTGGTCGTCAACGTTGGTGTAGTAGAGCTCGGAGACCGTGATCGGCAGCGCGTCGTTGGCGTGGGCGAGGAAGTCGACGTACTCGGTGCTGGTCTCCCTGTCCATCACGACGACGCCGAAGCCGCGGCTGGTTACGTTGCTGACCTGGGTCTGCACGAGGTCGGCGACGGCCGTGCTGGCCAGCCCGTACTCGCTGGCCGTGGTCGCGACCGCCTTGTTCAGGTCGACGGGATTCGCGTCGGCGATCGTCTGCCCCTCGGCCAGCTTGCCCTGGGCCACGAGGTCCGAGATGACGTAGCTCTCGAGCTCCTTCTTCTGCCCGTAGATCGCCGCGCCTTTCGCGACCGCGAGGTCGGGGTCGGTCAGCTCGGCGGGCGGCAGCTCGGGGAAGGCCTCGGCGAGCCGCCTCGCCACGACCGGCATCTTGCTCATGCCACCGACCAGCAGCACCTTGTCGATGCCCTGCACGCCCTTCTCCTGGGCCGCGGTCAGGACCTTCTGGGTGAGCGTGATGGTGCGCTCCAGCAGCGCGCTGGTGAGCTCCTCGAACGCCTGCCTGGTCACGGTCACGCTGGCCCGGTCGGCGCCGAACACCACCAGGGCGTCCACGGATTCGCGGGCAGTCAGCGCCTGCTTGACGTCCTCGGCCGAGGTGATGAGGTCCTGCGCGCCGTAGGTGTCATCGAGCGGGTCGCCGGCCGCAGGCGCTGCCTCGCCGAACTTCTGCGACAGGTACTGGGCGAGCCGGTCGTCCCAGTCCGCGCCGCCGAGTGCGTGGTCACCGTCGGTCGCGACCACGCTGATGCTCTTCTCGGCGAGCGAGATGACCGTCGAGTCGAACGTTCCGCCGCCGAGGTCGTAGACCAGCACGGTGTGGGCGGCCGAGCCTTCCTGTGCGAACCCGTAGCTGAACGCCGCCGCGGTCGGCTCGTTGATGATGTCGACGACGTTGAGCCCCGCTAGTTCACCGGCCAGCTTTGTGGCCTTCCGCTCCTCGTCCCCGAAATAGGCGGGCACCGTGACCACGACGTCGCTCACCGCCTGGCCCGTCGCCCTGGCAGCGTCATTGGCCAGGCTGCGCAGGATCTGGCTGGAGACGGCCGACGCCGAGTACTCCTGCCCGTGCGCGGCGAACCGCCAGTCGGCCTCGCCCATGTGCCGCTTGACCAGCGACGCGACATCATCGGGCCGGATCCTGGCCTGCCGCTTGGCCTGCACGCCGACGACGACGTCGGTGGGCGAGTCGAACAGGACAACCGACGGCGTGGTCGGCTGGGAGTCGGCATTGATGATCACCGCGGGCCGGCCGTACTCGTCCACGTGCGCGATGCACGAGTACGTCGTTCCCAGGTCGATGCCATAGACCTTGTTAGCCACGGGGACCTCCCATGCTCGGGCGCATCATCCTGTCGGGTCGCATGGTCAGCCCGACAGCCGGTGCACTTCTACTTCGGCGACGCGCACGACCGAGCCGTCCGCCCTCGCGAACCCGGCCCTGACGGTACCGGCGATCGTGCCGTCTGCCGATGCGTCTGGTGTCGGGATCCGCCGGATCCCGGTATGCCGGGACGCGTCGAAGCGTTCGCCGGCAGCCGGGGAGAACGGCTTGATCGCGCAGGTCAGCTCCATCGTCTGGAGCAGCTGGGTGTGCAGCATGCCGACCGGGCTGTCCGGGTCGTTCAGCGCGCCGAGGCTGACCATCTGGTCGTGCAGCTTGATCATCCCGGTCACCACCGGGTTCAGCGCGGCAGAGATCTCGCCGGTGCGGAGCCTCGTGACGTCGTCGTGCAGCCGGGCAATCAGCTCGGTGTCCCTGTTGCGCAGCCTGGCCAGCTCGGCTGCCGCGGCCGCGAGCTCGTCCACCCTTGAGCCCAGCGAGGTCAGCCCGGCGAGAACGTCCGTGAGCTGGGCATCGGGCAACGGCTCTGCCGCGACCGGCTCTGCCGTGTCCGGCTCTGCCGTGTCCGGCTCTGCCGTGTCCGGCTCTGCCGTGTCCGGCTCTGCCGTGTCCGGCTCTGCCGTGTCCGGCTCTGCCGCGACCGGCTCTGGGCCGCCGGGGTTCTCTGCAGGCTCGAGAGCTGATTCCGCTGCCGCGGCAGCTGGCTTGGCAGCTTCAACCTCCACACCCGCTGTATCGGTGCGACACCCATCACCGGCATCCGCAATGGGTGTCACACCCATCTCGGGTGACTGGGGCTCGCCGGGGGGCGGCGTCTCTGCGGGCGGCTGATCTGCGGGCGGCTGATCTGGGGGCGGCTGATCTGGGTGTGAACGGTCGGCGGGGGGCTGGCCTGCACGCGGCGTCTGCGGCGGCGGCTGGTCTGCGGGGGGTTGGTTCGCGGGAGACTGGACTGCGGGAGACTGGACTGCGGGAGACTGGACTGCGGGAGACTGGCCCCCGGCGTTGCCGTCGGGGGCTGACCGGACGTCGTCGTCCGGAACGGTCACTTACGGCCCTTGGTCCAGGACATGCCCCAGCCGTAGGCGGCGTCGAGGGCGGACTGGGTGCCTTTGATGTACCTGACCTCCCGCCGAACCGACATGTCGGTGCCGGTGCTCTCCAGCAACGCGATCGCGCAGGTGCGTGCTCCGGGATCGGACTCGTCCAGGTGGATCTCGATCGGCGCGCCGCCCTGCGGGTACAGCGTGACGACGGCGTTGGCCCCCGCCCAGTTCGGCGTGCCCTCGTAGATGTAGGTGAACACCAGGATCCGGCGGACCTCAGGCAACCTGGACAGATCGATCCTCAGGTTCTCGCCCTCTGTGCTCTCGCCCGTCCGGTCGTCGCCGTCGAGGGAGATGATCGGGTTGCCGTCGTTGCGCGAGGTGAACGAGTTGCCGAGGGCCTGCACGACGCCTTTCCTGCCGTTGCCGAACTCGTAGAGGCAGCCGAGGTCGAGGTCGATGCTGCCCGACGCCTGACGCTTGAACAGGCCGCCGGACGCCGGCCGGGAGTTCCAGTTCAGGTTCACCCTCAGCTCGCCGCTCGCGGCGCTGCCGCCCACCTGCTTGCTGAGCGAGACGGTCGGCGCGCTCTTGGTGAGGGTGACCTTGCTCAGGCTGACGCCACCTGGATGCGCGGCTTCCGGGCGGCGCTTGGTGTAGTCGATCGGCATGGGATGACCCTCCTGAAGGTCCTGTTCGGTGTGCGTGCTGCGCTCGGTGGCCTCACGTTCCTAGCGGTTCCGGCATTCCGGCCGGCTCGAGTTCCTGGTCGGCCTTGCGGTTGCGCACGATCGACGAGATCAGCGCCGCGCCGATAAAGCCGATGCCGATCAGTCCTGTCACGATGTCGGGGACCTTCACCCGGATGGTGACGAAGAGCAGGACGGCGAGTGCCCCGATCGCCCAGTGGGCGCCGTGCTCGAGGTAGACGTACTCGGCCAGGGTTCCCTTGCGCACCAGGTAGACGGTGAGCGCCCGGATGTAGCACGCGCCGATACCAAGACCGAGCGCGATCACGAAGATCATGTCGGTGATCGCGAACGCTCCGACGACCCCGTCGAAGCTGAACGAGGCGTCAAGCACTTCCAGGTACAAGAACGTGAACAGGCCCAGCCTGGCAAGGTTCGCGGGGACCTTGACCGGCGCTGATTCCTCGCCGTCGGCATCCGCGCCGGCAGCCGATTCGCCGCCGCCGACGACCGCCTCTTCCTCCGCTTCGAACAGGGTGCTCAGGCTGGACACCGCCAGGTAGGTGGCGAGCCCGGCGACGCCAGAGAGCAGCACCTTGGTCGTGTCGTGCTGACCGAATGTGGTCGCCGCGATGGTCAGGAAGAGCAGGGCGATGATGACGGAGGCCTGGTCGAGCTTGCCGATCTTGGCGAGCGGCCGCTCCACCGGGACCAGCCATTTGATCTCCTGGTCCTCGAAGAGGAAGTCAAGGAAGATCATGAGCAGGAAGATCCCGCCGAACGCGCCGATCGCCGGATGCGCCGCGGTCAGCTTGGCCGCGTACTCGTGCGGGTGGTGCAGGGCGAGGTCGAGCGCATGGACCGGGGAGATATGACCGGCGATGGTGACGACGATCAGCGGGAACAGCAGGCGCATGCCGAAGACTGCGATGAGGATGCCGACCGTCAGGAAGATTCGCTGCCAGTACGGGTTCATCTTCTGCAGGACAGTCGCGTTGACCACCGCGTTGTCGAAGGACAGCGACACCTCGAGAATGGCGAGGATGGTGACTACTCCAGCTATCGATGGGCCGCCGAGAATCCCGGCGACGACGATGCCCACGATGGTGACTGCAATTGGAAGCCGGAACAGCGCCAGCACTAACCCTCCATTGCCCCGTACGATCTGCCTGCGCGGCCAGTTGCCCGGAAAGCAGTCGGGCAACTGGCCGCGATAAGACTCGGGCCGCGTCAGCCGACGTTGACGCCGAAGTCCTGGGCGATGCCCTTCAGGCCTGACGCGTAGCCCTGGCCGACGGCGCGGAACTTCCACTCGCCGAAGCTCCGGTAGATCTCGCCGAAGATCATCGCGGTCTCGGTGGCGGCGTCCTCGGTGAGGTCGTAGCGCGCGATCTCGCTGTTGTCGGCCTGGTTGACGATCCTGATGAACGCGTTGCGCACCTGGCCGAAGTTCTGCTGACGCTGCTCGGCCTCGTAGATGCTGACGGGGAACGTGACCTTGCCGCACTCCGCCGGCACGGCGGCGAGGTTGACCTTGATCTGCTCGTCGTCCCCTTCGCCACCGCCGGTCAGGTTGTCGCCCATGTGCTCCAACGAGCCGTCCGGGCTCTTCAGGTTGTTGAAGAACACGAAGTGGCCGTCGGACAGGACCCGGCCGCTCATGTCGAGCATGATCGCCGACGCGTCGAGGTCGAAGTCGGCGCCGGTCGTGGTGCGCGGGTCCCAGCCGAGACCGACTACGACAGCGGTCAGGCCTGGCGCCTGCTTGGACAGCGAGACGTTGCCGCCCTTGGAGAGACTGACACTCACTGGTGCTCCTTGCTGAGAACGAAGACTGTATGAATGCGCTCAGTCACGCTCAGTTGCTGGCGACTTCGCGCATCAGCGACAGTATACGGGGCTGCCAGGACAAAAGAAGGAAGATCACTCCGTGGTATATAAGTACCCACTTTAGCCCTGCTACACTCTTTATCCCCATCGCTATATGGTGAATTGTCGAATTGCCGGAACCTCGGTGCTGAGCGTGCCGGCCTTCGGCGGCAGGCCTGCTAAACGTAGAGGAATCTCGGCGATATCCAGGGGAAATTCACTCAGGCCGCCGGACGCACAGCAATGAACGCCTGCCGGCGCCGGGACCCCGGCCGGGGGTTCATCGCTGCCGGCGTGAAGAGCGCTGGCCATAGGCCGGCGGGCGCTTGCTCCGGTTAGCGCTTGCGGCGGCGTGCCTTCGCGCGCATGCCGATCAGCAGCGCCGCGATGACGCCGGCGAGCACGGGGATGGCCCGCTTCAGCACGGGCAGGCCTGCGACCTTGAGCAGGTTGATCGCATCGTCCTCGAGCTGGTGAGCGGCGTGCCTGGCGGCCGACGCGTGCGGCACCACAGGAGGCGCGGCCGGGGCCGGCGCCGGGGTTGCCGCTGCCGAAGCCGGGGTCGCCGCAGCGGGGGGTGTCGGCGGCTGGCCGAGCGCGAGACCCAGGTCACTCAGCTTGGCCTTGATGTCGTCGACGGAGGCGGGGCCGATCCCGTCGATCGCCAGCAGTTCGTCCTCGGTCTTGGTCGCGAGCTGGCTGATCGTCGCGATGCCGTCCCTGCGCAGGCTGCTCGTTGCCCTCGCTGGCAGCTTCAGGTCGTCGATCGGCGCACCGGCCGCCGGATTGGCAGCCGCGCCCTCCGGGCCGGCCGCTGGCCTCGGGCCAGCACCGTTGGCCGCGCTCGCAGCGGCCGCCGTACCTTCGGCCGTGCCCCCGCCGGTCACGGCAGCCCCAGCCGCGCCGCCGCCATCCGCCCCGCCGCTAGTGACACCAACGCCGTCCGCGGCTGCGCCCGCACCGCCCGGCACTGCGCCCTCATCCTGCGCGAGCGTCGCGGCGAGGTTGGCGGCAAAGATGCCGAGCAGCTTGCCGCCTACCTCGTTCATCACCCCGCGGCCGAACTGCGCGGGCTTGCCGGTCACGTTCAGGATGGTCAGCACCTTGACGTGGGTCTCGTCGCCGCCGTCCTCGAGCACCGACCTGACCGACGCCGACGCCGTGCCAGCGCCCCTGGTCTCCTTGCCAGAGGCCTCGAGCGTGACCACGCCCGCTTCCTCGTCCCTCTCGACGAACCGGGCCGTGCCCGCGTAGGTCATGTTAATCGGGCCGACCTTGACCTTGATCCTGCCGCGAATCTCGTCGCCGTCGACGGAGTCGAGGGTGGCGCCCGGCATGCACGGCGCCACCCTCTCGACGTCGAGCAGCACATCCCACGCCCGGCTCTTGGGGACCGGGACAGTGAATGAGTGCTCAAGTTCCATTTCTCAGGCTCCCGCCTTCTACGTCAGGCTCCCGCCGCTGCTGCCAGTGCTCGGCCGGTGAGGACCCGCGCCAGGTGACGCCGGTAGTCGGGCGCCCCGTGCAGATCCGCCGGTGGTTCAGTCCCGTCGGCTGCGCTCGCGGCCGCCGCGTTCAGCGCCTCGCGGGTCGCCTCTGCGCCCGCGGCGGCTGCCTCGACGGCATTGGCCCTGACCGGCACCGACCCCATGTTGGTCAGCCCGACCCTGGCCTCCGCGACGTGCCCGTTGGATCGCCTGGCCAGTGCGGCCACACCTACGATCGCCCACGCCTGCGCGGTCCGATGGAACTTCTCGTAACGATAGCCCCAGTCCCCGCCGAGCTTAGGCACCCGTATCCCGGTCAGGATCTCGTCGGGCTCCAGGGCCGTCGTGAGGTAGTCGACGAAGAAGTCGGACGCCGCGATCTGACGCTCGCCGCTGGCCCCGCGGGCGATCATGGTCGCGCCCATCGCCACCACCACGGCTGGCAAGTCGCCAGCCGGGTCGCCGTGCGCCAAGGATCCGCCGAACGTGCCACGGTGCCGCACCGCTGGATCCGCGACCATCGCAGCGGCCTCCGCGATCAGGCCGCAGTGCTCGCGCACGACCGGGTCGTGGACCAGCTGGTAGTGAGTGGTCCCGGCCCCGATGAGAAGCTCGTCACCAGCATCCCTGATGCCGTGCAACTCGTCGAGGCCGCCCACGTCGACGAGCAAGTCGGGGTAGGCGAGCCTGAGCCGCAGCAGCGGCAGCAGGCTCTGCCCGCCGGCGATGACCTTGGCGTCCTCGCCACCCTCGGCCAGGGCCCTGACCGCCTCGTCCATGGAGGCTGGCTTCACATAGTCGAACATGGCCGGGATCATGCCGCGCCTCCATTGCTCGCACCGCGTGCTTCCTCCAGCGTGCGCCAGACGCGTTCCGGCGAGCACGGCATCGTCACATCCCTGACGCCGAACGGCCGGAGCGCGTCGACGACCGCGTTGACCACGGCAGGCGTCGAGGCGATTGTGCCCGCCTCCCCGACGCCCTTCACGCCGAGCCTGTTCGCCGCCGGGCTCTCGGTCCTGTCGGTGATGTAGGACGGCAGGTCGGCCGCCGACGGCACCAGGTAGTCCGCGAGTGTCGTCGTGAGCAGGTTGCCTGCGTCGTCGTAGACCGCCTCCTCGTACAGCGCCTGCGCGATGCCCTGCGCGAGGCCGCCGTGCACCTGTCCGTCCACGATCAGCGGGTTCACGGCCTTACCGATGTCGTCGACCGCCACGTACGAGCGGATCTTGACCATGCCAGTCTCGGTGTCCACCTCGACCGCGCACAGGTGCGTGCCGTGCGGGAAGGAGAAGTTCTCCGGGTCATAGGTGGCGTCGGAGTCGAGCGAAGGCTCGTGGCCGTCCGGCAGGTTGTGCGCCGCGAACGTGGCGAGCGCGATCTCCTGGATCGAGCGTCCCTGCTCGGGGTCGCCGCGTACCTGGAACCGGCCGCCGACGAACTCGATGTCGTTCTCGCTGGCCTCCATCATGTGCGCGGCCACGCGTTTGCCCTTCTCGATCACCTTGTCGCAGGCTCCGACCACGGCCATCCCGCCAACCACGAGCGAGCGTGAGCCGTAGGTGTCCATGCCCTTCGGGGAGACCTGGGTGTCGCCGTGCAGCACCCTGATGTCCTCGAACGGCACGCCGAGCTGGTCGGCGACGATCTGGCTCCACGCCGTCTCGTGCCCCTGGCCGTGCGCGCTCGAGCCGGTGACCACCTCGACCTTGCCGGTCGGCAGCATCCTGATCGACGCGTGCTCCCAGCCGCCAGCGCCGTAGGCGAGCGAGCCAAGAACGCGGGACGGAGCCAGGCCGCACATCTCCGTGTACGTGGAGATGCCGATGCCCAGCCGCACCGAGTCACCCCGAGCGTTCCGTTCTGCCTGCTCTGCCCGGAGAGCGTCGTAGCCAAACAGTTCCTTCGCGCGGGCGGTCGCCGCCTCGTAGTTCCCTGAGTCGTACGTGAGGCCGGAGATCGTCGCGTACGGGAACTCCTCGTGCTTGATCCAGTTCCGCTCGCGCAGCTCCAGCGGCTCCATGCCGAGCTCGACGGCGAGCTCGTCCATGATCCGCTCGATCGCGAACGTGGCCTCCGGCCGCCCCGCGCCACGGTAGGCGTCGGTCGGCATCTTCGTAGTGAAGATGCCTGTGCATTTGAACGCGTAGGCGTCCATCTTGTAGATGGAGTTGTACATGAACGCGCCGAGCAGCGGCACGCCAGGCGTGACCAGCATCAGGTAGGCGCCCATGTCTGCCAGCAGGTCCACCTTGAGGCCGCGGATCCTGCCGTCGCTGTCGGCCGCGATGCCGATCCGCTGCCACTGGTCGCGCCCGTGGTGCACGGTCATGTTGCCCTCGCTGCGCGACTCGGTCCACTTGACCGGCTTGCCGACCCTGCGGGATATCAGCACGGCCAGGACTTCCTCGGCGGTGACCTGCAGCTTGGACCCGAAGCCGCCGCCGACGTCCGGTGCGATCACCCTGATCGACTGCTCGGGGATGCCGAAGAACGCCGCGATCGCGAACCGCAGCACGTGCGGGATCTGGGTCGCCGACCAGAGCGTGACGTCGTCGCCCAGCCAGGAGGCGAGCACCGCGCGCGGCTCCATCGCGCAGGGAATCAGCCGCTGCTGCCGGTACTCGCGCTCGAGCACGACGTCCGCGCCTGAGAACGCCGCGTCGATGTCGCCGCTGGTCGGGAACACGAACTCGTAGCTCTTGTTGCCGGTCGGGTGGACTTTCGGTGCGCCTTCGTCGAGCGCCGTCTTCATGTCGAGAACCGGCTCGAGCGGTTCGTAGGTCACGTCGACTGACCCCACGGCGTCGGCTGCCGTGTAACGGTCGCGGGCTACCACCACGGCGACGGCCTCACCGACGTAGCGGACCTCGTCGGTTGCCATCGGCGGATGCGGCGGGATCACGATGTCGGGCGTAACCGGCCACGCGCACGGCAGGCTGCCCTGTTCCTCGCCGAAGTCGGCGCCGCAGAAGGCGGCGATCACGCCTGGCATCTGCTTGGCGGCGCTCAGGTCCACTGAGGTGATCTTGGCGTGCGCGTAGGGGCTGCGGACAAACGCCATGTGCAGCATGCCCGGCAGCACCAGATTGTCGGTCCACGTGGTCTGGCCGGTGACCAGCCTCGCGTCTTCCTTGCGGGTACGTGCCCTGCCGAGTTCGGCGGCAGGCGCTTGCGCGGTGGCGGTCACTGGCCTGCTCCTGCCTGTGCGGCGCGGCGGACGGCGCGGACGATGTTCTCGTAACCTGTGCACCGGCACAGGTTGCCCTCCAGGCCGTCCCTGATCTGCTCGTCGGTGGGATTCGGGTTGTCCTGCAGCAGGTCCACGGAGGCCAGGATCATCCCTGGGGTGCAGTAGCCGCACTGCAGCGCGTGCTCGGTGTTGAAGGCCTTCTGCAGCGGGTGCCACTCTCCGTTGGCGAGGCCCTCGATGGTGGTGATATCGGCGCCGTCGGCCTGGACGGCCAGCACCGAGCAGCTCTTGACCGAGATCCCGTCCATCAGGACGGTGCATGCACCGCAGTTGGAGGTGTCGCATCCGATCGGCGTACCGGTCTTGCCGATCACGTCACGTAGGTAATGGACGAGCAAAAGCCTTGGCTCTACTTCGTCGGCGTAGCTGACGCCGTCGACTGTCACGTTGATCTTGGTCATGCGCGAACTCCTAAGGAGACGGCTGGTGCACCTGATTGCCAAACTTAGAGCCGGCGGGGCGTAACGCACCAGTCCCTGCCCGCGCTGGCCGCTAGCCGAACCTGCCGTTGACGTAGTCGGCCGTGCGCGGGTCGGCCGGCGCCGCGAACATCTGCTCGGTCAGGCCCGCTTCGACGATGTAGCCTGGCGTCTTGTCGGTCGCGAGGAAGAACGCGCACTTCTGCGAGACCCTCGCTGCCTGCTGCATGTTGTGCGTGACGATCACGATCGTCACCTGGTCGCGCAGCTCGGCGATGGTGTCCTCGATCCGCCTCGTCGACGTGGGATCCAGGGTCGAGCACGGCTCGTCCATGAGCAGCACGTCGGGCGTGACGGCGAGCGCCCTGGCGATGCAGAGCCGCTGCTGCTGCCCGCCGGACAGCCCGCCACCTGGAGCCTTGAGCCGCCGGCTCATCTCGGTCCAGAGGCCCGCGCGGCGCAGGCTGGTCTCGACGTTGTCGTAGATCGACATCGCAGGGAACGGGTTGGGCTTCTGGAAGACCATCCCTATCCCGCGCCTGACGTCGGTGGGTCGGTGCGCCGCGCTGTAGATGTCGACGTCGTCGAGCAGGACCTCTCCGGCCAGCGCCGCGCCCCTGATCATCTCGTGCATCCGGTTCAGGATCCGCAGGAACGTGGACTTGCCGCAGCCCGACGGGCCGGTCAGTGCGGTGACGGTGCCCGGATCCATGGTCAGGGACACCCGGTCGAGCACCTTGTGATCGCCGAACCAGGCCGAGATGTTCCGCGCCGTCAGCCCGGCGAGCGGCCCAGCGGTCGGGAGCAGCGTCTGCGTCTGCGTCTCGGTCGGCTCGTCGTTCATCGGACTCGCTGCGTCGGGCATGGCTCTCCGGGTTCAGTAGACGTTCGGGAGCAGAGCGGCGAGGCTCTGATAGAGGTTCCAGAGCACCGCCAGGGCAGGCGGCGCCGCCGCTAGGTAGGCGAGCCACGGAGACCATCGGGCCGCGGCGACCGTACCGGTCACCGAGATGATGACGAGCGCGAGGCCCCAGATGAGCGTCAGCACCAGGACGCTGCTGTCGCCGCTGAGCGGCGTCTCAGCCGCGCTGATCGGCGGCCTGCCGCCGGGATCCTGCCGGGGCGCCGAGGTGAGCTCGGCGTCCAGGTAGCAGTAGGTCGTCGGCACCGCCGCCGAGCACGCGGTCAGCAGCAGCAGCCGGTTCGGCGCGGGATCCTTCACCAGGTGGCTGCTGTCGCCCCTGGCGACCACCGTGTAGGAGGCCTTGCCCTGACCGGTGATGACAGTGACCTTGTCGCCGCGGCGCAACTCGCCCAGCCTGCCGAACGGGGCGCCGAAGGTGGCGCGCCGGCCGACGATCTCGGACATGCCGTTCTCGCCTGGCAGCGGCGTGTTCCTGACGTGCCCGGGCCCTAGCTCGGTGTTCTCCGGCGACGTGCCCTCGACCACGATCATGTTCTTGATGCCGATCGCCGGGATGGTCAGGATCGCGACTGGGGCGCCAGGCGTGGTCGCGGCCAGGGGTGCCACCTGCTGCGCGAGCAGGGCGCGCAGGCTCGCGTAGGCGTTGGACGGCGCCCGCGCTTCCTGCACGGAGGAGATCCCGAACAGGTACGCTAGGAAGCCCAGCAAGAACACCCCCAGCAAGATCAGGCCGACCCCGGCCGCGTGCGCGTTGGACTGCTGCCCGGTTGACTGGCCGGGCGGCTGACCGGGCTTAGGGGGCGGGGGCACGGGCTCGGCCTGCACGGCTGGCGTCGCTCAGCCCAGCCACGTGCTGCTGGCGATGGGCATTCACTCGGGTCCGATGACCTGGTCCTGCCGAGCTTTGCTTTACCTGTTATTTGCCTGAGCGCTTTATTTGCCTGAGCGCTTTGTTAAGTTTGCCGATTCGACATCTTGCGGCCGTGCTAGCGGATCTCGATGACTTGAAAGGCCTCGGCGAGCCTGCCGGCGGGCAGTCCGCCAAGTTCCGCCGAGTGGCTCAGCCAGCTGCGGATCATCTCAGCGAGATTGTCCATATGCCCGGTCTGGCTCTCGTGCGCGCGAAGCGCGGCGATCTTTCGGTCGAATGTGTCCGTGACGTCCACGAAGTGCGTCGGCTGCGGGCTGCCAGAGATCCAGACCTGGTGCACGGTCCAGGGTTCGTGGCCGTCGGCGGCGAGCTCGGGGAAGGCGAACGGGTTGCGGGCGTCCGGGTAGACGGCGTCCAGGGTGGCTGACCCCACTGCCCGGTGGTCGGGATGACTGGCCGGGATCCTGGCGTAGTTCCGCTCGGGCGACGGGCACGTGACGCGGTCGGGCCTGACCTGCCTGATCACCCTGGCCAGGTCCCTGCGCAGGTCGAGGGACGGCTCGACCCGGCCGTCAGCGTAGCCAAGAAACCGCACCTCGCTGACGCCGACGCACTTGGCCGCGGCGGTCTGCTCGGCCTGGCGCAAGACGACCATGTCGGCTCTGCTCACGGACGTGTCGTGACCGCCCGCGTCACCGTTTGTCACGATGCAGTAGATGACATCGATGCCGGCGTCCGTCCACGTCGCGACCGTTCCGGCCAGGCCGAAGTCCACGTCATCCGGGTGGGCGGCTACGACGAGTATCCGGTTTATCCCCGCGTCATCTGGCACGTGGCGATCCTACCGTCCGGTGTCTGGCCCGGTCAGGGGCGATACGTCGGTCGCGAGCCGGGTAAATCGTGAAGTGCGACCAGACAGGTCGTGCCGCATTCCGGGGGGTTCGCGGCTGGCGTACCGGGGGAGCGGAAGCGATCACGCGGTGACGAGCAGACTGCAGCGCGGGCCCGGGGCCAGCAGCCGGCCCGGAAGACCAGCCAGGATCATCGCGGCGACCAGTACGTTCGCGATCCTGGTCATCGCGCTCGCCATCAGCATCACGATCTGGCGCTACGAGTCGGCACTGGATGACTGGCAGCGGGCCGCGGCATCGCGTGGCGAGGCCGGAACGGCCGTCGGCCTGGTTAGCGCGTTCTGGCACGAGCGCGCCGAGATGAGCGAGTACCTCATCGATCCGAACGCTGGCACGGCCCGCGACATCACCACGCAGCGCCGGGCCTTCGCCCGGATCACGCGGCAGCTCACGCCGGGAACCGGGGCCGGCCGCAGGGATCTTGCGAAGGCCGAATCCCGGCACGCGGCCTTTTACGGCAAGTTTCTGCGGATCAGCAACGCCACGACGAACGCCAAACCCGCGACGGAGCTGGCGGGCATCAACCACCTTGACGCCATTTCCGCCGACGTGCTGTCGCCGGTCGGCGCGCTCGTCAGGGCGGAAGCTGGTGACGCGGCGGCCGCCGCCGCCAGCGCCAGGTCTGACGCCGCTCAGGCGCGTGTGACCGGGATCATCGCCGCCGTGCTGGCGATCCTGACCGGTGCGGCGTTCACGATCGTGACTGTCCGGCTGCTCAGGACCGGGCTGCGCAGGGAGTCGGAGCTGCGGGCTGCCCTCGAGCGACTGAGCGACAGGGACGAGCTGCTCGAGCGGCTCAGGTCGACCGCTGGCGTGCTCGGCGGAGTCGTCGACGATCTGCGGTCAGCGGGCAAGAGCGCGGCGGCCGTGGCCGCTGAGCAGTCGTCGGCGGTGGCTCAGACCTCCGCGACGATCGAGGAGCTGGCGACCACCGCCGGCGCGATCGCCGACGGCGTGCGAGGGATGGGCGAGGCTGCCGACCGCACCGGCGACACGATGCGCGACATGCAGGACAAGGTGCAGGCCATCGCGGACCGCGTGCTGTCGCTCGGCGACCGGGCACAGAAGATCGGTCAGATCCTGGAGCTGATCAGCGACATCTCACGGCAGACCAACCTGCTCGCGCTGAACGCCGCGATCGAGGCGGCCAGGGCCGGTGAGGCAGGACGCGGGTTCGCCGTGGTGGCCACGGAGGTCAGGCGGCTGGCCGAGCGGTCGACCCGCTCGACGGAATCGATCAGCGAAATCATCGCGGCAGTGCAGGACGAGACCAACGCGACGATCATGGCGACGGAGGAGGGATCACGCCAGGCCAGGGAGGTTGGCGAGCTGATGTCCTCCACGTCTGCGATGCTCGGCGAGTCGATACTGGCCACGCAGCAGCAGAAGTCGGCGGCCGACCAGGTGGACAGCGCTATCCAGCAGATCAGGGAGGCCGCCGACCAGCTCGCCGCGGACCAGACCCAGTGGGTGGCCAACTCCGAGCGGCTGGAGGGCCTGCTCGGCGAGCTGGAGGGCGCCCTGCACGGCGGCGCGCTCAACGGCGGCCCAGTACCCGGCGGCCCAGTACCCGGCGGCCCAGTACCCGGCGGCCCTGTGCATGCGGGCGGAGATGGTAGCCGTGGCCACTTATGCCCGCTTCAAGGTCGGGCCCGAGCAGTATTGCGTTCTCGTTGACCATGTCGTCGAGATCCGTGAGCTTGGCGACTGCACGCCTGTCCCGGGCACGCCGCCCGCGATCATCGGCGTGCGGAACGTGCGCGGCCAGGTGCTGCCGGTCGCGGACCTGGCCAGCCTGCTCGGCGTGCCGTCCAGTACCGCACCTGGCCTGATGCTGGTCGCCGAGGACGCCGGCCTCAGCGTCGGCCTTGCGATCAGCGACGTCGTCGACGTGGGCGACCTGCCCGAGCCGTCCCCGGCAGGTGATCTGCCCGGGCCGGGACCGGCCGCGCGGCCAGGGCTCGTGACCGGTACGACCCTGACCGACGGCGAACTGGTCGGCGTCATTGACGTGCCGAGTGTGTTCCTGGCGCTAGCCGAGTCCGCGTCATGACCGGGCCCGAGGCAAACAGCCGGCCCGAAGGGCCTGACGCCAGCGGCCTGCCCGAAGGGCCGGAAGCAAGCAGCCCGCCCGAAGGGCCTGATCTCGATCAGGTCTTCCGTGACGAAGCGGCCCAGCGGCTCGACGAGATGGACGCGGCCCTGGTCGCGGTCGAGTCAGGGCGGGCGGGGGCCGAGACCGTCGACGCGCTGTTCAGGCACGCGCACACGCTCAAGGGCACTTCGGGGTTCGTTGGGCGGGACGACGTCGGCACGCTCGCCCACGCCATGGAAGACGTCCTTGACGCCGTCCGCGGATCCGGGACGTTCCCACCTGGGCTGGCGACCGTTCTGCTCAGGGCCGTCACCGCGGAACGGGCGCTGGTGGCCGGCGCCGGGCTGCCTCCTGGTGACCTGCTCGGCGAGCTCGCCACGGCCAGGGAGAGCATCGCGCCAGTGCCGGCCGAGACAGCCACCGCCGAGACACTCCAGGCCGAAACCGGGCCTGCGGCCAGCAGCCGGCCCGAAGGACCAGGGCAGGCGGAGAGCTCGGCAGGCGCCGAGGGGCACCTGCTGCGCGTGCCGGCCGGGAAGATCGATCACCTCATCGACGTGGTCGCCGAGGTCATGCAGCACCGGCTCAAGGCAGCCGGACAGGAAGAATCAGAAGCCGGTGCCGACGCGGGCCTCGCCGGCGACGGGCAGGCGGCCGCGCGGATGCTCGATGAGCTCAGGGACACCGCTGTCGGGCTGCGGACGCTGCCGCTGGCGACGATCTGCGGCCCGCTGCCCAGGGTGGTCCGTGACCTGGCCATCCAGACCGGCAAAGAGGCGGAATTCGTCGTCGTCGGCGACGACACCGAACTCGACAGGGTCGTGCTCGACTCGCTCTCAGAACCGATCGCGCACCTGCTGCGCAACGCCGTCATCCACGGGATCGAGACGCCAGCCGAACGGGAGAAGGCCGGCAAGCCGGGCTGCGGCAGGGTCGAGTTGCGCGCCGTATCGCGCGGCAGCGTCGTCGAGGTCGCGGTCGCCGACGACGGGCGCGGCGTGTCCGCGGCGACGGCAGCGCAGGCAAGCAGCGCCGGGTCACTGACCGACCTGCTGACAAGTCCCGGATTCTCGACGGCGGGCGAAGTCAGCGGCGCGGCGGGCCGCGGCGTCGGGCTGGACGCCGTGCGGGACCACGTGCGCTCCTTCGGCGGCAGCCTGGAAGTCCGCAGCCAGCCTGGCCGAGGCACAGAGGTGGTAATGCTGCTCCCGCTCGCGCTCTCGCTCATGGACGTGCTGCTCGTCGAGCGAGGCGGGGCGCTGTTCGCCGTTCCGCTGGCGACGGTGACCGAGGTCGTCACCGTCACCGGCGTGATGAGGGTGCAGGGCCAGCGAATGGTGCTGGTTCACGACCGGCCGCTGCCGCTGGCCGACCTTGCCGCGCTCGTCGGGGCCGCCGCGCCAGCGCTGCCGCAGCGGCCGCCAGCGCTCGTGATCAAGACGTCGGAGCGGACGATCGCGGTCGCCTGCGACGCGCTCGTCGGCCAGCAGGAGATAGCGGTGAAGCCACTCGGCCCGCTGCTGAGCGGGGCCGGCGCCTTCCTCGGCGCCGCGGTGCTCGGCGACGGGAGGATCGCGCTGCTCGCCGACCCGCACGCGCTGACTGCCAGCGCCGCTCACGGGCACAGCGCGATGCCAGGATCAGAGCCTGCGGACGCGCCCGCCGCACCCACGATCCTGGTTGCCGAAGACTCGTTCACGGCCAGGGAACTCCAGCGCAGCATCCTGGAGACCGCTGGCTATCAGGTGCTGACGGCCCGCGACGGCCGCGAAGCGCTTGACGTGCTCGGCCGCGAGCCCGCGATCGCGCTTGTCGTCACCGACCTGGAGATGCCTCAGCTCGGCGGGCTCGAACTGACCCGCGCGATCCGTGCCGACCCGGTGCGCTCGTCGCTGCCCGTGGTCGTGGTGACCGCGCACGGATCGCAGGATGACGTACGCCGCGGGATCGAGGCCGGCGCCGACGCATACATGGCCAAGCGGAGCTTCGACCAGCACGCGCTGCTCGCGACCGTCGAGCGCCTAATCGGAGTATGACGCCGTGCTGCGCATCCTGATCTGCGGTGAGACCCCCGGCTACGCGGCGGCGCTGCGCCGGCTGCTCGAGTACGACGGCGACATCTCGGTAGTCGCGTGCCAGCCTGACCCAGCCGAAGCCGTGGCCTTGCTCGCCGGCACGGCGATCGACATGATCGCGATCGACATGGGCCCGAGGCAAGCAGTCGGCCCTGAGGGCCAGAGGCCAGCAGTAGACCCGGAGGGCCGGCCAGGCGCGAGCGGCCTCGCGGCCGTCGAGGAGATCATGTCGTCCCGGCCGCTGCCCGTGCTCGTGCTGCTTCCCGCAGTCCTGGGCAAGGCCGAACTGGCGGACGCGGCCCGGGCAGCCGGGGCCGTGGATGCAATCGCCAGGGACGAGATCAACCTGGCCGATCCTGCCGATCCCGCCAGCTCCGCGTTTCGTGACAGGGTGCGGCTGCTGGCGAGGGCCAAGGTGATCAGGCATCCCCGGGCCAGCCTCAGGCGACGCTCCAACACGCCAGGTCAGGGCCGTGGCGCTGCGGCGATCGGGTTCTGCGCGTCCACCGGCGGGCCGACGGTCCTCGCGAGCATGCTGGCCGCGCTGCCGCCTGGCTATCCAATCCCGCTGCTGGTGGTTCAGCACATCAGCGCGGGCTTCACCCCTGGGCTGGTCAGTTGGCTCGATCAGGCGGCCGGATTGCCGGTGCGAGTCGCTGAGCACGGCGCGCTGGCAGGCCAGGGGGCGTGGATCGCGCCAGAGGACGCGGACCTGCGGCTCGGCGCGGCCGGGCGGCTTGAGCTTGACAAGAGCGCGAGCGGCAGCCGGTACCGCCCATCCGGCGATGTGCTGCTGACCAGCATCGCGGCCGAAGCAGGCCATGGCGCCGTCGCTGTGGTGCTGTCGGGGATGGGTACGGACGGCGCCAGCGGTGTAGCAGCAGTGCGGCGGGCAGGCGGTTTCGCCATCGCACAGGACGAACAGTCGTCGGCTGTCTACGGAATGCCAAAGGCGGCGGCCGAGAGCGGCGTCAACCTGGTGCTGCCCCCGGCCGAGATCGTCAGCTACCTGGCCGGGCTGCGCCACCAGCCGCTGGCGGGCACGTCGTGACCGGGTGCCTTGGCGAGGTCATCGCGCTTGTCCGCAGCCAGACCGGCCTCGTGCTGCCCGCCCACCGGGAGGCGGCGCTGCTCGCCGCGCTGCGGCGGGCCGCTCCTGACCTGGACCCGTGCGACATCGCGCGAGCGACGGCCAGTCCCGGCGGACACGAACTGCTCGACAGGCTCACCGACGAGCTGACGATCCAGGAGAGCTCGTTCCTGCGGGACAAGGACCAGCTAGCGGTCATCGACTGGCATGAGCTGCGGCAGGCTGGCGACGCGGCCGGGCACAGCCAGGTCCGGGCCTGGAGCAGCGGCTGCGCGCGGGGCGAGGAGGCCTACTCGCTCGCCATGCTCGCGGCCGAGGCGTTCGCCCCCGATCCAGCCCCCGTGTCGGTACTCGGCACGGACATCTCGCGCGGCGCCATCGAGGCCGCCCGCGCTGGCCGGTACCGGGGCAGGGCGCTCCGCGCGCTCAACGCACGCCGGCTCGGGCGCTACTTCGAGCCGGTGCCGGAAGGCGGCTACGTGGTCGGCGACGAATTGCGGAGGATGGTGTGGTTCGCCAGGCACAATCTGGCCACGGACACGTTCCCGCCGCCTGGCGAACAGGCCTTCGACGTGATCGTCTGCCGCAACGTGCTCATCTACTTCGGCGCCGGACTGGCCGGACGAGTGATCGAGGCGCTGGGAAACTCGCTGCGGCCAGGCGGCGTGCTGGTGCTCGGCGCTGCCGACGCGCTGCTGCGCGGGCCGGCACCGTCGCCGGCGCCCGCCGTGGCGCCATCGTGCACGCAGGCGCCGCCGCCCCCGACAAGGTCGCCGCACGGCTCTGGCGGGCTGGACGGCCCACGGCGGCCGCCCGGCATGGCGGACGACGGGCCCTCCGGGCCGGCTGCTGGCCTCCGGTCCCGCCACGACCGGCTGTCGGCGGCGCTGGACGCGGCCGACCGGGGGCACAGGGACCAGGCAGACGTGACGTTGTCGGCGATGCTGGCCGAGGACCCGATGGACGCGGAGGCCCAGTTCGTTCACGGCCTGGTGGCCCTGGAGGCGGGCGATCCGCGCGCCGCGGCGGCTGCGCTGCGCCGCGCCCTCTACGCCGATTCCACCTTTGCGCTCGCGGCGTTCACGCTCGGGCGTGCCTACGACGGGATAGGTGACGGCGCCGCCGCCCGCCGCTCGTACCGGCAGGCCCTGCACTTCCTGGATCCCCAGGACGAGCGCGCTGACCTGATGCTCAAGCACGTCGACATCGCGGACATCGCGGCGGCATGCCGCGCCCGGCTAGCCGAGGAATGAGATGAAGATCCTGATAGCGGACGACTCTGCGACGATGCGCGCGCTGCTTGCCGCGAGGCTCGAGGCGGACGGCTACGAGGTGGTGCAGGCCGCCGATGGTGAACAGGCGCTGAGCCTGGTCAGGTCCGGCCGGCCCGACCTGCTCATCCTGGACAACACGATGCCCAAGCTGGACGGCTTCGGCGTGGTCAGGGCGCTCCGCGAGGATCCAGCGACCAGCGCGGTGCCGATCGTCATGCTGACCGGCCATACGAGCGAGGATGACCGCGCGGACAGCATTCGGCTCGGCGTGGAGGAGTACATTCCTAAGCCGTTCAGCCCGCGTGAGGTGTCCGCACGGGTCAGGCGCACGCTGCAGCGGGCAGGACACTAAGGTCAGACAGATCTCGGCCCGACCGCGGCACAGGGCTGCAGCGGTCGGGCCGAGACTTCAGGTGCCGGGCTAGTCCAGTACCGCCTAGTCCAGTGCCGACATCACGTGCTTGACCCTCGTGTAGTCCTCAAAACCGTACATCGACAGGTCCTTGCCGTAACCAGAATGCTTGAAGCCGCCGTGCGGCATCTCGGCGACCAGCGGGATGTGCGTGTTGATCCAGACGCAGCCGAAGTCCAGCCGCCTCGCCATCCGCATCGCCCTGCCGTGGTCGGAGGTCCAGACCGACGAGGCGAGTCCGTACTGGGTGCCGTTGGCCCACGCCAGGGCCTCGTCTTCGTCGCTGAACTGCTGGACGGTGATCACCGGGCCGAAGATCTCATTCTGGATGATCTCGTCATCCTGCCGCAGGCCGTCGACGACGCTGGCCTCGTAGAAGTAGCCGCGGTCACCTGCCTGCTTGCCGCCGGCGAGCACGCGCGCGTGATCGGGCAGTCGGCTGACGAACCCGGAGACCCGCTCGAGCTGGCTGGCGTTGTTGAGCGGGCCGAAGTCCGCGCCCTCGACGTCCGGCCCGCCGGTGGTCTGGCCCTTGGCCTGCTCGACGAGCGCTCCGACGAAGTCGTCGTGCACGCGGGGCCCGGCAAGGACCCTGGTCGCCGCGGTGCAGTCCTGCCCGGCGTTGAAGTAGCCGGCGATCGCGATTGCCTCGGCGGCCTTGGCGGGATCGGCGTCGTCGAACACCATGACGGGAGCCTTGCCGCCGAGCTCCAGGTGCACGCGCTTCAGGTCGGTCGCGGCCGCCGTCGCGACTTCCTTGCCAGCCCGGACGCTGCCTGTAATAGACACCATCTGCGGGATCGGGTGGGAGACAAGCGCGCGCCCCGTGTCCCGGTCACCGCAGATCACGTTGAAGACGCCGGCCGGCAGGTGCTCGCTCATCAGCTCCGCGAGCAGCAGGGTGGTCACCGGCGTCGTATCTGATGGCTTGAGCACCATCGTGTTGCCCGCCGCGATCGCTGGCGCCCACTTCCAGGTCGCCATCATCATCGGGTAGTTCCACGGCGTCACAGCGGCGCAGACACCGATCGGCTCGCGCCTGATGAAGGACGTGAACCCGGACATGTACTCGCCAGCCGAGCGGCCCTCGAGCATCCGCGCCGCTCCGGCGAAGAACCTGATCTGGTCCACCATGGGCGGGATTTCCTCGGACAGCGTGAGGGCAACGGGCTTACCGGTGTTCCGCGACTCTGCCGCGACGAACTCGTCGGCGCGTGCCTCAAGCGAGTCGGCGATGCGCAGCAGCGCGAGACTGCGCTCGGCCGGCGTGGCGTCCCGCCACTCCTCGAACGCGTCGGCCGCCGACTTGACGGCCGCGTCCACCTCGGCCTGGCCGGAAATCGGCGCCGATGCAAAGGCCTCACCGGTGGAGGGATTGATCAGCTCGGCGCGCTTGTCGAACGCGAGATCGGTCCACTGTCCGCCGACGAAATTCTGCAGTTCATCCACCTCAGGGCCTCCGTTCCAGATTTATTAATTTATCTACGATTATTTACCCGAAGGCGTTCTTTCCTCGCAAGCCCACGGCGACCCGTACTCGGTGAGCAGATCGAGGAATGGCCTGGCTGGCAGCGCCTCAGGGCCGAGGACGCCAATCCCGGCCCAGGCGCCAGAATCGATCAGCTCGAGCGCGACGACCGGGTTGACGGCCGTCTGCCAGACCACCGCCTGCGAGCCGTACTCGGCCATCGACCAGGCGTTGTCGACGACGTGGTGCAGGTAGACCTCACGCGGCGCGCCGTCCTTGCCCGTTCCCGTGACCCACGTGCCCGCGCAGGTGAGCCCCTTCATCTTGTCCCCGAGCCCGGCGGGGTCCGGCAGGCACGCGGCGACGACATCGCGCGGCGAAACCGTCGCGCCGCTGGCGCTGACCGGCTCGGTCGAGTCGAGACCCAGCTTGTGCAGCGTCTTCAGCACGCTGATGAACTCCTCGCCGAGGCCGTACTTGAACGTGACGCGCCTGGCGTTGATCCAGCGCGGGATCAGCAGCACTTCCTCGTGCTCGACGTTCACGCATTCCACCGGGCCGATACCGGCCGGGAACGTGAAGACCTCGGGCTCGCTGAACGGTGGCGTCGTGAACCAGCCCCGGTCGGCCTCCCAGATCACCGGCGGGTTCAGGCACTCCTCGATCGTGGTCCAGATCGAGAACGTGGGCGCGAAGTCGTAGCCCTCGACCTCCAGATTGGCACCGTCCCTGACGCCGATCTCGTCGATCTCGCCGAATAGGTCGTCGGCGGCGTGCCGGGCGAAGATATCGGAAAGGCCTGGCTCAACGCCAATGCCGACAAGGGCTAGCTTGCCGCTTTTTTCCCACTCGCTACGCATGGCGAATTGATCATCGCCAAGTTTCACGCCAGTTTTGCTGTAAGGAGCATCCTGATGCGGATGAGACAGCGACATGGCCATGTCGATGTAGTGAACGCCAGACCGCAAAGCTGCGGTATAAAGCGGCATGACGAATCGCGGGTCGGCGGCGTTCATCAGCACGTCGCACGAGTGCCCGGCGAGCAGGCCGGCCACGGCGTCGATGTCGCGCGCGTCGATCATGACCGCCTGGAAACGGTCACTGGCGGCCGCGGCCCGTTGCGCGCGTGTCAGGTCGTAGTCACCGATGATCACTTCAGCGAACGCCCGGCGCGCGGCGATCCGCGCGAAAGCGGTACCGACGCCGCCGGCGCCGACAAGCAGTATCCGCATCTTGGCGATCCTATGAGTCGTATGAGCGCCCGGTAGTGGGAACATCCTTGTTGCCCTGCAGCCTCAGCGTGCCACACGAGGCTCAGGCGGAAACCTTCAGGAGGGGCAGGCAATGGCAGTCACAGGGCGAGCCGCTATGCCGGCTGAGGAGCAGCTGGACAAGGGGCTCAAGTCCGGCGCGCTCGGGCTTATCTCCACCACAGTCATCGCGACGGCTTCGGTCGCCCCCGCGTACAGCATCGCGGCCACGCTCGTATTCGTCGTGCTGGCTGTCGGCCTGCAAGCGCCCGCGGTCTCGGTCCTGGCGTTCGTGCCGATGCTCCTGACCTCGATTGGCTACAGCGAGCTGAACAAGGCCGACCCCGACTGCGGCACCACCTTCACCTGGGCAACGCGCGCGTTCGGTCCGAAGACGGGCTGGGCCGGCGGCTGGGCCATTGTCGCCGCCGACGTCCTGGTGATGGCCAGCCTGGCCCAGGTCGCGAGCCAGTACTGCTTCCTGCTGTTCGGCGCCAACGGCATCGGCACGGACGCCACGAGCAGCTGGGTACTACTGGGCGGCATCATCTGGATCGTCCTGATGACGATCATCTGCTACATCGGGATCGAGGTCTCGGCGAACTTCCAGAAGGTACTGCTCACCATCGAACTCGTGATGCTCATCGTCTTGTCGATCACCGCCCTGATCAAGGTCGCGGACGGAAGCGCGCCGCCCGGTCATTTGACGCCGAGCCTGTCCTGGTTCAACCCGTTCCACATCACATCATTCAGCGCGCTCGCGAGCGGCGTCATCCTGATGGTGTTCATCTACTGGGGCTGGGACACCGCGGTCGCCGTCAACGAGGAAACCAAGGACAAGAGCCGCACGCCAGGCCTGGCCGCGATCTTCTCAACGATAATCCTGCTCGTGACCTACGCACTGGTGGTCACCTCCATGCAGGCGTTCGCTGGGGTCAAGACGCACGGCAACGGCCTCGGAAACGTCAATAACGCCGGGGACGTGCTGTCCGTCCAGGGCAAGCTGATCTTCACCGGCGGTGCGGGTTCGTTCTTCTACCACCTGCTGCTGCTGATGGTGCTCTCCTCGGCCGCGGCTTCCACCCAGACCACGATCTTGCCGACTGCGCGGACCACACTGTCCATGGCCGCTTATCGTGCGATCCCGCGGGTGTTCGCCAGGATTCACCCGCGCTTCCTCACGCCGACGGTATCCACTGTCACGATGGGCATTATCTCGATCGCCGTCTACGTCGGGCTGAACTACTCGTCCAACGGCATCGGGGTGATCGGCGACGCCGTGATCGCGATCGGCCTGTACATCGCGTTCTACTACGGGCTGACCGGCTTCGCCTGCGCCTGGTATTACCGCAGGAACTTGACCAGCAGCATGCGGAACATGTGGATGCAGGGGATCCTGCCAGTGCTCGGCGGACTCATCCTGTACTTCCTCGGAGGCTGGAGCGTGTGGCTCGACTACGACGTGGCCACGGAGAACGACTACACGATGTGGACTGTGCCCGGCATCCACTGGCAGATCGGCGGTGCCTTCGTGATCGCGGTCGCCGCCGCACTGCTCGGCGTCCTCGTCGCCATCTATTGCCGCATCAAGGACCCGGCATTCTTCAAGAAGCAGACGCTGACCAGGGCGACGCCGACCCTGGTTCCCGACGAGTAGCAGAAGCATCTGGCCGGCTTCACGCACACCAGAGTGTCGGTACCCGCTGGCACAGTGGCGGTCATGAACTGATGGAGGCATGACGCAGCTCGCGACAGCCTCCCGCTGTCGGCCGCAGCGCCTAAGGTGAAGTCGTGACGATGACGGCCGCTGACGCTCTGCTCGAAGGACTGAACCCGCAGCAGCGCGCTGCCGTCCTGCACGAGGGTTCTCCGCTGCTCATCGTCGCCGGGGCGGGGTCTGGCAAGACCAGGGTGCTGACCCACCGGATCGCCTACCTGGTGGCTGAGCGGCAGGTCGCGCCGTACGAGATCCTCGCGATCACGTTCACGAACAAGGCCGCTGGCGAGATGGCCGGCCGCGCACAGGCGCTGACGGGCGCGCGGTCTCGCGGCATGTGGCTGCTGACCTTCCACTCGGCCTGCGTGCGGATCCTGCGCAGGGAGGCGCACAGGTTCGGCTACCCGTCCTCGTTCACGATCTACGACCAGGCTGACTCCGAGCGCCTGATGTCCCTGGTCTGCCGTGAGCTTGACCTGGATCCCAAGTACCACCCGCCCAAGGCGATGGCCAACAGGGTCTCCGCGCTCAAGAACGAGCTGCTCGACCACGAGACCATCGCGGCGAGCGCCTCCGGTTACCGGGAGAAGGCACTGGCGGAGGCGTACGGCGAATACCAGCGGCGCCTGGTTGCGGCCGGGGCCATGGATTTTGACGACCTGATCATGGTCACGGTGAACCTGCTGCAGGCCATTCCCGACATGGCGGCGGAGTACCGGGAGCGGTTCAGGCACGTGCTTGTCGATGAGTACCAGGACACCAACCACGCGCAGTACGTCCTGATCAAGGAGCTCGTCGGCGGCAGCCAGGCCAGCCACGTCGGCGGCGATCAGTTCATGCCGCCTGGCGAGTTGTGCGTGGTCGGCGACGCTGACCAGTCGATCTACGCCTTCCGCGGCGCGACCATCAGGAACATCACCGAGTTCGAGCGCGACTTTCCTGGGGCCCGCGTCATCCTCCTGGAACAGAACTACCGGTCCACCCAGAACATCCTCGCCGCCGCCAACGCCGTCGTCGCCCGCAATCCCGGCCGGATGCCGAAGAACCTGTGGTCGGACGCGGGTGACGGGCCGCCGCTGGTCGGCTACGTGGCGGACAGCGAGCACGACGAGGCCGCGTTCGTCGCTGAGGAAGTCGACAAGCTCACCGACGCTGGGGACTCGACGCCCGGCGAGGTGGCCGTGTTCTACCGGACGAACGCGCAGTCCAGGGTCTTCGAGGAAGTGTTCATCAGGGCCGGCCTGCCGTACAAGGTCGTCGGCGGCGTCCGGTTCTACGAACGGCGTGAGGTCAGGGATCTGCTGGCCTACCTGCGGCTGATCGCCAACCCGCAGGACGAGATCTCGCTGCGCAGGATCATCAACGTGCCGCGGCGCGGTATCGGCGACCGGGCGCTCGAGTACGTCGCCGGGTTCGCGGCCAGGGAGCGGATCAGCTTCGCCGCTGCGCTCGCCAGGCCGCAGGACGTGCCTGGCCTGCCGGCCCGCTCGGGGAAGTCGATCGAGGCGTTCAACCAGCTCATCGCCGAGCTCAGGGAGGCCGAGCAGGCCGGCACGCCGGTCGGGGACGTCGCCGAGGCCATCCTGGACAGGACAGGTTACGTCGCCGAGCTCGAGGCCTCCAGCGACCTGCAGGACGCCGGTCGCGCCGAGAACCTGAACGAGCTGATATCGGTCGCCAGGGAATTCGACACGCGCAACGTGACCGGCAGGCTGGCTGCCTTCCTCGAGCAGGTCTCGCTGGTGGCCGATGCCGACGAGATCCCCGAGGGACCCGATCACGGCGGGCTGGTCACGCTCATGACGCTGCACACCGCCAAGGGGCTCGAGTTTCCCGTGGTGTTCCTCACCGGCATGGAGGAGAACGTCTTCCCGCACGAGCGGTCAATCAACGACGACCGCGAGCTCGAGGAGGAGCGCCGGCTCGCCTATGTCGGCATCACCAGGGCGCGGCAGCGGTTGTACCTGACCAGGGCCGTGGCCAGGACCTGGTGGGGTCGGCCGTCCTACCACAAGCAGTCAAGGTTCCTGACCGAGATCCCGGCCGAGCTGATCGACTGGCGCAGGGACGCTTCGGCGGCCACGTCGTCGGTTGGCCCTGCGTCCGAGCGGCTGGCCAGGCGGCCTGGCGTGAACGCGCCGGGCAACAGGCCCGTTCCCGCGCTCAAGGCAGGCGATTTGGTCAGCCACGACAGCTACGGCCTCGGCCGGGTGCTGTCGGTCGAGGGCAGGGGCGACGACCCTGAGGCGAAGGTCGACTTCGGCGAGGAGTACGGCATCAAGCACCTGCTGTTGCGCTACGCCCCCATCGAGAAGCTCTAGCCGCTCCCTCTCCCTCTCCCTCTCCCTCTCCCGCCCCCGCCCCCCCGCCCGCCCCGCCCCCCCGCCGCCGCCCCTCTGGTGGCTCCGTGGGCCCACCTATGAACCCTTGGTGGGCCCAGGGAGCCACCAAGGGTTCATAGGTGGGGTCGGCTGGCGGGATACCCTGCCGGTGGAGCATCTGGCGGGTGGGAGAGCGGGAGAAGTTATGGGCAGCATCCGGGTCATCATCGCCAAGCCAGGCCTGGACGGGCACGATCGCGGCGCCAAGGTCGTGGCGCGCGCGCTCCGCGACGCCGGAGTCGAGGTCATCTACACCGGGCTGCACCAGACGCCTGAGCAGATCGTCGCGGCCGCCTTGCAGGAAGACGCCGACGCGATCGGGCTGTCGATTCTGTCCGGGGCGCACATGAGGCAGTTCAGCCGCGTACTCGAGCTACTGCGGGAGGCCAATGCCACAGACATCGTCGTTTTCGGCGGCGGCATCATTCCCGATGCCGATATCGCCGAGCTGAGCGCGATGGGCGTCGCGAAGATCTTCACCCCCGGCGCGGCCACGCACGAGATCGTCGACTGGGTCAATTCCGAGCTCGCCGCCAAGGCCGAAAGTCGGGCCGGCTGACCCCTGGCTTGCCGCTTGCCAGCTAGGCTGCCTGGCGGCCCTGCCATCCCCAAGAGTCAGCACAGCATCAGTCAAGGACGGACCCTGACGTGGACCTGTTCGAGCATCAAGCCAAAGAGCTCTTCGCCGAGTACGGCGTGCCCGTGCCGGGCGGAAAGGTCGCTCATACGGCGGACGAGGCGCGGGCGATCGCGGCTGAATTCGCCGCGGCCGGCCGGCCGAAGGTGGTCGTCAAGGCGCAGGTCAAGACCGGCGGCCGGGGCAAGGCTGGCGGAGTGAAGGTGGCGGAAGGCCCCGATGACGCGCACGCCAAGGCCAGCCAGATCCTCGGCATGGACATCAAGGGCCACACCGTGCACAAGGTGCTCGTCGAGGAGGCCAGCGACATCGCGCAGGAGTTCTACCTGTCCTTCCTGCTCGACCGGGCTGGCCGGCAGTTCATGTCCATCTGCTCGGTCCAGGGCGGCATGGAGATCGAAGAGGTCGCCCACACGAGCCCAGGAGCCGTGGCCAGGATCGCCGTCGACCCGCTCGGCGGCGTGGACCGCGCCAAGGCGACCGAGATCATCGAGGCCGCGGCTGCCCGCCGCGGCGGTCGCCGGCGCCGCCGAGCTCGCCGAGCGGCTGTGGGCGGTCTTCGCCGACGAGGACGCGACGCTGGTCGAGGTCAACCCGCTGATCCTGACCTCCGACGGCCGGGTCATCGCGCTGGACGGCAAGGTGACCCTCGACGACAACGCGGCCTTCAGGCAGGACCACGAGCAGTTTGCCGACCCAGAGGCAGCCGATCCGATCGAGGCGCGCGCCAAAGCCAAGCACCTGAACTACGTCAAGCTCGACGGCGCGGTCGGCATCATCGGCAACGGGGCCGGCCTGGTGATGTCGACGCTCGACGTGGTCGCCTACGCTGGCGAGGCGTTCGGCGGCGTGCGCCCAGCCAACTTCCTCGACATCGGCGGCGGCGCGTCGGCCGAGGTGATGGCCAACGGCCTGGACATCGTGCTCTCCGACCCCTCGGTGCGCGCGGTCCTTGTCAACGTCTTCGGCGGCATCACGTCCTGTGACGCGGTCGCCAACGGCATCGTGACCGCGATCGGCATGCTGGCGGACCAGGGCGAGCCGGTCGGCCACCCGGTCGTTGTGCGGCTCGATGGCAACAACGCGGCGGAAGGACGCAGGATCCTGACCGAGGCCGGGATCGCCGTGGTCGAGCAGGTAGGGACGATGGACGACGCGGCACGCCGCGCCGCCGAGCTGGCCAGCCTGGCCGCGACAGGAGCATGAGATGGCGATCTTCCTGACAGCGCAGAGCCGGGTCATCGTCCAGGGCATCACCGGCTCGGAGGGCCGCAAGCACGGGGCGCGCATGATCGCCGCCGGCACGACGGTGGTCGGCGGCACCAACCCGCGCAAGGCCGGCCAGACCGTGGAGCTCGGCGCCGCGAGCGTGCCGGTCTTCGGGACGGTCGCTGAGGCTATCGCGGAAACCGGCGCCGACGTGTCTGTGGTGTTCGTGCCGCCCGCTGGCACCAGGGACGCGGTGATCGAGGCCGTCGACGCGGCGATCCCGCTGGTGATCGTCATCACCGAGGGCATCCCCGTCCATGACACCGCGGCGTTCTGGGCCTATGCGTGCTCGCGCGGCAACGCGACCCGCATCGTCGGTCCGAACTGCCCAGGTGTCGCCTCGCCTGGCAAGTCCAACGCCGGCATCATCCCCGCGGACATCACGAGCGAGGGCCGGATCGGACTGGTGTCGAAGTCGGGGACGCTGACCTACCAGATGATGTACGAGCTCAGGGACATCGGCTTCTCGACGGGAGTCGGAATCGGCGGCGACCCGATCATCGGCACCACGCACATCGACTGCCTGCAGGCATTCGAGGCCGACGACGAGACCGACGCGATCGTCATGATCGGCGAGATCGGCGGCGACGCCGAGGAGCGGGCGGCCGCCTATATCGAGGCGAGCATGACCAAGCCCGTGGTCGCCTACGTCGCAGGCTTCACCGCGCCCGAGGGCAAGACCATGGGTCACGCCGGCGCGATCATCTCGGGATCGGCCGGAACGGCGCAGGCGAAGAAGGAAGCGCTGGAGAAGGTCGGCGTCAAGGTAGGCCGTACCCCGAGCGAGACCGCCGGGCTCGTCCGCGACCTCATGCAGTCCCGCTAGCGGCGGGCCGCCGCGCAACCCGCGCTCGTCGGCTGCGTCGGCCCGCGCGTCGGCTGCGTCGGGCCCGCCGTCGGCTGCGTCGGCCCGCGCGTCGCCGCCTGCCGATCTCGCCGCCCCAGGTTCCGGCCGCGCGCCACCGGCCGCTCGGCAGGATTGAACACCAATGAGTCACCGAGCGTCTTCTCAGAACACCGATGGGACATCGGTGTTCTTGGGCGGGGCGCCGCGGCTTGGTCGCGGCGCGTTCGGCGCGCCTCCACCCGCCGTGCGCTCGCGGTTGCGAGGGTGAGGTCTTGTGACGACCTCTGCCCTGCGCACTCCGACGGGAGAGCAGGGGCGGCGCGGTGCCCGGTCCGGCGATGACCGGGGCGGCGGCGACCGGCCCGAGCGCCTGAGGAAGCTGCTAGCGGCCGGCGCGTCGGCTGCCTGTACCGCCGCGGGGATCGGCCTCGCCGTCGTGACCATGCTCGTGCTCGCCGGCTGGATCGCCGCGCCGCACTTCGGCCTCGGCCTGATCGGCGTGCTCCGCACGGCGGCGGTGCTGTGGCTGGTCGGTCACCACGTCACCGTGCAGGTCGCCGGCGCGGGACAGATCGGCATGCTGCCGCTCGGCCTGGTCGCACTGCCTGGCACGCTGCTCTGGCGGGCAGGCCGCGCCGTGGTGCGCGGTCACCAGGTCACGGGCTTGCGCGAGGCGGTGGCCGTTGCACTGGCGGTGGCCATACCTTACGCGGGGCTGTCCGGGGCGCTCGCCGTCGCCAGCAGGTCGGGCCTAGCGGCCGCGTCGATTCCGCAAGCCCTGATCGCTTCCTTCCTGATCGCGTTCGTCGCGGCCGGGTTCGGCGCGGCACGGGCGCTGGCGCCGTGGGCGCAGCTCGGCGCGCTGATCTCAGCCAGGGCCCGGTCGGTCCTGGCTGGCGCGGCGGCCGCACTCGCGGTGCTGATTGCCGCCGGGGCGATGGCGACCGCGCTGGCGCTGGCAGGTGACGTGCAGCGGTTCAACGATGTCTACCGGCTGCTCGACCCGGGCGTCGTCGGCGCCGGCCTGTTGCTGCTCGCCCAGTTCGGCTACCTGCCGAACGCCGTGATCTGGGCCGTTGCTTACATGCTCGGGCCGGGATTCGCGGTCGGCGCTGGCACGGTCGCGGCCCCGACGGGCTCGGTGCTCGGTCCCATGCCAGCGTTCCCTTTGCTGGCCGCGCTGCCCGCGGGCGCCCATGGCTCAGGACCAGGTTGGCTCGGCGCGGCGATGCTGGCCTTCCCGTATCTCGCGGGCGCCGTGGGCGGGGTGCTCGTCGTCAGGACCGCGCCGACGACGGTGCTGGAGTCCGCTCCGATTCGCGGCTTCTGCTGCGGCCTGCTCACCGGGCTCGCGCTGGGCATCGGCGCGGCGTTCGCAGGCGGCCCGCTGGGCGACGGCCGGATGGCTGCCGTTGGACCCTCGCCTTGGCAAGTCGCGGCGGTCGCCTCACTCGAGGTTGGCATCGCCGCGGCGATCACGGCAGGGCTCGTCAACTGGTGGTACGTCAGGACGCGGTGGGACGCTCATGCGGGCCTGGTCGCCGCTCAGGTCAGTCGCGGCGGCCGCCCGCCTGACCAGTCCAGGCAGCGGCCAGATGACGCCATGCCGTGGCCGTCGGGCCCGCTGGTCAGCACGGGCGGTGACGACGGGCACGTGATCTACATGGACAGGTGGGCCGGGGACGAGGGCGACGGGACCGGCGGGGACGGCGCTCCGGCGCGACGCAAGCCAGGCGGGCCGTCAGCCCTGCCCCCGTCAACGCTGCCCTGATCAACCTGCCCCGATCAACGCTGCGCTGATCAACGCTGCCCTGATCAACGCCGCCCTGAGCGCGCCTTGACCTGCACTGTCACATGGCCGGGCGCGCCAGGCGAGCCCAGGTGGATCGACTTGTAGAACTTGTCCATGCAGCCTTGCTCGCCGCCCGATGACTGGGTCTGGTTCAGGCACTTGACGTAGTTGTCAACCTGCCGCGGGAATGCCAGATAGGTCGCGAGTATCGGAATCGACAGAACGGCCGCGAGCGCGCCGAGCATGATCCCGGCGACCGAGCCGCGCGGCCGGTAGCAGCCTGTCTTCCTGGCCTTACGCACGGCCGTGATCCCGATGACACACGAGCCGAGGCCCACGACGGCGCTGAAGATGAGCAAGTAGACGCCGCGGTGCAGGTCGCCGCCGAGCCCGAGCAAGGCGACCAGCGCCAGCGCGCCCAGCACCAGGGACGCGATCCCACGTTGCCTGAGTTCGCGATCTGGCTGCTTGGACGGCCGTGTGCGCGTGGGCCGGGCCGGCGGCCGCTGAACGGGCCCGCCCATCCGAAGCTGACCGGACCCTGGCGGAGGCCGCTGACCGAAGTCGGGCCCGGGCGGCTGGCCCTGCCCGTTCCGCTGGTCATATCCGCCGCGAGGCTCACCTGGCCGGGGCTCACCTGGCCGGGTCTCGCCCGCGGGCTGCTGGTCGGGGACAACGGGCTGACCGGCTCCCTGCTGACCGCCAGCGGGCTGATCCTGCAGGTCATCGGCCGCGAAGAACAGCCGCGGCAGGCCGGGCAGCATGCCAGGCGCCTGGTCAGGCTGGCTGGGCTCATCGCCATGGCGCGCGTCCTCGACCTGGCCGGCGGCGCCCCGCTGATCGGGGTCGCCGGCTGCTGGCGGGCTGTTGTCGGCGGGCAGTGCCATTCCTCCGTGGTCCTGTGCTGTTTCCTGCGTTGAGTCCTATTCCATCACTACTTGCCGGCGGGTCCTGCGCACTGACGTGGCGCCCAGCCCGTCTAGGGTGGCCACATGCGGTCACGCCTGGTTGTGCTGGCGTCCGGCGAGGGGACCCTGCTGCAGCATCTCATTGATGCGTGCCAGGCGGGCACGCTCGGAGCGCAGATCGCCGCCGTCGGCGCCGACCGGCACGGCACGAGGGCGGCCAGCCGGGCAGAGGGCGCGGGGATCCCGGCCTTCGTCTGCCGCGTCAGCGACTATGCCGAGCGTGCGGACTGGGACAAGGCCCTGACGGAGATCTGCGCTGGCTTCAAGCCCGACCTGGTCGTCTCGGCCGGGTTCATGAAGCTGTTCGGCCCGGCGTTCCTCGACGAGTTTTCCGGCAGGTGCCTGAACTCTCATCCCGCCCTGCTCCCGTCCTTCCCCGGCATGCACGGCGTGCGGGACGCCCTCGCGTACGGCGTCAAAGTCACCGGCTGCACCGTCTTCCTCGTCGACGCGGGCCTGGACAGCGGGCCCGTGGTCGCGCAGCAGGCCGTTCCCGTGCTCGACGGCGACGACGAGGGGACGCTGACCGAGCGGATCAAGTCAGCGGAGCGGGTGCTGCTCGCGAACACCATAGGCGCCATGCTGGCAGGCGGCTGGTCGGTGGCCGGCCGCGCCGTCACGCTGGGAAGCGGAGAACCAGGAACGCAGCGTTGAGCCGAGTTGCCATCACGCGGGCGATCATCAGCGTCTACGACAAGACCGGGCTTGACGAGCTGGCCGCGACGCTGCACCAGGCAGGCGTCGAGATCGTGTCCACCGGCAGCACGGCCGCGACGATCAGCGCGGCCGGAGTCCCTGTCACGCCCGTCGAGGCGGTGACCGGCTTTCCCGAGCGGCTCGGCGGCCGGGTCAAGACACTGCATCCCAAGATCCATGCGGGCCTGCTGGCGAACGTGAGCGACGCCGATCATCGCCGCCAGCTCGGCGAGCTCGCGATCGCGCCGTTCCAGCTGCTGGTGTCCAACCTGTATCCGTTCACGCAGACCGTCGCGAGCGGCGCCGACCCTGAGCAGTGCGTGGAACAGATCGACATCGGCGGCCCTGCCATGGTCAGGGCCGCGGCGAAGAACCACGCCAGCGTCGCGGTCGTGACCAGCCCCGATTCCTACGACTCGGTGGCGGCCGCGATGGCGGCCGGCGGGTTCACGCTTGCCGAACGGCGGCGGCTGGCTGCCAGGGCGTTCGCCCACACCGCGAGCTACGACGCCGCCGTCGCTTCCTGGTTCGCGTCGGCCTACGCGCCTGACGAGACGGCGGCGCTCACCGGCTGGCCTGACCTCGCCGCCGGGGTCTGGGAGCGCCGGGACGTGCTGCGTTACGGCGAGAACCCGCATCAGCGCGCCGCGCTCTACCTCGCCGCTGGCGCAGGTCAGACGGGCGGGGTCGGGACCGCCGAACTGCTGGCTGGCAAGGCCATGTCGTACAACAACTACATCGACGCCGACGCCGCCTGGCGCGCCGTGGGCGAGTTCGAGCAGGCTTGCGTTGCGATTATGAAGCATTCCAATCCGTGCGGCATCGCGGTGGCCGCTGACGTAGCGGCGGCGCACCGCAAGGCGCACGCATGCGACCCCGTGTCCGCGTTCGGCGGCGTGATCGCCGTGAACCGGCAGGTGACGGCCGAGCTGGCGGCACAGATCGCCGAGATCTTCACGGAGGTCATCGTCGCGCCTGGCTACGAACCCGATGCTCTCGAGATCCTCACCAGGAAGAAGAACCAGCGGCTGCTCCGCTGCGCGCGGGCGCCCGGGGAGAGGGGCAGGCCCGAGGGGCCCGAGGCCAGCGGACGGCCCGCAGGGGCCGCGGACGGCGGGCTGGCGGGCGCCGAGTGGCGGCAGATCGGCGGCGGGCTACTCATGCAGTCGCCCGACACGGTCCGCGAGCCAGGCGATCGCGCGGCGGGCTGGCGGCTCGCTGCAGGACCGGCGGCCGACGCGGCCGCGCTCGCCGACCTGGAGTTCGCGTGGCGCGCGTGCCGGAGCGTCAAATCCAACGCGATCTTGCTGGCAGCGGACCTCGCCTCGGTCGGGATCGGGATGGGTCAGGTCAACCGGGTGGACGCGGCGCGGCTGGCCGTCAGCAGGGCAGGTGACCGGGCCACCGGGGCCGTCGGCGCCAGCGACGCGTACTTCCCGTTCCCCGACGGGTTGCAGGTGCTGGCCGACGCGGGGGTGCGCGCCGTCGCGGAACCCGGCGGGTCGGTCAGGGACGGCGAAGTGATCGCCGCGGCCGCCGCGGCCGGCGTGAGCCTGTACTTCACGGGTGTCCGCCATTTCTGGCACTGACCACGTCGGGCACAATGAAGCGCGTGACCGCGATCCTCCTTGACGGCAAGGCAACCGCCGCAGCCATCCGCGCCGAGCTGACCGAGCGGGTAGCGAAACTCGCCGCCCGCGGCATCGTTCCCGGCCTGGCCACCGTGCTCGTGGGCGATGACCCGGGCAGCGCCGTCTACGTCGCGGGCAAGCACAGGGACAGCGCACAGGTCGGCATCGCCAGCATCCGCAGGGACCTGCCGGCCACAGCGAGCCAGCAGCAGGTGCAGGACGTCGTCGCCGAGCTCAACGCCGACCAGGCCTGCACCGGGTTCATCGTGCAGCTGCCGCTGCCTGATGGCCTGCGCAGCCAGCCCGTTCTCGAGCTCATGGACCCGGTCAAGGACGCCGACGGCCTGCACCCGATGAACCTCGGCAGGCTCGTGCTCGGCGAGCCGGCGCCGCTGCCGTGCACCCCGCTCGGCATCGTCGAGCTGCTGCGCAGGTTCCAGGTGCCGATCGCGGGGGCCAACGTCACGGTGATCGGCCGCGGCGTGACGGTCGGCCGGCCGCTTGGCCTGCTGCTCACCAGGCGCAGCGAGAACGCCACGGTGACCCTCTGTCACACCGGGACGAGGGATCTGAGATCTCATACGCTTAACGCGGACATCGTGGTGGCTGCCGCAGGCAACCCGGGTCTGATCACCGCTGACATGATCAAGCCTGGTGCCGCCGTGCTCGACGTCGGCATCACGCGGACCGAGTCAGGGCTGGTCGGGGACGTGCACCCGGATGTGGCCGAGATTGCCGGGCACCTCGCGAAGGTCCCTGGCGGGGTCGGGCCGATGACCAGGGCGATGCTGCTCGCGAACGTGGTCGGCCTCGCCGAGCGCCAGGCCGGTTAGCAACCAGCAAGCTACTGCTGAGTAACATACGGAGGAAGACAAGGAGGTCGGCCACCAGTTATGAACATCGTCGTCTGCGTGAAGCAGGTACCCGACACATGGTCAGAACGCACCCTCAGGGAATCGGACTCCACGCTTGACCGGGATGCCGCCGATGCCGTCATCAACGAGGCCGATGAGTTCGCCATCGAGGAGGGCTTGCGGCAGGCCGAGGCCCACGGCGGCGAGGTGACCATCTTGTCGATGGGTCCTGAGCGGGCCACCGAGTCGATCCGCAAGGCGCTGTCCATGGGCGCCGACAAGGCCGTGCACCTGGTCGACGACGCGTTGGCTGGCTCTGACGTGCTCGGCACCTCGGCCGCGCTCGCTGCGGTGCTCGGCCAGATCGGGTTCGACCTGGTCATCCTCGGCGCCGAGGCGACGGACGCGCGTACCGGCCTGGTGCCGGCGATGCTCGCGGAACGGCTAGGCGTCCCGCAGCTGTCCTACGCGACCATGCTCCAGATCGACGGAGATTCCATCACCATCAACCGGCTGGCCGACTACGGCTACGACACCGTGGAGGCAGCCCTGCCGGCGGTCGTCAGCGTGGTCGAGAAGATCAACGAGCCGCGTTACCCGTCGTTCAAGGGGATCATGGCGGCGAAGAAGAAGCCCGTGCAGACCATGAGCGTGGCCGATATCGGCATCGACGCGTCTCAGGTCGGCCTCGCCAACGCGGCGTGCGAGGTGCTGAGCTTCGCCAAGCGGCCGCCGCGACAGGCGGGCACGATCGTGACTGACGATGGCGACGGCGGCGGCAAGGCCGCCGAATACCTCGCCGGGCGCAAGTTCATCTGATCCGGAACTAGGGCTGCGAAGGGCTGAGGAGCTGCCGACGATGGCTGAGATCCTGGTACTCGCCGAGCACGAAGGCGAGACTGTCAAGAAGGTCACCCTGGAGCTGGTGACGCTGGCGCGCAGGTTCGGCGACCCTGGCGTGGTGTGGACCGGCGCAGGGGCTGAGTCGGCGCAGGCAAGGCTCGCCGAGTACGGCGCCGCGAAGGTCTACGTCGCTGCCGGGCCAGAGTTTGACGACTACGTGGTCGCGCCGAAGGCCGAGCTGCTTGCCGAGCTCGCAAGGCAGAAGTCGCCGGTCGCAGTGCTGGTCGCGAACACCGCCGAGGGCCGCGAGGTCGGCGGGCGCCTGGCGGTCAAGACCGGCTCGGGGATCCTGACCGACGTCGTCGGGCTTGACGATGACATGAGCGCCGAGCAGGTGATCTTCGGTGGCGCGATCAACGTCAAGTCCAGGGTCCGCACCGGCACGCCCATCATCGCTGTGCGGCCCAACGCGATCAGCCCGCAGGCCGCGGCCGGCGAGGCGGCGATCGAGCCGGTCAGCATCGCGGTCAGCGACACGGCGAAGCAGGCGAAGATCACCGACCGCGTCGTGCAGCAGCGCGGCGCAAGGCCGGAGCTCACCGAGGCGTCCATCGTGGTTTCTGGCGGCCGCGGGGTTGGCTCTGCCGACAACATGGCCCTGATCGAGAAGCTCGCCGACTCGCTCGGCGCTGCCGTCGGCGCGTCCCGCGCTGTCACCGACGCTGGCTGGTACCCGCATCAGTTCCAGGTCGGCCAGACCGGCAAGACGGTGTCGCCGCAGCTTTACGTGGCGGTCGGGATCTCCGGCGCGATCCAGCACCGGGCCGGGATGCAGACCTCGAAGACCATCATGGTGGTCAACAAAGACCCTGAGGCGCCGATCTTCGAGCTTGCCGACTTCGGCGTCGTGGGAGACCTGTTCAAGGTCGTACCGCAGCTCGTCGAGGAGATAGAGAAACGCTCAGGCTGAAGCTTGCCTAGGGGACTGGCCTCGGGACGGCGCCTGGCGGGACCTGAGGGTCACAGGTTCCCGTTAGGCTTGAATCACCATGGTGAACCCCGCATCCGCCAGCAACGGCGCCCGGCCAGGCCCGCTGGTCTACCTGGACCACGCGGCCACGACGCCGATGCTGCCTGAGGCGGTGGCCGCCATGACCGAGGAACTAGTCCATACCGGGAATCCCTCCTCGCTGCACAACGCCGGCCGCGCGCGCCGCGTGGTCGAGGAATCACGCGAGCAGATCGCCCAGGCGTTTGGCGCGCGGCCGAGCGAGGTTGTGTTCACCAGCGGCGGCACTGAAGCTGACAACCTGGCTGTTAAGGGGATGTACTGGGCGCGCCAATCCGAGTCTGGTCTGCGGCGGCGGCGGATCCTGGCGACGGCGATCGAGCATCACGCCGTCCTGGACAGCGTGGAGTGGCTCGGCGAGCACGAGGGCGCCCAGGTCGACTGGCTGCCAGTGGACAGCGCTGGCCTGCTCAGCCCCGAGGTTCTCCGGGCTGCGATCGACCGCGATCCGGGCAGCGTGGCTCTGGTCAGCGTCATGTGGGCGAACAACGAGGTCGGCGCGATCCAGCCGGTCGCCGGACTGGCGGCGGTGGCCGCCGAGTATGGCATCCCGTTTCACAGCGACGCCGTGCAGGCAGCCGGGCAGCTCCGGGTCAGCCTCGCGGCCAGCGGCGCGACCGCGCTGACGATCACCGGGCACAAGATCGGCGGCCCGGTCGGGGCCGGCGCGCTGCTGCTCGCCAGGAGCGGCGATGATCCAGTCCCCGTGCTGCACGGTGGCGGGCAGGAGCGCGACGTCCGGTCGGGCACCCTCGACACCGCCGCGATCAGGGCTTTCGCGGTCGCGGTCGAGGTGGCCACGGCCGACAGGGACGCGCACGCGGCCAGGCTCGGCTCGCTGCGCGATCGCCTGATCGACCGGGTGCGCGCTGCCGTGCCCGACGCGATCTTCAATGGCCCGCCGCCGGGAGCGCTCAGGCTGCCGGGCAACGCGCATTTCTCTTTCCCAGGCTGCGAGGGCGACGCCCTGCTGATGCTGCTGGACGCTAAGGGCATCTCCTGCTCGACCGGCTCGGCCTGCACGGCTGGCGTCGCTCAGCCCAGCCACGTGCTGCTGGCGATGGGTGCTGACCACGCCAGGGCGCGCGGCTCGCTGCGGTTCACGCTCGGCAGGACCAGCTCGGTTGCCGACGTGGACGCGCTGGGCGCGGTCATCGGCGAGGTGGTCGAGCGGGCAAGGCGGGCAGGCAGGCAGGCGGCAGCACAGGCGCCAGGTACGGCTCAGGCTACGGCGGGTTCTGACGGGCACACCGACGGCCGGCCCGTCGGCCTCGCGGCCGGGCAGGCAGCGGCACCATGAGCGGTCTGCGAGTGCTCGCGGCGATGTCGGGCGGCGTCGACTCGGCGGTCGCCGCCGCACGGGCGGTGGCGGCCGGCCACGAGGTGACCGGGATTCACCTGGCCCTGTCGGCGAACCCGCGTTCCTACCGGTCGGGAGCCCGCGGCTGCTGCACGCTCGAGGACGCCAGGGACGCCCGCCGCGCGGCGGACGTGATCGGCATCCCGTTCTACGTCTGGGACATGGCCGAGCGGTTCGCCGCCGACGTGGTCGACGACTTCGTCGCCGAGTACGCCAGGGGCAACACGCCCAACCCCTGCCTGCGCTGCAACGAGAAGATCAAGTTCGCGGCCGTGCTCGACCGGGCTGTCGCGCTCGGATTCGATGCCGTCTGCACCGGCCATCACGCCAGGCTGGTGTCGGCCGGCCCTGAGCGCGCACCGCGGCTCGCGCGCAGCGTGGATCTGGCCAAGGACCAGTCCTACGTGCTAGCCGTGCTGACCAGCGGGCAGCTCAGCCGTGCGATGTTCCCGCTTGGCGACAGCACGAAGACCCAGGTGCGGGCCGAGGCCGCCGAGCGTGCCCTGGCCGTGGCCGACAAGCCGGACAGCCACGACGTCTGTTTCATCGCCGACGGCGACACCAGGGGATTCCTCGCCGGCCGGCTTGGCGCGGCTCCAGGGCCCATCGTGGACGCCGATGGAACGGTGGTCGGGCTTCATCAGGGCAGCTACGGCTATACCGTCGGGCAGCGCCGGGGCCTGCGAATCGACACGCCGGCTAAGGACGGGCGGCCCAGGTACGTGCTCGACATCGAGCCGGTGACGAACACGGTCAGGGTCGGCCCAGCGGCCGCGCTTGAGGTCGACGAGATCACCGCGGTTCGTCCGGTATGGAGCGGCTGGAGCCCGCCGGATGGCCCGAAGGGGCCGAGGCCAACGGCCGGCCCGGAGGGCCCGATGGAGGCGACGGTCCAGCTGCGCGCGCACGGCGAGACGTTCGCCGCCACGTGCTGGCCGGAAGCCGGATCCGTGCGCATCGAGTTGCACCAGCGCGCCCGCGGCGTAGCCAGCGGCCAGGCCGCCGTCCTCTATGACGGCGACGTCGTGCTCGGATCGGCGACGATCGCGGCGACGGCATGCCGGGAGCGCACGTCATCGTCATGACGACCTGACGATCAACCGGTCGGCCAGCCGAAAGCGCTGACCCGTCGCCGCGCTGCCCACCGACCACGACGCCTTCACCGAAATGCCCGAATCTCTTCGTCCACGGCGGCTGCGGCGCCGGAAGCGACGGCTGGGGAGCGAGGTGGCCTGCGGGTGGGAGAAGGGCCGCCTGCGGGTGGGTTGGCGTGCTCGCGGTTAAGGGCGCGGTCGCCGGCCGGTGACCTAGCCGATCGCTAGGATGTGCCGGTGAGCCAACAGGTGCGGTTTCCCTGGCCCGCGCAGAGCGCAACCGGCGTGGGTTCGATGCCAGGCACCGATCCTGATGAGGCCAGCGCGCTGATCTTCGGCGAGCTGCCGAACCTGCCGTTCCTGGCCGAGCTTCCAGCCAGGGGGCCAGGCGCGGATCTCGTCGGACGGACGGCCGCGCTGCTTGTCGACATGCCCGTTGAGACCACGCCCGCTGGCTGGCGGCTGGCCGAACGGCGCGGCCGCGACCTGGGCCGTGCGGCCGGCCTGCTGGAGGCCGACCTTGACGCGCTGGAGGCGGGAGCCGCGGGTTACGCGGGAGCCTTCAAGATCCAGCTGTGCGGGCCATGGACGCTCGCGGCTTCTCTGACGCTTACGCGCAGCATCGAGCCCGCGCTGTCTGACGCCGGCGCCGTGGCGGACCTGGCCGCCTCGCTCGCCGAGGGTGTCGCCGCGCACGTGGCTGACGTCCACCGTCGGGTGCCGGGCGCCGCCCTCGTCGTGCAGTTCGACGAGCCAGCGCTGCCCGGCGTGCTGGCCGGCTCGCTGCCCACCGCGAGCGGGCTGCGCAGGGTTCCGGCCGTGGACGCCCATGATGCCGCCGCCCTGCTGAGCGAGGTGCTGGCCGCCGCCGGCGCGCCGGCCATGATCCACTGCTGCGCGCGCGATGTGCCATGGAGCCTGGTCGCTGATGCGGGCGCGGCGGCCGTGTCCTTCGACCTTGAGCTGCTGCGGCGGGCTGATGAGGACGCGATCGGCGAGATCGCCGAGGCCGGGCTCGGCCTCGCGGCGGGCGCCGTGCCTGCCTTGACGGACCCTTCGCCCCCGGCCCCTGGACGGCCAGCCGAAGGCGGCCGCGCGGCAGCCGGGCAGACGGCCGCCGCTGTGATCGCGCTCTGGCGACGGATCGGGCTCCCGCCTGGCGCCGTGGCCGAGCAGGTGGTGATCACGCCGGCCTGCGGTCTCGCGGGCGCGTCCCCAGCGAGGGCACGGGAGGTGCTCACGCAGTGCCAGGAGGCCGCGCGGCTGATACCCGAGATGATCGAGGAGGGAGTGCGGTGACCGCACCGGAAGACCCCGAACTGGCCGAGACCGGCAAAGAGATCGCCGCGCCGGGCGTCGCCGATGTCGGCCAGGCAGACGAGCCGGCCAGGCACCGGCACGCTGACCTGGTCGACGAGGTCACCGAGCACAACTACCGGTACCACGTGCTCGACTCACCCGTGGTCTCCGATGCCGAGTACGACGCGCTGATGCGCGAGCTTCGCCAGCTCGAGGAGCAGTATCCGGACCTGCGCACCCCTGACTCACCGACCCAGCAGGTCGGCGACGTCATCGCGGCTGGATTCGCACCCGTGCGGCACCTGATGCGGCTGTTCAGCCTCGACAACGCGTTCTCCGCCGCCGAGTTCGACAGCTGGTACGCCAGGGCCGAGCGGCTCGGCGGCACCGGCCCGTTCCTGTGCGAGCTGAAGATCGACGGCCTCGCCGTCGACCTCGTCTACCGGGACGGCGTCCTCGCGAGGGCAGCTACCAGGGGTGACGGCGTCACTGGCGAGGACGTGACCGCCAACGTCCGCACGATCGCGGCCGCGCCCAGGCGGCTGCGCGGGTCAGGCTGGCCAGCCACGCTTGAGGTGCGCGGTGAGGTATTCCTGCCGGTCGCGGCGTTCCACGAGCTGAACGAGCGGCAGGCCGCCGCCGGCAAGCCGCCGTTCGTCAACCCGCGCAACACTGCGGCGGGCTCGCTGCGGCAGAAGGATCCGGCCGTGACTGCCAGCAGGCCGCTCGGCCTGATCCTGCACGGCGTCGGCGCGATCGAGGGTGAGCGGCGGGAGCGGCCATCCAGCCAGTCGGCCTGGTATGACCAGCTGCGCGAGTGGGGCCTGCCGGTCAGCGAGCTGTACGAGGTGGTGCGGGACGTCGACGGGGTGCGCAAATACATCGGTCACTATGGCGAGCACCGGCACGATCCGCCCTACGAGATCGACGGCGTCGTGGTCAAGCTCGACCCCATCGCGGTGCAGGAGACGCTCGGCTTCACGAGCAGGGCCCCGCGCTGGGCCATCGCGTACAAGTACCCGCCAGAGGAGGTCACCACCAGGCTGCTCGACATCAGGGTCAACGTCGGCAGGACCGGCCGGGTGACGCCGTTCGCCGTGATGACGCCGGTCAAGGTCAGCGGGTCGACGGTCGAGCGGGCGACGCTGCACAACGTCGATGAGATCGAGCGCAAGGGCGTGCTGATCGGCGACATGGTGGTGCTGCGCAAGGCGGGCGACGTCATTCCCGAGGTGGTCGGGCCGGTGCTCGACCTGCGCACGGGCGAGGAACGCGAGTTCGGGTTCCCGCAGGCCTGCCCGAGCTGCGGGACGACGCTGGCCAGGGAGGCGACCGAGGTCGACTGGCGCTGCCCGAACACCAGGTCCTGCCCTGCCCAGTTGCGGGAGCGGCTGTTTCACCTGGCCGGGCGGGGAGCGTTCGACATCGAGGTGCTCGGCTACGAGGCGGCCGCCGCGCTGCTCGACGCTGGCCTGGTGACCGACGAGGGCGACCTCTTTTCGATCAGCGCCGACAAGCTCGCGCAGTGCCCGTTCTTCGTCACCATCGGCGGCTCGCTCACCGCGAACGCGACCAGCCTGCTCAGGAACCTCGATGATGCGCGCAACCGCCCGCTGTGGCGCATCCTCGTCGCCCTGTCGATCAGGCACGTCGGGCCGACGGCCGCGCGGGCGCTGGCGGCCGCGTTCGGGTCGGTCGACGCCATCGCCACGGCCCAGGCGGAGACGCTGATGCTGGTCGACGAGGTCGGGCCGACGATCGCAGGCTCGATCATCGACTGGTTCAGCGTGGACTGGCATCAGGCGATCGTCGCCAAATGGCGGGAGGCCGGCGTCCGCGTGGCCGACCCCGACTTCGCCGGGTTCACGCTCGGGGAGGGCCGGGCCGGCGGGCCGCTCGCCGGAGTGACCGTGGTCCTCACCGGAAGCCTGGACGGCTATACCAGGGACGAGGCCGCTGAAGCCATTCAGGCGGGCGGCGGGAAAGTGTCAGGGTCGGTTTCCAGGAAGACCAGCTTCGTGGTGGCCGGGGACAATCCTGGATCGAAGCTCGACAAGGCCGAGTCGCTAGGCGTGCCAGTGCTGGACGAATCGGGGCTGCGGATTCTGCTTGCCGACGGCCCGGTCGCGGCTTCCGGAGCGGCGGCCTCTGGGTAGCGACCGCACGGTGGCGGCCGCTGGTATCGCCCACCTGCCCCGCTGATGCTGCGGAGGCGCGCGGAACAGGATTGCTTGGTGTGACACCGTCCGGCGCGCCGCACGCGACCCGACATTCACGTAGTTCACGCCAGCTACCAGGAGGCTTCGCAATCTGTAGCCGCTTAACTACGACAAGACGCCTAGTAACAGATAGTATGCGTATGGCTTCGTCAAGTGCGGTTGCCAGCTACGCTGCCAGATATCAGGTTCACGAACCGGTACCCCCCCGGTTGACCCCCGGCGGCCGTGAGGACGCGATGAGGAACCCCGAGGACACGCGCGACGTGGTCCCGCGCTTCGGCTCACCGCCGTGGATATACATCGCCGCGGTCTCGGTCGTCGGCGCTGCCGTGATCGCCTTGTGCGGGTTCTACGAGCGTGGCCTGAAGGACGTCGCCGGCACCCCGATGTTCTGGGTCGTGGCCGTGATGGTTCTGGTGGCCGAGATCTGGCCGGTGGCGACACCAGGCCGTTCCGGATCCGATTCGCCGGCCATTTCTCGCGCGATCACGCTGGCGGCGCTGCTCTTCTGGGGGTTCACGATCGCCGTGCTGCTCAGGGCGGCCGCGATCGTGCTGGTCGGTCTGGCCAGGCATTCGCCGCACCGCGTCGCCTTCAACGCGGCTCAGGTCAGCCTCAGCCTGGGCGCCGCCGAGCTGGTGCTGTGGGTCAGCGGGCACAGCCCGCGGCCGAGGGTGCACTTGATTCCTGACAACAGCACGCTGCTGGTGGTGCTGGCGGCCGGGCTGGCGTACTTCGTCGTCAACTTCTTTCTCGTGATGGGCGCGATCGCGCTGCTGACGCGCACCCCGCTGAGGTCGGTGGTGCGGGCGAAGCTGCCCTTCCAGGCCGCGGTGCACCTGGTCCTGTTCACCACCGCGCTGCTCGTCGTGCTTGCCATGAACACGAAGTCGGTCCCGCTCGTCGCGCTGCTCGCCTGTCCGCTCGCCGCCGTGTACTTCAGCGCCGCGAAGTCCGTCCAGCGTGACCACCAGGCAAATCACGACGAGCTGACCGGCTTGCTGAACCGCAAGCTGCTCGCCAAGCGCGGCGGCGAGGCGCTGGCCAGCGCCGGGGTGGCCGGCACGAGGGCCGGGTTCCTGCTGATCGACCTCGACCGGTCGACAGGGCTCAAACAGGTCAACGACACCCTCGGCCATGCCGTCGGCGACCGGCTGCTGCAGAGCGTGGCGCACCGGCTCGAGCACAGCGTCCGGCCAGGAGACGTGGTTGCCCGCCTCGGCGGCGACGAGTTCGCGGTGCTGCTGCCCTCGGTCAAGGAGGCAACGGCTGCTCGTGAGGTTGCCTCGCGGCTGCGGGCAGCGCTCGCCGAGCCCGTCCGCCTTGAGGCGATGACATTCCAGGTGGAGGCCAGTGTCGGGATCGCGATCTACCCGGACGACGCGAGCGGATTCGATCAGCTGATGCAGCGCGCTGACGTGGCTATGTACCTGGCCAAGGAGCGGAACAGCGGAATCGAGCGGTACACGCCCGACGCCGACAGGAACTCGGCCGAGCGGCTGGCGCTCGCCAGCGACCTGCGGACCGCCGTCATGCGCGGCGAGCTGGAACTGCATTACCAGCCCAAGGTCCGGCTGACCGACGAGAAGACCATCGGCATGGAGGCGCTAGCCCGCTGGGCGCACCCACGGCGTGGCATGCTGACGGCTGCGGAATTCGTCGGCCTCGCTGAGCAGTCGCACCTGATCAGCGAGCTGACCGAGCAGGTGCTCGAGATGGCTCTCGCGCAAACCGCACTGTGGTGGGCCGACGGCATGGCGGTCCAGATGTGCGTGAACCTGCCGGCTCGTGACCTGCACAGCATCCACCTGACCGAGATGATCGGGAAGGCGCTCCAGCGGCACGACCTGCCGCCCGACGCGCTGCGCCTGGACATCAACGAACAGGTTCTGGCTGGCAAGCCCGCTCAGGCCGCGGCGACAGTTACCGCCCTGGCCGCGCTCGGCGTGGGCATCAGCCTCGATGACTTCGGCACCGGATACTCCTCGCTCGCCCAGCTCACCAGGCTCGGGATCAGCGAGGTCAAGCTCGACCCAGCCCTCGTCAGCGGCCTGCCGAGCTGCGCTGAGAAGACCATGACCGTCAAGTCGCTGGTCCGGCTCGCGCAGTCGCTCGGCATTCGCTCGATCGGCGAGGGCGTAGAGACCACAGGCACCGCGGCGGCGCTGCGGGTGATCGGCTGTGACGGCGCCCAGGGCTGGCACTTCGCGCGGCCGATGAACGCGACCATGGCCACCGCCTGGCTTGCGGAGGAGCAGGCGAAGAGCACGACGCCTGTGGCCGATGCCAGCCAGCCCCCCGATGCGGCCGAGCCTGCCGATCCTGCGGGGCAGCCGGGTCTCGGGCGGCACGCGCGACCATCGATCCGCCAGCCCGGCCAGGTTGCCGCCGAGGCGTACCGGGGACAGCAGCCCGGCGCCGCGGCCGCGGCCAGGCTCGCGCAGGCGCTGCCAGGGACCTGACCCGCCTCGTAATGCGTTCGGCCGGGCAGCCGGGCGGCCCTAGGATGACGGGGTGGCCATTACCCGCGATGAAGTAGCACACCTCGCCAGGCTGTCCAGGCTCGCGCTGACCGATGAGGAGCTCGGCAGGTTCGCCGGTCAGCTGGACGTGATCATCGGCGCGGTCGCCAGGGTGCAGGAGGTGGCGGCCGCCGGGATCCCGCCGACGACGCACGCGGCTGAGCTGTCCAACGTCTACCGTGCGGACGTCCTGATCCCCTGCCTGGAGGCAGACGTCGTACTCGCCCAGGCGCCAGCCGCCGAGCAGGGCCGCTTCAGGGTGCCCAGGATCCTGGCGGAGGACTGACCATGGCGGCCTACGTGAACGCCGGCAGCGACCTGACCAGGCTGACCGCCGCGGAAATGGCCGCGGCCGTCGCCGCGGGCGAGACCTCAGCCGTTGACCTGGCCACGGCGCACCTGGAGCGGATCGCGGAGACCGACGTCCAGGTGCGCGCCTTCCTGCACGTGGCCGGCGACGCCGCGCTCGCCGCCGCCAGGGCCGTAGACGAGCGGCGTGCCGCTGGCGAGCCGCTCGGCCCGCTCGCCGGGGTGCCGCTCGCGCTCAAGGACGTGTTCACGACCATCGACATGCCGACGACGTGCGGGTCGAAGATCCTGGCTGGCTGGCAGCCGCCTTATGACGCCACCATCACGGCCAGGCTGCGCGCGGCGGGCGTCGTGATACTCGGCAAGACCAACATGGACGAGTTCGCGATGGGCAGCTCGACCGAGAACTCCGCGTTCGGGGCGTCGCGCAACCCGTGGGACCTGGCCAGGGTGCCGGGCGGCTCGTCCGGCGGCTCGGCCGCGGCGGTCGCCGCGTATCAGGCTCCGCTCGGCATCGGCACCGACACCGGCGGTTCGATCCGCCAGCCCGCCGCGGTATGCGGGCTGGTCGGGGTCAAGCCGACCTATGGCGGCTCGTCGCGATACGGCGTCGTCGCCTTCGCGTCCTCGCTCGACACGCCGGGGCCGCTGGCCAGGACCGTGCTCGATGCTGCGCTGCTGCACGAGACCATGTCCGGGCACGACCCGTGCGACTCCACCTCGCTCGACGCTCCCGTTCCCCCGGTCGTCGCCGCGGCGAAGCACGCCGATGTGGCCGGGCTCAGGGTCGGGGTGGTCACTGAACTGTCCGGCGACGGCTACGCGAGCGGCGTGCTAGCAAGGTTCAACGAGGCCATCGAGCTGCTCGAATCGCTCGGCGCGAAGGTCACAGAGGTGTCCTGCCCGCACTTCAGGTACGGCCTGCCCGCGTACTACCTGATCGCGCCGAGCGAGTGCTCGTCCAACCTGGCCAGGTTCGACGCGATGCGATACGGGCTGCGGGTCGGGGACGACGGGACCGCGAGCGCCGAGGAGGTCATGAGCCAGACCAGGGCCGCGGGTTTCGGCGCCGAGGTCAAGCGCCGGATCATGCTCGGCACGTACGCGCTGTCCAGCGGCTACTACGACGCGTATTACGGCAAGGCGCAGCAGGTCAGGACGCTGATCGCACGCGACTTCGCCGCCGCGTTCGAGCAGGCGGACGTGCTGGTCTCGCCGACCACGCCGACCACGGCGTTCCCGCTCGGCGAGCGGGTCGACGACCCGATGGCGATGTACCTGGCCGACCTGTGCACGATCCCCGCCAACCTGGCAGGCAATGCCGCGATGTCGGTGCCCTGCGGCCTCGCGCCTGAGGACGGGCTGCCCGTTGGCCTGCAGATCATGGCGCCTGTGCTCGCAGACGACCGGCTCTACCGGGTGGGTGCGGCGGTCGAGGGCGCACTCGACCAGCGGCGCGGGCACCGGCTCCTCGACGAGGCGGCGGGCATCGAGCGGGCGGGCGACGCGGGTCCGGAGGCGGGACGATGAGCGGCGAAGCAGGGACGACGGCGCAGGCTCCGGAGCGCACGGTTCCTTTCGAGGAGGCCGTGACCAGGTACGAACCGGTGATCGGGCTCGAGACGCACGTCGAGCTCGGCACCATGTCGAAGATGTTCTGCGGCTGCCCGACGGTGTTTGGCGCTGACCCGAACTCCGCGGTGTGCCCCGTCTGCCTCGGGCTGCCAGGCTCGCTGCCGGTGATCAACAAGGCAGCCATCGAGTACACCATCAGGATCGGCCTGGCGTTGCACTGCTCGATCGCGAGCTGGTGCCGGTTCGCCAGGAAGAACTACTTCTATCCTGATATGCCGAAGAACTTTCAGATCTCGCAGTACGACGAGCCGCTGTGCACCGACGGCTGGCTGGAGGTCGAGGCCGAGGGCCAGCATGTCCGCGTCGGCATCGAGCGCGTGCACCTCGAGGAGGACACCGGCAAGTCGCTGCACGTCGGCGGCGCCACCGGCCGGATCCACGGTGCGGATTACTCGCTCGTCGACTACAACAGGGCCGGGATACCGCTGGTCGAGGTCGTCACCAAGCCGATTCCCGGCACCGGCGCGCTCGCTCCAGCGGTCGCCAAGGCGTACGTGACCGAGCTGCGCGACCTGATGCGCGCGCTGGCCGTCTCGGACGTGCGGATGGAGCAGGGCTCGCTGCGCTGCGATGTCAACACCTCGATCGCGCCAGCGGGATCCGGTCAGTGGGGCACCAGGACGGAGACCAAGAACGTCAACTCGCTGCGCTCGGTGGAGCGCGCCGTGCGGTCCGAGGTCGAGCGGCAGGCGGCGATTCTTGACCCCGGCGGCCGGATCGTCCAGGAGACCAGGCACTTCCACGAGAACGCCGGGACCACTACGGCGGGGCGGAGCAAGGAAGAGGCTCAGGACTACCGCTACTTCCCCGAGCCTGACCTGGTTCCCATCGAGCCGCCGCTGGACTGGATCGAGGAGATCAGGTCCGCGCTGCCCGAGCTGCCAGCCGCCCGTCGGGCCAGGCTCCAGGCCGAGCTCGGGTTGTCCGATGCGGACATGACGGCCCTGCGCAATGCCGGGGCGCTCGACCTGGTTGCCGAGACCGTGACCGCTGGCGCCTCGCCTGAGCAGGCACGCAACTGGTGGCTGACCGAGCTGTCCAGGCGGGCGAACGAGGCAGGCGTCGAGCTGAGGGTCCTGCCGGTCACCCCGGCCCAGGTCGCCAGGATCTGCGCCCTGGTCGAGTCTGGCCAGCTGAACAACAAGCTCGCCAGGCAGGTGCTGGACGGCGTGCTAGCCGGCGAAGGCTCGCCCGACGAGGTGGTTTCGGCGCGCGGGCTGGCCGTGGTCACCGACACGAGCGTCCTCGCCGCCGTTGTCGACGAGGCGATAGCCGCCAATCCCGATATCGCCGCGAAGGTCAGGGACGGCAAGATCCCGGCGGTCGGCGCGCTCGTCGGGGCCGTGATGCGCGCGACGGGCGGCCAGGCGGACGCGGCCAGCGTCCGGCAGCTGATCCTGCAGCGGCTCGGGCAGGCCTAACTTGGGTGGCCCTGACCGCGGTGTTGCACGGAGCAGTTGCCTCGTTCACGCGGTCACCGGCAGATACTGAGCATCCCTTCAGTACTTTGTCGTCGGTCGTACGTCTTTCCTCAATCGAAGCGTGACCTCCGACACGTAGAGTCAGGCATAGTCGCTCGCAGCGCACAGCATCTCCCGCGGGCCCGGTGTTACAAACAGCGGGTGCCCATTCAGGAGTGCTGCCGGAGCGAACCGGCGTCAGAGCGCAGGACGCCGGAGTGATCGGCGAGGACCCAACGGCGGGACCTCCAGTCAGTAATAGACGCGGACAGGGTCGCCGCATGCCCGGTGCCGCAGTCGGGGAACTCAGGCAGCAAGTGGGGACGAGCAAGTACCTATGGCACGATCGGGCGCGGATAGGGGCCAGCGATGACGCACGCCATGCTGGCCTGGGCAGCTGCCTGGCTGGTAGTTGCCGTGCTGGCGTGCGTCCGGCTGCTCCGTGCGTCGGGTCAGCCCGAGGCCCCCGTTAAAAATGGATATCGATGGTTTGCCGTGGCCGCCGTCTGCATCGCGGCCGGCGCCATCGTCCAGCAGGCATTTGGCGGCCTAGCCGGGGGAGCCCAGCCGCTGCGGCTGGCGGACCTGATCAGCCTGGCCGCGCTGCCCGCGCTGGTGATCGGCCTGGCCACGCTCACCTCGGGACTCGCGTCCGGCACCGGCGAGATCAGGACAGAGCGGGGCATGCTCGTCGACAGTTGCCTGCTGACCGGCGCGCTGTTCGTCGTGCTGCTCGTCACGCTGTTCGGGCCCGACTATGTCCCTGCCGAGATCGGGCGGGCGGCGTTCGTGCTCGCCCTCATCAGGCCCGTCGCTGACCTGGTCGCGCTCGGCATGGTCCTGCGCTTCCTCGTCCAGAGCGTCAGGCTGACCGCGCTCCCCGTACTTGCCATGACCGCCCTCGCGGCGGCCGACTCGCTGGCGGTCGCCGACCGGGTGGCCGGGCGGGTGCCTGGCCTCGGATCGCAGCTGGCGGTCGCCGCGGCGCTCGCGTTGCTCGCGCTCGCGCCGACCAGGACGCCCGCGTCTTCCGGCGCCGATGACCGGACCGCAGGTTCACGCGGCTTCGCGGCGATGGTCAGCTCGCCGGTGACCAGGCTGGTCAGGTCCGACCGGGCATGGTCGAGCCCGGCAACGGTCGCCGCGCTCGCAGCGACGGCGGCTGCCGCGATCGTCGTGACCGGCTTCGCGGTCGCCGGCCGGCCGCTGCTGGCACGCCCGCTCGCGGCGGCGGGCTCCGTGGTCGTGCTGCTGCTGGTGGCCAGGCTAGCGGGCCTGACCAGGCAGGCGACCGCCGTGGCCGAAGCCGCGCAGGAGTCAGACTGGATGTTCCGCGCGCTGGCTGGCACCACCAGCGACGCCGTCCTGATCTGCGGCCGGGACGGCACGATCGAGTACGCCAGCCAGGCGGTGGGCGAACTCGGCTATACGGCGGCTGAGCTGACCGGGCGCCAGCTGACCGACATCGTCCACCCTGAGGACCGGCCCGCCGCCATCAGGGCCGCGGTGGCCCGCCTGCGCGCCACCGCTGGCACCGCGGCCTTCGCCGGCCGTGTCAGGGGCGCCGACGGCTCCTGGCGGTACGTCGAATCGACCCTGTCGCGGTACGGGGAGGCTGACGAGCCGGCCAGGCTCCTTATCACCGCCAGGGACGTCAGCGACCGGGTGGCGCTGCGCCGCCAGCTAACCCAGCTCACCTACCACGACGGGCTCACGGGCCTGCCGAACCGCGCGTACGTCGAAGAGCGTGTCAGGGACCTGACACGAGGCGAGGATGGGGCCAGCCAGGATGGGGCCAGCCAGGATGGGGCTGGACTGATCGGCGCCATCCTGGTCGACTTCGACGGGTACGCCGCCGTCAACGAGATCGCCGGTCACGCGGGCGGTGATCTGATCCTGGCGCAGGCGGGCCGCCGGCTGCGCTCGGCAGTGCCGCTCGCCGCGACGGTCGCCCGCTGGGGCGGTGACGAGTTCGGTGTCCTGATCGGCCCGGATCTCGCCGGTGTTCCGGCCACCGCCCAGGACGTCATCGAGCTGGCAGAGCGGCTGGCCGGGCTGATCGCGGCCGAGCCGTTCAGCGTCGCCGGCAAGGAGATCGCCCTGACCGCCAGCGTCGGCGCCGCCATCGCGACCGCTGGCGAGCCAGTGCAGGTGCTCAGCCATGCGGAAACCGCGCTGGCCAAGGCTCAGGAGGCAGGCGTCGGACGGGTCGAGGTCTTCGCCCCGGCGATGCACGCGGAGGCGGAACGACGGCTTGAGCTCGCCGCAGGCCTGAGCCTGGCCATCGCCGAGCACGAGCTGGAGATCGAGTACCTGCCGGTAATCGAGCTCACCAGCTCGCAGGTCAGGGGCGTCGAGGCGGCACCGCGCTGGACTTTCGGCCAGGAGCCCGTCGCTCCTGCCGAGTTCCTCGCCGTCGCCGAGGACTCCGGGCTGATCGTTCAGCTCGGCGGCTGGCTGCTGCGCCAGGGCTGCCGCCAGGTCGCGGCGTGGCGCGCCACGGGCGCCGAGATCGGCCTGTCGGTGGCGTGCACGGCCAGGCAGGTGAGCGGACCGGGATTCGCCGGCCTGGTGCTCACCGCGCTCGACGAGGCTGGCCTTCCGCCGGAGGCGCTGACGCTCGAGGTGACCGAGCGCGTCCTGACCGAGAGCTCTCCGTCGGTGGCAACCGACCTGGCCGGGCTCCGCGGCAAGGGGATCAGGATCGCGCTTGACTGCTTCGGCACCGGCCTGGTGTCGCTGGCCTCGCTGCGCAACGCGGCCGTCGATGTCGTCAAGATCGACGCGTCCTACGTGGCGGGACTGGAAGCCGATCCCACGCTGGCGGCGCTCACTCGGTCGATCATCCAGCTGGGCCGCGACCTTGGCATCGAGGTGGTCGCGAACGGGATCGAGCGGCCTGAGCAGCGCTGGCGGCTGGAGTCGATGGGCTGCCTGCTTGGCCAGGGACCTGGCCTGGCCGCGCCGATGCCAGCGAGCGAGCCCGAGCCGCCGTCGGCCGTGCAGGCTGCGGACACGGCCTGCACCACGGCGAGCTGACCGCTAAGATCCGCGCATGGCGGGAACCACGCGAATTGCGGTGATTGGCGGCGATGGAATCGGCCCTGAGGTGATCGCTGAAGCGGTCAAAGTGATCAGGGCAGCGGTAACCGACGGGTCGGTTGAGACCACCGACTACGACGTCGGCGCGCAGCGGTACCTGCGCACCGGTGAGATCCTGCCAGCGTCCGTGCTGACCGAGTTGGCGGCCCATGACGCCATCCTGCTCGGCGCCGTCGGCGACCCCAACGTGCCAAGCGGCGCGCTGGAGCGCGGTCTCGTACTCCGGCTGCGCTTCGAGTTCGACCAGTACATCAACCTGCGCCCCATCCGCCTGTTCCCCGGTCTCGGCTCGCCGCTCACGGCACCGGCACCGATCGACGTCCTCGTGGTCAGGGAAGGGACCGAGGGGGCGTACATCGAGGCTGGCGGGATTCTCAGGAAAGGCTCGCCCGCCGAGGTCGCGGTGCAGGAGAACGTCAACACGGCCTTCGGGGTCGGCCGGATCACCAGGCACGCATTCGAGTACGCGGCCGCCAGGTCGCGGCGGAAGCTGACGCTCGTGCACAAGACGAACGTGCTGGCCCACGCCGGCGACCTGTGGTGGCGGACCTTCCAGGCCACAGCGGCCGACTTCCCCGCCGTGACGACGAACTACTGCCATGTCGACGCCGCGCTGATGTTCATGATCACTCAGCCCGACCTGTTCGACGTGATCGTCACCGACAACCTGTTCGGCGACGTCGTCACCGCGCTCGGCGCCGCCATCGCTGGCGGAATAGGCCTGGCAGCGAGCGCGAGCATCAATCCCGAGCGCACGGGACCTAGTACCTTTGAGCCTGTGCACGGTAGCGCGCCAGATATCGCGGGAAAGCAGAAGGCCGATCCGACAGCAGCGATCCTGTCGGCGGCCATGCTGTGCGACCATCTTGGCATGAAGGCCGCGGCAGCACGGATCGAGCAGGCGGTCGCCGATGACCTGCTCGAGCGCCAGGGGGAGTGGGCTGCCCGCAGCACGGCAGAGGTTGGCGACGACATCGCCGAGCGAGTATCCGGCTAGGGCGCGCCTGCGGGACGCGCCCTGACGTGGCGACCGGGAGACCGGCCGGCACGTCGCGACCGGTCTCGCTGGCACCTGCCCGCCGGCTGGCCCGGCCGCATGGTAGGTGGTCAAGATGGTAACTGCGGGCCGTCGGCAGGGACGGTGACGCGGCGGGCCGGGCAACGGCGCCCCGCCCGTGCAAGGGAGGATCTGCGATGAACGCCAGCCTGACACCAGCAATCAGCTTCGATGTGCGTGCTTCCGAGCGGCGGGTACCCGACGAGGTCCGGGACAGCTTGCTCGAATCCCCCGGGTTCGGTCAGGTATTTACCGATCACATGATCACGCTGCGCTGGTCGGCCGAGCAGGGCTGGCACGACGGCAAGCTCGAGCCGTACAGCCCGCTCGTCCTCGATCCAGCGACCGCCGTCCTGCACTATAGCCAGGAGATCTTCGAGGGGCTGAAGGCTTACCGGCAGGAACCAGGCCCCATCGTCGCCTTCAGGCCCTACGCGAACGCGGCTCGCTTCCGGCGCTCTGCCGTCAGGATGGCGATGCCCGAGCTGCCCGATGACGCCTTCGTGCAGGCCATCGAGCTGCTGGTCTCGCACGACAAGGACTGGGTGCCCACCAACGCTGAGCAGAGCCTGTACCTGCGGCCGTTCATGATCGCGACCACGGTCGCGCTTGGCGTGGGCCGCCCGGCTGACTCCTACCTGTTTCTCGTGATCGCGTCGCCCTCCGGCAGCGTGTTCGCCGGCGGCGGGCTGCGCGCCGTGTCCGTCTGGCTCGCCGAGGGCTACACCAGGGCAGCTCCAGGCGGCACCGGCTTCGCGAAGACCGGCGGCAACTACGCCGCGTCGTTCCTCGGCCAGCAGCAGGCCATCGAGAACGGCTGCGACCAGGTTGTCTGGCTTGACGCGCTGGAGCACAGCTTGGTCGAGGAGATGGGCGGGATGAACCTGTTCTTCGTCCGCGGCAGCGGCGAGAACGCCCGCATGACGACGCCGCCGCTCACCGGCACGCTCCTTCCTGGCATCACCAGGGACTCCCTGCTCACGCTCGCGCCTGATCTTGGCATCCCGGTCAGCGAGGAACCCATCTCTGTCGAGCAGTGGCGTGCAGGCTGCGAGTCAGGGGAGATCTCCGAGGTCTTCGCCTGCGGCACCGCGGCCGTGATCACGCCCGTTCGCGAGGTGAAGGGCGCGAGCGGCAGCTGGGTCATCGGCCACGGCCAGCCAGGCCAGGTCACCATGCGCCTGCGCGAGCAGCTGCTAGGCATCCAGTTCGGCCGCCTGCCCGACCCGCACAACTGGGTCCACAAGATCGCCTGAACCAGGTTCACCACAGCGGGACCTTCGGACACCCTATGAACCCTTGGTGGGCCTATAGCCCCACCAAGGGTTCATAGGGTGGGCTGGATCGGGTGCGGGCGGACGGGGATAGGGTCGGGAGCGGTGCCACAAGCCCCCGGGAGAGCTGCCATCATCGACGAGCCCGTCCTGAGCGATGCCAGGACGACTCGTGGCCGCCGTCCTGTGCCGCCCCGGCTGCGGCGCGCGCAGGTCGCCGTGCTGGTCTACTTCGGCGTGCTGGGGCTGGCTTCTGGCGACTGGCTGGCCAGGATCCCGGCGATCAAGCACAGCCTCGGGCTCTCAGACGGCAAGCTGGGCCTCGCGCTGCTCGCGGCGTCGGCTGGCCAGGTCATGGTGGCTATGCTGGCCGGTCGGATCGTGCACCGGATCGGCAGCCGGCTGCCGATCGTCATCAGCGGATTCTGTGTCCCGCTGCTGCCGGTCACGTTCGGCGTCGCGCCGAATCAGGCGGCGTTCATGGGCTGCCTGTTCGCCTTCGGTTTCGCTGGCGGGCTGCTCGACGTCGCCATGAACGCTCAGGCGGTGTACACCGAGCGGGGATTCGGCCGGCCGCTGATGACCTCGTTCCACGCGTGCTACAGCTTCGGCGCGCTGGCGGGCGGCCTGATCGGCGGCGCGTTCGCGTGGGCGCAGGTCAAGCCTTCGGTGAACTTCGCCATCGTCGGCGTCCCCGTGGCCTGCCTGGCGCTGGCAGCCGGCCGGTGGCTGCTGCCCGACGAGTCAGAGGCTGGGGTCCCCGATGGGGAGCAAGCGCCCCCTGCCCAGCCCGTCCGGCGGTCCTGGCGCCTACGGCGCACCGCGGCGTGGCGCACCGTGGTGACGTCACCGCTGGCCGTGCTCGGCGTGCTGTCGCTCTGCTCTCTGCTCGGTGAAGGCGCGGCGGACGGCTGGTCGGCCGTCTACCTGCGGGACAACCTGGGCACGTCAGCCTGGTTCGCCGCGTTCGGGTTCGCCGCCTTCTCGGTGACGATGGCGATAGGCCGGCTCGCCGGAGACCGCCTGGCGCTGAGGTTCGGACCAGCCGCGCTGGTCAGGGGCGGTGGCCTGGTCGCGGCCGTCGGGATGGCCTGGGCGCTGGTCAGCCCGGTTCCCGCGGGGACGATCGCCGGTTTCGCGGTCTACGGCGCTGGGCTGTCGTGCATCTTCCCGCAGCTGCTCTCCGCCGCCGGCAGCGCGCGCCCTGGCCGGACGGCGAGCGGGATCGCGGCCGTGGCCGGCATGGGCTACGTCGGCCTGCTGAGCGGGCCCGTCCTGATCGGCGGCCTCGCCAGCGTTGCTGGCCTGACCGTCGCCCTCGGCCTGCCCGCTCTGCTGGCGCTTGGCATCGCCGCGGGAGCGGGTGTCGCGATGCCCAAGCAGGCGCCTCGTTAGGGTGGACGGATGGACGACAAGGAGATACTCGGGCGCATCGACGACCTCATCAGCACCGAACATGAGCTGCGGGCCAAGCTCGCGGCCGGCCAGCTGACCACCGATGAGGAGCAGTCCGCCCTGAGGTCCACAGAAGAGGCACTCGACCAGTGCTGGGACCTGCTCCGCCAGCGCCGGGCCCGTCGCCAGTACGGCGAAGACGACGGCCAGGCGGAAGCGCGGCCCGTGTCCGAGGTGGAGGGTTACCTGCAGTAGCCCGCCCGGCCTCCCTGACCAGGTCCCGGCGGCCTGCGGATCGGTACGCTGAGCCCATGCGGATCGCGAGGTTCTCCCACAGCGGCGACGTCAGCTACGGGCTGGTGCTCGGCGCGGATCGGCCGGCCGCTGAGGAGCCAGGCGCCGCGAACGGCTCTGTCGCGGCAGGCAATGGCGATCATCCGGCGAGCCAGCCCGCCGACAGTGACGGCGAGCTGATGGTGGCGCAGCTCGCAGGGCATCCGTTTGGCGGCAGGGCAGAGGACATCAAGCTGACGGGAGTCCGCTTCCCGCTGGCTGACGTCCGCCTCCTCGCCCCGATCCTGCCGAGCAAGGTGGTCTGCATCGGCAAGAACTATGCCGACCACGCCAGGGAGATGGGCGGTGAGCCGCCGGACGAGCCCGTGATCTTCCTCAAGCCCTCGACGGCAGTGTGCGGTCCTGGCGACCCCATCCAGCGTCCGGTCCTGCTCAGCGAGCGGGTCGACTTCGAGGGCGAGCTCGCTGTGGTCATCGGCCGGCTGTGCCGCCAGGTTCCCGCCGACCGGGTGGCTGACGTCATCTTCGGCTACACCTGCGCCAACGACGTCACGGCCCGTGACCTGCAGGCCAGGGACGGTCAGTGGACGAGGGCCAAGGGCTTCGACACGTTCTGCCCGCTCGGGCCGTGGATCGAGACCGACGTCGACCCTGCCGACCTGGAGTTGTCGACGGTGCTGAACGGTGACGTGAAGCAGCATTCCCAGACGTCACTGCTGCTGCACGGGGTGCAGGCGCTGATCGTGTTCGTCAGCCAGGTGATGACGCTGCTGCCCGGCGACGTGCTGCTGACCGGCACCCCGGCCGGGATCGGGCCGATGGACAAGGGCGACCAGGTGTCCGTCACGATCGAGGGCATCGGCACGCTCACCAACCCGGTGACCGACCGGGACTGACGACGCCGGAGCGCCCCCGGCGCCGGCGATCCCTGGCCCACAGGTCTGGGTTGGAGGTACTCCTGCGGTTCGGCTAAACTGCTCTGGCGAACGGGCCCGGCTGGGCTCGATCCCATGGGGTATGGGGTAATTGGCAGCCCGACGGGTTCTGGCCCCGTTAGTCTAGGTTCGAGTCCTGGTACCCCAGCGGCGTGTGCTCAGTGCGGCTGCCTGGCTGGGCGGTCGCGCTTGAGGCTCGCTGTACCGCTGCACCATAAGGAAAGTACCTGGCCCCGTCGTCTAGCGGCCCAGGACGCCGCCCTCTCAAGGCGGTAGCGCCGGTTCAAATCCGGTCGGGGCTACTCACCTGACGTCTCAAGACTGAGGACACCGTGGACCCGCCTGAGCGTCACGGTGTCCTTTTGCCGGGCCGGTGGGCTGGTACGGGGTCCGCGAGAGCTCTTGTCCGGGTTGACCGTGAGCTGGTTGAGGTCTTCCCGCCGCCTTCTCGGCGGCCATTTTCGAAAATGTCGGCCCGTTGTTGTTGAATGGCCGCGTGGCAACTGCGACGCGGCCCGCCGTCACCGAGGCCGCCCTGCGCGCGGCGGCCGGGGAGCGGTCGTTCGAACGCGGGACCCGGTACCTGAATGCCGTTTCCAGCATGGAGACCGTCGGCAATCAGGTCATCGCGACCGTGCGCGGATCTGCCGACTACCTGGTCGTTCTGACGCTGCCTGAGGTGTCATCGGGCGCGGGCCCGCGGGGCGAGTGCAATTGCCCGTACGGCCAGGAGGGCTTCTTCTGCAAGCATTGCGTGGCGGTCGGCCTGGCCATTCTGCGCGATGCCCGCGCGGTGCCTCGGCAGCGCGGCAAGACCGCCAGCACGAGCAAGACGACGGGCACCGACAGGCGGGCGAGGGCATCGAAGCCCAGTGACCTGAGCACCTGGCTGAACGCGGTCAGCCGGGACGAACTCGTCGCCCTCGTGTGCGATCAGGTCGTCGAGGACGACGATTGGCGGCGCAGGCTCGAACTGCACGCCGCGACCGCCGCGTCGGACGTTCCTGCCGTCAGGGACCGCGCGCTGAGCCTGCTGGCAGGCGGCGAGGAGTACGGCCAGTACAGGTTCGCCGGTCAGTACGGCTACCTGGAGGGCCCGGAGTCCTGGTACTACGCCCGCCGGGTTCGCCAGGTGACCGAGGCCGTCAGGCAGCTCAGCGCGGCCGGCCGGGCGGGCGACGCCATGCTGATCGCCGAGCAGGCCCTGGCCGCGATCAGCGGCTCAAGCCGTCATGCCAGCGACCGCGCCGGCGTGATCGCGGTAGCGGCCGGCGAGCTCGCGGCCGCGCATCAGGAGGCCTGCCGGGCTACCGCGGCGGATCCGGTCCGGCTCGCCGACTTCCTCGCCGCGCGCATGATCGACCCGGACGATGCCGAGCAGGTCCATCCAGCCGACTACGCGGACCTGCTCGGCACGGACGGCATGGCCCGCCTGCGAGAGCGGATCTCGCAGGCCTGGACGGCCAATCCGGCGGGCTGGTCTGAGCGGCTGGCGATGGAGAGCATCCTCACGCTGCTCGGTGATGTCGACGGGCTGGTTGCCGTGCTGGCATCGAGCCTGGACGGCCGCGGCTGCGCCCATCTGCGGATCGCCGGGGAGCTGGACCAGGCCGGGCGTGCCGACGAGGCGCTGGCCTGGGCGGAACGCGGACTGCGGGAGTCAGGCGAACCAGATCAGCGGCTCGCCGACTATGTCGTCGGGCGGTATCGCGCGGCTGGCCGGCTCGCCGAAGCGCTGGCGGTGCGGCGGGAGCGGTTCCAGGCCACTCCCAGCGTGGCCAGTTACGAGCTGCTGCACGAGATCGCCGAGTTGGCCGGCACCTGGGACGGCATCAGGACGTGGGCGCTCGGCTTGCTGCGCGAGCAGGCCGCAAGGCGCTCTCGTCCCGCGGGCTTCGCGGGGCCGCAGGGCTGGACGGGATGGACGCCGGCCTGCGTGCTGGTCGACGTCCTGATCGCCGACGGGGACATCGACGCGGCGTGGGCCGCGGCCGACGGCGTGGCCAGCGACGATCAGTGGTGCAGGCTCGCCAACCTGGTCATCGAGACCCGCCCGGCGGACGCCTTGGCCGTGTATCGCAGGCTGATCGGGATGCTCACCAGGGAGACCGGCGATCCCGTCTACGAGCGCATCGCCCAGCTGCTCGCGGCGGCGCGCACGTGTCATCGCCGTCTCGGCACCGAAGCGGCGTTTGCCGTGTACCTGCGGGCGCTGCGCGAGGATCAGAAGCGCAAGCGCAAGCTGATCCGCATTCTCGACGCTCACCGGCTGCGATAGACGTCAGCAGCGCGAGATCCGGAAGGCACCGAGATCCTCAACGATCTACGTGAAGCACCGCAATAGTCGTGATGCGTAGCATATTGTTGACATGTGATGCACGATGAGCTACCACCGGCCGTTCCCATGCCGCCCCCTGATCCCGCCAGCGCGGTGATCGTGAAGTCGGCGGCCGGGTCGGGCGGGCAGAGCTGGGTCGGCTCGCCGAGCGCCGTGCGGGTCGGCGACGAGATCATCATGGCCTACCGGCTGCGCGACGCGGCGCGCCGCGGCTACGCCGTGGAGGTCGCCAGGTCAGCCGACGGCGTGCATTTCCAGACGCTGGTCTCGATCACCAAGGAGCAGATGGGCTGCGAGTCGCTGGAGCGGCCCGCGCTCGTCCTGGCCGGGGATGGCATCTGGCGCCTCTACCTCAGCTGCGCGACCTTCGGCACGAAGCACTGGCGCGTCGAGCTGATCGAGGCCGCAGCCCCTGAGGACTTCGATCCCGCCAGCCGCAGGGTCGTCCTGCCGGGCGACGGCCGGCTCGCGGTCAAGGACCCGGTCGTCGCGGAGCATGCAGGACGCTGGCACCTGTGGGCGTCGGTGCATCCGCTGGATGACCCTGACCAGACCGACCGGATGCGGACGGACTACGCCACCAGCGCGGACGGCGTCGCCTGGGCCTGGCGAGGCACTGCCCTGACGCCGCGGCCTGGTGAATGGGATGCGCGGGGCGTCCGGATCACGGCCGTCCGGTTCACCAGGGATGGCGTCACGGCGTTCTATGACGGTCGCGCCACCGCGCAGCAGAACTGCGAGGAGCGGACCGGGGTCGCGGTTGGCGCTGAGCCCAGTGCCCTGGCGGCCCTGGGCACCGGGTGCGTTGCCGAGGCCGGCCACGCCGGGCATGGCCTGCGGTACCTGACGGTCGTCGACCTCGGCGACGGCCGCGAACGGCTGTATTACGAGCTGACGAACGACAGGGGCTCGCACGACCTGGTCACCGAGCTGCGCCCGGCCTGGGTCAGGACTGGCGCTCCGGCCGACGCCGCTCAGGCCGTGCCCGCCGCCTAGGAAACACCCCTAGAACTGACGCGGCCGCCCGTTGCGTGCCTGCCGCTGACCGGTCGGCCTGGCGCCGACGAGGCCGCCGGACTCGCCGCGCGGCTGCAGCCAGTCGCTGAAGTCCTCGCCCGTGATGTCTTCGAGCAGGGCGATGTCCGCCTTGAAGACCGGGACCAGGGCCTCGCGCTGCTCCCAGGTGAGCGGGCGCCGGGGCGCCGCGTCCTGCTGCAGTATGTTCTCAAGCTGGTCGGTCATCTTGGCGCCCAGATGACCTGGCAGCAGGGCTGACAGCGTCGTGCTTGCCCGCCGGGCCGCCGAGACCACTGAGTGCCGCGCCGTGGCATGCGGCTGCGCCGTGACGTTCTCCCTTGGCACCTCGGTCAGCAGCCCGGTCCGCACCCCGAGGAACGAGCAGACCCTGTCGAGTACGGGCACGGGATCGGCGAGCAGCGCGCGGTACCTGAAGACCAGCACTCGCTCCCTGGGGAAGACCGTGTACAGATGCCGTAGCTGCTCGCCGTACATGCTGAGTCCTGTATACCGCCAGAAATCGGCCCAGCCAGCCGCGATCCGCTGCTGCTCGCTGGCGCAGGCGTCGAGGAAGTCGCCGCTCGGGTCGAGCCCAGCGGACCACATGTGTGCCCAGTTGGAGTGCGCGCGCTCGACGGGATCCCTGAGCACCACGATCAGCTTCGCGTCAGGGATGAGCGCCTTGATACGCACCTGGGCGTCGCGGCTGAACAGGTAGAACGGCGTGGACTCGCCCTTGATATGGCCAGCGCGCGCGCCGTCGAACAGCGCCTCGTAGGCAGTGCGCCGCCAGACGTGCTCGCGATAGGTCTTGAGGTCGCCAGGACCGCCCTCGGCCGGCGGCGGCCCGTCGGTCAGGAAGAATTTCGGCTCCTTCACTGGCGACATGTACAGCGAGGGGTGCCTGGCCAGCGCCGAATGCAAGGCCGTGGTGCCGGCCTTGGGGACCCCCGCGACGAAGAAGTCAGGTAGTGCCACCGTCTATCCCTACCACCGTGGCGGCAACCTATTCCGACTAATTCAGTAGGCTAGACGGTTCCTGCACGTCACCGGCCAGAATGCCCGACCGGCATAGCGAGCAACAGCTGCCACTCGCGCCCTTGTTAAGTCAAGATCGTCAGTTACAACGGGACGTACGGCTGCATCAAGGTTCGTATCGCCAGAGCTCACCGGGAGTAATCTTCCCTGCGGGATCGTGCGCTGCCGACCGTAATGGAACTAGGCGACCGTTGCCGGACATAAAGGGGTGTGCGCATCGACTGGACCTCGGCGAGCGACGAGGAACTGTGGTCGCACGCCGCCAACGGCGGCTCCGGCGAGGCGTTCGGCGAGCTGTTCGAGCGGCACGCCGACCGGGTCTACGCCCACTGTTTCAGCCGGACGGGCTCCTGGTCCATGGCTGAGGATCTCACTTCCGTGGTATTCCTCGAGGCGTGGCGGCGACGGAGCGAAGTCCGGTTCAGCGGTGACTCTGCGCTGCCATGGCTGCTCGCGGTCGCCAACAACGCCACGCGTAACGCGCAGCGGTCGGTGCGGCGGCACAATCTGCTGCTTGCGAAGCTGCCGCCGCCCGGGGAGGAAGCCGACATAGCGGCCGATACTGCCGCGCGTGTGGATCAGGAACGTTTGGCCCAGCATCTGTTGTGTGCCATGGGGGGTTTGCGTCAGGCGGAACAGGAAGTGCTTGCGCTCTGCGACTGGGCGGGGCTGAGCTATGCCGAGGCCGCCGTCGCGATGGGAGTGCCGGAAGGCACCGTGCGCTCCCGGCTCTTCCGAGCCCGCCAGCACCTGCGTGACCTGGCCGATGACAGCCAGAAGCGGTGCGTCAAGGTGACCCGATCCCCAGCAACGCTGTTAGCCGGAGGCCAAGCATGAGTTACTTCCATCCCGAGCGGATGCCGGTGCTGCCGGCCCGCAGGCGGAGGGCGGCGCGCCTCCAGCTCGAAGAAGTGGTCAGGCGATCGGCGCGGACTCCCAGGCGCCGCCCGCCGGTTGTCATCGCGGCGGCGATCGCGATCGTGCTGATCAGCACCGGTGCCGCGGCGTTCGCCGTCGCCACCTCCGCGCCAGTCACGAATAAGCAGGTGGCGCGCTGCTTCACGGTCGCGGACAAGTCGGGCTTCAGCAATACGGCTGCGGTCGCCGACAAGCCTGGTACCCAAGGACAAGTAAAGAACGCGCGCGCACTATGCGCATGGTTCTACCGTGAGGGCTATCTCAAGAAGGGTGCCAAGCAGTTCAACAGGCATCCGAAGCGAGGAACACATCCCGTGCCTCACCTGGTGACCTGCACGTGGAGGGATGGAAGCGCTGCGGTCTTCCCTGGCGGCAGGGGAACGTGCGCCAGACTGGGCCTCCCAGCGGCAGCAAGGCGGTAGAAACGGCTCACGCCGCCTGCGGCCTGGCGTGGCGGCCCCGATTCCCTGAGCCAGATCGGGGCCGCCACGTCGAATACGTCGGATCCGCCCGGCCCAAGGGCCCGGGCGGAACCCTGGTCAGCTGATTACAGGCATGGTTTGGCCGTGCACCACTTCTGCGACGAGGTCAGGTCGTTGAACGAGCCGAGCCCCGTTCGCGTCGTGTTCCTGGAGATGTCCAGCCTCATCCCCCCGAAGTTAATGTTCTGATAGAGCGAGTTCGCGCAGTCAGCGCTCGTGACGAGCGAGGAGATGACGTCGTTCCACCCGCTTGGCATGCTGGAGGCCTGGAACTTGCCGCAGTCCGACGACTGCGTCCAGGTCAGCGACGACCCCTTCAAGTTGGCGTCCTTGTAGTCGATGCTGAGGATGAACGTGGTCGCGGGCCCGGCGTTCCACGCGTGGATCATGGTCGGCGTCACCGATCCTGGCGTCGCTGTCGCCGGCAGCATGACCCTTCCGCCGGTGGCAGCCCTGATCGCCGCGGAGAACGAGGAATAGCAGGTGGCCGTCGGCGTCACCATGCTTCCTGCAGGTTCCGCCTCGGCGACGCAGTTCTGTGCCGAACTTGATCGGCTCTGGCCTGATGCCGCGCGGTCCTGCGTCGCGGCGCTCGCGGCTGCTGCGCCGCCGTAAAGCAGCAGGCCACTAACCGCAACGATTAATACCAGTCGGTTTTTCATTGCTAATCCTCCCGCGATTTTCTTCGCTTGCATCGCAATGACCACGATGCTGTCCCCGGCCGGTACCATTATGACCCAAGATAAGTAATCTGTCAATACTCGTCGGTATAGTGGCTTAACTGAACATAGTGATTAATAGTTGCTAATAATTAGCAATAATTATTGTTAATCCTTGATCAACTAATATGACCGGAGTAACGAACTCGTTGAGGCAGCGATCGCTTGCCCGACCAGGCACTGCCGCTGCCTCGCAGGTCAGGGCGCGAAGTGCCGCGGTCACTGCTGATAAGAGGCCTAGGCGACCAGGGTCTTGACCGAGGCGGTGAGTTCGGCGAGCCCTTTCTTGGCATCAGCGAAGAACATCGACGTCTTCGGATTCGTGTAGAGCTCGTTGTCAATGCCGGCGTATCCGTGGCCCATCGAGCGCTTGATCACGATGATCGACTTGGCGGCGTCGACGTCCAGGATCGGCATCCCCGAAATGGCCGTGCCTGCCCTGCGAGCCGCCGGGTTGGTGACGTCGTTAGCGCCGATCACGAGCGCGACGTCGGTCCTGGCGAACTCGGGGTTGATCTCGTCCATCTCCTTGAGCAGCGGGTAGGGGACGTTGGCCTCAGCCAGCAGCACGTTCATGTGCCCGGGCATCCGGCCCGCGACCGGGTGAATCGCATAGCTGACGTCCACGCCGCGCGACTCGAGCAGGTCGGCCAGGGCCGCCACCTCGTGCTGTGCCTGCGCGGCTGCGAGCCCGTAGCCGGGAACGATGATGACCTTGGAAGCGTAGGCCAGCTGAATGGCGGCGTCGTCGGCGGCGATCGACTGGACGTCGGCTCCAGCCGCGCCCGCGACGGCGACGGCGGTGTCACCCGAGCCGAAGCCGCCCACCATGATGTTGCCGATCGACCGGTTCATCGCGTCGGCCATCAGCTTGGTCAGGATCCCGCCAGAGGCGCCGACCAGCGCGCCCGCGATGATCAGCGCGGTGTTGTTGATCACGAATCCGGCCATCGCGACGGCTGTGCCGGTGAAGGCGTTCAGCAGCGAGATGACCACCGGCATGTCGGCGCCGCCGATCGGCATGACCATCGAGACGCCGAACACGAGCGAGGCCGCGATCACGACGCCAAGCCAGATCATGCTCGGTGACGCGATGACGTAAGCGCCTCCGCCGACCGCAGCGAGCGCGAGCAGCAGGTTCAGGATCCTGGCGCCCGGGATCGTCACAGGCGCCGAGGTGATCAGGCCTTGCAGCTTGCCTGCCGCGATGATGGAGCCTGAGAAGGTCACCGAGCCGATGATCACGTCGAGCACGGTGGGTACGGATACCGACGCGCCGACGCTGGCCCCGACGGACATGAAGTCCCTGATCGCGACCAGGGCCGCGGCGCCTCCGCCGACCGCGTTGAAGATGCTGACCAGCTGCGGCATGGCCGTCATCCGCACGTTCCTGGCGGCCTGCAGGCCGAGCCCGCCGCCGACCAGGATCCCGGCGCCGATCACGATCCAGCCTGTCGTGTTGATCACGCCGAGATGGATGACCAGCACGCCCGTCGCGACGATCGCCGCGACCATGCCGGCCACGGAGACCTGGTTGCCGCGGCGGGCCGTCGCCGGGTTGTTCATCAGGTGCAGCCCAAGCACGAAGCAGGACGCGGCGAGGAGGTAGATGAGCTGGATGACGGTGTTGAAGGCGCCGGTCATGACGTGGTCCTGCTGGCGGTCGGGTTGCCGTTCGGGCTCGCCTCGACGGCCGGCGTGACCGTCCCGGCGTGCGCCGCGGCTGCTGGCGCCGCAGCATGCGCGGCCGCCGGTGGCGTCGCGGCCCTGCGCTTGAACATCTTCAGCATCCTGCCCGTCACGACGTAGCCGCCGACGACGTTCATCGCGGCGAACGCCACCGCGACGAACGCGAGGACGTACCCGATCGCGTTATGGGCTGTGGCGGCGATGATGACGGCTCCGGCCAGCACGATGCCGTGGATCGAGTTGGCCGCCGACATCAGCGGCGTGTGCAGGGTTGCTGGCACCTTGCTGATGACCTCGAAGCCCACCCACAGGCTCAGCACGAAGATGATGAAGTCCGTGAGAAGCATGGCTGACCTCCGGATCAATCTGCCGCTGGCGTGGCGAGCGCTGGATGCACGACGCTGCCGTCGTGGGTCACCACGACGCCGGCCACCAGCTCGTCGGCCAGGTCGACGGTGAACTGGCCGTCCTTGATCATGTAGAGCAGCAGCGAGCTGATGTTGCGCGCGTACATCGACGATGCGGCGGCAGCCATGGAGGACGGCAGGTTGTCGGCGCCGATGATCGTGATGCCGTTCTCGGCCACGATCGTCTCGCCTGGCAGCGATCCCTCCACGTTCCCGCCGAGCGGGCTGGCGCCCATGTCCACGAGGACGGATCCTGGCGCCATCGACTTCAGCGCCTCGCGCGTTACCAGCAGCGGCGGCCGCCGGCCAGGCACCTGCGCGGTCGTGATCACCACGTCATGCCTGGCGATGTGCTCGGTGAGCTCGGCTTGCTGGGCGGCTCGCTCGTCATCGGTCAGGGCGCGCGCGTAGCCCCCTTCGCCGCTCGCCGGGCCCACAGATGTCAGCTCGACGAACGTGGCGCCGAGCGACTCGACTTCGGCCCTGGTCTCTGGCCTGACGTCATACGCGCTGACTACCGCTCCGAGTCGCCTGGCTGTTCCGATGGCCTGCAATCCCGCGACTCCGGTACCGAGCACGAGTACCTTGGCCGGCCTGGCCGTCCCCGCCGCCGTGATCAGCAGCGGGAAGAACCTGCCGAACGTCGCGGCCGCCAGCACGGCCGCCTTGTACCCGGCGATGTTGGCCTGCGAGCTCAGGGCGTCCATCGGCTGGGCACGTGACAGAGTCCGCGGGATCAGGTCGAGGCTGACCGCCGTGACTCCCGTCCTGGCGAGGCTCGCTGCCAGCTCGGGGTCGGTGAGCGGTGCGAGCAGGCCTAGAACGGCCTGGCCGGACCGCAGCCGCCCGATCTGGACGGCATCCGGTCGGCCGACCATCAGCACGGCATCGGCTCCGGCGAGCTGATCGGCCTCGACGACGCTAGCCCCAGCCTCGGAGTACGAGTCGTCAGGGAAGAAGGCGCCAGCTCCGGCGCCGGTCTGCACGAGAAGCTCGTGCCCGGCGGCATGGAGTTTGGCGACCGCTTCCGGCACGAGCGCGACTCTGCGCTCGGCTGGCCCGGTCTCCTTGACCACGGCAACCTTCATCGGGGGACCTCACAAGGCGGGTTCGCGCGACGCGGCGACCTGGCCGTGGATGGCGTCGGCCCGGTCGCAGTTTCCCAAGTATGGACCTTACCGCCTGATCGCCAGCCCTCCGGCTGCGGGACGCTCGGCGCGCCCGCACGGAGCGCTTTGACCTGGGCGATCGTGCCGGCGACCGTGGCATTCCCCGACGCGGTGCCGGCCGTCAGGAGCAGGTTTGGGAAAGTGGGGTCGATGAAGGAGTCCGAGCCGGCCCAGTCCGAGCAGGCACCGCCTGAACCGGGCGCGCAAGCAGCCGGTGATGCCCTGGCGGCCAGCTTGCTCGCGGCGCAGCGCCTGCTCTGTGCCCTGGAAACGGGACAAGCTGCCGGAGATGTCCGGCTCAGGCTTCAGCTCCGGTATGCGGCGATCTGCACCTCACTCAAGCTGCCAGCCGCGGACAGGGCCAGGGCGGCCGAACGGCTCGACCGTCTGATCGCCGACGCCGAACTGGCGCGCCGCGGCGAATCCGGAGCGCAGGTGCACTCGGCAGATAATGCGGAACCCGAGGCGCGCTCGCGTGATTACTTGTAGCCGCTAGCTATTCGGAAATTCCGTTGACGACTAGCACCTTTTATGCCGGAATTGCACATAGTTTCAGTAACGACACGCCTAGTTTCTTGCGCAGATCATTGTGCGGAGCCCTTACATCGCCTACGTTCAGGCAGGTCAGAGGTCACGGACGCCCGGTCCGCGCGGCCAAGGGGCAGGTGACCTCCCGTTGGGGGACCCGCAGGAGTGAGGACATGAACAAGCGTGACCTGATCGATGCGATTTCCGGCCGGATGGGGGATAAAAAGACCGCAACCGAAGCCGTAAACGCAGTTCTCGACACCATCCAGGGCGCCGTGGCTAAAGGCGACAAGGTGGCAATTACCGGCTTCGGCGTATTCGAGAAGACGGACCGGCCGGCCCGCACCGCCAGGAACCCAGCCACCGGCGCGTCCATCAAGGTGCCGAAGTCGTCTGTGCCCAAGTTCCGGGCCGGCGCCGACTTCAAGGCCCTGGTCAACGGCGAGAAGAAGAAGGTTGGCGCAGGCCGGAAGTAGCGGCTGCGGCCCAGATGGCGGGCGGCTCATGGCCGTCCGCCATCTGCTTTGCCTGAGGTCTTTCCGCGGCTGGCTTGGCTAGCGCAGGCCGGCGCGCTTGGCGAGGGCGGTCTCCAGCAGCCGGTCGATGACCTGCGCGAAGGACAGCCCGGTCGCCTCCCACATCTTCTGGAAGTACGAGGTCGGCGACATGCCAGGGAACGTGTTGATCTCGTTGACCAGGATCTGGCTGTCGGGCGTGTAGAAGAAGTCCACTCTGGCCAGGCCCTCAGCCGAGACCGCGTCGAAGACCAGCCCTGCCAGCTCGCGGATCTTGGCTGCGTCTTCAGACGGAATCGGGGCCGGAATCAGCATGCCGCTCGCTGCGTCGAGGTACTTGGCCTCGAAGTCGTAGAACTCCTCGCCGCCATCCAGGCGCAGCTCGCCTGGCAGGCTGGTGTCCGGCGGCGCGCCGCCCTGTCCCTGCAGGACGGCGACCTCGATCTCCCTTGCGGTGATCGCCGCCTCGACGAGCACCTTCGGGTCAAACCGCCTGGCCAGCGCCATCGCGTCGGCGAGCTCATCCGGGTCGCTTGCCTTCGATGTGCCCAGGCTGGAACCGCCCCTGGCGGGCTTGACGAACAGCGGCCAGCCCAGCGCGTCGATCTGCTCGGCCACCTTGGCTTGCGCCGGTGTGGGACGGTCGCCGGACGGCCAGTCAGACTCGCGCACCACCACGTGCGGACCGACGGGCAATCCCCTGGCCTGGAAGATCAGCTTCATGTATTCCTTGTCCATGCTGACCGCGCTGGCCAGCACCCCGGCGCCAACGTAAGGCACACCGGACATCTCGAGCAGGCCCTGAATGGTCCCGTCCTCGCCGTACGGGCCGTGCAGCAGAGGCAGGACCACGTCGACATCGCCGAGCACATGCGGGATGTGGCCTGGCGCGCTCGCCACGACGGACGTGTCGCCCTGGTAGGCCCACGGCACGACGTGGGCGTCGGGCTTGGCGACCGACTCGACCGTAGGAAGCTCGCCGCCCGCGATCGAGAGCTTGGCGGGATCGTCGGTGACTTCGAGCCAGCTGCCTTCCGTGGTGATGCCGATCGGTATGACCTCGTACCGGGTCCTGTCGATCACCCGCAGGACGTTTCCCCCGCCGAGGCAGGAGATCTGGTGCTCTGGTCCCCGGCCGCCGAACACGACAGCGACCCTGATCCGACGCCCAGGGGTCTCGGGGGGTTGTCCTGCAGGGGCGCTGTCGGCCACGGTTCCTCCCGTACGAGTTCACGTCGTCGCGCCTGATCCGGCGGACTCCCGATTATCGGCCATCGTCAGGCGCGCTGAGCCGCCTTCAGGCCATCCGTCGCTTCCGGCCGTGCGCTCACCCTCTGCCCAGCGAGTCGAGCGCCGCCATCGCGTCGGCGAGCAGGTCCTCGCCGTCCTCCAGCCCGATCGAGAAGCGCACCGACGCAGGATCGATCCCGCCGGCAGCCAGCGCGGTGTCATCCATCTGGCGGTGCGTTGTCGATCCGACGTGGGAGACCTTGGTCTGGGTGCCGCCGAGTGACGTCGCGACCTGAGCGACCCGCAGCCGGTCGGCGAACATCATCCCGGCGTCCCTGCCGCCGTACGGCGCGATCGTGACGATCGCACCGTACCTGGTGCCTTCAGGCCCCGCGTCGAACTGCCGCCTCGCGAGGTCGTGGCCAGGGTGCTGGCTCAGTCCCGGGTAGTACACGGTCCGCACGGCGGGATGCCTGACCAGGCCGGCGGCGACGACCTGGGCTGTCGCGCACTGCCTGCGGACTCGCAACGGCAGCGTCTCAAGGCCGCGACGAAGCAGGTACGAGTCGTCGGGCCCGAGCGAGCCGCCCGTGTCGACCCTGACGTCCCTGAGCCGCTTGATCACGTCAGGGTGACCGCTGACCACGCCGCCCGTGACGTCCGAGTGGCCGCCGAAGTACTTAGTCGCCGAGTGCAGCACGAGGTCAGCGCCGTGCTCGAGCGGGCGGCAGATTACCGGCGGCGCGAGCGTGGAATCGACGACGAACATCGCTCCTGCCTCGTGCGCGAGCCTGGCTATCCCGGCCAGGTCGGCGACCGCGACGGTCGGGTTCGCGAGCGTCTCGGCGTAGACGACCGATGTGCCAGGCCGCAGCGCAGCCTGCACCCGGCCCAGGTCGGTCATGTCGACAAAGTCGGTCTGCACGCCGAAGTTGGCCGCCACGTTCCGCAGGAAGCTGTAGCTGCCCCCGTAGATCGCGCTGGGAGCGACGACGTGCGAACCGGCCCGCGTGAAGGCCCAGAAGGCCGTGGATATGGCGGCCATACCGGATGCGAACGCCTGTGCGGCCGCCTGGTAACTGAGGTTGACGCCCTCAAGTGCGGCGACAGCCGCGCAGAACGCCTCGACGGTCGGGTTGTCGATCCTGCTGTAGCTGAACCCGGGTATCGCGTCGTTCAGCACCGCGGCGTACTCGGCGCTCGAGCCGAACGCGAAGGCCGCCGTCCGGTAGATCGGGGTGGCCAGCGGCCGCTGGACGGGCGGGGGCGGCACCGGCAGGCGCACCGAGCGGGTGTTCTCGCCGAGGCGGCGGGTGCCGTTGCCCTGTTGCCGTGCTGACTGGCTGGCCTGCGAGGTGCCCGGCGGCAGGGCGGGGGCTGATGCTCGCTGGCCCGCCTGGCGCAGTACTTCGGATCGGCGCGGGTCGATCAGGCGGAGCGGATCCGCGATCCCAGACGGATGCTGGCCCGGTGCTGGCTGGCCCGGTGCTGGCTGGCCCGGTGCTGGCTGGCCGAGCGCTGGCTGGCTCGGTGCGGCGGGCTGCTGCGGCTCGGTTGACGGGCGAAGAGCGGTCGGACCGAGCGGGTCGGTCCTGCCCAGGGGATCGGTTCTGGCGAGCGGATCCGTCTGGCTCAAGGGGTCTGAGTTACTAAGCACGCCATCGTGGCGGGGACCGGGCTGGCCGCCGCCCGGCTGTTCTGCGTGACCTGCGGAGCCGGGGTCGGCGGCCGGACGGGGCGCCTCGATCGCCAGGCGCCGGTTCTCGATTGCCCGCGGCGGTCCAGGCAACTGCCGGGGAACCGCGGCTCCGTCGGCTCGAGTCGGCCCCAGTGCGCCGCCAGCCTGCCCGGGGATCGCGCTGACCTGGGGATCGGTCGCATAGCGCGGATCCGCAGCGAACCGAGGATCAGCGAACCGAGGATCAGCGAACCGAGGATCAGCGAACCGCTGCTCGGTCTGCCGGGGGTCGGCAAGGCGCGGGTCGGCAAGGCGCGGGTCGGCAAAGCGCGGGTCGGCAAAGCGCGGGTCGGCAAAGCGCGGGTCGGCAGAGCGCGGGTCGGCAAAGCGCGGGTCGGCAAAGCGCGGGTCGGTCCGCCGGGGATCGGCGTAACGCGGGTCGGCGAAACGCGGGTCGGCGAAACGCGGGTCGGCGTATCGGGGGTCTGCGTACTGCTGGCCCGCGCCCCGAGGGTCCGCGCCCCGAGGGTCCGCGCCCCGAGGGTCCGCGCCCCGAGGGTCCGCGCCCCGAGGGTCCGCGCCCCGAGGGTCCGCGCCCCGAGGGTCCGCGCCCCGAGGGTCCGCGCCCCGAGGGTCCGCGCCCCGAGGGTCCGCGCCCCGAGGGTCCGCGCCCCGAGGGTCCGCGCCCAGCGGGTCAACGGGAGCCCGAGGATCAGCCGAGGGGGGTCGGGGGCCTGCCCCGTATCGAGGGTCTGCGGGCGGCCGCTGCCCTGCCCCGTATCGCGGACCGGGGGCCAAGCGTGGATCTGCGAGCCGCGGATCGCCCGCTGCGTGCGGTGCGGTCGGCCCGTACCGGGAGTCCGCGGCGGTTCGCGGATCGGCAGCGGCCCGTCCGGCCGGCCCGTACTGCGCTGTCGTTCCGTACTGCGCTGTCGTTCCGTAATGAGCGCCTGCGGCCGTCCGCTGACCATCCGCCGTCCGCGGGTCCATGCCCCGCCGCGGATCCACGGGCATCCGGGCATCCACCGGCAGGCGCGGGGCGGCTGCTCGAGGGTCGCTAGCCTGGCGTGGGTCGGCAGGCACCTGGCGACTCGCCCCAGGCCCTGAACTGGCGGCTAGCCGCGGGTCCGCCGGCCAGGGATCACCGGCCGCTCGCGGATCTGCCGCGTACGGCGCCTCCGAGTACCGGGGATCGCCATTGCGGAGATCGCCGTTCACGGGACCGGCAAACCAGTCGTCGTAGGGCTCACCGACGGGCCGGCCATCGCTGTACCGGGCGTCACGGCCGTTGCCCGGCGCGGCAGGCCGACCGCGGCCGCTGGAAGAGCCTGCCCCGCCGCGCTGGTCAGCCGGCCGGACCGGATCGCTGTGGTCCCGCGGTTCCCGAACCGGGCGCGGCCACTTCTCAGAGGCCATAGCGCTCGGGTTTGGCCGCCCTGCTGGCTAGCATCGCAACGGCCTCGGCGATCTCGAGGTCCTCGTAGACCACGGCGGCGACCACTTCCGTGATGGGCATCTCCACGGAATGGGCCCTTGCCAGCTCCAGGACCGATTTCGATGACGTGACGCCTTCAACCACCTGGTTTGTGTTCGCGATAATGTCGGCAAGCCGGATGCCACGGCCCAGTTTCTCGCCGAAGGTCCGGTTGCGGGACAGCGGTGACGAGCACGTCGCGACCAGATCACCCATGCCGGCGAGGCCGGCGAACGTGTGCTGGCTGGCGCCGAGGACCGTGCCCAGCCTGGCGGTCTCGGCGAGGCCGCGTGTGATGAGCATCGCCCGCGTGTTGTCGCCAAGCCCCATGCCGACCGAGATGCCGACCGCGATCGCGATCGGGTTCTTCACCGTGCCGCCGAGCTCACAGCCGAGCACGTCAGGGTTGGTGTACGGGCGGAAGTAGCCGGTGTGGCAAGCCTTTTGCAGATTCTCGGCTGCCTGCTGGTCGGAGCAGGCGACGACCGTGGCGGCGTACTGCCGCTGTGCGATCTCGTGCGCCAGGTTCGGCCCGCTGATGACCGCGATCTGCTCGGCTGGCCAGTTCGCGACCTCCGCGAGGACCTCGCTCATCCGCTTGCCAGAGTCGAGCTCGATGCCCTTCATGAGGCTGACCAGGATCGCGCCCTTCGGAATCAGCCCGGCCCAGCTGGCCAGGTTCTTCCTGAGGGTCTGGGCGGGAACGGCGAGCACCACGAGGCCCGCGCCCGCCAGGGCCTGCTCGGGATCCGCGGTCGCCCGCAGCGTGCTGGGCAGCGTGCAGGCAGGCAGGTACTCCTGGTTCCGGTTGGTCGCATTGATGGTCTCGGCGACCTCGTCGCGACGGCACCACAATGTCGTCTCGGTTCCGGCGTCGCAGAGCACCTGGGCGAAGGTCGTTCCCCAGGAGCCTGCGCCCATCACCGCCGCCGTCACGGGCCGGGAACCTCGCTGGCCGGTTCGCCAGACACGGCATCGGGCTCGCCGGTCGGCCGGGCGGCTCCGGCCGCGGCCGCGGCGGCGTCGGTGTCGGTCTCGGTGTCGGTGGCCTGCGTGGCCGGCTGCTGGTCGGCCAGCTTGCGGAGCTCGGCACGCTCCTTGCGGCGGGCCACGGCCGGGTGGAAGGGCTCAGGCGGCGGGACTTCCCCCCGCAGCTTGCCGACCAGCGCTGCCACCTCGGTCATGATCTTGTCGGTGGCCGCGCGTAGTGTCGGCGTATCGAGCGGCTTGCCGGCGAACTCCGACAGGTCGACGGGAGGACCGGCGAGCATGTGGACAGTCTTGCGGGGGATCACGTGCGGCTTGAAGCTGCCGTAGGGCAGGATGTCCTGCGCTCCCCAGTGGCCCACAGGGATCACGGGCACGCCAGTGGCGAGCGCGAGCCTGGCCACGCCGGTCTTCGCCTGCATCGGCCACTTCCCGGGGTCGCGGGTGACCGTGCCCTCCGGATAGAAGATCACGCACGCGCCGTTCCTGAGCCCCTGCTCGGCGTCGCGCAGTACCAAGGCCGCGTCGAACTGGCCGCGGTAGACGGGCAGCTGGCCGAGCTTGGCGATGATCGGCCCAAGGCCCTTGATGCCGAAAAGCGTGGACTTAGCGAGGAAGACCGGGTACCGGCCGGCGTTGTCGCAGAACAGCGACAGCGCGAGCACGTCGGCGTAGGAGAGGTGATTGACGGCGACGATCATGCCGCGGCCGTCGGGCACGAAGTGCTCCTGACCGTGCCAGTCGAACTTCATGAGCGCGCGGATGCCCGGCCGCAGGATGATTTTAGAGATTCCGCGCCACGTGTTGGAGTAGCTCCCGTCTGCGCGCTTGCTCATAGAAACACTCTCCCGCACCTCATGGTGCCAGTCTTCCTGTTCGCCTGACTCGGTGTCGAGGCAAGATCGGATGTTATGGGTACCGATGCACCGCTGGGCTGGCCCGAGGTGAGCTGGACTGTGGTGATCCCCGTCAAGCTACTCGCCCTGGCCAAATCCCGGCTGTCTGACTTGGCCGACGCCGACCGGAGGGCGATGGCCCTGGCCATGGCCGCCGACACGGTGACAGCCGCGGTAGCATGCCCGCCCGTCGGCGACGTAATCGTGGTCAGCGACGATCCCGACGTCAGGGCCGAGGCCGAGGCCGCGGGCGCCATGGTCATCGCAGACCGACCGGCCGCTGGCCTCAACCAGGCGCTCGCCGCTGGCGCCGAGCACGCGGCGGCGCACTGGTCAGGCCGCGGGCTGGCGGCCCTGACCGCCGACCTGCCGGCGCTCTCGGCTGCGGAACTGGCCGTCGCGCTCACTGCCGCCTCTCAGCTCAACCAGGCCTTCGTGGCCGATGCCGCAGGGTCAGGGACCACGCTCTACACGGCGATGCCTGGAGCGCCGTTCCGGCCGCTCTTCGGCCCGCGGTCACGCCTGCGGCACAGGGAGGCAGGGGCGGTCGAGCTTGACCTGGCCGGCATCCCCGGGCTGCGCCGCGATGTCGACACGCTCGCCGACCTGTGCCACGCGGCGCGGCTCGGGCTGGGTGCCAGGACCTCGTGCGTGCGGGAGTCGATCATCGCGGCCTGCGCCTAGCGGGGCAAGCCAACGGCCGTCGAAGAGCGAAGGCCCGTAAGGATTACCTAACGAGGCGGATGAAGGTCGGCCGGTGCGGCCGGTGCGGCCGGTGCTGGCGGTGCTGGCGAGCAGGCGCGCCCGCGTCAGGGCAGCTGGCGACGGGCGGGATCCGGAGAAGAGAGAAGGTAGCTGGACCTGTTCCTGCGGCTTAGATATGTACGATCGGGCAGGTCAGCGTCCTTGTGATGCCGGGGACTCCCTGAATCTGGGCTACTACCAGGCGGCCGAGGTCATCAACGTTGTCCGCCTCAGCGCGGACGATAACGTCGTACGGGCCAGTCACATCGTCAGCCTGCGTGACGCCGGTGATCTGCCCGATGGCCATAGCGACGTCGGCAGCCTTCCCGACTTCAGTCTGGACGAGGATATAAGCCTGGACCATGTCGCCTCCGGTCATCTGTGTGACGGCAACGCTACCGTAGGCGGCAGGTTCGGGCGCAGCAGGCTGGCCCGCTGCGTGACGGTGCGGGAGGCATTCATCACGATCGCGGAATACGGCGAGTTCGCCCTGATCGCCGCCATTGAAAAGGTGCTGCCTGACAATGCTGGCCTGATTGTCGGCATCGGCGACGACGCCGCTGTGGTGCGCGCTCCTGATGGCCGTGTTGTCGCGACCGCCGACATGCTGATCGAGGAACGGCATTTCCGCAGGGAATGGTCGGCGCCGCGCGATATCGGCGGCAAAGCCGCCGCGCGAAATCTCGCCGACATCGCGGCCATGGGAGCGCGTCCGACCGCCCTTCTTGTCAGCTTCGCTGGGCCCGGGAATCTGGAAGTCAGCTGGGTTCTCGAGCTCGTCGCCGGGATTGCCGAGGAGGCAGCGGCGGCTGGCGCCGCCGTCGCGGGCGGCGACACCAGCGGCGCGGACGTGGTCATGCTCGCCGTTACGGCGCTCGGCGACCTTGCTGGCGGGCAACCGGTCACCAGGAGCGGCGCGAGGCCAGGCGACGTGGTCGCGGTCGCCGGAACGCTCGGCAGCGCAGCGGCGGGACTGGCGCTGCTGCGCGCCGGGGCGGGAGCCGGTTCGGAACCCGGCGCCGCCGCGGCCGATACAGCCGGCTCGGCTGGCGGAGCGTCAGGCGCGTCTGCAGGCGCGGTGGCGGGCGCGGTGGCGGGCGCGGGGTCCGGCGGCGATGTTCGCTTGGGATCTGGCGATTCCGAGCTGAGGTCGTTGATCTCGGCGCACCGGCGGCCAAGGCCGCCATACTCAGCGGGACCAGAGGCTGCGGCTCTCGGCGCGACGGCGATGATCGACATTAGCGACGGCCTGATCGCCGACCTCGGTCATGTCGCGTCGGCAAGCGGCGTGCGGATCGAGCTGGCGGGAAGCGCGATCGCGGCCGAGCCTGTGACGAGGCGGCGGTTGCTCGCCCGCGCCGCTGACCTGCTCGGCGACGGCACCGACTGGCAGCGGTGGGTGTTGACAGGCGGCGACGATCACGCTCTCGCGGCGACCTTCCCGCCCGGCCTCGCGCTGCCCGAGCGGTGGACAGAAATCGGGCTGGCAAGCGAAGGTCGCGGGATTCTGCTCGACGGTCGCAGGTGGAATGACGCGGGCGGCTGGGAGCACTTTCTGACTTAGTCACGCTTGGTGGTCAAGCAAATTCTCTATGTCACTCGTCCTCATGCCCAATTGCTTGATATAACCACTCTGTGCCGCGTCATCGGCCGGAGGGCCGTCCTCGACACAGGGCGAAGCGTCAGGGGTTCTGGCCTGTACGTGGCGTCCGCTCTGATGCTGCCCGGCACCGGACCGTGCCGGCTCCGCCGGACGTCGCTGCTGCGGCTCCGCCGGCCTTCGCTCAAGGGGATTTGCCGGACTTCGCAATTGCGGCCCCGCCGGTCTCTGCTGCCGCAGCTTCGCCGGTCTCCGCGGCCGCTGGTCTGCCGGCATCATCCGCTGTCGCTTCACCTGACTTCGCGGCCGCGGCTTCGCCCGGCGGCACGGTGCCGGTTTCCTCAGGCTTGCTGGTTCCGCCCGCACGCGGCACGTTGGTGCCGGCCCAGCCTGTTGCGCCGGCCGAGGAAACCGTCATCACCTCGCAGCCAGCCGACCCGGGCATCGCGCTGCCGGTCGCTCCCGTCAGCCGGGGACCGGTGGCGCCGCTTCGAGAGCGGAGACGGGTCAGGCGCCTCGGTTCCCGGCCTGAGTACGGGCGCATGCTCCGCGGCGCGATGCTGACGCCGTGGTTCGCGGTCAGCGTGGGCATCGTGATCGCGACCTCGCTGACGCTGGCCACGCCGCATCCCGCGCTCACGTTCCCGCCGCCGGAGAGCGGCCGGTGCGTCGCGGCGGGCTGCGCGTCGCGGTCGGCCACGCCGGCCCCGCCGGCGCCGGCCATCAAGCACGAGGTCAGGCTGCCGAGTCCGGCCAGCGACGCGAACGTGCAGGCGGCGGACATCAAGGTCGAGTACGAACTGCTGCCGAAGCGGAATCAAGACGGCTTCATGGCCGTGATCCTGGTGCGGGCCCGTCACCGGCTCGGAACCTGGCAGCTGCAGTTCTCGCTGCCCGGCGCCACGATTCAGCACATCATGTGGGCCAAGTGGCGGCATGAAGGCCAGAACGGAGTCGTGGTCAGCGGTTCGCCCCTGCCGTGGCCAAAATCCGGCGACAACGAGGCGCGAATCGTCGTATTCGGCACAGGGACGCCGAGATGGCCCATCGGATGCCAGTTCGACGGAGGCACCTGCACGTTCCGCGCCCTGACCAGCCACGCCAGTCAACACTCCGACCTCATCCACGTCGGCGCTTAGGGCTCCTCTCGCCGCTGCCCGTGTATGAATGTGACACCCACTGCGGAGAACCAGTATGGGTGTCACATTGATACACGGGCGGGCCAGGCGGCGACTGCGAGCTGCCAGCTAGTCCGCGCGCCGGAACCTCGCACGGGCTGTCGCCGGGCAGGGCGCGCCGCCGCTTAGGGTGGGCTGTATGAGCCAGACTCCGCCGCGGGTACTCGCGATCGCGGGCTCGGACTCGGGTGGCGGCGCGGGAATCCAGGCCGACCTGAAGACGATGCTCGCGCTCGGCGTGCACGGCATGACGGTGATCTGCGCCGTTACGGCGCAGAACTCGCTGGGCGTCCAGGGCTACTGGGAGCTTCCGCCCGAGGCCGTGCGCGCGCAGCTCGACTCGGTGCTCGGCGATATCGGCGCGCAGGCCATCAAGACTGGCATGCTCGCCTCGGCCGAGATCGTACGGGCGGTCAGCGACCGGCTCGCCGGCGTCGACGCGCCGCTCGTGGTCGATCCGGTCGCGGTTTCCAAGCACGGCGACCCGCTGCTATCCGATGGCGCGCTCGACGCGCTGACGTCAGACCTGCTGCCGCTGGCCACGGTCGTCACGCCGAACCTGCTCGAGGCCGGACTCCTGACCGGCACGACGATCACCGACGAGAAGGACATGCTCGCCGCGGCCAGGCAGATCGCCTCACGCGGACCGCGCTGGGTCCTGGTCAAGGGAGGCCACCTGCCAGGCAACCCGGTGGACCTGCTGGTCGGCGACGGCCGCGTGGTTCGCTTTCCCGGGAACAGGATCGCCAGCCCGCACACCCACGGGACCGGCTGCACGCTGGCCTCGGCGATCGCCTCCCACCTGGCGATGGGCGCGGACGTGCCAACGGCGGTCGAGTCGGCGCGGGAATACGTCACGGGCGCCATCGATGGCGGGTTCCCGCTCGGCGCCGGGATCGGACCTGTCGATCACGCCTGGCGGATCAGGCAGCCCGTCGCCTAGGGTCTCCAAGCACCCGCCGCGCCGTCGGCCACCCGCCGCGCCGTCGGGCGGACGCCGCGCCGTCGGGCGGACGCCGCGCCGTCGGGCGGACGCCGACAACGACACGGCTGACCGAGGTCAGCGAGTGATCTTGCCTGCCTTGATGCAGGAGGTGCACACGTTCAGGCGCTTAGGCGTCCGCCCCACCATCACGCGGATGCGCTGAATGTTGGGGTTCCAGCGGCGCGGGGTGCGGCGGTGCGAGTACGACACGTTGTTGCCGAAGCCCGGCCCCTTGCCGCACACATCGCAGACGGAAGACACGGGATCGCTCCAAGGAGTGGTAGTCAGATCGGTCATCGGGCAGGCACACGCCGACCCGGCCGGTAAAGGATATCCGACTGGTGCCGCCGCCGCGACTCGACCGGAGTCAGGCCCGCGACCGACACCGCGGCCCGTGCCGCGACCCGTGCCGCGGCTGCCCGTGCCGCGGCTGCCCGCCGCGAACCGCCGCGAGCCGCCGCGAGCCGCGAGCCGCGAGCCGCTGGCAGACGGCAGACAGACCCGCGAAGTAGCCTGCCGTACATGCCAGCGGTGCAGGATATCGACGGCGCTGTGGTGCGGCTGTGGTTGCGCCTCGCGGCCGACGACCTTGACCGGGCACGCGCGGCGATCGACGTGATCAACGTGTTCCCGGTGGCTGACGCGGATACCGGCACGAACATGCACAAGACGATCGCCTACGCTGCGGACGCCCTGGCTGGCCTGCCTGAGCACACCAGCACCGCCGACATCTGGCAGGCCGCAGCGGCCGCCGCGCTCCAGGGAGCCTGCGGGAACTCGGGCATCATCCTCAGCCAGCTGCTCTGCGGCCTCGCCGACACCTGCGGCCCCGCTTCGCCGTGCGACGGCCAGGTTGTCGCTCTCGCCCTTGCCAAGGCGGCCGCGCTGGCGAGGGCCGCCGTGCACAGGCCGGTCGAGGGCACCGTCCTGACCGTCGCCGACGCGGCGGCCAGGGCAGCGGCACAGGCGGCCGCGCAGCCCGCGGACCTGCCAGTCGTCGGTCAGGCGGCGGCGACCGGCGCCATTGAGGCCCTGCTCGGCACCCGGCAGCAGCTCGAGGTGCTGGCGGCCAGCGGCGTGGTCGACGCCGGCGGCGCCGGGCTCTGCGTGCTGCTCGACGCCCTCAGCGCCGCCATCAGCGGCCGCCGCGGTTCTTTCACCGTGCCGGTACCCGTGCATCGCGCGTCCGCCGTTCCGGCTGGCCTGCCCGAGGCCAGCAGCCGGCCCGCAGTGCCCGCCTCAGAGTTCAGCTACGAGGTCACCTACCTGCTTGACGCGGCGGAGGATGCCGTGGCGGCCCTGCGCGACCGCCTCGACCTGCTCGGCGACTCCCTGGTCGTCTCGGGCCGCGCCCCGCGGTGGCACGTGCACATCCACGTCGCCGACGCGGGCGCCGTCATCGAAACCGGGCTCACAGCGGGCCGGCTCAGCAAGATCACAGTCACTTATTTGAACCAGGCTCACCCCGGAATCGCGCCCGCCAGGCCGGCGCACGCGGCGGTAGTCGCGGTCGCCGCGGGCGATGGCATGGCCGGCCTGCTACGTGCCGCGGGGGCGACGGTCGTGCGCGGCACCCCGGAACTCGAAGGCCTGCGCGACGAGCTCGCCGAAGGACCGGCGCCTGCCGTTCTTCTCGCGCCTGCTGGTCGCTTCGCCGAGCGCTGGCCGACAGGCTGGCCCGTGCTGGAGACGGGCAGCGAGATCCAGTTGCTCGCGGCGCTGGCCGTGCACGACCCGCAACACGACCAGGACGCCGACCTCGCCGCCATGTCGCTGGCCGTCGCGGGGATGCGCTGGGGCGCCGTGCGCCGCAGCGCATCAGACGATGAGCAAGGACGGGCAGCGTCAGCCGGGACAGGGCCGTTCACAGGCTTTCTCGCGGGCGAGCCTGTCGTCGCGGGACACGAGGAAGCCGGGGTCGCGGTCGCGGTCACCGACCTGCTGCTCACCAGCGACACCGAGATGCTCACTCTGGTGACCGGAAAGGGCGCGCGTCCCGGCCTTGCCGGGCTCGTCGCCGATCACGTGGCTGGCCGTGCCACCGGCGTCGAGGTGATCTGCTATGACGGCGGCATGACCGATTCCCTGCTGCTGATCGGGGCTGAATAGCGATGGCCACGCTGTCCGATCCGCTCAGGCCCGTGGTCGGGGAGAAGGCGGCCAAGCGGCTCGCCGGGCTCGGGCCAGGCCTGCGGACGGTCGGTGACCTGCTGAGCTACTACCCGCGCCGGTACGAGACCAGGGGAGAGCTGACCGATCTCGCCGGGCTGCGCGACGGCGAGCATGTCACGGTGCAAGCCATGATCGCCTCGGTGTCGACCAGGCCGATGCGCAACAGGCGCGGATCGATCTTCGAGGCGGTCGTCACCGACGGGCGCGGTCAGCTCACGCTCACGTTCTTCGGGAAGGGACGGCAGGACTGGCGGGAACGCCAGCTCACGCCAGGGCTGCACGGCCTGTTCTCCGGCCAGGTGTCCACGTTCCGCGGCAAGCGCCAGCTGTCGCATCCCGAGTACGAGCTGATCGGCGGAGGCCCCGCCGGCTCGGAACGCGCCGTGGAGTTCGCCACCGAGCTGATCCCGATCTACCCGGCCAGCAAGGACATCGCGTCCTGGCAGATCGCCGACTCGGTGCGGCTCGCCCTCACCGCCGTCGAGATCGAGGAGGACCCGCTGCCTGCAGATCTGAGGATCCGGCACAAGCTCTACGGGTACGCCAGGGCGCTGCAGGCCATCCACCGGCCGGCCGACACCGGCGACTACATGGCGGCACGGCAGCGGCTCAAGTGGGACGAGGCCTTCATGCTGCAGGTCGTGCTCGCGCAGCGGCGGCGGGTCTCCACGGAGTTCATCTCGCTGCCCAGGTCGCCGGTCCCTGACGGCCTGCTCGCGGCGTTCGACAGCGAGCTGCCGTTCGAGCTGACGCCTGGCCAGCAGGCGGCTGGCGCGACGATCGCCGCCGATCTTGGCCGCGAGCACCCGATGCACAGACTGCTCCAGGGCGAGGTCGGGTCCGGCAAGACCGTGGTCGCGCTTCGCGCGATGCTGCAGGTCATCGACGCGGCGGGACAGGCTGCCCTGCTCGCGCCGACCGAAGTGCTCGCCCAGCAGCATCACCGTTCGATCAGCCAGATGCTGGGGTCGCTCGCGATGGCCGGCCAGCTTGGCGGTGCCGACCAGGCGACCAGGGTCGCGCTGCTGACCGGCTCGCAGGGCAGCGCCGCGCGCCGGCGTGCGCTGCTCGAGGCGGCCTCTGGCGAAGCCGGCATCGTGATCGGCACGCACGCGCTGCTCGAGGAGCACGTCCAGTTCGCCGACCTGGGCCTGATCGTGATCGACGAGCAGCACAGGTTCGGCGTCGAGCAGCGTGAGGCGCTCAGGGGCAAGGCGGCTGACGGCAGGCCGCACGTGCTGGTGATGACCGCGACGCCGATCCCGCGGACCGTCGCGATGACCGTCTTCGGCGACCTGGAGGTCACTGAGCTCACCGAGTTGCCGGCAGGCAGGTCGCCGATCGCCACGCACGTCGTGCCAGCCGCAGAGAAGCCGCACTACATGGAGCGCACCTGGCAGCGGGTCGCCGAGGAGGTCGGGCGCGGGCGGCAGGCCTACGTCGTGTGCCCGCGGATCGGCGACCAGCCAGGCGACGCCCAGGACGGAGCCGCCTCCCCGAGCCGCCAGGCGGGCCGGTCCGCGCGACGGCCAGACGAGGACGACGCGCTCGGCGTTTCCGATGACGGGGGCTTCGACTTCGGCGACGATGACCTCGGCGAGGCAGAGCGGCGCGCCCCTCTGTCGGTCGTCGACATTGCCGCCCAGCTCAGGCACGGCCCGCTGGCGGACCTCAGGCTCGCGGTCATGCACGGGCGGCTGCCGGCGGACGAGAAGGACAAGATCATGCTGGCCTTCGCCGACGGTCAGGTCGACGTGCTCGTGACGACCACCGTGATCGAAGTCGGCGTCGACGTGCCGAACGCCACCGCGATGGTGATCATGGACGCGGACCGGTTCGGCGTCTCGCAGCTGCATCAGCTGCGCGGCCGGGTCGGCAGGGGCGGACATCCCGGCCTCTGCCTTCTTGTCACCGAGGCCCCAGAGGGACCGGCCCGTGACCGCCTGGACGCCGTCGCCGCGACCCAGGACGGCTTCGCGCTGTCCAGGCTCGACCTCGAGCAGCGCAGGGAGGGCGACGTCCTCGGCGCCGCCCAGGCGGGCCGGAGGTCCAGCCTGAAGCTGCTGACGCTGCTGAAGGACGAGGAGCTCATCGGCCAGGCCAGGCAGGAGGCCGAGGAACTAGTCGGCGCCGATCCCGCGCTCGCCGGCCAGCCGGCGCTTGCCGCCGCGATCGCGGCCATGCTGGACGCGCAGCGGGCCGAGTACCTCGAGAAAGCCTGACCGTGACGAGGATCATCGCGGGGACAGCGGGTGGCCGGCGGATCGCCGTACCTCCCGGGCGCTCCACGAGGCCGACCAGCGACCGGACCAGGGAGGGCCTGTTCGCGTCCGTCCTGGCGGCCCTCGGCAGCCTGGAAGGGACGCGGATGCTTGACCTGTACGCCGGGTCAGGCGCGGTCGGGCTTGAGGCACTGTCACGCGGCGCGGCCGAGGCGCTGCTGATCGAGTCCGATGCCGCGGCGGTGCGGGTCATCCGCCAGAACATCGAGACGCTCGGCCTGCCGGGAGCGAGCGTCATCCAGGACAGGGTCGGCCGGGCACTCCGCCGCGGTCCAGGTCCCGGCGGCCCGCACGACCTCGTCTTCGCCGATCCGCCCTACGCCGTCACCGACAACGAACTCGGCGCGGTGCTCGTGACCCTCGAAGCCGCGGGCTGGCTCGCCCCCGGCGCCCTCGTGGTCGTGGAGCGCGACGCCAGGTCGGGGGTCCCGCCGTGGCCTCCCGGGTATGCGCAGGCCCGATCCCGCACGTACGGCGAGACTGTGCTCTGGTACGGTCGCGCCTCAGGTGCTGCACCTGCCGCCGCCGATTAACGACGGGAGCGTGACTCTGCGTGATTCGCGTGGTCTGTCCTGGATCATTTGACCCGGTCACCAACGGCCATCTGGACATCATCGGGCGCGCGGCGAAGCTGCACGACGAGGTGATCGTCGCGGTCCTGCGCAATCCATCGAAGTCATCGCTGTTCACGGCCGACGAGCGGGTGGAGTTGCTGCGCGAGGTCTGCAAGGACCTGCCGAACGTCAGCATCGCCACGTTCAACGGGCTGACCGTGGACTTCTGCCGCGCCAACGACGTGTCCGCGATCGTCAAGGGCCTGCGCGCCGTCACTGACTTCGATTACGAGATGCAGATGGCGCAGATGAACTACAACCAGGCCGGCATCGAGACCCTGTTCATGACCACCAACCCGCTCTACGCGTTCCTGTCCTCTAGCCTGGTCAAGGAGTTCGCGAGGTATGGCGGGAACGTCGAGAGCCTGGTTCCCGAGCCGGTCTTGCGCCGGCTGACCGAGCGCGTCACCAAGGAGTAATGCGGCGCTGGCCCGGCGCTTGCGTTGTCGGCGTGCGGGAATGCCCAGCGCTGACGCGGAGTTGGGTATTCGGTTAGCCGAACGGTAAGCTGACCGCCCAGTACCGACTCGTTAGCTGTGCTCGCCATGCCAAACGCGAAACTGAAGAGAACTCAGCGCCTGGATCCGCGGCGACCGCTCGTCTTTGACATCAGGTCACTCGGGCCGGCGTCAGCGCGCTCGGAATCGCGTACCGTGCCCGCGCCGGCTGAGCTCGGCTCGGGGATGGTGCGGGTGTCCGAGGGCGGCGACCTTCACCTCGAGGTGCAACTCGAGGACGTCAGCGATGGCGTGCTCGTAACCGGCGTGGTGACGGCCCCGCTCGTCGGGGAGTGCGCCAGGTGCCTGGACGAGTTCACCTCGAGCACGCAGGTCAGGTTCTGCGAGTTGTTCGCCAGAGATCCCGGTGAGTCGGAGGACGACGGGTATCTTCTGGACGGAGACCTGCTGGACCTGGAGCCCGCGCTGCGCGACGCGCTGGTGCTCGACCTGCCGCTGTCCCCGCTCTGCCGCGAGGACTGCCAGGGGCTGTGCAGCAGGTGCGGCGTCAAGCTCGCTGACGCGGAGCCGGACCACACCCATCCCGACGATGGGGGCGTCTGGGCGGTACTGAAGGACTTGTTCGGGCCCGAAGACCGGGCCGCCGAAGATCAGGCCAGTTCGAAGGAGCACTGAGGTGGCAGTACCGAAGCGACGGATGTCGCGCAGCAACACCAGGTCGCGGCGCGCGCAGTGGAAAGCCACCGCGCCCCAGCTCGTCACGTGCCCGCAGTGCCGTGACCCGAAGCTGCCGCACCAGGCGTGCCCGACCTGCGGAACGTACAACAGGCGGCAGGTCATCACCCCTTCCTAGGGCAGCGTGCTCGCGCCCAGCCGTGATCACGGAGGGAGGTAGCGGTGAGCCTGGCGCCCACGGACGGGCGGGCGGCTGATGCCGATGTCTCCGCCCTCCTCGCCACCCTGCAGGTGCAGGTCGATGACGAGCTGCTGGACCGTGCCCTGATGCACAGGTCTTTCGCCTACGAGAACGGCGGGCTGCCGACCAACGAGCGCCTGGAGTTCCTCGGTGACTCGGTGCTCGGCCTGATCGTGACTGACACGCTCTTCCACAAGCACCCTGACTTGCCTGAGGGCAACCTCGCCAAGCTCAGGGCGGCAGTCGTCAACAGCCGGGCACTGGCGGGCGTCGCGCGCGGTCTTGGCCTCGGCAGCTACGTCAGGCTCGGCAAGGGCGAGGAGAGCACCGGCGGACGGGACAAGTCATCGATCCTGGCTGACACGCTCGAGGCAGTGATCGGCGCGGTCTACCTCGACGGCGGCATGCAAGCGGCCGACCCGCTCGTGCACCGCCTCTTCGACCCGGTGATCGCCAGGTCGGCCAGGCTCGGCGCGGGGCTGGACTGGAAGACCTCCCTGCAGGAGCTCACCGCGGCCGAGGAACTCGGCGGCCCCGAGTACCTGGTCGATGAGAGCGGGCCCGACCACCAGAAGTCGTTCCGCGCCGTCGCCAAGGTCGGCGGCCAGGTCTGGGGTGAAGGCGAAGGACGCACCAAGAAGGAAGCCGAGCAGCAGGCCGCAGAGGCGGCCTGGACGGCGATCAGCGCACAGGCGAGCGCGGTGGCGGCCGACCCCGCGGACGGAACGCAGCTCGCCGCGGGCATCGACGGCCTCAGCCAGGCCGGAGTCTCGCGGGGGGTTCCGGGGGGTCGTCCCCCCGAGCCAGCGCCGCGGGGGGTTCCGGGGGTCGTCCCCCCGAGCCAGCGCCGCGGGGGGTTCCGGGGGGTCGTCCCCCGAGCCAGCGCCGCGGGGGGTTCCGGGGGGTCGTCCCCCCGAGCCAACACAGCCGCGGGCCAATAGTCAGCAGCACGGGAATTAGCGAAGTGCCGGAAGGACACGGTGCCAGAGCTGCCAGAGGTGGAGACCGTCAGGGACGGGCTCCAGCGGCATATCAGCGGACGCACATTCGCCGATGTGCAGGTGCTGCATCCGCGCGCCGCGCGACGGCACCTGGCAGGCCCTGAGGACCTCGCCGCTGTGCTGCGCGGCGGCACGGTGGGCGACATCCGCCGCCGGGGCAAGTACCTGTGGCTGCCGGTCGACTCCGACGCGCTGCTCGCGCACCTGGGTATGAGCGGGCAGCTCGTCGTGGGAGACCCTGACCGGCCACTGACGCCGCACGTCAGGGCCAGGTTCTCGTTCACCGACGGCGGCCCTGACCTGCGATTCGTCGACCAGCGCACGTTCGGTCACCTGGCGTTCTCGCCGGGCGGGGCTGAGCTGCCAGCGGCGATCGCGCACATCGCCCCTGATCCGCTTGAGCCAGCGTTCGACGACGATCGCTTCGCGGCAAGGCTGCGGGCGCGGCGGACCGGGATCAAGCGCGCGCTCCTCGACCAGTCGCTGATCAGCGGCGTCGGCAACATCTACGCCGACGAGTCGCTGTGGCGAGCCAAGATGCACTGGGCCAGGGCCAGCGATGCGCTGCGGCGCAGCGACGTGCGGCGGCTGCTGGCCGCGATCCGGGCGGTGTTCGGCGAGGCCATCCACGCGGGCGGCACGTCGTTCGACAGCCTCTACGTCCAGGTCAACGGGCAGAGCGGGTACTTCGACAGGTCGCTCGCCGTATATGGCAGGGAGGGCGAGCCCTGCCCTCGCTGCGGCGCCCCCGTGGTGCGCGAGAAGTTCATGAACCGGTCTTCGTTCCGGTGCCCCCGGTGCCAGCCTCGGCCTCGGCGAGGACGCTGGTGAGCGGACCCGATGACTGGAACCCGGCGAGGAGCGCTGGCCAGCCGGGCAACATCCGTGCCGATCATGGGGGACGTCTCCTCAGCAAGCAGGCCAGGCTGACCGCCTGGGTGCGCGGTCGGGTGCAGGGCGTGGGCTTCCGCTGGTGGGTCAGGAGCAACGCGCTCGAACTCGGCCTGCTCGGCGTCGCTGAGAACCTCGTCGACGGCAGGGTCAAGATCGTGGCAGAAGGCAATAGGGACAGCTGCGCGGTGCTGCTCGAACGTCTCGAATCTCCCGGAACGCCCGGAAATGTCGTCCAGGTGACGCACCGCTGGGATCAGGCACGCGGCGGGCTGGCCGGATTTGTCGAGCGGTGAATTGCCGGCCCCGATTCGTCCTTTGTTCAGATCCGCTGGCATTTACAAACCGGTTCGTGTGGATCTCGGTGCCGCTCGCCAGCCGTGTGCCGGCAATTTTCCGCTAGCCAGCGTTCGTTCATGCCGGTGACCTGGGTAGATGTCAACTTGACCGGATGGGTGTTCTGGTGGGACCATGGGGGTGTTACCTGCGCGCAACTGGCGCGTTTCTTGCGTTTCTGCGTGCGCGACCACTCTGGTCACTCAGTGTGGAGGACCTCAAGCAATGGCGAAGGCTCTGCTTGGCCATGTAGGCGGGCCGGATCCCCGCATGGTGTCTGAGATGCGCCGACTGCAACGACGAGTACGTGACCTGGAAGCCGAGCTTGCCCGGCTTCAGGAGGTCAACGACGTGCTTGCCGCTGGAGTGGGCCATGAGATTCTGCTCGACGAGCGCGAACCCGCGCTGACCTGAGCAGGATCCTCGCACCTGATCAACCCCTGACGGCCCCGTAGCAACCGCGGTGCCGGGGCTGACGCATGCCCGCCGACGGCGCAATGGCCGACCCCGGTCGTAGCTGACCGCTGTCGTGGCTGAACGCTGCCCGCGTTTGTGGCCGCGGCTGGGGAAGCTTGAATGCCTAAGACCCCGCGTGTCGCACGGTAGGGTTCGGTGGAGCCGGGCGCAGACTAGCGACAAGCAAAGGCGGATGAGGAGAAACAGGCGGTGTACCTGAAGACCCTCACGCTCCGCGGATTCAAGTCGTTCGCTTCCGCGACCACGTTGCGCTTCGAGCCGGGCATCACCTGCGTCGTCGGCCCGAACGGCTCGGGCAAGTCGAACGTGGTCGACGCGTTCTCCTGGGTGATGGGCCAGCAGGGCGTCAAGCCGCTGCGCGGCGGCAAGATGGAAGACGTCGTCTTCGCCGGCACGTCGGGCCGGTCCGCGCTCGGCCGGGCCGAGGTCACGCTGACCATCGACAACAGCGACGGCGCGCTGCCGATCGAGTACGCCGAGGTCACCATCAGCCGGCTACTGTTCCGCACGGGACAGAGCGAGTACGCGATCAACGGCAACCAGTGCCGGCTGCTCGACGTGCAGGAACTGCTCTCCGACACCGGCCTCGGCCGCGAGATGCACGTCATCGTCGGGCAGGGGCACCTGGACGACATTCTCAACGCCGGACCAGACGCGCGCCGTGCGCTGATCGAGGAAGCAGCCGGGGTGCTGAAGCACCGCAGGCGCAAGGAGAAGGCCCTCCGCAAGCTCGAGGCGATGCAGGCCAACATGACCAGGCTGGTGGATCTCACCACCGAGCTCGGCCGCCAGCTCAAGCCCCTCGGGCGGCAGGCACAGCTGGCACGCAAGGCCGCCGTGATCCAGGCGGATTTGCGCGATGCGAGGCTCAGGCTGCTCGCCGACAACTACGTCACGCTGTCCGCCGAACTCACCAGGGACGAGGCAGACGAGACCGCCGCGACGGCGCTGCGGGCCGAGCTCGAAGCGGCGCTGACGACGGCGCGCCTGCAGGAGGCAGACCTCGAGGCCGCTGCTCAGCAGCACGCGCCCCGGCTGGCCGTCGCGCAGCAGACCTACTTCACGCTCGGCGGGCTGGCCGAGCGGCTCAGGGCCGTCGCTGACCTCGCCGCTGAACGGCATACCCACCTCTCGGCGCCGCCCGAGAGCACCAGGCCAGGCCGCGATCCCGACGAGCTGGAACGGGAGGCCGCCGGCCTGCGAGAGCAGGAGCGAACGCTGAGCGACCGGCTGCGAGCGGCTCGCGACCAGCTGACGTCCGCCGTCTCGGCAAGGACCGCCGCCGAGGCCGGGCTCGCCGAGACCGAGCGCAAGATCGCGGCTGACGCGAAGGCAGCAGCCGAACGCGCCGAGCGGCTCGCCAGGCTGCGCGGCCAGGCAGGAGCTGCCAGGAGTCGGCTGGCGGCGGCGCAGGAGGAAGCCGGGCGGCTGGCTAAAGGCCTCACCGCCGCGCGCTCGCGCGCCGAGAAGGCGCAGCAGCAGTACGGGCAGCTCCAGGACGCCCACGGCGGTCGCGACGAGGACAGGGCCGTAATGGTCGCCGCGCACGAGCGGGCTTCCGCCGCGGTCAAGGCCGCCTCCGGCCAGCTGGCCAGGCTGCGGAAGGCCGAGCACGAGCTCAGCGACCAGCGCGCCGGACTCAGGGCCAGGGCAGCGGCGCTCGGGGAGGCCGTACGGCGCGGCGCCGACGCGTCCGCCGTGCTGCTCGCCGAGGGCAGCAGGTTCCCAGGGGTGCTCGGGCCGCTCGCCGAGCTGATCACCGTGGCTGACGGGGCGTCCGAGGCCATCGCGGCCGCGCTCGGCAACGCGGCCGCGGCGGTCGCCGTCAGCGACGTCGGGTCCGCTGCCGACATCCTGCGGATGCTGCGCGACGGGAACTCGGGGCGGGCCGACCTGATCATCGCCAACGGCAAGGCTGAGCGTCTTCCTGGCCGCGCGGCAGCGCGGCCAGGAAGGCCTGGCGGCCGCGCGGTCAGTATGGCCGGCCTTGGCGAGGGCGACGGGCCGGTGAGTTCCGTTACGCCTGCTCTAGATCTTGTCAAGGCACCAGGTGAGCTTGCAGCTGCCGTCGAGGAGCTGCTCGCCGGGGTGCTTGTCGTGCCTGACCTTGCGACCGGGCTCGAGCTCGTGCTGGCTGACCCGGCCACGGCGGTCGTGACGACCGACGGTGACCTGCTTGGCGCGCACTGGGCGCGGGGCGGTTCGGGCGGCAGGCAGAGCGTGCTCGAGCTGCGCGCGGCCGCTCAGCAGGCGACGAAACGGCTCGCCGACGCCGAGCTCGCCGCGCAGCGGGCTGAGCGTGAGCTCGCCGAGGCTGCGGAGGAAGAGGAGCAGGCGGGACAGGTACTCGCGCAAGCGCAGGCCGCGCTGCAGGAGACCGACGCGGCTGCTGCCGAGGTTTCCGGCCGGCTCGGGGTGCTCGCTGGCGCCGCTCGCGCCGCCCAGGATGAGGCCGGCTGGTGGCGGCGATCGCGGCCGCTGATCGTTCTGCCGAGAAGAGCAGGACGCAACTCGCTGACATCGAGGCGAAGATCGCGGCCGAGTCCGATCAGGACGGCGGCGCCCGGCAGGTGCCTGACGCGACAGGGCAGCTGAGCGACGCGGGCGCGCGGGACGACGAGGGCGGGGAGCCCGGCGAAACTGGCGAGTCAGGCCTGAGCGGGCAGGTCAGCGGGCGCAGCAGGCAGGCGCTGGCGGACAGCGCCGCGGCCGCGAGGAGCCGGGAGATGGACGCCAGGCTCGAGGTGCGGACCGTCGAGGAGCGGCTGCGCGCGATCAGCGGGCGAGCCGACGCCCTGGCTGCCGCGGCCGTGACCGAGCGTCAGGCCATCAGCAGGGCGGCCGAGCGGGCGAAGCGGCGGGCCGCCGAGGCCAGGATCGCCGCCGCCGTGGCGAGCGGGGCGAAGGTCGCGCTCGCCTCGATCGGCCGGTCGCTGCGGCTGGCCGACGAGGAGCGGCAGCAGGCCGAGGTCGCGCACCAGGGCCGCGACGAGGAGCTGAAGGCCGTCAGGGCGCGGATCAGGGACGCGTCAGCGCAGCTCGATACCGTGGTCGACGCGGCGCACGGCGTCGAGGTGGCCAGGGCAGGGCGGCGGCTCAAGCTGGAGCAGGTGCAGGCCAAGGCGAGCGAGGACTTCGCCGTGGACGTCGAGGAGCTCGTCGCCGAGTACGGACCTGACGTTCCGGTGTCCGTCGGCGCGGAAGGCGAGCCGCCAGTCGGCTACGACCGGGCCGAGCAGCAGCGCAGGGCCGATGTCGCGCAGCGCCAGCTCGACCAGCTCGGCAGGGTCAATCCGCTGGCCCTGGAAGAGTTCGCGGCGCTCGAGGAGCGGCACGCGTTCCTCGTGACGCAGCTTGAGGATTTGCGCAAAACCCGCAAGGACCTGCTCACCGTCGTCAAGGAGGTCGACGACCGGGTACAGCAGGTCTTCGCCGAGGCCTACGCGGACACGGCCAGGGAGTTCGAGGCGATCTTCGGGCGGCTGTTCCCTGGCGGCGAGGGCAGGCTGGTGCTGACCGAGCCCGACGACATGCTGGCGACGGGGATCGAGTTCGAGGCCAGGCCGCCCGGCAAGCGGGTCAAGCGCCTCTCGCTGTTGTCCGGCGGCGAGCGCTCCCTCACCGCGATCGCGTTCCTGCTGGCGATCTTCCGTGCCCGCCCCTCGCCCTTCTACGTGATGGACGAGGTGGAGGCGGCGCTCGACGACACCAACGTGGGGCGGCTGCTCGACATCTTCGACGAGCTCAGGTCGAGCTCGCAGCTCATCATCGTCACGCACCAGAAGCGCACAATGGAGATCGCCGATTCGCTCTACGGGGTGAGCATGCGCAGCGACGGGGTTTCCGCGGTCATCAGCCAGCGGCTGCGCGAGCGCGAGCCCGCCTAGCCGCTTCCTGCCACGGCTTCCTGCCTCGGCTTCCTGCAACGGCCCGAGAGGGCGACTGGCTAGGTTGGTGGCAAGCTTCTGCCAGACTTGAAGCCGTCATGGAAACAGTTCTCATCATCCTCGGGGCCGTTCTCGTCGTTCTGATCGTCGGCGGGGGAGCGCTGCTCGCACCCAGGCGGCGACGGCGAGGCACGGCCGTGCCGCCCGGCGACTCCCCAGGTCAGGCCGGCACGGCGACGGCGGCTCCGCCAGTAACCCAAGCGCCCGGCGCGTCGGCGCCGCCCGCAGAGGCAGGCACCCTGCCGCCGGTCGAGGAGGCGCCAGCCCCCTCGGTGCCGGCCGTCGAAAAGCCGCCGCCATCCGCGGGACGCATGGTCAGGCTCAGGAGCAGGCTGGCCAGATCGCAGACGGCGTTCGGCGCTGCGCTGCTCAGCCTGCTGTCCTCTGGCAAGCTCGATGACCAGACGTGGGAAGAGATCGAGGAGATCCTGATCACGGCGGACATGGGCGCCGGCCCGGCCGCGCACATGGTCGAGCGGCTGCGCACCGAGGTCAAGGTCGAGGGGACCAGCAATCTGGCCGAGGTCAAGGCGATGCTGCGGGCCGACCTCCTTGAGCAGGTCGGCGCGGACCTCGACCGCACCCTGCATACCGCGCCCCATGGTGACCGGCCCGCCGTCCTTCTTGTCGTCGGCGTGAACGGCACCGGCAAGACCACCACCTGCGGCAAGCTGGCCAGAGTTCTGATCGGCGACGGCCGCAGCGTGCTGCTCGGTGCGGCCGATACGTTCCGCGCCGCGGCCGCCGACCAGCTGGAGACCTGGGCCAACCGGGTCGGTGCGAAGGTCGTTCGGGCCGACAGGGAGGGCGCCGATCCGGCGAGCGTTGCCTTCGAGGCTGTCAGTGCTGGCACGGCGCAGGGCGTCGACTCGGTGATCGTCGATACCGCGGGCCGCCTGCACACCAAGACCGGGCTGATGGACGAGCTCGGCAAGATCAAGCGCGTGATCGAGAAGCACGGCACGGTCGACGAGGTCCTGCTCGTGCTCGACGCGACCACGGGGCAAAACGGCTTGCGCCAGGCGAGAGTGTTCGCCGAGGTCGTCGACATCACCGGGATCGTGCTCACCAAGCTCGACGGCACCGCGAAGGGCGGCATCGTGATCGCGGTCCAGCGTGAGCTGGGCGTTCCGGTCAAACTGGTCGGACTCGGCGAGGGGCCCGACGACTTGGCCCCGTTCGAGCCCGAGGCCTTCGTCGACGCGATGCTTGGGTAATCACGGGACCACCTGCACAGCAGACAGACAGCATGAAGGAGTTCGGCACCGGTGTTCGAGACACTCTCCGACCGGCTGACCCAGGTCTTCTCGTCCCTGCGGGGGCGCGGCAGGCTGTCGCCAGCCGACGTCGATGCCACCTGCCGCGAGATCAGGATCGCGCTGCTCGAGGCCGACGTTGCGCTGCCGGTGGTCAGGCAGTTCATCGCCCGGGTCAAGGAACGGGCACTCGGCTCCGACGTCATGCAGGCGCTCAACCCCGCCCAGCAGGTCATCAAGATCGTCAACGAGGAGCTGATCGAGATCCTCGGCGGCGAGGCCAGGCGACTGCGGTTCGCCAAGGTTCCGCCGACCGTGATCATGCTGGCCGGCCTGCAGGGCTCGGGTAAGACCACGCTGGCGGCCAAGCTGGCGCTCTGGCTGCGCAGTCAGGGCAACACGCCGATGCTGGTCGCCGCCGACCTGCAGCGGCCCAACGCGGTCGAACAGCTTCAGGTGCTCGGCGAGCGCGCAGGCGTTCCCGTGTTCGCGCCCGAGCCTGGCAGCGGCGTGGGCGATCCCATTCGGGTCGCGCGCGACTCGCTGGACGAGGCCAAGCGCAAGCTGCAGAACGTCGTCATCATCGACACGGCCGGCCGCCTCGGCGTCGATGCCGAGATGATGGCGCAGGCCGCGGCGATCAGGGACGAGACCGATCCTGACGAGATCCTGTTCGTCGTCGACTCGATGATCGGCCAGGACGCCGTCACGACGGCTCAGGCGTTCCTCGACGGCGTGGGGTTCGACGGGGTCGTGCTGACCAAGCTGGACGGCGACGCGAGGGGCGGTGCTGCGCTGTCGGTCGCCCAGATCACAGGCCGCCCCGTGATGTTCGCCTCCGCCGGGGAGAAGCTCGAAGACTTCGACATCTTCCACCCGGACCGGATGGCCTCCCGGATCCTCGACCTCGGTGACATCCTCACGCTGATCGAGCAGGCCGAGCGGGCGTTCGACCAGGATCAGGCCGAGCAGATGGCGGGCAAGCTCGCTTCTGGCGAAGGTTTTACGCTCGAGGACTTCGTCGAACAGCTCGCGATGGTGCGCAAGCTCGGCCCGATCGGCAATCTGCTCGGCATGCTGCCCGGCGCCGCCCAGAACCGGGAGCTGCTCAGCCAGATCAGCGACAAGGACCTGGACAGGGCCGCGGCGATCGTCAACTCGATGACGCCGCAGGAGCGCAAGACCCCGAAGATCCTGAACGGGTCGCGCAGGCTGCGGATCGCCAACGGCGCGGGCGTGACCGTCGGTGAGGTGAACTCACTCGTCGTCCGGTTCCTCGAGGGCCAGAAGATGATGCGCCAGATGATGGGCGGCGGCGGGATACCTGGCATGCCAGGGATGCCCGGCATGCGGCGCGGCGGCCAGCGTGGCAAGGGCAAGAAGAAGGGCAAGGGCGGCGGTCGGCCAGCAGGGGCGAGCCGGCCGGGAGGTGTTCCCGGCGGACGGCCTGGTGCGCTCGGTGCGGGACTCGGCGGGCCCGGCGGGTTCGATCTCGGCGATCTGGGCGCTCTCGGCGGTTCTGGCGGTGCTGGAGGTGCTGGCGGGCCTGGCGGTGCTGGTGGTGCTGGCTCCGGGCTGGGCCTGCCGCCTGGCCTGCGCCGGCCAGGCAGCGGGCCCTCGGCGGGCGATCTGGCCAGCTTCGGCGGGCTCACGGGATCGGGGGCAGATGGCGATGAGCAGCCAGGTGACGGCCAGCAACTGCCGCCAGGCCTGCGCGGATCGTCCGGCCGCCGCGACCGCAAGAAGCGCCGCTAGCCCACTCCCGTCCTCCGCCCAGCCCCTCCCGCGCCCCTTCGTCGCCCCTCCCGCGCCCCTTCGTCGCCCCTCCCGCGCCCCTTCGTCGCCCCTCCCGCACGCCCCACCGTCGCGCACCCTATGAACCCTTGGTGGGCCTATAGCACCACCAAGGGTTCAGTGCATACAACGAGAGGGACCACAAGCCTGACACCGACGACGCTCGCCGGCTCACCCTCGAATGGACCTGCCAGCTACAGACCACCAAACCAGGTCGGCCCGAGCCCGCATCGCCGCCCGCCACCCACGCCACCCACCCCAGCTAACCGCCCGCATCAGGCCGCGCGGGCCAGCCACGCACCGCGCCCGCGCGGCCCCCGGACCCCAGAAACCACAACCGCCGATCAAGGTGGCCCGCCCACCCGCCCCCAACCATGCGTCTGGCCGGCGCGATCACGGGACGGACCCACGGCAGCGCGCTGATCGACAATGCCTTCGGGTCCTGCTCCATGTCGGCGAAGCGACCGACTCCGACCCCGCGAGCCATGCGCGCACTGCGAACCGGCGGCACGTTCCCGAAGCCTGTCGTCAGCCCCGTCCTGGAGGACGGATTCGGTCTCCAGCTCATGACGACCGCAGCCGCAGCAGCGTCCAGCGCACGGAGGCCTCGCTCGTCGGGAAGCCCAGCTGGGTGAGCATCTCGACTGTTCTCGTGCGGTATTGCTCGCGCGCTAATTCCGGGCGGCCAGGTCGGCGACCGCCCAAGCGCCCTCCCACTGCCGCCCCCGCCGCCAGCAATCAAGAACTTGACAGCCGCCAGCGCTACGGTCCCCTCATGGATCACTCGTGGGCAGCACAGCAGCTAAGGTCCTTCCTGGAGTACATCGATGCGCTTCAAGTGATGGAGGTCGCCGAAGACGAACCGTACGACGAGGAAGACGAACGTACGAAGCGCGAAGCGCTGCGTGAGTGTGTATCCCGATACGGGTCCAAGCGCCAGCTCGCCGACAAACTCATCTCGCTCGACCCGGTCATGAGGGGCCTGATGAACGCGGCCGAGCCGGACCTCGGTAACTACCAAACCGCCACAGGCGGCGGCTGGTCCTATAACACGAGCAACTACTGGCTCGAACTCGTCCGTCACCGTGTCCTGCAAGCAATTGGTATCCACGAACTCGGGGGCGAAGCCAAGCGGCGGATGCAGCCTGACAGCCCGGATTTCGTCGCTGACCAGCTACACCCATGGGTCTGGGAGGCGGCCGCACCGATGTGGCGTGCCGGCAGCGTCCAGGAGGCCGTACTTGCCGCAGCCCGGTCCGTCAACGCGCGTCTCCAGCAGAAGCTGGACCGCCACGACGTGGCGGATGCGAAGCTGTGCCGCGAGGCCTTCAGCCTCGGCGAGCCCTCACCGGGACAGCCCCGGCTGCGATTCCCCGGCAACCGCGCCTCCGAGACATGGCGCAGCCGCCAGAACGGGGGTATTCAATTCGGTGCAGGGTGCTTCGAGGGAATCCGCAACATCTCCGCGCACGTGGACGGCCTAGAACTGACTGACCAGGTAGCGCTGGAACAGCTCGCGGCGTTCAGCGTATTGGCTCGGTGGATCGATGAGTGCGAAGGCGAAATTGCCGTTGAGGCGAGCGGTTAGGGGTTGTGAGTATCCGGTCTGCACGAATCGCCGCGAGCCTTAGGGCGTCCTCGATTTCCTAGGCACCATCTTGCCGAGTGTGCTGGGTACTTACCGGCGGCAGTCCAGTAACATCCGGACACGTGGACAGAGAACTTCTTGGGGTGCTGCTGGAACGCGCGGAGCAGGACGACCCGAATTACGCTTGGCGCGCCGACGTCAACAATATCTGCATCCGGCTGACGGCGACGACTCGCGAGCCGCTGCAGGACATCGAAGCTGCCTGGCAGGCCGCCAAAGACCTCCGCAACTCGGTTATCGACCTCGGTTACGGCCTTTGCGGAACATGCCACCTTGGTGTGGTCTCCGAGTACAGCACGGAAGGCGAGCCGGGCGAACCCGGCGGCTGGCCGATTACAAGCTGGAGAGGCACGGTCGAGCTGACCTTCGGCACGAACCGCTAGCAGGTCACTGCCTGCACCGCACTGGTGGAGGGCCAGGAGAGGCGGCCTCAAGCATAAGCACTACTATTCGGGCCGAAAATCGAAGTGGTCCAGGGACTTCTCGGGGTCAGGCGGGAGTGCCCGTGGTGTCAATACAGGCCTGACATCGGAGTCCAGCACGCATCCATTTCGGGTCTCCCCAGTTCTCGTCCACCAGCTTGGTCGGCTCGTACACATACCCGCATACAGCCTTCCGGGATGCCCCACCACGCACGGCCTTGACGGCGTGCTGCTGCACGAGGATCGTGCCGTTGACGCCTGCGATCATGCCCTGTGACGGATCTCCGGTCTGCTGGTATTCGCCTGCGATGTAATAGGTCATGAGACCATCGTCGGCCCGAATCCTGTCCGGCGGCGACCGGCGCGCCGTGCACGGCAGTTGATCCTTGAGGTATTCGACCATTGGGACCTTCTTAACATTTCCAGGGCACTAAGGGCGCTGAGAAATCAAAATGATTTAGCGGGATTTACGGCGGCTCGCTACTCAGGGGCGTCCCTGCACTCAATGACCAGCGTCACGCCGCCCGTCCGGCTCATCAACCCAGTCGACGGCATGTAGCCGTCAGCAGCCCAATGGCCGCGCGGGCAATCCACACCAACAGGCGCACCCGCGCGGCCACCAATCGAGGATGCACACTCACCGACCGGGACAGGTGCCCCAACCACGACGTGGCAACGCCCGGCCGCACCGAATCCCTTACGCTCAGTGACACGCTGCCAGACAACCATCAGTCCTCACCGCAACTAGCAAATGGCTAGACGCCACCTCGTGCTAGCCGCTCCAGCCGATCAACCTCTTCCAGCGCCAGATGCCACGGGTAGCTCTCGAGAAGGTTTTCCCCGGTACGGGGTGGATGCGGCTCGAAACCGCCGGGACCGAGCAGCACGCGGACCTGTTCGCTGCGCAGGGCATCGACGCTCCGGCGGAACGGGACGCGGCCCGCGAGTGCTGAGTTGACGAACGGCAGCACCACAACTGGGATATCGAGGCCGGTCACTTCAGCTAGCACGCCCAGGGCGTAGGTGTCGCTGATGCCGTGTGCCCACTTGTTGATCGTGTTGTACGTCGCCGGAGCCACCACCACCGCGTCAGGGATATCCGATCTCGGAGTTCCCGGCCAGCCGTACTCGCTCTTGACAGGCCTGCCGACGAGCCTCTCAATCGCCGGCTCATCGAAGAAATCCAGGGCCGAAGGCGTGGCGATGACCTGCACCGTCCAGCCCAGATCCTGCGCGAGCCTGATGAACGTCCCGATCGCCGCCGCAGGGCCAGCACCGCAGACGACCACAGCCAGCCTGCGACCACCGCCAGCCGTCACGAGGACGCTCCGATACGAGCCGCGAAGCCAGCAGCCTCACGCCGCACAGCCGGCGGTGCCGTGCAGGCCAGTTCGCGGACCAGCCCGCGAACTGACGGCCGCCTCGCCACTTCCTCAGGCGCGACTTCCTCAGCCGCGCGGATGGCGGCGTACGCCTTGTCGAACCGGCCCCATTGAACGAACGCGCGGCACAGGTCCACCAGCAGGCTCGCCTTCCGCTCCGCGACCGTGATCGCGCTCAGGTCGATTCCCCGGGCCACGTCAACGGCGGTCCCCGCATCGCCGAGCGTCACCGCGACGTTCACGTGATGCAGCCTGACATTCGTCGGGCCGAAGGCAGTCCACAACAAGTTGCCGTCCGCGCCGAGCTGCTCAGCCGCACTGTGTGCCTCCGCTAGCAACTCGTGCGCCGTGGCGCGCTTCCCGTCTGCCGAAGCCGCGATCGCGCCGCGCAGCAGCAACGACCCGTACACGGACAGCACCTCCGGCGTCCGGGCCGGCGCATCCCGGTCCAGGCGTTCCGCCTGGCTGCTCGCGGTCGTGACGGCCGCCCCCAGATGGCCACCATCCATCAGAGCATGGGTAATGATCCGTGCGCTTGCCCCGATCGGCACGCAATCCTCGCTCGCCTGTGCCGCGCGCATGCTCCGATCGGCAGCCAGGTAGGCAAGGCCCTGCTCGCCGAGCTTCAGCAAGAGCCCTGCGGCGACGTGATAGGCGTCGGCGGACAATACCCACGGCCGGTTGCCCGACGCGCCATCCGCCGACCGGCAGGCGGCATCCAAGCGCGCCAGCAGATCAGGCAGCTGGCCAGTTAGCTCCGAATAACGGCACGCCTGGTACGCGCGCCTAGCGTGCTCAACTCCAATTGTCAGCGTCGCGATGTCGCACAGGCCATCTTGCCCTGGTACTTCACCTGAAGAATACGAGGCAAAAAACGATGCCAGCGACCCGATATTATTCAGAGTTTCGCCCGCCCCGCCGAGAATGTCGTCAAGTTGTGAAATGCCAGACCCAGCATTGCCTCGATTACTGCCGCGCCGACCGGCGCGCAACTCCCTGGAGACCTCACTGATTTCGCGCCATGCACCCACAAGCCCGCCGCGCGCACCCAGCAGCGCGTCGCTGTCCCTCGCTAGCTCGTATGACGGCCTGCGCTTCCCGACCTCAATCTTCTGAACAAGATCCGCGCTGACATGAACCAGCGCAGCCAGGCGAGCCTGCGACAACCCCGCCCTCTTGCGCCAGCGCCGCAACTCGAAACCGAAACGCTCTAAAGAGGACCCGTCCGGGCGCAATACCCGCTCCACCTGACCCACGGCCAGCATCCTCCCATTCGCATGCCGACAACGACGACTAACTCACGTCGGCATCCTTGTCGGCATCCATGGACTTCCACCGAATCGCCAGAACGGCTAACAATCAGCTACCCGATCTTCATCACGCCGCCTCGGAAACGGAGGAAAGCCAGTCAATCTTACATCCTCAGCCTGCCCGATCCCTCCCGCAACCAGCGGCAGTCATCGAGCCGCGTCCGAACAGGAGACAAACAGTTGCCCGGCAGCACGCCACGCTCTGCGCCAGCACTCAGCCAGCCGATCATCAGCGCCGCCGAAGCCGCCCGCCGCCTCGAGCTGCTTGCCGATCTGCAGACCTCCCTAGCCGGGCTCGGCATCGGCAGTGTCCTGGCCAGGAATCACCGGCTGGTACTCCGTTGGCGAAGCAGCGGGCCCTACGGACCGTCCGGCCTGACCAACCCCGCGCTGCACATCTTCACGCCAGCCGGAAGCTGCGTGGCAACCACCGACGGCACCGCCTACCTCCTCGCCACCGGGCAGCACTGCCCCGCCACCGACCCAGCCGCCACAGCAGCCCTGATCTGCCAGACGCCGACCCCGAAGCACGACCTTCACGTGACGTCCGATCCTCGCGAAGGCACGGGCCAGCCGAACCGAACCCACCGCCGACACGACCAGCCACCCCGCCAGCCCCGACACAACGAGAGGTAACCCATGTCCAACGGCAACAGCTTCAGCACAGGCCGCGAGCAGAACATGCCCTGGTGGCTAGCAGCGGCCAGGTTCCCGCGACTCCCCGGCACCACCAGCCGCCCGGCGGTCACCTCAACTCCGATCTGACCGGCCGCACTCACCCCGCACAGCGGCCGCGCACCGCCCGATCCGGTGCGTGCGGCACTAATGCGCCCCTGACGGGGCGCGGTCCGGCCGCCTGCCTGCCCGTTCGTGGCTGTGGGCGCCGGCTACGCGGAAGCAGACCACTCTCCCACCCCATGGGGACCCGAGAGAGTGGTCTGCTTCCGCTCCGCCAGCAAAGTGAGGGCAGGCAGGCAGCCAGACCAACACCAACATCTAGGACCACAGATCTACGGCCAGGCCAGGTACTGCGCCCACCGGCGGCATGCAGGGCCACGGCGCTTCCGCGCCGAGGCCCAATTCGGTCTTACCGACCTGCGAGGACATCTTTCCGCCACATCGGCATACGTGGATGTGCCACCTGCCAAGGCGCTACCCTCGTTAGGGCGCCTGTACATCAGCACATCCGGACAATCCAATCGATCGTATACGAGACGGAATATACATGGCACTTGAGGACCAGATCGCCAGCCGTGCCAAGGAGATTCACACCGACGGCTATCCAATGTCCATAGGCGAGGTGCTGTCACTTTATCGTGACGGCGATATTGACATCCACCCGGAATTTCAGCGAATCTTTAGGTGGGATATCGACCAAAAATCCCGGCTGATCGAGTCGCTCCTCCTGAGGATACCTATACCACCCATTTTCGTTTCGCAGCGTGATGATGGTATATGGGACGTCATTGACGGTGTCCAGAGGTTGTCGACGATTTTCGAATTCATTGGCGTTTATCGAAATGACGAAAACGATATAATTCCACCATCAACTCTAAATGCTACAGAATACCTGCCTGATCTCGCAGGTTACAGATGGGAGCAGTCTGGGCCTGGTGGCAAGATCTTCACAGAAGCGCTACGACGCGATATAAAGCGCGCCAAGCTTGAGTTCCGTATTATTCGTAAGGAATCAGACGTCAATGCTAAGTATGACCTGTTCCAGAGGCTCAACTCCGGGGCGCAGCTCTCACAGCAAGAGGCTCGAAATTGTCTGTTGGTTATGCTGAACAGGCAGATGTATAGCGATCTATCCGCTCTGGCCGAAGATCGTGCATTCGTCACTGTAGTTCCACTGTCGGACCAACAAGAGAGTAGGGCATATAGGCAAGAACTAGTGCTACGTTTCTTTGTCCAAGCTGACTATCGTGGGAGCGCCTCGCAGTTGCAGGAGGAGTACGGCGAGTACGTCACTAAATGGATGCGTCGGGCAGCCGAAGGCTATAGCACGCCAGAGTCCAAGATAAGTGACTCACTTTTTCACTCGACGTTCGATCTACTTAATAGGTCCCTCGGCGAGGACGCCTTCCGGCGCTTTGATGGCCAGCGCCACCTCGGCCCGTTTTCAATTGCATGCTTTGAGTTCGTTACCTCAGGTGTATCTGCCAACCTGGATCGTTGGCAAGATCGTCCAGCAGAGCTAGCAACGAAAGTCAGGAGTGTCTGGTCCGCGCCCCAGTTTCGGGATGACTCGGGGACCGGATTCAGTCCTCGTCGTAGAGTTCCTCGACTGGTTCTGAATTCACGTATTTTCTTCTCTCAATGACATGACGATCCGAACAATAGGTGAGCTTGCCGACAGGCTCGACGAAGGAATAGCGTGGCGTCGTATCGAACTGCAAGCACTTAAGGCGGCAATTGCGGAAGCGGAGGGTCGCTCATCGGACTCGCCTTTGTCCCGCGCACTCGCCCGCGGTGGCGTTGCGCTCTTGTACGCGCATTGGGAAGGATACGTCAAGGACTCCTGCTCGGCGTACGTCGAATTCGTAGCCCGAAAGCGGTTGCGCTGCGATGAGCTAAATGATGGGATTCTCAAAGCCGTGCTGGAGTCTCTCAACAGGCGGATGGCGTCGGGAGACGACGACGCGAGGGTGGCGCTGTTCGACGCAATCAGACGCCCGAACTTGTCGCGTGCACGGGTACCCAAAACGTCTATGGTTGATACGAAATCAAATCTGAGATATCAGGTTCTGTTGGACATCTTCACGAAGGTTGGACTGCCGACGGGCGATTTTGCCACAAGAGACAGACTTATAGATGTTAAGCTTTGTGATACACGCAACTCCATTGCTCACGGCAGAGATTACTTTCCCTCGCCGCGTGACTATCCGGAGTTGCACAGCGAGGTCATCGAGATGATGGAGCAGGTGCGCGAGATAATTGCGGCGGCCGCGAGACTGGCGACCTACCGCCGACCTACTGTTTCGACGTCTGCGCTGTTGCTGTGATGACCATCGGGAACACGCAGGTGTGAGAGCCCCGCGTCGCAGAGTCGACACCCAGGTTCCGAAGAGGTGCCGCATCCAGGCAGGCAAGCGAATCGTCAAGGTTTCCATCAAGGTGCGGGCGTGAAACTTGGTGCTACGACATTGCCGGGCACGGTCTGACGGCGGCAAGTGCGGTATGGCCGACCTGGTCACTCGTAGCAAGGCGGCGCTCGATGCTGATCGACCAGGCGACAGGCTGGCGTCCGGCCGACCTTGAACGGCGGTCGGACGCGGGGGTGGTCCGCTTCACGGGCCGTGATATTGCAGGCCTGGTGCTTGCCGGAGATATGTATGGCGCGCCGTATGACCTGCTCGGGCTTGCGCTGGGCGCCCGGCCGGACCGGGTACGGGCGATCGTGGCGCGGTGGCGGCAGGCCGGGGTGGCCGAGTCGGGGCGGATCGGCCCTGGTCCGGGATGGTGCTGGCTGACCCGGGCCGGGATGGCAGCGGCCGGGCTGCGGTTCCCGGCCCGCCGCCCGCCGCTGGGCCGGCTGGCGCACATCCGCGCTGTACTGGCCGCGCGGATCACGCTGGAGCAAGGTGAGCCGTTCCGGTCCGGCCAGGGGTGGTGGCGGAGCGAGCGCCGGATCCGCTCGGCCGCTGCCCGGCCGGCGCCGGGGCACGTGCCGGACGCCGAGGTGCACTGGCCGGACGTGGCCGGGTCGCCGTACCCGGGGCAGTGCTGGGCGGTCGAGGCGGAGCTGACCCCGAAGGGCACCGCCCGCACGGCTGCGATCATGACCGGGCTTCTCGCCCGCCCCGGGGACTGGCAGCCCGGCGTGCCGCCCGATCACTTGCCACGCTACGACCTGGTGGTGTACCTGTGCGCCCCGGCCGCCCTCCCAGTCGTGCAGCGCGCGGCCAGGGTTCTGCCCGGCCCGCTCGCTGGTCGGCTCAGCGTCCGCGATCTGCCTGCCGGGGCGCTGTTGTGATCGGCCCGTACCTGGCGCTGGTCGCCGCGAACTGGATCGCCCGCTTCGCGGTCCGCGTCTTGCGGTGGATGGTTGCGGTGGTGGTGCTGGTGGCTGCCGCGCCGGTGACGACGGTCGCCGCGATCGGGGTGGCGGCGGCATGGCTGCGGGGGTGGCCGGCCTCGCGGCTGCGCCGCGCCGCTGCGTGGTCGCTGCCGATGACCGGCGTGTACCTGGCTATCCGCGCCTCCCGCGCGGCTGGGTGGCAGGCGGTTCTGCTGGCCCCGTTCCGGGACTGGCAGGCCGCCTGGCACGCCGTCACCCTGGGCCGCCTCGTTCCCGCGTTTGTCTTGTGCGCGCCGGTGGCCGTGCCGGCCGGGCTGGCGGTCGCGTCGTGGGCCTGGGCGCAGCGGATCTGGCGGGTCGAGACCGGCCTGTCCGGCAAGAATGCCACCGCCCCGGTGATCTTCGACGAACGGCAATGGCGGAGGCAGGCCAGGACCGCGCGGGGCCGGATCGCCGCTCCCGGCACCGTGCCCTTGACCACTCGCCGCGGACAGATCGTGATGGGCGCAACAATCCGCGCGGTCGGGCACCGGTGGCGGCCCGTGCTCGCCCTGCCGTGGCAGGTACTGGGCCGCCATCAGGTGATCATCGGGTCGTCCGGGTGCGGGAAGACGACGCTGATGATCCGGTCCTGGGCCGGCTGGTACTCCGCAGCCCTCGCTGCGTCCCGTGAGCAGGGGGTGCCCCGCCCTTTGCTGGTCGTGCTGGACTGCAAGGGCGGCCCGGACGCCCGGACCAAAGCCGAACGAACCCACCGGCTGCTGCGCGCGGCCGGGGCGGGCCGGGTCGCCGTCTGGCCCGACCAGGCCGCCGTCTCGCTGTGGACCCTCCCGCCCCACGACCTCGCCGTCACTCTGTTCCAGTTGCTGCAACTGCCGGCTGAGGGGCCTGCGGCGTTCTACGCCGATGTCACGCAGGCCGTGGTGATGCTCGCGGTGACCGCGCCGCTCGGCCCGCCGGCCAGCGGCGCGGAATTCCTGGCCCGGCTCGACCCGGCCTGGCTCGCCGCCGCGTACGCGACCGACCCCGCGCGCCTGAGCGCAGTGCAGGCAGCCGGGCGGCACCTGCCCGATATCGCGCTGCGGTACCGGACGCTGCTGGACCGGCTCGGCCCCGGCTTCGGCGGCACGTCGACGCTGGCCGATGCGGACGCCTGGTACTTCATGTTGGAAGGCACCCGCGAGCAGACGGTCGCCGCAGCGCAGGCCCTGGCCCTGACCGAACTCGCCGCCGCTGCTGCTACCAGCCCCGGCACCGAAGCCCGCACGATCTTGCTGGCGTGCGATGACTACTCGGCCGTGTCCGGCCGGGTGCCGTTGTGGCAGCTCTGCGAACGCGGCCGGTCACTGGGGATCGGGGTGCAGGTGTCGGCGCAGTCCTGGCACGGCCTGGGCGCGACCGATGATGAGCGGTACCGGATCGCTGCCACGGCCGACGGCGGTATCTGGCTGATGCGCACCCCGCACCCCGAGCCCGTCTCCCAGCTCGCCGGGACCCGGCGGGTGGTCGAGACCGCGACCAAGGTGATCGGCGCGGTGTGGGGCGATGAAGGCTCGTCGCGGGTCCAGCACGCGTGGGTGGCCGACCCTGGCATCGCCCGGCGGCTGACGGCCGGGCAGGCCGGGTACATCCACGCCGGCGGCTGCACCTGGGTCCAGGTCGCCCGTCCCCGCCCGTCCCCGCTCGCCCTCCCCGTCGCGGCCCCGGCGGGACGGACCGGCCCGGTCATCATCCCTCCGGGCGCCATGCAGGCTGAGGCAGGGAACGGCCACCGTGCCCGCAAAGCACGGCAGCGCGCCCCGGTGCGAGGGAGCCTGTCATGAACCCCTTCGCCGCGCTCGGCCTGGACGCCCGCCCGGACCTGACCGACGCCCAGGTCCGCGACGCGTGGCGGACGGCCGCCGCCGCCACGCACCCGGATCGCCCCGACGGTGGCGACCCCGCCGCGAGCGCCGCCTGGACGGCGCTGCGGACCCCGTGGGCACGGTCGGAGGCCTACGCCGACCTCCTCGCGCGCACCATCCCGCAACCCCCGCCGCCAGCAGCCCCGGCGCCGGGCAGGCGGTTCCTGCGGGCCATGGTGATCCTTGCGGCAAGGGTCCGGCACGGGCGCCCGCTCACCCTGGCCATCCGCACCCTGCTCGGCGTCATAGTGGCGCTCGCTGTCTTGCACTCCGGAGCCGGCCTGGCCCCGATCGCCGGCACCCTGGCCGGCATCGCCCTCTGGCTGGGGCTGACCGCACGCGGCGATCTGGCGCCGCCGCCCGGCCGGTAACCATGACCAGCCCCCGCCATACGTGGTCACGTCGCTTCCCGTCCTGGCGCGCTGCCGGCGGCCATCATGGCAGCCGCTTGCCCGGTGTCAATGTCGTACGTCCTCGCTGCGCTGCGGGCGCTCCACATTGACACCAGGCCGCGCGGCAGCACCCCGGCACCAGCAGCAGCGACGCCGCAGACCGCCCCCGCCCGCCGCACCCCGGCCCGAGGAAAGATTCCAATGACATTCCCAGACCATTCCAGCGCCCCGGACCAGGTGTGCTGCTACAACGTAGACCACGCCCGCACACCCGGCCAGATGAAAGTGCGATGGAAAATCCGGATCGCCACAGAAACCGAGGCCAGACGGCTCGACACCCTCCAGCAGCAGGCCATCATCAACCTGCTGACCTGGGCCGACAGCCAAGACGACCGCATCAGGAATGCGGTCGGAATAAAGACAGAAATACCCGGCAGTAATTCAGTCGAGCATATTCCAGAATACGTTCAATGGGCGTAGAATAGGGCGTGAAAGGCAGCCGGAAAGAAAGGCAACGAAATGACGGTCACCGAGCAGTCCGCCGAAAGGGTTCCCGTCGCGTTCCTGGGCCGGGCCTCCACGCTGGCCCTGCAAGACCCGCGCGCGTCGATGCGCCGCCAGCTCCGCAACTGCACCAGCAAGCTGCCGGCCGGCTGGTATATCGCCGCGCACTTCTGGGACATCGAGTCCGGCGGCCTGGACCTCGACCAGCGCGGCCACGGCACCGGGCACCAGCAGGTAGACGTCGGCATCCCGCGTGATGGCGGGTTAGCCGCGCTGCTCGCCGAAGGCCGGCTCCCCGTCGCCCCGGTTCGCCGCCGTGATGTGCGAGGACATCGAGCGGTCCGGCCGGGACACGTTCAACGCCCTCAGGCTGGAGAAGAAACTGTCCGCCGCCGGCATCCCGCTGCTGGCCACCGATGAGCCGATTGACATCGCCGGCATGAACGCCACCACCATCCTGGTCCGGCGGGTCAAGCAGGGCATCGCCGAATGGTTCCGGTTCCAGCTCAAGGAGAAAGCCTGGGCCGGGTTCACCGAGCACACCATGGACGGCTTCAACATCGGCCCCGCGCCCTACGGGTACGCGGCCCACCGCATCCCCCACCCCTCACCCGTCAAAGCCGGCCAGGGCAAGACCAAGACCCGGCTCATGCTCGACCCCGACAAGGCAGCCGTCGTGCGCCGGATCTACGAATGGCGGGTCATCGACCGGCTCGGCATGCACACCATCGCCAACCGCCTCAACGCCGACCCCGCCAAGTACCCGCCGCCTGGCAAGGCCGGCTGCTGGCAAGTGCCTGTGATCGCCGGCATCCTCGGCAACCCCAAGTACACCGGGCACATGGTCTACGGCCGCACCCGCACCCAGGGCGGCCGGCGCGGCCGGAAAGTCCCCCAGGACCACTGGCTCTGGTCACCGGAACCAGCCCACCCCGTCATCATCACCCGGGCGATGTGGGACGCCGCCCAGAACGCCGGCCGCGAGCACGGCTCCAGCCGCGACGACACCGAACTGAGCGCTCACCCTGCCGCCAAGCGGACCTACCCGCTGCGCGGCCTCATCCGCTGCCGCGAATGCCAGCGCCGCATGACCGGCCACGCCCGCATCGGACGGCCCGGCGGAACCACCACCTACACCTACTATGTCTGCACCCACGACCCCGCCAACCCCCGGCATGCCGCCGCCAATCCCGGCCACCCGCCGACCATCCAGGTCCGCCAGGACCTCATGCTCGCCATCGTCGCCGAGTTCTTCGGCACCCGGATCTTCGGACCCGACCGCGCCAACCTTCTCAAAGCCGCCCTCCCGGCCGGCGCCGCCGACGCTGCCCGCCGCGCCGAGGCCAAGGCCGACAAGCTGCGGCAGCAGCTCCGCCAGATCGACGCCGCCGAGAACGCCCACGCCCGCGAGATCGAGCAACTCGCCGAGCTTGACGCCAGCTCACCCGCCGTCACCGCGCTCCGCTCCCGGATCATCGCTCGGTTCGGCGAACTCGAACACCAGCGCGCCCACGTCAACGCCCAGCTCAAGGAGCTGACCGCAACCCGGCCACCACCCCAGGACCCCGCGCTGCTCGACCAGCTACCCCACCTCGCCGGCATCCTCTGTGACGCGCCAGTCCGCCTCCAACAGCAGCTCTACCACGCCTTCGGCCTCCAGCTCCTCTACAACCGCGAAGACCGGCAGGTCACCTGCCGCGCCACCATCACCCCCGCCACGCCCGCCGCCCTCGCGGCCATCCTCAACGACAGCGAGCACCCCGCGTCCCACCCGACCCCCGAACCGGCAGACGACATGACCCCTTCACTACATGCACCTATAGCACCACCAAGGGTTCATAGGGTGGGCTGGGACTGTAATTTCAACGGTGTAACTCCTGACAAGTAGGGAGACACCAGTGACAGATGTGACGACTCGCCAGGATCGTGATGAGCCGGGGCTGTCGGCAGCGGACGAGCAGCTGCTGCGGGAGCTGACCGAGCGGGCCCGGGCCGGCGGGCTGCAGCTCACCGGCGAGGGCGGGCTGCTGGGCAAGCTGACCAAGATGGTGATAGAAGGCGCGCTGGAGGGCGAGCTCGATGACCACCTTGGCTATGAGAAGAACGACCCGGCGGGCCGCAACGGCGGCAATTCCCGCAACGGCCACCGGGTTAAGACGGTGCTCGCCGATACCGGGCCGGTGGAACTCACCGTGCCGCGGGATCGCGATTCGAGCTTCGAACCGAAAATCGTCGCCAAAAGGCAGCGGCGGCTGACCGGGGTCGAGGATATGGTGATTTCCCTGTCGGCGAAGGGGCTGACCCACGGGGAGATCGCCGCGCACCTGGCCGAGGTCTACGGCGCCGAGGTATCGAAGCAGACGATCACCACGATCACCGACCGGGTCATGGAGGGCATGGCCGAATGGCAGTCCCGGCCGCTGGATCCGGTTTACGCTGTCGTGTTCATCGACGCTATTAACGTGAAGATCCGCGAGGGCCAGGTCGCCAACCGGCCCGTCTACCTGGCCCTGGGCGTCACCGTGGACGGCGAGCGCGACATCCTGGGCCTGTGGGCGGGCGAGCACGGCGACGGCGAGGGAGCCAAGTACTGGCTGCGGGTCCTCTCGGAGATCAAGAACCGCGGCGTGCGGGACGTGTGCATGCTGGTCTGCGACGGGCTGAAAGGCCTGCCCGACGCGGTCAGCGCCGTGTGGGAGAAGACAATAGTGCAAACATGCATCGTCCATCTCCTGCGGAACTCATTCAAGTACGCGTCGAAAAAGGACTGGGCGCAGGTCGCGAAAGACCTTAAGCCCATCTACACCGCCGCATCCGAGGCCGAGGCGCTCGACCGGCTCGCCGGATTCTCCGGAAAGTGGGAGAAACGCTACCCCGCTATCATCCGGCTCTGGGAGAACGCCTGGCCGGAATTCGTGCCTTTCCTGCAATTCGACCGGGAAATAAGGACGGTCATCTGTACCACAAACGCGATCGAGTCCATCAATGCCCGGCTCCGCAGGGCAGTGAACGCCCGCGGCCACTTCCCGACCGAACAGGCCGCCCTCAAATGCCTGTACCTGGCGATCATGAGCCTCGACCCGACCGGCAAGGGCCGTCAGCGGTGGACCAACCGCTGGAAGGCCGCACTCAACGCCTTCGACATCACCTTCGACGGCCGCCTCAGCGCGGGCAGGAAGTAAACCAAGATCAAGTTACACCGTTAAGTTGACAGACCCGGTGGGCTTGGTTGCTGTCTGGCTCGGGGCGGGATTAGGCGGAGGAAGGAAGGCGGCGGGCGGGTAAGAAGCGGCGCGTGGCCATGGCAGGCCCGCGCGTCTGGCAGAATATGAGCGCAACCATCGGCTCCGCGAGGCCCTCTCAATCTCGTCGCCGCCGTACCGAGGCAGGATGGCGTGCCCGGTTTCCCACTCCGAACGCACGCTTTCCGCACTGAATCCGCTGGGAGAAGACCACAGCCGTGGCTGTCAAGATCAAGCTAAAGCGCATGGGCAAGATCCGGGAGCCGTACTTCCGCATCGTCGTCGCCGATGCTCGTACCAAGCGTGATGGTCGTGCCATCGAGGAGATCGGCAAGTACCACCCGAAGGCCGACCCTTCGCTCATCGAGGTGAATTCTGAGCGAGCGCAGCACTGGCTGTCGGTCGGCGCGCAGCCGACCGACCCCGTCCGCAAGCTGCTCGAGGTGACCGGAGACTGGCAGCGCTTCAAGGGCCTGCCAGGTGCTGAGGGCACGTACAGGGCGCCCGTGCCGCGCAGCGACAAGAAGGAGATCTTCGCCGCCGCGCTGGCCGAGACGCTGCAGGAGAGCGGCGCTACGACGAAGGGCAAGGGCCGGGCGGGCGCTAAGGCTGGCGACGCTAAGGCCGGCGACGCTAAGGCCGGCGACGCTAAGGCCGGCGACGGCAAGGCCAGGGCGAAGGCCGAGAGGCCCGCACGGCCAGCGAAGGCCGAGACCGCGAAGTCAGACAGCGCGAAGCAAGAGACCGCCAAGTCAGACAGCGCGAAGTCAGAGACCGCCAAGGCAGAGACCGCCAAGACAGAGACCGCGAAGTCAGAGACCGCCAAGGCAGAGACCGCGAAGGCGAGCTCGGGCAAGTCCGAGGCCAAGGCCGAGGGCGAGAAGGCCGCCAGCGCCAAGTCTGGTGAGGCGAAGTCTGCTGAGGCGAAGTCTGACGAGCCCAAGTCTGCCGAGGCCAAGTCGAGCGCGGCCAAGTCCACCAGCTCGAAGTCGAAGGCTGCCGCCAAGGCGGAGGAGCCGGCGTCTGACGCGAAGGACAGTTCGGCAGAAGCGGCAGCCGATGGCGACACCGCAGCGGCTGCGGCCGAGCCGGGCAGCGGAGACTGACGGTGCTCATCGAAGCCCTGGATCACCTGGTACGGGGCATCGTCGACTACCCGGACGACGTCCAGGTCTCGAGCCGCAACTTGCGCAGGGGCCGCGTTCTCCAGGTGCGTGTCCATCCTGACGACCTCGGCAAGGTCATCGGCCGTGGCGGCAGGACCGCGCGGGCGCTCAGGACCGTGATCGGCTCGCTGGCCGGCGACTCGTACGTCCGCGTCGACCTGCTGGACGCTGACGAAGCACGCTAGTGCAGCTCGTCGTTGGTCGGGTTGGCCGGCCGCACGGGCTGCGCGGCGAGGTCACCGTCGAGGTGCGCACCGACGACCCGGATCTGCGGTTCGCCGCTGGCTCCGCGCTTGACACAGTGCCCGCCGATCGCGGGCCGCTGACCGTCGCTGACATGCGCTGGCACTCCGGTCGGCTGCTGGTCAGGTTCGCCGGGTGCGAGGACAGGAACGCGGCCGAGGAACTCCGCGACACGATGCTGGCAATCGACTCCAGCGGACTTGCACCACTCGATGACCCTGAGGAGTTCTACGACCACGACCTGATCGGGCTGCAGGTCGTGACCGTGGCAGGGGAACCCGTCGGAGCGGTCGCCGACGTCCTGCACCACGCCCAGGCGCTGCTGGTGGTTGAGGGCAGCGGGCAGCGTTCTGGCGCGGAGATACTTGTCCCGTTCGTCGCGGCGATCGTTCCCGAGGTGGACGTGGCCGGAGGCCGCCTCGTGATCGACCCGCCCGCGGGCCTGATCGACCCCGAGCGTTCCGTTTAACTACTTCGGAGGGCAACCAGAAGGGGGCGCATGCTGTGCGCCTTGACATCATCACGATCTTTCCTGAATATTTCGCGCCGCTGAATGTGTCGCTGATCGGTAAGGCCGTGCAGCGCGGCGACATCGCGGTGACCGTGCATGACCTGCGGTCCTGGACGCACGACCCGCACCGCGCCGTCGACGACACGCCGTTCGGCGGCGGGCCCGGCATGGTCATGCTGCCCGAGCCGTGGGGGGAGGCGCTCGACGCGCTGATCGGCGGCGAGCCAAACGGCTCTGGTGACGGCCCGCGGCTCGTGCTGCCGACACCGGCAGGCGCGCTGTTCAGCCAGGCGGTCGCGGCCGAGCTTGCGACCGCGAGTCACCTGGTGTTCGCGTGCGGCAGGTACGAGGGGATCGACGCGCGCGTCGCGGAGTACGCGCGCGACAAGGTGCCGGTGCACGAACTGTCGATCGGCGATTACGTGCTCGCAGGCGGCGAGCCAGCCGTGCTGGTGATGGTCGAGGCGATCTGCAGGCTGCTGCCCGGCGTGCTCGGCAACGCCGAGTCCGCGCCAGACGACTCGTTCGGCGCGGGCGTCAGTCCGATGCACGGCCTGGTCGAAGGCCCCGCCTACACCAGGCCTCGCGTCTGGCGCGGCCGCGAGGTGCCGGAGATCCTGCTGTCGGGCAATCACGGCGCCATCAGCAGGTGGCGCCGCGACGAGGCATTGCTGCGCACCGCCAGGACCAGGCCGGATCTGGCAGCCCGGATGCCTAGGTCAGCTCTGTCCGCCCGGGATCTGAAGGTGCTTTCCGACGCTGGTTTCGCAGTCACCGACCAGGATGTGGCACACTAAAAGGCACTGCCCCTCGCTGGAACCGTCGTCGGAACCGTGGCGCGGGGCGCCTGCCGTGCCTTCGCGGCGACCCAGACCAACTGCAGCGCGTCCGTAGGCGTGCGCGTGATGAGAACGAGGACGACGGAGCGATGCACACCGCGATTGCCGAGCTTGAGCAGGCACAGATCCGTTCGGACATCCCGGCCTTCCGGCCCGGCGACACCCTCAAGGTGCACGTGCGGGTCACCGAGGGCAACCGCTCCAGGATCCAGGTGTTCCAGGGGATCGTCATCCGCAGGCAAGGCGGAGGCGCGCGCGAGACGTTCACGGTGCGGAAGATCAGCTACGGGGTCGGCGTGGAGCGGACGTTCCCCGTTCACACCCCGGCGATCGAGACGATCGAGGTCGTGACCAGGGGCCAGGTACGCCGGGCCAAGCTGTACTACCTCCGCTCCCTGCGCGGCAAGGCCGCCAGGATCAAGGAGCGCCGCGAGCCTGCGCGCTAGCCAGCCCGCACCGCGCCCGGCATGTTTCGCGCCCGGCCTGTTCCGGGCCCCGCCTGTTCCCGGCCTGTTCCGGGCCCGGCCTGTTCCGGGCCCGGCCTGTTCCGGGCGGCTGACGAGACATCGGGTCGCAAAGGCGTGGATAGCGTCCGCCGCCGTGCGTGCTTGGACCGGCAGACTGGCGGGCGAGCGGTAGGCTGCACAACGGCAGCCGGCCCGTGCTCAGGTATCTGTGCTCAGGTGTCCGGCTGACGGTCGTCCCGGATTGGATTCCGGAGTCTCCTGCCCGGCCGCGCTCGGGCCGCTTGACCGGTCCGCCGGCAGCTAGGCTGGATGGTGATGATGAACGACGAGCAGCGTGCTGGCGACGTGCTGGCCGGTCCCGACGGCACCGCTGCGATGACCCGGGCGGACCGCCACGGGCAGGCCGGTGCCGGCACCGATCCGAAGGCGACCGAGAACGGCTCCCGCGACGCTAAGAATCTCGGCGAGCAGGACGCGGACCCTGGAACGGATGACCCTGGAGCGGATGACACAGAAGAGGACAACACAGAAGAGGACAACACAGAAGAGGACGAGCCCAAGAGCCGCTGGTCGTTCCTCACCGAGATGGTTGTCCTGTTCGCCGTCGCGCTCACGATCGCGCTGCTGATCAAGTCCTTTCTGGTGCAGCCGTTCTTCATCCCGTCGGGCTCGATGGAGAACACCTTGCTGATCGGCGACAAGGTGCTGGTCAACAAGATCGTCTACCGGGTCAGGCCGATCACCCGAGGCGACGTCGTGGTGTTCAACGGCGCCGGCTCCTGGCTGGCTCCGACGGCCGGGCCGAAGCCAAGCAGCAACCCGGTCGTCAGGCTCTACGACGCGACCCTCGGCCACTTGTTCACCGCGATCAAGGAGCTGTTCGGCACCGCACCTGGGCAGACCGACTACATCAAGCGCGTGATCGGGATTCCCGGAGACCACGTGGTCTGCTGTAACCTGCAGGGCGATATCACCGTCAACGGCGTCCCGCTGCATGAGAAGTCGTACCTCATTCCCGGTGCCAAGCCGTCGCAGGGAAAGTTCAACATCGTGGTGCCGCCCGGGCGGTTGTGGGTGATGGGCGACAACCGGCCAGAGTCGGCTGACTCGCGGCTGCACGACTGCTCCTACACGTTCACGCCGGCCAAGTGCGTGTCCTACGACAGGGGCGGGACCGTCCCAGAAGACAAGGTCATCGGCCGCGCCTTCATGATCGTCTGGCCGCCGAGCAGGATCAGGATCCTGCCGATACCGTCCACGTTTGACCAGCCTGGGCTGAACCATGCGGCGGCTGCTCCCGGCCATGCTCTCGGTCATGCGGCCCGTCCGGCACTGGCCACTGGCGTGCCTGTGCGGCCGTCGGCGCCCTACCTGCCGCTGGCTGGCGGGATCGTGGCAGCGGTCCCGCTCACAGCGCTCGAACGGCGGCTGCGGCTGAAGGCCATCGGGCGCAGGGGTTCAGGCCGGCCACGAGCTGGCACCGGCCGGGCTGGATCTGGCACCGGCGGCACCGGCGGGGCCCGAGCTGGCGCCGGCCAGGCTCGACGGAGCCGGTAGCGAGGCGACGGTCACGAGGGGCTAAGTCGAAGGCGAGGTCACGAGAGGTGCGCGCGTCGGCGGCACAGGCGGCGAGAGCCCGGGCCATAGCGAGGGCTAAAGCCGCGAGGAAGGCGGGCGGCCAGGCGCAAGGCGGTCGCTCTGGTCGACCGCGCACCAGAACCGCCGCACGGGCGGGCTCGCCCGGCGGCCCAACCGCCGGATCGCCCGCCGTCGCGGCTACCGGATCAGCCGCCGTCTCAGCCGCCGCCCTGCGGAACGGCCAGATCGATCCGTGGCTGATCACGATGAGGCCGGAAGACTCCGGATTCGGAGTCCGGCCGGGCCGTAGCATCTTCCGGATTGGCGCCGGCGCGGGCGCCGGTGCAGGTTTGCTGGGATCCGGGCTCGCCGGGCTCGACGACGTCCGCAGGCCCGTCGGGTACACGCCGCGCCGCAGTGCCGGGCTGACCGGCTATGAGCGCGTTCTTGTCAGGGCCGGCCTCGGACCGGTCGCCGGGATCGACGAGGCAGGCCGCGGCGCATGCGCGGGTCCGCTCGTGGTAGCGGCAGTCGCGATCGACCAGCGGAGTGGCGACGACATGGCCGGCATCGCGGACTCCAAGGCGCTGACGGCGCGCGCCAGGGAGGCGGCCTACCGCACGATCGTGCAGTCGGCACTGGCCTGGCACGTCGTGGTGATCGAACCAGGCGAGATCGACCGGCTCGGCCTGCACGTCTGCAACGTGGCGGGGATGCGCCGGGCGCTCGCGGGCCTCGCCGCGAGCCCCGGGTACGTGCTGACCGACGGATTCGAGGTTCCCGGCCTGGCCGTTCCTGCCCTGGCGATGTGGAAGGGCGACCAGGTCGCCGCCTGCGTGGCCGCGGCCTCGATCGTGGCGAAGGTGACCAGAGACCGGATCATGACGGGTATGCACGCGGAGTATCCGGAATACGGGTTCGCGAGGCACAAGGGCTACTCCACGCCCAGCCACATGGCAGCCTTGGACGCGTGCGGGCCGAGCCCCGTGCACCGCCGCTCGTTCGTCAACGTATCGTGCAGGCTGGACGGAGGCGGTCAGGCGGCAGGTGCCGCAGTGCGAACCGATGACCTGGACCTGGCTGACGGAGTTGTCCTGGCTGATGGCTCCGTACTTGCGCTGGACGAGGCAGCCGATGGTCCTATCGTGGAGTTGATCGCGGATCCGCCGGCCACTGCGCCAGGCGATGACGGAGGCGGAGGCGGAGGCCCTACGGGCCAGCCGCTGGCCTCGGGTGCAGGACAAGCAGCCCACGGGCCCGCCGCAGCGGAGGGGAGAACATGAGCGCGGAGGACCTCGAAAAGTACGAGACCGAGATGGAGCTGCAGCTCTATCGCGAGTACCGCGATGTCGTCGGCCTCTTCACGCACGTGGTTGAGACCGAGCGCAGGTTCTATCTCACCAACGATGTGGACCTTAAGGTCCGCACTGCCGACAACGGCGAAGTGTTCTTCGAGGTCACCATGCACGACGCCTGGGTGTGGGATATGTACCGCCCGGCGAGATTCGTGAAGAACGTCAGGGTCGTGACCTTCAAGGACGTCAACATCGAGGAACTCGCCAAGAGCGACCTCCAGCTTCCAGACGAGGGCTGAGCTTCCGCGCTGACCTCCGGGGCCGCCGCGGCTGGCCGGGCCGGCGTGTGGATCTTAGCCTCAGAGGGCGACAATTTCCGGGCCTCGTCCACAGGGCCAGCGGGACCCTGCTCGCTTGCCCACAAGGCGCCGACGGCCCGTGGCCCCCGACCGCGCTCCTGCGGCACGCTCGTGTCCGGAGGTGGTGGACGATGCATCCCAAGGACGCGCTCGGCAGGCAAGGCGAGCAGCTCGCCGCCGAGTATCTGCTGAAATCCGGCTTCCGGATCCTCGACAGGAACTTCCGGTGCGCGGAGGGCGAGATCGACATCGTCGCAGCCGACCGCCGCGAGCTCGTGGCCTGTGAGGTGAAGACCCGCTCAGGCGTCCGCTACGGGACCCCCGCCGAGGCCGTGACGCGGCAGAAGCTGCGCCGCCTGCGCCATCTGGCCGTGGTCTGGGCGAGCAGCCACGGCTGGTTCTTTGACCAGCTGAGGGTCGACGTCGTCGGGGTGCTCCGCTCGCCGTCCGGCGAGTTCACGATCGAGCACCTGCGCGGGGTGGGCTGATGGGGCTCGCTCGCTCACACGCGATGGCGCTGGTCGGTGTCCAGGGACATCCGGTCGAGATCGAGGCCGATATCGAGAACGGCATGGTCGCCCTGCTGCTCGTCGGCCTGCCGGACACAGCCCTGCGGGAGGCACGCGACCGGATCAGGTCCGCGATCGTGAACTCAGGCGAGAGCTGGCCGACCCGCAGGATCACCGTGGGCCTGTCCCCGGCAAGCTTGCCCAAGAGGGGCAGCGGCTTTGACCTCGGCATCGCGATGGCGATCCTGGCCGCGTCGGGCACGCTGCCCGCGGCCAGCCTGGACGGCCTGGTCCTGATCGGAGAGCTCGGCCTGGACGGCAGGATCCGGCCCGTGCCAGGCGTGCTGCCAGCCGCCGCGGCCGCCGCGGCCGCCGGGTTCGGCGCGATCGGGGTGGCCGAGGAGAACGCCGCCGAGGCCGGGCTGGTCCCTGAATTGCGGGTGATAGCCGCGTCGAGACTCGCCGCTTTCACAGCATGGATACGAAACGGGAGCTCTCCGGCTGATCCGGTTGTGCAGGTGCTCGAACCCGGGCGTGACCTCGGCAGCGTCTTCGGCGCGGTTCAGGAGGGCCGCGGCCTCGCAGGCGGGCAGCGTGCCGGATCCGCCGCCGTCCGCGGGTCCGGCGGGCAGGGGGTGGTCACCCAGGAAGTCGCCGCAGCGGACCAGGCTCCTGCCAGGGATCTGGCAGACCTGGTCGGGCAGCCGGTCGCCAGGCGCGCCGCGGAGATCTGCGCGGCAGGCGGGCATCACCTGATGCTGCTCGGGCCGCCAGGAGTCGGCAAGACGATGCTGGCCGAGCGAATCCCGACGGTGCTGCCGCGGCTCGAGCCCGCGGCGGCGCTCGAGGTCAGCGCGATCCATTCGGTCGCAGGGACCTTGCCGCCCGGCCGCCCGCTCGTGCTCGATCCGCCGTTCTGCGCCCCGCACCACACCGCCAGCCGGGCCGCGATCGTCGGCGGCGGCAGCGGTGTCATCAAGCCGGGTGCGGCCTCGCTCGCTCACCACGGCTGCCTGTTCCTCGACGAGGCCCCTGAGTTCGGCAGGGACGTGCTGGACGCCCTCCGCCAGCCGCTCGAGTCTGGCGAGGTGGTGGTCGCCAGGGCGGGAGTGACCGCCAGGTTCCCTGCGAGGTTCACCCTCATCATGGCCGCGAACCCGTGCGCATGCGCCAGCGCAAGGACGGCCGGGTCGGCCTGCAGCTGCACGCCGATGGCGAGGCGCAGGTACCTGGCCAGGCTGTCGGGCCCGCTGCTCGACCGGGTCGACGCCAAGATCGAGTTCCTGCCGGTGCGGCGTACCGAGCTGCTCAGCGACCGCGCGTTCACCGAGCCGAGCGCCGTGGTGGCCGAACGGGTGCGCGCGGCGCGACTGCGAGCCGCGGCGCGCCTGGCCGGGACGCCGTGGCGGCTGAACGCCCAGATCCCCGGCAGCGAGCTCCGGCGGAGATTCACTCCTGGACCGGCGGCGCTCGCGCCGCTCGAACGCGCGATGGACCTCGGGACGATCAGCGCGCGCGGCGCGGACCGCGTGATCAGGCTGTCCTGGACGCTCGCCGACCTGGCCGGCTTACCGCGCCCTGGGCTGGCCGAGGTTGGCTACGCGCTCGGGCTGTGGATGGGGACGCCCCGATGACGGCGGACCCTCCTGGCCAGCAGGAAGCGCGTCAGGACGCGGCCGAGCGCTACGCCCGGGTCGTGCTCAGCATCCTCACCGATCCTGGTGACGAGGTCCTGGCTGCGCTGCTCCGTTCGTCGCGGCCGAGCGAGGTAGTCGCCGTCGTCATGTCGCAGTGCGCCGACCCGGCCTCGGTCCTGCTGCGGTCGCCCAAAGACGGCGTGGCCGACGGCGCAGACGGCGGCGACGACGTCGGCTCGTGCGGCGAGCGCAGTCTGGTCGGCGAGGTGGCTGCAAGGCGCGCGATCGAACGCTGGCGCAAGCGTCGCGCCGAGGTGCCGCCGCCAGCCAGGCTGGAGGTGTGGGAAGAGGCTGGGTTCCGCATCGTCTGCCCTGGCGAGGCGGAATGGCCGACGCAACTCGACGACCTCAGTGCGTCCAGGCCGGTCGTGCTGTGGCTGCGCGGCCCGGCCGATCTGCGTTTCTCCTGTCTACGGTCGGTCTCCGTGGTCGGCTCGCGGGCGGCCACGGCCTACGGCTCGCACGTAGCTACCGAGCTCTCTGCCGAGCTTGCTGGCCTCGGCTGGACGGTGATCTCAGGCGGGGCGTTCGGCATCGACGCGTGCGCGCACCGCGGCGCGCTCGCGGTCCAGGGGAGCACGGTCGCCGTCCTGGGCAGCGGGCTGGCCTTTGGCTATCCAAGAAGCAATGCGGACCTGTTCGCCGCGATCGCCTGCAACGGCTTGCTGGTCAGCGAGTGCCCGCCGGACCGCTCTCCGACGCGGCCAGGCTTCCTGGTGCGCAATCGGGTGATCGCCGCGCTGAGCCGCGGCACCCTGGTAGTCGAGGCCGCGCTGCGTAGCGGTGCGATCAACACGGCGCGGCATGCCCGCGAGCTGAACCGCCCCGTGATGGCGGTGCCAGGGCCGATCACCTCCGAGCAGTCGGCCGGGTGTCACGAGCTGATCAGGGAGTCCGGCGCTGCGTGCGTCACCGGCGCTCGCGACGTCCTGGAGCTGATCGCCCCGCTCGGCGAGGCCGGGCCAGCGGCGCCGCACGACCCCGCCGTCCCCACTGAAGGCCTCGATCCCGTCACCATCTCGGTCCTGCGCGCCGTCGCCCAGCGCATCGGACGAGGTCCAGCGACGATCGCGACGATCGCCGGCGTCGATCTCGACACGGCGCTGCGCTGTCTTGGCTTGCTCGCCGCCGCCGGGTACGTGCAGCGCTGCGACCAAGGCTGGCGCGCCAGGAAGACCGGCTGACGAGGCTTACTGCGGTCGGCGAACGCGGCGGGAGCCAGACCTCGCCGCGCGGCCGGTGCTGTCGGTCGCAAGGGTTCTGGATCGGGAAGTTGCGGAACGATCGCGCGTCGCGGGTCGGGTCGGCAACGCGGCAAGCGCACACTGGATGTTGTGCCGTCCTCACAGCATCGGGCCGGGTCAGCCCGGATGTCGCCTGCCCGCGGTGCACGGCGCCCCGAGACTGCGGCGGATGGTCGGCCTCGGGCGGATTCCCGGGCGGATCCGCGGCCGGACCGTCAGTCGCCTGAGGACCTGCCGACGGGGCTTGAGGCGCTACTGCGGGCGTTCTGGCGGCACCTGAGCGCGGCGCGCGGGCTGTCGCCGCACACCGTGCGGGCCTACGTCGGGGACGCGACCTCGCTGCTCAGCCACGTCGCCAGGTGCGGGATCGAGGAGGCCGGCGAGATCGACGTGTCCGTGATCAGGGCGTGGCTGTCGACCCAGCACGCGGCGGGACAGTCACGGACGTCGATCGCCAGGCGGGCCGCCTCGGCGCGAGCGCTGACCGCCTTCGCCCACGAGCGCGGCCTGCTCGCGACCGACCCGGGCGCGTTGCTGGGAACGCTGAAGACCAGGCGGGCACTGCCCGAGGTCCTTGCCGTCGACGAGGTCCTCGCGGTACTCGGAGCAGACGGCCGGAGATCTGGCGATCCTAGGCGGGCAGCGGACAAGCGCGGGGCTACGGGAGCGGGCGCGGGCGCGGATGCCGAGGCGATCGGGCTGCGGGACACGGCCATCATGGAGCTGTTGTACGCCACCGGAATCAGGGTCAGCGAGCTCTGCGGCCTCGACATCGATGACGTCGACGAGGGTCGCAGGACGATCAGGGTGCTCGGGAAAGGTGCCAAGGAACGGGTCGTGCCTTACGGGGTTCCTGCGGCACGAGCGGTCAGCCTCTGGCGCGGTGACGGGCGGGGTATCCTCGCCCGCTCCGGGTCAGGCCCCGCGCTGTTCCTCGGTGCGCGCGGCGGGCGCCTCGATCCGAGGACGGCCAGGCGGGTGGTGCATGCCAGGATCGCGGCAGCTGGCTCGGTGCCAGACATGGGTCCGCACGGGCTCCGGCACACCGCGGCGACGCACCTGCTCGAAGGGGGCGCTGACCTGCGTAGCGTGCAGGAGATGCTCGGCCACTCCTCGCTCGCGACGACGCAGATCTACACTCACGTCTCGATCGAGCGCCTCGTGTCTGCCTATCGGCAGGCGCACCCGCGCGCGTGACGGCTGCCGGCAAGCCCGGTGCTGGCCGGCGAAGCGGACCCGGCTTAGACGAAGACTCAGGACCTTATGCTGCCGTTTTCTCTACTGCTATGCACTTTGTCTGCCGCTAACTGGGCTTGGGCCCGCGAGCATGGTGTGTGCAGGCCCGGTTTGTCTGGTGCGGTCCGTCATCGAGCAGGCGCGGCTGATCCAGCGGGATGTAGACTGCAGTAACGGTCCCGGTGGGTTCGCGTGCGCGAGCGTGCTCCGGAGGCCCAAATTCGCGTGTCCGCTCACCGCTCGGAGAGCCTAGCGCTCCCGGCGGAACGCACCTCATCGGTCCGCGAGGTCACTCGCGGCGAGGTCGTTCGGGCACCAGGACTAACCGATCGCGCATGCCCGCGGGTAGGCGCACGACAGGAAAGGGGACACCGGCATGGCTCCGGTCGTCACCATGCGGCAGCTGCTGGAAAGCGGCGTTCACTTCGGGCACCAGACCCGGCGGTGGAACCCGAAGATGAAGCGGTTCATCTTCACCGAGCGCAACGGTATCTACATCATCGACCTGCAGCAGTCGCTGCAGTTCATCGACCGCGCGTATGAGTTCATCAAGGAGACCGTCGCGCACGGCGGCTCCGTGCTCTACGTCGGCACCAAGAAGCAAGCTCAGGAGGCGATCGCCGAACAGGCGCGCCGGGTGGGCATGCCGTTCGTGAACCAGCGCTGGCTGGGCGGCATGCTGACCAACTTCTCGACGGTGTACAAGCGGCTGCAGCGGCTCAAGGAGCTCGAGGAGATCGACTTCGACGACGTCGCGGCGTCGAATATGACCAAGAAGGAGCTGCTGGGGCTGCGGCGCGAGCGCGACAAGCTCGAGCGGTCGCTCGGCGGGATCAGGGACATGGCCAGGGTCCCGAGCGCGATCTGGGTCGTTGACACCAAGAAGGAGCACATCGCGATCAGCGAGGCTCGCAAGCTGGGCATCCCGGTTATCGCGATCCTCGACACCAACTGCGACCCTGACGAGGTCAACTACCCGATTCCCGGCAACGACGACGCGATCCGCAGTGTCGCGCTATTGACCAGGGTCGTCGCTGACGCTGTTGCTGACGGGCTGATCGCCAGGGCCGGCCGGGCTGCGGGCGAGGAGAAGCCGCAGGGTGACGGCGAACTCGGCGCGGCCGAGCCGCTCGCCGAGTGGGAGCGCGAGCTACTTGAGGGCAGGACCGTGAACGGTGCGCCAGCGGCGAACGGGGCCGCGACCGCGGCGACGGCAGCTGCTGGGGCGAACGCCGCGGAGGCCAGCGCCCCTGCGGCGACGGCTGCCGGTACAGCCAGCACCGAGACCGCCAGCACCGAGGCCGCCAGCACCGAGGCCGCCAGCACCGAGGCCGCCAGCACCGAGGCCGCCAGCACCGAGGCGACCAGCGCCAGCGCAGACGCCGCCGGCACCGAGACGGCTAGCACCGAGACGGCTAGCACCGAGACGGCTAGCAGCGACGCCGACGCCGCCGGCACCGAGACGGCCGGTGCCGACGCCGCCAGCACGGATGCCGCCAGCGCTGACGCCAGCACCGAGACGGCCAGCACCGAGACCGCCAGCACCGATGCGGCCAGCACCGATGCGGGCGGCACGGACGAAGCAACCGCGGACACGGCCAGCACCGACGCGTGACGGCGGCCGGGCCAGGCTCTTGTCGGGCCGGGCGGCGTTCCGGAGCGCGGGCGAGCGAGCCGACGCCGCGGGCCGGCAGCAAGAACAGGCTGACGCCCAGCACGTGCCGGGCGGACGCCAGGCCAGGCTAGCCAGGCTGAGCTAGCCAGGCTCTAGCCAGGCCAAGCCGGCCAGGCTGAGCCAGCCAGGCTGAGCCAGCCAGGCTGAGCCAGCCAGGCCAAGCCAGCCAGGCCAAGCCAGCCGGGCAGGCCAGCCCGGCCAGGACAGGCAGGCCGAGCCAGGCAGGCCGAGCAGGCAGGCCAGCCAGGCGGGCGAGCCGGACGGCCGCGCCAGCCGCGGGGACGAGAAGGAAGACTGCGAGAGAGAAGGACATGGCGAACTACACAGCCGCAGACGTGAAGCGGCTCCGCGACCTCACCGGCGCGGGGATGATGGACTGCAAGAACGCCCTCGTCGAGGCCGACGGTGACTTCGAGCAGGCGGTCGAGGCATTGCGGATCAAGGGCGCCAAGGACGTCGGCAAGCGAGCCGGCCGGACCGCGGCCCAGGGCCTGGTGACCGCTGTGCTGGACGGGACGTCCGCCGGGGTGCTGCTCGAGCTGAACTGCGAGACCGACTTCGTCGCCAAGACCGATCTGTTCCAGCAGGTCGCTGCCGACATCGCGCAGGCCGCGCTGAAGTCGGGCAGCACCGATCGGCTCGCGGTGCTCAACCTCCAGGTCAGGAACGGTCAGACGGCGTCGGAGCTGATCGAGTCCGCCAGCGCAACGCTGAAGGAGAAGCTGGAGCTCGGCAGGTTCGCGGCGTTCACCGGCGGCTACATCGCAAGCTACTTGCACAAGTCCGACCCGGGCCTGCCGCCGACCATCGGCGTGCTCGTCGACGTCGACGAGAAAGGCGCATCCGTCGCGATGGATGTCGCCCATCAGGTGGCCGCCATGCGACCGCAGTACCTCAGCAGGGAGGATGTCCCTGAGGACGTTGTCGCCAACGAGCGCAGGATCGCCGAGCAGGTGACCCGCGAAGAAGGCAAGCCCGAGCAGGCGATCCCGAAGATCGTCGAGGGCAGGCTGAACGCGTTCTTCAAGGACGTCGCCCTGATTGAGCAGCCGTCGGTGCGGGACCCGAAGAAGTCGGTGAAGCAGTTGCTGGCCGACTCAGCGGCGAGCGTGCGCGGCTTTGCCAGGTTCCAGATCGGGCAGGCCAGTTGAACCTTGCCCGGCGGTCATCAACGGGAGGAGCCCGCATTGCCAGATAGCACCTTCTCGGGGGACGGTGTGCTGGCAGGCGCCGAAACTGCCGCCGGGCACAGGCCGGCCGACGATGAGGCCGACGAGCGTCCTGGCTGGCACCGCGTGGTGCTCAAGCTCTCCGGTGAGGCTTTCGCTGGCGGCGGGGGCCTCGGCATCGACCCGGACGCCGTCTCGCACTTCGCACGCGAGATCAGGGACGCCTGCAGGCTCGGCGTCCAGGTGGCGGTTGTCGTCGGCGGCGGCAACATGTTCAGGGGCGCCGCGTTGTCCGCCCGCGGGATCGACCGGGCCAGGGCCGACTACATGGGCATGCTCGGCACCGTGATCAACTGCCTGGCGCTGCAGGACGTGCTGGAGAAGCTGGGCATCGAGACGCGCGTCCAGACCGCTATCACGATGGGCCAGGTGGCCGAGCCTTACATCCCGCGCCGCGCGATCAGGCACCTGGAAAAGGGCCGGGTCGTCATCTTCGGTGCGGGCCTCGGCGCGCCGTTCTTCTCGACCGATACCTGCGCGGCCCAGCGGGCGCTGGAGATCGGCGCGGAAGCGGTGCTCAAGGGCACCCAGGTCGAAGGCGTCTACGACGCGGACCCGCGCAAGACGCCGGACGCGAGCATGTTCAACCGCCTCGACTACGGCGAGGTGCTGCAACGCGGGCTGAAGTTCATGGACGCGACGGCCGTTAGCCTGTGCATGGACAATGATCTGCCAATCGTGGTGTTCGACTTGATGGGCAAGGGCAATGTCGTGAGAGCGGTTCGCGGCGAGCGGATCGGCACGCTGGTGGGAAGCAACGGGCACGGCAGGCACGAGCACTAAGGACAGGCGTACTGAGGAGTCGCAATGATCGACGAGACACTGCTCGAGGCTGAGGAGAAGATGGAGAAGGCGGTCGCGGTCGCCAAGGAAGACTTCGCGACCATCAGGACCGGCCGTGCGCACCCGTCGATGTTCGCCAAGATCACAGCCGAGTACTACGGCACCCAGACGCCGGTGAACCAGCTGGCCTCGTTCCACATGCCGGAGCCGAGGATGGTGGTGGTTCAGCCATTCGACAAGTCCTCCCTGGCGGCCATCGAGAAGTCGATCCGCAACAGCGACCTCGGCGTGAATCCCGCGAATGATGGCACGATCATCCGTGTCGTGTTCCCCGAGCTATCAGAAGAGCGCCGGCGCGAGTACATCAAGGTGGCCAGGCACAAGGCCGAGGACGGCCGGGTGTCGATCAGGAACATCCGCAGGCACGCCAAGGACGCCATCGACAAGCTGGTCAAGAACGGCGATGAGGGCGAGGACGACGGGCGGCGGGCCGAGGGCGAGCTCGAGAAGATCACCCACACCTACGTGGCGCAGGTGGACGAGCTGCTGAAGAACAAGGAAGCCGAGCTGCTCGAGGTCTGAGCCGAAACGGCGGCGTAGGCCGAGCGATGATCCGAACCGCAGCTCAAGGTATAACTTAGCCCTCAAAGATGAACTTCTCGCTGAACCGCCGGTGGCGCGCGGGTGGCGAAAGTGCGGCTTGCTTGGCGGAACGGATACGGGTTGGGCATGAGCGTTCGGGGCGACAGCTTGCCGAAGGAGGGGAAGGCGGGCGGCGTGAGCGAGCGCAAGCCGATCAACACCGGCCGCAATCTCCCGGCCGCGATCGCGGTCGGTGCCGGCCTCGGCGGCCTGGTCATCCTCACGCTGCTGACCGTGCCGATCACGTTCCTGGTCCTCGTCGCGGCGATCGTGGCGCTGGCGACGTGGGAGCTGCGTCATGTGCTTGCTACCAGGCAGATCAGCCTCCCGCTGATCCCCGTCGCCGTCGGCGGTGCACTGATGTACGTCCTGGCCTACTGGCAGGGCCCCAGGGCCATGCTCGCCGCGCTGGGCGTCACGTTCATCGCCGTGCTCGCCTGGCGGCTGCCAGGCGGGAGCGCCGGGTACGTCCGTGACATCACCGCGGGCATCTTCACCCTGATCTACCTGCCGGTTCTGGCCTCGTTCGTCGCGCTCATGCTGGCCCAGCCGCACGGCGCGGACCGGGCGCTGCTGTTCGTGATCCTCGCGGTCTGCAGCGACACGGGAGGCTACTTCTCTGGCATCCTCTTCGGCCGTCATCCCATGGCGCCCACGATCAGCCCGAAGAAGACCTGGGAGGGACTGGCTGGCTCGGCCGCGGCATGCCTGGCCGCTGGCGCGCTCGGGATGCGCTTCCTGTTGCCAGGCACGGTGTGGCAGGGCCTGGTGCTCGGCGCGGCGGCCGTCATGGCAGCGACCACCGGCGACCTCGTCGAGTCGATGATCAAGCGTGACCTCGACACCAAGGACATGGGCTCGATCCTGCCCGGACACGGCGGCGTCCTTGACCGGATCGACGCGATGCTGATCGTGGCGCCGGTGGCGTGGCTGCTTATGACGATCTTCCTGCGCTGAACCAGAACGGCCCCGGCGACGGCACCGGCCTGGCGGGCGGCAGCCGCGGGCGCGTCCTGTTAAGGCTGAAGATCCTTCACTAGCTGACCACCCAGCTGCGGCTCTGCGAGGCCATCTGATTAACCAGGCTGGCCGCGCCGCGGCCCTTGGCGAGCAGCCGCTCGCGGTTGGAGATCGGGATCAGCCAGAGCCAGGTCACCGGCTCCCCGGCGACCGTGAACCCGGTCAGGTCAGGCACCTCGGGGCCGAGCAGGCGGCCTGGGTTGTCGAGGAACAAGATCGCCTCGTTGCCGCTGCCGAGCGGGAACGACGACGGCTCGTGATACCAGCGGATCGTCTTGCCGTTCTCGAGCCACCTGACGTCGCGCCACGGGTGCTGGGCGAGCCACAGGAAGATCCTGGCGGCCTGGTTGCTCGGCAGCGTGGTCGCGACCGCGAGCTCGATCCTGGCCTTGCCTGCCGCGTTCTGCCCGGTCTGCTCGATCCCCGGCATCCGCTGGCAGCTCATCCCGACGGTGCTCAGGATCGTGTAGGAACGGCGCCCGGTCGGCGGCCGTTCCGACACGCCAACCAGGGGCCGCCTGTTGCCCGATACGTCCCAGTACCGGGCGCCTGGCCCGACCCTGGCCAGCATGTGCCCGAGCATGCCCTGCTGGAACTGGGCCCAGGCCTTCGGATCGAGCCGCCACCGCCAGAAGTCCGACGCTTCGGTCACGCGCGGGCCGAGCCCCTCCATCGCGTCATCCAGCGACCAGCCGAACGGGGTCTGCCCGATCACGTCCCTGCTGTAGCCGGGCATGCCCTTGGACATGTCGGACCAGCCTGGGATGACAGCGAGCAGTTCGCCGCCCTCGAACAGCGCGACGCCGTCACCCTCCTCGAACCAGACCGCGCGCAGCGACTGCGGGTCCATCGGCGGCCGGCCTTCTGGGTGCTTGGTATAGCCCTCGGGCATCTCGGGCGCCTGGCCGGAGTCGAGCAGGGCCAGGTCGATGTCGCCGGGCGCCTTGCGGTGGTTGGCGAGCCAGGTCGCCGCGATCGGATCGTTCCTGTCGTGCATGTAGGCGGCCGTCGTCCAGCTGTCGTACTCGACGACCACGCGCCTGCTGCCATACGGGCTCTCGCTCTCCAGCAGCGTGGCGGGCCGGCCCGGCTGGGCGGATATTCTGGGCTGGCTCGCTCTGCCGCGCATGGTCTGCATGTTAGGGAAATCTATCCACATTCCATGGATCACGTGGCAACTGCACGGATACCGTAGGGGGTTTGCTTGGAACTCGTCGAGATCGGGGCAAGCCGTCCCACTCGAGCGGGTTCTGCCCGCGCGGGATCAGCCCGGCCCGTCCGGCACCTGGCCGACCTCGACGCCGCTGGCCGCCGGGCGGCGGTCGCTGAGCTGGGTCAGCCGGCCTACCGCGCCGACCAGTTGGCGCGACACTACTTCGGCCGGCTGACCGATTCCGCGCCGGACATGACCGACCTCCCGGCCGCCGCGCGCGAGGCGCTGGTCGCCGCCCTGCTGCCCCGGCTGCTCACCGCGACCAAGGAACTGACCTGCGACCGCGGCCTGACGCGCAAGACGCTGTGGCGGGCCGCCGACGGCTCGTTCGTTGAGTCGGTGCTCATGCGCTACCCAGGGCGGGTCACCATGTGCGTCTCGTCGCAGGCCGGCTGCGGGATGGCATGCCCGTTCTGCGCCACGGGCCAGGCTGGCCTGACGAGGAACCTGTCGACCGCGGAGATCGTCTCGCAGGTATTCAACGGGGCTCGCGCGCTGGCCAGGGCAGAGGTCGCCGGCGGACCTGGACGGGTCTCGAACGTCGTCTTCATGGGGATGGGCGAGCCGCTCGCGAACTACGCGGCCGTGGTGCGTGCGGTGCGGCGGATGAGCGACCCGGTGCCCGACGGGCTCGGGATCTCCCAGCGCGCGATCACGGTGTCGACGGTCGGCCTGGTGCCTGCGATCAGGCGGCTGGCTGGCGAGGGGCTGTCCTGCAGGCTCGCGGTGTCGCTGCACGCCCCTGACGACGAGCTGCGCGACACCCTGGTGCCGGTCAACAGGCGCTGGAAGGTCGCTGAGGTGCTGGACGCGGCGTGGGACTACGCCGCGGCGACCGGACGGCGGGTGTCGATCGAGTACGCGATGATCCGCGACATCAACGATCATCTCTGGCGGGCCGAGGCCCTGGCCAGGCTGCTGGCGGGGCGGCTCGCGCACGTGAACCTCATCCCGCTGAACCCGACGCCAGGGTCGAAGTGGACAGCGTCCGATCCCGGCGTGGCGGCCGCGTTCGAGCAGCGTCTCGCCGACCGGGGGATCCCGGTGACGGTTCGTGACACCCGCGGCCGGGAGATCGACGGCGCGTGCGGTCAGCTCGCGGCCACATCCCGCGCCGCCGGCTGACCGCCTCCCGCGCCGCCGGCTGACCTATCCCCCGCGCCGGCGGCCGACCGCCTCCCGCGCCGCCGGCTGACCCATCCCCGCGCTGGCGGCTGACCGCCTCCCGCGCCGCCGGCTGACCCATCCCCGCGCTGGCGGCAGGCCCATCCCCGACTCCGCACGGATTGCAGTCATGTCGGCGTCCGAATTGCGCAACTTGTGGTCAGCCAATCCGTGCTAGGTGCGAGATGTTGCGACCCGGAGTGCTCCGGTTGGGCGTTCCGGCGCGCTACTGTGGCTGAATAATGTCTGGAATGCCGTCATTGGGGGCCGCCCGGCCGCTCCTGGCAGCCCGCCGCGCCTGGCGGCGATGGGCCGCCCGGGCGGTTCACGCTGGCTGGCGCTGGGTCCAGCGGGCCGGGACCGTGACGGCAGAGACGGCGGCGGGCCGTCGGTTCGCCTCCTTCGGCCCTGGCTCGCTGCTCGCGTTCCCGACCGGGACGATCTACGGCGAGCAGTGGATCGAGGTCGGCGCCGGGACCATGGTCGGCGAACAGGCCTCGATCTGCGCTGGCATGTCGCCGGGCCATGACCTAGGGCCGGGGACCGTACTGCGGATCGGCGATCGGTGCGTGATCGGCCGGGGCAGCCACATCGTGGCGCACCATTCGATCGACATCGGCGATGACGTCTTCACCGGGCCGTACGTCTACATCACCGACCAAAACCACAGCTACGCCGATCCTGAGGTTCCGATCGGGCGGCAGTGGCCGGTGAACGCGCCCGTCAGCATCGGCGCGGGAACCTGGCTCGGCACGGGCGTGGTCGTGCTCCCCGGGGCGGTGATCGGGCGGAACGTGGTGGTCGCGGCCGGGTCGGTGGTCAGGGGCGAGATCGGGGACCGGTGCGTGGTCGCCGGGGCGCCGGCCAGGATGGTCAGGCAGTTCGATCCGCACGCGGGCTGGACGAGGTCGCTGGCGGGCGCCGGCCTGGAGGGTCCTGGCGAGGAGCGGATCGCGGCTCTGCTGAGCGAGGCCCGAGGCCAGCAGCCGGCCCGGAGGGCCCTGGCGGATGAGCCGCTCGTGGACGTGACCCTCGTGGACGGGCCGCTGACGGAGGGGGATCTGCTGGCTGAGGGGACTGCTGGCTAGCCGATCTTCTGGGTCGCGAGGGCCCTGATGAACGCGCGCCGCCGCCCATGTGCGGGACGAATACCTCGCCGTGCAGCGCGCGCTCGACGAGGTCCGCTGCCTTCGCGGCGACGGCCAGCCGGCTGCCTTCGCTCCTGTACATCGTCAGCACCGCCTCCACGGCGCCCGGCGGCAGGTGCGGTCCGAGTTCCGACCGGGTGGCGCGGTAGCCGCCCCTGGCTCCTTCGACGCAGGCGCGCAGATGATGCCTGGCCAGTGCCGCTAGCGCGATCGGGTGCCGGCGCAGCACTCCGTGCAGCTGGTAATCGGACGGGATCACGTCGAGCAGCCAGCTGACCGCCGACGGCTCGAACTCCTCGGTGCCCGGCGGCTGAACCCCGGTAGGCCAGCCTGGCGGGACGAACGCGTTCACCAGAACAGCGTAACTCTTAATCGAACATAAGTTCTAGAGACGGGAGCCTCGGGTGCCGAAATGCTCACTCTCGCGACCGGGTTCCGGCTCGCGGCGCCGTCGCCTCGGCTTGATGTGCCGCCACTGCCTTGCTTCGGGGAGCGCGGCGGGCCCGAGCCCGATCGTGACAGCACCGCCGCCGTGCGGTGACCGGCCGAGCGTCAGCGTGCCACCCGATGCCTCCGCGATACGGCGGGCGATGTCCAGGCCGAGCCCGGTCGATCCGGCGCTCGACAGGCCTCGCCTGGCCGGGTCGGGGTGCGAGAACCCCGGCCCGTTGTCAGAGACCACGACCCAGGCGCCGCCAGCCGCGCGCGGCGAGACCCGGACGGAGAACGCGGTTCCGTCCTGGGTATGCGCAAAGACGTTCTCGAGCAGGATGTCCACGCACGCGGCCAGGTCCTGGGCGGCCACTGCGACGGGCAGGCTGGCCGACGGAATCTCCACCGACATCCAGCGCTCCTGATCTTCGGCCAGCGCCGCCCAGTACTCGGCGCGGGCACGTACCACCGCGGTGGCGTCGCAGCCTGCGGCGACGCCGGTGGATGCCGGCCGTCGCGCCTCCGCGATGATCTCGTTGACGGTCTTGGTTAGCGCGTCAACGTCACCGATGACCCTGGTCATGACCTCCTGGTCGGCGTTGAGTGATTCGGCGTCGATCCGCAGCGCCGTCAAAGGCGTGCGGAGGCGATGGGACAGGTCGGCGAGCGTCTCCCGCTCGTGCGCCAGCAGTTCGCCGATTCTCGCCGCGAGCCGGTTCAGACCGTTGCTGACCTGGCGGATCTCAGGCGGGCCGTCGACGGGAGCGCGCGCGGTCAGATCCCCGGCTGCCAGCTGCTCGGCCGCCATCGCGACGTTGCCGAGCGGCCTGACGAGTGTCCTGGTCAGCTGGGCGGCCACGATGACTGCCATCGCGAGCAGCCCGACGGCCACCAGGCCGAGCAGCAGCCAGGCATGAGCGACCCCATGGCGCAGCTGAGCATCGGGAACGAAGGTCCTGATGACCGCCGTTCCCCCTGGCAATCCCTGGACGGCGACGAAGATGGCTACTCCGCCGGGTGCCGGCTCGCTGAAGCTCTTGCCCTTCGCGGCCAGCGCGACGCCTGACGTGCGCGCAGCGTGCACGCCGAGCTGGCGCCCGTCGGGCAGGAAGATCGTCACCGGCTCGCCCGGGTTCTGCTGGTTGACCCGCTGCACCGATGCCCGCAGGTCCTGGGAGCTGACCGTAGCCAGCAGCGGCGCCATGAACTGCGCCCGGATCGTCGCGCCCGACACCGCGCTGTCCGCGGCGAACGTGCGCACCAGCAGCGCGAGCGGCAGCATGAACGACACCAGGATCAGCGAGCCGATCGCGAGCACGAGGAGGATGACGCGGAGTCTCATCGGAACACCACGCTGGCTAGGAAGGAGCGGACAGTTTCATCCCGACACCGCGGATGGTGTGCAGGTACCTGGGCTGCTGGGCATTCTCTCCGAGCTTGCGGCGCAGCCAGGACACATGCACGTCAACCGTCTTGTCGGCGCCGCCGTACGGCATTCGCCAGACGTGCGTGAGCAGTTCGCGTTTGGTCACGACCTGGCCAGCGCGCGTTGCCAGGTAGTACAGCAGGTCAAATTCGCGCCTGGACAGGTCGAGCGGGCGGCTGTCCAGCGTGGCCTCGTGAGCGTCCTCGTCCAGCCGGAGCCCGCCGACGACGACCGGCTCCATCCTGCGCTCTTCTGTCGCCACGGCGCGCCTGAGCACCGCCCTCACCCTGGCCTCGATCTGGCCGACGCCGAACGGCTTGACCAGGTAGTCGTCCGCTCCCGCGTCGAGGACCTTGACAATGTCCTGTTCGTCGTCCCTGGCAGTCGCGACGACGACGGGCACCTTGCTGATCGCCCTGATCATGCGCAGGGCCTCGTATCCGTCGAGGTCAGGCAGGCCGAGGTCGAGTATGACGAGATCCGGCGGCGTGTCGACGACCAGCTGGAGCGCTTCCATGGCCGTTGGCGTGCTCGATACCGCGTGACCCCGGTCGGTGAGCGCGCGGATCAATCCGCCGCGAATCGCCGCATCATCCTCGACAAGCAACAGCTGTGCCATGAGTAGGAACGTAGCGGCTGCGGCAGACTGCTCGGGCAACATCGACTCTAGTTACGTGCCTAGTCGGGAGGCTTGTCGCCCTCCTTTCGCGTGCTTGCTTGGATTTAGACGCAGAGATGATCCCTCGCGTTGAGAAAGTCTTTACGAACTCTTAGCCACTTCTGCGAAAGTCTTTTCCGGTGCGCTCCAGAATCCTGCTTGGCATCGGCGCCTGGGTGCTCGGTGCGGCATCGGCCACGGCGGGGAGCCTGTTTGCCGTCGATCAGCTTGGCCAGAGCCTGGTGGCGCAGCACGCCAAGCAGATATCGGTGGCCATGGTCAATGCCGAGCTCGCGCTGGAGAACGCCGACCGGGCGACTCACGGCGCGACCCAGTCGTCTCCTTCCGCGGCCCCATCTCCGTCTGCGTCGAAGTCGCACGTGCGGCCCAGGCCAGCGGCTGTTCAGCCCAGCCGCCAGGCCCACCGCCTGGACCGGCAGTCCAGCAAGTTGCTGACGTCGCGAGGCGGTACGACGGCTGCAAGCTGCGACAACGGCCTCGCCCGCCTGCTGTACTGGAGCCCGGCACAAGGCTTCGAGGCCGACGACGTCAACAAGGGCCCAGCTCGGGTCGCGAGCGTCAGCTTCACCGATTCGAATGGCGGGGTCGTGATGCGGGTCGCCTGCACGTCTGCAGGCGTTCCCGTCGCGCACGTGTCGCCGTTGGGCTGGGGCGGCGGCTCACATCACGACGACTGACGATGCCTGGCGCCTTGCCCGGGCCCGGCAGCGTCCGAGCCCGCCGTCTACTCGCGGCTCTTGTCGGCAAGCAGGGCGAGGGTCGGGCAGGCGGCGACGGCCTTCCTGGCCAGGCTCTTCAGCTCATCAGGCACGGCCTCGTCCGTAATGATCGGGTAGCCCCACGGGTCCAGCGCGATGAACTCAGGCAGCAGTTCTGCGCACATGCCGTGGGCCTCGCACATGATCGGATTGACGCGCAACCGGTATGTCACCATGATCCCGCACTCCCGGGGATCGGCAGCAGCGGCGGCTCGGTCACCCCGAAACACGGACCGTCGACGTCATGGGCGTGCACATCATGCTTGAACGCGCGGAAGGCGCTGGCGGCCAGTTGCGTTGCCCCGTCGGGATGGCGGCAGGCTCCGCGCCCCTCGATCAGCGGGATCAAGGCTGCGACCCGCTCGGCGGCGTTACCGCGGCGGCCGCGGAACGCGAGGTCCTCGAAGACGCCGGCGAGCGCCGGCAGGCCGAAGATGCACGGACCGCACTGGCCTGCGCCGGATTCGGCCAGATACCTGACGACCCGCGCGGTCTCGGCGATCCCGCAGCAGGACTCAGGCAGCACGACGAGCATCCCGGCGCCCATCGCGGCGCCGGCCGCGCGCAGGCTAGAACGAGCGAACGGCACCGGCCACGCCGTCTGCGCCGGCAGCCAGGTCCCGAAGTACCCGCCGACCAGAACAGCCTGGGGGCGTTGGGCAGGCCGGCCCGCGAGCGTCAGCACCTCCCCGATCGGCGTGCCGAGCCCGATCTCGTAGACGCCTGGCCACCTGATCGCCCCGCTGATGGTGACGAGCGTTGTTCCCGGGTCATCGCGCAGGCCGCTCTCCCTGAACCAGGCGTCGCCGTACCTGCCGATCATTGCCAGGTGGGCGAGCGTCTCGGCGTTGCTGACGGCTGTCGGGCGGCCGCCCACGCCGCGCTCGTGCGAGCGCGGCGGCGTGAACGTCGGCAGGCCAGGCCCGCCGTTGAGGTACTGCACGATGGCGGTCTGCTCGCTGGCCACGTACACGTCGTCGATGCCAACGAGCTCGATCGGCACCGGATCGATGCCGGCCACCTCTCTGGCGTGGATAGCTCCAGCCAGATTCGCCATCAGTCTGGCATTGCCGCGATGTACCGCGAGGTAGGCCTCGGTCGCTCCGACCGCGAAAGCCGCTAGCGTGATCCCGTCCAGGACCAGGTGCGGGACACGGCTGAGGAGCAGCTTGTCCTTTCTGCTGGCTGGCTCGCCCTCTGCGCCGTTGGCGACGACGACGGCGGGACGGCCGCTCTCGGCGACCGACCGGAGCTTGCGTCCTGTTGGGAAGCCGGCGCCGCCGCGGCCGGTCAGGCCAGCCCGATCGACGGTATCGATCAGCCTGGCCGCGGCGCGCCGTGCCGCGGCCCGGTCGCCGTTCCATGCCGCGGCTGGCAGATCCAGGGTCCCGTACGTTCGCTCGTGGTGCCGCAGATCGGCAGGCTGCCCGGCGGTGATGCCTGCCAGCAGGCGCGGCAGCAGTTCCTCGCGGTGCTGGTACGCCCGCCTGGGCGTTTCTGCGAGCGCAGTCACCGGGCGACCCAGCGAGCGGGGATCAGCTGGACGGCACGGTAGCCGATGGCGGCGAGAACCATCGCCACGCAGGCGAGGGTGAGGGCGAGAACCCATCGGGTGCCGTGGTCGGTTCCTGCACCGAGGCCGTGCGCGACCGCGGCAGGCCAGCACAGGTAGCCAACCCAGTGCACGCCGCGCCACAGGCGGTGCCCGACTCGCTGCCTGAGCAAGCTCGTGGCCAGCAGAGCCAGCGTCATGTCGCAGGCGATAGCCCCGAGGCCAAGCCAGATTCGCTTGTAAGAGGACACGAACGGGACGAAGGCGGTCGGCAAGCCGATCGAGGTGTAGGTGTCGATCACGGTCGTGCCCACGTGCAGCGTGAGAAACGCCAGCGCGATCAGGGACAGGTTCCTGTGCATCCCCTGGACGAGGAACCGCGGCCAGCGCGCGCTCGCGAACCGGGCCGCGTTCAGGATGCCGAGCACGACGCTGGCGGTGAGCGCGATGAGGGTGATCAGGCCGGCCGCTCTCGTCGCGTACCAGAGGAAGGGCCCGTCCAGAAAAGACCCGGTCAGGACGCCGCTCACTCGGGCCAGCCTCCCGTGGTGACGACAGTGCCGCCTCGCGTGGTGAGCCTCGCCGGCAGGTTCAGCTCATGCAGCCAGCGCAGCGCCCGTCGACCGCGGATGATCGACGCCGTGCTCGCCGTGTTGGCGTCAGCGCAGGTAGCCGCCGCCACCGAGACGCTGGTCCAGTAGATCTCCGCCGGTCGCCCTGTCCCCGGCTCGATGATGTGGTGCAGGTCCTGACTGCCCCGGCGCCAGGCGCGGACCGCGGGACACGAGGTGGCTATGCCCCCGGCCTCGACGGCAACGCACGGTTGCTCGCGCGTCGTGCGCTCACGGTCGGTTCGCCCGCCGTCAGCTCGCCCGTAACCCGCGCGGTCATCGACGCCGATCCGCCAGCCGCCTTCCGGCGGAGGGCCAGCGACAGCGATGTCGCCGCCGAGGTTGACCAGGACGCCGCAGCCGATCTGCTCGAAGATCGTATCCGCGGCCACGTCGGCGGCGAACGCCTTCGCGGTAGCGCCGAGATCGAGCACAACCCCAGGCGGCACCTGGACGCTGAGCTGAGTGGCGTCCAAGTCCACGCACTGCCAGCCTGGCGCTGGCAGTGGCGGCTCGGTCAGCGCTGACGTGTCGGCCGTAAGTTCGGCGAAGTCCTTGTCGTAGCCAAGGCGCAGCAGGGAGCCGCCGCATGTCGGATCGACATCGCCGTCGGTGATCTCGGCGGCGCGCAGCGCCGCGGAGAGTGCGGCAGCGAACAGCGGGCTGACCGCCTGGCGGGCCCCGTTCGACCTGTTCAGCGCGGACAGCTCGGAGTCCGGCCTGAACCTTGAGCATGCCAGGTCGATCGCCGTGAGCTGGCCGGCCAGTATCTGCCTGGCTGTACCGAGCGAAGCCGGCTCGGTGACGAGCACCGAGCAGAAGGTGCCTAGCGCCTGGGTTGTGCTGCCGGCCACAGCAGGGACTGCCGGGCGAGCGAGCGTGATGGCGGACGCGGAAGAGGTGAGAGGCGTGGCTGGCCTGGCGGTTGCGGGGCGACGTGCGGTTACCGAAGCGAAGAGGTTCATCTCATCAGTGCAGGTAGGGGGATGGGTCCTGGCCGTAGCGGGGGCGGCGCGACTCAGCGCGTCAGCCTCCTGACGAGGAGCCGCTTGTGGTCGTCTGGGAAGGGGTGGGGCTGGGGGCTGGCGGCGTCGAAGGCGCCTTGACCGTGGGTTTCGGAGTTGGCCTGTGGGTGGTCGGGGCTGGGGTGGGACGCGCGCTTGACGTGGCCCCCTTCGGCGCGGCGGCCGGCTTGTGCTTGGCCTGCCGTTTCGGGCTGTGGCTGGGCGAGGGCTTGGCGCTGGCCTTGCCGGAGGCGCTTGAGCTCCCAGGGCCTGACGGGCTCGTCGATGGCGTGCCCGCTTGCGAGGTCGTCGTGACAGCCGGCGCGGAATGGCTGAACAAATTCATGAATCCGACCGCGCCGATTGCACTGAGCACGGTGGCGCGCCAGGTCAGCGTCGAGAGCTTGCGCAGGCCGTCGTCACGGCGAAAGGTAAGTCGATCTCTGTGTCGCATGGGTGTTAACGAAATCGGGACTTGCGTTAAGAGTCCACCAAGAGCGGTTCAAGGGGACACTCTGATCAGCGGCGACGCGCGGCCTGGCCCGCGGAAGGTGCGGGTAGACTAGAAGCCGCCATAACTCCGGCGCTCCCCATCTCATTTGGAGTCTTCCCGCATGCCCGCCCGCCAGGCTCACGCCGCCACCGCCGACGTCGCGACCCGCGATGACCTGCGCAATGTCGCGATCGTCGCGCACGTCGACCACGGCAAGACGACGCTGGTCGACGCGATGCTCTGGCAGTCAGGCGCGTTTCGCGCCAACGCGCAGGTCGCCGAGCGCGTCCTGGACTCCGGTGACCTGGAGCGGGAAAAGGGCATCACGATCCTGGCCAAGAACACCGCGGTGAGCCACGGCGGGCTGACCATCAACATCATCGACACGCCAGGTCACGCGGACTTCGGTGGCGAGGTCGAGCGCGGCCTGTCGATGGTCGACGGGGTGCTGCTGCTCGTGGACGCGAGCGAGGGCCCCCTGCCGCAAACCAGGTTCGTGCTGCGCAAGGCGCTCGAGGCCAAGCTGCCGGTGATCCTGGTGATCAACAAGGTGGACCGGCCGGACGCCAGGATCGCCGAGGTCGTCGATGCATGCTACGAGCTGTTCCTCGACCTCGACGCGACCGAGGACCAGATCGAGTTCCCGATCGTGTACGCATCGGCGCGGGCCGGCCGGGCCTCGCTGAGCCGCCCCGAGGACGGCACGCTGCCGGACTCGGCCGACCTGGAGCCGTTGTTCGAGGTGATCAAGCGGTCCGTGCCCGCGCCGTCGTACGACCCACGCGCACCGCTGCGAGCGCACGTGACGAACCTCGACGCGTCGGCCTACCTGGGCAGGATCGCGCTCTGCCGGGTGGTATCCGGCGAGATCCGCAAGGGCCAGCACGCAGCCTGGTGCCGGCGTGACGGCTCGATCGAGCGGGTCAAGATCTCTGAGCTCTTCCGCACACAGGCCCTTGAGCGCGTTGCGGCCGCGAGCGCGTCGGCGGGAGACATCATCGCCGTCGCCGGGATCAGCGACATCATGATCGGCGAGACGCTGGCCGACCCTGACGACCCGCGGCCCCTTCCCCTGATCACCGTGGACGAGCCGGCGATCTCGATGACGCTCGGCGTCAACACCTCGCCGCTGGTCGGCAAGGGGGGCTTCTCCGTCGGAGCGGCCGGGACCGCTGCCAAGCCGACCGGCAGGGGACACACGAAGGTCACCGCCAGGATGGTGCTCGACCGGCTCGATTCCGAGCTCGTCGGCAACGTCTCGATCAAGGTGCTGCCCACCGAGCGGCCCGACACCTGGGAGGTTCAGGGCCGCGGTGAGCTGGCGCTGGCCGTGCTGGTCGAGACCATGCGCCGGGAAGGCTACGAGCTGACGGTGGGGCGGCCGACCGTGGTGACCCGTGAGATCGACGGCGAGCTGCACGAGCCAGTCGAACGGCTGACCATCGACGTGCCCGAGGAGTACCTCGGCGCGGTGACCAGCCTGCTCGCGGTCCGCAAGGGGCGGCTCGAGCAGATGACTAACCACGGCACCGGCTGGATCAGGCTCGACTTCATGGTGCCGGCTCGCGGGCTGATCGGGTTCCGGACTCAGTTCCTCACCGACACGAGGGGCACCGGCATCGCGCATCACGTGTTCGAGCGGTACGAGCCGTGGGCAGGGCCGATGCGGATGCGCGCGTCAGGCTCGCTGGTTGCCGACCGGACAGGGGTGGCCACGGCCTATGCGATGTTCTCGCTGCAGGAGCGGGGCACGCTGTTCGTCGAGCCGGGCACCGAGGTGTACGAGGGCATGATCGTGGGCGAGAACTCCCGCTCCGATGACATGGACGTGAACATCGCCAGGGAGAAGAAGCTCACGAACATCCGCCAGTCGACCGGCGAGGAGCTGGAGCGGCTGATTCCGCCGCGGGCACTGAGCCTGGAGCAAGCGCTGGAGTTCTGCGCCAACGACGAGTGCGCCGAGGTCACGCCCACCGCGATCCGGCTGCGCAAGACCGTGCTCGACGCCAAGGAACGCGGCAGGGCACGCGCGAGGGTCAGCCGCGAGGGCTGAGCGCGGCCGGGTTGAGCGCGGCTGCGTTGAGCGCCACAGAGGTGAGCGCTGGAGGCTTTCGGCGGAATTTAATGCTTGCGGCTAGTGCCGTCAATTGCCTCACTTTGCCCTATCCGTTCGTTCGCTGAGGCTCGACAAGCGAGGGCACGTGTCGCAGGGGTTCTTCGCGCGCACCAGCGCGCTGATGGTCGCCGGTACGCTGGCAGCTGGCACAGTCGCGCTGGCCAGCGCTCCCGCTGTCGCCGCGGCGGCACAAAGCAAAGGCTGGCGGGTGGTAGCGACCGTCGGCAACGCGAGCCACGGCGAGCTGCCCGGATTCTTCGCGGCGAGCGGGCCCGCAACGCGTTCTCGTCCTGGGCGTGCGTCTCGTGCGCGAAGTCGACGCGGGCTTCCAAATTTCATCAGGCACTGGAACGGCCGCAGCTGGCGGCGGTCGATAGCACTGCCCGTGCCGCTGAACTATCCGCGCTCCATCATCGCGCTCAGCGCGAGCTCGTCGTCCAATCTCTGGGCCTTCACCAACAACGGACGGGCAGGTGTCTGGAACGGGCACGGCTGGAAGATCAGATCGCTGCCGAAGTGGGTTTTGCGGCCGAGCCGGGTGGGGGACGACATCTGGGTGGTCGGAATCACCAAGCAGAGCCTGACTGCCGCCAAGCCGGTGTTCGCGGCGATGCACTGGAACGGAGCATCGGGTGGGGTCTGTGACATCAGGCCGGAGCGCCCTCTACCACTTCGGCGGCGGCCGATGGTCACATCGGGGCGTGCCGTCGCGGTCCGGGGCCAAGGCGTTCGTGCGCACGATGACCTGGATACCTGGCACCCGCTCGCTGTGGGCCGCGGGTTCCACCTCCGCCGGCGGCCAGCAGGTCGGAGAGATCCTGAAGTTCGGTCTGTAGCGCAGGTCCGCGCCTCGGAAGCCGCAAACCGCAGGAAGCCAGGTGGTGCCCGAAGCACGGGATCAATGCGGTGCTGGCCGTTGCCGCGGCGACCGCGAGCACCGTGATCGGAGTGGCCTTTCAGGCGGGTGCCGCGTCAGCGGCGACCACGCCGTCGGCCGCCGCGCCAGGCTGGCACGTGTTCACGACGGTCGGGTCGCGGCACGGCGTCACCAGCGTCGCGGATCTCGTCGCACCGGTCGCACTGACGGGTGGTCCACGTGGGGCGCCTGCTCACCGTGCAGCGGGCCGAACCAGGCGAGGACGTTCCGGGTGGAGCGGTGGAATGGCCATGCCTGGCGGATCATTCCGGTCCCGAAACGGCTGGCCAGGTACGCCGCCAATTCAGTCAGCCTGGGCGCGAGTTCCCGACGCGACGCCTGGCTCTTTAACGCCGGTGCCATTGCCCGCAAGGCGCTGCATTGGAACGGCACTCGCTGGGCTGTGCACGTCATACCTGCCTGGGTGGTCAAGGGGAACCTGTCAGGCACCACGTCTCTCGGGGTCGCCGACTTCGGCCGGGCCGGGATGTGGGTGATCAGCCAAGGGCAACAGAGCTTCAAGGCCATGACGTACGTCGCCGCTTTCCTCCACAAGGGCCGCTGGCACAAAACCAGGCTGCCGGGGATCCCGGGGCAGGTCGCGGTCGTGTCGCCCGCCGATGTCTGGGCGCTCGCCGCGCCCTCGAACCTGCCACCCCACCCGCGTCAGTTCCTGATGCACTGGAACGGAAGCCGGTGGCGCACTCTGTCGATACCGAAGCCGACCAGGATCCCGCCCAATTTCGTGGAGTCCGTGGGCGACCTGGTCGCCGCTGGCCCGCATGACGTCTGGCTGCAACGTGACATCGAGGCGGGGACGAAAGGTGCGCGGACGCTGTACCTGCTGCACTGGAACGGCATGGCCTGGCACCGGGTTCCGCTCCGCAACCGGACCAGCGATGTTGACGCGATGGCGCAGGACGGGCACGGTGGCCTGTGGCTCGTCGCCAACGGCCCGGGCCCGGCCTTCCGGTGGTTCTTCGACCATATGAGCGGCGGGAGGTGGACAAGGACGCGGGTGCCGGCCACGGCGACGACGACCGTCCAGCAGGCAACCCGCCTGGCCTGGGTTCCGGCCACGCGTTCAGAGTGGGCGGCGGGCGGGCTACTGCCGGTCGGGTCCAACGTGGACGTGCTCGGCGGGATCTGGAGGTTCCGCAGCTAAGGCGCTGGCCTACTTCACCGTGAGGTAGACGAAACTGGCGACGCCGAACACCAGGCAGTAGACGGCGAACGGAGTCAGAGTCCTGGTCTGGAAGTATTTCATCAGGAAGCGCACCGACAGGTAGGCGGCGATGCCTGAGATGATGCTCCCCGCGAGGATTTGCGGCCTGACGCCGTTGCCGAGCGGGCCGAGCAGGTCAGGGATCTTGAGCACGCCTGCGGCCAGGATGACTGGCGTGGCGAGTAGGAACGCGAACCGTGCCGCGTCCTCCCTGGACAGACCGCGGAACATCCCGGCGACCATGGTCACGCCGTCCCGGCTGATGCCGGCCAGCAGGGCGAGTATCTGCGCGGAGCCGATGAGGATCGCCTGCAGGTAGCTGAACGAGGTAAGCCGGCGGTCGGCTTGCACGGCCGTCGCGATCTCCTGCTGGCGCAGGGCGCGCTGGCCGGAGGAGTGCGCGCCGCCGACCCGCGCGGCCCCTACGAGCGCGGGTTCCTCCTCGCGCTCCCTGAGCACCTGCTCATCGGCCTGCTTTGACTTGCGAGTCCTGAACCGCTCGCCGGCAAACAAGATGATGCCGTTCAGCACGAGGAAGAGCGCCGCCCGCGTGGGCACCGCGAAGATCACGCGGAAAGTGTGCTCGAATACCAGGCCGACGAGGCCGACAGGAATCGTCGCCAGCACGATCATCCAGGCCAGCTTCTGGTCGGGGGTCTTGATCTCCCTGCGCGCGATCGAGCTGAAGAAGCCGCCGATGATCCTGATCCAGTCACGCCAGAAGTACGCTGTGATCCCGATCGCCGTGGCGACGTGCAGGCCGACAATGAAGGCCAGGTACGGGGACTCTGCCTTGCTGACGTCCAGGTCGTTCGTCCAGCTGCCGCCGACGATGGCCGGGATCAGGACGTTGTGGCCAAGGCTGGATACCGGGAACAGCTCAGTCGTGCCCTGGATCAGGCCGACGATGATCGCCTCGGCAAAGGTCAGGTGCGTCATGACAACCTCTCGCTCGACGAGCCCACTGCGCCCGCGTCAGCAAGGATATTCACGCCAAACCAACCGTGCCGCCAACTCGCCGAGGGCGGATGAGGTGCTGGCAATTCTAAGCATGGCAGTCACTGAACCGGGCGTTCGCCGCCTTAACCAGACATTAAGAAGAGTCGTCGTTCCTTTCGTCATGACGCGGGTAGTCGATGCGCGACGACAGCCCGCACGTCGCTGGCGGCTGCCAGCAAGGAAGGAGAGCGAGTGACGGTGCACCTGGCCGGAGCGCACCATGCGATGGCGCTGAACCCGCTGAGTTCGAGCTCGCTGCTCGCGAGCCTGGGTGCCCTCGGCGTCTTTCTCGCGCTCTTCGCCGAGACTGGCCTGCTGATCGGGTTCTTCCTGCCTGGCGACTCCCTGCTGTTCACGGCCGGCTTGCTGTGCGCGGGATCCGCGACCAGCAAGACGCACCTGTCGTTGCCGCTCGTCCTGCTGGCCGCGGCCGGCGGCGCGCTGATCGGGGCGCAGACCGGGTTCGTGATCGGCCGGAAGGGCGGGCGGCCGCTGCTCCAACGCAGCGGCAACAGGTTCCTGAGGAAGGGGGCTGAGCGCTCGCAGCAGCTCCTGTCGCGATACGGCTACGGCAAGGCGATCGTGCTGGCGAGGTTCATCCCGTTCGTGCGAACGGTGCTGAACCCCATGGTCGGGGCGCTCGACGTGCCGGCACGCTCGTTCACGATCTGGCAGGTTGCCGGCGGTCTGCTGTGGTCGATCGGCGTGACGATGCTCGGCTACGGCCTCGGATCGGCCATCGGCAACGTCGAGGCGTACCTGCTGCCGATCATCGCCGTGATCGTGGTGCTCTCGCTGATTCCGCTGCTGCTGGAGTTCATCAGGCACAAGCGGGCTGGCCGCAGCGGCTCGCGGCCCGCCGTACCTGACCGCAAGGTTCCGTTCGCAGGTCAGGCGCCCGAGCGGCGCACTGGCACCGAGGGCTAACCGGGCACCTTTGGCGTGTCGTTGTTGCCGCGCCGCCCGATCTTGTTACCGAGCCAGACCAGCGGGTCGTACTTTCTGCTGACGACGCGCTCCTTGAGCGGGATCAGCGCGTTGTCGGTGATGTGGATGTTCTCGGGGCAGACCTCGGTGCAGCACTTGGTGATGTTGCACATGCCGAGGCCGAAGTCGTCCTGCGCGATCTCGCGGCGGTCGGCGGTGTCTGCCGGGTGCATTTCCAGTTCGGTGACCCGCATGAGGAAGCGCGGCCCTGCGTAGGAGGGCAGGTTCTCCTCGTGATCCCTGATCACGTGGCAGACGTCCTGGCACAGGAAGCACTCGATGCACTTGCGGAACTCCTGCGACCGCTCGACGTCCACCTGCTGCATCCGGAACTCACCGAGGCCGACGGACGGGTCAGGGCTGAACGACGGGATCTGCCTGGCCTTCTCGAAGTTGAACGACACGTCCGTGACGAGGTCCCTGATGACAGGGAAGCTCCGCATCGGCGTGACCGTGATGGTCTCATCGGGCTCGAACAGCGACATCCGCGTCATGCAGGCCAGCCGCGGCCTGCCGTTGATCTCCACTGAGCAGGAACCGCACTTGCCCGCCTTGCAGTTCCAGCGCACCGCGAGGTCGCCGGCCTGCGTCGCCTGCAGCCGGTGCAGGACGTCGAGCACGACCTCGCCCTCGTTGGCCTCGACCTCGTAGTCGACAAGATCGCCCTGACCGGCGTCGCCCCGCCAGACCTTCAGCTTGACCTTCGTGCCCATTACCATGCCTTCCTGCGCGACTCCGTCACGACTTCTCCTCGGGCTCGGTGGCAGTCGGCTCGGTAGCCGCCGTCTCAGGCGCGGGCGCCGGCTCTGGCGGCAGTTCCTCCTCTGTCAGGTACTTCTTAAGCTCACCGCGGTCGAACAGCGCCAGCAGATCCCCGCGCATCGCCGGCATAGGCTGCTTGACCAGCACCACGCGCTCGCCGTTCTCGTTGTCCGCCAGCGAGCACACCAGGTTGACCTTGCGCCACTCTGGTGACATGACCGGGTAGTCGTCGCGGGTGTGACCGCCGCGGCTCTCCTGCCGTTCCAGCGCCGCCTGCGCCACGCACTCGGCGATCAGCACGATGTTGCGCAGGTCAAGCGCCAGGTGCCAGCCCGGGTTGTAGGCAGGGCCGCCCTCGGCGCGGACGACCGCCGCCCGCTCGCGGAGCTTTTCGAGTTCGGACAGCGCCGCCTTGATCTCGTCTTCCTTACGGATGATGCCGACCAGGTCCGACATCGTCTGCTGCAGTTCGGAGTGCACGCTGTACGGATTCTCGCCGACGGCCCGTTCGAACGGCGCCAGCGCCTCAGCCATCGCGGCCGCGACATCGCCGTCGCCGGACACCGGCCGCTTGTCACCGAGCTTGTCCAGGTACTCAACCGCGCCCATCCCGGCGCGCCTGCCGAACACGATCAGGTCGGACAGCGAGTTGCCGCCCAGCCGGTTCGATCCGTGCATGCCGCCGGTCACTTCGCCGGCTCCGAACAGGCCAGGCACGCAGGACTCCCCGGTGTCCGGGTCGACTTCGACGCCACCCATCACGTAGTGCTGCGCGGGCCCGACCTCCATCGGCTCCTTAGTGATGTCGACGTCGGCAAGCTCCTTGAACTGGTGGTACATCGAGGGCAGCTTGCGCAAGATGACGTCCGCGGGCAGCCGGGTGGACACATCGAGGAACACTCCGCCGTGCGGCGATCCGCGGCCCGCCTTGACTTCAGCGTTGATGGACCTGGCCACCTCGTCCCTGGGCAGCAGCTCGGGCGGGCGCCGGTTGTGCTCCGGGTCGGTGTACCAGCGGTCGGCCTCCTCCTCGGTCTCGGCGTACTGAGCGCGGAATACGTCGGGCACGTAACCGAACATGAACCGCTTACCCTCGGAGTTGCGCAGCACGCCGCCGTCGCCGCGTACCGACTCGGTGACAAGCAGCCCGCGCACCGACAGCGGCCACACCATGTGGGTGGGGTGGAACTGCACGAACTCCATGTTCAGCAGCTTGGCACCGGCCAGCAGCGCCAGCGCGTGGCCGTCGCCTGTGTACTCCCAGGAGTTCGAGGTGACCTTGAAGGTCTTGCCGATTCCGCCGGTGGCCAGTACCACGGCCGGTGCTTCGAAGAGCACGAACTGGCCGGATTCCCTGATGTAGCCGAAGGCACCGGCGATTTGCCCCGTGCCGTCCTTGATCAGCCTCGTGATCGTTGTCTCCGCGAAGACCTTGATCATGGCCTCGGCGTCGCCGTGCTCGCGCGCGTCTTCCTGCTGCAGCGCGACGACCCGCTGCTGCAAGGTGCGGATCATCTCCAGGCCGGTGCGGTCGCCGACATGCGCCAGCCTCGGGTACTCGTGACCGCCGAAGTTGCGCTGGCTGATCTTGCCGTCCTTGGTCCTGTCGAACAGCGCGCCCCAGGCCTCGAGCTCCCAGACCCGCTCAGGGGCCTCCTTCGCGTGCAGCTCGGCCATCCGCCAGTTGTTCAGGAACTTGCCGCCGCGCATGGTGTCGCGGAAGTGCACCGTCCAGTTGTCGTTGGGGTTGACGTTCCCCATCGCCGCTGCGCAGCCACCCTCGGCCATGACCGTGTGCGCCTTGCCGAACAGGGACTTGGAGATGACCGCGGTCCGCTTGCCCGCTTGCCGGGCCTCGATGGCCGCCCGCAGCCCTGATCCGCCTGCGCCGATTACCACGACGTCGTAGGGGAGTCTTTCGATGTCAGTCATGACAGATTGGGCACCTTCTGCCTTGAGTCTAGAAGAATCGCGGGTCGGCGAAGACGCCAGCAGCGACCAGCCGGATGTACAGGTCGGTGAAGAGCACGAAGCCGAGCGAGACCCACGCGAACTGCATGTGGTAGCCGTTCAGCCGCGAGACCAGGGTCCAGGCCTTGTACCTGACCGGATGCTTGGAGAAGTGCTTGAGCCGGCCGCCGGTGACATGCCTGCACGCGTGGCAGGACAGCGAGTAGAGCCACAAGAGCGCCGCGTTGACGATCAGCACCAGCGTGCCGAGCCCCATGTGACCCCACTGGCCCCCGTGGTCCTGGAACGCGAGCACCGCGTCGATGGTCAGGACCACGTTGAAGAGCAGCGCGATGTAAAAGAAGTACCGGTGCAGGTTCTGCAAGATCAGCGGCAGCCTGGTCTCGCCTGTGTACGTGCCATGCGGCTCGCGCACCGCGCATGCGGGCGGTGACTGCCAGAAGGACCGATAATAGGCCTTCCGGTAGTAATAGCAGGTGAGCCTGAACCCCATCGGGCCGCCGATGATGATGATCGCGGGGGTGAGCGCGCTGAGCCACGGGATCCAATGGAATCCGGATCCTGCCGTGCATGTGGTTGCGAGGCATGGCGAGTACAGCGGCGAGATGTACGGCGCCCAGAAGTAGTCCGTGTTGACCAGCGAGGCCCAGGTGAGGTAGATAACGACGACTGCCAGGAAGGCGGCGGTGATGGCCGGCTGGCGCCACCAGGGGTCCTTTCGCAGCGTCTTGCTGGCGATCTGCGCCCTGGTCTTAGCTGGCGCCTGCGTTACCTGCGTCATCGACGCCTCCGCACTGAGACTGAAGCCGATCGGCTCGGGTCACCGCATCAGGTCATGGCACGGGGTCACCACCCTGGCGCGCTTCGTGCCGTCCGGGCCCGCCAACCGGTGGCCCGGGACATTAAGCAGAGCGCTGCCGCGTTGCCCACTGAACCTTATTCCAACGGTAGTCATCTTGCCGGCCTGGGTGTACCTTCTGCCGGTGTGACCCTCGCTACACATTCTGGCCAGGGTTACTCGCTCACGTCGGGTTCGGCCAGCCCCAGCGCGGTGCGCAGGAAGTCGACCTGCAGCAGCAGCAGGTTCTCAGCCACTTCCTCCTGCGACGCCATGTGCGTCACGCCGGTCAGCGGCAGGACCTGGTGCGGTCGGCCAGCGGCCAGCAGCGCTGACGACAGCCTGAGCGTGTGCGCCACGGTCACGTTGTCGTCGGCAAGCCCGTGAATGATCATGAGCGGCCTGATCAGCTTGGATGCGTCGGCAAGCAGCGAGGACTGGTCGTACGCCGCGGCGTTGCGGTCGGGATGACCGAGGTACCGCTCGGTGTAGTGGGTGTCGTAGAGCCGCCACTCAGTGACCGGCGCCCCGGCGATCCCGGCGTGGAACACATCGGGCCTACGCAGCACCGCGAGCGCTGACAGGTACCCGCCGAACGACCAGCCCCTGATCGCCACCCTGGACACGTCGAGATCGGGCGTGCGGTCCGCGACCGCCATCAGCGCGTCTACCTGATCCGCCAGGACCGGGCCTGCGAGGTCGCCCGCGACGGCGCGATCCCAGCCTGACCCGCGCCCTGGCGTTCCCCGCCCGTCGGCCACGACGACGGCGAAGCCCTGATTCGCGAACCACTGCGAAGTCATGTGAGCGTCCGAGGCAGCCACGACCCGTTGCAGGTGCGGTCCGCCGTAGGGGTCCATCAGCACGGGCAGTTTCGCCGAACCCGGCTCGAACCAGGTCGGCAGCAGCACCGCGGTGTTGATCTCCCTGGGCCCGGCCCGCAGTAGTTCGATCCGCAGCTCAGGCAGTGCCGGGCTCTCGGCGAGCGACGCGATGGTGCCCACCTGCGCTGGCTCGCCGCCCGGCCGGTCGCGCAAGATGGCGACGCTCGCGCCGTAGCCGCCCAGCGAACGGCTGGTGAGGACCGTTGTGCCGCCGCCGCGTGCCGCTCCGTGCACGCCGCGTTCGCCGGAAACCCGCCGCAGGCCCGCGGGCCCGTACGCCCAGACGCTCACGTGCATCGACTCGGCGTCCGAGCCAGACAGCAGCACGGTATCCCCGTCGACGGCCAGCACGCCGCGCACCTGCAGGTCGGACGGCGTGAGCGGCGCGCCCCGCCCGGCCGCCAGATCCTCCTCGCTCGCGACGAGGAGACGCTGCGCGTCGTCGGAGCTGGCGGTCCATGCGATCCGGCCGTCGGCCAGCCTGGCGGGCACACCGTCCACGACGTCCAGCCAGGCCGGGTCCTCCTCATCGCGCAGCACCGTCGTGGCCCCGGACTGCGGGTCCACGGCGAGCAACCGCATCCGCCGCTGGTCCCTGGACTGCACGACGATCAGCGGCGCCCCTGAATCCCAGCTGACGGTCGTGAGGTACCCGAACGCTGCCGAATCCCACCGCACCGGCACCACGCCGCCATCGGTGTTGACGATGAGCAGCTCGACGACCGCGTTCGCGGTGCCGGCGGCCGGATACCTGATCTCGACGGGCTGCCTGGCCGGGTTCGCCGGGTCGCCGATGTGCCACCTGTTGACGCCGGAGTTGTCGACCCTGGCGACGAGCAGGCTGCGGCCATCCGGTGCCCACCAGAACCCGCGCTGCCTGCCCATCTCCTCGGCCGCGACGAACTCCGCTAGCCCGTAACTGATGTGCTCAGCTCCGCCAGGACCGATCAGCTCGTTGTCGGTGCCGCTCGCCAGGTCGGCGATCCGCAGGGTCCCGCGGGACACGTAGGCGATTCGCTGACCGGCCGGGTCGGGCCGCGGGTCGATGGCCGGTGTGCGCGCGCCGATGTTCCGCGGCCCGTGGCCGTCGGCCGCGAGCTGAGTTGTGTACACCTCACCGCCGATCGCGAAGGCGGCCATCGTGAAGCCCGCGTCCGTGGCGAATGCCACCACCCCGCCGGCGTTCTCGCGTGATCTCTCCCGGCGGGCTCGTTCCTCTTCTGGTTCGTCCTTTCCTGCACCAATCGCGATCGGATCAACGACCAGGCGCTCGGATCCGCCGTCCTGGGCGCCGGGATCGGCCTGGCAGGTCGATCACCCACATGCAGGTGACCGGGTCGCTGCCGTCCTTGCTGCGCAGGAAGGCGATCCGCTTCCCGTCGGCGGAGATCTGGAACGAGCGCGGGGCGCCGAGGCTGAAGTGCCGGGTCCTGGCCTGCTGGCGGGGGAACGTGTCGGTCATGACAACAGATCCTGCCAGCCCGCCCCGGCGCGGCGGAGTCAGCCTGAGCCACTGGCTATCCTCACGGGATGGACCAGACCAGCGACAGGCGACTGCTGCTCGTGCACGCTCATCCCGACGACGAGTCGATCGGAACCGGGGCGACGATGGCGAAGTACGCGGCGGAAGGGGCCGGTGTCACGCTGGTCACCTGCACGCTCGGCGAGTTCGGCGAGATCATCCCGCCGGACATCGCGCACCTGGCCTGGGACCGGGACAACGCGCTCGGCGAGTACCGGATCGGCGAGCTCGCGGCCGCCTGCGAGGCGCTCGGCGTCCGCGATCACAGGTTCCTTGGCGGGCCAGGGCGCTGGCGCGACTCGGGGATGATGGGCACGCCGACGAACGACTGGAACGGCGCGTTCTGGCGGGCCGACGTCGACGAGGCGGCGAGCGTCCTGCTCGAGATCATCAAGGACGTGCGGCCGCAGGTGCTGGTGACCTACGACTCCAACGGCTTCTACGGCCACCCCGATCACATCCAGGCGCACCGGGTGGCGTGGCGGGCGTTTGAGATGTCCGACGGGCTGGTGCGCAAGTTCTACGCGACCGCGGTCCCCAAGTCGGTGCTCGCCGAGGGGATGAGCCAAATGCGGGCGGCACAGATGCGGGCGGCACAGATGCGGGGGGCACAGACGCGGGGGGCACAGACGCGGGGGGCACAGGTGCGGCCCGAGCAGACCTCGTCAGGGTCGGTGTTCGAGTCCGTCGAGTCGGTGGACGATCTGCCGTTCGGCGTGCCAGACGAGCAGGTGACGACCGAAATCGACGCCGGTGACTACCTGGCCGCCAAGCTCGCAGCCATGCGCGCGCACGCCAGCCAGATCGCGGTCGACAGCCCGTTCTTCGCGCTGTCCGACGGCGTCGGACAGCGCGCGTTCGGCCATGAGTACTACACGCTCCTGGCCGGTCCGCGCGGTGCGGGCGGCGGCGGTCACGGCTGGGAGCCTGACCTATTCGCCGGCATCTAACCGTGAGCCGCGGCCTGACGACGATCACGCATCTTGCGCTGTTCCTGTTCGGCTGCGCGCAGGGCCTGCTTGGCTCGTTCTACTATGCCGTGGGCCCCGCCCCGCTGGCCGCGATCGGCTTCGACGTCGCGATCCTCGCGACTTGCCTGCTCGGGGCGTGGGGAACGGGCCAGGCGACTGGCGGGTTCGTGCCGGCGGTCGGCTGGTTCATCGTGACGTTCGTGCTGGCCAGCGGCACCAGTGGCGGCAGCGTGATCGTGACGGCGTCCACCGCAGGCGAGCTGTTCTTGTACGGCGGCGCGATCTGCGCGGTGATAGGCGCGATCGCGGGCTACTCCCTCTGGGCCAGGCGGAAACCAGCCGGCCTGCGCTAGCGGGCGCGGGACTGCCGTGCGCGACCCGGATGGCAACCGCTGGTCGTTCGGCGGAACAGGTGGTTAAGGGGTCAGGCGGTGCGGCGGGGCTCGCCGCCGCCCTCCCCAGGTGACATAGCACGGGTTTCAGCCACCCGAATAGGGCATATTGGGTCGCCGGTTGACTGCACGCCGTGCGAAGTCGCAGATGTCCCCTTTTCCGGTCAGTGGCGCCCGCGGCGGGCTGGGACGAGTGGGCGGCGTGGCTGCTAGCTGACGGCGGGGGATGCGGGCGACATGATGCCGGCGGGGTTGCCGGGGCGGGCGGGAAACGGAACGGGCGGCGGTGGTGGCGGCGCAGGCGTGCTGGCCATCAACGCCGCCGTCAGGATCAGCGCGAACACGAACGCGCAGTAGACCCAGAACGCCGTCGTCAGCCCGGAGCTGATCGTCAGCCCCAGCCGGGCCGCCTGCGCGGGCGGGATGCCGAACTGCAGCGAGGGGGTCGCCTGGCCGATCTGGATCACGGCCGAGATCGCCTGCGCCGCCATCGGCACGATGGCACCGGCCAGCAGAGCCGCGCCCAGCCTGGCCGGCCGCCAGGTGGCCGCCGCGATGACGACCGCGACCACCGCGACCATGACCAGGACGTCTCCGGCGATGACCATGCCGGGATTCGCGAACGCGTTCCCCGCGGTGATGACCTGCGACGTGCCGGCCGCTGTCCGCAGCGTGAAGCTGTCCCACGACGGCGCGAATGCGATCGCCGTGCCTGCCGCGGCAGCGGCCGCGAGCGCGATCGTCAGCCCGGCCTCCAGGGTCCGCGGCCTGGCAAGTGATCCAGCGGTGCCAAGCCGGACTGCCAGCACCGAACCAGCCGCGCACGCGGCCCAGCCGATCAGGCTGAGCACGAGTCCCGTGCCGACGTTCGCGCTGGAGATGCCGAGCCCCAGATCGGCGACGTACAGGCCGAGCGTGACCAGGCTGACGCCAGCCGCCAGCAGGGCGCCGGTGCGCTGCCGCGTTCCGCCCGCGACGATGAGCACGGCGCAGGCGGCCCAGGCCGCCAGGTAGATCACGTGCGGGACGAGCTCCTCGGCGTGACCCGCCAGCCCTGTGCTGCCGAAGTAGCCAGGGAACAGCCCGGCGATTCCGGCCGCGGCTCCAGCGGCGAGCAGGGCGGCCGCGATGATGGCGGGTCGCCCTGCTCGCCGGCTGGTGTCCGAGAGCCCGGCGGTCCGCTCCGCTGGAAGGGGGTCAGCGAGCGGCGGCTGGCCCGGGCTCACGGGCTGACCAGGGCCAAGGGGCTGGTCCTGGCCAATGGGCTGGTCCGCGTCGTGGAACTGACCAGGACCTGGGGGTTGGCCTGTGGGGGAGAGCTGCGTTGCGCCGGTAGCTGGCTGCGGCTCAGCCGAGATGACCTGGTGAATCGCTCGCCTTCGCTCGACGTCGGTGAAGCGCGCCCACGCGGCCCGCCAGCCCTCAGAGGTCTCTGGCCACCACTCGATCGGCTGCCACTGAGCCGCTCCGGCGGGCCAGATTCCGTAGAAGCCTGGTCCGCGCCCGATCTCGAACCTTGCTCCGCGATGCGAGATGATCACGTTCTCCTGCACCGTCTTCCCGGCCTCCGCTCAGCTCTGTCGTCAGCTTGCCGCAGTCTGTCAGGGGCATGAGCGTAGAGCGGCAACCTCCACACTCCCTGGACGCAAGCTGAGGCCTTCCTGACCCGCCCGCGGCGTACCCGATCCACGATCACGAAGAGCTTTGGGTCTCAGCGGAACTCGGATTCTTCGTGATCATGGATGGTGGCGAGGAATGCGGACGGGATGTCGGCGATCGCGGCCCTGAGCTCCTCGCCGAGGGCTTTCGCCTGCGGGTCCAGGCGAGTGCTGGCCGCGACGCCGCGGCCGAGCAGGCCGATGATCACGAAGTTCAGCGCGCACAGGTTCGGCAGCCGGTACCGCTCGACGCGCAGCCCCGCGACCGCTGGCACCAGCTCGGCGAGCCGTTCGGCGGTCAGGTAACCGTCGAGCCAGCTGAACTCGTTCGCGGTGCGGACCCAGGCGCCGACGTTGGCGTTCCCGCCCTTGTCGCCTGACCTGGCGCCGGCGACCAGTCCGAGCGGCGCTTGCCTGGTCGGCCCGTACGGCACCGGCCGGGGACCAGACCAAGCCGGCGCGGCAGGTGAGGGGCCCGGCTCGGCGGGCCGCAGGCGGGCAGGGCCCGTCCACGCCTGCTGACCATCCACAACGACTCGCGTCGTCACCAGGTCGGCGGGGACGGTGGTGGGCCAGTACACCCCGTACATCGACGCGTCGCCGGGCGGCGTGAGCGAGTAGAACCCCGGGTAGCTGGCCAGCGCCGTCTCTACGACGGCCGCCGAGAACGCCCGGCCGACCTTCGCCTTGTCCTGGTCGAGGACGGTGATCCTGAGCAGCGCCGGGTCAGACCCGACGAGCTCGACGTCGACGGTCTCGAAGGCGTCCCTGCCGCCGGCCACCCTGGCCCAGATCGTCTGCTCGGCCAGCCTGGCCTTCGCGGCGACGTCGAGGCCCTCGATCGCGAGGATCATCGAGTTCCGGTATCCGCCCGCGTAGTTGAGCGAGACCTTCAGGTCGGCGGGCGGCGGCTCGCCGCGGACGCCGCTGACCCGCACCCGGTCAGGTCCGGCCTGCTCAAGCGCGATCGTGTCGAACCGCGCCGTCACGTCGGGGTTGAGGTACGCGGGAGCGCCGATCTCGTACAGCAGCTGGGCGGTCACGGTTCCGACCGAGACCCGGCCGCCCGTACCGGGATGCTTGGTGATGACGGCCGACCCGTCGGCCGCGACCTCGGCCAGCGGGAAACCGGCTTGCGCCAGGCCAGGTACCTCCCCGAAGAAGGCGTAGTTGCCGCCCGTCGCCTGGCAGCCGCACTCGAGGATGTGCCCGGCGACGACGGCGCCGGCCAGCGCGTCGAGGTCGTCGCCGGTCCAGCCGAACCGCCACATCCCCGGCCCGACGACCAGGGCCGCGTCGGTGACCCGGCCGGTCACGACCACGTCAGCCCCGGCGGCGAGAGCTCGGGCGATCGGCAGACCGCCGAGATAGGCGTGCGCGGTCAGCGGGGTGACGCCGGCCTCGCTCAGGCTCGCGCCGGTGTCGGCGTTGGCCAGCCTGTGACCGGCTTCGGTCAGCTCGGGCACCCTCGCGAGCAGGTCGTCGCCCTCGACGTGGGCGACGACCGGGCTCAGCCCGGCCCGGCTGGCGAGCTCGGCGACGGCGGCAGCGCAGCCCGCGGGATCGAGCCCGCCGGCGTTCGTGACTACCTTGATCCCGCGCTCCAGGCAGGTCGGCAGCACCTGCTCCATCTGGGTGAGGAAGGTCCTGGCGTAGCCGGGCCGACCGCTCAGCATCGCCTTGCCGAGCAGGAGCATCGTGAGCTCGGCCAGCCAGTCCCCGGTGAGCACGTCGATCGGCCCGCCCTCGACCATCTCGCGGGCAGCGGAGAGGCGGTCGCCATAGAACCCGCTGCAGTTCGCGATCCGCAGGACGTCCGGCCGGTCAGGCACGCGCGCCGTCCGAGCCGTCCGCACCGGTCGCACCTGCCACGTCGGCGACCGGCCGGGCGGGCTCGACCCAGCTTGGGTCCCGTTTGGCAGCGAAGGCGGCCATGCCCTCCTTGGCCTCCTGAGAGCCGAAGTACCGTCCCGACAGCTCGCTCATCAGGGCGAGTCCCGAGGCGAATCCGGCCGAGGGCACGTCCCGCAGCACTCCCTTGGTCCCGGCGAGGGCGCCAGGCCCGCCGCGGAGCAGCATCCCGGCGTAGCGGGCGACCTCGGCGTCCAGGTCGCCGGCGGCAACGGCGGTCGTGACCAGGCCTATCTCGGCGGCCCTGCGGGCATCGAAGACCTCGCCGGTCAGGAAGTACTCGGCCGCGGCCCTGGACGGCATCCGGCGCAGGCAGGGGACCGAGATGACCGCGGGCACCACTCCGATCCGCACCTCGGAGAACGCGAAGCTGGCGCGGTCGGTGGCGACGGCAATGTCGCAGGCGGCGACCAGCCCGATGCCGCCTGCCCTCGCCGCCCCGTTGACCCGGCAGATGACCGGCTTGGAGCCGTTCCAGAGCAGTTCGATGACGCCGGTCATGAGCCCGGGCGCGCCGGCCGGGTTGGTCCGCGCCTCCTTCAGGTCAGCGCCGGCGCAGAACACCTTGCCGGCGCCCGTCAGCACGATCACGCGGACGCCCTGATCGCTCATCGCGGCGTCGAGCGCGGCTCTGAGCTGGGCCAGCAGCCCTGTCGACAGCGCGTTGGCGTTGTGCGGCGAGTCCAGCGTGATGGTCCTCCGCCCGCCTGAGCTCGTTATGCGGACGAGGACGGCCTGGTCAGCGTCTGTCATCTCCGGCTCCGGTCTCGTCGGGCGTCACGATCGCCAGCACGTCGCCGCCGTTGACCTGCTGGCCAGACCCGACCCTCAGCTCGGCGAGAACCCCGGCTGCCGGGGCGGTGATCGTGTGCTCCATCTTCATCGCCTCGATGATCAGCACCGGCTGGCCTGCGGCAACCCGGTCGCCGGGCGCAGCGGCGATCCTGGTCACGTTGCCTGGCATCGGCGCGATCAGCGAACCTGACTCGGCTGCCAGTTGCGGGGGCGGCAGCCGGTCGAGCAGCGTGAGCCGCACCGATCCGAGCGCCGAGCTGACCCAGATCTGATCGCCGACCCTGGTGACGCCGAACCGGTGCCGGACTCCGGCGACCTCGAGCGTGACCTGGTCGGGCGAGAACCCGGCGACAATCAGGTCGCCAGGCACCGGCTCAGAGTCAGGGCCAAGGCCAGAGTCAGGGTCAGAGCCAGCGCCAGGGTCAGAGCCAGCGCCAGGGTCAGAGCCAGCGCCAGGGTCAGAGCGAGCGCCGGCGACGTCGACGACCGTGATCCCGGTCCTGGTCCAGCGATAGCGGACATCGAGCCGGCCGCGTGGCCCGGTGAAGGACGTGAGCTGCGGCTGGCTCGGCACGTTCCGCCAGCCGCCAGGAATGCTGGCCGCGACCGTGGCAGCACGCCGGTTCGCCGCTGCCACGGCGACCGCGGCGGCCGCTGCGGCGGCTTGACAGGTCTCCTCAGCAGGGATCAGGGCGGCGAGGTCATAGTGATCGAGCAGCGAGGTGTCGGCCCCGCCGTCGAGGAACGCGGCATTGCGCAGGACGCTGACCAGCAGGTCGCGGTTGGTCGCGGGCCCCGCGATCTGAGTCCCGGCGAGGGCAGCGGCGAGCCGCCTGGCGGCGACGTCTCGGCTCGGGGCCCAGGCGATGACCTTCCCGAGCATCGCGTCGTAATGCGAGGAGACGACCGAACCTGGCTCGACGCCGGCGTCGAGCCTGAGGAACGGGCCGGGCGGTCCCGCCACAAGCGGGGACCCGAACGTCGCGTCGGCGTCGGGCACCGAGAAGGCGTGCACCGGTCCTGCCGCAGGCCGGAACCCGTCGGCAGGGTTCTCCGCGTAGAGCCGCGCCTCGATCGCGTGGCCGGTCGCCGCAGGCGGAGCCGCGGGCAGCGGGCGCCCCTCTGCGATCGCGAGCTGGAGCGCTACCAGGTCGATCCCGTGCACGCACTCGGTGACCGGGTGCTCGACCTGGAGCCTGGTGTTGAACTCCAGGAAATAGAACTCGTCCTGACCTGACCCGAGGCTGCCGACCAGGAACTCGACGGTGCCCGCGTTCACGTAGCCGACCGCCCTGGCCAGCGCCGTCGCCGCGGTGAGCAACCGGTCGCGCAGCGCGGGCCCGACCGCGGGGGACGGCGTCTCCTCGATCACCTTCGCGTAGCGGCGCTGCACCGAACAGTCCCGCTCGGTCAGCGCCCAGACCGTGCCCGCCTGGTCGGCAAGCACCTGGACCTCGATGTGGCGGGCGCCGGTGAGCAGCGGCTCGCAGAAGACCGTTCCGTCGCCAAAGGCCGCCTGCGCCTCGCGCTGAGCCGATTCGATCGCCGCGGCGAGGTCGCTCGCGGCAGCCGCGGCGCGCATCCCCCGTCCGCCGCCGCCCGCTGACGCCTTGACCAGCACGGGAAACGCCCTGACCGAGCCAGGGTCGAGCTCAGGCAGAACGGGGACACCGGCCGCTGAGGCCCGTTTACGCGCCTCGATCTTAAGCGCCATCGCCTCCATGGCCTCGGGCGGCGGGCCAACCCAGGTCAGGCCCTCGGCGATGACCCGGCGCGCGAACGCCGGATCCTCGGCCAGGAACCCGTAGCCGGGGTGCACCGCGTCCGCGCCGGCGGTGAGCGCGGCGGCGACGATCGCGCCGGCATCGAGGTAGGTCTGCGCGGAGCTCGCGCCAGGCAGCCTGACCGCGCGGTCGGCGTCGGCGACGTGCGGCGACCGCGCGTCGGGGTCGGAGAAGACCGCGGTCGTGCTGATACCGGCCGCGCGGGCCGACCGGAAGATCCGGCGTGCGATCTCGCCGCGGTTGGCGACGAGCAAGGAGGTGATCACGGCGCGTCCTTCACATCCTGAAGATGCCATAACGGCCCGCACTCGCCGGTGCCTGACCTCCGGCCGGTCCAGGCTCGCCGTCGATGACCGACAGGCACATGCCGAGCACGGACCTGGTGTCGCGGGGGTCGATCACGCCGTCGTCATAGATCCTGCCGGACAGGAAGAACGCCTGGGACTCGGCCTCGATCTGCTCCTCGACCGCGGCCCGCATCGCCGCGCCGGCTTCCTCGTCGTACCGCTCGCCCCTGGCGGCGGCAGCCTGGCGGCCCACGATCGACAGCACGCCTGCGAGCTGAGCGGGGCCCATGACGGCAGACTTGGCGCTTGGCCAGCTGAACAGGAACCGCGGGTCGTAGGCGCGCCCGCACATGCCGTAGTTGCCCGCGCCGTAGGACGCGCCGAGCACGACGGTCAGGTGCGGCACGCGGCTGTTCGAGACCGCGTTGATCATCATGGCGCCGTGCTTGATGATCCCCGCCTGTTCGTAGCTGGCCCCGACCATGTAGCCGGTCGTGTTCTGCAGGAACAGCAGCGGCACGCCGATCTGGTTGGCGAGCTGGATGAACTGGGCGGCCTTCTGGGACTCCTCGCTGAACAAGATCCCGCGGGCATTGGCGATGATCCCGATCGGATAGCCGTGCAGCACAGCCCAGCCGGTCACCAGGCTGGCGCCGTAGAGCGGCTTGAACTCGTCGAAATCCGAGCCGTCGACGATCCGCGCGATCACCTCGCGCGGGTCGAACGGCACCTTGAGGTCGGCTGGCACGATGCCGAGCAGCTCATCAGGGTCGAGCGCTGGCAGGACCGGCGTCCTGGCCGGCCCCGCGCCTGCCTTGCGCCAGTTCAGCCTCGCGATGATCGACCGGCCGATCCGCAGCGCGTCCTGCTCGGTTTCGGCGAGGAAGTCGGCGAGACCGGACTGCCGCGCGTGCATGCTGGCGCCGCCGAGTGATTCGTCGTCGGACTCCTCGCCGGTCGCCATCTTGACCAGCGGCGGCCCCGCGAGGAAGACCTTCGACCTGCCGTCGATCATCACGACGTAGTCGCTCATCCCCGGCACGTAGGCGCCGCCGGCCGTCGAGTTGCCGAAGACCAGCGCGATCGTGGGAATCCCCGCCGCCGACATCCTGGTCAGGTCGCGGAAGATCTGCCCGCCGGGAATGAAGATCTCCTTCTGGGTCGGCAAGTCGGCGCCGCCGGACTCGACGAGGTTGATCAGCGGGAGGCGGTTCTCCATCGCGATCTGCATCGCTCGCAGCGACTTGCGCAACGACCACGGGTTCGTCGAGCCGCCGCGGACCGTCGGATCGCTGCCGCTGATCATGCATTCGGTACCGGCGACCACGCCGATGCCGTTGACGTTGCTGCCGCCGACCGGGAAGCCGGTGCCGTAGCCGGCCAGCGGCGACAGCTCGAGGAACGGGGAGTCCTGGTCGATCAGCAGCTCGACGCGCTCGCGGACGGTGAGCTTGCCGCGGTCGCGGTGCCGCTTGACGTACTTCGGCCCGCCGCCCGCCAGCGCCTTGGCGTGCTCGGCGTCGAGCTCGTCCAGCATGGCCAGCATGGCCGCGCGCCTGGCCTGGTACTCGGCGCTGCCGGTGTCCAGCGTGCTGGCGAGAGCGGTCACAAGCCGAACCATACGATGCGCCAGGCTGGCGGGGACAGCGACCCGCTCAGCGACGTGACAACCGGCACGGCGAATGGGACGTCCTAGGAGCGAGTGCTGCGAATGGCTGGTGATGGATCATGGCGCGAGGGGATCAACCATTAGCAGCCGTCCTGCGGCGCTGCATGGCTGGCCTGGCAGCGGGATGCGCGGCCGTCGCCATGGGGCTGGCTCCTGCGCACGCGGCGTCGTCAATCAGGGCTGGTTCGCCGCCAGGCCGGACAAGACTCGCCTGGCCTGGCGCACAGTCGGCATCGTGCTGGTCGTGGGCGGGCTGGTAGCGACGATAATCCTGGCGGCGCGCACGCGGCTCGGCATCATCCCCGTGCCTGTGGTGCTGACCGGGCTGGTGCTAGCCGGATCGGCGCGGTGGCTGCCCAGGAGGACGGACAAGGGCGACGAGCTCGCCGCGCGCGTGTTGCGGTTCGGCCGGTCGATCGGGGCTGAGGCTGTCGCGGGGCCTGGCACCGAGCGGGCCGGCGTGTTGTTCGGCTACCTGCCGTACGCGATCATCTTCGGGTGCTCGGCGGCGTGGGCCGCGCTCGGCCGCGCCGCGTACGAGAGCGCCGACTCGCCCTCCTGGTTCGTCGGCGATCCGTCCGGGGCCGCCTTGCTCTCGCAGGCCGCCCAGTACTTCTCCACCCGCCACTACCGGCCTTCGCGGCCTCCGGGAGATACCTCACACAACCCGGGTATCCGTACTCGCCCGCCACGGCTTCTTCGGCGGCGGTTTCTCCGGTGGCGGCGGTTCTTCCGGCGGCGGATTCGGCGGCGGCGGGGGCGGATCCTGGTAGCCGCCTAGACGAGAACGACCGTAACTCGCTCGCGGCGCGGCCGGCCAGGTTCCTCGGTCAGCACTCCCATATCCTTCGCGTCGCTTGTCAGCAGCACGGCAGGCCGCGGCTGGGCCAGCGCTACGGCCGCCACGAGCGCATCGAGCGCGTGGCTATGCCCGGACAGCCGGGCACGCTCGAGCAATTCGCCTGCCTGGCGCGCCCTGGTCCCATCAATGGGCGCGATGTCGATGCGCCGAAGCACACGGTGGAATGGCGCGTCTCTCGGGCCTCCGCGCATCACTTCGGTCAGGGTCGTCGCGGCGACCACGATGGGCGTCTGCAATTCATGCGCGTCCATGGCGAACGACACCGCCCGGGACTGGCCATGGGCAAGCTTCGAGAGTCCCTCGGCGTCAAGAACCAAGGCCCCTATTCCTCCTCGTAGTCTGGCCATTCTCGCCTCGTCTGCTCGCGGACTTCCTCCGGGACGGGGCCGTACTCGGCCTCGAGTTCTTCGATGAGCTCGCCGAGCAGGTCATGCCTGATCTCGCGCTGGACCGCCTCGCTGACGTACCTGCTGAAGCCGCCGGCGCCCGTTCTGGCCCGGACCGCATCGGCTAGCTCTTCTGGCATGGACACGCTCACCTTCCTCACCTTGCTGGTGTGCCATCTGCCGCTGTCCTGGATGAAAACCGACGGGGGCAGCACGGACACGATTGTCTTGACGACCTGATCCCGCGGAACCGCGTCGAGGGCTCGCCTGAGCGCGAGCTCCAACGCGCTGAGCTCTCGGGGTTCGTGTTCCTCCATGTACCTATCCTACCGTTGGTAGCAACATGATTATCTCGGGAATACGAGCACTCAACGGGCATACGTGCGGCAGGATGCGATCACGGAGGGAGGCCCCATGAACAGAGTTGTCACTGGCTACGACGAGGCCGGGAACCCGGCGATCATCCACAGCGGAGAACCGCCGACCGTGATCAACGCGGGCCGGTACCGCACGACCGAGGTCTGGGTTAGCGACGGAACGCCGCCGACGGTGACGCGGTCGGACCCGTCGACCAGGCCGTGGGAGCTCGAGCCAGGACCGGGTGGCGCCTGCTTCAGGATCGTGGAAATCGCCCCTGGCGACGCCGCAGAAGGCGAATCCGTGGCGAGCGAACTTGATGAGCAGGCCGAGGGGTTCCAAGAGGCGCACGCGACGCAGACGCTGGACTATGTCGCGGTACTGAGCGGGCAGGTCACGCTCGTGGTGGGCGGCTCTGAGGTGACGCTCGGACCAGGTGACTGCGTCGTGCAGCAGCCTGGCGTGCCGCACGACTGGCTGAACCGCACCAGCGAGCGGGTCGTGATGGTCGGGGTGCTGATCAGCGCGCTGGCGCGCTAGCGCGCCCCAACGGCGGTCCTGAGCGCGTCGAGTGCATGGCTGAGCGCGGCCACGGAGCGTCCGGTGATCTCACCCCGCTGTTCGTACTGGTCATAGACCTGCACGAGCTGGTCGTACTGCTGCTGCACCTGCTGCGGGTTCCGGTCCGGCGGCTCGAACAGCAGCTGCTGGAGCTGGTTGAACATGCTCTGCCCGGCCTGCGTGGTCACCTGGCCAGAGACGACCCCCGCCTGCAGGTCGCCGACGAACGCCGCGGCCGCCGCGGCGACGGGCGGCAGCTTGGCGCGGTGACTGCGCGGCGCGGCAGAGTGGCTCGCCCGCGGTGAATGATGCGTGTGGCTCGCCGTCACAGGTTTGCCAGATGATCGGTGCGCGGGGTTGTGTCCCGAGCCGGTCAGGAGCACGGCGACGAGCACGGCCGCGGTCGCCGCGAGCGCGATGCCGAGGACCAGCTCGGTGAGCCGCGGCCGCCGCCGCGGCCGCCGCCGCGGCGCGGGCGCGGGCTCGGCGCTGGTGTCGGCGTCGACGGGAGCGAACGCGGTGGTCCGCCCCGGCGTCAGCGCGGAGAGCAGTGCAGCCTTGGCCGCCGCCGCGCCAGGCGGCCGGTCGGCCGGGTGCTTGGCCAGCAGCCGGGTCGTGATCCAGTCAAGCTGCGGCGGCACGCCTGGCTGGCGAGCCGACGGCGGGCCTGGGTCGTCATGGACCTGGCGGTAGGCGACCGCGACCTCGGTATCGGCCGTGAACGGCGGCGCTCCTGTCAGCATCTCGAACAGCACGCAGCCGACCGCGTAGAGGTCGGCCTGCGGGCCTGCCTGCAGGCCGGCCGCCTGCTCAGGCGAGAGGTAGGCAGCCGTGCCGAGCACGGCCTGGGTGTGGGTCCTGCCCGCCGAGCCGTCCAGCCTGGCGATGCCGAAGTCGAGCACCTTGACCTCGCCGCCAGAGATCACGATGTTCGCTGGCTTGATGTCGCGATGCACGAGCCCGGCGGCGTGGGCCGCATCCAGGCCCTCGCACACGGCCGCCGCGATGGCGACGGCGTCGTCCGGCGGCAGCACCCCGGCCTCGTCGAGGATCCGGCGCAGCGTCCGGCCAGCGACGAACTCCATCACGATGAACGGCGTGGTGCCGTCGACGCCGCAGTCGAAGACCGTCACCAGGCGCGGGTGGCTGAGGGCGGCGACGTGGCGCGCCTCCCGCTCGAACCTCGCGCGGAAGGCAGGATCGGCCGCGAACTGCGGGCTGAGGACCTTGACCGCGACCTCGCGGCCGAGCACTTCGTCCCTGGCCCGCCACACCGTCGCCATGCCGCCGGTGCCGAGCACGTCGAAGAGCGCGTACCGGCCGCCGAGCAGGCGGGCGCCGTTCATCGCCATGGTCCGTTCACGGGAGATAGCTAATCACTGCTGTGCGGGCGTAAGTACCCGTAAGTCCTGTTAGGCGCGGATCACGGCCTCAGCACGAGGGCGGCGAGCAGTCGGTCCGCTTCGGCGCTGGGATCCTCGGTCAGCCCGGTGTGCACGGGACCGGGCTGCACGACGGTACTGCGCGGGGCCGTCAGCCACCTGAAGCGGCGACCGATGTCCTGCTGGCCGGCCGACCCCGCGCCTGCCTGCTGCTCGCAGATCTGGACCACGGCGGCCAGCGCGCGCTCGATGCCCTCGATGTCAGCCGCCTGGTCGAGGGCGAGGACGCGGTCGGTGTCCAGCGCCACTCGCGCGGCCAGAAATCGCAGCGGTCGGCAGTACAGCAGCACGCCGGCGTTGATCATCTCGCCGCGATCGACCCTCGGGATCACCCTGAGCACCGCGTACTCGAAGCCGTGCCGCTCGCCGGTCATCGCCCGACCTCGCCGCCCAGCCGGCGTCGCGGCGAAGGTGCCAGCCAGAACGGCCGCGCCGGCCTGGCTGTCTCACGCCGCGGCAGGCCGGGCTGGCTGGCGGTCTCCCTGAGCCCCGCGAGCCATGTTCCCCTGCTGTCCATGCGAGCGGCGAGGTGCCTGACGTGGGCCTCACGGATGAGCTCAGGACGCTCGAGCCCGGGCTCCGGCTCGAGCCACTCGTCGGGGACGGCGGCGACGGCCTCGTTGAGCACGTCACGCGTGACCCGCCCGGCCAGCGCCCTGTCGGCCTCGTCGATCAGCGGTGCGCAGCCCACGAGGGCATGATCGGCGATGTCGTAGCGGCGGCCAGCCGCCGTGCGAGCGCTGTCCCAGCGGTGCTGGTACGTCAGCGTCGCGCCGTGGTCGATGAGGTAGAGGTCGTCCCGCCAGAAGAGCATGTTCGGATTGCGCCAGGACCGGTCAGCGTTGCTGACCAGGGCGTCGAACCAGATGACGCGCCCGGCCAGGTCGCCTGTGACATCGGGTGCTGCGGCATCGAAGTCGACGGCACCGGCCAGGAAGTCGACGCCGAGGTTCAGCCCGCCGCTGCCCCTGAGCAGATCCTGGATCTCCTGGTCGGGTTCCCCGGCCGCGAATCCTGGATCCAGATCGACGGTGACCAGGTCAGGGACGAGCAGGTCGCAGGCCCTGGCCAGGTGGGCGCTGACCACCTCGGCGACCAGCGCCTTGCGGCCCTGGCCTGCGCCGCGGAACTTGACCACATAGGTGCCGAAGTCGTCGGCCTCCATGAGACCAGGCAGCGAGCCGCCCTCGCGCAGCGGCGTCACATACCGCGTCGCGGTCACAGCAGGCAGCACGCCACGAGCCTACGGCGAAAGCCCGTCCGGTCGCCGCCTCACGCCGTCACCGAACGATGGCGTCTAGTTTGTCGATCGCCCAGTCCAGGTCGTCCTGGCTGATCATCAGCGGCGGCGCGAGCCTGATCGTCGTGACGTGCGTGTCCTTAGCCAGCACGCCGGCGGCCATGAGCCGCTCCGACACATCCCGGCCGTTGTGCCCGGTGAACTCGATGCCGGCCCACAGGCCGCGGCCGCGCACCTCGCGGACCGCGCTGGCTGGCAGGCCATTCAGCCGGTCGTGCAGGTGGGTGCCCAGCTTGGCCGATCGCTCCTGGAACTCGCCGGTCCCGAGCATCGCGATGACTTCCCTGGCGATCGCGCAGCCGAGCGGGTTGCCGCCGAAGGTCGAGCCGTGCTGACCTGGCTTGAACACGCCGAGCACCTCGGCCGAGGAGACCACGGCCGAGACCGGCACGATGCCGCCGCCGAGCGCCTTACCGAGCACGTACATGTCGGGGACTACGTCCTCGTGCTCGCACGCGAACGTCGTGCCGGTCCGGCCAAGACCGGACTGGATCTCGTCGGCGATCATCAACGCGCCCCACTGCGAGCACAGCGCCCTGACCTTGGTCAGGAAGCCGGCCGGGGGCACGATCACCCCGGCCTCGCCCTGGATCGGCTCCACAAGCACGGCGACCACCCGGTCGTCCATGGCGGCGGCGAGCGCCTCGGCGTCGCCGTACGGCACCACCCGGAAGCCCGGGGTGTACGGCCCGTAGTTGTCCCTGGCGTCGGGGTCGGTGGAGAAGCTGACGATCGTGGTGGTCCTGCCGTGGAAGTTGCCGTCAAAGGCGATGATCACCGCCTCGTTCGCCGGCACGCCCTTGACCTCATAACCCCACTTGCGCGCGGTCTTGATCGCGGTCTCGACGGCCTCGGCACCGGTGTTCATCGGCAGGACCATGTCCATGCCAGCCATTGCGGCCAGCTCGGCGCAGAACGGGCCGAACTGGTCGTGCTGGAAGGCCCGGCTGACGAGCGTGACCCGCTCCAGCTGCCGTTGGGCGGCGGCGATCAGCCGCGGATGCCGATGGCCGAAGTTGATGGCCGAGTAGGCGGCCAGCATGTCCAGGTAGCGGTGGCCTTCGACGTCAGTGACCCAGGCGCCCTCGGCCTCAGCGATCACGACAGGCAGCGGGTGGTAGTTATGCGCGCTGTGCACGGCAGCCTGGGCCCTCAGTTGATCAGCACTGAGCTGGGCGGCCGACAGATGATTCGCCTGCACGTGCACCTCCCGGTTACCGCAGTTCCAGCGTGCAGCACTTGGGCCCGCCGCCGGCCTTCTTGAACTCAGACATGTCGACAGGGACGACCGTGAATCCCGCCGCGGTGACGTCGCGGGCCAGGCCTTCGGCCTGAACCGGCAGCACGACAGTGCGGCCGTCGCTGATCCCGTTGAGCCCCAGGGCCTCGGCGTCGGCGTCCTTCGCCTCGATCAGCTCGGCGAAGTGCTTGGCAAGCGCGGCCTGCCCCGCCTCGTCGAACGCGGCAGGGTAGTAAGCGGCCGTGTTCTCGTCCAGCACGATCATCGCGGTGTCGAGGTGATAGAAGCGCGGGTCAGCCAGCCGGACGCTGATCACGGGCAGCCCGAAGGTTGCCTCTGCCTCGCCGCTGACAGCGAACTCGCTGCGGAAGCCGTAGCCCGCGATGACCGCGCGGCCCGCGTAGATGATGTCGCCCTCGCCCTCGTTCACGTGCACCGGATCGAAGACCTGGTAGCCGGAGCGGCGGAACCAGTTCATGTAGGCGGCGCCCTCGGGGTGCCGTTCCGGGTGCTTGAACCGCGATCCGAGCACGTTGCCGCCGATGACAGTGGCGCCGTTGGCGGCGAAGACCATATCGGGCAGGCCAGGCTCAGGGTCGATGATGCGCACGGTGTGGCCCAGGCTGGTGTAGGTCGCGCGCAGCTGTTCCCACTGCCGCTTCGCGAGCGCGATATCTACCGGATGGTCAGGGTTCATCCACGGATTGATCGCGTACTCCACCGTGAAGTACTCCGGCGGACACATGAGATATGTCCGAGCATGCGGCGAGGTCCTCGGCGCGCGGTGCTCGTGCGCGTGCGCGTGCGACGTCATGGCGCCTCCAGATGCTGGATGATCATCACGAGCCTAGGAGCCGGCACGCGGAATGTACCCGGGCGCCTCATGCGCGCTGGCGGCGAATCGTTGCGCAGTTCCGCGTCAAACGGCGTTTTCTTGCGCGCTTCCTGGCGGATCCACCTCGCGAGAGAGCGGCCTGGCTGGGGGAGCCGGGAAAGACGCGGAGGCTGAGGCTGGGCGCGGCGGTTAGGACAGCGAGCGCAGGCGGGACGCGGCGGCCGCGATCCGCTCGTCGGTGGCGGTGAGAGCGACCCTGATGTGGCCAGCCCCGTGCGGGCCGTAGAACTCCCCTGGCGAGACCAGAATGCCGATCTCGCTCAGCACCCTGACCGACTCCCAGCAGTCGTAGGCCGGATGCGCCGCCCACAGGTACAGCCCGGCTTGCGAATGCGACACGGCCCAGCCCGCCTGCTCGAGGGCGGGCCTCAGGATCCCGCGGCGCCGCGCGTACCTGGCGTGCTGCTCGGCGGCGTGCGCGTCGTCTCCGAGCGCAGCGGTCATCGCGGCCTGGACGGGGGCCGGGACGATCATGCCGGCGTGCTTGCGGACCTCGAGCAGGGCGGCGATGAGCGCAGGGTCGCCGGTCACGAACCCCGCCCGGTATCCGGCCAGGTTGGACCGCTTGGAGAGCGAGTACACGGCGAGCAGCCCGTCGTGGCTACCCCCGCACACGTCAGGGTGCAGCACCGACACCGGCGTTGCCTCGAACCCCAGGTCGATGTAGCACTCGTCAGACGCCACCACAGCCCCGGCCCGCCGCCCCCAGGCGGCGAGGTCGCGCATGCGCTCGGCGGGCAGCACCCGCCCGGTGGGGTTGGAAGGCGAGTTCAGCCAGGCCAGCCTGACCGGCGCGGCACCGGCGCGATCCGGCTCGTCGGTGGCAACGGATTGCGCTCCGGCCAGCCTGGCGCCGATCTCGTAGGTCGGGTAGGCCAGTTCGGGAAAGCTGACGCGGTCGCCTGGCGCGCAGCCGAGCAGCGTGGGCAGCCACGCGATCAGTTCCTTGGTCCCGATCACGGGGAGCACAGCGTCTTGGCTCACGGTGACGCCGTGCCGCCTGGCCAGCCAGCCAGCCGCCGCCGCCCGCAGCGCCTGGGTGCCCTTCGTCAGCGGGTAGCCGGGGGAGTCGGCGGCCGCGCCGAGCGCGGCCTGGATGACCGCGGGAACCGGATCGACAGGCGTGCCGATCGACAGGTCCGCTATCCCGTCGGGATGGGCGGCGGCGCGAGCCGCCGCCGGCGCCAGCCGGTCCCAGGGGAACCCGGGCAGCTTCGATGCGAGCGTCCGCTCTGCTTGACCGGCGGTGGCTGCGGCATCAGCGACCGGCATTGCGTTATCGCAAAATCAATCAGTGCTCAGCGGTGGCCTGCGGCGGCAGCGCCGCTACGACCGGGTGGTCCTTGCCGATCTTGCCGGTCTTGGAGGCGCCGCCAGGCGAGCCCAGGTCCTCGAAGAAGTCCACGTTGACCTTGTAATACTCCTTCCACTGCGAAGGCACGTCGTCTTCGTAGTAGATGGCTTCAACTGGGCATACCGGCTCGCACGCCCCGCAGTCCACGCACTCGTCCGGGTGGATGTAGAGCATGCGCTCGCCCTCGTAGATGCAATCGACGGGGCATTCCTCGATGCACGCCCGGTCCAGCAAATCGACGCAAGGCAGGGCGATGATGTACGTCACTTACGAACTCCTCTGTCGCCGCGGGTGGAGCGCCTGTCAGTGTCGGCTATCGGGCGGCACCTCACCAGTATCGCGGATCAGGCCGGTGTCGCGAAGCGGGGCTGGTTCCTGAGCGCAATGCCGGCTGCTCCGCAGGCATGGCAGGTTATCAGCCAAACGCGACCCCCACGCTGGCCGCCGGGGTACGAGCGGATCCCTTCGCCGTGGTCCAGCCCTTTCTGCCGTGCGCGGCGGTCCACTGGTAGCCCTGGTAGGTCACCCGCTTGAGCCGGTAGGTGCTGGCATTGGTCACGAGCCATCCGGCAACCGCCCAGCCGGCGGCTGTGCTGCGCGCGCGGACCTGGACGCCCGGGTCGCCGATATGGCTGAGACGCAGATGGCCGAACGTCCTGCGGAGTCCGGATTCAGCGGCGCGCAGCCGGCTCCGGCCGCTGATCGTGCCGCCGTACCAGCAGTACACCGCGTGCGGCAGATGTCCGCTGAATCCGCCGGCCATCGCCGCGCCCTGCGGTGCGTACTGGGCGTAGGCGCTGCCGTCGGCGCTGTGCTGAACGGCCTGTGCGGCCTGATAGACGTGCAGGCGCCGGTAGTGCGGCACGGCCGCGAGGGCGGCGAGGAACCTGCCGCTGGCATACACCGGGTCGAGCAGCTGGCGTCTGGTACCCCAGCCCTCCGACGGCCGCTGCTGGAAGACGCCGACCGAGTCCCTGTCGCCGTAGCTGAGGTTAGCCAGGTCCGACTCCTGCAGCGCGGCGGCAAAGGCGATCGTGACGGCGCGCTCCGGCATCGAACGGCGGGTCGCGACGCCCGCGATCGTGGCCGCGATGCTCGCCTGGCCCGGATCGAGCGGCACGTCGAACGCGCCGCCGCGAACCAGGCAGCCGCTGCTGATGGGCGTGGGGAAGCGCAGGTGCTTCACCTTCGAGATCGCCAGGACGGCGATGATCAGCACGATGACAAGAACGGCTGCCGCCCCGGCACGTCTCGATCGAGCTGCCACGCATCAGAAGTTACCTGCAAACGGCACCCGCTAGGCTCGCTCACCATGGACATGACTCCTGTCGCGGTGCCGGTGACGTCCCCGCTGCCTGAGCAGATCGACCAGCTCTGGGAGCACCGCGCGCGGCTGACACCGGACGACACGGCGGCCCGCGAGACGATCACCTCGGCGGTCGATTCGATCGACGCCGGCCAGGTCCGCGTCGCCTGGCTGGACCCGGACAGTGACGCGGTGCTCGTCGACGAGCGGGCCAAACGGGCCATCCTGCTCGCCTTCCGTGTGCTGCCGATGGAGCAGTCCCAGGTGGGCGACTTTCGCTATCACGACAGGGTGCCGCTGACCAGCCGGCTCGACGGCGTGCGTGCGGTAGCTGGCGCGATCGTGCGGTGGGGTGCCTACATTGCCCCTGGCGCCGTGCTGATGCCATCTTTCGTGAACATAGGCGCGTTCGTGGACTCAGGCACGATGGTTGACACGTGGGCGACCGTGGGGTCATGCGCGCAGATCGGCAAGAACGTGCACCTGTCCGGCGGCGTCGGCATCGGGGGAGTCCTTGAGCCGCCCAACGCCGTTCCTGTCGTCGTGGAGGACGAGGCCTTCATCGGTTCCCGGTCCATGGTGGTCGACGGCGCGAGGGTACGGACAGGCGCGGTGCTCGGCGCCGGGACGATCCTGACGCCGACCACGCACGTGATCGACGTGCAGTCCGGGGAGGAACTCCCCCGCGGCGAGGCGCCTGCCTGGTCCGTTTGCGTCGGCGGGTCCCGCAACCGCGCGTTTCCCGGCGGTGAGTTCGGGATGCCCTGCGTCCTGGTTCTCAAGCGGCTGGCGGCCGGCGACCGGCACGACAAGGCCGCGCTCAACGACGTTCTGCGCGATCACGGCATCAACGCCTGAGCCCGCCTGCGGCGAGGTGCGCGCGTCTGGTGGTGTCAGCACCGGCCAGGCCGTGGCACCATCTGGTTGTGTACTTCGTGCTGCTCGCCGCGGCCATCGCCATCCTGGCCGGCGTGGTCGTCGTCGCCATGGGGCGTGGCGGCGAGATCGCGCAGAGCCACCGGGACGCGCCGATGCGGCCGCTTCGGATCAGGACCGCAGCTGACCTCGCGATGCTGCGGCTTCCTGTCGGGCTGTTCGGCTACCAGGAGGAGGCCACCGATGCGGCGCTGGACGCCGCCACCAGGCTGATCGCCGAGCAGCAGGCCGAGATCGCGCGGCTGCGCGCCGAGGCGTGGCGGCTCAGGCCGCCTGACGCCGAAGCGGACGCACGCCGACAGGGCGGCACGCGGCCGGACGCGCCAGAGGCCGATGCGGCGCGGAGCCTCGCCGCCGACGACTCGGCCGCCGCGGACGCCGAGGTTATGCCGAGCCCTGATCCGGTCGGAGGCCAGGCGTGACCGCGGCGAATCGCGGTCCGCAGGCCGGCCCTGACGGTCAGCCGCGATGCCCGTGGTCCCTGGGCGGTGCGGACGAGTACCTCGGCTATCACGACCAGGAATGGGGCAAGCCCGTCAGGGACGACGCCGGGATGTTCGAGCGGCTCTCCCTTGAGGCGTTCCAGTCGGGCCTGTCCTGGCTGATCATCCTGCGGAAGCGGGAGAATTTCCGCGCGGCGTTCCTCGGGTTCGACGCCGAGGCCGTTGCCGCGTTCGGTCCCGATGACGTCTCCAGGCTGCTCGCTGACGCTGGCATCGTGCGCAACCGGGCCAAGATCGAGGCGACCGTCAACAACGCGCGCGCCGCGCTCGACCTGCCCGGTGGCCTGGCGGCGACGGTCTGGAACTACGCCGACGGGCAGTCCGCCGCGCCTCGGACGCTGGACGACATCCCCGCGTCGACCCCGGCTTCCAAGGCCCTGTCGAAAGAGCTGCGCAAACACGGATTCCGGTTCACCGGACCTGTTACGGCTTATGCGGCGATGCAGGCGTGCGGGATCGTGGATGACCATCTCGCCGGATGTTTCCGTCGCGGCGCCTACCGGGCCTGACGCCCGATATAATCCATATCAACGCATTGCCGCCGTCGATGTGAATGGCGCGATCGGCTGCTCAGGCGGCTCACGATCGGCGTGCCTTCGATCGGCGGTCCGGGCGTCGGAAGATAGGACTTCATGGCAGCTAACGGCCAGGAACGTTCGCGGCGCAAGCCGATCGTCACCCCGGTCCCGATTGGGCCGCCTGGCAGCGACTGCCAGTCGTCAGGACCGGTTGCCAAGCCCACTCCCGCGGGGCTCGGCGTCGACCTGGCGAAACTGGACTGGCAGCGCTCAGGAGCCGGCGCTGGGTCGTTCGAGGTCGCTTTTGTCGCCGGCCTGCGGGACGCGCGGCCTGCCACCGCGACCGCCAGCGCGACCGCACAGGACGCCGCCTGGGACCCCGCAGAAGACGCTGGCAAGCGCCAGGTCGACTGGGTGCTGCTGCGGGTCGCGGACGACCCGGCCGGCCGCGTGCTCGTCTATGACAGGAACGAATGGATGTGCTTCCTAGACGGCGCATGGCGGGGTGAGTTCGATCGGCCGGAGGGATTAACGCGCGCGTCGCTCACGTGACGGCCTGCCGACGCTACCTGGCGCGTGGCCAGCTGGCTGACGCCTGCGGCCTGGAGCGCGGTCAGCGGTCGGCCTGGGGCTAAACTCGCGATCTCCGCCTTTCTGTTATGCAGTTCGCTAATCTGCCTACATAACGATTGAGGACATGAATTGTGAATCGCAACTTAAGGCACGCTAGGGTGACCACAGCAGGGCGCGAGGAGGCGGAGGGATGAGCGAGGACGCCTACGGCGCCACTATCGCCAAGCTCCGTCTGGCACGCAGGCTGACCGAGCTCCGTGTCGATGCCGGGTACACGGCCAACCACGTCTGCGACATGCTCAACTGGGGCCGAGGGAAGGTCGGCCGCTTCGAGGCCAACCAGTGGAAGCGCCCTGAGATGAGCGACATCAGGGACTTGAACAGGTTCTACGAGGCGGACGAGTACGCGACCAGGGAGATCGAGTCGCTCGCGCTGCAGGCCAGAGTCCGGCCGTGGTGGCGCGACTACCAGGACATCTTCGACAACGAGTTTCCCGGCTTCGAGTCCGACGCCACCGTGATCCGGGTGTTCTTCCCGCTGGTCATCCCCGGCTTGCTGCAGACCTCCGACTACATCGACGCGGTCATGCGATCGAGCGGGAAGCCGCCCGCCTGGCGGCGCCGCGCGACCGAGGCGCGGCTGCGCCGCCAGCAGATACTCGAGCGGGACAAGAACACGCTGCCGCAGCTGCAGGCCATCATCACCGAGGCGTCGCTGTTGTACAGGTGGGGCAGCCGCGCCGAGCGGCGGGATCAGCTCCTGCACCTCGCGGAGATGGGCGAGCGGCCAGGCGTTCACCTGCATCTCCAGCGGTTCGCCGACGGGCCGCCGCCAGGGTTGTTCTCCGCCGTGCAGATCTTCGGCTACGACGGCGGCGAGCGGAGCCTTGTCTTCACCGAACATGATCACGGGATCCAGGAGGTGAGCGATGCCGAGTACATGAACAACTACATCGAGGCCTTTGACCGGGCCGTGGACGTCGCGCTCGAGCCGCGGGACACGGCCGTGTACCTGAAGCAGCTCTCAGAACGACTGGAGTTATGATGACTGACCTGTCTCGTGCCGTCTGGCGAAAGGCCAGGGCAAGCTATGCAAACGGCGGCTGTGTCGAGATAGCCGCCAATCTTGGTGACGTGGTCGCCGTTCGGGACAGCGTGCGCATCGACGACGGGGCCCACGTGGTGCACCGATCGCAGTTCGCGGCGCTACTCGCCGATATCAAGAGTGGCCGGTACGACATCTAGCGGTCGCCCGGCGGCCACCGCGGCCACGGGCCCGGTACGCCCGGCCGGCAAGCGGAATCCCCCCGAGGAGGGAGCCTCGGGGGGATTCCTCATTAGTGCGCCTGTCTCGAGGCGTCTGACGGTCTAGCCTGGACAGGAAGACCGTCAATGCCACTGTACACGGAGCCACTCAACCCCAAAACTCTTCAATCGTTCTAAACGCTTCAACTACTCTAATCGGTTGGAATCGGGCGGGCGAGATGATCATGTATCCGGCAATGTAGCGCACAGCTATATCTGCCGGGGTCATTGCGAAGAGTGGCAAATGACTCGTAATCTGTGTTTCACAGATGCAGAACTTGAGGAAGGCGGGGGCAGGATGTTACTGACACCCGCCGACCGGGGTCCGGGCGCGCGGCCGGCCAGGGAACCCTCCTCAAAGGCGGAGGGTTGGCTGGCGGCTCCGGTGTCTGAGCTTACGGCCCATCCGACGAGGTTCGCGCGGACGGGCGCGCCGCCCGTCGGGCCCGTCGGCCATGGCGGGACGGAGATCGGGCTGGCTGAGGCAAGCGTGCGGGCCGGAGGTTGCTTCGTCCGGCCGCTGCCGCTCGACAACACCTGTGCCAGTGCCGCTCGCCGTCTCTTTCGCGAGGCGCTCGCGGGCACTGACCTTCCTGGCGACCTGATCCACGACGGCGTCACGATGGCCAGCGAGCTCGCTGCCAACACGATGAACGCGCACGGGAACATCGAGTTCGGCGCCCAGGGCAGGCCCGTGAGCGGCATGCCTGAGATCTGGCTCTACCTGCGCGACTTTGGTTCAGGCCGGGAGCTGGTCTGCAAGATCTTCGACAGCGAGCCCGGCTGGGACGCTGGCGAGCCGCTGCCGGTCGGCGCCGCCGTGCCCGCCGGGCCTGACTCGATCCGCGGCCGCGGCCTGCAGATGGTGGCCGGCCTGTCGGCCGGCCGGTGGGGTCACCACCTGAGCAGGGGCAGGCTGGGGTCCTGGAAGGTGCAGGGCAAGGCCGTCTGGTTCGCGTTGCGGATACCGCCGGGCAGCGACATGGCAGCCAGCCAGCGGATTTCCCCGCGCGGCTCCCGGGCGATCGCCGAGCTCGCCGCCGCGCTGGCCGACCGCGGACTCGGCGCTGGGCTGGTCCCGGTCACCGAGCCCGCCGGGGACCTGGCGGTGCTCTCTGTCAGCCGTGAACTCACCGTCTGGTGCCGCGGCGAGGTCGTGTGGTGGCAGGAGCCGGAGGGCGGCTATGACCGGCTGCCCGTTACCGATCTGGTCGAGGCGGCTGAGCGGATCGTCTGCGCGCACGAGGAGCTGATCGCGACGAGGACCGGTGGCGGGATGCCAGGGACCTCCAGCGGTGACCAGGACGTGGCCGGCCACGCCCCTGGCGAGTTCATCGAAGACTGATCTGGCCCGCATCGCTGCGGGCCACGCCTGGTCGGCGGCCGAACGATGAAGCGAAAGGCCTAGGCGAAGACTCAGCGTCCGGATAGGGCCCTGCGTCTTCGCCTAAGGGCGCTGGCAGGGCAGGCCGCACGCGAGGGCGGATTGCCCGGCCCTAGCGGCCGTGGAAGACGGGCTGCTCCTTGTTCACGAAGGCCGCGGTCGCGTTCTTGTGGTCGTCGGTGCCGCCGAGCCTGACCTGCAGCTCAGCCTCCTTGTCCAGGGCCTGTGCCAGCCCGTGGCCGGCGGCGTACAGCAAGGTCTCCTTGATGGCGCCGTAGGCGGCGGTCGGGCCGGCGGCCAGCCTGAGCGCCAGCTCGCGCGCCTGGCCAGCCAGCTCGTCCTCGTGGACCAGCCTGGTGAACAAGCCCAGATCAAGCGCTTGCTCGGCGCTCACCGGCTCCGCCAGCAGCAGCAGCTCGGCCGCCTTGGCCGATCCGACCAGGCGCTGCAGCGTCCACGAGGATCCCGAATCCGCCGACAGCCCGACCTTGGCAAAGGCCATCATCAGGCTCGCTCGCCTGGTGGCGATCCTGAAGTCGCACGCGAACGCGAACGCCGCGCCGGCACCCGCGGCCGTGCCAGGCAGCGCCGCGATGACCGGCTTAGGCATCGTCGCGATGCTCATCACGATCGGGTTGTAGTGCCGGCGCACGGTCTCCAGCGGGGAGCCGCCGCCGCTGAGCAGGTCAGCGTGCTCGCGCAGGTCCTGGCCAGCGCAGAAGGCCTGGCCGGCGCCGGTCAGCACGACCGAGCGGACGTCAGCGTCAGAGCCGCACCGCCGCAGGGCGTCGAGGAGGCCGTCCTTCATCTCTGCGGTCAGCGCGTTCCTGGCCGCCGGCCTGTTCAGCGTGATCGTGGCAACTGCCTCGTCCACCTCGTACAAAACGCTGTCGCTCACGTGCCTCTCCTCGGCTCTGTGCTTGCCAGGTTGGGCCCGCTTAGGTTTGGGCCTGCCAGGTCTGGCGAACCATGGCTCGTCCCCTGATTCTCCCGCGCGCCTGCCAGGCAGCAGTCCACGAACCGCGCGGCCGCTGGCAACAGGCGCTCGGCCTCCGCGTGAAACAGCCCGGCCGCGTCCTTGCCAGGCCACCGAGCGGGCAGCAGTTCGGCGGGCAGGCCGGGATCGACGAACAAGAACTTCCGCCACTCGTGGACGAGCTGGCTCCGCATGGCGAACACTGCCTCGTCGCCGGGACCGCGGCGGGCGCTGACGATGTCGTTCGCGCGCGCCAGCCACTCCCGGTAGCCCCTGGCAAGTCCGTCGATGTCCCAGGCCCTGGCGGCCAGGAGGCTGGCGTCGCCGTCATAGCCGGCCTGGAAGCGGTCTGCGCTGATCCCATCGGCCGCGAACAGCGCGTCGAGCTCGACCGAGGGTCGCGGGCTAATCCAGGTGGAACCCTCGAGCCGGGCATAGCCCAGGTAGCCGAGCGCGGACCTGAGGCGCTCGCGGGTGGCCCGCTCGGCCACCCGCTCGACCACGACGACATGCCAGCGGCCGTCCCATGGCGGCGTGTCGCGGCGGTAGATCCTGTCGGCGGCCGCACGCAGCCGCTGGACCGCGCGCGGAGTGAGCCGGTAACCGGCCCCGCCAGGCAGCCTGACCGGCTCGAGCCAGCCTTGCCCCGCCATCCTGGACACCGCTGTCCGCACGGCAGGAGCCGAGATCCGCAGCGGCGCCACGAGCCTGACGAGTGCGGCCACCGGCGCCTCCTCGCCCCTGGAGAGGAGGTGATCGCCGTATATGTCGAAGAGTGCTGATCTGGCGTTCACGAACCCAGTCTCACGCGCCGACGCCCCGAGGGCGACGGGTCTAACGGTGATCGATGCCACCAAGGTCAGGGAACTGAACGATAATAGAGGTACCGATTGATGTAGATGTGGCTTGGCGGCTCTGGGCACGTGGACGGCTGGCAGCAGATGACGTGGCGCGGCCATGCAGTGCTCGACGACAGGAAGGGGAGACAGGATGGCGGCGATGAAGCCGCGGACGGGTGATGGTCCGCTTGAAGTCACGAAAGAGGGCCGCGGCATCGTTATGCGCGTGCCGCTCGAGGGCGGTGGTCGGCTGGTCGTCGAGTTGACGCCCGATGAGGCCAAAGCGCTCAGTAATGCACTTGAATCGGCTGTTGGCTAAGCAGCGCTAGGTATGCCTGTTGTCAGTACTGTCACCCCGCTGAGCGGCGCTGGCCTGCGCACCGCGGGAGATTGCCTGCGCGCCATCGGCGCAGGCAGCCTGGACGCCTGCGACCTGCTGATCATCCCGGTCGAGGCGGGCGGCGAGGTCGCCGCTGACGAGGCACTGGACGCCGTGCTCGCCGTGCCGGCCGCCGATTTCGTCGCCGCGGTGCGGCTGACCGGCAAGGCTGGCCAGAGCGCCCAGGCGGCCGCGCGAGGCGGAGAGGCCACGGTCAGGATCGCCTTTCTGGGCGTGGACGACAGATCGCCGCGTGCGTTGCGGAGAGCGGGCGGCGAGGTCGGGAGGATGCTGCAGCCTGGCGAGCGGGCGTTGTCGTCGGTTGTCGCTGGCCGGCCGGCCGCCCAGGTCCTGGCGTTCACCGAGGGCGTGCTGCTGGGCTCGTACCGGTACTCAGAGAAGTCGTCCGCGCCGCGCGATCAGGCTCAGGACGCTGAGCTGCGGCTGCTCGTGACGCCAGCGGGTGGCGGCAGCGGCTCGCAGGAGACGAGCGCGGCAGGTGCGGCCGCGGCGGTCATCGCCGAGGCGACCACCGTCGCGACGGCGGTGGCACTGGCGAGAGACCTGACGAATACGCCGTCGGTGCGCAAATCCCCGCAATGGCTCGCCGATGCGGCGGCCAAGGTGGCGGCCAGCTCAGGCCTGGCGGTCAGGATCTGGACCGATCAGGAGCTGCATAGCTCCGGTTTCGGCGGCCTCACCGCGGTCGGCTCTGGTTCACAGCGCCCCCCGCGGCTGATCGAGCTGAGCTATACGCCCGCTAATGGGGCGGGCCAGACGCCTTCCGGCGGGGAGGGCCAGGCCCGCCGCCACGTGGTCCTGGTCGGCAAGGGCATCACTTTCGACAGCGGCGGGCTCTCGCTGAAACCGAACGACGGCATGAAGGCCATGAAGACCGACATGGCTGGCGGTGCGGCGGTGATCGCCGTCATGTCAGCGCTGGCCAGGCTCGGCGTCACCGACCGGGTGACCGGGCTGGTCGCGGCGGCGGAGAACATGCCGTCGGGATCGGCCTACCGCCCGGGCGACGTGCTGACGGCGTTCGGCGGCCGCACCGTCGAAGTCCTGAACACCGATGCCGAGGGCAGGCTGGTGCTCGCCGACGCCATCGCCTATGCCGACGCGACGCTCGAGCCCGATCAGATCATCGACGTGGCGACCCTGACAGGTGCCGCGAGGATCGCCCTCGGCGGCAGCCACGCAGCGCTGTACTCGACGAGCGACGAACTCGCCGCAGCGCTGCTCGCCTCAGGCGAGGCGAGCGGTGACAGGCTGTGGCGGATGCCGCTGGTCGAGGACTACAGGAGTGCCCTCGACTCTCCGGTCGCTGACATCGCGAACGTGCCTAGCAGCGCCCCAGGTGCCGGGTCCATCACGGCCGCGCTCTTCCTGCGGGAGTTCGCCGGATCGCGGCCGTGGGCGCACCTCGACATCGCAGGCGCTGCCCGCAGCGGCTCGGACGACGGCGAGGTGAGCGCTGGCGGCACCGGGTTCGGCACGAGGCTGCTGCTGTGCTGGTTGCGGGAGGGCTGGCTGCGGCAGACGACCGCGCGGACGGAGGACCTGGCCGTCAGCCTGCCCGCTTGACGGCGGCCAGCAGCCCGTCGCCGGTAGGCACCAGCATCGGCACCAGGTTCTCGTCGGCGAAGACGAGCTCGCGCAGCTCGCCGACTGACGGCGAGTCGGGATCCCGGTGCGCCACGTTCGAGCCCTCGTCGGCTTGGAGCGCGTTGTCGAAGGCGACGATCCCGCCCGGTCTCAGCAAGCGCAGAGCCGCCGTCAGGTACTCCGGGTACTCCCGCTCGTCGGCGTCACAGAACACCAGGTCGTATGCGCTGTCGGCGAGCCTCGGCAGGACCTCGAGTGCACGGCCGGTGATCAGCCGGTACCGGCCTGAGCCGAACCCTGCCGCCACGAACGCGCTTCTGGCCAGCCTGTGGTGCTCAGGCTCCGTGTCGACGCTGGTCAGCACCGAACCAGCGCGCATCCCGCGCAGCAGCCAGATACCCGAGGTGCCGCAGCCGGTGCCGATCTCGACGACCGCTCGTGCGTTGATGGCCGCGGCGAGGAAACGCAGCACCGAGCCGGTCAGCGGGCTCACCGGGACCGATCCGCCACTTCGTTCCGCGTCAGCGCGCGCCTGGAGGAGCGGTTCGTCCTCGACGACGAATTCGTCTACTATTCCGGTGCCGTCTGAGCGGAAGATGGCTGCCTCCGGTGAGTTCAGAAAACTTCTCCCCGCCGCATCCGCGGGGGGTTCCGGGGGTCGTCCCCCCAGGCCGGTACCGCAGGGGGCGCCGGGAGACGTCCCCCGGGCCGAACTAGCCTAGCGTCAGCCGAGGTCAGCCGGGAACATGCCGTGCGGGCCAGACGTTGATGGTTTGCGGTCCGCGACAGGTGTGAGATAGGGCTGGAAGAGATATCACCAGCACCTGCGGCCGCTTCGCAGGACACGCGAGGGATGGCTGATGCAGACTGAGGCGGTGGATCAAGCCGGCCCTGGTCCGGCTGCGCAATGGACGCCGCCGAGCTGGGAAGACGTCGTCAAGGAGCACTCGGCGCGAGTTTACCGGCTGGCCTACCGGCTGACCGGCAATAGCCACGACGCCGAGGACCTGACCCAGGAAGTCTTCGTGCGCGTGTTCAGGTCGCTGCCGACCTACACGCCAGGCACGTTCGAGGGCTGGCTGCATCGCATCACCACGAACCTGTTCCTCGACATCACCCGCAGGCGCCAGCGCATCAGGTTCGAGGGGCTCGGCGAGGAAACGGCGGCGCGGCTGCGGGGCGCCGAGCCGACGCCGTCGCAGGCTTTCGACGACCGCCATCTGGATCCTGACATCGCTGCCGCGCTCGCCGACCTGCCGCCCGAGTACCGTGCCGCCGTGGTGCTGTGTGACATCGAGGGTCTGACCTACGAAGAGATCGCCGATGCGCTCGGCGTCAAGCTCGGGACGGTACGCAGCAGGATCCATCGTGGCAGGGCCCAGCTGCGCGCGGCGCTTGAGCATCGCCGTCCGCGCCGCGGAGTCGGCGCCAGGCGACGCGGAGCGGAGCCCGCCCTGCTCAGCCGCGTCGGCGGCACGCCGCTGCCCGCTGCCAGCCTCGGATCCGGCAGTGTCGCGTCCGCCGGGCTCGGATCTGGCGGGCTCGGATCTGGCGGGCTCGGATCTGGCGGGCTCGGATCTGGCGGGCTCGCTGGCATCAATCCCGACGAGGCCAGGGTGGCTGACGCGGTCGCCAGGGAGGTGGGTTCGCCGTGAGCCACCTCGGACGCTGGCTCTCGGCGCTGGTCGACGGCGAACTGGACGGCGCAGAACGAGACCGCGTGCTCAATCACATCGCCGGGTGCGCGGCTTGCAGGCAGGAAGCCAACGCGGTGCGGGCGCTCAAGCGGCGGCTGACGGCGCTGGGTGACGCCTGCGGCGACGCACCGATCTCCAGCAGGCTGATCGAGCTAGCCCGCAGCGACCACGGGGCGCCCGCGGCCGGGGTGTACAGCACGGCGCCGTGGTCGGCCGCGGCCTTCGCCATGCAGCAAGGCAGCGGACCGCGCAACGTCCGGCTTGGCTGGAAGGTCGCGACCGGGTCGGCGACCACAGCGTTGCTCGCGATCGGCGCGATCGCGTTCCTGCTCGGCAGCGTCTCTGGCGAGCCACCCGTGCCGAAGGTCACCCCGTCCGTCGACAGCTATCTACTGCAGCACAGCCGCGACGCCGGCCAGGAGCCGGCGGGGGCCACGTCGGCTGGCGGGGTCGCGTCTGCGGGAAGCCCGCCAAGCGGCAGCAGCTACTGGTCACATCTGGTGACACCCGTCATGCTCGACCCGCGAAGGCCAGGGACGGCGCAGCTCGGCCAGCTGGCCCAGCCGGTTAGCCCGCTGACAGGAACGACGACAGGACCGGGGCCGGTCGCGTCCGCTACTGCCAGCCCCCCGCCGGTCAGGTCCGCGAGCGCCAGCCCGGTCGCATCGGCATCTGCCGCGCCCCGTCACTCGCCACATCCTCATCCGGCGCGCCGCAGCTCTAAGTAGGCCCCATGCTCTGGCTCTACTGGAGGCGCTCTCGACTCCTCATCGCGGCGGCCGCAGCCGCGGTCGGCGCGGTGACCGGCTTGGCACTGCTAGCGAGCACCCTCGCCGGTAGCGATCCGATGACCGCCCAGCCGGCCGCCATGCGCCGCGCTGGCGGCGTCCAGCCCAAGGCCACCACGCGATCAGCCGACGATCCTCAGGTGCGCCGCGGCCTGCTGCTGATGCAGGCGGCAGCGACCGCGTGCCAGTCGGTGTCCTATCGGGGGGTCCAGATCGTTGCCTGGTCGAGCCCGGCCGGTTCGTCGTCCTACCTCATTGACGTATGGCACAGGCAGGGCGAGCCCGAACTGGCAGCGACCGACAGGGACGGCGACGACAGCAGAACCTCGGTCGGGATTCCCGGCGCGTCCGCTGGCGCCGGCGCCGTCGGGGTGCTGAGCATCTCATCGGCCAGGCTGACCGCGCTCCGCGAGAACTACGTCGTCGAGTACGCGGGGACGGGCTCGTCCAGCGACCGTCCCGCGCAGATCGTCACGGTTCGGCGACACGACGGGACGCTGGCCGCCCAGTACTGGCTGGATCGCGACACGAGCCTGCCGCTGCGCAGGGAGATGTTCGACGAGAGCGGCCGCCGCGTGAGCGAGGGCGCTTTCATCGACCTGGAGATCGGCCTGAGCGGGATGGGCTCGGTGCCGCCAGCGCAGGGACAGGCTTGGGACGCCTTCCTTCCCGCCCAGCAAGCGCCAGGCTCCCGGGTGAGCGCGGCGCGGATTCACGCGCTGCGGGCGGCCGGCTGGCCGGTTCCCGGCAAACTCGCTGGCAACATGGCCCTTTCCAGCGTCTCCAGGACCGCGACCCGGTCTGGTCAGGTGCTGGACGCCTCGTACTCCGATGGTTTGTCGGTCGTGTCCGTGTTTATCCAGCGCGGCCAGCTGTCAGGGGCGCTGCCCGGCTGGCATCACGTCGACGTGCATGGCCTGCCCGTGTACTCGACCGAGTCAGGCGACCTGGACGAGCAGGGCCTGGCCTGGTCGACCGGCGGCTTCGTCTACACGGTCATCGCTGACGCGCCGCCGCAGGCCATCTCCCGCGTCATCGTTCAGCTGCCGCATGATCTGGACGCCGGCTTCTGGCAGCGGGTCGCGCGCGGGATCAGGCGGATCGGATCCTGGTTCGACCCCTTCGGCTGAGCACCGGGTACCGACGCGAGAAAAGGCGGTTACCCTGGAGTCAGCGGACTGACAGCGGGAGCGCGAGGCAGCTTGTTTGATCTCTCTATCGCCAAGATCCTGATCCTGGCCGTGATCGGCCTGGTGGTCTTCGGGCCCGAGCAGCTGCCCAAGATGGCGGCGCAGGCCGGGCAGGCGCTGCGCAATCTCCGGCGGCTCGCCGACAACGCCAAGGCCGACCTGTCGGAAAGCCTCGGTCCTGAGTTCCACGACTTCGATTTCAACGACCTCAACCCCAAGGCGTTCGTCCGCAAGCACCTGCTCGACCCGGTCGACGACGAGAGCAACGGCTGGTCGCCTGGTGCGGAGACGCCCTACGGCGAGGAGCCTGAGCTTGAGCCGGTGGGCGTGCTTTCGCCAGGTGAGGTGCCGCCGTACGACTCAGAGGCGACCTGACGAGCTGACTGGCGCGGGTGACTTATACCGGGGTCAGGCCGAGCTGCCGCCCGGCCAGGCTCCGCGACCTGGCGCTGAGAGCCTGAGCTATCTTGATCAACTCTGCTGCCGCTGGTGCCTCCGGCTCGGCGAGGACGAGCGGCACTCCGTCGTCCCCTGCCTCCCTGAGCCGCAGGTCGATCGGCACCTCGCCGAGCACCGGCACGTCAGTGCCGGTCAGCCGGGTCAGCGCCTGCGCGACAGACTGACCCCCGCCCTTGCCGAACACCTCGATCCGCTCGCCGCAGTGCGGGCAGGACAAGAAGGCCATGTTCTCGATGACGCCCACCACGCGCTGATGCAGCTGAGTCGCGAGTGAGCCGGCGCGCTCGGCGACCTCAGCCGATGCCAACTGCGGCGTCGTGACCACGAGCAGCTCGGCGCCGGGGATCAGCTGCCCGGCCGAGATGGCCACGTCGCCGGTGCCCGGCGGCAGGTCGAGCAGCAGCACATCAAGGTCGCCCCAGTACACGTCGGCAAGGAACTGCTGCAGCAGCCGATGCAGGATCGGCCCGCGCAGCGGCAGCGGCTCATTGCCCTTCTTCAGCATGCCGCTGGATATCGCCTTCACCCCGTGCGACACGGGTGGCATGATCATCTGCTCGACCTGGGTCGGCCTGGTTGTGACGCCCAGCATGCGGGGCACCGAGTGGCCGTAGATGTCCGCGTCGAGCAGGCCCACCTTCTGACCGGCCGCCGCCAGCGCGGCAGCGAGGTTGACCGTGACAGACGATTTGCCCACCCCGCCCTTGCCGCTGGCCACCGCGTAGACCTTCGTCAGCGAGGCCGGGCTGGCGAACGGGATCTCCCGCTCTGGCGTGCCGCCGCGCAGCGTGCTCTGCAGCTCGCGGCGCTGCTCCTCGCTCATCACGTCGAGTTCGACCCTGACCGCCGTCACCCCGGCGACCTTCGCCACGGCGTCGGTGACCGTGCGCGTGATGGTGTCGCGCATGGGGCAGCCGGAGACCGTCAGCCACACGTCGACCCTGACCGTGCCGCCTGGCCCGACGTCCACGTTCTTGACCATCCCGAGGTCGGTGATGGGACGCCGGATCTCCGGATCGAGCACGGTGGCCAGTGCCTGCATGACCTGCTCGGTTCCTGGCTGGCTGGATGAAGTGCTGGACATGCCTTCATGCTAAGGGGTCAGCGGCACCCGCATAACGCGTCGAACGGTCGCCCGGGCATCATCGAGGCATGACGAGCCCCGTGCCGCGAAGAAGCTGCCTGACCGTGCCAGGCAGCAGCGAGCGGTTCATTGCGAAGGCGACAGGCCTGTCGGCGAACGCCGCCGGTTCCACTCCAGACGAGGTCATCCTCGATCTGGAGGACTCAGTCGCGCCCGCCGCCAAGGGTCAGGCGCGCATGCTTGTCGCCGCCGCACTCGATGATCGAGGGCGGGGGCCTGGCGAGCGCCTGATCGCCGTCCGGATCAACGGCGCCACCAGCCCGTGGGCCTACCGCGACGTGATCGAGATCGTCGAGCGATCTGGCGCCCGCCTCGACGCGATAGTGCTGCCCAAGGTGTCTGGCCCTGACCAGATCGTCTGGCTCGACCTGCTGCTGAGCCAGGTGGAACGGGCGGCGGAGCTGACGCCTGGCGGCATCGCGATCGAGGCGCAGATCGAGGACGCGGCTGGCCTGGCCGCTGTCGACCAGATCGCGGTCGCATCGCCCAGGCTCGCGGCGCTCGTCTTCGGCCCCGCCGACTTCATGGCCAGCCTGGGCATGCGGTCGCTGAGCATCGGCAGCCAGCCGGAGGGCTATTCGGGCGGCGACGCCTTCCACTACGCCCACCTGCGGATCCTGGTCGCCGCCAGGGCGGCGGGCCTGCAGGCGATCGACGGGCCTTACGCGGCGATCGGCGACGTGGCTGGCCTCAGCTCGGCGGCTACCAGCGTCGCGGCGCTCGGCTACGACGGCAAGTGGGTCGTCCATCCTGACCAGATCGGGCCGGTGAACGCAGCCTTCTCGCCCAGCCAGGACGACTACGAGCGCGCCGAGCGGATCCTCGAGGAGTACGAGCACGCGACGTCTGTGCAAGAGCGCGGCGCCGTGATGCTGGACGGAGAGATGATCGACGAGGCGACGCGCAAGCTCGCGCTGGTGGCGGCGGCCCGCGGCCGGGCGGCGGGCCGGACGCGGCGTTTACGGCCGCGCAGTCCTGAGCATCGTTAGTACGGGACACACCCTAGCTCGCAGCGGCGATCGACCGGGAGAATGCAGGGCATGGAGGCGACGGACCTGACCTGCCCCCGGTGTGGCGGCGCCGTCGCGGCGCCCAGCGCCTGGTCGAGCAGCTGGCGTTGCGAGCAGCACGGGGACGTCGCTCCGCTCCGCCAGGTGCGGAGCCTGTCGCCTGAGGGCCTGGCCGGGCTCGTGCGCAACGCCGCCGTCCCCGTGATGCTGCCCTGGCCGCTTCCTGGCGGCTGGCTGGTGACCGGATTCGCGGCCGCGGGAGACGAGCGCACCGGCGGCCGGGCCTGCGCCGTGGCGCTGTCGGGACCCAACCCGGTCGGCGGGCCAGGGGAGATGCTGCTGATCAGCGAGGAGCTTGGCGTCGGCCTCGGCGCGTACTGCGCCGGGCTCGACGGCCCCGACCCTGGCCACGGCTTCCCTGACTGCTCGCCGCAGGCCCAGGTGGCGTTCGGCAACCATGAGTTCCCGCTCTGGCACGTGGACGCCCCTGACCGTGCCGCGTTCGCCGGGGAGCTTATGGGCAGCTGGCTGTGGATCCTGCTCTGGCCAGACACGGCCGGCACGCTGCTGGTCGAGCCGATGCGGCTGCTCGACCTGCGTGACCCTGGCCAGGAGCTGGATCTGCCGTTCGGCGCCCGGTCACCGAGGTTGCCCGGCGGGACTGGCTGACCGACTCCGGCTAGAGTCTGCCTGGTGCGCGCGGATCTGCACAGCCATAGCTCAGCGTCCGACGGCACCAGGCCGCCGGCAGAGGTGGTTGCGCGTGCGGCCGTCGCGGGCCTCGACGCCATCGCGCTCACCGATCACGACACTGTCGCCGGGATCGCTGCTGCCGCGGCGGCGTTGCCCCAAGGACTGGCGCTGATCGCCGGCATGGAGCTGTCGTGCCGGCGCGACGGCCACAGCGTGCACCTCCTCGGCTACCTGTTCGACGCCGAGCATCAGGAGCTGGCCGCGCAGACCCTGGCGATCAGGCAGAGCCGGGTCGAACGCGCCAGGGCCATGGTTGCCAAGCTTGCCGAACTGGGCGTCCCTGTCACGTGGGAGCAGGTCGCCGCCATCGCTGGCGACGGCGTGATCGGCCGGCCGCACATCGCACGGGCGATGATCGAGGCGGGGGTCGTCGGCTCCGTGGCTGAGGCGTTTACCCCGCAGTGGATCGGCCCGGGCGGACGGGCCCACGTGCGCCGGTACGCGCTCGATCCGGCCGACGCGATCGCCCTGGTGCACCGAGCGGGCGGCGTCACCGTGCTCGCCCACCCGCACGCGGTCACGCGCGGCTGGATGGTGCCCGATGACCTGATCGGCGAGCTGGCGCGCGCCGGGCTCGACGGCGTCGAGGTCTTCCATCCCGACCACGATGAGGCGCAACGGGACCAGCTCAGGACTGTCGCCCGCAGGCTCGGTCTGGCCGCGACCGGAGGGAGCGACGATCACGGTGAGCTGACCGGCGACCGGATCGGCTGCGAGGCGACCGGACAGGACGACCTGGACGCCCTGCTCGCACGTGCGACGGGAGCAGCGGTGATCACCGCGTGACGCTCGTCTCTGACGTGAAGTTCTTCTGGGAAGTCTTCGTGACCCTCCTGGTCATCACCGACCCGCCCGGCATCGTGCCGGTCTTCATCGCCATGACGGCCGACCGGCCGCCGGCCGAGCGGCACAGGCTGGCCTGGCAGGCTGCTGTCGTCGCGCTCGGGGTGATCGTCGTCTTCGCGCTCTTCGGCCGGTCGATCCTGTCCTACCTCGGCGTCCAGCTTCCTTCGCTGCAGGCGGCCGGCGGCCTGCTGTTGTTGCTCGTCGCGCTCGAGTTGCTGACCGGAAGGTCGGCTGAGCCCACCGAGCTGGAACGGGCAAAGACCAACGTGGCCTTCGTGCCGCTGGGGACGCCGCTGCTGGCCGGACCTGGGGCGATCGTGGCGACGATGCTTTTCGTGCAGCGCATCGGCTCGGTTGGCGGCGGCGTCGCGTTCGGTGCCGCTATTGTCGCAGTCGTCGTCGTGCTCTGGCTGGCCATGCGGTTCTGCGGGGTCATCCTGAAGCTGCTGCGCGCGAGCGGCGTCGAGTTGCTCACCAGGATCGCGGGACTGCTGCTGTCCGCGATCGCCGTGCAGCTCATTGTGGACGCCGTCCGGGCCATGATCAGGTCCGCAAGTTAGGGGTCGTGATGCAAGCGAAGATCGATCGGGTGGCAGGCGAGGTCAACACCTGGATCATCGGTGACAACGACGAGGTCATCGTCATCGATCCCGGCGAGTCGGCCGACGCGGTTCTGAGTGTCGTCGGTCAGCGCGATGTGCTGGCGGTGATCTGCACGCACGGGCACGCCAGGCACGTGGCCGCGGCCTTCGACGTCGCCGGCAGGGACGAGGCACCCGTCGCCCTGCACGATGCCGACCGGCTGGCCTGGCGCGAGGCGCATCCGGGCAAGGAACCCGACATCCGGATGGAGAACGGCGGTCTCTTCGACATCGCCGACGTGAGACTGGAAGTGATTCACTGTCCAGGGCACAGCCCAGGATCGGTCGCCCTGTACTGCGAGGAACTCGGCGCGCTGTTCACGGGCGACGTCGTGTCTAGCGCCGGGCCTGTGCCGCATCAGGGCAGTTTCGAGGACTTCCCGAGCCAGGTCAACTCGATCGGCGCCAACGTGCTGCCTCTCGATGGCGACACCAGGATCCTGGCCGGGCATGGCGATGAGACGACGGTCGCCACCGCCGAGCGGCGGTTCGACTCCTGGGTGGCGGCCGGCCCTGACGGGCTCATCGACGAGTCCGCTGACTAAGACATGACGGCTGCGTGCCGGAGCACGCCGGCAGTCCCGTTATGCCACCAGAGGGGACAGGATGGAATGGTGCAGCAGCTTGGATTCGAGGGCATGCCGCGCCGGCTCTATCCGTGCACGCCCAGCCGGCTGCGGGCCTGGCTAGATTGCCCGCGCCGGTACCGGATGACCTACCTAGACCGTCCTGCTCCGCCGAAGGGGCCGCCGTGGGCGCACAACAGCCTGGGCGCCAGCGTGCACAACGCGCTTGCCGGATGGTGGCGGCTGAAGCGCGACGAGCGCACGCCTGCGGCGGCCGGCGGGCTGCTCGAGCGCGGCTGGATCATCGAGGGGTACGCCGACGAGACTCAGTCCGCTGCGTATCTGCGCTGGTCACGGACCATCGTCGAGCGGTACGTGGCCAGGCTCGACCCGTCGAGCGAGCCGGCCGGAGTTGAGCGGACCGTCGGCACCAAGACCGACCTGATCGCCGTCTCCGGCCGGATCGACAGGCTCGACGACCGGCCGGCCAGCCAGGCACACCAGGATGCCGGTCCTGACGCTGCAGATCCGTACGCCGCTGATCCGTATGGGCGCGAGCTCGTGGTCGTGGACTACAAGACAGGCCGGGCCAGGCTGTCGACCGACGACGCTCGCTCGTCGCTGGCGCTCGCGCTGTACGCGCTTGCCGCCGGGCGGGTGCTGCGGCGGCCGTGCCGGGTCGTGGAGCTGCATCACGTGCCGACCGGCGAGGTGCTCCGCTGGGAGCACAGCCCCGACTCGCTCGACCGTCAGCTGCGCCGCGCCGAGGACATCGCTGGCGAGTGCTCGGCGGCCGACGAGCGGTACAGGTCAGAGTCGGAGTCCGGGCGCGGCGACGAGGTCTTCCCGCCGAGTCCCGGCAGCTGGTGCGGCTGGTGCGACTTCCGCGCCCAGTGCCCGCAGGGCCGGTCGGCGGCCGCGCAGCGGCGGCCATGGGACGGCCTGACCGACGAGGCCGATCTGGGACTCGCCGGGACGCCCATTCGCTGAGGCCACGGGTCGCCGTTAAGTCCGCTCATTTCGGACTGACGTCTTTCGGCCGGTCGTGGCGAAGTGGAATGGCCATTCCTGGGTGCGCAACACCAAGCTCGCCGCGGCGCTGCCAACACCGTCGCAGAATCTTGAGATGGCCATCACCGGGATCACAGCGACCTCGGACAATAACGTGTGGGTGCGCGTGCTGGTGACCCGCTTCAGCGGCAGCAAGCGGACCGACAGCTACATCGTGCTGCACTGGACCGGCAGAGCCTGGCACCGGGTCGGAACGGCAAACGCCGGTTACTATCTCCCTGGCGCCGTTCGCGGCGGCGACGGCAGCTGGTGGTCGTTCCTGCCGGTCGACTCGTTCGGGTCGATACCGAACGGGGTGCGGCATCTGGTCCACGGCCGCTGGGTCAAGGTTTCCGTCAAGATCGCTGGCTGCCTGTCGCAGCGACCGTACCTGCTCGCGCCTGGCGGCAGCTCGACGACGATGCTCGGCCTGCAGACGTGTTCGTCAGGCACGGTCGCCGACGTGCTGGCCAGGGGCTCGATCAGGTAGGCCAGCCGAGGGCGGCGGCGGGCGGGCCTGGGCTGGTCGGCCAGCCCGACTCTGACTGGTTCCAGAACGTCGTGAGCATCTCCGCAGTGGTGGCCGGCGCTTCGACGGCCGGTGAGTGGCCGGCGCCGGGGATGCAGATGCGCTCGGCGCCCAGCCGCTTGGCCATCATGTCCTGGACGTCGGGCGGCCAGGCATCGTCGTTCTCTCCGTAGCTCACCAGCTTCGGTAGCCGATCGAGCGCGGCAAGCTCGGCGGTCCTGTCCTGGCAGTTGAGCAGGTGCTTGGCCATCTCTGCCAGGCCGAGCGGACAGCTGAGCAGCGCTCGCTCGGCGAGGAATTCGATGATCTCGGCGGGCGTGCCTTCAGCCTCCGCCTGTGGCTTGAGCTGGCCGTGCCAGACGTCACCGATCATGGTGCCGAGTTGCGCGACGTCTGTGCCGGCTGGTTCGAGGTAGTCGAGCAGCTCGCGCAGGATCTGGGCCCTGAGGCCGCCGATGGTGCCAGGGCCTGAGCAGAGCAGCGTCAGCGACGTAAACGCGGTTGGCATGGCCAGTGCCGCCTGCCTGGCGACGAGGCCACCGAAGGAGTGCCCGACCAGGTGCACCCGCTCTGCGTCGCTGTCTACGCCTACCGCGTTCTGAGCCACTACCGACGCGACCGCCAGCAGGTCGGCGGCTAGCTCGTCGATCTCATAGCCGGACTGGCTAGGGGCCGGGGCCGACTGGTACTGGCCGCGCATGTCGATCGCGATCACCGCGCGGCCTGCCGTCGCCAGCGATTCGAGAATCGCGAGGAAATCTTCCTTGCTGCCCGTGTAGCCGGGCACGAGCAGCGCCGGCTCACGGTCGCTGACGCCGCTAGCCGCCTCGGATTTCAGGGCAGCGAAATCACCACGCCGTGTCTGCACGACATGCGGCGTGACCCGAGGCGGTATGCGCAGCGAGCGCGGAGTGCTCACGGTGTGGCAGCCTACCCAGACCAGACTTACTGGTACCTGACGTCTAGGCGAACTTCAGTCCTTTTCGCGCAATCTGCGAAGCTCTAGCTGGCCTCGATGTCCCGCTGCTCCGCCTGGCCGGCCGGCCGAGTGGAGCGTGGCTGCCCGTCCGAGGTGTGCACGTCCGGCGTGTGCACGTTCGCGGCGTGCTCGCCCGCGGACTTGCCCCTGCCACGGCCTCCCCTGGGCCGCCGCCGCGACCGCTTGCCGCTATCGGCTGGCTGGCCTGGCTGCTGGTGATCCCTCGTCGCAGGCTGACCGGCTGTTGCGGCCTGGTCGGCGGTGGCGGCGTGGTCCGCGCCGTGGTCCGCGCCGTGGCCCGCGCCCGTGTGGTCTGCGGCGGGCGTCCGCACCGGAGCGCCGCCCCTGGTGCGGCGGCGGGTCCTGTTTCGGCCGCCGCTGGGGTGGCCGCCCTTGTTCCCTTCACCCTGCCGGTGGCCGGAACCGCGCTCGTCCCGCGGCAGACGGGAGCCTGCTGTCTGTCGACGGGTCCGGTTCTTGCCGGTTTCGCCGATGTCTTCGAGATCTTCGGCCTCGAGGCCGGCACGGCCGCGGCTGGCGACCGGAAGAGAGCCCTTCGCCGCTGCTGGGATGCCGAGCGCGCTGAGCAGGTGCCCGGACGTGGAGTAGGTCTCCAGCGGCTCGGGATGCCCCAAGTTCAGGGTGTCGTTGATGAGCTTCCAGCGGGCCATGTCCTGCCAGTCGACGAACGTGACGGCGATGCCGGCTCGGCCGGCGCGGCCGGTCCTGCCGATCCTGTGCAGGTAGGCCTTCTCGTCTTCCGGGCACTCGTTGTTCACAACGTGCGTGACGTCCTCGACGTCAAGCCCGCGGGCAGCGACGTCGGTGGCGACCAGCACGTCGATCTTGCCGTGCCGGAACGCGCGCAGCGCTCGCTCGCGCTGGCTCTGGCCCAGATCGCCGTGCACGGCAGCGGCCGCGAAGCCCCTCTGGGTCAGTTCAGCGGTCACCTGGTCGCAGGACCGGCGGGTGCGGCAGAACACGATGGTCAGGCCGCGGCCCTCGGCTTGCAGCACCCTGGCGAGGACCTCGATCTTGTCGAGGTGGTGGGCACGGAAGACGTGCTGATGAGTGGTCGGGACGTGGGCTGGCTCGTCGTGCTGCTCGGCCCTGATGTGGGTCGGCCTGTGCAGATGCCGCCTGGCGAGCGTGACGATCTCCGACGGCATCGTTGCCGAGAACAGCATCGTCTGGCGGTGCGCGGGAGTCAGGCGCAGGATCGCCTCGACGTCAGGCAGGAAGCCGAGGTCGAGCATCCTGTCGGCCTCGTCGAGCACGAGCACGTCGACGCTGGACAAGTCGAGCTGGCGCTGCCTGGCGAGGTCGAGCAGCCGTCCAGGGGTGCCGACCACGACATCCACGGTCGCCAGCGCCTCGATCTGCGGCTCGTAGGCGCGGCCGCCGTACAGGGTCACGACGTTGACATCGGTCCTGGCCGCCGCGGTGCGCAGATCGCCAGCGACCTGGATCGCGAGCTCCCTGGTCGGAACCACCACAAGCGCGCGGGGCGTGGCGGCCTTGCCGCGCGGGTTGCCGATCAGCTGTTGCATGATCGGGATCGCGAACGCCAGCGTCTTGCCGGTGCCGGTCCTCGCCTGTCCGATCACGTCATGCCGGTCAAGCGCGATCGGAAGCGTCAGCGCCTGGATAGGGAACGCCCTGGTGATGCCCGCGGCCGCGAGCGCGGCGCAGATAGGCTCGGCGACGCCGAACTCATCGAAGGCTGGACCGGCTGCCTGCGCGTCGTCGGTCGTCACCAGTTCCTCTGGCAGGTCCTCTGCTTCGTCAGGCAGATCCGCTTGCACCTCCAGTGGGCCAGAGGCCAGCGGCCGGCCCGTAGGGTCCGATGCCAGCGGCCGGCCCGCAGCGCCCGCGGCGCGCGCGGCGTGCATGGTGGCGGGTTCTGCGGCCACCGTCAGCGCCATGGCATCGATCGAGACCGCTGTCGGGTTGGTCAGGTCTGCTAGGTCTTCTGTTAGGTCTGAAGTTAGGTCTTGCGTAGTCAGGGCTTTCGCCTCCATCAGTGGCCTGCGGCCGTGCTGGCGCAACAGCCAGCCTCGGGTCGCCACAGGACGACAGGTGACTCATCGGGGACGCGGCGGCGCAGCTAAACGCCGCGCATCCGGACACGAGCGCTCGGCTAGGCCACGTGAACGCAGGCCATCGAGCACTGCCTGAGCGCTCGCCGGGAAGAGCCAGGCGCGATCATGAAGACCTGAAGCCTTCGTATCGCGCTACCTCATTCAACGCGCCGCGGGAAAGTCCCATTCCACGATGACGTCGTTGCTCAGTGTAGCAATGCCTGCTGACATCCGGTCGTCGGCCATGATCGGCGTGCCGGTGCGAACTGGCACGGGGTTGTTACGCTTCCGGTGTGACCGAGGACGAGCGGGGTTCTGCCGCACCAGAGCAGGCCAGCGACGGGGTGATCGAACTGCTCGGGTTGGTCGCCTACGCCTCACTTGTCGCGTTTTTCCGGCTAGCCGAGGATGCCTCGCTGGCGGCCTCGCTGCCCGACAAGGCTGATCTGGCCGGGATGGCCGTGACGCAGTTCGGGCACTTTCAGCTGCTCAGGGAGCGCATCACCGAACTCGGCGCTGATCCGCAGCAGGCGATGCGGCCGTTCGTCGAGCCGATCGACGCGTTCCACGCCAGGACAGACCCGTCTGACTGGCTCGAAGGCCTGGTCAAGGCCTACGTGGGCGACGGGATCGCGGCGGACTTCTACCGGATCACCGCACAGCTACTCGATCAGCCGAACAAGGCCCTCGTGCTGTCCGTGCTCGCCGACTCCGGACAATCCCAATTCGCGATCACGCGAGTGCGTGAGGCGATCGCCGCTGATCCGGCCGTAGCCGGCCGCTTGGGGCTGTGGGCGCGGCGTCTCGTAGGGGAGGCGCTGAGCCAGGCGCAGCGGGTGGCCGCGGAGCGCGAGGCGCTGGCACGGCTGCTGGCCGGCGGGTCGCCCGCGCAGCTTGGCGAGATCGGCAGGATGTTCGCCGAGCTCACCGACGCGCACGCGGAGCGCATGGCTCAGCTTGGCCTCGCTGAGTAGCGAGCGCGGTCAGGCGCTCCCGAAGCCGATCCGGCGCGGCTCGGCCTGATCGAGCTCGACGTAGGCGATCTTCTCTCCTGGCACCAGGACAGTGCCGCCACGCTTGTCGGTGATGACGAACAGCGTGTTGTCAGCGAGCGCCGCGGCCAGCGCGTGCTTGATGTCCTCGGCTGACGACTCGGTCTCGACCACGATCTCTCGCGGGCCCATTTGTATGCCGATCTTGACTTCCATCGCGATCCTCCGCCTCCAGGGAACCAGGCACTGCGCGCCCGCTGCGCCAGTCCCGAGGCTAACCCGGCGGGCGGGCTTTGGCTGTGTCCGCGGCCAGGCTCGCTACGCCGGGAGCGAAAGGGCCGCAACTACTCGTGCGCGACGTCGGCGAGCGGCCAGCCGCTGATGCCGCGCCAGGCCAGCCGCGAGAGCAGTTGCTGGGCGAGGTCCTTGTCGATCGCGGCCTCGGCGCTCAGCCAGTATCTGGAACTGACCTGCGCCATGCCGACCAGGGCCATGCCGAGCAGGTCGGCTTCGTCGTCGGAGACCCCAGCGTCCTCGCGGATGAACTCGCTGACCATCTCCGCGCATTCGTACATCGCCCGGTCCAGCCGTGCCCTGACGGCGGGCTCGTTGCTGAGGTCGGACTCGAACACGAGCCGGAACGCCTGCCCGTCCCCGCTGACGTAGTCGAAGAACGCGCGGAACGTGGCCGGTACCCGCTCCCTGTTGTCCGTCGTGGAGGCCAGGGCCGCGGAGACGGCGCCAACGAGCTCGGCGACGCTCTCGTCGAGTAGCGCGAGGTACAGGTCGAGCTTGCCGGGGAAGTGCTGGTACAGCACCGGCTTGCTGACGCCGGCACGCTCCGCGATCTCGTCCATCGCGGCCGCGTGGTAGCCCTGCGCGACGAAGACGTCTCGGGCCGCGCCAAGAAGCTGCCTGCGCCTGGCCGGGCGCGGCAGTCTGGTGCTTGCCGGTCTGGTGGTCTGCGGCGTCGCGATCACGAAACTCTCCGATGTCTATCGGCGGCGGTCAGTGAGCTGCCAAACAGCCATCCTACGGCTGGGTAACAACTCGCCCTGCCAACGTGGGCCGGCTTTCCAGCGTTCCCTGCTCACGGATCCTGCTCACCGAAATTCGCGCACCGATACGGCTCGCCTACACCACAGGCTCGCCGGCGTTGGCTCAGCGGTAGTCGTCCTCGCCAAGCTCGATCTCACGAGCCTGCTCGGCGGCGTCGGCGGGGTCGGCCTCCAGCGGCACGTCCTCCATGAGCTCGACGTCCTCGACCTCGTCGTCCTCGTCCGCGTGCGGCACGGCTTCCTGGCTCTGCTCGACGACGTCGGGAATCGGATCGTCAAGACCTCTGTCGGTCATACCCACCTCCTCGCAAGCCCTCTGCTAGTCAGCCAGGCGACGGTATTAGCACCCTCGAACATATTGCCGAATGGCTACAGTAGAGCAACGCTGGTTGTATAAGTGTCCGGACCGCCGGGGTAAGGAGACGTCGTGCGCAGCATGTGGAAGGGCGGGATCTCCTTCGGGCTGGTCATGATTCCCGTGCGACTCTACGCCGCGACCGAGCAGAAGGATATTGCCTTCCGTCAGGTGCACAGGGCCGACGGCGGGCGGATCCGGTTCCGCCGTTTCTGCTCTGTATGTGGCGAAGAAGTCCCCTATGAAGATGTGGTCAAGGGCTACGAGCTCTCGACCGGCGAGATGGTCATCCTGGATGACGAGGACCTCGCTGATCTGCCGTTGCCGACCACCAAGTCTATCGAGGTGCTGCATTTCGCTCCCGCGGAGCAGCTTGACCCGATCTTGTTCAACCGCAGCTACTTCGTCGAGCCAGAAGCGGCCGGCTCTCGTGCCTACGTGCTGCTCAGAGACGCGCTCGAGCAGTCAGGCCGGATCGCGATCGCGCAGGTCGCGCTCCGTCAGCGCGAGTCGCTCGCGACCTTGCGCAGCCGGGACGGCGTCCTTGTGCTCGAGACGCTGCTCTGGCCTGACGAGGTCCGCGACGCGTCGTTCCCGTTCCTCGAGCAAGACATCGAGGTCAGGCCCCAGGAGCTGACCATGGCGTCGTCGCTCATCGACTCGATGACGTCCGACTTCGATCCCGACGCGCACCACGACGGCTACCGTGAGGCGCTCATCGAGGTGGTCGAGGCCAAGGTGGCTGGCCATGAGCTGACCCAGCCGGCCACGGTGGAAATCGCCGCGGGCCCGTCGACGAGCCTGGCCGACGCGCTCCGGGCGAGCCTCGCCGCGGCGCAGCAAGCCCCAGCCGTTGGTGAGGACAAGGACAAGGCCAAGGCAATCGGGGATGGCTCCAAGACGGGGGCCGCCAAGAGCCGCTCGACCAGGGCGAGCACGGCCAAGTCCGGTACTGCCAAGTCCGGGGCGGCTAAGGACGGGGCGGCTAAGGACGGGGCGGATGAGGCGGAATCAGGCGAGGAGACGCCAGCCAAGGGAGGATCAGGAAAGACCAGGCAGAGCCGCGCCAAGTCAGGCACAGCGAAGCCGACGCGCAAGGCCAGCTGACGGCTAGCCCAGCTGACGGCTAGCCCAGCTGACGGCTGGCCCAGCTGACGGCTAGCCCAGCTGACGCTAGCCCGGCGCGGCGCATGGGCAGGGACCCTTGGCGGCGCACGCGGGACCTTAGCCGCGTAGGCAACGTGGCAACGATGTGGCAGATTAGCCGCATAGCAGGACGTTGGCCCCGTTAGGGCTGTGGCCGGGATATGGGGAGGCGATGGCATGCTGCAGGTGACGAACGAACCGCCAGCACGAGAACCGGTGTCCCCAGGCGTGCCGCCGCCCGATCCGATTCCGCACTGGCCTGGTCATCTCGTCGAGTTGCCGGCCGGAGAGCTGTTCGTCCGTAGCGCGCCGGCGATCGAAGGCGCCGAACCTGCAGTCTTCGTGCACGGGCTCGGCGGTGCGTCAACCAACTGGACCGACCTGATGGACCTGCTGTCCAGGCCGGTGCGAGGCAACCCCGGCGCGCCTGTGCTTGCGTGCGCTGCGGTTGACCTGCCGGGGTTCGGGAGTTCTCCGCCGCCGGTGTCCGACGACTACTCCGTCGAAGCGCACGCCACCGCGGTGATCCAGTTCATCAACGAGCAGGATCTGGGACCTGTCCACCTGATCGGGAATTCGATGGGTGGTGCCGTGAGCACACGGGTAGCGGCCCGCAGGCCCGATCTGGTGCGCACGCTCGCGCTCGTCTCTCCCGCGCTGCCTGACCTGCGGCCGCGCCCGCTGCCGTTGCGGCTGGCGCTGGCTGCTCTTCCCGGTGTCGGACCGGCGATCATGGACGGCCTGCGGCGGCTGCCCGCCGAGGCACGAACCGACCGGCTGCTGAGGGACGTCTACGCCGATCCAGGCGTTGTGCACCGGGCCAGGCGGCGCGTTGAGATCGCCGAGGTGCTCAGGCGCGACGCGCTGATCTATGCCAACCACGCGGTTGTCATGTCCGCGCGGAGCCTGGTCACCGAGTACTTCAAGGTCGGCAGGTGGTCGCTGTGGCGGGACGCAGCCATGATCAAGGCGCCCGCGCTGATCCTGCACGGCAGTCACGACCGGCTGGTCAACCCGGTGATGGCGGGCAAGGCGGCCAGGGCGTTCCCGACCGCGAGGGTGCTCGTGCTTCCCGGGGTCGGCCACGTCGCGATGATGGAGCGGCCTGATCTGGTGGCGGCAGAGATCAGGGCCTTCCTGGACTGGGTCGAGGCGGCAGGCGGCCCGGCGGTCGCGACCGAGCGGATCGAGGCAGAGACCAGGACCAAGCAGGCGCAGGGCTAGCTCAGGCGGGCGGCTCGCGACGCTCCGCGCCGGATGCGAAGCTAGCCGGGTGCTTATCGCGGCGTCCTCGCTCATTACCGGAACAGAAGCGGCGGACGGCGCAGCGCCGATCGCTCCCGGCTTTCTGATCTGCGAAGGCGGGACGATCGCCGAGGTTGGATCTGGTCCGCCGCCAGGCCGCGCCGATATCGAGCTGGACGCCGGGTTCTTGCTGCCTGGCCTGGTTGATCTGCAGGTCAACGGCTACTTCGGGGTCGAGCTCGGCGACGCGGAGCCGGCCGGATGGGCCGAAGTCGTCCGCCGGCTGCCCGAGACCGGCACGACGGCGTTCTTGCCGACGTTCATCACCAGCCCGGTCGACGGTCTGGTCGCTGCCCTGAGCGCGACCGCCGGGTTCGCGCGCGACCTCGGTGGCCACGGTCCGGCTGGCACCGGCGCCGCCGGTGGTGCGCGGGTGCTCGGCGTGCACCTCGAGGGTCCGTTCATCGCCGCGAGCCGGCGCGGGGCGCACAACCCCGCGTGGATCATCCCGCCCGACGAGGCGACGATCGGCAGGCTGCTCGACGCTGGATCCGGACTTGTCCGCGTCGTCACCCTCGCGCCGGAGATCGACGGTGGCATCGCGGCGATCGAGCAACTCACCGGCGAAGGCGTGCTGGTCAGCGTCGGTCATTCGGATGCGACAGCCGCCCAGGTCGGCGCCGCCGCGGCGGCGGGAGCGCGGATGGTCACGCACCTGTTCAACGGACAGCGGCCGCTGCATCACCGCGAGCCAGGAGTCGTGGGCCAGGCGCTGACCGACACCCGCTTGACCTGCGGGCTCATCGCGGACATGCACCACGTGGTCGGCCCGGTCGCAGCGCTGGCCTTCCGTGCCGCGCCAGGCAGAATCGTCCTGGTCACCGACGCTGCCGCGAGCGCGGGCATGGCCCAGGGTCGCTACGTGCTCGGCGGCGAGCCGATCGGACTGGCCGGCGGGTACGGGACGCCGCCAGTTCGCGCCGACGGCACGCTGGCCGGCTCTGCGCTGCGGATGGATGCGGCGATCGCGAACATGGTCGCGGTCGGCATCGGCCTGCGGGAAGCCGTCGCCGCCGCGACCAGGATCCCCGCGGACGTCATCGGTCGCCGCGATCTCGGCCGGATCGCTCCTGGCGCGGCCGCGGACCTGGTCTGGCTGAGCGACGACCTGCGGGCGGCCGCAACCTGGGTCGCTGGCCATCAGGTCTTCGGTCCATCGCTCGGCTAGGTCTGGCTACCTGGACTAAGAGCCCGTAAGATCCTTATTTCCTTCGTTTTCTTCGCTATCGCATAACTAGGACGGGGCTCGGTTTGGACGCGGCGGCCAGGCAGCAGTGTTCGACACACATGCGAACCGAGATCTTCGAGCAGCCAGCTGCCCTGCGAGCCACGATCAGCGCGCTGCTGCCGCGCACCGCCGAGGTCGCCGCGATCGCCCAGCAGGCACGCCACGTGCTCTTCTTTGCCCGTGGTACCTCTGACAACGCCGCCGTCTATGGCACCTACCTGATCCAGACCAGGACAGGCAGGCTGGCCAGTCTCGGCTCGCCGTCGGTAGCCACCACGTACAAGAGCCGGATCGACCTGACCGGCGTCATGGCCGTCGGCCTGTCGCAGTCAGGGCGGACCGAGGAGATCGTCGAGACGCTGCAGTGGGCCAGGGACTGCGGCGCCAGCGTGGTCGGGATCACCAACGGCGCGGGCTCGCCGCTGGCTGAGCTTGCCGACGTGGCCCTGGTGACCGAAGGCGGGCCGGGAGCAGGCGGTTCCTGCGACCAAGACGTTCACCTGCCAGCTCGCCGCCCTTGCCGTGCTCGCGATCGGCCTCGGCGCGGACCTGGACGCCGGCCAGCTGAAGCAGGCGCCAGCGATGATCGAGGACCTGCTCGCCGCCGCGACGACCCCTGAGTACGGCATCGAGCCGGTCGTGGCCGAACTGGCCGGCGTCGACGGCCTCATGGTGTCGGCCAGGGGCCTGGCTTACTCGGCCGCGCTCGAGCTCGCGCTGAAGATCAAGGAAGCCTGCTACCTGCACGCCATGGGCATCTCGTGGGCCGATCTGCAGCACGGCCCGATTGCCGTGGTCGACGCGAAGACACCGGCGATCATCATGGCCGCGGACTCCGGCCCGACCCAGGCCGCGGCCGTCGCCCTGGCCAAGCGGGTCACCGGCGCTGGCGCGCGGGCGTACGCGATCGGCGGTGGCGCCGAATTGGCGGCGGTGAGCAGCCGGGCACTGGCCGGCCCTGAGCTGCCTGAGTGGCTGGCGCCGCTCGGGCTGGTCGTCCCCGGCCAGATCCTGACCGAGGAATTGTCGCGCCGGCTCGGCATTGATCCTGACAACCCGCGCGGGCTCAGCAAGGTGACCCAGACCGCCTGACGGGCCGTCAGCCTCGAGATCAGCCCGCGCACATACAACACCTATGTGACATCGAGCGTCCTCATTGAACGCCGATGGGACATCGGTGTTCAATGTGCGGTGCGGGGCTCAAGACTGGCGGTAGACCTTGTGCTGGGCAGCTTGGGCGCGCGGCCTGAGGACCATCAGGTCCACGTTGAAGTGCGACGGCCTGGTAACAGCCCAGGTCACGGCGTCCGCGATGTCGTCGGCGGTGAGCGGCTCAGGCACGCCCGCGTACACGGCAGCCGCCTTTTCCGCGTCGCCGCGGAACCTGGTCAGCGCGAACTCGTCGGTCCTGACCATGCCAGGGGCGACCTCGATCACCCTGACCGGCTGGCCGCACAGCTCGAGACGCAGCGTCGCGGCGATCGCGTGCGTCCCGTGCTTGGCCGCGACGTAGCCGCCACCGCCTTCGTAAGCGCCAAGGCCGGCCGTGGAACCCATGATCACGATGGTGCCGTCGCCGCTGTCGATCAGCTTTGGCAGCAGCGCCTGCACCGTATGGAACGTCCCGAGCACGTTCGACTGGAACATGGTCAGCCAGTCATCCGCTGACGCGTCCGCGATCTGGTCGGCGCCGATCGCGCCGCCGGCGTTGGCAACCAGGACGTCGCACCTGGGCAGCTCAGCGGCCAGCGCGTCGACGTGCGCCCGGTCCGCGACGTCAAGATGGCTGACCTGCGCGCTGCCGCCCGCGTCGGTGATCCGCGTGGCCACCGCGTCGAGCCGGTCGACTCGGCGGGCGGCCAGCACCACGTGGTACCCCTCGCCGGCGAGGCGCCCGGCGGTCGCCGCTCCGATCCCGCTGCTCGCGCCCGTGACAACCGCTGTCCGCTGCATGGCCTGCATTCTGCCAGTACCGCATCTCTGCCAATACCGGGCGGTTCTCCAGCGGCGGACTGTTCACGCCCGGTTCGCCTGGGCTGATCGCCGGTCACCTACGATCGGGACCGTGGCCGAACCTTCCGCACAGTTGCGTGCCGTGATCTTCGACTGGGGCGGTGTGATCACCAACCCCATCGTCGAGACCGTCACGGCCTGGCTCGAGACCGAGCGGATCGACAGGCAGAGCTACATGGCCGCGATGCGGCCGTGGGTGAGAAGCGCGTACGGCCCTGAGGCGAGCGGCCGGCTGGCACTGCCTGAGGACTCCGGGTCGCCGATTCACGCACTCGAGCGCGGCGAGGTGAGCGACGAAGAGTTCGAGGCGACGCTCGCCGCAGCCCTCGTCAGGGAGGACGGCACTCCGGTGCATTCGGCCGGGCTGCTGAGGCGAATGTTCGAGGCCTCGGTGATCCTTGACCAGATGCTCGAGCTGATCAAGGACCTGCGCACGAACGGCGTCCTGACCAGCCTGCTGTCCAATTCATGGGGCGGCAGTGAAGACGGTTATCCGCGGCACCTGTTCGCCGATCTCTTCGACGACGTGGTGATCTCCGGCGAAGTCGGGATGCGCAAGCCGGAGGAACGGATCTTCAAGCTCGCCGCCGCCCGGCTCGGACTGTCGCCCGCGGAATGCGTGTTCGTCGACGACGTCGAGGGCAACATCGTCGCCGCGCAGGCGCTCGGGTTCACGGCCGTGCTGCACGAGAACCCGGTGCGGACCAGGGCGGCGTTGTCGGAGCTGTTCACGAAGGACGGCAGCCCGGCCTTGTAGCGGAATTCCGCCAGGTACGTCCGCGGCACAATTGCGGCCAGGCCGCTGGCACTACCCTGAGGCGCTATGGCCGAGGATGTGGCGTCCGCCGCCGCGGTGCCCGCTGGTGCGCACGCCGACGAAGCGGCGACCGCGAGCAAACGCGCGTATCCGCATCCGGCCAGCCCAGGCAGGTCGGCCAACATGCGTGCGAACCGGCGCACGGACACCAAGCCTGAGCTCGCGCTGCGTCGGGCGCTGCACGGGCTTGGCTACCGCTATCGCAAGGACTATCGGCTCGACCTGGCCACCGGGGTGCGGGTCAGGCCGGACATCGTGTTCACCGCCAGCAAGGTCGCCGTGTTCGTGGACGGCTGCTTCTGGCACTGCTGTCCTGAGCACGGCAGCCAGCCCGCGGCGAACACGTGGTACTGGGAGCCCAAGCTGCGTCGGAACGTCGACCGCGACCGAGCCGCCGACACCGCCCTTGACCATGCCGGATGGACAGTGATCAGGTTCTGGGAGCACGAGTCGATCGACACAGCGGTCGCTCACGTCGTCGATGTGCTGGCGAGCCGGAGCGCTCGTCCAGGAGGCGCGCCATAGGCGCTCGCGCCGGAGGCGCGCGATGAGGCAGGTGTTGATTCTGGGGTCATCGCCCGCTTCGGGCTGGCAGACTCGGTACCAAATCGCCGCTGCGGCCGACTCGGCCTGCGCGGGCGAGTCATCACATCTGCAGTAAGCCTGTTGGGGACCTCATGCGCGTCTACCTGCCAACGACGCTGGCGGAGCTGGGGTCTGCGCTTGTGGCTGGCCAGATCGGCCCGGCGCCGGTGACCGGGTTCGCGGTCACGCCGGCGCTGCGCGAGTGGTACGCCAGCGGCGATCTCGAGGAACTCGAGTACATCGCGCTGGTGCAGGCGGCCAGGGCTTCACTGCGGATGCTGCACGCCGACACCAAGGCGCCGAGGCGGCGGGTCGTGCTCGCGGCCGAGTTGCCGGATTCGATGGTGACCAGCGTCAACGGCCCAGCCAAGCCAGGCAAGGTGAGCGTCACGTTGCCGGTGATGCTCAGCGACGTCGTGTCGGGTCACGTGGACTCCGACGACGCGGCGGCGGACATCGACGCCGCAGCTGCCGCGCTGCCCGCCGCCGACGCGGGTGACAGCGACGCGAAGTTCGTCGTCGACAGCGCAGAAGGCCACGAACTCCTCTGGTACGCCGCCCAGGAGCTCATCTACCTCATCGGCTAGCCACAGCCGTCTCCGCGTGCGCCCGGAGGCGGCAGGGGGTCTCGGCACGAACGGCGGTTCGTGCGACGATGATGATCGACGAGACTGGAGTCACATCGCGGTGCCGACGCACCGCGGCCCGGTCGTACACCGACGTACGCCTTTGGGAGTAAGCCGTGTTCGATGCCGTTACCAACGTCCCCGCTCCGGCCAACGAGCCGGTCAAGACCTATGCGTCGGGCAGCCCTGAGCGCGCGGCCCTGGAAACCAAGGTCAAGGAACTGGCCGGCGAGCAGGTCGACCTCACCATGACCGTCGGCGGCGTCCAGCGAATGGGCGGCGGTGACTGGGCCGACGTCGTCCAGCCGCACAACCACGCACACGTGCTCGGCCGCTTCGGCGAGGCCACCGACGAGGACGTGGCCGCCGCGATCGAGGCGGCTAGCCTGGCCGCGCCCGGCTGGCGGGAGCTGTCGTTCGACGACCGCGCCGCGATCTTCCTGCGGGCAGCCGAGTTGCTTGCGGGCCCCTGGCGCTCGGTGATTAACGCCTCGACGATGCTCGGCCAGTCCAAGTCGGTCTACCAGGCCGAGATCGACGCGGCCTGCGAGCTGATCGACTTCTGGCGCTTCAACGTGCACTACGCCAGGCGGCTGCTGGCCGAGCAGCCAAGCTCCTCGCCTGGCTCCTGGAACCGGCTCGAATACCGGCCGCTTGAAGGCTTCGTCCTCGCGATCACCCCGTTCAACTTCACCTCCATCGCAGGCAACCTCCCCACCGCACCCGCCCTGCTCGGGAACGTCGTGATCTGGAAGCCGTCGCACACCCAGCAGTTCTCCGCGCACTTCCTGATGCGCCTGTTCGAAGCGGCCGGCCTGCCCCCTGGCGTGATCAACATGGTGACCGGCGGTGGCCGAACGCTGTCCAGGGTCGCGCTGCCGCACCGGGACCTGGCTGGCATTCACTTCACCGGCTCGACCGGCACCTTCCAGCATCTGTGGCGGACGGTCGGGGAGAACATCGCAGGCTACCGCAGCTATCCGCGGCTCGTGGGCGAGACCGGCGGCAAGGACTTCGTGATCGCGCACCCGTCGGCTGATCCTGACGTGCTGAGGACGGCCCTGGTCCGCGGGGCCTTCGAGTACCAGGGACAGAAGTGCTCGGCCGCCTCCCGCGCGTACGTACCGCGCAGCGTCTGGCGCCAGATGGGAGATGACTTTGTCGCCTCCGTCGAGGCGCTGACGATGGGAGATGTCTCCACTGACCTGTCCGCGTTCATGGGGGCCGTCATCGACGACAAGGCGTTCGCGACGCACGCCGACGCGATTGACCGGGCCACGTCACGGCCGTCTGTGCGGGTGCTGGCCGGCGGAACCACGGACGCGTCGCATGGCTATTTCGTCCGCCCGACGGTACTCGAGTCGTCTGACCCGACTGACGAGCTGTTCACTACCGAGTATTTCGGACCGATCCTGGGCGTGCACGTGTTCGACGACGCGGCATACGATGCCGTGGTCGCGCAGGCCGCCGACGCCGCGCCGTACGCGCTGACAGGTTCGATCATCGCGACCGACCGCGCCGCGATCGCGGCTGCCACCGACGCGCTGCGGTTCTCAGCTGGCAACTTCTACATCAACGACAAGCCAACGGGCGCGGTCGTCGGCCAGCAGCCGTTCGGCGGCGCACGCGCCAGCGGCACGAACGACAAGGCCGGCTCGATCTTCAACCTGACCCGCTGGGTGAACGCGAGGACGATCAAGGAGTTGTTCGTCCCGCCGACCGACTATCGCTATCCGCACATGGGCTGAGCCGCCGCTGTAGTACTTTGCGCGCTATCGACCGTCCGGGCAGGATGGGCGACTGGCAGACTCGCGCAGGAGGCACCCCATCCACCGCCTCGTCCTGTGGAACATCGACCTGACCCTGGTAGACGTCGCCAGGGTGTCCCGTGATGCCTACGCCGAGGCATTCCGGCGGGTCACCGGCCGCCCGCTGGTCGCGCTGCCGCAGCTGGCGGGCGCGAGCGACTCGGAGATCTTCTTTGAAGCCCTCGCGCTCAACGACGCGCTGCCGGGATCTCGGCAGCCCGAGGACAACGACCTGCTGGCCACGTACGTGGACGAGCTGGCCGCGGCCTTCGGCGGGCGCAGCGCCGAGCTCGCCACGCACGGCAGGGCGTTGCCTGGCGCGCGCGAGGCGCTCGCCGCTGTGTCGCGGTTGCCGCACGTGATCCAGACCGTGATCACGGGGACGATCAGGCAGAACGCCGCGTGCAAGCTGCAGGCCTTCGACCTGGATCGCTACCTCGACCTCGGGCTCGGGGGGTACGGCTCTGACGTGTATCCGAAGGGCACCCAGATCCTGCGGTCGCTCGCGATGGCCGCGGAGAAATACGACGCGCTGGTCTCGCCCGCCCTGGCGGTCTACGTGGGCGACTCGGTCAGGGACGCGGCCGCCGCGCACGTCGCCGGCGTGCGCTGCCTGGGCGTCGCGACGGGCCGCTCGACGATCAGCGAGCTGCGGGAGGCGGGAGCCGACCCTGTGCTCACCGACCTCGCCGACACGTCCAGGGTGGTGGCGGCGATCAGCCGATGAGCGGCTGGGCGCTGACGACCTACGGCGTGCTGGCGCTGACGTTCATGATGATCATGTACGCATTCGAAAGACGGCACCGCAACTTCGTGCTCGCGTTCGCCTGCGGCTGCCTGCTGGCGAGCAGCTACGGTTTGCTATCTGGAGCCTGGCCGTTCGGCGTCGTCGAGGCGATATGGGCGGTAGTGGCGCTCGTGCGGTTTCGCAGGGCAGGTAGCACCGCGCCGGATGAGGGCCAGGCACGGTGAGCCAGACTTTCATACTGGTATAAACGTCCAGTCAGCCGATCAGGGGCGGTGAAGTGGCGCGGCAACACCCGGAGCGTGACGATGAGCGGCCGCGCGGCGGCTCGTCCGACGCGCGCGCTCCGGCAAGCACTGAGCGGCCGCGCGGCGGCTCGTCCGACGCGCGCGCTCCGGCAAGCACTGAGCGGCCGCGCGGCGGCTCGTCGGCCGCGCGCGCTCCCGAGGGCGCCGAACTCCCGGCCGGACGCGGCTACGGCACGGTCCTGGCGACGCCGACCCTGGCGGACATCGAGCAGGCCAGGATCACCGACTACGCGCGCTGGCTGACGGACCAGCGTGGCGTCGACGCTGGCACTAGCTACCACGAGCTGTGGCGCTGGTCGGTCAGCGAGCCCGCGGAGTTCTGGGCATCGATCTGGGACTACTTCGGCGTGCTCGGCACGCGCGGCGACGGGCCGGTGCTCGAGGGCGGCCCGATGCCGGCGGTCAGCTGGTTCTCAGGTTCGACGCTTAACTATGCGCGCAACGTACTCAGGGCAGCCAGCGCGGACCAGGACCGGACGGCGATCATTTACCGGTCCGAGGCCGGCCACCGCGGCAGCCTGACCTTCGCCGAGCTCGACGAGCAGGTGGCGATCGTACGGGCAGCGCTGGTCGCCCTCGGGGTACAACGCGGCGACCGCGTGGCCGCCTACCTGCCGAACTCACCGCAGGCGCTGATCGGCCTGCTGGCGACGGCCAGCCTGGGCGCGATCTGGACCTCCTGCTCGCCGGACTTCGGCGCGCACGCCGTCATCGACCGGTTCGCCCAGGTGACCCCCAAGGTGCTGATCGCGGTCGACGGCTACGTCTACGGCGGCAAGCGGTTCGACCGGCAGGACGAGCTCGCCGCGATCACGCGCGCCTTGCCTGGCCTGCGGTCGGTGATCGTGGTCGACTACATCGGCACGTCGGGCAGCAATGCTGAGCTACCGGTGCCGGTCACGATGTGGGGCGCGCTGGCTGATCTGGCTGGGCCGGCGCCCGAACCGGGCGCCGGCCAGCTGCGCACGCAGTTCGACGAGGTGCCCTTCGACCATCCGCTCTGGGTGCTGTACTCCTCGGGCACGACCGGGCTGCCGAAGGCGATCGTGCACGGGCACGGCGGCATCGTTCTCGAGCACCTCAAGGCGATCAGCCTGCACATGGACCTCGGGCCAGGCGACGTGCTCTGCTGGTACACCACGACCGGCTGGATGATGTGGAACTTCGTCGTCGGCGGGCTGCTCTCCGGTGCCACGATCGTCGCCTACGACGGCAGCGCCGTGCACCCGGACACCGATGAACTGTGGCGGCTCGCCGCCGACGTCGGCGTGACCTACTTCGGTACAGGTGCCCCTTACCTGGTCGCCTGCATGAAGGCAGGCCTGCGGCCCCGCGACGAGCACGACCTGTCCGTCCTGCGCGGAGTCGGCTCGACCGGCTCACCCCTGCCTCCCGAGGCCTTCGACTGGGTCTACGCGGCCGTGGCCCCGCAACCCGCCGGGCAACGGGGGGACCCCGTTGTCGCTAGAACCACGACGGGGCGCCCCCGTCGCGCGTTCGTGCTCGGGTCGTTCTCCGGCGGTACCGACATGTGCACGGGGTTCGTCGGGCCGAACCCGCTGCTTCCCGTCCGGCGCGGGATCATCGCGGGGCCCTGCCTCGGCGCTGAGGTCGAGGCGTTCGACGCCGACGGCCACGCCGTCGTGGGTGAGGTCGGCGAGCTGGTCCTGACCATCCCGATGCCGTCGATGCCGGTCGGGTTCTGGGGCGACGAGACCGGCGAGCGGTACGCGGCCAGCTACTTCGCCCAGTATCCAGGGATATGGCGGCACGGCGACTGGATCATGAACCTGCCAGACGGCGGCTGCGTGATCTACGGCAGGTCCGACGCGACGTTGAACCGCGGCGGCGTGCGGATGGGAACGAGCGAGTTCTACCGCATCGTGGAGGAACTGCCCGAGGTCACCGACAGCCTCGTGATCGACACGGGCACGCTCGGCACGGAGGGGAGGCTCGTGCTGTACGTGGTGCTGGCACCCGGTGCCAGCCTCGACGACGAGCTGCGCGGCAGGATCCGCTCGCTGCTGCGGTCGCAGCTGTCGCCCAGGCACGTGCCCGATGAGATGCATCAGGTGCCCGGCGTGCCGCGGACGCTGTCCGGCAAGAAACTCGAGGTCCCCGTGCGCAAGATCCTGACCGGCACGCCGGTCGACGCGGCCGCTGATCGGGACTCGCTGGCCAACCCTGAGGTACTGGCCTATTACGCGCCCCCTTCCGGTTCCGGCGATGGGAGCGGCGGGTAGTGGCGGCGCCGCCAGGACGCAGCTTCGGGGAGGAGGGCGGCAGGCTCACCTACGGTACCTACCTGCACCTGCCCGACTTGCTCGGGCAGCAGGTGCCGCTGGCCGACCCGCCTGCCCACGACGAGCTGCTGTTCATCACCGTGCATCAGGTCTACGAGCTGTGGTTCAAACAGCTGCTGCACGAGCTGGTCGCGGCCAGGGACGCGATGGACGCGGGCGAAACCTGGCTGGCCAGGCACCTGATGCAGCGCGCTCACGTGATCGAGCGCTTGCTCGTCAGCCAGATCGACGTGCTGGAGACGATGACGCCGCAGGACTTCCTGCAGTTCCGTGCCACGCTCGCGCCGGCCAGCGGGCTGCAGTCTGTTCAGTTCAGGGAGCTTGAGTTCCTGTCCGGAGCCAAGGACCATCGGTTTGTGGCGCGGTTCCGCAATCTGACCACCGACGAGCGGGAGCGGCTGTCGCGCCGGCTGGCCGAGCCAACGCTGTGGGATGCCTATCTCGGTTTGCTTGGCCGTCGCGGCCTGGACGTCAGCACCGACGAGCGCATCTCGGAGTCGCTGCTGACGATCGCCAGGGACCGGGCAGCCCACGACGACCTGTGGCAGCTCGCCGAGAGCCTGCTCAGCCACGACGAAGTAGCGGCTGGGTGGCGAGCGCGGCATGTTCAGATGGTGGAGCGTCAGATCGGCACGAAGTCGGGCACGGGCGGCTCGACGGGCGCCCCTTACCTGCATAGACGCATACCGATGCGGTACTACCCGTTGCTGTGGGAGCTTCGGGACAAGCTGTAGGGAGTGGGACGGATGTCTGAGCACCAGAGCGCCGCACGCCAGGCGCTCCTCACCGAGGCGGCGGCACAGCTCGGTGATGGTGCCACCGGAGGGGCTCGTCCTTCAGCGGCAGCACCAGTTGGCGACTACGACAGTTACCTGCACGGGTACTACCGGCACGTCGACTCGTCCGACCTGATCGCGGCCGGTCCGCGACGCGCAGGAGCGGTCGCCGCCGCGCACGCCGAGCTCGCTGCGCTGCGGCCGCAAGGCCGGGCGCTGGTCAGGGTCAGGCCAGGGGCCGAGGCCACGCTGCTGCCCGATCGCGACGTGATCGACGTGGTCAACGACGACATGCCGTTCCTCGTGGACACCCTGACGATGACGCTCGCCGCCCACGACGTAGCCCCTGAGCTGGTGGTACACCCGCAGCTCAGCGTCCGCCGCGATGTCACGGGTGCCCTTCGCGAGGTCGGCGGCCCGAGCGAGACCGGCGCTCAAGACAGCACCGACGTGATCACCGAGTCGTGGTCGCACATCGAGGTCACCAAGCTGGCGCCCGGCAAGGCCACGGCGATCGCCGCCGACCTGGAGCACGCGCTCTGGGACGTCAGGCTCGCCGTCGAGGATTACCCGAAGATGCGGGCGATGGCGCTGCGCATCGCCGACGAGCTCGCGGCGACCGGCGCCGTCGACCGCCAGCTGACGGGCGACGCAGCGGCGGCGGAACAGGCGCGATTGGCCGTTGGCTCGCCAGGCGGAGGCGGCCCGAAGTCAGGCGGCTGGGTCGTCCCGTCCAGCCCGGCTGAGTCGCCGTCGGAGATCGAGCTACTGCTGCGCTGGCTTGTCGACTCGCACTTCACCTTCCTCGGTTTCCGCGAGTACGACCTGATCAACGACGCCGACGGTCTCGCGCTGCGGGGGGTGCCGGGCACCGGCCTTGGCATCTTGCGGCACGACAAGGCGCACACTACTCAGCTGTCCGCGCTGTCGTCGCAAGCCAGGCACATCGCCACCGACCCCAGCCACCGGCTGATCGTCACGAAGGCGAACTCCCGCGCCACCGTGCACCGCTCCAGCTACCTGGACTACGTGGGGATCAAGCGGATCTCTGAGTCCGGCAAGGTCATCGGTGAGTGGCGATTCCTCGGCCTGTACACCCACATGGCCTACACCGACAGCATCGCCAGGATTCCCATCCTGCGCCGGAAGCTGACCGAGGTGTACGACGCCAGCGGCATGTCGGCCGACAGCCACGATGGCCGGGCCGTCGCGGAGTTCATGGAGGTGTACCCGCGCGAAGAACTGTTCTCGACGCCGGTCGCCGAGCTCGCCAGCGTCGCCAGCGAGGTGCTGCGGCTGCGCGAGCGCATGCAGACCAGGCTGTTCCTGCGCAAGGACGTCTACGGCCGATACGTCTCTTGCCTGATCTACCTGTCAAGGGACAGGTACAACACCAAGGTCAGGATCGCGGTACAGGAGATACTGCGCCGGGTGCTCGGCGGAGCGCAGGTCGACTACAGCGCCGTCGTTGACGAGGGTCCGATCGCCCGGCTGCACATCGTTGTCAGGGCCGAGCGCGGCAAGAACCTGGTCGACCCCGATGTGGCCGCGCTCGAGCAGGCGATCGCGGCCGCCGTGCGTTCCTGGGACGACGACCTCGTACGCGAGGGCGTTGCCCAGCTCGGGGAGCGAGAGGGGCGGGCCTTGCTCGCCGAGTTCGCTGGCTCGATCTCGGACACCTACAAGGCCGACGTGCCCGCCGCGGCCGCCATCTCCGATCTCGCGAAGGTCCGGCAGATGCGCAGGTCAGGCCTGGACATCTCATTCGAGATGTGGGAGTCGGCCGGCTACGTCGGCGGCGTCCCCGTGGAACACGATCCAGCCACCGCGACCACGGGTGAGCTGAGCACGCCAGCGGCAATCCCCGCGCCCGGCCAAGGCGACACCGCGTTCCCCGGCGGCCAGCGCCGGGTCTGGCGGCTGACCATCCACAGGACCGGGTCGCCGATCACCCTGACTGACGTGCTGCCCAGGCTGCAGCACATGGGCGTGGAAGTCGTCGACGAGCACCCCTACGAGTTCCCTGGCGCCGAGCCGTTCTGGATCTATGACTTCGGGCTGCGCAGGGAGGCCGCTGCGGCGTCCGGGCCAGGCGGGCGCACCACTCAGGTACCGCACGTGTCGCTCGCGTCCGTGGCCGGCCAGCTCGAGGGCGCGCTCGCGGCGCTGTGGATGGGTGAGATCGAGGACGACGGGTTCAACTCGCTGGTGCTCGACGCTGGCCTGTCCTGGCGGCAGGTCGTGGTGCTCCGCGCGTACGCCAAGTACCTGCAGCAGGCAGGCACGACGTTCAGCTCCGGCTACATCTCTCGGGTGCTCCGCTCCAACCCCGTCATCGCCCGCCGGCTGATCCGGCTGTTCGAGTCGCGCTTCGAGCCAGAGCGGGTCGCCGGGCAGGCCGAGCGCAGCGAGGCGCTGTTCGAGGAGATCAGCGGCGAACTCGACGACGTGGCCAGCCTCGACGAGGACCGGATCCTGCGGGCGTACCTCGGCCTGATCACCGCCACTCAGCGGACGAACTATTTCAGTGGCTCCCCTGGGGGATCAGCGGGATCCACGCCTTACCTGGTGTTCAAACTGGACGCCTCGCGGGTGCCCGACCTGCCAGCGCCGCGGCCGAAGTTCGAGCTGTTCGTCTACTCGCCTCGGTTCGAGGGCGTTCACCTGCGGTTCGCCAACGTTGCGCGCGGTGGCCTGCGCTGGTCGGACCGGCGCGAGGACTTCCGTACCGAGATCCTCGGGCTGGCCAAGGCCCAGGAGGTCAAGAACTCGGTGATCGTGCCGTCCGGCGCCAAGGGCGGGTTCGTCTGCAAGCAACTGCCCGACCCGGCCGAGCGCGAGGCCTATCAGGGCGAGGTGCTGGCCTGCTACCGGATGTTCATCAGCGCCATGCTCGACATCACCGACAACCTGCTGGCCGGCCAGGTCGTCCCGCCCGAGCGCGTGGTCAGGCATGACGGTGATGACCCGTACCTGGTGGTCGCGGCCGACAAGGGGACGGCGACGTTCTCCGACGCGGCGAACGAGATCGCGCTGAAGCGCGGCTTCTGGCTGGGCGACGCATTCGCCTCAGGCGGCTCGGCTGGATATGACCACAAGAAGATGGGCATCACGGCGCGCGGTGCCTGGGAATCGGTCAAATTCCACTTCCAGACTCTGGGCGTCGACGTCGGCAAGACCGACTTCACGGTTGTCGGGGTCGGCGACATGTCGGGCGACGTGTTCGGCAACGGGATGCTGCTGTCGGAGCACATCAAGCTGGTGGCCGCGTTCGACCACAGGCATGTCTTCGTCGATCCCGATCCCGATCCAGTCACGGGCTTCGCCGAACGGCGGCGGCTGTTCGAGCTGCCCAGGTCTTCCTGGGCGGACTACGACGGCGCCCTGATCTCGGGCGGCGGCGGGGTCTGGCCGCGCTCGGCCAAGTCGGTACCGGTCTCGCCGCAGGTCCGCGCCGTGCTCGGGCTGGAGGACGGGATCACGGCCCTCTCGCCCGACCAGCTCATCTCGGCGATACTCGCGGCACCGGTCGACCTGCTGTGGAACGGCGGCATCGGCACCTACGTGAAGGCCTCCAACCAGTCACACGCCGACGTCGGGGACAGGTCGAACGACGCGGTCAGGATCGATGCCTCGCAGCTGCGGGCCAGGGTGATCGGCGAAGGCGGCAACCTGGGCCTGACCCAGGAGGCCAGGATCGAGTACTCCCTGGCTGGCGGGCTGGTGAACACCGACTTCATCGACAACTCGGCCGGCGTGGACACCTCGGACCACGAGGTGAACATCAAGATCCTGCTCGACGAGGTCGTCCGCGACGGAGAAATGACCACCGCCGACCGTGACGAGCTGCTGCAGTCGATGACCGACGAGGTCGCCCGGTTGGTGCTGGCCGACAACTACCACCAGAACCGGGCGCTCGCCGCCGCCCGCGCCCAGTCGGCGCAGATGCTGCACGTGCATGCCAGGTACATCAGGAAGCTGGAGCGTGAAGGCCGGATCAGGCGCCGCCTTGACGTGCTGCCTGCCGACAAGGACATCGCCGAGCGCCGGTCGACCGGCTCCGGCCTGACGCTGCCCGAGTTCTCCGTGCTGCTCGCGCACACCAAGATCGCGGTCCGCCAGGAGGTGCTCGGCTCCGAGGTGCCGGACGACCCGTATCTCAGGCGGGCTCTGAACAGGTATTTCCCGATCCCGCTGCGCGAGCGCTTCACAGACCGGATGCCGTCGCACCGGCTGCACAGGGAGATCATCACCACCGCGGTGATGAATGAGATGGTGGACAAGTCGGGCATCACGTTCGCGTTCCGGCTGAACGAGGAGACTGGCGCGTCTGTGCCGCACATCACCGAGGCATGGCTGGTTGCCCGCGAGGTCTTCGACATGCCGGGGTTCTGGCTGCAGCTGCGGGCGCTGGACGGCCAGGTGGGCACCTCGGCTCAGGTTTTCGCGTTGCTCGAGGCGCGCAAGCTGACCGAGCGGGCGACCAGGTGGCTGCTGCACTTCAGGCGGCCGCCGTTCGACATCCAGGCGACGATCGATTTCTTCGCTGGCGGCGTGCTGACCGTGGCTGGCGGGCTGCCGAAGATGCTGGCCGGGCTCGACATGTCCAGTTTCGATGAGCGCCGGGAGATCTTCGCGAGCCGCGGCTTCCCTGACAACCTGGCCGAGCGCGTGGCCGCGATGGTGCCCGCGTACTCCGCCTTCGACATCGTCGACATCGCCTCGAGCACCGGCCGGCCTGTGGAGGAGACCGCGGAGGTCTACTTCGACCTGGCCGACCGGCTCCAGATCACCAGGCTGCGGGACCGGATCACCGCGCTGGCGCGTGACGACCGGTGGAACACGATGGCCAGGAACGCGCTGCGCGATGACCTCTACACCGAGCACGCCGCGCTCACCAGGGATGTCCTGACCGTCACCGAGACTGGCACGCCTGAGCAGCGGCTGGCTGCCTGGGTGGCGAGGAACGACGCCGCGGTCGCCAGGGCAACCCAGACGCTGGTCGAGATCTGGGAGAGCGACGCGTTCACCGTGGCGACGCTCTCTGTCGCGGTCCGGGCGATCCGCACGCTGATCGCCTCAAGCACCCTGCCCGGCTGAGCCGCACGCCGCGGCTGAAGGGTCGTGCCGGTTTTCGCGTAGGCTTCCGCCATGGCAATCGATTACGCGAGCGAGATTTCGGAGCTCAGGTCGAAGCTCGCCAGTATCGAGGCTGTCCTCAACCCCGAAGGGATGCGGAAGGAGGCCGACGATCTGCGCGAGCGTTCGGCCGACCCCAGGTTGTGGGAGGACCAGGAGAACGCCCAGGCTGTCACCCGCCGGCTGTCCTATCTCGACTCGGAGCTAGCCAGGCTGGAGAGCCTGCACGCGAGGCTGGATGACCTGTCGGTCATGTTCGAGCTGGCCGAGAGCGAGCACGACGATCCGACGATGCAAGAGGCGCTGCGCGAGCTGGCCGCGGTCAAGAGCCAGATCGACCAGCTCGAGATCAGGACCCTGCTATCCGGCGAGTACGACTCACGCGAGGCGCTGATCACGATCAACGCCCAGGCGGGCGGCGCCGACGCGGCCGACTGGGCCGAGGGCCTGCAGCGCATCTACCTGCGCTGGGCCGAGCGGCACGGCTACCCAACCGAGATCTACGACACGTCTTATGCCGAAGAGGCTGGCATCAAGTCGACCACGTTCGGGATCAAGGCGCCGTACGCGTACGGGACGCTGCGCGGCGAGCACGGCACGCACCGGATGGTCAGGATCTCCAAATACGACAACCAGGGCCGCCGCCAGACCTCCTTCGCCGGCGTCGACGTGATCCCGGTCGTCCAGCAGGCCGACCACATCGACATCTCCGACGACGAGCTGCGGATCGACGTCTACCGGTCGAGCGGCCCAGGCGGCCAGGGGGTCAACACCACGGACTCGGCGGTCAGGATCACCCACCTGCCAACCGGGATCGTGGTGTCCTGCCAGAACGAGCGCAGCCAGATCCAGAACCGGGCCAGCGCGATGGCCGTGCTGCAGGCCAAGCTGCTCGAGCGCAAGCGCGAGGAGCAGGCCGCGAAGATGAACGAGCTGCGCGGTGACGGCGGGCGCAGCTGGGGCACTCAGATCCGCAATTACGTGCTGCACCCGTACCAGAACATCAAGGACCTGCGGACCGGCTACGAGACGGGCAACACCGCGGCCGTGATGGACGGCGAGATCGACGATTTCATCGAGGCCGAGATCCGCTGGCTGCGCACCCAGGGCCTGTAGGCAGGGCGCAACTCAAGGCGGTGGCGAGGCCAGCCGAAGACGCAACAGTGGCGTCGTAGGTTACGTTGCGCTCCCGATTAGAGGCCGAGGTGCTGCACGGCCAGCGCGACCGCGATGGCCAGCAGCAGCAGCAAAACCGCGTAAGGAACGCTGAACCCGTGACTGTGATGGTGCAGGTCAGACTTGGCTGCGCGGCACACGGGGCACCGGGCCTCAGCGACTGGCCCAGAGCACTGTGCGCAGATCAGGTGCTCGCAGCTCATGGGGTCCCTCCAGGGACGTGCCGTCCGCTCACTTCGACAATGTTGGACGTTCCAGCCCAGTTTCCCCCCTAGACTGTCCCGTGATCAAACCGGGACGCCGTGGGTTCCGTACATCTTCATTATCGAGCGTTGTGATGGGCCTGTGATTCACTTCGAGAGCGTCACCAAGACGTACCCGAATCAGAGCCGTCCCGCCCTCGAAAGCGTCGATCTTGACGTGGAAAAGGGTGAGTTCGTCTTCCTGGTCGGGCCGTCGGGGTCGGGCAAGTCGACCTTTTTGCGGCTGATCCTCCGTGAAGAGCGCCCAACCGACGGGCGGATCTACGTGGCGGGGCGCGATCTCGCCAGGCTCACCAACTGGAAGGTGCCGCAGCTGCGGCGCCGGATCGGGTGCGTGTTCCAGGACTTCAGGCTGCTGCCAGGCAAGAGCGTCTACCAGAACATCGCCTTCGCGCTCGAGGTCATCGGCAAGCCGCGCCGGTTCATCCGCAAGGTTGTGCCCGAGGTCATCGACCTGGTCGGGCTCGAGGGCAAGGGCGACCGGATGCCCGACGAGCTGTCCGGCGGCGAGCAACAGCGAGTCGCGATGGCCAGGGCGTTCGTCAACCGGCCGATGATCCTGCTGGCGGACGAGCCCACGGGCAACATCGACCCAGCGACCTCGATCGGCATCATGAAGGTTCTCGACCGGATCAATCGGACCGGCACCACGGTCGTGATGGCGACGCACGACGCCGCGATCGTGGACTCCATGCGTAAGCGTGTCATTGAGCTTGAGTACGGCAAAGTCGTGCGCGACCAGTCGCGCGGCGTCTATGGCCAGGCCTACTAGTCGGTAGGCAGACCAGCCTGCTGGCAGTCCTGCAGCAGGCGAGGACAACAAGGGATCAGTTACATGCGTGCGCAGTTCGTATTCGGCGAGGTGTGGATCGGCCTCAGGCGGAACCTGACGATGACGGTCGCGCTGATCGTGGTTGTCGCGATCAGCCTGTCGCTGCTCGGTACTGGCCTGCTGTTCGTCAAGCAGGTCAACCACACCAGGGCGCTCTGGCAGAGCAAGGTCGAGCTCTCCATCTACCTGTGCGACAACAACCCGCTGAGCCCGCAGTGCACGAAGAACGGCCCGGCGACGACGGCCCAGACCTCGCAGATCCAGCGGACGCTCCGCAAGCTCCCGCAGGTGGTCGACGTCACCTTCCAGAGCCAGGAGGCTAACCTGCGCCAGTTCAGGAAGGAATTCGCCTACGATCCCGTGTTCATCGACTCTGTGCTCCCCGGCGATATCCCGGCCTCCTTCCAGGTCAAGCTCAAGAACGCGCAGACCGACGCCGGCCCGGTGACGGCCGCCGTCACGGGCATGCCCGGCGTCGACTCGGTCGGCGACGACTCGTCGATCCTGCAGAACTTCTACAAGCTGCTCGACGGCGCCAGGAACGCGGTCATCGTGGTGGCGATCATCCTGATCATCGCGGCGATCCTGCTGGTGGCGAACACCATCAGGCTGTCGGCGTTCAACCGGCGGCGGGAGACGGCCATTATGCGGTTGGTCGGCGCGTCGAACTTCTACGTCCAGCTGCCGTTCCTGGTGGAGGGCATGATCGCCGGCCTGTTCGGCTGGCTCGTCGCGGTCGGGCTGCTGGCGGGCGCGAAGGCGGGCCTCGACGGGCTGCAGAACTACTTCCCGTTCCATGCCCAGCTGTCGGTCGGCGACCTCGCCGAGGTCGTGGTGGTGACCATGCTCGTCGGCTTGCTGCTGTGCGGGACGACCTCGTTCCTCACGCTCAGGCGCTACCTGCGCGTCTGAGGAATGACACTGAGGGGCCACACTTATACCGTGGTGGCAACGCAGGGTAAGTCGCGCGGCGGCAAGGCGCAGCGGTCTGGAAAGTCCGGGCCGGGCAGGAAGCTGGTCGCCAGCAACAGGCGAGCACGGCACGACTACACCATCGAGGACGTGGTCGAGGCCGGAATCATGCTGACCGGAACTGAGGTCAAGTCGCTGCGAGCGGGTAGAGCAACTCTGACCGAAGGATATGGCCTGATCACTGACGGTGAGGTATGGCTGCACGGCGTTCACATCCCGCAGTACGTGCAGGGCACCTGGACCAACCACGAGCCGCGGCGCGTCCGCAAGCTGCTCTTGCATCGCAAGGAGATCGACCGGCTTGCCAGGTCGACCGCCGAAGGCGGGCTGACGCTCGTCCCTTTGTCGTTGTACTTCTCAGATGGAAAAGTCAAGGTCGAACTCGCCCTCGGCCGTGGCCGGCGTACCTATGACAAGCGGCAGGAACTGGCACGAAGGGACGCCACGAGGGAAGTCGAACGTGCCATGCGGCGCCGAAGGTAGCACAATGGCGACTGATGGCCGGCATGGCTAGGCGGGGCGCCCATTCAGCCCGGCATCGGGCGGGTCGTTCCCAGCCCGATGCGGCCGCTGATGTGCAGGCCAGCGGCGAGGACCTCGACCGCGGCCAGTTCGAGTCGGCCCTGCGTGAGCCCGGTCAGTTCGACCCCGGTCAGTTTGAGGCTGGCCCGCCCCTCCACAGCCAGCCTGGGCCTGGCCGGTTCGTGCCAACGGAATTCGGCGCCGCGCGGCTGGGCCCGCGGCCGCACGGGCCGGTGGAGCTGAGGCCCGGGCAGGCCAACGGTGCCGGCGGGGCCGGAGTCCCAACGCCGAGCACGCATGAAGCGTTCAGGACGAGGCCCGCCGGCCTGCCTCGGTTCAGCCCGCCAGCCAACCTTGCCGGCTTCCGGCAGGTGCTGCAGCGGCCAGCCGGCCGGGACCTGCAGCCGCGGAAACGCCTCATCAAGTCACGAAGCACGATGATCAGGCTGGGCTCGCTGGTCTGCGCCGCGGCCGTCGTGATCATCGCGGGCGTCACAGGAGCGGGTCAGTCCGACCCGTCCGTGACTGCCAGCGTCAAGGCATTCCTGCTGGCCTGGGAGAACCGCGACTACCGGCTTGCCGCCACGCTCACGACAGGCCGTCAGCCGGTCGTGGCCAGCGTCCTGCGGAACGCCTACAGCCAGCTCGGCGCCGCTGACCTGTCCCTCGGCATGGGCCCGATCCGCGTGCACGGCGACACCGCCGTTGCTTACTTCAATGCGGAAATCGACCTCGGGAGGGGCGGGCGGCCATGGAAGTACCAGGGCCACTTCACGCTTCGCCGCCATGGCAGCAGCTGGCTGGTCGCCTGGTCGCCGTCGGTGGTCGTTCCCGGGCTCGGCGTCGGTGACCGCCTGGCCGTCCTGACCAAGGTGCCAGGGCGCGCGCCACTGCTCGACGCGTCGGGCAAGCCGCTGATCCTGCGCTCAGCCGCGGTCGAGGTCGGCGTTCGGCCAGACCGGGTCAGGAATCCTGTCGCGACGGCGACGAAGCTGGCCAAGCTCACCGGGCTGGCCTCGTCCGAGGCCGATCAGATGGTCGGCCAGATCCTCGCCGCGCCGCCGAACAGATTCCTCGAACTTGTCCAGCTGTCCCCGCGCAAGTTCCGGCGCCTGAGCAGGGCGCTCGGCCTGGTACCTGACCTGACGCACCGGCAGGTCATGACGCGGCTCTTCAAGAGCGCGGTGCCCGACATCACCGGCCAGGTCGGCACGGAAGCGACCAAGGAACTCATCGAGGACGGCTCGCCGTACCGGCCTGGCACGACAGTAGGCCTGTCCGGCCTCCAGGAGACCTACCAAGCGACGCTCGCGGGCACCGCCACGACTGAGGTCGTCGTGCAGAGCGCCAAGGGGCACCCGGTCAAGGTGCTGAAGCGCTGGCCGGGTCAGCGCGGCACGTCCGTGCGGACCACGATCGACCTGCGGGTACAGCGGGCCGCGCAGCGGGCACTGAGCGGGCTTGGTTACTCAGCAACGGTGGTCGCGGTCCAGGCGAACACCGGCCAGATCCTGGCTGTGGCCGAGCGGCAGGCAGGCGGCACGCCTGACGTCGACCCGCTGGCCGGACAGTACCAGCCAGGGCAGGCGTTCACGATCGTGCCGACCGCGGCGCTGCTTTCCAAAGACCGGGGACTCGGCCCGAACGCGCGGGTCCCGTGCTGGCAAGGGGGCACGGCCGGTACGCGCAACTTCGTGAACGTCCCGCCGGTACCCAAGCTTGGCCCGCCGCGATTCAGCGCCGACTTCGCCCATGCCTGCACGACGGCCTTCGTGCACCTGTCGTTGCTGCTGAACGGCTCCGACCTGCAGACCGCGGCCGCGCAGTTCGGCATCGGCGTGCCGTGGCAGCTGCCGCTCCATCCGGCTCCGTTCACCGGTAGCATCGAGAAGCCGGGCAACGTGGGCGAAAAGGCCGCGGACGCTATCGGAACCGGCACTGTGTTCGTCAGCCCGCTGGACATGGCGCTGGCGGCGGGTGTCGTCGACTCGGGATCCTGGCACCGGCCGTCGATCGTCACGAGGCCGAACGGCCCCACCCTCACGTCGGGAGAGAAGGTGCCGTTGCGGCTGAAGACCCACGTCATCGGCCAGTTGCAGCAGTTGATGGCGGGCACGGTCAGCTCAGGAGCTGCGAAGGCGGCCCGCCTGTCCGGCAGCACCCTGTACGGCCAGGTGGGCACGGCGCCGCTGCCAGGTCACCCGAAGATCCGGGCCGTCTGGTTCGTCGGGTTCCGCAGCGGGGTGGCGTTCGCGGTCGTGGCCTTCACCCGCTCCGCCGTTTACGATCCCGCGGTCCAGGTGGCGCACGAATTCGCCAAGGCGCTGTCGGCCGGATCCTGAGCAACCGCAAGCAAGCATTGGCTAAACCCAGGACAACCACCGCCGACCCTTCGCGATGGCATCGGTTATCTCGGGGTGGACCGCGCGTAACTAGGGCCAGAGACGAAGACTCGCGCGGCTTACCCAAGATCGTTGGAGGAAATCGTCACGCCGAGCAACCAACCGATGACACTCCGGCGTCTTACCTAATGAGGCTGGTCTGCCGCTTGGGGGGTTGCGGCCCAGCCGTGTGATGAGAACCGGGCCTCATCTCGGGGGAGGCCCGGCGCCATTGGGACCGGCCCCGACCCTGCCGGTCATACCCCTGCGGGCGCGTCTTCGGCCACCGCCAGCGCCCGCAGGGGTCTTCTTCTGCCAGGAACTGGCCTTGGTCCTGATTCTGCACCCGTGGAATGCCAGCACGAGCGGCAGTGTTGTCCGATGAGATCTCACTGGTTCCGGCAGACCCGGCCCACGCGGCGTGTCTCGTCGGCGAGCCAGTGAGTATCATCAGTGAAAACTCAATAGGGGGTGACTGGCTTCGACTTCGGTAGTTGATCCAGGGGAAGCGGGCCGAGGGTTGCGGTGATGACCTCGCAAATCCTGTTGCCGCAAACGATAAGTGCCAACTCAACGCGCACTAGTCTCTCCCTCGCTGCCTAAGCGAGCATAGAGACCGTCAGTCCGGGCGTTCCTCCGACCCGGTGCCTGGCGTCAGCTAGGAGGATCCACCGCTTAGCCCGGTCGCGGGACTAATCGGGACATTTAACAGCGACTGAGCCCGTCGGCGACTTGCCTGCGTGACCGCCGGGGCTGAGAAAAACACAGCAGGCTGCGCCCGGAGAAGCCCTGGTGAGGTACGGAAGGACGCGGGTTCGATTCCCGCCACCTCCACGTTCAGAACGACGCCGCGGAGCGGGCTTTGCCCCGCTCCGCGGCGTTCGTCATGCTTAGCCTCATGCCCCTCGCCCCCGTTCCCGCCCCGCCCCGTCCCGCCCCGCCCCGTCCCGCCCCGCCACGCCCCGTCCCGAGCGGCGCCGCGCCCACTCCGCACGGGTTTCCGCCAAGATTGCGTCCGAATTGACCTTTTTGTGGTCAGGGAATCCGTGTGAAGTCGGGACTGCTAATTGAGGCGGCGATACGGGTCTTCGTCGGGGAGGATGGTCGATTGTGCTGCTGACCATCACGACTACGGGCGCGCAGTCCGCCGGCGCTGGCTCCCCGGCTGCCGTGACGACGTCGTGGCCGGCGACGGACCTCGGTTACCTGCTGCACAAGAACCCGGCACGGGTGCAGTCGTTCGAGGTCGCGTCGGGAGCCGCGCACGTGTTCTACCCCGAGGCCACCGCGACTCGGTGCACGGCCGCGCTGCTGCTCGAGGTCGATCCAGTTGGCCTGATCCGCGGGCGTCGCGGGCCTGACGGCGGCGAAGGATTCACGCTCGGTCAGTACGTGAACGACCGGCCCTACGCCGCATCGAGCCTGCTCGCGGTCGCGATGTCGCGCGTGTACAAGACCGCGATGGCGGGCCGGTGCGAGGCCAGGCCTGAGCTGGCGGCCAGCCCGATCCCGCTCGAACTGGCGATTCCCGTGCTGCCCTGCCGGGGCGGTCCCGAGCTGGCGCGGCGGCTCTTCGCTCCGCTCGGGTGGCAGGTCGAAGCGAGCGCGATCGCGCTGGATGAGGCGTTTCCTGCCTGGGGTGACTCGCGCTACCTGGACGTGCGGCTGTCCGGCCAGGTCAGGCTTGCCGACGCGCTGAACCACCTGTACGTCCTGCTGCCCGTCCTGGACGACGCCAAGCACTACTGGGTCAGCACCGACGAGGTCGACAAACTGGTCAGGGCCGGAGGCGGGGCCGACGGCGGCTGGCTCGCTGGGCACCCGGAGAAGCCGCTGATCACCCGGCGGTACCTGGCGCACAAGGCCAGCCTGTACAAGTCGGCGCTGGCCAGGCTCGCGGAGGTCGACGACGCCGAGCCTGAGTCCTTCGACAACGCGGTGCCCGACCCGAGCGAGGACGAGGACCACGAGGGCAGGCCGGTATCGCTGGCCGAGCAGCGCTGCGGTGCCGTGCTCGCCGTGCTGCGGGCTGCCAACGCCCGCCGCGTCGCCGACGTCGGCTGCGGGGAGGGCGCGCTCACCGCTGCCCTGCTCGCCGACGATGCGTTCACCGAGGTCATCGCCGCCGACGTGTCGTCTCGCGCGCTGGAGATCGCCGAGCGGCGGCTCAGGCTCGACCGGATGCCACCGAGGCGACGAGAGCGCCTGAGGTTGATCCAGACGTCGCTGACCTACCGGGACCAGCGGCTCGCCGGGCTGGACGCGCTCGTCCTGATGGAGGTCATCGAGCACATCGACCAGCCCAGGCTTGGGGCCCTCGAACGGACCGTCTTCGAGGCCGCGCGCCCCGGCCACGTCGTCGTCACGACGCCGAACAGCGAGCACAACGTCCGCTTCGAGAACCTGCCTGCTGGCGGGGTGCGGCACCGCGATCACCGCTTTGAATGGAACCGCGAGGAATTCGCGTCATGGGCGCGGCGGGTGGCCGCCGAGCGCGGGTATGACGTCAGGTTCCTGCCGGTGGGCCAGGACGATCCTGAGGTCGGGCCGCCCACGCAGATGGCGGTCTTCACCAGGGCCGCCGCATGATCGCGGCGGAGTCGGCCACTTCAGGCGGGCGCGTCATCGACGTGCCCGAGCTCAGCCTGGTCGTGCTGATCGGTGCGAGCGGATCTGGCAAGTCGACGTTCGCCAGCGCCCACTTCGCGCCGACCGAGGTCATCTCCAGCGACTTCTGCCGCGGCCTGGTCGCCGACGACGAAAACGATCAGTCGGCCAGCAAGGACGCGTTCGACGTGCTGCACTACATCGCGAGCAAGCGGCTCGCGGCAGGCCGCCTCACCGTCATCGACGCGACGAATGTGCAGCAGGAAAGCCGCAAGCAGCTGCTCAACCTGGCCAGGGAGCACGACGTCCTGCCGGTCGCGATCGTGCTAGACCTGCCAGAGCGGGTCTGCGCGGACCGGAACGCGGACAGGCCCGACCGGGCGTTCGGGGCGCATGTCATCCGCAGGCAGCGTGACCAGCTCCGGCGCGGGCTCCGCGGGCTCGAGCGCGAAGGGTTCAGGCGCGTCCACGTGCTCAGGTCGGAAGCAGACGTCAGTTCCGCGCTGCTGACCAGGACCAAACTATTCAACGACCTGCGGGATCAGGTCGGCCCGTTCGACGTCATCGGCGACGTGCACGGCTGCCTGGCCGAGCTCGAGACGCTGCTGGCCGACCTCGGATACGAGCTGACCAGGGACGACGCGGGCCGCGCTGCCGGAGCCCGGCATCCGGCCGGAAGGCGGGCCGTTTTCGTCGGCGATCTCGTGGACCGCGGCCCCGACACCCCAGGCGTGCTCCGCCTGGTGATGGGCATGGCCGCGCGCGGCGAGGCGCTGTGCGTGCCAGGAAACCACGAGAACAAGCTGCTCAGGGCGCTGCGCGGCAGAAAGGTGCAGGTGACCCACGGCCTGGCCGAGTCGCTCGCGCAGCTCGAGGCCGAACCGGCCGCGTTCGTGACCGATGTCGAGGCGTTCCTCGACGGGCTGATCTCGCACTACATCCTCGACGGCGGCAGGTTGGTGGTCAGCCATGCCGGGCTGCCCGAGCGCTATCAGGGCCGCGCCTCGGGCCGGGTCCGCACGTTCTGCCTCTACGGCGAGACGACCGGCGAGACCGACGAGTTCGGGCTGCCCGTTCGCTATCCCTGGGCGAACGACTACCGCGGCAGCGCGATGGTGCTGTACGGACACACGCCCGTGCCCACGGCCGAGTGGGTGAACGGCACCATGTGCCTGGACACCGGCTGCGTGTTCGGCGGCCGGCTCACCGCGCTGCGCTACCCGGAGCGCGAGCTGGCCTTCGTGCCGGCCGCCCAGGTCTACTACGCCGGCCCGCCCGTTCCCTGTGAACGCCGCGGCGACCACGGCGCCAGACTCGGCGTCCGCGCCCGCGGCCAGGCGTGATCCCGATGTGCTGGACATCTCCGACGTGACCGGCCGCCGCACCATCGAGACATCGCGGTACGGACGGATGACGGTGCAGGAGGAGAACGCTGCCGCCGCGCTCGAGGTGATGAGCAGGTTCGCCGTCGACCCGCGCTGGCTGGCATACCTGCCGCCGACGATGAGCCCGGTCGCGACCTCGGTCAGGCCCGGCCTGCTCGAGCACCCCGACCAGGCCTTCGACGCCTACCGGGCCGACGGCGTGGACGCGGTCGTGTGCGAGCAGAAGCACATGGGCTCGCGGGCGGTCGCGCTCGTCTGCCGTGACCAGGAGGTCGCGCGCCGGCGTTTCAGCGAGAGCGACGCCACCGGCGCGATCTGGACCAGGACGGGGCGCCCGTTCTTCCGCCCCGCCCTCGCCGAGGACATGCTGGCCAGGCTCCGCGCCGCGGCCGAGGCCGCGGGCCTGTTCGACGAGCTCGGCACTGGCTGGCTGCTGCTCGACGCGGAGCTGCTGCCATGGAGCGCGAAGGCCGAGGACCTGGTCAGGACCCAGTACGGGGCGGTAGGGGCGGCGGCTAGGCACGCGCTGCCCGCCGCGGTGCACGCGCTCGAGCAGGCAGCGGCCGCCGGCCTGGACGTCACGGCGCTGGCCGGGCGCACGCGGGCGCGCGCCGCGAACGCCGACGCCTTCACCGCCGCCTATCGCCGCTACTGCTGGCCAACCGACGGGCTCGACGGCGTCAGGTTCGCGCCGTTCCAGCTCCTCGCGACCGAGGGCGCTGCGTACGCAGACCGGCCGCACGTCTGGCACCTGGCGATCGCAGATCGCCTGGTCGAGGCCGCGCCCGGGCTGGTCGCGCCGACCGGCAGGATGGTCGCGGACATCACAGACCCGGAATCGCTGGCCGCCGCGACCGCCTGGTGGGAGGAGCTGACCGCCGCTGGCGGCGAGGGAATGGTGGTCAAGCCAGCCGCGAACCTGGTCCGCGGGCGTCGCGGCCTGGTCCAGCCTGGCCTGAAAGTACGCGGGCACGAGTACCTGCGCATCATCTACGGACCTGACTACGCCGAGCCTGCCAACCTAGAGCGGCTGCGAAGCCGCGGGCTCGGTCACAAGCGCTCGCTGGCCGCGCGCGAGTACGCGCTCGGTCTTGAGGCACTCGACCGGGTCGCCAGGGGTGAGCCGCTCTGGCGGGTGCACGAGTGCGTCTTCGCGGTGCTGGCCCTGGAATCCGAGCCAGTCGACCCGCGGCTGTAATGACCCGGCCGTCAAGGAGGACGAGCCCCGGTCGATTGTGTTCAAATAAGTCCTACTGACCCCTATCGCCGAGCGCACGCGGAGTGGGAGACCTCGGGAGCATGAATGACGATTTGCCGGCCGGGGAGGGTTACCTGTCCTTCGCGGGCTACCGGACCTGGTACCGGGTGACCGGGGAGCCCGAGGAGCCGGGGAAGTTCCCGCTGCTCTGCCTGCACGGCGGGCCCGGTGCGACCTGGCATCACATGGAGCCGTACCTAGAGCTCGCTGCCGACGGCCGCCGCGTCATCTGCTACGACCAGCTCGGCTGCGGAAACTCGGCCGTCAGCGAGCCGCACGACCCGGCGATGTGGACGACCGAGCTCTACCTGGCTGAGCTCGCCGCCGTTCGCGACGAGCTCGGACTCGGCCGCTGCCACGTGCTCGGTCACTCCTGGGGCGGCATGCTCGGCATGGCGTACGCCAGCACCAAGCCAGCGGGCCTGGTCAGCCTGCTGGTCGAGTCCTCGCCGGCCAGCGTGGCGCTCTGGCTGACCGAGCTGGACAAGCTGCGCGCGGAACTGCCGCCCGAGGTCGACGCGGTGCTCCGGCGGCACGAGGCGGCTGGTACGACGGACAGCGAGGAGTACCAGACCACGATGGTCACGTTCTATGACCGGCACGTGTGCCGGATCCGCCCGTATCCTGACTGGCTTGACCGCTGCTTCGGCGGGCTCGAGGCGAACCCCGAGGTCTACCACACCATGAACGGGCCGAGCGAGTTCCACGTGATCGGGCCGCTGAAGGACTTCGACGTGACCGCTGACCTCGGCGCGATCGAGGCGCCGACGCTGCTGTTCTGCGGGGAGCACGACGAGGTGACCCCGGCGACCGTGGCCCAGGCACACGACGGCATCGCGGGCTCGCAGTTCGTCGTGCTCCCTGGCTGCTCGCACATGAGCCAGGCCGAGCGGCCGGATCTGGCGCTCGGCCTGGTCCGCGGCTGGCTGGCCGGGGTGGAGTCAACGCTGCGCCGCGGTTCCGTCGTCGGTTAGCGAGCCCGCCGGGCAGGCGGAGTACCCGGGGCGAGGGAACGAATACCGCTAGCCCGGCATAACCATGCCGCATGCGCTGTTATCCGGGGAAATTGAACCGGCACGGCGGGGTGAACGTGCCATCAGTGTGAACTCAGGAGCGCCGACGTGACCGTGCACGATATCGATGTTCAGACCTTGAGCGGAGACCCCGCGACGCTGGGAGATTTCGCCGGATCGACGATTCTCGTCGTCAACGTGGCGTCCCAATGCGGCCTGACGCCGCAGTACGCGGGCCTGCAGCGGCTCTACGACCAGTTCGCGGATCGCGGCCTGGTGGTGGTCGGCTTCCCGTGCAACCAGTTCGGCGCGCAGGAGCCCGGGACGTCGGAGGAGATCAGCGAGTTCTGCTCGGCTAACTACAGCGTCACGTTCCCGATGTTCGCCAAGATCGACGTCAACGGGCCAGACCGGCACGCGCTCTACGCGGAGCTGACCGAGGTCGCCGACGCCGAGGGCAAGGCGGGCGACATCCAGTGGAACTTCGAGAAGTTCCTGGTCGGGCCCGACGGCAAGGTGCTCGCCAGGTTCCGGCCGCTGACCGAGCCTGAGGCGCCGGAGGTGGTCAGCGCGATCGAGGCGAGCCTGGCTGGCTAGCCGCAGGGGAGCCGCCAGGGGCAGGTGCGGCAAGGGAACGGTCGGTCCGGGGGGCGGGCAGTCCGGGGGCGGGCAGTCCGGGCGGCCGGGAAGGTGGGATCGGGACGCTAGGGGCACGGCGGCCCGGCCCCACCGCCCGGACGCAAGGTTCCGCTCAGGCGAGCCGGCCGGGGCCTCGCTTGATCATCTGATCGGCGATGATGGCGCGCTGGACCTCGCTGGTGCCTTCCCAGATCCGCTCCACCCGCAGCTCGCGAAAGAACCGCTCGGCGGCGTACTCGCGCATGTAGCCGCGGCCGCCGAAAACCTGGACCGCGCGATCGGCGACCCGCCCGGCCATCTCGGCGGCATAGAGCTTGGCCATCGAGCACTGCGCGTGCTGCACCTTGACGTCCGCTCCCGCGTCGATGCTGCGAGCCGTCTCGTAGGTCAGCGCCCTGGCCGCGAAGAGCTCGGTGAGGCTGTCCGCGAGCATCGCCTGGACGGCGCCGAACTGCGCGATCGGGCGCCCTCCGACGATTCGTTCGCCGGCGAACGAGGTCATCTCCGCGATCAGCCGCTCGGCTGCGCCGAGGCACCTGGCGGCGACCATCAGCCGCTCGAACCTGAACCACTCGTACGCGAAGGACATCCCGTCGCCCTCTGCGCCCACGAGTTGCGTGGCAGGCACCCGCACGTCCTCGAACGCCACGATCGGGTGCTGGTGCGCGTGACCCAGCGTGTGCATGTAGGCGGGCGTCCGCACGATCCGGACGCCGGGGGTCGGCAGGTCCACAAGGAACATCGCGTGCTCGCCGACGTGGTCGCCATTGGTCAGCTTGCCCTGAAAGAACGCGTAATCCGCGGCGTTGAACGAGGTCACATGCCATTTCACGCCGTTCAGCACGTAGTCGTCGCCGTCGCGGCTCGCGGTGGCCTCGATCGCGTCGACGTCAGAGCCCGCGCCCTCCTCGGTGATCGCGTAGCACTCGCTCCGCTCGCCGCGGGCCGACGGCTTGACGTAACGCTCTATCTGGTCGGCAGTGGCGACGGCCGGCAGCCATGACGGGGGCGTCGCGACCACCCAGGCCAGCGCGTTGGTGACGCGTCCGACTTGTTCCTGGATCAGCACCTGCTGCACCGAGGTGCAGCCGCCGCCGCCGAGCTCCTTGGGCAGGTTCGATGCGAACAGACCGAGCTCGATAGCCCGCGCGGTGTGCTGGGCTTCCTGGTCGGGCGGCAGTTCGCCGCCCGCCAGCTCGACGCCGGTCTCCAGGGGGATCAGCTCGTCGGCGAACAGGCGCGCCCTGGCCTGGATCTCAAGGTCCTGCTCTGACAGGCTGTACATCCGTCCCCTTCCAGGCACCACGGGCTTCTGGGGCGTCGCCCCCTGGGCAGGCCAGGCGTCAACCAGCGGGAATCTTGACGATCTTGACTGAACGTTCAGTCTATGCCAGCATCGGCGGCATGCCAATCGTGGACTCCGCCGACGCGGTTGTCGTCGGGGGCGGCACGGTAGGCGCCTGGTGCGCCTACTTCCTGCGGACCGCTGGCGTGGGCAGGGTCGTGCTGCTGGAGAAGGACAGGCTCGGCCAGGGAGCGAGCAGCAGGGCGGCCGGCGTCGTCAGGACCCAGGGCGGCACCGCGTGGGCTGTGCAGCTCGGTGAGTGGTCGCGCCGGTTCTACCTCGGCCAGGCCGAACTGCTGGGGATCGACTCCGGGTTCACTCCCCAGGGGTATGTGCTGCCGTGCTTCTCGCCTGACGAGGCCGCTGCCGCGCACGAGCGGATGGCCATGCAGAACTCGCTCGGCCTGGATGTCCGCTGGCTTGAGCCCGGCGAGTTCGACCAGCTGAACCCGGCCATGGCGCCGGGTCTCACTGTGGGCGCGACGTACTGCGCGGAAGACGGCTACCTGCACCCGCCGCGGAACGTGACCGCCTACGCGCACGCGCTCGCGGTCAGCGGCGTCCGCGTGCTCGAGCACACCAGCTTCACCGGCCTGGACGTGACAGCGGGCGCGGTCACCGGCGTCCAGACGACCGCCGGCCCGATCGCCGCTCCGCTCGTCGTGCTGACCGGCGGGCCCGAGCTCGCCGCTGTCGGCAGGCTGGCTGGCCTGACGATCCCGGCCGGCGCCGTGCGGCACCAGGTCGCCGTCACCGAGCAGCACCCCGACCTGGCGCCAGCCAGGCTGCCGATGCTCTTCGACCTCGCGGTCGGCCTGTACTGGCGGCCGGAGGACGGCGGCATGCTGTTCGGCATGTCGAACCCGGACGAGCCGCCGGGCGAGGCGCGCTCCGTGGACACCGGGTACCTGGAGCTGATCATGCGGCGCCTGCACACGCTGGTGCCGGTGACCGCGCGCCTCGGACTGCGCCGCACCTGGGCGGCCACCATCGACTACACGCCCGACCACCTGCCGATCATCGGCCCAGCGATCATCTCTGGCCGGAAGATTAACGGGACCACCGTGGCTAGTGCCGGCGGCCACGGGATGATGTGGGGCCCGGCTGTGGCCAGGGCGGCGGCCGATGTCGCGCTCAGCGGAACCTCGTCCGTGACCGATGTCAGCGACCTCGGCCTCGACCGGTTCGACGAGCACGGCAACAGCCGCCTTGCTACTGACCCGATCGCCCTGCCGTTTCCTGAGAAGACACTGCCTTCCCCGGAGAAGACGACCTCGCAGGCCTGAGCCCACCACCAGGAAGGAACGCCATGACGGACAGCAATCCGGTGACGCCCTATCTCGCCGCGGCCGCCACCGCGGAACTCGAGGACTGGGGTCCGCTCGAAGAGGCGACCGGCGAGGAAATGACCACGAGCGGGCTGACCTTGTGGCAGGACGGCGACCAGGAGGCCGGCGTCTGGGAGTGCACGCCTGGCCCGTCGTACTGGAAGCTCGAGACGCACGAGTTCGTCCAGATCCTGTCCGGCCGGATGACGGTCACCCCGGACGGCGGCGCGCCGACCGACATCGGGCCAGGCGACATCGCGGTGTTCCCGCGTGGCTGGGCGGGTACCTGGCAGATCCACGAGACGATCCGCAAGGTCTACGTGATCTTCGAGTAGCTGCCTGGCTGCCTAGCGCTTCAGCGTCGCGTCGATCCCGGTGACCGCCGCGCCTCCACCGACCGCGATCACCGTCGCGGCGTCCGCCGATGGCGCGTTCTGCCACCACTGCGTCACGAACTTGACGCCGCCGCACCCGGTGCTGAACTTGACCTTGTACCTGCCAGGCTGTACGTCGCTCAGGGCGCCGCTGACGGGGCCCCGTCGTGCCGCTGGTCCGCGCTTGCCGCCGTTCTGGCTTGGGCCGGAAGGGCCGCGAGGCCGCTCGCGAGCAGGCCGCCCGCCGCTGCGATGGCTAGTGATCTACCGAGCACGGGGGCCCTCCTGCTGAGACGCCAGCACGCGCCGCCGCTCCCGGCGGCGCGCACTGGCTCTTGCCTTTAGCCGCGGGGCAACGACTGGTCGATGCCGCTCGTCACCTTGGCGGCGGTGACGTGCACGAACCGGCCGCCGAACTCGGTCCTGGCATTCTTGTACCAGCGGGTCGCGAAGCCGCTGGCTCCGCAGCCATCGGTGAACTTGATCTTGTAGGTGCCAGGCTGCAGGTCAGTGAGGCGGTAGCTGCCGCCGGCCGCGCCGGTAATCGCGGTCGGGATCCCGATGGCCGGAATCCCGACGGCGCCCTGCTGAGGCACGGCCTGCACGCAGATGCCCGAGATCGGCCTGCCGGACGGTCCGCGCACCACGCCAGTGATCGTCCCTGTGACGAGCAGGCTGATGTTCGCGCCTGCGGTGGTCTTGCCAGGCGTCACCTGGACCGGCCCTGAAAGCTTGGCCGACAGGGCCGGCGCGTTGCTCGAGCAGGACGGGTCGCCAGTCAGGATCTCGTACTTCCCTGCCGCGAGGTTCGTGGCCTGGTAGCTGCCGCCATCGAGCGCGAACGTCAGGGATCCTGTGGCCGTCGAGCTCAACGGCAGGACCTCCACGCAGGTACCTGGCTCTGGCTTGACATGACCGCCGGGCAGGCGTGCCGACGTCACCCCGGACACCGATCCGCCAAGCGTCATCTGCTCGTTAACGTTGTGGACCGCCTGGCCAGCGACCAGGTGCAGGCGACCTGCCCTGATCCGGCCGGCCAGCGCCGACTCACCAGCGCACTGGTCGAACTCGAGGATGTAGCGGCCGGTGCTCAGCCCGTCCACCAGGTAACGGCCGCGCCGGTCGGTGAGGCCCATGCTGAGCGTGCTGAAGTCAGGCGTGTAGGCGAATACGCAGACGAAGGAGACCGGCCGCTGATTCGGCTTGTACACGACCTGGCCGGTGACCGAGGCGCCCTTCGTCAGGGCCGCGTTGATGTTCGTGGTGGTCGTGCCCGCCCGCACGGCGACCGGGTCGGCGGCTGCCTGCGACGAGTGGCCCTTGTACCACTGGTTCGCGTAGTTCAAGCCGGTGAGACCGAAGAACGCGAAGTCGCCGCCGCAGCTAGAGAACTCCACCTGGTACCGGCCAGCGGTCAGCTCCGGGATCTTGTACGCGCCGTGCTGACCGGTGATCTGCAGGCTGTTCGCGCCGGTGCGCGGGTTGGTCGCGGTCACGCAGATGTTCGGCACGGGGTGGCCAGCCTTGTTCAGGACCGTGCCGGAGATCTTGCCGGCCAGGCTGAGCCTGGCGCTGACACCTGCGGTGATCTTGCCGCCCCGGACGGATACAAGGTCCAACGGCGCGCCGCCACCTTGCCGGAGGAACTGCTGGTCCGCGTAGGGCGAAGGACCGCAGAACCGGTGCTTGGCGGTCAGGCCGAAGAAGACCACAGCGTACTGGCCTGGCGCGAGGTCGGTCACCTTGAACCGTCCGCCGTGCTCGACTACGAATGCGCCGAAGGCGTTGAAACCGCCGCCGGCGCCGGTGAATGCCTGCACGACCATGCAGACACCGGTGACGGCCTTGCCAGCCTGGTCGGTGACGCGACCGGTGATCGTCCCGCCCGGATGCAGCCGGGCGTCGATGCCGCTGGTGACCTGGCCAGCGGTCACCGAGATCGTGGTCGGCGCGAAGAAGGTCGGATCGGACTTGTAGGCCAGCGGTGCGACGCTGCCGTGGTTCCCGCATCCGCCCTGGTAGCCAACGAAGTAGTCACCGGTGAACAGCTGCCTGAGCTGGTAGGAGCCGTCCGGTTTGGTGACCGCCGAGCCGCCGAACTCCGCCGTGGAGAAGACACACAGCCCGCCAAGCGGCTGGCCATGCGGGTCCTGCACGACGCCCTTGATGATGCCGCCGGTCGGCAGGCTCGCGTTCAGCGTCGTGGTGACCTGGCTGCTGACCGTCGCGCTGTCGTCCACCGGCAGGAAGTTGCCCTTGTTGCCGCAGTCTGAGAACGCGCCGCCGGGGACGAACTCGACATCGTAGTTGCCAGGAGGCACCCGCTTCGCTGTATACGTGCCGTCCGCCTTGGTGCGCGTGAAGAAGAAGTCGAAGCTGCTGCTCTCCCCCACGACGCAGATGCCGCCGAGCGGGTTGCCGCGGCTGTCAGTGGCTGTGCCTGTCGCCGAGCCGTCGAGGTGCAGGACGGCGTCGATGTGCGGCGTGACCTTCCCCTGCCGCACGGTGACGGGATTGGGGTAGACGAGCGGCGCGAACGGCCGGCGGTTCCCGCACCCGGGCGCGAAGTCCACCCCGTAGCTGCCCTTGCTCAGCCCGATCAGCCGGTAGGTTCCATCGGACGACGTGCTGGCCTCGGCGAAACTCCGCTGCGAGAACGCCTCCACGCAGATGCCAGCGAGCTTGTTGCCGTTAGCGTCCTTCACCGTGCCGCTGATCGTGCCGCCGAGCTTCACGAACGCGGTGATTCCCGACGTGACCTTGCCGTTGGTCACGGCGACTGGCTTGGCCAGCTGAGTGGGCAGATAGGGCGAGGAGCGGCCGCAGAACGGCGTGATCGAGATCTTGTACTTCCCGGTGGCCAGGCTGGGCAGCCGGAACGTTCCATTAGCGTGCGTGGTCGTGAAGCCGAAGAACAGGCGCTGCGCGCCGGTGCCTGAGGCCTCCACGCACAGGCCGCCCAGCGAAGGGTGCGGGTGCTTGAAGGTCTTGACCCGGCCCGTGATGAGCGCGCCGACGCCGAGCGCGGCGTTCACGTGCGCGACGGTGTGATGCGCCTTAACGCGTACCGCTGTCGCCTTGGCCAGCCCGCCCGCGTTCTTCCACAGCTGCGGGGCGAAGTTGCCCTTGTGCGCACAGTAGGGCAGGAAGTCGACGATGTACCGGCCCGGCTTGACCCTCAGCCGGTACCTGCCGGTGGCACCCGTCCTGGCCAGCGCGCCGAAGTTGGGGTGACGAGCCGGGGTCACGAAGGCGCACACCCTGGCCAGCGGACGCCCGGCATGGGTCGTCACCCGGCCCGCGATGTGCCCGACGTTAGCGGCCTGCGCGGGCGCCTGGACCTCGGGCCCGAAAGCGATCTTGCGGATCAGCTTGTCCGCGCGCTGCGCGGGTCCGAGCGTTCGCTTCGTCGTTGCCTGGTGCATGAATCGCGGCGAGATCATGCTGAGCCTGACCGGCGCCAGCCGAACCGGAGCCGCTGACCCCGTCACCAGGACCTGCGTGGCCGAGCTGCGGGTCATGCCGCCATACCACTGGCCGGTGAAACGGCCGATCGGCGAGCAGCCGCGGAACTCGACGCGGTAGGCGCCCCTGGGCAGTCCCGCGATGACGAACCGGCCGTCCGGCCTGGTGTAGGTCTTGCGGGTGGTGAGCGGGCTGCTCGCGACCACGCAGACATTGGCTTCTGGCGCTCCGCCTGGGCCTTCGATGAGCCCGACGATGGAGCCATGCTGATTGCGCAGCGCCATCAGCTTCTTGGCTCGGTCCAGCACCTTGCGCTGCGCGGCGGTGGGCGCTGGCGCGGATCGCTCCGACCGCGCCGTGCTGGCGGCGCTCGCGGCGACTTGAGTCTGGGCGGAGGCCGGGAGGGCGCTGAGCCCGATTCCGATGACGGCGCCTGCTACGGCCAGAGTCTGCGCGGTACGACGCATCGTTGGATCCTGCTTTCCGGCCGGTCGCTGCATCAGCCAGCGAGAGCATAGACCGAACGAGGCAGGAGATGTACGCCAGCATCGTATATTTAGGAATTCATGCGCTTGACGCCCAACCAGACAGGCACTGACCTGGTAACTATCGGCGTAACAAGGCTCTTATCGTGACAAGGACCAACTAGGATGCGCACGTGAGCCAGCCCGGTCGCGAACTCCAGCAGGTGGACGCCGGAGCCGTCGTCCTGCACCGGTCCGAGCGCAGCGGCCAGGACGGATGGGCAGACCTCCGCCCAGCATTCCGGTGGCTGGATCGCAGGCGGCCTGTCCTGCTCGTCGCGGTCGTGATGATCGTTGCTCAGGTCGCGTGGCGGGCTCAGTTTCTAAGCCAGATGTATTTCTACCGTCAGGACTTCTTCGACCTCGATTTCGCTGTCACGTCGCCGTTCAACTGGCACTACCTGACCTACGTTGGCACGGGTCACGTGATGCTCGGTGAGAGGGCAATTATCTGGGTCCTCGCGAGAATCTCGCTGTATAACTGGACGCTCGCCTCGGCCGTGAGCCTGCTGTTCCTCGCTGGCGCTGGATTCGCCGCGTTCCTCGTGCTGCGGACGCTGTTCGGCGAGCGCCCGGCGATCCTGGCTCCGCTGGCCATCTACCTCCTGACCCCGCTTGGCATGGCCGCCCTCGGCTGGTGGACGGTCGCGCTGGAGTCGGTGCCGCTGCAGCTGGCCCTCTTCATGGCGCTGAACTCGCACGTCCACTACGTGCGGACCCGCCGCACGCGGCATCTACTCGCCGCGAGCGGGTGGGTGCTGTTCGCGATGCTGGCCTTTGAGAAGGGCCTGGTTGTGCCCGTGCTGCTGTTCGCGGTCACCTCAGCGTTCCTGTGCGGCGGCGGTTCGTGGCTGTCAGGTATGCGCCGGGCCCTGATGGCGTGCTGGCGAGCGTGGGCTGTCTACGCGGTCGCGTTCATCGCCTACCTGGTCGTGCTCATCAACGCGCTGCCGACGTCGACGAGCCAGCCGCAGGTACCGAACTCGTCCGCGGTGCTCACCTTCGGCTGGGGCCTGCTGAAGGACTCGCTGCTGCCTGGCGCGATCGGCGGGCCCTGGGGATGGTGGTCGCTGCCAGGACACGCCTACGCGCTTGCCGCTCCGCCCGCCGCCCTGGTCTGGATCGCGCTCGTCCTCGCGGTCACGGTCGTGATGGGGACGATCCTGCGCCGCGGAATTTCCTGGCGGGCATGGGTGACGTTCGCCGCGTGGGTGCTGCTGGCGGACATGCTGCCGATCGTCATCGCGAGGCTGAACTGGTACCCGGTGCTGCTCGCGCTCGACACACGCTATGTCGCGGACGCCATGCCGGTGCTGATCATCTGCCTGGGCCTGGCCTTCCTCCCGGTCGCCGGCAGGCCAGACGCGACGACGTCGGGAGAGCGATCAGCGGCATCCGCGCGAGTCGCAGGGCAGCCACGCCGAGCCGGACTTGAGCGAGCATGGCGGGTCACGACGAGCGGCGTTTTCGGCATCCTCATCGTGGGGTCGATCTGGTCGGCTGCTTCCTATCAGTCATCGACCACGGGACAGCCTGCCGCGAGCTATATCGCCAGAGTCCAGCGAGCCGTCGCCGGCGCCCCGCGCGGCACGGTCGTGCTCGACAGTCCGGTCCCCGATCAGGTCAAGGATGCCGGCAACGGTGCGCACGCCGTAGCGGGCGCCGTCACGCCTGGCAAGCTGCGGTGGATCAGTGATCCGCGCGGGACCATCGACGGGCTGCGAATGTTCGGGCTCGACGGCAAGCTGCACCCTGTCTGGGTTTACGGAGCATCCACCGGACGGCCGCCAGCGCCTCATGCCTGCTGGCCACAGCGGCACGACAGGATTGTCATGAACTTCTGGCACAAGTCGCCGTACCTCACGACGGTTCTTCGGATCGGCTACATCTGGGAATCGCCGCTCCCCGGCGTGATCGCCGTGACCTACGGCTCGACCACGCAGGAGCTGACCGTCCGGCACGGTCTGCATTCGGCGTACCTGCCGGTCAGCGGGCCAGCGGCCAGGATCACGGTGAGCGGGCTGGCCGGAAGCAAGATCTGCATTGGCGACGCAGAAGCGGGCGCCGCTCTGCCCGTGCAGTCGCACCAGGGCCAAGCGTGAGAGCGAGAACGCACCAGTGAGCCAGGCCGGCGAAGAGATAGATCGTTCCGTTCCTGCCAACGAGGTCGCGCTCTACGACGACGCTGCCGCGCGTGACTTCGAGTGGGCAGACCTGCGGTCGGCTGCGGACTGGTTCAGAAACAACCGCGTGCTGGTGGCCGCGGTCGTGCTGATCGTGGCCGAGCTTGCCTGGAAGGCGCAGTTCCTGAGCCACATGTACTTCAGGCAGGACGACTTCCATGATCTGGATCTCGCGATCCAGTCGCCGTTCAGCTGGCGGTACGTCACCTTTATCGGCGCGGGCCACCTGATCATCGGGCTTCGGGTCGTCGCCTGGTTCCTGGTAAGGACGTCCCTCTACAACTGGGGGCTGGCGTCTGCGATCACCCTCGCCTTCGTCGCCGCGGCGAACGTGGCCGCCCTGCGGCTGCTGCGCATGTTGTTCGGGGACAGGCCTGCCATCCTGGTGCCGCTGCTCGTCTACGCGTTCTGCCCGCTGACCGTGCCAGACCTCGGCGAGTGGTCGTCGGCGCTCGAGTCGGTGCCGTTGCAGCTCGCACTGCTGATGGCCGTGCACGCGCATATCTGCTACGTGCGGACGGAGCGGCGCAGGCACCTGATCGCCGCCGCTAGCTGGGTGGCATTTGGCCTGCTGTTCTTCGAAAAAGGACTGATCGTCCCCGTCCTGCTGGTCGCGCTGACCGGGGGATTCCTGATCGCGCCGCGGGGAAACTGGCTCGGCGACATGAAGACGGCACTGATCAGGTACTGGCGCGCCTGGCTGGCCTACGCCGCGCTGATCGCGGTGTACCTGCTGGTGCTCGCGCAGTCCTTGCACACGTCGACGACGCACCCGGGTACCCCCGGTTCGGCGAGCGCCGTCGCGACCTTCGCGCAGGGGCTGCTGAAGGACTCGCTCGTGCCGGGCGCGCTCGGCGGCCCATGGCAGTGGCTGCCGGTGTCCGGCGGGTCATACTCGTTCGCCGCCCCGCCCTTCTCGCTCATCTGGATCGGGCTGATCGGCGCGATCGTCGTGGTCGCGGCCAGCATCTGGCGGCGGCCGATCGCCTGGCGGGCGTGGGTGCTGGTGATCGGCTGGGTGGCGCTGGCAGACATGCTCCCCGTGATCATCAGCAGGCTTGGTGACTTCTCACCCGGCGTTCTCGGCACGGAGACCAGATATGTCGCTGACGCGGTGCCTGTCCTGGCCATCGGCCTGGGCCTGGCGTTCTGGCCGCTCACGATGGATCAGTCGCGGGCCAAGCAAGGCGGCGCGCACGTGCTGCGGGCGCGTGCAGGCCAGCAGTCGCTCGAGGTCGCCGCTGGGCTTGTCGCCGTCATCCTGTTCGGCTCGATCTGGTCGGTGCAGGCCTACGAGAACGTGACAACTGGCAAGCCGTTCGCCGAGTACATCGGCAATGCGACAGCCGCGATCAAGCAGGCGCCACGCGGCACGCCCGTGCTCAACGTCGCGGTCTCCGGCGACATGGTGGAAGGACTGTTCGGGTCCTACGCGCTGGAATCCACGGTGATCGGCGACGTGCAGCCCGGCAGGCTGCGGTGGCTTCGGCGCCCTGCAGGGACGCTCGACGGCCTTCGTATCTTCGGGTCCGACGGCAGGCTCTACCAGGCTCAGGTGCACGGCGTCGTCAGTGAGCCGCTGCCGGCTGGCCAGAAGTGCTGGCCGAGCATCAACGGCAAGACGGTCGTTCGCTTCGGCGGGTCGTCACCGAGCTACACGGGGATCCTGCGGATGGGCTACATCTGGTTCTCGTCGTCACCTGGCTATGTGTCGGTGACCTACCCGGGCGGCGGCATCCACGACGTGGCGGTCAAGCCTGGCCTGCACACGGCCTATGTGTCGATCACCGGCAGCGTCAATCACGTCACAGTGCAGGCCCTTGGCGGCGGCGTGATGTGCATAGGCGATGCTCAGGCCGGAAACCTGGGACCCGATGAGGCCGGCTTCATCCTGCCCACCACGTCGCCATAGCCAGCCCGAGCTAGCGCGGGATGACCAGGGCGTCGACGGCGACTGCGCCGTGCGGTCCGCAGATGAGCGGGTTGATGTCGAGCGCGTCGATCTCCTGGCCGAGTTCGCACGCGAGCTCGGCAAGGCCGGTGATGGCGCGGGCGATCGCGCCGAGATCGGCGGGTTCGGCGCCGCGGGCGCCGGCCAGCAGCGTGGCCACCCTGAGCTCGGCGAGCAGGGCGGCGGCCTGGTCAGGGGATACCGGCGGGAGCGTGACGGCCCGGTCCGCGATCAACTCGACCAGGATCCCGCCAGCGCCGACCACGATCAGCGGGCCAACGTCCGGGTCGCGCACCAGGCCGAGCGCGAGTTCGGTGCCGCGCGGGACGGTCTCGCACACGAGAGCGGCTGGCCCGAGCCGCGCTGCCAGGCCGGCGTAGGCGGCGGCCAGCTCGTCAGGTGTCGCGATGCCGAGGATCACGCCGTCCGCGTCTGACTTGTGCGTGACGCCGGGCTGGTCGGTCTTGAGCACGACGGGGTAGCCGATCCTCGCGGCGGTGGCCAGGGCCTCGGCCGAGTCGCCGGCCTGCTCGGCGCGCGCCGCTGTGATGCCGTACTCGCGAAGCAGCGCGAGCTGCGCGGCACCGGTGCGGCTGCCCGCGGCGAGCAGCTTCCTCGCCCGGTCCCGCCTAGCCTGGTCGGGAGCCGGCCACGCGGGATCACGCCAGGCCGGCCTGGCCTGATGGTCGAGCAACTGACGCAGCGCCCGCAAGCCAGAGCGCAGGCCCTCGAGCACCGGCACGCCGCTGGAGCGAAGCAGGACGGCCGCGTCCTGGTCGATCGCGCCGGGAAGATTGGTCAGCACCACGACGGGCTTGTCGGTCCGGCTCGCGGTGTCGAGCACGGCGAGCTGGTACGCGGTGTCGCCGTCCAGCTCGGTGATCAAGTCCACGGCCAGCGCGACAACGTCGACGGACTCGTCCCGCGCGAGCGCGGCGAGCGACCCGGCGAAGAGCTCGCGGGTGCCGGCGCCGGTTCCCCAGACGTCCAGCGGGTTCGTGGCGACCAGGCCAGGATCGAGCAGGGCCTCGAGCTCAGCCTTGGTGGCATCGCTGATCGACGCGAACGGCACGCCAGCCTCGTCGGCGACATCGGCGGTGTGCGCCCGCTCAAGCCCCGAGTCGTGCACGGTCGCGATGCCGTGGCCGACCTGGCTGCCGCCACCGCTCGAGCCGTGCGCGGCGCGGCCCGTCAGGCGGGTGGCGCGCAGCGCGAACAGTTCGAGCGCGTCGGCGAGCTCGCCGAGGTCGCTGACCCGGTGAATGCCGTACCGGCGGACCAGCGCCTCCCAGCCCCCGTCCGAGCCGGCCAGCGCGCCGGAGTGCGCGGCCACCATCGCCCGGCCGCTGGCCGAATTACCGGCGGTGAGCAGCACGACGGGCAGATCGCGTTCGGCCGCGCGGGCCAGCACCTTCCGCAGCTTCGCGGGCTGGCGCATCGCCTCCAGGATCAGGCCAACCACCTTGGTGTCGGGCAGGCCGAGCGCGTAGTCCAGGTACGAAGCGGCGGCGGTGACCAGCTCCTGGCCAGAGGAGACGGCGAGCGTGAAGCCGAACGCGCGACGGGAGCGCAGCATCGTCGAGAACACCGATCCGGAGTGCGTGACCAGCGCGACCGGGCCAGCGGGGAGCGGGTCAGGCTCCACGTACCCCATCGCCCGCAGGCCGTGGCTCACGTTCGCGAAGCCCATGCAGCCGGCACCGCACAGCTCCATCCCGGCCGACGTCGCGATCGAGGTCAGGCGCTGGCGCAGTGTTGGTCCTGGACCCCCCGGTCCCCGGGGGGGACCCCCTGGACTCCCCCGCGGTTGCCCTGGGGGGAGGACCCCCGGACTCCCCCGCGGTTGCCCCTGGGGGGACGGACCCCCCTGGACCCCCCCGCGGGGTCCTCCGTGGGATCCTCGTGGGCGTTCCCGAAGATCACCGCCGACCGGCAGCCGTGCGCGGCGGCGAGCGACAGCTGCTGCTCGAGTGCCGCGTCAGGGACGCCGAGCAAGACCAGGTCGGCGGGCTCTGGCAGGTCCACGAGCGAGGGAAAGCACTCGCGGCCGCCGATCTCCGCGTAGCGAGGGTTCACCGGGTAGATGACCGGCTTCGCGGCAGATTTGGCCGCCTCGGCGAGCATTCGTTCTCCGAAACTGCCCTCGCGTTTAGACGCGCCGACGACGGCAACGGAACGCGCCTCCAGCATGGCCAGGAGCGCGCCCCGTTCTTCGTCAGCCTGCCGCACGCTGACCCTTCGCCGACTTGCTGACCTTGCGGTCGGCGAGGGCGGCGCGAGCCGCCTGCCAGCCAGGGATGCCGCAGACGCCGCCGCCCGCGTGCGTCGCCGAGCTGCCGTAATACAGCCCGGGGACCGGGGTCCGGTAGTCGGCGTAGCCCGGCGCCGGCCGCATGTGGAAGAGCTGTTCGAGGGAGAGCTCACCGTGGAAGATGTTGCCGCCGATCAGCCCGTACTCCTGCTCCATCTCATGCGGGCCGACGACGTCGCGGTGCAGGATCGAGGCCTTGAAGTTCGGCGCCACCTCGTCGTAGAGCTCGATCATGCGGTCCGCGTACGCCTCGAGTTCTGAGGTGTGCGGCTCGAGGTTCCAGTCGGCAGGCACCCACTGGGTGAACAGGGACATGATGTGCGTGCCCTCCGGGCACAGCGTCTTGTCGAACGCGGTCGGGATGACTCCGTCGCTGAACGGGCGGACCGCGGGCTTGCCCTCCCTGGCGTCAAGGAAGGCCCGCTCGATGAACTCCATCGACGGGGCCATCTCGACCGAGCCGGTGTGATGCTCGGCGAGGTCGGTGCTGGGATCGGCGGTGAAGTTCGGAAGCTCGGAGAGCGCCAGGTTGATCTTGACCACGCCGCTGCGCGTCTTCCAGGTCTTGATGTCCCTGGTGAAGTCCGCTGGCAGGTTCTTCTCGCCAACCTGGTCAAGGAACGCGGTGCGCGGGTGCAGTGTCGATACGACGGTGCCGGCCCTGATCTCGTCGCCGTTCTCGAGCGCGACGCCGACCGCGCGGCCGTTCTCCACGAGAACCTGGCTGACCGGCGCGTTCACCCTGACCTCGACGCCGAACCCGCGCGCGGCGGCCTCGATCGCGTCGGAGACCGCGCCCATGCCGCCCTCCTGGAAGCCCCAGTTGCCGAGGTGGCCGTCGCCGACGTCGCCGATCGAGTGATGCGCCATCACGTAGGCCGTGCCCGGCTCGTAAGGCCCGGCCCACGTGCCGATCACGCCGTTGACCGCGAGAGCGCCTTTGACCTGCGAGGATTCGAACCAGTCATCGAGCAGGTCCGCGATCGACATCGTCATCAAGCGGGTGGCGTCGGCGATCGTCCTGACCTTGAGGCCGCGGTGGCGCCAGGCGAGCTTGAGCGTGGCAGCCAGGTCGCGGGGCTTGCGCGAGCCGATGTTCGGCGGAGCCGTCAGCAGCATGGGGCCGAGCACGTCGGCGAGACCCGCGAGCCAGGCATCCCAGGCCGGCATGGCCTCGGCGTCCTTCTTGGACCACTGGCCCACGGATTCGTAGTTGCGCTTGGCGTCGTCGGCGTAGAGCTTGATCGAGCCGCCTTCGGGAAATGCCTGGTAATACGGGCCCATCGGGTAGACCTTGTAGCCATGAGTCGCTAGCTTGAGATCGTTGATAATGGTCGGCGGCATCAGGCTCATCACATAAGACAGCCTCGTCACCTTAAACTCGGGAGCTTCTGGCCATGGGGATTCTGTGGTCGCAGCGCCGCCCGTCTTGTACCGGCTTTCGAGCACAACCGTCCTGGCGCCGGCGCGCGCGAGATAGGCAGCGGCGACGAGGCCGTTGTGCCCTCCGCCGATGACGATGGCGTCGTATGTTGCGGCCATGTCTGTCCTGTCCTTCCTGCGGCATCGCCGACCTGGCGGTCTCCGCGTGCGGGCGGGCCCGCGCGTCCTGAGCAGTGCTCCTGAGGGACTGACTGAATGTTCAGTCTAGAAATTTGCTACCGTAACGACAAGAGGTGCGGAGGATTTGCGGATGACTGAGCAGGCCGAGGACGTCCACGCCGGGCCTGGCATCGCCGACCAGCGGCGCGGCCAGATGCTGCAGGCCGCCCTGGAAGTGATTTCCGAGCGCGGCTTCGCCGACACCAGGATCGCCGACATCGCCGAGCGGATCGGAATCAGTCCTGCCCTGGTCATCTACTACTTCAAGACCAAGGAGAAGTTGCTCACCGAAGCCATCAGGCACTACGAGGACTCCTGGTACGCCGATGGCCAACGCCGGATGGACAAGCTGGCGACGGCCGCCGAGCGGATCGAAGAGTTCGTGGCGATGAACCTGCTTCCCGACCCCGAACCCGAGCCGGAGAGCACCTGGAAGTTGTGGCTGGATTTCTGGGCTCAGGCGGCGAGAAACCCCGATGTCGCGAACGTGCGCGAGGAATTCGACGAGCGCTGGCGGGAGGCCGTTGTCTCGCTTGTCGTGGCTGGGCAGGAGGCTGGCGAATTCGCCGACATCGATCCCCATCCGTTCTCGATCTTTCTGTGCGCCCTGCTGGACGGGCTCGCGATCCAGATTGCCCTAGAAGATCCGATTGTAAACCCGATAAATGCATATGAACTTTGCATGCTTTATATAGCTGATCGTCTAGGCTTCCAGTGGGTTCCAGGCGATCGCGAGCGGCTGGCGGCTGCCGATGAGCGCGCCCGAACAGGAGGGTGATCTCCGGTGTCTGGTGGACATATCGAGCTCGTCTCCCTGAGCAAGCGGTTCGTGGAGATGGCCGTTGACGACGTGAACCTGGTCGTCCCGAGTGGTGAGTTCTTCTCCCTGCTCGGCCCGTCAGGCTGCGGAAAGACCACGACGCTGCGGCTGATCGCCGGCTTCGAGCAGCCGACGGCAGGAACGGTGCTGCTCGACGGGGTCGACGTGACCAACCTGGCGGCCAACAAGCGCAACGTCAACACGGTGTTCCAGAGCTACGCGCTGTTCCCGTTCCTCAATGTCTTCGAGAACGTCGCCTTTGGCCTCCGGAATCGCGGCGTCGACAAGGGCACCGTCCGTACCAAGGTGGGCCGAGCGCTCGAACTGGTGCATATGTCGTCCTACGAGAAGCGGCGGCCTGGCCAGCTGTCAGGCGGCCAGCAGCAGCGAGTGGCGCTTGCCAGGGCCCTGGTGCTCGATCCGGCGGTGCTGCTGCTCGACGAGCCGCTCGGGGCGCTCGACGCCAAGCTGCGCCGTTCGCTGAAGGTCGAACTCAAGGCACTCCAGGAGCGCGTGGGCATTACGTTCCTGTACGTGACGCATGACCAAGAGGAGGCGCTGACGATGTCAGACCGTCTCGCGGTCATGCGGTCAGGGAAGATCGTGCAGATGGGCGAGCCAGAGGAGATCTACGGCGCCCCGGCCGATACCTACGTGGCCGATTTCCTCGGGATTTCGAACCTCATGGAGGTCGACGTCATCGAACGCGGGCCCGGGTCCGCGTGCAAGGTGCGACTCGGCGACTTCGTGCTCGCAGCCGACTTCGGAGGCGAGAACACTCCGGACCGCGCGCACGCCGTGATCAGGCCGGAGCGCGTCAAGATCGAGTCCTTCGCGTCTGACCCAGGGTCGGCGGGCGTGGACAGCCTCGGCGGCGTGGGCCCCAACCGGGTGCCAGCGATGGTTGAACGCCTCGTGTATCTGGGCTCATCGACCCAGGTCATGCTCAGGCTGGCGCCAGGCGAGCAGGTGCAGGCGCTGATCCAGAACGACGGTGACAACCGGCCCGACCTCGCGCAGGGCACGCCGGTGCAGGTGCACCTCGCGTCTGACGCGCTGCGCGTGCTCGCGGGCAGCGCGATCAGCGCGACCGGTGAGGACCTACCGGCCGGCCAAGAGACCGCGCACCTCCTCGCCGGCTAGCCGTTCCGGCGTCGGACCAGGCGTTACACAGCTATTACGGGCCGCTACTTGGGTGGAACTAGCCAACCCCAAGGAGGCGGACAATGAACCGCACGTTCCCGGCGGCAGTCGTTCTGAGCGCGACCGTGCTCGGACTCGCCGCCTGCGGCGGCGCCGACGCCGCAGGCACACCCTCAGGCGGCGCCTCGTCAGGTCAGCCGGCGGGCGCGACCAGCACCAGCGCGCCTCCGAGCTCAGGCCAGGGGCGCGCCATCGACGTCTGTGCCGCGCTGCCGGCGTCTAAGGCGACGCAGATCACTGGCGCGACGTTCACTGCGGCCAAGCCCAAGAACGTCGAACACGTGATCTTCGGCTGCGAGTACACGGGACCTAACGGCGGGCTGCTGCAGATCTCCGTCGCGGTCCAGGCTGGAAGGCTGGACTTCAGCGCCGACGTCACGGCGCTCAAGGCGGTCCACCATTCGCCGAACCGGGTTTCCGGCGTCGGTGACGAGGCGTTCTCTGAGCCCGACCCGCGGGGCAATGCGGGTTCAGCAGGAGCGGCAGCGTTCGCTAGCTACGGCGCGGTGTTCGGTGACACCTACATCAAGATCGGCGGCCTGACGTACGTGACAGCCGACCAGGGAAAACAGATCGTCGAGCTGTTGCACAGCAAGGTCACGGGCTAGCTGGATGCCCGGGCCACGTCAGGAGTTCAGGTAGGCCAGGACGGCCAGGACGCGGCGATTGTCGTCGTCTGATGGCTCGAGGCCGAGCTTGATGAAGATGCTGGTGCTGTGCTTGCTGACGGCCTTCTCCGAGACGAACAGGCGCTGTGCGATCGCTGCGTTGGACCTGCCCTGCGCCATCAGCTCGAGGACCTCCCGCTCCCTGGGCGACAGCGTGGTGATCGGTTCCTCGGCAGCGCGCCGGCGCAGCAGCTTGGCGATGACCTCAGGATCGAGCACGGTGCCGCCGCCTGCCACGGTGCGCAGCGCTTCGACGAACGCCTCATCGCTGAAGACCCGGTCCTTGAGCAGGTAGCCGACGCCGCCAGCCTGATCGGAGAGCAGTTCGCGCGCGTAAAGCTGCTCGACGTACTGGGACAGGACAAGGACCGGCAGGCCAGGAAGCTGCCGCCTGGCTTCGAGCGCGATGCGCAGTCCTTCGTCGGTGAAGGTCGGCGGGAGCCTGACGTCGATGACGGCCACGTCGGGCCGCTGCCTCAGCAGCTCATCGAGCAGCTCAGCGCCGGAGCCGACAGCCGCGACCACGTCGATGCCGTGCGCCTGAAGCAGCCTGCTCAGACCGTCTCTTAGCAGGTAGAGATCCTCTGCGAGGACAACGCGCATGGCACCTCGATGGCAATGATCGTCGGTCCTCCAGGCGGGCTGTTCACCGCCAGGACTCCGTCGAATGTACCGAGCCGCCGCTCCAGGCCGGCCAGGCCTGAGCCGAGGCGCGGGTCGGCGCCGCCCACGCCGTCGTCGACGACAGCGATCTTCAGTGTGCCGTCGCGGTGCTCGATCCTGATTGTGACGCTCCTGGCTGCCGCGTGCTTGACCGCGTTGGCCAGGACCTCGGCCACCGCGAAGTAACACGCGGTCTCGATCGGCTGGTCAGGGCGTCCGTCCAGGTCGACATCGACGTCGGTGCGCAGCGGCGTGTCCAGCGCCAGCGCCCGTACCGCGTCGGCGAGGCCGCGGTCCGCGAGTACGGGCGGGCAGATCCCGCGGACAAGGCCGCGCAGTTCGTCAAGCGCCTTGAGCGACGTCTCTCTCGCCTCAGCCACAAGCGCGGCAGCGGCATCAGGGCTGACGGGGATCAACCGCTCGGCGGCACGCAGGCTCATCCCCAGGGCGACCAGGCGTGCCTGCGCACCATCGTGCAGGTCACGCTCCAGCCTGCGCAGCTGCGCGGTGGCCACATCCACGGCGTCTGCCCTGGTGCGGGTCAGCCGCGCCACCCGTGCCGTCAGGTCGAGGTCGGCAGCGGACCTGAGCAACAGCCTCGTCCTGTCGTCGAGGGCGCGCGGCACCAGCCACAATCCGAAGCCGATCAGCGCCACACCTTGTGCACCGGCCAGCAGAGCTGTGGCCCGGCCGTCGACTATGACCGCCACGTAGCGCACGTCCGATGTGTAGGGCGACGGCAGCGGGACGTGCGTCGGCCACCACGCGGCCAGCGCGATGCCGTACAGGCCGAGCAGCATCATTGCGGCGATCGACAGGTCAGCGGCGAAGGCAGGGACCCGTATGACGAGCACGAGTGCGGCCAGCGCGATGAAGAGCGTGAGACCTGCGCTCCACCACGGGATGCCCAGCCAGGAGGTCCGGCCGAGGAGATCGACCAGGACAGCGACCAGGGGCAGCAGCAACAAACCCCATCGCGGGCGACTTGGCTCGCCCGCGATAGGACCGGCGACATGGAGGACCCGCTGATACAGCCAGGATTGCCGATCCAGCCTGCGCCAGCCCAACCAGAGCCCGGCTGCGATGAAGGCGCCGGCCTGAGGCAGCAGGAGCTGGCCGTACGGCGACCCGTACGTCTCGTGGCCACCAGCGAGCCCGTAGATGACCATCGAGAATTCGCCCCTGGCGTACCCCCGCACCAGGATGAATCCGTTGAGCCCAATGCCGACCAGCGTGGCGGGAACGACCAGGGACGCGATCGAGCGCGGCGCTCGGGTCCAACATGCCAGGGCGATGCCGACCGCAAGCAACGGCACCCACGCGCCACTCAGGCCGCCATTCAGCAGCAGCGCCGGCAGCGCGATTCCGTCGATGACGAGGTCGCCGACTCGCCGCCAGCCTGGCAGCGAGCGCAGTTCAGGCGCTCTGACCCGCCGGACTGCGAGCACGACGAACCAGGTAAGGCCCGCGGCCCATGCCGCCATCCAGGCAAGAGCGAGAAGCGTCCAGTTCACGGCGTCGGTCCCGTCGGCCAGTGCCGCTCTCATCGGCGGCGGCTATGGTCCATCGTGGCTGACGGCAACGGCCCGCGTAATGACCTGCGGCCTACATCTGAGGTAGGTCCAGACCCACCCGATGCGCGGGTGCTCGAGCGTCCGGCCTCAAGCGGCGGTGCTTCACTCGCGCCGTCGATCTTCCGTGGTCAGTCCTCGGCGAGGATGCGCAGGCGCTTGGGGTCGTAGAAGGGGGCGATCTGCAGGCGGGCTGGCCAGTCCCGCTCGTGGGTCCGCACGGTGAAGTCGCCTGACTTGAGCCATTCGGCTGTCACGCCGTCCTCGCAGGCCACCTGGGCGAGCGCGACCGGGCCGCCGACCGTGTAGCCGTAGGCGGCTGCGCGGACGTAGCCGACCCACTGGCCGGCGAGGAACACCGGCTCGTTGCCGAACAGGTCCGCGGTCTCGTCGGCCACCATCAGCCCCACGACCCTGTTCCGCGGCGGGCCCTGGGCGCGCGCGGCGAGCAGCGCGTCCCTGCCGGTGAAGCCGCCAGGCTTGTCCCACGCGACCGCGAATCCGAGGCCAGCCTCGATCGGGTTGTCGGTGTTGTCGATGTCGACGCCCATGTCGCGGTAACCCTTCTCCAGCCGCAGGCTCGACATCGCGGCCAGGCCGACGGGGCGAATGCCCAGGTCGGCTCCCGCTGCCAGGAGGTCGTCGTACACGCCGGCGCCGTACTCCGCTGGCACGTGCAGCTCCCAGCCGAGCTCGCCGACGTAGGTGACCCGCAACGCGAGCGCTGGCGCGTAGCCGACGTGCACCTCGCGTGCCGACAGATACGGGAACGCTTGGTTCGACAAATCGGTGTCGGTCAGCCGGGAGATGAGCTCGCGTGACGCAGGGCCCTGCACGGTCAGCAGCGTGGTGCCCGAGGTGACGTCCGTGACCGTCACGACCTCGCCTGGCCTGGTCTCCCGCCTGATCAGCGGCTCTACCCGGCGACCGATGATGTCGCTGGCCACGACCAGGAACTTCTCGTCGCCGAGGCGGGTCACGGTGAGGTCGGCGACGATGCCGCCCGCGGTGTTGAGCCACGGGGTGTAGACCAGCCGGCCGGACTCCCTTGCCACGTCGCCCGCCGACAGGCGGTTGAGCACGGCCGCCGCGTCCGGTCCCTGCACGATCAGCTTGGCCATCAGCGTCATGTCGATGACGCCGACCGCCTCGCGGATCGCGCGGTGCTCGCGCCCGACGATGCCGTGGCTTGCCTGGCGCCGGTAGTCCATCGCGGAGTGCGGCTGCTCGTCAGGGCCGGCGAACCACTCGGGGTACTCCCATCCAGCCGAGACGCCGAAGTGCGCGCCGGCCGCCGCGAGCCTGTCGTGCAGCACGGACCGCCGCACGTTGCGCGCCGAGCTGGGCTTCCATGACGGCCAGACGGCGTCGCCGAACAAGACGCCGAGCTGCTCGACGGTGCGCTCAGCGCGGAACTTGCGCGACGTCTCGTAGGTCGCCGTCCTGTCGATCGCCACGGCGGTCGCATCCAGCGGCGGCACCCCGTCGGCGATCCAGTGCGCGAGCATGTGGCCCACTCCGCCGCCGGACAGGATCCCGAGCGAGTTCAGGCCGGCCGCGACGAAGTACCCGTCAAGCTCGGGAGCCGGGCCGAGCAGCGGCCGGACGTCGCTGGTGAACGACTCGGGCCCGCAGAAGAAGGTCCGCACCCCGGTCTCGGCCAGGGACGGTATCCGCTCCATCGCCTTGGCCAGGTACGGCTCCATCCGCTCCCAGTCGGGCGGCAGCTTGCCGAACGCGAACTCCCGCGGCACCCCGTCTAGCGACCACGGCGCGCCAGCCGGCTCGAACAGGCCGACCAGCATGCCGTCGCCCTCTGGCCGGTAGTAGCCGTAGCTGTCCGGGTCCTCGATCACTGCCAGGTCGGCGTCCATCCCCGCGACGGTGTCGGTCAGCAGGTAGTAGTGCTCAGCGGCCTGGAGCGGCACGTGCACCCCGGCAAGCGCGCCGAACTGGCGGGCCCACATGCCTGCGGCATTGACGACGACCTCGGTCTCGATCTCGCCCTGCTCGGTGAGCACCGCGGTCACCCGGCCACGGCGCGTCCGCACGCCGGTCGCCGCGACGCCCTCGATCACGGTGGCGCCGAGCTGCCTGGCGCCCTTGGCCAGCGATGTCGCCACGCCGACCGGGTCAGCGCGGCCCTCGTCCGCCACGTAGAACGCCGACAGCACGTCGTCGGTTCTGGCCAGCGGCCACATTCCGGCGAGCTCGCGGGGCGAGATCTCGGTGTCGTCCACGCCGAAGCCGTGCATCCAGGCTGCCTCGCGGCGCAGCGCCGCCTGCCGTTCCCTCGAGGTGGCCAGCGACAGGTGCCCGACCTGGCGGTACCCGGTCGAGTGCCCGGTCTCGGCCTCCAGCCGCGCGTACAGCTCGCGCGAGTAGCGGCTGAAGAACAGGGCCGTCTCGTCGGTCATGCCAGCTGACGTGATCAGGCCGGCGGCGTGCCAGGTGGTCCCGGCGGTGAGCCGGTTCTGCTCCAGCAGGACGATGTCGGTCCAGCCGAGGTGGGCTAGGTGGTAGGCGATGCTGCAGCCGATGACGCCGCCGCCGACGATGACGGCGCGGGCACGCTGCGGGATGACCGTCGCGGCTCGCGCGGCGCTGGCGGGGCCCGCCGCGGTATGCGCGGCACTGACGGGAACTGCCATCGTCACATTCCGGTGATCGACGCCATGGCCTCGCGCCGATCGCTGCGTTCGCCGCGGGTCATCCACCGGTAACCGATGAATCCCAGCACCGCGATGACGAACGACAAGACCAGCATGATCGTGCCAAGCGCGTTCAGCGCTGGCCCGCCGTTGCCGCCGCGCTGCTGTGCATAGATGAACACCGACATCGGAGTGTTGCTGACGTTCGAGTTAAGGAAGTCGACCAGGACGAAGTCGTCGACGACGCTGGAGAAGACGAGCACGGCGCTGGCGAAGATGGCGGGCGCGAGCAGCGGGATCATCACCTTGCGGATGACCTGCCACTGGTTCGCGCCGAGGTCGGCCGCCGCCTCCTCGTACTGCTTTCCGAGCGTCACCAGCCTGGCTTGGACGATGATCGCCGGCCAGCTTATGTTCCATGTGACCAGGGCGAGGGTCTCGGCGAGGGTGCCGAGGCCGATGCCCTTGAACAAGATCGTGAACACGAAGAACACCGCGACAGCGAAGATCAGCTCGGGGATCACGTACGACAAGATCATCGTGAAGTTGAACGTCGCCGGGATGTAGCCGCGCCATCTGTTGATGCCCATCGCGAACGCGACCCCGAGCGGCACGGTGATCAGCGTGACGTAGACGGACAGGCGGACGGTCTGCACCACGGAGGCGTGCAGGTTGGGGTCGTGCAGCACCGAGTTCACCGGGTCGGCGAAGTACCAGCGCCAGGAGAAACCCTGCCAGGAACTCTGTGATCTGCCGTTGTTGAACGAGAACAGGACGGCGATCGCGATCGGGACGATCGACCAGATCAGGTAGAGCCAGGTGAAACCCTCAAGGAACCACGGATGCCGCCACGGGCGTGACCGCGGTCGCAGCCTGCCGAAGAACGTCCGTCCGGCGATGCCGTTGGCGGGCTCGGTTCGCCGCAGGGACCCGGTGGCGGTCATACCGCCGCCCGCGATGAACGGTTTGTCGCCACCACGTAATAGATCATCGGCGCGATCAGCACGACCAGGAACAGCAAGGAGAAGACAGCGCCCTCTCCCTGCAGCCCGTTCGTGCTGAGCTGCTGGTCGATCACGTTGCCGAGCATCGTGGTTCCCGTGGTACCCGACAGCAGCTGGTTGGTGAAGTAGTCGCCGAGCATGGGGAGCACGGTAATCAGCATCCCGGTCAGGATCACCTGCCGCGACAGCGGGAGCGTGACCCTCATGAAGGTCTTCGCCCTGCCCAGGCCCAGGTCCCGGCCTGCCTCTATCAGCGCCGGATCGATCCGGTCCAGGCCAGCGAACAGCACGAGGATGAGATAGGGGATGTAGCCGTAGACCAGGCCGAGAATCACGGTGACGGGCATTCCGCTCAGCCATGCTGTATGCCCTGGCAGGCCGATGAATGAGAGCGCCTTGTTCACGTAGCCGTCGACTTGCAGCAAGTCGATCCAGGCCAGCATGCGCATCATGTAGCTGATCCAGAACGGCGCGATCAGCAGGACGAGGAAGAGTCCCTTGCGGCGGCCAGCGAACCTGGCGACGAAGTACGCCGCCGGATACGCGATCACCAGCGAGACAGCGGAGGCCACCGCGACATAGATGGCCGTCCTACCGATAATCGGGCCGACGAACGCAGTGGCCCCCGCCACGTCACGCCAGGCCGACGTGAAGTTCTCGCTGCTCCACTGCAGCGGGTTCCAGACGGCGATCGGGTAGCCGAAGATCTGGTTCACGTGACCGGCGGCGATCGCGATGATCGTGTAAAAGGGCACGATGAACAGCAGGATCAGCCAGATGACGCCGGGCGCCGCGAGCGCGATGTAGAACGGCCTGCGCAGCTCTTTTGACCTACCCGACCTGCCTGCCCGGCTGCTCCGCCTTCGCGGCGCTGGCTGGCCCGGACCAGGCGGCGACGGCTGGCTGGTGCTGGTTGCCACGCCGACCGCCTACGCGCTCTTCACCTGAAGCCATGCCTGACTCCACTGGGTCTGCGCGGCCACTGGCAGCTGCAGTTGCATGACCCCGCGCCGGAAGTACGAGGGGAGTACCGCGGTTGACATGAGGCTGGGCGGGAGCAGCTTCTCCTTCACCAGGAGCTGCGGCGTGATCTTGGTGAGCGGCTGCATGTAGGCGTTGAAGCTGATGTTGTCGAGCGCGTTGTGCAGGTCGAGCATGTAGTCGATGAACAGGTGCGCGAGCACCGGGTTCTCCGCGCCCCGCAGAACGGTGATCAGGTCGTTTCCCACCGGGCCCTTGCCGTCTGGCGGGAACCAGTACCCGACGGTGTCGATCGACGTGCCCTTAGGCAGGTAGTACTGCGCCGCCGCGATATCTCCCGACCACGCCTGGTGAATCCAGATCGATCCCTTCGGTATCTCGGTGTAGTCGTTGTTGTCGATGTGGACGTTTGTCAGCTTCGCGAGGTCTTGCAGCGACTTCGCCGAGGCCGCGATCTGGTTCGGATCGGTCGTGTTGAGGTTGAAGATCCCGTTCTTCATCAGGCCGAGGCTGATGCCCTCGCGCGAGTCGTCCAGGATCGCGACCTTGCCCTTGTACTTGCCCTGCCAGGGCATCGCCCACGGGTTGGCCATCTTGTACGGATCCTCGGGGACGTGGTCCTTACGCCACGACATGCCCGTCGTATAGATCGTGTACGGGACCGTGTACTGCCACTTGCCGTCGTAGAACGGGTTGGTGAAGTCCGGCCAGGCCTGGGAGATGTTCGGGATGTAGCTGTGGTTCAGGGGCTGGATGAACTTGCCCTCGACCAGTTGACCCATGACGTCGATGGTCGGGAAGAAGACGTCGAAGTTGACCTGGCCGCTGCGCAGCTTGGCCATGGCCGTGTCCATGTTCTGGAAGTTGGTGATCTCGTAGTTGCAGTTGTACTTCTTGCAGAAGTTCTTGAGTACGCCCTGGTTGATGTAGGCGACCCAGTTGAACAGCCGCAGCGTGGCGTTCTTCTCCGGCTGCAAGCCGTTCGCGATCGGCTTGTTGTCCTTGAAGATCGGCCAGGTCACCGGGTTGTCTGGGCGGGGCAGCGGCAGTGTGTTGCCGCCTGAGCCGACGGCTCCGTTTCCTTGCGAGCTGCAGGCGGCCAGGAGGGAGCCGATGCCGCCGGCGCCAAGCGCCGCCAGGCCGGTCGCGCCGGCGCCCTGCCGCAGGAAGTTGCGGCGCGAGACGCCAGGTATCGGCGGAGTACCGTCAGCCTGCCAGCCTTCTCTCGGATGCATGGTGCTAACCCTTCGCTGCGAAGCCTGAGCGAGTGATGCTGTTGCGACGCGCCGCCAGGCTTCCGCCTGCCCATTGAACGGCGCTTCAATTACTCCTGATTACTCCTGATGGACGCTGGTGACAAGATCTCTGAGATTACAGGACGGTCACGCGGTGTCAGATCTGAGTGTTACCAAAGCGCTGCCAATACCGGAATATACGATTAAACCTCGCGCGTGGCGTGCCTGGGCGACCTCACGCTGATGTGCGGCCCGAGCGAGAGCGGGGTCGACGCTGGACTATATGTGGTGGCGGACCGTGTGCCAGGCCTGCAGCCAGAGCTGATCGGCGGCCGGCGAGATCTGAAGCTCCTTCAGGCTGTGATCGAGGAACGTGGACAGCACGGCGGCCGACGTCAGGCTGGGGGGCAGGATGCCGAGGTAGACGAGCCTGGACGGGGTCGCGTAGGTCACGGGCTGGGTGAAGCCGGTCGCGGCGATGTTCTTGATCGCGTTGTGCCGGTCGAGCATGAAGTTCAGGAACAAATGGGCCAGAACGGGATTCTGCGCCCCGCGCACGACCGTGTTCGTGTCGTTCGCGACCGGGCCTGCGCCGTCGGGCGGGAACCAGTAGCCGAGCGCCTCGACGGGGACGCCGGCCGGCAGCTTCTTCGCGGCCGCTATCACCTGTCCGGACCAGGCGTGGTGGACCCAGGACTGGCCGCCTGCCAGGTCAGTGCTCGTGTCGTTGTCGATCCGCAGGCCGACCAGCCGGTCGAGCTCGATCAGGGCGTCCCTGGCCTGGTTGAGCAGGTACGGGTCGGTCGTGTTGATCGTTGCGTCGTTGTCCTTCAGCAGCGCGAGGCCGATCGCCTCCCGGTAGTCGTTCAGGACGGTCGTCTTGCCCTTGCTGGCGGCGCGCCACGGGAACTCCCAGCCGTTCCTGAGCGCGTAGGGATCGAGGTCGACGTGGTCCTTGCGCCAGGCGATGCCGGTCGAGAACACCGAGTAGGGAACCGTATAGAGCCAGTGGCTGTCGTAGTACGGGTCGGTGAACAGCGGCCACGCCTCGTGGATGTTCTGGATATAGCTGTGGTTCAGCGGCTGGATCACGGCATCGCGGACCAGGGTGCCGATCATGTTGGTCGGCGCGCCCATGAACACGTCGAACCGGTCGCGGCCGCGCCGCAGGGTGCCGAGCGCCTGTGTCATCGAGGCGTAGGAGGTCAGCTCGACCTCGCACCGGTACGCCCTGGCGAAGTCGTCCAGGCAGCGCTGACTGACGCGATCCGCCCAGGCGAAGACCTTGAGCGTGGCGTTGGCCTCGGGGCGGAGCCCGTCGGCGACCGGCCTGTTGGCCGTCAGGATCGGCCACATCATCGGCCGCCTGGGCTCCGGTATCGGGGACATCACCGGCGGTGCCGCTGAGCCAAGCCCGCATCCGGCGAGCAGCCCGCCGAGCCCGCTCACCGCGGCCCCTGCGCCGGCCGCTCGCCCCAGGAATGACCTCCTGGTCAGGGGATCCGGGGGGTTAGTGCCTGGATTCACCCAGCGGAATCTAGCATCTTTCCCGCTCAGCCGATGCTAGAAGCAAAGTTACGGAAATTTCGATTAAATCGTTCTATGTCGTCCTCGTCGTGCTGCACCGATATCAGCCACTGCTCGGACTTGCCCCACGGCGGCAGGAAAACCCCGCCGTTGTGCTGGACCAGCCAGTGCGCGTGGCTGTACGCGTCGTCGATGGTCAGGAAGCTGCGGAAGTCCCTGACCGGCTCGGCGCTGAAGACGACGCAGCCCTTAGCCCCGACGGCCACGATGCTGGCGGCCAGGCCATAGCGCGCGATCGTCTCCCGCACGCCCCTGACCGCCTGCTCGCGCAGGGCGTCGATGCGCTGATAGGCCTCGGGGGTCGCGACCTCCTGCAGCATCGCGCGGGTGGCCGCCATCGCCAGCGGGTTGCCGTTGAAGGTGCCGACCTGCTCGTAGTCGCCGTTGGCGACGTGCCGCATGACCTCGTGGCTGCCGCCGATGGCTGCGACGGAGACGCCGCCGCCGATCGCCTTCGCCAGGCTCATGACGTCAGGGGTTACTCCTGTCAGCGCCGTCGCGCCGCCAGGCCCTGCTGTCAGGCCGGTCTTGACCTCGTCGAACGCCAACAGCGCGTCGTGGCTGTGCAGCAGTTCCTTGAGCCCGGCGAGATAACCGGGCTCGGGCAGGATGATCCCTGCGTTCATCATGATCGGCTCGAGGATCATCCCGGCGATCTGGCCTGGGTACGCGCGGAGCACCCGCTCGACCGTCGCCAGGTCGTTGAATCCCACGATCACGGTGAGGTCGGTCAGCGCGTGCGGGATGCCAGTGCTCGCGGGCACGCTCGCCGGCCGGTCGGCCGGGCCGATGTCGGCGGGATCGGGGTAGACAGACACCTGGACCGAGTCGTGGTGGCCGTGATAGCAGCCCTCGACCTTGATGATCAGGTCCCGGCCGGTGATCGCCCGCATCAGGTGCACGGCGTCCATGGTCGCTTCCGTGCCGGAGTTCGCGAACCGCCACTGGGGGAGGCCGAAGCGCCGCGAGAGCTCCCTCGCGACCGCGAGCGCATCGCGCGTGGGCTGGGCGAAGTGCGTGCCGCGGGTGACCTGCTTCTGCACCGCGGCCACGATCGCCGGGTGCGCGTGCCCGGCGAGCGAGACGCCGTAGCCGCCGTGCATGTCGACGTACTCGTTGCCGTCGACGTCGTAGAGCTTCGAGCCGCTGCCGTGGCTCAGCCAGACGGGCTGAGGCCGGGAGATCTGCCAGCTCGACGTCACGCCGCCGGCCAGCGCCTCGCGCGCCTGCGCCGCGAGCTTGGCCGACTCTGGCTGGCGCTCGATGAAGATGCGCTCCTGCTCGGCGATAATGTCGGCGAGGCTGGGGCGGGCTGACGGTCGGTCACCGTCGGGCTCTGGGATGATGTGGCCAGGGTGGTCCGGCCAGGTCGTGGCTGGTGCGAGTCTTTCTGCGGGCGCGGCCTGTCTGTCGGCCATGAGAGGCTCCCTCACGGAGTTGACTGAACATTCAGTCTAAATTGGGGATGTCGGCCGGGGCAAGCAGGCAAGGGGCACGCGACAGGCCGATCCGGGTTATGCTCCCGGCTCATGCGCCGTCTGCTGTTCGTGCATCACACGCCGTCGCCGGCGATGCAGGCGATGTTCGAGTCCGTGCTGGCGGGCGCGCGCACGGACGAGATCGAAGACGTCGAGGTCGTGGTCGTTCCCGCGTTGACAGCTGGCGCCGCGGACGTGCTCAGCGCCGACGGCTACGTGCTCGGCACACCGGCCAACATCGGCTACATGTCGGGCGCGCTCAAGCACTTCTTCGACGGCATCTACTATCCCTGCCTCGAAGCGACCAAGCGCCGCCCTTACGGGCTCTACGTGCACGGGGCCAGCGACACCACGGGCGCGGTCAGGGCCGTCGAGTCGATCACCGGCGGGCTTGCCTGGCAGCAGGCCAGGCCGCCGGTCTGCGTCGTCGGCCAGCCGGGCAAGACCGACCTGGAGGAATGCTGGGAACTCGGCGCGATCATGGCAGCCGAAGTAGCCGGGAACGCATAGCCGCGCCTCGCCGGGCTCGCGGGACGCGGCGGGCGGGCGCAGGCGCGTCAGCTATTTCTGGCCGTATGTGTACAGCGGCTGGTTGACGGGGCTCTCGTTGGAACTGGCCAGCACGCTCGTGGCGGTAAAGGCCACCGCGAATGCCAGTGCGGCACCGGCGATGACGGATATCACCAGCAGTCCTAGACGAGTCACGAAGTCCTCCTTGCCGGATCTACAACCAGATCCGGGCGGCTTGGCCCCTAAGCATAGGGAATGTCCCCAGCTCCGTGCCACACCGATGCTGAATAGTGATTTCCCTGCCCTACGGGGAGGCTGGTAGCCGGAACACGACAAGGTCCCGGCTCGCGAGGACGACCCTGGCGCCGGGGAGCCTGGCTTTCGCCGCGAGCTGAGCGCGATGCTGCAGGCCGCTGCTAAGCAGCGAACCAGAGTCAACTATCACGAACCGGACTCCCGCGGCGATGAGTTCCGGGGTCCGCGGCCGTCCCGAGCCGATCACCGGGGCCAGTTCGCGGGCTCGCTCACTCTCGGCGGGCACCGTCGTCCTGCCGACGCGCAGCGCGTCGTTCCAGATCATCGGCCTGCCGATGAGCCGCGGCCACGGGTCGAACACCGCCTCGCCGTGATTCCACGGGTAGCGCCTGTACTGCGCCCACGGCAGCAGCAGGACCGCGCCCCCTGACCGGTCGGCCTCGATCAGCTGGCGCGCCCGCAGCCAGTCGGCTGGGTACTGCGCGGCCTGCAGCCGCCCGGCCGCGCCCCAGGCCAGGCCTGGCAGCAGCAGCACGGGCGCGACGAGCGCGATCACGCCGATCGTGATCGCGGGCCCGGTCGCGGACTCGCCGGCCTTGACCAGCCTGGATGTCCCCGGCGCTCGCGCCGCGCTGATCAGCGCCGCGACCCCGGCGCCGAGCCCGAGCGCGAGCGTGAGCGCTAGCGGGGCGACGAACTGCTGGCCGTCCCGCAGCAGCGCGAAGCCTGGCCAGAACGCGATCGCGTCGCGCAGCCCCGTCCTGGTTGATGCCGTCAGCCCGAGGCTCGCGACGCAGATGCCGAGAACGCCAGCGAACCCGGCGCCCGCGCAGATCCGGCGCGGGCGGGCAACGGCCACGTATCCGGCCGCGGCCAGCACGACGACAGCGAGCCAGCAGGCGGAGACCGGTCCGCCGTATCCCGCGGGCACCACCTGCGCGTTCCAGATCCCGCCGAGCATCAGCAGGCTGCCGAGCGAGCCGAACGGCGTATCGGCCCTCGCCGCGAACGCGGCCACCCCTGCCGGGCTCGCGTGCACGGGATTGACCAGCGACGGGATCAGCCACGGCAGGCTCGCCACGGCGATCACGCCGGCCGTGATGGCGAGGCGGCGGGCGCGCTCGGGCCAGCTAGCCCCGGCGCACAGGGCGACGGGCACGGCCGCGATCGCGGTGACCGACATGGCAGCGAACCCGCCTACCGCCGCTGGCAGCATCGCCGCTGCGAGGCGCCGCGGCCGGACCCCTCGGGATTCCCCCGCGGCTTGCCCTGGGGGGACGACCCCCCTGGACCCCCCCGCCATGTCTGCTTGCCCTGGGGGGACGACCCCCCTGGACCCCCCCGCCATGTCTGCTTGCCCTGGGGGGACGACCCCCCTGGACCCCCCCGCAAGCTCGCGCAGCACCCAGGGCAACCCGGCGTAGCCGAGCAGCATCGCCCACTGGCCCATGATCAGGCGCTCGGCGACGAACGGATTCCAGGCGTAGCAGATGCCGGCGGCCAGCAGCCCTGGCAGCGGCGGCGCGCTGCGTACACGCTGCCAGGCCGCGGCGAGCAGGGCAGCGGCACCGGCGCAGGCCAGGACGAAGATCGCGAGCAAGATCAGTTTCTGAACCAGGCCAGCCGGGATGACCTTGGCTGCCAGCGCGACGACCAGGTCGCTGGGCACGGCACGCGGCGGGCCGCCGCTGTATCCCAGATCGGCATAGCCCACGGGCGGATCGGGGACGAAGACCATGTCATAGGACAAGACGAACCCGCTGGCCAGTGCGGGGCCGAGGGCCAGCAGCCCGAGCACCAGTCCGGCCAGCGCTGGCCAGGCGTGCGGCCGCAGCCGCGTCGCAAGCCCGCGGGCAGCGCGGCCGACAACAGCGGTCAAGCTGGCAGGCGGTGAGCCGGGGAGTGGGGTCTCGGTCGCGATGTCCTGGCCGCCTTCTGGCGGCCAGGACCCGTGGCTGGCTGGCCCGGCTAGCACGCTTTACGAGCCTGGACCAGCAGGATCGAGGCCGCCGACGGCCAGTAACAGAACAGCCGGTCCAGGGGGCGCAAGGCGGCTGGCACGTCGTGGTAGCGGGCCCCGCGGACCTGCTCGGTCTGCAGGCCGTAGGCGGCGAGGAACTCGACGAGGGCGCGGCGGGTGAACATGTGCAGGTGCCCGGCCACCTGGCTGCCAGGCCTGCCGAACACCGACCGCAAGCTGACCTCGGAGAAGACCGGCTGGACGCCGACCGCGAGCAGCCCGCGGTTGTACCAGGCGGCCAGGTTCGGCGTGGACAGCAGCAGCGAGCCGCCCGGCTTCAGCACACGGTGCGCCTCCTCCACGGCGGAGTCTGTGTCGACGAGGTGCTCGATCACCTCGCTCATGATCACCACGTCGACGCTGTCGGACCTGATCGGCAGCCCGGTGTCGAGCCCGGCCCGCAGCACGGCCACGCCCGCATCCCTGGCTTTCCTGAGCGAGGGTGCCGACCAGTCGAGGCCGGCGAAATGGTGGCCGGGCAGCCGCGCGGCCGCCACGCCGGTGGCGAACCCGTCGCCGCAGCCGACGTCGAGGATCCTGGCCCCGCCTGGCGCGCCAGCCAGCAGCTCGGCCAGCATCTCTGCCTGCCGGAGCGCACGGTCCTGGCCTGAGCTGGCCGGCACCGCTGGGTCCTCGTAGAAGTCGCGCAGCGGATTGCCGGCCGCCGTGAGGACGGGCGCGGTCACGCCGGCTCCGACGGCGTCGCACCCGACGGCTGGGGCAGGTAGCCGATCGCGTCGTCAGCGATGGGCTGCTCATCGGCCACGACAACTTGCCGCGCCTGATCGACCACCCTGGACCTGGCCACTGCCTCGTCGGCCACCAGCGAGAACCCGTCGACCGCCGCCGACCAGTGCTGTTGCCTGGCCCGCTCGCGCGCGGCCCAGCCCATCGCGGCCCGCTTCCTGTCGTCGATGGCCAGTGCGGCCCACGCGGACGCGAACTCGCTTTCGGTCCGCACTAGCAGGCCGGTCTCGTTATGCACGACGGAATCCCTGAGCCCAGGCACGCTGAACCCGAGCGCCGGTGTGCCGCGGACGGCGGCCTCGGAGACCACGATGCCCCAGCCTTCGATGCTGGCCGGATGCAGCAGCAGCCAGGCGGCCGACATCAGCCGGTGCTTCTCGGCTTCCGACACCCGGCCGGTGAATTCCACGCCAGGACCGGCGAGGCTCTCGAGCCTGGCGCGCTCAGGGCCATCTCCGGCGATCACCAGCCGGCCGCCGGTGACCTGGCGCACCCGCTCCCAGAGGCGCAGCAGCAGGTCGATGCGCTTGTACCCGGCAAGCCGGCCGAACGCGAGGAACATCGGGTCTGGCGAGCGGGGCGCCGGCGGCGGACCTGGTTCTACGCCGTTGCAGATGAGCCGGATCCGGTCGGTGTCCACGCCGATGTGCTGGAGCGCGGCGAACGTCGAGGCCGACACCGTGAGGAACAGGTTGCGGCGGTGTACCCACGGCATGACGGCGGACTCGGTCAGCCGCCCCACGCCGGCGACCGGCCCAGGGAAGCGCAGCGGCCACAACTCGGTGTGCACGTGGTTGACCAGGCAGACCACGGGGTGTGAGGTCCACAGCGGTGCGAGGAACGGCATGCCGTTGCACACCTCGACTACTAGGTCACAGTCACGCAGGTGCCGCCGGAACGCCAGCGGCGCCCTGGCGAACTGGGTGAAGGTCCCGCCGCTGCGGCGCACCTCATACGGCCGCTCGCCGACCTGCCCGCCGCAGAGCAGCGTCACCCGGTTGCCGCGCTCGGTCATGCCGTGCGCCAGCCTGTCGACGAGCAGCTCGGAGCCGCCCGCGTCCTTGTTCGCCAGGTCGCGCCAGGCGATGAAGACGATGTGCCGGCCCACGGTCACGCCGGAGATCGCCGCATCAGCACGCTCCTGAACCTCCCGGGTGACATCGCTGACCGCCGTCCAGACTGCCGCTGGAGGGGCCAAAGCAGCAAGTACGCTCACAATTAGGTGCTACTGGAAAGTAGCATTGTGCCGTCATCACGGGCGGCTGATGGCGAAAGATACGAAGCCGGGCAGACAGGGAGCAGGCCATGTGGAGGTCCGTCCGCCTGTTCCGGCTCTTCCTCGCCGAGCAGACCGATCCCGGCGGCTTCTACGCGGCGCTCGCCGACGACGCCGCTAGCCAGATCGCCGAGCATGCCAGCGTGCGCGGCCAGACGGTGCTCGACATAGGCGGCGGCGCCGGCTACTTCACCGAGGAGTTCAGGTCCAGGGGCGCGAACTGCTACCTGTTCGAGGTCAGCGTCGGCGAGATGATGAGCCGCGGCGAGACGCCGCCCGGCGCCGTCGTCGCCGACGGCTACTGGCTGCCGGTGCGTGACGGCGGCGCCGACATCTGCGTGTCTTCCAACGTCCTCGAGCACGTCAGGGACCCGAACGGGCTGATCGAGGAGATGATCAGGGCCACCAGGCCAGGCGGCCTGATCTACCTGTCGTTCACGAACTGGTACTCGCCGTGGGGTGGGCACGAGATGTCGCCCTGGCACTACCTGGGCGCTGGCCTGGCCGAGCGGCGCTACCGGCGCAAGTACGGCAAGCCGCCCAAGAACCAAGTCGGATCCAGCCTGTTCCCGCTGCACATCGGGTCCGTGCTGCGGATGACGCGGGGCAGGCAGGACGTCGAGGTGGTGTCCGCCAGGCCCCGCTACTATCCCGCCTGGTGCCGCGCGCTGCTACTCGTTCCCTGGCTGCGCGAGATCGCTACCTGGAACCTGCTCCTGATCCTGCGGCGGACCGGATGACGTTCGCGCCGGCGACCGGCCACCACCGGGCGCCAAGCGCGTTGACCTCGCTGGCCACCGGCATCACCGGCGGCTCTGCTGACCGCAAGATGACGCGGACAGCCAGGTGGACGATCCTGGTCTGGCTGGTCGCGCTCGTCGTGTTCGCGCTCAACTCGCGCGGCCAGATCTTCTTCGACACCAAGCTCGGCGTCGACATCGATCCACTCGGGTTCTACGCCAGGCTCTGGCATCTGTGGAACCCGACCGAATGGTTCGGCACCCTGCAGGACCAGTACATCGGCTACTCGTTCCCGATGGCGCCGTTCTACCTGGCAGGACAGCTGCTGAAGGTCCCGGTCTGGCTGATCGAGCGGCTCTGGCTCTCGGTGCTGGTCGCTGTCGGCTTCGCCGGCCTGGTGAAGCTGGCCGAGGCGGTAAGGATCGGGACCGACCGGTCAAGGATCGTCGCGGGCCTCGCCTTCGCGCTATGGCCGACGTTCACGATCGTGATCGGCTCTACCTCGGCCGGCATCCTGCCAGGGCTGCTCGCGCCCTGGGCCGTGCTGCCGCTGGTCAGGGTCACCGAGTCGGGCTCGCTGGCGCGCGCGGCGGCCAGGTCAGGGGCGGCGGTCCTGTTCATGGGCGGCGTCAACGCGACGTCCACGCTGTACCCGCTGATCCTGCCTGCGTTGTTCATCCTCACGCAGCTGCGCGGCTGGCGGCGGGTCAAGCTGGCCGCGCTCTGGGCCGCCGCCGTGCTGCTGGCCACGGCGTGGTGGCTCGTTCCGCTGGTGCTGCAGGCCGCGTACTCCTATAACTTCCTGCCGTATGTCGAGCAGGCGGCGACGACGACAGGCACCATGTCGGCCGCGGCGTTCCTGCGCGGTGCCGGCAACTGGACCGCGTACCTGAACCTCGGCCAGCCGTGGCTGCGGGCAGGCTGGGTAATGGTCGCCTACCCGGTCGCGATCATGGCGGCCGCGATCGCCGCGGGAACCGGCCTCGTCGGGCTGTCCCGCCGGGACCTGCCCGCCAGCCGCTGGCTGCGGCTGAGTCTGGGCACCGCGGCGCTGGTCGCGCTTGCCGGCTATCCGGGCCCGGCCGGCGGGCTCTTTCACCACCCGGTCGGGGTGCTGCTTGACGGCGTCGCCGCGCCGCTCCGCAGCGTCTACAAGGCCGAGCCGGTCGCGGCCGCCGTGATCGCGCTAGGCATCGCGCACGCGCTTGTGCTCAGGACCAGGCGCGCGTCGCTGGCCGGTGATCCGGCGCCGCGAGCGCTGTGGCACTTCTTCGCCGTGCCGGTCATCGGGCTCGTGCTGCTCGGCCTGGCCTACCCGCAGGTGTCTGGCCAGGTGCTGAACGCCGGGTCGTTCCGAGCCGTCCCTGACTACTGGTACCAGGCAGCCGCGTACCTGCGGCTGCACTCGCCTCGTGCACCGGCGCTTGTGGTTCCCGCCGCGTCGCACGGCGTGTTCGTGTGGGGCGAGCCCGTCGACGAGCCGCTCGAGCCGCTCGCCAGCTCACCGTGGGCAGCGCAGGGCCTGGTGCCGTACGGCGGGCCAGGCTCCGAGCTGCTGCTCAGGTCGGTGCAGGCGGCGATCAACTCAGGGGAGCGGATCCCCGGGCTTGCGGCGACGCTGCGCCGGTCGGGGATCGGCTACGTGCTCGTGCGCAACGACCTCAGCCCTGCATCGATCGGGTATACGCCGCCGCAGGCCGTGCACGAGGCGCTCGCCAGCTCCGGCTTCCGTGTCGTAGCGTCGTTCGGCCCTGCGCTCAGCGGAGCGGAGTACAGCCCGGGGTCCGCGCAGGCGCCAGGCAGCGCCGGCTCGTCGCGGGCGCAGGCGGCCCTCCCCGCTTATCCCGCGATCGAGATCTTCGCGGCTGGGCCTGGCGGTGAGCGGGATGTCCGGCCGCCGCCCGCCGCCACCGCGTTGCCGATCAGCAAGACCGTGCTCGTCAACGGCGGCGCCGACGCGCTGCTGCAGCTCACAGCGCAGCGGCTGCTCGCGCCTTCGGCGCCCGTGGTGATCGCGGGAGACCCGCTGCCTGTCAGGCCGGCGGAGTGGGCGGTCACCGACACGCTCAGGCGCGCCGACAACGCGTTCGGCTCGATCGACCCGACGGCGTCCTATACCTACACCGCGACCGAACGGAACCCGCCGCAGGATCCGCTCGGCAATCCAGGCGGGCAGCCGCGGCAGCTGCTGCCCGTCACGGCGGCCGGTCATCAGACCGTCGCGGTGCTGGCGGGCGCGGCAGCGGTCACCGCGTCGTCGTCGGGTTCGTGGCTCGGCGAGACGCCGCAGGTCGATCCCGTGAACGTCTTCGACGGCAACCCGAACACGGCATGGACGGAGGCCGACCCGACCAGCGCGGTCGGGCAGTGGGTCCAGATCACCTTCGATCACCGGCTCGTCCTGCCGCGCTCGGTGGCGATCTCGCTGCTCGACGACCTGTCCTCGCGGCCGGTCGCGAGCCGGCTCACCGTGGGCACCGACGCGGGGGCACTGACCAGCCCGGTCCGGCGCACCGGCGCGGCACAGCAGATCTTTGTCCCGCCCGGCGCTACCAAGACACTGCGGATCACGATCGCCGCGGCACGCGGCGGCGTGCCCGGCGGCCCCGGAGCGGGGTTCTCCGGCGTGCAGATTCCCGGCGTGCGGGTGACCAGGTACCTGCGGCCCGCCCTGGATCCGGCCGGCCGTGCGGCGCCGGCCACCGTGTTCTCGTTCGACCGGCCAGTCCCGTCACCGGCCAGCCTGGCCAACGTCGCGGCCTACCCGCCGCTCGCCAGGACGTTCGCGACGGCTGGCGTTGGTCGGTTCGGCTTCGCGGCGAGCGCTCTCGCCGTTCCTGGCCCTGCCCTGGACGCGATCCTCACCTCGCTCACCCCGGTCCTGGCCAAGACGCTCGAGGTGTCGGCGAGCTCGACCTACGGCTCGCTGCCCAGCCTGGCGGCGGCGAACCTGCTGCGCACCGACCCTGGCCCCTGGATCGCTGGCAGCCAGCACGCGTCGCTCCGGCTGAGCTGGCTGGGCATGCGCACGATCAAGAGCTTGGTGATCCGGCCGCTGCCCGGGTTCGCGGCCGCGCCGGAGTCGATCAAGATCACCAGCTCGCAGGGCGTCAGGTACGCCAGCGTGGGTTTCGGCGGTATCACCACCATCGTGCCCCCGCTGCGGACCGCCGCGATGACGATCAGCTTCCCTGTCGTGCAGTACGCCACGACGGCGCAGCCGATCTCCGGCCAGCCGGTCCGGCTGCCCGTCGGGCTATCCAGCCTGTCCATTCCGGCGCTGAAGGGCTTGCGGCCAGCGGCGCCGGCACCCGGCGCGAGCTTCGCGCTGCCGTGCGGATCTGGGCCGCCGGTCACGGTCGACGGCCGCACGCTGCGGACCAGGGTCTCCGGCAAGATCGGCAGCCTCATCACGTTCAAGCCCGTGCACGTCAGGCTGTGCGGCTCCGGTTCAGCGCTGCAGCTCGGGACCGGGCAGCACCGGGTGCTCGCTGCCAGCCAGGGGGCGTTCACGATCACCGGCCTTGACCTGGTGAGCGCGGGGTCTGAGGGGCTGCCGGGCGCACCCAGCGCGCAGGACCTGCAGCAAGCTGGCGCACACGCGCCTGGGGCGGCCGGCGCCACGCGGCGGGTCCGGGTGCTGGCATGGAACCAGGAGTTCCGGCAGGTGCGCGTCGCGCCTGGGGCCGCGTCTTACCTGGAGCTACACCAGAACGCCAACGCCGGCTGGACGGCGACGCTGAACGGGAAGACCCTGCGGCCGGTCCGGCTCGACGGCTGGCAGCAGGGCTTCGTCATGCCCGCGGGAAAAGGCGGCGTCGTAACGCTGACGTTCAAACCGGTCAAGTTCTATCATGTCTGGATTATCCTTTCTGCGGCCGCGGCGCTTGGCCTGCTCCTGGCCGGTATGGCTGGCCGGAAGCGCGGGACGGCGCGCGAACAGCGCGGGACGGTGCTCGAGGAACGCGGGAGTGTGCCAGAGAAGATGGACCGACCGTCGCGCTCCGGCTGGGCCTTCCAGGCCGGCTTGTCGCCTCGGGCCCTTCGGGCCGGCTTGTCGCCTCGGGCCCTTCGGGCCGGCTTGTCGCCTCGGGCCCTTCGGGCCGACTTGTCGCCTCGGGCTCCTGGCCGGCTTCTCACCTCGGAACTGGTGGCTCGGCCTGCTCGCGCTCACCGCGCTCATCGCGATCGTCGGCGGGCCCGTTGCGCTCGCGGTTCCTGTCGTCGCGGCGCTCGCCTACCGCTGGCCTGACTGGTTCGGCGCGGTCGCGGCCGCCGGCATGGTGGCGGCAGGCGTGCTGACGGCGGTGGCGGCGCATCCGGCCTTGCCGGGTACCGGTGCGTTCGGAGCGCCGGCCCAGGTGTGCGCGCTAGTGGCGCTGACCTGCGCGCTGATGCCCGTGCTCCCTGACCGCCCGGCAAGCGGGATGCCGTCCGGGCTGGAAGGGCGCCCATGATCGAGCGCTTTGCCCTCGCCGACGAGCTGACCTGCTACTACGACCGGCCGTCCGAGCCAGCCAACGTGCACCTCGAGGTACGAGTGCCAGGACGGCTCGATCCGGCCATGATCAGGGCGGCCGCGTCAGACGTGCTGGCCGCGCAGCCGAGGATCATGGCCAGGCGCCGCCCGGCGACCTGGCGACGTGGCTATCACTGGGAGTTCCCCGCGCCGTCGCGCGCGGACCTGGTCCTGACCGCCGGCTACGGCAGCGAGGAGGATCTTGACGGGCAGCGGGACGAGTTCTTGTCCAGGTCACCGTCGCTGGACCTGGCGCCGCCGCTGCAGTTCCTGCACGCCTGGGGTTCAGGCGGGGACTTCCTCATGCTCAACGCCCACCACGCCGCGTCCGACGGGCTGTCCTGCCTGCGCCTGATGCGTTCGGTCGCCGCCGCCTATTCCGCGCGCGCAGGCGACGCTCCGGTCCCATCCGCAGCTGCGAATAGAACACCAATGGGACATCGAGTGTCTTCTTACAACCTCGATGGGACATCGGTGTTCAATCTGGGGGCGGCAAACGGGGCGGCGGGGAGTGCGGGGCACGGGCCGGCGGGCGGCAGGAGCGGGGCGGCGGCCAGGATCTCGCCGGGGGCCGGCGGCGACCGGAGGCGGCCGGGATACGGAGCACACCTGGTGAGCTGGGACGGACTGACCGTCACCGAATCCCTCAGGTCGGCCGGGCTGAGCGTGAACGACCTGCTCATCGCCGCGCTGATGGCCACGGTCAGCGACTGGAACCACGCCCGCGACGGCAGCCGCGCCCAGATAAAGATCACGATGCCGGTGGGGGACAAAGATCAGGCAGGCAGCGACGGGCGGTGGGCGAACCTGTCGCGGCTCACGACCATCTCCGCTCGGGTACCGCCGGGAGCCGCGCCTGCCGACCTCATCGCCGACGTGGCGAGGCAGACGCGTGCGGCGAAGGAGCACAGCGGTGCGCAGCTTGACCTCGGCTCGCGGGTCCTGGCCGCGGCGCCGCTTCCCGTCGCGGTCAAGCACATGCTGCTGCGGACGGCGCTCAGGATCGCGGGCCCGTTCTTCTGCGATACGTCTTTGATCTCGAACCTCGGCGTTGCCGGGACACTGGCCTTCGGCGCCACGCCCGTCACGCAGGTCTGGTTCTCCACGTCCGCGCACATGCCGCGCGGGCTCTCGGTGGGCGCCGTGACGGCGGGCGGCGTGCTGAGGCTGACGTTCCGTTACCGCCGCGCGCTCATGTCAGGGGCCGACGCCGCCGAGTTCGCCGGGATGTACGTGAAGGTGCTCGACCAGTTCGCCGGCCAGGAGGCGGTGCGCCGATGACCGGAGCAGGACTCGCCGTGATCGTGGCGCTGCTGGCCACGACCGCCTACCACCTCGGGCTCATCCTGGAGAAGCGAGCGCTCGCGCGGCTGCCCGCGATCGATGCCCGTCGCGCGCTCCGGTTGCTGCGGATCCTGCTGACCGCGCCGGCCTGGCTGGCGGGGTTCTGCCTCATGCTGTGCGGCTTCGCGCTGCAGGTGGCCGCGCTGACGCTGGCGCCGGTCAGCGTCGTCCAGCCGGTGCTGGGCTCGGGCGTCGTCATCCTCCTCGTGCTGTCCAGGATCGTGCTGCGGGAGACGCTCAAGCGGCTCGAGCTTGCCTGCGTGCTCGCGATGGCCGCGGCGATCGTCGTAATCGCGCTGTCCGCGGTCGGCGCGGCCGGCCATGTGGGCCACGAGGCGAACGGCCTGCTGCTGGCCGCCGTCGCGCTGCCTGCCGCTGTGATCGCGGTCGGGCTCGGCGCCAGCGCGATGCGGCCAGGACCAAGCGGCCGGCACCGGCTGCCGTCGATCGGGGTCTCCTACGCGGTAGCGGCAGGGCTGCTCTACGGCGTCGCGACGCTCGCGATCAAGGCGATGTCTGGGACGCTCGCACGGCACGGCAGGATCGACGCGGGACTGCTGCTTGCGATCGCTGCGTCGCCGTACCCGTACATCACGGTCGGCTGCTCGGCGCTGGGCATGCTGATCTTCCAGACCGGGTTGCAGCGCTGCCGGGTCTCTATCGTCGGCCCGGTCTCGAATATCACCGGGAGCGTGTTCTTCCTGGTGGCGGGCACGTGGCTGTTCGGAGAGCGGCTGCCGGCCGATCCGCTCAGGCTGGCGCTGCGGCTCGCGGGCATCGCGGTGGCCGGGGTCGTCGTGGTCATGCTCTCCAGGAGGCCGCCGTCGCAGGAGGCCGAGGACGTCGCGGCCTCCGGCCCGAGGCGAGAAGCCGGCCCGGAGGGCCCGAGGCGAGAAGCCGGCCCGGAGGGCCCGAGGCGAGAAGCCGGCCCGGAGGGCCCGAGGCGAGAAGCCGGCCCGGAGGGCCCGGAGCCCGCCGACGGGACCGCAGCCCCGATGATCGGCGCCGCATGAGCAGGCTGAGCATTGAGAGATGGAGATGATCATGCCAATCGAGCGTCCGCTGCTCGACATTCTGGCCTGCCCGATCGACAAGCAGGGCCTGCTCTACTTCGAGGACGAGTCGGTCATGTACAACCCGCGGCTGCGCCGCCTGTACCGGATGGCCGACGATCACCTGGTCTTGCTGGCCGACCGCGCCGAGCCGACCGCTCAGCACGAGCACGAGCGGCTGCTGAAGCGCGCGACCCACGGGGACGCTGTGCTGACCGCCGGGCTGACCGCCGCGGACCTGATGGCTATCAGCCAATAGACGTGCCGCGCAGATGTTAACCGTGGCACAGATGACAAGGTAAGCGGCGCATGGGGTCGTTACGAGGATGTGTCCTGCTCCTAGTGACACCGCTACTACTGATCAGTATCATACGTCAAACTCGCATAATCCCCCGCTAGCCACCAGATTTGAGCGCCAATCCCCAGGAGGGCCTATGCGCCGCGTGAGCTGGTCAGTCCTGACTGGTCTGGGTGTCTTCTTTATCGTGCTCGCGATCTTGTCGAAGTTCTTCGTACCTGGTCAGGCGATCAAATTCCCGCTCAACGAGTACTCAACGACAACGCTGCAGGCCGACAACGCTAGCTACTTCAGCCAAAAGTCGGTGACCGAAGAGTCCGGGGTGACACTGCAGGCGACCAGCACGACCAAGGGGGATGTCGCGGCGGCTAAGTCCGTCGGCAGCAACAGCGTCGCGGTGTGGCAGAACTACACGGCCATCGAGGACATCAGCAACCACCAGCCGGTGTCGACCCCGGCCGACGGGAACACGCTGGCATTCGACAGGAAGACCGGCGTGCTGGTGCCGTGGAGCGGCAACACGGTCGGCGGCAAGCACGTCGATGTCACGGGCCAGGAGCAGGGCAGCCTTTTCCCGCTCAACACCCAGAAGAAGAGCTACCAGGTATTCGACACCACGCTGCTGAAGCCGGTGACGTTCAACTTCACGGGAACGGCGACGACAAACGGCGTTTCGACCTACGTATTCACCGCGACCATTCCTAGTACGCAGACCGGCACCCAGTCGCTGCCGGGTTCGCTGGTGGGCCTCACCGCCTCCGAGGTGACGTTGCCCGAGTTCTACTCGGCGAAGGAGACCTACTTCGTCGACCCAGTGACCGGCGTCCCGCTCGCGGTCGAGCAGAACGTGCAGCAGACGCTGCAGGACAACACAGGGACCACCCGCCTGGTCTTGCTGAGCGCTGACTTCAAGACGACTCCGGCGAGCGTGGCCGCCAACGTCAAGACGGACAACGGCGGGACTACCAAGATCACGGTGCTGAACGTGATCATCCCGATCGTGACCGGCCTGATCGGCCTCATCCTGCTGGTTCTCGGGCTGGTGCTCAGCCGCGGCAGGCCTGAGGATGATCAGTACGAGGACGACGACGAAACCGTCCGGGTTCCCGCCTAGTCCGGCCGTTCCCGGGCGGGCGGCGGCTCGGCCGCAAGCGGTTCGCACGGTCACGATCGGAGGCAGCTGGTGGGGTTCTGGGAGCGTGCGCAAAAGGACCCTGACTGGCTGGTAGTGGTCGAGCCGGACGGCACCGAGCACGTCGCTGGCGACCTGCTCGGACGGGTCAATCAGCTGGTGCACGCGCTGCGCGCCCGCGGGCTGCGGGCCGGCGACGGCATCGCAGCGCTGGTGCCGAACGGGATCGCGCCCCAGGAGCTGTGCCTGGCCGCCCTGCAGGCAGGCTGGTACTACACGCCGATCAACTGGCACTTCACCGCTCCGGAGATCGCCTACATCGTCCGCGACAGCGACGCCAAGGCGTTCTTCGTGCACGAGCGATTCGCGGCGGCCGGCGCCGCCGCTGCTGACGAGGCGGGCGTTCGGCCTGACGCGAGGTTCAGCTACGGGTCGGTGCCAGGCTTCACCGAGGTCAGCGAGCTGCGCGCGGGACAGCCGACCGAGCTGCCGGCAGACAGGACCGCGGGCGCCGCGATGCACTACACCTCGGGGACGACCGGGCGGCCGAAGGGCGTGCGGCGCGAGCTGACCGGGCTCGACCCCGACGTGTCTGCCGACCTGCTGACTGGGCTGCTGCAGTTCTTCGGCATCACCGGCGGCCAGGCCAACGTGCACCTCGTGACGTCGCCGAACTACCACACAGCCGTCACGATCTTCGGCGGTAGCGCGCTGCAGTTCGGGCACACGCTGGTCTGCATGGACGGATGGGACGCCGAGCGGGCCCTGGCGCTTGTGCAGCGGTACAAGGTCACCAACACGCACATGGTGCCGACCCAGTTCAAGCGCATGCTGTCGCTGCCCGAGCACGTCAGGGCCAGGTACGACGTCTCGTCGATGCGATGGCTGATCCACGCGGCTGCCCCGTGCCCGATTCAGATCAAGCACGCGATGCTCGACTGGTGGGGACCGTGCATCTACGAGTACTACGCGGCCACGGAGGGCGGCGGGACGATCGTCACCCCGCATGAGTGGCTGGAACGCCCAGGCACGGTCGGCACGGCATGGCCGATGAGCGAAGTCATGGTCGCCGACGACAACGGCGAGCCCTGCCCGGTCGGCGTTCCCGGCACGGTCTACATGCGGATGGGCCTGGAGTTCGAGTACAAGGGCGATCCTGAGAAGACCGCCGCGAGCCGGCTGCGCGGCTTCTTTACCGTGGGCGACATCGGTTTCCTGGACTCCGACGGCTTCCTGTTCCTCTGCGACAGGAAGTCCGACATGATCATCTCGGGCGGCGCGAACATCTACCCGGCCGAGATCGAAGCCGAGATCATCACCAATCCCAAGGTCGCCGACGTTGCGGTGTTCGGCATCCCTGACGAGGAGTGGGGCGAGCAGATCAAGGCGGTGGTGGAGCCCGCGGACGGGATTGAGCCGTCGCCGGACCTGGCCGCCGAGATCCTCGCCTCGCTCGAGGGCCGGCTGGCGAAGATGAAGTGGCCCAAGTCCATCGACTTCGTGGCCGAGTTGCCGCGTGATCCGAGCGGGAAGCTGCTGAAGCGCCGCCTCCGCGATCCCTATTGGGCCGATCGGGCTACCTCGATCTAGCAGCATCCGCGATGACGTCGCGAACGTTGCTTGCGATCCGCTCCGGCGCGTAGCTGGCCCTGACACGCTCCGCGTGCCTGGCCGCCGCGCCAGCAGCCGCGGCCAGTGCGACGGCAGAGTTGGCCAGCCTGATCAGCCGGGCGCATAGCTCTGCTTGATCGTCATAGAGCAGCCGCGGATCGGCGGCGGCGATCTCGGGGTAGGCGCCGATCCTCGGCAGCAGGCAGAACGTGCGGGTGGCCATCGCCTCCAGCGTCGCGACGCCAAGGCTCTCGTGAACCGCGGTGCTGACCTGGACGTCGCTGGCCCACAGCCAGGAGTAGTACTCGTCGATCGGCAGGTCACGCCCGAGCAGCAGGCGCCCCGGGTAGCGGCGCCGAAGGTCGGCGATCTGGTCGCTGCACGGCGAGCCGGCCGGGACGTGCCGCGTCAGCAAGATCCTGGCCGGCGACTGCCGCAGCACCTCAGCCGCGACGGCGAGGAAGACGTCAGGGCGCTTCGCCGTGGTCATGCTGTGATTGAAGACGACAGTCATGGGCTTGCAGCCGTCGGGCCGGGCGGCAGCGTCGATCCTGGCGATGTTCAGCGGCAGGCCGACGGTACGAACCTTGCTGTCAAGTTCGGCCGCGGCCTCGCGGCTGGCCCTGCGCACCGTGCGGACGAGTGTCCGGCTCATGTACGTGCTGACCGTCAGCACCCGGTCGGCGGCGAGCAGGTTGCCCAGGTCCGTCCAGCGCAGCTCGGGATATCGCTCGAATCTGAACAGATCCGTCGGATCCCAGTGGCTGCCGTGCGTATAGGTGATCAGCGGGCAGTGCCGGTCCTGGTCCGCCATGATCCGGCGCAGGTCGGAGGTGAACGGCCAGAACGCATGGAAGGCCAGCACGGCATCGTAGCTATCGCCGCCCGCCATGGCACGGTCGAAGGCACGCAGTGCGCCAGCCAGCCACCCAGTCTGGCCGCCGTCAGTGCCGCTTCCCTGGCCGCCGCGCGCGCCGCCGCCCGGGCCGGCCTGATCGGTGCTCAGGACGCGGACGTCGATGCCGATCTGACGCAGCCCGGCCACCAGCGCGTCGCAGCAGGTGACGCCGAAGCCGAGGGCGTCGCTGGCCATCGCGGTGCCCGCGGCGGGGTCATGCCGGTAGGTGGGGACGAAGAGGACTCGCACGACTAGGCCGTCCAACGGGTGAACTGACGCCTGGAAACTGTCGATCGTGACAAGAGGAATGGATCTGCCGCTGCCCAGCACATAGCCATATGCTCGGTTACAGGCAGCGACATTGTCGGGCCATTTCCGCTAGTTCCGGGGGGATCGCGTGTCAATCTTCGAAACGGTGAGCGGCGGCCGGCCGGGCGGGCTGCGCTTGTTCGCTGATCGCTACGAGATGTCGAGGAACTTCGCGGCACGGCTCAGTCAGGATCCGCCAAGCCAGACCATCAGCTTCTATGTCGGGGTCGGCGGGAACGGCAAGACGTCCCTGCTACGGCATTTGCAGGCGCGCTGCTCGTACCGGCTGCCAGCGGATCGGTGGCAAGAGGTCTGGTCGTACCCCAATGAGTTCTTTGTCGACGCCCTCGGCCAGGCTGCCGGCGCCGAGCCAGTGCCGACCGCGTTCCTCGACTTCGGGGCCCAGCCGTCCGGAGCCAACCGGCCGCAGGAGGCCTTCAGCGCGCTGTTCATGCTCAAGCGCCAGCTTTCCAGGTCGGGCATCGATACGCCCAGGCTCGACTTTGCCGCGATCGCCTACTTGCACAAGTCTGGTGCCGACGTCGAGCCGGTGATCAGGGAGTTGTTCCCGCCGTCAGACTTCGCCGCCGCAGCAAGCGTCGCCGATGCCCTGCTGAATCTGCCTGTCTTCGAGGTGGGCCTGGCCATCGTCGAGGTGGTCAGAAAGCGGATGGACAACCTGCTCAGCCAGCGCCGGATCCGGCGGCGGGTCCCTGGCGAGGTGATCGCGGACGTGCTCTCGCTGGTGCCCGAGCCAGATCTGATCGACGCACTGCCCAGATTCTTCAGCGAGGACCTCAGGGCCGCGCTGGCCGACAAGAAGCACGACCGCCTCGTGCTGCTGTTCGACACCTATGAATCTCTCGCAGGTGAGACCTCCGAGCGTGGCAGGGCGCAGATCGCCGACCGGTCAGGTCCTCGCTGGTTCCGGTCGCTGCTCGGGCACCTGCCGCTGGCCAGCGGCGTGGTCGTGGTGGTGGCGGGCCGCAGCCACCCGCGCTGGTCGGAGGCGATCGTCGAGGCCATCCCAGAAAGGTTCGTGGAGACCACCGCGCTGGGAGCACTGCCGGCGCAGTACGCGGACACGTACCTGACCGAGGCCGGGATCACCGATCCTGCGCAGCGGCAGGCGCTGATCGCCTACACGTCGGTCGAGCCTGGCCAGGTGCACCCGCTGCTGCTCGGGCTCTCCGCAGACGTGGTCGCAGCCGGTCACGGCACCCCCGTGACCGATCTTGACCTGCGATCCTCTGACGAGTTCCGTTCGAAGGAACGCGTGCTGGCCGCCAGGTTGCTGTCGACGGTGAGTGCCGAGCTCGAGGACGCGATCATCGCCGTGAGCGCCGCGCGGTCATTCGACCAGCACATCTTCGTCTATCTCGGGAGCGAGCTCGACTTTCCTGTGACAGCGGGGGAGTTTCGCCGGCTGATCGCCTTTTCCTTCGTCATTCCCGGTCAGCAGGGTCCCGCGGCCGCTGGGACGGGCGGGCCTGGTCAGGAAGCGCGCTACGCCATTCACAACCTGCTGCGCCGTGCCCTTGCCCACATCGCCCCTGACCTTCGCCGCCGGGCCCACGAAGCGCTGATCTCTTACTATCAATCCATGCCAGAAGGCGACAAGTTCACGGCACGGCTGGAGCAGATCTATCACGCTGGCCAGCTAGATCCGGCCGACGGCGCCGAACGCTGGCGGGACGAGATGACCACTGTCCTGTCGATCAGCCGGTATGACCGTGCCAGGGCGCTTGTCAGCCTGCTGTCCGACCTCGAGATGCCCTCAGCTGACGATGCCGAGTCCTGTACCTACCTCGCCGCTAAGGCCGAGATCGGACTTGGCCGGTGGGACGAGGCGGCCAGGCTGCTCGGGCTGCTGCCGAGCGGCGCTGCTTACGCCCGGCTGCTGCAGGCAGACCTGGCCTTCGTCCGGGGCGATTTCGCGACGGCTCAGGCCGACTCCGCGGCCGCGCTCGCCGCTGCCGGCAGTGGCGCTGAGCGGCTTCCTTTCCTGTACAGGGCCGCAGAGCTGCGCCTGTTCCTCGGCCAGTTCGAGGCGGGCAGGGACCTGTGCGAGGAAGGTCTCGCCCTGGTCTCGCCTGGCGAAGACGACAACGAGGCCGCGCGCTGGCACGACCTGCTCGCCGAGATCGAGTTCTTCTCCGGCGACATCGAGGCGGCCAAGACTCAGCTTGCATCCGCGCAGCGGCGGCTCGACCAGATCCCTGACGAGGAGCGCGACCTCGTCGTCGAGGCCAACGTCAGGGTTGACGAGGCGGTCGTCGCCGAGGCGGAGAACCGGCCGCTCGATGCCCGTCGCGGACAGACCGAGGCGCTGCGGATCCGGCGGGAGATCGCCGACGCCCGCGGAAGCGCGCACGCCCTGAACGGACTCGGGCTGGCTGCGCTGCAGCTTGGTGACGCCACCGAGGCGCGGGCACGGTTCACCGAGGCTGCCCGCGCCGCGCGGGATCTGGGTGAGGGACTCCTGCAGGCAAAGGTGCAGCGCGGCATGGCGGAGGCGGCGGTGCTGGCCGGCCACCTTGACGAGGCCGACCGGCTCGCTGCGGCGGCACTGGCAGAGTTCGAGCGGCGCGCCATTCCCTATGACGTGACGCACGCCTGGATCACGCAGGCCAAGGTGAGCCGCGCCAGGGGCGATGACCGGACCTGGCTCTCGCTCGCCGACCAAGCCAGGCGGGAGATCGAGCGCGCCGGTCACCGCAGCCTGTACGCGCGCTGCCCCGAGATCCAGGTGGTGCAGGCAGACCGGATCGCGAGTGCGATGACGGCGTTCGCGGCGGGAGACGCCCTCGGCGTTCCGTGGGAAGGCCTTGGTCCTGAGGCGGTTGATACGGCCAAGATCACCGACATTCCGGCGACCGGCAGGGATGGATGGCCGCCGGGGACCACCTCTGACGACACGGCTCAGATGCTGCTCGTGGCGACGGTCCTCGCGGAAACTGGCGGCCGGCCAACCAGCATGGCGTTCCTCGAGCGGCTCGCCGCGGCAGCGCCGGGCCTGCGCGGCATCGGGCCGTCGACTCAGGCGGCGCTTGATCATTTCGAGCGGACCGGCGAGCCGCCCCGGCTGCCGCCGGGCGGGACGGCATCGGCCACTAACGGCGCAGCCATGCGGATGCTTCCGGTCGGCTGGGCGATTCCGGCGGCCGACGCCGACAGGCGGCGCCAGGTGGTCAGCGCGCTCGCGATCGCCACGCATCCGGCGCCCGCGGCGATCGGCGCGGCGTGCATGGCCGCCGCGATGGCCACCTGGTCCGTTGAGGGGGTCGGGCTCGGCACGATCATCGACGCCGCGGTGACCGAGGCTGAGTGGGTGTCGCGGCAGTACCCAGAGACTGCCGCCGCTATCACCGCGATCAACGCGGCAGCGTCAGGCAACTGGCAGCCACCGGCCGGCGGGATCAGCCTTGACGCGACCGAGACCATCGCCACCGTCGTGCACGTGCTTAGCCGGCACGCGGATCTCGCCGCCGCCCTCAGCTATGCGGTCACGCTGGGCGGTGACACCGACACGGTCGCGGCGCTCGTCGGCGGCATCCTCGGCGGGCGTGACCCCGCCGCCGCAGGCAGCCTTCCCTGGCTGGGACGTGTCAGCGTGGACGGCGGCGACCGCATCGGCGAGCTCGCGTCGAAGCTGCAGGCGCTGCGCCGCGCCTGGTACTCCGACTAGCGGCACCTGGCCGGCTCAGGTGCCCGGCAGCGACACTCTCGGCGCGCTAGTCGCGAGGCTGCGGGCCGCGCCGCCACCGGTCGCGGTGCTCGCGGGCTCGGGTACCTCGGCCGCCTCAGGCGTCAGCACAGGAGAGGATCTGTTGCTCAAGATCGCCAGAGACCGCGGCGAGGATGCGGCGGCTGATCCGGTGGGCTGGTACCTCAGGACCTTCGGAGTCTTTCCCAACTACTTCGGGATGCTCCAGCAGGAGGCAGGGCGGGGGGCTGATCCCCGCGCGCTGCCGCGCGCGCATTTCGAGTCCGGGCCAGCGGGGCCGATCGAGCCGAGCCCAGCGCACCGCGCCCTGGCCGCCATGGCCGCGGCCCGTCTCATCGGGCCCGTGCTGACGCCGAACTTCGACCGGCTGCTCGAGCGCGCGCTGCAGGAGGCTGGTGTCCGCGTCGCGGTGGCGTTCGATCTCGCCGCGATGGCCCGAGCGGCGGCTGCACGCTGGCCATCGACGGACGACGAGTTGCTGCTGGTCAAGCTGCACGGGGACGTCGCGGACATCAGCATCAGGGATACCTCACGCGGCTTCGCGACCTACCACTCCGTCATCGACGCGCTGCTCGACCGGGTGCTCTCGCGTTGTGACCTGCTCGTCTGCGGATGGTCGGCGAGCTGGGACATCCCGCTCCGCAGGGCGATGGAACGCTGCGCGGCCCCTGACCGCAGGCTGACCTTCTGGATGCTGCGCGGCAGCGCGACGCCGGACGCGGCGCACCTGATCGCCGTGCGCGACGCGCGCGTCATCCCGGTGCCCAGCTCGAGCGCCGGCCTGGCCGAGGTGCAGCGTCTGCTGGCGCTGCCGGCCAGCACCCGCGGAGGAGCATGACAGCCAGACGATGCCCGTTCTGCTTTCCTGCGAGCATCTTGCCCGCGCAGTTGCTGGTGACGACCGAGCATTTCTACCTGCTCGCCCCCGCCGGGCAGATGATTGAGGGCTTTCTGTGCATCATGACGCACGCATGCAGGGACGCCCCTGACCGGCTGCGCTGCATGGACGATATCCCGGACGACGCCGTCGCTGACCTGCACGCGCTGCGCACGCTGGTGGCGGGCTTCTACCGCGACGTGTATCACGCACCGCCGGTCTTCTACGAGAACGGGCGTGGCGGAGGCCGGGTGTCGTCCGCTCCTGGCGGCGACTTCATGTTCCATCCGCACCTGTGCGCCCTGCCCGGTCCGCTCATCGTCCACGAACCGCTCAGGTCCCGTTTCCCGTACCGGATGGTGGCTGACTTTCCGCTGGTCCGCCAGGACATCGGCAGGAGGCCTTATCTGTATGTGCATACGCTGTCCGATCCGGTGCAGAGCCAGCCGGTGATCTACATCGCAGCCGATCAGTCAGGTGACGCCGAGCTGGAGCGGCTCAGCCTGAAGGAGCTGCTCGCGGCCGCCAATGCGGGCGGCATGCAGCCGGACTGGCGGACCTACCCAGGGCATGCCGAGCTGGCCAGGCTGATCAGAGACTTCGGGTTCTGGTACGCCTCCGTATACAGCGGCTAGCTGTAGCTAGCCGCCGCCATGACGAGGGCGTCGAGCAGCGCACTGGCGGCGGCGCGCCCTGGCGGGCCGCCGTAGGTCGCGGCCAGTACCTGCCGGCGCGTGCCTGGCAGTTCGGTCGCGGCGACGCCCGGGTGGCGCAGCGTCCGCAACGCGAGCCCCGGCAGGATCGCGGTCCCGAGGCCGGCGGCGACCAGCGCCTGCGCGGCGACGTAGTCGTCGGTCGTGACGGCGATGTCCGGGCTGAAGCCCGCTGACTTGCACAGCCGGACGAGCACGTCCTGGCATCGCTCGCAGCCCGCGATCCAGCGGTGGCCGGCATACTCGGCGAGGATGCTCGCCCCTTGCGGCGCGGCGGGGCCCGGTCGGATGCCGGCCGGCCTGGCCGTCACCCGGGACGCGCCGGTCTTCGCGGTCTCTGGCGTCTTCGCGGTCCGCGCGGTCATGGCCGCCGGCGTGAGCAGGTAGACGGGCTCGTCGAGCACGGGGTGGTAGTGCAGGTCAGGATCGTGCGGCGGATTGTCTGTGTCCGGCGTCGCGTGCTCTGCTGCCGCGCCGTTGAGGCGGGCGCCGGCCTCGTACCTGAAGACCAGCGCGACATCGACCGCGCCGACCCTGAGCATCCGCAGCGCGTCGGCCGGCTCGGCCTGAATCAGCGAGATGTCGGCCGCGGGCTGATCCGCCCGCAGTTCCGCTGCCGCTGCAGCCGCGAGGGTGCTGAGCGCGGACCCGAAGGCCGCGAGCCTGACAGTCTCCTGCCGCAGGCCGACGTGCGCGGCCAGTTCGGCCTCGGCGGCGTCGAGGCGGCCGAGGATCTCCTCGGCGCGCTCGGCGAGCAGGCGGCCCGCGTCGGTGAGCCGGATCCCGCGGCCGGATCGCTCCATCAGCTTCGCGCCCGTTTCCGACTCCAGCCTGGCCATGTGATGGCTGATCGACGGCTGAGCGTAGTTGAGCGCCTGCGCCGCGGCGGTCACAGAACCGTGCCTGGCGATGGCGACGAGCACCCGGAGCCTGGTGGCATCCAGCATGCACTCAACTATAGATCGAACCGAATCGTGGCAGCAGAATCATCAACCTGGCCGTGGCGAGGGTTTGCTTGCGGTGCTGGCGTGCACCTCCGCTATTCCGTCTTGCTAAGTACCGGTAGCTAGTGATACTTTATACCTGTAGTCAGTAAGACTGAGTAGGTGATGGGACGAGGTGTCGCATGGGCAAGCAGGTGACGGAGATGCTCAAGGGGACGCTGGAGGGCATCATCCTCGCGATCCTGTCCGGCCGGCGCGCGTACGGCTACGAGATCACGGCGTGGCTGCGGCAACAGGGCTTCTCCGACATCGCCGAGGGGACCGTCTACGCGCTGCTCATCAGGGTCGAGCAGCGCGGTTTCGTCGACGTGGAAAAGGTTCCCTCCGAGAAGGGGCCACCGCGCAAGGTGTATTCGCTCAACGCTCATGGACGCGAATATCTCGAAGAATTCTGGAGGACCTGGAGCTTCCTTACAGAACGGCTAGAACAGCTCCGCGAAGGAGGCAGATGACCATGTCAGAAGCTGAAAAGGGCGGCTTCGTCTCAAAGGTGATCGGAGACAAGCGGCGGTGGCGGCAGTACAAGGCGCGCGTGCGGCAACTTCCGCCGAACTACCGCACGGCGGTCGATGCGATCGAGCGGTACCTGATGCACTTCGGGTCGATGGACGGCGATAGCGCGGCTTCGCTGTTCGAGGATGTCGCCGATCTGTTCGAACAGGCCGCGGCGGACGGAACGCCGATCCGCGAGATCGTCGGGGAGGACCCTGTCGAGTTCGTGGAGGCGTTGATCCGGAACTACTCGAAGGGCGGGTATGTCACCCGGGAGCGGGAACGGCTGATCAGCACCATCGACCGCGCCGCAGGAGAGGATGCCGGAAGCGAGGGGACATCCCGATGACGCCGCCGCCGGTCCAGGCGATTCGCGTGCGGGGTCTGGAAAAGTCGTATAAGAAGCTGCGCGTGCTGCGCGGCGTGGACTTCGAGGTGGCGCGGGGCAGCATCTTCGCCCTGCTCGGCTCCAACGGCGCAGGCAAGACCACGACCGTGAACATCCTGTCCACGCTGCTCAAGGCCGACGCGGGGGCGGTCAGCGTCAACGGCTTCGACGTCGCCACGCAGGCCGCGGACGTGCGGGAGTCCATCAGTCTCACCGGGCAGTTCGCGGCCGTGGACGAGACCCTCACCGGGCGGGAGAACCTGGTGCTTGTGGCCCGGCTGCGGCACCTGACAGGCACCGGCCAGATCGCGGACGGCCTGCTGGACCGCTTCCAGCTCACCGACGCGGCGAAGCGGCGGGTGTCGACGTATTCCGGAGGCATGCGCCGCCGCCTGGACATCGCCATGAGCCTCATCGGGAACCCGCCGGTCATCTTCCTGGACGAGCCGACCACCGGACTCGACCCGGAGTCTCGCCTCGAAGTGTGGAAGAGCGTCAAGGAGCTCGCCGGGCGGGGCACGACGGTGCTGCTCTGCACGCAGTACCTGGACGAGGCCGAGCAGCTCGCCGACCGGATCGCGATCTTGCACCAGGGGCGGATCATCGCGAACGGCACCCTGGCGGAGCTGAAGCAGCTCTTCCCGCCCGCCCGGGTCGAGTACGTGGAGAAGCAGCCGAGCCTCGAGGACATCTTCCTCGCCATCACCGGCAGCGACGGCAATGGCAGCAACGACAGCACGGCCAGCATCGACCGCGCAGAAAGCTAAGGAACAACGATGAACAAGCACTTCTTCGGCGACACCGCCGTGCTGCTGGGACGGTCCATGCGCCACATCACGCGCAGCCCGGACACCATCATCACGACCGCGATCATGCCGATCGCCTTGCTGCTGCTGTTCGTGTACGTGTTCGGCGGCGCGATCAGACACGGATCGGAAACGTATGTGACCTACCTGCTGCCCGGCATCCTGCTCATCACGATTGCCTCAGGCATCTCCTACACAGCGCTAAGGCTCTTCACGGATATGCAGGGCGGAATCTTCGGGCGATTCCAGTCCATGCCGATCGCACGGTCGGCCGTGCTGTGGTCGCACGTGCTGACCTCGCTGGCCGCCAACCTGATCTCGCTCGTGATCGTCGTGCTGATCGCCGTCGCAATAGGCTTCCGCTCAGGAGCTGGAGCGCTGGCGTGGCTCGCGGTCACCGGCATCTTGTTCCTGTTCACGCTGGCGCTGACGTGGCTCGCCGTCATCCCCGGCCTGACCGCCAAGTCCGTGGACGGCGCGAGCGCCTTCGCCTATCCCCTCATTTTCCTGCCGTTCATCAGCTCGGCCTTCGTGCCCACCGCCACCATGCCAGGCCCGGTACGCGCCTTCGCCGACAACCAGCCCATGACCTCCATCGTCAACACCATCCGCGACCTGCTCGCCCAGCGTCCAGTCAGCACCAGCATCTGGGCCGCCCTCGCCTGGTGCGTCGGCATCCTCATCGTCGCCTACGCCCTCGCCATGGCGACCTACCGCCGCAAGACCGCCTAAGGGCGGGTTTGCTCAGGCCCCGCATCAGCTGGCAAGCCCCGGCCGCGGAGCAGCGGCCAGCTCGGATCGCGCGGGTTCTGCCCGGCCACCGACCGGCGCCGCCACGCGATCCCGGACAACGCCTCGAGCACGACCCGGTTGGCCAGGAACGCCGTGACCTCGGCGTGGTCGTACGGCGGCGCGACCTCGACGACGTCCATCCCGGCGACAGGAAGCTCCATGGCGATCCGGCGGACCGCGTCGAGCAGCTGCCTGCCTGACAGGCCGCCAGGTTCTGGTGTTCCCGTCCCTGGCGCGAGGCCGGGATCCACCACGTCCACGTCGACGGACAGGAAGACAGCGTCGCAGTCGTCGAGCGCGATCGCGAACGCCTCGGTCAGGCATGCATCGAGGCCGCGGGTCACGATCTCGGTCATCTCGTAGCTGCGCATCCGCTGGTCGGCCATCCAGTCCAGGGTCTCCGGCGGAGGCCAGTAGCCGCGCAGCCCGATCTGCAGGAACCTGTCGCCGCGCACCGCTCCTGACTCGATCAGCCTGCGCATCGGCGTGCCGTGCCCGTACAGCGAGCCGAACTGGGTGTTGCCGGTGTCGGCGTGCGCGTCGAAGTGGATCAGCGACACCCGGCCCCAGCCCACGTGCCGCGCGACGCCGGTCGCGTCGGGGAACGTGATCGTGTGGTCGCCGCCAAGGATCACAGGGATCGTGCCGCCGGCCGCCGCCGTCTGCACGGCCTCTTCCAGCCTGCGCAGCGAGAGCTCGGTGTCGCCGGACGGCAGCTCGATGTCGCCGGCGTCGGCGATCGCGAGCTCCTTGAGCGGGTCGACGCCGAGCGCCAGGTGCGGCCGCGAGCCGTCGTGCGGCAGGTAGTCGGTGAACCTGATGGCCTGCGGCCCGAACCTGGCCCCAGGGCGGTGTGACGTCCCGCCGTCGAACGGGGCGCCGATGATCATGACGTCGGTCCCCGCCCAGGATGGCGGGTCGGACAGGTCGGCTCCTGGCACGCCGAGGAAGGTCGCATCAGGGCCGTACAAATTGCCTATGCGCGTCATCGCACCCCTCCCGGTCTACTGACCTTAACCGGCCCTGGCGGCCGCGGGCATGCCAGGCCCGCACTCGGAAGACCTGGCCGGCAGGCCAGGTAATCTGCTGCCGCAGGGGTGGGAGGAAGCGATGGCCGGGCCAGTTCACGGGCTGATTCGTCGCATTGGCGGCGCGCCAGGCCGGCACATCGCGGTCAGCGGCACGCTGAACTTCCGTGACACCGGCGGCTACCCGGTCACCGGCGGCGGCGTCACCGCCTGGCGGCGGCTGCTCCGCTCGGACGGGCTGCACCGCGTCGACGGGGACGGGCTCGGCCAGCTCGGCTCGCTCGGCCTGCGGACCGTCCTCGACCTGCGCACCGGCGAGGAGGCGCTGATCGCGCCGAGCCCGCTCGACGAGCTCGCGCTGGCCGGCGCGCTGACCATGCACGTCTCGCTGATCGGCGAGGACTTCGATGCCCTGCCGGCCGATCTCCCCGGCATCTACGACTTCATCGTCGACGCGCGCGGAGCCGCGATCGCCGCGGCCATCAGGTCGCTCGCGCGGCCAGGCGCGCTGCCAGCGCTCGTGCACTGCACCGCAGGCAAGGACAGGACCGGCATCGTCGTGGCGCTCGCGCTCGCGGTGGCCGGGGTGCCCGATGAGTATGTTGCCGCCGACTACGCGCTGAGCAGCCTGTACCTTGACCCGCAGCACACGCCGACGATCGGCAGGGTGCAGGAGAGCACCGGGCTCGGCGAGCGGCTGACAGCCGCGCTGCTCGCGAGCCCGCCTGAGCTGATCATCCGCGTGATCGACCGGGCGAGGCAGCGCGCCGGAAGCGTTGCTGACTACCTGACCCAGCACGGAGTAACGTGCGCTGAGCTGACGGCGTTGCGATCCGCGCTCGTGACGGAAGGCTAGGAACACGATGACGGCGACTGACTCCGATGTCCCACGATGAGCTGGACCGGCGGATCCTGCACGCGCTCGTCCAGGATGCCAGGGCCAGCTACGCGGAGATCGGCGCGGTCGTGGGGTTGTCCGCGCCCGCCGTCAAGCGCCGCGTAGACCGGCTCAGGTCCGCGGGCGCCATCACGGGATTCTCTGCCCGGCTCAGCCCTGGCGAGCTCGGCTGGACCACCGAGGCCTACGTCGAGCTGTTCTGCCGCGGGCGGACCTCGCCGGCCGACATCGCCGTCGCCACCCGCAAGCATCCCGAGGTGGTGAGCGCGTGCACGGTCACCGGCGAAGCCGACGCGCTGCTGCACATCAGGGCCGCCGACATGCGCCACTTTGAGCAGGTCGTCGAGCGGATCGGAGCCGAGCCGTTCGTGATCAGGACCCGCAGCTCGATCGTGCTCTCCAAGCTGGTCGACCGCCCAGAGGCCCTGCCCGAGCTCAGCGACTGACCCTGCCGGCCAGACCGATCCCCCCGGGTCGCGCACTTGAGGAATCTGCGCTGATCAGCGGGTTTGGCGAGAGTGGATCAGCTAAAGTCGGGGCATGTCCGAGCACGATGACCGGTATGCCGGAAGTGATCTGCCGCGTACGACAGGGGAGTTCCGTGCTGCCCCTGACATCTCGGCGAGCACGGCAGAGTTCAAGGCCTTCGTGGCGAACCAGGAGCGCGAAGGCGGCGCCCAGCGTAGCGGAGCAGGCGGTCTGTGGCCTGAGCAGCCCGGGGCCGGTGCGGCCCCGCGTGGCAGCTCGAGCAACAGGACCATCGCCCTCGTCGCGGCGGCGGCTGTCGTCGTGATCATCATCGTGCTCGTCGTCGCGCTCGGCTAGGCCGTCCGCACCGCGGCAGATTACGCAGGCCGGCGGGTCAGAAGCCGGCGCCGACCTCGGTCCAGCCTGACCAGCCGCTGCCAGAATCGCTCGCCACAGCCAGATTCAGCTTGCGGTCAAGAACGGCGACACCGGCGGCCCCCGAGGAGTTCAGCCATCCGACCGGGCTGCCGATCACCTTGCCGCCAGGCGGCGCACCGATCGACGACCAGCCCGACCACGGCGCCGAGCCCGAGCCGCCGTTGTGCTGGATGAAGCCGACCTGTCCAGTGGCCAGCCTGGCGTAGACGATGACGCTGCCGGCCGGCCAGGTCGCGGCCGCCGGCGTGCCCGTAATCGTCGCGCTCGCGCCCGCCCCCGCCCCAGCGCCCGCGCCCGCCCCAGCGCCCGCCAGCGGCGCGCCCCAGGTCCAGGTACCGGTCGCGCCGTTCTGGCCGCTCAGCCACGCATCGGCCAGCCCGCCGGTCCTGGTAGCTGCGAACAGCTCGATCTGGCCTGAACCGTCAAGCACCACCGCTGGCACGCCGCGCAGGTTGGCGGGACTGCCTGCCAGCGTGATCCAGCCGCTCCAGGCGTTGCCGCTCCAGTGGTTCACCGCGACCGTGCCCGCGGTTGTGACGCAGAAGACGTCGACACCGCGGCCCGGGTCGGCGACGGACGCTGGCGTGCCAGCGCAGCTACCGCCGATGTTGTGCCACGGCACCCAGCGGAAGTTCCGGTTCGGCCGCCGCTGGTGTGTCATGAGCACGTTGCCGCCCTTGGCCGTCAGGAACACCGCCACGGCGTGCCCTGGCATCAGCAGGGCGGCTGGATCGGCACCCGCCTTCGCCGGGAGCGGGGACCGCGCGAGCGGCTTGGCCCATTCCCAGTCGTTCGGGAACCCGGCCTGCTGCCAGCCGTGCTCGATGCGGCCAGCCGAGTTCCTGGCGAACACGGTCAGCCGGCCGTCAGCCTGGGCCACGGCAGCGGGATTGCTCACAATGCCGGTCGGAGATTCGCCGACGGTGTGCACCGCCGACCAGGTCAACGCGCCCGGTGGCTGCTGCCAGGCGTGCGCGAGCGCGGTGGCTGCCGATCTGGCGAACCATTCGGCCGTGCCGTTGTGGTTGATCGCGACCGCGATGCGGTAGCCGGTGTGCTTGACGGCCGCGACGCCGCCGCCGAGATCGACGTCGAGCTGGTCGTTGTCGATGTTGATGGTCGCGCCGCCGTAGGTTTCCAGGTGCCCGCCCCGGTACTGGTGGATCCGCTGGTGATCGGTCCACATCCCGGACGGCATGTAGGAGCTGGTGGTCGTCGCCTTGCCGTCCCAGTCCGCGTAGTAGATGACGTCTGGCTCGGTGATCGAGCTCGCCGCGTGCACCAGCGCCCCGACGTTCGTGAACGACTCGTAGACCCCTGCCTTGTGGCCGCGGGCGTGCAGCTCGGCGTCCCACGCCGACAGGAACGTGGTGACCTGGGAGTCGCAGGCCGGCCCGTAGGCCTCCATGTCGAAGTTAAGCGGGGTGCCCTGCGGAATGCCGAGGCTAGCCGCACGGCTTACCGCGTCGTCCGCAGCCGCCTTGCCTTGCGCCGCAGCTTTGCTCGTGCTGATCACCGCGTCGCCGGAGGCCAGCACGCAGCTCGACTGGAGTCCCGGGTAGATCGTGAAGTAGTGCCAGCCGTGCCGCAGGATTCCGGAGATCCACGCGGGTGTCAGGTTGGCCTGTGCGCAGGCCCTGTTCGCCCCGCCGATGTAGATGCCGACCGCCCGGTAGCGCGAGGCCAGCCACTTCGTCATGGTCCCCGCGCTCGGCGCGGCGCAGGCGTCGAAGCCGCCGCCGGTGAACACCCCCTGGCCGCCCGCCAGGTCAGAACGCCCGGCGGTCCTCGCCTGAGCTCCGGTAGCGGTCCGCGCGGGCCTTACCGGCCGTGCGGACGCGGCGACGGTGATCGACGACCTGATCTGCCCGGCGAGCGCCCGGTTGTCCCGGTAGGAGATCGAGACCTGGACGCCGGCCAGGGGGAGCTGCTCGGTGATCGCCTGGGCCGCTCGCTGGTTCCTGATCACGGGTGCCAGCGCACGCGCGCCGGTCGCCGCGGCTGGTCGCGCGGCTGCCGCTGTCATCGGGGCGAGCATGACGGCCTCGGTCTTGCCGACCAGCCCGGCCGGGCAGATCGGGTTGGCGCCCGGCGTGCCCAGGTACACGGCGTGGACGTCGAGCCGCGGGCACGCGGCTGGGTTGGCGGCGAAGCTGATCACCGGCCAGGACGCGGGAACCCGCACGCTCACTCCACCGAATGTTACGCTCTGCCACCGCTTGGAGACCGTGGCTCCGGCCGTTCCGGATTCGCAATAGCCCAGCAAAGTCGCGAATCCGACCAGCAAGACAGCATATCTTCGAAAACTCATGCAACCAATGTTCGCTCTTTAGCTGCTAAAGAGCGGGCTGTTTCCGATAACTCTAAGTAGTCAACAAGAAACCTTTGAGAAGCCTTAACGGCCCGCACGCGCTTATCTGACAACCTGGCCGGCGTCGTCGGGCTGGAACCGGTAGCCCATCCCTGGCTCGGTGAGCAGCCAGCGGGGCCTGGCGGGGTCGGGCTCGAGCTTGCGCCTGAGCTGAGCCATGTAGAGCCGCAGGTTACCGGTCGCGTCCGCGTAGCCAGGACCCCAGACCTCCTGCAGCAGCTGCCGCTGGCTGAGCAGCTTGCCTGGATGCCGGAGCAGGACCTCGAGCAAGTGCCACTCGGTCGGGGTGAGCCTGATGTCCTGCCCGTTCTTGCTCACGTGCTTGGCGGCGAGATCGATCAGGACGTCACCGAGACTGACCCGCGGCGATTCTGGCTCGGCGGGCCCGCGGCGGGTGACAGCCCGCATCCTTGCTAGCAGCTCGTCCATGCCGAACGGCTTGGTGACGTAGTCGTCGGCGCCGGCGTCGAGCGCTTCGACCTTATCCGTGCTGTCCGCGCGGCCTGACAGGACGATGATCGGCGCGTCGGTCCAGCCGCGCAGCCCGCCTATCACCTCGACGCCATCCAGGTCCGGCAGACCGAGGTCGAGTATTACGAGGTCAGGTGGGTGATGCGCGGCTGTGGCAAGCGCTTGCGCACCGGTCTGCGCCGTGTCCACCTCGTATTGCCTGGCGCGCAGGTTGATGCGAAGCGCCCTGACGATCTGGGGCTCGTCGTCGACCACGAGAACCCTTGTCACGTCATGCTCCGATCCGTGTTGCCCAGGACCGTGCCCTCTGCCTCCGTGTGCTCGCCCGGCAGCGTGCGCGCCGCGCCTGGAGCGGCGGGCAGCGACAGCAGCATCGTCAGGCCTCCGCCGGGCGTCTCTTCCGGCGTCAGCGTTCCGTCCATGGCCTCGGTCAGGCCGCGCGACAGGGCTAGGCCGAGGCCGATCCCCGTCGTGTTGTCGGTGTCGCCGAGGCGCTGGAACGGCACGAACATCCGGCCCGCCTGTTCCCTGGGAATGCCCGGTCCCCGGTCGATGACCCGCAGCTCCACGTCGTCACCGAGTGAGCTAGCCGTCAGCAGGGGAGGCGAGCCCGCGGGTGAGTAGTGCAAGGCGTTCGCGACCAGGTTGGAGATCACGCGCTCCAGGATGCCAGGATCGACGAGGACCTCCGGCAGATCCGCGGGTACCTCCACGATGACGGTCTTCCCGGCCGGGCCGAGGTCGTCGAGGCCGCGGGCGATCACCTCGCCGAGGTCGGCCGGGTTGGGGAACACCGACATCGCGCCTGCTTGCAGCCGGCTCATGTCGAGCAGGTTCTCGACCAGCCTGGTCAGCTTGTCCAGCGACTCGTCGGCGGTCGCCAGCAGCTCGTCGGTGTCCTGCCTGCTCCAGGCGACGTCGTGCGAGCGCAGGCTTGTGACGGCGGCCTTCGCTGAGGCGAGCGGCGTTCGCAGGTCGTGACTCACGGCCGTCAGCAAAGCCGCCCTGGTCCGGTCTGCCTCGGCGATCGGACGCGCGGCCTCGGCCTCGGCGGCCAGCCGCTGCTGCTCGAGCGCGGCCGCGGCATAGGCGGCGAAGGCGCCTAGTACGCGGCGGTCGGCGGCGGGCAGCGCTGGCCCGCACAGGGCCAGGCATAGGTCCTCGCTGACCGGAATCGTGACGTCGCCGTCCTCAGGCTGAACGAGCTGCGGGGATCCTGAGCTGGCGACCGCGTGCCAGCCCGCCTGGATGTGGGCGCCCTCCGGCTGGCCCTGGCGCTCGAGCAGGGTGACGGCTTCCATCCCGAACGCCTCGCGCACCCGGTCGATGACGGCCTGCAGCGGCTGCTCACCGCGCAGGATGCTGCCGGCGGTCGTCACGAGCAGGTCGGACTCCGAGCTGGCCCGCGCAGCCTGCTTGGACCGCCGCGCCGCGTAGTCCACGATCGTCGCCACGACGACGGCGACGATCACGAAGACGACCAGCGAGAGAGCATTGTTCGGCTCGTTGATGTTGAAGGTGTACAGGGGGGGCGTGAAGAAGTAGTTCAGGAACAGCGACGCGACAATGGCGGCGATCACCGCCGGCGCCAGCCCGCCGACCAGGGCGACCGCGATGACGCCGGTCAGGAACGCCAGCATGTCGCTGGTCAGGTTCAGGTGGCCCCGCAGGTTCGCCAGTATCAGGGCAAGCAGCGGTGCGAGCCCGATCGCGAGCGCGTACCCGGCGATCTTCCTGTGCAGGGAGAGGCTGCCGTGCATCGTGGGCAGGCCGCGGCCGCGGCCCATCTGGGCGTGGGTCACGATGTGCACGTCGATGTCGCCGGACTCACGGATGGTCCGCAGGCTGACGCCCGGCCCGGTGAGCAGCGCGGACAGCCACCGGCGGCGGCTCGCGCCGAGCACGAGCTGGGTGGCGTTCTCGGCCCTGGCGAACGAGAGCAGGGCGTCTGGCACGTCGTCGCCGACGACCTGGTGGTAGCTGCCGCCCAGCGACTCGGTGAGGCGCCGCTGAGCGGCAAGCGCCGCGGGGTCGGCGCCGGTCAGGCCGTCCGACCTGGTCACGTACACCGCCAGCAGGTCGCCGCCTGATGACCTGGCGGCGATCCTGGCGGCCCGCCTGATCAGGGTCTCGCCCTCGGGCCCGCCGGTCAGGGCGACCACGACCCGCTCCCTGGCTTCCCAGGTCTCGTGGATATCGTGCGCCTCCCGGTACTGCTGGAGGCCCTCGTCGACCTTGTCGGCGAGCCACAGCAGCGCGAGCTCACGCAGCGCCGCAAGATTGCCGGTGCGGAAGTAGTGGTTGAGCGCGGCGTCGATCTTCTCAGCCGGGTAGATGTTGCCGTGCGCCATCCTGCGGCGCAGCGCCTCAGGCGTCATGTCGATGAGCTCGACCTGGTCGGCGGCACGGACCACGGCGTCGGGGACCGTCTCCCGCTGCGGGACGCCGGTGATCTTCATGACGACGTCGTTCAGCGACTCCAGGTGCTGGATATTGACGTTCGTGATGACGTCGATGCCCGCGTTCAGCAACTCCTCGACGTCCTGCCAGCGCTTGTGGTTGCGCGAGCCTGGGATATTAGTGTGCGCGAACTCGTCGACGAAGGCGATCTGCGGCTGCCTGGCCAGCACGGCGTCGACGTCCATCTCCTCGAACGTCGTGCCGCGGTATTCGATCGTGACCCTGGGCATGACCTCCAGGCCGGCGAGCTGCTCGGCGGTTCGCCGGCGCCCGTGCGTCTCGACGAAGGCCACCACGACGTCGGCGCCCCGGGAGTGGCGGCGGTGAGCCTCGCCCAGCATGGCGAACGTCTTGCCGACCCCCGCGGCCGCGCCCAGGTAGATCCTGAGCTGGCCGCGGCGCGCGGGGGCCGCAAGACTCTTCGCTTGCATGCTGACTGGTTCTGTCATCTCTTACATCACGGTACGTGGTGCTGCTTGTCGAGTGCGATGTTGAGCAGCAGCACGTTCACGCCTGGCTCGCCGAGGAAGCCGAGCTGACGGCCGAATGTGTACTTCTTGACCAGCGCCCGGACCGTCTCCGGGCTGATGTGCCTGGCCGCGGCGACCCTGTTCACCTGGATCGCCGCGTTCTGCGGCGAGATGTAGGCCTCAAGGCCGGAGGCCGACACTGTCACCGCGTCTGGCGGGATGGCCGACGCGGGGACGTGGTCGAACTTCTCGATCGCCTTGACGCGCTGCCTGATGTCGGTCACAAGCACCGGGTTGTTCGGCCCGAGGTTGGATCCTCCGCTGGCCAGCGGGTCGCAGCCGCCGGTCTGGTTGGTAGCCGACGTCTCCGAGGCCGATGGCCGGGGCTGGAAGTACTGCGGCAGCGGGTTGCCCTTGGCGTCGGTGAACTCCTGGCACAGCAGGCTGGAGCCCACGACTCGGCCGTGGTAGTGCACAAGCGAGCCGTTGGCATGCTTGTTGAACGCCACCTGGGAGATCCCGTACATGACCAGCGGATATGCGATGCCGCAGATCACTGTGAAGATCAGCAGGCCACGCAGCGCCGCGAGGAGCTGACGCACGCTGGAAGGAAGACGCGACATGTCTATCAACCGCCGAATCCTGGGATGTTCATAACGATGAGGTCGATGAGCTTGATCCCGATGAACGGGATGATCAGGCCGCCGGCGCCGTAGATCCACAGGTTCCTGCGGAGCATGGACGCCGCCGAGGACGGCCGGTACCGCACGCCGCGCAGCGCCAGCGGGATCAGGGCCACGATGATCAATGCGTTGAAGATGATCGCCGAGGTGATCGCCGACTGCGGGCTGTCCAGGTGCAGGACGTTGAGTTTGGCCAGGCCAGGGATCACGCTCGCGAACATGGCCGGGATGATCGCAAAGTACTTCGCCACGTCGTTGGTGATGGAGAACGTCGTCAGCGCGCCGCGGGTGATCAGCAACTGCTTGCCGATCTCCACGATCTCGATGAGCTTGGTCGGGTTGGAGTCCAGGTCCACCATGTTCCCCGCCTCCTTGGCGGCGGAGGTCCCGGTGTTCATGGCCACGCCTACATCGGCCTGGGCGAGCGCGGGCGCGTCGTTGGTGCCGTCGCCGGTCATCGCGACCAGCCTGCCGCCTTCCTGCTCCTTGCGGATCAGCGCCATCTTGTCTTCAGGCGTGGCCTCGGCGAGGAAGTCGTCCACGCCTGACTCGTCGGCGATAGCCTTGGCCGTGAGCGGGTTGTCGCCGGTGATCATGACGGTCCTGATGCCCATCCTGCGCATCTCGGCGAACCGCTCGGCGATGCCCTCCTTCACGATGTCCTTGAGGTGGATCACGCCAAGGGCGCGGGCTGTGCCGTTCTCGCGCTCGGCGACCACCAAGGGTGTGCCGCCCGCCGACGAGATGCCGTCGACCATCTGGCCGAGTTCCTCGGCCGGGGTACCGCCGGAAGTCCTGATCCAGTCCCGTACCGCGCTCGATGCACCCTTGCGCACCTGCCGGCCGTCGGCCAGGTCGATGCCGCTCATCCTGGTCTGCGCGGTGAACTCGACGAACTCCGCGCCTCGGAGCTCGCCTTCGTGCCGCTCACGCAGGCCGTACCGGTCCTTGGCGAGAACCGCGATCGAACGGCCCTCTGGCGTGTAGTCGGCCATCGACGACAACTGCGCGGCGTCGGCGAGTTCCCGCGGGTCCACACCGCTGACCGGCAGGAAGTCGCTGGCTTGCCGGTTGCCGATGGTGATAGTGCCGGTCTTGTCGAGCAGCAGCGTGTTGACGTCGCCCGCGGCTTCCACGGCCCGGCCTGACATGGCCAGCACATTGCGCTGGACCAGCCGGTCCATGCCTGCGATGCCGATCGCGGACAGCAGCGCGCCGATCGTGGTCGGGATCAGCGCGACCAGCAGGGCGACCAGGATGACCAGGCTCTGCGGGGCCTTGGAGTAAGACGCCATCGGCTGCAAGGTGATCACTGCGAGCATGAAGATGACCGTCAGCGACGCGAGCAGGATGTTCAGCGCGATCTCGTTCGGCGTCTTCTGCCGTTTGGCGCCTTCCACCAGGGCGATCATCCGGTCGATGAAGGTCTCGCCAGGCTTGGACGTGATCTGCACTACGATCCGGTCGGACAGGACCTTCGTGCCGCCGGTGACCGCTGACCGGTCGCCGCCTGACTCGCGGATCACCGGCGCCGATTCGCCGGTGATCGCCGACTCGTCGACCGACGCGACGCCCTCAATGACGTCGCCGTCGCCGGGGATGATCTCGCCTGCCTCGACCACCACGTGGTCGCCGAGGGTCAGCTGGGTGCCGGGCACCTCTTCGACCCGTATCTGCTTCTGGCTCGGCTGCCAGCCGATCAGCCGGCGCGCCACGGTCTCCCGCTTAGTCCGGCGCAGCGTCTCCGCCTGCGCCTTGCCGCGGCCCTCGGCCACGGCCTCGGCCAGGTTGGCGAACAAGACGGTCAGCCAGAGCCAGACGACGATCGTCCAGTTGAAGACCGACGGGTTGGTGATTGCCGTGTAAGTGGTCAGCGCGGCGCCGACCTCGACGACGAACATGACCGGGTTCTTGAGCTGGACCCGCGGGTCCAGCTTCTTGAAGGCGTCGGGCGTCGACTTCCACAGCATCTTGGGGTCGAGTAGCCCGCCGCCGATCTTGTTCCTCTGGGCAGCGGCGCTCTTGCGCGCCGTGCCGGGAACTTCGGGCGTGGTTGTCACAGCCATGTCAGTGCAGTCCTTCTGCGAACGGGCCCAGCGCGAGCGCGGGGAAGTAGGTCAGGCCGACGAGGATGAGGATGACTCCGACGAGCATGCCCACGAACAGCGGCTTGTGCGTCTCCAGCGTGCCGACGCTGGCCGGCACCGGTTGCTGTCTGGCCAGGGACCCGGCCAGGCCGAGCGCGAAGATCTCGGGCGCGAACCTGCCGAGCAGCATCACGATGCCGCCGACGGTGTTGTACCAGTCGGTATTGGTAGTCAGGCCGGCGAAGGCCGAGCCGTTGTTGTTCGCCTGCGAGGTGAACGCGTACAAGATCTCCGTCAGGCCGTGCGGGCCGGGATTGAGAATCGACGCCTGGGGAGTCTTCATCGCAATCGACAACCCGGTGGCTGTCAGGATGAGGACCGGGATCGTGAGGAAGTACAGCGCCGCGTACTTCATCTCGACCGGCCGGATCTTCTTGCCGATGTACTCCGGTGTCCGGCCGACCATCAGCCCGCCGACGAAGACCGTCACCATGGCCAGCACGAGGATGCCGTACAGTCCGGCTCCCACGCCGCCAGGCGCGATCTCCCCGAGGGCCATGTCGAACACCGCGATTCCGCCGCCGAACGCAGTGAACGAGTCGTGGAACGAGTTCACAGACCCGGTGGAGGTCACCGTCGTAGACGCGGCGAACAGCGAGGACCCCGGGGTGCCGTAGATGACGTTCTTGCTTTCCATAGCGCCGTGCGCGAGCTGCGGCGCGACGCCGGCGCCCTGGGCCTCGAAGAAGCTGATGCCGCCGACGGCGGCCAGCCAGATGATCGCCATGACCGCGAGCAGCGCCCAACCCTGGCGGTTGTCCTTGACCATCTTGCCGAACGTGCGGGGCAGGCAGAAGGCAGTGAGCAGCAGCAGGAAGATCTCGAACCAGCTCGTAAACGGGTTCGAGCTCTCGAACGGGTGCGAGGAGTTGGCGTTGTAGAAGCCGCCGCCGTTGTTCCCCGCGTCCTTGATGGCCTCCTGCGAGGCAATCGGGCCGCCGGTGATCGTCTGGTGCCCGTGCACCACGGTCGTGACGACCTGGTTGGCGTGGAAGTTATCGATCACACCCGAGGCGACCAGGATGAGCCCGCCAACGACGGCCAGCGGAATCAGGTACCGGAGCGTGATCCTGGTCATGTCGACCCAGAAGTTGCCGAGTTTGTCGGTCCTGGACCTGATGAACCCGCGGACGAGCGCGATGGCCACGACGATACCGACGGCGGCGGACAGGAAGTTCTGCACCGCCAGGCCGGCCATCTGCACGACGTAGCCCATCGTGGTCTCGCCGGAATAGTTCTGCCAGTTGGTGTTGGTGACAAACGAGGCGGCGGTGTTCCAGGCCAGGGGCGGGGGAACGCCTGGCAGCCCGAGCGAGAAGAAGAGATAGTGCTGCAGCCGCTCAAGCCCATACAGGAAGAGCACGCTGACCACGGAGAACGCGAGCATGCTGCGCAGGTACACGGACCATTTCTGGTCGGCGGCGGGGTCGACGCCGATGAGCTTGTAGATGCGGCGCTCGACCCGCCAGTGCTTGTCCGTGGTGAAGATGTGGGCCATGTAGTTGCCGACGGGCACGTAGCACGCGCCCAGCGCGACGATGAGCAGGCCGAGCTGGAGCCAGCCGGCGGTGGCGACGGACATCAGAACCTCTCGGGCTGGATGAGGGCGATGAACAGGTAGATGGTCAGGCAGATACCGACGATCAGCCCGAGCCAGTTGCTAGCGCTCAAAGCGCTCAACCCCCTTCACGAGCAGGAAGAGCACGACGAACACCAAGATGGTCAGCCCGATATAGGCCAGGTCTTGCAGCCAGAGCATCACGCCTCCTTCGGGCGCTTGAGTACCGAGCTAGTAAACAGCCCGTTCATCGGGCGATACCGCCCACTAACGACGTCCATGCACGCCGTGCATAATCCCTAACGAAGTCCATGCGAACGCTAGGGACGGAAGCGGTAGCCCATTCCCGGCTCGGTAATCAGATGCCGCGGCCGCGCCGGATCCGCCTCCAGCTTCTGGCGCAGGTGCATCAGGTGAACTCGCAGGTAACTGCTGTCAGGGACGTGCGGCCTGTCGGCTGGCATCTCAGCGATGAGCTCGTCCTGGGTGACCAGGCTCCCTGGCCGCCTGGAGAGGAGCTCGAGAAGCCGCCACTCCATGGGCGTGAGGGTCACCGCGCCGTGCGGCCCGCTGACGGTGCGCCGCGCCATGTCGATGGTCCACGGGCCGACGTGAACGCACGAGCCGCCGCCTGTCCTCCCGGCGCGCCGGGCGGCGGCTCGCATCCGCGCGACCAGCTCCGGCACGTCAAAGGGCTTGACGACGAAGTCGTCCGCTCCGAGGTCGAGCGCCAGCACCTTGTCGGCGACGTCGGTGCTCGCCGACAGCGCGATGATGGGCGCACGGCTCCACCTGCGCAGCGCCGTGATCACCTCGAAGCCGGTCATGTCGGGCAGGCGCATGTCGACGACGACGACGTCGGGTGGGCTCTGCGCCGCGGCATCAAGGCCAGCCTGCCCGCACGCCGCTGCCTCGATGCAGTAACCCCGCGCGGTCAATGCGACGGTAATGACGCGCACTATCTCCGGCGCGTCATCGATTACAAGGACGCGGCCGTTCGTCACGTCCTCACCCGAGCCTGCCGCGTGCCTCACCGGCTGTTCGGGCCCAGTTTCTCTGGATGTCCCAGCACCTGGTCTGTCGTCAGCTCCCTGCGCCGCAATGGCCAGCCGGTCAGATGACGCGTTGAGGCGAGAGCGGGCGGAGGAACGGCCAGCACCTGACAGGTCGCGCGCGTTTCGCAGTAGCGAGCGACACGCCCGCGCCATGGCCTCGTCACCGTGACCCGGTTGCCGGCGCCGATGACCAGCAGATCATCGGGATCGTCCGCGATACTGAGCAGGACCGTTCCTGCTGGGCCGCGCGTTATCACGTGCTCGATACGGACGTCGCCTGGAAGCCCGCCCCAGGCCAGCTCGATGGCGGCCGTCAGTCTGTCAAGCGCAGCTCGCTTCCATACCGCCTTCAGCTCGGGCGGAGCCGGCGACCGCCGGTCGGCCAGATCACCGCCTGGCGGAAGCCAGGCATGGACGGCGATCAGCGGGAGGTCGTCGCGACGCGCATGACCGCCCGCGACTCGCAAGGCGACGATGCTCCCCGGCGAACCGCTTACCCCCACGACTACCTGACGCACTCCGCCCACCGCAGCGCTCCTTCCCGGCGATACAGCCGGCTCCAGCTAACCTGCGGCTCGCGCGGATCAGCGGATGCTTAACGAATCCCATGCGGATTTGGCGCTGTTCCATACGTGGCGCAAATACCAGCACAGCCGAGCCAGGATCTAGCCAGGGGGTGGATCGCGCGGATCTATCCTGTCGTCAGGTGCGCCGGGAAGCCTGGTCGGCACGACATTCGCGTTTGGTGAATTCGTCCGCGAGGTGACCGATGACGATCCGCAGCGTAGCCACCGATGCCGCTGGTAACAGCCGCCCGGCCAGCATGACCACAGTGGGAAGCAAGCCGTGGCGCGTCCGCGCCTTCCTGCTCGCGGGCGCCGCGCAGCTGATCACCATCGCGGCCCTGCTGTCCGTCGACCCGCTGACAGCAACATGGGCAGCGCTGCTGCTCGCCATCGCGCCGGCGCCGCTCGCCGCCGCGGCCGCCTTCACGCCCCCGTCCGTGGCCAAGCCGGCGGCGGTCGCGGCGGCAGCGGTGCTGGTGGCTGGGATGGCCGGCGCGATCGCGCACACGGGGCTGTTCTTCGCGCTGGCCCTGGTCGCGCTCGCGGTAGGCGGCGTCAGGCTCTGGCGCGAGCGGATCTGAGCTCTACTTCTTGCTGGCGGGGTGGCTGGCCGCCAGCGCGGCGCCGACCTGGTCGGCCAGGGCGATGGCGACGAGCCTGCACTCCAGCGAGGGCCGGGACCCTGGCAGCGCCTGCAGCATGAACCTGCCCTGCAGGATGCCGCCAGTCTCGACGAGGAGCTCGGTGTCGGACGGCATCCCGTCGCGCTCGGTGTCCTGGGCCCGGGTGCCGACGGTGACCTGGCCGTTGTGCAGCAGCCTCGCGGGCTTGCCGAGTCCGGCGACGCCGTACTCGAACCGGCAGGACCGCAGCGACAGCAGGCGGGTGAGCTGGTCGCAGACCTGGTCGATCAGCGCGGGCGGCGACTTTCCTGCCGCGACCACCTCGGCGGCGGCGTTGATTCCCGCGAGGTAGCCGGCCCGCCTGGTGGCGGCCAGGTGCTGACGCCGGCCCCAGACGGCGAGCTCGGTGACGGCGACGCCGATGACCAGGATCAGTACCGTGGTCTCGATGTCCGTACTGCGCGTGATCGTGAAGCGCTCGTACGGCCTGGTCAGGAAGAAGTCGAACCACACCGCCGCGGACACCGCCGCGAGCACGCCGGCGAGCCGGTCGCCGTTGGCGGCCACGGCGACCACGGCCAGCATCAGGACCAGGGCCGCGTCGGTGTTGGGGAACCTGGCGCGGAACGGCACGAGGACGGCGGTCAGCGCCAGCGGCAGGGCAAGCGCGGCGAGTACAGCCAGGCGGTCCCGCCAGGACCAGCGCCAGGCGTTCATGATGACTTGGTAGCACAGCGGGGCGGCCGGCCGCCAGCCGGGTCGCCCCGCATTCGCCGGGAATCGCGAGGCGGTAGCCGACGGCGGGGTCGCTCTGCAGGAACCGGCCAGCCTCGTCGTGCAGCTTGCGCTCTTGTCAGGCGGCGCGACGACCGACCTGGATGGTGTCAGCGGGGGCGGGAAACCACCTCGCGAGCCAAGAGGCCATGCGTCCGGTCGCGCGCCGCCCGGCTAGCGCAACGTACAGATCGGGCCTGACAACAAGCACCCCGCCACCTCCGAAGAACTCCGTGAACCGGCTGCGCTCGTCGGGCCTGTCACTGACGGGAGCGATTCGGTGCGCCCGCACCAGCGACCGCCAGGATGCAAGGTCCTGCCAGGCTGGCCGGTCGGTGGCGGTTCCAGAGGTGAATAGCAGGGTGAGGCGGGTTGAATCGACCAGCTCATGAAGCCGGGCCTCGCGGGGCCCCGCATCGGCCGCCGCCCGCGAGCTGCCGCCACCGGCTGCGCTGGCTGAACCGATGACGATCTGAGTGATCTGGTGGTGCCTGGCGAACATGGCGATCGCCTCAGCCGGCGGAGATGCTCGAGCAGTTCCTCGTCGGTTTCGTCCGCCAGGAACCTCAGCGCCAGTTCCCGCAGGGCAGTCAGGTTCTCGGTCCGGAAGAAATGCGTCAGCGCCTTCCCATGCTCATACTTGGCCAGATCGGGGAGCGCCTCGAGGCGGGGGTGGCCCTGAAGCACAGGCGATTGGGGAGTAGCTATGCCATCGCGGTCGCCCGAGGGTCCTCGGGCTGTGCGGGCAGGCTGGTGAGGAACGGGCCTTGGCGATGACGGGCGTGCAGGCACGCGGTACGGATCAGCGATGCAAGTCGTGACCGGACTCTGGATTTGCCTGGCCGGCGCCATCGCCGCACTCGCCGGGCTGGCAGGCATGCGAAGGATGCGCCGCCTCAAGCGCAACGGCGCGACGGCGTGGGCCATGGTCCTGCCATACCCCGGCGAGCCGGCGGACCAGCCTCGTCGTGCCGCACGTCGCATGCTGGTCCAGTTCTCGCTCGACGACGGACGGATCGTTGAGCACTCGTGCCACGGGTCCAGAAAGGCCGCCGTGCTGAAGCCCGGGGAGAAGGTCCTGGTATGGTACGACCCAGCGGATCCGTCCGATGTTCTTGTCTACGGTCGCCACGGACGGCTTGCTGACGGTCTCTTCGTTGCCGCCGGTTGCGTGCTGATCTTCGTCGGCGCGATGATCGCCGGGCTCGCGAGCTGAGTTGCCCGATTCCGCCAAGGAACGTCGCCGCGAGGACCTGACTCTTTGGCTCCAAGCGTTTTGAGGTGGGCATTCAGCTGGGAATAACCGATCGGTCCAGCCCTGCTCGATCATCGGGGGAATCAGCCCATGGCGTTGTTCCGGTCCTTCGCCGCCCTTGGCGACAGCTTTACCGAAGGGGTGGGCGATCCGAGCGCGGACGGCGCAGGCTGCCGCGGCTGGGCGGACCGGTTCGCCGAGCATCTGGCTGCGCGGCGGCCAGGGCTGCGCTACGCCAACCTGGCGATCCGCGGCAAGCTGCTCAGCGAGGTGCTCGACGAGCAGGTGCCGCGAGCCGTCGAGATGGGCGCAGAGCTGGTGAGCTTGGCGGCGGGGGGCAACGACCTGCTCAGGCCGAGGACCGACCCCGACGATCTGGCCGTCACGCTCGAGATGGCGGTCGAAGCACTGACCGGCACCGGCGCCACGGTCATGGTGTTCACCGGCTTTGACCCGAAGGCGTTCCCCGTGCTCCGCCTGATCAGGGGCAAGTCAGCGGTGCTGACCATGCACGTCCGCGAGATCGCGGCGCGCCACAACTGCCTGACCGCAGACCTGTGGACGATGCGGATCCTGACCGACCGCCGGCTCTGGACGCCTGATCGGCTGCACCTGACGCCCGACGGGCACCGCCGGGTCGCATTGCTTGCCTGCGAGGTCGCCGGGCTCGCGCCGAAGGAAGATTGGCGGGCGCCGCTTGATGTCATCCAGGACATGCAGGGTCAAACGGGCCGGCTTCTCGCCCCGAGCCACGTTGGCGCGGCTCTGACCTGGGCGGCCGCTCGCTGGAACGACGTGGAGTGGGTGTTCGAGCACGCCGCTCCTTACGTGAGCAGGCGGCTGCACGGCGTCTCGAGCGGGGATGGCATCGTCGCGAAGCGCCCGCAACTGGCCGTGCTCTCTCCGGTCACCGGCCGGGGGGCGGCGGGACAGCCGCCGGATCCGGCGGCCGGGCTCGCCCGCGCCGCCGTCGCCGCCGCGGACGGGTTCGCCCCCGCGACCGGGCGCTGAGCATCGTCGGAGGGCCGGGTGATGACGCCTCTCGGTGCCATGACAGCGCGATCATCCCTGCGAGCGATGTATGGGTGCGACACCCATTGCGGTCTCTGGTGATGGGTGTCGCACCCATACACGGCTGAACATCACCTGGGCGCCAGAGCGCGAGCGCACCAGTCGGGCAAACGGTACGAATCAGTGCGAATGCCGCTGTCGGCCGGTGCCACCCAGCTGGGCGGCGGCGCTGGCCGGGCTATGCTGCCCGCCGTGGAACTTGACCTCTCCCTCAGCCCAGGTGACCTGACGGCGCGGCTGGTCGACATCGAATCCGTCAGCGGCGCAGAAGGCCCGCTGGCCGACGCGATCGAGGCGGCGCTTAGCCCGTGCCGGCACCTGACCGTCAGCCGCGACGGAAACGCTGTGGTCGCGCGTACCGATCTCGGCAGGCCGCAGCGCGTGGTCCTGGCCGGGCATATCGACACGGTCCCCATCGCGGACAACGTGCCGTCGAGGGTCGACCAGGGATTGCTATACGGCTGCGGTGCCGCCGACATGAAGTCGGGGGTGGCCCTTCAGCTGAAGCTGGCCGCCGAGGTCACGCAGCCGGTCATGGACGTGACCTACGTCTGGTACGACTGCGAGGAGGTCGAGTCCGAGCGGAACGGGCTGCTCAGGCTCAGCAGGAACAGCCCGGCCAGCCTGGCCGCGGACTTCGCGATCCTGCTCGAGCCGACCGGCGGTGTGGTCGAGGGCGGCTGCCAGGGCACGCTGCGGGCCGAGATCAGGACGCAGGGCGAGCGCGCGCACAGCGCGCGGGCCTGGATGGGTCACAACGCCATCCACGACGTGGCGGAGATCCTCACGATCCTGCGCGGCTACCAGGCGCGCGAGCCCGAGGTCGACGGGCTGCGTTTCAGGGAGGGCCTGAACGCGGTCGGCATCAGCGGTGGTGTGGCCGGTAACGTCATACCCGACGAAAGCGTCGTGACCGTGAACTACCGGTTCGCGCCTGACCTGTCCGCTGAGCAGGCCGCCGACCACGTCCGCGACGTGTTCCCGGCCTGGCAGGTCACGATCACCGACGTCGTCGGCGGAGCCAGGCCTGGCTTGCACAGCCCTGCGGCAGCCTCGTTCGCCGCCGCGATGGGCGGCACGCCCCGCGCGAAGCTCGGCTGGACCGATGTGGCCAGATTCGACCTGCTCGGCGTGCCAGCGGCCAATTTCGGCCCCGGCGACCCGTCAGTTGCCCACTCCCGCGGCGAGCACGTGCCGCTCGCCGCGGTCGCCGACTGCGAGGCAAGGATGCGAGCCTGGCTCCGGGGCATGAGCTAGGGGTCAGCGCGGTGGTGCCTGGATCAGGGGCAGGGCTCCCGTGTGTCGCTGGCCGTTCACATCGAACCAGGTGACCTTCACGGACATGCCTGGCTTGAACTTCAGCATGACTCCGGTCAGCTGCTTGGGCGAGCTGATCTGGTGCCCGCCGACCGACGTGATGACGTCCCCGGCGACGATGCCTGCATGGTCGGCCGGAGTGTTGCACAGCTCGCCGATGATCAGCGCTCCCGCCGGAACCGGCGCGACGTGCGCGGGCACCCCGGCGCCCTCCTGGTTCTGCAGGCAAACCGGGGCTGACGGCCGCACGGGGAACCCGGCCGAGCCCTGGTCCTGCTTGAGCTGGCGTTCGCGCTGCTGCTGCGGGCTCGTCGCGATGCTGGCCTGCCCGGCGGGGACGAGCACGCCGAGGAAGCCGGTCGAGCCGATCTGAATAGAGGGGCTTGACTGGCCGCTGATGATCTGCCTGGCGATGTGCAGTGCTTTGTTGATGGGAATCGCGAAGCCGACGTTCTGCGTCGAGCTACCGAAGCTGCCGGTCGCGGCGGCGGTGTTCATGCCGATCACCTTGCCGGAAGTGCTAGACAGCGGACCGCCTGAGTCACCTTGCACGATGCCGGCGTTGGTCTGCAGCATGCCGTGCAGCGTCTCCTTGGTGGCCGCGCCGCTATCGCTGGCCGTGATCGTCCTGTTCATGCCCGTGATCCGGCCGGATACCGCGGGGAAGCGGCCGGCGCCGTAGGCGTTGCCGATGGCGATCACCTTGTCGCCGAGCTGGACCGTCGAGGAGTCACCGATCGGCACGGTCCGCAGGTTGTGCGCGCCGACCAGCTTGATCACCGCGACATCGTCGGCGGAGTCGTAGCCCAGCCACTTCGCCGGGTACCGCTTGCCGGTCGCCAGCACGGTCGCGTACAGCTGGGTGGTGTCGGTGATCACGTGGTTGTTGGTCAGCACGAGGCCGTCGCTGCTTATCACCATGCCGGTCGCGGCCGCCTGGCTGCCCTGGTAGCGGAGGTTGCTTGAGATGTCGACCAGGCCTGGCCGCACCGCGCTTGCGACGGAGCGCTCGGTGGCGCCGCTCACGCCGTGCCGCGAGGAGTTCCCTGGGCCGGGGAAGCCGGGGAAGTTGCCAGGCTTGTTGCCAGTGCCGCCATTCGGCTGGCCGCTGGCAGAGGACGGCGAACTCGAGCCGCTGTTCAGCGCGTACCCGGTCAGGCCCGCTCCGATCCCGGCCGCGACCACGGCAACGACCAGGTAGGTCAGCAGCGACCGCCTGCGGCGCGCTCGTGACCCAGGCTCGGGGTAATAGCCGCCGTAGCCGCCAGAACCGTATCCTCCTGGACCGTATCCGCCTGGGCCCTGCCCGCCGGGACCGTAGCCGCCCTGCCCATAGCTGGCCTGGTCAGAGCCGACCGGCCCGTAACCGCCGCCGCCACCCTGGCCGCCCGTGGCTCCGCCCGGATATCCGAGCGGAGCCGTCTGCCCGTAGCTCGGCTGGCTCGGCTGGCCGTAGCCCGTCTGCCCGTAGCTCGGCTGGCTCGGCTGGCCGTAGCCCGGCTGGCCGTAGCCCTGCTGGCCGTAGCCCTGCTGGCCGTAGCCCTGCTGGCCGTAGCCCGGCTGGCCGTAGCCCGGCTGGCCGTAGCCCGGCTGGGCAAAGAACGGCGTCCCGGCCGCCGATCCTGGCTCGGACGGGGGCTGCGAATCGGAAGGCTGGTCGGGGGCTGATTGAGCAGCGTCAGCGTCGCTGAGGCCAGGCTGATGAAGAGAGTCCGCGCCGTCCGGCGCGGACCCAGATTCCTCAGGTATCTGGTCCTCGCTGCGCTGATCGTCCTGCATCTCCACCACCTTTGCCCCGGTGCCAGCGTACTGCTCGGCTATCTCTGAACCGATCCGCCCGTTCCGCTGTGCCCACCTGGCTGGAATTGTCAACGCGCCCGCGCTGCCCGGTGCGGCAAGCCGGGCAGCAGCGGGCGACGCTGCGAGCCGGGCCCGATTCCGCCCGGGCCCCGCTACAGACAAGTAAGCACTAGCAGTCTGGAAGCTACCTGAAGGCTCCCTGAGGATCCTCTGTCGTTACCGAAGCTCCCGACGAAAGGCATGTTCCCCTTCCTCGGCGGAATCCAAGCGTCGCCCAAATCATTACGGAGGCTTTTGCGGCATTTGTAGCAAGAACTAGATCGATACCTGATGTCGGGGCTATCTCATCTGGTGAAATTGCGTCATGATTCGCTAAGGTGCATGAGCAGAGCGTGCACCAAGATGCGCATAATGTAACCACAGGGGTCCGCCCGAACCGGCAGTCCCGGGGAGGAGATGGCTCTTTGGGCTGGCCGCGCCGCCGGGTACTGCTTGTGCCAGGCTCGAGCAGCACCGGCCGTCAGGCCTCCGCGAGCGCCTTCGCGACCTCGCTTGAAGCCCTCGGCTGGACCACAGGCACGCTGGACGCGACCCCCCTGGGCAGCCATGGCTGGGGGCCCGCCGCTGAGGCGACCTTCCGCCGGATCCTGACCGTGCCAGGCTTGCACGACGCCTTTCACTACGCGGCGCTGCGGACGGGCAACAAGCTCGCACTCCAGGCCGATGCCGTGACGCGGATGCGGCTGGTGCCGCTGCTGCGCGACTACCTCGACCGCCATCCCGTCGAGCTGGTGATCTCGCTCAGCCCCGCCGGCGCGTCGGCGGTCAGCACGGTCGCGGCGCGCTACCCGTTCATGCGGCACGTCGTGATGTGCGCCGATGCCTCCCCGCACCGACTGTGGATCCACCCAAGGGTCGACCTGTACCTGGTCAGGTCGACGGCGGCCGAGCCGGCCGTGCACCGGTTCCAGCCGGACGCGCGGGTCGTGGTGATCCCGCCGCCCGTCCGGGCGCAGTTCTTCCGGCCGCCGACGCAGCAGAGCGCGCGGATCGGCCTCGGCGTGCCCGACCAGGAATGCTGTGTGCTGCTCACCGGCGGCAGCAGGGGCGAGGGCCCGCTGGCCGACATTGCCGCGGCCTTGTCCGCGGCCGGGATGAACGTACTGGCCGTGTCCGGGCACAACGGCCGGCTGGAGAGAAGGCTCTGCGATGTCGCGGAACGCCAGCCGAACGTGCTCGCCTTCGGCTTCACCGACCGGATGCCCGAGCTCATGGCGGCCGCCGACCTGGTGATCACGATCCCGGGCGCGAGCTGCGTCGAGGCGCGCACCGTGGGCAGGCCGCTGTTGCTGCTTGACCTGGTGCAGGGGCACGGCAGGGACGACTTGCTCTACGAACTCGAGCTCGGCGACGCGTCCGTGACGTCCAAGCGCCCGTCGGATGTCGTCAGGTCAGCCCTGGCCTGCCTGGAGCGGATCAAGCCAGCGCCGTCGGGCCCGACCAGGTCGCTTGCCGACTGGGAGGACAAACTCAAGATCGCGATCGAGGCGGTTCTGCCGTAGCTCGGCGGGGAAGGCACCAACCGCGGCTGCCGATCGTTACGGCCGGCAGGCGTCACGAGATGTACGCACGCGGACAAGTTGCCGGAAGCCTGAGGTGGTGAGAGGCGCTGCGCCATTCTTCAGCTATGGGGGACCACATTCAGGCTCCTGGCGGTCGCGGGGATCGGACCAGGCGCGCATTCCTTAGCACCGCGGCCGGAACGGCAAGCGCCGTGGCCGCCGGCGCCGCGATCGCGGGCTGCACATCCTCACAAGCCGGCAGCAGGCCGGCGCCGGGGGCCAGCCAGATCAGCCTGCGCCCATCGAAGGCGGAGAACTCGCTGCCCGGCGAGCCGCACTGGTGGATCAAGCATCTTGGCGCGCCTGACGCCATCCAGGGCTTCACCGGCCAGGCGAGCGTGCTGCAAGGTGAGCCGGTCACGCTCTACGTATCGACGACAGCGCGCGAGTTCCGGGTATCGGCGCTGCGGATGGGCTGGTACGGCGGCTACCTGGCCAGGCAGGTATGGCGGTCGGGCTGGATCAACGGCCACAAGCAGCGGCGGCACACGGTCTCGGGCCCGACCAGGACCGTGAGCTGCGACTGGCACCCGGTCCTGACCATGCGCACCGACGACTGGCCGGAGGGCAGCTACCTGCTGAGGCTCGACGCGTCGTCGGGTGCGCAGCGATACGTCCCGCTGACCGTGCGCTCGTTCAACACGGCGGGCAAGGTCGTCCTGAAGAACGCGGTCACGACCTGGCAGGCGTACAACACCTGGGGCGGCTACGACCTGTACACGGGCCCGCACGGCTACGACGACCGGTCGCTCGCGGTCAGCATGGACCGGCCGTTCGACGGCAAGGGCGCCGACCTGTTCTTGGTCTACGAGCGCAAGCTGATCAACCTCGCGGAACGGCTCGGACTGCCGCTGGCCTACACCACGAGCGTGGACCTGGACAAGGACCCGCACCTCCTCGGCCTGGCGGGCGCGCTGGTCTCGATGGGGCACGACGAGTACTGGTCGCCGGCCGAACGGCAGCACGTGACGGCGGCCAGGAACGCGGGCGTGAACGTCGCCTTTCTCGGCGCGAACGCGATGTTCAGGCGGATCAGGCTGGCGAAGACCAAGCTCGGCGCCGGCCGGCTCGTGATCTGCTACAAGACCAGTTACCAGCAGGACCCGAAGTACGGCAAGCACAACGCGCTGGTGACCAGCGACTGGCGGGAACCGCCGCATCGGGACCCGGAGTCGTCGCTGACCGGCACCCTGTACGAGTCGAACCCGGTCACCGCGGACTATGTCGTCGTGGAGCCAGACTCGTGGGTGTTCCAGCACACCGGCGCCAAGGTCGGCACGAGGGTCCGCGGCCTGGTCGGCGACGAGTACGACCGCGTGAACCCGATCTACCCGGTGCCCAGGCCGATCGAGATACTCGCGCACTCGCCGCTGACCTGCAGAGGCACCCGCAGCTACGCCGACACGGCCTACTACACCCATGACGGCGGCGCTGGCGTGTTCAGCACGGGAACGATGCGCTGGGTGCAGTCACTCGCGACGCCCTACGGGAGGGAGCTGTCGAGCCACGGCTCCCATCTCACCAGGACGGTGACGGTGAACGTGCTCAGGGCGTTCGCACAGGGTCCGGCCGCGGCCACGTTCCCCGCCAAGGACAACCTGTCTGCGATGCACGAATGGCGTGGTGATCCGATCGCGTCGCACCACAACCTGTGGCCGCCGGTCGTGCGCTGACGCGGTCGGCCTCGGGCGCTCGCCGTCGATGGCAGCGCAGCCGCGCTGGGTATGCTGTGCGGCAGGGCAGCCTGTCGGATCGCCCGGCTGCCCGTGGAGGTGGCTCGATGGGACTCCGACGCTGGTTCGGAAGCAGGCTGCGCTGGGTGCTGCCCGCCGGGGCAGTCATCGCGGCCGGCGCGGTCCTGGCCGGGACGATGCTGGCGAGCGCGGCGGCGCCCGCGCTGCCGAAGCTCACGCCAGCCAAGCTGCTCGCCGCCATGCACCGGGCGAAGCTGCCCGCCGCGATGACCGCGACGGTGTCCGAGAGCGCGAACCTCGGCTTCCCGGCGCTGCCGGACATAGGCGGCATGGGTTCATCGCCGCTCTCGGCCGCATCGCTGATCTCCGGCACTCGCGCGTTCCAGATCTGGTACGCCGGCCAGGGCAGGCTCAGGATCGCGCTGCCGGTTTCCTTCGGTGAAACCGACCTTCGGATTAACAGGACTCAGGCGTGGCTGTGGGAGAGCCAGGGCCAGAAGGCCACGAGGTTCATCCTGTCCCGGCCGCGGGGAATCGCGGTTCCAGCGATGCCAGTGCACCCTGGGCCCTCCGGGCCGCTCTCGCCTCGGGTCCTCCGGGTCAGCCGCTCGCCTCGCACCCATCGCGATGACCCCGCTGCAGGCCGCTGACCAGTTCCTCAAGCTGGTCGGGCCGACCACCAGGGTCACGATTCCTGGCACCACGACGGTCGCGGGCCGAGACGCCTACCAGCTCGCGATCGCGCCGCGGAGCAGTCAGTCGCTGATCGGCCGGATCATGATCGCGGTCGACGCGCGGACGCATCTGCCGCTCAGCCTGCAGGTCTTCGCGCGCGGCGGGTCAAGCCCGGCGTTCAGCATCGGCTTCACGTCGCTGAGCTTCGCCAAGCCGGCGGCGTCCAACTTCACGTTCACACCGCCGCCTGGCGCCAAGGTCAAGACCGTGCACGTGCCGGCCGGCCCGCCGGGAGTCATGCCGGGACACCATATGAAGCTGATGCCTCGCCACGTGCGGTTGCGGCACCCTGTCCACGGGCCGCCGCCCTGGCTTACTCCCGTCGCGGCCGGACCGCGGACGTTCGGCACCGGCTGGCTGACCGTGGTCGCGGTCCCGATCGGCCCGGCCATGGCTATCGCGGGCAACGCGGGTCCTGGAGGGATAGTCAGTAGCTCGGCGTACAGCTCGTCGCTGCAGATCTCCGGCCCGCCCGGACAGGCACTCGGGCTGCTCAGGCTGCTGCTGAAGGCATCGAAGCCGGTCCACGGCGCTTGGGGCTCAGGGCATCTGCTCCGCACCAGCCTGCTGTCGGTGCTGCTGACGAGCAAGGGCGAGGTCCTGGCCGGAGCGGTCACCCCGGCCGTGCTCTACGCAGACGCGGCCAAGGTCAAGTGACGCAGACCGATCCGGAGCCCGCCGGTCACCGGCCTCGGGCGGCGCCGGCGGAGCCGGCGCCGCCCGAGGCGGGCCTGGCCACGCGGGGGGTTCCGGGGGGTCGTCCCCCCGGGCTGGCCATCGCCACGAGCGGGCTTTCCATGCGGTTCAGGAGCGGGCAGGTCGCGGTCGACCAGATCGACCTGGCGGTGCCGCCCGGCAGCGTCTACGGGTTCCTCGGTCCGAACGGCTCTGGCAAGACCACCACGATCCGGATGCTGCTCGGCCTGGTGCACCCGACCGGCGGCTCCTTCCAGCTGCTCGGCACCGATGCAGGCGACGGCCTGGACTCGGTGCTGACCAGGGTCGGCGCGCTGGTCGAGGGCCCGGCGTTCTATCCGTTCCTGTCCGGTCGGCAGAACCTGGCCAGGTGCGATGCCGCCGATCCCAGCGCTGACCTGAGCACGGCCGGCGCCCGCATCGACCGCGCGCTTGACCAGGTGGGCCTGCTCGCCGCCGCCGAGAAGCGGTACCGCGCCTACTCGCTCGGCATGAAGCAGCGGCTCGGCATCGCGGCCGGGCTGCTCAGGCCCAGGGACCTGATGATCCTGGACGAGCCGACCAACGGCCTCGACCCGCAGGGGACCAGGGAGATCAGGTCGCTGGTCAAGCAGATCGCCGCGGACGGCACGACGGTCTTCGTCTCCTCGCACCTGCTCGCCGAGGTCGAGCAGATCTGCTCGCACGTCGGGGTGATGAGCACAGGGACGCTGGTCTTCCAGGGCCCGCTGGCCGAGCTGCGCAGCCGCGGCGAGCCGAGGATCCTGATCCGCAGCAGCGAAACGGCAACGGCGGCCGACATGCTCGGCAAGCTCGGGCTGTCCGATATCGCCGTGGCGGATGGCCAGGTGACCGCCGTTCTCGGCGAGCACGCGCCAGAGAAGATCAACGCGGAACTGGTCCACGCCGGCGTGCCGGTAGCCGGGCTTGAGACGGTGCGACCGAGCCTGGAAGACCTGTTCGTCGAGCTGACCGGAGAAGGCTTCGATGTCAACGGCTAGCGCTGTCGGCGCCACCGAGGCCAGGTACGGACGGCATCCGGCTGCCGCCGCGCACTGGCTCCGGTTGTTGCGTTCCGAACTCAGGAATGTCTTCCTCAGACCGCGGAACATGGCCATGCTCGCGGTCGTGGCCGGAGCGCCGGTCTTTCTCGGGATCGTGTTGTGGATCAACACGCCAGCGCCGGGATCCGGCGGACCAGGGGCCGGGGTGTTCGTCGGCCAGATCGCAGGCAACGGCGTGTTCCTGTCGCTGTTCGCGACCTACGTGCTGCTCACCGTGCTGCTGCCGCTCGCCGTCTCGGTCGTAGCCGGGGACTCGATCGCGGGCGAGGCGGGACTCGGCACGCTCAGGACGCTGCTGACCGTGCCGGCCGGGCGGATCAGGCTGCTGCTGGTGAAGTACGTCATGATCGTGACGTTCTGCCTGACCGCGACGGCGCTGGTGGCAGGCGTCGGCCTGCTGATGGGAGCGATCTTCTTCCCGGTCGGGCCTGTCACGCTGCTGTCCGGTGAGACGGTGTCGCTGGCCGCCGGGCTGGCCAGGCTGGCGCTGATCGTTCTCTACGTCGCGGCGGCGCTCTCCGCGCTCGGCGCGATCGGCCTTGCGCTGTCGACGTTCACCCAGCACGCGATCGCGGTGATGGCCACGGTGCTGGTGCTGGTGATCGTCAGCGAGATCCTCGACGCCGTCGCGCAGGTGGCGGCCATCCATCCGTACCTGCCGACGCACTTCTGGTTCTCCTTCGACGCGCTGCTGCGGACGCCCATCGCGTGGTCGGAGGTGCTGCACGGGCTGGCGTCGTTCGCCGTTTACACCGTCATCTTCGGCGCGGTGGCCTGGACCAGGATGCGACGCGCCAACGTCACGTGCTGAGGCGCGGCGGGGGGTAGCGTTCTGGTCCATGCCCGCCAATCCCGCTGAGATCGCCGCCGATGTCGACGGCCTGCTGGCGAGCGCGGTCGCCGGAATCGGCGGAGCCGAGCGGCCTGGACAGGTCGCGATGGCCAGGGCCGTGCAGGCCGCGATCGACTCAGGCGAGCACCTCGCGGTCCAGGCCGGGACCGGAACGGGGAAGTCGCTGGCCTACCTGGTGCCGGCGGCCAGGCACGCGGTGTGCGAGAGCGCGACCGTCGTCGTGTCGACCGCCACGATCGCGCTGCAGCGCCAGCTGATCGACAGGGACCTGCCGCGGCTCGCTGAGGCGATCGCGCCGGTGCTCGGCCGCGAGCCCGTCTTCGCGATCCTGAAAGGCCGCAGGAACTACCTGTGCCTGCAGCGGCTGCGCGGCGGCCCGGCGGACGACGAGGCGGAGGCGCTGTTCGACCCAGGAGCGGTCTCGGCGATGGGGCGGCAGGTGCAGCGGCTGCACGAGTGGGCCGCTGAAACTGCGACCGGCGACCGGGACGAGCTGGTGCCGGGCGTGCCAGAGCAGGCCTGGCGACAGGTCTCTGTCAGCGCCCGCGAGTGCCTGGGAGTCCAGCGCTGCCCGTTCGGCACCCAGTGCTTCGCCGAGCTGGCCAGGGACGAGGCGGGCAAGGCTGACATCGTGGTGACCAACCACGCGCTGCTCGCCATCGACGCGCTCGAGGAGTTCGACATCTTCCCCGAGCACGACGTGGTGATCATCGACGAGGCGCACGACCTGGTCGACCGGGTCACCTCGGTAGCCTCCGACGAACTGTCGGATGCCGCGGTGGAGACGGCCGCGCGGCGCTGCGGCAAGATGATCGACGAGTCCGCTGTCGCCAGGCTGCGGGACGCTGGGCAGGGGCTGGAACGGGCCGTCGCCGGCATCCAGGCCGGCCGGCTTGACGTGCTGGACGAGGAGCTGGCCAGCGCGCTCGCGGCGGTCAGGGACGCGGCAGCCGGCTGCGCGACTGAGTTCCGCACGAGCGCGAAGAACGCCGAGGAGGAACCTGACCGGCTCGCTGCGCGCCGCGCGGCGCTCGCGGCGGTCGGTGAGGCGGGCGATGCCGCTGACCGGATGCTCGGCGCGTTTGGCGCTGCCATCGCCGACCGGACCCACGTGGTGTGGATGGATCGCCCGGCAGGAGACGACACGGCCAGGCCCCCGACGCTGCGGGTCGCGCCGCTTCAGGTGGGCGGGCTGCTGGCGAGCAAGCTGTTCGGCCGCAGGACCGTCGTGCTGACGTCGGCGACGCTCGCGCTTGGCGGCTCGTTCGATCCGCTCGCCATGCAGTGGGGCCTGGCCAGGGCCGCCGATGCGCCGCAAGCCGATGTGCTGACCGCTGACGCGCCGCCCGATGAGGAAGGGGCAGACGGCGGCGAATCGCCGTCGAAGCCGGCCCAGCACCCGATGGCCTGGTCGGGGATCGACGTGGGATCACCGTTCGACCATCCGCGCAGCGGGATCCTGTACGTCGCCAGGCATCTGCCGCCGCCCGGCAGGGACGGCCTGGCCGGGTCCTACCTCGACGAGATCGCCGAGCTCATCGAGGCGGCGGGCGGCCGGACGCTCGGGCTGTTCTCCTCGATGCGGGCGGCCAGGCAGGCGGCCGACGAGCTCGCGGGCCGGATCGGGTTCCCGCTGCTATGCCAGGGTGACGACCAGACCGCGCAGCTGGTCAGCCAGTTCGCCGCGGACGAGCCGACCTGCCTGTTCGGCACCCTGTCGCTGTGGCAGGGCGTGGACGTGCCCGGGCCGTCGCTGCGGCTGGTGGTGATCGACCGGATCCCGTTCCCTCGCCCCGACGACCCGCTGGCGTCGGCGCGGCAGCGCGCGGTGGCGGCCCGCGGCGGCAACGGGTTCATGTCCGTGGCGGCCTCGCAGGCCGCCCTGCTGCTCGCCCAGGGCTCAGGCCGGCTGCTGCGGACGATGACCGACCGCGGCGTGGTCGCCGTGCTCGACCCCCGGCTGTCCACGGCACGGTACTCGGGGTTCCTGCGGGCCTCGTTGCCGCCGTTCTGGACCACGACAGACCCGCAGGTGGTACGCGGCGCGCTGCGCAGGCTTGCCGCAGAGGCGCCTGCCGAGATGCCCGGCGAGGCCGCCGCGAGCAAGGCGGCCAGTTAACGAGGCTGCGGCCACACGACGGGGAAGAGCGGGTGGTCCATGGCCGCGCCCTCGGCGAGCTCGGCGTCCAGGCCGTCGAACGGCGGCGATGTGCGCCAGCGACGCGGCGCGTGCCTGGCGCTCGCGGACAGGTAGCGCAGCGACAGAACCCGCCTGCGGCCCTCGAACGGGAAGCCTGGCGCCCCGTGCACGCTGAGAAAGTCGAAGAAGATGGCATCGCCAGGCCGCAGGTCGTAGCTGCGGATGTCGAAGGCGTCCCTGTCGGCCTCGATGTCAGGGATCTCGGCCAGGCTGCCCTCGGGGAACCACCGGGCCTCACCGAGCATGAACGTGCGCGGCATCAGCCACGGCCCGCGGTGGGTCCCGGCCACGACCTCCAGGCAGCCCGCGGCCGGCACGGGGTCGACGGTTATCCACGCGCTCACTCCCGGCCCGTCGACGTTGTAGTAAGGCTGGTCCTGGTGCCACGGCGTTCGCTGCCTGGTCCCGCCCTCCTTGACCAGCACGTGGTCGTGGTAGATCCTGACCTGCCCGGTGGCCATCAGCGCCGCGGCGATCGCGGGGACGCGTGAATGCCTGGCCAGCCGCTCGATCGCCGGGATCTGCCGCCACCGGCAGAAGTCCTCCGTGAAGGTGCCGGGGTCGTCCGGCCGGCTGGCGACCTGCGCGAGCGGCGAGGGCCGGGCGAGCACGGCCTCGATCGCCGCGGCGGCCTCGGACAGCTCGTCAGCGTCTAGCGCCTGCCGGACGCAGACGACGCCGTCCCTGGCGAACGCGGCCGCGAGGTTGGCGTCGACGGCCGGTTCGTCCCTGGCGGCCGGCTGTGTCATCGGAGGGTTGCCTGCGCGTTCGCCGGTCAGAGGACGTCGTGGCCGGGGTGCGGCTCCTCGGGGATCTCGGCCCGCTGGGCCGGGACCGTCCCGAGCCGGCCGGCCTGGTAGTCCTCGAACGCCCGCACGAGCTCGGCCCTGGTATTCATCACGAACGGGCCGTACGCCGCGACGGGCTCCCTGATCGGCTGGCCGCCGAGCACGAGCAGGTCCATGGATTCGCTGGGCCCGTCGGCGCGCTTGCTCGCCGCGAACGTGAGCACCTCGCCCGGGCCGAACACGGCGAGCTGCCCGGTCCTGACCGGGCGGTTGTCGGCACCGACGGTGCCCGAGCCGGCCATCACGTAGCCGAGCGCGTTGAAGTCCGCCCGCCAGGGCAGCCGCAACTGAGCGCCCGGCTGCAGCGTCGCGTGCAGCAAGGTGATCGGCGTGTGCGTGACGCCAGGGCCTGAATGGCCGCCGACGTCGCCGGCGATGACCCTGACCAGGGTTCCGCCGTCGGGCGAGCTGAGCAGCGCGACCTGGCCGGCCCTGATGTCCTGGTAGCGCGGCGCGGTCATCTTCATGGCGCCAGGAAGGTTGACCCAGAGCTGGAAGCCGTGGAACAGCCCGCCGCTCATGACCATGTCCTCGGGCGGTTCCTCGATGTGCAGGATGCCGCCGCCCGCGGTCATCCACTGCGTGTCGCCGTTGGTGATGAGGCCGCCGCCGCCGTTGGAGTCCTGGTGCCGGAACGTGCCGTCGATGATGTAGGTAACGGTCTCGAAGCCGCGGTGCGGGTGCCAGGAGGTGCCGCGCGGCTCGCCTGGGGCGTAGTCCACCTCGCCCATCTGGTCCATGTGGACGAACGGGTCAAGGGTCCGCATGTCCACGCCGGCGAAGGCGCGGCGCACCGGGAACCCCTCGCCCTCGTAACCCGACGGGGCGGTCGTGATCGTGAGCACCTGCCGCTCCTGGGCCACCGCGTTGTCGGGCTCGGTGATCCTGGGCAGAAGCAAGATGTCCTCGACGGTCACTGCTGGCATGACTCGATCCTCCCACCAAGGCGAAACGTAGCCCAGACCGGGCACGCGCCGCCGCTTGTGTCGTGCCAGAGGCAACGTTAATTGAACGCGCAACATTCCGCCGCCAGGCCGCCAGGCGCGAGGACGCGCTCGGCGAGACTGATGATGTCTGTCGCTTTGGGTATGTCCTCGCGCACGTCGTCCGCGGTGATCTCAGGGGCGGCGCTGGGCGGGTACTCGGCGTCGTGTCGCCGTCGGCGCATCCGGTCGAACGGGCGCAGGAGCTTTCCCATGGGCGGGTCGAGCTGGGCGCGGACTGCCTCATAGGTGGCCAAATGCCCGCCGCGGGTGGTGGGCCGCAGTCCCTGGTTCTCCAGCACGCCGGTCAGCGCCTTGCGGGCCGCGTCGTAGACCAGCGCGTATCCGCCAGGTGGGTCCTGACCACAGATCTCAACGGCGGAGTCGAGGTGCATTCGTGCCTGCGATATCAGGCGGTCAGCGTGCTCGCGGCTAGCCGGGACGCGCTGGAGTTCCTGGCTGGTGAGCATGCGGTCGATGACAGCACGGCCCTGGTCCCATCTCATGTGGTGTCATCCATGTGCTCGGTTACCGGGATCTCGACGAGGGGACGCTGGCGCACCGAGGTCAGGAATGCGTCAAGCGAGCCTGTGGCGGCCCACGCGACGGGACTGATCCGGCGGATGTTGACCGGGCGCCCGAGCCGATCCTGGGCTGCCCGCGCTATCTCCTCCAGGTCATCGCGGTCGGCGGTACCCACGACGAGCACGTCGACGTCATGGGGAACCGGGCCTGATTCTCCGCTGTAGCGCGCGGCCCACGATCCGTAGATGAAAGCAGCACTGACGCCGTCGGCGCCGGCGAGCAGGTCGGCGAGCACGGGCAGCGGGCCGTAGGTGACTGCCAGCAGGTCGGTGAGCGGCTGGCTGACTGGTGTTCCCGTCACCGCCCGTACTAGCCGGACGTTGCCGCGGCGGCTATCGCTTACGAAGCCTGCCGCCACCAGTCGCGTGGCCTCGGTGTGGACCGTCTTGACGCTGACGCCGATGAGCGCGGCCGCCTCGGTCAGGCTGTACTCTCGCTCGGGATGTAGGTACAGCAGCGCCAACAGATCCCCCTGCGCCCTGGACCGGAGTAGCGGGAGCAGCGGAGGCGAGCCACTTCTCATAAGAAGTAAAGTACCTTACCTCTTAGGGAATCTAAGTTTCAGTCACGCCGGCATGGTCGCTGAATTCAAGCAGACCAGCCCGGCCGCGAGCCGCGACCTGTCACAGCGGGAGGCCGACGTCGAGCTGGGCGAGCGCGGCGTCGATCCGGCCGCGCCGCCAGGTCAGTCCGCGGCACCGTCGCCGCCATGATCACGCCGACGAAGGCGCCGGCCAATGCGGGCCAAGGTAGGGGTCGGGCTGGTCATGTGCCCAGCGGTCGAGAGCCTTGGCTAGCGCGGCGGCTTGTCCGCCTCCCGGAGGAAGGTTCTTCTTCAGTACGAATACCAGAACCAGATCGCGTTCTGTGACGTCGTCTGCGACGTTCTCCGTCACGACAGCGCGGCCTTCCGCTCTTCCGGTGGCAGCAACCACCGAATCGTCTGCCGCCTGCAGCCCGACCTCCGAGACGTGGACAGCATCGTGGCCGTACTTCTCGCGCAAGAGGGCAGCCGCTGCCGGCGGGAACATCTCGTCGATCAGGAATGCAGTCACGCCAGCAGCGCGTCCCGCTGATTGGCCGCGGCCTGGCTCCGCTCCGCCATGGCCCGGTTCTGATCGACACGACGGCGGATGTCGTCGGGGTGCTCGGCGCCGTAGTCCAGGGCGATGCGGATCAGCCGGGGGTGAAGGTCAGACTCCTTGCTGAGCAGGCTGACCCGTTGCTCCTGGCTGCCGTCGAGTTGTTGCAGCCGCGCAACGACCTCCCAGACATCCGGGCCGGCGGCGAGCGCGGCGCGCCGGTCATGTGCTGGGCCTCGGAAAATGACGCCGGGGTAGTCGAGCTGATCGGTGCCTTCGAGGATGAGCCGGTCGAGCAGGGCGGTGGCGCTGATCCCCTCCAGCGCGGCCCGGGCGGCCAGGCGGCTCCTGGCTGCGCGGCTGATTCGGAACGATGTGCTTGCGGCCACAGTGTCCCCCTCATGATGTTCGCTCCAGCGTAGCGCACATGCGATTCAACTGCGCTACGCAGAAGTGACAATACCGCCGGGGTCGTCGAGCGGGGCCAGGGGGTTAGGCCCCTCTTGGCCGACGCAACATCGGTCTAATTCCTCATGTAACGTAACGGATCACCCTGATGACCCGTTCCGCCCGAGGCGGGCCACGAAGGAGACCCGGTGGCGAAGGGAACCATGACTAGCAGGCACGTACCAGCCGCGCCCGGGGCGCGGGGGGACGTGTCGCGCAGGAATCTGCTGCTCGGCGGCGGCACCGTCGTCGGGTTGGCCGCGCTGGCCGGTGCTGGCCGCGTCGGGTACGCGTGGGCGCGGCACGAGGACCGGCGCAGCGTGGAGGCGGCGGAGAAGGCCGGCGCGGCGGCGGCGGCCCTGGGCAGCGAGGTGCACTCGTTCCTGAGCAGGCCCGACCTGCGGCCGCCCGTTCTCGCGGTCGACGTGGTGAGCAGCCCGGACGGCGTGCCGCCGTACGTCTTCCTGGCCAACAAGCCCTACATTGGACGGCCCGTCGGCCAGCGCGGGCTGCTCATCGCCGAGCGGGGCGGGGATATCGCGTGGTTCAGCCCGCAGACCCAGGTCTGGGACTTCAACGTGCAGACCTATAAGGGCAAGCCGGTGCTCACCTGGTGGCACGGCAGGACGGGTCACATCTACGGGCGGGGCACCTGCTACCTCGCCGACTCCGGCTACTCCCAGATCGCCGAGGTGACGTGCGGCAACGGCCTGATGGCCGACATGCACGAGTTCAACCTCACCAGTCAGGGCACGGCGCTAGTTGACGCCTACAGGCCACAGAAGGCCGACCTGAGCTCAGTCGGCGGCAGGAAGAACGGAGTCGTCGCGGCGGGCGTAGTCCAGGAGATCGACGTCGCGACCGGCGACGTGATCTTCGAGTGGAACAGCCTGGACCACGTGCCGCTCACCGAGTCGATGTCCAAGCCCGCCAACGGCTCGGGGACCCCAGAGATGCCGTACGACTACTTCCACATCAACTCGATCGACGTGGCCTGGGACGGCGACCTGCTGATCTCCTCCCGCAACGCGTGGGCCGTCTACAAGGTCGGCCGACGGGACGGCCAGATCAAATGGCGCCTCGGCGGGAAACACTCCAGCTTCGTCATGGGACCCGGCGCGAGGTTCTACCACCAGCACCACGTCCGCTCGGCTGGCGCCGGCTTGATCACGATCTTCGACAACGGAGCCTCCCCGCGGATGGAGCCGCGGTCCCGGGGCATCATCGTGAAGCTCGACCTCACGAAGATGACCGCGACGTTGGAGCAGGCCTTCACCAGCCCGGCCAATGTGCTGGCAGACAACCAGGGCAGCATGCAGCTTCTGCCCGGCGACCGGGCGTTCGTCGGCTGGGGCGCCGAGCCGTATTACACCGAGTTTGACGCCGACGGCTCAGTGATCATGAACGGGCAGCTGCCCAACCGCGACCAGTCGTACCGCGCCTTCACCGGGGACTGGGCCGGGTACCCCACGGACAAGCCCGCGGTGGCACTGCGGGCCAACCCGTCACGGGGCACCGCCGTGTACGTGAGCTGGAATGGCGCGACCGAGGTGGCGACCTGGCAGGTGCTCGCCGGCAAGCACCCGTCGAGCCTCGCAGCGGTGGCTACGCAGCCGCGCAACGGTTTCGAGACCGTGATCGTCGCGAACAGCACGGGACCCTACTTCGCGGTGGCCGCGCACGATGCGTCAGGCCGGCAGCTCGGCGAGTCGGCGGTCGCGAAGCTCAACTGAGCCAGCGGGCGGAACTCGCGCAACACTGCCAGGACGCCGCCGCCGCGCTGATCCGCGGCGATGTGCGCAGCTAACATGCGCAGCTAACGTCAGAGCGGGAGGCCGGCCTCGAGCTGGGCGAGCGCGGCGTCGATCCGCTCGAGCATGTCCATGTCCGGAGGCGCCACCGCGAAGTCAGTCCACGGCATCGTCGCCGCCATGATCACGCCGACGATGGCGCCGGCCAGGATCCTGACGGCGAAGTCGTTCGGGTCCCGGCCCGACCGCCGGCCGGCGGCCTCGGCGATCACCGTGATCGTGCGGGCGTACTCGTCCATGGCCCTGGCCCGCAGCTCGGGGACGGTCAGCGTAAGCTCGGCCGTTTCGCGCAGCTTGGCAAGGTCGTCCTCGCCCAGTGCCGCGAAGGCCTGCCGGGTGGCCGCGCGGAAGGCGGCGACGGGCGAGAGGTCCGAGGACTGTTCCTCGAACGCGCCGATGGCCAGCACGTCGAGCTCGTCCTGCAGGACGACGTCTTCCTTCGTGGGGAAGTACCGGAAGAACGTGCTCGGTGACACGTCGGCGGCCTCGGCGATCTGGTCCACCGTCGTGGCCGCGTAGCCCTGCTCGCGGAACAGCCGGAGCGCGTGCTCCCTGATGGCAGCACGCGTCCTGGCCTTCTTCCGTTCCCGCAGCCCGGGCCGCGGTGCCGCTGGCGCCTCCCTCATGTGGTCATTGTGCCCTTATCCAGCGCTGATGTCGCCGCTTGAGCGCGTGCGGCCATCGTGTCCTCGCCGGCCCATCGCCGGCCAATCCGGACGCGGCAGCAGCGGGGTCGGCCGGCGCTGAGGTGCGGCCGGGCAGGAACGCGAGCGCGAGCAGCGCCGAGGCGATCGCGATCCCGCTGCACACCCATAGCATCACGTCCAGGCCGTGCACGTACGCGAGCCGGACGCTGTCGAGTAGCGGCGCCGAGCCCGCGGCGTGAGCGGCCGCGACGCCGCCGGCGACGCTCTGCCTGATCGCGCTCGCCGCCGCCGCGGGCAGCCCGGACAGGTCCAGGTGGCTGCGGTACACGGTGGCGAGGATGGTGCCGAGCACGGCGACCCCGATCGTGCCGCCGACCTGGCGCATCGCGGTGATCAGCGCGGAGCCTGACCCGCTGCGCGCGGGTGCGAGGGCGCCGAGCGCCGCGTTCAGGGCGGTGGGCATCGCGATGCCGAGGCCGAATCCGGTGATCGCGAACCAGGTCGCGGCGAAGCCGGTGCCGCTGGCGATGGTGGTGCTGGCTCCTGTTGCCAGCGCGCCTGCCATGATCGCGAACCCGATCGCTACCAGGACCTTGGGGCTGACCGGCGCGCTCGCCTCGCCCGTCGTGCCGGCGCTCGTACCGCGCTTGCGCGGGGTCTGCAGCCGCTGACCGAGCGCGAGCCCGACAGCTAGCCCGCCGATCATCGGCAGCATTCGCAGCCCGGCGCCGAGCGAGTCGACCCCGCGCACGTCGAGGAAGTACTGCGGCATCGCGAAGACAAGCCCGAACAGGGCAAACGAGACCAGCGTGGACAGGACTGTTCCCCAGGTGAATCCGGCCGAGCCGAACAGCCTGAGGTCCACGAGCGGCTGCAGCCGGTCCCGCCCGGGCCGCCGCGCGGACCGTTCGGTTTTGCTCGCGAGCTCCGTCCCGCTTGACCTGCTGACCAGCCGCTCCCAGACGGCGAACACGGCGAGGGCGAGCGCTCCGGCGATCATGGTGAGGACCGCGACGCCGTCGGACCAGCCGTCGTCGCCCGCCTTGATCAGCCCGTAGGTGAGCGAGGTCAGGCCCGCGCTCGAGATGACGATGCCGGTCACGTCGACCCTGGCGCGCCGCTCACCGTGGGACTCGGGCATCAGCAGCGTCACGGCGATGACGGCGATGACCACGACCGGGATGTTGATCAGGAAGACCGAGCCCCACCAGAAGTGGTCGAGCAGCCAGCCGCCGAGGATCGGGCCGATCGGGTAGCCGAGGAACGTGGCACCGCCGACGGCCGCGATCGCCCGCGGCCGCTCGGCCGCGGTGAACAGGACGGGAAGCACGGCAAGGGACATCGGCAAGATCACGGCGGCGGCGAGCCCGAGCACGGCCCTGGCCGCGATCAGTTCCCCGGCGGATGTCGAGTAGGCGCAGGCGAGCGACGCGAGGCCGAACAGCGCGAGCGCGCCGATCAGCAGCCGCTTCCGGCCGATCCGGTCGCCGAGCATTCCGGCCGGGAGCAGCGCAGCGGCAAGCACGAGACTGTACGCGTCGACGAACCACTGCAGGTCGCCGGACGAGGCGCGCAGGTCGGAGGAGACGGTGGGGAGCGCGAGCGTGAGCACGAACAGGTCGAGCGCGACAACGAGGACGCTGAGCGACAGCGCGCTGAGGGCCCACCAGCGGCGAGAGTCCGTTGCGGTCACGAGAGTCACCTTCTTGTGATAGTTAATCTCAAAATCAAGTTATACCGCTCTGAGAGTTACTGTCAATTAGTTGTGAGACTCAGATCTGCGTCGGCGGGAGGCGGGCCTGCGAGGCGTTGACACGGTGGGAGAGACTGGTGTCGAGCGGACGCCGCCTGGCTTTGGCCGGCGGCCAGAACCCAGGTCCGAGCGGGCGGAACCAGGAGACAGCGATGCCACAGCCAGAGGGCAAGGAACTTGAGCGGGTTCGTGCGCGCCGGGCGGAGCTGCGCGAAAAGTACCTGAAGCCGAAGGGCAGCCGGCCGCCGACGACGGTCCAGGGGGTACATCACCTGGCGCTGATCTGCCGCGACACCGAGGAGACGATCAAGTTTTACCAGGAGTTCCTCGGGTTCCCGCTGGTCGAGCTCGTGGAGAACCGCGACTACAAGGGCTCCAACCACTTCTTCTTCGACATCGGCAACAACAACCTGCTCGGCTTCTTCGACTTCCCCGGGCACGAGCACCCGGCCTGGATGGAGACCGTCGGCGGGGTGCAGCACCTGGCCATCTCGGTCTCGCCCGCCCAGTTCGACGCCGCCAAGAAGAAGCTCGACGAGTCAGGTGTCGACTACCTGGGCCCCGACCGTGGCGTCGAGGAGAGCATGTACTTCCGCGACCCGAACGGTGTCGGGCTCGAGCTCTACCGCGAGGAACTCGGCATCTTCAACGGCGAGCCCCTACTCGACTAGCACTGCTCAGCTAGCGTTCGCGCTCAGCGCAGTTCGCGCCTGATCACCAGGCGCACCCCGGTCCAGGTCTGGTCGATCGCGCACACCTTGTTGTCGACCAGGCCGGTCGGCAGCGCGATCTCCCTGATCACGTGGTCGGTCATGTCGGTGGGCACCTTCGAGGCCTTCTTAGGCCAGGCGATCCACAGCCCGCAGGCCGGTGCCATCCTGGCGCGCAGCAGGTCAAGCTGGCTCTCGAACTCGCCCCGCCAGGTGAAGAAGGCGACGATCACGTCGAACAGCGTCGCGTCGGCGAGGTCGGTGTGGATGTCGGCCTCGTCGCCGACCTGGAAGGCCAGCCGGTCGGTGAAGCCGTCTGGGGCGCCGACCACCACGATCTCGTCGTCCTCGCCGATGCCGAGCTTGCGCGCCAGCGGCGTGCCCGAGTAACCCGCGTCCTCACTCATCGCGTCGGCTGTCCTTCCAGGGGTCGGCAGAACGCCCGATTGGCAGCATAACGCCCGCCACCCCGCCCGCCCCCGGACTCAATGCGGCATTCATAGGCTGAATGCGCGTTGGATGCGACATTCAGTCGCCCGGGTCGGCGGGTCGGGCGAGCGGGGCGGCGGGCGGCTAGTCGAAGCGGAAGCCGCCTGGGCGCTCGTTGCGGTCGGCGATCAGGCCTGCCAGCGTCGCGATCGCGATCTCAGGCGGGGTCTTCGAGCCGATGTTCAGGCCGATCGGCCTGTGCACCCTGGCGACCTCGTCGGGCGCGACCCCCAGCAGCGCGAGGGCCTGGATGTGCGGCGGCTCGGCCCGCGGACTGCCCATGATCCCGACCCACCTGGCGGGCGTGGCTAGCGCGTCGCGCAGCATCACCCCCAGCTCCTCGCGGTGGTGATCGGTGACGACGACGTCCGCGCCCGCATCGGGGATCGATCTGATCCCCTGGTGCACGTCGAAGCCGTTCGCGTCGGCCTCCTTGGCGAGCTGGGTGTCGGGCTCGACGAGAACGGGCCGGTAGCCGGCGTCGGCGGCGTACCGCAGCAGGTACTGGGCTACCGGCGTCGCGAAGACCGCGACCAGCATCCGGCCGTCGAGAGGGGCTGGCACGGTTCCGTGCGCGACCTCGCACGCCGCGTCGTGCTCATGGTCGTGCCCGTCGTGCTCTGTGTCGTGATGAGCACCTGGCACGTGGTCATGCCTATGGTGCGCGAGCCCGTGATCATGCCCGTGCTCGTGCGGTTGGCTGTGATCGAGTTCGCTGGTCATAGGACCGAGCTTGCCATGCGCCAGCCCTGCGCGCCATGGGCGGAATGTTCAGCCGTTGAGCAGATCCGCAACCGCGTCGCGGAGGGGCTCCATCCTAGCCCGCGCGGCCCTGCGGGCCTCGGTGAGGCGGCCAGCGATGACCGGCTCGACCACCTCGAGGTAGGCCTTGATCTTGGGTTCGGTGCCGCTCGGCCTGATCACGACGCGGGCGCCGCGCAGCCAGTATCTGAGCACGTCCGCCGACGGCAGCTGATCGGTGCCGCCGCTCAGGTCGGAGGTGGCGGTGATCGCCTCGCCGGCCAGTTCCGCCGGCGCCTCGATTCGCAGCCGCGACATCACGTGCACCGGCTCTTGGGTCGGCACCGTGATCTGGCTGGTCAGGTGCACGCCGTGCGCGACCTCGAGCGCGTCATAGGCCTCGATCAGCGACTCGCCGCCGGAGCGGGCTCGCGCCGCGAGGCTGAGCACCGCTAGCGCTGCCCCGATCCCGTCCTTGTCCCTGACCGTTCGGCCCACCGTGTAGCCCAGGGCTTCTTCATAGCCATAGAGGAAACGCACCCCTGGACGCATATCCGCGGCACGAGAGATCCACTTGAACCCCGTCAGAGTTTCGGCGTACGCGGCGCCGGCCGCCGCGGCGATGCTGGACAGCATCGTGGCAGAGACGATCGTGCTGGCGACGAGCGGCTGACCATCGGTTTGAGACTGACCTGCTCCCGTCCCGCCCGACCGGGCGGCGTCCAGCCCGAGCAGGCACGCCCCGAGCAGCGCGCCGAGCTGATCGCCGGTCAGGGTCCGCCAGCCGCCAGGGGCCTCGTCGTCGGGCACGGCCACGGCGAGCCGGTCGCCGTCCGGGTCGTTGGCGATCACGAGTTCCGCGCCTGACCGCCTCGCCTGGGCGAGGGCGAGGTCGAGCGCGCCTGGCTCCTCAGGGTTGGGGAACCTGACCGTGCGGAAGTCAGGATCGGGGTCGAACTGGGCCTCGACGACGTCCGGTGCCGGGAAGCCGGCCTGCTCGAACGCGCGGAGCGCGAGCCGGCCGGCCACGCCGTGCAGCGGCGTGTAGGTGAACCGCAGCCAGGCCGCGCCCTTCGGCGCGGGCGACACGGCGCAGATCGCGTCGAGGTAGGCGGCCGTGACCTCGTCGCCGTGCCTGGTGATCAGCGGGTCGTAGTCCGGCGCGACGGGCACCTGCGAGAGCGGGCCGAGCGACCTGGTCGCGGCCTCGATCTCCAGGTCGGCCGGGGGCACGATCTGCGCGCCGTCGCCGAGATAGAGCTTGTAGCCGTTGTCGGGAGGCGGATTGTGGCTGGCCGTGATCATGATGCCGGCCGCGGCTGACAGGTGCGTGACCGCGAACGCGAGCACGGGGGTGGGCTGGCGCGGCGGCAGCAGGTGCGCCGCGATGCCCGCTCCGGCGAGCACGCGGGCGGCTTCCAGCGCGAACTCCTCTGACCGGTGCCGCGCGTCGCAGCCGATCACGACGCCCGAGTCGGCGGCCGCCGGGTCGATGTAGAGCAGCCACCCGGCCAGCGCCGCCGTGGTGCCGCGCACCACGGCGCGGTTCATCCGGTTCGGGCCAGCCGCCACCACCCCCCGCAGGCCAGCGGTGCCGAACTCCAGCCGCGCCGCGAACCGGTCGGTCAGCTCGGCGGCCGCGTCCGCCGCGGCACTGTCATCCGTTCCGTCGGCGGCGCGCAGCAGGGCAGAAAGCTCGGCGCGGTCGTGCTGGTCAGGATCGTCGGCCAGCCAGGTCAGCACCTCGCGGTGCAACTCGTCGCCGATCACGCGGTTTTTCCGTGGTCGACGTTCGGGATAACGCTGGCGAGCAGCGAGCCGACCCTGGCCGCTGACTCCCGGCCGGCGGCGAGGACCTCGGTGTGATCGAGGCCGGACGGCGACAGGCCGGCGGCGGGGTTCGTGATGAGGGAGATGCCCAGCACCTCGGCGCCGAGGTGCCGGGTGGCGATGGCCTCCAGGGCGGTCGACATGCCGACCATGTCGGCTCCCGCGGCCCTGAGCATCCTGATCTCGGCCGGCGTCTCGTAGTGCGGCCCGTGCAGCGCAGCGTAGACGCCCTCGGTCAGGTCAGGGTCAGCCCGCCTGGCCAGCGCCCGCAGCCGCGGCGAGTACAAGTTGGTGAGGTCGACGAAACGCGACGCGAACCCGGCTGGCGGCTCCGGTCCCGTCATCGGGGACCGGCCGGTCAGGTTGAGGTGGTCGCTGAGCAGCACCGGCTGCCCGACGCTGTAGCTCTCGTTGATCCCGCCCGAGGCGTTGGTCAGCACGATCACGCGGCAGCCAGCCGCGGCGGCGGTCCTGACGCCGTGCACGACCGCGTCGACCGGATGGCCCTCGTATAGGTGCGTGCGTCCCAGGTAGACCAGCACGCGGACGGATCCGACCAGGACCGACCTGGCAACCGGGGCGTGCCCGGCGACGGTCGGCTGCGGGAAACCGCCCAGTTCGGACAGCGGGAACTCAGCGGCGGTATGGCCGATCGCGTCGGCGGCTGGCAGCCAGCCAGACCCCAGTACCACAGCCACGTCATGGGCTGGCTGGCCGGTAACGCCGGCCAGCTTCGCCGCGCTGGCCTGCGCGGCCGCGTACGCATCAGTCACGTTGTCACCATCGAAGCAGCGTAACGAAGGACCCTCCGGTCATGCCTTCACGTATGGCCTTCCGTCCGCGGCCGGGGCCCGGACCTTGCCGACCAGGCCGGCCACCGCGATGATCGTGGCCACGTACGGCGTCATCTGCAAGATGTTGGACGACAGCGGCACGTTGAGGCTGGACAGCACGATCGCCAGGGTGGCAGCGAAGCCGAACAGCAGGGACGCGGCGACCGATCCGAGTGGTGTCCACCGGCCGAAGATCATGGCCGCGAGCGCGATGAATCCGTACCCGGAACTGATGCCCTTGTTGAAGAATCCGACTGAGCCGATGGTCAGGTAGGCGCCGCCGATCCCGGCCACCATGCCGCCGAGCACGACGTTGCGGTAGCGAGTCCACAGCACCCTGATACCTACCGTGTCGGCTGCCTCAGGGTGCTCGCCGACGGCGCGCACCCGCAGCCCCCAGCGGGTGCGGAACAGCCCGATCTGGATCAGGATGATCAGTGCGTAGGTGATGTACAGGAAGATCGTCGAGTCGAAGAAGATCGGCCCGATGATCGGAATGTCGCCGAGAACCGGGATCTTGATGGCGTTGAACGTGTTGCCGTTGTTCAGGTCAGGGTTGGGCACCATCAGCCGGTCGTAGAGGAAGCCCGTCAGGCCGAGCGCGAGCACGTTCAGCACGACGCCGAGGATGATCTGGTCGACCAGGAAGGTGATCGCGAAGACGGCGAGCAGCAGGCCAAGAAGGCCGGCGGCGAGCGAGCCGGCGATCAGGCCGAGCCAGAGCGAGCCGACGGCGCTGGCAACGATCGCGCCGGTGAACGCGCCAAAGAGCAGTTCACCCTCGATCGCGATGTTGATCACGCCGGTTCGCTCGCACAAGCAGCCGCAGAGCGCGCCGAGCACCAGCGGAATGGACTGGGCGAAGGACTGCTGCATCAGGTTGACGAGGTTGACCGCCGTGGTGTCGCCCGCGTCGGCCCAGCACAGCAGCGCGATCAGGAAGCAGACCAGCACCGCTCCGATCGCCACCCGCTTCGCGGCCTGGCCAGGCTCGAGCGCGTAACGCCAGATGCCGAGCGCGACGGAGATGGCGCCGACGATGTAGCAGACCAGCGCGGCTGGCACGTGGATCGCCGGTATCTGGACGCCGGACCCTGAGATCGACAGCTCGAAACTCGCGTCCCCGGCATGCGAGAACAGGCCGAAGATGAGAATGTCGATCACGCCGAGCAGGATGAAGGTCCCTGCCGCGAGCTGGCGGCGGCCCTCGGTCGCCCGCAGCCTGATGGCGGCGGTTGCGGTGGTCATCTGCGCACCTCCGGCACGACGGTCATCCGTTCCACCCCTTCGCGACCGCTTCCATGCCGGTTTCCCTGGCCGCACGGAGCCGGAAGATGGCCCTGATCAGCGGCGGTGCGGCGACGAACAGGACGATCAGGCCCTGGATGACCTCGACGATGTCGACAGGCACCTGCGGGTTGGTCGCCGCCTGCATGGCCGTGCCGCCCGCTTCGAGAGCGCCGAAGAGCAGGCCGGCCAGGACCACGCCCCACGGCCTGGCCCGGCCGAGCAGCGCGACGGTGATGCCGTCGAAACCGTACGTGCCGTAGGTATTGAAGGTCAGCGGCGGCGGGGGCGCTCCGCTCTGGATGACCGCCGAAGCAGCCAGGCCGGCGAGTCCGCCCGCGATCAGCATGACCAGCGACCAGCTGCGTTCCACGCTCATGCCCGCGCTGCGTGCCGCCCGCGGGTTGGCGCCGACGGTGCGGAACTGGAACCCGATCGTGCTGCGCGAGAGCAGCCACGCGACCCCGGCCGCTGCCGCTATCGCGATCAGGAAGCCGATGTTGGCCTGCGGCGGCGGGCCGCCGACGTGGGGGAAGACCGCATTGTTGTCGATCGGCGGAGCGACCTGGTTGGACTGGTGCGGCTGCTGCAGTCCCCTCGGCGTCTGCAGCAGGTAGCTGAGCAGGTTGTACATCACGTAGTTGAGCATGATCGTGACGATGACCTCGTGCGCTCCGGTACGTGCCTTGAGCACGCCGACCAGCCAGCCGAGCGCGGCGCCGCCGGCGAAACCGCCGACCACGCAAACCAGGATGTGGATGCCGGCCGGCAGGTGGACGGCGAAGCCGAGCCAGGCCGCGATCATCGAGCCTGCCACGAACTGGCCGGCCGCGCCGATGTTGAACAGGCCCGCACGGAACGCGATCGCGACCGACAGCCCGGTGAAGATCAGCGGTGTCGCCTGGAACGCGGTCAGCGAGAGCGGGTAGAAGATCGCGGCGATCGACCCGCCGTGGAAGGCAGCGGAGATCGTCGACGGGCTGAAGACCGCGCCCTCGAACAGCGCGGAGTACGCGGTCGCGATCGAGTTCCACGTCATCGACAGCGCTTGCCCCGGCGCGTTGAAGAAGGCGGCCCAGGCGTGCAGGATGGCGGGGTCGCTGAAGACGATCAGCAGGGCGCTGACCACGAGCGCCATGAAGATCGCCAGGGTCGTGATGACAGCCGGGCTGCCGTAGACGATGCCCTCGATGATCGCGTCGCCGGTCAGCCGGATCCGCGACTTTCCTGGTCCGGCGTGGCCTGGCCCGGAGGGTTCCCTGGCTGTCGGGTCGGTGCTTGGACTCCCGGGGCCCAGCACGGACTGGTCGCGGAACGGGGTCGGGTCGGGCGGGGGAGTGGCAGGGGGTTCGGCCGGGGGCAGCTCATCGCTCATTGCTCAGGCTCCTGCTGTTGCTCGGCACCGGGCAGCTCGAGCGCCTCGTCGGCGCTAGGTTCGTGGGGCGTCAGGCCGGCCGGCTGGGCTGGCTGACCGTCTGCGGTGCCGGCCGCGCGCGCGTGCGCTTCCGCCGCGCCAGCTCCGGTCATCATCAGGCCGAGCTCGGTCTCCGGGATGTCGGGGGAGGAGAAGCCGACTATGTGGCCCTCGTAGATGACGGCGATCCGGTCGGAGAGCGCGTAGATCTCGTCGAGCTCTGACGACACGATGACGACCGCGGCGCCGCGGTCGCGCTCCGCGACGATCTGCTTATGTACGAACTCGATCGAGCCGACATCGAGGCCGCGGGTCGGCTGGCTGGCCAGGAGCACCTTGTTGTCCCGGCTCATCTCCCTCGCGACGATCACCTTCTGCTGGTTGCCGCCTGACAGGGTGCCCGCCCTGGTCTGCACCGACGTCGTGCGCACGTCGTAGTCGGCGACCAGGGTGTCGGCCGTCTTCCTGATCGCTGCGAGGTCCAGCGCGATGCCAGAGGCGAACGGCGGTCGGTCGTAGACGTCAAGCACCAGGTTCTCGGCCACGCTGAAGTCGCCGACCAGGCCGTCTTCCTGGCGGTCCTCGGGGACGTAGCCGATGCCTGTGCGCAGCCTGTCCCTCGTCGACAGGTGCGAGATGTCGCGACCGTCGAGCAGCACGGTGCCGGTGGACGGCCGCAGGCCCATGAGCGCCTCGCACAGGTCCGTCTGGCCGTTACCCTGCACTCCGGCGATGCCGAGGATCTCGCCGCCGTGGACGTCGAAGGACATGTCCTTGACGGCAGTCCCGCCGAGCAGGGCAGGCACCGTCAGGCCCTCGACCCGCAGCCGGACGTCGCCTGGCCTGGCCTCCTGCTTGCTGACCCTGAGCTGCACGGACCTGCCGACCATCAGGGCCGCGAGCTCGGAGTCGCTCGTGCTCGGCGGCCGCTGGCCGACCACCTTGCCGCGCCTGATCACCGTGATGGTGTCGGCGATGGCCTGGACTTCCTTGAGCTTGTGCGAGATGAAGATGATGGACCTGCCGCCCTCGCGCAGCTCGCGCATGATCCGGAACAGGTCCTCGGTCTCGTGCGGCGTCAGCACCGCTGTCGGCTCGTCCAGCACCAGGACGCTGGCGTTGCGCAGCAGCACCTTGATGATCTCGACCCGCTGCTGCACGCCGACGGGGATGTCCTCCACGCGGGCGTCGGGATCGACCTGCAGGCGGTAGCGCTCGGACATCTCCAGCACGTCGCGGCGTGCCCGGCGCCGGTCAAGCAGCCCGAAGCCGTGTACCCGTTCCACCCCGAGCGTGACGTTCTCGGCGACGGTGAAGACCGGGACGAGCATGAAGTGCTGGTGCACCATGCCGATGCCGGTGTTGATCGCGTCCTTGGGGGAGCGGATCTGCACGGGCTTGTCGTCGATCAGGATCTCGCCCTCGTCGGGCTGCATCAGCCCGTAGAGGACGTTCATGAGCGTGGTCTTGCCGGCGCCGTTCTCGCCGAGCAAGGCGAGTATCTCCCCGGGCTGTACGACTAGGTCGATATGGTCGTTGGCTACGAGCGCGCCGAAGCGCTTGGTGATGCCGCGCAGCTCAAGCTTCACCCCGGGGTCGCCTCCGTCCCTGCTGGCACAGGTCGGCTGCCCGGGCGAAGCCCGGGCAGCCGACCGGCTCAGGCAGTACTCAGTGTCGGGCCGGTTACTGCACCGGGCTCTTCGTGGCCGGCGTGATCTGCCCGTTCTCGATCTGGGTCTTGAGCTGGTTGAGCTCGCTCTGCAGTGAGGCAGGAACCTTGCTGGCGAAGTCGTGGAACGGAGCCAGCACCGCACCGCCGTTCTGCAGCGTGCCGATGTAGTTGCCGCCCTTGAACGTGCCGTTGGCTGCGGCCAGGACCGCGGTCTTCACCGACTCGGTGATGCCCTTCTCCACGCTGGTGATGAAGTACTTGCAGTACGCGGCCGCGCTGACGCAGCCGTCGGTGTCCACCCACATCATGTTGACGTTCTTGCCGCCGCTGTTGGCGGTCTGGACGGCCTTGGCCGACCCGAGACCGACGCCGCCGGCGACCGGGAAGATGATGTCGGCGCCCTCACTGATGAACGTGTTGGCGATCCGCTGGCCAGCACCAAGGTCGGTGAAGCTGCCCGCGAACGTGCCCTTCTGGGTCTTCTCGTCCCAGCCAAGGACCTTGACGTTCTTGTGGTGCTTCTGGTTGTAGTACTGCACGCCGTCCCAGAAGCCGTCCATGTAGATGGTCACGGTGCCGAACTGCTCGCCGCCGTAGGTCGCCACCTTGCCGGTGTTGGTCATGCCCGCGGCCAGGTAGCCGCCGAGGAAGGCGTCCTGCACGGTGTTGAAGACCAGCGTGTTGACGTTGCTCAGGTCGTGCGGCGAGTACGTGAAGTCGACGATCGCGAACTTCTGGGTCGGGTTGGCGGTCGCCGCGGCCTTGGTCGCGTCGCCCATCAGGAAGCCAACCGTCACGATGATCCCGCACTTCTGCGCGACGAACGTGCTGATGTTCTTCGCGTAGTCCGCGGTCGACGTCGACGGCAGGTTCTTGATCTGAATGCTGGAGTTCGCCTTCTGCGCCGCCTGCAGGCCTCCCCACGAAGACTGGTTGAACGACTTGTCGTCGAGACCGCCGGTGTCTGTGACCATGCAGGCCGAGAAGGCACTGGCGCCGGTCGACTTGCTTCCGCCGCCGCCTCCCCCTCCGTTGCCGTTCCCAGCGCTCGCGCACGCCGCGGTCAGCAGCGCCAGCACGCTGAGGCCAGCGGCGGCCTTGAATGTCCCTCTCACGAGTACCTCCTCTGCGGGGCGGCCTCTGCTGCCGCCGGAATCACCGGCCTATGATCCTGCCCGACCGGCCAAGGCACAAAGGGATCCCCCGGAGTTCCCCCCCGGGATGATGACCAGGAATCTATTACCGTCACGGGTGTTGCGGTAGCAGGTAAACCAGGCAGTACGGTGCTGTTGTGAAATCGATACGCTAACAATCACGCGCAAGATTGCTGAAAACGCCTAAATACACCATAACGAACACATCGACCGGAGCCATCCGATGACGATCGATTGGCCAGCGCTTCGCGCCGCCGCGAAAACGGCCGCAAGCAACGCATACGCCCCCTATTCTCGCCTGCGAGTCGGGGCCGCCGGCCAGGCTGCGAACGGAGCCGTCGTGACCGGCTGCAACGTCGAGAACGCAAGCTTTGGCCTCACTCTATGCGCAGAGTGCGGCCTGGTCAGCGCCCTGCACGCGGCGGGAGCCGGGCGGCTCGTCGGGGTCAGCGTCGTCGCGGCGGACGGCGCCCCGCTGGTGCCGTGCGGCCGGTGCCGTCAGCTGCTGATCGAGGCCGGCGGCTCGGGGTTGCTGATCGACGCCGAGGACGGGCCGCGCAAGCTCGGCAGCCTGCTGCCGGACGCGTTCACGGGCACGGACCTGGCTGAACGTCGCGATACCGCTGACCTGGAAGACGGCGATGCCTGACGTCGTCGACCTGATCAGGGCCAAGCGGGACGGCCTGAGCGTCGCCGAGGCTGACATCGGCTGGCTGATCGACGCCTATACCAGGGGCGAGGTCGCCGACGAGCAGATGTCCGCGATGGCGATGGCCATCTTCTTCCGCGGGCTGTCACCCGCCGAGCTGCGCGCGTGGACCGACGCGATGATCGGTTCCGGCCAGCGGCTTGACCTGAGCGCGGTGCCGGCGCCGACCGTCGACAAGCACTCGACCGGCGGCGTCGGCGACAAGGTGTCGCTGATCCTGGCGCCGCTGGTGGCCAGTTGCGGGGCCGCGGTGCCTCAGCTCTCCGGCCGCGGGCTCGGCCATACGGGCGGAACCCTGGACAAACTGGAAGCCATACCAGGCTGGCGGGCCGGGCTGGCCCCGGGCGAATTTGTTCATCTTCTATCGACGGTCGGCTGTGTCATCTGCGCGGCCGGGGACGATCTGGCGCCCGCCGACCGCAAGCTGTACGCGCTGCGCGACGTGACGGGGACGGTTGAGTCCATCCCGCTGATCGCCAGCTCGATCATGTCCAAGAAGATCGCCGAGGGCACCGGCGCGCTCGTGCTCGACGTCAAGGTCGGCCGCGGCGCGTTCATGCGGGAACGTGATGCCGCCCGCGAGCTCGCGCAGACGATGGTGCGGCTCGGCACCGAGGCGGGAGTGCGCACGACCGCGCTGCTGACCGCGATGGACGTGCCGCTCGGCCGCGCCGTCGGCAACGCGGTCGAGGTGGCCGAGTCGGTCCAGGTGCTGCGCGGCGAAGGGGACGAAGGCGGGGCAGCCGCGCCAGATGACCTGGTGACGGTCACGCTGGCGCTCGCGCGGGAGATGCTCGCGCTGGTCGGCATCGAGGCCGACCCGGCGGTCGCGCTGGCGGATGGCCGGGCGCTGGCGAAGTACCGCGAGATGATCGCGGGGCAGGGCGGTGACCCGGACGCAGAGCTGCCGGCGGCCGGGCACGTGCAGATCGTGCCGGCCGGCGGCTCCGGCTGGCTGCGGGACCTGGACGCGCTCGCGGTCGGGACCGCGGCGTGGCGGCTCGGAGCCGGCCGGGCGCGCAAGGAAGACCCGGTCAGCGCCGGCGCGGGAGTGATCTGCCTCGCCAAGCCGGGGGACCGGGTCGAGCAGGGCCAGCCGCTGCTTGAGCTGCGCACCGACGAGCCTGCCAGGTTCTCCCGGGCGCTCGATGCGCTGCGCGGGGCGATCGAGATCGGGACGGAACCGCCCGTGACCAGCCCGCCCGTGCTCGAGCGCATCACGTAGTCGAGAATGGTCGGCATGCCTGCGACCCTTGATCAGATTCGCCGGGTGCCGAAGGTGCTGCTGCACGATCACCTGGACGGCGGCCTGCGCCCGGCGACGATCGTCGAGCTCGCCGCGGAGAACGGCTATCGCGGCCTGCCCACGACCGACCCGGCCGAGCTCGGCGGCCTGATCAGCGCCGCCGCGACCCAGCACGGCAACCTCGAGCTGTACCTCGAGACGTTCCAGCACACAGTCGAGGTCATGCAGACGCGTGACGCGCTGATCAGGGTGGCTGCCGAGTGCGCCGAGGACCTCGCGGCCGACGGCGTGGTGTACGCGGAGGTCCGGTTCGCGCCCGAACTGCATGTCACAGGCGGGCTGAGCCTCGACGAAGTTGTCGAGGCGGTGCTGGAGGGCTTCGCGTCCGGCTCCTCAGGCAGGCCGATCAGGGTGTACACGCTGCTGACCGCGATGCGCACGGCCGCGAGGTCGCTGGAGATCGCCGAGCTGGCTGTCAGGTACCGGGACCAGGGGGTCGTCGGCTTCGACATCGCGGGCGCCGAGGCGGGCAACAGGCCGAGCAGGCACCTGGACGCGTTTCAGTACGTGGCCAGGGAGAACTTCCACATTACGATCCACGCGGGCGAGGGGTTCGGGCTGCCGTCGATCTGGGAGGCCGTGCAGTGGTGCGGCGCCGAGCGGCTCGGCCACGGGGTCAGGATCATCGACGACATCGCGGTGCTGCGAGACGGTACGACCCAGCTCGGCCGCCTGGCCAGCTTCATCAGAGACCGGCGGATCGCGCTCGAGATGTGCCCCACGTCGAACGTCCATACGGGCGCCGCGCCCTCGATCAAGGAGCACCCGATCGGGCTGCTGCGGGCGCTGTCGTTCCGGGTCACGGTCAATACCGATAACCGGCTGATGAGCGGTGTCACGTTGTCGTCGGAGTTCGCGGCGCTGTCCGACGCGTTCGGGTACGGGCTGTCCGACGTGCAGTGGCTGACGATCAACGCGATGAAGAGCGCGTTCGCCCCGTTCGACGAGCGCCTCGCGTTGATCAACACGGTGATCAAGCCGGGATTCGCCTCGGCGATGGCGCCGCCGGTGACGACGCGTCCGGCGGCAGCCGTCAGCGACGGTCGGCCATGATGGCCTGTCCGGGATGCGCGGTAGGTCGGGTTCGGGCTAGCGGGATGGAATCTGCGGCTACTCGCCAATCCACTGGATCTGGACGACGAGCACGAGGTCATCGGGAGGGTAAACCAGGAAGGTCACGAGACCCTCGTTGTGCTGGCCGAACGGAAGTGTGCGCAGCGGCTTGATCCGATCAACAGGGGCGCAAGGATCGCGCTGGTACTGGAGCGGATCGACGACAACGACGGCGCGCATGAACGCGGCCAGGGCCGCCCGGGCCGCGGGGCCTAAGTCGGCGAACACCTGCCGAGCAGTGGTATCGAAGTCCCACTTGTACATGCGTCAGAGGCCATATTCAGCGCGGAGCTCTTCCCAGGAGATGCGCTGCTCGGGAGGTGGCGGTCCTTCGCGTTGATAGCGCTCTACGCGTGCGAGGAAGGCCCGATGGGCGTCCGGGTCCCGCCAGGCATCTGCCTCGAACCACCAGCGATGTACCGTCCGCACCAGGGGTGCGAGATCCCCCTGCTTCCTGGCCTCCTCGAATGCCGCATCCAGCTCGGTGTCGAAACGCCGTAGCACATCCAGGTCAGCGTTGGCGGCCAGAACCGCGCGGATCGCCGCCGGGGTGCACGCCGGACGGGCCAGGACCTGGTGACGTTCGTAATGCGATGCGGTCATCGACGCCTCCTGCAGATCGAGTGCAAGTTCAGCATAGGCGTGACCGCTGACAATCAACGGTGCTCTTCTGGCGCTCTCATCTGGCATCCTCGGCAGCGGCTTCCGCCAGGCGTTCGGCGAGCAGCTTGCCAACCAGGTCCAGGTCGGCTAGGTCCGCGCGGACGAGCTCTTGGAGTTGCGCGCGGGTCAGGAGAACGAGACCAACAGGGGCTTCGAGAATGACGAGCGGAGTGCCCTCCACCAGGCCAGCACGCTCGCGCAGGTCGGCAGGGACAACGAGCCGACCCTGGTCACCCATAACTATGTGGTACGTCCCGCTCACATGTCAGCCCTACCACAAAGACGTGCGTGGTGCGGGGGTCGCGGCGGCAGCGGGCGCGAGTCGGGGCAGGCCCGTTGGGGCAGGCTATCCAGCCGTGGTGGGTGGGAGGTAGCGTCGATGCCGTGGCAGTGGATCTGAGTAGTGGTTCTGACCAGGCGGTGGCGGACGGACGCGCGGGCCTGAGCTGGTCGCCGGCCGGTTCGTGGCTGGCAGACGTCGCGACGTCCGACGCGGGCCTGCGGCAGGTGCTGCACGGCCTGCCAGGCGTCGATCAGGTCGGCGCCGAGGCCAGGGCGGCTGGTCTCGCGACCCGGTCCATCAAGAAGGACGCCAAGCTGGCGGCGCTCGAGCTCGCGGTGCGGATGGTGGATCTGACCACCCTGGAAGGCGCGGATACGCCTGGCAAAGTTCGCGGCCTGTGCGCGAAGGCTCTCCAGCCGGATCCAGCGGATCCCGCGGTGCCGCCGGTCGCGGCGGTATGCATCTACCCGGACCTGGTGGCGTGCGCGAAGGCTCAACTCGAGGGCAGCGCGGTCGCGGTCGCGTCGGTCGCGACGGCGTTCCCGTCCGGGCGGGCGTCGCTGTCGGTGAAGCTGGCGGACGTGGCTGACGCGGTGGCGGCTGGCGCGGACGAGATCGACATGGTCATCGACCGCGGCGCGTTCCTGGCGGGCCGGTACGGCCAGGTCTACGAAGAGGTGAGGGCCGTGAAGGAGGCATGCGGCAGCGCGCACCTGAAGGTGATCCTGGAGACCGCCGAGCTCGCCACGCTGGACAATGTGTCCCGCGCGTCGTGGCTGTCAATGCTGGCCGGGGCTGATTTCATCAAGACTTCGACTGGGAAGGTCAGCCCGGCGGCCACGCCGCCTGTTGCGCTAGTGATGCTGTCGGCGGTGCGTGATTTCGAGCACGCCTCTGGCCGGCGGGTCGGCGTGAAGGTGGCCGGCGGCATCCGCACGGCCAAGGACGCGATCCGCTACCTGGTGCTGGTCAACGAGACCGCCGGAGCCGCGTGGCTGACCCCGGACCTGTTCAGGATCGGCGCGTCCAGCCTGCTCAACGACCTGCTCATGCAGCGCCGCAAGCAGCTCACCGGCCAGTACTCCGGACCTGACTACTTCACCTTGGACTAGCATCCACGAGTCGGACCGGGCAGCGCGGGCCGCGGGCGTGGGCGAGCCGTTTGTCGGCGGTCACCAGTTCCGTCTCGAGGCGCTCAGCGAGCGCGACGTACCAGGCGTCATAGACGGTCATGCTGTCCCTAATGGCCGTGTGTCCTGACCCTCAGCTCCAGGCGCTGGCCCCTGGGTAGCTTCGCGAAGTCCGCGCGGAAGGGACCCCAGCCGCCAAACACGTGCTCGATGTAACCGCCGCTCGAGACCACGGGAACCTGATCGTCTCCGCGTCCTGCGTGGCAGGAACGTGCCACCTCGCGAGCAGGACGTCGCCGTTGTCGTTCCAGATCTCGACGTTGACTGGTCTGTGGGCGACAGCGTCACGGAGATCTTCTACGAGCCGAGGTGCCTGCGCCATTGCAGCCGGTCGACGACATAACCACTTGTCCCGGTGGATGTGACATGCCAGCTGCTGTTCGCCCCGGTCATGACCGTACGGTCCCGCCGCGCCTCGTTCCGTCCAGAGGAAACGACCTCGTGCCGTCGAGCACAGTGATCGTACGCACGCCGGCAGTCCGACGCCGCGACGGTGGGCGCGGACGAGTTTGACATCTCCTGGACAGTGCTGCTTGCCGCAAGCAGCGCACATGGAGGCGGCCAACAGCGAGAGTGCTGTCGGCCGCCTCCATGTGCACCGCGGGCATGCCCGCGGGCCCTGAACTGTCAAGCGATACCGAAGAAGCCGAGGAAGTGCCTGAAGAAGGTGAGGAAGAAGCTAAGGAGACTGCCGAAGCCACCGGGGAAGCCACCGCCTCCGCCACCTCCGCCGAAGCCGCCGCGGCGACCGATGACCTGCAGTTGCCGGTCATGCGACACTGCCGGGCTGAAGTTCCCGTCTCCGCTGTAGTGAGCCACGATCTCGTAGTGGCCGGCCTGGCAGCGCGTTGGCCCCCGGCGAGCAGGAACCACGACCATTGTGCAGGACGATCGTGCACAGCACCGTCGACCCGGCCTCGATGAGGACGGTGCCCGTCGGTGTGTTCTCGGCGCCGATGACGTCCGGGCCCACCTTGACGAAGAAGTCCTCGATTTCCTCGGCACCGACGTGCAGGACGTGGAAGCTCTCCTTGAGATCCACCTCCGGCGGGCACGTGCTGTAGCACGTCGGCGACTGAGCATGAGCCTGCGCGGCGAACATTGTGCTCGTGGCGCCCGTTGCCACCAGCGCCGCGCTGATAAGTGCAAAGCCGATTCTTGGCCGCATTACTCGCATGAGACTTACCTCATTTTTCGAATGAGACTTACGTCTGGCTGGCAACGGTAGCAGCGTGCCCTGAGGGCTGCAATCACAAACTCTGGTCGACGGGGAAAGTGTTAGCGCCATAGCATGGAAGAACCGGTCAAGAACGACGTGTGCTTTGGCGCTAGTGGCTGGGCGCATGTTCCTAACGGCGCCAACCGTTGGTTTATAGGGCGGCGGCGCCAGCTGCGAGACGGAATCGCTGAGCTGGTGAAGTAGGTCTTTGACCTGGCATGATGTCGCATTCCATCAGCTATGCGCGTGATCGTTCGTGTCGGAGGCTGCGCCTTTCCGCTTAATCTGGACGGACGATCGCCGCGCCACTAAATGCACCTGCGGACAAGATCTGAGATCGCCTTCACGTGAGCGATCTTCCGGATAACATCAACCCCGCCGATGCGCGTTCCTAAGAAGGAGTTGGCATATGCGCGTACCCGTCAACAGATTGGCTTATGTGCGCCGCTAGCAGGGGATGGTGGATTCCCCAGGTTCATTCAACTCGACTCAGAGAGTGAGGCATGCGCGTGGTCCAGCGGTCTGGGAGGCGGGTCACAGCGGCCCTGCTGTGCCGCCGGGTTGGCGATCCACGGCTCGCGCATCATGACGAAGCCGGTAACCAACTCGGAGCCGAACCTGAAGAGGCCGCCGGCCGGGCCGTGGTTTCCGACGGCGAGGAAGTATCCGGCGACGCCGGCGGCGAGTATGGCCAGCCCGTCGCGTCTGGGCGCCGTGCCGCGCAGCACTGCGACGTAACCGAGTGCCGACGATCAGCACTTGGGCCGCGAGTACGGCAGGTCAGCCGGAGATGAGCTCCTTCAGCTCGGTCGGCCCCGGACGAAAGAAGCCCTAGAGCCCGGCGGCGTTCACCAGCAGCCCGACTCGCGAATCAGCCTGGCTGCGAGATGAGCGTGACTACGCCAACCGCCGTGTTCGAAGATCACTCGGCGATCGCGGAGACCGCGGTCGCCCGGTCACCACGGCGAGCGACACCGCCGCCGATATCGCCGAAGACGCCCAATGGCCATCGGGGCCGCCATCGCCGTAGCCCACGACGGCGCATCCTCCCCGGGGTACTGAGCCACGGTGGCTGGTCCCTCGTGATCGCCACAACGGGGGTCAACGGATTCAATTTCCTCTTCCACTTCCTGATCAGCCGTCTGCTTGGCCCGTCGCACTACGGAGCGCTTGGCGCTGTTCTGAACGTCATCGCTGTGCTCGCCGTCCCGCTCAGCGCGGTTCAGCTCGCCGTCACGCGGGCCGTCGCCTCCGGCGTGGGCAAAGGACGGATATCGCTTCGCGGATTGACGGTGAAGGCAACGGTCTGCGGCGCCGGAGCGATGGCTGCCATCTGGGTGCTCTCACCGCTGATCGATGATTTCTTGAACCTGAAATCCCCCGTAGCGAACCTGGCCATTGGTATCTGGGTCCCAATCGCGGTGGTCGGTGCCGTCCTGCAGGGTGCGCTGCTCGGCGAGATGCGCTACGTGCCTGTCGCCGTCGTCTTGTTCTTCGGCGGCGGTGCGCTTCGGCTGGCCAGCGGTGCCCTGCTCGTCTCGGCAGGCTTCGGGATGGGGGGCGCTGTGGCAGCGACAGTGATCGGCCAGGCGTTCACCGCCTCGGCCCTCCTCGTGGTCGCCAGGCGGGAAGTATTCGCCAAGAGATCTGACGCGATACGGATCTCCCTGCGCGACGCCGTATTGTCGATCGCCGCGCTCGCCGGGTACACGACTCTCACCGGCATCGACGTATTCCTGGCTCGTCACTTCCTCGCGCCCGTCGCTGCGGGTCGCTACGCGGCCGCGGCGATCGCGGGCCATATCGCCCTGTTCCTGCCCGGAGCGCTTGTGACAGTAGCCTTTCCGCGGCTTGCCTCCGCTAACGCTGCCGGCATCAGCGCCCGCAAGACTCTCACCGAGACACTTGGGCTGGTTACCGCCATCGGGCTCGCGGCCTTCGCAGTCCTTGCAGGAATGCCCCGCGTAGTCGTCGATGTGCTCTTCGGCCCGAACTATCTTGGCGCCGCGAGCATCGTCGGGATCATCGCTCTGGTTTCCGTTCTCCTCAGCATCATCAGCTTGCTCACCTATTTCCACGTCGCCCGGCGCTCGGTGGCCGCCTTGTACAGCTGGGCCGGGGTGGCACTCGTATGGGTGCTGGTGGCCATGCTGCACGGCGGGATGGAGACCATCGCAGACTGCATGCTGGCGGCGAGCGGGTTCGTCGTGGTCGCCTTGTCCCTCCCGGCTTTGGCAGCGGTCGTACGGCCGGTGCCGGACGCAGCGGCGCTAAGCGATGGCGCAGTGGAGCTGCCTCCTGCCGAGATCGACCTCAGCCTGGTCATTCCGTTCTACAACCCGGGACCCCGCCTGGCTTCCCACGTGCGAGCCGTCGTCGGCGTCCTCAGGAACGAGCGGGTCACCTTCGAGGTGATCGCGGTATCGGACGGCTCGACCGACGGAAGTCCATCGTCGATCGCCGGGATCGACAAGGTCCGCGTAGTCGAGCTAGCGGAAAACAAGGGCAAGGGAGCCGCGCTGCGCGTCGGCCTGGCTCAGGGCAGAGGCCGCTACCTCGGCTTCATCGACGGCGACGGCGACATTCCGGCGAGGCTGCTGAGCCATTTCCTTGCAGCGACCAGGGCGGGCGATCCGGATGTGGTCCTCGGCAGCAAGCTCCATCCGGGCTCAGATGTCGTCTACCCGCCGCTCAGGCGGCTGTACTCGTGCGGCTACCAGCAGCTGACCAGGCTGCTCTTCCGGCTGCCGACCCGGGATACTCAGACTGGCATCAAGCTCATCCGGCGCGAAACGCTGGCGGCCGTTCTCCCGAAGATGCTCGAGAAGCGTTTCGCGTTTGACCTGGAATTGCTCGTCGTCGCCCGCCGGATGGGCTACCGGAACTTCGTCGAGCTTCCGGTCCAGATAGCCGAGCGCTTCACGAGCACCATCTCGCCGAAGGCGGTCTGGCGAACGCTCCTCGATACGCTCGCCATCTTCTACCGGCTGAGGTTTGCGCACTTCTACGGGCCCCAGCTAGCGCCGGTCCATGGCCAGACCCGGGCGTCCCGGCTGGCCTCCGGCTCCTGGTCACCGGTGGACGCCCCGTCGCTCGCCGCCCGAGCACTGGCGGGCTCTGGGCCCACGGACAGAGCCGCTGCGCATCCTTGCCTACAACTGGCGGGATCTCGCGCATCCGCGCGCGGGTGGCGCCGAGGTCTACCTGCAGTCGGTCGCGCGCGAATGGGTGAAGTGCGGCCACCAGGTGACCATCTTCTGTGCCGCCGTGGACGGCAGGCCCGCGCGGGAGCTTGCCGACGGAGTGGAGATCATACGACGCGGCGGGCGCCTCGGCGTCTACCGGGAGGCCAGGCGCTACTGGCGGCGCGAGGGAGATGGCCAATACGACCTGGTGGTCGACTGCGTGAACACGAGGCCGTTCCACTGCCCTCGCTTCGTGGGGAACGTGCCGATCGTGGCCGTCGTCCACCAGGTCGCCAGGGAGATCTGGCGGTACGAGACTCCCTGGCCGATCTCCGTTCTCGGCCGTTACCTACTGGAGCCGACCTGGCTGCGGGCATACCGGGATGTACCGGTTGTCACGGTGTCCGAGTCAAGCCGCGAATCGCTAACGGAATATGGCCTGCGACGGGTCACAGTCGTGCCGGAAGGATGGGTGCCCGCGTGACGGCAAGGCCTGCAGTCGAGAAGGAGCCTGTCCCGACTGTTGTCTTCATCGGACGGCTGAGCGCCAACAAACGCCCTGAGCACGCCATTCGTGCCTTCGGCCTCGTCCGCCGCCAGATGCCCGATGCGCAGATGTGGGTAATCGGAAGCGGTCCCGAGGAGGCGAGACTTCGCCAGAATGGCCGGCCCGGGCGTTACCTTCCTCGGGCACGTGTCCGAAGAGGAGAAGCGCGAGCGCCTGGCACGCGCGCATGCCTTGGTCGCCACGTCCGTCCGCGAGGGCTGGGGGCTCGTCGTGACGGAGGCGGCGGCGAGCGGCACCGTCTCGATCGGCTACGACGTGCCAGGCCTTCGGGACTCGATCGCGAGCATCGGGAGGCATCCTCACGCGCGCCGATCCAGCGTCCTTGGCTACCGGCCTGGTCGGGTTGCTGTCGTCAGTAGCCGCTGGCGACGGGCCCGCGGGCGGAGCCAGCCGGAGTCGTCCCGTGGACGGAGGTCGCCGCAGGCATCCTCACGGTGGCGCGTCGAGTCCGAGTCGCCCGCGATCCAGGTTCTTGACCAGGCCGGATCGCTTGCTAGCGACCGGGCTGCTGGCAACCGCCAGGCTCTCCCGGGTGAGAGTCGGCCTCGGCGTGCTCGGCGTAATGCTGCTTCTGCTCGGAGGCATGCACGATCTGAACTGTCACCGATCCTCGTCGGTGCGGCATTCTCGGCGCTGCTAGCCGCAACCCTCATTGGGGGCATCGAGGGCTGGCCGACACGCGGAGGGCGCCGCAGTCAGCTGCGGGCTGCAGACGCGGCCGGCCGCGCGGGACGCTGGCACTTGGCCATCGCGAATCGGCCTGGCCATCGTCGCAGTCGTCGCAGCCGTCGCGGCGCAATCCTGGTTCGACCCTGGTCGGCTGCTCGCAGGAGGCGATATGTCGCCTGTGGTGGGCACGGCTTGGCTCGGACGGCTCTTCGCTCCCTGGTCGTGGTCGGGTTCAAATCTCGGCGGCCCAGCCGCTGACGAGACCAGGCTGCCGTGGGCGGCGGTCTACTGGCTCGTCCACGCGCTTCGGCGGATCGCCGGTCCTCGCGCAAGACATCTGGTACACCGCGCTGTTCGCTGGCGCCGCGGCGGCCTGCTATCTGCTCTTGCGCGCCCTTCGCGTCGGCCCAGCCGGGTCCACCCTCGGCGCTCTCGCCTATGTCTTCAACGCCCACGTTGTCATCATCGGAACCAATCCGGTGTACCTCGCCGCCATGGTGCTGCTCGCAGGGCTTCCGGCAGTCGTGCTCATCACGGCATCCGGCCGGTGGGCGCTGCGAAGGGGCATTCTCCTCCTCGGCGCCAGTGCGCCGCTTCTCGGCTACGTGTCGCTGAACCCGCCGCTCATGTTGATGATCGGCGCGCTTCTCGTCTCGATGCCGCTCCTCGCGGGCTGGCTCGACGGACGGGTAGCCGCATCGCCGGGCGCTACGCACCCTCGCACTCGGCGTCCCGCTCCTCGCGCTCGCCTCCTCTTACTGGCTCGTACCGAGCGTGTTGCAGCTCAAGATCGATGCGACCTCAACGCTCGCCACTCCGTCGAGCTGGACCTGGACCGAGGGCCGCGCCACCCTTGCCAATGGGTTCTGGCTGAACAACGACTGGGGCTGGAAGTTCGCGGCCTACTACCCGTACGCCAGTGCCTACGATAAGTTCCCGCTCCTGATCCTGAAATTCCTCCTGCCCGATAGCGGCCTTCGGCTTTCTGGCGCTGGCCCGGTTCCCGCGGGCAGGCGGGGAGACCGCCCGCCCGGCGCGTCTTGGCATTGCCGCCTCGGCCACGGCACTCTTCCTCGTCCTGCTGAGCACGGGCACCCGTCTTCCAGGAGCCCTCGTCTTTGACCCGCTCTACCAGCTGCCTCTCGGCTGGCTGCTCAGGGAGCCCGGCCGGTTCCTGATGCTCGGAGGGCTCGCCTACTCGGTCCTTCTCGCGCTGACCACTGCAGGCCGCCTGCGAGCGACTGAACGCGTTCGAGCCGGCGCATCGTGTGGCGCTGGCGCTCAGCTTTGCGTCGCCCGGGACTTCGGTCTCGCGGCGATCAGCGCGGCGGTCAGCTCGGCGGTGCTCGCGCCTGGATTCCCGCTTATGACCGGAGCGATCGCCCCCGATCACCGTCCGCTGCTCCCCTCGGCCCACGTCAGCGTGCCCGCGTACTGGACAGCGATGGCGTCCTACCTCAACGTTCCGCTCCGCCCGGCAATCTCCTCGTGCTCCCTGAGGACGACTTTTACCAGATGCCCTACACCTGGGGCTACTACGGAGCGGACAGCTTCATCACGAACCTCATAGCGCGGAACGTGGTGGACCCGGTTGCCCAAGGCTATGCGCCCGCCCCGCAGGAGCTCAGAGGCGCCGTCCGCCTCGTCGAGCAAGGCCTGCTTGCCCATGACTGGCCATCTGTGCGACGGACGCTCACGGCTATCGGAACGTCGCTTCTGCTGGTCCGCGGAGACGTGAATGCCGCCTTTCCCGGACGGCATATCACGCCGCCGGCGGCGCTCGACAGGGCACTACGTGAAGACAAGGGCATGAGGCTTATCCGTCGTGCAGGAAAGCTTGACCTATTCGTGCTTCGCAAGCCGCATCAAGCCGACGGGCTCGGTCACTTCGTACGCCACTGTCAACTCTGCTATGCCGGATCTGCGGGACCTGGCGCTCCTTCCCTCTGGGACCGCGCTGATATCAAGCCCGATGCGGTCGGCCGTTCCTGCGGTGCTGCAGGTTCCACCTGTTGCACAATGGCGGCTTTCGGCGACCGCAAGCTCAGCACGTCTGTCGCCGTGCCGCCCGGTCGGCAGGTACCGCATCAAGATGCTGTCAGCCACCGGCGCGTTCAAGCAGCACATACGGATCCTCTTCGAGGCACCGTCGACTTCTGACGCGAACGGGCAGGTCGCCCGAGGCGCCCGCAGGTCATGCGGCCCTCGCCGTCTGCTCGAACCTCGAACCAACTGGGCCCGCTCATCACTCGAGTCCGCCATCGTGACGGCCAGGTGGTCGAAGAGCTCAGTTACAAGCTTGGCCGTTCGTTGCTCAGCGACGGTGATTTCGCGTCTGGCACGTGGGGCCCAGTGGGCAACTGTGCAGCGTTTCCCGGGACGGCAGCGACGGCCGGCCTATCTGCGCGTGTCCTGCGCAGGACAGGGCCCGGCGGGACGGCCGGCACTCGCGCTGTCCGCGACAGCGGACAGTGCGTGCGAGGCGCGCTCGCTGGCCTGGCGGTCAGGACCGCTCTTCCTGAGCCTCTGGGTCCGCAACGTCAGCGGCGACTGCACCGCGGATATGCCTCTGGCAGATGCCCATCCGAAGCGTGCGCCGCCATGTCGCCGCTCCCGCCAAGCTCAGCGCTTTCCCGGTGGTACCACTACCAGACGATCGTGACGCCTGACCCTGGGACCCGCAGGCTGACGCTCTTCCTCTATGCAGACGTGTACACGCCCGGAGCACTACAACCAACGAGTACTCGGATGTCGTCGTCCGGCGCTCCCCGGTCCCTATCCAGCCCGTGGTTGTGGCGACTCCTCGGAGTCATGAGCGCCCAGCATCAGCGCTCTACACCACGAGCGAGAGTTTCTCGCCGGACTGGATCGGGCCGGCCGGAGATCAGCATGTGGAGGTCGATGGACTGCGCAACGGCTGGCTCGGCCCGCGCCCAGGAGTCTTTCGCTGCGGTTCGGCCCGTCAGTCGTGGTACCTGCTGTCGCGCTTTGCCTCGCTTTTCGCTGCCGGTCTCCTGCTAGCGCTAGCGCTCTTTGCTGGCGCGGACGTCGGCACAGCCTAGGCGCGAAAGTACGAGCCGCTTCTGGAGGGCGGAATCATTGGATGACAAAATCGCCGATGAGCACGGCAGCGGCACCGAAGCCCGTTTCGCCGCTCCGGCCGCAATCGAGGCTACGGCCGTGGCGGCCCGGGACGGCAACCTGTCCGGTCACCGGTCGGCCTAGAGGCGGTCGTTTGGGCTTCCCCGGTGTTCGTCTGTGGGACGCCCCCGGTCCGGAACGACCCTTGTGCAGACCATGCTGGACAGCCATCCCCGCCTGAGCGTGCTCTACGAAGCAGATGCCCTAGTCGATGTCCCGCTCGGACTACGGTCGTGCCAGGCGAACGCCTCCGAGGCGCTGACATTGGCCGAGGCGCATCCGACTTCCGAGAGGCATGACTTCGACGCTCGAACCGCCCGCGCGGTGTGCGGGATCTCGGTATCACGGATGCCGCCGGAGCAATGCGGGTACTGGCCGCGTCGCAGGCCCTCGCACAAGGTAAGAGACGCTGGGGAAACAAGACAGCCGAAGCCCTCCCGCACCTCGCCGAGCTAGCGATCGTGTACCCGGACGCGCAGTTCATCCATGTGATTCAGAGACGGCAGAGACGTCAGCGTCATCCGAGGCCCGAGTTTTTGATCCAGCGTTGTTAAAGCGCTCTCCTATGGCGCACCGGGATGCGAGCCGGGCGACGCACCGGATCGCTTCTCGGACCAGACCGCTACCTCGAGGTGCGCCTCGAAGAGTTGCTCTCTTCGCCCGAAGAGCAGATCCGCCGAATGTGCTCCTTCCTCGGAGAGGACTTCGACCAGTCGATGCTCCACTTCAACACGACCGCCAGAGAGCGGATCCCACCGTCGCACCTCACATTCCATCCTCGGCTCGGCGAGCCGCCTCGGCCCCTTCCCCCGAGTCGCGTCGCGCGGAAACGGGCTCGTACCAAAGCGCGCCGCCGCCGCACTCATCCATGCCGAACTCGTGGAACTCGGGTACGTACCGGCTGAGTCATCCGACCGCTGTCGGCGAATCGTCTACGTGATCATTGGTTACATGTTGGTTCTGGTTCCGCTTCGGAAGAGCTTGCGGTCGCTCTTTCGCCATGTCGCGGGTTATTTTGGCGCGCGCCGCGCCGCTCGCGTCGTCACGCGCCAGGCGGTCGGCCGGCAGATCCAAGGAGGCACCTTGTCGCGACGTGCAGCTACGTCCCGCCACTGCCGAGACGTTGGGCGAGCCGTGACCGTGCCGCAGCAGGGTCCGCTACGCGAATTCTACAATGTCTCTATTCTTCGTACTTGAAACGAACGGCGGATAGCGTGCTATGACTTCCATAGAAGTGCCGACTGTCTGTCGCTTGCTCGTGCCCGCGTACAACGAAGCTGCGCGGATCGTCCGTTGTCTTGAATCCGTCAGGGCATCGTGACCTACCCGTCGGCTTCGAATGGGCTGAGTGGGCGGTGCTCGACGGTGACAGTACCGACGGCACTGCGGAGTTGGCGGAGTCGTGGGCGGCCAGCCATCCGCTAACACCGCTACGGGTGGTGCGTGCCCCCCGGCGCGGCGGCAAGGCAGCCGCGCTGGGCACGTACCACGCCGAGCTCATCGCGCAGGGACTGCTCAGCCACCTTGTCGTCGTCTTGGACGCTGACTCGGCTGCGACCCCTGCGGCACTTGACTCCTTGCTACGCGCCTTCGCTCAGGATCGTTCGCTCGGCGTGGCATGGGGCATGGATCAGGTCGATTCCCGACGCGTTGGCCACTGGGCCTCGGCCTACCAGATGGAGGCCGTGACGGCGCTGGCCCACAGACTTGGGACGAATGCGCCGCGAGCCTACGGGCGATTCTTTGCCTACCGGGTGGCCGCCTTGGCGGATTTTGGCTGGCAGGCTGGACTGATCGCCGACGACACCCAGCTGGCGGACTTCGTGTCCGAGCACTCGGTGCCGGTCCGGACCGTCGAGCAGGCCAGGGTGCTGGTCACTCCGGCGGCAAGTAGCGAAGACTTTCACCTCCAGACGCAGAAGTTCATCGCGGCGCGGACCCGCTTGCCTGGCGGCGGGCGCGAGCCCGTCATCGACCGGGTGGCCGCGGCCGCGATCACTGCCGCGCGCCACCCACTGTGGGCCGTCGCATTCGCGACAGCCCGTGCAGCGAGCGCCGCTCGCCAGAGGCTATCGCCGACCTCCTTCGGAGACTTGTGGGTACCTCCGGTCACGACGAAGCAGGCGATCGAGGCGAGGTCGGCAAAGCGCTCTGACCGCGCCCGGGTCCTCGCCTTGGCGCGATCGAAGTTCTGCTTGGCTTCTAATGCGCACCGGGTCTTCCGCAACTGGCCTGAGGTATGGGGCCGGGTTGCGCTGTCATGGCTCGGTTACAGCGGTGGCGTGTTCGCTGTTGAGACGAGGTCGGGTCTGCGACTCCAGGCGCCAGCGGATCCGCTGTCCTGGGCGCCGCTGTTCGAAGTACTTTCCGAGGACACTTATCGTTTGGGCTCGATTGACTGGGCGAGTGCTGATCTCGCGATCGTGCTTGACGTAGGTGCCCACGTCGGAACCTTTGCGTGCGCCCTGGCAGAGCAAGCAGTGCGAGCGCGCTTTGTGTGCGTAGAACCCTCGCCGGTCACCTGCGACTGGCTGGCGCGCAATATCGAGGCGAACAATCTCTCGGGACGGGTCTCCATCCTGCAGGCGGCTGTCGCCGTAGCGACGGCGAAGGGACACTCTGGGAGTCGGCTGATGCTTCTCGTGCGTCGTCCACGATCGAAGGGCCGGGCAATCCAGTGCCAGTGAGGACAGTCGGCCTGGAGAGCGTGGTGTCTCAGGCAGGAGGACCGCCAGAGGTTGTGAAGATCGACTGCGAGGGTGGGGAGTACGAGTTCATTCTGAGCTCACCAGGACTGGTGCTGGAAGGGAGTCCGTTACTTGTTCCTAGAGCACCATCCGGTCGCCGGGCACTGCTTCGACGAGCTACGTGACCACCTTCATCGCCTCGGCCTCGAGCCCTTGTGGCACGACGTCGGTTCTGACCCAGAGCTCGGAATGGCCTGCTTCGCCCGCCGCTGAGCCTCGGGAGGGCAATTGGCATGTCTTTGACCGCGGCCACACTGCCGTCACGCAATCGATTGGAGTAACATGACGACGAAGCCGCTCGTATCAGTGATTGTGCCGATGAGGAACAGCGCGGCCACGCTTGAAGGCTGCCTTAAGTCTATTAAGAATCAGACTTACAGTCCCATCGAGCTGATTGTGGTCGACAATCATTCGTCAGATGCGACGTTGGAAATAGCGAAACGCTTCACTAACATGCGGTTCGTGCAAGGGCCAGAACGGTCCGCGCAGCGGAATTTCGGTGCGGCACGTGCGTCTGGCAGTTATCTGCTGATGGTTGACTCGGATATGGAAGTCAGCCGGAATGTGGTAGAAGCATGCATCGATGAAACGACGGGCGATCCGGCAGTACAGGGAGTGATCATACCGGAAGAATCCTTCGGTCTGGGTAATTTGGTCACAATGCAAGCGGCTTGAGCGATCGTTCTATATTGGCGTGCCATGGATAGAAGCGGTGCGCTTTTTCCGCAAAACGGCATATCAAGCGGCTGGTGGCTACGACGAAGCATTGGTAAGCGGCGAGGACT
>CAVTYS010000009.1:0-426794 GCA_963739025.1 uncultured Actinomycetota bacterium | reverse complement strand
GTTGCGGTATGACCAGTCCCCATACACCAGGCGATGCCGGTCGAGCAGATCGCCCAGCGCCAGAAATTCCGACGCGATTTGACGCCGGAGATCGGCGGTGGGCCGACTAATGCCGTGCTGATGCACCAATTTTTCGTCATTCCCGATCAGCCAGTCGATTGTGAGCGGCTGGTCTTTGCTGACCCGGTCACCGCGAAGCCGGAAGTCGGCAAGGAAGCGGCCCGGCGCAATGGCCATCATCACGCCGACCGTTGCTTCTCCACCATCTTCGAGAATCCGCGCCGTTGGCCAGGCGGTACACAAGTCAACGTGGCCCAGATCACCCGGGCCCATACCAGCGGGTAGCTCGATAATGTCGCCTAGGTCGCTGGCATCTGCAGCCTTTAGCGGTTCCTTGTAGAGCTTGGCCACCCAGCCCGGGAACCCGGCGATCTCGTAGACGACGCGCGACTCCCCACCGTCTTTACCCAGCACCTTCTCCTGCGACGCCACTTGGCCCAGTCGCACCGTGCCCTGAAATGGACGATCGGACCACGTTCTCATGAATCCGTCCATATGTCCTCGCACCAGGCCACCACGGCGGTGCGGTCGTCGTTGAATTGGCTCTCCTCGTAGCCGACGTCAAGGACGAACGAGGCAAGCGGCTTCGCTCCCGCCACCTATCTGCAAACCACGACGCGGCACCCGGGAGAGTGCCGAACGCGTCAGCGATCCCGTCGGTCGTGATCGCGATAATCTCCCCCGGCCGCAACTCGACGATCCGGCTTACGGCGTGCTGCGGATGGTAGGGCAAGTAATGTTCCACCCGGCTGCCGTCTAGGCCGTCCTTCACATCACCCATCAGCAAATCCCAGCTTCCCGGCAGCCGACGCCAGATGCTCACATCAGCGAGGCTGGCAAGCCAGGCGTACCGGGTGCCGGTCGACCCCGGGTGGACGGGGATTACCGCCGCCGCGAGCACCGCCCGCACATCGTCGTCTGGCCAGCCGCGCTGCTGCGCGACGCCGCTCATCTGCCGGCAGCGGCCAGGAAGATCTCTTCCACGTCGAGGTCAGCCAGGCCAATACCCGCGTCAAGGCTTTCCCGCAACAGCCCGACGACCGCCGCGACAGCGGTGTTGGCGCCGACCTCTGAGTGCCGGCTGTCCGTCATCCCATCGGCCACCGCCGCGATCAGGTACCGGCGCTTCCGGTCTTGGCCGAGCCGGTAGGCATCCTGCCGTGGGAGTGCAGGTTCCATGCATCGGTGCCCGGGTCCGATCAGGGACGCCGCCCGCACTTCCAGGCCACCGGCGCTGGCTTGGTCTGCCGCCACTCCTGAGGGTGAAGGGACGGCAGGCAGCCGCCAAGGTTGCGCAGCGGCCCGCGACCGCACCTTTAGAATGGGAAATCCCCCAGGCCCGTCGGAAGACCGGATCTTGTCGGCAGCGGGCCGATGATCCCGCGGCGGTACATCATGCTTCTCGGCAGAGCGCCGGGCAGGACGCGCACCTGGGGGCCGATCATCGATCTCGCTGGGCTCGCGGGGGATCTCTGGCCGACCGTCCGCTCCGGCGCCGGGCGGATGGGCGCGCTCGGTCGTGCCTGGACTACGCCGGGGCGGCGCGTGCGAGGCAGGGTCACGGGCGGGTTCGGTTACCTCCTCCGGTCGAGAGTCCGCCCTCGGGGACACCCGGCGCTTGCGGGCCGTGATCCCGTCCAGAACCGGACGGGCGGCACGGGCTAGCGCGGCAAGGAGCGCCGCTCCCGCCGCGCCGAGAAGTATCCCCTTGCGCCCTGCCGCCACCGCTCCTCCTGTTATCGCCAGCAACGCCGCTGCGGCGAGCACAAAGGCCAGCCGCCGGTCAGCATGAGACACCGCACGCCGGGACCGGTGCTCCGTGTTGCCCGGCAGGCCGGCGCCAACGTGACGGGGAGGACAGTCGGGAGGTCGGCGGCTGGCTGGATGGCTGGGCCGGGTCCGGGGCTGAAGTGGACCGCGTTCACGTGCATCGTGTCTGTCCCGGCTCATGTGCCGTCCGGGTCATGCCTGACGCCCGCATCGTGAGAGTCATCTGTTTCTTTGGTGCCCTTACCTTGGCGATGGTGATGACCAACCGGATTCCAGCCCGATACCCCGCCCACGGCACCCTGGGCAACCTGGAGTGGTACGGCGTCGCGTGGGTCCGGACCCGACGGTGCGCTAGTCCCGGGATGCGCGGGCGCCGCCGACGGACCTGCGGGCCTCTGGGCTGAGGCGTGCGCTGCAGATGGATCCGTAGCGGCAGCAGACGCCGGGCCTGTTCGGTCCTGCCCCGATCCTGGCTGGAGCGCCCGAAGAGCCGGGCCGAAACCGAGGCTCTGCGGCTGCTGGAAAAGGGTCTGCCAGATAACGTCCACGTCGGCCGGCTGAATCAAGTTGTTGGCGATCAGGTCACTGAACAATTGCCGCTTTTGCTCCTGCGTTATCTGCTGGTGCGCGGCTACCTCGTTCAGCACTCCTCGGAGCTGACTAGGGTCCTGCGCCATGACGTAGAGGATCAGGCCGCCCTCGCGCTGCGCCGCTGCCCGAAGTTGTTCCTCAACGAGGGCGGTGACCTCGCCTTTCTGCTTGGCCGCAGCTATGTCGCTCGCGTGCTGTTTTCGGCGAGCACCGCGTCCCAGTCCATCCGATGCCTGGTTCGCACGTATTGTTCGGCGCCCGCGTCGAGGTTGAGCCGGGCGGCGAAGCCGGACAGCACGATACCTTCCTGCAGCGGATGCTCCCTTGAACCGAGTTCCGCGTTCAGTTCGTGCTGCGCCTCGGCGTAGTCTTCGATGTCGAATTTCCGGGTGCGGGAGATCAGCATGGCGGCCAGACCCCTGCGTACGACAGTGTCACCTTTCTCTGTGGTGGTGATGCCCCTGCGCACAACATCTACGGCTGAGTTGATCCGCCATGCGGTTTCCAGTTCCGCCCGGAAGAAATAGCCCGCAACGCTACTTGGCAGAGTGTCCTGCCAGGCCAGGTGCTTGTCGGAGGTGTCAACCTCATAGCGGTATTGGTAGCGGCGTGACTCGCGAACCGACGGCCGGTGAGTCACAAGTTCGGCAACTCCGTCGCTGAGCGAGAACACAAGTGCACGGTCGGGCCTGGGCGGGGCGCCCCGGTCCCCCATCCGCACAGGAAACGGGCCAGCGACCAGGCAGCCGTCCTCATCAATGCTCGTCATGCCTCGCTCCTTTCGTTGATGTAAGCCAGCACGTCTCTAGCCGTTTCCGGGGCGGCTTGGCCGCCGCGGCCGCCCTTCCAGGACTCCGCCTGATAGCGGAGGATCCGGGCGCTCCGCGGCGTGTCCGCGGCTGCAGCTAGCAGACGTCCCAGCGCGCGGCGCGCCGCCAGTATTGGCTCTACCGTGTTCGCCCACTCGGCGAGAACCGCGTGCGCGGCACCGTGGACTTCCGCAGAGCAAACCGCCACTTTCCACAGCGTGGCAATCTCCTGCTGCCGCATGGGGTCGCGCGCGGCGATGCTGAGCAAGGCTGGCCAGTAATGGCCCAAATCCGGAGCGCTATCAGGGTCACTGCGCTGAGTGCTCGCCAGGGATCCCCCGGTCACGCTGCCATCGGGTCGCCATTCGAGGAGGTCGGCCGCCGCGTAGAGAAAGGCCAGCTCTCCCGTCTGGCGCCGCAATGGCTCAGGGGATCGCGCCAACCGAAGCAGCAACGCGATAGCCGCCTTGTAGTCGCGCTCGTCATCCAAGGTGAGGTATTCGGCGACGCTGACGCACACAGCCTCGACGACCGCCCCATGATCGGTGTCGGCGAGTGAGTGGAGCAACTCACCGGCGGAGTCATTCCGGTCGAGCACGGTGCGCCAGGCCCGGGCGGCGCTCGCCCGGAGGTTTGGCGGCTGGTCCTCTGCTGCCCAAGCCCTAACGAGATTCTTGATGGCCTCCGCAAGGCTGCCGTCTTCTTCCGCCGCGGCGTTCAGGGCCAACGCGGCAGCATCACGAAGCCGGGCATCCCGTTCCCCCGCCCAGGGCGAGATTACCCGGGAGCGCATCGTGTCGAACGATCGTGCCGCGAGCACGCCCACCGCTACCGCTGCCCGCACCCGCACGGTGGGCAAATCGTGTCGCGCGCACACGCGCAGCCATCCGGTGAGCTCGCTGCGGGCTGCGTCCAGCTCGTCCCAGGTGTGGCTGAGGACGCGGGCTGGAAAGTCGGGGTCCTGGAAGCGGACCACGACCCCTGGTGGGGCGCCGCCATGGCGAGTGGAGATCGGGGCTGGTTTCAGCGTGGAATGCAGCAGCTCCAGCCGCTTACGCCGGGTTGACAGCAATGGCGCTGACCTGGGGCGCTCTGGGTTGTCCGGGCTTTCCGGGAGTTGCAGCTGCTGCTGCAACAGCCCCGCCAGCGCGGCCACCGTCTCATATGCTTCGCCGCCGAAGACTGCGATCGCGATTGCGAGGCATTGAGTGTCCAGGTCCGGTATCTGGTCGAACCAGTCAGCGAACGCGTCCGACTCGCGCAGCGCGAGCCGACTGGTCACCTGCGCTGCTGCCGTGTCCTCTGTCCCACGGGTTTCCGCGAGCATACGGCCGAGGTCTGCGGCCATTGCTAGGCCTTGGCCATTGCCACATTTCTGGGTTATCAGCGCGTCGATCTCCGGCTGCCTCAGCAGCCGCTCAGCACGCTCACGTCCGGTTGGGCCGCAGCGCCACCGCAAATGAGCACGCGCTACTTCGCGCGGGTCTGCATGGTGCCGCACGTCGATGAATGCCCTCGCGACGGTCTGGTCGACGAGCATGGCGCCGGTCACGGTGGTGATCACCAGCGTGCAGTCGCGGGCGGCCAGTTCCTGTTCCAGCCTTCGTATGTGGAAAGGGGTCAACGCCCGTGCGCGGACGTCATCAAGGCCTTCGAACAGATAGCCAGAGCCTTTGCCCAAGTCCTCTCCGCGGAGCAGGGAAAGGTCGGTGTCCGTGTCGAGGCAGAACACTGGGCGCCCCTTGCTGCTCAACGCCAAGGCGCGAGCCAGCGCAGCTTTGCCAGTGCCGGGGGCACCACGGATCAATATCAGGTGCCTGGCAGCCATTTCCCGCCGCAGCGTGGCGAAGTCAGGTGGTGGGACAAAGGCATGCTCGGCTTCGTCTCTTTCCTCGTCCGAGATCTCGAACAACCGGACAGATGCGCGTTTCCCTGACAGGGAGACCTCGTAGTGGTCGCCGCCGTAGACCCGCTGTCCTCGGACCTGCGCGCCGTGGAAGCTGGCCCGGGCGTCACGTTCGGCGTCCAGGCGTTCACCGGTGGCACCAGGCTGCGCCGCGAAGGCTCCCATGGCCCTGCGCAGGCCATCTAGGTCGAGGCCGGGATCCGTGCTGGGTTCACCATCGCTGCCCGGGCCGCCGACGGCCTGCCCCTCCGCTCGCGGCTGGCCTGGGTCAGGCTGAGACGGCGACGGTTCATCGGTCACTGGGAGTCACCAAACTCATAGTGATCGCCGCCATAGACCCGCCCGGCATGAATGGCCGCGCCCGCGAACGGGCCCAGGTTGGTAACCTTTGCCGGATTCGCCGCTGCCACCTTACGAGTGCCGCTGCCCGTTTGGGCCGTGCTGCTCTCCTCGACTGGATCGCCTCCGGGCGATGATGCCGCATCAGTTGCTCGGGGACCCTCGCCGATCACCGCAGGCTCGTCCGTAATGTCGGCCGGTGTGGATGGGCCGGGGCAGCCGGGCACCGTGATCCAGGCGGTCTGGTTAACTTCTTTGGCGCGGAAGGGCACCGGGTAGTAGTTCGCGCTGTCGATGCCCGGATAGCCGTGGCTGACGGTAGAGCGATACCAGGCATCCGTGACAGCGACAACGACCGGAGAATTCACCGCCTTGGTGAGCGCATCTCGGAGTGATTGCAGATCGACCAATCGGCAGGCGGTGTTGAGGTCCTCACCGACCCAGCCGTGCTGATCCCCGCTGACCTCGCCCGCATGCAGGGCAACCCGCAAGCGCATGTGCGCTTCCGACGCGCTGACCCGCTCGTCAGCCTCGAGCCCGGCCCGCAACGCGGAAATGAATGGACCCGTCAGCTTCACCTTGGGGATCGACGCCGACAGCAGCCAGAACGCCCCATCCCCCCGGTCTGCAGGCTCTGACGCAGCGGCCAGGTCTATGCCGACTGCGTCTGCCGCCTCCTCAAGGATGCGGTATAGCCGCTCTCTGAGCAGCGCCTGAACAGGGTTCCGGCGCTTGCCGAAGCTCTCGATATCGACTACGAGGATCGTGTAGTACTGCGGCGCAGTTCCCATCGTGCCCTCTTCCCGCCACTGCCAGCGGGCCCATCTTGCCCGTTAGCCGTTCTCCGCTCGTCAAGCAATACCGGGGCGAGAGCGCGGCGTCCGCGTCAGGTGACGCATATGACCGGTGTTCCTTGAGCAATACGTGCAGGGTCCGGCGCTAACTGCGGACTGACCTTTCCAGCCTCCCTATGTCGGGGATGGTCAGCTTCCCGCGCGAGGTCACGATCAGACCCGCACGACCGAGGTCTCGCAGTGCCCGCACCACAGACTCCCGCGACGTCCCAGCGACGCCGGCCAGCTCTTGCTGGGTGACCGCGACGATACGGCTGGCTTCGTTCCCGCGGACCCGGAGCCCGTGCCGCTGAGCCAAGTCAAGCAGCACGCGCGCGACACGTTCGCTCGCACTCTGCGCGCCGAACTCGGCGCGCGTGCGGTCGGAGTCCCGCAACCTGCCCACGACCAAGCTCAAAACGGTGAGTGTGAACGCGCCATTCTCTTCAAGCAAGGCGTGGAACCGGTCAGCCGGTATCACGATAGCTTGGACCGCGGTCATCGCGATGGCGGTGGCCGACCGCACCTGTCCATCGATGGTGGAGAGTTCCCCGATCAACTCGCCTGGCCCGCGCACTGCGAGAACAGTTGTATACCCGCGATATGACTCGGTGGTGATCTTCACTAAGCCCCGCTCGATGAGCATGGGCCCGTCGCTGGTTTCTGCCTCCCGGAGGAGGACCGCACCACGGCGCCAGATGCCAACGCGGCCAGCAGCTCTAAGCAGGGCCACGTGCTGGGCAGAAAATCTCCTTTGGCCTTCGCCGAGTTGCCCGGAATTCCCCAGGCGCCCGTTTCCCCCCTGTACCACAATTCCTCCCTATTCATCATGACGACTTCGCCATTGTAGTCAATGTCACCATTCAGCGTCTAAGATCGGCGATTCGAACTGCCGAAAAAGGTCCAGATCGTTTCGCTCGTACATTGCTTGGCTGCGAGGATCGATACCGGGGTCGTCTCCATCCAAAGATCATCAGAGCGCTCGACGACGTTAATGAGCTCAGGTTCCCTTCGCCGCCAGCTCATGGGTCGCTAACCCAGATACGCCGGCCGCAGCTCACGGACCCGGTCCTTCAGCACCGTCAGCCCCCGGTCCCACCCGATTCGCTCGGCGATCACCGTCGACGGCATCGCCGAATACGCCGCCAGCTCCCGGATCCGCGGCTCGACCGCCAACTTCCCGGGTGACCGAGGTGCCCGCTGAGGACGATTCCGAGCCCTCGATCGGCCGTCGCAGTCATGGCCACGCACCTCCGGGTCAGCGGCGACGACCTGCGCTTGGGGCCGCCGTTCGCTGGCATGTACAGCGGTTATGGATGCCTCTGATCAGTAGCCCGGACCGGCCAAGGGCGGCGGCAACCTCGCGCCGCGCGGCCACTTCCACGACGGCACAGGCGGAACCACTGGCAAGGTCCACGTGGGTTTTGTGGGGCCGCACCGCCTGGTGCCGAACAAGCAGGCGCCCACTTCCGATCCCTGGGCTTGATCGTCGGGTCGGGAGTTGTCGAAGAAGGCCGTCATCGGGCAGCGGCTCAGCTATCCGGAATGCGCTGGACCGGCCCCGGTGCCGCCAGCATCGCCACCCTGCGCTGCCACGAATCCAGCGACCCCTGGGCAAGAGATCTGCGAACGGCCACCCAACCAGACGCAGCCTACTGACCGCGTCACACAAGCAAATTGGTCTTGCTATCTACAGACTTATCCCACACACGCGCTGCAGCGCAGCCAGCGATTCTGTCGGTACCTGCGCGTAGCGTTGCGAACTGGCTCGCGGGCCTGGGTGCGCGAGGTCATAGGCGGAGTATCCACGGTGGCACAGCAAGGCGGAAGGCCGCCGTTCGGACTGTTACTGACGCATGGGGAGTGTCCGCTGAAGAAGATCGACGGCAGGTGCCCAGGTCGGCGATCAGCTTCGGGTCGACGGACGGCTGGGCGGCGAAGTCGGCGAGGGTTAACGGGGACGGCAGCGACGCGAACCGTTCCAGGCTCGCCTACCGCCGCTCAGTCGACGGCCCCGACTTCGACGGCGAGCAGCCGCTCCAGGAGCGCCTGCGAAACCGAACCGCACTGTCTCTCTGCCGGGCCGCCATCCAGATCGTCATCCAGCGCGACGGTCACCTTCTGCGCCACCAGCTGCCTCCCGTTGCCAGCGACCGCACTCGCCGCACCATAACCGGCAATGATCCCTTATACCATCCGCAACAACGCAGAACACCACGCCGCCTCCCCGGATCCGGTGCAGCCGCGCGGGTGCCGGAAACGGGTAGCTTGCCAGCGGCGGAGCTGCTAGCCGCATTCCCCTTGAGGCCTGAGCCCACTGCTGGCAACACGGACAGTTAGTGGTCCGCGGGAGCCAAGTGGGGAGCCAACATGCGCCGACTCCCAGCTACAACCCGCTACGGTCAGCGACTAGCCAGGGCATCTGACCTGGCACTTAACAACGTCAGGCGACCTACAGCCACCGGCAGTGCCTCGTTCGCATCGAGGGGGTCAGGGGTTCAAATCCCCTCAGCTCCACATGACTCTGGCGACCCGCCTTGCGGAGCCGGAAAATGGGTGCCAGGGTTGCCCGCCGACGCCGGTGTTCGCTTGGGCCGCAAGCCCGTCCCTTAGCCTGGCGGCGGGGCTGAGGCATTTCCTGTCGGCTCCACCCAGTTTCTCCAGGTCAGCGGCCTGTTGTCCGCAGGTCCCTCTTCGATGAGGAGCGAGCTCGGGAGCCCAGTGCTAGCGTCGCGGCGATGAGCAGACATGGCTGCGGCGACGACGGCGCGTACTTCGACCACCGAGCCGTGCGCCGTGATGCCTTACATCACAAGGGTTGCAATGGCCGCTGGCGCGGCGTGGTGTCGCCCGGGTGCCGGGACTTGACATGTGGCGAAGGTGGCCAGGGATGCGAGAACCGCAGGAAATCGAGGATCGTCCTTCTGTGCAGGGACAGACAGCTCGACGGCTTCACATGGTCAAGGCCAGTTAGGGCATCAGGGAGCGCAATAGTTCCCGGGTGTGCGGGTCGGTTGAGTACAGGATGGTGCCGACCATTCCGCGGGTGAGCAGGACCTTGTAGACGTTGCGGAGGAGGCGGCCGAATTCCAGGTCAGGGACGCGGGCCTGGCTGCGTAGGTCCGGGTCCTTGTTCGCCGACCGGATCGCCGCCCAGTCGTTGCCGCGCCAGACCAGGTCCGGCCCTATGATGACGCCGTTCCAGTCGTATTCGAATCCCTGGGCGGTGTAGACGCAGCCGACCTGGCCGAAGCCTGCTGGCTCGGTTGCCCAGAGGGCTGCGGGCGGGGCGCCGCCCGCCGCGCGGTCTCCTTTCACGTTCCAGGGCCTGGACCAGTCACCGATCACGACGTCGTTTTCGAGCGTGCCGTCGGGATTGGGGTCACTCCATGGCCAGCAGTACCCGGCCGCGATTCTGGCTCCGTACCCGGCTTCGAGCTTGGCGCGGAGGGCGTGTTCTAGTTCTCGCGGGCTGTCCGCGACCTGGAGCGCGAAGGCGGGGTCGCCTGGCCAGCGCACCGGCCCGCCGGGCTCAAGGCCGAGCAGTCTTTCTACCCACCGCAGGTATTCCTCGCTGCCTCCGCACCGGAAATGAGCGTCGAGGGAGATCCTGTGCACGGCCAGCCCGGACCTGGTCGCGTGTGCGTCGATGTCCTCGACGGTTCCCATCTCGCCGGGGCGCACGACCTGGTTCTGGTCGAGCAGGAAGACGGGCACCCGGGCGGCAGCGATGAGCTCGTCGACCTGGGGCTGACCGGTGCGGAGCCGGGCGGGCGTGAACCGGCTGGCGGATGTCTCCCTGATCCGGTGGGCCTCGTCCAGGATGAGCACGTCCAGGCCATTGCGGTCGGCGTCGGTGAACTGGTTGAAGTACTTGAACAGCTGCCTGGTGCGCGGCGACCCCTGGCCGGTCACCTGGCGGAGCGTCTGGGTGAACGACCGGGATCCGGTGGCATGCAGCACCGCCCATCCCCGCCTGGCCAGCTCGCCGAGCAGCGACAGCGCGATTACACTCTTCCCGCTTCCCGGACCGCCGGACACGATGATCACGGACTTGGCGTCGCCGGCGCGGGCAGCCTCGGTCGCGTGCAGCACCAGGTTGTACGCGAGCCGCTGCTGGTCGAGCAGGACGAACTGCTCACGTCGCCGGATCTCATCGGCCGCGACCGCCAGGAGCTGCCGGCTCGGCCTGGCGGCGGAGCTGACAAGTGTGTCCGCGTAGATGGCTCCGGGCACATCAGGCGCTAGCCGAGCGCGCAGGAAATTCAGGAAGTCGCCCTTGCGGTCGCCGGTGAACAACCGGCCATGACCGGACTCCGGAAGCTGCCTCAGAGGTGCGACGGCGCGCTCGGAGGCGTTATGCAGGTACGCCGCTCCCGCGACCGCGTCGGCGTCGTCCTGCAGCGCGGGCAGGAAGTCCAGCAGGTACTGGCAGTAGCCGCGGACCTGCTCGACCGGATGCAGCACCGGCTGGTGTCCGTAGCCTTCGATCATCACCAGCCCGGGGTCGTCTTCGTAGAGGCCGGCGCTGCTCCACTGCTTGAGCTCGACCAGCACATACGACGGCCGGCGCGTGGCCGGGTGGCAGCCGGCCAGGATCGCGTCCACCCGCCGGCTGGACAGCGGGAGCCGGTGCTCGAGGAGAACCTCGACATCACCCAGGCCCGCCTGAACCAGATCGTGCGCCAGAACCGGAATGCTGCGCTCCCACGCACGGCGCTCGCCAGGTGACGGCCGCGGCTGCAACTCGTCACGCAGGATCTGCTCGAACATCACCTCGGCCACGCTGGCCCTGTCCGCCAGCGCGGCAAGGCTGGCGGCCGAGCGGCGGATCAACGCCAACGGACATGCCTCTACGCAGCGCAAAGAAACACGCGGGTAGGGGCATGTCCCTCGGCAGATAGAAAAATGCCGTGGAAGCCCGTCGGGCCGCAGTGCGCCGATCCTACCCAGCCACCTCGTTGACCCGTTCCTATCGGGTACTTCCTCGTCAATCACATCGCGCCACCTCGCGATGCAGCGTTAGCTTGTGCCCGCCGGGCCAGGAGCTGAGCGCGCCCGGGCCAGACCAGCAGCGGCAGAAATGTCCGCGAGGTCTGGCTGGCCCCTCACCTTCGATCAATTGGGTGGCGCAACCAACGACCAATACTTGTCGGAGCGAGGTGCAGATCAACTGGCGGCGCCAGGGAACTGGCAGATTCTTCGCCAGCTCCTACGATGCTTTGAATATCTCGTCCAGGTGCCACACGAGGAACTCCGACTTAGGTCGGTCAACTTTGCGTTCAGGCAGACCAACAACAGTTCCAGCCATTGCGTAGAACTGGTCGCCGTTGCTGAAGTCCTCTCGGAGCCTTTGGCTGACCACCAACCGGTATTTCGGGTCCACGCCCAGATAGCCGCGGTCGAATAGCGTGTGAACGTCCGAACGCAGCAGCAATCCGTTATCGAGCCTGTGCTCGCCTCCCGAAGCAACGGGACGGATGTGGGCCGCCTGCAGCACAGGCGAAATGTGCGTTCCGGTGATCGCGCAACGCCGGTGGTACGCGTCGAGTACAACGGCTTGGAACGAGCGTTGGCCAAGCCGGTATGGCGCCAGTCGCGGATCACCGAACACCGGACCGGGACGATGCCAGGGCTGGCTGAAGTCCAGCTCAACGACGGTGCCAAGAGTTAGCTGTATGAGATCGGCGAAATAGGGAGCAACAGAAGGTTCGGCGAGGTCATAGCTCTTGCCCTGAACGATGTTGCGAGCGAAACCTGGTGGAGACGCCATCGTGTTGTCAGGCGGGAAGAAGCGAACGTCCCTGACGAACAAGCAACCGATCAGCGGATCTTCGCCTGGTCCGAGCGGAACTCGGCAGTAGTGGCTGATCCGGGCCCGCATCTGCTCGATGCTCGCAACCCCGTTGGACTCGCCGAACAGCTCCCAGGCTTCGGAAACCTTGAGCCGAGCCGAGTCGCTGAAGAATCCACCACCGACTACTCGGTTGTGCGGATAGTGGGTCTTGAAGAAGAACGGCTCGCCTGGCGCGAGGACACGAAACCCCCGGCCGCCGCTCGGCTGCCAGAAGTTCACTTCGGTTACGTTCGGCCGGGCTGCCAGAAAACGGAACCAGTCGCCGTCGGTCACTCCCACGTAAGCCCGCACGACCGACATTGTGCACCAGTGTCAACGCCGGCCCAAGTGTCATTGCTTGCGAAGGTCAGCTGGTCTCGGCTGGAGGCCGAAGCCAGGCCTCGCCCGGTGATGAGGCTGGGCGCATCTGCCAGTGCGGCTCGCCTGGCACCAAGTCGACACTCTGCGCAGTGCCCAGCTGACCCCGCGTCGGCGCCGAACCACGACCGCAGCAACTCACCCAGCTCGTTGCCAGACTCGGAGCGAGGTGCGGGACCGGACTTCTCGCGTTACGTCAGCCGGGCATCACGTTATGCAAAGATTCATTGACACTCAGTCACCTTGCAGCGCTGCGCAACCAAACGAGCCGCCGCGGTCCTGAACGGGGGAAAGCGATGGGCAGGACGCCGATGCGATGGAATCGGCTGGGTTCTGGCAGCGCGCTGCGGACGCCTCGGGCGGCGGCGGCGGCAGGGATTGTCTTCTCCCTGCTCCTGATCGCAGCGTTGGTGCTGCTCGAGGTCTCGGCGCCAGCTGACCCGGCCCAGGCCGGAGCATGGCTGACGCACTCCCAGCAGCGGGGAGCGGTAGCGCTGGCCCTGAACCTCGTGCCGTTCGCCGGGATCGCGTTCCTCTGGTTCATCGGAGTCATCCGGGACCGGATCGGCGGCCGGGAGGACCGTTTCTTCGTCACCGTGCTCCTGGGCAGCGGCCTGCTGTTCACCGGCATGCTGTTCGTCGGCGCGGCGGTCGCCGGCGGCCTCATCGCCGCGGCGTCGCGAACCTCCAGTCTGCCTGGACCGGCCGTTCTTTCCCTGGGCCGCAATGCCACCTCCATCCTGCTGAACGTCTACTGCATGCGGATGGCAGCGGTTTTCACCATCACGACCGTGACCATCGCGCGCCGGACTCAGATCATCCCCGGGTGGCTCGGGGTAGCTGGCCTGCTGGCCGCCCTCGTCCTGCTGGTCGGCACCGGGATCTCCGCCTGGGCGGCGCTGCTATTCCCGGCGTGGATCCTGGCGCTCAGCATTCACATCCTGGCAACAGGACCGCAGACTCCGACGGGGGCCGCACCAACAGCTCCGTCCGCGGCTCGGTAACAACCGAAAAGCCCAAGTAGCCGGCCGCTCCAGTCAGGCATGACCTCGCACAGGAGATGTGGTGCGGGACAGGAACCGGAGCCGCGCGGCCCGTGCGTCCCAGGAGTAGACCACGATTGTGCCGGCGATGACGTCATGTAGCGCGCGGCGCTGACGGCCGAGGAGGATCCCCACGAACCCGAGGCCGAAGATCAGGAAGCTCAGCGGCAGTGCCAGCGTGCGTACGACGGCCCGCCGGGTGCCGGCATCGGCACCGTCGGATCGCACGACCCTCACGCCGAGCAGCGCCATGCCGAAGGTCTTGCCGCTTGCGGCCCAGGAATAGGCGAAGTAGACGAACAGCCAGACGACGTAGGCAATGCCGGCCCAGGTGTCGTTGCGGTTCCAGTTGGTCGGGTGGCCCGTCACGACGCTGACGGCGAACGAGATGGCGGCTAGGGCGAGCATGAACACAACGGTGCTGGCGGCCGCGTCGACGACGTAGGCGGCAAACCGCGAGGCAAAGCCCGCATATCGCCCCTGGAGGCTCTTCTTGGCAGCGGCCGGTGCACGCGCCGCGACGGACTCGCCCGTGGGCGCGGTCCTGAAATGACGGGAGTCCGCGGGCTCGTCGGGACGACCGGGCGGGCTGGCGTAAGGGCGGCGGCGAAGGCGCCCTACCCACCGGGCGATGAACTCGTCAAGGCCGACCGCCTGGCTCCGGACCACGTCTAGCGCGTTGCTCGCAACACCGCCGGAAGACCGCGCGATCACGGCGCCGAGGTCGGTCTGCGCGACCAGGTCGTCTATGTCGACCCGGGCCAGGATCGGGTTCAGGTCCACGCCGGCCATCAGGCGGTCGACATCGACGCGGTCGAGTAGCCGGTCCACGTCGGTCCGATCTAGGAGCCGGTCTACGTCGGTCCGGTCCAGCAGTGCGTTGACGTCTACCTGATCCAGCAGAGCGTTCACATCCAGCGCGGCAACAACAAGCTCGACAACGCGATCCGCCACTAGCTGCGCCATTGCTTCGGCCGGCGGGGCCAGTCGGTCCCCGACTGATCGCAGTCGCGCAAGCGGGTCCACAAGCCAAGCATCGTGAAGTAGATCCGAAATGCATCACCCGCTGCGAGTGACCTACAAAGATCACGCGTGCCAGCACCTAGCCGCGGCTCTGCTGGGCGTTGTCGAGGACCTGGACACCGGAGGCGAACTGGGCCAACTTCGCGGCATCCCAGCCGAGGGCGGTCGGGGCCTGGATGACAACCCAGCGGCCGTCTGCGCGCTGGAAGGTCAGGATCTGGGTGTCGCCCTGCACATCCAGGAAGCCTGGGTGACCGTTGACCGGATCAGACTGACCTGAGGTCGGAGCGGAGGCGTCACGCGACTGCAGCATCACGACCAGCTTGCCCGAGTACGAGTCGATGCTGGTGTCAGTGTCACCCTTCGGAGCGATAACCAGCGCGAACGGGTTGCCGCCCTGGATGACCCAGCCGCTCGGCACCTCGGCGACCTGATAGCCGGGGATCTGGTCGCCGGTGAAGGCGACCAGCGCGATCGAGCGGTGGCCCTTCGCCACGGGGGTAGTCGATACTGACGGATGACTTGGCCGCGACGCCACGACCGAGGGCGTGCCTCCACCGCCACCAAGAATCACCGGTACCAGCGCACCCACGGCCGCGGCGGCAGCCACACCACCCACGCCAGCGAGCCGCCGGCGCCTCACCAGCGCGCGCCCCCTGGCCACATCGCCAGCAGGATCGACAACCTGCTCCGCGTCCGATCCGTCTTCCAGCGCCAGCTCAAGCAGGTCCCTCACCGTGTTCACCGATGACTCCTTTCCTTAACGTCTTCGCCATCCCCTGCGGCGAGCAATTCGCGCAGCCGGGCAACACCCTTGGCCGTCTGGCTCTTCACGGTCCCTTCGCTGCAGTTCAGGAGGTCGGCCGTCTCCTCGACGCTGAAGTCCAGCCAGTGCCGCAGCACCACAGCAGCCCGCATCCGCGGCGCCAGCTCAGCCAGAGCGGCCCGCACGGCGGCCCCATCCACCCACGCGCCATCGAAGCCGCCGAGATCACCCGAGCCACCACCAACCTCCAATACGTCCGGCAGCTCCGCGACGTACTGCTCCCGCTTCCACCGCGGCCGGCGGACCTCGTCGATGTGCGCGTGCACGACGATGCGCCACGTATAAGCAATGGCCTGCTTGCCGGAACGCCGCACACGCGGCCACGCCACGTACAGCCGCGCGAGCGCCGTCTGCACCAGGTCCTCTGCCTGGTGCGTGTCGCCCGCCGTCAGCAGGCACGCCGACCGCAGCAGTTCGACCCGGCGTGCCTGCACAAACGCCGAGAACTCCTCATCGCGGGGTGAACGGGTCATCTGACCTCCTCATCCCTTCATACGAGATGTCCGCGGCCGGGGTTGCCCATCGCGAACGATGCGCGAACGCACCCGACCGTAGCGTTGTGACATCAGCTCAGACAGACCCGGCAACGTGCGAACCGGCACGCCACCGCGAGCGACGGGAGACTTCACACGTGGACAGGCCAGGCGGACTCTCAGCTATCGGCAACACACCCGTCGTCCGGCTGCAGAGCCTCGCCGACGACGCCAGCGCCGAAATCTGGGTCAAGATGGAGGCCGCGAACCCCACCGGCTCCTACAAGGACCGGATGGCGCTGGCGATGATCGAGGCAGCCGAGTCCGACGGCCGCCTGCAGCCCGGCCAGACCGTCGTCGAGTACACCGGCGGCAGCACGGGTTCCTCCCTGGCGCTGGTCTGCGCCGTCAAGGGCTACCCGCTCAAGATCGTGTCATCCGATGCGTTCGCGACCGAGAAGATCAAGACGATGCGGGCGTTCGGCGCGGACGTCGAGCTGGTCCTGAGCCCCGAGGGAATCACCCCCGACCTGATCCCGGCGATGATGCGCAGGGCGGCCGAGATTGCCAAAGACACCGGCGGATTCCAGACCGACCAGTTCAACAACACCGACATGGTCAACGGTTACCGCAAGCTCGGCGAGGAACTCCTCGACCAGCTCCCCGGGCCACCAGTCATCACCGCGTTCTGCAGCTACGTCGGCACCGCAGGCTGCTTCCTGGGCGCCAGCCGGGCTCTCTCCAGCAAGCTGCACGAACTCCACCGGGTCGTCGTTGAGCCGGCCGAGTCCGCTGTCCTGTCCGGCGGCCCGCCGGGAACCCACCACATCGAGGGCGGTGGCACCGGCCGCCGGCCACCCCTCCTGCACACGACCGACTACGACGAGGTGATAGCGGTCCCCGAAGCAGGCGCCTTCGCCATGGCACGCACCGCCGCACGCACAGAAGGCATCTTCTCCGGGCCGTCCACCGGCGCCAATCTCGTCGCAGCCCTGCAGCTCGCGCAGAGGCTCGGCCCCGGGCACCGCGTCGTGACGGTTCAGGTCGACAGCGGCCTGAAGTACCTCACGGGCCCCACCTACTAATAAAGGCGTTCAGGGCATAACAGGACGCTTGACGACCTCGCCAACGCCACAGCATCAGTCCGGGCGATGAGGCCGGGACCGTGCTCGCGCGGATCACCTCCACGCCAGCTATACGCCATCTCTGCGAGATCTCCACAACGCGCACTCAAGTTGAGCAAACCCATACTCAGAGTGACTGCGAGGTAACTCGTATATGGCTGGATGTCCATTAACGTCCTCTTATCCGCCAATCGGACTGCTTCCGTGCGCGGCCAGTACCGCTGCAGAGCCGCGCATTTTCGCGATGCCACATCGCGACCCTTCCGTCGGCCAATTTCGAGCGCCCCGGACGCTGCGCACCCGCGCGTTGGTCCGACGGGCGGCTCAGGATGCTCCGTCACTCACCGCCCGGAGCCGAGCCGACGCCTGCACCCCAACCCGAAGGACAGAGCAATGAACGACAAAGGCCATCCCCTGCAGCGCGCAGCGCCCAAGAAAGTTGCTCCCGACGACGGGCCGGTCGCCGTCGAGGTCGCGGAGGCAGCCGTCGAAGCCGCCGCGACAGGCTCAGGGAACGGCTCGCTGGTCGCCGATCCAAGCGCAGCCGGCGAGGTCGTGTCGTCCTGCCGCATCGACCTCCCCAAGAATGACGTCGTCGAGTCCATTGACTACGAGCGGTTCTTCGTCCTGAACCTCAGTTACGGCGACCTGCGCGGCCCAGCGACCCTGCCTTTCGGCCGCATCGAGAACCAGTTCTTCAACGCCGTGCCGTTGTCCGCCGATCCTGAGGACTGGGCATCGTTCAGGGCCCGCACGAGTTACCTGCGCATGTCCAATATGCAGGGCCTGACTGACCGCTTCAACGAAGCCACCATGTCCCCGCGCGACGAGCTTGATCCCGCCAATCCCGGCGACCAGGCGAGCACCACCAACGCGCTGAACGAGGCAGCCGGCATGAACGCCATGCAGCTCGCGGACCTGACGCCGATGCCGCTCGCGCTCTATCTGCCGTTCCGGCAGCTGTGGAAGTTGCGCGGCTACAACCGCGGGCGGCTCGTGAACTCCTTCACCCTCTCGCCGCAAGAAGAACAGACCGTCGAGGTCTTCAAGTGGGACCGGCTTTCCAGCACGCTCGACTCGAGCACTACTTTCGAGTCCGACCAGACCAACGAGAGCTCCAGCACACGTCGCGACACGACGGACGTGGCGCGCGATGTGTCACAGCAAGCCGGATTTGAGACCAACTCCAACGGCAAGATGGGCTTCAAGGTTGGCGTGGTGAACGCCGATCTGTCCGCCGGCTTCAGCGCAAAGGCGGGCGTCAACGATGCCGAGAAGGAGACTCGCGGCGCCATCACGGAGACGACCACACGCTCGACCGGAAATGTGCGCTCCAGCCGCACGCTGAAAATCGTCGAGAGCCGCGAGCAGGGGCAGGAGACCCGCACGACCCGCAAGCTACGCAATCCCAACAACTGCCACACGATGACCGTGGCGTTTTCTGAGATCCTCGCCAACTACGAGGTGGACACGTTCGTGCGCGCCGGCGAGGCGCGCCTCGTCGTGCTAGTGAGTTCTGCAACCCTGAACGCGGTCGTTAGCTTCGATCGCTCCACCATCCGCGCGCATGAGTCGCCGCTGCGGCTCGCGCTCCTGGACAAGTCGCTCGCCGACGGCTTCGACGCGGCGCGATACTTGGACTCCCGTGCGCGTGCCTGCGACGTGCTGTGCACGGGATGCACGTGCGACGACGGCTCGGCCAAGGCGCAGGACAACACGCAGTTCGCCACCCTCCGCACCGCGGCGGCAACCCTTGCGACGGCACTGAACGCGATCAACAGCTACAACGTCTTCTTCCCGGTATCGGTGCTTGCCGTGCCAACACCGGCCGGACAGCCGGGCATCGATGACGTGCGGCGCTATGCCTTCAAGAAGGCGCTGCAGAACTACGCCCCCCGCCTGCTCAGCGGCCTGTCGGCGCTGAGCTTGTCCACCACCGCCGCATCCATTACGGCGGCGCAGATTGAATCCGTCAACCAGCAGCTGAATAGCGTCGGGATGGAGGTCTACCCCAGACTCCTCGCCGACGGCGCCACGAGCGACTCCATTCGCAACGAGATCTACTTCTACCTGTTTACCTTCGTCATCCACGAGCCAATCTCCGCTGCGATCACACTCGGCATCATCTGGGCGCGGCTCAATGGCCTCTCGTCCTTTGACGACTTCGGCCTCGTGTCTGCCATCAACGGATTCCGCAGCGCGTATTCCGCCTGGCAGGCATGGGTCAAGGAGCAGGAGGACAAAGACGAGAAACTCGCCGCCCTGCACCGTATCGAGAAGCAGGAACGCGACCTGCGCGTGCTCGAGGCGTTCCCGCTGCGGGAGACGGCCGACGCGGGCGAGCGGCTCGACGCACTGCTCTCGCATCTCAACGATCCACGCAACCGGGATCACTACCGCTTCGCCGTGTGGAACGAACGCTCGGGTGAGAGCGATCCGACTCTCATGAGACTGGCGCTCGCCGGCCTTGTCGAGCCGACGCCGGTCGGCATGGTGGGCGACCAGCTCGCGGTTCCCGTCAAGCTCCTGCGGGGATCCCGCCTCGAGAAGTTCTTCACCGACAGCATGGCCGACCTGCTCGCCAACCCGCAGCACGACCAGCAGGACGAGATCCTGCAGACGCCCGCGCTGTACGCCGAGGCCATCGTCGGCGATTGCTATTCGTGCGAGGACGAGATCGAGCAGAACGACGAGCTCGATCGCGAGCACAAGAAGATCGAGAACGACATCCGTGCGCTCGAGGCGCGTCGCCTCGCTGCCCGCCTGGACGCCAAGACACCGCTGCTCGGTCGCGACGGCGTCGCGCCGCCAGCCATCAAGGTGGAGGTCGTCAACAGCGCCCCGGCCCAGGCGCCAGGACCCTGACATGGTGACGGCCCTGCAGACCGAACAGGACTGGGCGCAACAGCATCCCGTACCCGAGTCGACCGTCCAGGACATGTTGCTGTCCCTGTGGAACTACCCGGTCGCGAAATCGGACCTGGCACCCGAACATCGTGCTGCGCTCGATCAGTTCCTCGGCGCGGCCCTGCTCGGCGGCCGCGCGCATCCGTCCAAGACGGAGGTCTATCTCACCGGCCACGCGAGCGGCACCGGCGACGACGACGCCAACATGGCGCTGTCCGAGCAGCGCGCCAAGAACGTGGCGCGTTACCTGCTCAGCCGCGGCGTGCCTCAGCAGCAGATGCGCATCGACTGGGTCGGCGCGAGCGATCCTGTAGACAGCGGCACCTCGGGCCTGGCGGCCGCCCGCAATCGGCGTGTCGACGTGCTGAAGTTCACGCCGTCCGAACCCGAACCCAGGCCGCCGGTCGACATCATCGAGCAACCTCCGCAACCACAACCGGCTGGGCGTGTACCCGCGTTCAAGCAGCCGTCCCCGCAGATATCAGGCGTCATCATCGAAGACCGGATCACGGTGGACCTTCCGGAGCGCGTGACACCCTGGTACGTCGTCAGCGGCGAGATCGAGGTCACTCTCAAGCTCACATCCACCGACGACGGCGACGGAGTTGCCGCGGGCATCACGACATCACCCACCGGCAAATTCGGCATCAAGGCAGAAGGCGAAATCGCCGAACACGTTACGAGCAAATTCTACGTCGACGTAGATTCCGACAAGGGTACCGCGACTGCCAAACTAGGCGCGGAGCTGACCGATAAGCCGTTCAAACCTGAGTTCGGCGTTCAGGCCAGGCCGGATTTCTTTTACATCACGGTCACGCTTGGAGAGGTGCCGATCTCAGAATTCGAGGCGGGCGGGCTGCATTTCAGCGGCACAATGGAATTCAAGGGGACCGTGAACTTCGCGCCCGGGCCGGCCGCTCTCGCGGTAGCGTCACCGATCATCGTCGCGGTGCTGATCCTCGGCCTGACGGTGTACGGGATCGAAGCGGCCGAGACCGAGCAGACCCGCTACGCCGGCCTGCTGGCCGCCCGCGAGGGCATCGCTGGCCGCATTGCCTGGGAGCTGGCCGGATCCGGCGCCGCCTCGGCCTATGAGGCGCGCCGGCTCGAGTGGCGCAAGGCGAACACCGCCATGGAAGGGCAGTTCATCGCCGGAGCCAACGAGATCAATCGCATCCTGGGCAAGTCTCCCGAGGACCGCACCGCCTGGAATACCGAGTGGAAGAAGAAGTACGCGGCAGACAACACCGCTGACTTCCTGACCTTGTTCACGCGCGTACTCGACAACGTGGGCGGCAGGGAAGCGGAAGGAACCCTGCGGGACGCCGTGGCGCGCGCGGTCGCCGAATGATCAACGTGAAGACAGCCGCTGACCAGGACAATTGAGGCATAACAAATCGCCCGGACAACTCGAGCACGTCAGCAGTAGCTTCAGCCGGGGTGCTCATGGCCGTGCCCGTGGCCATGGTCGTGCGGATGATCGCCGCCGCCGTTCCCGCCCTCACGGGGCGGATCTGCTGGCATTCAACAGCCGGGCTGGCCGTGGTTTCCGCAGCACGCCTGGCCGGTGCGCACCTTGATGAGCGTGTTCGATACCGCCATCCGCAGTTTCACGGCGAACGGGGCGTCGTAGCTCGACCAGTTGGAGAACATGGTCGCCGGACTCGGCCTCGGCCTCGGCCTCGGCTGAGATTCCTCGCTGGACTCTGCCATGACGCCAAGCTACGGCGACGGACAGTCACCAGTCCACCCGCCCCCGCTTGGCCGCCGCGACACCCGGGTATCAAGAAACTTCGCCGGCACCGGCCAGCATCACTGTCCCTGCAGCACGGGGGATCCGCCTTGCCGGGGCGACCTCGCCACCATCCACGCCACGAGGGGGAACAACGCAATGACCGCTATGCCGAACATTGTCCTGGTACACGGCGCCTGGGCGGACGGATCCTGCTGGGACGGCGTGATCGAGCGCCTGCAAGCCGACGGCTACAACGTGGCCGCGCCTCAGTTCCCTGAGTCCTCACTCGCCGACGACGTAACCCGGCTCCGCCAGGTCCTGGACCGGCAGGACGGCCCGACCCTCGTCGTCGCGCACTCCTATGGCGGCCACATCATGACCGCCCTCGGCAACAACGCGCCGAACGTCGTCGGCCTCGTCTACATCGCCGGCTTCGGGCTCGACGAGGGCGAAACTATCGGCCAGCTGCTGGCGCAGGGCCCGCCAACACCGGCGACCGCTCACATCGACGTCGACAACCGCGGCTTCGCCTGGCTGCCAGAAGACGACTTCCTTGCTCATTTCGCGCCAGACGTCGAGCCGGCCAAGGCGAAGGTGATGTACGCCGTCCAGCAGCCGCTCGCCTTCAGCACCTTCGACGCGGCGATGGGCGCGCCAGCCTGGAAGTCGTTCCCGACCTGGTTCATGGTTGCGATGGCCGACGAGGTCATCCCGCCAGACGCGGAGCGCCAGTTCGCCGCCAGGATGGGCGCGACCACGGTCGAGGTCCCGACCAGCCACGTAGCGATGGTCTCTCATCCCGACGAGGTCGTCGACCTGATCAAGAGGGCAGCTCAGGGGGTACCGGTTCCGGCCTGACCGCAGGGCCTCAGCGCTGCCGGACGGCATCCAGCAGCACGTCTAGTTCTTCGGAAAGATAGTCAGCCAAGGCCTCAATATCCGGGACCAGTTCCCGGCACGCGACCAGCCCGAAGTGCAGCTGGCCGAGGTAGCCGATCACCGTGATGTTGAGGCCCTGGCCGTCAGTGATAACCGAGACCGGGTAGTGCGCGAGCAGCTTGGCGCCGCACAGGTAGACCGGCACGTTCGGGCCGGGAACGTTCGAGATCGTCAGGTTGAACGGCGGCAGCCGGTTCAGCAGGCCGGTCGCGAACACGACCCGGGCGGCGCGGGCGGTGAGCGCGGGCGGGGCGAAGTCGCTGACGTGGTCGACCAGGCCCTGCGGTATCGAGGCTTGCTGTGACTTCGCGAGCTTGGTCGCGGCGTTCACGATAACCAGGCGCTCGGCCGGCTCGGCCACGTTGGTCGGCAGCACGGCGAGCATGGCCGACACCTTGTTGCCAAGCGCTCCTGTGCTGGAAGGGTCGCGGATCGACACCGGGATCATCGCGATCAGGGGCGAATCGGGCAGCGCGTCGTGGTCAGCGAGCCACTGCCGCAGCGCGCCGGCGCACATGGCCAGGACCACGTCGTTGACCGAGACGCCGAACGCGTTCTTGACGGCCTTGACCTGATCGAGGTCCAGGCTGCGGAAGGCGACGCGGCGGTGCTGCGTGACGGACTCGTTGAAGGGCGTGGAGGGCGCCGACCCGAGCCTGGTGGAGATGACCTCGCCGTCGCCGCGGTTCAGCCCGAGCATCCCGCCGACGAAACCGCTGAGGAGCGGCGCGAGCGTCGGCATCACGCGGATCATCTCGTTGGTTACCCGCACGGTCTGCACGGGCCGCCACGCGAGCCTGGCTGCCGCGAGCGCCGCCAGTGCAACCGGGCCTGGCGGCCTGGCCGGCGCGAACGGCTCCGCCGCCGGCGGCTCACGGCCCTCCGGCGTCAGGTCGAGCAGGACGGTGAGCAGTTCGGCCCCGGACACCCCGTCGATCGCGGAATGGTGGATCTTCGTGTACACCGCAGCCCGCCGCTTGGCGAGCCCGGTGATCAGGTAGATCTCCCACAGTGGCCGGCTCCGGTCGAGCGGGCGGGCGTGCAGCCTGGCGACCTGCTCGGTGAGCTGCGCGTACGAGCCAGGCCGCGGCAGCGCGATCTCCCTGATGTGGTACTCGATGTCGAAGTCCGGGTCATCGATCCAGTACGGCTGGTCCAGTCCGAGCGGAACGTTGACCAGCCTGCGCCGCAGCACAGGTACCAGCGGCAGCCGCTCAGCGAGCACAGATGTCAGCCGGTCGAGGGTGAGCGGCTCTGGCGCGTTCCTGGGGTCAAGCACGCACACGCCGCCCACGTGGCCGGTGGTCTTCGGGGTCTCTAGCGCCAGGAACGCCGCGTCAAGGCCGGTGAGTTGGTGCACAGCCGATGCCTCCTGGTCGCCGGGTTATCTCCGTGGGAAATGCGGCCGCAGCCTGGCCGGCGGGCTGAACCGCTCCCGGCGCCCGGCCGGAGCCGCGAGCCGGTCAGCGACCAGCCACAACGTCGCCGGATCGTTGCCGAAGCCCAGGTGAGCGCACCGGACCTCGACATTCTCGTGCAACTCCGTCTCCGGGCCCGTGCAGGCCTGCCAGGCCACGATCCCGTCGTGCCGCGAGTAGACCGCCGTCGACGGGACGGCGATCGGCTCGGCGAGCCGCTCGCGCGCTGGCACCCCGTTCGTCGCGTGGCGGTGCGCCTGGCGCAGGTAGGCACGATGGGCGTGAGATTGCCGGTCGTCGGTCATCCCGAACGGGCTGCCGAGCGTGATCACCTGCCGGACCTGCGCCGGATACTGCCGCGCCAGCTCCCTGGCGTAGATCCCGCCCAGGCTCCACCCGATCAGCGAGACCGGCCGGCCCGTCTGCTCGGCCAGGGCTGACAGCGCGCGCGGGAGCTCGCCGACAACCCGCTCGGTCGGGCCCTTGTTGCGGCCCAGGTTCCAGCCCACCGCGTGATAGCCAAGCCGCCGCACGAATCTGCGCAGCACCGACGTGCTGACGTCGGAGGCCAGCAGACCAGGAAGCACCAGCACGGCATGACCGTCCCCGCGCGGCGCTGACATCAGCCACGGCGCCGCTAGCGGCATCGCCGCGAAGCCGGACAACCCCCTGACCGGCTCGGACAGCAGCAGGCCGATCGGCGGTCTGGACACTTCGTCCGGCTTTGTCCTTGTCTCGCCCTGTTCACGTGTTGGGCTCATCGCGACCACTCCTGCCGCACCCTCGCCGTACCCACCGTTAGGTCGGCGAATGTCCCCAGCGTATGCGCACCAGCGACATCGCAGGAAGTAGCGCGCAAACCGGCGACCAGCTCCCTCGCGGGCGCCACTCATACGCCGCCGGTCAGACGCCGACTCCTCGCAGGCCGTCGACCGTGTACCGGATCAGCTCGGCGACCTGGCCCCAGGCCGACCGCTTGCCCTGCTCAGGGCCCGGAGCGGGCGGCGGAGGCGGCGGCGGCTGGAGCGGGAACTGGTTCCGAGGCGGAGGCGGCATCGCGGGGGGCCGCGGCAGGGCTGGCTTCACCGCACAGAGCAGGTAGTGCTTCATCACGGCGGGGAAGCGCTCGAAGATCAGGTTCCGCGGCCGCTCCCAGCCGATGCCGACCTCCGCGCACACCTCCCTGACCGTGTCCTCGGTGGCCAGGTTCGCGAACCCTGACCCGTGATACGGCAAGACGTGGTGCACCCGGTGCGGGCTCAGCCCGGCGCTGAGGAACAAGTCGATCCAGCGGTTGCCGATCACGCTGAGGTCATAGCTCAGGCAGATCTGGCGCGCGGCCCAGTCGCCGCGCAGCGGCTCGGGGATCTGCGCGATCTCCTCCTCAGTCTCAGATTCCTCGAAGTCGTGACTCGCCACCACGAGGAACGTGTTGAACCACAGCGTCAGGACGAACTGGATCAGCCAGGCGACGATGTGACCGGTCGCCAGGCACGCGCCGATCTCGATCAGGAGCCACGCCCTGAGAAGCCAGAAGTCCGCGCGCACCGGCGCCGCGCCCTTCGGGCGCTCGAACCTGGCGAGCTCGCGCGCCCGCAGCGACAGCCCGCTCAGGCAGATGCCCAGCTTGTGCAGCGTGTAGCCGGGGATACGCAACAGCGGGTGCAGGCGGAGCATGCCGTCGAAGAACGTCTTCTTCACGTCAGCGCCAGAGCCCATGTACGGGTGATGCAGCAGTACGTGCCCGTCGGCGCCGATCAGGCTCGTACCGACGTAGTTGATATCGAACAGCGCCTTCCCGAGCGGGAACGTGGCACGGCCCTTGTCCCGCCACTTCCTGTGCAGGTGATAGTGGCCAGCGCCCGCCAGCGCGGTTCTGGTCACCACCATGATGATCACGAACGCCCAGGCGGGGATGACGTTCGCGATCAGCAGCGCGAGCGCCGCCACGTGCGAGGCGCCGATCACCCACGTCACGGCGTCGAACTTGCGGTCGTATCTGCGCAGATCCCGCTTGGAGAACCTGGCATTGACCCTGCTGCGAATTTCGGCGAGCAAACTGCCCTCGTCGCGATAATCAAGCCTCGGCAGATCCGTGGTCGCGTCGAAATCTGGATCGAGGAGGAAAGGCGGCACCCCGAGCTTCGGGAGAATGTCTTGCTCGGTGTACCCCTCGATCTCATACCTGGCGAGAATCTTCTGCAGCTTGGCCGGATCGCGGTGATACGTGTGCAGCACCGCGCTGATATCGCGGCCCTGGGTCGGCCCGAACCAGGTCATCCCGCCCGGATGGATCCGCATCCACTCGGTGAGATCGTAGGCGCGCCCGTCGACAATCCAGAATGGCCGGCCCTGCGGCAGGATGGTGCCGGTATGCGGCGAAGTCCGCGGTTCCCCGAGGCTCATCGTGTCGGCCATTGACTGCTCCTTCTCCTGCTAGCCGCGGCTTCTAGCCGATGCGCGCCGGCATTCCCACCTTGTATCGAGCGGCTTTGGCGAGCTCCGCCGCCGCCGCGGGCTCCAGCCCATAAGAGTCGTCGAGAATGCGCCGGGTAAAACAAGCAGCCTCCGGCGAAACTGGACGCACCGCTTTCATCGCGGCACTTATGGCGACGTCGACGGTGTCGTCGACAATGTCGACGAGCCCGAGCTGCCACGCCCGCTCAGCCGGCAGATCCGCACCGACCAGGAAAATCCGCCGTGCGTTGCCGAGCCCGACGAATTTCGGCAGCCAGTACGCGCCCATTCCTGGGAAGCGCCCCTCGGACAGGCTCCCCAGCGACAGCCGCGCTCGCGCGGAGGACAACCGGAGATCGGTAACAAGGCCCACCTGTACGGCAGCGGCTCCGACGCGGCCGTCGTAGGCCGTCAGGGTCTTCGCCCTCAGCCTGCTGATCCGGCCGAGCGCCTCGTCCCAGCGCGCGAAGTAGCGCATGTCGTCCCGGGCCGGACCTTGTTGCCACGACGGGAACTCCCCGGTGACCGACTCCGAGTCGCCAGTGAACAGGACTACGAGGTTCTCGACCCCGTGCTGCGCGACGTCGTCCAGGACGGACTCGATGGCGCTGACCATCTCGGCGTCGATGGTCGCCTCGTCGATCCGAAGCGTCAGCACGCGTTCGCCGTCACATTCGCCGATCCCGGTCAGCATGCACTGTCCTGGCTTGCACTGGCCTGACTGAATTCGAGGAGTGCGGTCTCGATCTGGGCGCCAGGGCCCATGGTCACCATCACGCCGCGGTCGCCGGCCGACACGCAGCCCTCGGCGAGCAGACGCTCCAGGCTGACCAGGAAGCTGCCGCTGGAGATGTTCCCGTAATCTCGCAGCACGGAGCGCGTGTGCCGGACATCGTGCTCCTCAAGGCCGAGGCTGAGCTTGACCGAGTCGATCACCGCGCCGCCGCCGGTATGCAGCACCCAGTGCTTGATAGCGGAGAAATCCAGCTCATTGCGCTCGAGGAGCCTCTCCAGCGGTTCGCGGATGTTAAAGCCTATAACATAGGGTATGTCCCGGTCGAGGAAGAAGCTCCATTTCCCGGCGTTCTCGTTCCAGTCGAACCGCATGGCCGCCCACTGCTCAGGGATGCAGAAGCTCTCGAAATCGACCACGCACGCAACAGGGCCAGGCGATAGCGAGACGGTCCAGTTTCCGGCAAGGGTCGTCACGACAGCCGCCGCTGCCCCGTCGCCGAAAAGGCTGTTGACAATTCCCGTGCGCGGCGTGTCGTCGAGAACATACATCGCGGAGTTAATTTCGCAACAAACCAGCACGCCAACCTGACCAGGATGGTTTGTCACCCACTGAACCAGCGGATTCATGCCATTCAGCCCCGCGTTACATCCCATTCCCACGACATCGGTCCGCACGAGCTTGCGATCAAAGCCGAGTTCCCTGGAGAGCAGCGAACTGAGTCCGGGAACCATGAAGCCGCTGGACGTGACGCACATCAGGTAGTCGACATCAGACGGAGCAAGGGACACGGCGTCCAGGGCGTTGCGGATAGCGCGTGATCCGATCTCGAGCGCCCCGTCGCGAAACTTGGCGTGCAGGTCAGCCGGGGACTCGGGGCGGGCACGCCCGGTGCGCGAGTCCCTGCCAGGAAGGTACAGGTGCCTCTTGCGAATGTGCGGCGCACGCAGGAGCCTGCGCACGACCGGGTTCTGAAGGCCGAGAAGATCGCCGATCTCTTCTTGCGAATAAGGCGTCACGGGAAATGCGCTTCCAACGGAAGCGATCGCCGCTGTCCTTTCTGGCAAGAATTCCTGGCGGTGGATGGGGGTGACATCGGGGCTATTAACCTCGCGGACATCCACGCCTTGAACCATGTATGTTTCGTCCCAGTCTAAATCAAACTCCTATATTTGCTAATAGAGTACAGGACCGGCCGTTCGCTCCGCTTAGCTGAAGTGAGGCGTGAGGCCCATGTGACAGTTGAGAGTGAAGTTAAGAAGAGTGCGAGGTGAGCTGGAACGCCCCGCTCGCGTGGCGGCGCCCGCTGGCCATTCTGTTACGCTCGCGGCGTGGCCAGCGCGAACGGCACTCCCCTGTACCGGTACCAATCGCACGACGAGGACAGCGCCCGGTGGCTCGGCTTCCGCTTCCGCCCTGGCGACATCGTGATCAGTACCCGGCGCCGGACCGGGACGACCTGGATGCAGGTGATCTGCGGGCTGCTGATCTTCCAGCTACCCGAGCTCCCTGCGCCGCTCTGGCACCTGTCGCCGTGGCTGGACCACCTGGTGGTGCCGGCCGACGTCGTACACGCACGCCTGGCACAGCAGCCGCACCGGCGCTTCATCAAGACGCACACCCCGCTCGACGGGATTCCGGCGGATAACCGGGTCATCTACATCGTCACTGCCCGGCATCCGCTCGACGCGTTCGTGTCGTTCCGCCGCCAGATCGACAACATGGACCGCACGCGGATGGAACAGCTGACCGGCGGTGCCATAGCGGCCGAGCCGAGCGAGCCGCTGCACGACACCGTGCTGCGCTGGATCGATGAGGACGCTGATCCCCGCGCTCAGCCGGACTCGCTGCCAGGCATGATGAACCACTTCGCCGGCGCCTGGGCGAAACGCTACGAGCCGAACGTCGTTCTCGTGCACTACGACGACCTGCGCGCCGACCTCGAAGAACAGATGCGCGGCCTCGCCTGGCGGCTCGGCATCGCGGTCCCAGAAGGCGCCTGGCGCGCGCTCACCGGTGCGGCCAGCTTCGAGCGCATGAAAGGCCGGGCCGACAGGATCGTTCCCGGCACCCAGGGGATCATCAAAGACACCGCGTCGTTCTTCAGCCGCGGCACCTCGGGAGCCGGCAGCGAGATCCTGAGCGATGAGGAAATGGCCCGCTACTACGCCCGCGCCGCCCAGCTAGCCCCGCCCGACATGCTCGCCTGGCTGCATTCCCCGTCGACCCTGAAGAGCGCCTGACCCACCCGGCCGATCGCCACGCGTAAGGCGCTGGCGGGCGCTGACCCATGTATCGGTGTGACACCCAATACGCGTGCAGGTTATGGGTGTCACATCGATGCAGAAGAGCGCTGGGGCTGAACGGCGCGGAGCACCCCTACGGCGATCCAAAGTCGTCAAGTCCCGGCGGGCGGCGCGGCTGACCAGGCGGGCGCCGGGGCGGGTGCGGTGGAGGTGCGAAGCCATGCAGGAGATGCGGCGGGACGTGGTCAGGCACGTGCGGCTCGACCGGCAAGCCGCCCGGACGGAGGCCGGCCCCGGCCGGCTCCTGGCGGGCGAACTGGGTCCAGTACAGGTCGGCGTACAGTCCTCCGGCCTCGAGCAGCTCCTCGTGCCGGCCGCGCTCGACAATCCGCCCCTCGTCGATCACGAGGATCTGGTTGGCCTCGCGGATCGTCGACAGGCGGTGCGCGATGACCAGCGACGTGCGCCCGGTCAGCGCGGTCCGCAGCGCCTGCTGGACGGCCGCCTCTGACTCGGAGTCCAGGTGCGCGGTGGCCTCGTCGAGCACGACGACGGCCGGGGCTTTCAGCAGCAGCCTGGCCAGGGCAACCCGCTGTTTCTCGCCGCCGGACAGCCGGTAGCCGCGGTCGCCGACGATCGTGTCCAGGCCGTCGGGCAGCACCGAGATCAGGTCCCAGATCTGCGCAGCGCGGCACGCCTCGATCAAGTCCGCCTCGGTCGCCCCTGGCCGGGCGTAGCTGAGATTGGCCCTGATCGTGTCGTGGAACAGGTGCGCGTCCTGCGTAACCACGCCGACGGCGTCGTGCAGCGACTCCTGCGTCACGTCCCTGATGTCGGACCCGCCGATGCGCACCGACCCCTCGTCAGGGTCATAGAGCCGCGATACCAGCGCGGTGATCGTCGTCTTGCCCGCGCCCGACGGGCCGACCAGCGCGGTCAGCTGCCTGGCGGGGGCGGTAAAGCTCACGTCGTGCAGCACGCCAAGCCTGCCGTCGGTGCGCTCAGGAGTCGGCAGCGCGATGGATTCCAGCGAGGCGAGCGACACCTCGGACGCCGACGGGTAGCGGAAAGAGACCTGCTCGAACACGATCTCCGCAGTCGTCCCAGGGTTCGGCGTCCCAGGGTTCGGCGTCCCAGCGTTCGGCGCTCCAGCGTTCGGCAGCGATCCGTTCCCCTGCCGCGCGAGCACGAGGGGCACCGCGTCCAGCCGATCCTCGATCAGCGGCTTCAGGTCGAGCACCTCGAACACGCGGTCAAAGCTGACCAGCGCCGTCATCAGATTGACCTGAACGTTGGACAGTGCGGTGATGGGCCCGTAAAGCCTATTGAGCAGTAGCGCGAGGGAAACCAGCGTGCCGACCTGAAACGCGCCGCGCACGACGAGCGTGCCGCCTACCCCGTAGATCACCGCGACCGACAGCGACGCGAGCAACGTCAGCGCGATGAACAGCGAACTGCCGTACATCGCCTGGACGACGCCGATGTCCCTGACCTTGGCCGCCCGGCCCGCGAACGTGTCGGACTCCTCGCGCGGCCGGCCGAACAGCTTCGCCAGCATCGCGCCGGCGACGTTGAACCGCTCTGTCATCGTCGAGCCCATAGCGGCGTCGAGCTGCATCGACTCCCTGGTCAGCCGCTGCAGCCTGCGCCCGATCAGCCGGGCCGGAACGATGAACATCGGTATCAGCGCCAGCGCGACGACCGTGACCACCCAGGAGAAGTAGAGCATCGTGACCAGCACGAGGATCAGCTGCAGCGTGCTCGACACCGTGGAGACCAGGGTCGACGTCAGCGCCTGTTGCGCGCCGATCACGTCGCTGTTCAGCCTGCTGACCAGCGAGCCGGTCTGCGCCCTGGTGAAGAACGCGATCGGCTGCCGCTGCACGTGCGTGAATACCTCGGTGCGGAGATCGTAGATCAAGCCCTCGCCGACCCGCGCGGTGTAGAAGCGCTGGACGATATTGAGGAACGCGTCGAAGATGGCCAGCCCGGCGACGACGGCGGCGACATCGATCACGACGTTGACCCGCCCAGGCAGCACGCCGCGGTCGATGACGACGCCGAGCAGCACAGGGATCGTCACCGTGATGACCGCGTCCAGGGCGGCTGCCAGCAGGAAGATCGCGAGGTCAAAGCGGTACGGGCGCGCGTATCCGGCGATCCTGCGGATGAGCCCGGAGTTCAGCTGCTGCTTGGTCACCGACGAGTCGGCGGTGAACCCGCGCATCATGTGAAGCTGGCCGGGGCCGGGATGCATGGCGGCGCATTCCTCCTGATGGCGGGCCGTTCCGCGGCCTGTCAATTCAGGGTATTAGCGCGGGATTAACCCGGCAACCATTCGTCCACGGCACAAGCGCCGGATCAGGACGCCCATGCGGGCCTGGCCCAGCAACCGTCGGGGTGCTGGGCCAGGCCCGCCGGCACGGTCAGGGCCCCTCGGTCACGCTCACGGCAGGCCTGGTCATCCGCATCCTGATCGCGAGCATGATCACGACCAGGGCGCACACGTCGAAGACCGCAGCGGTGGTGAACGAGCTGGCCATCGCGTGGGTCAGGATCTCGTGGGCCCTGGCGACGGGACTGGCGCCCGGCAGCGGATGCTGCGCGGCCGACTTCCTGGCCGTACCGAAGACGGTCACGAGGATCGCGAGTCCTAGCGCCCCGCCGACCTGCTGCGTGACGTTCACCATGCTGGATCCTGCCCCTGAGTCCTCAGGCCGGACGCCGGCCAGCGAGGCCATGGTCAGCGGCACGAACGTGACGCCCATTCCGATCCCGAGCAGCAGCATCGGGCCGAGGATGCCCTGGACGTAGCCCGTGCCCGGGGTGATCTGGGACAGCCAGGTCATCCCGCCGACGACCGGCAGGAGCCCGGCCACCATCGGCGTCTTGGGTCCGAACCGCTCGATGAGCCGCGGCGCAAGGCGCGAGACGGCGAACAGCGCTCCGGTCAGCGGTATGAAGGCCACGCCAGCCCGCAGCGGGCTGAACCCCAAGACCTCCTGCACGTACTGCGTCAGGAAGAAGAACATCCCGAACATGCCAGCGACCAGCAGCAGCCGGGACACGTACGAAGCCGACCGGCTGCGATCGGCGAACAGCCGCAGCGGCGTGATCGGCTGCGCGCTGCGTGCCTCGTTGACCACGAACGCGGCGAGCAGCGCCACGGCCGCGGCGAACGCCGCCAGCGTGAGCCGGTTCGTCCAGCCGTCGGACGCCGCGCGCAGGAATGCGTAGACCAGCGCGGACATTCCCGCCGTCGAAGTCAGGGCGCCGACGAGGTCGAACCGGCCAGGCTGGCGCGCCGACTCCGGCAGGAACCTAGGGGCGGCGATCAGCACGGCTATGCCGATCGGCACGTTGACGAACAGGACCCAGCGCCACGACGCCCACTCGGTGATCATGCCGCCGAGTACGAGGCCGAGTGACGCGCCGCCCATCATGACGGCCGTGAAGATGCCGAGGGCCCTGGTCCGTTCCCGGCCTTCGGGGAACCCGGACACGATGGTCGCGAGGACCGCGGGCGAGGCGATCGCGCCGCCCACGCCCTGAACGGCGCGCGCGGTGAGCAGCCACGCGGCCGATGTGGCCAGGCCTCCGGCCAGCGATGCGGCCGTGAACACGGCGATGCCGACGAGGAACATCCGGCGCCGGCCGAGGATGTCGCCCGCCCGGCCGCCTAGCAGCAGCAGCCCGCCGAAGGTCAGCGAGTACGCGTTGAGCACCCAGGCCAGGCTGGGAGCGGAGAAATGCAAACCGTGGGCGATGCTCGGCAGAGCGATGTTCACCACGGTCAGGTCGATGACGATCATGAGCTGGGCGCACAGCACGATGGCCAGCGCGATTCCCCGCCGGTCGCGGCTCGCGTGGCGCTCGGGCGGCGCGGGGCTTGACGTTGCGGGAACAGTGATGGTGGACGTAGGCACCGGGTTCCTTCCAGGCGCGGGGTGCCCAGCGGCGCTGACCCCATGGGTGGCCAGCGGGCGCTGAGCGAGCTAGTATCTATTCGGAGGATCCCTCCGGTAACTATACGGAGGCTACCTCCGCTTTGCAAGTCAGAAGTCAGGTGAGACATTGGGGACCGGATCCGGCACCACGCCCTCCCAGCCCAGCGCGGGCCGGGGAATGCGCGCCGACGCCTTGCGCAATTACCAGAAGCTGCTCGCCGCCGCCGCCGAAGCGTTCGCCGAGCACGGGGCCGATGACGTCTCGCTCGAAGAGATCGCGCGGCGCGCGGGCGTCGGGATCGGCACGCTCTACCGCCACTTCCCCACGCGCCAGGCGCTGCTTGAGGCTGTCTACCGGGACCAGGTCGAGGCGCTGCGGGCGCGGGCCGACGAGCTCATCGCGACGAAGCCGCCAGCCGAGGCCCTCGCCAGCTGGCTGCGGGATCTGATCGACTTCGGTCGCACCAAGCGCATGCTGACGACGGCACTGCTCACTACGCTCAACAAGGACTCAGAGCTGATGTCCTCCGGCAGCGCCATGGTGCGCGGGGCTGCCGCCGATGTCGTCGGTCACGCCCAGGAAGCCGGCGTCGTGCGCCCCGATGCCGATCCTGCCGACCTGATGCGGCTGGTCCACGCGATCAGCATGACCACGGAATGGGCGGGCGATGACAACGAACAGGCCGACCGGCTGCTCGCTCTCGTGCTCGACGGCCTAAAGAGCCAGCACTGAAGAGCCAGCACTGAAGAGCCAGCACTGAAGAGCCAGCAAGCGGCCGGCCTGCCTGACGGCCGCCTGGTTAGCGGACCCGCACCAGTTCTGGCACCGGCTCGCCGGCGAGACGCTCGCTGCCTGGAACGCCGCGGCGCGCCTTCCTCAGCCGCGGCAGCGCGAGCGCCGCGGCGGCTGCCGCTGCGACGGCCGCCGCGCCCACCCAGACCGCCGATGACATGCCAGAAACGAACGACGCCCCGCTGGCGTAGCCGCCCTGTGCCGAGAACACCGCACCAAGCACGGCGATCCCGAAGACGCCGCCGAGTTCGCGGATCGCGTTGTTCGCGCCGGAGGCTATCCCCTCCTGATCGCGGCTGACGGAGCCGAGCACCATGTTCGCGACCGGCGCGAAGAAGAGCGACATCCCGGTCCCGGCGACGACGAAGGCGGGAACCAGCGCCGCGTAGGCGACTGCCGGGCTCGAGATCGCGGCGAGCCAGCCGATCCCGATGGCCTGCAAGGCCAGGCCGGTGACCAGCAGCGGACGCCCGCCGATGCGGTCGGACAGAATGCCGGCGACCGGCGCGATGAAGACAGGCATCGCGGTCCACGGCAACGTGCGCAGGCCGGCCTCGAGCGGGCTGTAGTGCTGGACGACCTGCAGGAACTGAGCCAGCAGGAAGATGGAGCCGAACATCCCGAAGAACATCAGCAGCGACGCGACGTTGGTCAGCGTGAAGCTGCGGCTGCGGAACAGGTGCATGGGCAGCATCGGCTCGGGCGCCCGCATCTCCCAGGCGATGAACGCCGCGACCAGGAGCACGCCCGCCACGATCGGCGGCAGCACCGTGGCGCTGGCCCAGCCGTGATCGTTGCCGCGCACGACGCCGAGGACGATTCCCAGCAGGCCGAGGCTGGCGAGAACTAGGCCGGGCAGGTCAAGGCGGGTCGCCGTGCCGCGGCTCTCGGTCAGCCTCGCCATGGCCACCGGCAGCAGCGCCAGGCCGATCGGCACGTTCAGCCAGAAGATCCACTGCCAGGATGCGCCTTCGACGACGGCGCCGCCGACGAGCGGGCCGATGGCGATCGCCAGACCGCCGACCGCCCCCCAGGCTCCGAGTGCCAGGCCGCGCCGCTCTGGCGATACGGCCGCCGACAGCAAGGTGAGCGTCAGCGGGATCAGGACCGCCGCGCCAACGCCCTGCACCGCCCGAGCGGCGATCAGCCAGCCGATGCCGGGCGCGAGCGCGGCGGCCGCTGAGCCCGCGGTGAACATGCCAAGTCCGGAGACGAACATCCGGCGCCGGCCATACCGGTCGCCGAGGGCCGCGCCGGTAAGCAGCAGCACCGCGAACGTCAGGGTGTAAGCGTTCACCGTCCACTGCAGGCCTTCCAGCGAGGCGTGCAGGTGGTCGCGAATCGACGGCAGCGCCGTCGTCACCACCAGATTGTCGAGCGACGCCATGAACAAGGCCGCCGAGGTGATCCCGAACGTCCAGATCGCCCGGCTTCTCGTGCTCATCTGAACCTCCTAGACAGTGAGTGATCACTAACTTCAGTGCTGAAAAAAATAGGCCCTGAGGCCCGTGGTCCTATTCTGCGCATCAGCTCGTCCACCTTTCATCGACTGCGGGCAAGTCCAGGGCGGCGGCGACGTTCATCAGCATGCCCATGGCGAAGAACTCCATGACCGGCTCAAAGGGCAGGCCTGTCAGCCGCTCGACCAGCGTCCAGAGCTTCTTGTATCCGGCCCGGGTCGCGGCGCGGATCTCCGGGTCATCGCTGGCCGCGTATGCCTGCATCTGCAGCAGCAGCAGCGTCCGGTCCTCGAGCAGTTGGTGGTAGGCCTCGCCCATCGCCTGGAGCGCCTCTTCGCCGACGGCATCGCCAGCGGCAGCCGTGAACGTGGCTTCCACGCGCCGGAAGCACCGCTCGACGAGCGTCACGAACAGCGCCTTCTTGGTCGGGAACAGGCGGAAGAGGTACGGCTGGCTAATCCCTGCGACGCGCGCGACGTCCTCGGTAGACGTGCCGGCGAACCCGCTCGCGGCGAACTCGCCGAGCGCGGCCTCGAGCACCTGCTCGCGGCGCTCGTCCGCGCTCATCCGCACCCTGCCGGCCTGACGCATAGCCTCAAGATAGTGAGTCATCACTAACTTGTCAAGAACTTGTGTCTTCGGGGACGGGAGCCGGTCGGCAGCCAAGACCGCGTAGGTCACGTTCCTCGACCTGCCGGAAGCGACGCCACCCGGCTGGCGCCGGCCGGTCAGCCGACGTCGCGGCCGTTGGCCGTCAAAATCACCTCGATGTTGCCCCTGGTCGCGTTGGAGTAGGGGCACACCTCGTGCGCGGCCGCGACGATCCGCGCCGCCAGTTCAGCGTCCTGGACCTGCGGCAACGTGACGTCGAGCCGGACGCTCACCGTGAACCTGCGGTCGTCGCCCGCGATCAGGCCGACCTGGCTGTCGATCGACACGTCGCCCAGCTCGACGCGCTCACGCCTGGCGACAACGCCGAGGGCGCCCTCGAAGCAGGCCGCGTAGCCGATGGCGAACAGCTGCTCGGGGTTCGTCCCGTCGCCCTCTCCGCCCATCTCCCGCGGTGACCGCAGCTGGATGTCCAGGATGCCGTCGTCGGTGCGCCCGTGCCCGTTCGCGCGGCCGCCGGTCACCGTGGCCTTCGCCGTGTAGAGCACCCGGCCCACGTCTGTCTCCGCCCTCTTCGGCGCGCCGCTACGAGGCGCCCTGGTCAGCGGCACGCGTCAGGCGGATCACCGGGATCACCCGATCGGTCTTCGTCTCGTAGCCTGAGTAGCGCGGGATGGCCGTGGTGATCCGATGCCACGCCTGCGCGCGCTCCTCGCCCTCGAGCTGCTGCGCGGACACGTGGACCTGCCGGCCGCCGAACTCAACCCAGACCTGATCGGGATGCGCCGCGATGTTGTGGTACCAGGCCGGATTGCTGACCGCGCCGCCCGCGGACGCGACCACCAGCCAGGCGTTCTCGCCGTCAGCAAAGCGGGCGACGGTGGACTGCCGCTTCTGCCCGCTCTTGGCGCCGACCGTCGTCAGGTAGAGCAGGTCCATCCCCTGAAACTTGTCTCCCGACCGCCGGTGCCAGCTCATCATCATCTTGTTCATGAAACGTGTAAGCGGGTTCGAGGGGACCCCTCTGCCACCGCGGGTCCCGGCTGGAGTCTTCTGAAAGCTCATAGCAACTGACCTCCGTGCGCCACGCTACGCCGCGCTGGCGCCATGATGTCCGGCGCCTCCGGCAACGAGCCTCATTGGCACCGGCTGGGGTGCTGGCGAAGCCCGCCGCGACAAGCCTTGTGTATGGATGGGACACCCATCACCTGATAGCGCAATGGGTGTCCCATCCATACACCTCCGTCGGTCAAGATGCGCGCGCAAAACGCCAAGTTTGGTGCTCTAATGACCGTGCGGCGTGGAATTCCGGACCGAGAGGACGGAAAGGTGCCCCGGCTCGACAAACCGACGCGCGACCCGGTCGACCTCCCGGATTCGCGGACGCCGTCAGCACCCGCCCGCGATGCTCTGCGGCAGCGCCTGGCCGACCTGCCGCCGTGGCACCCAAGCTCGCCAGGCGCCGACCGTTCCGATCGGCCATCCCGCTCTTTCTCGGATCAGGTCCCCCGCTTCGAAGCCCTCTGGAACTCACACGTTGCTCGCTGGCCGGACAAGTCTGCGGGAACGGACAAGCCTCGCCACGATGATCCGCCAGGCTCCTGGCGCGGTCGGGGTGACCATTGCCTCAACCCGGAACAGAACGCGGAGGTCAGCGGTCTCATCGAAGACCTGCAGCGCCCCGAGACGCAGATCACGAGCCTCCTCAAGCAGATCGAGCGCGACAACACGCACGGCGGCGTCTTAGTCGGCTTAGAGCACCGCCTCAAAGGCCCCGACCGCCTCAAGGAGAAGATCGCTGAACGCAGCAGACAAGAACTCAACGTCAGCCCGGCCGACATCGTCACCGATATCCATGACGCCGTCCGGTACACCTTCCAGTTCAGCAGCGAGAACTACGTCATCGGTTCCGCCGACATACGGCAACGCCTGGAATCTGCTGGCTACCAGATGATCTACAGCAAGGACCACTGGCGAGACGACCCTGAGTACAAGGGCATCAACACCCGCTGGACGACTCCCGACGGCGATAGATTCGAGCTGCAGTTTCATACTGCTGAGAGCTTCTACGCGAAAGAGAACTTGACTCACGACTCTTACGACCGTCTGCGCGCGCCCGATACAGATTGGAACGAACGTTCTCAGTTGGAGGCCTATCAACGCACTGTCAGCGGCGCCATACCGATGCCAGCGATGATCAAGACAATCTGGGGTGACGTTCGATGAGTAACAAGATCACCTTCTATGCCATTGTCGGTCCTGGTGCGACAGTCGACCGCCCCTTGGGCCTCGTCCGCCGGCTTGAGTACGACAACGGCTTCGCTGATGAAGGCCTCACCAAGGATATGAGCTGGAGCCATACGCCGATCATCGTCGAGTGGAAGCGCAGCAGTTACGACAACGAACTCGTTGAGGTGAGTCACGAGCAGGCGAGCAGGATCGTGCAGTATTTCCGGGAGAAGTTCGCGGGCGGATGACCAGGAGGCGCGGCGGTGAAGTACCTGCTGATGATCTATGGCAACCAGGAGAAGTGGGAATCGATGCCTCCCGAAGCCTGGCCGGACGCGATCGCCAGGCAGGAAGCGTTCAACGCGCGGTACCGCGAGACCGGGGAGTTGCTGGCCGCGTACGGCCTGGCGGACGCGGCGCGGGCGAAGCTGGTGCGCCGCGAGGCCGGGCTGCCTGCCGTCACCGACGGCCCGTACCTGGAGACCAAGGAATACCTCGCCAGCTTCTGGCTGCTGGACTGCGAGAGTCAGGAACGGGCGCAACAGATTGCCGCGGACATGCCGTTCGCGGACGAAGAGCCGGTTGAACTGTGGCCGATCCTGCACGAGTCCGCCCCCGACCAGTAAATGCACGGCTCAGTGACCGCGGAGGACATCGGCAAGCTGTCGCGTGAGCTGGCGCCGCAGGTCCTGGGCGCGCTGGTGCGCCGTTACGGCCAGTTCGGTGCGTGCGAGGACGCCGTGCAAGAAGCGCTGCTTGAGGCCGTAACCGCCTGGCGCGACCAGGGCGTGCCGGAGAACCCGACAGGCTGGCTGCTCACGGTCGCGTCCCGGCGGCTCATCGACGAGATACGCAGCGAGCACGCCAGGCGGCGCAGGGAATCCGAACACGCGGCAGCCGCCGCTCCGCTCGAGCAGTCGAAAGACGGCATCCAGGATCGTGACGACAGCCTCGCGCTGATGTTTCTCTGCTGCCATCCGTCGCTGTCACCGCCGAGCCAGGTCGCCCTGACCTTGCGTGCCGTCGGTGGCATGAGCACAGCCCAGATCGCGGCGGCGTTCCTGGTGCCAGAAGCGACCATGGCCCAGCGGATCAGCCGCGCCAAGCAGGCAATCAAGGCCAGCGGTGCCCGGTTCGAGCTGCCCAGCCCGGCCGAGCGCATGGCGCGGCTCGGCATCGTCCTGCACGTCCTCTACCTGATCTTCAACGAGGGCTACACCGCCACCGCCGGGGGCGTCCTCACGGCGCCGGAGCTGACCGGCGAGGCCATCAGGCTCACCCGCTGGCTGCACCGGTTGCTGCCGGAGGACGCCGAGGTGACGGGACTGCTCGCCCTGATGCTGCTCACCGATGCCCGCCGGCCGGCCAGGACCGGCCAGGACGGAAGCCTGATCCCGCTGACCGAGCAGGACAGGAGCATATGGAACAAGGCAGCCATCGCCGAAGGAGTCGCGCTGATCAGCGCGGTGCTGCCTGAAGGCCGGCCGGGCCCGTACCAGGTGCAGGCCGCCATCGCCGCCGTGCACGACGAAGCGGAGTCCGTGGACGCCACCGACTGGCCGGAGATCCTCGGCCTGTACGACCTTCTCCTGCACCTGACGGCGAACCCGGTCGTCAGCCTCAACCGATCGGTCGCCGTTGCGATGGTCGCCGGGCCGGCGGCGGGACTGGACGTGCTCAGCGAGCTGGAATCCGACCCTCAGCTCGCGCGGCATCACCGGCTGCACTCCACCCGCGCCCACCTGCTGGAGATGTCCGGTGACCTCGCCGGGGCTCGGGCCAGCTACCGGGAGGCCGCGCGGCTCGCGACCAGCCTGCCCGAGCGCAGATACCTGACCGGCCGCGCCGCCAAGCTGGCAGACGAAGAAACTTCCCGGCGGATGTAGAGAACCAGCGGTCCGCTCCGACTCAGGACCGGGACGGCGCACAGGGCGTCCGGCCGGAAGGAGCGAGAGATGACCAAGGTGGTTCTCGGAATGTCGGTGTCACTGGACGGCATAGCAGGGCCGAAGATCGCCGACGCGGAAGGCATGGCGATCTTCGAGGCTGTCCTGGGCTGGGTGTTCCCGCTGCGGAGCTGGCGCGAGCAGCAAGGCATGGATGGCGGCGAGGACTCGGTGGACTCCCGGGTCTGGGCCGACAACTTCGACCGGTTCGGCCCGCAGGTCATCGGCCGGACGATGTTCGATTACGGCTACCCGAACTGGGGCGAGAACCCGCCGTTCCACGCCCCCGTCTTTGTCCTGACCCACCGGGGCCAGGAGCGGATCGACAAGAGCGGCGGCACCAGCTACACGTTCGTCACCGGCGGCATGAAGCAGGCGGTTGAGCAGGCCCGCGCGGTCGCCGACGGCAAGGACATCTTGCTGGCCGGTGGCGTGAGCATCGCCCGGCAGGCGCTCGCCGCGGGACTCGTCGACGAGGTCGTGCTGCACGTGGTGCCGAAGCTGGTCGGCAAGGGCGTGCGGCTGTTCGGGGACGCCCAGGCCAATCTGCGGTTCGCCGAGGTCATCCAGGGCGAGGGAGCACTCCACCTGCGCTACGAAACCTGCTGACGCCCCGCCCCTGCCCGCCCGCGCCCCCGCCCACGCGGACCGGGGCGGGCTGGCTAAAAGAGTCGCGACGCGGTCCGGCGATTCACGATGATTGGCGAATGGGCGATTACGAACCTGTCGACCTAACGCCGTTCTGCAACGTCCGAATCGAGGATCTGGGAGCTGGCCGGCGGCCGCCTGCCGGCGATCAGACCTTCCACGGGCTGCCGTTTCTGATCGGCGACGCAGCCAGACCCGACGCCCCGTGCTTCGTGCGGATCATGCCTGGCGAGCGGGTGACGATACCGGTGGACCGCGCCGCCGATCGCGTCATCATCGTGCACCGTCGGCAGGCGGCCGGAGAAGACGAGTACGTACCTCCGGGCCGCCTGGTGGCCGAGTACAGGTTCGATCTCGCGGCGGCCGAGGAACCTTCGGTCACGGTTCCGATCCGCGAGCGGCTCGAGATCGGGGCACGGAGCGACGGCTGGGACCCCAGCGCGCCCTTCCTCGCCGCGTCAACGGCCGAGTTCGGGTTGCCGAACCGTTACGAGGGCCGCTGGGACGGGGCCGGGTTCCGGCAGTGCGAGCTCGACGTTCGCAGGATTCCCGACTACTTCCTGTGGACGTGGCAGAACCCGCAGCCAGGGTCGCGGATCGGCGCCATCGAGCTCGCCGCCATCGCAGCGCCGGTGCTGGTCGCGGCGATTACCGTGGGGAACGCGGCGGAGCATCCGTTCGTCCGCGAGGCGGCGCGAACGCTCCGGTTCACCGCGCTCGGCCCTGAGGGTCCGCGCCCGCTCCGCGAACCGTCCGTCCAGGTGGACAGGGGCGTCGCCTCTTACGCGTACCGGCTGCCAGCCACCGGCGACGCGAAAGACCTGACCGCCGACCCGATGAAGGGATGGGGCGAGGCCGCCGACCCCGATAGCCCGCATGCCTACGCCAGGGTCGCGGCGATCGGGTCGGCGACGGTGGTGCTGAAGGACGGCGAGGACGAGGTCGGCCGCCTCCAGTGGAAGGACCTCACGCACGACCGGCCCGTGGAACGCGATGGGCTCCGCGTCGAGGTCACGGAGCAAGGGCGGAACTGGGTTCACGTCACGGTGCTCGACGATGCCACCGGCCGGCCGGTGCCCTGTCGTGTCGCGTTCCGGTCACCAGCGGGAATTCCCTATCAGCCGCATGGGCACCACAGCCACGTCAACTCCGACCTCGGCACCTGGCACATCGACGTCGGCGGGGACGTCAGGCTCGGCAGGCTGAGTTATGCCTACATCGACGGAACCTGCCAGGGGTGGCTGCCTACCGGGGACGTGCTGGCCGACGTCGCCCGCGGCTTCGAATACGAGCCGCTGCGGGAGCGAGTCCTGATCGAGCCCGGGCAGCGCGAGCTCACGCTCAGGATCCGCCGCTGGACGTCGATGAACGAGCGCGGCTGGTACTCGGGGGACTCCCATGTCCATTTCCTGTCCGCCCAGGGCGCGCTGACCGAGCAGCAGGGCGAAGACCTGAACGTGGTGAACCTGCTGCAGAGTCAGTGGGGCAGCCTGTTCACCTCTACGGAGGAGTTCACCGGATCCGCGCTCCGGACCGCCGACGGCCGGCACGTCACCTGGGTAAGCCAGGAGAACCGTCAGCCGTTCTTCGGCCACCTGCTGCTCTGGGGCCTACATCGCCCGGTGATGCCGTGGTGCACCGACGGGCCGACCGAGGGCGAGCTCGGCGGTTGGCTCGAGACGACCGTGAGCGACTGGGCCGACCGCTGCCACGAGCAGCAGGGCACCGTGATCATCCCGCACTTCCCGCTGCCGGACGGCGAGCCCGCCACGCTGATCGCGACCGGGCGGGCCGACGCCATCGAGATGATCGTCCAGCGGCGCTCCAGCCACGAGGACTACTACCGCTACCTCAACTGCGGCTATCGGCTTCCCCTCGTGGGCGGCACCGACAAGATGAGCGCCGACGTGCCGGTGGGCCTGTACAGGACCTACGCGAGACTAGGCGATGAGCCGTTCAGCTATGACGCCTGGACCCGGGCCGTCCGGTCGGGCAGGACGTTCCTGAGCGCGGGCCCGATGATCGACCTGCGCGTCGAAGGCCATGAGATCGGCGACTGCGTCCGGATGTCAGGACCAGGGACCGTCAGCGTCTCCGCCCAGGCCGAGAGCATCTTCCCGATGGGAACCCTGCAGCTCATCCAGAACGGCCGCGTGATCGCCTCGACCGACGACCGCAAGGGCGCGCGCCGGCTCGACCTGCAGGCCGAGGTGCGCGTCGGTTCCGGCTGCTGGCTGGCAGCCCGCTGCGGCGGCCCCGACTACTTCGACGCGACCAGCCACCACGACTCGTGGGAGCGCGAGATGTTCGCCCACACCTCCCCGGTCTACGTGGCGTGCGGAACCGAGGAATGGTCGCAATTCGATGAGAACCACGCGCGATCCATGCTCGCGCTGATCGAAGGCGGCGTGCAGCGCATCCGGCAGGTCTCGGTCGGCTATCCCGAGGATCGCATCACGCATCATCATGGCGAGCCCGACCATCGCGTCTTTCTCGAGCGGCCGTTCGATGAGGCGCTCAAGCGGGTGCGTGAGCGCCTGGCAGATCATGGGTTTGCGTAGACAGGACCGTCAGCGACTCGACGAAGTCGGCGATCTGCCGCAGCGTCCGGCACTCCCTGACCTGCGCGCAGAGCGGCGCGTACCGCCCGATCACCGAATCGCCTTCGTTCCAGAACCGCCGGGGCTCAGGATTCAGCCAGTACACCCGCCCGGCCCGCTCGCAGATCTGCGCGAACGCCTCCACCCGCGGATTGCCGTAGTTCGACCGCGCGTCCCCGACCACCAGCACCACCGACCGCCTTGTCAGCCGCGGCGCGTGCTCCCGCGCGAACTCCCGCATCACGTACCCGTAGTCCGAGCTGCCGCTCCAGCGCACGGCATCGCGCGCGGCCTCGCGCGCCGACAACCGCCGCCCCCCGGCCCGCGCCTCCCGCACCATCTCGGTGATGTCAGCGACCCCGTCGACGAACGAGAACACCCGCAGCCGGTTCAGCCGCGAATCAAGCGCCACCAGCAGGTCCAGCGTGAACCGCGAGAACGCGGCCACAGACCCCGACATGTCGGCCAGCACCACGATCTCCGGCCGCGGCGGCCGCGCAGGCTCGGTCACCAGCCTGAACGGCACCCCGCCCGTCCCCATCGCCCGCTGCATCGTCCGCCGGATCGACAGCGTCCGCCGCCGCACGGCCAGCCGCGCGAGCACGTATGTCAGCCGCTGCGCGAGCGGCCCGATCGCCGCGGCCATCGCCCGCTGCTCCGTCGCCGACGCGGTCACGATGTCCATGTCCTCTGGCAGCTCGACCCGCATCGTCTCCCTGACCGCCTGCGCGCCCCGATCGGCGACGAGCGCTCGCCGCACCGCGGACCGCAGCTCAGCGCGCAGGTCCCCGACTGCCCGGTCGGCACGCGACTCGGCCAGCCGCCGGCGCAACCCGCCAGCCCCGGCACCCGATCCGGCGCCGGAACCCGATCCGCCGCCACTGCCTCCAAACCCTTCAGCGTCAACAGGACTCGCGCCGGACTCGAGCATCCCGGCGCGGATCCCGCCCAGGTCGGCCGCCTGGTTCACGGCGATGTTGGCGAACACGCCGGCGACCGGCCGCCCGGGTTCGAGCCCGCCGAACCGGCGGACGTACTCATCGGCGAGCAGCCGCAGCAGATGCCGGTCGCCGGCACCGACGGCCTGCCGCAAGGTGTCGGCGAGCTGCTCGTCCGACATCGCCTCGGCGAGCGAGGCGCCCTTGTCTCCCGGCGACGCCATCACCAGGTCGAACACCAGGTTGAACGTCTCGACATGCTCTGGACGCTTGATCAGCGTGCTTTGCAGGGCGGCACGCACCACGTCCTTGTTATGCAGCGAAATCCTTGTCAGTGCCTGCGCGGCGTCCAGGTGCTCCCCTACGGAGACGCCGATCCCGACGCTCCGCAGCTCGTCCACCAGCGCGGCCAGCAGCCCCTGCATTTAGATTCGCAGCTCGGTCACGGCCGTCTCGATGTCGCGCTCGTACTTGAGCAGCACCGACAGCGTCTGCCTGATCAGGTCGTCGCTCAGGTCGGTCGCCCCGAGCGTGAGCAGCGTCCGCGCCCAGTCAAGCGACTCGGCGATCGACGGCGGCTTCTTCAGGTCCGCGTTCCGCAGCACCGCGGCCAGTTCGGCGATCTCGGTGGCGAGATGCCCGGCCAGCTCGGGAACGTGCAGCCTGACGATCTCGGCCTCGCGCTCCACGCTCGGATAGCCCAGGTGCAGGAACAGGCACCGCCGCTTCAGCGCCTCCGACAGGTCCCTGCTGTTGTTCGAGGTCAGGAACACCTGCGGAATGTGGCGGGCCGTCACGGTGCCGAACTCGGGAATCGAGATCTGGTAGTCCGACAGCACCTCGAGCAGCAGCGCCTCGCTCTCGATGTCGAGCCGGTCGACCTCGTCGATCAGCAGCACGACCGGCTCGGCGGACCTGATCGCCGCGAGCAACGGCCTGCTCAGCAAGAACTCCTCGCCGAAGATCCCAGTGGCGTCCAGGTTCGCCGTCGACCCGCCCTGGTGCAGCTGAAGCTGCAGCAGCTGGCGCCGGTAGTCCCACTCGTAGATGGCCTTCGACTCGTCGAGCCCCTCGTAGCACTGCAGGCGGATCAGGGGCTTCTGTGCCGCGAGCGCGACGCTCTTCGCGAGCTGCGTCTTCCCGGTGCCCGCTGGCCCCTCGACGAGCACCGGCTTCCCCAGCGCGGTGGCCAGGTGGACCACCGTCCCCGTCGTGCTGTCCGCGAGATACCCGGCGCCGCGCAGGCCTTCGAGAACACGGCCAACCGGGCGGAACATTTCTGTCACGAATCAATTATCGCAAACGTCTCATGCGCCGAACGCGCCCGGACGCGGGGCGGGTCTTCGCCAGGCCGCACCGGACGCTAACCCGAGACTCCGTGCCCTATGGCGCCGCTTTCTCTTCCTTGATGACGTCTACCTACGTGGAGACGGACGGCTTGCCCTCCCGCTCCGGGCGGTTGCCCTTTTATAATCGGTCGTCCGATATATCTAACGGCGCAGCTGCCGGGGGTGAGGTCCGCAGATGAACCTGGAGCAGGACGAGCCGATCCGGTGGCAGAACACGGCCGCGGAGATCGCCGAATACGGCAGGCGGCTGATCAGCGACGGCCTGGCGTATGGCACCGCAGGCAACCTGAGCTGCCGCGTCGGCGACCACGTCGTCATCTCGCCAACGAGCATCCCGTACGAGGACGTGGCGGCCGACGACCTGTGGGTGGTCTCGCTCGACGGGGAGGTCGTGCGCGAAGGCACCGCCGGGCCGTCCTCTGAGATGCCGTTCCACCTGGCGATCTACGCCGCTACGAAGGCGGTGGCTGTCGTGCACACCCACTCGGCCGAGGTCGTGGCGGTGTCAGCGACGCTCGAGTACCTGCCCGCGATCCACTACTCGATCGCGCGGCTCGGCGGCCCCGTTCCGGTGGTCACGTACCGGCGCTTCGGCTCTGACTCGCTCGCCAGCGGCATCCAGGCTGCGCTGTGCGATCTGGACCGGCCGCGCTCGGCGGCCATCCTGCAGAACCACGGCGCGGTGACCTACGGCTCGTCGCTGCGGGAGGCCTACGACAAGGCGATCATGCTCGAATGGCTCGCCCGCACCTACCGCCTGGCCCTGCAGATCGGCGAGCCGCGGATCCTCACGACAGAAGAACTGGACGAGGTCACCGCCGAGGCGAGGCGCCGCCGCTACGCGATGGCGCAGCAGGACGGTGACGGTAAGGACGGCGACGGTAAGGACGGCGACGGCAGATGAGCCTCGGGCCCGTGTTCAGCGTCGGCGTTCATATCCTCGACATTCTCGGCCGCCCCGTCAGCGACATCCCGCTCGGCCAGCGATCGGTGCTCCTGGAGGAGATCAGGGCGACGGCCGCGGGCACCGCCGCAGGTCCAAGCGTTGACCTGGCCCGCCTCGGGATACCGGTCTTCAGCTGCGGCGCCGTCGGCGACGATGCCCTCGGCGACCTGCTGCTCATGCTGCTGGCCAAGGAGGGCGTGGACTCCCGCTTCGTCCTCCGCAAGCCTGGCCAGCGCACCTCAGCCACGATCCTGCCCATCCGCCCGAACGGAGAGCGTCCAGCGCTGCACGCGCCAGGAGCGACGCAGCTGCTGGAGCCCGCCGACCTGACGCCAGAAATCTTCGACACCGCGATGCTCGACGCCGCGACCGGCGCGGCGGCCGGCAGTGACGCTCGGCCCGTGCTGCACATCGGCGGCCCTGACGCTCTCGGCCCGTGGGCGGGCCAGCCATTGCAGGCTCTCGCCAGGGCGGCGAGGGACCTGGGTTTCCTCGTCACCCTCGACGTGCTGCGGGTGGGCGACGCCGCGACGTTCGAGCTGCTGAAGCCGCTGCTTGCGGTGTGCGACTGGTTCATGCCGAACGAGGACCAGCTGCGCCTGTTCACCGGCGAGGCTGACCTCGGCAGGGCGATGGCGGCCGCCCGCGCGGCAGGAGCGGCCGGCGTCGCCGTCACGCGCGGCGCCGACGGCTGCTCGCTGGACTGGGGCGACGGCGTCATCGACGTGCCCGCGATCGAGGTACCGGTCGTCGACACGACTGGCTGCGGGGACGCGTTCGACGCGGGATTCATCGCGGCCCTGCTGCATGGCTGCGACTACGAACAGGCGGCGTGGCTCGCCGTCACGTGCGGCTCCCTCGTCGCGACCGGCCTCGGCTCGGACGCGGGACTCACCTCGCTAGACACCGCGCTCGAGCTGCTCGCCAGCGTCAGGCCCGATGTCGCCGCGGCCATCCGCGCCCGCGCGCAGGAGCCCGCGACGCCCGCGGCGCCCACGCCGGGCTGACACGACTGGCGGCCGCGTTAGGGCGGCACGTCAAGAGCCGGGTTCCGGGCGAAGAAGCCGACGGGCTTGAGCGTGAAGCCGACGCGCTCGACCGGCATGACGGGCCAGTCCTCAGGCCGCGGGATGTGGTGGCTGCCGAGCGTGTGCCAGAGCACGACGTCGGTGTTCTCGATGGACCGCCCGGCCTTCGTCCACTCGGGCAGCCCGGCCTCGCCAGGATGCTGATTCGGATACTCACCTGCCGGGAACCGTTCCTGCGGAGCGAACGGCGTCACCCAGAGCTGCCTGGTCATGAACCTGGCACGCCCGGTGACCGAGGCCTTGTCGTCGGCGAACGGCTGCGGGCCCGCCTCGGGGACGAGCTTGTACCCCACCGGATGGCCGAGCGCGTTCACGACAGACGGGTTCACGACCAGCCAGTGCCGGGCGGTGCGCGGATCGGCCAGCCGCTGCGCCTCCGATTCGGTGCGCAGCAGTGTCCGCCGCGGGCGGAACGCGTTGCCGTAGGGATTGTCCTGGCCACGCGGCACGGCTACGGTCTCGACCTCGTAAACCGAGTTGCGCGGCCCGTCGACGGCCATGTCGAGCCGCACGCTGAAGAAGTGCTGATGGAGCGTGGCCAGCGTCTGCGGCGCGACCACCGTGCCGTAGTCGCTGACCTCCCCCGGCGCGAGCGCTGAGGTGAGCACGACGCCAGTCAGCTTGATCTCGAGCTCGATCGTCCCGTCGGTGTAGAAGTACCAGTAGAAGCCGTACTCGTAGTTGCCAGCGGTGATGATGAACGACACCACGAGCCGGCGGCGCCTGCGCACCTCGGCGTGATTCAGGCCCGCGTCGACGTGCTTCCAGCCGATCCCGGCGTCCTCTTCGTGCACGCAGATCGCGTTCGCGATCGTGTAAGGCTCGCCGTTGTCGTCGGCCAGGTCGACGTCGAGATAGCGGATCTCGCCCAGGCAGTCACAGCCGAGCTCGAGCGAGTTCGTCAGGATGCCGATGCCGTACTCGCCGATGTCGAACGCGTTGCGCCAGCCCTGGAACGGCCTGGGATCGGCGTACGGAATCACGAGTTCGGTTACTGATGCCCGATGGAGAACAGGACGCAGGCGACCGTCGTCTTCGTATCCGACTGCGTGCAGCACGAGACCCTCGCGCGCGTTGAAGCCGATCCGCAGGCGCCACTTCTGCCAGCGAACCTCCCAGCCGTCGATGTCGAAGCTCACGCCGCCGGGCTGGCGTATCTCGATGGGCTTGAGGTCGTCGCGACGGCCGGTCGCGGCCGAGGTGTAGTCCCCGGTTCCTGGCGGCAAGGGGACAATCCCGAGGTCCTCCACCCGCAGGACCGCCATGTCGTCCACGTCCACGACCGCGTGCAGCCCGTGGATGGGCTTGGCATACGGGTTGTCACCAGGGCTGGCGCGGTAGAAGCACAAGGTCCACACCAGCCGCCGGCCCGCGTCCTCTTCCCTGGTGAACGTCCCTATCCCCCACGGCTCGACCAGCACCTGGTCCGGGTGGTCGATGCCCCGCCGCCGCAGGCCCTCGCGGAACTGCTGGTCAGCCCTGACGAGGCGCTCGCAGTCCAGGTACTCCCCGACGGTGAGAGGCGCGCGAGCGCCGGGAACCGGCCGCCACGACCGGACGACTTCGTCCGCCAGCGACACGAGGCCTTCATACGTCATGTGCTCCTGCGGCTCCAGGGCGACGATGAAGGCCTCGCGCGGGACAGCCGCACCGTCCCGGTACGCGGCGAGGGCACTCTTGCCCGGTTCGTGCAGGCCGACCGAGACGAAACGCGTCTCCAGCGTGCCGCATCCGCTCGCCCTGACGATCGCGACGGCCCGCCGGATCTCCTCCGCGCTGAGCGGATCGAGGGGATGCCGTGCCGCGGGCGCGGGCGTCATCGCTATCTGCCTGGCGGGAGCTTGGCCGCTGGGCTGTCGGCGGGGTGGAAGACGCCGAGCACGCGCAGCTGGTCAGAGCCCGTGTTCTCCAGGCAGTGCGGCAACCCGGGCGGCAGGTGCAGGCACGTGCCCGGCGTCAGCGGCTGCTCGGTGCCGCCCATGTGCGCCGTGCCGGTGCCGTGGAGTATCAGCACGACCTCGTCGTACGGATGGCTGTGCTCAGGGGCGCGGCCCGGCGGGATCTCGCCGACGAACTGCGTCGCGACCGAGCAGCCGTGGCCAGGGCCGAACAGGACCCGGAACTGCCGGTCGCCGGTGGTCTCGATCTCGCAGTCGGCGAAGTCGCTGGTGCCCAGCTCGCGGCTGGCCGGATCCGAGGGCGGCACGTCCTCGGGAAGCGCGACGATGTCCAGGCGCAGCTGCGCGCGCTCGCCTGCCTGGACCTCGAAGCCTGAGCCTGCCGGAACCCACACGGCCCGGTCCGGCCGCAGCGCGGTACCCGGCCGCCCGTCGGCGGCCAGCTGGCCGGAGCCGCCGATGACGAACCAGAGCTCGCCCGCTTCGCGGGCCGAACCAGAGAAAGTCGACCGCGGCGGCACGTCCACCATGCGGCGGACCAGCCCGGGCCCGCCCGCTCCCGTGTCGAGCAGCTGCCGCACGCTCGCCCCGCCAGATCCCAGCTGAGCCGGGATCTGGTCCGCCTGGACGACCGCCCCGCCCGGCGGCTGCTGGCCCCTGCTCATCGCGTCTGGCCCGCGGGCTGGTGCTTGGCCACGAGTTCTCCGAGCACCTCGTTGAACCTGTCCATCTCCGCCATGGTGTTGTAGTGCGCGAGCCCGATCCGCAGGGCCTCGCCCCACCCGATCCGCTCGTGCAGGCCGAGCGCGTAGTAGCTGCCGTGACTCCACACCCCGAAGCCGCGGGTGGCAAGCTCCTGGCTGAGCTGAGCGGAGGAGACGCCGGGGAAGTTGATCAGGAACGTGGGCACCCGGCCTTCCATCGTCGGCAGGCCATAGAGCCGGGTGCCTGCCGGGAACCCCGCCATCATCCGCTCGCCGAGCTGGCGCTCCCAGCCGGCGAGCGCGGCCATGCCGCCGATGCTGTCCAGGTAGGAATACGTGGCGAGCAGCGCGCCGAGGAGCTCGTAGGCCAGGGTTCCGGTCTCGAACCTGTGCCCGACTGGGTCGAATCCCACCGGCCGCGCTTTGTAGGGCTTCCAGGACTCGAGCAGGTCGCGGCGTCCGTAAGCGATCCCGAGATGCGGGCCACAGAACTTGTAGGCCGAGCACATCACCACGTCAGCACCGATCTCCTGCACGTCCATCGGCTCGTGCGCCGCGTACTGGACCGCGTCAACCCAAGCCAGGGCGCCGGCCTCGTGGGCGAGCTCGGTGATCGCCTTGGCGTCCACGATCGTGCCGGTCGAATTCGCCGCCCACGGGAACGCCACGACCTTGGTGCGCGGGCCAAGCTGGGCCTCCAGGTCGCTCAGGTCCAAGCTGGTGTCGGCGTGCACGTCGGCGTGCCGGACCACGAGGTCACGGTCGGCGGCCAGGTCCAGCCAAGGCGCCACGTTCGCGTCGTGGTCGAGCCTGGTCACCACGATCTCGTCGCCGGGACTCAGCTGCCGGCCGAGTGTCCTGGAGAACGTGAAGTTCAGCGTCGTCATGTTCGCGCCGAAGACGATTTCGTCGAACGTGCAGCCGAAGAAGCGCGCCGAGGCCGCCCTGGCCTCGTCGACGAGGGCCTCGAGCCGCCTGCTCGTCGCGTACGGCGCACCGGTGTTGCCGCTCGATTCGCGGTACACCTGCGCAGCGGCCGCGGCGACCTCGTCGGGGGTCTGGGTACCGCCTGGTGCGTCGAGATAGACGAAGTCCTCGTTGAGCGAGCTGAACCGGGCTCGCGCGCCGAGGATCGCGGGGGACGGGGCCGGGTAGGCCGAAGCGACGCCGGCAGACGAATTACTCATTAACAGAAAAATAGGCCGAGAACCTCGCCCGGTCAACGCCCGGACCGCCGCCTCGCATCCACTTAGCACGGCCTGGGTGACCGCAAACCGGACGAATCGATCGCCGGCATGACTGGAAGCCGTGCCATGTGGCTGGTCGGGCGGCGCGCGCCACGATCGCGGGGGCGCGGTCGCGGGGGCGCGGGAGGGGGGGCGGAGGCGGGGGAGGGGGCGGGGGGCGTGGCTAGCGGCCGAGGTAGGCGCGCTTGAGGTCCTCGCTGCGGAGCAGGTCGGCGGCGGCGCCCTCGAGGACGATCTCGCCGGTGGACAGGACGTAGCCGCGGTCGGCGATGGTCAGCGCCATCGTGGCGTTCTGCTCGACCATCAGCACGGACACCCCCGACAGGTGGACTTCCTTAATGATCTGGAAGTTCTGCTGCACGAGCGCGGGCGACAGGCCCATCGACGGCTCGTCCATCAGCAGCAGGCGCGGCCGCGACATCAGGGCGCGGCCCATGGCGACCATCTGCTGCTCGCCGCCGGACAGGGTGCCCGCCAGCTGGCCGCGGCGTTCGAGCAGACGCGGGAAGAGCCCGTGGATCCGGTCGAAGTCCTCGTCCAGCTTGTCGCGCCCGCGCAGCACAGCCCCGAGCTCGAGGTTCTCCCTGACCGTGAGCTGCCCGAAGAGCCTGCGGTTCTCCGGCACGATCGCGATTCCCTTCGCGATCCGCTGCGGGACCGGCAAGGTGCTCACGTCCTCGCCGTCCAGCAGCACGCGTCCCGACCTGGGCTGCACGATGCCGAGGATGGTCTTCAGCGTCGTCGACTTGCCCGACGCGTTGCCGCCAAGCAGGCAGACCAGCTCCCCGCTGCCGACCTGCAGGTTGACGCCCTCGAGGATCCGCATCTGGGCGTAGTACGTGGTGACGTTCTCCAGGCTCAGAAGGTCCACTACGACTCCGCCAGGGCTTCGGGATCGCGGCCCATGTAGGCCTCCACGACCGCGGGGTCGTTGGCTACGTTGTCGAAGTCGCCGTCGGCGATCTTGACACCGTGGTCCAGCGCGACGACCCGGTCCGAGCAGCCGGACACGACGTGCATGTCGTGCTCGATGACGCAGATCGCGACGCCAAGCTCGTCCCGCAGCCGGCTGATCAGCTCGGTCACCTCGTGCGTCTCGGTCGGGTTCATCCCCGCGGCCGGTTCGTCGAGCAGCAGCAGCCTGGGCTTGGTCGCGAGCGCGCGGGCGATCTCCAGGCGGCGCCGGTTCGCGTACGACAGCGAGTACGCGGGCTGGTCCCAGCGGTAGCCCGCGAGCCGCTGGCCGAAGAACGACAGCGCCTCCATCGCCCGTTCTCTCGCCTGGCGCTCTTCGCGCCTGGCCCACGGCAGCCGCAGCACCGACTCAGGCGGCGTTGCCCGCGTGCTGCCGTAGGTCGCGGCCATCACGTTCTCGAGCACCGACATGTTCAGGAACAGCCGCAGGCTCTGGAACGTACGGGCGATGCCGAGCCGGGCGATCCGGTGCGGCGGCAGGCCAGCGATCGAGTGTTCCGCGAACCTGACGTCACCAGAACTCGGCTGGTACACGCCGGTGACGACGTTGAAGACCGTCGACTTGCCTGCGCCGTTCGGCCCGATCAGGCTGACGATCTCACCGTCGGTGATTCGCAGGTCGAGCCCGGACAGCGCGGCCAGGCCGCCGAAGGACAGCGACAGCTGGTCCAGCTCGAGAATCGCCGAGCGCGGCTGCTGCGGATCGCTCATGTCGGCGTCTCGACCCTGCGCTGCCCGAGCAGTCCCTGCGGCCTGGCGACCATCATCACGATCAGGATCGCGCCGATCATCAGCTGCCTGGTGATCGCCGGCTCCGCAGCCAGGCGGGTCTCCCAGACGAACGCACCCAGGTAGATCGTCAGCACCAGCAGGACAGGCCGCCACGGTCCCTTGATCTGGACGAGCGCGATCAGCAGGCAGATCAGCAGCACGAACCCGATATTTCCCGGGACACGCGGGTCGGCCGGCACGATCACCCAGTCCCGCAAGATGGCGCCTATCCAGCCGCCGGAAGCCGGGCCCCCCGCCACCGCGCTGGCCGAGATCGCGCCGGCGATGGCATGAGCGGCGAAACCAAACGCTGCCGTGGCTGCGAGCACGATGGCCAGCCTGCGCCACGGCCGGAGCTTCACGACCAGGGTCAGCAGGATCAGGCCGTAGAACAGGTAGCCGGAGTCGGTCGGGCTGCGGAGCAGCCCGTCATAGACGACCATGACGACGAGTGCTCCCATCGCGGCGCCCGCGATGCTCCCGGCACCGCCAAGGATCAGGCCCGCGTAGATCAGGATCAGGATCGGCGTATCGAAGTCGAGCGGGAACACGCTGATCTGCTGGGCCGCGAAGATGGTCCCGGCAAGCGCGGCGACCATGGCTCCGAACGCGAACGCCATCAGCTTGAGCCGGTTGACCGGGATGGTCATCGCAGCGGCGGCGAGCGGGTCCTCGCGGACGGCCCGCCAGGCCCGCCCGGTGCGCGAGGTGTCGAGCAGCCGCAGCACGGCCATGACCAGGACCACCACGATCACGAGCAGGTAGTAGTAGCCCTGGTTGCTGGTCAGCGAGATGCCGAACGACTTGATCGTGTCGACCCCGACGATCCCGTTCGGCCCGCCGAAGGTGCCGGGAGCGACGTTGTTGGTGAACTCGACGAACGCCTCGCCGAAGAACAGGGTCACGATCGCCAGGTAGTCCCCGATCAGGCGGCGCGACGGCCACCCGACGATCAGGCCGAGCACCGCGGCGCCGATCATGACGGCCGGCACCGACAGGATCGCGGGCAGATGGATGCCCGCCGCGCCGATCTGGGCCGACGACAGCAGCGCGAAGCCGTACGCGCCGAACCCGAAGAACGCGACGTAGCCCAGGTCGAGCAGCCCGGCCCAGCCCACGACGATGTTCAGGCCGACCGCGAGCAGCGCGATCACCAGGGCGTCGATGCCGACCTGCAGCTGGAAGCCGCCAAGGCCGACGAGCGGCAGCGCCAGTCCGGCGGCGGCGGCAAGGGCCAGCCTGGGCCACCATCCGACCCGCTCGGCGGCGCGCTCTGCCGAGCCGAGCCAGGACGGCAGGTACTCGCGCTTGTGTTCCTGCCTGGCAACCCACTCGTCGGCGCCGACCCGCGGGCCGGTTCCTGGCTGCTTCTCGAGGTTCACCGCGGCGTCATACCTTCTGCAGCTGGACCTGGCCGAGCAGGCCGCTGGGCCTGACCAGCATCACGATGATCAGCAGCGCGAAGACGAGCAGGTTGGTGAACTGCGAGGAGACGTAGCCGGTGATGAAGGACTCCGCGATGCCGATCAGCAGGCCGCCGAGCATCGCGCCCGGCAGCGAGCCGATCCCGCCGACCACAGCGGCCGTGAACGCCTTGAGGCCAGCCAGGAACCCGATCGTGTTCGTGACCTGGTTGAACAGCAGCCCGGCCATCACGCCGGCCACCCCGGCTAGCGCCGAGCCGAGGAAGAACGTCGCGGCGATGGTGAAGTTCACGTTGATCCCGAGCATCTCGGCCGCCTCCCGGTCGCCGGCCACCGCGCGCATCTGCTTGCCGAGCTTGGTTCGCACGACAAGCTGCCGCAGCCCGATCATCAGTGCGACGCCGAGGACGACGACCAGGATCTGGACCACGCCGATGCTGACAGACCCGATACGGAACCCGGCGGAGAACGGGATGAAGTCCGGGGTGTTGTAGATCCGGTACTGCCCGCCGAACAGCAGCAAGGCGGCGTTCTCCAGGAAGAACGAGATGCCGATGGCAGTGATCAGCGGCGCGATCCTCGGCGCGTTGCGCAGCGGGCGGTACGCGAACCGCTCGATCGCCACGCCGATGCCGCCGGTCAGCAGGGCCGCCAGCACGAACATGATCACTAGTAGCAGCGCCACGGGGATGGCCAGCGCCTTCGGCCCGCCGAACCACTGGATCACGAAGTAGCCGGTGAACGCGCCGACCATGTACAGATCGCCGTGCGCGAAGTTGAGCAGCTTCAGCACCCCGTACACCATCGAGAACCCCAGCGCGACCAGCGAGTACAGCGCTCCGACGACGATGCCGTTGACTAGTTCCTGGAAGAAGAAGCCCATCAGGTGCGAATCCGCCCCATTGCTAGGCCGCCTCGTGGCGCGCCGGCGTTCGGCCGGCGCGCCACGGCGGCTACCTCAGGTTGTCCGGTCAGCCTGGGATCAGGTTGTACTTGCCGGACGAGTCGATCTTGAACAGGAAGAACTTGCCGTGGGCGTTGTCCCCGTGCGAGTCGAAGCTGATCGGCTGCCCGAGGATCGACGTCGGCTCGTTCGTCTTCTTGATCGCTGCCAGCACGTTGGCCCGGCTAGGCGCCTGCCCTGCCTTGCAGACAGAGGCGACGGCCTCGTCGATCACGTGCGTAGCGGCGAAGATCGGCGGACCGAACGTGCCGAACGTGCCGTACTTCTTCGCCGCGGTCACCAGCGACGCGTCCGCTGGAATCGCGGTGATGTCGGGGCCGAACGCGGATACGTACGAGCCGTTGATCGTGAACGTCCCGGGCGAGAACAGGCCGTCGGTGCCGAAGATCACGGCCTTCTTGTGCTGCTGGGCAAGGTTCCGGCCGAACTGCTGCGCGTTGCCGGCCACCTGCCACGGCAAGATCACGACGGAGGTCGCCGGGGTGATCTTGCTGACGAGCGATGAGAAGTCGTTCTGCTTCTGGGGGACGGACTCGTGGTCGACCTTGATACCGGCCGCCTTGAGAATCGGCGTCATGAATCCAACCAGGCCGGTCGAGTAGACCTCCTGGTCATCGATGATCATGACGGCCTTCGGGTGCAGGTTCTTGACGATGTAGTTCGCGTCGTTCGCACCTTGCACACGGTCGTTCGAGACGACACGGAAGAAGGTCGGGTTCTTGCCCTCGGTCAGCGTCACATTCGTCGCGGAGCCGGAGATGAACGCGAGCCCGGCACGCGCCATCAGCGGACCTATCGCCTCGACTTCCTGGCTTCCCGCCGGGCCCACGACGGCGAGGATCTTGGAGTTCGCGGTGAGCTGCTGGGTGACGGTGGTCGCCTGCGCGGGGTCGAGCTGCGTGTCACCCTGCACCAGCGTGATCTTGGTCTTGTTCGCCTTGTTGTCCAGCGACAGGGCAAGCTGCGCGAAGTGCAGCTGCTCCTGGCCGAGCACGGCGACCGGGCCTGTGATCGGCGCTTCGAGCCCGATCGACGCGGTGCACGGCTTGTTGGCGCCGCCGCCCGCGTTGCTGCCGCCGCCGCTGCTGCAGCCGGCCACAACCAGCGCGCCAAGCACCGACGCGACGACTACTCTGCGTCCTTTCATGGACGTTGCCTCCAGTTCCCGCAATGCCAGATATCGGGTCTCTCGGGGTTCAGTTCAGCTCGCAGCGAGATGCGCCTCGAGCGTGATCTCGGTGCCGGCCAGCGCGCGCGAGACCGTGCAGTTCTTCGCCTGCATGGCGAGGTCAGCGAAGACGTTGTCGTCGATCCCTGGCACCTCGCCCTCGGTCCGCAGCGCGATCCGGGTGATATCGAAGCCGCCGCCGGTTTGCGCGAGCGTGACGTCGGCGGTGGTGCGCAGCTCCCTGGCGGGATGACCGGCCTCGGTCAGCAGGTTCGCCAGCGACATCGTGAAGCAGCCCGCCTCGGCCGCCCCGATGAGTTCCTCGGGGTTGGTCGCGTGCTCACCGTCCTCGACCCGCGCACGGAGCGAGTACGGTCCGTCGAACGCGCCGCTGCCGAGAGCGATCCTGCCGCTTCCTTGCGGCAACGTTCCGCGCCAGCTTGCCTGGGCACGGCGGACGACGCGGAACGTCAAATTCGCCCTCCCCAGCGCTCGAATTTGTTCCGCCGATCAAACCATCTGGCGCACACTCGTGCAAGGGGGGCAATTGGGGATTAGGTAACAGTTGTGACTCGTCAGGGAACGCTAGCCGACCTGCTCAGGGCCGCCCTGCAGGATCTCGGCGAGCTTGCTGAGGTTGATGTTGCCGCCCGAGATGACGCACGCGACCTTCCCGCCGCCGGCCCGGCCGGCCATGGCTGCGGCCACGGACAGCGCACCCGCGCCTTCGGCGATAACCCTTACGCGCTCGGCAAGGAGCCTGAGCGCGGCGGCGACGTCATCCAGCGGGATCGCCAGGGCATCGTCGACGAGTTGCCTGACCACCGGCCACATGATGTCCAGCACCCGGCCGCTGCCCGCCCCGTCGACGAAGGATGCCTGATAGCCGGCGTCGACAGGATGCCCGGCTTCGAACGCCGCGGCCAGCGCGCAGCCAGTCGCCGGCTCGGCCGTGATGATCTTCGTCTGCGGCCGCAGCGCCTTGATCGCGCTCGCGATTCCCGTGGTCAGGCCTCCCCCGCCGTACGGGATCACGACCGCGTCGACATCGGGCAGGTCCTCGAGGATCTCCAGGCCGATCGTCCCGTTGCCCGCGATCACGGCCGGATCGGAAACCGGGTGCACGAATAGCCCGTCGATCCCGTCGACGTGGCCGGTGACCAGGATGTTCCACCAGTCGTCGTACGGCAGCTTGCGGACCTGCCCGCCGAGCCGCTCGATCGCCGCCAGCTTCGCCTGCGGCGCCTGCTCGGGCACCACGATGGTGGCCGGCACGCCGATCGCGCGCGCCGCCCAGGCCACGCCCTGCGCCATGTTCCCCGCGCTGGCGGTGACCAGGCCCTTCGCGCGCTCATCAGGTGACGCGAGCGCGACCGCGTTGGTCGCTCCGCGGATCTTGAACGAGTTCACGGGCTGCAGGTTCTCGAGCTTGACGTAAATCTCAGCCGGAGCGTCAGCGTAGAGCCGCACGAGCGGCGTCCTGATCGCGGCGCCCTCGATCCGCTTCCGCGCTGCCTCGATCTCACTCAGCTCGACCACGTGAATGCCCTTTCGATCGCGACCCTGTCGTCGTCGGTAACCGCGCATTCCAGCGCCTCGGTCACCGGTGCCAGGTGCTGGGGGCGCATCGGCCCGACGACGATCTGGGCGACCCTATCGCCGGCGAGCAGCCAGGCGAGCGCGAGGCCGGCCATCGAGCTCCCGCGTCGGGCGGCGATCCGCTCTAGCTGGTCGAGCGCGTCGAAGGTCCTGTTATCGAGGAAATCCTGGTAAGGCTCGGGGCGCTGCGTCATGCGCGAGCCGCAGGGAAACGGCTCGCCGCGGCGGTATTTGCCGGTCAGCCAGCCGCCGGCGAGCGGGCTGAACGCCAGGTACGCGACGTCGCGCCGCGCGCACAGCGGCAGGACGTCCCGCTCGTCTTGCCGCGCGAGCAGCGAGTAGCTGTTCTGGATGGCCGCGGGCCTGGCGACGGCGAGCGCGTCCGCGAGCTGGGCCGCGTCGAAGTTGCTGACCCCGTAGTCGCGGACCCGACCGTCGGCGACAGCAGCCTCGAAGGCGGCGAGCGAATCTGCCAGCGGCACGTCAGGGTCGAAATCGTGGGCCAGGTACAGCTCGACCTGGTCGACCCCCAGCCGGCCCAGGCTCTCGTCCAGCCGCCTCGCGATCCGCTCCGGAGCCAGGCCGTGGTCGGCGCCGGCGGTCATCGGGTTGAACGTCTTCGTGGTCAGCCCCGGCCTGACGCCGCGTGAGCTGATCCACCGCCCGATGGCCTGCTCGCTGCGCCCGCCGCCGTAGGCGTCGGCCGTGTCGAAGTGCCTGATGCCGAGTTCCCACGCGGCATCCATCAGCTCAAGGGCCTGGTCCTGCGTGAGTCCCTGCCCGAAGAACTCAGGCGCTGACCCCACGCCGCCGAAGTTTCCGCACCCAAGCGCGACCCGCGGGATGTTCAGCACCCGCACAGTCAACCAAAGCCAGCCAACCCTATGAACCCTTGGTGGTGCTATAGGCCCACTATGGGTTCATAGGGTCGTGCGCGCGGGAGGCGCGCGCGGAGGCGGCCTATGCTTGGGGCAGTGCGGGTAGCGACGTGGAACGTGAACTCCGTGAAGCAGCGGGTACCGCGGCTGCTGCCGTGGCTTGACCAGCGCAAGCCGGACATCGTCTGCCTCCAGGAAACCAAGCTCTCAGACGACGCGTTCGCCGGCCTGCTCGGCGCCAACCTGCGCACCAGGGGCTACGAGTTCGCCTCGCACGGCGAGCCGCGGTGGAACGGCGTCGCGCTCTTGTCCAAGGTCGGCCTCGACGACATCGTGAAGGGCTTCGAGGGCGCGCCCGGCTTCCCGGGTCCCGAGGCTCGCGCGATCACCGCGACCTGCGGCGGGATCCGGGTGCGCTCTGTCTACGTGCCGAACGGCCGCGTCCCCGACTCCGAGCACTACCAGTACAAGCTCGCGTGGCTGGCGGCGCTGCGCGACGCAATCGCGGCAGACCCCGCGGCAGCGATCACCTGCGGCGACATGAACGTCGCTCCCGCCGACGCCGACGTGTTCGACCCCGACGCGTACATCGGCCAGACGCACGTCACGCAGCCAGAGCGCGAGGCGCTGGCCAGCCTGCAGGCGACCGGGCTGCACGACGTCATCAGGGAGCGCTGGCCAAACGAGCGGATCTTCACGTACTGGGACTACCGCGCTGGGATGTTCCAGAAGAACCTCGGGATGCGCATCGACCTGGTGCTGGCCAGCGGCGACGTGGCGAAGCGCGTCCGCGCCGGGTGGGTCGACCGGCACGCGCGGAAGGGCGCGGGCCCCAGCGACCACGCCCCGCTGATCGTCGACCTCGACGAAGCCCCGGACGGCGACATCGGCCCGGTCGTGCCGCCTCCGTCCGCGGCGCCGCCCAAGCGCGGCTCGTTCCGCCTCCCGCAGGCGCCAGCGGAGTAACCTCGGCTAGCTCAGCTCACCCGCACGGGAAAGTCCACGAGTTCCCGCATCGCGGACGCAGGCTGCCATTGATACGAATGGTCGTCTGCCAGCTGCCAAGCAATTCCATGCTCAACAAAAGCTCGCAGGCAATGTTCGACGAGAACGCGGGCCGCCGTCCTGCCTGGACACAGGTGCGGTCCGCCGCCGAACGTGAACAGGAGGCGCTGGTCACGGTCCCACCGGAACCGCTCGGGGTCGGCGAACACGTCAGGGTCGTAGCCGGGACTGCCCCACAGCATGGCGATCGCGGTCCCGGCCGGGATCAGGACGCTGTCGTGCACGAAGTCCGCGAGCGCGTAGCGATGGGTCAGCAGCAGCGGCGGCGCGATCCGCAGCGCCTCGCCGAATGCCTTAGGCACCAGGCCCGGGTCCCGCATTATGTCCTCGTACCGGCCAGCCGCCAGGAGCACGTACAAGGCGTTCGAGACCGCGACGCCGACGGTGTGGAAGCCGTCGAACAGATTGGCGGCGACGTAGGAGCCGAGGCTCTCCGGCTTGCCTTCGATGTCGATTCCGGCCAGGTCGGCGGCCATGTCCTCGACGAACTGATTGCCCCCGGCGGCCAGGACGCGCTCGACGCAGCCGGTCACGATCTCGACGTAGCGATCGGCCGCCCGGTCGATGACCTCGGAGTCGCCTGGGCTGCGCTGCAGTCCGAAGATGAGGTCCAGATCGCGCATGAGCCCGGCCACCTCAGCGGACTCGTCGCCGGTCAGCCCGAGCACCCCGCCCCAGAAGCGGGCGACGAACGGCCTGGCCACCTCGGCGCCGAAGTCGATCTCCCCCCGGCCCGTGATGCCGTCGAGCAGCGATGAGATGATCTGCGCCGCGAGCGGCTCGTATCGCCGCAGGTTGTGACGCAGGATCTGGCGGCTCAGCATCCGCCGGGTGAACTTGTGCAGCGGCGGGTTGTGCGTGAAGAACTGGTCGGCCAGCATCCTGAAGAACGCCCGCCGCTCGCCCCCAGGATCGGCACCCGGCAGCCGGTCGCCGCCGGTTTCCCGCCCGGCCGACTGCCCGCTGAGCACCTCGATCGGCATGTTCCCCACGTCCTTGGTGACCGCCAGCTCCTTGACGTCGTGGTAGCGGAACGCGACGACGACCTCGGGGGACGCCCGGAGCAGGCCGGGCCCTGGCGTCCGCATCAGCGCGCACCCGGTCGCCAGCAGGTCCAGGTGCCAGCCGTCCTCGACGCGGGCGAAGAAGTCAGGGAGGTCGGCTGCGCCGCAGAGAGCTGTGCTGCGAAGGAAAGCGGTCACTTGAAGGCGACAGTGTTGGCCGGGGAGCTGACGCCGCCTGGCACGTTCAGCGGCGCGCTCGCCAGGAACATGGTGTACCTGCCGTCGCGCCGGCAGTCATCGGCCAGGCCGGCCAGCCACCAGAGCTCGCCGAGCGCCATCCCGAACAGGCCGATCAGCGTGTGGTGCAGGAAGCCGAACGGCTGGGCGTCCTTGCGCCAGTCCGGCGGCCACATTTCGACCGACGGGCCGTCCGACACGACCGCGGACACGTGCAGGTTCCACAGGTATTCGGCCATCGCCTCGGTGTGCTCGACGCCAGACGCCGTCAGCACCCGGTCGTCGGCCATGGCCTGCCGCGCGGACTCGGGCTGGCCCGTGTACCAGCGGCCGAACCCGGTGTAGAGGACCAGGATGTCGCCCGGCTCGATCTCCGCGTCCGCGGCGCGGCGGCACTCCTCGAGCTGGCCGGCGGTGAGGCCGACGGCGTCGCCAGGCGGGGTGCCGGCGAACCGCTCAGCGTCGAGCATCACGCCCCGGCCCGCGATCCCGTGGGCGACCCAGTGCCCGATGGTGTTCCTGTGCGACTCGCGGATCTGGTGCACCGTGACGCCGTTGTAGAACCGCCCCGGCGACGCCGGGACGTGCGCCAGCGAGTCCCACTGGCTCCCTGCCTGCGGGTTGAAGGAGTCGAGTTCGTCGTCGAAGCCGGTGTCGCCTGCCTCGGGGATCAGCCGGTGCCCGGTCGCATTCCTGCCGTACAGCGGCGGGCTGAACCGGTCGATCGGCGCGTTCAGGTTGAACATGCGGCCGTCCCTGATCTCCCTGGCGGCAGCCGCGGCGACGCGCTCAGGGGTCTGCAGGTTGATCAGGCCGACGTTGTCCTCTGGCCCGAACAGGTGCCAGCCCGACCGGCCGCGCCCGCCAGGCGCTTCGGGGAGCTCGCGGTACGAGGGAAGCCGTCCGGTGTCCAAGAAACGCCCCTAGTCCGCAGCCGGCGCGCCCGCCGAGGCGGCGAGGTCGACGTGTGAGGTCTTGTCGGTGACCGCCTCGGCGGCGAAGTGGCAGGCGACCGGGTGACCGTTGCCGCGCTCGACCAGCGCCGGCGCCTCGGTCCTGCAGATGTCCTGGGCGAGCCAGCACCGCGGGTGGAAACGGCAGCCGCTCGGCGGGTCGAGCGCGCTTGGCACCTCGCCGCCGAGGACGATCTGCTGCTTGCCGCGTTCCGCCTGCGGGTCAGGAACCGGCGCCGCCGACAGCAGGGCCTTCGTGTACGGGTGCGCGGGCCTGGCCAGCACCTGACCGGCGTGGCCGATCTCGACGATCTGGCCGAGGTACATGACCCCGACCTCGCCGGCCAGGTAGCGGACCACGGACAGGTTGTGGCTGATGAAGACGAACGCGAGCTGAAGCTCGGCCTGCAGGCCTTGCAGCAGGTTGATGATGTCGGCCTGCACGCTCACGTCGAGCGCCGACAGCGGCTCGTCGAGCACGAGCACCTCGGGGTCCACGGACAGGGCCCGCGCGATCCCGATCCGCTGGCGCTGCCCGCCGGAGAACTCGTGCGGGTACGCGTCGGCGCGCCGCGGGTCGAGCTGCACGGTGCGCATCAGCTCGGGAACCCTGGCCAGCGCCTCCTTCTGGCTCATGCCCTGCACGATCATCGGCTCTGCGATGGTGTACCTGATCCGCCGGCGCGGGTGCAGCGAGGAGTACGGGTCCTGGAAGACCATCTGCAGCTCCTTGCGGAGCTGGCGCATCTCCTTGTGGCTCTTGGCGGTCAGGTCCTCGCCCTTGTACAGGATCTGCCCGCTCGTCGGTTCGATGAGGCGGAGTATGCATCGCGCGGTCGTCGATTTTCCGCAACCGGACTCCCCGACCAGTCCCAGCACCTGACCCGGTCCCAGATCAAAGGAGACATCGTCCACTGCCCGCAGCAGTCGCTTGCCGAACTCCCCGGCCTTTGACCGCAGGGTGAACTCCTTCACCAGATTGCGCACCGACAGCAGCGGCGACGTGGCGGTCGCAGCGTCCGCCGACGCCCCCGGCATCGCTTCTGACGTGGTCATTCTGTCCCCCGAGCGGACATCGGCTCGCTCGCGCGCCTGGGGCGTGGCGGAAAGCCTGGCGGCGTCGCGACGATGCAGGCCACCCTGGCGCCCTCGATGCCTTCCAGCTGCGGGTCGGTTTCCTCGCACTCGGCTATCGCCTCGCCGCACCGGGGCGCGAACGCGCAGCCGCGCGGTGCAGGGCGCAGGGCGGCTGGAGTTCCGGGAATGCCGACAATGCGTGTGTTCGTCTCGTCCGGCCGCGGTATGCAGGCAAGCAGCGCCTTCGTGTACGGGTGCCGCGGGTCGGCGAAGAGCTTGTCGGTGGGGCGTTCCTCGACGATGCGGCCCGCGTACATGACCGCGACCCTGTCCACCATGCCGGCGATCACGCCCAGGTCGTGGGTGATGAGCACGAGTGCCATGTCACGCTCGTCGGCAAGCTGCTGCAGCAGCCGGAGGATCTGGGCCTGGATCGTGACGTCGAGGGCGGTCGTGGGCTCGTCGGCGATGAGAAGCGCCGGGTTGTTCGCGATGGCTATCGCGATCATGACCCGCTGGCGCATGCCGCCGGACAGCTCGAACGGGTAGGAACCGATGCGCTCCTTCGGAGCGGGGATCGCCACGGCCGCGAGCAGCTCGATCGCGGCCTCCGCGATCGCGCGTCGCGACATCCGCGGGTTGTGGATCCTGATGGCCTCGCCGACCTGCCGCCCGACCGTGAAGACGGGATTCAGCGACGTCATCGGGTCCTGGAAGATCATCCCGACCTCGGCGCCGCGGATCTTGCGGAGCTCGCGGTGGCGGAGCCCGACGAGCTCGGTTCCGTTGAGCTTGACAGATCCGCCGAGCCGCGCGTTCGGAGGCAGCAGCGACGTCACCGAGAGCATGGACAGGCTCTTGCCTGCACCCGACTCGCCGACGACGCCGATGCTCTCGCCTCGCTGCAGCGTCAGGTCGATGCCGCGCACGGCCGTGAGCGCGTTCTGCCCAGACCCGATCGTCACGGTCAGGTCGCTGATCTCGAGCAGCGGGGTATCGACGGCGTCCATTCCGCTCACCACGAACTCGTCGTCGTCCGGACGTCGAACAGGTCCCGCAGGCCGTCGCCGATGAAGGAGAACGCCAGGACCACGGTCATGATCGCCACGCCAGGGCCAAGCGCCACCCACCACTGGTAGAAGAAGCCGGTGGCGTCATTGATCATGAGCCCCCACTCCGGCGTGGGCGGGGTGGGGCCAAGGCCGATGAAGCTCAGACCCGACGCGAGCAGGACGACCTGGCCGAGGTCGAGGGTCGCGTTGATCAGCAGCGGCGTGAACGCGAGCGGAAGGATGTGGATGCGGAACAGCCGCCACCGGCCGACCCCCGATGCCACGGCGGCCTCGACGTGCGGCCATTCCTTCACCGACATGATCTGGGCGCGCAGCAGCCTGGCGTAGATCGGCCACCAGACCAGGACCAGGGCGATCCCGATGTGGAACAGGCCAGGGCCGAGCGACGCGGTCATGACCATCGCCAGCAGGATCGGCGGGAACGCCAGCGTCAGGTCCACCAGCCGCATGATCACCGCGTCGATCCAGCCGCCGAAGAAGCCAGCGAGCCCGCCGAGCACGGTGCCGATGATCACGCCGCCGGCGACCACGGCGAACGCCAGCGGGAGGGAGTCCCTTGCGCCGTAGAGCGTCCTCGTCAGGACGTCGCGCCCCAGTTCGTCGGTGCCCAGCCAGTGCGTCGCGCTCGGTGCCGCCAGCGAGGCGCCCGCGGGCGCGGTCGGGTTGAAGGGCGACCACCAACCGATCGTGAGGGCGATGACGATCCAGCCGGTCGCCACGATCAGCCCGATGATGACGGGCGTGGTGAGCCAGCCTGACCTGAAGCGCCAGGCCGTCACCCTGGCAGCCGCTACCTCAGGCGCGTCAGGGAGAAGAAAATCTGCTGCACTCATCGGCGCGCCTCCGGCACGACGCTCATCATGCGACTCGGATCTGCGGGTCGGCGAACGCGTAGCCGATATCCGTCAGCAGGCTCGCGACGAGGAACGCGATGCCGCCGACGATGACCACGCCCATGATCGCGGGATAGTCGAGTGATTCCGCCGCGGTCACGGCGTAGGAGCCGATGCCGCCCCACTGGAAGATGACCTCGACGAGGACGTCGCCGCTGAGCAGGTACGCGACGGAGAAGCCGATGATCGTGAGCGCCGGCAGCATGGCGTTGCGCAGCGCGTGACGCAGGATGACGGAGACCTCACGGGCGCCCTTCGCGCGGGCCGTCCGCACGAAGTCCTGGCTGAGCACGTCGAGCATGCTCGCCCTGACGATCCTCGCGATGCTGCCCATGACGCCCCAGCCGAGAATGAACGCCGGCAGGATGAGGTGCTCGACGGCCTGCCAGGCCAGCTGCCAGTTCCCGGCGGCCAGGGCGTCGATCACGTAAAAGCCCGTGAACCTGTGCGGTGCGTACACCTGCGGATACAGCTGCCCAGGCCCTGGCAGCAGGTGCAGCCGGGTGGAGAGGATGAGCAGCAGCACCAGCCCCGACCAGTACTGCGGGGTCGAGGACCCGACCAGCGTGAACAACCGGCCGAACGTGTCGGTGAACTTGTTCTGGCGGACGGCTGCGAGCACGCCGATGCCGACGCCGCCGATGACCGCGATCACGATGGACGCGAACACGAGCTCAAGCGTGAAAGGAAGCCGCAGCGCGAGGTCGCTGGACACCGGGCCCTTCGTGACGAACGACGTGCCCATGTCGCCATGCAGCAGGTTCGCGATGTAACGGCCGTACTGCTGGATGATCGTGCCGCCAAGCCCCCAGTGTTCCTCCGCGGCCGCCACGACCTGCTTGTCGCCGAGTGACCGCGGGTTGAGGACGGTGGCCAGCGGGTTCGCCGGGATGAGCCGCGTGATCAGGAACGTCGCCGTCACCACGCCGAGCAACAGCGGCGGGATGACGATCACCCTGCGCGCTATGTACTTCAGCACGTCCCGTCGGTCTCCTCCCGTGCCGCCCGTTTCAAGGCCAGTGCCCAGTTTGGCATCATCTGAGCGGGAACGGGTTCGCCTTGGCCCACTCGCGGGCCTCAGGTGAGGCGACCCACCCGATGGCGTTCGACAGCAGCGTGCGGAAGCTGGCGTTCCCGTAGGCGGCCGGCCCGTGCCCTGGCTGCAGATAGGCGATCGGGCTCAGCCCCGCGGGCTTGACCCAGCCCACGAGTCCGGTTCCCTGTGGATGTGACCATCCGTCCGATGAATACATGTGGCCCGTGATGGCGAGCTGCCCGGAGAAGAACGCGCTGGAGTCCATCGGGTAGCTGGTCCGCAGGATCGGATGGATGATCTCGGTGAGGACGGGGTTCAGGTAGACCTCGTCCACGATCTCGAATCCGTCGCCGAGGCCGGCGCAAATCGGATGGCCTGGGTCGAGGACCGAGATGTGGTGCTGCACCTCCCTGGTGTAGCCGGATGACGGGTACCGGGTGCCGTCGAGTTCGCCAGGCATGTAGTGCCAGCGACCGCCGACGATCCGCGGCCAGAGCGACCAGGCAGGCCACGCCGACATCGCGTGGTGCAGGAAGACGATCCCCTGACCCGCCTCGAGCATCTCGACGATGCCCGAGGCGTAGTCAGCGGGCGGCAGCTCGAACCTGGGCGGCTCGGGCTTGCGGAACTCGATCCCCTGCATGTCGTAGCAGACGATCGAGTCCCACCGCCCGGCCTGGTCCCCCCGGAACAAGTCCCGTGCTTCCGGCGGCTGGACGTGCTCCCAGCTGATGCCGGGCATGCCGCGGAAGACGTCGAGGAATGGCTCCATCTCGAACGGGTGCCCGCCGGTGACAACGAGGACCCGCAGGTCTGGACTGGCCCCAGTGGTAGTGAGCACCGCGTTCTCTCCTAGCGAGATGGGGCTATCGGGACAGCTGCCAGAGCTTCAGGTTGCAGCAGCCGCTGTAACCGACGCCCTTGATGCCGTTCTGGTAGCCGATGACGATGTCGGGGCTGAACAGCGGCATCGCGACCGGGTCGGCCTGCATCTGCAGCCCAGCCAGGTTGAAGTTGTGATCGGCGTCCGCCTGGGAACCCGCTGCCAGCGCCGCCTCGTAGTACTTCTGCTCGATCGGGTCGACCACCGGCGGCGAGGTCGCCGTCGCGGAAGACAGGGCGCCCATGGTGCCGCCCTCCACGAGGCCGAAGAACCCGACGTACTGCACGCCAGACCCGTAGTAGTCGGGCGCCCAGTACAGGAGCTCGAACGGCAGCTTGTGGCCGCCCCAGGCGGTCGTGTTCACCGCGAACGTCGCGGGGTTCAGCGACAGGTTGATGTTGGCCTTCTTCAGCTGGGTCTGCAGCAGCTGCGCGAGCACGCCGAGGTCGACGCCGTACGCGTTGATCTCCGGGTAGGAGAGCGTCAGCTTGTAGCCGTGCGGGTAACCGGCCTGCGCCAGCAGCTTCTTGGCCAGCGGGACGTTCGTCGTCGGCAGCGGGAGGCCAGCGGACCCTGGGAAGCCGTTCGGGATCGGCGAACCCTGCAGCTTGCTGTCGCCCTTCATGAGGACGGACTCAAGCTCCTTGTAGTTGATCGCGGCGAGAATCGCCTTGCGGACCTTCAGCGTCATCGGCCCCTGGACGTACTTGTTCTTGGGCTCGGAGCTCATGCCGATCCAGAGCACGTTGAACGACGGGATCGTCTTGATGGTGATGCCGGACTGGCCTTGCAGGCTCGCCGCCGTGACGGGGTTGAGCTGCATGGCGATGTTGGCCTCGCCGCTCTGCAGCAGCTGAGCCTGGCTGGCGGCCGTCTCCGTCTGCTTCATGACGATTCTCGTGAAGAACGGCTTGGGGCCCCAGTAGTGCGGGTTCGCGACCATGGTCACCTGCTGGCCGGACGTGAAGCTCTGCAGCATGTAAGGACCGCTGCCGGCCGAGTGCGACTGGAACCAGTGGTCGGCGTGGTCGGTCTTGGGGGCGTTGGCCGCGTCCGTGCCGCCGTTGGCCTTGACCTCCTTGGAGTTCAGCACGGACGTATAGGTCGCCGACATCTGGTTCGGGAACTCCCAGTCGGGCCGCGTCAGCGTGACGACAGCCGTCTGCGGATCGGGGGTCGTGACTCCCTTCATGAAGCTCACGAGATAGGACGCGCTGCCCGCCAGGTTCTTGAGCCGCAGCAGCGAGAACGCGACGTCGGCCGACGTGATCGGCGTGCCGTCGCTGAACTTCGCCTTCGGGTTCAGCTTGAACGTCCACACGGTGTGATCGGAGTTCGCGCTCCACGACGTCGCGACCTCGGGAATAAGCGTGTGGTTGTCATTGGCGAGCGTCACCAGAGTCTGGTACGTCGCAGCGAAGACAATCTGGCACGTGTCGCAGATCGCGGTGGACGGATCGGTGTCGATCAGGTCCATGTTGCGCGCGATAACGAGAGTGTGCGAACCGCTACCGCCGTTGCCGCCGTTTCCGTTGCCGCCATTGCCTGAAGGCGAGTTCTGTCCGACACAACCCGCCACCGCGAGAGTGCTGACGATCAACGCGCCGAACACTCTGGCGGTGCGCGGCAGCCGCCGGCGCCTGGTTACCCCTGCACTCATTTTCAGCTCCCCTCCCGTTGAAATTGAATTAGCTAGAACCAAACTCTGACCGCACCGCGCGGAAGGCCGCGTCGGTCGCCTCGAGCGCGCGGTCGATGTCGGCTTCGGTGTGCGCCGACGACAAGAACCAGTTGTGACGCGGATGGAGGATGGCGCCGCGCGCGGCGGCCTCGCCGCAGAACGCCATCGCCTTTTTGAAGTCGGCGTCACCGGCGAAGCTCAGATTCGGGATCTGAACGGGCCCGGTCTGGCTGACGTCGACGCCGTGCTGCTCCGCTTGCGTGGCGATGCCCTCGCGGAGCCTGGTGCCCGCCGCTTCCATCCTCGCGATCGCGTTCTCGTCTTTGAGAGCGCGGATGGTGGCGACGGCCGCGGCCATCGGAACGGCCTGGTACCAGAACGACCCGGTGGCGAAGACCTGCTCGATCCCCGCGCGGAAGCGGTCGCTGCCGAGGGCCGCGGCGATCGGGTAGCCGTTCGCGATCGCCTTGCTCCAGGCGCTGAGGTCGGGCTTGACTCCGAGCGGCTCCCAGCTGCTGCCGTGATGCAGCCGGAAACCGGCCCTGACCTCGTCCATGGCGAGCGCGGCCCCGATCTCGTCGCAGAGCGCCCTGACGCCCTTCGCGAACTCGTGGTCGACGAGTTCCTGATCGTGGCCGGCGTCGTGCCGGAACGGCGAGACGAAGATCGCGGCGACCTTCTCCGGGTCGGCCCGCTCGACCGCTGACCTGACGCTATCCAGGTCGTTGTAGGTGTAGCGGAAGGTTTCCGGGTCCTGGCGGCCCGCCGTGCCATCGGCGAACTGGTTAGACCAGCCCAGCCAGCCGTGGTAGGAGTGCTCCGATGCGACGACGTGCCTGCGTCCGGTGGTGGCGCGGGCCGCGCTGACGCAGAGTCGGGTGGCGTCGCTGCCGTTCTTGCCGAACATGGCCCAGTCGGCGTGGTCGATCCGCTCGGTGAGGATCTCCGCGAGCTCGACCATGGCGGCGCCTGGACCTGGCTGCGTGTCCCCCTGCTCGCGCTGCGCGGCGGCGGCCTGCTCGACCTTCTCGTGCTGGTAGCCGAGGATCATCGGGCCGAAGCTGCACATCATGTCGACGAACTCGCGCCCGTCGACGTCCCACGCACGCGCGCCCTGCACGCGTGCGTAGAACTGGGGGTAGTTCGCAGACAGCCGGCGCGCGCTCAGGTGGCCGTACATTCCCCCTGGGATAACCTTGGCGGCCCGCTGGCGCAGGCTCTGGTCCCGATCCCTGGAAGCACTGTCCCTGGAGCCGGTCATGTGCTGTTCCCCCTCGTCTGCTGCAGCAGGGTTCTGGCGCGGTTCGCGACGCCGCTGGCGTCGAGTTCGTAGTGGGCGTAGAGGGCGGCGGGCGGGCCGAGCGTGACGTGCACGTCGGGAACGCCGTGCCGCCGGAAGGTGACGGCCTTGCCGTACTCCGCGATCACCTCGGCGACGGCCGCGCCGAGTCCCCCGGTGACGTTGTGCTCCTCGACGGTGAGGATCGTCCCGACGTCGTCGACGGCCGCCCGGATCTCCGCGGCGTCGACGGGCGAGACCGTGTGCATGTCGATGACGCGGGCCGACGTGCCCTGGCTCGCCAGTTCCTCGGCGGCCTGCAGGCATGGCCGGACCTGCGAGCCGGTGGTGATCAGTGCGATGTCGCTGCCCTCGGTCAGGCGGATCGCCTTGCCGAAGGCGAAGTTCTCAGGGACGTCGGCGTAGACCTCGGGATCGCGGCCGCGTCCCATCCGCACGTAGACGGGTCCGTCGTGGTTGATGCAGGCACGCAGGATCGCCCTTAGCTGGTTGGCGTCGCAGGCACAGACGACGGTGAGCCCGGCGATGCCGCGCATCGCGCTCAGGTCCTCGAGCGCGTGATGGCTCGTGCCGTAGTAGCCGAGGGTCATGCCGGAGTGATGGGCGAGCAGGACGACCGGCATCTGCGTGTAGGCCAGGTCGGTCCTGACCTGCTCGCAGCACAGCAGGGCGAGGTAGGCGGCGAACGTGCTGACGAACGGCCGCATGCCAGTCGAGGCCATCCCGGCCGCGATCGAGACCATGTTCTGCTCGGCCACGCCGATGTTGAAGAACCGGTCAGGGTGCCTCGTCGCGAAGTCGATGGTGCGGCCCGCGCCCGCCAGGTCCGCGGTCAGGACGACGATTCTTGCGTCGTTGTCGGCCAGATCTGCCAGTTCCTCGCCCGCGACGAACGTGGGGATCGCGCGAGCGGCGATGCCCTGCTCGGTCTTCTTGGCCGTGTCCTTCAGCCCCGTTTCCGAAAGCGCTGTCGCGCCGTCCGCGCTGCCGCGGAAGACGCCGGAGATCTCCTGCGGGCTGGTGCTGGTCGCGCTCTCGCTTATCTCGCTGGTCGCGCTTTCGCTTGTCTCGCTTGTCTCGCTTGTCATGCGAGGCTCCTGGCTGGCTGCAGCCCCGCGTCGATCTCGGCCATCACGTCGTCGTAGTCAGCGCCCATGAGGTTGCCGACGTGCCAGTCCTTGTCGAGCTCCATCCGCTTGACGCCGCGGCCCTTCACCGTGTCCGCGATGACGCAGAGCGGCCGCTCGTCCACGCGGTCCCGCGCGTAGCGGAAGGTGTCGAGGATCTGGTCGAGGTCGTGGCCGTCGATACGGCGAACGTCCCAGCGGAAGGCGGCGAACTTGTCGTCGAGCGGCTCGACGCCCATCACGGTCTCGGTGGTGCCGTCGATCGACAGCTGATTGCGGTCGATGATCGCGACGAGGCTGGCGGCCTTGTAGTGCCCGGCGGCCATGGCGGCCGACCACACCTGGCCCTCGGCGAGCTCGCCGTCGCCGAGCATGCAGTAGGTGCGGTAATTCCTGGCGGTCACCCGTGCGGCAAGCGCCATTCCCAGTGAGACCGAGAGCCCGTGTCCGAGCGACCCCGAGCTGAAGTCGGCGCCAGGCACCTTGCGCATGTCAGGGTGGTCGCCGAACGGGCTGTGCAGCCTGGTGTAGTTGTCGAGCTGGTCGGCCTTGAAGTAACCCAGGTCGGCGAGCACAGGGTAGAGGCCGATCGCGGCGTGCCCCTTGCTGAGCACGAACCTGTCGCGGTCCGCCCACCCTGGCTCCTCCGGCCTGAAGCGAAGCTGCGCGTAGTACAGCGCGGAGAACAACTCGGCGCAGGAGAAGGTGCCTGTGTAGTGGCCCGCGCCCGCGATCCGGGAAAGGCGTACGGTTTCCCGCCGGACGAGCTTCGCCTTTTCTTCCAGCAGGCGCAACAGATCGCCGCGTTCGTGCGTGCCACGCGCAGGAATCGGCTCGGTGTTGTGTGTGACGGCCACCTGGTGCCTTCTCGTCCCGGGGGCGGGTTCAGAGGTGCGTTATTGTAGACGGGCGTCCGAAATAAGGTCAAGAGGACTCGAATCCGTACGGTGCGGACGCACGTGTCAGGCAGGACGAAGCCGACGGGCTACGTCCGCGAGGAAGGTGGTAGCCCACATGCCGAGAGTTGTCGACCATGAGAATCGTCGGCACGAACTGGCGGACGCGGCGTGGCGGGCAATCGTGAAGTACGGCCTCGACGGGACGACGACGCGGCTCATCGCCAAGGAGTCCGGCTACTCGAACGGCGTGCTGGCGCACTACTTCGAGTCCAAGGACGAGATCCTGCTCGAGGCGCTCAGGATCTCCCATGACGGGGTCGACAAGCGGATCAGGGTGGCCGTGGACGAGGAAGAGGGCCTCGACGCGCTGCGCACGTTCTGCATCGAGGTGCTGCCGATCTCCGACCAGTCGGCGCGCGAGACGCACCTCGAGATGAGCATGTGGAGCCGCGCGCTCGTCAACGACGAACTCCGCTCCGTGCAGCGCTCGGAGTCCTCCCGCTGGCGCCGCCTCCTCGAAGGCCTGATCGTGGACGCCCAGCGTTCCGGCGAACTCGCCGAGATGCCGCCGCGCACGTTCGCCGTTCTGCTCTCCGCCGTCATCGACGGCCTCAGCATCTACGCGCTGCTCTACCCCGACCGTTTCGGCAAGGCGGAGCTGATTGGCTTCCTCGACGAATTCTTCGCCGCCTTCCGCCCGGGCGGCGTCGAAGCCAGCTCAGAAGACCCGCCCGCACTCCCCGACGCCGCCCGCCCGCGCCGCAGATCCCGCCAGCGCAAGTAGCCGCCGCCCAACCCGTTATGTCGGTCGCTAGCCTGACTGGCGATCGGAACGGCCGCGGCAGTCAGTCAGTCCGTGCCGGTCATCCCGGCGTAAGCGGCGGCGAGGCCGTCTTGGTTCGCGGTCGGCGAATCGGAACCGCGCACTATGCCGCGCTCGATACGCGAGGAGAAGTAGATCGCGTTGGCCAGCCAGCGCGCCTTGACCAGGCAATCCAGGTGAGCGAGCTGCGGGCCGATCTCCGGCATCTGCGCGACGTACGCCTCGGTGAACCAGCGCGCCGCCTGCGGGCCGGCCTGGTGATGACCGCGAAGCATGCCAGGTCGTACAGCAGCGGCCCGCGCAGCGTGGTTGCCCAGTCGATGAGCGCGTCCTGTGCGCCATCGCCGCCGAGGAGGAAGCCGTCGGGGCCTGGGTCGGCGTGGATGACCGAGATCGACAACTGGTGGTCCGCGACGGTGCGGACGATCTCTGGCCAGATGCGCCGCGCCGCGGAGGTCACGTGTTCTGGCATGGCGATGGTATCCAGGCACTGGGCGACCCATTCCCAGGGCCAGCGATAGCGGGGGTCGGAACCGACCGGGAAGTCGCGCAGCGCTTGGTGTGCCCTGGCCAGCACCCGTCCGGCGCGCCGGACCTGACCAGGAACCGACAGGTCCGGCGAGGCTCCCGGCTCGTGCTGCAGCAGCGCGAGCGTGCCCTCCGGCAGCCGGATCGTCAGTTCGTCGTCGCGGGTACGGGCAGGAGCACCGCAGGCCAGCCCGCGAGCCGCAAGGAATTCTGCGATCCGCGGGCCGCTGACCAGCCCTGCGGCGTCGACATCATCGACCAGCTTGGCCACGTACCGGCCCTCCGCGGTCACAACCAGCCAGGTGGCAGAGTTCCGCCCCCCTGGCAACGGCGTGACCGACTCGACGCGGTACGGCCAGGCGCCGAGCGCCGCCTCGACGTTCTGGGCGGGTATCCCGCTGCTGGAGCGCATCACGGCCGCGCTCGACGCCGACCCGGCCCCGTATCAACGACCCAGCCGCGCTGCCGTGCCGTCCGCCGGGACATAGCACGGTTTCCAGTCACAATGCGACCCGATATGCCCGTTATTCTTGACTGCAACCCGTGCTATGTCCCTGCAGATCTCGCTCCTCCCCCCGCAAACTTGCCGCGCAGATACTCAACGATCTTGCTCGCTTGTTCATGAGTAACCACGACAAGGTCTTCATCAGTACTCCCGTGCTCGTGTTCAACGATCAGGGGAGTCCAGTGCCAACCGCCATCTCGATGGAGAGCCTCATCCTCAGGGCCGTCATCATGCTCAAGCCGACGGACCAATCCCAGGGGCCGATCGACCGTCGCTTCGCCGGCGACGATCGCATAGTAGGTGATCTTGTTGGCCATCTAGATCCTCGCGCGGTAGCTGGGCATCTGCATAACACCTGGCGGTACAGGCACAGCAGAGCTGACATTACGCTCAAATTCGGCCAGTTCCTGGCGCTCCGCGCGGGTCGTCGAGGGCGTCCTTAGCCGCCGATATGAGGGATGAGTCACCTGCTCCTTGGCGTAGAAGCTCTCCCGTGTGTGGAATTGAAGTTCGAACCTGCCACCGTCAGGCGTAATCCAACGGGAGTTTATGCCCTTGTACTGCGGATCATTCAGCCAGTGGTTCTCCCTGTAGGCCAGCTTGTACCCAGCCCGCTCGAGGTTTTGCTGCACGTAGCCGTGTCCATTCGCGTAGTCACCAATGCCGATGCAGAGGGTGTACCGAACCGCATCGTCGATCATTCCCGCAGCATCAGCAACGGCCAGGCCCGAACTGGCGTTCATCTTGTCGGCGAACTTTTCTTTGAGGCGGTCGGCGCCCTTGAGGCGGTGCTCCAGGCCGACTAAGACGGCGCCGTGGGGGTTCTCGTGCTCGATCTGCTTGAGCAGTTTGGTCACCGCTTCTTCCGGCTTGTGGAGTAACTCGATCTGCTTGCCAGCCTCGGCGTGCTGGTCTGGGTTCAGGTACCGCTCGCCGGCCCCGCGCCACGAGCCTGGAGGATCGTCGCGCCGGTCCGGTTCCGCCGCGTCGTCCTGCTTCTCCGGCCAGCGGGCCAGGTGCGCCTGCCATAACTGCTCGAATCGCCTGACCTTCGACCAGAAGCCTCGCTCGCCAGCGTCCGCCAGATTGGACTGGCTGTCCAGATCTGGCCGGCCGCGCTCGGCCTCGGCGGCTCGCTTGCTCTTGTCGGGGATGGCGCTCGGGTGTCCAGGCGGCAATGCCGCCTGCCGGCGCAACAGATCACCGAGGACTCCCGCCTCGCGCTGCCGGGCCAGCCCGTCAGGCGCCGTTTCGGCCCTCTCGCGAGGAACGTCGGCTAACCGATCTGCCCGACCGCCCAACTCAGCCCTTCCGCTGGCACATCCGCCTCGACAAAAGGTAGCAAATCAACCAGGGAAATGGCCCACGCAAATCCAAGGCGGCCACGGCGGGGGGCTACGAGCCAGAGCCTCGCACCTCGCCGGCCCCGCCGGCCCCGCCGGCCCCGACCGCCAGGGCGTTGCGGATCGGGAAGGCCTCGGCAAGTCGGGCGAGGAACGACTGGAACGGCTGCGAAAGGTCGCTGAGCTCGACAGCGAACGACAGCGGCGTCACCGAGATGCGCCCCGCCTTCAGCGCGCCGATGTCTGTCCCCAAGGATTCGTCGAGCTCCGGAATGAAAGCGTCCGGCTCGCCGAACAGCCACATCCTGCGCACCTCACCGTCAGCCCACTCGCAAGCGCCGAGATCGTCTTCCCGCGGATAGTCGCGCCGCCCGGCCCTGGTCAGCACGCTCGCGGCGCCGCCCGTGTACAGCGCCGGATAGTTCACGCTGAGCACGACCGGCTCGGCCGGCCGGGCGCCGACAACCGCTCTGGCCAGCGCCGCGCCATGTGCCGCGGCGAACCCGAAGTCGTATGCCAGCCCAGCGCTCTCGAGGTCCTCCTTGTAGTTCACCGAGAACGATCCTGTCGGCGTCTGCTGTGACAAGGACACGGCGGGCGTCCCGAGGATCGCGGCCTCGAGCCCGGCCGCGACCGTGCCCGAATAGACGACGTCATCGGCCAGGTTCGAGCCGTGGTTGATCCCGCTCACGACGACATCGGCGCCGGCCGCGAGCCCGCCGAGCAGACCCACCCGGACACAGTCGGTGGGCGTCCCGTCGCAGCTGTAGACCGGGTGCTGACCGCCAGCGACCCGCGTCACCGCGACCGGCCTGGAGAACGTGCACTTGCGCGCGAAGCCGCTGCAGTCCGACTCGGGCGCGATCGCGACGACGCTCGAGCACCACGTAGTCAGCGCCGCGCGCACCGCGAGAAGCCCCGCGGCGTCGACGCCGTCATCGTTGGTCAGCAGGACACGCACGGCACCTCCATCGTCTGCAGAACCACCCGCCACCAGCCAATCACCTCATGCGATGCCACCTGCACAGCGGACGCCGCCATCGCAGCCTGGGCCTGAGGGTTCATTCCTGGTTCCGTCTATCGTTGCGTTATGAGCGCCCCGAACGCCGCAGCCGGCCCGGCGACGCGAGCTGCCGAGAACGCCGGCTTCGCCGCCAGGTCCGGGCTCCGGCTCACCAACAGCCAGGCCACCGGCAGGGACTGGTCATGCACACCTACGAAACCGCAGGCCGGCCGTCCTTTGGCACGGTCTCCTGACGGTGCCGGCGGCAGTCCGCGGCGTCTGGGTACCGCGGTCCAACCCGCAGATGACCGCTCTCGCTCGGGAGCAACGATGAACCCGCGCTGGCGCTGGAGCGCCAGCGCGGGTTCATCGTTGTGCGGCGGTCAAGTAGTCGCTTCGACGATCTCGAAGGTGTTGCCGTCAGGGTCCTTGAACTGAAACATCGGCGGAACCCCTGGCCAGCGCAGCAGGTCCCCGGTCTCGATGCCGCGCTCGCGCATCGACCGGTACTCTGCCTCGGCATCGGGTACGGCGAACCGGATGCCGGTGTCGGCGCTGGTGTCCGGGTTGGCGATCAGCGCCACCGAAGTGGCCGCTCCGGGAGCGGCGACGGTGAGCCAGCGGAAGCTGTCACCGACCCGGGCGTCGAGTCGCTTCTCGAAGCCGAGCGTGCCGACGAAGAACTCCACCGCCTCGTCCTGGTCGCTGACCGGGATCCCGATGGCGGCGATGCCGGTGATGGTTGTGTGGCTCATGGTGACTCCTTCGGAATGCGGATGGCTGTTTTGTGTCAGTTCTGGTCCTGGTACATCAGCGAGCCAGGCGTCGTGAGGGTCTGGCCGGTCTCCAGCCAGGTCTTCAGGCCGGAGAGGATCATCGGCCAGCCGCCGTAGAGCTCAGATGGCGCGTCCGGTGATAGCTGGTCGTGGATGAGCGTGAGCCGGCAGGAATCGCCGACCGGCTCTATCTCCCAGGTGACGCGCGAGGTTCCCGCTCGTTCCGCGTCGGGGCCCCACAGGGCGCGCATCGTCTGGACGAGCTTGCGCGGCCTGTCCACCTCGAGGTTCTCGCCCTCCATGAGCGGTCGTTCGGCGCCAGCATGGACGAGCTGGTAGCCGGATCCGGCGGTCCAGTCGGACTCGATCGACGATCCGAAGTGGTACTTCTGCCTCGTCGCAGGGTCAGTGATCGCGTCCCACAGCCGCTCTGGCGTGGTGCGGATGTATATCTCGAAGACTTTTTCCATCTGGCTCTCCAGGTCGCGCTTCAGGTCGGCGAGCCCGGATACCCACGGCTCGGTGTACTTGCTCACCCAGCGGTCGTGCACCAGGCGAATCGGGACCGGGTTCAGGTAGTGCAACTTCTCGCGGCCCCGCCTTCTGGTCACGACGAGGCCGGCGTCCTCCAGGATCTTCAAGTGCTTCGCCACGGCGATCCTTGTCATGTCATGTCGCGCCGTGAGCGCGACCAGCGTCTGCCCGTCGCGGACGAACAACTCGTCGAGCAAGGCCCGCCGCGTCGGGTCGGCCAGCGCACGGAACACCGGGTCCATGCCATCCACAATAGGAAACCAAATGGTTTCCTGTCAACTGGGGATCCTCGCAGCCGCTCTCCGGCCCACTCGTTAGGGTGAACCGCATGGCTCACAGACTCGTCGCAGAACGGCTGGTGTTGCGCGGCTGGGACGTCGAGGACGCCGAGATCGCGCTCGGCGCCTACGGCGATGCCGAGGTCTCCAGGTGGCTCGCTCCTGCCATGGACCGGATCCAGGACGCCGCGGCCATGCGCGTGGTGCTGCAGCAATGGATCGCCGAAGACGCCAGGATGCTGACGCCAGCGGGGCGCTGGGCGATCGAGCGCGCTGCGGACGGGCAGGTGGTGGGCGGGGCGAGCCTGCTCCCGCTGGCGCCCGACGAGGAGTTCGAGGTCGGCTGGGCGCTGCACCCGAAGGCCTGGGGCCACGGCTACGCCGTCGAGTCAGGTCTCGCGCTCGCGCGCTGGGCGTTCGACCAGGGCATCGAGCAGGTCATCGCGCTGGTGCGGCCGGCCAACGCGCGCGCCCTCGGGACAGTGCGCCGGATCGGCATGGACTGGGTCGGCGAGACCGAGAAGTACCACGGCCTGCGGCTGCAGCAGTACCGACTGCGGCCAGGAGATCTCAAGGACTCGCGGTAGTCCCGCTCACCCTGGCCAAGGCGCCCGGTTAGCTGCCAGGACCAGTCCCGCCAGGCGGGCCACCGGGGCCAGGCTGGCCCGGCGGACCTGGCGGGTACGCGTACCCCGCGTAGGCCGGGCGCTGCAGCGAGCGTTTCCTGGCGATGCGGACGACCAGCAGAGTCACGCCGCCGAGCACGCCGATGATCATGAGCGGCACTCCCGGCAGCAGGACGCCGACGATGCCGCTCGCAATGCTGCCCCCGATTGCCAGGCCGGCCCCGGCGACCTGCTGCCCCGTCGCGGTGACCGCGAACTTCCCCGGCTTGGTGACGTGCAGCGTGAGCACCGCGCGACCATGGTGGGAGCCGAAGTTGTAGGTGACGTCCGAGGTGTAGCGCGTCAGGCCGGACACGGCCGCGCCCGGCGAGGCCGGCGCCACGTGAATGTTGTACGGCGGCATCTGCCCGTTCTGAGCGCCTGGCCCCTCGTAGTACACGATGAAGCTGCCACTGTGCCCGAGACTGACCGTGCCGCCCGCAGGCAACGGCACGCGCTGCAGGTCGTTCACCGTGCTGGCGAGCGAAACGATGCCGACGATGAGCCACGCTAGCCCCGCCGCGAAGACCGCCAGGGCGATCACGTACCACAGCCGGCCTGGGCGCAGTTTCGGCTGCTGGACCGACGCGTAGCCAGCCGCGGGCGGCGGAGCGGGCGGGGGGTACGCGCCCCCAGGGGGCGGCGTTCCTCCGGCCGGGTACCCGCCACCAGGCGGATAACCGCCACCTGACGGATAGCCGCCGCCGGTCGGCGACGCGCCTCCGGGGTAAGGAGGCGATCCTCCGGGGTAAGGAGGCGACCCTCCGGACGGAGGACCGCCTCCGGGCGGAGGAGTTCCTCCTGATGGAGACTGGCCCGCGGGATCTGGCCCGGCACCTGGCGGGAAATCGGTCATTGTCCTGGCCCCTTCATAATGGCCGACACCCTAACGCGTTCGGCACCGCCGCGGAGGCACCCGGGCAAAGGACCCGTCGGCATTTCGCCGGACAATCGACCCGTCCGTACCTCCCCGCCGGTCGGCGGCGGAATAGCTTATGAAGCGGCTATTAAGAATGGGCCGCCGGCGACAGCGGCTGCGGCCGTGCCGGCTTACGCCCCGGTGCGACCATGCCGCCCGCTCGCGGCGGCAAGCCAGCGCCGCACGATCGGCGCGTCCAGGATGAAGGCGAGCGCGAGGACCGTGCCGAGGCCGACGGCAGCGCCGCCGACCGTGTCGGTGAAATAGTGCCAGCGCAGGCCCATCAGGCCGATCGGGACCACGATGGCCAGGACGCACGCGGCCGCGAGGATCAGGTACTGGAGGACCTTGGCGCTGGCGGGCCGTGGCGGCATCAGCAGCAGCACGGCGACGGTCGCGATCAGCGCGAAGATCGCCGTCGTGTGGCCGCTCGGATAGGTAAGCGAGCCCAGGTAGGTCCTGTGGAAGACCGGCTTCAGCAGTTCCTCGGTGAGGCCTTCGGAGATCGCGAGCCCGAGCGCGGCGAGCAGCGCTCCGCCCAGCCGCCTGGTCACCAGGCAGGCGATGACGATGGCTGCGCAGAGCAGGATGGCGGGGAGCTCGGAACCTGGGCGAGCCAGCCAGTACGCAGTCGCCTGATGATCGCTGAACGCGCTGACGATCGGGGCGTCAGCGGCGCGATCGAACGCATCGGCCCTGGTCTGATGCGCGAACAGGACCCCGAGCACGGCGACGATCACCGCGCAGGCCGCGAGTATGCCAGCGGCCCGCGACCGGAAGGCCGGGCTCAGTAGCGGGCGCTCGGCGGCAGCGACGATCGGACGCTCTGGCCGCACATCAGTACTGCCCACGCCGCTCCCTTCCGCTATCCCGCCGGATCCGGCCAGGCCCCAGCCCAGCGGCTCCGGCCCCGCCTTGCCACCGCCGCCCGTCGCGGCATGGCCCAGCTGAGCTTGCCAGCTTACGTGACCTCGGTCTTTGCCACGCCTGCCGAGGCTGCGCGAAAGTGACCCCTGATGACGGTCGCCGGTACCCAGCGCGGCCGTCATCGCGCCGCGCCCCCGCAGCGCCAACGCGGGCAGGACGTACCGCCGCAGTAGATCGCGCGCCAGTACGTCGCGCGGGCGGACAGGCGCGGCCCTGGTTTCCCGTGAAACGAGAGCCGTTTTGCGAACAGCATTACCGAGAACGGTCTGTTAAGAAATCAGCGACGATCTTCCCATTGCAAGAACGTTGTCCGTTGCTAATGTGATTGAGCAGACGGCAGGGAGGGGGCCGCAGATGCGTGCACGCAGTGTTTCCGGTGGGGTAACTGTCCAGGCGATAGCCGGCTCGAACGGCGTTTTCCTCGGTTTCGACCTTGATGAGGCGCTGCTCGCCGGCTGCCTCGGATTCGCGATCTACCGCACCGATCACACCGAGAATGAGGCCTACTGGCTGGCCGGGTTCAAGACGTTCAGGTCGGTCGTCCCGGCACCGGATCCGACCCAGATGTACACGTCCGACTCCTTCCCGATCCAGTCGTTCTGGTGGGGCGACTACAGCGCCAAGCCAGCCCACGACTACACGTACCGCGTGGTGCCTCGCTACGGCGTGCCTGGCGCCCTGACCTCGCAGGACGGCGCGGAGGCGACGGTCAGCGTCAGTACCGGCAATCCCGACGTCGGCACGCACGGCATCTACTTCAACCGCGGCGTCGCCGCGAGCCAGGCGTACGCGCGCAAGTTCGGCGGCAAGCCTGCTGACCTGCCGGAACCGCAGCGCACCGCGGCGATGAAGTGGCTGTCCCGCGGACTCGACGAGGCGCTGCTGGCCTTCATCGGCCAGGCGGCCGGACCTGGAAACGCGTTGCGCGCCGCCGTGTTCGAGTTCACCGAGCCGGGGGCGCTGGCCGCGTTCCAGGCCGCGCACGCCGCCGGTGCCGACGTGAAGGTCGTCTACCACGCCAAGGACGACAGCACAGGAACGAGCAACGAGCAGGCCATCGCCGCGTCCGGCATCGATCGCGCGATCCTGATCCCGCGCACGCACCCGGAGCTCGCGCACAACAAGTTCATCGTGTACGCGACCCAAACCGCGGACGGCAGCCTCAGCCCGGTCAGCGTCTGGACCGGCTCGACGAACCTGAGCGTCGGCGGGATCTTCGGGCACTCCAACGTCGGTCATGCCGTCCGCGACGCGGCAACCGCCGGCCAGTACCTGCCCTACTGGACCGAGCTCGCCACCGACCCGTTGGGCAGAGCCCTGAAGACCTGGATGGGCGCCAACAACGCCTTCGACGTCGCGGCGATGACCGGGGCCGGCGTCCACACGATCTTCAGCCCGCGCACCGGCCTCGCGCCGCTGAACTGGTACGCCCAGCAGTTCGCCAGCACCCCGCAGCAGGCCGGGCACATCACGCTGCCCTTCGGGCTGACCGCGGTGTTCGAGCATGAACTCGAGGCCTACGAGGGCCAGTCGCTGCACTTCCTCATGCTCAATGCCAAGGACAATAACCAGGCTCAGTGGTCGAATCTCCCTGGCGTCCTGGTCGCCGTCGGATCGACAGGAGGACCCGACGACCTGAGCACCTGGGCGCAGGAGACGCTCACGGGCTTCAACCCGCTCGTCCCCTACCTGCACACGAAGATCATCCTCATCGACCCCCTCAGCGCCGACCCCACCGTCATCAGCGGGTCGGCCAACTTCTCGCCAGGCTCGACGGACGCGAACGACGAGAACATGCTGGTCATCCGCGGCAGCCAGGACGTCGCGGACGTGTACTTCACCGAGTACGCGCGGATCTTCCAGCACTTCTACGCGCGCTGGTGGGCCGCCCAGATCGCCGCCGTGCAGCATGCACCGGACAGCGGATTCCTCGTCGAGGACGCAACCTGGCAGACCCCGTACCTGACCGACGGCAACAATAAGCAGCGCCAGCGCCTGCTGTTCGCGACCGGAGTGCAGGGCAACGTGCCCGCGGCGGCTCCGGTCGCGGCCCCGGCTGCCCCGGTTGCTCCGGTCGCGGCCCCGGCTGCTCCGGCCGCGCCCCAGGTGGCGCCCCCGGCTAGAGGCGGCGCTTAACACCCAGCCGTCATAATTGCCGAGTTTCAGGACAACGGGGACCGGCAGTCATCGCGCGGCTAGGCTGCGGCCATGTCACTGTCCGTGCCGACCTGGATCGCGGCCATCGCCACCGTGGTGCTGGCCGTCGGCGTGGTCGCGGCCGCCGCAGTGGCCAGAAAGGCACTCAGCGCGCACGTCCGCCAGCTCGCCGCCCAGCACGAGCTCACCAGGCAGCTGGCAGAAGCGATGGAGCTGCAGTCCCAGAACCTGCGGCTGGCGCTCGACGAGCGCCGCCGGGCGCAGGCATGCCAGGTCTTCATCGACCTGCAGCGCATGGGCACCGCCGAATCGCCTGGTCAGGACCTCGGCTCGGGGACGGCGCGCGTCGCAGCCACGGTGCATAACAACAGCCATCAGCCGATCTACGACCTCTATGTCATCTGGCTGCTCGGTACGACCAGGATGGGCAGGCCGGACCCGGCCGCCAGGTTGCTGCCCGGCCAGCAGGTCTGCTTCGAGCGCGTGCACGAGCCGGCGTCCGGCGACGGGTCGCCGGGTTCCGACCCGGAGGCGCTGACCGCGTTCCTCACGTTCCGCGACGCCGCGGGAGTCCGCTGGACGGTCCGCGAGGACGGCACGCTCAGTGACATTTCGCCCGCTCCCGACGTCCGGCCTCCGCACGACTGACGGCCTCCGCACGACTGACGGCCTCCGCACGACTGACGGCCGCGGGCGCCCGCGCGGAACTCCCGCCGCCAAAGATGGGGCAGCTGCCCCATGCGCGCGCTGCGGGCCGCGCGCGATCCTCACATCCAGGTGAAGGGCACCGTCCCTTCCACGAGGAGAGGAACGCGCGTGGCCAGCAAAGCTGTGATCAGCCTGACGACCGGTCTCGAGGACCCGGAGAAAGTCACCGTCGCCTTCCTGGTGGCGGTGGCAGCGGCCGAACAGGGCCGACCGACCCTGATGTTCTGCACGAAGGAGGCCGTCCGCCTCGCGCTCGGAGGCGTCGCCCAGGGCGTGGCATGCGAAGGATGCCCGTCGCTGCAGGAGCTGATGAAACGCTACGAGGCGGCCGATGGGAAGTTGCTGATCTGCCCGATCTGCTTCAACGCCAAGCATCTTGACGACCAGAATCTGGTCGGCAATGCTTCGCTGGGCGGAACCGTCCCGATGTGGGAGTGGATTGGCGATGAGCCAGCAACTACATTCAGCTACTGACAGCGCGACCAGCGGCTCCGGCGCGCCCGGCGAGCGCTTCGCCCGGGCTCTGGCGGCCAAGGACTCCGCGGCTCTTCACGCCGTCCTCGCCGACCCGATCGACTTCGCAGCACTGACGCCTGGCCGGCACTGGCAGGCCAGCGCGCCGTGCGAGGTCGTCGACGAGATCGTCCTCGGCAAGTGGTTCGAGCCCAGCGACGACATCCGCGGCCTGGAATCGGTCAGCACGAGCCAGCTGCCCGGGCGCGAGCACGTCAGTTACCTGCTGCGCGTGCGCAACGCCGACGGCGATCACCTCGTCGAGCAGCAGGCCTATTACAACACCGACGGCGCGCGGATCACCTGGATGCGGGTGCTCTGCTCGGGCTACCGGCCGCTCGCCGAGACGCGCTAGCCCTGGCGGTCGTCTCCGATCAGGCCGTGGCTGGCGGCGAACAGGCTGGCGAGCGCCCGGTTTGTCGTGCCCGTCTTGGCGTAGATGTGCTCAACGTGATGACTTGCTGTCTTTCGTGAGATAAAAAGGCGCTCGGCGATCTCCCGGTTCGACAGCCCGCGTGCCAGGAGCCTGAGCACTTCGACCTCGCGGCTGGTCAGGCCGCCTGGCCTGGCCTGCCTGCGGGTGGCACGGTGCCCGGCTGCCGTCAGCACGGCGGCCACCGCCTCAGAGTCGAGCCGCCCGGCCTCCGCCTCCTTCCGCAGCAGGGCTGCGGCCTCGTCGGGACCGGCCGCGGGGCGGTGCGGCCGCGGCTCGGTCCGCGACTGATAGAAGTCAGCCGCGGCCAGCAACCTGCCCTCCGGGCTCACCGCCCCGCCCGACAGCCCGCGCGGGTAGCCGGAACCGTCCATCCGCTCATGGTGCTGGACCGCGATGGCGGCCAGCGGCGCCAGCCCAGGTGAACACGCCAGCATGCGTTCGGTCAGGTACGGGTGCATGCGCACCCGCTCGATCTCGGCGTGGCTGAGCGCGCCGTCCTTGTCCCAGATGGTGTTCGGCACGCCGAGCCGGCCAAGGTCGTGCACCAGCCCCGCCATCCGTACCTGCCGGGCGGCCGCCTCGCTCAGCCCGAAGACGCGTGCCGCCGCTCCGGCCAGGTCGGCGGCCCCGCGTGAATGGCCGATCGTGTAGGGCGACTTGACGTCGGTGAAGTCCGCGATCGCCTCGAGCGCGGACTCGACCTCGGCCTGGCCGAGGCGCACGCCCCGGGCAGGCTCGGCCGCGATCACCGCCTCCCACGTGCTCCCGTCGTCCAGGCCTTCACACAACGCCGGCGCCTCCACGGTGAACAGGTCGACGAGGTTCGGGTCGAACTGCGTCCCGCGCCGCTGCCGCGCGACCTCGACGGCCGCTCCGACCCCGCCTGCCCGGTGGAACACCTCGACCACGTCGGCGAGCGTCACCAGCCGGGACGCCAGCAGGATCTGCTCGCCGCGCGCGCCCTTCGGCACGCCCTTGCCGTCCCAGCGCTCGAAGGTCTGCTCCACGCTGTCGCGCACCCGCTGAGCCAGGCCAAGCCGGGCAGCGAGTTCGTCGGCCGCCATCCAGTGGTTGTCGAGCATCGCCTCGGCTGCCTTGCGGCCCTCCCCGAGGAACGCGACCCCGAGTTTCGTGCGCTCGGCGATCGGCCGGCCAGCGCCCAGGTGGCGGAGCATGAACAGCGGTTTGGACGCGGCCGTCGCGAAGTCCGTGTACCGGAAGTCGGTCTTCAGGGCGGTCTCGTCGCCGAACCACTTCGCCTGCTCGTAGGCGTCGATATGGCAGCCGACCCAGGCGACCAGCGCCGAATAGTAGACGACCTCCCGCTCGGCCTCTTCGAGGCCGAGCCGATCTGCGAGCCTGAGCGCTATCAGGCACTGCCGGAGCACGTGCTCCATCGGCTGGCCCATGCCCAGGTCAGCGGCCAGCGACAGCACCGCAAGCAACTCGCCAAGGGTCACCCGCGAGGGCGCAGCCGTCTCTGCCATGACATGACTATAAGCAGCCCTCCCCGCAGCCCCGGCTCACAGCCGCGCGGGGTCCGTGATCGCAGGCTACGACTCGCAGCTGCGCGGAGGCCGATACCAGCAGTCACAGCAGCCACGCGAGCCTCGTCAGCAACGGCCAGAGCGTGCCGGCGGAGCGGACCACCAGAAAAGCTGGAGTATGGATGGGTCACCCATCACCTCAAAGCGCAATGGGTGTCCCACCCATACATCGCCGCCCTGATCGCCGCCCTGTTGGAAACGGCGGTCTGGCGCGGTTCACGCCCGGCCGACGCGGGACAAGCCGGCTGGCGCGGTTCACGCCCGGCCGGCGCCGGACAAGTCAGCTGGTTGGGACAGGCCCGGCTGGCCCGGGACACGGTCGAGCCGGAGAACGCACAGCTAAGCGCGCCGGCGGCCGACCACCCAGTAGATGCCCGCGTTGGCGGTGTTCAGCGCGCTGAAGACGCGCCAGAACTTCTTGTTGCCCCGGATCTGCTCGGCCGGGCGAGCCGAGATGTCCCGCCACGTCAGCGCCACAACCGCGACGTGGATGATCGCGACGGCAGCGAGCACGAACTTGTTTGGCTTGCGTTGTTCCATGCTCGCCAATTCTGATCATTTCGGCGTTCGCCCGCCACCAGCGCCACGCATCTGCCGAACCGCGCTCACCTTTACCTCACCTGATCGGACTCCAGCTTCGGTATGCCGCGCAGCACCGTGATCGCCTCGAGCGTGGACTGGTACACGAACCGCTCCCGTTTCGGGCTGGCCAGGAATCTGGCGGCCGCGGCGATCGGCTCGGTCGAGCCCGGCCCTTCGCCAAGCGCGCGTGACTCGTCAACCGCGGCGCGAACCCACGTGCTCATGCCGGCCTCCACAACAGCCTCAGGAAGTGCTGCTCAGGACGCTAGCGATCCTAGGTCGCTAGCTTGTGGACGTTTGTGTCAAGTTTTCACGCGGCACGGGCGAGCCGGGCGCGGGTGATGTAGTGGTCGACGTGCTGGTCGATGACGCGGAGGGCGGCTCGGAGCGGGGCGGGAGCCTGGGGCTGGTCGGCGGCGAGCAGCGGCCGCAGCAGCCGGTTGGAGAGCTTGGTGCAGAAGACCGCGGCCTTGATCCCGTCGGGTGAGGACGTACCGGTTGGTGCCCTCGATCCGGGTGATCAACCCGGCCAGGCGGAGGCGGCGCAGGTCGTAGGTGGCCTGGCCGGGGGTGCAGGGGGCGTGGGTCAGTCCGGTCATCAAGGCGCGCAGGCTCTTGCTGGTGATGCCGGTCGCGGCGAGCAGGGTGGTGGTGAGGGCGCCGGCCAGGGCCATGACCCGGGGATCGCCGAACCGCAGGGCCGGGGTCCTCCGCCCGTCCGTGGTGACGGAGGGGTGCGCGATCCGCTCAAAGGCTGGGCTCGCGAGGACGGTGCCCTGGCCGGCGCGCTCGGCTTCTAGTATGCGCCGGTTGCAGGCCCGGGCCTTGGCCTGGAGGCCGGCGGGGTTGGGCAGGCGGGCGAGGCAGCCCAGGTCGCGGGGTGAGTTGGTGACGGTCTCGATCCGCATCGCCCGGCCGTCCTTGCGGTACTGCTTGATCCTGGAGTTCTTGTAGAACAGGTTGAGCACCACGCCGCCGGTGTCCGGGCCGATCGCCGGGCGGTCGATCGTGGTGCGGAACGTGCCGCGGGTATCGCGGCGGATCTTGCGGGCGAAGATGATCCCGACGCTGGCGGGGCGGCCGATGCCGAGGTTGTCGGCGATCAGCGCCTCGAAGAACCCGCGGGCCCGGCGGGGCGCGTCGAACACGATGGTCCGGGACACCTCGACCTGGCGCATCGACAGCTCCCGCCAGTACCCGGCGCTCTCGTCGTGATCGGTCAGCGGCACCGGCAGGCGGTGCAGCCACCGCTGGGCGAACGCGTCGATGGCGGCCCGGCTGCAGCCGGTCGCAGATCTGCTGCAGCAGGACCGGGTCATCGCAGGCGGCGAACCCGTTGGACAGCTCGGTAAAGGCGATCCCGGCCCGGGCGGCCTGCCGCTTGGCCCGCTCATGGCCGTTGACCCAGACCTTGGCCGGATACGGGAAATAGGCGCAGACCTTGATGAACGCCGGCCCGGACCCCTCGTCCCACAGGTAGAAGTAGCAGCAGGTCACCCGCCGGCCGGCCTTGGCGAAGGTGAGCTGCGGCGCCGCTGTCTTCGTGTCGCGCCGGTAGGCGGCCCAGACCCGCTGGAACTCCTGCGCCACCCCGATCGCCGCCACCCCGGACCGCCCGGTCGCAGCCTGCCGGTCCAGGTACGGCCGCATCACCTCGGCCTTGCGGTCCCCCTTCGCGAACCGCACCTGCGGAATGTCGTTGTCCTCGGCGAACGAGGCGACCGCGCGGCGGAACCGCTGGCCGATCTTGTCGAACAGCGCGGGAGACGGGACCGGCAGGCCCAGGTGCCGGGTCATGAACGCGACTACCTGGCCGCTGGACTGCAAGATCGGCACGTACGCATTGAGGTAGATCCGGTCCAGGCACTCGATATCCAGCGCCGCGTGCCCGTCCGGCACCTCGTTCACCGTGACCACGCGCCCGCCCATGCCAGCCTCCACGACCAGATCCCTGACCGTGAGCATGAGCCAGTGCGCAGCCAGTGACCAGCCCCGATGGCACAGCATCGCCCTTCGCGGCGCAGCCGCGACCCCGAGGGCAACCTCGGACCGCCGCACCCGCCGTCACCAGTGACCGCCCGCACCTGTGTGCTGCCCCGCCCAGCCACCCGCCTCGGCGGTCCGAGGTTGCCCTCAGTAGTTCTTCAACCGCCCTTGAAGTCAAGAGGGCTGGCCAGCCTGCCAGCCGCCGGGATGGGACGATGCGGTCATGGCCGGGCTAGCCCAGTTCATCCTCTACGTCGCCGACCAGAGCGCCGCGACCGCGTTCTGGCGCCAGGTGCTGCAGCGTTCCCCGTCACTGGAACAGCCGGGCATGACCGAGTTCACGCTGGCTGAGGGAGCTGTGCTTGGCCTGATGCCAGAGGCGGGCATCATGGCGCTGCTCGGGCACGGCCTGCCCGATCCCGCGAGGGCCAGGGGCATCCCCCGCAGCGAGCTCTATCTCGTCGTCGAGGACCCGGCCGCGCACCACGAGCGCGCGCTGGCGGCCGGCGCTCGCGAGCTCTCACCCCTCGCCCGGCGAGACTGGGGCGACGCCGTCGCCTATAGCCTCGATCCCGACGGGCACGTGATCGCGTTTGCGAGCCGGCCGGATCAGGGCACGTGATGCACTGCCGCCAGGAGCGCGGCGTAGGAACGCACCAGCGCCGCGTGCTCGAGCGGAAGCAGCGGGCTGTCGGGCTCGCAGCCCTTGGCGATCCACTGGTCGCACAGGTCCATGGCCCTGGCCCGGTGCACGGCAGCCGGCCGCACCGCGTCCTCGGGCTCGCGGTACAGGTAGCTGTACAGCCTGGTCACCGACTCGACCAGCTCGTCGCCCGCGCCACGCGGCTGCGCCCCGTACTGGTGCTCCCGGTGCGCGCGCCACCAGTCGACCTCGAGCCGTGCGGCCTCCGCCGGGTTCGCCGGATGCCCGTAGCTGAGCTTGACCAGCGCGTAGAACCTGCGCATGCACCGCCGCGCGCCGTCGGGATCGTTGTCAGGCAGCGGCGCCCACAGCTGGTTGGCGCGCAGCACGAGCCACGCCCCGTGCAGCGTCCTGACCCAATCCATCCCGAAGCCCGACCTGACCAGCCCGACGGAAGTGACCAGCACCTGCGGCCAGCGGCGCAGGTAGTAGCCGACCCACGCCCGGTACTCAAGGTCGGCGATCTTGTTCGGGTCGAACGACCGCAGCCTGCTCGGCTGCCCGCCCGCGACATCCACGAATAACCCCCCACAGATTCATGACAGACCGCTCGCCGCAGCTGCCGACCGTCGGGCCAGCGCCGTGAGCGCGAGTCATCAGACAATCTCAGGGCTGATCTGGCTAGGCAAGCGCTTGCCACAACCCCCGCCCCTCCACAGTTGACGGTCGGATACTTCATGTGTAAGTTTTTTCTTACACATGACAGACCCACTCACCCATGGAGCTGGAACTGACCGGCAATGAACTCCTGGCGAAGCTGACGGCGATGGCAAACCCGCACCGGCTGCGGATCATCGTCGAGCTGAGGCGCGGCCGCGTGCACGTCAGTGAGCTAGCCAGGCGGCTCGAGATGTCCAGGCCGCTGCTCTACATGCACCTGGACAAGCTCGAGAAGGCCGGGTTCGTGACCGGGCAGCTAGAGCTCTCGGAGGACGACGGCAAGGCGATGAAGTATTACGAGCTCGCGCCCTTTGAGCTCCGGCTCACGGCGGACGAGATCGCAACGGCGCTAGACGCGAGCGAGGGTCTCGACGCGGCACACGACAGCGAGGAAAGGTAACCGATGACCGGCATGACGCCCCTGGCCACCGGCGGAACGAACTTCACAGCGATCAGCATCACGCTCGGGATCATCTTCATCGTCGGCGCCGCGATCGCGGTGGTGGCCTGGTCGTACTTCAGGCTGCAGCGGCACCGCGCCGACGCCGTGGCGATGGCCGAGTATCGCAAGCTGGCCGAGGAGGCCGTGGAGAATCAGCGCGAGCTGCGCAGCCAGCTCGCCGAGCTGACCGCCAAGGTCGGCGCGGCTCGCTGATAGCCAGGTGGATCCCGGGATTGACCCCGCATAGCGGTGTGAATCCCGGGATCCACCTCATGCCAGGACTCGTGACAGCATGAGCCACATGAGCGGTCAGATGGAACTGCGGCCGGTGCGGGACAGCGACATCGGCACGCTGGAGGCGCTGACCGGCGATCCGGATGTCACCGGCGAGTTCCAGTGGTTCGGCTTTCACGACCTGCGCCGCTGGCGGCGCGGCTGGACCGAGAACGGGCTGATCGGGCCCGACGGCGGCACGCTGATGGTGGTCCGCGACGAGAGCCGGCTCGGCCTGGCGAACTGGCGGCGCAGGCCGGTCACGCCAGCCGCGTCCTGCTGGGAGATCGGGGTCATCCTGTTGCCGCAGGCACGCGGGCGCGGCGACGGCACGCGGGCGCACCGGTTGCTCGCCAGGTACCTGTTCGCGCACACGACGGCGCACAGGATCGAGGCAGGGACCGAGACCGGCAACATCGCCGAGCAGCGGGCACTGGTGAAGGCAGGCTTCACGCGCGAGGGTGTCATGCGCGAGACCGGCTGGCGTGACGGCGCCTGGCGGGACGGCGTGCTTTACAGCCTGCTGCGCACCGACCGGGCGGCGCCTGCCGGAGACGGCTAGCAGCGGGGAGATGCCTAGTTGCGCGAGGCGCCGTACCCGAGCAGCGCCGCGAGCCCCAGCACGCTGCGCGGGGCGTAGCCGATCCGCCAGAGCCCCCCGTGGGCTGCCGCGTACGCCTCGTCCTGCCACGGATGCTCGTGTACGGGCCGGTCCACGTGCAGGTCGTGCACGAGCAGCGCCGCCATCAGCACCCTGGTCGTATCGGGCTCGAAGACCTCGGCGCCGAACCGGTGCGCGCCCGCGTAGGCCGCTGCGAGCGCGCGGTTCTTGACCACCGACCTGGTCCTGGTCGGCGGGGCGACGTTCATGGACACCGCGGTGCCGGCCTCGCGGGCCAGGCTCGCCCGCCAGCGCTGCAGGCGCTTGGCGAGCGCGTAGTTCGGGCCCTGCTGCGCGACCAGGTTGTCGCTGATCCCGGGGTCAGACCCCGGCAGGTAAGCCCGCCTGAGCAAGCGTCCCCCCGACAGGGTGCGCAGCGGCCGGCCGGCGAGCTTGAGGACGGCCGCCCGGTCCTGATAGGCCCGCGCCGAGTGCGCCACGGCCTCGCCTGGGACCGCGAACACGTCGGTGGGGGTGGCGAGAAAGGCCAGCGCGAGGTCGTCGCGCGCGGCCTGCAGCCGGAGCGTGAGCGTGTCGGCGGCCGCGCAGACCCGCACGTTCGCTGCGCCGTCGGCGTATACGTAGTTGCCGAGCACGAGCGGGCCGCTGAGGCCGGCGATCCAGTCGGCGAGCTCGGGAACGTCGCTGGTCAGGTCCGCCCCGGCGGCCGCCGCCAGCTCGCTGTCCGCCATTGGCCCGTCGACGGGCACCACCAATGTGCCAGGCGCCCGACCTGGCCGCCGCGAGCACGCGCTCCCAGATCCGCGGCTGCGGCAGGTCGATCCCGGCGACGGTGGCTCCCCATCGCAGCAGCACGGGGAGCGGGCCGACCTCCGAGCCGGCGCCGACCACGGTTACGGTGCGTCCCGGCAGGCTGAGCCACTGCGGATGCGCGGCGACGGCGCGGACAGCTGCGGCGCACGAGGGCTCGATGATGCCGGCGGCTACCCACGCGTCCAGCCGCCTGGCCAGGTCATCGCCGCGCAGCCGTTCGCCCCGGTAGGGCAGCGCCAGCTCCGTCTCAGGGCCCTTCGTTCCCTTGACCGTCGCGGTGCCGAGCGCACGGCTCGCCTGCCGTCGCAGCAGGTCGTCGAGCTCGGCCTCGTCGCCGTCAGGCCGGACCGAGCGCATCCGGCCGCGCAGCGAGGCGAGCCCGTCACCGGCGATCGTGAGCGCGTCCTGCCTGGACGACAGCCCTGCCTCGATGACCCGGCGGAAGTGCGTGAGGTACCCGGAGCGCCAGTTCGTCTCGTGCTCGGCGCCCAGCGCGCCGGCCGGATCTGTGCCGCGCAGCGCGTCGGCGATCACGCCCCGGCCGAAGGCCGACGTGCTGCGCCGCCCGTCGCCCGCGACAGGGAACTCGACCCCGGGGTGACTCCCGGCGTCGCTCCTGGCCTCCGCGCCGCTGGCCGCCTGTTCCGTCATCGCGCCCGCCCTGGGTTCGTCCGTGTTGCCGGTCTTGGGCTAGTCAACACCTGCCGTGCTCGGTCGCGTCAACGCCTGGGCGGCGAGCGCGGCCTCGGCGCCGCTCGCCAGGAACCGCTCAGCCGCCTCCGATTGGCGCAGCGTCGCGTCCAGGTGCGCCAGCGTGAGGCCACGCACGAAGTCGTGCGCCTGTGCGCCGGAGCACAGCTCCGACATCGGCCGCATCGCGGCTGGGATCCAGGCAGCGTCGCCAGGCAGCGTCATCGCGCGCAGAGCTTCGTGCTCGTTCTCGACGTCGTCGAGGAAGTGCTGGTGGTCGGCCCGGCGCAGCACGAACATCCGCCTGGACCCCTGCGTCCTGTCGAACAGGTCCTGCACGGCACCGAGCGGAATAGGCACGTCCTCAGCCGCGGCCAGGTACAGGACATGGATATCGCGGCCCCAGGCGAACGTCAGGCTCAAGGGCAGGATCCCTGGCAGCGGATTCGAGCTGCCGCCTGGCCCCAACGCGATGACCGCCCCGATCCTGGCGTCCTGCTCAGGCACGGCGAGCACGGTCCACCCGCCGAAGCTGTGCCCCACCAACCCGATCCTGTCCGCGTCGATGCCGTCGGCGTCCTGGCCAGCACGACCTCCCGCGCTGCCTCCCGCGCTGGCGTTCAGCATGACGTCGAGCAGGAACCGCACGTCGGGGACCCTGCTCGCGATGATGGCGTCGACCCTGGCCGCGCGCTGCCCCGCGTTCTCGTCCGGCGCGGACGCCAGGTCAGCCGCGACGACCTCGGAGTGATCCATGGCGGCCACCAGGTACCCGTGACTGGCCAGATGCGAGCATGCGTACGCGGCCGAACGCCTGTTCCCGCCGCTGCCGTGCACGAAGACGACAAGCGGGCACGGCGGCTCGCACCCGCAGGCGCTGGCTGCCAGAGGTCGACGGGAAACATCCTGCCCCTGGCCTTGTCGGCAGCGACGAAGGAACGTTGCTCGACTCCGAACTGCCCTGCGCCGAACGGCGAGCAGTGCGAATCGGGCATCCCGATCAGGTCTTCTTGGCCCGGCTCGGAGCAACCCTGGGCGGCTCGTCAGGCATCTTGGGGTAGACCGGCGGCCAGGGCGCGTCGAGCAGCCCGCTGGCCCGGTCCCTGGCATTCATCTCGAGCAGCGGCTCGAGCGACTGCGGCTCGTCGCTCATCGCCTGCCAGGGATCGCCGATCTTCGCGAGCCGCTCGGCCATCGTGGCGATCGTGAACTGGTCGGGATGGATGTCGTCGATCTCGCCCCACGTGATCGGCGTGGAAACCTGGGCACCCGGCCGCGCGCGGACCGACCAGGCGCCGAATACGGTCTTGTGCGGCGCGTTCTGGTTGTAGTCGATGAACACCCGCTGGCCGCGCTCTTCCTTCCACCAGGCCGCTGTGATGAGGTCGGGCCTGCGCCGCTCCAGTTCCCGCGCGATCGCCACCGCCGCGGACCTGACCTGGTAGGAGTCCCAGCGCGGCTGCAGTCGCACGTAAACGTGCAGGCCACGGTTGCCCGTCGTCTTCGGGTACCCGATGATGCCGACCTCGGCGAACAGCACCTGCAGCTCGTGCGCGGCCTGGCGGATGTGCGTGAAGTCGATGCCAGGCGTGGGGTCCAGGTCGATCCGCAATTCGTCGGTGTGGTCGGGATCGGCGGCCAGGTACGGCCAGACGTGGAACCCGAGGCAGCCGAGGTTGACGGCCCACAGCACGTGATCCAGGTCCTTCGCGACCAGCGCCTGGGAGGTCGTGCCGTTCGGCGTGGACACGGTCGTGGTCTGCAGCCAGTCGGGCGCGTTCTTCGGCACCCGCTTCTGGAAGAACGAGGGGCCCTCGGCTCCCTCGGGGAATCGCTGCAGCAGCACAGGGCGGCCGCCCATGGTCCGCATCAGGGGCTCGGCGACGCGTTCGTAGTGCGCGGCGAGATCGCCCTTGGTCTCGCCCCGCTCGGCGAACAGCACCTTGTCCGCATGGCTGATCAGGCCACTGGTCATCCTGTTTCGCCTCCCGGTCGATCGACAGGTACAAGTTTCGCGCAGTTCGCACCGCGGTCGCTGGCCGGCCACAAACTCTGGCGCACGCGCACGGCCGCGCCGCGCCCGCGCCAGCCCACCGCGTGCCACCTCAATGCCGATATGAAAAAAGCATTTACGTCCAGCAAATAGGGGACGGAATCGCATCTAATGGAAACCGAACTATGGCCGTGACCAGGGAGTACTTCGCGCCCGCGTTTGCTAGCCTGGCTCGATGACCGATTCCGAGGCGACTGCCAGCAAAGCCGCAAGAAAGGCGTCCGCCAACGGTCGGATTACGCGCCATCCAGGCGCATCACGCGAACAGCGGCACCGCCTTAACGCCGGGGCGGCCCTCGCCTGGCAGGCTCGGGCCGCCGATGCCAGCGCCCCGGACGTCACTACCGGCGGGTCAGTCCCGGCGGAGCCGTTCGCCGTGGGCGGCCCGGCAGTGTCAACAGCCGCCGGCAGTTCCGCGGGCGGCATCGTACCGCCGCAGCCCCATGGCCCGGCCAACGTGCCGCGCGGAGTGAACCGTCCTGCCGCCGGCCTGGAGAAAGTGACGGCGGCAGTTCTCGCGGCCGCTGGCGTCCGGGCCGGTCACAGAGTGATCGACCTGGGCTGCGGCTCCGGCCAGCTCAGCCTCGCTCTCGCCGAACGCGGCGCCCGGGTGCTGGCGATCGACGCGAACCGGGCCGCGCTCGACCGCCTGCGGGCAGCGGCGCTGCAGCGCGGCCTCGTCGGTCTCGAAGTCCTGGCCAGGCCCGTCGAAAGCTTGACACTGCCGATCGAGAGCGCCGACCTGATCGTCACGAGCTACGCGCTGCACAGGCTGCGCGACGCGGACAAGCAGCGGCTCGTCGCGGCAGCCATCCAGTGGCTCAGGCCGGGCGGAACGCTCATCGTGGCCGACATGATGTTCGGGCGAGGAGGCTCCAGCCAGGACCGCGTGATCATCAGGACGAAGGTCAGGTCGCTGGCACGCAAGGGCATCGGCGGCTGGTGGCGCATCGCCAAGAACAGCTACCGCTACCTCTTCAGGGTCCGGGAACACCCGATGTCGATCAGCGCCTGGACGACGCTGTTCGCCACGGCCGGCTTCACCGGAATCACCGCGTCCCGCATCATCAACGAGGCCGGGCTAGTCGCCGCCAAACGCCCCGACCCGCCCCCGCCCGCCCCAACCCGCTTCTGAAGGCGTCCTACCCCGCTTCAGGTTCCGCCGTCTATGAACACCGATGTCCCATCGATGTTCATAGAAGAACGTCGATGGGACATCGGTGTTCAATTGCCGGGCGGTGGCACAGCCGGGTTAGTAGCGGCCGATGAACTCGGGGGCGCCGTAGCGGCGGAGGACCTGGGGGACGGTGACCTTGCCGCCCTCGTCCTGGAAGTTCTCCATGATCGACAGCAGCGCCCTGGCGGTCGCGCCCGTGCCGTTCAGCGTGTGCACGAACTCGAGCTGCCCGTCGCGGCGGAACTTGATGTTCAGCCGGCGTGCCTGGTAGTCGGTCGTGTTCGAGCACGACGTGATCTCGCGGTACCGCTGCTGGGTCGGGAACCAGGCCTCGATGTCGTACTTCTTCGACGCCGGCGCGCCGAGATCGCCGACGGAGATGTTCATGACGCGGTACGGCAGCCCGAGCTCCTGGGCGATCTCCTCCTCGTGCGCGAGCAGTTCCTCGTGGATGACCCGCGACTGCTCGGGCACGCAGAAGACGTACATCTCGACCTTGTCGAACTGGTGCACCCGGAACATGCCCTTGGTGTCCTTGCCCGCCGCCCCGGCCTCGCGCCTGAAGTTCGTCGTGAATCCGGCGTACTTGGCCGGCAACTCGTCTTCTTCCAGCCGCTCGTCGGTGTGAATGCCCGCGAGCGCCACCTCGGACGTCCCTGTCAGGTACAGGTCATCCTTCTCCAGCCGGTACAGGTTCGACTCTTCTGTCGGCAGGAACCCGGTCCCGTACATGGCCCGCTCGCCGACCATGATCGGCGGCAGCACGGTCATGAAGCCTTTGCCGCGCAGCTTGTGCAGCACGAACTGGTACAGCGCCATCTCGGTGACCGCGACGTCGCCGATCCGGTACGCGAACCGCGAACCCGACAGCCGCGCGCCCCTGACCATGTCGATCCCGCCGCGCTCTGAGCCGAGCTCGAGGTGGTCCTTCGGCGCGAAGCCGAACCGTGGCTGCTCGCCCCAGGTGCTGACGACCTGGGCATCTTCCTCATCCATGCCGTCGGCGGCGGTCGGGTCTGGCAGGTTTGGTATCCGCGCGAGGATCTCGTCCCTGTGCTGGGCGGCCACGGCCTGCTGCTGGAGCGCCGTCTCGATCCTGGCCGACAGCTCCTTGAGCGCCGCGAGCTCGTCGGGACTCGGCTTGCCCTTGGACGCCCTCTTCTGCTCGGCGCGCAGGGACTCGGCACGCTCGGTGTGCTCGCGCCAGCTGGCGTCGGCCGCCAGCAGCTCATCGAAGTCCTCCGCCGCCTCGCGCCTCGCGAGCGCGGCCCGGAACGCGTCCGGATTCTGTCGTGCCGCCTTGAGGTCAATCACCTTCGCGAGTCTAGTCGCGCGCGGCTGCCCGCTTCGCTGATTATCGGCTGGCCCTGTCGGCTGGCCCTGTCGGCTGGCCCTGTCGGCTGGCCCAGCCGGCTGGTCCTATCGGCTGATACGGACGGGCTCAGGGCTCTCCTCTGGCTCGGCCTCATCGCCCGCCGCGGAACGCCTCGCGGGCCGGGTCGCCAGCACCGAGCCGACCAGGATCGTGCCGAACGCGATCAGCATCGTGGCAGTGACGTGCTCCCCGAGCACCGCCACCCCGAGGGTCACCGCGATCGCGGGGTTGATGTAGGTGATGACACTGGCCCTGGCCGGCCCTGCCTCGCCGATGAGCTGGAAGAAGATCAGGAACGCGGCCGCCGTGCAGACCACGGCGAGTCCAGCCATCGAGAGCAGCACATTGGCCGACGGGACCACGGACGGCCAGTTCAGGGCCGCGAGCGGCGCGTAGACGACGCTGGCGAGGACCAGGCAGGAGGCGGTCATCACGACCGGCGGGACGTCGGCCAGCTTGCGGTTGGCGATCAGCGGGCCCGTCGCGTAACACAACGCGACAAACAGCACCTCAGCGACCGATCGCGCGGCGCTGCCGCCGGCGCCCGAGCCGACGAGGTGCGGACCGGCCAGCAGCGCGACGCCGCCGAGGCCGATCAGCAGCCCGAGCCACCTGACCGGGCTCAGCCGGTCACCGCCGGACAGGAACAGGCTCAGCACCGCCACGATGACCGGGGTTGACGCGATCAGCAGGCCGGTCAGCGAGCTGCTGATTCCGCGCTCGGCCTCCGACAGCGCGAACCACGGCAGGATGATCTCGACGACCGCGAACAGCAGCAGCCACGGCCACACCGGCTTCAGCACGGCGAACTGCCTGCGGCGCAGGGCGAACGGGAGCAGCAGCGCGGCGCCAACGCTGACCCGCGCGAGCACGAGCACAGGGACCGAGACTCCGCCGACGGCGACCTTGATCAGCAGGTACGGCAGGCCCCAGATCACGCTCATAGCCGCGAACAGGACCCACCCTCGACGGCTCACCAGCCAGCCCCTTCCTCGACAGCGCCCCACTCTCATACTCACCGGACGCGCGGGTTATTCCGCGTGCCTGCGCGCGGATACGCTCGCAGGAACTGCAGAATTATCCGCAACCAACCGTCCGGAGCGTCTGTTGCACCACAGCGGGCCCGCGACTCCGGCCGCCGAGGATAGCGCGGCCCTGGCCGCACCCGTCCCCGCGCGGCCGGCCTGGCCTGGGCTGAACCGGTGGTGGTCGCTGGCCGCTGCGTTCGCCGCCGGGCTCGCGCTCACGGGTGCGTTTCCTCCGTTCGGGTTCTGGCCGCTGGCCAGCGCCGGCCCCGCGCTGCTGATCCTGGCGGTCTGGGGCAAACGCCGCCTAACCACCTTCTCGCTGGCGCTTGCCTGCGGCCTGGTGTTCTACGTCTCGCTGCTGTCCTGGCTCGTCAACGTCGCCTGGTACGCCTGGCTGACGCTGGCCCTGCTCGAGGCGGTCATCTTCGCGGTGCTCGGACTCGCGCTCCGGCCGCTGCTGCGGCTGCGGATCTGGCCGGTGGCCGTGGCTGGCTGGTGGGTGGCTCAAGAGGCGGTGCACGACAGGTTCCCGTGGGGCGGGTTCCCATGGGGACGGCTGGCGATGAGCCAGCCGGACGCGCCGACCGGGGGCTGGGCGGCGATCGGCGGCCCGCCGCTGCTGACGTTCCTGCTGGCGCTGGCCGGCGCGGGCCTCGCCTACCTGGTGCTGGCGCTCACGACGCCGGCCTGCCGCGCGTGGCGCCCGGCGATAAGACCCGTGGTCGTCGCGGCGGTGCCGTGCGGGCTGGTGCTGGCAGGCAACCTGGCCTGGTCTCCGCCGTCCGGGCCGGCGCCGACCGCCGAGATCGCGACCGTGCAGGGCGACGTGCCGCACGCGCGGAACCTGCCGAACCTGCTCCGCGCCAGCACGGTCACCGAGAACCACGCGCTCGCGACGATCGCGCTCGCACGTCAGGTCCAGGCGGGAAAGCGCCCCGCGCCGGCGCTCGTGATCTGGCCGGAGAACTCCACCGACATCGACCCCAGGCTGTCGCCGCCGACGTATGCCTCAATCGCGACCGCCATCACCGCGATCGGCAGGCCCGTCCTGGTCGGCGCCGTGCTCGACCACCCGCTGCGCAACGCCGGCCAGCTCTGGCTGCCGCGCCGCGGACCCGTTCAGGCCTACATCAAGCGGCAGCTCGTCCCGTTCGGCGAGGTGATCCCGCTGCGCAGCCTGCTCAGCGTCGTCACCTCGCTGCCCTCGCTGCAGCCCCGCAACTTCACGCCAGGCCATCGCGCCGTGGTCTTCACCGTCGGCAAGATCCGGCTCGGCGACGTGATCTGCTACGAGGTCGGATTCGACAACCTGGTCCGATCCGAGGTGCTCGCGGGAGCGAACCTGCTCACCGTCCAGACCAACGACGCCGACTTCGAGCTTGACGGGCAACTCGGCGAGAGCCTGCAGCAGATGGCGATGGCGCGGATCGACGCGATCAGCACGGGCCGCGCGGTAGCCATCGCATCGACAACGGGACTGAGTGCGATCATCGCCCCCGACGGGTCGGTCATCACCAGGAGCAGGACCTGGCAGCGGGCCATCCTGGAGGCGCGGGTGCCGCTCAGGGCCGAGCTCACGCCGGCGGTACAGGCCGGCGCCTGGCCAGAACTCGCGATCATCGCGCTGACGTTGCTGGGCCTGGCCTGGGCGATCGGCACCGGCTGGCGCAGACGCAGTCCCGGCTGGCGCAGACGCAGTCCCGGCTGGCGCAGACGCAGTCCCGGCTACCAACACGGACGCAGTCCCAGGTAAGTTGGCGTGCATGCCTACGCGTGCCGTGCACCTGGTGATCGACGCCGCCGACCCGTCCATGCTGGCCGCCTTCTGGGCGGCCACGCTGGGCTGGGCGGTCTTGGCCGAGGAGTCTGACGAGGTGGTGGCCGTCGAGCCTGCCGGGTTCGACTACCCGGGACCTACGGCGCTGCCGCTGGTGTTCGTGCCGGTCAAGGACAAGAAGACGGTCAAGAACAGGGTCCACCTCGACCTGTCATCCACGTCGGCGGAGCACCAGTCTGACCAGATAGAGCGCGCGCTGGCGCTGGGCGCCAGGCGGGTTGACATCGGCCAGGGCGACGTCCCGTGGGAGGTGCTCGCCGACCCGGAAGGCAACGAGTTCTGCATCCTCGAGCCCAGGGACGTCTACATGGATGCCAGGCCCGTCGCCGCGGTCGTGATCGACAGCGCGCACCCCGACGAGCTGGTGCACTTCTGGGCCAAAGCGACCGGTTGGGACATCAAGCAGGCGCTGCCGGAATTCGCCTCGCTGCGGGCACCGGGCGGCACCGGGCCATTCCTCGAGCTGCTCCAGGTCCCCGACGTCAAGAGCGTGAAGAACCGCCTGCACGTGGACGTCGCGCCGCTCGCCGACGGTGACTCCGAGGCCGAGGCACGCGCGCTCGAGCAGGCAGGGGCCGTCCGCACCGACCTCGGCCAGGGCGACGTCAGCTGGGTCGTGCTGGCCGATCCCGAGGGCAGCGAGTTCTGCGTGCTCTCGCCCCGGTGACCCGGCAGTAGGGGCCAGGGCAGCACAATGAGCGTACGAGCACCCAGTCCGCCGACCCAACGCTGCCCCGCAGCCCTGAGCGGCCAGGCCGCCGCAGCGGCCGGGGCCGGGGTTTTCTGCGGGCTCTGACCCGTCCCGCCCGGTACGCGGCACTGCTGGCCGGCGCGCTGCCTGTGCTGGCGTTTCCCTCGCTGAACCTTGAGTTCCTTGCCTGGTTCGGCCTGGTACCAGGTCTGCTGCTGCTCAGAGCGGCACCGGCCGGCCGGGAGGCCGCCGTCAGGGGCTGGTGGCTCGGCACCGGCTACCTGCTGATGGCTATGTACTGGCTGATTCCCAATCTCGGGCCGGCCCTGTTGGTCGTGGCGATCGTGCTCGGCGCGCCGTGGAGCGGGGTCGGTTTCGCCGCCTGGCGGCTTCTGCGCCCGCCTGGACCCGAGGCGAGAAGCCGGCCCGCAGGGCCCGAGGCGAGAAGCCGGCCCGCAGGGCCCGAGGCGAGAAGCCGGCCCGCAGGGCCCGAGGCGAGAAGCCGGCCCGCAGGGCCCGAGGCGAGAAGCCGGCCCGCAGGGCCCGAGGCGAGAAGCCGGCCCGCAGGGCCCGAGGCGAGAAGCCGGCCCGCAGGGCCCAGCGCCCGGCAGGCACTGGCTGCCATGGTCGTCTTGCCCAGCTGCTGGGTGGTGATCGACTGGATCAGGTCGTGGCAGGGGATCGGCGGCCCGTGGGCAGTCTTCGGCGCGAGCCAGTGGCAGCATCCCGTGGTGCTCGCGCTCGCGGCGACCGGCGGCATCTGGCTGATCACCTTCGTGCTGGTCGCCGCCAACACCGCGATCGTGATCGCGCTGACTGCGGCGCGGGTGCCGGTGCGGGCGATCGGCGCGGCAGGAGCGGTGCTCGCCGTGGCGTCAGGCCCGGCCGCGTTCGCTCTCACCGCGAGCGAGTACCGCGTTCCGCCGACCGGGCACGTCACGCTCGCACTCGTCCAGCCAGGCCTGGCCGACGGGCCGCGCGGCCTGCTGGACAGGGAGATCAGGCTGACGAGCCGCGGGCCGCGCGCCGACCTTGTCGTATGGGCCGAGAGCAGCGTCGGATACGACCTGGACACCGCCCACCGCATCCTGCGCAAACTCCAGCGCCTGTCCGGATCGATCGGGCGGCAGCTGCTGGTCAGCCAGGACGCAGTGAGCCCTGCGAGCGCCAAGTCCAAGGTCGCCGTCCTGATCGGGCCAGCGGGCATCGAGGAGTCCTACACCAAGACCAGGCTGGTGCCGTTCGGCGAGTACATACCGCTGCGGTCGGCGCTCGGCTGGCTGACGTCCATCAGCAAGGCCGCGCCGGAGAACATGGTGTCCGGCAACGGCGCCAAGGTGCTGCACGCCGTTCTGCCCGACGGCCGGCGCCTTCGCTTCGGGGTGCTGATCTGCTTCGAGTCCTCGTTCCCCGATATGTCGGCGGTCGATGCGAACCGCGGTGCGCAGGTGCTCGTCTTCCAGACCTCGGATTCCACCTTCCAGGGCAGCTGGGCGCCCGAGCAGCACGCATCGCTTGCGGCGCTCCGCGCCGCGGAAACCGGCAGGCCGGCCGTGCAGGCCGCGCTGACCGGTGACTCGGTCGCGTTCGATGACAGGGGCAGGCTGCTCTCCTGGGCGTCCACGGCCGAGCACCGCGTGATCCCGGTACGGCTCGCGCTCCCTCCCGCCACGGTCCTGACGCCGTTTGACCGGCTTGGCGACTACGTGCCCTGGTTCGCGATCAGCGTCGTGGTGATCGCCGCCGGGGCCGCGCTCGCCTCAGGCAGCAGATCGCGGCGCCGCGATACCCCTCAAGATCCGGCAACCAATGACGACGCCGCTACGTCTAGACAATCGGGATAGCGGCGGCAGGAGCACGCCGATGGCGACGGCATACTGAGAAGCGACCTGGGTACCCCGCACGGTGGCTTCGATCCGGTTCCAGGGAGGACGGCGTGCTGAACGAGGACAACCGATCAAGGCGGCCTCGACGGCTGGCGCCCATCGCCGCGATCTGCGCCGCTGGCATCCTCGCCGCGGCCTGTCAGTCCTCTGGCGGCGGCTCGAACGGAGGCACGAACGGCGGCACTGGCACGAGCACGCCGCCGGCCGATACCGTCCAGCTCAGCATCACCCCGGCCAGCGGAAGCACGGGCGCGAACCCGAGCAAGGGCATCACGGTCACCGCGAGCAAGGGCACGATCAAGTCGGTCGCGGTCACGGGCGACGGGCTTACCGGACAGCGGGCCGTCACGGGCACGCTGAACAGCGCGAAGACCGCCTGGCACACCGAATGGGCGCTGCCCGTTGACCAGACCCTCACCGTCACCGCGACCGGGGTCGACTCGTCTGGTCACTCGGTCACGCAGACCAGCACCTTCAAGACGCTGCGTCCCGCGCAGACGGTCACCACCCACATCTTCGAGGGCTACAAGGACCAGTACGGCGTCGGAATGCCGATCATGCTGACCTTCAGCCAGCCCATCAAGAACCGGGCTGCCGTCGAGCGCTCGCTCCAGATCACCTCGTCCAAGCCGGTCGTCGGCGCCTGGTACTGGGACAACAGCCAGACACTCGCGTTCCGCCCGCGCGAGTACTGGCCGGCTCACACCAAGGTCAGCTTCACCGGACACCTCGACGGCGTCGAGACCTCCCCCGGCGTCTACGGCTACCACACGCTGACCCAGGAGTTCAGCATCGGCGAGTCGCTGATCGTCGTCGCCAGCACGGCCAAGCATCACATGTGGCTGTACCGGGACGGCAAGCTGCTGCGGCACTGGCCGATCAGCACCGGCAAGCCGGGCGATGACACTCCGAACGGGACGTACCTGACGATCGAGAAGGGCAACCCCGTGCTGATGAAGGGCCCCGGGTACAGGATCGAGGTGCCCTGGTCGGTGCGGTTCACCTGGAGCGGCGACTATCTGCACGATGCGTACTGGTCCACAGGGCAGCAAGGATTCGAGAACGTCAGCCACGGCTGCGTCAACATGGCGCCGGCGGACGCTGAGTACTACTACAAGATGGCCGTGCCGGGTGACCCAGTCACGATCATCGGCAGCCCGCGCGGCGGCGTCTGGGACAACGGCTGGACCCACTGGTTCCTGAGCTGGCATGACTTGCTCCAGGGCAGCGCACTGCACCAAGCGGTCATGGCAGGACCAAACGGGAGTACCTTCGTGGATTCGTCAACCCTGCCCGCCTCCACGGCCACCGCGCCGCTCGGAACGGCCAAGCCGGGCAACTCCCACGCGCACTAGCCGGATCGTGAGGTGCGTCACGTTCGGCCCGTCCGGGATGCAGATCTGTCACGGTCGCGTTACACAGTGTGACCCCCGCCGGGAAGGCGGTACAAACCCCATATACCGCTTCCCGCTTTCCGAGGCTGGCTAGCCAGGGCCGCACCCCCGCGAATCCCTGCAGCCGCCCGCGCTGAACCAGCGAGGCGTGCTTAGCGCGCCATGCTGCCAGCCGGCGAACGCCGGAGGCACAAGCACCGCTCCCAGTTGGATGCGGCGGCGTGCGGGTCAGCACGGAAGGAAGGCGATGACTCGCACCCCCCGTATCCCCCGAATTACCATCCCGCCCGGCCTGACGCGCAAGACCGTGGCATACGCCGGCGCAGGCCTGGCGCTGGCCGGAGTCGCAGGCGCGACGGCTGCCGCTGGCTTCACCGGGCAGCATCCAGCCCACGCCGACAGCGTTCGCCCCGCCGTCAGCAGGACTGTGCCAGCTACCACCGGGCCAGCTACCACCGGGCCAGCTACCACCGGGCCAGCTACCACCGGGCCAGCTACCACCGGGCAGCCCGCGCAGTCCAAGCACACCGCACCGGCCAAGCACACCGCACCGGCCAAGCACACCGCTCCCGCGAAGCACATGGCTCCCGCGAAGCACGCCGCTCCCGCGAAGAAGAACGCGGCAGCGAAGCACGCGTCAGCGGCGCACCACGCGCGTACCTGGGTAGCGGTGCGGCGGATCGTGGCCAAGCGCGTCGACCCCAAGGCGGCTCATGGCGCGCTGCCGGCGCAGGACCAGCTCACGCCCGTCGGCACCAGCGGCCCGCAGACCTGGATGCCGATCACGCCGGCTCGGCGGGACAACGCCAAGACCATCGTCCGGCAGACGATCGACAGGCACATGGGCCTGCGCTCGGCTGTGATCGCCGTTGCCACGTCCATGCAGGAGTCCACCCTGCTGAACCTGAACTATGGCGACCGCGACTCGCTCGGCCTGTTCCAGCAGCGCCCGTCCTGCGGCTGGGGCACGCCTGGCCAGATCCAGCACCCGGCCTACGCGGCCGACGCGTTCCTGAAGGCGCTGCACGGCTACCAGTCAAGCAACCCGGGCTGGGCGCACCGGCCGCTCTGGGAAGCGGCCCAGAGCGTCCAGGGCTCGGCGTTCCCTTCGGCCTACGCCAAGTGGGAGGCCCAGGCAGCCCACCTGGTCGCCTCGGTCACCAAGCACCTGGTCTGATCCGCAAGGCTCCGCGCGGCCGCCCCCACGGCTGGCGCGGACCCGCGGCCGCGCATTCCCCCCAGCGCAGCCGCGACACCCCGTATGCCCCGTCTCCTGCCCCCGTATGAGGCGGGGCATACGGCTGTCCTGGCGTGGACTGGCGAACTGGCCGGATTCTTAAGTACTACCTAATTTTCACCTCACCCTGGCCGGACCAGTAACGCCAATGCTGTAGAACTTTCGGCATGACCAACTTCCTGACCACGGTGATGACGAGCCATGGTTATCTGGCGCTGATCATCTTCGCGTTCGTCGAGGCGTGCTGCATTCCGATCTCCTCGGAGATCACGTTCGCCTACGCCGGGGTCATCGCGTTTACGCACCCTGACAAGTTCACGATCGCTGGCGTGATCATCATCGGCACGCTCGCCGAGATGGGCGGGTCCCTGACCTCTTACGCGGTCGGCCGCCGGGGCGGGCGGCACCTGCTCGAGCGGTACGGCAAGTGGGTGCTGATCAGCAGGTCCGATCTGGACCGGGCCGAGCGGTTCTTCGCGGGCCGCGGCACCTGGGCGGTCGCGGTCGCCCGCGTGCTGCCGCTGGTGCGCTGCTTCGCCTCGTTCGGCGCCGGGGTGGTCGAGATTCCGCTGCTGCCGTTCGCCATCTTCAGCCTGATCGGCACCGCGGTCTGGACGACGGCGCTGACCCTGCTCGGTTACAACCTCGGCTCTACCGTTGACAGGTTCTTCAAGTCGTTCTCGGTGATCGGCATTATCCTGCTCGTCGTGCTGCTGGCCGGCCTGATCCTGCATCGCGTGCACGCGATCAGGAAGGACGGGCACCATTCCTCGCGGCACACGCCAGGCCAGAACGGCTCAGCACAGGCCAGCCAGAGCGCTCCCCCGCCCGGCACGACCGCCCCGCCCGGCACGACCGCCCCGCCCGGCACGACCGCCCCGCCCGGCACGACCGCCGCGCCCTCACCTGCCGCGCAGTCCGCTTCATCACGCTGGCCGAAGTCTGACGCGGGCGACGGGACTTCAGGCTCTGGCCGGTCCGGAGGAGCGCACCGCCGCTGAACCGGCGGGCGACGCCACACCGCCTAGTCGGTCAGCGACTGGTAGACAAGCTGGCGTAGCTGCGGCCTTATCGGGTGCGCGCTCGACGGCAGCAACTGGGTGAAGAACGAGACCGTCAGGCCGGCCTGCGGATCGACGAAGAATGCCGTGCTCGCCGCGCCGCCCCAGGAGAACTCGCCTTCGCTGCCGACCGTCCTGCCGGGAACCGGGTCGAGTACCACGGCGAAACCGAGCCCGAACCCGACGCCGCGGAACGGCGCCTCGGCGAAGAGCGGCCGCCCGTACGCCTCAAGGTCGGCTCCGCCCGGCAGGTGGTTCCTGGTCATGTAGGCAACGGTGCGCGGGCTGAGCAGCGTGACGCCCTCGAGCTCCCCAGCTGGGCTGCCTGGCGCGGCGGCCAGCATCGAGGTGAAACGGTGGTAGTCAGCCGCCGTGCTGAGCAGGCCGCCGCCACCGCCGAGAAAGACGGGCGTGCGCTTCGCCACGGCGCCGAGCGCGTCCATCCTGGTGGCCTTGCGGCCTGGCCCGACGGTGTAGAGCGCCGCGAGCCGGCCGCGATCGTCCTCAGGCAGCCAGAAGCCCGTCTCGGCCATGCCGAGCGGCCCGAAGATCCGGCTGCGGAAGAAGTCATCCAGGCTGGACCCTGACGCGACCTCGATCACGCGGCCGAGCACGTCGGTCGACACCGAGTAGTTCCACTCGGCGCCCGGCTGGAACAGCAACGGGAGCCCGGCCCAGATGTCGCAGCAGGCCGCCAGGTCCGCCTCGCGCGGGGTCCCCCACTCGAAGCCCTTGCCCCTGTACAGCGCGTCGACCGGGTGCGAGCGGTGGAAGCCGTAGGTCAGTCCCGAGGTGTGCGTGAGCAGGTGCCAGATCCGCACTGGCTCCGTCGCCGGGACCGTCACCTGCCTGATGTCGGACCCGCCGGTGAACACAGCCGCGTCGGCGAACGACGGGATGAACTTGCTGACCGGATCGGTCAGCTCGAACGCGCCCTCCTCGTACAGGATCATCGCGGCGACGGAGGTGACCGGCTTGGTCATCGAGTAGATCCGCCAGACCGTGTCGGTCTCCACCGGCAGCCCGGCCTCGACGTCGCGCTGGCCGTACGAGGACACGTAGGCGAGCTTGCCGTGCCTGCTGACCGTGACCAGCCAGCCCGGCAGCCTGCCGTCGTCGACGTACCGGCTGAAATGCTTGTCGATCCTGGCTAGTCGGCCCGCGTCGAGGCCGACCTCGGCCGGTTCTACCTCAGGAGTCAGTGCGCTGCTGGCCATCGGTCTCGCTCTCGTGCCGGAATCTCCGCCATGTCTCATATAGCAATATTCCGGTCGCGACGGCAAGGTTCAGCGACTCGGCGGTTCCGGTCATCGGGATCCGCAGCCGGAGATCACCGGCCGCGAGCAGGTCATCGGGCAGCCCTGGGCCCTCGCTGCCCAGCAAGATCGCGACCGGCCGCGGGATGCGGGCATCCCACAGCGTCCCGGAACCTGCCGCGGCGGTCACCGCCACCGCGACGCCGTTGCCGCTGCACCAGTCAAGGAACGCGCCCGGCGACGGCTCGGCCGCGACCGGCACGCTGAACAGCGCGCCCATCGACGCCTTGACCGCTGCTGGGTCGAAGGGATCGGTGCACGGGCCGACCAGGACCACCCCAGCGGCGCCGACGGCGTCCGCGGTCCTGATGATCGTGCCGAGGTTGCCCGGGTTGGCGACCTCGTGCAGGGCGACGAACACCGAGTCCTGCCGCACCGCCAGCTCGCCGAGCGCTGGCGTGCGGCCGCGGACGATCGCGGCAAGCCCGGCCGGGCCTTCCCGGTCGGCGATGCTGGCGAACAGCGGCCCTGACAGCCGCGCCACCGCAACGCCGCGCGCCTCCTGCTCGGCCACCATCGCGGCGGCCGGACCGCGGAGCAGGTCAGGGGCGGTGATCAGGACCTCGATGTCCGCTCCAGCCTCGACCGCCTGCCAGACCGGCTGGGCGCCCTGCACCACGAACGCGCCATCGCGCCGCCGGTGCTTGCGGTCACCGAGCAGCCGGACGCGCTTGATCAGCGGATTCGCCGAACTGGTGATCAGATCCGTCATCGGGCTCCTTCGCCGGACTCCCCTATAGTTAACGCCCGATCCTGCCGCGGCAGGCGGATCAGGCGAGGAGCGGCGAGGAGCGGTGATGGGCGCGGAGCGCGATCGGGTGGCCGGCTTCGGGCGGCTGGACTACGGCCTGCGCCAGGCCGGCGACTGGTACCAATGGGGGCCTTACGTCAGCGAGCGGCAGTGGGGCACGGTCCGCGAGGACTACAGCGCAAGCGGCGACGCGTGGAACTACCTGTCGCACGATCAGGCTCGTTCGCGCGCCTACCGCTGGGGCGAGGACGGCCTGGCCGGCTTCTGCGACATTCACCAGCGGCTCTGCCTGGGCCTGGCGCTGTGGAACGGCGCCGACCCGGTACTCAAGGAGCGGCTGTTCGGGCTGACGAGCAGGCAGGGCAACCACGGCGAGGACGTCAAGGAGTACTGGTGGTACCTCGACGCGATCCCCAGCCACGCATGGAACCGCTGGCGCTACCACTACCCGCAGGCCAGGTTCCCCTATGCCGAGCTGATCGCGGAGAACGCCTCGCGCGACCGGTCAGAGCCCGAGTACGAGCTGCTCGACACCGGCGCCTTCGACGACGACAGATTCTGGATCGTCGAGGTCGACTACGCCAAGGCCAGCCCCGACGACATCCTGATGCGGATCAGCGTCACCAACGCGGCCCCTCCGGGCCGGCTGCTGGCCTCGGGACCTGAGTCCGCCAGCCTGCACGTGCTGCCGACCGCCTGGTTCCGGAACACCTGGACCTGGGACGGCTCTGACTCAAACAGCACTGGCAAGCCCGCTCTCGCGGAGGCAGCAGGCGAAGGCTGCGCCGCGGTCAGCGTCCAGCACCCGTTCGCGGGCGAGCTTGAGCTGCTGGCCGGGCCGGATCCTGGCGGCAGTGCGCCGGAACTGCTTTTCTGCGAGAACGAGACCAACGACGTGCTCCTGTTCGGCAGCGAGCCGATCACGCCGTACCCGAAGGACGGGATCGGGGACCACGTCGTCCGCGGGGCGGCGACGGTCAACCCGGCCAGAACCGGCACCAAGTGCTCGCCGTGGTATCGCCTCACGCTTGCGGGCGGCCAGTCGGCGGAGTTGCGCCTGCGGCTGCGGCCGAAGCCGGCGACGCAGGATCCGAACCAGGGCGAGACCCTCGGCGCGGACTTCGACCGGGTGATCGCGCTGCGGCAGGCCGAGGCTGAGGAGTTCTATGCCGAGCTGACCCCGCCAGGCTCGAGCGCCGACGAGGCGATGATTATGCGCCAGGCGTTCGCCGGGATGCTCTGGTGCAAGCAGCTGTACTACTACGACGTCGGCCGCTGGCTGGACGGCGACCGCGCCCAGCCCTCGCCGCCGCCGCAGCGGCTGGCCGGCCGCAACTCGCGCTGGCGCAGCTTCGACGCCTTCGACATCATGTCGATGCCCGACAAGTGGGAGTATCCCTGGTTCGCGGCCTGGGACCTCGCCTTTCACTGCGTCGCCCTGGCGCACGTCGATCCGGCGTTCGCCAAGTACCAGCTGATCCTGCTCTGCCGGGAGTGGTTCCAGCATCCGAGCGGGGCGCTGCCCGCGTACGAATGGGACTTCGGCGACGTGAACCCGCCGGTCCAGGCGTGGGCGGCGCTCGAGGTGTTCGCCGTGGACGGCGGGCACGACATCGACTTCCTCAGCAGGGTCTTCGACAAGCTGCTGCTCAACTTCACCTGGTGGGTCAACCGCGAGGACGCCGAGGGGAACAACCTGTTCGAGGGCGGCTTCCTCGGGCTGGACAACATCGGCCCGATCGACCGCTCGCACCTGCCGGTCGGCGGCATCCTCGAGCAGTCCGACGCCACCGGCTGGATGGGCTTCTACGCGATGGCGATGGCGTCGATCGCGCTGGTGCTGCACCGGTCGGGTCAGCGGCCGGGCACCGACCTGATGATGAAGTTCCTCGAGCACTTCGCCGCGATCAGGGACGCGCTGGACAGCCTCGGCCTGTGGGACGAGGCCGACGGCATCTACTACGACCGGCTGATCACGCCGGACGGCGACGCGCTGCCAGTCAAGGTCCGCTCGGTAGCCGGCATGATCCCGGCGCTGGCACTCGGCGTGGTTGACCAGGGGTCGCTTGAGCGGTCGATGGCGGTCGGCAAGCGGTTCGCTGGCTTCCTCGCCGGGCAAGGCGGGATCGATCCTGACCCCGGCCAGGCGGCCGCGGCTGGCTTGCTCAGGGGCGAGCCTGGCCATCAGCGGCTGCTGCTCAGTCTCGCCGGGCCCGACAAGCTCGCCAGGCTGCTTGCCAGGCTGTTCGACGAGAACGAGTTCCTGTCGCCGCATGGCCTGCGCGCGCTGTCGGCCTGGCACAGAGAGCACCCGTACACCATCGACGTCGAGGGCTACCAGGCCTCGATCGACTACGAGCCTGCCGAGTCCACGACGCCCATGTTCGGCGGAAACTCGAACTGGCGCGGGCCGGTCTGGTTCCCGGTGAACTACCTCGTGATCAGCGCGCTCGAGCGCTACCACACGTTCTTCGGCGACGACCTGACGATCGAGTACCCGACCGGCTCTGGCCGCCAGCGCACGCTCGGCGAGATCGCGGTCGACCTGAGCGACCGGCTCATCTCGATCTTCGGCCAGGACGCGAGCGGCCGCCGGCCGTGTTTCGGCGGCACCGAGACGTTGCAGTCCGGTTCAGCCTGGCGGGACAACCTGTTCTTTAGCGAGTACTTCCACGGCGACAACGGGGCCGGCCTGGGCGCCTCGCATCAGACCGGCTGGACCGGTCTGGTCGCCGATCTCATCCGGCGCAAATATGGCAGCGTTCGAAGTACTGGCGAAGTTATTGCCGATATCGCAGGCCACCCGGCAGATTGACGCCGAATTGCTGTGTGGGTTCCCCCCGCACCGTATGGTTCGTTATGGACCGCGTTGCATTCCCGGGGGCGACCCTCCGGAATGCGGTTGTTCGCGAGGAGAACTGCATGCTGACGAGCCACATGGCAGGCGGCCGGTGAGCGTCGACGGCCGGGTCAGGGCCGACGACCCGGCCGCAGTGGCCAGCGGCCATGTGCGGTGGCCGGTCAGGTCCGGCATGCTGCCCGCGCTGACCGAGGGATTCGTAGCCAGGCCAGAGTCGGCGCGCGGGCTGGGCCAGGTCCTCGCACCCGGCGCGGCCGTCGCGCTGACGGCAGCCAGGTCCGCGCGGACGGCGGTCCACCCTGGCGCGCCAGACTGGGCAGGATCGGTCGGCAAGACGCAGCTCGCTGCCTACTTCGCCGAGACGCTTTGGCAGGAGCGCGAGATCGAGCTGCTCGTCTGGGTCAACGCGGCGAGCCGGGTGTCGATCCTGTCCGCGTACGCAGCGGCCGCGTCAGCGGCGCTGGGCGTCGACCCGGCAGGCGACGCCGAGGCCGTCGCCGCCCGGTTCGTCAGCTGGCTGGACGAGACCAGCCGGGCTTGGCTCGTTGTGCTCGATGATCTGTCCGCTGCGCAGGACGTGGAGGGACTCTGGCCCGCCGGCCCGTCCGGCAGGACGCTCGTGACGACCTCCGAGACGCCGGCGTCGCTAGGCCGCGACCACTTGCAGTCGTTCCCCATGTCGGGCCTCAGCCGCCGGGAAGCGCTCAGCTACCTGCTCGGCCGGCTTACCGAGGACCGCGGCCAGCGCACTGGCGCCATCGACCTGGTCGACATCCTCGGCGGTGAGCCGCTGGCCCTCGGCCAGGCCAGCGCGGTGCTCGACAGCTCGATCCTGTCCTGCCGCGACTACCTCGAGCAGTACCTGCGCAAGCGTGAACAGCTCGCCCCCTCGTTCCCAGGCCGCCCGGCCGCGACGGCGATCACCTGGACGCTCTGCGTCGAGCACGCGGCGCGACTGCTGCCCAAGGCGCCGGTGCAGCCCATGCTGATCCTGGCCGCGACCTTGGACGGTCACTGCATTCCAGGCACGGTCTTCACCACGACGGCCGCGAGGGACTTCGCGGGCGGCGCGGCCGCCGGCCTGACCAAGCCGGAGGACGCCTGGGCCTGCATCACGAGCCTGGCCAGGGCTGGCCTGCTGACGGCCGAGCAGGCAACCGGCAGCACCGCGGCCGGCCCCGCACCGCCGGTCATCAGGATGCACCAGGAGCTGCAGGCCGCCGTCCGCTCGGCGTCCTCGCGCGAGATGCTCGAGCGCGCCGCGCTCGCGGCGGCCGACGCCTTGCTCGAGGCGTGGCCGGCCGCGGACGCTGGCAGCTGGCTGGCCGACAGCCTGCGCTCAGCCGCGGCGAGCATCATGCGGCTCGCAGGCGACCGGCTGTGGGCTGGCAACGGCTACCGGATCCTGTTCCGCACCGGGCAGAGCCTGGAGGACGCGCATCTGACCATGCTCGCCGCCGCGCACTGGAATCACATCGCCGCGGCGAGCGACCGTTTCCTCGGCGCCGAGCACGCCGACTCGCTCGCGGCCAGCGATCACCTGGCGGAGTCGTTCCTCGCGGCAGGCCGCGGGCTCGAGGCGCTGCCCTGGTTCCGGCGGGTGCTCTCGAACCGGGTCAGCGTGCTCGGTCCCGACCACCCGGCGACGACCGGGTTCGAGATGCGGCTGGGCCGGGCCTTGCTGGCGGCCGGCGGTGCCGAAGAGGCCATCACGATCTTCGAGCGCCTGCTGGCCGAGCGGCGGCAGGCCGGCGGTGCGAGTCAGCCTGATGCTCTTGAGGCCGGCGATGCGCTGGCCGACGCCTATTGCGCCGCCGGCCGCCTGCGCGAGGGCATCCGGCAGCGTCAGCAGGTGCTCGCCGACCGTGAGCGCGGTCTGGGCCGGTCGCATCCCGCGACGCTGGCAACCTGCCAGAAGCTGGCCGATGCCTACCTGGCCGCGGATCGGGTCAAGGAAGCTCTTGCCGCATACAAGCGGGTCGCATCGGGGCGGGATCGTGCGCTCGGTCACGATCACCCTGACACGATCGACGCCCGAGCCAGCCTGGCGCTGGCGAACCAGTCCGCTGGCCGGATGGCGGCGGCCATTCAGCTGCTTGAACAGTCAAGGACGGATTCTGAGCGCGTGCTCGGCCCCGATCACCTCGACACGCTCACCAGGCGGATCAATCTGGCCCACGCGTACTACGCGGTCGGGCGGATCGGAGACGCGGCCGTCCTGCTGCGCGATGCGGCCGAGCGCTGCGACCGGGTTCTGCCAAGCGACGACCCGCTGGCCCAGACCGTCAGGGAGAGCCTCGCCAACATCGGCGGGGGGTGAAGCCGGTCAGCTGTTCTGCCCGGTGTCCCTCTCCCGCGCGATCTGGAAGAACGGCGACTGCAGGACGAATCGTGAGCCGATCATCAAGATCACGCCGATTACGACGACCCCGACGAGGGACCAGATCTGCGATGCGGGAGCATCCTTCAAGGACTGGTAGATGATCCAGCCGAGGAAGCCGGCCGCCCCGACCGGGAGAATGCCGAGGATCAGCGCGTCCCAGGCGTTGGTGTACACGCGACGGCGGTAGTAAACAACGGTCGCGAACGCGGTCAGGATGTAGAAGCTGCCGAACAGCAAGCCGCTGACATCGACGACCGCGGTGAACGCGTCCGTCACCGAGTTGGCGAGCAGGTAGACCCAGGTGAGCGCGATGAGAAGCAGGCCGACGACGACGCTTGCTGATATCGGGGTCGCAAATCGCCGCGACACCGTCGAAAGGAATCCCGGCAGTGCCCGGTAGCTCGCCATCCCGTAGATAATCCGCGAGGTCAGCACGATGTTGGTGAGCGTCGCCGCGATCACGGACAGAGCGAGCGACAAGGCCATCACCTGCGACCAGCCTGAACCACCTATCACCCTGGCGACGTACACGAGAGCAGAGTCGGCGTGAGTCTGGAGCTTGTGCGGCGAGACCACGCCCTGAAGGCCGAGCTGACTCACCGCGTAGATGATGGTGAGCAGCACGACGGCGATGATCGCCGCACGGCCCGGATTGGTGCGCCGGTGCTTAGTCTCCTCGTTGACGTACAGGGTGCCTTCCCAGCCGCTGAAGATGAATACCGACAGCAGCAGGCCGGCGGCGAGGCTGCCGTGCCCGCCTATGCCGCTCACGCTGAACCAGCTGCTCGTGATCGGCGTCGTGCCCGCATGGTGGTTGAGCACGAACAAGAGGCCCACGATCGCGAAGCCGATGAGGATCGTGTATTCGACGGCCGCCATGCCGACCTGCGTTCGGGCGGTGACCCGGATCCCGACGATCGCGATGACGAGCATGACGAGTGCGACAGCGGTGGCGATCAGGACGTACGTCCAGGCGGTGCCTGGCTTCGATGTGAAGACGGCCAGCACCGAAGGTCCGAGCACCTCGACTCCGGCGACGGCGCCGATGATATAGCCAGCGACCATGAGCCAGCCGGTGAGGAACCCCAGGTAGGGATTGATCGCCCGGCCAACCCATTCGAATGACGCGCCGCAGTTCGCGTTCCACATGTTCAGCCGGCGGTAAGCGTTGGCGATGATCAGCATCGGGATGCCGGTAATCACGATGCTTGTCACGCCGCCATAAGCCGCGAAAGCCGCGAGCGGAGCCAGCGTCAGCGCGACACAGACCGCCGGGGCAGCCGAGGCCATCCCGATCACGGTGTCTTGCGCGACTCCGATCGCATCGGGCTCGAGCCTGCCGGGCGGCGGCTCGGTGACAGCCCGGGCGGCCACGTATCGGTGCGTCATCTGTTCTCCTCTGTTGCGTGCCCGAGCATGGCGGGTCGAGCGCAGGCAACACGACGGTGGCGTTCGCGGTCGCGCCCGGGCGTGCGCGTGCGCGTGTGCGATCCGGGCGTTCCCAGGAGCCGAGCGCGGCAACTTCCGAGGCTCACGATGCCTGGACCCAACCTCGCCCCTAACCCTCGCTCATTTCCGGCCGCGGCGACGGTGCGATACAGTGCGGCGTTGAGCTGCCAGCGGCATGATAGCGACCATTTCCCTTATGGCACAAGCTTCCGCCTAAGCGCGCCGAAACATGCGCATGATGTCCGGGCCCACGGCCGTCGCCAGGGCAGCCGACCCGGTTGGCGCGATCCCGCCGGAGCGCTCATCTTCCCAGGTCAAGGGCGCGAACCGGTTGATCTGGCGGTCGCCGCTAACGCACGCCGGGTAGCGGAGACGTTCCTAGGATCTAAGCTCAAGTACGGCGATTTCGCTAGCTGCCAGATTCAACAAGATCGTTCATGGCTGATGCCTGATGTGACGGGAATTGCCTGAGTGCCAGATTCTGCCGATAGTGGCCCGAGTGGCCGCTCCTTCGTGCGCTTCGCGCGACTGGAGCAGATCAGGGCGCACGTGTACATCGCGGAGCAACTCAGAAGGCAGATCATGCTGGGCGTGCTGCCCGCGGGTGACGCGCTGCCGCCGGAACGGGAGCTCGCGGCGATGTTCGGGGTAGCACGGGCGACCGTCCAGCGGGCCGTGCACCTGCTGGAATCGGAAGGGATCGTCCTCGCCCGCCGGGGCAGAGGCGGCGGCACCTTCGTCTCGCCGGGTGCCGATACGTCCAGAGAACGGCTGATCTCCGATGTCCGTGCCAACAGGCCGCTGATCGAGGAGGCCATCGCCTTCCGCCTCGCGGTTGAACCGGCCGCGGCAGGGTGGGCCGCCGTCGCCAGGACCGACCAGGATCTCGCCGACCTGGCGCACGTCGCCAAGCGCGCGGCAGGGACGACGGATGACGCGCTGCTGACGAGCCTGGACACCCAGTTCCACCTCGCGATAACGACCGCCGCCCATAACCGCTTCTTCGCGGAAGCCGTCGAGCGCGTCAGGCTCAGCCTGCACGACGCGATCTTGCTGCTGCCTGATTCCCCGCTCTGGCAGCGGCGCAGCCTCCGGGAGCACAACCGCATCCTCGCCGCCGTCAGGGCCGGTAACCAGCAAGGCGCCAGGCAGGCGGTACTTGATCACGTCGACCACACGGCCAGGAGCCTCGGGGCGCTACTGAAAGCGCTCTGATTCACTCTCGCCATTTCCTTAACGGCCGACATAGACTACCAAAGGCCTAATCGGTAGGCCTTTAAGGACGGCGAGATCGGGAGGCCCAAAGCGATGGAAGATACCCCGACAGCGACTGCCGACACTGACGTAGCCGAGCGTCGCGCCGGGTTGCGCGCTAACGCGATCGATCTCAAAGACGCGGTCATCGTGGGAATGGCGTCCTCAGGACCGACCGCGTCCATCGCGCTGACGCTGGCTGCGATCGTCGCCGCCACGCACTACGGCGGCCCTGTCGCCGTTCTCATCTGCGCCCTGCCGATGTTCGGTATCGCGCTCGCTTACCGGCGGCTCAACCGCTGGCAGGTCGACTGCGGCGCCTCGTACACCTGGATCGGCCGGGCCATCACCCCGTACTTCGGATTCATCGTCGGCTGGATCATGCTGCTCGGCTATTTCCTCGGCACGATCTCGGACGTCCTGCCGATCGGGCCCTACGTGCTGACCGTCGTCGCGCCCGGGTCTCAGAACTCGACCATCGCCGCTGCCTTGTCTGGCGGCATCTGGCTGGTGATCGTGACGGTCATCGCCTATATCGGGATCAAGGTGACGGCGCGCTTCCAGTGGGTGCTGGCAACCTTCGAGTACCTGACCATCACGGTGTTCGCGATCGTCTGCCTGGTCGCCGTGTTCGGCGGGAACGCCAAGGCGGCTTCCTTCCACTGGAGCTGGTTCTCCTGGTCAGGAATGGGCGGAACGAGCGGCCTGGTCAGCGGGATCCTGATCGCCGTGTACATGTTCAGCGGGTGGGACACCTCCATCTACGTGAACGAGGAAACCGAGGGGTCCCGGGTCAACCCTGGCCGTGCCGTGCTGATCTCCGTCGGAACGCTCACGTTCATGTACGCCTTCTTCACGTTCGCCTATCAAGGGGCGGTGAAGCGAGGGCCGCTGGAGGCGCACGGCGAGAACGCGCTGGCCTACATCTTGAAGCAGCTCGTCGGTTCGCCGTGGGACAAGGTGATGATCGCGGCCGTCCTGTTCTCGGTCATCGGTGCAACGCAGACCGCGCTGGTCTCAGGCTCCAGGATCGCCTTCGCCATGGGCGGCGACGGCACCTTGCCGCGCCCGCTCGGCAAGACGCACCCGATCCACAAGACGCCCGCCGTGGCCACGCTGCTCTTCGCTGGGCTAGCCCTGATTGTTCTCTTTGTCTATGTACTGGGCTCGTCGTCTGTTCAAGGGGCCTTCGACAATGTGGTCAGCTCAGTGGGCCTGATGTTCGCGCTGTTCTACGCTGCCACCGGTCTGGGCATGGCCGTCTATTACCGGAAGCTTGCGGTGCGGAGCATCAGGGGCATGCTCGAGCTGCTTGCCATCCCGGGGCTCTCGGCCGCGTTCCTGATCTGGGTGGCGGTGAAGTCGGTGCCGGGCCTTGGTGGCTGGTGGAGCCCTGTCATGAAGCTCGCGTACGTGATGATCGGGGTCGGCGTGGTCCTGATGGTCGTGGCGCGGGCCCGTCACCAGACTGACTACTTCGACCGGCCGATCGAGGCCTACGAACCCGACACCGCCGCCACCCGGTAATGCCGTCGTCGATGACCGGCGCGGCTCTCCTTGAGATGTACGAGGAGATGTACCGCTCGCGCCAGTTCGAGGAGGAGGTCGGCCGGGCGGTCGCCGCAGGCGAAATCCACGGGGAGATGCACCTCGGGATCGGCTACGAGGCAGTCGGCGCGGTCCTGCGTCGTCATCTTCGGCCTGGTGACGCCGTGGTCTCGACCCATCGCGCGCACCTGCACGCGCTGGCAGCAGGAGTTGATCCGGTCGACATGGCCGCCGAGTTGCTGGAGCGCGACGGGCTGAACCACGGCAAGGGCGGGCACATGCACCTGTTCGATCCGGCGAGCCGTTTCATGTGCACCGGCATCGTCGGTGCGGGAGTGCCGATAGCGTCCGGTTATGCGCTGGAGCAGTCTCTTCGCGGCCAGGGATCGCTGACCGTCGCGGTCACCGGAGACGGCACGATGAACCAGGGCGCCGTCTTCGAGACCATGAACCTGGCAGCTGTGCTTGCACTGCCGATGGTCTTCCTCTGCGAGGACAACGGCTACAGCATCTCGGTGCGCCGAGCGGATTCGACGGCTGGCGACCTCGTCGGTCGCGGTGAGCCGTTCGGGATACCCGGTTTCGCCTGCGACGGAACAGACCCTGAGGAGGCCGACGAGGTCGTGGCGCGGGCGTTCGAGCACACCAGGGCGACGAGCCGCCCGACGCTGGTGGTGGCTTCCGTGCACCGGTTCCGTGGCCACTACGAGGGCGACCTCGACCTGTACAGGCCAGCCGCGGAGAAGGAGCGGGGGGTGTCGAGGGACCCTCTCCTGCTGCTCAAGCGCAAGCTCCTGGACGGCGGCACCCCGCCACGGGAGCTGGAAGCGGCAGAACGGCGGGCAGCCGAAACCGTGGCGGGATGGTTCGCCGCGGCACGGCAGCGGCCGCTGCCGCCGATCCAGTCGGCTCGAGAGCATGTCTTCGCCGCCGCCCGTGACTGAGCCGCCCGTGACTGAGCCGCCCGTGACTGAGCCGCCCGTGCCTCAGCCGCCCGTGGACACGCGGACAGGGGCGCACCTGGTCGCCGCCGCCCTTGCCCAGGAAATGGACAGTGACCCCGCCGTCATCGTCTTCGGCGAGGACGTCGCACGGCTCGGCGGAGTGTTCGGCGCGACCAGGGGCCTGGCCAGGCGTTTCGGCGACCGGCGGGTCTTCGATACTCCGGTTTCTGAGACGGCCTTCGTCGGGATGGCGGTCGGGGCCGCTCAGGCCGGGCTGCGCCCGGTCGTAGAGATCATGTTCGCCGACTTCATCGGCGTGTGCTACGACCAGGTGCTCAACCAGATGGCCAAGAACACCTACATGTCAGGGGCGCGGGTCAGGGTGCCCGTCGTCCTGCGGACCGCGGCAGGCTGCATCGGATCAGCCGCCCAGCACTCGCAGGTGCTGTCCGCGACGTTCGCGCACATCCCGGGGCTGAAGGTCGCCTATCCGGCCTCGCACGGAGACCTGGCCGGCATGCTGGTCGCCGCCGTCAGGGACGACAACCCCGTGGTCGTGCTCGAGCACAAGTGGCTGCTGAAGTCCCGGGTGCCCGACCTGGCGTTCAATGACGCCGCGCCGGCGGGCGCGCCGATCGAGGAGCGGCCGCTTGGCGCGCTGCGCCGCCTGCGCGCGGGAACCGACGTCACGATCGTGGGCGCCGGCTACCTGGTCCAGCTCGCGCTGCGAGCAGCTGCTGAACTCGAGGCTGACGGCATCTCCGCTGGCGTCATTGACCTGCGCAGCCTGGTGCCGCTCGATCGCGCTGGCCTGGTCAGCGCCGCCACGACCGCGCCATGCTTGCTCGTCGTGGACGACGACTACGAGCAATACGGGATGTGCGGGGAGGTGCTGGCGACGATCGCTGAAGGGCTGCAGCGTACCGCCCCGGCGATGGGCCGGCACGCGGTGAGCGTTCCCGTTCCGGCGTCAGCCGTGCTGGAAGCGGAGGTCGTCCCGTCGGCTCGCTCGATCGCGCAGGCCGCCACGGAGCTGGTGAGAAGGTGCGCAGGTGCCTGAGATCGCCGGCTTCAACCACTTCGGCGTGACCGTGACGGAGATGGACAGCGCCCTGATCTTCTGGCGTGACCTGCTTGGGCTGGCACAGCTCGGCCGCGGCGTGGTGGAGTACGAGCACCTCGACCAGATCGTGGGACTAGCGGGAACGCGCATCGAGTGGGCCGAGCTCGCCTTGCCAGGCGGCGGCCTTATCGAGCTCTTCCGTTACCTCAGCCCGGACGGCCGACCGCTGGGAGGCGAGGTGAACGATGCGGGCAAGACGCACCTCTGCCTGGAGGTGAAGGACCTCGACGGACTGCTCGAGCGGCTGCATGGCGCCGGCGTCCGGTCCGCGTTTCCCGCGCCGGTGCAGATACCGAACGGGGACTGGCGGGGCTTTCGGTGCGTGTACGTCTTCGCTCCTGACGACGTGGTGGTGGAGCTTGTCGAGCGCCCCGGCGGCTGACGGCTCGCTCGCCGGGCGGGTCGCGCTCGTGACCGGCGCGGCAGGCGCCATCGGCCGCGCGGTCGTCGCGGCCTTCACCGCTGCCGGCGCGCGCTGCCTCGGTGCCGATGTCACGCCGGGCGAGGAGATACTGGCCTGTGACGTGACCGACGAAGCCTCGGTCGCTGCGAGCATCGCGGCAGCTCAGGCCATCGGGCCGCTAACCGACCTCGTGCACGCCGCTGGCGTCGTGTCGGTCGGCCGCGTCGCTGACCTGAGCGCCGCGGAGTTCCGGCGCGTCCTCGAGGTGAACCTGGTCGGCTGCTTCCTGATGGCGAGGGCCGCGGCGAGTGCCATCGATCGCGGCGGCTCGCTGACGCTCGTCTCCTCGCAGGCTGGCCTGCGCGCGGGCGCGAGCTGGAGCGCGTACTCGGCGTCGAAGGCCGGCGTGAACAGGCTGGCCGAGAGCATGGCGCAGGAACTCGCTCCGCGCGGCATCCGGGTCAACGCCGTCTGCCCAGGCAACGTCGAGACGCCGCTGTCCGATGAGGCGATCAGTCGCCTGGCGGCTGATTCAGGAGTGGCGGCAGCTGACATCCGCGCCCGCTACACCGCCGGCATCCCGCTTGGCAGGTTCGCGCGGCCCGAGGAGATCGCATCGGTCTGCGTGTTCCTGGCGTCGCCAGCGGCGAGCTACGTAACCGGCGCGTCGATCGTCGTCGACGGCGGGGAGCTGTGAACATGAGCGCTGACCTTCCCGCTGGCACGGACGCCATCGTCATCTGCGCCCCTGACAACGCGGGGCGGCTCATCGGCAAGCGGATCCCCGCGGAGCGCTGGGAGTCTGTTCGCGCGCACGGGCTGCCGATGCCTGACTTCCACCTCGTCACGGGGATCGAGAACGTCCCGCTCGAGGGCATGGCCGTGACCGGCCGGCATCGCGGTTTCCCCAACGGCCTGCTGCTGCCGAGCGAGGCCACGATGTGTCATCCCGCCTGGGAGCCAGGCTCGGCGCTCGTGCTGTGTGATGTGGCCGACGCCAGCGGAAAGCCCGTCGGGCACGCGCCGCGTGCGATCCTGCGGCGTCAGCTCGCCCGGCTCGCCGAGACCGGCCTGACCGCCACCTTCGCGTCGGAGCTTGAGTTCTACCTCTTCAGGACGCCGTACCAGCGCGCCAGGGCATCCGGCTACCGGGAACTGGTGCCCTCGTATCACCTGCACGCCGACAACGACGTGCTCGTCGCGGGCTATGACGGCGAGTTCGTCACCGGCGTCCGGCGGGCGATGGCTTCCGTCGGCGTCGCGATTGACCAGTGGCAGGGCGAAGGCGGCCCGGGCCAGCACGAGATCAACCTGCACTACGCTGAGCCGCTCCTGATGGCTGACCGGCACGTGCTCTACAAGCACGGCGTCAAGGCCCTCGCCCAGTCCAGCGCGCTTTCCGTCACGTTCATGGCCAAGCCCTTCACCGACCAGGCAGGGTCAGGCTGCCACGTGCATCTCAGCCTGTACGATGCCGGCCAGCGGCCGGCGCTCGGCACGCACGACCTCTCGCCACTCGGCCGGTCGTTCCTCGCCGGCCTGCTCGCGTACGGACCCGAGCTCACCCTTCTGCACGCGCCCTATGCCAATTCCTACCGCCGCCTTCAGCCGGAGAGCTTCGCGCCGGTCAACGCGACGTGGGGCTGGGACAACAGGACCTGCATGGTGCGGGTCATCGGCCGGGACTCGGCCTGCCGGTTCGAGTTCAAGGTCCCGGGAGCTGACGTGAACCCGTACGTCAGCTTCGCGGGGATCATCGCCGCCGGGCTGGCCGGCGTGGAACAGCGCCTCGAACCACCCGATCCCGTGCCAGGGGACGCGTGGGCTGAGCCACAGGCCAGAGGCGAGCAGCCGGCCCGCAGGGCCCGAGGCGAGCAGCCGGCCCGCAGGGCCCGAGGCGAGCAGCCGGCCCGCAGGGCCCGAGGCGAGCAGCCGGCCCGCAGGGCCCGAGGCGAGCAGCCGGCCCGCAGGGCCCCCCGGCTTCCCGCGGACCTCACCGAGGCCGTCGCCGCGTTCGCGGGCAGCAAGCTCGCGGAACGCGCGTTCACGCCTGCCATCCACGAGCATCTGCTCGGCCTCGCCGAACATGAACTCCGCGCGACCCGTCGCCAGGTCACGGACTGGGAGATCCGCCGGGGATTCGAGAACGCCTAATGCCTGGCTGGCTCTCGCCGCACTCATCGCACTAAGCTTGTGGGGTTACGCGCGGGAGCCCGGTGCGGACCGGGCTGAGAGGGCAGCTGGACAGCCGCCGACCGCAGGAACCTGATCCGGGTCATGCCGGCGAAGGGAGCGTTCAGTGACCAGGGCCACCGACGAACTCGCGATCTTCGAGGGCGCGCGCCCGCGGCACACGGGCGACCTGGCCATGGAGGGTCAGGGGATCGCCCCGATCCCGGAAGATTCCAGGTACGGCGGCGTCTATCGGATGTTCACCGTCTGGTTCACGCCCAATATGGAGCTATCAGGGGTATTCGCCGGGACGCTGGCCGTCGTCTTCGGGCTCGGGTTCCCGCTCGGTGTGGCGGCTCTTGTGCTGGGGACCATCATCGGATCCGTGCCGGTGGCCATCCTCTGTACCTGGGGACCGAGAACCGGGACGGGTCAGGTGCCACTGGCTCGGATGCCGTTTGGCAAGACGATCGTGCTTCCCGGCACAGTTCAGTGGCTGTCCTCGATCGCCTGGGACGCCCTCGTCGGACTGTTCGGGGGAGAGGCGGCGCAGCTCCTGTTCGGAGTGCCATTCTGGGTTGGCGCCGCCATCGTTCTGGCCGCCGAGGGCGCCGTCAGCGTCTTCGGCTATGAATATGTGCACCGGCTGCAGGAGTGGGGCTCGGCCATCCTCATAGCCCTCTTCGCGGTGCTCACCGTGCAGATCTTCGAACATCACGTGACACTGCCGCACGACACCGTGCACGGCGGCGCATTGCTCGGGGCATTCGCTCTGATGGTGACGATCGCGATCAGCCAGGGCATCTCCTGGGCCACCTACGCGTCCGACTACAGCAGGTACATGAAGCCGACGTCATCGTCGGCAGCCATCTTCTGGCTGACGCTCGGCGGCCTGACCGCGTCGTACGTGTGGATGGGAACGATCGGCATCGCGGCGGCCAGCCTGCTCGGCAACCAGACCGCGGCAGGTGTGCGGACGTTGATGGGTGGCGGGACACTCGGCGTGCTGGCGCTGATCGCCATCGTCTTCGGGGCTATCACCTCCAACTCGATGAACGATTACACCGGCTCGCTGGCGTTCCAGGCGATGGGCGCCCGGGTCAGGCGGCCGGTCGTCGCTGCGCTCGTCGCGGTGCTCGCATTCGCTGCGATCGTCTGGATGCACGCTGGCGACACCTCGGGCAAGTTCGCGAACATCTTGCTGTTCATCGGCTACTGGATAGCGCCGTTCTGCGCGATCGTGATGATCGACTGGCACGATGCCAGGCAGCGTTACACACCGTCTTTCCTGCGGAATGCGCTGGCATTCCGCAACCTCGGCAGCGGCTGGTCCGCGCTCATCGCCTTCGTGCTTGGCTTCGGTGCCATGGTGCCGTTCATGAACACCTCGCTGTTCACCGGAACCGTCGCCAAGGCGCTCAACGGTGCGGACCTTGCCTTTTACGTCGGCTTCATCGTCACGGGCCTGCTGTACCTCGCGCTCAGAAAGGCGGCCAGGCGACGTGGCGAGCAGGCCGTTCCGCCCGACTAGGCGGCGACGAGGGCGCCGAACACCTCAGCCACCTCGATGGCGGAGAACGCGCACGTTGCGTCGCCAACAGTGAGCTCAATTCGCTGCACGCCGCGGTCCACAGTTGGCGTCGCTTGCGGCCATGTCCAGATGCCCTGATCGGCCGCGAGCGAACGGACGCCTGCGGCGAATCGTTCGGCCGTCGTCGCCAGCATCAGGTGCATCATCGAGGTCTGGGGTGGGTGAGGCACGACACGCACGCCAGGGACCGCGGCCAGCGCCGCGGCGATCTGCCTGGCGTGCTCCAGGTACCCGGGGAACCTCGGCAGCCTCGTCGACAAGCAGTGGAGCGCGGACGCGGCGTTCGGCCATAGCCCGAACAGCATGCCGCCCATTCGCTGCCGCCACTCGCGGACGTCCGCGATGATCTCCTCCTGACCGGCCACGCAGCATCCCGGCAACGCCCCGATGCCTTTGTAGAAGGAGACGTAGGCGGTGTCGAACAAGGCCGCGACCTCGCCGGGCGGCCTGCCGTAGCCGGCCGCCGACTCCCACAGGCGGGCGCCGTCCAGGTGCACGGCGGCGCCTGCCTGACGTGCCCACTCGCACTGGCTGGCAAGGTCAGACCACGACGGCTGCTGCCCGCCGATGTCCCGCTGCGGCAGCTCGAGCAGCAGCGCGCCGACCGGCTCGGCGATCGAGGTCAGGTCATCGACCGTGAGCAGCCGGTTCGGATCTCCCGCCTTCCTGCCGGTCAGCTGGTGCAGCCGCCGGTACCCCTGGCCCTCATGCTGCTCGAGGTGGCACATCGGGTGAAAGACGACGGTGCGCCGGCCGCGCCGGTCGGCATGCGCGCGCAGCGCCGCCTGCTGCGCCATCGTCCCGCTGGGCAGGAAGACGGCGGCAGGCTTGCCGAGCAGCGTCGCGACCTCGTTCTCGAGAGCTGCGACGACGCCGCCGTCGCCGTAGCGGTCGACGTCGGTGTCCTGCGGGATCGTGGCCAGCAGGCTGGCCGCCTTCTCGGGCCCGTGCCCGTGCACGAACCTCGTGCACTGATCACGAAGCCCGTTGATGTCGACGTCAGGATCGGCTGGTGCGGGAGGCATAGCTGCCATTGTGCCGACCGGGCCGCCGGCGCACGCTACTGACCGGGCGGCTCGGGGACGTAGTGGCGGCTGTCGTCGGCGGGGTCCACCCAGACCCGTACGATCTGCCGGCTCGCCGGGTCGCGGAACCGCTCGGCCGTCGGGACCCAGCCTGGTCCCGGCCGGTCGGCCTGCGCATGCCGGCGCCGGCTCCTGGGTGCCCGTGGTTCCTGGGACCGCGGTCCCGGCCCTGCGGGCCGGCTTCTCGCCTCAGGTCCCCGTCCGCTCAGCAGCGGCAGGCCGTCCAGGGCGGCCGCCGCCTCGTCCGTATACCTGGCCGCGAGCACGAGCCCGGTCCTGCGGTCCAGTTCGGCGTCGTCCAGGTTCTCGAGCGCGTAGTGCTCGCGGAGCAAGCCGAGCAGCCGGTCCCGGTCTTTCTCGCTGGCCTTGGCCTGCGGCCGGCCAGCCGTGTTGTCAGGACGGCCGGGCAATGACGGCGGTGCCATAGGCGACAATCTCGGTGAGCTGCTGGCCGATCTCGGATGAGTCGAATCGCATCGCGATGACGCCGTTGCCGCCGAGCAGCTTGGCGTTCTCGACCAGCCGGTCTATCGCGTGCCTGCGGCTGTCCTCAAGCAACTGGGTGTACTGGCTGACCTCGCCCTGGCGTAGGGCCGTGAGGCTCGCGCCGAACGACTTGGCGAAGCCCATGCTGCGGACTACCAGGCCGAACGCAACACCGAGATCCCTCTCGACAGTCATGCCAGGAAGCTGGAAAGCGGTGGTGACAGGAAACCCAGAAGACTCGGTCATGGCACAGACCCTAGACCACGCCATGCCCCTTGAGCCGCGCCGCGGATCGCCGGTCAGGGCGCTGGCATGGTGGCTGCGATGCGCCGACCAGCGAACCTGCCGGTGATGGTGGCGACCGCGTGCGCGACGTAATCGCGGTAGATCAGGTGGACTGTGGCCTTTCGCCCGTCTGCCGCGGCGACCGTCAGCCAGGCCTCGAGCCTGCCCGATCTGATGTTCCAGATCACGTGGCCGCTCGTCGCGGTATCGGTTGTCCACCGGTCGCCGCGGAACGTGATCACGGTCCGCTTCTCGGGCCCGGCGAACCTGAACGTGCCGCCGCGCAGGCCCCACCCGTGTACGCCGTCGCCGTAGAACCAGCGCCAGTCAGCGTCGCCAACCACCGCGGCCGCGACTGCTGCGAGCCCCAGCGCGGTACGGCCCGCATGGTTCCCGGCCGCCGGGGTGGCTGGCCTGACCTGGCCGAGCCGCTCGGGGAAGGTGCCGAGCGTGCGCACTTCAGGGGTCCGCCCGGCGCAGCCGGCGTTCAGCTCCCGCAGCTTGCGCGGGTCCGCCATGAACTGCCTGACCAGTCCGGCGGCGCAGCCGAACGTGTCATCCATCGCGTTCACGTGCGTGTCGTTGCGGATCAGGATCCAGCGCGCGGACGGCCCCATCTCCCTCGCGGTCCAGCTTCCCTCGGCCGGCGTCGTCAGCGAGTCCAGGTCGCCGGAGAGCACCAGGACGGGCAGCGAACGCGGCGCGTAAGGGGCCGGCGTAGTGATCGGCGGATCCGGGCGCGCCGGGGCCGGCCAGCTCAGGCATGCGTCGAATTCCTCCTCAGGCTCTGTCACCCACTGGTGCACCGTGAACGGGCGGAACTCGTGCCTGCTAAGGCGGCTGACCGCGCGCCGGTACTCGGCGTGCCGCCGCGGGATCGACGAGGAGTAGGAGAACGGCTGCGGGTAGTCCAGGCAGGTGGTCGCCTCATAGGAGCCGGCGTTGAAGTTCCTGACCGGTCCCGAGTCCTCGGTCGGGAAGATCTCCTGTGCGGTCAGCCTGAGCAGCGGAACCGTGTCGTGACCCGGCCCGAGCAGCGCGCGGATCGCGGGGTCGAGCTCGCGGTAGACGCCGCTGTCGGAGCCGGCGATGTTCACCAGCTCGATCAGCTCGTCGATGCCGACGTGGGTCGTTGTCCTGTCACCGTAGGGGTCCCTGATCCTGCCGGTCACCGGCTGCTTGCGCAGGTACCTCGCGGCGGCGCCGATCCTGGTCCAGGACGGGCCGCGGGTGGCCTGACGGCAGGTGATGCTGCGCGCGCAGGCCCGGTTGAACCCGCGGTGCGCGGCGGGCAGCGCCAGCGGGTAGAACGGGTTGGCCTCGACGACGGGATAGGCCGCGTCGAGCGTCACGGACCTGAGCATCTTGTGGAACCTGGCCGTGAATACCTGGCCGAAGAACGTCGCGTAGGAGTCGCCGTAGTAGTCGACCTTGCCCGTGTGCAGCCTGCGCAGCAGGAAGGCGAGGTCGCGGGCGGCGTCGGCGGTCGTGTAGAGGTCGGCGCCGTGCACGTAGCCCCGGTGATGGCTAGCACTGCCGCCGCGGAAATTGCGGGTGTGGTTCAGCTGGCGGCCGCACGCACCGGTGGCCGCGGTGTAGGAGGCGATGCTGTCCTGCAGCGTCCAGTGCTGCAGCGCCTTGCACAGGAAGGGCGACGACGCGCCGGTGCCGCGCAGGTCGACCAGGAGCAGGTTCCTGGTCCGCAGCAGCGGGAACAGCATCGCGCGGTAGTCGTAGGCGTAGTCGGTCGTGGCGTAGCCCGGCCCGCCCTGGATCGCGACGATCGTGCGGTGCGACTTTCCGCCGGTCGCCGGGTACCACTGGAAGCCCAGCTTGATCGTGCCTGCCGCCTTGCTGAAGTAGTCGTACGGCACGTTGATCGTCGTGCACCAGGCCAGCTTCGATGCCGAGCACGGCGGGATCAGCACCGAGCCGACCTTGATCGGGTGCCGTCCGTCGCGCGCCGGGGCATTGACGGGAGCAGCAGGCGCCCGGCGTTGTCCGATCGGCTTGATGCCCGCGACGCCGGGCCCGGGCAGGCCGTGGCTCGCCACGACCTGGACGGGCCGAGGACGAGGCGAGGCCGACGCGGCCGAGCCCAGCCCGGCAAGACCGGCGGCGATGGCGATTGCGGTGACGACGGCGAACGAATGCGGCTTTACCGGCATAACGCCGAGGCTGGCCGGGCTGGTCACCGCTGTCAACCGTGATCATGAAAGTTGTCCTGAGGTGGGTCCCGGGTTTGACCTCACTTAGCCCGCGATGCCCATCGCGTTCAGCACGAACGCGTGCACCTCGGCCTCGTAGTTCGCCTGCGCGAATCTCCCCGACGGGCCCGTGTGCGCGCCAGCCCCGAGCTCGACCCGGAAGAGCAGCTGGCCAGCGTTGCCTTCAGCGGTGGCCCTCAGCCGCGCGACCCACTTGGCCGGCTCGTGCACGGCAACCCTTGGGTCGTGCACCGCGCCGGTCACCAGCAGGGCGGGCCGACGTCCGGCCGGCGGGTTGTCGTACGGCGAGTAGGACCGCAGGCACGCGAAGTCGTCAGGGTCGCGTGGGTCGCCCCACTCGTCCCACTCGTTGATGGTGAGCGGGATCGACGGGTCGAGCATTGTCGTCACGCAGTCCACGAACGGCACCTCGGCGACCACGGCGCGCCAGCGGTCGGGGCGCATCGAGTAGACCGCGCCCTGCAGCAGCCCGCCGGCCGACAGCCCGCGCGAGACGATCCGGTCGCCGTCAACAAGAGAGCTGCCAGCGAGCCAGTCGGCCACATCAATGAAATCGGTGAACGTGGTCGGCTTGGACCGCAGCCTGCCCTGCTGCCACCAGCTCCTGCCGCCCTCGCCGCCGCCCCTGATGTGCGCGATCGCGTACACCACGCCGCGGTCGAGCAGCGAGGGCAGGCTTACGCTGAACTCGGGATCCGAGCACGCCTCGTACGCGCCGTAGCCGTAGAGCAGGCACGGCGCCGTACCGTCGAGCGGCGTGCCGTGCGCGTAAGCGAGCGTGACAGGGATCGCCTGGCCATCCCTCGCGTGGGCGCTGACCTGCTCGGTCACGTACCGCGACGAGTCGTATCCTGGCACGTCCTTGCGCCCCAGCAGCGTCCGCTCGCCGGTCGCCAGGTCGAGCCTGGACCAGGCGGGCGGCTCGGTCAGGGACTCCTCCGTCACGATGACCGAGCCCGCGTCGTAGTCCTCGGCGTGCTCGACGCTGATCGAGCCAGCAGGGAACGCGGACCGGACCTCGATGACGTTGCCGCCGTCCAGGTCGGTGATCGCGAGCATCGGAGCCCCGGCCCGCCGCAGCGTCAGCAGCAGCCGGTCGCCGATGACGTCGCAGGCGTGCAGCCTGGTATCTGAGCGCGCTGGCGCGATGGCCGGGCAGTCGACGCGGGTCCAGTTCGCCGCGCCCGGCGCGTCCGCCGGTGCCCGCTTAAGCGTGAACTCGGGCTCGCCGTCGTCGGTGACGACGGCGATCCAGCCTGGGAGGCGAGAAGCCGGCCCGGAGGGCCAACCGCCGTCGCCTGAACGCGCGTGGTCGACGTGATACTCGACGCCGCGCCGCCGCGGTTCGACCAGGACAGGTTCGCTCAGCGGGTCGGCCAGCGCGATCAGCCTGACCTCGGTCGTATCCCGGCAGGCCGACGTGATCACGGCGAACTGGCCGCTGCGGGAGGCGTGCAGCGTGAGCTCGTAGCGCGCGTCGTCCTCGCCGTACAGGAGCACGTCGCTGGCGGCCGGCGTGCCGACCTGGTGCCGCCAGAGCTGGAACGGCCTGTTCAGATCGTCGGGCACCAGGTAGAACAGCTGCGTCGCGTCCGCTGACCAGGCCACACCCGGATAGCTCCGCTCGATGTCGTCGGCCAGGTCAGTGTTGCCGGCTGAGGTCAGGGCCCGTGCGCAAGTCCCTGATCCGCAGCCGGTAGATCTCCGCGCCGCTGGTGTCGGCCGACCAGGCGAGCAGGGAGCCGTCGGGGCTCGGCTCGCGGGCGCCGAGGTCCACATAGCCCGTCTCGGCGCCGATGATGTTCTCGTCCAGGAGCAGTTGTTCACCAGATTCTCCTGATTGTGACCTAAGAAACTGAAGATTCTCTCTTCCCTGTGGTGTCCTGGTGCGGTAGATAAAGCCTGATAGGGGCCATCCGACCGAGTCTTCGGCCTGGTCGGGTATCCGCCCGGCCGATTCAGCGGCGAGCCGGCCGGCCAGCGCGGACAGGAGCGCGGCATGCGCGTCGTAGTATCCGCGCTCCGCGGCGAGGTAGTCGCGGAGCTCGGGCCGCTCATGATCGCGCATCCACGCGTAGTCGTCGGGCTCGCTGCTTCCGTGCAGCGTCCGCACGGTGGTCATCCGCGGCGCCTCTGGCGGCGGAACGTCGCTGGCAGTGTCCGGCATGGTGCAGACCCTATCCGGAGTCAGTCGTCAAGGGATATAAGACCTATAACTACAGAAGTTATATAAACTTCTCGGAAGATGCGTGTAAGGCCAGCGGCACCAGTGGCCTCGCCAGACTCACGGTCGCGGACCGTGGCGCTATAACTACAGATAGCCCCGTATGAGGAGAATCCCCATGCTCCGATCGATTAACCGGCCGCGGCTGCGGCTGGCCGCCGCCTGCCTGGCGCTCTGCGGCGGCCTGGCTGCGTCTGGCCCGGCGCTGGCGGCGACCTCCGCTCCCGCATCTGGCCAGTCTGGCTCGGCCACGTTCGTGGTCGGCTCCACCGACGCCGTGGACACGCTGAACCCGTTCCTCGGGTTCACGAGCCAGGACTACGAGGTCTACCAGATCCTCTACGACAACCTGATGGACTACGGCCAGGTCGATTACGCGGGCACGCCTAGGCTCGCGACGTCCTGGTCGCACTCCAAGAACGGCCTGGTCTGGACGTACCACATCAGGCACGGCGTGAAGTGGTCGGACGGCGTCCCGCTGACGGCGGCCGACGTGGCCTACACGATCCAGCGCAACATCGTTCCGAACTCCACCGAGTTCGCGGACAACGAGGCCTACGTCGGCGAGATCAAGAGCGCGAAGGCCGTCGGCACGTACACAGTCGTGATGACCGTCAAGCACTACACCCCGGTCATGAACCGGCTCGAGCTACCGATCCTGCCCGAGCACATCTGGAAGCACATCAGCGAGAAGCAGCTCGGCTCGTTCAAGAACCTCAACCCGGTCGGCTCTGGCCCGTTCACGGTCTCCAGCTTCTCCTCCAACCAGACGATCACGCTGAAGGCCAACCCGCACTACTGGGGCGGCAAGCCAGGCATCAAGACGCTGGTCTTCCAGCGGTTCGACAACCCGACCGCGATGAAGCTCGCGCTCGCCAACGGGACCATTGACTTCGCCGAGGGCCTCACCCCTGCGCTGTGGCAGTCGCTGAAGAACACCGCTGGCGTCAAGCTGGTCAACGCCGAGGCGGGGAACTTCGACGAGCTCTCGTTCAACAACGGGGCCGCGACCGTGAGCGGCAAGCCGATCGGCAACGGCAATCCGGCGCTCAAGGACGTCAACGTCAGGCACGCGATCAGCTATGCGCTCAACACCAAGGTGCTCGTCAAGAAGGTGCTGCTCGACACCGGCATCGTGGGAACGTCGATCATCCCGCCGATCTACACGCAGTTCCACTACACGCCGCCCGCATCCGCGACGTACCACTACGACCCCGCGAAGGCCGAGCAGATACTCAACGCGGACGGCTGGAAGATGGGCCCGAACGGCGTCAGGGTCAAGAACGGCAAGCAGCTGTCGCTGCGCCTGTTCGTCAGGAACCAGTCACCGACCCAGGCCCAGGACGCCCCGTACATCAAGGGATGGCTGAACGCGATCGGCATCAAGGTCACCACCACGGCGATGTCGGACAGCCAGCTCACCGCCGACATCGGCAACGGCCAGTACGACATGTTCATGTGGGGCTGGGGCGTCGAGCCGAACCCCGACTTCCAGCTCTCGGTGTTCACGTGCGCCCAGCGCTCGTACGGCTCTGGACCGAACTACTCGCCAGGCTGGTCGGACAGCTTCTACTGCAACCCCGCGTACGACAAGCTCTACCACCAGCAGCAAGCGCTCGACGGCGAGGCCAGGGCCAAGGTCGTGCTGCAGATGCAGAAGATGCTGTACGACGACGACCCGTACGCGGTGCTCTACTACCCGAACGACACGCAGGCGTACCGCAGCGACAAGTTCACCGGCTTCGCGCCGTCGCCGAACAAGCCGAACGGCCTGTTCCTGTACCAGGAACTCGAGTCGTGGAGCTACCGCTGCATCCGCCCGGCGAACAGCAGCCCGTCGCTGACCGAGCACAACATCGGCTGCGAGCACGAGCTCGGCGCCGTCAGCGCGCCGGTGGCGAGCGGCGTGAACGGCGGCCTGATCGGCGGCATCGTCGCGGCGGTCGTCGTTTTGGGCGGGGCAGGGTGGCTGTTCAGCCGGCGCCGCAAGTCGGCCACGGCGGACGAGCGGGAGTAGCCGCTCGTGGCAGACGTCATGCTGGAGGGCGCCAGGGCCGCTGCGCACGAGCGCAGGGGCGCTGGCGCCGCCTCGTCGGGCTTGGCGCGAGTGCTGTCGGTCAAGGTGCTGAGCGCAGCGATCACCTTGTTCGCCGTGCTCGTCGCCAACTTCTTCCTGTTCAGGGTGCTGCCTGCGAACCCGGCAAAGAACCTGACGCATAACAGCACGCTCACCGCCAAGCAGCTCGCCGCGATCAACAGGACGTTCGGTCTTGGCCTGCCGCTGCCGCAGCAGTTCTGGAACTACCTGGTCCAGACCGCGCACGGCAACCTCGGCCGTTCGTTCGTCAACCAGCTGCCGGTGTCCCAGCTCATCGGCCAGGCGCTGTGGCCGACCGTGCTGCTCGTGGGCACCTCGACCGTGCTGTCCACCGTGATCGGCGTGTGGATCGGCATCAGGGGCGGCTGGAACCGCGGCAGCCGGTTCGACCGGTCGTCCACCGCGTTCGTCAACGTGCTGTACGCGATGCCGGACTTCTGGCTCGGCATGGTGCTGCTGATCGTGCTGGCCGGCAGGCTCGCGCTGTTCCCTGACGGCGGCATGCACAACTTCACGGGCGGCGGGTCGGGCCTGGCCGGATTCGGCGATCTGCTCTGGCACCTCGCGCTGCCGTGCCTCGTGCTGACGCTCGTCTACCTCGCCGAGTACTCCCTCGTGATGCGGTCCTCGCTGATCGACGAGCTGAAAGCGGACTACCTGCTGACCGCCAGGGCCAAGGGACTGCGAGATGACCTCGTCAGGCGAAGGCACGCGGTGCCGAACGCGCTGCTGCCGTCGATCACGCTCATCATGCTCAACCTGGGCTTCGTGATCTCCGGCGCGATCACGACCGAGACCGTGTTCTCCTGGCCCGGCCTCGGACGGCTCTCGTATGTCGCGCTCAACGCGCCTGACTACCCGACGCTGGAGGGCACGTTCCTGTTGTTCTCCGCCGCAGTCATCGTCGCGAACCTGATCGGCGACCTGCTGCTGACCGTGTTCGACCCGAGGGTGAGACAGGCGTGACAGCGGCAGCGACCACCACGCCTGGCCCGCGCGCGCTCGCGCGAGCCAGGCGCAGGGCTGCCGTCAGCAGGTTCTGGCGGGAGTTCCGCAACGACCGGCGCGGGATGACGGGCCTGATCATCCTCGGCGTCATGATCGCCGTCGCGCTGCTCGCGCCGGTGCTGGCGAACTCACGCGGGCTCAACCCGATCTTCGCGACCGCGACCCCGAACACCGGGCCGAGCCTGCACTACCCGCTCGGCACCGACAGCGACGGCCGGTCCGTGCTGACGGAGCTGATCTGGGGCGCGCGCAACTCACTGCTCGTCGGCCTGACGGCGACACTGATCTCGATCCTGATCGGGGCCCTCGTCGGCGTCGTCGCCGGGCACTTCGGCAGCATCAGGGCGCGCACCGGACGCCTCACCGACAACCTGATGATGCGGGTCACTGACTGGTTCCTCGTGGTCCCGTTCCTGCCGCTGGCCATGGTGATCGCCCGCACCATCGGCCCGTCGCTCGGCGTGATCATCCTGGTGATCGGCCTGACCTCGTGGGCAGGCACGGCGCGGATTGTGCGCGCCCAGGCGCTGGCCGTCGAGACCAGGCCGTACCTGGAGCGGGCGAAGGCGCTCGGCGCGGGGCACTGGCACCAGATGTACCGGCACGTGCTGCCCAACGTCATGCCGCTGCTGCTCGCCAACACGATCCTCACCGTCGCAGGCACGATCCTCGCCGAGACGACGCTGTCCTTCCTCGGCCTCGGCGACCCGATCAGACCGACCTGGGGACAGATGCTCGGCGCCGCGTACAGCTACGGGGTCGGCACCGGGAACCTGGTCTGGCTGCTTGCCCCCGGCATCGCCGTGATCATCGTCGTGATGGCCTTCACGCTCGTCGGCCACGCGCTCGAGGCCGTTCTCGATCCGAAGCTGCGGGAGCGTTAGATGAGCCTTCTTGAGCTTCGCGACCTGTCGGTGACCTACCGCACCGAGGGCGGCCCGGTACCAGCAGTCCGGGGCGTGAACCTGAGCATCGAGGCCGGCCAGACCCTCGGCCTGGCCGGCGAGTCAGGCTGCGGCAAGTCGACGATCGCGATCTCTATCCTCCGGCTGCTGCCGTTGTCGGCCACGGTTACCGGGCAGATCCTGTTCAACGGCGAAGACGTGCTCACAATGAACTGGGGGCGACTGCGCGCCGTCCGGTGGGCTGGTGCGTCGATCGTGTTCCAGGGCGCCCTGCACTCGCTCAACCCGGTCCGCAAGATCGGCAGTCAGATCGCCGAGCCGATCTTGCTGCACTACCCCGACGTCAGCAAGCACGAGGCGGCCCGCCGGGTCGCCGAGCTCCTCAGCCAGGTCGGCCTGCCCGCGGCGCGGGCGGAAAGCTACCCGCACGAGCTGTCCGGCGGCCAGAAGCAGCGGGTCATGATCGCGATGGCGCTGGCCTGCTCGCCGAACCTGATCATCGCCGACGAGCCGACGACCGCGCTTGACGTGATGATCCAGGCGCAGGTGCTGAACCTGATCGGCGACCTGGTCCGCGAGCGCGGGATCGGCATGATCATGATCAGCCACGACCTGTCCGTCCTGTCGGCGACCTGCCAGCGGCTTGCCGTCATGTACGCGGGCAAGATCGTAGAAGAAGGACCAGCCCGCGAGGTCTTCACCGACGCCAGGCACCCGTACGCCGAGGCCCTCGCCTGGGCGTTCCCGATCATCGGCGACGCGCGCACCAGGATGAGCCCGCGAGGCCTGCCTGGCGACCCGCCTGACCCGGCAGCCGTGCCCTCTGGCTGCAGCTTCCACCCGAGATGCGCTGTCGTCAGGCCCGAGTGCTCGACGAAGGACATGGAGCTCTGGCCGGCCGGGGAGGGCCGCGTCGCCGCCTGCGTGCGGGTGCGTCCAGAGGGCGAGTCGTCCGAGCGTCCTGTTAAATCTGATGAGGCGATCGCATGAGCGTTGATGTCGCCGCCCCCGTGCTGTCCGCGGAGGGCGTGCGGGTGCGGTTCGCGGGGCGGGGCAGGCGGCGGGCCGCCGCGACGGCCGTGGACGGCGTGAACCTGGACATCGCGGCCGGCGAGATCGTCGCTCTGGTCGGCGAGTCCGGCTGCGGCAAGACCACTCTGGCCAGGACCCTGCTCGGGCTGGAGCGGCCGACCGAGGGGCGGGTCAGGTTCGCGGGCCAGCCGCTGTCGTACCGGTCTGGGGCGCTGCGCGAGTACCGGCGCAAGGTCCAGCTGGTGCTGCAGGATCCGTCCGGGTCGCTGAACCCGCGGCACACGGTCTACGAGGCCGTGGCCGAAGGGGTGCGGATCCATGGCCTGGACAACGAGGAGGCCAGGGTCGCCGACGCGCTCGCGCGGTGCGGGATGCGGCCGCCAGATCGGTTCGTTCAGCGCTATCCGCACGAGCTGTCCGGCGGGCAGCGCCAGCGCGTCGTGATCGCCGGAGCGCTCGTGCTCGAGCCGTCGGTTCTGGTCGCGGACGAGCCGGTCGCCTCGCTCGATGCCTCGGTGCGCGGAGAGATCTTGTCGCTGCTGCTCCGCCTGCGCGACGAGCTCGGGCTGGCGGCCATGGTGGTCACCCACGACCTCGGGCTGGCCTGGAACATCGCCGACCGGCTCGCCGTGATGTACCTGGGGCGGATCGTGGAGGTGGGAACCCCCGAGCAGGTGTTCGCCGACCCGAAGCATCCCTATACGAGGGCGCTCATGTCGGTACTGCCCGAGTCGCCCATCGAGCCGATCGTGCTCACCGGCGAGCCGCCTGACCCGACGCGGATTCCCGGGGGATGCCGGTTCCATCCCCGGTGCCCGGAGCTCGCGTCCGGTGCGGCTGCGGTGGCGGGCGTCGCTGAACGGTGCACCGGTGTTGCCCTTCCTGTGCTGCCCGCTGGCGGCGTCGGGCAGGAATTGGTCTCGTGTCATCTGGCGCAGGCGAGGCTGGCTGCTGACCGTTGAGGTCCTGCTGCCCTTATCAGCAGACTGGCCCGGTGATACCTTGCCCGGCATGGTCGGTGACCACCAGCAGCGGCAAGGATTCCTGCCGCTGCGAGGGCTAGCGAACATCCTTACGGTCCTGCTGGCAGTTGTTGTTGCCGTCATCGCCGCCAGGCTGGCCATTGAGTTCCTCAGCCTGGGCGACCGTAAACTGGCGGCAGGGCCTCATTGACTATCGGCTGGACAAGGCTGCCGCCATCACGATTTTCGGCCTGAGCATTCTGTTCGTCGTCTGGTTCCGCCGCGCCAGGATCAACGCCGAACACCACGACTACCAGCAGCGTCGCGCACGCGGCTGGGCTTTCTGGGGCTGGATCGTCCCCATCGTCAACCTCTCTGGTTCCCGTTCCAGATCATGGGCGACATCTATCGCGCCGGCCTGCCAGACCAGCAACGCCTCAAGACCGCATGGCTGCCTGCGCTGTGGTGGACATGCTGGCTCGTCAGCGGACTATCGCTCGGTACCCGGCAGATGTCGGCGGCATCAGGTCCGGTCCCCCGCATAGCAGCCAACACACAGACCCTCAGCCTGTACTTCCTCGCCATCGCCGGCGCAATGCTGATCGCCATCATCCGCACCGTCTCCGGTGGCCCAGTTGGTTCGCCGCAATTCTCTGCCGTGCCCGTGGGCTGGTCGCGTGCGGGATCGCCGGGATCTACGCTGCGTTGAGTGAGTTCGGGCGTGTCTTCGGATCCGCCGGATCGCCCGCGGTGGGCTCGCGGCGACAACGGCGGCAGTCTCCCCGGCATCCGTTCCGGCAATCCAGCGGCTCTTGCTGCGCTGCGTGAGAAATGGGCGAGGAAACCCGCGGCCGCTGGCAGCGCGACAGGGAGCTGGCGCGGAGCCCGCGGCCGCTGACCGAGGCGGAGCGGGCAGTGCTGCGGCAGGCTGCGGCGCCGCTGCTAGCCGATCTGGCTGCCAGTGGCCTGAGCTTGCCTGATATCCGGGAAGAGGCCCATGAGGAGCGCGAAGCGCCGTCGGTGTGCGGGTGGATCCAGGGGCCCGGCGGCACTGGCGAGGGCATCTGGGTACTGCTGGACAGCACCGCTGCCGATCAGGTGGCCCAGCAAGCGGAGCAGTTCCAGAACTGGGCCGCTGACCAGCTCCACGATGCGGGCCGTCCATCGGAGTGGCCGGCCTGCCCGCAGCACCCCAGCCCGCCGCGCCGGCTGGAGCCGCAGGTGCGCGATGGCCGTGCTGCCTGGCTGTGCTGGGAAAGCGGCCAGGTGATCTGGCCGGTCGGCGAACGGGCGATGCCAGGCGGTGCCCGCCGCCGCGGGAAGCGAGGCCGCGGCGGTACCCGCCGCCGCGGGAAGCGAGGCCGCCGGTCCTAATCGCGGGCCGTTGTCTGCTTGTGCTGGATGAGCCGCCGGCAGCAGGCGGCAAGGGTGTCGAGGGTCTCATTGGCGGTCTTGGACGGCCCGCGAACTGGTCAGTTCCTGGGCGTGTTGCGCGGTAATTGTCGGAGGCTAGTGTTAGTATTTCGAGTACAGGTTCGATCGCGGGACATGGCACCCGGAGCCGTACGGCAAGAGGCTCCGGGAGTGAGACCTCCTCTATGACCCCGGCCGCCGAGGCGGGCCGGATCCCTCTGACTCACCTTTCTGATTCCGCTCCCGCGAAAGGTGCTGTGAGTTTATGAGGAGGTGAAGTTGCATGTCAGTCCCGTCACCAGGCGCGGCCGAGATCGCGGAGCCGTCGTCGGCTAGTCAGGCGCTGCGGATGGTGCTGACCGGGCTCAACTGGCTGACCTCTGACGATGTGGCCTCTGTGCCGGCGAGCGTGCAGGCGGACTGCCTGCGCGGGCTCGAGCAGGCCGCGTCGATGCACGCGGCTGCCCGCGCGAAGGTGCTGGCGGGGTTCGCGGCGCAGCGCGGGTTCGAGGACGACGGTCAGGGTTCCGCGCGGACGTGGCTGACCTGGCAGACCCGCGTCACCGCCGCCGCTGCGCGGGCTTCGGTCGGGTGGATGCGGCGGCTCGCTGATCACCCCGCGGTCGCCGAGGCGCTCGCGGACGGCGGGCTGTCGGTGTCGTGGGCTCGGCAGATCACCGACTGGACCGACCAGCTGCCCGTCGAGGCCAGGGCGGACGCGGACGTGATCCTGACCGCTGCCGCGGCCGCTGGGGTTGACCTGGCCGGGCTGGCCGCGCTGGCGGAGGAGATCCGCCGCCGGACCTGCGGCCCCGATCAGGACCGCGATGACGGGTTCACCCACCGCGGCTTGTGGCTGGACACCACGCTGGGCGGCGCCGGCCGGGTCACCGGGGACCTGTCCGCCCGGTGCGCCGCGGCACTGCAGGCCGTGCTGGACTCCCTCGGCACGAAGATGGGCGCCGAGGACACCCGCAGCATCGCGCAGCGCCAGCATGACGCCCTGGAGGAGGCGTGCCGGCGGCTGCTGGCGTCGGGGTGCCTGCCTGAGCGGGCCGGGCAGCCGGTCCAGCTGAAGTTGCAGCTCAACCTGGACCAGCTGCTCACCGGGATCGGCACCCCAGGCCGGCCGTGGCTGCCGCCCGGCTTCGCCCAGCCCGCCCCGAACGCCCGCGGCGGCTGGCCGGCCGGGCCGGCGTTGACGGGGCCGTTTGCCGGGCCCGGGGATGACTGCGACGCCGCGCTCGCCCCGATCATCACCTGCCGCGTCGACCACGACCTCCTCGACCGGCTCGCCGGGCAGCTCGCCGGGACCTGGACTGAGTATGACCCGGTGCGGTCACCGTGTACTGGCGATCACGCCGGGTGCGGCGCGCCGCCGGAGCCGCCGGAGGACGCCAGCGATGAGGCGTGGGCTGCGTGGGAACGGCGCCGGGAGCTGTCCAAGGGCGCCGCCCGGGAGATCATCCTGCGCAACGCGGTCGCCTTGCTGTCCGGGCCCGGCGGGCTCGCGTCGTGGCTGCGCACCGGCACCCTGCCCGGGCCGGCGGCCTCAGTCAGCCTCCCGCTGGACGTCGGCGCCGTGACCGACCTGGTGCCGCCGCACCTGCGCAGGGCGATCATCACCAGGGACCGGCACTGCGCGGCGCCTGGCTGCGACGTACCGCCCGCCGCCTGCCACGTGCATCACATCATCCCGAGGAGCCAGGGCGGGACGACCAGTCTGGGGAACTGCATCCTGCTGTGCAGCTTCCACCACCTGATCATGGTGCACCGGTGGGGGTGGGTCATCGCGCTGAACGCCGACGGAACCACGACCGCGACCAGCCCCGACGGCCGCGTCCTGCGCAGCCACAGCCCACCCGCCGCCGCCTAGCGGCCCGCTGGGCCAGGTATCAGCGCCCGGGCCGAGGTAGCCGAGTTGGAAGCCGCCCCACTGGAACCGGCGCAAGGACCTTGGGTAGCCGAGCTCCCCGATCAAGAACGAGAACCAGTGCTCACAGCAATCGCGCCTTTCGCGCAGCCATTCCGGCGCCTTCCTCCCAGCGGCGTCTCGATATCGCCCCGGGGTGCGCGACCGTCATTATCACATCGTCGTAGTCAGCCGGATCTAGCATCACCGCCGGCTCCTACCGGCGTCACCGCGGCCCGCCTGCCGCCAGGTCGGCGGCGGGCACGCGAAAGTACCTCAGGCTTCATTTTGTTCGGCCAAGGCCAGTTCCACCAGAAGCAGCAGTACGAGGCGCCCAGGAAATCGACATCCTGACCCCAGGCGATGATTTCGGAGCCGCCTACTGCCCATCGCCAGCAATCGTCTCTCGCGTCCAGGCACGGGAAGCCCTTGACCAACGCCACATCGAGCGCGCTACGACCTCCGTCGACCGGCCACAGCCTCGCGATCTCACGGGCCAGGCCCAGCGCCTCCGAGCTAGGCACGATGATCGAATCGACACGCACCCGAGGGTCGGCAGGCCTCGCTGGTGCGGCAAAGCCCGCTAAAGCTCCGTATCGTGCCGCAGCCTGTTCGACAAGCCAGTCCTCAGGCGGCTGATCATTTGTCCGCAGACCGGGAACGGCCTGGACAACATCAAGGGCTTCTCGCACCACGTTGGGCGGCGCGCCCGCGAACCACCAGCCGAACTCGTGATCGGGACCGTCAGCGTATTCACGTTCGCGGCGGCAGTACGGAAGTAACAGCTGCGCTAAGCGGTCACCACCAGTGTCCATGGCCATGGCTGTCTCCTCTGTCTGTGGCCCATCAGTGGGACCGTAGCTACTGGGTCCGACAGTCGTCCGGCCCGGCTACACACGGCCGGCGGCCGACAGAAGGCCGGCGACCCGATCGGCGGGCAGGCCGCGCGAGTAGTTGCCGTCCCTGCCGATGACGGTCGGCGCGGCGAGCATGCTGTTCAGCACCGCCTCCTCGGTCGCGTCGACCACCGCGGCGAAGAACGGGTTGAGTTCGCTGCCCGCCAGCAGCTCTGATCCGGAAGGCGCTACTCCGCGCAGGGAGCGCCGGCCAGTCGCCGCCGCCAGGAAGAGCTCGCCACTGCCGTGAGTCCCGGTGGATCCGGTCCTGGCAAGCCCCAAGCCGGCTCGCCTGGCCAGTCGCGCACATGCCGCCGAGTCGAGGGGAGCGTCGGTGAGCACGACCACGATGCACGACCCGGCGGGCGGCGCCCAGGCGGCCGCGTCTTCGGCGGGCGGCAGCAGCCTGCCGACCGGAACACCGTCGATGGTCAGCCGGTCCTGGTCGCCGAAGTTGGTCATCACCAGCACACCGACGACGTGACCCGACGGTACGAGCCGCGACGACGAGCCGATGCCGCCCTTGAAGCCGAGGCAGCTCATGCCGGTCCCGCTCCCTACGGCGCCTTCCTCAGGTGCCGGACCACCGACCCCAGCCCGAGCAGCCTCAAGCGCGGCACGCACGTCGTCGGCGCTGACTTGCATCCGCCGTGACTCGCTGAGGAAGCTATCGTCGCACTCGGCCACCACAGGGATGATCACGTCGTCGACGCCGATGGCGGAGTCCTCTGCCATCAGCAGTCCGCACGCCGCGTCGTAGACCCGGCCCACTTGCATGGTCGACGTCAGGAAGATCGGCGTCTCGATCAGGCCCCACTCGCCAGCGGTGATGAAACCCGTGCACTCGCCCGCGCCGTTCAGCACCGCTCCGCCAGCCGGAACCGGGCTGCGGAACAGATTTCCGCCGATGTCGATCACCGTCACGCCTGTCCTCGCGACGCCAAGGCCGGCTGGCGGCGGCGGTTCGTCGCGCCAGACCGTGGCGTGTCCGACGCCCACGCCGGGTACATCTACAATTGAGGCGGTCTGTCCGCTTGGCAGTGTCCCTATTCTGATGCCGAGATCGGCGGCCCGAGTCATCCGATGATCATCGCGCACAGGACCAGGCCAGCGACCGCGCGGGCTGGGAATGCCCGCGTCACCAACCTAACGAGGGAGAACGTTCCTGATGACGACCCAGGTTCTGGCCGGGTTGCCCGCCGTCTGGAGCGCGGACTGCCTCCGGCACGAGCCGGCCGGCGAGGTGTGGCTCGGAGTCTGGGAGACCGGCACCGAGGTGCCGGAGCGGGCGAGCGTGCTACTGCACGCGGTGACCGAGGCGGGCGCGACCGTCACCGACGCCAGGCCGCACGATCCGAGCGCCCTGACGGCCGTGCACGACGCCGAACTGGTCGAGCACCTGGCGACGATCTGGGCGCAGTGGCAAGCAGGCGGTTACGAGCGGGACTACGGCCGCAGCCGGGCGGTGCCGTACGTCTTCCCCACTCCCGGCCTGCTCGGTGACCTGCCGATGCGGTCGCCGGCCGCGACGCACGGCCGCGCGGGCCGGTTCTGCTACGACACGATGACGCTGATCGGCCCGGGCAGCTGGGAGGCGATCAAGGCGGCCGCCGACGTGGCACTGACGGCCGCCGAGCTGGTCGCGGCCGGGGCGAGAACCGCCTACGGGCTATGCCGGCCGCCAGGGCACCACACGACCAGGTCCGCCTATGGCGGATCGTGCTACCTGAACAACGCGGCCATCGCGGCGCAGGCCCTGCGCGAGTCAGGAGCCGACCGGGTCGCCGTGATCGACGTCGACGCGCACCACGGCAACGGCACCCAGGCGATCTTCTACAACCGGCCGGACGTCTACTACGGCAGCCTGCACGTCGATCCGGGCGCAGGCTGGTTCCCGCACTACGCGGGGTACGCGGACGAGCGCGGGACGGGCGCGGGCGAGGGGACCAACACGAACCTGCCGCTCGCCCCAGCCACCGGCGACGACGGCTGGCTCGCGGCGGTGGCTTCGCTGTGCGACGAGGTTCGCCGGTTCGGCGCCGACGTCATCGTTGTGTCGCTGGGCGTCGACGCGGCGGCGGCCGACCCGGAAAGCCCGCTGCAGGTCAGCGACGACGGATACCGGCGTGCCGGCGAGCTGATCGGGGGGCTCGGGCCGGTGGCAGCGGTGCAGGAGGGCGGTTATGACCTGCCCTCGCTTGGCGGCCTCGTGGTGGCAGCCCTCACCGGTCTGGTGGCGGGCGCCTGATGCAAGCACAGCACGGACGGCCGGGCAGCCAGCACAGAGCACCGAGCCAGCCTGGTGAATGCTCTGCTCACGCTGGCCGCGTCGGTGCCATGGGGCTCGTCGAATCTCGGCGGCGGGCTGATGTCACGGCGCTTGAGGGCCTGCATTGCGTGTCACGAGCGGCAGCCGGGAGGCAATCGACGTGGCCCCAAGCTCGGGCGCCGGGCTAGGGCGGCGATAGACCTGGCAGGCGAACGGGGCTTGCCTCGAGTGCATACTGAGAGTATGTTTCATACTCATGGAATCCGACAGGCCGGGCACCCGCGCGGGCCGCTGGACGGCTACTCAACTGCCTCGAACTGCTGGACGTGGACGATGCCACGGTGGTCGCCGACGACACAGTCCACTCGTCGCGGCCAAGGCTGGGTTCCGCCTGCAACCCCTGATCGACGCCGCCGAGGCGATCCCGCGGTTTAGCCGGGAAGGAGGCTTATCAGGCTCCGGTCACAGGACGCCGCGCCCATCCCCACAATGAATTCCAGGATCTCGTGCCTGCCACGCCGCGGGCTGTCATGACAGCTGCCGAAGATCGATTCGGCCAGTTCTCACCCGGCCCGCCCCCGGACCGTCAACCGGTAGGAGGCGACTTGCTTACCAAGTCTTCGATGCTCAAGATTCTGCGGCTGGTGGGCGTAGCTGCCGCTGCTCTCGTGTTGGGACTCACCCTCACCCACGTGCTGCAAGCGCCAGGTAGCCGCGGGCTGGACGGCGCGACGTGGCTGAAGGTGCAGCACGCCTTCTACGGCGGCTTCGCCGTTGTCGGCGGGATCGCTGAGGTCGCCGGGCTGGTCGCCACGGCGACGGTCGCGGTCGTGCTGCGCCATCGAGCCCGGACGGCGGTTGCCCACGCTGTCGCGGCGGCATGCCTGCTCGGCACGCTGCTGTCCTACTGGTTCGGCAACCGCCCCGTCAACGCCAGGGTCGCGCACTGGACGACCGCGACCCTGCCCGCCAACTGGACCGCCTACCGCGACACCTGGGAGTCCGCGCACGCCGTCTCCTTCGCCCTCGCCGCCGTTGCCACCGTTGTGCTGCTCGTCGCGACCGTGTGGGCGGCGCCAGCGGGCGGCTATCGCGGGCACCCCGCACCCCTCATGAAGCGCCGCGAGCACGACCACGTCCCGCAGTGAGGTTCGTGCCGGGTCGAGATCCACGGCACCGACCTGCTGCACCGGGCCAGCCGGCGCCAGGGGCATCGCAGCGAGCCTGACGCCGGTTACCGCGCCCGCCGCCAGCGGCGGCGCTAGGTTCCCGGCCTCCATGCGGGCCGCGTCCTGGTCCGCGTTCATGCCCGGGACACCAGCGGTTGCACAATGGTCAGGTGTCAGATCAGCCGGCCGGGACGCTGCGGTGGTTGCTGCGCGCGCCGAAGGTGCTGTACCGCTGGCACGCGGGGTGGCTGTTGGGCCACCGGTTCCTGCTGCTGCGCCATACCGGGCGGCGCAGCGGGGCCGCGTACCAGACGGTGCTGGAGGTGATGCACTACGACGCCGCTTCGGGCGCCGCGATCTGCATGTCCGGGTGGGGGGCTGGCGCTGACTGGTACCGCAACATCATGGCCGGCCCGGCGGTAGTGACGATCGGCCGGCGCACGTTCCCGGCGGTCCCCGAGGTCCTCGATACCGATCGCGCCTCGGCGGTGCTGGCCGGCTATGAGGCCCGCAACGCGTGGATGCGCCCGGTGGTGCGCCTGGTGCTCAGCCGTCTGAGCGACCTGGACTACGACGGCTCGGAGGCCGCCCGGCGCGAGTTGGTCGCCAGGCTCCCGGTGGTGAAATTCATCCCGCGCCAGGCCCGCTAACCCGGCCGTCACGACTGCCATTTAGGCGCTCGGCGCCAGTAGTCAACCGTGACCCGCAGATCATCGATCACCTGATCGGCGGCGGCTTCGCACAGATGGATGACGTCCAGGATCAGCGAGCCGCCCGGCGTGAGTAACGAGCGGAGGGCGCCGAAGGAAGCGGGCGCCATCGTGACCGATCAGGTGCTTCCTGGGCATGGTGACCCTGGACCGGCCGCATCGAAGAAGCGGTCCGGCAGATACGCCGGGCGCAAGGCAGAAAGTGCCGGCTGCCTATGTCACGGACCGGCAGCCTCTTGCCGGTGCCGGGCGAGGTAGGCAGCGGCGGCGGCTCGTGCGGATCTGCCGGACACGTTGAGCTTGACGTAACTATTCGACAGGTGCCGCTCCACGGTGCGGGTGCTCAGCCCGAGCCGAGCGGCGATCTCCTCGTTAGCTAGGCCGGCTGCCACCAGCTCAAGCACCTCGAGTTCACGGCCGCTCAGGGGCTCGCGCGGGGTCACCGGGCTCGAAGCGGCCGCGCCGAGAAAGGCGCGCAGTTCGGTGACGAACACCTGCCAGGCAGCTTCGGTCGACAGGAGTGCGTGGTTGCGGCTGTCCAGCGGCAATAGCCGTGCGCCAGCGATGCCCGCCGCGAGCAGGCGTGCCTCGTCGAAAGGCACCAGCTGATCGTCGTAGGCATGGGCCACGAGGGTCGGCGTGCGCACCTGGCTGAGCAGGCCGGTGAGGTCGTCCTCTGCCCAAGCCTGGCGCAGCCGGGCGGCCGTCATCGGCGAGGTGGACACCTGCATGAGCTCGTCCAGCCAGGCCTTCTGCTGCTCGGTCGCGTCGGGCACCAGCAGGGAGGAAAACACCCTGCGGAACACCGGAGTTGCCGAGTCCCAGCCGCTGCTGACGATCGAGCGCAGCAGCTCCGCCTCGGCGCGCTGCTGCTGCGTCGCATCCCGCGTCGTCCGGCCTCGCGCGTACGCACCGCACAGCACCAGATGGCTGACCCGATCGGGATGGCGGACCGCGTAGCGGATCGCAGTCGAGCCGCCGCCGGAGATGCCCAGCAGCGCGAACCGGCCCAGGCGTGCGGCGTCGACGACGCTTTCGAGGTCGGCGGTGAACGCGTCGAGGTCCAGGCGCTGCGGTTCCCGGTCGGACAGGCCGCAACCTCGCCCGTCGTACCGGACGACGCGGTGGCCCTGCCCGAGGTCAGCCCACCAGTGCCGCCACACGGGGCTGTGCCAGTCGAGTTCGACGTGGGTGAACCAGTGCGCGACCTTGACGATCGCCGGGCCCTTCCCGTGAGTGGCGAAGGCAAGCCGGACGCCGTCGGGTGCTGCACAGAATCGAATTTCCTGTTCCACTGACCTGAGGCTAGTTCCTGCGCGGTCATCTCACCGCTGGCGGCGCACCAGCAGCTCCAGCCGCACGAACGTCTGGTCCCAGCTCCCGTCGTGCCTGCGCAACCGGTCGATCGCGCCGAGCACCTCGCCGCAGATGGCCTCGGCCTGCCCTGGTCCGGTGTGCCGGGTTAGCACCAGGACGGCCTGCGAGCTCAGCAGCCTGGCCAGTTGCTCGCGGGTGAAGCTGCGCCGCATAGCTACGGTGCGTACGGAGTCGTCCGCGATCTCGAACCCCGCCGCCTCCGCGAGCTCCAGCGCGCGGCCTGGATCGGGGAACGGCGGGGGTGGCGGGACGCAGTGCCGCGCGGCGAGCTCCTCCAGCAGGGCGCTGATCGCCGCGATGTTGCCCGGCGCCCCTGCTTCGAGGTGGAACACCCCGCCCGGCCGCAGAACCCGGAACACGGCAGCGTACAGGCGCGGGTGCTGCTCGGCTGGCAGCCAGTGCAGCATCGCCCGGCTCACCACCGCGTGAACCGACCCAGGCGAGACGACCCGGTCGATGTCCTGAGCGTGGGCCCGCATGAAGGACAGGTTCGCCGCCCGGTGCCGGTCCGCCGCCTTGAGCATGGACGCATCGGGATCGACTCCCGTCACATGTCCGTGCGGCGCAAGCGCGGCTAGCCGGGCGGTGAACTCCCCACTGCCACAACCCAGGTCGACGACGACGTCGCGCTCTCCCGGCGTGTGGCGGCGCAGGAACCAGTCATCCGCAGCACGATGGTGCGCCGAGCTGCGCGCGTATTCCGCGCCGCGCCAGCGCGTCGGCGGTGCCGGGCCCGCTGTGCGTCTCGCCGACATCGTCAGGGCCGCGCCGCGAAGACGGCGTGGACCGGGGAGGCGATCACCTGTTCAGTATGGCTGAGCCCGGCGGCGCGCAGCACGCCGGCGACCTGCTGCCCGCCGGCCTGCGCGCCGAGCGCGGCGTGGCCGGGCTCGGACAGCGAGTGCGGCACGCACAGGAACGTCGAGGCGGCGTAGTGCAGCCCCGCTCCCGGGTTGGCCGTGAGATTGTCGGCCAGGCTGTCGCGCGCGAACGGCTCGACGAGCACGACCGTGCCCTGCTCTGCGAGCTGGTTCCGCGCTCGGGCGGCGGCCGCGATTGGGTCCCCGAGGTCATGCAGGCAGTCGAAGAACCAGATCACGTCATACGGTCCGCCGTCCAAGCCCGAGGCGTCGGCGACCTCGAACCGCACCCGATCCGCCACACCGGCTGCGGCGGCGCGCCTGCGCGCCTGCTCGATCGCGGCCTCGTGCAGGTCGACGCCGACGAACCTGGAGTTGGGATAGGCCTCGGCCATCAGCACGGTCGTGACCGCCTGGCCGCAGCCGATGTCGGCGACCCGCGCACCCTGGCGCAAGGCCGGCTCCAGGCCTAGCGCCGGGATCCAGTCGCCGACCAGGTTGGTGCGGTAGGCCGCGCCGAAGAACCGCGTCACCCCCCGGAAGACGCGTTCGTCATGTGCGTCCCAGCTGATGCCGTCGGCGGACCGGAATGCTCTGGCCAGGCGGTCGATACCCAGGTGCCAGCCCGTCATCGCCTCGAACGCACCCGCGAGGGTAACCGGGGAGTCGTCGGTGGCGAGCACCAAGGCGTGCTCGGCAGGCAGCGCGAACCGGCCCGTGCCCGGGTCATAGCTGACGAATCCGGCCACCGCCTGCTGTGCCAGCCACTCGGCGAGATACCGCTCGGCGCAGCCGGTCCGGGCCGCCAGTTCACCTGGGGTGGCCGCGCCGCCACCTGCCAGCTCCCGGTAGAGGCCGAGCCGGTCACCGAGGTACGCCATCTGCGCGGTCGCCCCGCCCACGAGCACGCCCAGCACCTGCTCGAAGAACTCGCCCACCTTGCGCTCGTCCAGAGCCAGGTCCGTCATCGCGATCAGTTCCCCTCAGTCGCTCCTGCAGCGGGTCCTCGGCCTTCGCCCTGCCCTGCGGAGGCAGCAGCCCCTGATCGAGTCCGCCGACAGCGACACTAGGAAGGCATGGCGCGTCTCCGCATCAGTCCTGCCACCCAATCGCTGGAGCGCAAGTGGCGGCAGGCACCCAGCGGCCACTCGACTGCCGGCCCGCGGTCGGAATGCCGACGTCCGCCAACCTCCGGAGCGGGCGCGGGCGTGCCCTCGCCGGTCTCCGCCCGTGTCCGGTGACGGGGTCACCCGAGCCCATTGGTGACGGGGTCACCCGAGCCGCCCCGGAGACGGCCGCGATCGTGGCACCGTCCGGGCTGAAGGCGACTCCCGTCGCTGAGGGCCCGCGCGTCGGCAGCGCGACGATCAGCCTGGCCGAGACGGGGTCCCACAGGCGGACGTACCCGTCGTCACCTACCGAGACGAGCAGCCGGTCGTCTGGGCTGAACGCGACGCTGCGGACGGCTCCACGGTGCCCGGCAAGAACTTGGGTTCGCCACCGTGACGTGGTGTTCCACACCGCAATGGTGCCGTCGGTGCTCGCGGTGGCCATGAAACGTCCGTCCGCGCTGAACGCGACTCCGTCGAGCGGGCGGGGCGTGGGCAGCGTGAACCGGCGGAAGTTCAGCACCACCGCGCCGCCATCCCCGCCGAGCACAAGCGTGTGCCCGTCCTTGCTGAACGCCAGCGCGCGAATGACGCTCCTGTACGCGACATACTCGGCGACAAGCTTCGCGCTCTCCAGGTCCAACGTTCGCAGTCCGTAGTCAGAGTTGGCGGCGATCACGTTAAGACCGTCTGTGCTGAACGCCGCCGGGTAGGCGCCGCCGCTGCCGGTAAGCGTCTCCCGCATCCTGCGGGCCACCGTGTCCCAGATGGTGACCTTGCCGGTGAAGCCGCCACTCGCGAGCAGCCTGCTGTCCGGGCTGAACGCGACCGAATGCACACCGAAACCAGGACGACGCAGCACGGCGATGAGCCCCCGGGTGGCGACATTCCATACCTGGGTGGCCCCGTATGTGTTCGGTTCATGGGCCAACTGGACCAAGACTCCTGCCGCGAGCATCCGGCCGTCCGGGCTGAAGGCCAGGGATAGCGCAGTGCTCGAATCGCCGGGCAAGAGCCCTGCCTCCGCACCGGTCGCCGGGTCCAGCAGATGGACGGCCGGGCCGCTTCCGCTGACGCCTTCCCCCACGGCGAGCAGCCGCCCATCTGGGCTGAACGCCAGCGCTGACGCGCCGGGCGCGGTGAGCACACGGATCTGGTGCCGGCTGGCCACGTTCCACAGCCAGACAGCCCGCGCGCTCACGACGCCCGCGGCGAGCGTCCGGCCGTCAGGGCTGAACGCGACGGCCGTGGCATGGCCGCCGACGGGAAAACGGGCGACCCGGCGGCGCGTGCGCGCGTCCCACAGGCGGACCTGGTGGTCGACGTATCCCGCGGTGGCTATCAGGCGCCCGTCCGGGCTCACGGCGGCCGAATAGACCCGGTCCGCACCGGGGAGAACCCCGTGATAGCTGTCGATCTGCAGCGACAGCAGGCTCTCGCGCGCCTCGAGCGTGTGCGAGGACTGCCAGGCGGCGAGTGCGAGCAGTGCGGCCGCTGAGGGTCGGTGGCAGGGATGGCCATGGCCTGCGCGGCGAACTGCCGTGACTGCGCGGCGAGCCTGCTGCCGATCGCCATGCGGTGCGCCTGCGCCGCGAGCAGCGCCGCTGCCAGCGTGGCGGCCATGAGCACAGCGAGCACGCCGAAAGCCTGGCGCCACCGGCGGACACGGCGGCGAGCCGCCCGGTGCTCCGCCACCTGAAGGTCGGTGCTCGCGCCGAGGAACTCTCGCTCCAGCGGGCTGAGGCTGCCGGCGTGGTCCATGGCCCACGCTGCCGCGGCGGTGAGGAGCGTGCCCCGGTGCGGGGCGGCGGCGTCGCGGCCCGCCCGCTCCCAGGTGGCGGCCGCGTCGGCGAGTCGCTGGTGTGTGAGCAGGCCGGCGCGGTCCTCCTCGATCCATGCCCGCAGGCGCGGCCAGGCATGCAGCAGCGCCTCGTGGGTGATGTCCGCGCCGCCTGCGTGCACGGTGATCAGCCGTGCGGCGGCGAGTTCGTCGCGTGCCCGCGCGAACGCGCCGCCTTCATCCCCGAAATTGCGCCTGGACAGTTCGTCAAGGTCGGCGCCCTGGCGCGTGTCCGCGGTGCCATCTCCGATCCTCACCATGGCGAGCAGGATGGCGCGGACCGCCGCCTTTCCCGTCGGCACCAGCGCCGCGTACAGTCGTTCAGCTTCCTGCGCCACTGCACTGGATATGCCGCCAGCGGCTTGGTAACCCGCGAGGGTTAGCGTGCGGCCCTCTCGCCGCTGCCACGTGGAAAGCAGCGCGTATGCCAGCAGGGGCAGAGACCCGGCCTCGTCATGTTCCGCGCTTCTGCCACTGCGCAGATCCCGCAGGAGCAGGTCCTTGAGTCCCGGCTCCAGCATCAGGCCCGCGGCGAACGCGGGCCTTTCTATCGCGTCGCGCAACTCCTCCCCCGACAGCGCCCCGACCAAGACCTGCCCATCGGCCAAGGCGGGGACGAGCGCGGGAAACGCCATGCACCGGCCGTAGAAGTCGGCGCGCAGCGCGAGTACCACAAGCCCTGGCGGGTGCGGGCCCTCGTCCACGGCTGCAGGCTGCGGCGCCAGCCCGGACGCACGCGACGCCGTTATCGGACTGGCGCGAACGGCTCCTACGCGCTCGCCGCGAGCCGCGGCAACCTGGCGGTCGCGGCGGTGCTCGCCTCGCTCTACCCGGTGGTCACCGCGCTGCTGGCGAGGGGCATCCTGGCCGAGCGGCTCAGGCCCGTGCAGTCCATGGGCGTCGTCGCCGCACTCGGCGGCGTGCTCCTGCTGAGCAGCTGACCCTGTCCGTACTCAGCCAGCGAGTCTCTCAGAGCCAGTCCTTGGCCTTAAACACGAAGTACAGCGTCGCCGACGTGACCAGCATGAGCACGACCGCCACGGCGACACCCGCAGGCTTGCCGAACCCCGCGTACGGCACGTTCATCCCGTAGAAGCCGGTCACGAACGTGGGAACCGCGATGATCGCCGCCCAGCTCGTCACCTTCTTGGTGATCACGTTCATCCGGTTGGCCTGGACAGTCAGGTTGGTCTCGAGGATCGTGGTGACCAGATCGCGCAGGCTCTCCGTCCACTCCGTCGCCCGCAGCACGTGGTCGTACACGTCCTGGTAGTACGGCTGCAGCGGCTCGGTCATCAAGCCGAGGTCCCTGCGCATCACGGCGTTGACCACCTCGCGCATGGGGAGCACCACGCGGCGGAACATGACCAGGCTCTTGCGCAGGTCGAAGCTCCGCCGCTGCACCGCGCCCTGGTCCCTGGGGTTATCTGAAAACAGCTGGTCCTCGATCTCCTCGATCTCGTCGTCCAGCGACTGCACCGCCACGAAGTAGCCGTCCACGATGTTGTCGAGCAGACCGTGCAGCAGGTAGCCGACTCCTTCCTTGGCCAGGTCAGGGCTGCCGTCCCAGTAGCTGACGACCGCGCCGATGTCGAACCGGTCGTCCTTGCGGATCGTGATCAGCGCGCGGCTAGTGATGAACGCGGACATCTCGCTGGTGGCGAGCCGGCCCGTCTTCTGGTCCAGGTGCACCGCGTATACGGTCAGGAACAGGTACCCGTCGTACCGATCGAGCTTGGTTCGCTCGTGCTCGTGCTCGGCGTCCTCGACCGCCAGCGGGTGCAGGCCGAACTCCTCGCTCAGCACCTGAAGATCGCGATCGTCGGGGTCGAGCAAGTCGAGCCAGACGACCGAGCCGTCGTCCTTATCGAGGTAGTCGCTGATCTCAGCGACGGGGAAGCCCTCCGCGACGAGGTTGCCTGACCGGTAGACCCTGGTTCGAGCCGGGCACACGGTTGGCGTGGACGCCGCGAGGCAGGCGGCTGCGGAATCAGCCAATGGCTCCGCGCCGCGATAGGTCACCCGGCCGGCGGCACTCATGACATCACCCCCTGGCGGAGCGTGGACGACATCGAAGCGTACAGCCAACCACCAGCTACCGGCTCCAACCTGTTGACCGCTCGAGGTCCCGGAGTTACATTCGCGGCAATTGTCGTTACAGTGGCTACTGAGCGGAAAAGACACGAAGGAGCCGAAATGACAGCGACGGCGGCAAAGGCACGAACCTCACGCGCCTCTTCACCCTCCTGATCGCGTTGCTTGCGATCGCAACTGCCTTCGGCCTCGCAGCGCCTGCCGCCGGCCAGGCCGCCGTCAGCGTGATGCGGCTTGGTTATTGCGGCGGCGACGACTGGGAGCCGGCGACGGCCTCGGATAGCACCCATGTCTACGTGCTGATCACGCACTTCGCCGGGGACCCGAGCTGCGAGCCTGCCAGCGGTCAGAACAACTCGCGGATCATGATCCAGGTCGGCGGACGGCGGCAAGACGTTCAGCGCTCCCGCGATCGTGGCGAGCACGCCGGGAGGCATCAGCTACCCGGAGCAGGCGGATCCGTCCATCGCCGTCGACGCGAGCACCGGCGCCGTCTACGTGTCGTTCCTCGCGTACGGCCTGTCCGGCGGCCACACGGACATCTACGTCGCCAAGTCCGCGAACTTCGGCCAGAGCTTCGGCACCGCGGTGCAGGCCAACAGCAAGGGCCGCAAGAACCGCGACCACGAGAAGATCCTGGCCAGCAGCAACGTCGCCTACGACGCCTACACCCAGGGGTCGAGCCATTTCGTCTCGGTCTCGGCAAATGGCGGCGCGAGCTGGGCTCAGCATCTTGTGGACGGCACTGACCGGGTTGGTTTCGCCGAGGGTGGCGTGTTCGACTCGCAAGGCAACGCCTGGTTCGCCTGGGGCGACTGCCAGACAAGCAACTGCACCGGGGCGCCGGCAGCCGACTACCGGGTCTCAGAGACGCTCGCCGGCGGTGCGACCACGACATTCAGCCCGGTGATCGCGCAGGCGCCGCAGGGCCCGAATTGCCCGTTCAGCAGCTGCGGTTTCTCGTTCTTCGGCCCGCAGGACGCGATCGCGATCGATTCGGCAGGCACGCTGTACCTGGCCTGGCAAGACGGGCAAGTGCACGGCCAGCGGCAGAACCCGACGATCATCAACCTGTCCCGGTGCTCGTCGAACTGCACGACAGCGGCAGGCTGGTCACTCGTCGGCAGGGTCGACGACAAGACGGCCGCCAACTGCCCGAACGCCGCCTGTTACGCGCTGTTCCCGAACATCGTCGCGGCCGGCCCTGGTCAGCTGTTCGCCACCTGGATCGACGACAGGAACGACTCGCTCGACGGCACGATCGACCACGTCGACGGGTACAACCTGTGGTACCGCGCCTCGACCAACGGCGGGTCCACGTGGGCGACGCCCGGCCAGCAGATCTCGCAGTTCGATCCCGCTCAGTCGCAGTCCACGCCGAACGGATTCCTGTTCCCCTGCGGCGACTACACCGGCCTGATCATGAACACTACCTGCGGGACGCCCGCGCCGGCCATGACGTGGGGCGAGGGTCACAACTGGACCGGCGGGGCGACGGCACCCGGTCACATCGAGTTCGCCTCGCTCTGCTAGCAGACACAGCTAGCGTGTCCCGACTGATCGGGCGCGAACTGGGTAGCCGCTGCCGATGGCGAACTCGAAGGGCGGGCAATCCGGTTCAGGCAGCGTGGCCGAAACCAAGCGGACCGTGCTCGTCGCCGGCGGCGCCAACATCGTCGTAGCGGTGATCAAGGCAATCGCCGGGGTGCTGACTGGCTCGAGCGCCATGCTGGCGGAATCGGCGCACTCCGTCGCCGACACGATCAACCAGGCTTTCCTCCTGACCTCGATCAAGCGGGCCAGCAAGCCGGCGGACGAGGAGCACCCTTTCGGCTACGGCCAGGAGCGGTACTTCTGGTCCCTGCTCGCCGCGTTCGGGATCTTCATGCTGGGCGCGGGCTTCTCGGTCTTCGAAGGAATCCTCGCCCTGACCGGATCAGAACGCGGCGGCAGCCCGCTGATCGCCTACATCGTGCTGGTCGCCGCGGGTATGGCGGAAACCATCTCGTTCATCAGGGCCTACCGGCAGATGCGCTCGGAGGCGCGGCAGCAGCGGACCGACCTGATCGAGCACGTCAGGAACTCCCCTGACACGACGGTCAAGGCGGCGCTGTTCGAGGACGCGGCGGCCGTCATCGGGCTCGTCCTGGCCGCGGCCGGCATCGGGCTGCGGCAGCTCACCGGCTCTGGCGTGTACGACGGCGCGGCGTCCATCGCGATCGGCGTCCTGCTCGTCGTCGTCGCGGTCAGGCTCGGCCTGGACAACAAGAACCTGCTGATCGGGCGCGCGGCGGACAAGCAGGACCTGGCCGCCATCCGCGAGGTGATCGAGTCCAGCGACGGCATCGACGAGCTGCGCGAGCTGCTCACCATGCACCTCGGTCCCGACAACATGATCGTCGCGGCGCGGGTGTCGCTGGCGGACGGCCTGTCATCCGACGGCGCGGAGGATCTCGCCGACTGGATCGACCGCACGCTGAGCGAGCGGGTGCCCGAGGTGTCCGACGTCTTCATCGATCCGACGCCCAGGGACGCCGAGCGCCGGGAACGCGCCGCGAAGCGGGACGGGTCGGGGATCATTAAGACGTGACTACCAGCTTGTTCGGCGCGCTGTTCGGCCGCGGCGGCGTCGACGCGAGCGACAGGGCCTGGCTGCAGGCGATGCTCGATACCGAGGCCGCGCTCGCGCGCGCTGTCGAGCGTGCCGGGCTCGCACCGCCGGGATCCGGCAAGGCTGTCACCGACGTCGCGCGCTCTGAATTCTTCGATAACAGGGCGCTCGGGGACGATGCGGCTGCCACCGGCAATCCGGTCCCCGCGCTGGTGCGCGCGCTGACCAAACGGCTAGGCGACTCAGCGGCCACCGGAGCTGTCCACACGGGCGCGACCAGCCAGGACATCGTCGACACCGCGGCCATGCTGCTCGCCAGGCGAGCCATCGACGTGATCCTCGCCGATCTATCGGCAGCCGCGGCAGGCTGTGCCGCCCTCGCAACCGCGCACGCGAGGACCGTCATGTCCGGCCGCACCCTGCTGCAGCAGGCGGTGCCCGTGACGTTCGGGCTGGTGGCGGCCGGCTGGCTGACCGCCATCGACGAGGCACGGCTTGACCTGCACAGGATCAGTTCAGATCGCCTCGCGTTGCAGTTCGGCGGCGCGGCCGGCACCCTGGCCTCCCTCGGCGACGCTGGCCCGCAGGTCGCGGCGCTCCTCGGCGAGGAACTCGACCTCCCCGTACCCGTCCTGCCCTGGCACACCTACCGCCGCCGCGTCGTCGACCTCGCCGCGTCCCTGACCGGCACCTGCGCAACGCTCGGCAAGATCGCCCGAGACGTCACCCTCCTGGCCCAGACCGAACTCGCCGAGGTGACGACGGGCTCACCCGGCGGCTCCTCGGCCATGCCGCACAAGCAGAACCCAGTCGCCGCGATCACCATCCTCGGCTGCACCAAGCAGGCCCCCGGCCTCCTGTCCACCCTGGCATCCGCCGCCGAACAAGAACACCAGCGCGCCGCAGGCGCCTGGCACAGCGAGTGGCAGCCCCTCTCCCACCTTCTGACATTGACCGGCTCTGCAGCCTCCTGGTCAGCCGAGATGCTCGACGACCTACAGGTAGACCAGCAAAGAATGCGCGCCAACCTCGCAGCAACCCACGGCCTCCCCCTAGCCGAGAACCTCACCAGACTCCTCACACCAGCCATGGGCCGCCTCCAAGCCCACGACCTGATAAACCAAGCCAGCCTCCGAGCCACCACGAGCAACACCGACCTAGCCGCAGCACTACTAGCCGACGAAACATCGGCGAAGGCGCTAGCCGACGCCGGCATCACCGCACCGCTGCTGCACTCCTCCCTGGAGCCGGAGTCCTACCTAGGCGCCACCGCCGAATTCATCACCCGCGCCCTAGCCGCCCATGCTGAAATCGACGGCGCACTGAAGGGCTGAGTCCGGAGCGGACGGCATGCTCGCTGGTACCGGCGTTGCGCAGCCTGCCGGCACCAGCGAACGTGCCGCCCGATCCCCACCGACGAGGAAGGAGACCAGCCATGGACGACGAAACACGAATTCAGCAAGGCATGGCGATCCGCCGAGAGGTCCTAGGCAACGCCCACGTCGACCGAGCCATCAAAGCCACGACCGACTTCACCGCCCCGTTCCAAGAGTTCATCACCCGCTACGCCTGGGGTGACATCTGGTCGCGCCCCGGCCTGTCCCGCGCGGAGCGCAGCATGATCACGTTGACCGCCCTCGCGGTCCTCCGCCAGGACGAAGAACTCGCCATGCACGTCAGGGCGGCTTTGGCGAACGGCCTGGCACCGAGCCAGATCCAGGAGGTCTTGCTGCAGGTCGCGGTCTACGCGGGCGTCCCGGCCGCGAACCGGGCGTTCGCTATCGCCGCTGAAGTGCTGGAGAATGCTTCGTAGTCCGCACAGTTGTTCACTTAGCGGTCTATCGCTATCGTACTTGCGGCGAGGAGGATACGGGGTGGCTGAGATCATGTCGCTGGCCGAGGCGATCGCCGCGGCCGTTCACGATGGCGACTCCCTCGCGATGGAGGGCTTCACCCATCTGATCCCGCACGCGGCAGGGCACGAGGTCATCAGGCAGGGCCGCAAGGACCTCACCTTGATCAGGATGACGCCTGACATCATCTACGACCAGCTGATCGGTGCGGGCTGCGCGCGCAAGCTGATCTTCTCCTGGGCCGGCAATCCCGGCGTGGGATCGCTGCACAGGTTCAGGGACGCGGTCGAGCACGGCTGGCCGGTGCCGCTCGAGATCGAGGAGCACAGTCACGCCGGCATGGCCAACAGGTACGTGGCCGGCGCGTCCGGCCTGCCGTTCGCCATCCTCCGCGGCTACCGAGGGACGAGCCTGCCCGGTCACACCGCGGGCGTCGCGGAGGTCACCTGCCCGTTCACTGGCGAACGGCTCACCGCGGTCTCGGCGCTGCGGCCCGACGTCGCCGTCGTCCACGCCCAGCGCGCCGACCGGAAGGGCAACGTGCAGTTCTGGGGCATCACCGGCGTGCAGAAGGAGTGCGTGCTCGCGGCGGCCAGGTCGGTGATCACCGTCGAGGAGATCGTCGACGAGCTCGATCCGTTCCCCGGCGCCGTGGTGCTGCCGTCATGGGTGGTCAGTTACGTGGCGGTGGTACCGGGCGGCGCCCACCCGTCCTACGCGCTCGGCTACTCCGCCAGGGACAACGATTTCTACGTGTCCTGGGACGCGATCAGCAGGGACCGCGCGGCGTTCGGGTCCTGGCTGGACGAGCACGTCTACGAGGCGAGAGCCGGGCGATGACCTACACCGCCGACGAGATGATGACCGTCACCGCCGCGCGGGCGCTGCGCGACGGCATGACCTGCTTCGTGGGTATCGGCCTGCCAAGCGAGGCGGCCAACCTGGCCAGGGCCACGCACGCGCCGAACCTGGTGCTGATCTACGAGTCGGGAACGATCGGCGCCAAGCCAGGCGCGCTCCCGCTGTCCATCGGCGACGGGATCCTGGCGCAGACCGCGGACTCAGTGGTCAGCGTGCCGGAAATCTTCAACTACTGGCTGCAGCCGGGACGGATCGACGTGGGCTTCCTTGGAGCCGCCCAGCTGGACAGGTTCGGCAACATCAACACCACCGTGATCGGCTCGGACTACGCGGATCCCCAGGTCAGGCTGCCTGGAGCGGGCGGCGCGCCCGAGATCGCCGCGGCCTGCCAGGAGGTCATCGTCGTCATCAGGCAGTCGCCAAGGACGTTCGTCGAGCACGTCGACTTCGTCACCTCGGTCGGGCTCGGCGACGGAACGGGCAGCAGGCAGCGGCTCGGCCTGACCGGCGCAGGCCCGAGCCGGATCATCACCGACCTCGGAGTCCTGCAGCCCGACCCCGAGACGAGCGAGTTCGTACTGACCGGGATCTACCCCGGGCGATTTGTTAGTGAAATAAAGGACAGAACCGGATGGGACCTGCGGGTTTCCGGCGAGCTCAATGAGCTCTCGCCGCCGTCGGAGTCCGAGCTGACCGCGCTGCGCCGGCTGCTCGCCACCATGCCAGCGAGTAAGGCTGGCGCCCCGGTCCCAGCCACGAAGGGAGCCGCCCGATGACCGCAGAGGCCGGCTTGATCCTGCCGCGGTACCAGCGGGCCGAGGGCGTCCACCCGCCGCTTGACTACCCGCCGTACCGCTCGTCGCAGCTTCGGGCGCCCATCAAGCCGCTGGTGCCGATGCCGCAGTGGCTCACCGAGGTGACCGGGCCGCTGCTCGGGCCAGAGCGGGTCACGGCCGCGGACGCCGACCTGACCACGCGGCACGAGGGCGAGCCGATTGGCGAGCGGATCATCCTCACCGGCCGGGTGCTCGACTCCGACGGCAGGCCCATCCCTGACACTCTCGTAGAGATCTGGCAGGCGAACGCGGCTGGCCGGTATGCCCACCCGGTCGACGACCATCCGGCGCCGCTTGATCCGAACTTCGACGGCGGCGGCCGGTGCGTGACCGACTCCACCGGCAGGTACAAGTTCATCACGATCAAGCCGGGGCCATACCCGTGGCGAAACCACCCGAACGCCTGGCGGCCAGCGCACATCCACTTCTCGCTGTTCGGGCGGGCGTTCACGCAGCGGCTGATCACGCAGATGTACTTTCCTGGCGATCCGCTCTTCGGCCAGGATCCGATCTTCAACTCGGTGCCCGATCCGAAGGCGCGCGAGCGGATGATCGCCAGGTTCGACCTAGGCCTGACCGTCCCAGACTGGGCGCTCGGCTTCGAGTGGGACATCGTGCTCCGCGGCCGCACCGCGACCGTCTTCGAGACGCGGGAGCACCGGTGAACCTGACCCCGTCGCAGACGGTCGGCCCGTTCCTGGCGATCGGCCTGCCGTGGCCGGACGGACCGTTCGTCGTGCAGGAAGGGACGCCTGGCGCGATCACGATCACGGGCCTGGTGCTCGACGGATCTGGCGATCCCGTCCCCGACGCGCTGGTCGAGACGTGGCAGGCCGACGCCGACGGCAGGTTCGCCCACCCTGACGACCCGCGCGGCCCCGTGCAGGCAGACCGCGCCAAGCCAGGCTTCCGCGGCTTCGGCAGGAGCGCGACCGACCAGGACGGCCGGTTCCGCATCGTGACCATCCGCCCGGGGCCGCTGCCGTGTCCCGCGGGCGGCACCGAGGCCCCGCACGTGGATGTCTCGGTCTTCGCCAGGGGCCTCCTCGACCGCGTCGTCACCAGGATCTACTTCGCCGACGAGGCCAAGGCCAACGCGGCCGACCCTGTCCTGTCCGCGATCGCCGAGCCCGAGCGGCGCGAGACGCTGCTCGCGACGCCTGGCGACCTGGCCGGCGAGTTCAGGTTCGACATCAGGCTGCGCGGCGAACGCGAGACCGTCTTCTTCGATGTCTGAGGCGCCCGCTCTAGCGGGCTGGCTGGACGGGCCGGCCGGCGCGCCCGTCGTGGTGCTCGGCAACTCGCTCGGCACCTCGCGGGCGGTGTGGGACCGGCAGGTACCCGCGCTGGCCGCGCATTTCCGCCTGCTCACCTACGAACTGCCGGGCCACGGCGGCTCACCGGCGGCACCAGGCCCGTACACGATCGCCGAGCTCGGCGCTGGCGTGCGGGCCCTGCTCGACGCGCACGGCATCGACCGCGCGGCGTACTGCGGCATCTCACTGGGCGGCATGGCCGGGATGTGGCTGGCCGCGACCTCGCCGGAGCGGATCTCGGCCCTCGGCCTGATCTGCACGTCCGCCTACCTGCCGCCGGCCTCCGGCTGGATGGCCAGGGCTGAGGCGGTCCGCGCCGCCGGGATGGCCTCGATCAGCGCGGCATCGATCGGGCGCTGGTTCACGCCCTCCTTCGTGCGGCGCGAGCCAGACGTGACCGCCCGATTCGCCGCCGACCTCGAGCGGACCGACGTGACCGGCTACGCGGGCTGCTGCGCCGCCATCGCCGAGATGGACCTGCGGCCGCAACTCGCCAGCATCACCGCGCCGGCCCTGGTCATCGCCGGAACCGAAGACGCCGCGACACCGCCAGCGCACGGCGCGCTGATCGCGACGCACGCGGGCGGCGGCGCCCGCCTGCGGGTCATCCGCGGCGCCTCGCACCTCGCGAACGTGGCCGCGCCCGGCGAGACGACCGCCCTCCTGCTCGGCCATCTGCTGCCGCAGGTACTTCGCTGACGGAGATTTCGCCCTCGGGCGCTACCATTCTCGTGAGATGAGAACTTCCGGGCGCACAGCGCACACAGCGGCGGGCGGCGGCGAGTCCCAGCGTGCGACCGCCGATCTCGCTGCAGCGATGGAGCCGGCGCCGCCTGGCGCGCCGGGCCCGGCCAGGGACAGCGACTTCGTCCAGTCGCTGGACCGCGGCCTGGCGGTGATCAGGGCGTTCGGGCCCGATCGCGAGCGGCTGAGCCTGAGCGAGGTAGCCAGGGCGACGGGCCTGACCAGGGCCGCGGCGCGGCGCTTCCTGCTGACGTTGGTCAAGCTCGGCTACGTGCGCAGCGACGGCAGGGAGTTCTCGCTGCGGCCCAAGGTGCTCGAGCTCGGTTACGCCTACCTGTCAGGACTCGCGCTGCCCGATGTCGCCGAGCCGCACCTGGAGGAGCTCTCGGCCAGGCTGCACGAGTCGTCGTCCATCTCCGTCCTCGACGGGCATCACATCGTCTACGTGGCCAGGGTACCGACCAAGCGGATTATGACGGTCGCGATCTCGGTCGGCACCAGGTTCCCGGCCTACGCCGCGTCGATGGGCCGGGTGCTGCTCGCCGCGCTCAGTGCCGACGAGCTCGACAGGTACCTCGCAGAGGCCACATTCGAGGCGTTCACCGAGCGAACCGTGACCGACCCTGAGCGGCTCAGGGAGGTCATCGCTGAGGTGCGCCGGGACGGCTACTCCATCGTCAACCAGGAGCTCGAGGAGGGCCTGCGCGCGATCGCCGCGCCGATCCACGACTCGTCAGGCGCCGTTACCGCGGCCATCAATGTGTCCGCGCACGCGAGCCGGATGGGCCCGGACGCCATGCGCACGCAGCTACTGCCCGCCCTGCTCGAGACGGCGCGCAACATCGAGACTGACCTGAAGTCCGTCTCCCCTGGCTAGCAATAGCGCAGATTCCGCCCACTTCGTCTCCCGTTTTCCGGGTATTCGTCCGTGATCGCGATAGCGTCAGTATCGGCATTCTGGCCGTACGGAAGACGCCGTTATCGCAGCGTTCTTAGTGATCACACCGATACGCGAGGGACGTTGACAGTGGTCCAGAAGGCTGGCTAAGTTCTACATTGCGTATAGTCGTACGCCAAGCGAACATCCTGCGAGTACCCGCCCTGAAGTGTCGGCCGTCACCGGCGACGCAGCGGCCTTCAGTTCGCCGGGCGACCCGCGGGCGCTGACATTCAGAGGAGACGGAATGGACCGTCACGACGCAGACCTGCCGATGCCTGCGGATCAGCCGATCTCGCGGCGTTCCCTGCTAAAGGGCGTGGGCGCGGGCAGTCTTGCTGTCAGCGCGGGCGGGCTGCTCGCCGCCTGCAGCTCGGGACTCAAGGGCGGCGGCTCGGCCGCCGCGAGCGGAACGATCAACATCGGCTTCATCACGCCGCTCACCGGCCAGCTCTCTGGCTTCGCCTCCGGCGACAGGTACGTGCTCAGCCAGGTCAAGCAGAGCTCGGCCTACAAGTCCGGCATCAAGATCGGCAAGAAGACCTACAAGATCAACATCAACGTCCAGGACAGTCAGTCAAGCCCCACCAGGGCCGCCCAGGTCGCCCAGCAGCTCATCACGCAGAGCCACGTCGACATAATCCTGACCACATCGACGCCGGAGACCACGAACCCGGTGGCCACCGCGTGCCAGAAGCTGCACACGCCGTGCCTGTCCACCGTGGTGCCGTGGGAGTCCTGGTACGCCGGCCTCGGCGGCGACCCGCTGAAGCCGACCACGACGTTCCAGTACTGCACGGTGTTCTTCTTCGGCCTGAAGGAGTTCCAGGGCACCTTCGCCCCGATGTGGAACCGGGTGAAGACCAACAAGGTCATCGCGTGTCAGTACCCGAACGACGCCGACGGCAACGCGTTCCGCGGCGGCTTCGAGCCGCTGATCGAGGCGTCCGGGTACAAGGTCGTCGACGGCAAGCCGTACACCGACGGGACCACCGACTTCACCGCCATGATCTCGCTGTTCAAGAACAAGCACGCGGAGCTGTTCAGCAATTGCCCGCTGCCGCCTGACTTCAACACGTTCTGGAAGCAGGCGTCGCAGCAAGGCTGGAAGCCCAAGCTGGCGACCGTCGCGAAGGTACTGCTGTTCCCGGCGGACACGGCCGCGCTCGGCGCGCTGGTCAACAACATCGCCACCGACTCGTGGTGGGGCCCGTACATGCCGAACACCTCGTCACTGACCGGCCAGACGGCCAAGGCCCTGGCCGACGGTTACCAGGCACAGACCGGGAACCAGTGGGTGCAGTCGATCGGCTCGACCTACTCGCTGTTCGAGGTCGCGCGCGAGGCGTTCAAGGCCGTGAGCGACCCGCACGACGCGGCCGAGGTCGCCAGCGCGCTGCACAACGTCAACTACACCGGCATGTGCGGTGCGCTCAACTTCGCCAACGGCCCGGCGCCCGGCGTCGGGATCATCAACCCCATCGGCGTGCAGTGGAAGAAGTCGACCGGCAAGTTCCCGTTCGAGATGACGGTCGTCGACAACTCGCTGAACACCGCCGTCCCTGTCCAGGCGGATCTGGTCGCCACGAATGTTTGACCCCGCAGGCGTCGTGCGGGAGGCGCGCAGATGAACATCGTGCGGGAGGCGCGCAGATGACAACGGCCCTGCTGGAGCTCGCTGGCCTGTCCAAGAGCTTCGGCAGGGTCGTGGTCGCGGACAACCTGTCGCTCGCGATCGGTCCTGCCGACCTGGTCGGAATCGTCGGACCGAACGGCGCGGGAAAGACAAGCCTGTTCGGCCTCATCGCCGGCGATCTCAGCGCTGACTCAGGACGGATCATGTTCGAGGGCGCCGCGGTCACCAAGCTCAGCGCCGCGGCGAGGTGCCGACTCGGGATAGGCAGGACCTTCCAGGTCCCCAAGCCCTTCGGCGCGATGACCGTCTTCGAGAACGTGCTGGTCGCTGCCCAGCAAGGGTCAGGCCTGCGTGGCCGGCCAAGCTATACCTCCGCTGCTCAGGTCCTGGAGCTGACCGGCCTGGCCGCCGACGCCAACAGCCCGGCGGAGCGGCTCGGCCTGCTGTCGAGGAAGCGGCTCGAAGTGGCCAGGGCGCTGGCGACGCGGCCGAAGCTGTTGCTGCTCGACGAGGTCGCGGGCGGCCTGACCGACCCGGAGGTCGCCCAGCTCATCGAGATCGTCAGCGCAGTACGCGCCGAGGGCGTCGCGATCATCTGGATCGAGCACGTCGTGCACGCGCTGACGGCGAGCGTGCACCGGCTGCTCTGCCTGTATGGCGGCGCCTTCATCGGCGACGGCGAGCCCGACGAGGTGCTCGCGCTCCCCGCGGTCCGCGAGGTCTTCCTGGGCACCGAGGTGACGGCCTCCCTGCACGTTCCTGGCCCGTCGGGTCCGGCTGGCTGGGACGCGCGGTGAGCCAGGCAGCGCTGCTCGAGGTCAGGGACCTCAGCGTGCACCACGGGCAGCTGCAGGCGCTGCACGGCGTGAGCCTGGCCGTGCCGGCCGGCTCGGTGCACGCGATGATCGGAGCGAACGGCGCTGGCAAATCGACGCTGCTCCGCACCATCGCGGGGCTGCACAAGCCGACGACGGGAGCGATCCTGCTCGACGGCGCCGACATCACCAAGCTGCGGCCAGAGCAACGGGTGGCGGCGGGCATCGTGATGGTGCCAGAGGGCCGCAGGCTGTTCCCCACGCTCACGGTCGATGAGAACCTGCAGGTTGGCCTCGCCAGTGCCCGGCCAGGGCCGTGGACGATCAAGGCGGTCTACGAGCTCTTCGACTGGATGCGCGATCGGCGCGGCCAGCACGCCGCTCAGTTGTCAGGCGGCGAGCAGCAAGCGGTGGCGCTCGGCCGCGCGCTGGTGGCCAACCCCAGGGTGCTCCTGCTCGACGAGCTCTCGCTCGGCCTCGCCCCTGTGGTTGTCAGGCGGATCTACGGGTTGCTGCCGCAGCTGCTCTCCTCCGGCGTCACGGTGCTGCTGGTGGAGCAGGACGTGAGCCAGGCGCTCGCCGTCGCGTCAGTCGTGCACTGCCTGCTCGAAGGCAGGATCACGCTGGAAGGCGATCCAGCCGGGATGACGCCGGCCCAGATCGAGGGCGCGTATTTCGGCGTCTCTGGCGGCCGCGCCCGCAACGGCGATGGCAACGGCAACGGCAACGGCGCCACGCGGGCCGCGGCGGCGCCCTCCGACCTGCCGGGAGCGGACTCATGAGCTGGGTCAACGCGGTCATCCAGGGCATCATGATCGGCGGGCTGTACGCCCTGTTCGCATGCGGTCTCTCGCTGATGTTCGGCGTCATGAACGTCATCAACCTGGCCCATGGCGACCTCGCCGTCGTCGCCGCCTACGTGGCGATCGGCGTGGTCGCCATCACGCACGTGCCGGCAGTCTGGTCCTTCCTGGTGGTCGTCCCGATCTTCGTGGTGCTCGGCTACGTCTTGCAGCGAACCTTGTTCCAGGCGGCGCTCAACCGCAGCGTCCTCACAACGCTCCTGGTGACATTCGGGCTGTCAGTGGTGCTCGAGAACGGGATGCAGCAGTTCCTGTCGGCGAACAGCCACTCGATCGACATCGGCTCTTTGGTGTCCGAATCATTCAGCATCGGCTCGCAGGTCACGATCGCCTACCTGAACCTGGTGATCCTGCTGGTCGCCGTCGTCGTCCTGCTCGGGCTGCAGTTCTTCCTGTCGTCGACCAGGAACGGCAGGCTGGTCAGGGCGGTCGCCGATGATCAGGAGGCCGCGCAGATCGCTGGCGTGAGCTACCGGCACGTCTTCGGAATCGCCGCCGCCATCGCCTTCGGAACGGTCGCGCTTGCGGGGATCGCGTTCGGCATGTTCTCGCAGTTCGATCCCACGGTTGGTACCGACCAGCTGTTGCTGTTCGCGTTCGAGGCAGTCGTGATCGGAGGACTCGGATCGCTCTGGGGCACCCTCGCCGGCGGCATCCTGCTCGGCATCGCGCAGGACGTCGGCGCCAACATCGCCGCGGCCGACCAGATACTCGCGGGACAAGTGCTGTTCCTGCTGATCCTGATCGTCAGGCCGCAGGGGCTGACCGGCCGGAGGGAGCGGGCATGAGCGCCGAGCCTGTTGCCGCGCCGACCGGACAGGCGGTGCGGGTCACCAGGGCCAGGCGGTCCACACTGTGGGCGGCCGTCGCCGCGCTCATCGTGATCATCGTGCTCGGCTACCTGCCCTACATTGCGTACTCGGGGACCACGAACTTGCTGGTCAACTTCTTCATCCTGCTGATCATGGCCAGCATGTGGAACCTGCTCGCGGGTTACGCGGGGCTTGTCTCGGTCGGCCAGCAGGCCTTCATCGGCCTCGGCGCCTACTTCGTGCTCATCCTCGCCGACCAGGGCTTCAACCCGTTCATGGCCATTCCCGTCGCCACGCTGATGGCCGGGGTGGTGGGGCTGGTCGTCTGGTGGCTGGTCTCGCGGCTGCGCAGCGGTTACTTCTCGATCACGATGTGGGTCATCGCCTCGGTCTGCGAGCTGATCATCATCCAGATCTCAGCCCTCGGCGGCGGGACCGGGACCGCGCTGCCCGGCCTGGACCTGAGCCCGACGCTGTTCAACGCCTACACCTACTGGGTCACGCTGGCGGTCGCCGTGGTCGTGCTCGCCGCGATCTACTATCTGCTGCGCAGCCCTATCGGCCTGGTGCTGACCGCGATCAGGGACGACGAGGCCGGCGCGCGGAGCGTAGGCGCCAAGGTGCACGGCACGCAGCGGCTCGTGTTCATGGTCGCCGCGGCGGGGTGCGGCGCCGCTGGCGCGCTGTACATCATCAGCCAGCAGTTCGTGGTGCCGACGGCCGCGTTCAGCGTGCAGTGGTCCGCGGAAATGATCTTCATCACGATCATCGGCGGGATCGGGTCGATCGAAGGGCCGATACTCGGGACGATCGTGTTCTTCGTGCTGCAGCAGACCCTGTCGCAGTACGGCACCTGGTACTTCATCATCCTCGGGATCGTGGCGATGACGGTCGCGATCTGGGCCCCTCGCGGCCTGTGGGGACTGATCTCCGACAAGCTGGGCATCCGGCTGTTCCCTGTCGGCTATTACCTCTGGCCAGCGGGCACCCAGCCCAAGCGTTCGCTGATCCCCGTCCGCCGCGGCTGACAACAGCGGTATCGCGCTTTACGATTCGGCTAGCTGACAGGACCGGAGGCCGCCCGTGAGCCTGACAGGCCTGAAGTTTCACGAAGGCTGGCCGGTTGTGCGGGGCACCGGGTCGCCAAGAGGTAATCATGGCGGGCAGCGCCGGCGATGGCCCTGGCCGTGGTGGGCGTGGCTAGTGCTCGCGGTGACGGTGGCAATCACCGCGACGGCATCGGTGCTGGCCACGCTCGCGAACGCCTACCGGCCCATCAGCTTTGGCAACACGGGTAGCAGAACCCTTACGTACCCGGGACTGCCAGCCGGGCATGGCATCAGGACCGTGAACACCTTCGGCGGCGCCCGCGAGGATTTTTACATCCCGCCGCAACGCGGCACGTTCTATCTCTTCGTCACCATCATGAACAACGGGTCCCGGCCTGTGATCATCGAGAGCGTGTCGATGCCCAGAAGCAGCGACCTCCGGCAAGCGGGCCAGACCCGTTACGCCCGGCCCGGCGGAGGCAACGGAGCGCCAATCCCACCGCCAGTGAAACGCGTGCTGCGCAACGTCACGCTCGGTCATTGGCAGGAGATCTTCGTCGAGCTAGTCGCCTAGCCCCAGACGTCGTGGGCGACCTGGACGATCAGGCGGAGCTTGGCTGCCTGCTCGTCGGCGGTCAGCACGTTGCCTTCCACGGTCGACGAGAAGCCGCACTGCGGAGACAGGCAGAGCTGGTCGAGCGGGACGAACCTGGCTGCCTCGTCGATCCGGCGCTTGAGCGCGTCGGGGTCCTCGAGCCGCCCGCTCTTGGTGGTGACCAGGCCGAGCACGACCATCTTGCCCTTCGGCACGAACCGCAGCGGCTCGAAGCCGCCGGACCGCTCGTCGTCGTACTCGAGGAAGAACCCGTCCACGTTCAGCTCGCTGAACAGGGCCTCGGCGACGAAGTCGTAACCGCCCTCCGCGGCCCAGGACGACCTGAAGTTGCCGCGGCACATGTGCGTGGTCACGGCCATGCCCTCGGGCCGGCCGGTGATCGCGTCGTTGACCTGGCGGATGTACCGCAGGTGCAGGTGCTCGGCGTCCTCGCCGCGGCCGGAGATCTCGGCGCGCTGCACGGGGTCGTTCAGGTACGCCAGGCTCGTGTCGTCGAGCTGGAGGTACCGGCAGCCGAGCGCGCCGAGCCGCCTGACCTGCTCGGCGTAGGCGGCCGACAGGTCCGACCAGAACTTTTCCATGTCGGGGTAGACCTGCGGATCGATCGCCGCGGGACCGCCTCGGTAGTGGACCATGTTCGGCGACGGGATCGTGAGCTTCGGGGTCGCCGACGTCGCGACCGACCGCAGGTACCTGAAGTCCTGCTCGAAGATCGTGTGGTCGAGCCGGATCTTGCTGTCCACGTGCAGCGCGGCAGGCGTGAACTCGATCGTGCCCGACCGGTTGCGGAACTTCACGGCGAGGTTGCCTGGCGCCTTGCCGATCCCGCCGAGCTGGTAGATGAAGTCCATGTGCCAGGACGCGCGGCGGTACTCGCCGTCGGTGGCCGACTGCAAGCCAACTTGTGCCTGCATGTTCACGGCGCGGGCGATCGCCGCGTCCTCGACCGCGCGCAGCTGCGCGGCGTCGAGCTGACCAGCGGCGAACTCGTCACGAGCCGCGAGCAGGCTGGCCGGGCGTAGCAGGCTGCCGACGTGATCGGCGCGGAAGGGCGGTGTCGTGCGCATGACGGTGCGGGCTCCTTCGTGTTCAGCAGGACAGGACGGCGGCCTCGGACGGCACAGGCGGATAGCCGGTGTAATTCTCGGCCAGTGACGTGGCGGCCGCACGGGAGGATATGACATACCTGAGCTGCGCGAGCTGGAGCTCGGTCGCAAACTCGTCCGCACCTGGGGCGCGGTGCAGCATCGTGGTCATCCACCAGGAGAAGTGGGTGGACCGCCAGACCCGGTCCAGGCAGGTCGCGGAGTAGGCGACGGCGAGGGCCTTCTCGCCACGCAGCAGGGCGTCGAGCGCCGGTGCCAGCGCCGCTACGTCGGCCATGGCCAGGTTCAGGCCCTTCGCGCCGGTCGGTGGCACGATGTGTGCCGCGTCGCCAGCCAGGAACAGCCGCCCGTACCGCATCGGCGCGCTGACGAAGCTCCGCATCGGCGTGATTCCCTTGTCGAGCACCGGCCCCTGCTTCAGCTCCCAGCCAGATCCCGGCAGCTCGAACCGGCGCTGCAGCTCGGCCCAGATCCGGTCGTCTGGCCAGTTCTCGACCGCCTCGTCGGGATCGACCTGGAGGTAGAGGCGGCTGACGGTCAGGCTGCGCAGGCTGTGCAGGGCGAAGCCGTGACGATTGTGGGCATAGATCAGCTCGTCGGTCGACGGCGGCACGTCGGCGAGGATGCCGAGCCAGGCGTACGGATAGTCGCGCTCGCGCACCGTGGTCAGGCCGTGCGGTATCGCTGGCCGGCAGATCCCGTGGAACCCGTCGCATCCGGCGATCGCATCGCAGACGACCTCGTGCCTGGCGCCGTCCGCGTCGGTGTATCGGAGCACCGGCTGGTCCGACTCCAGCCGATCGACCTCGGTATCGGTCACCTCGAAGTGCAGCGCCGCGCCTGCAGCGATCCGTTGCGCTATCAGGTCCTTAACGATTTCGGTCTGGGCGTACACGGTCACGGTGCGGCCGCCGGTCAGCTCGCGGAAGTCGATGTGGTGCCGCTCACCGGCGAACTGCAGGTAGATGCCGCCGTGCTCGAGGCCCTGACGGTCGAGCCGATCAGCCAGGCCCGCCGCGCGCAGCAGCCGCACGCTGCCGTCTTCGATAACCCCCGCGCGCTGCCTGGCCTCGCAATACGCGCGGCTGCGGAGTTCGACGACAACGGACTCGATGCCGCGGAGCGCGAGCAGATGCGACAGCAGCAGCCCGGCCGGGCCAGCCCCGACGATGCCTACCTGCGTTCGCATGTCCTCATGCTGTCCTAGCGTGATCACGCCGGTCCGGCCAGGGCACGGACAGGCCTGACACCATTTTGTGCGCTTCACGCACATCAGTTCCGTAATCGAACATTAGCAACTTAGGTGGGCACCTGGGGCGGTGTCAACGGCCGCTCAGCGGAGCGGGAACGGCAGTAGCTTGGGAGGTCCCGCCGCTCATGTCCCGGAGTTGCCCGAAGGTTCGACCGCCCCCGTCACGTTCCTGGTCGGCGAGAACGGCTCAGGCAAGTCGACCCTGATCGAGGCCCTCGCGGACGCCGTGAAGATCCGAACAGGTCGGGTATGCGCACGCGCCCTGCACGTCAACCTAAGTTGACAATCCAACGGCGTCAACATATGTTGACGACATGAGCCAAGGGATGGGGCTCGCCGAGGCGGCGAGCGGCGCCGATCCGGCCGCAGGACTGCAGGCCGCGCGCGAGCTGCGCGAGCTGGCCGAGCGGCTTGAGGCGCTCCAGGTGCATAACGCACGGCAGCACGGCTGGTCCTGGCAGGAGATCGCGTTCTTTCTCGGCGTCAGCAAGCAGGCCGTGCACAAGAAGTACGCCAGCAGGAAGAGCTAGCGAGCGGCTCCAGGCGCCGCGGGAAGGAGCAGCAATGTTCGAGCGATTCACGACAGAAGCCAGAAACGCGGTACAGCTCGCGCAGTCCGAGGCGCGCGTCCTCGGCGCGGACCGGATCGGAGCCGAGCACCTCCTGCTCGCGCTGGCGCACGGACGCTCGGGAACGGCGGCCGATGCCCTGCGCGCGGCCGGACTCGACGCCGCGAAGCTCAGGCCGCTGGCCGTGCCCCGTCCTGAGCTCGCGCCGCTGGACGCGGATGCGCTGGCCGTTCTCGGCATCGACCTCGATCAGGTCAGGCGGGCCGCCGAGGCAGCGTTCGGCCCTGGCGCGCTTGACCGGACGTCGAGGTCGGCGGCGTCGCGGACGACGCGGTTCAGGATGACGCACGACGCCAAGGACGCGATCGCCGCCGGCCTGCGGGTCGCGCAGGGCAGGCATGACCGCGAATTCACCTCGGGTCACCTGCTCGCCGGCCTGATCGACCAGGGCGACAACGAGGCCGTGCGGCTGCTCGACGCCGCCGAGGTCGACCCTGCAGCGCTGCGGGCCGACGTGCTGCGCCGGATGGCGGCCTAGACGCTGCGCGTCAGCTGGCCGAGGCCTTCAGGACGCGACGACCGCCCCGAGCCTGTCGACGTCCAGGATGTGCACGGCCCACTCCTGGCCGGACTCGGCCGCGATCGCGGCCACCGCGTCAGGCGGGGCAGTGACACCCGGCACGATCAGCGCGAGAGCGGCCGGCCCGGCTCCGGAGACGACGGCAGGAATGCCGGCCGTGCGCAACGCGGCGACCAGCCCGGCCGTCGCTGGCATTGAACTCGCGCGGTAGGGCTGGTGCAGGAAGTCCAGCGTCGCGTCGAGCAGTAGTCCTGCGTCCGGTTCCAGCTCATGCTGCGTCAGCGCGGCGACGAGCAGAGCCGAGCGCGCCGCGTTGCGCGCGGCGTCGGCGTGCGGAACGGCGGCGGGCAGCACCTGCCGTGCCGCCTCGGTGGCGAGCGGCTCGGCCGGCACGCACAGCACCGGCGTCAGGCCAGGCAGCGGGTCGAGCCGCAGATAGCGCACGGAACTGCCGGTCCAGGCGATCGTCAGCCCGCCGGCCAGGCAGGCGGACACGTTGTCGGCGTGCCCCTCGATCTCCGCGGCCAGCCGCAGCACCGCCTCGTCGGACAGCAGCGCAGCTCCGCGCTCCCCGCACAGGGCCCTGGCAGCGAGCACGCCGGCCACGATCGCCGCCGCTGATGACCCGAGGCCGAATCCGTGCGGAATCGCGTTCACGCAGCGCAGCGCGATTCCCGGCGGCTGCCCGCCCAGCTTGCCGAACGCTGCCCGCATCGCCCGCACGACGAGGTGACGCTCGCCGTAGCGCGCCGTCCGCTCGCCGACGCCGGAGACCTCGATCCGCAGCCCCGACCCGGTCACCTGCGCGTGCACCTGGTCGTGCAGGCTCAGCGCCAGGCCGAGCGCGTCGAATCCTGGCCCGAGATTGGCGCTGGTCGCCGGCGCGCGCACGACGACGGGCCCGGTCAGGAACGTCGCCATCGGCTCAGTGCTCGTCGGCTTTGAGCTCGTCGGCTTTGGGCTCGTCGGCTTTAGGCTCGTCGGCTTTGGGCTCGTCGGCTTCGGCTTCGTCGGCCAGGCCGAGCGCGGTCGCGGCGGCCTGCGGATCGGCAGCGACGACGGCTGGCTCCGGCAGCCCGGCCATCGCCGTGTCCGGGTCCTTCAGCCCGGCGCCGGTGATCGTGCAGACGACCGACGAGCCCGGCCCGACCTCGCCGTCCTTGCAGGCCTGCAGCAGCCCCGCGACCCCGGCAGCCGACGCAGGCTCGCCGAACACGCCCTCGCGGAGCGCGAGCAGCCGGTAGGCGTCGAGTATCTGCTCATCGGTCACGGCGGCGAACATGCCGCCTGACTCGTCCCTGGCCGCCTCGGCCAGCTGCCAGGACGCGGGGTTGCCGATCCTGATCGCGGAGGCCACGGTCGCGGGATGCAGCACCGGCTGCCCGGTCACCAGCGGCGCGGCGCCAGCGGCCTGGAAGCCGAGCATGCGCGGCGTCCGTGAGGCACGGCCGGCGGTGAGGTACTGCCGGTAGCCCATCCAGTAAGCGGAGATGTTGCCCGCGTTGCCGACCGGCAGGCAGTGCACCTGCGGGGCGTCGCCGAGGGCGTCGACGACCTCGAACGCGGCGGTCTTCTGGCCCTCGAGGCGGTCAGGATTGACCGAGTTGACGACGGCCACCGGATGGCTGACCGCGAGCTTACGCACGAGTTCCAGGCAGTCGTCGAAGTTGCCGTCCACCTGCAGCAACCTGGCGCCGTAGATCAGGGCCTGCGCGAGCTTGCCGAGCGCGATCTTGCCGCGCGGCACCAGCACGACGCACTCCAGGCCGGCGCGCGCCGCGTAGGCGGCCGCGCTCGCGCTCGTGTTCCCGGTCGACGCGCAGATCACAGTCCTGGCGCCGCGGGCGGCCGCGAGCGAGACGGCGACGGTCATGCCGCGGTCCTTGAACGAGCCGGTCGGGTTCATGCCCTCGACCTTCAGGTACACCTCGCACCCCGTGAGCTCGGACAGCGCAGGTGCGGGCAGCAGCGGCGTGCCGCCCTCGCCGAGCGTCACAACTGCGTCCGGACGGATCTCGGGGAGGCGTGCACCGTGCTCCGCGATCACCCCCCGCCATGCTGGCCCGGGCGGGCGACCCCCCGGATCCGCCCGCCGGTTGCTCACTCGCCCTCCTCGCCCTCGACCCGCAGCACGCTGTCGACCGCGCGGACGGCGTCCATGGCGGCCAGATCGGCGACGGTGTCAGCGAGCGCGGCCTCGCGGGCGGTGTGCGTCACGATGATCAGCGTGGCGTCCTCGCCGCGGCCCTCCTGATGAACGGCCTTGATCGACACGCCGCGCCGGGCGAAGCTCTCGGCGACAGGGGCGAGCACACCTGGCCGGTCGGCCACATCCAGGCAGACGTAGTACCTGGTCAGCGCGTCGGCCATGGGCACCACCGGCAGCTCCGCGTACGTGGCTGGCTCCGGGCCGCGCATCCCGGCGCGCAGGTTCCTCGCGACGGCGACGATGTCGCCGAGCACGGCACTGGCTGTCGGCTGGCCGCCGGCGCCAGCCCCGTAGAACATCAGCCGCCCCGCGGCCTCCGCCTCCACGAACACCGCGTTGTAGGCCTCGTGCACGGCCGCGAGCGGATGCACCAGGGGCAGCATCGCAGGATGCACCCGCACGGAGATGCCGCCGTCTGACCGCTCGCAGATCGCGAGCAGCTTGATCACGAAACCGAGCGCCTTCGCGCTGGCGATGTCAGCGGCGGTGATCTGGCCGATGCCCTCGGTGTAGACATCAGCCGACGTCACCTCGGTGTGGAACGCGAGCCCGGCCAGGATGGCCGCCTTCGCGGCCGCGTCGTGGCCCTGCACGTCGGCGGTCGGGTCAGCCTCGGCGTACCCGAGCCGCTGCGCCTCGGCCAGCGCCGGGCCGAACTCAGCGCCGAGCGAGTCCATCCGGTCAAGGATGAAGTTGGTGGTGCCGTTGACGATGCCGAGCACCCGCCTGACCGCGTCGCCGGCCAGCGATTCGCGCAGCGCGCGCAGCAGCGGGATCGCGCCGGCCACCGAGGCCTCGTAGTACAGGTCGGCGCCTGCCGCGCTGGCCGCCTTGTGCAGCGCCTCGCCGTCGCTGGCCAGCAGTGCCTTGTTCGCGGTCACCGCGGACCGGCCAGAGTCCAGCGCGGCGAGCAGCAGCGACCTGGCCGGTTCGATGCCGCCGATCAGCTCGACCACTATGTCCACATCTGACCTGGTGGCGAGGCCCGCCGCGTCGCCCGTGATCAGCGACGCGTCCACGCTGGAGATCCTCGCGAGCTCGGGGCGCCGGACCGCGATCCCGGCGATTTCCAGCGGGCCGCCGGCCCGCGCGGCCAGGTCAGCGGCTTGTTCAGCCAGCAGCCTGGCCACCTGCGACCCGACCACGCCGCATCCGAGCAGCGCGATCCGCAGCGGCGTGCCCTCCTTCGCGCGCACGGCAGCCTGCCTCCCCAACGACGCCCGGTCGACGAGATCCGCCGCACCTGATCGGTCAAGCCTACCCAGAACGCCCGGCCAGCACGGCGACGCCAGGGTGCCTGATCTGCGCTGACGCTGTATCGGTGTGACACCCATGCCGCGCGCAGGTGATGGGTGTCCCACCGATACACGCCGGACACCCGCCGGACACCCGCCCTGAGCACGATCAGGCCATGTTGGAGATGGGCAATCTGGGCATTGCGGGCATCGCTCGTCAGCGCCGGCGTGTTTGCTCACCGCGAACGTCAGCCGGAAACAACCGGAGGCCCGCTGCCGTTTACACCCTCGTCATCCGCCAGTGGATGTAATCAAGTAATCCTCCTGGAAGAAGGCTTGATGAGCGAGACCAAGACCCTCACGCTCCCCGTGCTGCCGCTCGACGACGACGTCGTGCTGCCGACCATGGTCGTGCCGCTCGACGCCTCCGACGGCGAGGTGCGCGCGTCGATCGCGGCCGCGCAGGCTGCTGCTGAAGGTGAAGCCAGGCCGCAGCTGCTGCTGGTGCCGCGAATCGACGGCAAGTACGCGCCCGTGGGCACGCTCGCGGTCGTCGAGCAGGAGGGCAGGCTGCCGGACGGCAAGCCAGGCGTCGTCCTGCGCGGCATGGCCAGGGTCACCATCGGCGCTGGCACCGTGGGTCCTGGCGCGGCGCTGTGGGTGCACGGCACGATCGCGGAGGAGCCGGCGGCTGGCCCGCGCGCGGCCGAGCTAGCGCGCGAATACCGTGGGCTCGCGGCGGCCATCCTGCAAAAGCGCGGCGCGTGGCAGGTGGTTGACGCCCTGTCCCGGATAACAGATCCCTCGGCGCTGGCCGACTCCGCAGGGTACGCGAGCTACCTGTCGGTCGAGCAGCGCAGCGAGCTGCTGAACACCCTCGACCCGGCGCTGCGGCTCGAGAAGCTCGTGGGCTGGGCCAGGGAGCACCTGGCTGAGCTTGATGTGGCCGAGACCATCGGCAACGACGTCCGCGAGGGCATGGAGAAGCAGCAGCGCGAGTTCCTGCTGCGCCAGCAGCTAGCCGCCATCCGCAAGGAACTGGCTGCCCTGGACGGCACGCCGGCCTCCGAGGAGGACGACTACCGGGCCAGGATCGACGAGGCCGACCTGCCAGAGAAGGTCAGGGAGGCGGCGCTGCGTGAGGCCGCCAAGCTGGAACGAGGCTCGGACGCCTCGCCAGAGGCTGGCTGGATCAGGACCTGGCTGGACACCATCCTGGACGTTCCGTGGAACGAGCGCACCGATGACGCGTATGACATCGCGGGCGCCCGCGGCGTCCTGGAAGCCGACCATGCGGGACTCGACGAGGTGAAGGAACGCATCATCGAGTACCTCGCGGTCCGCAAGCGGCTCGCCCAGCGCGGCATGGCCGTGGCCGGCGGGCGCAGAAGTGGCGCCGTGCTCGCGCTGGCCGGCCCGCCTGGAGTCGGCAAGACCTCCCTTGGTGAGTCGGTCGCCCGCGCGATGGGCCGCAGGTTCGCCAGGGTCGCGCTCGGCGGCGTCCGCGACGAGGCCGAGATCCGCGGTCACCGGCGCACCTACGTCGGCGCGCTGCCCGGCCGGATCGTCCGCGCGATCCGCGAGGCAGGCTCGATGAACCCGGTCATTCTGCTCGACGAAGTCGACAAGGTCGGCGCCGACTACCGCGGCGACCCCACAGCCGCCCTGCTCGAGGTGCTCGACCCCGCGCAGAACCACACATTCCGCGACCACTACCTCGAGGTCGAGCTCGACCTGTCCGACGTCCTCTTCATCGCGACCGCCAACGTCGCCGAGCTGATCCCCGAGCCGTTGCTCGACCGGATGGAGCTCATCCGCCTCGACGGCTACACCGAGGACGAGAAGGTCACGATCGCCAGGGACCACCTCCTCCCCCGCCAGCTAGAGCGCGCTGGCATGCGCCCGAGCGAAGTCGACGTCACCGACGACGCCTTCCGCCGGCTCGCAACGGAGTACACGCGAGAAGCGGGCGTCCGCTCGCTCGAACGCTCCATCGCACGGGTCCTGCGCAAGATCGCCGCAAAGCAGGCGCAAGAGGCGCCGAGCGATGCGGAGCCGGTCATCACCCTGCCAGCCGACCTCCCTGCGGACGACACGGGCGCGATGTCCGGCGTTGCGCAGCCTGCCGGCATCGCGTCTGGGTCGCCCGCAGCCCCCGGGCACGTCGAGACGGTCACCGTCCGCGACACCGACCTGACCGAATACCTCGGCCAGCCGAGGTTCACCCCCGAGTCGGCCGAGCGCACGGCGGTCCCTGGCGTCGCCGCGGGACTGGCCGTCACCGGCACTGGCGGTGACCTGCTGTTCATCGAGGCGTCGCTGGCTGACGCGACGAGCGGCAGCACCGGGCTGACCCTCACCGGCCAGCTTGGCGAGGTGATGAAGGAGTCCGCCCAGATCGCGCTGTCCTACCTGCGCTCGAACGGGCCAGCGCTCGGACTGCCGGTCGGCCAGCTGGCCGAGCGCGGCGTGCACCTGCACGTCCCGGCCGGCGCGGTCCCGAAGGACGGCCCGAGCGCCGGCATCACGATGACGACGGCGCTGGCGTCGCTGCTTTCTGACCGGCTGGTCCGGTCCGACGTGGCGATGACCGGTGAGGTCTCGCTGACCGGGCGGGTGCTGCCGATCGGCGGGCTGAAGCAGAAGCTGCTCGCGGCGCACCGGGCAGGCATCACGACCGTGCTGATCCCGGCGCGGAACGAGCCCGACCTGGAGGACGTGCCTGAGAAGGTCCGCGAGGCTCTCGATATCCACCTGGTCAGCGACGTGCGCGAGGTGCTCTCGATCGCCCTCGAGCCAGCCGCCACCGCCGCCGACGAGGTCGACCCGACCTTCGCGGCGGTCGCCGCATAGCGGTGAATGCCTGGCTCAGCCAGCGTTCGGGGTAGATGATGGATCATGGCTGGCCGATCCTGGACACACGGCATTGGCGCCGTGCGCGGCTGGATTCAGCTGCCTGGCCTGGCCGAGGCCCGCGGTTACCAGCGGTCCTGGCTCCGCGGCGACCTCATCGCCGGCCTGACGGTCAGCGCGTACCTGATCCCCCAGGTGCTGGCGTACGCGGGCGTCGCCGGGCTGCCGCCAGTGACAGGCCTGTGGGCAGCGGCGCCACCGCTGATCATCTATGCCGTCCTTGGCTCGTCGCGATCGCTGTCGATGGGGCCAGAGTCATCGACCGCGCTGATGACCGCCGCCGCGCTCGGGCCGCTCGCGGCCGGTAACCCCGCCAGGTACGCCGAGCTGGCGACCGTACTCGCACTGCTCGTCGGGCTGCTCGCGATCGCGGCCGCGCTGCTGAGGCTGGGATTCGTCGCCGACCTGCTGTCCCGTCCCGTGCTCGTCGGCTACATGGCAGGCCTGGCCGCCATCATGATCGCGGGGCAGCTCGGCCGCGTCACCGGCGTGCCGGTGTCGGGCCGCACGTTCCTGTCCGACGTGGCCTCGTTCGCCAGGCACATCACGAGCATCCAGCTGGCCCCGACCTTGATCGCCGCGGCGGTGGTCGCCTTCCTCTTTGCCGCGCGGGCTCGCTGGCCGACGTTTCCCGGGCCGCTGGCCGCCGTGGTCGCGGCCACGGTCGTTGTCTGGGCGCTCGGGCTCGAAAGCCACGGGGTCGCGGTGGTCGGGCCGATCCCGTCGGGACTGCCGTCGTTCCACGCGCCGGCCCTGACCGCGCACGACGTGCGGGACCTGCTCGGACCGGCCGCGAGCGTGCTGGTGATCGCGTTCAGCGATGTCGTGCTGACCGGGCGGGCGTTCGCGCAGCGCGGCGAGCGGATCGACGCGAACGCCGAGATGATGGCGCTCGGCGTGTCGAACGCGGTCGTATCGCTGCTGCGCGGCTTCCCGGTCAGCAGCAGCGCCTCCAGGACCGCGATCGGCCAGGCGGCAGGCAGCCGCACCCAGCTGTACTCGGTCACCGCCGCCGTCGTCATGCTCGCGGTCCTCGAATTCGGGCACACGCTGCTGAGCCACTTCCCCGTCGCGGCGCTGGGCGGCCTCGTGATCTACGCGGCCATCCGGCTGATCGACGTAGCCGTGCTGCGCCGTCTGGCCGCGTTCCGGCGCCGCGAGTTCCTGATCGCGATGGTCGCGTGCGCGGGCGTCCTGGTCTTCAACATCCTGTACGGGGTCCTGATCGCCGTCGGCATCTCCGTCGCCGAACTGCTCGTCAGGGTCGCCAGGCCGCATGGAGCGATCCTCGGCCAGGTGCCCGGCCTGGCCGGCATGCACGACGTCGACGACTACCCCAGCGCCCAGACCATTCCCGGGCTCGTCGTCTACCGCTATGACGCGCCGCTGTTCTTCGCCAACGCCGAGGACTTCCGCCGCCGGGCGCTCGCGGCGGCGCACAGCGCCGATCCGCTTCGGTGGTTCGTGCTCAATGTGGAAGCCAACGTCGAGGTCGACTTCACCGCGCTCGAAGCGGTCGAGTCGGTCTGCAACGAGCTGACAGGAGAAGGCGCCGTCTTCGCGCTCGCGAGGGCGAAGCAGGAGCTGATCGACAGGCTCAGGGCGTTCGGCCTGGCCGAGAAGATCGGAACCGAGCTGATCTTCCCGACGCTGCCCACGGCGGTCGAGGGCTACCGTCGCTGGGGGCGCGAGCACCCCGAATCCGGCCCTAGTTGATACGGCGGTCGTAACCCTCCCAGTAGTGAGCCCGCAGCTTGAACTTCTGCAGCTTGCCTGTCGCGGTCCTGGCCAGGGCATCGCGCTGCTCGACCGTCGTGGGGCACTTGTAGTGCGCGAGCTTGGACCGGCAGAACTCGATCACCTCGGTCTCCGTGACCTCGTGCCCCTGGCGCACGACGATGAGGGCCTTCACGGTCTCGCCCCACTTCTCGTGCGGCACCCCGATCACGGCCGCTTCCGCGATCGCCGGGTGCTGGTACAGGCAGTCCTCCACCTCGACCGAGCTGACGTTCTCACCGCCCGAGATGATCACGTCCTTCTTCCGGTCGGAGATCACCAGGTACTCGTCGGCGTCGATGTGGCCCTCGTCGCCGGTGTGGAACCAGCCGTCGACCAGCACCTTGGCCGACTCCTCTGCCTGCTCCCAGTAGCCGGCGAAGACATGGTTGGACCTGGCCAGCACCTCTCCTGCGCCGTCCGTGGCGACCTGCACGCCCACGGCCGGAGCGCCGGCCCGTGACTGCAGCCTCGCCCGCTCCCCGCTTGGCAGCTCGTCCCACTCGGCGGGCCGCCGGTTCATGGTAAGCAGGGGCGCTGTCTCGGTCAGGCCGTAGATCTGGATGAACTCCCAGCCGAGTTCGGACTCGACCCGCTCGATCGTCTTGGACGGCGGCGGGGCGCCCGCCACCACGATCCTGGTCTGGTCGCGGCCAGGTACCGGCTCGCCGGCGGCGCGCCTGGTCGCAGCCGCGTCCAGGATCGCCGCGACGACCGCTGGCGCACCGCACATCAGCGTCACCCCGTGCGCGTCGATCCGCCGCAGCAGCTCCTCGCCGTCGATCTTGCGCACGACGACCTGAGGCACGCCCATGGCGGTCACGGCGTAGGGCATGCCCCAGCCGTTGCAGTGGAACATGGGCAGCGTGTGCAGGTAGACGTCGCGGTCGGTCACCGTCGTCTGCCAGCCGAAGATCGCCGCGTTCAGCCAGCAGTTGCGATGGGTCAGCTGCACGCCTTTCGGCCGCGCGGTCGTACCACTCGTGTAGTTGATGCTGGCGGTCGCGTCCTCGTCAGGCTCCCAGGAGGCAGGCTCAGCGTCGTCCGGCGCCTCGGCGAACAACATGTCGTCGTCGACTCCGTCAAGCACGATCCGGTGCTTTGCCTTCACGTCCCGCAGGGCGTGGTCGGACTCGGGGTCGACCAGCAGCACCGAGGAGCCTGAGTGCTCGACCACATAGTTGACCTCGTCGGCGTTCAGGCGGTAGTTGACCGGCACGAGCACCCGGCCGAACCCGCTGATCCCGTAGAACGCGATGCCGAACCTGGCCGCGTTGGGGCTGACGATCGAGACCCGCTCGCCCTGGCCCACGCCCATCTGGTCGAGCGCGATCGCGAGCCCGCGGGCCCGGCGCTCGAGCGAGCGGTAGGTGATCGTGCCGAGTGACCCTGCCGTCCCCGGCTCATCGATCAGGGCTGGCCGGTCCGGGTAGACGAGGGCACCTCTGCGAAGAAAGTCGGAAATGGTCAGCGGCACCTTCATGGTCAGCTCCCAGCGTTGGATGATTGTCCGATACTGCGTCAGCGCGCACCCCGGGGGCAACCTTGACCCCAGGTGACAGGCTCGTCCGGCCATTGCCCCGGCATTCGCCGTGCGGCTGTGCCAGCATCAGACTTGTGAGGAATCCTCCCAGATTTCACTCCAGCCCCTTGCTCCTCGTGCTTGCCGCCAGCCTGCTCGTTGCCTGCGGTGGGGCGGCAGCGGCACCGTCGCATGCGCGGCCCTCGGCAGGCCAGGCCAGCGCCACGGCCGCCGAGCCGGCTGGCGGTAGCGCGGGCGGGCAGCCCGACGGCGCGGGCGCGTCGGCGCCAGTCAGCGGCGGCCGTGCCGACGCGTCGCGGACACTCAGCGGCGGCCGTTCAGGCCCGGCGGCCACGCTGGGCAACTGCCCGGTCTTCCCGGCGAACAACGTCTGGAACACCGACATCTCCAGGCTCCCTGTCGACAAGCACAGCGCCGCGTGGCTGCGCAGCATGAACTCGGGCTCGACCTATCTGCACCCGGACTTCGGCCCGTCGGGCGGCTATCCGTACGGCATTCCTTACAACGTCGTCACCAGTTCGCACCGCATGGTCAGCGTGCATTTCCAGTACGCCAGCGAGAGCAACCGCAGGCCCTATCCGTTCGGCTACGACACCAGGATCGAGGGCGGCAGGAACGCGGGCGGCGACCGCCACGCGCTGATGCTGGACAAGAGCACGTGCACGCTCTACGAGCTGTACAACGCGCGTTACGGCAGCCGCCCGGCCGCCGGGTCAGGCGCCATCTGGAACCTGCGCTCCAACAAGCTGCGCCCGGCCGGGTGGACATCGGCGGATGCCGCGGGGCTGCCGATCCTGCCTGGCTTGCTGAACTACGGGCAGGTGAAGCGGGCGGCGCGGACGGGCACCCCGATCCGGCACGCGATCCGGTTCACCGCGGACCGGACCAGGTCCGCCTACATCTGGCCGGCCAGGCACGCGGCGGGCAGCGGCGGAAACCTGAGCCTGCCGCCGATGGGCGCGCGCTTCCGGCTGAAGCTGAGCTTCAACGTGGCGGGGTTCTGTCACTCGACCGCGTACTGCGCCGACGCCAAGGCCGTGCTGACCGAGATGCAGCACTACGGCCTCATCCTCGCCGACAACGGCTCGAACTGGTACTTCGGCGGCGCCGCTTACCCGCAGTGGCCCAGCGCCCTGGTCGAGCTGCTCAAGGGCATTCCGGCGCGGGACTTCCAGGCGGTGAACGAGAGCTGCCTGATGGTCAGCCGCGGTTCTGGGCAGGCGCGCGGACACAAGGGCTGCCCGGTCGGCTAGTCAGGCCAGGCGCGGATTCACTCGCGGACGACGTCGGCCGGGTCCTTGTCGTCACGGATCCCGCGGTATGTCGCCGCTCTCAGCCGGCCCGAGCTGGTCCAGAGCGCGAACTCAGCCTCGATCACGACCTCCGGCTCTGTCCACACCGCGCCGCGGGCCTGATCGGGCGGGATGGTCGCGCCAAACGCAGGGGTGGCTCTGCGCAGCGGCGCGAGCCGCGCCATCAGCATGCTCAGCGTCTGCCTGGTGAACCCGGTACCGACGTGGCCGGCGAAGGTGAACCCGTCCGGCCCGTACACGCCGACGATCAGCGAGCCGATCTGGTCGGTGCGCACGCCCTCGCCCGGCTTCCAGCCGCCGATCACGAACTCCTGGCGCTGGATGTTCTTGATCTTCCGCCAGCTCGACGAGCGCCGGCCGGCCTCATACCGGGACGTCAGCCGCTTTGCCACGATGCCTTCGAGCGCGTGCCGCCTGGAGACGGCCTGGACGTCGGCGCCTGGAACTCCGATGAACGCGGGCGGGGTCTGCCAGCGTGACCCGGCGATCGCGAGCTCGTCCAGCCGCGCCCTGCGCGTCGTGTACGGAAGGCCCGTCAGCGAGCTGCCGGCAGCGCGGAGCAGGTCAAAGGCCAGGTAGGTAACGGGGATCTCGGCCGCGAGCCGCCTGACCTGGCTAGCCGCCGCCACGTTCATCCGCTGCTGGACAGCCTCGAAACTCGGCCACGAGCCGTCGCCGAACGCCACGATCTCGCCGTCCAGCACCAAGTCGCGGCCGCCAGCCGCGGCGGCTAGGCCGGCCAGTTCCGGGTACGTGCCGGTCACGTCCCTGCCGGTGCGCGAGTACAGCGTCACCGAGCCGGCGGTAACGACAGCGATGGCCCGCAGCCCGTCCCACTTCATCTCGTAGGACCAGGCCGCGTCGTCGGCGGGAAGCTCGCCCGCGATGGCGAGCATCGGCCGGAACTGAGCGGGCAGGCCGCTCCTGTCGCGGTCGATCACGTGGCTAAGGTACCCGCAGCGGGCGATCGGTAGGCTGCCGCCGTGACGGTGCAGCGAGCGAGCATGATGCGCGATCGCGCCGGCCAGCAGCGGGTCACCAACGTCGAGCTCTTCTTCGATCTGGTCTTCGTCTTCGCGGTGACCCAGCTTTCGCACTTCCTGCTGTCCGGTCCTGGTTCGCACAGTGGCACCTACCACGGGCACGCCTACCACGGGCACGCCTACACGGCGCTGCTCACCGCGCTCCTGCTCACCATGGTCTGGCTGCTCTGGTCGTACACGACATGGGTCACCAACTGGCTCGATCCCGAGCTGATCGCAGTCCGGCTGCTGCTGCTCGTGCTGGCCATGATCAGCTTGTTCTCCTCGGCCGCCCTGCCGACCGCGTTCGAACGCTCAGGCCTGATCGTGGGCGCCGCGTACCTGGTCATACAGGTCGGGCGGAGCGCGTTCACCGTCGTCGTGATCGGCGATCCCGTGCTGCGCCGCAACTTCCAGCGCATCCTGGCCTGGTGCGTGGTGAGCGGGCTGCTCGCACTGGCCGGCGGCCTGGTCCACGGCGACCTCCGGGTGCTCCTCTGGGCCTGCGCGGTCGCAGTCGACCTGCTCGGTGGCGCGGCCGGCTTCTACACGCCGGGTCTCGGCCGCTCACGGACCGCGGACTGGACGATCGAGGGCGGTCACTTCGCCGAGCGCTGCCAGGGATTCATCCTGATCGCGATCGGCGAGTCGCTCGTCGTAATCGGCGCGAGCCTCGCGGTCAGGCTGGACAGCTCGCACCCACTGACAGGTGCCGAGATCGCGGCCTTCCTGATCGCGGTCGTCGGCAGCGTGGCGCTCTGGTGGGTCTACTTCGACCGCGCGGCCGAGGACGCTGCCGACGTCATCGCCAGGTCAGCCGATCCTGGCAGGCTCGGCAGGTCCGCCTATCACCTCATCCACCCGATCATGGTGGGCGGGATCATCGTCGCCGCGGCCGCCGACGCGGCGGTAGCCGGCGTGGCTGCGGAGCACGGCTGGACCGGGCGCGCGTCAGCATGGACAGCGTGGCTGATCCTCGGCGGGCCTGCCTTGTTCCTCGCCGGCCACGCGGCCTTCAAGGCGACGATCTGGCGGCGGATCTCCTGGCCGCGGCTCGCTGCGATCGCGGTGCTCGCCTTGTTCGCGCTGCTCGCGCCCCACGTTCCCGCGCTCGCCCTGGCCGCTTGCGGCACCGCCGCCGTCCTCGCGGTCGCGATCGCGGACCACATCTGGCGGCCAGAGCCTGCCATGGGCGACGCGGATGCCGTCCGCTAGTCATGAGCTCGCAGAAACGCATGCAATGCCGTTGACCCATGACCGGCCCGACGCCCGGCTACCTCTCGGAGGGACCCGTCGCGCTGTATGGCGCCGACGTGGCCGGGGACGAGCCGGCATTCCGGTCCGAAGGCATGATGCTGGCTCTGCTGGGCACTACCGCTCCATCAACACTTCGCCACTGGTTTGCCGTCTCAGCGAAGGCGGCCGGGTTGCCGGATATGTCTTCATGAGCCCGGACGGGAACCGGCGCGGCTAGACCGGTTGCTTCGGCGGCGCTGCCACCTGGTTCGGTTCTGCGCCAGCCTGCCCAGTGGTCCCGGCCTGCCCAGTCGTCCCGGCCTGCCCAGTCGTCCCGGCCTGCCCAGTCGTCCCGGCCTGCGCTGCCGCGGCGCGGCGCACGCCCGCGATGATCGTGCGCATCATCAGTCGCGGCGCATACCGCGACATTCGCCACGCGATCCTGGCCGAGCGCGGCGCGACGATCAGCGCGCGGTTCTGCTCCACGCCGCGGAGCACGTCCTGGGCCAGTTGATCGGCATGATAGAGCTTGCCGAGCATGCGGGCGAGAACGGCGGCGTTATCGCCGGTCTCGGTCTGCGGCAGACCGGGATTGACGTGGCCGAGCAACGGCGTGTCCACGAACCCCGGGCACACCGCGCTGACCTTGACGCCCCGCAGGGCGGCTTCGGCGCGCAGCGACAGGCTCAGCCCGACGACCCCGTGCTTGACCGCCACGTAGGGTGCGAGGCCCGGCCCTGGCACCAGCCCGGCGAGCGACGCGGTGTTGACGATGTGGCCGTGGCCCTGGCGCAACATGACGGGATAGGCGGCGTGCACCCCGTGCACGACGCCCCTGAGGTTGACGTCGATCACCCGGTTCCAGTGATCGACGGTCAGCTCTTCGACCAGCCCGGCCACCGCGATGCCCGCGTTGTTGAAGATCAGGTCCAGGCTGCCGTACGCGGCGGCGACGCTGGCGACCAGGTCGGCGACCGCATCAGCATCGGTCACGTCGACGACCTCGGCACTGGCGGAGCCGGCCGGGCCCTTGCCGATCTCGTCGGCGAGCGTCTTGCCGGCGGCCTCGTCGATGTCGGCGATGACGACCGTGCTGCCGCGTGCGGCGAGGGCGCGGGCGATGGCAGCGCCGATCCCCGAGCCGCCGCCGGTCACGATCGCAACCCGGCCAGCGAAGGCGTCCATCTCCGGACGGTAACCCAGCACCAGATTCCGGGCAAGCCGCAGCAACCCACTCGTACCAGCCAGTCCCGACCGTAGGCTGGCCCCATGCCGGAGCCGCACGTTCCCGACGACGACATCTCCCGCTGGCACGCGGCCATCGCGCCGGAGCTGCGGGCCGCCTTCGAAGACGTGCTGGCAGGCCCGAGGTTCACGCTAGGACCAAACCTGCGGGCATTCGAAACGGAATTCGCGAGCTACTGCCGCTCGCACGCGTCCATCGGGATTTCCAGCGGGACAGCGGCCCTGCACCTCGCGCTACTGGCGCTCGGCGTCGGTCCGGGCGACGAGGTGATCACGGTCCCGAACACCTACATCGCCACCGCGTTCGCGGTCTCTTACACCGGCGCGCTGCCAGTGTTCGTCGACGTCGATCCCGTCACGCTCAACATGGACCCGGCCGCGATCGGGCCAGCGCTGACGGACCGCACCAAGGCGATCCTGCCCGTGCACATGTACGGCCAGTGCGCCGACATTGACGCGATCCGGCGGGCGGCGGCCGGGATACCCGTGGTCGAGGACGCGGCGCACGCGCACGGCGCCACCCTGGGCGACCGGCATGCGGGCAGCCTGGGGGACCTGGCGGCGTTCTCGTTCTATCCCACCAAGGTGCTCGGCGCGCTCGGCGACGGCGGCGCGATCACCACGGCCACGCCCGAGCTCGAGGCGCGGGTCAGGCAGCTGCGCTACATGGGCCAGCAGGTCAAGTTCGACCACGCGATCCTCGGCTACCAGGAGCGGCTCGATGAGATGCAGGCCGCGTTCCTCCGGGTGAAGCTGCGCTACCTCGACCAGCAGGTCGCTGGTCGCCGCCGGGTCGCGGCGCGGTACGCCGAACTGCTCGGCACGACGCCGCTAACGCTGCCGCCCGACGACGTCACGGGCCGGCACGCGTACTACATGTACACGGTGCTCGCCCCCGACCGCGACGGGCTGGCAGGGCACCTGGAGAAACGCGGGATCGACAGCATGGTCATCTACCCGCGGCTGGTCACCCAGGCCGGTGCCTACGCGAGCCTGCCGTGGCGGTCCGCGCCGATTCCGGTCGCTGAAACCCTGCCAGGCAGGCTGCTGTCGCTGCCGATGTTCGCTGAGCTGACCGACAAGGAGATCGACCGCGTCGGCGCCGCCGTCACCGAGTTCTACGGCACGTGACGAGCCAGGCCAGCCCGGCGGACCACGGCGCTGTCCGGCTCGTCGTGCTCGGCGGCAGCGCCCCGGCCACCGTGCAGCTGATCGACGCGCTCGCAGGCGCACCCGGCCTGGCCGGGCTCGAGCTTGTGCTGCACGGGAGGTCGGCGGAGCGGCTCGCAGCGGTGACCTGTGCCGCCAGGCTGCGCGCCGAGGCACTCGGGCTGGCCGTTCGCGTCACGGCCGAGGCCGACCGCGCCATGGCACTGACCGGGGCCGACGTCGTGCTGAACCAGATCAGGCCTGGCGGCCTTGAGGAGCGGTCGGCCGATGAGTCGTTCCCGCACGAGTTCGGCCTGCCAGGCGAGGAGACGCTCGGTCCTGGCGGCTTCGCCAGCGCCATCCGGTCGGTGGCCGCACTCCGGCCGGTGTGGGCCGACCTCGCCAGGTGCTGTCCTGGCGCGCTGCTGGTGAACCTGACCAACCCGGCCGGGATCGTGACCCAGGCGGCGCGGCAGGAGTTCGGCATCGAGGTCATCGCGGTCTGTGACTCCCCGCTCGACCTGCTCGCTTCGGCATCGGGGCGGCTCGGCGCGCGCGACCCGGCAGCGCTGCGACTCAGGTACGCGGGGATGAACCACGTCGGCTGGTACGTGCCCGCTGAACCAGCCGAGCTCGACCAGCTGGAAGGCCTGGTATCGGGCATCGACCAGGATCTGCCGCGGCTGCACGGCGCGCTGCCAGGTCCTTACCTGCGCTACTACGCCCACCCTGACCGGATGCTCGCCGCCCAGCTCGGCCGGCCGACCAGGGCCGATCAGCTGCGCGACCTTGCCAGGTCCACGCTCGAGACGTACGGCAAGGGCGAGATTCCCGCCGCCTGGCAGCGGCCGGCACCGTGGTACTCGCTCGCGGTCGTGCCGCTGATCGACGCCTGGCTCACCGGCTCGGGCCACCTCATGATCCTCGGGCTGCCGAATCTGGGCCGCGTCGCCTGGCTGCCGGACGACGTGATCGTGGAGGGACCGGTGACCGTGGCCAGGCGCGGGCCTGCCGAGCCCCTGCCGGTCGCCGAGCTGCCTGACCTGCCGCGCGGGATCCTGGCCAGGCACGCGTCCTACGAGCGGCTCGCAGCCACGACCCTGGCGGCCGGCCAGCCGGCGGTGGATGACCTCGTCAGGATCCTGCTCGCCAACCCGATGGTGACGAGCCTGGATCAGGCCAGGGGACTCGCGGCCGCGATCGCGGCGCGCATGGCCGAGCCATAACCGCAGCCCCCGACTGAATGTCGCATTCACAGCGGATCGAGCGACTCAGTGTCACATTGATGCTCAAGCCCTCACGTTGTTTCCGCGAGGGCCGCGCAGAGCCGGCCTACGGCGGTCGTGAACGCGTGCTCGGCAGGGCGGCCGTAGCCGACGACCAGCGCCGGACCGCGCTCGTGTCCGGGTGCCGTGTACATCCGCAGCCCGTCGACCGCGACGCCATGCCTGGCCGCCGCCTCGACCACGGCCTCCTCGCTCACGCCCGCGGGCAGCTCGGCGACCGCGTGCAGGCCAGCCGCGATCCCGGTCAGCCGTACCGCAGGCGCCGAGCCGCGCAACGCGGCGATCAGGCGGTCGCGGCGCCGCCGGTAGACGAGCCTGAACTGGCGGATCTGCCGGTCGTAGCCACCGGACTCGATGAACCCTGCGAGCGTGAGTTGCTCCAGCGTCCCGTTCGAACCACCGGACATCTCCTTGGCGGCGACGACCTCCTCGACCATCGAGCCTGGGACAACCAGCCAGCCAAGCCGCAGCCCGGGCGCGAGGCTCTTGCTCGCCGTGCCCGCGTAGACGACGTGTTCGGGCGCGAGCGCCTGCATCGCGCCGACCGGCTGGCGGTCGAAGCGGAACTCGCCGTCGTAGTCGTCCTCGATTATCACGCCGCCGGTGGCGGCCGCCCAGCGGACGAACGCGGTGCGGCGCGCGGGCGCCAGCGTCATGCCGAGCGGGTACTGGTGCGCCGGCGTCAGCACGGCAGCGACCGCCTCGCTGCCTGCCACGTCGTGCGCGCCCGACGCGTCCACAGGCAGCGGCGCGACCCGCATGCCGTTGGCCACGGCGATCCGCCGGTGCAGCAGGTGCCCGTAGGCCTCGATAGCCAGGGTGACCCCGCCGCGGTCGCTGAGCGCCCGGCAGAGCACCGCGAGGCCGTGCGCGAATCCTGAGCAGATGATCACGTTCTCCGGGCTGGCCAGCACGCCCCTGGCCCGGCCGAGGTATCCGGCGAGCGCGACGCGCAGTTCGGCCAGCCCGCGGGTGTCCGGGTAGCCGAGCACGCTGTCGTCCGCGGCGGCGAGGGCGGCCCGGCCTGCGGCCAGCCAGGCCCGACGCGGGAACGCCAGCACCGCCGGGATCCCGGCCCGCAGGTCGTATCGCGGATCGGCGGGCCGTGCGGCCTCCGCGCCGGCAGACCGCTCGACGGCCGGCACCGGCCGCTCCGCCACCCACGTGCCCGAGCCGGTTCTCGCCTCGAGCCAGCCCTCGGCGACCAGCTGCCCGTAGCCGTCAGCGACGGTGTTCCTCGCGACGCCGAGGTCGGCGGCGAGATCGCGGGAGGACGGCAACCTGACGCCAGGGGCGAGCCGGCCTTCGCGCACAGCGTCCCTGAGCGCCGCTTCGATGGCCGCCCTGACCCGCGATCCGGCCAGTTCCAGGTGCAGGTCGATCCCGCGGTGCTGGTCCGGGTGGACGACCCCCCGGATCCCCCCGCCGTGCTGGCCCGGGGGGACGACCCCCCGGATCCCCCCGCCGGTATTGGCCCAAGTTTCTGGCATAGATATGGACCTTACTACTGGGCCGCTGAGCGCCTAGCGTGGTAACCATGACGACAACGCAGATGACAGCACCTGTCCCGGTCCGCCTCGACTTCGACGAGCACGCCCCCGGGTTCGCCCGCGCCATGGCCCACCTGGACCGGGCCGCGATCAAGGAACTCGACAAGGTCGACTTCGACGCCAAGCTGCGCGAGCTGGTCAGGATCCGCGCCTCTCAGCTCAACGGCTGCGCGTACTGCGTGGACATGCACACCAAAGACGCGCGGGCGATCGGCGAGACCGAGCAGCGGATCTACGCGCTGCCAGTCTGGCGGGAGACGCCGTTCTTCTCCGCACGGGAGCGCGCGGCGCTGGCGTTCACCGAGGAGGTGACGCTGGCCGCGAGCACGCACGTCCCCGACGAGGCCTACCAGGCCGTTGCCGCGGAGTTCAGCACCGCCGAACTCGGAGCTCTCGTCAGCCTCATCGTGACCATCAACGCCTGGAACGCGATCGGCGTCGCGACCCGCACCTGGGAGCCAGGCTCCTACCAGCCGTAGCAGCGGGCCCCGGCCAGCAGCGCAACGGGGGCGCCCAGTCGCTGTCCTGGCGACAACGGGGCGCCCCCCGTCGCGTGCGAGTGCCGGGGCGGGAGCGGCGTCAGGCGAGCAGGCACGCAACCTGGTGGGCGCCGGGGGCGAGCGCCGGGTCTGTCTCGGCACAGCGGTCCTCGGCTATCGGGCAGCGCGGGCGGAACCGGCAGCCAGGCGGGATCGCGACCGGGTTCGGCGTCTCGCCGGACAGGATCTGCGGCTTCTTGCGCATCCGCGGGTCGCGGTCGGGCACGACCGACAGCAGCGCTTTGGTGTACGGATGCCGAGGATCGCTGATCACCGAGCGGGCCGGACCGTACTCCACGATCCTGCCCAGGTACATGACCGCGATCCGGTCGGCGAAGTGCGCGGCCGTCGACAGGTCGTGCGTGATCATCAGCACGCCGAGCCTGCCATCCCTGCGCAGCTCGTCCAGCAGCGCGAGAACACCGGCCCGCACCGACACATCCAGCATCGAGACTGGTTCGTCCGCGAGCAGCAGCACGGGATCGAGCGCGAGCGCTGCGGCTATCGCGACCCGCTGCCGCTGCCCGCCGGACAGTTCGTGCGGATAGCGGTCCAGGTACAGCCCGGCTGGTGCCAGCCCGGCACGCTCGATCGCGCGGGCGACGAGGCTCTCGCGCTCGGCCCGCGATGTGCCGATGCCGTGCACGAGCAGCGGCTCGGCCACCGTCTGCCTGACCTTGAAACGCGGGTCGAGTGACTCATACGGATCCTGGTAGACCATCTGGATGCCGCGCCGCAGCGGCCTGAGCCTGCGCTGCGACAGGACCGTGATGTCCTGGCCGTCCACCGCGACCGAGCCGCCGGCCGGCTCTATCATCCGCAAGATCGTCTGCGCCGTGGTGGTCTTGCCGCACCCTGACTCGCCCACTAGCGCGACCATTTCGCCGCGGCGCAGCGAGAACGAGACTCCGTCGACGGCGCGGACCCACTGCCCCGGCCGCCTTGCCAGCCGGTCGGCGATCGACCGCCGCACTGGGTAGCGTGTCCGCAGGCCGGTGACCCGCAGCAGCGCGTCGTCATTGGTCACGACGGCCTCCAGAGTCCGACCTGTGGCAGGCCGCCGCATGACCAGGTGAGGCGCCGACCGCAAGCAGCACGGGCCGCTCGTGCTCGCACCGGTCGAGTACCGCGTCGCACCGCGGCCGGAACGGGCACCCGATGACAGGCTCGTCCAGCCGCGGCGGCGTGCCTGGAATCGAGGCGACCTCGTCCGTGCCGTACAGGTCGGGCGTCGCGGCGAACAGCAGCCTTGTGTAGGGATGCCTGGTGGCGTGGTACAGCTCGTCGGTCGTGCCGGTCTCGACGATCTCGCCCGCGTACATCACGCCGGCGCGCTGGCAGATCTGCGCCACGACCGGCAGGTCGTGTGTGACGAGCACGAGCGCGAGGCCGAGGTCGTCGGACAGCCTGACCAGCAGCTCCAGGATCTGCGCCTGCACCATGACGTCCAGCGCCGTGGTCGGCTCGTCGGCGAGCAGCACCTTCGGCTCGCAGGCCAGCGCCATCGCGATCGCCGCGCGCTGCCGCATCCCGCCGGAGAACTCGTGCGGGAACCTGGATCCCGAGGCGGCCTGGATCCCGACCATGTCCAGCAGTTCGCCGGCGCGCCGCCTGGCGGCGGCTGGCGAGCCGTTCCCGTGCAGCATGATCGGCTCGGCGATCTGCGCCGCGACCGTGCGCACCGGGTTCAGCGCGTTCATCGCGCCCTGGAATACCATCGCCAGGTCGGTCCACCGGTGCGGCCTGACCGAGTCCTCTCCGCCCGCGAGGATGTCCGTCCCGGACAGCCTCACCTCGCCGGCCACCGACGCGTTCGGCGGCAGCAGCCCCATCATCGCCAGGATGCTCGTCGTCTTCCCGCAGCCGGACTCACCCACCAGGCCGAGCCGCTCGCCCGCGGCAAGCTCGAACCCGACCCCCTGCACGGCATGCAGTTCGCCGCCGCCGGGCAGCGTGAACCAGACGTGCAGGTCGCGCACCTCGAGCAGCGCCGCAGGGCTCATATCGCATCAGGCCCGCGGCCGGCCAGCGGCCTGAGCGCCCAGCGCCGCGAGGACAGGTGCGCGACCCGGAGGCGCGGGTTGAGCGCATCCTCGATGGCCTGGCCAAGCAGGAAGCACCCCATGATGAGCAGGGTTATGACAATTCCATCGGGGACGATCGCCCACCACGCGCCGGCGCTGACGGCCGCCCGGTCGAAGGCGTGTTCCAGGATGGTCCCCCACGTGGTCGTGCTCGGGTCCTCCAAGCCGAGGAACGCGAGCGCGGTCTCCAGGTAGATCGCCACGGCGATGGTGAGCACGGTGTTGGCCATCAGCAGCGGACCCACCTGCGGCAGGATGTGCCGGCCGATGATCCTGGAGTGGCTGGCGCCGATCGAGCGGGCCCGCTTGATGTAGACGCGCTCCTTGACGCTCATCACCTGGGCCCTGATGATCCTGGCTGTCGCCGCCCACTCGAGGATCGCGATCACGCCGATCACGTGGCTCAGGCTCGGACCCCACACGTCGGCGATCACCATGGCGAACGCAAGGTCAGGGATGACGAGCAGGTAGTCGGTGATCCGCATCAGCAAGATGTCGAGCCAGCGGCCGAAGTACCCGGCTGCGATGCCGACGCCGCCGCCGATCACCATCGCGATCAGCGTGGCGGCGAAGCCGATGATCAGCGAGACCCGCCCGCCCGAGATGATCTCGCTGAGCACGTCGATGCCGCCGTCATCGCAGCCCAGCCAGTGCGCGCCGGACGGCGGCGCGAACACCGCGCACGAGCGCGCGGTCGTCGAGTACGGCGCGATCAGCGGCGACGCGAGCGCGAGGATCACGAAGAACACGATGATCCCGAGCCCGAGCGCGGCGGCCTTGCGCTCGGTGATGGCCTGCCGGATCAGCCCGGCCCTGCCCGGCGAGACCGGCCCCGCCAGCGCGGCTTCACTCGCGATAGCGCTCATTCGGAGATCCGCGGGTCGAGCTTGAAGTACGCGAGGTCGGCCAGCAGGTTCAGCACAACGACCGAGACCGCGAGCACCAGGAAACCGCCCTGCAGCATGGGGTAGTCCCGCTGGTTGACGGCCTGCCAGAGCGCCTGGCCGATGCCGGGCCAGGAGAAGATGTACTCGACCAGGATCGCGCCGCCGACGATCCAGCCGATCGACAGCGCGACGAGCGTGGCGATCGGCAGCAAGGCGTTCCTGACCACGTGCCTGGCGATCACCCGCCGGTCGGAGAGGCCCTTGGCCCTGGCGGTCAGCACGTAGTCCTCGCCCAGTGTCTCCAGCATCGACGAGCGCATGATCAACGTGAACTCGCCGTACAGGGTGAGCAGCAGGGTCAGGGCGGGCAGGATCAGGTGCAGCCCGATGTCCTGCAGCCTGGCCACGGTCGACTGCGGGCCGAACACGCCAGCGTACGGGTTCTCCATCCCCGAGGTCGGCAGCAGCCCGCCGAGCAGGATCAGCAGCATCAGGCCGAGGAACTGGGTCGGGAACGCGTAGAACGCGATCGCGAGGTTCGTGCTGACGTGGTCGGCGGCCGATGCGCGCCGCCAGGCGGACAGGATGCCGGTCGCGATCCCGACCACGATCGCGCCGAGCGTGCCGATCGTGACCATCGGGATCGTGTTCTTCAGGTCGTTGAGCAGCAACTGGGAGACCGGCTGCTGGCTGGCGAACGAGACGCCCATGTTGCCGTGGCTGAGCTCGCGCAGGTAGATCAGGTACTGCTGCCACTTCGGCTTGTCCAGGCCGAACTCGACGGTCAGCGCGTGCCGCAGCTGCGGCGTCGCGTGCGGCACCCTGGCCAGGTCGGAGACCACGTTGCCTGGTAGCACCCTGAACAGGAAGAAGTTGATCGTGATGGCGACGAGGACCGTCAGCAGCGCGAACCCGACCCGCCTGATGACATAGTCAGCACCGCGCATCCCCTGCTGCGCCTACTTCTGGTGGACGTTCAGCAGCGTCGCGGTGGACAGCGAGTTCACCGAGCCCATCACCGGCGACACCGTGAAGCCGGCCCACGTCGTCGAGTGCGCCTCGATGATGTCCGGGTAGTCGAGGATGATGTACGGCTTGGCGTTGTAGACGTACTGCTGCATCTGCCAGATCAGCGCGCGCCTGGCCGAAGTGGCGATCAGCGTGGACTGCCTGGCGTACATCTTGTCGTAGGCGGGGTTGCAGTAGCCGCTGTCGCTGTTGTTGCCGAGCTGCGCGCAGGTCATCACCGAGAGCATGAAGTCGGGATCGACCGGCGGCACCCAGTCCCACATCGCCATGTCGAAGGTCTCGTATTTGCTGTTGGGCGCCGAGATCGCGTTGAACGTCGCGCTGTCGTCCATGTTCTGCTGCGTGATCGAGATCCCGATCTTTGCCAGGTCGGTCTGCATGATCTGGAACGTGCGGTCACCGGTGCCGCGCTCGTCAGGCGGGAAGATCACGCTGTAGGACATCGGGTGGCCGTCGGCGATCCGCGCTCCGTTCTGCCCGCGCTTGAATCCCGCCGCGTCGAGGAGCTGGTTCGCCTTCGCGAGGTCGAACGGCAGCACTTTGATGTTCGGGTCGTGCCACGAGCCGTCCGCTGGCGCGATGATCGTGCTGCCGGCCTGGGCGAGGCCGAGCCAGGCAGTCTTGATGATCTGGCTTCGGTCGGTCGCGTACTCGATCGCCTCGCGTACCCGCGGGTCGAGCAGCTCGCGGTGCGTGGTCTTATGCGGGTTGGTGTTGATGATGAAGGTCTTCATCGACAGCGACGGCGTGGTGGTCACCACGAACCCCGCCTGTTTGAGCGCCTTCACCGCGGTGGGCGGGGTGTACTCGCCGATGAAGTCGACCTGGCCGTCCTTCAGCGCCTGGACCATGGCGTCGGCGTTGGAGAAGAACTGCAGCCCGAAGCCTTCGATCTTCGGCTTCGGACCCCACCAGTCCGGGTTCCGCTTGAACAGCGCGTACTGGTTCGCCTTGTACTGCACCATCTCGAATGGCCCGCCCGAGACCATGGGCTTGCCGTTCGCGGGCGGCACGTTCGCGTACGTCTTGAGCTTGGCGCCGTTGCCGGTGAAGTACGGCGCCCAGACCTGCTTCGGCAGCACCGCCATGCCTTGCATCTGCTCGAGCACGTTCGCTACCGCGGTCGAATACTTGATCACGAGCGTGGTGGCGTTCGGCGCGGAAGCCCCGATCATGTGCTCGAGCAGGCCAGCCCACTGACCTGCCGGGCCGTTCTTGTACTTCATCACCTCGTTGATGGTCCAGGCGACGTCGGCCGCGGTCAGCGGCTTGCCGTCGGACCAGTGCGCGTGCGGGACCGTGTGGAAGGTCCACGTGCGTCCGCCGTCGGAGGCTGACCAGCTGCGCGCGAAGTCGGGTGTGATGCCGAGCTTGCCGTTGTACCGCACCAGCTCCGGATAGATGTACTCGTAGACCGCGTAGGAATAGTCGGACTGGGCGACGAACGGGTTCATAGAGTCGATCGGATACGTCGTGCCGATGTGCAGGACGCCACCCGACGAACCAGATCCCGTGCCCGACGTGCTGCAGGCGGCAAGCGCAGTCGCGGCGCCCGTGGCCAGCGCAAGGACCAGCGGCGCGGCGATCACATTCCGCAAGACGCGCATACGGCCATCCCCTAAGACCCAGGCCAGACGGAGACAATATACAGAGTATGAGGATTGCGCAGAACCGCGTCAATCCGGTTCAAGAGACTCTATCGGCACTTTGCGGCAAAACGCTCGACCCAGCGCAAGAGGGCCCGCACCGGAGAACCCGTCGCGCCTTCCGGCCACAGCACCCCTGCACGGTCGAGGTAGGCGGTCGAGCCGTTGTCGATATGCAGCCACGGCACGCGGCCGGTGAACTCGCTGAGGTACATCGCGGCCATGACCGTCGTGTCCGGCACGCCCGCCGGCGTGTTCCTGATGTCGGCGACCGCCGAGGCCAGGTACCTGCGATACGAAGCCGGCAGCGGCAGCCGCCAGCCGGGGTCACCGGCCTCGCGGCCCGCCTCGATCAGCTCGCCGATCTGCCGCTCGTCGGTGCCGAGCACAGCCCACAGGTCCTCGCCGAGCCCGGCCGCGTCCGTCAGCGTCGCGACGTCGACCAGCGTCGCAGGGCCGCGTTCGGCCAGATAGGCGAGCGCGTCCGCGATGATCAGCCGGCCCTCGGCATCGGTGTCCCTGACCTCGGACGTCTTGCCGCCGCGGTGGGCCAGCACGTCGCCAGGTCGCTGCGCGGAACCGCCAGGCATGTTCTCCGCGAACGGGATCGCGGCGTCGATGCAGACCGGCAGCGCGAGCTCAGCAGCGCCGCGCAGCACGGCCATGATCGTGGCCGCTCCTGCCATGTCCGACTTCATCCATTCGATCTCCGCGTCCCGCTTGAGCGACAGGCCGCCCGAGTCGAACGTGATGCCCTTGCCCGTCATCGCGATGACAGGGCCGTCGCCGCCACGGTAGGACAGCTCGACAAGCCTCGGCTCGTGCTTGCTGCCCTGGCCGACGCCGAGGATCCCGCCGAATCCGCCGGCCCGCAGCTTCGTCACCGCGAGAACGGAGCAGGCCAGGCCGTGCGCCGCGGCCAGCTCGCGCGCCTGCTGCGCCATGTCGTCCGGGGTACTGTCCGACGGTGAGGCGTTGACCAGATCCCTGACCCAGTTGGTCAGCTCCGCCACGATCTGGCCGCGCCGCAGCCCGGCGCTGACATCCGCCACTGCTGCGTTGCCCGTGAGCACGCGCACGAGCTCGGTCACCGGGCGCCGCCAGCCAGGCGTGAGCGGCTGATGCCGGTACCTGTCGAACTGATAGGCGCCAAGCAGCAGGCCCTCGGCGAACGCGGCAGCGAGCTCTGCGGTCCCGTCTTGGCCAGACCCGTGCTGGCTGGCCCGGCGCTGGCTGGCCCCGCGCTGGCTGGCCCCGTGCTGGCTGGCCATCGGCAGCACAGCCGCGATCGTCGCCGCCCTGGTCATCTGTCCCGCCGCGCGCATCGCGGCCTCTCGGACAGCGCTAGGTCCGCACTCCGCCTGCGGGCCCATCCCGATGACGAGCAGCTCAGCCGCGGCGAGCCTGCCCAGGGTCAGCGTCGTAAACGTGTCGCCGGTTTCCCCCGCGCAGCCGCGGGCGCGCATCGCCGCAGTGAGGTCGATGCCCAGCTCGGCCGCGGCCTCCGCGCAACCCGGTCCCGGCTCGGGCAGGTCGTCGCGGCCCGCGAAGCACGGCAGCACGAGCAGGTCAGCTCGCACCCGCGGCACGCGATCGGGGACAGCCTCGAAGCCGATCATTGACGCCACGAAGCCACCCTATATCGGGGCTCAATGCCCAATCGGGCGCAAAGAGTATTGAGTATGCAGAGTATACAGGGTACGATCCGGCTGAATCTCAGGTTCGGAGCACTCAAACCGTGACGTTCAACGACAGGTACGCGGCATGGGCGAGCCGCTCACGTGAGCTGTTCGACCAGGCCAGCGAGATCATTCCAGGCGGGGCAGGCAGCAGCGCGCGGACTGCGAAGTTCGGCTGGATGCCTTACCCGCCGTTCATGGCCAGCGGCACCGGATCGCGGATCACCGACGTGGACGGCCATGAGTACGTGGACTTCCTGCTCGGGCTCGGTCCCATGATCCTTGGCCACCGGCACCCGGTCGTGACCTCGGCGGTGGTGACCGCGATCACCGAGTTCGGGACCTGTCTGGGGCTGCCCTATCCGCTCGAAATCGAGGCGGCGCGCAAAGTCGTCGACGCGGTACCCGGCGTCGAGATGGTCAGGTTCACCAACTCAGGCAGCGAAGCGGTCGGCAGCGCGATCAGGATCGCCCGCGCGTACACCGGCCGCCGGCTCGTGATCAGGTTCGAGGGGCACTATCACGGCTGGCAGGACGCGATCTACTGGAGCAACCACGTGGACCCGGCCGAGGCCGGGCCGGCCGCCAGGCCGAGGCCGGTGCCGTCGGGGCCAGGCGTTCCTGCCGAGCTCGAGACCACGCTGATCGTGCTGACCTGGAACGACGCGGACAGCTTCGCGGCGGTGATGGCCGAGCACGGCGACCAGGTGGCGGCCGTGATCACCGAGCCCGCGGTGTTCAACACCGGCTGCATCCTGCCAGCGCCCGGCTACCTCGAACTGCTGCGCGACCTGACCAGGCAGCACGGCGCGCTGCTTATCTTCGACGAGGTCATCACCGGCTTCCGGTTCGCCAGGGGCGGCGCCCAGGAGTATTTCGGCGTGCTCCCCGACCTGACCACCCTGGCTAAAGGCCTGGGCGGCGGATTCCCGGTCGCGGCGATCGGCGGCAGCAAGGACGTCATGTCGATCATCGCCGACGGCCGGTATTCGCATTCAGGCACGTATAACGCAAACATCGTGGCTTGTGCCGCGGTCAGCGCGACCATGGACCTGCTGGCTGAGCCTGGCCTGTACGAGCGGCAGCGCCAACTCGGTGAGCGGCTGATGGCCGGGCTGCGCTCGCTCGCCGCGGAGGCAGGACTGCCGGTCATCGTGGAGGGGCTCGGCACGGTGTTCCAGGTCTGGTTCACCGAACGGCCGATCAGGAACTGGCGCGACGCCGAGCGGTTCGCCAAAGCCGAGCTGTTCACCCGGTGGTGGCAGGAGATGCTGCTGCGCGGCGTGCTCTTTCATCCGAGCCAGTACGAGAACCTTTTTCTGTCAATGGTGCACACGGACGCTGACATTGACGCGATGCTGAGTGCAGCGGCTGATTCGTTCGCCGCAGTCGGCAGCGCTGCTCCGCTTGCCCAGTCACGGGCTCCGAGGCAGGGCCCGAGGCCAGCAGCCGGCCCGCAGGGCCAGGGCATTTTCACAGTGAAGGCTTAGATGGTTCTCGATCTCGGTGGCAGACTGCCAGGCGAGCCGGGGCCAGGCGCGGCGGCGCCGCGCTTGCCCAGGGCCGCGCTGCTGTACGAGCGCGTCGTCGACCTCGTCGAGCAACTCATAGCGGATCGCGGGCTGCGGCCTGGCGACATGCTGCCCAGCTACACCGAACTGGCCGAACAGGCCGGGGTCAGCCTGATCACCGTCCGCCGCGCGCTCGACGAGCTAGAACGGGCCGGCCGCGTCCGCCGTCATCAGGGCCTCGGCACGTTCGTGGCCAGGCCGCGCATCGTGACGGAGCCGACCAGGGCCGGCAGCCTGCTCGCCACCCTGGCCAGCGACAGCGAGCGGGCCGGCGAACTGCGGACCACGGTGCTCGGGCTTGACCAGGGAGTGCCATCGGACAACCTGTGCCATGCGCTGCGGATCGCCGCTGGCAGCCCGGCGTGGCGGCTCCGCAGGCTGCGGCTGCTCGACGGCCAGCCCGCCGTGCTCGAGACTTCTGTCATCCCCGTCGCGCTCGCGCCTGAGCTCAGCGCGCTGGTCGGCCGGCTGGACGGCTCGCTGTATGACCTGCTTGCCGCCGAGTACGACCTTGTCGACTCCTACGAGGAGCAGTACCTGGAGGTGCTCACCCCCGCCCAGGACGAGGCCAGGCTGCTCGAGTTGCCCGCGCGGTCCCAGGTGGTGCGGATCCGCGGGCTGAGCGCAGACGGCACCGGGCTGCCGTTCGACGCGTTCGAGCAGCTGTATCCCGCGAGCCAGTTCGCCTTCGCGTTCTCCGGCAGCGCGACCAGGCAGCTGCTGCCAGTCCCTGGCAACCGGGACTGGGCCGTCCGCTGTCCGGCGTGAGTGCCGACCCTGGCGGGCTCTATCTCGGGCTTGACCTCGGCACCTCTGGCCTGAAGGCAATTGCGCTCAGTGCCTCCGGCGAGGTCGTCGCGCGCGCCAGCGCCGACTATCCGACCATCAGGCCAGGGCGTGGCGCGGCCGAGCAGGACCCGGCCGGGTGGATCGCGGCGCTTGAGCAAGCCGCCGCCTTGCTGGCCGCGGACGCTCCGCCGGGCAGGTGGCGGGCCGCGGGCCTGTCGGCCATGATCCCCACGCTGGTCACGGCCGATGCCGCCGGACACCCCACCGGCCACGCGATCACCTGGCAGGACAGCCGCGCCGAGGATCACGCTGCCCGGTTGCGCACGGCCGTGGACGGCGCGGCGCTGTACCAGCTCACCGGGCAGCGGGTGGACGCGCGCTATCTGCTGCCGATGTTCCTGCGGCTGCATGGTTCCGAGCCGGACCGGGCAGCGGCCACGCGGACGCTGCTCGGCGCCAAGGACTACCTGTTCTGGTGGCTGACCGGCGAGGCCGTGACCGACCCGAGCACGGCGACCGGGTTCGGCGCCTACAGCCTCCGCGCAGGCGACTGGGACGCGGGCGTCCTCGCCGCCGTCGCGCCGCTGGCCGGCGGCCACCTGCCAGACCTGCCGCCGGTCGTGCCGTCCTCCTTCACCAGGCCGCTGCGCGCTGACCTCGCCGCCAGGTTCGGATGCCGCCGGATACCGGTCTGCGCCGGGGCAGCAGACTCGGTGCTTGGCGCGCTCGGACTCGGGGCTCGTGACCCTGGCCAGGTCGCTTACATCGCAGGGACGAGCACGGTGATTCTGGGCGTCGCCGATGAGCCGCGGCTCGACCCGCTGCGCAGGTTCCTCGTCACGCCCATGGCCGATCCTGGCCGGTGGGGCCAGGAGATGGACTTGCTCGCGACCGGCAGCGCACTGCGCTGGCTGGCGGCCCTTATGGGCCTTGCGGAGTCCGAGGTGATAGCGCTGGCCGGCGAGGTCGAGCCCGGTGAGGCTCCCGTTGTGCTCCCCTACCTGAGTCCTGGCGAGCAGGGTGCGCTGTGGGATCCCGCGCTGCGCGGCACGATCACAGGTCTGACCCTCGGCCACGACCGGAGGCATGTGGCCAGGGGGCTGGTCAACGGCATCGTGCTGGAGAGCCGCAGATGCCTGACCGTGCTCGAGGAGGCGGGCCAGCCCCGTGGTAGCCAACAGCATGCCGGCGAGCTGCTGGTGGCCGGCGGGAGCGCGGCGGCCGAAGCCTTCAGGGCCGATCTCGCCGATGCCACCGGCCGCCGGGTGATCATGCCTGGCGGCCAGGAATCGGACTACTCCGCCCTCGGCGCTGGCTTGCTCGCGGCCCGCGCTTGCGGCTTCGCGATTCCGGCCGGGCGCGCGCCCGGCGGCGCGGCGCGGGTCAGCCACCCGCATCCCGAGCGATCGGCAGTATGGGACAGGCTCTGGGCAGGGCACGAACGGACCAGGAATGCGTACCGGAGCTAGTCCTCGCAGAGCGCCAGGAGCTTGGTGATGGTGGACCAGTTGCGCGCCGTGCCGGAGGCGAGCGGATCACGCCGGTTCTTGATCAGCAGGTCCTTCGCCAGCTCGCTGGTGCCGAAGCCGTCGGGCGTGTGCAGGTACAGCGTCTTGCCGACGATCCTCGCCTCGTCCCTGCTGCCTCTCCCCGCTGCCGCGGCCACCGCGTCTGCGACGCGGGCGTGTTGCGCCTGCTGCGGGTCGTCGACCAGGAAGACACCGTGCACCCACTTGGGATTCGGCTCGTCCGGGTACGGGTTGGCCGCGATCACGGCGTCCAGCTCTGCCTTGGTCAGGACGACCGCGAAGGTGCTCACGCCGAAGGACGACTTGATCGCGTCCTTGATCTCGGCCGCGAGCTGGCCGGAGTCTTCGTGCGACGGCGTGAAGACGATGTTGCCGGTCTGGATATAGGTCTTCACGTCGGAGTGGCCGAGCTTGGTCAGCAGCTCCCTGAGCTCGGCCATCGGGACCTTGCCGCCGCCGCCCACGTTGATACCGCGCAGCAGGGCTACGTGCGTCGGCATGGGCCCATCTTGCCAGCAGGCCAGGTTCTGGGACGGCCTGGGTCAGGGTGCGATCGGCGTCACGTCCGTCGCGGGCAGCAGCCGGTAACCCGTGATCAATTCTGCCGAGATCGTGATCACGTCGTCCGCGGACCCGGCTATCCAGGGCCGCAGTCGCGCCCTGAAGCGGGCGGCGGCGTGCTCGTCGGTCATCAGCCGCGCGGTTCCTACCACGATCACGCTCCAGCCGAGGCGGGTGTCGGAGTCGATGTCGTCGGCCTCGTACGCGACGACGATGCCGCTCTGGCTTGCCACGGACGTGATCGCCGCGCCCGCGGTGGCCCTGACGATGATCGACTCGCCTTCGACCACGTGGTTGACCGGGCGGATCGCTGGCAGCGCCTGGTGCGTGAAGACCAGCCGTCCCAGGCTGACCGTGCCGAGCAACTGCAGTGCCGCACTCCTGCTGAGCTGCTCAAGCCGCCGGGGCTCGTCCATCGCCACCTCCATACACAGCGTTGCCGTCACGCGAACTACCCTGCACCGCAGGTCCGACGCGCGTTAGGGCCAAAAGACCTGTCGTTGCGGCCCCCACGGGCCGGAACGGGCATCCTGGTAGCAACCGGCAAACGATCACAGGCGGCAGGTGCCGATGAGCGCAGCAGAACCCGATAGCGCAGACGGGGTCTACGCGCTGCTGACCGACGGCACCATGGTCCTGATCAGGCAGGCAGGACCAGACGACGAGGATGCCGTGAGGCAGATGCACGCCCGGATGTCGCCAGCCAACATCTACCTGCGCTTCTTCAGTCTCAGCCCGCAGTCAGCCGACCGCGAGGCCAAGCGCGTGAGCCGGCCACACGACGTTACGCACTACGCGCTGCTCGCCTGGCTCGGCGATCAGCTTGTCGGGGTGGCCGGCTACGAGCCGACAGCCAAGCCTGGCATCGCCGAGATCGCGTTCGCGGTGTCCGACCACATGCACGGCCGCGGCGTGGCGTCGCTCCTGCTCGATCACCTCATCTCGACCGCGAGGCTGCGCGGCGTGCGGGCGTTCACCGCGCAGACGCTGGCCGACAACGTCGCGATGCTGCGGGTGTTCGCCAACGCGGGACTCGCGGCCAGGCGGCAGGTGTCGGACGGGGTGATCGAGACCACCTTCCCGCTGCCCGCCGACGAGGCCGACCAGGGGCTGCACAGTTACCTGGATTCGGTGGCGAGGCGGGAAAGGTTCGCCGACGTCGCCAGCCTGCGGCACCTGCTCGAACCTGCCTCGGTCGCGGTTGTCGGCGCCAGCCGCAAGCCAGGCAGGGTGGGGCACGCGATCCTGCGCAACATGATCGACGCTGGCTTCAGCGGCCGGCTCTACGCGGTCAACCCGCACGCGACCTCCGTTCTCGGCGTCCGCACCGTGCCGGCCGTGGCAGAGTTGCCAGAGCCGCCCGACCTCGCCGTCATCGCGGTGCCGCCCGCGCACCTGACAGCCGTCGCTGAGGACTGCGGCCACCGGGGCGTCAGGGCACTCGTGGTGGTGACCGCGGAGATCGACACGGAGACCGGTTCTCAGCTGCTGGCCGCGTGCCGCCGCCACGGCATGCGGCTGGTCGGGCCGAACTGCTTCGGCGTCGCGGTCCCGTCACTCGGCCTCAACGCGACCTTCGCCGGCGGCAAGCCGAAGCCGGGCAGCGCGGGCCTGGTCATGCAGTCAGGCGGCATCGGCATCGCGGTGCTCGACCACCTCACCAGGCTCGGGATCGGCGTGTCGTCGTTCGCGTCGGTCGGCGACAAATACGACGTGTCGAGCAACGACATGCTCATGTGGTGGGAGCAGGACCACAAGACCAGGCTCGCCGTGCTGTACGTGGAATCCTTCGGCAGTCCGCGCCGGTTCGCCCAGACCGCGCGACGGGTAGCCAGGCAGTTCCCCCTCCTGACCGTGATCGGCGGCCGTTCGGCGGCCGGCCAGCGGGCCGCCGCGTCGCACACGGCAGCCGCCGCGACCCCGCTGGTCACGCAGGAGGCGCTGTTCGAGCAGGCAGGCGTCATCGCGACGACCGGCCTCGGTGAGCTCGTCGATACCGCGGCACTGCTCGCCTGCCAGCCGCTGCCCGGCGGCCCGAGGATCGCGATCGTGTCCAATGCGGGCGGGGCTGGCGTGCTCGCCGCCGACGCCTGCGGCGACAACGACCTCAAGGTGGCGACCTTGTCGGAGGCCACCCAGCAGCGGCTGCGCAGGCTGCTGCCCAGCGGTGCCGTGGTGACGGGACCGGTCGACACCTCAGCCGCCGTCACCAGGCGCGCGTTCAGGTCCTGCCTCGAGCGGGTGGCAAGGGACGACGGCGTCGACGCGGTCATGGCGATCACCGTGCCGACCGCTCTTGGTCACCTGACGCCCGCCATCCTCAGGGCGACGGTCGCCAAGCCGATCGTCGTCGTCACGCTCGACCAGCAGGAATCTGTGCGCCTGCTGCAGCCGGCCGCGAATGCGAAGCCTGGCAGCCGCGCCGACCGGGCCGGCGAGGCCGGGAAGGCCGGCGAGCCCGGCGAGGCCGGGGAGGCCGGGGAGCGCGAGGCCGGCCCGACTCAGGACGCCACCCCGTCCTACCTGTTTCCGGAGAGCGCCGCCCGAGCCCTGGGGCACGCCGTCCGGTACGGCGCCTGGCGCTCCAGCCAGGAAGGTCAGGTCCCCGAGCTGGCGGGGATCAGGCCCGGCGACGCCCGCCAGCTCGTCGGCGACTTCCTTGCCAGGCAGCACCTCGGCGGCTGGCTCCCGCCTGATCAGGTCGCCCGCCTCCTCGCCTGCTACGGGATCGACCTTGTCCCGGCCGTCGGCGTGCTGAGCGCTGGCGAAGCCGCGCGGGCGGCCGCCGAGCTCGGCGGCGGACCTGTGGTGCTGAAGGCCGACGTCGATGGCCTGGTGCACAAGACCGACGCCGGGGCCGTCCTGCTCGACCTGCGGACCGAGCACGACGTCACCTCTGGCTACGACGAGCTGGCCGGCCGGTTCGGGCCAGGTTTGCGCCAGGTCCTGGTACAGCCCATGCTGGCCGAGGGCGTCGAGGTGCTGGTCGGCGTCGTGCATGAGCCTGTGTTCGGGCCGCTGGTCGTCTTCGGCCTCGGCGGCGTGGCCACCGACGTGCTCGGCGATCACGCCACCAGGCTGACCCCGCTCACCGACGTGGACGCGCAGGAGATGATCCGCGGCATCAGGGCCGCGCCACTGCTGTACGGGCACCGTGGCAGCGCGCCGGTCGACACCGGCGCGCTCGCCGACATCCTGCTGCGGGTCTCCAGGCTCGCTGACGAGCTGCCTGAGATCGCCGAGCTGGACCTCAACCCGGTGATCGCACAGGCGGACGGGGCGCACCCGGTGGATGCGCGGATCAGGCTCGTGCCCGCAGCACCCCAGGATCCGTTCCTGCGCCGCCTGCGCTAGGGGCAGCGCGTCCGGCCCCGAGCGCCGCCAACCGCGCGAAAATTGAACACCTATGCGCCATCGGCGTTCTTCTTGAACGCCGATGGGACATTGGTGTTCTAAGCGGAGCTGACGTGGTCGCGCCAGGTGTGCTCAGGATCGAAGCCGAGCACGCGCCTGGCCAGGTCGATGCTGAGCAGCGTGGCATTCCCCTCTATCTCGCCGCGGAGCGGAACACCGGGGAAGACCTGCCGCATGAGGTCGGCGGACGGCCGCTTCATCACGGTGTCTGCGGCGGCGATGATGAAGCTCGCGCTGCTGCCGCCGGTGCTGGTTGCGGTAGGGCCGATGTCCGCATCGAGCGCCAGCCGGCATGCCTGCGCGGCGTCGCGCTCGTCGATGTACCCCCACAGGTTCCACCGCCGCGCCGCAGGTTCGTCCCAGCAGGACGGGAAGTGCTGATAGTCGGCCGGGCCGAGGATGTTCGAAAACCGCAGCGCGACGAACGGGATTCCCGACCACTGCGCGATCTGGGCGGCGACGGTCTCGCTAGCGACCTTGGACAGCGCATAGGTCGACGTCGGCACCGGATAGTGGTCCTCGTCCACGGGGGCGTACCGCGGCGGGGTGCTGAACGGCAGGCCGAGCGTTGTCTCGCTGGACGCCCACACCACCCGGCGCAGCCCGGCCTGCGCGGCCGCGTGGAAGACGTTGAAGTTCATGGTCATGTTGTCGTTGAAGGTCACGGCCGGCGTACGCAGGCCTGGCGCCGGAATGTTGGCCAGGTGGACGACCGCGTCAACGCCCTGCAGGACCTCGGCTGCCTGCCCGTAGTCGGTGAGGTCGACCCTCAGAAAGTCCGCCGGCCCGCCGTCGCGGCCCGGCAAGACCAGATCGGCACCGACAACCTGATGCCCGTGCCCGGCGAGATCGGCAACGACCGCACGGCCCGCACGGCCGCTCGAACCCGTGACGCATATTTTCATGACAACTATCGATACACCACAGTCCCCGCCGGCTCCCGGCCGGCGGGGACTGTGGTGTGCAATCTGCGTACTCAGGCCGTCTGCACCTTCGCGTGTGACGCCCTCCCGAAGACCTCAGCGGTCTCGGCAACCCGGCGCAGGTGCCAGGCGCCGAGCAGGGACAGGATCAGCATCAGCGCCGCGCCAACGAAGGAGGCAATCGCTCCGATCCAGGCGATCCGGCCCATCTGCCAGAATCCGTAGGCGTTCAGCAACATGCCCCGCAGGGTCGTGCCCTTGAAGACCGTCGCGACCTGGTCGGCCAGCTTGGTGTTCGTCGGGTCAGCCATGGCCTTGGCCGACAGCTGGCTGTAGGTAAGCCCGCCGCCGATCTCGCCCAGGTGCACCGCGATGAAGTGGTCGGCGTAGGTCTGGGCCTGCGCCCCGGTGGTCATCGTCTGGCCGGCGTAGACGGTCATCGCCTTCGCGTCGGCCTTCGGAAGTGACTTGATCGCGTCGCTCGACGCGGGCGGGAACACGATCTTCTGCGCCACCAGCTGGCTGCGAACCTCGTTGCCGACGAAGATGTGACCCCACGTCAGCAGACCGCCGGCGACAAGCAGCACCGCGGTCAGGGCAAGCCCGGCCACCACCATCAGCGCGTCGAATGTCCTTCTGCGCATTTCGATGCCTCCTAAGCATCCGCCACCGGAACCTTTCCTGGACCCGGCGGGCCTCCGTTTTTCTTTAGCCGCACTCAGCATCCGCCACGCGGCTAGGCGCCGCTCAGGGCCGACGGTCGCGTCCAGAAAGGACTTCCGTCCTGATAACGGGAAGGCCATCGGTCCCGGCGGCTGGCTGCTCGCGGCGGAGCCAGGAGGCACGGCAGCGAGCACCTGCCGATCCGCTGCCGTTGCTGCCGCCCGTTCTCAGGTGTCCTCTTCGCCAGGCGTAGCGTCGATGACCGCAGCGGTGATCTCGCGGATGCCGGGTCGCGATCTGATGGTCTCGCTCGCGCGTTCGTCGAGGTCGCGGCGATCGAGACGGGGGCCTAGTGGAACGGTCCGTCAGGGGTGTCCCGCTAGCCGGCCTCGTGGTCCGGCTCGTCGAAGATCCTCGCGGCGTACGCGGCCGCTTGCGTGCGCCGCTCCATGCCGAGCTTGGCGAACAGCGCCGACACGTAGTTCTTCACGGTCTTCTCCGCCAGGAACAGCCGCTCGCCGATCTGCCTGTTCGTCAGGCCCTCGCCGATCAGCTCGAGGATCTTCCGCTCCTGGCCGGTAAGCGCGGCGAGCGGATCGGACCGGCGGGACTGATCGCGCATCCTGGCCATGACCCTGCTGGCCGCCTCGGGGTCGAGCAGCGACCGGCCGGACGCGACCGTCCTGACGGCGCCGACCAGGTCGGTCCCCCTGATCTGCTTGAGCACGTATCCGGCGGCGCCAGCCATGATGGCGTCGAACAGGGCCTCGTCATCACCGAACGAGGTCAGCATCAGGCAGGCCACCTGGGGCATCTGCGACCTGATGTCACGGCAGACGCTGACCCCGTCGCCGTCAGGCAGGCGAACGTCGAGCACCGCGACGTCAGGCTTCAGCGCCGGTATCCTGGCCAGCGCCGACGAGGCCGTCCCTGCCTCGCCGATGACGGTGATGTCGTCCTCGGCCTCAAGCAGGTCCCTCACCCCGCGCCTGACGATCTCGTGATCATCAAGCAGGAACACCTTGATCGGTGCGGATTCCGCAGCGTTGTCGTTCATGTCAGCACGGTGCCTTCCGGTCGAACGTGGCCAGCTGATCGCACATTAGAGCAACACCTCGTCGACGCTGCGCCGCACGCTTGCTGATACCTGGTCTGTGCAGCCGAGCCTAACCACCATCTGCGGGTGCGCTCCGTCGCACAGCACAGCAGCGATGAACCGGCGCAGGTCCTCGACCTCGAGCGGCTGGCTGTGCAGCGCCGCCGAGACGCGGCTGGTGCTGGCCACTAGCAGCACCCGCTGCAGGGCCTGACCAGCCCTGACCCAGTCCTCCGGCCGGTCAGACCGGGTCGTCAGCACGGTAACGAGCCCTGCCGACCTGGGCACCGCACCGGTGCCAGCGGGTGGCAGTCCCCAGCCGTGCCCGTGCGCAAAGTCCCTGGCGGGGAACGGTGGCTCCGTCCGCTCGGGCGTAGCCGGGTATGCCGAGGCAGGAACGCCGTCGCGCCGCGGGCTGCCGGGTGGCGGAGCCCACTTAGCCTGCTCGCGCATGCGCTTGGCGTCGAGCCTGAGCACGTAGTCGGCCGCCTCGACGACCGCGGCGAGGGCGCCGCGCCTGGACTTGTCGGTCATGAGGTCGAGCGTGACCTTCTCCCTGGATGCCTCGTCCCGCATCACGGCGATCAGGCTGGCTGGCAGCGGGCCAGGGTCGAAGCCGCCCCGGTGAGTGCGGCGCCGCGGGATCTCAGCGAACAGTTCACGCTCGTACTCGGCTGGCTCGATGCGATCTTCGCCGTACCTGACCCTCGCGACCAGGTTCGGCAGATCCGGGTCGGGTAGCAGGCGCACCTTCGGCACCAGGCCCAGATAGCGCATCGCGACCCGCGCCGTGAAGACGGCGGCGCCGCAGCTGATCATCATCTCCCTGCCGAGCGGGTCGGCGACGGTGAGCCGCCGCTCCACGTCGGCATGCACGCTTATCGCCCGGTCGCCCGTGCTGAACCACCACGGCTGCGTGTTGTGCACCGAGGGCGCGTGCACGGCGGCCTCGACCACGAAGCGCGAGATCTCCGCCGGAGTCGTCGCCAGCCTGGGGAGCTCATCGGCGGGGGTACGGAACACGTTCATGACCCTCTCCCGTCCGGCCCGACCTGGCCAGGCGGCAGGTCTGGCGCGGTTTCGGCTCGCGGGCATCGGCCCGCTGATCGAAGTACACCGCCAGAAGACCATGACCTGGCAGGTACGAAAGTCGTGACCGGCTCGGGACCTTCGTCACGCAGTGAACTGGGACTAAGTTAAGCTAAACGATGCGCGGCACATGGCCGTGTGACCGTACGCCTGGCCGGGAGTGCGATGCGACTGCAGGAGGCTGCCGATCTGCTCGGCGTGCACTACCAGACGGCCTATGCCTGGGTCAGGGACGGGCAGCTCCCGGCCAGGAAGATCCGCCGTGGCTACGAGGTCAGCGAGGCCGATGTCCAGGCCATGACGGCGAAGCGGCAGCGCGGCCGGGAGCCCGCAGCCGAGATCAAGGTCAGGGACTGGCCAGCCCAGGCCGACCGGCTGTACAGCGCCATCGTCGACGGTGAAGAGACCAGGGCACGCCGCTGCATGGATCGCCTGGCCGGCCACGTGACCGTGATCGACCTATGCGACCGCGTGATCGCGCCAGCGCTGCGCCGCATCGGCGAGGAATGGGCCGCCGGGCACGTCTCGATCGCGGAGGAACACAGGGCCACCGCGATCTGCGAGCGCCTCCTTGCGACGCAGGCGTCGCAGCCAGCGGGGCGCCCGCGCGGGACGGCCGTCGTGACCACCCCGCCAGGCGAGCGGCACGGCATGCCGGCACTGATGGCCGCGGCCTGCCTGCGCGAAGGCCGCTGGCATGTGCACCACCTGTCGGCCGACCTCCCAGCGGACGAGATCGGCCGTCTGGCAGCCGCGGTCGGCGCGAGCCTGGTCGTGCTGTCCACAGCCACCGAAGCGGGCGCCGTCAGCGCGGACGAGACGGTGCCGTCGGTGCGCGCGGCCGCTCCCGTTGCCACCGTCCTGGTCGGCCGCCAGGGCGACAGCCTGGCGGCACTGCGGGAACTGACCCAGCAGGCTCCGGCTGACCCGCCTGCCTGCGCCTGAGCGAGCGGCTCAGAAAACTCAGGCAGAACCCAGGGAAGTCACCGGGATTACTGGCGATCGGCTCAGCGGACGCCTCCAGGCTTGCCCTGCCTCACGTGAGGCACGGCAATCTGCCATCAGTAGAACGCGAGGTCAAGAATGAGACGTCCCGTCACGAGGTTTGTCTCGGCGGTTTCGGTGGCCGGCACCATCTGCGCCGTTGGCGCTGGCGCCGCGTTCGCCGCGCCGGCGGCCACGTGGTCAGGCCCGAGCAAGCCGGTCCCCGGCGCGCTGACCAGCGCGGCGCCCGCGGTCGGCTCGTACATCGACCCGCTCGGCCGCAATGCCGTGCTCATCGTCTGGTCCGGGCGTTAGAACCATCACATCTGGTACTCCCAGGGCGAGACGAAGGCCAACGGCAGCATGCGCACGTGCACGAGCGCCACGCCAGCCATCGCTGAGCAGACCACCAGCACGTCGACCGGCTTGATCTACGTGTTCTGGAAGCAGCTCGGCACCAAGGATCTCTTCTACGCCGCCACCGTCGACAACCACGCGACGAACTGGAGCCACCTGTCCTGGAGCGGTCCGACGCAGGTGCCAGGTGCGGTCGCGCTGACCGCCCCCGCGGCCGCTGTGCCGCGCCTCAACGGCACGGGCTCACTGCTGCTGGCCTACAAGGCCCCGTTCTCCACCCACGTCCGGTTCCAGACCCTGACCAGCGGGACGACCCCAGGCACGATCGGAAATATCGTCTTCCACGTTTACGGCTGATTCCGCTGGGCAGCTAGGGCCCACCCATCCGGGTGCCGGACTCCCTTCCGGCACCCGGATCTTTGTCACACTGGAACGGTGAGCCAGCGGATCAGGACGCACGTCCGGGTCACCGGGATCGTCCAGGGGGTCGGCTTCCGGCCGTTCGTGTACTCCCTTGCTTCCGGGCTCGGCCTCGGCGGCCTGGTCGGCAACGACGTCGACGGCGTGTTCGCCGAGGTCGAGGGCGCTCCCGACGCGGTCGCCGCGTTCATGCGCGCGCTTCGTACCGACGCGCCGCCGCTGGCCAGCATCGAGCAAATAGCGACCGCGCCGCTGGCGCCCGACGGGTCGACCACGTTCACGATCGCGCCGAGCCGGGCGCAGGGACCGCGCCGGGCGCTGATCTCGGCCGACACGGCCACCTGCGAGGACTGCCTGGCCGAGCTCGCCGACCCCGCGGACCGGCGGTTCGGCTACCCGTTCATCAACTGCACGAACTGCGGCCCGAGGTTCACGATCGTCACCGGCGTGCCCTACGACAGGGCGCTGACGACGATGGCCGGCTTCACGATGTGCGCGCCGTGCGCGCGCGAGTACCACGACCCCGCCGACCGCCGGTTCCACGCCCAGCCGACGTGCTGTCCTGACTGCGGCCCGCGGCTGCTGCTGACGGACGGCACCGGCTCCGAGCGCCCTGTTAATCCCCTGGAAGGAGCCGCGGCGGCGCTCGCGGACGGCGGCGTGCTCGCGGTGAAGGGGCTGGGCGGGTATCACCTGGCCGCGGTCGCGGGCAGCGAGCAGGCGACCGCGGCGCTGCGCGCGCGCAAACACCGCGAGGACAAGCCGTTCGCGGTGATGGCGGCCGGGCTTGACCAGGCGCGCGAGCTCTGCGCGGTCGACGACGTCGCGGCAAGCCTGCTGACCAGCCGCCGGCGGCCGGTCGTGCTGCTGCCCAGGCTGGCCAGCGCGCGGGTCGCCGCCGCCGTCGCGCCGGGCAACCGGCATCTCGGCGTGCTGCTGCCCTACACGCCGCTGCATCACCTGCTGCTCGAGCGAACCGGTGAGCCCATCGTCCTGACCAGCGGGAACATCTCCGACGAGCCGATCGCGTATGAGGACGACGACGCGCTCGAGCGGCTGGCTGGCGTCGCGGACGCGTTCCTGCGCCACGACAGGCCGATCCACATCAGGGCCGACGATTCGGTCGTGCGCCCGTTCCGCGGCCGGGCGACGGTGGTGCGCAGGGCGCGCGGCTACGCGCCCGAGCCGCTGCGGGTCAGGCCAGTGTTCCCGCGGCCGGTCCTGGCCTGCGGCGCGGAGCTGAAGAGCACGTTCTGCCTGGCCTCCGGCGACCGGGCGATCGTCTCCCAGCACATCGGCGACCTGGAGAACGCCGAGACACTGCGGTCGTTCACCGCGGGGATCGAGCACTTCAGCGCGCTGTTCGAGATCCGGCCCGCGGTGATCGCGCACGACCTGCACCCGGACTACCTGTCCACGAAGTACGCGCTGGAGCGGTGCGAGGCGGAAACCGGGCTCGAGCCGGTCGGCGTGCAGCACCACCACGCGCACATCGCGTCCTGCCTGGCCGACAGCGGGGTCGGCGCGGACGGCGAGCGCGTGATCGGGGTCGCGTTCGACGGCACTGGCTACGGCACCGACGGCACCATCTGGGGCGGTGAGTTCCTGGTCGCGGGTCTTCGCGGGTTCACGCGAGCCGGGCACCTGGCGCCGGTCCCGATGCCGGGGGGCGCCGCCGCGATCCGGCAGCCGTGGCGGATGGCCGCCGCCTATCTGGACGCCGCTTATCCCGGCGGCTCGGGCAGCCCGCTCGACGTCGCGACGCGGAACGAGGCGCGCTGGGCGAACGTGGTCACCATGGCCAGGCGCGGCATCAACGCGCCGCTCACCTCCAGCGCCGGCCGGCTGTTCGACGCGGTGGCGGCGCTGCTGGGGGTGCGGGACAGCGTGACCTACGAGGGCCAGGCCGCCATCGAGCTCGAGCAGCTCGCCGACCCTGCCGAGCGCGGCGCGTACCGGGCCGGCATCGAGAGCGGCGAGGTACTGCGGGTGGCCGGCCACGACCTCGTGTGCGCGGCGGCCGAGGACCTGACGGCCGGTGTCGCGAGGGAATTGATAGCGACCAGATTTCATAACGGGACCGCCGCGCTGATCGCCGACTGCTGCGTACTGCTACGCGAGCGAACGGGTCTTGGCACCGTGGCCCTGTCCGGCGGGGTGTTCCAGAACCTGCTGCTGCTGAACACCGCCGTGGGGCTGCTCGAGTCGTACGGCTTCACCGTGCTGACCCACTCACAGGTGCCGTGCAACGACGGCGGCATCAGCCTCGGCCAGGCGGTGGTGGCCGGCGCTCGCACCTCGCCGCCGCGGTGAGCCAGGCGAGCCACGCGTCCATGCCCTCGCCGGTGGTCGCTGACAGGCGCATGAGGCGCGCTGCCGGGCTGACCCTGGCGAGGTCGGCCGCGTAGCGGTCGGTGTCGAACTCGATGTACGGGAGCAGGTCCACCTTGGTGAGCAGGACGAGGTCGGCCTGCCTGAACATCTGCGGGTACTTCATCGGCTTGTCGGGACCCTCGGTGACCGCTGCGAGCACCACTCGGCAGGCCTCGCCCAGGTCGAACAGCGCCGGGCAGACCAGGTTCCCGACATTCTCGATGATCACCGCCGAGCCGGGAGCGGGATCCAGCTCCTCGATCGCGCGCGCCACCATCGCGGCGTCCAGGTGACAGCCGGATCCGGTGTTGATCTGGACGACCCGGCAGCCGGCCGCGCTGATCCGGCTGGCGTCAAGGGCGGTCTCCTGGTCGCCCTCGATCACGGTGATGCCGAGCGTCCCTGCGAGCTCGCGCGCGGTGCGTTCGAGCAGGGTGGTCTTGCCAGCGCCAGGCGAGCTCATCAGGTTCAGCATCGCGACGCCGCGGGCGGCGAGACGCTCCCTGTTGTGCGCCGCGATGCCGTCGTTCTTCGCGAGCACCTTCTGCTGCAGCTGCACTGTCCGCGCGTCGCCGGGCGGGATCACGTGGTCGTGGTCGTGGTCGTGGTCGTGGTCGTGAGCCGGATCGTGCCGGTGCGTGTGAACGTGGCCGTCCGTCACCGCGTGCACCACGGCGCCGTCGCCCGCGCAGCCGCAGGTCGAACACATCTCAGGCCACCTCCACCGAGAGAATCCGCAGGTCCTGCCCTGACAGGACGGCGACGTCGGCGCTGCCGCACGCGCAGAGCAGGATCGGCCAGTCCGGCGCGAACTCGGCCCCGCAGGTCCGGCACAGGCACCAGGCGGCAGGCTCGATGACGTCCAGCGTCGCGCCTTCCAGGTTCGTGCCCTCGGTGACCAGGTCGAAGCAGAACTTCACCGAGTCGGCGACCACCCCGGACATCGCCCCGATCTCGAGCCGCACGCTGGTGACCTTGGCGCCGGGAACGCGCTGCGCCACCGCGGCCACGACGCTCTCGGTGATCGCCAGCTCGTGCATGCCGTCCCCGCGCTCAGCAGATCCGCGGCAGCGGGTCGCCGACCAGCAGGTCGACGATCCTGGTGCCGCCGAATGCCGTCCGCAGCTGAACCACGCCGGCGGGCTCGCCCGTGACGTGCCCGATCACAGCCGCCTGCGCCCCGGCCTCGTGCGCGCGCAGTGCCGCGAGCGCGGCGTCAGCCTGATCCTGATCGACGACCACGACCATCCGGCCTTCGCAGGCGACGTACATCGGGTCGATGCCGAGCAGCTCAGCGGCCCCGCGGACCTCGGTGCGGACCGGAATCGCGTCCTCGTTGACCATGATGCCGACGTCAGCTGCCCTGGCGATCTCGTTGAGTATCGTCGCGACGCCGCCGCGGGTCGCGTCGCGCAGCGCGCGCACGCCCGATGCCTGCGCGAGCAGCGAGCTGACCAGGCCGTTCAGCGGCGCGGTGTCCGAGGCGAGATCGGCCTCGATGTCCAGTTCACCGCGGGCGAGCAGGATCGTGACCCCGTGGTCCCCGATCGGTCCCGACACGATGATCGCGTCGCCAGGTCTGGCGTTCGCCACGCCGAGGTCGACGCCAGGCTCGACGAGCCCGACCCCCGCCGTGTTGATATAGCAGCCGTCGGCCTTGCCCATCTGCACGACCTTGGTGTCGCCGGTGACGATCTCCACCGATGCGGCCTGCGCGGCCGCCCGCATCGATGCGGTGATCGTGGTCAGGTCCTCGACGGGGAAGCCCTCCTCCAGGATGAACCCTGCCGACAGGTACAGCGGCGTCGCGCCCGCGACGGCGAGGTCGTTGACGGTCCCGTTGACCGCGAGGTCACCGATGTTGCCGCCGGGGAAGAACAGCGGCGAGACGACATAGGAGTCGGTCGTGAGGGCCAGCCGCGACGCGCCTACATCGATCCGGGCCGCGTCCTCGAGGGGCTCGAGCCGCGGGTTGCGGAACGCGTCAAGGAAGATCGCCTCGATCAGCGACTGCGTCGCTTTGCCGCCGGCCCCGTGCGACATCGTGATGCGGTCTTCCCTGACCCTGGCGCGGGCGCGCCTGGCCCGGTCGATCCGCTCGAGCACCATCTCCTCGCGCACGGTTCCTGGCAGCGGCTGCGGCGAGCCGCGGCGCTCGGGTGCCTCGTCCTGGCCGCGCCCGCCGGCCTGGCGCTCGTGCTCCTCGAGCGCGCGGTCGACCCAGCCGACCCTGGGGGACGACCCCCCGGTTCCCCCCGAGGTGCCGGCCGTCATGGCCGCCTGCCGGGCATGGCCAGCGGTACCTTGGTCCTGGTCAGCCTGCCGTAGTTGTAGTAGGCGGCGCACGCGCCCTCAGGCGAGACCATGCAGGTGCCGATCGGCGTCTCCGGCGTGCACGCGGTGCCGAAGACCTTGCACTCCCACGGCTTCAGCACGCCCTTGAGCACCTCGCCGCACTGGCAGGCCTTGGGATCGGCGACCCGGACACCTGGTACACCGAACAAGGACTCAGCGTCGAGGGCCGCGTAATCCTCCCTGACCTTGAGCGCGGAGTGCGAGATGAAGCCGAGGCCGCGCCATTCGAAGTACGGCCGCAGCTCCATGGTCTGGCCGATAGCCCGTAGCGCGACCATATTCCCGTCCCAGGGGACCACGCGCGAGTACTGGTTCTCGACCTCGGAGCGGCCGTCGGAGAGCTGCAGCATCAGCATGTAGATGGACTGCAGGATGTCCAGCGGCTCGAACCCGGCCACGACGACGGGCTTGCCGTAGTCCCTGGCGATGAACTCATACGGCCGGCAGCCGATCACGGTCGAGACGTGGCCAGGGCCGATGAAGCCGTCGAGGCGCAGGTCGGGCGAGTCCAGAATGGCCTTGATGGCCGGGATGATCGTGACGTGGTTGCAGAAGACCGAGAAGTTGGTCAGCCCTTCCGCTGCCGCGCGGAGCATGGTCATCGCCGTCGACGGCGCCGTCGTCTCGAATCCGATGGCCATGAAGACAACGCGCTTGTCCGGGTTCTGCCTGGCGATCTTCAGCGAGTCCAGCGGCGAGTAGACCATCCTGATGTCGGTGCCGCGCGCCTTGGCGTCAAAGAAGGAGCCGTTGCTGCCAGGCACGCGCATCATGTCCCCGAACGAGGTCATGATGACGCCGGGCTCGGCGGCCAGCGCCATAGCGTCGTCCACCCGCCCCATCGGGATCACGCACACCGGGCAGCCTGGCCCGTGCACCAGCGTGATCTGCTCTGGCAGATAGTCCTCGAGCCCGTGCTTGTAGATCGTGTGCGTGTGACCGCCGCAGACCTCCATGAGCTTGTACTGCCGGCCGGGCTCGCACAGCCCCGCGATCTTGGCGGCCAGTGCCCTGGCTTTGTCGCTGTCCCTGAACTCGTCAACGAAGCGCATGACCGTCCCCTACTCGATCTGTGACTCGGCGAGCGCTGTGAGCTCGTCCTCGTAGGCCTGGCCAATGCCCTCGAGGAAGGCAAGGGCCGCCGCGGCCTCTTCCTCGTCGATCTTCGACAGCGCGAATCCCACGTGGATGAGGACCCAGTCGCCCGGTGCCAGCGGCTCGTCAGAGAGCAGCCCGATGTTGATGACCCGTCTGACGCCGCTGACGTTCACCCTCGCAAGGTCGGGCTGGTCAGGCACGAACTCGACCACCTCGCCCGGTATGCCAAGGCACATATGACATCTCCTCCCGGCTGGGTCGGCTGGAGTCCCACCCTTAGATAAGCTCAAGCACTTTGCGCACCGCGTCGTCTACGGCCGCCGCGACAGGGGCGCTCAGCCCGATCCCCGGGCCCGCGCTCGCTGGCTCACAGCCGACGATCAGCATCCGCCCCGTGTTCCCCCCGAGCATGCCGAGCATTCCCAGCACGACGTCGGGTTGCATCCCGTGCGCGTCGAAGAGCGCGGTGTCGAAGAGCGCACTGTCGGCCTCGGCCGGCTGATCGGGCTCCAGTACATAGACCGTACCTGGCGTCCCGCCGCGTGGCGTGGCGTCGATGAGAATGGCGCGGTCGTAGCCATTGGACAGGTCATAGGCCAGGTGCATGCCGCTGATCCCGTAGTCGGCGACGGTCACCTCGTCAGGCAGCTCGCACTCGGCCAGGCGCCTGGCGACCTCCACGCCGAACCCGTCGTCGCCAAAGAAGATGTTGCCCACCCCGGCGACCAGCGTCCGTCCTGAGCCCCCCGTCATCATCGTGCCGACACTGTCATATCGGGCCCGGCTCGGCTAGCTCGGCCACGATCAGCTCCCACAGCACGTGGTACACCGTGGTCTGCGCTTCCTGGATCCGGTGGATCGACGACGACGGCGCAACGAACAGGAAGTCAATGCTGTCCAGTTCGGCCATCTTGCCGCCGTCGTAGCCGGCGATGCCTATCGTCATGAGGCCGCGGCGGCTCGCCTCGTCGAAGGCGCGGAGCAGGTTCTCCGAGTCACCGCTCGTGGACAGGCCGATGGCGATGTCACCGGCCCGGCCGAAGGCGGCGATCTGCCTGGCGAACACCACGTCCACGCCGATGTCGTTCGAGAGCGCGGTCAGCACGGCCGCGTCGCTGGCCAGGCCGATAGCGGGCAACGGGCGCGCGGCACCGCCGGGATAGAGGAACAGCGTCACGATCTGCTGCGCGTCCGTGGCGCTGCCGCCATTGCCGAACGTCAGCAGCCGTCCGCCGGCCGCGAACCGCAGCGCGGCCTGGCTGGCGCAGGCAGCGAGCTGCTCACCGCTGCGCGCGCAGACCTCGGCACGCAGCCCCATCGCCTCATGCGCTTTGGCCACCGTGGACGCCCTGGCCTGCTCGAGCACCGACTCGATGTCGGTGGCGCCGGAGTAGAGGAACGGATAAAGCGACTCGATCGACCCCGCGCCCTTGAGGGCGACAGTGTTGTCAGGAATGGCGGGGTTGTCGGGAATAGCAGTGTTGTCGCCTGGCGCTGGCGGCGGCTGGGTCGAGGGGCCCAGATGATCGGCCGGCCGCGGGACCCTTGTCACGGCGCAACCACCGCGATCGCTTCCCTGGCGTGCACCAGGATGGTGTCGCCGATGTCGGCCGCGACTAGCGCGATGCTGACTTCTTCCTCGCCGGCCTCGGTGGCCACGATCGCGAGGTCGTCATCGAGCAGTCGCAACACGGTCACCGCGACCGCGGTGTCTGAGCACGTGATGCACACATCGCCATGACACTCGGGCACCTGCTGATCGGTCATGCCACCACCCCTGGACCGAGTACGCCAGGCTGCTCGAAGAACACATGAACGAGTTCCCACAGCACGTGGTAGATGCTGACGTGGATCTCCTTGACGATGCGCGGATCAGATGAGCTAGCCGCGAGCACGAAGTCCACGTGCGAGGCCGCCTGCAGCGCGCCGCCCAGGCCGCTCTGGCCGGGCTGGGCGCCATCGCCGCCCGTCATCGCGATCGTCAGCATCCCGAGCTCGATGGCGGCGCGCAGCCCGCCGATGACGCTCGGGCAGCCGCCGCCCGGCGCGATGCCGAGCGCGATGTCGGCTGGCTCGGCCAGGTACCTGATCTGGTGCGCGAAGACGTTCTCGAGGCCCTCGCTGGCCGCCACTCCCGTCACGGTCGCGGCATCGGAGGTGAGCGAGATGGCCGGCAGCGCGCGCTTGCCGACGATGACCGGGTGCACGAACTCGACGGCCACGTGCTGCGCGTCCGTGCTCGCCGCGCCGGTGCCGAACACCACGAGCTTTCCGCCCTGGTGGAACCGCAGCGCCATCGCGTGCGCCGCGCTGGCGATCTGCTCAGCGCTGTCCGCGAGATCCCGGCCAGGACCGGTCCTGCGCTCGAAGGCCGCGGCGACGCTTGCCGGTGACGTGGCCGAGGTCGCCGCTGACGCGGCTGATGCCCCCGGCTGGGCTGTCATGACTGCTCACCGCTGCGGTCCGTGGCACTGTCGGGAAGCCGCACGTCCACGGCGATGCCCACGGCGTCGCTGACCTTGAGCACGCCGAGGAACGCGGTGTAGGGCTTGATGCCGAACGCTGTCTGCCGGACTGATCCCGTCGCGTGGTAGGCGGAGTCCGCTGTCTGGCGGATGTCGAGCGTCAGCGGCTGGCTGGTCCCGTTCAGGCTCAGCGTGCCGCGCATGACGCCGCCGCCGTTGGGGCCTGGCTCGAACCCGGAGGCTGTGAAGGTGGCTTCCGGCTGGCGGTCGACCCCGAGCAACCGCCGCGCGGTCACGGCGATCTCGCGCCTGTCCCGGTCCGTGAGCGGCTTCACGCCGCCGGTTCCTTGGCGGACCGCGAGCGAGTTCATGTCAGCCCTGACCGTGAGACCGGCAGGAGAGAGATCATCGGAGACCTCCAGCTCGGCCGACCACCGCGTAATCTCAATGGTCAGATCATGGCCGGCCTGGGCTGCCAGCCCGTCGCGCGTAGTCAGTAAAACTATCCTGCCGCGCTCCGCGCCGAAGTGTAGGCGTCCTGCGTGATCCGCCATGGCAGAACCGTAGGACACATGTGGGCGGTCGTCTAGACTTCTCACCAGACAGCCCCGACTTGCCGGTGGATATATGCCGGACAAATGTGACAAGATTGAATGACCAATAGCTAAATAACCCCGTCAATGGCGCTACGGCAGGGGCAGGGCGCCGAAAACCTCTTGAATCCGCCTAAGATCGCGCATTCGAGGTTCTGTGGATCCGCCAACCCACCGGCTGACAGTTTTGACCGATACGCCGAGCTGGCGGGCCGCCGCTTCCTGGGTCAGGCCTTCCCTGCGGAGCGCGGTCGACATCCACTCGGCGAACGTGGCCGGCTGACCTGGCCCGCCCAGCCGGACCGTGCTCGACGGCGTCGTGGCAGCCGCTCTTGCTTCGTCCGTCTCTGCCTGGCCAGCGCCGTGCTCCTGGTCAGTGCTCGCAGCCGCCCCCGCGGCCTGCCGCTGGCCAGCGGCCTGACCATTCGGGCCCGGCTGCCGGGAAAGCTGGGGCAGCTGTGAGTCCGAGTGCAGGACGTCCACCTCAACGTGCTCTGGAAAGATGCGGAACGCGACGTTGATCGAGCCGGTAGGCCCCGCGGCGTCGAGTAGCGCCCTGAACACCGTCTCGCCGACCTCCCTGGTGCCCTCCTCGGTCAGCGGCGACTCGGCCAGGCAATGCCTGACGAAATTCCTGATGTCCGGGATCGAGGATGGCCGGGCAGGGAAGACCTGCGATAGCACCACTACTGGCACTACCTCAATGGGGTCTTCTCCTGGCCGCAGGATCGGCTCGGCCACCAATAACTCCTCACCAACACCCGTCCCGCCGCGAGCGGGTACGTGCAAGGCTAGTTGCCTGACCGTCAAATCGGAAGGCTGGATGCCGACATCGCGCCAGTCTAGTGCTGTTCGTGCGAAAGATCCCTCAGCCCTAACTGTCTATGGACATTACTGTCCGGACAATTGCGAGTTTCATCTTGTGGGCCGATCGTTCGCCGGTTTAGCATGGCGAGGTCTGCAGATCGGCAATGCGACGGCTGCGCATCGACAAAGTGAGGTGCGTTCTTGATCGTTAACGGCGACACAGCGTCGCGCAATGGGGATACTCAGGGTTACCGGTTAAGCCAGTTCCGTAACGACAGCTCTCGCTGGTATGTCCTCGCGGCGATGCCGACAGGGCGCGCCACCCAAGCCACTCGTCCGATGACCACCCGGAAGCAAACGGCTGGCGCGGTCGGCCGATCCATTCGCGTCCATAACTAGCGGATCGCAAGCGAGAGGATGCATCGCTATGGCAGCAGGCACAGACACCGCCGAACCCCTCGTACACATTCTGTGGATGAACGGCGGTCTCGGCTGCGACGGTGACTCCGTGGCGCTCACGGCGGCGACCCAGCCCAGCATCGAGGAGATCGTGCTCGGCGCGCTGCCTGGCCTGCCGAAAATCGCGGTGCACTGGCCGCTGATCGACTTCGAGTGCGGGCCGGAAACCGGCGCGGACAACTTCATCGAGTGGTGGCACAAGGCCGACAGGGGCGAGCTCGATCCGTTCGTGCTCGTGGTCGAGGGATCAATCCCGAATGAGGCGATCAAGGACGAGGGCTACTGGTGCGGGTTCGGCAACAACCCGGCGACCGGCCAGCCCATGACCACCAACGAATGGCTGGACAGGCTCGCGCCGAAGGCGACGGCCATTCTCGCGGTCGGCACCTGCGCGACCTACGGCGGCATTCACGCGATGGCTGGCAACCCGACGGGCGCGATGGGCGTGCCCGACTACCTGGGCTGGGACTGGCGCTCCAAGGCCGGCCTGCCGATCGTCTGCGTGCCTGGCTGCCCGATCCACCCCGACAACCTGTCGGAGACGATCCTGTACCTGCTCTACCAGGTCGCGGGCCAGGCGCCGATGATCCCGCTTGACGAGGCGCTCCGGCCGACCTGGCTGTTCGGCTCGACCGTGCACGAGGGCTGCGATCGCGCCGGCTACTACGAGCAGGGCGACTTCGCGGTCGAGTACGGCTCGCCGAAGTGCCTGGTCAAGCTCGGCTGCTGGGGCCCGGTCGTCAAGTGCAATGTGCCCAAGCGCGGCTGGATCAACGGCGTCGGAGGCTGCCCGAACGTCGGCGGCATCTGCATCGCCTGCACGATGCCAGGGTTCCCCGACAAGTTCATGCCGTTCATGGACGAGCCGCCGGGCGCCAGGGTCTCGACCGTGGCAAGCACGCTGTACGGCACGGTCATCCGCACGCTGCGCGGGTTCACGGCCAAGACGGCCGATGAGGAGCCCAAGTGGCGCAAGAAGGGCAACGAGCTCCTGACCGGATACCAGAAGGACTGGTGACACGATGACGACGGCCGAGGACAGCGGCGTAGTCGAGATGGCCTGGGATCCGATCACCAGGATCGTGGGCAGCCTCGGGATCTACACGAAGATCGACTTCAAGCAGAAGCGCGTGATCGAGTGCCACAGCACCTCGTCGATCTTCCGCGGCTACAGCATCTTCATGAAGGGCAAGGACCCGCGGGACGCGCACTTCATCACGAGCCGGATCTGCGGCATCTGCGGCGACAATCACGCGACCTGCTCGGTCTACAACCAGAACATGGCCTACGGCGTCCGCCCGCCGCACCTCGGCGAGTGGATCATCAACCTCGGCGAGTCGGCCGAGTACATGTTCGACCACAACATCTTCCAGGAGAACCTGGTCGGGGTGGACTTCTGCGAGCGCATGGTCGCCGAGACGAATCCCGGCGTGCTCGAGCTGGCCAACCGGACCGAGGCGCCGCACGCGGGCGACCACGGATACAAGACCATCGGCGACATCATGCGGTCACTGAACCCGCTCGAGGGCGAGTTCTACCGCGAGGCGCTCCAGGTCAGCAGGTCGACCAGGGAGATGTTCTGCCTGATGGAGGGGCGGCACGTGCACCCCTCGACGCTGTACCCGGGCGGAGTCGGCACCACGGCGACCGTGCAGCTCTTCACCGACTACCTCACCAGGCTGATGCGGTACGTCGAGTTCATGAAGCGCGTCGTGCCGATGCACGACGACCTGTTCGACTTCTTCTACACCGCGCTGCCCGGCTACGAGGAAGTCGGCAGGCGCCGCGCTGACCTGGTCTGCTGGGGCAGCCTGAACGACCCCGAGCACTGCGACTTCAAGTACGAGAACATGACCGACTGGGGCAGGAAGATGTTCGTCAGCCCCGGCGTGATCAGGAACGGCGAGCTGCTCACCAACGACCTCGTCGAGATCAATCTGGGCATCAGGATCCTGCTCGGCTCCTCGTACTACGAGGACTGGGAAGACCAGGAGATGTTCGTAACCCGCGACCCGCTGGGCAACCCGGTGGACCGCAGGCACCCGTGGAACCAGCACACGATCCCGCGGCCCGCCAAGCGGGACTTCGACAGCAAGTACAGCTGGGTGATGTCGCCGCGCTGGTTCGACGGCAAGGACCACCTGGCCGCCGACACAGGCGGCGGCCCGATCGCCAGGCTGTGGGCGACCGCGCTCGGCGGGCTGGTCGACTTCGGCTACGTCAGGTCGACTGGCAGCAGCGTGCAGATCAACCTGCCGAAGACGGTGAGCAAGCCCGAGGTCACGTTCGAGTGGAAGATCCCCAGGGATTCCTCGGGGGCACCGCTGTCGAACGCGATCGAGCGGGACAGGGCCAGGACCTATTTCCAGGCCTATGCCGCCGCGTGCGCGCTGTACTTCACCGAGAAGGCGCTCGCCGAGATCCGCGCCGGGCGGACCAAGACGTGGGAGCCGTTCTCGGTGCCCGACGAGGCGAACAGCTGCGGCTTCACCGAGGCCGTTCGCGGGGTGCTGTCGCACCACATGGTGATCAGGGGCGGCAAGATCGCGAACTACCACCCCTACCCGCCGACCCCGTGGAACGCCAGCGTCAGGGATTCCTTCGGCACGCCTGGCCCGTACGAGGACGCGGTGCAGAACACGCCGATCTTCGAGGAGAACCCGCCTGACCGGTTCAAGGGGATCGACATCATGCGCGCGGTGCGCAGCTTCGATCCCTGCCTGCCGTGCGGGGTGCACATGTATCTCGGCAACGGCAAGCTGCTTGACAAGACGCACTCGCCGATGTCGGTCATCCTGCAGACCTGATCGGCATCAGGCGGCCACGGCATCAGGCAGCACGGCGAAGGGCAGGGACGCAGGCGCATGACCGGAGTGCGAAGGGTCGGAGAGCGGGTCGAGGAGCTGCTCTCCGCGCTCCGCCCGAGCGGGGATCAGCCGGCTCAGGCTGATCCCGCCGAGACGGCGGAGGAACTCGTCGGGCTGCTCGTCGGCCTGTATGGCGAAGGCCTGGAGCACATCGTCGCGGCCCTGGCCGAGCGGGGCGAGGCGGGAGCGGCGATCCTCACCGCCCTGACCGAGGACCCGTTGGTCGAGAGCCTGCTCCTGCTGCACGACCTGCACCCACTCAGCGTCGACGAGCGGGTGCAGCGTGCCCTCGACCAGGTCAGACCGTATCTCGGCTCGCACGCAGGCGGGGTGCAGTACCTGGGCGTCGCCGACGGTATCGCTCGACTGCGGCTGGAAGGCAGCTGCCATGGCTGCCCGTCATCGACGGTCACGGTCAAGCTCGCAATCGAGGGGGCGGTCTTGGACGCGGCGCCGGAAGTCGCGGAGGTCGTCGTCGAGGGAATGACGACGGTGCCCGACCCGGCGCTGCTCCAGATCGGCCCCCGCCCGCCTGACCGTCCATCCGACCGTCCGCCAGGCGCGGATCAGGCTGGCGCGCATGAGTCAGGCGGGCAGGACTCCAGCTGGGTCGTGCTGCCCGACATCGGGCCGCCGAGCTCACGCCCCGTGATCGCGCCGGCCGGCGACATCTCCGTGCTCGTCTGCGCGGTGCGGGGCACCTTGTACGCCTACCGCGACGCCTGCGCGGCCTGCGGTTCGTCGATGGCGGACGGGCTGCTCGCGCGCGAGGAACTGACCTGTCCGTCCTGCGGCGCCCGCTACAACGTGCGGCTCGCCGGGCAGGGACTCGACGACCAGTCCGCTCACCTTGATCCGCTTCCGCTGCTCACCGACAGCCAAGGCATCCGGGTCGCCCTGCCAGCGGCGGCCCGGCTATGAGCAGCAGCACCGGCCTGCGCCGCTTCGTTTCCGGCCCCCCTTCCGCAGCGCAGGCCGGTGCTGCTCAGAAACTACGCCCGCAGGAGACCGCGAGCCGGGAGTCGCAACCGCCGGGTCAGGACCCGCTGCCGGCTGGCGAACAGGCAGGCGAGCAAGCAGGGCCCGAGCCGGAAAAGTGCGAGCTGTGCGCGGCGGGGATCCCCGCGGAACACGGTCATCTCGCCGACCTCGACCACGCCAGCCTGCTCTGCGCCTGCCGCGCTTGCTACCTCCTGTTCACCCAGCGCGAGGCGGTGCGCGGCCGGTTCCTGGCCGTGCCTGACCGCTACCTGACCGACCCCGATCATCCGCTGACCGCGGCCGAGTGGGACGAGCTGGAGATCCCGGTCGGGCTGGCCTTTTTCCTGCGCAGTTCGGGCGCTGGCACGGTCACCGGCTTCTACCCGAGCCCGGCCGGCGCGACCGAGTGCCGGCTAGACCTCGCGGCCTGGGCCCGGCTCACGGGCGCGCACCCGCTGCTGGCGGCTGCCGAGCCCGACGTCGAGGCCGTGCTGATCACGCGGGCCAGCGCGGCCGCACCCGAGTGCTTCGTGGTGCCGATCGACGCCTGCTACGAACTGGCCGGGCGGATGCGCCTGCACTGGCGCGGCTTCGACGGCGGCGCCGAGGCGAGGCAGGCGATCGGCGGCTTCCTCGACACCGTCAGGAACCGCGCCAAACGTGTGGACCAGGGGACCTGACCGTGGCTGACTTGGCCTTCGACTGCGTCGGAGTCCGGCCCGACAAGTTCGCCGTCGTGCCGTCGATGTCGCTGACGCTGAAGATCGCCGAGACCACCGGCCAGCGGATCGACGCGATCGCGCTGCGCTGCCAGATCAGGATCGAGCCAGCCAGACGCCGGTATTCACCGGCCGAAGCGGAACGGCTGAATGACCTTTTCGGCGAAACCGAGCGCTGGGCCGACACGCTCAAGCCCATGCAGCTCACCACCGTGTCGACGATGGTTCCTGGTTTCACGGGCAGCACTGAAGTCGATCTGCCGATCCAGTTCAGCTACGACCTTGAGATCGGCTCGACCAGGTACTTCGCGGGCCTCGACGACGGAGAGATACCGCTGCTGCTGTTGTTCAGCGGCACCGTGTTCGGCTCGGCGGACGGCAAGCTCGCGGTCCAGCAGGTGCCGTGGAGCAAGGAAGCGCAGTACCGGCTGCCGCTGACCACCTGGCGCGAGGCCATCGACGTCCACTTCCCCAACAGCGCGTGGATCAAGATGAGCCGGAGCACGCTGGACGAACTGCTCAGGTTCAAGAACAGCCAGGCGCTGCCGACCTGGGACGCGACACTGTCGGCCCTGCTCAAGCTCGCGCCAGGCAGCGCGGACCCGGGCAGCGCTGGGTCAGGAGGAGAAGGGTCATGAAGCTCGAGACGGCCCAGCTGGACCAGGCCCGCAAGGTCGCCGACGCTGTCCTCTACGAGGGCTACCTGCTCTACCCGTACCACCAGTCCGCGCAGAAGAACCAGGCCAGATTCCAGTTCGGCGTGCTCATGCCGCCCGCCTACGGCTCGGTCGACCCGACCGAGCCGTCGGCCAGCCAGACCGAGTGCCTTGTCGAGTGCGCCGACGACGCGCAGGTACTGGTCAGCGTCCGGTTCCTGCAACTGCAGCGCCGGCAGGTGGTGCAGGTACAGCCGGGCTCAGGCCGCACCAGCGAGGTCGCCTCGCTCACCGTGGACGGCACCGAGTACACGGCGTGGGATGAGGCGATCGAGCGCGAGCAGCAGATATGCGCCGAGGTCAGCGAGTTGCTCAGCGGCGATCTCGGCCTGACCCTGCATGTCGAGCAAGGCGAGACCACGCAGGACGTCGTGGTCTCCTCCACCGGCCGGGTGGCCGGCCGGCTCGTGCGGTCGTGGGCCACCATCGACGGCGTGATCAGGCTGCAGGCGGAGCGAACCGCGGGACCCTACGGCGCGCTGAAGCTCGGCATCAGGATCGAGAACCACAGCCTGCCAGCGACGCCGCCGCGCAAGCGCGAGGACGGCCTGACCCGCGCGCTGATCGCGGCGCACGCCCTGATCTGGGTTCCTGGCGGCACGTTCTTGTCGATGACCGAGCCGCCTGAGTGGGCGGCCGAGGCGGTGGCCGCGTGCGAGAACATCGGCACCTGGCCGGTGCTCGCCGGCCCGCCGGACTGCCACGACCTGGTCCTGTCCTCCCCCGTGATCCTGTACGACCATGCCGAGGTCGCGCCAGAGAGCGCTGGCGACCTGTTCGACGCGACGGAGATCGACGAGATCCTCACGCTGCGGACCCTTGCGCTGACCGACGCGGAGAAGCGGGCAGCCAGGGCGACCGACCCAAAGGCCGCCGAGTTGATGGACCGGCTGGACACGATGCCCCCCGAAATGTTCGAACGGCTGCACGGCGCGATCCGGTACCTGCGCTGCGCGCCTGGCGGCGCCGCGAACGGCAGCGCGAACGGCGCCGCGAACGGCAGCCAGAACGGCAGCCAGAACGGCAGCTCGAACGGCTCAGCAAACAGCACAGCGAACGGCGGGATACCGACCGCGTCGACCGCTGGCCTGCCGGGCGTCGCGGGCATTCTCGGCAGCCACGAGACACCCTGGTGGGATCCCGGCGCCGACGCAAGCGTGTCGCCGGAGACCGATCACGTCGTCATCGCCGGTGCGCGGGTCGCGCGCGGCAGCCGGGTGACGATGCTGCCTGGCGCTAAGCGCGCCGATGCCCAGGACCTGTTCCTGACCGGCCGCGAGGCCACGGTGCAAGCCGTCTTCCATGACGTCGACGGCAACGTGCACGTCGCGGTGAGCCCGGACCGCGATGAACTGGCCGACCTGCAGGGCAGCCACGGCCGGTACCTGTACTTCAGCGTCGAGGAACTGACACCCATCTCGCCGCGTCAGCAGGAACCAGCACTCGAGGAGGACCCGGCATGATCAGCAAGATCATCAAGGCAGTGATAGTCGCGACCGTTCTGGCCGTGATCATCCAGTCCCTGCCAGACATGAAGCGCTATCTCGAACTCCGCGAGATGTGAGGCGGGCTCCCATGGAGACGATCATCGGCTTCGCCGCCGGCTACCTCGCGGGAACCAGGGACGGCAAGGAAGGACTCGAACGGATCCGCTCCTCCATACGGGATATCTACCGGTCCGCCGAGGCTCGCCGCCTCGCCGCCGAGGCCGTGGCCATGGCCGGGGCGATCGTCGGCAGGGGGTCGGCCCGCAGCGCGGCGATGACAGCCACAGGCCTGGCGAAGGCCGTGATCCGCCAGATCACCGAGGGCGCGAGGCCAGCGGCCGGCCCGCAGGGCCCGAACGAACGGAACACCGGGCACTAACGGCAGGCGCGTCCCTGACCTTGCCCGGCCGCTGCAAGCTGGCTGCAAGCCGCCGCCCGCACGATGGCGCAGATGAGATCACGCAGATGAGATCACTCCGCCATCAGGAGGCGACATGTCAGGCTCACCAGTGATCGAGAAGTTCCTGCACGCGATCGAGAGCGCGACCATCCCTGGCTCTGATTTCTGGAGCGCGGATGCGAAGCTGGACGCGACGGTACCCAACTGGCGGATGCACCTGAAGGGGGCCGACGCGATCCAGGTCGAGTACTCGCGCTGGTTCGCCGACCCAGGCCACGTCCACGAGCTGCGCCGCTTCCCGATCGGGGATACGGGACCTGACGAGGGGGCGAGCGAAGTGGTCGAGTACACGCTCAGCTGGCAGGAGAACGGCGTGCCGCACGCGGCGCACCACCTGCACATGCTCACCGTCCGCGACGACCGCATCGTGGCGGACACGGTGTTCTGCGGCGGGCGCTGGCCGGCCTCGCTGCTCGCCGAGATGGAAGCGGCCGGTGCCTGACCGCGGCACGACAGACCTGGCTGAACTCGTCGCGGCCGCGACCGAGCGCGAGGTCATCGCCGATGCGCCTGGCAAGTCGGGCGCCAGGCTCGAGCGGCTAGTGATCGGCGGCGAGCGCTACGTGCTCAAGCACATGGATCTCGCCAGCGACTGGACCATTCGTGCCTCGGGTAGCTTGCGCGGCGCGTCGCTGACGTTGTGGGAGCGCGGCATCTTCGCCAGGCTGCCTGACTGCCTGAACCAGCCGATAGTTGCGATCGCCGTTGCGGAGCCGGACAACTCGGTGCCCTGGAAACGCTATGCGCTGCTCATGCGCGACGTCGGCCCGTGGCTCGTCGCCGCCACGGACACGGCCATCCCGATGGATCAGCACCGGCGCTTCCTCAGCCATATGGCGACGATGCACGCCACGTTCTGGGACTGCGGCAGCGAATGCGAGGTCGTTCCCGACATGCACCGCTACCTGGAGCTGTCACCATGGATGGCCGAGGCCGAGGCCGCCATCGGGTCCGCGCACCTGGTGCCGCAGCTCGTCGCCAAGGGCTGGCCGCTGCTCGCGGAGGTGGCTCCTGCTGCCGCGGCTGCCGTCACCCCGCTGGCGCTCGATCCCGGGCCCCTGGTGGAAGCACTCGCCCAGACGCCGCGCACATTCGTGCACGGGAACTGGAAACTCGACAACCTCGGCACCGACGACGCGGGGCGTACGGTCATCCTGGACTGGGAACAGCCGGGCCGTGGTGCTCCGCTCAGCGATCTGGCGTGGTATCTGGCGATCAATTGCCGCCGTCTGCCCCAGTCCAAAGAAGAATCGATCGACAGCTACCGCCGCGCACTGGAAGACCTCGGCATCGGCACCGCACACTGGTGGGAGCGGCAGCTGTCGCTGAGCCTGCTCGGCGCGCTGGTGCAGTTCGGCTGGGAAAAGGCGCTCGGCGGCTACGACGAGGAACTGCAATGGTGGGAGAACAAGGCGCTCGCGGCGGTCCCCCTCCTCGCGTGACTGCCGCCGTGGGTGACCCTGCGCGGCTGTCCGCCGAGGTCGGCGCCGCCTACGACTCGTCAGCGCAGGACTGGGCCGACGGACCGGAGCGGATGTATGCACCGCTCGCGGCCGCGCTCGTCGGCGCGGCCGCTGCCGGGGCCGTCGCTTCAGGGACGCTCGCCGGAGGCCTGGTACTCGACATCGGGGCTGGTACCGGGGTCGCCGGCCGTGCGGCCCGCACGGCCGGCGCACGCCACGTCGTCTCGGTTGACCTGGCGCTCGGTATGCTCCGCCGCTGCGACCCTGGCCTGCACCCGCTCGCCGCGGACGCCGCGGGCCTGCCGTTCATGGACCGCAGCTTCGACCTCGTGCTTGCCGCGTTCTCGCTGAGTCACCTGCCAGACCTCGGCAAGGCCCTGACCGAGATCAGGCGGGTCGGGCTGGGGCTCGCCGCCAGCGCCTTCGCACCTGACTGGACGCACCCTGCCAAGGACGCCGTCGACGGGGCGCTGGCGTCGTTCGGCTACGAACCGCCCGCCTGGCATAGCTGGCTCAAGGGCGCGGGCGAGCCGGTCACCGGCGACCCAGGCCGGCTCGCGGCCGCGGCCTCGAGCGCCGGATTCGCCGACGTCGCCGTGCGGACGGTCACGGTCAGGACCGGGCTCTCGACCCCCGCCGAACTCGCTTCCTGGCGGCTCGGCATGGCGCAGACCGCCCCGTTCGTGCGCGCGCTCGAGCCGCCAGCCAGGGCGGACCTGCGCAGAGCGGCGGAAGCCGCGGCTGCTGGTGCGGGCGGCGGGCCGCTCACGGTGCCGATGCTGGTGCTGATCGCGCGCTAGGCAGCGGCCACGCGCGATGGGCCGCGCCGCGGTCGTCATCGCGGGTTCAGCTGCCTGGCCGCCGCGGCTCGCAGCCCATCGGCGTAGGGCCCGGCGTTGCCAGCCAGCCTGGCCGCACGCGACTCGGCCCTGTCGAGCAGGGCCGGGCAGGCGAACTCCGCGGCGACCTCGCCCGTCAGCCGCCACGCTTCGATCGCCACGCTGGCGTCGACCGCGTCGAGGTCGGCGGCGAGGCGATCGGTGTCCGCGGGCAGGCCGAGCGCGCGGCCAGCCCGGTGCCTCATCACCCGGGCGGTGCTCCCGTACCGCGGGACGCCAAGCGCGTCAGCCCGCTCAGCCAGGCTGTCTGCCTCGGCCATCGCCTCCTCTGGCCGCTCGCTGGCGAGCGAGACGCGGGAGCTGATCAGGAGGTGCTTCAGCTCGAGCCGCCAGCCGAAGACCAGATCGTCGCCGGTCAGCAACCCGCGCGCCGCGTCCAGCTTGACCCTCGCCCCTTCCAGGTCTCCGGCGTCCAGGCAATGCTCGGCGAGATCCTCGAGGGCGGCGATCTCGCTCTCGGTTGCCCCGTTGCGCCGCGCTACGTCGAGAGCCTCGTGGTGGTGGTCGAGGGCCTCGCTGACAGCGCCGAGGTTGCGGAGCACCCAGCCGGTGAAGTTCACCGCCCGCCCGGCGAACCGCGGCACCTGGCGGCGCTCCACCTCGTCGGCGTAGCGCGAGAACGCGGCCAACGCCTGGATCGGGTCGCCGGCCAGCGCCGGGCGGACTCGGGCTGCCGAGCGGATCTATTGGCCGCGGCGGTGCTGGCAGCGCGTAGCGTCGCGGCCAAAGACGACGCGACCGTTGGCGCCGCGCCTGCGGCTCCCGAGTCCCGCGGCCAGCACGCCGATTCCCGCGCCGATCACAGGCCCAGCAGGAGATCGGGCGGCCCTGGCGGGCCACGAGCCTCGTCACGGCGACTTCGCACGGATCTCAGTCATGATCACGACCATTATGCGGCCTTTGTGCCACGCCAATCCGTGCTAGGTGGGCCGGGAGCGTCCGATCCCGGGCGGGGCGGGGCGGGGCTGGGCGGGGCGGGGCCGGGCGGGGGTGGGCGTGGGGCGGGGCGGGGCGGGGCAACTAGTCGCGGGAGAAGATGCGGAGGAAGAAGAGGAACACGTTGAGGATGTCGAGGAAGATCGACGCGGCGAGCAGCGGCGCGGACCTGATGTCCTTCGACGTGCGCAGCCGCTGGAAGTCGAACATCGTGAAGCCAGCGAAGATCACCAGCCCGATGATCGAGTAGATCAGGTCGCCGCCAGGGATCCGGACGAAGATCAGCACGATGCCGAAGACGATCAGCCCGAGCAGCGCGAAGAAGCAGATCCGCGCGATCGCGGTCAGGTCCCGCCTGGTCGCGTACCCGGCGGCCCCGAATCCGGCGATGAACAAGGCCGTCGCCCCGGCAGCCGACCAGAGCGCGCTCGGGTCGGTGCCCGCGTAGTAAGCGAGCACGGGCGCCATCGCCAGGCCGATGAGCACCCCGAATCCGCACAGCAGCACGACGGTGAACTGCAGCGACTTGCGCACCGTGAAGTTCATCGCGATCAGGCAACCGAAGGCGGCGATGAACCAGACCCAGCCAAGGCTGTAGGACAGGTCGCGGCCCAGGTACGCGCCAGCGGCGAAGAGCGCCGCGGTCAGCGCGACGTACCCCATCGTCTGGCTGAACAGGCTGCGGGTCTGGTCGCGGGTCATGGCGGCGCCATAGCCGCCGTAGTCGCCATACATGGCTGGACTGCTCACGGGATGCTCCTTCCCCGCAGCCGGCCCGTTCACCCGGCAGCGCTGCTGACATCATTCCTCCATGCGGATACTGATCATCGGCGGAACTGTGTTCGTTGGCCGCCACATCACCGAGGCGGCCATCGCCGCCGGGCACGACGTCACGGTGTTCCACCGTGGCCGCTCAGGCGCTGACCTGTTCCCAGGGGTCACCCACCTGACCGGGGACCGCAACGCTGACCTGTCAGCTCTGGCGGCCGGCGAGTGGGACGCGACCATCGACGTCTGCGCGTATTTCCCCAGGCAGGTCGCGATGCTCGCCGAAGCGCTCGGCGGTCGCGGCGGCCGCTACCTGTACATCTCGTCGACCTCGGCGTACAAGACCCCGGTCTCGTCCGGGTTCGGCGAGGACGCGCCGCTGGCCGAGCTCGCAGACCCGGCGACCGAGGAGATCACCGACGAGACGTACGGCGGCCTCAAGGTTGCCTGCGAGCGGCTCGCCGCCGAGCTGTTCGGCGAGGAGCGGACCACGGTCGTGCGGCCCACCTACGTGGTCGGCCCGCACGACTACAGCTACCGGTTCACCTGGTGGATCGAGCGGATCGCCCGCGGCGGCCACGTACTCGCGCCTGGCCCCAAGGACGGCCCGATCCAGGTCATCGACGCCAGGGACATGGGCCACTGGATCGTCTCGCTGGCCGAGCGCGCGGAGGCTGGCACCTTCCACGCGGTGAGCCCGCCGCCTCCGTTCGGCTTCGGCGACATGCTGGAGGCGATCGCGGCCGAGGTGGCGCCGGCTGGCACGAAGCTGGCCTGGGTCGATGCCGACTTCCTGATCGAGTTCGGCGAGAACGCCGAGTCCATTCCGCTCTGGCCTGGTGGCGACAGCGAGAGCGACATCAACACGGCCGACCCGTCAAGGGCGTACGCGGCCGGGCTCGCTCCGCGCCCGCTCAGCCAGACCGTCGCCGAGGTCCACGCCGCCGAGCTCGCCGCGCCCACGCCGCCGCGCGATGGCGTCGGCCTGGCGCCAGAACGCGAGGCCGAGCTGCTCGCCGCCTGGCACGCGATCCAGGAAGCTGGCCCGCACGCGCAGTAAAGACCCTTGAGCCTTAACAGGACTCAGGTCTGACTGCGGCGCCCTAAGGCTGGTCAGGCTCGGGGAAGACCTGGCGAGGGATCACCGGCGGCCTGGCCCTGCGTCGCCACTCCCTTGGGTAGCCGAGCGACACCTCGACGTGGCGGACGCCGTCGTGCCAGATCGTCCTCGGTATGTGCAGGTGGCCGTAGACGACGGCGGCCGCGTTGAACCGCCGTGGCCAGGCTGCCGTGTGCACCGTGCCGCACCACTGCGCGAAGACCGGATACCGCAGCACCTTCGTGGGCTCCCGTACCAGCGGGAAGTGGTTCACCAGGATGGTCCGGGTACCTGGCGACAGCGCCGCGAGCCGGCCCGACGTCTGCGCGAGGCGCGCTGCACACCACTCCTCCCGGCTGGGATACGGATCGGCGTGCAGCATCTTCTCGTCGTTGCCGACAATGCCGGCCGCGTACGCCTGCGCGAGACCCTCGGCCTTGGTCGTCGCGCCGTCTGGCAGGAACGTGTAGTCGTAGAGCAGGAACAGCGGCGCTATCACCAGCGGCTCGCTCCCGTGCTTCCCGCTGCCGTGCTCCCAGACCGGATACGGGTCCTCCGGCGTATGCACGCCGAGCCGCCTGCACATCGCGACCAGGTACTCATACCGGCTGACACCTCGCAGCCTCAGTTGCTCTCTGCGGTGCGTCCATAGCTCGTGGTTGCCGGGAACCCAGATCACCTCGGCGAACCGCTCGCGCAGGGTGCCGAGCGCCCACTCGATGTCGGCGGCGAACTCGCCGACGTCGCCAGCCACGATAAGCCAGTCGGCCGGCGAATGAGGGCGCAGCCCGGCGACGATCTCCCTGTTCTCAGCGAACCCGACGTGCAGGTCGCTGACCGCGAGCAGCTTCGGGCCCGTGGCGTCGATGTCAGGCACCCGCCAGACCGGGACTTCGCAACTTTTCGGCTCCCTTTCGCCGGAACAACCGGCCATTCGGAGGCCTTCGGCCATCTACGTCCGTTTTAGGCGATCCTCGCCGATATCACCGGGCACGCCTTTCCATGCGAGACCTCGGGACACGCAAGCCGAACGGGCTGGAAGGGAGCGTCCGATGACACAGCTACTCATCATGATGGCAGCAGCAGCCGCGCTACCCGCGATCGGCAAGCTGGTGGTCGCACTGGTCGAGTTCGTCGTCAAGCTCGTGGCGATGATCTTCGTACTAGGGCTGACTGGACTCGTGCTGTTCCTGATCGTGGCATTCGCCGCGCACGGGCATTCGCTCTGAAGAAGCGCCATGATCAGCCAACAGCCGGCGGGCGATCGAGTTATCGCCCCATTCATGTCAGACTTTCCCTGTGTTCAACGACCGTGACGTCACAGAACGTGCACGGAGACTTGCTATCGAACTATCTGATTGCCGCCAGCGCGGCATCGAACGGCTCGATATTCACACACACAATCAGCGACCGGTTGCCGCCCCGGAATTGGAGCGGCTCGCCCAGGCCCACCTGGCCACGCGGCAACTGCCGCTCCATGGCCGCACGGCCCAGATCAAGCTCTTGCTCTGGGACGCCGTGGCGGCCATGGAGCAGCAGGACGCCGCGGATGCGGCACTGGTCCGCGACCTGTTCTTCGGCGACCTGCCGTACCTGATCGAGCCGCATGCGACCAGCCAGGAGGCGGGCTGGAACGGCATCGTCAGGCTGGCCGTCGTGCAGCAGAGCGCTGGCGAGCTGTTCGACCTGGCGAAACGCAAGTCGGGGGTGACGCCAAGCCGTTTCAGGGATAGGCGCACGACCGCGTTCGGCAACTTCAGCGAATTCCTGGCCGAATTCGGCGCGGCCAGGAATCCCGCTCGACCGGACGGCTCTGGGCCGTTCGCGGGCCAGAACGGTCAGGCGGCAGCCGGGAACGAGGCCGCGAATACCGGTGCGACACTGGCCGGGGAAACGAAGGCGGAGGCCGTGCAGCACCCCCTGCGCACCGGGCACGTGGACGACGCGGAACGCTTCACCCAACTGCTCGCCGAGGCCGTGAACGCCACGATCGTGGGCTTCACCAACGAGAACCTGACCGCCGTCCTGGAGAACGCGCTGGCCCGCAAGCGAGCCGCGATGAACGACCCTGACGTCTTCTGGCGGTCGCTGCGGATCGTGTTCTTCAGCGACCAGCTGCTCGACTCGATCATCGACGAGCGGCCCGAGTACCCTGACCGGCGCGACGCGCTGCGCCAGCGCAGGCTCGCGGCCGTCTCCGGGCGCCGGGCCGTGCAGGTCTTCCTGCGCCGGATCACGGCCGACCGCTGGACGCTGTACGAGTCACCGTTCGTACCGCCGCTGGTGGGAACGCTGTTCGAGCTTCCGAACGGCCGGCGTGTCGTGCACCTGCTGATCCGGCACCCGCAGCGCAGCCCGTCCGATCACCTGTACCTGGAGGTCGATGAGACCAGCGACCAGTACTTCACAGCGGTGATCGAGGACATCGTGCACAACAGCATCAACGACAACAAGATCGTAGCGATCGGCCACGTCCGCGGTGAAACGTTCCATCGCACCGCCACCCGGTACCGGCACAACGTGCTGCGCGCGGAATCGGGAAGCCTGGGCTGGATCCCCTATGTCCTCGTCGTCACCTGGCGGCAGCGGGACGGCAAGGCCGAGCCGTTCCTGCAGCTGCGGAGCACGATGAACTCGGCGCGCGACCTCAACCGCCTCACGCACCTGGCCACGCACATTTTCCAGGAGGACTACGACGAGTCGCCAGACGGCGCGGTGCCCGTGCCGCCGCCGACCTTCAGCCTGGAGCATCAGCCGCCGCAGCGCGCTGGCCGCCGCCGGGTCTGCATGGAGGCCGGCGAGGAGCTGCGCGGCGAACTCGTCCAGGTGGCCGCCAGCCAGTACCTGCACTACGACAGGGAGCACCTGTTCTTCCTGATCTACACGCTGCGGGTGCCTGGCGACTTTCACTTCCCGCGCCGGGCCGAGATGCATCACGTGCCGATGCCCGAGCTCCTCGCGATCTGCGAGAACCAGGCGCTGCGCAAGGCCGAGCTGCTCTTCCGCGCGCCGGCCATGCCGAAGTGGGTGTGGTCACGGGCCGTGCAGATCGTCTCGCTGAACCTGGGCCTGCACGGTCATGCCGACCTCGGCGACCGGATCAGCGCGCTCGGCAGCCAGCGGCAGGCGCAGCGCGACGAGGTAGCCGGGGAGATCAGGCAGCTGATCGAGGACACCAGCCAGACGTGGTTCTCCGCGGGCCGCGAGGTGGCGGTGCTCGGCCTGTCCGGGCTGCACTACCGCGAATTCTTCACGATCTTGCTGCCGCTGTACGGCAGGCTTGGCGTGCCAGGCGCCGCCGAGCACCTCGCGCAGGTCACCGGCGATGAGCGCAGCGCGGCCGCTATCAGCAAGCTCGCCGAGCTGTACAGGGACGAGGAGCTCATGATGGCCATCCCGGTCGAGCTCTGACGAGCCGCTGCCTGCGCTGGTCGATGTCAGGGCCGCACGGCAGAATCGGTCCGTGCGGGTTGCGGTTGTGCCAGGGCCCGGGAAGTCAGGCCTGCTGCGCGAACTCGGGGATGACGGCGTCCCTGCCGGACCTGTCGTCGCGCTGGCTGACCTCGCCGATGCCGTGCGCGAGTACGAGCGCAACGGCCAGACGCGCTGGGTGTGGCCGTCAGCTGCGCTGGTGTACCAGCGGCTGCTGCGGGCCGGCGTCAGGGTGGCGCGCTGCCACGACGTGGCGCTCGCGGCCGAGCTGATCCGCGGCAGGGACGCCTGGACGGCGGATAGCGCGCGCCACGGCGTCGACGATGCCCGTGGCCCCGGTCACGACGCGCAGACCAGGCTGGCGGAGGCTCGCGCGGTGCTGCGGACGGCGCAGGCGGACTGGGGAGCCGCGGACGCGGCCGGCGACTTGAGCGACGCAGGCACCTGGGGCAGCGGCACCCGGGGCAGCGGCACCCAGGGCAGCGGCACCCAGGGCAGCGGCACCCAGGGCAGCGGCGCCGGCGAGGACGGCTGCTGGTCACGGAGCCAGCGAGTCGAGCAGCCCGCGCTCTTCGATGCCAAAGAGGCGGGGGCTGCCGAACGGGCAGACCCGCGCTCCGTTCTCGACGCGGTCGTCGAGGTGCACGCGGTCCAGCTGCGGGCCATCGCTGCCGACGAGCACCCGGCCAGATTCGGCCTGCTGGTCACCGCGGAGTCGGCCGGCGCCATGGTCGCGGCCGAGATGGGCACGGCAGGGCTGCCATGGCGGCCCCGGGTGCACGACGCCCTGCTGACCGAGATGCTCGGGCCGCGGCCAGCGCTGCCCGGGCAACGGCCAGCACGCCTTGCCGAGCTAGCGGGGCTGGTCGCCGCGGCGTTCGGCGGCCAGCGCGGGCATGGCGCGGGGAGCAGGCCCGTCAATCCCGACTCGCCATCGCAGCTGCTGCACGCGCTGGCGGCCGACGGGATCAGGCTGCCGTCGACCAGGCTGGCTGTGCTCAGGGACGTCGATCACCCGGCGATCGCTCCGCTGCTCGAGTACAAGGAGCTCGCGCGGCTGCATTCGGCGTTCGGCTGGGGCTGGCTGGACACCTGGGTCCAGCAGGGCAGGTTCCGGCCCGGATATGTTGTCGGCGGCGTGGTGTCCGGCCGCTGGGCCTCGCGCGGCGGCGGGGCGCTGCAGATCCCCAGGATGCTGCGCAAGGCTGTGGTGGCCGATCCCGGCTGGGCGCTCGTGGTTGCCGACGCTGCCCAACTCGAGCCCAGGGTGCTGGCTGCCCTGGCCGGCGACCGGGCCTTCGCGGCAGCCGCGATGGGCGGGGACCTGTATGCCGAGCTTGCGACCGCGTTCGGCGGCGACCGGGCGAAGGCCAAGGTCGCGATGCTCTCGGCGATGTACGGCGGGGCTGGCGGCGAGGCAGGCCAGCTGCTCGCGGTGCTGCGACAGCGATTCCCCGCCGCGGCCGGTTACGTCGAGGCCGCGGCGCGGGCCGGCGAGGAGGGCCGGGTGGTCAGGTCGGTGCTGGGCAGGACCTGCCCGCCGCCGTCGGCCAATTGGCGTGCGCTGACCGAGGAGGCTCTCGACCCTGACGCCGAGCGGGACCCGCGCGCCGGGCAAGCCTCGCGCGCCCGCGGCCGGTTCACCAGGAACTTCGTCGTCCAGGCCAGCGCCGCGGACTGGGCGCTTGTCATGCTGGTCAGCCTCAGGGCCGAGCTGGCCGGGCTCGTCGGGCCTGAGCTGGTGTTCTTCCAGCATGACGAGGTCATCGTGCACTGCCCGCATGATCAGGCCGACGCCGTTGTTGCCGCGGTGGGGCGCGCGGCCGAGGTCGCCTCCAGGCTGGTGTTCGGCCCGACCAGGGTCACCTTCCCGCTCAGCACCGCGGTCGTCGACTGCTACGCCGACGCGAAATGAGGCGAACCGGCCGCTGTCAGCTGTCGATGGCGACCGGCGGGAGGTCAGCCACCTCTTTCTTGCTGATCTTCAGCTTGATGCCGTCATCCACACCCGTCACCGCGCTGATCGGGATCGCGACCTCCTTGCGGCCCCACAGGTGCCCCTCGGCCAGCAGCACATGCGAAACCCGGCGGCTGTCCCTGTCGATCACCAGGCCGTGCACGTGACCGATCGGACCGTCGGTCGCGTAGACCGGCTCGCCCCTGCGGATGTCTACCTCTCCCGCCGGGACGGTGTCGTAGGTCACCGTCTGCGAGACGCCAGGCACCGCTGCGCCGGCGATCCCCGCTGCCTGGCCACCGTGCAATCCGTAGTACGGCCAGGACAGCACCTGCTCGGGACCGTAGTTGTCATAGCCGATCGTGCCCGGCACGAACTGGGTCTCCTCAGCCGAGTCGAGGCTCTCGAAGTCGGCCATGCCGCACCTGAGCCTGACGCCGTCCCCGTCGCTGGTCTCGGCGAGGTCGACCGGCACCAGCCTGGCGAGGCCGAGCCGGTGCTTCGGCTCGACGACCAGGTGCGTCACCGTCCGCGCGAGCGGGTCGATCACGACCCGCTTCACCGTGCCGCACGGGCCGTCGTCGCACGCCACGTGCGCACCTATGGTGAAGAACACTGCCTGCGCCATGGCATCCCCCTGTCTCGTCAGGGTTAGCCTAAGCCAGCCAGCCTGGTCAGTGTCGCAGGCTCAGCTGCTGAGCGCCCCTGCTGAGCTCGTGGTACAGCCGCTCGGTGTCGGGATGTGGCTCGCCGCCCGGCGCGATCTCGGTGATCGCGTCAAGGCAGGCCGACCACGCCGACGCCACCCCGGCCGGGTTGCCGGCCGCGTGCTCGGCCCGCATGAGCGCCCGCCACAGCTGCTCGGCGGCGGTCTCCGCGGACAGTCCGATCCGCGCCGCCCGCCTGGCGGCATGTGCGTCTCCGGCCCTCAGCTCGATCTGCGCTAGCAGGTCCGCGGTGTCGACGATCTCGGCGCGCATGGTCTCGACCAGCGCGATGTCGATCCACCAGTGGAAGCACTCGGCGAAGGGCTCGCCGCGGACCAGCTCAAGTGCCGCCCGCAGGTCGCCGGCGTGCCGCTCGGCCCGGCCGCGCCTGGCCAGGGCGCTGAACGCCGCCCAGTCAAGCCGGACCTCGTCGTGTAGCACGTAGATGCCGCTGCCCAGGTGAATGATGTACTCCTGGCCGTCGGGTGCCTGGCCGAGGCGCCGCCTGGTCCTGGTGATCAGCTGCCTGACCGAGTCGGCCGGGCGCGGGTGGTCGGCGTCGGCACCGAGCATGGTGCACAGCGCCGAGTTGGCCAGGCCGACCGGGGCGTGCAGGGCGAGCGCGAGCACCAGCTCGGCCTGCTTTGGTTGCAGCGGCTCAGCAGTGCCGCGCACCTCGAACGTGCCGAGCACGTTCACGCTCAGGCTGGGTCGCGCGTGCCGCGCGAGGTTCCGCCTGCCTTGGTCTGCGTGCCGCATTTGCTGCTCCGGTTCTGCTGCGGGATCCGGTTGACCCGCCAGCTCCCGCGGCGCGGCGAACTCGTCGTCGGGCTCCGGTGTGCTCATCGGCCTGGCGAATTCGCCGCCCTGACCCCTGCGCTCGCCGAGATCCGGCAGCACAGGGGCGGCGGCGAAATGCATCCACGGCGGGCCCTCCGCCTCGTCGTACGGCGCCGCCTCAGGGCTGACATCGGAAGTCGTGACCGCGGTCGCGAACAGCCCGGCCAGCGCCTGGTACTCGTCGGCCGTCAGCGTCTGCGGCCTGACGGTGAGCTGGTGGTGCGGACCCAGGTAGGACAGGCTGATGGTCGCGATCATCCCGCCAGGGCCGTCCTGGTCAGCGGCGAGCCGGAACACGGCGGGGGCGAGCTTGCCGTCGGCGGCCTGGGTGTCACCGGCGACGAGGGCCGCTATCCCGCCTGGCCCGTCGGACAGGTCGAGCAGGCGCGCCATCTGCTCAGGCGTCGGCTGGAGCCGGCTGACCAGCAGCGTCAGGCCCCAGTCCTCGTCCTCAGGGTCTTCCATCCTGCGGCTCCTGACGTCGGCCTGCCGGTTGTCGCGCAGTCGCCTGTCGATCGTCGCGACCCTGGCCTCGAGTACCTCGAGCGCCTCGTCCAGGTCGCGGCAACGGTCGGCCCTGCCGAGCACGTCCAGCTCGTCGCAGCCGGCCAGGATCAGTTCGTACCAGCCACTCCACCGGCTGGCTGCCAGCTCGGTGGCAGCGGTCACCAGGAGCCTGTCGGTCAGCTCAGCCGGGCCGTCGCAGCACGTGACCCGCATGGCCTCGAGGTCGAGCAGGAGGAAGCCGCCGTCGGTAGCTCCGGCCGTGAACAGCCCGGGAAGCAGGTCACCGACCTCCCCTGGCATGGGCGGCGAGGCCGCCCAGTCGGAAGGAACGTCCGTCAGCGCGGTCGTCCAGCACATCCCCTGCCGTCCAGGCGCGATGCTGAACGGCGGGGGCGGCGGCCCGGCGGACGGGGCGGACAGCAGCACGTCGATGCTGTCGGGCGTGAGATGGATGCCCACGATCGGCGGCAGCGGGTCGCCGCCGTCGGCCACGCCAGCGCTGAGATCGCAGAGGGCGTCCCTGAGCGAGGCCGGCGGTGCGGGCGGAGCGGCCGCGCGGAGCTTCTGCTCGATCCGCTGGCTGTCTTCGTCCGCGGGCAGCGCGATCCTGCGGCCGAGCCGCCGGTGCTGGCGCTGCCGGTGCCTCAGCCGCTCCAGGCAGACCAGGGCGGCGCCGGCGAGCATTCCGAGCGTGAAGAGCACGACCTGCTCCGCCTCCTCTCCTTGTCCGGCCGCGGATGCCTCACGCTGTTCCGCTCCCCCGGTCGCGCGGCCCGAACCCGACCCAGCGCTGGTTCCTTGTGCGCCGGCCGCTCCCCCTGCCCCGCCAGAACCGCTCGCCCCACCAGCACCGTGACCAGCGGGTCCGCCGGCGCCCGATGGCCCGCCAGCGCCGCCTGACCCGCCTGACCCGCCCGCGCCCGAGCGTGTCCCGCGGCCCGTCCCGCCAGCCCCCGCCCTCCCTGCCGCACCGCCGGTACCGCCAGCACCGGCCTTCCCCGCACCGCCCGCACCGCCTGCCCCGGCGCCCGGATGCGGGTCGCGGAAGTGCTTGTTGCCAGACGGGTGGCCTTGGTGCTGTCCGGCGTGCGGCGGCGGGCCGGCGGGCCCGCCGTGCGCGGCCGTGCCGGGAAGCGTGAGCCGCCAGCCCGGCATGATCAGCGACGGGTCGGTGAACAGCTGGCCGTTGCCCATCTCGTGGCCGAGGTTCAGCCTGAGCAGCACCGGGTAGCGGTCGCCGGCGCCGAGATAGTGGGCCGCGATCGTCCACAGGCAGTCGCCAGGCCTGACGACAGCGGTCCTGCGCGCCGGGACCTGATGCGCGGCCGCTGCCAGCGCTGACTCATGCATGGTGTGCTCCGCCGGCTTGACGAGCGCCTCGAGGGTGATCGGCTGGGCAGTGACCGGCGTCCCAGGGGGCCTGACGTGGGCCAGCTGGGCCGCGGGAGCCGCCATCGCGGGGGTCGCGGCGAGGCTGACCGCGACCGGGGTGCTGAAGCCGACCGATGCGACCGCGACCAGCTTCGCCGCCGCGCCTTGCATGCCGAGCAGGTGCAGCCGCGGGGCCTGGCGGCCGCGCAGCGTCGCCTGGATCTCGGCCAGCACGGCGACCGTGAACGCTGCCCAGGCGACCCAGGAGACATCGCGGACGGCGCCGAGGAACAGGCCCCCGTTGTCCTTGTGCAGCAGGACGTACGTCATCGTGTGCCAGGACGGCAGCCCGGCGGGTATCGGCGAGCCGCCGAGCCGCAGCAGCAGGATCGGCAGGCCGGCGGTGGTGGCCGCCAGGGTCGCCGCGGCCGCTGCTCCGCGCAGCATGGCTACGGAGCGGGTCACGTGCCGGGTCCTGTCACGCCGGTGACCAGGGACGCGACGGCCGAGCCTGTCGACGTCATCGTGTCGATCCCGATCAGTGACAGCACAAGCGTCGGCTCGCTCACGGTTACGGTGACCCGGATCCGGCGGGTCCCGTCAGCGGTGACCGACCCGCTGTAGCCAGCTCCGGTCAGGTAGTCGCGGGCGGCCGCCAGCGCCTGGCCTTGGTCGACGCGGAAGGTGCCTGACCGATAGGCGGCTGACCTGTCCACCATCCCGGCGCCAGCCCGAGCCGCTTCCTGCGCGATCGCGTAGGCGCTCGCTGACTGGTTCAGCTTGCGGCCGCCGTCGATCACGAGGCCGGCCAGGGCTAACAGCGCCACCATCAAAACGGCCAGCATCAGGGTCAGCGAGCCACGCTCACCGTCAGGCCGTGAGGCGCATGGATGCCGCATCCTGGATCACCTCCTGCGCCTGATCGTGCCGGCGGGGGTGTGACGACGCTGTGACATAAGGCCGTCGGCCCGTGACCGGTACGGGTCGAGCGGTGACGTGAACCGCGCGGTCAGCCGCCGGGAGCCGGGTACGCCGGGAACGAGCAGGTCAGACAGCGGCACCGTGCAGCTCACCGCGGCACTGACCTGGGCGGGCTGGCCGAGCGGTGTGCTGAACCCTGGTTGCAGGCTGAGCCTGACCACCGGCTTGCAGTGCAGTCCGTCAGCACGCAGCGCCGCGTTCGCGCTCGACAGCGCCGCCTGCCTGGCGGCGGCCGGGGACAGTGAGATGGACGCCTGGCGGGCGGCATCGCGGGCCGCGGCGTCGACCGAGCCCTGCGCCACGGAGGTCCGCCCGGCGGCGATCACCAGCCCGATCAGGGCCAGGATGACTGGCGCGAGGATAAGCAGCTCGAGCGCTGCGTTCCCGTCGTCTCGGGCCAGCCGCCACCACCTAGCCGGCATGCAAGCCTCCGGCGGTGCCGAGCCTGGCCAGGGCCATGACGTCGGGGCCTGACCCGTCGCGGCCGACGGCCGTGAAGCGCTCGACAGGGGCCGTGACGACCTCGCTGACCGTGAGCACCATGCCGGGCACCAGCGAAGGCACCCTGCCGGTGACCCGGATCCTGACGGTCGCCGCGGAGCTGCCGGCGGCGGACGCGGCAGGCGCGAGCAGGAAACCCGGCGCCGCCTGCCTGGCGAACACGACGGCCGCCCGCGTTCCGTTGCCTGGCGGCGGATGAGCGGTCCGCGCCACGTCCGCGCCCTGACGGGCCGCGCCGATCGCGGTCTCGCGCGCCAGGTACCACACGCACGCCTGGACGATCACCATGATCCCGGCCAGGAACACCGGGATGATGATCACGTAGCTGAGCGTCAGGGCGCCGTCGTCGCGGCGCAGCCAGGAAGCGCGGGTCCGCGAGCGGCCCGGCGGCACTGGCACCGCTGGCCGCTCTGGCGGACGGCGCGCGTTACGGCAGCTTGCCCGCTTCATGACTGATCGCACCGGTGAAGAACGCGCCGGCCGCCGTGGCGGCGGCCACCAGCAGGACGGCGATGACGATCCATTCCAGCGATAGCGCGCCCGCATCGTTGTCCTTGAGCAGCGTCCTGATCCGGCGCTGCGCGAGCGCGGCCAGGTAGCTGGCGGTGAACCAGAGTGGTTCCACAGATGCCTCCCTCGTGTCGATCCGTCAGCCGAACGTCCGGTAGACGATCGGGAAAATAAGCAGCAAAAGGAAGCCGGCGCCGAGCAGCGCGATCGGGACGACCATGGTGGTGCTGCGCGCGCCTGCCTTGGCCTTGGTGGCCGAGAGCGCCTCGGCTCGCATCGACTCGGCCCTGGCGGCCAGCGTCTTCAGGATCCTGGCGCCCTCGTTGCCGGCCACCTCGGCGATGTCGGCCAGGTCGGCGAGCTCGACGACGCCGGTCTCGGCGGCGAGGGCGGCCAGGCCTTCCCACGGCGGCCGCCCGGCCTTCCTCGACGCGTCAAGCGCGGCTCCGATTCTGGCGAACGCCCAGCCGCCGCCGATCTGGGCGGCGGCTTCCAGCGCCTCGGTCGGCCCGGCCCCCGCGCCACGCTCAAGGCTGACCAGGTCCAGGTAGCTGGTCAGCGCGTGCCGGAAGTCCGCGCGCTTCTCCGCGGCGTTGACCCTGATGACCAGGTCGGGAGTGAAGAACAGGCCGGTGCCGAGCGCGAGCGAGACCACCGCCGGGATGGTCCACGACGGGCGGTAGCCCGCCAGCGCTAACAGGGCCGTGAGCGCCGGGACGATAGCGAGTCCGGTCAGCCCGCAGATGACCTTGTTGCCGAACCACCGTTCCCTGTCGTGTCCGAGCAGCGCCAGGTCAGCCGCGGGAACCGGGAGCCAGGGCAGAGCGGCGGCAAACTGGCTCAGTGACCGGCGCAGGCCAGCCACGTCAGGTTCGTCCGATCCGGCCGCGTGGATCCTGGCCAGCGCCGCGTCGAGCCTGGGTCCGCCAGGCATGAGCTGAGCGACAGCGGCGAACACGCCAAGTCCGGCCAGCGCTCCGGCGAGGATGATCAGCGGGTTCACCTGCCGGCCTCCACCGGCCGTGAGGGCGCGCCGATGCCCGCGCGCCGCCACGGCGGCTCTTCGCTGCGGGCATCGAGGAAGCGGCCGGGGCCCGGCAGCATGCCGAGCCTGTGCAGCCAGCCGAGCCCGGCCGCGTAGAGCAGCGCCACCAGCGCCAGGACGACCTGGCCGACCAGGGTGCCGTACGGCGCCGAGTAGGACCGGTTCAGGATCGCGAAGATCGTGAAGCCGGCGACGAACGCGACGATCCAGCGCAGCGTCGTGCGGTGCTGGGCCCGCTCAGCCTCGATCTCGCGCCGCGCCGCGATGTCCCTGGCCAGGATCTCGGCTAAGGCGCTCAGCACGCCGTGCACGGCACCGCCCCGCTGGCCGGTGGCGATGATCAGCGCGGCGGCGATCCGGTCGCCAGCCGGGTCATCGATCTCGGCGGCGAACGCGCGCAGTGCGTCCTCGGTGCCGGCCCTGGCTGCCAGGCGCCTCGCGAGCGCGGTGACCGGCTCTGCGATCGCGGCCGGCGCGCTCCTCGCGCTCACGGCCAGCGCGTCCTCGAGCCCCCGGCTCGCCGTCAGCATGTCGGAGAGCCGGCGCGTCCACTGCTCGAGTCCCTCGAGCTTCGCGATCCGCTGCCTGGCGGCCCTGGTCGCGGTGAGTCTCGGCAGGAACATGACCGCGCCCGCCGTAGCGAGTGCCGCCACCGGCCACCGGGTCAGCGCCAGCATGATCAGCCCGGCAGCGAACGCGAGCGCGAACCGCTTCCTGGCGGCCGAGATCCGGCGTGACGCCAGTGCGCGCCCCGGCGGCTGGCCTGGCGCGGGTGCCTGCCTCGTCAGCTCAGCGAACCCGAGCACGATCCCGGCCATGATCAGCGCTCCAGCCAGCGCGGCGACGACGATCATCGCCGTGACCATGAGCCAGGGCCCTGCGGGCCGGCTGCTGGCCTCGGGCCCTGCGGGCCGGCTGCTGGCCTCGGGCCCTGCGGGCCGGCTGCTGGCCTCGGGCCCTGCGGGCCGGCTGCTGGCCTCGGGGTTCGCTGGTCGAGCAGCGCCGGGCTGAAGCCGGCGGCCTCAAGCCGCGTCAGCATGCCAGGCGACGGCGTGTGCGCGGCGACCGCCCGGCCGCCTGGGCCCTCGGGCAGGAACAGCCTGTTCACCGCCGGACGCTCGGTGTCTCCTGGCGGCATGACCTCGAGGATCTCCGAGATGAAGCGCACCGTCCGCTGTCCGTCGTAGCGCTTGCGCACGTGCACGACCAGGTCGACGGCCATCCCGACCAGGATGTGGATCGCCCGCTCGGCCAGGGCGAGCCCGCCGCGCAGGCCGAGGATGAGGATCCGGTCGAAGGCCTCGGTCGGCGAGTTCGCGTGCAGCGTGCACATCGAGCCTTCCTGGCCCGAGTTCATAGCCTCGAGCATCGGCATGATCTCGCTCCTGCGCACCTCGCCGACCAGGATCCGCTGCGGGTTGTGCCGCAGCGCGTGCGCGATCAGGTCATGCAGCGAGACCGAGCCGGCGCCTTCGGAGTTCGCCTCCCTGGCCTCGAACGCGATCACGTCCGGATGCTGTTCGCGGTCGTGCAGGTAGAGCTCGTATTCGGACTCCAGCGTCGCAATGCGCTCGCTCGGGTGGATCTCGCTTGCCAGGGCGCGCAGCAGCGTGGTCTTGCCCGCGTTCACGCCGCCGGTGACGATGATGTTGCACCGGCTCCGCACCGCCGCGGCCAGGAATCCGGCCATGGCCTGGTCGATCGTGCCGAGCTTGATCAGGTCATGCAGGGTGACCTCGAGCTGGCCGTGCCTGCGCAGCGACAGGCAGGGCCGCGGCGTCACCGACATGGTCGCCGTCATCCGCGCGCCGCCCGTCAGCGCGACGTTCACCAGCGGCGACGCGGCAGAGAAGTCGCGTGCCGTCTGGCCGCCGCGGGTGGCCCAGCTCCTGATCATGCTCGCGAGCGCGTCGTCGCTGGCCGCGATCGGCGGGGCAGCGACGCGCTCTCCTGTGCTGTAGCTGATCCAGACCCGGTCGCACCCGTTGACGTCGATGTTCTCCACGTCGGGATCGCGCAGGTAGGCGGCCAGCGGCCCGAGCCCGTACCGCTGGTCGTAGACGGCCTGGGCGAGCGTCTCCACGGCCTCGGCGCCCGGGACGGGCGTGCCCTGCCGAAGCTGGCGCTGCGACCAGGCCCGTGCGGCATCCCTGATGAGCGGCATGACCTCGGCCTGCTCGGCCCGGTCAGGCAGTAGGTCGGCGATCATCGCGAGGATCTCGGGGATGCCGGCCAGGAGCCGGGAGTCGGCCATGCCGAGCGGCTCGCGCGCCCAGTCAGGCTCCCGTGGCCCGGCCGGCCCGGGGACGGCCGGCCGGGCCCTGCGGGCCGGCTGCTGGCCCCGGGCCTGCTAGGGCGGCGGGCGCTGGCCTCGGGCCTGCTGGCGCGGGCGCGAGGCTGATTCCTGCGGCGGCCTGGTGGCCGTTCTGGTGCTGTGGCTCATACCGCGGTGGCCACTGCAGACCGTGGCGCACGGCTTCGCCGCCTGCGTTACGTCCTGGCTCCCCGCTCACGCCAGGTGCCCGTTCGCGCTGGCCAGGTCGAGCGGTGCCGCATCCCGAGCGGCCTTGGTGATCGCCGCGCCCGCCGCCTGCGCGGCGCGCATGAGCGGCCGGTCCGACAGGTTCGACCGTCGGCCGACACCATCGGACAGCACCGTGGCTGTCCTGGCATCGAGAGGAATGCTCGCCAGCACCGGGACGCCGAGCGTCCTTGAGATCTCGCCGTAGCGATGGTTCTTGTCCCCGACCAGCAGCAAGCCGATTCGCTCGGGGCCGCCGAGCAGCTGGGCAAGCAGCTCGATCCTGGGCCTTGCCGCGGCGATCTGCCTGAGCGAGGACCGCAGCACCATGGCAACGAGCCGGGATTCGGCGAGCACAGCGGACGGCTGCCCGTCGCCAGCGTCCAGCCGGCCGCAGTCGGCGATCACGTCACATTCCTGGCTGGACAGCATCCGGGCAATGGCGGGCCAGGCCGGGGCCAGGCCCGGCGCCTGGCGCGGGTCGGTCAGCCCGGCCAGGAACATCCTGGCGCCGCTGCCGTCGAGCGCGGTGAGTTGCGCGCCCGCCTCGGCGGACATCGCCTCCACGCCCCTGCCTGCCTCGAAAGCCACGCCGAGCAGTCCGCGCGGCGCCGGCAGGTGCCCGGCGAACAGGCCGGCAAGGATGTCGCCGCCGGCCGGATCGCATTCGGCGAGGATGACCGGCTGCGGCCAGGTCAGGGTCACGGCCAGGGCCGTCGTCGTGCAGCCGGCCGACCCGCCAGGCGAGACCAGCGCGTACAGGCTCACGCCGGGCTCCGCTTGGTCACGATCAGCGCGAACTGGCCGGTAGAGGCCTGTGCCGCCAGGTCCCCGCCGCTCTTGGCTGGCACCAGCACGTCCACGACGCCGAACCCGTCGGTGTTGGCCGCCATGCTGACGGCCTCCACCACCCCGGCGACGGGGACGCTCAGGGCCGGCGCGGCTGTGGCAGAACCTGCCTGGCCTTGCGCACCCGGCGTCGCGACCACCAGCACGTGATCCCCTGGCTGCAGGCCGCTTGCGGGCAGCGCGGACGGCCGCACCGGCAGCGGCACGAGCACCTGGCCTGGATCAGGCGGCCGCTGGGTACCCAGTTCCGCGGCGGTGAGCAGCATCCCTGGATGCAGCGTCGTGCCCGCGACGTGGCCGACCACCTGGGAGAGCTGACTCGCGGGGATCACGTGCACGCCGCTGCCCGCTGACACGCTGGCCGTGCCCAGGTCGCTGGCCGTGATCAGAGCCCCGGCGGGCACGTAGGCCTCGGCAACCAGGACCGGCGCCCTGTGGTTAGTTGCGGAATAAACGGCAGTACTCGCGAGGATGCCCGCGCCCACCAGGGCGACGGCCAGCGCGATCATGCCGGGACGCCGGCGGCGCGGCAGCCGCGCCAGCGCGATCGGCTGCGCGGCCTGGCGCGGCGCTCCGTTGAACGCCGTGTCGGTCTGCGGATGGTATGCCGTGCCGGTCGCCGGTCCGTCCTTGCCGCTCATGGCGCGGTCACCAGCGCCTCGGCCTGGGCCACCCGGACGGCGAACGCGTTGCCGGTCGTGTAGTCGTTCGTGACCAGGCCGCCCGCGCCGCCCGACCCGGTCCAGCTGACCGTCCAGGTGACGAACAACCCGGCCTGGAAGGCGTTGCCTGGCTGGCCCTTAGACGCCTGGGTGTAGGTGTAGGAGCAACTGCTGCGCTGCTGGGTGGCCGGTGTCGTCCGGTCGAACGGCATGCCTGGTCCCTTGCAGCTGACCGACCCCATCCCGCCGCCCGGCACGTAGCTGAGCGCGGTGGGACTCGCGCTCGCTGTCGCCCAGACCGGCCCTGCCCTGACGGTGACGCTGACCGGGTGCCACTGGCCCCGCGCGACCCAGTACCACTCGGGCAGGCCGACCAGGCCGTCCTTGCCGCGCGGCGGCGCGGTCGCCGCGGCGAGCGCCGGCACGGACAGCTCCCCGATCGCGATCTTGAACAGGTCAAAGGGGCTGATCGCCGGGGCGCCGGTGCTCGTGCTGACCTGGACAAGCTGGCCGCCGAGCGGACCCTGGGGCGAGCCGGGGCAGGTCATGATGTCCCACTCATAACCGGGCGCTGGCGGCCCGATGCCGGCCCGCTGCAGCACGCCTGGCGATGCCTTGGTGTAGGTGCAGGTCACGGTTCCCGAGCCGCCGCTCGAGCCGGGGCTGCCGCCGCTGCCGCCGCTGTAGACGCAGATCCAGGTGAAGTTGACCGGGTAGCAGTTGCCGCCACCGCCGCCGCCACCCGCCAGGGCGGCGTGCGCGGGTGCGGCGGCAAGCACGCTCGCTGCCGCGACGACGAAGACGGCGGCGATGAGCGCCGCTGGGGCGAGGCGAGGACGGACTAGTACGCGCATGACTGCACCACCGGAATCGCTCCTGTGACCAGCCACCGCCCGCGCTGGCGCACGAGCGTGGTGATCATGAAATCGTGGGACTGGCCGAAGCCGCCGACGATCTGGCCGGTCTGCCGGTTCTGGAAGCCGGTGTGGCTGAGGTCGACGCAGTCGTGCACGGCGGCGGTCCCGTGCCCGGTGATCGTCACGCTCAGGATGTGGAAGACGGGGCTGCCATAGCCGATCTCGTCCCGGCGCCAGATCGCCTGCAACCCCCTGACGAGACCGGGTATCACGCCGCCAGGGACGTAACCCGCCATGATCGTCCTGGCCCTGCCCGGGTCGCGGGACGCGAGCGCCGCGCTAGTCGCGTGCCAGTAGCCCTCATAGGCAGCGATGACTTGGTCGCGCTGGGTCGGCCTAGGCGCCTTCGCCGCCGCCGGCGCGACGTGCCCGGGCTTCGCGGGCAGCGCGACATCGGCCGCCTGCGTGCCGCAGCTAACGAGAACCGCGGTACAGCCCGCAGCTAACGCCGCGATAACCCTGCCTGTCTGCATACCTGTCCCTTGCATGCGCGCCCGCGCTCGTGATCGGCCAGCCCCGTGCCACGCGACTATAGGACCGGCCCTGTGATCGATCCGTGATCACCGCGTGAACGCGCAGCCAGTGAGCGCGCAAGGGCAGAGGTGCTCACTCAGGCGGCGCTGCTCCGGCTTGCTCAGCCACCATGTACGCGGCGTACCAGTCAGGCCAGTTCGCGTCTGCCGCGCCGATGCGCTTCTCGTGCTCGCCGTGGGCGGCCGCCGCCCGCCGCATCGCGCTCGCCAGGTCGGTCGCGGAGCCGAACGACGTCACGCCGGTGTCGACGCGACCCGGCAACCGGCTCGTGACTTCCTGGAGGCGCCAGCTGTTGCCGTCCGGATCGCTGAACGTGGCGAGCGAGCGGTAGCTGCGATGCTCCGGATCCGGCCCGCTGACCGGGCCGTCGGGGCCCAGGTGGAAGACGTCGCCCACGTCGACGCCGGCGGCGGCAAGCTGCTCCCTGACGGCCCCTATGTCGGCGACGATCAGGAACATGCCCTGGGCCGACCCTGGCGCCGCCGACGTGCGGCCCGGCCCGAACTGGACCGAGCACCAGGAACCGGGCGGCGTGACCTGGACGACGCCGGGCGGCGTCGCGTCGAGCCGCCACCCGAGCCTGACGTAGAACTCCTTCGCGCGGTCGACGTCCGAGACCGGGATGGTGACAACCTCGAGCTTCTGGTCCACGCTGCTAGCTCCTCTGCCGAGACGTCAGTACGGCCATGGCGTACCCGCTGCCATCACGATGACCCGCCGCCCCCCCGGTACCGCTCCTCCCGCCGACCCTATGAACCCTTGGTGGGCCTATGACACCACCAAGGGTTCATAGGGTGGTCGCGAACTAGGGCGGGACGGCGATTGCCGCCGTTCTCCGGTCTTGCAGCCGAAACCGTGCTTACGATTGGCCCGTTCCTTCCTAGGTCCGCGGGACGGAGGGCCGCAGTGCGATTCCGGATTCTTGGCTCCTTAGAGATCACCGACGACGCCGGCCAGCCTGTTGCCATCACGAGGCGGCTGCACCGCACGGCCCTCGCGCTCCTGCTGGTCAACGCCGGCCAGCCGTGTTCGGCCGGCAGCCTGGCCGCCGGCCTGTGGGGCGATGTTCCGCCACTCAGCCCCGACGTCTCGTTACGCAGCTGCGTGTACGGGATCCGCAAGGCGCTGCCCGATGCGAGACGGCTGCGGACCCATCCGTCCGGGTACCTGATCACCGCCGGGCCAGGCGAGCTCGACCTTGATGACTTCCACGACCTGGCCAGACGCGGCCGGGAGGCGCTGGACGGCGGCGACCCGCGGCTGGCCGCCACGCTGCTGAGCCACGCCGCTGGCCTCTGGAGTGATCCGCCGCTGGCCGACCTGCCCGCCGTACCGGCCAGGGAACGGCTGCTCGCCCAGCGCAAGGAGGCAATCGACGCGCTCACCGACGCCAGGCTCGCGGTCGGCGAGCACCGGCAGGTTCTCACCGACTTGCGCGCGGTCGTCGCGGCCGACCCGCTGCACGAGCACGCGTGGGCGCAGCTGATCATCGCGCTCTACAGGTCCGGTGCCAGGACCGAGGCGCTCGCCGCGTTCGGCAGGCTCAGGATGACGCTGATCAGCGCGTACGGCATCGACCCCGGCCCGGAGCTGCAGGAGCTGCACCGGCGTGTGCTGGCCGATGACCCAGGGCTGATGCTGCGGCCAGACCCGGAGCCGCGGACGATTGCCCGTGCCGCTCCTGGCAGCTGGCAACCGATGTGCCAGCTGCCGAGGGCGATCGCGGACTTCACCGGCCGGGCGGCGGAGCTAGCGCGCCTGCGCAACCTTCTGTCGGGCCAGGGAATGGCCATCGCGGTCGTGACGGGAATGCTGGGAACGGGCAAGACGGCGCTGGCCGTGCAGGCGGCGCACGCGGCGAAGGCAGCGTTCCCTGACGGCCAGCTCTATGCGTGCCTGGACGACGGCGGCCGGCCTCGCGACCCGCAGGTGGTGCTCGGCGAGCTGCTGCGCGGGCTCGGCGTCCCCGCCCCGGACATCCCGTCCGCGAAGTTCGAGCGCGAGGCGCTGTACCGGTCCGTGCTGGCTGCCAGGCGCGTACTGCTGGTCGCCGACGCCGCGAGCAGCGCGGCCCAGGTCATGCCGCTCCTGCCGGGGACGGCTGGCTCCGCGGTGCTCGTGACCAGCCGGGCCCGGCTGCCTGATCTGGAGGGCGCCAGGTACGTCGAGCTCGGCGGCCTGCACCCGGCCAACTCGGTCCTGCTGCTGGCCAGGATTTCCGGCCGGAACATCGCGGACGCCTGGCTGGATGCCGACCTGCAGGCAGAGACAGAAGCCGACGCGGCCAGGGCCATCGCCGCCGCCTGCGGGAACCTGCCGCTTGCCCTGCGGATCGCAGGCGCCCGGCTGGCCGACGAGCCTGACCTGACCGTGACCGAACTGGCCGGCCTGCTGTCGGACGAGAGCCGGCGCCTCGATGAGCTGACGGTCGGGAAGGCTAGCATGCGGAGCAGGCTGGGAACCGCGGCTCACGGCGTCAGCGGCCCGGCCAGGTCCGCGCTCGCGCTCCTGGCTGCAGGCCATCGGAACGCTGCGGACTCGATGGGCACCCATCTGGCCGACACGGAGGCGGCAAAGGTCACCCCCGAGCTGGCCGACGCCGGGCTGCTGGACAGGTCTCACGGACAGGGCATCGGTGGCGGCACGAGCTACACGATGCACCCGCTCGTCCGCGCCTTCGCGGGCGAGCTGCTGTCCTGACGGTACTGAATCAGGTGCTGGAGCCGAGCTCCAGTCGCATCACGACCCTGGTCGGCGACCGGCGTACCACCTCGCGGAATCCGGCCCGCTCGTAGAGGCTGCGCGAGCCGAAGAACATGAAGTCGTCGTGGCTGCGCTGAGGCTTGTCGACCGGATAGGCCTCGAGCACGGCCACGCCGCTGCGCCTTGCGTACTCGATCGCGGCGTCCAGCAGCAGGTGCTGCATGCCCTCGCCGCGGTACGGACGCGCGACGTAGCTGCAGACGACCGACCAGACCGGGGTGTCGTCGACTGGCTTCATCACCGGCGACCTGCGCAGCTTCAGGTACTCCTCGCGCGGGCCGAGACTGATCCAGCCGGCCGGGGCGCCATCGGAGTAGCCAATCAGGCCCGGCACGACCCCGGACCCGACCAGGTCGCACATCGCCTGCTTGTTCGCCGCCTTGATCGAACCTGGCGGGCCGTCATGCCCGGGCGACGGGCCTGTCCTGCGGTAGAACATGCACCAGCAGCCGCGCACGATCGACCCGCCAGGCAGCCCGAACAGCTCTTCCAGGTCCGCCCACGTCTCCGGAGTCAGCGGCCGCGCACTGAAGGCGCGAGCACGGGGGGCTCCGGGGGGCCGTCCCCCCGGGCTGGCACTGCTCACGAGCCGGTGAACCGCGGCGGCCGCTTCTCCGAGAACGCGGCAACGCCTTCGGCGAAGTCAACCGACCCTGCCCGCTCTTGCTGGATCCTGGCCTCGAACTCCAGCTGGCCGGCCATGTCCTGGTAGAGCCACCTGTTCAGCTGCCGCTTGGTTCCCGCGTAGGAGCCGGTCGGCCCATCGGCGAGCTTGCCGCACAGCGCCTCGGCGCGGCCAGCCAGCTCGGTGTCCGGCCAGACCTGGTTGATCAGCCCCCATTCCAGTGCCCTGGCCGCACTCAGCCGCTCGCCAAGCATCGCGAGCTCGGCCGCACGCGCGAACCCGATCCGGCTCGGCACCAGGAGCGACGAGCCGCCGTCGGGGACCAGGCCGATGTTGACGAAAGCCAGCAGGAAGTACGCGGATTCGCCGGCCAGCACCAGGTCGCACGCCAGCGCCAGTGACAACCCGATGCCCGCGGCCGCCCCGTTGACGGCGGCGATCACCGGCTTGGGCATCTCGCGCAGGCACATGATGATCGGGTGGTAGTGCCCGGTCAGCACGCTGTAGACGTCGGGATGGCCGTCCGGGGTCAGCTGCCTGTCTTCCCGCAGGTCGGCTCCGCTCGAGAACGCCCGGCCAGCGCCGGTCAGCAGCACGGCCCTGACCTCGTCGTCCTCGGCGACGTCCTGGACCGCCTCGAGCAGATCGGTCCTGAGCTGGCTGTTCAGCGCGTTCATGCGATCGGGCCGGCTCAGCTCCAGCTTCACGGCCGCGCCCGACCGGTAGACGCTGACCGTTTCGTAGCCCTTGACCGGAAGGAAGTCACCCATGGCGGACAGCCTAAGGTGAGGGTCCTGAGGTTGATAGCCGGGCCAGCCACAGGAAGGTGCCGATGAGCTCAGCTGCCAGCGCGCCGGGTCAGCCGCCCGCGCCCGTCTTCGTGCTCCTCTACGATTCCGCGGACGACATCGCTGCCAAGGCGCCGCCGGTCTTCCCCGCCCACAAGGCCAGGCTGGACGACTTCCGCGCGCGGGGCGAGCTGCTCATGGTCGGCACGTTCGGCGACCCGCAGGCCGAGGGCTCGATGGCCATCTTCCGGTCAAAGCAAGGGGCGCAGGAGTTCGCGGCCGGCGACCCGTTCGTGCTGCAGGGCGTGGTCAGGTCCTGGCAGATCCGCCAGTGGAACGAGGTGCTCGGCGGCGTGCGAGCCGGCGGCGTGACAGGAGGCCAGCGATGAGTTATCTCGCCGATGCGGGGCGTTACCAGCAGATGACCTACCGCCGGTGCGGCCAGAGCGGCATCGACCTGCCGATGATCTCGCTCGGCCTGTGGCAGAACTTCGGCCATGACACTCCGCTTGACACCCAGCGCGCCATCATCCGCCGGGCCTTCGACCTGGGCGTCACGCACTTCGACCTGGCCAACAACTACGGCACGCCGTACGGCTCAGCGGAGACGAACTTCGGCCGGATACTGGCGCAGGACCTGCGGCCGTACCGGGACGAGCTGATGATCTCCACCAAAGCCGGGTGGGACATGTGGCCGGGCCCGTACGGCGACTGGGGCTCGCGGAAGTACCTGCTGGCGAGCCTGGACCAGTCGCTGCGCCGGATGGGCCTGGACTACGTCGACATCTTCTACAGCCACCGTCCCGACCCGCGCACGCCGCTCGAGGAGACGATGAGCGCGCTCGCCACGGCGGTCCAGTCCGGCAAGGCGCTATACGCGGGGATCTCGCAGTACGAGCCAGAGCAGACCGAGGAGGCGACGGCCATCCTCCGGCACATGGGCGTGCGCCTGCTGATCCACCAGCCGAACTACTCGATGCTCGACCGCTGGGTAGAGGAAGGCCTGCTCGACACGCTCGACCGCGACGGGCTTGGCTGCATCGCGTTCTCGCCGCTCGCTCAGGGGGTGCTGACCAGCCGCTACCTGAACGGAATCCCGGACGGATCACGCGCCAGCAGGGCAGGGTCGCTCTCACCCGACCTGCTCACCGATGAGACGGTCGGGCACCTGCGCGCGCTCAATGAGCTCGCGCGGTCCCGCGGCCAGACCCTGGCGCAGCTCGCGTTGTCCTGGGTGCTGCGCGAGCCCCGGGTCACCTCGGCCCTGATCGGCGCGAGCAGCGTCGCTCAGCTCGAGGAGAACCTGCGCGCGATCACCGGAACCGCGTTCACCGCCGACGAGCTCGCCGCCATCGACGCGCACTCGGTACAGGCAGGTATCTCCGCCTGATTTCCGTAACCGGACTCAGGCGCTGGCCCGGCGGGCAGCGCGATGCCGCCCGCCGGGCCCAGAAGGCCTACCTGGACAAGAACGCGTCCATGGTCGGTACCTGCGCGTGGTCGCTGGCGAAGACCAGCTCGGGCAGGTGCCACGCATCCTCGATGGTGCGCAGCATCGAGTAGTGGTTGAAGCTGGTGGCGTCGGTGAAGTGCCGCGGCCCGCTCGGGTCGATCACGACCGCGGGCACGAGGCCGCCGCCGTAGAGCCCGCCGGGCCATGCCGCGTTGATGTCGGGGTCGCCGGCGGGCAGGACAGGCGAGTCGCAGCATCCGGCCGGGGAGTCCCAGCCGCCGTTGACGGCGTTGCCGGTGTAGTCGCCCTCGTCGGCGACGATGAAGATCGCGCTGTGCGGCGTCCAGGCACGGCTCGACATGATCCTTCCGACCGCGCCCTGCACGAAGGCGTCGGCCTTCTGCTTCAGCGCCGCGTCATTGGCGTCGTCGTTGGCGCTGCCGTACGGGCACGGCGTCTCCGGGTGCCCGGGCACCGCGGTGAACACGCCGCCGTGCATGTCGTTGCACTGGTCAGGGATGATGTACACGAACCGGGGGGCGTGCCGGCCGTTCAGGTCGCCCGCCAGGTCGGTGTACGGCTTGATCTTGGCGACCCGTGCGGGATTGTCGCGGACGTCGGTGTACAGCGCGAACGGGTTGTGCTTGGACGCGTACAGCGGATTCGCGCTTGACGGCCAGAAGTCATCGAGCGGGTTCGGCGGCAGCGCCTCCATGTAGGCGCCCCACGAGATGTGCGCGGCCTCGAGCTGGTCGACGATGTTGGTGTGGTCGAACCGGTTGGCCGGGTTGTCGTTGTTGATCGACCAGTTCGAGCCGCTGGTCATGGCGATGTAGTTCGGCTCGCTCGGATGCGTGACGCCGAAGTAGTTGCTGGCCTCGCCGTACTTCTTGGCGAGCGAGGTGATGAACCGCGCGTTCGGGTCGCCGATGACGGCGTTCTCCGAGTGGTTCTCCAACACGATGATGAACGCGCGGTCGAGCCTGACGCCCCCGTTGCCGCCGGACGGGCGGCTGCCGGCGGCGACGGCGCCAGTGGCGGCCAGCCCGATCGAAAACGCGGCCAGCGCAGTGGCGGACAGAGCCACCCCGAACCTGGTCCGCCTCATCCTCATGTGCATAGAAACCTCCAGTGCGGAGCAGCGTGACGATGCAGGACAAGCAAAGAACAACAGAACACAAGGTGACAACCAATACAGCGAACGTCAAGAGCCGTTAAGCGATTCGGAACGGAGAGCGCGTAATCCCGCCCTGCCGGGAGAGACTTGTGCCATGCGCTATCTGGACATGGACACGGCCAAGAAGGTCTCCAAGATCGGCCTCGGGACCTGGCAGTTCGGCTCACGCGAGTGGGGCTACGGCGACTCTTACGCCGGATCGGAGGCCAAGGCCATCGTCCGCAGGGCCCTCGAGCTCGGCGTGACGCTGTTCGACACCGCGGAGATCTACGGGTTCGGGCGCAGCGAGCGGATCCTGGGCGAGGCGCTCGGCGACGACATCGAGTCGGTCTTCCTGGCGACGAAGATCCTGCCGGTGATGCCGGTCGCGCCGGTGGTGGAGCAGCGCGGCGTCGCGAGCGCCAGCCGGCTCGGCGTGCGCAAGCTCGACCTGTACCAGGTCCACCAGCCGAACCCCGCCGTCAGGGACGGCACGATCATGCGGGGCATGCGCGCTCTGCAGCGGACCGGGCTGGTCGACGAGGTGGGCGTCAGCAACTACTCGCTGCGCCGGTGGATCGCCGCCGAAGACGCGCTCGGCACCAGGGTGCTGAGCAACCAGGTCCGCTACAGCCTCGCCGACCGCAGGCCGGAGCGCGACCTGGTGCCGTACGCCGAGGCACACGGCCGGGTCATCATCGCCTATAGCCCGCTGGCACAGGGCCTGCTCTCCGGCCGGTACGACAGCTACAACCGGCCATCGAACCGGGTCAGGGCCAACAACGCGCTGTTCCTGCCTGAGAACCTCGAGCGTGCGACCGACCTGATCGCGGCGCTCCGCCAGGTCGCCGACGCGCACTCAGCGACGCCGTCGCAGATCGCGCTGGCCTGGCTGATCCGCAACCCCGTCGTGGTGGCGATCCCCGGCGCGTCGACGGTCGCCCAGCTGGAGAGCAATGCCGCGGCCGCGGACATCGACCTTACCGACGAGGAGTACAAGCTGCTGCGGGCCGAGTCCGAGCGGTTTGCGCCGGTCACCGGCCCTGCGGCGATCGGCAGCCTGATCAGGGACCGCCTGGGTCGCTAACCACGGGGTCCCTAACCACGGGGTCCCTGACCACGGGGTCGCTGAGCACGGGCGGCGGCGTTGTGCCGCAAGCGGTTGCCGACTCGAAGGCGTAGGCGACCGACAGCAGGTCCCAGTCGCCGCGACGCCGCCCGACAAGCTGCAGCCCGACCGGCAAGCCCTGCGGCGTGAAGCCCGCGGGCACCGAGATCGCGGGCAGTCCCGTCGCCGAGATCAGGTAGGCCGACCGCATCCAGTCCAGGTACGTGTGCTGCGGCGCCCCGTCGATCTCGTGCACCCAGTCGAGCTCGATGTCGAACGGCGGCACCTGGCTGACCGGGCACGCCAGCACGTCGAAGGACGCGAAGAACGCACTGACCCGTTCCGCGAGGGCCGCGAGCAGCTGCGTCGCGCGGCTGAGGTCGGCCGCCTGGAGTTCCAGCCCGCGCTGGACGTTCCAGGTCACGTTCGCGCCAACGTCGCCCGGACGCTGCGCCACCAGCGGCCCGAACGCGGTGGCGTACTTCAGCGCCCGCCAGGTCCTGAACCCCTCGTCCGCGCCGGTCAGGTCCGGAGCGGCAGCGGCGACCTCGCAGCCCAGATCGGCCAGCACCTGCCTGGCAGGGGCGAGCGCCGCACGGACCGCGGGATCGACTGGCAAGCCGCCGAGATCGGCGCTCCAGGCGACCCGGACACCGCGCATGTCCCTGCCGAGCAGCCCGGTGACCTGCGCCGGATCGGTCAGCGATGGCGGCGGCGCGTCGAGCGCGAGCGGCACCCGCGGGTCGGGCCCGCTGATCACGGCGAGGAACAGCGCGACGTCGGCGACGGTGCGGGCCATCGGCCCCTCGACGCTCAGCCAGTCCCCCACGTCGGAAACCGGCCAGCCAGGAACCCGGCCGGGAGACGGGCGCAGCCCGACGACGTTGCAGAAGCTCGCCGGGTTACGCAGCGAGCCGCCGAGGTCGCTGCCGTCAGCGAGCGCGATCATCCTGGCGGCCAGCGCCGCGGCCGCGCCGCCGCTGCTGCCGCCAGCGCTGCGGCTCAGGTCATACGGGTTCCTCGTCGCCCCGAAGACCCGATTGACCGTGTGCGACCCTGCCCCGAACTCCGGCGTGTTGGTCTTGCCCAGGCTGATCGCCCCGGCGCCTGACATCCGCTCCACGATCAGGTCGTCGGTGTCCGGGACGTGGTCAGCGAAGGCCGGCGACCCGAACGTGGTGCGCACGCCCGCGGTCTGGACCAGGTCCTTGTGCGCCACCGGCAGGCCGTGCAGCAGCCCGGTGTCCGCGCCGCGCGCGAGCGCGTCGTCGGCTACCGCGGACTTCTCGAGCGCAAGGTCGAACGTCCTGGTCACCACGGCGTTGACCGCCGGGTCGACCTCCTCGATCCGCTTGATGTGCGCGGCCACTACCTCGCGCGCGGAGACTTGCTTGCTCCTGAGCATGCCGGAGAGCGCCACGGCGTCGTGGCCGCAGAGGTCAGTCATCTCGTCCTTAGGTTAGGCGCCGCTCGGCGGCCCAGCGGGTCAGCTGGTGCCTCGTCGAAAGCTGCAGCTTGCGCAGCACCGACGATACGTGGCTCTCGACCGTCTTGGCCGAGATGAACAGCTCCCGCCCGATCTCCTTGTACGTGTAGCCGCGCGCGATCAGCCGCAGCACGTCCCGCTCACGGGGGGTGAGCTGGTCGAGTTCGCTGTCGAACGCCGGGCGCACCTGCTGCTCAGGCTGCGACGCGAACGCGTCAAGCACGAACCCCGCAAGCCGGGGAGAGAACACCGCGTCCCCGGCCGCCACCCTGCGGATCGCGTCGACGAGCTCGGGGCCCGAGATCGTCTTGGTCACGTAGCCCCGCGCACCCGACCTGATCACGGCGATAACGTCCTCAGGCGCGTCGGAGGCACTCAGCGCGAGAAACCGCACTCCCGGGTGCGTCCTCGTTATAGCCGAGACAACATCTTGCCCGCCGCCTCCTGGCAGGTGCACGTCGAGCAGCACCACGTCGGGGTTCTTCGCCGCGATCGCCGCGATCGCGGGCTGGACGTCATCGGCTTCGCCGATCACGTCAACCCGGTCGCCGAGCTCGGATCTGACACCCGACCTGAACAGGCCGTGATCGTCGACGATGAAGACCGTCGGCCTGGCGGCAGTATCAGCGGCCGAACCGCTCATGTCGCCGGGCTCGGCTCGCGCTGGCCGGCCGTCCGCGGCATCGTCAGCACCACCTCGGTGCCCTCGCCCGGCGTGCTGCGGACCGTGGCCGAACCGCCGCGGCGCTCCATCCTGGCCCTGACCGACTCGGCCAGGCCCTTGCGGTCGGCGGGAACCGCGGCCGGGTCGAAGCCGCGGCCGCGGTCGCGCACGTAAACCGACACGGCAGCGGGCTCCACCTCGGCGAACAGCGACACGGCGGCGGCCCCCGACCATTTGGCCGAGTTGACCGTCGCCTCCCTGGCCGCCGCCAGCAGCGCGCCGAGGTCATCGTCGAGCGCGCAGTCGCCGACGCTGATGGCCTCGACCACGATGCCGTGCTGCGCCTCGATCTCCTGCTGGATGAGCCTGATCCCGTCGGAGATCGTGGTCGCACGGCCGTCCAGCGTGCCAGGTGCCTTGCCGTCGAACAGCCAGGACCGCAGCTCGCGCTCCTGTGCCCTGGCCAGGCTGACGACCTGCTGCGGGTCGTCGGACCTACGCTGGATCAGTGCCAGCGTCTGCAGCACCGAGTCGTGCAGGCGGGAGGCCATCTCGGCGCGTTCCTCGGCCCTGATCCTGGCCTGGCGCTCGGCGAACTGGTCCCGGGCAATCCGCAGCCACCACGGGCCGAGCAGCAGGACGATGGCGATGAGCAGCATCGCTGCGCCGGTGAGCGGCCAGAGCGCCTTCGCGGTGATCTGCTCGGAAACCAGGATGACCACGCCGCTGAGCAGCAAGACGCCGGCCACGATCATGCGGAGCCAGAACACCGACCTACGGCCGCCAGGCCGCAGGCCGAGCACCGGCTCGGCGACCTCGCGCATCAGCATCTGCTCGTCGCGGGACGCGTTCCGCCAGATCAGCACCAGCCCGGCCAGGGCGATCACCGGCGGCCAGGACAGCGAGCCGAGCCAGCCGACGTGCAGCAGCGAGGCGATCAGCAGCACAAGTGCGAGCAGCGACGCGGCGCCCGCGGCCAGCGCGATGCCGCGCTTGTCCGCAAGCGCCCGGCTCGCGATGTTGGTGTCTTCTCCGGTGGCCGGCAGGAACAGCCAGGCCAGCACGTAGACAGCCGCGCCGAATCCGCCGAGCAGCGAACTGAACACGAACACGGTGCGGATGATGTTCGTGCCGACGCCGGTTCGCGCGCCAATGGCAGCCGCGACGCCGCCGATGAGCCGCCCCTGCTGCGGACGGCGCAGCGCTCCGCCAGGCCGCTGCATCGCCCAGCCGCCGCGGAGGTGCGATTGCCAGCCGGAGCACTCGTGACCTGGCGCCTGCGTGCCCTTGGGCTGCGTGCTGGCGCGCGGCGGTGCAGCGCTGGGCTGCGTGCCGTTGGGCTGCGTGCCGTTGGGCTGCGCCTTCGTCAGCGGCACCGTGGGCGGTGCGCCGGTGCCAGGGGACTGCTCGTTCACCCTTCCATCATCGCCCCTGTTCTGCCGTGCTGCTATCAGGGAACCCCCGGATCATGCAGGCCGCGGATCGGGGTTCAATCAGGGTTCTTCCCGATGGCCTCTCTTTATCGCGCGACGCAGGCTGGAGGCATGAACACCACAGAGTCCCAGTCAGAGTCCCACATCGAGGCCGAGACCCCCGGCGACGGCGGCCACGGCGATGGCCACGGCGACGGCAGCCGCGGTGGTGCCGGATCGGCCTGGAGCACGCGCCAGGGCGGGCCGAGCCTGCCTGACCTGCGCCAGCTGCGCCGACCCGTCGACGACCGGATGATCGCTGGAGTCGCCTCGGGCATCGCCCGCTACCTCGGCGTCGACGTCAACCTCGTCAGGATCGCCTTCGTCGTGCTGGCCTTCGTCGGCGGCGCCGCGCTGCCGCTGTACCTGGCCGGCTGGCTGCTGATCCCCGAGGACGGCGCCGCGCAGTCGATCGCCGGCGAGTTGTTCAGCTCGCTCGAGAACCGGCCGCGCTAAGTGTCCGGCCACACGCAGGAGGACGCGCACATGTCACCGCCAGCGAGCCCGCCGTGGATGAGCAATCCGCCGTGGTCAGCGAGCTACCACTCGCGCCGTCGCGGCGGGTTCAACCCGGACCTGCGGGTCAGCGACGCCGAGCGGGCCGACGTCGCAGACCGCCTCTCCAAGCACTACGGGGACGGCCGGCTCGACCAGTCCGAGTTCAACGAGCGGATGGAGCGGGCGATGAGCGCCAAGACCATGGGCGACTTCACCGGCCTGTTCTCCGATCTGCCCGACCTCACAGAGCCTGGCGAGAATCCGCCAGTTCCTGCCACCCGACCAGCACCAAGGAGTTTCATGTACCGGCTTGTCCTGCTCATCCTCATCATCGTGGCAGCGGCGTTCATCGGCCACGCGCTGATCCACTCGTTCTTCCCGTGGCTACTGCTCGCCCTGGCGGTGTTTCTCTTCCTGCGCCACGGCCCCAGGCACCAGCACCACAACCACGACAACACGTAGTCGTGCACGGCCCCCCCCGGGGGCGGCCGTCCGGAGCGATCGCTTCCGGACGGCCGCTAGCCGTCCGCCCCGCGCCGTGCGCGCTGGGGTGCTCCCCCGCTCCCCGCGCCCAGCGCCCGCCGCACCCCGCTTACGCGCCCCGCGCCCGCCGCACCCCGCTTACGCGCCCCGCGCCCGCCGCACCCCGCTTACGCGCCCGCCGCACCCCGCTTGGAGGAAGACTCAGGACCCTATAGAGGCGTTTTCTCTACGTCTTGTCACTTTCGCTGCGTCGATCAGGCGCCTCTAGCCCCAGCTCGGCTGGCCCGACCCTCGCAAGGCACCCTGGCTTAAAGTGTTGGCGCATGCGGGTGGTGATCACGGGGGCAGGGTTCGCCGGGCTGATGGCCGCGGACCGGATCGTCCGCTCCGGCCACGAGGTGGTTGTTCTTGAGGCGCGGGACCGGGTCGGCGGCCGGGTCTGGTCCGCCGAGCTCGTTCCCGGCGACCCCAGGACCGTGGTGGAGCGCGGCGCGGAGTTCGTGCTCGACGGCTACGACGTCATGCGGATGCTGCTCGGCGAGTTCGGCCTCGGCCTGGCCGACACCACGATGTCGTACTACCATCGCGAACCCCGCGGCGGCGGCGCCGTGACCGAGTCTGAAGTGATCGAGTGCGCCCGCGTCATCGCAGCGACCGCCGCTACCGCCGCGACCGCCGCGACCGCCCAGCAAGGGATGTCGCTGGCTGAGGCCGCCTCGTCCTGGCACGGATCCCGGTCCGCGCTCGAGGCGTTTGTCTCCCGGGTGACGACCACCAACGGCGTCAGCGCCGGCCGGCTGTCGGCCGCGTCGGTCGCAGGCGTCGCCTCCGATCTGGTCGCACGGCCGTCGTGGCGGGTTGCGGGCGGCAATCAGCAGCTCGCCGAGAGACTCGCTGCTCAGCTCGGGCCGGCTGTTCACCTCGGTATCCCGGCGCGCTCGGTCGAGCACGACGAGGACGGCGTGCGGGTCCGCACCGACGACGGCGAGGTTGCCGCCGATGCGGTGATCGTCGCCGTGCCGATGGCGGTGCTCAGGCAGCTGCCGTTCTCCCCCGCGCTGCCTGGGTACCTGCCCGCGGCATGGCAGCGAGCAGGCATCGCGCACAACGCCAAGCTGCACCTGCCGATGACGGCGCCTGCTGAGGCGTCGGCAGTGCAGAGCGTGCCTGGCCGATTCTGGACCTGGACGGCGACCGACGGATCGGGACAGGTTCAGCCCGTCTTGCACGCCTTCGCCGGAACCGAGGACGGCCTGGCCGCGCTCGACGTCTCCAGCGGCCCGGCGACCTGGGCGCGCCGCGCTGCCGACCTGCGGCCCGAGCTTGCGCTAGATCTCGACCGGGCCCTGCTCACCACCTGGAACGACGACCCCTGGGCCGGCGAGTCCTACACCGCCCTCACCGTCGAGCAGGCAGCAGGCGATGACCAGCTGATCGCCGCACCCGTCGGCCGGGTGCACTTCGCCGGCGAGCATACAACGGGCGCCTGGGCAGGCCTGATGGAAGGCGCGCTGCGGTCCGGCGTCCGGGCCGCCGACGAGGTCCTAGCCCGCTGGGCCTGACCTAACAGAACCTAAAGGCCCGCGAAGTCGTTGAACTCGCCGGCCACGGCGCCGAGTACGAAAGCCCTGAACTCGCTCTTCGTATATCTGAGGGGCGCACCTTGCGGCACCTTGGAGTCTCGCACGAGGATCGCGCCATCACTGGCTGCGATTTCGACGCATTCCCCCGATGCGCAGAAGCTTGACCGGCGCCACGCGAGCCCGGGCGTCGCCCCTTCATGATCCCCGTTGTTCAGCGATGACATCGATCGCCGCCTTCTTGGCTAGGGTTGTCCGGACAATTCGTTACATTATTACAGCATTACAAAGCTGCACACGATTGCACGTACTCGTTACCCACATTCAGAAGCGTCCGGCGCAGGGCCGTCGGCCGTGAGCATGGAGGCAATGATGGCACGTGTTTCGTCGACGCTCGCAGCCAACTCGCTCAGTGCCCAGAAAGTAGCGGTATATGTCGCTACGTCCTGCGAATCTTCTATGTAGAGATCACTGGTCAAACCCTCGATGAACACAACATCAGGAACAGCTGACTGTGCGAACGTCAGGACGATGAACTTGTTGTTGCCGGCAGGCAATGCGCCAGCGCCATACGGGATGACGCGGAGATCAACGTTGGGCAGGCGAGAAGCTTCGAGGAGCCGGGCAAGCTGTCCGTGCATGACCTCAGGCCCGCCGACGACGCGGTGCAAGACAGACTCATCGACTACCGCATGCAGCCTCGGCGGGTCTTCCTGCCTCGTCAGTATCTGCTGCCTGACGATGCGGCCGCTAACCCGCTGCTCGACGATCTCGGGCGTCCAGTGCGGAACGGCGGCCCGGACTATCTCACGCGCGTAGTCCGCTGTCTGCAGCAAGCCAGGAACAAAGCCAAGCCCGAAATCGCAGATGCGGGACGCGGCGGCCTCTAGGCCGACGTAGTCCGAATATGGCAGGCCGAGAGGCTGCCACCAGGCGCGCTGCTTGCCCTCGCTGGCGAGCTCCAGCAGGTGCTCACGCATCTTGTGGTCAACGCCGTAGAGGTCGCACAGGTCCCTGATGTCCCTGGCGCGGACGCCACGCTGGCCATTTTCGATCCTGCTGATCTTCGACGGGGAGCACTCCAGCTGCCGCGCCACGTAGTCGATCTTCAGATTGCGATCGGCACGGAGCTGGCGCAGCAGGGCGCCGAGTTCCTTGCGCCTGACTGTCGGGCTGCCGGTTTCGACCATGCCGAGCAACACCCCTCTCACAGGGAGCGGATCGTCTCACCAGCCACTACAGGCGAAGCTTACGCCCGAGATGACAGAAATGGCACTTGCCAATGGCGATTGCCAAAGCGACTATTGAAGCAGGTAAAGGCAGCGTCCTCGACAAGCCGCTCGGGAAGCGGTGTAGGTGGCAGGGGCCACGACATATATCGCCGCAGTGCCATCGGGGCCGATGCGGCGGAGAGGAGGTGCCTTACGTCAGCGACCAGACCGTAATGCGTCGCGGACGACACCCACCCGGCGACCGCCACTGATCCCGCTATGCGGCCATAGCTGCAGCGCGCCAACCGCGCCAAGCAGAACTGGCCGTCACAAAGAAGCACGGCCGATGTTGCACCATCGACCGTGCCCATGACACCGAGCCCACCCGCCTACGGAGGGTCAGCGCTGAGGATCATGTTACCGGCCCCGTGACGGAATGCAACGCCGTCGTACCAGCCAGTTTCCGCCTCCGCCTGACCCTCTGGATGCCCAGAGATCAGGAGAGGAGGAACCGTGTTGGCACTACAAGGCAATGGCCATGATCTCGACGTAGCGATCGCTCTAACCGTCGTTCTCATCGTCTTTCGCCACGTGATCTGGCGAGTCGTAGTCGGCGTGTTCGCCGTCGTAGCGCTCGCCGCACTGATAGCGGGCGCCGTGCTGCTGGCACAGGCGATTCGCTTGTAGCTGAGGGACCGGCCGACCCTCAGGGGGCCAGGCAGAAGTTGCCAGGCGGTCGGCCTGCTGCCGCCGACTAGCCGTGTATGGATGGTCCGACCATCACCAGATCCTGAAATGGATGGACCATCGATACTTCTCGATCATTCCGCATGGAGATTGGCCAACTGCCCGGCTCAGCCATCGGCAGCCTGACCGGTACCAGGGCGCCAGTAGACCGAGTTGACCCAGATGCTGGCGAGGGTGTCGATGGCGCGCTCGTCGTCGAACCGCACCTCGGCGCGCTCGCCGCCCTGGCCGAGCCAGATGTAGCTGAAGTGCTCGAGCATGGCCGACAGCGCCGAGGCGGTCAGAACCGGGTCGACGCCCGGGCAGAACCCCTCCGACTGCGCCTGCCTGATCTGCCGCGCGATCCTCGTCACGGCCTCGGCCCTGATATCGAGCCAGCGGTCGAGGAAGTCCTCGTCCAGCATCGCGGCCTGGAACACGCCGATGAGCTCACCGCGTCGTTTGGCGTAGGTTCGCCAGAAGCCTGCCACCGCCTCGCGTAGCGCTTCTTGCCTGGTCAGGCCGCTGCGGTAGGGCAACACGGCCATCTGGGTCGCCTCGGCGTGGAACTCCTCGGCCAGGGCGATCAGCAGGTCGGCCTTGGTGTCGTAGTAGTTGTAGAACGAGGCAACGGACTTGCCGGCCTCGGCGGCGATGTCGCTGATCTTGGCGTTGAGGTATCCGTCGCGTGCGAACACGGTTCGCGCGGCCGCGCGGAACGCCTCGTCGGTCTCGCGCCCCTTCCTGGTCGCGGGTTCCGCCCGATCCGGCCGCTCCGCCCGGACAGTCACCCGCGGCCTGGCGATGGTGTGCCTCCTCGTCGCCCTCCGGTCCGTGCGCTCCGTCACGAGACCTGCCGCTCCTGACCGGACCAGTACGGCTTCCGCAGCACGGCCTTCAGGATCTTGCCGGTCGCGTTCCGCGGGAGCAGGCCGGTGACGTCGACGCTCGCCGGGCACGTGAAATGTGCGAGCCGCTCCCGGCACCAGCCGATGAGCTCGGCCGCGGCCGGGTCGGCGCTGATCAGCATCTCGTGCGTCAGCGGCAGCAGCTTGGGCAGCCCGGTCGTCCCGCTGCTCAGCGCGAACTGGTCGCCGGTGACCGCGGCCCGCCACTCGACGACGTGAATGAGTGACAGCAAGCTCTATCCGGCCTCAACCCGCTCGACCCGGTCAGCCGCGGTCTTCGGCTTGTGCCGGACGTCGCCTGGCTGCGCCATGACCCGGCGCCAGCACGCGAACTCCAGCAGGATCCCGTCCGGGTCCTGGAAGTAGAACGACCGCACGAAGACGCCGTCGTGCAGCTCCCTGGCGACCCCGAACTCGCTGTCGTCGTGGTCGATGATCGGGCTGACCCTTACGCCCTTGGCCTTGAGCTTCGTGCGGTACTCGAGGAACTTCTCCGCTGGCACGTCGAAGGCCACATGGTTCATCGATCCAACCGCGCTCGTCCACTCACCCATGCCAGGCACGGTGACGGGGGCAGAAACGCCAGGGACGGCGTCTGGCGCGTCGGGGAACCAGAAGAACGCGAGCGCGTTGCCGCCGCCCATGTCGAAGAAGAAGTGCTGGCCCGAGGCGCCCGGCAGGTTGATGGTCTTGATCAGCCGCATGCCGAGCACCTCGGTGTAGAACTCCACCGTGCGCTGCATGTCCGAGCAGACCAGCGCCAGGTGGTTCACGCCGCCCAGCTTGAATTCTTCGTTCCGCCACTCAGCCATGCCTGCCTCCGTCGATCCGTGCTGGCCGCCCATTGACATCGCGACCGTCAATAACTAAATCTAAACTCAGTTTCAGCCTCGCGCCAGGGTCGGCGAGGCCCGGCGCGAGGCTGCACGGCCGGAGGGATCGATGAGCGAGATCACCAGGCAGTTCGTGGGCCTGTCGTCTCCGGTCGTGGGCAGGGCAGGCGCGGGCGGCCACCCGTGCCAGGGCATCTACCACCGACCCGCGAGCGGCCCGCCGCCACGGACCGCGTTCATCGCCACCCACTACAACGTGGACTTCTCCGAGCACTACCTGGCCTCGTTCATGGCCGAGCGGGGATACGGGTTCCTCGGCTGGAACACGCGCTTCCGCGGCAACGAGGCGCACTTCCTGCTCGATCACGCGCTGGCCGAGATCGGCACCGGAGTCAGGTGGCTGCGCGAACAGGCGGGAGCCGAGCACGTCGTGCTGCTCGGCAACTCAGGCGGCGGTTCGCTGATGGCCGCCTACCAATCGCAGGCGGTCGAGCCCAACGTCACGCCCGTCGCCGGCATGCGGCCGCTGCCCGCGATCGAGGAGCTGCCGGCCGGAGACCTGTTCGTGGCTCTGGCAGCGCATTCCGGCCGGCCAGAGGTGCTGACCAACTGGCTCGATCCATCCGTCACCGACGAGACCGACCCGTTGGCCGCTGACCCGGCGCTTGACCCGTTCAATCCGGAGAACGGTCCGCCCTACGGCGCGGATTTCCAGAAGCGGTACCGGGATGCGCAGCGCGCCAGGAATGAGCGGATCACCGACTGGGCGCTCAACCAGCTGGCCGCGCTCGCGGGCACCAGGGCCAGGGACCAGCTGTTCAACCTGTACCGGACGTGGGCCGACCTGCGAATGATCGACCCAGCCATCGAGCCATCGGACCGCCAGCCGAACTCGTGCTACCTGGGCGAGCCGGTCAAGGCCAACTACGGCGTTTTCGGCATCGGCACGCTGAACACACTGCGGACCTGGCTGTCGATGTGGAGCCTGCGCACCTCGCAGTGCACCGCCGCGCCGCACCTGCGCCGGATCTCCGTGCCATCGCTTGTCGTGCACGCGACCGCCGATACGGGAGTGTTCGAGAGCGACGCGCGCGCCCTGTACGACGCGATCGGGGCGACCGACAAACGGCTCGAGTTCATCAGGGGCGATCACTACCTGCTCGCGCCGACCGGCGCTCGAACGGAGGCAGCCGACCTGATCGCCGCGTGGGTGACCGCCCAGAGCTAGCCGCGATCCCAACAGCCAGACAACGAGTCAGCCTGGCTGCCCGCGGGTAACCTCGTCTGACATGACTCAGGGGAAGAGCGTCCTCGTCACGGGGGGAGCCGGATTCGTCGGCGCCACCCTGGTCCGCCAGCTGGTGCAGGACGGGCACCGGGTCCGCGTCCTCGACAACTACTCCACCGGCGATCCCGGGCACCTGGCCGGCGTCGACGCTGAGCAAGTTGAAGGCGACATCCGCGACGCGGACACGGTCGACGCCGCGCTGGGCGGCATGGGCGCGGTCGTTCACCTGGCGGCCGCTGGCTCAGTGATCAAGTCGATCGAGGATCCGGTCGCGAACTTCGAGTCCAACGTGCTCGGCACGTTCCGGGTCCTGGACGCGGCCAGGCGCGCTGGGGTAGAGCGGACCGTGCAGGCCTCTACCGGAGGCGCGCTGATCGGCGACGCCACGCCGCCGGTTGACGAGAGTTCGCTGCCCAAGCCGATCTCGCCGTACGGCGCGAGCAAGCTGGCAGGCGAGGGGTACGCCTACGCCTTCTCCCAGTGCTACGGCCTGCGCACGATCGCGCTGCGGTTCGCGAACGTGTACGGCCCGTGGAGCGAGCACAAGACCGGCGCCATGAACATGTTCTTCCAGGCCATCCACGACGGCCAGCCGATCGTGATGTACGGCGACGGCAGTTCGTCCCGCGACTACACGCACGTGGACGACATCTCCCGCGCCCTGCGACTGGCGCTGGCCGGCGACGTGCCAGGCGGCACTGTCCTGCACATCGCCTCAGGAATCGAGACGACCGTGGCCGAACTCGCCGACCTGTGCAAGGCCGCCGCCGGGGTCCCTGACCACCCGGTCAAGCACCTGCCGGAGCGCCCTGGCGAGGTCGACCGCAACTTCGCCTCGTACGAACTGGCCAGCAAGGTGCTCGGGTACGCCCCGACCATCAGCCGCGAGGACGGCATCCGCCGCACCTGGGACTGGTTCACCGAAGCAGTGTTCGCGCCGCGGGCCACCGTCCCTCCTCGCTAGAGCGCGGCGCCCGCCAGGCTGGGGCCGCGGCCGCCCGCCAGGCTCGGGCCGCGGCCGCCCGCCAGGCGGCATATCCTTCTGCTGTGCAGAAACAGCCCGGGCTGCGCGAAGCCCAGCGGCCGGCCTACCCGATAGCTTCGGTGGACAAGGCGCTGCGCCTGCTCATGCTGTTCCGCGCACAAACCAGGGTCAGGCTGTCGGAGGCCAGCGAACACCTGGGGGTCGCGCACTCTACCGCCCACCGGCTGCTTGCGATGCTCGCCTATCACGGCTTCGTTCGGCAGGAACGGGACTCTCGCGCTTACGTCGCAGGGCCCGCGCTGGTCGAGATCGGGCTGGCGGCCATCAAGCAGATGGACATCAGGCTGCACGCAAGGCCGGTCCTCGAGGACCTGGCGGCAGCCTTCGCCGAGACCGCGCACCTGGCCATCCTGGAAGGCCATAGTGTCCGGTACCTGGACGCGGTGGAGAGTTCACGGGCGCTCCGCGTAGCGGCCAGAACGGGTGCTGCCCTCCCGGCGAACTGCACGGCTTCCGGCAAGGCGATGCTGGCCGCACTGCCCGAGTCCGAGGTCAGCGCGTTGTTCGGCGACGGCCCGCTGCGGGCTTTGACGAAGCGGTCGGTCACCCAGCTGCCCGATTTGCTCGCCGAGTTGCGCGTGGTCAGGGCGCGGGGGTACGCGCTGAACACCGAGGAGAGCGAGGACGGCGTCGCTTCTGTCGCGGTACCGGTACTCGGCCGCAACGACGCGCCGGTCGCGGCCCTCGTCGTCTCCGCGCCGGTCACCAGGCTCGACGCCGAGAGCGCCGAGCGCGTCGCTGCCCGCCTCCGCGACGACGCCGCCCACCTGACCGACCTGATCGCCCCCCACGCCGGCCTGTAGCTCCGGTCCGCCCTCCGGTCGCGACATGGCACGGCTTGGGTGAGCACAAATGGGGCGAATCGACCGCCGCCATGACTGAAAGCCGTGCCAAGTCGTTCCCGCGGCGGCGGGCGACACGGGCGACGCGGGCGGGCCGGTCCGGGGGCGGTGGGGCGGGGGCGGTGGGGCGGGGGCGGTGGGGCGGCCCTTGGCGTCCGGCCCGGCGACCGGGTCGCGGTCATGGCGAAGAACAGCGCGGACTTCCTCGTGCACGCGTTCGCGATCCTGCGGGCCGGCGCGACTCCCGCGTTCGTGAACTGGCGGCTGTCAGCCGGTGAGATGGCCGAGGTGCTCGCGCTGATCGAGCCGCTCGCGGTCGCTGCCGATGCCGAGTTCGCTGATCTCGTCGAATCCGCCGCTCCTGGCCTGGCCCGCGGGGTGATCATTGGCGCGCCTTTCGGCCGGCCGGGCCAACGGCGCGGCGTTACGCCAGGCTGGCAGGACGGCGCAGCCCTGACGGGCGCGGCTCCGCCGCGGCCGCCGTTGTCGGCAAGCGACGTGCTGGCGCTCGTGCACACGAGCGGCACAACCGGCAAGGCCAAGGCCATCCCGTTGCGGCACGGCGCCCTCCTGGTCAGCGTGGCCGGCTTCGCGCCCGAGATCGGGGACCAGGTCGCTGGCTCCCGGCACCTGCAGATCCTGCCGCTGTTCCACCTGGGCGGGTTCGGCCAGTGCATGCAGGCGCTGCTGACCGCTGGCACGGTCTACGTGCACACCGGGTTCAGCCCGCCTGCCGTGATCGACGCGATCGAGCGGGACAGGATCGAGTTCTTCACGGCAGGTCCGTCGCTCATCGACATGCTCGTCGCTGAGATCCGCCGCCGGAGCGCAGACGGCGACGCGCCGGACCTGAGCAGCCTCACGGAAATCGCATACGGCACCGCCCCGATCACGCCTGCCTCGCTGACCGCGGCGATCGAGGCGTTCGGCTGCCGGCTGCGGCAGATCTACGGCAACACCGAGAGCCAGTCCATGATCAGCCTGCTAGCGCCGGAGGATCACCAGCCGGGCAACCCGCATCTGGCCAGCGCGGGCCGGGTGTCGTTCGGCTGGGAGGTCACGATCGCCGATCCTTCTGACCGGGGAGGGAAGGCGCTGCCGCCAGGGGCGACCGGCGAGATCCTGATCCGCGGTGAGTGCTTGTTCTCCGGCTACTGGCGCGATCCTGACGCCACCGCCGAGGCGTTCACGGCTGACGGCTGGTACCGGACGGGGGACATCGGCCGGCTCACGCACGACGGCTACCTGTACATACTCGACCGCGCCAGGGACATGGTGATCAGCGGCGGCGAGAACGTCTTCCCCGCCGAGGTAGAGGCCGTGCTGGCCAGTCACCCCTGCGTCGCCGAGGTCGCGGTGATCGGCCGTCCTGACCCGGTCTGGGGAGAGGCCGTGCACGCGGTCGTCCGTACGGCCGCGGGCGCGCAGGTCTCCGCCGAGGAGATCATCGCCTTCTGCCGAGACCGGCTGGCGCACTTCAAGTGCCCGAAGAGCGTTGAGTTTTCCGGGCCGCTGCCCCGCACTGCGACAGGCAAGGTGCTCAAGCGCGAACTGCGGGCCGAGGCGGACGGAGTCCGCCGATGACCTCACTCGGGCTGTCCATCGCCTCGCACAGCGGCCTAGCGCCTGGCAGGATCGGCGAGCTGGCAGCGGCGGCTGAGCAGGCCGGGTTCGATGCTGTCTTCGTCGCCGAGGGACACGGCGACGCGCTCGCGCTGTGCCATCCTGTCGCGGCGGCGACGAGCCAGGTCCAGGTGGGCACCGCGATCGCCAACGCCGCGTTGCGGCCGCCGGTGCTCGCGGCCAAGACCGCGGCGCAGCTTGATCGCGCCAGCAACGGGCGATTCATCCTCGGGCTTGGTACCGCGAACGCGATCATGAACGGGCGGTTCGGGATCGCTCCGTTCGCTCCGCTGCCCATGATCGAGGAGTACGTGGGCGTCGTGCGCGCGGTGCTGGCCGGGGACGCTGGCGGCTACGCAGGGCAGCTGTACCGAACAGGGATGGTGCCGCTCGACAGCCCGGCCGTGCGTTCTGACCTGCCCATCTATCTGGGAGCGCTCGGGCCGCGGATGCTCGCGCTCGCCGGCGGATCGCCGACGGCGTGATCCTGAATCTGATGTCGCCAGCCCAGGCCGGCGACGCAGCGGCGATCGTGCGGGCGGCAGCCAAGGAGGCAGGCCGGGATCCGTCGTCTGTGCCGGTCGCGTGCGTGGTGCACCTGTGCCTGTCCGACGAGGCGCGCACGGCAGCGGCCGCGGCGCGGGCGGTGGTCCCGCGCTACGTGCTGCACCCGGCTGTGCCCGCGCTGTTCGGCACTGGTCCGTGGCTTGAGCAGGCGCGGTCGTGCACGCTCGCCGGAGACCGCGCCGGAGCAGCCGAGCAGGTCCCGCAGGAGGCCGCCGACCGCTTCGTGGCTCACGGCGACGCCTCGGCATGCGCGGCGAGGATTGATGAATACCGCGCGGCCGGCGTCGATCTGCCGGTTCTGTTCCCCATGCCCGTCGGCTCAGGCCGCTGGGACTATGAATCTGTTATCGCCAGTTTCGCGGTTTCGCCCGAATCCCCGAACAGGAGAACGCAGTGAGCAGCGAGGACACCGTCATCCGCTTCTTCGCGGCCCTCGAGGCCGGAGACATCGACACGGTGCGCGCGATCTACGCGCCTGACGCGCTGATCTGGCACAACGACGACCTGGTCGAACAGCCGGTGCAGGAGAGCCTGAAGGTGCTCGCCGCGCTGCACAAGGTGGTGTCAGGGCTGCACTACGAGGTCATCAGGCGGGTACCCGCCGAGGACGGAGTCATCCAGCAGCATGTGCTGCGCGGGACGCTGCCGAACGGCCAGGACGTCGCCTTGCACGCAGCCATGTACCTGCAGGTCAAGGACGGCTACGTGACGCGGATCGAGGAGTACCTCGACTCGGCGATGCGATCATCAATTCGCGCCGCTCGGGAAGCGCTGAGCGCCAGCTAGGCATTTAGAACTGTGAGGCCGGGCTGGGGAGCCGGCGAAAGCAGCACAGGCTGGTTCTTCGGTGACCTGTTGTAACGTTTAGCAACAGGTCGAGTACCTGACGTGATCGCCGGGGGGGTCCAATGACATCACGACCCCCGTCAACCCTGCCCGCTGACAGGCGGGGACGGCTCGTTCAGTGGTGGCTCAACCGCCCCGTGCGGGCGAAGGGCCTGATCGCGATCGCGGTTCCGCTGCTCGCCCTCCTCGTCACCGCCTCAGCGAGCCTGGGGCTGCAGTACCGCGAACAGCAGGCCCGCACGGCAGGGCGGGCGAGCTTCAACCTCATCGGGGCGGCCGACACCGTTCTCGGCAACGCGCTGAACGGCGAGACGGCGGTCCGCGGCTACGCCGCGACCGGCGAGGTGCTGTTCCTGCAGCCTTACTACACGATGCGGCACCAGATGGGATCGTCGCGGGCGGCGTTCGTCGCGGCCGCCGCTCGGGCCGGTGACGCGCAGCAGGAACGGCCCGCCAACGCTACAGCCGGCCGCGTAATCGCCCAGCTCGACCTGGCCCGCGCCGCTGTGGCGCGTGGCGCCGCGGTCAGCACGATCACCGCCATGCTCAGGCGGGCCAAGCGGTCCATGGACCTGCTGCGCGCGCAGATCACCAGCACGCGGATCAGGGCCACCAACATGATGATGAGCCAGCGCTCGGCCGTCGACCGGATGGAGGCCGGGATCGACGTCGTCACCATCGTCGGCGTGGTGCTCGGGCTGCTCGCTGGCCTGGCCGGCGTCGCCCTCTTCGCATCTGGCATCTCGCGCCGGGTAGCGGCGGCCGCGTCCAACGCGGACCGGCTCGGCGAGGGCCAGCCTCTTGTGCCGTCAGACCACTCGGGCGACGAACTCGGCCGCCTCGCTGATTCGCTCGCGACGGCGGAAAAGCTGCTGGCCAGCCGCAGTTCGCAGCTGGTGGCGGCACGCGATGAGGCGCTGAAGGCCAACCAGGCAAAGAACGCGTTCCTGTCCAGCACCAGTCACGAGCTGCGGACGCCACTGAACTCCATCCTGGGTTTCACTCAGCTGCTTGAGCTGTCCGACCTCGAAGATGAAGACCAGGAGAGCGTGCAGCGCATCCTGGCGGCCGGGCGGCACCTGCTCGGGCTGATCAACGAGCTCATCGACATCGCCAGGATCGAGGCTGGCGAGCTCAGCCTCTCGCTCGAGCCGGTTGCGGTCTGGACGCTGCTGGGCGACGTGTGCGAGCTCATGGCGCCCCTTGCCGCCGAGCGAGACATCGTCCTGCGTCAGCTGTGCGCGCGCCCAGGGCTCGCCGTCTACGCCGACTGGCAGCGGCTCTCGCAGGTCATGGTGAACCTGATCTCCAACGCGGTGAAGTACAACCGCCACGGCGGCTCGATCACGATCACCTGCCAGGAACACCAGGACGGGCAGGTCGCCATCGCCGTTACCGACACCGGGCCTGGCTTGTCGGGCGCCGACCTCGACCGGATCTTCGTACCTTTCGAGCGGCTGGCCGCCGAGAGCAGCGACGTCGAGGGCACCGGCATCGGGCTGCCGCTGGCCCGCGCGCTCGCGCAGGTCATGCGCGGCGAGTTGCGCGCGATGAGCACGCCTGGCCAGGGCTCGACCTTCACCGTCAGCTTGCGTCGCGCCCCCGAGCTGGCGCACGTTCCGAGCCAGGCCGATCGTTCCGGGCTGCCCGCTTCCGCCAGCACCGCTGAGCTGCGGGCCAGGCCGACGCTGACGCTGCTGTACATCGAGGACAACCCCGCGAACGTCGAGGTGGTCGCCAGGTACCTGCGTGGCCGCGAGCACGCCAGGCTGCTGACGGCCACGTCCGGCAGCGAAGGGCTCGAGGCGGCGGCCGAGCACCGGCCTGACCTCGTGCTGCTCGATCTGCACCTGCCCGACATCAGCGGCGACCAGGTGCTCGGCAGGCTCGTGGCCAGACCAGAGACCGGCGGCATTCCGGTCGCTGTCCTCTCGGCAGACGCCTCGCCTCGCGTCATCCGCAGGCTGCTGGCTGCCGGTGCCTTCGCGTACTTGACCAAGCCGCTTGACCTCGCCCGCCTGGGCGATCTCCTCAACTCGTTCGAGGCTTCCCCAGCCGCTTCCGCCGGGCAGTACAGCGCCCAGGCGGCAATCAGGAAAAGGTGATGAGCAGAACCGGTCTATGACGCGTCCCCATCCGCACACGCACCCCATTTGCGAGAGCCATGACCATGCCCCAGTCAGCCCTGTACATCGAAGACAACGCGAGTGCCATCCGGCTGATCGAGACCCTGCTCAGCCGGCGTCCCGACATCAGGCTCCGGGTGGCGAGGAGCGGCCGCGACGGCGTCCTGGCCGCCGTCGACGAGCCGCCAGGCCTGATCATCCTGGATAACCGGCTGCCCGACGCCCGTGGCGGCGACGTGCTCAGGATGCTCAGTCTTGAGCCCGCGGTCGGCGACGTTCCCGTGGTGGTTCTGAGCGGTGACTCAGACGCCCAGCTCGCGATGGACCTGCTCGCCGCGGGCGCTGCCGAGTACCTGGTGAAGCCGTTCGACTTGCGCAGGTTCCTCGGCATGATCGACCGGTACTTCCCGCCGGCATCGAACGCTGGCGTCGCCTAGGCCGTCACGTACGGGCTGACGAAGCCCGAACGGCCTCGGTGACCGGGTCTTTCGTCCCTAGGCGCCCGCGCCGATGGCTGGTGTGCTGACGGCATGTTCGTTGCGGTGGAAGTGCCGCTCGACGTTGGAATCGGCGCCGCGCGCATCCGGCTGGCCAACCTGGCTTCCGGTGGCATCCTCGACACCGTGTCGCGGGAAAGCTACGTTGAGCACGGCGTCGCGCTGCTCGCGGTGGGGCCCGGCCGCAGCCTGGCCAGGCTAGTCCGCGTGCGCATGCGCAACCCTGCCACACACGGTGACACCACCGTCCTCCCGCTGCGCTGGGAAGCCGAGGGCACCTCAGGGCACCTGTTCCCGGTCCTTGACGCCGACCTGAGCCTCCGACCAGCTGGCGACCGAGCCGTCCTGCGGCTCGACGGCGCCTACCGGCCCCCGTTCGGAACCTTCGGCGCCGCCCTGGATCGGGCGCTCCTGCACCACGTCGCGCAAGCCACCATTCGCGCCTTCATCCGCCAGGTGGCCGCTGCCCTCACCAACCCCGAGCACGCCGCCGCAAGCAGCCCGATCCCCCAGCTGCCCGCCACGGCGCAACCCCAGCCGGAAACTCCAGCGGGATAACCAGGGCCCGCCGGGCCGTCCCTCCAGGCCCGGGTGGCTCATGAAACGGAGTGGGTAACCGTCGACGTGTACTGGCCGGCCACCGCGCCGGCCGGAATGCGCACCTCGATGAGCGGATCCCAGCTGGCCGACGTGTTCCCGCCGACATGGGTGGCACTGACGACCGGCTGCGGCGCTCCGCTGAGGGTGGTCACGGCGACCGTGCTGAACGTGGCCGACCCGGCGGTCTGGAGCGGGCCGTTGATCGAGTAGACGGCATCGCTGACCGGGATGGTCTGCAGCGGCGTTCCGCTGCCAGTGATGAACTGGATCGCAGACACGGTGGTCGTCCAGTCGGCGCCGAACCCGCGATCGTCGGTGACCTGGACGGCGCCCAAGTGGGAGGCGATGGTCCCGTGGCACGTGACTGTACGTGATCATGCTCGCCGGGCCGGTACGCTTGAGCCGAGCCGGGAAGCGCTCGCTCAGGAGGCTGGCGCTCAGGGCGGTTCCCGCTCACAACGCTCCCGCTGAATCGCCGGGCAGATGACGGCGCCTGGGGGCTGGCCTGACACCCACACGTCTTCGCCCTTGGACCATGGATACAGATACCTCGCAGCAGGTCTACAACTTCAGCGCCGGGCCCGCCGTTCTGCCCGCTCCCGTGCTCAGGCAGGCGCAGGAAGAACTGCCCGACTGGCACGGCACGGGCGTGAGCGTGATGGAGATGAGCCACCGCGGCTCAGACTTCGTCCAGATCGCCGAGCACGCCGAGGCCCGCCTGCGTGAGCTGATGGCGGTGCCCGACGACTACCGCGTGCTCTTCCTGCAGGGCGGCGCCACCGGTCAGTTCGCCGCCGTCCCGATGAACCTGGCCGGCCAGGATGCGGCCGCGGACTACGTGATCACCGGCATGTGGGGCAAGCGCGCGCACAGCGAGGCGGCCAAGTTCCTCGACCGGATCAACGTGGCGGCCAGCACCAGCCCGCACACGTACGTGCCGCCGCAGCAGGAATGGCAGCGCACGCCGGACGCCAGCTACGTTCACATCACGCTGAACGAGACCATCCAGGGCGTCAGGTTCGCCGCCGTGCCTGAGGTCGGCAGCACCCCGCTCGTGGCCGACGTCAGCTCGATCATCTTGAGCGAGCCGATCGAGGTGAGCGACTTCGGCGTGCTGTACGCGGGCGCGCAGAAGAATATCGGCCCGTCAGGGCTCGTTGTCGTCATCGTGCGTGAAGACATGCTCGGCCGGGCCAGGTCCACGACCCCGCAGGTGTGGAACTGGTTCGAGAACGCCAAATCCGGCTCCATGATCAACACGCCGCCCACCTACGGCTGGTACATCGCGGGCCTGGTCTTCGACTGGGTCGCTGACCAGGGCGGCGTGGCCGCGATCGCCGAGGTGAACCGGCGGAAAGCGGCCAAACTGTACGCCGCCATCGACGGGTCAGGCTGGTACGCCAATCCGGTCGCACCAGACAGCCGCTCGCTGATGAACGTGCCGTTCAGCCTCGCGCGGGCCGACCTCGAGCCGGCGTTCCTCGCCGGGGCCAGGACTGCCGGCCTGGTCAACCTGGAAGGGCACCGCAGCGTCGGCGGCATGCGGGCGAGCATCTACAACGCGATGCCCGAGGCGGGCGTTGACGCGCTGATCGAGTACATGAAGGAGTTCGAAGCAAAGCATGGGTAAGTTCGGAGTTCGGACATACGATGCCATCTCGCCGGCGGGGCTGCGCCGGTTCAGCGCCGGCTACACGGTGGCTCCCGATGCCGAGCAGCCCGACGCCATCATGCTGCGATCTTTCAATTTGCATAACGAACCCGTCGACGAGACTGTCGTCGCGATCGGGCGGGCCGGGGCGGGCGTCAACAATATTCCCGTCGACGCGCTGACCGAGCGCGGGATCGTGGTGTTCAACGCGCCGGGCGCGAACGCCAACTCGGTCAAGGAGCTTGTCGTCGCCGGGATGCTGCTCGCCGCGCGGAACCTGCCTGCCGCGCTCGCCTACGCCAGGGCGCTCCCGCCGCAGGACATGAAGAAGGCCGTCGAGCGCGGCAAGAAGCAATTCGCCGGGCACGAGATCAGCGGCGGGACGCTCGGCGTGATCGGCCTCGGCGCGATCGGCTACCGGGTCGCGAACACGGCTGTTGACCTCGGCATGCGCGTCCTCGGCTATGACCCAGGGGTCAGCGAGCAGCACGCTTCTCAGCTCTCCGCGCGAGTGCACAGGGTCAACAGCCTGGAGAGGCTGCTGGCCGAGAGCGACTTCGTCACGCTGCACGTGCCGCTGACCGAGTCGACCAGGCAGCTGCTCGACGCCCGCAAGCTCGGCCTGATGCCACGCGGCGCGATCTTGCTGAACTTCGCCAGGGACGAGCTCGTCGACGAGAAGGCCCTGATCGCCGCGCTGGACGAGGGCGAGCTTGACGGGTACGTCACCGACTTCCCGAACCCTGTCGTGCACGCGCACGAGAAGGTCATCGCGCTGCCGCACTTGGGCGCCAGCACGAGCAGCGCCGAGGATAACTGCGCGATCATGATCGCCGACGAGCTGCAGGACTTCCTGGAGAACGGCAACATCACCTACTCGGTGAACTTTCCTTCGGTGTCGCTGCCCAGGCGCGGCTTCCGGCGGCTGACGCTGGCACACAGGAACACCCCTGGCGTGATCGCCGAGTTCGCCCATGTGATCAGCGCGGCGGGGATCAACGTCGTGGAGATGATCAACGACTGCCGCGGCGACAACGCCTACAGCATCATGGAAGTAGAGGCCGCCGACCTGCCGGAAGCCGTGGTCAGGCAGCTGGAGCAGATGCCGCAGCTGCTGCGCCTGCGGGTGCTCGCCGAGCCTTCCTGACCGGTCTGGGCGCCCGTGTTACAGGCGCCCGTGTTACGGGCGGCTGCCCTGTCTCGTCTGCTGAGTGAAAGGCTAGAAACGCAGACCGAGGAGGACTCCGCCATGCGAGTACTCGTAGCCGGAGCAACCGGCGTAGTCGGACAACAGCTCGTGCCGCAGCTTCTCGCGGCCGGGCATCAGGTAACGGCCACGACGCGGAACGAAGGGAAGGCGTCGCGCCTGCGGGCGGCCGGGGCGGATGTGGCCGTGGTCGACGGGCTCGACGCCGTCGCGGTGGGCGAGGCCGTCGCCAGGGCCGAGCCGGAGGTCGTGATGCACCAGATGACGGCGCTCGGCGCCGGCATCGACCTCAGGCACATGGACAGGACCTTCGCCAGGACCAACGAGCTGCGGACGACGGGACTTGACCACTTGCTGGCCGCCGCGCAGGCCGCCGGGGTACGCCGCGTGATCGCCCAGAGCTACACCGGGTGGGACAACGCGAGGACCGGCGGCCCTGTGAAGACCGAGGACGATCCGCTCGACCCGAATCCAACGGCGGCGATGCGGCCGACGCTCGAAGGGATCAGGTATCTTGAGCACGCGGTGCTGACCTCACCGATGGAAGGGGTCGCACTCCGCTACGGCAACCTGTACGGCCCGGGTGCATCCGACCTGCTCACCGGCATGATCAAGAAGCGGCAGGTGCCCATCATCGGCAACGGCGCAGGCATCTGGCCGTGGCTGCACGTGGCAGATGCCGCGAGCGCGGCGGTGGCAGCCCTCGAGCGCGGCACGGGCATCTACAACATCGTGGACGACGACCCGGCTCCGGTCAGCCAGTGGCTGCCGGCGCTCGCCGCGGCTATCGGCGCCAAGAAGCCGTTCCGTATACCGGCCTGGCTGGGGCGGCTCGCCGCCGGCGAGACCGCGGTCGTGATGATGACGCAGGTCCGCGGCTCGTCCAACGCCAAGGCCAAGCGCGAGCTTGGCTGGGAACCCGCATGGTCGAGCTGGCGGGAAGGCTTCGCCCGCGGCTTGGACGCGACGGCCGGTTCTGAGCGGGCATCCCGCTCGTGACCGCCGAGGCCTTCGGCGAGCTGCGCCCGCTGATGTTCGCGATCGCGTACCGGATGCTGGGCAGCGTCGCCGAGGCCGAGGACATAGTCCAGGAAGCGTTCCTGCGCTATCACCGGGTCATGTCGCAGGGCGGCGGGCCCGGCGGGACGGTCAGGCCGGAATCGCCGAAGGCGTACCTGTCGGCGGTGACCACGAGGCTGTGCATCGACTATGCCCGCTCGGCCAGGGTCCGGCGCGAGACGTACGTCGGGCAGTGGCTCCCCGAGCCCGTACTGACCGACCTGCCCGCGCCCGGCGGGCCGGATCCTGCCGCACTGGCCGAGCAGGCCGACACGATGTCGATGACGTTCCTGCTCCTGCTGGAGCGGCTCTCCCCGGTCGAGCGGGCCGTGTTCTTGCTGCACGACGTCTTCAGCTACGGCTACGACGAGATCGCCGCCATCGTGGGCCGGTCGGCCGATGCCTGCCGTCAGCTCGGCTATCGCGCCCGCAAGCATGTCACCGCTGGTCAGCGCCGTTTCGAAGCGTCCAGGGACAAGAGCGCCGAGCTCGCTGAGCGCTTCTTCGCTGCCATGTCGGCCGGTGACCTGGCCGGGCTCGTGTCGATGCTCGCCGCCGACGCCGTCGTGGTCGGGGACGCGGGCACGACCAAGCCGAACTGGCCGCGGCCGATCGTGGGCCGGGACAGGATCGGCAGGCTCTTCGCCGCGCTTGGCACTCAGCTGCGGCAGGCCGGCGGGAGGATCCAGCTGGCGGGTGTCAACCGCGGACCCGGCGCGCTGCTCCTCGCGCCCGACGGCCGCCTGATCGCCGTGATGGCGCTGGAGGTCGCGGACGGCCAGGTCTCGGGCGCTCGCAGCGTCATCAACCGGGACAAGCTGCGGCACCTCGGCCCGCTCGCTGACCTGCCGGAACTGCTCGAACAGGCCCGACGTGACCGCTCAGCGGAGCCGACCGCCAGCTAGCCTGCGCGGCGACCCGTCCCGGCTACTTGCCCGTAACGTTGCCTGTCTTGTCAGGACCGCGCTATTTTCCCAGCGTGGAGGCGACGGATGCGCTGCTGGCCGCGCGCCTGGCGGCCGGAGACGACCATGCGCTGAACGAGGTCTTCGACCACCTTGCCCGAGCGGTCTATTGCGCGGCGCTGCGCGTGCTCGGCGAGGGCACGGCGGCTCAGGACATCGTCCAGGACGTGTTCGTCGAGCTCTGGAGCCACCCGGATCGCTACGACCCGAGCATCGGGCCGCTCGGCACCTACCTGATCGTGCTGGCCAGGCGCCGCGCGATCGACCTGATTCGCAGCGAGCTGCGGCGGCTTGCCAGGCAGGAGCGGCACCACCGGCTGACACCGGCAGAGCAGCATCCGACGCCGGGCGACGCGGTCGCCGCAGCGGACACGGCCAACGCGGTTCGCGCCGCGGTCCAGCTGCTGCCTGACGACCAGCGACAAGTGGTAGAACTTGCGTACTTTAAGGGACTTAGTTACCGCGAGGTCGCACTCGCGACGGGTATACCGGAAGGTACCGCCAAATCTAGACTGAGACTGGCGCTGGCCAGGCTCGAGACGGTGCTTGACCGGCAGCTGCTGGAGTCACCATGACGGCCGAGAGCCCTGAGCCTGCCTTGCTGCCCGCCGGGCTGCGCGAGCGAGTCATGGAGGCGTCGCATCAACTCAGGCAACCGGGCCTGGCCGTCCCCGATGTCGGTGCGGATTCGCCGATCGAGGCGCTCGCCAACGCCGCTCATGCGTTCTGGCAGCTGCTCGGCTCGCTGGCCGCGCAGCACTGGCACGTTCCCGTGCTGCGGGACCTCGACGTGCAGGGGCTGGTCGGCCACCTGACCGGGGTCGAGCGCGATGTGCAACGGAGCATCTCGGGCGATCCCGATGTCGGCAGCGCCGATCACGTCCAGTCGACCCAGCCGACGGCCCTCGAGCAGGCAGGCCGGTCTCCCGCGGCGACTACGGCGCAGTGGCGCGAGGCAGTCGACCGCACGCTCAGCCTCGCGGGCTCGTCCGACCTGGACGCCGTGGTCGCGATCCACGGGGTCGCGCTCCGGCTGCGGGACCTGCTGATCGCCAGGACGTTCGAGCTGTGGACGCACGAGAACGACATCCGGTCCGCGATCGGGCTGCCACCGACGGTTCCCGCTCCGTCGACGCTCCGGCCGATGACACAGCTCGCGACTGCGCTGCTGCCTTTCGCCGCCGCGGTCACCGACCTCAGCGAGCCGATCAGCGTGCACCTGGTGCTGACCGGACCGGGCGGCGGCACCTGGGACGTGGCAGTGGGTGAACCCGCTGAGCACCCGGGCGCCGTCGGCATCGTCACCGACGTTGTCGGGTTCTGTCGGCTGTTCGCCAACCGGATCAGCGCGTCCGAGCTCGACGTCTTCGTGACCGGCGACGAGCGGCAGGCCGCCTCGGTGCTGAGCGCCGCTGCAGCGCTCGCGCTGGACTGATTAATCCCCCGCCCGATCAGACCGCTAAGTGATCCGCCATGCGCGGCGGCGACGTACCACAGGCGGGAGGCGCGAGCCTCCGCCCAGGTCCAGGTCGCGGCAAGGGCACTTGCCGGAGGGGGGATTTCATGAGCGTGCTGGTCATCGGAAAGTTCCAGGGTGACACGGTCAAATTCCGCGCGGCACTCAGCGAGCGCTCCGACGAGTTCGCGAAGGTCGCCGACCAGGCCCGCGCCGCCGGCGGCATTCACCACCGCTTCGGGATCGGCGACGGGTTTGTCGTCGTCAATGATGAGTGGGAGAGCGTCGAGCACTTCCAGAAGTTCTTCGCCAACCCTGAGCTCCAGGCCTTCATCGGCTCGGTCGGCGCTGCTCCAGTGCCGCCTGAGATCACCGTCGCCGAGGCCGTCACCTCGTCCGACCAGTACTGACGATCCAGGTTCAGGCAGGTCGGCCGGTACGGAGGGGAGCCGGTGGCCAGGGTCGCAACGGGGCGACGCTGTCCATCGGCACCGGCTCAGCGTCCTCCAGAGCCCGGTGACGATGCCGGGCTGGAGGACTGGCCAGCCCCCGGCGATGCTGGCGGCGATGCCGCAGCTTGCGGCTGCTGCAGCGCCTGCGCGTCGGCGAGGGCGATCGCTAGCTGGCCGGCCACGGTCGGATGGAACGGCGCCCGCCCGTGCAGGCTTTGAACATAGGGCTCGGGATCGCAGATCGCATGTCCGGCGAAATCGGGCCGCACGGCAATAAGCCCGGTCGCGCGGGCGCCATTGGCCAGGACGTTGTTGAGCGCCTCGAGCAGGCGAGTGAGCACCTTCTCCTTGTCAGGGTTCAGTCCGACGCTGTCGAGGCAGTGCGCCGTGGTGTCGAACGGGTTGTAGTACAGGTTCACCAGGACGACCGGATGTGAGGGCAATTTCGCCAGCCGCCGCAGCAGCTGGTAGTACCCGACCGTGAACGACGCAAGCTGCTGCTGGAAGTACACGGTCGAGGCCTTGTCGTCGCAGGTGGTGACCGCACACAGCTCGAGCAGGGCAGACCAGCCGAGGTCGTCAGCGCCGATGCTGACGATCACGTAGGAGGCGTGGGTGGCCTTTTTCGCCTCGGCGAACTGGGCCGGCGCGGTCGCGTCAGGCATGCCCTGCGGCCCGAGGATGCCGGCCGGGATCGTGGCTCCGCTGCACGCCAGGTTGAGCACCCTCCAGTTGTTGATCTGGCCGAGGTCGACGGCGTAGCTGGCCGCGCTGCGCCCGCATGCCCGGTCCCGCTTGCTCGGGTGCGCGGGCATGGGATTGCCGATGCCGGCCGCGGTGGAGTCCCCCATCACGACCACCTGGACCCTGGGCTCGGGCGGCCCAGGCACCCGCGGCACCGAAGGCAGCGGCGCCCGGCCGGCCAGCGCCGCGATCGAGCTCACCTGCCGGAGCCTGGCAGGAGCGGTATACGCGGTCGCCATGATCCCGCCCAAGTTCACCACTTCGGCGAGGGCAAGCCCGGCCGCGAGCATGACGACCGTGCGCTTCCTGCTCAGCCGCAGCCATCCGGCCAGGGCGCCCGACAGGACCAGGGCACAGCCGGCGGTGATGGCGATCTCCCAGCCGAAGTACCGCTTCCAGCCAGAGGCCAGCGCGTCGCCGATGGCTCGCTCCGAGCCCTGCTGACCAGGCGCGAAGGCCGTGGCCAGCTGCCTGCCCAGCGTGATTTGGGTGAGCGCGAGCCTGGGTCGTACCGGGCCGGCGAACTTCAGGGTGGTGGGCAGCCGCTGACCGAACAGGTCGAGCTCGCCTGGCCCTGAGAAGCTGAGCGTCGGCGCCGCGGCTCCGACGCCGACGGTCTGCCCGGCGAGCGACACCTGTTGCATGGGGGTGACCAGCAGGGCCACCGTCACCGCAAGCGCGGCCACGAGAACGATGCCGACAGCCCACGCCACTTTGGTGTGAACGCTGCGCAAGCTCTTCATACCCAAGCCATTGTCCTGCCCGCTCTCGCGGCCCAGAATCGTCCCCCGGGGTTCCATGCGGCCGCTACCGGGGACGAGAGTGAAGACTGAGAGCATCCGTCAGGGAGCCGGTGCACGAGGGGAGCTAGCCAGGTGAAGACCTTCGCCTCATCAGGCGACCTAGCCGAGAAGGAACAGATCCTCGAGGTCATCGGCGACGGCGTGTACGCGCTGACCGCTGATGGCGATCCGAACGTCGGGGCCATCGAGGGCGAGGACTTCCTGGTCTGCTTCGAGGCCATGGCCACCCCGGTCGCCGCGAGCGCCTGGCTGGCCAGGCTGCGCGAGCACACCGACAAGCCGATCAGGTACCTGGTGCTCTCGCACTACCACGCGGTGCGGGTGCTCGGCGCGAGCGCGTTCGGAGCCGACGTGATCGTGACGCATGACAACACCCGCGCGCTGATCGCCGAGCGCGGCCGGCAGGACTGGGAGTCCGAGCTCGCCAGGATGCCGAGACTGTTCAGCGACCCGGCCTCCATTCCCGGATTGACCTGGCCAACGGCCACCTTCTCCGACCGGTTCACCATTGCGCTCGGCGGCGACCGCGGTGACCTGGTGCTTGCGTACTGCGGGCGAGGCCACACCGAAGGGGACATCGTCGCGTGGCTGCCGCGCCAGAAGATCCTGTTCGCCGGGGACCTCGTCGAAGCCCAGGCCGCGCTGTACACCGGCGACGCGTTCCACCTGCAGTGGCGCGGCGGCACGCTCGACGCCGTCGCCGCGCTCGGCGCTGAGTCCCTCGTCGGCGGCCGCGGCGCCGTCGCGCACGGCGGTCAGGCCGTGACCGCGGCTATCGGGCAGACCCGCGACTTCCTGGATACCATGCTCGCGCAGGTCGGCGGCGTGCATGCGGCGGGCGGGACGCTGAAGGACGCGTTCACCGCCGCGCACGCGGCCCTCGCACCGCGCTACGGGCGCTGGCCGATCTTCGAGCACTGCATGCCGTTCAATGTCTCGCGGCTGTGGGACGAGCTCTCCGGGATCGAGCGGCCGGTGATCTGGACCTCCGAACGAGACCGGCAGGTCTGGGACCAGCTGCAGGACTGAGGCGTCGCCGTGACCCCCCCGCCAGTGCTAGCCATAGGGGGACGACCCCCCGTGACCCCCTCGCCAGTGCTGATCGCCGGGGCCGGGCCTGTTGGCCTGCTGACCGCGCTGCTGCTGGCACGCTGGCGGATCCCTGTCGTCGTGCTGGAGGCCGCGCAGGCCGAGCGCACGCACGGGGGCTCACGCGCGATCTGCTTCCAGCGGGACGTGCTCGACATCTTCGACCGGGCCGGCTGCGCCGACGACATGGTCGCCGAGGGCGTGACCTGGACGACCGGACGGACGTACTACCGGTCAAGCGAGCTGTTCTCTGTCACGTTCGCCGGCGCTGGCGCGGGGACGCTTCCGCCGTGGATCAACATCTCCCAGGCCAGCGTGGAGAGGTACCTGCTCGCCAGGGCTAGCGCCGAGCCGCTGGTCGACCTGCGGTTCGGACATCAGGTCACCGCGGTCGCCGCTGACGAGGACGGGGTGAGCGTGCGGGCCGGGAAGGCCATCATCCGCGGCAGCCATCTGGTCGGCGCTGACGGATCCCGTAGCGCGGTCCGGCAGCTGCTCGGCATCGGCTTTCCTGGCAGATCGTTCGACGATCAGTTCCTGATCTGCGACATCCGGGCTGAGCTTTCGTTCCCGAGCGAGCGAAGGTTCTTCTTCGACCCGAGCTGGAATCCAGGCCGGCAGGTGCTTGTGCATCACTGCCCGAACAGCGTGTGGCGGATCGACTGGCAGGTTCCCGCGGGATTCGACCTCGAGGCGGAGCGCGCCAGCGGCGCCCTGGACGGGCGGATCAGGCAGATCACCGGCCACTTGCCCTACGAGATCGTCTGGGCGACGGCGTACCGGTTCCACGAACGGGTCGCCGGCACGTTCGCCGCCGGGCGGGTTTTCCTGGCCGGCGACGCCGCGCACCTGTACGCGCCGTTCGGCGCGCGCGGTCTGAACTCAGGCGCGCAGGACGCCGAGAATCTCGCCTGGAAGCTCGCGTTCGTCAAGCGCGGCTGGGCCCCGTCGTCGCTCCTGGCGAGCTACGACCGCGAACGGGCCGCAGCAGCCAGGGAGAACCTGCGGGTTACCAGCGCGACGATGGAGTTTCTCGTGCCGCACACCGACGAGCTGCGGCGGCACCGTCGCGACGTGCTGGAACGCGCGCTGACAGACCAGGCAGCGCGCTCGCGGATCGACTCAGGCAAGCTCGCCGAGCCTTACTGGTACACGGCCAGCCCGCTCACCACCCCAGGACCGCCGCTCGACAGCTTCCCCGTCCAGCCAGGCGCCAGCAGGCCGCCGGTTCCCGGCGTGCTCTGCCCCGACGGCCCGTGCTGCCCGAGCGGCTGCACCGGCGGCGCGCCGACGAGGCTGCGCCGCCTGTTCGGCTCGGCGCTGGTGCTGCTCACCGAGCGGCCGGAGACCGCCGCCGCGGCCACCCTGGCCGGCGCGGCTGCCGTCGCGGCACCGGTCACCGGCCACGCGCTCGCTGACCTCGATCCTGGCGGCGCACTGCGGACCGCGCTCGACGCCACCGCCGCGAGCGTGCACGTCGTCCGGCCCGACGGCCATCTGGCCGCCGTGCTGCCGGAGTTCGAGCCAGGCAGCCTGTCGGCCGCACTCCGGCGGGCGACCGGCGCGGCAGCTGGGTAGGACGCGCGACCTAACCGCCCGCGCTGGCCAGGTCAGCGGCGTCGGTGAACCCCGGCAGCAGGCGCTGCGCTGCCGCGAGATCGGTGTCCAGGGCGCGGTCTGCGGTGCCCGGCGGCAACGCAGCGGCCGCCAGGTCGAACGCGGCCGCGAGTCCCGCGGAGGCTGGCCTGGACTGACGCAGCCGGAGGGCACGGACCGCGGCCACCAGCTCGCAGGCGAGCACGATCCGGTAGGCCTCGACCACGTCGGTGGTGGCCCTGGCCGACTGGGTGGAGAACCCCGCGTGCTCCTCCACGCCGCGGGACAGCACGGCGCTGCCGAGGGCCGCAGGGGCAGCGAGCCTGCGGATGTCAGCGATCGCCGACTGCGAGACGTACTCCAGGATCATGACCCCCGAGCTTGGCGGCGGGTCGGTGGCCAGGAACGGCGCCAGCCCCGTGAAAGGCCGGCTCGACCAGCGTCCCGAGCCGAGCCGCCGACAGCGCCGCGGTCTGGAACACGGCCGCGCGGACGGCGTCGAGCGCCAGGCCCACATAGGCGGTGTGGAAGTTGCCGTTGTGCCACACCGTGCCGCCGGCGACATCGACGAGCGGGTTCTCGGCGGCCGCGTTGAGCTCCGCCGCCACCACGACGGTCGCGTGCCTGACCGCGTCGACCGCCGGGCCGTGCACCTGCGGAAGTGCGCGGTAGCCGTACGGGTCCTGGATCCGTCCTGTGCCGGAGCCGCCGGTGCCAAGCAGGTCCCTCAGCACCGCGGCGACCGCCCGCTGGCCTGGGTACCGCCTGGCTTCGTGCACGGCCGCCGCGTACGGCTCGACGGAGCCGCCGACCGCTCGGTGTGACATCGCCGCGACCGCGATCGCGGCCCTGAGCAGGTCAGCGAGGTCCGAGCAGGCGAGCGCGGCCTCGCCTACCGTCGCCGCGTTGCTAGACAGGAACGCCAGCGCGTCGGGCGAGGCGAGCGGAAACCTCGGCTGCGCGGCAGGCTCGCTGCCAGGCGGGAGGAGCCAGTCCCGCTCGCCGAGCAAGCAGAGTGCCGCGGCGGCCAGCGCGGTGAGGTCGCCGGTGCCGATCGCGCCGTATCGCGGAACAGGCACCCACAGGCCGGCGTTGACGCCGGCGAGCAGCGGCCCGAGCACGCCGGGGTCGACGCCTGATCCGCCGGCCGCGATCTGGTTCGCGCGGACGACCAGCATGGCCCGGCTGAGGTCGGCGGCGATGAGCGGCCCGCTGCCGCCAGCGTGGCTGCGCAGCAGCCGGTACCCGTGCTCGGCTACGTCTTGCACCGTCACCGGCTGGTCGCGATTGGCGCCCACGCCGGTCGTCCGGCCGTAGACCTCCCGGCTCGCGGCCACCTGCGCCGCGGTGCTGGCCGCCGCCGCTGCCCGTCCGAGTCCCGCGTCGGTCACCGCCGCAACGGCGAGGCCGCGTGCCACGTCTCTGACCTGCGGGCAGCGGACAGTCTGGCCGTCGAGCAGCACGACGGGCCCTTCGGGCCGGCTGCTGGCCTCGGGCCCTTCGGGCCGGCTGCTGGCCTCGGGCCCTTCGGGCCGGCTGCTGGCCTCGGGCCCTTCGGGCCGGCTGCTGGCCTCGGGCCCGGCTGGCGACTCAGTCACGCCGGAACCAGCATTGCTCGCCGTCGCGGACGAAGTCAGTGACCGCCATCCCGGCCGCTCGGGCGACTGCCTGCGAGGCGCGGTGCTCAGGATGGATGAAAGCCGCGACGGACCATCCTTCAGCCACGAGCCGGTCAGCCAGGCTTCGTGCGGCCTCCTTGGCGTAGCCGCGGCCCTGCGCGGGCCTGGCGACGATCCATGCGACCTCGGCAGGAGCGCCGCCAGGTCCGGTGGCCGGCAGCGTTACCTGCACGGTCCCGACCGGCGCGGCCGTCTCCCGCTCGCGCAACGCCCAGTTCCCCCAGAGATGCCTGCCGTCAGGCGAGCGCCTGGCCGTCAGCAGCCCGTACCGCTCTATCAGCGCGTTGACGCTGAGCGGCACCCCGCCAGTGAACAGGTGCAGATCCTCGTCGTTCAGCAAGGGAGCTAGCTCGCGCGCGTGCGCGGGCGTCAGCGGCTCGAGGTCAAGCCGCTTCGTCTGCCAGCCCTCATCCAGGTCGATCACGCACCGACAGTAGTCCGCGTGGCAGTGCGTCCGCCCCAACACGGCGTGGCTCCTTAACCACCGGAAGGCTCGCGGGAGTAACGGAAGTAGGCGGCCGGGGTCATGCCGGTCTCCCGGCGGAACGCCGCGACGAACGCGCTTTGCGACTCGTAGCCCACGTGTCTGGCGACGTTGCCGACCGGCTCGCCGGCGGCCAGCGCCGCGATCGCCGCCTGCAGCCTGAGCAACCCGCGCCAGCGCCCGAACGGCAGGCCGGTTCCTGCGGTGAACGCGCGGGCCAGGGTCCTCGCGCTGGCTCCGACCTCCAGGCCCCACTCCGCCAGCGTGCGGCCGTCGGCCGGGTCAGCGGTGAGGGCCTCGGCGACCCGTCTAGCCCGCTCCTCCCCCGGCATCCGCACGTCGATGCTGGTCAGCGCCACCGGCTGAAGCAGGTCAGCGAGCATGGCCTCGGCGTGCGCCCGGCGGTCGGCGTCGAGGTCGGAGCGCTCCAGGTAGCCGATCAGCTCGGCCAGCAGCGGGCTCGTCGCCACCGGGGTGAAGTCCGGCCAGCTGATCGGGCACCGGTCGGGCCTGATGTACAGCGTCCGCATCGTGGCCGTGCCAGCCGATAGCGTCTCGTGCCGCAGCCCGGCCGGGATCCACAGCGCCCTCGTCGGCGGCAGCACCCAGGTCGCGTCGCTTGTGCGCACGGTCAGCACGCCGCTAGCCGCCCACGCCAGCTGGTGGTCGGTATGGGTGTGCCAGTCAAAGACGTGGCCAGCGGGCATGGGGAAGGTGACGACGACGGCGGCCTGATCCGGGGCAGGTTGTCCATCCCGCGACACAGGATGGCAGCCTACGCTCTTGGGCGTCCTGGCCCGCAGTCCCTAGCGTCAGGTACATGAACGAGAACCACGCTGAGGTCTGCGGCAGCCCTGAGTGGGCCGCCTACATCCAGACCGAAATCCTGCCGTCCCTGACTCAGCACGCCGACCTCGGAGACGAAATGCTCGAGATCGGCCCTGGCCCGGGCGCCGCCACCGCCTGGCTCAGGGACCGGGTCAAGAAGCTGACCGCCGTCGAGATCGACGAGGAGGCCGCCGCCAAGCTGGCGGCTATCTACCGGGACTCCAACGTCGAGATCGTTTCAGGCGACGCGACGAGCCTGACCTACCCGGACGAGTCCTTCGACTCCGTCGGGTCGTTCACGATGCTCCATCATGTACCCACCGCCGCGCTGCAGAACAAGATCCTCGCCGAGGCCTTCCGCGTACTCCGTCCAGGCGGGGTGCTGCTCGCCTCCGACAGCCTCGCGAGCAACGACCTGCACCACTTCCATGAAGGCGACAACTACAACCCTATCGAGGCTGGCACCGTCATCAGTCGGCTGCAGACGATCGGCTTCCGCGGCCTCATCATCATGGTCGACGACGTGCTCCGCATTGTCGCCCGCAAGCCAGCCGGCGACGACAGCGCCTGCAGCCAGGACGAGGAAGGGGCAGCGTGATGGACACCTCGCAGCTCAAGGGCGCGATCACCGGACTGCTCGGCTTCGCGGCGACGGAGGAGCAGATCCTGCTCGCGGTCAGGACGACGGCGGAGACAGGGAGCCCGGCGACCTGGGCAGCGCTGCCGCTGGTGGCGCACAACACCGAGTTCAAGTCGCAGCAGGTGCATCGGCTCACCTCGATCCGGCAGGCTCAGGAGCCTGAGGAGTTCGCCGAGATCGATCACGCCGACGCTGACGTGTACAAGCGGTACGCGTCCTGGCCGCCCGACGGGGTCGCGGCCGAGAGCATCAGGGCAACCGGCGACCTGATCGACGGGCTCGGGGCGGCCACCGCCGAGGACCTGTTCGACCCGTCGAGGCACCCGTGGCTCAAGGGGCGTCAGCTCTGGCTGCAGATCGTTGTGCGCGGCTTCTGGCACCCGACCGGCCACCTGGGCGACTACTACCTCGCGCACGGTGAACCGGCTCGCGCGGTCGCGCTGGCCGCGCACGCCTTCGCGACCGCGCGCTACCTGGGCGCGCCTGACCAGGCTGCCGGGATGGCCGGCTACAACCTGGCATGCGCCCAGGCCAAGGCCGGCCGCCTCGAAGAGGCCGCGGCCACGGTTCGGGAGACGATCGCGCTCAACCCCGGCCTGCGCGCGAAGGTCTGGACCGAGCCCGATCTGACCTCGCTACGCGACGCCGGCCTGCTCGAGTCGGTGCGCGCGTAGAAACCCGTGATGGCAGGATGGCAACGTGCCTGCCTATGCGGAATTTGCCCGGTTCTATGACCAGATCATGGGCGACCGGTCTCCCGACGTCGCACGAGTGCGGGAGTACATCACCCGGTTCCAGCCTGCGGCGGGCTCGCTGCTCGAGCTGGGCTGCGGCACCGGCGCGATGCTCGCAGGGCTGGCGCCGGCCTACGAGGTGACGGGCGTGGACCGGTCACCAGAGATGCTGGCGATCGCGGCGCGTACGGTGCCGGCCGCGCGGCTGGTCCAGGCCGACATGACCGAGTTCTCCCTCGGGATCAGGTTCGACGTCGTGATCTGCGTCTTCGACACGCTCAACCACCTGCCCAGGCTGGCGGACTGGCGCGTGCTGTTCGGCCGGGTGCACGAGCACCTCGCGCCCGGCGGCTTGTTCGTGTTTGACGTGAACACGACGGGACGGCTGCGCAGGCTCTGGCGCGGGGCCGCCTTCGCGATGAACTTCGGCGAGCACTCGATGATGATGGACGTCCTGCCAGCCGCTGGAGGCGCCGATGAAGGAGGCTGCGAGCTGTCCATGTGGACGGTCAGGATCTTCGCGCGGGCCGACGGCGATATGTTCCGGCTGCACGAAGAGCGCATCCCCGAGCTCGGTGTGCCGCTGGCGACGATCCGCGAGGCACTCGAGCCGCATGTCGACCTGATCGAGGCGACCGGGCTGGACGGCGAGCCGGCCACCGACGAGTCAGACCGGGCATTCTTCGCGTGCCGCCAGCGCGACGCCTAAACCCGCCCCTGATCGCTACCGCGCGTTTCCGTACTAGACATCTCGTGTGAACCGGACCGCCACCTGCCGCGTCTTCGGACAAGAGAGGGCAACCGGAGCAATCGAAGCGGGGGAGCTCGTGCGGAAATACCTCATCGCGGCGGCGACCGGGCTCGGGCTACTGGCGCTGGGCATCCCTGCCGCGCAAGCGGGAACAGGCGGCGAGCAGCCGCCAGCGGGCGTCGTGTCGGCGACACCGGTCACCAACACGCCGCACCTTGCGACGACGACGTCGACCACCGAACAGATCCGTCAGCTCGTCCCGTGCGGCGGCACCATGTACGCGGTCGGTACGTTCAGCACCATCAGGAAGGGCAGCACGACCTACGCGCGCACGAACATCTTCAGCTTCAAGGCGACGGCTCCGTACACGGTCACGTCCTGGGCACCAAAGGTCGTGGGCAGTACGAGCACAGGGGAGACCGGCGCCGACGCGATTAATTCGATCGCCTTCGCGAACGGAAACTGCTCGGTGGCCTACATCGGCGGCCACTTCACGTCGGTCAACGGCACGAGCGTGTCCAACATCGCCGCGATCAGCACCAGCACGGGCAATGTCGTCAGCACGTTCGCGCACTCAGCCAACGGCGGCGTGAACACGCTCGCCGCGGCGCACGGTCACCTCCTCGCGGGCGGCGGCTTCACGACCATCAACGGCGCGAACATCCCGCGCCTGGTCAGCCTCAGCCCCTCAACAGGCAAGAGCGACGGCTTCCTGAACCTGTCGGTCAATGGCAGCCAGGTCTACAACCAGCAGATCAGCCACGGCGGGACACTCGATCTCGTCGAAGGAGCGGTCAGCTCGGTCGGCGGACGGACCAGGCACCAGATGTTCATGCTCAACGTCGGCGGCGCCAAGGCAACCGTCACGGGCTGGTACTCCCCTGATTTCGACCTCTCCTGCGTCCAGACGTTCTGGGCGCGGGCGGCCGCATGGTCGCCCGACGACAAGACCGTATACGTGGCCACCACGGGCTATCACCCGCCCGGCGTCGGCACGCACGGGCCGCAGACCGGGACCTGCGACGTCGCGCTTGCCTACCCCGCGACCCAGACGTCAGTGCGCCACAAGTGGGTCAACTTCACCGGCTGCGATTCCCTGTACTCGGTGGCGGCCGACAACAAGGGTGCCTACTTCGGCGGTCACGAGCGCTTCTCCATGAACCAGCAGGCGTGTGACACACTCTCGCCGTCCGGCTACAACGCTCCTGGGATGGAAGGCCTGGACCCGGCCAACGGCAACCTGTACGTGAATCCGGCCAACACGGCAGGCTACTACAGCAGGGCTCGCGGCCTCGGGGCCGACGACATGCTAGTCACCAGCGCCGGGCTGTGGATCGCCAGCGACAACCTCGATGGCAGCGCCAGCTGCGGCGGAGTCAGCGGCCTCGCGGGCATCTGCTTGCTCCCCTATAGGTGATCCCTCGGACCGCCCGAGTGCGCGGCCAGCAGGTCGGCCACGAGCTCGGGCGGCAGGCCGTGGGTCTCGTGCAGGTACGTGAGCTCCTGCTCGGTCAGCTGCTGCCCGGGCTCGTACCGCGCCAGCACCTTGCGCCCCCTGGTCAGCAGCCCGCCGAACCTGCGCTCTTCGTCGTGCAGCACGTCGCGAACGCCACGTACGTCACGACCAGGCCTGTCGCCAGGACCGAGCCCGAACACCTGGTTCGCGTGGTCGATCAGCGAGCCCGGCAGGTCGAGCAGCGACCTCGTCCTGTCCTCGCGCCACAGGATCGTCAGCGCCTTGCGCAGCAGCCTTCGCAGCACGTAGCCGCGGCCGGTGTTCGATGGCAGGACGCCGTCGCCGATTATCACGATGCTCGCGCGCAGGTGGTCGCTCAGGATGCGGAACGATCGGAGATCCGGCTGCCACAAGCCGGGCAGCGCGGACGTCCAGGGCTCGAACAGGTCGCACCCGAACACCGAGGTCCGCCGCTGGAGCACCATGAGCAGTCGTTCCAGTCCCATGCCCGTGTCGACGCTTTGCTGCGGCAACGGCAGCAGGCTGCCGTCGTCCAGCCGCTGGTACCGCATCATTACGTGGTTCCACAGTTCCATCCAGCGGTCGTCGGTGAACGGCGTGCCCTGCGGCCGCCCGCCACCGGTCCATACGAACAACTCGGAATCCGGCCCGCACGGGCCGACGGGGCCGTTGGACCACCAGTTGTCCGTGGTGGTCAGCTCGACCGGCACGCCCAGGTCGTCCCAGGTGCGCACCGACGCAGTGTCGGGCGCTACCTGGTCATCGCCGCCGAACACGGTCGCATGCAGGCTGTCGTGGCCGATCCCGAAGCCATCGGTGACCAGCTCGTAGCCCCAGCGCAGGCTCTGCGGCCCTGCGTAGTCGCCGAGCGACCACGACCCGAGCATCTGGAACACGGTCAGGTGGGTTTCGTCGCCGACCTCGTCCAGGTCGGTGGTGCGCAGGCAGCGCTGCACGCCGGTCAGCCGCTGGCCCTCCGGGTGCGGCCGGCCCTCCAGGTACGAGGTCAGCGGGTGCATCCCCGCCGTCGTGAACAGGACAGGATCCTCGCCGGCCGGGACCAGCGAGCTGCCGGGAATCCGGCGATGACCGCGCTCGATGAAGAAGTCGGTGAAGGTGCTGATCGTCTGCGTCCAGTTATAAATCATGTGCGGGGTTCCCTTCCTGACGGCAGGCAACCGGAAAGGAACCGCTAGCGCGGCCACGGACGAAGACAGGGTGGCGCACCGGCGAGCCGTTTCCGGCCGCCAGCGTGCGGGTGAATGGTTCAGGCAGCGGCAACCGGCGAGCAGGTAGCTCGCGCGGTCGCGTAGGTATGCGTGCCTGTCATACCTCCACTCTAGGCGGCAGGTGCCGCCCGGCCAACGCGTTTAACGCTCAGCCGCTGGCCTCCGCTGGCGCGTCCCTGCGGATCAGCACGACCACCGAGCGCGCCGCGACGGGAAGAGACTGCTCGCTGCTGCCCGGCGTGCCCTCCCGCTCGGGCGCGGCCGTGTCGACGATGAGGTTCCACCACAGGCCCCACTGCTTGGGCAGCGTCCAGTCGATCGGCTCGTGGTGGCCGTTGAACAGCAGCAGCAGCGAGTCGTCGGCGATCCGCTGGCCGCGGCGATCCCGGTCTGTGATCGCCTCGCCGTTCAGGAACACGCCGACCGAGCCGATGCCCGAGCCCCAGTCCTCGTCGCTCATCTCGGCGCCGTCCGCCCGGCACCAGCCGATGTCGACCGAGCCGCGGATCGGCACGCCCTGGAACCAGCGGCGGCGCCGCAGCACGGGATGCTCGCGTCGCAGCGTGATCATCTGCCGTGCGAATGCGAGCAGTGCCTCGTCCTGGTGGCCCCAGTCCAGCCAGGAGATCTCGTTGTCCTGGCAGTAGGCGTTGTTGTTGCCGCGCTGGGTGCGGCCAGTCTCGTCGCCGCCGAGCAGCATCGTGACGCCCTGCGACAGCAGCAGCGTGGCGAGGAAGTTGCGCTGCTGCCGGTGCCGCAGCTCGAGCACCTGCTGGTCGTCGGTCTCGCCTTCCGCGCCGCAGTTCCATGAGCGGTTGTGGTTCTCGCCGTCCTTATTGTCCTCGCCGTTGGCCTCGTTGTGCTTGTCGTTGTACGACACCAGGTCAGCCAGCGTGAAGCCGTCGTGCACGGTGACGAAGTTGACGCTCGCCCCCGGGTGCCGGGCGTCGGCCTGGTACAGGTCAGAGCTGCCGGTCAGCCGGGACGCGAACTCGCCGAGCGTGGCCGGCTCACCGCGCCAGAAGTCCCGCACGGTGTCGCGGTACCGGCCGTTCCACTCCGACCACAGCGGCGGGAAGTTGCCGACCTGGTAGCCGCCCTCGCCGATGTCCCACGGCTCGGCGATGAGCTTGACCTGCGAGACCACCGGGTCCTGCTGGATCAGGTCGAAGAACGCCGATAGCCGGTCCACCTCGTGGAACTGCCTGGCCAGGCTCGCGGCCAGGTCGAACCTGAACCCGTCGACGTGCACGTCAGTGACCCAGTACCTGAGCGAGTCCATGATCAGCTGGAGCGTGTGCGGATGCCCGACGTTGAGGCTGTTCCCTGTCCCTGTGGTGTCGTAGTAGAACTGCGGGGCGTCAGGGACCAGCCGGTAGTAGGCGGCGTTGTCGATGCCCTTCATCGACAGCATGGGGCCCAGGTGATTGCCTTCGGCCGTGTGGTTGTAGACCACGTCGAGTATCACTTCGATGCCGGCCTCGTGCAGCGCCCTGACCATCGCCTTGAACTCGGCCACCTGTTCGCCGCGCTGGCCGGCGGCATAGGAGTTGTGCGGGGCCAGGAAGCCGATCGAGTTGTACCCCCAGTAGTTGCGCAGGCCGCGCTCGACCAGCCCCGCGTCGTGCACGAACTGGTGCACGGGCAGCAGTTCGACCGCGGTGACGCCCAGGCCCTTGAGGTGCTCGATCGCGGCGGGGTGCGCGAGGCCCGCGTAGGTGCCGCGCTGGGTCTCGGGGATCTCAGGGTGCCTGGCCGTGAACCCCTTGACGTGCAGCTCGTAGATCACCGACTCGTTCAGCGCGACGTCGGGCGGCCGGTCGTTTCCCCAGTCGAAGAAGGGGTTGTGGACGACCGACCGCGGCACGAACGGGGCGCTGTCGTCGTCGTTGCGGGCGTTCTCGTCGCCGAAGGTGTACGGAAAGCATGCTGGTGCCCAGTCCACGCCGCCCTCGACGGCCTTGGCGTACGGGTCGAGCAGCAGCTTGGCGTGGTTGCAGCGAAGGCCCCGGCCCGGATCCCAGGGTCCGTGCACCCGGTAGCCGTAGCGCTGGCCAGGACCGACCGACGGCAGGTAGGCGTGCCAGCAGAACGCGTCGACCTCGTCGAGCTCAACCTTCGACTCGACGCCGTCGTCGTCGAACAGGCACAACTCGACCCGCTCGGCCACCTCAGAGAACAGCGAGAAGTTGGTTCCCCCGCCGTCGTAGGTCGCGCCCAGCGGGTATGGCTTGCCTGGCCATGCATCCTTAGGCGCCGTCGCCTCGGTCATCTGCCGTTGACTCCTTCGTGCTCACCTAGGACCTGTTCGGCTAGGACCTGCTCGGCTAGGACCTGCTCGGCTAGGACCTGCTCGGCCAGGATCGCGACGGCATCGGGCGGCAGCTCCACGCCGCCAGGCGCCTGCCGCACGCTCGGCTCTGACACGGCCAGCATGGTGGTACCGGGCTGGGCCGGGAACGTCCAGGCTACAGCGCCGAGGTTGCACGCCACCGTGATCTGGCCGCGCCGGACGACCAGCCAGCCGGCCTGCTCGTCGCAGCCGGCGCTGACCTGATCGAGCCGCGGGTCGCTGAGGGCCGCGACCTCCCTGCGCAGCGCGATCAGCCTCCGGTACCAGGCCAGCAGGTCCGCGTGCCAGCCGCCGGACTGCTCATCCCAGTCCAGCTTGGACCGCGCGAAGGTCTGCGGGTCCTGCGGGTCCGGCACGTCGGCGGGGTCCCACCCGAACGCGGCGAACTCCTGCGCCCTGCCCGCGCTGACCGCGCGGCCGAGTGCCGGATCGGCGTGGTCGGTGAAGTACAGGAACGGGCTGGCCGCGCCCCACTCCTCGCCCTGGAACAGCAACGGCACGAACGGCGACGTCAGCAGCAGGGCCGCTGCTATCTTGAGCCGGCCAACGCTGGTCAGGGCCGTCAGCCGGTCCCCAGCGGCCCGGTTGCCGATCTGGTCGTGGTTCTGGACGGAGACCACGAACTGGTTCCCGGCCAGCCCGGCCGGTGACCGGCCGTGCACGCGCTGCCGGTGCGGCGAGTAGCAGCCGTCATACACCCACGCCTGGCGCAGCGCCTTGGCCAGCTGCGCCAGCGAGCCGAAGTCGGAGTAGTAGCCATCGCGCTCCCCGGTCAGCACCGCGTGCAGCGCGTGGTGCCACTCGTCGGCCCAGCAGGAGCCGAGCCCGTAGCCGCCAGCGTCCCTGCCGCGTACCAGCCGCGTGTCGTTGCGGTCGCTCTCCGCGATCAGCGCCAGCGGCCGCCTGACGTGCGCGGCCAGCGCTCCGACCTCGGCCGCCAGCTGCTCGAGCAGGTGCGTGGCCGAATCGTCGGCGAGCGCGTGCACGGCGTCGAGCCTGAGTCCGTCGAGATGGTAATCCAGCAGCCAGGACAGCGCGTTGTCGATGATGAACCTGCGCACCTCGGCGCTGCCAGGGCCGTCGAGGTTGACGCCGTCGCCCCAGTGGGTCTGGTGCTGAGCGGCGAAGTAGGGGCCGAATTCTGCTAGGAAGTTCCCCGCCGGGCCGAGGTGGTTGTAGACGACGTCGAGGATGACGCCGATGCCGCGTTCATGCGCCGCGTTGACCAGCCGCTTCAGCCCGTCCGGGCCACCGTAGGCGTGATGCGGGGCGTACAGCGTGACGCCGTCGTACCCCCAGCCGCGCGCACCGGGGAACCCGGCGACCGGCATCAGCTCGATCGCGTCGACGCCAAGCCAGGCCAGGTAGTCCAGGTGCCCGATCGCCCCGTCGAACGTGCCGGCCTGGCTGAACGTGCCGACGTGGCACTCGTAGAGGACGGCGCCTGGCAGGGCGAGCCCGCGCCAGCCGGCATCTGTCCAGCGGAAGGTGTCATGCTCAATCAGCCGGGACGGCCCGCACACGCTATCGGGTTGGCAGGCCGACCTGGGATCGGGGCGGGCGGGGGCGCCGTCGAGGCTGAACCCGTAGTCGGAGCCCGGACCGGCGTCGCGGACCTCGGCTACCCACCAGCCGCCCGCGTCGCGCCGCATGGGCAGCCGCCTGCCGCCCAGTATCAGGTCGACCCGGCCAGGACGCGGCGCCCACACCCTGAACTCGTGCATCAGCCGGCCCGGCCAAGTACCGCGACGGGAAAGCGGCTGAGCAGGTCAGCCACGCTGACGCGGCCTGCGTGCTGTTCCCCGGCCAGCACATCGGTCCATGCACCTGGTGGCAGCTCGACAGCGGCACCTGCCCAGTCTTCGGCAAGCCGCGCCACCAGCCTCGGCACCACCACAATGGCTGCGTCCTCCTCCCCCATGGCGGTGCGGGCGAACGCGACGGCGTGCTCAGCCTTCGCACCGCTGACGGCCAGCGGCCGGTACTGCGATCCTGGCGCGAACGCCGCGGAGTGCCTCGCCCGAAAGGCGAGCAGGCGCTGGATCAGCCAGATCTTCGGCCCGCCCGCGTCCGCCACGGTGCTGGCCAGGGGGGACGACCCCCGAGGCGAGAAGCCGGCCCGGAGGGCCCCGGATCCCCCCGCAGCCAGCGCCTTCTCGGGTGTCGCGCCGGCGAGGCTGGCGAGCAGCGCGCGCCGCGCCTGGTAGTCGACGGGGCGGCGGTTGTCAGGGTCGACCAGGGACAGGTCCCAGAGCTCGGCGCCCTGGTAGATGTCGGGTACGCCAGGGCAGGTGAGCAGCAGCGCGGTCTGAGCCAGCGACGTGACCCGGCCGCGCTCCACCAGCAGGTGATTGGCCAGGAACGCCTCAAGGTCGGCGACGAAGGCCTGGTCGCCGACCACGGCGCCGGCGAACGCGCCGAGCGCCTCCTCGTACTGCGGGTTCTGATCGATCCATGAGGTGTGCACCTTGGCTTCCCTGGCCGCCTTGGCGAGGTAGCGGCGCACCCGGCAGTGGCTGATCGGCCAGGCGCCTACCAGGGTCTGGTACAGCAGGTACTCGGCGTGCGGATCAGGCCAGCCGCCCTGCTTGTGCCTGGCGTTGTGCGCCGACCACCTGGTGACCGCCTGCTCCCACGCCCTGGGCAGCTCGGCCAGCAGGCCGATCCTGGCACGCACGTCGGCGCTGCGCTTGGTGTCGTGCGTGGACAGCGTGAGCATGGCGGCCGCGCGCCAGGTGGCGGCCCTGGCCATGTCGGCATGGAAGGCGGCGGCCGGGCGGCCGAACACCTCTGGCGCACCGCCGACCTCGTTGAGGCTGGCGAGCGGCAGGTACCGGTAGAGCGCCGTGTCCTCGGCGCCCTTGGCCATGACTGGCGCGCTGACCTGCGCGAACCGGAGCGCGAACTGGGCCTCCTGGTCACCGGGGTGGCCGAGCAGGATGAGCTCGCCGAGGAAGCCGATGAGCTCGGCATCCAGGTCGGGACGCCTGGCGAGGGTGACGGACACGGCTGCTGCCACGTTGGCGCGGTCGGCGGCGCTGACCGGGCGGCCGGGGCATGCGTACGTGCGGTAGACGCCGAACGAGGCGATCAGCTCGGCGAGCGCGGCCCTGAGCTCGCGGCGGGTGTGGTCGCGCTGGCGCCGGTGCCGCTCGCAGATGCTGGCGAGCAGCCCGGTGAGCCGCTCCAGCTCGGCGGCCAGCTCCTCGCGCATGATCTGCAGCTTCGCCTGGTGCACGACGGCCTCGTAGCCAGCCTGGTCGCCGGTGAACCTGGCGTAGCAGGCCCGGATCGGCTCGGCGCCGCGCGAGTCGGTGTACAGCTGGATGACGCGGTTCATGAAGTCATAGCCGGTCGTTCCCGCGACCGGCCAGGAGGCTGGCAGCTCCTCGTCGGGAGCCAGGATCTTCTCCACCACGACATACGTGCCGCCGGTGGCCTCGGAAAGCCGGTCCAGGTAGCCCTGCGGATCGGCGAGCCCGTCGACGTGGTCGATCCGCAGCCCGTCCAGCGCGCCGTCCCGCACCAGTTCGAGGATCAGCCGGTGGGTTGCGGCGAAGACCTCGGGATCCTCCATGCGAAGGCCAGCGAGCGTCTCGATGTTGAAGAACCTGCGGTAGGACAGCTCCTCGGCGGCCGTAGCCCAGTAGGCGAGCCGGTAGTTCTGCCGGTCAAGCAGCACGTCGAGCGCGTGGGGGTCGGCGTTCAGCGCGGCCACCTCGGCGTCGATGGCGGCGGCGACCTCCGGCCTGGACTGGCACAGGGCGGCGAGCCGCTCCCGCAGCCGCTCCTTGCCCTGATGCCGCTCCGCGACGGCTTCCTGGTCGGTCAGGATCGCGTGCGGCAGCTCGCCGTGCGCCACCGCCAGGCTGGCCAATTCGGCCGATCCGGCCCGGTCAGCTGCCCGGCCGAGCAGGTCGTCAAGGGAGCGAGGCGACAGCGGAGCCTCGTGCTCGTGGTACCGCACGATGAACGACCCGCCGCGCCGCTCGGCCGCGAGCTCGCCGGCCTCCAGAACGCGGCCGTAGTGGTCACCGAGCACGGGCATCAGCACGTGCGCGGTCAGTTTCCGCTGCGGCGGATCCCAGTCGATGTCGAAGTACCTGGCGTACCTGCTGGACGGACCGTTCTCCAGTACGTCCCACCACCACGCGTTGGTCTTGCCGAGCGCCATATGGTTAGGGACGATGTCGAGCAGCTGCCGCAGGCCCGCGCCGGCGAGGCTCGTGACTAGCCTGCGGTGCCCGGCACGACCACCGAGCTCCGCGTTGAGCCTGGAGTGGTCGGTCACGTCGTAGCCGTGCGTGCTGCCGGGAGCCGCCTGCAGGTACGGCGAGCAGTACAGGTGCGAGACGCCCAGGTCCTTGAGGTAGCCGGCGATGGCAGCCGCGTCGTCGAAGGTGAATCCCTTGTGCAGCTGGACCCGGTAGGTCGCCGTCCGCATCCGCCGTCTCCTCTCCCCGCCGACGGGTTACGCGACCCGGGCAGGTGCTGACTGCCCGGCTACGCGGGGAAGATGCATCTCGCGCTAGGAATCCCCTGACTCCCGGCCAGAACCAGTGTCCTGCCTCGCGCCGGGTTCCTGCGCGGCTCGTCCGCCCCGGACCGCAGCGTTTCGCCGGCCAGGCGTCTGCTCGAACATGTAGTAGACCGCGAGGAGCCCGCTGATCAGCAGGGCGCCGGACGGGCTGACGAAGGCGACGCCGACGGCCGCCAGGTAGCCGACGTTACCGATGCCGAATCGGACGATCGCGGCCCAGACGGCACCGGGCGGCAGCGGTTCCTTCAGGTGCTCGCGCCTGATGGTCCACCAGAACAGGACAGCGAAGCTCACGCCCATGCACAAGAAGACACCCTCGTAGATCGCCGCGGCGACCGAGGCGTCGCGGGTTGCTTCCTTCAGGTAGCCCGCGATCGTCGAGGTGGCGAACGGGATGGAGATCACGAAGAACAGCAGCAGCAGGTTGAGGAAGAGCAGCGTCCTGTCAATGCGGGCGATGTTCTTGAAGAGCGCGTGGTGGTTGACCCAGATGATCCCGATGGTCAGGAAGCTGACAACGTACGCGGCGAATGATGGCCAGTGATCGGCCAGTTGCGCGATCAGATGGCCGTGCCCGGGCTCGGGCACAGCCAGGTCGAGCGCGAGCAGCGTGATGGCGACGGCGAACACGCCGTCGCTGAAGGCCTCAAGCCTGCCGCTGTCCATGCTGTTACATGATTACAGATCGACCCGCGCGGGACTGCAGGCCCGCGCGGGTCGGTAAGGTACTCGCCAGCCAGCCGTGAGGTCGATCCACAGGTGCATCCAGAGGTGGATCCCGGGATTGACCCCGCATAGCGAGGTGGATCCCGGGACTGCCCTCAGGTGCTGGCTGCGCTCAGCCGCCCGCCCACACGATCGGCTTGTCGAAGTACACGCTCACGCCGTTCGCCGGAGTCGGCCCGTCGTTCCACTCGACCTTCTGGATCGAGCCGCCGCCCGGGATCAGGTACGCGAAGCAGCTCTCGTAGGACTTCCCCGACGTGAACGGCTTCGGCGCGCTGACCTCGTCGCACCGCTGGAAGGTGCCGAAGAACGTCAGGCTGCCCTGCTCCTGGCCGCGGTCGTCGATCGCGCGGAAGGAGATCGCCGGGTCGTCTGTGCCCTTCCACGCGCTCTTGCCGAGCGCTTTGACCATGACCTTGACGTAGTACGGTGTCGACTTCTTCTGCTTGGCGTTCAGGTCGACGTTCTTGAAGTCGGCGATCGTCCCCTTCTCGATCGACTCGACGGTGACCTGGAACTTCAGTGCTTGGTGCGCGCCGGGCTTGAGCGAGATGGACGGCGGGATCCAGCCGACGGTGGCTTGCTGGCCGAACCCAAGCTGTGTTCCTGGCGGGGTCAGCCCGCCGGCCCTGTCGGCACCGCCGGCGCCGATGACCGGGCCGGAGCCGGCGCGGGCGCGCTGCTTGGCGCTGAGCCCGAGTTACTGCCCCCTGAGGTACTGCCGCCGCACGCCGCGAGGCCGAGTACAAGCGCTGCGCCCGCGGCCCACGCAGCAACTGATCCTGACTTCATTTGCGACTGACTCCTATCGTGAGCAACGCCTGCGTTCGCATGCTTCACGAGATGCGGCGCGCCGCGGTTCACGCCGAATCAGGAGAACCGCGCATAGGGCATGTTCCTAGACCACCTCGGCCGGATGCACCCCGACGCCGCCTGAGGCACTGCTCGCATAGGCGGCGAGCGCGAAGCGCAGCACGTCGACCGCCTCGGCACCGCTCCACAGCAGGGGTCCGTCACCGGTTCGCAGCCAGCGCAGCCAGTGCCGCCCCGAGTCACGGAAGCTGCTGGCCCAGTCGTCGTCCAGGGCATGGTGGCCGCGCATCTCACCGTCGGCGTAGATCTCCAGGCTGGGCTGCTGGATGCCACGGCCCGTGCACCGGTTGACGCGCGCGAAGCCCTTGCTGCCGGTGACCTCCCAGCGCTCGTCGTTGGTGTAGTAGTCCGACCGCAGGTACAGGTCGGGTGCGAGCGTGATGTCCCAGACCCCGCGGACCCCGTTGGCGTGCTCCCAGGCGATGACCGTGGGCGCGTCCAGGTCGATCCCCGAGCCGAACGAGGTCGTCCCGATCCACGCCCGGACCTGCGCGATGGGCCCGAACAGCCAGAGCGCGGTCGACAGCTTGTGCCAGCCGTCGTCGAACACCAGGATGCCGCGGCCGCGCTTCATCTGCTCGATCTGCCACTCGAAGCTGCTCCACGGCACATGCCAGCCGCCGGATCCCGAGCCGACCATCTTCATGTGGTAGCCGGCGATGGTGCCGAGCTCACCGGACTCTGCGACCTCCTTGAGCCTGCGCAGCGGCTCGTAGAACAGGTAGTTCTCCATAACCCGCAGGACCCGGTCATGGGCCTTCGCCGCGTCGAGCATCCGCTGGGCATCGGCCAGGTCGCTGCACATCGGCTTCTGCAGGTTGACGTGCCAGCCGTAGCCGAACATCTCGATCACGCCGTCGGTGTGCAGCGGGATGGGCAGCAGAGCCTCGACCGCGTCGACCTCGATGCCGCTCGCGGCGAGATCGGCGGCTGACGCGAACGTGGCGGCATGCGGCCAGTCGGGCTGACGCTCAGCCCGGCGCTCTTCGCTCGGGTCCACCAGCGCGACGACCTCGACGTCCGGGTTGGCGAGGTAGCCGCGAATGTTCAGGTCATAGATCCGGCCGAGCCCGATGATCGCCGCCCTTACCGGACGGTCGTAAGGCACGAAGGCCATGTCGGTCTCTCCTTAGATGCCCTCTGTGACCGGAAATGACGACATTACCGAGTCGCTGATCCACTTGGCACGGCTCCCAGTCATCAGCGCAGCCGATTAACCCTATTTGTCGTTACCCAAGCCGTGCTATGTCAGCGGGCTGGCCCGGTCGTGAGCGGGCGGTGGGCGGGCGGCGGGCGGGCGGCGGGCGGGCGGCGGGCGGGGGCGGGCGGCGGGCGGACGGCGGGCGTAGCTGCCCCCTTGGCGCCCGTTGTATCCGGCATTTACACTGACGGCACCCATCCCCGGCACCGCCCTGGCGTGCGAGCCCGCGGTTACCCCAAGGAGCGACGATGACCAGTTCCGATGTAGCCGCCACCGAGGTCAGCGGATCGTGCAGCGCACGGTTCGAGCCCGTGCGCGACGCGCTCGCGGAGAAGCTGGCCTCCGGCGACGAGCTCGGCGCATCGATCGTGATCAACGTCGACGGCGAGGTCGTGGCCGACATGTGGGGCGGCTTCAGGGACGAGGCCAGGACCGTTCCGTGGACGGAAGACACGATCACCAATGTCTGGTCCACCACGAAGACCATCACGAACCTCGCCGCCCTGATGCTGGCCGACCGGGGGCAGCTGGACGTCTACGCGCCGATCGCCAGGTACTGGCCCGAGTACGCGGCCGGCGGCAAGCAGGACATCGAGGTCAGGCATCTGCTGTCGCACACGTCGGGTGTCTCAGGCTGGGACCAGCCGTTCCTGACCGAGGACATGTACGACTGGGAGAAGGCCACCTCGCAGCTCGCCGCGCAGGCGCCGTGGTGGGAGCCAGGTTCCGCGTCCGGCTACCACGCGCTGAACCAGGGGCACATGGTCGGCGAGATCGTCAGGCGGATCACTGGTAAGTCGCTGAAGCAGTTCGTGGCCGAGGAGATCGCAGGGCCGCTCGGCGCTGACTTCCAGATCGGAGCTGCCGAGCGAGACTGGCACAGGATCGCCGACGTGGTGCCGCCCCCGCCGCTGCCCTTCGACATGGACTCGATCGACATGCAGAGCCCGGCGTTCAAGACGATGACGGGCCCGGTCCCTGACGCGGCCGCAGCCAACACGCCTGGCTGGCGCGGCGCCGACATGGGGGCCTGCAACGGACACGGCAACGCCAGGTCGGTGGCCAGGATCATGTCAGCACTCGCGCTCGGCGGCGAGGTCGACGGGATCCGCCTGCTGGGCCAGGAAACCATCGACCTGATCTTCGACGAGCAGTCCAACGGCGTGGACCTGGTGCTCGGGGTGCCGCTGCGGTTCGGCATCGGCTACGGCCTGCCGATCCTCGAAACCGTGCCGTACCTGCCAGACGAGCGGATCTGCTTCTGGGGCGGCTGGGGCGGCTCGGTGATCGCGATGGACCTGGACCGCAGGATGACCGTCTCGTACATGATGAACAAGATGGGCCCTGGCGTCATCGGCTCCGATCGCAGCGAGGCCTACATCAGCGCCGTCTACTCCGCCACCTAGTTCCATCACGCGGGTGGGTTATGGGACCGTGAGCGGGGCGCTGACGGATGCGGCGTGGGTGCGGGTCGCAGGCAGCGTGACCCGGAACGTCCTGCCGGCGGCCAGCTGGCTGGAGATCAGGAAGATCCGCTGCCCGTGGAGGCCCAGCCGCCTGCTCTTGAGGTTGACCCAGGAGCTGCCTGACTGGAGCTGAAGCACCACCACGTCGCCGGCGCCCGCGAGCGGCGACCTCGCGATCAGCGCCGTGCGGCGATGGCCGCCAGGCTGGGACGCCGGCTGCAAGGTGACGGCCGGCACTACCGTGACGGTGACGGTCGCGCTTGTCGCGCCGTTTGCGCCGGTGAACCGGAAGTCCGCGTTGACCCGTAGGTCGCTGACCCGGACGGCCGCCTGGCCATCTGCCGTTGTTCTGGCCGTTCCCGCCGACCGCCAGCTGGCCTGCCCGGCGGGCCGCTCCAGCAGCCGGACCGTGGCCCCTGACACGTGATGACCGCCCTCGGTGACGCCGGCGACCAGGTCGGCCGTGCCGCCGGCCGCGATCTGGTGCTGGCTGGCGGCGATCGACAGGTGCCAGGCCGACGCCGGGCCGCGGCCAGACGGGCTGGGCCGCGGGCTTGACGGAGCCGAAGAGCCGCCGGGCTGAGTCGTCGGCGGGCTGACGGGCCCGTTGGCGTGCCCGGCGGCCGGGGCAGACGGATGCGCGCCTGGGTGCTTGTGCCCGGACTGCCCAGGTCCTGAGTGCCGGGAGTCTGGCACACCGGCGAACCCGAGTACCTGGTAGGCGAAGTGCTGGACTGGCGGCGGCAGCGCTGCCGCATAGGCGGCACTGACCGTGCCTGCCGCGGTCAGGACCGCGGCCGCGGCGAATCCGATCCTGATTCGCCAGCCCGCGGACCTGGGCCGCTTCGGCACCCACGGCGGCGTCTGCCGGGGTGGAGGTTGCGAGGGTAGGGCCTGCGGGGGTAGGGCCTGCGGGGGTCGGGCCCGCTGCGGTGAGGCCTGCTGCGGTAGTGCCTGGTGAGGCGCTGTGGCGGGCACGCCGAGGTTCGCCCGGAACATGGCCAGCGCGGCCTGCTCTCTGGTCAGCTCACCGGCCGACGGCGGGGCGGTGAGCGCCGCAAGCAGGTCGCCAAGGCCTGGCTCATCTGGCCGCAGGCCGGCCGCCTCCAGGTCGGCGGCGAAGTCGCCCGGCCCCGCAGCGCCTGGCAGGTGCGCGCTCACCAGTCCACCTCCCCAGGCGTGCGAACGCCGGCCGTTCCATGCCCGGCGAACGCGCGCACCGCGGGGTCGGCGGCCAGCGTCTTCAGGCCCCTGTGCAGGGCGACCCTGACCGATCCTGCCGATTTCCCGAGTATCCGCGCCACGTGCGCGGTGTCGAGCCCGGCGATCACCCGCAGCGCGACGGCGTCGGCCTGGTCCTTGGAAAGCGTGGCCAGCAGGGCGATCGCGTCCTGGGTCGACATTCCGTCGAGTACCTCGTCCTCGACGTGCCGCTCGTCGGCCAGGATCTCCAGGCCTTCGCTCATCGGAGTGGCCGGGCGCCGTGATCGTGACCGCGCCGCATCCACCGCCCGGTGCCTGCCGATGGTGAAGACCCAGCCGCGGAAGTCCGCCTCGCCGCCGCTGAACCTGGGCAGGTCCCTGACGACCTGCAGCCAGGTCTCGCTCGCCACGTCGTCGGGGTCCTGGCAGCCGAGCACGCGCACGTATCTGAGCAAGCCAGGCTGGAGAGCGCGCCAGAGCTGCAGGAACGCGACCTCGTCGCCCGATCTCGCTCTGGCCAGCGCCGTGTCCAGATCACCGGTATCACTCACCATCGTGGCTGTGGCGCTCTCGAACCGGCGGGTGACACGGGACCCGATCTTAGGGGTGTCCCAGGCCGGAATGCCGGTCACCCGCCAGTTCGCGCTAGTCCGTGCTACTTGCCGGCCGTGACCGTGACCGCGGCGCTTACCGCGCGCTTGAAGTTCGGGCTGCCGCGGAACACCAGCCGGAAGCTGCTGGTCTTGCGCTCCCGGATCCGGTAGACGACCACGCCGTGCCGGTGCGTGCGCTCGCGCTGCACGACGAACCAGTGTCCCTTCGTACCCTGCCGCTCCAGCCAGACGACCTTATGCCGCAGGCCGACGTGGTGCGAGCTGAGCCGGCCCGAGATCCGCGCGAAGGTCACGTGATGCCTGGTCACCGGCGCGGACGCGTGGACGGTCAGGGAGGTCGGCAGCCTCTTGACGGCCGGGTGCACAGCGGCTTCTGCGACCCCTGACGCGGCCATGACACCGGACGTCGCGAGCGCCGCAGTCGCGGCGAGTGCGCCCAGCCTGGCCTTCAACGATGTGCGCATGTGCGCTCCTTTTCGGTCTTCCGGCCCCAGGTCTGGGGCCGCTGACAACACGGACTACAGCGACAGCGCCCGGCGATCTGTTACTGCGGAACGGGCCTGACTGGCACACAATGGTCGGGTGATGGCGGAGAATCCAGCTGAACTCGACCGGATGCGCATTTCCGACGCCGACCGGGACCGGGCCGCTTCGCTGCTCGCCGCGGCGCTCGCCGAAGGGCGCCTGACCGCGGAGGAGCACGCCGAGCGGCTGGACGCGATCTACGCGTCGAAGACTCAGGCGGAGCTTCTGCCGCACGTCAGCGATCTGCCCGGAGCAGCGGCCGCGGTGCGGGCGCCGGGCGGCGAGGTCCAGGGGGTCGGCGCGGGCGGCGCTCTGGAGACGACCGGCAGGGCGGCCCGCATGGTCACCGTCTTCAGCGCCACCTCACGTCGCGGGCTGTGGCGGGTACCCCGCGAGGTATCGGCCGTCAGCGTCTTCGGGCACACGGACCTCGACCTGCGCGACGCTGTGTTGCCTGGCAAGGAAGTGCGGATCAGGGCGGTCACCGTGTTCGGTGACATGCTGATCACCGTCCCGCCTGAGATGCACGTGATTGACAGCGGGTGGGCCTTGTTCGGCGGGCGCGAGTTCCCGCCCGACACCCCCGAGTCGGCAAGCCAGGATGCTCCGGTGCTGCGCGTCAGCGGGGTGAGCATCTTCGGCCTGGCGACCGTGCGGCGCAAGAACCGCGAGCGCAGGAAGCTCGATCCGCCCCAGGCTGGGGCAGAGATCCCGAGCTAACCCGGCCGCGAGCTTGCCGACCCGCCGGGGCGCCTGAATTCCGCCCGCCAGCGGCGCGGCCACGGCAGCGCTTCGTCGCGCAGGTCCTCGATGCGCACCGGCTGCAGGCCGGTTTGCCCGAGCGCATCGATCTCGGACCTGGTCAGGGCCCACGGCGGCCCCGCCACGGCCTCGCCATCGTCGCGGGCACGGGCGATGCAGATCAGCGTTCCGCCGGTCGCGACGAGATCGCCGACCCTGGCGATGGCCTCGCGCCTTGGCGGATCGGGCAGCGCCTGCAACGTCAGGCTCTCCACCACCAGGTCGAACGCCCGGTGCCACGCGGCGGGCGGGTCAAGCAGGTTCGCGGTCGTGTACCGCACCGCTGAATCAGGGAACCTGCGGCGCGCAGTGGCGATGGCGGTCGGCGAGATGTCGAACGCGACCGTCTGATAGCCGAGCCCGGCGATGTACTCGGCGTCCTCACCGAGCCCGCACCCGACGACGAGGCCAGTGCGGCCGTCACCCGCTAGCCCGCGCTGCTCGGCCCACTGCAGGAGAAACCGGCTCGGAGCGCGCCGGTCCCAGGGCACCTCGGTCTGGCCAATCTCGGCCGCCGCGTAGATCTGCTCGAACCACGCGGTCGGGTTACCGGCCGCGATCGCCCGCTCGGCCAGATTGCCGGCGAACACCTCGGGATCCTCAGACGGCATCGCTCACCTCCAGGCGCTTCACGATAATCCAAGCCATGACAGGACCCGCTCTCGACCGCTGGCTGCTGCTCGGCGAGAAGAAGGACGACCTGCTCGCGGTCCTGATCGGCCGCGACATCGCCGGCGTCGCTGCGCGAGCCCCAGGCGGCGTCCCGCTGGTCCTTGATCTCTTCGCTGGATCGGCCAACACGCTGTACTGGATCAGCCGGCATGTCCACGCCCGGCGGGCCGTCGGTTTCGAGCGCGACGACACCGTGTTCGCCCTGACCGACGCCAATCTGCCGCTGGTAGGAGCCGGCATCGAGCTGATTCACGAGAGCTACGACAGCGGGCTGCCTGCGCTGGGCCTGCCAGACGGCGGGCTGCCAGGCGGCGAGCCGGTCGTGCTCTTCGTGGCGCCGCCGTGGGGCCGCGCGCTCGGCGCGGAGTCCGGCCTCGACCTGCGTTGCACCGCGCCGCCCGTCGCGCAGATCCTGCGGTTCTGCGCGCGAACACTCGGCTCCCGCCCGATGCTGGTTGCCGTTCAGGTCGCCGATCAGATTCAACAGGACTCGCTGGCTGAGGTAACCGCATTGCTCGACTGGTCTGCGCTGACGATGTATGACATCAACGCGCCTGGTCACAAGGCCGGGGTGCTGCTCGGGACAACGGGATGGAGCCCGCGGTGACTGGGCCGCTTGGCAGGCCGTCGCGCGCGGAACTGGCCGCGGCCGCCGGACGGGCAGTCCCCGATGTGACCGCACCTGGCCTCCGCGTCTTGTTCTGCGGAATCAATCCTGGCCTGTACTCGGCGGCAACCGGCCATCATTTCGCCCGCCCGGGAAACCGGTTCTGGCCCGTGCTGCATCAGTCCGGTTTCACTGGCCGGTTGCTGCATCCGAGCGAGGAGGACCAGCTGCTCGGGCTCGGGCTGGGCATCACGAACATCGTGGCGCGCGCCACCGCACGGGCCGAGGAGCTCAGCGCCGACGAACTGATCGCGGGCGGCAAGGCGCTCGGCGCGAAGGTGCGCGGGCTGCGGCCGGGCTGGCTGGCCGTAATCGGCGTGACCGCCTACCGGACCGCGTTCGCCCAGCCGCGCGCCGCAATCGGGTGGCAGGAGATCACGATCGGCGGCGCGCCGGTCTGGGTGCTGCCCAATCCGTCCGGGCTCAACGCACACTGGCCAGCCCCTCGGCTTGCCGCAGCCTTCGCTGAGCTCAGCCACGCTGCCCGGTCATGATCCCGGTCGTGTGTCAGCACACACGCTGACAGGCGACCAGGATCATGGAAGCCGCCGGCGGTGGGTCGGCATCGGCGTGCCGGCTAGCACGTCTTCGGCGCGGTGGCAGGCGACCTGGTGCCCGGGCCCAGCGTCGCGCAGGACGGGCACCTCGGTCCGGCAGCGCGCGACCGCGAGCGGGCAGCGGGGGTGGAATACGCAGCCCGGCGGCGGGTTCGCGGCGTCCGGCGGGTCGCCCGGCAGCACGATCCTGGACCGGCGCGCGGCCACGTCCACCTCGGGCACCGCCGAGCGCAGCGCGACCGTGTAGGGGTGTGCCGCGGCGTGCAGCAGCACTTCGGTGGCGCCGATCTCGGCGATCCTGCCGAGGTAGAGCACGGCGACCTGCTCGCAGAGCTCGCTCACCACCCCGAAGTTGTGCGTGATCAGCAGGTACGACAGCTTGCGCTCGGTCCGCAGGCCGGCGATGAGCTTCAGGATGTGCGCCTGGGTGCGGACGTCCAGGGCGCTGGTCGGCTCGTCGAGTACCAGTAGCCGCGGCTGGACGCTGAGCGCCCTCGCGATCGCGACGCGCTGACGCTGCCCGCCCGACAGCTGGTGCGGATACCGCTGCGCGAACGACGGGTCAAGGCCCGCCTCGGTGAGCAGCGCGGAGGCACGTTCGGTGACCGCCGCGCGCGGCACGACTTGGTGCGCGCGCAGCACTTCGGCGATGGTCGCGCCGATCGGCATCCGCGGATCGAGGCTGTTGTCCGGGTCCTGGAAGACGATCTGCGCGTCCCTGCGGTAGGCCTTCAGCGCTGAGCCGCGCAGCGACCCGATGTCCTGACCGGCGAACGTGATGCTGCCGCTGGTCGAGGGCACCAGGCGCACGATGGCGCGGCCGATGGTCGACTTGCCTGACCCGCTCTCGCCGACCAGGCCGAGCCCGAACGGGCCGGGCGCGACGTCGAGCGACACCCCGTCCACGGCCCGCACAGGCCCGAACCTGACCGCCAGGTCCGAGATCCGCAGCAGCGCGGCGGCAGCCGCGGGACCGGCCGTCACAGCGGGCTCGCCAGCTTCGGCACCGAATCAAGCAGCTCGGCGGTATACGGATTGGCGGGGGCGGACAGCACCTGGCTGGCCGGGCCCTGCTCGACGATCAGTCCCTCGCGCATCACCGCGACCCGGTCGCACAACTCGGCGACGACAGCCAGGTCGTGGCTGATGAACAGGATCGACATGCCGATCGACTCGCGCAGGTCGCGCAGCAGGTCGAGCACCTCGGCCTGGACGGTGACGTCGAGCGCGCTGGTCGGCTCGTCGGCCAGCAGAATCTCCGCGCGCAGGGCTACCGCGAGCGCGATCGCCACCCGCTGCAGCTGGCCGCCCGAGAGCTGGGACGGGTACCGGCGCATGAGGTCGGGCGACAGCAGCACCTGGCGCATCGCCTCGGCGGCCCGGTCAGGTGCCTCGGACTTGCTGGCTCCGTGCAGCCGCAGGGCCTTGGTGACGATGGACCCCACCCGGTACACCGGGTTGAACGCGGTCGACGGGCTCTGGAAGATCGCGGCGATCCGTCGGCCCCTGATCTCGCGCAGCCGCTCTTGCGGCAGCCCGGTCAGCTCCTGGCCGTCGAGCGTGATGCTGCCGCTGACGCTCGCGCCGACGGTGTGCGCGAGGCCGAGGATCGCCAGCGTGGTCATGGACTTGCCTGAGCCGCTCTCCCCGGCGAGGCCGAGTATCTCGGCGTGACCGAGCCGCATCTCGTCGATCGAGACGACCTGCCGGCTGCCGAAGGAGATCTGCAGGCCGGAGATGCCCAGCAGGCCGGTTTCCGGCATGGCAGTCGTGGCAGTCATGGCAGGAAGCTCCGCCTCGGGTCCAGCAGGTCGCGCAGGCCGTCGCCGAGCAGGTTGAACGCGAACGCGGTCAGCAGGATGGCTAGGCCAGGGAAGGTCACGAGCCACCAGTCAGGCGTGAAGTAGCCCTCGCCCTGGGCGACCATCAGGCCCCAGTCAGGGACCGGGTCCTGGGCGCCGATGCCGAGGAACGACAGGGCCGACGCGGTCAGGATCACGCCGCCGACGTCCAGCGACACTTGCACGAGTACGGGCGTGAGCGAGTTCGGCAGGACGTGCCGGAAGATAATGCGCAGCCTGGAGATCCCCGCGGCCCTGCAGGCCTCGACGTACGGGCGGCCGGCCACCGAGGCGGCCTGGCCGCGGATCAGCCGCACGTACCACGGCCACCACACCGCCGCGATCGCGATCGTCAGGCTGGTCAGGCTCGCCGGCAGCACGGCGGCCAGGGCGAGCGCGAGCAGCAGCGGCGGGAACGCGAGGAACACGTCGGTCACGCGCATGATGACCTCGTCGACCCAGCCGCCGAGAAAGCCGGCCGCGAGTCCTAGCGGAACGCCGATCAGGCAGGCGATCGCCAGCACGATGATCGCGATGACGGGCGATACCCGTGCACCGAACAAGACTCTGGAGAAGATGTCGCGGCCAACCTGATCGGTCCCGAACCAGTGCACCGCCGACGGCGCCTTGAGCACGGCGAACGGATTGGTCGCCGTCCCCGCGTCACCGGGGAACGGTGCGATCAGCGGAGCGAAGATCGCGACGAGCACGATCAGCAGCACGACCGCGCCGCCCACCGTCAGCAGCGGATTGGCGCCGAGGCTCGCCCGCAGCGCCCCCGTAACCCCCTGCGACGGCCCCACCGCCGGGGATTCGATCATCGGCTCGCCCTCGGTCATCGCAGCCTGATCCGCGGGTCGATGGCAGCCTGCACGACGTCGACCACCAGGTTCGCGACGACATAGGCGACCGCGACGAACAGCGTCACGCCGAGGATCGCTGGCGTATCCAGGGTCGCGATCGACGCGGCCGCGTAGCTGCCAAGCCCTGGCCAGTCGAAGATGGACTCCACCAGGAACGTGTTAACGAGCGAGTAGCCAAAGACCAGCGCGATGGCCGCGGTTACCGGGGTCCACGCCAGCTTCATCGCGAACCGGCCGAAGATCTGCCGTTCACCGAACCCCAGCGCCCTGGCGTTGAGCACGTGCGTGTCGCCGATCACGTCGAGCACCTGGGCGCGCACCATCCGCGCGATCAGGCCGGCCGGGTAGGCGGCCACCACGATCGCGGGCAGGATCAAGTGCGTCAGCGTGCTGCCGAGCATCGGCATGTTGCCGCCGAGCACGGAGTCGAGGACGGGAAAGCCGGTTCGCTTGGCCAGCGGATGGCTGAACAGCAGGCCTGGCGCGTACTCGCCGGCGGCCGGCAGCAGCTTGAGCCGCTGGCTGAACACGAGCTGCAGGATCAGCGCCATCCAGAAGATCGGCATCGAGATGCCCAGGATCGAGCCTGCCCTGACGACATGGTCGACGGGGCGCCCCGGCCGCCTCGCGGACAGCAGGCCAAGCGGAATGCCGGCCACGATGGCCGCCGCGAGCGCGGAGATGACCAGTTCGAGCGAGGCCGGCGCGACCGTCATCAGGTCAGACAGCACCGGCCGGTGCGTGTGGACGGACACGCCCCAGTTCCCCGCGGCGATACCGCCCAGGTAGGAGACAAGCTGCGCCGCGAACGGCCGGTTCAGCCCGAGGAACGCGCGCGCCCGCGCGATCGCGGCGGCCGACGCGTGCGGCCCGGCCCAGGTCGCGGCCGGATCGCCGGGCACGACGTGCGCGACCACGAACGTCACCACGATGACGCCCGCGACCACCACGACGGCCAGCGCGATCCGGCGCGCGACGAAGACCAGCATGAGGCCTAGGGCTTCAGGTTGTACGCGAAGATGACGTTCGGGTAGGCCTGGTTCACCTGGAAGCCGGAGAACGCGTTCGTCATCGCGTACTGGTAGTTGGCGTTGTACAAGAACACGATCGGCGCTTGCTTCAAGATCTCGACCTGCATGGTCTTGTACAGCGCGCTGCCCTTCGACGGATCGGTCGCGACGAGCGATTCGACGCTGTTGATCTGCTTGTCCAGCGCCGGGTTCGAGTAGTACGACAGGTTGAAGAACGGTTGCTTCTCGGTGAGCAGCAGATTCACGAACCACGAGTACGGGTCCGCGTAGTCCGGCCACCAGTACTCCATGAAGATGTCCTGCCGGCTCTTGGACGCTGACGACTTGCCCTTGCCCCACTGGGTCGCCCAGGCCAGCGGCTGCACAGTGAGGTTGACGTTCAGCTTCGCGAGGCTTGATTTCAGCAGCGTGGCGACGACCTGCTCGTTGGAGTCGCCGGCTGTGTAGGTGAGGCTGAGGTTCAGCTTCTTCTTACCTGGCCCGTACCCGGCCGAGTTCAGCAGCTTCGCCGCTTTGGCCGGGTCGTAGTGGTAGCTCGGCAGGTCGGTGAAATGGCCGAAAGGCCGGCGGGGACGATCCCGCTGGACGGGACGGCCGCGCCACTCAGGGCCGCGACAATGCCCGGGTAGTTGGTCGCGTACGAGATGGCCTGGCGGATCGGCTCACTCAGGGCCGGCGCGTTGAGCTGAGCGAGCAGGTTCTGCCAGGACGGCGCGCTCGCCAGCTTGACGCCAGGCGCGCCCTTCAGCGACTTCCACTGGGTCGGGCTCATCTGCTCGACGAAGCTGACCTGCCCGGACCGCAGCAGCTGTGCCGCGGTGGTGTCCTGCGGGACCACGCGGAACACGACCTTCTTGAAGTGCTGTCCTTTCCAGCCGCCCCAGTACGCAGGGAACGCCTTGAGTATGACCTCGAACTCCTGGCCGCTGTTGTAGGTCTGCAGCGTGTACGGCCCGGTTCCCGCGTCGTGCGGAGTGTTCAGCCACTTCATCAGGCTGCCGTTGCCGACCGCCTGAGTGTCGTAGATGTACGCCGAGTAGTCCGCCGACGCCTCGAGGGCGAGCGGTGACGGATAGGACAAGTGGAAGACCATCGTGTACTGGCTCGGGGTGTCGATGCTCTTCACCGCGCCCCAGATGTAGGCCGCGCCGCCATTCAGTTTCTTGGTGCGCAAGATGGCGTCCCTGGCGGCCTGCGCGCTCATCAGCCGGCCGGTGTGGAAGTGCACGCCGTGCCGGAGCTGGAACGTCCAGGTGAGGCCGTTCGAGGAGTGCGACCAGCTGGTCGCGAGCAGCGGATCGACCGTCTTCGTAACCGGGTTGTAGCGCGTGAGCGTCTCGTACATGTTGCTCATCGCGATGATGCCGTTGGAGTACTCGGTCGCCGGATCCCAGCCGTCGACCATCACCTGCGTATAGGTGTCGTAGGTGAACACCGTCGACGACGCGGGCTTCTTGCCAGGGCCCTTGTTGCCGCTGTACGCGCTGCCGCTGCACGCCGCCGCTAGCAGCGCAAGGGCCACTCCGCTGGCCGTAGCCGCTGCCCAAACCCTCTGCTTCTTCATGACGCCACCTCTAGTGCTGACTTGGTGAGAACTCGGCTCTGCTTGCCCGGGCGCGCGCGTCGGACGAGCCGCCGCGTAGCCGCCCAATGCCGCCTAGAGCACCCGCCGCCTTGGCCCTGATCCGGACGGCAGGTGAGGTGAGGTAGGCGAGCGGGATCTCCTCCAGCTCGACGATCTGAACGGTTCCCGGGTCGGCGCCGGCGGCGACCGCGTGGTCCCTGGCCTCCTGGCTGGCCTCGTCTAGCGCGGCCTTCCTGCCGCCAGGCCCGAAGTGGAAGATCCTGTCGACCTGCCCGCTGACGGAGGCGATCGCGGCGCCGATCGCGTTGGCCGCGTCGAAGTGGTCGGGCCTGATCACCTCGCTGACCCCTGGGAGCTCGTCGGGGATCAGGATGCTGCCGCCGCCGACCGCGATCAGCGTCAGGTCGCCCTTGGCGGTCTTAACCCGGTCGATCGCGTCGGCGAGCTCGGCATCCGCGGCCCGCGACGCCGCCTCGAGCAGCCGAGCCCAGGGCCGCGCCAGATCCGGATCCCCGAGCCGCGCCCGCCCGGTCGCGACCGCGCTGTCGGTCAGCGTCGGCGTCATGCCGCCGAAGACCAATGCCTCTTCCCGCAGCCGGTACCCGACGCTCTCCGGTCCGAGCCGCACCGCCCCGCCGTCAGCTGAGCCGCCGCCTGAGAGGACGGTCCCGCCGCCGAGCGCGATCGTCACCAGGTCAGGCATCCGGAAGTTGGTCCTGATGCCGCCGATCTCCACGCCCTGCGACGACTCCCGCGGGAAGCCGTTCACCAGCACCCCGACGTCGGTCGACGTGCCGCCGACATCGGCCACGAGCGCGTCGGTGCGTCCGGTCAGGAACGCGGCGCCGCGGATGCTGTTGGCCGGCCCGCTGCCGATCGTCAGCACCGGATACCGCAGGGCGTGGTCAAGCGCCATCAGCGTGCCGTCGTTCTGCGCGAAGAACGTGACGGGCGACAGGTTGTGCGCCGCCAGGGCCTGGCCGAGCGCGCGGGCGACATCCCCGGCGACGCCCGCGAGCGCCGCGTTGAGTACGGTCGCGTTCTCCCGCTCGAGCAGGCCGACCGAGCCGATCTCGTGGCTCAGCGACACCGGCACCTCGCCGAGCTCGCGCTTGACGATCTCGGCGGCGAGCAGCTCGTGCCGCGGCGAGACCGGCGCGAACACGCTGGTGATCGCGACGCCATCGCAACGGCCGGCGACCGAGCCGAGGAAGGCCGCGACCGCGTCGTCGTCGAACGGCGACAGGTCCCTGCCGTCGAACTCGATCCCGCCGGCCACGACGGTCGCGCCGGCCGAGACGACGGCGGTCAGGTCCGCTGGCCACTCGAACATCGGCCGGACGCCCAGCGTGGCGGGAGCGCCGATCCGGATCACGGCCACGCGGTGCAGCTTGCGGCGCTCGAGCACAGCGTTCGTCGCGTGCGTGGTCCCGAGCATCGCGTGCGTGATCCGGGATCGGTCCACGTCAGCACCGCCGATGGCAGTACCGTCGACAACGGGGCCGCCGATCACGGCGTCAAGCGCGGCGATGATGCCGCCCGTCACGTCCTGCGTCGTCGGCACCTTCGCCTTGGCGAGCACCTTGTCGGCGCGGTCGAGTATCACCGCGTCGGTGTTGGTACCGCCGACGTCAATGCCGAGCCTGTAGTCAAGGGCGGGCAAGGGCCAGCTCCTCCACGGGCACGTAGTCGAAGTCGTAGCCGAACGCGCGCGGCCCCGCCATCTCCAGCCCGAACGGGCTCCGCCAGACCGGGGCGCAAGCCATCGCGATCACGGTCACCCGCTGGCCGTACCGCACCCGCTCGGTCGGGATCGCGTCGGCGGTCTCGCTGTCCAGGACGGTGATGAGATCAGGCACGGAGGCGAGTACCCTGCCCTGCTCGAGTGCCACCAGGTTTTCGTTCTGTATCTCAAGCCTGAGCAGCCGCCCGGCGTCATCGCCGAGGCCCTCGACGACGACCGAGCCGCGAACGAAGCCCTTGGTCGTGCGCCGCTCGACATCGGTCACCTTGCCGGTCATCAATGGGAAACCGCCGGTCACCGCGACGAGCGCCGCGATCGGGTCCCCGACGGCACCAGCCAGCGCGTCGCCGATCTCGATGGCCAGCGTGAACGTGCCGCGCACCGCTGCTCCGTCCCGCGCCTGCGCGACCGTCATGATGTACTCGGTGGCCGCGCCGGCGCCGCCGAACTCCACGGCCGCCGAGCGCTCGAGCCGCTCCATCCACTCGCCGGAGATCGCGCTGAAGACCAGGACGTTGCCGCGCTCGTCGGTCATCACGCCGGGATTCGGGTCGATGCCGGCCAGGTGCATGGTGACCTGCGGGATCAGCGGGAACGCCCGGCCCATGCCGTCGGCGTCGACGACCGGCAGGCCCATCCGCCCCGCCCAGGTCAGTGGCAGCAGGCCATTGGAGCCGCCGATCTCCGCTGGCATCAGCGCCGCGACGGTGCGGCCGGTGAGCCGTTCGAGGTGGTCGCGCAGGACCGCGCCCTCGCCGCCGTTCTCGATCTTCTCGATGTGCACGGTCGGCGCGCCAACCATCCCGCACGGCATGATCAGCGCGTCCGGCGGGAGGTCGTCAAGGTCAGCGAGCTCGGTCGGCCCGACCTCCTCGAGCGCCTGCAGCGCCAGCAGCAGCCCGATATGGGGATCGCCGCCGCCCCCCGTGCCGAGGACGGCGCAGCCGCGGGCGAGCGACCGCAGCGCAGGCTCGTCGAGCAGGCGCTTCATGATCGAACGCTACCTACGCGACCGTGTCGCCGTATATATGCACACCACATCAATTGGACTCTGTTCTCTGATGCCTCAACAGGGCTCCCTGGGCGGCTCGTGTCCGTAGACGCTGGCGGCTTCTTCGCCGGTGATGAGTTCGTCGCGCAGGTCGTCGGCCACGAGGCCTAGTTCGCGCTCGGACGGGTCGCCGTAGCCGCCGCCCGAGCCGGTCACCAGCCTGACCACGTCGCCACGGCGCAGCGGCATCCGCGACACCTTGCCGAAGCGCGGGCCGAGCGGCGTGCCGTCGCGCAGCACCTCGACGTAGTTGGGCGAGCCGTCCCTGCCGCCAGCGGCGCCCCACGGCGGGTACAGGTGCCGTCCCCAGGCCACGGTCAGCAGCGCCTCGTCGCTGCAGATCCGGTACTCGCGCACGAGCCCCCGGCCGCCCCTGCGGCGGCCAGCGCCGGCTCCTTCGACGATGTCGAAGCCGAACCGCTCGACCCGCACGCCGTAGCGCTGCTCGGCGACCTCGACCGGGATGGTGTACGTCTCGCCGTCTCCGACCGAGACCAGGCCGTGCTGCCCGTCGGTGTCCCGGGTCGCTCCCCAGCCGCCTGCCTGCGGCTCGACCAGCAGGGTCTCCTCGCCGGTGTCCGGGTGCGTGAGCGCCAGCGAGGTCGAGCACACCGAGACGAAGGTTCCCGCGGGCAAACGGTCGGGGAATGCGGGGGCGAGCGCGTGCCAGACCAGGTCCGAGGCCATTTCGGTGGCTTCGAAGTAGGCCGCGACCGGGGCTGGACGGGTGGCGTTGAAAATGCTGCCCGCCGGGCAGATGATTGTCAGCGGGCGGAACCAGCCGTCGGTCGCGGGTTCCGCTGGGTCGGTGATGGCCTTGAAGACGGTGCGCACGCCGGAGACCAGCCCGGACCAGGTGCAATTGATCGGGCCGGGGACCTGAGCGTGGCTCCCGGTGAAATCGCAGGTCACGCCGTTGTCGGTGATCTCGACCTGGACCTTTACGTGAAAGGGGCCGTTGCCGAGGCCGTCGGTGTCGGTGAAGTCCTCGGCCGTGAAGACGCCGTGCGGTATCCGCGCGATCGCGTCCCTGCACAGCCGGTCGCTGCGCTCAAGGACGGCGCGCATCGCTGTCCTGACGGTCGCGGCGCCGTAGCGGTCGCACATCTCCAGCAGGCGCCGTTCCGCGACCTCCAGGCAGGCGGCCTGCGCGGTCAGGTCGCCGAGCACCATGTCTGGAAGCCGGCTGTTGGCGGCGAGAATGGCCCTGATGTCGTCGACCGGCTTGCCGCCGCGATAGGCGTGCACGAACGGGAGTTGCAGGCCCTCGGCGTAGACGTCCTGCGAGTCCGCGGTCCACGATCCCGGGTCCTTGCCGCCGACCTCGGTCCAGTGACCTTTGGCCGCGGCGAACCCGATGAGTTCGCTCTCGCAGAACACAGGGCGGACCAGCGCCACGTCGGACAGGTGCGTTCCGCCGCCCGCGTACGGGTCGTTGGCCATGATCACGTCGCCTGGCTGGAGCTCCTTCTGCCTGGCGATCGTTTCCTTGATCGCGTCGCCCAGCGGGCCGAGGAAGCCAGCGATGCCGTTGCCCTGGGAGACGAGCTCGCCGTCGGCGTCGGAGATGCCGACCCCGAAGTCGAGCACCTCATAGATGATCGGGCTCTGCGAGGTGCGCTGCAGCGAGACAAACATCTCGTCGCTGATCGCCGCGAAGCCCTCGCGCAGCACGTCCATGGTGAACCGGTCGGTCATCGCCTCGCCCCCGGCTCTTCCAGGATCAGGTTGCCGGCCTCGTCCTGGCGTGCGCGCTGACCGGGGAGGACGAGCGTCGTCGCGGCCGGCTCCTCGATCACGCACGGCCCGGCGACCTGCTGTCCGCCGGCCAGCTCGGCTCGGACCAGGACGGGGACCTCCTCGGGAGCTCCGTACGGATCCAGGTCGACCAGCCGTGTTCTCGCCGGCGGCAGCTCGCCTGGCGTGCTGGTGTCGGTCCAGCTGATCTCCGGCACCGGTTCGGTCGCGCTGACCCGCAGTGCGACGACCTCGAGCGGCGCATCGAGCTTGAACGAGTAGCTGTCCAGGCAGCGCCGCTCGAACGCGGCGCGGATCGCCTCGCGCCCTGATGGGTTGGGCACTGCCGGGTCGTGCACGGGGACCTCGAGCGTGTGCTCTTGGCCTGCGTACCGAAGCTCCGCGTACCTGGCGATCTCGACGGCGGTGCTGTCATGCGGGGGGTCCATGGGGGTCGTCCCCCCTGGCTGGTACCTCTCGCCAAGCTCGGCAAGCGCCGCGTCCTCGACCGGGGCGAACGCTGCCGCCAGACCGATAATGTCCAGCGGGCCGACCACGGTACGGACGGCTTCCCCGCGCAGCGGGCTGGCCAGCATGCCGAAGGCGGAGAAGTGGCCAGGGCCCGGCGGGATGACGGTGCGGGAGATGCCGAGCTCGCGCGCCAGCAGGGCAGCGTGCAGCGGGCCGGCGCCGCCGTAGGCCACGAAGACGAAGTCCCGCGGGTCGTGGCCGCGCCGCAGCGTCACCAGCCGCAGCGCGTGGCTCATCTGCGCGACCGCGTACCGCAGCGCGCCACGGGCGGCCGACGGGCCGTCGGTCCCGATGGTCCTGCCGAGCGCGGCGAGCGCCTTCCCGGCGGCGCCGACGTCCAGCGGCCTCGTCCCGCCGAGGAAATAGTCCGGGTCAAGCCGGCCGAGCAGCAGGTTCGCGTCGGTCAGCGTCGGCTCCGTGCCGCCGCGCCCGTAGCAGGCGGGTCCAGGGTCGGCTCCCGCGCTGCGCGGCCCGACGTGCAGCCCGCCGGCCGGGTCCGACCAGATGATGGATCCGCCGCCCGCCCCGATCTCGATGATCTCCACGGTCGGGGCCTGGACCGGGTAGCCGGCCGACGACGGCGTCCTGCCGATGTGATGCACCGTGTCGATCCGCACTTCGCCGTCACGGACCGCCGACGTCTTGGCGGTAGTCCCGCCGATGTCCAGGGTCAGGACGTTGCTGTTGCCCAGCCGCCGGCCGAGCTCGGCCGCGGCCATCACCCCGGCCACCGGACCCGACTCGAGCAGCGCGATCGGCGCCTGCGCGGCCCTGCCGAACGAGCTGACGCCGCCGCTTGACCGCATGGCGCGCAGCGGAGCCCCGACACCCTGGCGGCGGAGCGCTGCCTCCAGCGAGGCGAGGTAACCGGCGACGACAGGCTGGACGTAGGCGGACAGGACCGCGGTGCTGGTCCGTTCGTACTCCCGCCACTGCCCGCTGATCTCGTGTGAGGCGACGACCGCGAGGCCAGGCAGCCGCTCGCGCAGGGCTGCGGCCAGCTGCTTCTCGTGCTCTGGATTTGCCCAGGAGTGCAGCAGGCAGATCGCGACCGCCTGCACGCCGCTGGCGCCGAGCTGGCCGGCGAGCGCCGGGATGTCGGCGTCGCCGACCGGCTGCACGACGGTGCCGAGGTGGGTCATCCGCTCGGTGACCTCGAAGCGCAGGTGCCGGGGAACGAACGGCATCGGCTTGGCGTAGGCGAGGTTGTACAGATCGGGCCGGTTGGCGCGGCCGATCTCCAGCACGTCGCGGAACCCCCGCGTGGTGACGAGGGCGGTCGGCGCGCCCCGGCGCTCGGTCACGGCGTTGATCACGACGGTGGTGCCGTGGATGAACGCGCCGATCGACCCGGCGGGGACGCCGGACCGCGCGAGCGCGGTGAGCACGCCGTCGCTGAGGTCCGGCGTCGTGTCCGCCTTGGCTCGGACGACGTCGCCGGTCACAGCGTCCACCGCAACAAGATCGGTGAAGGTACCACCGATATCCACGGCGAGCCTGACCTGCGCGCCCGCGCCTCCTGCTGACCGTGCTGCGGAAGGCGCCACCCGCCGATGCTCTCAGCCCCGCCCCGAATCAGGCAATGCCCGCACACCGGCCGCACTTATCGCATAACCCCCGGCGCTTCCGGGCCACCCTATGAACCCTTGGTGGGCCTATAGCACCACTAAGGGTTCATAGGGTGGGCTGACAGGGGTCAGTTCGAGCCGAGTAGGCCGGCTTCCGCGGGCGCGTCGGCGTCGCCGATGATGGCGGCGGCTTCGGCTAGGCGGTTCGGACGGAAGCGGACCAGGAAGGCCACGACGAGCAGGCCGACGACCGCCCAGCCGACCGCGATCCAGATCGCCAGGTTGGACGGGTACGGCGGCTGCGGCGAGATGTTCTTGATGAACAGGTACACGATCGCGGCGAACGCGAGCACCGGGACAAGCCCATGCCAGAACGGGTTGAACGCCCCGAGCCGCAGGAAGTAGCGGACGACGGCAACCTGCGCGATCGCGTAGACGCCGAGGGCGCAGAGCGTGACGACGAGGGTCAGCAGCGAGAACGCCGGCAGCGGCTGGAACCCGAAGCCGAACCCGAACCCCATCGCGATCGACGCGCCGAGCAGCAGCGTCAGCGCGGCCGCCGGCGTGCCGAAGCTCGGCAGCGTGCGGCCGAGCGGCCGCGGCAGCAGCCCGTCCCTGCCGAGCGCGAACACCATCCGCGCCGCGCCGTTCTGGCACGCGAGCGCGCCGGCGACCAGGGCGACGACCGACGCGATGTCGACGAGGATGGTCGCGCCGGAGCCCCAGTAGTGCTGGCCCATCGTGTCCCACGGGGCCGGGTCGCCTGGGAGCTTGCCGATGTTCGCCAGCCCGTACCCCACGGTCGTCACGTAGAAGAAGAACACGAAGACGACACCGATTCCGGCGGTCGTGAGCAGGATGGCCCGCGGCACGGTGCGCCGCGGGTTCTCGGCTTCCTCGCCCAGGTAGGCGGGCGCCTCGAAGCCGGTGAACGCCAGCACGCCGAACACCGCGCCGACGACGACACCGCTGAACCCGGCCGGGCTCGCGCTCGGGCTGAACACGTGGGCGTGCCAGTCGCCGCCGGGCGCGCCCTTCGCCAGGATCGTGATCGCGAGAGCCAGCAGGACGGCGAGCTCGAAAGCGAGCAGCACCAGGTCCGAGCGCACCGACAGCCTGATGCCGAGCACGGCCACGCCCCAGACCAGGACCAAGCCGATCAGCATCAGCAGCCACCAGGGAATGCCGGGGCCGCCGTGCGCGACGATGATCCCGTTCAGCGTGGCGCCGAAAAGGATCAGGTCAAGGGCCACGAACACCGGGTAGAAGGCCAGGAACAGCCACCCGGTGAAGAACCCGGCCCGGATGCCGAGCGCGTCCCTGACGAACGCGAAGAACGACCCCGCGTGCGAGATCCGCTGCGAGAACCGGTACACCGCGTTCATGATCACAAACACGACGGCAAAGCCGATGAGGATCGACAGCGGCATCGCCGCGCCCGCGTTGGCCGCGATGGGGATCGGCAGGAACAGGATCGCCCCGGCCGGGGTGATGACGGCCAGCGATGTGATCACCGCGTGGCGGACCTTCAGAACACCTGGGCGAAGTCCCGGCCGGGACCCTTCCGCTATTGTCATGACGTCTCCACGCGCTATTGCCGGACCGTCAACGTATCGCTTACCATATCCGGGCGTTAGTGTGCAAGCGTCCATTTTGTCCTATGTACTTCCCAAAGAGCTAGCGCGGCGGGTGGCGACGCAGGTGAGCGGACTATCGGGCGAGCCGGTGGCGCCCTATATGGCGGTCGGGCTGTCGACGGTCGTGCACGGGATCGGCAGCCGCAAGGACATCGACCGCAACCTGCGGATCGTCGAGGACGCCATCCACGCGGCCGTCTCGATCATCGGCATCAACATGCCCGTGCGGCTGATCGCGCTCGCGGAGGGCGCGCTGACCGGCTTCACCGACGAGATCTTCGACATCCCGCACGTGACCGCGGCGCGGGACCTGTTCATCGACATCCCAGGGCCCGAGACGGACCGGCTAGCCGCCCTCGCCCGGCACTATGACACCTACCTCGTCGTGCAGTGCAAGGCGCGCTGGCCGGAGGTCATGGACGACCGGTTCTTCAATTCCCTGCTCGTCATCTCCCCGCATGGCGAGGTCGTGCACAAGGCGGCCAAGAATCACCTCTGGTGCCGCGAGCGCTCCTGCGTGCCGCACGATGTCTATGACCGATGGACCGAGTTGTTCGGCGACGGCATCGACGCCTTTTACCCGGTGCTGCGCACCGACGACATCGGCAACATCGGCACGATCTGCTGCTCGGACGGCGAGTATCCGGAGGCGGTGCGCGCGCTCGCATTCAATGGCGCAGAGGTCGTATACCGGCCGAGCGAGGCCGTGCCGATGACGCAGGTGGGCATGGAGCCAGGGGGGACCTGGCTTTTGCAGAACAGGGCGCACGCGCACTTCAACAACGTCTACATGGTCTGCCCGAACGTGGGTCCCGTGTACGTGCACCCGCAGATGGAGCACCCCTACGACATCGCCGGCGGGAACTCGCACATCGTCGACTACCAGGGCAATGTGCTGGGCCACACGAGCTCTGGAGCGAACACGTTTGTCGCAGGGATCATTGACATCGAGGCGCTACGCCAGTTCAGGGTCATGAACCTCAATTCCAACTGGATGAAAGACCTGCGGACGGAGATCTTCCAGCGCATGTACGACGAGCCCATTCACCCGAAGAACCTGTGGCTGAAGGAAGACCCGCTGCGGCACGCGGAGGTCGACGAGGTCTACCGGGCCAACATCGAGCGGCTCATCGAGCGCGGCAGCTTCACACCGCCGTCGCGGTCCTTCCCCGGCGCCAGGTACATCCCGGCAGGCGATTCTCCAGACGACGAGGAATGGGAGAACCTGCGCGAGCTCTGGGCCGATCCTGATGATAACGATTGAAACAAATACCTGAACCGTCTCACAGAACGCCATCAGGGCGGCGGGGCTGACCGTCGGCAGGATCATCTGGGACAACCGCTGCCTCGCCGAACGCGGCGCTGTGCTCGTCCAGAGTCCGGACGGCGCCACCCAGGCCTGATTCCAGGCCGCACCCTGGCATAACCGATGGCCTTGACCCGGCCAATTGGTGGCGGGACACTCGCACCAATTGGCCGGGACGGGTAACGCCGGCCTGAAAGGCCGGGACGGGTCCGGCGCCAGGGGAGGGCATATGGAGCGGGTGCCGATTATCTACGTGCGCGGCTATGCCGGTCCGACATCGGGGATCGACACCCAGGTCGACGATCCGTTCTACGGTTTCAACAAGGGCGCCACGCACGTCAGGGTCGGCGGCGACGGCAATCCGATGTTCTACCAGTTCGAAGGGCCGATGCTGCGCCTGATGACCGACGAGGGCTACCAGTTGCTCGTGCACGGCGACCAGCACGCCTATCTGGTCGGCGCTCCCGACGCATCGCTGGCACCGGCCACGATCTGGGTCTACCGGTTCTACGACCAGGCAGCGACGACGTTCGTGCCGCCCAAGCACCACGGGATCATCGGCAGCCTGTACACAGCGCTGCACCAGCACGTCACGGCGGACGGGTTCGACATCGAGGCCGCCGCCGCCGGCCTGTACGACCTCATCGAACTCGTGCTTCGCAAGACCAAGGACACGGACCGGGTCATCGTCGTCGCGCACTCCATGGGCGGCCTGGTGGCCAGGTGCATGATGCAGAAGGTCTGCGAACAGCCTGACCGCAAACGCGCCAAGGAACTGATCAGCAAGTTCTTCACCTACGGGACGCCGCACGGCGGCATCTCATTTGAGCTCTCTGCGCTGAACTGGGCCGAGGAAGCCTTCGGGCCAGCCGGATCGCAGATCTTCTCGCCACCCAAGATGTACGGCTACCTGACGCCTGGCAAGCACTTCGGCGACGAGCCTGACGCGGGCGCGAACTGGGATCCGCAGGTCATTCCCCAAGGCGTGTTCAACGTCGACGACATGTTCTGCCTCATCGGCACCGACCCGGCTGACTACGGGCTGTCCAAGGTCGTCGTCGGGCCGAAGAGCGACGGCCTGGTCAGGATCGAGCACGCGTACGTCAAGGGCGCCAATCGCGCCTACGTCTACAAGTCCCATTCCGGCAGCTACGGCGAGGTCAATTCGGAAGAGGGCTACCAGAACCTGCGGCGGTTCCTGTTCGGCCGGTTCAAGGTCCAGCTGTCCCTCGAAGGCCTGCCGGCCGGCGGCCACTCGCCGGTCTGGCAGGCAGACATGCGGCTGGCCGTCCGCGGCCTGCCGGTCATCATGAGCGAGCAGCTCGCCGCGCACTGGTGCCCGATCCAGCTGAGCGATGAGGCGCAGCGCGCCGCGGCCAAGCCAGATCACGCCGTTCCGCTCGTCACGACCTTCGTGCGCGACGCTGCCGAGGACAGCCCGGCCCCCGGTGCCGCGGCGCCGCACGGCGGCCGGTCACGTTACTCGCTGACCCTGCGTGTCTACCAACTCGACCAGCAGGCTGGCAGCTTCAACTTCGGCGAGCATCTGGAGCAGGTCCCTGACTGGGCCGACACTCTGATCGCCGACGTCGGTCCGAACGCCGCGGGCACCGGACTGCAGTCCTGGCTGGACTGGAACTCCAAGGTCTCTGGGCCGATCGCGAACTTCGATCCGATCGCTGCCGCGCCAACCGCGCTGACCAGGACGGGCGATCATCACTGGCAGTGCCAGATCCCCCTGCCTGACCAGGCCAGGCAGCTGCCCATCCTCGGCCCGAACGCCACGCTGACCATCACCATTACCGACCGGCAAGCCGCAGCACCCGCAGACGACTGACGGCCCGTGGGGCCCGGTTAGCTCGCCTTTTGCGGACCAGATCGTCCGGGCGGCGCGATCCGGGCAGGGCCCATACGCGCACGGCACGTAACTGGAGATCGGGCCGAGAGTTCGCGAAGTGGTTGAATGCCTCGATTGGGCTTAGCTACCCTGGCTGATCAAGCTCATTGCTTGGCAGCCGTCACGGTGGCGGCGCCGACAGGGCGCTACCCGTTCTCGAGCTGGCGAGCCAACTGGTGAACCGGGAGACCCCCGGAGGAGCGTGACTGCGCGTGCATACGCCGCTCGCAGTTCGCATGGTCACAGCTAAGCGCAAGCTCACGGCCGGCTGGCGCGGCGTAGTCAGCCTTGTGGCAACGGTCAGCCTTGTGGCACTTGTCACTGTGGTCGGCTTCAGCGGGCCGGCGGGCGCCGCCTCGAAGCCCACGCCCGCGCAGGCTCAGAAGATGCTTGCCAAGCTCAATCGCGAGGCGACTAATCTGGGCCGGCAGTACGCCGCGGTCGTGCAGCGGCTCGTGTTCGCCAACCGGCAGCTGAGCTTCGTCAGGAAGCAGACCGAGGCCTACCGCGCCACCTTCGATGCGATGCGCAAGGAGGTCGCCAAGCTTGCCGCCGTCACCTACGAGCAGGGCGGCGTGGACTTGCCCTTCGTGCTGCTCACCTCCGCCACGCCACAGCACGTACTCGACGAAGCGTCGATATTGAACGAGCTGTCCCTCGGCGACGCCGCCCAGATCGGCCGGTACCTGGCCGCGGCCAGGGAACTGGTAAGCGCCGAGCGGACGACAGCCCGCCAGCGGGCCGGGATCCTTCGGCTGAAGCACGCGCTCGGCAAGCGACTCGCGAGGCTGAAAGCGCTGAATCGAAAGGAAGGGAACCTGCTGCCGATGCTGACCTTGGAGCAGCTGGCGACCGGCGGCCATCCCTACCAGAACCCGCTGCGCCAGATCAGCGGACTGGTTCCGGAGCGGGTCGACATGGGCGTCGACTTCGCCGGAACAGGGCCCGTCTACGCCATCGGAGCCGGCGTGGTTCTTCAGGCGAAGGCCTGCTGCAGCGGCTGGCCAGGCGGCGGCTGGATCACCTACCAGCTCACCGACGGCCCAGCGGTAGGCGAGGTCGTCTTCCTTGCCGAGGATGTCACTCCGTCCGTGCAAGTCGGCCAGAAAGTGACGCCCGGCACGGTGATCGGGCACATGTACAGCGGAGGCGACGGCATCGAGACAGGATGGGCGATGCTCGACAGCGGATCGGCGGAATCGCAACTGCCGGAGGCTGGCGGCATCGGCGGCGCCGGCCCGTTCCCGACTGCCATCGGAATGAACTTCGAGGTCCTGCTCCGGGCACTGGGGGTGGTGGCCGCGCCCAACTCCGGCGACACAGCGGCCGGGATCGTCCCGTCCCGCTACCAGATCGACTGGGTCAAGGCACTGCGCTGACATCCGGCCGCGGACTCACCGCAATGGCTGGGCGCCGTTGCCGAGGCCACGCCGCTACGCCAGGTAGCTGCGGTCGATCGAGGCCAGGACCGAGTAGAACGGGTCGATCATGTTGCCGACCTGGAGCCGCCCGACCTGGCCGAGCAGCATGTAGGCCTCCCGCTGCGGCAGGCCGTAGTACCTGGTCAGCCGCAGCATCAGGTCGCGGTAGGCGGCCCTGGCGCAGTCGGTCAGGTCGTTGCCCTGCAGCCCGGCGATGGAACCGATCGACGTGGCCGTGTTCAGCTGCGGCAGCCCGGTGAACCCGGCCTCGTCTGCGTCTCGCGGCACGCACCGCAGGTCCGCCTCGGCCTCGATCTCGATCGCCGCACCGGTGATCTCGCCGTCGCCCTGGGCTGCGTGAGCGTCGCCGAGCGCGAGCAGCGCGCCGTCGGCGTGCACGGGCAGCACCAGCGTCGCGCCGCCGGTCAGGTCGGGCAGGTCCACGTCACCCAGGTACTCGGGCGACTGGGAGAACGACAGCCGGCGCTCAGCCGCTGGGGCCACGCCGACAGTGCCGAGGAACGGCCTGAGCGGGATCCGCGCGGTCCGCCCGCCGACGTCCAGGCTGGCTGCATCCGTGTCATAAGGCACCAGCGTCGTACCGGGCGCCAGCGGCCCCTGAATCGAGAACGCGTCGCTGGACAAGGCGCCGAACCCGGTGAATACCCCGGTCCACGCCTGCCCGACGGCCGGCACCGGCCTGACCGCCTCGATGTGCACCTCGAGCACTCCGCCGCGCACTGCGCCTGCGACGTGCACAGGCCCGGACACCGGGCACGCGCCGCCAAGCCTGGCCAGCACGTCCTCGATCGCGAAGCCCTTCGGCGCCTCCTGCTTGACCAGCCCGCACAGCGAGTCGGCCGTCTCGACGACGAACCGCTCCCCGGCCGCGACTTCGATGACGGGCTCGGCCCGTGGATCGAAGAACAGCGAGACCTGCTCCCGGCTGACCCGCCGCCTCGCGTCGGCCTCGGATCTCACGCCGAGCCCGGATACCGCCGGCGGTACGCGTCCGCCGCCGCGGCGAAGCAGTCGATCGGAGCCCGCAGGATGCCCGCGCCGACCTGGCCGCCGTTCTTGCCGGCCAGGCCACCGTCGATCACGGGCTTGACGCCAGTGTCGACCACCTTGAACACGTCGATGCCGACAGGCGTGCCGCGGAACCCGAAATACGGGATCAGGAAGTCAGGGTGCTCGGCGACGGTGATGCCATACATCAGCGAGTTCATTTTGATCATTTCCGCGGCCGAACCGCCCTGGTACGCCTGCAGCCCGAACGCCGCGGCCTGGGCGAAGCCGCCGAGCCCGACGGTCTCGGTGATGTGGCTCTCGCCGCCTATCCACTGCACGTCGTCGTCGGTGAACCCCTCGAACAGCTTGCAGGAGACCTCGGGCAGCGGTCCGAGGAACCAGTCGTCGCCGAGGCCGCTCACCCTGATCGCGAAGTTCCGGCAGCTGATCGTCATCGCCGTGACGACGCTGGATCCAGGCACGTCCCTGGCCGCGTCAGCCATCGCCTTCGCGGCGGCCATGGACAGCCGGAGGAACGAGTAGTCGCTCGCGAACAGGAACCGCAGCGCGGTCAGCGCGGGTTCGGCGGACGAGCGCACCGCGTAGTCGATGAAGTGGGGCGTCAGCTCCCGCGCGAACAGCGTCGTCGCTGCCGTGTTCCTGCTGTGCAGTTCGTCGCCCATCCGCAGCGCGCGGCCGATCAGCGGCTTCAGCGCGATCCCGCCCGAGGCGCGGATCACGTCCCGCAGCACCGGCGCGAGGTCGTCCCGCAGGAAGTCCAGGCCGGCCCGCACCTCGTCGTTGTAGGAGCCGTAGTTCAGCCGGTGCCGCGATTCGCCCTCGTAGAAGTTGCAGTACGAGCGGTTGCCGCGGGCCGTGTTCTGCACCACGAACACCGGCATCGAGGCGGTGTAGATCCCAGCGACCGAGCCGACGCAGCCATGGTCGTGCGTGGCCGCCAGCGTGATCCGGCCGTCGCCGAGCTTGGCGTCGGCATCGTCGGGCTCGCTGGCCAGCCCCTCGTAGAGGGCGCCGTAGATGACCGCGTTGCGCTGGCCGCCGTAGTACTCGGGCCACGGCATCGGCGGACCCGACGTCAGTATCGTCTGTGCCGTCATGCCGGGCACCACGTCGCCCGCGGCCGCCACGTCGATCAGGACAGGCTCGGCGCCGGTCATCCGGCTCACGGCCTCGGTGTTGGCGCCTGACCGGTCCTGCACGCCAGCCGCCGCGGTCTGCGTGTCGCTCACCACATCCCCTCCCCGATCACCACAGCGTCACTCACCACAGCGTCACTCACCACAGCGTCACTCACCACAGGCGCAGGTACCTGGTCTGCTCCCACTCGGTGACGACGGTGTTGTACTCCTGCCACTCGGCGCGCTTGTACTCCGCGTAAGACGCGTGCAGTTCCTCGCCGAGCACTTCCTTGATGAAGTCGCTGCGCTCGAACGCGTCGATCGCCTCGCCGAGCGTCCAGGGCAGCCGGTGCACCCCCTGCGCAGCGAGGTCACGCTCGCTGACCTTGTAGGTGTCGATGTTGACCGGCTCGCCAGGCTTGAGCCCTCGCCGGATCCCGTCCAGGCCGGCGGCGAGCACGACAGCGGCGGCCAGGTAGAAGTTGACCGCGCTGTCGACGGTCCTGACCTCCAGACACCGCCGGTTCATCGGCAGCCTGCACATCAGTGTCCTGTTGTTGTAGCCCCAGGCCTGGAACACCGGCGCCCAGGAGATCTCCTGCATCAGCCCGCGCGGCATCAGCCGCTTGTAGGAGTTCACGGTCGGGGACAGCACCGCCATCAGGGCGTCGGCGTGGGCGAGGACACCGCCGGTGAACAGGTACGCCGTCGGTCCGTACGCCTGGTCGTGCGGGACATCGGAAAAGCTCACGCCGGTCGCGCCGCCGTCGAACAGGTTCCGCCCGGTTCCCACGTCGGCCAGGCTGACGTTCAGGTGCGCGCCAGAACCGAACGAGGCCTGGAACGGCTTGGGCATGAACGACGCGAAGCAGCCGAGCGAGCGCGCGACGTGCTTGGCCATCAGCCGGAAGATCAGCATCCGGTCGGCCATTGCCAGCGCGTCGGTGTAGCCGAAGTCGAACTCGTACTGGCCGTCGCCGCCTTCGTGGTCGAAGGAGTACACGTCCCAGCCGAGTTCGTTGATGTAGCCGACCATCGGCTCGAGGAACGTGTCGGCCAGCACGGTCGTCTCCAGGTCGTATCCCCTGGTCGGCGCGTTGACGAGGTCCTCGGGCACCCACGGGACCACGCCGCCGCCGGTGTCCCTGAGCACGTAGACCTCGGGTTCGACGCCCATGTTCATCCGGAAACCCGCCGCTTCCGCCTCGGCGATCTGGTTCTGCAGGATCCGCCGGAAGTCGTGGCTATACGGCTCTGAATGGAAGTACAGGTTCGCCGGGGCCACCGCGTATCGGCGGTCCCACGGCAGGACGGTGATGGCGTCCAGGTCAGGGATGCTGACGCACTCGTCTTCGTGCGGCCCGAGTTCCCCCATTCCCTCCAGCGCGCCGACCGTGTACAGCTCAGATCCGGCCGCCGCGTCTGCCAGGTGCTCGACCGGCACGCACTTGCTCTTGGGGACCCCGTGCACGTCGGTGTAGGCACCGAACACGTACCTGACGCCGCTCGCCGCGAGATCCCGCTGCATTTCCTCGATACTGGCCACCCCTGCGCTCCTTGCCGTGCCGTGCCGAATCCGTCCGATTCGTGTGCTATCCCGCTGCCCGTGCTATCCGGACACCGCCTGGTAGCCGAGCAGCTGGCCGTCACCGACGGTGATCAGCACGCCGCGCAGCACCCCCTCGCCGTACTCGGATCCCACGTTGATGGCTGTTGTGCGACCGATCTTGACCGAACCGCCTGATTCATGAATGTGACCGTGCAGCGTCAGCAGCGGCTGCACGTCCTCGATAACCTTGCGCACCGACGTCGACCCCACCGGTGCGGTCATCGCGGCGCCCGCCGCGGTCTTGATCTTGAGGTCCTGGCCAAGCAGCGGGGCGGTGTCCAGGCGCGAGTTGTAGGGCGGCACGTGGATGTTGAAGATCGCGGACTCGGGGTTGCTGAGCCTGGCGGTCATCGCACCCAGGTGCTCGGCGATCTCTTCCTCGGAGTACTCCCTGTGGGTGTCCCACGGCGTCACGTTGGTGTAGCCGGTGCTCAGCATCTCCATCCCGGGCGCGATCTCGACTATTTCACCTTCAACAAAACGCACCCGTTCATCGCCGTGCGTGAGCAGCACCTCGTCGACCGCGGCCGGATCGTCGTTGCCCGGGGCGTTGTAGATGATCACCGGGCTGTCGGCCAGCTTGGTCTTGGCGTACTCCAGCCAGCGCTGCACGGTCCTGCGCATCACCCGGTCGAAGAGCAGCTCGACCTCGGCCGGGTTCGCCGCGTAGTGCTGGTACTCGTCGGGATCCATCCGCTCGGTGTACAGCCCGCTGTTCCAGGCGCGGTGCTCGAACTCCTCGACGCTGGACTCATCGAGGCGCTCGGCGTGCCCGTGAAACTCGGCCTGATAGGTCCCGCCGCCGCCGCGCACCACGGGAACGACGATCTTCGCGCTGACGTCGCCGCCGAGCAGCAACGTGTCCGCGCCGTAGAACTTGGCGGCGGCGACGAACTTCTTGAAGCAGACCTCGGATCCGTGCAGGTCGGAGGCGAAAAAGATGGTGCGCTCGGCGGTGCGGTCGCGGGGGATTCTGGGGGGTCGTCCCCCCACGCCGGCACTGCGTTGCACCTTGTTCCGCCGCAGGAGGCCCATTAGTACGTGGCCTCCTTCTCATCCACGTCCTGCCACCACTGCATGCGCTCGCCGAGCTTGTCCCGCATCCGCCAGCGCGTGCTCTTAGGCTCGGCCTCGATGGCCGCCAGCAGCCGCCGCACGCCGTCGCGGACCTGCGCGTTCTCCCGCTCCCCGATGTCGATCGCCGCCGCGTCGCCGACCAGTTCGGCGATCCGCCGCAGGTTCCGCGTCGCCGTGTGGTGGAAGCCCCAGTCGCTGGCCAGCAGCTTGGCGATGTGCTTGCCGTCAATGGCCTCGGGGTCCTCGCAGCCCTCGCCGACCCCGTGCGTGGCCAGGATGACTCCCACGTCCATGACGTCGGTCATGGTCATCTCGATGATCTGCAGCTTCGCCAGCATCAGCTCCTCAACAGGCAACGTGATCGGATGCTGGTGCAGCCTGGCTCGGATCTCGATCGTGTGGCAGAAGTTCAGCCGCTCGACGAAGACATCAAGCTCCGTGCCGCTATCCGCGTGCCGGAAGCTGTACCGCGTCCCCTCCATCGCGATCAGCAGGTCGCGGTCGGTGACGTACCCGCGGGACTCCAGGTAGCGCCGCATCCCCTTGCGGTGCTTTTCCGGCACCACGAAGTCGATGTCTTTCGCTGGCCTGCCCAGCAGGTCCATCACCCCGCCAGGCGCGTTGCAGTGCAGCCGGATCCCGGCCGATCCGATCACCCGCAGCGTGACGCCAGCGTCCCCCGCCTCAGACACGATCTTGACGGCCTCGGCCGACAGGTCGGCCCACTCACCGGCATGCTGCGTATTCATCGGCTGGGCTGTCTCGCGCTTGGAGGTCTCAGGAGTCAGTACTGGCCGCGTCATTCGATCGGGATCTGCTGGAACGCGAGCCTGATGTTGATTCCGCGCCGCTTGCGGTAGGCCTTGATCCACAGGTACCAGCCCGCGCCGACCACCACGGCGGCGAGGGTGATCCAGAATTCCACCGGCATCTTCGACGGCTTGAAGAAGGGTCCGGCCGCGTTCGCGTCGGTCCAGAGCAGGTAGAACATGACGGCCATGAACACTGCGGAAATTGCGCCAGCGACCGGCATGATCGGGATGCCGAGCAGCCGGAAGTTCTTGGCTGGCGAGGACTCATAGAGCTGCTTGCGGCGCAGCGGGAAAACCACGGCCGCGATCATGACCGTGCCCCACACCACGAGCAGCGCCTCGATGAAGGTGAGGAACACTACGGCCTTGAACGCGATCAGCCACATGAACACGACCGCCCCGGCCGTCGACACGCCGATAGCGACCACCGGCGTGTGCACGGTCTCGCTGACGAAGCCGAGCTTGTCGGGGGCGACCCGGTCGAACGACCAGGCGATCATGCTGCGCGTGGTATAGGCCATCTCGGCAGGGATCCAGAACCAGATCCATGCAGCGAACGTCGCCAGGATGACCACGGACAGGAAGACGTTGTGGCCGAGAATGCCGGCCAGCACCGCGAACCAGGGCGCGGTCGAGGTGGTGGCACCGACGCCGCTCAGCGCGTTGAACGCGACGGCGCCCTGGAAGGTGTAGCCGAAGTCCTTGTTGGACAGCAGCGCGAACAGCGCGATCACCAGCCCGGTCGCGATCACCGCACCTAGCATGCCGAACAGCTGTGACCTGCTGACCTTCTTGACCTCACCGCCGATCCCGACCGACTGAACGGCGCCGAGCAGCGGCAGCAGCGGCCAGACGATGAACTTCCAGCTCGCGCCGAAGCTCGTCCCTGCCGGAACGAACCCGTGCTTGCTGGCGGCCGCGATGACCTGCTGGGAGTGCAGCCCGGTCAGGCTGGACAGGCTGGAGTCGAACCCGCTGCGGCTGCCGAACAGCATCACGCCGGCGATCACCACGAGGCCGACCACGGCAACCACGAACAGGACACGCTGGAACGTGAAGTACCGCCTGGTCCCCGACGCGAGCAGGGCGCCTGCCGCGACGATGATCAGCGCGCCGATCCAGAACACGCCCTGCGGCTTGGCGACGCTCTGGCCCCAGCTCGTCATCGTAGTGTTGCCGGAGACCGTGCCGACGGCACCGAAGAACGACGACAAGCCGACCTGCACGATCAGCCCGGCGGCCAGAGCGGCGTAGTACAGCAGGATGATCGTCTCGATCAGCGACATCACGAACGCGACGCCGGGGTTGATGGTCCTGGACAAGAAGACGTAGACCCCGCCTGAGCGCGGGAACACCACCGACCAGCAGTAGAAGGCCGCGGCTACGAAGATCATGCCGAGCGCGGCGAGGAGGGTGGAGATCCACGGCTGCGCGCCCGGATACAGGCTAGGACCGTAGAACTGGTTATAGGCGATCGCGATGCCGACCGATACCAGGCCGACGTTGAAGATAAAGACGTCGAGGGTGTTCCCGACCCTGACCAGCCCCGAGGCCTTGCGTGAGAAGACTCCCGGGGCTGTTGTCGCGCCAGAAGCCACTGCTTCCGCCATGTGCCCTCCCGTGCTGGCAGGCAGTCACCGCGACTGCTCAAGCAGGCAGTTGCACCACGCAACCTAGATCGACCCGAATCGGATGTCAATGCAGAGCTAGTATCATTGATCGAATTACGGCTAAGTTTGCATGAATACTGGCGAGATTCGAGGAAAAGAGCGTCGAACGATGAGCACCCCGCCCCGCGCGCCGAGACGGGCACGGTCAGCCGCACTGGCCGCGGACAGCACAGAGGGGGCCGGCGACGCCGGTGCCAGCGGCCCCGTCACCGGCGGCCACGTAGCGCTCGGGCCCACCGCTGACGGTCCGCTGACTGGCAGCCGGGCTCGCGGCCAGGCGCTGGACGAGATCGACCGCAGGGTGATCAAGATCCTGCAGGCCGACGGGCGGCGCCCCAACACCGAGATCGCGCGGGACCTGCACGTGTCGGAGACCACGATCCGCAAGCGGGTGTCGCAGCTAGTTTCCCAGGGCCTGATCAACATCGTGGCCGTGCCGACGCCCAGGGCCGTCGGCCTGAACCTGTCGGCGATCATCGGCATCTCGGTAACGCTGCCCAAGCTCAAGGACATCAGCGAGGAACTCAAGCGGCAGAAGGAGGTGCGCTACGTCGGGCTCTCGACCGGCCGGTACGACATCATCGTCGAGGCGTTCTTCCTCGACCAGCAGCACTTCCTCGACTTCATCGCGAACAAGCTCGGCGGGATGGACGGCATCACGAGCCTGGAGACGTCCATGATCCTCGACGTCGTCAAGTTCTCCTATGAGTGGGAGATCGCCTAGCGAGCCCTGTTAAAACGCGGGAAGCAGAGGCTGGTACGTGATCCGCTCGTGCCAGGGCACCCAGGTCGCCGCGCGGCTCGGCGTGATCATCCGGCCGATCGGGCTGGCGACGCAGAGCTCATCGAGGTCCTCACCGCCCGTCAGGCGCAGCGTCAGGTCGGCGACGGTCTGCCCGATGCCCACCGGGTCGATGTCCCAGGTGCCGCCGTGGATCCCGGCGCGCACCAGCTCAACCGCGGCCGGCGTGCCGTTCCGCGAGACCATCGCGACCTCGCCGAGGCGGCCGGCCTCGCGCAGCGCCTCGACGGCGCCGAGTAGCGTCTCGTCATTGAACGGCACGAGGCCGTCCAGGCTGTTGAAGTCGGCCAGCAGGTTCGCTGTCTTCTCCTTGCCGCCTGACGCGACGTCGGTGGTGTTCTTGTAGCGCGGGTTCTCCGGGTCGTTGACGGTGACCAGCCCCGCGGCGTCGAGCCCGTGCCTGATGCCGAGCAGCAGCTCGATGTCGTCGACGACATCGGGGCCGCCGACCACGGCGACCCGGCCGCCAGGCGGCAGCAGCGAGGCAAGGTAGGTCGCCATGTAGACGCCGTGGTTGAAGTTCGGGTACACCACCGAGGCGTCGACGGCGAAGCTGGGCCGCTCCATGCTGATCACCGGGACGCCGCGCTCGCGCGCATAGCCGACCGCGCTGGCGGGTGTGTCCGGCTCGATCACCCAGATCACGATGGCGTCGTAACCAGCGTCGGCCCCGGCCCTGACGTGCCGGTCCGCCTGCTCGTGCCAGTCAGGCTCGTCGAAATCGGCGTACGCGACCCTGAGTTCGGCGTCGTTGCCGGCGAGCCTGGCCTGCAGCCCGTGGCAGATCGCGTCGACGGCAGCGTTCGCCTCGTACCGCATGGGGCTCACATAGAGCACCCGGGTCATCGCGCGCCAGCCGCGCCAGCCGGAGGAGGCGGGGTGGTGCCGCCTGAGCCGTCAGCACCACCCCGCGCTTCGTGCAGCCGGGCCGGCAATTCTGCCGAGAGCACCTCACAGCCGTCGGCCGTGACAAGGACCTGCTGTTCGAAGACGAAGATGCCGGCCAGGCCGCCGCCAGGATGCGGTGGCGCCATGATCGGCTCCAGGCAGAGCACCATGCCTGCCCGCACCGCGACGTCGTCGTCGGGGTCGTCGTGCTCGGTGATCAGCGGCCGCTCCCAGAGCTCGAGCCCGATCCCGTGCCCGGCGACGGCGCCGACCTCCTCGGTCAGGCCCGCGCCGGCCACGTGCGCGGCAGCGGCACCAAGCAGCTGCGAAACCCGGACGCCAGGCCGTACCGCGGCGACCATCGCCTCGGTCGCCCCCGCGGCGACCTCGGCGTACCTGCGGTCCTCCGGCCTGATCTCGCCGACGCCGATCAGCCGCAGGATGTCGGAGACGTAGCCATCGCTGGCGCCGCCGCCGTCGACGAAGACGATGTCGCCATCCGCGAGCACGTTGTCCGACGCGGGCGAGTCGACCAGGGGATACCTGGTCCGGCCTGAGACGCAGTTGACGAACAGCGGCTTGGTGCCCGCGGTCGTGCCGTTGGCGTACATGGCCGAGCCGATGATCGCGACGAGTTCCTTCTCCGTCATGCCGGCCCTGGCCGCATCGAGCCCCGCGCGGTAACCCGCCGTCGCAGCGCTCACCGAGCGGCGGATCCGCTCGATCTCGGCCGGGCTCTTCAGCATCCGCAGCGCCGACAGCAGCCGGCTCGCGTCGGCAGGATCATTGCCGCCGAGCGACGTGACCTCGTCGGCGAAGACCTTGGCCAGGCCCATCACGCTGCCGTGGCCGAGTTCGAATCCGACCCTGCCTGGCTCGGCGGCCGCGGCCGCCAGATGACTCGCCACCTTCGCTGGCAGCTCGGCCGCTGTCTTGTAGGTGTCGACCGTCCCAGCCCACGACGTGCCTGCCGCGCAGCCGGCGTCGAAAGCCGAGGCGAGCAGCACGGCACGGCACGGGTCCCGCGGTGCGACGAAAACCGTCGGCAGCCACCGGCCGACCGCCCAGATCACCGAGTTGTAGCCGGACAGGTAGCGGACCGGCTCCTCCTGGGTCAGCACGACAGCATCCAGGCCCTCGCGCTCCATCAGGGCGGCCAGCCGGGCGTACCTGCGGCGGTATTCGCCGAGCGGGAAGTCCGGCCAGACGGGCGGGCGCTCGCCGAGGTCGAGGTCCGCGCCGTCGATGCCGTCGATCGCGTCGAGGGCTGAGTCGAAGTTCACGTGTCGTCGACCTGCACCCTGCTGGTACGTCGCAGGCTGACGAACCACCAGATCAGCCCGACGATGATCGTGCCGATGCCGAGGTCCTCGATGACCGGCAGCGGGCCGAGCTTCGGATTGGTGATATCGCGTGGCCACGCGGCGTCGAGCAGGATGATGACGGTCCATACCAGGCCGGCCACCGTGATCGGCAACCCCCAGCGGCCCAGGTTGAACTGGGAGGCCTGGCTCGGCCAGCCGCGCAGCCTCCGCCAGAGCAGCGTCCCGAGCACGAGAATGTACGGAATGATGATCAGGGCCGTGATCGACGCCACGATCACCGGGATCTTCTTGATGAAGATCAGCGGCAGGATCGACAGCACCGTGGCCACGACGATGGTGCCGATCGGCTCGGTCGTGTGACCGGATAGCCTGGTCAGGAACCCAGAGCCGGGCAGCTGCCCGTTCCGCGCCATGCCGTAGATCATCCTGACGATCGTGGCGAGCGTGGCGATCGCGGTGCTGAACACCGCCACCAGCGCGCCGGCCAGGAACAGCTTCGCGAAGCCTGACCCGAGCGCCGAGGTCAGCACGTCGGGGATCAGGTTCGGGTCGGCCATTGCCGACTTGACCCCGGGGATCGCGAGCAGCAGCGCGAAGTCGAAGATGAACAGCACGATCGCGGTGCCTGCGAGCCCCGCGATAATGGCCTGGCTTGGCTTGATCCGCGCCTTGGTGGTTTCCTCCGCGAAAGCTCCGGCAGTCTCGAATCCGACCAGCTGTGTCACCACGAGCGCGACCACCACGAGGAACGGCCAGAGATAGCTGCCGCCGCCCGCGACGCCGCCCGTGTCGCCGAGCACCGACAGCGACTGGTGGGTGTCTCGCTCATCGGGCGCCCTCCAGCCATCGCGGAGCTTCGACCTTGACTCGGATGTTAGAGCGGCAAGTTCGCATCAGACAATAGTTAGGATGCAGTTACGCTTTTTATCGTCATAGCAAAAGGATATTGGTTCGAATATCGAATTCTGTAGTAGGTGAAGAAAAGCGCCTGGCGGTGCCTGCCTCATACCGCAGCAGATCGCCTGGCTGGCAGCCCAGTACCTCGCACAGCCTGGCCAGGGTGCTGAACCTGATGGCCCTGGCGCGCCCGTTCTTGAGCACGGACAGGTTGACGATCGTCACGCCCACCCGGTCCGAGGGTTCGCAGCAGCGTCAACCGAGTGCTGTGCGCCGCGCGACGACACACCCGGGCCGGGCTGACCTGCGCCGATAGGAGCGATTCTGGACTTCTCCTGCCGACCGAAGGCGACTGCGTTAATGTCCAATCTTGTCATCTCGCTGTTACACCGCCGTTACCTCACGGCCGCCTCCGCCGCACTTGTGGCGATTGCGAACAGGAGACTCGCGTGCAGCAGTCGTCAGAGGGCCGACATAGCGCCAGACCTTCCCGCGGTTCCCGCCAGGCGCGGGCCGGCAGCAGGGCCCGGTCGCGCAGCGCGGCGGCGTGGTACCGCTGGTTCGCCGTCGTCGGCCTGATCGCCAGCATCGGCATCGTGCTCGGCTACCGCAGCGTCCACCACCCGGCCCAGCTGACCGCGACCACCGGGGCGGTCCCGCTGCTCGGCTCGTCGGTGCTGAGCGCCCCCGACCTGCACACCGACACGGGTGACTTCGGCCGGATGCCGATCGTGCGCGTCTACTACCCCGGGCTGCCAGCCTCGAATGCCTGGTCAGGCGGTCTGGCGTCGGCGAACCACTCAGCCGTCATCGTGAGTTTCAAGGCGCTGCCGACGACCATTCTCTCCGGCGCCGACGACTCAGCTCTCAGGCACTTCTTCAACACGGCTCCGACCGGGCACCCGATCTACTGGACCTACTACCACGAGCCAGAGGACAACATCGCCGCGGGCCAGTTCAAGCTGGCGGACTACAAGGCCGCGTGGGCGCACGTGGCCGCGCTCGCGAAGGCGGCGCACAACCCCGCCCTGCGTTCCACGCTGATCCTGATGTCGTGGGACCTGGTCAAGGCCTCGCACCGGAACTGGCGCAGCTACCTGCCGGGCGGCGGGATCATCGACGTGCTCGGCTGGGACGCGTACCCGGTCGGCAGCGCGACCAACGTCCATCCGCAGCTCACACCGCCCGGCGGATTCATGGGTCCGGCCATCAGGGCGTCCAGGAGCGTAGGCCTGCCGTACGGCTTCCCCGAGTTCGGCCTGTCGACGCCGAAGGGCAGGCCAGGCTGGCTGAAGCACGTCGGAAACTACATCATGCACAGCGGCGCGCTGTTCGCCTCGTACTTCGACGGCAACCAGCAGTACCCGACGCTGCGGCTCACCGACTCCGCGTCGGTCGCGGTCTGGCGCGGCTTCGTCGCGGCGTCGCGGAACGGCGACCCAGTGCCGTACCCGCCACCGTCGCCGACCGCTTCACCGTCCCCTAGCCAGTCGGCCCCGTCGCCCTCTGGCGTCAGCGTGACCGGCTTGGCGCTGAGCTCGGGCACGCTCAGCGCCGCGGGCGAGAACGACGCGACGCTGACGTTCCGGCTGTCCAAGCAGGCGAACGTGACCGTCTGCGTGCTCAACGCCAACGGCAAGGTGATGCGGACGGTTGCCAGGCCGGCCAGCGCCGCCGGCAAGCTCACGGTCAGGTACCTCGTGCACAAGAGCGCGAGTCACGGCCTCGCCGCCGGGCGCTACACGGTCCTGGTCGTGGCCAGCAACGCCAACGGCAGCGCAACCGCCACGGCGACTCTCACGGTCGGCTAGGCGTTGGGCGCCAGGCGCTGCCTGCCGGCGATGCGGCGAGTGCCGCTCCGGCTAGCGGGTGAGGGCGCTGGCGGCTGCGGCTCCGTACAGTTCGGCGGCCCGCCAGCAGTACCAGGCGACGACGCTGCGGTACGGCCGGTACTGGTCGCCTAGCGGGTCGAGTTCCCTGGCGGTCGGCGTCGGAATCGCCCAGGCGAGGCCGTAGCCCTTCCTGACCCCGAGGTCACCAGTCGGCCACACGTCCAGGCGCCTGAGCTGGAAGATCAGGAACATCTCCGCGGTCCATTTCCCGATGCCGCGGACGGCGGAGAGCCGCTCGGTCAGATCCTCATCGCTCAGCGTCCGCAGCCGGCGCGGCTCGAGTACCACCGTCCCGTCCAGCACCTTAGCGGCGAGGTCCCGCAGTGACGCGACCTTGGCCCTGGACAGGCCGACGGCGCGGAGGGTCTCGTCGGAGAGCGACAGCTGCAGTTCCGGGGTGACGTCGCCGTTCATCGCCTCGATCAGGCGGCGGTGAATGGCCGCGGCGGCGGCACCGGCGAGCTGCTGGTAGACGATCGCGCGGACCAGCGTGCCGAAGTGGGTCTCGGTGCGCACCCCGAGTCTCGGCAGCCCCGTCTCCTCGACGAGCCTGCGCAGCACGGGATCCTGCTCAGCGAGCAGCCTCGCCGCAGCGGTGTAGCTGCGGACGGACCGCGAACCAGCCGGCTCACTTGCCATGAGTACATCCTTCCCGCTGGCACTGACACCCGAAGCTCATCGGTACTCTGCTGGGCATGAGCCAGCCCGAGGACACGAACGCGGCCATCTGGCAATCCAAGGACATCGTGACGCACTGGGCCGCTGAGGCGGGGAACCGCGAGCGGCTTCATGTTCCGCGGCAGCGGTTCATGGCCGAGTTGCTCCCGTTCGCCGATGACGCGGAGTTCACGTTCCTCGACCTGGGCGCCGGCGCAGGGGCCCTGTCGCGGGCGATCCTCGAGCGGTACCCGCGCAGCACCGCGATCCTCGCCGACTTCTCCGACCAGATGATGGGCGCGGGCGCGCAGGACCTGGAGCCGCTCGCCGACCGGTACAGGTATGTCACGTTCGACATGTCCACGAGCACGTGGCCGAGCGGGATCCCTGGTGCCGTCGACGCGATCGTCAGCTCCCTGTTCGTTCATCATCTGCCCGACGAGCGGAAGCAGAGCCTGTTCGCCGAGATCTTCGAGCGGCTCGTGCCCGGCGGGTGGAGCCTGAATTACGATCCGGTCAGCACGGACGACAAGGTCGTCGAGGCGACGTGGCAGCGGGTCGGCGAGCGCGGCAATCCCGAGATGACCCGCAGGCGGCTGAATCCCACGCACGAGGAGCATGTCCGCTGGCAGAACCACATCCGGTACATCATCCCGCTCGAGCAGCTGCTCGGCTGCCTGCGCGCGGCCGGGTTCGGCGGCATCGACGTGTACTACAAGCAGCTTGAGTGGGTCGTCTACGGTGGCCGCCGGCCCGGATAACCGGCGCGCCTTAGACCCGGCGCCGCCTGGTCGCGTCGGTCAGCAACCGCAGGTCGATGGCCTGGCCAGGTGAGGCGAACGGCGTGCCAGGCGCGCTCACGTCGAACCGGCCGCTGTCAGGCACGTAGTCCTGGCCGCGCGCGAGCACCCGGCGGAGCTTGGCGAGCGCACGGATGTCGGCCAGCGGGTCACCGTCGACGACGATGAGGTCGGCGTCGTAGCCGGGCGCCAGCCGGCCGGTCACCGCGCCGACGCCGAGCGCGGCAGCGGCCTCGGTGGTGGCCATCGCGATCACCTGCCCCGGCGTGAAACCGAGCGTGCCGAGGTACTCCAGCCCGCCGACGAACTGATGGTGCGGGTTGTTGTTGATGCCTGCGTCGGTGCCCGCGATGATCCGTACGCCCGCCTCGTGCAGCGGCTTGATGTGCTGGCCGACGGAGATGCCGGTCAGCTGGGCCACATAGGGTGCCCCGGCGTTCGCGGTCGGGCAGGCGAAGATGCCCCGCTCGGCGATCATGGCCGCCAGCGCCTCGTCGAAGCGCCGCTCATTGGTATCTGTGACGAAGGAGCAGTGCTCGATCGTCGTGACGTCCGCCTCGGCGGCGCGCCTGATCCCCTCGATGCCGTGCGCGTGCGCGGCGACCGGCATGTCGATGCGCCGTGCCTCCTCGACGATGACGGCCAGCTGGCGGGTTGTGAACTGGGCATACCAGGGCGCCGAGCCCGGGGTCATGAATCCGCCGGTGGACATCACCTTGATCAGGTCAGCCCCGTGCTTGTGATGGGCGCGGACCAGGCGGCGCAGGTCGTCCTCACTGTCCGCCTCGCCGCCCATGAACCAGCAGTGCCCGCCGGTGACGGTGATCGGGCTGGCAGCCACGACCAGCCTGGGCCCGCGGGCAAGTCCCGCGGCGATCGCGTCGCGGACCGTGACGGCCAGGTAGCCGCGCGCCCCGAGGTCGCGGGCCGTGGTTACGCCGATGCCGAGCAGGTCCCTGGCGTTCCGCAGCATCAGGATGAGCTGCTGCTCGTCGCTCTCCGCCCGCATCCGGTCGGCAGGGCCTGGCCCGCCGTCGAACCCGAGATGGACGTGGCTGTCGATCATGCCGGGCAGGATCGTCGCACCCGGATAGCCCGTCCGCGGTAGCGCGGCGAACTCGGCGGGCAGCGCATGGAGCGGGCCGGCCCAGTGCACGGTGGCGTCGCCGATCACGACGGCGCCGTCGGTCACCGTCCCGTCACCGGTGAGCACCAGCGGCGCGGTGAGTATCTCTGACATGTCACCTCGCCGGGGCGCGAGTTCTGCCGTCATGCGGATCGCAGGCGGGGGCGCCGGCGACGCGAACCACGCTAGTGCAGGATAGCGGTGTGCCGGGAAGCCTGAGAGACACGATCGACGCCACGACAGCCGACATGCTCCGTGGCCGCGGCAGCTACAAGTGGACCGCCCCGGGCCCTGGCGGGTTCGGCGCGGCGGTCGCGGAGATGGACTTCGGCGCGGCGCCCGCCATCATCGAGGCGCTCTCCAGGCTGTCCGCCGACGCGGCCTTCGGTTACCTGCCGCCACCGCTCGCAGACGAGCTCGGCGCGGCGTGCGCGGAGTTCGAGCAGCGCAAATTCGGATGGGCGGTCGATCCGGCCGCCATCTACCCGGTCCCCGACGTGATCAAGGCGCTCGAGATCGCGATCGCGCACTACTCGCGCCCCGGCTCGCCGATCATCCTGCCGACGCCGGCCTACATGCCGTTCCTGATCGTGCCTGGCCTGCTGGGCCGCGAGATCATCCAGGTCAGGATGCACGGCGACGACGGGTTCTGCACCCTCGACTTCGACGCGATCGAAGACGCCTTCAGGGCCGGCGGTCACCTGCTCGTGTTCTGCAGCCCGTACAACCCGCTCGGCCGCGTGTTCACGCTGCCGGAGATGACGCAGCTCACCGACGTCGTCGACCGGCACGGCGGCCGGGTCTTCGCCGACGAGGTGCACTCCCCGATCGTCTACCCGGGGCAGCGGCACATCCCGTACGCGTCGACATCGGACACGGCGGCCGCGCACACGGTGACCGCGACGTCGGCGTCCAAGGCGTGGAACCTGCCAGGCCTGAAGTGCGCCGAGGTCATCCTCACCAATGAAAAGGACCGGCTGCTGTGGGAGGAGATGGGGCCGTTCGCGTCACATGGCGCCAGCAACCCAGGCGTCGTTGCGAACATCGCCGCCTTCAGGCACGGCGAGGGGTGGCTCACCGAAGTCATCGGCTATCTCGACGAGAGCCGCAAGCTGCTGGCTGACCTGCTCATCCGCCTACTGCCCAAGATGCGCTACCGGCCTCCCGACGGAACGTACCTCGCATGGCTGGACTGCACAGCGATGGACCTGGACGGCTCGCCGGGGGAACTCGTCACCGAGCGCGCGCGCGTCACCGTCGTGGACGGACCGAGATTCGGCGACGGCGGGGCTGGCTCGTTCCGGTTCAACTTCGCGACCCCGCAACCCGTCATGGCCGACATGGTCGAGCGGATCGCCGGCGTCCTGAACGGCGGCGGTTAACTGCCAGATGGCGCAACGGGCTCCGGCACGCTGCGCGGCTCCCTGCGGTACCAGCGCACCCCGGGCAGCAGCGCGGCCGTGCTCGTGCGGTAGAGCGCGTAGGCCGGGAGAGCCTGCAGCAGCACCTGTTCCTCCCGCAGCGCCCGGTATACCTGCAGGCCGAAGAGCCCGAGCCAGCACACCAGGGCCGCCACCGAGTTCATCGCGAGCGCGATGCCCAGCACCGATACGATCTCGCCGGTGTACAGCGGGTGCCGGACCCAGCGGTAGGGCCCGTCGCTGACCACGTCGCGGGCCTGCGCGAGCACAGACACGTTGCGGCCGAGCGTCCGCAGCGACCAGATTGACCACGCCATGCCGCAGACCAGCAGCACGTCGGCGACGGCCTGGCGGCCGGAACCCGCAGCTGGCCGTGCAGGAACGGGAGCGCGAACGGCAGCCAGGTCGCGACGACGGCCGCGACATGCGCGGTGGCCGACGTGCTGGTCGCGACGGCCGGATTGCGCCTGAGGTAGCACCAGATCAGGACGGCGTAGAAGACGATCGCGAGGACCTCGCCCACATACCCGAGCAGGCCGGCCGCGCCCGATCCCTGCTGGTGGTAGATCAGGCCCAGGATGTCGATGGCCAGGACCGTGGCGGCAAGCGGCACCATGAGCAGCTTCCCGGCGTCCGTTGTCGAGCGAGCGGTCGTCACGCTGATCTCGTTTTTCACGGCGCGAACAGCGAGTGGGCCATCTGGATCACCCCGGGTCCCATGATCACCACGAGCAGGGCAGGGAACAGGCAGAGAATCAACGGGAACGTTATCTTTACCGGGATCTTCTGAGCCTGCCCCTCGGCACGCTGCCGGCGCCTGACGCGCATCTCCTTGGCCTGCTCGCGGAGCACGTGGGCAACGGGGACGCCGAGCTCGCCGGACTGGATCATGGCCGAGATGAAGGCCTTGAGCTCCGGGGTTGACGTGCGCTCACCCATCGACCGCAGCGCCTCGGTTCGCGACTTGCCGATCTGCATCTCCTGCAGGACGCGGGCGAACTCGGCGGCCAGCGGCCCATCGCTGTACCGGGCCACCTGCGCGAGCGCAGCGTCAAATCCCATCCCGGCCTCGACGCAGATGGTCAGCATGTCCAGGGCATCGGGCAGGGCACGCGGGATCTTGTCCTGCCGCTTCTGGCCTGTGTTGTACAGGAGCAGATCGGGCAGGAAGAAGCCGAGCACCGCCCCGAACCCGCCAGCGATGATCAGGACCACGGGTTTGTGCAGCCCGTACAGGACGCCGAGCAGGCCGACGGTGACGAGCCCTAGCCCCTTCACGGCGAGCATACGGTCGGTGGTCCAGCCTTGCGGATTGCCGGCCACGTCAAGCCTGCGCTGCATGATCGTCGCGATCCCGGCGGGCGACAGCAGCACGGCCAGGCTCTCGAACCAATGCGGCAGCTTCATCGGTTCTGGCTTGTCGTCCTCAGGAGCCTCGCGAGCGTACTGCATTTCGATGGTGGCCACGGCGCGGCTGACGCTGGGGCGCTCCGGGCGCCATGGCGTGAACGTCAGCACCATGGCGACGATCGCGGCCACCAGCAGGCCCATGCCGCCGATGAGAAGCGCAGAACTTGACATCCCTAGACCTCTATCTTGATCGTTCGGCGCATCCAGAACGTCCCGATTATCAGCAGCGCCGAAGCGATCGCTAGCATGACCTCGCCCATCGGCGTCGTGTAAAGCGGCCGCATGTAGGTTCCGCTGCTCACGAACAGCCATATCGCGACGAGGATCGGGAGCGCCACGAGAATGTACGCGGACAACCGCCCCTCGGCGCTGAGCGCGCTCACCTGGCGGCGCAGATAGGCACGCTCACGGATCGTGTCAGAGATGGTGAGCAGCACCTCGGCGAGGTTGCCGCCGACGCCCTGCTGGATCCTGATCGCCATCACCGTCCAGCGCAGGTCATCAGAGCCCATCCGGACAGCCACGGCCTCCAGCGCTGTGTCCAGGTCGGCGCCGATCCTGGCCTCGGCCAGTGCCCTGGAGAATTCGCCAGCCGTCGGCTGGTTCTCCTGCCGGATGACGGCGTCCAGGGCCTGCGGCAGCGAGAACCCGGCCTGCAGCGTGCTGGCGATGAGCTGGAGCATGTCAGGCAGCTGATCGCTGAACGATGCCCGCCGGCGCAGGATCCGGATGCTCAGCGACAGCCGCATGGCCAGCCAGCCGATCACCGCGCCGCCCAGGACGCCGATGAAGACGTAGCTGGTGACCATGCTGAGCGTGGCAGCGACCCCGACCGCCAGGCAGGTCCCTAGTAGCGCCCACTCAGCCGGCTTGCGCGCGCTCCCAGCGAGGTCGAGGCGCCGCGCGAGGCGGTCGTGGGTGCCCGGCGACATCACACGCGTCATAGCGCCGACAGCGGCGGTGGCCACGACGCCCTGGTTGATCTGCGGCGGTGCCGGTGCGGGCTCGTTCCTCGGGCCGTAACGGGCGAACATGGTCGTGAGCGTGCGCCCCTGGGTCGCGCGGTCAAGCCTGCCAAACAGCAGCACCGTTACCAGGAACACCGCCACGAAGACCGCCGCTATGCCGACGAGCAGTGCCCAGCCCTGCGCAGGCCCTGCGGTCACTGCAGCTGGTTGCGGACCTTTCGCCGGCACCTTGATCGCCGACGACACCGAGTAGCCTGTGACGTCGAAATCCAGCGACGTCCCGCCCGTCGACGCGATCGCCCAGCCGAAATCGATCTCGGAGATCGTCGCGTGGGCGCTCAGATAGTTGCCGGGCTGGTGGTGACCGTGCGGGTGGTTCACGAGCCAGCGCAGGGCGCTCAGCAGATGGACCCTGCCCTTTACCCGCTGCGGTCCCTTCAGGCTGAATACGAAGTGGTCCTTACTGGTCTGGAAGACGTCAAAGTCGGCTAGGTAATAGGAAGCCACGCCGATCTTGCTGCCCTCAGGGGCGAGACCGTGATTGTTGATCTGGACTGTCACCTCAACCGCTCGGTTGTTCACCCAGATCCGGTACTGCGCGGCCGCGTGCAGATCGGGCGCCGGGACGACGGCCGTCGTGAAGTCGCTCCGCAGGAAGAGCAGCTTGGAGTATCTCGCGGGACGGGCGTACCGCCGGCCGACATAGGGGTAAGCCTTGACCCCGGCTGTGGACGGCTGCGTGGACTCGACTCCCCAGTTTCGATACGAGTACGCCCAGATTGTCTGCGACCCCGGCGCCGCGGTAGCGAACATATCGTTGCTGAACACGTACCCGTCGTGATTCCACGTCCCAGCTGGTTTGTGTGATTTGAATGGCACACCTGCCGGCACGTTCGCGTGCGCCGGCGCTGCGACTGCGACAAGCCCGACCGGCCCGAGCCCGGCGATCGCGGCAACGAGGAAGCTCAGCTTTCTCATGGCTGACCGCCTGATCTTTGTGCGTGTCACTGGATCGGCACCCCCGGCGCGAAGATCCCTTGAGATACCGGGATGCCGCGGTCAACGAGCTTGTTCAGGAACCGCGGTCGCAGGCCCGTGCTCTGCAGCCTGCCGCGGTGGCGGCCGTGCGCGTCCAAGCCGGCGTGGAAGTCGAAGACGAACAGGTCCTGCAGCATGACGATGTCGCCCTCGGTGCCCTGCACCTCGGCGATCTGGGTGATGCGCCGCGAGCCGTCCTTGAGCCGCGCCTGGTGCACGATCAGGTCGATGGCCGACGCCATCTGATCGCGGATCGCGCGCTGGCTGAGCTCGACGTTGGCCATCATCACCATCGTCTCCATCCGCGACAGCGTGTCCCGCGGCGAGTTCGAGTGAATGGTGGTGATGGATCCGTCGTGGCCAGTGTTCATGGCCTGGAGCATGTCGAGCGTGGCCTGGTCGCGCACCTCGCCGACGATGATCCGGTCGGGTCGCATGCGCATCGCATTGCGCACCAGGTCCCTGACCGTGATCTCACCGCGCTTCTCCAGGTTGGCCGGCCTGGACTCCAGGCGCAGCACGTGCTCCTGGCGAAGCTGCAGCTCGGCCGCGTCCTCGATGGTGACGATCCGCTCGTCGTCAGGCACGAAGCTCGACAGCACGTTCAGGGTCGTGGTCTTGCCAGAGCCGGTGCCACCGCCGATCACGATGTTCAGCCGGCCCTGGACGCAGATCCGCAGCAGGTCGGCCACCTGCGGGGTCATCGTGCCGAACTGGATCAGATGACCGACTGTGAGCGGCTCGACGGCGAACTTGCGGATCGTGAGCAGCGATCCGTCCAGCGCGACAGGCGGGACCACTGCGTTCACCCGGCTGCCGTCAGGCAACCGCGCGTCGACCATGGGGCTTGCCTCGTCGACCCGCCGGCCGACCCTCGCCACGATCTTGTCGATCGTCCTGCGCAGGTGCGCCTCGTCCGCGAAAGACGCGCCAGCCGGGTACAGCAGGCCCTCGCGCTCGATGTAGATCTGGTCGTAGCCGTTGACCATGATCTCTGTGACTTCCGGGTCGCGCAGGTACGGCTCGAGCGGCCCGTGGCCGAGGATGTCGTCGGACACCTCCTGCGCGACGCGCATCCGGTCCGCCGTCGTCAGAGGCGTCTCGTCGTGCTGCAGCACCGCCTGCAGGGTCTGGGCGACGAGCTGCTCGAGTTCGCGCTGGTCCATGTGCGCGTCGTAGAGCTGCGGACCGAGCGTCTCGAGCAGCGCCTCGTGCACGCTCCGCTTGAGCGGGCCGAACGGATCCCGGTGGCGCACCGAGCGGCGGGGCACCCCACGGCGCTCTAGCGAGGGCGCTCCGGCCACCCGCATCTGCGACAGCCGCTCCGACAGGCTCATGCCGCGGCCCGCTTCTTGCGGCGTGCCCGCGCCGACCTCGAGTGCGCGGCGGGCTCGCCGAGCAGCCGTTGCTGAACCAGCTTCACCACCGCCTGGCTGACCGGGTGGCCAGGGGTGTCGATCGTGATCGGCACGCCCTTGTTGATCGAGATCGGGACGGCTCTGCTGGACGGGATGTAAGCCGATATCGGGGTCCGCACCACCCGTTCCACGTGCTCCAGGCTCAGCCCGACCTTCGAGTCCGACCTGTTGACCACGACAGAGCGGATCTGCCGCGGGTACGACAGCAAGTCGAGCATGTCGAGGGCGACCCTCAGGTTCTTCAGCGCAGGCACGTCAGGAGTGGTCAGCAGCACGAGCTGGGACGAGACGTCGATGGCCGTCAGCACGTGCTCGCTGAACGCGGCGGGGGTGTCGACCACGATGTAGTCGTACATGCCGCGCAGCACGGCAAGCAGTTCACCGACCAGCCGCGGCGGGATCTTCTCGCCGTCGCCCGGCGTCACGGGGGCCAGCAGTACGTCCAGCCCTGGCTGGTAGCTGGTCAGCAGCGACGCCGCGCCGGCGATGTCGAGGTGCCCGGCCATCGCCAGGCCGTCAGCGATCGTCCGCATGGGTGCGAGCTGCAAGCTGATCGCCACGTCGCCAAAGGCCAGGTCCAGGTCCATGACGCACACGCGCTGGCCGGTCTGCCTGGCCAGCGCGACCCCCGTGTTGATCGCCAGCGTTGTCTTGCCGCAGCCTCCCTTGGCGGCGAACACGGTGACGATCTGCCCGAGCGTCGACTCCTCTCGCGGCGGCGGGGCGAGCATGCGACGTGACACTTCGTAGGAGCGCCGGCAGGCCGCCGCCAGCGCGGCGTGGTCGCCAGCGGGCACGACCTCACGGACACCTGACTGCAGCGCCTGAACCAGCAGCGTGACGTCGACCTCAGTCCTGGCGAGGATCACGCCGACTGCGGGACGTGCCAGCCGCAGCGCAGCGCTGAACGCGAGGGCCTCGCCGGTCATCGCCCGCGGGCCGATCACGATCAGCATCTCGTTCGGGTCGCTGTCTAGCAGCTTGGCTGCTGCCCCGACGGTGTCTGCCTTACGGACCTCGCCGTCGATGGCGGCGATCAGGTCGCCGGCGGTCGCTGATGGCTCGCAGAGTATTGGCAACGCTCGTCTCCTGGGTCTAAGGCTTGGAACTGAACAGCTGAGTACCGCTGTCAGGCTCGGTCACCGAGCCCTCCGTAAGCAGCGCGAAGTACGGCAGGCCCGCCTGAGAGGCGAGGATCAGCTGCTCGGCCTCGTGCTGATTGACTGCAAGCGTCACAAAGACCGCGCCTTGCGACGCCGCCGTGGCTCCGCCAGACACTTGGGTCACGCCTCCGCTGACCACAGTCTCAGTGGCTGGCGGGGGCGCCGCGCTGACCGACAGCACCTCGACGCTCTTGAGCACCAGCCGGGTGGTTACGGCGTGAATCGGCTGGCCCTCGTGCGAGCTGTCACAGCTCGACTGAATCGAGCCGGTGGTCACGTACGTGTCGAACAGCGCGACCTTGGCACCTGGCTGGACGTACCCGGCGATGGCCGATTCAAGGCAGACCTCCAGAGACACCGCCATGTCACCGGTCGGAATGGCGATGGCGCCGCTTACGGCGCCCCGGCGAACCAGCATCGAGGTGAGCAGCAACTGCCCGGACTGCATCGCGGAGGTCGTGACCAGCTTGCCGTTGGCATGCGTCACCGCGGTGATCGCGCCAGCCGGAACCGCCCCTTTGGGATACGTCTTGGGGACCAGCAGGTTCCCGGCCACAGCCTGGTTGAGCGAAGTACCCTGCGGAATCGAGCCGCTAGCGACCAGAACGGTCACGGCCTTGTTGTTGTCGACTACCTGGTTGTTGGCTTTCTGCACGTAGGCCAGCACGGCCACGATGCCGAGCACGCCGAGCAGCCCCGCGAGTACGACGGTCAGCATTCGACGTTTCAAGGTGCCTCATCTCTCCGTTTGTCCGGGCTCATCCGGTCAGGTCGATCTCGGCGGCACCGAGGTAGGTGCCGTTGAAGTTGCCAGTGGACGCGATCACGCCCCGCGTGAAGTAGCCGTTGATGCAGTAGTTGGTGCCCTGGCAGGTGTTCGAGGGGTTGAGCCAGTCCGGGGCGAAAAAGTTAGGCGAAAACGGCCCGGTGGACAGGTTGTATCCGGTGACCACGAAGTCGGCGAAGCCCTTCAGCGTGTACGACGGCGTGCCGCCTGAGGATGCGCTGACGTAGATAGGCACGAGCAAGGGCCTTCTGTTGTTCTGCGCGTCTTGAAGCAGCAGCTGGCAGGAGAAGCTGACGGTCGTTCTCGTGCGCCCCGTGACGCTCGGCGGGCTCACAGCGGTGGTGCAGTTGCCGCGCGGATGGGCCAGCCAGCTGAACGTGCCCGCCTCGTCGGCGCCCGCTGGTTCCGTGCCGCACCCGCTCCCCGTCGCCGAATTGAACTGCAGTACCTGGTCGAGGAACGAGCTGGGCGCGGGATTGGGAGGGTACGGCGGCGATGGCGCGAACGTGGTTCCCAGGTTCGTCGCCTGATCCCATTCGCAGGCCGAGGTCGTGAGCGCGATGGTGGTCGCCGACGAAGGCGCTCCCCACGTCGCCTGCGCGCAGGCGAGCACCCTTGTCCCGTTGTAACTGGAGCCCAGCAACGTGCGGCCGAGCACCGGCGGGAGCAGCGTCGAGCCGCTCCCGGTCCTCGTCGCGGTGTAGACGTTCACGTAGTTGGCGCCGACGGGCGGCGGGCAGTCAATGAGCTTCCCCGTGCTGACCGGGCACGACCCCAGGCCAAGGCCCGAGCCGCAGACCAGGCTGACGCCGGCGACTCCGCCCGTCAGCCTGGACGCGTTGGCGTCCGCGTAGAAGGGGGCGAGGATGGGATTGCACAGACCGAGGATGATGCAGCTCCTGGCGACGCCCAGGGCCGCGGCGTCGGCCGAGTCCTGCAGCTCGGCGCGTTCCTGATACAGCTGCCCGACATCGACGACGAGGGCGCCCATCCCGGTCAGCACGCCCGCGCCCAGCAGCACCGCGACAATGATGCCGATGGCGCCGCGCTCGTCGCGCCGGAGCCGCTGAGCGACCCGGCGCGCGAGCACGGCCATCAGGTTTCGCACGGCATGACCCCTTGTGCGGTCAGCGTGACGGGTGAGCCGAGGCCGCCCGCACCGCCGATCAGCGCGGCCACCGCACCGATCGGCGTGATGAACGTGAAGCGGTAGCTGACGTTGACCACCGCGTCGGAGCCCAGCGCCCCGCCAGGAGGACACCCGGTGACGGTGACGGTCACCGGATTGAGCCCGGTCGCGGCGTTTTGCGTTTGCGTCACGACGTTGGGCTCGCCGAGCGCGTCGAGGCGGACGCCCTCGCGGGCTGCCTGGGTCAGCGTTATCTGGGCGTTCAGCGCCCGGCCGAAGTCGATGGTCCCGAACACGATCAGCATCAGCAACGGGAAGAGCAGGGCGAACTCGACTGCGGTTGCCCCGCGATCCCGTGCCTGACGGCGGCGTGACGCGCGCCGGTCCATCGTCATTGCTCCTATCTCCGCACCCCGGATGGGTGACGCGGCTAGCCCAGCCGTCCGAGCCGCTAGCCCGCGTCTCCTACGTGCTTCCGAGGTCAGAACGCGTTAGCAAGGTTGGTGAACATGGTCAGCACCCTCGTGCCGAGGACTCCGACGACGCCCGCTATCACTGCCGCTATGAGCGCCGCCAGCAAGCCGTACTCGACGGCTGTGCCACCCCGGTCCTCCCGGTACAGCACTGCGACGAGCAGGTTCTGCAGCGTGACCACAGCGCTCAGAGTCCGGCAGCTCGTGCGCCGACTGGCGCGCGACTGGGCTGTCCTTCCGCACGAAGACCAGGACCCCTTCGCCGGCAACACCGGTCTGGTGATCCGTCAGAGGGCGTTAACGACCGTCTGGAACTCGGCGTTCAAGCGCTGGCCGAGGTTGGTCACGACACCGATGATCACGACGGCGATCAGCGTGACAATGAGGCCGTACTCGACTGCCGTGGCGCCGCGGTCGTTCAGCCGGTCGCCCAGGCGCAGTGAGTTGGCGATAGCAGCGTGCATGTACAACAGGAACCGAAGCATGGAATGCCCCTTCGATGGTCGGCGAGCGGCCAGCCCGCTCACCTTGCTCCGGGCCGCATCGTGCCGCCCAGTCCTGGACACCTTGGGGGAAGCGGTGGCAACCGCGTCATCGGCCAATTGGCCAGGGATTTCTGGCTGACCTATCGACATGTCGGGCGATCGCCCGACATCAGCCGCCAGCCGGCCGACATCATGGCGCTAGCCGGTCACTTTTCGGCCAAAAAGGTATCTCCAGCGTGGCCGGCAGGCTACTGTGCGGCATCATGAACCTGGCGTGGGCAGCCGCGGGCGCAGTCGCTGGCCTGGCCGCTGGCGCTGCGCTGAGAGGCACCGTGTTCAGGCTGTCGGTCGCGTCAGGCGACCCGGTGCGGGATGCCTGCCCGCGCTGCTCCGCGCCGGTGCGCCGCTGGCTGGCGGTGCGGTGCGGCCACTGCCGTGCGAGCCTCGGCGTGCCGCTCGCGCTCGAGCTGACGACGGCCGCGGTGCTGGCGCTCCTCGTGGGACGCTTCGGCGGCCAGCCAGAGATCCTCGCGCTCGGATTCTTCGGCGTGCTCGGCGTGGCGCTGGCCGCCATCGACATCTCCGTGCAGCGGCTCCCTGACCACCTCACTCTGCCCGCCTATCCGATCCTCATCACGCTGCTGGTGATCGCCGCGATCACCGGCCACGATCTGTCCGCGCTTGGCAGGGCGCTGCTCGGCGGGCTGGCGCTGACCGGGGCGTTCCTGGTGCTCGCGCTTGCCAGGCCAGGGCAGCTTGGGGGCGGCGACGTCAAGCTCGCTGGCCTGGCCGGCCTCGCGCTCGGCTGGCTCGGCTGGTCAGCCCTCATCACGGGGGCTGCCCTTGGCTTCGTGCTCTCGGCCATCGTGAGCCTCGCGCTGCTGGCTGCCCGGCGCACCACCCTGCGCAGCGCGATCTGTTTCGGGCCGTTCCTGGTCGGCGGCGCGCTGCTTGCGGTTCTCGCCAGCGGACGCTAGTTAGATGACCACCACGACGACCAGCGCCACCGCGACGACGACGACGACGAGCAGGACCGCAGCGGAAATGCGGTAGCGGCGACCCTGGTCGGCCCTGCGGCCAGCAGCCTGCGCCCGGACGGAGGCGACCATCTCCTCGATCGACAGCGACTCCCTGAAGAGCGGGCGCAGCAACAGCTCCCCTTGCTGCTGCGGCCTGGAGCGCGACGCGGCCCATCTGCGCCAGAACGAGGCGATCCGTGACTGCCCGGGCACCAGCTTGCCGGGCGAGGGTGCAACCACGGCCGCGGGCTTCTTCACTGACTTACCCGGCAGCGCGCGCTGGGCAGCGGGCCGCTGCCGGACAGGAGTTCCTGGCCGGCCAGCGGGCTGTGTCCTGCCGGCGGGCTGGGCCTTGCCGACGGGCTTAGTACTGTCAGCGGGCTGAGCCGTGATGGCGGGCTGGGACCTGGCCGACCGCGACCGTCCTCCCGGTCTCGGCGGGCCCGCGGACCGCGGGCCGCCGCCCCTTCGCGGAAGCTGCTCCTTCCGCACGTCCACCATGACCTTGACCGGCCCCTGCGCCTCGCTGGCCGCGGCGATCACGGGAATGGGCTGGGTCGTCTCGTTGCTGTCCGCGACCGGCGACGCCGGGGAATCCGGCACGACGTACCAGGACGCTGGTGCCTCAGGCGGGGCCTCGTCAGCTTGGGCCTCGTCAGCTTGGGCCTCGTCAGCTCGGGCCTCGTCAGCTCGGGCCTCGTCAGCCCGGGCCTCCTCAGCTGGCGCGACCTGGCGCTCAGGCTTCGCCGGCGCCTCGCCGGAGATCCTCCTGGCCGGCGTGGCCGTGGTCTCGGCCGTCGCCGCCTGCTTCGGCCGGAGCCTGCCGACCAGTTCCTCAGGCAGCGCGGGCGGTGCGATCCGCATCTTCGGCTTGGGCCTGTTCGTCGCGCCTGGCACGCGCCGCGACAGCGGCGGGACACTGCTGTCATCTGCCATGCGGCAATACCCCCTCGGGGACACGCGGACCCGGCGAATGTCCGCCCCCAAGAGAACAGCGCAGCACGCGCTGGTCATGCGAACAAGCGATATCGCTAATTTCATACAAGAATTGACCAGCGCACCGCCGCCGGAACCCGCTCCTTCTGACCGGAAATCCCGAGCGCATTCGCGTCGACGCCGTCGTCACCCTAGCCTGATCGACCTCAGGCAGGTATCGCGGGTTTGCGACGGCTGGCGGCCAGCGCCATGGATGACAGCGCGGACGCCGGGCGCTCTGCTACCGGCGATTGGCCCTCCGGGCCGGCTTCTCGCCTCGGGCCCTGTCCAGCCATTGCTACCTGCGGCGATGCCTCCTGACGGTAGTTGATCAAGCCATGATGCAAGGCGGTCATCAATGCCTGCGCCCGGTTGGCCGCGCCGAGCTTCTCGTAGAGCCTGGCCACATACGTCTTCGCGGTCGACACGCTGATGTACATCTCGTGCGCGATGACCGGGATGGACAACCCCTCGTGCAGCAAATTCAGGACCTGCGACTCGCGCGGGCTGAGCGCGAAACGATCCTGCATCGACCTGCGGCGAGCGACCGCCATCGCCAGGCCAGAGGCAGTAAACGAGGCGGCGGCCACGGCTGCGTGCCGGATGGCGGCGAGCACTTCGTCGAGCGGCGCCGTCTTGGGCACAAACGCCGACACCCCGGTCTCCAGGGCCCGGAAGAGAATGTCGTCTTCATGCTTGGACGTCAGCATGACAATCCCGAGGCTTGCGTACATGTCCCTGAGCTCGCGAGCCAGCCGGAGCCCGTCGCCGTCAGGCAGCGCGACGTCGACCGTCACGACATCCGGCTGTCTCGCCGCGAGCATCGGCAACGTCTCGGCCGCTGATTGGCACTCCGCAACGATCTCTATATCTGAGTGGTGCGCGACAAGTTCGCGAAGGCCATAACGGATGAGCGTCTGCCCGTCCACTATCGCCAGTCGAATCGGCATGGAAAAGTTCCCCCCTGGTAGCGCTGCGTTCGTGCTGCCAGCGCTGGTAGCTGCAGAGTGACTATGGCACCCTTCCTGTCTGCTCCAAGAAACCGCCATAGCCGGTCGAGCGCCTGGCGTACACCGTCCTGCCGCCTCCGCGGCCGAGGTGTGGACCGGCGCCCGTATGCCCGGCCATCGGCAAGTATCGTACAAGCGCAATCCTTTGTATGTGCGACTTTGCACACACAGAACCTGGAATCTCATAGATGCCGACGAAACTATCCTCTTGAGTCAGTGTTGGCCGAGGAGCCGAGGCTTCTGTGTCGAGACAGATGTGGCATGTGTTGCAACCGTCGATTCCCGTGTGACCGGAACGCGGCACTAGTGGCTTTAGCGAGAATTCTGGGTTCTAGAGCCAAGAGGTCTGCTTAGCCGGGATCGCGCACGTCAGCGGCGCCCGCCGCCGGCAGCCTACGCGGCCAGGATCAGGTACCGCTGCCCACTCGCTTGCGCGCGGCCAGCAGCGCGTCATCGAAGTGAATGCGTTCCCGGGAAATACCGGCCTTGGCGAGCACGCGCACGGTTTCCCGCACCATCGAAACAGGGCCCGCTACATAGGCCTCGCAATTCTTCTCTGACATATATCGCGCGGCCACCCTGCCGACATTTCCTTGCATACCGTCGAATGCGGGATCATCTGACGTGACGGGAGTCAGCTGGAATGCCGGGCAGGCATCAGACAACCGCCAGAGATCACGGAGGTCATAGAGCTCCTCGCGGCTCCTGGCGCCGTAGAACATGGACATGCGCCGGCCAGGATGACGGTCCGACTCCTTCACGGCCTGCTCAGCGATCGCCTTGAGCGGGGACAGGCCGGTGCCGCCGGCGACGAAGAGCAGATCGCGATCCTCGGCGGCGGCAAGCTTCATCGTGCCCATGGCGGATCCGAGGACGAGCTCATCTCCTGGCTGGGTGTGGTGGACAAGGGCGTTGCTCACCCAGCCGCCGGGAACGGCCTTGACGTGCAGCTTGAGCAGCCCGTCCTCGCGCGGACGACACGCGATCGAGTACGGCCGCCACACATGCGGCCAGCGCGGCGTCTGCACGGTCAGATGCTGGCCAGGCTCATACCTCAGCGGCTCGTCCGTGGCGATCGTGAGCACCGCGATGCCGTCGCCGTGCCTGCTGATGTCCAGGACTTCGGCGGGCCACAACGCCGGCGCGGCGGCGCCGTCTTCCTCCGCGGCCCTGATCATGAGGGCTGACGCGGCGGCGTACGTCTCAGCCCAGGCTTCCTCAGCCGCTGGGGTGAAGTCCTTGCCTGCGAAGGTTTGCAAGGTCGCGATGAGAGCCGCGCCGACGGTCTCGTACATCGCGGGCTCGACCGAGTACTTGCGGTGGTCGCGGCCGAGCTGGGTGAGATACCTGGCCAGGTCCTCAGGACTGGTCAGGCTCTCAACGATCCTGATGAGCGCACGGAACAAGCGGTCGCGCTGCTCATCCATGGCCGGCGGGAACAGTGCTCGCAGTCCCGGGCTGCGCACGAAGAGCTGGGCGTAGAAGTACCCGACCGCTTTGTCGCCCGCGGCCTCGACACCGGCGAAGGTGCGCCTGACGGCCGCGATGGCGTCTTCCGCGTCGCCAGGGGCAGCGGGCGCGGGCGGCGGGGGCTTCGCCGGGGTCTGCCGGCCTGGCTCGCGCCGGGATTCTGCCGAGCGCCGCGTCACAGGCCGCTTCTCGGCATCGGACCGTGGTGCCTCGGCCGGTCGTGCCGAGTCGTGCGGCTGGGCGGGACCCACGGCAGCAGCTAACCCGCTCGCAGCCGGGCTGTCGTCGTCAGGATCGTCGGGGAGTTTCTCCAGCGCCGCCCTGACCCTGGCGAGGACCTCGATGTCCTTTCGCCACGTCCGCAGCCGCCACCATGCCGACCTGCCGCCATGCGCCGCGGTTCCGGCGCCGAGGGCGGGCACAGCCGGTGGCTTGTGGCCACCGGGCGACGCGGGGGCGTCCCTGGCGTCGAGCGCGACGATCGTGGTCGCGACTGTCGAATCGGAGCGGCGTGCCATTCGCATCTCTCCCGTGGGCGGAAGCCGACCGGTGCCAGGGGCCCGTTGAGCCTGCGCAGCGCGCTGTGTCAGTTACGCTTCGTGAGAGATTACCGACCGGGAGCATAGCTTCGGAGGTTTTCCCAGCAGCAAAAAAGATTTAGCGCGTGATGGCTTGAATAAGCCTGATCTCGCCCGTCATCGCCGAGCTTTATCCCGGCAAATCAAAAAGAACGTCACATGATAAAGCGGTCGATAAGAAGGAGCGCGCCGATAACGGACATCGCGCCGCCGGAGATGCGCGTGATGAGGCCGGCGGCGAGCGGTCTGGCTCGCAGGATCCTGCGCGCGAAGGATCCGAGGCACAGGTAGAAGACCGCGCAGGTGAGCATGAAGACGAGCCCGAGCAGCCCGAGTTGCGCCGCGAGCGGCCAGTCCCAGCGGGCGTTGGTGAACTGCGGTAGCAGGGCCAGGAAGAGCAGCAGGCCCTTGGGATTCAGCGCGCTCACGCCTATGCCCCTGGCCAGCGTTTCCCACGGGGCTCCGGCAGCACGGGAGCCCTCATCGACGACGCCATGGGAGTGCTTCCTGACGAGCGTCCTGGCTCCGAGCCAGATGAGGAAGCTGCCGCCGGCGGCAGTCAGCGCCGTCAGGGCCGCTGGCGACCTGGCGACGAGCGCACCGACTCCTGCCGCAACCACGACGGTGATGCCGGCATAGCCCAGGACGATGCCGCCGACGGCAGGCACGACGGTCGGGCTCCTGACCCCCGAGCTGAGCACGAATGCCCAGTCTGGACCCGGAACAGCGACGAGCAGGGCGGCGACGGCCCAGAAGGCGGCTACAGAACTCGCGGCCATCGGAAGCTTCCCCTCGGACAACAGGCGCCTGCCAGAAAGCTATCTCCGATCAGCCGGAAAGTGTTCCCAAGTTTTGCCGATCGACGGGCCCGTAGTGGAAGAATCTTTCTCATGGACGCGCTGGACCGCAAGATCCTTGCCGCCCTGCAGCAGGATGGCCGCCTCACCATCACCGAACTTGCCGCTCAGGTGGGCCTGAGCGTCTCGCCGTGTCATCGCAGGCTGCGCGAACTGGAGCGCAGCGGCGCGATCCGCGGCTACCGCGCCGTCGTGGATGCCGAGGTACTCGGCCTTGCCTTCGAGGCGCTGGTGTTCATCACCGTCCGGCAGACAGACAGGGAGACGCTGCTCGGCTTCGAGGCCGGCGTGGCGGCCATCCCCGAAGTGGTGCAGGCCGAGCGGCTCTTCGGCGAGCCTGACTACCTGCTCCGCGTCGTCACGGCTGACCTCGCGGCGTACCAGCAGCTGCAGGACGACAAGCTCACCACGCTGCCAGGCGTGCAGCGGATGACGTCAACCCTGGTCTCGAAGCGGATCGTGCAGGACAGGCCGCTGCCCGGATAGCCTGGCGCTGTCAGCGACCACCCATGTCGGACGGCGTCCATTGCCGGAGGAATTCCTCGGGCGGGAGTTTCGTCGGGCGTCAGCGCGTTGTAAACGCGTACAGGTGATTGGAGAACATTTCTCCCGGCGGGCCGAAAGCGTTCTTGGCCTCGAAATTCGGCGTCTCCACCCGAGGCCTCGACCTGCCCGCCGATCTGCTCAGCGGGCTGCGGGCCGCGGCCGCTGACCTGACCGGCTGACCACCTGGCCCCGCGTAATCGAGAGGGGGCGAGCCTGACGGGCTACGCGCGCCGCCGTCAGGCGGCGCGGCCTGCGAGGTTAGTTATGCGTCCTGGTCAGTAATGCCAGGGATAGGGCGTCCAGTCAGGAGGTCGCTTGCCGAGGAAGGCATCGCGGCCTTCGGCCGCCTCGGCCGTGCCATAGGCCAGCCGCGTGGCCTCACCGGCGAACATCTGCTGGCCGACCAGGCCGTCGTCGACGAGGTTGAAGGCGTACTTGAGCATGCGCTGCGCAGTCGGGCTCTTCGCGTTGACCTCGGCCGCCCAGTCGAGCGCGACCCGTTCCAGGTCGGCGTGCGGCACCACGGCGTTGACGGCGCCCATCTGAAAGGCTTCCTGAGCGGTATAGGTCCGCCCGAGAAAGAAGATCTCCCTCGCGAACTTCTGCCCGACCTGACGCGCCAGGTAGGCAGAGCCGAAGCCGCCGTCGAAGCTGGCGACGTCGGCATCGGTCTGCTTGAAGCGCGCGTGCTCGGCGCTGGCCAAGGTGAGGTCAGACACCACGTGCAGGCTGTGCCCGCCGCCTGCCGCCCAGCCGGGCACGACGCAGATCACGATCTTGGGCATGAACCTGATGAGGCGCTGCGCTTCGAGGATGTGCAGCCTGCCGACCCGCGGGGAGTCAGCTCCGCCTCCCTCGTACTGGTATCCGTCCGATCCCCTGATCCGCTGATCGCCGCCCGAGCAGAACGCCCACCCGCCATCCTTGGGTGACGGGCCGTTGCCCGTCAGCAGCACGCAGCCGACGTCGGCCGTCTGCCTGGCATGGTCGAGCGCGGCGCACAGCTCGTCGACGGTGTGCGGGCGGAATGCGTTGCGCACCTCTGGCCGGTTGAAGGCGACCCGCACGGTCCCCTGGCCGACGGCCCGGTGATAGGTGATATCGGTGAAGCCGAAGCCCGGGACCGGCGTCCAGGCAGCTGGATCGAAGAGCTCGGAGATCATGCTGGCCCAGCCTACGGCACGTAAAACCCAGCTTACGGCAGGTAAAGCAGAGCCTACGGCAGCGTGCTGAGGAGGAGGATGGAGCGATGCTCGCGGTGAACCTCAGCACCGTCCGGCTGTTCCTGCACGTGCTCGCCGCCACGGTCTGGGTGGGCGGCCAGCTGACGCTGGCGGCACTTGTCCCCGCGCTCCGGCGGCTCGGCCCTGACGTACCGCGCGCCGCGGCCAGGCGGTTCAACCTGGTCGCGTGGCCGGCCTACGGGGTCCTCGTGCTCACCGGAATCTGGAACATCGCGGCCGCCGGTCATATGACGGCCAGCTACCGCGCCACGCTGATCGCGAAGGTGGCCGTGGTCGCGGCCTCCGGCATCACCGCAATCCTGCACGCGCGCGCCAAGAGCACGGCAGGCCTGGCCGTCTGGGGCGCGCTGACCGGCCTGACCGCACTCGCCGCGCTGTTCCTCGGCGTCGTCCTCGCGGGCTAGGGAGTGCCCGGTCAGCCAGCCAGGGCGGGGTTCTTAAGCTGCGGGTATGGGGCAGGTCGAGGTGGGCACGGCGTCGTGGACGGACCGGACCCTGATCGAGTCCGGCTGGTATCCGCCCGAGGCCAGTACGCCTGAGCAGCGGCTGCGCTACTACGCACGCCAGTTCCCGCTCGTCGAGGTGGACGCCACCTACTACGCCCTGCCCAGCCGGCCGAACGCCACCGCCTGGGCGGCGCGCACGCCCGCGGGCTTCACGTTCAACATCAAGGCGTTCAGCCTGTTCACCCACCATCCGACCCGGGTAGCCGCGCTTCCGGCCGACCTGCGCCAGGCTGTCCAGCAGAAGACGGGCAAGGAGCGGGTGTACCTGCGCGACGTCGACCCTGGCGTCGCTGACGAGGCATGGGATAGGTTCCTCGCCTCGCTCGACCCCCTGCGTGACGCCGGCAAGCTCGGCGCGATCCTGCTGCAGTTCCCGCCGTGGTTCCCGATCTCCCGTGCACGCAAGGACTACATCGTGTCTTGCGCGCAGCGGGTGGCGCCTCGCCGGGTGTGCATCGAATTCCGCAACCAGACCTGGATGACCACTGACAACCAGGAGGAGACACTTGGCTTCCTGTCGTCCCATCAGCTCCCGTATGTCTGCGTTGACATGCCGCAAGGTCACCGCGACTCGATCCCGCCGGTTATCGCCGTCACCGCCGACCTCGCCGTGGTCCGCATGCACGGCCAGTCGAGCAAGTGGGACAGCAAGGACATCCACGAGCGGTTCGGCTATCGCTACTCCGAGCCCGAGCTTGCCCAGTGGGCCAGCAACGTCAGGAGCCTGGCCAGCCAGGCCGAGGACACGCACGTCCTGTTCAACAACTGCTACAGCAACTACGCGCAGGTCAACGCCAGGCAGCTCGCTGATCTGCTGAACGACTGAGCGCCCGCCGGCTGGACTACCCGTGTATGGGAGCGACACCCATTGCGCGCGGAGGTGATGGGTGTCGCACCCATACACCTGCCACCCGCGAACCCGGCTGGTCTGGCGTCCCTGAAGCGGCAACTGGCCCGGCTAGAACGGGCATAGCGGGGCATAACGGGGCCCAGGCGCGGCGCCACAGCCTACCGCCGGTCAGCATTCAGCGGCCCGCCTGGTGACGCGCGCCTCAGGCGGGTACTCGGGGCTCGTCAGTCGGGGTACTCGGGGCCGGCCTTGGCGACCAGCTGGGTACGTGACCGGGCGCCGGTCAGCCGCAGCAGCGCCTCGACGTGCTTCTCCACGGTGCGCGCCGACAGATGCAGGCGGGCGGCGATCTCCTTGTTGGAGCTGCCGTCGGCCACCAGCCTCAGCACGTCGGCCTGCCGGTCGGTGATCCCCAGCCTGGCCCAGTTGCTGCGCGGCGGGGCGCTCAGAAGCCGGCGGCAGCGGGCGGCGAGGCGCTCGATCCCGTGCGCGCTGAACGCTCCGTCGGCGGCCACGAGCCAGTGCCGCGGCTGACCCCAGTCGTCGGCAAGCGCGGGCCCGGCCGCGTACAGCCGCGCCAGGTCGGCCCAGACCGGGTAGTTCCTCAGCTCGCCGTCGGCGGCGTCGGCCAGCCGCGTGGCGAGGTCTTGCTGGCCTGACCGGCCTGCCAGGATGGCGTCGGCGTAGCCGAGCAGCCCCCTGTTGACGCGGTTCACCGGCAAGCCGCTGGACGCGACCGCGGTCGGCAGCGGAACCTCGCTGCTCGACGTGGCTGCGGCGGCGGCTTCGCGCTGCTGCTAGCTGCCAGCCGCGGCGCTGTCGTGTCCGGGATCGACGCGGCCCAGCCGCTGCTCGACATCGCGGCGGAACGGGTGCCAGGCGCCACGCTCGTCGCGGGCGACCTCGAGGATCCGCTGCCGTTCGACTCGGGCAGCTTCGACGTGGTCACGGCCTTCAACTCGGTGCAGTACGCCGCCGACCCGGTCGCCGTCCTGGTGAACATGCGCAAGGTCACCAGGCCAGGCGGCATGATCGGCGTGGTCGTCTGGGGCCCGCCCGCGCAGTGCGAGAGCGGCGTGCTGTTCGCCCAGCTCGGGCCCCTGCTGCCGCCCGCACCGCCGGACGCGCCGACGGCGATCGCCTGGAGCGAGGACGGACAACTGGAGCGGCTCGCCGCGGCCGCCGGGCTCGAGCCGGTCGCGGTCAGCGACGTCGCGAACCCGCTGATCTACCCCGACCTCGCGACCGCGGTCCGCACCCAGCTCAGCTCCGGTCCCGCCAGGGCCGCCATCAACCACTCTGGTCTGGCTGCCACGAGGGGCGCGCTGACCCGCGCGTTCGCCGGCAGCAGGAAGCCGGACGCCCCAGCCAGCCACGCGGCCACCGTGGGTCACCAAGTGGCCGCGTGGCGTTACTCCGCCGGCGACCTGGGCATGCCAACAGAAGTCTCAGTTTTAACGGCCCGTACGCGCTGGTGCCGCACACGGGGATGCGGAGGGGAACGCGATGGCGATAGCGGTAGGAATCGATCTCGGTACCACGAACTCGGTCATCGCGGCCACCGAGGCAGGAAAGCCCGCGGTGATCCCTAACGCGGAGGGTTCGCGCACGACGCCGTCGGTGGTGGCCTTCACCCCGCAAGGCGAGCGGCTGGTGGGGCAGCTGGCGCGGCGGCAGGCGATCTTGAACCCGAAGGGAACGATCTACTCGGCCAAGCGGTTCATCGGCCGCCGCTACGACGAGGTGGCCAGTGAGCTGAACGCGGTCTCGTTCGATGTCGTGGCTGGCCAGGACGGGGCTGTGCGGTTCGAGGTGAACGGCAGGCAGTACGCGCCTGAGGAGATCTCCGCGCTGGTCCTGCGCAAGCTCGCCGACGACGCGGGCAAGTCCGCTGGCGAGAAGGTCACCGAGGCCGTCATCACCGTTCCCGCGTACTTCAACGACGCCCAGCGCCAGGCGACGAAGGACGCCGGCAAGATCGCCGGCCTGGAGGTGCTGCGGATCATCAACGAGCCGACGGCGGCCGCTCTGGCCTACGGGCTCGACAAGAAGCAGAACGAGACCGTGCTGGTGTTCGACCTGGGCGGCGGGACGTTCGACGTGAGCCTGCTGGACATCGGCGACGGCGTGGTCGAGGTTCGCGCCACGGCCGGCGACACGCACCTGGGCGGGGACGACTTCGACCGCCGGGTCGTCGATTACCTGGCCGATGAGTTCCAGCGCGACAACGGCATCGACCTGCGCGCCGACCCGCAGGCGCTGCAGCGCCTGTTCGAGGCGGCCGAGAAGGCCAAGGTCGAGCTGTCGTCGGTGACGCAGACCTCGGTCAGCCTGCCGTTCGTGACCGCTGACGCGGCAGGGCCTAAGCATCTGAGCACGACGCTGATGCGCTCGACGTTCGACCAGATCACAGCCGACCTGGTGGAGCGCACCGCCGGGCCGGCCAGGCAGGCGATGGAGGACGCCAAGCTGACCGACAAGGACATCGACGAGGTGATCCTGGTGGGCGGGTCGACGAGAATCCCCGCCGTGCAGACCCTGGTGCGCCGCCTGACCGGCGGCAAGGACCCGAACATGTCGGTGAACCCGGACGAGGTCGTGGCGCTCGGCGCCGCCGTTCAGGCGGCCGTGCTCAAGGGCGAGGTCAAGGACGTGCTGCTGCTCGACGTCACGCCGCTGTCGCTGGGAATCGAGACTCTCGGCGGCGTGATGACCAAGGTCATCGAGCGGAACACGACGATCCCGGCCCGCCGCACCGAGGTCTTCAGCACCGCGGAGGACAACCAGCCTGCGGTCGACGTGGTGGTGCTGCAGGGCGAGCGGGAACGCGCCGCCGACAACCGGGTGCTCGGCCGGTTCCGGCTGGAGAACATCAGGCCAGCGCCGCGCGGCGTGCCGCAGGTCGAGGTCACGCTTCGACATCGACGCGAACGGGATCCTGAACGTCTCGGCCACCGACAAGGACACCGGCGCCGAGCAGCGGATCACGATCAGCGAGACGTCCAACCTCGACCAGTCAGAAGTCGAGCGGATGATCGCCGATGCCGAGCGGCACCGCGACGAGGACAAGCGGCTGCGCGAGCTGACCGATGCCCGCAACGAGCTTGACGCGGCGGCCTACGCCGTGGAGCACCTGCTCGCCGAGCGCGGCGACGCGGTGGCCGTGCACGACAAGGCGCGGGCCGAGACCCTGGTGGCGGACGCCAGGCAGGCCCTGAAAGGAGGAGGCACCGGCCGACCTGCTCAGGAGCCGCACGCTCGAGCTTCAGCAGGTCTACCAGAACCTGAGCGCGGCAGGAGCCGGACCCCAGGGTCAGCAAGCACAGTCACAAGGCCAGCCAGGACAGCAGGGCGGCGATGACGACGTGATCGACGCGGAGTTCACCGCCGATGAATGAGCACGAGGCCGGCCACACCGGGGGCGGGCAGGAAGCCGCGAACGCGGAGCTGGCCAGCGCTCAGGCTGAGGTCGCTGAGCTGCGGTCCAGGGTCAAGGAAGTCGAGGACCTGCGGCTGCGCGCGCTGGCAGATCTGGACAACCTGCGCAAGCGGTGCGCGACGCAGATCGGTCAGGCGGCGGCCGACGCCAGGGCCTCGGTCGCGGCCGAGTGGCTGCCGGTCGTGGATAACTTCGACCGCGCGCTCGAGCACTCGCAGACCGATCCCGACGCCGTCATCGAAGGGGTCAGGAGCGTCCGCGAGCAGGCGCTTCGGGTCCTGGCCGGCCTCGGTTACCCGCGCATGGACGACACCGGGGCGCCGTTCGACCCGGCCAGGCACGACGCGGTCGCGGTGCTCAGCGACCCCGGTGTCGCGCCCGGCACGATCATCGACGTCGTCAGGCCCGGATACGGGGACGGAGACCACCAGCTGCGGCCCGCCCAGGTGGTGGTCGCCAAGGCGGAGTGATGGCCGGGCGCGACTTCTACGAGATCCTCGGCGTCGGGCGGAACGCGAGCCAGGACGAGATCCAGCGTGCCTACCGCAAGCTCGCGCGCGAGTATCACCCCGACGTCAACGCAGATCCGGCCGCCGAGGAGAGGTTCAAGGACGTCTCCGAGGCCTACTCCGTCCTGTCTGACCCTGCTACCAGGCGGCGGTACGACGCGTTCGGCCCTGACTTCCGTCAGGTACCAGAGGACGTGGACGCGGACAGCTGGCGCCGCAGCAGGGCACGAGCCGGAGCGGGCGCAGGTGCGCGCCGCGGCGCGGGCGCGGGAGGCACCCGGGCGGGCGCCGGTGCGGGCGGCGGGTTCGGGTACGGCCCTGGAGGTGCCGACATTGACATCGAGGACCTGCTCGGGGGGATCTTCGGCGGCCGCGCGGGACCAGGCTTTGGCCCGATGCCCGGCGCCGATCAGGAGGCTGAGCTGCCGCTTACCGTCGAGGAGGCTTACCGGGGCGGCCGCAAGGCGGTCACGCTTGGCGGAGCGGGGCAGCGCACCTTTGAGGTCAGCATCCCTCCGGGGGTGACCGACGGGCAGCGGATCAGGCTGGCCGGCCAGGGCGGCCGGGGCGGCGACGGCGGACCGCCAGGTGACTTGTACTTCATCGTGCGCATCCTGCCGCACCCGGTCTACCGGGTGCAGGGACGCGATCTGTACGTGGAGTTGCGGCTCGCGCCGTGGGAGGCGGCGCTCGGCACGTCGGTCGCTGTTGACACGCCGGGCGGCGAGGCGAAGGTGAAGGTCCCGCACGGGACCTCGAGCGGCAAGCGGCTGCGGCTGCGCGGCCGCGGCCTGCCTCATCCGCGCGGCAAGCCGGGCGACCTGTACGCCGAGGCCAGGATCATGGTGCCGCCCCGGCCGTCTCATCAGGAGCGGCAGCTCTTCGAGCAGCTCGCGGCGGTCTCCGGTTTCGACCCGAGGAGCAACAGGTGAGCTACGCCCTGATCCGCGCCAGGCGGGAAGCTCGCCTCGACCTCGGCGCGTTCGCCCGCGAGAGCGGCACCCATCCGGAGCTGATCCGCAGGCTCGTCGTACTCGGCCTGCTGGAAGCCCGCCAGGACCCGGCCGGCGAGCTGTGGTTCCCGCGCAGCCAGCTCGCCGCGCTCGGCCGGGTACAGCGGCTGCATGCAGGGTTCGCAATGAACTATGCGGCCATCGGCGTCGTCACCGACCTGCTCGACCGGATTGCTGCGCTCGAAGCGGCGCTGCGCAGCGCGCCTATCAGCCAGGGGCGACGGCCCCTCCGGGCGGCGGGCCAGCCACCACGATGGCCAGGAGGGTGATCATGGATCCGAGTCATCTGACCCAGAAGTCCTCGCAGGCACTGCACGACGCCCAGACCAAAGCCTTGCGCTACGGGCATCCGGAAGTCGACGGCGAGCACCTGCTGCTCGCGCTGCTGGACCAGCCGGAGGGCATCGTGCCGCGGCTGGTGGCACAGGCCGGCGCCGACCCTGATCAGCTGCGCACGTCGGTTGAGGCTGAGCTCGAGCGCCGGCCGCGGGCCAGCGGCCCCGGCGTGGCTCCCGGCCAGGTCAACGTCACCCAGCGGCTGTCGCGCCTGCTGGTCAGGGCCGACGAGGAGGCCGGCAGGCTGAAGGACGAGTACGTCTCCGTGGAGCATCTGCTCATCGCGCTGCTCGAGGAAGGACAGACGACGCCGGCCGGCCGCCTGCTGCGGTCCGCGGGCGTCACCAAGGACGCCTTCCTTGCGGCGCTCGCGGCGATCCGCGGGAACCAGCGGGTCACCTCGGCCATGCCCGAGGTGGCCTACGAGGCGCTCGCGAAGTACGGGACCGACCTGGTGGCCGACGCCGCGAGCGGCAGGCTCGACCCGGTGATCGGCAGGGACGCGGAGATCCGGCGCGTCATCCAGATCCTGTCGAGGAAGACCAAGAACAACCCGGTGCTGATCGGCGACCCGGGCGTCGGCAAGACCGCGATCGCGGAAGGCCTGGCGCAGCGGATCACCAGGGGCGACGTCCCCGAGGGCCTGCGGGACAAGACCATCTTCGCCCTCGACCTGAGCGCGCTGGTGGCGGGCGCCAAGTACCGGGGCGAGTTCGAGGAGCGGCTGAAGGCCGTCCTGAGCGAGGTCACGGCCGCCGAGGGGCGCATCCTGCTGTTCGTCGACGAGTTGCACACGGTCGTCGGCGCGGGCGCCGCTGAAGGGTCGATGGACGCCGGCAACATGCTCAAGCCGATGCTGGCACGCGGCGAGCTGCACATGATCGGCGCCACGACGCTGGACGAGTACCGCAAGCACATCGAGAAGGACGCTGCCCTGGAGCGCAGGTTCCAGCCGGTCTTGGTCGACGAGCCTTCGGCCGAGGACGCGGTGTCGATCCTGCGCGGCCTGCGCGAGCGGTTCGAGGTGTTTCACGGCGTGAAGATCGCTGACGCCGCGCTGGTCGCCGCCGTCACGCTCAGCCACCGCTACATCTCCGACCGGTTCCTGCCGGACAAGGCGATCGACCTGGTCGATGAGGCCTGCGCCGTGATCCGCACCGAGATCGACTCGATGCCTGCTGAGCTCGACGAGCTGACCAGGCGGGTGATGCGGCTCGAGATCGAGGAGACGGGCCTGGCCGGCGAGGACGACCCGGCCAGCCAGGCAAGGCTCGAGGACCTGCGCAGGGAGCTGGCCGACCTGCGGGCACAGGCCGACGCGCTGCGGGCGCAGTGGGAGGCAGAGCGGCAGGCCCTGCGCCGCGTGCAGGCGCTGCGCGAGGAGATCGAGCAGGTCAAGCGCGACGCCGAGCAGGCTGAGCGCGACTATGACCTGAACAAGGCCGCGGAGCTGCGGCTCGGCAAGCTGCCTGAGCTCGAGCGGCGCCTGGACGCGGAGGAAGAGTCCTTGTCGGCCAGGAAGGGCGGCCCCCGGCTGCTGCGGGAGGTCGTCACCGACGACGAGATCGCGTCGATCGTGTCGCGCTGGACCGGGATCCCGGTCAGCCGGCTGCAGGAAGGCGAAAGGGAGAAGCTGCTGCGGCTGGATTCCATCCTGCATGAGCGGATCGTCGGCCAGGACGAGGCAGTTCAGCTGGTGGCCGACGCCATCATCAGGGCCAGGTCAGGGGTGAAGGACCCGCGGCGGCCGATCGGCTCGTTCATCTTCCTCGGCCCGACCGGCGTGGGCAAGACCGAGCTGGCGAAGTCGCTGGCGGCAGCGCTGTTCGATACCGAGGACAACCTTGTCCGCATCGACATGACCGAGTACCAGGAGCGGCACACGGTCAGCCGGCTGGTCGGCGCGCCGCCCGGGTATGTCGGCTACGAGGAGGGCGGCCAGCTGACCGAGGCGATCAGGCGCAAGCCGTACTCTGTCATCTTGTTCGACGAGGTGGAAAAGGCTCATCCTGATGTGTTCAACACGCTGCTGCAGGTACTCGACGATGGCAGGCTCACCGACGCCCAGGGCCGTACCGTCGACTTCAGGAACACCGTCGTGATCATGACCTCCAACATCGGCTCGATGTACCTGATCGAGGGCGCGACGTCGGACGGCGAGATCAAGCCAGACGCACGAGAACGCGTGATGGCGGACATGCGCTCGCACTTCCGGCCGGAGTTCCTTAACCGGCTTGACGACATCGTCCTGTTCAAGCCGCTGACGGAGCCGGAGATCGAGCGGATCGTCGACCTGATGGTCAGCGACCTGCGCGCCAGGCTGGCCGAGCGCCAGATAACCGTGGAGATCACCGAGGACGCGCGCCGGTACATCGCGACGCAGGGCTACGACCCGGTCTACGGGGCACGGCCGCTGCGCAGGTTCATCGCGCGGGAGGCCGAGACCAGGATCGGGCGGGCCCTGCTCAGCGGCGACGCCGGCCCCGGTGCCGTGATCCGCGTTGGTTACGCCGACGGCGAGCTGACCGTATCCTTCGAGAACACAGAGAAGCCCGGGTAAGGCGGCACGGCGATGCCAGATGAGCTGGTGCGGTGTCCGGACTGCGGCCGCAGGAACCGCGTCCCCGCGGCGGCGTCAGGCGTCCCGCACTGCGGGAACTGCCACCAGCCGCTGCCATGGATCACCGACGCGACCGACGACACGTTCGCTGAGATCGCCGAGAAGGTGTCGGTGCCGGTTATCGTCGACCTCTGGGCGCCGTGGTGCGGACCGTGCCGGATGGTAAGCCCAGCGCTGGCTCAGGTGGCCGGCCAGCTGGCGGGGCGGGTCAAGCTGGTAAAGGTCGACGTGGACAGCTCGCCGCGGCTGCAGCGGCGCTTCGGAGTCCAGGCCATCCCGACCCTGCTGATCCTCCGTGACGGCGAGGTCGTCGCGCAGCAGACGGGCGCCTCGCCGGCCGCCGACCTGCGGGCATGGGTCGAGCGCGCGGTACCAGCCGCCCGCGGCTAGCCGCGGAGCACCTCAGCGAGCACGGCGGCCTGGCTGATATCTGCCTGCCTGGTCGCGGTCAGCAACGTGAGCGGCTGGCGCGTCGCCAGATCGCGCAGGTGGTCAACGGCCGCCGACCGCCGCGGGTCGGCCAGCTCGGCCCGGTAGCGGCGCGCGAACTCACCGAACAGGCCGGGATCATGCCCGTACCACTTCCGCAGGTCCGCGGACGGCGCGACGTCCTTGCACCACTCGGCGAGCGCGGCCTTGTCCCTGGCCAGTCCGCGCGGCCAGACCCGGTCGACGAGCACCCTGGCGCCGTCGGTTTGTTGCGGCTCCTCATACACCCGGCGGACCCGGACATCGTTTTCTGCCATCGCTGCTACCTTCCCTGCCGCTCCGCGCCGCGGAGGCCACGGTCCATGAAGCCGATCATCCAGGTCACCGTCTCCTCAGGGTCCGCGCTCCGCTGGAAGCCGCCTTCGGCCTGCAAAACGGCGAACCCGTGGATGGTGCTTCGCAGGGTCCGCATCGCGTGATCCATCGCGCCCTCGCTGATGCCGTAGCCGCGCAGAACGGCTGCGAACGAGGCGATCACACGGGCACTGGCCGCGAGCAGAGGATCGTCGTGGCCTGTGGCCTCGACGCCGATGGTGGCGGCGTACCGGCCAGGATGGGCGGTCACGTAGGACCGGGTCGCGGTGACCAGCCCGGTCAGCGCGTCGAGTCCTGACCGGCCCTGCAGCGCGTCGCGGATCGCCTCGCCGAGCTCGGTCATGGCCAGGGTGGCCACCCGGTGCCGCAGGTCCGCCAGGTCCTTCACGTGCTTGTACAGCGACGGTGTCCGGACGCCGAGTCGCTGGGCAACCATCCCCATGGTCAGCTGCTGGTAGCCGGCCTCGTCTGCCAGGACGGCGGCCGCGGCGACGACGTCCTCACTGCTCAGACCCGCCCGGGGCACGCGATGCTCGCGCTAGGCAAGGTCACACTCCTTCAGGAACGGTATCACGAGCTCGGCAACCTCGTCAGCGCACTGCGCGTGCGGGTAGTGCCCGGCGCCGTCCACCATCGCCACGGTTCCCAGCCCGGCCGGCATGGCGGCGATGATCGCCTCGCCCTCGGCCCGCGGATCCGCGAAGTCGGGGTCGAGGCTGCCCATGATGATCAGGGCCTTGCAGCCGACGTTGCCGAGCTGAGCCTGCGCGTCCGCGGGGGTTGACTTGCCCGTCTTCATGAACTCGGCCATCCGGCCCGGCTCGCTCAGCTTGGCCCGCAGGGCGGCCATGTACTCGGCATAGTCGGCTGGCTTGGCCGGATAGGCCACATCGAGGTAGCTCATCCAGAGCGGCAGGCTGCGGAGCAGCTGCGCGCCGAGCAACCTGGTCAGGCCACGGCGGTAACGCTTGATTCGCAGCAGGCCGCGGACGTCCAGCTTTTGCGTCATGGTGAACGGGTTGATCTCCACGATGCCGCTGACCAGTTCAGGTGCGGTCGCCGCCGCGATGGTGGCGGCCCCGCCCGAAATGGAGTGCCCGATGATGACCGCAGGCCCGCCCAGGTGGCGGATCAGGGGGATCAGGTCACCAGCGACGTCTGTGCGGGTGATGGACGCCCAGCCCATGCTCGACTCGCCGTGCCCGCGCAGATCGGCGCTCGCTACCCGGTAGCCAGCCTCGGCCAGCTTCGGCGCCAGGAAACGGAACGCCTGCCTGCGGTCGCCGATGCCGTGCGACAGCACGACCAGCGGCCCATCCCCGATCACGTCGTAAGCGATCTGGCCGCCCTGGATGTCCAGGTACTCGGTCATCGGTCCTCCCGAGGTTTGTTAATTGATATAGCTGAAAAGCTAATCAGATTAGCCACGGATGTCAAACCGGTTTCGCGCGGGAGGCTGCCCGGTGTCTCGACCTTCGAATCCTCCTCGACGTGGCTTGCCGCTGGCTACGGCCTGCGACGCCTCGGCGATCTTGGCGACGGCCTGCAGAATTTGTTCCCCTTCCTCTTAGCGGTCCGTAGTACCGGCGCTCGCCGAGCGGCGCGCGAGCCCGTCGACGAAGATGTCGATGAGCGTCTCGAAGCGCTCGTCGGCATCGGTGAGCGCGAACTCGTCGGCGAGGCTGACCATGTTGGGGAAGAGCTCGGGCGGCAGGCCGGCGATGTAGTCGCGGGCCATGTTCGCTGCCTCCTGGAGGACGGCCGCGTCGCCGCCGGCCTGTGCGCCCTGGTCGCCTGCATGATCGCCGTCGTCGACACCGGTTTCGTCCACGGTGAAGCCGTTCACGGTCGCGATGAGCAGCAGGTATCCCTGGACCGCCAGCCGCGGCGGCAGCCCGCCCGCCCGCATGATCGCCAGGACGCGCTCGGAGAGGCGCAGCGCGTTCGGCCCCATCGGGATCCGTCCGATCGAGATCCGCACGATGTACGGGTGGCGCAGGCTGATGCGCCGCTGCCCCCGCGCGACGTCCTTGAGCTGCTCTTGCCACCGGCGCGGATCGGGGTCGGGCACCTCCTGCTCGCCGATCAGGCGGTCGAGCACGAGATCGAGCAGGCCGTCCTTGCTGCCGACGTGCCAGTAGAGCGACGCGGCCCCGGTTCCGAGTTCCTCGGCGAGCCTGCGCATGCTCAGCGCGGCGAGGCCATCGCGGTCTAGCAGCCGAACCGCCGCCTCGACGATGGCCTCGCGGCTGATCGGCGCGCGGCGGCGGCCCTGCCGGTCAGGAAGCCGCTGCCACGGTGGCGGCGGGATCTGCGGCTCGCCGTCTGGGTGCGCGGCGTCTGCGGTCATCTCGGCTCCTCTCGCGCTGACTCCACGGCGTGACTTGAACACTGTACCAGTTGTCGAACACTGTTTGACACGACCCAGGGTCGAATGATAGAACACTGTTCGATCAACGAATCACGTTCGAGGGAGCAATCGATGACTAGTCAAGCCGTTCTCACCGACCGGCCTGGCGCGCCAGCCGTGTATCGCTGGCGCTGGATCGCCGCGATCGTCATGATCGTCGGCGCGCTGATGGACATGATCGACGTCACGATCGTCAACGTCACGCTGCCCACCATCCGGCGCGACCTCGGCGCGAGCGCCACGGAGCTGGAGTGGGTCGTATCCGGATACATGCTGGCGTTCGCGGCGGCGCTGATCATCGCCGGGAACCTCGGCGACCTGCTCGGCCGCAAGCGGGTGTTCTTGTTCGGCGCCGGATTGTTCGGGCTCGCGAGCCTGTGCGCCGGGTTGTCGGCGACAGCGCCTGAGCTGATCGCGGCCCGCCTCGTCCAGGGCGCGGCCGCGGCAGCCATGGCCCCGCAGGTCCTCGCCACGTTCAGGGCCATCTTCTCCGGCGGCGAGCGGGGGAAGGCGTTCGGGATCTACGGCGCGATGCTCGGATTCGCGTCCGCGATCGGCCTGGTTCTCGGCGGCCTGCTGACCGAGGCCAACGTATTCGGCTGGAGCTGGCGGGCGGTGTTCTTCGTGAACATTCCGATCGCCGCCGTCACCCTGATCGCTGGCCTGCGCGTGGTGCCGGAGACAAAGGATCCCGCACGGCGCCGGCCTGACGTGCCAGCCGCGTTGCTGCTGGCCGGCTCGCTGGTCGCCATCGTGTACCCGCTGCTTGAGGGGCGCCAGCTCGGCTGGCCCGCGTGGGTGTGGCTGATGGCCGGCGCCGGGGTGGCTGGGCTGTGCACGCTTGGCGTGCTGGAGAGCAGGCGGCGTCGCCGTCCGGTCGCGCCGCTGCTGCGCGCCGGGCTGTTCCGCGTCCCCGCGTTCTCGGCCGGGCTGAGCGTCCAGCTCGCGTTCTCGGCGGGCATGCAGGGCTTCTTCCTGGTGTTCGCGCTGTGGCTGCAGGCTGGCGAGCACTTCTCGCCGCTCAAGGCCGGCCTGACGGCCGTCGCGTTCAGCGTGGGCAGCTTCATCACTGCGCCGGTCGCCGTGCCGCTCGCGCAGCGCTATGGCCGGGGGATCCTGGCCGCCGGCGCCGCGGGGATGGTCGCGGGGATCGTCGGCATCGCGCTGGCAGCCGGTGATGTCGGCGTGGGCGGCAGCCCGTGGCCGATTGTTCCTGGCCTCGTGGTGGCCGGCGCGGGCCTTGCCCTGCTGGTCGTGCCGCTGGTCAACGTCGTGCTCGCCGCGGTTCCCGCCGCGGTGGCCGGCGGCGCATCCGGGCTGTTCAGCACCGCGCAGCAGCTCGGCGGCGCGCTTGGCGTGGCACTGTTCGGCACGGTGTTCTTCGGGTACCTGAGCGGGCACTCGTTCGAGGCCGCGCTGGTCCACACCGCGCCGTACGCAATAGGCGCGTTCGCGCTGTGCGCCGTCCTGTCGATGCTGCTGCCGCGCACGGCGGTCTCGGAGGAGGCGCTGACCGAATCCTGATCGCCGCGGCCCATGCGCCCCGGTCAGCGTCAGCTGGCCGGGGCGCTCTCGGCGTCGGGCAAGGTTGGTGCGTCGGTCGGGTACAGGCCAGCCACGAAGCCGTAGACCTGATCGCCAGACCTTGGGATCTGCGCGAAGCGGCGCGCGATCGCCTGGACCTCAGCCCAGAACGCTCGCACCTCCTCGATCGGTATGCGGGCGTGCACGAGCGTGCACCGCAGGTCGTCGGCCGCGTGGGCGGGAGCGGCCTCGGCAGCCGCCGCCGCGAGGCCGTTGATGGCCGCCACGACCTGCTTGTCCTCCGGCCGGCTCAGCACGCCGATGTAGAGCGTGCGGGCGACCCGGCCGTAGAACCGCTCGTCGATCGCGCGCACCCGCCTTGTTCGCACCACGCGGAGCAGGCGCGCGCTGACGAGAAGGTTGACGTGGTAGGCGATGGTGCTCTTCGGGCGCCTGACGGCGTGGGCCATCTCGGTGACAGTGGCGGCCCGCTCGAGTAGCAGTTCCAGCAAGGTGGCGCGCAGCGGATCGGCGAGCGCGCGCAGCTGCTCGGGAGCCGTGACGATGAGCATCTCGTCGAGGTCATAGTCTGGGATCTGCTCATTGACCGGCATATGTGGACCGTTCTAAGGTTATGGATCATTCGATCATCGTCATCCGATGAACAGGAGTGTAGAGATGACCGAAGTCGTTCTCTTCCACCACGTGCAGGGACTCACCGACGGGGTGCTCGCGTTCGCCGAGCGGCTGCGCGCCGGCGGGTACACCGTGCACACGCCCGACCTGTTTGACGGAGAGCGGGCCGCGACCATCGAGGACGGTATCGCGGTCACGGACCGCATCGGCGACGAGGTACTCAACTCGCGAGCCGACCAGGCGGTGGCGGACCTGCCGAAGGACCTGGTCTATGCCGGGTTCTCGTTCGGTGGCGCCGCGGCGCAGCGGCTCGCGCAGACCAGGCCAGGAGCGCGGGGCGCGCTGCTCTACGAGGCCTGCATACCGATCACCGGCGACTGGGCCTTCGGCCCATGGCCCGCCGGAGTTGCCGTGCAGATCCATGGCATGGAGAAGGACCCGTTCTTCGGCCTGGAAGGTGACCTCGACGCGGCGCGCGAGATCGTCGAGACGGTCGGGCCCGAACTGGCCGAGCTGTTCGTCTATCCCGGCGACCGGCATTTGTTCACCGACAGCTCGCTGCCGTCGTACGACGCCGACGCGACGGCGCTGGTGATTCAGCGCTCCCGCGCGCTCCTCGACCGGCTGACGTAGTTGCCCACGTAGCCCGCGTCGGCGCGCAGCTGCGTCCGGTGGCGACGAGGCTTCAGCGGTCCAGTTCGTAGGTCTGGTACCAGCAGACCTCGTCGACAAAGCCGCGCCTGCGGTACAGCCCGGCGGGACGGCCGCCTTCGGTGGCGTTGATCATCAGGGATTGTGCTGAGGATGTGCGGCCAAAGCGGACGCTGCGGCGGGCGTCTGACCAGGCTCAGGTTCGGGCAGACGCGGAGCGGTTGATACTGACGTACCAGCAGCCACCCGCCAGATTCAGCGCCCCAACAGCCAAGAAGAAGGCTGCCCATGCGTAGACGCCGTATGAGAGGCAGACGATGCCGGCGGCGGTCGCGACACTGCCGCCGGCAATACGTCCGACCCGAAATAGGCGCAGGTGACGGTACTCATATGGCGCGATCAGGCGTTGCATGCCTCGTCGCGGGGGAGTTAGCCACCACCCGCTCAGGCCTTTCGCAGCGGTGTTGTCGCTTTGTGCGTTCATCGGGATGCCCTTGTGAGGTGTGGTGTCGGCACCCGATCACCTATAAATATGATATCACTTTGATAGTGCATGTCAATGATCGCCTTGATTACGAGCCAGACGTGCGCGTCAGCGCCGCCACGATCTGGGAAATCGCCATCAAGCAGGCGTTGGGCAAGATCGCAGCGCCCGCCGATCTGCCTGAACGCGTCCGCGACACCGGCTTTCGTGAGCTTCAGATCGGCTTCGCCCATGCCATGGCCGCAGGGCGCCTGCCACTGATCCACACGGATCCATTCGACCGCATGCTGGTCGCGCAAGCCCGCTGCGAAAGGCTCACCCTGGTAACCGGGAATCCGCACTGCCAGCAATACGACGTCGCGATCTTGTCCGCCTGACGGCCAGTCGCTCAGCCGTCGATCGGGTGCAGCTTCCCTTTTCACGGCCACGAAAGGGCGTCTGAAGGAATCCGGTGGTCCGTAACTGACGCAGGAATGTCGTTATACCCGCGCGAGAAATTCGGACTTCGAGGCATTCATTGTCACCGCGCAGCTGCGGTTGCGCAGCTGAGGTGGCGGAGTCTGTCATCCGGCTATGGCCCAGCGCCCAAATCCGCGCAATCTCCCCGTCGCGCTGGGTAGTTTAGTCGGGACCTTCAGTTATCGGCAGAAGACCGCACGTTACCTGTTAGGTTGTGGCCTTCCTGAGCAATGGTCACTGTCCTTGAATCCGCGTAGGGAATGCCATGGGCCTGAGACGCCGTTCCGTACTACTTAGGGTCGCCCTGCTGGCTTTAGTCCCGCTCGTATTTCTCGTCAGTATCTTCACGTACTCGATCACCACTTCGGCGCAGACGGCGCTGGCGCTGATCAGATCCAAGGTGATGGTCGAGGATCTCGGCCAGCCTGTGGGGCATCTGCAGCGCGCTCTCACTGACGAGCGCGCGCAGGTCAGCGTGTACTACGCGAGCCCGACGCCTACCGCCCTCGCCAGCTTGCGGCGTCGGGTGGTGATCACGAACCACGCCGCCACATCCTTCGAGGCGGCGGCGCGCTCGGCGCCCGTCAGGCGGAGTGCCTCGTCTGGCGGTCAGAGCGCCATCGCGGCGCTGCGTCGGCAGCTGGCCGATTTGCCAGCACTCCGCGCCAAGATCATCGGCGTGGCGGTGACCGGTCAGCAGGCCTTCTCCGCCTACAACGGCATGATCGCCGCGGGCTACAAGGTACTTGAGCAGGCAATTCGTCAGGAGGGGCCGTCCGCGCAGGTGCTTCCCGCGATCGCCGTCATCGAGCTGGCGATCTCGAACGAATACCTCCAGCAGGAGAGCGCGCTCCTCAATGGCAGCTTTGCCGCGCGCGCGTTCCCGGCGAGCGCGCATCACGCATTCGTGAGCCTGGTCGGCGCGCATCGCCTGCTCTACGCCCAGAGTTATTCGTACCTCTCTGCGCGGGACCGCGGGCAGTTGAACCACGATCTCAGCCCGAGAGCGGCGCGCACGCTCTCGGCACTCGAGAACAAGCTCGTCACCAGCAGGGCGCGGCACAGCCCGCCGATGGTCAGCCCGCAGGCATGGAACAGCACCGTGGCGACCGTTAGCGCGCAGATCCAGCAGGCAGTCGGACAGGCCGAGGCCCGGCTGGTCTCTCGCGCGCGCTCGCAGGCGAATGCGACGCTCCGCGGCCTGTACCTGGCCGGAGGCATCGGCCTGGCCGCGGTCATCGTGTCGCTCGCGCTGTCCTGGTGGATCGCGTTCAAGCTGGCACGCCAGCTTCGCGGCCTGCGGGACTCTGCCCAGAACTTGGCGACGGTCCGGCTTCCCGACGTGATACGACGGTTGCGTGCGGGCCATGAGGTGGACGTCACCGCCGAGGTGCCGCCGCTGAAGGCAGGCGCAGACGAGATCGGCCAGGTGCAGGCCGCGTTCAATGAGGCGCAACGGACCGCAGTGGAAGCTGCCGTCGAGGAGGCGCGGCTACGACGGGCCATCAACGACGTATTCAGGAATCTCGCAGGCCGGAGCCAATCCCTGCTTGAACGCCAGATGGAGCTGCTCGACTCACTCGAGCGGCGGACGGTCAAGCCGGACGACCTCGAGGGCCTTTTCCGGATGGATCACCTCACCACGCGTATGCGCCGCCATGCGGAGAGTCTGATTGTCCTGGCAGGTGACGCGCCCAGGCGCGTGTTCCGCGACCCCGTGCCGTTAGTCGACATCGTCCGGGCCGCAGCAGCTGAGGTGGAGGATTACACCCGGATCCGAGTGACCTGCCGTACGTCGGCGTCGCTCGCCGGGCCCGCCGTTGCGGATGTGATCCACATGCTCGCCGAGTTCGTCGAGAACGCGGCGACCTTCTCCCCGGCGAGCACCGAGGTCAGCATCACGGGGAACCTGGTTGCCAACGGCTTCGCCGTCGACATCGAGGACCGCGGGCCAGGCATGAGCCATGATGAGATCGCCGCCGCCAACGGCACCCTGGCCTGTCCGCCGCAGTTCGACCTGTCGGGCTCCGACAGGCTCGGCCTGTTCGTGGCGGCGCAACTGGCCCACAGGCACGCTATCCAGGTAACGCTGCGCCCGTCGCCGTACGGCGGCGTCACGGCGATCGTGCTGATTCCGCAGGTCCTCGTCGTGCTACCCGACGCGATTGAGCCGGTCAGTGTCGAGGCCGGTGCTGACGCGGTAGACGCGACTCTGCTGGGCTCAGCCACGCCGACCGAATCATCCCCGAGCGACCTGCCGCGGCGGCACCGCCAGACGAGCCTTGCCCCGCAGTTGCTTGACACTGCGATGGGTCTCGCACCTGTCCCTGAGCTGGCGGCGTCGCGGTCAGCAGAGTCGGGATTCAGTGTCATGTCGGCCTTCCACGCCGGATGGCAGCGCGGCGCATCAGAAGGAGAGGAAGGAAACCGATGACCACGGCGGACGTCACCAGCCAGCCGATGCGACGTACGGTCGGCACCGACAGTCACCTCGACTGGCTGCTTGAGGACCTTGCCAGCAGAACCGCACACGTACAAAAGGCAGTGATCTTGTCCAGGGATGGCCTGACCGCCGGTGGCTCGCGGGCGCTCGGCCGCGAAGCTTCTGACCATTTGTCAGCCTTGGCAGCCGGGCTGCAGAGCCTCGCAAACGGCGGCGCAGCGCTGTTCGGTTGCGGCGAGGTGCGGCAGACACTCATCGAAATGGACGCCGGCTTCCTGTTCGTCACGGCAGCTGGCGAGGGTAGCTGCCTCGCGGTGCTCGCGGACTCCGGCGCTGACGTCAGCGTGATTGCCTACGACATGGCCCGGCTGGTGAAGCAGGTCGGACGGCACATGGCGGTTGGCAAGAGGCCAGAGCCGGGAGACGGCCAAGCGACGTGAGGATGCGGTGCAGCCCAACGGCAATCTGCAGCCCAGCAGGCATCCTGGTCGCGTCTTACGGCCCTACATGCTGGTGCGCGGCCGGACGAGACCGACCGGCGAGTGGCTCGACGTCATCGCCATGGTCCGCGCCCCGCGGGCGCCGGTCGTCGAACCGGCCGACCTGGAGCCCGAGCACCTAGAGCTCATCCGCCGCTGCCACGGAGCCATGTCCGTGGCTGACCTCGCGTCGGCGCTTGACCTGCCCGTTGCCGTGGTACGCATCCTTGTCGCGGATTTGCGCGATCGCGGCCTGTTGCGAATCCAGCGCCCGCGCTCAGAAGGACTCGCTGATATCAGGCTTCTTCGAGAGGTGGCCGATGGTCTACGACGACTCTGACCGTGCGCTGCCGTCCGATGACGACTTCGAACCCGCGCCGGATGCTGTGAAGATACTCGTCGCGGGCGGGTTCGGCGTCGGCAAGACGACGCTGGTCGGCGCGCTGACGGAAATACGGCCCTTGCGGACCGAGGAAGGTCTCAGCGCCCCGGGCGCGGAGGTAGACGCGTTGACAGGCGTGGCGGAGAAGCGCGTCACCACGGTCGCGATGGACTTCGGGCGGATTACGCTCAGCGACAGCCTCGTGATCTACCTGTTCGGCACCCCCGGACAGCAGCGGTTCTGGTTCATGTGGGATGACCTATCCCGTGGGGCGCTCGGGGCCGTCGTGCTGGCGGACACCAGGCGCCTCACCGACTGCTTTTCCGCCATCGACTACTTCGAGCACCGCAAGCGGCCATTCATCGTCGCGCTCAACCTGTTCGACGGGGCCAAGCTCCACGATGTGGGCGACGTGAGGCTGGCGCTCGATCTCGAGACGCGGGTGCCGATCGTCTCGTGTGACGCCCGGGAGCGCGGGTCGTGCCGGGACGCCCTGGTCACTCTCGTTGACCACGCGATCGACCAGGTCTCGTGAGCGCTGCAGGGACGCGTGCAGCTCAGTCGTCGATCGCGTGCAAGGTAAAGGCCATGGTGCCCTTGAAGATCTCCTCGTTCCAGATGAAGGCGAAACCGAGGACGAACAGGGCGGCGAGCGGCAGGACGGCAAGGTAGACCCGGCGTTGCTGCCCGGCCTTGTGCTGCCGCGCGATCCAGCGCGTAACGGGTGGCAGCCTGAGCACGAGCAGCGGGACCGAGCACGCCAGTGCCTGGTAGAGCTTCTGATGAAAGACGGGGTCGCCGTCGCCAGGGTCGGCGTCAGCGCCGAGGCCCTCGAGCAGCATCAGGTGCACGATCAGCAGTCCCCATACGACGTACGTCATCCGCTGCAGCGGCTTCCAGTACTTGCCGAGCCAGCGCTGAGCCGGAGTGTTGGCGGTAGCCAGCAAGGGCAGGGTCAGCAGGACGGTGAGGAAGCCGACGAGCAAGAAGCTATGCCCTGCCAGTCGCCCGAACACACCGCCGGCGAATTCGGTGGTGATGGAGGCGATAATGGCGTCGACAACGGCCGTTACCGCGAAGACGATCCCATACCACCTGCGCAGCGGGGCGATCCAGCGCGCGCGGGTGACAGTGATCACCGGGGTGACGAGCAACATCAGGAACAGGCAGATCTCACCCCCCGTCCCCAGCACGTCGGCCTCGATTTTGTCGAGCACGTCGCTGTTGGCCACGAATACGGGGTGCGCGATAAAGAAGAGCGGAACCAGGGCGGGCAAGCGGAGCAGGAAGAGTATCGCCGACTGCCTTCGCAGCGTCCCTGCCGGGAAGACGAAGTCCTGTTCTATCCATGCGTCGACAGCTGTCTTCGGCATGTGCCATACCTTTCGCGGTCCTGCTTGGCTGACGGATCAGGGCGTGCTTCCCCCGGTGTGGTGTATCGCTGGCCGGCCGTGGTGGTTCTGGTGATGGCGAGGCGCGGTGTGATGGTGGGCACCTGGCGCGTCCGGTTGTCCAGGGCCCTGGTCTTCTTGAACGCCGCTGCCCGGCGTGCCGCCTGTACCCGCCGACCGGAAGACGAAGAACGGCATTCCGTGCAGGAATATCTCGGCCGTCCCCGACGCGACACCGATCAGGAGCAAACCTGCGATCGCGGCCACCACGGCTCTGGCGGCCCGGAGTTGACGCGGCCGCTCGCCGGGTACTGTCACAGGCGATTTCCGCGTGGCGGTGTCTGCCTTTGACTTCGCGCGGGTCGCCGATGCGCCGGCCTGCCGCGTCGCCCTGGGCGGGCTCGGCGCTGAGGTCTGCGCTGGTGGAGCCTGTACTGCTCGCGCGCGGGACTCGGGCCTGGCCACATCGGTCTTGGGGCCTGTTTCCGCCTCGCCGGGGAGCGTGAGCCGCTGCGTCACGAACGCGGCCACCTGATTGAGTTCGGCGGACATGGCATGCAGTGATGCCCGGACCTTCGCGGCGTCACGCTCGGCCGCTTCGCGGAGTGTCGCCGCCTCCGCGGTTGCCTCCGCACGGAGAGCATTGGCCTCCGCGCGGATCCGGTATGCCTCCGCTTCGGCCTCCGAGAGCAGCATGTTCGCCACCCGCAGCGCGTCCGACGGCGGCAGGTCCTGTCCGGGCGGCCCAGCCGGATATTCCTGAGCGCGCAACTCGGCCGGACCCCCATAGGCGCGCGGATCGACCTGATGTTCATGCGCCCGGGCGTCAGCTGACCGTTCATAGGCGCGAGGCTCGGGCGGCCGGTCATATGCGCGGACCGGAGGCGGCGGGAAGTTCGGCGAGCGCTGCGGCGCCGGCGCCGGACCGCGCCAGTTCATCGGCGGTCCAGCGAAGGCAGCCGGAGGGGCCGGAACGGGCTGGCCGGGCCAGCCTCCAGCCTCGGGTCCCCACCCGGCGTCGTCAGGCCGCCCGAAGTCAGGCCAGCCCTGCTCGTCCACCGCCCGCATCGGCCGGCTCGGGTGATCCGCCGGCCACTCCTGCTCGTCCACCGCTGGCAGCGGCCGGCTCGGATGATCCGCCGGCCACCCCTGCTCGTCCACCGCTGGCAGCGGCCGGCTCGGATGATCCGCCGGCCACCCCTGCTCGTCCACCGCCCGCATCGGCCGGCTCGGATGATCCGCCGGCCACCCCTGATCGTCCACCGCCCGCATCGGCCGGCTCGGATGATCCGCCGGCAAGTCCGCGGAGGTGACCACGCTCGGCGGCCAGGACCAGCTCACGTGGTCGGTGGCAGAAGGGGGCGCTGACACGTCTTCTGGCCGCCTTGGACGATGCGCCCGGGCATGCTGGCGACCGCGACGAGGGGCAACGGTCGCGTGGCGGCGCTGGCGACTGCGCGGCCGGAACAGCCTGACACCGATCACAGCCAGCGCGCCGGCTATCAGGACCGCCAGCGTCGTGACGACCAGGACGGCGGCCGAGGACGACGACGCAGCGCCGGGCGGAGACGCCGGCGGTGCGGACGGCGCGGCGCTGGCCGACCGGGTCGGCAGCGGAAGCGGGCCGAAGCGCACTCCGTGCCCGCGGGCGTCTGACGGCAGTTCCAGCACCCAGCCAGCCTCGATGGTTCCCGGGTTCTCCAGGCGCCTGCCGTTCGGCTGCAGCCGGCCCTTGTTGAGCCTGAAGATCTGCATGAACCGGTTGCCGTTGCCGAGCGTTTGCTGGGCGATATCGGTGAGGGTCGCGGGTCCCTGACCGGCTCGCGGGACGATGTAATACTTGACAGGCGCCGGGGACGATGATCGCTCGGCTGCGGCGGCGCTCGCCAGCGATCCTGTCCACAGAACCGCGAGCAGCCCGACGGCGGCGAACAGGCTAGCGGCGAGCTGTCCAGCTCTGCGGGACAATCCGCCACACTTGTGATGCCGTTGCGATCTGTGTGTCCTCGCCGCCGTTGTGTTACGCAATGCCATTCGCCTGACTGGAGTGAGTCCAAGAAACGGTGGGTACCGGGCTGAGCGTTACGCGCCGGTCACGATACAACACTTCGATCGGTTACATCTCGATAACGCGGGATGGGGTGAGAACAGATGTTTCCGGCCCAGGTCAGCGTGCCCGCTAGCGAGCGGTCGGGGCTGCTCTCCTTCGAGCCAGCCTTGCACGGGACGCCCGCAGTGCGGCCGCGAGTGGAATTGCCACACGTGGAATAACAGGACTCATGAGGCAACCGCGCAACGAGACGCCAGTGCTGCTGTCCGTGAACGTCGGGATGCCCAAGAACGTGCCCTGGCATGGCAAGACCGTCCACACCGGCGTGTGGAAGCACGCCGTCGATGGGCCGCAGATGGTGCGGCGGCTGAACATCGACGGTGACGGCCAGGGCGACCTCAAGGGCCACGGCGGCGAGCAGCGGGCGGTGCTGGTCTACCAGATCGATTCCTACCGGCACTGGCAGCGGTATTTCGGCAGGGACGACTTCAGCTATGGCCAGTTCGGGGAGAACCTGACCGTCGACGGGATGCCTGACGCCCAGGTCTGCATTGGCGACCGGTACCGCATCGGCGAGGCTGAGTTCGAGGTCACTCAGCCGCGGGTGACCTGCTACCGGGTTGGCCTTCGGCTGGGCGAGCCCGAGCTGCCCGCGCTGCTGGTCGGCCATCACCGGCCCGGCTTCTACATGCGCGTCATCCGGGAGGGACACATCCAGGCCGGAGACCTGATCGTCAAGACCAGGACGGGCCCGCACGCACTCAGCGTCACCGACGCCGACGCGCTGCTCTACCTGCCGGGCCGCGACCCCGCGAAGCTGCGCCTGGCGACCCGGATCCCCGCGCTGAGCCCCGGCTGGCAGGAATCGTTCAGGGACCTGGTCGCCAGCGAAGACTCCAGCTCGGCGGTCGCTGACACGGGCCACCCAGCCTGGGCCGGATTCCGGCCGCTGCGCGTCACCGACGTCGTGCCAGAAGCCACGGCCGTGTCGTCGATCTACCTCACCGATCCGGACGGGAGCCAGCTGCCAGCGGCCAGGGCCGGGCAGTACCTGACGCTGCGGGTTCCCGGCGCCGGCCAGCCTGCCCCGGTGCGCAGCTACTCGCTGTCCTCCGCTCCTGGCGCCAGTCCGTACCGGATCAGCGTCAAGCACGAGCCGCACGGCGCCGCGAGCGGCTACCTGACCAGCAGCCTGCACTCCGGCGCGATCCTCGACGCCGCCGCCCCCCGTGGCGACTTCGTGCTCGCCGACGGCGCCGGCCCCGTCCTGCTCATCTCGGCCGGCATCGGCGTCACGCCGGTGCTGTCCATGCTGCACGAGCTCGCGGCCCGGCAAAGCGGCCGCGACATCTGGTGGCTGCATGGCGCCCGCGGACCACGCGAGCACGCTCTCGCGGCGGAGGCGCATGCGCTGCTCGCCTCGCTGCCGCACGCCAGGGAGCACATCTTCTACAGCTCAGCCACGCCAGCCGAACGGCACCGCGCGCACGCCGCGGCTGGACATCTCACCGAGCACGCGGTGAACGCCCTCGCCGTTCCGGCCAACGCGAGCGCCTATATCTGCGGGCCGGCCTCGTTCATGGCCGACATGCAAGAAGCGCTGACGACGCTCGGCATCCTCCCGGCCCGGATCCGAACCGAGATGTTCGGTGCGTTGGCATCGGTCAACCCTGGACTCACCGCGGAGGCCCGGCGCCCGCCGCACCAGCCGCCTTGGCCAGCCGGAACAGGGCCGATGGTGACCTTCGCCCGCAGCGGCATAGCCGTGCCGTTCGCGGCCGGACGGGGCAGCCTGCTCGACCTCGCCGACGCCTGCGACGTCCCCACCCGCTGGAGCTGCCGCACCGGCGTCTGCCACACCTGCGAGACGCCGCTGCTCAGCGGCGACGTCGCCTACTCGCCTGATCCGCTGGAAGCCCCGCCCGACGGGCAGGTGCTGCTCTGCTGCTCGCAGCCGTCCACCGACGTCGTCCTGGACATGTAGGGACGAATGCGATGACGAAACGAGCGCCAGAACCATCGGTCGCGGCGGTCGCCTGCGGCCTGCCGCATCAGGTCCTGAAGGCGACGAGCTTGCCGTCCTGGTTCCCGATATAGACCGTGCCGTCAGATATTGCGGCCGGCCCCCAGAAGTTCGAGCCAGAACTGGCGTCATGATGACTAAGCAGCGTCTTGCCCGTGCTGGCATCGAAAGCCTTGAAGAATGCCCCTTCGCCGGCAAATATGACCCCGGGCACGGCCGTGACCGCGCCGATTACCGGGCCGTCGCGCATACATTCCTGCCAGACAATGGCTCCGTTCGCTGGGTTCAGGGCGTCTACCGCACCCCGGCAGTTAACGCCCTTGATGGTCGATCTGGTGCCGCCGACATACAGGTGCGTGCCGTCCCAGGCACTGGGAGCGATGTTGCCAGCCCCGCACTCGGGGCATTCGCCCGGCTTGGAGATAGTGGTTTGCCAGACCGGGCCGCTGCCTATTGACCGGCGGTCGAACGCGTAGTAGATGCCGTTCTTGTTCTGGACGCCGACCATGGGCCTGCCGGCCGCGGTGAACAGCGTAGGCGTCGACCCGAAGTCGCTGTCCGTGCCCCTGGTGTTCGCCGGTACGTGCCAGCTGCTCAGCAGGGACAGGTCAGAATTCGCCTGGACGACGGCGACGGACAGCGGCTCGGTGCATGTCGTGCCGCCGTTTCCGGTTGTGAAGTAGACGTCTCCGGTGGAGGTGTCCACGGCCGGCGATCCCCACACGCTCGCTCCCGTGCACCCGCTCGGGGCGGTGAACAACGTGTGCCGGATCGCGCCGTTGGTGGCCCGGATCGAGACGATCTTGGCGCGGATCAGCGGGCAGTCCCCGAAGGAGGCGACACCTTCGTAGATGATGCCGCGGTAGAACAGCGGCGAACTCCACAGGAACGTGCTTGAGGTAGTGCCCAGCGCCCGCTTCCAGATCACCGACCCGGTCGCAGCATCCAAGGCATAGAAGTTATGGTCACCGCCGCCGACGAACACGGCCTGCGTCTGAACGCCGTGCACGGGAATCGTGCCGACCGTGGCGCTGCTGGCGACTCCGGCGCTCGGCGGTTCGCAGATGCTCTTGGTGGTCTTCCCGAGGAAGACCGACCACAATTGCTTGCCGGTCGACGCGTCGACCGCACGCTCGAAGCCGTCCCAGGATCCGTAATAGACGACGCCGCCCGCTTGCACTGGCTCAGCCGACACTGAGCCGGACCTGACCGTCCACGCCGTATGCAGGCGGCCGACCGTGGCGCGTGAGATGACGGTCTCCGCGGCATTGAAGCCGCTCCGGCCCCTGTCATTGAGGTAGGTGGACCAGTCGCCGGATGCTGCCGCGCTCGCCGGGGCGGCGAGCGACAGGCTCGCGATCACCGCCGCGCCCGGAACGAGGCGGAGCAGGATCCTGCGCTTCTTGCCGAACATGCGTTCCCCCGTTGGTGAGCCTGAACGAAAGGCTCGTCTACGTGATTCGGTTTGGGTAATTCGCCCAGGTACATGGCCATTACTAGTCCTGCAATTCGGAGTTGATTCTTATTCAGAAGACAGTTCAAGCTCGTCCTGACACGCCGAAGTGGTCGCGAAAACTGTCATATAGCTGTACGGCCGGCCAGATGATTTCACAGTGGCGAGTTACTGCCGCTACCATCGCGTACCTGAAGATCGCGGAATCGAGGTCGGCCGTCAATCTCGGCCAGATCCCCTTAAGCCCACTAATTGCCGGTAAGTGCCATGGCGGCGAAAGGTAGCCACGTGTCAGGCAGGCATAAAAGCGGCTCGCGACGCCGCGTGCCGCGTGCACATTCTGCGATGAATGGCATTCAGGATTTGCCGGATCTGACTTATTACGTCATGCCCGACGCTCGGGAGGACACCGCCGATGAGCCCAGCCCTGCGGGCTGGAATCGAGATCGCGTCGTCGATCGCGACCGCCGTCACCCTCGCATTCGTCATCGCGGTCCGCACGTGCTGGCGGCGAGGAAAATCGCTCCAGGAGCCCTGAGAGACACCTACGACATTCCTGAGGTGGCATTCAGCAGGAGGGAAGGCAGGGGGCTGCTGCTGACAACCATGCTCGTCGCAGGCTGGGTGTCATGGCATCTGGGCTACCAGTCGCTCGTGCTGCTGGCGTGCACAGTTCCCGCGACCGTGTTTCGCGCGGTCGGCTTCGTGCTTTCCTGGTTCGACAGGCCGGTCACGGCGACTCCCGCTGGTCAGGAGCGGCTTGACCGGCTGCACGTGACCATCGCGGTTCCGGTGTACAACGAGGACGCTGGGCTGCTCGACAGGTGCATCTTTGCCATGGTCAACCAGTCCAGGCCCGCCCAGCTGATCTGGGTCGTCGACGACGGGTCGATGACGGATTACGCGGCCGTCGCGCGGCACTGGGTCGGCAGGTGGCCGAACGGAACCGAGGTGCGCTGGTCGCGGCAGTCCAATCAGGGCAAGCGGCAGGCACATGCCAAGGTCTTCGAGTCGGTGCCGGAGGCGGACATCTTCGTCACGGTCGACTCGGACACGACCCTGGACCGGCGCGCACTGGAGGAGGGTCTCAAGCCGTTCCAGAGCCGGAAGGTGATGTCTGTCGCGGGGATCGAAATGGGATTCAACGCGACCACGAACTTCCTGACCAGGCTGCAGTCCTCGCTCCAGCTCTACGCGCAGGCCGTGATCGGCGCGGCGTGGTCGGTGGCCGGCGACATGTATACCAATCGCGGCCCGTTCGCGCTGTACCGGTCGGCGATGGTTCGTGAGTTCCTGCCGGTCTACCGAGACGAGACCTTCTTCGGCCGGCGGGTGATCCTGGGCGATGACTCGCTGCTGGCGCTGTGCGCGAGCGAGCGCGGCCGATCGGTACAGCAGCTGTCGGCGTTCGGCCTGACGATGTGGCCGGAGAAGCTGGGGCATCATCTGCGGCAGCGGCTCCGCTGGGCACGCGGCCGGGCGGTGCGGAACTTCTGGCGCATCAAATACCGGCCGATCTGGTCCTACTGCTGGTGGTTCACGGCCAGCGGGATCCACGGTTTCCTCGTCTCAGGCGCGCTGCTCGGCCTGCTGATGGGCTTGTGGCCGGTCAGCGCGGACGTGATAGCCAGGGCTGCCGCGGTGCTGCTGATCATGTCGGTGCCCAACGGCCTGCGCACCCTGTGCTTCCGCCGCAGCGACGAGAACTGGCTGGACCGGATGCTTCTCGTGCTGATCCGGCCGCTGTCGGCGCTCTGGTCGGGAGTTGTCCTCGCGCGGATCGTCCGGATATGCGGCACGGTCACCTTGCTGCGGCAGAGCTGGACGACCAGGAGGAACGGCGCGGAGCTCGTCCTCGGTCCCGAACCGGGGACGGGTGGCGTCCTGGTACCGGCCGCGTCGGCGACCTCGCGCGGGGCGGTGGCATGAGGGAGCGGATCGTAGCTGCCTGGCCGCTGTGGTCACTCCTGGTTGCCCAGGCCGTGCTGACGCAACGCTGGATCTGGCACACGGCGCCATTCACCGACGAGGCCCTGTATCTGCAGGCGGGGCACGCGGAATGGGCGCACTGGCTGCACCATGCGCCGCTGCCGGACTACGCCAGCTGGTTCTCCGGTGCCCCTGTGCTCTACCCGCCGCTGGCTGCGGCTGCTGACTCGGCGGGCGGCCTGCCCGCCGCGCGTGCGCTGTCCCTGATCGTCATGCTCGCGACGACGGCGCTTGTGTACTTCATCGGCAGCCGGATCTTCGGCCGGGTGGCAGGCACGCTCGGCGCGCTGGTCTTCGCGGTCTGCGGACTGGTCGTGCACTACGGCGCCTTCGCGACGTTCGGGCCGCCGTCCCTGTTCTTGCTCGTGGTCGCGACGTGGGCCGCGCTCCGGATCCGCGACGGCGGCTTCGCCTGGCTGCCCGCCTGCGCTCTCATGCTCGGCGCGGCCAACGCCACGAAGTACGCGACGCTCGCCTGGGACCCGGTCGTCATCGCGATCATCGCCGTGCATGGCTGGCACCGGGCCAGCTGGCAGGCGATCGGACAGGCAGCATCTGTCGCGGCGACCGTCGTCGTGCTCGATCTCGGGTTCGTGATGTTCGCCGGGCCGGCCTACGCGCGGGGCATCATCGTCACCACGATCTTCCGGTCAATCCACTGGGGCGCGCCAAGCTCGGCAGGGAGCGTGCTGGCACGCGCCTTCACCATGACCGGCCTGCTGCTGCTGTCCGCCATCGCAGGCGTCGTGGTGAGCATCGTCACTCGCAGGCCGCCGGCGATGACGGTTTTCCTCGGCCTGCTCGTGCTCGCCGCTGTCCTCGCACCGGTCGAGCAGGCTCGGATCCACCAGCTGGCATCGCTGGACAAGAACATGGCCTACGGCTTGCCATTCGCCGCCATCGGCGCCGGGTACGCGCTGAGCGCGGGAAGGAACTGGCTCTCGTGGCACCGCCGGTGGGGCGGTCTCGCCGGGACCGCTGCGGTCATCGCCGTCGTGCTTGCGGTGCTGGTCTCCGGCCGCTTTGCCAGCGTTCAGTTCCGCGGGCAGGGGGTCGCCGCCGCTACCAGGGTGGTGACTGCGATCAGGCAGAACTACCGCCCAGGCACCGTGGTCCTGTCCGACGGCGCGTCGAGGGTGGAACAGTACTACCTGCCCTCCATCCCGCCGACCGCGTGGATACGTGCGTTCACGCATACAGCGCAGCAGAAAGCCCACCTCGCCGACCAGATCCGTTCCTGCCTGGTCTCGGTCGTCGTGCTCCGGATGAGCGGTGGTACCTATGACCAGCCGTACGACCCGGCGATCGTCCAGTTGCTCGACCGCACGGACAGCTACCAGCTCGCGATGGTCGCCACATACGGCGCCTTCCGCACAGCCGTCTGGAAGATGAGACCTCAGCAGCGCGCGCGAGGCTGCCGGTGAAACCGTCCGCGAAGAGGAAGGCGCTGCCCGCGGTGGCCATGCCGGTCGCCGCCGCAGCCGCGATGGCCGGGCTGCTCGTGGCATCGCATCGCACGACTCTGCCGTCCCTGAGCCCGTCGCCGTCGGCCGACGGCTCGCGGGCGGCCGCCAACTCGGTGCCCTGCGAACGCGGCATAGCCCGTCGTCCGTTCACCGGGATCGCGGTCAATCCGCAGATCACGGCGCACGTGCGGTCGTTCGAGAGGGTGACTGGCACGCGCGTCCAGTTGGCCGAATTCTACAATCCCTTTACCAAGCCCTTCCAGCGCTGGGAAGCTCAGCAGGCCACTGCCCTCGGCGACCTGCCGCTGATCCAGCTCAACCCGCGGCATGTCTCGCTGGCGCGCATCACCGCCGGCCGGTACGACGGCATGATCCGCCGGTACGCCGATTCGGTCAGGGACTTCCGCTGCCCGGTCGTCATCTCGTTCGGCCACGAGATGAATGGCTGGTGGTACACCTGGGGCGAGCCATGGACCAAGCCGGCCACGTTCATCGCGGCGTGGCGGCACATCCACAACATCTATGTCGAGGAAGGCGCCGCCAACGTCATCTGGTCCTGGGATCCCTCACATCAGTTCCGCTACCGGGCCACCATGGCCAGTGCCTGGTACCCGGGAAACGCCTACGTGGACTGGGTCGGCATCGACGGGTACCTGGGCAGAGGGCAGACCTTCGATCAGGTTTTCGCCACCCAGTTGCGCAACATCCGGCATATCACTTCCAAGCCCGTCTACCTCGCTGAGACCGGGGTCGCAGGCGGCCCGGGGCAGGACTGGCAGATCGCGGGCCTGTTCGCGGCTCTGAAGCGGTACAAGCTCACCGGGCTCGTGTGGTTCGACCTCAACCGCAAGCAGCCGTGGCGGCTGGAGGGCAGGCCAGCGGGGCTCGCGGCCTACCGCAACGCCGTCGCCGGCCTCAGGCGGTCGCCGTCGCCGACCGCTCCCACGAGTCCCGCGGGCCGGACTGGGGCTTGAGCCGGATCACGCTTCGTGGGAGCTTGGCTACACGATGAGTGCGTGCCGCGCACGGTGGGGGTGGTCGAGGGATGCCTGAACAGCCGCAAGGGCAGGGACCGTATGCAGGGCTACGCGACCGCGACTACTTCCATATCATGCTGAATCTCGACTCCTATCAAGACTTCCTGCCGACGGCCTGGTCGCTCGCCGGCCAATTCCTTGACGACGCCAGGAGAATGCAGGCCAATCCCAGTCTCGAGGCCGAGCTGCGCCCGTTCCGCTACACGAAGGGCGACTTCGAGGCTCGGCTCGACCAGATCTATCAGGGGCTGGTCGACGACGTGAGCCGCTACGAAGCTCAGCAAGGCTGGTCGCTGAGGAGTCGTGACGACGTGGTTGAGTGGATTCGCCAGATGGCTCCGTTCAATCAAACGGACGGCGCATGGCTGAGGAATATCGTCCCTGTGGGACCCATCGACGAAGTGCGCTCTCTGCTGGCCCAGATTCTCATGGAAGAGGTTGGTGCTGGCGATCCCAAACTTAATCACGCCAACATTTACACTGCCCTGCTAAATAGCGTTGATATCTACCTGCCTGACATCCGCACGCGGGAGTACGCGGAGAATCCCGATCTACTTGACTCGGCATTCACCGTGCCGCTGTTCCAGCTGGTCGTCTCGGAGTTCTCCCAAGCTTTCTTCCCGGAACTCCTGGGGATGACACAATACCTTGAATGGAGCTCGGTTGAGCTCAAGAACATGGTGCGGCTCAACGAGTACTTTGATCTCGACCCCCACTTCTACGAAATGCACGTGGCGATCGACAATGCTGCGACAGGCCATGGGGCAATGGCGAGGCGAGCCATCGAGCTTTATCTTGAGCAGTCGCGCGCGGATATGGGCGAGGAGGCGATGCAAGCCCAATGGGAACGGGTCTGGAACGGGTACGTCGCATTCGCCACGACGGGCACGCTGGCCGACGACATGCTCAAGAAGCGCCTGCATCCCCCCACGTCCGCGGACAAGGTCACCGCCATGGTCGAGGAGCGAGCGTCGAGGGCTCGGGTCAACCATGGCCAGAAGCGGCTTGCCGGCAAGCTGCTCAACGACCTGTTCGCCGATCCGGCCGAGGTCATGGCAGGGCTCATCGACGGAGGGATGGTCCTTGCGGGCGACCCCGACAACAGCCCCTTCTTCAGTCTGCTCACACCCGGTGGGCCGATGTACAAGGTGTTCACCGACACGGAGATCGAGATCTGGAGAACGTGGGTCCGCTCACTGCCAGGCCCCGCGGCCGACACGGCCGGCCCCGCCCAGCTCCCAGTCACGCCTGCGGAGCGAATGGCCCACCTGATTGACACCATGCGCCGCCGCCAGAAGGGTCAGCCCGCGCACCAGGCAGAGAAGCTGACCGGCCCGGATCCTTCCGCTCCCAGCCAGCTCGTGTCCCAGCCGGTGGCATGGTGGTTCGACCAGCCGACCGAGGCGTTCATGCAGGCGCTGGCACATGACGATGGCGGCTGGATCGTTCCTGGCGACGCTCAGCGCAGCCGCTTCGTTTCCGACCTCTTGCAGGGGAAGAACGCCATGGCACGAGCGCTCGGCGTGGTGGCCCCTGGCATGGGCGGCGTGACCTGGGCGAGCATCGCCATCGATTGGATCAACAACGGCTGCCCGCAACCTGCCGGAGTAACTGCTGCGCGGCCCCTCACGCTCCTGTCCCCGCCCGACCGGGTCGCCGCTCATCCAACGAGGAAGATCCACGGGACCGGCAGCGCGCACTGACCTGTGGCCACGGCCACTCGGCGACCGCACCGCACGTGCGTTACTCGCCGTTCTGCTCGGTGTTGCCGCCGCGCGCGCGGTCGCCCATCTGTTCCCAGAACCGCCTCAGATTTCCTCGCGGGACCGACTGCCATCTGGCTGGGTTCGATAGCGCCCAGCCGCCACTGAGCAGCGTCTGCTGCCTGCGGCAGAAGGCCTCGCTCAGCTCGGCGCGGTACGACTGTTTCCCGTTGGGCGGATACGGACACAGGCCGAAGGGGCAACCGTCCTTGCAGTTGCTGCCGGGCGCCGCGTCAAGGCCCCCGGCAGTTCTCTTGGGGCAGAGCGGGTCCCGGTCCTGGCTGAAGCACGGCGGCAGGTCATTGCGATCGATGCGCTTGAGTCGTTGCTCGAACTCCTTCTGGTTCTGTCCTCGCTCAGCGAGATTCAGCATGAGCAGCACATCGGCGACGAGTTGCTGAGCCCGCGGGTCAAGCGCCGCCCAGCCGGTCGATGACGGGATCCACAGATTGTGCTGCCGGTAGGAACTCTGGCGCGCCGAGCGGGACCCTACCTTCGAGACGACGCCGCTCTCGTCGATCCACAGGAAGCGCTGGGGCCGGCCGGTCTGCAGGGCTCGTACGGCAAGCTGGCCCGCTTCCGCCACGAACGGATGGTCCCTGTTGCGGGCCAGGTCGAGCCAGCGACCCACGATCGCGTCGGGATTCGATCCATGCTGGTGAACTCCCGTCCTTGCCAGCTGATCTCGGTCGTGGCGACCAGTTACCTGCTGGGCGTGTCGACGCGGCGGGTGGAGAAGCTGGCCGAGACGCTCGGCATCAAGAGCCTGTCCAAGAGCCAGGTCAGCGAGCTGGCCAAGAGCCTGGACGGCGCGGTGGAGCAGTTCCGGTCCCGGCCGCTGGACGCCGGGCCGTACCGGTTCGTGCAGGCCGACGCGCTGACGCAGCGGGTTCGCGAGGGCGGCCGCACCGTGCTCGTGCACGGGCTGATCGCCACCGGCGTGAACGCCGACGGCAAGCGGGAGATCCTCGGCTTCGAGGTCACCTCCGCCGAGGACGGCGCGGGCTGGCTGGCGTTCTTCCGCGGCCTGGTCGCCCGCGGCCTGGCCGGGGTCGTGCTGGTCACCTCCGATGCTCACCGCGGCCTGATCGCCGCCATCGCCGCGACCCTGCCGGGCGCCAGCTGGCAAAGATGCCGGACGCACTACCTTCGTGATCTGCTGACCAAGGTGAGCAAGGCGAGCTCTCGCTGCCCGGCCAGGTTCCCGCGCCCCCGCGTGCGCTTGGTTCCGGCAACTCCCACAGGCAGAGTGCCTGGATGAGGGTCAGCTGCGAGAACCAGAAGCGGGCTTTTCCAAGCATCTCTATTGCTTGTTCCGCCAGGAAGTCCCTCGCCGATGTCGACGTGCGCGGGTGCCGGCGCCGCCGGTTCGCGGCGTACTTGAAGCCCTGCGCGAGCGCCATTTCCAGGGAGAAGGGCAGCCCTGGCCCGGCACCGTCCGGCGCATCTTGCCCAACATGCCTCAGCCACCGGCCGAGTTCCTGTCGGGCGTCGTCCTCATGGTCTTGAACCGAACCGGTCAGCAGCGGTATCAGCCATGCGCAGACAGCCCGGGTGCGCAGCATCCGATCTTCGTCTTTCTCGCGCTTAGAACTCTGGCCGTTTGTCGGCTGCCCCTCGGCCGGGGCGCGTTTGCGCGGTTTCTTGCCCTCCTTGGCGGCACCGTCTTCCTTGCCGTCAGCGCAGTCCGCCGGCCAGGCGGCCGATTTCCATACCCCGCCGTTCTTGTCATACAGGAGCCCGAAGGCAGTGTCGCCGCCAGACCCGATCTCCTGCGCGATGGCGAGCCGGATCGGATAAGAGTCCTCGCAGCGCCACCTCGAACAATTCACGGTAGGCCGGCATGAGGATCCGGTCGTGGCGGTTGTCGATCGCCCGAACCGCGTCGGCGAATCGATAGACCACCCCCAGCTTGGCCTCGTCGAGGGTTCGCAGGTCCCCGCCGCGGATGTTCTGCCAGCGGCGCGCGACGTTGCCCGCAATCTGCCCGTGGACCGGATTGTCATGGAAGCTGTCGATTTCGAGCGCAGCGGCATACAGGTCGAGCTTCTTGACGTCGTCAGCAGCGTCAGCGGCGGAGCGGACAATCAGGTCTCGAATCGTTCCCACATCGCTGGAAACGACCGGCACACCGCTGGCCTGCGCCCGTCCGGTCGCCGGCGTGCCTGGTGTGCCCGCGCTCCCGGCCTTGGCGGCGCTGGCGTCGCCGGCCCGCACGGCCACCACCGGCGATGTCGCGGGTGCCGGGGATCTCGCCGCCCGCCGCTGCTTTTGCGATGCTCCCATCGGCGCTGGCGCGGCCGCCGGAAGGGCGGGAACAGGTCGGCGGCCGGCACCCGCCTGCTCCAGCGCAAGCCTTGCCTGACCAGCCCGGGAAGCGGCCGCCCGGCGTGAATAAAGAACCAGCGCGATGAGGATCTCCCTTCCCGGTCTCTTCAGCGCGGATTCCGCTTCGCGCCGGAACACCGGATCCTCCAGGGCAGAGTGCATGAACCGGGATCCGAGATATGCCTGCATGATGCTGTGCAGAAAACGCAGGCCGTCGCCGCGCGCCTCCACCAGCCCGAGTCGGTCTCCCCAGCTGGCCGCCAGCCGGACGTCAAGGTGGCGAGAGAGCTTCTTTTCAACAGTGGCCTGTATCTCTCTATCGATCGCCTGGTATTTCGGCTTCTGATCGGTGGCCGAGATCTCCTGGCCCTTCTTCGGGGTGCGGAAGTAGTCGTCATACTTGACGTCGATGGTGTCCGCTATCAACCCGATACACGCCAGAGCGGAAAGCCATTCGACGGCGGCTTCCCGCTCGGGGCGGTCAAGCGGCACGGCCGCCATGAGGTGGCCATCGAAGAGGGCTTCCGTCCACGTGTCGAGCAGGCGGAACCGCAGTTCTGAGCGATCCAGGCTTCGGGTGTCCAGTTTCCTGGTGGCATGACCGGGCACGAGGTGGTCCAGCTGGTCATTCAGGTACAGCTGACGGGTGATCTGGAGATAGAGCGGCAACTCGGACAGGCCCGCTGTCTCGACAATCCGGTTCAGCCGGCGCAGGTCGTCGGTGGTCTTGCCCTCAAGAATGTATTCGAGTGCTGCTTCCTCGCTGAGCGGATCGAGTTCCATGATGGTGGCATCCGCGCCCCGGAGCGGGTCGTGCGGGCGTGACGCGATGACCAGCGGCAGTCGCAGCTCACGGGCGCGGTGAATGGCGACCCGGACGAGATTGTCACGGTCCTGGTCCGCGCTGCCCTCGGTCAGAGCCTCTTCCAGGCCATCGGCGATGACCACGACCCGGTCGTCTTTGCACAGCTGCCGCCACACCTTTTCCGCTTCGCTCTCAGACAGCAGCCTCTCCTCGGTCATGCTGAGGAAGCGCCTGTACGCCAGCTCGCGGAAGTTCAGGCCGTCCCTGGCGTCCCGCAGCCGGATGGGCACCGGGATGGCACCACGTTCGGCGAGAAGCTTGGTGATCTGCACCAGGACGGCGGTCTTGCCCGTGCCGACACCGCCGACCACCAGATGCGGCCGGCGGATCTGGCGGTCGCGTATATCCTCCATGATCACTCGGCACAACTCGTCGCGCCCGACAATGGAGCCGATATTGCGAGTGGCCGTCTGTACCAGTTCCTGCGGGGATTTCTTTGCCTTCCGCACGACCGGGGACTTCACGTAGCGGAGCCGGTAGAAGAGAAATACCGCCGATGCCAGCGCCACCGAGAGGAGCGGGGTAAGAAACCCGAAGACCGTGCCGCAAGCCTGGCTGTAGGCGTTGCAGCGGGTATTGAGATCCGCGAGGAACCTCGGGCCGCCGACGATCATGACGTAGACGGACGCCCCCGCCCACAAGACCAGGAGCACAGCGCCGAAGTAGGAAGCGAGCTCAAGCACGCGCACCTTGATTCGCTTGCGCCGCCACCTCTTCGCGCGGTCGATGTTCCAGCGGGCCAGCCGACGCGCCCTACGGGCGCGAATGGGTCGGATAACGGGTTCTGCTAGCGCCGAAACCACCGGTCGTGCCCACAGGGCTAATGGGCTGGATGTGCCTGACCCCAGTGTCCGGCTGCGCGGACCTCCCCGGAATCGAGCCATCAGCCGCCTCCCTCAGTACCCGTCTGCGCAGTCTCTGACCGTTCGGACTGTTCGGTCTGTTCGGGCTGTTCGGAAATCACCTATCCGTCGGCGCCGCTAATTCGGGCGTGCACGAGATCTAGGGACATCAGCCCCACCCCTTGCTTTCGCCAATATTCTGCTCCTTGCTTGCCAGATAGTCACGCAATGGGGCAATCGGTAACCGCGGCGGCGTAGCGATGCGATGACACATCCTGCGGCCCTTCGCGCTGGGCGGATCATCGCCTGAGACACGATGGCGGCCGCGACCCGGCCGGCGGGAACGTTGCATCAGGGCGTGTGCCCAGGCAGATGCGGTCACTCACGCGGCGGGAGGTGCCGGGCCGCGTAGCTACAGGCCAGCCGCAACGTGCCATTTTTCGCGGCTGCCATATGGCACTTCCAGGTGAAGGACGCTGAGCTGTTGTATGCCCCAAATCGATATGCTACGGTATTTAATTCGAATACTTGGCCGGTTTCCTGTCAACCGGCCGATTTGGGGGGCGTACTATGCCTATTTATCCACATGCCAAATTCCGGCCGGTGAAGTTTGCCGGCAGCCTTCCCCTCCGCGGTCCGAAGTACCGAGCCGTGATCGTCCACACCAACGGCGGCGGCACCGACCATGGCTCGCTGCTCTCCTGGTGGAACACCAGATACGACCAGACTCACCAACGGCTGGCCTCGCACTTCCAGGTGATGTGGGACGGCACCGTCGAGCAGTACATGGACACCGACCTCGTCGCCTGGGCCGAGTTCGGAGCCAGTATGTGGGCCATCTCCATCGAGACCCAGGACGACAACCACAACCAGCGTCCGTGGACCTCCGAGCAGCTCGACTCGATCGTCGCGATCTGCAAGTGGGTCGGCATCCCGCCGGTGTGGCTCACCGAAGGAGGGCAGGACGGGCTCGGCTGGCATGAGCAGTACAGCTCATGGAACCAAAGCGGCCACGACTGTCCCGGCACGGTTCGAGAGAACCAACTAAGGACCGGGGTCATGCACCGGCTCGGTGGCAGCGGCGGCGGGTCGCACGTTCCGGCATGGCCTGGGCGCATCCTGCAGCTCACCGACCCGCAAATGCATGGCCGCGACGTGCAGGTCTGGCAGGCGCAGATGGCCCGCAGGGGATGGACGATCGAGACCGATGGCTGGTTCCGGCAGGACTCCGACAGCAAATGCCGGGCATTCCAGAGAGAGAAGGGGCTCGAGGTCGACGGGCGCGTCGGGAGCGACACCTGGCAGGCAACCTGGCTGGCCCCGATCACCTAACAGAGCCGTAGGCGCGTGGCCTTGCCGGCGAGAGTCATAGCCGCAAGTCTTCGTGGGCGTCAGTCCTCAACGCCGAGTTGCTTACGGCGAACGGCCAATACAGTCGCAACTATTTCCGAAGGCCTGAGGCTGAGCGGTGGCGGCGGGCTTATCTGCGTTTCGAGAAGCGAAACCAGGCGCAGGCCGTACTCGCGCCCGGCCAGCCGGGTCATGCGCACGTAGTCGCGCAGATATTCTTCGGCCGCCTTAGCGGTATGTTCTGTAACCCGCGACACGTCGACTACCTGCGACCACGCGAGCAGATCAGGAGAAGGACCCTGCGGGCCGGCCGGTGTCTGCCCCCACGCCAGGTAAAGGGAGTAACCCAGCGCCCAGGCCAGGAGGATCAGAACCAATGGCCCGCCAAGCATTTCGACAAACCCGGCGCCGATGTTGGTGCCCAGCACCCCGGCGGTCATAACACGCCATCCAGCCCCGGCAATGAAGCCTGCTACAAGCAGGGGTGTCAGCACGCCCCACCACCGCGCATCAAGCTGATGCCGCGCCGTTGCCCAGATCAGGATTGCCAGGGACATGACGGCCAGGACTACCGCCGCGATGCCCGCTGCCCTGGCCGCTACCGGGCTGATCGGCCAGGGACGGAACGCGTAGTCGAGGCCAACACGGGCCGGTGCGGTGTTCAAAGGACCGACCAGCCACCAGGTAGCTACTGGCGTCGCTAGCGCCAGAGTCACAGCCGCGGGGGCAATAACCAGCCAAGCCCGCTCGTGTTTGGCGCGGCTGGCCGCAGTCGTCGGGCTCGACGACGTCCGGGTCGACATCGCGATGATGCGGACTCCGGACGGCCACGGCCGGCCCGGCGAACACGCTGGGCATCCGTAGCGTCATGTTCGCCGTCGAAGACATAGATGACGTCGTTGCCCGCCTGCGCACCCACGGCGCCGAAATCGCTGGCGGGCTGGCGCAGTACGAGAACAGCTATCGGCTCTGTTACGTCCGCGGCCCCGAGGGCATCATCGTCGCACTGGCCGAGCAGCTCAACTACAGACTTTCCCGTCAATGGCGGGCCCAGATTGCCTCCTTACGGCACTCGACCGTCCTCCGCCGTGTCAAGACTGGACCGATGAGTTAGGGCTCGTAGAGCCGTCCAAGCCACGGAACACAGCAAACGTGCAACAGCGACTGGACGCTATGCACACCGGGACAGCACGGGAAAGCGCGAACGAAGGAGCACCAGATGACCAGCAACGCATGTCCTGGTATCCCCATCCTGGGCAGCCTGCGATCAGTAGATGGCACAGGCATCGTGCGCGTTGAAGACCGCTACGACACCGATTCCGGCGACCTGTGGTCGGCACTCACCGATCCCGGCCGCCTTGCCCGCTGGATGGGCGAAGTAGAGGGCGACCTGCGCCTCCGCGGTGAGTTCCGATTCCGCTTCTTTGCCAGCGGATCGGAAGGCACAGGGCGTGTGGAAGCGTGCGAGCCCTCGCGCCGGCTACTGCTGACCTTGGAACCGGGCCAGCCGGACGAGGAGGTCATCGAGGTCACCCTGGCCACCGACGGCAACCAGTCCATTCTGGTTTGGGAGGAACGGGGCATGCCCCTGGACTTGCTCGCCGCCTACGGGGCGGGGATCCAGATCCATGCCGAAGACCTCGCTGCCCACCTCGCTGGGCGTGAGCGCTGCGATGCCCAAGCGCGGTGGAAGGAGCTCATCCCTGCTTATCGAGACCTGGCGGCCAACATCGGCTAGCCGAGGCGTTCGCTGGACTCGCATGCTGGTGCTAGGCACTTGCCCGGCGGTCACGTCGGCCAGCTCGGCCATCAGCCAGCCGAACAGCTCCCCGCAGCGCGCGGCCACGTCCGCACGGCGCTCTAGACGGACGCCCGCCTGGTCTCGGATCCGTTCACCCTTCCAGCGCTCTCCCCCGCACCGCGAAGCATCGGGCAGGATGTCGGTAGCTACCCGAGCGGCTTGGGGAGGAAACCGGTGCCTGTCCGCTTTCAGTTGGTCATCGACTGTGCCGACCCGGACCTGCTGGCCCGGTTCTGGGCCGCCGCGCTGGGCTATGAGCTCGCGCCGGCCCCCGACGGATTCGCTAGCTGGAACGACTTCTACCGCAAGCTGGGGCTGCCCGAGGAGGAGTTGGTCGACGGGGCGGACAGGATCAGCGACCCGGAAGGCCACGGGCCGAGCATATGGTTCCATGTCGTCGAAGATGCCAAGGCGGTCAAGAACCGGCTGCACCTCGACGTCCACGCCAGTGGTGAAAGGACGGACCCGATCGAGACTCGCAGGAGGCGAGTCGACACGGAGGCCAGCCGGCTGGCCGGCCTGGGCGCCACCATCACAGGCGCATTGCCCGAGGAAGGGCTGGACCATTACGCGGTCGGGATGAAGGACCCGGAAGGCAACGAGTTCGATATCAACTGACCAAACGTAGGCCGAGCCGACGGTATTACAGACGATCGCGGTTCGGCGTAGCGGGTGATCAAGCGCAAGCGTGTGGGCCGGTGAGATCCGGACGCCCGTAACGTCATTGCTGCGGACGCGGGTACAAGCCCGCGACAGAGGAAGGAGACGCGGCTGTGGCAATCGAGTTCGACGGCCGGGAGGTCGTGAGATGAGCGGCAAGGTGGTCGTGAACAGGTCGATGTCCCTCGACGGCTTTATCGCCGGTCCCGGTGACGCGATCGACTGGATTTTCGATTTCGTCGCGCCAGACGAGTTCCCGGAGATCGCGGCAGCCACCGGCGCCATGCTCGTCGGCAGGCGGACCGATGAGGTAGGTAGCAGGATGGACGCCGACAAAGAGCGGGGGTCAGTATCGAGCGGCGAAGGCTACCCCTTCTCCGGACCCACGTTCGTCCTCACCCATAGGCCGCCTGACCCGCCGGACCCCGGGGTCACGTACCTCACCGGCGACATCGGGGAAGCGGTCGCCACGGCACTGGACGCTGCGGGCGGCAAGAATCTGGAAATCCTCGGCGCCGACGTGGCCGGCCAGTGCCTGCAGCGGGGACTCGTCGACGAGATCCTGGTATACGTCCTGCCGGTGCTTCTCGGCGACGGCATCCGCTTCTCCTCCCCTGGCCTCGCCAGGATCGACCTGGAACCGCTCGACAGCACGCGGTCGGGCGCCGTCACCATCCTTCGCTTCCGCGTCCGCAAGCAGCCATCGGTGTAGTACTGCGGCCAGGCGGTGGCCCGCTCGGTGCTAGACGCGATCAGTCTGCAGCAGGACGGGACCGCGGCGGCGACCACCTGCCCTGGGAGGCCACGAAACCCTGATGATTCGGTGCCGTCCGACTAGCGCTGCGGCCGGCTCCACGAGTGCGTGGACCTCATCGCCTGCCGCTTCGAAGCCATTGGCGCCCGGGCAGCTGCCGCGCAGGGTGGTTACGATTGACGCATGGCCGTCCACCTGACGCACTGGGGTACATTCGAGGCGGTCAGCGATGGCGACCGGCTGACTGAGGTGCGGCCGTGGCGGGGTGACCCTGAGCCGATGCCGCTGATCGGCAACGTCGCCTCCGCCCAGCATCACCCGGCCCGCATCGCTGTACCGCACGTGCGGAAGGGCTGGCTGGACCACGGCCCGGGTGCGCCGGGACGCGGCGACGAGCCGTTCGTGCCGGTGCCCTGGGACATGATGCTGGACCTGCTGGCCGGGGAATTGCGCCGGGTCTACCGCGATCACGGGGCGGAAGCTGTGTACGGCGGCTCGTACGGCTGGGCCAGCGCGGGCCGGTTCCACCACGCGCAGAGCCAGGTGCACCGGTTCCTGAACTGCCTCGGCGGCTACGTGCGGCACGTGAACAGCTACAGCCTCGGCACCTCCACGGTGCTGCTGCCCCATGTGATCGCCGACGTCAACGTGCTGCTCAACCAGGCCACGGCCAAGTCCGTGGTCGCGGAGCACAGCGGGCTGGTGGTCGCCTTCGGCGGGCTGTCGCCGAAGAACGCGGCGGTGTCACCGGGCGGGGTCTCCCGGCACAACGCCCGCGGCTGGGTGAGCGCCGCACGGGTACGGGGCTGCCGGTTCGTCTCGGTGAGCCCGCTCCGCGACGACACGCCCCTCGATGCGCAGGCCGAGTGGATCGCGCCACGTCCCGGCACCGACGCCGCGCTGATGCTCGCGCTCGCCCAGGTGCTCGACGCCGACGGCCTGGCCGACACCGGTTTCCTGGACCGTTACACGGTCGGCTACCCGCGATTCTCCCGTTACCTTCGCGGCGAGGCAGACGGCGTCGTGAAGAATCCCTCGTGGGCTGAGGAGATCACCGGCGTGCCAGCGGCGCGCATCAGGGAACTCGCGCACGAGATGGCGGCGGCGCGCACCCTGGTGACCGTCAGCTGGTCGCTGCAGCGTGCCCGGCACGGAGAGCAGCCGCTGTGGCTCGGTGTGGTGCTCGCCGCCATGCTCGGCCAGATCGGGTTGCCGGGCGGCGGCTTCGGCCACGGCTACGGGTCCGCATCCATGGTTGGCGAGCCAGCTCCCAAGGTGTCTGTGCCGCGGCTGCCGCAGGGCAGGAACGGAGCTTCCGCGTTCATCCCGGTGGCGCGGATCGCCGACATGCTGCTGAATCCCGGTGCCTCCTATGACTACAACGGGCAGCGGCTGACCTACCCGGACATCCGGCTGGTGTATTGGTGCGGCGGTAACCCGTTTCTTCACCACCAGGACCTCGCGCGGCTGCGCGAGGCGTTCGCCCGGCCGGACACGGTGGTGGTGCATGACCAGTTCTGGACGGCGACGGCCCGGCACGCCGACTTCGTGCTGCCGGCCACCATGTCCATCGAGCGCGACGATTACGGCTCGGGGCAAAACGACCGGATGTTCTTCCCGATGCCGTCGCTGACCCGGCCGCACGGCGAAGCACGGGACGACTACAGCATCTTCGCCGGGCTAGCGGAACGGCTCGGCACGGGCAAGGACTTCACCGAGGGCCGCACCGCGATGGACTGGCTGCGCCGCCTGTATGAAGAGTGGCAGGGCAACCTGGTTGAGCGCGGCTGGGCGGTACCGGGCTTTGACGAGTTCTGGGCAGGCGACGGCCTCGAACTGCCGGTAGCCAGCGAGCAGCAGGTGGCGTTCGCTGATTTCCGCGCCGACCCGGAGGGCCACCCGCTCACCACGCCGACCGGGAAGATCGAAATCTTCTCCGCAACCATCGACAGCTTCGGGTACCCGGACTGCCCGGGCCATCCGGTCTGGCTCGAACCGGACGAATGGCTCGGCTCCCCCGCCGCTCGGCGCTTCGGTCTGCAACTGGTCGCCAACCAGCCGCGGTCCCGGCTGCACAGCCAGCTGGATGTCGGCGCGCACAGCCAGTCTGTCAAGATCGCCGGGCGTGAGCCGGTGCGGCTGAATCCCGACGACGCGGCAGCCCGCGGCCTGCACGACGGCGATCTCGTGCGGATCTTCAACGACCGGGGTGCCTGCCTGGCCGGCCTGGCCGTCGATGAGGCGGTGCGCCCAGGCGTCGCCCAGCTTTCCACCGGCGCCTGGTACGACCCGGACCCGGCCGTCCCGGGCTTCTGCCGTCACGGCAACCCCAATGTGCTCACCGCCGACCGCCCCTCCTCCACCCTCAGCCAGGGCTGCACCGGCCAGCTGACCCTCGTCGAGATTGAGCCGTACCACGGCGTCCCGCCGGAGCTTTCCGTCACCCAGCCCCCCGTCACCGCACACCCGGCATGACTCGCCGCCCCATGCGCTGTGGAAGATCGGCAGATTCGCAGCCAGGCGTCGCTTCGGATCGTTTCCGGTCGCTTCGGATCGATTCCGTATCCAATGGTTCGCGGCTGTCCGTGTGGTGCCGCGCAGATCATCCGCTGCTGATGTGTGGTCCGGCCGAGCAGCGGCTAACGCATGCTGACTCACTAGGGGACCGGCAACGGGTCAGTGCCAGGACGTACCGCCGGATCAGTGCTGCCGGGTCGTCCTGCCTGATCAGGGGAGCCATGTCTCAGTCGGAGAGTTTCGATTCACGGTACGAGGAACATTGCCGCGCCCGCCTGTACCCGGCCTCCGCCAGTCCGGCCGGCCACCGTCAGTGCCCGTTGAGGTCCGGTCTGGGCCCTTCGTTGCACAGGAGCAGCGTGCCGCCACGCTTATCCTGATCGTCGGGCTCCCCGGGGCCGGGAAAACCACCCGGGCCAAAGAACTCGCCGCGACGCGCCCGGCGCTGCGGCTGACACCGGATCACTGGATGATCCCGCTGTTCGGCGATTCGATGGCCGACGGCAAGCGCTTCGTGCTCGAAGGGCGGCTCATCTCGGTCGCTCTGCAAGCCCTGCGGCTGGGCACCAGTGTCGTGCTCGACTTCGGGCTCTGGGGCCGCGATGAACGGTCGGCACTGCGTTGGCTGGCGCAGTCGGCCGGGGCAGCATGCCAGGTGGTCTATCTGCCCGTAGATGAGCAGTCATCGCCCAGCTGTGCAGATCAGCGCGCCCGACGGCGGCCGGTTCCGTGCGAGCATCGAGGCGGTCAGACGCAGGACCGTGGCTGCTGTCACGTCGCCACCGCGCGCCGCGCGATCCGGCGTTTGGCAGCGGCCGTCAGACGGAGTTCGACGCGGCGGAGTCAACTTCTTGACGATTAACCAGACCCACGACCTGGCACTCATACTCGCCATCGGGGTCTTCACGGGCTTCGCCATGGCCGGATTCGGGATGGCCAGGTACCACCTCAGGGTGAAGGAACGCGGCTGGCGGCGGCGCCTGGTCATCAACGTGGCCGGCGGCGTGTACACGGCTCTCGTGGTCGTCATCTTCGCGGCCGTCAAGTTCACTGAGGGCGCCTGGCTGGTTGTCGCGGTCTTTCCGCTTCTCGTCTTCGCGTTCATCAGGCTCAACCGCCGGTACCGCGCCGAGGCCGCCGCGGCCGAATCGACCAGCACGGAACCGGCTCCCGATCCGCCTAACTATCCGCGGCGGACGGTGCTCGTGCTCATCGACGACGTCGACCTCGCCGTCGTTGCCAGCCTGCGCTACGCCCGCAGCCTGCACTCCACCGACCTGCGTGCGGTCCACTTCGTCATCGACCAGCCGCGAGCCGACCACATCCGCCGGCTCTGGCTGCGGTCGGATCGCGCCATTCCGCTCGACTTCATCGACTGCCCGGACCGGAGAATCGAGCGCGCAGCCGGCGACCTGGTCGTCAAGGAGACCGCCCAGGCCGGGACGCACGTCACGATCGTGCTGCCACGCCGCAGCTACCCGCCGCTGCTCGGCCGGCTCATGCATGACCGCACCGCTGACAAGATCGCGCGGGTCACCAGCCACATCCCGCACTCGGCGGCAACCATCGTCCCCTTCGACGTGACAGCCCGGGCCCATGGCCCGGACGAGCACGCCAGCCACCAGAACGATCCCCCGCGCAGCAGCCTGACACGGAACGGAGAGCCCGCGGACCCCGCTGGTGAGACCACGGATGGTGGCGACACGGTCAACGGCCGCGGACGGAGGGAGGTCCTGGGGCGCGTGCACTCGGTCAGGATCAAGCCCGTCGGCCAGTGTTCCATCCTGGCCTGCACGATCACCGAACCCAGCGGAGAGCTGACCGCGCTGTTCTACGGGCGTACTCATATACCCGGCATCGGGCCGGGCACCAGCCTGCGGCTGCGGGGACAGGTGACAGTCAGCAGCGCCGGGCCGGTGATGATCAACCCCGTCTACGAGCTAACCGAGCCAACACCGCAGGCCGGCGTAGCATGACGCCGCCGCAGGCAGAGACGAGCGCGGATGCCCTGGAGTGACCAGATCGGTCGGGCCGTTGGGGCGGATCGGTCCTGGATGAGGGCGTGGGACTGCTGTTACATGCCGAACTGCGCGTGCCGGACGGCTTCGACCGCCGCGGCAGGGCCGCTCACCTCGACATGTGCCGCGCCCTGCCGGCCGAACAGGTAGAGCAGCAGTTCGCCCGGAGCTCCCGCGATGCGGGCGGTGGGTTCCCCCCGCCGTGCCCGGACGGCCTTCGCGGTCCCCGACCACTGAAGCTCAAGACCCGCGCCGCGCAGCCGCCGCGCGAGGAACCAGCGCGCGCGGCCGACGTTACCCCAGAGGGCCTCGTCCATCACATGGCCGCTGACTCGCGGGCCGCGGCCGTTGGCTCTGCGCACGTCCTCATGATGGACGAAGAACTCATTGAGGTTGGGGACCCGGCGCACCCATCCGACGCGGAAGAAACCTGGCGGCGGTCCCAATCGGAGCGTCGCGGTGAGCCATGTGAAGTCCCGCAGCGCGAGCGCTCTTCTTCGTCGCTCAGCGATGCGGCCCCATTCACCGCCCAGGACAAGCCCGGGACCGGCAAGGTAATCGCGCTCGCGGAGGACCAGATGCGCCGCTAGATCACGGGTCGTCCACGGCGCAAGCAGGGTCGGCGCCCGCGGACCCAGCTCGTCGAACAGGTCGCTGAGCTCTGCTCGCTCTACCGCGTCAAGGAACTCGGCCACATCGCCGGAGTGTAGCCAAGCCGGTGACGGCTTTCGATGCTCTCCTGAGGACAAGCCGCGCGAAGCACTGGTCAAGGGTTTGAATGCGCCGTGTCGGATCAGGCCGGCATCTGGCACTACTCCCATGCCGGAGAGATCATCGGCGGGACGCTTCTGCCCCGCCAGCGCTGAGGACGCTGTGGGAGGACCCGGCCCTTCGATACGTGTTAACCGATCTGTGGGCTGTTGTGCCACACTTGGCTGCGGCGATGGGCTCGCCACGAATGCGGCATCAGGCCGCTGACGGTCCCTGGGTTCGGCACTGCCGACGTGGGAGTGAGCTATGGCCTGGGTGAACGTCAGCGATGACGAACTCCTCTTGCTGTGGCGGGCGTTGCGCCTTTTCCGATCCGACCGCCAACCGGCCTGCGCGCCCGACGGCCGCCCGCCCGCCAGCGCATGCCCACTCTTCGCGCAATGCCCGCGGTGGCACAGCCAGACTGATGAGATCGGCAGCCTGAGCGAGACGGAGCAGCGCCAGGCCACCTGGCCTTGCAGTCGGCTCCTCGATCTGCTGGCCTCGGACCAGGACTGGCCTGGGTGATGTGCTGCGAGTCTGGCTGTGCCAGAACCTCAAGGCGCGATATCAGCACCAAGCTTTGCGATCATGGAGCTGCACCTCGGTCGTTGCCTCCGGGCGACAGCCCGGTATCCGGGACGCCGCCGGAGAGATCGTTGGTCAGCGGGCGCTGACGAGCAACACGGGAATGCTGCAGGACCTGGCGGCGGTTTCGGCGATGCGGCCGAGCTTGGGGTGGGTGAGGCCGCCGTCACCATGTCGGCCTATCACAAGCAGGTCGAAACCGTGCTCGGCAGCGTAGTCGCAGAGCGAACCGGCGACGTGGCGGCTCTCAGCAAGGTGCAAGTCAATCCTGACGGCCGCGGTCCTGGCAATGGTTGCCCGGGCGGTCTCGAAAGTTGCTTGCACGTGTCGGGCCTGCGGCGAGACTACGGTTTGTTCATCCTCGCTGGCTTCTCTGTGTGAGCTAGCCGCGAGCACTGAGAGGGCGACGACGTGTCCATTGCGTCCTCCGACGATCGCCGTCGCGGCGCGGAGGGCAGCGACGGAGTCGGCGGAGCCGTCCCATGCCACCAGAGCTCGTCGGAACGGGCCAGCTGGGGCTGCTTGGCCTGTTGTGTTGCTGTCGGCAAGGGGGTTCACGGCGCCTCCCAATTGGCTGCCTTAGGGTCGTTGCCTCGCCCTTTTCTGCACTGTTCAGTCCTCTTCTGGCCAACGGTCGTGCGCCTCTGGCTCCGACTTGCTGAGAGTGGTGCCTGCGCCGCCGGTGCTGAGTATTTCGACGTCATCTATCGTGACGAGCCCCTCGACCACGAGCTCGCGTAGCTGGGGCAGGAATTCCCGGATGCGCTCCGGGTGGTCGAGGATGACGACGACGGCGGGCAGGTGCTCGGCAAGGCTGAGCAGCCGCGCCGTATGGATTCGGCCCGAGGCTCCGTTGCCCTCGATGCCGCGGAGCACAGTTGCGCCCGCCAGGCCCGCTTCGTGAGCGCGGTGCACGATCTCGGTGTAGATCGGGCGGTGCCGGAACTGGTCATCCTGGCTGAGGTAGACCGTCAGCCGCGACGCTCGCGCCATCTCTACGCTCCTGCTACTGGTAAAACCATTGTGTTTCGCCATCGGCTAATGCACAGCTTGTCGTCTTGATTATCTGACTTCTGTTCAGGCAAAGGCTGTCACCAGTGCCAGCAGGCCCACGAGGGCTATGAGCATGTAGGCGAGATAGGCATCCAGCCGTCCGGACTGGAGTCTCTTCGCGGCGCGCACGACGGCCAGGAGCGGTCGCAGAATCGGCCGGTAGACATAGGTCTCGACCACTTCGATGACGTCCGAGCTATATGCCAGGCGTGGTCCGGGGACCGGCGTGTCTGCCTGTCCGGCCTCGCGGCCGTTTGCCTGCTCTTGATCGCCTTGTCCGTCGGCAGTGAGCGGCCGGACCTCGGCGCGCGTGTGCAACACGGCTGCCAGGACCCGCCTGGCCGGGTTCGCGAAGCCGGTCGCGGTATAAGAGTCGGCGCCTTCGACCCCCGCAGTGGCGGATCGCCACGCGGGAACTCGCCGGACGCGCGTCATGCGGGTGCCAGCGGCAAGTCGCGTGAAGGTCAGCACAGTAAGCGCTAGGAGCGGCATCACGATCCATAGCCACGATGGCGACAGGACGGAGAAGCCGCTGTACACCGGTCCGAGCACCCATGGTGCCTGCCGGGCGCTGCTCACAACCGATGCGGCGACGACCGGGGACAGGCCAGCGGCAATCGCGCGGATGAGCATCGGCATCAAGGCCGTCGTGATCAGGCAGGCGGCTGAAAGTATCGCGATCCCGGCCCGACCCAGCACGCCGGCGTCCCAGAGCCGCTCGCGCTGCGGCGCACCGTCGGCAACAGCGGCGCGCGGCCCCAGCACGACCAGGCCGATGAGCCGGACGAACGTAACCCCGGCGAAGCCTGCAGTGAGCGCTACCGCGGCCCCGGCGATCGCGAGCAGCAGACGATAGCCGAGCGCGGCGATGCGGAATTGCTGCAGCAAGGCCTCCAGCAGGAACCACTCGGAAACGAAGCCCATCGTGACCGGCAGGCCGGCGAGCGTCAGCGACCCGATCGCCAGCCCGGTGCCAGTCCAGGGCCGGTGGCGAGCAGATCCGCGGAGCGCGTCGAGGTGATCGTCGCCAGCGGTCGCGGAGCCGTCATCGGGGCCGGAGGTGATGACAGCGCTGGCTGTAAACAGCAGCGACTTGGCTGCGGCGTGGGCGATGATCTGCAGCGTTCCGGCGAGCAGGCCGACAGCCATGAGTTGCTGGTCGCCGGTTGCCGCGCCGACGAGGGCTACGCCGTAGCCGGCCACGATCAGGCCGCTGTTCTCGACGCTGGAGTAGGCGATGACACGCTGCAGGCGTGGCTGGACAGCCGCATGGGCGATGCCGAGCAGCGCGGTGAGGCCGGCCAGGACGAGCAGGGTGCCGGTCAGCCAGGCGGGCGGCGCGCCGAGCAAGGCAAGCGTGCGCCAAAGACCGTAGAAACCGACGTTGACCGCGACTCCGCCCATGATCGCACGGGCGGGCCCCGGCGCCGCCGCGTAGCCACGCGGCATCCACACCTGGAACGGGACGAGCCCTACCTTGATCGCGAATCCAGTGACCAGCAGCACCTGTCCGGACTCGCGCGCGGTGCCCGCCGGTACGTGCGCGAACGAAGCTACGTCCAGCGAGCCGGAGCGCACAGCCAGCAGCAAGAGCCCCAGCAGCAGCGCGGCTCCGCTGACCTTGCCGAACGCCAGCGTTACGAGGGCCCCGCCCGGCCGTCCAGATCGCCCGCGTTCGAAACCTGCCAGGAGGTAGAACGCGACCGTCAGCAGCTCCCAAGCCAGCAGAAACGTGAATGCGTCCCGGGCCGTCAGGAAGACCGCGACCGCCCCGAGCGTCAGCGCATATCCGGCGCCGAGGCCGCGCCGCCCGACAGCGCCGGGCCGCGCCGCCCAGGACGCGAACGCCAGCGACACGGCGAAGGCCGCACCGAATCCGATCACCAGGAACAGCCCGGAGAGCCGGTCCGCCGCCAGGCCTGAGGTACCGCGCCCCAGCCACCCACCGACCGTCAGCCGCGCCGAATGCCCGGCCAGCGCACCGGCCCCGGCGACAGTCAGGCATCCCGCCCCCGCCGCTCCAATTACGTAGGGGACGGCGCGAGGCGCGTCGCGTCGCGCCCCAGCGACCAGGTCGACGAGGCCGGCCAGAAGAAACGCTACGAGACCAGCCGCGAAGGCGGCGCTGAACCCCGTCATCGCTGCGCACCTCCGGGTTGAGGTTGCCCGGGCAGCCGTCCAAGGCCCAGCAGCAGGCCGTGCAGGATAGCGAACGGCGGCGGCGGCGAGCCGGGCACCCAGACGTCCACAGGCACCATCGCCCCGACGCCTCCCGCAATGGCGTATGACCCGCCGGCCGAGGACGCGGCGACAATGCCAGGTTCGCCGTCGTCAGCGGCAAGCTCCGGCGGTGCCGCCGCCATCGTCGCGACGCCGCGGCACTGCATCCCGCCGCTAATCGCGTCGGTTCCCACCGCGATGACGACCTTCGGATCAGGCATGCCGTCGTAGGTCCGGCGCAGCGGCTCGGCCATGCCGTGCGCGCCCGCTCCCGTGACCAGCAACACGTCGGCGTGCCGCGGGCTGGCGGTGAAGAAAATGCCGAGCCGAGCCACGTCGTAGACCGGATTGAGCAAGGCGGCGATCTCCAGCTCCTCGCTGCCGTCCGAGCCCGTGTCGATGTGCCGCAGGTGCACCGACCGCCGCAGCGCCCTGGTCCTCGCGGCCAGCGCGGCCCTGACGGCAGCGATCTCCGGCGCTGTCTCGGCACGCTCGGGAACAACTAGCGCTGTCCTGCTCAGTGCGGCTGAAGCAGATCCGCGGGACCAGCCGAACACGTCAGGACGCTGCCGCACGCATGCGCCGCAGAGCACGCAACGACCCTGGTCCAGGACGACATCTCGGCCGGCCGGTGCACTGATCGCCCCTGTGGGACACAGCGACGCCAGGCTGGTGGCGTCGGCGGGGCGGGGGTCAACGACCGCCGCCGCGCCCCGCCAGCCGTCCGCATACGGGTCAGGTCGAGCCGGCCAGCGAGTTGTCACCACACCGTCGCGCAGGCCCCGCAGTACCCACGGGCTCATGGCCGCACCCGCCGGTCAGCCCGGCGCCAGGCGACAGCTTTCCTCACAGCGCGACCCCCGCAACTGACAGGCCGAAGCTGGCTTCGATGAACGGGAAGTCCGTCAGGATGTCCCCGGCGAAGACCTCATGGAACAAGACCAGGTTGTGGAACGACGGCGACCGGGGCCGGCAGCGGGTGATCTGGCCGTCCTCGGCCCGCAGGTCGTAAAGGACTTCCCCGTGCGGAGCCTCGGCCCAGCCCACGACCCGGCCGGAGGTCACGTCAGCGACCGCCTGGAGCGGGCCCTCAGCCGCATCGGCGAGCTCGTCGGCGACCTGCCGCAGCAGGTGAAAGGACTGCCGGACCTCATCCCACCGGACTCGCAGCCGTGCCAGCGCATCGCCCGCCCGGTGCTCAGGGTAGTCGCCAAGCCCCAGCTCGGGATAGGCGTCGTAGGAGCGGGCGAACCGCGCGTCGTCGGAGTGACCTGACGCCTTGCCGATCGGGCCGACGGCTCCGTGCTCAGCGGCCCGTTCTGGCCGCAACGGGCCTGTTCCCCTCAGACGGTCCAGGAACGACGCGGTCCCCATCAGAACGCGGGCGTCCGCAGTGATCGCCCGTTCCATCGCGGCGATCTGAGCCAGGAAATCGGCGGCCCCCACCAAGGGCAGGCCCGCGACCCCGCCTGGCACGACCACGCCGCGGCCGAACCTGCTGCCGCACATGCGGCCGACCAGCCGCAGCACACGCTCCTTGTGCAGGCCGAACCTGGCCGTCGCGACCGCTAGCCCAGCCGCGTCGGCGAGCCTGGTCGCGACGTCGAGGTGAGCAGCGAGACGCTCGAGCTCGGCATGCAGTACCCGGATCAGCCTGGCCCGCCACGGTACCTCCGGCACGCCGCACATCCGCTCGATCGCATGGCAGTAGGCGAGGGCATGCGCCACCGAGGCCATGGCCTCGGTCCGCTCGGCCAGCAGGACGCCGTCACCGGGAGTCAGCTGCTCGAACCGTTTCTCGACGCCCCGGTGCTTGTAGTACAGCCGGATATTGAGGTGCGGAATATCCTCACCAGGGGTTTCGACCAGATACTCGATCGACTCCATCACGCCGGAGCGGACCGGACCGTGCGGAATCGTGAAGAGACCGGGCCCGAGCACGTGCCGCGGTACCGACTGCTCATCGGGCCACCATGCGGCGGCGTCTTGGCTGGCCGCGCCGAGGCGCGGTGGACTGCCTCCGCTGCCTGACGGCAGGACGAGCGGTTCGAGCCGGGGATGGCCCTGCGGCACAATGCCGAAATGGTCGTGCAGTTCCCGCTCGTACCAGAAGGCGGCACCCAGCAGCGGCGTCAGCGCCGGGTACGACTTGGCTCCCTCGGGCAGGAGCAGGTCGTGGGTGGCGATACCGCCCGGGGTGGCCAGGTGCGCGGATAGCAGCAGGGCATCGCCGCGCTGGGTTCCCATCATGCCGGCGAACCGCTGGCCGGCCTGGACATTCCGGACCACGAGGTCAAGCCAGGCATCGGTGTCGGTGAGCAGCCCCGCGGAGCCTGTCATGCCGCCCCCCGGAGCGCGGTCACTGCCCGGTCCAGGAGATTCAGCAGTTCACCCGGCGGATGCAGGCCGAGCACCAGCAGGGCGATCACCCCCGCCGCTACCGGCAGGACCATCCACACGCTTGGCTCGCCCCGCTGGATGGCGGCGTCCCTGCCAGGCAGCAGCAGCATCCGGTTAACCGCGATCGACAGGCCGAGGAATGCAACCGTGACGAGTACGACCAGCACAACGGCGGCAGCATCATGCGATGCCGCGAGACCGCCGGTCACGATCTCGAACTCACTGCGGAATATCCCGAACGGAGGCATCGCCGACAACGCCAGGACCGCCGTCAGGAACAGCGGCCCGCTCCACGGCAGCAGATCCAGCCCTCCGGTGACCGACCCGATGTTCTTTGTCCCGAACTTGCGGACGAGCACTCCAGCGCCCATGAACGCGTTGCCCTTCGCCGCGGCATGGGCCAGGACATGCAGCAGCACGCCGGCCAGAGCGACCGGCGCGCCGAAACTGACCCCGATGGCCAGGATGCCCATGTGCTCGACACTGGAGTACGCCAGCATGCGCTTATAGTCCCGCTGGTCGAGCAGGTACAAGGCAGCGAGAAGCAGTGAGGCGACACCGAACGCCAGCAGCACCGCACGGGGGAAGTCAGGCCCGAGCGTGGTCGCGGCGATCTGGTAGAACCGCAGGACGGCGTAGAAACTAACCGCGAGCAACGAGCCGGACAGGAGCGCCGAGACCGGGGTGGGCGCCTCCGAGTGCGCGTCGGGCAGCCAGGTGTGCACAGGGAAGAAGCCCACTTTGGTGCCGTAGCCGAGCACAGCCAGCACGAACGCCAGCCGCACCACCGTGTGCGGGAGGCTCGCGGCCACGGCGAGCAGCGGCGCGAAGCCCAGGCCGTAGGACTGGCCGAGAACATGCGCGCCCGCGTAGTACATGAAGATTGTGCCGAGCAGGGCGACCGCCAGGCCAGCCGACGCCAGCAGCACGTACTTCCACGCGGCCTCGCCGGCGCCATCTGTGCCCTCGAGGGCGACCAGCAGCGCCGACACGATCGTGGTCACCTCGATGGCGATCCACAGCAGAGCCAGGTTGCTCATCGCCGGGGCGACGAGCATCGTCCAGGCAAACAGGTTGAGCCCCGCCCAGAAGCGGCGCGAATAGACGCGATCCGGGGCGTGATGCCCGGCTGCCGAGCGCAGGTATCCGACCGAGTACACGGCCACGCTTGCATACAAGAAGCTGGTCGCGAGCAGGAACACCACGCTGAGCGCGTCTATCCGGATGAAGCCTCCGAAGCCGATGTCGTGGTGCGAGGCAGCCGGAACCATGGCGAGCACCAGCGCGAAACTCGCGACTCCCGCAGCAGCCGTCACGGGACCTGCCGCGGGTGACGGCAGCCAGATCGCGGCCGTTCCCGCGCCCAGCGAGAGGGCGAGCAAGACGAGGACGACGATGGTCACTGCTTCACCCCCGCAGGCTCGTCAGGTCCGTGGTGGACAGCGTCTCGGCACGGCCGTGGTGCAGGCGGATCAGCAGGCCGAACACCACCACGGCGAGCAGCAGGTCGACGAGCAGCGCAACCTCCAGGATCAGCGGCAGGCTCGCCGCGACGACAAGGGCGGCCAGCGAGATCCCGTTCTCCAGCGAGAACAGCCCGACGGCCTGCGAGGCGACATCACGACGGTTGATCATCAGGACGAACGCGACCAGCACCACCGAGATCGACACCGACAGCGCCGTCGCGGGCGCACCGCCGCCAGCAGGCAGCACGGTCGCGGCGAAGAACCCGAACGCAGCGACCACGATGCCGATCAGCACAGTGCTGGCCAGGCTCAGGCCGCCGCTCCCGGCGATGTCATGGCCGGTTTCGATCAGGTGCTCGGGCTCGGTTTCGCGGAGTAGCCGGCGCAGCAGCACGGGGATCGCTACGGCTTTCAGCGCTACCGTCACCGCGGCGAGCACGTACAGCTCGGGCAGGTTCCTGACCGCCCCGACCAGCACCGCCAGCAGGGCGATCAAGGCCGACTGGCCCGCATACAGGCGGACCTGATCGCGCAGCAGCGCCTGCCGGAACATGCCGAATTCCGCCAGCAAGATCAGGACCGCGATCACGTTGGCGGCGCCCGTGTAGACGCCGGGCGCCTGGGCCGGAAACATCTAGCCGCCCCCCAGGTAAAGCGTGAACACGCCGAGCACCGCGAGCAGGAAGGCCGCCGCCGCGAACTCGGTGATCTTGAACAGCCGCAGCTTGGCGAAGGAGTTGTCGATCACGGCCACGACGCCGCCGAGGACGCACGCCTTGGCGGGCAGGGCGGCCATCGCGAGCGCGACCGCCCCGGCGCTTCGGGTGGCGGCCAGCCCCCAGGGGGCGACGAATACGTTCAGCAAGATCGTGTACAAGATCAGCTGCTTCGCCGCCGACCCCCATTTCAGCAGCGCGAAATACGGGCCAGAATGCTCGAAGGGCCTGGCCTCCTCGATCATGCCGAACTCGTTGGTGCCTGAATGGGTCTCCACCGGGATCCGGCCGGTCTCGTACAGGATGACCATGAAGAGAGCCGCGGCGGCAAGGACATGCGCCGGGCGGATGATCTGCCCGGCCGAGGACCGGACCGTCGCTGCCAGCGCATATGGCAGGTCCGTGGCCGTCAGCAGCGCGACCGTGAAGACGACGAACAGGACGACGGGTTCCGTGATTGCCGCGAAGGTCTTCGCCCGGCTCGCGCCGAGCTGCGCGTACGGGCTGCCGGTCTCCAGCGCCGCGACAGCCACCAGGAAGCCAGCCAGCGACAATATGAAACCGCCGCCCAGGATGTCGCCCATATAGCCAAGCGGCAGCGGATAGGTCGTCAGCACGGGGATCAGCAGCGGAACCGTCACGTAGCACGTGAACGCCGCGACCGGAGCCGCAAGGAACACCCAGCTCGAACCCAGCGGGGCCAGCGCCTCCTTGCGGAATAGCTTGGCCAGGTCATAGTAGGGCTGCAGAACCCGCGGACCACGGCGTCCCTGCAGCCTGGCCTCCACCCGCGCGATCACGCCAGAAACGGCTGGCGCCGCACCGATGATCGTCAGGACCTGCAGGACCTGAATAAACGCAACAGGAAGCAAGACGACTACCGCGCTCGCTTTGACGGCCGGGACGAGACGTGCCCGTCCCTCAGCGCTTTGCCGGCTGGCCCTGGCTCTTCCTCTCCCATGACAATGCTCCTCCCACGACACATGCACGGGTAGAAGCCATCAGCGGGCGGGCCGCGGTTCGAGGCGAGCTTCATCGCCAGCCGCCCATTGTGGCTGATTCCCTGGCCGGATCGCAAATTCCATGATCGCGACGGCTGCGGGCTACGGCACGCTGGACGGTCCGGCGCGCTGCTGCGGGTAGGGCGGGCTGCCGCAGAAGACGCGTCCGTCGAGCACCGCCGCCGCGCGTCGCCACGCGGTCAGCTGCGGGCCGACCGCGGCCTGACCGTGGCGCGCGGCGTTCATCCGGAATGCGTCGGCGAGCTCGGCGACCGCCGCATCGGCCTGGTCAATAGCTGTCCGGGTTGTCATCTGCGCTGCCCAGGGGTCGATCGTGCGCAGGTAGACAACATGCCTGATGCACATCTCTGCGTGCGACGCACGAGGGCGTGCCCGCAGACCCTGGCGGATGTCATCGAGCGCAAGCCGAACAGCTATCTCGTGCGCGCGACAGGCAGCGCATCCAGGCCGCGCAGGGCGACCCGGCTTGACCAGCGGCCAGCGGAAGATGGTCCGCGCGGGAGCAGCGGCACCGAGCTGGCTGTTCGCCTGCCACGCGAGCAGCGGCCTCAATGCCTGCTCGCCGGTAGCGTTGGCAACGTCCCCCAGATGGCTGGCGCATAGCACGGCGTCGTCAGGCAGGTCCTCGCCGCTTCGGGTCGCAAGCCGCGTGAGGACAATCCGCTCCGCGTGAGTTCCGGCCAGGCAGGCAAGACAGACATATGAGCCGGGCAGCGACCGGCCGGGGATCGCCCGCCCCAGGACGGATCGAACCTCCGCATCATGGTCGAAGTCCCCGGCGACCCACTGAATGCGAGATGGCCTCGCGAGCAACGTCACGGTCATCGTCTCCGCGAGCCAGCCGGTCAACATGTGGCGTCGGGAGCTGGCGGCGCGCAGATGCGGAACGCACAGCCCGCCGAGCTGCCGGCAGCGCTCCCTGACCAACTCGTCCGCAAAGCCCTCCAGCAGCGTCTCCAGCGCACGCGCGGCGGCGGCAGCCTCATGCTCGCACATCGGGCAATCCGGCACCGGAGTCCTGTGCCCGGTCAGCCGTTTTCTGGCGGCCCGGAGAATGTAGGGGTAGACGGCCGTCAGCCGCACCGGCGCGCCCGGCTGGCTCATGAGCCGGCGGGTGTGGCGCGGGCACGGCCCTAGGGACGCGGCGAGCCGGCCGATAGCTGTGCTGTCGGCATGCCCTTCCAGCGCGAACCACGTCAGGTTCCGGTCGCTGGCCTCGCCGACGTACCGGCAGACCGGGCAGCCGGGCGCCGTCAGCAGAGCGGCGGGTCCGTCCATGGTGAGCACACCAGGATGGCGGGGTAGCGGAGCGGCGGCGGGCATCTAGCCAGCCTGCTTCCAGGCCAAGAAGTCAGCCCGCCAGCGCCGCAGGAACGGAGACCGGCCGCCGGCCGGGCGCAGCGGCACGCCGGCGTTGCGCAGCAGCCGCCCAACTGTGGCGGCGGGCTGCCCGGTCAGGAGCTCGATGTGCGTCGTGGCCAGACCGCATGACTCGTACAGCTCCGTGGCCAGGTCAGCGCTCAGATGCTCGGGGGCTGGATGCCGGCGCCATATCGGCCCGCCCGCTGGGACGGCCTGGCAACCATGCCGTGCCAGGATCCGCCGCACCTCGGGGTCACCGTTGAGCGCCTCGATCAGCTCGATCTGGGCCGGTCCGAGACGCGGAGCCCGGTCACCGCCCATGCGGACCGGCAGGCCGTAGTCCTGGGCGGCGCGCAGGACGACCTTCCGCGAGACACCGGTAAGCCTGCCGACCGCGTCGGCTGACATCCCCGATCGGCTGTACAGGAAGGCCAGGAGCGAGGGCTCAATCTCGAGCCTGTCCTCTCGGTTACACCGCCCCTTCGTCCGCATCTGAACGCCAGCGCCCACAAGCCTGTCCCGAATCGTCCGGGCGGGTATCCCGGTGAGGGCGGAGATCTGGGCGCAGGTCAGCCGTCGCCGCAGATACAGGTCACGCATGAGCCGGTCAGGAACCGCCAGCGCAGTGCGCCGCGGCCGCGACCGGCCGGCGCCTCGTGACCCGACCGGCACGCCAGAGCGGTGCAGCATCGTGGTGACCCGCTGCCGGCCGATCTGCACGATGCCGGCGATGCGGTACGTCGACATTCCCTGGCAGGCATACAGATGCCTCACGCGGTCGGGGAGCTCTGCGCCAGGGACGTCAGGCGGGCAGGACCGGCCCGAGGCCCCGATCGTCTGACCGGACCGGGGGTTGCCGTCGCTGGGAGCATGCGGGCAGCAGCCGGCCGGGCATCCGCTGCCGGCCAGCCGGGCCATGTCACAGCGCTCCGATCAGATAGGCGGCAAGGATCACCACGAAGACGTAGAGCAGGTACAGATTGACGTCGCCGGACTGGATCGGGCGGACCACGTCGGCGAGCCATTCAACGGCGCGGACCACCGGCTGGTACAGGTAGCGCTGGAAGACCGGCGTCACATCGGCCTCGTAGTGGACCGGTCCAGAGCGCCCCGCCGGGTCATCGGACGCGCGGTGCAGCGACACAGACGGCCGGTACAGGGCGTCGAACGTGACCCTGGTCGGGGCGGAGAACGTCATCGCTGAGTACTGCATCCGCGGCCGGAAGGAGACCATGCCGCCGTCCCAGACCGGCACCGTCACCAGGTCCGCACGCGGTCGGCCAGCCAGGTAGATGATCACCGGCACCGCGGTGACGGCGACGAGGAACACGGCGAGATACGTCGGGGAGAACGCCGAGAAGTCGGTGTGAGCCGGAATGACGGTGAGATTGCCAGGCAGCAGCACCGGGCGCAGTGCCACGCCCGTGACGGTTCCGACCGCTCTGGCCAGAGCCGCCAGCACCACCGGCGCACCGACCGCGAGCGCGGCGCAGCTCACCGCGAGCAACGCGGGACCGGCCGTCGGCTGACCGCGTTCGGTGGCCGCAGCGGCCTGCCGGGTGCGCGGCATGCCAAGGAACGGGATGCCGAACCCGCGGACGAACGCGTAGATGGCCAGGCCCCCGGTCAGTCCGAGCGCCGCGGCTGCCACCACGATCAGGATGCCGATCAGGTGGCTGCCGGTTCTGAAGCCCTGGAACAGCCCCTGGAAGATCAGCCATTCGCTGACGAAGCCGTTCAGCGGCGGCAGCGCGGCGATGCCGAGCGTGCCGACGAACATGATGACGGCGCTGCGTGGCAGCCGGTGCACCAGGCCGCCCAGCCGGTCCATGTCTCGGGTACCTGTCGCGTGCTCCACTACACCGGCCTCCAGGAAGAGCAAGGTCTTGTAGCAGCCGTGATTGGCGACGTGGTAGAGCCCGGCGAGCAGCAGGAATGCCCACAGGTCGCGCTGGCCGTAGGCGGCGAACGTCATCGCAGCGCCGAAGGCGGTGACGATGATCCCGGTGTTCTCGATCGTGGAGAACGCCAGGAACCGCTTGATGTCACGTTCGTTCATGGCATACAGGATTCCGATGGCCGCGGTCACCGCTCCGGCTCCCATGGTGACCAGGCCGACCCAGGCGGGACCGACCGGAAGCAGCCGGAACGCGAACAGGGCGATGCCGTAGGCCCCGAGCTTCACCACCAGGCCGGACAGGAATGCCGAACCGTCGGCCGGAGCGACCGGATGCGCCTCGGGCAGCCAGACATGCAGCGGGACCAGGCCTGCCTTGAAGCCGAATCCGGTCAGCGCGAGCAGGTACGCGGCATCCCGCCAGCCCGGCGACACGAGGTCAGCGCGGGCTGCGATGACGCTGAACTGCATCGAGTGAGTCTTGGTCGCCAGGATTAGGAACGCCGCGAGCGCCAGCACGAACCCTGCCTCGGACAACGCGAGGAACCAGAACGCCCCGGCCGCCACGTCGCCCCGCTGCGGGTGCCGCAGGATCAGCAGGTAGCAGAGCAGCGCGACCGACTCCCAGGCGACGAGGAAGGTCACCACATTGGCCGCGGCGAACAGGCCAAGGCATGCAAGCAGCGCCAGGTTCAGTACGGCCAGATAGGCTCCGGTGCCCGGGTCGGCGCAATGGTAGCGCGGAGCATAGGCCGCGAGGGCGACGGCCACTAGTCCGAGCAGCGCGGTGAACACGCCGCCCAGGCTGGTGGCCTGCAGCTGCAGTGTGCCCACGATGACTGATCCGCCAGCGCTTACGATCCGGGAGTTGCCCGACCACAGGCTGGATGCGCCGCTGGCCAGCGCCGCGCCGCCGGCCAGCGCCGACAGCAGGCACGACGAGCGGACGATTGGCTGAGCGCCGCGCCCGGCCACCGCCACGACCGCTGCCGCTCCCCAGCCGCCCGCCGCCAGGTAGAGCCAGGTCAGCGCGTTCATGCCGGCGCCTCAGCGGATTCGTCGGCGAAGCTGAGTCCCGGGACCTTCCCGGCCAGCCGGTCCACGGCCACGAGGAGGCCCTGCAGCAGCGCGAGCGGGCTCGGCGGGCAGCCGGGAATCCACACGTCCACCGGCAGGATCGCATCGACCGAGCCGTGCACGAAGGCGTCGGCCTGGTAGACGCCACCCAGCGCGCACGCGCCGGTGGCGACGACGATCTTGGGTCCTGGCATGGCGTCGTAGGTCTTGCGGGCGGCGATGCCGAAGGCCCGGATCATCGGGCCGGTCACCATCAGCAGGTCAGCGTGCCGTGGCGCGGGCGTGAAGAAGAACCCGAGCCTGTGCAAGTCGTAGTGCGGCGCGGCGAGCAGCCGGATCTCCTGCTCGCAGGCCGCGCACGAGCCTGTGTCTAGCGTGCGGATGTGCAGACTGCGACCGAACTGGCCGGCTATCCGCTGCCTCAGTGCGGCCGCGGCCTGGTCCTCGCTCGTCGCATCGGCACGCCGGCCGTGTGCTGACGGACCGGCCGCTGCGTCCGGTTGCGAAGGAAAGGACAGGTCGCCCTGGCTCATCGGCTGCCCTCCTGTGGCTTGAGCGGAATCCGCTTGATCAGGTGCGCGCGCGAGGTAACGGCCAGCTCGAGCACGCCGCTCGGCCGGACCGCCCAGCTCGCCTGCTCGCGGCACCGGCCGCACGCGGTGCACGCACCGACGTCATAGGCGAGGTCGGCGCCATCGCGCCGGAGTGCCGTGCTCGGGCACACGGCGACGAGCCGGTCGGCGAGTGCCCGGTCGATGGCGCGCGCGGCGAACACCGGCGGAGTCGGCAGGTCGCTGGCCGATGCGTCGGGCCTGGCCGGATACCGCGTCGTGACGACACCGCGGCGCATTCCCCGCACGAACCACAAGGTCATGACGTGCACCTCACTCAGCGCGCCGTGCCAGCTACGGTCAGCCAGAAGCTGGCCTCGATGATCGGGATGTCGGTGAACACGTTCTGCGACCGGCAGGCGTCATCGAAGCCACGCCAGTTCCGCACGGACGCGGGCCGCAGCCGGGCCCTGGTGATCCGGCCCTGGTCGTCGAGGCTGACCCACGCCAGCGCTTCGCCCCGCGGCGATTCAGCCCACCCGAGCCCGGACCTCGACCCGTTGGCGGCCGACGGCATATCAGCCACGCCGGCGCCGGTGCCGGCCTCCAGGAGCTCGCCGATGAGCCGCACGGAATCGGCCGCCTCGTCCTGCATGACATGAAACCTGGCCAGCACGTCGCCTGCGCTACGGGCAGCGACCACGGGCGGGTACTCAAAGTACGGCGACGCGGGATGATCGCGCCGGGTGTAGCGCGCCAGCCCGGCGGCGCGAGCGACGGGGCCGACCAAGCCGAGGCGGCTGGCCTGCTCGCCGGTCACGATCCCCGCCGCCTCCAGCCGGTCAAG
>CAVTYS010000008.1:0-555479 GCA_963739025.1 uncultured Actinomycetota bacterium | reverse complement strand
CGGCTGTCTTCCTTATCCGGCAGCCGATGCCGAGGACGTTCCGTTGATGCTGGCTCAGCGCTACGCGTATGTATTTCCAAGTGATTCCGCGCTGGCAATGCTCGCCGGGCTAGGACCACTAGTTGAGATCGGCGCCGGAACGGGATGCTGGGCACGCAGGCTGCGCTCGATCGGCGCGGATCTTGTCGCCTACGACCATGCGCCCCTGGACGGGCAGCGAACCAACAGGTACCACCCGCATGCCCGGCCATGGACCCACGTCGAACAGGGCGATCAGACCGAGTTGTCCAACCACGCTGACCGTGGCCTGTTCCTGTGCTGGCCGCCGTTGTTCTCCTCGCTGGGTGACTGCCTGACGTACTACCGCGGGGACACCGTCGCATACATCGGGGACGGAGGTTATCGCACCGCCAGGCTGGACCACCTCCACGAAGCCTTCACGAAGGTTGCCACGGCGCCTGTCAGGGCACTCGATCCCCACCCTGGGATCCGGCCCCAGCTCACGATCTGGAAACGAACGCCAGGATGAACGGGATCACCTCAGCGGGGCCGCCATCAGTTGAATGAACTGTCCCATGGCAGTGCCTACCTTGGGATCAGCACGAGCTCAACCGGACGGCGTGACCGAGGACCACACGCCGAACCACTGCTCGGCGCCGTAGTCCTCGAATCGCTCTACCTCGGTGAACCCCAGCTTCGCCGCGAGGCGCATCGCGCGCACGTTGGCGGTCTGGGTGCAGAGCACCACCGGCTCGCCGGGAAGCGCGCCGGTGAACCAGTCGAGTGCCGCTGCGCACGCCTCGGCGGCGTACCCGCATCCCCACGCCTCCGGTAGGAACAAGTAGCCGAGCTCGGCCTCCCCGGCAGCCGGTCGGACGTGCCCCGTTGCTCTGTCGAGCGTGATCGTGCCGATCATCGCCCCGTCGAGATCGACCACAAAAGAGCCAGGGCGCCGCCCGGGCACCTCCGGCACCGTGCGCTCGAGTTCATCACGCGGTCGAGAGCCACCAACGTAGGTACCCACCTCTGGCGAGGCGAGCAGCTCGATGAACGCCGCACGGTCCCGCGCCTCGGACTCACGGAGCACGAGCCGCTCTGTCCTGATCGGGGCTGGCGGCCAGGCGACCGGTCCAAGCTCAGCCATGGCAGGCAATATATCCCACAGCCGCAGACAAAAGCCTCAGACGACCGGCAGCGGCAGTGACCCGCAAGGCCTGACCCGCTCCCTGACGGACGGGTCAACGGCAGACAGAAGGGCGAGCGCGAGGTCAGCGGTCGGCATTGATGCCCCTATGTCAAGATCGGTCAGGCGGCGGGGACGAGGGCATCGATGATCAGGGGAATAGCTCGCGGGCGACATAGTGCCGGTGAGTGCGCATGATCTCCTTTGCGGCGGCTGCCTGAAGCGGTCCGTCGGCCTGCGATCGAAGGGCATACGTATGGGGCGTGGTCCACATGGCGTTGTTGGCGGCTGACCGTCAGAGGCGGCCGGGATACTGGTTCGCATGTCTGATTCGATAAAGCTTGGCTCGGTCGCGCTCGAATGCCCGGATGCCGGGCAGTTGGCCGCGTTCTATGCGGAGATCACCGGCGGTACGGTCACTTCCGCCGACCACGACTGGGCGACGGTCAAGTGCCCAGGCGGAGATATCGACTTCCAGACCGCACCTGGCCACCAGCCGCCAGCCTGGCCCGACGCGTCTTCGTCCATGCAGATGCATCTGGACTTCCTCGTCGACGACGCGGACGCGGCCGAAGCCCGGGTGCTGGCGGCAGGTGCGACGAAGTTCGATTTCCAGCCCGGTGACCACTTTCGTGTGTACGCCGACCCCGCCGGCCACCCGTTCTGCCTGTGCATCGAGGGCGCGCTCAGCCAGGCATGAAACGCTGCGCCGGCTGGACCGAAGCGGCTGGCGTGAGGGCTAAGGCGCGGCGCCGGTGCCGTCGACCACGGCGACGTGTCGGAGATGGAGGGACTCGCGGCTGCGCCCGGCGTGGACCACTCAGACGTCGGTCGGCTTCAGCCAACGGTCCATCCAGTCGAGGATCGGCCTTGGCGCGTTGAACACGCAAAGCGAGGTCGGCGCCGAACGGTTCGTGTGGGACGCCTGGGAGGCGGACCATCTCGGTGACCTTCCCAGCCAGCTTCAGCTCGTTGTAGAGCACGTCGCCCTGGGAGGTCGGGCACCGTAGGTCATCCTCGTGCTCCAGGATGAGCAGCGGCGCTGAGCAGCGCGCAGCGTAGGTGGCAGGCGACATCCTTATGTACGGCTCCATGGAATCCGGGCCGTGGCCCGGGCTGCTGTCCATGCGGGCGGCGACCAACGCGGCAAGGTCGGAGCCGAGCATGCCGGTCCAGTCCGACACGGGGCACTCGGAGATGCCGGCACGGAATCGGTCGCTGTGGGTGAGCAGCCAAGAGGTTAGGTAGCCGCCGCTGGAGAGCCCGAAGGAGGCGACCCGGGTGCTGTCCGCCAAGCCTTGCTCGACGGCCACATCGACCGCTTGGAGCACATCGGCGAGGTCGTAGCGGCCCCAGTCTCCGATGAGCATTTCCGCGTGGGCGTCGCCGTAGCCGGAACTGCCGCGGAAGTTGACCATCAGGACGCCGTAGCCAGCCGCGGACAGCAACAGGTTGTCGACATTGAAGATCTCGCCATGGGCGGCGAATGGGCCCCCATGAATGTGCAGCACCGTGGGGTACGGCCCGGTGCCGTCGCGCGGCGCCAGGTACCAGCCTTCGATCTCCGTGTGGCCGTCGGTGGTCGGATAGGTGAGGTGATGGACGTCGAAGGGCAGGTCGGTCAGCCAGGTGCCGTTGAGTCCCGTGACCGCCTGAAGCTGCCCGGTCTTCGTGTCGACAACGACCAGGTCGGCGGGCCGGGTGTGCGAGGTCCGGATGGCGAGGAGGCGGGCTCCGTCGATACCCACAGGGACGACCGACTCGTTGACATCAGTCAGCGGCTCTACCCTCACCTCGCCGGCAAGGGCGACCCGAGTGGTTCGAACTGCCCCGCCCTGCTGAACGTAGACGTACGCCCACTCGCCAGCAGCATCGACCAATATCCGGGGAGTGATGGCTCGAGAGTCGAAGCCCGCCACCATATCCGCGAACAACTGGCCATCCGGGTCGGGCATCCGGATCTCGTGGGTCCCATCGCGCGGATCACAGACGACAAGTTCGATCCGCTTGTTGATCTTCCACGGGGAGGAGTAGACGACCTTGCTGTCGGCGATCCAGGCGGCGACGGACGCGTCACCCAGCAGCGGTCCGCAGGTGATCATGCGACAGTCGCCGGAGGAGACGTCAACGGCCCGGATCGCGTAGTCGGTGTCATCGCCGGCACCGAAGGTCCCATAAAGGATCGACGCACCGTCGGGTGACCATTCCAGGAACGAGATCACCCCGTCGTCGGCGGTGAGACGTCTCGGCTCCCCTCCGGCCGCGGGCACGACCCACACGTCACCCCGGACGTCGTCGGTCAGCCCCATGCCATCGACCCGCCAGTTAAGCCGGGTGATGCGGTATGCCTTTTTCGGGTCGCGCCGTGGGATGTCAGAGGCGTCAACGGCGATCTGCGTACCATCGGGCGACCACACCGGACCTGCCTGCCCAGTCCCACGGGCGAACTTGGTCAATACAGTCGCCTCGCCCCCGGACCGCGCGCAGACGGCCAGCTGCCAGGGGTCGTCGTATGCCGTTCCCGTCTGCTGGAGGAACGCCACCAGCGACCCATCTGGTGAAATGGCCGGCTGTGCCTGGTGGGCGTCGGAGGGCATGAGGCGGCGATGCTGCCCCGCCTCAACGAGCCACAGAGCGCTGGCGTCGCAGGCGGTACTGCCATCGAAGGTGTTAGCGACGTAGACAACGGCGTCGGTGCCGGGGACGAGCGCGCCGCCGAGGCAATCGACGAAGCGGAGCAGATGTTCGGGGCGGTAGGCGAGATCGGAGTCCATGTGATTTCCTCCCATCCAGTGATCAGGTCGGCTTGGAATTCACCTGCGCAAGCTGCGGGCCACGTCACGGTCGGCGAGGAGCGTGAAGCGGTAGGACAGCAGCCAGCCTCCACCGGGTGTTGGCACGGGTGTTCCGTCTTCATGCCGACTGCCCGTATTCGCCCTGATGCTCGTAGTCAAATGCTCTACCCGGTCTCCGCCGCGCCCGGTCCGGCTAGGAGCCCGCTGAACAAAGGGGATGCTGGGGGCGGGAAGAGTGCCGGCAAGGCCGTCTGTGCGGCAGTGAGCCAGGCCCTTGCGGGCCGGCTACGTGGTCGCTCTTCCCGCTGGTGCCAGCCTGGCAGGGGTGCGGGATGGCGGCAAGCGTTGCAGGGGCCGCGCTGCAGGGCGGTCAGGCCAGTGCCCATGCCCGGTTCTGGCGGACCAGGCCGCGGCTGATGAGGTTGCGCAGGTTCAGGGCGGCGGTGCGGTTCTTGAGCCAGGCGTTGTTCCGGGCGGTGCCGAGGTAGCGGAGCTTGAGGCGCCGCCCGCCGCGGCTGGCGACCTGGGAGATGGCCCGTTCGATGTTGGGCCGGTACTTCTTGTAGTCCGCGCGCAGGCCGGGCCGGGCAGCCCAGTCACGGCGGGCGGCGCGCAGCAGCGCGTCGTGCTCGTGCAGGATCAGGGCACGGCCGGTCTTGCTCGCGGTGCACCGGGCGCGCAGCGGGCAGCCGCGGCACGCCGCGCCGAAGGTCACGTTCCGGCGTGCGCTGATCCGCCGGGTGACGCCGGCCGGGCAGGTGACGGTCCCGGCGCTGTCATCGACGGTGAAGTCATCGAGGGTGTACCCGCCCTCGACGGCGGGCCTGAGCGGCCTGGGCTTGATCACCGCCGTGTGCCCGGCCTGGTTCAGCGCCGCGCGCAGGTCTGCGGTGCCGTAGGCCGAGTCTCCGTAGACCCCGGCGGGTGAGCCCTCGTCAGCCAGCAGCGCCACCGCCGCGGCGGCGTCGCTGTTCTCTTCCCCGGCGGCCCTGGTCAGCTGCTCGCCGGTGATGATCCCGGTTTCCGGGCAGGCGGCCACGTGGGCGCGGTACCCGTCGCGGCGGTTCTCCGGCGACTTGCGGGTGTGCCGGGCGTCGGGGTCAACGGTGGAGATCACGCGGTCCCCGGCGACCTTGCGGGCGATCCGCCACCGCCCGTCCGTGCCGTCACTGCCCTCCGCGGGCTCCACGTCCTGCCCGGCGACCAGCGCCAGCAACGCCACCGCGGAGGCGGCCTGCTCATCCAGCTCAGCGTCCTTGAACGCAGCAACCAGCGCGTTCGCGTCGTTCACCAGGGCCGACACCAGCGCGTCCTTCGCGGCCGGGTCGTCCCAGTCGATCCGCGGCTTACCGGGCTGGCTGTAGTCGTGGCCGGTGCACTCCGAGGCGATCAGCTCCGCTGCTCCCGGTACCAGCCGGGCGCACCGGCGGACGGCGCTGACCAGCTGGGTGATGGTGTCCTGGGTGGCCACCGCATCGGCCAGGATCGTCGAGTCCACCGCCCGCCGCCGGCGCCCCGCCAACGCGATCCGGTGAGCACGCGCAGATCCGGATCATGTCCTACTTCATAAGATCAAGAATATTCTTAGATAATCTGCTCAGCGTGAACCGCCGTGTGCCTTCGTGGGGAAAGTGCCAGTCGGCAGACACCTGCGGGGATCCGCGGCGTTGAAGACGATCATCCTTTCCGGCGCCGTGGCGCTGGTCACCGCCCTGCTGGGAACCCCGCTATTCATCAGGCTTATGCGGCGGCTCGGCTACGGCCAGCCCATCCGGGTCGAGGGCTTGAGGTCGCACGAGAGCAAGCGCGGCACGCCGACGATGGGCGGGGCGGTCTTCGTCGCCGCCTCTCTGATCGGATACCTGGCCGCGCACGCCCTGACTGACACTGGGGTGACCGCGTCGGGCTTGCTGGTGCTGACGATGATGACCGGCCTCGCGCTAGTCGGGTTCATCGACGATCTCTTGAAGATCTTCCGGCAGACCAGCCTGGGACTGCGCAGCTCGGCGAAAGTGGCCGGACAGGTTCTCGTCGCGGCCGTATTCGGGCTGGAAGTACTGCACCGTCCTGACATGTTCGACCTGACCCCAGCCGACGCGCGGCTGTCGTTCGTGCGGGATTTCGGCCCGTTCCTCGGCATCCTGCCGTTTGTGATCTGGGCCGTCATCATGACGGTCGGTGCGTCCAACGCGGTGAATCTCGCCGATGGCCTCGACGGCCTGGCGACGGGATCGACGGTCGTGGTGCTGGCCGCCTACGTGGTGATCGGGATCTGGCAGGAGCGCAACCTCTGCACCAGCTTTCTGTCCCAGCAGTGTTATCTGGTACGCGACCCGCTAGATATGGCGGTCGTCGCCGCCTCGGTACTGGGCGCTTGTATCGGGTACTTGTGGTGGAATGCGCCGCCGGCCAAGATCATCATGGGCGATACCGGGTCACTGGCTCTCGGCGGCGTGCTGGCCGGGCTGGCGATTTGCACCAAGACCCAGCTGCTGCTCGGGATTCTGGGCGGCCTGTTTGTGATCATCACAATGTCGGACGTGATCCAGATCGGCGTCTTCAAGGTGACCAGGATCAGAACCGGCACGGGTAAGCGAGTGTTCAAGATGGCGCCGCTGCAATATCACTTTGAGCTGAAGGGCTGGACGGATACCACGATCGTCATCAGGTTCTGGCTCATCTCTGGATTGTGCGTGGCGGCGGGCCTCGCCATCTTCTACGCGGCCTGGCTGCAGGCGTGACACCGGCGGAGCGTGGTCGAGCAGAAGTCCTTCGGAGGTGCATGGTGAGCGACACGAGTACGGGACACGGCAAAGTGGTCGTGAACAGGTCGATGTCACTCGACGGGTTCACTGCCGGTCCCGGCGACGCGATGAACTGGATCTTCGACTTCATGAGGCCGCTCGAGGACGAGTTCCCGGAGATCATGGCGGCGACCGGCGCCATGCTCATCGGCCGGCGGACCTGGGAGGTCGGTAAGCGCATAACCGAGAACCCGGACGAGATCACCCCTGGCTACGACGGGGGAGCTGAGTTCGTCCTCACCCATGAGCCACCGGACCCGCCGGACCCGGCCGTCACGTACCTCACCGGCGATATCGGCGAAGCCGTCGCCACCGCGCTCCGCGCCGCGGGCGGCAAGAACCTCGAAATCCTCGGCGCCGGCGTAGCCGGTCAGTGCCTGCGGCGGGGACTCGTGGACGAGATCATGGTGTTCGTCCTGCCGGTCCTGCTCGGCGACGGGACTCGCTTCTTCTCCTCCCGGGCCTCGCCAGGATAGACCTGGAACCGTTCGACAGCACACGGTCGGGCGCCGTCACAATCCTTCGGTTCCGCGTCCGCAAGTAGTTCCCGGCTACGTCGTATCAGCTTGCTACCGCCGCTATAGCCGGTGGCCCCGGACCCGGCGGAGGCCGGGCGCAGGTGTCCTTTCCCTCGTCCTACCGCCGTGGTTCGGAGTACCAGCGCCATTCGCTCAGCCGCGGCCGGCCCGACAGGTCAGCGCGGCCGGTGGCCCACAGCAATGCCGCCCATGGGAGGGCATCCGCTGGCGCGCCTGGGAAGAGCCGGTTGAGCACCCGCGCGCAAAGGTCAGCGGGCGGTTCCCAGGGCACGCCGAGTCCCTGAGCAGCATCGTGCCCGTGGACCAGGATTTCCGCCACGCCCATCGCGGCGAAGCCTTCCGGGTCCGAGGTGCCGTGCGGATGCCAGGCGCGGGTGCCCTGGGATGTGGTCGTGATCATGGCCACTAGGAGGGCGCCGCACGCCTCAACCGCCTGCAGCAGGCCTGCCGGCCCTTTGTCACGGGCCACGTGGATGGCGCTTTCCGCGCCGCCCGGCCGGGTGCTCGTCATCGCGATCGGCACGTAGCCGCCCTCAGGGGTGGCAGGAGTCAACTGGGTGGCGTAGGCGAACAGGCCGTCGGCTATGTGCTCGACGGTCTCCCAGCAGTCCCAGTCCAGCGAGCCGGCCTGATTGCGCCACACTCCCGCCGGTGCGCGGCTGAGCGCCGCGACCGCAAGCCGGACCGCGAGCGTGACGTCGGCTGCCGTAACCGGCGCACGGCCAGGGCAGTCCTCATCCGGCGGCATAAACGGAACTTACCGCAGTGACTGACGCGTGCAGGTACCACCTGCCTGGAGACGTGGGAGGCGGCAAGGCTTGACACATGCCGATAACGGAATATGTTGGAACCGTGGCCCGCTCTTCCACGACGTCGGATGTCTTCAACGCGATTGCCGAGGCGCACCGTCGCGAGATTCTGGATGCCCTGATGACAGGCGAGAAGGCGGTCGGGACGATCGTGAACGACCTGTCTATGTCCCAGCCCCAGGTTTCCAAGCACCTGCGGGTGCTGAGTGAGGTGGGACTCGTCAGGTGCCGGGCGGAGGGGCGTCGCCGGCTGTATCGCCTGGAACCAGCGCGCCTTCGGCCGATGCACGAGTGGCTGGCTCAGTACGAGCAGGCGTGGAACGACCGGCTGGACCGGGTGGATGACTACCTCAAGGAACTACAACAACAAGGAGAGCAGCAGTGACACCCAATCGGCACGGGTCCGCGGTCGTCGAATTCCCCAATGATCTCGAGATCGTCATCACCCGCGAATTCGACGCTCCGATCGCACTCGTCTTCGACGTATTGACGAATCCCGAGCATGTGAGCAAATGGTTCGCTCCATTTGCGTGTGAGGTGACGAAGTGTTCGATCGACCTGCGCGTTGGCGGGGATTACCACATCGTCTTCGTGACCGAGGACGGAACCGAGTGCTCGTTCCGTGGAACCTACCTGGAGGTCGAGCCGCCGACCCGGACAGTCGAGACGTGGCTGTTCGAAGGGTGGCCAGATGCGGACGCCGTCGAGACCGTGAATCTGCACGAGACTGACGGGGTGACGAAGCTGACGAACAAGCTGGCGTTCAGCGACAAGGCTGGCCGTGACCACATGACCAAGTCCGATGGCGTCGAAGACAGCTTCGACAAGCTGGAAGATCTCCTGCGATCACTGCTCGATTCAAAGGGAGCGGTCTCCGGCAATTGAGGTTCGAGCCAGACTTCAATGCCTGGTCCACGTAGGTGGGCCATCGGATGATCCTTGGGGTGCGTTCCTGCAAGAACGCACCCCAAGGAGTCCACCTCAAGGCCTCCGGGTGCGTGGTGTGCCAGGCTTCGACGGTGGCGACGGCCGCGACGATCAGGGCAGCGATCCGGTCGGCCCACCACCAGCCCAGCGTGTCATTCAGCACGAGGGCTGCCAGCGCCAGCAGGCCAGTAGCTGCCCCGATGCCGCTGAGAGCTCCGTCGCCTTGCAGCGCGCGGCTGCCCATCTGCCTGCCTAGTCGGCGCTTGGCATGGGCCAGCGGAGTGAGGACAGCAAAAGACACTCCCGCTGCGATCAAGGTGATGGCCGCGGTACCGGGCCGAGAGCCGTAGCCAGCGCGGCCACGGATTCGGCTGTTAGCACTACCGCCACAACGGCCAACGCGATGGCGACAATGACGGCGGACCGAAATTCGTGCGCGACCGCGTGGCCGGGCAGGTGCCGTTCAGGCCGGAACCGCCAGATCAACGTGGCCGACCCGGTGACGTCGGCCAGAACACCCAGCCCGACCGCCACTACGCCCAGGCTGTGACCGTGCAGGCCCGTGATGATCGAGACCGCCCCGGACACGAGGCCGAACCCGACTGAAACCGATACCAGCCACAGCGCCCGGGTGACCTGCTGCGGCCTGGTCAGGTGGCGATCGGCAGATTCTGCCGCTGCGTTCTCCACTTCGCGACCCTACGATCCGTAGGTCTGGCGGCCGTCAGGCGGCCGGCGTCCCGCCCCACACCGCGCCGGGCGGCGGCACCCACCCGGCCGACGCTTCGTGCAGAGCACGGATCAGCCCGGCCAGGGCGACGAGCACGTCGTCGCCCGCCGTCTCCGGCGGCAGCGGGTTGCGCGGCACGTCACCGGGCACGAACGACAGCATCTCGCGCCCCTGCTCGTCGATGCCGAACGGAAGCGGCGCGCCGGTGAACCCGGCATCGCGCAGGTGGGCCAGGTACGCCTGCACGGTCAGGCTGAACGGCCGCAGCGGTCGTCGCACCGTGTCACCGATCCGCACGATCCCCTGGGTGACGCCATCCCCGATAAGCAGCTCGCCTTCGCTCACAACCGCAGCAGCCTCTCCTGCCTCCTCATAGCGGGCCGACGACGACCCTGACCTCTTCCTGCGAGACGACCGTATGCTCGGCGAGCCAGTCGAGCAGAGGACGCAGCCGCTCGCAAGCGCGGTATACCGGCTCGACGTCACGCACGACATCGGACTCGAGCTCGCGGGCGGCGACGAGCGAGCGGTGCTTGAGGAGGCCAGCACGGGGGTGATCGGCGGGGTAGCCGCGCGGTATGCGCTTCATGACGTCGCCGAGGATCTCGTGCCCGTCCGCGGCAAGAGACGACACAAGATCCTCCAGCGTGCGCCCGCTCTCGTCAGCCGCGGTCGCCGCGCGAAACAGTCCGATCTGGGCAGGGTCCGCGTACCGCCAGGCGGCGCCGATCCGCAGGCCGTCGAGGTTGAAGCGGAATCCGATCTCGACGTTGCGGGCCACTCGCACAATGGCGCACTGGTTCTGCCACCAGAACGCGGTGCTGGCGTACCGCCACACGGAGAAGTCTTCGTACCAGGGGTCGACATCTGCGAGGTCGTTGAGCAGGTCGATCATGGGTTGCCGCACCTGCTCCTCACGGTGACGGCGTAGACGCTCGCGCGTCTCGCGCGACGGCTCGCCGCCCAATTTCAGCAGCACCGCATACGCCTGCTCAGGCCAGCCGTGGAACCGCGTCCCCATGTCCGCATGCTATCTACGGCGACTGACAAGCCTCCCTTATCGGCGCGAGAGCTTGCGGCAGCTTGAGGTTCGGACTAGCTCTCGCCCCACTGGGCCGCGCGTTGCCGTTCCATCCGTACGCGGTCGCCGCATCCGGCCCTGCGGGCCCGCCGCTGCCTACGGGTCAGCAAGTTGCGAATCTGTGCGACGGAGCCAGGGATCGAGCGCCAGGATGCCGGGCGGGAGAGCAGACGCCCAGCCGGCGATCTCCGGCAAGACTCTTGTGAGACTCGCTGCCATGCACGTCTGGCCATCCTCGCCGTTCGACGGGCCAAGCTGGTAAAGGTTCCACTCCTCCCACTGCGCGTGCAGGTGCGCACGGACGTCATCGAGCTCGGCCTTGGTCCACCGGCTGGCAACCACGCACAACAGCTCGCCGAGCTGCGGCCGCAGCCGGGTCTCGACAGCGTCCCGATCGGCGGCAGCAACCACGAGTACGGCCTGGTCCTCGCTTGGCCGGAAGGTCGTCACCGCGACGGCGGCCCCGGTATCCATCAAATCGCCGAGGTCGTAGTCCAGGTTGTGCTCGCCACGTCCACGGGCACCACGTTCCCAGCCGAGGTGCGGCCAGCCTCCGGCAGGCGGCGGGCATGGCGGCGTGTCCCAACGTGGGTAAGCGTGTGGCGCGTTCTCGGGCGCCATCTGGCGTATGGCCCGGATCTGCTCATGTGACCAGACTCCGATGACCGTCGCGAAACCTTCCACGGCCCCGTCCTGCTCGATGCGGTTGATCAGGTCATCGAAGCTGGCGCCGGCAATGCGCACCGCTCCGCGCCAAGGGGCCGCCACCCGCCGCTCTACTCCGGCGGGCAAGCGGCGGGGCAGGGCAGGCTCGAACCAGTCGCCGTCTGAATTTTGAACCAGGCGCCCGGAAGCGGTGACGCCATCACCTTCGCGCACGACGAACGCTTCGACATCCATCTAGCTAGCTAATCGCATAGTTGCTGCGAGGTTGGCGGCCGCATCCGGCTCGGCATCGTGGCGGCAGTCAGGAGGCAGAGCATTCCCGCTATCACGCTCACCCCTGCGAGACTGATGGCCCCGGCGCGGATTCCGAGCGCCACCAGGGTCACCCCGGCGAGCGGCTGGCCGATGGTGTCAGCGGCGGATTGAATGGTCCCCGTCACGCCCATGATCCGGCCGTGTGCCTGGACGGGGGCGAACTGCTGGAGTGTCGTGAGTGCGACCGCGCTGAAAAACGCCCCCGTGATGCCCCAGCTGAACGCACCCGCATAGGCGATAGGGATCGATGTCGTCCCGATGAACACGCAGGCTGCCAGGCCGTAGCCGATAGCGCCGGTCGACGAGATCTTCCAGCCGCCAAGGCGAGTCCCGATACGGGCAATGACCAGGCCACCCAGCATCCCGCCGATGCCAGCCGCGGCCTCGAACAGCGCGAATTGCGATGGCGGCCGATGCAAGATGTGCCGTGCGTACAGCGGCTCGACGACGAGAAACGCGCCAGAAGTGAACGTGACCGCAGCCATCATCAGCGCGACCAGCCGAAGCTGCCCCTGGCGGCGGACGAGCATGAAGCCCTTAAGGAGTTCACGTCGCCAGGCCGGCCCGGCCTGCTCGTCGTCCGCCCGCAACACCGGGAGCGGCAGCACGACCATGGCGCCGACCAGGTAACTGACCGCATCCAGCACGAACGCAGCTTGGAAGCCGAACAGCGCCAGGACGGCGCTGGCCACCAGCGGACCCGCCACCTGGCCGACTGACGCGGTCGCGCCAAGTAGCGAGTTCGCTGCCAGCAGGTCGTCGGAGGCGACAATCCGCGGAGGCAGAGCTGCGGCAGCCGGGCTCGCCAACGCCCGGGTCACGCCGTAGGCGACCGCGGCGACGTCCAGCTGCACCAGTGACCCAGCGGCCGCCATGGCCAGCGCGGCGGCTGCCGCGGCGACGTAGCCGGCGACGAGAGCCCGCTTGGGGCCGAACCGGTCCACATAGACCCCCATCAGCGGGCTCAGGGCAGCCGCCGGCGCGGCCCAGCACACGACCGTCACGGAGACGGCGTCCGGGCTCGCATTGAACCTGTACGCGGCGAACCCCCACAGGACAATCGCGGAGGCCCAGCCGCCAACGGAGTTCACCGCCTCACCGGCGAGCAGAAGGCCAAAGCGAAGATCACGGAAAGAAGGACGGACCGGACGCACCGGGCCGAGCGCATTTCGGCGCGGGCGTCCGGAGAAGGGGCGCACGATTAACCTCCACGCGGAGTTGCTCGAGAGGCCCAGGCCTCTGCCAGCTACTCGACCGCGTGTGGCTTCAGTCGCGAATGATCAGCAAGCTCCAGGCGCGGGCGAGGCGGCAGGACCGGCCACGAAGACGATCGCCATGGCATCTCCTCTCGGCTGGCCAGCCTCAAGCTGGCTCCTGAGCGCATGCCAATCATCTCAGCGAGAAGCCACCGGCGCCAGCCCGCTCACGGTCACCAGGCGATCGGGACGGACCGTCGCCTGACTCGGTAACCTGAAGTTCATGGCCCGTGACGAGCGCAGCGTTACCCCGCAGAGCGAGGACTTCTCGGCCTGGTACAACGACGTGGTCTTCCGCGCCGAGTTGGTGGACCGTGGTCCGGTCCGCGGCAGCATGGTGATCAGGCCGTACGGGTACCGGATCTGGGAGTTGCTGCAGGCTGACCTGGACGGGCGGATCAAGGCCACCGGTCACCAGAACGCGTACTTCCCGCTGCTCATCCCGCAGAGCTATATGGAGCGCGAGGCCGAGCACGTCGAGGGGTTCGCGCCCGAACTCTTCACCGTCACCCATGCGGGCGGCAAGGAACTCGAGGAGCCACTGGTCATCCGGCCGACGTCGGAAACGATCATCGGGGAGATGATGGCCAAGTGGATCAGCTCGTACCGGGATCTGCCGCTGCTGCTGAACCAGTGGGCCAACGTCCTCAGGTGGGAAATGCGGCCCCGGATGTTCCTCCGTACCAGCGAGTTCCTCTGGCAGGAAGGTCACACCGCGCACGCCACCGCGGCAGACGCGACCGCGGAGACCATGCTGGCGCTGGGCTTCTACCAGGACGTCGCCGTGGAGACAGCGGCGATGGCCACCGTGCCGGGCGAGAAAACGCCCCGAGAGCGGTTCGCGGGGGCTGAGCGCACGTTCACGATCGAGGGCATGATGCGGGACGGGCGGGCCCTGCAGGCTGGCACCTCGCATTTCATGGGCACGAACTTCGCGGCGGCATTCGGCATCACCTATACCGGTGAGAGCGGCGCGGCCGAGCTGTGCCACACCACCTCCTGGGGCATGACCACGAGGATGATCGGCGCCGTGATCATGACCCACGGTGACGACAAGGGCCTCGTGCTGCCGCCAGCATTGGCTCCCTATCAGGTGGTGATCGTCCCGATCGGGCGCGGGGAGCAGGCCGAGGCAACGTTGTCCGCAGCTACCGAGCTGGCCGCTGCGCTGCAGCGCGCCGGTATCCGTAGGCACGTGGACGACCGGCCGCAGCTGTCACCTGGATTCAAGTTCAATGACTGGGAGATGCGCGGCGTGCCGATCCGGCTCGAGCTCGGCCCGCGGGATCTGGCCGCCGGGACCACGCTGATGTCCCGCCGCCTGACGTACCGGCAGCCGGACGCCGCCAAGGAGGCCATCCCGCTCAATGCGGCGCCAGAGTTGCTCACTGCCGAACTGGCCGCGTTCCAGTCGATGCTGGCGCAGCGGGCCGCCGATTTCCGCGACGACCGCACGGTCGTCGTCGATGCCTGGCCTGAGTTCGCCGCCGCCGTGGCGGTCGGGTGGGCACTGGCGCTGCACTGTGGTGAGCAGGCTTGTGAAGACGAGATCAAGGCAGAAACCACGGCCACGCCGCGCTGCATCCCGCTAGCGGGCGAACCCGAGCAGGGCACGTGCATCCGCTGCGGCAAAGCTTCCGCCTATGGCAAGCGGGTGATCTTCGCCCGCGCCTACTGACCCTGAATCGCGCAAGGCCAGTCAGGCATCACGTCACGAAGCCCGCATCGAACGTCCACCTTGGGTGACTGGATCTCAGCAGCGCGAGATGGTTGTCCCACATCGCCGAGTCGAGCACGGCGGGGCGGGCGAAGGTGATGTCCGCGTCTCTGATGGAAAAGCCCCACCTGAAACCAGCGACCGCCTGAACTCGCGGCGTGAGCACCGCATCTGGCGACACGCAAAGGAAGCTGTGCGCTTCCCAATCCATGTCGTGCCTTTCATCCCTGGATGGCGCGTCGAAGAGCTCAGGCAGGAAGCCGAACCATGCGAACGGAGTAGAGACGTCGCGGTAGATCGCAATCGGATCCATCTCGAAGTCAGGTTCGACACTGTCGGTAGAACGCACCATCTGTGTCCAGCCGAACATTGCCGCGTAACCATCGGCCGGATAGGCCACGCTGGCCCGGCAGACGGGAAAACCCTTCGCGGATTCCGCCGACTGACCGTCGAAGAGCAGCGAATAGCCCAGCGATGCAGGATCGGCGTTGGCGGTGAGCCCCACGATGATCAAGCCCTCAATGCCGCGGAGCGAAAAGCTTATGCGGAGCGCGCTTGTGTCAGCCACGGCTCCGAGTATCTGACGAAGGACTGCGTCGGGCGCCGAGAGGGCCGGCTGTAACGGCTGAAGCGCCAGTAATTGGTTTCCGGGTCCCGGTCTGCTCTGTGCGACCATCCAGGAATGGCAGCCAAACAGATCGGGGTTCGCCCCGCACGGCACGCTTGTCGCGTTCGCGCAGGGCTCGATCGTGGGCGAGATTAATGTCGACCCCAGCTGGATGGGTTTTGGCGAAGTCGGCATGATCGTGGCCGCTGGCGGGCGTGGGTCGCGGCGTGGGAACAGCGCTCGTCGCCGCGGCCATCGAGTGGGCACGGGCATATGGCCTGCACAAACTGGCGCTGAGCGTCTTCCCCCACAATGATGCTGCTATAGCGTTGTACAGGAAGTTCGGTTTCGTGGAGGAGGGACGGCTCGTGCGGCACGTCCGCAGGGCCGACGGTCAGTTCTGGGATCTGATCGAGATGGGCCTGCTGATCGAGTGAGGCAGCCGAGCAGAGTCTCCAGGCAGCGTTGGAGCCGCCGTGCGCAAATGGGTCTACATCACTGTGGCAGCGGCCGGCGGCCTCGGCCTGATCCTGGCGATTGTCTTGGTCAGCGGCGTTGTGAAGCTGGGCGGCACCACGGACTGCAGCAAAGGCGCCTCGCCGCCGGGCAGCAGCCCCATCGCGGGCGGGAAGGCGACCACCGTCACGCATGCTCAGTCGGTCGCCCGGTTCCCAGTGCTGATGCCGGACGTACGCGCGGCTCGCCTGTCCAACTTGTCGAAGACCTGGGTGAACGACCAGCGCTATGTCGTCCTTGAATTCGCCGGCGGCAAGGTCACCATCATGCAGGCGCCCGCCATTTACTCGAGCGCCATCAAGGAATTCCAGCGCTTCGTCGCGCATAGTCACGCGACGGCGGCGATCGGACATGTGCACCGGCATCCCGCGCTGGTTATCTCCCCGCATACCGATGCCTGCGGCTCGAATCCCGCGTGGGTGGAGTTCGAGCACAAGGGAATTGACATCAACGTCTACAGCGGCCGTTACGGCACGGACACGCTCCTGGCCGTCGCCGACAGTCTCAGGCAGTGGATTCCCTGATCTCAACCGCACAGCGGCGTTCCGGCGAAACGAAATTGAGTAGCGGCTCGCCGCCGGCCGCTGCGACTGTGAGGTCATGGCCACGGTGTACTTCGACGAGCGGATCGCGCAGCGGTACGAGACCTACTGGCCGCACCTGTTCGAGCCCGCGGCGATAGACCCCGTCGTCGACTTCCTCACCGGCCTCGCCAATGGCGGAACGGCCCTGGAACTCGGCATCGGGACCGGCAGGATCGCGCTGCCGCTCAGCCAGCGCGGGGTCCGCGTGCACGGCATCGAGATATCGCCCGCCATGATCGCCCAGCTGCGTTCCAAGCCAGGCGGGAACGACATCGGCGTCACGATCGGCGACTTCGCAGCGACCAGCACGGACCGCCAGTTCTCGCTCGCCTACCTGCTGCGTAACACGATCGAGAACCTGACGACGCAGGACGAGCAGGTCGCCTGCTTCCTTAACGTCGCCAGGCAGCTGACACCCGGCGGGTTCTTCGTTATCGAGGTCGGGGTACCGGCACTGCAGCGGCTACCGCCAGGCGAAACCGTCCGGGCATTCACCCTCACTCAGGAGCACCTGGGCTTCGACGAGTACGACGTCGCGACGCAGGCGCTGACCTCGCATCACTACTGGATCATCGACGGCGGGCTGGAGATTTTCTCAGCGCCGTTCCGCTACGTCTGGCCGGCCGAGCTCGACCTGATGGCGCGGCTGGCCGGCCTGACCTTGCGGGAGCGGTGGAGCACGTGGCAGCGCGAGCCCTTCACGGGCGACAGCACCGGGCACGTCTCCGTTTGGCAGAAAACGGCCTAACCGCCTACGGCGGAGAATGTGCGTCGCGGCGTCCGGGCTTGACCGCGCCCTTGGGGCAGGAGGAAGGATCGGCGACGTGGAACCGGACTCAGCCCGCCAATCGCTCTCCAGCGGCGAATTCGCCAGGCAGACCATGCTGACGGCGAAGGCCCTGCGGATCTATGACGAGACCGGCCTGCTCAGGCCCGATGACATCGACCCGTTCAACGGCTATCGCCGCTACGGAACCGGTCAGGTCAGGACCGGCCGGATTGTCGGCATGCTGCGTGGCGCCGACATGCCGCTGGCCGAGATCGGGTTGCTGCTGGCCGACCTGGACAAGGACCGGGACGCGGCGATCACCAGGCTTGACCGGCATCTGCAGGCCCTCGAGTCCCGGCATACCGGCCGCCGGTTCCTCATCAGGCACATCCACGCGATCCTGCGAGAGGAAGAACAGCCGATGTTCCCTGTTCAGACCCGCCACGTGCCCGCTCAGCTAGTGATGTCGATCCAGCGCCGGCTGCGCGCCAATGAGACGGAGCCGTTCGTCGCCGAGGCCAAGGCAGCGTTCGCCGCCCACCTGGGCGGAGCTGAGCCGACCGGGCCGTTCACGCTGGTCTTCCACGGCATCGTCGACGCCGAGAGCGACGGCCCGCTTGAGGCGATGCTCGGCTGTCCCGAGGGCGTCGAGGTCACCGACCTGATCGGCATCCGCACCGAACCGGCCCACGACGAGGCCTACACCACGATCACGAAGGCGCAGTGGGACTATCCCGCGATCCTGGCCGCCTACGACGCGGTCGCATGCTCGCCGGAGGTCGCCGCGCGCCCGAGAAGCCGCTTGTCCTGCCGCGAGGTCTACGTGGCCAGGCCAGAGGACATCGGCGACGACGAACTGATCTGCGACATCGCGTTCCCGCTCGGCTGAACGGGAGCTACGCTCGCGCTCGCGCCAGCATGCTCAGACGCCGGTCGCGCCGTCGATCCGCTCCCTGATGAAGTCCGCGTGCCCGTTGTGCCGGGCGTACTCCTCGATCATGTGGATCATGATCCAGCGCAGCGAGTACTCCTTGCCCTCCTGAGCGCCGGTGAAATCGAGTGACGGCGCGGCGGCGACCCGCGCGCGGGCGTCAGCACACTCGGCGCGCCAGATCGCGAAGGACTCGGCGACGTCGGCCGTCTCGACGTCGAACTCGGCCTCAGGTTGCTCGTCGGTGTAATACAGGTACGGCACGTCCTCGCGCCCGAGCACGATCCTGAACCACTGGCGCTCGCCGTCGGCCATGTGCCTGACCAGGCCGAGCAAGGACATGATGGACGGCGGCACCGTCCGCTCCCGCAACTGGGCATCGGTCAGGCCCTCGCACTTCAGCGCCAGCGTGTCCCGGTGGAAGTCAAGCCACGCGTCCAGCATCGCGCGCTCCTGGTCCTCCAGCGGAGGGATGACCCGGTCAACAGACATGACCGGATTGTGACGCATCCGCGGCAACAACGGTGAGAATTAACAGGACTCCGGGCCGGCTCGCCTCCGTCAGGCCTGGGGCTTCGCGGCGACGCAGAACTCGTTGCCCTCCGGGTCGGCCATCACGACATAGTCGTCGTCCGGATCGTGATGCGGGCGCACGACCGTCGCGCCCAGTCCGGCCAGCCGGTCGACGTCACCGGCCTGGTCCGTGCTGTACAGGTCCAGGTGCATCTGGTCCCTGGCGCTTACCGGCGTGCCGGCAAGCTGCAGCGAGATGTTGAAGCCCGGGCCGCTTAGTTTCCTGAAGTCATCGCCTGGCGCTGCCGACGACGGAACCAGGTGCAACGCCTGCGACCAGAAGCTCGTCATCAGCTCCATGTCGGCGCAGTTGATCACCGTGCTGCCGAGGGTGATAGCCATCGGCTTGGCCTCCCCAGCGGCGTGCCGCGCCAAACACCCCGCAGCCCGCGCCTAGCATGCCCGGCATGGGGACCGGCTCGGAGCAGACACTGCTCATCGTCGTGCGCGGCAACTCAGGCGCAGGGAAGAGCTCGGTCGCGATGGCGCTGCGTTCGGCGTGCGAAGGCAGGATCGCCTGGGTCTCGCAGGATCTGCTCCGGAGCACGATTCTCAAGGAGCGGGACCGTCCGGGCGCCGCGAATATCGGCCTGATCGACCAGGTGGCGCGGTACTCGCTGGATCACGGATACCACGTCGTCCTCGACGGAATCCTCTATGCGGACCGCTATGAGCCGATGCCCGCCGGCCTCCGCCGCGATCATCGAGGGCAGTCGTTCTTCTACTACCTCGATGTCTCGCTCGCCGAGACGCTCAGCCGTCACGGCACCCGCCCGCAGGCGACGGAGTTCGGACCGGACGACCTGCGAGCCTGGTACCGGGCGAGGGACCTGCTCGCGTGCGTCGGTGAGCAGGTCATTCCCGAGGCCAGCACCCTGCGGCAGACGACCGCGCGCATCCTTGGCGACACCGGCCTGGCCGAGTGCGCCGCGCCCGCCGCGCCCGCCGCGCTCGCCTGACGACCCCCGCCCGCTCAGGACCCGGCGAGTTCCTCCGGCGTCAGCGGCTGGAGCACGCAGAACTCGTTGCCTTCCGGATCGGCCATGACGACCCAGCCGACGTCTTGCTTCTGGCCGACGTCGACCCGCGTGGCGCCGAGGCCCTCCAGGCGAGCGACCTCGGCTGCCTGGTCCTTCGGGCGCAGGTCCAGGTGCAGCCGGTTCTTGCCCGCCTTGTCCTCGGGTACCCGCAAGAACAGCAGATCGGGAACGATGCCGTCCTCTGGGCTGCCCGCTGGCGGCTCCAGGGCGACCTCGTCGTCCCGCTCGAACGTCCGGCGCCAGCCGAGCGCGGACTCCCAGAAGACGCCAAGCCGGGACGGGTCGGTGGTGTCGATGCACAGGCACTGGATGCGTATGTCCATGCAGCCGACTCTGCGGAGCGCGTCGGCCGGTGTCCACTCGTTTTCGGCGAGGGGCTGTGCGCTGGTCACTCCTCGCCGGAGAACCGCTCCCAGGCGGACTGCCGGGTCATGCCGAGCGACGCGCCGATCCTGGTCCAGGTGATGCCTCGCGCCCGCGCTTCTGTGACTGCGGCCGTCAGCTCGCCTTCCACCTGGCGGCTGACAGCCGCAACCCGTGGCAGTGTCGCGAGGAGCTCATCATCCGGCAGCATCTTCTTCCACGAGCGGATCTTTGGCTCTCCCCCCTTGGGCTTCGTCTTGATCAGCTCGACGCATAGCGCGACGCACTCGTTGCAGATGAACACCCCTGCACCGGCGACCATCGTCTCCACCTGGCCCGGGGTCTTCATGCAGAACGTGCAGGAGGCTTCGCTCTGGGCTGCCTCGGTCGGGGCGTCTTCGTTCTCGGTCATCCTTGCCTCCGCGGCTAAGTTTGTCAGGCCACACCTGACGTTCTGTCAGGCGCAACCTTACGTCGTCAGGCGTGTCCTGACAAGAGGCCGGTGGCCGGCGTGTCCGAGTCGGTGACTTGGCACGGGTTGCCGTGATGGGAAACGGACATATTGGGTCACGATATGACTGGGAGCCGTGCTAAGTGGCTGAGCCGGTGCCGGTGCCGGTGTCAGGAGTCTCGGGTCGCCTGGTCCGCGTTGGCGACCCAGGCTGCCTGGATTTTGTGCTGGGCGACCAGCCAGTCGGCGATCGGCCGGGGATCGGTCAGCTCTGGTCCGTGCCGCAGGTTCTCCAGGTAGGCGCGGTCCAGTTCGATCCGGCGCCTGAACTCCTCGCCGTCCCCGATCCCGCCGTGCCCGGGAATGACCCGCTCAACCGGCAGCGATGCGAACCGCTCAAGGGCGGCCAGGTAGTCGCCGACCGGATCCGCCCGGTCCAGGTCCAGCAGCGGCACCTCGATGTCGGAGCACATGTCGCCCGCGATCAGCGTCCCGCTGTCGGGCAGGAAGACCGCGCTGTGCCCTGACGCGTGCCCCTGATGGGTGATGACCCCCGCTGCCTGCCCGTCCCACGGGATCGCGTCCGTCTGGCCGAGCGGCATCAGCCTGGCGAAGAGTTCCAGGTCATGTCCGGGCGCCGAGTCCTGGACCCCCTCGATGAGTCCGGTCCGCTCGCGTTCGGCGGTCGCGACGGCCAGCGGCGAAGCGAACCTGGGCACATCGCCAAGCTCGGCGCTCCACAGCACGTGGTCCCAGTGCGGATGCGTCGCGAAGCCGGCGACCGGCCGCAGCGACATGGTCCGCAGGTCCGCCGCCAGGCCGGCCACCTCTGCGACCGTGACGGCCGGATCGACGACGAGGCAGCCGCCACTGCCGTCGGATACAACCGTGCTGTTGGTCACATAAAGCTCACCGGTCGCAACAAAGACTCCAGCGCCGATCTCGGTCAGTCGGTCCATGTGTTCTGGCGTATCACAGGCAACCACAGCTTGCGTGCACCGTCCTCACGTGTTTGCCATGCCGCAGCGGAATGTCGGTCCCGGCTGCGCTGGCCGGTCAGCTGCTGGCGGGGGACTGGGCGCCGTGCAGCCGCCAGTACAGGCCGCGGTTCGCGAGCAGTCCGGCGTGCGTTCCGCGCTCGACGACGCGTCCGCGGTCCAGCACGACGATCTCGTCGACCTGGTCAAGGCCGTCGAGGTCATGGGTGATCAGCAGGACCGAGCGTCCCGCCGTCATCGCCAGCAGGTCGGCCGCCAGCGCCCGGCGGCTCTCCGGGTCCACGTGCGCGGTCGGCTCGTCGAGTATCAGGACGGCTGGATCGGCGAGCAACGCCCTGGCCAGCGCGATCCGCTGCCGCTGGCCGCCCGACACCGCCGCGCCGCCGGAGCCGACCTGGGTGTCCATGCCATGCGGCAGCCCGGCGATCCACGCGGCGAGGCCGACGCGGTCGATCACCGCAGTCAGTGCCGCGTCAGGCGCCTCCGGCCTGGCGAGCCGCAGGTTCTCCGCGATGCTCGCGTTGAACAGGTGCGGGTCCTGCGGGCAGCCGCCGATCAGGGAGCGCACGTCCTGTGCGCGGTAACCGGCCAGGTCGTGCCCGTCCAGGGTGACGGAGCCTCCGGCCAGCTCCTGGAACCTGAGAAGGACGGCCGCGACGGTGGATTTGCCGGCACCGGACGGTCCGACCAGCGCGAGCCGCCGGCCTGGCGTCAGGTCCAGGCTGACGCCGTCTACGGCGAGCGGGCTGTCCGGCCGGTAGCGGACCTTGGCGTCTCGCATCCGTACGCTGACTCCGCCGGCCGTCGCGGCCGCGGCCGGCAGCGGCAGTGCTTCCGGCGGGTCGGTCACTGCCGGCGAAGCGTCCATGACCTCGGCGATCCTGGTCGCAGCGGTCCTGGCGTGGCCGAGCTGAACCGCGGCCGCGGGCAGCGCCGTCACCGCCTCGAAGGCGGCGAGCGCGGTCAGTGCCAGCACCGCGAGCGGGACGCGGGTCAGCACGCCTGAGCCGACCGCCGCGACGCCGAGCAGCAGCACGCCCCAGAGCGTCAGGCCGGCCGTGAGGCTCGCCAGGCTGACGCCGAGTCCTGACGCCGTCGCTGAGCGGCGGTCCAGCCGCGCGAGCTGGTCATTGGCCTGCTGAACGCGCTCGAGCGCCAGATCCGCGGCGCCGAATGCCTGCAGGTCGGCGGCGCCGGTGAGGATGTCGTTCATGGCCAGGCCGAGCTCCGCGCGAGCGTGGGCGGTCCGCCGTGCCGAGGTCCGAGCGGCGCGCAGCGCGACCAGCGGCACCGCGATGCCGCCGGCCAGCAGCCCGGCCGCGAGCAGCAGGCCCGCCGGCCCGAGCAGGACCACGCAGACCAGGACCGCCGCGGCGCCGGCGAGAGCGGCGGCGACCGGGGGTGCGAGGCCGCGAATGAACAGGTCCTGGGTCGCGTCGACGTCGCCGACGAGCCTGGACAGCAGGTCAGCGGACCGGAACGTGGGCAGGCCGGCCGGTGCCAGCGTCTCGAGCTTGCGCCAGATCGCGACCCGGGCCGCGGCGAGCACGCGGAACGCGACGTCGTGGGCCGCGAGCCGCTCGGCGTAGCGGAAGACGCCGCGTCCGATGCTGAGCCCGCGGACCGCGACCACGGCGACGGACAGGGCAGCGATGTCCGGCTGCTGGGAGGCCCTGGCCAGCAGGAATCCTGAGGTCGCCAGCAAGGCGATGCCGCACATGGTCGCGAGCGCGCCAGCGGCGGCGGCCATCAGCAACCGGCCCCACATCGGCTGTGCCAGTCTGAGAATGCGCCGCAGCGGTTCTGCGGAGCGAGCGGCTGTCCTGGCCGTCACGCCCGCACCTCGCTGAGCGCTCGCGACTCGGTCACGGATCCGTGTGCGACTCGCAGCACACGGACTGTTAGCCCCCGACTGAATGTCGCATTCACCGCGGATTCTGCCGATGAATGGCCCATCCAGTCGGGCGGCTGCCGCGGCCCGGAGGCCGGTCCGACTAGCGCTGACTCGAACAGGGCCGTGTCCCGGTGCGTGACGACGATGACGGTCCGGCCCGCGGCGAGGACGCCGGTCGTGGCCGCGACCTCGGCCGCGCTGACGGGATCCAGGTGCGCGGTCGGCTCATCAAGCAGCAGCAACGGCGCGTCCCGCAAGAACAGCCTGGCCAGGGCGATCTTCTGGCGCTGCCCGGCCGACAGCCGCTGCGCGCGTTCGTCGAGCACCGTGTCATACCCCAGCGGCAGCGCGCGGACGAACGAGGCGGCGCCGGCGAGAGCGGCCGCGTGCTCGACATCGGCCCTGCAGGCTCCTGGCCGGCCGAGCGCGATGTTCTCGGCCACGGACCAGCCGAACAAGGTCGGGTGCTGGGGCAGCCAGCCGACCTGTTCGCGCCACCGGTCGGCCGGGATCGAGGCGAGGTCCGTGCCGCCAATGTCGATCACGCCAGCGGCGGGTGCGATGAACCGGAGCAGCAGGCTGAGCAGGGTGGTCTTCCCGGCTCCGTTCTCGCCGGTCAGGATGATCCGGTCGCCGGGGTTGACGGTCAGGTTCAGGCCGGCGATGACCGGCGTCGGGCGGCCCGGATAGACCACGAAGGTCCCGTTGAAGCTAATGGGCTCAGATCGCACATCGGGCACCGCCGCCGGCGGCCTTGCCGGCGAACCGGAGACGGGCGTGTCCAGGACCGTGAAGACCCGCTCAGCGGCCGCGATGCCGTCGGCGCTGGCGTGGCGGTGCGCGGCGAGGTTGCGTAGCGGCAGGTATGCCTCCGGTGTCAGCAGCAGGACGAGCAGCGCGGTCGGGTAGCCGAGGTGCCCGTACAGCAGCCGCAGGCCGACCTCTACCGCGACCAGCGCGGTCGCCAGTGACGCCGACAGCTCGAGGACCAGCGCGGACAGGAACGCGATCCGCAGCGTCGCCATGACGCTCGCCCGGTATTGCATCGTCGTCTCGCCGATCACGCGTTCCTGGGCGGCGGCGCGGCCGAAGAGCTTGAGCGTCGGCAGGCCCTGGACGATGTCGAAGAAGTGGCCGCTCAGCCTCGCGAGCAGCTGCCAGCTGCGGGCGGCCTGCGCCTTCGTCCTGCGCCCGACGAGCGCGGCGAACACCGGGATCAGCGGCAGCGTGACGGCGATGATCAGGGCGGACACCCAGTCAGCGGCCGTCACCGTGGCGAACACGGCCACCGGCACTGCTACAGCGAGCACGAGCTGCGGCAGGTACCTGGCGAAGTACGGATCGAGCGAGTCCAGGCCGCTGGTGCCGAGCGTGCCGATCTCGCCTGGCCGCTCGCTGCCCAGCCACGCGGGGCCCAGCTCGAGCACGTGGCTGGACAGCCTGGACCGCAGCCGCTCCTTGATCACCGCCGCGCCGCGCAGCGCGGTCGTCTCGCCCGCGTAGCCGGCGGCCGCCCGGGCGACGACGACGCCAAGCAGCACGAACAGGGTGCCGCGCAGCGCCGCGGCAGCCGCGCCCGTCGCCGCGCCGGCCAGCAGGTGCGCGAGCAGCTGTGCCTGGGCCAGGATCAGGCCGGTGACGACGAGGCCGAGCAGGCCGGCAGCCACCAGGTAGCCGCGGCCACCCGCCACCCCGGCAAGCAGGTGGCGTGCGACCGAGCGGCGCTCCGGGACCGAGGCCGCCATCAAGACTCGTCCCTGGCGAGCAGCAGGACCGTGTCACCTGGCCTGGGCTTCGGCGTCGCCTTCTCGGTGGCTGGCTCGAGGCGGCCAGCGTGGTCGACGACAAACAGCATGTCGTAGCCGCCTGGCACGGTGCCGTCGCTGGGTACCGCGTCGATCCTGGCGCCGCGGTCGTACCTGCGGTCGAGCGACGCACGGCTGATCCCTGACCCGAACAGGCGGTCGCCGTCGGTGAACGGCGCCACGACACCGTGGTCGGCCGACGGCGGCGCCAGCGCGTAGACGCTCGGTCCCGCGTCGTCCTCGCCGCCCGCTTCGCCTCGCAGGATCGTCGCGGCCAGCGCGTTGAAGTCGTCTTCCTCGGTCAGCAGGTACACCGCGGTGATGCCCTCGAGTTCGGCGCCCTCGCCGGTCGCCGCGGCGAGCAGTTCGCCGGGAGCCAGGTTCAGCTGAGCCTGCGTGATCTGCCGGCGCTGGCGTTCGTGGCCCGCCCACATCAGCACGTCGAGGCCGGCGGTGCGCAGGCTCTTGCCGAGATCGATCACCCACGGATCGCCGCCCACCAGCAGCGGCCTTGCCCTGGCCGCCTCGAGCACCTTGAGCAGCCTGGCGACCGGCTTCGCGGTCAGCCCGTACAGCGCGACGGTTGACACGATGACCAGGAACGTGACGGGCAGGATCTTCTCGGCGCCGTCGACCCCCTTGAAGATCAGCGGTGTCGCGAACGCCGACGCGGTGGCCGCTGCGACGATGCCGCGCGGGTCCATCCAGGCGATGAAGTTCCGCTCAGCCGCGCGCATGCCGGATCCGAGCGTGGAGATCAGCGCGGCGAACGGACGTGCGATGAACACGAGCACCGCGACCAGGCCAGCGGTGGGCAGCAGCACGTCTTGCAGCGAGTCAGGGGTAATGGTGGCGCCGATCGAGATGAACAGCAGCCCGATGATCAGTTGCACCAGGGTCTCGAAGAAAGGCCTGCGGGCCGGGATGTCGAACCAGGTCAGGTTCGACACGACCAGGCCCATCACGATCGCCGCGATCAGCCCGGATTCCTGCCGCAGCACGTCGCAGCCAGCGGCGACCGCGATGACGGCGGCCAGCTGCACATTCGTGCCAAGGACCTCGGGCGGCCGCAGGATCCTGAGGGCCAGGTACAGCACGGCGACGCCGGCCACCCCGCCGACGATCCCTACGGCGAAGCTGGAGCTGAACTGCCGCAGCTGGTCGGGCACGTGCGGTCGGGTGCTGGCCGACACCGCGTGGAAGACGACCGCGCCGAGTATCCCGCCGACCGGGTCGATCAGCGAGCCTTCCCAGGCCAGCAACCGGCGCAGGCGGGCCTCAGGCCGGACGTAGGCGAGCAGCGGGTTTACGACCGTCGGTCCCGACACGACCAGGATCACCCCGAGCATCACAGCGGCCCTGACCGACATCCCGAGCAGCACGAGCCCGCAGGCCGCGGTTGCCGCCGAGCTGATCGTCACGCCGAAGACGATGAGCCTGACCACGACGCTCCGGTCTGCGGCGGCCAGCTTGCCCAGGTTCAGGCCGAGGCCCGCGTCGTAGAGGATCACCGAGACCGCCAGCGTGACCAGCGGCTGGAACACCGGCCCGAGCAGGCGCACGGGATCGACGTCGGGGGTGAGCGCGCCCGCCAGGAAGCCGACAGGCAGCAAGACGATCAGCGCGGGGATCGCCAGCCTGCTGGCGAGGACCTGGGAGCCGACCGCGAGGATGACGATCAGCCCTGCACCGATCAGAACCTGGTTGGCGCTAATGCCGCGGCTCCGCGCCCCGAGCACCAGCCGGCTCATCTGCCGCCTTGCCGGCCGCCTTGCCGGCCGGGTCGTAGACCGAGGGCAGCTGGCCGACCTCCCGTGCGGTGAACGCACGCTCCCGCCTGTCGTCCTTCGTGAACGCCAGCCACCAGGTCAGCACCGCACCGACCCGGTTGCGGAACCCGGTGAGGAACGCGATGTGGATGAACAGCCAGAACACCCACCCGATGAACCCGCTCATCCTGGCGGGACCTGCCGAGACGACAGCGCGGCCGCGGGAGATGTAGGCGGCCGAGCCGAGGTCGCGGTACGTGAAAGGCCCGCTCGCGCCCTGTCCAGCGGCCGCCCGCCTGATCTGGCGTCCTGCGTAGTGACCGGCCTGCATCGCGACCTCGGCAACGCCAGGCAGCCTGCGCAGGGTCATCACGTCGCCGGTCACGAAGATCTCCGGATGCCCGGGGATCGTCAGGTCGTCCTGGACCGCGATCCGGCCCGACCGGTCCTGGCGCGCTGCGGTCGCCTTGGCTACCGCAGAGGCGAACGGCGGCGCCTCGACGCCCGCGGTCCACAGCACCGTGGCCGCGTCGAAGCTGCGCTCGTCGCCCTGGCGGTCGCGCACCTTCAGGCCGCCGTGGAATACGTCGGTGACAACGGAGCCCATGTGCAGTTCCACGCCGAGCGTCCGCAGCGCCTGGCCGGTGCGGTCGCTGAGCTTCTGGCCGAACGACGCAAGCGGCTCGGTCCCGGCATCGAACAACAGCACCCGGCAGTCCTCGGGACGGGCGTGCCTGAACTCCTCCCGCAGCGTCTTGGTGGCGAGCTCGCGGATCTGGCCCGCGAGCTCCACGCCGGTCGGGCCGGCTCCGACCAGCGCGAACGTGAGCCACCTCGCCCGTTCTGCCGGATCGGCCGCGGTCTCGGCCATCTCGAAGGCGCCGAAGACGCGTCGCCTGATCGTGAGCGCGTCGGCGATTGTCTTCATGCCAGGCGCGAGCGGCCTGAACTCGTCGTGCCCGAAGTAGGACTGCTCGACCCCGGCCGCGACGATCAGGTAGTCGTATGGCACCACGAACTCAGAGCCGAGCGGCCGGCGGCAGATCACCGTGCGCGCTCCGGCGTCCAGGTCGGCCGCCATGGCCATCACGCACCCGACGTGCCGCTCCTTCCGCAGCAACGCCCGCAGCGGCGCAGTGATCTGGCCCTCGGACAAGATCCCGGTCGCGCACTGGTAGAGCAGCGGCTGGAACAGGTGGTGCTCGCTCTGGTCGATCAGCGTGACCGACACGGGCGCTCGCCGGAGCGCCCGCACGGCGAAGAGTCCCGCGAAGCCGCCGCCCACGATCACGACGCGACGACGCGCCTGCCCATCCATCCCCCAAAACCCCCGAACCCCTGACTATGCGGCGACCTGCGGCGACCCGCAGCGACCCGCGGCGACCTGGCAAACGGCCGGGTTAACCGAACACCTCGTACCAGGTTTCCCCATCGGGCAACAGCGTGTCGGCTTCCTTCGGACCCCAGCTGCCCTTGGCGTACTGATGCACCGGCACGACGTCACCCAGCACCGGGTCGACGACTTCCCAGGCCGCCTCGACCGTGTCCTGCCTGGCGAACAAGCCACGGTCACCGGACAGCGCAGCGCCGATCAGCCGGTCGTACGGCCGCATGTTCGCGGCCGGGTGCTCGGCGAACGTCAGCATCTCGGGCTGCGGTACCCAGCCAGCGCCAGGCTTCTTGCCGGTCAGGGTTATGCCGACCCTGGCGTCCGGATTGACCCTGAAGTGCAGGCCGTTCACGGTGCGGCCAGGCTGCAGGCCGAACACGTCGCTGGCGGGCGGCCTGAACCGCACGAAGACCTCGGTCGCCGTGACGGGCAGGCACTTGCCTGCCCTGATGAGGAGCGGCACGCCTGCCCAGCGCCAGGACGTCATGGCGAGCTTGACGGCGACGTAGGTCTCCACGGTCGAGCGCGGGTCGACGCCGCTGACGTCGTGATAGCCCTCGTACTGGCCGCGGACGACGGTCTCTGGCGTCAGCGGCGAGATGGCCTCGACGGCGCTCGCCTTCGAGCTCCGCCACGGGTCCAGGCCCCGGCCGTCCGGCGGCTCGGCCAGTACCGAAGCCAGGACCTGGAGCAGGTGGTTCTGCAGCACGTCCCTGATCGCGCCGGTCCTGTCATAGAACGCGCCCCGGTCAGAGACGTCGAACGCCTCCGCCATCGTGACCTGGATGCTCTGCACGTGCGTCCGGTTCAGCAACGGCTCGATGATCGAGTTCGCGAACCGCACGAAGATCAGGTTCTCGACCGGGTCGAGGCCGAGCCAGTGGTCGACCCGGTAGATGTCGTCCTCGGCGAAGTGCTGGTGCATGGTGACGTTGAGCTGCTGCGCGCTCGCCAGGTCGTGGCCGAACGGCTTCTCCACCATCACCCGCGAGCCGGTCGCGCGCTTGGCGCCGGCGATGCCGTCGGCGATCCTGCCGAACAGCGGCGGCGGTACCTCGAGGTAGTAGAGCACCTTCTTGGCTGTGCCGACCGTCGCGGCCATCTTGTCGTAGGTGTCGCTCGCAGTCAGGTCGCCGTCGATGTACTGCAGCAGGCTGAGCATCTTGGCGGCGGCCGGCGACTTCGGGTCGATGCCGTTGTGCTGCAGCGATTCGACCGCGTAGTTGCGGAACTGCTCAAGACCCCAGCCGCTCTTGGCGATGCCGATGACCGGCATCTCCAGCACGCCGCGCTCGGCGAGCCCGACCAGCGCGGGGAACGTCTCGAGCTTGGCGAGGTCACCTGTGGCGCCGAAGATGACGAGTGCGTCCGCCCGAGCCACGTCGGTAGGGACGGGGTCCATCCCTGGCGGGTAGACGCGAGCCTGATCTGCATTCATATTTCAGCTGCTCCTTCAGTGCACCGGGTGTTGCACGCGGAATTCCTGGTCGCTGAGGCGGCGTCTGAACACGTAGTAGCTCCACGCCGTATAGGCCAGCACGACGGGCAGGAAGATCGCTGTCACGACCGTCATGACCTTCAGCGAATAAGAGCCTGACGCGCTGTTGTGAATGGTCAGGCTGAAGGCGGGATTGGTGCTCGACACCAGCACCCTCGGATAGAGCTCGCTGAAGATCGACAGGATCGCCGTGGCCATAGCGAGCGTGGTCGCCGCGAACGCCCAGCCCTCAAGGTCGGCCTGGGCCAGCCATGCGGCCGCGAACACGGCAAGCACGGCGATGATCTCGACCGGGTTGATCAGCAGGCCCTTGCCGGCGATGGCGTGTGTCCACAGCGCGAACGCGAGCACCATGAGCCCGGTGACCGGAGCGGACCAGCGGGTGACGGCGATTGCCCTGGCACGCAGGTCGCCCGCGGTCTTCAGCGCCAGGAAGGTGCCGCCGTGGGTCACGCAGATGGCCAGCAGCGTGAGACCCGTGAAGATCCCGTACGGCTGCAGCAGCGTCCAGAACGACCCGGTGTACTCGTGGCTGGCGTTGACCGGCAGCCCGTGCAGCAGGTCGCCGAGCGCCACCCCGATCAGCACGGGCACCAGCACGCTGCCGATCGTCAGCAGCCAGCTCCAGGTCCGCAGCCATGCTTGGCTGTCCCGCTTGCCGCGGTATTCGAACGAGGTGCCGCGTGCCATCAGCGCGCCGAGCAGCAGCACGAGCGCGAGGTACAGGGCCGAGAACATCGTCGCGTACCAGCCGGGGAACGCGGCGAACATGGCGGCGCCCGCGACGATCAGCCAGACTTCGTTGCCGTCCCAGAGCGGCCCGATCGTGTTGATCGCGGCGCGGCGGCCCGGCTCGTCCCGACCGACGACTGCGTGCAGCATGCCGACGCCGAAGTCGAACCCCTCCAGCACGAAGAACCCGGTCCAGACGATCGCGATCAGCAGGAACCAGAACGAGACCAGCGTCACGGCGGCACTACCTAATAGAGCATTGACGGCACCCTGGAGTGCTCGTCGACCGGGGCGGGTGCAGGGGCAATTTCCTTCCGGGAATAACGCAACATCAGGACGACATCGAGCACGCCAAGCGCGGTGTAGAGCACGCCGAATGCCACGAGCGAGATCACCACGTCGGTGAAGCTCACAGATGGCGAGACGCCCTGGCTGGTGAGCTTCAGGCCCTGCACGATCCATGGTTGCCTGCCGCTCTCGGTGAGCAGCCAGCCAGCGGTGTTCATCAGGAACGGCAGCAGCACGACCCAGGTCCCTGCGAGCAGGAACCAGCGCGACCGCGTGAAGGTCTTGCGCCGTATCAGCCACAGGCCCCAGAGCCCGAGCAGCAGCACCAGCCCGGCGGCGTAGGCCATTACCCGCATCGCCCAGTACTGGATGAACACGTTGGGCACGTAGTCACCCGGCCCGTACTTCTGCGTGTACTGCTTCTGCAGCGGCGTCAGGCCGGTCACCTTGCCGTCCCAGGAGTTGGTCGCCAGCAGGGACAGCAGGTGCGGGACCGAGATGATCTGCGTCGGGGTGCGGTCGTTGTTGCCGCCGCCGATCTGGAACAGCGAGAACGAGCACGGCTGGCACGTGGTCCACTGCGCCTCGGAGGCGGCGATCTTCATGGGCTGGTACCTGGTCTCGATGACGCCGAGCTCGCTGCCTACGAACATCGCGAGGATGATCGCGGGAACCAGCACGATCAGCGACAGCCGCAGCGAGAAACCGAAGATCGCCTCGCGGTCGTGATCGGCAGGCTCAGCTGAGCCTGATCTGGCGGCCTGCCTCAGCTGCCAGGCGGAGACCGCCAGCATCACCGCGGACGCCGTCACCAGCGAGGCGAGCAGGACATGCAGGTAACCCCAGAGAAACACGGGGTTGGTGAGCACGGCCCAGATGTCGTTCATCTGCGGCCTGCCGGTCGCCTTGTTGATCGCGTAGCCGACCGGATGCTGCATCCAGGAGTTGGCGGCCATGATGAACGCGGCCGACAGCACGGCGCCGAGCGCGACCAGCCAGATCGCGAGCAGGTGAATGCGGCGGGACAGCCGGTCCCAGCCGAAGATCCACAGCCCGAGGAAGGTCGACTCGAGGAAGAACGCGATCAGGCCCTCCATCGCCAGCGGCGCGCCGAAGACGTCGCCGACGAACCGCGAATAGGACGACCAGTTCATGCCGAACTCGAATTCCTGCACCAGCCCAGTGACGACGCCGACAGCGACGTTGATGACCAGGAGCGTGCCGAAGAACCGGGTCAGCCTGAGGTAGGTGGGTTTGCCGGCGCGGTGCCAGGCCGTCTGCAGCAGAGCGGTGAGGAAGGCCAGGCCGATCGTGACGGGCACGAAGAAGAAATGGTTGATCGAGGTCAGCGCGAACTGCCAGCGCGCCAGATCCAGCGTCATCAATTCCCCCCGGCAGCGGACCCCCGTCCACCCCGCCTGACCATAACGTTCCTGCTGCTGACCCTCTTGGCACCACCCCGGCGGGGTGATGTGTAAATCCCGGTCCGCGGGCATGTTTAGGTCATGACCGATCGGTACGACGTAATCATCGTCGGCAGCGGTGCTGGCGGGGGAACGCTCGCCCACACCCTCGCGCCGTCAGGGAAGAAGATCCTGCTGCTTGAGCGGGGCGACTTCCTCCCCCGCGAGCTGCAGAACTGGGACGCGACGGCTGTGTTTGCCGACGGCCGGTACATCTCCCCCGACACCTGGTATGACGCCCAAGGAAAGCCGTTCCAGCCGCAGGTGCACTACTACGTGGGCGGCGCGACCAAGATGTACGGAGCAGCGCTGTACCGGCTGCGGCCCGCCGACTTCGGCGAGATCAAGTACTCCGACGGGGTCTCGCCGGCCTGGCCGCTGGACTACGGCGATCTTGAGCCGTACTACACCAGGGCCGAATGGCTCTATCAGGTGCACGGCAATCACGGCGAGGATCCGACCGAGGGCCCGGCGTCGAAACAGTACCCGTGGCCGCAGGTCTCGCACGAGCCGCGAATCCAGCAGCTCTCTGACGACCTCGCCGCGGCTGGCTACCACCCGTTCCACGCGCCGTGCGGGATCTTGCTTGACGAGGATCACCGCGCGGCGAGCGCCTGCATCAGGTGCGCCTGGGTCGACGGCTTCCCGTGCCTGGTGCACGCCAAGTGCGACGCCGAGGTGATCGCGGTCCGGCCGCTGCTCGGCCTGCCGAACGTCACGCTGCTGGTCGGCGCCGAGGTGACGGCGCTGCGCACGGACGCATCGGGGCGGACGGTGACCGAGGTCCTGGTCAGCCGCGGCGGCCAGCGGGAGAGCTACAGCGCAGACATCGTCGTGCTCGCCGCCGGCGCCGCCAACACAGCCAAGATCCTGCTGCGTTCGGCGTCCGACACCCATGGCGCCGGGCTCGCGAACGGCTCGGACCAGGTTGGCAGGAACTACATGTTCCACAACAGCAAGGCCATCGCCGCGCTGTCCAAGGAGCCCAACGAGACGGTCTTCCAGAAGACGCTCGGCCTGAACGACTTCTACCTGGCCGATGAGTCCAGGCCGCCGCTTGGCAACATCCAGATGCTCGGCAAGTCAAGCCCTGGCGCGATGCGCGGCGAGGAGCCCAAGCTGACCAAGCTCGCCCCGAACTGGACGCTGGAGATGGTGGCGAAGCACAGCGTCGACATCTGGCTGACGACCGAGGACCTGCCGAGGCCGGACAACCGGGTCACCGTGGATGGCGACGCGAACATCTACCTCGCCTACCAGTTCTCTAACGAGGCCGAGACGCAGGGCCTGTACCGCGAGCTCAAGACCCTGCTCAACAAGACGGGCCTGGCCGCGCACCACGTGCTGTCGAAGAGCGTCTACGCGAACCTGAGCGTGCCGCTGGCTGGCGTGGCGCATCAGGCGGGCACGGCCAGGTTCGGCTCTGATCCGGCGACCTCGGTGGCCGACGTCACCTGCAAGGCGCACGAGCTGGACAACCTGTACCTCGCGGACGCGAGCATCTTCCCGAGTATCGGCGCGGTGAACCCGGCGCTTACCGTGATGGCCAACGCGATGAGGGTCGGCGACCACATCGCCGAGCGGCTCGGCTGAGCTCGTGGACGGCACCCGGTACCCGAACATCGCCGACCACGGCCTGATCGGTGACCTGCAGACGGCCGCGCTGGTCACTGACGACGGCACCATCGACTGGTTCTGCTGCCCGAGGTTCGACTCGCCGAGCATCTTCGCGTCGCTGCTGGACGCGGACAAGGGCGGCCACTTCCAGATAGCGCCAGAAGGCTCAGGCTACGTCACCAAGCAGCTGTACCTGCCCGGCTCCGCGGTGCTCGTCACCAGGTTCATGACCGCCGATGGCGTAGGCGAGCTGCTCGACTTCATGCCGCCGCTGACCGGTAAGGCGACCGGCCGGCACCGGCTGGTGCGGATGCTCCGTGTTCCCCGCGGCACGATGCGGTTCGCGATGGACCTGCGGCCCAGATTCGACTACGGCCGGGGAAAGCTCAAGACAGAACTGTCTGGCACCGGCGCGGTGCTCACCGGGTCCGACGGCATGCGGCTCACCGTGCACATGGTGACTGGCACTTCCGGCGTGCAGCGCGCGGTCGGCGGCGTGCGCGCCTCGTGGACGCTGCGCGAGGGCGAGACCGCGGGCGTCGTGATCGAGTCGATGGGCGGCCCGCCCAAGCCGATGCGGCCTGCCGAGCTGGACCGGCTGCTCGCCGAGACGACCGGCTTCTGGCGCGACTGGCTGCGTCTCAGCAGCTACACGGGCCGCTGGCGGGAAATGGTGGGTCGCTCGGCCATGACGCTCAAGCTGCTCACCTACCACCCGACCGGCGCCCCTGTCGCGGCCGTGACGGCGGGCCTGCCAGAGGACCCCGGCGGCGAGCGCAACTGGGACTACCGCTACACCTGGCTGCGGGACGGCTCGTTCTCGATGTACGCGCTGCTCGGCCTCGGCTACACCGAGGAGGCGGCGAAGTTCGCGATCTGGGTCAGGGACCGGCTGACCGAGCGGGCGGGCGACGCCTCGGGCCCGCTGAAGATCATGTACCGGGTCGACGGCTCCTCTGACCTGACCGAGGAGATACTCGGGCACTTCGCAGGCTGGCGTGGCGCGAAGCCGGTCAGGATCGGCAACGCCGCCGCCGACCAGTTGCAGATGGACATCTACGGCGAGGCCATGGACGCCGTCTACCTGGCCGACCAGAACGGGTTCCCGGTCGCGCACCGTGGCTGGGTGGCGATCGCCAACATGATGGACTGGCTCGCCGAGCACTGGGATCAGCCGGACCAGGGCATCTGGGAAAGCCGTAGCGGTCGGCGGGACTTCACCTACGGGCGCGTGCAGTCCTGGATCGCGCTCGACCGCGCGATCAGGATCGCCGAGCAGCACGGCAGGCCCGCCCAGGTCGCCCGCTGGATGATGGAGCGGGACCGGATCTACAACCAGGTCATGGACCGGGCATGGAACGCCAGGCTAGGGGCGTTCACGCAGTACTACGACGGCGATGTGCTCGACGCCTCGCTCCTCATGATGCCGCTGCAAGGCTTCGTGTCGCCGCGCGATCCCATGTGGCTGTCCACGCTGGCTGCCATGGACGACAAGCTGGTCTCCGACAGCCTGGTCTACCGGTACAACCCGGCCGTGACATCGGACGGCCTGCGCGGCAGCGAGGGTACCTTCTCGCTCTGCACCTTCTGGTACGTGGACGCGCTCGCCAGGGCCGGACGGCTGGAGGACGCCGAGCTCTGCTTCGAGAAGATGCACACCTACGCCAACCATCTCGGCCTGTACTCAGAAGAAATCGGCCAGACCGGCGAGCAGCTCGGCAACTTCCCGCAGGCGTTCAGCCACCTGGCGCTGATCGGCGCCGCGATCAACCTGGACTATCAGCTGGACCACGGCGCGGGCAATGTCGCCGTGCTCTCCGCCGTGCGGTAATGGGGTCAGAACCTCAAGGAGGGAAATGTCAATGACAACCGTAACCGGCCAGGAGCCATATCCTGTGCAGTTCGCTGTCGACTACCCGGATCGGCCGCTGAACCGTGCGACGACGTTCTTTCGTATCATCACCGTCATACCGATCTGGATCGTGCTCGGCACCGTCTCCCACGAGGCCTGGGGCGCGTCCGACGGCAGGTATTACGCGGTCACCGCGGGCGGTGCGCTGTTCCTCGGGCCGCTGCTGATGATCTTGTTCAGGCTGAAGTACCCGCGGTGGTGGTTCGACTGGAACCTGGAACTGCAACGGTTCACCAACCGGGTCTTCGTCTACGTCGCGCTGATGGACGACAGATACCCGTCGACCGACGAGCATCAGTCGGTGCGCCTGGACTACCGCTACCCCGACGTGCCGGCCGAACTGAACAGGTTCCTGCCGCTCGTGAAGTGGCTGCTCGCGATCCCGCACTACATCGTGCTGTTCTTCCTGAACATCGCGGCGATCATCGTGGTCATCGTGGCGTGGTTCGCGATCTTGTTCGCCGGCCGGTACCCGCGCGGGATGTTCGACTTCGTCGAGGGCGTCTTCCGCTGGAACAACCGGGTGGCGGGATACGCGTTCATCTTGATCACGGACCGCTACCCGCCGTTCAGGCTGGAGCCGTGAGACAGGCCGGGGGTCATGCGCGGTGATCGTGATCGTGGCCGGGGTCTCGGGGTCCGGTAAGTCCACGGTTGGCGCGCTGCTGGCCGGTCGCCTCGGCTGGCCGTTCACCGACGGGGACATGCTGCATCCCGACGCGAACATCGCGAAGATGAGCCGCGGCGAGCCGCTGACCGACGAGGACCGGATGCCGTGGCTGCGGGCCATCGGCGCGCGCATGGACGAGCGGATCGCCGCGGGTCGTTCGGCGCTGATCGCCTGCTCGGCGCTCAAGCGCCGGTACCGGGACGAGTTGCTGGCCGGCCGGCCTGAGGCGAGAATCGCGCTGCTGTGGATCGACAGGGACACGGCCGCGCGCAGGCTGGCCGGGCGGCACAGCCACTTCTTCGATCCCGGCCTGCTCGACAGCCAGTTCGCCGACCTCGAGGAGCCTGACCCCGACGAGGCCGCCGTGGTTGTCGTGCCGGCCAGCCACGAAGCCGCGGAGACCGCGGACGACGTCATCCGCCTTCTGCGTATCACCTGGCGGGCGGGCGTTGTTTGAGCAGGCCGCCGGGCTGGCCCTGCTGGCGGCCATCTACCCGCCCGCGACGCTCGTAGCGGCGCTGTATCTGGCGTCGGCCAGGCCGGGCAGGACGACCGCGTTCTACGTCGCTGGCGGGTTCCTGATCGTCGTGGTGGTCGGGATCATCGCCCTGGTCGCCATCCGGGCCGGCGGCCTCAGCCTGCCAAGCCACCACCAGACCAGGTATGGCCTGCGGCTCGGGCTCGGCGTGCTCGCGTGCGTCGCCGCTGTGCTGATCTGGCGGCGCAAGCCGCGGCAGAAGAAGCAGACGATTCGATCGGGCAAGCCGAAGAAGCCAGGGCTGATCGAGCGGCTGTCCGCCGACCCGAAGCCGCTGACGGCGTTCGTGGTCGGGATCGTCATGTTCGGTCCGTCCGTCACGTTCCTCGCAGCCGTCCAGGTGGTCGCGTCGGCGAAGGCCGACCCGGCGGCGACCGCTGGGGCACTGGCGATGATCTTCGTGCTCGCGGTCGCGTTCGCGTGGCTGCCGCTGCTCGCGTACCTGGTCGCCCCTGGCCGCACCACCCGGACGCTGAAGGCGTTGGAAGGCTGGCTGCGCAGGAACCGCAAGAAGGTCATGACGGCCGCTGTCGGCCTGATCGGGGTGCTGCTGGTGGCGCAGGGCATCGCCGGCCTGGTGTAACAAGGCAGGCTCGGTCAGCGGGCCATCCTGCGGACCTTGACCAGGCCGAGGATGCAGGTGTCCGTGAGCACGAGGACAGAGGCGGCGTCTGCACCGGCCGGCCTGGCCATGTTGCCGCAGATGGACCTGATCCCGAGTACCGTCATCCCGGACTCAGCAACCTCCATCTCAGGCGGGACGATGATCGATACGGCGCCGAGTCCGGCCGTGACCCGCACCGTGATCGCGCGGTCAGGCAGGTCCGCGTCGCGCAGGTCGAGCAGAGCCCTGCCCGCGACAGCGGTCACGACGGTGTCGGCATCGGCGTGCCAGTTGCCTGCGAGATTGGTACTGCTCAGGATCGCTGTGACGCGGCCGCTCTGACGCGTCCTGGCCGCGCTTGGCGCCGGATCCGGCCCGTGGGGTCCGCCAGCGGTCACGGGAGCCACCTGCGGCCTGCGACCTGGCGGCTTGCTGCGCCCGATCCACAAGAACGCGGTCAGCGCCACGATGATGATGGAAACGCCCACGCCGAGGAACAAGACCTCCTGGGCGTTCTTCGACTCAACCAGCCGGTCAACGAACGTGATCGCGGCGACCAGGATGAGCATCGACACGACCCTGGCCTTGAGGTCCTCGATGTCGTGCATCTGGAGCCAGCCGGGCAGCCAGTACTTGCCGCCCTCTGGTTCCTTCGTGATCACGAACAGCTCGTAGAAGCCGAAGGCCAGGATCATTAGCGTGACCCCGACCAGAAAGGTGTCCATGACGACGAGGAACCGCCCGAGCCTGGCGCCGACGTGACCTGGCTCGCCCACGACCTCGGTCAGCGTCCTGATCAGGATGTCCGCTCCGTACACGAACGACGCGGCGGCGTCGAGCATCAGGAAGACCACAGGGATCAGGACGATCAGGCGCGACAGCGCGAGCGCGCGCTCGAACGCTCGCTGCGGACCGGGCAGTCCGTTGCCGTTTGCCGGCGGTGCGTCCTGGTCTCCTGGCTCCCCGGTCACAACGCACATTTACCCCTGACAACGGGCAGATATGACGACGCCCCCGTGAGCGTCTGCTCGCGAGGGCGTGCCTGGGAGTCTCTCGCAAGACTCCCGTGCGCCGGTGTGAGGTCGCCTCACGGCGAAAGGCGCAACGCGGCTCCAGCCGAACGGTAGTCCGCGCAGGCAATGGGTCAGGCCCGGGGGACACATCACACCGACGGCTGCTGTAACGCCTGCGCATCGTGAGGTATTCCGTCGTCCCGGCGGTTTGAGTCCGGGGCTAGTCTGAGCGATGAGGTCACGCGCGGGATGAGGAGCCTCGTGGTTGCGAATTCCTCGGCCATCGGCTGCATCGGCAGGATCATCGTCGCGACGCGCGGCGAGGCCGGACCTGGCGAGGTGCTGGTCCAGATCAGGGGCGGTTCAGAGGCGTTCATCGCCTGGTCGCCCGAGCCACTCCCGAAGGGCACAACGGTCCTGGTCATCGACGAGCGCGGCAACCGCGCCGTCGACGTGAGCGCCTGGACCGACCCGATTGGTCCGCCTGCCCCTGATCAGGTCAGCCCGTGAGATCTCGGCAACAGACACCCCATCAGTGGAGATGACACATGCTCGGCTACCGCGTTCCAAGGCCCGACGAGGCCATGCTGGTTTCCGGCGGCAGGCACGGAATGAACGGCGCGCCATTTAAGGTCGTCACCGGTCACGGCTCATTTGTGCTGCCGTTCGTCCGGAAAGCGAACTTCCTGACCCTATCCATGGCCGAGTCCGAGGTTTCCGAGACCTGCGTCACAAAGCAGGGCATCTCGCTCAACGTCCGCGCGGTGATCGCGTTCAAGGTCGGCAACGACCAGGAGAGCATTGTCAACGCCGGGCAGCGGTTCCTGTCCGACCAGGACCAGATGTCCGTCCTGACGGGCCGGATCTTCGCCGGTCACCTGCGCTCGATCATCGGCTCGATGACGGTCGAGGAGATCGTCACGGAGCGGCAGAAGCTCGCGACCGAGGTCCTGGACGGATCGAAGGCCGAGATGGCCAAGATCGGGCTGACCGTCGACTCACTCCAGATCCAGTCGATCGACGACATGAACACGGGTTACATCGACGCGATGGCCGCCCCGCACAACGCGGCGATCCAGCGTCAGGCTCAGATCGCGCAGGCTCAGGCGAACCAGGCCTCCGCCGAAGCACAGCAGCAGTCGCAGCGCGCCCAGGCTGAGTACGCCAGGCAGACCTCGGTCGTGCAGGCCCAGTACAAGGCGGAGGTCGACAAGGCGCAGGCCCAGGCCGCGCAGGCCGGTCCGCTGGCTCAGGCTCAGGCGACTATGGAGGTGCTCTCCGCCCAGGCCGAGCTGGCCAAGCGCCAATCCGAGCTGCGCGAGCGCCAGCTGGTCGCCGAGGTGATCAAGCCAGCCGAGGCCGAGGCCCAGAAGGTGCAGATCCTGGCCAAGGCCGACGCGCAGCGCGTCACCATGCAGGCCGAGGCTGCCGCCTCGCACAACAGGGTCGCGCTTGACCGGATGCTCATCGAGCAGCTGCCAGACATCGTGCGTGAGGCCGCGAACGGTCTCGCCGGTGCCAACCTCAGCGTCCTGAACGGGGCCGAGGGCCTGAGCGAGCTCGCCTCAGGGCTGGTCGCGCAGGGGCTGACGATCTTCGATTCGATCAAGAAGGGCCTCAACGAGGAGACCGATCACCTGGCGGGCACGCCGCGGCTGCCGCGGCCTGACCGGCCGGAGGGCGAGTCCAACGGGCAGGCGACTGCCTGACAACAGCCGGATTGGTCAGGTCCGCGGCACGCCAGGCAGGCCGAGGACCGCGAGCGCCTGGCCGCGGTCCCGGCAGGCGCGGAGCGCGACGACCCGGCCGTCCCTGATCGTGAACACGTCGAAGTTCAGGTCACCGGTCGGGCGCGCCCTGAACTGGTCAGCCCCTGGCGTGCGGACCGTGACGAGCACCTTGTCCTCGTTGCCGATGACGTCTTCGACGTGCGACTTCAGGCCGCGACGCGCCTGGCGCCTGAGTCCGTCGGCGAACTGGTCCCTGCCGTGACAAGTCTGCGTGTCCGGGTTCGGGAAGGCCGGATCGAGATAGGTCCACTCCAGGTCGGGATCGATGACCGCGAGCATCGCGGTCAAGTCGCCCCTCGCGTAGGCCTCGTACGCGCCGCGGATCAGGTTCTCGTTCTCGGTCGTCATGGTGCCCTCCCGCTCGGCGCCCGGATACTGATCTCATGGAACCGACCGAGAGCGCCGTGCTCGTGCTTGTCCCTGAAGCGGAGAACATCGTCGCCAGCCACCGCGCCGGCCTGGACGCGGCCGCTGCCCTCGGTGTGCCTGCCCACGTCACGGTCCTGTACCCGTTCGTGCCGCCAGAACGCACAGACGACGCCGTGATCTCCTCGCTCGCGGCCGCGGTCAGGTCGGTGACGGCGTTCGACGTGGCGTTCCGGCGGCTGAGCTGGTTCGACCGGTCTGTGCTGTGGATCGGACCCGAGCCCGCCGAGCCGTTCCTGGCGCTTACCGCTGCCGTCCAGCGGGCCTTTCCCGACTGCCTGCCCTACGGCGGCGCTCACCCTGACCTGGTTCCCCATCTCACCGTGGGCCAGGATCAGCCCGAGATCCTCCTGGAGTCGGCGCAGCGCGCGATCGAGCTCAGCCTGCCGGTGACTGCCAAGGTGAGCGCCGCGGTGCTGATGCAGGGCTCGCTGGAGCCGGACTCCTGGCGGGTGGTAGCCGAACTGCCGCTGGGCGCTGGTGTCATCAGGTAGCGAATGCGGCTGCATGTGCCGCAGACGCTACGCGCTGACGGGCTGGGCCCTGGCCCGCACCTCGGCACGGCGCCGCACCGGGTCGGCCAGCGCCGCGGTGAGCTGGTCGAGGGCGTCGACGGTGTGCGCGCTCACGACCGCGTCGCAGTGCGGCCAGGCCGCCGCCATCCCGCCGGCCAGCGGCTCATAGGCCGTGCTCTTGGTCCGCGGGTTCACCCAGACGATGCGGAACGCGACCAGCGACAGCCGCTCCATCTCGCGGCGCAGCAGGTCAGGGTCGCCGGTCTCCCAGCCGTCGGAGATGATCACAACGACGGCGCCCCTGGCCATGCCGCGGCGGCCGTAGTTGTCGTTGAAGTCCTTGAGCGCGGACCCGATCTTGGTGCCGCCGAGCCAATCGGGCGCCGCCTGCCCGGCCCGCTGCAGCGCGATGCCAGGCAGCGTCCTGGCGAGCACGGGCGTCAGCCTCGTCAGCCGGGTTGCGAACGTGAAGACCTCGGCGCCCGCCGCGCCCGCGGCGCAATACAGCAGCTGGATCATCGCCCTGGCGTAAGGCTCCATCGAGCCTGAGATGTCGCACAGCACCACCAGCCGCCGCGACCGCCGCGCGGGAACGCGCCCGATCAGCCGGAACGCGTCGCCGCCCGTCCGCCTGGCCTGGCGCAGCGTCGCCCGCATGTCGGTGCGCCGGCCGCCAGGCCGGCGTCGCTGCCGCCGCGAGCGCCGTTCTGGCAGCGCGAGCGTGATCCGCCGCATCAGCGTGGCCACCGAGATTAGCTCGGCGTCGGTGAGATCGGCGAAGTCCTTCGTCGCCAGGCGCTCCGCGCTCGTGCCCAGATACGGCGCCGCGATCTCCCGGTCCGCACCGCCGTCGTCGTCGGCAGCGTCCCTGCTGTCCGCGACGTCGCCGCGGTGGTCAGCTGTGTGCTGCTTGGCGGCCTTGGCGGCGTCGGCGAGCAGGTGCTCGGACGACAGGTCGGGCAGGCCGCCGAATCCGGCGAGGCCGGGTTCGGCTTCGGGTCCGGCGCCTGACAGGTCGCCGAAGACCTCCTCGAAGACCGCGCGCAGGATCAGGGCGTGATCCCTGCTCGAGACCAGCGTCGTCAGGGCGCACAGGTACAGGGCGCGCGGCGTGGCTGGCCTCGCGACCATGACCGCCGTGACGAAGCGCTCGGTCCTGCCGGGTCCGACCGGAAGGCCCGCCTCCCTGAGTGCCGACGCGAACCTGGCGCTGACCTCGGCGAGATCGCCAGCGGCCGGGGCTGGGACTTCAGTCATCCCGGCCGGTCAGTGCGGCGAAGCCGGCCCGCCGCATGGTCGCGAGATCCTCTGAGTACTTCAGCACCGCGCCGGCTGTGCGGTCGGCGGACGCGGCGTCGAGCTCGCCTGCGCCGAGCACGTGCAGCGCGCTGGCCCAGCTGATCGCCTCGGCGATACCCGGCGGCTTGGCCAGGTCGAGGTGGCGCAGCCGGGCCACGCCGGCGGCCACCTGGTCAGCAAGCGGGCCGGTCGCCTCGGGCACCCGCCGCCTGATGATCGCCGCCACCCGCGGCACGTCCGGGTAATCGATCCAGTGGTACAGGCAGCGCCGTTTCAGCGCGTCGTGCAGGTCGCGCGTCCTGTTGGAGGTGAGCACGACGATCGGCGGGTACGCCGCCCGCCTCGTGCCTAGCTCGGGAATCGTGACCGCTGCCTCCGCGAGCAGCTCGAACAAGAAGGCCTCGAACTCGTCGTCGCCGCGGTCGACCTCGTCGATCAGCAAGACAGCGGGCCGCGGCCCTGGATGGTCGAGCGCGGCCAGCAGCGGTCGTTCGAGCAGGTACTCGTCGCTGAACAGGTCGGCCTCGCGCGGCGACTCGCCCCTCGCCTCAGCCAGCCTGATCGCGAGCAGCTGGCGCGGGTAGTTCCATTCGTACAGCGCCTCGGCAGACGTCAGTCCCTCGTAGCACTGCAGCCTGATCAGCGGCGTGTCCAGCACGCTGGCCAGCGCCTTAGCTGCCTCGGTCTTGCCGACCCCTGGCTCGCCCTCGAGCAGGATCGGCTGGCTCATCCGCGCCGCGAGGAACAGTGCCGTGCCAAGCGGTTCGTCCGCGAGGTAACTCGCTTCGTCGAGCGCGGCAAGCAGCGTCGCGACGTCAGGAAGCTGCTCGGAAATGTCGCTCATCCGCGCGCCGGCCTTTCAGTCTCCGCAACATGGACACCACCATCATGCTGCAGCCAGGGCAGTGTCCCGGCATCCGGGATGTCCGGCGCCCTGCCTGGCCGGTCAGGTGATCGCCAGGTCGCTGCGGATCGGGCGGCCCTGGATGGCGCACCACACGGCCGCCGGGGTCAGCGGCATGTCGGCGTGCCTGACCCCGAACGGCGCGAGCGCGTCGAGCACCGAGTTGACGACCGCGGCCGGCGAGCCCACCGTCGCCGACTCGCCGATGCCCTTGGCGCCGATCGGGTGGTGCGGCGAGGGCGTCACGGTCGAGCCGAGCTCCCACGACGGGCACTCGACCGCGGTCGGCAGCAGGTAGTCCATGAACGAGCCGCCGAGGCAGTTGCCGTCCGAGTCGAACGCGATGGCCTGCATCAGCGCCATTCCGATGCCGTCGGCCAGGCCTCCGTGCACTTGGCCTTCCACGATCATCGGGTTGATCCGCACGCCGCAGTCGTCGACCGCGATGAACCGCCTGACCACGACTTGCCCGGTACCGGGGTCCACGTCGGTGACGCAGATGTAGGCGCCGAACGGGAAGGTCAGGTTCGGCGGATCGTAGACGGTCCCTGCGTCGAGGTGGGCCTCGACGCCGTCGGGCAGTTCGAGGCCGGAGTGCGCCGCCATCGCGATCGCGCCCAGGGTCGCGGCCTGCTCGGGGTCGCCGCGGACACGCCAGGCCCCGTCGGCCCACTCCAGGTCATCGGCCGCGACCTCCATCATCGCGGCCGCGACGATCCTGGCCCGCTCGCGTGCCTTCCTCGCTGCCATCACGGCGGCCGCACCCGAGACGGCCGTCGAGCGGGAGCCGTACGTGCCCAGGCCGAACGGCGTCCGGTCGGTATCGCCGTGCACGACCTCCACGTCGTCCGGTGACATTCCCAGCTCGCCGGCCACGATCTGCGCGAACGTCGTCTCGTGCCCCTGGCCCTGGGTCTGGCACGAGATCGCGAGCACCGCCTTGCCGGTCGGGAAGATCCGCAGGTCGGCACCGTCGGCCATGCCGAGGCCGAGGATGTCCATGTGCTTGCGCGGGCCCGCGCCGACGCCCTCGGTGAAGAAGCTGATCCCGATGCCCGTGTACTCGCCGCGCTCGCGCTTGCTGGCCTGCTCACGGCGCAGGTCGGCGTAGCCGGCCTGGTCCATCGCGGCTCGCAGCGCCCGCGGGTAGTCGCCCGAGTCGTACTGCCAGCCGGTCGGGCACGTATAGGGGAACTGCTCGGGCCTGACCAGGTTGCGCATCCGCAGCTCAGCCGGGTCCATGCCAAGCTCGCGAGCCAGCAGGTCGACCATCCGCTCGACCAGGTAGACAGCCTCGGTGATACGGAACGAGCAGGAGTACGCCACCCCGCCAGGTGCCTTGTTCGTGTACACGCCGGTGACCTCGCAGTACGCGGCGAGCAGGTCGTAGGAGCCGGTGAAGATGTGGAAGAAACCGGCGGGGAACCTGGTCGGCTGCGCGGCGCCGTTGAACGCCCCGTGGTCGGCGAGCACGCGCGCGCGCAGCCCGAGGATCGTGCCGTCCTTGCTGGCCGCGATCTCGCCGTGCATGTGGTAGTCGCGGGCGAACGTGGTCGACATCAGGTTCTCCGACCTGTCCTCGACCCACTTGACGGGCCGCCCGGTGATGATCGAGCCGATGACAGCGCACAGGTAGCCGGGGTAGATCGGCACCTTGTTGCCGAACCCGCCGCCGATGTCGGGCGAGATGACCCGGATCTTGTGTTCGGGCAGCCCGGTGATCAGCGCGTACAGCGTGCGATGCGCGTGCGGTGCCTGCGTGGTGCACCAGATCGTGAGCCGGCCGCTCACCTGGTCCACGTCGGCCACCGCGCCGCAGGTCTCCAGCGGCGCGGGGTGCACCCTGGGATAGAGCATGTCCTGGGCGACGACCACGTCAGCCGAGGCGAACACGTCGTCGGTGGCTTCCTGGTCGCCAGCCGACCAGTCGAAGATCCGGTTGCTCGCCTGGCCGTCCAGATCGTCGCGGACCAGGGCGGTGCCCGGATCGAGCGCGGTGCGCGCGTCGACGACAGCAGGCAGCGGCTCGTACTCGACGTTGATCAATTCGAGCGCGTCGCGGGCCGAGTACCTGTCCCGCGCGACCACGAACGCGACCTCCTGGCCCTGGAACCTGACCTTGTCGGTCGCGAGGACGGCCTGCACGTCGGCGGACAAGGTGGGCATCCAGGCGAGGTTCCGCCCGGCGAGCGTCTCCCCCGTGATCACGGCCTCGACGCTGGGGTGCGCCTGCGCCGCCACCGTGTCGACCGAGCGGATCCTCGCGTGCGCCAGCGGGCTGCGCAGGACCGCACCGTAGAGCATGCCAGGCAATACCACGTCGTCCACGAAGGTGCCCTTGCCGCGCAGGAACCTGGCGTCCTCTTTGCGCGGCACTGATCCGTACGCCTTGTTAAAAATATGCTCAGAGTCCGATGTCATGCCTGATCACCCGATTCGTATCGGGCAGCCCAGCGGACCGATCTGACGATGTTCTCGTAGCCGGTGCAGCGGCAGATCTGGCCGGATATCGCGGCGCGGATCTCCTCGTCGGTCGGGTCAGGGTTGTGGTCGAGCAGCCAGCGGGCGGTCAGCATCATGCCGGGGGTGCAGAAGCCGCACTGCAGGCCGTGACAGCGGGCGAAGCCTTCCTGGACCGGATCGAGGCGGCTGCCCTGGCCGAGGCCCTCGACGGTCAGCACCCGGCGGCCGTCGGCCATCGCGGCGAGCACGGTGCAGGACTTCACCGGCATGTCGTCGAGCCACAGCACGCAGGCGCCGCAGTTGGACGTGTCGCAGCCCCAGTGTGAGCCGGTCAGGCCGAGTTCATCCCTGATGAAGTGGATCAGCAGCAGCCGCGGTTCGACCACCCTGGTGTATTCGGTCCCGTTGACGTTGACGGCGATCTCCACGTCAGGTCCCTCGGGCCCTGCGGGCCGGCTGCTGGCCTCGGGCCCTGCGGGCCGGCTGCTGGCCTCGGGCCCTGCGGGCCGGCTGCTGGCCTCGGGCCCTGGCGAGCGCGGTCCGCAACGCCCTCGTCGTGAGCTCGCCCGCCAGGTGGCGCTTGTAGCCCGCCGGGCCGCGCTGGTCAGAGACCGGGCGGCAGTGCTCGGCCGCGAGCTGCCCGGCCCTGGCGAAGTTCTCTTCGGTCGCTCGCCGGCCGGCCAGGTAATCCTCGGCCGCGGCCGCCGAGAAGCGTTCGGCGCCGACTGCGGTAAGGCCGATTCCCGCCTCGGCGATGACGTCGCCGTCGGCGTCGCTCAGCCACAGCGCCGCCCCTGCCGCGCCGACCGGCCAGTCGCCGACCCTGCGCCCGACCTTGTGGTACGCGCTGCCCGATCCGCCGACGATCGGCACCCTGATCTCGGTGAGGATCTCCCCCGAGGTGACGACGGTCTCGTACGGGCCAGTGTGGAAGTCCCTGGCCTGCACCAGCCTGGTCCCCGACAGGTTCTGGATCACCATGGTCGCCTTCAGCGCGGCGAACGCGGCCGACAGGTCCTCTGACGGGTCGGCCTGGCACAGCGATCCGCCGATCGTGCCCCACAGCCGAACGATCGGGTCGGCGATGACGCGCTCGGCGTCGTGCAGGATCGTGAAGTGCTGGCCAGCGACCGTCGAGTCGAGCAGCTCGGCGTGCCTGGTCATGGCGCCGATGCGGAGCTCGTCATCGGTGACATTGATGTAGGCCAGGTCGGTCACGTCGTTGATGTCGATCAGCGTCTCCGGCTGGGCCAGCCGCAGCTTCATCATGGGAATCAGGCTGTGGCCGCCGGCCAGGATCCGCGACTCAGGGCCGTACCTGGCGAGCAGCGTCAGGGCGTGCTCGACGCTGGTCGCTCGCTCGTACTCGACGTACGCAGGAACCTGCACCCGGCCTCCCCGCTCGCCTCCCGGCGTGACGTGCCACGCGTGTGCAGTGTACGAGGCGCCGCGCTGATCGCCCTTCGGTGGCTGACCTGCGGTTGCGCTCATGGTCATCGTTGGGTCCGCGCTGCGTGATAATCGGGAGAGTCATGACACTCACGCAGCTCAACGCGTTCGTGCTGGTCGCGAGGCTTGGATCGGTGACGGCAGCGGCGAACGCACTGGGCGTCAGCGAGCCGGCCGTCTCGCAGGCGCTGTCCGCGCTCCGCACGCACCTGGGCGACCAGTTGCTGAGCCGCGGGCCGTCAGGGATGACGCTGACCGCTGGCGGCTCCCGCTTGCTCGCGACCGCCTCGCAGATCGTCGTGCTCGGCGCCGAGGCGCACGCCGCGGTCCGTGCCGCGCAGGGGGCGCCCGAGCAGCTTCGCGTGGTCGCGACCTCCACGGTCGCGGAGTTCGTGACCACCCCGCTGATGGAGGCCTTCACCAAGCGGTTCGCCGGCAGCGTCGAGGTGTCCTCAGGGGTCGCGGTCTCCAAAGAGATGCCCGTCCTGGTCGCGAACCGGCTTGCCGACCTCGCGATCGGGCCAAGCGTGACCGCCGATCCCGGGCTGCCGGTGGTCAGCGAGCCGATCTTCAAGTACCGCCTCGTCGTGGTCACTGCGGGGAACAGCCGGCCGCAGGGCTCCCCCAGGCAGTGGCGCTGGCTGGTAGGCCCGTCGGCCACCGATCCTGGCAGCGACGTGGGCCAGCTGCTCACAGCGCTGCGGATACCGGAGAACAGGATCGGCGTGTGCTCGAGCCAGACCGCCGCGTGGGCGGCGGCCGCCGATGGCGGCGGGGTCTCGGTCGCGGTCGAGCACCTGGTGGCTCAGCAGTTGCGGCGCGGCGAGCTGTCGCTGGTCGACGTGCCAGGGGTTCCGGCGGAGGGCTGCTGGTACGTCACGATGCTCGAGCGCCAGCAGCGCAGCACCGTGGCCAGCTCGCTGCGCCGGTTCCTGAGCACCCCGGAGGCGATGCAGCTGATGCGGGCGCCGGCCGCGGGCGTGCCGCCTTCCAGATTCAGGCCGCCGGTCTACGTGACGATCTGGAGCTGAGCCCTCACGCGTCCAGCGAGTCCAGTTCGGCCAGGCCCTTGGGGGAAGTCCCACCGCGGCAAGCCGTCGCGCTCTTCGAGCAGCGGCTCCATCGGCTCCCAGATCGCGGCGCCCGGTGCGAGGTGACGGGCGACCCTGGCAGGCTAGTTAAGCAAGAACTTATTAGCAGCTTGCGGGTCATTCGTACCAGGAGAATCATGGCCAGTGCTGCTCCAACCAGCGCAGCGCAGACGACGGTGCCCGCGACAACGGGGTTCTCGTCCTGAGCCTGGAGTGCGCCATGCGGATCGAGTCCGACGGGCACAGCAGCGGAAACCCGCGTTTGTATGAGCTGATCGAGCACGCACCCAAGACCGGCAAGAGCCCGACCGTGTGGGCATGGCCTGAGCTCATCGACTACCTGAAGGTGGCCGGCCAGCCGGTCCCCGGACCCTGGCCGCCGCATCAGCAGCCGAGGCCCGACCCAGTAGAGGATTCGATGCCGGTCGCCGTCGCCGACACCGCAGACGCCGATGAGGATGACAAAGCTCCGGGTGCGAGCGAATCGTAACGGGCACGCCGGACCAAGTCTCGAATGGCGGCGGCCGGCCGCGCTGGAGCATGTGACAGGCCAGGACAACACCGACCTGCGGTTCACGTCCAAAACCGGACATGGAGGAACGGATGTATCCGTCTCGGTTCCGCTACGAAGCACCGCGCACGATCGCCGAGGCGATCTCCCTGCTGCACGAGGGCGGGGATGACGCGAAGGTGCTCGCCGGCGGCCAGAGCCTGGTGCCGCTGATGAAGCTGCGGTTCGCGTCGCCGGAGCTGATCGTCGACATCAACAACCTCCCTGGGCTCGACTACCACCAGGAGGATCCCGACGGCACGATCAGGATTGGCGCGCTGTGCCGGCACGCTGACCTGGAGCGGTCCGCGCTGCTGAAGAGCAAGCAGCCGGTCATGGCCGCGGCCGCGCCGCTCATTGCCGACCCGATCGTGCGGAACCGCGGCACGCTGGTCGGCTCGCTCTGCCACGCTGACCCCCAGGGCGACTGGGCTTCGGTCGTGACCGCGCTGGGCGGCTTCGTGATCGCCAGGGGACCGAACGGGCGGCGGTCGATCCCGATCGCCGGCTTCGTCACCGGCCCATTCCAGAACGCGCTCGCTTACGACGAGATCGCGGTCGAGGCGGTCATCCCGGCGCCCACGGGCACGCTGGCGGGCGGCTACCTGAAGCTGGAGCGCAGGATCGGTGACTTCGCGACGGTCGGCGTGGCCGCTGCGCTGGAGACCTCCGGGGAGACCGTGACCAGGGCAGGGATAGCGCTGACGGGGGTCGGCGGGTCGACGATCAGCGCCACGGACGCGAGCCAGGCGCTGGTCGGCCGACCGCTCACCGCCGAGAGCATCGCCGAGGCCGCCGAGCTGGCCGCGGCCGCGGCGCGGCCGCGCACCGACCATCGCGGCAGCGCCGAGTACAAGCGGCACATGGTCCGCACGTTCGTGGTCCGCATCCTCAGCCGCGCCAGCGGCCACCCGGCCGGTGCGGGCGGCGTGGTCGGCGGCGCGGTCGGACCTGCATCAGCCAACGGAGATGCCAGCGGCACCGCGGAAGGGACGGCCTGAGATGACGATCGTCTACGAGGACCGCGGCGACGACGCCACCGGCGACGTGCCGGTCAACCGGATCAGGTTCACGATCAACGGCAGGAAGATGGGCGCCGAGGTGGAGCCCAGGTTGCTGCTCTCGCATCTGATCAGGCGCGGGCTCGGGCTAACCGGCACGCATATGGGCTGCGACACGACCAACTGCGGCGCGTGCACGGTGCTGGTCGACGGGCGGCCGGTCAAGTCCTGCACCATGCTCGCCGTGCAGGCAGACGGGCACGCGATCGAGACGGTCGAGGGCCTGTCAGGGCAGAGCGAGCTGCACCCGCTCCAGGAGGGGTTCAAGCAGGAGCACGGGCTGCAGTGCGGGTTCTGCACGCCGGGGATGATGATGGCCGCCAAGGCGCTGCTTGCCGAGAACCCCGATCCCACCGAGGAGGACATCCGGTGGGCGCTGTCCGGCAACCTCTGCCGCTGCACCGGCTACCAGAACATCGTCAAGTCCGTGCTCTGGGCCGCCGACAAGCTCAAGGAGTCAGCACAGTGACAACAAGCACTGGTTCGCAGGCGCTCGACGAGATCAAGATCGGCGGACTGGGCGCGAGCCGCAAGCGGGTCGAGGACGACAGGTTCATCCGCGGCAGGGGCAACTACACCGATGACATCACCCTGCCGGGCATGCTGCACATGGAGATCCTGCGCAGCCCGCTCGCGCACGCCAGGATCACGTCGATCGACGCCAGCAAGGCCTGGGACATCCCAGGAGTTCACCTCGTGCTGACCGGCGAGATGATGGCCACCCGCAACCTGGCCTGGATGCCGACGCTGTCTTATGACACGCAGGCCGTGCTCGCGACGGACAAGGTCAGGTTCCAGGGCCAGGAGGTCGCGTGCGTGATCGCCGACGACCCGTACATCGCCAAGGACGCCTGCGAGGCGATCGACGTCGAGTACGAGCCGCTGCCTGTCATCGTCAACCCGGTCCAGGCCGTGGCCGACGGCGCCCCGGTGATCAGGGACGACAAGGAGAACCAGCCAGACAACGTCATCTACGACTGGGAGGTCGGCGACAAGGCGGGCACCGACCGTGCCTTCGAGCAGGCCGACGTCGTCTCCAGGCTGCAGCTGCACTACCCGCGCTCGCACCCGTCCCCGATCGAGTGCTGCGGGTCGATCGCCGACTTCAACAGGGCCACGTCCAAGCTCACCGTCTACATGACCACGCAGGCGCCGCACATCATCAGGGCCGCGGTCGCGCTGGTCGCCGAACTGCCCGAGCACATGATCAGGATCATCTCGCCAGACATCGGCGGTGGCTTCGGCAACAAGGTCCCTGTGTACCCGGGCTACGTCTGCTCGATCCTCGCCTCGATCCTGCTCGAGCGCCCGGTCAAGTGGATCGAGGACAAGTCGGGCAACCTGATCTCCACGGGCTTCGCACGCGACATCTACCTCGACGGCGAGATGGCCCTGCGCAAGGACGGCAAGATCCTCGGCGTCCGCATGCACGCCGACGCCGATCACGGCGCGTTCTTCTCCGACGCGCAGCCGAGCAAGTTCAAGATCGGCCTGCTGCATTCGACGTTCGCTTGCTACGACGTGCCGGCCGCGCACTTGACGGCTCGGGGCACCTATAGCAACAAGGCTCCGGGGGGAGTCGCCTACCGATGCTCATTCAGGGTGACGGAGGCGATGTTCTTCCAGGAGCGGATGGTCGCGGCGGCCGCGGCCGACCTGGGCATGGATCCTGCCGAGTTCCGCCGGATGAACTTCGTCAAGGACGATCAGTTCCCGCACCGGACCCCGTTCGGGTTCCTGCTCGACTCTGGCCAGTACGGCAAGTGCCTCGACGTCGGGCTGAAGGCCGTGGGCTACGAGGACTTCAGGAAGCAGCAGGCTGAGGCGCGCAAGCGGGGCAGGCTGCTCGGCCTCGGCATCTCGACGATGACCGAGCCGCTCGGCGCGGGCAACAGCCGCGAGTACGACATCCTCGGCATCAAGATGTTCGACTCGGCCGAGCTGAAGATCCACATGACGGGCAAGGCGATCCTGCGGACCGGCGCGAAGTCGCAGGGCCAGGGGCATGAGACGACCTGGGCCCAGATCGTCGCGCACGAGCTCGGCCTGCCCGCGGAGGACGTGGTCGTGGAGGAGGGGGACACTGACACCGCGCCGTTCGGGATGGGCACCTATGCGTCGCGCAGTACGCCGGTCGCGGGCGCCGCGGTGTCGATGGTGGCCAGGAAGATCAAGGCCAAGGCCCGCAAACTGGCCGCGCACCTGCTTGAGGTGTCCGAGGAGGACGTCGACTGGGAGCTCGGCAGGTTCTACGTGCGCAGCGCTCCTGATCGCGGGGTCACCATCCAGGAGTGCGCGATGGCCGCCTACAGCAACATGCCCGACGGCATGGAGCCCGGCCTGGAGAACACCGCATTTTACGACCCGCCGAACCTGACCTGGCCGTTCGCGGTCTACATCGTCACGGTCGAGGTGGACCCGGAGACCGGGGTGTGGGACGTTCTCAGCATGGTCGCGGTCGACGACTGCGGGGTCAGGATCAACCCGATGATCGTCGAGGGCCAGATCATGGGCGGCCTGACCGAGGCTTACGCGATGGCGAACATGCAGTTCATCACGTTCGACGCGGAGGGCAACTGCGTCGGCTCGAACTACATGGACTACCTGCTCCCGACCGCCTGGGAAACGCCTGGCTTCGAGCTGCACAGCGAGGTAGTCACGCCGAGCCCGCATCACCCGATCGGTGCCAAGGGCGTCGGCGAGTGCGCGGCCGTGGGCGGCCCCGCCGCCTTCGTGAACGCGGTGATGGACGCGATCGCCGACACCGGCGTGCGCAACATCGACATGCCGGTGCTGCCCGACCGCGTCTGGGAGGCGATCACGCATCGCCGCGACGTCTCAGGCGCTCCGCCGGTGCGGGCTGACGACTAGTCCGGGGGGACAGAGAAAGATGGATGGCTGGCAGGTGATGGAGCAGGCAGCGGCGCTCGCCGAGCGCGGCGAGGCCGTCGCGCTCGCGACTGTGGTGTGGCGGCAGCGGCCGTCATCCGGGCAGGTCGGCTCGCGTGCCATCATCACCGCCGCCGGCGAGGTGCACGGCTGGATCGGCGGTGCCTGCGCCGAGCCCGCGGTGATCAACCAGGCACGCGAGGTCATCGCCGAGGGCTCGCCGCGGCTGCTGCTGCTCGGCAGCACCGACAAGTTCGGCGACGCCATTCCTGAGGGCATGACCGTCGTGCCGATCTCCTGCCAGAGCGAGGGCGCGCTCGAGGTCTACATCGAGCCGGTCCAGCCGGCGCCGCACCTGGTCGTCATCGGCCGCTCGCCGATGGCCCGCAAGCTCACCGATCTCGCGCGCGAGATCGGCTGGCGCACCCAGCTGGTGGACTGGACCGAGTTCACGGCCGAGCACGCCGGCGAACGCTCCATGGTGGTGGTGGCGACCCAGGGTCACGGCGACGAGGAGGCGATCCAGCAGGCGGTCGCGGCCAGGCCTGCGTACCTCGGGCTGGTCGGCTCGCGCAGGCGCGGCGCGTCCGTGCTCGGCTACCTGGCCGAGCGCGGTGTCGTGCAAGACCAGCTGGACCACGTACAGGTCCCAGCGGGCCTGGATCTCGGCAAGACCACGCACGTCGAGATCGCGGTCGCGATCCTCGCCGAGCTCGTGCAACTGCGGGCGGCTGGCAAGCTCACCGAGCGCAATCCGGCTGCGCGCGCGCGTGCGTCTGCGGCGGTGCCAGCTGCTGCGACCGGGCCAGCTGCTGCGACCGGGCCAGCTGCTGCGACCGGGCCAGCTGCTGCGACCGGGCCTGCCGAGGCGATCGACCCGGTGTGCGGGATGACCGTCGCAACCGGCAAGGCAGGTCGTCCGCTGGAATCCGGCGGCGCGACGTACTACTTCTGCAGCGCCGGCTGCCGCAGCGAATTCCAGGCCAATCCCGACTCCTACGCCAGGAAAGAGACGCGATGCTGATCACCAACGACTTCGAGGTCGCGAAACCGGTCGCGGCGGTGTGGGACTTCTTCGGCGACATCCCGCGGGTGGCGACCTGCCTGCCAGGTGCCGAGCTGACCGAGAACCTCGGCGAGGACAAGTACGGCGGCCGGGTCGCGGTCCGGATGGGCCCGGTCAAATTGCAGTTCGCCGGCACCGCCGAGATCACCGAGCGGGACGAGGCCGCTAAGCGGATCGTGGTGCACGCGGCTGGCGCAGAAGAGCGCGGCAGGGGTCAAGCCAGCATGGTCGTGTCGGCGACCCTGGCGGCGGCCGGTCCCGGCACGAAGGTCGCGGTCAGCCAGGACCTGCAGCTCGCCGGTGCAGCGGCCCAGTACGGCCGCGGCATGATCGGCGACGTCACGGCCGTCCTGATGCGCGACTTCGCGGCCAACCTCGCCAATCAGATCTCCGCCGCGGAGCGCGGCGAAACCGTGCATACGGCGGCCGCCCCGGCCGGCGGGTTCGCGATCGGCATGCGCGCCGCGCTCATGGCGCTGCAGCGCGTGTTCCGCAGGTTCTTCCTTCCCTATCAGGCAGCGAGCTAGGAGTCAGGCCATGGTCTTGTGGTGGATAGGCAACGCGGTGCTGCTGGTGGTGATCCTGCCGGTCGTGATCGCGCTGCTGAACCGGGTCCTGGCCGCCCTCGAGCGGATCAGGGCGGCGTGCGACAACATACTGGCGGGCGGCGGCGCCCTGGTCGGCGAGCTCGAGTGCGTGCCAGGCGGGCTCGCCACGACCGACGTGACGGTTCGCGCGGTGTCCGTCGGCGCGGTCAGGTACGCCGGCTCAGTCGCGAAGCTCCTCGGTTGAGCGGGAAGGAGACATACACATGCCTGCAGCCGCATGGGTCACCCTGATCATCGCAGCGCTGATCATCGCCATCACCGCCATCGGGTTGCTGCGAGTGATCTTCCACTTGCGCGCCATCCTGGCGACCCTTCGCCAGGTCACCGGCGGCGTCACCGCGGTCGCGGACCTGACCAGCACCGTTCCCGACCGGCTGACGTCGGTCAACGCGAGCCTGAAGCCCGTCAGGGACTTCTGCGAGACGGTCTGAGGGCCAGGAGGTACAGATGACGCATGCACTCCCGGTGCTTGCCGCCGGAACAAGCACCAGCACCTTCGGCTGGATCCTCGGTTACGTCATCGGCGGCGTGATCGTGCTCGTTGTCGTCGCGCTGGTCGTGCCGATCCTGATGCTCGCCAGGGCGATCGGGCAGGAGGCACCGAAGATCAACGCCGAGCTGACCAAGGCCGTGCACAACACCGGAGCGCTCGGCGGCTTGCGCACCACCATCGAGCACGCCACGATCATCATCGGCGGACTGCAGCGCGGCCGCGCCAGGCTGGGGGGCTGACCATGCATGACCTGGCTATGACCTCGACCGAGCACACGCTGTGGGTCAGCGTGATCATCGTCGGCTTCGTGGTGGTGCTCGCCGTCGCCGCGCTGCTCAGCCTGCTGATCTACCTCATCAAGATCATTGACCGCCGGGTGGTCGAGGTGCGCGACACGCTGAAGGCCGCGTCGGCCAACACCGCGGACACCGTCCTCATCCCGCAGGTCGCGGACGGCGTCGAGGCCGTGCTCGCCGAGGGCCTGCAGCACCATCTGTTCCTCGGTCGGGTGCTCGGAAAGGTCAAGTCATGACAACGCTCGTCGTCCTCACGGTCATCGTCATCGTGCTGCTGATCGCGGGCCTGGCGGTCTACTTGTTCTGGGCCGGGTCGCTGCTAAACCGCGTAGCGGCAAACCTCGAGGAGAGCTTCGGCACAGCGGCAGAGATCCTCGGGCACGCCAAGCTCATTGGCCCCGGAGTCGAGCACATCAACCAGACCGGCGGTGTCGTCGCCGGGGCGCTGCCGCTGCTGTACGGAATGGCCGAGGAGATCGTCGCCGACGTCACCCCGGCCGCCGAGAGGCCCGAGGTGCCCGAGCCCGCCAGGCCAGCCTCAGGCCGCCGCCGCTCACGCCTGCTCGACGCGGTCGGATTCTCCGCCGACTAGGCGTCGCGTAGCGCCAGGAAGAGCCCGCCGGCGATTAGCGCGCCAGCCGCCCATGCGGCGAGCACGCCCAGGCCCTGCCAGGGAGTGAGCGGCAGCGACCGCAGGTTCGTCGTGGCCTGGATGTACAGGCCAGCCGTCATGGGGCTGATCTCATTCAGGTGCCGCTGCCACGTCGGGTCACCAATGAAGCTCGTGACGATCGGGAACAGATACAGCAAGCCGAGCACCACCCCGATCGAGACGGCCGAGTCCCGCACGACGGCCGCAATGCCGGTGCCGAGCAGCGCGATCAGCGTCAGGTACAACACGGAGCCGATCGCGGCGCGTAGCACAGGGCCTGTGCCGAGCGTCATGGCCTCGTATCCGGCTGCCGGGGTGATGCCGTGGCTGTACAAGAACAGCCGCCCGGCCAGCACCGACCCCAGGACCGCGATCGCGCCCGCGGCGAGCGTGGCCCCGCCGACGACGGCGGCCTTGGCCGCGAGCACCTGCCACCGCCGCGGCACTGCGGTCAGCGTGAGCCTGATCATGCCGGTGCTGTACTCCCCGCTGACTACCGTCACCGCCACGATCGCGACGACGGCCTGCCCAAGGTAAATACCGGTGAGGCTGACTTTGGCCGGATCGATGTGGCAGGATCCGGTCGGGCAGGTCGCGGCGTTCGCCGCGAAGGCGCCGACAGTCGTCGTCAGCGCGATCGCGGCGAGCAGCAGCCAGCCAGGTCCAGCGACCGTGCGCAGTTTCGTCCACTCCGCGTGCAGCGCGTCGCGCGGTCCCACCCGCCACGCATGGCTCGCGACCCGGTCGGCCGGGAGCGCCCTCACACGTCCCTCCTCCGCAGCACGTACGCCGCCAGGCCCAGCGCGAGCGCGGCCCACCCGCACAGGACCGCGAACCCCGCCCATGGTGCCAGCGGGAAGTACCCGGTCGCTGGCGTATAGTCCCCGACCACCTGGGAGTATGCGCGCGCACTCTGCTCGACCGCGAACGCGGCCGCCGGGGTAACCCGGACCAGCCACTCCTCGGCGCCGAGCGGCAGCACGCCCGGCAACAAGGCGAGCAGGTACGGCAGCACGATGCCGGCGATCACCGTGGTGACCGCAGCAGCGCTGCGCCGCAGCAGAGTTCCGACGCCAAGTGCGAGCACCGCGGCGACGGCGAGCAGCGCCGCTGTGCCGACGACGATCCGCAGTGTGGTCAGCGCCGGTAGCTGGAAGATCGGGTTGCCGTTGTCGTGCAGCAGATGCTGACCGAGCGGTATCGCGATCGCAGCCGCGATGAGGCCGGCGACGAACGTGACGGCGCCTAGCACGATGGCCTTCGCGGCTAGGACCCGGCCGCGACGCGGGCTGGCCGTGAACGTCGTGCGGATCAGCCCCCGGCGGTATTCCGCCGTCATGAACATGACTCCGACGACCATCATCGCGATCAGCCCCGCGAAGACTCCTGCGAGGGCCCGCTGCGCCGTGTTGCTGCCGGCGTCGGCCCCAGTTGTCGGCGCGATGTCTCCAGACCCGGACACGGTGAACCTGCCGCCTTCCCGCGTGAAACCCTGCACCGATGGGGGAAGCGCGACATCTATGCGCCCACCGACAGGATTCCCTGTCCATCGGCCGGCGGGCCAAGTGCCCTGAAGGCTCACCTGGTCAAAGGTCGCGGTGGCGAGGGTGGGGCCGCCTATCGCCGACGACGTGCCAAGCGAGGCCGAGGTTACCGAGTACCCGGGCGCCGCGGCGAATAGGCCCGCCTGCGCAGTAGTCCGCAACCCCGGCAGTGCGGCGGTGCCCACTAGCGTCCAGTGCGTGCCGTCAGCAGAGTCGTATCCCTTGATCTCATCGCCAGAGCGGGTCAGCCGCAGCCAGCGAGGCAGCCTCGCTGACACCTTCCCGACGAACCCGGGCGTGTCATGGGTGAAGTTCCACTGCATCCGGACTCCGTGATGACCAGTCACCATCATCGCCGCGTAGGCGGATCCCTGGGCGGTGCTCGCCTTGATGATGATCCCGGCCTTGGTCCACGGCTGCACCCCGGCCTTCATGCCGGCGAGTGGATTTGGCCCGGCGGCCAGGCCGCCGTGCTGCGAATACAGGCCCGTCAGTGACGTCGCCCGGACCGTGATGCTGCCGTTCCCCGCCAGCGGCTGGCGCACGAAGTAGAAGCTGTCGCTCACCCATTCTCCGCCTGGGCCAGCTGGCGGCGCGGGGCACGGCTCGGCCGCGGGATTCGGGTTCTGGGGGGTCACAGGCGCGAAATTGCAGTGGCTGTTCGCCCCGGTGAGCGCGCTTAGCCCCACGATCAGCAGCGCCCCGACGGCGACGCCAGCGAGCCAGCCGCGCACGGTGCGGAACTTGGTCCACTCCGCCCAGAGCAGCTGACCGAAACCGTCGCGCCCCTCGTGCACCTGCGACCGGTGCGGCGTGACGACGCTCATCGTGGCGCCTCCGCCTTGAACTCGACCGAATCCCTCGTCAGTTCCATGTACGCCTCTTCCAGGCTCGCCCGGTGGGCCGACAGCTCGGCGAACGGGACTGCGTGGTCGGACAGGGTCGTCACGATGCGCTCGGGGGGCATGCCAGAGACCGTGATGACGTCCGGTGCGGTAGCGGCGACTTCGGCACCCGACCTCGCCAGCACGGTCGTCGCGTCGACGAGGGCCGATGTCCGTACGGTCACCCGGTCGGCGGACGCGGTTGCGATCAATTCGGCGACGCTGGCGTCCGCGATCACGGCGCCGCGGCCGACGACGACCAGGTGGTCAGCGCTGTCCTCGAGCTCGCTCATCAGATGGCTGGACACCAGCACGGCCCTTCCCTGGGCCGCCAGCACCTTCAGGAAGCCGCGCATCCACACGATGCCCTCCGGGTCCATGCCGTTGAATGGCTCGTCGAACAGCAGCACCGGCGGGTCGCCGAGCAGCGCCGCGGCGATGCCGAGACGTTGCCGCATGCCGAGCGAGTACCCGCCGGCCCGCCGCCTGGCCGCCGAGGCCAGGCCGGACTGCTCGATCACCTCGTCGACGCGCTTGCCGCCGAGACCCTGCGAATGAGCCAGCCAGAGCAGGTGGTTGCGGGCTGAGCGGCTCGGCTGCAGCGCGGCAGCATCAAGCAGCGACCCGACGTGGCTGAGCGGGTGGCGCAAACGCGCATAGGGCTGGCCGCCGATGAGCGCGGTACCGGCGTCCGCGGCATCAAGGCCGAGGACTACCCGCATCGTCGTGGATTTGCCAGCCCCGTTCGGGCCGACGAATCCGGTCACTTGGCCGGGGTTGACCTGGAACGTCATCCCGTCCAGGGCAAGAGTGGACCCGAACCGCTTGCGCAGGCCCGTGACTTCGATCGTTGCTTCCATGCCCCGAAGGCTAGGGAATCGGGAGTGCCGTCGTCGTCACGCCGGGGTGCCGTCTTCGGTACCGGCGACATCCCTCACGTGAGGGACGGACGGACCACGGTTGCGAGCGATGCGGCGACGCTGACCAGCGGCGACAATGGAGGCATGAACGTACGCCAGCTGGCTGCAGGCGCGCTGCTCGGGCTGCTGGCCGTGGCCGAGCTGGCCGCCAGGCTCGCCGCAGGGTCAACCGTACGTGCCGGGATGGTGGCCGGTCCGGTCGCCCACACCGGCGTGAGCGCGCTAACCGCGCTGCTGATGTGCGCGTTCTGCCTGCTGGCCACCGTTCCCGCGGTACTGCTCAGGCCAGCTGCCGGAACCGCGGCGGTCTACCTGGCGGCAGCGCTGTCGCTGGTTCTGTTCGAGCTCGCGACCGCCGCAGGCGCAGCCGCGCTGCTCATCGTCGCCTATCGGCTCGCGCGCGGCGGGTCGAACCTGCTCGCCGCCGCGCTAGCCGTGCCATTCCTCGGCATTGCCGTGGCCGCGGTGGCCGCATCCTGGCCCGCGGAGCTAACGCGAGCCCATGGCCTGACGATCGCGGGCACTGAGACCCGCGTGCTTGCCGTGCTGCTGGCCGCCCTTATCCCTGTGGCCGCCCTCGCCGGGATGGCACGGCGGGCACGCGAGGAGAGCCGTACTCACAGCGCCGTCCGCGAACTCACGGCGGGCGTGCTGGCCGAGCACCTGGCCCGTGGCGAGCGAGCGCGGATCGCCCGCGACTTGCACGACGTCGTCGCGCACCATATCTCGATGATCGCAGTCCAGGCGGAAACGGCCAGGCTGACCACGCCAGGACTGCCGGATGCCGGAGCGCAGCGGTTCGCCGCTATCGGCGATACCGCGAGGGCCGGCCTGACCGAGATGCGACGGCTGCTCGGCGTGCTCCGCGAGGACGCGCAGGCGGGCCGCGCCCGGCCGGAGCCCCGTCCGCAGCCGGATCGCCGTCCCCCGCCGGATCGCCGTCCCCCGCCGGATCGCCGTCCCCAGCCTGGGCTACCGCAGCTGGCCGAGCTGGTGGACGAGGCAAGGGACGTGTCAGGCAGCGCGGCACGGCTGATCGTGTCCGGCCCGGTCGCGCGGCTGGACCCCGGCGTGGAGCTGGCCGCTTTCCGGATCGTGCAGGAGGCGCTCACCAACGCCCGCCGGCACGCGCCGGGCGCCGCGATCGATATCGAGCTGAGCTACCGCGCGGACGCCCTGCGGCTGCTGATCCGCGACAACGGGCCAGGCTCGCTGGACGACGCAACGGCCATCGGCTCTGCGGGCGGGCCGCTGGCCTCGGGCCGTACGGGAGGGCACGGCCTGCTTGGCATGCGTGAGCGGGCGGCGGCGGCCGGCGGAACGCTGCACACTGGCAACGCGCCTGGCGGCGGGTTCTTTGTCGGCGCCGAATTGCCGGTGACGGCGCCAGATGGCCTGACGGGAGCGGCATGACCATCGGCATCGTCGTGGCCGACGATCACGAGGTGGTGCGGGCAGGGTTTGCCGCGCTCCTGGATACGCAGCCGGACTTCACGGTGCTCGGCACCGCCGCCGACGGCGCCGAGGCGGTCCTGGCGTGCAGGGAACGATGCCCGGACGTCGCGCTCATGGACGTCAGGATGCCTGGCATGGACGGCATCGAGGCAACCAGGCTGCTGACCAGCTCTGGATCGGGGCCACGGGTGCTCATCCTGACGACGTTCGACCTGGACGAATACGTCTACGACGCGTTGCGGGCGGGCGCCAGCGGCTTCCTGCTCAAGGACGTGACTGCGGAACGCCTCTTCGACGCCGTGCGCGTGATCGCAGCCGGAGACGCGCTGCTCGCGCCGTCGGTGACCCGCAAGCTCATCGGCGAGTTCGCCCGGCAACGGCCGCGTGCCGGGGAGCCGGAGTCCGCGGGCGCAATGAGCGCGCTGACGCCCCGGGAAACTGAGGTGCTCAGGCTGATCGCGGAGGGACTGTCAAACCCGGAGATCGCCATGCGACTCGTGGTGACCGAGGAGACCGTCAAGACTCACGTGAGCCGGGTACTCGGCAAGCTGGGCCTGCGGGACCGCACCCAGGCCGTTGTGATGGCCTACGAATCAGGGCTCGTCGTACCGGGAAACCCGGGCCGGGATCCTGGCCAGGACAAACCCTAAGATAGCGGCATGGAACGTGTGCTCGGAATCGGCGGATACTTCATGCGGGCCGCCGACCCGGCGGCACTGAGCGCGTGGTCGAGCTGTGGCAGCCAGCCTGACCGCGCCAAACGAGCTACCGGCGGCCCCCTGACCTGCGTCTCGCCTGCATGGCGGGCGAATCTCGGCATATAGCGGCTATGCGGCCAGTACCTGCGTTAACGTAGTCAATTGCGCTTACCTTGGCCATGACCGACCGATTGGGTGGTGCGCGCCGGGGCTGCAACAGCGCCCTGCACCTGACAGCTAAGGGGCCAGGATCGCGCGGCCTACCACGCGCGAAACCCGAAGAACAGCGGCATGCGAGCGGCATCAAGGGACGCGAAGGGAGGGCTGGCCGGTGCCAGGTGGGCATAGGGGCCCTACGGGTCGGCCTCTGGCCTCGGGTCCCGGTCGCCGCCGTGCGCCTCATCCCGACGACCAGGCCGCCGGGCTCCGCTCGCTGTTCGACATGGCCGAGCCCGACTGGAACGACAGGGAGCGCGACTATGAATCCCGCCGTGCGGGCTGGCATCGAGATCGCGGCCGCGGTATCGGCCGTCATTACCGTGACGTTCGTAGTAATCGTCAGGCTGTTCTGGCGGAAAGAGAAGTCTCTCAGGGAGCCCTGACAGAAGAGGTAACCCCCGGCGCGCTCCGGGATTGGTACGACATCCCCGCGATCAGGTTCGACCGTAAGGAAGCCAGGGGCCTCTTCCTCACCAGCATCGTCGTCGCGGGCTGGGTTTCCTATCACCTGGGCTGGCAGTCGCTCGCGTTGCTGGCGTGCGCGGCGCCTGGTGCGGCCTTCCGCGCGATCAGCTATGTGATCTCGTGGTTCGACAAACCTGTCACCGCGACGACCGAGGGCTACGACAGACTGGACCGGCTGCACGTCACCGTCGCCATTCCGGTGTACAACGAGGACGCCGGGCTCCTGGACCGCTGCATCTACGCGATCATGAATCAGACAAGGCCGCCGCAGCTGATCTGGGTGGTTGACGACGGGTCGAAGACCGACTACTCGCAGGTTGCCAGCTACTGGGCGGGCGCTTGGTCGAACGGCACAGAGATCCGCTGGACCCGGCAGAGCAACCAGGGCAAGCGGCGGGCTCACGCCTACGTCTTCGAGCGGGTGCCTGAGACCGACATCTTCATCACCGTGGACTCGGACACCACGCTCGAAGTGCGTGCGATCGAGGAGGGCCTGAAGCCGTTCCAGAGCCGGACGGTCATGTCGGTGGCCGGGATCGAGATGGGTTTCAACGCCTATCACAACTTCCTGACCAGGATGCAGTGCTCTTTCCAGCTGTTCTCCCAGGCCGTGATCGGCGCCACCTGGTCGGTGGCCGGTGATATGTACACCAACCGCGGGCCGTTCGCGCTATACCGCGGGTCGCTGATCAGGAAGTACCTGGCCGTTTATCGCGACGAGGTCTTCTTCGGGCGGCGCGTGATCCTCGGTGACGACTCGCTGCTGGCCCTGTGCGCCAGCACCGAGGGCAGGTCGGTCCAGCAGCTCACGGCCTACGGCCTGACGATGTGGCCGGAGACATACAGTCACCACCTGCGGCAGCGGCTGCGATGGGCGCGCGGCCGCGCGGTCCGCAACTTCTGGCGGATCAGGTACCGGCCGGTGCTCTCCTACTGCTGGTGGATCACCGTTTGCGGCATCCAGGCCTTCCTCGCATCCACCGCGTTCATCGCGGTGCTGGCCGCGACGTGGCCGCTCGGCAGGTCGGTTCTCATCCACACGATCATCGCGCTGGCCGTTCTCTCGGTTCCCGTCGGCTTGCGGACACTGTGCTTCAAGCGCAGTGACGAAACGCTGTTTGACCGGGTGGTGCTCGTGCTCATCAGGCCGATCGCGGCGATCTGGTCCGGGATCATGCTCGCCAGGGTGCTACGGGTCTGGGGCACCATGACGTTGCTGAAGCAGGGCTGGACCACCAGGCAGAAGGGCGCAGAACTGGTGTACAGCCCGGACGGCGCGCCAGGCATGGCCGGCCATCAGATGACCGCCGAGGAATACGCTGCGTGAGGGATCGGATCGCGGCTTCTTGGGCGCTGTGGTCGGTGCTGGCAGCTCAGGCCACGCTGACCCTGCCCTGGATGTGGCGGACAGCGCCGTTCTCCGGTGAGGCGCTCTATTTGAGTGCTGCCCATTCTGGCTGGGGGCCGCTGTTCGCAGAGACGACGTCACTTCCCGGCTCGCCCGTGCTCTATCCCCCGGTTGTCAGCGTCTTCGACACGGTCGGCGGGCTCATCGGCGCCCGGCTGCTGTCGCTGTTGTTCATGCTTGGTGCCACCGCTCTGGTCTACCTCATGGGCGACCGGATGTTCGGGCAGATCTCCGGTCTGCTGGCGGCGCTGCTCTTCGCGGTCTGCGGGATCATCGTGCACCTCGGGGCGGCCGCGACCTTCGACCCGATGGCGCTGTTCTTCCTGGTCTTGTCGTTGTACGCCGCGGTCAGGATGCGAGACGGGGCCGTATGGTGGGTGCTGCTCTGCCCGGTCGCGCTCGCGATCGCCAATGCGACGAAGTACACGACGATAGCCTGGGACCCGCTGATCATCGGCACCGTCCTGCTCTACGGCTGGAGCAAGAAGGCGCAGGCGATCTGCCTGACGATCTCCGTGACAGCGACGGTGGCCGTGCTCGACATCGGGATCCTGATGCTCGGCGGCGCGGACTTCGCGACCGCGGTGATGCTGAACACCTTGTACCGGTCGCCGCAGGCGGGGCCGCCGAGTTCGATGTTCAGCGTGTTCGGCCACGCGATGCTGATGACCGGGCTGATCGTGCTGATCGCGATCGCTGGCGTGTGGGTCAGCGTCGTGAAGAAGATGCCGGCCTCGGCCACGGCTTTCTTGTGCCTGCTCATCGCGGCCGCACTGATCGCGCCTATCGAGCAGGCCAGGGTTCATCAGATGGCCTCGCTTGACCAGAACATGAGCTTCGGCTTGCCATTCGCCGCGCTCGGCGCGGGCTATGCCCTTGGCGGCTGGCGGCAGTGGCTTGGCCGCCGCAGGTACTGGGGCAAGGTCATCGCGACTGTCGCGGCGGTCGGCACCGTCATCACCATGCTGATCGTGGGACGCGCCGAGCGCGTCCAGTTCCGCGGCCCCGGCGTCGTCGCCGCCCAGCGGGTGGCGACCGCGATCGGGAACAACTACAAATCCGGAACGCTCATTCTCGTCGACGGTACTGATAAGACCGACCGGTACTACCTGCCGTCGATCCCCGAGAAAAGGTGGGTTACCTCGTCATCCCAGCCTGGGTCTGGGGGTCAGGCGTATGTCCAGATCTGCTCGGGTCAGGTGTCGATCGTGGTCCTCCGCAAGACCGGCGATAGCTACGACAACCCCAACGACGAGGTCATCGCGCCGCTGGTAACCAAGATGTTCAGCAAGCAGACCGTCGCAGGAAAGGGAGATCACAAGACCACGGTCTGGGCGATCAACCGCAAGCCCAGCATTTGCCAGGTGAAACTGCATGTGGGCTAAGATTGCCGTCGCCCTGGCTGCGCCGCTTCTAGCCGTCGTTCTGGTGGCTGGGGTGCTGATCGCAAGCCATCGCACCTCAATGCCGCCTCTCACGCTTCCTTCCGTGTCATCGGCGAGCGTGACGACATCGTCCAGCGGGTCAACCACCCGTGGCACCGACAGGTGCCTCGGGACGGTATCGAAGCACTTCGCCGGGCTCGCGGTAAAGAAATCCATTGCCAAGAACACCAGCAGCTTCCAGGAGGCCACCGGACAGGAGCCGCAGATCGTCGAGTTCTACAACCCGCTGAGGAAGAACTTCGCGCTCGGCGAGGCCAAGGCAGTCATCAAGGCTGGCGAGATACCGTTCATTCAGCTGAACCCCAAAGGAACTCCAGCAAGGGAGATCGCGGCTGGGAAGTTCGACAACCATTTGCGCACCTACGCCGAGGCCGTCAAGGCATTCGGGTGCGCGATCATCCTGTCCGTCGGGCACGAGATGAACGGCTGGTGGTACCCGTGGGGCGAGCCCTCGACTACTCCGCGCGAGTTCATAGCTGCCTGGCGACATATCCATGACATTTTCGCGAGCGTCGGCACCGGCAACGTGACCTGGTCGTGGGATCCGTCGCACCAATACCAGGAGGTAACGGCTACCAAGGTCGCATCGCCGGCGAGCGAGTGGTACCCGGGCAAGAAGTACGTCGACCTCATCGGCCTTGACGGATATCTCGGTTATGACCGGAACGGGAACGCTCAGAACTTCAAGGAGATATTCGGCTTTCAGCTCCATGACATCAGGCACATCGCGCCGGACAAGCTGGTCTATCTTGCCGAGACAGGGGTGGCGCCCGGGCCCTCGGCCGCCAAGCAGATCAACGAGTTGTTCGCCGGCCTCTCGGCCTACCATCTGGGGGGACTGGTCTGGTTCGATGCCAAAGGACAGCCGGACTCGACAGGTACGCCGAAGGACTACCGGCTGCAGTATCAGCCGGAGGAGGCCAAGGTCTATACAAAGAACCTCGGCGATTTCTTGCGATGAACGGCCTCGCGAGGCTGATCGCGGCGGTAACGGTGCTGCTGGCCGTCGGTGCGTGCAGCCGGGGCCACGCCGCGACGCCGCATGCAGTCAGCCCGAGCCCGACAGCCACGTCGCCGTCACCGAGCCGGTCGCCGGCCGGCCAGCCGTATCCGCGCGTCAACGCCCCGTGCAAAGGCAAGATCCCTGAGCCGTTCGCGGGGATCGCCACCAGCGGGCAGTTCGCGACCAACGTCGCCTCGTTCCAGCACGACACCGGCGCGCATCTGCGCCTCGTTGAGTTCTACAACCCCTTCCCTGGGCCGTTTCAGCGCGGCGAAGCACAGCAGATCGTCAGGCTCGGCGCGCTGCCGCTGATCCAGCTCAACCCGCGCAGGATCAGCATGACCGAGCTCGCCGCCGGAGCGTACGACACCTACATCAGGAGCTACGCCCAGGAGGTCAGGGCGTTCGGCTGTGACGTCGTGCTGTCCTTCGGGCACGAGATGAACGGGTGGTGGTATCCGTGGGGCCTGCCCGACACGACGCCGCGGACCTTCAAGGCCGCGTGGCGGCATTTCTTTGACATCTTCGCGGCCGAGCACGTCACGAACGTGATCTGGTCCTGGGACCCGACGCACCAATACTCGCAGTACAAGCCGGGCAAGGTCGCGTACCCGGCGAGCATGTTCTACCCGGGCAACCGCTACGTCGACTGGATCGGCATCGACGGGTACGTGGGCTCGGGCCTGAACTTCACCAAGGTCTTCCGCTTTCAGCTGCGCGACATCAGGCGGCTGACCCGCAAGCCCATCTATCTGGCCGAGACGGGGGTCAGCGACAACGCCTTCGAGGTCAGGCAGGTCGCTGATCTGTTCGCCGGGATCTGGCGATGGCACCTCGCCGGGCTCGTCTGGTTCGACCTGAACAGGAAGAATTCCTGGAGCCTGGACGGTAAGCCGATCAAGGACGCGGCGTATCGCAAGGCGGTTGCGCGCTTCCCGTAGCACGAAGGCGCGATCGCGTCAGTGTTGGTCGCGTCAGTGTTGGTCGCGTCGGGCCTGGTCAGGGCCGCGCCTGGTGACCGAGTTCGTGGTGGACGCTGTGTAGTCGCCGATCCATTCGTCCTTCCACGCCTGGTCGTACTGCTGCGTGTTGCAGCCTGGCCGGTAGACGGCGACAAGCTCGCGGGCGATCTGCTCGCGGTGCGGCCGGCCACCACCAGGGACCTCGAAGGTCGCGATGTAGACCCGCCAGCGGTCGCCTGCCCTGCGCATCCAGCACGCGGCGCGCGGATGCTGGAACGGGAAGCGCTCGGCGGACAGGTCATCGCTGTGGCCGACGTAGCTGACCGCATACCTGCCGGGCTTGGCGTCCGGGTCCGGCCGGTACAAGATCGCGAAGACGGCGGCGGCCTCGGGCGGCGTCCAGCCGGCCAGCAGCCTGGGGCCCTCGAACGGATAACCGGCCGCCGAGCCAAGCCGGATCATGGGCCGGGCGCCCCGTCCTCATCCTCGCTGATCGCCTCTGCCCGCACGATCGGGCCCTCAGGCAGACTGGCCCGCGCCGCGGCTGCCGTGAATGTCGCGGTGGCCTGTTCGATCGCTGCCTCCCGGCTCGAGGCGTCCACAATCAGCTGAGCGCCGTAGCGATCCGTGCCGATGCCGGTCGCGATGCCGTCGTGACCCGCGACCGCGTCTGCGAGCTCGACGACCTCCTCCCGCGTCAGCACCCGGTCGCCCTGGGCCTGGATGCCCACGCTCCACCTCATGATCCGCTCCGCTCCGTCTGGCTCGGGCTGAATCTAGTTCAGCCGCCGCCACCTGGCTAATTCAAGGCTGGCAGCAGGGCCGCGAACTCCTCGAGACTGCTCAGATCGTGCCCGGAAAGCAGTACGTCGATATAGGGGGCGGCGACCATCATGCCGAGCGTGCTCGGCCTGAAGGCCCGGTCGGTTCCCTTATGCGGGTTCATCCAGACGATCCGGTGACTGAGCCTGGCCAGCCGCTCCATCGCAGCGGACAGGACGCCAGGGTCGCCGCGATCCAGCCCGTCTGAGCAGATCACGACGATGCCGCCGCGGCACAGCCCGCGACGGCCCCACTGCCTGACAAACGAATCGAGGCTGGCACCGATCCTCGTCCCGCCTTCCCAGTCGAAGACCGTGCGCGCGGCCGACGCCAGCGCATCGTCCGGCCTTCGGTGATCGAGCTCCCCGGTGATCCTGGTCAGCTTGGTGCCGAAGCAGAAGACTTCGACCCTGGCCGCAGCGCGCTTCGCGGAGTAAGCGAACTGGAGCAGGTTTCGCGAGTAGTCGGCCATCGATCCTGACACATCGAGGATCAGGATCAGCGGCCGCGGTCTGACCTTGCGATCCCGCCAGTACAGCTCGGCTGGCTCGCCGTGTGTGCGCATCGACTGCCTGACCATCCGGCGCATGTCGATGGCTCGGCCGCGGCGCGCCGGAACCCTGCGCCTGGTGCGGCGCCTGGGCGGCGTCAGCCTTATCCGCGCCATGATTCGCCGGACCGCGGCGAGTTCATCAGGGGTGCAGGCGGCGAAGGCCTTGTGACGAAGCGTCTCGGCGTCAGAGGCCATCAGGCCGAGCAGCGCCTCTTCGCTCCGCTCGCCGGAGCCCGGTTCGGTCGCAGGGACGATCAGGGCCGACTGACTGACCTGGCTCGCCGCGTCGGTGTTCAACCGCAGCACCTCGGCGACCGGGCCGACCTCGCCGAGGAAGAACCGCCTGAACACCCGGTCATAGACCGCGATGTCGTCCCTACGGCTGACCAGCACGCAGCGTCCCGCCCAGTACAGGTCAACGAGGTCGGCAGCGTCAAGCTCCGCCGCGGCCGCGCAATAGCTGATGATGTCGCCGGAGCCGACTGCCATGCCCTCGGCCCTGAGTTCGCGGCCGAATCTGGCCAGCAGGCTGACGACCCCGGCATGCCCAGTGCTGGCCTGCCCAGTGTCGGCTTGCTTAGGCACCGGAGGTGATGTCCGCGAGGTTCTCGCGGACCAGGTCGAGGTCGTCGCGTTCCTTCACGACCGAGCCGAGCGTGTCGCTGGCGACCGCGGGATCCAGGTCTGTCTCACCGAGGAAATGCAGGGTCCTGGCCCAGTCGATGGTCTCGGCCACCCCGGGCGGCTTGGCGAGGTCCAGCTCACGGAGCCGGTTCACCGCCGCGACCACCTTCCTGGTCAGCGCGACGCCGATCCCAGGCTCCTTGAGCAGCACGATTTCCACCTCGCGGTCGGCGGGCGGATAGTCGATCCAGTGATACAGGCAGCGTCGTTTCAGGGCGTCATGCAGTTCTCTGGTCCGGTTGGACGTCAGGATGACCAGCGGCGGGCTGTCGGCCTTGATGGTGCCGACCTCCGGGATGCTGATCTGGAAGTCGGAGAGCACCTCGAGCAGGAACGCTTCGAACTCGTCGTCGGCCCTATCGATCTCGTCGACGAGCAGCACCGCCCGCTCGCCAGCCCGGACGGCGGCCAGCAGCGGCCTTTCGAGCAGGAACTTCGGCCCGAAGAGCTTGTCGACGGCCTCTGGGTCAGCGGCCTGATGCTCAGACAGTGCCCTGATGTGTAGCATCTGCCTGGCGTAATCCCATTCGTAGAGGGCCTGGTTGACGTCGATGCCCTCGTAACACTGGAGCCTGATCAGCCTGCGGCCGAAGATGGCGGACAGTACCTTCGCGACCTCGGTCTTGCCAACGCCAACCTCGCCCTCGAGCAGCACAGGGCGATGCATCCTGATCGCCACGAACAGCGCGGTCGCGAGCCCGCGGTCGGCGATATAGCCGCCCTCGCGCAGCGCGCCGGTCAGGTCATTGACACTCCCAGGACGCTCCATGAAGGTCCGGCTGGCTAGCGGTAATCGCGGGCGGCCGGACCGAGCATCAAGTCCCTGATGGTGCCTGCGCGGTCGCTGAGCTTGCCTTCGCGCTCCAGCGTGGCACGCCATGCCTCCCTGACGTCACCGCCGGATCCAGCGAAGTCCTCGAAGCCGACATTCCGCATGTTCTTGCAGGACTTGGCGGGACCGAAGAGCTCGTCAAGATCGGCGCTGGTCTGGCCGCTCGCGGTCCATACGCCGCGCAGTACGTCAACGGCCTCGTCAGGCTCGCCGCGAGTGTCGTCGTTCTTCACTCCGGTCACCTCCGCAAGCTGCGATCAGTGCGTCCCACCTACGACTGTAGTTGCGTCGCAGACCCACCGCGACAGCGGATTAAGGGTTCCCTTATCGGCGATATCTACCGGTCGCTGGGTGTGATCCACTTCTCCACGCGCTCCGGCCGGGCGGCGGCGAGCGCGGACATCGCGTCAGCTGGCGAAGCTGCCCGCTGGATCAGCTCCCGGTTCGCCGGCTTGAGCAGGCCGACCTCGACCATGCGGTCCAGTTGCGCGGCCAGCGGGTCCCAGAATCCATCGACGTCGAGCAAGACCACAGGCTTGGCATGCAGGCCGAGCTGCGACCATGTGGTCACCTCGGCCAGCTCCTCCAGCGTCCCGAGCCCGCCTGGCAGCGCGACGAATCCATCGGCCAGGTCATACATGAGCTGCTTACGCGCATGCATCGTCGCGACCTCGTGCATCTCCGTAAGGCCGGCGTGCGGGATCTCGCGGCTGAACAGCCCGGTCGGGATGACCCCGGTGACACGGCCGCCCGCCCGGAGCGCGGCGTCAGCGAGCTCGCCCATCAGGCCAACCCGGCCGCCACCGTAGATCAGGCTGATGCCGCGGGTCGCGGCCAGCGTGCCCAGCGACCTCGCCATCTCGCGATAACGCGGGTCAGGGGGTGTTGACGATCCGCAGAACACGCAGAGCGAGGTGATGGCGACCATTGCCAGACTAACTTATCGCGGGCCGCCCGGCCGGCTTCTCGCCTCGCCCTCCGGGCTGGCTTCTCGCCTCGGGCCTCAGGGCCGATGTCGCGCTTGCTCATGACCTTCGGCCCTGCCCGCGCGGCGAGCGCCGGCGGATTGTGGAAGTGGAGAGATTTGCAGGCGTAGTGAGAGAGGTGGATCGGTCATGCAAGCTGTGGTCGTCTACGAGTCGATGTTCGGCAACACCCGTGCGATCGCTGACGCGATCGGAGTCGGGCTGGCCGACACGTTCGACGTCGTGGTCGTGCCGGTGGCGCAGGCCGACCAGGCACAGGTCAGCGACGCTGACCTCGTCGTGGTGGGCGGACCGACACATGTACACGGAATGAGCCGCGCGTCGACACGCCTGGGAGCAGCGAAGCAGGCTGAGGAACCAGGTAGCGACGTCACGCTAGAGCCTTACGCGGGAGAAGACGGAGTGCGCGAGTGGCTCGGGTCGCTCGGCGCGAGCAGGGGTCACGGTATGGCCGCGGCCTTTGACACCCGCATGCAGGGCCCTGCGGCGCTGACGGGCCGCGCGTCCAAGGGCATCAGCCATGCGCTGCGGCGGCAGGGATATGAGGTGATCTCGGATCCGGGAAGCTTCCTGGTGACCAAGCAGAACACGCTCGTCGAGGGCGAACAAGTTCGCGCCCGCAACTGGGGTATCACGCTGGCTAACAGGCTGGCGCTAGTCAGCTAACGCCGGTCAGCTAACGCCGGTCAGCTAACGCCGGCCAGCTAACCTCGGCCAGCCAACGCCAGTCAGCCGCGGATTGCTAGCGTCCGTGCTCATGGCTGAGGCGATCTACGCGGGCTCGGCGCCTGAGGATGCGGCCGCGTGCCGCGGCTGGTTGCTCGGGCACTTCATGCCGCCAGGTGACATCAGGCACAGCGCCGACGTCGAGATCAAGTGGGGCGTGCATCCGCGCGGCGACCAGCGGGCGCAGTGGGTAACCGCGGAGGTTCGCACCGCATTGATTCTGCTCGTCAGCGGGCGGTTCAGGATCGAGTTCCGCGAGCAGAGCGTCGTGCTCGCCAAGCGCGGTGACTACGTGGTATTCCAGGGCGTCGACCATTCCTGGTTCGCCGCGGAGGACTCCGTCATCGTCGGGGTACGCTGGCCGTCCGTTCCCGGATACGCGGTTTCCGACGATTCGTAACCGGATCCAACCGTTGTGGCCCTGACAGCGTCGTAGCATCCGTAGAACCACGCAGCGGCACGAGAGGCCACCGATATGACCCGATCCTTCCTGGCAGCCGGGCGGGCGGTCACCGTCGCCGCGCTCGTGTCGGTGGCGGCGCTGCTGAGCGCCTGCACCTCGTCGTCGAACCCGTCGCCGCACCCGAGCACCACCAGCGCGGCACCCACGGGGACCGGCAGCGCGTCGCCGAGCACGGCGCCGAGCAGTCCGGCACAGGGATCCTCGCAGGCGGCCCCTGTCGGCTCGCAAGCTTGTGCGAGCCGCGATCTCGGCGTGCATACCGGGCGGGGCGAGGGTGCCGCGGGCAGCACGTACGTCCAGATCGTGTTCACGAACAACTCAAACGCCACCTGCACGCTGTACGGTTATCCGGGCGTGGCGCTGGCGGGCGGCAGCCCGGTCCGCCAGATCGGCGCGGCCGCGGACGAGAACCAGGCGACCCCGCGCCAGGTCATCACCCTCGGCCCTGGCGCCGTCGCCAGCGCCCAGCTGCGGGTCGTGTCAGCCCAGAACTTCCCCGCGGCCCGCTGTCACCAGGTGCCGGCCACGTACCTGCAGGTCTACCCGCCGAACCGGACAACGCCGATCTACGTCATGTACTCATCGACCGCGTGCTCCAAGTCGGTCCATCTGCTGACCATAGATGTTGTCAAGGCAGGTTCTGGCGGATGACAGGATCGGACTGGCCCGATCCTGGCCTGGAGAGCTGCGCCGTTCCAGTCACGACGGCGCCGGCCAGGCCAGCCAGCGACTGGTGGCGTGCGCGCGCGTGCAGGCGGAGCACGTCGAACGCCTCGTCAGGTGCGACCTGCCAGCGTTCGGCCAGGACACCTTTCGCTTGCTCGATGAGGATCCTGCTGCTCAGCGCCGCCTGGAGCTGACGGATCGCCATCTGCTGCTGGCGGATGACGGCGCTGATGGACAGGCCGGCCGCGGCCACGTCAGCCAGCGACAAGGCGATCAGGATCTGCGCGACGTCCGGTTCTGTGCCGCCGAGCAGCGCGAGCGCGCCCCTCGCACCCGGCTGCGGGCCGACGGGTACCACGGTGACGGCGGTGAAGCCGGCCTCGGCGGCCATCGCCCTGAACCATGGCCAGCGCGTCTCCCGGACAGGCAGGTCGGCGATCGCGATCAGCTGACCAGAGCGCGCGCACTCCAGCCAGGGGCTGGCATCGGCGCCAAGGGCGGCCTGCGCGATTACCTGACTGCGTTCGTCGGATGCGGCGAGGGCGGTCAGTGTTCCCGCTGAGCCGGCGGCGTAGACGATCGCGGCGCTCTGGGCGCCAGCAAGCCGCACGCAGTGCCCGCACACCGCTGTCAGGTAAGGCTCGACGGCACTGTCGCTGGCCAGAGCCCGCGCGAGCTCAGCGAACGCCGCTGCGACATCCGTGCGAGGCGCTGGTAATGACATCGCAGGCTCAAATTCCGATAAACAGTAAAAGTATTCGTCTAAATATGCTACCGGCAGGCCGTGCTCATCGCTGTGACTGCCGCGTCACCGGGCCCGCGATGGACGCGCGCCGGCGCCTGCGCGGATACTGGCCGCATGCAGCGCAGCGCGGCGGCGATGGGCAGCTCGCTGTTCATGGCACTCGCCCCAGGGACGGTCGCCGGGCTGGTGCCGTGGTGGCTGACCGGATGGCACGGTTCTGCGTGGTGGCCGCCCGCCAGGGTCCTCGGCGGCGCGCTAGTGCTCGCGGGCGGCGTGGTGCTCGCGGCTGCGTTTGCCAGGTTCGTGGTGGAGGGCCTCGGCACCCCGGCGCCGGTGGCGCCCACCGAGCACCTCGTGGTCGGCGGGCTGTACCGGCATGTGCGCAACCCGATGTACCTCGCGGTCGTCACGGTGATCGCGGGCCAGGCGGTGCTGTTCGGCCGCCTGGTGCTGGTGGTCTATGCGATCCTCGTCGGCGCGCTGATGTGGGCGTTCGCGACCTGGTACGAGGAGCCGGCGCTGGCGCGCCGGTTTGGCTCGGACTATCAGAGGTACCGCAAGGCCGTGCCGGGATGGTGGCCCAGGCTCCGGCCGTGGATCGCAGAAAGGAGATCACCATGAGCCTTCCCAGGATTGCGACCAGGCAGGAGTGGGCTGAGGCCAGGAAGAGCCTGCTCGCCAGGGAGAAGGAGCTCACCAGGCAGCGGGATGCCCTGAACACCGAGCGCCGCAATCTGCCGATGGTCGAAGTGGACAAGCAGTACGTCTTCGACGGCCCTGACGGTCAGGTGGCACTGCTCGACATGTTCCAGGGGCGGCGCCAGCTGATCCTGTACCACTTCATGTTCGACCCGGACTGGGACGAGGGCTGTTCGAGCTGCTCGGCGGGCACCGATGAGCTGTCGCCAGGGTTCTTCGAGCACCTGCACGTCAGGGACACCAGCTACGCCATGGTGTCGCGAGCTCCGCTGGCGAAGCTGGAGCGATGGAAGGCACGCAAGGGCTGGGACATCCCCTGGTACTCATCGTTCGGATCCGATTTCAACTACGACTTCGGCGTCACCATAGACGACTCAGGCCAGTCGTCCGAACTGCCTGGCCGCAGCTGCTTTCTGCGCGTAGGCGACCGGGTGTTCCATACCTACTCGCAGTACGCACGCGGCCTGGAGTCCACCGGCGGCTCCTACTACTTCCTGGACCTGACCGCGCTCGGCCGCCAGGAAGACTGGGAGGAGCCGCGGGGCCGCGCCGAGTCCGCGCGGTCGGCTATGCCAAACTTCGCGTCGTAGCGGCGCCGCTGGCCGCCTGTCGGTCCGCGAGGCCAGCGCCCTGGATGATGTGCTCTGTCACGGCCTGGGGGTTATCGGCCATCGGGACGTGCCCGCACCCCGGCAGCGATCCGACCCTGACATCGGCGGGAAGCTGGTCCAGGCGCCTCGACCTGCGCGTCAGCAAAAGATCTCTTGAGCCGAACGCAACAAGCACCGGAGCGCCGATCGGCCGGCCGGCCCGGTACGGGACGGCCGTTGTGGCCCGCATCGCCGCGTCGAAGCCAGGGCAGGTGGCCATCGCCCGGATGGTTGCCCTGGCCCTCCCAGGGGACATGCGGACCGGTCGGCCGTGCGTCTGGCCGAGCACGACGATGCGGCCAAGCGGGTGGCCGACAACGTGGTACAGCAGGCCCTCAGCGTGTTTGCAGAGCCATCGCGATGCCCACAGGCTCGCCAGGCAGTACAGCGGGATCCGGCCGCGCCACAGCCCGGCGGGCGACAGCAGCGTCACTGAGGCAGGCTGCCTGATGCGGGCGAGTTCCAGCGCTACCCAGCCGCCGAGCGAATTGCCAGCGATGTGCGGGGCCGTGACGCCGAGTTCGTCGAGCAACCCGCCGACTGCTGCGGCCAGGCCGGCCGGGCTCGCATCGGCTCCGGCCGGCAGCTGGTCAGAGTCGCCGAAGCCCGGCAGGTCGATCGCGATGACGTCGAAGCGCTCGGCAAGGGCCGGCAGCACGGGATCCCACGCATGGCGCCAGGGTCCGAGTCCGTGCAGCAGCACCATGGGCTCGCCGCTTCCTGTGCGGGTGTAGGCGAGTGCGGACATGAAGGCCCGGTCCCGGACGCGGGTGCGCGCCCTGGCGACGAGCTGGCGGCATGCCACCTCGCTGCGGCCCACGATGCCGGCGATCTCGTCGTAGGGCAGCCCGAGCACCTCATGCAGCACGAACGCGGTCCGCTCCGCCGGGCGCAGCGACTCGAGCAGCACGAGCATCGCCATGCTCACCGACTCGTCGAGCGTCACCCGGTCCTCGGGGCCGAGCGGAGCGGCGGCGAACGCTGCCGGGGAGCCTGCACCGACCGCTGGCTCTGGCAGCCACGGCCCGACGTAGGTCTCGCGCCTGGCCCGAGCCGAGCCGAGCTGGTCGAGGCAGATCCTGGCGATCGTGGTCGTCAGCCAGGCGCGTGCGTCTCGCACGCTGGATCTGTCGGTCTTGGCGAACCGCAGGTAGGTCTCCTGCACGGCATCCTCGGCGTCCGCGAGCGTGCCGAGCATCCGGTACGCGACCGCGACGAGGTGACCGCGGTGCCGTTCGAACTCGGCTGCTGTCGTGCTGGGGTCCACTCGTGCTCCTGTGCTGATCGCTGGCGTGCGGCTATGACTTGGACGACGCAGCAGCGAGCGTTGTGACATGCCGTGCCCGCCATCTCGGTTGTACCCGGCTCAGGCCCGGCTGCGCCTGCGCCTCGCGTTACCCTGAGGACTCTGCCGTGGGGAGGCCAGGGTGACCGAAGCGGTGCCCCAGCTCAGGACGAACGCAACTGCGCTGCTGGACTGGCGCAGGCGGGTGGCCGCGCTGTACGCGGCGGTCAGGTCGGCCTCCGATGTCCGCGTGGCGCACAGGTACTGGCAGGACGAGCGGAACAAGCTGCTCGCCAGGCATCCGCAGTCGCCGGTACCAGCCGTGCGCAGGGCGGCGTCCCGCGGCGTGCCGGTCGCGCCGTACGACCCGGCGGTGCGGTTCACCGTGCCGCTGGACGCTGACGTCGCGCCCGACAGGATCGAGCCGGACGGGCACCGACGGCGTGGTGCCGTTCGAGCGGGCCGGGGTGGTGCTTCTTCCCGGCGTGGGTGACCTCGATGTCTGGTGGCTGGCCAGCTATGGCGGCGGCATCTTCGTGCCGATCAAGGACGCCAGGACCGACGGGATCACCTATCCGGGCGGCCGCTACGTGATCGACACGGTCAAGGGCGCGGACCTGGGCGGCAGCGACGGCTCGCTTGTCGTCGACCTGAATTTCGCCTACAACCCGTCCTGCGCCTACGACCCGGCCTGGGTCTGCCCGCTGGCGCCGCCAGGCAACACGGTCCAGGTCGAGGTGACCGCGGGTGAGCTCATGCGCCCCGCTCCGCCGGCTGGGGCCAGCTAGTGCCCGCTGCCGCCGCTGCTTCCGCCCCCTGAACTGCCGCCGCCGTGCCCGCCGTCACCGCCGTGCCCGCCGCCCCTGTCGTCAGCGGACGCGTCGAAGTGCGGCTTCCCTGACACACAGGTGACCGTCACGGTGATCTCCGAGCCGTCAGCCTTGAACTTCACCCACGCGGCCCGCGCCGGGCCCTGAACGAAGCCGTCGACCCCGTACCCGGTTGCCGGTATCCACCTAGTCAAGGTCGCGTTACCTGAGGCGCAGGAGGCGAGCACCGCGCCTCCGGCCGACGAGAAGGTGCCCTTCTTCGCTCCAGCGGTCGTGGGCGGATGCGCCGACTGGGACTGGCTCTGCCCTGGCTGGCTGGGACTTGCCGGCGTCCGTGGCGCCGCGCTGAACGCTTTTCTGACATCTGACTCGCTCAGCGGCCGGCCGCCTGGGCCGAATGCGCCGCCGATCAGCCTGAGCGCGGCTGTCGCTCCGAAGATGGCCGCCACGACAGCGGCCGCCACGACGGCGGATATCAGGGTGGCGCGCTTGCTCATGTCTTCTACTGTGCCGGGTCGCCGGAACCGCCGTGCTAATGAACTCTTAACAACACTGCTAACGAGATCCTTACGCCCACTCCAGGGCCAATTGGCTCGGATACCGTGTCGCTATGCCAAAGGTGCTGATCGTCGAGGACGATCCGACGATTCGCACGGCCGTGATGCGGGCCCTGACCGGCAAGGGGTACGCGGTGGCCGCGGCCCATACCGCGATGAGCGGGCTGCAGCTCGCGGTTTCCGAGCACCCCGATGTCGTGGTTCTTGACCTGGGGCTTCCCGACCTCGACGGCCGCGAGGTGCTGCGGATGATCCGCGCGGTCAGCAAGGTGCCGATCATCGTCGCGACCTCACGTGGCACCGAGGAGGACATCGTCAGGTCGCTGGACGCCGGCGCCGACGACTACGTCGTCAAGCCGTACGGCGGCGCCCAGCTTGACGCCAGGATCCGCGCCGTGCTGCGTCGCTCGGCAGGGCCCGCAGAGGAGCCGGTGATCGAGGTAGGAGGCCTGCGGGTCGACCGCAAGGCCCGCCGCGCGAGCGTCGACGGCAGCGAGCTTGACCTGACGCCGCGCGAGTTCGACCTCCTGCATTACCTCGCCGCGAGGGCGGGGACGGTCGTGACGAAGCAGGAACTGCTCGTGGAGGTGTGGCAGCAGCCGTACGGTGGCGCCGACAAGAGCGTCGACGTGCACCTGTCCTGGCTCCGTCGCAAGCTCGGCGAGTCGGCGACCGAGCCCAGGTTCCTGCAGACGGTGCACCGGGTCGGCGTCCGGCTGGTGGCGCCCGAGGAAACCGAGTCCGAGGCGCCCGAGTCCGAGGCGCGGCCCGGAGCGGAGCCCGGCTGATGCGGCGCCGCCTGTCCCTGCTGGTGTCAGCGACCATGGCCTTCACGCTGCTCGCGTTTGCTATCCCGCTAGCGATCCTGATTCCCAGGATCGCGGCCAGCCGCGCAGTCGCGGACGCCAGCGACGACGTGCAGGCGCTCAGCGCGCTGGTGGCCGCCGCGCCTGACCCGGCTAGCGTGCGCGCGAGCCTCCAGCTGGCAGGACGGAATCGGAAGATGACCGTGTTCCTGCCGGGGCACAAGCCACTCGGCGCGCATGCCGCCCGCACGCTGGATGTGCGGCTCGCCGAACTCGGCAATAGCTTCACGGTCGCCGACGCGGATGGCTGGCAGATCCTGGTCGCGGTCGGCGGCCTGCCCAACCGCGGCACCGCGGTCGTGCGCACTTTCGTCCCGAACTCCGAGCTGACTAATGGCGTTGCCCAGGCGCGGCTGATCCTCGCGGCGCTCGGCCTGTTGCTCCTGATCGTCGGCATCGTGGTCGCCAACCTGCTGGTCGGCACCGTGACCCGGCCGATCAGCGAGCTGGCCAGGGTCTCGCACAGGCTTGCGACGGGCGGGCTCGAGGCGCGCGCCGAATCCGAAGGCCCACCGGAGGTACGCGAGCTGGCCATGGGCCTCAACCATCTCGCAGGCCGGATCAGGGAGCTGATCCATCAGGAACGCGAGTCGGTGGCTGACCTGTCGCACCGGCTCAGGACGCCGCTGACCGCCCTGCGGCTTGAGCTCGAGGGCCTGGGCGAGAACGCCGATCCCGACGGCCGGCTCAGCTTCCAGGTGCAGGCGCTTGAGGGTGCGGTCACATCGCTGATCGAGGACGCGCGGACGCGCGGCAGCACCGAGCCAGGCAACTGCGACGCCACGGAGGTGACAAGGCAGCGCGCTGAGTTCTGGGCCGTGCTGGCCGGAGACCAGGGCCGGGCGATGCGGCTCGATGCCGCCGCAGGCCCGCTGATGGTGGGCGCGGCCGAGCCGGAACTCGGCGCTTGCCTGGACGCACTGCTCGGCAACGTCTTCGCCCACACGCCGCAGGGCGCGGGGTTCACGATCGGGCTGCGCCCGCGGGTCGGCGGCGGCGCCGTCCTGACCGTCGATGACGAGGGCCCTGGATTCGCACAGCAGGATCCGGTCCGCCGCGGCGCGAGCGGCGGCGGATCAACCGGCCTTGGCCTGGACATCGCCAGGCAGACCGCTGAGTCCTCCGGCGGGACGCTGAGCATCGGGCCTGGGCCTGGCGGGCACGTGGTGGTCGAGCTCGGCGCGCCCGCAGGGCCTGAGAAACCTTAGAGGATCGTTAGGACCAGCGCAGCGACTCGCTAGGCGCGTCAATCGCATGCTCCATACATCGGCAATTCCGAAATGAGGAGACAAGCGAAACATGCGCAAGAACATCGGCATCGGCATCGGCGTGGCAACAGCGGCGATCGCTCTGACCACGGGCGCCTGCGCGGCGCAGGCCGCGTCCAGCGGGCATCAGCAGGCCACCACGACTGCGGCTGCCGCGGCGCACAAGGCCATCACGAAGGCGCAGGCGCGCCAGATCGCCAAGGCAAAGGTGCCGCATAGCCGCGTCATCGAGGTCGAGTCTGACGACCTGCACAACCGCCCGGTCTGGAAGGTCAAGCTCGCCACACCGCACGGCAGGGTCATCGTCGACGTGGACAAGAAGACCGGCAAGGCGACGATCGTGCGCCACGGCGGGCACGGTGACGCGGCCGGCGCGATGGCGCTGAGCTCGCACCGGTCAGCGCGCAGCGACTCAGCGCAGGACGCCCGCGAGGCCCGTGGCGACGTCCGCGGCGACGTCCGCCGCGAAGACCGCAGGCAGGACCGCCGCGAGGACCGCGGCGAGCGGCACGACCGTGACGACAGGTTCGGCCTCGACCGCGATGGGGTCAGCCACCGCTAAGCCCCACTCCCCCGCACGACGAACCCCTGATGGCGCTAGGACGCCATCAGGGGTTCGTCGTTGCGCGCCATCTGCGCACCGGCAATGGGCCCTTTGGGGGCGCTATAGGCCCACCACGGAGCACATTGGGTCGGGTACGAATCGGGTGGACGGGCGACGGGCTGCTCAGTCCAGCTCGGCTGGCAGGCCGAGGTCCGCGAAGACCTCGGCGCCGCTGAGGTCACCGTCGAAGCCGGTCCGGCGGAGCAATTCCGTTGTCAGGAACCCCGTTACCGCGGCGATGCGCTCGCCATCGAGCGTCAGCACGTCGACCACGGAGGCGACGTAGCGGCCCCGGTCGGCATCAAAGGTGTAACAGGCGACGGCCAGCTGCCCGTTGGCGCGCGTCGTCGCGTGCCGCCAGCGCTCGGGGAAGACGTAGTTCTCCAGGAACTCGCTGATCGCGGGCAGCCCGTGGTACCACGTGCGCAGCGGCGGCATCGCCCAGCTCGCATCGGCGGTGAGCATCTGCACCAGGACGTCAGTGCGCCCTGCCTCGATCGCGTCGGCGTAGCGCCCGGCCAGCGCCCTGACGCGATCGTCGCCGAGTGCGCGCAGCGTCACCTGCTGGCTCTGCGCGGGCAGCCGGTCCTGTGCTGCCGCCCTGGCTCGCTGCAGCGCGCTGTTCACCGCGGGTTCCGACGTGCTGAGCTGCGCGGCGATCTCCCTGGCCGAGAAACCGGCGACCTCACGCAGGATCAGTACGGCCCGCTGCAGCGGCGGGAGATGCTGCAGCGCGACCACGAACGCCAGCTCGAGGCTCTCCCGCTGCTCGTAGCGCGCCTCGGGGGACGGCTCGGTCTCGGTCAGCGCCAGGTCGGGAAACGGCTCGAGCCAGACCGGCTCGCTGAGAGGGTCACCAGGGGCGGTGCCGCGCGCGGCAGCCGGGGCGTGCGCGACCGACAGCTCGCGCCTGGCCCGCCGCTTGGCGATGTCCAGCGCCGTGTTCGTGCCGATGGCGTACAGCCAGGACCGCACCGAGCTGCGGCCGGCGAAACCCTGCATTGCCCGCCAGGCGCGCAGGAAGGCGTCCTGGACGGCGTCCTCCGCGTCCTGGAACGAGCCGAGCATCCGGTAGCAATGCGCGGTGAGCTCGCCCCTGTGCACCTCGACAAGCTCAGCGAACGCGCTCTCGTCGCCCCGCAGAGCCAGTTCGAGGAGTTCCCGCTCGCGGTCACGGGAGCGGCTGTCCACAGTCATCGGCCTAAGGCTAGCGCTCCGGTTCCGCTCAGCCGGCAGCCTCCCGCCCGGCATGCCCTTGCCGCCCTTTCTGGCATAACGGGACCGTGTCGGAAGTGCGCCTCGCACAGCTGGACCCGTCCTGCGCGACTCGCGTCAGTCTTTGGCGATCATGACCTCGGTGGACTTGATCACGACGGTGACCTGATCGCCAGCCTTCAGTTTGAGACGTTCCCGCGACGCGTCGGTGATCGCGGCCGTGACGGTGCTCGCGTCGATGTTGACTGTGACCTCCGCCATGACCGCGCCCGACTTGACGTCCTGCACGGTGCCGGTGAGCTGGTTGCGCGCGCTGAGCTGCATTGGTTGTCTCCCTCTTGCTTCTTCTCGTGCGGGCTCACTTGCGGTTGGTTGCATGCAAGACCCTGCCTGTCTCCGCCATCTACCCATCGGCGACGCGCGGGAAGACCATGACAAACGGTCTCCGACCACGCTAGTCTCAATGTGACTAGCTACCTCCGGGGAGGGCGCGCTGGCCATGACCGCCGAATTGATCAGCGTGGTTGCGCCAGCACGGGCGGAGTCCGCGCGGCAGCGGTTCAGGCCCGTTGCCGGGGTGCTCGCGGAGGGGACGCCGTTTTACGCGCCAATCGGCGAGGTCCTGGTCGCAGACGCGCAGGTGACCTGTCACCGCTGCGGCCGGTCGTTCCGATCGGTGACGGCTCACCTGCGTGCGCACGGCTGGACCAAAGAGCGTTATTGCTCGGCATTCGGCCTGGAACGCGATCGCGGCCGAGTCCGGCCAGCCGCAGACCTGGCTCCGCAGGCACGCCGCGCAACGATCTCCTTAGCGGCTGACGTCCAGCTTGGGCATGTCCCAGCCCCGGGCGAGGGACGACGGCCTGGTCAGTGTCGCACCGGAGAAGTACTCGGTGAACTTCATGAACAGCGGGTTCCAGCGCAGCGGGTCGATGTAGGTCGGGTGATTGGCCATCAGCATGGCCTCGTCGACGTGGGTGTGCAGCACGGCTACTTCAATCGCCAGGAGCCTGGAGTCTTCGCCGTCGATCGGGTGCATGGCCTGCACCCTGCCCTCCATCTGGATCGGGCTCTCCGCGACGCCGGCCGGCTTGCCAGGACCGTAGGACTCGGGGGTCAGGCCTGCCGCGGCGAACTTGTCTGCCGCGTAGCTGTAGCCCCTGGCGGCCTTGTAGTCAGGCACGTCAGGCCGCCCGGTGAGCAGGGCGATCCTGTCGATCGCGTCGACCATCGGCTCGTCGACCAGGTTCAGCACGCACAGCGGCCGTTCCTGCAGGTTGCGGACCGTCTGTGAGCTGACGCTCAGCCCAAGCACCGCGGTGTTCCCGACCCACCACGCCGACGACATCGGCGCCACGTTGGTGGACCCGTCGCTGTTCAGCGAGCTGACCAGCACGACAGGCGTGCCGAAGTAGAGCATCTTGGGGTTGAGTTCGCGCTTCACGTGTCCTCCGCGGTCCGGGTTCAGCTCTCTGCCTGGCTAACGCGCGACCGGGGCGGCGCGTGAGGTCGCGGGCCGCCCCGGTCGACGCGGCGTTCAGGCCGCGGCCTCGTGCTCCAGCTCGAGGAGCACGCGCTTGATCTCAGGCCCGCCGATGTAGGCGCCAGGCGAGCCATCCCCGAGCACGACCCGGTGACAGGGGATCACCAGCGGCAGAGGGTTCGTTGCGCATGCCGTGCCCACCGCGCGCGCCGCGCGCGGATGACCAACCCCGGCGGCGAGTTCGCCGTAGCTGACGGTCCGGCCGTAGCTGACGTCCGGCAAGTGCTCAAGAACGGTCCTGCGGAACCCGGTGGCGAGCCGCAGATCCACGGCCAGGTCGAAACCCCTGCGCTGCCTGGTGAAGTAGTCGTCGAACTGCCGCGCGGCGTCATCGAGTTTTGCCGGGGCGAACAAGACTCGCGGGCTGACCTGCTCCGCCAGCGCGGTCAGGACCGCCTCGTGGCCCTGGCGGGCGTAGGCGACGCGGATCAGGCCGAGCGGCGTCGCCGCGATCAGCAGCTGGCCGACCGGCGTGTCCAGCGTGCGGTAGGCGACGTCGAGCAGGTTCTGCTGCTGAGCGCGGCTCGCCAGGGCGGCGCGCACACGCTGCACAGCCGCGTCGGCCGCGTCGGCCGTGGAGTCGGCTGCGCCGGCGAGGAGGCGTTCGAGGTCGTTCATGTCATCTCCCTGGTCGGCTGGGTTCGATGCCCGGAACCGGGCACCGGGTAGGTGTGCCGCAAGGCCTTGATGCCGTCGGCCGCGCTCCTGCGGGCGGCGGCCTCGCTGGTGCCCATGATGGCCGCGACCTCGGCGTATGCCAGGTCGGCGACGTAGTGGTAGGCGACGGCGTGCCGCTGCTTGGGCGGCAGCTCCCTGACCGCGGCCCAGAGCGGTTCGTCAGGCAGCGCGGGCTCGGCGCTGCCGGAGGGTTGCTCGGGCACGTCCTGAACGGGTATTGCGTGCCTGGCCTGGCGGCGCTGGATGTCGACGGCTTTCCTGTGCGCGATCGTGACCAGCCACGACTTGACGTCGCTGTCCGGCCGGAGCCGGGGATAGGCCTCGAGCGCGGCGAGGAAGGCGTCGGCGGCGGCGTCCTCCGCGTCGTGCGCCGGCAGCAGTGCCCGGCACACCCGCAGCACGACCTGGCCGTGCTCGGTCACCACGTTGTCGAACGGTGGAAGGCTCACAACCGACTAACGTGCCACAGCCGCCGCCTGTGAGGTCTGGCATGCTTTGCATGCGGGACCGGGCGGAACCGGGCGGGACCGGGCGGGACCGGGCGTGACCGGCATCGGAATGGAGACCGTGGTGGCAGTCATCGTCGTGACCAGGCTCCGGCTGAAGGATCCCGCGCTCCTTGACGAGTTCTTCGTCGACGCGGTCGCGGCGATCGAGCAGGCGCAGAATGCCGCCGGCAACCTCGGCGCCGACGCGCTCGCGGACGCGAACAACGCGTGGTGGAGCGTGAGCTCGTGGCAAGGCAGGGATCCGATGCGGGCCTTCGTCGGCAGCGAGCCCCACCTGGCCATCATGGGCAGGCTCGACCACTACTGCGACGAGGCGACATTCGTGGACTGGGAGCAAGCCAGCGCCGACCTGCCTGACTGGCAGACCAGCCACCACCACCACCTGGTCGCCGATGGTCAGGCAGCGCAGCTGCCCAGCCCGTCGCCGGCGAACGCGACCAGGGCGTTCCCGCCTCCGGTCACGCAGGGCTAGCCATGAAGGTCAGCGGAGCGGTTGCCCTTGTCACCGGTGCGGGCCGCGGGCTTGGCCAGGTCTACGCGAGGGAACTCGTGCAGCGCGGCGCGGCCAAGGTCTACGGTGCCGCGCGCAACCCGGACGCCGTGACCGAGCCGGGGGTCACGCCGGTCGCGCTCGACATCACCGACGCCGGCCGCGTCGCGGAGGTGGCGCGGCTGTGCCCGGACGTCAGCCTGCTGGTGAACAACGCGGGCGTCATGAAGGCGAGCACGTTCATCGACGCCCCGAACACCGACGCCGCCCGGCTGGAGATGGAGACCAACTACTTCGGGACGCTCAGCATGTGCCGGGCGTTCGCGCCGGTACTCGCCGCCAACGGCGGCGGCGCCATTGTCAACATGCTGTCGGTGACGAGCTTTTTCACCAATCCCTTCAACGCCTCGTACGGAGCGTCCAAGGCCGCGGGGCTGTCGCTGACCAACGGGATCAGGATCGAGCTCGCGCACCGGGGCACGCTGGTGGTGGCCGTGCACGCAGGGTTCATCGACACCGACATGGCGGCCGGCATCGACGCGCCGAAGATCAGCCCGGAGTCGGTCGCCCAGCAGGTCTTCGACGCCGTGGAGGCAGGCGAGATCGAGGTGCTGGCCGACGAGCGGACGCGGTTCGTGAAGGCGTCGCTGTCGCGTGATCACGAGCTGATCTACCCGCCAATCCAGGAATTCTGGACCGCGGCGGTAACGGGCAGCAGTTAGCTCCGGTCGTCCCGGCGCTATCCGCAGGATTCTGGCCAGGAACCAATGTGTAACAATGGTCGGCATTCCGGTGCGGCGGAGGCAACCAGATGGCGAATTGGTCATTTGAGCATGTCACCGAAACGCGCGCTGCGCTGCGCACGATTGTCGCGGATCCCGCCTACGGCGCGACCGCTCTGTCGAACGCGCGGATCATGTCCGAGGTGCTGCCGGGGCTGCTCCGCGGCGCACGGCTTGAGCGCTCGGTGCTGGTCACCGCCGCCAGGGAGAGCCTGGCGAGCACGATGCTCAAACACGTGTCAGAGGGCATGGATCCGGGCACGGCAGTCCGGCTCGGCGCGAGTTTCCTGAACGCGATCTCGCCCGTTCCGCTCGAGGCCTGCCACTGGGCGGCCGCCGAGCTCGCGCTGGCACTGGGCTTGATCACGGTCGAGCAGGCCGATGAACTCGGTTCCTGCGCGCCGGCGCAGCCATGCGGCGCCCCTGCCGGACCCGATGACGCCCCTGCCCCGCGCGATCGCCCCGCCACCCAGATAATGGTCCCCCCTCCGCATCTGGTCGGCTCCCCCGCCGAGCTCGCCGACTTCACAGCCGAGCTCGACGACTTCACAGCCGAGCTCGACGACTTCACAGCCGGGCCCGCCGGCTTCACGCCGGGTCCCGCCGGCTCCCCGCCGGGTCCCGCCGGCTCCCCGGCCCCTGCCGAAGACGACCCGCCGCGCCCAGCGCCACCTGTCGGCCAGCCGCTCGGCGTACAGCCGGTACCCCAGTACGGCCAGCCGGCCGCGCCTTACGGTCAGCCGGCGGCTGGCTCCGACGACTGGATCACCCGCGCGGTCAGGGCGAGCGTGCATCCAGGACTGCTGGCCTTCAACCCGCCGTCCGAGATGCAGCAGGGCCGCGCCGAGCGCGTCGAGGTCGGGATCGTCCGTTCGCCAGAGCTGCGGGACGCTCTCACGGCGGGTTTCCGCGGACGCGGACTGCCAGAGGTCCTACAGGTCGACGCCGCCCCTGTGATGGGGGTCGAGCTGCGGGGATCATCGTTCCAGATCGACGCGCTCAGCCCAGCCGAGCAACTCGTCGTCCCGCTGGCCCGATGGGAGTTCGACGTGACCGCGCTCCGGTCGGGAAGCCAGACGCTTACCCTGTGCGTGAGTATCCGTATCGACTCGCCGTTCGCGCCCGGCGGCAAGATCGCTGTTCCCGTCCTGGAGCGCGACATCAAGATCAGGGTCGACGTGGTTTACGGGACGCGGCGATTCGTCGCGGGCAACTGGCAGTGGCTGGTCGGCACGGCAGTCGGCCTTGGCGGCGGCATCGCCGCGTGGGTCGCGCTCGTGCACTGAGCCGCTGACCGTCCCGGCGTCAGGTGACATATCCGGCGCTGCACTAGGGTGACCGGGTGATCACGAGCGTGATTGGCGCCCCTGGGTCCGGCAAGAGCATGGTCATAGAGCCGCTCTCGGACCTCTTGCCCGGATGGGTGGTACTGGACTGGGACGCTCTCATGGATCCGGCGGCTGCGCTGGCCGGGTGTGGCATCAGGGAGCATCCCGAGACTTGGCCTGCGTACCGGCAGCTTGTCAGGGTGGTCCTGGACGCTCTGACCGCCGTGCCGGTCGTGCTGCTCGGCGTGTGCACGCCTGATGAGCTGCCTGGCTGGCCGATCGACGCGTGGATCCTCCTTGACTGCGCTGACCCGGAGCGAAGGCGGCGCCTGGTCGCGCGCGCTGATGGCACCAGCGTCAGCGAGGCCATGGCGGACGCCCTGGAGTACCGGTCGCTTGGCCTGCCCGCGATCGACACAACCGGTCGCACGCCCGAGGACGTGGCCCGCGACCTGGCCGGGCTGATCTCGTCGATGCAAGCCCGGTCAGTGTCAGGCCTGGTCGGCAGCTGACCGAGCCGCCAAGTCGCAGCAAGAATCAGTCGGGCAGAACGGCCAGGCGGAGTCCGCGCAGCCGGTCCGGGTCGGCAATGACGTCCATCGCCGTGACTTTGCGGGCGGCACTGACCGTCAGCTTGATCACGATCTGCAGCCGGCCGGCCGGCGCGAAAACCAGGCCTACGGTTCCGTCGACCAGCGCCAGCTGCGAGTGCGCGGCCCGCGACGAGGCGGCGGCAGCGCCGGAGGCGACGAGTCGCACGCCCTGCCGGTCCACCGCGCGACCGGCCGGCGAAGCGCCGGCGTCGGCATGCAGCGTCACGTCAGGATCCAGCAACGCGATCAGCGCTGACATATCGCCGCCGCGGGCCGCGGCCAGGAACGCCGTAGCCACCTCACGCTGGCGGGCGAAGTCAGCCGCGTGATCAGGGCTGGACGCGCCGCGCACCCGGCGCCGCGCCCGGCTGGCGAGCTGCCGGGTCGCCTCGGGCGTCCGCCCGAGCACGTCAGCCACCTCGGTGAACGGCATCGCGAACATATCGTGCAAAACGAACGCAAGGCGCTCAGCCGGCGCCAGCGTGTCGAGCACGACCAGCAGCGCGAGGCCCACCGAGTCGGCGAGGACCGCCTCGTCCTCGGGATCGCTGGCGGTCATCGCACTGCCTGCGGGGCTCGGCGGTGCTCCGGACCTCGAGGCCAGTTCCTCGGCGCTGGGCCAGGTGTCACCCACGGGCTGCTCGCGCCGCCGCGAACGGAGCATGTTGAGTGACACGCGCGCGACGACCGTGGTCAGCCAGCCGCCGAGGTTGTCGACTTCGCTGGTGTCGGCGCCCGTCAGCCGCAGCCACGTGTCCTGCACGGCGTCGTCGGCGTCGGTTGCGGAGCCGAGCAGGCGGTACGCCACCGCGCGCAGATGATCGCGGTGCTCCTCGAAGACCGCTGCCAGCCACTGGATGTCGGGCATCTGTCACATTCCCTCGTTGCCAGGTGTCACCACCCTGACACCCGGCGGCCAGCGGATGTGACAGGAGCCGGTTGACTCCCGGTCTGCTGGGCACGGGAGGTCATGGGTGAGCGAGCGGAGGCGGGCCTTCATGCCCCGTCGGTAAGGAGGAGCTATGACGTCACCCATCCTGGTGACAGGCGGCACGGGCACGCTCGGGCGGCACGTGGTGCGGCGGTTGCACGAGGCCGGGCAGGACGTCCGGGTGCTCAGCCGGCACGCCCACGAGGCAAGCGAGGGCGTCGAGTACGTCATCGGCGACCTGTTGCAGGACGAGGGGATCGACGCCGCGGTGGCTGGCCTCAGCGTCATCGTGCACTGCGCGGGCAGCCAGAAGGGCGACGAGGTGGCGACCGCGAACCTGGTCAGAGCCGCATCCGCCGCCGGGAAGCCGCACCTGGTGTACATCTCGGTGATCGGCGCCGACCGGATTCCTGTCGTGAGCGGGGTGGACCGCATGATGTTCAGCTACTTCGCGTCCAAGCGGGCTGCTGAACTGGTCGTATCCCGATCCGGCCTGCCGTATACGATGCTGCGGGCCGCCCAGTTCCACGACCTGATCCTGACGGTCGCGGAGGCCATGGCCAAGCTGCCGGTGGTACTAGTTCCTAAGGGGATCAGGTTCCAGCCGGTCGACTCCGGCGAGGTGGCCGAGCGGCTGGCGGAGCTGGCGCTGGACAGCCCCGCCGGGCTGGTGCCCGACGTAGCAGGACCTCGGATCTACGAGACAGCCGAGCTGATGCGCGAGTACCTGGCCGCGCGGCGCCTGAACCGCCGGATCGTCCCGTTCCCCGTCCCCGGCGAGGCGGCCGGCGCACTCCGGGCTGGCGCCAATATCGATCCTGATCGAGCCGTCGGCCGCCGGACCTGGGAAGACTTCCTGGCCGATCGCGTGCTCAGCGCCGCCTGACTCGGCGCCAGGCGCTTGGCCCGGCGTACGGGCCTGCTGCCTGGCGCGCAGGGTCAGTGCCGCGCAGGGTCAGTGCCTAGGGCCGTCAGGCGCGAACACGCGGAGTGACGGGCCATCTATCGCGATTGCGGTCAGTCCGGTGTCCGTCCCGCTCATGTGATCCTCGCCTGCTTCCCACCGTACGCCCCAGCCTGCAGTGAGCGGGATCCTCATCGCGTCCGGCCCCGTGGCCCAGCCATCGCCCGCGACGACAAGGAAGAGCTGGGCCTCGGTAGCCGGATGCATGCCGATGACGCCGCCCGGGTCGACCTTCAGGCAGGTCAGGTGGACAGGTCCGGCTCCGGCGGCGATCCGGGTCGCGTGAACGCCGGTGCTGCCGAACTGATCGACGACCCTCTCATCGCGGGCGAACGTGAAAACGTCCAAAGCGCTCCCTCTGGTCGAAACAATCGCTATGGCGGGCGCCGGCAGCGTCCTCGCTAAATCGGTTGACGGTCGCGGCCAAGCAGCGGCCAGCATGTCAGGTATGCCGATTGTCTATCTGGTCCAGCACGCTGAGAAGCAGGCTGTTGCGGGGGATCCGGGCCTCACGGTCGACGGTGTTGCGCAGGCAGCCCGGACGGCCCAGTGGCTAAGCCGCCGCGATGTGCGGTGGCTGTTCAGCAGCCCGCAACGGCGGGCGTGGCAAACAGCCGAGGTCATCGCGTCGGCGCTTGGGCTGACGGTTGAACCCGATCCGCGGCTGCGCGAGCGCGTGAATTGGGCGGGCACTTGCACTTTCGAGGCCTTCCTCAGTGACTGGCGGCGGTCGGTCCTAGATCGGGACTACGTTCCGCCTGGCGGTGACTCCTCGCGTCAGGCCGGCGAGCGCATGCGCGCGTTCGTGGTGAGCCTCTCGGCGCACCGTAGGTCCGTCGTGGCCGTGACTCACGGCGGCGTCACCGCCGACCTCCTCAGAACGCTGCTCGGCGACGACCAGGTTCCGGACCGGTTGCTCAGCGGCGTTCCGGCGTGCGCTATCACGACGTTGGACGGCTTGCAGGTCACCGGAATGGCGTCGGTCGCCCATCTGGGGTTGCCGTGACCGAGGGGAATCAGGCATTCGAGCCCGAACGTTGCCGAGTGGCTCGGCAGACGGCGCGAGCACGTGTATGGATGGGCCACCCATCACCTGATAGCGCAATGGGTGTCCCATCCATACACCGCTCTCACCGCTCGGTCCAACTGGCCGCTAGCCCGCGAGCTGCTCGGCCAGCTTGACGGCGAGCTGGTCCATCGTCGCCGCGTCCACATGCGGCCGGTCCGCGCTGCCGAGCAGTCCGAAGACGCGCGGGCCGCGGTTCTCGTCGGCAAGGCCGGCTGGCCGCGCCACGATGTGGAAGTGAACGTGGGCGAAGCCCTCGGCCTCGGCGAACTGGGCGACGTACGTCTTCGCGCAGCCCGTCACCGCGTGCAGGGCCCTGGACAGCCGGACCTGCCACGAGCCGAGCGACGCGGCCTCGGCATCGGTCAGCTCGGAGATCGTCGTCACGTGCCTGAGCGGGAGCAGGACCAGCCAGCCGGGCAGCGCGGAGTTGAAGGCGTGCGCGACCCGCCAGAACTCGTCGACCGCGACGCGCTCGCGCACCGGCAGCCGGTCAATGTCCGCGTTTCCTTTGCAGCTATAACAGTCTGTCTCGAGCGCCATGCACCGACACTAAACCCGCCGAGCACGCCCGCCGCGAGTCCAGATTTAGCCTTGAACCATGAGCTGGGACGAGGCGTTCGCAGATCGCTACGAGGAATGGTCGGCCCGAATGACGGCCGACATCGCCTTCTACGTGCAGCTTGCCGTCGAGACCGACGGGCCGCTCGTGGAGCTGGCGATCGGGAACGGCCGGGTCGCCATCCCGGTCGCCCAGGCGACAGGGAAGCGAGTCATCGGCATCGACATGTCCCCGGCGATGCTGGATCAGGCCAGGACGCGGGCGGCCGACGCCGGCGTAGAGCTCGACTTGCGCGAAGGTGACATGCGTGACCTGGCTCTGGACGAACCTGCCGGACTGATCTACTGCCCGTATCGCGCCATGCTGCACCTGCCGACTTGGGCGGACCGCCGCCGCACCTTCGAGCGGGTGGCCGCATCGCTTCGGCCGGGCGGCCGGTTCGCCTGGAATGCGCTTGCCTTCGATCATCGGGCCGCCGTGCGATTGGACGGGCAACAGCGCCAAGAGCCGGTGCCGCATACGATCCGCTACGCCGTCGGCGACAACCGGATCGACCTGATGACCGCCGCCGGCGCCCGCTCGTCGCTCTGGTGGGCGACGAAGAACGAATGGCTTGGGCTCATCGACGTCGCCGGCCTCGACCTCGAAGCGCTCTATGGCGGATTCGCCGGCGAACCGTTCGACGATAACAGCCGCGAATACGTGTTCGTCGCACGCAAATGAGTTGAGCGCTCACCTCGTCATCCTCGTGGCCTTGATCGCGCTCGCCTTGCTGCTTGGCATGTGGCGCTGACAAGGCGGAGTGTTTGCGTCAAATAGAACCGCAAACGCTACTTCATCCTGGAGCGCAGACCCACGACAGATCTCACTAGCCTTTTCCGTAACGGCCGGACGCGATGAATGCCGACAATTCACGCACGACGTCGCCGATCTGGGCGGCGTCCCCGATGACGGCCGCGTAGACATGCTCTGCCTCGGCAACCTCGCGCAGCGCCCGGCAGGAAACAGAGCACCACCAACCCACGGAACGGGCTTCGGCCGCAGTGAGGTCTGCCAGGCCTGGCGCGTGCCGCCGTGCTCGACGATCGTGGCGGAGACGCGCGTGCGTTCGCATCCCCCGGTGACGTTCGCTGTGCTGGCGATGGGGGTCGGGGCGTTCGCGCTGCTCCAGTCGCTTGTGGTCCCGGTGCTCACGACGGTCCAGCATCAGCTGCACACCACGCAGAACACCGTCACCTGGGTGCTGACCGCCTACCTGCTGTCTGCATCGATCATGACTCCGATCCTCGGCCGGGTCGGCGACATGACCGGCAAGAAGCGCGTCTTCGTGGCGACGCTCGCCGCGCTCGCGGTCGGCTCGCTGCTGGCGGCGATCGCGCCGTCGATCGGCGTCATGATCGCGGCGCGGGTGATCCAGGGCTTCGCCGGCGGCATGCTTCCCGTCGCTTTCGGCATCATCAGGGACGAGTTCCCCGCCGAGAAGGTCGCGGGCGCGGTGGGCGCGATCGCGGCCCTCACCGCTGTCGGCGCGGGCCTCGGCATCGTGCTCGCCGGGCCGATCGTGAACGCGCTCGACTACCGCTGGCTGTTCTGGCTGCCGCTGATCCTGACCGTCGTCGCCGCGATATCGGCGATCATGTTCGTTCCCGAGTCGCCGGTCCGCACGCCAGGACGGCTCAGCTGGCTGCCCGCGGTCCTGCTGTCCGGATGGCTGGTCGCGCTGCTGGTCGCCCTGAGCCAGGCGCCGACCTGGGGCTGGAGCTCGGGACGCGTTCTCGGCCTGCTCGCGGCCGCCGTGGTGCTGGCCGGCTCCTGGCTGATGGCCGAATTGCGCGCCGCCACGCCGCTGATCGACATGACTATGATGCGGCGGACCGCCGTGTGGACCAACAACCTCGTCGCCCTGCTCATCGGCGTGGGAATGTACGCGACGTTCGCGTTCCTGCCGGAGTTCGTGCAGACGCCCGCCGCCGCTGGCTACGGCTTCGGCGCGAGCATCACAAGGTCAGGGCTCATGCTGCTGCCGTCGGCCATCACCATGTTCATCGTGGGCATCTTCGCTGGCCGGCTGGCCAGCAAGCTCGGCGGCAAGACGCTGGTCATCGCGGGCTGCGTGATCGGCGCCTGCGCCATGTCGATCCTCGCGTTCGCGCACCAGCACGAGTGGCAGATCTACCTGTCCAACGCGCTGATGGGGATCGGGTTCGGCCTCGTGTTCTCCGCGATGTCCGCGCTGATCGTCGCGGCGGTGCCGCCGTCGCAGACCGGCGTCGCCAGCGGCATGAACGCGAACATCCGCACCATCGGCGGGAGCATCGGCTCAGCGGTGATGGCCAGCATCGTCACCTCCCAGCTCGCGCCGACCGGCCTGCCCAAGGAGGCCGGTTACACCATCGGGTTCGCGGTCATGACCTGCGGGCTGATCCTCGCCGCGCTGGCTGGCCTGCTGATGCCGTCGGCCAAGCGCATGCTGCAGGCAGCGAATGAGCCGCAGCACGCCGAGCTGGCGATGGTTGCGGGCGGCACCGTCGTGGGCGACAAGCCCGAGTGATCAGAATGACGGGCAGGCCAGTCAATACTGAGCGGCAACCCTCCAGGGCGCTGCGGCGCGACGCCCTCCGCAACCATCAGCGCATACTCAACAGCGCCCGCGAGGTGTTCGGCGAGTCGGGCGCCGACGCGTGCATCGAGGAGATCGCGGCGCGCGCGGGCGTCGGCGTGGGAACCGTCTACCGCCGGTTCGCCAGCAAGGACGCCCTCATCGACGAGCTGTTGCGGCTGGCCATGGACGAGCTGATCACCGCCGCCGGCGAGGCGCTGTCCCGCGACGACGGGCACGGCCTCGAGGAACTGCTCCGCGCGTTCGGGCAGTCGCTCGCCGAGCACGCCAGGTACGCGAACCTGCTCCTGGAACGTCAGCCCGATGCGTCGGCCGCCCGCCTGATTAGGGAAGCGATCGCGGAGCTCACCGCGCGCGCCGTGTCGGCTGGCACAGTCGGGCCCGGCGTCACGAGCAGCGACGTCACGGCCGTGATCTCGGCGATGCGCGCGATGGTGCAGACACCGGGCGACGCGACGCCCGAGCGCTGGCAGCGTTTCCTCGACATCCACCTCGCTGGCATGCGAGCGACTCGGCTGGCAAGCTTGCCGGAGTGACGATGCGGCAGGGCTGGGAGTCCGAGGCGCAGAACTGGCTGGTCTTCGCCAGGACTCCCGGCTACGACAGCTCGCACGAGGAAACGAACCTGCCGGTCCTGCTTGACCTGCTGCCGCCGCCCGGGCACAGGACGCTGGACCTCGCATCCGGCGAAGGACGCCTGAGCAGGTTCCTGACAACGTTGGGGCACAACGTCGTGGGTGCCGATGCCTCGCCCGCGATGGTGCGCGGCGCCGCCACACACCAGGACGCCTCGCCTGTGCTGCTCGCGGACGCCACAGAACTGCCGTTCGCCGACGCCAGCTTCGATCTCGTCGTGGCGTACATGTGCCTGCACGACATCGACGACATGTCGGGGGCCGTTCGCGAGGCCGCGCGGGTCCTGGCGCCCGCGGGCAGGCTGTGCGCGGCGATCCCGCACCCGCTCAACACTGCCGGGACCTTCCAGGGCGGCGACGCGGACGCGCCCTTCGTGATCCCGGGCTCGTACCTGGATCCGGCTCCGTTGCGGATGCAGGCCCGGCGGGGCGGTGTCCTGCTCACGTTCCACAGCGAGCACCGGCCGTTGCAGGCCTACATGGACCCGCTCGCGGCCGCCGGCTTGCTAACCGAGGCGATCCGCGAGGTGGCAGTGTCCGACCGGGTCGTCGCAAGGGATCCCGACGCCCGCAGGTGGCGGCGGATCCCCTTGTTCCTGCACCTGCGGGCGGTCAAACCGGGGTGACCAACCCGGCGCTACCGTAATCACGACGCGGTACCGCAGGATGCCCATCGAGGTTGAGTCGCCCGAGCAGGTTGGTTATGCGACCATCGCCCGTAACCTGTCGGAGAGCTCGGTGTCCGACCGCAGGCTCAGCGACCTGGGCCTGGGCATCGACGTCGATGACCTGCTGCTGTGCTACGGGGATCACCTCGGCGAGCCTTCGCTGCGCGAGGCCATCGCGGCTCAGGGCCAGGGCCTCGCGGCGGAGAACGTGCTGGTCACGCCCGGCGCTGCCGCCGCCCTGTTCTGCGTCGCGACGGCGCTGCTCGGCCCAGGCGACCATACGTCGTCGTGCGCACGAACTACGCGACCAACCTGGAGACGCCGCGCGCCATAGGTGCCGACGTGGACATCGTTGATCTTCGTTTTGAGGACAACTGGACTCTCGACCTGGACGAGCTCGCAAGGCGGGTCAAGCCTGGCCAGACGAAGATGATCAGCGTCACCTGCCCGCACAACCCGACCGGCACCCTCATGGATGCGGCTGACCTGCGGCGACTCGTCGAGCTCGCCGAGAGCAGCGGGGCCGTGCTGCTGGTGGATGAGACGTACCGGGACCTGACGCACGCCGGCCCCTTGCCCACGGCGGCATCGCTGTCGTCCCGCGCGATCAGCGTGGCGTCCATGTCCAAGGCGTACGGCCTGCCCGGCCTGCGGATCGGCTGGGCCGTCACGACCGACTCCGAGTTGCGCGAGGTGCTCCTGGCCGCGAAGGAGCAAATGGTCATCTGCGGCGCAACGCTCGACGAGCACATCGCGGGCCGGGTGCTCGCAGACCGCGACCGGATACTGCCGCCGATCCTGCGCGAGGTGCGCGAGCGCGTGGCCGTCGTGCAGGCATGGCTGGACGCGCAGACCGTCTTCGAGTGGGTGCCGCCTGGCGGCGGCGTCGTCGGACTGGTCCGATTCCGGCCTGGGATCGACGTCGATACCGGTGCGAGCCCGCGGTTCCCGTTAGCGGGTCGCGGGTAGCGGCCGGATCAGCTCGATGATTCCGTTGGTGCGCCTGGCGCCGAGCTTCGACATGAGCGCGCGTGCGGCCGCGTTCGTATCGTCGACCTCGGCCGTCACTTCCTTCTTGCCGCGCTCGTGCAGCGCCCGGAACGCCCTCGCCAGCAAGACCGTCGCGAGGCCGCGGCGTCGGTACGGCGGCAGCACGGCTATCAGCCCGAGCCGCGGCCTTCCCGGGCTGTTCCACACCCGGACCAGGCCGATGTACTCGCCGCTGGCAACGTCGACGGCCACGAGATAGGTAGCCGGGTCGAAGTCCGAGCCGAAGGTCTCCTCGTTGAAGTCGGCTGGATCCCACTGCCATCCTTCGGTGCCCGGCACGTCCTGCCGCAGGGCGTCGTCAAGTAGCCGCAGCTGATCCTCGAAGCCATCGTTGGCGGAGATGATCACGACGCCGTCCGGCTCATCGGTGTCGTGCAGCCCGGTGACCTCGGGATCCGTCGGAATGACGAAGAAGCTTTCGCGGCGGCTGACGGTAAAGCCAAGGCGCGTGAACTGCGCGAGGGACTGCCTGTCCGCCTCGCAGGCGATGGTGTACAGGTCGCCTCCGGTGTTCTGCGCTACGGCGGTCAGCAACGGTTCGTAACTGTCGTCACGGCATACGTCGAAATGGACGAACCACCGCCCGTTCGGGCGCAGCACAGCCGACACCGCCCCGACGGCCTGGCCTTCGTCAACCGCCCGCCAGATCAGGCCAGGCGGGGCGCGCACGATCAGGAGGCGGGAGTCGGTCATACCGGCAGACGGTAACATCCGGGCAGGCCAGCGGGCCAACTCTTACCTCCGCGCAACGTGGCTCGAGCGCTTGAGAGGGCGGCCGCGGGACGCGGGCGTACGAGCGACAGATACTGTCAATCTGCTTCATTTCCGGACCGGCGTTGTATCCGTAGGGGTCGAAGGTCCCGTGAGCTGGGCAGAACGGCTCTACCCGGGGAGCGCGCGGGTTTCGGATCGTGGAAGAGACCGCGGCGAGGTCGAGCCCCGAGCGCCGCACGGGGGGTGGGCGCTCCGCTCCCTCGCTGCGGTCTTAGCGACGAGAGCACCGGCTCGCTGACGCGAGCGGGCAGCGAGGGCTGATGACGTGAGCGGACCAGGATCGGCGCCGGCCGGGGAGCCGTTTGCGCAGGTCGCCGAGACCCACTCGGCGGCCGTCTTCTTCGCCGGCGGATGGGCGTTCAAGGTCAAGAAGCCAGTCGACCTCGGATTCCTGAACTTCACCACTCCGCAGGCACGCGAGGCCGCATGTCACGCGGAGGTCGACCTCAACAGGCGGTTCGCCCCCGACGTCTACGCCGGCGTCGGCGAGCTGAAGGACCCAGCGGGCCGGGTGATCGAGCACCTGGTCATGATGCGCAGAATGCCGACCAGCCGGCGGCTGTCCTCGCTGGTCACCGCCGGCGAACCCGTGACCGGCCCGCTGCGCGAGGTAGCGCGCAAGCTGGCCGCCGCCCATGCGGGGTCGCCGCGGCGTGCCGACATCGCCGAGCAGGGCAGCAGGGATGCCGTGCTCGGCCGGTGGCGCGACAACCTCGCCCAGGCTCAGGCGCTGCCCGGCTCCCCGCTCGGCGCGGCTGTCATCGCTGAGGTGCGGGAGCTGGCCGAGCGGTTCCTGGCGGGCAGGCAGCCGCTCTTCGCGGGGCGGATGCGCTCAGGCCGGATCGTCGACGGCCACGGCGACCTGCTCGCCGATGACATCTTCTGCCTGGATGACGGCCCGCGGATCCTGGACTGCCTGGACTTCGACGACCTGCTGCGCTGGCTGGACGGGCTCGACGACGCCGCGTGCCTGGCGATGGATCTTGAGCACATCGGGGCCGCCGGCCTGGCTCAGCGGTTCACCGCGTGGTATGCCGAATTCGCCGCCGATCCGGCGCCGCCTGCCCTGATGCATCACTACATCGCCTACCGCGCGTTCATGCGGGCGAAAGTGACGGCGCTGCGCGCCGGGCAGGGCGAGCAGCGCGCCGCCAACGAGGCGCGGCGGCTTGCAGCCCAGGCGCAGCGGCACCTGCGGGCGGGGGCAGTCTGCATGGTCCTGGTCGGCGGGCTGCCAGGGACAGGGAAATCGACGCTCGCCGCGCAGCTCGCGGGCCGGCTAGGTTGCACGGTCCTGTCCAGCGATCGCATCCGCAAGGAGCTGGCCGGGGTCGCGGCGACTCAGCCTTGCCCGGCTGAGTTCGGGACGGGCCTGTACTCCCCCGAGTGGACCGAGCGCACCTACGCCGAGCTCCTGCGCAGGGCCGCGTTGCTGCTGGGAGACGGGGAGCCCGTTATCGCCGACGCGTCCTGGACCACGCCGCGGCGGCGGTCGGCGGCGCAGGCGGTGGCAGGCCGCGCGGCCGTGGACCTAGTCCAGCTACGGTGCACGGTCCCGGCTGAAGTGGCCGAGCAGCGGATCCGGGCCCGGGCGCACGATCCGTCCGACGCCAGCCGGGAGATACTCGAGCAGATGGCGGCAGCCGCGGCGCCCTGGCCGGAGGCGGTCCCGGTCGATACGGCTGGTGCAGGGGATCCGCTGCGGCATGCGCTGACGGCGGTCAGGCCGCACGGGGTCATCGACGGCTGGTCCACCTCGGCCCGGTGACCTGCCAGGCGGTGTCCCAGGCGGCGAGCCTGCGCCGGTTCACGACCCCGAACGCCACCATCCCGGCCACCAGCAGCACGAGTCCGGTGAAGACGAACGCGCTCGCTGCCGCCAGCGTTTCCTGCGTACTCACCTGGCCGCGGCGCGGCGGCGGGCCGATGGGCTTGCCGGACTTGTTCGTCCAGATCGCGACATTGGCGCCGGTGTGGCCGCCGTACGTCGCCTTGATCAGCCCCGCGCGCGCTGAGCCGTCTGGCGCGGTCCACATGGCCAGCGCAGGCATGGCCACCGGCCCGTACAGGGTGTAGTAAGGACCCGGCGTGTCCTGCAGCAGCACCGCCTCGACCTTGTACCTGGTGACCTGCTCGGCACGCTGGCCTGCGGCGGCTGCCCAGTGCGCGGCCCCCACCGAGGCGGCAGGCGCGCCCACCAGGAACGCGGCGATGAGGCCGGCCACGAGGGCCGTCTCGGCCTTGTCCGTGGCCCGGCGCAGCGGATTGCGGCTTGGCCACAGCCCGCGAACGATCATGGCGAAAGCGGACGTCCGAATGAGCCGCAGGTTCCGTCGCATCGTAGCCGCCTCCTCACATGCCTTACCGATCCCAGCTTCTGATGGGGGCCAGGAGGTGGCCTACGGCCGAGGTGCCCTTGTCCGCGGGACTTTCAGCCTGAGCCGGGCAAGTAGCGTCGCGCGCCCGCGTAGGTGCCGAACGTCCACACCGACTCGATCCGCACCGGCGCGCCGGTGTGCGGCGCGTCGATCATGTTGCCGTTGCCGACGTACATGCCGACGTGGATGACCGGCCCGGTCCGGCCGGAACGGAAGAAGACCAGGTCGCCGGGCTGGAGCGCATCCGCAGCGACGGGCTTGCCGTGCACGGCCTGACGATCGGCGTCCCGCGGCAGCGTGATCCCGAAAGCCGCGTACAAGGTGTGCGTGAACCCCGAGCAGTCGAAGCCGAATCCTGACGTGCCGGCCCACAGGTATGGCAGGCGGAGGAACTTCTTTGCCTCGGCGACCAGCTTCGCGCCGGTCGCGTCCCAGGACGTTCCCGCCGTGTGCAGCACGACCTTGCCGGGCCCGATGGCTACCTCACGCCCGCCGATCAGCTTGACCACCACGTAGGCCGACGTGGACGTGACCACCGGCAGGGTCGTGCCGTAGCTGACCTCCATGACGCGGCTGCCGGTGAGGCCAGCGCTGGTCCATCCGCTCCACAGCCACGCGGTCTTCGTCCTGACCACCGCTGACCTTGTCGCCGGCATGGGCGCGGTCTTCGTGAGCTGCCTGGTCGGGACGTAGCCGGGGTATCCGCGGCTATCCCTGGGCGTCGGCTGATCCGGCACCGCGATCTTGCTCCAGCCTGGACGCGGGTGACCGGTGACGATCACCTTGGTGCCGTACAGTGCCTGCGTCTCCAGCTTGCCGACGAGCCAGCGCTTCTGTGTGAGGGTCATCGCATGGACCCATGCGCGCGGGTCAGCCGGGTTGCCCAGGGCGGGTCTATCCACCGGACGCGGGTAGACGGTCCTGGCCCACACGGTGGCCACGTTCACCGCGATGTAGCAGGTACCGGACTTGCATGGCTGCGGAACGCGCCTGGCGTCGCTCGCCGCGACATGGCTGCTGCCGGCGACGCCAGCGGGCGGCGTGCCGCGCACGTAGGATCCCGCTGCCCACGCTCCCGCGAGGCCGAGCGCCAGCACGGCGATGGCGCTCGCCGCCGCTCGTACCCAGCTGCCGCCGGGCATGAGGGCTGCTGCTGCGCCGCGTGCGGCCGACCCTGACCGATCAGGCATCGCTGGCCTCCGGTCCGCTGCTGCTCCCCCGGTTACCACGATCCCCGGCCAGCGAACGCGGCAGTAGGGGCGTTGGCCGGCTGTCCTGCGGCAAAGGTCATCAGGTTCTCTGCGTATGGCTGAAGGCGAAGACTCAGTGCCCTATGCCGCCGTTTTCTCTTCGCGCAATCGGCTCGGGACGTAGGTCCTCGCTGCTCCTGCCATTCGTCGCTGCCGTTCACGGCCTGGCAGGCGGACCGTTGGAGTTAATGGCTGCCTGGGCATGCTGCGCACCGCGCGGCAGGACAGGGTGGTGATCGATGATTCCCGGCATCCACGGGCTGGCGGCTGGTTTCGGCGGGTTCCGGCTGCCCTCCAACCTGCTGGTCGCGCTGCTGCCGGTCCTGATCCTTATCGTCGCGCTTGACGCCTACTGCCTGACCGACCTGGTCAGAGCCAAGTCCGCGCGCGGTGCTCCCAAGATCGTCTGGGCGGTCATCATCCTGTTCGTCAGCGCTCCGATTGGCGCGCTTGTGTACTTGTTCTTCGGCCGGAACCGCGGCGGCCACGAGAACACACGCGCGCCCTCCAGCGCCCGCCTGCCTGCCAGCGCTCTCGTCCCTGGCAGCGGACTCGTCCCCGGCGGCGCGCTCGTCCCCGGCGGCGCTCTCGTCCCCGGCGGCGCTGGCGGGCGAGCAGCGGCGGATCGCCCGCCAGTCGTGACCACGACTGCGCTGACGAAGGACTACGGCGGCGCCGGCCTGTTCGACGTCGGTCTGCTGGTGCCGGAAGGTTCGGTGTACGGGCTGGTCGGCCTCAACGGCGCCGGCAAGACGACGCTGCTATCCGTGCTGGCCGGGACCAGGCACCCCGACCGCGGCACGGTGACCATGAGCGTCGGGCGCAACCGGGTCGCGGTCTGCCCGGACGTCCCGGAGTTCGACGGCTGGCTGACGGCCTTCGAGGTGGTCGACCTCGCCAGGTCACTGATCGCGCCGGAAGCGGACGGTCAGGCGGTCGCCGCGGCCCTGCGGACCGCGGGCCTCGCCGACTCGGCAGGCCGCCGCGTCGCGGGGCTCTCCCGCGGCATGAACCAGCGGCTCGGGCTGGCGTGCGCCCTGGTCGGCGACCCTGAACTGCTGCTGCTCGACGAGCCCACCTCGGCCCTTGACCCGGCCGGGCGCGCCGAGATGCTGGGCCTCGTGGCAGCGATGCGCGGCAACCGGACCGTCATCTTCTCCAGCCACATCCTCGCCGACGTGCAGCGAGTCGCCGACCGGGTCGGCATCCTGCGCGATGGCCGCCTGCTGTACGAAGGTGCCACCAGGGAGCTGATCGACACGTATCTCAGGCCGAGGTGGCTGGTGCGGCTGGCCGGTGACGCCGCTCCGGTGGCTGCGGCGATGGCCAGCGCCGGCTGGACCACCAAAGTCGAGCCGGTCGGCGCGGACACGATCAGGGTCGATGCCATCAGCGTGGAAGCGGGCGAGCGCGGCATCCCTGCGGTCATCGCGTCCTGCGGCGCGCGGCAGGTCTCCTGCGAGCCGGCCGCGGCCGACCTCGAATCGGCCTTCCTCGCCCTCACCGGCGCCGCCGGGTCGGGCGTCGCGGCCAGAACGGCAGGGGTGTCATGACAACCGCGTTCCAGACGGCGGGCCGGCGCAGCAGGATGAGCCTGTGGCGGCTGGAATGGCTGCGGCTGACCCGCACGCCGAGGGCGATCACCCTCGGCGCCCTGTTCGTCTTCTTCGGGTTGCTCGAACCTGCCATGACCCGGTATCAGAGCCAGATCTTCCGCCATATCGGCAACGGAGTGCGCATATCGTTCCCCGCCGCCTCGCCAGCACAAGCCATCAGCAGCTACGCAAGCGAGGTCAGCAGTATCGGGCTGATCGTGGTCGTCGTTCTCGCGGCTGGTGCGCTCAGCTTCGACTCCCGTCACGGTCTGGCCACGTTCCTGCGCACGAGGTCCAGGAACATGTGGCAGCTGGTGGCGCCGCGCGCGGCCGTCTGTTCAGCGGCTGCCGCTCTGGCGTACTCGGCCGGCATGCTGGCAGCGTGGGGCCAGACGAGCCTGCTGATCGGCGCGCCCGCCGCTGGCGGCGTGCTCGCCGGCATGCTGTGCGGTGCCATCTACCTGGCGTTCGCGGTCGCGATCACGGCCCTCGCGGCGTCCGTGGTCCGCAGCACGCTCGCGGCCGCAGGCATCTCGCTCGCGGTGCTGCTCCTGCTCCCGGTGGCAGGAGCCTTCCGCGCCGTCGGTGAGTGGCTGCCGAGCACGCTGGCGAGCGCTCCGGCCAGTTTGGTTAGCGGAGCGCATCAGCTGTCGCATTACGCTCCCGCGTTCGCGATCACGGCCGTGGCGATCGCGGCGGCTCTGCTGGTCGCGACCCTTCGCCTGCGCGCCAGGGAGATCTAACCTGATCTTGAGGGTTGTCTCTGGCCAGATCACAGCGTCAACGGGCAGGCTGGAACCATGCAGGCGCGGACCGGACCTGAGAGCGGCAGGGCGTAGCCATGGCCGAGATACCCTGGCTCGGCCTCTTGCTCGCCTTCGTCTCGGCGATCGTCACGAACACGGCATACTCGCTCGAACACGACGCGGCCGCATCGATGCCGCCGCTGTCACCGCGCCGCCCGCTGCGGTCAGCGACCGTCCTGCTCCGCGACCGGCGGTGGGTCCTGGCGTTCATAGCCGAGAGCGCGGGCTGGCTGATCTATGTGGTGGCGCTGCGGCTGGCTCCGCTGGCTCTTGTCCAGGCCGTCGTGGCGTCCGGCGTCGCTGTCCTGGCCTTCGCGTCCGCGCACGGCCACCCGTCCCGGCTCGCGCGGCGCGAGCAATATGCCGTCGTCCTCGCGCTCGCGGGGCTGGTCATGCTGGCGCTGTCTCTGGTGGGAGTCGAGCCGTCGGATCATCGCCCGGCCGTACCGTCGATCACCATCTGGCTGGCGGCGTGCGCTGGCGGCGCTGTCCTCCTCATCCTCGTGCCAGGGCGGGTGGCCCGCGCCGCGTCACTCGGCCTGGCGACGGGCCTGCTGTTCGCCGACGGTGACATCTCGGCCAAGCTGGTCGGCTACGGCGGCTGGTGGCTCCTGGCGATCATTCCCCTGATCATCGGCTACGCGGTCGGAACCAGCGTGCTGCAATCGGCCTACCAGCACGGCGACGCGCTCACGGCGGCCGGCACCGCGACGATGGTGACCAACGTGGTTCCGATCCTCGCGGGATTCGCGATCTTCCACGAGACCCTGCCTGGCGGCTTCCTCGCGGTCCTGCAGGTCGCGGCGTTCGCCGCGCTGGTCATGAGCGCCGTTCTGCTCGGACATCGGCAGGCTCCGCGTAGCCAGACGCGAACTCAGGCAGAGCGTGAGCCAGCCCAGCCGGCTCGTCCAGATTGAATACGCATAACAAAGCGCTGCCCGCTGGTGCCCACCGCAGAGGTCAACGACCCCAGGTGTTACTGCGCCGCGCGAACCGGGCATTCTTGGCGCAGGCCCCCATCGCTAGACAGAGCAGCGGAAAGGCTGTCGCGGAGCCTGATGGATTGGCGCGGCTACCCCGCGCGCCAGCGAGAGGAGCAGCGTGGACTTCAAGCTCGAGGTTGTCGTGATTCCGGTTGCCGACGTGGACCGGGCCAAGGCCTTCTACAAGGGGCTGGGCTGGCGCGAGGATGCGGATCTGGTGACTGGTGACGACTTCCGGGTGGTGCAGCTGACGCCCCCAGGTTCGGCCTGCTCGCTCATCTTCGGCACGGGCCTCACGTCGGCCGCACCAGGATCGGCCGAGGGCCTGCAGCTAGTCGTCGACGATCTCGACGCGGCGAGGGAGGAACTGGTTGCCGGCGGCGCGACGGTGAGCGAGGTGTTCCACGACGCAGGCGGCGTGTTCCATCACGCCGGAACCGCGAGCAGGGTATCCGGGCCCGCCGCTGACCGCCAGAGCTACGGCTCGTTCGTCTCGTTCAGCGACCCGGACCGGAACAGCTGGTTCGTCCAGGAGATCACCATCCGGCTGCCAGGCCGCTGACCGGACCTGACGCTGGACCCAGGGAGTGAGCGCATGAGTGACTACGACGTCATCGTGATCGGCGGCGGCTCGCCTGGCGAGCACTGTGTCGGGGAATTGGCGGACGGCGGCCTCCGGGTCGCGCTGGTCGAGCGTGAACTGGTGGGAGGCGAGTGCTCGTACTGGGCGTGCATCCCGTCCAAGACACTGCTGCGGCCAGGCGAGGCGGCGCACGCCGCGCGGGACGCGGCGGCCACCGCGCAGGTCGACACGGGCGCAGCGCTGGCGTGGCGCGACTACATGGTGGCCGGCTACTCCGACGCCGGGCAGGAACGCTGGCTCGCCAGCAAGGGCATCGACCTGCTGCGCGGGACCGGGCGGCTGGCCGGGACCGGCGTGGTCGAGGTCGACGGCGTCCGGCACACCGCCAGGCACGTCGTCGTGGCGACCGGCGCCGATCCGGTCGTGCCGCCGGTCCCTGGGCTGCGCGAACTCGATGGCTTGTGGACCAACCGCGAGGTGACAGGGATGAAGGCCGTCCCGCGCCGCCTGCTGGTCCTCGGTGGCGGGCCGGTCGGCGCCGAGATGGCACAGGCGGTGCGCCGCTTCGGCGGCGAGGTTGCGGTCGTTGACGGCGCGAGTCATGTGCTCGCCCGCGAGCCGGCGGCCCTTGGCGAGGCGCTCGGCGAGGTATTGCACCGTGACGGCGTCGAGTTGTTCCTCGGCGTGCACGCGACTGCCGCTCGCCGCGAAGGCGAGGACTACGTCCTGACTCTCGACGACGGGCGCGAACTGCGCGGCGACCACCTGCTGGTCGCGACGGGGCGGCGTCCCCGGGTGGAGGGGATCGGCCTGGAAACGGTCGGCGTCAAGGCTGACGGGCACGGACTGCCGGTGGATGAGTACCTGCGCGCCGGTGAGCGGCTGTGGGGGGTCGGTGACGTCACGGGCGTGCGGCTGCTTACCCACGTCGGCAAGTACCAGGGCGAGGTCGTCGCCTCCAACATCTTCGGCGAATCCAGGCCGGCCAGCTACCAGGCCATTCCGAGCGTGGTCTACACCGATCCGCATGCGGCCTCGGTGGGCGCGACCGATGACCAGTTCCAGGCGACGGTTCCCATCTCCGAGGTTGCCAAGATGGAGACCTACACCCGCGCCTACGCGGAGTCCAACGGCTTCCTGACCTTGCTCAGCGACGGGGATGTGCTGACCGGCGCCTACGCTCTCGGTCCGGAGGCTGGCGAGTGGCTGCAGCAGGCAACCCTGGCTATCCGGGCCGGGGTCCCGCTGGCGGTGCTCAGCGATGTCATCCAGCCGTTCCCGACCTTCTCCGAGATCTATGTCGCCGCGCTCAAGGCGCTCCGCAGCACGATCTCGGCCGCCGTGCAGCGAGCGCCTGCCTGAATTAGCGAGCCGGCTGTTCTCCTGGCCGGCGCGCGGCGGGCCGCGGCGGGAGAGCCCTGCGGTGGCTGGCCGGCGTCGTATCGTCGGAGCTATGGCGCTGTTACTCCTCCTGCCCGGTGGTCTGGCCGCCATCCTCGTGGTGTTCGCCGCCGTGTGGCGCGTGCAACGCAGGGCCCGGCGGAGCTTCCTGGTCAGCGCTCAGCGGCCGCGCGACCTGTTCTAGCTCCTTTCCGGCAGCCGCTTTGAGCGGCTTTCCCGGCCGCACGACGCCGCGCAGGCCGCGCTGAACAGCCCTGAGGCCGCGGCGTAACGTTGCTTGGGGGTTTGTGCCGGCGCGGCGCGGGACAAGTGGATATGGCGTGATGAGCCGCCGTAGATCCCTGTCCGATTACGGCCTGTAGTCATGTGGGCAGGGTGATGCGGGGGCAGGGTAACGGGGCCGGCCGGTCCTCCACAGACCGGTCGTCGGGGAGCGGGGGGTATGTGATGCGGAGCACCAGATCGCGGGCGTCGGCGAGCCGGGCCACGGTTGGCCTGGTCGCGATGGCCGGGGCAGCCGTAGTCATGGTCGCGGCAGCGTGCTCATCCGGAAGCGGAGGCGGAGGCGGAGGCGGAGGCGGTTCAGCCGGGTCGGGCAGTTCGCCGAGTTCGGCCGCGTCTCCGACATCCGGCTCAGGCGGTTCAGCACTCGATACGGCCAAGGTCGGCGGGGTGACTGTGCTCACCAATGCAAAGGGCTTCACGCTGTACTGGTTTGTCCCAGACACCGCGACCAAATCCAACTGCAACGGTTCGTGTGCCCACTTCTGGCCACCGGTCAAGGGACCGGCCGGTGCCGGCCCCGGCGTGACCGGGAAGCTCAGCGTGATCACCCGCTCCGACGGGTCGAAGCAGGCCAGCTACGACGGGCACCCGCTGTACACCTACGTCGGTGACACCGCGCCAGGGCAGGCCAAGGGCAACGGCATCAACCTGTCCGGCGGGGTATGGCATGAGGTGACCGCCTCCGGTGCCACGGCGCCCGCGCCGTCGGGCGGCCAGAGCAGCGGCGCTGGCGGGTACTAAGGGGGCCGACGGTACCCTGCTTGTGGCGACAGGCTTCGGATAGAAGAGGGCCCGCGCAATGACCAGACATCAGGTGACGGTGGATTCCGGCAAGAACCCGTCGGCTGAAATCGGGTGGCCGTGGCGGCTTGGGCTGCGGCTGGCTGGTGCCGGGCTGCTGCTGGCAGTCGGCGGGATACACCTGGACTTGTACCTGACCGGCTACCGGAACATACCGACCATCGGCTGGTTGTTCCTGCTCCAGGTGATCGGGGCGTTTGCGCTGGCCCTGGCCGTGCTGGTCACAGGGAGCCGGTTGGCCGCGGCGGCTGGCGCCGGGTTCGCCCTGGCCACGCTCGGCGGCTACCTGCTGTCGATCTGGTTCGGGCTGTTCGGGTTCAAGGAAGTTCGCACCACGGCGGGGATCGTCGCCGGCGTGGTAGAGGTCGCGGCGTTCGCCGTACTGGCCGTGCTAGCCGCGTACCCGGCCGCGCCCGCGGACGCGCGGGCGCAGCCGGCAGGCGCGCGCTGGACCCGCCTGGAGGGCGACATCCCGCACGCGGCAGCCGCCGTTGCGGGCGTGTGCGTGGTCGCGCTGGTGCTGCTGGGGGTGGCCGTAGCCGGAGCCGGGGGCACCACGACCAGCACCGGCACTCCGAGCGCGGTCAAGGTAGTGCGAATCGACGGGGCCCGCGTGCTGGCCAACGCCCAGGGGCGCACACTGTACTGGTTCGCCCCGGATGCCCCTACCAAGTCGGTCTGTAACGGGTCATGTGCCGCGTACTGGCCGCCGGTGGCTGGCCCGCTGAAGACCGACGGGGTGAGCGGCAGATTCGGCACGATCAAGCGGGCCGACGGCTCAGTCCAGGCGACCTACAACGGGCATCCGCTGTATACCTACGTGGGCGACAGCGGCCCGGGCCAGGCGCACGGCAACAACCTCAACCTGAACGGCGGCCTGTGGCATGAAGTCACCGTTTCCGGGTGACCCCGCATAGCCCGTTGCGACCAGCCAGACCCGCGAGCCAGCGCACGACGACGTCACGCCGCGATGGCCGCGCGATGCCTGCCGAAGCCGCGGCTTGGTGCGGTCCACGGCCACGTCGGTTGTCCCTCGGTGTGGGCATCCTGGATCAGGCCCTCAAGGTGAACGGCAAGCAAGATGGCGCCGTCGATCAGCAGATCGCGCTCGGCGTCGGTGATCTGGCCGCGCATCGCCTGCTCGCGGAACTGGGCGCAAGTCTGCTGGAGCGCTGCATCTACGGTGAACACGGTTCCCACCTCCTCCGACAGTCATACCGCTTGAGGTACCGGGTAGAGCCAGGGCCTTTGGTCCGCGTCACGGCTGACCTTTGGTCGCGGTGCCATATCGGAATGGCAGGGCCGAGTGGCGAGGTGGGACGCTGGTGCGAGCGAACGCGGTGCCCGACGACGATGGAGGCTTGAGGTGGCCAGGCTGATCTACTCCGCCATCGCATCCCTGGACGGGTACGTGGAGGACAAGCACGGCAGTTTCGATTGGGCGGCTCCCGATGACGAGGTGCTCGTGTTCGTCAACGACCTCGAGCGGCCGATCGGCACCTACCTGTACGGGCGCCGGATGTACGAGACGATGGTGTACTGGGAAACTGTGCCCACCAGCGGCGACCAGCACGCGGCCGCCAGGGACTTCGCCCAGATCTGGCAGGCGGCCGCGAAGGTCGTGTACTCCCGGACACTGCAGACAGCGTTCAGTGCGTTGACGCGCATTGAGCGCGACTTCGATCCTGCGGCGATCAGCCGGCTCAAGCAGTCCGCGGCCAGCGATATCACGATCGGCGGAGCAGAGCTCGCCGGCGAGGCTTTGGCCGCTGGCTTGGTCGACGAATGCAGCCTGTTCCTCGTCCCCGTCGTCGTCGGCGGCGGGAAGCGCGCACTTGCCGATGACGTTCGCGTCCAGCTTGAGCTCCTTGACGAGCATCGTTTCCGCAACGGCGTCGTCTACCTCCGCTACCGGGTAGGCGACTGACCAGGCGCCTGGCAAGCGCGCACGGGTAGCGCTACTCGCGCGGTCCATGGCGCCACCTCTCCTCTATGTTGGTCCGGCATGCCTCAGCCATGGGAGGGGAGGCCACGGTGACGGGTTTCGCGGACCTCGTCGTGCTGGACCTGGAGTGTAGGCGCAGCCAGCGTTCGCCGCCCCGCCCTGGCCGGAGTCCGCGGCCCGGTTGGGGGCGGTGCCTGGCGGGCAGAATGGCAGTCATGTCTGGGCCATCAAGCCAGGACCCGATCGTCATCCTCGGCGGCGGCCTCGCCGGGGGCAACGCCGCGGCGACCCTCAGGGACGAGGGCTTCCGCGGCCGGCTCGTGCTCATCAGCCAGGAACCGATCGTTCCCTACGGCCGTCCTCCGCTTTCGAAGACATACCTGCGCTCGGAGGAGGACCTGCCAGCCTGGTACGTCCGGCCCGGAGGCTGGTACCAGGAACACAATGTCGAACTTCGCACCGATTCGCGCGTCGTGGCCATCGATACCGCCGCCCACACGGTCGTCCTGGACCCGGACCGCGAACTCAGGTATCAGCAACTGCTGATCGCGACCGGAGGCCGTAACCGGCGGCTTCGCGTACCAGGCGCTGACCTGCCCGGGGTCCACTACCTGCGCACCGTCGCCGAGTGTGACGCGATCAAGGCAGAAGCTGCCGCGGGCCGGCACGCCGTCGTGGTCGGCATGGGCTTCATCGGCTGCGAGGTGGCCGCGTCGCTGACGCAGCTAGGGGTGCGGGTGACGGTCATCTTCCCCGGCCAGGTGCCGCTGGCGAAGGTGCTGGGCGACGAGGTCGGCATGCTGATCGCTGCCATCCACCGCCAGAACGGCGTCGAGCTCCTCGCCGGCGAGCAGGTCGCGCGTTTCGACGGCACAACCCGCGTCGAGGCCGTCGTGACTGGCAGCGGCAAGCGCGTCGCTTGCGACTTCGCCGTTGCCGGCGTCGGGATCGCCCCGGAGGTCTCGGCCCTCGCCGGATCATCGATCGCGCAGGACAACGGCGTCCTGACCGACGAACTGTGCCGGACCAGCGCTCCCGACGTCTACGCGGCCGGCGATGTGGCCAACCACCGTCACCCGTTGTTCGGGCGGATCCGGGTCGAGCACTTCAACAACGCAGAGAAGCAAGGAGCAGCGACGGCCAGGATCATGCTTGGCTCAGAAGCTCCCTACGCCTACGTCCACAGCTTCTGGTCCGACCAGTACGAGCACAAGATCGAGTACGTCGGGCACGCCACGACATGGGATGACTTTGTCATCCGCGGCAGTAAGGACGAAGGAAAGCTGATGGGGTTCTACCTGCTGGACGGCCTCGTGCAGGCCGCAGTGGGGCTGGATTACGGTGGCGATCCCGAACTGGACCACGACGGCGAGATGGCTGCCGCCGGGCGCCTGGTGGCGCTGCGCTCACGCCCGGCCCGCGATCTGCTCGCCGATGTGCACACGGACCTGTGGTCGCTGGTGCCCAGCACCTGACCTGCGGTCAGGCGTTCGAGAACAGCGGAATGTTCGCTCCGCTCGCGGGGACTACGGGACTGTCGAGCAGCGCGAGGATCAGCTCGGCGACGTCAGCGGGCGTCAGACCAGGAGTCAGATCTGGGTTGGCGCGGCGAAGCATCTGGGTGTCGACCGCGCCGGGGCTGACGCAGATCGCCGTGATGCCGTGCTTCTTTCCCTCGACCGCAACCGCCTCGGTGAGTCCCACGACCCCGTACTTAGAGACGTTGTAGGCAGCCAGCCCAGGGAACTTCTCCGTCGCGTAGATGCCCGAGAGCGAGGCGATGGTGACGATCCTCCCTTCTCCCGCGTTGCGCATGGCGGTGAACGCCGCCCGGCAGCACAGAAACGTGCCAGTCAGGTTCACTGCGAGTGTCTCGTCCCAGATCTGCGTTGTCGTGTCTGCGAACGGCGCGGACGTCAGCACGCCGGCGGCACAGACGAGCGCGACGGGATTGCCCGCCTGCCCGGCGACGGCGAAGAGACGGTCGACGTCCGCCTGCTTGCTCACGTCGGCAGGTACTGACCGGGCCTTCCCGCCGTCGCGCCTGATGCGGCCGGCAACGTCGTCGAGAGCTTCGTGGTCACGGGCCGCGACGATGACCTCCGCACCGGCGCCAGCCAGGGCCGCGGCGGTGGCGGCGCCGATCCCTCGGCTGGCGCCCGTGACGACGGCCACTCGCCCGGCCAGCCAGTGCAGCGGGTCACTCATCGTCTGCCTCCACGGGGCACGTGCCGGCCATCCTGCGGTAGATATGCTCGTGTGCGTTCAGGCTCTGTTCCAGGTCGAGATGACGCTCGGCATGCCGGCGGCATGCCGCCCGCGAGATCGCAGCCGCCCGCCTGGCCGCGTCGGCTGCCGCCTGAAGGTCGCCTGGACGCACCAGGAACCCGGTGATGCCGTCCGCGATCACTTCGGTGAGCCCCCCGCGCCGGAATGCCACCACCGGCGTGCCGCACGCTTGCGCCTCCGCGGCTGCCATCCCGAAGGGCTCGTCCCAGCTGACAGGATTCAGGACTACTGCCGCTTTGGCCATCGCGGCCCAGAGCGAGGCACGGGGCACGGCCCGGCGGATCGTGACTCCGGGCGACGCCCGCCGCGGTTCAATCTGCTCGACGGCATAGCTGGCGTCGTAGGCATCGCCGTACACGTCGATGGCCAGCCCGGCCGCTGAGGCGATGTCGATGGCTTCGGCGGCCCCCTTCTCCGGGCTCAGCCGGCCAGCGAAGACGGCGCCCGACCCGCTCGTCTCTGACCAGGGAATGACGCGTGTGGGCACGCACGGCGGAAGGACCGCGTCGACGCGGACGACCCGGCGCCAGGCACTCGCCTGGAAGGCGGAGACTGTCGCGACAACAGGAGGTCGAACGGAGCGCTCCGCCCTGTCCAGTTCCGTCGTCATCGCCTCGTCGGGCGGCAGGTGCAGCGTGTGCAGTACCGGCGCGGACGCTGTGGTCGCGAGCCGGACAGCTGGTGCGTCGAAGGCGTGGTTGTGGATCACGTCATAGCTGGATTCCCGCATGCTCGCGTAAGCGGCCGCGAAGGCCGTCTCGGCCGCGGCGAACGCGGCCGCTGAGCCGGAACCGGCGGGCGCGACGGCCCGGTACAGCGTCCCCGCCAGGACGCGGGGATCGGCTCCGGTGTCGATCACCTTGACGCCGGGAATCTCCGAGCCAGAAGCTGCGTAGACATGAACCTCATGGCCCCGGGCAGCCAGGCCGCGGGCCAGGTCGGACACGAAGGCCTGCGAGCCGCCGAGCTGCGGCTCGCGGATGGCCGTGACGAGCGGTGCCATGATCGCGATCTTCATGGGGGCAGCAGCTTGAAGGCGACGTCGCGGGGCGGGTTAATGCCCAGGACCTCGAACGACACCCGCCGCAGCCGCCGTCGGCGTACTTCACCGGCGGCGCGGGGATAGAAGATCTCAGACAGTTCGACCGCTGTCTGGTGACTGGGGAATTCGACGGCCATCGGGCCGCCGAAGCTGACGTGCTGATAGCCGCGCGCGGCAAGCCAGTCGATGTTGTTAGGCCAGATGATGGCGACGCACCCGCCCGGTTTGCACACCCGCTCCATCTCCGACAGGCCGGGATCGCCGCCATGCCCGGCCGCCGGAGTGAACGCCGAACATGCGACGACGAGGTCGGCGACGCCGGCCGAAAGAGGCAGTTCATCGAAGAACCCGTGGAGCACCTGCACGCTCCCATGTCCCGGTCCCGCGGCGGCCAGCTTCCGCTGCAGGATCTGGCGCAACGGTTTCGCTGGCTCGATCGCCACGATCTCGCGTCCGCGATCGATGAGGTCGAGCGTCAGCCGGCCAGTGCCCGCGCCAACCTCGACGATCCGGTCAGCGGAGCGCGGCAGCCAGCCGAGGATGCCGGGATGAAGTCGCTCTGCAGAAGCGAGCCGATCGTAGAGGTCCGGTTCGAGCCGGTACAGCAGCTCCCAGGCCAGCACCGTGTCGGTCCGGGGATCACCGACTCCGCCCGGGACGAACCGGCGGGCCTCCTCAGCGGTGAACACCCGTAGGTCCGCTGCGGTGTATCGGGTGTGCAGCTCGCGACCCGTGCCGGGCGGGGGTTCAGGCTCGGTCACCGACCTCTGCCCAGTTCTTGTCCGTCTCCCAGACCCGGAGCGCTCGGAGCCGGCCCTCGGGAAACTCAGTCCTGAGCCGCTCCCAGAAGGTGACGGCGAGGTTCTCGGCGGTCGGGATGCGGTCAGCGAGCCACGGGACGTCCGTGTTGAGATTCCGGTGGTCGACATCGCGGATGACGCGCCGGCAGATGACGTCCGAGAGGAACTTCAGGTCCATGACGTACCCTCTGGCCTCGTCGATCTCTCCGCCGACGACGACCTCGAGTACGTAGTTGTGCCCGTGCATGTTGGCGCATTTCCCGAACATGCGCCGGTTCTCCTCATCTGAAAGGCTCGGGTCGTAGAGACGGTGCGCGGCATTGAACGACTCGCGGCGGCCTATCTGAACGGTTACCACGTACTCATCATGCCCAGGCGACCGTGCACGAACCGGTCACGGCGCTGCCCCGGCATGCCTGCAGCGTGGGCCCTGACAAAGTCGCCGTGACCGAGCCAGAATTAGGCCCGAGGCTGCGTAGTACCGATGAGCTAGCCGGGGGCGCCGCCAGTGGTGGTAAGGATCCGGAATGTCCCTGATCAGCATTTGCTGGCCAGCCCGTCAGGCTCGAGAAACTGGTGCTCGGGCGGCTCGTCGGGGGCAAGCCTCACGACGCAGGGCGCGGGTCCGTATCGTCATGCGCTCCGACCGGTCGGCAGATGTTCAGCGTGCCGTAACCCGGTGCGCCTACGGTGGGTTAGGCGACGGGCATCGCGTGTCACAGGATCAGGACAGGAGCCGCGGATGCGGCAGGCTGGCATCGAGCCGAGGGGGCCTGAGGCCGGCGCTCAGCGGTTCCTGGCGGGTGCGGCGAGTGCGAAGAAGTCGGTGAGCAGCTGCACGACGCGCTCCGGCTCGTCGTGATGCACCCAGTGCGACGCGTCGGGCAGGCGCTCGACGCGCTCCAGGTTGGGTACGTCGTCGCGGTCGGGTTCGGCTAGCTCGGGGCCGAGGAAGCGGTCGCGTTGCCCCCAGATGACCAGGGTGGGCGCGTCGATTGGGCGAAGCTGGGCTTCGGCGCTCTTCGGCGACTGCCGCACCGAGGACCGGTAGTAGTTGATCATCCCGGTCGCGGCGCCCGGCTGCGACCAGGCCTGGATGTAGCGATCCATTTCCTCCGCGGTAAAGGCCGGGTGCACGTCGCGCAGGAAGTGCCGGAAGAAGTGCCAGCGGTCGGCGCGCACGATGCTTTCTGGCAGCTCGGGGAGATCAAAGAAGAAGAAGTACCAGGACTTGCGGAGCTGGCCGGGGTGGTGCAGTCCCTGCGAGAGCCGCCGCGGATGGGCCGCGTTGAGGATGGCCAGCCGGTCGACCACCTCGGGATGCTGCATGGCGGTTGCCCAGGCGACGCTTCCGCCCCAGTCGTGACCGACCAGCAGCGCAGAATCGGCACCGCGTTCGTGAATGAGACCACGGATGTCTGCGACCAGTCGGTCTGTGCCGTATGCCGCGACGTCGGCTGGCCGCGATGACAGGTTGTAGCCTCGCATGTCGGGTGCGACGACGCGGAATCCCGCCGCCGCCAGTGGTCCGATCAGCTGGCGCCAGCCGTACCAGAACTCAGGGAAGCCGTGCAGGAGAACCAGCAGGGGCCCGTCGCCGGCCTCGACATAGTGCAATCGCTGGTCGCCGATCTCCGCGTAGCCGTCGCGAAGTTCGCGCGGTTCATCGCCATCGTCGCCCCCCGTGGAACTAGCGTGTCCCGGATCTTGTTTCGTGCCCGAGAACGGGCCGCTTCAACCTGGGGACGTTCAGCCGCGCCAGCGGAAGAACGCGACGGCGAGAATGTAGGCGATTCCCCCGATCGCGCATAGCCAGTCATACGGGCTCCCGTTGTGCCCGCGAGCGATCTGTACGAGCCAGGTCACGATCAACGTGGTGATCAGTGCCAACCCGGCTACCGCGGTCGCCCGCATGTCGATCTGCGCGAAGCGCTCGTCTCGGCCGGTTGTCAGGCCGCGGATTGTTTCGCTGCGGCCGGCCAGCAGCAAGAGGACGAGCCCGAAAGCGACCATGACTACGAGCCCATACACGCCGACGCTGAGCTGGCCGCCCGCCCAGCTCGCCGCCAGGACCACGACGCCGAGTCCGAGGCAGAACAGCGGCATGAACCATCGGGAGCGCATGATCGCCTGGTCACGATCCCTGTTCATCGAACATCTCCTCGACCGTAACGCCGAAATAGCGAGCGAGCGCAATGGCCAGCGGAAGCGAGGGAGTGTACCGCTCGTTCTCGATCGAGTTGATCGTCTGACGCGACACCCCCATCGCCTCCGCCAGCTGGCCCTGGGCGAGGCCCCGCTGGGCACGCAGCGCGCGCACCTGGTTCTTCATCGCCGCGTGGACAGCTCATCTGGCCTGACTGCGGCGGGGCAGGCAGCGGCGATGTGCGCCGGGCCAGGCGGCGGCGATGACCGCCGGGAGCCATCCCACCGAGACAACGGGCGCCCAGCTGCCCAGCCGGACAGCCTGCACGACAGAGCTGACCGCAACGAACGCGCCAGCTAGACCAGCGATCAGGTACAGCCACTTTGTCCATGACTTCATTGCGGGCTCCTGCTGTCAAGCTAACTTGTCATGGACAAGTTAGCTTGACACCCGAGTCGCTGTCAAGCAAGCTTGTCACGCGACCGTGGGAGCTCAGCCCGATGGCTACGGCGGACCGCGCCACGCAGGTTTGCCGCCGCGGCGGCAGGGGCAGACGTACACCCTCCGGCCGGCGCCGCGATGACGGGCCGCACATCATGCCGGGCACCGGGGGCGATCCCAGCCAGGCAATGAGGAGCGCACGATGGCCGATCCCACCGTCCCGCGCCTTGACCAGGCGAGCATGGCGTGGAACACCGTGGCCAGCTATACGTCCTATGAGGAGGCGCAGGCAGCGGTAGACCGGCTGTCGGACGAGCACTTCCCTGTCGAGAACATCGAGATCGTCGGCTCGGGCCTGCGCCTGGTAGAGCGGGTCACCGGCCGGGTCACCAAGACCCGCGCTGCCGCAGCCGGAGCCGCGAGCGGCGCCTGGTTCGGCCTATTCATAGGTCTGCTTGTAGGGCTGTTCACCCGCGGGCCGGCGTGGATCGGACTGATCATCGGCGGACTGCTGATCGGCGCAGTGTGGGGGGCGGCGTTCGGCTTCGTCGGGCACGCGGCAACCAGGGGACGTCGTGACTTTGCCTCGGCGAAGACCCTGACCGCCTCCCGCTACGACATCATCGCGCGCGGCGGCACTGCTGCCGGGGCAGGTTCGATACTCCAGCAGGCTGGCCTCCTTGGTGCCCAGCCTGCCGAACAGCATCCGCCGGCATAGCCAGTCAGGCGGCGCCGTTGAGGAACGCGTCGACGTCGTCGGCGAACTGGGCGTGGTGCTGGAAAAGGAACCCGTGAGCCGCGTCAGGGTAGATGCGGATCCGCGCCTGCGGGATCAGGCCGGCGAGCAGGTAGGAGTAGTGCGGCAGGATCATCGGGTCGCTGTCACCGCTGGCTACGAACACTGGCATGCCGAGGGCGGCCAGTCGCTGTAGCTTGCCGTGATCGGGCAGTCCCCAGGTACACACAGCGTCGTACTGGGCCTCGCGGGTGGCCCAGGTGGTCGCGGAATCCCGGTCCTGGGTCCTTGCGTACATACGCTTGAGCGCGCCCTGGCCAGCCTGCCGGCTGGCGGCAGACCTAGTGAAGAACACGTCAAGGTAGGCCTCAGGAGTGGTGTTCGGGGTGCCGATCGCACCGATGACCTCCGGTGCCCAGCCGTGCATGCCCGCCGCGCCCTGCGGCGCAGAGGAGGCCAGCACCAGCCGGCGCGCGATCGCCGGACGCGTCCCAGTTGTCCAGATTTCCGTGAAAATGCTGGAGCAGCACCAGCGGTACCGCTGCCCTTTGGTCGCCGCCTCCGGTATCGCGGTAGGCATAGCCGACGCCGTTGGCGCCGCTGACCAGTTCGTTGGCAAGCTCCGAGTATCCCTTGGCCATAGCCGCTCGCACCAGTCCTCTCGCGTTGCTCCGGCACGATCATGATTCCCCGTTCGGCTCCGCAACTTGCCCGGGGAAGTGCCCGGTCTTCCGGCGAGGGAGTAGTGCCAGGACGCTCTCAGCTATGGTCTCGACCGCGTCGGCGCGCCAGACATGCCCGGCAGCGAACGAGGGCGGACCGGTTGACTGGTCAGCGTTAGGACCGATGCGCAGCCCACGGAATGGCGGGCCGCACCGAAATGTCCGCCTATTCCATCCGCGCCGCTGGCTGGAAGTTCACGTTCGATCTCGGAACTAGCCCGGGTGCCCTGACCGTGCTTGAATGCCAGCATCTGAGGTGACGCCCTGTGCTCATGCTGATGCACAAACCGGGCTTCCGCCGAGGCACGGACGTGGCCACCGGGCTCCGTCCGGGCAGCCGATGAGGCTGCTGGCGAGTTGTCCGCGGAGCATGAGGACCGGCATGAGCAATCGGCAGATGGTGGGCATCAGTTTCTCCGGTGGCCAGGGAGCCGACGCGGAAGAAGTAGCAGAGGCGACGCTGCACCTGCGCCGCGAGCTCCTGGCGCTCGACGTCGACGCGGTCGAGGCGCCCCGATCTGATCAGGCGCCGGCGGGCTCCCGCGGCGTCGACGTGGCCGCGCTCGGAGCCCTGATCGTCACGATTGGCCAGTCTCCGCTGCTCGGGAGCGTTGTGGATGCCGTGGGGTCCTGGCTCGCTCGTTCCGGCCAGGGCACGATCAAGCTCGAGCTCGGCGGCGACGTTCTCGAGCTGACTGGCGTGTCCTCCGAGGAGCAGCGCCGCCTCACCGATGAGTGGCTGCGCCGGCATCAGGGACCGTCCGGGTGACGGGCGTGCGGAGCGCGCTGATCGTCGCGTGCGAGGGCTACGCGGACCCAGGATTGCGCCGGCTGCGCGCGCCGGCCAGCGACGCCCGCGCGCTTGAGGGCGTCCTGAGCGACCCGGCCATCGGCGGTTTTGACGTCAGAACGCTGATGAACGAGCCAGCCTACGAGGTCGCCCTCGCGATAGAGGAATTCTTCGCCGATCGTGCCGCTGATGACCTGCTGCTTCTGCACCTTTCCTGTCACGGTGTCAAAGACGAGGACGGCGAGCTGCACTTCGCCATGGCGAATACGTCGCTGCGCCGGCTGGCCGCCACCGGCGTGGCCGCGGAATTCGTGAACCGCCGGATGAACCGGAGCCGATCCAGGCGAGTGGTCCTGCTGCTTGACTGCTGTTACGCGGGGGCCTTCGAGCGCGGGATGACTGCCCGCGCCGGAGCCGGAGTGGCCATCGAGTCCCAGTTCGGCGGCAGGGGCCGCGCAGTGATTACCGCGTCGAGCGCGATGGAGTACGCGTTCGAAGGCGACGAGCTGGCGGATGCGAACGAGCTTGCTCCGTCGGTCTTTACCAGCGCGCTCGTCGAGGGACTGGCAACAGGTGACGCGGACCGCGACCAGGATGGCGCGGTCTCGCTCGACGAGCTCTACGACTACATCTATGACAAGGTGCGGACCACGACGCCGCATCAGACCCCGGGAAAATGGACGTTCGGGGTGCAGGGCGAGCTGGTAATCGCCCGCCGGGCCCGGCCTGTGACGCAGCCCGCGCCGCTGCCGCCCGAGTTGCTGGAAGCGATCGACAGCCCGCTGGCAGGGGTCAGGGGAGCGGTTGTCCAGGAACTCTCCCGGTTGCTGAGCGGCAGCCATGCGGGCCGGCAGCTAGCTGCCCGCCAGGTCCTTGAGGAACTCACCGGCGATGACAGCCGAAGCGTGGCCGCCGCAGCCACGGCCGCGCTGAGCGCCCACGATGATTTGCCAGAACCTGTTCCGATCCAGGCGGCACCTGCGCAGCCCCCGCTGGTCGACGAGCCGCAACCGGTCCACAACCAGGATCTGGCCCATGAGGCGGAACTTGTTCCCGAGGCGGAACCGCCCCCCGGGCCGGAACTGGCCTCCAAGGCGGAACTATCCACCGAGCCGGAACCGGCCCCTGAGGCGGAACCGGCCCCTGAGCCGGAACCGGCCCCTGAGCCGGAACCGGCCCCTGAGCCGGAACCGGCCGCTGAGGCTGAACGAACCCACGAGCCTGAACCCGAGCCCGAGCCCGAACCCGCGCCGAAACCAGCGCCAGAACCCGCTCCCGATCGGCAACCTGCCGCTGCCGCGGCGACCCCGGCCGAGCGAACTGGGGGGCGGATAGCTCAGCGCCCCGACCAGCCAGGACCGGGTGCCAGTGCCTATCGATGGGCAGGTATCGCTGCCATCGCGGCAGCGGTCCTGCTGGCCGTGTCGCTCGGCCCGCGTTTCTACTCCGACAGCAGCAACAGCAACCTTCCGGCCAATCTCTGGCAGATAATCATCGTCGTCGCCGCGGCTGCTGCGGCCGGGATCCTGCTTGTTGCGGTGCCTGCCAGGAGGGTCGTCGGTGCGGGCGTCGCGCTCGGACTCGCCGTCACCGCGCCGAGCGGGGCCGTGTACGACATGCTCCTCGGAGACAGGAAGCAGTCCTACGGCCCGGGGCTCTGGCTCAGCTTCGCGGGGTGTGTCATCGCGACCGTCGCCGCGGCGGTGATCTTGGCCGCGCTCGCTCGCGGTCACCAAGCGCACGTCCGGCCGCGTCCGCCGGCCGGCATCCTGCCATGGCTGATCATCCTTGTCGGCTGTGCAGGGGCGGCGGCTCTAATAATCCAGGTGCCGCCCCTAGACCCCGTTCCCGGCATCGGCAGCAAACTAAATGACGTGGACATCTTCGCGTTCTGCTGGACGATAGCCATGGCCGCGCTGATGCCGGCGGTGGCGGTCTTCGCCCGGCCCATGACGCTCGCCGTTGCTCTCCTTGCAGGCTGGATAGCAGATGGCCTCTCCCATGCGGTTTATTACACCCACGTCGGCAACAGCCTTTTCGCGCTGACCCTGCTGGTGCTGACGGTATTGACCATCGCGTTCGCCATGACTGGGCGTCCCGCCCCGGCGATCCCGGCAGAACCACCGCTTGAGGTCACCGCGACGCCGTGATCGTGACCGGACGGTTATTGCGTGACCGTACTGCGTTGTCTACCTGCTGCGGTATGGACGGAAGGTCTCACGGATCTCGGCGACGAACCGGTGCGGGTCCTCCGAGGCAAGGAAGTGGCCACCGCGATTCAGCACGACGAAGCGTTCCATGCCCGGATAAGCGCGGCGTAGCCAGCTCTCAGGTGGCACCGGCAGGTGCGGCTCATGCGGGATGAGCACCGACGCCGGCGCGGTGATCGCCTCGCCAGGGCCCAGCGGGGGTTCGGTCGCAGGCACGTACCACCGCATCGAACTGCCGATGGTCTCGGTCAGCCAGTAGATCATCACGGTCGTTAGCAGCTCGTCCGGATCAAGTCGGCCGCGGGTGGCCGGGTCGCTCCAGGTCAGCCACTTCTCAAGGATCCATGCGGCTAGTCCGACCGGGGAGTCGTTGAGCGCGAGGGACAGCGTCCGTGGCCGGGTCGCCTGCACGTGGTCATACGCGCCGACATCACGGTCCCACTGATTCGAGGCCGCTACGAAGGACTGCTCCGCGGCGGTGAGCGGGTCGACAGGAGCCAGGTACGGCGACATGGGGCTGGCGGTCTGCACGGCGAGCAGCCCGGGCGGGTTGCGCACCCCGAGCCAGCTCGTCACCTTGCCGCCAATGTCGTCGCCGTGCGCGACGTAGCGCTCGTATCCCAACTGCTCGGCCATGAGCAGGTGGAACAGGTCGGCTATCCATCGCCGGGTCGGCCGCCGGTCCAGGCACCGGTCGGAGAACCCGAAGCCGGGCAGCGCGGGCGCGACCACGGTGAAGCTGTCCGCGGGGTCGTCGCCGTGCGCGGCCGGATCGGTCAGCAGGGACAGGACCCCGAGGTACTCCACCATGGAGCTGGGCCAGCCGTTGCAGAGCAGGAGTGGCATCGGGTCGGGGCCGGCACCAGGAACATGCAGGAAATGCAGGCCAACCCCGTCCACGGTGGCCCGGAACTGCGGTACTGCATTTATCCGGCGCTCCTGGGCACGCCAGTCGTAGCCGTCGCGCCAGTAGGCCACCAGCGAGGCGATGCGCTCGATCATGTCGTCGTCCTCGCCGGCCGGGTCGCCGGGCTCGCCGTCCGGCACGCTCTGCCGCGGCGGCAGCCGGGCAGCGGCGAGGCGCCGGGCCAGATCATCCAGGACGTCGTCGGGAATCGCGATCTGGAATGGCCCGGCCTCGGTCACGAACGACACCCTAGGCGCCCAGTTACGCGAAGTCGGCAAGTATGACGTACAGCCGCTCCTTGGCCAGCTTGGCGGCCGACGACTGCGGCCGGGCCACGGACCCTCGATCTCTCCGTTCAAGCCCGCGCTCTAGGCGTTCGGTCAGGTAACCCGCGCCGTCACGAGCGCCGCCTCCAGGCGAAACAATCCTCGCGCCACGGCCGCAAGCATCGCCGTCCTGCTCGGCGCGATCTCCATGCCTTCCTCCCTGCCGGACCAGCACCCGGCATGCCGGCGCCGCCCGGTTAAGCCGTGCCCGCGTGCGCGCGGACACTGCGTGCTTCCCATCGGGCCGATCGGCTCCAACCACCCTGCTTCGTCGCCGCTGGTGCCTTAGGGACCGTGCTCGGTCAGGGACCTGCCGGGCCGCGGCCGGCCGCCTGGCGGGTCAGCGTCTGGGCGAGGGTCAGGAACAGCGGGCAGTTCGGGATCTTCTCCGCTGCCTGCGAGGACAGGGAGAAGAACTTGCCATCTTGCCGGACTGACAACCGGCCCTGGTTGATGTTGACGGCCTTGACCGATGCCCACGGGACAAAGCCCTTCGGCGCGTGGATCCCGGTCGTGCTGATCTGCAGATCGCCAAAGACCAGCTGTTCGCCGCGGCTGAGGGCGGCGATCGCGCCGGGGAGCTGGGTAGCGCAAACTGCGTCGCGGGCGCGGATGAGGAACTGGTAGAGAAGGTAGCCAGCCGCCAGCGGATCAGCATTGCGCCGCCCTTTGGCGGCGGGATCCTTGCACGAGCCGGAGAACTTCAGGTTCTGCCCGTCCGTGCTTACGAGGGTAAGCCAGTACTGGGTGCCCGTATAGGCGCCATTGACGTAATGCTGGCTGGCGAACCAGTTGACCGTCGCCACCTGGTCCCAGCGCCAGGCTTGCGGCCCGGCGTCACCGGGTTGCCAGACGAACCCGTGGTCGAACTCGTAGGCGTATCCCGCGATGCGGGTGCGGATCAAGGCCTGCTGCCTGGTGACAGGGATCGCGTAGCGCAGCGTCCCGAGGATCGCTGAACCGGCTGCGGCCGCCGCGGCGGGGGACGGTGATGGCGGCAGGCTGGCCGTCGTCTTCGACATTAACCCGTGCTCTTTCCTTCTTCTTACTTTCCCGGCACCCGCTTCAGATAACGGCCAGGCAGTGGCACGGGTTCAGGGTCGGGCCGGTCAAGGCGCGATCGCCCCCGGCGGCGGCCTGCCCCGAATGGTTCACGCACTGGTCGTGCAAGAAGTTCGGGGGCCTGGGGGTCGCGCCGATTCCCTGCACCTTTATGGATGCCCCACAGTTTCGAGGGCCGGCCCATATTGGCCAGTTCCGATGTGTCCACGGGTCACGCATTTGGGTTCGTGCGACTGTGGTCAGTGCCGCGATTGCGGTACTACGCTCCCGATGGCCGGCCTGGCGTCGACTTGGCTGCATTCGCTCGGCCGTCCGGATTCGTTGCCTCGCCCGCTTATTCAGTGCGCGATCTGCACGCCTGCCGTGGCCGCAGCGGCCGGCCTGACGGCGGGGCGCGACGCGCTGTCCTGCTTGCTGAGAATCGAAGGCCGCACCGCGGCGACGGGTGACGATACCGGGAGTCACCTGCGCTACGCCGGACACGCCGTGTGGCAGTCGGCAACGGCAGGCGCCGTTATCACCGCGATCATCGCCCTGCTCACCGCGCTGGTCAGCGCTCTTACGTTGCCGGGCCACTTCCGGTTCGGCACGAAGTCTGCAGCAGGATAAGAAGCGCGGCGCTATGGCGCACGGCGGCGACGCGCGAGATGGACGGTGATGTCGGCGGCAATCTCTACCGTTTCAGGCAGAACCTGCATGATCTGGCTATATACCTGCTCTTGCTCCGAGGTCGGCAATTCGAGATAGGCCGAGACGGTCGACAGAAGGCCAACGTAGTCGGGAGCACTCATCGTGAAGCGCCGCTCGATCACGGACTGCTGAACGTCGGCGAACCACTCAGACCGCTGCAACTCGGTACCCGGCCACTGCATGTCATGTCCCTGGGGAGTCCCATCTGGAGACGGAATTTCATCGCTTTCCAGGAACGGTGCCCGGGCCGCGCGCACGGCTTCCTCTACGGCCGGCTCAGCCAGCTGGACTGGCCCGCCGAACGAGGCAAACACGCCAACCGGCTCCAGCAGGGCGGCCACCCGCGGCCACCGCCCGTGCGGGCTTGTCCAGTGCAGCGCCGCCGCCGCATAAACCAGCCCGTAGCTCTCGCCCGGCGGCACGTCCTCGAACGCGGCTTGCATGGTCTTGACACTTGCTGGCACGTGCTTTCGCAGTTCGGCGAGCATGGCCCCGTCAGGCTCGGTCGCTGTGACCGTGACCCCCCGTTCAGCGAACAGGCGGGTTGCCTTGCCTGTCCCGGCGCCAATCTCCAGGGCAGTCCGAACCGGCTGGGCCGCGTACCTCATCACCACGTCGAAAAGCTCCGCCGGATACCCCGGCCGGAACCGCTCGTATGCTCCCGCCATCGCTCCGAAGCTCATTGCGCGACCAGGCATACCGAGCATCCTGGCACGACCCGCGCCGATCGCGGGCCGGGCTCGGCATCGTCGTGCCCGCCAGGCGACGCGTGACCGCCGTGTTCATCGCGCAAACGCCCACGCCACCATCAGCGGGAACTCTTCTCGCCAGAACGCGTCGCCGTGCGATCCGGCCCGCTCGGTCATCACGACGTCCGCACCCGCATCACGCAGCGCCTCCGCCCAGCGGGTCGCGTTCTCGTGGAAGAACGGCTCGAGCGTGCCGGCGACGAGGTACGCGCGCGGAAGCGAGCTCGGCATCACGCCCGGCGGCCGGTAGCCAGCGCCCGGCGAGGCGCAGAAGACCGCACCGTAGACCTCCGGGTGCCGCAGCCCGATGGCGAGCGCGAGCTCGGCACTCGCCGAAACACCGAACACCGCGGTGCGCTCGGCGGGCAGCGCGACCCCGAAACGCGACTGCGTCCACCGGCGGACCTCCCCGACGAAGAACGTCTCGTGGGCCGCGAACCGCTCCGGGTCGAACCCCGGTGAGTACTCATGGAGGCGCAGCGTCTCATCGGTCAGCCGGTGCGCACCGACGATCATCGTGGGCGGTACCACCGCCGCCTCGAGGACTCCTCCCCATGGCGATATCAGCTGGCCGTCACCGGCGAACACGACTGCCTCGGGCGGATCCGGCGGGACGTACACCGTGACCTGCCGACCACCGTCGTACTCCAACCGCTCGGTGACGAGTTCTCCCGCGATAGACATTGTCGCCGTCTCCTTGTCAGTAGCGGCACCGGCCGGATTTGCAGGGGTGCAGCTGGCAGGTTCATCATGCGATGACTTGGCATCAGCCCTAGAAACCCTCAAGCACCACCTGAAGACGATTCGTCAGCGACCAGCCATCATGATCGAAGGGTGACCCGCTCCCGGGCAGGCCAGCTGAGGTTCCGCTCGCTTACGCGTGTGCCTGGTCGTCGTGCCTTCTAGCCGGCCAGGTTCCCGCGGCCAACTGCGTTGTCGCTGCCGGCTGCGATGCCGGCGGCCTCCAGGATGGCCTCCGGCGGGCCGGCGCAGCGGCCGGATGCTGCCAGCTCGAGCGCTTCCGCTGCGGCAGCCGGGCTGGCGAGGGGCGGGATGACCAGCACGACGAGGTCGTCGCGGCCGGCCATGGTCACGATGGCCGTGTGCCTGTTCATGTACCGGAACCAGCCCACAGGGACTTGGCGGCCACCGACGGTGAGCTTGCGCGGAATGTTGGCGAATGCGTCGGCCTGCAGCGCTACCCGGCTGACGCGCCCGGCCCGCGTGGTCAGCTCGGCGATCAGTCCGGGCAGCTCGGCAGCGGCGTCCCGGGACCGCGGCCACCACCCGCCGCGGATGCCTGCCTTGCGCACGGTTGCCGGGTCCAGGCTCAGGCGCGCCCGGTCAGGCGCGCGCCGTGGCTGCTGCGGAGCCGGCGGAAGTGGCGGAGCGGAGCGCTTGGCTGAGGGAGACGGCAGGGTTCTGGTCGCGCCGCTTGGCGCTGCTGGTCCGGTCATGACGTTACCTTCCTTGCGCGGGCGAGAACCCTGGTCAATCGCTAGGACGCGAGTGATCGGTCCAGGTTGGGGGATAGGGCGGTCGTCAGAGCTGGCAGATCGACTTCGCCGCGCCAGCCAGCGGCGCCCGGCGGGTCAGCGGTGCGCGAATCGCTTGCCGGACCGAGACCGGGACCGGCCGGACGGGGACCGGCCGGACTGGGAGGTGAAGAGGTGGTAGGCGAGCAGGAGGACGGCTGCCCCGACGACGGCGGTGAGCCAGGTGGAGGCGTTGAAGAACCCGTTCAGGCTATGGATGTGGAAGATCATCGTGGCAGCCCAGCCGCCCAGCAGTGCCCCGGCGACGCCGATCAGGCAGGTGAGGATGAGGCCCTGCTGTCTCTTGCCGGGGATCGCCATGTTGGCGAGCAGGCCGGCGGCTAGTCCGAGAACGATCCAAGCGATGATGCCCATAACCGACTCCTTAGTCAGCGACGTACGGTGAGTTGCGCATGAGTTGATGGCCAGTACGGTCCGTACAGGGCGCGGGGAGGCAGTTCCTGCCCAGAGCGAGCGTGTTCCCGGATGGTTCCCCGGGTCTTGTGGAGGCCGGTGTCAGCTGGCCCGCGACTTGCCACGGTCGCGGCGCATGATCCGCCGCAGCTGGGTGATCCTGGCGGTTCCCGCGGCAGCCATGATCAGTGCGCCGGCGATGGCGGCGAGGAACAGCGCGACCGCGAGCGACAGGCGCAGGTGCGCGCCGAGGAAGCTGATGTTCACGGCGTGCGCGTTCTGGATGATGAAGATCATCACCACGATCAGCGCGACGAAACCGGCGATCAGCCCGGCCCGCATGCCGCTGATGCGGGTATGCATCCGCCCCGCCCTGGCCGGCCGCGGCGCTGCGGGCGGCTGCGGGGATGCGCCGTTGACGGACGGCGGCGGCAGCGTAGCGGGCCCGCCCTGGGGTGGTGGTTGCTCGGTCATGGCAGTGCTTCCTTCACGGGAGCAGCCGCGTGATCCGGGTCGCGCTCCCTGGGGTGACCCGGCTGGTCGCAGCCTGCGGCTGCTGGCTCTGCGGATCTGCTCCCAGACTACGCATGAAAACAGAAGCACGCAATATATTTCTAGAATTGTGTGGTAAGTTTCTGAGAGTGGAGCGCTGGAACTTCCTCACCAATCACGCCCGGGTACTGCTCTGCCTCGCGCGTGACCCCGGGGTCCGGCTGCGCGAGGTCGCGGCCGACCTGGGCATCACCGAGCGCAGCGCCCATACGATCGTCGGCGACCTTGCCGCGGCCGGGTATGTCGTCAAGCACAAGCACGGTCGCCGCAACCGCTACCAGATCCAGGCGCACCTTTCGTTGCCCGAGCCGGCCAGCCCGGAATCGGCTATCGGCGATGTCCTGGCACTCCTGATGGGAAGACGCGAGGCAGAAGGCAGCGACGCCGCCGTCCGCTCGTGCACCACCCGCGATACCACGACAGGCACCGCCGCCGACGCAGCAACCGAATCCGGAGGCATCACCGCATGACGACAATCACGCACCCAGAGCTTGAGGGGCTGGAGCGTTACAAGTTCGGCTGGTCCGACTCTGACGTCGCGGGCGAGTCCGCGCGCCGCGGCCTGTCCGAGGAGGTCGTCAGGGACATCTCGGCAAAGAAGAACGAGCCCGATTGGATGCTCAAACTGCGCCTGCGCGGCCTCGACCTGTTCCGCCGCAAGCCGATGCCGACCTGGGGCTCTGACCTGTCCGGGATCGACTTCGAGAACATCAAGTACTTCGTCCGCTCGACCGAGAAGCAGGCTGCCAGCTGGGAAGACCTCCCCGCGGACATCAAGAACACCTACGACCGGCTCGGCATCCCCGAGGCAGAGAAGCAGCGCCTCGTGGCCGGGGTCGCCGCCCAGTACGAGTCCGAGGTCGTCTACCACAAGATCCGCGAGGATCTGGAGGCCAAGGGCGTCATCTTCAAGGACACCGACACGGCGCTCAAGGAGCACCCCGACCTGTTCAAGGAGTACTTCGCCACGGTGATCCCGGTCGGCGACAACAAGTTCGCCGCGCTGAACACGGCTGTCTGGTCAGGCGGGTCCTTCATCTACGTGCCGAAGGGCGTGCGCGTGGAGATCCCGCTGCAGGCCTACTTCCGGATCAATACCGAGAACATGGGCCAGTTCGAGCGGACGCTGATCATCGTCGACGAGGACGCCAGCGTCCACTATGTCGAGGGCTGCACCGCGCCGATCTACTCCTCTGACTCGCTGCACTCCGCGGTCGTCGAGATCATCGTGAAGAAGGGCGCGCACTGCCGGTACACGACGATCCAGAACTGGTCGAACAACGTCTACAACCTGGTCACCAAGCGGGCTGTAGCCCAGGCCGGCGCCAGCATGGAGTGGGTCGACGGGAACATCGGCTCCAAGGTGACGATGAAGTACCCGGCGGTCTACCTGATGGGCGAGCACGCCAGGGGAGAGACCCTCTCGGTGGCGCTCGCCGGGACAGGCCAGCATCAGGACGCCGGCGCGAAGATGGTGCACTGTGCCCCCAACACCTCCTCGACGATCATCTCCAAGTCGGTGGCCAGGGCGGGCGGCCGGACGTCCTACCGCGGCCTGGTCCAGGTGCAGGAGGGCGCATCTCACTCCAGGTCGACGGTCAAATGCGACGCGCTGCTGGTCGACACCGTCAGCCGCTCGGACACCTACCCTTACGTCGATGTTCGTGAGGACGACGTGGAGATGGGGCACGAGGCGACCGTCTCGAAGATCTCGGACGACCAGCTCTTCTACCTGATGAGCCGCGGTATGACCGAGGACGAGGCGGCGGCCACGATCGTCCGCGGTTTCGTGGAGCCGATCACGCGTGAGCTGCCGATGGAATACGCGCTGGAGCTGAACCGGCTGATCGAGCTGCAGATGGAAGGATCTGTCGGCTGATGGCGATTATGCAGGGAGCCGGCGTGCCGGTGCTGTGTGCTGGGCCACCGCCGCCAGACTGAGTTACGCAGCTAGGTACCTTGGGCGGCGTTGCCCGGCTGGGCGGCGATGCGCGGCTTGGCATCGGCGGGCTGGCCGACCACCGTATGGGTCCCGTCGATGAAGGCCTGGGCCACGTCAGCAAGGCGGAGATTATTGCTCCTGGCGTAATCGCGCAGCAGCCCGAACGCCTGTTCCATGTCCAGCCCGTGCCGCTCGGCGAGCTTGCCCTTGGCCTGCTCGATGACGACGCGGCTGTTCAGCGCCGTTTGCAGCTGCTCGTTCAGGGTGTCGCTGTCCCGCAGGTTGCGTTCGTGCAGCAGGCTGACCGTGGCAACGTCGGCCAGCGCCTGCCCGATGCGGACGTCGCCAGGGTCAAAGGCACCAGGGCTGGCGCGGAACAGGTTCAGTGCGCCGATGACCTGGTCGCGCAGCCGCATCGGCAGCGCCTGCACGGCCGCGAATCCGGACCCCCGGGCAGCGGCGGCGAACCGCGGCCAGCGCTGCGCCTCGGCGTCCAGGTCCGCGGCCTGGACAGGCTCGCCAGTCCTGAAGCAGTCGAGGCACGGGCCTTGGTCGTTCTGCAGCTGGAACAGCTCCAGCAGCCGGGCAGTTTCATTCGAGGCAGCCACGACGCGCAGTTCGCCGCGCGGGTCAGCTAGCAGGAGCCCGGCGGCGGACACGTCCAGGAGCTTGACGATCCGGTCCGTCAGGACATGCAGGAAGTCGATCATGTCGAAGTCTGCGACCATCGTGTCGGTCAGCTCGACGAACGTCTCCGATAGCAGTTTTCCGTCCATCCCGGTCACCCCTTAGCGGCAACAGCAAGATCCGGCGCGGGAACCCGGAACAGTGGCCGCGCTGGCTGGCGCGATTGCCTCATGTATCACCATCTCCGGCAAGATCCGCCTCAGCCCTGAGCCGCAGACGGCGTGCCACGATGTCGCCGGCCACATCTCCTAGGCGCCGGTCGTTTGCATAAGCATAGGCCCGCAACCGCAGCAGAGCGTCTGCGATGCCGGTCCCTAGCTGCTCGGTCAGCATACCCGTAGCCTGGTCGATCTCGGCACGATGCAGGGCCAGGTCGGCGGGCTGACCGCCGGGGCCAGTCGCCGGATCATGGCCGTCTGCCGCCTCGAGCAGCAGCAGGGTCGCGATGTCGGCGAAAACGAGCGCGTCACCAAGCTGAAATGCGGTGAGGGGTCCTGGCAGTGCCCTGTACAGGCCGAGCACCCCTGCACGGATCGCGCCGATTCGCAGGGGGAACGTGAAGACGGCCCCCGCGCCAGCCTCCGTTGCGGCCGCGGCGAAGGCTGGCCAGCGGCTAGCGGCCTCGGTGGTGCCCAGATCTGAGGCCAATGCTGGTCCGCCTGAGGCGGATGCATCCAGCGATGGTCCTTCGCCCAGGATCAGCTCAAGTTCGGCCAGATGGTCGCTGACCTCGTCAGTCACCGTCATGAGATGACCCATTTCCGCGCCAGCCGTTGCGATCAACCAGGCACCGGTCAGTTCCAGCGCCGGCGCAGCCGCCGTGCACACATCCGCTGCTGACACGCTTCGGTCGCGGGCGGCGGCCTGGATGGCGACAAGCCCCCAGACCCGGCCAGCGCGGTCGGGCGTCACCTGCGCGGCCCACCCGGGGAGCCGCGCGCTACGCCCATGCCAGGCTCCATTTGTCGTCGCTCGAGGCGGACAGCTCTCCGCTCACTCTGCCTGAGGTTACAAACAGCAGCTGCTCGGAAGGTTGCGGACGTCATAGGCCGCCCGCCGTAACACAGACTGTCGAGCGGGCATAACCGGGCGCTTCCCGTAGCCTCTTGCGCCCGCGGCGATCTCGGCCAGGCGGATCCGCTGATATCACATCCATGCGACTAGAGGGCAGCGGTTGCCAGCGTGAGCTGTGTCATGGCGCGCTGACGGGGGCCGGCCGAACGGCGTTGCCTTGCCTGCCAACGCTGTTGAGGTGACCCAGGACGCCAGCGAACGATCCCGCAAGGCTCGTCTGGCAGTAAGCCAGGCCGTGCTTTTCGCAGAATTCCCTGATCAGAGGCTGGCAGTGACGCAAACTCGGCCGGGGCGCCGACGGGAACAGGTGGTGCTCGATCTGGTAGTTCAGTCCGCCCATGGCCAAGTCGGTCAGCCAGCTGCCGCGGATATTGCGTGAGGTGAGTACCTGGCGGCGCAGGAAGTCACTCTTGTCGGTGGCTGTCAGGACAGGCATGCCCTTGTGGTTGGGAGCGAAGGAGCAGCCGAGATACAGGCCGAAGAGCCCTTGCTGCACGATGACGAAGGCCGCGGCCTTCAGGCCGGGTCCCAGTGCCACCATGACAAGGGTCAGGTAGCCGGCGAAATGAGCGGCGAGCAACGCCGCTTCGGTCCTGCGGTACCGCGTTGTCGGCCGCCCGGCCAGTGCGCGGACGCTCGCGACGTGCAGGTTGACGCCTTCGAGCAGGAGCATCGGGAAGAACAGGTGTGCTTGGTAACGCCGGATCAGCCGGACAACGCCTTTGGGGGCATTCAGCTGAGAGGCGGTGAAGATGAGTGCGCCTGGGGCGATATCAGGGTCCGCGCCTTCGGTGTTGGGGTGAGCGTGGTGCCGGTTGTGCTTTGCTACCCACCAGCCGTAGCTGAGTCCTATGCCTAGGTTGCCTAGCAGGACGCCCGCGATGTAGCTGGACCGCTTGGAGCCAAATATCTGGCGATGCCCGGCATCATGCCCTAGGAAGCCCACCTGGGTGAACAGCACCGCGAGGAGCGCGGCTACCGCCAGCGTCCACCACGAGTTGCCCACGACGACGAAGACCGCCCATCCAGCAGCCAGCGCTCCGACCGTCACAATGATGTTCCAGCTGTAGTAGCGCGTGCGGCGACGCAGCAATCCTGCATCCCTGACAAGTCTTGAAAGCTCGGCGTACTCGCTTCCGGCACGCTGCCCGTGGGAAGACGGCGGCGGTTCCGGCTGCCGGGGCAGCGCGGCAGCCTCTTTGTCGCTGATTTGCACCTGGGGCTCCTGACGGCACGTTGCTAACTGAGCTACGAAAGCGCGCCAGGGTCCAGAGCGGCTACAGCCAAGCCAGCCGCATCAACTGACGGAGCGAGCCGGGCCGTTACCTCAACCGTACATTGCCCAGAGGCCACCGCAGGGTGGCCGCCCCGCCGCGGACGGAGCTGCAGGCATCACCGGCCAGCCGGCCGCCGGCCTGCATCGATCCCGCCGAGCAGCGTCTGGATATTCGCGGCGAATCGCTCGTCGCGATTATCGGCCCAGATGTGTTCACCGAGGGCAGCCAGCGCGGGAAACTGGCTGGCGGGCAACGATCTGAGGAAGGTGTGAAGTCGGAGCCTGGTTGCCGGATCCTGTACGCGCTGCTCGTTGACCGTGCTGCGGTCACTGAGCGCGAAGCCGACGGCGTAGTCGTAGATCAGTGAAAATGCCAGGGCAGTCTGCCGGTGAGCCAGGCCGGCGGGCTGCAGGGCTTCAAGGAATGTTTCCGCCACGGCCAGAGAGTGCGGTCCGAGCGGATCGCGGATCTTGAGCAACGCCGCGATGCCCGGGTGGCGTTCCAGGACTGTCCGCAGTCTGCCGGCGAGCACACACACCCGCTCGGTCCAGGGGAGCGTCGGGTCGACCTGGCAGTCAACCTCGGCAAGCACCCCGTCCACCACGATGCCCAGCTGATCCTTGCCACGCACGTGCCGGTACAAGGCGCCGGGAACCACGCCTAGACGGATGGCGAGGCCGCGCATGCTGAGAGCGTCAAGACCGTCAGGCCGATGACGGCGAGGGCTTCGGCCACCAGCCGCTCGCGGGTCAGCGTGCGGCGTGGACCCGCACCGCTGTCGGGAGGGCTGAACCAAAGTTGCGGCGGGCCAGCCGCGGCCGCCGCGTGCGGTTGGATCGCCACGTCGCCTCCTGGCACTTTGACCGTGAACACTATTCACTATAGAGTGAACAGTGTACCTCGGAAGCGAATGACGTTCACTCGAGCTGCATTTTTCCCGGGTCCGCTCGGCCGTCGGCCGGGCGGGACAATGAGGGAGAACGACATGACAGCCATGACGACCATGACCGATATATTCGACGACCTTCGCAGTGCTCAGGATGACCTGGTCCGGATCACCAGGGCACGTGGCCAGTGGCTTGGCGGCGTGCCGACGATGCGAGCCTGGCCGCCTGCGGTCGACATTTTCGAGCGCGAGGATGGCTACCTGGTGGATGTCGAGCTGCCCGGCGTGAAGATCGACGAGATCGAGATCACCGTCGAAGGCGGCCTGCTGACGATCCAGGGAGAACGGGCCTTCCCGCACGACCAGATCGACAAGGCGCACCGTGTTGAGCGCCGCTTCGGCCCGTTCAGCCGGTCGATCACGCTGCCCAGCCACATCAAGGCGGATTCGATCGACGCATCTATTCAGGACGGAGTTCTGATGGTCAAGGTGCCCAAGGCGACCGAAGCCCATTCCAAGCGCATTCTGGTGCGCCCTGCCAACGACCAGGCCGCTGTAGCTGCTTCAGCTGTGAAGAACGGCGGCTAACGCGAGCGGGCGGCTGAGCGCCAGCCGAACCCGCGACTGCGCCAGATGACGTCTCCTGCTGCCAGCGCGATAGCGAGCGCTGGCAGCAGGAGGCTATCCAGCGTCGTGTTCCCTTGGATGCCCGTCAGAGCAGGCGCGTGGTTCTCGGCATGGCCGGGGACTAGGGAGACTTCAGCACCAGCACCACCGTGTCATCACTGATGACTCCGCCGCTGAACGCAACGACCGCCTTCATGATCGCCGCTGCCATCCCGGCTGCCGTCAGGTCCCCGAGCCCGCCGATCAGGTCACATAGCCGTTCATCGCCGTAAAGGTCGCGATCGACATGGCTGCGTGCCTCGGTGACTCCGTCGGTGAAAAGGATCATGCTGTCGCCAGGCCGCAGCAGTTGCCGAGTGTCGGACAACTCAGGGTCTGGGACCAACCCGAGGAGAGTCCCGGGCTGTCCGACTGCCGTCACTCGGCCGTCCGCGCGGTGGACCAGGGCGAGCGGGTGTCCCGCGGAACTGATCCGCACGGTCGCTACGCCTACACGCATGCGAACGGAAGCGTAGATAGCGGTCAGGAACCGCTGGTCATCTGCTGGCCAGTCCAGCAGCGCCTGGTTCAGCCCAGCCAGGATCAGGCTCGGCCGGGTCTGCCTCAGCGCTGCTCCTCTCAGCGTGTGCCGCGCCAGCGCCGTGCTCTTAGCCGCAGGAATCCCCTTGCCGCACACATCGCCGACCACGAGTCCCCAGCTACCGCGCAGCGAGGGAAACACATCGTAGAAGTCCCCGAGGATCTCGGTCCCCGTCGCGCCAGCGAGGTACCGCGCCGCCACTTGCAGGCCAGGGATCTCCGGCAGCTGCGGGGGCAGCAAGATCTGCTGCAATGTCTGGGCGAGGACGGCACGGTCAGCGCCTTGCTTGAGCGCATCTCGCAGCGCGACTTCGCTAGAGGCGACGTGAGCCAGGTCCGCGAGCACCTGGATGTCGTGGGCGCTCCACGCTCGCGGCTGCGAGTCGGCGACGCAAAGCGCCCCGACCGCCCGGCCGCCCGGCTCGCGCACCGGGAACCCCGCCCAGGCGATCAGGCCGCCCGCCTCAATCGGTTGCCCATGCCCGCCCAGGAGGCCGATCGTGACATCGTCGATGATCAGTTCCCTCGCCGAGTCGATCACGAGCTGCACCAACGACCGCTCGATCGCGCTCGGCGGGCGCGCCGACGTCGGCGCTGGGGCCCAGATCGGCCCGGCGGAGTTCTTTCCGCCCGCGATAGTGATCGATGCCCGCGGGCTGGCCAGGGCCATCGCGGCCAGCCGCGCGATGCGGTCGAACTCCTCCGGCCCGCGCATGCGGGCTGAACTCGCATCCCGCCCTGAGACCGCGGTGATCGCCGCAGGCGCATCGGCTGGGAACGTGCCAGCCGAAGGCGAACCCCGCAGTTCGGCCATTGACGGCGCTGAACGGGTCACCTTGCTTCGAATTCGCATTGTTCCTGCTTCCGCGAAATGCATGTATCGCACGCGATATCCGGAACAGGCAAGGTCCAGGCCTCCAGGCGAACAGTCTCGCATACAAATGCGCAGGTCGGAGCCGCGCCGTCCGTACGTCGCGGCCTGCCCCGCTTTGGGCTTGGCAGCTCGCAAATGCCGCCCTGCGGCCCGGCTAGTTGGGAGACCGCGCGAGGCACGCTCAGGCTCTTCGACCGCCAGGTGCGGTCGGCCTGGGAATTGGTCACCCGGGAAATAGCCAGGACCCGTGTCGTGCTGTCCAGGACGCTGGCTTGTTGTCAAAGCGAGGCCGCACTGCGTCACGTGTCGGGCTCTTCTGCTCAAGCGCGAACAGCGTTGCTGGCGCCTGCTTTCCTGGTCGGAGGCTGGCTGATTGCAGACGCGCTTCAGCCGGCCTCGTATAGCCCGATGCGGCAGACGATGAGCGTGCTGGCTGGTCACTCGGGAACTGACCGGTGGGTCATGTCCGCGGCCCTGCTGCTGGTGGGCAGCTGTCAGATCGCGACAGGCGCGGGTCTCACTGCCGTCCGCATGCCTGCGCGCATCCTGCTGATCCTGACTGGCCTTTCTACTCTCGGCATCGCCGCCACTCCTGAGCCGGCCACGGGCCCGACGTCGCGCCATCTCGCCTTCGCGGTGAGCTGCGTCGTCACGACAGCGGTCTGGCCCGTGCTTGTCGCCAGGCGCGCGCCGGCGCAATCGTGGATCCTCAGTGTCTACGGCTGCGCGACGGTGACCGTGATCTTCGCCAGGCTGTCGTGCTGGCTGTTGGTCGCAGCCCGAGACGGCGGCGGTGACCTGGGCATGGTCGAGCGGCTGACGTCGGCGGTTCAGGGCCTGTTCCCGCTTGTCGTCGCGCTCGCCCTCGGCAGACCGCAGGGACTCAGGGAATACGGTTGGCCGATCACTACGGCGGTCAGGCGCCCGAACGAGGTCCTTGACAACGGCGATCCTGGTCGGCCGGCAGTCTTATTGGCCGGGGTTCCAGGCGATCTCGAAGAGATGCCCGTCGGGATCGGTGAAGTAGCCGGAGTACACACCGAACGGGCGCATGTGCGCCGGTGCGGTCAGCGTGCCACCGGCCGCCTGGGCCTGGGCAAGCAACTGGTCGACCTCCTCGCGGGATTCGGCGGGTATGCCCAGGCTGAACTCGGTGGAACTCGGCGGCCCCGCGGGCAGGCTGGCGTCTTTGGCCAGGTTGGTGCGCTCATACAGCGTGAGCAACAGACCGCCGTCGAGGGCGAAGATGGCGATCGCGCCGTCGGCGTCGGTGACCTCGTCGTGGAATTCCTGCCCGACGATGCCTTCGGTCGGCCAGCGAAGGCCGTCGCGGTAGAAGGTGAGTGACCGGTCAAGGTCGTCGACGGCGAGTGTAATGAAGAAGATCTTCGCGTCCATTCTGCTGATCCTCTCAGCAGCAGCCCGGCTGGCGGGCCCGCCTGCCAGCCAGGGTGCGCCCAGACACTGCGCCAGCATCCAGCCGCCGCAAAGCCTCCAGGGTCGCGGACGCTGTGATCTGAGCTCGCGCGTGTAGCGTCTGGTCCATTGATCCTTCACGATCGCAGCAGGCGGGTGCCAGATGAGCGTGTTCTCTGATGCTGAGCTGACCTACCTGACTAAAGGCATGCTCGGGCGGCTCGCGACCATCGATGGAGCCGGAATGCCGCACGTAGTGCCCCTCGGCTGGCGCTACAACCCGGGGCTGGACGTGATCGACATTGGCGGCCGGGACTTCGCCAGCAGCCGGAAGTTCCGCAATGCACAGCACAACCCGCATGTCGCCCTCGTCGTCGATGACGTGCTGCCGCCGTGGCGGCCCCGGTGCGTCATGATCCGCGGCATGGCCGAGGCCCTGGCGGAGGCGACCGGCCCGGACGGCCAGCCGGTCGGGTCCACCATCCGCCTGCATCCCGCCGAAGTACTCAGCTGGGGGATGGAGTTCGCGGAGGAATAGTGCCCGGCCTGCTTGTCAGGACTACCCTGCTGCGGCGTCACACGGGCGGGCTGGTGACGCTGCTTTTGGGCGTGATCGGCGCGTCGCGGAGCCAGACGAACTCGTTGATCCCGATCGCCCGCAGCGCTACGCGCTCGTACCGGGGGAAGGCACGCAGTGTCCTGCTCTGCCATCTGTCGTCACCCCTGCACGTTATGAGTACCTGTCAGCAAGACGTACCAGGACCGCGAAACGTGACATGCGGCTGACCTGGTCACATTCCCCAGCCGGCGGCCGTCGCTGATGCACCAACTTCCGCCTCAGGCGGTCCGACTTCGAGGAGCACAGCCATGTCCGCAGGATTGCGCGCCGTCAGCGACGACGCGAGGCCAGCCGTGGAAGTCCACGGGCTACGTAAGTCCTACCGCGGTGAGGTCGAAGCCGTCCGCGGCATCGACTTCCAGGTCGCACCCGGTGAGGTGTTCAGCCTGCTTGGCCCGAACGGTGCCGGCAAGTCCACCACCATCGGGATGCTGACCACCACTATCAAGCCCACCAGCGGGTCGGCGCGGCTCGCCGGTTTCGACGTAGTCAGGCACCCCATCGCGGCCCGCTCGGTCAGCAGCGTGGTGTTCCAGGAAACTGTTCTGGACAAGGCGCTGACCGGCCGTCGCAATCTTGACTTGCACGCGCGGCTGTGGGGGATCGCGCCGTCAGCCGCGGCCAGTAAGATCTCCGAACTCGCCGGCGTCTTCGGGCTCTCCGACGTGATCGGCCGGCCGGTGGACTGCTATAGCGGCGGCCAGCGGCGGCGCCTGGAGGTCGCCCGGGCACTGGTGTCCGAACCCAGGGCGCTGTTCCTGGATGAGCCGACGGTGGGGCTTGACACCCGCATCCGCTATGAGCTGCTGGACCTGATTGGCGGCCTGCGCTACCGCACCGGCATGACCACCGTGCTCACCACCCACTATCTCGATGAGGCCGAACGGCTCTGCGACCGCATCGCGGTCATGCACCAGGGCGCGATCGTGGCCCTGGACCGCCCGGCCGCGCTGCTGGCCGGGCTCGGAGCTGGTCGAGCTGCGGGTGGAGACCGATCCGGACGGCGCGCTGGCCGCTATGCGCGACCGCGGCCTGGCGGCAGGTGACGCGTTCGCCGTCGGCTCGACGCTCACCATTCCCCTCGGCAGCTACTCCGCCAGGGACACCATCACGGCTATCGAAAGCCTGGGCATCGACACCGAGGCCATGACCACCCGCAAGCCCACCCTCGACGACGTCTACCTCCAGCTGACCGGTAGCCGTCTGGCCGCCTGAGCCGCGACACGACACGACACCCAAGGAGAATCACGATGACCACCATCACCGCCGCGGCTGCGGCCAGTCCTCTCACCCGCTCCCAGGCACCGGCCTTGCCCTCCCGCCTCGCGGCCTGGGCTGCGCTGGCTCGCCGCCGGATCTCGCTCAGCGCCCACACGCCGCGCGAGATCCTCGCCCCGCTGGCAACCCCGCTGCTGTTCGCCCTGGTGATCGCTCCGGCCCTGGCCAAGATCATCCAGGCAACCGGGGGCGGCGGCCGTGTCGACTACAGCACCTTCGTCATCGTCGGCACCGTCGGCCTGCTCATCCCGCTGACGTGCACATTCGCTGGCATCGGTGTCATCGTCGACCGCGCCACCGGTGCGCGCCGCGCGCTGCTCACCGCGCCCATCCCTCGCGCCCTGATCGTGCTCGGCAACATGGCCGTAGCCATCGGCGTCAGCGTGCTGCAAGTCGGCGCGCTGATGGCCGCTGGATGGCTGCGCGGCAGCCAGTTCCACGCCACCGCCAGCGGCGTCGGCTGGTTCATCGGAGCCGTGCTCGCATTCACCGTGTTCATGTACGGCGTGGCCGAGATCCTCGCCAACCGGATCCCCACTCAGGAGGAATACGTGGGGCTCACCCCCGTCGTCGCGATCCTGCCGTGGTTCATAGCCGGATCACTGTTCCCGATTACCGCGCTGCCCGCATGGCTCGCCGGGGTCGCGCGCGCCCTGCCCACCACCCATGTCCTGGCGCTGCTGCGCTACGGCGTGCTCGACCGCGCCGGGGGCGGGCTGCATGACATCTGGGGAATGACAAGCACCACCACCGACGCCGCCCTCAGCCTGCTGGTGCTGGTCGGCTGGGCCGTCATCATTACCGCAGTGGCCATCCGCGTCTTCACTCGCGCGGCGGTGAACTGACCGCGGACCACCCAAACCTGCGCGCCGGGCCCACTGCCCGGCGCGCAGGCGCCGATCGCGCACGATGCGCCAGGCGCGTTGCGTAACGGCCCAGCAGCCCTGCAGAAGCGAGCAAGCGGGCCGGAGTGTTCCGCATGCCCCGCATCAAGCAGGTCATGATCTGCCGGCGGCACTGGCCGATCTCTGGACGCCGCCGGCGCCAGGTGCCAGGCTCAGGTCCATTGGCAGACGTCGCGGCTGTGACCTGAGCCAGATGGCCAGCCGCGGTGTACTGCCTGCGTATCGCAGCGCCTAGCCCGCGGGTTATCGAAGGATGGAGATCCAAATGAGCGTGTACAGGGTGACCGAGATCATCGGGACAAGCAGCGCGTCATGGGAGGACGCGGCCGCGGAGGCAATCAGGACTGCAGCCGGGACACTCCGTGACCTTCGAGTGGCTGAAGTCGTCAAGCAGGACATTCACCTGGACGAAGGTGGAGCGATCACCTACCGCACCAAACTGCAGCTCTCGTTCAAATACGAACCCGAGCGGTGATCCCGGGTCCGTTGCCAGCGTCATCACGATCGGCTCTCGTCAGCCGGCGCCTTCCGTGCGCGCATAACACGACCAGGAGACAACGCAGTGAGCACGATGGATGAACACGCGATTGCCCATTTGGCGGATCTCGCCAACCTTTCGCTCCCCGAGCATCAACTCGAGGCTCTCGCGATCGCTTTCTCGCCGCTGCTTGCGGCAGCGCATGAACTGAGCCAGAAGATGTCAGCAGAACAGATGCGTGATGTTAAACCGGTCGTAAGCTTCGTCCGATTCGGCCGCGCTGATGGCTGATGGCAATGAACAACAAAACGGCGGCCGAACTCACATCCCTATCACTCACTGAAGCAGCGTCACTGATTTGCGTCCGAGAAGTGTCGCCCGTCGAACTCACCGAGGCATGTCTAAACCGCATTGAGGCATGGGATCCGATCATAAACGCATTCATAACCGTGGCGCGAGAGCAGGCCCTGGATACCGCTGCGGCATGCGAACGCGCGATCACCGACGGAGATCCGCTTGGGCCACTTCACGGCGTGCCGATCGGAATCAAAGACAATATCGACACGGCCGGCCTCCGAACCACAGCCGGGTCGAGGATTCTGGCGGACAATGTACCTGAGCATGACGCGACGGTCGTGGCAAGGCTCCGCGATGCGGGCGCGGTTGTGGTCGGCAAGCTCAACATGCACGAATTCGCGTGGGGAGGAACAACCGCGAATCCTCACTACGGTCCAACTAAGAACCCATGGGATCCCACCCGGTTCCCAGCGGGCTCATCCGGCGGGTCCGGCGCCGCCATCGCTGCTTGCGAGGTCTTCGGCGCCCTCGGGACCGACACCGGGGGTTCGGTACGTCTACCGGCGGCCGTCAATGGATGTGTCGGCATCAGGCCCACCATCGGACGAGTATCGAACGCGAACGTAGTGCCACTGGCATGGTCGATGGACACTGTCGGCCCAATGGCACGGACCGTCGAGGATGTGGCGAGGATGCTGGGAGTCATCGCGGGTTTCGATCCGGACGACGAAGGCACTGATCCTCGACCAGTCCCTGATTACCTGCGCTATATCGAGGATGGCGTCCGCGGGCTTCACATTGGCGTGGTCTCAGATTACTTCTTCTCCCACCTGCAGAAGCCGGTGGAGAAGGCGGTGCGCTCGGCGCTGGAGCTACTCACGCGCGAGGGAGCAATCATCGACGAGATTCCTATCGCGAACATTCAAGGAAACATCTCCGCGCAGCTGACCGTCGAGTCGGCCGAGCCGTCGACGTTCCACCAGCGGTGGCTCAGAGAGCGTCCCGAGGACTACGGTGAAGACGTTCGCCTGCTTCTCGAGCTCGGTGAACTGTATACAGCCACGCAGTACATAAACGCACAGCGATATCGGTCGCTGCTTCGAAGCGAGTTTCTCGATGCGTTTCACCAGGTCGACGTCTTCATCTGTCCAACGCTTCCGTTCGTCGCTACTCCTCTGGGCGAGACGAAGGTGGTCATTGAGGATGGCGTAGAGGACGAGATGCTCTCTGCGATCATGCAGTTCACCGGCGTGCCATCTCTGACCGGCCTCCCATCGATGTCGGTGCCATGCGGCTTCTCCGACGAGGGACTGCCCATCGGAATGCAGATCATCGGCAGGCCGTTTGACGAAACCACGATCTTTCGCGTCGGGCACGCTTACCAGCGGTCTACGGATTGGCATACGCAAAAGCCCAGGCTTCCCATGGCGACGGAACGGCCAGGGATGTAGAGCACCTGCCCGGTAAACATTCAGGTCCGGTTGCTGGTGGGCCCTTAGCGTAGGCGCACCCACCAGATCCGCCTTCTCTGGCTGGCGCTGTGGGTGACCCCGAAATAGGCCGTCAATGCCGCGGCCTCGGCACGGATGGGACGCTGGTTTGCTGCCAGGTGGGAAGGTGAGCCGGTCAGGTGCAGGACTCCGGCTGGCGCGTGCTTCTGGTCCAGGCGGAGGCCCTGCGCGGGCGAGCGCGGGCGGCGCGGGCACGGTCAGCCGCTGCGGCGCGGCTCTTGGCGGCGTCCGGGCCGGCCATGTCGCAGGCGCTCAAGCCGGGGGCCCATCGGCCGGCGGGAACAGCGGAACAGCGTAGTGCTCGGCATAGATCAGATCCTCCACCCGGTGGCGGCGCAGTCGGGTGGGGAATGCCCGTTCCGGCCAGCCCACGGCGATCGCAGCGACAACAAGGGAAGTGTCAGGGACACGCAGGAGGTCTCTGATCAGTTCCTGATCTACCGTCAGGGCCGAGGTCAGGGCCGTGCCGAGTCCCTCGTTGCGGCACGCCAGGAGAAAGTTCTGGATGGCCGGGAAGACGTGGCCGCCGTCGATGATGGTCGTGCCCTGAACGTCGGCCGGCTGAGGTTCGGCGGCGCCAGGCCGGAGAAGGCCCACGTCGACGCAGGGGAAGACCACGACGGGGACCTCATGGAAGTGCCGGGCGAGGTGAAGGGGGGCACGGGCGGCCGCGGGCAACTCGCCGCTGCTGACATCGATGCCCGCCTTGGCCGCGTAGTCCTCGAAACTTCTGCGGATCACCGGCTCGTAGATGTCCTGGAGTCGCTGCCTGGTCTGAGGGTCGCGGACAACAACCCAGCGCAACGGTTGCCGGTTCCCTCCCTGGGGAGCGAAACGGGAAACCTCGAACAGCCGGTAGAGGATGTCGTCGGGCACATCACCGGTCCTGAAGTACCGGACGGTGCTCGTCGTGCGCATGACTTCGCGCAGCTCCAAGGCTCCTCCTCGGCGTGGTCAGCGGCGTACGACGGGCAAGCAGCCGGGCACACCGGGTTCGCACCTGTGCTGGAGCGATCAGCCTGATGAGCGGGTCGATCATTCCCGGGGGGAATCTGCACGTGCCGGCGGCTGGCTGGCGGCAGGGACCTGGGCGTGGCCTGTTCGCATCAGCAGGTGGACATCCCGCTGCAGACCGCGACGGTGACCCAGCATGACCTGCACGAGGTGGCGTGCGGGTGCGGGCGGGTGCACCGGGCGGCGGCGCCGGCCGGCACCGGCGCGCCGGGCACGGTCACCTACGGGGTGAACCTGCAGGCCTGGTGCGTGTACCTGATCGCCGCGCACGCGGTGCCGGTGCATCGGTGCGCTGAGCTGATCGAGGCGCTCACCGGCAATGGTAAGGCCGGCTAGCTGTGCCGCCATCCTGACGATGGTGACGATGGCCGTGGCGAGAAGGCCGAACAGCGCCCAGCCTGCCCAGTATGTCAGCGGTGCGGCACGTGCCTCGTCTTCGCGTCGGAGCGCGCCGATTACGTGGGCGAATGAGTCATGAAGACTCGCCACGCTCTGCTCCTCGAGAGCACGGCCTGCATCGTCCGCATCGATACCAACCCGGCAAGGTGCTCGATCACGCCAGCCGCGTGCGGGACTCCGGTGTCGATGGCGAGGTCCGCTGGCATGCGCGGCGTCCGGCCGCTTCGATGCCGCAGTTCATTGATTGCGCAGCGAGATTTGGTCGGATTCGGCGATGTTGTCAGCCTCGATCGCTCGGAGTCCCTGGCCGAGGCGCTCGCGAGCCTGCCGGAGGAGCGTGAGCGAGTTTGTGGACGTGTTTCGCGCAGCTGTGCGCTCCGGATCCGCCCCGTGCTCCTCGATCAAGTGCGTCTGAAGAGCAGCAGCGACTTCATCGACCGCCTTCAGCGCCTGGTAAATTGCCCGATCCCGCGCAGTGTCCTCAACCATGCCGTCAGTATCTCGTGCTCTTGAGTGGAGCTCGGCGTAGACCGCTGAGCCTTGTCCGCAACCCGGGCTTGACGATGACAGCCGCGGATCCAGAGAGGCTGGACGCCGTGCTCCGCCATGCCAGCCTTTCGAGCCCTTAATGCGCGCCACGGCCACGACTTCTGCGCGGCCCGCCGACTCACCCGACGGGCCTCATAACGCGGCCCCCGCCGAGGCGTGAGAGCGCCCGGCGAGGGCCTAGATCCCGCCCCCTCGCCAAACCGAGAGGACCAGACCATGCAATACACCGTAGATCAGCCACCCGGATCCGGACCACGCCGGACACAATTGAGAATGCCCCGATCCACATCGACCCGCCGGAGGGCACAACAAGCCCCTACAGCTGGCCGCCGGAAAATGCACATAACCGTCGCATACCTGTCAGGGCCACGGCCTCAGACGACCACCGGCAGAGAGGTCAGCTGACCGGAAGTCCGGGCGGAGTGCCCGCCGCCCGGCATCAGAACAATGCTGTGCTGCCGTGCGCGACCCTCGGTTTCCATGCCCCTGGCGCCCGCCATGCCCTGTCCGGCTCAGTGCCTGGTGCCAAGGTCTCTTCCCAGTGTGAACCTCGACCTCCAGGACGCTATCGAAACTTTCGAAGCCGTCGCCGACTCGAAATGACCTGGGCTCAGTGTCGTCCGATCACGGCACACCCGCGTGGTAGCTCTGGGTGACGGCGAACGCCTAGCGGTGAACGGAGCCCAAGGCTGCCCGCGCTTCTCGCATTCGCCCGCGTCATAGGCGAGCGTCAGCACGCCGTCCGTCGCCGGCATGGACATGACAAGGTCAGTCCCGCGTCCCATTGGCTCCCCGACGCTATCCCCGGATCCGAGACGGATCGCACAAAGAAGCGATTTCAAATGTTGAACTGCGAGAACGAGTGGGCCGAACATCCCGTCAGGCGAACCGCCCCATCCTGATCGAAGGCGACCCGCTCCCGGTACGTCCGCCCAGACCGCCGACTCGAAGGTGTAGTGAAGCCGGGTTGATCCAGCCGTGCCGGTGCAAGCCGCCGGGGTGTCGGCCAGCCAACGTTGCATCAAACCAGAACCATCTTTACACTATCGTTAAAACCTCTGAACGAAAGTATACGCCTTGCGTCGTGCTCATCCTTACTCTCCGCAGACGATCGATGCAGTAAGAGTCCTCGGTCTGGAAGTAGCACGCGCCCGGCGGGCTAGGCGCTGGACCGAGACTGCACTGGCCGAGCGGGCCGGGATCTCGGCCGTCACTCTGAGGAACATCGAGCGAGGAACGCCCACAGTCGGGATCGGGACGTTCTTCGAGGTCGCGACCATCCTCGGGATCAGCTTGTTCAGCGCCGACCGCGAAGGGCTGCGCTCGATGGTGGAGCGCGGCCGCGATCGGCTCGCCCTGTTGCCCTCCCGTGTCCGAGAGCCCACTGGCCCGGTAGACGATGATTTCTGAGCCGACCGAGGCGTTCGTGTGGGCATGGCTGCCTGGTGCCACTGAGCCGGTGCCCGCGGGACGCCTAGAGACGAGCGGTGAGATCGCCTACTTCACTTACGGGCGCAGCTACCTGGGCCGTCCCGACGCGATTCCCTTGTACGCGCCCGAGTTGCCTCTCCGCCAGGGCCGGATCCGGCCACTGGCCGGACTCACCGTCGCCGGTTGCATCCGCGACGCTGGTCCGGATGCATGGGGGCAGAGGGTGATCCTCGCCAAGTATGCCGGGCACCTGACGGCGGACAGCGACACAGGCGATCTCAGCCTGCTCACCTACCTGCTTGAGTCCGGTTCCGACCGCGCCGGGGCGCTAGATTTCCAGACAAGCGCAGACACCTACCAGGCGCGAGCCTCGGATGCCACCCTCGAAGAACTGGTAACAGCAGCCGAGTTGCTCGAGGCCGGTGAGCCGCTCCCACCCGCCCTTGAGGATGCCCTGCTACGCGGAACGTCGATCGGTGGCGCCCGGCCGAAGGTGCTCCTTAACGGCGAGGACCGCAAGCTCATCGCCAAACTGTCCTCACGTACCGACACCTATCCAGTTGTGAAGGCCGAGGCGGTCGCAATGGAACTCGCCCGGCGGGTCGGGCTAGATGCTGCGGGAACAGAGGTGATCGAAGTGCACGGTCACGATGCCCTGCTGGTCGACCGATTCGACCGGCTTGACGGCGGGAAGCGCCGCCGAATGGTCGTCTCGGCACTGACGATCCTCAACCTGGATGTCATGATGGGGCGCTACGCGACCTACTACGACCTAGCTGACGCGATCCGGAGCCGCTTCACCGAACCACGGCAAACGCTCCGCGAGTTGTTCTCCCGCATTGTCTTCAACATCTGCGTCAGCAATACCGACGACCACGCTCGCAATCACGCCGCCTTCTGGGATGGCGAGAACCTCACACTCACGCCCGCCTACGACATCTGCCCGCAACCACGCTCTGGCGGAGAGGCGACACAGGCCATGGCGATCCGCAGGGACGGCTACCGCTACAGCCAGCTAGCTGGCTGCATCGCCGCCGCCACCGATACATACCTACTGTCAAAGGCCGATGCGAAGAACATCATCGACCACCAAGTGAGCACCATCCAGTCGGAGTGGAACGAGGCCGCAGAGGCTGCCCGGCTCACTGCCGCAGAGCGCAAGCAGCTGTGGGGGAGACAAATACTCAACCCCTACGCTCTTCAAGACGCGGCCTGAAACAGCCCAGCAGCCACACGCGTGCAACAGCCACGCGTGCCGAACCCCGGTTCGGATGACCTGATGGTGTGAGGTCTTCACGTTTGGGCGTGAGCTGGGCGGATGGGTCCGGGCCTGAGGGCTGCCCGCAGGTTAAGCGTGCGTGACCCACGCCGCAGCGGGTGCTCAGCGGTTCCAGCGGGGGTCGGCTTCAGCGATGGCGAGGCTGAGTGCCTCGAGTTCGGCGATGAGCTCGCGCAGGCGGCGGTGGTTGTCGAACCAGGGGCGGTAGTCGGCGAGCTGGTCGTCGGTCAGGATGCGGGTGGCGGTCTTGCCGTTTTTCTTGCGGGTCCACTGGTGGTAGGGGCCGTGCAGGGCGGGCGGGTCGGCGTGGCAACGGCAGGTGGCGTGGCCGCAGCGGGTCATCCGGTCGGCGAGGGTGCCGGGCAGGGCGAAGCCCAGGGCGGCTAGTTCGCGGCCGATGCGGGCGGCCTGGGCCCGCTGGGCCGGTGTGGGCGACACGTTGTCATTGTCGCAGCCGGGGTCCCCCGTCTCGCGCATTTCATTAAGCATAAGTACTGTATGAAGAGTACCATGTTGCCGCCTATATCGGGCGGTGGCGGCCGTCGTCGGTATCCGCGCAGGCGGCGGCGTTCGCCCGCGATGTGATCACCAAGACCGGGCCGCAGGACCGGGAGCGGGCGAAGAACCTGCTGTGGGCGGCCGGGAAGCTCGCCGATTACGCGCTCGGGCTGGGCCTGGACGCCGCGCCGGAGGTGCTGCTGCACCCGTCGGTGACCGAGCGGTTCACTCGGTGCGCGCCAGGCCTGTCCGGGGCGGCGCGGCGGACGCTGCGCACGAACCTGCGGTTCATCGGCCGCCGGGTGGTGCCGCAACTGTATCCGGCGGACCTGCCGCTGCCCCGGGGACGGGCCAAGGAGCCGTACAGCCCGGCGGAGACCGGCGGGTTTCTCGCGCTGGCGGACGCCCAGCCCGCCATGGAGCGGCGGATGCGCGCGGCGGGGCTGGTCTGCCTGGGCGCCGGCGCCGGGCTGATCCGCGGCGACCTGCGCGAGGTGCGCGGCAGCGACGTGGCGTGCCGGTCCGGCGGTGTCGTGGTCAGGGTCCGCGGCAACCGTCCGCGTGCCGTGCCGGTGCTCGGCCGGTATCACGTCCCGCTGCTGGAGGCGGCCCGGTTCGCGCGGGACGCCCTGATCTGCGGCGGCGCCGATCCTGGCCGCCGGAACATCACCAACCCGCTGATCAGCGCGCTGGATGGCGGGACGGGCCTGCCGCGGCTGGGTACCAGCCGGCTGCGGGCAACGTGGCTGGCCGACTGCGCGGAACTGCTCGGCCTGGCCACGTTCATGGCGGCGGCCGGGATCAGCTGCTCCCAGCGGCTCGGCGACCTGGTCGCCGGGCTAGAGCCGGCCGGCGAGGCCGCTGCGGTGCGGCTGCTCGGGGCGGCCCGGCAGCCATGAGGCCGCTGTAGGAGCACGGTCCGCCGGCGTCCTGGCACAGCTGGTCGACGAATTCCCTGGTCAGCCTTTCCAGGTTGGTCCTCGCGAACTTCTGGTTGATGCGGTCGTCCTTCGCGGCGCGATCTTCAAAGGCGCGGACCACTGCCGTGATGGCATCGACTCCACCGAGACGGTCGTATAGGGACTGAGCCACAGATACCCCCCGGGTGCTGTCGTTGTTGGCGATCTAGAACCATGGCAATGCGAAGCTCATCTCAACGTTAGTCAGGGTGCTGCTAGTTCCGTAACCGACCCCGTCGGCCTGCCCGCGACGCCCTGCGCTGATCCACGAGGAGGCAGAACCTGCCGCCTCTCAGAGTCCTCACGGACGAACGTGGATGATCGTCTTTCCGTTGATCCGCTCGGTCGGATTGAAGGCGGCGACGGCGTCTTCGAGGGTCGCGACGTTGCCGATGTTCGTCCGCAGTCGTCCGTCCCGCACCCGCCGGACGATCTCACTCAGCTGGGCGCGATCGGACTCGACAACGAAGTCGACCGCCAGGCCGTCGGCGGGCCGCGCCCTGGTCGGCCCGACGACGGTTACCAGTGTTCCCCCGGCCCGGATCAGCCCTGCAGACCGATTCGCGATGTCGCCGCCGATGACATCGAACACCAGATGGACTTCGCCGACGTCTTCCAGGGCGTCGTTGTCGAGGTCGACGAACTCCTGCGCGCCGAAGTCGAGCGCCTTCTGACGGTCGGCGGCGCGTCCGGTGCCGATGACGTAGGCGCCGAACTCACGTGCGAGTTGGGTAACCATCGAACCGACTGCGCCGGCCGCGCCGTGCGCGAGGACGCTCTGGCCCGGCTGAAGGCGCCCGTGCTCGAACAATCCCTGCCATGCGGTCAGGCCCGAGATCGGCAGGCTCGCGCCCACCGTGAAGTCGACGTCTCCCGGCAGCGGCGCGAGGTTGCGCGCCTCGACGGCCGCATACTCGGCCAGGGTGCCGTCGCGAGTCCAGTCGGTGAGGCCGAACACCCGCTGTCCCACCGACAGCCCCGTCGTGCCGTAGCCGAGGGCCTTGACCACTCCGGCCAGCTCGTGCCCGGGGATCGACGGTGTTCGGTCACGGCCGACGCGATCGGTCCAGGTCGAGGGCCACGCCAGCTCAGTCGGGACGAATCCCGACGCCTGAACCTGAACGACGACATCGTTTATCGCTGCCTGCGGCTCGGGCCGCTCAACCAGCGTCATCCCAGCCGTTCCCGCGGCCTGGTCCGTCACCACGATAGCTTTCATTTGGACACCCCCTGTATCAGTTCTCCCCCACACGCCACTTTCGGTCCGCAACTGTTAGCGGCGCCGCACCTCGATGTCTTACCCCCTGGACCAGTAGAAATTTGGCGGGACGGCGTCCAAGCGCCCGAGCTCGGCCAGCTCGTCGAGCAGCTTCCTGCGCTGCGCCGGTGACAATATTTCAGGCCAGGCTCACGGCACCTCCCGGCCGCAGGTGATGCACCGCAGGCTTCGTATCGAGCGACTGTCCCCGCCTGGCGCCAATGACACAGGCCGCAAGTCCAGTGATCCGCGCATGCGGGGCATAGCGAGGCAGGCCGGTCCGGGTTGACCGCGGCGACGGCGCCGCAGACGACGCAGGGCGCGGACTCTGCGTGGCGACTGAGGAGCTCCTGGCCGATGGCGGCGGCTTTGGCTGGCCCGCGGGCGGAGAGCCTCCCCCGGTCGCTCCAGGCCACTGCGAGCCCGGCCGTCTGTGCCGCGGAGAGCAGTTCGGCGGGGATCATTCGACCTCGCAGTAGCGCATCGGGCGAGGGATCGCCATACGGGTGGCTATCCGGGCCGAACGCTCGCCTGTTCGAGACGAGCATGCCGCCCGCGGGGGAGATGAAAGCATGGACTTCGAGCCGCCGCCCGATGATCCGCGGCCGAGCAGACCGCTCGCATGGGCGTTGCAGCCAGGCTCGTGATGGCTGCGGCCCTCTTCGTCTGCTTGGCCCTGGGTGCGATCAGCACCAGGAAGGCCATCGGGCTTGCAATCCCGGGTGCCGTCCTCACCGTCAGCGGCCTGACCATCGTCGCGCTGCCTGACTCCACGACGGCCTGGCGACACGGTTACCAGGCCGGACTGCGAGCCAGCTCGCTAGTACGACTCTGGCGATCATCTTCCGCCGCTGAGCGGCATAAACCGCTTCGCCGAGCAGCCGCTGGCCCCGGCTGGATCCATTCCGTTCGCACCCGGGCAACAGATGACCAGCAACGTCGATCCTGCCGAAACTCTGACATAGCTCCCGATACCCGCGAACATATGATCTGCCCGCGGCGCCAAATGTTGACCAGCGCCCTACCAGGCCGCGCCGATTCGGCAGGGAGGATCCGGCGGCGCGCCGGGCATGAGATCGGATCACGCTCAGTGACTTGGTCTGGCTGGGCCAGGGGCGCGAGTATCCGCTGTGCGCCGCCCGGTGGTGGTTCAGCATGGTCGCGCATGCCGCACCGGGCAAGGCGTTATGCGGCCGGGCGCTCTCGGCTCGCGGCGTTGGGGGCGGTGCTTAAGCCTCGTGCCTGCCCCGGTGGGCGCGCCAGGTCTGGGTCTTGTCGCCTTCGTCTGGTCCGGTCTCGCCGCGCGCTGCTGCTTCCATTCGCTCGCCCAGCGCCTGCGAGCTGCTGGCCGCGACGAGCGTTCTTTTGCCGCGCACGGCGATCCACACGCTTTCCAGGGGATCGAACAGGATGCCCACCGGGGGAACCGGGCTCGGAGGTTGCGTGCCTGCTCCGCGGCTTGGGCGTTGTCGTCTGGCACGGCGTCCCGCTGGTGGCTGAGAGCCAGCCTGTCTGTTTCCCGGCCTGGCGAACCGGGCCACGTCGCCGGGCCGCGGTTGGACCGGCACGCTGGTGCAAGGGTCGTCCGCCGCGTGGCCAGGCGCGCCGGGTTGGCCAGCATCGGTGACATCGATCTAACAATCGCTGTTCGGCTCGTGTCACCGCACAGGCGGTATACCGGTGGCAACGCGGACGACGTTTTGAAGGGAGACCTGGATGCGCCGGAGCGAAGCACCGCACAGTTCCCGTTCTATGCGGCCATCGGATAGCCACGACGCCGGTGCGCGCGAACCCGTTGCAGGTGCCGACGCCGTTCGCGGCGTCTCCCAGATCTGGATGGAAGCGATACTCGCCGCCGCGGCGTTCGCGGCGCTGTGCCTCGCAGTCCTGTCGGTCGCGCCTCAAGCCGCGGAGCCCGATGACGGCGCCTACCGGGCATCGATAGTGGCGATGACCGAAGGGCATTTCCTGACGTTGTCCGCCGGTCAGGCGGAAGCGGTGGCGAGGAAGCTGGGCGACAACCCTGCCGCCCCGCCGAACCAATGGGTCGAGCTGGCCAACGGGCGGTACATCAGCGAGAAGGACCCGGGATACCCGTTCCTGGCGTCGCCGTTTCAGGAGCTCGGCCTTCCCCGCTGGGCTCCGCTGTTCTACGGCGCGCTGGCCTGCCTGGGGCTGTTTGCCGGCGCGCGGCGCTGGCTCGGACGTTTCGGCGGGTTCGCCGCGGTCGGCCTGTACTGCTCATCCGGAGCCGCGCTGGCCTTCGGCTGGCGCGACTACATGCCGACGTTCACTGACGCGTCGCTGCTCGCGGCCGGCTCCGGGGCGCTGCTGTGGGCGATCCTGGCAGCTGAAGCGCGCCCGCGGCGACGCACCTGGGCCGGCCTCGCCGGGTTCGCGGCGATCGAGATCGCCGCCTTCGTCCGCTACACCAACATCGTGGTCCTCGGCTGCGCCGTCATCAGCGTGATCGTGACGTGGCGGCTGGAAGCCGCGAGATTGCCGCTCCGCACGGTGGGCTGGTGGCTGGCGTCGGTCGCCGTCTTTGGAGCTGCCCTGGCCATCTTTGATGACCTGGTCTACGGCGGCCCGCTGACAACGGGATACAGCCCGGGTGAGGTCACCTTCAGCCTCAGCGCGATCGGGGCGAACCTGCGGATCATGCCCGCTCATCTGATGCAGGCCATGCCCATGCTGGTGCTCGGACTACTGGCGCTGGCGTGGATCATCGGACGGGCGTCATTGCTGCGCCAGGCCGGCGGCCAAGCCGCAGTGGCGGCGCGCCGTGACCTCTGGGCCGGGCTTGCAATCGGGGCGTCGTGGTTCGCGATCTGGGGCCTGTACTTGGCATACACCTGGACCACCGATCCGACCAGCGTCACCGTGCAGGTGGTCAGGTTCTATCTGCCCGCGCTTGGCGCGATCTCCTTGCTCGGTGCCTGGCTCGTCACCAGAACTCCCGGACGTGCCTGGCTCCGGGGCCTGATCTCAACCGCTGTCATCACGACGTTGTTCGGCCTCGGGGTGTGGGCATTCCACGCCATGTATGCAGCGTTCGGGGTTCGACTCACCCGATAGCCATCCACAACGATCCGCTGATCACACGGCGGCCGCGGCCACCCGGATCTCAGCTAGGCCCGTAGACGGTCAGCGACCAGTCGCTCCCTATCGCCTGCTCGCAGGACAGGGAGACGAAGTCGTCCGGGTGAGAGTCCTCCTGGACTCGCCGCAGCAGCACCGTCAGGAAGGTCTGGAGGTTCAGGCGCTGGACCGAATCCGGCCGCAGGCGGCGGGACTGGCCGACGTCGGCAATCGCGCCGGCAGCAGCCAGGTCAGAGTCGTCGCCGAGAACCCGGGCTAGCAACCAGGGGCGCAATGCTGTTCCGTCGAGCGCGGCCACCGCGAGCATGCGGATGCAGCGCTGGGACAGACGGGCGAGGCAGTTCGCCCGGAGATCCGGCGATGCGGGCGGTGGGTTCGCCTCGCCGTGCCCGGACCGTCTGAGCGGTCCGTGCCCAGCATTACTGGCCTCTTTGGCATGCGCGCGGTCCGGCTCGGCCAGCCGACCAGGTCACCCGCGCCTTCAACAGCATGCTCCGGCCGATCCCCCGCAGGCATCAGCCCAGACACCCGGCAGAAACTAGCCCGCGCCGCAGCACCGGACCAGCCCGCAGCCATGACCATCTGCCATACGGAACTTCATCGCGACATCTCAGCCGCGTCAGGTCGCCCGCCGAGCCGTCGCCGGGCCCTCGACCAGGTCAGGCAGCGGCAGCGAGTCGCGCAGGATCAGGTGCGCATCCAACCGCGTCCGGGTCGGGCGTGCTGCCCGAGCTGATCGCCGATCATGGCGGGCAGGCAGGAGAAGGTCTCGAACCTCGGTGGGCAGGACCTTCTGCGGTCAGACGATCACTGTTACGCCACCAACCGGCGGGGCGATGACCACCCTGACCTGTACAACCGACCGAGGGCGCACGCGGGGATACTGATAGCCGTGCGGATCACCATCTGGGTTCGTCCGGGCTCGGCGTATGCACATGTCGGCGGCAACCGCGGCGGCGCGCTGGCAGTCCGGGTCAAGGAGCGGGCAACGGGCGGCAGGGCAACCGAGGCCGCACTAGCAGCGCTGGCCGCCGCGCTCGGCGTCCACCGCAGCGCGGTCCGGCTGGTGTCGGGCGCGTCCGGCCGCGCCAAAATGGTCGATATCGTCGGCGCTGACCCGGCGGCGGTCGCATGCCTGCTCGCCGACGGTACTCAGTAGCACTTGCCGAAACCCGGCCGGGCGGCGCCTGCCCGCAGACCAGCGCCCTCCGCTGCTTCGCGCGGGGCGCGTGCTGGGCGCGGCGCTGGACTCGTGTCCGATGCGGCTGGTCATGCGCCCGAGCGCGGCGATCGTGCAGCCATAGTGACGGACAACAGCCTCGCGGGAATGAGGGAGGATAGGGCCATACTAGAACATATCTCGCTGCCGGAGGCAGTGGGCAGGTGCTGTGGCGCCGGATTCTGAACAACGAGCTCGCCGCTGGGACCAGCCTGGTCGAGGCGAACCTGGCCGGCGAGTCCGGGGTCAGCCGGGGGACAGTACGGGATGCGCTGCGATCGTGGGCACTCACGCCTCCGGTTGCGAGGTTATGGTCTTCATTTCCGCGTCGAGGGCCGCGGCGGCGCGGCGGTGGGCGTGCCAGATCTCTTCGGGCAGGCCGGTGAATTGCTGCAGGTGCTGCTCGCGGTGCGTCATTTCCTGCTTCCACCGTGATTGGTCAACCGTGAGGAGGGTCTGCAGATCGGCCGGCTCGATTGATAGGCCGTCGAGGTCGAGCTCGGTCTTGGCCGGGATGATGCCGACGGGGGTTTTGATGCCGTGGACCTGGCCCTCCTTGAGCCGGAGCAGCCAGAGCAGCGGGCGCAGGTTGTCGCGGTAACCGGGCCACAGGTAGTGGCCGTCGTCTGGGTCGCGCTGGAACCAGTTGACGTGCGCGAAGATCGGCTGGCTGGTTGCGGACCCGATGACCTTCAGCCAGTGCGCGGCGTAGGCGCCTTCTGGGTAGGACATGAACGGCCGCATCGACATGGGGTCGTAGCGCAGCTGCCCGTCGATGCCCTCGGCGGCGAACGTGGCCTCGGCGCCGAGCGTCAGGCCGTCGTAGACACCTTCTGCAAGGTCGGTGATGGCGCGGATGAGCGGCTCGCGGTCACTGGTCCGGCCGCCGAAGATGATCGCATCGACGGGCACGCCGCGCGGGTCATCGAAATCCGGCGCGATGTTCGGCACGTTGGCCAGCGCGGTAGTGAAACGGCTATTGGGATGCGCCCACGGGGCGTCCGCGGCTCCGGCTGGCCGGTCGGAGATCAGCGTGCCGGTCCAGTCCCGCCAGCCGGCAATGTTGGCGGGCGGCCGCGGCGTGCGGCCCTCCCACCACACTTGCTGGGTGTCGTCGTTGCGGGCGACGTTGGTGAACAAGGTGCCGGTGCCTGACGCCACCGATGCGAGGGCGACCGGGTTCGTGGCTTCGTTGGTGTCCTTCGCGACGCCGAAGACGCCGAACTCCGGATTGATGGCCCGGACCGTGCCGTCACCGGGGTCGACTCGCAGCCATGCAATGTCATCGCCGTAGAAATCGACGCGGTACCGGTCGCCCAGCGCGGCGGGCGCGCGCATCATCGCCAGGTTCGTCTTGCCGGATGCGCTCGGGAATCCGCCGCAGACGTGATACCGCCGACCTGTCAGGCCGTCGGTGATGCCGATGAGCATGAACTGCTCGGCGAGGAACTCCCCCGACGCCCAGCCGTCGTAGGAGGCTTGCCGCAGACCGTGCGCGATCTTGGCCAGCAGCGCGTTTCCGCCGTAGGACGAGCCGAAATGCAGAATGGTCCGCTCGTCGGCGATCGTCACGAAATATCGTTGATCATCGGGCGTGCCCTGCCCCAGAAACTCCAGGTCGCCGGTCACGTGCACCGCGCGGACAAAGGAGTTCTGGTTGGTGAGGTCGTCAACGTAATGCGCCCCGACCCGCGCCATCCGGATCATATGCAGCGCGACCGTCCGGCAGTCAGTGAGCTGCACGCCGGCGGCGAACCGCTCGAGCGGCGAGCCAGCCGGCGCCATCAGGTAGGGCACGACGTACATCGTCTTGCCGGCCGACGCGCCGCGCATGCGCCGCTCGAGCAGCGGGCGCATCTCCGCGGCCGGGCGCCAGTTGTTGTAGACGCCCTTGTCGGCGGGGTTACTCGTCGCGACGACTGTGCGCTCCTCCGACCGGGCCGTGTCCTTGACGTAGCTCCGCGCGTAGTAGCACCCTCCGGCCGCGGGCAAGATCTCCCCGTCGGCCAGGCCCTCAGCCAGCAGCCTCCCGTCGTCGGACGCATTAACCACCTCGACCCGCGCGGCACCGGTAAGCCCAGCCCAGTACCGGACGAACCCGAGGACATACACATTCCTCAGCCCAGCCGCGCCCAGCACCGCATCCACGTCAGCCATCGACCCCCCTACTACATGAAGAAGTCTTCAACTCTGTATATTCACAGAAGGATAGACACAAGCCAGAGGGACACCCGATGCCGGTACCGCTCTATCAGGCCAAGGCCGAGTTCTTCCGGATGCTCGGCCATCCGGTGCGCATCCAGGTCCTCGAACTCCTCCAGGACGGCCCCAAACCCGTCCGCGACCTGATCGCCGAGACCGGCATCGAGCCGTCGAACCTGTCCCAGCAGCTCGCGGTACTGCGCCGCTCGGGCATCGTCACCGCAACGCGCCACGGCACCACCGTCGACTATGCCCTCGCGGGCGGTGATGTCGCCGAACTCATGCGTGCGGCACGGCGGATCCTGACCGAGATGCTCGCCGACCAGAATCAGCTGCTGGCCGAGCTCCGGCGATCACTCACAGAACCCGCATGACGCCGCAGTTCGACATCCGCATCTCACGACCGGGGATCTCGCCGGACCACTGGCATGTCCTTCCGCGAGGATTGTCGCCTCGGCCAGGCAGCCCGCTTGTTCCTTCGCCGTCTCCTTAAGTAGCTCAGCCAATGACTGGGCGAAGGAACCTGCTTATGACTACGGACGCACAGGTGCTCAAAGGGCATCTTGACATGCTGTTGCTGGCAACGCTCGAACGCGGGCCCCTGCACGGATACGCGGTCATGGAAACGCTGCGCCGGTCCGGGGGATCACGGCTTGACCTGCCGAGCGGGACGATATATCCCGCGCTGCGCAGGCTCGAGTCGGCCGGGCTCCTAGACGGGCACTGGTCCCTGGTAAGTGGTCGCAACCGGCGAACCTATACATCCGCGATCCCGACGGTCATCTCATCGAAGTGGGGCAAACCACGGACTCACAGGGGGACTGGTCGCCCGCTCACTGGCCGTCGAGTACGCCCGCCGAGAAGTCCGAGTGAATGGCTTCTGCGCTCTCAAGCTCGGCCGGCCGCTTCGGCGGCCGGGGTGATCGGGCGCGCCACCAGTTACGCGGAGTAAGCAGGCCGGGATCGCCGCTTCCCTCATCGTGCCTTACTCGTGGAGTCACGGGATATATGCGGCATCGTCGCCACGCCGAGAGCACCAGATACGGCGTCACAGCAGGTCAGCTGCTAACCGCTGACCTCGGCCAGGCCGGTCATAAAAACCGCCGCCACAGACTGAGATGCGGAGCCCGCCGTATGCCTAGCCGAAGATCTGGTCCATGACCTCGGCCCCCCGGGGTCAGAGCGGGCACGAGTTGATGGCGATAGATCAGTTCGGTCGTGGCGGTCTGCTTGTGCCCGGCCAGCGAGGCGATCGCCTCCACCGGCACGTCATGGGCGGACAGCAGCGACACGAACGAATGCCGCAACTCCCGCGGAACCCAGGCGGTCCCGAGGCCCGCGGCCTCAGTGATCCGCCGGAACTCCCTGCGGACGTTGTGATGATCAAGCGGGGTGCCAACAGCCGAAGCGAATACCAGGCCGTGGTCGTGCCAGAGCTGCCCGGCGGCGAGCCGGTCTTCGGCCTGGCGGGCTCGCTGCTCGCGCAATGCCAGCCAGCACCGGGAGGGCAGCGCCAAAGTCCTCCTGGACTTCGGGGTCTTCGTGTCACCCCCGGCGCGATCGGAACGCCACACGAACACGGCGATCTGCTGGTGGTCGAATCCGACGTCAGCGACCGCCCGCCACTGCCCGTCAACCCAGGCCACGACGTGATCCCACCGCAGTGCCCGGACTTCTTCCGTCCGTAGTCCGGCGAGTAGCGACACAACGATGTACGCCTCCAGCCGGGTGCCCTTGGCGGCCTCAAGCAGCGATATCGCCTGCTCGAGCGTCAGAGCCTTTGACGGCCGCCCGCCCGTCCCCCTTGGTGCCCTGACCAGGGCGGCGACATTCCGGCCGACAAGGTCATGGTGCTCCGCGTGCCGGATTGCCCGGACCAACACATTCCGCGAGATCTGCACGGTCCTGGTGGACATATTGGAGGCCAGAACAGCCAGCGCGGCCTCAACGTCCCCAGCCGTCAGGGCGGCGAGCCTGACCGCGCCGAGCTGCTCATCCACACACTTCGCGATCGTGCCCTTGTACAGCTCCAATGTCGGCGTGGCCACGTGATTCAGCTCATTGGCCAGCCAGTCATCGAGCGCGTCCCGCACCGTGTACCGGGGCCTGGACCGAACGCCGCTCTCAATCTCCTTGTGCAGATTCCTGAGCTTGTCGCGCACCTCGGCCTTGGTGCGCCCAGTGACCTTCCGTCGGATTCGGCGCCCGTCCGGGCCATAGCCGAGTGAGACAGCCCCGACGTACCGGTTCTTCGCGGAGTCTAAGTAGATTGCGTCTTCGCCATGCCGTCGCCTGGCGGCCCTAGCTTCTGGCATGGTCGGAGCGTAACACGCATGGCTCCCAGTTTGGCTCCCTGCGGAGTCAACCCAGGCGGCCGCAAGTCCCTGACCTGGTCAGGTCCTCACATTTGGCTGTGACCTGCGGGAACGGGGGCGGGAAGCGTGCTTGCCCACGGGTTAAGCGGATCGGGTCCACGGGGTTTTGGCCGGCTTGTCGGGCGTCTTGGTCGTCTGCGCCGATGGCCTGGAGGGTGAGTTCCTGGAGTTCGGCGACCAGCGCGCGCATCTTGCGCGCGTTGTCGAACAGGGGCTGCCAGGCGGCGAGCTCGGCGCTGGTGAGGCGGCGGGTGACGGTCTTGCCGCCGATCTTGCGGGTCCACTCGGCGTAGGGGCCGTGCAGGGTGGGCGGGTCGGCGTGGCAGCGGCAGCGTGTCTTGCCGCAGGCGTAGGAGCGGATGACCAGGGTGCCGGGCAGGGCGGGCCCGGCCGCGGCGGCGAGCTCGGCAGCGATCTGGTCCAGGGTCCGGGCCGTGGCTGGTTCCATGCGACACACCGTCTCAGATACGCGGTTCCCGGCGTTGTCCGCAGTAATTTACTGTGGACAACGGCGAATACGGGAGCGCTCATGTCGGCAGCAGACAGCATCGCCGGCTACATCGGCCGCTGGCGGCCGTCGTCGGTGCCGCCGGAGGCGGCGGCGTTCGCCCGGCAGGTCGTGACCGCAGCCCGCCCGCCCGGCCGGGACCGGGCCAAGAACCTGCTGTGGGCGGCCGGGAAGCTCGCCGGGTACGGCATCGGGCTGGGCCTGGAGCCGGCGCCGGGGGTGCTGCTGCTGCACCCGTCGGTGATCGAGCGGTTCACCGCGCACGCGCCGGGGCTGTCGGGGCCGACCCGCCGGACGCTGCGCACGAACCTGCGGTTCCTGGCGCGTGCCGTTGTGCCGCAGCTGGTCCCGGCCGACGCGCCGCTGTCCCGCGAGCGCGCGAAGGCCCCGTATACGGCCGCGGAGATCAGCGGCTATCTCGCGCTCGCGGATGCTCAGCCTGCGATGGCGCGGCGGGCGCGCGCTTCCGCGCTGGTCTGCCTGGGGGCCGGGGCCGGGCTGATCCGCTCCGACCTCCGCGGCGTGCGCGGCAGCGACGTCATCTGCCGGTCCGGCGGCGTCATCGTGACCGTCCGCGGCGGCCGCCGGCCGCGCACCGCGCCGGTGCTGGCCCGCTACCACGCCCCGCTGCTGGCCGCCGCCGCGTTCGCCGGCGAGCAGCTGGTCACCGGCGGCACCGACCCGGGACGGCACAACATCAGCAACCCGCTGACCCGGTCGCTGGCCGGCGGCGCCGGCTTGCCGGCGCTGGACACCAGCCGGCTGCGGGCGACCTGGCTGACCGAAGTCGCCGGGCTCCTCGGGCTGGCCACGTTCATGCACGCCGCCGGGATCACCTGCTGCCAGCGGCTCGGCGACATCACCGCCACGCTCGACCCCGGAAGCGAGGAAGCCGCGGTGGCCCTGCTCGGCGGCACGGCCCGGTGAAACGGCGGTGGGCAGACGGGTTCCGCTCGCCCGCCTGGAGGAAATCATCGACGCCTCTGGTGCCGCGCCGGCGATCGAGGCGCTGCTGCCGGCCGGCGTGCGGCACCGCCAGCTGTGCGCGCGGACCATGCTGCTGGGCATGCAGCTGGCCCTCGGCGACCGCCGGCCCGCCTACCTCACCGAGATCCACGCCGCGCTGACCAGCCTGCCCGAAGCCCACCAGGCGCGGCTCGGCGTCACCGAGGACTGGCACGGCCTGCCGCACCAGCTCACCTACCGGCAGACCGAGCACACCTGCCGGCTGATCGCAAAAGCGCTCAGCAAGGACCAGCCCGACGGCACGCCCTCCGGCGGCCTGCAGGCAGTCTGCGACCAGCTGCTGGAGGCCAGCATCCCCGCCGTGCACAAGAACAGCAGCTCGGCGCTGGCCGCCGACTGGACCGACGCCGAGACCTGGTCCCGCCCGCCCCGGCGCGGCACCACCGAATGCGCCGACCCCGAAGCCGCCTGGGGACACCGCAACTCCAACCTCCCCGGCCCCAAAGGCGAGATGTTCTTCGGCTACTTCCTGTCAGCCGCCGTCATGACGCGCGAGGAAGACGGCCCCGCCGTCCCCGAACTGGCCCGCCGCATCACCCTGGCCGGCTGCCACCACGACCCCGTCCGGCAGCTCGCCGCCACGCTGCTGCGCATGCCCGCCGGCGGCATACCGCTCGGCGACATCATCGACGACTCCGGCTACGCCCACCGCGACGCCGCAGCCTGGGCCGTCCCGCTCCGCACCGCCGGCGCCCAGCTCATCCAGGACCTGCACCCCCACGACCGCGGCCCCAAGGGCACACACCACGGCGCGGTCATCGCCAACGGAAACCTGTACTGCCCGCAGACACCCCGCACGCTGCTGGAACTCTCGCCCCTGCCCCCCGCAGCCAGCAGCCAGCAAGCCGCCGCCCACGACCAGCAGGCCGCCGAACTCGCCCGGCACAAGCTCGGCCGGCACACCGCCGACGACGCCGACGGCTACCACCGCGTCACCTGCCCCGCCGCCGCCGGCAAGATCCGCTGCCCGCTCCGCCCGGACTCAATGCTGCTCAGCCGGGACCGGCCCGAGATCCTCACCCCCCCGGAACACCCGCCCGCTTGCTGCACCCAGCAGACCATCACCGTCCCGCCGGACGTGGCCGCCAAGACCCGCCAGAAGCACGACTACCCGTCGCCGCAATGGCGGCGGTCCTACCGGCGGCGCACCGCCGCCGAGCGCGTCAACGCCACCATCAAGGACACCGCCACCACCAGCATCGCCCGCGGCTGGTGCCGCCAGACGGGCCTGGCCCCGCTCACCCTGTGGATCGCCTGCCTGCTAGCAGTCCGCAACCAGCGCATCCTCACCACGTTCCACGCCCGCCAGGACGACAACGCCCGGCGCGCTGCCGCCGGCCTGCCGCCCCGCACCCGCAAACGGCGTCGCACCAGCCTCGCCCAGCTCGCCAGCGCGCCATAGCCACCGGGCACCGCCAGCACCGACGCCGCACGCAGCACCTGCAGCAAGCCCGCCCGCCAGCCAGCACCGCCCGCGCGCGCTCACACCTGCTAACCGGCACCGATAACGCCTGCAGCGGCCCGCGGGAGAACCGCAGCCCGCACAGCAAGACCCTGATCGAGGCTGGCAACACACTGTCAGACCCAAATGTGAACATGGACGCTGGTGAAGTGTGAATACCTCCTGGTGGAGCTAAGGGGACTCGAACCCCTGACCCCCTGCTTGCAAAGCAGGTGCTCTTCCAGCTGAGCTATAGCCCCTCCGGGATGGCGTCGCCACGCCCGACAGCACGCGAGGGAGGATGGCGAGGACGAGACGTCCGAACTGCACCAGCGGAGGGCTGGCGCTTGTCCCAGGTGCTCCTCGCGGCCCTGACGAGCCTGCCTAGGCGACGATGACCCCGCCAGACAGACTATCGCGTTTGCGGAAGTCCAGCGCTCAAGGGAACCCGCGCACGCGCCGCTGCGGTTGCGCCAACTGGGGCCGACTGACGCGCTGGCCGGCTCGTCGGCGCGTGATTAGGACTCCTGGTCGCCGTGATCCGATAAGACGAGGATGTAGGTCCGGTCGGCCGGGTAGACCTTGGCCGGGTGACCTGGGACCTCCACGACGAGCGCTGGCACGCCGGGAGGGATCTCGTCCACGCAGCCGAAGAAGTCCTCGGAGTTGGCTGGCCTGGCGCTGATCCGGGATCCGGATGCCACTTCGACGGTCCGCATCTCGGGCGGATCTGGGGCGATGAACGATCCGGCGCCGCTGCGGCGGATGATGAGGCCCTCGGCGGTGAGCATCTTCAGGGCCTCGCTGGCCGTCGTTTTAGACACCTCATATGTGTCTATGATCTCCGGCTCGCTTGGAATCCGGGATCCGGGGCCGCCGAGCCTGCCCGTAATGATCTGGGTGCGTAGTGCGGCAGCTATCTGGGCATACCGCGGTGCGGCGCCTCGCCCTTGGTGCATGGACACAACTGTACTTCGGCGACAGATCTATTTGGATCCCCGAACAGCACGTTTCCCGGCTAGCCGGGAAACAAGGAACTGCGCCGGCCGTGACCGAGCCGGGGACCGGCCGTTAAGGGACCGCTAAAGCGAGGCTAGCCGCGCCGTGAGCTGATCTCGAGCTTTCTGCGGACGATTACTGTCAGTGGCCATGCCATTCATCGACGGCCCGAACGCACCATTCACACGCCGCGGCAATGACGGGCTGCCTGCCAGCGCGGAGCCGTTCCGCGACTCCGGCACGGCCGGAGCGGCCGGAGCGGCCGGGAACCGCCGGAGACCCGCCCATAGACCAGGCCAGACAGCGACAGCCAGGCAGGGCGTTCAGCTCAGATCCTGCGGCCTAGGCCAAAACTGGCCTCAGCCGAGCTTGAACTAATCAGCCACCGCCGGCCAAGGCCGCCAGCCGCCCGGACTGGCTTACTCGTCCGCGGTCGTGGCCTCGGTCCACAGGTCGAGCTCAGCGCGGTCCGACTGAACCTTGCGCCACACGGCCGCCAGGCCGAATGCCACGACGGCCAGCACGATCAGCTTCTTCACGGTGTGTTCCTTTGCCTGTTCTCATCACGTCGCGAGGCTGGGTATCCCGGAGATTCGAGCAAGCCTAGCAAGGGGCCAGCCCGGCCGATCACCGAGCGCGGTCCACCCGGCCGGAGTCCCAGACCGGTTCCGGCGCCTCGTACACGTCACCGGACTCGCCGAACACGACGAACCGGTCGAACGATCTGGCGAACCACCGGTCGTGGGTCACGGCCAGCACGGTGCCCGAATACCCTTCCAGGCCCTCCTGCAGTGCCTCGGCGCTGGCCAGGTCCAGGTTGTCGGTCGGCTCGTCGAGCAGCAGCAACGTCGAGCCGGCGAGCTCGAGCAGCAGGATCTGCAGCCGCGCCTGCTGCCCGCCGGACAGGCTGGCGAATCGCTGCCGCGCGCACGACTGCAGTTCGTACCGCGCGAGCGCCGACATCGCCTCGTTGATCAGCAGCGCGTGCTCGGACATGAGGATCTCGAGCGGCGTCCGCCCGGCCAGATCGGGCCGGGAGTGCGTCTGGGCGAAGATCCCTGGCACGACCCGGGCGCCCAGCCGGCAGACGCCGCTGTGCGCAACGGGATCGCCCTCGAGCAACCTCAGGAAGTGTGACTTCCCCGAGCCGTTCGAGCCGAGCACCGCGACTCGCTCGCTGTACCAGACTTCGAGGTCGAACGGCTTCATCAGCCCGGTCAGCTCGAGGTTCTCGCAGATGACGGCCCGCTTGCCGGTCCTGCCGCCGCGCAGCCGCATCCGCACGTTCTGCTCGCGCGGCGACTCCTCGGGCGGCCCGGCTTCCTCGAACTTGGTCAGCCTGGTCACTGCGGCCTGGTAGCGCGAGGCCATTCCGTCGTTGTACGACGCCTTGATGCGCAGGGTCCGCACGAGCTCCTTGAGCTTCTCGTGCTCCTCGTCCCATCGCCTGCGCAGCTCGTCGAGCCGCTCGTTGCGGTCCCGCCTGGCCTGCGCATAGGTAGAGAACCCGCCGCCGTGCGTCCAGACGTGACCGTCCTCGACGGTGATAATGCGTTCGGCGCACGCGGCGAGCAGCTCCCGATCGTGGCTCACCAGCAGGACGGTCTTCGACGTCGCCCTGAGCTGTTCTTCCAGCCAGAGCTTGGCAGGTACGTCCAGGTAGTTGTCGGGCTCGTCGAGGAGCAGCACCTCGTTCGCACTGCGCAACAGCGACTCGAGCACCAGCCGCTTCTGTTCGCCGCCGGAGAGCGTCCGCACCTCGCGCCACTGGCACCGGTCGAACGGGATGCCAATCGCGGCCACCGTGCACGCGTCCCAGTGCACCTCGTAGTCGTAGCCCCCGGCGTCGCCCCACTCGGCCAGCGCGGCGGCGTACCGCATCTGCGCTGGCTCGTCGTCGCGCTCCATCATCACCAGCTCGGCGGTGTCGAGCCGCTCGGCAGCGTCCCTGAGCCGCTGGGACGCGATCGACAGCAGCAGGTCACGCACGGTTGTCTTGTCTCTGATGCCGCCGATGAACTGACGCATGACGCCGAGCCCGCCGCTCTGCGTGATGGAGCCGTTCTGCACGGCGGCGTCCCCGGCGATCAGCCGCATGAGCGTGGTCTTGCCGGCGCCGTTGGGCCCGATCAGCGCGACCGTGCTGCCGTCGCCGACCCGGAACGAAATATCGTCAAGCAGCACGCGCCCGTCGGGGAGCGCGTGGGACAGATGTGCCACCTCGACATGGCCCACGGGACTCCCCACCTCACTGATCTCAGCGAGCCGAGGATAGCCGCGGCGTCCCGTTATCCCCAAAGGGATTTTTCCTGAGGAGTAACAGGACGCACCAGTCAGCCAGGAGCCCGCGAGCGCACGGCGCTCGCGGGCTCCTCGATCCGCAGGCCTGGTCAGGCCGGGACGACGACCGTCCGCATGATCTTGTCGGCGATGGTCTGCCGCTTCGCGTCCCAGAGCGGGAACAAGAAGCCGACGTAGCAGATGATGCCGTCGACGAAGTGGCAGATGTCGCGCAGGAAGGCGTTGAGCGTTCCGATCGGCTGGCCGGTCTCCTCGCTCAGCAGCCGCATGCCGACGACCTTCTTGCCGAGGCTCTGGCCCTGGCCGCCCAGGATCCAGCGGTTCCAGATCGAGTAGCCGAGCGCGACGAGCCACAGCACGAGCCGCACGCCGATGCTGTTGAACGGCAAGATGATCACTTCGAGGACGATGATCGGAGCGACGTCGACCAGGTACGCGCCGACGCGGTGGATCCAGTCTGAGTACTGATACGTCTGCGCTCCGCCGTACTGCCCCTGCGGGCCTTGATACGGCGGGGGCCCTCCCGGGCCTCCGTAGGGCGGCTGACCACCGTAGGGCGGCTGGCCGCCACCGTAGGGGGGCTGGCCACCACCGTAAGGCGGCTGACCGCCGTATGGGGGCTGGCCGCCGGGGGGCTGGCCGCCGGGGGGCTGGCCGCCGGGGGGCTGGCCGCCGGGGGGCTGGCCGCCGGGAGGACCGCCTTGATACGGGGGAGTGCCCTGATATGCCATGAGGGGTGCCTTTCCTGATGTCCGCGAGCCGATCCGCCGACGGCAAGCAGTACTGTAACCGGATGTCCGGGGAGTTTTGCGTGAGTTCTGTTGTTTCTAAATAAATCCATACCGATGTAGTTCGAACAGCCAGTTCAGCGCGACAACCAGGCCAACTGCCACGGTGACCCGCCGTCTGGTCCGAGCCGACACCTGCCGTGGCGGGGACGCCAGGCCGGCGAATCTCGCGGCGAGCACGGGTACCGTCCCGGCGATCAGGACCGCGGCCAGGCAGACCAGCGGGCTTGTCCCGGCGGCCGTCGTCCACTGGCCGTGCGCGAGCGCGACGGTAGCGGTGGTCAGGCCGCAGAACGGACATGGCACCCCGGTGAAAGCGCGCAGCGGGCAGGGGATGCCCTGACCGCCGGTGTGCGCCATGATCGCGGGGTAGACCGCGCCGATGGCGAGCGCGCCCGCACCGAACATCGTGATGTGCTCGGGGACCGAGTACATCCTCCGGACAATCACGGCACTCCTGACCAGACGAAACATCAGTAAGCGGATGGAGCGCATCGTACGATGTCAGCCCCCGGCGCGGAACCCTTCCGCCCCGATTCCTCACCAGCGACTCGCTTGGCCCACCTATGAACCCTTGGTGGGCCTGTAGCACCACCAAGGGTTCATAGGTGGGCCGGCTACTCGGGGATGATCGGGCGGTAGGACGGGCGCCACATGAGGGACCGGATGCGTTTGGGCAGGTCGCCGTCGATCGGCGCGCGGGCTGCGCCGTCCTCGGCGGCGGCGCGGGCGACGGCGGTGGCGACGGCGACCGAGGTATCCCGCAGCATCTGGACCGGCGGCAGCAACGCGGCACCAGGCTGCGAGGTATCCGTCAGGTCGGCGACCGCGTGCGCGGCGGCCACGAGCATGCCGTCGGTGACGCGGGACGCCCGGCACGCGATCACGCCGAGGCCGATGCCGGGAAACACGAGCGCGTTGTTCGCCTGGCCGATCAGGTACTTGATCCCGGCGTGCTCGACGGGCCCGAACGGGCTGCCCGTCGCGACCAGAGCCCTGCCTCCGGTCCATTCGATCAGGTCGGCGGGATCGGCCTCGGACAGCTCGGTCGGGTTGGACATCGGCATGATCACGGGCCGCTCGACGTGCGCGGCCATCTCCCTGACGATGTCCTCGCTGAACGCGCCCGACCTGGTCGACGTGCCGATCAGGATTGTCGGGTGCACCCGGGCGGTCACCTCAGCCAGGTCCACCCCGCCATGGCCAGCGTCGACGCGCCACCCTGACACCTCGTCCGGATGCCGCGCGCACCGTCGCTGCGCCTCGCTCAGCCCCGGCATGTCGCTGGTGACCAGGCCGTTCTTGTCGATCGCCCAGATCCTGGCGCACGCCTCATCTTCGGTCAGCCCGTCCGCGAGCAGCTGCGCGCGCAACTGGTCGGCGACGCCGGTCCCCGCCGTGCCGGCGCCGTAGATGACGATCCGGTGGTCGCTCAGGCTTGTGCGGGTGGCCAGCACAGCGGCGAGCACGGCGGCGAGGTTGACAGCGCCGGTGCCCTGGATGTCGTCGTTGAACGTCAGCAGCCGGTCCCGGTAGCGGTCGAGCAGCCGCCGGGCGTTGGCGAGGCCGACGTCCTCCCAGTGCAACATGGCGTGCGGGAACAGCCTGGTCGCGGTCTCGACGAACGCGTCGAGGAACCTGTCGTACTCATCGGCCGGCACCCGCGGATGGCGGTTGCCCATGTATAGCGGATCCTCGAGCAGGCTCTGCCGGTCGGTGCCCACGTCGAGCATCACGGCGACGGAGCGGTTCGGCGCGATGCCGCCCGCAGCCGTGTAGACCGCCAGCTTGCCGACCGCGATGCGCATGCCGCCGACGCCCCAGTCACCGATGCCGAGGATCGCCCCGGCGTCGGTCGCCACGATCAGGTCGAGTTCGCCGTCCTCCAGGCCGGTCGCCCTGAGCGACTCCTCGATCAGCTCGGGATGGTCGACGGACAGGTACACCCCGCGCGGCCTGCGGTACTCGTGGCTGTAGCTCTTGATGGCCTGGCCGATCGTCGGCGTGTACACGATCGGCAGCATTTCCGGCAGGTGCGAGATCAGCAGCCGGTAAAAGAGCACCTCGTTCCTGTCGTGCACCTCTGTCAGCAGCAGGTTCTTGGCGAGGTCATCGGGCTGGCGCAGGTACTGCGCGTAGACCCTGGCCACCTGCTGGTCCAGGGTCACGTGCGCGGGCGGCACGAGCCCGGTGACCCCCAGCTCGTGCCGCTCGGGGTAGCTGAAGGCGGTGCCCCTGTTCAGCCGGGGGTCGTTCAGGACCTGGCGGCCGCGCAGCCTGGTGTGCCACCTGCCGTCCCGGTCCAGCCACACCGTCCGCATGGACAGATCATGGCATGTCGCCGACAGCTGGGGTGGCCGCCGCTCGCGACTCGTGGCGTTCGCTAACTCTCGTCGTCAGCGTGCGGCCACAGGTCCCTGACCATGTCGATCGTGTCGGCCTCGGCGGCCTTTTTGTCCTCGCGGTACCGCAGCACGCGGGCGAACCTGAGCGTCACGCCACCCGGGTAACGACGGCTGGCCTGTACCCCGTCAAAGGCGATCTCCGCCACCAGCTCGGGACGCACCCGCACGACGCCGAATGGCCGCGCGGGCGTGGCCGCCTGCGGCTGTTCGGCGAGCGCGAGCAGCCGCTCGGTCTGCCAGGTCAGCATCGCGTCGGTGAGGCCCTTGAACGTCTTGCCGAGCATGACGAAACCGCCAGTCTCGGGGTCCCTGGCGCCAAGGTGCAGGTTTGACAGCCAGCCGGTGCGCCGGCCGTGGCCCCACTCGGCGGCGAGGATGACCAGGTCAAGGGTGGTCCGCGGCTTGACCTTGACCCAGTCGCCGCCGCGGCGGCCAGCCCCGTACGGCGAGCCGAGCGCCTTGACCACCAGGCCCTCGTGCCCGCTGGCCAGCGCGCCTGCGAAGAACTCGGCCGCCTGCGCCTGGTCGTCGGTGACCAGGCGCGGGATCAGCGCGTCCGGCGGCGCGATGGCGGCCAGCCGCTCGAACCGCGCGCTCTCTGGCAGGTCGATCAGGTCCTCGCCGTCGACATGCAGCAGGTCGAACAGGAACGCGGTGAGCGGCACCGAGGCGATGGCAGCGCCGGGGGCCGCGCCTCGGGACTGGCCGGCGGCAGCGGAGGACTGGCTGGCGGCCCGCGCGGAGGTGACCTGGAACGGGTGCGGCCGCCCGGAAGGGCGGAGCGCGACCGCCTCGCCGTCGATGACCGCGGAGCTGACCCGCAGGTCCAGTGCCATGGCGACGATCTCGGGGACCCGGCCGGTGACGTCATCGAGCGTCCTGGTGAACACCCGCACCCGCGCGCCGTCGCGGTGGATCTGGATCCGGATGCCGTCGATCTTCCACTCGAGCGCGGCAGGCGAGATCTTCTCGAATGCGGCCTCAATGCTCGGCGCCGACGCGGCCAGCATCGGTCTGACGGGCTGTCCGACCCGCAGCGTGAATGCCCGCAGCGCCGCGATCACGTCGTCCGTGCCGCCGTCTGCCGCCGCGTCCAAGGCGGCCCTGGCAACCTCGGCGAGCGATCCCCGCAGCTGGCTGGCCCGGCGGACCTCGGCTGCCGGAGCGCGAGCGGCCTTCGCCACGGCGTCGGTCATGACGCCTTCGAGCGCGCCCTGCCGCAGGTCGCCGGCGATCAGCCGGACCAGGAACTGCCGCTCGCTCTCGGTCGCCCGCGCGACCAGCCTAGCGAGCAGTTCACGCCGCCTCGCCTGCGAACCTGGCCCAGACAGGGCGCCGATCTCCTCGAACGCGAAATCGGTCTCGGCGAGGGTCAGCGACGCCTGGCTGGCGGGCGCGGTGTGCTCCTCTGGCCGCCAGGCGGACCCGGCGTCTGGCAGCCCCATCAGCGCCGCGTAACCGACGCCGATCTGGCGCTGGGTGAGGTCGCCGGACATGAACGCGACAGCGACCGGGACCTCTTCGACGGGCACCCTGGCCAGCAGGTCCGCGATCTGGTCGATCTTCGCCTTCCTGCCCGGCGTGGCCGCGACGCCGGACGAGGTGGACACGATCTCACTGAGCAGCACAGCCCCGATTCTGCCCGATACCACCGACACCCGGGCATGCCAGCGCCCGGCGGTCCCTGAGCGAAAGAGCGTGCCGGGACGCCGGGCGCGGCGTAGCTAGGACGATGGGGTCAGCGCGTGCGGGAGAGGCCGTTGACGTCGGTTTCTCGTCCCGAGCGGCTGCTGTCGGCGCTCGGGTCGACCACGGTCGGCTGCCCGGCGGTGCCCCCGGACGCGGTCCGTGACGCCCTCGGCGGCGGCGGCATGGTGCGGATCGTGCTCCTGTTGCGGATCGCCATCGCGGTCGCCGCGGCCGCGCCTGCGGCCAGCAGGGCAGTGCCCGCGAGCACCTTCGGCAGGCCGCGCGACCGCCGCTTGGGCGGGTCGAGCTTCTTCGCGGCGCTCGCCAGCATGACTGAGATCCTGGGCGCCACCTTCTTCTGCACGGCCACGCTGCCGCGCGCGGCGCGGATCGCCATCCAGGCGCGGGCCCTGATGACGTGCGGCCTGGCCCAGTCAGCCGCGGTACCAGCGCCGCGCTTCGCGCCTGTGCTCGCGGCCTTGGTCATCGGACCGGCCTGATCTGCCAGCTTGGACGCTTGCGTGGCGATTCTCCTGGCCCGCCTTTGCATGTCCGCCGGCACGGTGGCCTGCTTACTCGACATAACAGACACTGCTCTCCCTCCCCGTGAAGTGCTGGCCCGGGGGCCGACCCCCGGAGCCCACGCGATTCCCACCGGGAGGTTCCCCGCTTCGTGCAGACCAATCGCGGCGTGCCGGGTTCATGACCCAACGCCGTGCATAAGCCGGCCGAGGCGCTTTCATGAGGACCCCGAGGGTCCGTCCCCCGGGCTTGCGTGCCCGGGCACTACCCGGGACGTGGCAGGATTTCGGTATGACCAATGCGCTGACAGCAACGCTGCGGACCAACCGGGGGACGGTCGTCGTCCGCCTGCTTCCCGACCACGCGCCTAAGACGGTGCGTAACTTCGTGGAGCTGGCGGAGGGCGGACGGGAGTGGACCGACCCGAATACCGGCAAGAAATCCGCGACGAAGCTCTACGACGGAACGATCTTCCACCGCGTGATCCCGGACTTTATGGTCCAGGGCGGCGATCCGCTCGGCACCGGGACCGGCGGCCCTGGCTACAAGTTCGCCGACGAGATCCACCCGGACCTGGCCTTCAACCGGCCGTACCTGCTCGCCATGGCCAACGCGGGCCCGGGCACGAACGGCTCGCAGTTCTTCATCACCACGGTGCCGACGCCGTGGCTCACCGGCAAGCACACGATCTTCGGTGAGGTCGTCTCCGGATCCGAGGTCGTTGACGCGATCACCAAGGTGCAGACAGGCAGGAACGACCGGCCGGTCGACGACGTCGTGCTGGAGTCTGTGACGATCGAGCGCGACGGCAACCCGGCGGGCCCTGGCGGCTAGAGCGATGGCAGTACCCCCTGGCCCCAGCTCCGAGCCTGAAGTCTCGGCGCCCGCTCCCACCTGTTTCAGGCACCCGGACCGCGAGACGTACGTCTCCTGCGTCAGGTGCGGACGCCCGGCGTGCCCGGACTGCCTGCGCTCAGCGGCGGTCGGACAGCAGTGCGTGGAGTGCATCAGGGAGGGCAACAGGGGAAGCAGGTCGGGCACGGCGCCGTTCGGCGGCAGGGTGTCGAACCGCCCGGTCGTGACCTGGACGCTCGTGGCCATCAACGTGCTCGCCTACATCGCGGAGATCGCCAACTCCAACGCTCTGGTTAACAACGGCGCGCTGGTCGGCAGGTTCAACGCCACCATCGGGGTCGCCGATGGCGAGTGGTACCGCCTGCTGACCAGCGCGTTCCTGCATGAGCCGCTCGGCTCCGGGTTCGGCATCTTCCACATCGCGTTCAACATGTGGGCGCTGATCGTCGTGGGGCCCGCGATCGAGATGCTGCTCGGCCGGGTCAGGTACCTGGCCGTCTACCTGATCAGCGCGCTCGGCGGCTCGGTGCTGTTCTACCTGATCGCCAGGCCGGACGCGGTAGGGCTTGGCGCGTCCGGCGCGATCTTCGGCCTGTTCGGAGCGTGGTTCGTACTGGCGAGACGGCTGCGTCTGGACGCCAGGATGGTCATCGGCCTGATCGCGATCAACTTGGTCATCAGCTTCACCGTGTCAGGGATCGCCTGGCAGGCGCACGTGGGCGGCCTCATCGCGGGCGCGGCGATCACCGCCGCCTACGCCTATGCCCCCAGGAATAACAGGACTCTCGTGCAGATCGCCGCCACGGTAGCGATGGTCGCGCTGCTGGTGATCGGCGTCGTTGTCAGGGACATCCAGCTCGTGCACTCGGTGGTTCTCGGGCTATCTCAGCTCAGGTTGTAGCGTCGGCGCAGGGCGCGGCGCTACCGCCACCTGGTGGCGAGCATGACACCGGAGACGATCAGGGCGAATCCGACCACGAGGTTCCACTGGCTGATCGCCTCGACAGGCAGCTTCTGGCCGCTGACGTAGAACGTCGCGATCCAGGCCAGGCCGACGATCAGGCAGCCGAGCATGGTCGGCACCAGCCACGGCGGGCTCACCCTGGCCTTCGTCGAGCGCGGCGGCGGGGTGTAGACCGCCTTCTTCCTGACCTTGGATTTCGGCACGGTGATCTCCTGGTCGAATCCTGGCCGCTGCGAGCGCGACCTTGCACGTAAGGGTAGTCCGGTCCGGCGAGTACCGCGTCCGGCCCGGTGTCGTCAGGGCGTGGTCAGCTTTCCGAGTGCACGCCCCGGCAGCGCCGTCGGGGACGAACTCGTGCTCGGCGACGGACTCGGGCTCGGGCTCGTTGACGGCGACGTCGACGGACTGGGCGAGGACGTGGAGCCTGGCTGCACGTAGATGATCACCGATCCGGTCGGCAGCACAGCCTTGCCGCGGCTCGGGCTGGATCTCCACACGGTGCCCGGCGTTGTGCCGGGCGGGCCAGTCTGCATGATTATCTGGTACGTCAGGCCCACTGAATTCAGCTTGGATGCGGCCTCGGCCTGGGTGAGCCCGGCAAGCGCCGGGACGGGGACCCCGCCGCCAGAGACGTTCAGCACGATCTGGGTGGTCAGCGGCACCGTAGAGCCAGCCGACGGGTTGGTGCTCACCACGGCGCCGCTCTTGACGTGCAGGCTGGCCACGGGGTTCGGGTTCGTGGTGACGTTCTTCCAGCCGGCCCGACTCAGCTTCGCGGTCGCGTCACTGGCGCTCAGCCCCGACACGTCGGGCAGCGTCTGCGCGCCCGGCCTGACGTTGTAGTTCAGGGTGACGGTGCTGCCCTGCGCGACCTTCGTGCCGCCGGAGGGGCTGGTGGTGGTCACCACGTTGTACGGGCCGTTCACCGACTTGTGCTTCGCCAGCTTCGGCTTCAGGTGCGCGGCCTTCACGGCCTTCACGGCCGCGGGTATCTTCATGCCCTGCAGGTCGCTGGGCACCGCGACGGAACTGCCTGTGCTGTTGACCAGCTGGTAGGCGGCGATGCCGCCGCCGATGACGGCAAGGGCGAGCACGGCGGCCACCCATGGCCAGACCGGCTTCTTGCGGCGCTGCCGCACGCCAGTCTCGGACTGCCCGTACTCGTAGGGTGGCAGCGCCCCCGTCTGTCCCTGCAGCTGAGTCTGCGGGTCCATCCGCCGCGTTCCAGGACCCAGGTGGGCATAGGAGGCCGTCATCGGCATCGCCGCGGCGATCGGGAACCCGGACAGCGCCCGCTGGATGTCGCTGCGCATGTCGGCGGCCGACTGGTACCGGTCGGCCGGGTCCTTCTCCATCGCGCGCAGCACGATCGGGTCCGCCCAGTCGGGCAGGTCGGGGTCGACCCGCGACGGCGGGATCGGCGCCTCCCTGACGTGCTGGTAGGCGATCGCGACGGGTGAGTCGCCGGTGAACGGTGGCCGGCCGGTCAGCAGCTCGTACAGCAGGCAGCCGACGGAGTACAGGTCAGAACGTGCGTCGACCCGCTCACCCCTGGCCTGCTCGGGCGACAGGTATTGCGCGGTCCCGATCACCTGCGCGGTCTGGGTCATCGTGGCTTGCGTGTCCGCGACCGCGCGGGCGATGCCGAAGTCCATCACCTTGATCTCGCCCTGCCGGTTCAGCATCACGTTGCCGGGCTTGATGTCCCTGTGCACGATGCCGGCCCGGTGGCTGTAGTCCAGCGCGCGCAGCACGCCGTCGGTGATCTCAAGTGCCCGCTCGGGCAGCAGCCGCCGGTCATCGCGCAGCAGGTCCCTGATCGTCCGGCCGTCGACGTACTCCATCACGATGAACGGGACATGCGACGTGGCGGTGGTGTCTTCGCCGGTGTCGTAGACGGCGACGATCGAGGGGTGGTTGAGCGAGGCGGCCGACTGGGCCTCGCGCCGGAACCTGGCCTGGAACGTCTGGTCCCTGGCAAGATCCTCGCGCAGCGTCTTCACCGCGACGATGCGGTCCAGGCGCAGGTCGCGGGCACGGTAGACCTCGGCCATCCCGCCCCGCCCGACGACACCGTCAAGCTCGTAGCGGCCGCCGAGCAGCCTTGGCTGAGTCATGTCTCGCACTTACGTTACCGTCCTGCGTCGTGGTGTCCGGCTTGCCCGGCGGGATGAGCCATTGCGGGCCGCCCTGAAAACTATGTCATCAAGTGTCCAAGTGGCGAGACCGCCTTTCCTGCACTGGGTTTGACAGCGCGGGAGCCGGCGGGCGCTCAATGCAGCCCCAGGTACGCCTGAATGATCTTGAGTGCGATCGGAGCGGCGGCGTCGGCGCCGAAGCCACCGCCCTTCACGATGACGCCTACCGCGATCCTCGGGTTGTCGGCAGGCGCGAAACAGGTGAATACCGCGTCATCAAGGTGGGAATTGTTCACGCCGTTCTGCGCCGTTCCTGTCTTGCCCGCGATCAGGATGCTGGTCGCCGACGGCCCGGCGGTCGCGTAGGCGGTGCCGTTCGGGTCCTGCGTGACGCCCTTCATCATCGCGGTCAGGTAGCCGGCCTGCGCCGCCGAGATCGGGTTGGCGTACACGGCAGGCTGGGCCGTCTGGACGGTCGACTGGTCGGGCGCCTTGACCTGGGCGACCAGGTACGGCCGCATCATCGTGCCGCCGTTGGCGATGGCCGCAGCGACCATCGCCTCCTGCAGCGGCGTCTCGGTGTCGTTGAACTGCCCGATCGCCGACAGCGCGATCTGCGCGCGGTCGGTCAGCGCCGGGTAGGCGCTCGCGGTGACCGGCAGCGGGATGGTCAGATTGGAGTTGTTGAAGCCGTACGCGGTGGCCATGCTGTGCAGCGGGTCCCCGCCGACGGTCACGCCCAGTTTCGCGAAGGCGGTGTTGCACGAGACGGTCAGCGCGAACAGGATCGTCGGGTTGCCGTTCCCGCACGGTGCGCCCGCGTCGTTGGCCAGGGTGCTGTGGCTGCCGGGCAGCCGGTAGAACTGCGGGGCCGAGATCGTCGAGTTCTGGCTGGTGACCTTGCCGGTCTTGAACGCCGCCGAACTCGTGATCAGCTTGAACGTCGACCCCGGCGGGAACGTGTCGTTGATGGCCCGGTTCAGCAGCGGGGCCGCCGGGTCCTTGCGCAGGCGCGCGTCGGCCTTGGCGACCTTGCCGCTGTTGATCGGGGCGTACACGTTCGGGTTGAAGGACGGATAGGACGCCATCGCCAGGACGGCGCCAGTGCGCGGATCGATCGCGACGGCCGCCGCGGGTTTACCCATCGCGAGCAGCGCGTTGTACGCGGCATCTTGCGCCTTGGGGCTGATCGTCAGGTAGACGCTGGCGCCTTGCTTGGGCTTGCCGGTGAACAGCCCCTTGAGGTTGTACACGGCCAGGCTGGGGGCCGTTCCTGTGAGGAACTTGTTCTCGGCCTTCTCGATGCCGGTCTGCCCGAACGGCGAGGTCGTGGCCAGGATCGAGTCGTAGCCGGTCACCGGCGCGTACTCGGGGCCAGCCGGATAGAACCGCTTGTAGAACCCGCCCTTGACAGGCTTTGACTTGGCGATGACCAGGTCGGGGCCGCCGGCGTCGCCAGCCGCGATGATCTCGCCTCGCTGGTTCTTCAGCTGCTCGGAGGAGATCCGCGCGTTGTACGGCTCGCTGGCCAGCGAGTTGACCCGGAACACCTGCAGGTAGTTGACGTTGACCATGAGCAGGACGAACAGCACAAGGCTGGCGATGGAGAGTCGGCGGATGGCCCTGTTCATACCGCCCGTACCACCTGGGTCAGGCCCTCATCCTGGATCGGCTGCGGGGCCGGGCGCCTGGCGGTGTCGCTGATCCTCATCAGCAGCGCGATCACCATCCAGCTCGCCACAAGGGACGAGCCTCCCTGGGATAGGAAGGGCGTCGTGATGCCGGTCAGCGGGATCAGCTGGGTGACGCCGCCGACGATGATGAACACCTGCAAGGCCAGGACGAACGCGAGGCCCGCGGCCAGCAGCTTGGCGAACGGGTCGCGGACCGCGAGCGCCGCGCGCAGGCCGCGCTGCACCAGCAGGCCGAAGATCAGCAGCAGCGCCATCAGCCCAGTGAGCCCGAGTTCCTCACCGAAGCCGGTGAAGATGAAGTCGCTCTGCACGAGCGGGGTGCGGAACGGCTGGCCGAGCCCGAGCCCGGTGCCGAAGATCCCGCCGAACGCCATTCCTTCCAGGCCCTGCACCAGCTGGAAGGACGAGTCCTGGATGTTGCCAGCGGCGAACGGGTGCCGCCAGACCGTGAACCGCTCGTGCACGTGCGGGATGACAGCGCCGGCCAGCAGCGCCCCGGCCACGAACAGCAGCAAGCCGATCAGCAGCCACGACTTCCGCTGCGTCGCGATGTAGAGCATGGCGATGAACAGGCCGAAGAACAGCGCCGATGTGCCGATGTCGGACTCGAAGATCAAGATCAGCATGCTGATCGCCCAGAGCACCAGGATCGGGCCGAGGTCGCGGCCGCGCGGCAGGTCGATGCCGAGGAAACGCCGTCCGGCGAGCGAGAGCACGTCCCGCTTGGCGACCAGGTAGCCGGAGAAGAACACCGCGAGCGCGAGCCTGGCGAACTCCCCGGGCTGGATGGAGAAGCCGCCGAGGATGATCCAGACCTTCGCGCCCTGCACTTCGGACAGGCTCGCTGGCAGCAGGGCGGGGATCGCGAGCAGGATCAGTCCGATCGTGCCGAGAGTATAGGTGTAGCGCTGCAGGATCCTCGGCTGGCGGATCACGATCAGCACGGCCACGAACGCCGCCATGCCGACCGCCGTCCAGACGAGCTGGTAGAGGGCCGCGTGCGCGGTGAGCGTGCTGATCTGCAGGCCAGGGTTGCCGCTGCGGCCTGACTCCTGCAGCCGGTAGATCATCACGATGCCGATGCCGTTCAGCAGCGCGGCTAGCGGCAGCATGAGCGGGTCGGCCCACGGCGCGAACTTGCGGACGGCGAGGTGAGCGAGCAGCATCAGGGCAGCGAAACCGGCGACGTAGACGACCAGGCCGCCGGGAACGTGCCCGTTAAGGCCGAGGCCGACGGCGGCGTAGGCGAAGGCCACGATGCCGATGGCGAAGCACAGCATGGCGAGCTCGGTGCTCCGCCTGCCCCTCGGCAGCGGCACAGCCCGGCGTGAGGTGCCGCTCGGCTGCGCCGCAGCGACATTAGGCACGGCGCTCATTTGCGCGCCTCCGGCACCGTGCTGACCTGGCGCGCCTCCGGCACCGTGCTGACCTGGCGCACCTCCGGCACGACGCAACTCATCCGGCAGCACCGCCCGCTGGGCAGAACGGCGGCAGGTCGGGCTTCGGCGGGAACGAAATCGGCGCCTTCGTCATCTGCTTGCCCGTGTGCTTCGGTGCCTGGCCGGCCGCGCGGTGGGTGTGCGACGGCCTGGGTGTCGCGCTGGCGGCTGGTGCGCCCGTGGGGCTGGCCGACGGCGTGGCCTTCGGCTTGTCCGACATTCGCTTCGCGGTCGTGCGCCCGAAGCGCGGTGCCGATCCGCCCCGCTTGCCCGTGCTCTTGGACTTGCTCGTGGTCTTGGACTTGGCCGTGGTCTTCGCCCGGTCAGCGAACCACCGGCGGATGTCGGCTTGCGCGACCGCGCACTTATAGTCCTGCCTGATCTGCGACACGATCCGGTACGCCACGCGCAGGCTGGTCGCCGGGATGGTGGCCTGGATCTGGCCAGCCTCACCGCTGGGGACAGAGGTGATCGGTATGTTGGTCCGCTGCACCATCGTCGACAGCTTGAACCCTGCCACCGCCTGGTTCACGCCGCGGAAGACCACGACCTTGCCGTCGGCGGCCCCCACGTAGTACTCGTCCTGGGTGACCCGCCAGCCGTAGAGCCCGCCGGCCCCGACGACGGCGACCAGCACGAGCAGGGCGACCGAGACGACCGGCCACCGGCGTCGCCCCGACCTGACCAGCATGGGGTCATCGTCGTCCTCGTCCTCATCCGGCACCGGAGTGACCGGCTCCGCGCCGCCCGCCTGGCAGGCATCGTCGCGCTGGACGCCACCACCTGGCACGGCGGTCCAGGTGGGTACGACGGGGGTGGCGGCCCGCAGCGCTTCAGCCGACGGGATGGGCGTTCCTTCAGCCGGCGTCGTCGCTGAGGCTGCCCCGGTCGTGGCTGACGCCGCCGGGCTCCAGGTCGCCGTCGGCGTGCCGCCGTCGGTGGCGACGGCCCCGTCCGCGGTCCGGCCGGTGGCGAGCAGATGAGCACGCGCGGCCGGGCTGTCGCTGCGCACCGGCTGGACTGGCTGGTCGGCGCCTCCGGTCAGCGCCCCCATGACGACGACGTCCGCGGTGGGCGCGAGCCCGGAATCGGTGTCGATGACGTCCGCGAGCACGCAGGTGATGTTGTCGGGGCCGCCGCTGCGTATCGCGAGGTTGATCAGCTGGCTGACGGCCTCGTCGAGGTCGGTCAGCTCGATCAGCGTCTTCTGCACGGTCTCGTCGCTGACCACGTCGGACAGGCCGTCCGAGCAGAGCAGGAACCGGTCGCCGACCTTGGCCTTCAGCATGGCGAGGTCAGGCTCGGCCGGCACGCTGCTCTGCAGCGCGCGCATGACGAGCGAGCGCTGCGGATGGGACGCGGCCGCCTCGGGCGTGAGCCGTCCCTCGTCGACCAGCGACTGGACGAGCGTGTGATCGTGCGTGATCTGGTGGAACACGCCGTCGCGGAGCAGGTAGCCGCGCGAGTCTCCGATGTGGCAGAGTGCGACCTCGTCGCCCGACCAGAGCAGCGCGGTCAGCGTCGTGCCCATGCCCTCGGTGGCGGGATCGGCCTGCGCGATCTGCTTCAGCTCGGCGTTGGCGTCGGCGATCGCGTCCGCGAGCGCCTGCAGCTTGTCGACACCCGTGGTGTCGGCGTCCAGCGGCGCGAGCGTCGCGATGGCGACAGCGCTCGCGACCTCGCCTGCGGCGTGGCCGCCCATGCCGTCGGCGATCGCGAGCAGGTGCGGCCCCGCATAGGCCGAGTCCTCGTTGCCCTCACGGAGCAGGCCGACGTCGGACTGGACCGTGTAGCGGAGTGCAATGCTCATTTGCGCAGCTCCAGGACGGTCTTGCCGACGCGGACTGGCACGCCGAGCGGGACGGGGGTCGGCTGGGTGACCTTCTGCCTGTCCAGGTAGGTGCCGTTCGTTGAGCCGAGATCCTCGACGATCCACTCGCCATTCTGCGGGTACAGGCGGGCGTGCCTGGTCGAAGCGTAGTCGTCGGTCAGCACCAGGGTGGCGTCGGCGGCGCGGCCGATCGTGATCTGCTGCTCGCCTAGCGCGATGGTCGTCCCCGTGAGGCTGCCGCCTGTAACCAGGAGCGTGTTCGGCGTGCCGCGGCCGTGCCTGGCGGGACGCTGCGGGCGGACGGGTCCGGTCGGCTGGTTGTGCTTGGACTGCTGCCGCGCGGCCCGCCGCTGGGCGCGCGGCGAGGCTGGCTGGTCGAACAGATCGGTGCGCACGACTCCGACGGCAGCGATGACGAACAGCCACAGCACGGCGAGAAACGCCAGCTTGATGAGGTCGAGGGTGAGCTGGTTCATCGGGTCATTGGTCCTCAGGTGGCCGACAGCCCACGCGGGCCTCCGCGTGTACCGCGGCTGCTGGGCAAGGAACTGTGTGCTTCCTGCCGTTCGTCAGTACGTGCCGTCTCTACGGAATACCAGGGTCGTGCGGCCAAGGGTAACGCGAGTGCCGTCCCGCAGAGACACTCTCCTGATCGGTTGCCCCTCGACGAACGTACCGTTCGTCGAGCCCAGGTCGACGAGGACGACGTCGCCGTCTTCGACCCTGATCTCGGCGTGGTGCCTGGAGACCCCCTGGTCGACAAGCCTCAGGTCACAGTCGGTGCCGCGGCCCAGGATGGTCAGCGGCGAGGAGAGCGGGAACGTGCGCTGCGTCGCGCCGCCGTGACCCGGTTCTGCGGTCGAGACGAGCAGCCGCGGCGACCCGGGAAAGCCCTCCTGCGGCCGTGGGATATCGCTGACTGGGCGCCGGATCTCACCGTCTTCGACGGTGGTCCCCCTGATCACGCCTGAACGGATGCGGAAGGTGCCGATCGTGAGGTCAGGCACGCCCTCGAAACGGATCCTGACCGGGCCCACGAAGGAGTAGCCCTGCTCGCGTGCGTAGTCCCTGGCCAGGGTGGCCAGCTCGAGACCGAGGTTGTCGGCGTAGACCTGCAGCCGGTCGTAGTCGGCCTGGGCTATCTCGGCGACGAAATCGTTGGGCACCAGCGTCCGGCCCTGGGCCACGATCGCCGCCCTGTCGTCCATCTCGCGCTGCACGGCCCCCGCTACTTCGGTCGGCTGCAGTTCGGACTTGAAGGCGCGTGCGAAGCCACCGTCATACATCTCCTGAAGCCGGTGCTCGAAGCGCTGCAGCACTCCCACCATGCACCTCCTGTCCCGTTCGCCTTCGATGGTATCGGCGAGATGGCATAGCTTGGGGCGTGCTAACCTGCCAGTGCCCCGAGGGCGGGTGGCGGAACGGCAGACGCGCACGGTTCAGGTCCGTGTGTCCGAGAGGACGTGAGGGTTCAAATCCCTCCTCGCCCACCAGCGGCCGCGCCTAACTACCCCGAGTTCCCTGGCAGAATCATTATCGTGCCGGAACTACCCGAGGTGGAGTCACTTGCGGCGGACCTGCGCGAACGCGCTGTTGGCCGCGTCATAGATCGTGCTGATATAGCCGAATTCTCGGTGCTGAAGACCTACGATCCGCCGCTGACCGCGCTGCACGGAATGGGGATTACCCACGTCGGCAGGCACGGCAAGTTCCTGGACCTGACCGCCAACAGCCAGGCCGCCGCGAGGCCGCTGCACCTGATCACCCATCTGGCGAGGGGCGGCTGGCTGCGGTGGCGCGAGGAGATCCCGCCACAGCCGACCAGGCCAGGCAAAGGCCCGCTCGCGTTCCGGTTGCGGTTCGCCGACGGGGCCGGCTTCGACCTGACCGAAGCGGGCACACGCAAGCGCCTCGCGGTCTACCTCGTAGGCGACCCCGCTGACGTACCCGGCATTGCCTCGCTCGGTCCTGATCCGCTCGCCCCCGAGTTCACGGCCGAGGCGCTGGGCGGCATGCTCTCAGGCCGGCGGACCCAGATCAAAGGTGTGCTGCGCGACCAGAAGGTCATCGCGGGCATCGGCAACGCGTACTCCGACGAGGTCCTGCACGCAGCGAAGATGTCGCCGTTCCGGCTCGCCTCGAGCCTGAGCGCAGACGACGTCGCCGCGCTGCACGACGTGATCATCACCACGCTGCGGTCCGCGATCGAACGGTCAGCGGGGCTCGCGGCGTCGGAGCTGAAGAAAGAGAAGAAGGCAGGCCTGGCCGTGCATGGCAGGGCCGGTGAGAAGTGCCCGGTCTGCGGCGACGTTATCCGCGAGGTCTCGTTCGCCGACTCGGCGCTGCAGTACTGCCCGACCTGCCAGACCGGCGGCAAGCCGCTGGCCGACCGCCGCCTCTCCCGCCTCCTGAAGTAACTCCCCGGTGCCCACGGCGGGCTAGTGGATGATCTTGTCGAGGGAGTCGAACAAGGCTGTGTCGCAGCCGCCGTCGACCACGAGCCTGTGCACCGTGATGCCGAACCAGGTGCCGGTCACCAGGATCTTCCTGTTGCTCCTGAGCAGCATCGGGCAGTTCGATCCCGCGGGGATCGGCGCGAACGGGTTCTTCTTCAGCTTGAGCAGCGTCGAGCACGCGCTCGCCGCTCCATGCTGAGTGCCGCCCACCGGCTCGCAGGTCAGCGTCGCGGGCGCGCCGCTGGCGCTGGTCGACCCCTTCAGCTGGAACTTCAGCGCCACCTTGGCATGCAGTCCGTTGTGCTCATCCGGCCCTGACGCGCTGCATCCCGTCACCGCGAGCGCGCCGGCGACGGCCGCGGCAATCAGGTACCGCCAGGTCCGGCCGGATCGGTGGCTCATGTCGTTTCGCTCCGTATGTGCGGCTGATGTCACGGCCATTGGACGCGCGTGCTCCCATGCAGGTTCCGTGGACGGGCGGCGTGTCAGGCTTGGCAGATGGGGAACCTGCTCGCGGACCTGAGTGCCATCACTGGTCCCGCGCATGTGCGCGCCGAGCCAGATGTGGTGGCAGGTTACGCCACCGACTGGACCCGGCGCTATACGGGCGCCGCGACGTGCGTCGTGAGCCCGGGCAGCACCGCTGAGGTGGCCGCGGTAGTCGGCGCGTGCGCTGGCTACGGCGCAAGGATCACCCCGCAGGGCGGGAACACGGGACTCGTCGGCGGCTCGATCCCGCCGGCCCGGTCTGGCGAGCGGGACTGCGTCATCCTGTCCACCAGGCGGCTGAGCGGCCTGGAGGCGGTGGACCTGCCTTCTTGCCAGGTGACCGCCGGCGCCGGGGTCACGATCGCCGAGCTGGCCAGGCACGCGGCGGCGTCCGGCCTGCGCTACGGCGTCGACCTGGCGTCGAGGGACTCGGCCACCGTGGGCGGCACGATCGCGACCAACGCGGGCGGGATCCACACGATCAGGTACGGACCCACCAGGGCGCAGGTCGCCGGGCTGACAGCTGTGCTGGCTGACGGCAGCGTCGTCGGGGACATGTCAGGCCTGACCGCCGGCAGCAACGGCTATGACCTGGCGCAGCTGCTGACCGGCAGCGAGGGCACCCTGGCGGTGATCACGCGGGCCAGGTTGCTGCTGCGGGCAGCGGATCCGGCCGCTGGCGTGCTGTTCGCAGGGACCGCGGGAATCGCGGCCGCCGCTGACCTGCTCGGGCTGATCAGCGCCGCGGTCCCGGACCTCCTGGCCGCGGAGTACGTCGACGCGGCGGGCCTCGCGCTGGTCTGCCGGGTCGCGGGGCTCCCGGCGCCAGCCGCCGCGGCACACGAGGGCTATCTCCTCGTCGAGCTCGCGGGAGCCGCCGCCCTGGACCAGCTGTCCGCCGTTCCGCTGCCCGCCGACACGGCCGTCGCGCAGGACGCTCGCGGCATGGCGGGACTGTGGGCGTACCGGGAACGGCTGACCGAGGCGATCGCCGCGGCCGGGATCCCGCACAAGGTCGACGTCGCGGTGCCGATCCACGAACTCGGCGCGTTCTGCGCCGGACTCGATGCCGCGGTGCGCAACGCGGCCGGCCCGGCGGGCCCGCTGCGGGTCATCGTGTTCGGCCACCTGGGCGTCGGCAACCTGCACGTCAACGTGCTCGGGCCGGACCCGGCCGACGCCAGCGTGGATGAGGCGGTAGCCAGGCTGGCGGCGGCGCACGGCGGATCGGCCGCGGCCGAGCACGGTGTCGGCCGGGTCAAGACGGGATGGCTTGCCTGGACGAGATCCGCCGCTGAGATCGCCGCCATGCGCTCCATCAAAACCGCGCTCGACCCTGCGGGCCTGCTCAACCCCGGCGTCCTGTTGCCCCAGGAAAACGCGTGCGAACAGGCAATCTGATGTCACGATAGGGGGCGTGTGGCGGAAGCGCGCGGTGACGACGGGGCCGGATCAGGCCCAGCTCGAGGCGACCGCGCGCGCGGTCATCGACTGCGCACCAGGGCCGCTGATCGCGCTCGGCAGGGACCGCACGGTGGCGATCTGGAACCCGGCCGCGGAGCGGATGTTCGGCTGGACCGCGGCCGAGGTTCTCGGGCTCGAGCCGCCGATCATCCCGCGTGAGCTGCGAGCCGAGCACAACGCGGTCCTCGAGCGGGTCGTCGCGGGCGGCCAGATCACGCTCGCGACCAGGCGGATCGCGAAGGCCGGCGAGATGCTCGACCTGCGCCTGGACATCGCCAGCCTGACCGACGCGTCCGGCGGGCGGCTGGGCTGGATCATGCTCGCCCACCCCAGCGACGAGGACGGCGCCGTGCGGCACTACATGGCCGAGCGCGCGCGGGTGGTGCGCAGGCTCGGCGATGTCGTGGCCGACATGAACGCCGAACTCGACCTGGAAGTCGTTCTCGACCGGATCGCTGCCAGCCTGCGCGAGTTGACCAGAGCCGACGCCGGCGGCTTCGTGCTGATCGAGGACGACCGGCTGCGCCTGGTGTCGATGGACGGCCTGCCAGCCGAGCTCCGCGGCAGGACCGCCGACCTCCCGAGCAGCCTGGTCGGCGAGCTGATGCGGTCCGGGAACACCGTGCTGATGCGGACCGGCGAATCCGGCAGGTTCGACGACCTGATCTGGTCGGCTCTGCCGGGGCTGCACACGATCACGCTGAGCCTGTCGCATGTGGCCGGGCGGCCGTACGGGGCGCTGTATGCCCTGTACAGCGGCCGCAAGGTCGGCCACGTGGACCTCGAGCTGCTTGAGCTGCTGGCCGGGCACGCCAGCGTGGCGCTGTCGAACGCCACCGCCTTCGGCGAGGTCGTGCGGCAGCGTGCGCACGAGCGCGCGGTGATCGACAGCAGCGCGGACGGCATCGCCGTGCTCGACGGCGGCGGGCTGGTACGGCAGTGGAACCCAGCCGCGCACGTGCTCACTGGAGTGCCGGCGGCGCAGGCCCTGGCCAAACCGCCGCCGTTCCCGCTGCCGGAGCCCGGTGCCACGCTGACCTGCCGGCTGCCGAACGACCGCTGGATCGACGTGCTCTGCACGGTGCTCGAGGGCCGCGACGAGCAGGTGATCGACTTCCGCGACGTGACGGCGGCCAAGGAACTCGAGGAGGCCAAGGACCTGTTCCTGGCTACGACCAGCCACGAGCTGCGCACGCCGATCACCGTCGTCCAGGGGTTCGCGAGCACGCTGGCGAGCCGGTGGGACAAGCTCCTCGACAAGGACCGCCGCGCCGCTGTGCAGACGATCGCCGAGCGCGCCGAGTCGCTGGCCAGGCTCGTCGATCAGCTGCTGCTCGGGTCCCGGGCCGGCGCCAACCGGCTGACGGTCAGCAACGAGGCGTTCGACCTGGCCAGCGTGCTGACTCAGGCCGCGACCGTGTTCCGGCCGCTGTCCGACCGGCACACCCTGGTCGCCGACGTGCCCGAGGACCTGCCAGCCGCCCACGGCGACGCCGCGGCGACCGACAGCATCGTGAGCCAGCTGATCGAGAACGCGTTCAAGTACTCGCCCGATGGCGGCACCGTGACGATCGCGGCCGCGGCCGTTCCTGAGTCCGGCCAGGTTGAGGTCACGGTGCGGGACGAGGGCATCGGGATCGACGCGGCCGATGTCGAGCGGGTCTTTGACCGCTTCGTGCAGGGCGAGGCCGGCGACCGCCGGCGGTTCGGCGGGATCGGGCTAGGCCTTTATATCGTGCGCCAGCTGGCCAGGGCGCAGGGCGGCGAGGTGACCGCCGCCGCGGCTGCGGGCGGGCGCGGCACGATCATGCGCCTCACGCTCCCGCAGGCCGCCGTCGTCACGGCCGACGTCGCAGCCAGCCCGCCGGCCGCCGAGCCACAGCCGCCGCCCGGCGATGAGGACAAGGGGCACGCCAACGGCGCGCGCCGCCAGCCCATGCTGTCTCGGCTGCCGCGCCCACGGCAGCCAACCGACGACAATTGAGGAAGACAAAGTCATCGACGTAGAGAAAACGGCGCTATGAGGTCTTGAGTCTTCGCGTATGCCGTACGCATACGCGCGGTCGCGGGTCCGAGGGCTATTCGGGCGGGTCGGGGGCGCTGATCCGCTTCCTCGTCACCGGGTCCCTGGTGACCTTCTCGCCGCCCGAGGCGGCGATGTAGCGGTCGATGATGGCGATCACGTCCTCGCCCTGCTCGACGATCTTGCCGCGGTCGAGCCAGATCACCCGGTTGCAGGTGTCCTCGACCTCCTCGAGGTCGTGCGCGACGAGGAAGACCGTGCCGGCCTTCTTGCGGAGTTCGTCGATCCTCGCGTGGCTCTTGACCCGGAACTCGGCGTCGCCGGTTGCCAGCGCCTCGTCGATCAGCAGGATCTCGTAGTCCTTGGCGGCGGCGATCGCGAACCGCAGCCGCGAGCCCATGCCGGACGAGTAGGTCTTCATCGGCAGGTTGATGAACTCGCCGACCCCGGAGAAGTCCACGATGTCGGCGTACTTGGTCTTGATCTCCGCCTTGGTCATGCCCATCGCCAGGCAGCCAAGGACGACGTTCCGCTCGCCCGTGAGGTCCTCCATGAGGGCCGCGTTGACGCCGAGCAGGGAGGCGTCGCAGATCGTGTACACCGTGCCGTGCTCAGGGGGCAGCAGCCCGGCGATCGCGCGGAGCAGCGTCGACTTGCCAGAGCCGTTCCTGCCGATAATGCCGATGGCGTCGCCGCGGTAGGCGACGAACGACATGCCGCGGATCGCGTGCACCTCGCGGATCGCCGGCCTGGTCTTACGGCCGATGATGCGGAACAGGGCGGTCGAGGCCGTGCCGCGGTTGCCGTCAGCGCCATAGACGCGGTAGACGACGTGCAGCCCGTCGACGATCACGGTGGGCTCGCCGGTGCTCCCGGCTGGCCCCGTGCTCCCAGCAGAAGCCGCGGCCTCAGCCACTTGCGCGACCGTGTTCGCCTGCTTAGCCACGGCCGTAGTTCACCTCCTTCCGCCAGAAATACCAGAAGCCCAGCAGCACGGCGAGCACGCCCCAGCCGACCGCGAACAGCCACAGGTGGCTGGAGATGTACGTCGCATGGCAGTACGCGCTGCCGAATTGGTTGAGTGGGTGATCGTGCGGCAGTTCGTTCTTGACCAGGAAGTTCGCGTGCCGCCACGCAGCAGGGCTGACGCCGCTCGGCCTGGTCGTCATCCCCGCCCAGGCGTCGCATTTCGCGAGGTTAGGCGCATGGGCGCCGAAGGCGCTCTCGCGCTGAGACCTCAGCAGCGACTGGCGGATCAGCGTGATGTAGATGGCGGCCGGATTGGCCTGCACGAGCGTGGTGACCCAGCCGTGGTTCTGGGCATGCTCGGCGACGAACAGCTGGACGCTGTAGATCACGCCGGACAGGTACAGCCAGGTCCGCATCAAGAACGGCAGCAACTGGGCGAAGTCGTTGACCCGCGCGCCGGTCCTGGCCGCGAACATGCCGATGCCAGCGTTGAACATCGTCAGCAGTGCCAGGGTCGGCACGACGAGCAGCCAGTGCCAGGTCAGCGGCTCGCCCTCGGCGAGGATGAGGACGAACAGCACGGCCATCGACAGCAGCATCTGCTGCAGCTCGATCATCACGTAGGCCAGCGGCAGCGCGGCCCGCGGGAACTTCAGCGCCCTGATCAGCGGCAGGCTGTCGGTGATGACCTTCGAGGTGGAGATGAAGGTCCGCTGGGTGAAGCTGAACACGAAGACGCCTGTCACCAGGAAGGGCAGGTAGTCGGGCACGCCGCGGCTGACGCCCTTGATGATCAGGCCGAAGATCAGGAAGTAGACGCCGGCGTTGAGCAGCGGCGCGAGCACCTGCCAGAGCTGGCCGAGCTTCGCCTCGGTATACATGGCCACGTTGCGGGCGGTGGCGAAGCCCATGATGAAGCTCCACCGGCGTGCGAGCTCGCTGAGGTACGTGCCGATGGAAGGTCGTTGCGCACTCGGCCGCAGGCCGTACTGGGCGGCCAGTGCCGCCAGCGAGCCATCCGGCTGCGCCGCCGCGGCCTGGTTGCCCTCGTCCGCCTGCGTGGCGTTCGCGCCGTTGAGCACCTGGCCAGGCAGGCGGGCCTTGGTGGACCTCATGCCTCGGATACCGGGCATGGCCGGTTGCCGGAGCGCGCGAATATCACGGCGCCGACTGTACCCGAGTAAGCGCCTCGTCCCCGCTGCGGACCGTGAACACCGCCGCCGGACGGTTTCCCCTTCCGCGCCCGGATGGCCGGCGCCTGGTCGGCCGGCAGCCGTTATTCTGCGCTGTTCAATAACGATCCAGTAACGCAAACAACCGTTCAATCAGGGGTCAGCAGAGCGCAATGCCTTGCTGGCTTGGCACGCCGTGATCTTCGGCCGCCGTAGGCCGGCCGAAGGACCGCTTAGTGTGAGCAGCGCCTCGGTTCCTGGCGGTTTCCGGCCGCTTGAGGCCGGGCATCTGACATCCGCAGTGCGGAAAGAAACGCGCCACGATGCCGGGGCGGGTGGCGAGGGAGGTGAGCACGTCGAGCGTCGTCCACCTGCCGTGTGCTCCGGCCAGCGTCGCCCTCGCACGCCGGGCCCTTTCCGACGAACTCAGGGCCGCCGGGGTCTTCGATAGCGCCGTGCGGGACGCCGTGCTCGTCATCAGCGAACTGCTCAGCAACGCGATCCTGCACGCGTACCCGCTGCCAGGCGAGCGGCTCCAGGTGACCTGGGCGATGGACGGGACCTCGGTCGAGGTCGCGGTCAGCGACGGCGGCGGCGCGACCGTCCCGCATGCCGGTCACCCCTCGCCGTCCTCGGTCAGCGGCCGCGGGCTCAGCATCGTCGAGCACCTGTGCCTGACCTGGGGGGTGCGCGCCGACGAGGTCGGGCTGACCGTCTGGGCCGTGCTCGCGGCACCCAGGCACAACGGCTCTGGCGGGCACGGCGACGCGCCAGGCCCTGCGGGCCTGCCGCTGACCTCTGGCTTGCCCTGGCGTCACGCCGACGTCGTCGCCGGCCTCCCCAAGACCGCCCCGTAACCGGTTCAAGACTGCCTCGCACCCGGTTCAAGACTGCCTCGCACCCGGTTCAAGACTGCCTCGCACCCGGTTCAAGACTGCCTCGCACCCGGTTCAAGACTGCCTCGTACCCGGTTCAAGACCGCGCCGTCAACAGGTCCGCCTTCGGCGACACGGCCCCAGCTCATCCGGCTTGGAGTAATCCGGCACGGATTGGTGATACTGCCAACAGGGGCGCCGTGCGGGGGTATGGCGAGGAATCGCGGGGGAATCGTGAGCCAGAGCATTGGTACTGACAGTGAAGTTGGCTGCCTCAGGACAGTGCTGGTTCATCGGCCAGGGCTCGAACTCAGGCGGATCACGCCGAGAACCAAGGGTCGGCTGGGGTTCGACGGCCAGCCATGGGTGGCGCGGGCGCAACAGGAACACGACGTGCTCACCGACGTGCTGCGGGATCGCGGAGCTGAGGTGCTCTACGTCACTGAGCTCCTGCAGGATGTGCTCTGCTACGCCTCGGCGCGGGACGAGGCGATCACCTCGGTGCTAGCCGGAGCTGAGCTCGGCGACGTGCTCGGCGCGAACGTGCGCGATCACCTGGCGTCGCTGTCGCCAGAGGACCTGACGGCGGTCCTGATCGCCGGGCTGACGCCTGGCGAGCTCAGGTCGGGCAGCGGCCTGGTCTACGACCTGCTCGATCCGCACGACTTTGTCATCGACCCGCTGCCGAACCTGGTGTTCACCAGGGACGCGAGCACCTGGATCGGGGACCAGGCCGTGGTCACCAGCCTGCCGGGCCCGCGGCGCAGGGAAACCAGCCTGATGGCGCTCATCTACGGGCACCATCCGCGGTTCGGCGGGCTGAGGTCACGCTACGAGGCCGGCCGAAGGCAGCTCGACGGCGGCGACGTGCTGTTGCTGGCGCCCGGCGTGGTGGCTGTGGGAGTCGGCGTGCGGACCTCGCCGGCCAGCGCGGAGCGGCTGGCCAGCCACCTGCTCGAGGCTGGCGTTGCGCACACGGTGCTTGCGGTGCCGATGAACCAGCGCGGCGAGGGCGGGCACCTGGACAGGCTCTGCACAGTCATCGACACCGGTGTCGTGATCATGGTTCCCGCGCTGGCGTTCACGCTGACCGCGCTGACCATCACCGCGCGCGACGGTGAGCTGCGGGTATCACGCCCGCAGCCGTTCCTCGAAGCGGCCGCCCGCGCGATGCGCATCGACAGGCTCACGGTGATCGACACCGGGATCGAGTCACACCCTGGCCAGGTCAGCCAGTGGGACGACGGCGGCAACGCGCTGGCCATCAGCCCGCGCGTCGCGGTCTGCAACGAGCGGAACGCCGAGACCAACGCCAGGCTCGAGGCGGCGGGCTTCGAGGTCATCGCGGTGCCGGGCAACGAGCTAGGCGCGTTCCGCGGCGGACCGCGCTGCCTGTGTGCCCCTATTCACCGGGAGCCGGCTCCGGTGCCAGAAGCGGCCGGATCCGCGGCGGACCAAGATCAGCCTGCCGGCGGTGAGCCGGATTCCGGCGAGTTCGACAGCGCGCCGCGTTCGGCGCCAGTCGCGGGCGCGTACCCAATAGAGCCTGGCGAACCGGCGAGCGACCAGTCACGCCGGGTGGGCGAGCTCACCCCGATGGGCTGAGCCCAGCGTCTACGATCGCCGCGAAGCGGACCAGCGCCCGATGCGGAACAGCCCGAATCCGAGCAACACCACAAGCACGACCCAGAAGCCAAGTATCAGCAGGTGCAGCAGGTGCCAGAACAGCACGAACAGCAGCACCAGGGCCACGACGGCCGCGATTACGAACAGGATGATGCGCGCCATGTCTTCAGGGTACGCGGATCGCGGCGTCGTTTGCCTTGACGGCGGCTCCTGATCGCCTCAGGAGACGTCGCGCTGGTGTCCCGAAAGTGACGGGGGCGGATCGGCCAGGAACGGCGCAAACCAGCGCGCTTTGCCAAAGCTTTGTCCAAGCCTGCGGGAGTGCGGGAAGTCAGTCCCAGAAGGCGTTTTCGCGTGGCCCGTACCCGTTATGGTGCATCTTCAGCGGGTGGTGGATCGCGGCCGGGGCGAGTAATGTGCGGGAGGTGGAGCTAAAGGTCACATGCCGGCAGCAGGGGGAATACGTCGTCATGTCGGTCCAGGGCGAGATCGATCTCTACACGGTTCCCCGGCTGCAGCGCGAGCTTGCTGGTGTGCTCGCCGGCGGCAGCCCGGTTCGCCTGGTCGTTGACCTGTCGGGAGTGGACTTCTGCGACTCGACCGGCGTGAACGTGCTGCTGGCCGCCCACAAGCAGGCCAGGGACGCCGGCGGTGACGTGGAACTGGCCGCCCCGCGCCCAGCTGTCCGGAAGATCCTGCAGGTGACGGGGCTGGAAGCGGTCTTCACCGTGACCGACAACCCCGCGCAGGCCGTCGGCAGCTAGCACCGGGCACGAGCCGCAGCAGGCATCGGGCGGCCGAGCCCGCCACTAAGATCCCGCCACTCAGATCCCGCCATTAAGATCACTGCCATGTCGCCAGGCGGCGACCTGGCCGTCGTCATCCCAGCCAGGAACGAGTCCGACCGGATCGGCGCGACCGTCAGGGCCGCCACGCGGATCCCGGGAGCGGACATCGTCGTCGTAGTCGACGACAGCTCGAACGACGGCACCGGCGCCGAGGCGCGCGGCGCCGGGGCGACCGTCGTGCGGCACGCGCGGACCCGCGGCAAGGCCGCCGCGCTTGAGACAGGTGCCGAGGCCGTCGCGGTGATCGAGTCGGAGCGGGGCACGGCGGTCCCGCACCACCTGCTGTTCCTCGATGGCGACCTGGGTGAGACCGCCGCCCACGCCGGGCCGCTGGCCGAGCCCGTGATCGCCGGGCGCGCGGACATGACCATCGCCGTCTTCGCCACCAGGGTCAAGCGCGGTGGTCACGGCCTCGTGATCGGGCTGTCAGGGGCCGGCATCGAGCGGGCGACCGGCTGGCGGCCGGCTGAGCCGTTGAACGGCCAGCGCTGCCTGACCAGGGCGGCGTTCGAGGCGGCACGGCCGCTCGCGCCCGGCTGGGGAGCCGAGACCGGTCTCACTATCGACCTGCTGCGCAAGGGCATGCGCGTCGAGGAAGTGCAGGTGCCGCTCGCGCACCGGGCCACCGGCAAGGACCTGCGCTCGCAGGTGCACCGGGCGAGGCAGCTGGCAGGCGTGGCCCGTGCGCTCGCGTCGCGCCGGCCCTGGTGGCCCGCCGCGACCCCGCCCGACACCCAGCCGACCGGCCAGGCGGACGTCACGTGACCGGCCAGCCTCGGTACGCCTATCTGGGGCCGCGCGGCACGTTCTGCGAGCAGGCCGTTAGCGCGCTGCATCCGGACGGCGACTTCGAGGCGCTGCCCTGCGCGTCGATCGAGGCCACGCTCGACGCCGTGCACGGCGGCCGCGCCGGCCGCGCGGTCGTGCCGATCGAGAGCTCGGTCGAGGGCGGCGTGAACGCGACCCTGGACGAGCTCGCGACCGGGCCGCAGCTGGTGATCAACGCCGAGGTGATCGTCCCCGTCGAGTTCGCGCTGCTGGCGCGGCCAGGGACGGCGCTCGCGGACATCAAGGTGGTCGGCGGCCACCCGGTCGCTCAGCCGCAGTGCCGGCAGTGGCTGGCAAGGAACCTGCCTGACGCGCACTGGCGGCCGGCGCTGTCTAACGCCGAAGCGGCCCAGCAGGTCGCCGATTACGAGCTGGACGCGGCGCTCGCCGGGAGCTTCGCGGCGCGCTATTACGAGCTGGACGTGCTCGCCGACGGCGTGCACGACAACGCCGCGGCGGTGACCAGGTTCGTCGAGGTCGGCAAGCCTGGCCCGGTGCCGAAGGCGACGGGCCACGACAGGACCTCGGTGATCGCCTTCCTGGCTGATGATCACCCGGGCGCGCTCATGGACATCCTGAGCCAGTTCGCGGTCCGCGGCGTCAACCTGAGCCGGATCGAGTCCAGGCCCACCGGCGAGGGGATCGGCAGGTACTGCTTCTTCATCGACTGCGAGGGGCACGTCGCCGCGCCGCGGGTTGGCGAGGCGCTGATGGGCCTGCGCCGCACCTGCAGCGCGGTGCGCTTCCTCGGCAGCTATCCGATGGCTGACGCCGGGCACGAAACCGATCCAGGGCAGATCGCGGCGGAGCGCGCGCTCGCCGAGCGCAGCGACGCCTCGTTTACCGACGCCGCCGGCTGGCTGGACCGGATCAGGCGCGGCGCGCCGTTAGCGGCGCTATAGGTAAGGACCTGAGGTCCGCTGCTGTTGCTGCTGGCCCGCCGCGGCGTCTTCCGGGGACGGCATCATTCCTGGCGGGAGCGCCCTGCGCATCTGCTCGAGCTGGGCACGCGCGGCCATCTGCTGGGCGAACAGAGTGGTCTGGATCCCGTGGAACAGGCCCTCGAGCCAGCCGACAAGCTGGGCCTGAGCGACTCTCAGCTCGGCCTCGCTCGGAATGTCATCCTCGGCGAACGGCAGCGAAAGCCGCTCGAGCTCTTCCACGAGCTCGGGGGCCAGGCCGTCCTCAAGCTCCTTGATCGAGCTGGTGTGAATCTCCTTGAGCCGTGCCCTGCTCTTCTCGTCCAGCGGGGCCGCCCTGACCTCTTCGAGCAGCTGCCGGATCATGCTGCCGACGCGCATGACCTTCGCGGGCTGCTCGACCATCTCGGTCACGGGGCGTTCGCCGCTCGCCTCGGCGGCGTCGGTCTCCTGCGCGATGCCGTCCGGGCCGACCACGAGGACCTTCGCGAGCTGCTCGGGGCTAGGCTCCCTGTGCTCAGTCATCCCCCTAGTCTGGCGATCCCGCCTTCTGGCCACATCACCGGGGCGCATAGTTGGCGAGAGGCTTAGAGCTCCTTCTGTGGCCAACCGCTCTCGTTGCGAGAATGTTATTGATATCGTTATTGACATGGCTGTGAAGACCATCAGCATCAGCATGGACGAGCGGACATACCGGCAGGCCAAGGCGGCAGCCGAACTGGCCGGCCTGCCGATGTCAGCGTGGATGTCCAGGTCGGCCAGGGAGAAAGTGCAGCGTGACGCCGCCGCCACGGTGGCCGAGATCGACCGGGGCACGGGGCACGCCTGGGCGGCCTGGGCGGAAGCCAGCGAACAGGACTTTCCTAACCCGGAGGCGGGGAAGGGCGCTGCGTGAATCGCGGCGAGGTCTACTCGCATCGAGGTCTGGGGCGAGCCGGGTACGTGGTCATCGTCAGCAATGACGGGTTCAGCGCGATCACGGGCCACCCCGTCGTCGTCAGGGTCAGCGATCGCCCCGACCTGACAGAGACCCCCTATGTCGTGGCGCTGACCAGCGACGACGAGGTAAGCGGCCACCTCGAGTCCTACTCTGTGGTCAGGCTGCGCCGTGACCGCCTCGGTCCCGACCCGGTCGGCCGGGTCTCCGACGGCACGCTGCGCAAGCTTGACGACTCACTCGCGCTGCTCTTCGACTATGGCGGATAAGCGCGCGCAGGGCGGCGACGAGCGGGACGGCGTCTCGCTCACCAACCTCGATCAGCCGCTGTTCCCCGACGCGAACGCCACCAAGCGGGACCTGGTCGACTACCTGGACGCGATGTCCGGTCCGATGATCACGGTGCTGCGGGACAGGCCGCTGTCGGTGATCAGGGTGCTGCGCGGCCAGGACCCGTTCATGCAGAAGAACATGCCCACGTACGCGCCGCCGTGGATCCGCACGGTCAGCCAGTGGGCCCAGTCGGCCGGCCGCCAGGTGACGTACGCGCTGTGCGACGACCGCAGGACGCTGCTGTGGTTCGCGAATCAGCGCGCTGTCGAGTATCACCCGGCCCTGGTCAGGACGGAGCGCTGGGACCGGCAGACGCACCTCGTGCTGGACATCGACCCACCCGCCCACCCACCCGCCCACCCACCCGCGAACGAATCCTTCCGGCTCGCCGTGCGGGCCGCCTACCTGGTCAGGCAGGCGCTCGACGACACCGGGCTTGCGGGCGCCGTGAAGACCAGCGGCGCCAAGGGCGTGCACGTCATCGTGCCGCTTGACGACAAGCCAGGCATCGAGGACGTGGCCGCAGCCACCCGCGCGCTCGCGGCCAGGGCTGAGCGGCTCGACCGTGACCTCGCGACGACGGCGTTCATCAAGGACGACAGGCACGGCAAGGTGTTCATCGACTCCACCAGGGCCGGCGGGGCCACGCTGGTCGCGGCCTACAGCCCGCGGATACGGCCAGGCGCGCCCGTGTCGTTCCCCGTGCCGTGGGATGACCTCGGCGACGTGACGCCGGCCGACTTCACCGTGCACACCGCGGCCGCGCTGGCAGCCGGCAGGGATCCGTGGGCTGACCTGTTGCCTGCGCCGCAGACGCTGTCTGACGAGCTGATCGCCGAGGGCCACGGCATCCCGATCGCACGGGTGCAGGCGATGCACGAGGGCAAGAGGCGCAAGCGCGCCGAGCGCAAGGGCGAGGACCAGGGCTAACAGCGATGCCGCTGATCGCACGCGACGACAGCATGCTCATCGTCGTTGATCTGCAGCCGGCATTCTGGGGCGAGCGCCTGGACGCGATCGAGGCCGCCAGCGCGCTGACCGCCGCCAGGCGCGCGGCATGGCTGGTCGCCGCGGCGACGGCGCTCGGCATACCCGCGATTGTCACAGAGGAAGACCTGCAGCATAACGGGCCCGAGGCCAGCAGCCGGCCCGAAGGGCCACCGACGCCGCTGTCCTAAGCCCGTCTTCGGGCTGGCCGACTGCGAGGACATCATGCGGGCGGTGCGCGGGACAGGACGCAGGACCGCGGTCCTGGCCGGCTTCGAGACCGATGTGTGCGTGACGCACTCAGCGGTCGGCCTTGCCGATGCCGGGTACCGGGTGGTCGTGATCCACGATGCCGTGTACTCGCCGTGCGGCGGCCACGCGGCCGGGCTCGCCCGCCTGCGCGACCTGGGTTCGAGCTGCTCAGCTGCAAGAGCGTCTACTACGACTGGGTGCGCACGCTGGCGGCGGCCAGGGCTTTCCAGCGCGAGCATCCCGGCCTCGCGCGCCCGCCCGGGTTCTCGCTCTGACCCAGCGCTCCCCGTCCCTCGGCATACACCACCGCGTTTGACCTGCGGCGAAGAATGGTGGTTATGACAAATAAATCATTTGTCCGCGCATTTGTGATAGCTCCGTTACCATCGTTCGCGTTCGCAGACCCTGCCGTCTGCCGCCAAATCGAGAAGTTTCGGCCCTGAACGTCACGCGGAGCCAGTGGTGGCGACTGACCCCGGGAGGTTGGGACTAGGTGGCAGCCAGGCGCAGGCGCCTGACGGTGCCGGAGGTCAGGCTTGGCCGCGATCGGAAGCGGCCATGGATCCTGGCAGGCGTGGTGCTCGCGGTCGCGGCGTGCGGGAGCTTCGCGGCCAGCCTGACCAGCCAGGGGCAGGCGATCATCATGGCCGTGCAGCGGTTCCTGCTCTTCTACACCGGCGTGTTCGCGCTGGTCGCGCTCACCGCGACGGTAGCCGCTGGGCTGATCGCCACCGACCGGATCGTGATGCCGGCAGGCGGCAGGGTGGTCTCGCAGGCGGTGCACCGCGCGATCTCGGTGGCCGCGATCGGCGCCCTGATTGCCCACGTCGCGCTGGAGATCCTGGCGCACCGCTCCCATCTCATCGATGCGGTCGTCCCGTTCCTGTCAGGTCACCGCAGGCTGTACATCGGGCTCGGCACCCTCGCGTCCGATCTGATGCTCGTGATCATCGCGACCGGGGTCGCGAGGCGGACGTTCGCTGATCGCTGGCCGAGACTGTGGCGCGGCGTGCACGTCACGGCGTACGCGGCGTGGCCGTTCGCCATCCTGCACGGGCTGCTCGGCGGCCGCCCGGCGAAGCCGTACGTGGAATGGAGCTACGGCGCCTGCGTTGCCGCGGTCGTGCTCGCGTTGCTGATCAGGGCCGCGGCCGCGCATCGCGGCCGCGCCGAGGTGCTGCCAGGCCCCGTGCCGGCCACGACGAGGTACGCCTCGGCCCAGGACATTGTCACGGCGCTGCCGCGCCGCATTGACACCCGGCGGCAGGTTGCCGGCGGACAGGAATCGCCGTGGGTGCTTCCGGCAGCCCGCCGGGACGCCGCTGCACCGCGCGGTGAGTGGTGGCAGGAGCCGGCGGACGGGGGCGCGCCATGGTGATGCCGGCCGCGGTGCCGGAGGTGTTCTGCATCGGCCAGCCGAGGCTCACGGCGGGGCTGGACCGGCTGACCAGGATCGACAGGGCGGCCTATCAGCAAGTCTTCGGCCCTGTGCCGCGGCGCAGCGCCCAGCAGCTGATCACCATGGCCGCGCAGGTTGACCTGCGCGGGCGGGGCGGTGCGGGGTTCCCGGTCGCGCGCAAGCTCTCCGCTGTGCTGCTTGCGGCACGGTCCCGCAAGCGCGCCCCGGTGGTCGCGGTGAACGCGACAGAGGGCGAACCTGGCAGCGTCAAGGACCGGATGCTGTTGCTCAGGTCCCCGTACCTGGTGCTGAACGGAGCGCTGGCGGCCGCTGCCGCGCTGGGCGCCCAGAAGATCGTGGTGGGGGTCACCAACTCGCTGGCGGCCAGGTCGGTCAGGCAGGCAGCAGCAGCCGAGCCAGCCCTCAGGCGGCTGGTCGAGGTGGTGCGGGTGCCGGACAGGTTCGTTTCAGGCGAATCCAGCTCGCTGATCAACGCGATGAACGGGCGGACGCCGTTGCCAAGCGGACGCAAGAGCCACGCGAGCTCAAGCGGCGTCGCGGGCCGCCCGACCTTGTTGTCCAACGCGGAGACGTTCGCGCAACTCGCCATCTTGACGATGATCGGGCCGAACGGCTACGCCACCGCCGGCACCGCTGCCGAACCTGGAACGGTGCTGCTGACCGTCGGCGGCGCGGTGCAAAGGCCTGCGGTGGTGGAGGTGCCCACGGGCGCGCCGCTCGGCGATGTGCTCGACCTGTGCGGCGCCCTGCCAGGCGATGGCGTGCTGGTCGGCGGCTACCACGGCAGCTGGCTCACCGTGCAGGAGGCCTATGACGCGCCCGTGAGCCGGGCCGGCCTGGCAGCGGCAGGGGGGACGCTCGGCGCCGGAGTCGTGCTGGTGCCTGGCCAGGACAGCTGTCCGATCGGCGAGGTGGCGCGGGTCGCAGCGTATCTGGCGAAGGAGTCCTCAGGCCAGTGCGGCCCGTGCAAGCTCGGCCTTCCCAGCATTGCCCGTTCGTTCGTCGCCCTGGCCGAAGGCTCTGGCGGGGTGGAAGAGCTGGACACGCTGCGCCGGAGCGCGGCGTCGGTCAGGGGCCGCGGCGCGTGCTCGCACCCGGACGGCGTCTCCCGGTTCGTGCTGTCGGCTGTGGACGTGTTCGCCGACGACCTGGCCGAGCATTTCTTCCGTGGCGGCTGCGGCCGCAAGGCAGGCACCAGCCTGCCGCTGCCCGTCGCGCCTGGCGAGCTGGAGCTGACCGTCGACTGGACCCGCTGCCAGGGGCACGGGCTCTGTGCCCACATCGTGCCCGAGCTGATCCAGCTCGATCAGCAGGGCTTCCCTGTCATGCTGGACATGCCGGTGCCACGGTGGCTGGTCAGGGAAGCGCGCCAGGCCGTCGAGATGTGCCCCGCACTCGCGCTGCGCCTGACGCCGGCCGAGCCCGCCGCGCCGCCGCGTGCCGCCCCCTCGTCTCAGCTTGCTGCGCAGCCGCGCTTCATCCCCTCTCCGTCGTCTGGCGGCGTGCCGCGTCCTGCGCCGCTGCGTCCGGCAGCCCCGCGACCGGCGGCACTGAGCCGGCCGACACTGGGCTGGCCAGCACTGGGCCGGCCAGCACTGGGCCGGCCAGTACTGAGCCAGCCAGCACTGGGCCAGGCCCTGCCCGCGGCGCCGGTGTCCTCGGTCGCCTTGTCAGAGACGGAGCAGGACGCGGACGACGACGTCCTGACCGGCACGATCGTCGATCTGGACGTGTCCGAGGAGTGGATCGCCGAGATCGCCGCCGGCCCGCGCAGCCGCGCCGCTGAGACCCACGCCCCCTACCGGTAGCCGGGCCGGTGATGGCCGAGGATCTTCATGTCCTCGCGCTTGTGCAGCGGCGCCAGCCACGTCTCCTCGCAGCCGGGCTGGCCGCACCGGACCGTGAGGTGCCCGCCGCGCGCCGTCCTGGCCGGCGGGCAGTCACACGGTTCCCAGTCGATCGTGACCAGGCCAGGTCCCCACGGATGCCTGGCCCGGCACTGTTCCGGTATCGGGGGAAGTCCAGCCTGTTCCACAGCAGTATTCAAACACATTGCCGAGACATCGAGAAGTCCGGGCGCGGGTCAGGGTGCTGGCGAAATTGAGGTGTCAGCGGTGCCGGGACTGTGCCATGATCGCCGAGTTCGCCGGGAGCCCTGTTATGCCTGAAATCTCAGCTATGCCGGAAATCTCATCAGCCGCCGCGGAGCTGGAAGCCGCGCTCGGTGCGTTCGTGCTGGATGGCGGGCTACCAGGCGCCGCCGCGGCGGTGGTCTGCGGCGCCGAGTCAGCGTGCCCGGCCGCGGCCGGCTTCGCCGACGTCGCGGCCGGGCGGCCAGCGAGGCCGGGAACCTTGTACCGGATCGCGTCCGTCACCAAGACCGTCACCGGCACGGCCGTGATGCGGCTCCGTGACGCGGGGCGCCTGGACCTGGACGATCCAGCGGTCGCGCACCTGCCGGAACTGCGCAGCGCCGCGAGCCCGTTCGGGCCGGTCGAGGCGGTGACGATCCGCCGGATGCTGAGCCACCAGTCTGGGCTGGCGATGGATCCGCCGGGTACGGACTGGTCACTCTCGCGCTACCAAGGCTCGCCGGACCTCACCCTGGCCGACCCCGGTGTGGGCCGAGGGCGGGCTGTGGTCGTGCGCCGAGGACCTCGCCAGGTGGATCGCGTTCCAGCTGGGCGCCTACGGGCCGTCCGCCGAAGCGTCTGTCCTTGCGCCGGCGTCGTTGCGCGAGATGCACAAGCCCCGCTACCTGGCCGACGACGGATGGACGAAAGCGTGGGGCATCTCGTGGTCAGGGATCCGCGACCACGACCAGGTGTGGATTCAGCACGGGGGATGGCTGCCCGGGTTCACCTCGGTGCTGTGTTTCGACCCCGCCAGGCAGGTCGGCGCCGTCGTCTTGGTGAACGGGAACGCTGACGGAACTGCCGTCGCCTTCGGCCTCGCCGAGATCGCGTCCCGCCATGTCCCGGCGCCTGTGCGGGCCGCCGGCGAGCCCGGTCCCGTTCCCGCCGGGTACCTGCCGCTGCTCGGCGTGTACGCCCGCCCGCAGCTCGGCGGCTGGATCCTGCGCCTGGAGTGGCAGGCCGGCCAGCTCGTCTTCGTCAGCCCTGAGGTACCCGGTTTCAGGCTGGTTTCCGCCGCCGCGACGACGGCAGGGTGACCTCGGTGCTGCTCGTCGAAACCTCCTATATCCGCCTCGATGCGGTCGAGTCCGGGCCGATGTCAGTGGGCGGGACTAGCGTGGACGGGGCACCCGAGAGCTAGCCGCCCGTCAGTCAGTGAGGAACGTCATGACCACGCTCCAGAACCGGCCCAACACCGCACTCCTCGTCATCGACGTGCAGAACGGCGTCGTCGACGGCAGCTACGAGCGCGACGCCGTCGTCGCGAACGTCGCCAGCCTGGTCGAGAAGGCGCGCCTGGAACGGGTCCCCGTCGTGTGGGTCCAGCATTCCGACGAGGATCTCGCGCAGGGCAGCGACGAATGGCGGATCGTTCCCGAGCTGAAGCCCGGCGACAGCGATCCGGTTGTCGGCAAGAACTACGGCGATTCGTTCGAGGACACCACGCTGGAGTCGGTGCTGTCTGGCCTGGGCGTCGGGCGCCTCGTGGTCGCCGGAGCCCAGACCGATGCGTGCATCCGCTCGACGCTGCACGGCGCGTTCACGAGGGGATACGACGCGATGCTTGTCGGCGACGCCCACACGACAGAAGACCACACCGAATGGGGAGCGCCGCCGCCTGACCAGGTGATCGCGCACACGAACCTGTACTGGAAGTACCAGTCGGCGCCTGGCCGGAAGGCCGGCACGGTTCAGGCGAGCGACGTCGACTTCGCTGGATCCTGAATTCTTCCGTCAGGGTGATCAGTCCAGGTCGAATACCTTGCCGGGATTGAGGATGTGGTGCGGGTCGAGCGCCCGCTTGACTGCGCGGTGCATCTCCATCACCACGGGGTCGAGTTCCTGGCTGAGGCCATGGCGTTTGAGCAGGCCGACTCCGTGCTCCCCGGTGACGGTTCCGCCGAGCGCGATGGCGTCGGTGATGATCTCCTCGAACGCGAGCTCGGTCCTGCGCCGCTCGTCGTCGTCGCCTGTCTGGGCGACCAGCAGCGGGTGCAGGTTTCCGTCCCCGGCATGCGCGACGTTGGCGATCTTGATGCCGTGGCGGTTCGCCGCCGCCTCGATCCTCGCGAGCATCTCGGGCACCTGGGCCTTGGGGACGCACACGTCCTCGGTGACGACAGGCCCGAGCCGCTCCAGCGCCGGGTACGCCAGCCGCCGCGCGGCGAACATCGCGTCTGCCTCCTCGTCGTCTGCGGACGCGGCGGCGAAGGTGGCGCCCGAGACGCTGAAGCACTCGACCATCGCGGCGGCCTGCGCGTCTCCCGTGCTGCCCGGGTCGTCGACGCGGCCGAGCAGGATGACCTCCGCATCCACCGACAGGCCCATGTTCTTCCAGGCATCGACCGCCGCGAGGCAGTGCCGGTCCATGAGTTCCAGGGCGGACGGGGTGAGCCCCGCGTCGGCGACCGCGCGGACCGCGTTGCCCGCGTCGATGATCGAGCCGAAGAAACCCACGATCGAGCGCGGCGACGGCGGCAGCGGGCGGAGGCGGACGGTCACCTCGGTGATCACCCCGAGCGTGCCTTCCGCGCCGACCACGAGGCCGACCAGGTCATACCCGGCGACGCCCTTCGCGGTACGCCGACCGATCCGCACGATCTCGCCGGTGCCGGTGACCATCTCCAGCGCGAGCACGTAGTCGCGCGTGACGCCGTACTTGACGCAGCAGATGCCGCCGGCGTTGGTGGCCACGTTCCCGCCGATCGTCGACCACGGCGAGCTCGCCGGGTCAGGCGGGTACCACAGCCCGTGCACCGCGACCGCGCTGCGCAGGTCGTCGTTGATCACTCCGGCCTGGACGACGGCTAGGCGCTCCATGGGGTCGATCCGCAGCACCTGGTTCATGCGGTCAAGAGCGATGACGATGCCGCCGTCGATCGCGTTCGCGCCGCCCGACAGGCCGGTCCCCGCGCCGCGCGCCACGACGGGCACGCGGTGCCTGATGCACGCCCTGACCACCTCGGCGACCTCGCCGGCTGACTCGGCCCTGATCACAGCGACGGGCTTGCCGGCCGCCGCGCCCTCGCCCTGGTCCCTGGACAGCCCGAGCATCACGTCAGGATCGGTGAGCACGCGGTGTGCCGGGATATGCGCGCCGATGTCATCGAGGATGGTCATCCGGTCTCCCTCAGGAACGCGGGCCGTGAGCGATGGATCGATCGAAACATCAGCCAGGCCGGGTGTCACGCCGTGCAAGCAACCCGGCCTTGAGCCGGCGTCGCGGAACTTGTGCTGTCCGTGACGCCATGCGATGCTCCTGCGATGGCGCCGCGATGGGCGACGTTCGACTGCTACGGAACGCTCGTCGACTGGAACGCGGGGATACAGGCGGAGCTCGCCCGCATCTTCGGACCGCCGGCCGCGGAGCATCTGCTCGGGCGGTATCACGCGATCGAGCCGCGCATCCAGAGCGAGCATCCCGGTTGGCGCTACCGGGACGTCATGGCAGCCGCGCTCGCTGAGCTCGCGGCCGAGGCCGGGGTTGCCCTTCCTGACGGAGAGCACGACGCCCTTGGTCGCTCGCTTCCTGGCTGGCCCGTGTTCCCCGAGGTGCCCGCCGCGCTGGCCGAAGCCCACGAGCGCGGCTGGCGGCTCGTCGCCCTCTCGAACACCGACCGCGACCTGATCGAGGCGTCGCTCACGGTCATCGGCGTTCCCTTCGAGCTGGCGATCGTGGCATCGAGCGGGCGGAGCTCGCGCCCGCCAGGGAACTGCCTGACCTGGCTGGTCTCGCCGGCGTGCTCGACGAACTCGTCGCAGGGTCGTAAGGCGCGCCGGCGGGCATACTGCCTTCGGTCAGTGACACTCCTTCGGTCAGTGACACTGCCTGCGGTCCGCGACGCCACGTGAGAGGAAGTCATTCATGCGCTCCGACATCGTCCCCGGAAGCGTCTTCCCTGACTACGCGTTGCCCGACCACACCAGCACCGTCCGTAAGCTCAGCGAAATCCAGGGCCGCGATCCGATGATCCTCACGCTCGCGCGCGGCCACTACTGCCCGAAGGAGCACCAGCAGCATCTTGAGCTCGCGGCGTTCCAGCCGAAGATCGCGGTTTCCTACACCCAGATCGCCACGATCTCGACCGACGAGCACCACACGCTGCAGGAGTTCCGCGCCTCGGTCGGTGCCCAGTGGCCGTTCCTGTCAGATCCAGGGCGGACCGTCCAGCAGGACCTCGACATCGCCGAGTACACCGACCCAGAGAACAACCCGATGATCCCGTACACGCTCGTGCTCAAGCCGGGCCTCGTCGTTCACAGCATCTACAACGGCTACTGGTTCTGGGGCCGCCCGTCGGTCTACGACCTCTGGCATGACCTTCGCGCGGCGACCAGTGAGGTCCGCCCCGACTGGGACCTGAGCAAGCCGGGACTGCGCGAGGCCTGGGACGCGGGCGACCGCTCACCGTTCCACGGCTGGGACAGGCGCCCCGCTCCGTAACCGTCCAAGCCACGGCCTCGACGGTTCCGGCGCTGTCCCCGAGACTAGGCTGGAAGCGAATGTCCGGGGGAGCGCCATGACGAACAACACCGAGACCGCGATCCTGGCCGGGGGTTGTTTCTGGGGAATGCAGGAGCTGCTTCGCCGCCGCGACGGGGTGATCTCCACTCGCGTCGGCTATACCGGCGGTGAGAACGAGAACCCGACCGATGACGACCATCCCGGCCACGCCGAGGCCGTCGAGATCGTCTTCGATCCCGAGCGGACCTCCTACCGGGAAATCCTCGAGTTCTTCTTCCAGATCCACGATCCGACGACCAAGGATCGTCAGGGCAAGTACACCGGCTCCGACTACCGCTCCGAGATCTTCTGCACGACCGGCGAGCAGCGCAAGATCGCCGAGGACACGATCGCCGACGTGGCGGCCTCCGGACTCTGGCCAGGCGAGGTTGTCACCGGTATCAGCGCGGCCGCCCCGTTCTGGGAGGCCGAGGCCGAAGACCAGGACTACCTCCAGCGCTACCCAGACGGCTACACCTGCCGCTTCCCGCGGCCGGGCTGGAAGCTGCCGCACCGCGAGACCGTGACCTGACTCCCGGCGGTGGTGCGCCGGCTGGGTTTGGCCATACGCTCCAAGCATGACGATTGAGCGGGAAACGGAGCCGAGTGCCATCTTCGGCGGGATGGAGCGCGCCGAGTACGAGCGGCTGACCCGCGAACTGACCGGGTACTGCTACCGGATGCTCGGCTCGCCGTTCGACGCAGAGGACGCTGTGCAGGACACGATGGTCCGCGCCTGGCGGGAGTTCGACAGGTTCGAGGGCCGCTCATCGCTGCGCACATGGCTGCACCGGATTGCCACGAACGTGTGCATTGACATGCTGCGGAAGCGGAGCCGCCGCACCGTGCCGATGGATATGCAGCCGCCAACGCGGGCGCAGGGTGCCCAGATCCCGCCGCCGCTGAACGAGCGCACCTGGGTGCTGCCGATCCAGGACGCCAAGATCGCGGACGGCAACGCCGACCCGGCCGAGCAGGTCGTGTCCAGGGAGACGATCAGGCTCGCCTTCGTGGCCGCGTTGCAGCGGCTGACCCCGCGCCAGCGCGCGGCCCTGATCCTGCGTGACGTGCTGCAGCATTCTGCGGCGGAGACAGCGGAACTGCTCGGCACCTCCGTGGCATCGGCGAACAGCGCGCTGCAGCGTGCTCGCGCCGCGGTGCCGTCTATCGACGAGGACGACGCGCCGCAGGTCGGTGCCGAGCCGGCCCTGCTGGAGGAGTACGTCGCCGCCTTCGAGTCCTACGACGTGCCCCGGCTGACCGCGCTGCTGCGCAGCGACGCGGTGAACTCGATGCCGCCCCTGCCGCTGTGGCTCCGCGGTCAAGACGAGATCAGGCTGTGGATGCTCGGACCAGGCTCGGAATGCCGCGGCTCCCGGCTGCTGCCCACCACGGCGAACAGCTGCAGCGCCTTCGCGCAATACCGCCCTGACGGCCGCGGCGGCTACCACACGTGGGCCCTTCAGGTGCTGGAGACCGATGGCAGCCTGATCACCGGTATGCACTGCTTTGTGTTTCCCGAGCTGTTCACAAACTTCGGCTTCCCTGCCGTCTTGTAACACTGCGCTGTGGTGGCGATGAGTTCCGCGGACGCTGCCCGTCCAAACTCGTAGCGGTGGCAATCCGAGCCCACCCACACATTGCCGGAGGTTGCCATGAGCCCGCGAGTCGTCTCGGCCGCCGCGTGGCTGGCCGCACGCAAGGAGCTGCAGGCCGCCGAGGAGGAGGCCGTACGCACACTCGAGCAGATCACGAGCCGGCGCCGCGAGATGCCGGCCGTCACCATCGAGAAGGACTACGTCTTCGAGGGCCCGAACGGCAAGGCCAGCCTGCTGGACCTGTTCGAGGGCCGGACTCAGCTGATCGTGCAGCACTTCATGTTCGACCCGGCCTGGGACGAAGGCTGTCCGGTCTGTTCCTACCAGGCCGATAACGTCGGTCCCCTGGGCCACCTGCATGCCCGCAACACCACCTACGCGGCGGTGTCACGGGCGCCGATCAGCAAGATCGAGCCATTCCGGCAGCGGATGGGCTGGACCTTCCCTTGGTACTCGTCGCACGGAAGCGACTTCAACTACGACTTCCACGTGACGAACGACGAGAGCGTCGCTCCCGTCGGATACAACTTCAGGACCGCGCAGGAGCTGGCCGACAGGGGCGAGGCGTGGGCTGCCAGGCCCGGCGAGCAGGGCGGCGTCAGCGTCTTCCTGCGGGACGGCGGCACCGTGCTGCACACGTGGTCCGGCTACGGCCCCGTCACTTACTTGCTCTGCGAGACCGAGATCCTGCTGGACCTCACGCCGCTTGGCCGCCAGGACGAACACGTCGAGTTGCTCCACCACGACAGGTACCCGGAGGATTGCCGTGACCAGTAGTCGGAATGATGACGCCGAGGATCAGGCCCTGCTGGCCTTCCTCACCGCCCAGCGCGACGCGGTGCTCTCCATCGTGGCCGGACTGGACGAGGAGGCGTGGCACCGGTCAGTCGTGCCGTCGGGCTGGACGCCGGCCGGGCTGGTCGAGCACCTTGGCGGTGCCGAGTGGCACTGGTTCCAGGGGGTTGTGACTGGCGTAAATCCCGAGCCGCCGTCCGAGGACGAAGATTCATCTCCTTATGACCCGACGGCAGCGTTCGTCACTGACCTGCCCTCAGCGGAAATCATGCGCTTCTACCGTGACCAGTGCGCGAGCTCGGACGCGGTCCTGGCTGTGACGCCGCTGTCGGCGCCGCCGCGCGGCAGGCACGGTGTCCCAGGGCAAGACGAACCGCCGGATGTGCGCTGGGTCGTGCTGCACATGATCGAGGAGACCGCGCGTCATGCCGGTCACCTGGACATCGCGAGGGAACTCCTCGACGGCCAGACCAGGCTCGGGCGGCGCTGACGCGACCCTCAGGCTTCGTGCCGGCCGCCCTGACCTCTCGAGGTCCACGATGCGTGTCTGGCTAGCGGCCATTGCCTCGAACGCCAGGGCGTGGCCAGCCGTGACATCGTGCAGCGTGCGGAGCATCATGCCCCCGCGCGCGTAAGCACCCTCAGCCCGCTGACTCGGATGATCAGTAGTCCGACCCGGTATATAGGTCAGGATGTCCCGGCCGCGGCCGGTGTCCCTGGCACGCCGGACCGTGCCACCGACCAGGACAACGTGGCTGGCGTTGTTGCCCGCCGCCCAGCCGCTCTTCGGTCATGCCCCCATCCTCGCGTGCCCCGCGAACGTGGTTAATGGATTGACGTTGGCCGGTCGTGGTCGGCTAGTTTCCTGGCATGGCCGAGATCTCTGGTTCGCACGATGAGTTGTTCGCCTCGGTACCCCGCGCGCTGGCCGAATCTCTGGACGCAGGCGACGTGGGTGCCTCGGCGGCGGTCTTCGTGGCCGGCGAGCCAGTGGTCGACGTCTGGGGCGGATTCGCCGACACGGAGCGCACGACCCCGTGGCAGCGCGACACGGTTACCAACGTATGGTCCGTCACCAAGACGATGACGGCGCTGTGCGCCCTGATCCTGGTGGACCGCGGTGAGCTCGACGTTTCGGCGCCGGTCGCCCGGTACTGGCCAGAGTTCGCTGCGGCGGGCAAGGACGGCGTGCTGGTGCGGCACCTGCTCTCGCACACGGCGGGCCTGCCCGACTGGGACACGCCGATGCCGGCTGAGGACCTCTATGACTGGCCGTCCGCCACCGCTCGCCTGGCCGCGCAGACTGCCCAGTGGGAGCCTGGCACCGCTGCCGGATATCACTCGATCACCCAGGGATTTCTCGTCGGCGAGGTGGTGCGCCGGATTACCGGCCGCAGCCTGGGTGACTTCTTCGCTAAGGAAGTGGCCGGCCCGCTGGGCGCGGACTTTCACATCGGGCTGGCCGCTGAGCACGACCATCGGGTCGCGCTCTTGGCCCCGCCGCCGTCCCGGTCCGAGGACTACGCCTCGAGCGCGCCCGGCAGTAGCACTGCCCCCAGTGCCGGGACCACGATACGGGTACGTGACGGGAACAGCGTGGGCTGGCGCCGTGCGCAGATCCCGGCCGCGAGCGGATTCGGCAACGCCCGCTCGGTCGCCCTCGTGCAGTCGGCGATGGCATGCGGGGGAACTCTGCATGGCGTGCGCCTCCTGTCGCCGGCGGGTTGCGAGCGTGCGTTGCAGGAGCAGTTCAGCGGCGAGGACCGCATGCTGGGGATGCATGTGCGTTACGGCCTGGGCTACGGGCTGTTCGGCCGCTCCTACGGCTGGGGCGGGTGGGGTGGCTCGCTCGTCATGATCGATCCCGACGCCCGCATGGCGGTGGCCTACGTAACGAACCAGATGCGCGACCACGGACAAGGGGGCGACAACCGGGGACTGGAGATCGTGATGGCTGCCTACGACGGGCTCGCAGGCCTTGCCGCCTGACGGTGATGACCCAAGTCGCCGGGACCCGGCCCGCCGACCAGGACACGCTCGCCGCGGTGCTCAGCCGGCAGCGAGCGCATCTGCTCAGGCAACTGCACGCGCTGACTCTGGCCAGGGACGACGGACGGGCCGCGGTCGACGCGTTGCTGATGACGGCCGCTGAACCGGCCTGACAAGCTCGGCGCGTTCACCCGCCCGATGCCGCCGCACGCCATCGAACGCTCGGCGAACGCCCCGATTCCTAGTTTGGCTATGGACGATGACGGTCGTGACGAGGCGCAGGTCAGGCCGCCAGGCCGAGTACTGCGTCTAGCAAGGATCGGTGCGATGGTCAGGTGAACTCTGACGAGTTTGATGACGGACAGGCAGACGTTCCCGGCGGACTGACCGGACCCGTCGAGCGCGTGGTCGTGGTCGGCGCCGGCATCTCCGGGCTGACGATCGCCAGTGCGCTCACCCACGCCGGCGTCCAGACCGTGGTGCTCGAGGCGCGCGATCGGATCGGCGGGCGGCTGCATACCGTCGATCTGGCCGGTTCACCGGTCGATCTGGGCGGGTCGTGGATCCACATGCCGATCGGGAACCCGATGAGCAAGTTCGCCCGGCAGGCCGGCGTTCGCCTCCGCGACGCAAACCCGATCCCCGAACTGGCCGGATTTGACAGCGGCGAAGGACGCCGCCTGTCGGCTGCGGAGGTGCAGGCCAGCCTCAGCCTTCAGTACGAGGCCTTCCCTGATGCGGTAGGCAGGCTGCTCGGCGAGCTCGGCATCGATGCGTCTGCTGCAGATGGCATCAACGCGTTTGTGGGCAGTGCCGGCCTGGCGCCGGCAGAAGCGAAACGGGCGCGCCAGGCGCTGCACGCGATTGTCGAGGCGGAGTCTGCCGACCTCGCTGAACGACAGTCGCTGCGCTGGATGTGGAACGAGCTCGAATACAGCGGTGACTACTTCGGCGACGTGCCGGAAGGGGGCTATCAGCGCCTGGTTGATGCGATGGCCGCCGGCATCGACGTGCGTCTGAACTGGGACGTGGCAGAGGTGGTGCACTCTGCGGATGGCGTCCGCGTACGGAGCAGGGACGGGGCAACCGAGGAAACCTCGCATGTCGTGGTGACCGTGCCTCTGGGAGTGCTCAAGCGCGCCACGCCCAGATTCACGCCGGCGCTGCCGACCGAGCGGCTGGCGGCTATCGAGCGGCTCGGGTTCGGGCGCTACGAGAAGGTGGCGCTTGGATTTGACGAGCCGTTCTGGCGCGATGCCGGCGTCCCGCATCTGATGATCTTCCCTCGTGATCCGGCCGAGCCGGCGGTCTGGGCGTTCGGGCTAGACGCGTTCGGCGCTGGGCCGGCGCTTGCCGTTCAGGTCTTCCACAGCGCGGCTGCCCAGCTCATCGGTGCCAGCCAGGAGGCCGCGGTGCGATGGGCCATGCACATGCTCGGTGAGGCGACCGGCGGCGCGTGCCCGCCGCCGACAGCCGCGGCCGTCACCTCGTGGGGGAGCGATCCGCACGCCAGCGGCGCCTACACCCATATCCCGCCGGGAGCGAGCCCGGCCGACGCTGACCTGCTCGGCGAGCCGATCGGCGGGCGCTTGCTCTTCGCTGGCGAGCACACTCAGAGCGCGCGGATGGCGTATGCCGACGGCGCGATGACCAGCGGCATCCGCGAGGCAAAGCGGCTGCTCAGCCAGCCCCGCGTCCGAATAGGCCGGCACCCGCGCTGACCTGCATGCATCAGGTCCGTGCCGGATGAAGCGACCGGCGCTGGCCCGGCGCTGGCCCGGCGCTGGCCCGGCAACCCTTCTGACCTGATGGCTGCCCGATGCTCCGGTTCGCTGGACGGCTGGGGAAGACGCGCGAACGGGGGTAAGGAGTATTGAGAAGGCTCATCAAGCCGACGGGACGCAGGGGGGTTCCCGTGAAAATGCGCAAAACTCAGCTGCGGCTGGTGACGATGACAGTATTCATCCTGGCCTTCGGGCTAGTTGCCGCGGCCTGTTCCAGTAACAACGGTTCAAACTCAAGCCAGGCGAAATCTTCGCCGACCGTGTCGTCCAAGGCTGTGCCGGCAGTTGTAGCCCTAGTGCCAGGCAATATCAAGTCGAAGGGCACGCTCACCGTCGCCGCGGACGCGACATATGCACCGAATGAGTTCATCGCACCCGACGGTCACACTGTCGTAGGGATGGACGCGGACCTGGCTAAGGCGCTTGGCCAGGTCATGGGCCTGAAGGTCAACATGGTCAACGCGACCTTCGACACGATTATCCCTGGTCTGGTCTCGGGCAAGTACGACCTGGGCATGTCGTCGTTCACCGACACCAAGGCCCGCGAGAAGACGGTCGACTTCGTCACCTACTTCGTTGCTGGTACCTCGTTCTATGTCAAGTCCAGTGGCGGGCCGAATATCGCATCCCTAGCTGACCTGTGCGGGCACAAGGTTGCCGTGGAGAAGGGCACGACCCAGCAAGCAGATGCCCAGGCACAGGCAGGTAAGTGCAAGACTGCGGGCAAGCCGGACGTCACCGTCCAGGTGTTCAACGACCAGAACGCAGTGAACCTCGCCCTGTCTTCGGGGCGCGCCGATGTGGCCATGGCCGACTCGCCGGTCGCCGAGTATCAAGTGAAGAAGTCCGGCGGCACATTCAAGCTGTCCGGTCAGCCCTACGGAACCGCGCCCTACGGGATCGCGATCCCGAAGAACAGCGGCATGACCAAGCCCGTGCTGGGCGCCCTGATGGCCCTCATGGCGAAAGGGACGTACAAGCAGATCCTGACCAAGTGGGGCGTGCAGAGCGGTGCCATTACCACCCCGGTGATCAATGGCGCCAAGAGCTGATCGCGGGAGAATCTGGTCTTGTCGCGATGAAGCATAGAAATCGACGATGACGGAGCCCAGGCAGGGGAAGACCGTCGGCGGCACCGGTGGACCGTCCCCGCAGGCCAGCACCGCGGCAAGGACCGGCCAGGCAGAGGAAATCAAGGCTCTCCCAGTCCGCCATCCGGGGCGCTGGATCGCGGCAGTCGTCGTCCTCGTGCTGTTCGCGATGCTCGTGCACACGCTGGTCACGAACCCGCGATTCGAGTGGAACGTGGTAGGGAGCTACTTTCTCTCCAGGCGGGTGCTGAACGGCCTCTGGCTCACCATCTTGCTCACCGTGGTATCCATGGCGATCGGGATCGTGCTCGGGGTAATCCTCGCGGTGATGCGCCTGTCGGACAATCCGCTGCTATCCGGGTCGAGCTGGCTGTACATATGGTTCTTCCGCGGCACGCCGGTCCTGGTGCAACTGCTCGTCTGGTTCAACCTCGCGTTCTTGTATCCGCGTGTTTCGATCGGGGTTCCGTTCGGGCCCTCCTGGGCGACCGCGAACGCGAACAACCTGATCACGCCGCTGTTCGCGGCCATCCTCGGGCTCGGCCTGAATGAGGGCGCCTATATGGCCGAGATCGTCCGCGCTGGCATCCTGTCCGTCGAGCACGGCCAGGGCGAGGCGGCCCAGGCGCTCGGCATGACCAGGGGCGTTACGATGCGCAGGATCGTCCTGCCGCAGGCGATGCGCGTGATCATCCCGCCTACCGGCAACGAGACGATCTCGATGCTGAAAACGTCCTCGCTGGCGAGCGTCATCACCGTCACCGAGTTGCTGTATGCCGTCCAGCTCATCTACTCGGTGAACTTCAAGACGATCCCGCTGCTGATCGTTGCCAGCATCTGGTACCTGATTGTCACGTCGCTGCTCACGATCGGCCAGTACTACATCGAGCGGCGCTATGCGCGCGGCTCGGCCCGCGACCTGCCGCTCACGCCCAGGCAGCGGATCTGGCGATACCTGACCACGTTCCACACCACGCCACCGGTGCCACTTTCGCCGCCTGCCGCGGGGCAGGGACGGTGAGCGCCCAGGTCTGGTCGGCTGGCGAGTCGGCGGACCAGCCTGGTCCGCCGATGGTCGTCGCGGAAAGCGTGCAGAAGCGTTTCGGCCGGCTAGAGGTACTGCGGGGCATCGACTTCGAGGTAGCCCGCCGGGAGGTGGTCTGCATTATCGGGCCGTCCGGTTCGGGGAAGTCGACGCTGCTGCGCTGCATTAACCATCTTGAGAAGATCAACGCGGGGCGGTTGTGGGTGGACGGCGATTTGGTCGGCTACAGGGAGTATGGCGGGCGCCTGCATGAGCTGCGCGAGCGAGAGATATGCGCGGAACGTGCCCAGATCGGCATGGTCTTCCAGAACTTCAATCTGTTTCCGCACATGACGGTCCTGGAGAACGTGATCGAGGCACCTGTCCGTGTGAAGAAAGTGCACAGAGCTGAGGCGGTCGCGCTCGCGGAACAGCTACTTGACCAGACGGGCATGGCGGAAAAGGCAACCGCCTACCCCAAGCAACTGTCCGGCGGACAGCAGCAACGGGTGGCGATCGCCCGCGCGCTGGCCATGCAGCCCAAGCTGATGCTCTTCGACGAGCCGACCAGCGCACTTGACCCCGAGCTCGTAGGTGACGTGCTTGCCGTCATGCGCGATCTGGCAGCCAGCGGCATGACCATGATCGTGGTGACGCACGAGATGGGCTTCGCCCGCGAAGTCGGCGACACCCTGATGTTTATGGACGACGGAGTGGTGGTGGAGGCTGGCCGGCCCCGAGAGGTTCTGGCAAGCCCTAGCCACGAACGAACGAGGACCTTCTTGTCCAAGGTGCTCTGAGGCGCGCATGGCGGACCAGCCAGGCGAGGCCTGAAATCCATTCGCCGCCGCACGCCTCGCCCGGTACGGTCGCGAAAGTGTCCTGACTGCTGGGAGCCCCTGCGATCTGCGCGCGGCCACCCCGGCAGTTCCCGAGCTGAGAGCAGGTTTCGTCGATGGCATGCCGTATCAGTGAGCTCGTGCTCGGTTGCCGCGACCCCGAGGTGCTGGCGCGGTTCTGGTGCGAGGTCCTGGACTTCGTGGTGCTCGATCGCGAGGACGACGGAAGCATCGAGATCGGGCCGCGCGAGGGGTTCGGCGGCCCGCAGCCGACGATCATCCTCAGCCGCAGAGACGAGCCGGAGTCCGGGAAACCCCGGCTGCACATCGACGTCAACGCCACCGACCGCGATCAGGACGCCGAGCTCGAACGCCTCCTGAAGCTCGGAGCGCGCCCGGCCGACATCGGCCAGACCGGGGAAGAGTCATGGCACGTACTCGCCGATCCAGAAGGCAACGAGTTCTGCCTGCTCAAGGCCCGCCTCGCTGCACTCTGACGCGGGTGAGCGGAGGGTGTGGTGTCCGGCCTCAGGACATCGAGGACAGGTCTCTCAAGACATAGAGGACGCTTTCCTGGCCTGACCGGCGCGGCTGCCGGGGCTGACGGGCGGGGCGCCGTGAGGCTCGCCGGATGTCGAGAGCCCGGCTGGTCATCACCGCAGTCACCGTCGAGAAACGCCCGGTCAGTGAGGTCGCCCGGAGCTACGGGGTCGCCAGGTCGACCTGGCCGTCCCGGCCCCCTGGGCGGCGCCCTGGATGCGCGGTCGGACAGGGCTGCCGGGCGGCGCTGACCGCGTCCAGCGAGTCGGACTTGCCCTGGCGGCGGCGGTCCTGCCGGTCCGACCGATCGACCTCGACGACCCGGATCCCGGCAGCGGCGACATGCCGGGCCAGCCCGGCGCCGTAGCTGCCGGTGCCCTCGATCCCGACCAGGCCGACGGTGCCGAAGCCCTGCAGCCAGCCGAGTAACTCCGAGTACCCAGCAGGGGTCGCGGGGAACTCCGAAACTCCGCGCAGCCCCCCGATGCCATCCAGCGCAGCGGCGACGTGCGTGTCGGCATGGGTGTCAACCCCGCCGGTGACCAGGCGTGCCTCACCCAACGCGGGGATTACGATCAACGGCAGCTTCCTGGCCCGCGCCTTCACCTCGCCCATCACGCTCGGAATCCTGTTCGGCTACGTCCTCGGCAAGCCGGTCGGCACCGTCGGCGTGGCGTGGTTCCGGTCCAAAATCAGCCGGGGCCGGATCCGCCCGCCGATCGGCTGGGCCGCCGTCACCGCCGTCGGCACGATCGCGGGCGTCGGCCTCATCGTGTCCCTGCTGATCGCATCACTGGCCTTCCACGGCATCGAGCTCGCCGAGGCCAAGGTCGGCATCCTGTCTGCCGCGATCTGCGCGTCGGCCCTCACCTGGCTCGTCTTCCGGGTCACCGCGATGCTGCCCAAGCGGCTGCGCCTGCGCGCGCTCCTTGGTACCGGCGACACCATCATCGACCTCGCTGTGCCGGTCGACCCGAAGCGCGATCACGTGCGCGGCCCTGACCGGGCGCCGGTCGCGCTCGTGGAATACGGCGACTTCGAATGCCCCTATTGCGGCCAGGCCGAGCCAGTCATCCGCGAGCTGCTCGCGGACTACGGCGATCTCCGCTACGTATGGCGGCACCTGCCGCTCAGCGACGTCCACCCGCACGCGCAGCTGGCGGCCGAGGCGGCCGAGGCCGCGGCCATCCAGGCAAAATTCTGGCCGATGCACGACCAGCTGCTTGACCACCAAGGCGCCCTCACGGCGAAAGACCTGATCCGGTACGCCACCGAACTCGGCCTGGACGCCGACCAGTTCACCCGCGCCCTGCGCAACCACGCCGGAGAAGTCCGGATCTCCGAGGACATGGACTCCGCCGACCTCAGTGGCGTCTCCGGCACGCCGACCTTCTTCATCAACGGCAAACGCCACCACGGCGCCTACGACATCACGACACTCTCCGACGTAGTCCGGGTTGCGCGAGCCCGCACCTTTATCGGGCTAGACCGCCACCCACGGCGCCAAGCCTGATCGGCCGCCCGTTGCGGCGCGGATCGCATCAGGGATGCGTGCACGCCATCCGTCAGCCAGCCGAGCCGGGCTTGTCCTACGTCGAGCGAATCACAGCGGACATGGAAACCGTCCAGGTCCTGCTCGGTCGGCAGGGTTGGCGGTTATTGGGTTAGCTGGCCGTCGTCGTCGAGATGGCGTTCGACTTCTTCGATCCCGGCGGGGCGGCCTGCTTTGACCCACAGCGTGTACAAGGTGGCGGCGATCGCCGCGGTGGCCGCCATCGAGAGGAGGGGGTAGCCGCGGGCGAGGTTGACAACCAGGGTGAAGGCAACAGCGATCGCCCCGGCCACGTTGATGACGGCAAGCGTGGTGCGCCGGTCGCGGAGGGAGAACCGCGCCATCGCGGCGAGCCCGGCCAGGAAACTGACGAAGACCGCCACCGCGTAGAACAGCACCAGTTCCTGCTCGTGGCCGGAGGCGGCGAGCAGGACAACTGCGGAGACGCCGAGGTAGATCAGGACCGACCAGTAGGGGGTGTGATGGCGGTTGGTCTCACCGAGGCTGCGGGGCAAGATCCCGACCCCTGCGCTTTGCGGATGGCGCGACAGCGCCTTCAACAGGCCGGGCCCGGCCTGGTAGGAGGAGCTCGCCGCGGCCAGCAGCAGCAGCGCGCTCGCTGCCTGGAACAGCGCGTACAGGCCGCTGTGGCCGGCCGCGGCGTGCGCGACGTCGGCGACCTGGGTGGAGTTGGGCCCGGGGATGCCGACGTGCAGGCGCACTGCCAGCCCGGCGAGCCCGATCGTGAGCCCGGCCACGATGACGAAGGTCAGCGCCAGGGTGCCGCGGGCGAACCTGCGGCGGTCATCTGGCCCAAGCTGGCCCAGCTGGGCGATGGCGGTGGAGGGCGCCTCGGTGCCGGTGGCCAGGGCCATCGCGACGGGGAACGACAGCACCACCGCCAGCAGCGGGTCACCCTCCGGGCCGGTGACGGGGGCCTTGCCGCGGCTTATCACCGGGTGGGTGAACCCGTGGGCCAGCACAGCCACGGCGGTCGCGACAAACAGCAGGGTCATCACGGCGAAGGTGAGCCGGCCGCCATGGCCGAACCAGGTCAGCCCCGCCACAAGCACCAGCAGGGCAAGGCCAAGGACGATGCGGAACGGCGCGAGAGACGGCAGGTATGCGATCAGCGCGCTCACACCGGCGGCTATCGAGATGGTGATGGTGAGGACAAAGTCGACGATCAGCGCGCCGATGGGCACGAACACCCATCCGGTACCGAATGCCCTGGCCGCGCCCTCGGCTGAGCCCCCGCCCATGGGGAACCGCCCCACCAGCTGCCAGTAGTTCACATCGACCAGCAAAATGATGCCCAGCACAATGATCTGCGTGGCCATCAGCAACCCGAGATACCCATGCAGGGCCCGCAGCGACGCCTCGATCGTGTACGCCACCGACGACACAGGGTCAGCCATGATCGCGAAGGCGAAGGCGATGAACAGCACCACCTTCGTCAGCCAGCGGACCGGCGCCGGGCCCGCCGGTGCCCTGGCCTCCCGGCGCTGAGACCGCTGGCCATCTCTCACCGCGGGAGCGCGGATAATGGCCCCGTCCTGGTCCGCCTTCCGCAACCCTGCGGCAGGCGGGTCATCAGCGGCGCGGTGCGCCGAATTGAGCCAGCTGGGGAGCCTCACCTGCGGCCCCAGCTGCACGGGATGACCCGCGAGCCCGACGAGATGCCCATGTCACGGTTACCGACCTCTCCGTGGAGCCGCCCGCTCCCTGCAGAAGAGACGGATGGCATCGGGTGAACCGTCTCCCGGCGCTCCCGCACCCATGACAGCGCCAGTGCCGACCAGACTTCCCGCCGCTCCAGCCAACGATGCTATGCCGAGAATGGGCTTTTAGGCCGTTAAGATCGCGTCAAGATTCAAATTCCCCCGGGGCATCCCGCCGAGCCTGATCCGGGCCGATTCCAGGCCTTGCCAAGCCGCTGGATCTCCGGGTTCGGGCCTGGACCCTGTTGATCCTGTACCTGGTCAGGTCCCGCACCTCCCTCAGCTCCGGGCCGGGATATAGGACCCGCGCAGCGCACACCCGCTTGGACCGCAATGACCAGCAAGCAGCAAGCGGCCTCCGGTCCCGCCCCCGGTCAGGATCGACGTACTCGACCTCAACGCGGTCACCCAGCGGCGAACGACCGTCCCAGCCAGCCAGCCAGCGCCACCGTCAGGGACGAACGACATCGCGATGCGCTTGCCCCCGGCGACCTCATCCTCATCTACCTGGCGCCTCCCGCAGAGGAGTTCATCGGTCAGGCCGAACTTGCGTCGGCGGTACAAGAGTGGACATCAGCCGAGGCAGAGGTTGACCCGGGCGACTCGCCGGGCGGAGTGTTGCTGTCGCACGCCGAAGAATGGGAGCCGACGGTGGCGATGGCCAGCGTACTGCCCCGCGTCGACCCGGAAGCGTCGAACCCGTATGTCCAGGCGAATGCCAAGGCGGGCTTCCGGGCAGGCGTCATACGGATCACCCCGCACGAGTATGAGACCGTCCTGGCGGTTCGGGCAGAAGGCCTGCCCGCAGGCGGCTGAATCTCCGGTGTTCGTCCCGGGGCGCATTGGGCAGTTCGACAGCCTATCGGTCGCCTCGTCGGTGCCACTGGTGCGTCGACGGCTCCTGGCAGATCTTCTACGCTGGGACGGCGCGTCCGGTCGTCGAGGGCCTGCAGTCGCAGATCGGTGTCGCGCGGCTGCTCGCAAAGCCAGCTCAGGACGGTTGTAGATGTTCGGCCGCGTGGGACGAAGCGCCGGCGTAATACCCCTCGGCCGTCCTGACTCGATCACGGGCAACTGCCCCGGTTGCTGAGCGTCACCACTGCGGAAAAGGCCGGGAGTCTGGCCGTGGAATGAGTCGTGGACCGGCCCGCAGGCACATCGAGTGCATCCTGTGCATTCTGCGCGTTCGGGCGTGCCCCTCAGGCACCGGGCACCACACTCGCGGTCTCGGCGAAGTGGCACGCCACCGGATGCTCCTGTCCCCGCTCTACCAGGGCCGGTTCCTCTTCCGCGCATATGTCCTGCGCCTTCCAGCACCGGGTGCGGAACCGGCATCCCGATGGCGGCGCGATCGCGCTGGGCACATCGCCGGTGAGCAGGATGCGCCTGCGCTGCCGCTCGATGACCGGGTCGGCCACTGGCACCGCGGACAGCAGCGCCTGGGTGTACGGGTGGGAAGGGGTGTCGTAAACATGTGACCTGGTCCCGGTCTCGACGATCTTGCCCAGGTACATGACGGCCACCCGGTCGGCAATGTGGCGCACCACGGAAAGGTCGTGGGCGATGAACAGGTAGGAGAGCCCCAGGCTGTCCTGCAGTTCGTCGAGCAGGTTCACGATCCCGGCCTGGATCGACACGTCGAGGGCGGAGACCGGCTCGTCCAGGATCATCACCCGCGGCTCCAGGGCGAGTGCCCGGGCGATCCCGACCCGCTGCCGCTGGCCGCCCGAGAACTCGTGCGGGTAGCGGTTGCGGTGTTCGGGGTTGAGGCCGACCCGGCGGAACAACTCGGAGACTGTGGCGGGGCCGGTCCGGCGGTCCCAGCGGCCGTGAATGCGAAGCGGCTCTGCGACGATATCGCCGACCGGCATTCGCGGATCGAGGGAGGCATACGGGTCCTGGAACACCACCTGGATCTGCCGGCGCAGCGGCTGCAACTGGCGGCGGCTGCGGCCGGTGAGCTCCTGGCCGTTATAGCGAACCGAGCCGGAGGTCGCCTGCAGCAGTTGCAGGACCGTGCGGGCGGTGGTGGACTTGCCGCAGCCGGACTCGCCGACCAGGCCGAGCGTCTCCCCAGGCTGGAGATCGAACGAGATCCCGCAGACCGCGTGCGCCTCCCCGGCAGTGTGCCGGACCAGCCCGCCGCCCCGGATCGGGAAGTGCTTGACGAGGCTGTCGACAGTGATAACGGCCGTCCCGTTCGCTTCCGCCGGTGCAGCAGGTCCCGGGAGTTCGTGGCCCCCTGCGCCTGCGCCCGTCTCGGGAGCGGCCGGGCTGGTCAGGGCATCGTCGCCGGTCAGCATGACGTCGCCGGTATCGGCCCAGGTGGGTGCGAACAGGTCGGTGGCCGAGCCCGACAGTTCAGCAGATCGGTGGCATGCCGCCCGGTGCTCAAGGTCTATCACGTCCAGGCCCGGTTCCTCGCGCGCGCAGCGGCCGAAGGCCAGCGGGCAGCGCGGCAAGAACGGGCAGCCTGGCGGGAGGTTGAGCAGCGACGGCGGGGCGCCAGGGATCGGCCGCAGGCGTTCTCGGCGGTCCACGTCCAGCCGCGGCAGCGAGCCGAGCAGCCCCAGCGTGTACGGCATCCGGGAACGGTAGAAGACCTCGTCCGCTGGCCCGGTCTCGACCGGTTTCCCGGCGTACATGACCATGACCCGGTCTGCCATCCCGGCCACGATCCCCAGGTCGTGGGTGATGAGGATCATGGCAGCATGCGTTTGCTCCCTGGCAGCCTTGAGCGCCTCAAGCACCTGGGCCTGGATGGTGACATCCAGCGCGGTGGTCGGCTCGTCGGCGATCATCACGTCGGGGTCGTTGGCCATCGCGATCGCGATCACTACCCGCTGTCGCATCCCGCCAGAGAACTCGTGCGGGTAGCCCGCGGCCCGCTCGGCCGCCCGCGGGATGCCGACCAGGTCCAGCAGCTCGATCGCGCGCTTGTGGGCCTCCTCCTTAGAGCCGCCCTGCCGGGTCCAGATCGCCTCCGCGACCTGCCAGCCCACCCGGAACGCGGGGTTCAGCGAGCTGAGCGGGTCCTGCGGGATGTAGGCGATCGTGGACCCGCGCAGCGTTGCGAGTTCCTGTTCCGACCGGCCCAGCAGTTCCTGGCCCTCGCACTGCACCGAGCCGGTCACCCGGGCATTCTTAGGCAGCAGCCCGAGCGTGGCCAGCGCGACGGTGGACTTGCCGGACCCGGACTCGCCCACAATGCCCAGCGTCTCCCCGCGATCGAGCCGGAAGCTCAGGTCCCGGACCGCTTGCACCGCACCCTCCCGGGTGCGGAAGGTCACCGACAGGTCGGCTGCCTCCAGCAGCGGCGCGCTCATGCGCGCACTCGCTGGGTGGGGTCGAGCGCGTCCCGCAGGCCGTCGCCGATGAAGTTCACCGACAGGATGGCCACGATCAGGAAGCCTGCCGGGAAGAAGAACAGCCACGGCAGCACGGCCGCGGCGGCCTGGTTGTCGGCGATCAGGTTCCCGAGCGAAACCGCCGGCGGCTGGATGCCCAGTCCCAGGAAGGACAGCGCGGCCTCGATGAGCATGGCCAGGGCGACTGTCAGGGTGGCGTTGACCACGATGGGCCCGATCGCGTTGGGAATCATGTGCCGGAGGATGATCCGGGCGTCGCTGGCCCCGATAGCCCACTCCGCCTCGACGAACTCCCGTTCCCGCAGCGACAGGAAGGTGCCGCGCACCAGCCGGGCCAGGTAGGTCCACAGCACCGCCCCCAGTACCAGGGCGATCCAGAACCAGTTCCCGGCCAGGTTGCTCAGTCCGCTGGCAAGCACCAGCAGGATGGCGATCACCGGCACGATGAGGACCAGGTCGGTGAGGCGCATCAGCACGGCGTCCGCCCACTTGCCGTAGTAGCCCGCGGCGGCGCCGACCACGGTCCCGGCAACCGTCGAGATCAGTGCGACCAGCAGCGCGGTCTTGATCGACGTGGCGGTGCCCTGCATGACCTGCGCGAACACGTCATGGCCGATGGTGTCGGTGCCGAACGGGTGCTGCAGCGAGGGGCCGGTAGAGAACTGACCGGTGATCTGCGCGTAGTTGTACTGCCAGAACAGGGGCCCGATCGTCGACAGCAGCAGCAAGACCAGGAAGATGCCCAGCCCTACCAGGGCCACCCGGTGATGCAGGAACCGCTCGGCCGCCATCTTGAACTGGCTGCGCGCCTCGATGACCAGGCCCTCCCGGGCCGCCCGCAGCGCTGCCGCCTCGGTATCGTCGGCGACGGCAAGACCCGGCGAGGGCGGGGCGGCAGGCCCGGGCATCGGCGGGCGGCTGACCTGGACCGGATCTGGTGCGCGCTCAGGCATATCGGATCCTCGGGTCCAGCAGGGCGTAGAGCAGGTCGGCGATGAGGTTGAAGACGACCACCGCGATCGCCGCGATCATCATCCAGCCCATCACCACGTTGACGTCCGGGCTGACCGGGCCGATGAGGCCCTCGTACAGGAAGCGCCCCATGCCTTCCCAGCCGAACACCACCTCAGTGATGATGGTGCCGCCCAAGATGGTGGCGAAGTCGATCGCCACCACCGTGACGACCGGGACGAGCGCGTTGCGCAGCCCATGCACGTAGAGCACCCGGCGGGGGCTGAGCCCTTTGGCCCGGGCCAGCCGGATGTAGTCGGCGTTCAGCACGTCGAGCATGGCGGCGCGCTGGTACCGGCTCCAGGCCGCATAGGTGATCAGGGTCAGGGTCAGCACCGGCAGGACTGTGTGAGCCACCGAATTGACGAACAACGGCCAGCCGCCGCCGATGCCGGGCGAGCTCGTCCCCACGGTGTAGAGGATCGTGTGACCGGCGGCGTTGTTGACATCCACCGCAAGGAAGTCCTTGAGCAGCAAAGCCATGACGAAGACCGGGGTGGAGAAGAACAGGTAGGCCAGCCCGGTGGAGACGTGGTCACTGATGCTGTACTGCTTGACCGCGCTCACAACTCCGACCAGCACGGCGATCAGGACCGACAGGATCACCGCCGGGATTACCAGCTTGAGCGTGGTCTCAAGCCGCGGCCACATCTGGGGCCCGACCAGCTGGCCGGTCGTGCTGGTGCCGAAGTCGCCATGCGCGAAGCCGGCCAGCCAGGTCCAGTAACGCTCCAGCAGCGGCTCGTTGAGGTGCAGCTCTGCCCGGGCCGCCGCGATCGTAGCCTTGGAAACGTGCGGGTTCGCCATGAGCTGCGCCAGCGGGTTCCCCGACAGTGACACCAGCAAGAACATGACAAAGCTGGCGAGGATGAGGACCAGGAACCCGGCCCCGAGCCTGCGCAGGATATAAGCCCACATCGCCTGTCGTCCCTCCGGCAATAGTCGGCGGGCACCCGGTAGGGCACCCGCCGACTCCGCAACCGGTTGATGTCCTAGTTACTGCCCACTATTACGACTTCAATCCCCACTGATCGGCATTCCACGGAATGCCGATGCTGCTGCTGTTGGGGATGACATTGCCGTAATTGGACGACCAGCCGAACAGCTCCGGCTGCTGGAACAGCGGCAGCGTGACCATGTCCTTCCACAAGATGGAGTCGATCTGGTTGTAGAGCTTGACCGCCTGGGTTGAGTCAGTGGCAGTCAGCGCCTGATTGAAGAGGCTGTCCACCTGCGGGTTCGCGTAGTGATCCCAGTTCTGGCCGCAGAGGTTGCTGGTGTAGGAGCAGTAGATCGGCTGGTTGCCGGACGCGAACGGCGTGTTGAGCCACGCGAACTCGATGATGTCGAACTCGCCCTTCGGGCCGACCGTGCCGAACAGCGTGTTGGCGTCGTAGTTGTGAATGTCAAGCTTGACGCCGATCTTCTTCATGTCGGCCTGGAGCAGTTCCTCGATCTGAGCCCGGACCGGCACCCCGCTCGTGGTCGAGATGGTGACGGAGAAGTCCTTGCCCTTCTCCGGCCCGAAGTTCGGGTGGAAGTAGCCGTCCGACCCCATGGTCATGCCGGAGGACTTGAGCAGGGACTTGGCCTTGGCCGGGTCGAACGCACCGAACCCGCCGCTGGTGTCCTGGTACTGCGGCTGCGTCGGCATGAAGAGCCGGTTCATCAGCGGGCCGATCTTCGGCTTGGGATTCAGCGGATCGACGATCCGATGAATCATCTGAGCCCGATTGGTGCCGTAGGCGATCGCCTGCCGGATGCTGGCCTTGGCCAGGTACGGGTTGGCCTCGTTGAAGTCCATGTGCTGGAACGCCAGGCCCGGCAGCACCTGGACGGTGAAATCGGGGATGGCCTTGACCGCGGAGTAGAACGTGGTCGACGCCAGGGCCGGGTTGACCATGTTGGCCTCGCCGTTCTGGATGGCCGGCGGCGCCTGGTCATCGTTCAGGATGAACGAGAAGATGATCTTGTCCAGCTTGCCCTTGGGGCCCCACCAGTGCGGGTTGCGCACCTCGACCAGGTTCTCGCCCTTCTTGTAACTCTGAATCATGTACGGGCCTGCGGACACCTGCACCGACGGGCCGAAGTTCTGGAAGCCGTCGTTGAAACCAACGTTCTTGGCGGTGTGCGCGGGGATCATCGGCGAGAACAGCGCCTTCCAGTCGCCGAACGGCTTCGAGAACACGACCGTCGCTGTCTTGCCCCCGTTCGAGCTGGTCACTGATTTGATCTGGTTGTACCCGGCGGTGGTGGCCGGCAGGAAGGTCTTGCCGCCCTTGTCCTTGTATTGGGAGCTGCCGCTCTGAGCCTGCCAGTTGTAGATGAAGTCGTCGGCGTTGAACGGCACACCGTCCGACCAGGTGGCCTTCGGGTTGATCTGGTAGACGACCGTCTGCGGGTTGGTGCTGGTCTGCTTGGCGCTGGTGACCAGCTGCGTGTTGAGCTTCACCGTGAGGTCCGGCTGGGCGACGAAGATCTGCGGCCAGGTCTGGTCCAGGATCTCCTGCAGCACGAACTCGGTATCGTTGGCCTGCAGGATGTTGAAGCCTGCCACGTCCTCGTCGAGCGCGAACGTGAGCGAGCCGCCGCTCTTCACGGCACCGGTGCCAGTCGACGAGGTGCCGCCAGAGCTGCCGCCGCAGGCGGCCACGGTGAGGGTGGCGGCGGCCAGCGTGGCAATAAAGGTCCAACGGTGCCGGCGTGTGCGCGATGTACCCGCGGGTGCCATACGCGGGTTCCCGGGAACGACCATTTTTCTACCCATATCGGCACGTCAGCACTAAAGATTGCGGAAGTCCAGCGCAAGCCTGAACCTGCAACCGATCCGTGACCAAACATTATCCCAGGACCGTCAGAACGGGCATTTAGCAATAATGCCACACGGTCACCTTATGAAGTGCAACCGCGACGAAAGTGCCACACGGTCACCTTATGAAGTGCAACCGCGACGAATGGGCCCAGCTGATCGCCGCGCTGGAAGCACGTCCGGTGCGGCGGTCGGCGAGGAGGCCGGCCATCGAACTGCAGCACGACGCCGGCGACCTGGCCCAGCTGCCGTGGCTGGGCTGCCTGGCCGACACGATCGAAGGCGGTGAGGGCTGCTGCCTGCACGCCACCATGCGCCAGGTCGGCGACAATCACCCTCGCGCTATCGATCAGCTCAGCGACCGCGGCGGCATGATGCTCCTTGGACAACAGAACGTGCAACAACCCCGGGCGACGCCAGGTAGTCACGCCTGGGAACAGTGGTCGGCAAGGTTCGTTGCACCTTGCGAGCATTGGCCCGCTACCCAATGAGAGATGCTCATTGATCCACTATCGGTGTTGCTGGTGTCCGTGAGGATGCTGGTGCGTGGCCGGTAGCCGCCGGGTCACTGCTACTGATGCTCGCCCTTCGAGGGCCAATAGGAGTGCGGCAGGACCCGGCGGCCCGGCGCTGTGACTGGCGATAGGGCCATGCGCTTCGAGCGCCTTGCAATGAGCGACCAGCACCAGCGCCTGCCTCCGGCGGACTTCCGGATCGATGAGACAGGGCGGGCTATGGCGCAGGGCATTGTTGCGGGGATCGGCTGGGCGTCGGACGTTCACGTTGCCTGCGTGCTGGACACCGGCGGCGCGGTGAGCGCCAGGTTCAGCTTCACGCATGACTCCGCGGCGATCAGGTCGATGGTCAGGCGGCTGCGCGCGGCGCGGGTGGCCGGGGTGGCGATCGAGCGCGGTGTCGGCCCGGTCGTGGACGAGCTGCTGGGCGCCGGGCTGGCGGTGTTCGTGGTGCCGAGCCGCCAGATTAAGGGATTGCGGACCCGGTACGGGTCGGCGGGGAATAAGGACGACAGGTTCGATGCGTATGTGCTGGCCGACACGCTGCGCACCGACGGGCACCGGTGGAAGCCGCTGCGCCCGGACACCGGGCCGACCCGGGCCTTGCGGGCGCTGTGCCGGTCCCGCAAGGACCTGGTCGAGACAAGGGTGCAGATCGTGGGGCAGCTGCGCGCCAACCTGGAGCTGGCCTTCCCCGGCGCGATCGGGCTGTTCACCAAGCCTGCCGGCGGGATCAGCCTGGCGTTCTTGCGCAGGTTCCCGACCCCGCGCAAGGCCGCCTGGCTCTCGCCGGCGCGGATGTCGGCGTGGCTGCGGTCGGCCGGTTATACCGGCGGCATCAGCGCCGAGGTCCTGCACAGCCGGCTGCCCTCCGCCGCTTCCGGACTGGACGGTGCTGAGGGCGAGGCCCGCGGCCAGATCACCCTCACGCTCGCGGTCATTCTGACCGCACTCAACCATCAGATCGCCGTCCTGGACCAGGAGATCGCCACGCTGTTCGCCGCGCATCCCGACCGCCACACCTTCGCCAGCCTGCCCCGATCCGGGCCGCGTTCCTCGACCATGCAGGAGTGTCACGGCACCGCCTGGCGTTGCTGTACCGGATGGTGCTCCTGTGCGGTCTGCGCCGAGGTGAGGCTGCAGGCTGCGGTGGGCTGACGCTGACCTCGGGGCCTGGCTGACCGTCACTCAGACCGTCCTGCAACTCGGCGGCCAGGTCGTGCTCGGCCGCCCCAAGACGAAAGCTGGCCTGCGGCAGATCAGCCTGCCCGCCGGCATCGTCATGCTGCTGAAAGCGCACCAGGAGGCGCAGCGGCGCGAGCGGTGGGCACTCGGCGAGGCGTACATCGACGGCGACTTGATTTTCTGGCGGGAAGACGGCAGCGTCCTGCACCCGGAAACCGTGTCCCGCGTGTTCAAGACACTCGCGGTCGCTGCCGGGCTTCCGCCGATCCGCCTCCACGACGGCAGGCACACTGCGGCGTCGCTGGCGCTGGAGGCGTGCCTGGACGTCAAGGTCGTGTCGGCGGCGATGGGTCACTCCAACACGCAGATCACCCGCGACCTGTACCAGCATGTGCGGGTCGCCGTCGCCGACGAGGCGGCCGCCGCGGCCGACGAGGCGGCCGCCGCGGTGGAGTCCCTGGTGACCCGCAGGGCGCGAGCTAAGGAGACGGGATCATGACACCGTGCGTCCCTGGTGCGTCCGTTCGGGGCTTCTCTGCGGGCAGCCCCGCCGCTGGCTGGGTGCGGCCAAGCGGAGTTCAGGCAGGTCAGCGGAGGGTGTGGTGTCCAGCGGAGGGTGTGGTGTCCAGCGGAGGGTGTGGGATTCGAACCCACGAGGAAGCTCACGCCCCCTAGCGGTTTTCAAGACCGCCGCCATCGGCCACTAGGCGAACCCTCCTGGCTGCCATCAGGCACAGCAGGCGACGAGCCTTGCTTCCACTGGGCCCTGACGCCGGGTCCTAGCTTCTCATATCTACTGATCGGCCCGCGCCCGTGAGCTATTGGCCGCTGACCGCGATACCGAACATCCCGATCTTGTCCTCGGTCTCGCAGACAAGGGTCCGATAATCGGGGTGCCGCTTGGCGAAGGCCGCGAATCCCAGGTGCGACTTGATGTCGTCGACCAGCATGACGCCGCCAGGCCGCATCGCCGAGGCCGCCTGCTCCATCTCGAACAGCGTGTTCTTGGCCGTATGCAGGCTGTCGTGGATGAACATGTCTACGTGCCCGACCTCGGGCACCAGCGGCGGCAGCCGGTCCTTACTCGCGCCTTCCAGGTACGTCCAGCGCGGCCGGCACTCGCCGGTCACCGCCACCCCGGTCTCGGCGTGCAAGCTGTGGTCCAGCGGATGCGGCAGGTCGATGCTCCAGAGGTGGCCGCTGTCGTTCATGTTCAGCGCCTCGAGGATGATCCGGCTGGTGACGCCGTGCGCGACGCCGGTCTCGATCACGACTTCGGGCTGGATGTGCCGCGCGGTACACCAGACCGCCCGCGCCAGCGTGATCTCGGCGTCGCTGTACCAGCCGTAGGTGCCGCGGCCCGTGGCCAGTCCATGGGCCACCAGACGGGCGCCTATCTCGGCCATCAGCGCGTCGAGCTTCGCGGTTTCCTCACACGGCCATGGCGCCCCGAGCAGGCCGTGCAGGTGCTGGTACCAGTCCTCGTCGACCTCAGCCGCCGAGTACTTGATGCTGCCGTGCTTCTGCAGGACCTCTGCAGGCAGCGAGCGAGCGACGGCTACCGGGTTGGCGGCGAACGTGCGCAGCAACCTGGCCGCCTTCCGCGGCTTCGACTCGTGAGAGTCTTGTTCTAAGGCCATTTCAGCAGCCTATTCAGTCAGACTCCAGGAGGTCGGGCGTTTCGCACAGTAGCGCCACGTGAGCACAACGTAGCCTCCACGTCCATGCGCCCGCGCAGGGCGCAAGGTCAGATAGGTAGGCTCGCTGGACGAAGGAGGTCCGATGCTTCCCCCGTTCGGCTGGCACGCGGTGCTGACCCAGTGGCAGGCGGCACCGGTCGTCACGGTGTCCGTGGCCGCCGTCGCCGCGCTGTACCTGTGGGGCGTCGTGCGGGTCGCGCGCCGGCACCCGGCGCGGCCATGGCCGCGCTGGCGGACCGGGCTGTTCCTGGCCGGGCTCGCGGCGATCGTGATCGCGCTGCAGAGCGGCATCGGAACCTACGACGACGTGCTGTTCTGGGACCACATGGTCCAGCACCTGATGCTCATCATGGTCGCGCCGCCGCTGCTGATCTTCGGTCAGCCGCTGACGCTGCTGCTGCACGCCAGCAGGAACCCGCTGCACACGTGGGTCAAGAACATCCTCCGCTCGCGGGTCGCGAGCTTCCTGACCTGGCCGGTGTTCGGGTTCGCGGCCTATGCTGCCGCGATCGTCGCGCTGCACCTCACCGGGCTGGCGAACCTCATCGCCCGCAGCGACGTCGCGCACGATGCCGAGCACGTCGTGTTCCTGCTCGTCGGCTACCTGTTCTTCCTGCCGATCATCGGATCAGAGCCGATCAGGTGGCAGCTGTCCTACCCGACCAAGCTGATCCTGCTGTTCCTGATCATGCCGGTGGACACCTTCACTGGCCTGGTGCTGGGCTACGGCAACCGCGGCACTCCAGGCCTGCCGCCGGAAGCCCGGCCGTCCTGGGCCGGGACCGCGGTCGCCGACCTGCATGCGGGGGGCGCTGCGATGTGGGTCGCCGGTGACGGGCTCATGTTCGCGACGATGATGATCGTCTTCCTGATGTGGAGCACCGACTCGCGCACCGAGACCAGGACCCGAGGCTGGCTCGAGTCGGTCAGGCGGGCGACCGTCGCGCCCGGCGCGGCGGCCACCGCCAAGGACATCGACGACGACGACGAACAGCTCGCCGCCTACAACGAGTACCTCAGCCGGCTGAACCACGCCCAGCCCCGTCCCGACCGTTAGCTCCCGTCCCCGCCCGCCAAAGCCGACATAGCACGGACTCCCGTGTCGCAAATCCGGCAGAACGCCCCGCGCGATGACTGGAAGCCGTGTGAAGTGCATGGGAGGCGCGGGGGAGCCACCTCGGTCGGGCCCTCGTAGGGACGTCGCTGGCAGCCCAGAGGCCGCGGACCCGCGACACGCCGGCTAGCGCTCTCTACGCCAATCTAGGGATCTCGCTAGAGGCGCCCATAGGCTGCTATGCCGTGGATCCCGTGCGAAACCCGTATGCGCCGGGTGCTGGGCAGCGGCCACCCGAGCTGGCAGGCAGGGACCGTGAGCTCGCCCAGTTCGAGATCGTCCTGGAGCGGGTGGCCAGGGGCAGGCCGGAACGCAGCATGGTCCTGACCGGGCTGCGCGGCGTCGGCAAGACGGTGCTGCTGAACGCGTTCCGGTCGACGGCGATGCAGCGCCTCTGGGGTACGGGCAAGATCGAGGCCAGACCAGACCAGTCGATCCGCAGGCCCGTCGGCAGCGCGTTGCACATGGCCGTCAGGGAACTCGCGCCCAGGCACAGGGCGCCGCAGCGGATCGACGACTTCCTCGGGGTGCTCAAGGCCTTCCTCGCCAGGGATCCGCGCGCGCCCAAGGGCGGCGGCGCGGCCATCAGCCAGCTCGGCATCGACGTGCCGATGGCGCGAGGCAGGGCGGACTCTGGCGACCTGGAGATCGACCTGACGGAGCTGCTCACCGACGCCGCGGCGGTCGCCGCCGACCTGGGCGTGGGGATCGCGCTGTTCATCGACGAGATGCAGGACATCCCGGCGCCTGACGTCTCCGCGCTCTGCGCGGCATGCCACGAGCTGTCACAGAACGGCGGGCCGCTCATTGTCGTCGGAGCGGGTTTGCCCCACCTGCCGTCAGTACTCTCGGCGAGTAAGAGTTATTCCGAGCGGTTGTTCCGCTATGTATCTATTGACCGTCTGGACCGGCAGGCCGCCGACATCGCGCTGCTGGCGCCGGCCAGGCGTGAGGGCGCCGACTTCGATCCGGCGGCGCTCGATGCCCTGTACATGGCGGCCGACGGGTACCCGTACTTCGTGCAGGCCTACGGCAAGGTGACCTGGGATGTCGCGGCGACCAGCCCGGTCACGAGCGCCGACGTCGAGGTCGCTGCGCCGCTTGCCGCCGGTGAGCTCGCCGTGGGCTTCTTCGGCAGCAGGTACGAGCGCGCCACGCCGGCCGAGCGCGAGTACATGCGCGCGATGGCGCTGCTCGGCGACGAACCGGTGCCGACCGCACATGTCGCCGACGAGCTCGGCAGGAAGCCGTCGAGCGTGTCGCCGGCCAGGGACAGCCTGATCAAGAAGGGGCTCATCTATAGCTCAGAGCGCGGCCTGATCGCGTTCACGGTCCCGCACTTCGGCCGCTTCCTGCGGGCACAGCCCGGCTGAATCTCAGGGCGAGCCTTGCCTCTCGCGCTTTCTTGCGCCGTCTAGCGCAGACGCAAGAAAGGCAAAGATTGAGTCATAACTAGACGCTCGGGCGACTCGCGGCACCCGACTGATCATGCGCGATGGCCGCTGCATGAGCCTGGCCCGCCAGCCGGCCATGGCTCGGCGCGTCACCCAGCCAGACGGGAAGCTCGGGCTGCGGTGCCGCGTGGTTGCCGCGGCGCAGCGGCCTGGCCCACCGCCAGCCCACCTGGCGTCCCGAGCTCACCGGCCAGGGGATGATGGCGCCGGTCGTGGCGTCAACCAGCACGGACAGCACCACGGGCCGGCGGTTCTGCAGGTAGACGGCGAAGACGAGTTCGGCGTCGCGGCCGTTGAGCCGGCTCGGGAAGGCAAGGTAGCGCCAGCAGAGCTCGCGCCAGACGTCCAGCGGCTCGTCGCCGGCGAGCAGGGCGAGGTGCCGCCGCCACTGGCTGCTGCGGCGCAGCGCACTGAGCGTCTGCTCCGGGTTCGGCATCCGCAGCTCGCATGGTTCGGAGTAGCCGATCCTTACCAGCAGGTCGCGCACTTCTGGCGAGAGCGCCCCGATGATCGCGAGCTCTACGGCCAGGAACATCAGGACGGGGGTGACCTCGCTGAAGCTGCGCGGCGGCTTGATCGGCGGCACGTACTCGGCGCCGAGCGCGGCGATGGCGAGCAGGAAAGAGCGGGCGAGCGTGCGGCCGGTGATAGGGGCGGCGCTGAACTCGCCGAAGCAGCCGCAGCCGATGTCGGGCCTGATGCTGCGGAGCTCGATCAGCGCGAAGGTCGCCACCACGAACAGCAGGCAGGCCCCGATCCGCACCAGCTTCGCTGCCGCCCCGGTCCCGAGCGAGCCGGCGGTCACGATCAGCCCGATGCCGATGCCGAGCTCGACCGCGCAGAGCGTGGCCGCCGCCGTCGGCCTGAGCCTGAGCGGGAACAGCGCTGTCGGGCCCAGGCCCGCGTCGAGCGACCGGCGCCGCACAGCGCGCGCGAACTTTGTCGAAGAGCCCCCGAGCAGCATGGCCGCCAGCAGCGGAATTTGCGCTTCGCCCAGTGCCTTCACGAGCATGTCAGCGGCCGATCGTGAGAGTCGCGCCGAAGCAGCCAGCTTCGAGGTCTCCGCCGAGCGCGACGAAGCTGGCGACCGTCAGGTCCGCGATCCGCCCGCGGGGCGAGGCGGCGCAGGCGACGCACCGGTCGTTGAACAGGCGCGCCATCGGCGCGCAGCCCGTGACTGGCAGCGTCCAGGCGATGCCCGTGCACTCGTTGCGCACGTTCAGCGCCGTGCCGACCGCGAGATAGGGCAGCTGGCGGAAGGCCGGGGCCCGGCCAGGGGGGAACCGGCTGGCCGCGTTCTCGGCGCAGTCGGCTGCCGGGTCGATAGCCGGGTAGGAGAGGCCGAGCACGCCGTAGGGCTCGTCGGCTGAGTCGTGCCAGGTCACGGTTCCTGCGATGGACTCAGGGAGGCGGCTGCCGGCCGTCCGGTCAGGGACGACCCGGTCGCTGTGATACGGCGGCTGCGGGTTGGCGGGGATCAGGCCCTCGAGGTAACCGGGATGCCTGATCCCGATGATGTCGATCAGGTAGCCGGGCCGCATGTTCGGCAGCTTGACTTGTACCCGGCCGCTGGCGTTTCTCGGTATCACGACCTTCTGGACGCTCCTCGTAGCGCCCTCGTTGACGAGCACGCTCGCCGAGTCGCATTCCACGATGATGCCGGTGACACGGCCGATGTTCGCCCAGATCTTGTCGGCCACGCCAGGACGGGATGGCAGCAGCCTGATGATCGCCTCGTCGCCGCGGCTGAGCGAGGCTGGGTCTAACGGGCTGCCGCGCCAGGCGGTCGCGCTCGCCGTCAGGGCGAACCGCCGCTCGCCGCCGTCGTCTCCGATGGCGATGACCTGCGGGCTCACGTCGATGATCTGGCCGGTGACGGCGCGGTAGAGGTTCGCGGGCGGCGGCGCGACGTCTGTCAGCGGGAAACCCTGGCCGTCGGTTCCTTGCCCGGTCTGAGCGGCGCCTGGCGAGCCGGGCACGGTGCCTGAGCCGGGCCGGTGCGGCGCGCCTGAGCCGGTCCTGTGCGGTGCGCCTGGCCGGTTCGGAGCGCCGTCCGTCCCTGACGCGGCCAGACCACCGTGCTGGCCGACGTCCTGTGCCCTGCCTGCGCTGCGGCTGCTGGGAACGAGCCCCAGCGGTGGCTGCTGCGGCTGGAAGAGCGCGGCCTTGAGCAGCCGGCGCCTGGCGATGTGGCGGGTATTGGCCAGGGTCGCTCCAGGGCATCGCTCGCAGCACACCCCAGCCGGCTTCACCGGTGCACCTGCCTTCCCGCGTGATCGCTTCCCTGCGATTCACATTCTGGAATTCGACCCTGCTGAGCTATCGAACCGGCGTCAAGCGGTTTGAACGATCTTCTTGCCGTCAAGTCTGACCAGGACACCTTTGGGGTCGGACATGGTTGAGACTGGCGTTCTGCATATATGGTACTGACCTGCGGTGCGTTACCATGGGTAGCGACACATGAGCGGAGTGTCGTAGGTACCGTTGAGGGGTGAGCGTCGGGGGCGATCACGGTGGCCAACGGAAGCGCGAAGAGCAGGCCGGGGTTAGCCGCAAGGTCGGCGGTGCTCCGGCGCAGCGTCCCGCCCGCCTCCGTCACCCGCCAGAGCCAGGCAGCGAGCCGGTGCCGCGTCAGCTGGACGCGGCCCGGGTAGATGCGGATTTCCGCGAGTTCGTGAGCTCGCGCGGACGGGCATTGCTGCGTTCCGCCTACCTGATGACCGGCAATCTCGCCGACGCCGAGGACCTCGTGCAGTCGGCGCTGGCTAAGACCTATCAGGCGTGGAACAGGATCGAGGACCGCAAGGCGCTCGACGGCTACGTCAGGCGCGCGATGGTGAACACCCACATCTCCTGGTGGCGCCGCCGCCGCGTCGACGAGTACCCGACCGATGACATCCCTGATCAGCCGGCCGCCGACACGTCAGGCAACAGCGAGCTGCACGACACGCTGCAGCGAGCGATCGACCGGCTGCCGCAGCGAATGCGGGCCGCCGTGGTGCTGCGCTACTTCGAGGACATGACCGAGGCCGAAGTCGCCGACATCCTCGGCGTCAGCCAGGGCACGGTCAAGAGCACAGTCTCCAGGGCGGTGGCCAAGCTGCGAACCGACGCCGACCTGCTCGCGGAGTGATCGGCTCTAGCGGCTGACCCGGTGACGTTTTCGCGTCAACGTGGGACTATCCACCCCAGGGATATTTCGCAGGAGGTCTCTGTGCGCAGCACGATGATGGATGTTCCGCTCACCGTCACCAGGATCATGCAGTACGGGTGCAGCGTATATGGCGGCCGCGAAGTGGTGACCTACGCGCCTGAGGGGCTGCGGCGCCAGACCTACGCAGAGACCGGTGCCAACGCCGCCAGGCTGGCGAACGCGCTGCGCTCGCTTGGCATCGACGGCGACCAGCGGGTCGCGACGCTGATGTGGAACAACGCCCAGCACCTCGAGGCCTACCTCTCGATCCCGTCGATGGGCGCGGTGCTGCACACCCTGAACCTTCGCTTGGATCCTCAGACCATCGGCTACATCGCCACCCACGCCGGCGACGATGTGGTGATCGTCGACCCGAGCCTGGTCCCGCTGCTGACCCAGGTTCTGCCGCATGCCGAGCAGATCCGCCATGTGATCGTGACGGGCGAACCAGGCGAGAACGAGCCCTCGGCGCTGGCTGACCTCGCAGCGCAGGGCCGCGAGGTGCACTCGTACCGGGACCTGCTCGCGGCGCAGCCGGACAGCTTCGACTGGCCAGCCGTGGACGAACGCTCAGCCGCCGCCATGTGCTACACCAGCGGGACCACGGGTCACCCGAAGGGCGTCGTCTATAGCCACAGGTCGATGCACCTGCACTCGATGGCGGTCAATATGGGCTCGGTCTTCGCGATGTCCGAGCGGGACCGTGTTCTGCCGGTCGTGCCTATGTTCCACGCCAACGCCTGGGGGCTGCCCTACGCGGCCGTGATGGCCGGTGCGAGCCTCATCATGCCGGATAGGTACCTGCAGCCTGAGCCGCTGGTGAAGGTGATCGAGGCCGAGCGGCCCACGGTCGCTGGCGCGGTCCCCACCATCTGGAACGCCCTGCTCCAGCACGTCCGCGCGAACGGCGGCGACCTCAGCTCGCTGCGGATCGTGCCGTGCGGCGGCTCGGCGGTTCCGCACGCGCTGATGGAGGCCTACGAGAAGGAGCTCGGCGTCACCATCCTGCAAGCGTGGGGCATGACCGAGACCTCGCCGCTCGGCAGCGTCGCGCATCCGCCAGTCGGCGCCACCGGTGACGAGGCCTGGCACTACAAGGACACCGCGGGCAGGCTGATCTGCCAGGTCGAGGCCAGGCTGGTCGGTGACGAGGGGACCGCGCTGCCGCATGACGGAGAAGCCGTCGGCGAGGTCGAGGTCCGCGGGCCGTGGGTCACAGGCGCGTACTTCAAGGACGACGACCCGGCCAAGTTCAGGGACGGCTGGCTGCGGACAGGTGACGTCGGCACCATCGATCCGCTCGGCTACGTGGTGCTGACCGACCGCGCCAAGGACGTGATCAAGTCGGGCGGCGAGTGGATCTCCTCGATGGAGCTCGAGAACGCGATCATGGCGCATCCCGACGTGCTCGAGGCAGCCGTAATCGGCGTCGCCGACGATAAGTGGGGCGAGCGGCCGCTCGCGACCGTGGTCCTGGCCCCGGGTGCCGCCACGACCGCCGACGAGCTGCGCGTGTTCCTGGCCGGGCGGGTGCCGCGCTGGCAGCTCCCCGAGCGGTGGGCGTTCATCACCGAGGTGCCGAAGACCAGCGTCGGCAAGTTCGCCAAGACCAAGATCAGGGATTCCTACGCTCGCGGCGAGTACGAGGTGATCGAAGCGCACTGAGGCGGCCCGGCCGGCCCCGCTGCTTTGCGGGGGTCGCGACGCTGCCGGTACGCTAAACCAGCGATTCGGCACCCTCGGGTGGCGGCTCGTGACGGCGCTCTGGGACTTCCGAGAGCGCCGAGGAGGCTTCGCCTAGTCCGGTCTATGGCGCCGCACTGCTAATGCGGTTTGGGTTCGCGCCCATCCGGGGTTCAAATCCCCGAGCCTCCGCCACCCGCTGTGCGAGCACCTGTGCGCCCATTGACAGGCGCGTCCTGACCCGGCATTATTCAGTACCGCTTAGTAAGTGGTGCTGACTGATTCCTGCCGGGAGGCCGGGTGCACGGCAAGTTCGATGACCTGGGGCGGTTCGCTGACCCGTCGGTGCTCATCCTGACCAGTCTGTCCGACGGGCCCAAGCACGGTTACGCGATCATGACGGATGTCGCCGCGTTCAGCGGGGTGGGCATGGAGCCTGGCACCCTGTACGGGGCACTGTCGCGGCTGGAGAAGCGGGGCTGGATCCGGCCGCTGGACACTGAGGAGCGGCGCCGCCCGTACCGGATCACCGCGGCCGGCGAGTCCGTCCTCGCCGAACAGCTCAGGACCATGAAGCAGGTCGTCAGGACCGCGGCCGCCCGGCGCACCGCGACCGCGTAGGCGAGTCCGATGCGCCCGCTCCTGGCTGCCCGGCTATCCCGGGCCATGGTCTCCTGCTGTCCGCCCCGCTGGAAGCGGCGCTTCTGTGGGGCGAGGCATTCTCCCCCAACAGCAAGCTCCCGGCCGCCGCCTACGGCGGTGGCGTGGCCATGTGGGATGTGGCCCGCCCATCCCGGCCGCGGCTGCTGACGGTGCTGGACGCCCACGTCGGCCCGGTGACCCACGCCGACATCGCATTCTCTCCTGACGGTCACCTGCTGGCCCTGGCCAGCGGCACCGGCCGGGTCACCATCTGGAACGTGGCCCGCCCGGCACGCGCCGCTCCGGTCGCGACTGTCACGAGCCGAAACGGCTACTTCACGGCGCTGGCGTTCTCGCCCCGTGGCGGTCTGCTTGCCGGAGTGACCATCAGAGGCACGGTGCTGATGTACCGCCTGGACGGCCGGGCCCGCCCGGCCCTGACCGCCATCCGCCCAGGAATGGCGGCGCGGGCGTTGTACCCCGGCGGCAAACGCGCCCCGGCCCGGCTTGCCTCGAGCTGCCCAGGCTGCATGGTCCCCGCGTACGCGCTGGGCTTCGCTCCCGGCGGGCAGTCCCTGACTGTCGTGCTCGACAAGATCTTTCCCGATAACTCTTCCAGGGACACGGCGTTCACCTGGCACGTGACCGCGCCGGGCGGCCTGACCGGCCTGACCGGCGTGACCTCGGCCGCCCACGACACCTGGGACGGGCAGCCCGCGCTCGCCCCGGATGGCAGGACCATCGTCGACGGCTCGGCGTTCGGCCGCACCGCGGTGGGCCAATGGGAGCTGCCGGCCGCCGTAGGGTAGCCGTCATTCCGGCGGCACCCAACCAGCACCCGCCTCGAGCGGACGCCGCCGTCCGCCGACCCGCTTCAGCCGCAACATAGACCTCAGGGGTCACTCTGGCACCTCAGCACGCGGCAGTCCAGCGGGCCGCGGACAGTGCTCGTGTATGGATGGCACACCCATCACCAGTAAGCGGTATGGGTGTCCCATCCATACCGGGCCATACAGCAGCTCCCGGCGCGATTTCACTACGGGTGGGACTGGCGTGGCCACCGGAAACGGTGGGACTTCAGATCTGGGCTCGCTCGTCGATGCTCGCGGGCAGCCGGCCGGCCGCGGGCGGTTGCTAAGGTGGTTTAGGTTCGCGCCCATCCGGGGTTCAGAAGTCGGCCTGGCAGGAAACGCGCACATGAGCGATGTCCGCCACTGCAGGCACTGCTGGGGCGACTGCGGCGATACGTGCTTGCTCCCGGGAAACAAGGGCTCCTGCATACACCGGCCGGCCTCGACGCTGACTGTCCGCCAGCGGCTGATCCTCCTCGGGAACCGGAGATTCTGGCATCGCGTGTTCTGGGGAACCTGGTAACGCCTATGCGCACCCGGTCACGGAGCCGCCCTGACCGGGCAGCAACGTCCAGGTCTGGACGCACGGCGCCGGCTGCGCCGCCATCGCTACGGTGCCCGCTTCGAGCACAGCCGGGTGGGCTTCGGCCGGCGTCCTGCTGAGTCAAGATGGGGCCATGACGATATCCACGGTGTTCACGGAGCTTTTCGGCTTGCGGCACCCGATCGCTCTGGCGCCGATGGGCGGGTCGGCTGGAGGTGCGCTCGCGGCGGCCGTCTCCAACGGCGGCGGGCTTGGACTGCTCGGCGCGGGCCGGGGCGATGAGGGCTGGCTCGCCCGCGAGCTGCCAATCGTCGCTGAAGGCACCGCCAAGCCGTGGGGCGCCGGATTCCAGAGCTGGGCGGTCAGCACCAGGACCGTGGAATTCGTGCTTGAGCACGGTCCCCGCGCAGTGATGCTGTCTTTCGGCGATCCCCGCCCGTTCGCCGACGCCATCCGACGGGCCGGGGCTGCGCTGATCATCCAGGTCACCGACCTCGATGAGGCCAGGCAGGCGCTGGATGTGGGTGCCGACGTGATCGTGGCTCAGGGCACCGAGGCCGGAGGGCACGGCGCCAGGCGGCCGGTCCACGCTGCCGTTCGTCCCCGTAGTGGCGGACCTTGCCGCACCAGCGCCCGTGCTGGCCGCTGGCGGCATCGCCGATGGCCGGGGCGTCGCGGCGGCGTTGTGCCTGGGCGCCGCGGGCGCGCTCATCGGCACCCGCTTCCAGGTCACGGCCGAGTCGCTGGCCGGCGCCTGGCTCAAGAAGGCGATCATCGATGGCCGCGGCCAGGACACCGAACGCAGCAGCGTGCTGGACATCGCGATGGGCTCTGGCTGGCCGCTCGCATACACCGGGCGCACCCTCGGTCACCCGTTCCTTGACCAATGGCGGGACCGGGAGCCTGAACTGGCAGGAGATATCCAGGTCAGGCAGGCCTACCAGGACGGCGTGGCCAGCGGCGATCTGCCGCCTCTACCGGTATGGGCCAGCGAAGCTGTCGACCTGATCACCGACCTGCCGCCAGCCGCTGATCTCGTGACCGCGCTGGCGACTCAGACTGAGAAGGCGCTGACCCGGGCACGAGGGAGCTGAGCGGACCGGGTCCGCGCTCGCGCTGCTACTCGGCTGGCATGTCCGCATGGCAGACGGGACAGGTCGTCGGCGGATCAGAGTCGGCCATTGATCCGCATTCGGGGCACACCCGCCTGAGCCAGCACGCCGGGTCGCCTGGCCGGTCGTCCTCGTCCGGCGCCTGGACGTCGCGCTGCGGCTCGGCCATCAGAACGTCCTTCCCGATCGTGACGGAACGTCGTCCTATTCCAGTCAACCACCTCGTGAGCGCAAACTCCGGCCGCCGGGCGCATACCGCGCGAAAGGCAGCGACAAGCCCGCGCCATGAACTCTGTGGCGCCATTCCTCGTTGGCGAAGCGGCGGGCGTCGGTTGATGTCGCATGCCTGCGACCGATATCCGCTGGTTCGAGCGGAAGGAGCATTCTCATGCGATTCACTCGCGGGATTGCCCTGGCGACAGCTGGCACGGCGGCGGTAGCCGGCGCCGGGCTGCTGGCTACCGGAGCGGCTGTAGCAGCGCCAGGCGGTCATCACACCTTCATCGGGCGATTTCACCACACGAACCGGATGGCGTCGACGGTTCGGGCCAACGGTGACGTCAATCCGTACGGGGTGGTGGTGGTCAGACGGAGCCAAGGCCGGCTGCACCGGGGCGACATCCTGGTCAGCAACTTCAACAACTCCAAGAACCTGCAAGGCACGGGATCGACGATCGTGCACGGCTGGGTGATCGTCGGCAATCTGCCATCAAAGAACGGCCAGGCCGCGACCTCGTGGCCGGGATGCCTGTTCGTCCTGGACAGCAGGGGGACCGTCAGGAAGATCTTCAGCGTCACGGGATTAACGGACCGTGGGACGCTACTGCGGTTAGCACAGGCCGGTCGGCGGCCGTGTTCGCCGCCAACGTCCTGAACAGCACGGTGGCGGCAAAAGGCAAGGTCGTCCGCCGCGGCACCGTGCTCAGGCTGAACATCTCATTCGCGCGCGGCAAGCTGGCTGCGATCCGGAGCGTGACGAAGGTCGGTTCAGGATTTGCGGAGCGCACCGATCCTGCGGCGTTCGTGCTCGGCCCGACCGGGCTCGGCCTCGGCCGGAACGGCGCGCTTTATCTCGCGGACACGGAACCGAACCGGATCACCAGGATCGGCCACGCGCTCACCCGGCACACCTCGGCGGGATCCGGCGCGGTGCTGACCTCTGGCGGCAAACTCAACGCCCCGCTCGGCCTGACCATTGCTCCAGGCGGCGACGTGCTCACCGTCAACGGCGGGGACGGCAGGATCGTGCAGACCAGCCCGTCAGGTGTCCAGGTGGCGTCGCGGTTCCTCGACCGCTCAGGCAGCCCGCGGGCAGCGGCGCGCTGTTCGGGCTGGCGCTCAAGCCACGGATGAAGGGGCTCTACTACGTCGACGATGCGGCCAACGCGCTGCGGCTGCTGCACTGACGAAGAATCGCCAATAGCCCGAGTATGGGTGTGACACCCATCGCAGCGATGTGCAATGGGTGTCACACCGATAACGGGCCGGGCGGGACGCTCACACGAACAGGCGCCTGGTCACGATGCCGTCGGCGATGTCGTGGCCGAGCCACAGCGCGAAGTGATCACCCGCGCTGAAGTACTCGGCCGGGTCATCCCCGGCGAGCATGACCGTCACGATCGCGTGATTGTCGCCGATCCAGTCCGAACTGTCGCCGCTGTTTGCCACGAGCGCGCTGAAGAAGTGACTGCCGTGCGTCTCGTGGTGCTCGCCGCGCAAGGTCATGCGCCTTGTCAGCCCGGGCGGCAGTGTCTCAGCCGCGGCCGGCGGCGGTCCGCCGGGATCAGCGTCGGCCGGGTTCACGGTCACGAAAGCCTGAAACTTGTACGGCCTGAAAGTCATGGCCACCCCTCGAAGCCGGCTGAGGCGAAGGCCCGCAGGCTGGCTCCGATTCGAGCCTAACACCGGCTGCTGGCCTCGCCCTTCTGGCCGGCTGCTGGCCTCAAGCACCGGTCGGTCAGAGTTCGTCGCCCGGCTCGTAGGGGCCGCCCATCACGGCCGTGTCTTCAGGCAGCGGGTCGAGGTGGCTGCCAAGCCCGACCTCGTCGTCGAACTCTTCCTCCTCGATGGCCGCGTCCTTGAAGATCCGCCCGCAGACCACTCGGTAAAGCTGCTCCGGGTAAGGAATATGGTCGATCTTGCGCAAAGCCTGATCTTGCCCGGCGGACTCGACCACGAATTCGCCATATCCGAGCAATCGGCCGGCAAATGAGCGGTGGAAGCTCATGTCCGTGACTTTGGCCAGCGGCATCATCGCCACGCTGCGCGTGAATACCCCGGACGTCAGCAGGATCCGTTCCGACGTAATCACGAAGTAATCGACCGCCCAGTTGACGGCCTCCCAGATCAGCCTGGCCATCAGCAGGGCCCACAAGCCCCAGACGATCCAGATCAGTAGCGTGTGGCCGCGCAGCAACGTCGCGGACAGGATGAACGCGGCGAGCAGCCCGGCAACCGCCTGGGCACTCGGGACGAGGAGCACGGCCGGATGCCGACGGACCGTTGCGACCCTGACTTCCCGCGGCAACAGGTACTTGTCGACCTGGGCCGGCTCGTTCTTCTGGGTCGTTGCCGCGCGACTCATGGTGTTACAGCTTTATGTGATTCAGGAACTCGGCCATCGAGTTGCCCGCAGACTTCAGCCAGTTGAGGGCACCGGTAACTACGTTGGCCGCCCCGTCAGGAGAGGTCGCGAGGTAGTAGATCACGAAGGCGATGGCAGCCCAGGTCAGAACCTTCTTCAAACCCCGGTCACCTCCCTAGCCGGACGCGCGGACGCAACAAACCACCGCTGGCCTCAGCATAGCTCAGTACCCATTGCTGACCAATGGCAGTCAACCGCAGGTGCAACCATAGCTTCAAGCGAGTCACAGCCCAGCACAACCACGCCGATTCTTGTCCGAAAGCCGTTACTGTTCTTGCTGCGGCGAGCCGGCTTCCCAGCGGACGCCCGCGGCCGACCTGTTCGCGCGCTGGATGATGGGGAAGTGACTGTGGCCGAGGTGACGAGCGGTGACTTCTGCATAGCCGTCTACAGGGAGGACAACGCCTGGGAGGCGGAGGTGCTCCCGGCGGCGGTCATCGCGAACCTGGAATCGATCACCCATGCCCTTCGCCAGCAGCCCAGCATCGGCGGCGTCTTCGGCCTCACGGCAGTCGGCGACGATTTCTTCGTCATCACCAGGGTGGCCGGCGGCAATGTGTCGGTGTTCCTGTCCGACCTGACCGCGTCGGTGGACTGGCCGCTGGCCAGGCAGGTGCTCGAGTACCTGGACATCCCCGTGCCGTACGACGAGGACCTCGACCAGGTGCTGCCCGCCGGGGACTTGTCGATCCTCGCCGACGTCGGGGTCGACGAGATGGAGCTGTGCGCGCTCTCGGGTGACCTGGACCTGTTCCCCGACGAGGTGCTGGCCAGCCTCGCCCGCAGGGTCGGTTTCGGCTCGGCTTTCGACCGGGCGCTCGAGTCGATCATGGGGCAATGACGTGCCAGCTGCCGGAGTAACCTCCGGTTACGTGGCCTCCTTCGAGCCGAGCATGCGGCTCGCGATCGACCTGGCGTCCGGGACCGACACAGGATCGGCGGTCAGTTCCGACGTCCCGGTCGGCGCGGTGGTGCTCGGCCCTGACGGCGCCGTCGCAGGCCGCGGCAGGAACGAGTGTCTGGCCGCAGGGGATCCGACCGCGCACGCTGAGATCGTCGCGATCAGGGACGCCGCGGCCGCCCTGCAGTCCTGGCGGCTCGACGGATGCACCCTGGTCGTGACGCTTGAGCCGTGCACTATGTGCGCAGGCGCGCTGCTCAGCGCGCGGATCAGGCGATTGGTCTACGGGACCGTTGATCCCCGGGCCGGCGCGGCCGGCTCGCTCTGGGATGTCGTGCACGATCGCAGGCTCGGTCCGCCGGTTGAGGTGCTCAGCGGCGTGCTCGCGGATGACTGCGCGGCGCTGCTGACCAGCTTCTTCGAGCGCCGCCGGTCCGAGTAGCCGCCGCGAGCCGACAGGCCCGCGGCGAGAAGACACCAGCGGAAATCCGCGGTGCGCTCAGGCTCGGGTAGGCTCAGCGGCGGTGGAGTCGCCTAGTGGCCGAGGGCGCACGCCTCGAAAGCGTGTGAAGGGGCAACCCTTCCGTGGGTTCAAATCCCACCTCCACCGCCATTGACCTGGTATGACGCGCAGCCGGCCGTCGTAGCCCATCGTTCCGGCCGCAGCATGCCGCGAGGGAGGACCCCATCCGGCTTCTCGCGGATCCAAATTGCGTGGTGTACGGGATCAGGTCCCGCATCCCCGCGTCCTCCGGGGTCCTCCCTGCACCTCAATAGCATCACAGTGCACAGGGAGCGCGCAGGGCCACAGGGCTGGTATCGGCGGGACGTTCGGCTCTGACCGGCATCCCCTCGGGCTCGCGGCTGAGGGGACGCATCCGCTACCGGCGCCCGGCGGTACGCGCCGGGGGATGCCAGACCTGGATTGTCAGCCCGCCGGAGCGGCGACCTTGGTCAGCGGCCCTGGCGACTGGTCGACGACGAGGCCGTCCACTGGCATCGGGTGCTCGGTGAGCCGGACGACGGTGAGGCGCAGATCGAACTTCGCGGCCACCTCCCTGCACACGCTGTTGAACATGAACCGGACATCCGGCATGATCATCCGGCCAGGGCGCCGCGGCGGGCTCGGCGTGAACAAGTCCGTCACCTCGGCGATGACATCGAGCGGCGCGAAGGGCACCTCAAATCCGGCGACGTCGAAGTCCGGCGGACCCCACCCTGCCTCCGTGGCCAGGGTCCCGCTTCGCACTAGCCCGCCGCCGCTGCGCCTGATGCCGATCTGCTCGTCGTAGCGCAACCTGGCCTCGCGGTCAGTCAGCACCCGTCAGGCGTGGTCAAGCAGCCCCTGCGCCTGCGAGACGGCCGAGACGACGTTGGACGGCTGGCCGTTGACGTGTGCAGGGCGCAGCACGTCGGACTTGGCCTCATAGTGCTGCTTAATCTGCTCCGGCTCAGCTCCTGGCTGGACGCCGAGAACGCCGTACCAGGTGACCTTCTCATCACCTGCGCGCTGCCTGTGCTCGGCACGGTCAGTCAGGCCGCGGCCAGTCGGACGGCTCATGGGCCTGCGGCTCGCCGTTGCCGTACGGCCAGGCGGGCGGCTCTAGCGTCGCGGTCACGCCATGCGCCACGCTGCCAACGGCCGAGCCGTTGAGGCTCGGAACCGGCATGCCCAACGCGACCTGGCTATGCGTGCGGTGGGCGGTGGCCGCTCCCGCGTGGTAGTCCTCGAGTTGCTGCACGAACTCGGGGTTCGCGTATGGCCGTCCGTCGACCAGCGGTCCCGCCGTGCAGTCGATGACCGCGATGACGTCATCGCCGGTCAGCGTCTTATGCGTCTCGAGGGCGTGCGCCAGGCTCAGGATGTGCGGCCGGTTCTCCCTGATGATTTCCTCGGTCCTGTGCAGCAGCGTGGTCAGGTTGTCCTCGATCCGGTCCGCCAGCGCGTGCCGCATCTCCGCCTCCGGGTCCTGGCCCTTCTTCCTCCGGCCGCCCTGGCCGCCGCCCGGCGCGCCGACTTCGAGCCGCCTGGCGGTCGAGTACGACGACACCGTGGACCCCATGCCCCAGAAGCCCTCCATGAACGACGCCACCGTGGTCGCGGACTCCAGGTCACCCGACACACCAGATGAGCTGTCGCTGTCGAAGAACATCCGCTCGCCCGCCAGCGAGGCCAGCGAGACGAGGATGTCGGTCTCGAACTCGCTGCGCCACTGGGTGAACTGGTCCTCTGGCGGGATGCTGGCCACCATGCCGAGGTAGTCGCTGCCCTTCTCGATCGTGGCGATGTCGATCTCCATGTGCTGGCGCGTGCGGTAGGCAACGACCGCATGGCATGCCTCGTGGATCGCGACAGCGTGCCGCTCGCGCTCGATGTACTCCACGTCCTGCGGTGGCCCGAGCTCCTTCAGCTGCTTGGCCCTGATGATGTCCTGCCAGGTGATCACGTCGCGGCCGTCGCGGATGGCGGTGATCAGCGCCTCGTTGACGGTGTCCTTGATGGTCGCGCCCGTCGCATACGGCGTGATGACGGCGAGCTTGTCGATCTGCTCCTCGGTGAGCTCGTGCCGCACCTTCGCCAGGTAGCCCTCGTAGGTCCTGACCCGGCCGACCTTGGACGGGTAGCCGACCTTGTAGATCCGGTCGATCCGGCCAGGCCGCAGCAGCGCCTCGTCGAGCGCCTCCGGCATGTTGGTCGCCATCATGACGAGGATCCGGTACTTGGGCGGTGGCTTCGGGCGCATCCCGAAGACCCGCCTGACATAGCGGTTGACGAAGCCGCGCGGCTTCTTCAGCCCGGATAGCTCGGTCAGCAGCGCCTGCAGGGTGCCCATGCCGCCGTTGCCGCCGCCGCCCATCATGCCGCCGACCATCTGCTTGCTGCGGCGCGTCGGCTCTGGCTCCTCGGGCGCGCTGGCCATCGCGTGCCTGGCGAGCTGCCACTGCACGTCACGGGACAGGTAAGAAAACCCGTGGCAGCCCGCCTTGGTGAAGGCGGACGGCGCCGATGCCCGCGGGAACCCCTGGCCGCCGCCCTGCGCGAGCGCCCCGCGGTTGCCAAGCGAGTCTGCCTCGTCGAAGAAGACGATCACTCCGCCGTACCGCAGCGCGAGCCTGCGCAGCTTCCTGAACAGGCCCTTGACCTTCAGCACGCCGACGCCCATGAACATGTTGATGAAGGCGCCAGGATCAACGAAGACGTATGGCTTGCCGGTCTCGCCGGCCACGGCCTCGGCCATCAGTGTCTTGCCGGTACCCGGTGGGCCCCACAGCAGCAGGCCCGCAGGCACGTAGCCGCCCTTGGCCTCGATCTGGTCAGGATTCTCCAGGAAGACAATGTTCTCCTTGACCCGCTCAAGCACGTGGTCCTGGCCCCAGACGTCGCCGAACCGGGTCTTGATGTCGTCCGGGTAATAGACATCCACCCCGCCCCTGGACAGGAACCAGAACAGGCCGACGAACTGGATGATCACGAAGAAGAAGCCGAACGCCAGCTGGAGCACGAGCGGTATGTAGTGCCAGAGCACCGCGGGCGCCTGGATCAGCGCGAGGATCGGCGAGGTCTTCAGGAATTTGCCGAGCACGAACGCGAGGATGACGACCCAGAACACGATGACGCACAGCCGCCAGAGCCTGAACCTCGTCCAGTTCGACAGCCGGCGGTGGCTGAGCCGCTCGATTCCGCCGAAGAACCGCACCGTCCAGAACCGGTGATACCTGGCCGAGTGCTCGCTGATCAGGAAGTGGATCTGGCGCAGCGCCTCGAGTCCCATGAGAACGAAGACCCAGGCGCCGGATCTGGTCTCGATCCTCAGTGCATCGGAGAAGGGGACGAACGGGTCGTTGGCTTTCACTGCCCAGACCAGCACGAACCAGAGCAGCCCGAGCAGCAGGAGGAACTTGATCCGGTCCCAGAGCGACATGCGCTTGCGCGTGACCTTGGCCTTCTCACCTGGTGGCAAGCCTGGCGGGCTCAGTCCCTCGGGGATCTCGGCCACAGGCTCTGGCATTACGGGCTCCTGACGGTAAAGGACTTCATGACAGTGTCAATCGCATCGGTGTTCTTGCTGTAACAGGTCGACAGGCAGTGCACGAGCAGCAGATAGACCATGGTGGAATCTGAGTTGGTGAGCGCCACCTGGTCGAACGTGTCGGTGGAGCCGTTCGGGTAGGTGTAGCTGTAGATCTCCCTGACGCCGTGCACGCCGTTACCGGGCGTGATGACACTGTCGCCGAACAACTGGAACTTGATGAGCGGAAAACCGCTCTTCGCCGCGTTCTGCCGGCTCGTCGAGGTGACCGGCAGGATGAAGTCCCGCAGCAGGTTGTAGGACATCGCGCTGCTGGCGGCCTTGCTCAGCGGTGCAACCAGGGCAAGCGCGAATGGCTTGCTCACCGAGGCGCTGAGCACGTGGCTGGCTGACGGCATTCCTGCCGCGTCGAATCCTTCGTCCCAGATCGCGCCGCCGGTCGTGAACCCGCTGCTGTTCAGCTGAGTGGCCAGCGATGAGTCGTCAATCTTGTGCCAGTAATTCGGGACCTTGAAGTAGGCCTTCGCTGAGGAGTCTGCGACGTAGGTGAATTGGGGGGCGGCGCATCCGGCCACCGCGAGCAGCGGAAGGACCAGCATCCAGGCGGTCCACCTGGCGATCCGGCGGGCCGTGTACGTCACCAGCCACACCTCCGCTGCGCCATCCGACCCGCCCGACACGAACCGCCCTTAAGGGCAAGTATGCCTCCGCATCAAGAACGGGCATAGATCGGCAGCCGGTTCACCTGCCCGAATGCCGTACCGGGCGGCAGCGGATGACCGGCCGGCGAGCGGGTAGCAGGCAGGTAGTGATCCTGGAGGTGCCATGGCGCGCGCGATCTGGACAGGCTCGGTGGCCTTCGGCCTCGTCAACGTGCCGGTGGCGCTGTACAGCGCCACCGAGGACAAGACCATCCACTACAACCAGTTCCAGGCCGGCACCTCGGACCGGATCCGTTACAAGCGGGTCAATGAACGTACCGGCCGCGAGGTCAAGCCGGAGAACATCCTGCGCGGACACGAGGTCGCGAACGGCGACTACGTCCTGGTCTCCGACGAGGAGCTGGAGGCGGTGGAGCCTGGCCGTTCCCGGACGATCGACATCACCGACTTCGTCGAGCTCGCCGACATCGATCCGATCTATTTCCAGAAGACCTATTACCTGGGTCCGCAGGGCGATGGCGCGGCCGCGCGTGCGTACGCACTGCTGCACCGCGCGATGGCGGACACCGGCAAGGCGGGAATCGCCACCTTCGTGCTGCACGGCAAGCAGTACCTCGTGGCGATCAGGGCACGCAGCGACGTGCTCGCGCTGCAGACCATGTACTTCGCCGACGAGGTCCGCGACCCGCAGGATGTGATCGACAACCTGCCGGCGGCCGGGAAGCTGGCACGGCGGGAGCTGACGATAGCGAAGCAGCTGGTCGAGTCCATGTCGGCCAGATGGAATCCGGACGAGTACCGGGACAGCTACCGGGAGCGGGTCGAGGACCTGATGGCACGCAAGCGCCGCGGCGAGGAGATCGTCAGGAAGGGTGAGCCCGCTGAGGAAGCCGGCGTCACTGACCTGATGGACGCGCTGCGCCGGAGCGCCGAGCAGATGCGCGGCAAGCGTGGAAAGCGCGGCAAGGCGCGGTCAGCGAGCGCCTGACGCTGGCCTGCGTATGTGCAGGCGGGTGACCGTTCCGGCCGGGCTGCTGCGGCGCTCGACCAGGTCGCACACCCGGTTCACGAGCCACAGTCCGTGGCCGCCTTGCGCGTCCGCAGGCTTGCGGTAGCGCCCGGCCAGCGGGTCGGTGATGTAGCCGAGGTCCTCGACCTGGCACAGGATCTCCTCGCTGGTGCACCAGGACCGGATGACGCCGCCGCCCCCTGCGTGGCCGAGGGCGTTGGCCGCTATCTCGCTGACCGCGAGCACGAGGTCATTAACACGCGCGCGGTCGAGGCCCGCTGCGCGGCCCTGGTTCGCCGAGAACTCCCGCACCGGCGCTAGCTGGCCGTCGAAGGCCACCGATGTCGCGTCCGCGGCGGGCGGAGGCAAGGGCTCGTCGCACCCCAGCGGGAACCGGCCAGGACCGAGGTAGGACCGGTTGGCGCGCTGCTCGCCGGCCGAGACCCGGATGGGATGCGTCTGTTCGGCGTCGGCGATCACTGCCTCGCTCAGCCGCGTCATGTCGTACAGGCAGAAGATGGTCATCGGCCGGCCGCCGAAGGCCAGGTTGCACAGCGCCTCGTGCCTGGCGACCTCCCGCAGCTCGGCGGGCGGGCGCGACGGCCAGACCGGTTCCCAGACGCAGAACACGTGCTGACCGGCATGCTGCTCGCTGAACGACTCACCCGCGGAGATGATCCTGGCCGGATTGCGGCCGAGCTCGGTCATGTCGATCAGGCAGGAATCGCCCGCTGGCCGCCAGTGCCTGCTGATCAGCCGCATGGTCGCCGCGGGCATAGCCATGTGCAGCGGGTCGTTCGGGCCGGCCGCGCGGCGGAGGATCTCCGCGAGCTCGCCGAGGTCGTCGTCGCTGCGGTAGGGCAGGACCGCATGGGTAAGAAGGGCCGTGGGCTGGTGCCCGACGGTGCCCGGCGCAGGGGCTTGCGCAACATTGACGGCGCGTTCGCCCGTCATGCCGCGGCCGGTCATGGCTCTCCTTCTTTCCCCGCCTTCCTAGATGATGCTTGATTTTCGCGATTAACGCGGGACGCCTGCCGGGGACGCGCCTCGGGCCGAGTACCAGCGCCGCCCACGTCAGCGACCTACCGCAACCGCAGTTGAAGAGCGCGCCAACCTCTTCAACTCTTGGCCAGCTACCCACCAGGCTGTTAACAATGCGTAATTTCCTTGTCTTTGCCGCACAGTGAAGAGCTTCTGCCGAGGTTCTGGCAGACATATTCAGAGCAGTTGTTAGGTAGGGGCCTTGGACCAAGGACGACCGGTGTACAGCATCAGCGCGGTCGCGCGGATGATCGATATTCCCGTGGCTACGCTGCGCACCTGGGAGGACCGCTACCAGCAGGTTGTGCCGGTCCGTAACGGCAGCGGCCACCGGATCTTCAACAGGCACCAGGTCGAGCAGCTCAGTTTCGTCAGGCCGAGATGAACGACGGCGCTAGTAGGGCAGCCGCAGATAGTGACCTGTGTTAACGGACTGGCGCGCGGGCCCGGTTTTAGCTGGCGAGCGCGGATAGGGTCTGGACGGCGTCGACGAGGCCGGCGAGGCATCCGGCAGCGGTAAGGGTGGCTGTGGTGACGGCTTGCTCGCTAGCGGCGACGAGGCCCTCGGGGAGCTGGTCACGGTGTTCGCCGGGCTGGACGACGGCGGCGAGCTCGCCGGCGAACATGAGCACCGGCAGGCCGACCTCGGGCGCGCCGAGATCGCCGCCGGGATCATCGGTCACGGCCCGGGCGGCAGCGCTGGTCAGCGCGATCAGGCAAGCGGCGTGCTGGGCGACCATGGCTGGCCAGGCAGCGCGATCCTCCCGCCCCAGGGCGTCAGCCAGGGTGACCGGTTCGGAGTAGCGTCTCTGCTTGCCGCGCCGCCGCATCCACGCCGGGGTGCACATGCCGCAGTCGCAGTCTTCGGGCAGGGCCAGGACATGACGGGCGGGATGGGTGAGGGCCGGGGGAGCTGTCGTCATGCCGGGATAGTCGCGCCGCGGCGGCCCGCTGGCCAGCCGGCGCGCCGGCCCGGCCTGGCCGGGTTCACTGCCGCAGCCGCCGCCGCTGGTAGTGGCAGTGCCGGGCGCGGGCCTGGTGCCGGCGGCGCCATTGCGACCAGTGCAGGTGATGGCCGGGCGGATGGGCTGGGCGGCACAGCAGCGCGTGCAGCCGCCGGATCTCGTTCACCGACAGGCTGACCGTCTGCCCGCTGCCCGGATAGTCGCGATTGCCCCGCGGCGGGCCAGAGCGTTGTCCACAGGCGCCGGGCCCCCTGTGTGGCCTGGCCGCCGTCGCCAGGCCTGCCCGGACCGGCTGGGAACGGCGGCGGCCTGCTGCCGGCGGCAACGACCGCGAGCCAGGCGTGCGCGCACATGGCCAGGGTGATGTGGCGATGCCAGGTGCCGTGCTTGCGGGCCTGATAGTGGTCGAGGGCGGCCTCGTTCTTGGCGGCCTGGAAACATTCTTCGACCGCCCACCTGGCCCCGGCAACCCGGGCCAGGCTGGCGATGCTGGCCGCACGGGGCGACCAGGACAGGTAATAGGCCAGCTCGCCGCTGGACAGCGACCGGCGGATCAGCAGATGCCGTCCGCCGCCGGCGTCGGCGAGCGCCCAGTCATACAGCCGCTCGCCCTTCGACCCCGGCCCGCACGAGAGCCGCTGCCAGCCCCCCGCCGGCACCCTCCTGGCGAGCCGATCCGCGCGGATCGCGCGGCCGGCGCCAGCCGGGACCTGAGTGTCGCAGGCCACCGCGACCACGTAGGCGACCTTGCTGTCCTCCAGCCACTTGCGCAGCTTTCCGTTGTCGCCGTAGGCCTCATCGGCGGTGAACCAGGCGAACGGCAGCCCGGCCTTGATGGCGCGTTCGACCATCTTCTTCGCCAGCTCCGGCTTGGTCGCGAACTTCGCGTCCTCCGGGATGCCCGCCCCGGCGCACCGGCCCTGGTCCTCGGTCCACGACCGCGGCAGGTACAGTTCCCGGTCCACCAGCACCCTGGTGCCCTTCGCCGGCACCGCATAGGCCAGGAACACCCCGACCTGGCAGTTGGTGATCTTCCCGGCCGTGCCGGTGTACTGGCGCTGCACGGCCGCCGAGCACCTGCCGGACTTGAGGAACCCGGTCTCGTCGGCGATCAGCACCCCGCCCGGATCACCCAGCTCGGCGGTCACATAGCGCATCAGCCGGTCGCGGACATCATCCTCATCCCAGACTGCGGCGTTGAGCAGCCGCTGCATCCCGTCCGGCGTCCGGTCACCGGCGAACTCCGCCAGCGTCCACCCGTTCTTGCGCTCCAGCCCCGACACCAGACCCAGCAGGTATGACCAGGCCCGCAGCCGCGGCTCACGGCGGACGAACGCCGGCGCCAGCACCCGGCCGAACAGGTCGTCCAGACGATCCAGCCAGCCCGGCGGATCCACATCCCCTACGCTGGGCGCGACGGCCGCAGCGCGTTCCATCAGGACACTCACACCCCGATGATCACGAGGCGGCCGTCACCGCGTCACGCCGCCACGCCGATACCGAAGTGCGGCTGCCCTACTAGCGCCGCCGATGCGCATCGCGTCCTCGCCGAGATCAACGACAGCGGGCGGGCGCTCACGATCCACTGCGCCGAGCCATCCCCGCGGCTCCTCACCCTGCTCGCCGAGTCCGACCCCTACGCGGCCGAGTTCGGCGAGTACTTCCTCAAGACCGAAGGGTTCGATGTCGAGGTAGCGCTCAGCGAGAACGCGGCCAGGGACGCATTCGTCGAGATGTCGCCCGCGGTGGTGATCGTCGAGGTACTCATCTCCGGCGGCACTGGCCTGGAACTCTGCCGTGTGTTCAAGCAGCACCCAGCCGTGTCCGTGATCGCGGTATCGGCGGTACAGGCCAGCGATGCCGCGCTGGACGCGGGCGCCGACGCGTTCCTGCTCAAGCCGCTAGACCCGTTGCATCTCGTCTCCACAGTCCGGGACTTGCTGCGCTCAAGCGCGTTCCTCGCGAGGTAACAGCAATGGCCGACAATCGCCTGCGCAGCGGGCACGAGCCACTCGACGAGGTACTCCGCGGCGGCCTGCCCGGCAACGGGATCAGCGTGATCATGGGCCTGCCAGGAACCGGCAAGACGATCGTGGCGCAGCAGTACGCGTTCACGAACGCGACCGCGGACCGCCCGGTGGTCTACTTCTCGACGGTGTCAGAACCGCTCGAGAAGATCATCAGGTTCGGCCAGACCCTCAGCTTCTTCGACGCCTCAGCCGTCGGCAAGTCCGTCTTCTACTCCGATCTCGGCCAGATCGCCGGGAAGGACGGGCTAGCCGGGGTCGCTGAGCAGGTGGCCGCCGATCTGCGTGACCGCCGTCCCGGGCTGATCATCATCGACAGCTTCAAGGCCCTGCGGGCGTTCGCCGACAGCGACGCTGACTTCCGGCGGTTCCTGCACCAGCTCGCCGGGCGCCTGACCGCATACCCGGCAGCCAGCCTCTGGATCGGCGAGTACGACGCCCCCGACGTCGCCGTGCTTCCCGAGTTCGCCGTGGCTGACGCGATCGTGGATCTCACGACGGTCAGGACCGACCAGCGTGACATGCGCTACCTGAAGATCAGGAAGCTGCGCGGCAGCGGGTTCCTGTCCGGCGGGCATGCGTACCGCCTCGGAGCCGACGGCCTGCACCTGTTCCCGCGTCTGGCCGACGTCCCCGCTCAGGCCGCCTATCTGCTTGGCGACCAGCGGATCACGTCCGGTGTCGCCGAACTGGATGAGATGCTCGACGGCGGCCTCTGGCCGGGAGCCTCCACGATGGTCGCCGGGCCCGCCGGGTCCGGGAAGACCATGCTCGGCCTGCACTTCACCTTCGGCGGCCTCGCGCGCGGCGAACCGGCCGTCATCGCGACGCTGCAGGAGCACCCGACCCAGCTGAAGCGGATGATCCGGAGTCTCGGCTGGCCGGAGGACGACCCGCGGGTTGCGATCATGTACCGGTCGCCCGTCGACATCTACATCGACGAGTGGGTGCACGAACTGCTCGGAATCGTTGACCGCGTGGGCGCCACGCGTGTCCTGCTCGACAGCCTGATCGACCTGCGGATGGCAGCGCCTGACGAGACCCGGTTCAAGGAATTCGTGTACTCGCTGACGCAGCGGTTCTCGCGGCAGGGCACCAGCCTGCTTGTCACGTACGAACTCGCTGACCTGTTCAGTACGCGGAGTCTCTCCGACAACGCGGTGTCGCATTTGTCCGACAACGTAATCATGCTCAATTACTACAAGGCGAATGGATCGATCAATCGCTCCATCTCGGTCATCAAGAGCCGGGCCAGCGGACACGACCCGGCCATGCGCCAGTTCACCATCGACGAGAAAGGGATCACCGTTGGCGATGTGGTTCCCCCGCCAGGCGATGCCTGGATGTAACCGAAGTGGCTAGGGCGATGGAGAGGAACCAAGCTCTGTCGCGACCCGTCATCGTCGTGCTGCCCGAAGAGATCGACATGACAACCGCCGACCGGGTAGCCGCCCAGCTAAGCGCCGCGTATGCACCCGGCGTGCGCATCGTCATCGCCGACCTGACCACGACCACTTTCTGCGATTCGGCGGGAATACGTTGCCTGACGCTGCTCCATCGGAGTGCGGCAGAAAAGGGCTCACGGCTGCACCTGGACGTCGCGGCAGGCGGGCCGGTCAGCCGTGTGCTCGACCTGATGGACCTGACCGGCGTGCTGCATGTCTTCTCAAGCGTCGAGGCGGCCGCGGCCGCTACCAGCGTCGGCACGTAGGCAGCCTGGCGTGGTGATGGCCGCGGGAAGTGCAGCCATTTCCTGGTCCTTAGTTTGGGTTAGCGAGGCCAGGGGAGACGGGTTGCGCAACAACGCGCACAAGGAGGTTCCCCAATGTCTACAGGGGCCATCGTGGCCATCATCGTGGTCATTGTCATCATTCTCGTCGTGGCTGCGGTCAGCACCACAGCTGCCAGGCGCCGTCGGCTCAAGGAACGCTTCGGGCCTGAATACGACCGTATGGTCGCCGGCCAGCAGAGCCAGCGCAGGGCAGATGCCGAGCTGGCCAGCAGGGAGCGCCGGGTGCGCAGCCTCGACATCCGTCCGCTGACGCCGGCGGCGCGGACCGAGTACGCCGCCCAGTGGACCAGCATCCAGGAGCGGTTCGTCGACCATCCGGCCTCGGCCGTGTCGCAGGCCCAGCAACTGGTGACCGCCGTTCTGCAGGACCGCGGCTACCCGACGGAGGGCTATGACCAGATGCTGGCCGACCTGTCCGTCGAGCACGCACGCACGCTCGAGCACTACCGGTCAGCGCACGGGATCAGCGAGTCGACCGCTGGCGGATCGGCCTCCACCGAGGACATGCGCCAGGCGATGATCCACTACCGCGAGATGTTCGACGATCTCCTCGGTGACTCAGACGTCAGCGCCACAGCAAGTTAGGAGACAGCCGCATGGACACGCACGAACCTGATTCCCCGGTCTGGTCCCCTCAGGAGCCGCCGGGCGCCCACGATGAACAGGCGGGCGCCCTCGAGGAGGACGTCGTGGTGATCGAGAGCCACGAGACCGGCTACGCGGACAGCGAGCCAGACCAGCCCGAGGTCGCGCCGGCCGTAGCCGACGCGCGGGCCGACACGCCACCGGCGGCCGACAAGCCACCGGTAGCCGACGCGCCGGCGGTAGCCGACGTACCGGCGGTGGCCGACGCGCTGGCGGCCACCGGGGTCCCCGCGGCCGACGCCCGGCAGTGGAGCGAGATCAAGGCCATGTTCGTTGACGACCCAGGCGAGTCGGTCAAGCTCGCCTCAGGGCTAGTCGAGCAGGCCATCGAGAACCTGGTCTCATCGCTCAGGCAGCGCCAGGATTCGCTGTCGTCCTGGGAGTCCGGCGACGCCTCGGACACAGAAGGTCTCAGGAACGTGCTGCGCAGCTACCGGAACCTGTTCGACCAGCTGGACGGCATGTCAGGCCAGTTCAGCTCGCGGGCCGGCGAGGAGCACGCACTAGGCAGGCCGGCGTCCCTGCCGCACGATCACGCCGACCGCGATCCAGCCGGCGGCGATCGCCAGCCAGAAGCTGACGCCGCGGAACACCAGCGCCGCGGCCAGCGCGGGAGTGCGGCCGGCCCCGAACGCGGCAAGGATCACCGCGAGACTGCCCTCGACCAGCCCGATGCCGCCTGGCACGATCGGCAGCGACGCGGCCACCTCGGACACGCAGTAAGCGAGAAGCACGCCGGCCCACGGAATCGTCACGTGTACCGCGCCGAACGCGCACAGCAGGCACGCGAAGTCACACAGCCAGACACCAGCGGCCAGCACGACCACCGCCAGGCTCGCCCGCGTGCTGAGCGGGATCTCCCGCATCCGCGCGAGCGTCGAGGTGATCCGGGCGCCGACGCTGCCGCGCGGATGTCCGGTGACCCGCCTGGCACCGCGCACCGCAGCCTCGGCGACCCTGATGACCAGATCCCTGCGCACCAGCACAGCCACGGACGCTGCGACGATGATCAGCCCGGCCACCGCCGCCCGGGTATCGCGGCCGCCAGGACCGCCCGCCAGCGCGATCAGCACGCCGAGCAGGAGCAGCAGCGACATGCCGATCGCCTGGGCGATCAGGATGGTGAAGATGGTCCAGCCCGCGCTCGCCCCGTCCGCGCCGCGGCGCCGGTAATAGCGATAACGGAACGCACTGGAAACTGCCGGCTCGCCGGGAACTGTATTCGCGATCGCGTCATTGGCCATCGTGAGCAGGAATAGCCCCGGCATCGCGATGCTCGCGCCGGCCAGCCGCAGGACGGTGCGCTGCAGGTAGGCGAATACCCACAAGGACGCGGCCTCGGCGGCTGCCGCCGCGACCACCCAGCCAGCCCCTGTCCAGCCAGCACCGACGTGGCTGAGCTCGTGCCACGCCGCCACCAGCTCGTGCCGCCGTCCGAATAGCAGGAACAGCACGAGAATTCCGATGGCGATGCCGAGGACATAGCGGATGACTTCCTTTAGATTGCGTCCTGACTCCAGGGCCGCGATCTCGTCCGCCACGGAACAAAGCTACCGAGCACCGCATAGCGGGGGAAGGATGGCGGAATTGGGACAGCAGGAGTTCCGCGGGCGGATCGGCGACGACTGGCGCGACTCGGAGCCGTGGTGGCCACCGCGGGCGCAGCCGCCAGCCGGGGCTCCCAACGTGCTGATGGTCGTGCTCGACGACGTCGGCTACGCCCAGCTCGGTTGCTATGGCTCAGACATCGAAACACCGGTGCTGGACGGCCTGGCCGCCGCGGGGATCAGGCTCGCGAACTTCCACACCACGTCGCTCTGCTCGCCGACCCGCGTGTGCCTCCTGACCGGACGCAACCATCACCGCAGCGGCATGGGCAGGGTCGCCGACCTGGCCATCGGGTACCCCGGCTACTGGGGCAAGCCGCCGCGCGAGAACGGCTACCTGTCGGAGATCCTGCGCGACGCCGGGTACGCGAGCTACGCGGTCGGCAAGTGGCACCTGTCGCCAGAGGACGAGACCAGCATGGCCGCGTCCCGCGCCACCTGGCCGCTGGCCAGGGGGTTCGACCGCTGGTACGGCTTCCACGGCGGCGAGACGCATCAGTTCGTGCCGGCGCTCTACCACGACAACCACTCGGTGCGCCCGCCGGCGCGGATGCAGGACGGCTATCACCTCACCGAGGATCTCGCCGACCGGGCCATCGAGTATCTCGCCGACCTGCGGGCTGTCGATCCCGGCATGCCGTTCTTCCTCTATTTGGCGACCGGCGCCTGTCATTCGCCGCACCAGCCGCCCGCGCCGTGGCGCGAGCACTACCGGGGCAGGTTCGGCATCGGCTGGGACGCGTGGCGGCAGGCCACGTTCGAGCGGCAGCTTGCGGCCGGCCTGCTGCCGCCGTCGACCAGGTTGTCGCCGCGGCCGCCGTGGGTCCCAGCCTGGGACTCGCTGGACGAGCGGGACCAGCAGGTCGCGGCCCGGTTCATGGAGTGCTTCGCTGGCTTCCTGTCGCACGCGGACGAGCAGATCGGCAGGGTGCTCGACTTCCTCACCGAACTCGGTGACCGCGACAACACCATCGTCGTCGTGGTGTCTGACAACGGGGCGAGTGCCGAGGGCGGCGCGACCGGGTCCATCAACGACGTCAGGATGGTCAACCTCGATCCCGCGTCCAACGACGAGATGTACGAGCGGATCGACGAGATCGGCGGCCCGCTCAGCCACAACAACTACCCGTGGGGCTGGACGATGGCGGGCAACGCCCCGTTCCGGCGCTGGAAGCGGGAGGTGCACGAGGGCGGCATCGCCGACCCGTGCATCATCTCCTGGCCGGCCGGGCCGGTCGAGCGCGGCGGGATCAGGCTGCAGTTCACGCACGCCATCGACGTGCTGCCGACCATCACCGAGCTGATCGGCATCGACCTGCCGGCCGAGATCGACGGCGTCGCGCAGACCGGGATCGACGGCGAGAGCTTCGGCTACCTGCTCGGCCCCGGCACCGAGGCGGCGCCGGAACGGCACGAGATCCAGTACTCGGAGATGTTCGGATCGCGGGCGATCTACCACAAGGGCTGGAAGGCGGTGACGTTCCACCCGGTCGGGCCGCTGTACGACGACCAGGATCCGAACGCCCCGTTCGACGAGGACGTCTGGGAGCTCTACAACGTGCGCGAGGACCTGTCGGAAACCGCCGATCTCGCCGCGGAGCATCCGGATCTCGTGCGCGAGCTCGTCGAGCTGTGGTGGGCGGAGGCACGCAGGAACCAGGTGCTGCCCTTGGACAACAGGGTGCTGTGGGCCCTTGTTCATCCAAAACCAGACAGGCGGCGGACCAGAGAACGGTTCCGTTACTTCCAGGGCGGCGCGCAGGTGCCGGAAACGGTCGCTGTCAACGTGCGCAACCGGTCGCACGCGCTGATCGTCGACGTCGAGCTGGACGGTACCGGCGGGACCGATGGCGTGCTGCTCGCGCTGGGCTCCGCGCTCGGCGGGTTCTCGCTGCACATACTCGACGGCAAGATCCGCTACGTGCACAACCTGTACGGCAAGGAACGCCACACGATCGCCGCTGAGCAGCTGATCGGGCCCGGTGCGCACCGGATCGAGTACGTGTTCACCTCCGACGAGGGGCTGGGCGGCACAGGCGTGCTGAGCTGCGACGGCGCGGAGATCGGGGGCGGCGTCATCCCCCGGTTCACGCCGTCCGGGTTCAACGGCGTCCAAGCCGGGCTGACCTGCGGCTATGAATGGGGGCCTGCGGTCGGCGACGGATACACGGCGCCGTTCACGTTCGCGGGGACAATACGCAGCGCGGTGGTGGAGACCCGCGGCCCCGTCGTCCGTGATCCGCTAGCCGAGCTCGAGGCCATCCTCGCCGAGCAATGACGCCGGCAGCGTCACCGTGACCCGCAGGCCGTGCGGCTCGTTCAGGCGTGCTTCGGCCGTGCCGTGGTGGGTCGCGGCAACGGCCGTCACGATCGCGAGCCCGAGGCCCGAGCCTGGGCACGGCATCTCGGCGACCGGAGACCGGGCGGTTCCTGGGGGTTGTCCCCCCGCGCTAGCACGGTAGAAGCGGTCGAAGAGCCTGGGCAGCCGCTCGGCGGACACCCCTGGCCCGTCGTCGCTGACGTCGATCACCACCGAGCCGTTGCTGCGCGCGGCCGTGATCGTTGCGACCGTGCCTGCGGGAGTGTGGGTTCGGACGTTGGCCAGCAGGTTGTCGACGGCGCGGCGCAGCAGTTCGCGGTCGCCCGTCGTGGCCAGGCCAGGAGCGATGGCCGTCCGCCAGGCCTGCTGGGTCCCGGTCACCCTGGCCGCTTCGGTGCTGTCGGTGACAAGCTCGCTGAGGTCGACGAGGTCATGGTCACGGTCCGGGTGCTGGTCCAGCCTGGCCAGCCTGAGCATGTCGTCGACCAGCCTGCCCATCCGCTGCGCCTCCAGCGTGATGCGCCGCATCGCCTCGTCCACCTGCGGACGGGTGGTCAGCGCGCCCTGCTGGTACAGCTCAGCGTTAGCGCGGAGCGAGGCCAGCGGCGTCCGCAGCTCGTGGCTGGCGTCGGCGAAGAACTGCCTGGTCAGCTCCTGACTGGCGGCCTGCTCGGCGACCGACGTCTCGATCCTGGTGAGCATCCCGTTGAGCGCCGTGCCGAGGCGTCCGACCTCGGACCCCGCGTCGTGGCGGCTGACCCGGTCGGCGAGATCGCCGGCGGTGATGCGGTCAGCCTCTGCCGCCATCACCTCGATCGGCCGCAGCCCGCGCCGCAGCACGAAGACCACCCCAGCGGCCACGAGGAGGGCAGCGCCGATCGAGCAGATGATCAGGATGAGCCTGAGCCTGCCGACGGTCTTGTCGACGTCGCCGATGCTGGTGCTGGCGACGAGGATGCCGCCCGACATCGGTCGCGCCCAGAGCCTCAGCGGGGTGTTGCCTCGGTCGCTGACCCCTGTGCTGATGGGGCGCCAGCTCCGTCTCGCATTCAGCGCGTGCAGCTGCTTGGGGATGAGGTAGGGGTTGCCCTCGATGAACACCCGCGTCGTCCCGCGCTTGCCGACGAAGGCCAGGTAGTACTGGTCAAGGAAGGCAGGACGCAGCTTCAGGTGCGGAGCCGCGAACTTGATGCTGCGGGCAACTTCCTGCTGGGGCGCCGGCAGGCTTCCTGCGACGATGCTGACGTGGCCAGGCACCCCGGGGTGGACAGCCGCCGGCACCGGCTGGGCCAGGCTGATGACGGTCTGGAGGTTCGAGTCGGTGCGGTTGAGCAGGTACCGGCGCAGCTCGCTGACGGCGGCCGCGTCGAACACGGCGAGCGCGGCCACGGTGACGAGCAGCACTCCCGCCAGGACCTGCGTGCGCAGCTGCGGCCGCCGGATCTTCCCGGCCAGCCGCGGCCTAGGCAGCATCGCCGGAAGCGGCTGGCAGCCGGAGGCGGTAGCCCACGGCTCGCTGGGTGTGAATCAGCTCTGGCGCGACCTCGCCGCGCTCGCCACCGCAGGCAGCCAGCTTGCGCCGCAGGTAGCCGATATAGGTGGCCACGACCGTGCCGGAGCCGCCGAAGTCGTAGTCCCACACGTGATCGAGGATCTGGGCCCTGGTGAGCACGCGGCCAGGATTCAGCATCAGGTAGCGCAGCAGCCGGAACTCGGTAGGCGACAGGTCGATCAGGTGCCCTGCCCTGCGCACCTCGTAGGTGTCCTGGTCCAGTTCCACGTCGGCGAACGCGAGCACGGTCCCGGTGGCCGCCGCAGGCCTGGTCCGCCGCAGCACCGTCCTGATCCTCGCTGCGAGCTCCTCCAGGCCGAACGGCTTGGTCATGTAGTCGTCACCGCCCAGGGTCAGCCCCGTGACCTTGTCGGCCTGGGTGTCCTTGGCGGTGAGGAAGATGACGGGAACGTGGCACCCTTCCCTGCGCAGCCTGCGCACGATCTCGAACCCGTCGGTGTCTGGCAGCATCACGTCGAGCACGACGAGGTCGAATGGCTGCTCCCTGACCAGCCGGAGCGCGTCGCTGCCGGTGTCCGCCGTCGAGACGCCGAATCCGAGAAAGCGCAATGAGGCGGCGGCCGCGTCACACAGGAACGGTTCGTCGTCGACAACCAGCAATTCACCCTGATCCATGACCTCGCTCCTCGTCCGCACCCGTGATCGCACCACACGAACGTCAGCGCAACCTGCGAGCTTCATGACAGTTTCATGTGAGCCAGCCCGCTGAGCTGCGCCGGCGACGGGCTCGGTGGACCGTCTTGTTGACGCCAGGTTAAGCTCGGCGTATTGCCGGAATTTGTCGGGAAGGTTCGCTCGATGAGCAAGCAGGTACGGTTGACGGAGCCGCTAGTCAAGGACGACGGCAGGCTACGGCCAGCATCCTGGGACGAGGCGCTGGACCGCGCGGCTGCCGGATTCGCGCTCGCCAGGGAGCGGGACGCGACCAAGTCCTTTGGCATGTTCAGCTGCTCCAAGGCAACCAACGAGATGAACTACATGGCCCAGAAGTTCGCCAGGGCCGTGATGGGCAGCAACAACATCGACAGCTGCAACCGAACTTGACACGCTCCTAGCGTCGTCGGTCTGGCGGCAGTGTTCGGAGCCGGTGGCGGCACCTGCTCCTATCGTGAGGCGGAAGATGCCGACCTCATTGTCCTGTGGGGTTCAAACGCGCGCGAAGCGCACCCGATCTTCTTCCATCACGTCCTGCGCGCCATCAGGCGCGGCGCCCGGATGTACGCGGTCGACCCGCGCCGGACGACGTCGGCGCAATGGGCCGACGCCTGGCTGGGCATCGAGGTCGGCTCGGACATCTCGCTGGCCAACGCGATCGCCAGGGAAATCATCCACGCGGGGCTCGCGAACACCGAGTTCATCCGCCGCGCGACCGCGGATTACGAGGCGTACGCGGCGTCTGTGGAGCCGTACACGCTGAAGCGCGCCGAGCAGGACACTGGGGTCCCGGCCGAGCTCATCGGCAAGCTGGCCAGGGAGTACGCACGGGCGGACCGGGCCCAGATCTGCTGGACGCTCGGGATCACCGAGCACCACAACGCGGCCGACAACGTCTTCGCCCTGATCAACCTCGCGCTGCTGACCGGTCATGTCGGCAGGTACGGCTCGGGACTTGTCCCGCTCCGCGGCCAGAACAACGTCCAGGGCGGCGGCGACATGGGGGCGATCCCGAACAAGCTGACCGGCTTCCAGGACGTCGAGACCGACATGGCAGCCCGCGCCAAGTTCGAGGCCGTCAACGGCAAGCCGCTGCCGCCCAGGCGGGGCTGGCACCTGTCGCAGATGTTCGAGGCCATGGAGCACGGCGACCTCACCGCGTGCTACGTCGTCGGCGAGAACCCGCTGCGGTCAGAGGCCGACACCGGCCGGACCGCCGCGCTGCTCGGCGGGCTCGAGCACCTGGTCGTGCAGGACATGTTCCTGACTGACACGGCCGCGCTGGCCGACGTGGTGCTGCCGGCGACGGCGACATGGTGCGAGGCCGAGGGCACCGTGACCTCAAGCGAACGCCGGGTGCAGCGGGTGCGCAAGGCGCTCGAGCCGCCGGCAGGCGCGCGCGACGACATCGAGATCATGTGCGAGATCGCGATGCGGATAGGCACGGACTTGGGTCACCCCTCCGCCGAGGAGGTCTGGAACGAACTGCGTACGCTGTCGCCCATGCACGCTGGCATGAGCTACGAACGGCTGGAGAAGCTCGGCGGCATCCAGTGGCCGTGCCCTGACGAGACGCACCCCGGGGAACTGTTCCTGCACGCGCGGCTGTGGGAGGAGGACCCCGCCAAGCGTGGCGCGCCGGCTCCGTTCACCCCGGTGGAGCAGCAGGGGCCCGTGGACAAGCTGTCCGAGGAGTTCCCGATCAGGCTGACTACCGGGCGCCGGCTCGACTCGTTCAACACGGGCGTTCAAACCGGCAAGTACGCGACGCCGCTCAGGCGGCCTGAGACGCTGAACCTGTCGCCAGAGGATGCCAGGCGGCTATACCTGGACGAGGGCGATATGGCGAAGGCGTCGTCACGGCGCGGGTCCCTGACGGTGCCCGTTCATATCGACGAGACGCTGCGGCCTGGCCTAGCGTTCATGACGCTGCACTTCCCTGAGCAGGCTCATACCAACATTCTCACGATCGACGCCTGGGACCCGAAGTCAGGCACGGCCGAGTTCAAGGCCACCGCGATCCGGGTCGATAAGCTCGATGACGTCGCGCAAGCGGAGAGTCCTCCCGCGAAGGCGGGGACGTAGTGGACCTGCGGCTGAACGCCGCCACCCCAGCGACCGCTGACGAGCAGGCCGCGGTCGCGTCAGTGCTCGGGCCGGCCGAGGGCGGCTGGGACGGCGGGCAGCGCACCGAGGCCGACGGCCACGCCGCCTACGGCGGCCACGCAGCACGCGGCAGCCGGCACCTGCTGCTGCCCGCCCTGCACGCCCTTCAGGATCGGATCGGCTGGATCAGCCCTGGCGCGCTCGACCACGTCTGCGCCAGGCTGACCGTCCCGCCCGCCGAGGCGTTCGGCGTGGCATCCTTCTATGCGCTGTTCCGCACCACGCCGGCGCCGGCGACGGTCGTCCACGTCTGCGATGACCTCGCATGCCAGGTCAACGGCGCCGAACGGCTTTGCGGGGATCTCGAGCAGCGGTTCGGCCCTGAGGGGTCGACGGCTGACGGCCTGCCGAGCGCGAACGGCTCGAGTCCTGACGGCTCGGTCCCTGGCGGCGCGGGGCCCGGCGCGGCGGCCGCCAACGGCGCGGGCGTCACAGCCGCGGCCGGCAACGGTGCGACCGCGACTGGCGCGGCTGGCACTGGCGTCGGGCTGACCTGGCAGCGGAGTCCGTGCTTGGGCCAGTGCGACCGCGGCTCGGCCGCGCTTATCCAGCACGCGGGCACCGACGCCGCCCGCCTGGTCCTAGCCCCCGTCGACGCCCGCCAGATCAGCGGCACGCTGACGGTGGAATCGATTCCGGTCCACAAATCGCCCGAATCGGGCGCGGAAATGACGGAGACGGATCCAGAGTCGGGAGGAGCGGGCGACCCGAACGCGCGGGATCCGTTCGTGCCACAGCTGGCCGGTGACCGCGATTCACTCCGGCTGCTGCGCAGGTTCGGGCATGTCGACCCGGCGTCGCTTGACTCCTACCGGGCGGCCGGCGGGTACGAGATGCTCAGGCGCGCGGTCGGGGTCGGCCCGCTCGGAGTGATCAGGGAGGTCAAGGACGCCAACCTACTCGGCCGCGGCGGGGCGGCATTCCCCACGGCGGTGAAGTGGGAGGCGGTGACCGCCAACCCGGTCCGGCCGCACTATGTCGTCTGCAATGCCGACGAATCGGAGCCCGGCACCTTCAAAGACCGGGTCCTCATGGAACAGGACCCGTACGCCCTTGTTGAAGCGCTCACAATCATGGGCTACGCGTGCGGGGCCGAACGGGGCTATATCTACATCCGCGGCGAATACCCGCTCGCCGAGGCGCGGCTGCAGGCAGCCGTCGACGCTGCGCGAACGCGCGGGCTGCTCGGTCCCGACGTCATGGCCGCGGGGTTCGCGTTCGACATCGAGGTCAGGCGGGGTGCGGGCGCGTACATCGCGGGCGAGGAGACCGCGCTGATCAATTCGATCGAGGGCAAGCGTGCCGAGCCGCGGAACAAGCCGCCGTTCCCAGCTCAGTCCGGCCTGTTCGGCAAGCCGACCGCGATCAACAACGTCGAAACGCTGCTCTGCGTGCTGGAGATCCTGCGGATCGGCGGCGCGGAGTTCGCCAGGATCGGCACCAAGGACTCGACGGGAACCCGGCTGTTCTGCCTGTCGGGTTGCGTCGAGCGGCCAGGCCTGTACGAGTACGAGTTCGGCGTCACGCTGCGTGAGGTGATCGACGCGGCTGGCGGGGTGCGCGGCGGGCGGCCCGTGCAGGCTGTGCTGCTCGGCGGCGCGGCCGGCGCGTTCGTGGGGCCCGACGCCCTGGACGCGCCCCTGACCTTCGAGGGCGTCAGGGCGATCGGCGCGACGCTGGGCTCTGGTGTCGTGCTGGTACTCGATGACACCGTGGACGTCGGTGTCCTGCTGCAGCGGATCGCCAGGTTCTTCCGCGACGAATCGTGCGGGCAGTGCGTTCCGTGCCGGGTCGGCACCGTGCGGCAGGAGGAACTGATCGGCCGGATGGCGCGCGGCGCGCCGCTTGGCTCGGCGGAGCGGGAACTCGCGTTGCTCGACGACATCGCCGCGGTTGCGCGGGACGCCTCGATCTGCGGCCTCGGGCAGACCGCGGTGGGCGCGGCGATCTCGGCCGTGCGCCTCGGCCTGATCGGCGCGAACGGAAGGGATCCGAGATGAGCACGGTCGTGCCGGAGGCGCGCAGGACTAGCACCGTGCCGGAGGCGCGCAGGACTAGCACCGTGCCGGAGGCGCGTCAATGAGCACAGTCTTCCTCGCGGCGCCGCAGCGGCTCGTTGATGTCACGATCGACGGGAAAGAGGTTCGCGTGCCTGAGGGCGCGACGCTGCTCGAGGCGTGCCGCCAGCAAGGTATCGACACCCCGACCCTGTGCTACTTGGAGAACCTGACGCCGGTCAACGTGTGCCGGGTGTGCGTGGTCGAGGTCAAAGGATCGCGCACGCTCGTGCCCGCATGCTCCCGCAAGGCCGAGCCTGGGATGACCGTGCACACCGATTCCGAGCGGGTGCGCACCAGCCGGCGGATGGTCCTTGAGTTCCTGGCGTCCACGGTGAACATGGAGCTCACCGCGCCCGAGGTCCGCAGGTGGATCGGGCAGTACGGCGCTGACCCCGGGCGGTACGGCGACGCGGCCCCGCCCCACGATGCGGGTGAGCGCGACACTGCCAGGCCCGGCGAGCATCACCCGTCGGACGGGAGCGAGGCAGAGACCGTCGCCCAGCCCGTGAAGTACGACAACGACAGCTACGTGCGCGACTACTCCCGCTGCATCTTGTGCTACAAGTGCGTCGAAGCCTGCGGCGAGGACGCCCAGAATACGTTCGCGATCGCGGTGGCTGGCCGCGGCTTCGACGCGCGGATCTCCACCGAGTTCGACGTCACGCTGCCCGACTCGGCGTGCGTGTACTGCGGCAACTGCATCGGGGTCTGCCCGACGGGCGCGCTGATGCCGGCCAGCGAGTACAAGCTGCGGCAGGCCGGCGAGTGGGACGAGTCCAGGCAGACGGTGACCACGACCATCTGCCCGTACTGCGGGGTCGGCTGCAACCTGGAACTGCACGTCCAGGACAACACCATCGTCAAGGTCACCTCGCCGCTCGACCACGACGTCACGAGCGGGCACCTGTGCGTGAAGGGCAGGTTCGGCTTCGAGTTCGTCCAGCGCCGGGCCAAGGAGTCCGGGCAGTAGCTGCCGCGTTCCCCGGGGCCAGCCCCTAGACAGAACCAGCGGGCAGCCCGGAAGCGGTTGACGTTCGCCGTCCTTACGGTCGGGATATCGACCGAGGAGGACGAGATGCAGGTGCGCACGACCGGCGATCAACACAGCATGCCCGGCTACACGCTCGGCAGCAGCACGTTCGAGCGTGAGCGCCTGCGGGACCAGGCCGACGACGCACGCGCAACGAGTTTGCCGAGCGGTTCGTTCGACCTCGTGCACGCCAGGCTGCTGCTGATCAACGTGCCCTGGCCTGATGAAGTGGTCGCCGAGATGACGCGGCTGACCAGGCCCGGCGGCTGGGTGACCGGCGAAGAGGCCGACGCGATCATGGTCTGCTATCCGCGAAGCGAGGCATCGGACCGGCTGTGCGCGCTGCTCTTGCGCGCGTGGCGGCTCGCCGACGCGGACATCAGCATCGGACGCAGGCTGGAGGTTCGCGCCCACATCGAGGACCCGCGAACCGTCCTCGCCCCGATGCTGTACGTCACGGCCTGGGGCCGCAAGCCGGACTAGCTCAGACACGCGGCACGCGGGCGCCATGTTCCAGTGGGCGCCGTGTTCCAGCGGGCGCCGTGTCTGACCACTGACCTCAGCAGGTTGCTGGTGGCGATCGCGGTGGGTGATCGCATCCTCGTCGGGACAATGCTGGGCGCTGCGCCGTCGCTGGTGACGGCTCGCCTGGCACGCCGGGACGAGTGTTTCATCGCCGCGCGTTACGCCCAGGTCTACGAAGGCGACACCGCGTTGCACGCCGCGGCGTTCGCGTACGACCGCGAGATGGCAAGGGATCTGCTGGCGCGTGGCGCAGACATCCGCGCCCGCAACCGGCGGGGCCCCGAGCCCTTGCACGCAGCGATGATTGGCGGGCCCTGCGCATCAACCTGGAACCCGGTACGCCAGCGGGAGATCATCGAGTACCTGATCGGCGCGGGCGCTGATCCGGACGCTGCCGCTGTGGGCGGTGTCACGCCGTTGCACAGGGCAGTGCGGAACCGGTGTTCGGCTGCCGTCGCGGCCCTGCTGGCCGCAGGCGCCGACCCTCGCCTGGCCAATGACCACGGGTCCACCGCGGCTGATCTCGCACGGTGGACAACGGGGCGCGGTGGTTCCGGGTCGCAGGCGGCAAAGTCCGAACAGAGGATCATCGTCGACCTCCTCAACCGAGCCACGTCCTGACACGAGCGGTCCTCGAGCGACATGCAGGAGGCGCTGGCGGCAACTGTCGGCGAGTTATCCAGATGACGCCGATGCATGAGCCGGGCACCATGAGCCGTATGAGTGGTGATGTGAGCCGGGTGCTGGTTGCGGCGCTGGCCGATGTTGTGATCGAGGCAGATCGCGGGAAGGCCGCCCTGGTGATAGCCCAGCTCGCGGGTCTGGACGGGCACGGGTGGCTGCACCTGGATGAGCTGGCCAGGCGCCCGTGCTGGAGCTGGAGGCAGTCCGAGCTTGACGACGTGGCTGACTGGGAGCCGGTGCTGACGGCTGGGTCTTCTCTGGCGGGCTTGGTCGCGGCCTCGATGTGCCGCGACGGGCACGTCCGCGAGGCTGCGGTGAACGTTCTGGGACGCGCCCAGACGCCGTTGGCTGCTGCTGCTTTGGCCGTCCGGGTCGCTGACTGGGTCCCTGACGTCCGCTCGGCAGCGTGGGCTGCCGTGTCGGGGAGGACTGGGGGCGACGACGCTGCCGCGATCGTCCCAGTCATGCTGGCGCTCAACCCCCGCGCGCGTGGACGGGAAGCCGCAGCGAGCTACCTTGCTGAGATCGCCGACGGACCAGCCGTCACGATCCAGGCACTGGCTGTCGTCGGTGACCGCGCCTGCGAGCTATGGGCACTGGAAGCGCTGAAACAGCGGAGCCTGCTGACGGCCGATGTGCTGGTGGATCGGGCTGTGCACGACCCTGACCCGATCGTTGCGCTATGGTGCGCACGGTCCCTAGCCGATGCGTCAGGAGAGCTGTCGTCCGCAGGCGGGCTGCGGCTGCTCGCATCGACCCGGGCGCGCGTTCGCGCTTTCGCTACCGGGCATCTCAGTGATGACCAGCTGACCCGCCAAGCGCTGCAAGAATTGCTGCTGGACCGCTCAGCCTCGGTCCGGTCGGCCGCCAGGTGGAGGTGGCGGCGGCAGGACGGAGACCCTGTACCGGTCTACCGGTCGGCCCTCGCCGACCCGGGCCAGCCCAGCCAGATCGCGGCAGCCCTGCTCGGCCTCGACGAAGAGCGCGACGATGCCCTCCCAGCAGTGGCCGTGCCATTCCTCACACACCAGAGCCCGCGTGTCCGCCGTGCGGCAGCTCAAGTAATCGGACACCGCGGAGATGCTCGAGCCATCATTGAATACCTGGCCCCGCTGCTGGGCGACAGCTCGGGCAAGGTAGCCGCGGTCGCGCTGCGCCACCTGCACGGCTACGCGCTGCCGGGCAGCGTTCTGGCAAGCCTCAACGCCGCTGGCACCCCTCGCTCGCGACGGATCGCCTTGTCGATCCAGCAGCACTCGGGCACTTGGAGCCGTGTGCATGCCGACCTGGCCGCCATCAATGGCCACGACCGCGATCTTGCCGACGCTGCACGGGCGGACCTGCTGGCCTGGCTGCAGCACGGGGCAGCGACCAGCTACGGCCAGCCCGACGCGGACCAAGCCGACGAGATCGCGAGGTTCCTCGCTACGAACAAGCTCAGCGACAGGCAGCGCCGGGAAATAGCCTTCGTGGCCGGCCTCCGCGCGCCTGCCAGCAGCTCGCAGCCTGACTAAGCGCCGGGCGGAAGTGGCAGCGGATCAATATCGCAAACTCCGGCCGATGTATCAGGCGACCGGAACGGGGAACTGACGAGCCGAATGGATCCGGTCTGCACGTCACGGGTGACACGAGCGGTCCGCGAGCGAGGGCTCCGACCTCAGTACTGGTAGGTGCTGGGGGTGATGGTGTAGCTGCGGCCGTGGGGGGCGGTCCAGACCAGTGTGCCGGGTTCTGGCTGGTCAATGGTCCAGCCGGGGGCTTGCTTGGTTCTGTGGTGGTGCCTGCACAACGGGGCCAGATTGCACAGGCAGGTCCGGCCGCCCTGGTCGAAGGGGATGGTGTGGTCGAGGTCGCAGCGTATGGCGGGTCTGCGGCAGCCGGGGAAGGTGCAGGTCCGGTTCCTGGCCCTGACCTGGTGGCACGAGCATGCTGGGCGGCCGGTAGCCGGTGGCCTGGGAGCCGTGGGTGCAGCGGCCCGGGTCCAGCCAGGTGACCTTCTGGCTGGCGAGCCAGGCGCGGCGGGCGGCGGGGCCGGCGGGGGGTCCGGGTCCGGCGCGGGCGCAGGCATGGGCGGCGGCGGTGCCGTCGGGCCGGGTCAAGGTGATGCACCAGCGGGCCGCGGCGGCGCGGGCGGCGAGGGTGCTGGCGAGGTCGCGGCTGGTCCACGCGTCGAGGGGGCCGAGGCCGGCGGCTTCGCCGGGCAGGTCCGCGAGGCCGAGCCAGGTGCTGGCGGGCAGGGTCAGGTGCACCGTCCCGGACAGCGCGGCCAGCCCGCCGGCGCCGCCTCCGGGAGCGGGCATGGTGCCGGGCACCCCGCCGGCGGGCTGGCACGCGGTTCCGCTGGCCGGCGCGCCGGGCCCGCCGGGTCCGGGCGGCGGGTCCTGGCCGGCGGCGCCGGGGGCGGTGCCGGCGGCGCGCGGGTCTGGGTCGGGGGCGGGGATGAGGGTTTCTGGGTCGCGGCCGGCGAGCAGGGCGGTGAACACGGCGGCGCGGAGCTGGTCCAGGGTGCCGGCCGCGCCGGCCTGGTGCAGGGCGCGGGCGATGGCGGTGATCCGCCGGTCCGCGGCGACCTGGTCCGCCGGGGACAGTTCCCGCCCGGCCAGCGCCCTGTTCCCCGACGCCTCCTGCCAGCCCTCGACCCGGGCGTCGCCGCGGGCCTTCGCCATCCGGCGGCGGACCGCGGCCGGGTCGATCGCGTGCACCAGGGTGCGCAGCGCGTGCCGGAGCTGCCCGGTGGTCATCGCCGGGGCGCCGGGCAGCACGGCGTTCGCGGCGGCGTTCGCCGCGCAGTCGCCCAGGGCGGACAGCTCGGCGGCGAACACCGCCGCCCTCGCCCGGTCGATGGTCCCGGCGAGCAGGGCGCGGCGGACGGCGGGCAGCCGGGCCAGGTCGCGGGCCAGGCCCAGCAGGCAGTCCGCGGACCGGCCGGTCAGCGTCAGCGCGGCGGCCAGCTCAGCGGCGATGTGCTCGCTGACCGCCGACCAGCCCGGCCGCCGCGACTCCCGCAGCCGCCGGCTGTCCAGCTCGGCGACCGCGGCCAGCTCGATCCCGGACTGCCACGCCGACAGCCGCCGCGAGACGTGCAGCAGCCCCACGATCGCGTCATCAGACAGCACGCCGAGGCCGTCATCGAGGGCGTGCTGGGAGAATCCGGCCAGCGCACCGCCCGGCACCAGAGCCTCGAGCGGGCCGCCGCCGGCGAAAGCCGCGCCGCGGCCCGCGGCCACGGCCGCCAGGAACGCGTGATCGTCGCCGTCATCGTCAAGCGGGTACTCCCCCGCCAGCTCCGCCTCGGACGGGGCGTCCCGGCCCGCCAGCGCATCCGGGTCCAGGCCCGCGATGTCCGGGTCCAGGCCGGCCAGCACCGCATCCCCGTCCCAGCCATCCCGCGGCCGGGGGCCAGGGCCGGGAGGCTGGCGGGGGCTGCCCGGTGGCGGCGGGGCGGCGGGCGGGAGGATCATCAGCGGCTCCGGAGGCGGCAGCGGCAAACGAACTTGTTATCGATAAGCCTACCGACACCCTCTGACAATTAGAGTGTACGTTCGTATGCAGCGGAGATATGTCTTGGAGGATTTTCCGCCGCTCGTGGCGCGTGCGCGCGTCGCGGCCACGCGGCACGGTTCCCGCTGACCAGGGATGAGGCAGGCCATTCCGGCCCGTCGGCGTCGCTGCCTGGCGTGGGTCGTCTTCTGGCGGTGCCGGCGGCCGGCTGCGTCGGCGGGCGGATCGCCGAGCTCGGCACAGGTGTCGGCGTCGGCACGGCATGGATGGCCAGCACCATGCCGTCTGACTGCCTGCTGGTCACTGTGCTCGACCTCGTTGGCATGCTGCGCCTCGGCGGCCGCATCGTGAACGACGACATCACGCCGCAACTAGCGTTGCCGCCGGACTCGCCTTTCCTGGCCGACGATCCCAAGCGACAAGCGTTCTTCGCCGATCCCCGGCTGGTCTCGGCCGAAGTGGGGCTGCCCGGCCTGCGGAACTCGCTGCTCGTCGGGACCAGGGTCAGCTAGTCCCCGCCCGAGCCCGAGCGGCCCGGCGCCAGACTCGAGCCGCTCGCGCTGCGGGACGACCGTGTACTTCGGGTCGTTCGCCGAGGCGAAGCCGGCATGGAAGATGGCCCAGCGGGTGGTGACGGACGCGCCGAGGAAGGCAGCGCCCGCGAGCCGCCGAACCAGTCGGCTGCGCGCGCCGAGTAGGGCGCCGGCCGTGCCAACCGCGGTCAGGGCCCGGCTCGCCTGCAGGTACGCGCCGCCTTTGCCACTCTGGTACGGCTCGGCCACCATGCCCATGCGCCGCTGCATCAGCGTGAACGCCGTCAGCTCGGTGCACGCCCCTGCGAGCGCGAGGTCGCACGCCGGGGCGGACTCAAGAGGCGCGCCGAGCATGCCGAGCCCGCCCGCTGCCATTGCCGCTGACCCGACGAAGACGAACGGCATCTCCCGGAAGCTGTCGTGCCAGGCCGGCACCGCGGTGTCGCAGAACAGCGCGGCCGTGTACGCGGCGACACCTGGGCCGATGGCGGCCGCGCTCGCTGTGGCCAGCGCGCCGATCTTCGGCAGGCGGCCGGTCAGGGCGCACCCGCCTGCGGCAAAGGCGCCCGGCAGGTAGGCGCTGAGCAGCCACGATCCCACGCTCATCGGCGAGGTCACCTTGAACGTACGCAGCATGTTCACGAAGCGCGCCGGCCGCCCGAGGTCATGTGCGAGCGCCACGATCGACAACGCGCCAGCGGCCATGGCGCCGGTCTTGGCCGTCCTTTCCAGCGCGGGCCGGCCGGTCAGCTGGGCGCCGGCGCCAAGCAGGGACGACGCCCCGGCGAGACCGCCGAGGAAGAGGTAGCCGGGGATCTGCGGGGAGTGCCAGACCGGCGCGTTGATGACGGGCTTGCCGTAGTAGGAGCTGAACTCGGCCGCTGGCACCATCGGCTGCTCGCCGGCGCGCCCTCGCCCTCGCTGGCGTCGGCCCGGCCGCTCGCCGCGCCAGCCCGGCGCGCCCCCGGTCACCGCGCGCCCCCGGTCACCGCGCGCCCCCGGTCACCGCGCGCCCCCGGTCACCGCGCGCCCCCGGTCACTGCTCGCCCCGGCCGCCGCTGCGCCCCGCGCCGGCGAAGGCGAGCGCGACCCCTGCGACGAGCGCGGCCGCCGCCGCCCCCGCGTGCCGCCAGATTGACGCGACGTCTCGGGTGGTGACAACCGGATCCGGCGGCAGGCCGTACACCTCGGGCTCATCGAGCAGCAGGAAGAACGCGCCATCCCCGCCAACGCCGTCCCCAGGATCCTCGCCGTACAGGCGCGCCTGCGTCATCCCCTTCTCGTGCAGGTCGGCCAGCCGGCCGGCGGCGCGCTCACGCAACTCGTCAAGCGGGCCGAACTGGATAGAGTCGGTCGGGCACGCCTTCGCGCAGGCTGGTTCCAGCCCGGCGCCGAGCCGGTCGTAGCACATCGTGCACTTGAACGCGCGCCCGTCGTCCTTGCGCTGGTTGATCACCCCGTACGGACAGGCCGGAATGCAGTACCCGCAGCCGTTGCAGACGTCCGCCTGCACCACCACGGTTCCGAACTCCGTCCTGAACAGCGCCCCGGTCGGGCAGACGTCCAGGCACGCGGCGTGCGTGCAGTGCTTGCACACATCGGACGACATCAGCCAGCTGAAGTCCCCGTCGGCGTCGCTGGTCTCGATGAACGCCACGTGCCGCCAGCTGTCGGCGCTCAGGCCCGCCGTGTTGTCATAGGACATCCCGGTCAGCGTCAGGCCATCCTCAGGGACCTGGTTCCACTCCTTGCACGCGACCTCGCAGGCCTTGCAGCCGATGCAGACCGACGTGTCGGTGAAGAATCCGACCCGCGGCGGATGCTCGGCATACCCGCTTTCGGTCGCTGGGTCGCTCGTCATATTTCCATCCCCGTGTCCTCGGTGATGCCGGCCCGGCGCTGGTAGTCGCGTACCAGGTCAGCCTTTGCCCGGCCGCGCGGCCTGCGCCCGGGCCGGATGTCACAGGCGAAGGCCTTGTCCTCCTGGATGTGCACGTTCGGGTCAAGGCTGAGCGCGACCAGGTCGTTCGCCGCGTCGCCGGTGCTGTAGCCGGCGCCGCCCCAGTGGTACGGCAGCCCGATCTGGTGCGTCCTGCGCCCTTGCACGGTGATTGGCCGCATCCGCTCGGTCACGAGCACGCGCGCCTCGACGGCGTTGCGCGCGGTGACGACGGTCGCCCAGCCGAGATGCTCGAGCCCGCGCTCGGCCGCCAGCTCGGGCGATACCTCGCAGAAGAATTCGGGCTGCAGCTCAGCGAGATAGGGCAGCCACCTGCTCATGCCGCCCGCTGTGTGATGTTCGGTCAGCCGGTAGGTGGTGGCTACATAGGGGAACAAGCCCGTGCCGGGACTGCCGTTGCTTGGCTGCAGCCGGTTGTCGGGATGGGCGAAGGAGACGACCTGGCGGACCGGGTTGCGCTGCTGTCCGTAGAGCAGGTTGGTGAACGGAGAGTCCTGCGGCTCGTAGTGAGCCGGCAGCGGCCCGTCGGTCAGCCCGGCCGGCGCGTACAGCCAGGCCTTCCCGTCGGCCTGCATGATGAACGGATCGATGCCGGACAGCGCGGCAGGACCGCGCGCACCGGGCGGCGGCCGGTAGTCAGGCGCTTTGTCCGGGGTGAAGTCGGCGACGTCGTGGCCTGCCCATCTGCCGCTGCGGTTGTCCCACCAGATCAGGGCCTTGCGCTCGCTCCAGGGCTTGCCGTCGGGGTCGGCTGATGCCCGGTTGTAGAGGATGCGCCGGTTCGCTGGCCAGGCCCACCCCCACTCGGCTGCGACCCAGTTCTGCTCGCTGCCTGGCTTGCGGCGCGCCGCCTGGTTCACGCCGTCGGCGTAGACGCCGCAGTAGATCCAGCAGCCGCAGGCCGTCGAGCCGTCGTCGGCCAGTTCGAGATAGGAGGACAGCGGCTTGCCTTCGGCGTCCCGGCCGTTGATCTCGGCGAGCACCGCCTCGGCGTCCGGCTCCGCGATGGCGCCTTTGGTAGGGTAATCCCAGGTCAGGTCCAGGATCGGGCGATCCATCTCGTCACAGGAGCCAGGGCCTAGAGCCAGCTTGGCCCGGATCAGGCGACCGAGGTGATAGGTGAACCACAGGTCGCTCCTGGCGTCACCTGGCGGCTCGATGGCCTGGTGGTGCCACTGCAGCATCCGCTGGGTGTTGGTGAAGCTGCCGGCCTTTTCGGTATGCGCGGCCGCTGGCAGGAAGAACACCTCGGTACCGATGTCCTCCGTGCGCAACTCGCCTGTCTCGATCTCCGGCCCGTCCTTCCACCAGGTCGCGCTCTCGATCAGCGAGAAGTCGCGGACGACGAGCCAGTCCAGGTTCGCCATGCCGAGCCGCTGCATCTTCCCGTTGGCCGACCCGACCGCCGGGTTCTCGCCCATCAGGAAGTAGCCCTTGCACTGGCCGGCCAGCTGGGCCATGACGGTCTCGTAGGTGCTGTGGCTGCCGGTCAGCCGCGGCAGATAGCCGAAGCAGAAGTTGTTCTCTGCTGTCGCGGCGGCTCCCCACCAGGCCTTGAGCAGGCTGACGGTGTAGCAGCGCATGTCCGCCCAGAAGCCCTTCTCGGTGGCCTCTGCCCGTACGAACGCGTCGAGGTCCTCGTTGGAGTGGGCGTGCGGCATCGGGATGTAGCCGGGCAGCAGGTCAAACAGCGTCGGGATGTCGGTCGAGCCCTGGATCGAGGAGTGCCCGCGCAGCGCCAGGATCCCGCCACCTGGCCGCCCGATGTTGCCGAGCAGCGTCTGCAGGATCGACGCGGTCCTGATGTACTGCACGCCGACCGTGTGCTGCGTCCATCCCACGCTGTAGACGAGGGCCGTGGTCCTGTCCCGGCCCGAGTTCTCGGCGAGCAACTCGCAGACCCTGGTGAACTGGCTGGCTGGCACGCCGCAGACCTGCTCGACCAGGTCGGGCGTGTACCTGGCGAAGTGCCGCTTGAGTACCTGGAACACGCAGCGCGCATGCTGCAGCGTCTCGTCGCGCGCTGGCTCACCTGACGGCAGCGCGCCGCCGCCAGAGCCGTGCGCCTCGCCGCGGCCCGCCTGCCGGACCCCGGCGGTAGCGGCTCCCGTGTCACCGTTCTTGTCCTGGTATTCCTCATCCCGCTCGCCGGAGGCGGCCTGAACCTCGGCGCCCTCGTACTGCCAGGCGCGGAAGTCGTAGACGCGGTTCTCGCGGTCCAGCCCGGAGAACACGCCGTCCAGGTCCTCGGTGTCGGCGAAGTCTTCCGACACGATGGTGGCCGCGTTCGTGTAGGCGAGCACGTAGTCCCTGAAGTACTTCTCGTGCTGCAGGACGTAGTTGACGATGCCGCCGAGGAACGCGATGTCGGTGCCTGCGCGCAGCGGCACGTGCATGTCGGCGACCGCGCTCGTGCGGGTGAACCGGGGATCCACGTGGATGACCGTCGCGCCCCGCGCCTTCGCCTCCATCACCCACTGGAAGCCGACCGGGTGGCACTCGGCCATGTTGGAACCCTCGATCAGGATGCAATCGGCGTTCTGCAAGTCCTGCTGGAACGTCGTGGCGCCGCCACGGCCGAAGCTAGTCCCCAGACCGGGGACGGTGGAGGAGTGTCATATCCGAGCCTGGTTCTCGACCTGGATCGCGCCGAGCGCGGTGAACAGCTTCTTGATCAGGTAATTCTCTTCGTTGTCCAGCGTGGCCCCGCCGAGGCTGGCGAAGCCCATCGTCCTGCGGACAGCCATGCCCTCGTGCTCCCGCTGCCAGCCGGCCTTCCTCGCGGCGATGACCCGGTCCGCGATCATGTCCATCGCGGTGCCGAGGTCCAGCCGCTCCCAGTCGGTCCCGTGCGGCCTTCGGTAGAGCACCTCATACCGCCGGCCAGGTCCCGTGGTCAGCTGCAGGCTCGCGGATCCTTTGGGGCACAGCCTGCCGCGGCTCACGGGCGAGTCGGGATCTCCCTCGATCTGGGTGACTGCCCCGTTCTTGACGTAGACGTTCTGGCCGCAGCCGACAGCGCAGTAGGGGCAGACTGACTTCACGACCTTGTCGGCCGCCGCGACGCGCGGCACCAGCTGGCTGCTGCGGCGGCTCTTCGCGGCGGCGCCCCTGCCAAGCGGGTCGCCGCCGGTGAGCTGCCGGTAGACGGGCCAGCGCTCGGCCCAGGAGCGGACGCTCATGCGGTTCCCCTTCCCCGGAAGGCGGCGGCCTTACCTCGTCCTCTGGCCGGCTCTACCTCGCGCTCAGGCAAGCAAACATCGCCCCTGAGAGCGGGACCGTGGGTCAGGGCGGCGGGCAGCTAGGACGTGGTTTCGGCAGCTTCCTGCTGCTCGACGAGTTCGCCCTCGATCGAGATCTGGATCTCCTCGCTGACCACGAACCGGCCGTCCAGCATCACGTTCATGGTCAGGCCGAACTCCCGCCTATTGATCGCCGTGGTGGCGCCGTAGGCGATTCTGTGGCCCATCATCGGGTCGTTGAACTCGCCGTACTTGTGCAGGTCGAGGGTTACTGGATGGGTGTTGCCCTTGATGGTGAGGTCGCCAGTGAGCTTGTACTTGTCCTCGCCGGCTGGCTCGATGCTCGTGCTGGCGAACGTCATGACGGGATACTTGTCGATCTCGAGGAAGTTCGACGAGCGCAGATCGTTGTCCCGGGCGTCGTTGTGAGTCCTGATGCTCGAGGTGGAGATCGTGGCCTGCACGCTGGAGGCCTCGGGCCGATCAGGGTGGATGTCACCCGTGGCGGCGACCTCGGCGAAGTAACCCCGCACTGTCATCATGCCGAGGTGCTTTGCCGAGAACTCGACTTGCGTGTGATATGGATCGACCTGCCAGATGCCCATGAAAAACTCCTTGTACGGCTAAAAGGTGATCTCAGGATCTTCTAGCCGATCCTAGCGTCCTTTCTAGGCACTTTCGGAGGCTACCCTCCAGATACCTCTGGCTTCTCGGCCAGCGCCTTGCGAAGCTGCTCACGGGAGTTGATGCCGAGCGTGCCGTAGATGTGGCGCAGGTGATACTCGACGATCTTCGGGCTGAGGAACAACGCCGCCGCCGTCTCCCTTGTCGTCTTTCCGCTGGTCACTAGCAGCGCGATCTGCAGTTCCTGCGGCGTCAGCTCCTCGGTGCTGCCCGGTTCGCTCCGCCTGCGCCGTTCGCCGGTCGCGGCCAGCTCGCTGCGGGCGCGGTCGGCCCACGGGCTGGCACCGAGCTGCTCGAACGTCTCCGCTGCCGAGCGAAGCTGCTCACGGGCCAGCACCCGGTTCCTGGCGCGGCGGAGCCGCTCGCCGTAGGCCAGCCTGGTGCGCGCCGCCTCGAAAGCGTCGGGTGTCTGCTCCTGCAGGCCGATGGCCTGGTCGAACAGCGCAGCGAACCCCTCGTCCGGCGCGAGCATGCCCCGGCAGCGCAGGGCCCTGGCGAGCGACCACGCCTGGCCCTTCGCGGTCGCCTCCGCTGAGAAGGCGGCGCTGACCTGCTCGGCGTCGTCGGTCCTGCCCAGCCTGAGGTAAGCGTCGACCAGGTCAGGCGCGGCGGAAAGGTCAGCGTCGGTGATCCCGCACTCGAGCAGCGCGGTCTTGCCGATGCCCGGTTCGCCCACCAACGGCACCTGGATGATCGTCGAGCCGAACGCCGGTGACCGGATCGAGGAGAACCTGAACCCGGTGGGCCGCGCCTACTACGGCTTCTCCACCCTGCTCTGCACGCCTGCCGCGCTGTCACAGGACGTGGGACTCGCGCTCGGCGCGCAAGCGGGCGAGGCGCGGATCCGCCGGGTCGTCGAGGCAGGCGGGTTCACCAGGTTCCGCCGGGCCGCCGAGACGCCGTTCAACGTCGTGTTCGAGGCGCGACCCTGAAAGGGACGCTGACCCAGCGGCCGCTTCGGGCAATACGTGTCGGTTTTCCGCGCGCGGGTAGTTCTACGTGCAATGACGCGCCCAGCGGCGGGCCGGGGGGAACCGTCGCGGAAGCCGTGACCGGCGGGGCGCGGATCGGGGGAACAGATGACCAGCGACAGGCCCGAACCGAACGCGCCTGGACAGCCAGGAACGCAGAGTCCGTATCCGGGTCAGCCAGGTGCGATGCCGCAGGCCGGTTACGAGGGCCCGCCCGGTTCGATGCAGCAAGGCGGGATGCCGCCGCAGTGGAGCGGCCAGCGCCCGCCGAGCCCGGTCAGCGAGGAGGCCACCAGGGTCACCGGCCGCCGCGTGATCCAGTACATCATCGACTACATCCTGGCCGGGATCATCCCTGGCCTGGCCTACTGGCTGCTCGACCGAGGCAGCGGGTTCCTCGGCGGCCTCGGCTGGCTGCTGGCCACCGCGATCGCGCTGGCTGTCTACTACTGGTACTGGGTGGAGCGCCCGCGCGGCACCGGCGGTCAGACCTTCGGGATGCAGCTCTTCGGCTTGCGGATCATCAGCAAGGACGGCGGGCCGGCCAGCACCGCGCAGCTGTTCATTCGCGGCATCCTGCTGATCGTCGACACGCTGTTCTTCGGGCTTGTCGGCTTCCTGACGATAATCTGCTCCAGGTATCGCCAGCGCGTCGGCGACCACGCCGCGGGCACGCTCGTGGTCGAGGTCAAGTACCCGGCCGGACGCCGCTGACTCAGCCGGGCGCGCCCATTCCGCACGAACCTGGGTATTGCGCGCTCCAACATAGGTAAATGCCTGGCCAAGCCGGGCAGTTAGGCCGATTTGCCGGCAGCAGCTCCCTGCCTACGGTCGTTGCGTCAACCAGACGCAGACCAGGCAGGGAGCTTTTCGTGCCGCTCAGAATTCAGGCCGGGTCCCGCAGTGGACCCGGCGTCCTCGCATCGCGGCGCCGGGCTTTTCAGGTGACGCTCGGCGTGATCTGGCTGCTCGACGCGGCCTTGCAGTTCCAGCCCTACATGTTCACCAGGGCGTTCGTGCGCGACGCGATCCTGCCCGTGGCGGCAGGCAACCCCGCCGTCGTCGCCAGGCCGATCATCTGGTCGGCGCATCTGATGCTCGGGCACATCGTGATCGTCAACGCGGCGTTCGCGACGCTGCAGCTGCTGCTCGCGCTCGGGCTGTTCTGGCGGCCAGCGGTCAAGGTGGCGCTGGCCGCCTCGATCGCCTGGTCGCTGGCGGTGTGGTGGCTGGGCGAGGGGCTCGGCGGCCTGCTCGCAGCATCGCTCGATCCGTTCGCGGGAGCGCCAGGCGCCGTTCTGCTGTATGTGATCGTCGCGTTGCTGGTCTGGCCGCCCACGGAGGACGGCCTGGTCGCCGGCCGCTGGCTCGCGGCGCGGATCGGGTGGGTCGTGCTGTGGGCGAGCCTGGGCGGCCAGGCGACCGACCCGAACTCGGGGTTGCTGCTGCTCGTCATCGCAGCCGCGTTCTGGCCGTGTCGTTCAGCCGCCGCTGGCGGTGAGGGCGGCATCGCCCACGGCAGCGCGGACGCGCAGCCTCGCCTGGTGCAGCCGGCTCTTGAACGCGGCCTGGCCCACGCCAGCGATGTCGGCGGCGTCCTGGGTGGAAAGTCCTTCGACGTCGCGCAGCACGATGGCGGTCCGCAGTTCCGGCGGTAGCTCGCCGATCGCGCGTGCCAGCGCTGCGCGGAGCTCACGGTTCTCGGCTCGCCTGACGGGGTCGTCCAGGCCGCTGGCGGGGAGCTGCAGCTCACCCGGCCCGATCGGCACGCTTGCCGGTCGCCGGGCACGGCGCTCGAGCGCCCGGTTCGCCTCGTTGACGGCGATCCGGTAGAGCCAGGTGAAATAGCTTGATGTACCGCGGAACGTGGCGATGGCCCGCCACGCCCGCAGCATCACTTCCTGCGCCACGTCCTCGGCGTCGCCGCGGTCGCCGAGCAGCCGCAGCAAGAGCATGAACAGGCGATCGGCGTAAGCGCCGGAGAGCCGCTCGAACGCGGCCACGTCGCCGGCCTTGGCCCGTGCGGTCAGGCCGGCCTCGGTGTCCGCCCCGTGGTGGTCAGCAGCGCGCTGGCCGGCCCGCGGCCACATCACGCGCGCTCAGCTGAGCCCGCTCCGGCCGCGCCTGTCAGCCGGACCCGGTCAAAGATCGTGGCCGGGGCACGGACTCCGGCCGCCCCGCCGAGCCCCTGGATCGCGTAGACGAGGGCCCGCATCGCACGGATGCCGGCGCCGCAGTCGGCGCAGCCGCTGGCGTGCCGGTCAAGTCGCCGCCGGTTGCGCGGGCTCAGCTCACCCTCGACATAGTGCGAGAGGTGACGCTGAGCCCACTGATGATCGTCGGTCATCGCTCGACGTCAGCGTCCGTCGCCGGCTCGAACGCCAGCGAGCACGAGTTGATGCAGTAGCGATCTCCTGTCGGGGCCGGCCCGTCGTTGAAGACGTGGCCGAGGTGACCGCCGCAGCGACGGCAGACGACCTCGGTACGCCGCATGAACAGGCTGTTGTCCGGCCGCAGCTCGACAGCCTCAGCGACCGCGGGCTCGTAGAAGCTCGGCCATCCGGTGCCCGATTCGAACTTGGCGTCCGACGCGAACAGCTTGCTGCCGCATCCGGCGCACCGGTAGTAGCCGTCCTCGTGGTTGTGGACGTACTCGCCGGTGAACGGGCGCTCGGTGTGCGCCTCGCGCAGGACGCGGTACTGCATCGGGGTCAATTCGGCATGCCACTGCTCGTCTGGCTTGCTGATCTCGCGGACGGCAGCCGCCTGGTCGCTGGTGCGGTTCTTACGCATGTTCGGGTTCCTTTCCTGTCCCTCACATGCTTAGACCCGCTCTGGCGCCAGACGATTTTCTCAGCTGTAAGGCAGGAAGCAGATCCCCGAGGTGGAGACGCCGCCGCATTTCTGGCTCTGGTCCAGGTTGTCGCTCGCGATCCACAGGCCGGCGCTGGTCGTCATCATGTAGTCGGCGCCGAGACCGCGGTCCCTGTTGTAGTAGCCGACCGTGCCGTCGGAGCTGACGAACAGGGCACCGTTGGCCTTGTCCAGGCCCTCCAAGCCGGGCGCGGAGTAGGCGCCGGTGGCCGGGCCGTCGCAGCCGTCCTGGTTCATCGAGTACCGCTCGTGGCCGGCGAAGTACGCGGCCTTGGAGTCCGCAGCCGCCGAGTAGAGCGAGTCGCAGCCGGTGTAGTTCGTCCACAAGGCGCTGACCGTCGAAGGTGTCGACGGGAAGGCGAGCGCGGCGTCGCACGGCCCGGTCCACGGCGGACTCGACTGGTCGTTGGGATGGTAGCCGGTGGTGCCGAAGTAGACCGTCGAGTCGTCCGGGCTCCAGGCCCCGTCCTGCACGTAGAACGGCTCGCCGCCCGTGCAGTTGGTGTCGAACTCAGGGGCGTTCCAGCCCGACACGGCGCCTGAGGTGGCGCCGATGCTGAGGATGAACGCCTGCTGCCTTGCCTGGCCGCCGACCGAGGTGAAGTCGCCCTCGACCAGCACCTGATGGCCGCCGTGGCTGAGCTGAGCGGCGTAGACGTGGGTGGCGTTCTGGTGCACGCCTGGGAACTGGTAGTTGCCTGAGATGTTCAGGTGCAGGAACCCGTCGCTCCTGCCGGTCGCCGGGTTCAGGCTCACCATGTACGGGTCGCCGGCGTCGCCGCTGATGCTGGTGAAGTTGCCGCCGACGAGCAGGCGCGCGTGCGTGCCTACCATCGTCTGAACCGCCCCTGAGGAGTTCGACGCGAAGGTCTTGACCACGTTGCCGGTGGTGGTGCTGATCTCGGCGATGTTCTTCACCGCCGTGCCGTTGACCGACGAGAAGTGCCCGCCGATGTAGGCGTTGGCGCAGTTGCCGCCCACGAACGCGATCGTGTTGACCGTGTTGCTCGGGTTCGAGGTGGTCCCGTACGTGCCCACGACGTTCGGCGCCCAGCTGGTCACCGTGTAGGGCGAGGTGGCCTTGAAGCTGAACACATTGTTGCGGGTGTAGGTGGTGCTGCCCTTCCTGATCGTCGAGAAGGTGCCGACGGCGTACATCGTGCCGCCGCACTTGACCAGCTCGCGGATCTGCTCGGTCTGGGACGTGTTAGCCGGCAGGTGCGGAAGGTTCGCGGGAGGCACCGGCTTGACCACGCCCGCTGGCGCCGGCTCGCCGCCCGTTCCCGTCGCTTCGGCCGGCGAGGCGGCGAACGCCACTACCGTGGCGGCTGAAATCAGCACGGCGAGGTTCTTCCACACGGAGCGCTCCGATCAGCGATCAGATGATTGACAATCCCGACTAGTAAGCAGACGCACGATATCGCCACATGGTTTTCATGTGGCGGCAGATCACCTTGCGGTTCAGTAACGACCCCCGACCGGCGCCGGCACGGCGTCCAGATCGGCCAGGTCAGCCGTGCTCAGCGTGAGGTCGGCCGCGCCCGCGTTGTCCGCCAGGTAGGCCGGGGTCTTGGTACCGGGGATGGGTACCACGTGCTCGCCCTTGGCAAGCACCCAGGCCAGCGCGACCTGGGCCGGGGTAGCGCCCGCCAGCCGGGCGACCTCCCGCACCTGGCCGACGATGGCGAGGTTGGCCTGCAGCGCGTCGCGCTGGAAGCGGGGCAGGCCGCGCCTGAAGTCCCGCACGGGCAGGTCGTCAGCCGACGCGAACCGGCCGGTCAGGAAGCCGCGGCCGAGCGGCGAGAACGGCAGGAACGCGATGCCCTGCCGCTGGCAGAACGGCAGCACCACCGGTAGCGGGTCCCGTGTCCACAGTGACAGCTCCGACTGCACCGTGGCCACCTGGTGGATCGCCTGGGCTCGCTTGATCTCGTCCACGCTCACCTCGGACAGCCCGATCTTCCTGGCCTTTCCCGCCGCGACCGTCTCGGCCAGGGCCCCCCAGCTCTCCTCGAGCGGCACCTGCGGGTCGACCCTGTGCAGCTGGTACAGGTCCACGTGGCCGGTGCGCAGCCGCCGCAGGCTCGCGTCGATGGACAGCCTGATGTGCTCGGGGCGGCCGTTTCGCGCCGCGCCATGGACGGCGTCGCCGGTCAGGCCGACCTTCGTCGCCAGGACAGCACGGTCGCGGTGGCCGCCCCGCAGCGCCCGGCCGACGAGTTCCTCGTTCGTGTAAGGCCCGTACACGTCGGCGGTGTCGATCAGCGTCATGCCCAGATCGAGCGCTTCGTGGATGACCGCGATGGATGTTGCGTTATCCCTGCGTGTCTCCAGGTCGTAAGAGTGCGTCATGCCCATGCAGCCCAAGCCGATGACGCCGACCTCGGGCCCGTTCTTGCCCAGCGTGGTGGTTCGCATGCCGTCCAGCTTCCCCCTGCGCGTGGTGCTCACCCGCTGCGGGTGACGGCGAGCAGCCCAGGTGGGGGAAGTACCTGGGGGATGAGCTCGGGTCAATCCCCGCAGTCGCCGCCGGCCACGGACCCGCGCGCGCTGATCATGAGCAGGGGCTATCTGGTCTTGCTCGTGTCAGGAGCGATCGTCGGAGCCCCGGTTGCGTTCGTCGCTTACTTCATCCTGCAGACCGTCAGCAGCGGTCAGGAGTACTTCTTCACGACGCTGCCAGGCGAGCTCGGCTTCCACGGGGCACCACCGTGGTGGCCGCTGCCAATGCTGGCGCTGTGCGGGCTGCTGGTCAGCCTGTCGCTGCGCTACCTGCCAGGGACAGGCGGCCACCACCCGGCCGAGGGGTTCAAGACGGGCGGCGCGGTCAGCGCGATTGACCTGCCAGGCATCATTGTCGCGGCGCTGGCCACCCTGGTGTTTGGCGCGGTCCTCGGGCCTGAGGCGCCGCTCATCCTGATCGGCAGCGGCGTCGCCGTGCTGATTGCTCGTCTCGTCAAGAAGGACGTTCCGAAGCAGGCTGTGCTGGTGATCGGGGCGGCAGGAAGCTTTGCCGCCTTGTCCACGCTCTTGATCTCCCCGCTGGCGGGAGCGTTCTTGCTGCTCGAAGCGGCGGGCATCGGCGGCGGCCTGGTAAGCGCCATGCTGGCGCCCGGGCTGCTCGCGGCCGGCATTGGCGCCTTGATCTTCGTGGGCCTGGACCACCTCACCGGTTTCGGGGTGTTCTCCCTGGCCGTGCCGCATATCCCGGCGGCCCGCACCCCGACCGTCGGCGAGTTCGCGTGGGCAGTTGGCATCGGCCTGGCCGCGGCGGTGCTCGGCACGGCCATCCGCTGGATGGCCCTGGAGATTCAGCCTCATGTCGAGCGCCGCAAGGTGCTGCTGACGCCGGTGGCGGGCGTCGCCATCGGCGCCCTGGCGGTGATCTTCGACCAGGTGACGGGTAAGGGGTCAGCCCAGGTCCTGTTCTCTGGCCAGTCGGCGCTCGCCCCTCTCATCCAGCAGGCCGCCACGTGGTCGGTGGGCGCGTTGTTGCTGCTCCTTGCCTGCAAGAGCCTGGCCTACGGCCTGTCGCTGAGCAGTTTCAGGGGAGGGCCCACCTTTCCTGGCATGTTCATCGGGGCGGTCGGCGGCATCGCGCTCTCCCACATCGGCGGTCTGCCGATGATCGATGGCGTCGGCATGGGAATCGGCGCGATGACCGTGGTGATGCTCGGCGGCCTGCCGCTGACCGCGGTCCTGCTCACGCTGCTGTTCCTGCAAGCCGACGCCTTTGACCTGATTTCGCTGGTCATTGTCGCGGTGATTGTCGCCTGGGTCGCCTCGACGAGGCTGTCACCCTGGCTCAAGCTCCCACGGCAGCCGTCGCCGTCGGCGGCTGGCCAGGACGCGACAGATCAATGACGCCGAGCCGACCAGCCTGGCCCCTCGGCCAGATGTCAAGGACGACGTCTGGCCGAGGTGGGCCGGCAGCGACGCCTAGTTTGCCGCGGCTGCCTTCGTCGCCTCTTCGACGGCTTCCGCGGACACCTGATGGGTCTCAGGCCTGCCGCCCATTGACGCGAGCTTGTCGGCCATGAGGGTGGCCTCGTCGAGCGGAACCAGCACGCCGACCGCTGCCTTGCCGCCTTCGAGTTCGGCGCCCAGACGGGCCCTGTCGGCCTTGTCAAGTCCCAGGTTCTTGTGGTGCAGCGAGCCGAGCAGCCCTCCACCGACCAGGCCGGCGACGAGTCCGACCGGTGTGACCAGGGCGGCGATGGCGCCGATGCCGGCTCCCTTGCCCGTGCTGCGCTTGCCCATCTTATCGGCCTTGAGCTCGCCCTTGTCGTTCAGCGCCAGCACGGCGATGGCATCGCCGGCGGCCGCGCCTGAGTCCTTCAGGTCGCCGGCGGCGACGTCGGCAGACGCCTCAGTGTTGAAGATCGCCAAGACTACGGTGTCGCTTGACATGTGCATGTCCCCCTGTTTCGTCTAGGACCAGGTTCGTCTCGAGCCTGCCCGCGAACCGCCAGGGCCGCGCCACCAATGGAGGGTGATTTCCTCCTTAACGGGTTGCGCCAGACTCTGCCCTGCTCTTGATTCCGAGCAGCATCTTGCGCATCATCGCAAAGTCGCCGAATTCGGCCAGAATCATCGTAAGCAACCCGGACGGGGTGGGCTGGTATTTCTGCCGGAGCCGCGTCACCAGCCGGGTCCTGCCTTGCGCGATCGGGGAAAGCGTCCAGGTCCACGTCGAGTCGGGCTTGGCCCACACCAGGTAGTCGGCTGGTTCGGCGTCTGCGACAAGGAACGAGGTGCTAGGCGTCGGATGGCTTGCCATCGGCGTCGCGATGTCGCCAACGCCGACGCGCTGCCATTGCGGCATGATCGCCGTGACGCTCGGCCGCCCGAGGTTGTCGAGCAGGTCGTAGCTGTAGAAACCGGCGCGCCCGTAACCAACCTGGACTAGCCATGGCCAGACCTCGTCTGGCCGGGCGTCGATCGTGATCGCCCTGGTCGCTGTGAAATGCGACACCGGTACCAGGTCATCTCCCGGCATGGCCGCGCTGGCTTCGACCGCTGTCGCTCCCCAGTGCAGGTGCCACCGGCGGTACAGCGGGGCGGTCAGCATCAGCGGCACTGCCGTGATGACATCGGCGATCTCGGCGAGCGTGCGCCGGCTGCCGCTGACGATCAGCCCAAGCCCGGCCAGCCCGTACACCACCTGCAGGGCGCTGAACTGCCTGATAGCCGCCACTTCTACCACGATCCAGCCCGCCAGGAGGACACCGGCCAGCGTGGCCGCGTCCCGGTCCCGCGGGTGGCGGCGCAGCGCCAGGACGGCGACCAGCGTGGCGGGTGCCGCGACTATGCACGCCAGGGCAATACCGGCGAAGACCGGACTGTGAAACGGCAGGTGCGCCGCGATGGACGAGGGGAGCCGCAGCCACCCGCTGATCAAGCCGATAGCGCCGCCGAACGCCGACACAGCCACGAACCCCGCCAGCGCCGTCAGCCAGACGTGACGCGAGGTACTGCCCGCACTCATGCCTTCAGCCTGAGCCGCGACTGGATCTCCAGCAAGAGCCGAAAGGCCCGGTCGAGGCCGACCATAAGACCCTGAAACGGCTCACGGGTGGATAGTCAGTCGGCGCTGGCCCGGCACTTTGCCAGGTGCGGACTGCGGCTAGTCAGCCGGCACTGGACGGCGAGGGTGTGGTCCAGGCCGCTGGTGTCGACGTATTCACCGACCGCCCAGACGTTGCTGGCTGACGACGCGGCTACAGCGAGCAGGCCATCGAGGGATCCGACCTTGGGGGCGGTCACGTGCTGCCATTTCCGGCCATTCCAGTGCAGGATCAAGTCGGTGCGGTTCTGTCCGGCGGTGCGAGTTCCGACGGCCCACGCGTTGCTGGCTGACGTGACATACACGCCGTTAAGGAAGTCATCGCTCGCGGCGCCCGTCGGGGCTGCGGCCCTGGCCCACCTGCGGCCGTTCCAGTGCAGGATCAAGGTCTTGACGACGCTGCCGCTGTCGAAATCCCCTACGGCCCAGGCGTTCCCGGCGGAACTCGCGCCCACGGCGCTGAGGTCGTTGTCGCGGGGCGGCGCGGGATCCGGGCTGGTCACTCGGTTCCAGGTGCGGCCGTTCCAGTGCAGGATCAGCGTCTGGTCGCTGCCGTCGAGGAAGCTGCTGCCGGTGCCCGGGCTCGGGCTGGGTACCACCTTCCAGGCTCTGCCGTTCCAGTGCTCGATCAGGTTCATTTCCTGGCCGGGTCCCGAGAACGTACCCGCCGCCCAGGCGTTGCAGGGCGAGATCACGGTCACGCTCGCGAACGTGTTGGTCTCCGTGCCCGGGCTGAGAGGCGGCGAGCCAGCCCGGTTCTGGCAGCTGGCTGCGGTCGCCGCGGCGGCTCCAGCCGAACCAATCCCGAGCCAGGTTCCCGCCAGCATCAGCCCGGCGGCTGCTGCTCTTGCCACGTGCCTGGCCGGCCGGCCGAACGTTAGCCGTCGTGATCTGCGCACACTGGTCATGGGTTTGCACCAGCCGCCGGCCTGGCTGGCAATATGGCCGTACTGCGAACGGTCCGCAGTACCAGTCGGCCACACGCTATGCAGGAGCACGGCCAAGATCGATAGGGAGGCGTCCCCACGAATGCCAGATTGGGGAGAGGTCCCCAGATGTGATGCAGCCGCCCTGGCAGCGTGCCAGCACAGGCTGCGTCGAGACGGCTGATTATGTCGTCGTACTGGCTATCAACGGCGTGCTCGATCGATCCGTCAGCGTCTGCGAGCGCGCCGAACGTGCCGTTGTCGTCGCAGCTGCCGGTGCTGTCGGCGGTCAGCACAGCTTCCGGCTGGGTCGCGGCGTGCTAGAGCTTCGTCAGCTTGGCGCACGGAATGGAGAGGCGAACCCGCTGAGGACCGAAGTCGACCACGAGCGCCGAATCAGCCTCCACGGACAGGACAACACCCAGACCGTACTTGTCGTGCGTGACCTGGTCGTGAATAGCGAACAGGTCCGGTGGCACTGACGGCGGAACCTTGAACGGACTTGTGGCCAGATGGCGCCGAGTCGCAGCGCGGGATAGCTTCATCAAGCTCCAGTATGCCCGTTGCAGCCCGTCGGCACGTCGCCAGCCAGGAACATCAGTGCCTCGACCTGGCCGTGCCGGACCAGGATTGCGCGCTCAGGCGCGGCGGAACTCCCTTGCTGGCCGGTAACACCGCCGTTGGCGAGCGGCTACGCTGTGCCAGCGGGCCTGGTGATTGCGCACCTGGTGATTGCGCCCTGATCCAGGCAACCGCCGCGCAAGGTGCGCCGACGTCAGGGGGGTTTGCCTCATGAGCGTCCCCGGCACGGAACCCGCCGAGGCCGCCGAGCCCGTGGAGGCCGCCGTGCAGGCGGCCGCGCCTCCTGTTCCCGGGTCAGCGACCGCGGATCTGTGGGCCGATCCCCGGCTGCCCTGGCAGGGAAAGGCGCGAAGGGCCGATATCCTCTGCTGGCTGGGCATCGTTGCCAGCGGCTTGTTCTACTGGCTCCTGCTGCCGTTGCGGGTGTCGCTGGTCGGCACTCACCCGGTAGTAGCTGAACTGCTGAATGGCGGCGGCGAGTCAATCATCTCGGCCGCCGCGTTCGCCAGGGCCGGGCAGGGAACGCTCATCGTGGTCGTGCTCGCCGCGATCCCAGGGCTGGTGAAGTTTGACGCCTTGTACTGGTGGGCGGGTCGGCTGTGGGGCGAGCGGTTCATCGCGGTCCTGCCTGGAAGCCGCCGCGTGGCCAAGCACATGCCGCGCCTGGAGCGGGCCGGACGCAAGTTCACCTGGCCGGCTGTGGTGCTCAGCTCCTTGCTCCCCATTCCCAGGGCGATCATCTATGTCATAGCTGGCTGGGCGGGAATGCGGTTGATCACGTTCCTCATCCTGGACGTGATCGGTGCCCTGTTGTGGGCTGGCCTGCTCTCCGGGCTGGGGTACACGCTAGGTCACCACGCGGTCGTCGCGGCAACGACCATCTCCCGCTACAGCTGGTGGTTCACCATCGGGATCGTCGCTCTGAGCGTGCTTTATGTTGTGCGCTCGCAGCGTCGGCTGACGGCGGTCGCGGCGGCCCCGGTCGCTGCGGCTCCGGCCGACCAGAACGGCCGTTGACCTCCCTGCCGATCGCTTTGCCAGGCGCCGTCGCCCATCGACCAGGCTGCGGGCCTGTCAGATGGTCCACAGGGCCTGGGTGGGGGACATCCTGGCGGCGCGGATCGCAGGGAGCAGCCCGGCGAGGGCGCCAATGACCAGGGCGGCGCCGATGCCGCCGGCCCAGGCCTCGGGCGGGATGACGGCGGCCCAGCCCTTGTGCCGTGCGTACATGGCGGTGGCAGCGGTCCCGGCGGCGACGCCGGCTATGCCGCCAATGGCCGCGAGGAAGATCGCTTCGCACAGAAACTGGATGCGGATGTGGCCTTTGGTGGCGCCGAGCGCCCGGCGCAGGCCGATCTCCGATCGGCGTTCCAGGACGGAGATGACCATCATGTTAGCCACCCCGATCGCGCCGACCAGCAGCGCCACCGCGCCCAGGCCCAGGAACAGGCTGCTGAACGCGCCCTTGGCGGCGGCCTGGGCGGTGAGCGCGTCCGACGGCTGGGAGACCGTGACATAGGAGGGGTTCTCCGGATTGGCCTGGGCGGCGAGCAGGCTGTCGACGGCGCGGACCCGCCTCGTGGCGACTCTGACGTAGATGGTGGAGGGGCGGCCGTCGAAGTGCAGGTATTTCTCGGCGGCCGGGTAGCCGATCAGCACGCTGGAGTCGATCTCGGGTGCCAGCACCGCGGGCTTGAGGATCCCGATGACGTAGAACCACATGCCGGCCCAGATCCGCTCACCGGGCCAGACGCGGTCGATGCCCATCCGCTCTGCCGCGGCGGCGCCGAGCACAGCGACGGGTTCGCTGGCGGTGGCAGCGTTGAGGAACCTGCCCTGGGCCAGCGAGGTGCTCGCCGATTTGAGCAGGTGCAGGCTCGTGGCGTCCACCGACAAGGCGTTGGTTTCGATCGGGTTGATGCGGGGGGACTTGTAGGCGCTGATGCCGTTGACCTGCCCGGTGTCTTGCACGCCGGTGACCCCTGCCAGCCGGGCGATCATGCCAGGGGCGGGCTTGGGCAATTCGGCGGTCCCGCCAGTGAAGGTCTGCCCGTTCTGGACGGTGAGCAGGTTGGTGCCGAGCGCGGCGATCTCGGCGTTCAGCCCCGCAGCCGACGACTGGGACAGCCCGAGGACCGCGACGATCGCGGCCACCCCGATCGCGATTCCTAGCGCTGACAGCCCTGCGCGCAGCTTGCGGGTGGCCAGCCCGGTCCCGGCCAGCCGGGCCAGGTCTCCGATCCGCAGCCTGGGCGGCGTCGGCGCGGCTGGCGCCGGCTCGCCCGGCCCGGCAGCCGTTGCGGCGGTCATCAGGTCTTCTCTCGTCCGGCCCGCGGGAGGCCGCCAGCCGCTCGCCCGGCCTCGCCGGCCTCGCCGCTGTCGGCGGCGATCCGCCCGTCGAGCATCTCGATCTGCCGGCGCATGCGGGCGGCGACGGCCTGGTCGTGGGTGACCACCACGATCGTGGCCCCGGCCTGATTGAGTTCTTCGAGCAGGTCGAGGATGGCAGCGCCGACGGCCTGGTCCAGGTTCCCGGTGGGCTCATCGGCGAGTACGACCAGCGGGGAGCCAGCCAGCGCCCGGGCGATCGCGACCCGCTGCCGCTCGCCCCCCGACAGCCGGGTCGGCCGCACGGACAGCTTGTGGCCGAGCCCGACCTGCTCGAGCGCAGCCGCGGCTCGCTCGCGGCGCTCGGCGGCCCCGTACCCGGCATACAGCAGTCCGTCGGCAACGTTGGACAGCGCGGTCTGCTGCTCGGCAAGGAAGAACTGCTGGAAGACGAATCCGATCCGGCTCGCCCGCAGCCCTGCCAGCTGCCTGTCCGACAGTCCGGCCACGTCCAGGCCGGTGACCCGCACCGTGCCGGAGGTCGGCTTGTCCAGGCTGCCGGCCAGGTGCAGCAGCGTGGTCTTCCCCGACCCCGACGGGCCTAGCACCGCGACCAGTTCCCCTGCTCTGACCGTGAAGCTCACCCCGGCTAGCGCGGTCACCGGCGGCCGGCTCGGGTAGATCTTGGTCACCGCCTCCAGTTCCAGCACGCGCGAGTGGCCGTTGGCCAGGGACGCCGCGGTGTCAGCAAGCAGGACCGGCCCGCCGCTCATGACGCTGGCACCACGACACGCTGCCCGGCCGAAAGCCCCGGCCCGGTGACCTGGACGACTCCGGCCGTGTCATCGAACAGGCCAGGTGTCACCGGCACCAGCCGATGCCCGCCGCCCGGGCCGACGACCTCGACCGCATACCCGCCCGGCCGGGCCACCAGCGCCGCCACCGGCACCGCCAGCACGTTGCGCACCCGGCTGGTCGTGATGTTCACCGTCACCGGCGCCTGGTCGAGGTGTCCCGCTTCGCCCGGGCGGCGCAACCGCACCAGGACAGTGATCTTCGCCGAGGCCCCGTGCCCTGACGCCACCTTGCCGACCGAATAGATCATCCCCGGCGTGGTGCGCCCGTCCGGCAGCGTCACCGTGACAGGGTCGCCTTTCTTCACCTCGGACTGGTCGGCGGCAGCCAGGCTGATCGTCACCACGTGCCGGGCGGAGGTCGCGGAAAGCACCAGCCCCGACGCCGTGCCACCCAGCGACGCGCTCACCGTGGCCACCCGCAGCGCTCGCGGCTCGAACACCGCCTGCCCCAAAGACAGCGTCCCGGTCTGCTCCAGCCCCAGCTTGGCTTGCAGTTGCTCCAGCCCGTACCTGGTGTCCCAGGAGAAGTACCGCCAGCCTTCCGCGGCGATGTACCCGCTGCCGGCATACCCCAGCCGCACCAGGTCGTGGTTGAGCTGGGCCACATCTGCCCCGCGCATCCCCCACTCCAGCGTCCGCCAGGCCGGCACCGTTCCGTACAGGAGGTAGGCCGGCACGCCGTCATTGGTCCGGTAGAGCACCTGGCCCTGGCGGATCACCCTGCCCGGCGCCGGCAGCCAGGTGAAGGCCGCTGGCAACGAGGAGCCCGGCGACCCCGGCAACAAGGAACCCGGCACCGTCACCGTGTACGACCCGGCATACCCCAGCGTCGCGCTCAACGTGGTCTGCGCTGACAGCGTCTCCCGCTGCACGGTCTGCGTCGTGCTGCCAGACAAGCCGGCCCGAATCCCCGGTCCGGACGGACCGCGAGCGCCGAACCCGCCAGCCAGCCACACCGCACCCGTCCCCGCGGCCAGCACCGCCACACCCGCCACCGTGACGGCCACCCGCCGGCGCGGGCCTCCTGCCGCCGTCATCCGGGCCGCCCCGGGCGGGCCAGCGGAACCCCTATGCCTGGGGGCAGCTGGCGCGAGCATTGGGTCATCTTGTGATCGATCTGCGGCGAATTCGGGTCGAAGCCGTGTGCATGGACCAGATTGAAACCCCAGCCTGCCGAGGAATCGTAGGTGGGGTCAGGCCAGCTCGGCACGCCGCGGGAGCGCATGCACCGGGCGAATCTCAGCATGGCGTTCAGGTCCCGTTGCGACTGAGCCTGGCTCAGCTGGCCGCCGTCGGGGAGCAGGTGTGCGCAGGCTCGCTGGGCTGCCTGGTACTGCGAGCTGCTGACCCCGAGTCGCTGCGGGTCGACCTTAGGCAAGCCGCTTGCCAGCGCATTGCTGCTGCCGGGGTCGGGGAACTTCGGCACCCCGTGCGAGCGCATGCAGCGGGAGTAGGCGAGCGCCTTCTGGGAGTTCGCTGACCCTCGGGCATGCGCTGAGCTGCCGGAGCCTGCCGATGATGGGCCGCCACTGCCGCATGCCACCGCCAGCATGGCCAGGGCGGCCGCGACGATGATGGCGGTGGTGGTTCGCGCTGGCCGCGGCCCCGCCAGCCGTCGCCTGCGCTGGACGCAGGAGTTGTCGTTCATCATGTCCTCCGAGAGATCTCACCCCAGCGGCACGGGGACGCCGCCCGAGCCACCGACCTGTCGCTCGCATACGCGATCCTTGGACTCGAACAGCGACGAATGCGTGTACGCACTGCTCAGGCCCGCCTTGCTGACATCGAAGGAGGGACGACCCTCGGAATCGATGGTGGGGTCGGGCCAGTTCGGTTCGCCGTGCGAGCGAATGCACAGGGCGTACCTCCGCATGACGGTCAGCGCCTGCTCCACCACGGGCTGCGGGCAGTCGCCGGTCATCTCGCATTGCTGGATCGATTGCTGGAAGGATCCGCCATTTCCCGGGTACAGGTGCTGGCAGGCTCTCCGGGCTGCCTGGAGCTGGGAGCTGCTGACCCCGAATTGCTGCGCGTCGCCCTTCGGGAGCTGTCCGCTGCTGTCGGGGTCGGGGAAGTTCGGCACGCCGTGGGAGCGCATGCAGGCCGAGTAGGCGACCGCTGACGGGGAGTTCGCTGATCCTCCCGCACCCGGTGAGCCTCCTGCGGATGACGGGCTGCCGCTGCATGCCGCGGCCAGCAGGGCCACGGCGGAGGCGACGATGGCGGCCGCGGTTCGCGCTGTGGGCGGCCATGCCCGCCGCGCGCGGCGCGTGACGCTGGAACTGTCGTTCATCATGCCCCTCGGTCTAGCAAGCAGCCGATGACAGGAGCCGAACGGTGATTGTTAGGCGGATGTCATCCGGTCAGGCGCACAATGTGCAGGTGCGGGTGTTGGTCGTGGAGGACCACGTTGCGCTGGCCAACCGCATTGGCGAGGGTCTGCGCGACGCCGGTTTCGCCGTCGACGTGGTCTACGACGGCGCGGCAGCCCTGGACGCCTCGACCAGCACCGACTACGACGTGGTCGTCCTCGACCGTGACCTGCCGGCTGTGCACGGCGACCGGGTCTGCCGCCGGCTCGTGCGCGACGGCTCGCTCAGCCGCATCCTGATGCTCACCGCGGCCGCGGACGTCGAGGACCGGGTCGACGGGCTGGAGCTTGGCGCGGATGACTACCTCGGCAAGCCGTTCGCCTTCTCCGAGCTGATCGCGCGCATCCGTGCCCTCGGACGCCGCGGGCCCGGCTCGCCCGCGGTCGTGCAACGGGGTGACCTGGTGATCGATCGCGCGCGGCACCGCGCGAGCCGCGCCGGCATCCCGCTGACCCTGACCCGCAAGGAGTTCGGCGTGCTGGAGTGCCTGGCCGGGGCGGACGGCGCCGCGGTCAGCGCCGAGGAGCTGCTGGAACACGCCTGGGACGCACACGCCGACCCGTTCAGCAACACGGTCGCCGTGACGATCGGACGGTTGCGGCGCAAGCTCGGCGACCCGCCGCTGATCGAGACTGTCACCGGCGTCGGCTACCGGCTGTGAGAACGTTCCTCAGCGCCAGGTCGCGGCTGACGCTGCTGTACGCATCGCTGTTCGCGCTGGGCGGGGCCGCGCTGGTGTTGATTACCTACCTGCTGGTCGCGAACACCTTGCACAGCACGCCGACCCCCAGGATCCCGCGCGAGGTCCAGCAAGCTCTCGCGCGGTGCCTCAACGCGGCGCGGACTGGCGGCGCCGACGTCATGCAGAAGTGCGCGGCGGTGTATGCCCACGGTGTCCAGGCCGGCGCCTCTGCGCAACGCAGCACGACGCTCACCCACCTGCTGACTTACTCGCTGCTCAGCCTGGCGGCCGCCACGCTGCTCGCGGCGGCAGCGGGCTGGATCGTCGCCGGACGCATCCTTCGGCCGGTGCACCGGCTCACGGCAGCTGCCCGCGCGGCAAGTGAGCAGAACTTGTCTCACCGCATCGCCCTGCAGGGCCCGCGCGACGAGCTGCGTGCGCTCGCCGACACGTTCGACACGATGCTCGAACGGCTTGACCGCGCGTTCACAAGCCAGCGGCAGTTCATCGCCAACGCAAGTCACGAGCTGCGCACGCCGCTGACCGTCATGCGCACCGCCATGGACGTCGTCCTCGCCAAGCCGGAACCGACGCGCGGCGAGCTGATGTCGATGGCCGCCGAGGTCCGCCAGGCGGTCGATCACTCCGAGCGGCTCATCGAGGTGCTGCTGGTACTCGCGCGCAACGATCAGGTACATGCTCTGACCGACCCGCTGGACTTGGCTGCGGTCGCCGAGGACGCACTCGAGGGACGTACCGCCCGCGGCATCACGACGACCACCACGCTCGGCTCGGCCCCGGTGACCGGTGACGGAGTGCTGCTCGAGCGGCTCGTCGCCAACTTGCTCGACAACGCCGAGCGCTACAACGTCGCAGGCGGCACCGTCACGATCTCGACCAGCACTGACAACGGCGCTTCCCTAGTGCGAGTCGTCAACACGGGCCGGGTCGTGCCACCCGACCAGGTCGACCGGCTGTTCCTGCCGTTCACCAGGCTAGACGACCGCACCCGTCACGATGGCTTCGGCCTCGGCCTCGCCCTGGTGTCGTCCATCGCCACAGTTCACAACGGAACCGTGCACGCCACCGCCGCCCCCACCGGAGGCCTCGACATCACCGTCCGCCTCCCGCGACGCGACCATGCCGGCGCCCCGGATTCGCCCGAGCATGGCGCGCTACCTCGCCAGCGGTGATCGCGGTAGTCGGGTCGCCGGTCAGATCTGGATAGCCGGTAAAGATCTCCGGTCAGCGCGCCGCACGGTGCTCACGGCAGGCCTGCACCGTCTGTGACGTCGTGGCCGTCGGGCTCGTGCAGCCTCACAGCCGGGATCTCAGCACGTCGACCTCGCACCCCGGTCGCCATGGGTCGAAGCCGTGCTCGATCAGCCAGCGGACCGCGTGCAGGCTTCGCAACGACCACCACGCGCGGATCACGTCGAGGCCGACGTTGGTGCCGTAGCCGGCGACGACGTCGCCAAGGTGCTCCTCGTGTCCGAGCGTCAAACTGGCGAGGTCGTACATGGCATCGCCCTGGCCCGCCTCGGACCAGTCGACCACGCCGGTGATCTCGTCACCGTCGACGAACACGTGGGCGATCTGCAGGTCGCCGTGCGTGAACACCGGCGTCCACGGCCGGAGCGCAGCCTCGGCAACCCGGCGGTTGCGCGTGACCAGGTCGGCGGGAAGGACGTCGTTCGTGACGAGCCACTCGCATTCGCCGTCGAGGTCCGATGCCAACTCGTCGAGGTACGATGCCAACTCGTCGAGGCTCCGACCGGGCCATGGCGGCAGCGGCGCGTCGTGCAGCATCCGTGCGGCGGCACCCGCCGCGGCCCACGCCGCCGCCGACGCGGTCGACGGCTCGCCGAGGCGGCCGAGTGCCGTCCCTGAGAGGGCGGCGAGCGCGAGCACGGGCGGCTTCCGCCACAGGACCTCCGGGGTCGGGATCGGGGCCATAGCCATCGCCTCGACCTCGACATCGGTGCGTGTCTGATCACCGTCGATCTTCAGGAACACGTCGCCGACGCGCAGTGTTGCACGCTCGTGATGGGCGACCACGACCTCGACCTCATCCACGTCGGCCATTGTCGCGGGATGACCACCGATTGTCGCCGGGTTTATCGCGTGCCACGCGGCTGACAGGTCAGCGTGGCGGAGGATAGGGGATTCGAACTCCTGAGGGGGCGGGCGTCGTCCTTGCGATGCGGCACCGTGCGGGAAATTTCAGCCGACGCTGTCCCGGAGCGGGGTAAGTCCGTGCTGGTAGGCGAAGGTGACAGCCTGAGCGCGGTCGCGTGCGCCGGTCTTGGCCAGTAGGTGGTTGATGTGGCTTTTGACGGTGCCTTCGCTGACGACCAGTTCCCCCGCGATCTCGCGGTTCGATTTCCCGCGGCGATGAGTGACAGCACCTGGGCCTCCCGGTGGGTGAGCCCGGCGGGAAGAGGCGACAGCGGCCGCTGGTCCGTAGCCGGCGATCCGGTGGCGATGGCGTCGACCACGTGATGCTGTACGGCGGGGTCGATGACGGCCCGGTTGTCGAGCACGTGCCTGAGGGCGTCGCGGATCTCGGCCCCGCCCGCATCTTTGGTCAGATAACCGCGTGCACCAGCCCGCAGAGCGCTCAGCACAGATCTGTCATCCGCGTAGGTGGTCAGCACGATGACCTTGGTCGCTGGCACGCGCTCACGCAGTTGGCGGGTGGCCTCGACGCCATCACAGCGGGGCATCCGCAGATCCATGAGGACGATGTCAGGGAGTAGGTCAGCGGCCATGGCGACGGCCTCGTCGCCATCAGCGGCCGAGCCCGCGACTTCGACTTCGGGCAGCAGGCCTAGCACTAGCGCCAATCCTTCGCGAACCACTCGCTGGTCGTCAGCGATGAGGACGCGGATCGGCTGGCTCACGCCGGCACCCTCAACTCGACGCGGAAGCCGCCGTCTGTCATCGCCGTGGTGAGCTCGCCGCCGAGCAGTTCGGCCCGCTCGCGCATCCCGCTCAGTCCGTAGCCGGAGCCGCCGCTGGTAGCGCACCGCGTTTCACCGTCTATCGCGAAGTTCTCGACCATCAGGCGCGTGCCGCATTGCTCATAGCCGAGGTGCACCACGACCCGTTCCGCGCGGGCGTGCTTGGTGATGTTCGTCAGCGCCTCCTGCGCCACCCGGTACACCGCGAGCCCGGCCTCTGCCGGGTTCGTGTGCCTGGCCGGACACTGTGAACTGACACGGGATGCCGCTGACCTCCTGGAACTGCGCGGCCAGACTAGCCAGTCTTTCTGGCCCTGGCAGTTCGTCGTCGCGCAGCATCCCGATCGCCCGGCGGGCTTCGTCGAGCCCGGCCTTGCCCAGGTGATGGGCCCGCTCGATGACAGCAGGCAACCGGGATCGCCGGGATTCTCGGTCGCGAGGAGCAGTTCCGTGGGGACCGCGGAGTTCTCCCGGGCCGCGTCATCAGCAGCAGTGGAGGGCGAGGGCCTGGGATGGGTCGGTGGTGCTGAAGTCGCCTACGGCCCAGGCGTTGCCGGCGGAGGTAGCCGCCACGCCGAGCAGGATGTTGGTGGTTCCCAGGTTCGGGCTGCCCACGTGGACCCATTTAGTGCCGTTCCAGTGCAGGATCAGTGTGCTCGTCCCGGTGCCGTGGGCGGAGTAACCCACTGCCCAGGCATTCCTCGTGGTGGTGGCGGTCGCTGCCACCAGCACGTTGCGGTTCGTGCTGCCTCCTTGATCGGGGCTGGGGACCCGTGCCCACCGGCTGCCATTCCAGTGCAGGACGAGCGTCTGGTCAGCGGTTCCGTTCGTAGCGTCGCCCACGGCCCACGCGTTGCTGCGGGAGGTCGCGGCCACTGAGAACAGTTCGTTGCTGTGTCCGGGATCGGGGCTGGCCACGCGGGCCCAGCGGTGGCCGTTCCAGTGCATGGTCAGTGTCGTGATCTTGCTGTTCGTGACGACCTCGCCCACCGCCCAGGCGTCGCTGTGGGCGATGGCGGCCACGCTGAACAGGTCGCTGTCGCTGCCGGTGCCGCCGGGGCTAGGGCTGGCCACCTGCTTCCAGCTGATGCCGTTCCAGTGCAGGATCAGGGTCCTGTCGCCGGCGCCGCTGGAGAAGAAGCCCACCGCCCAGGCGTCGTTCGCCGAGATCGCGCGGACGCTGTAGAGCCGGCTGAAGTTCCCGGGATCAGGGCTGGCCACTTGCTTCCAGCTGATGCCGTTCCAGTGCAGGATCAGAGTCTGGTTTCCGGCCCCGCCGCCGGTGTAGCCCACCGCCCACATGTTGGCGGCGGAGACCCCATGGACGCTGGTCAGTACGTTGTCTGGGGTCGCCGGGTCCGGGCTCGGCAGCACGGTCCAGGATGAGCCGTTCCAATGTTCGGTGAGGGTCTGCCTGCCGCCGTTGCTGGTGACGTCGTCGCCCACCGCCCAGACGTTGCACGCCGACAGCATGGCCACGCCGAGAAGGTCATTGCTGCCGGTGCCTGGGCTGGGCGGCTGCGTACCGGTCCAGTTCTGGCAGGCCGCAGTGGCGGCCGCGGCGGTCCCGAGCCCGGTTGCCAGGGCGATCGCCATCAGCAGCGCCGCGAGCGCCGCCACCGCTCGCCGGAGCCAGGCACGCGATTGTGAGTGCGTCATTGCCGGAATCCCTCCCGGATCTGAGTTCAGCCGCGGCCGGTACGCCCGGGGCGCGGCCCTGGTCAGCAGCAGTGCAGTGCGAGAGCCTGGGATGGGCCGCTGCCCGTGAAATCGCCCACGGCCCAGGCGCTGCTCGCGGAGGTGGCCGCGACCGCATCGAGGACGTTGTCGTGCGCGGGGCCGCCGGGGTTGGGGCTGGCCACTCGTGCCCATTGACGGCCGTTCCAGTGCAGGACAAGGGTGCTCTGCCCGGTGGCTGTCTCGTAGTTGCCGACAGCCCAGGCGCTGCTCGCCGAAGTGGCCGCGACCCCATCGAGGACGTTGTCGTGCGCCGAGCCGCCGGGGTTTGGGCTGGCCACCCGGGCCCATGTGCGGCCGTTCCAGTGCAGGACAAGGGTCTGCTCGGTGGTCCCTGCCGTGACTTCGCCCACCGCCCAGACGTTTGCCGCCGAGGTGGCGCTGACCGCGAACAGCTCGCTTGCTGTCCCAGGGCTGGGGCTGGCCACCCGGGCCCACTTGCTGCCGTTCCAGTGAAGGATCAGGGTCTGGATCCCGGTGCCGGCGACGATTTCTCCCACCGCCCAGGCGTCACGGGCAGCGGTGGCCGCGACCGCGAACAGGTAGTTGTCCTTTCCGGTGCCCCCGGGGTTCGGGCTGGCCACCGGCTTCCAGGTGGAGCCGTTCCAGTGCAGGATCAGGGTCTTCTTGTGGGTGCCACTGGCGCCGGCATCGTCACCGACCGCCCAGGCATCGCTCGCTGATACCGGCCGCACCCCGTTTAGCTCGTTGAAGCCGCTGCCAGGGCTGGGGCTCGGGACAGTTTTCCAGGCAGTGCCGTTCCAGTGCTCGATCAGGGTCTTGCTGACTGCGCCATCGCCGGAGGCGCCGACTGCCCAGATGCTGGACGGCGAGGCGGCGCGGACGCTGTTGAGGAAGTTGTTGCGGCTGCCGGGATCTGGGCTGTCCACCTGGACCCACGAAAAGCCGTTCCAGTGCTCGGTCAGGGTCTGGAACGCCCCACCGCTCAGGTCGAAACCCGCCGCCCAGACATCGCATGGCGACAGCACCGCCACGCTGCTGAAGACGTTGTCCAGCGTCCCGGGGCTGGCCGGCTGCGCGCCAGTCCAGGCTTGGCAACCCGCAGCGACCGCGGTCGGCCCAGGCGCGGCGAACACACCCGCCATCACCAGCAGCCCGGCGGCAGCCGTCAAAGTGCGTCCTGCACGCCATCGTGTGCACATCGAAGGCTCTCCTTTCCCGTGGTCTTCACCCGCGTTGTCTCCGGGCGTTGCGGGGGTTGCAGGGTACGGACGCACTGAATAGCGCACCTGAACAAGGGCGAGCCCAATGCCCGGCGTCCACGTCTTGCCAGTGGCGCGTCGTGGTCACCCTTTTCGGGCCCAGCCATGTGCTGAGGCTGAGTACTGCCTTTCCCGCCACGCTCTCTGCCCTTATCGTCGATGTCACCGGGTGCTGAACGGAATCGTGGCCGAGCCTGGGCGGGCCGACCATTGCTGTCGCCGCGGGCGTGAAGGTCAGCGAAGCTCCGACGAGCAGGCGCATCAGAGCCTGACCGCGGTCACGAGCTGGTAGGCCCAGCTCATCGCCCCGGTGCCGGTCATGGCCAGGTTCTGGTCGCCGAGTTCGGCGAGCGCGTCGTCGAGTTCAGCCGCCCGCGCGGTGTCCGACCCGAGGTTGCGGTAGACGGCGATGGTCGGGCCGTAGCGCTGCTTGAAGTAGTCGCGGAACTCGGCGCCAGTCGTGAACGGGATCGCGAGGGCCTGGCGGCGGATCTGCATGCGCTCGATCCGGCCGCCGAGGAGTGCGGCGACGTGCCGTTCGTCGCCCCACAGCGCCGGGGGCTGCGCGCCGGGCGGCGGCGGCGCCGCATAGGGCTTCAACAGCGCGAACATCTGCCCGATGAAGCCGTCGGCAGCCCAGTTGAGCAGGCCGATCGTACCGCCGGGACGGCAGACCCGCAGAAGCTCGTCCGCAGCCTGCTGATGACGGGGAGCGAACATGACCCCGACGCAAGACATCACGACGTCGAATGCCGCGTCGGCGAACGGAAGTGCCTCGGCGTCGGCCTCCCGCCACGTGACCTCCACACCCCGTTCGGCGGCGGCCGCGCGCCCGGCCGCGAGCAGTTCCGGTGTCAGGTCGCCCGCGACGACATCGGCGCCGGCATCGGCCGCGACGAGTGCGGCGTTGCCGGCACCGGCCGCGATGTCGAGAACGCGCATCCCCGGTCGGACGCCACAGGCTCCGACGAGGGCTGGCCCGAGATCGGCGATGAGGTCGCTCGCCAGCGCGGGGTAGTCGCCCAATGCCCACATGGCCCGGTGCTTGGCCTTCACCGCTGCGTCGGTCTTCGTCGCCTGGTCGACGGTGGTCATCGCATACCTCCTGTGAAGTCGGCACCACAGTAGGTTCGCGACGCGGGCCGTCGAATCCCGGAAACCTCACGGATTAATCGGGTCCGCGGGCCGGGGCGTGAGCTGAGCGGCGAGCTGTGCGCGTGACCGGACGCCCAGCTTGCCGTAGGCCCGGGAGAGGTGCACCTCGACTGTGTGCACGGCGATCGACAGGTGCCGCGCGATCTCCTTATTAGTCAATCCGTGCGCGGCGAGCCGCACGATGTCGCGTTCTGTTGGCGTGAGCGCTCCCGGTGCCCCGGGACCGCGTCCGCCGACCCGTGCCAGTTCTTCCTGCGCACGCTGGGCCCAGCCCACGGACCCAAGCTGCACGAACGCCGCAGCGGAACTTCCGAGCGATCGGCGGGCCGAGCCCCATTGCTTAAGGCGGCGCTGCGCGCGCCCAAGGCTCAGATGGCAACGGGCCGCGTCGAAGGCTAGCCCGAGGCCGGCCAGTTCGGTCGCCGCTTCGGCGAGGGCAGCCCCGGCCGCACGGTCGTACCGGCCCGCGGCGAGCCGCACGAGGGCATCGCAACGACGCGCGGTCGCCATCGCCCACGGATGCGCCTGGACCTGTGCCTGGCGGGCGAGCGTCTCGGTGACGGAGCGGGCGCGGTCGAGGTCGCCGAGCTCGGCGAGTGCTTCGACCAGTTCCGGGGCTACCGGGAACACCCCGGAATCGGCAACGCCCTCCTGCTCGGTGTGCTCGTACACGGCGCCAAGGTCAACGGCCGCCGCCGAGGCTTCACGCGCGAGCAGTGCCGCCGTTCCCCGCGCACGCAGCGCCTCAAGCCGGTCCCATCCGTCGCTATAGCGATCCGCCAGGGTGATCGCCTGAGCGGCCCAGCGCCTGGTCTCGTCGACGTCGCCTCTTACCATGGCCAGCAGCGCCCGGCATCGCTCGTACATGGGCAGATTCAGCAGCTCGCGTTCCGCGGATTCCGCCCACTCGTCGAGCAGGCGGCCCGCTGCGGTCGAGCTGCCGATGCGCAACTCCAGCTCACACAGGTGCAGGCGCTGCAGCGCGTACGACTCGGCCTCGCCGCGGTCGTCGGCTAGCCGCAGCAGCCGCGTGAGTGCGAGACGAGCCGCGCCGATTTCGCCGCGCCACACGGCGCGCTGGGCTGCGATGCGCTCCGGGGAGATCACGAGGTAGTCCAATTCCGGCGAGAGCGCGGTGGCCCTCGCGCACAGCTCATCGACCGGGAGCCCCCGCAGCGCGGTCGCCCAGGACAGCGAGTACAGCAGGCGGCGCTCGACCGCCGCGTCGACGCCGGATGCGGTCGCCAGCGCCTCGCGTGCCCACTGCTCGGCCTGCTGGACCCGCCGGACGGCGATGACCGCCGTAGCCGTCGTCTTCCTGGCCAGAACCTGCGCCCGGACGCCCGCGTCGACGTTCTCCTCGGCGAGCGCGCTGTCCAGCAGGAATTCGAAGTCGGCCAGGCTCACGGACTTGACCCCCGCGCTGAGCAGCAGCCAGGCCCGTGCCCTGGCCGTGCCCGCCGGCAGCCCGTCAATGGCGGATTCGAGCAGGTCGGTCATGCGTTGCATCTCGCCGGCGAGGTTCAGGTACTCCGCGACGGTGAGCACCCGCTCGGGGCGCTCCGCCGCTTGAGCCGGTGTGAGGCGCAGCGCGTGCTCGGCCAGTACAACCGCCTGCGGCCGCGCGCCCCGCGACGAGGCCCGGGAGGCGGCAGCGGTCAGCCGGGCAGCGAGCTGGTCGTCGGGCCGGTCGGTGGCCAGCGCCAGGTGCAGCGCACTCAGCTCCTCGTCGGCCACCGCGGCCGCGATCGCGACGTGCACCTCCCGACGCTCCTGCAGTCCCGACTGGTTCACGGCCGCGGCCGCCAGCAGGGGGTGAGATGCCCGCACCCTGGGTTCGTCGTGGACCAGCACGCCGTCCTCGAAGGCGGTGTCGACGCTGGCCCGCCCGGCGACCATCTCGAGTACGTCGCGACGGAGGCCGCCGCTGAGGGCGACGGCGAGCAGCAGCCGGCGCACGCCGGGAGCCAGCGCGACCGCACGCGCTCCCAATGCGTCCTCCACGCTGGCGGGCAGGGTCAGATCGGGGCTGGCGGTCGGCCCGCCGCCCCGGACCGAGCGGCCCAGCTCCAGCGCGAAGAGCGCATTGCCCTGGCTCACGTCGACAATGCGCCGGAGCAGCACCCGGGGCGGAAACACTGCCAGCCGGGAGGCCAGCAGGCGTCGGAGCGCGTTGGCGTCGAGAGCTCCGATCTCGAGATGCTCGGGCGTCAGAACGAGCTCAAGCGGCGATGGCGATCCTGGCCGCCTTGCGAGGAGAAAAGTCACGGGCTCATCGCTCAAACGGCGCGCCGCGAAGGTCAGGGCGGACACCGACAGCGGATCGAGCCATGGCAGGTCGTCGACGGCCACCACGAGCGGCTGACCCGCAGCCATCGTACGCAGGACGTTCAGGAACGCGAGGGCGATGGCGTGCGGGCCCGGAGCCGCGCCTCGCACCGGCTCGGCCCGGAGCAGTGCTATCTCGAGCGCCGATCGCTGTGGTCCGGGCAGGTCGGCCAGGACTTCGGGCCCGACCCGGTCGCACAGATCGATCAGGCCGGCGAATGCCATCCCGGCCTCGGTCCCGGCCGGGCGAGCGGCCAGCACGAGCCGACCCGAAGCGCGAGCCATCGTCAGGCCGGCGTCCCACAGCGCCGTCTTCCCGACACCCGGCGGGCCGGTAATAAGCAGGGCTCCGGAACGGCGCTCCTCGGCCACCAAGGAGCGCAGCGCCATCAGTTCCGGCTCACGTCCGTAAACCTCCTGTGGCGTCTCGAGAGGATCTCGCATGCAATTACCTTGGCACGCGGGCACCGCGCAGAGTAGTGACCTTTTCTCTCCGCGCGCAGTTCACGATTGCTGCAAGGCGTGGGCCCCGTGCCGACCTTCCGATAGAAGGTTTCCGCTATTTCAGTCAGCCTGGGTGGCGGCATATGGTTCTGCCGTGCGCAAGCCTGGCGGTTTTCTGGCGATCGCGGCGACCGTGGCCGCCATGTCGGCCAGCGCCTGTTTGCCGACGCGGGCGCTTGCTGCACCGCAGGGCCTGCAGGCCCTGCCGGGCCCGGCAATCTACGGGTTCGGCACCGATCAGCTCGGCGAAATGGGGAACGGGGGGACGACCGCGACGCCGAGCTTGTCGCCCGTACCAGCGAGCGGACCGCCCGGCACTGTCACGCAGCTTGCGACCGGCCTGAGGTCCGCGGGTGCGCTGCTGGCCGACGGCACCCTGTGGACCTGGGGCCAGAATTACTATCACCAGCTGGGCTACAGCTCCGGGGATCCCGTGGTCACCACGCCGCATCAAGTCCCTGGCCTGAGCGGCATTATCCAGTTCGCCCTGAGCGATGAAGGCAATGGCTACGCAGTGACCTCCGCTGGCACCCTCTGGGCCTGGGGTGACAATAGTTACGGCCAGCTGGGAGACGGGAGCACATCGGCGAGCGATACGCCCGTTGAGGTGCCGGGGCTGGACGGCATCTCGCAGGTGGCAGCCGGTCCCTACTACGTGCTGGCGCTGAAGTCGGACGGCGCCGTGTGGGCCTGGGGACGCAACGGCGACGGTTCCCTCGGAGACGGGTCCACGACGGAGCGGCTGCGCCCGGAACGGGTGCCTGGACTGACCGGGATCACTCAAGTGACGGCCGCAGGCGTAAGCTACGCCGTCCGCTCCGACGGCACCTTGTTCAGCTGGGGGCCAAACAGCAGCGGCCAGCTCGGCAACGGCACGGTTGGCGCGAGCACCACAACTCCGGCACCAGTCCCAGGCCTAACCAGTGTCACGCAGGTCGCCAGCAGCGGCATATTCACGCTGGCGATCGCTGGCTCTAGCGAGCGGGTCTGGACGTGGGGCGACAACTCCTGCGGGGAGCTTGGCGACGGGACTACGGTCGCACGGACTTCCCCGGAGCCGATAGGTCTGGTCGGCGTCTCCCAGGTCGTCACGGGCATCGCGGGGATCCTCATCAGATCCAGCGCAGCCATCCGTTACGACGGCACCTTGCTGACGTGGGGCTGCAACGGACTCGGCCAGCTGGCCACCGGCACGACCCAGGGAACGAGCACGCCGAGTCTCGTCGCAAGCCTGACCCGCGTCAGCCAGTTCGCGTTCGGCGATGACAGCCCCACGCTGTTCCAGGTAGGTGCCTACGCCCTGGGCGTCGGATCCCTCCCCACGGTGACAGTGCCCAGCCTCACCGGCGACAGCACGGCCCTGGCAAGCCGAGCACTTCAGGTGGCCGGCCTGGTGCTCGGCACGGTGACGTCAGCGGTCGACTACTCCTGCAACAGCCTGGGCACCGTCATGCGCCAGAACCCGCTGGCCGGAAGCTCCGTCAGCCCTGGCTCGGCGGTCTCGATCACGATCGGCAAGGCGCCACCGCCGCCGCATCAATGTCCGTGACGTACTGGGAGTGACCTAGGAGCCGCACGCCTGCGCGACGTGCGCCTCTCCGTTCAGGACCGTCCGCGAAGCCCCTGACCAGGCGTAACGAGCACATTCCATGCCCGGCGGCTAAGCCGGTTTGCCCGGAATAAAACCTATGGTCCGCATGCACTCCGAGCCAGGAACTGAGATAAGCGCGCGTACGCATCACTCGCGTGAGCGCAACGGAAACGTATCTTCGCAGGTCAGCGTGGCGGAGGATGCGAGACTCGAACTCGCGAGGGGTTGCCCCCAACACGCTTTCCAACGCTGCTGACCGGCGTTCGCCGATCGCCACCACCGTCCGCGGCCTGCGAGGACGCCGGGTGAGTGACCGCCGGTGAATGGCGCCGGCCGGGAGCGAATGAGACTAGAACTGAGACTGGGCGCTGGCCGCCCAGCGCCGGGCAGAGCACTGCCGGGCCAGTGAGCTTGCAGCTATCTCGTGGTTGCTCAGCCTCGCCCAGCTCCTTGCCGACGGTGGCGGCCAGCCGTCGGCCATATGAAGTTGGTGCTCGCCATCCTGACCACCAGCGCAGAGCCGGAAGGCATCCGCCTGATCACGGAATGTGAGTGCCGGCAGTGCCACGGCTGCCCAGCCGACGAAATACGGCTCTGATAGGTGCGTGAGCGCGGTGATTGCTGGTTGCCTGCGCATGGCGCGAGAACGAGTGATCCGCGCGGCGTTCCGGCTGCGTGTGCATGGGAGGTGCCGTCGTGCGGGCTGAATCGGCCCACTGCCGGCGCTGCGGGCAGGTGCACGGAATGCACCCGCGGCGCGTCTATTGCATAGATGGGACTGGCGGGTGCCGGGCACCAGCGGGTGCACCCGGCCGGGGTCGCGGCGGGCCGGCGCACGCCGTTCCGGAGTTTGGCGGAGGAACAGATGAGACGATGCCGGGTTCCGCTGGTTGCGGGCGATCGAGGTGCCCGGCCTGGCGGCCCTGAACAAGGGCGCGAACGCCGACGTCAACTCGGTGTCGTGCGGCTCGGCGGGGAACTGCGCGGCCGGCGGATACTTCACCGGCCGCTCCCGTCACCACCAGGGGTTCTTGGTCAGCGAGCGGAACGGCCGCTGGGGCAAGGCGATCCCGGTGCCCGGCCTGGCGGCCCTGAACGCGGGCGGGTCCGCCGAGGTCGATTCGCTGTCGTGCCCCTCCCCGGGCCATTGCGCCGCCAGCGGGACTTCCGCGGCCGTTCCGGTCACTACCAGGGATTCGTCACCCAAGCCGGATAGCAACCCGCGGACCGCCCGGAGCAGGCCGGCCGCCCGGAGGCAACGAGCGCCGCCGCGCACGGCAAGTGGCCGGCAAGGTTCAGGTCGCCCCGAGGAAGCGCCTGGACGCCCGGGCAAGGACAGCCGAAGCAGCCGGACGGCTCTGTACTTGTACAGGACGCCTCGCAGCGTGACCAGGCCCGTGCCAAGAACCGCCGATAGGTACGGTCGGTTCGCGCGTGAGCCGCAGGTGGTGATGCGTGCCAACCTGGGCGATCCGCATGCGATGAGGCACCCGGTCCGCGATTCCGGTTACCCAGATGGTAACAATTCGTAAGTTCTTCATTACCTTGAGTAGGTGTATATGGCCAGGGTGACAGCAGCGTTTCTGATCGTTCCTGCCCGCGGCGGCGCCGTCCCGGGATGCTCCTCGCCGGCAGGCCATGGCCCGGACGCCCGGCAGGCTGCGGCATGACCGGGCGCGCCCGGCTCGTACGGCGGCCAGCCGCCGTGCTGACCTCTGCTGCGCGCCGCACGGGCGCAGCGGTGGCGGTCATATCCGCCGTGACCGCCACATCCGCCGCGTTTTCCGTGGCAGTGCCTGATCACGCGGCGGCCCTGCCGGGAAAGGGCCACGGAACTCCGCTGCCCTACCAGGTACTCCGCCAGGACGTCATCATCAACGCCGACATGTGGGCAAAGAAGCCCGAGATGATGGCCGCCGGGCTCGGCTTCACCACCATCATCGGCGTGCCGGACCTCAGCACCAGCAACCTGGCGCTAAGCAAGACCATGACGCTGCTGGCCGGGGGCACCTGGAACACCGTGCACTGCGCGCCCGGCGAGACACCCACGCTGTCCAACTACACCTCAGCGGCGGCGGCTTCCGGGACGAAGGAACTCTACGGCCAAGACGTCTACTACTCCGACGGCCTTCCGGTCGAGTTCAGCTGGCCGATCCTGCCGAGCACCCTTGAGCCCAGCGACTTCCGGGTCAACCTCAGCAACGGGACGAGCATCACCCCGCAGATCGCATCTATCTGGCCGAACTTCGAGTACAACGAACGCTCGGTGGCCGTCCTGTTCGGGCATTTCGGGAACCGCGTGTCACCGTCCAGCCCCGGCGCGATCTACCCCACCTCGGTCGAGGTCGTCCGCGGCTCCAGCACGCTCCGGCTCGTCGGACCGCACCAGCGGACGGTGAGCGCGGTCGGGTTCTGGGCCAGGACCCGCGGCTCGCCCTACACCGATCCGGGCGTTCCCCCGGCCCAGCGGGGCGGCCCGGTCCTTGTCGCCGCGAAGCTCAGCAAGATGTCCACCGCAGGGGACACCGGGCCCAAGATCTTCCAGCAGAACCTGCCCAACGACGGCGTGAGCCTCTACGGCCGCCGGGCCAAGTTCCGCCTGCGGGTGTACACGAGCGGCGGGATGACACCCAACGGGGTCAGCGCCCTTCTCCCGACCGACTACAACAGGTTCTTCCGGGTCGACGCGGTCACCTCCTCCGGGAAGACCATCAGGCTCACCCGGTCAGGCAAGACCTACACCATCGACGGACACCAGCTCCGGGTCGTGGGCCTCGCCGATCTCGGCAGGAAGCAGGCGCACTACGGCGATTGCTACACCTCAGATAACGACAACTACATCGACATCATCCTCGACGGCAGCGGGGCTGCCGCCCGGCGGATCACCACCGTCGAGATACCCTCCACGGGCCGGTATGCGCCTCTGTACAACCCCGGCGGCCCCGGCAATGACCCCGCGCCCGGCGTGCGCTACTCCGCGCCGAGCCCGCCGATCTCACAGCACGTCACGATCGCCCTTCATAACCCGATGACCGTCACCTACCGGCGCCACCCTCACCAGCCGCCGGGCAGTCAGCACTCCCCTCATCCTGACCCGGGAAAGCAGCACGCATAGCGCGGTGATCTGTACCCCGTCGCCTGCGCATCTGGCCTACCTGCAAACCGCGCTAAATCAGCGCGATCCGGCGTTTCGTCGGGCTCGGCCATCTTGTTGAGCGTGGCAGCGACGGATAAGTGTGCGGGCGCTGGCAGCCGACTTGGGTGTGCCCTTCATGAGCTGGCCGAACTCGTGGACAGTTTCGGCCACTCGCGCTGTGCGGTGATCTAGATCGTGATGGCGGCGCCGCTGCCGTAGGATCCGCGGGACCGGCTTCGTTGATCGGCCCGCGCTTTTGCCGTGGCCGGTGACCGGGTCTTCGATGCGCGGGTGGGTGGGCGGAGGGCACGGTGGTGCTCGTCGACGACCGGGTGCTCGTCGAGGACCGGGTGATCGTCGGCGTGAGCCGGTCCGCACCGGACAGCTGGCCGGTGCTGCAGTTGCCCGGCGCCAGCCTGCTGCCCGGGCTGATTGACGCGCATGCGCATGTGCTGTTGCGCGGCAGCTGGAACGAGCTGGAACTGGCGCGGCAGATGGTCGAGAAGAACCCCGGCCACCGGGCTGCCAGCGCGATCCAGGCGATGTCGATCGCGAACCGGTGCTGCGGCCTGCCGCGAGACCGTGCGAACCCAGATCGCCCACGGAATCGACTGCCTGAAGATCTACGTCAGCGAGCGCTTTGAGGCCCCTCCGGCGAGGAGGGCTACCCAGACGGCCCGCTGGTGTGGACAGAGGAGGAAGTAGTGGCGCTTGTCGATGAAGCGCACCGGCAGGGCATCGCTGTGGCCGCGCACTCGCTGACGCTCAGCGGCGCGAAGATGGCCGTGGCCGCGGGAGTTGACTCGATCGAGCACGGCTTCGCCATCTCTGCCGATCTCGCGGCGGAGATGGTTGCCCGGGGTACGGCCCTGGTGCCGACCCTGCTGGTCACCCGGGAGCTTGCCGCGCACGGCTCGCAGATCTCCGAGCCGGTGCGGGCCGCCCATGACCGTTCCTTCGTCAACTGCCTGGAGGCGGGCGTCCGGATCGTGCTCGGCACCGATGTCGGCGGGTTCGAGTGGACCAGGGTGTCCCAGGCCGAGGAGTTCACCTTGATGACCAGGCAGGGTTTGTCCGCGGCGGATGCGCTGCGGGCCGGCACGCTGTGCGCTGCGGAGCTGCTCGGGCTTGCCGGGACCACCGGGTCATCGAGCCCGGCGCGGCCGCCGACATCGTGGCCGGACTGGCGAAACCGGAAAGGCGGCCGTGCGCCGCGCTTCGTTCATGCGGATCGCAGAGCGATTACGTTCCGGCGGCGAGGCGCCGGGCAGCGGTGGCCGGGAGACCCAGAGAATCGTGTTGTTCTGGTGCGCGCGCGGAGGAGCGTACAGCGAGGACTTCGGGCCGCCCCAGAGAATGGCGACGATGTCACCGCCCAGGCCCACTAGGTGCCCGATCGACACACCGGGCGGGCCAGCCACCAGCCGCAGTGACAAATGTCATCGCGAACTCAGGATCGCCTGCACTACGTCTCTGGCCCGCACCAGCCTAGCGTTGTCGGCATGAATGCAATCACTTTCACCGGGGTCTCGAAGAGCTTCGGGGCGGTGCGCGCCGTCGAGACGCTGGATCTCGAGATCGGCATCGGCGAGACCGTCGCGCTGCTCGGGCCCAACGGCGCCGGCAAGTCGACCTCCCTCGGAATGCCGCTCGGCCTGATCCGGCCTTCTGCCGGGTCGGTGCGCGTGTTCGGCGATCCTCCCGACGCCGCGGTGCGGAATGGCATGGTCGGCGCGATGCTGCAGAACGGCGCGCTCGTCGCCGGGCTCACCGTGCGTGAGCTGGTCGAGTTCGTCCGCACGCTCTACCCGGAGCCGTTGCCGGCGACCGAGATCCTCGCCCTCGCGGGCCTGACCGGTCTAGCCAAGCGGCGGGCCGACCAGCTCTCCGGCGGGCAGGCGCAGCGGGTGCGGTTCGCGCTCGCGATCGCCGGGGCGCCGCGGCTGCTCGTCCTGGACGAGCCCACGGCCGCCATGGATGTCGAGTCCCGGCGCTCTTTCTGGACCAGCATGCGAGAGTACGCCGCGGGCGGGCGCACGATCCTGTTCGCCACGCACTACCTGGAAGAGGCGGACGAGAACGCCGACCGGGTCATCGTGATCGCCAAGGGGAGGGTCGTCGCCGACGGCAATGCCCAGCAAATCAAGGCGGCGGCAGGTGGCCGCACTATCCGGTTCACGATCGGCGACCAGCCCATGGCCGGGTTCGACACGCTCCCCGGCGTCACCGGCGTCGAGGTCCGCGGCGGGTCAGTGCAGCTCCGGACCTCCGACTCTGACCAGACCGTACGTGCTCTGTACGCGTCCGACATCAACGTCCGTGACCTGGAGGTCAAGGGCGCCGACCTGGAGGACGCGTTCGTGTCCCTCACCGGAGGTGAGTGATCATGCCCCGCTACCTCGTCCTGGAGATCCGCCGGATGTTCCGCGACAGGCGTTTCGTCTTCTTCACCGTCGCCCTGCCGGTCCTGTTCTACCTGCTGTGGTCGAACATCTTCGCTAGGGGCGGCCACGACGCCGCCACCGGCCTGGATGCCAAGACGTACCTGTTGGTCTCGATGGCCGCGTTCGGTGCGCTCGGGGCGTCGCTGACCACGACCGGCTCCCGGCTCGCCGCCGAGCGGCAGAGCGGCTGGCTGCGGCAGCTCCAGGTCACCCCGCTGCTGCCCCGGGCCGTTGTCACGTCGAAGATCATCGCATCGATGTTCCTCGCGCTGCCGGCCGTCGTGCTGGTGAGCCTCGTGGCCGTGGTGACCAAGGACGTCCAGCTGTCCCCTGGCCAGTGGGCCGCGCTGATCGGCCTGATGTGGGTGGGGACGCTGCCGTTCGCGGCGCTCGGCACCCTGATTGGCTCCCTCGTCGGCGCGGACGCCGCCCAGCCGGTAACGGTCCTGTGCTACTTCGGCCTGTCGATCCTCGGCGGCCTGTGGATGTCCGTGAGCCTGCTGCCCAAGGTCTTGCGGTCGATCGCGCACTGGCTGCCGTCGAACCGGTTCGCCGATCTGGGCTGGAGCGTCGTGGCCGGGCATGCACCGCCCGCTTCCGACGGCCTTGTGCTCGCGGCCTGGACGGCCGGGCTGGGCGTGCTGGCCGTTCTGGCATACCGGCGCGCTACCGTTCGACCCTGATGAGTATGTTCATGTCCTTCGATCCAGAGCGGGCGGTGGCGACCCCCCGGTGGCACCGCTCGCTCTGGGTAGCGCTCGGGCTGGCCTACCTGCTGTTCTGGCCGTCCTCTGAGCTGTTCGGGCACCACCACCCGGCAGGCTGGATCGCGGTCAGGCTGGTCGCCGTGGCGTCGTTCGCTGCGATCTTCATCGCGCTGGTGGTGGCCCACAACCCGTGGAGCGGGAAGACCTCGCCCCTCACCTGGGTGCTCCTCGGCGTCGTGGCGGCGATGACGGTTGCCTATCCGCTGCTGCTCGGCAGGGACTGGACCGGGCTGCCGATCTACCTGGGCGTCGCCTGCGCGATGGCCTTGCCGCCCCGGTGGGCCGGGCGCGGGGTCATCGGCGCGGCGGCTCTCACCTGCGCGGTGTGCGTGCTCGCGGGACAGCCGGGCAACAGCACGGCGTTGCTGGCGTTCGAGACGCTCACCATCGGCATGCTGATGCTCGCGTTTCGCGGCAGCCGGATCCTGGTGACGCAGTTGCACGAGGCCCGCGGCGAGGTCGCCAGGCTCGCCGCCAACGAGGAGCGGCTGCGCATCGCGCGTGACCTGCATGACCTGCTCGGGCACACGCTGTCGCTGATCGTGCTGAAGAGCGAGGTGGCGGCGCGGCTGGCCGGCCGCGACCCGGAGACGAGCCTGGCCGAGGTCACGGACATCGAGACGGTCGCTCGCCAGGCTCTGGGCGATGTGCGCGAGGCGATCTCGGGATACCGCCAGCGAAACGTGACCGACGAGCTGGACAACGCCCGCGGCGTGCTGGACGCGGCGGGCGTCGATCTCACGATCCGGAGCCAGGGCACGCCGCTGCCCGGCCCGGTGGACGGCCTGTTCGGCTGGGCCGTACGCGAGGGCGTCACCAACATAGTCAGGCACGCCCGCGCCCGTACGGCCACGATCTCGGTCTCCCGGCAGGACGACACGGCCGTTCTGACGATCATCGATGACGGGGTAGGCGGCTCGGGCACGGGCAGCGGACTGCGCGGGCTGGGCGAGCGAGTGGCCGCCAGGCGCGGCACCGTTCAGGCCGGTACCCGTCCTGGCGGCGGGTTCGGCCTGACCGTACGCGCGCCGCTCATCGATCCGGCGCCGGGCGAACCCCGGACGGCTGACCCCTGACCGGCGCCGTCACCCGCCAGCGCCGGCCCCCGTAGGGCTAGAGTCTTCGGCGTGATTCGGGTATTGCTGGCCGAGGACCAGAGCATGGTTCGCGGCGCGCTCGCGACTCTGCTGAACCTCGAGGAGGACATAGAGGTCGTCGGTGAGGCGTCGAGCGGCGACGAGGCCCTGGCCGTGGCCGGGCAGACCCGGCCCGACATCGCGCTGCTCGACATCGAGATGCCCGGCCGCGACGGCATCGCCACCGCAGCCGAGCTGCGCACGGCCCTGCCGGACTGCCGGATCGTCATCCTGACGACGTTCGGCCGTCCGGGCTACCTGCGGCGGGCGATGGAGGCGGGCGCAGCCGCGTTCCTGGTTAAGGACAGCCCTGCCAGGGACCTCGCCGCCGCGATCCGGCGCGTGCTGGCCGGCGAGCGTGTCATCGATCCGGACCTAGCTGCGGCGGCGCTGAGCGCCGGCCCCAACCCGCTCTCACCACGCGAGCGCGACGTTCTCTCCGCCGCGGCGGACGGCGCCACCATCGGGGACGTCGCCGAACGCCTGCACTTGTCCGAGGGCACCGTTCGCAACTACCTGTCCGCTGCCATCCGCAAGACCGCGGCCCGCAACCGCATCGAGGCGGTGCGGGCCGCTCAGCGCCAAGGCTGGCTCTGACGAACGCTGACCTGTGGCGTCAGGCGCGGTTCCGGAAGTTGCGCACCGGGGTTTCTCCGCGACTTCTTCTTCGAAGGTGGCGCACGCACGAAATCGATTCGAAGTTCGCCTGTGCCTCGGCGGCCGACAGCGAGGCTGGGACTCAGCCCGCCGTCATGTAGTCGTACCGGCCGCGGAACACGCCGGCCGCGAGCCCAACGGCCGCGGCGATCTGGCCAAGCCGCGCCGGGTCGTCAAGGTCTCTGCGGTCCAGCCGGATCATGTACTCGCGGGCCACCCGGTACGAGCTCGATTCGACGCCCATCAGCCGGATCCGCACCCGCCCGTCTCGGGGTCAGTGAACGACCCGAAGGGCAGCGGCACCATATGCCCATCCTGGATCGTGGTCATCCCGCCCGGCTCATCGCCCTCCAGCACCCGCTTCAGGTAGTCCACGGCACCGTAGCCGAGGTCGCGGGTGTACTCGATGTCGAACAGGATCGGAGGAGCACACCGGCGTTCGATGCCGGTGATTAGCGATCACCAGCGCCTCCGCGCTGCAGCCCCGGTGCGCGGCGAACGCATGGACCGTACCGGGTGGGAGGACAAGCAGGTCACCGGCCCACGCGCTCACGACGTCATCACCTGCTAGCAGGTCGAACGCGCCGGCGAGAATGTAGAAGAGCTCCGATGCGTGATCATGGCGGTGCGGCACGGCCCCGTCAGCGCCGCGGGCGAGCGCGTGACCGCTCACAGACGCGGAGCCGGGGCTCGTCACCCGTGTCGGGTGAGGAAACAGGCCCGCTCTCGTGTCATGGTTCGACCTGGGTTTGGCTGCGCTCTCCGCGATCCGCCTTTTGGGTCATGGGCTCCAGCTGCGCCTTCCGCGTGAGGTTGGGGGTGCTTGACGTGACGGGTCTGCGGGCCGGGAGTGCGCCAGGCCTGGTGGCAGGCGGCGTGCTCGACCCGGACCTGGGCGGGCTGACCTTGGCCGAGCGGGTGGCGCGCGGCAAGGCGGCCCGCGCCGCGGTGCCCAGGGAAAGCCACGCGGGCTTCGACCCGCCCGCGGACCGGCCTGAGCCGGTCGCGCTGCTGGAGCAGCAGGCCGAGTCGCGGGTGCCGGAGCTGGTGCCGATCCGGTACGGCCGGATGCTGGTTTCGCCGTTCGCGTACTTCCGGGGCGCGGCCCTGCCGATGGCCAGTGACCTCGCCGGCCTGCCGTGCACCGGGCTGGTCGTGCAGGCCTGCGGGGACGCGCACCTGTCTAACTTCGGCATCTTCGCGTCCCCGGAGCGGAAGTTCCTCTTCGACGTCAACGACTTCGACGAGACGCTGCCCGGCCCATGGGAATGGGACGTCAAGCGGCTGGCCGCGAGCCTCGAGGTGGCGGCCCGCGGGAACGGCTTCTCCCGCAAGCAGCGCCGGCGGATCGTGACCGCGAGCGCCCGGTGTTACCGGGAGACGATGCGGGCGTTCGCTGGCATGCGCAATATGGACGTCTGGTACGCGCGGGTGGACCTGGACCTAGTGGAGCAGATGTTCTCTCCCCGTCTGGCCGCGCGGGATCGTAAGGCAGTGGCTAAGAACCTGGCCAAGGCGCAGACCAGGGACAGCATGCAGGCGTTCAGCAAGCTATGCGGGACGGTGGACGGGCAGACCCGCATCATCGCCGACCCGCCGCTGATCATGCCCGTGTCGCACCTGCGCCCCGAGGAACGCGACGAGCTCGGCTTCGAGGCCCAGCTGGACGCCATGCTGGTCCGGTACGGCCGGACGCTGAACGGTGCGCACCGGATCTTGTTCCAGCGGTACCAGCTCGTCGACCTGGCCAGGAAGGTGGTGGGGGTGGGCAGCGTCGGAACCCGCTGCTGGATCTTCCTGTTCACCGCCCGGGACGGCGCGGAGCCGCTGCTGCTGCAGGTCAAGGAGGCACAGCCGTCTGTGCTCGCCGCTTACGCCGGCCCCAGCAAGTACGACAATCAGGGCCAGCGGGTGGTCGAGGGCCAGTGGCTGATCCAGCCGGTCAGCGACATCTTCCTCGGCTGGCAGCGCAGCGAGAAGGCACGCGATGGCAGAACACACGACTTCTACGTCCGCCAGCTGCGCGACTGGAAGTTCTCCCTCGACACCGACGCCATGCGGCCGTCTGGCATGCAGATCTACGGCGAGCTGTGCGCCTGGACCCTGGCCCGCTCGCACGCCCGGTCAGGCGACTCCGTCGCTATCGCGGCCTACCTCGGCAACGCCGACGTCTTCGACCAGGCCATCACGCAATTCGCCAGCTACTATGCCGACCAGACCGAACGCGACCACCAGGCACTAGCCAGGGCAGCCGCGACCGGACGCGTCATCGCGCACAGCGGGCTCTGATCACCTTGTCCGCCAGCCCGGTGACCATGAACGCTTGCTGAGTCCGTTCACACGGGCGAGCGGCAGCCGCAGTGCATGAACATCTCGAGCGGTCGTGTCACCTCACAGCTCAGCGGTGCTCTGTGGGGCGCACCGCCTCGGCGGCGTGTTGACATCTTGTTCGGGCCTATCCGTGGTGTCCGTGACCAGGCACGACTGCAGTTGCTGACTCCGGACACGGCTCGGGCTGAGGCGCGCAATTGAGACCACAATTGAGACCGGGCGAGTACCGCTCGCTGGTAGCGGCCTGCCGCGACAGCCAGCGTTGCTGCAGGTCAAGGTGGCGGAGGAGACGATTCGAACTCCCGAGGGCTGCTCCATCATCATCTTCACGCACATCCTCGGCGTGCCTGGCCTGCCCTCCGGACACTCAGGTGCGCAACCTCCTCCACATCCCTGACTACGCATCTACCTGCTTGCGGCAGGGTTCTCCGTGGTTACCGCGGCCGCGGTCGCGATCTGACATGAACCAGTGAGCCATGTGGCAGCCGGCTGTGACACTACGGGTTGACGATCTGTCCAGACGGTCGCATCACATACCAGTAGCCGCCGTCGTCGTCCGCGCCCTGGCCGGCTGCATGACCAGGAGATGCATCGCCGAGGTAGGTGTAGAGCGGCCATCCGTGATATGTGACGACACGGCCGCCACCTGGGTCCTGAGCTGTCCCCAATAGATCAGCGCGTACCCCGGCACCGGCTGCGACCGTATCGCCCGCGTGCAGCTTCAATGGCGGCCAGGCGGATGCGCAGTCACCGGTGCAGGTGACGTTACGGGCTGCGTCCGGCGGAAATGTGTACAGCGCGAACCCCTTGTTCGTGACCAGCACCGTGCCTAGCCGTCCTATCTCGGCTCGTTCGACGGTGACCCGTCCCTGCGCGGCGCTGTAGCGCACGACGTCGACGTAGTGGACGTAGAGGTAGGCGGCGACCGCTGTGACGCAGGCGACCAGCGATGCGACGGCGAGGAGAACGTTGGCCTGCCGGCGCAGGCTCCGTGGCCGGGTCACGGGTTGAGTCCGGAGGTAGCTGGGGCGGGCTCTGCTCGGCTCGTGGTCACCGGCTGGTTGACGGCGGCGATGCCATGCTCGCGCAGCGCCGGGGCCAGGCGATCGAGGGAGAACAGGTCCTCGGGATCGAAGACGCCGCGTGGGAGCGCGCTGCCTGCGCCGCCGGCGACCAGAGTGCGGGCGAAGATCACCGTGCTTGCGGCGGCACCGAGGTAATCGCCGTGGCACTCGAGAGTCTGTGCGGCGATCCGCTCGCCCCGCCGCAGAACCGCGATCCAGTGAGCCACCGGTTCCTCGCTGACGTCGCCGCCATCGGTGCTGGAACGAGGACCGAACGCGGCGCGAGGCAGCCGAGACATGAGACCGGCCTTGTTCAGGCCGAGCATGGAGCGGTGAGTCGTTCGCTCGGCGATGCAGACGTACGGGCTGACCACCCGATCGCCTGCCATGCTGCCCAGCCAGCCGCCATCCGGTTCGGCAAAGCCGATGCAGCGGCGCACGCCGAACGGCGGAGCCAGCGGAATGACCTTCGTTCGGTGCCGGTCGGCGGTGGTCAGGCCGCGGTGGCCGAAGTCGCCGCCCGCCCGGCCGCTGGTGCTCCTGGTCGAGACGGTGAAGACGAGCTCGACCTCGTCGGACTGCGGGTGGGCAGCCAGCAGGCCGGCGGCGATGAGGTTTGTCAACCCGGGGGCGATGCCCGCGTTCATGACGACCGTGCCCCGCGCGGTCCCGGCCTCGTGCCGAAGGCACCGGGCCGTCTCGGCCGGCATGGCCGAGACGTTGATCAGCATCCCGCCCCGGTCGAGCACCATTCTCTCGGCCGTGAGCCTGGGGTCGGGAACCGTGTTGACGACGAGGTCGGCCTCGCCGATCGCTGCCGCTACCGTCTCGGGCTCGTCCAGGTCGACGTGGCGGAAGCCGGCGCTGGGATCGGGCCTGCGCCCGGACCTGACAACCGCCCATCCGCCGCTTTCGAACGCCTGGGCGGTGATCCGGCCGAGTACCCCCTGCGCGCCGATCACGAGCACCCGGCTGGTGCTGCGCTGTTGGGCTTGTGACATCTCGATTCCTTCCGGTGGATCTGGCAGATGCGGCCAGGCTATGCTGCAAGTGGTATAGATAGGCGGTCCAATATGACCGGAAGTAGCCAGTCCAATACGGAGCCCGACGCCGCGCGCACCGGCTTTCCTGCCGACCTGCTGGTCACGCTCGACCGCTCCCGGCCTCGCAGCCTCCGGGCGCAGCTCGAACGTGCCCTGCGCGACGCGATCACGGGCGGGTCGCTCGCCCCGGGCGCCGCGCTGCCGCCCTCGCGGATCCTGGCCCGCGAGCTAAACGTCTCGCGCTCTGTCGTGGCCGGGGCCTACGAGCAGCTCGTGATCGAGGGATACCTCCAGGCCCGCCACGGATCGGGCACCCGTGTCCGAGCGGAGAACGGCGGCCGCCCGCAGCGCGCGGCCCTGCGCGGCGTGCCGTTCTGGCCGGTGCCGGCCGGCCGCGACGGCGCCACCCCGGCCAGCGGGCTGCCCGACCCGGCGCTGTTCCCCCGGCAGGAATGGCTACACCACTTCCGCGACGTCCTGCGCGAGATGCCCGACAGCGGCCTGCTCTATCCCGAGCCGCGGGGTGCCCAGGAGTTGCGCGCAGCTCTTGCCACCTACCTGGGCCGCGTGCGGGGCGTGCGCACAACCCGGGACGAGGTGCTCATATGCGGCGGTTTCTCCCAGGGCCTGACGCTGTTGTGCCGTGCGCTCGGTATCCGCGGCGTGCGCAGCATCGCGGTCGAGGACCCCTGCTTCTCCTACCACCGCCGGCTGATCCGCGCGGTAGGCCTGCGGCCAGTACCAGTGCCGGTGGACGAGCAGGGACTACAGACCCAGCGACTGGCCGGGCTGGACGTGGGCGCGGTGCTGCTGTCACCCGCCCACTCCTATCCCAGCGGCGTCGTCCTCTCCGCCGACCGACGCGTCGAACTGCTCGACTGGGCACGTGCGGCCGGCACGCTCGTGATCGAGGACGACTACGACGCCGAGCTGCGCTACGACCGCCTGCCGATCGGCGCGATGCAAGGCCTCGATCCGCAACGCGTCGTCTACGGCGGCACCATGAGCAAAGTCCTCAGCCCTGCCCTGCGGCTCGGCTGGCTGATCGCGCCGCCGCAGCTCATCGACGAGGTCGTCCGCGCCAAGTTCCTCGACGACGTCTCCTGCGAGGCGCTCGGGCAACTGACACTCGCCCGCTTCATCAGCACCGGCGCCTTCGCACGGCACCTGCGGCGGGTGCGCCCGATCTACCGATCCCGCCGTGACCGGCTGCTCGCCGCCCTCGCCGCCCACCTGCCCGAGATCCAGCCCAGCGGCGAGGCCGCCGGGCTGCACCTGCTCCTGCGGCTGCCCGCCGAACTCGACGCCGGCGACCTCCTCGACGCCGCAGCCAAGCACGGCATCAGGCTCGAGGAAGCGGCACGCAACTGGGCAGACCACAATCCGCAGCCCCCCGCCCTGCTGATCGGCTACGGCGCCCTGCGCGACAGCACACTCGGCCACGGCACCGAGGCACTCGCCGCCGAACTCCACACTGCTCGCCGACGGCGATCGGGAATTGCCCGGCTATGAGGCCGCGCAGCTGTTTGGCGACCTGATCTGGCAGCCGGGGGAAGAGCTGGTCAGAGTGGCGGAGGATGCGAGATTCGAACTCGCGAGGGGTTGCCCCCAACACGCTTCCAACACCACTGGTACCTATTCAGGGTGACTGGCTGGCGTCCGTGACCTGCCCGGATGGACCCGCGGCGGCCGTCGGCGGACGAGCCCGGACGCCAGTGAGTGAGATCAGAACTGAGACCAGGGTCGGCTGGCTGTGCGTCAGCGAGTGTCGCGCACAGTCGGGTAGCTCCGGCGCGTTGCCGCGCCGGAGCGCCCTCAGAACCGTGCGTGCCACTGGTCGCGGCACACGGCTCAGGCAAGCCGCGAGGGCGTCGCGGGTTGAAGTGCTGGTTACCCGCGCTGGCGGGCGTGGAGTGCCCGCTGGCAGGATGCGTGCACGAGGCGGGTTTGGTCACCGTCGGCGGGGCCGGGTCGTCCGTGGTGGGTGAGATAGCTGGCGGCTATCGCCCGGCGGGTGACTCGCAGCCACCATCGTTCCCATTGCTGGGGTGATTGGGGTGGCTGGTCCGGCAACAGCAGGTGGTCCCTGCAGATCGGGCAGCGCCCGTCCTGCCTGGTGAGCAGGCGCAGGGTGTACCTGTCCAGCGGGGGCCTTGCCTTTTTGCGCCGTTCGGCCCAGTACCGGGCCAGGGCGGGGTCATCGGGGGATGCCGCGCCCGTGACCGGCACGTGCCGTTCGATGTTCGTCCAGGAGAACTTGACCAGGCAGGCGCCGCTGTCGCGGTCGCCGAATACCCAGCGGGCGTTCCTGAACGTGTTGAACGTGCCGAAGTGCCGGCCGGCGATCCAGCGTTTCGGCTTGTTGTTGTGGCGCCATGTGGCCCATTTCCAGGTGAGCTTCCACATGTAGTCGTCCAGGGAACTGAGCGCCCTGGATGACGCCGCGCCCTGGTAGTAGGCCGCCCGGCCCCGGATGACCGGGTTGAGCGCGGCGATGACCGCCGCCGCGTTGCTTCCGCGCAGAGCGCGCGTCTGGGACGCGAGCCGTTCCCGGACCCGCCTGATGGCCGCCTTGGACGGTTTGATCAGCAGCTTGCGGTTCTGGTAGCGGCGTATGTTGAACCCGAGGAAGTCGAAGCCGTCATTGAGGTGGACGATCCGCGTCTTGTCCTCGTTGAAGGCCAGTCCCCTCGGCGCCAGCCACTCCGCGAGCCGCGCCCCGACGTGTTCGGCCTGCTCCTGGCTGTGGCAGAGCACGACCACGTCATCGGCTTATGCCGAGCACCGGATTATGCCGACCTGGCTGCCCGGTGCCCAGGTCAGAGGAGGGCTGGCCGTTTTCTGGTCGGCATAATCCTGCGGTCCCGGCGGCGCTCAGAGGTTGTCGAGGAACGTGAGCAGGGTGTCGGGCGGACGGTAGCGGCCCGGTTTTGTGCCGGGCTGCCTGACGCGGGCGAGGGCTTGTTCCTTGATGGTCATGTCGGCGTGGAGGTAGACCTGGGTGGTCTCGGCGTCCTGGTGGCCGAGCCAGAGGGCGATGACCGAGGTGTCGACTCCGGCGCGCAGCAGCGACATGGCGGCGGTGTGCCTGAGCGTGTGCGGGGTGACGTTCTTCTCCTTGATCGATGCGCTGATGTCCGCGGCCGCGGACGCGTACTTGCCGACGAGCCGTTCGACGGCGTCGCGGGAGAGCCGGCCGCCTGCCCGGGTCGGGAAGAGCGGCATGTCAGGCCGGGGGCGGATCTCAGCGAGCCAGGTTTTCAGCACCCTGGCGGTCAGGCTGGTTAGCGGTGTGGCCCGGTCTTTGCGGCCTTTGGTGCGCCATGAGGCGCACTGCTGTATCGCCCGCGTAGCGGGCAGAGATGAGAGGAGATGTCTCTGGATCTGATGGCTGACCCGGCCCCGAAAGGGTGACCCGGGGAAAACAGCATGCCAGGAAACCGGCAGCCGTGCCCAGGCGTATGGGGCGGCGTGCCGGGAAGATCTGCGCGATATGGCGAAAGCTGGATTGCCTGAACCCCAGTCTCCAGAAGGTGTAACGCAACGCCTGCCGGAAAGACGCCTGCAACCGGCACCGGCCCCTGCGGCGAGATGGTAAGGGTCTCGCTGCACTCCTCTTGGGGCGCAGGAGCGATGTCCTGTCAGGGCATTGAAGGAGACGAGTGGGGCGCCTAAGTCGTGCTAGCACGTGCAGCAGTGATGAACATGGGATCGCCTACGGGACGCGAGTCCTAGGGCGACGGAGTGGCCGTAGTAGTCAGTGGGGTGACGTCCGCTCAATCTGGAGACAGCGCTAATGACGGTCCACAGGGCGAAGGGCCACAGGCGTGAACGGTTAACTATCACAAGGGATGCGGAATGCAGGAAGCCGAAGTGGTATTAGGCGTTCTCCGCGAGCGCGGCAGGAAAGGCCTGCCGCTGACGCAGTTGTACCGGCAGATGTTCAACAGAAACCTGTACCTGGCCGCCTACGGCAGGATCTACTCCAACCAGGGGTCGATGACGCCGGGGCCCAGCCAGGGCATCAAGGTGGCCGCGCACTCGCTGACGCTCAGCGGCGCGAAGATGGCCGTGGCCGCGGGCGGGCCGCCCATGACCGTTCCTTCGTCAACTGCCTGGAGGCGGGCGTCCGGATCGTGCTCGGCACCGATGTCGGCGGGTTCGAGTGGACCAGGGTGTCCCAGGCCGAGGAGTTCACCTTGATGACCAGGCAGGGTTTGTCCGCGGCGGATGCGCTGCGGGCCGGCACGCTGTGGGCTGCGGAGCTGCTCGGGCTTGCCGGAGCATTGCCCAGGTGATCGCGCTCTTCCGTCTCGGCGAGCCAACGCTCGATGCCATCCGGACTGGCGAAACCGGAAAGGCCGCGCTTCGTTCATCCGGAGTCCAGGTTGTGCAGGACGACTAGCGCACAGTGCGCCGGTCACCTCCATTTGCCTGCCCCTAGCTGTGTTGATGACGAACTCGGACCGCGGGACCGAATAGGTAATCTGAGCGATCTCTCGTCGGCCGGTCATCGGACTGACCCCGCGCCGAGTCGGCGATCTGCGCCAATAGTCATGGTTGGGTCTAGCCACGCGATGTAGCGGCAGGCACGGCCGCCGTCCGTTCCTCGCGATGGCCGATCCTAGCGGCGTGGCCGGGGTGGGTTTCTAGCAGGTGATGACGACGGCCCGGCTGCCGGCTGCTGCGGCCAAGGCGGCGATGTCGGCCGGGTCGCTCGTCAGGATCCGGTCACCGGGCCCGGCCAGCAGCACGACCGTCGCATCCACTGGATCGCTAGTGCCCGACTCTGCCTGCAGCACGCCGGCCTCACGACCGTCTCGCGGGCTGACCGCGCGCACGTCCGTGGCCCGCAGCAGCCGCGCCAGGGTCACCTGCCGGCCGTGCCGGTCGCGCCACACCTGCGCTACCACCATCGCGTTAGTCCGCAGATCCAGGCCATGCTGCTGGGCCGCGCGCAGCCGCGCGATAGCGGCCCGGTCATCGCGGTCCACCGCCACCAGCGCCCCGGCGTCGAGGATCAGCGCACTCACGCGGCACTATCGGCCGCGGCCAGGCCGAGTTCCCGCTCGGCCCGGGCGACCTCTTGCGCGGTCAGCGCGCCGTGCTCCGCTTCCCAACCCATGATGCGCTTACCGGTGGCGAGTTCAGCGAACTCGAGGGTCTGAACCGGGTAGCCCGGGTGGCTGGGGAGCTACTTAGGCGGGCGGGCTGCGGCGGACGTTTCGGCTGCGCTGGTTGCCAGGACCTGCTCGATGAAGGTTGTTTTCGCCTCGGTGTAGGCGGTTCTGTCGTTGCGGAACCGGACGGCCAGAACCAGGTTTCGACCAAGACAGGCTCACGGCCGCCGCTCGACGACCTTCGCGTGCGTGAGCGTTCCGGTGAGCTCGATGCGGAGCCGCGGGTCGGCGGCGGCACTGTCCGAGCGGAGCTTGGTCCTGGAGAACACGAGGTTGAGCCCGTCGGCGTCGATCACGATGCCGGGTGCGCCGACGATGACCAGCTTGCCGTGCTGCATGTCCGTGTCGATGCGCAGAGTCCTCGAAGTGATCACCGCATCGGTGAAGTCGAACGTAACCCGGCACAGCTGCGTTCGCAGCTCGATGCGGTTCGGCACCGTCCAGCGTCCGGCCCGGGTCCATTTGCCGCCGCGTTGCTCGACCACGAGGACGTCCTTCGTCGCGGACACGGCCGGCAAGTCGGCGACCAGTGCGGCCAATTCGCCCTGGTTCCGGGCCGACAGCGCGCGCTCCACCCGGGCATCGAGCTCCTCGGCGGTGAGTCGGCCGTCACCGGCGGCGGTCCGCAGCGTGTCCACGACGCGCTCGCGATCCTCATGCGACGCCCGCAGCTCGGGCAGATCCCTCGACATGACTGGACGCTACCGCTGTTCGCGGGCCAGGCGGTAGGCCGGTTGCCGGTCCGCGGGGCCGAGTTCGGTGCAGTAGCGGGTGGCGGAGGGGTCGCTGATCCCGAACAGGTGAGTGAGCCGGAGGGGTCACCGCCGCTGGCGCAGGCTTCGCCGAGCAGGCGGTCGGCGCGCAGGCCCCGCAGCGGAGATGCCGGCCTGGCGGACAGTGGTCTGGACGTAGCTGCGGCTGATGGGCTGGACGCCGCCGGCGGTGCTGAGGTTGATCAGCAGGTAGGGGTCGACGGTGCTCACCGCCAGGTCAGTGTGGCGGAGGATGCGAGATTCGAACTCGCGAGGGGTGGCCCCCAACACGCTTTCCAACACTGCTGGCCCGTGTTCACGGATGGTCGCCACCGTTCGTGACCTGCCCTAACGCTACGGCGGTGGCCGCCAGCGAACGACCTTGCACGCGGGCGAATGAGACAAGAACTGAGACAGAGCCCGGATCCCGGGTCGGGCGTCTCGACCGGCCGCCACGAGGTGATTCGCGGTGAGCGTGGAGGCTATTTCGTGGGCGCTGAATCTTGCTCCGGTGCCGCGTGATCGCGGCGGTCAGCCGTCGAGCGCGTGCAAGTTCGTGTTGTTGGGTTTGCCTAATCACGCGGGTCCGGACGGCACCGGGCCGTTCCCGTCGGTGGCGACTCTGGTCCCGCTACACCGGATTGTCGGAGCGCAAGGTGCGGACATGCCTGGACCGGCTGGCAGCCGCGGCGACAATCGCGCCGTGCGACCCGGATATTGTCGCGGCGCGAATTACGCGCGGACCGGCGGCCGCAGGGCTGGGACCTGAGCCAGGTGCGCGAGGACCTCGATGCAGCCACGCCGGAGACCAAGGACTCAGTTCGCCAGGCTCTGCTCACCGGGCGGCTGCAGCGCGTTCACCATGATTACGGGCCCGGGGTGCTAATGCACCCGAGGCCGTGCGTGTGGATATCCGTGGCTGCGGGTGTCCGAAAGCGTCAAGCGTGCGGCCTCGACAGTGCCCGGGTCGCGAAAGTACACCAAGGCTCGGTCGCGGCGGGCGATCACGGGTGATCGTAGATGCCGTGATCACCTACACGCCGCCACACCAATACCGGATCCCCATCCTCGGTTTTGTCTAGATGAAAGGTCGCCCGCCCGTCAGGCGATGCGAAGTTCCAGGTCAGTGAGTAGATGTCGGCATTGGCGAGCCGATGGATCCTCAGCCGCGTGGGCCACGGCGGCGAGCCGGTAAACGACCCGGCGGCGACGGCGGGCAGGAAATGCTTGCGAAGCATCTCAAGGAACAGCCGCTGGTGTTCGGCGGGCAGCTTGCGGAAGTCATTGCGGAATGAATCCGCAGACCGGTACTTCACCGGCCGGGCTCCTCCCCGGAGGCGGCCAGCGCCGCCAGGTCAGCAAGGAAGGACTCCGCGTCATCGAACGTGCGGAACCGGCCGGCCGCCAGATCCTCCTCCGCCTCCAGCTCGGCTGCCTGGTGCCCCCGTGTCCAGAACCACATCTCATCCAGGGGTACCGGCAGGGTCGGCCGCAGCTCGATCACCCCGTCGGGCCGCTCGACCACTTCCAGCTGCGCGCCGGGTTCATCCAGCCGGTACTTCCGCCGAAGCTCTGCTGGGAGCGCTACGGTGCCTCGCCCCTGGATGGCCGCATAGCCGCGGTAATTACCCATGACGACATTATGCAGTATAGCTGCTCAGCGGTCAAGCTGCATTGCCGCTCACTGCTGGACTGGACGGTGGCATCCAGGCGACCGGTATCGCTGTATCTCCCATTCGCCGGGATGCTGGCGGAATCCTCGGGAGCTAACTCACCCACCGCAGTTGCGCTCCCGACGATGCTTCTAGTTTGCCGCGGTACGTGACCTGCGAGGACGCGAGGCGAGCAACCGTCGGTGAACGGCGCCGGTGAATGAGACTAGAAGTGAGAGCAGGCGCCCCTGGCACCAGTCGGGCTGGGCACGGCACCGGAGGGCCGGTGGCCAGCGTTTGGTGCCCTGAGCGGTCTGGCCGTTTTGCGCCTCCGGATAGATCGAGGCGCGTGGTGACAGATTGGGTGCCAGCGCAGGGGCTGGCGGTCTCGTCACGCTATGGCGAACGTCTTTCGGCGGTCTGGGGAGCTGGCCGTGCCCGGCGTGAAGAGGATATCGACACCGAGGCCTCCTTCTGGCTGGGGGTTGATGGCGAAGGTGGCGTGATGGGCCTTGGCGATGGCGGCGACGATGGACAGGCCAAGGCCAAGGCCTTCTGTTTCGGCGGACCGGGTGGTGGATAGCCGCTGGAAGGGCTCGAGTAGCCGGGCGGCCTGGCCTGGCTGGATGACCGGGCCGGTGTTGGTGATCGTGAGGGTAGGGCCGCCGCCGCTGATGGCGACCCGGATGCCGATTCGGCCGCCGGGGATGTTGTGCCGGATGGCGTTATCGATCAGGTTGCCGGCCAGCCGTTCCAGCAGGCGGGCGTCGCCGAGCACGGGCGAGGGGCTGATCGCGGCGGTGATGGCCAGTCCTTGGGCGGCCGGGTCTGGCGCGCGGGCGTCCAGGACGTCGCGGATGATGTCGGCCAGGTCCACGGGCTGGAGGTGGTCCAGGCCGCGCTCGCTTCGGGCCATGATAAGCAGCGCGTCGATCAACAGTTCCTGCTGCTTGCCGGCGGTGAGCACGTCTTCGCAGACGGCCCGGAGGCTTGCGGCTTTGGCGTGCGGGTCGGCGAGGGCGACTTCGAGCATGGCGCGTTCCAGGGTGAGCGGAGTTCGCAGTTCGTGGGATGCGCTGGCAACGAAATTCCGCTGGGCATCGAAGGCTGCCTGCAGCCGCTCAAGCAGGCTGTCGATGGTGTCGCCCAGGTCTTTGAGCTCGTCGCCAGGGCCGGGGACCGCCAGCCGCTCGTGCAGGCTGTCTTCGGAGATCGCACGGGTGGCGGCGGTCATTTGCCGTAGCGGACGCAGCACCCGCCCGGCAATCAGCCAGCCCAGCGCGAGCGATGCCAACGCCATGACGGTCAGCGCGATGGCCGACACGACGAGCAGGTGGTTCAGTGTTGCTGCGTCCTGGCGGACGACCTCCGCGTGTACCTGCTGCGCGACCTGGAACTGCATCTGCTGCGGTGCGCCTTTGACGACATGGCCGAGGCGGCGGGCGGGTGCAGGGGATGTGATGGTCGGGGGCCAGGGCCAGCCGCGCGCCAGGATGTTGGTGATGACCAGCAATCCGGTGCCTGAGGCCAGGAACAGGGCGCCGTACAGGGCCGTCAGGCGCAGCCGCACGGTGCGGCGGGGCAGCCGGGCGGCTAGCCGGGTCGAGCAAGAGAGGGTGGGCATCAGGAGTCCTGGATCCGGTAGCCGGCCTGGGCCACAGTGTCTATGACGGGCGGGTCGCCTAGCTTGGCGCGCAGCCGGTGGATGGTGGCCTTGACGGTCGTCGTGAACGGGTCGGCCATCTCGTCCCATCCTCTTTCCAGCAGCTGCTCGGCCGGGACCACGGCGCCCTGGGCTTCCAGCAGCAGCTGCAGCACGGCGAACTCTTTCGGGGTCAGCGCGAGCGGCCGTCCGGCCCTGGAGGCGATCCGCCGTGCGGGGTCAACCCGCAGGTCACCGCAGGACAGCGACGGCGGCCGTGGCGGCCCTGACCTGCGGCCCAGAGCCCGGATGCGAGCCACCAGCTCGGCGAATGCGAACGGCTTGGACAGGTAGTCGTCAGCGCCCAGGCCAAGGCCGTCTACCCGGTCCCCGATGGTGTCGGCGGCGGTCAGCATCAGAATTCTGCTCGCGCAACCGCCGGCGGTCAGGGCAGCGCAGACCCGGTCGCCGTGCACCGCGGGTAGGTCGCGGTCCAGCACGATCACGTCATAGCCGGTTACCCCGGCGCGGTCGAGGGCCTGCTGCCCGTCTAGGGCGATGTCCACCGCCATGCCCTCGCGGCGCAGGCCGGCCGCCACCGTCTCGGCGAGCTTGCGATGGTCCTCAGCCACGAGCACCCTCATCGTCCACGTCCTTATCCGCATTGGCCGACGCCCGGCACTGAACTCGGCTCGGCCCGCGTCTCGGCCCCAGGATGCCCGCACGCTGGTCACAGCGCGGTCACAAGACCTGTGACCGCGCTGTGACCAGCGCTGCCGTAAAACTAGCTCGCGGGCGCCGTTAGCCCAGCCTAAGGAATTCGACTCCAGGGAGAACCGCTAGCGATGGACGCGCTGATCCAGCTCACCGACGTGAGCAAACGCTACGCCGCCGGAGGTGTCCCGGCCCTGAACCGCGTCAGCCTGCAGGTGGCCGCCGGTGAGGCGGTAGCGGTAATGGGACCGTCCGGCAGCGGGAAGTCCACGCTGCTGAACTTGATCGCTGGGCTGGACAAGCCTTCCGATGGCACCGTCACCGTTGCCGGACAGCGGGTCGACACGCTCAGCGAAACCAGGCTGGCCCGGTACCGCCGGACCCAGGTAGGGATGATCTTCCAGTTCTTCAACCTGCTGGACGAGCTGACCGTGGCCGACAACGTACTGCTGCCCGCCCAGCTTGCCGGCACCCCCCGCGGCAAGGCTCGCGCCCGCGCCGGGGAGCTGCTTGACCAGCTCGGCATTGACCGGTACCGCGACACCTACCCTGGCAGGCTCTCCGGCGGGGAACGGCAGCGGGTGGCGATCGCCCGCGCCTTGATCAACGACCCAGCGGTCCTGCTCGCCGACGAGCCGACGGGGGCGGTGGACACCGCCACCGGGGAGGAGATCGGGCAGCTGCTCCTTAGCCTAAATGCCGGCGGCCAGACCCTGGTGCTGGTCACCCACAGCCCTGACGTGGCCGCGAGGTACGCGAAACGAACGGTGCGGCTCGTAGATGGCGAGGTCGCCAGCGACTCAGGCGCAAGCGACGTCACGGCAGGGGCAACGCCATGACCGGCGGGGCCGTGGTCAAGGCGGCAGCGGGCGGGGCGACCCGGCGGCTGGTGCAAACTTTCGTGATCTTCTGCGTGCTAGCAGCGGGAGCCGCTGCGTCGCTGGTCGGCGTGGCCCTGGCCGCGAGTTCCAACGAGCTGTTCCTGGGTGCGGTCGCTCGCCATCATGCCGCGGATCTGGCAGTGACACTCGACGCATCCCAAGGTCACCACGGCGGACCTGGCCAGGACCCGCCGCCTGCCAGGCGTGACCCAGGCCGCGGGTCCCTACGCTGAGGCCACTGTCACCATCAACGGAGGCGCCGCCGGGCTGTCGCCGACCGGCAAGGGCGCGGTCCGGCGGGTGCACGGACACACACAGATCCAGGCACCGGGAAACGCGGCCGGGGGCACAGGTCCCGCACAGTCATCGGCGAGCGGCGCGGCGGGCTCCCCGGGAGCGGGCAATAAGGTGCCGCCGGGAGCGGTCTCGCCGTTTCAGGGAGAGACCGTTGTGGGCCGCGCGTCCAGAGGCGGCCCGCTGGATGACCTCTACCTGACCCGGGGCCGGTGGGCGACTCGCCCTGGTGAGATCGACATCGACACGGCCGGGCCGTTCACCGGCCCGGCGCCGATTGGCAGCACGATCACCGTGACCAGCGCGCCCGGCAAGCCGAAGCTGACGGTGGTCGGCTATGCGTACTCGATCGTGCATGACGAGTACGCCTGGGTCGTGCCGGCCCAGGTCGCCGCGCTGCGCACTAAGGGCACGCCCGCACAGGAGCAGATGCTCTACACCTTCGCCAGCTCCGGCACCCCGCAGCAGATCAGCGCCGATCTCGCGGAGCTGAAGGCCGCGCTGCCGGCCGGGGCGGTCGCCAGTTCGGTGTCCTGGCTGAACTCGGAGAGCATGATCGCCTCCGAGCAGGGCGTCAACGCCCCGTTCGCGGTCGTGTTCGCGGTCATCGCGCTGGTGCTGGCGGTGCTGATCACGGCCAGCGTGGTCAGCGCCGCGGTAGTGGCGGGCTACCGGCGGATCGGCGTGCTCAAGAGCATCGGCTTCACACCGGCGCAGGTTGCCGCTACCTACCTAGCCCAGGTCGGCATCCCGGCGCTGGCCGGGACGATCGCCGGCACGATCCTGGGCAACCTGTGGGTAGTGCCCTTGCTGAACATCGCGAGCTCGTTCGAAGCCCTGTTCAAGATCACAGTTGCTGTGCCGCTATGGATCAACATCACGGTGCCACTGGCAATGATCCTGCTCACAGGGCTGGCCGCGCTGGCGCCGGCGCTGCGAGCCGGGCGGCTTTCCGCCGTGGCGGCGATCGCGGCCGGGCAGGCGCCCCCGGCCGGGCGCGGATATGCGGCGCACCGGCTCGCCGCCCGGATCCGGCTGCCGCGGCCGGTGACGATGGGCCTGGCTGCCCCGTTCAGCCGGGCCGCCCGGTCGGCGGTCACCCTGGCAGCGGTCACCTTCGGCCTGACCGCAGTGGTGCTCGCGGTCGGCCTGGACTCCTCCCTGGCGAAGATCAACGGGAGCGCCAGCCAGTATTCGGACAAGCAGGTGGTCCGCTCATCCGCCGGGGCCTCGTCGGTGCTGAACGCCAGCCAGGACCGGAAGGTAGCCGCCGCGCTGCGGGCTCAGCCAGGGACGCTCAGCTTTGTGGCTCAGGCGAACACCACCGCCAGCGTGCCTGGCCTGGGAAGCCACGTGCCGATCATCGTCTACCGGGGCAACGCCGCGGGCCTCGGCTGGGACATGATCAGCGGGACCTGGTACCGCGGCCCCGGCCAGGCGGTTGTCAACACCGCCGATCCCGCCACGGCCAGCCTGTCGGTCGGCCAGACCTTGCACCTGACCGTCGGCGGCACAACTATCGCTGTGCGGATCGTCGGCGAGGCGTTCGTCCCGCTCACCGGCGGCGGCCCGGGCTCCGCATCCGGCGCCCTGTTCACCAGCTCGCAGACTCTCGGCAGCGCCGCATCCCGCGTGGCCATCAGCGAGTACGAGGCCATCTCCCGGCCCGGCATCAACCCATGGGCCTACCAATCAGCTTTGCACCGGGCGCTGGGACCCGGCTTCGTCGTGGTCCAGGTCGTGCCCGGCGAAGACGGAGGGACCGGGTTCTTCGGGCTGGTGGACACCTCCCTCATCAGGCTGCTCACGATCCTGGTGGCCGTCCTGGCCGGGCTCGGCGTGCTCAACGCCGTACTGATGCTCACCCGCGAGCGGGTACACGACCTCGGCGTATTCAAGGCCATCGGGATGACGCCCCGCCAGACCATCGCCATGGTCATTTGCTGGGTCATCGCTCCCGCGGTCATCGCCGCGATCATTGCCCTGCCCGCGGGGATGATCCTGGAGGACAGGGTGGTGCACGCCATCGCCAGGGACCAGGCCGCGTTCGCCGCTTATGCCACACCCGGCAGCCTCGTCCACGTCTACACCACCGGAGGGTTGGCCCTGCTCGCCCTGGCGGGACTCGCCATCGCCGTCGTCGGCGCACTCGGGCCAGCTGCTTGGGCCGCCGTATCCAGGACCACCACCGCCTTGCGCGCCGAATAACCGAACAGGAAATCGACGACGTGACGGCCGTACATGTGGTCCAGTGAAGTTGGAGATGCACGCCTGCGCGGCGTGCGCGGTTCCACGCAGCTGCCTCTGCGATGTCCCTGACCAGGTACAACGCGAGTAATCACCGCATGCCCGCCTGGCGGTTTGCCTGAAATAACACATATAGATGGGGCGTCAACTGAGACAGGAAATGAGACAGGGACTTGGGATGCAACGCGGCGCGCGAGCATGATCTGGGCGTCTCGTCGCAGATCAGCGTGGCGGAGGATGCGAGATTCGAACTCGCGAGGGGTTGCCCCCAACACGCTTTCCAACACTGCTGCCCGGTGTTCGCGCAGATTCGCCACCGTCCGTGACCTGCGAGGACGCCGTGCAAGTGACCGCCAGTGAACGGTACCGGACTGGTCTGAATGAGACTAGAACTGAGACTAGGGTCCGAGCTACCGCGGCCAGCGCAACGGACCGGCTGGACGGTGCGCGATGAGTGTCGAGGCTATCTCGTGGGCGCTGAATCTGGCTCCGGTGCCGCGGGATCGCGGCGGGCAGCCGTCGAGCGCGTGCAAGTTCGTGCTGGTGGGCCTCGCCAATCATGCCGGCCCGGATGGCAGCGGGGCGTTCCCGTCGGTGGCGACCCTGGTCCGCTACACCGGCCTGTCGGAGCGCACGGTCACTGATGGGCTGGTCGAGCGCGGACATGGCCGCCAGGTACCAGCACGTCACCGACCCCATCCGCCGGGAGGTGGCCAGGCAGGTCGACGACCTCATCTGGCAGACGCACGGCAGGGGAGCTAGCAGCGCATGGGGGAGCGAAGACGCAAGAGGAGCGGCTGCGGGAGTTGTACGCGGCTGAGCGGGCTACAGTAATGCTAGAACGTCCTGGCCGGCTCCAGCATCGTGAACCCGCGCGGTTGACCTTGGTGTCGAAGGCCGCCGCATCGATCCAGCGCGAGCCCGGAGTGAGCTGTTGCGCCATTCACGCGCCTGGGCACTCTGCGGATCGCGGCGCGCAGCGGCGAGCCCGCCCGCTACCCCTCAGCGATCGTGCGGGTGTTGCCGAGCATCGACACGAGCACGACCAGCCCGCGCACTGTAGGCACCCCGCACGCTCTCGCCGCCACGGCCGGAGGTCCCCGGCTCGGTCAGTAGCGCAGCACGGCGGCCGCAGGGACGCGCCCGGGGATCTCCTGCGCAGGCACGACGAAGACAGTTCCCGATGCGAGCAAGGTTTGTACTGCGGCGCGGTCGAGCAGGTCCTCGTCGCCCGGCTGCCGCTGGTCGTGGCTAGCCACCTCGAAGGACTCCGGGTCAGCCCTGCCCCACCGCTGCGTGCCGGTCGCGACGACCAACGTGTCTACCCGGCCCCGCAGAGCCGCTCGCACGATCTCCGCGACATCCGAGGACGCGGCCCGCCCGCGTCCGGCCGCGTCCAGGTACCGCTGCACCGCCTTCTGCCGGGCCCGGGTGAAGACCGGTTCCACGATGGCCCACGCCCGCTCGTGCAATTCTGCCGGCGACACCTGCTCGGGGTTGCCGCCAATGCCATCCCCCAGCACATGGCGGTAGCGGGTGAGCTGACGGAACATCGCCTGCTCGTATTCCACCCCGGCCAGCACGAGCGGCGCGGTCTCGGCCTTGAGCATCTCCTGCAGCCCGGCATCCACCTGGCGCAGGAAACGCTCGAGCAGGACCTTGTCCACCTCACCGCCGATGCCGTGCCCGTGGAACACGGCCCGTGCCCCCGGACCGCCGCGCCCGGCGATGTGCAGCCCGAGTTCCTTCTCCAGATCGTCATACTTCAGCGTGTCGCGCAGACTGCGCGGCACGTCCGCCAGCTCGGCCTCCCGCACGCCATGCGGTGTCCCTTCGAGCAGCCGCACCTCGTTGCGGCTCAGGGCCAGCACGTAGAAACGGTGGCCTGCCGCGAGCAAGGTAAGCAGCGGCTTGACGTGGAACCGGCCCGTCACCACCACGAGCTCCCCGAACGCCTCAGGGAGCCGGAAGACCCGCGACCACCCTGGCGCGAGGAACACTGCCAGCCCGTCACTCTGATAACTCCAGAACCAGCCGGGCCCGGACAGCTCGCGACCCGGCCCGAGAATCTCCCGCGCCACCGGCGCGCGCAGACCTCCCGCCACCAGCTGTTTCTCCGCCTCATCCAGCAGGTTTCGCAGCCGGATCGGATCCTGGGCACTGTCCGGCGTCATCCGGTGACTGGGCATGAAGACTGACACGCACGGCCCGTGCTCGTACCGCGCCAGTTCCCGCACCTGGTCCAGCCTCAGCAGATCAGCCATCTTGCCCTCCCACCGATCCTTCCCCGCTACGCACGGAGCAAGCCGCGTGGCCCGATGCTCACAGCCACGGCCGCAGCCCGCTCCCAGCGCACCAGTTCTCGAGCTCGCATCCAAGAGCGATCCGAACACGAGCCCGCCAGCGGCCTCCACGGCCAGCAGGACCGCGTTAGCGATCAGCGCGCCGAGCAGCGCCCGCCGCTACCGGCCGCTCCGGCCGGCCGGGCGGTGCTCGCGTATGCCGCTGCTGCCCCGCCCGCTGCGCGAGGCCCCCGGCCGAGTTGCCGTATGCTCCGCCGGATCGTTCGTGCGCATCACCGCGCGTCCCGGGCCAGGACCCGTATCCGCCTCCGGCCGCCAGGATAGGCCGACGACACGGCCAGCGGCCACGGCATACGCCCCCGCCAGGCAAGCTGCAGCCGAGTCTGATGGTGCCAGCGTCAGGAGGGGGGTTCTCTCTCCGGCCCGAAGTTGACCACATCAAGCTGGCGGCACGGCCAGGTTCGGCGGGTTGCCGCCCCGGATGCAGCCAGCGCGGCCGGACGGCGGCGCTCCGGACGACGTGTGCCGTTCGGCATGGTCACACCGTGTACCGCGGGCCGATGACTGCCGTCTGGCTGGTGACCGGTCGCTGCGCGCCCGGCGGCCGCCTGGGGGTGGCATGGCTGGTTCGCGTCTGGATTGAACCACGCCTGCCGCCCGGCCGTGTGGTCGTAAGAGGCACTGACTAGCAGGGGTGCGAGGCGGCGTCCGCGTGCCGGGCGAGGAGGACGAGATGCGCAAGATCAGCAGGTTGCTGGCTGCCGCCGGCGGGGCGGCGTTGGTAACGGCGGCGGCCCAGGGCGTCGCGGCGGCGCAGGGCGCGGCGGGCTCGGCGGCTCACGGCCCGGCCACGGTGCTGAGATTCTCCACGATGACGCCGGTCACCGGCCCGTACGTGGGTCCGGCGAACCCGGTCCGCGGGGTAGCGGGCGGCGGGCTGCCGTGGGTGCTGACCGCCGGCCGCGGCACTCTCAAGAGCGACGGCCATCTCCTGGTGCGGGTACGGGGGCTGGTTCTGGCTCGCCAGGCGCCGGTGCCGCCGGCGTTGCAGGGCACCAACCCCTTCCCCGGCTTCCGCGCCGTGGTCAGCTGCCAGAGCATCGGCGCGGGCAACACCGCCGCCATCACCAACATCAGCACCGGCGACTTCAAGGCCGACGCCGCCGGGGACTCTACAATCCACGCCACGCTGAGGCTCCCCCGGCCCTGCATCGCCCCGATCGTTTTCGTCACTGGCCCCACCGGGACAAACGTCTGGTTCGCGGTCACAGGCAGCTGACCCCGAGGCGTGTTGGCCAAAGTCTCGGACCGGGCAGTCCATCGCGGCCTCCATCGCCAAACCCGTTACCCGCCCACACCCTCACCGCTTGCGGGCACGACCGCGTCGACGACCGCATCGCCGCCGGCACGGAATGGCCTTGGTTGGAGGGATTAGCGCAACGGCGTCGTCCGCGCGTAACCGGCGGATCTGTAGGCTCCATGGCCACTACACTGGGCGTGCGACCAGCGCGCATATTCGGCAGGACTTGGCGCGATCGGTAACTGGCTACTGGCGGTTACGAGGTCAGGGCCGCCCGGATGGCAATCCGTGGAACGGGTCGTGGACCGGGCAGTTCGTGCGCTGGGTGCATTGTGCGCATTCGGCTGTGCAGGCAGAGCGCCCGGTGCGGTGCAGCGTATTTCTCGTAATAAGCAGGTCGTCGGTTCGATTCCGACAGAAGGCTCAGGTAGAGGCCATAATTCGTACAGTTCGAACGGCCCGGCGGGACTAACGGGGGGACTACCGGCCGGCGGTGATGCCGCTCGGATCCCCGGCATCGTCCTGCTCGAGCGGAGTTATCTGCGCGCGGCTCAGTATGCCGCCAGCATTCTGAGATATCGCCGGATCGACATCGGCCATTCGACCAGCTAAACACGGGAACAGCGCAGAAACGGAAGGGCGAGCGCACGATCCGTACCGTCTACGCTGCGGCTAGCTGGGCATCTCAGCGACGCCCTGGGCCACTGCGCACGGCGCGCAGAGCGCCACCTCCGCCTGGCCGTTGGTACCACCGGTCAGGTTGCGGTGATCACTGCGCGATGGTCGCAAACCCCTATGTCATCGGGATGCGAGTCGGCGCACGAGCATTCGCAGTCGCGGTTGGTCCACTGGAAGGCGCTGCGCAAGTTCTCCAGGAGTTCGTGGATGGCCGGGTCGCTGCTGAGCTTGCGGAACGAGTCAGCCGTGACCTCTGCGGTGCGTTGGATCCACTCGGCCGCCACTGCCGCGGCGGCCTGGCATGCGGAGGCGAGTTGCTGAATTGGGTTCTGCTCGCCGGCGCCTCACCACCTCATCGTCCCACCTGGGCGGGACCGCTACCAGCACGATTCCCCCGGGGGCGATGCTGGGATCAGGTCGTGCTCGACGGATACCTCGCCGCCGGCGGGCCCGCCCTGGTACACGCCGTCGGCACCGGCCCCTGCTACGACACCGCCCGCGACCAGATCACGCTGCCCGCGCCGGGCCAGTTCCCCAGCCGCGAGGCCTGCTACGCCGCCGCGTTCCGCGAGGCCGCCCACTCCACCGGCGCCCCGCACCGGCTGAACCGGCCCGGCATCGCCGCCTTCGACCACTACGGCTCCGGCCGGTACGCCCGCGAGGAACTGACCGCGGAGATCGGCGGCGCCATGGTCTGCACCAGCACCGGGGCCGTCACCGTGGCGAGCCTGCGCGACGACACGGCCGCCTACATCGCGGGCTGGCTCCAGGCCCTCGGCGACGACCGCCGCCTGGTCGTCACCGCCGCGTCCCAGGCCGAGCGGGCCGCCGACCTGGTCCTGGAACCCCAGCGCCAGGCCCAGCCCCCGACCCGCGCCGAAGCTAACACCGGCCAGCCCGGGCCTGCCGCAACAACCCGTGGCCCGGCAATCCGATGCGGGGGGCCACTGACCGCATCGAGGCACTGCTGCGGGTTGTCTTGCTGGCCTTGCTGGTGATCAGCGACCCCATCGCCAGCACCTATGCCGGTCAGGCCGCCTACATCTCCGGGATCCAGTCCGCGCGTGCGCAATCTATGGCCTGGCACCACGTGCCGGGGCTGATCCTCTGCGTCAAGCCGATAGCCATGCTCAGGCAGCATCCTGCCACGACCGGGCCCGCCACGTTGTCGGTGCGGTGGACGACGCTGCAGGGATCGCCCCGGGCAGGCGAGATGGTAGGTCGCGCGGATGCGGCGTCGGGTCACGGCGGTGTGGATCGACAAGGCGGGCCGGCTAACCGCCCAGCCGCTGTCTTTGATCGGGTGATCGAAGCCGTGGCTGTGACCGCTGCGGTCCTCGTCCTGCTGCTGTCGGGCTAGCAGCGGGGCGGCGCCGCTGCTGCTGGACCGTCACCGGCTGGCCCCGCTGGAGGGCGGACTGGCAGGCGGCAGAAGCCAGTAGACCAAGAAGGGTAAGCCGCTAGGTGCGCTCTGAAACCTCAGCCTTTGACCTGGAGCCCTGGCCGGGAACGGCCTCGCGCCCGGATGCCCGAGGGCCGGATGACTTCACGTTGCGCCGCCGGCGCCCTCGAAGGCGATGATCAGGTCTTTGCCCAGTTCGGACGGTGCCAGGACCAGGACATCGTCACCGGCTCGCAGTCTGGTGTCACCTTTGATGGGGACGAGCTGGCCGTCTCGCACGATGAAGCTGATCCAGGCTTCGCCGGGCAGGCCGGCCAGGTCGTCGATGGCGCGGCCATCGGCAGGTGAGCCGCGCTTGATGGTAAGCCGGTGCACGCCGCTGGGCTCATCGCGCAGCCGCACCCCGAGCGCCCACGGCTCGGGTTCTATTGCGCGCATGGGGACGTGGAGCAGCCGTGCGGCGGCGGGCGTAAGGCTTCCTTGCACCACCACGGAGAACACCACTACAACGGCGACGATGCCGTACAGGCGCCCGGCGCCGGGCACGTGCGCGGCGAGCAGGAAGCTGCCCAGCAGGATCGGCACGGCGCCCTTGAGCCCGGCGAACAGGACGAAGTTGCGCTCGTTGCTTTTCAGCCGGGCCGGGAACAGGCACAGCCCGACCAGGACCGGCCGGATGATAAACGCCAGCGCGGCGCCGAGAAGGAGCCCGGGGATCCACACGTCGGTCCGGGCGATCACGGCGAGATTGATGGTGAGGCCCAAGACGACGAAGGCGACGATCTCGGCGAGACTGGCCAGCGTCGAATGGAACGCCTGAATCTCCCGTTTGAACGGGGCACGCTCATCGCCCAGCACGATCCCGGCGGCGAATACCGCCAGGAACCCGGACCCGTGCGCGATCGTGGCGACGCCGAACAGGAGCAGCACGCACGCCAGGGTCCGCAGCGGGTAAAGCCCCTCGCTGGGCAGCGGTACTCGCCGCGTGAACCACAACAGCGCACGGCCGCCCACCACGCCGACCGCCACCCCGATAGCCATCTGCAACAGAAACTCGCCGCCGACATGAGCGAACGCGCCCGCGCTGACACCAGCCGCCGCGATCAGGCTCACCATCAGCGCGATCCCCACCGGGTCGTTCGCCCCCGCCTCCCCCTTCAAGATGATGCCGGCCCGGCCGGAGACCTCCCGCTGGCCGAGCACCGAGAACACCACCGCCGGGTCGGTCGGCGCCACCGCCGTGGCCACCAGCAGCGAGATGTACCAGGCAAGGCCGAACGCGAAGTGCACCAGCAGCGCGGCGGCGACGACGGTCGAGAACGTGCCCAGCACGCCCGTCAAGGCGATCGGGGCGAGCGCGGACCGGAACCGGGACCAGCCGATCTTCATGCCGCCGTCGAACAAGATGCAGGCCAGCGCCACGGCCACCACCTGCTCCACCGCATGCTGCGAGGGCCCGTGCAAGGCAGGAATAATCTTGGCCGCGATGGCCGCGCCCACCAGGAACAGCGCGGGCGCGGGAAGCTTTACCCGGTACGCCAGCCGATTCGACAGCACCGCGGCCAGCCCCACCGCGGCCACCAGCACTACCAGCAGGGCAAACGACTCAGAGCCGGTCATGACAGTGCTCCTCCGGGACGGTCACCGCTAACGCGACACCGACCAGGCTTCCCGGCGCACCACCGGCAAGTCTAGCCGGTGCCCATGGGCTGGCCATTGTGCCGCCAGAGCTGTTTGGTGCCGCGCACATGGGGCCGGTTCACGCACACCTTTCATGATCGCCAGGTCCAGGCGCTTGAGCGCAACTTGCTCGGTCGGGAAGTGTCCGCGGGCGTTCACGGCCGCTCGCACCAAAACCTCCACGATCCTGCAGACCGAATAGCTACCCACCGACGTGCTGATGACTCAGTGCGCTGACGCGGACACCGCGAATGGCTACTTGCCTGACAGGCACTGCTGATCGTCCAACATACTGTCCGAGATCGAGGCGCACGCTTCGGCAGCGTGCGCCCTTCCAATCACCACTGTCGCTACGGTCATGACCAGGCAAGACGCGGAGGACTAAGCCCGCGCTCAGCCCCATGGGACATTGTCCCGGGCCGCAACTGAGACTAAGAAATGAGACTAGGCAACCTCGAGCCGCCGCTCTGGCAAGCCGCCAAGACCGCGTTCGCCCAGGTCAACGTGGCGGAGGATGCGAGATTCGAACTCGCGAGGGGTTGCCCCCAACACGCTTTCCAAGCGTGCGCCCTAGGCCACTAGGCGAATCCTCCGTCGGCAAGCCTACCGACTGATCGCGGCGGGCCAGAACCAGATGCCCAGCAGGATTAACCAAGCGCAGTGGCTGCTGCCGTCCGCCGGGCACTGGCCCGCATTGCCCGGCAGAACCGTAGCCGCACCGACCGTCGGCGGGGCTGGCTAGACTGGTCGGCAGACCCCTCGCACGGCGTTTATCCCGCCAACTCCCCCAGGGCCGGAAGGCAGCAAGGGTACGCGGGCTCTGGCGGGTGTGCGAGGGGTCCCTTCCCCTCCTCGGCGCGGATGAGGTCATGGCAGGCAAGGTCCCCGGTGCGGCCAGCAGGACGGGCGATCACGATCGGGCCCGCCCGGAGGTGCCTGACGCTCCGCTGGCGCTCTACCGCAGGTACAGGCCGGCTACCTTCGCCGAGGTCAAGGGCCAAGAGCACGTCACCGAGCCGCTCAGGCAGGCGCTCCGCAGCGGCCGGGTGAACCATGCTTATCTCTTCAGCGGGCCGCGCGGGTGCGGGAAGACCTCCAGCGCCCGGATCCTTGCCAGGTCGCTGAACTGCGAGGAAGGTCCGACCCCCGATCCGTGCGGGAAGTGCGCGTCCTGCGTGGCGCTGGCGCCGACCGGTCCTGGCAGCATCGACGTCATCGAGATTGATGCCGCGTCACACGGCGGTATCGACGACGCCAGGGATCTGCGCGAGCGGGCGTTCTACTCGCCGGTCGCGGCCCGCTACAAGATCTACATCATCGACGAAGCGCACATGGTGACCGGCGCTGGCTTCAACGCCCTGCTGAAGCTGGTGGAGGAGCCGCCACCGCATCTGAAGTTCGTCTTCGCGACCACCGAACCTGAGAAGGTCATCGCGACGATCAGGTCACGGACGCATCACTACCCGTTCCGGCTCGTCCCGCCGGCGGTGCTGCGCGAGCTGCTTGAGGAGATCCTGCGCAGCGAGCAGGTCAGCTACGAACCCTCCGTGCTGCCCGTGGTCATCCGCGCCGGTGCGGGCTCGGTGCGGGACTCGCTGTCGGTGCTCGATCAGCTCATCGCCGGGGCCGACGAGTCAGGACTGCGCTACGACCGCGCGATAGCGCTGCTCGGCTACACCGACGACACCCTTCTCGATGAGATGGCCGAGGCGTTCGCTTCCAGGGACGGCGCCGCGGTGTTCCTGGCCATTGACCACGTGGTCGAGGCGGGCCACGACCCGCGCAGGTTCGCCATGGACCTGCTCGACCGGCTGCGTGACCTGATCGTGCTGGCCGCCGTCCCAGGCGCCGGGGCATCGGGCCTGCTTGACGCGTCAGAAGACCAGATCGAGCGGATGCGCAAGCAGGCCGCTGAGTTCGGGTCGGAACGGCTCGCACGGGCGGCGGAGACGATCAGCAACGGGCTCGTCGAGATGCGCGGCGCCACGTCGCCGCGGCTGCTGCTCGAGCTGATGTGCGCGCAGGTTCTGCTGCCCGCGTCGGCAGCGCCCGACTGGACAGCCAGCGAGACCGAGGTCGGCGACCTGGCCGCGAGGATCGAGCGGCTTGAGCGGCAGCTTGCGGCCGGCGGTGGCGCCAGCCGGGTACCGCCCGCGCCAGAACGGGTGCGCCCGGCCGCAGAGCCGGCCAGAGCGCGACCCCAGGCGCCGGTGCAGGCAGCACAGCCAGCACCGTCGCCCCAGCCAGCATCTTCGCCCCAGCCAGCACCTTCGCCCCAGCCAGCACCTTCGCCCCAGCCAGCAACGTCGCCCCAGGTCGCCAGCGGCGGGGCCGCCAGCGGCGGGGCTGCCGCCGCGCTCAGCGCCGACGAGCTGCGAAGCCGCTGGCCTGACGTGCTCGAGGCCGTGCGCGACGTCCGCAAGACGGCGTGGATCCTGCTGAGCAACTACGCGAGCATCGACACCGTCGAGGGCAATGTGCTGACGATGGCTTTCGACTCGGAAGGCAACGCGAAGGGGTTCGCGAGCAGCGGCAGCGACGGCTATCTCGCCGCTGTCCTCGACCGCATGTTCGGCGTACGGCCGGTGATCAGGGCGATCGTGAACCCGGCTGGCGGCGCCGGCGGAGGCCGGGGGCCGGCGCGCGGGCCGGACAGCGAGTCCGGCGGTGCAGGCCGGACGGCGGCGAGCCCGCCGCTTGACTCAGCGGCGGGCCAGAAGGCTACCGCCGGCGACAAGGGTGCTGCCGGTCAGAAGGGTTCCGCCGTGAGTCGGCGCCGCTCCTCGGCGGGCGAGCCGTCCGATGTTGCCGTCCGGGCTGGATCCGCCGGACGCCGGATGCCGGGGAGCGACCTTGGCGCGAGCAGTCGGGGTGGCGGCGGCCAGGCCGATGATCCCAGGCCCTTCACCGACCCGGTTCCTGACGGCGGCCCCGGCCAGGCCGGCACCGACCTGACCGGCACCGATCTGATCATGCGAGAGCTCGGCGGCCGCATGATCGAGGAGTCCTGAGTCGCCGGAGCACCGGCGGGCGAGCCGGCGAGGGGTCATGGACACGGGCAGGCCGTAGGCTCTCAGTAGCGATGCGGCAACCGAGACGGCGCACGCCCCTTGGGCCGCCGTCGGCCGGAGACGGGCGGCGCCCGGCCGTGCGAGAAAGCAGGTGAGTGGCATGGAACCCGGCGGGCAGCTGGACATGCAGCAGCTCTTCGCCGCTGCTGCGCAGATGCAGAGCCAGCTCATGAACGCGCAGCAGCAGCTGGCCGAGACGGAGATCGAGGGCAGCGCTGGCGGCGGGCTCGTGAAGGTCACGATCAGCGGTCAGGGCGAGCTGATCGACGTCGAAATCGCCAAGGAGGCCATCGATCCTGGCGATGCGGCCGAGACCGCGTCCACGCTGGCTGACCTGATCCTCGCCGCCAGCCGCGACGCGTACCGCGCCCTGGCGGACGTGCAGGCCGAGGCGATGGGCCCGCTGGCCGGCGGTCTCGGCGGCGCGGGCGGCGCCGACGCTGGTATCCCCGGGCTGCCGGGCATGCCTGGCCTGCCAGGCCTCGGCGGACCTCAGGCGCCCGGATCGGGCCAGCCGCCCATCCAGGGTTCCGCGTTGCCGGACGAGAAACCCGCTCCCGGCGAGGACTGAGGTGTACGAAGGAGTCGTCCAGGACCTCATCGACGAACTGGGCCAGCTTCCTGGCATCGGGCCCAAGGGGGCGCAGCGGATCGCATTCCACCTGCTAGCCACCAGCCCGGAGGACGTCAAGCGGCTCGCCGCCACGCTGATTGAGGTTACAGAGAAGGTCAAGTTCTGCCGCACGTGCGGGAACGTGGCGGAGAATGACGAGTGCAAGATCTGCATGGACGTGCGTCGTGACCCATCGGTGATCTGTGTCGTGGAGGAGCCAAAGGACGTGGCTGCGATCGAGAAGATCCGGGAATTCCGCGGCAGGTACCACGTGCTCGGCGGCGCCATCAGCCCGATGGACGGCATCGGCCCCGAGGATCTGCGGATCTCCGAGCTGATGGCCAGGCTCGCCGACGACGACATCAGCGAGCTGATCCTGGCTACCGATCCGAACCTGGAAGGCGAGGCCACGGCCACGTACCTGGCCAGGCTGGTCAAGCCGCTCGGGCTCCGGGTCACGAGGCCGGCGAGCGGGCTGCCGGTCGGCGGTGACCTCGAGTACGCGGACGAGGTGACGCTCGGCCGGGCGTTCGAGGGACGGCGGATCCTCAATGTCTGAGCGCAAGGCCGCGAGCAAGCAGGGCGCGAAGGCGTCAAAGTCAGGCAGCGCGACCAAGTCAAAGAAGGCCGGCGGCCAGGCCAGCAAGGCGAGGGCCGCCGCCGAGGCCGACGGGGACTGGCGGCCGCTCGCCGACCAGATCGCCAGGCAGGCGAGCGACTTTCTCGACGCGCTGGCCGCGCTCGGTCGCGGTGAGGGCGGCGACGAGGTCGTCCCGCTGCTGCTGCTCGAGGTCGCTCAGGTGATGCTGGCCGGCGCGCAGCTCGGCGCGAGCCAGGATGTCATCCCTTCCGGCAACGCGGAGCCCGACGTCGGCGCCGACCCCGACCTGGACGAGCTCAGGGTCGGCCTGGCCAAGCGACTGGCCGCGTGCGACGAGTACGCCGAGCTGTTCGACCCGTATCGGGACGCCGCGCCGACGTCGTTCCGGCTATCCGACGACCTTGCCGCGATGGCCTCTGACCTTATTCACGGGCTGCGGCACTACCAGGCTGGGCACAGCGCCGAGGCGCTGTGGTGGTGGCAGTACTCCTACGTGAACCAGTGGGGTACGCACGGCGGCGCGGCGCTGCGAGCGCTGCACGCCGTCGTCGCGCACGCCAGGCTGGACGTCGCCGAGGAGGATATCCCTGGCGGGTAGACTCGGGTCCCGCCGATCGAGCCGATGAAGTCTCGTTTACCGATGTATCGAGTTCCGATATAGTAAACGACCATGGCAGCACCAGGGGAGCAGCGCGCCGTGAACCTGATCGTGCAGAAGTACGGCGGTTCCTCGCTCGCCGACGCGGATGGCATCAAGCGGGTCGCCCAGCGGATCGTGGCCACGCGCAAGGCCGGTCACGGCGTCGTCGTTGTGGTCTCCGCGATGGGCGACACCACCGACGAGCTGCACGATCTCGCGCTCGACGTCAGCCCGCTGCCGCCAGGGCGCGAACTCGACATGCTGCTGACCGCCGGCGAGCGCATCTCGATGGCGCTCGTGGCGATGGCGATCGCCAACCTCGGCTTCGAGGCCAGGTCTTTTACCGGTTCGCAGGCCGGGATGATCACCGACTCCGTCCACGGCAAGGCCAGGATTATCAACGTCACGCCGGGCCGGATCTCAGGTGCGCTCGCCGACGGCGCGATCCCCATCGTGGCTGGCTTCCAGGGCGTCTCCCAGGACAGCAAGGACATCACCACGCTCGGCCGCGGCGGTTCCGACACCACGGCGGTCGCGCTGGCTGCCGCGCTCGGGGCCCCGACCTGCGAGATCTACACCGACGTGGATGGTGTGTTCACCGCTGATCCAAGGATCGTGCCGGGAGCCAGGCGCATCCCGGCGATTAGTTATGAGGAAATGCTGGAGATGGCGGCGTGCGGCGCCAAGGTGCTGCACCTGCGTTGCGTGGAGTACGCCAGGCACTATCAGATGGCCATCCACGTGCGGTCGTCGTTCAGCAACAGGGAAGGTACCTGGGTCAGTGACGCGCTCGCGGCCCGGGCAGAGGGGACCAGGATGGACCAGCCGATCATCACCGGGGTAGCGCACGACAGGAGCGAGGCCACGGTTACCGTGTCGGGCATCCCCGACAAAGTGGGCGTGGCCGCCCAGATCTTCAGGGTCGTGGCGCGGTCCGGCATCAACATCGACATGATCGTGCAGAGCACGTCACGGTCGACGGGTCAGGCGGACATCTCGTTCACGCTGCCCAGGCAGGACGGCCAGACCGCGATGACCGCGTTGCGGGGCGTGCAGGACGAGGTCGGCTTCGACTCGCTTGTCTTCGACGACGCGATCGGCAAGATCTCGCTGATCGGCGCCGGCATGCGGTCGCATCCCGGGGTCAGCGCCGATTTCTTCGGCGCGCTCGCGGACTCCGGCATCAACATCAGGATGATCTCGACCTCGGAGATCAGGATCTCCGCGGTAGTCGACGCGGCCGACCTGGACTCGGCCGTGGTCGCCACGCACCGGGCCTTCGGGCTGGAGGACGGGCATTCTGAGGCCGTCGTCTACGGCGGGACCGGCCGGTGAGCGGGCCGGCAAGCCGGTCGGAGAGGGGGCCGGCGGGTGAGCAGGGGACCGGCGGGCTGCCCGCCCGCCCGGTTCTGGCGATCGTCGGCGCGACCGGCGCGGTCGGCACCGTCATGCGCGAGGTCGTGTCCACCAGGCCGGACATCTGGGGCGAGGTCAGGCTGATCGCCTCGGCCAGGTCGGCTGGCCGGATGCTGCCGGTGCGCGGTGAGCAGGTCGAGGTCGAAGGGATGTCGGCGGAGGCGTTCGACGGCGTCGACCTCGCGATGTTCGACGTGCCCGACGACGTCTCCGCGCAGTGGGCGCCCGTCGTCGCGACCCGCGGCATCGTCGTGATCGACAAGTCAGGTGCGTTCCGGATGGACCCCGACGTGCCGCTTGTCGTGCCAGAGGTGAACCCGGCCGCCGCGTTCACCAGGCCCAAGGGGATCATCTCGGTGCCGAACTGCACGACGCTGTCGATGATCGTGGTCGTCGGCGTGCTGCACCAGGCCTACCGGCTGCGCGAGCTGTTCGCGGCCTCGTACCAGGCCGCTTCGGGAGCCGGCCAGGCGGGCACGGACTGTCTGTACGACGAGCTCGCGGCCGTGGCAGGGGACAGGACGCTCGGCCAGCGCCCTGGCGACGTGCGGTCGGCGGTCGGTGCGGGCGGCGAGTTCGGCGCCCCGCTCGCGCTCAACGTGATCCCGTGGGCGGGCTCGCTGCGCCCGGACGGCTGGTCGTCGGAGGAACTCAAGATCAGGAACGAGACCCGCAAGATCCTCGGCGATCCCGGCCTGCGGATCTCCGCGACGTGCGTACGGGTGCCCGTCGTCGTCGGGCACTCGCTGGCCCTGCACGCCGTGTTCGACGCCGAGGTCGACGCCGACCAGGCGCGCAAGCTGCTGAGCGAGGCGCCTGGTGTGGTGGTCGCGGACCGGCCAGAGGCCGGCGAGTACCCGATGCCGGCCGACGTGGCAGGGACCGACCCGACGGTCGTCGGCCGGATCAGGCGGTCCATGGACGACTCCAACGCCCTCGATCTGTTCGTCTGCGGCGACAACCTGCGCAAGGGAGCGGCCCTGAACGCCGCTCAGATCGCCGAGCTCCTCGTCGGCGCCTGAGCCTAAGCGGGCAGGTGGCTGGCCAGGAAGGCTAGCGAGGGCGGCAGTTCGGCCTGGAAGAAGGGGCCGGTGTGGCAGCCGTGCGCGAACCGCACGACCGCGCCGGGCGGCAGGTTCCTGGCCAGGGCCCGCACGCCAGGCAGGAACGGGTCGCCCAGGCCGGCCGCGACCCGGACCGCGACGCCGCGCAGCGCGGACGCGTGCGTGACGGCGTCGGCGGCGGCGAACGCTCGCGCTGAGGCATACGCACCCGGGTTCACCGACCGCGCCTGGGCATAGCTGGTCCAGATCGCGGGGCTGATCGCCGCCGCCGCGGCGAAGGTTTCCTGGTACCTCTCAGCCAGCAGCAGCGCGCCGTACCCGCCCATCGAGATACCGGTCGTGGCGATCTTCCTGCTGCCTAGCCCGAGTCCCATCCGCTGGCATCGCGGGATCAGCTCGCCGATGATCATGCCCATCGGGTCATCGCCGGGGTGCGGGTTCCAGTAACCGCCGCCGCCGTCGGCCGCCGCGATCGCGATCGGCGGCAGCGGTCGGCCGTGTACGTGCAGCGCGAGCCCGTGCGCCGGGCCCAGGCCGCCGAGCGCGTTGCTGTGGTCGCCGCCGTACGCGTGCAGCGCGACGATCAGCGGCAGCCGGTCGCCCGGCCGGTGGCCTGGCGGGTAGGCGACGGTGTAGCCGACGTCGCGCTGCCTGGCCCTGGAGTAGAACGTGCCAGCGACAGACGGCCCGGGCGCCGAGAAGATCATCGGCGGCGACGACACCGCGCACTCGCCGTCGACCTGGTCGAGGAACCCCTGGCCTGGCAGTACCCCGTTGGCGATCAGCTCGACGCCGCCGGCACCAGCCAGGGTCAGGCCGGCCAGCCCGCCGAGTCCGGTCCCGATCAGCTGGCGCCTGGTCAGCGAGCGCACGCCGCTCGCACCGCGACGCGGGCCTGCCTGGCTGCCGCGGCGCAGCCGAGCGCCGCGAGCGCGAGCACGGCGAAGCCGGCGCTGTCGATCGCCCCGACCCGGAACAGCGCCTCAGGTCGCTGCCCGCCGCTGGCGGACGCCAGCCAGCACAGAGCGCCGCCAGCGAAGGCGGCCGATGCCGCCCGCGCTCCGCAGACAACCCGCGCTTCATAACGGAACGCGCGGGGTGACAGAGGCACGCGGCGCAGCAGTGTGACGGTGCCGGTGACCACGCAGCCGATCGCGACCGGGCACAGCACCATCCAGCCGATCTGCCCGGCGGGGAACCCCGCGAGCGCCGCCGGGTGTGCCCAGTACGAGGTGATCCACATCGTGACCGACCAGCCGAACGCCGCGACGCCGCCCGGCACGCCGCCTTGGTGGGCGAGCAGGTGACCGCCCGTGCCCGGCCAGCCGTTCTGGAAGTGCCGCCCGCCGATCACCAGCACCGCGATGCCGGAACCGATCAGCGCCGATGGCCACAGGAATGACCGGCCCCTGCCGCGCGCCGCGGCCACGAGGACGGCCCATGCCACCGGCGCGGCAGCGAGCACCGCCAGCACCGCCAGGAGCAACAGCGCGCCGGACATCAGCGCCATCGCTTGCGTGATGCCGCGGTCGCCTGGCACTGACCACTGCAGCCCGATCGCCAGCTGGGCCCACATCGCCGCGCCGGCCAGGACGACAGCGGCGGCGCAGGCCGCGGCCGTGGCCAAGCTCGCGCGGGCCGCCTCGGCCGGGTCGAGCGGATGACCGGCGAGACCCGCTCCCGCCAGCCTGGCGCGCAGGCCGGTCGTCGCGACGTTCGCGGCCCGCCGCCAGGACGGTCCTGCATCGGCCAGCTCGGCCGCCAGGAGCTCAGCAAATTCCTCGCCGTAGCGGATCCGCCAGGCGCGCGGGTACCACAGCAGCAGCCGCCGGACCCTGGCCTCGTCCCGTGCGGCTGGCTCGCGATCGCCAGTGGCGATGGCAGTCATGTCGCCGCCCAGCCGCCGGCCAGCCGGCGCAGGCCGACCTCGGCGACCGTGCGCTGGGATTCGAGATAGGTGCCCAGCGCCGCGGCCCCGGTCGCTGTTAGGCGGTAAGGGCGGCGGCGGTCGTGACTCTCGACCGCCTCGATCATGCGGTGCGACTCGAGCCGGCTGAGCGCCTCGTAGAGCGTGCCAGGCGCAAGCCTCACGTGGGCGAACGCCTCGATGTCCTTGGTCAGCGCGTAGCCGTGCTTAGGTCCGTCGGCAAGGCTGGACAGGATGAGGCTGGCAGGGCCCGACGACCTTCCGAGCGTCTCGAGCGCCCCGGCCGCGTCGGCCGCTGGCCGGTCCTGTTGACCTGCTGGCCGCTCCGCCGAAGTACTCATGCCCGCCATCGTATATCGGCTTCCGATCGATCGGCAAGCGATACTTCGCGGTGTCACCGGGCGGCGGGCGGTGGCGGAACCTTCGGGACCCGCAGCCTCGGGATCACCAGCCCGGCGATCCGCTGCCAGGGGATCCGCTGCCAGGGGATCCGCTGCCAGGGGATCCGCTGCCACGGCCGCGAGGCGCGGAACATCGGCGTTCCCGCCAGCCCGGGCGGGCGGATCCCGGTGCCCTGCACGCCAGGGAACACCGCATCAGCGGGCACCCCGCGCACCGTCTGCACGACGGTGCTCATCGTGGGCCCATGCGGGCTGGCTGCTGGCCTCGGGCCCTGCGGGCTGGCTGCTGGCCTCGGGTCCTTGCTGACCGGGCTCGCGTCGCGGGCCGCCGGGGGTGCCACCTGGCCGGCCGGCGAGGTCGGCTCGGCGGGCACGGGTGCGGGGGCGCCGTCTGGGCCGGGCTGATTCTCGGCCTGCCCGGCGGGCTCGGCTGCGGCGAGCTCAGCCTGCCCGGCCGGCGTCGCCGGCGCCTCCTGCCCGGGCGGGAGCTCATCGTCGGCAGGCGGGCCGACGGTCACGTGCAGCTTCGGCAGGTGGTGATCGCCCGCGGGCTGCAGGGTCAGCTTCACGAACATGGGCGCCCTGGCGACCAGCACCGTGCCGGTCACCATGGCGGCGATGCCCGCGGCCTGAAGGGCGAGGAGCCAGGGGGTGACATGCACGATGTCACCGAACACCAGGACTCCGAGTGTCATCCCTGCTAGCGGTTCCGCCGCCGTGATGGCGGGCAGCGAGACGTGCAGCGGTCCGGCGCTGAACGCGCTCTGCACCAGCCACAGGCCGATGGCCGCTGTGCCGATCACGGCGTACCCGGACCACGTGGTCGCCAGCGCGGCAATGCCGTGCCCGTCGAGGATCTCGACGCTGCGCCTGGTCAGCGCGTCGGCGATGCCGAGCAGCAAACCGCCGCCCGCGCCGGTCAGCGTCGCGCGCAGCTTGCGAGGGCCGCTGCGCCCGGCGATCGCCAGCGCTGCGGCGACGCCCGCGATGATCGCCGCGGCCGGCCAGTGCGAGACCGAGCCGAACGACTCCGACAGCGCCCGCACCGACCTGCTCGCCGACAAGGCGGCCACGCCCGAGCAGAGCAGGACGGCGCCGACTAGCTCGGTCCGGCGCGGAACCTCGCCGGAGATGGGAGCGGCCAGCAGCAGGGCGAAGATGAGGTTCGTCGCCAGCAGCGGCTCGCTGACCGTGAGGCTGAGGTGGCCGAGGCCCCACGCGGACAATCCCTGGCCTACGACCATGACGGCGATGCCGCCGAGCCAGATCCGCTGGCGGAGCAATTCGGCAATGAGCCGGAGGTGAAGGTAGCTGCAGGGCAGCTTCGCTGCGGCGCGTTGCTGCAGTACGAATCCGACTCCGAGCAGCATTGCCGCGATGACGGTCACGGCAATGTACATGATCTCCGGCTGCCCGCATCGTGGCCGGTCAAACGCCGGCCGGTCTCTTTGCTTACCTCAGCATAGCGGCGACTTGGTGCCCATCTCGATCGTTCGCACCTGAGGATTTGCTCAGCCTCCGCCGCATCCTCCTCCTGGGCCCGCGAAGGGCTGGAATACCAGGATAAGTGTCGTGAGAGTACCAACAAGAAGAAGCAGAAGTGCCGTGTTCTTTGCAATCCTTCGGCGGGTCAGGCGGGGACTTTGCGGTTCCCTCTGCAGAACCTGAGTATCTGCTGTCATGTTGCTGAGAATACATCGGAAACCGATCTATCGTCTACCGATACTTCGGGTGCCGAGATCACGAATCAGCCGGGCGGTCGTGTCGGTGCTACCCGCCCGCTACCTGTACGGGTCAGGATGGCTGTGTGATCGATCACCTCTCCATCCAGTGCGCCGACGTGACGGCCAGTGCCGTCTTCTACGACACCGTCCTGGCATCCCTGGGCGGCGGCCGGGTCATGGATTTCGGGGAAGTCATCGGCTACGGCGTTCCGCCGGCCCCGGAGTTCTGGATCGGGCCGAGAGCGACGGGCGAGGGCTTCAGGGAGTCGCACATCGCGTTCAGCGCGGTGAGCAGGGAAGCCGTGGATGCGTTCTTCGCCGCGGCAACCTCCATCGGGGCCGAGGTCCTGCACGAGCCGCGGCTGTGGCCCGAGTACCATCCGGGATATTACGGGGCCTTTGTCCGTGATCCTGACGGTAATAACGTCGAGGCTGTCTGCCACACCGGAAGTTAGCGCGAAGAGTTCGCGGCAAGACGTAGCGTTTGCGGTCGCTATTGACGCAGACGCTACGTCTTGCTGGAGGCACGATATGGCAGAACTGATCGCCGACCTGTTCGTCTCGCTCGACGGCTACGCCTCCGGCGAGCACGTCGAGGCGTTTTTCGGCCTCGGCGGCCCTGAGCTGGACGAACGCGTGCGCGAGGTCCTCGGGCAGCCTCAGGTCGTCGTGATGGGCAGGCACACCTACCTGGCCATGGCGGCGATCTCGATGCCTGGCACGGACGAGATCAGCCGCCGGATGAACGAGCTGCCGAAGGCCGTCGTGTCGAACTCCCTCAGCGAGCCGCTCGAGTGGCCCAACACCCGTCTGGTGCGCGGGGACCTCGTCGCGGAGATCAGCAGGCTGAAGCGAGCCTCGGCGGTCCCGCTGCGCACCGTCGGCAGTATGGCGCTGGTCAGCAGCATGATGAAGCTCGGCCTCGTCGACCTGCTGCGGCTCACGATCTTCCCGGTCACCCTCGGCCCGGACGGCAGGGAGCCGATCTACGCGGGCCATCCGCGCGGTGCCTTCGAGCTCGTCAGCAGCCGGGTGCTCGACTCCCGCCTGGTGATGCTCGAGTACCGCCCTGTCAGCTGCCCTTGACTCGCGCCAGAGGCTGAGGCCCGGGCTAGTAGACGGCGCTGACCTGGCGGTTCGCGCCGTCGACGGTGATCTGGCCGCCGAACGGGACGATCTGCTGCGGCTCGGTGTGCCCGAGGTCAGGGCCGAGCACAAGCGGGACGTCCGGGTGGTATTCGGCCATAGCCGTGCGGACAGCCTCGTACTGCGCGCTGGTATGGCTGGCCTTGGCTTCAGGATCGTTGGGCCGCTCGAATGACCACGCCTTGGGACGCGCCCAGATCACCGCGCCGAACCGCTGCAGCAGCCGCCGCTCGCCCATGCACATGAGCACGCGGTACACGTAGTCGGCGGGCGCCAGTTCCTCGGACGTCTCCAGGAGGAGCACCGCGCCCTCGTACTCGTCGTCGGGCAGCAGGTAGCGTCCGGTGCGCAGGTGGAAGTCGACGATTTCCAGGCAGCCGCCCCAGGACGGGCCGGTGACCGAGACCGGCGGACCATGCCATGACCAGCCCTGCGACGCGAACATCGGCGGCTCGGCGGCGAGCGCCTCCGGATCGGCCCAGTTGTGCTCCTCGTCGCTGTACTCGGCGAGACCAGTCCGAGGTTCCACAGGAACAGGTGCAGGTTGTTGTTGTCGCTGTATCCGAAGAACGGCTTTGGGTGGCTGGCCAGCAGGTCAGGGTCCAGGTGCGGGAGTACCTTCAGCTCGTCCTCGCCGCCGATGGTCGTGAAGACGGCCTTGACCTCCTGATCTGCGAAAGCTGCGTGCACGTCAGCGGCACGCTCCTCAGGCGTGGCCTGCGCCGCCCTGGTCGTCGGGTACTCGACCGGCCGGCGTCCGAATTCCTCCCGCAGCCGGGCCAGGCCCAGGTCGACCGGCCCGGGGAAGATGGCTGGCGCGCGCCCGGACGGGGACAGCACGGCCACGGCATCGCCGCGCTCTGGCTTCGGCGGATAGCAGAAAGCAGGGGGCATAACGCAACCTCGGGGGTTAGGTGCTGATCGCCGCGGACTCGTGTGCCGGGCGCTGGCCATCGAGCAATGCCGATCTGAGCCGGTCAAACGCAACCGGGCGCTGGGGCCCGGCCAGGAACTCCTTGATCCGCAGCGCGCACTCCACCGGGCTGGTCGCGGTCGTGTCGCACTCGAGGTCGTAGATCCCGTGCGCGTGCACCAGCTCTTGCTGCGCCGCGGCCTGGCCTGGCTCGCGGTCGCCGCGGGCGCGTTCACGCCTGGCCAGCTCGCGGGGCGAGCAGCGCACTGCGACGAACACCACCTCGTAGCCGTCGAGCACCCGCAGGCAGTCGATCAGCCTCCAGTTCTCGCTGAGCACATGGTCGACCACGACGTCATTGCCCGCCTCGGCCATCGCAGCGACGGCCCGGTGGAAGCCGGCCCTCGTCTTGGCCAGGAGGCAGTCGAGCCCGGCCTGGTCGAGTGCCGCTGTCCTGTTCTTCGACCGCATCGCGTTGATGGCATCGACCGGCATGTGGAACCAGGGTTCGTCGAGCACCTGGAGGAGCGCCTCGGCGATGCTGGACTTGCCCGAACTTGACGTCCCGTTCAGGAAGATGATCCGGCCGCGGCGCGGCGCTTGAGTGCCCACCGGGACCATCTTGCTCCTTCAGGCCTGATCCACGACCTCCAGGCCGATGTACTCGGAGGCGCCCACCGTGGTCTGGCCGCGCCTGACCTGACCAACGGCAGCGCCGTCGAGCAGGACCTTGTACGAGCGGAGCCCGTCGGCATAACCACCTCGCGCCCTTTCGAGCCGAATGAGCGCAGCTGCCATTGAAGGCGTGGAACTCATGGGCATGATCCTACGGGCGGAATAATCGATACCGTGCGTGCCGATCTAGAGGTGTTGATCAACGGCAGCGAATGGTTCATGCGGGTTCTGCGGTGCATCCGTGATGAACAGGTACCCGATGCCTGGACGGGCGCTGGCGCGCTCCGCGACCTGGTCTGGGGCGAGCTGTACGGGTCAGGTTTCCTGCCCGCTGAGGTGCACGACGTCGACGTCGCGTTCTTCGACCGTGGCAATCTCAGCCGCGATTATGACGACCTGGTGACCGCTCGGCTGCGGGCGAGGCGTGCCGGCGTGCCCTGGCAGGCCCGCAACCAGGCCGCCGTGCACACCTGGTACGCGGGCAGGTTCGGCGGTGACCCGCCCGCGCCCCTCACCTCGATCGCCGACGCGGTCGGAACGTGGCCGGAGACCGCGACCGCCGTCGCCGTCCGGCTCGGGCCGGACGACATGCTCGAGGTGTGTGCCCCGCTCGGCCTGACCGACCTGATGCGCGGCGACTGGCGCAGGAATCCCAGGCGAGTCAGCCTCGACGAGTCGCTGGCGAGGCTGGACCGGCACCGGCCGGCCGAGCGCTGGCCCGGCGTCACCGTGCTGCGACCAGGTTGACCTAGTGCGCGTGAGGTTGGTCCGCGGCGCCGATGCCACGGCTGCGGAGGTAGTCCGCGACCGCCGCGCTCGGCGGCTTGGGGTCGTCCGGGTGCAGGGTGATGCCGTTCGTGCGGGCGCCCGCGCTGATCAGCACGTCGACCGTGCGGACCCAGTCCGCGGCGGGATTGCTGGCCGGTTGCTCCCCGCTGCCGACGAGCGCCCAGTCCAGCGGCGTGCTATTCCAGTCTCCGTCGGTTGCCTCGAGGTTGGCACCGCGGCCGAGCAGCAGTCCTGCCACATCTGCGCTGCCCGCGTAGGCGGCGAGGTGAAGCGGTGTCGCACCATGTTCGCCCGGTGCTTCGACCGCGAAGCCAAGCTCGAGCATCACTGCAGCCGCGGCCGCGTTGCCGGTGAGCGCGGCGCGAACCAGGGCGCTGGCCTGCTCAGCGTCGGTGAGACTGCCAAGCAGACCGGGATCGCGCTCCACGCGACTCGCGGCCCCCTCGAGGTCGCCGCTCATGCAGGCCGCGAGCAGTTCGTCGGCCCCCGACGCGTCTGGCTCCGCGCCGTAGGAACGCAGCAGCTCAGCGAGATCGGGCCGACCCTGGCTGACCGCGAGCGCGTAGGGCGAGCGGCCGTCGGGGCCTGGCGCGGCCGGGTCGGCCCCGTGCGCGAGCAGCAGGTCGAGCATCCCGGCCGGGGAACCTGCACGGACGGCCGCGTGGGTCACCGGAGCTGGTGGTTCGCTTGCGTCGTCGGCGTACAGGTTCGGGTCGGCGCCGGCCTCCAGGAGCAACCGCAGGCCCTCGGTGTCGCCGTTGCTGATGGGCGCGGCCAGCGCGCTCTTCGCGGTGCCGGCCACGTCCGGCGTGTGCTCGAGCAGCAGGCGGAGCGTCGCGTGGTCGTCCTCAGCGAATCCGGCCAGGTACAGGCCGCGGTCGTCGGGGACCGCGCCGCGCTCGAGCAGCAACCGGACGATCGCAGGGTTCGCTTCGCCCGCGACCGCGCAGCCGAGCGGATTCCAGCCGCCTGCGCCTGCGGTTCCGAGCGGATCGGCGCCCGCGTCAAGCAGCAGCCGCGCGACCGCCGCGAGGCCGTCAGCCCTGGCCGGATCGAGCCGGTGCCAGCGTGACGAGCACACCGCGTGCAGCGGTGTGAAGCCTGAGCGATCGTCGGGCCGGCCGGCCAGTCCTGGATCGCGTGCGAGGTCGCTGCCCACCCGATCCGCGTCGCCCAGGATGACGGCGGTCGCGAAGTTGTAGCCCGCTAGTTCTGGTGTAGCTGCGAGCATCCGGACGGCGCTGCCAGAGGAGTCCCTGATGCTGGCCGTGCAGAAGCGCTGCGCTTGCTCTGCCAGGTCACTGGCACTCTCCTCGACCGCGGCCTTGAGCCTGGCCCAGGATGCGAAGCCGTAGTCGCGCGCGATGGCGAGCTGGGCGGCGGCCAGGTTCAGCCGGCCGGACACGGCGCCGATGCGGTCTCCTGCCGCGGCGTCGCCTGACTTGGCGGCGCGCAGCAGGTGCCTGGCCTGACGCCGCAGGTGATCGAGGTCAGGGCGTGCTGGAAGGGTAGCCATGACGTCTCCTTCAGCGGCCTGCGGTCCGCGTGCAAGGCCGATCAGGAGTCGTCGCGATCGCCGTTCTGCGCATACCAGAGGTGGACTGCGTCCCGCCCGCGGACCCGGAGGCGCCCTCCCGCGCCTGACCAGTAGCTTATGGCTGTTCTTCAGCTAACCGGAATTGATTGGTAGCATCGCGGGCGTACCGCACCGGTAGCGGCCTGCCCTCGTTCGCGCTCTGCGTCCGTACCAGGAGGCCCGCAGATGTCATCCGTTCAGGTGCGACCATTCCGGCGCAGCGACCGTGACCAGCTGACGTCGCTGGTGAACGCTCATGCGAGTGCGGTGGTGCCCGGCATGGCCGTGTCGGTCAGCACCGTGCTCACGTCGCTCGAGCGCCGGCCAGGTGAGTTCATCGAAGACCCGTGGGTGAGCGAACGCGCCACCCTCGTGGCCGAGCAGCAGGGCCGCGTGGTCGCTGGGGCGCACCTGCTGCGGTACTACGACAATGAGCGGGCCGGCGGCCAAGCACGGAACAGCGGGGACATCGGCTGGCTGCTGTTCTGGCCAGAGGCGCCGCCCGGCAATCCGTGGTGGACCGACGCGACGGCGGCGGCCCAGGCGCTGATGACGGCCTGTCTCGGCCAGCTGGACCGGTGGGGCGTGGCGAGCCAGCACGCCGAAGGCGACCTGCCGGTGCCTGGCGTCTACGGGGTTCCCGAGCAGTGGCCGCACATCCAGGACCTGTATGCGCGAGCCGGATTCGCCCACGTTGGCCACACCGAGATCGTCTACCTGGCCAGGGTGCAGGACCTTCCGCCTGTAACGAAGCCTCCTGCCGACGGGATGCGCGCGGTGCGCTCTGTGGGGATCAACGGCTGCCGGCTCTCGGCCATGCGGGCCAACCAGGTGATCGGCTACATCGAGGTGGAGACCCTGGACGAAGGTGAGCGGCTGGCCAGGCACGGGGGCTGGGCCGACGTGGGGAACCTCGTCGTTGTCCCTGAGTACCGCCGTCGCGGTGTGGGTACCTGGCTGCTCGGGCAGGCGGCCGACTGGCTCCGGCTGGCCAACATCGACCGGCTGCTCGACTACGCCTGGCTCGAGGGAACCGACCCTGAGGGCGTGAGTTATGAGGAATACCGGGAGTTTCTGCCGGCGGCCGGGTTCCGCGAGCTGACCAGGACCAAGCGTGGCTGGACCAGGGTGGCGCCACCGGGCTGAGTGCTTCCTGCCAGGCTCCGGGGTGGACAGGAAAGATCGGAGGACGAATATGGTGCCGCTGCCGCCAACGCCGGTGCTCGAGCCGCTGCAGGTCCTGATCGGCGAGTGGACCGTCGAAATCCCGCAGTTTCCCGGCTCCCATGGGCTGGTCACCTTCGAATGGCTCGAAGGCGGCGCCTTCCTGCGCTACCACACGGAGACGCCGGATCCCGCGCCCACAGCGACCATGCTGATCGGACGGGACGACTCGGGCGGGGACTACACCGTGCTGTACTACGACTCCCGCGGCGTCACCCGGGTGTACCAGATGACCTTCGCGGGCCGGACGTGGACGATGTGGCGCAGCGCTCCGGGCTTTTCGCAACGGTTCTCCGGGACGCTCAGCGCGGACGGCCGCTCCATCAGCGCCTCGTGGGAGAAGTCGCAGGACGGGTCGAGCTGGGAGCACGACTTCGACATGGTCTACACCAGGGCAGCTCAGGCATGATCTGGTGCAGCGCCGGCGGCTGAGTGACGGGGGATAAGCACCGCGAGGAGAAGGCCGATGGCCGTGAACACCAGCATCATGATGAAGGCCGCAGCGAACGGCGTTTCTGCAGCCCTTGCGACGAGGATCGAGCCGACCAGGGCGGTACCGAGCGATGAGCCGAGGTTGGAGACGCTCCTGGACAGACCCGAGATGTCGGCTTGGTCGGAGTCGGGGAAGCTGGACTGAACGACGTTGACCGATGAGGTCAGCATGACCCCTACCCCGGCGCCGAGCAGCAGCAGGCCAGGGATCCACGTGAGGATCGCGGAGTGCGGCCTGACGAGCACGAGCTGCAAGATCATGCCGATGATCGTGGTCGAGAAGCCGACTATGATCAGCCACCGCTGGGAGTGCCGTCTGGCGAACCGGTCGGCGGCGGCGGCCGTCGCCAGGATGCCTATCGTCGCCGGGGTTAGCACCAGGCCGGTCTTGATGGCGTTGTAGCCGTCGACTTCCTGCAGGAACACCGACGCAGCGAAGAACGAACCCTGCACGATCAGCCACTGGATGACCTGAGTACCCAATCCCAGGTTCGAGGCCCGGTTGCGGAACAGGCGGAGCGGGAGCAGCACGTCCTTGTGCTTGCGCTCGGCGGACCGTACGTGGAGGAAGAACCACAGCAGGAACAGCGCGCCGATCGCCACGTAGATCCAGACGGGCGACAGCGAGCCCTTCGGGATGATGACGGTGCCCGCGATGGTCCAGTTCTCCCGGGAGGCGCCGAACCCGAACCGCCGCGACTGGAGCAGCCCGAGCACGATGAAGAACAGTCCGGCCGCGGAGAGGATCGCTCCGGTCAGATCGAAGCGCGGCGCGGGCCCCTGCCGCGCTGGATCCTCGATCTTTCTGGCCAGGACGATGATCCAGGCCACCACGAGGACTTGCAGCCCGAACGAGGCCCGCCAGCTGATCGCGCTGGTGACGAGCCCGCCGATCAGCGGTCCCGCCGCCGCGCCAAGCCCGCCAGCGCCGCTGACGATGCCGAAGTACCTGGCCCGCGACTTGACGTCGGGAAACACCACCGTGATCAGGATGTAGATAGGCGGGATCATCAGCGCGGAGCCGACGCCCTCGAACAGCGAGTAGCCGATCGTCAGCAGCACTACGCCCTGGGACAGCAGCGCGAGGACCCCGCCGATCCCGTAGATGGCCAGCCCGCCGACGAAACACGTCTTGCGCCCCTTGATGTCGGTCAGCTTGCTGCCTGGGATCATCAGCGCCGCCATCGTGAGCGTGAACAGCGTGATCGCCGTCTGCACACCGGACACGGTGGTGTTCAGGTCCTTCGCGATCGCGCTGATCGCGACGTTCATGTTGGTGGCCGCGTAGCTCGCGATGAACTGGGCGAGTGCCAGCGGCAGGATCATCGCCTTGGCAGCGCTGGTGACCGGCTTGGTCGTGCCGGTCATCGCGGGTCCGGTCCTGGCCAGCGACGCATCGGTCAAGCAGACCGCACGGCGAAGCAGGCCGCATCATCCGCCGGGGATGACCTGCCGGGCGCCTCGTCGCGATGCTTCGATGTCATATGTTATTGTGTTCGTATCATATGAATCTCAGAGTAACTGAGGGACGGGCTTCCCGCTGTGAGGCAGCGGGAAGGCTGGCCGTAGGGGAAGGCAAACACATGAAGCTCACGATCTTCGGGGCCACAGGAGCCACAGGAACAGCCCTCGTCAGCCAGGCGCTTGCCGCCGGGCATGAGGTCACCGCCGTCGTCCGCGACGCGAGGCGGGTGAAGGTCCCCGCGCACCCTCTGCTGCGCGTCGTCGCCGCGGACGTGATGGACCCTGCGTCGATCGCACCGGTCACGGAAGGCGCCGACGCCGTCATCTCCGCGATAGGCCCCCGCGGTAACGGTGCGACCACCGTCATCCAGGACAGCGTGCGCAGCCTCGTCCAGGCTCTGGACAAGACGGGTCCCAAGCGCTTCGTTGAGGTCAGCGGCTCGATCGTCGCCGACGATGGCGAGAGCCCGTACATGCGCTACCTGGTCAAGCCGGTGGCGCGGCGCACATTCCTCCGCCACGTCTGCGCCGACATGCGTGCCGGCGAAGACGAAATCCGACACAGCGGCCTGGACTGGACGATCCTCCGCCCGCCAGCTCTGAATGACAAGGATGCGACGGGTAGCTACCGGCTGGCGGTCGACCGCAACCTGCCGCACGGGTTCAGCGTCTCCCGCGCCGACCTGGCAGCCTGCATCCTCGGGCTGCTCGGCGATCCGGCGACCGTGCGCAGGCACGTGGCCATCGCGAACTGAGTGTCCAGGCCTGCGCAGGAAGGGGAGCAGCCATGAACAGCCCGACGCAGGGCTCGGCAGTACGGACTGAGCCCGGTATCGCAACGAAGGAGATCGAGCTGTCCGCGGGGACAGTCCGGTACGTGGACACCGGCGGCACCGGCCCGGTCCTCGTGCTGCTGCACGGGCTGATGATGGACGCGTCGCTGTGGGATGGGCCGATCGCCGACCTTTCCTCCGGTTACCGGTGCGTGGCACCGACGCTGCCCCTTGGTGCGCACCAGCTCCCCATGCGGGCCGGCGCTGACCTGTCGCTGCCCGCGATCGCGCGGCTGGTGGCTGAATTTCTCGATCGCCTCGACCTGCATGACGTAACCCTGATCGGCAACGACACGGGCGGGGCGATCGTCCAGCTGGTCATCACCGGCGGCGCCGCCAGGGTCGCGCGGGCCGTGCTGATTTCGTGCGAGGCGTTCGGAAACCTGCCGCCGGGGCTGACGGGCCGGGTACTCGCGCTCACGGGAAAGCTGCCGCCGGGGGTCTTCGGGATGTTCATGCAGCAGATGCGGCTGCGAGCGCTGCGCAGGCTTCCGCTCGCCTTCGGATGGCTGACCAAGCGGGGCGACGCATCGACCGCCAGGTGGATCAGGCCGGTCCTGCGACAGCCCGAGATCCGCCGTGACGCCGTCCGCATTCTGCGGGCAGCCTTCGCTGACAGGCGCCTGCTGCTCAAGGCGGCGGAACAGCTGCCCGGTTTCGAACGCCCCGTCCTGGTGGTGTGGGCGCGCGAGGACCGGGTGATGCCGCCCGAGCACGGCCGGCGGCTGGCTGAGCTGTTCCCTGCCGGGCGGCTGGCCGAAGTCGCGGACAGCTACACGCTGATTCCGCTTGACCAGCCGGCCGAGCTCGCGCGGCTCATAAGGGAGTTCACACCGCGGTAGAGGAGGCTCGGTCTGCCTCGGGAGCCATCGCCAGGCCCTCGTGCCGCGGCCGGCCAGGGGACTGTCAGCAGTTCACTCTCTGCGGATGAGGCTGCGGCCTCGGGCGTTCGGTCTGCTTAGCGAACGAAGGTCTCCGGCCCGATTGTGGGAGGCTTCAGTGGCGGATGCCCAAGGTCACAGAACGGAGCGCGATCGTACTGCCCTCGGGGAGCCAACCAGCCGGCAGCGGACCATCGTCATCGCGCGGGCCGTGCTCCAGGTAGTGCTGACCGCGACGGTGCTTGTCGTGCTGTACTACGTCCTGCCGATGAACCACGTCGCCGGCGCAGGATCGGTCCTGCTGCTCGCGGCGGGCCTGATCGCGATCGCGGCGTTGCTCACCTGGCGGATCCGCGGCATCATGGTCTCGCCGCGCCCTGGCCTGCGTGCGATCGAGACTCTCGCCCTCGTCGTGCCGCTGTACGTGCTGGCGTTCGCTACCACGTACTACCTTGCCGCGCGGTCGAACGGAGCCACGTTCAGCGAGCCGCTCACGCGCACCGATGCCCTGTATCTCAGCGTCACCATCTTCGCGACTGTCGGGTTCGGCGACATTACCGCCAAGACGGAGGCCGCCCGCCTGGTCGTCACCGCCCAGATGTTTGTCGACCTGATCCTGCTCGGCTTCGGAGCCCGGGTCTTCGTCAGCGCCGTGCAACTCGCACGGCGACGGCAGGACCCACATAGGGATCGATGACATCACCAGCGGCGTCCCGACCCGAAGCTCACCCGCGTTAGGTGACGCGGGGGATCGCGGTGCGCGATCTACTGACGAGGTCATCGTCACACAAACCGCAGGAGGTTCTGATGACCGCTCCTACGCCTGTGCTGGACACGATCGTCGACATCAACTCGGCATCGATAGAGCACACCGATCTCAGCCCGCGCGAGCTGATGCTCGCCAGGATCGCCGCCATGGTTTCTGTCGATGCTCCGCCGGCGTCATATCTCGCCAACGCCGGACCAGCCACTGACAGCGGCATATCCGAGCAAGACGTGCAAAATGTCATGATCGCCGTGGCACCGATAGTCGGCACGGCCAGGGTGGTCTCCGCCGGCGGGAACATGATGAGGGCACTGGGCTTCGCGATCAAGGTCGCCGACGAGGACGCCATCGCCTGAGCCGCTGCCACCCGCCGTGCCGCGCTAGCGAGGACGTCCTCATCCGCTAGCCCGGCACGGCCTTGTCGTTGCCGAACCAGGCCAGGTGGCCAAGCCTGGACCAGCTGAAGGCGTGCCGGGGAACGGGAACTCCCGGCCGCGTCCTTGGCACGACGACCCTCAGCGCGTGCGGCAGGATCGAGCAGCGCACCGGTGTCTGCATCATGATGGTCTCGCCGTCGATGCCGACCGGGATCTCGGGCTGGTGCGCGTCGACGGTGACCTCGTCGGCCGAGAGCAAGGTGAGGCCGCGTCCCTTTCCGCGCCGCACCAGGCCGATGGCCTGCGCCGCGTTGTCCACGTTGATGGCGACGACGCCCAGCGTGCCGGCGTCCAGCCGCGCCCGTCTGCCGAGCCCGGCGATGTCGGTCGTGTCATACGGGTTGTTGCTGATCAGCAGCGCCCTAGGGCCTTCGATGTCAGCGGAGCCCGCGTGCGCCGACAGGCGATGCCCGTTACCGTCCCCCTTGAGCAGGTCAGGGAGCATGTCCAGGGTCGTACCGCGCTTGTCATCACGGTAGGCCGGGCTGCGCACGACTTCGGCATAGGCGCCGAATGATGCGTTATTTACGAAGGTCCTATCGCCAATCCGCCCGAGGTCGATCCGCTGCTCGACACCGTCAGTTAGCCCGTCCAGGCAGGTGGAGGGGTCCTCGCGGTCCAGCCCGAGATCCAGGGCGAAGTGGTTGCGCGTGCCGGCGCTAATGCACAGGAAAGGGAGGTTGTTCTCGGCGGCGATGCCGGCCACGAGGGCCTGCGTCCCGTCGCCTCCCGCGACGCCGAGCAGGTCAGCCCCATCGGCGACGGCCCGCCTGGCCAGCGCAGCGACGTCGATGATCTCCGGCCCTTCCAGCATGGCCACGGTGGCCCCAAGCGCTTCTGCCTTCTCCTTCAGCTTGAACTTGGCGACCTTCCCGCCGCCTGACCTCGGATTCATGATCAGGAATGCTCGCCTGGGCGGCTCGGCGCTGCGCTCCGGCGGCGGCTTCTCAGGCGCGCTGGTGCCCATCGCGGCCCGCCCGGTGACGAGCGCGAGCAGCAGCACGGCGACTGAGACCAGAGCGACCCAGAGCAGGTGCTGGCCGACATAGAGGACGATGAGGGCGATCGGCACCAGCACAACCAGCGCGAGCGCGGCCCACCGCAGAACTCCGCGGTGAGCGAGGAACCAGTAGCCGCCGGCCACGATCAGGCACGCGCCGGCCACGCCCGTGATGACCAGCCAGATGCCGTGGCCGTGCTGGCCGGAGAAGACGATGAGGATGACCAGCGCGGCGATCACCATCAGGATCGCGAGCCGCGCCAGCCACCGCTGCGCTGTCACCGGGCACCGTGCACTGATCGTGGCGCTGCGAGGCAGGCGCTGGCCACGCTAGTCCTCCGCTGCTTCAAGCCTGCCGGAGTCGATCGCGGCCGTGAACGCCTGGAAGTCCCGCTCGGTCTGGTCGGCGTAGCGTTCGCAGAAGTCGCCTACCGACCGCTCGAAGCGCTTGCCGCCGCCGAGGTACGCGGAGATGGCGACCGGGTCACCTGATCGCGCGTGCGCGCGGGCTAGCGTCCAGCCGCAGATTCCCGCGTAGAACGCGAGACCGGGCGGCACCATGACCTCGACGTCGACCGACCCCTTCATGTCCCTGAGCTGGCGCCAGTAGTAGTAGTAACCGGCCTGAACGCCCTTGGTCCAGCCCAGGAAGATGTCGCTCGCGGCCTGCATGACGCGCTGACCCTGCACGACCCGCTCACCAGGATTCCGGTACCGGCTGGCCGGCAAGTGATCTTCGAGCACCGAGGCGGTTGCCTCCTTGACCTGGAGGAAGAGCGGATCTCCGGCGTCACGGCCCTGCAGCAGCACGATGAACGCCCTGGTGCCAACGCTGCCCACTCCGACTACCTTGCGGGCCATGTCGACCATCTCGTAGCGTTCAAGCAGCAGCCGGCGATCGGCCTGCAACGTGGACCGGTAGTCACGGAACTGGTTGTGAATGACCTGCTGCAGCTGCTCAGCCGAGACGCCGTAGACCTCGGGCAGGTCGCGAGCCGGAACGACGATCGGCGGCTGGCTCACGATCCGGTAGCCGTTATCGGTCATCTCGCCCAGTTTCGACAGCGCCTGCAGGCTATCCCTGGTGTGGGCCTTCTGCTGCGACGCACGCGCACGCTTCACAGCCTTCTTGGCCAGGCGCGCCTGAGCCTTCGTCTGCGCAGCGGCGGCGGCCGCACGGGAGACGCCCTTCATGAGTTCCTGCTCGGCCAGCCGGGCGTACCAGACATCCAGCGTGCCCATGTCAGCGAAATCGGCCATCGCCCTGCGGTAGGAGCTGAGCGCTGCCGCGGTCACCGACCGTGCCTCGGCAGGCGTGAAGCCGTTGTTGCGGGCGGCGATCGTGAAGCTCGCGGCCATCCGCTTGACGTCGTACTCGAACGGCCCTGGCAGGGTCTCGTCGAAGTCGTTGAGATCGAACAGGAGGGTGCGTTCGGGCGACGCGAACAGCCCGAAGTTCGACAGGTGCGCATCACCGCACAACTGCACGTCAAGGCCCGACCGGGGCGTGCCGTCAAGGTCGGCGGCCATTACCTTGGCGGTACCCCGGTAGAACGTGAACGGCGATACGGCCATCCTGCCGTGCCGCACGGGGACAAGATCAGCTTCGCGCGTCTTGTCCTGGTCCTCCAGCAGATCGACCGGGTCCCGGCGCCCCGCCGCGGGTGTCCATCCCTCGTGGCTGGCTGGCGGCACGCTCCTCCTCGCCTCCCGGCCGATCTCCCGCCTTTCGTCAACGTCGCGGTGGTGGACCTTCCTCGGGGTCATCGCCTAGCCCTCGTCCTGCCCTGGCGAGTGACCAAAGGCCGTCCTCAGCTGGTCCTCCTGCTCGACCGACAGGTTGGAACGGATCAGCTCCATGGCCTGTCCGGAGAACGCCTGCGCGACGCGGTCCATCCGGGCATCGGAGCTCTGCAGCACGAGCGCTGACGTTCCGGGCGTCATGTCGGTCTTGACGGACTCGATCAGCGTGCTGTCGATGCCGCCCTTCTGGACCTTCTGCATGAGCGAGGAGACCTTGCCGCCCTCGGCCGTGACGTGCTCCTGGGCCGACGGCTGCGTCGCGTGCAGCGGCCAGCGCAGCACGGCGACGTCCTGGACGTCGATGACCTGCTGCGCGCTCAGCTGCTTGACCCGCAGGACCGCGTCATCGGCCCCTTCCGTCCCGGCGAACTTCCATGCCGTGAGTGTGGACATCCGACCTCACTCCTTTCCCTCCGATGCCGAGCCGCCCGTGATCAAGACCCCGTGATTAAGACTCTGGCCTGGCTGGCACGCCTGGCGGACCACCCACATCGGGTGATTCAGAGATCTCCCGCGCCGAGCCGTCCGGCCAGGTCGTGCAGCCGGATCGGCGGCTCGCCCGCCGGTTCCATCTCAGGCATGTCACTCGCCCCCGCCACCGAGGCGCCGTACTTGGCAGCAAACGGTGAGGCCGTGAGCCCGTGCAGGACCACGGACAGCAGGATCGTCCAGGTAGCGGTCTCGACCAGCCGGTCCGCGTTGCCGCTGTGCTCGAATTCCAGCAACGCGATGAGAGTGAAGACGACCGACGCGAGCCCCCGAGGGCCGAACCAGCCCATGAAGGCGACCGTGCGCAGCCGGAGCCGCGTGCCGGTCAAGGCGATCGCGACGGGCACCATCCTGATAGCGGTCAGGCTCAGGATCGCGTAGAAGACCGGCTGGGCCGAGAGCTCATGGGTGAGCAGACCTCCGACGAACATGGCACCGAAGATTGTCCACACGACGAAGGAGGCAGCCAGGCCCAGCGTCTCGGTGAAGCGTCCTGGCGCCGCCAGCCGGCCCCTGGTGACGGCGCCGAACAGGATGCCTCCGGCAAAGGCCGCGACGAATCCGTTCCCGCCGATCTCGACCGAACCCCCGTAGGCCAGGAGCGCGAGCGCGAGAATCGCTATCTGCTCGGACACATCCGAGGTCCAGCCTCGTTCCTTGGCGCGCGCGAGCAGCCAACCGCCGGCATACCCCACCACGACCGCGGCGACGAGGGCTAGCCCGATCTCCTTCAGCGCTTCCAGCGCCCATGACTTGTCCCCGAGGCCTTCCTCGGAAGCGACCACGGCGATGAAGAGGGTGACAAACGGCGTCGCAATGCCGTCGTTGAGGCCGCTCTCGACGTTCAGCGCCCTGCGGATCCTTACCGGCACTGCCCTGTTGGTGACGACGGCCAGGCCAAGCGCGGTATCGGTAGGAGCGAGGATGGTGGCGACGAGCGCGGCCATGGCCCACCCCACGTCGGGTAGCAGCAGATGTGCCACGAGCGCCCCTGCCGCGATTGTCAGCGGCAGCCCGACGAACAGCAGCCGCGTGGGCAGGCTCGCGTCGCCCTCGACGTCGCGCAGCCGGACCGTGGACGCATCGGAGAACAGCAGGACGGCCAGCGTCAGCTCGGTGATGGTGAGGCCCGTCTCGCTGCTGAGCGACAACGGCAGGGCGTTGAGCACGTCAGGACCGAGGATCGTCCCGGCGCACACGAACACCATTGGTGCGGTAATCCACCAGCGGTCGAGCCTGGACGCCACGAGCGCGTAGCAGACCACGACGATGGCGAAGACCGTCAGGCCACTCATCGGGCGCGCCGGGCGTCAGCGCTGCGAGGCAGCTACGTTTACCACGTTCACCTGCGGGCGGACGCCGGTCCGGCCGGGCTTGCGTGTGCAGGTGGCCTGCCGATCAGCTCGAGCAAGCCCAGCACGAGAACAAGGACGAGCGCGATCATCCCCGCCACCAGGCCGGTCGGGTCGGTCCAGAACACGAAGGCGAGCGCGGCGATGGCGACGGCTGCTACCCGCAGCGGCGTCCGGTACCGGTAGACCCAGGTCCCGACCGGGCCGGTGCTGAGCCCGGCGCGTTCTCCCGTCCCGCGTATCGCGGTGAATCCTGACTTGAACCCTTCCCTGGTCCGGACCGCGGTGACCGACGGCCCCGTGAAGAACCCGGCGATCGCCACGACCAGGCCGAGAACGAGGATCACCCGGAGCCCGTTCCTGATGAAGCGCACCAGGTCATCGAAGACCACCGCGGCGGCGTCGGCGGGCAGCGTGCTTGGCGGGATCTTGCTGATGTAGATCGTCCTGGCGATTGCCAGCCCCGCACCGAGCACGAGCATTGAGGCAGCCAGGCCAAGGCCCGCCCCGACCAGGGCCCGCCTGTGCCGCCGCGAGATGTAGATCCCGGCCGCCAGCAAGATGACGGTGAGGATCGGCAGAACCCAGCGCAACGTCGTCAGCAGCCGGTAGAACGACTGCGCCTGGACCAGGTACTTCGCCGAGAACAGCGGGAACGTCGGGTTGACCGGCGGCAGCTTGTTCACCAGCGTCAGGCCACGGTTGGCCAGGTTGTGCTTGACCTGGTCGATGTACGGGGCGAGGCCGACGACCACCTTGCCATCGGACACGGTGAGCGCGCTCTTCTTGCCCTCCAGGGCAAGGACCAGCTGTTTGTGCGCGACCGTGTTCCCTTGTACCCAGATCCGGCTGACCAGGGGCCTGGCGACGATCTTGGCGACCGTACTGTGGATGAGGCCGTTCACACCGCTGGCAATAGACCCTGAGAAGTTGGAGATCAGCGCGCCGAGCCTGGTCAGCCCCTTGGCCGACAGCTGCTTGGCGGCCTGGTTCGCCACCCCCTGGACGTCGACCTGCTTGGTGATCGCTGTGCTGATCTTGTCCGTCAGCGCGCCGCGCACCGCTGGCTCCTTGATCAGCGGCGAGACGTTCTGGACGTATTTGCTGGTATTGGAGACCTGGTTGGAGGTCCACACCGCCAGCACCGACAGCGGGGCAAGCACGCAGCCCAGCACGATCAGCAGCGCCGACACCGGAGCGCGCCAGCCCGTGCGCCGCTTGGCCGCGGGTACCGCAACGCCGGTCGCAGCAGCCGCGCCAGGCGCGGCAGCGGCGGCCTGAGCGGTCTTCGCCGCGGCCTCCGCCTTGGCCGCTGCGTCGGACTTCGCGGCCGCATCGGCTTCAGCCGCAGCAAGCTTGGCCTTGAGATCGCTGACTTCGATGCGAAGCTGTTCAGCCTCACTCTTGCTGTCGTTGCTGGTCAGCTCTGTCTCCTTCGCGGGCGCGCAGCTAGCCCTACCTGCGGAGATTCTGGTATCAGGCGGTTCGCGCGGCATCACCCGCTGAGAGTGATCGGCCGGCCGCCCTGGCCCGCCGCCTGGCCCGCCGGCCTGGCTGTCCAGACGCCCCTAGCGCGGCAGCGGGCCTCCGAGCACGGCGATCAGCGTGCCTGTTGCCCCCGCCGCGAGCAGGGTGAACACGACGCCGCGGCGCAGCGCCAGAAGTGCCAGCAGCGCGGCAGCGAGGACCGCGAATTGCCAGGGCTGGGTGAGCTCGCGGGCGAGTGAGATGGCTGAGCCGAGGATGGCTCCGATGGCCGCCGGGCCAGCGCCGTCGAGGAACGCGCGGGCCCGCCGGTCGCCGCGAATGCGGTCAAAGCGGCTCGCTCCCAGCAGGACGAACGCGAAGGACGGGGCGAACGCCACGGCCGAAGCCAGCAACCCTCCGGCCAGCCCTGCTGCGGCGAAGCCGACTACGGCGACGGTCTGCACGACCGGCCCAGGGGTGATCTGGCCCAGCGCCACGGCGTTGAGGAACTGCGCGCCGGTCATCCAGTGGTAGTGGTTCACCGCGTCCGCCTGCATCAGCGGAATGATCACGAACCCGCCGCCATAGGATAGGCCGCCGACTTTGAGCGCAACCCAGGCCACCGATGCCAGCACACCGCCGGTGACCGCGCCGACTGCGAGCATCGGGAAAGCTGCGACTCCCCTGGCCTTCGGCTGCGGCCTGATGGCGTCCTGGGCGGCGAGTTCGATCAGGCCGCAGGCGAGCAGGACCAGCACGAGCCACACTCCGATCGTCGCGGCAGCGGCAGCGCCAGCGGCGAGGTAGCTCAGCCAGCGGACGGTGTGCTGGCGGCGCTGCCAGCTGGGGCCGACCAGGGAGGTTCCGGCTTGGACGGCGATCGCCGGGACCGCGGCTCCCGCGCCTGCCCCCGCGCCAAGAACCCACAGCGGCGGCTGCCCGGTCAGGAAGAGTGCGGCGAGCCCGAGTATCACGATCAAGCCGGGCACGATGAAGGCGGGACCGCCTACGAGGGCTCCGGCCCGGCCGCGAACTCGCCACGCGCAGAAGATCGCCAGCTGAGTGGAAGCCGGGCCGGGCAGCAGGTTGCACGCCGCGATCGCGTCTTCGAAGTCCTGCGGGTCCAGCCAGCCGCGGCCTTCCACGCACAGTTCGCGCAGCAGCTTGATGTGGGTCGGCGGTCCGCCGAAGCCAATGCACCCGATGCGGGCCCACTGCAGGAACACCGTGCCGAGGGACGGGGCAGGCGGCGTCGCCGCGGCGGCCTCGTCGCGAGCGGCAGCGTTCACCGCCCGGGCTGACGGTCGGCGGGCTCGAACAACTCCACCACGTTCCCTGCCGGGTCTTCGATGAGAATCTGCCGTCCACCGGGGCCTGTGATGATGTCGTTGCGGAAGCCAACGCCCTCGGCGCGGAGCCTCGCCACCTCAGCGGCGATGTCCGGCACGATGAAGTGGATGCGGTTCCAGCCGCCTGGCCCTGGCTTGGTGCCGTCGGGCATGGGCCTGCCCGCGGAGCTAGCCGGTCCTGCCAGGAGCAGGCGCAGGCTTCCGCGGGTGACGTCGGCGAAGGCGGGCGCCGCGTTAAGGCGGAGCACGAAACCTAGGTGGCTGGTATAGAAGTCGACGGCTTTCTGCACGTCATCGACCATGTAGCGGACATTGACCATCTGGTCAGCAGTCGTCATCGGGCCTCCTGTGCGGATAAGCGGGCGCCGGCGAATCGGTGCGCAAGGGACAGCACCTGCCTGACGATACATCAAGTGAGTTTGATGTATCTAGATGCCAGCTGACGGTGTCGGGCAGCGCCGATGAGGCTGGACGCTGGGTCATCTGATGGCGATGGCAGTCAGGAGATATCCGACGCGCAGGTTGATATCGGCGGCGGTCGCCTGGAAAGCCGGCAGGTTTGCCTCGTCACTGTCGCCGGAGGCGGCTGGGTCGGCGATGCTCCAGTGGACGTAGCCCGGATTTCCGGGAAATGGCGGGCACACTTCGCGCACCCGGTCGCACAGGGTAATCACGTAGTTGAATCGTCTGCCGGTGAACTGGCTGAGGTGCTTTGACTGCCACCTGCCGCGAACCACGCCGTAGTCGGCCAGTGCCCGCGCGGTGTTCGGATGCACGGGCTTGGGATTGCTGCCCGCGCTGACCGCGCGGACGCGCCCGCGGGAATGCCGTCGCACGAGCGCTTCGGCCATCTGCGATCTGGCGCTGTTGCCTGTGCACATGAACAGCAGGTCATGCGGGGCGTTGCTAGCGAGCGCGGGCGCCGATGCTGTCGCGGAGGTCAGGTTCAGGCCGGGATGTAGCGCCGCGCCAGCCGCAGCGAGGGATTCGGCGCACCTGGCCAGGTCAAGGTGGTAGTAAGCGTCACGGCCGTCGAAGCTACTGCGCCGCGCGCTGACCAAGCCGCTGGCGCGGAGCTGGCGCAGGTGGTAGGAAACCAGGCTCTGCGGCTGGCCGGTCAGTGTGACCAATTCGCGGACCCGCAGATCGCTGCGAGCGAGTTCGCTGAGCAAGCGCCAGCGCAGGTCATGACCGGCCATCCGGGCGAAGACAGGTGGCGGCGGGAGTGTCGTCACTACCGCAGGCTACATCAAGCCAGTTTGATTAGATTGGTGGGCGCACACGCTGTGGACGGCATGCACGCAGTGGAGCGACCTTCCAGGCCGAGCTGGACAGGCTGCGGGTTCGGGAGAAGGCGCACACCCGCGAGGGCGACGCGATCGCCGCGGCTCGGCGGCGCCTGCCCATGGTCGAGATAGCTGCCAACACCGCGCTGACGGGGCCCCATGGCCCGCTCGCCCTGCTGGAAGCGTTCGATGGGCGCCGGCAGCTCATCGCCTACTACTTCATGTGGAACCCCGGGCGGCCAGCGGCCGAGCAGTGTGAGGGCTGCACGTGGGTCACCACTCAGGTCACCGAGCTGTGCTACCTGCATTCCCGGGATATCACCTACGCGGTCTTCTGCCAGGGTCCCTACGACGACAGCGCCCGGTACCGCGACTGCACCAACGGGTCAGAAACTGGCTGGCTTGGTCAGGCAGTGCAAGTACCTGCCTTTGAGCAGTGGCGACGCGGGCGGCGCCTGCACCCCTGCCACCCGGTAGACGATCACCGATGGATTGGCATACACCTGGTGGAGGAACGGCGCGGCCTGGACAGCCGCCAGGTTGGCGCCTTGTTCCGGCCCCGTGTAGCCGAGGAACTGGCCGGCCCGCGCCGCGATCACGAAGGTGATGTTGTACTTGCGCAGGATCGCTTCGTTCGCCTGCGGATGTTGATAGAAGGTCCGTGCGTCCAGCATCAGCGCCACCACGTAGGGCATCTTCTGCGGGCGAAGGAATGGCCCCATCCCCTCAGCCAGGTTGTTGCGCCCGGTGAGCGACGTCATGGTGCCCTCACTGCGCTGGTTCACCAGGAACCTGGCGCCGCATGAGGTGTGGGTGCGCACCCAGTTGACGAAGGCAAGCCGATCGCGGCTCAGCAGGGCGTAGTGATGCGTCAGCGCAGCGCTCGGCGCCAGCCAGGCGGTCAGGACGACGACCGGCACGGTTGCCGCGGCCACGAGCGCCGGGAACGAAACCCGCTCCACGAGCTGGACCAGCCATTCCAGGACCGCGAGGCCCACCAGGATGAGGCCCACCGACGAATAGTGTCCGAGCCTCCGCTGCCCGAATGTCGCGTCGATGTAGATGTGATAGCGGTAGTCGAACAGGAGCGAGATCACCACGATCCCGGCGAAGATGCCGAGGCCGACCAGGGCCACGATCCGCAGGTCCGTCCTGACCAGGAAGAACAGTGCGCCGGTCGCCGCGAACGCGATCGCGAAGAACAGCAGCACCTGCCAGCGCGGCACGATGTGGCCGAGCCCGTCGTAGATGAGACTGTCCACCAGCTTGCGCGCAGGCACGTAAGGATGCCTCAGTCCTGACGACCGAACCCGGGGCGGGGACGTACCCAGATAGAGGTAGGCGGTCGGGTCGAACCGAGTGTGGATGGCGTTGTAGGCAGACTGGTTGCTCGCTCCGCCCAAACCGAACGAGCCGCCCGCGATCAGCCTGATGAGCGCGCCAAGCACGGCGCCGGTGCAGCCGATGATGAGGCCGCGCCCCAGGGTGGCGATCCGGGCATGCCAGCCGGCGACGTATAGCAGTCTGGCAAGGCCGATGCAGGTCAGGGCCAGGACGACAATGAGGGCGGGAATCAGATGGCTGCCGCTCGCCGCCGCGAGCACCACGCCAGCCACGACCGCCGTTCGCCACCCGCGTTCCCGCAGCGCGACGATGCCCAGCGCGAGCGCACAGAAGGCCACAGCACGCCCGAAATCCTCGGCGCGATACTCGGTGAAGCTGAAGCTGAACTTCGTGTCGAACAGGATTCCGTTGGCCAGCAGCAGCAACGGCAGCAGGCTGCCGGTGTAGCGGAGCCCGAGTTCCCACGCCGACGCCCAGAGGCCGAGACTGGCCCCCAGGATCGACAACAGGAGCAGTACTCCAGGGCCAATGAGCGGGTTCTGGCCGAACAAGACCAGGACGCCGGTGAAGGCGTCGAGGAAGATCTTGTCCGTCGCCGGCGGCCATGACTGGCCGTACTCGAGCGTCTGGGCCGGCACTCCGTGACTGTTGGCGATCTCAACGCCGTTCAGGTAATAGACGTAGTGCGGTCCGCCAATGTAGTGCAGATACGGGATATGGATCGCCAGCACGACGAGCACGACCGCCGCTCCCAGGAGCAGCGGCAGTGGCTGCTGGCGGATTTCCGCGAGTACCGCCCTGCCGTGGTCAGCAAGAGACGCCCGCCGCGCGGCCAGCACCCACAACGCCGCAGAAACGGCTAGCCACAGCGGCAGGAAAATGCCCAGGCGGAAAAGATGTGAGGAGGAAAGCGCAATGGCGCAGCCCCCGGCTGCGGCATAACCAAGCCCGAACGCGGCTGCCAGCCGGGTAACTACCGACACCTTGCCAGGCTCGAAAGCCGCGAGGGCTGCCGGGATTCCCGGAATCGCAATCAGGCAGCCGCACCACACGAGCAGCAGGACACTCTGCACTGGGCTCCTTGTCCGTCGGCCGCCGCATTGTCCGCCGTCACTTTACCGTGTGCTACATAGCTATTGCCCATAGATGCGGCAATTGTGAGAGCGCCGTGAACTCTGGGCTTTTGCGGGGTCATACTTGCTGCTTTCCAGGCAGGTCAGGGGCTGCCACGTTGGGGCTTGCCGGCCCACGTGCCGAGAGGTGGGTGCTTCATGACTCTGACAGCGATCGTGCCTGGCGTCACTGAGACCTCGGCGAGCGGCAGCGGCTCCCTCCGCTCCCCCTGATACCAGTAGCCGTGACCGAGCTGTGCCGCCCAGCCCTTGGACACCTTCGGCCAGTAGCCGTCCGCGTGCAGTGCGTACGCAACGCCAAGGGTCAGCTGGCGCCGATAGCGATTATCGGAAGCTATGACCTTGAGCGCTATCTGCTGGGGCGGAATCCTCTGCTCGATCCGCCAGGCGACGCCGCCGACCTCATGCATCACCCGCAGCACCATCGGAGTCGCGATCGCCTGTGTATTGCCGATCGGTCCGGCCAGGATCGCGGCTACAACCAGCGCGCCCGCCGCGAACGCGCTGACGGGCATCCCCCGGTACGTCCGCTCCCGGCCTGCCGCGCCGACTGTGATCCTGCCCGCGGTGGTCTCGCCCGCGGTGGCCCGGGTACGCGCCCTGGCCATCACCCGGCGGCCAGCCAGCACAGCCACCGTGACCACCGTGAGCCAGGTCAGCACTCCGAGCGGATACAGCGGAGCCAGCAGGTAAAGCAGGTTGTCGACGGTGACCCTCGTCACGCTGATGGTGGCCACGGGAATGCTGGCGTAGGTGATCAGGGCCGCGCCGGCGAGTACGAGGCTGAGAGCAGCCAGCCCGGCTGCCCGGCGGCACCTGAGCCACACGATCGCTACAACCAGAGACACAACGATGACCGCGAAGGCGATGTCCCCGCTGACCGCTGGGCGTTCCCAGACGTTGCTCAGCTTGCCGAGCGAGGCCATCGGTCGCCACCAATAAGCACGCGGCTGAGTCGCGGCTGAGATCGCTTTCAGCCCGAAGGCCAGGCCTGCTCTCGTGGCCGGGGTCCCTTGCGGGCTGAAGAGAGCTGTCATGTTGCCTCGGTTGGCCGTGAACTGCTGCGTCAAAGGCGCGGCCCAGCAGGCGATACCCGCGATCACCCCGGCGATGGCCCACCAGTAGCCGGCCTTTGCGCGCACCGCGTCAGCCAGCCCGACCGCGAAGACCAGGACGACAACCGCGACCGCCGCAATCGCAAACATCAGATGCCCCTGTGCCGCGATCGACGCGCTGACGACCGCCGCGGCCCACCAGCCGCGGTGCCCGGACATGACAGCCCAGCCTGCTGCCAGCGCGGCGATGAAGAACATCAGGCCGAACCAGGGATTCCAGTTCGGCATGACGGTAAGCGCCGGAATCCACAATGTGACCCCGACCACCACCGCGGCCGCGCCGAGCGCCGTGAATACCCCGCCCACCGCCCATGCCGCTTCCACGGTGAGCGAAGCCGCCACCATGCACCACAACGTTGCGCCCCAGAGAACCCCATGCGCGGCATTGAGATGCACCGGCAGAGTCAGCAGCCAGTATTCGAGGGGACCCAGATCGAAAACGCCAGACGCGAGACGGGTTGCCTGCCCGATCAGCGGGCCATGGTTGGTCAGCACATCGAATGACCTCAGCGCTATCACGCTGTTGTCTGATGTAGCCTGCCACCCGCTCGCCAGCGACTTTGCCAGCCCGTACAGGAGCGGTGCCCACGCGGCCAGGTGAGCCGCAGCCCGTTGCGGCCAGGCCCGGGCAAGCAGTGCGTCAAGTTCCTGCTTATGGAGGAACCGCGTCCACATTCCTCAGTCACCAGCGGGCGGTGCTGCGGCCCCCTCGAGCGCCGGCTCGGGGCCGGGCTTCCTGAAAATGAGCGCCGCGGAAATGCAGAAAAGCGGAACCGCAGGAACAAGGTACCGATACGTATACTCGTGGACGGCCGTCGGCAGCACCGTGATGACGACAGCGGAAACCCACAGGAGTGCGCCCGCCCAGGTGCGGCGGCGGGGAAGTAGCAGACCGACCAGCCCGGCGAGTATGACCAGTCCCAGCACTGGGCCCGGCAAGAAGATGATCCTCTGGTAGAGGCCCATCATCTTCACGAATGGCTGCTTCAAGAACGTGGCGTATTTATTGCGCTCGATCTGGCTGACAGGGCCCTTGCTGCCCGTGTACCCCACGACCCCGGCGGCGGCGTACCGCATGTTCCCCGCGGTCAGGAAGTACTCGTTCGGAGCCGTGTTCACTGGGAATCGCCACGGGTTCCCCAGACTCCGGAATGGCAGCGACGTCTCATGCAGGACCACATGGGCGTAGGCGAAAGGCTGTGCCATGATCGCCTTGATCGCGAACCGCTGTGCCCTGGCGTTCTTGGCCGGAGAAAAGGCGGCCGTGTTCGGCACGAACTGCTGAACCGGGGGCTGCCACTCCCAGGTGCCGCGGTTCCACAGGTAGGACCTGGGCGGCGGGCGCTTGAATGTTTTCGCCGTGCCAAGGCCGCCGGGCTGCGCGGACGGGCAGAGCGGCCGCAGGTCGGGTGGCGGTTTGATGACCGAGCACTGCGCGAATGACATCGTCCGTGACCACAAGAAGAGCCCGTTGCTGTCGGTCAGGTTGAACGAGCCGTGCGCCGCGTCGAACCAGCCGGCGTAGGCAACCACTGGCAGCGCGCACGCTGCCAGCGTGATTGCCACCCGCCGCAAGCCAGCACGCCGGATCAGCAGGTACAGCGCCATGAGGACGATGAGCGGCAGGACGGTCGGGCGGACGATGGTCGACAGGCCAAGCAGCAGCCCTGCGGTCGCCAGGCGCCACGGCGAGAGGCGCGCGCTCAGCAGCAGCACCAGCGCCCCCACCATGAGTGTCATGGCCAGCACGTCGGCCATGACAAGCTGCTCGAGCAGCAACTGGGCTGGATCGAACAGCACCGGCGTCGCCGCGAGGGTCGCGCCCCAGCCGGGCAGCCCGTACCGCCTTAGCAGGGCATAGACCATCACGGCTACGCCCAGCCCCATGAGGTGCTGGAGAGCGGCCACCAAGGCCAGCGAGTGGAACGGCAGGAGCAGCCACAGGATCAGCGAGTAGCCACTCGGGTTGATCACGTTCGGCGATAGGTGCAGAGCACCCCACAGGTAGTCGAACGAGTCCATCCGGAAGAGGATCGCCGGCTGATAGCCGAGCATGGCCACCAGTCGCGGCACCACCGCCGCCGCGAGCGCGATCGTGAACACAGGGTGACGGCGCGCGAGTTCGCGGGTGCTGCGCGCGGCCGTGCGCCAGCGTGGCGCCTGGGCTCCGGAACCAGAGCCGTTCGGCTGGCCTCTGAGGCCTTCCAGCCGCTTGCGCCGCTGCGGCGTCTCCAGGATGGCGCCCGCGGTGCGCTGTTCGCCGCCGTCGCCACCCTGGGGGTCCTGGCTCAGATTGCCCTTAACTGTGGTCACCTGTATCCTCGCCCGTTCCGGCCCGGTACGCGGTTCCCCATGTCGGTGCGAGCGTGCGGGCATGGTCTCCGCTGGGCTAGCGAGGCGCTTGCGGCCTCGCTCACCCGAAGTAGGTTCCCGGCGTCATGCAGGCACGAACCCGCGTTCAACCCGAGTCATGAACATACACGCTACCCGCACCATCCTGACCCTTCGCGCCTGATCCTCCGCGGTCCCGAAGCACTCTACTTTCGGTCACTGGGAATGGGGCGAACCGCTCAGATATCCCCCTGCCTGTTCAACCGCGGGCCAGCTTAGGTTCAGCTTCGCGTCATACTGATGCGCAGCCGCAAAGCATGACCAGCCTGCTGACCGTCCTCCAGTTGCGCGCGGTTCCGGCCAGCGCGGCCGAGGTCGGTCCGCCCGCCCTCGCGAGTAGGCGGCGGAGTTCGCTGCCGGGGTACCCGTCCGGGGTGTGCAGGTAGACCGTGCGGCCGAGCACCTGGGCCTCGTCCCGGCTGCCTTTCGCCCGCACTTGCCGCTCTGCGTCAGCCACCCAGGCGGCCAGGCCGGGTCCGGGTACCTCGGGCAGGAACACCGCATGCAGCAGCTTGGGACTCGCCGCACCCGGAAACGGATTCTCTTGCACGCAGCGGGCCAGCTCCTCGCGGGAGAGCACCACGGCGCCGTGCCAGTACCCCGATGCCGTCGGCGATGGCTCGTTCCAACTCGGCAGCTAGCGCCGCGGTGTCCGTGCGGCCCGCCGTCCTGCCCTCTGGAGGCCGCGGAGTGAATAGCACGTTGCCGCTCTGGATGTAGGTCATCACATCGGTATGGCCAAGCGAGGTCACAACCTCTTGGAGTTGCGCCATCGCGACCTTCTTGCCGCCGAGGTTGTTGACGCCGCGCAGCAACACAACGTGGGTCGGCACGCCAGCATCATGTCAAGAGCCGGCGCGGCCATGTCCTACGATCGCCGCATGCGCCGACGCGCCTCCGATTTCGCCGCCGCCGCAGTGTTCCTAGTCCTCTTCGCCATCGGCGGACTTGTTACCGCCTTGCTCTCGCCCCGCGAGTCCGCCGCGCTGCGGCTGTGGGCGAGCACGAACGTGGCAAGCCTGCAGCACCACCCGGTCCCGGCGCTCGTACTGTCGGCCTTCCTGCCCTCGGGGTGGCCGTTCGCCTTGCTGGTGCCCATCGCGCTGACGATGTTCGGCGCCAACCGCGCGGTCGGCACCGCGAGGCTGGCGCTGATCTGCGCCGCTGGCCATCTGGTCGGGACTGGTGTCAGCGAGGGATCGTCGCGTACCGGGTGGACCACGGCAGCCTCCCGCCAGCCTGGTCGCACATCCAGGATGCCGGCCCGTCCTACGTGGTCGTCTCCGCGATCGTCGTCGTGGTCATGTTCGGGACCTGGCTAACCCGGGTCACGGCCCTGGCTGTCTTCGCTGTCCTGGTATTCGTCGGCCATATCTTCTCCGGCCTGACGAGCCTTCACGTCGCCGCCGTCGGTCACCTGACCGCGGTCGTGACGGCGGCCACGCTGGGCATCGTGCTGGCCGTCGGGCAGCGCTAAGGAAACCGCCCGGCCCGGGGGGAGGGGCCGGGCGGTTTGTTTGTTGGTGCTGGCGCGGCGCGAGACGTTTCGCGGTGTGCAGCCAGGTGCGCCCTATTTGCCCGAAGGTTTCGCGGCGTCGCTGGCGAGTGACCCTATTTGCATCTAACGGAGTGCCATCACAGTCCTGTATAGCCACCGCGTGCGCCCAGGTCATGCCTCAGATAGCTGTGATACTGCTCACCCCGGGAAGCGCCAGAACGCCCTGCACGCGGCTCGCGGGGAGAGCGGGTAGCGGCCTGGGCAGGGATACCTCCAGGGTCGACCGGACGGGCCGTGGCCGGGTCGCCTGATGAGCGCCTCTACTGTGCCGGTGTGACAACTCAGGTGATCGTGCTGAACGGCGGGTCCAGCTCGGGCAAGTCCGGGATCGCCCGGTGCCTGCAGGCGGTCCTGCCCGATCCGTGGCTCGCTGTGGGTGTCGACATGCTGATCCAGGCCATGCCCCCGGCGATGCAGGCCTCGGATGCGGGTATCGGGTTCGCCGACGGCGGCGGGGTGAGCGTCGGGCCGGCGTTCCGGGCGCTGGAGGACGCGTGGATGGCGGGGTCGCCGCGATGGCCCAAGCGGGCGCCCGGGTCATCATCGATGATGCTTTCCTCGGCGGCGCGGCGTCCCAGCAGCGGTGGCAGCGGGCCCTTGCCGGGCTGGCCGTGCTGTGGTCGCCGTCAGGTGCGACAGTGCGGTCGCCGCGGGCCGCGAGCTCGCGCGCGCAGACCGGGTCACCGGGATGGCCGGATCGCAGGCCGAACTGGTGCACCAGGGCGTGGTCTGCGACCTGGAAGTAGACACCACCCACACCGAGGCCCTCGCCTGCGCCCGCACGATCGCCACCCACATCGGCCGACCGGCTGCGGCCCGCCTTTGCAGCGCGCCAAGGGGCCGGACCCCCCGGCGCTGATCCAGGCGCCGGATGGCGATGATTTTCTCCTCTGAAGGCAGTCAGATGTCTGAGGGCTGTGATAGTCCACTGTGAAGGCGATGGCCCCGGTGAAGCGGAGAGCACGATGAGTGGTGTACGGGTACTGGTCGGCACCCGCAAGGGCGCGTTCGTCCTGACATCAGATGGGAAGCGAGATCGGTGGGAGGTCAGTGGCCCGCATTTCGGCGGGTGGGAGATCTATCACGTCAAGGGATCGCCCGCTGACCAGGATCGGCTGTATGCCTCGCAGTCCAGCGGATGGTCTGGGCAGGTGATCCAGCGTTCTGATGACGGCGGGCAGACGTGGGAGCCGGTGGGCAATAAGTTCTCCTACGACGGGGTCCCTGGCACGCATCAGTGGTACGACGGCACGCCGCACCCATGGGAATTCGCCAGGGTCTGGCACGTCGAGCCGTCGCTCGATGACCCTGACGTTGTCTACGCGGGGGTGGAGGACGCTGGGCTGTTCCGGTCGGCAGATGGCGGCAACAGCTGGCAGGAACTCCCGGGGCTGCGCGGTCATGACTCTGGTCCGTCGTGGCAGCCGGGCGCGGGCGGGATGTGCCTGCATACGATCATCTTGGACCCGGTGAATCGTGACCGGATGTTCGCGGCGATCTCAGCAGCCGGAGCTTTCCGGTCCGACGATGCCGGGCAGACGTGGACGCCGATCAACCGCGGTCTGCAGTCCGAGGGCATTCCTGACCCGGACGCGGAGGTCGGTCATTGCGTGCACCGGATCGCGATGCATCCCTCGCGCCCGTCCGTGCTGTACATGCAAAAGCACTGGGACGTGATGCGCAGCGACGACGCCGGCGGTTCCTGGCGCGAGATCAGCGGGAACCTGCCGAGCGACTTCGGGTTCCCGATCGACGTGCACGCGCACGAGCCAGACACGATCTATGTGGTCCCGATCAAGAGCGACGCCGAGCACTACCCGCCCGACGGGAAGCTGCGTGTCTACCGCAGCCGCACCGGCGGCGACGACTGGGAAGCGCTCACCAACGGCTTGCCGCAGGAGAACTGCTACGTCAACGTGCTGCGCGATGCGATGGCGATCGACTCCCTAGACTCCTGCGGGATCTACTTCGGCACCACCGGCGGCCAGGTCTACGCGTCCGCTGACGCTGGCGATACGTGGGCTCCAATCGTTCGCGACCTGCCGGCGGTTCTGTCGGTCGAGACCCAGACGCTGCCGTGATCCGGGTAGTGCTTCCCGCGCACCTGCGGACGCTGGCCCGCATCGACGGCGAGGTCGAACTCGACGTCATCGGCCCGGTCACTCAGCGCTCGGTCCTTGACGCGCTGGAAGCCCGCTACCCGATGCTGCGCGGGACCATCCGCGACCAGGACGGAGGCCAGCGCCGTGCGTTCATGCGGTTCTTCGCCTGCGAGCAGGACCTGTCCCACGAGCCGCCCAGCACTCCTTTGCCCGAGGCGGTCGCGGCGGGCGCCGAACCGTACCTGATCGTCGCGGCAATGGCAGGCGGGTGATGCCTTCATCGGCGGAGCGGCGCGCAGCGTGTTGAGCAGCATGGACGAGGATCTCAAGCTGTCGTCGCGCGCCGATGGCGTGCAGAGGACCTCTCACAGGCCTGCGAGCTGGTAGGGGTGGCCAGGTGCCGAGCAAGTCATACCTGATCATCTTCGCCCTGGTCTTCGCGGCATTCGGGGTCGCGGTCTGGATTCTGGGAAGACGCAAAGGTGATCAGCAGGCGGGTCTGTGTGCGCTGCTCGGAATACCAGGGGTCTACATTGCCGGCCTTGCCTCATGGGGTGGACCGAGATGGCTGTACGTGCCCGGCCTGAGCCTGATGGCCGCCAGCGTACTGGTGCAGGTGCGGGGTTGGCGGCGAGATGCGTCTGATTCTGACAGTGATCGGCATAGTAGCCATCAGCCGGGAGGATTTCGGTAGCTCAAAATAGTGTCCGCGCTCGTGGGAGCGCCTTGACAGACGACGTCATGCAGCGTCAGTCCGGCGATGAAGCCCACAGCTGGGCGAGTGCCTGGTCATCGAGCGCCTCAGGTGTGGTGAGCACGGCGACCAGCAGCTTGGTCAGGCGACGAAAGACCCAGGCCGATGAGCCGATGCCGTGCACAACCGCAGTGATCGTGACTGAGGTTCCCAGCATCTCGCAGTTATCGACAATGAACGGCCAGTACTCGCCGACCCCGGCTTCGACCACCTCGCCGGGCACCACGGGCACCGTTAAACCCGTGAACGGCTGATAGACAGCCACCTTCTCGGTCGCCTGCGACAGCCACTCGCCCGCGATCAGGCCGTAGGACGAAGGATGACCGAGCCGACCGCGAAACTCGACTCCGATACTTGTCTCCAGGAGCCCTGCAGGCCCGGCACGCCCAGACCACACGGCAAGCGTCACTTGAGAACCTTCTGCACTCGCTCATGATGACCCGGGAACATGATCAACCTACTGGTCGCCGTCGAATCGAACGCCCGCGATGCGAGTGCCCGGCGGCATGTTTCGGATCTGACGGTGCAGCTGTCCGGCGAGGTTCACACCGACTACGAAGTCGATCGCCCCGACATTCTCCACTGAGATCGGACCACCGAGCCGTGGATGCACCTTGAAGTCGAACACCTGATGCGGGCCGACCGTTACGCCCTGGCGGTCGGCGCTCCACGCCAGTCCCGCGAGGAGGTACTGGTCTTGGCCTTCCGGAGTATTCAGCTCGCCTGTCAGCGCTTCGGCGGTCGGCCATCTATGCGTCAGCGTCCCTTCGAGGGTGTCGAGCCACCAGAAGCCGTCAGGCGCGCGAAAGAAAACGTCCCCGAAAGGCGACGTGAAGACAGGTTCCCTGCCCTCGAGACCAATCCATTCCCAGGACTCCAGAGCCCGCGCATACTGGTCAGCGGAGAACCGTCTGGTGAGTTCCACTGGGACATTTAGCTTCTCGCCGGGTCAGCAAGTCAATAGCCGACGCCAGTCGGCGAGGCGCAATGTAGCAACCATACGTGACTAACGCACGATGGTAGACCCGCTGTTCACAAGGCGGACTCAGTGCTGCTAGAAGCCCTCCGGCTTCGACAGTGCCCCAGGAACGACGGCATTCGGCGGGCCGGTTCGTCGGCGTCTATCCGGTTCAGTCACTCGGCCGAATATCGGGCACTTAATCATACGGGGCACTGGCATTGACGGGAAGAGCCCCCGGGCGGTATGACGAACGTCATGACCTGGCTCCCGTCCGCCCCATGCACTTGCGGCAAGCCCTGGGAGGAACACGAGCTGCGGTGCCCGCGACCGAAGCGTCAGGGCGTAGGCAGGGTGGTTGCGCTGGCGGTGTGCGGTGGGGTCGCTGTTCAGGTCCTGTTCGTCGTCGCGATCGTCTTCGCTGCGGGGCTCATCAGCCCCCACCGAGGTCTATTGGGTGGCCCGGCGCCCCATTACGTCGTCGCAGGTCCCGTCCAGCCACGAGTTCAGGCGTGCGAGCTGTTCTACGCGTGGGAGAAGGCCCACAACCCGAGTTTGCTGAACTGGGCGGTTGCCGACGCTGGCAGCAGCCGGGTCCCGTGGAAGTTCAAACGGCACTTCAGGACCGACCTGAACGGCCTGCGTAGCTGGACACGGGAGGGCGCGCACTTGCCAAGGGCAATCAGCTTCGAGCACGCCGTCCAGGACAACTGCAAACTGATCAGAGCTGACCTGACTTGGCGGCATCGGCCCGCGTTCCGAAAAGCCATTGCCCAGTTCAGCCGCCCCAGTACCGCGAACGGGCGGTCGGCAGGCTCCGGCTAACAAGGTAACGGCGCTGTGTCTGACGGCTGCCAGCCCAATAGGGCTGGAAAGTGGGACTACGTGGGGCCAGAAATGTCTGACCTGGGTGGGCCTGCGAGGACTTGAACCTCGGACCTCTTCCTTATCAGCTCCGGGCCGCGGCGACGTGATCCGCTGCGGATCCTTGGCGGCTGCGGCGTGCCCGTGGGCCACGTGCACGATGACATTGCTGTCAGTGTTGCTGTCATTCCTCTAGTGGGCACTCGATAGGCCGGTCGTTTGCTGTCGGCTCTTAGAGGTGTTGCCTCAGCCAGCAGTGCACTTCGCTGACGCGGTGCTCCTGGAGCGTGAGGTGCCCGTCGCCATCGAGTAGCCGGGCTTAGTTACTCGGCGCCCCCTGTGGCGGGCTGGTGGCCTGTTGCCAGGCTGCTGAACTGGTCGGGGTGGCCGGATTTGAACCGGCGGCCTCTTCGTCCCGAACGAAGCGCGCTGCCAAGCTGCGCTACACCCCGGCGACCGCGTAGGGAGTCTAGCCGATCCGCGGAACCAGCGTGAGCACGGTCGCCTCGGGCCGGCAGGCCAGGCGGACAGGGGCGGTCGGCGAGGTGCCGAGCCCGGCCGAGACGTGCAGGAACGCCCGCTGACGCTGCCCGGGGCCGCTCGGGTGCTGGTGCAGTCCCTTGCCGCGGGCGCGGTCGATGCCGCAGTTCGTCACGAGCGTGCCGAAACCAGGCAGGCAGATCTGGCCGCCGTGGGTGTGGCCGGCGAGCAGGAGGTCGAAGCCGTCGGCGACGAACCGGTCCATCACCGAGGGCTCCGGCGAGTGCATGACGCCGAGCCGCAGGTCAGCGGCCGGGTCGGCAGGCCCGGCGATCTTCTCGTACCGGTCCCTGTTGATATGCGAGTCGTGCACGCCGCCGACCTCGACGTCGAAGTCGCCGACCTTGATCCGGCCGCGCCTGTTGTTCGCGTTCATCCACCCGGCCGCCTCCATGCCGGCGCCGAGCTCGGCCCACGGCAGGTCGGGAACGTGTCGCTTGTGCTCGCCTGAGCTGGTCCGCCAGATATAGCGCGCCGGGTTCTTCGGCTCGGGCGCATACATGTCGTTCGAGCCGTACACGAACACCCCTGGCCGGTCGAGCAGCGGCCCGAGTGCCTCAAACAGAGGAGTAACCGAGCGCTTCCCGGCAATCGAGTCCCCGGTGTTCACGACCAGGTCGGGCTCAAGGGCGTCGAGGGTGCGCAGGAACGAGAGCAGCCTGTGCCGTCCAGGGGTCAGGTGCATGTCCGAGATGTGCAGGATCCGCAGCGGCCGGGAGTCGGCCGGCAGCACGGGAACCTCGTACCGGCGCAGCGCGAACCAGTTGCGCTCGACGACGGCCGCGTAGCCCGCGACGGCGGCGCCGGCGAGGGCTGCGGTCCCGATCAGGGCGTGTGGGCGCATGCTTTCATGGTGCCACGGTTGCCCGAGTGCCGCGCCCGCTGAGCGATCGAGCCCGGCGGCGGGCAGGATTGGTGCCATGGCTGCACTCAAGGACCGGATCCGTGCCGACCTGACCGCGTCGATGAAGGACCGCGACGAGGTGAGGACCAGGACGCTGCGGATGGTGCTGACCGAGATCTCGAAGGAAGAGGTCTCTGGCACCTCGTCGCGCGAGCTCGAGGACGCCGAGATCGAGCGGCTGCTCACCAGGGAGGCGAAGCGCCGGCGCGAGGCGGCCGAGGCGTTCCGCGGTGCTGGCCGGGCCGATCAGGCGGCTGCCGAGACGGCGGAAGGCGAGATACTCGCCGAGTACCTGCCGGCCCAGCTCGATGACGCCGAGCTGACCTCCCTCGTCGCTGTCGCCATCGCCGAGACCGGTGCCGCCGGTCAGGGCGCAATGGGCCAGGTCATGAAGGCGGTCACCCCGAACGTGGCCGGCCGGGCCGAGGGAGCCAGGGTCGCCGCCGAGGTCCGTCGCCAGCTGGCGGGCTAGCGCCAGGGTGGCGGGACCGGCCTAGTGGCCGTTGCCCCCGCCGCCGCCGTTACCTCCGCCGCCGCCGTTACCTCCTCCTCCGCCGCCGCCGCCTCCGCCTGGCTTCGGCTTCGGCTTCGGCTTCTTGGGCGGAGCGATCGGCGCGGAGCCCGAGCCGAGCCCGAAGTAGTAGGCAGGCGGCTGGACGAAGTCGACGGGCCGGCCCAGGGCAGCGTGGCTGAACGAGTACTCCCAGGTTGCACCAGGCGCGTCGTCACCGAACATCTGGCCGGAGTTGCCCGGGTAGCCGCCAGGGAACTGCCGGAACGTGGCGCGGTAGCCGATCATGGCACCCGAGCCAGTCGGGTTTAGCGGGTTGAACACCGACACGTAGCCGACCAGGGTCGGCGTGTAGCCGGCGAACGCGGCGTAGAAGCCGCCGTTGGCGGTGCCGGTCTTGGCCGCGGCCTCGCGGCCGAGGATGTTCCTGCCGCCTGCCGTGCCGCTCACCAGCACGCCCCGGAGCACGTAGTTGGCGGCGTCCGCGACCCCCTTGGTCATCACCCGGTGGCAGCCAGCCGACTGGACCGGCAGGTTCTTGCCCTTGAGGTCGGTGATCCGCATGATCGCGACCGGACGGCAGTAGACGCCGCGGGCAGCGACTGTCGCGTAAGCCGCGGCCATCGACATCGGCGAGACGTTCACCGAGCCGAGCGTGAACGAGGCGAGGCTGTCGGCGGCAGGCTCGTAACCGAGATGCCCGTACTTCCCGATCGTCTTCAACAGTGAAGAACCGTCGGCGCGGTGCAGGCCCATGCTGACCGCGGTCTTGACCACGTTGCACAGGCCGACCTTCGACTCGAGGTCAACGTAGAACGCGTTGATCGACGCGGTCGTGCCGAAGTACAGCGGAATGCCGCCGCCCTCGTTGCCGTCGGCGTTGCGGACCGTGAACGGGTTGACGAACCGGCCGTGGCAGTCGGAGAAGCCGCCGACGGTCATGTTGTTGTGAACCTTCAGGTTGAAGCCGAACTGGATTCCCTGCTTCAGCGCGGTGATCAAGGTGAACAGCTTCGACGAGGATCCGGTCTGCACGCCCGCGCCGCCGTCGTACTTGCTGTCCACGGCGTAGTCCACGCTGGTCTGGCCGGGCGCGAAGCCGTATGGCCGGTCGACGGCTATGGCCCGCACGTAGCCGGTGCCAGGCTGGATCATCACCTCGGTGTCCACATTGTCGCCGGGGTTGTAGGCCGGGTTCCTGGGCGGCACCACGTAGTTCACGGCCTTCGTCGCCGCCCGCTGGTCCTTCGAGCTCAGCGTGGTGTAGACCTTGAGCCCGCCAGTCGTCTGCATCTGGTGGTAGGCCTTCTTGTAGGCCGAATTGTTCTTCATCACCGACATGACGTAGTCGCAGAAGAACGCAGAGCCCTTGAGCTTCGGGCTGGTACAGCCGGTCTGCAGCGGGACATACGAACGATTCAGGCCCAGCCCTGCCTTCGCGGCCTTGCTGGCCGTCGCCCGGCTGATGTAGCCATGCTCGGCCATCGCGCTTAGCACCTGGGCGCGCCTGTGCAGTGCGTTCTTCGGGTTGGCGACCGGGTCATACCTGGTCGGCGACTCCACCAGCCCGGCCAGCAGCGCCGCCTGGGTGAGCGTCAGCTTGGACGGCGGGACAGAGAAGTAGTACTCGGACGCGACCTTGATGCCGTAGGCCTGGTGGTCGAAGTAGGCCACGTTCAGGTACGCGGTCAGCAGCTGAGGCTTGGTCATCGTCCGCGCGGCGTTGGCAGCGATGCGCAGCTCGGTGATCTTGCGAGCCGGGCTGAACGCCGTGCAAGCCTGGGCTGCCGCCGTGGTCTTGGCGGTCAGGATGCAGGCGTTCTTGACGTACTGCTGTGCGATGTCCGATCCGCCCTGGACCTGGTTGCCTGACACGTCGCTGTAGACGGCCCGCAACGTGCCGTGCAGGTCGAACGCGCCGTGCTTCCAGAACCTGTAGTCCTCGATCGCGACGATCGCGTCCTTCATCACCGGCGCGATCTTGTTCCACCTGACCGGATCCCGGTAGATGCCGCGCGGGTAGTAGATCGCGATCACTTTGCCTGTGCGATCGAGGATCTGAGTCTTGGACGGCACCTGGCCGAGCCCGGCCACCGGCAGGTCGTTGAAGGTTTGAGCGGCGTTCTTGACCGCGATGCCCGCGACCCCGATCACCGGCAACGCCGCGACGGCGCTGAGCAGGCCAGCCCCCAGAGAAAGGGCAGCGAGCATGCCAATGGTCTTGAAACCGGCGTGGCGAACTGGGGAGAGCACGTGAACAGGTTACGCTGCCCGCCAGACTAGTCGTGGGAGGACAAGCAAACGGGGATATCTGTGGCCTTCGGCCGCTGAAGTACGGGGATCGTCGCTGTCAGTTGCTGCATGACTACGTTCCGCATCCCGTATAGCCCATCAGGGCTATACGGGAAATGGGCATGCCGGGGACTAGCGCTACCGGCTTGAGTTCCGTAAGTTACTCTTTCGCAACCATCACACCGGGAGCTGCCGTGCGGCCGTGTCCCGATCACTGCAGCGAAAGCGCCACCCGGCGTGACGACCCCCCGCGGGCGTGACGATCAGGAGGAGTTGGGCCACATGTGGATCACGGATTGGACCGCCCGCGCCGCGTGCAAGGGAACCGACCCTGACGAGCTCTTCGTTCAGGGCGCGGCGCAGAACCGGGCCAAGCTGATCTGCCGCGGCTGCCCCGTACGCACGGAGTGCCTGGCCGACGCGCTCGACAACCGGATCGAGTTCGGCGTGTGGGGCGGCATGACCGAGCGCGAGCGGCGCGCGCTGCTCCGCCGCAGGTCCGACGTCGTCTCATGGCGCGAGCTGCTCGAGAGCGCCAGGGACAAGTACGAGAGCACCGGTACCGAGCTGGTCGCCAGCTAGGTCCTGGCCACGGCGAGGTGTGTCCTGGCAGCATCAGCCAGGTCGCCGTCGCCTTTCTCGCCGATTCTGTACCCGGTCGGCCGTGATCGGCTGCCGTGCGCGGGAATGGCTGCAGCCTTTCCGATCTCTTCCGGCAGGTTTGGCCGATTACGCCGTCGGCGGGCGGCTAGTTCGCCGCGAACGCCGAGCCAATGACGCGCAGGCCATTCAGGTCGTGTACGTCATCAGGCTGAGCCGGAACCTGCGCCACGGGAACAAGCGGATGCGCGGCCGTGAATCGCCTCGCGAGCCTGCGTTCCGATTCGGCTTGCCGCATCCGTTCCGCGTGCAGGCGCAGCGCGGCAATACCGAGCCCCGTCGACTCGCTCTGGCCTAGCCCCTGCAGCGTCTCGGCCGCGGCGAGGCTGCGCGCGGCCGACAGCCTGGCAGCTGGCGAGCGGTGCACCCGGTTCAGGACCAGTCCGGCCAGCGGCATCTCGTCGCGCTCCAGCCGTTCGATGAAGTACGACGCCTCCCTGAGCGCGTCCGGCTCGGGCGCCGCGATGACCAGGAACGCGGTTCCCGGGGCGCGCAACAGCCGGTAGGTGTACTCGGCTCGCTCCCTGAAACCGCCGAACATGGTGTCCATCGCCGACACGAACGTCTGCACGTCGCGCAGCAGCTGACTCCCGATGATCTTCGTGACAACTCCGGTGACCATGCCGAAGCCGGCGTTGAGAATCCTCAGGCCAGACCGGCCGCCGAGCTTGGCCGGCGCGACGAGCAGCCGGAGCAGGCGGCCGTCGAGGAACCGCCCGAGCCGCTGCGGCGCGTCCAGGAAGTCGAGCGCTGACCTGCTCGGCGGCGTGTCGACCACGATCAGGTCCCACTCGTCTGCGCGGCGGAGCTGGCCGAGCTTCTCCATCGCCATGTACTCCTGCGTCCCGGCGAAGCTGGACGACAGCGACTGGTAGAAGGGGTTGGCGAGAATCTGGGCGGCCCGGTCAGGGTCCGCGTGCGACTCGACGATCTCGTCGAACGTCCGCTTCATGTCGAGCATCATCGCGTGCAGGCTGCCCGCGTGCTCTGGGTCGTTGCCGGCACTCGCCCGGGCGGCGGCGCGCTTGCGGACCCCAGTCACCGGCCGGGGTGTGTTATCGAGAGATGTCAATCCCATCGACTGGGCGAGCCGCCTGGCCGGGTCGACGGTCAGCACGACGACATGGCGGCCGCGCTCGGCCGCCCGCAGCCCGACGGCGGCCGCGATCGTCGTCTTGCCCACGCCGCCGGATCCGCAGCAGACGATGACCCTGGTCCGCCAGTCGTCGATGAGCTGGTCGACCACCAGCGGGGTAACGGTGCGGCTCACGCGGCACCATGCTCGCGCAGAGCCTGGGCCAGCCGGTACAACGCCGCCAGGTCGATCCCGTCGGTGATCAGCGGGAGCTCGTAGCAGGGCTGCCCGGCTTCGTTAAGTTGCTTGCGCAGGGCCCGCTGCGCGCGGGCCGTCCGTGCCTCGTCGGCGAGCTCGTCGGCCAGGTCGAAGGCGAGCTCGGCGTCATCGCCAAGGCCGGCCGCCTTGAGTGCGACCTCCAGCGCCTCGGCGTCGCGCGTCTTGCTGCCCAGGCTGGCCCGGCCGGGCGCCGTTGAGCCTGTGAGCTCCGCCTCGCGCATCATGTTTACCACGACGCCGCCTGGCCGGATCCCGCCCTGGCCGGTCTCATGGAACTCGGTGATGCCGTCGAGCGTCTCCTGCACCGGCATTTCCTCGAGCAGCGTCACGAAGTGCACCACCGTCTGCGGAGAGGCGATCACGCTCCGCACGGTGTCGGCGTGCCCGCGGATCGGGCCGACCTTGGCCAGCCCCGACACCTCCGAGCTCACGTTCAGGAAGCGGCTGATCCGGCCGGTGGGCGGCGCGTCCATCACGACGGCCCCGTATACGGGGCTGCCGCCTGACTTGCGGCGCACGGCCTCGGCCGCCTTGCCGGTGATCAGGACGTCGGAGAGCCCTGGAGCGATCGTGGTCGCGAAGTCGAGCACGCCGAGCTTGGTCAGCGCCCGCCCGGCCTGGCGCAGGTTGTAGAACATCTCCAGGTACTCGATCAGCGCCGACTGGGGATCGACGGCCAGGGCGTAAACGTCGCCCCCCGGCCTGCCGTCGTCGGCCGGGGCGACGGCGACCCTGCGCTCCTCGTACGGCAGCGGTGGCACGTCGAAGACCTGCGCGATGCCCTGCCTGCCCTCCACCTCGATGAGCAGCGCCGGCTTGCCGTGCGAAGCCAGGGCGAGCGCGAGCGCCGCGGCGACCGTGGTCTTGCCGGTCCCGCCCTTGCCGGTCACGACGTGCAGCCGCACGCCGTCCCAGTCCGTATCCCGCACGCTCACGTGCATGAGGTTATCCGCGCCGGAACGGCGGCGAAGCCGCGCCGCGTCGCTGACGGACCGAACCCGGCCGTCGCCGGATCCGTTGCAGAAGTCACGGGTTCTGAGGCCGTTCCGTGGCCTGGCCGTCATCTGGGCGTTAACTGAGCGCTCGGGGCAATGACTAGGCTGAGGACTGAGACAGCCGGGCGAGGACTGGAGTTCCCGGGGTCCGTCCCGGCGCAACTCGTGAGAAGGTGTCGCGAATGGATGCTCTGCTGGGGATTGTGGCGTTTGTTGCCGCCGGCGGGCTGATTTTGTTCGGTCGCAGCGTAAAGCAGGTTCAGCAGTACGAAGAGGGCATCGTTTTCCGGTTCGGCCGGATTCTGCCGCGGACCCGTCAGCCTGGCCTGACGTTCATCCGTCCGGTCGGCGACAAGATTCAGAAGGTCAACAAGCAGATCATCGCGATGGCTGTGCCCGCGCAAGAGGGCATCACCATGGACAACGTCAGCGTTCGGGTGGACGCGGTGGCCTACTTCCGCGTCGTCGATCCGATCAAGGCGACCATCAACGTGCAGAACTACATGTTCGCGGTCTCCCAGCAGGCGCAGACCTCGCTGCGCTCGATCATCGGCCAGACCGAGCTGCAGCAGCTGCTGGCCGAGCGCGATTCCGTGAACCGGCAGCTCAGGGTGATCATCGACGAGCCGACCGAGGGCCCGTGGGGCGTCAGGGTGGAGCGGGTCGAGATCAAGGACGTATCCCTGCCTGAGGGCATGAAGCGGTCGATGGCAAGGCAAGCCGAGGCCGAGCGCGAACGCCGGGCCAGAATCATTACCGCAGACGGCGAGTACCAGGCCTCCAAGCGGCTGGCCGCCGCGGCGAACGTGATGGCGCGAGACCCGGCAGCGCTGCAACTGCGGCTTCTGCAGACCGTGGTCGAGGTTGCCGCGGAGAAGAACAGCACCCTGGTGATGCCGATCCCGGTCGAGCTGCTGCGGTTCTTTGACCGCGGATCTGGCCAGCTGTCGCAGTATGCCGGGCAGATGCCGGAGGACACCGGGGACGCTGAGGTGGCGGCCGCGGAAGCGGCGATCGAGACCAAGCCGATGCCACCGGAGGCCGCGGCGATCGGACAGGACGAGGCACTCGCGATCCCGCCGGTCGCGCCGATCCCCGAATCGCCGGTCGCCGAGGGAGCGATACCCGACCCTCTGATCCCCGAGCCCGAGATCCCCGAGCCCGCGATACCTGAGGCTCGGGTACCTGACCCGCGAGTCACGGATGGTTCAGGCCCTGACCCGTCCGCGAACGGCGCCGGCGATCAGGCGGAGACGCCCGGAAGCTGAGGCACAGCCCGGCCCCCGATCTGCCGGGACGGCTAAGGTAACGGCCATGCAGAAATGGGAATACGCGACGGTGCCGTTGCTCGTGCACGCGACCAAGCAGATCCTCGACAACTGGGGCGACGACGGCTGGGAGCTGGTGGCGGTGATTCCAGGTCCCAACACCGAGCAGCTCGTCGCCTACCTGAAGCGGCCCAAGTCGTGACCGACGACTTCGACCCCGAGCGGAGCGTATCTGGTCACTCGCCTGAGCAGCGGCTGGCCGCGCTCGGCCTGACGCTGCCGGTGGTCACGCCGCCGCTGGCCGCTTACGTGCCCGCGGTCAAGTCGGGCAGCTTCGTGTACACCGCCGGGCAGCTGCCCGTGGCCGATGGCCAGCTGCTCGCCACCGGCAAGGTCGGCGCGCAGGTGGGCGCCCACGAAGCCGCCGCGCTGGCCAGGACCTGCGCGCTGAACGCGCTGGCCGCCGCTGCATCGGAGGCGGGGGGCCTGGACGCGATCAAGCGGATCGTGAAGGTCACCGTCTTCGTGGCCAGCGCCCCCGGCTTCACTGGACAGCCGCAGGTCGCGAACGGGGCCAGCGAGCTGCTGCTCGAGGTCTTCGGCGAGGCCGGCCGGCACGCGAGGAGCGCGGTTGGCATGGCCGCCCTGCCGCTGGACGCCCCGGTCGAGGTCGAGCTGATCGCCGAGGTGAGCGACTGAATGCGGCCGACGTGAGCCAGGTCAGGATCCCCGAGCATCTCGCCGAGGCCGCGCGCTCGTTCGTCGAGGGCAACAGGCAGCCCGCCTTGCCCAGGGACGCGGCAACGGTGATGCTGCTGCGCCCGTCCGGGTCCGGGCCCGGGCCCTCCGGGTCCGGGCGCTCCGGGTCCGGGCGCTCCGGGTCCGGACCCTCCCGGCCGGCTTCTCGCCTCGGCTTCGAGGTCTACATGCTGCGGCGCAAGCCGTCGATGGCGTTCGCGCCAGGGGCCTACGTCTTTCCAGGCGGCTCGGTCGACCAGCGGGACGTCGACGAGGAGGTCGCCTGGGCAGGGCCAGGGGTCGACCACTGGGGCCAGGTGTTCGACGCCCCGCCGCACCTCGCGAGGGCGCTCGTCTGCGCCGCGGTCAGGGAGACGTTCGAGGAGTCCGGCGTGCTGCTGGCGGGCCCGTCGGCCGGCTCCGTGGTCGCGGACACGACCGGCGAGGACTGGGAGGCCGACAGGCAGGCGCTGCTCGACCGGTCGCTGTCGCTCGCCGAGATGCTGGGCAGGCGTGAGCTGATCCTGCGTGCCGACCTGCTGCGGCCCTGGTCGCGCTGGATCACGCCGGCGGTGGAGCCGCGTCGCTTCGATGCCAGGTTCTTCGCCGCCGCGCTGCCCGAGGGCCAGCGGACCAGGGATGTCGGCGGCGAGGCCGCCGCTGTCCAGTGGATCGCTCCTGCCGACGCGCTCGAGGCTGGCAGGGCCGGGCAGATCCAGCTCTGGCTGCCAACCGCGATGACGCTGGCCGAGCTGGCCGAGCATGCCGATGTTGGCGCCGTGCTCGCGGCGCAGCGCGAGGTATGCCCCCTGCTGCCCGAGGTCGTGGTGACCGAGGGCGCGACCTGGCTGAAGGTGCCAGGCGACAGGGAATACCCGCTGTGACCGGTGCCGGGGAGATCGACGGGTCAGGCACGGACAGGGCGCACTGCGTCCTCGCCCCGAACCCTGGCCTGATGACGCTCGACGGCACCAACACGTGGCTGGTAGCCGAGCCCGGCTCGGCCACGACCGTGGTTGTCGACCCAGGACCCGACGACGGGGCGCACCTGCGCCGGGTCGTGTCCGTCGCCGAGCAGGCCGGCCAGCGGATCGCGGCCATCGTGCTGACGCACGGACACGCCGACCACTCGGGCGGCGCCCGCGCGCTGGCCGGCCTGACCGGCGCTGGCGTGCGGGCCGTCGACCTGGCGCACCGGCTCGGTGACGAAGGCCTGCCACCAGGCGCGGTCGTCGCGGCCAGCGGCTGCGAGATCGAGGTCGTCACGACGCCAGGGCACACGGCCGACTCGGTCAGCCTGTACCTGCGCGCCGATGGCGCGGTGCTCACCGGTGACACCGTGCTCGGCCGCGGCACCACCGTCATCGCCGATGACGGCGACCTCGCTGACTACCTCGGTTCGCTCGGCCGGCTCCGCGCGCTCGCCGATGCCGAGCCGTTGCGGGCGCTGCTGCCAGGCCATGGCCCGCTGCTCGGCGACCCGGCGGCTGTTCTCGACTTTTACATAACACACCGCGCGGAGCGACTCGCCGAGATCAGGGCCGCTCTGGCCGCGGGCGACAGGTCACGAGCGCAGATCGTGGCGAGGGTCTACGCCGACGTGGATCGTGCTTTGTGGCCATTCGCCGAGATCTCGGTCAAGGCCCAGCTCGTGTACCTGGGTCAGGCCGGCGAGCTGCCGCCGGATATGGACGTCAGCCAGATAGCTACCTGGCCCGGCGCTTGAGCCGGTCGGGGTCGATCAGCAGCACCGACTTGGCCGCCAGCTGGATCCAGCCCCTGGTCGCGAAGTCGGCCAGCGCCTTGTTCACCGTCTCCCGTGATGCGCCGACGAGCTGGGCGAGTTCTTCCTGTGTCAGGTCGTGGTTGACCTGAATGCCATCATCCGTCGGCATCCCGAACTTCGCGGCTAGCTCGAGCAGGGCCTTGGCGACGCGCCCTGGCACGTCGGTGAAGATGAGGTTCGTGTTGGCCTCGGTGATCCGCCTGAGGCGTTGCGCGAGCACCTTCAGCAGCAACAGCGCGACCGGCGGCCTGGTGGCCAGCACGGCCCGCAGGTCATCGTGCGCGATCTGGGCGAGCCTCGCGTCGGTGACAGCGACCGCCGTTGAGGTGCGGTACGTCGGGTCGAACATGGCCAGCTCACCGAACATGTCGCCAGGCCCGTGCACGCTGACCAGGCTCTCCCTGCCGTCCGGCGCGGTTCTGGTCAGCTTCACCTTGCCGGTGATCACCAGGTACACGCTGTCCCCGAGGTCGCCCTCGTCGAACAGCTTGTCGCCGCGCGGCAGCAGCACCACGCGGGTGTGCGGGCGGAAGTGCTCAGCGTCCTCCTCGTCAAGCTCCCGCAGCAACGGGCTCGCGCTCAGGATGCGAGCGTCGTCGTCGGTGAAATCCAGCTGTTCGAGACGGCTGGCTCGGATGCCGGGATCAGCCACCTGGGCCACCTCCCTGGTCCTTCGCGAGCCGCTTCCTGCAGGCCTCGATCTCGTCCTCGGCTGCCTGCTGACCGACCCACCTCGCCGCCTCGACCTCCTTGCCCGGCTCGAGCGCCTTGTACACCTCGAAGAAGTGCTGGATCTCAAGAAGATCGAACTCCGAGACATCAGAGATGTCGTGCAAGTGCGCGTGCCGCGGATCGGTTGCCGGGACGCACAGGACCTTGTCGTCGCGGCCTTTCTCGTCCCGCATCCTGAACATGCCGATGGCGCGGCAGCTGATCAGGCAGCCAGGGAAGGTCGGCTCTTCGAGCAAGACGAGGGCGTCGAGCGGGTCGCCGTCCTCGGCGAGCGTGTGCTCGATGAATCCGTAGTCGGCGGGATATCTCGTGGAGGTGAACAGCATCCGGTCTAGCCTGATCCGCCCGGTGTGGTGGTCCACCTCGTACTTGTTGCGCTGGCCCTTGGGGATCTCGATGACTACGTCGAACTCCACGGCCTAGTCTCCCTGCCCGGTGGAATGATTGCCTGACTGCCTTGGTGTGTACCCCTGAAGTGATGTATACCCTCGGTGACAGCGCCTGTCGAAGGGCCCGGCATCTGGCGAAGGAGAACAGACAGTGAACCGGCTGGCGCGGATGACGGCGCTGGCGCTGGCACTGCTCTGCCTGTTCACGATCGGCGCCGGAGCCGCGGTCGCGCGTTTGATGCCGCGCAGGCTCGCCCTCTTTCAGCTTCCCGCTGTCGCCGGGCACGACCTGGCGAGGCCGGGGAAGGCGCTGCGCGCCACGACCGGCTCGCCATCGGGCGGGTCAGGCGGATCCGGCGGGACGGGCGGTGGGGTGGCTACCGCGACCGGTGTGACCGCGAGAGTCGACGGGCTGGTCAAGTCCGGCAACCTAGGTCCGCACGTAGGCGCCCTGGTCGCGGACCTTTCGACGGGTCAGGTGCTGTACGCGCAGGACGCCGCGGCCGGCTTCGCCCCCGCGTCGACCACCAAGATCGCCACAGCCGTCGCGGCGCTCGAGACGCTCGGCCCGCAGGCCAGGTTCAGCACGCGGGTGCTCATCGGCGGCAGGGCCGGTGCGGCAGGCGGCGCGCAACTCGTGCTCGCGGGCGGCGGCGATCCGACCCTGGCCGTGCACCCGTACCCGGACGGCGACTATCCGCGGCCCGCGACGCTGAGCACGCTGGCGGCAGCGACCGCCAGGGCGCTCCGCGCGAAAGGAACAAAGTCAGTCACTCTGCGTTACGACGCCTCGCTTTTCGGCGGCCCTGCCGCGGCCCGCGGCTGGAAACCGTTCGGCGCCGCGGGGAACTACGTCTCGAGCGGCAATATCACCCCGATCACCGGCCTCGAAGTGGACCAGGGCCGGCTGACCGCACATGGCACCCCCGAGGACTCTGACGACCCGGGCAATTTCCGGCCCAGGTCGCTGACGCCGAGCCGGGACGCCGCCCGAACGTTCGCTGTCCTGCTGCGCAAGGACGGCATCACCGTCCGCGGGAAGCCGTCAGCGGGACACGCGCCGCGCGCCGGCCGGGTGCTCGCGCTGGTCAGGTCCCCGACGCTGGCTGCGATCGTGCAGCAGATGCTGACCGAGAGCAACAACGTCATCGCCGAGACGCTGGCCAGGCACGTAGCGATCGCGACTGGCCGGCCTGGCACGTTCGCTGGCGCGGCAGCGGGGGTCGTCGCCGTGGCCGCCAAGCTCAAGGTCCATGGCTTGCACCTGTACGACGGCAGCGGGCTGTCGCCGATGGACAGGATCTCCCCGCGGGCACTCGTCACCCTGGTCGCGCTGGCCGCCAGGTCAGGCGCGCGGCTGCGGCCGGTGATCACCGGGATGCCGGTGGCGGGCTTCTCGGGAACGCTGGGCCCCGGCAGTTTCTTCGGCCCGTTCGGCCCGGCCGGCCTGGGCATGGTGCGGGCGAAGACCGGCAACCTCACGCACGTGGCGACCATGGCAGGCGTCACTGTGACGGCCAGCGGCCAGGTGCTCGCGTTCGCGTTCATGGGCAACGACATCCCGGTGCGGCTCGGGGGCCAGCCGGAGGCGACCCTCGCTCAGCTCGCCACCGCTCTGGCTGGCTGCGGCTGCGGCTAGCTGCATGGCCACGTACGGTGGAGGGGTGAGCAGCTCCCAAATGATCGACTGGAACGTAGCCTCCTCGACCGCGATCAGGTGGGTCAGGCCTGGCCCTCAGGTCAGCCTGACCGAGGCGAGGCGGGTGGTGGCCGAACTGCGCGAGCAAGCCGCGGCCGTCGCCGAACCGGTCCGCGAGGTGACCGGTTTGCCCGGCGATGACGACGGCGGCAAGGTCGCCATCGTCGACCGGCCAGGCTGGATCAAGGCCAACATCACTGGCTTCGAGGTGGTGCTCGACCCGCTGGTCGAGCACATGCAGGACATCGGGGCCGCGCCGCCCGTCGGCTCGATGCTGACCGCGGTCGGCTCCCGGGTCACCGGCATGCAGGCCGGGCTGATCCTTGCCTACCTGGCCGGCCGGGTGCTCGGGCAGTACGAGCTCTTCCTCCCGCCCGACCCCGAGAAGCCAGCCGAGGACGCGCCGCCAGGGCGGCTCACGCTGGTGGCCCCGAACATCGTGATGGTCGAGCGGGAGCTTGGCGTCGATCCGAGCGACTTCCGGCGCTGGGTCTGCCTGCACGAGGAGACCCACAGGACCCAGTTCACCTCGGTGCCGTGGCTGCGCCCGTACGTGCAGCGGCAGATGACCGAGTTCCTGCTTGCCTCCGACCTCGATCCCGCCTCCATCCTGAACCGGCTCCGCGCGGCCGCCGATGCTGTCAGCGGCGCGGTCCGCGGCGGCGACGGCGCCAGCCTGATCGAGGCCATGCAGAGCCAGCGGCAACGGGAGATCCTTGACCGCCTGACCTCCGTGATGACGCTCGTCGAAGGGCACGGCGACTACGTGATGGACGCCGTCGGGCCGGCCGTAGTGCCCTCTGTCGAACAGATCAGGGCCAAGTTCAACGCGCGGCGTACCTCGGGGAACCGGCTGGAGCAGGCGATCCGCCGCATCCTCGGTATCGACCTGAAGATGCGGCAGTACCAGCAGGGCGCCGCGTTCGTCAGGGCCGTCGTCAGCGAAGCCGGAATGGAGACCTTCAACCGGGTCTGGACGTCGCCAGAGACGCTGCCGACCAAGGAGGAGATCGCCAGCCCGCGACTGTGGCTTGAGCGGGTCGCCGGGCCGGGCTTCAGCGCCGCACAGCTCGAGAGCCCAGGGCAGAACGGGCCAGGAAAGAACGGCACCGCCAGCAACGGCACGGCGCCTGGCGCGCCAGCGGGCGAGAGGCCGGCGGGCGACAGGTCAGCGGCCGAAGCGCCCGGCACCGATGGCACGGAGCGGCAGGCCGGCTGACGTGCGATGGGCCCGAAGCGAGAAGCCGGCCCGAAGGGCCCGAAGCGAGAAGCCGGCCCGAAGGGCCCGAAGCGAGAAGCCGGCCCGAAGGGCCCGAAGCGAGAAGCCGGCCCGGAGGGCCCGAAGCGAGAAGCCGGCCCGGAGGGCCCGAAGCGAGAAGCCGGCCCGAAGGGCCTGGATCCGGCCGTCGCGGCTGTCAGGCTCGGCGTTCGCCGCAGCCTGACCGGCCTGACCGCCTGACCGCTGCGGCCAGTCCGGCCAGCCCCGCCAGCCTGGCCGGTGCAGACCACGGCGGCCGCCCGCCGCTTGTGCTGGTCGCCTGCTCGGGTGGCCCAGACTCCCTCGCGCTCGCCGCGGCACTGGCGTTCGAGGCTCCCAGGCTCGGCGTGCGAGCTGGCGGCATCACGGTCGACCACGGCCTGCAGGAAGGCTCGGCGGAGCAGGCGGCACGAGTGGCCGGGACCCTGCGTGAACTCGGGCTCGATCCGGTCGCATGCCTGCATGCTGAGGTGCCCGCACGCGGAGCAGCCGGCCCGTATCCGGGACCTGAGGCCGCTGCCAGGCAGGCTAGGTACGCGGTGATCGAGGCCGCCGCTGTTGAGTACAGCGCGACGGCGGTCCTGCTCGGGCACACCATGGACGACCAGGCCGAGACGGTCCTGCTCGGGCTGGCCAGGGGATCAGGCGGGCGCTCACTGGCCGGAATGGCGGCCGCCACTGGTCGTTACCTGCGTCCGCTGCTCGGATTGCGGCGTGCCCAGACCGTGGCCGCCTGCGCTGCCCAGGGGCTGCGGCCGTGGGATGACCCGCAGAACGCCGATGCTGCCTACGCCAGGACGCGGGTGCGGCAGCGGATCCTGCCGCTGATGGAGGAGCTGCTCGGGCCTGGCGTCACCGAGGCGCTGGCCAGGACCGCTGACCAGCTGCGCGCCGACGCGGACGCGCTCGACGCAATGGCTGCCGAGGCAGCGGAAGGCCTCATGTCCGCCGACGGCGGCCTGGCGGTGACCGCGCTTGCCGCGCTGCCCGCCGCGATCAGGACCAGGCTGCTCAGGCGCGCGGCGATCGCGGCTGGCGCCCCGGCGGGCTCGGTTGCCGCCGACCACATCGCACAGCTTGACGCGCTCGTGACGGCCTGGCGCGGCCAGCGCTGGTCAGACCTGCCAGGCGGGATCCGGTGCGTCAGGCGGTATGGCAGGCTGCAGTTCACTACCCGACCTTGAGCGGCAGCGCGGCGGCTTGCCCGGCGCGCTCGCTCCAGGACAACCCATAAGCGGCAGCGCGGCGGCTTGCCCGGCGCGCTCGCTCCAGGACAACACTGTGGAGACGCGTTGGACGCCACTGACATGGGCGTGGACCTGCTCGAGGTGCTCATCACGCGCGAGCAGCTGCAGCTGAGGATCGCCGAGCTCGCGGCCGAGATCGACGCCGATTACGCTGGCCGCGAACTCATCCTGATCGGGGTGCTCAAGGGCGCGGTCATGGTGATGGCCGATCTCGCCCGCGCCATGCACCTGCCGGTCAGCATGGACTGGATGGCCATCTCCTCCTACGGCTCTGGCACTACCTCGTCTGGGGTGGTCCGGATACTCAAGGACCTCGACGCGGACATCAGCGGCAAGCACGTGCTCGTCGTCGAGGACATCGTGGACTCCGGGCTCACCCTGTCCTATCTGGTACACAACCTGCAGTCACGTGATCCTTCCTCGGTCGGTGTCTGCGTTCTGCTGCGCAAGCGGGCCGCGGCCCAGATGCCGGTCGAGGTGGCCTACACGGGCTTCGAGATCGATGACAAGTTCGTCATCGGGTACGGCCTTGATTACGCCGAGCGATACCGCAACCTGCCGTTCATCGGCACCCTCGCCCCGCATGCGTACTCCGCTGAAGCTTCGGCCGATCCGGAGGTGAACACCGCGGATCCGGAGGGGAACACATCAGAAGTTGAATAGCGTTTACATAGGGTAGAGGCGGAGCATAGGGCACGCGGCTTCCTGAAGTGCCGCCTACGTGCCGGTGCGAGCCGGCGCGGTGTACCGTCGGTTCTCTCGCGTTATATGCGTGAGATCGGGAATACCGCGCATGGAATGCTCGGACGGATTGCGCTCCTGCCGGAAGGCGGCGGGACACGAGGCTCGGCAGGAGGTACCGGCCCGGCTCGCCGGGCCGCTAATCGATGGATCTGAAGCGCATCTTCCGTAGCTGGATGCTGGTCATCCTGCTTGTTTTCGTGCTGCTCGTCGTCGTGCTCAAGTTCACCGGTTCGAACCAGTACCGCACCGTGCAGACCTCGCAGGTCGTGAAGCTGGTCCAGACCGGGCAGGTCAAGTCGGCCATCCTCAACGTGCCGACCCAGGTCATCCAGGTCACCACCAGCAAGGGCCAGAACCTCCAGGCCACCTGGGTGGGCAACCAGGAAAACACGATCTACCGCATCCTGCAGAAGCAGAACAACGCCGGCCAGCTTCCCGGCGGCTACGACGTCAAGAACCCGCAGGGCAACTCGCTGCTGAACGTGCTGCTCGGCTGGCTCCCGTTCATCGTCATCTTCTTGCTGTTCTTCGTGTTCATGAACCAGATGCAGGGCGGCGGCTCTCGGGTCATGAACTTCGGCAAGTCCAGGGCCAAGCTGATCACCAAGGACACGCCGAAGACGACCTTCGCCGACGTAGCGGGCGCCGACGAGGCGATCGAGGAACTCGAGGAGATCAAGGAATTCCTGCAGACGCCAGCCAAGTTCCAGGCCATCGGCGCCAAGATCCCCAAGGGCGTGCTGCTCTATGGCCCGCCAGGAACCGGCAAGACGCTGCTGGCGCGCGCCGTGGCCGGCGAGGCGGGCGTGCCGTTCTACTCCATCTCAGGCTCTGATTTCGTCGAGATGTTCGTAGGCGTTGGCGCCTCTCGTGTTCGCGACCTGTTCGAGCAGGCCAAGGCCAACGCCCCGGCGATCGTGTTCGTCGACGAGATCGACGCGGTCGGTCGGCACCGCGGAGCCGGCTTCGGCGGCGGGCACGACGAGCGCGAGCAGACCCTGAACCAGCTGCTTGTCGAGCTGGATGGCTTCGACACCAAAGGCGGCGTGATCGTGATCGCCGCCACCAACCGTCCCGACATCCTCGACCCGGCGCTGCTGCGTCCCGGCAGGTTCGACCGCCAGATCGTTGTCGCGCAGCCGGACCTCGCGGGCCGCAAGGGCATCCTGCGGGTGCACGCGAGGGGCAAGCCGTTCGCGCACGACGTCGACCTCGACGTGATCGCCAGGCGCACGCCTGGCTTCACCGGTGCCGACCTCGCCAACGTGATCAACGAGGGCGCGCTGCTCACCGCGCGCGGCAACGAGACCCAGATCACGATGTACTCCCTTGAGGAGGCCATCGACCGCGTCACGGCGGGACCCAAGCGCAAGAGCGTGCTGCTCTCGGAGAAGGAGAGGAAGCTCATCGCCTACCACGAGGGCGGGCACGCCCTCGTCGGCCACGCGATGCCGCACGCCGACCCGGTGCACAAGATCACGATTATCCCGCGCGGCCGTGCCCTCGGGTACACGGCGGCGGCGCCGTCGGAGGACAAGTTCCTGGTAAGCCGGGCCGAGATGATGGACCAGCTCGCGATGCTGCTCGGCGGCAGGACCGCGGAGGAGCTCGTGTTCCACGAGCCGACCACCGGCGCTGCCAACGACATCGAGAAGGCCTCCCAGATCGCCCGCGGCATGGTGACCGAGTACGGCATGAGCGAGCGCCTCGGGGCCCGCAAGTTCGGCTCCGGCGACTCTGAGCCTTTCCTCGGCCGCGAGATGTCGCATTCGCGTGATTACTCAGAGGAGATCGCCTCGGCGATCGACGAGGAGGTCAGGCGCCTGATCGAGGCTGCGCACGACGAGGCGTGGGACGTCCTGGTGCAGTACAGGGACGTGCTCGATCATCTGGTGCTGCAGCTGATGGAGCACGAGACGCTGTCGCGGGCCCAGGTGCTCGAGGTCTTCGCGCCGGTTCAGAAGCGGCCGTCCCGCGGCTCCTACACGGGTTACGGCAAGCGGATGCCCTCTGACCGGCCGCCCGTGCTGACTCCGAAGGAGCTAGCGCTGACCGCGGCGAGCGACGGCAAGGAACTGCCGCTCGGCGGCAATGGCCAGACTCCGAACCTGAGCAAGGGCGCTTACCCGGGCGGCATCGCGCCGATGCCTGACCCGTTCGGCATCGAGCCTGGCGACCAGGGCACGAGGCGAGACGCCGGGCCGCCGGACGGCCGTCCCCGCTGACGGAGCCAGTTCGTTGAGCCACACAGTCGATCTTGAGCGGATCGAGCGGGCGGTGCGGGAGATCCTGCTCGCGATCGGTGAGGATCCCGAACGCGATGGCATCAAGGACACTCCCGGCCGGGTCGCGCGCGCCTACGCCGAGCAGTTCGCCGGGCTCGGCCAGCACCCGAAGGACGTCTTGACGACGGTCTTCGACGCCGGCCATGACGAAATGGTACTTGTCCGCGATATCGAGCTTTTCTCGACCTGCGAGCACCATCTCACGCCATTCTTCGGACACGCCCACGTGGGCTATATCCCGAACGAGCGCGGCCAGATCACCGGCCTGTCCAAGCTCGCTAGGCTGGTCGACGTGTACGCGAGGCGGCCGCAGGTGCAGGAGCGGATGACCAGCCAGATCGCCGACTCGCTGATGGAGGTGCTCGAGCCGCGCGGGGTTATCGTGGTCGTGGAAGCCGAGCACTTGTGCATGGCCATGAGGGGCGTGCGCAAGCCGGGTTCTAAGACCGTCACGTCCGCGGTCCGCGGCTGCTTCCGCAGTTCGGATGGCACAAGGGCGGAGGCCATGAGTTTGCTGATGGCCCGCCGCTAGGCAGACCCCCTAACGATTCGTCCGCAAGCGCAGTCGTTTATCACTACGCTGTGCCCGTGAGTCAGGGCCGCACACAGATGTCGGATATGACGGATCTCACCGAAGGCCAGCCGCGGCCAGAGCTGCCGGACCCCGCCCAGAAACTCGCCGCCCAGAAGCCGCCTGCGCGTGCGGCCAGGGGCGTCGACCGGCGGCAGCAACGGCGCTGGGTCCCGGTTACCGCCGGCCTGATGATGTTCCTGCTCGGTTTGGCGGACGTCACCCTGGGCGTCACCGCGCCGACCAACGACCTGCACGCCAGGCTGCAGCGGCTGCCGGTGGTCGTGCCGGGCACCGTCGCTGTCCTGACCAGGACCGCCGACATCATCATCGGCCTGCTCCTGCTGATGCTGTCGTACGGATTGCGCAGGCGTAAGCACCGGGCGTGGCAAGAAGTCATGGCGCTGCTGACGATCAGCGCGGTCATCAGCCTGGCGCACGCGATCTACCTGGTGGGCCATCACCGCGAGATGGCGGTCGGGGTCGGCATCGGATTCGTGATCCTGGCGTTGCTGGTCGTGGCCGGCACATACTTCAGGACTGAGTTCTACGCCATCGGGGACGCGCGGACCCGGTGGCGGGCGCTGACGGCGCTGACCGGCTTGCTCGCGGCCACCCTGATCATCGGCGTCGGTTACCTGTCGGGGCCAGCCGACCTGTCACTCAGCTACTCGTTCGCCGCCCGCTTGCAGACCGCCCTGTACGGCCTGGTCGGCGTCGGCGGTCCGGTGCGATTCGCCACTGACGACATCCACGGCGACTTCTTCTACCTGCTGATGGGCGCTCTCGGTTTCGTCACGGTGGTCGTCAGCGCCTTCTTGTTCCTGCGGCCAGCCAGGCCAGTAGGCCGGCTCAGCGCCGCCGATGCCACCCAGATCAGGGAGCTGCTCGACCGGCACGGGGCCACCGACTCGCTCGGCTACTTCGCGCTGCGCAACGACAAGAGCGTGATCTGGTCGGCGACGAAGAAGTCCTGCATCGGCTACCGGGTGGTCTCGGGCGTCATGCTCGCGAGCGGCGACCCGCTTGGCGACAAGGAGGCCTGGCCTGGCGCCATCGACGCGTTCCTGGACATGGCCGCCAGGCACGCCTGGGTTCCCGCGGTCATCGGGTGCAGTGAGCTCGGCGCGGAGATCTGGTGCCGCCAGGGCGAACTGACCGCGCTCGAGCTCGGCGACGAGGCAGTCGTGCAGGTCGCCGAGTTCTCGCTGCAGGGCAGGGCCATGCGCAACGTCAGGCAGATGGTGACCAGGGTCAGCAGGGCCGGCTACGTGGCCCAGGTCCGCCGGGTGGGCGATGTCCCGCCCGAGGAGATCGCGAGGCTGGTCAGGCAGGCGGACTCCTGGCGCGGGAACCCGACAGAGCGCGGATTCTCGATGGCGCTCGGCAGGATCGGCGGCCCTGGAGACGAACGGTGCGTGATCGCGACCGCCGTCGAGGACGGAGAGCTGCGGGCGCTGCTGCACTACGTGCCGTGGGGCACCGACGGCCTCTCCCTTGACCTGATGCGCAGGGACAGGTCGGCGCAGCCCGGTTTGAACGACTTCATGATCGTCGAGACCATCAAGGCCGCTCCCGGCCTCGGCGTGGCCCGCATCTCGCTGAACTTCGCCGCCTTCCGCGCGGCGCTCGAACGCGGCGAGCGGATCGGGGCCGGGCCGGTCACCCGCGCGTGGCGCCGGATCCTGGTCTTCTTGTCCCGGTGGTTCCAGATCGAGTCGCTGTACAAGTTCAACGCCAAGTTCGCGCCGGCCTGGGTGCCCAGGTTCATGGTCTTCACGTCGACCAGGGACACGATCAGGGTGGGCCTGGCCGCGCTGGAGGCCGAGGCATTCCTGGTCTGGCCGAAGCTCGAGGCGCGCCGGGTCATCAGGAAGCTGCGCAACGCGGTCAAACCGGCTCTTCGGGCGTCAGCCGGTGTCCGGCCGTCCGCGGAAGACCGCGCGCCCGAGCCCGATGATCAGGAGCCGGAGGGTATCGCGTAGCCGGCTGGCCGAGCGGCTCGGCCCGTTCCTTCGCCGCTGCGACCTGGCTTGTAGATTACCGCCATGGCCGGTGCCGCGATCAGTCCCCGGGGTCTACCCGCGGCTGGCCGGTGCCTGGTCATGGGCGTCATCAACGTCACGCCCGACTCGTTCTCTGACGGCGGCACATGGTTCGGCCCCGATGCCGCGATCGCCCACGGCCTTGAGCTGGCGGCCGCCGGAGCGGACCTCGTCGACGTGGGCGGCGAGTCGACCAGGCCGGGCGCGCTGCGGATCAGCGAGGACGAGGAACTGCGGCGGATTGTGCCTGTCATCTCCGCGCTCGCCGCCGCTGGCGTCTTCGTCAGCATCGACACGATGCGCGTCCGCGTCGCCGAGCGGGCCATCGCCGATGGCGCGCGCCTGGTCAACGACGTCAGCGGGGGCCTCGCCGATCCTGGGATGGCCGGCCTGATCGCCGATTCCAGGGTCCCCTACGTGGTCATGCACTGGCGAGGCCACAGCGTGGACATGCAGGACCGGGCGGTCTACGCCGACGTGGTCAAGGAGGTGACCGCCGAGCTGTCGCAGCGGGTGACAGCGCTGACGGCGGCCGGCGTCGACCCCGCTCAGCTGATCGTCGATCCCGGTCTCGGCTTCGCCAAGCTGCCTGCGCACAGCTGGACGCTGCTCAGCAGGCTGCGCGAGATCGGCTGCCTGGATCATCCAGCGGCGCCCTTCCCCGTGCTGGTCGGCGCGTCCAGGAAGGGGTTCATCGCCAGGCTGCTCGGCGCGGGCCAGGACCAGCCGCGGCCGTTCCCCGAGTGCGACGACGCGACGGCGGCGCTGACTATGTACGCGGCCATGGCGGGAGCCTGGTGCGTGCGGGTGCACGCGGTGCCCGCCAATGCCGACGCGGTCAGGATCGCCGCGCGGCTGCTCGAGGAACGTCTGCCGTGAACCACATGGACCGGATCTGCCTGTCCGGCCTGCGTGCCTACGGGCATCACGGGGTGCTGGCCACCGAGCGCGAGCGCGGCCAGGAGTTCGTCGTCGACGCCGTTCTGTGGTTGGACACCAGCCCGGCAGCCGACACCGACGACCTGTCGCGCACCGTTGACTACGGGGCGCTGTCCAGTCGGCTTGCCGAGATCGTCGCGGGTGAGCCGGTGGCGCTGATCGAAACGCTCGCCGCACGGCTCGCCGCGGCCTGTCTCGGGCAGGAGCCGGTGCAGCATGCTGAGATCACCGTGCACAAGCCGCACGCGCCCGTCGGCGTGCCGGTACGGGATGTCAGCGTCACGATCAGGCGCGGCCGGGACGCGCCATGACTGGGGCCAGAGGCCAGCAGCCGGCGCGTAGCGCCGATCGCGAGGTGGTGCTCGCGCTCGGCAGCAACCTCGGTGACCGCCTGGCCACGATGCAGGCCGGCATCGATGACCTGGCAGCCGCCCCAGGCCTTGAGCTGCGGGCCGTGTCCGCCGTCTTCGAGACCAGCCCGGTCGGCGGCCCCGGTCAGCCGGACTACTTCAACGCGGTCCTGCTCGCCGTCAGCGCGCTACCTGGCCACGACATCCTGCGGTACACCCAGGCGGCCGAGTACGCCCAGGGCAGGGTGAGGACCATCAGGTGGGGTCCGCGCACGCTCGACATCGACATCATCGCCATCGACGACGAGATCAGCGATGAACCGGACCTGAGCCTGCCGCATCCCCGTGCGCACGAACGCGCCTTCGTGCTGTTGCCGTGGCACGACGTCGATCCCGGCGCGACGCTGCCTGGCTTCGGCCCGGTTGCCGGCCTGATCTCCGGTCCAGGATCCGATCACGCCGCCGCCGGCGGAGCCGGCGCTGTTTGGCGGCGCGGCGACCTTAGGCTGACAGTGCGGCCGCAGGCAACAACGAATCAGGGTGGGTGAGTCAGCAGATGCAGCCAACGAAGCCGTGGTCGCTTCTGGCGATCGGGGCGATCAGCGCTGCGCTGGCATGGATCGTGGTCAAGTTCACCTTCTCCAGCCTGCCGCCGCTGCCGTGGACGGCGGTGCCTGCGCTGATCCTGCTCGCGATCGGCGAGTTCGGGTTCGGCAGGAACATCGGCCCGCGGCTGCACGGCCAGCCAGGAGCCAAGCCGATCCAGCCGATGGCCGTCCCGCGGGTGGTGGCGCTGGCGAAGGCGAGCTCGGCCGCAGGATCGGCCATCGCCGGGCTCGCGCTCGGATTCCTGGTCTATGCGATCCCGCTGATCGACAAGCCCGTGCCCGGTCACGACGCGCTCGCATCAGGGGTCACGATGCTGGCGGCGATCGCGCTGGTGCTGGCCGCCCTGTACCTGGAGCGAGCCTGCAGGGCGCCTGAGCCGCCTGAAGACGAAGACTCCGACGACATGCCGTCCTCGAACGGCCAGCGGGGGCGCAGGTCCTGAGCGGCCGCGCGTCCGGCGCGCGCGCTCTGGCCAACACGGAGGGACCGGAACGGCTATGCGAGACCACGAGAACTCACCGGCCGGCGCCGGGGAAGCGGATCTGCCGCACCCGGCGCAGCTAGCCGTCGGCGTGGTGGAGCCGGCCGGGCCGGTACTGCCATGGCCGCCGCGCTGTCCAGGGCCGGCCACCGGGTCGTCGCGGCGTCAGCGGTGTCCCAGGCCTCGCTTGAGAGGATCAGGCGCAGCTTGCCGCAGGCGAAGGTGGCCAGGCCTCAGCAGGTCGTCGAGGCATCAGATCTGGTCCTGCTCACCGTTCCCGACGACGCGCTGCCCGCCCTGGTCAGCGGGCTCGCCGAGACCGGCGTGGCGATGGAGGGCCGGATGATGGCCCACGCGAGCGGCCGGCACGGCCTGGCCGTACTCGAACCCGCGGTCAGGGCGGGCGCGCTGCCGCTTGCCCTGCACCCGGTGATGACCTTCACGGGGCGTCCCGACGACGTGGACAAGATGACCGGGATCTCGTTCGGGGTGACGGCGCCCGAGCAGCTCAGACCCGTCGCCGAGGCACTGGTGGTGGAGATGGGCGGCGAGCCCGTGTTCATCGAAGATGACAAGCGCGGCCTCTACCACGCCGGCCTGGCCAGCGCCGCGAACCACTTGGTCACGCTTGTCGCGGCGGCCGCCGACCTGCTGCGCGAGGCAGGCGTGCGCGACCCGGCCAGGATGCTCGGCCCGCTGCTCGGCGCGGCGCTGGAGAACGCGCTCGCGCTCGGCGATCAGGCGCTGACCGGACCCGTGGCGCGCGGCGACGCGGAGACGGTGGCGGCCCACGTGGAAGCCATCGCGAAGGCCTCGCCTGAGGCGCTCGGCGCCTACCTCGCCCTGGCGCGGCTGACCGCCGACCGCGCGATGGCAGCCGGGATGCTGACGTCAGCGGACGCCCAGCGCCTGCTCGGGGTGCTGTCAGGGTCGGCCGCATGATCCCGATGCTGGCCAGGACGAAGGCCGGGCTTGCCGCCTGCAGGGCGACGCTGAGGGCGCCCGTGGTGCTGGTACCGACCATGGGCGCCTTGCATGACGGGCACCGCGCGCTGCTGCGCAGGGCCAGGCAGATTTCGGCGCCTAACGGGGCGCTCGTGGTATCCGTGTTCGTAAACCCGCTGCAGTTCGGGGCCGGTGAGGACCTGGACCGCTATCCGCGCGCGCTTGACGACGACGTCGCGGTCTGCACCGAGGAGGGCGTCGACGTCGTCTTCGCCCCGTCCCACGAGCAGATGTACCCCGCCAAGCAGATGATCACGGTGAGCCCGGGTCCCATGGGCGAGGTGCTCGAGGGGACGTTCCGGCCAGGGCTCTTCGAAGGCGTTCTGACCGTCGTGCTTAAGCTGTTCAATCTGGTCGAGCCAGACGTCGCGGTCTTCGGGGATAAGGATGCGCAGCAGTTCGCGGTCGTCCGCAAGATGGCGGCCGATTTGAACCTCCCTGTCACGATCGAGCCGGTGGGCATCGTCCGCGACCCGGATGGCCTGGCGATCTCCAGCAGGAACCGCTACCTCTCGTCGGCGGAGCGGGACACGGCGCTCGCCCTGTCCAGGGCGCTGCGCGCCGGGGCCGCCGCTGGCGGAGCTGGCGCGACCGCGGTCCTGGCGGCCGCGCAGGCCGAACTGTCGGCGGCCAGCCAGGCCGATCCGCCGCTCGTGACCGACTACCTGGCCATGGCCGATCCGGTGACGTTCTTGCCGGTCCCGGCCGGCTTCGCCGGCCGGGCCCTGCTCCTGGTCGCCGCCACCGTCGGCAAGACCAGGCTGATCGACAACACGGCGATCGACCTCGGGCGGGCCCGAGGCGAGAAGCCGGCCCGGAGGGCCCGAGGCGAGAAGCCGGCCCGGAGGGCCCGGTGATCGCGCGCAGGCTGCTGGCTCCCCTGCCAGGCTGGGTCAGGCACGCCGACGTCGTGGTCGTCGGCTCCGGCATCGCGGGTGTGACGGCCGCGCTGAGCACGCACAGCGTCCTGCCGGACAGCAACGTGCTGCTGGTCACCAAGTCGCTGCTTGACGACGGCTCGACGCGGTGGGCCCAGGGCGGCATCGCCGCCGCGCTCGGGCCTGGCGATACCCCGGAACAGCACCTGGCCGACACCCTGACCGCCGGCGCTGGCATCTGCGACGTCGACGCCGTCCGCGCGCTCGTGACCGACGGCCCGCAAGCCGTGCGCCGCCTGATCGCGCTCGGTGCCAGGTTCGACGCTGACGCCGGCGGCGTGCTGGAGCTCACCAGGGAAGGCGGGCACCTGCGGCGCAGGATCGCGCACGCGGGCGGTGACGCGACCGGCGCCGAGGTCTCCAGGGCGCTGCTCCGCGCCCTCGCCGCGGCGGGCGCAGGCGCCGAGGAAGGCACCGGCATCGACGTGATCGAGCACGCCATGTCGCTGGACCTGCTGCTGGCCGGTGACGGCAGCGTCGCCGGCCTCACGCTGCACGTGATCGGCGAAGGCCAGCAGGACGGCGTCGGAGCCGTGCACGCGCCAGCCGTCGTGCTGGCGACCGGCGGGATGGGCCAGGTCTTCTCGGCAACCACGAACCCGCCGGTCTCGACGGGCGACGGCATCGGCCTCGCGCTGCGCGCCGGAGCGGAGGCGGCCGACCTTGAGTTCGTTCAGTTCCATCCGACCGTGCTGTGGCTCGGCTCCGGCGCCCGCGGCAGGCAGCCGCTCATCTCCGAGGCGGTACGCGGCGAGGGCGCGTTCCTGACCGACGGCTCCGGGCGGCGGTTCATGACCGGCCGCCACCCGCTCGCCGACCTCGCGCCTCGCGACGTCGTCGCCAAGGCGATCATGAACGTGATGGCCGAGACCGGCGCCGACCACGTCTACCTCGACGGCACCCACCTCGGCGAAGACGTCTGGGAGCACAGGTTCCCGACGATCAGGGCCAGCTGCCTGTCGCACGGCATCGACCCGGTCCGCCAGCGCATCCCGGTGGTCCCTGCCGCCCACTACGCCAGCGGCGGCGTGAAGGCCGACCTGCACGGGCGCACCACCGTCGGCGGCCTCTACGCCTGCGGCGAGGCCGCCTGCACCGGCGTCCACGGCGCCAACCGCCTCGCCTCCAACTCCCTCCTCGAGGGCCTGGTCTTCGCCGAGCGCATCGCCGCCGACCTCGCGTCAGGCCTCCCGCCCCGGCAGGCACCGGCTCCCTACCCCCGTGGTTCCAGGCACCGCACTCCCGGCCTGATCGACCCCGGTGCCACTGACCAGATCCGGCATCTGATGACGGAACAGGCTGGCGTGCTCAGGTCAGGGCCGGGCCTGGCGGCCGCTGCCGACGCTCTGCGGAAGATTGGTGACCAGCAGTCGTCTCATCCCAGCCTGGCTGCCTGGGAGGCCACCAACGTGCACACGCTCGCCTCGGCGCTCGTAGCCGCCGCGACCCTGCGAACGGAAACCCGTGGCTCACACTGGCGGGAGGATTTCCCCGATTCCTCCGACGACTGGATCGGCCACATCATCGTGTCCCTCAGCGGCGAAGCCGACGATGGCCTGACGGCCCGGTTCGTGCGAACTTCCGGCGAGGAGCCTCAAGGTGCGTGACATCTCCGCGGAGTTGGCAGCGAAGCTGGAGTCGGCGGGACTCGATCCGGCTGTGGTGCTGGCAGTCATCCAAGCGGGGCTAGCAGAAGACCTCGCCGAGGGTCCCGACGTGACCACGGCGGCAACCATCCCGCCCGGTGCGGTGGGAACCGCTGATGCTGTGGCGCGGCGCCCGGGGGTGGTTGCCGGCCTTGACGTGGCTGACGCGGTGTTCCAGTTGGCCGGTGACCTGCAGCTCACCAGCGAGCATCACGTCGCCGACGGTGCGAAGGTTAGCGCAGGCGACGTCCTCATGACCGTGACGGGGCCGCTGCCGGGGATGGTGACGGCGGAGCGGACCGCGCTGAACCTGCTGGGGCACATGTCGGGCATCGCAACGCTGACGCGGCAGTGGGTCGATGCTGTGGCGGGGACGGGGGCGCGGATTCGGGATACCAGGAAGACGTTGCCAGGGCTGCGGGCGCTGGAGAAGTACGCGGTGCGGTGCGGGGGCGGGGTCAACCACAGGATGTCGCTGTCGGACGCGGCGCTGATCAAAGACAATCACGTGGCTGGTGCCGGGTCGGTGACCGCGGCGTTCGACGCGGTCGGCAAGATGGCGCCCGACCTGCCGGTCGAGGTGGAGTGCGACACGCTCGCGCAGGTCGATGAGGCGGTTGCGGCGGGAGCTGACCTCATTTTGCTGGACAATTTCAGCGTGGCGGACATGGTGGAGGCGGTCAGGCGGACGGGCGGGCTGGCCAGGCTGGAGGCGAGCGGCGGGCTGAGTCTGGAGGACGCGGCTGCGGTCGCCGCGACCGGCGTCGACTATCTGGCGGTGGGTGCGCTGACGCACTCGGCCCCCGTGCTCGACATCGGCCTTGACGTCCGGGCTGACCTAGGACCGGAGCGGTAGGTCATGCTGCTCACGATTGACGTCGGCAACACAAACTCGGTACTCGGCGTCTTCGACGGCGAGGAGGTTGTGGAGCACTGGCGGATCGCGACGGACCCGGTCAGGACCGCCGACGAGCTGGCCGTGACGCTCCGCGGGCTGCTGTCGCAGAGCGCGAAGGTCGAGACCGCGGGCCTCGACGGGATCGTGTTGTGCTCGACCGTGCCGTCGGTCCTGCACGAGATGCGGGAGATGCTGGGCCGGTACTACGAGGATCTGCCAGCGCTGATCGTCGAGCCGGGGGTCAAGACCGGCGTCTCGATCAGGATGGACAATCCGAAGGAAGTCGGCACCGACCGGATCATGAATACCGTCGCGGCGGTGCACCTGTACGGCGGGCCAGCGATCGTGGTCGACTTCGGCACCTCGACAAACTTTGACGCCGTGAGCGCGCGCGGCGAGTTCGTCGGCGGGGCGCTCGCGCCCGGGATCGAGATCTCCGTCGACGCGCTGTCCAGGCGCGCCGCGCAGTTGCTGAAGGTCGAGCTGACCAGGCCGGCGCGGGTCGTCGGCAAGAACACCGTCGAGGCGCTGCAATCCGGGATCATCTTCGGCTTCGCAGGCCAGATCGAGGGGATCGCCAGCCGGATGGCCGCCGAGTTGTCGCCGGGCAACCCCGATGACGTCACCGTGATCGCGACCGGCGGCCTCGCGCCGCTCGTCATCGACGAGGTCAAGATCATCGACGCCTACGAGCCCTGGCTCACCCTGATCGGCCTCCGCCTGGTCTGGGAGCGCAACCTCACCGCCTGATCACCCCCGGACCAGCCCACCTATGAACCCTTGGTGGTGCCCTGACCCCACCAAGGGTTCATAGCTGGGGCACCCGTTGTGCTGGGCGGCGGGAATCTGAGTCGCTAGCGGGAAGGGCGCGGCGGTAGATTCTGGCAGATGAGCGAAGACTCCTGGCAGCCGGCTGACCTCTCCGAGCAGATGCGGGTCAGGATCGCCAAGGTCGAGCGGCTCAGGGCGGCCGGCGTCGAGCCTTATCCGGTCAGTTACCCGCGCACCCACGCCATCGCCGAGGTCAGGGAGCAGCATCAGGACCTGCCGCCAGACACCGCCACCGGCGACGAGGTCGGGGTGACGGGGCGGATCATGCTCTACCGGACCGGAGGCAAGCTCTGCTTCGCCACGATCAAGGACGGCTCTGGCGAGATCCAGGTGATGATCTCCCGCGACCGGATCGGCGAGGACGGGCTCGCCGCATGGAAGTCCGATGTCGACCTGGGCGATCACGTCGGGGTGACCGGCGAGGTCATCACGTCGCGCAGCGGCGAGCTCTCCGTGCTCGCCGACTCCTTCGCGATCACCGCCAAGTCGCTGCGTCCGCTCCCTGACAAGCACGCCGGCCTGACGGACCCGCAGTCACGGGTGCGCATGCGTTATGTGGACCTGATCGTCAACCCTGAAGCCAGGCGGCTGGCCGAATTGCGCGCGGCGGTCACCCGCGCCATCCGCGAGGAGCTGCACAGCCAGGGATTCATCGAGGCGGAAACGCCCATGCTGCAGACGCTGTATGGCGGCGCCAATGCACGGCCGTTCGTGACCCACATCAATGCCTACGACATCCCGCTGTACCTGCGGATCGCGCTCGAGCTGTACCTCAAGCGGCTGATGGTCGGCGGCCTTGAGAAGGTCTACGAGCTCGGCAGGAACTTCCGCAACGAGGGCGCGGACGCGACCCACAACCCCGAGTTCACGATGCTCGAGGCGTATGAGGCGTACGGCGACTACACCACGATCGGGGCGCTGACCAGGAGCCTGATCGTCAGCGCGGCGCGGGCCGGGCTCGGCGGCACGGTGGTGCGCCGGCCGGACGGCGAAGAGCACGACATCGGCGGAGAGTGGCCGTCCGTCAGCGTGCACGACGCGGTTTCCGCGGCGCTTGGCGAGAAGGTGACGCCGGACACCGGGGAGGATCAGCTGCGCAGGCTGGCCGATCGGGCAGGCATCGCCATGGACCCGTCGTGGAATGCGGGCCAGGTGCTGCTGGAGATATACGAGCACCTCGTCGAGGCCAAGACCGTGCTGCCGACCTTCTACCGCGACTTCCCCGTCGAGGTCTCGCCGCTGACCAGGGCGCACAGGGAGGACCCCAGGCTGGCGGAGAAGTGGGACCTGGTCGCGTTCGGTACCGAGATCGGCACCGGCTACTCCGAGCTGGTCGACCCGGTCGAGCAGCGGGCCAGGTTCACGGCGCAGTCGCTGCTCGCCGCTGGCGGCGATGCCGAGGCCATGCAGCTCGACGAGGACTTCCTGCGAGCGCTCGAATACGGCATGCCGCCCGCTGGCGGGATGGGCATGGGCATCGACCGGGTGCTGATCATGCTGACCGGCGCGTCGATCAGGGAGACGATCCTGTTCCCGATCGTCAGGCCCAGCTAGGCGGCTGGGCCTGACGGCCTGGGCTAGGCGATCCGGACGCCGCCGTCGAAGACATCCCACATGACCGGGTGAATGCCCACCGGGATTCCGAACGTGGGCGCGTCCAGCATGAAGCCGTTGCCCACGTAGATCCCGACGTGGCTGATGCCCGAGTAAAAGAACAGGAGGTCGCCTGGCTGGAGCTGGCTCCGCGGCACGTGGACGCCCGAGTTCCACTGGTCGCCGGTGAAGTGCGGCAGGCTGATGCCAAGCTGCGCGTAGGCCCACATGACCAGGCCAGAGCAGTCAAAGCTATTGGGCCCTGCTGCGCCCCAGACGTAAGGATCACCGATCTTGGTCATCGCGATCCTGAGCGCCTGAACGCCGAGCGACCGGCCGTTGACATGGATCGGCGGGTAGGTGCCGGTCTGCCTGTAGATCGCGAGCGCCTTCGCGAAGGCCGCCGTGTTGAGCTTGTTCTCCTTGGCCTGGATGACCGCGACCTTGGCCTTCATGGCCTTGGACAGCTTGGCGGCCTTGCCCTGCTGCTGGATGGCGAGCAGCTTGGCTCGCTGCGCCGCGGCCCGCGCCGTCGCGACCAGGTGCAGCTTGTTCCCGTTCTCCTTCTGCAGCTGCCCGAGTATCGAAGCCCGGTTGAGCATGGACTCGGGGCTCTTGCTCGTCAGCAGGCTGATCGCCGGGTTGACCCCGCCGGTCATGTAACCGGCGGCCGCGATCTGCGCGATGGCCGCCTGGTCGATCTTGAGCAGCCGCTCGTCCCGCCGCACGGTCAAGCGGGCGACCTTGACCTGCGCTTTGGCCTCGTTGTACTGGATCCGCAGCGCGTCGTACTGCTGGCTGAGGCTGTCGATCTGCCTGGACAGCTTGGCCGCCTGGGCGAGCAGCTCCTTCAGCGTGGGCTGCGGACTGGCCGACGCGGCTCCGGACATCGAGACCGGGACCGCGAGGCCTATGGCGGCCGCGATGCTGGCCGCCGTCGCGACGCGCCTGGCAAGCCTCGGCGATCGCCTGTGCCTGGTGGTGAGGGGCCCGAGGCCAGCGGCCGGCCCGCAGGGCCCCGTGAGGGGACCTATGCCGCCAGTTGCCGGGCGGCGCCTGGAGTGCCAACCATCTGGCGAGCGCTCCACAGTGGCGCTCCTTTCCTTGCCAAGCGGTACCCGTGTCAGGGCGCGCCAGCGGGAACGAGGTATCAGCCAGGGACACTAATCGACTGACGAACTCGGTGCACCGTTGATGAGAAAAGTTCCTTCTCGGACACCTCGGTGACAGTAGTGACTTTCGGTGCATGCAGGCATACAACTCGTGGTGACCATCGTGCTCCGTTCGCCGCCAGGCACCGGTATTGACAACGTTTTCGCAGGTCAGAAGGCGTGTCTGGGCGGGGAGCATGCACGCGTGATCTGGCCGTGATGTGCGATCACGCAATACCGGGCATGCTGGTTGCATGCCGGGCACGTTATAGTAGTCGCGCCGTAACGGGCCGTTGCCGGGCATCGGGCAATCCATGCGGCATTCAGGTTCCCGCGATCCCGCGGTCAGGTGGTTCACTGACGAATGTTCGGACAGGCCGAAAGCCGTAGCTGATGCGCCGCGACATTGTTCGGGTGCACCGTACGAGTGGGTGCGCCGCAGGATTCCTGAACGAAAACCGGTAGCTCGGCCGCTTAGATAGCCGAAATTCGTTCCGGGTGACCGGCGAGGGCCAGCTAGATGTCCGGATGTCGCAATCCGAGAGCGAAAACATGCGCGCCATGCAGTCGTGCAGCATGCAACTGCAAAGGATTTCATTGGGCGCCACATGCACTTCAGGCCCGACCGGACAGCCTGCATTGCCGGCAGGTCGGAGCAGCCCTGGAATTGGCGTGCGGCCCAGCCATCGAGGCGACCGCATGATGTCGCGGGATATCCGGCACTGCAAGTGTGGAATTCGGGTGTGGATCGCGTGTCGGTGATGTGGAGCGGCTGCTTTCGTCTCGCCCTGCCCGGCGCTGGGCGGAGAGCCAGGGCGTAGGCTGGTTGCCGCACACGGAGGCGGCCAGGCTCCGGCGCGGCGACAATACCGCGCGATTGCCTCCGCCGCAATTGCCTGCGCTGACTGGGCTTCTGGCCTCTCCATGCGGCTATCGGCATCGCTGCCGATCGGGAGCTCACGCCATCCCGCGAAGGGCGCCGGCCGGCGGCTGTGCTGTCCTGACACCCATGACGGGAGGTGCCGATGCTAACTGACCTGGCCGCATTGACACCTCCGCTGTTGGTCGCTGTCGCCTTCCTGATCGCGGCCGCTGCATTCGTGCGCCATGAGATGCGGCGCGGTAAGAACGCCACCGATGACGAAGAGCCGGATTCATCGCGGGATTCAGCGGAGTCCCAGGGAGCGAATGAATCAGACGACGGTCCTGGCACGCGTTCCGTCAGCGAGAACAGATCAGAGGACAGGACTGACCGCGATCACTGACCGGCAGCACTCCGTCACAGTTAGTTCCCGACACAACTGACGCCGAAGTTGTTGCACGGAGTTGGACAAGAAAACCGTGCCGCGTTTGAAGAGTACTTCTTTATCTGTGGCGGCCAGTAGGCTGGTATAGGTTAAGCTCTTAAATACTCGGCAGTAACGGAAAGGCTAACCAGCATGGCTCAGAAGACTGTGGTGACGGTGGTGTGCGACCTTCCCCACGATGGCGAGGTGGAGGGAACAGAGTCTGTTTCGTTCGCCTTTGATGGCAACGCGTACGAGATCGATCTATGTGGCCCGCACAGCAAGGAACTTCGCGAGAAGATCGGCGCATTCGCCGACCACGCGCGCAGGGCAACTGCTGGCGGCCGCCGGCGTAAGGCGCGGTCCGGACCCGGCCGCGAGCGTAGTTCTGAGATCAGGGAATGGGCGCGGCAGCGCGGACACAAGGTGAGCGAGCGTGGCCGCATTCCCGGCAACATCATCGCTGAGTACGAGGCCTCGCACTAACCACGTTCCCGGCTTGAGATAGCGGGGTTGCGCGTCGCCCGCTCAAAGCTCGCGCATTCCCGCCATGGGGTTCGGAGTCCGTCCGGCCCGCCACACCGGGTAGCCGTACCGGGGGTGGCAGAGGCCGGCGACCCGACCAGGTATCTGGTCGTTGGCTCGCGTGGCTGGCGGCGTGCACGCGGGTGATAAGCGCAGTATCCATCGATATCGATGCGATGTTCGGTGTGCCCTCAGCCGCGCCGCGTTCGCTAGCGGCGTACCAGGGAACAGCCTTCCCTCACCATAGGTTGGATGAGGGTGAACGCCCCTGTAGCGGGGAAGGTCTCTCTGGAGTGCGGTGGGCCCTCGTGCATGGCCTGTCGCAGCCAAGCCTTCCCCCGTATACGGGCTAGTGCGCGGCAGGGACGCGGCCATCGTGGCTGATGCCCGGTCGCAAGGTGAGGGAGCGAACGAGCATGTTCGAGAGGTTTACCGACCGGGCGCGGCGGGTTGTGGTCCTGGCTCAGGAAGAGGCCAGGATGCTGAATCACAATTACATCGGCACTGAGCACATACTTCTTGGCCTCATCCACGAGGGTGAGGGCGTCGCTGCGAAGGCACTTGAGTCACTCGGCATCAGCCTCGAAGCCGTACGGCAGCAAGTTGAAGAGATCATCGGGCAGGGCCAGCAGGCACCGTCCGGGCATATTCCCTTCACGCCGCGAGCCAAGAAGGTTCTTGAGCTCTCGCTGCGCGAGGCATTGCAGCTTGGTCACAACTACATCGGCACCGAGCACATCCTGCTCGGGCTGATCCGCGAGGGCGAGGGCGTCGCAGCCCAGGTCCTGGTGCGGCTTGGCGCGGACCTGAACCGGGTGCGCCAGCAGGTGATCCAGTTGCTGCACGGCTACCAGGGCAAGGAGCCGCCCGCGGCCGGTACCTCATCCGAGAGCGCCCCTTCCACCTCGCTGGTGCTCGACCAGTTCGGCAGGAACCTCACGGCTGCCGCGCGCGAGGGCAAGCTCGACCCGGTGATCGGCCGGGAGAAGGAAGTCGAGCGGGTCATGCAGGTGCTGTCGCGGCGCACCAAGAACAATCCCGTGCTGGTCGGCGAGCCCGGTGTCGGCAAGACCGCGGTCGTCGAGGGGCTGGCCCAGCGGATCGTCAAGGGCGAGGTGCCCGAGACGCTCAAGGACAAGCAGCTCTACACGCTTGACCTGGGCGCGCTGGTGGCCGGCTCGCGGTACCGCGGTGACTTCGAAGAGCGCCTGAAGAAGGTGCTCAAGGAGATCCGCACGCGCGGCGACATCATCTTGTTCATCGACGAGATCCACACGCTCGTCGGAGCCGGCGCCGCTGAGGGCGCGATCGACGCGGCCTCGATACTCAAGCCGATGCTCGCCCGCGGCGAGCTGCAGACCATCGGCGCCACCACGCTTGACGAGTACCGCAAGCACCTGGAGAAGGACGCCGCGCTCGAGCGCAGGTTCCAGCCGATCCAGGTCGCCGAGCCGACGATCTCGCACACGATCGAGATCCTCAAGGGCCTGCGCGACAGGTACGAGGCGCACCACAGGGTCTCCATCACCGACGACGCCCTGGTGGCCGCCGCCCAGATGGCGGACAGGTACATCAGTGACAGGTTCCTGCCGGACAAGGCGATCGACCTGATCGACGAGGCCGGCTCGCGGATGCGCATCCGCAGGATGACCGCGCCGCCTGACCTGCGCGAGTTCGACGAGCGGATCGCCGAGGTGCGCAGGGACAAGGAATCCGCGATCGACTCGCAGGACTTCGAGAAGGCTGCCGCTCTCCGGGACAAGGAGAAGCAGCTGATCGAGAAGAAGGACATCCGCGAGAAGGAGTGGAAGGCCGGCGACATGGACGCCGTCGCCGAGGTGAACGAGGAGCTGATCGCCGAGGTGCTGGCGACGGCGACGGGCATCCCGGTGTTCAAGCTGACCGAGGCCGAGTCCGCGCGCTTGCTGCGGATGGAGGACGAGCTGCACAAGCGGGTCATCGGCCAGAACGACGCGATCAAGGCGCTGTCTCAGGCCATCCGCCGCACCAGGGCCGGCCTGAAGGACCCGAAGCGCCCAGGCGGTTCGTTCATCTTCGCCGGGCCGTCGGGCGTCGGCAAGACGGAGCTGTCCCGCACGCTCGCGGCGTTCCTGTTCGGTGACGAGGACTCGCTGATCCAGCTCGACATGAGCGAGTACATGGAGAAGCACACGGTCTCGCGGCTGTTCGGCTCGCCTCCTGGCTACGTCGGCTACGAGGAGGGCGGCCAGCTGACCGAGAAGGTCCGCCGCAGGCCGTTCTCCGTGGTCCTGTTCGACGAGATCGAGAAGGCGCACCAGGACATCTTCAACTCGCTCTTGCAGATCCTCGAGGACGGCCGCCTGACCGACGCTCAGGGCCGGGTCGTGGACTTCAAGAACACGGTCATCATCATGACGACCAACCTGGGCACCAAGGACATCTCCAAGGGCATCTCGGTCGGGTTCGGGTCGGCTTCTGAGTCGACCGGATCCTACGAGCGGATGACGAACAAGGTGCAGGACGAGCTGAAGCAGCACTTCAGGCCCGAGTTCCTGAACCGCGTCGACGACATCATCGTCTTCCACCAGCTCACCAGGGACGAGATCTTCCAGATCGTCGACCTGATGATCGCGATGCTGGAGGAGCGGCTCAAGGACCGGGACATGGGCATCGAGCTCACGCAGGGCGCGAAGGAACTGCTCGGCGAGCGCGGCTACGACCCGGTGCTCGGCGCCAGGCCGCTGCGCCGCACGATCCAGCGCGAGATCGAGGACCAGCTGTCTGAGAAGATCCTGTTCGGCGAGGTCAAGGCCGGGCAGATCATCATGGTCGACACCGAGGGCACCGGCAAGGAAGCCAAGTTCACCTTCAAGGGCGTGCCGAAGCCCGAGGTGGTGCCAGACACGCCGCCGGTCGAGCTCGCCAAGGCGACCGGATCCGGGGTCGAGGCGCCGGAGCGGGGCCAGGCATCTGGCTCATAGGAACGCGGTAAGGCGAACGGAGGCCCGCAGCGAACGCTGCGGGCCTCCGTTCGTGTCTCAGCGACATCGAAGATTGCGTTCGCGGGTCAGCAGCATGCCTTGACAGGGCATCTTGTTAGGAGCCTATAGTGCTAGCTAACTAGATGAATCGAGGCATGGTGATCGAGTTCCACCTGAACGGCCGGTCCGGCGTCGCGCCGTACCTGCAGCTGATCCACCAGGTGCGGCACGCGCTGCGGCTGGGCCTGCTGCGCGAGGGTGACCAGCTGCCCACGGTGAAGGACGTGGTGGCGGGGCTGGCCATCAACCCGAACACGGTGCTGAAGGCCTACCGGGAGCTGGAATACGAAGGCCTGGTGGCCGCCCGCCCGGGAATCGGGACGTTCGTGACAGGGACCCTGGGCGGCGCGTCGCTGGCCGCGCACGGGCCGCTGCGCCGCGACCTGCAACGCTGGCTGGCCAAGGCGCGCCGCGCCGGCCTGGACGAGGAGTCCATCGAGGCCCTGTTCGCCAGCACCTTTCGGTCCGCAACTGAACAGGACATAGCATGACCGCGGTCATTGAAACCAACGGGCTTGGCAAACGCTACCGGCGGCTGTGGGCGCTGGCCGACTGCACGCTTTCCATCCCGCCCGGGCATGTGGTTGGCCTGGTCGGCCCGAACGGGGCCGGGAAGACAACCCTGCTGTCCCTGGCCACCGGGTTGCTGGCGCCGACCACGGGCAGCATCGAGGTACTCGGCGACCGGCCCGCGGCCGGCCCCGCGCAGCTGGCCAGGGTCGGGTACCTGGCTCAGGACGCGCCGGTATACGCCGGGCTGCCGGTCGCCGACCACCTCGCCTTGGGCGCGCACCTGAACCCGGGATGGGACGCGGACCTGGCCCGCGGCCGGATCGACCGGCTTGGCGTGGACCAGGGCCAGAAGGCCGGCACGCTGTCCGGCGGTCAGCGTGCCCAGCTTGCGCTGACCCTGGCAGTCGCCAAACGGCCCGAGCTGCTGATCCTGGATGAGCCGGTGGCCAGCCTGGACCCGCTGGCCCGGCGGGAGTTCCTGCAGGACCTGATGGAAGCCGTCGCCGAGCAGGAACTGTCGGTAGTGCTGTCCTCCCACCTGGTGGCGGACCTGGAGCGGGTCTGCGACTACCTGATCGTGCTGGTCGCCTCGCGGGTGCGGGTCGCCGGGCTGGTCGAGGAGCTACTGGCCACCCACTACCTGCTGTCCGGCCCGCGCCGCGACCCTGACACGCTGCCGGCCGGGCAGCAGGTCATCTCCGCCAGCCACACCGACCGGCAGAGCACGCTGCTGGTGCGCACTGGCGGCCCGGTGCTTGACCCTGCCTGGACCGTCTCCGAGGTCGGCCTGGAAGACCTGGTCCTGGCCTACATGAGCCAGGCCGCCGGACGCGGCCGCCGCAACCACCTGCAGGAGGTGCGGACATGATCTGGCTGACCTGGCGCCAGTTCCGGGCCCAGGCCGTTACCGCGGCCGCGGCGCTGGCGGCGTTCGCTGTCCTGCTGGCGGTCACCGGCCCGCATCTGGCCAGCTTGTACGCCAATAGCGGGATCAGCGGCTGCCACGGCGACAGTTGCGGGCAGCTGGCCAGCAACTTCCTCCGCCAGATTGGAGTCGGCTCCGACCCGGTCGTATACATGATCGGCATCGTCGGCACCGTCCTCGCCCCCGCGGTTATCGGCATCTTCTGGGGAGCCCCGCTAATCGCTCGCGAACTCGAGACCGGGACGTTCCGGTTGGCCTGGACCCAGAGCATTCCCCGCGCCCGGTGGCTGGCGATCAAGCTGACGCTGACCGGCCTGGCGGCCATGGCCGTCACCGAAGCGCTCAGCCTCATGCAGGGCTGGTGGGCAGCGCCCATCGGCCAGGCCGCCCGCCTCGCGACTGTCAGCACTTTCCCGCTTGGCATGGGCCAGTTCAGCCCGCTGGCCTTCGACGCCCACGGCATCGCCCCGCTCGGCTATGCCGCGTTCGCCTTCGCCCTCGGCGCCACTACCGGAGTCCTGCTCCGGCGCGCCATCCCGGCCATGGCCGTCACCCTGGCCATCTTCGCCGCCGTCCAGGTCGTCACGCCGCTGTGGATCAGGCCGCATTTCTTCCCGCCCGACCGCACGACCGTCACGATCAGCTCCTTCAGCGGAAGCGGACTGGGAACTCAGATAAGCCCCAGCACCTTCGCGTTTACCGTTGACTTCCTGCCAAGCCAGCCCGGCGCCTGGATCCTCTCCAGCGGAGCCGTCGACGCCGCCGGGCAGCCGGTCAGTGTCATCCCTGCCCCCTGCAGGCAGGGAGCGACGAACGGCACATCGGACTTTCCTGGCTGCCTGACCAGCCACGGCATCCGAGTCGCCGCCACCTACCAGCCCGCCAGCCGTTACTGGGCCATCCAGTGGACCGAGGCAGCGATCTACCTCGCCCTCGCCCTGTCCTTGGCCGGATTCTGCTTCTGGCGGCTCGGCCGCCGCACCTCCTGACAACGGCACCCTCGCCAGCCCTGCCACGGGCCGCGGTTCTTAGTCAGTGCCGAGCGTCGTGAGGCTGGGTTGGTCGCCCGGCAGCCCGATCAGGCTGCCAGCGTGCTCGCTGGCCAGCCCGTCGGCCACCAGGGTCGCGAGCACCCTGGTGAGCTGCCCGGCGTCCGGCCAGCAGGCATCGAGCGTTCTGACCGGCACCGGGCCAGGTGCTGCCCTGAGAACGGCGAGCACGGCTCCGCGGCACTGCCGGTCGGTCCCCTCGTAGCGCTGGGCCGGGCGCCTCGCCCGGGCGGCGGGACTACCGCTGCGCCGCCACGCGCAGTCCGCGGCGAGCGGGCAGCGGTCGCAGGCCGGCCGCGCCGCCGTGCAGACCAGCGCGCCGAGCTCCATCACCGCTACCGACCAGGTCGCGGCCCGGTTCGCGGCGGCGGACGGCAGCATGGACTCGGCCAGCCTGGTCTCCGCCGCGCTGGCCGATGAGCGCGGGCTGAGCTCGCAGCCGGTCACCAGCCTCGCGAGCACCCGGCGCACGTTCGTGTCCAGGACGGCGTGCCGCTGCCCGAACGCGAAGCTGGCCACCGCGGCCGCGGTGTAGGAGCCGACCCCTGGCAGCGCCCTCAGTTCGGCGATCGAGGCCGGCACCTGGCCGTCGTGCAGAGCCGTGATGACCTCGGCGCACCCGTGCAGCCTGATCGCGCGGCGCGGGTAACCGAGCCTGCCCCACTGCCTGACCGCGTCGGCCTGGGTCGCGGCCGCCAGCGCGGCCGCGGTCGGCCACCTGGCGAGCCACGCCTCGTAGGCGGGCAGCACTCGCGACACGGGCGTCTGCTGCAGCATGAACTCGCTGAGCAGGATCGGCCAGGCACCCGCGTCCGGACGCCGCCACGGCAGGTCCCTGGCATTCGCTGCGTACCAGGCCGTCATCGGCGCCTCGAAACTGGTAGTCATGACGGGATCGATCCTGCCATGCCAGCCCCCAGCCGGCACCTCACCTGCAATCCGGGCAAGCTCACCGCAAGCCTCCTGCCTGCAACTACGTACCTTCTGGGGTTCGGCGGGGCGGCCTCGCCGCCGGGCGTCACTTGTGCATACTTGGGCGCCATGGGGGACAGCACGTTCCGTTACCCCCCGGGCGCGCCCGGTGTCCGGGATGGCGGGACAAGACCGGGCAACAGGGGCGCCGGGTCAGCGGTCGCGGGAGATCTGGCCCAGGCGGGCGGAGTGCCGCGGCCGCGGGAACCGGTCATGCGAGCGGCGTCGGCCGGGCCGGCATATCCGACCGCTCAGGCTGGTCAGCCTGGACCGGCATTTCCGGTTGCTCCGGCGGGTCCGCCTGGGCCGGCAGCACCGGCCGGCCCAGCGGGGCCTGCCACGCCAGCGGGTTCTGGCGCGCCAGCGGGTCCTGCAGCGCCAGCGGGTCCTGCCGCACCGGCGGTCACCTACTGGCGACGCCGGTTCGTCGTGCTAGCCGTAGCGCTGGCTACGCTGGCCGCAGCGGCCTGGAGCCTGTCTGAGGCGTTCAAGGTCCAGCCTGACGTGAGCGGCAACGCGGCGACCGGCCACGGGCCGTCTGGGGGAGCCGCAACGCCGCAGGGCGGCGGCTCACCAGGCGGCACCAGCACGCAGTCCAGCCACCGGCCGGCCGGCGCGCACAAGCCAGGCGCGTCGCCGTCTCCTGGCGCGTTCGGCGGGTTCAAGCCCACGTTCTGCTCGTGGCACTCGATCGTGATCAGCGCGTCGGCGAACCAGGTCGAATTCGGCTCAGGTCAGCGGCCAGCCTTCAGCCTTAGTGTGGTGTCGACCCAGCCGACCGACTGCTCGTTCAACGTCGGCCCAGGTCACCTCGCGCTCGTCATCAAGGAGGGCACGGCCAGGATCTGGAGCTCGGCCGACTGCGTCACGGGAACAGGGAGCCTGATCACCGCGCTCCGGCGGGGCGTGCCCACGGTCGTGGCGATCGGCTGGAACAAGGAGACGTCCGCGCCAGGCTGTGGCGGCCCGGCCCGGTCGGTCCCGGCTGGCACCTACACGGCCTACGCGGTGGACGGCTCGCTCGCCAGCGCGCCCGTCACGTTCAGGCTTCGCTGACCACTGACGGGCTGACCACTGACGGTCGGGGGGCCGGTCAGGGCTCGGTGCTGAACGCCGTCCTGATCGCTCCGGCGAGCTCGGTGACCTGGATCACTTGCAACGGTGAGTCCGGCGGGACGACGTCGGCGCCAGCGGGCACGATGGCGCGCCTGAACCCCATCCGGCCGGCCTCGGTCAGGCGCCTGCCGATCCCCGCGACGCTGCGGATCTCTCCTGCGAGGCCGACCTCGCCGAACGCGACGACGTCGGACGGCAGGCTGACCTCCGCTTTCGCGCCCGCCAGGGCCAGCGCGAGCGCCAAGTCGACCGCTGGCTCGGTCAGCCGAACCCCGCCGACCGTGGCGGCGTAGACGTCGCACCGGCCAAGCTGAACCCTGGCGCGTCGCTGCAGCACCGCGACCGTCATGCCGACGCGCGCGTAGTCCAGGCCCGAGGTGACCCTGCGGGCCGGCTCATTGCCGCTGACGGGGCAGACCAGCGTCTGCACCTCGGCCACGAGCGGCCTGCGGCCTTCCAGCGTCACGGTGACGCAGGTGCCGGGCACCGGCTTGTGCAGCCTGGACAGGAACAGGCCGCTCGGATCGGGCAAGCCGATCAGGCCGAACTCGCCGAGCTCGAAGCAGCCGATTTCGTCCGTCGGGCCGAACCGGTTCTTCAGCGCCCTGATCATCCGCAGCCTGCCGCGGCTATCGCCCTCGAAATGCAGCACCACGTCGACGAGGTGCTCAAGCGACCGCGGCCCCGCGATCGAGCCGTCCTTGGTGACGTGACCCACAAGGACCGTGGTCAGGATCCGCAGCTTGGCCATGCTGACCAGGGCCGAGGTGATCTCGCGCACCTGGGTGACGCCGCCAGGCGCGCCATCGATCCCCGCCGCCGAGATGGTCTGTACCGAGTCCACGATCAGCAGCGTCGGCTGTACCTCCTCGACGTGCGCGAGGAGCGCGGCGAGGTCGGTCTCCGCGGCCAGAAAGAGGTTCTCGGTGATCGCGCCGATCCGGTCGGCCCGCTGCCTGACCTGCGCCGCCGACTCCTCGCCCGTCACGTATAGGACGACCGAGCGCTCCGCGGCGAGCGCGCCGGCCTCGAGCAGCAGCGTCGACTTGCCGACGCCCGGCTCGCCGGCGAGCAACGCCACCGTGCCTGGCACGAGTCCGCCGCCGAGCACCCTGTCCAGCTCGTCCATTCCGGTCGGCCTGGCTGCCGCTCCGGCCGCGTCGATCTTCGAGATCGGCACGGCGGGGGCGCTTGGGCGCACCGCAGGCAGGCCGCGGAGCAGCGCCTGCCCGGACTGGGCGCGGCCGAACCGGCCGGCCGGCGCCTGAGCCGCTCCCTCGACCACCGAGCCCCAGGCCTGGCACTCACCGCAGCGACCAGCCCATTTGGTGCTCTGCCAGCCGCACTCAGAGCATTGGAACAGCGTCCCGGCAGAGCCTTTCGCCATGTCAGGAACCGTATCGGCCGGGTCGGACAGTCCTTGGCCAGCAGCCGCATAAGCTGGCAACCGGGTTGTTGTAATTGGCCGGCGACGGAGGAGGGGCCTTGGGGCAGGCGAGCGTCGTGCCCGTCGCGCTCTCGACCGCGTCGGTCTTCCCCGAGCGCACCACCGACGCGTTCGAGTTCGCCGCCAGGCTTGGCTACGACGGCGTCGAGGTCATGGTGACGGCCGACCCGGTCAGCCAGGACCCGAAGGTGCTGCAGCGCCTCGCCGACTACCACGGCGTTCCCGTGCTGGCTGTGCACGCACCTTGCCTGCTGATCACGCAGCGGGTCTGGGGCAGGGAACCATGGGCGAAACTAACCAAGGCCGCTGATGTCGCTGCCGAGCTCGGTGCGCGCGTGGTGGTTATTCATCCGCCGTTCCGCTGGCAGCGCGAGTACGCGAGGGAATTCGAGGCCGGCCTGGCAAGGGCGCAGGCCGAGACCGACGTGAAGTTCGCGGTCGAGAACCTGTACCCGCTCAGGGCCGGGGCCACCGAGGTCGCCGCGTACGCGCCGCACTGGAACCCGCTCGAGCTCGACTGCGAGCACGTGACGCTTGACTTGTCGCACACCGCCGTGTCCGGCTCCGACGCGCTGGAGATGGCCACCGATCTCGGTCATCGCCTGGCACACGTGCACCTTGCCGACGGCACGAAGCCTGGCCTGCCCGACGAGCATCTTGTCCCAGGCAGGGGCAGTCAGCCGTGCGCGGAAGTGCTCGGGCGACTGCACCAGGTCGGATACCAGGGCGTGGTCGTGGTGGAGATCAGCACTCGCCGGGCGCTGACCCAGCAGGAACGCGTCTACGACCTCGAAGAATCCCTGGCGTTCGCCAGGGAGCACCTGCGTGCGCCCAGCGCGGTCCCGTAAGACGACCAGCGCCGAATGGTGCGTTAAGCCTCAAGAATCAGAGTCACCGGACCGTCGTTGACCAGCGCGACCGCCATGTCCGCGCCGAATACGCCGGTGCCGACGGTGCCGCCGAGCGAGCGCAGCGCGTCGGCGAACGCGGTGACCAGGGGCTCGGCGATCTCCCGCGGCGCCGCCGCCTGCCAGGTCGGCCGCCTGCCCTTGGTGGTCTGCGCGTAGAGCGTGAACTGGCTCACTACCAGCAGCGGCGCGCCGGTGTCGGCGCAGGATTTCTCGCCGTCCAGGATCCGCAGGTGGTAGACCTTGCTGGCGAGGGCGGCGGCGATCCGGGCAGTATCGTTGTGCGTGACGCCGACGAGGACGAGCAGCCCGGGGGCGGGTAGCTCGCTGACCACCTGCCCGGCTACCGATACGCTCGCCTCACTGACGCGTTGAACAACAGCTCGCACGAGAAGGCATTCTCCGCCGATGACCGTTGATAGCAGCAACCGACCCGCCACCTTGATCACAGATCGGCACTGAGACGAGCGCCGCGGTCTTCGCTGCCGACGGCGCCCAGAGCGTGCCTGGCGTGCACCCGGTGCTGGTCGAGGTCATGAGGTCTGGAGTTGTCGAGTCGCGGCACCGCGGGTCCTTCGCGGTGCTGGCCGCAGACGGGTCCGTGCTGTCCTCGGCGGGCGAGCCTGACGCGGCGATGTTCCCGCGGTCGTCGAACAAGCCGATGCAGGCCGCGACGATGCTGCGCTGCGGCCTCGCGCTGGACGGCAACTTGCTCGCGCTGGCGTCAGCGAGTCACTCAGGCGAGGAGTTCCACATTTCCGGTGTCCGGTCGATCCTGGCCGGGGCCGGGCTGACCGAGGCCGACCTGCAGTGCCCGCCCGACCTGCCGCTGGACGACGCGGCCAAGGTCGCGTGGCTGCGCGCAGGTGGCGCCGCCGACCGGATCCACATGAACTGCTCGGGCAAGCACGCGGCGATGCTCGCGACGTGCGTCGCGGCTGGCTGGCCGACCGCCAGCTACCGCGACCCCGGCCACCCGCTGCAAGTGCGCATTAAGCAGGCCGTCGAACGCCTGGCCGGCGAGCCAGTCGCTGCCACCGGGGTCGACGGGTGCGGGGCGCCGCTGTTCTCGATCTCGACGACGGGCCTGGCCAGGGCTTTCCGCGGGCTCGTGCTGGCCGAGCCCGAGTCGCCCGAGCGGCGGGTCGCCGACGCAATGCGGGCGAATCCGGTGTGGACGTCGGGGACGACGCGGGCTGAGGCCGGCCTGGTCGCTGCCGTGCCTGGGCTGATGATCAAGGGCGGCGCCGAGGGCGTCTGCGCGTTCGCGCTCGCCGACGGCCGGGCCGGCGCAGTCAAGTTCGACGACGGCGCCCAGCGCGCCGCCCCCGTACTCGTGGCCGCCCTGCTCGCTGATCTGGCCGGGCGTGACCCAGGCGTCGACAGCGCCGCTCTAGCCGAGATCGCCGCCCCGCCGATCACCGGCGGAGGCGTGGCGGTCGGTGCGCTCCGGGCCCTCCTGCCCGGCTAAAGGGGTACTCGCCTCGGTTTGCCCCGGCCGCGGCGGCCGCGGAAGGCGAGCCGAGGACGGACCCGCCTGTGGCCAGCAGCAGATAGATTGTCAACGTGTTCACTTTCAACGCGCTCACGCCGCTCAACTGGATCAACTGGATCCTGCTGGTCGCAGCCTTCGTGGTTGAGGCGTGGGCATTTGTCGACTGCCTGCGCCGGCCGACCGGCGCCTTCCCTGCTGCGGGGAAGCAGTCAAAGCCGCTCTGGCTGATCATCACCGGTGTCTGCCTGGCGGTGGGGTTCTTCGGGGCGGCCTACAACATCCCGCTGATCGGGATCCTGCCGGTCGCCGCGTTCATCGCGTCGGCGATCTACCTGACCGACGTGCGCCCGAAGGTGAAGGAGTTCGGCGCGGGCGGATCGTCCCGCCAGGGGCCATACGGGCCCTGGTGACAGCCGTTAAGCTCCCGGACTATGACTGAGACAGCATGGCGGACCCACCGGCTCGAACTGGACGACCAGACCCTGCGCGAGTGGGACGCGGTGGTGCTCGCCGCTGGCGAAGACGGGATCGTCCTTGACCGATCGGCCTTCTACCCTGGCGGCGGCGGCCAGCCGCCGGACCACGGCGTGCTGCTCTGGGGCGGCGTGCAGAGCCGTATCGTCGGCGCGCGCAAGGGCGATGACCTGTACCTGATCCCGGCCGAAGGCGACCCGCTGCCGCCGCCGGGAACCGCCGTCCGCGGCGCCCTTGAGGACGAGCGCAGGACAGCGCTGATGCGGACCCACTCTGGCCTGCACGTCCTGTGCGGCGTGGTCTACCGCGACTTCGGCTCGCTGGTCACCGGCGGCAACATGGAGCCGTTCGTGGCGAGGATGGACTTCGACCTTCCTCAGCTGCCCGAGGGCTTCAGGGATGCCGTCGAGAGCGCCTGCAACGCCGAGATCGGCGCGGGCCGCCGGATCGACGTCCGCGTGCTGCCCCGCGACGACGCGTTCGCGATCCCCGACATCATCCGCACCGCCACGAACCTGGTCCCGCCGGAGGTCAAGGAGGTCAGGATCGTCGACATCGTCGGGCTCGATCAGCAGGCCGACGGCGGCACGCACGTCGCGTCGACGGCACAGATTGGCCGGATTGAGGTCGTCAAGATCGAGAACAAGGGCAAGGGTTTCCGCCGCCTGCGCATCCGCATCGCGGACTGAGCTACAGCGGCAGCAGCATCGCGAGGGCGGGCGCGGCAACGAGGCCAGCGGCGACGGCGCCAACCAGAATCGCAGCGGCAACAGGGAGGCCGGGCGGTGGCCTGAGCAGCCTGGTTACTCTGGCCGCCAGCTCGCCATCCATCGTCTGCCCTGGTGAGCCGCCCGCCGAGGCGCCGCCGGATCCGCCGCCAGATCCGCTGCCTGCGGCGTCGGCATCTCCGGCTGCCCCTCCGATCGCCAGCGCGCCGTTCGGGGCGAGACCGCCGCCGGCCGCGCCGACCCGAAGCAGCGCGGTCGCCAGTTCCCTGGCCGGCCGGCGCCGCCTGGCCCGGTCGTCGGCCATCATCTCGACCAGCAGGGCGACTTCCCGGTTCGCGTCCCTGGCGATCACCGACCAGCGGAACGCCCGCAGCAGCGCGGTGAACGGCAGCAGCACCAGATCGTGCCTGGCGCGCAGGTGCGCGCGCTCGTGCGCCAGGACGGCAGCGAGCTCGGCCTGGTCGAGCAGGTCGAGCGCCCCAGCGCTGATCACGATCGCCGACCGGAGTCCTGGCACGCAGTAGGCAGCGGCCGCCGGATAGTCGACGACAAGCGCCCCTGGCACTTTCGGGTCGTCGTGCGCGAGCAGCCCGAGCAGAGCCCGCTGCCGGTGCCTGGCCCGCAGTACGGCGGTCACGGCGGCGACCAGGATCCAGCACAGCAGCGCGAGCAGCAGGATTCCCGCGATCAGCGACGCGAAGCGGAGCGTCGTCATGACGTCCCAGCGCCGCGCCGCGCCGCCCGCCCCGAGCATCAGCCTGGCGGCCCGCGTGGCAGCCGCAGCGACGCTGGTCAGGCCCCCGCCCGCACGCACGCGCAGGCCGGACGCGCCGAAGCCGGCCAGCGCCCCGACCGTCGCCACGCCCCAGCTCAGCCCCAGCGCCTGCCACAGCGCGATCGCGATCGCAGGCGACCGGCGCGGCCAGGCCGCCCCGGCGAGCAGGTGCGCGGCGGCAACGCAGCTGATCGCGACGGCTATGAGCAGGACGACTGCGGGGGACACGACGATCAGGACCTGCCGCCCCCGCTGAGGGCCTCGAGAGCCGCGCGGAGCGCGTCCGCCTCGGCGCCTGACACGCTCCTGGCGAACCTGGTCAGCGCGGCCTGCCGGTCACCGGTCTGGTCGAGCGCCGTCAGCATCAGCTCGGCGACGTAGGCTTCGCGGGTCTCGGCCGGGCGGTAACGCCAGGCGCGGCCGGCCCGCTGGCGGCGGACGAACCCCTTCTTGGCGAGCCGGTCGAGCACGGTCATAACCGTCGTGTGTGCCAGGTCGCGGTCGGTCAGCCGCTCACCGACCTGGCGGACGGTCATCGGATCTGATGTTTGCCAGAGAACTTCCATGATGGCGCGCTCAAGGTCTCCAAGGCGGTTCATGCCTTCACGATACGAGACGATTCCTGGCCGGCGAAGAGCCGGTCCACCCCTTATCAGGCGGCGGCTTCAGACCGCCGCACCTGGAGGCTTAGCGTAGCCCTTGCCTCCGCGCTAGGTTGCAAGGCATGGAGGTGCCACGGGTCGCCGTCAGCGTCGACCTGGTGATCCTCACGGTGCGGGCCAGCCAGCTTTCCGTGCTGGTCTGGCGGCGGCACGCCGAGCCGCATCTGGGTCGCTGGGCCCTTCCAGGGGGCTTCATCAGGCTGGACGAGGACCTGCCGGCGACCGCGCACCGGGTGCTCGGCGAGCGGGCCGGATTGCCAGACGCGCCGGTTCACCTCGAACAACTGCAGACCTACGGTTACCCCGATCGCGACCCCCGGGCGCGGGTCGTTTCTGTGGCTTATCTGGGCCTTGCGCCCGATCTGCCCGCCCCTGACCAGCCGCGGATGAGCTGGCAGCCGGTGGCCGAGCTGACCAGGATGGCGTTCGACCACCTGCGGATCCTGCAGGACGGCGTCGAGCGGGCCAGGGCGAAGCTGGAGTACACCACGCTAGGAGCGGCGTTCTGCCGGGACACCTTCACGGTCGCCGAGCTGCGCAGGGTGTACGAGATCGTCTGGGGCACGCCGCTAGACCCGCGCAATTTCCACCGGAAGGTAACGGGCGCCGAGCGGTTCCTCGTGGACACCGGCTCGGCGATATCTTCAGGCGGCAGGCCTGCTCAGCTGTACCGGCGCGGTGACACCGACGTCCTGCATCCGCCTATGCTCAGGCCTAGGCCCGGGCTGCGGGGGTCCGTGCTCAACCTGGAGGACGATGATGTCCGTGCAGACACCACGGTTCCGACCGATTCTTGACCAGTTCTCGCCGTACAAGCCAGGTAAGCCGCCGGCGACGACGGCCGGCCCGACCTACAAGCTCTCATCGAACGAGTCGCCGTTCGGCCCGCTGCCGTCCGTGCTCAAGGTCATCGCCGCGGCGGCGAGCGAGGTCAACAGGTACCCGGACAACGGCGCCGCCGAGCTCACCGACGCGATCGCGGCGCGGCACGGGGTGCCGCCGGAGCACATCGCGCTCGGCTGCGGATCGGTCGGGCTGGTCCAGCAGCTGCTCGAAGCGGTCTGCGACCCCGGCGCCGAGGTCCTCTACGCGTGGCGTTCCTTCGAGGCCTACCCGTACCTGACCGACCTCGCCGGGGCGAAGTCGGTGACCGTCCCGCTGACCGATGAGCGGCACGAGCTTGTCGCGATGGCCGCCGCAATCACGCGCGCGACCAGGCTGATCTTTGTCTGCACGCCGAACAACCCGACCGGCACGGTGGTCTCGACCGCTGAGCTCACCGGCTTCCTCGACCGGGTGCCCGACGACTGCCTGGTCGTGCTCGACGAGGCCTACGCGGAATACGTGCGCGACCCTGACGTGCCGAACGGCATCGAGCTGTACGCGCAGCGCCCGAACGTCGCGGTGCTGCGGACGTTCTCCAAGGCCTACGGCCTTGCCGGGCTGAGGGTCGGCTTCCTGGTCGGCAACGAGGCGATCGCGGCCGCGGCCCGCAAGACGATGCTCACGTTCTCCGTGAACGCGGTCGCCCAGGCCGCCGCCATCGCGTCGCTGGCCGCCGAGGGCGAACTACTCGACCGGGTCGACCTCGTGGTCGCCGAGCGGGGCCGGGTACGCGCCGAGCTGCTGGAGATGGGCTTCGCTGTGCCGCCCACGGAGGCCAACTTCGTCTGGCTCAGGCTCGGGCCGCAGACAAAGGCGTTTGCCGAGGCCTGCGACCAGGGCGGGATCAGTACCAGGCCGTTCGCCGGGGAGGGCGTCAGGGTGTCGATCGGCGAGAAGGCTGCCAACGACCGGTTCCTCGAGGTGGCCAGGACCTACCAGGCCCCCTGAGCCGGGGGTCCCGCCGCTAGGTGAGCTCCTCTTCGACGATGTCGGCGCCCAGGGCCGTCAGCCTGGCCGCTACCGAGGCGTGACCGCGGTCGATCAGGTAGCCGGGCGACACGATGGTCTCGCCGTCGGCGGCCAGGCCGGCCAGCACAAGGGCGATCCCGGTCCGCAGGTCGTGCGCGGTCACCTCGGCACCGTGCAGCGGCGTCGGCCCGTGCACGAGCGCGACCGCGTCGGTCACCTCGACCTTGGCGCCCATCTTGTTCAGCTCGCCAGCCATCATGTACCGGCCGTCGAAGATGGTTTCCCTGATGTAGCTCGTGCCGTCGGCCAGGCAGCTCACGGCCATGATCGGCGACTGCAGATCGGTCGCGAAGCCCGGGTACGGGCTCGTGATCACGTTGATGGGGCGGAGCTGCTTGTCCCTGCGCACCTGCAGGATCGCGCCCTGGGTAGCGAACTCCACGCCCATCTGCTCGAGCTTCCAGCGCACGACGCCCAGGTGATCGAGCGAGGCGCCGACCAGGCTGAGCTCGCCGCCGGTGATCGCCGCGGCCATCGCGAACACCGCCGCGTCGATCCGGTCGGGCATCACGGTGTGCTCGACCGCAGTTAGCTCCTTGACGCCCTCGACCGTGATGAAGCCGGTGCCGCCGCCGCTGATCTTCGCGCCCATCTTGGTCAGGAACGCGATGACGTCCTGGACCTCAGGCTCCTGCGCCGTGTTGTCGATCACGGTCACGCCTGGCGCGAGAGAGGCGGCCATGATCAGGTTCTCGGTCCCGGTGTGCGAGGGGGTGTCCAGGTACAGGTGCGCCCCGCGCAGCCCGTCGGCCTTGACGTGGATCTGGCTCTCGCCCTCGACCACGGTCGCCCCGAGCCTGGCAAAGCCTCGGTAATGGAAGTCCAGGCTCCGGCTGCCCAGATTGCAGCCGCCGACTTCCTCGAGGACCGCCTCGCCTAGCCGGTGCAGCAGCGCGGGCACGAACAACACAGATCCGCGGAATTGCCTGGTGATCTCCGCTGGCAATATGGGGCTGGTTAGTTCCGACGCGTCAACTACCAGCGTCCGTTCCACTTCATGGAACTTGACCATCGCGCCGACGGCCTGTGCGAGTTCGACCGCGCGGCGGACGTCCTCGATCACGGGGACATTCCGCAGGACCGTGCGGCCTTTCTCGGCGAGAAGGGAGGCGGCGATCATCTTGAGCGCGGCGTTCTTGGCGCCCTGGACGAACACGGTTCCCTGCAGCGGATTGCCGCCGACGACGCGGTAGCGGGTCTGGTGACCGCTGGTCATAACGATGGAACTCCTGTCCCTGGGGGGCGGGACATCATTATCCCGGCTCGAGGCATATGCGTTGGCCTGGTGTGAGAAACCATCGACTGGATCTGGCGCCGTATCCGGCATAGCCGTGTCCGGCAGTGCCAGATACGGCTGCGTTGGATGCGAGAGTACCGTCCCGGCCGTATCACGCGTAGTCCAGTATTCCACTGCTGCCTGACCCCCCGGACGATGACGACGCCGATACATAAAGTAGCCGGTCGCGTACTACAAGTGACGGGCGGGCCAGTGCGCCGGAGGTGGTTCAGTCGGCCCAGGTCAGGCCCGTGATCCGCTCGTATGCCTCGATGTATGTTTCCCTTGTTCGCTCAATTACACGGGCAGGAAGCGCCGGAGGCGGCCGGCCCGAGTTCCGGTCCCAGCCAGATTCAGGCGACAGCAGCCAATCGCGTACGTATTGCTTGTCGAACGACGGCTGGCTCCGGCCCGGCTGCCATCGATCGGCCGGCCAGAACCTGGACGAGTCAGGGGTGAGCACCTCGTCGCCTAGAGTGAGCGTGCCGTCGGCGTCGAAGCCCAGCTCAATCTTGGTGTCGGCGACGATTATCCCGCGCCGGGCCGCGAGTTCCGCGCCGCGCCCGTAGACAGCCAGCGTGATCCTGCGCAGCTCGCCGGCGAGCTCCGCGCCAGTCGACGCCGCCAGCTGATCGAACGTGATGTTTTCGTCATGTTCGCCAAGCGGCGCCTTGGTGGCCGGCGTGAAGATCGGCTCGGGCAGCCTCGAGCCCTCACGCAGCCCCTCCGCCAGGCCGATCCCGCACACCCGCCCGTCGCGCCGGTACTCGGTCAGGCCAGAACCCGCCAGGTAGCCACGGGCAACACATTCGGCCTGAACCATGCGCAGTGGCTTGCACGCCATCGCCCGGCCGGCGAACTCGGCGGGAACCGGGGCGTCGACCAAGTGGTTCGGCACCAGGTCGGCGAGCCGTTCGAACCACCACAACGACAACTGGGTCAGGATTTTGCCCTTGCCAGGGATGGGCGTGTCGAGCACGTGGTCGAACGCCGAGATCCGGTCGGTCGCGACCAGCAGCAGCAAGCCGTCGTCGGCCTGGTACAGCTCCCTGACCTTGCCGGAGTAGAGGTGTTTCACGGGTCGAGCTGCTCGAGGCGGTCGAAGACGCCGCCGAGGCGCGCGACGTAGCGCTCGGGCTGGCAGACCTCGTCGAGCCTGGCCTCGTCGAGGGCCCTGCCCTGCTGCTTCGCGTGTTCCCTGAGCGTGTCGCGGAACGGCCGCTCTGTCTCCCAGGTCTGCATCGCGGCCTGCTGCACGAGCGAGTACGCGTCCTCGCGCGACATGCCGGCAGCGACCAGCTCGAGCAGCACGGCCGAGGAGTAGATCAGCCCGCCGGTCGCGTCCAGGTTCGCGCGCATCCGGTCCACGTCGATGACCAGCCCGGTGACCAGCCCCGTGGTCTGCTCGAGCAGGTAGTCCGTGCCGATCGCGGCGTCCGGAAGGGCGATCCGCTCGGCGGAGGAATGCGAGATGTCCCGCTCGTGCCAGAGCGGTATGCCTTCCATGACGGGCACGACCTGCGCCCTGATGATCCGCGCCAGCCCGCTGATCCGCTCCGAGCGGACCGGGTTCTTCTTGTGCGGCATCGCGGACGAGCCCTTCTGGCCAGCGCCGAACGCCTCGGCGAGCTCGCGCACCTCGGTCCGCTGGCCGTGCCTGACCTCAAGCGCGACCGCCTCGCATACCGTGGCGATCAGCGCGAGCACGCTCACCCACTCAGCGATCCCGTCCCGCAGTACGACCTGGGTCGAGACGTCGGCCGGACGCAGGCCGAGGCCGGCCATCACGGATGCCTCGATCGCTGGGTCGATGCTTGAGTAGGTCCCGACCGGGCCTGACAGCTTGCCGACCGCGACCGCCGCCCTGGCGCGCTTCAGCCGCTGGACGCACCGCGCCATCGCGAACGCGAAGTCCGCGACCCGGTGCCCCCAGACGTCTGGCTCGGCGTGGATCCCGTGCGTACGGCCAGGCCGCAGGGTGCCGCGATGGGCGAGCGCGTGCTCCCGCAGCGCGGCCGTGAGCGCTCGTGCTCTCGTCAGCAGCAGGTCCGTCGCCTCGGTGAGCTGCAGGGCGAGCGCGGTGTCGAGCAGGTCGGAGGACGTCATGCCGTAGTGCACCCAGGCGGCCGCCTCGCGCGGGGTCGTGTTGTCGGCCCACGCGGTGAGGAAGGCGATCACGTCGTGGTTCGTGACCGCCTCGACCGCGGCGACGGCCTCGGGCGCCGGCGGCGGCGCGGCCCTGACCGGTCCGACGCTGTCCGCAGGGACGATCCCGGCGGCCGCGTTCGCCTCGAGGACGAGGACCTCGACCCGGCACCACAGCTCGTACTTGTGCGCCTCGCTCCAGACCCGGCCCATCTCGGGCAGCGTGTAGCGCTCGATCACGGGCTCATTCTCCCGCAGGCACGCCGGCCGCGTCGGCGCCGGTCGTCGTGGGGTCGTCGTCGGTCACTGCCTCGATCACCAGCATGACGACGCCGCCGGCGATCAGCAGGCCGAGCTGGGCCTCGATCGCGACGTGGGCGCCGAGCGGGATGGTCGCCAGCGCGAACGCCGTGGCCGCGAGCCGCAGCGCCAACGGCCCGGTCCCGAGGGCAGCCCGGAACGCCGCGGTCCCGCCGGTGAACGCCGCCGCGCCGGTGCCGAGTATCAGCGCGGCCGGCACGCTCGCTTCAAGGCCGTGGCTGACGGCCTCGGCGACGCCAGCGGCCACGAAGACGATGCCGAGCAGCATCGGTATGTGCGCGTAGAAGTACGCCGCGATGGCGAGGCCAGGCCGCCTGGTGGCGGGGGCGGCCCGCATCGCCCGCTCGCCGCGCTCGTCGTCGCCGCTGCCGAAGTACGTCCACCAGAACGCGACCGAGATCGCGAGCCCGAGCACGGCCGCGAGGACCAGCTCTTTGTCCACCTGCTTGTGCAGCGCGCCGATGCCGATCGCGGCCACGGATTCGCCGATCGCCAGGATGACCAGGGCGCCGTGCCGCTCGGCGAAGTGCTCCGGGCCGACCTCGAACCGGCCGCCGAGCCGCACCACCAGCGGGGATAGCGCCTGAATCAGCAGCGCCGCGCCCCAGAGCAGGTAGGTGAGCACCCCGTCGGTGGCGGCGGCACCGATGACGAGCAGCGCCGACGCCAGGTTGAAGGGCGCGATCCGCAGGATCTGCTTGTTCACGCGGGCGTAGAGCACGGCGTGTACGAGCACGACCAGCAGGTAGCCAAGGCCGATGGCAAGCGCGTCGCGACCGAAGCCCGCAGGGATCGCGAGCCCGACGATCAGGAATCCCGCCATGCCGAGCACGAGCAGTAGCCGCTCAGGGGTGCGAACCGGCGACCTCGCATTGGTCAGCCACGCGTAGCCGGCGTACATCCACCACACGAGTCCGAACATCAGGAGCACCCGCAGCACGTGCACGCCGAGCGACCTGACGCCGCTCATGCCCGGCTCGATGACGACGGCGAGCTGGGTCAGCGTGAACGCGAAGACCAGGTCGAAGAACAGCTCGAGGGCGGTAACCCGGATCGGCTGGCTGCCTGGCCCGCTGTCGCCTTCCGCCTCGTCGCTGGTCATCGCGCTACTGGCACCGAGGGCCACGGCTGGGCAGCGATGTCGGTGCGATACCAGCCGCCGCGCAGGCGTACCCGGGCGGCGGCCGCGTAGGCCGCCGCCCGGGCACCAGCCACGTCGTTGCCCGTCCCGACGACGTTGAGCACCCGGCCGCCCGAGGATCGCAGAGCTCCGTCGCGCACGACCGTCCCCGCGTGCAGGATGTACGTCCCTGGAATTTGTTCCGACTCGTCTATCCCCTCGATCGGGTCGCCGGTCACCGGCGCTGCCGGGTAGCCATCGGCGGCGATGACGACCGTGACCGCGGCGCCGGGGGACCAGCTTGGGCGGGCCGCGTGCGCGAGGTCCCCGTCGGCCGCGGCGGCGAGGAGGCCGGCCAGCGGCGTCGCGAGCCGGTCGAGCACGACCTGGCTCTCGGGGTCGCCGAAGCGGGCGTTGAACTCGATGACCTTGATCCCGCCGCTGGTCAGGGCCAGGCCGGCGTAGAGCAGACCCCGGTACGGGGCGCCGCGGCCTGCGAGTTCGGCGAGCGCCGGGTCGATCACCTCGGCGATGGTGCGCTCGGCCAGGTCGGGCCGGGCCCACGGCAGCGGCGCGTAGGCGCCCATCCCGCCCGTGTTCTGGCCGGTGTCGCCGTCCCCTGCGCGCTTGAAATCCTGGGCGGGCAGCAGCGGGACCGCGCGGGTGCCGTCGGCGATCGCGAACACCGACACCTCCGGCCCGGCCAGGTACTCCTCGATCACGACCTGGCCGGCTGCCCTGGCGTGTTCGGCCGCCTGGGCGCGGTCGTTCGTGACCACGACGCCCTTGCCGGCAGCCAGGCCGTCTGCCTTGACGACGTATGGCCTGCCGAAGTCGTCGAGGGCGTCGCTGACCTCGGCTGCTGAGCGGCAGGTCCGGGAAGCGGCGGTCGGCACGCCGGCGGCGAGCATGACCTGCTTGGCGAAGGACTTGGAGCCCTCGATCATGGCAGCGGCCAGGTCAGGGCCGAAACACCTGAAGCCTGCCGCGCGGAGGGCGTCGCCCACGCCGGCCATCAGCGGAGCCTCGGGGCCGACGACGACCAGGTCTGCTTCGATTCTGGCCGCCAGCGCCGTGACCGCGTCCTGGTCGGTCGGCGCGACGTCGTGCAGCTCGGCGCTCTGGGCGATGCCCGGGTTGCCGGGAGCGGCGTGCAGCTCGGTCACGTCGCTGTCCGAGGCGAGGGCACGGGCCAGCGCGTGCTCGCGGCCGCCTGAGCCAAGAAGCAGAACGCGCACGCGGCGAGCCTAACTGCCCGCCGCGCTCGTGTGCCTGAACCGGGTCAGATGAGGTCGCGCAGCTGCAGGGTCTGGTCCCGGCGCGGCCCGACCCCGACCGCCGCGATCGGCGCGCCGATCATGTCCTGCAGGGCGAGCACGTAGGCGCGCGCGTTCGCCGGGAGGTCGGAGAGTTCCTTTGCGTGCGAGATGTCCTCCCACCAGCCGTCGAGGTACTCGTAGACGGGCTTGGCATGGTGGAACTCGGTCTGCGTCATCGGCACCTCGTCGCAGGTGACGCCGTCGATCTCGTACCCGGTGCAGACGGGGACCCGCTCAAGCCCCGAGAGGACGTCGAGCTTGGTGACGAAGTAGTCGGTAATGCCGTTCACGCGGGTGGCGTACCTCGCGATGACCGCGTCGAACCAGCCCGTGCGGCGTGCCCTTCCCGTGGTGACGCCGTACTCGCCTCCGACCTTGCGCAGGTAATCGCCCTGCTCGCCGGTCAGCTCGGTCGGGAACGGTCCGGCGCCGACCCTGGTCGTGTACGCCTTGAGGATCCCGAGGATCCTGGTGATCCGCGTCGGGCCCACGCCTGAGCCGACGCACGCGCCGCCTGCCGTGGGCGACGAGGAGGTCACGAACGGGTAGGTGCCGTGGTCGACGTCGAGCAGCGTCGCCTGCGCGCCCTCGAGGAGGATGACCTTGCCGTCGTTGAGCGCCTCGTTCAGGATCAGGCCGGTGTCGGCCACGTAGCGGGCGAGACGGTTGCCGTAACCGGTGTATTCCTCGCAGACCGCATCGGCGTCGATGCCCCGCCGGTTGTAGACCTTCGTGAGGACCTGGTTTTTCTCCCTGAGCACGAGTTCGAGCTTCTGGCGCAGGATCGTCTCGTCGAACAGGTCCTGGACCCTGATGCCCACCCTCGCCGCCTTGTCGGCGTAGGTCGGGCCGATGCCGCGGCCCGTGGTCCCGATCCGCGCCTTGCCCAGGTAGCGCTCGGTGACCTTATCGAGGGCAACCTGGTGCGGCATGATCAGGTGCGCGTTGGCCGAGATCAGCAGGCGGTCACAGGAGACCCCGCGCGCCTCGATGCCGTCGATCTCCTCGATCAGCACGGCCGGGTCGATGACGACCCCGTTCCCGATGACCGGCGTCGCGTGATCGGATAGCACGCCGGACGGCAGCAGGTGCAGCGCGTAGCTCTCCTCGCCGATCACGACCGTGTGCCCGGCGTTGTTGCCGCCCTGGTACCTGACGACGTAGTCCACGCTGTCGCCGAGCAAGTCCGTCGCCTTGCCCTTGCCCTCGTCGCCCCACTGGGCGCCAACTATCACGATGGCGGGCATGACTACAGGCTAGCGAGGGCCTGGTCCTGCGCGGTGGAGCCGGGGATCCCTGGTGCGCCGGCCATGCTCTCGGTGCTAGCCGCTGCCCTCGAGCGCGTCCGCGGCGGCCGGACTGGAGTCGCGCAGGAACTCCCTGATCCGCTTGACCTCGTCGTCCTCGCCGATCGCCGCCGCTGCGGCGCCGAGGAAGTGCAGCGAGCGCAGGAACCCGCGGTTCGGCTCGTGCTCCCAGGGAATCGGGCCGTTCCCGCGCCAGCCAGCCCGGCGCAGCTGGTCAAGTCCGCGGTGATAACCCGTCCTGGCGTACGCATACGCCGTCACCGGGTCGGACTCCAGGGCCCGCTCCGCGAGATCCGCCCACGCCGCGCAGTACGAAGGGAACCTGGCGGCAGCCTCGCGCGGGTCTCTCGCGTCGGTCAGCGCGCTGGCTGCCTCGATGTCGTCGGGCAGGAACGTAGGTGGCGGGGTCGGCTCGGCCAGCATGTTCTGAAACGTCATACCCCCCATCCTGCCGCCCCTTGTCCCCGCCCGCTCACGGTCCCCGCTCCCCGCCCCGTCCCGCCCGTGCGCTGCTCCCGCCAGCTCACGGTCCCCCCGCCCGTGCGCTGCTCCCGCCTCCCCGCCCGCCCCGCCTGTGCGCTGCTCCCGCCTCCCCGCCCGCCCCGCCCCGCCCCTCGCGCGCCGACTTGGCACGGAATGGGTGACCGCGAACCGGGCAAAACACCCCGCGAGATGACTGCAAGCCGTGCCATGTCATTGGGGCGTGCCACGCTGGCGGCATGGACTTATCGACGCTGCCCGGTTCCTGTAGATTTGCCGGTATTTTCACCACGGCTGAGCTCGCAGCGGTCGGATTGACGGACGCGAGGATCAGGACCTTGGTCAAGGCTGGCGTACTGGACCAGGTATGTCGCGGCGCCTACGCTCGCGCGGATCTGGCTGCCCGTGCTAGAGCGGCGGGTGAGCGAACGGGGCGGATGTTATCGATCGCCGCCGCCATCGCTGTCGCTGGTGAGCCGATCGTGGCAAGTCATCACGACGCCGCCGTCGTGCACGGGCTTGATCTGCTCGAACGCCCGTCGACCGGGAAGCTGATGGTTTGCCGCCCAAGGGGAGCGCCCGGCAGCCGAACGGCTCGGCCTGGCGTCGTGATGCACACCGCCGCGCTGCCGGAGGCGCATGTTCGTTACAGGGACGGGATTCCGGCGACGTCGGTGGCGCGGACGGTGGTTGATCTTGCCAGGACCTTGCCGTTCAGGTCGGGGGTCGTGGTCGCGGACTCGGCGCTGCACGGGTATCAGGTCGGCAAGGGCGAGCTTGAGAGCATGGTTCGTGACTGCGCGCGCTGGCCCGGCATCTCGCGGGCGCGGCGGGTCGTCGCGTTCAGCGATGCGCTGGCTGAGTCGCCGTTCGAGTCGATCGCAAGGGTGGCGTTCCGTGACGGCGGACTGCCGCCGCCGATGTTGCAGGTGTGGATCATGGCGCCTGACCACCCGATCGGCCGGGTGGACTTCCTCTGGGACCAGCACGCGACGATCGCCGAGGCTGACGGCGCGCTGAAGTACGCCGACCCGGACCGGGCCAGGCAGCAGCTCAAACGGGACGCTGAGTTGCGGCGTGCCGGATACGAGGTTGTCCATTTCGGCTGGCGAGACCTCGCCGCCGACCCCGCCCAGGTCATCGGGTGGATGTGGGCGGCGTTCGGCCGGTCGGCGCGGCTGCGGGCCGCGCGTTGAGGCGGTGCTACTCGTTGCCTGCGGTCCGGCCGTCGCGCGGGCCGAAGACGGCGATGGCCTCGGTGTCGCTGGCCGTTGACCTGACGAAGTAATCGGCCCACTCGCGGGCATCCGGGTAGCCGGACTCGGCGGCGATGCGGTCGCAGGCCCGGTCGGGGTCGAACTCCGTGACCCGCAGGTCCACGCCTGGTCCGAGCAGCGCCCAGTGCGCCCCAGCTCCGCCATACGGCATGCCGACGCTGCCCGGGTTGATCACGAGACGGCGGTCCGCCAGCCGGGCGAACGGCATGTGCGTGTGACCGCAGACCACGGCCCTGATCGACTCGTCCAGGCCGGCGAAGACCTCAGCCCACCGGCCAGGGCGGGAGTCGACGAGCACAACCTCTTCATCGTCGCGCGGCGTCGCATGACAGAACATCGTCGTCCCCAGCCCGCTGACCTCGACCGTCGCTGACATCGGCAGGCCCGCGAGAAGCTCAAGCTGGTCGTCGCGCAGCTGCTCGGCTGCCCACGGCGCGATCGGGTCCGGGATCGATGACCGCTCCTTGTTCCGGTACTCGACCAACTCTCGGTCAGCGTTCCCGCGCACCCAGACCGCCCGGTCGCCGAGGTCGCGCAGGGCGTCGATGGTCTCGGCCGGCTGGGGCCGGCCGCCAGGTCCCCGGTCAGGACGACCAGGTCAGCGGCCGCCACATCAGGTTCGGCGAGCACCGCCTCGAGCGCGGGCAGCACGCCGTGGATGTCTGAGAGAACCGCTACCCGCACGGGCCGGCCCCTGGCTAGCTGAGCTGCTTGCCGGCCGAGAGCAGGTCCTCGCACGCGACGACGACCCTCGCGGCCATCGAGGCCTCGCCGGCCTTGCCCCAGGAGCGCGGGTCGTAGGCCTTCTTGTTGCCCACGTCGCCGTCGATCTTCAGCACGCCGTCGTAGTTCGTGAACATGTGACCGGCCACAGGGCGGGTGAACGCGTACTGGGTGTCGGTGTCGACGTTCATCTTGACGACTCCGTAGGAGATCGCCTCCCTGATCTCCTCCAGCGCCGAACCAGAGCCGCCGTGGAACACCAGGTCGAACGGGGCCTGCATGCCGTACTCGGCGCCGACCGCGTCTTGGATCTCCTTCAGGATCGAGGGCCTGAGCTTAACGTGACCCGGCTTGTAGACACCGTGCACGTTTCCGAACGTGGCCGCGAGCATGTACCGGCCGCGGTCACCGAGGCCGAGCGCCTTGGCGGTCGCGAGCGCGTCCTCCGGCGTGCTGTACAGCTTCTCGTTCATCTCGCCCGTGACGCCGTCTTCCTCGCCGCCGACCACGCCGATCTCCAGTTCCATCACGATCCTGGCTGCCGCGCACTTCTCGAGCAGTTCAGCGGCGATCTGGATGTTCTCGTCGAGCGGCACGGCGGATCCGTCCCACATGTGCGACTGGAACACCGGCTCCTGGCCGCCGGCCACCCGCTCCTTGGAGATTTCGACCAGCGGGCGCATGTAGCCGTCGAGCTTGTCCTTCGGGCAGTGGTCGGTGTGCAGCGCCACATGTACGGGGTATTTGGCCGCCACCACATTCGCGTACTCGGCGAGCGCGACGGCGCCGGTGACCATGTTCTTGAGCGATCCCGAGAGGTACTCGGCTCCGCCGGTCGACACCTGGATGATGCCGTCGCTGCCAGCGTCGGCGAACCCGCGCAGTGCGGCATTGAGCGTCTGACTGGATGTCACGTTGATCGCCGGGTAGGCGAAGCCGTGCTCCTTCGCGCGGTCGAGCATCTGCGCGTAGATCTCTGGTGTCGCGATAGGCATACTGGACGCTCCCTCTGCTCGCGTGTGCGCCCCCAGTATCTCGCGGCGCTGCCCAGCCCGGCAGTAGGTGGTCCGCGCGGGATCAGCTCAGGCCGAGGTCGGCGAGGTCAAAGGCGGCGAGATAGGGGAATCCGCGTTCCTCGACCAGCGACCTCGCCCCGCGGTCCACCACGACGGCCACGCCCACGACCTCAGCGCCGGCCGCGGTGAGCGCGTCCACGGCCGTGAGCACGGACTTACCCGTCGTTGACGTGTCCTCGACGGCCAGCACCGGCTGCCCCGCAATGTCGGGACCCTCGATCCGGCGTTGCAGGCCGTGGGCCTTGCCCTCTTTGCGCACGATGAACGCGCTGAGTTGCCTGCCTTGCTCAGCGGCCGCGTGCATCATCGCCATCGCGACCGGGTCAGCGCCCAGAGTTAGCCCGCCGACGGCAGCGAAGTCCAGTCCCGCCGTCAGGTCGAGCATGACGCGACCGGCAAGACGCGCGGCCGTTCCGTCCAGCAGCACCCGGCGAAGGTCGACATACCAGTCGGCCTGCTGGCCGGACGAGAGCGTCACAGCGCCGTGAATTACCGCTTTCGCCTTGATCTGGGCCACCAGCTCGCTCCGGTCAGTCACGGCACCCGAGCCTAGCCGGGCTGACCGGGACTGGTACGGGGGCGGCGTCGGCGGGATCGCCGGTCCGCTGGGGATGGCGAGGTTCCTGCGGCGTGTGGGGCCGTCGGCCTGGTACGGTCATACCGGCGCATTCTGCATGAGATGGATCCCGGCCCGAATCTGGTCGCTGGCCGTCCGATCGCCACGACGGCCGGGGTGCGACTGCCCCCTCTGAATCGTCATAACAACAGCGAACGGTGCCGTTAGCCAGACCGGCCTGCCAGGCCTGTGATCTGCGCTATTGGTCACGAAGGCCGCTAGGCGCTGGTAACGTCTCGCGTCAGGAAAGGATGGTGTCCGCGTGGATCGGTGTGCGCTGTTCGTTGATGCAGGCTATGCCCTCGCAGATGGCGCGATGGCCGTTCATGGCACGCGCCGTCGGGACTCCGTCTCCTGGGACCACGCGGGACTCCTGAAGCTGCTCGCCGGACTGGCGAGAGACCGCACCGGATTGCCGGTCTTGCGGTGCTACTGGTACGAGACCGCGGACGGCGGGCGGACCGCAGAACACGACGCGCTCGCCGAGATGCCCGGGCTCAAGCTGCGCCTGCTGAACTCTAGGCCAGGCCGCCGGGAGGGCATCGACAGCCAGCTCAGGCGCGACGTTGTGACCCTTGCCAAGAGCGGCGCGATCGCCGATGCGTTCATCGCGAGCGCTGACGAGCACCTCGCCGAAATCGTGGCCGAAGTCCAGGACCTTGGCCTGCGAGTTGTCGTCCTCCATATCGCCTCGGACGGCGGCTGGACCATTCCGCAGCCGCTCCGGCAGGAGTGCGATGACATTGTCGAGATCTCCGGCGCGCACCTGCGGCCATTTGTTGACCTGATCCGCGGCGCCGAGCCTGCGCCGCCCGGGGAGCAGCACGCGGCCGCCAGTTACGGATCGCGTCCTCTTGCGCACGACGACGTTCTGATGTCCGCGGCGACGAACCGGGCAGGCGCGCCCGCGCAAGCGCTGCCCGCACCGGTCGGGGCATACCAGGCGTCCGCCAGTTCTGACTTCGGTGCGGCCCAGCCGTACGCCAACGGCGGCCAGGTTCATGCGAATCAGGCGGCCTATGACCCGGCCGCCGCTGCGAGCGTTTCTGCCGCGGCCGACCAGGCGCTGATGGCTGCGCGCGGCGCGGAGGCCGGCGGCGGGTCAGGTCAGTTCGTTGACCTGCAGCGCAGCGGCACCGGCGGGCAGGTCAACGGCGCCGGTGCGGGCCCCGGCTCGTGGGCGGACGGCGTGCCGCAGGCTGGTGACGAAGCGGGCTACGAGCAGGCGGGTTACCAGCAGTCCGGCAGTTATGCGCACTCGGCGGGCACGGGACTCGGCGGCAGCGAGGGTTCTGGCGTCGGCCAAGGTCAGGCGGGTGCAGAGGGATCCGGCGCTGTGGATCAGAGCGTCACTGCCGGACAGCACGGAGCTTACGGCGCTGGCACAGGACAGCACGAGATGCACAGCACCGTGGGCCAGCATGAGGCACACGGCGGGGCAGGTCAGCGCGCGGTTCAGGGCGGTGCCGGGCAGCACGCTGCGCAAGGCGGCACCGGGCAGCACGCTGTCCTGAACGGTGCCGGGCAGTTCCCGGCGCAGGGGCCGGAGGCGTCTCAGTGCGGCAGCGCTGCGCAGGGATCGGACACCTCCCAGTACGGCAGCGCTGCGCAGGGATCGGACCCGTCTCAGTACGGCAGCGCTGCCCAGGGGCCGGGGGCGTATCAGTACGGTGGCGCTGCGCAGGGAGCTGGCGCGTCCCCGTATGCGGGCGCTGAGCAGGGCCTTGGCGCGTCTCAGTTCCCGGGCGCGGCCCATGAAGCCGCCGTCCAGCAGCATGCGGGTGGGTCGCAGTATGCCGCTCAGCCCCAGCACGCCGCGGCGGACCGGGGTGCCCCGCAGCACGCGTTGCCGGGGCAAGGACTGCACGCGGCGCACGGGAGCGGCCTGCAGCAGCATGTGGCGCACGGAAGCGGCCCGCAACATCCGGTGCACGCACTCGGCGGATCGGTCCAGGCGAACGGCGCCGGCGGATCGGTCCAGGCGAACGGCGCCGGCGGTTCGATGCACGGCGGTGCGGCCGGATCGGCGAGCGGCCAGAACCAAGGCAGCGCCAAACGGCCTGCGAGTACCGCGCCGCTGACCGGATCGGGCACCGGGTATCCGGACCCGGCAGCAACTGGGATGCACGCTCAGAGCGGCAGCTACCAGAACGGCATCGTGAAGCCGGCAGCCGGGCAGGCCGGGATACCGCAGGCCGGGATGCCGCAAAACGGGCTCGCGCTGAATGGGCCCGCGCGGAATGGGCCCGCACAAAGTGGGCCTGCACAAAGTGGGCCTGCGCAAAACGGGACTGGGCAGAACGGTGCTGGCCATCGTGCGGCCGGGCAAAGCGGGACGGGGCAGGATGGCGCAGGGTCTGGCGGCTACCAGGACAGTGCCGCCTACCAGGACAGTGCTCTCCAGGACAGTGCCGCCTACCAGGACAGTGCTCTCCAGGACAGTGCTCTCCAGGACAGTGCTCTCCAGGACAGTGGCTACCAGAGCGCGCAGGGAGCCTCAGGACCTGGGCAGACGTCATCGGTTCACCACCTGTCAGGCCTGAGCTTCCCGCCCGGCTCGGCCGCTTCGGCGCAGAACGGCTATCCGGCCAGCCAGTCCGGCAATGGCTCGACAGGCGGGATTGGCTTCCAGGGCGGATACAAGAACGGTTCTGGCCAGAGCGCGACCGGAGTCCAAGCGACGCCTGGTTACCAGAATGGCTCGGCGCAGAATGCGCCCGGGCAGTACCCGTCCTTCAACGGGTTCCAGGCGGGCGGCATCCAGAATGGCAGCCCCGTCAATCCTGGCGTCGTCAACGGCGGGTCGGCCAGTCAAGCCGCGAATGGCGGGCCGGCCAGCGGCAACGGGGCCGGCGGGCGCGGGAGCCTGAACCCGGCTGGATTCGAGGCCGCGCCGGTGTCCGCTTATCCGTCGCACTACGGCCCGATCGACCCAGGCTACTTCGGCGGGCAGGCGGGACCTGCCGGGCAGGCAGGACAGCCCGGGCCGGCAGCGGCCCAGGGTAGCTCTGGCCAGCATTCAATTCCGGGTTCGCACGCGGTGCCAGGCTCGCACGCGGTGCCAGGCTCGCACGCGGCGCGGGGCGGTGACCAGCCAGCGGATGGCTACGCGCAGGTTATGCTGCCGCCGGCCGGGCCGTCGTTCCAGCCACGTCCGCCTCACCAGTCTCAGCCCCATCAAGTTCAGCCCTATTCGTCCCAGCCGCAGTTGCAGGTCCTGCCGCCGCAGGCACACCCCTCCTCGGCCCTGGCCGCCGTGCGCGTCGCGCAGCCCCTGGCCATCTCGCTGCCCGAAGCCGTCAAGGCCGCGCACAGCGAGGGCTTCACCTTCGGTGAGTCGGTTGGCAGGGACGCGCCTGGCCTGTGGCTGGAGGCGGTGCTCGCCAGGAAGCCGCGGATGCCGTCTGACCTGGAGGCCAGGCTGCTACAGGGGTCGGTGCTGCCGATCGACTCGCTGCTGCACGACGAGGTACGCCATTCGCTGCGGCGAGGCTTCTGGGATGCGCTGGAAAGCGCACGGCGGTAACGGATCGTCTTGAAGCTGACCCTGGCGTTGGAAGTCGCGAACCGGCGGGTACGTTGGTGAATGTGGCAGTTCTGAGTCGCGAGGAATTCGACGCGATCGAATTCGAGGCGACTCTCACAGGCGACCACGAATCGGCTGCGGCGCGGATGGCTGAGCTGGCGGCGACGGGCATCGCGAGCGAATCAATGCCGCGCGCTGAGGCACTTGTGCGAGCGGGCGAACAATGGCTGCTCGCCGATAGCGCCGCCGCGGCGGCCGACTGCTTCAGGACGGCGATCGCCGACGGCGGCCGGGTTTACGTCGACCCGCGGGCCCCGCTGTGTCGCGCTCTGTACCAGAGCGGCGACGGTGAAGAGGCCGCCGCGCTGATCGAGACGATGCGGTCGGAGGGCAGATCGGATCCCCGCGCCTGCGAGGTCATCGCCGAGCTGCTCGTCGAGCAGGCGGACCTGAACGGCGCGCTGGAATGGGCGACGGTCGGCGTCGAACTCATCCTGCAAGGGGCGGCGCAGCCCGAGAGCACGCCGTATCCGGGCCTGAACGAGCTGCTCAGGCTCCGTTACCGGATCCGCAACGACCTGCGGCTGCCCGAAGACGAGTACGACCGCATGCTCAGCACCTGAGCGCCACGGGGCGCCTGAGCGCCACGGGGCACCTGAGCGCCACGGGCCCAGCGGGCCGGCTGCTGGCCTCGCTGCCGCTACCGGCGGACAGCGGCTGGACGACCGGTGCTGACCGTCAGCGCATCGGACTCGGGGTCAACGTCGACAAGCACGTCACTACCGTCAACAATTTCTCCCGCGAGCAACTTGCGGGCTAGCTGATCGCCGATCGCCGACTGGATCAGCCGTCGCAGCGGCCTGGCCCCGTAGACGGGGTCGAACCCGGTCACGGCCAGCCATTCCTTGGCGGCGGGCGTCACGTCGAGCGTGAGCCGCCGGTCAGCGAGCCGGCGCGACAGCCTGACGACCTGCAGGTTGACGATCTCCGTCAGCTCCTCGGTCGACAGTGAGTCGAAAAGGATCACGTCGTCGAGGCGGTTCAGGAACTCCGGCTTGAACGTCGTCCTGACCACCGACATCACGGCGTCCTTCTTGGCCTGGTCGTCCAGCGAGGGGTCGGCGATGAACGCCGAGCCGAGGTTGGATGTCAGGATCAGGATGGTGTTTCTGAAGTCGACCGTTCGGCCCTGCCCGTCGGTGAGCCTGCCGTCGTCGAGCACCTGCAGCAAGATGTCGAAGACCTCCGGGTGGGCCTTCTCCACCTCGTCGAGCAGCACCACGCAGTACGGACGGCGGCGCACCGTCTCCGTCAGCTGGCCGCCTTCCTCGTAGCCGACATATCCAGGCGGCGCCCCGACCAGCCTGGCGACCGAGTGCCGCTCGGAGTACTCGCTCATGTCAATCCTGATCATGGCTCGCTCGTCGTCGAACAGGAACTCTGCCAGCGCTTTAGCCAGCTCGGTCTTGCCGACTCCGGTCGGGCCGAGGAACAAGAACGATCCTGACGGCCGGTCAGGGTCCGCGATACCGGCCCTGGACCGGCGGACCGCGTCCGACACCGCCTGGACGGCCCTGGCCTGCCCGACGATGCGGTGACCGAGTTCGTCCTCCATGCGCAGCAGCTTGCCGGTCTCGCCCTCGAGCAGCCTGCCCGCCGGGATGCCAGTCCAGGCCGAGACGACATCGGCGACGTCGTCAGGGCCGACCTCTTCCTTGACCATCGGGCGCCCGTCGGCCGGCACTTCGGCGCCTGCTGCCTCGCCGTTGGCTGGCACGGTGGCCGAGCGAGCGTCGTCGCCAGCCTGGGCCGAGGCCTTCGCAAGCTCGCGCTCCACGGCCGGGATCTCGCCGTACATCACCCGGGACGCGGTCTCGAAGTCGGCGTCCCGCTGGGCCCGCTCGACCTGGGTGCGCAGGTCGTCGAGCTGCTTCTTCAGCTCGCCGACCTTGTTCAGGCTCGACTTCTCCCTGTCCCAGCGGGCGAGCAGCCCGGTGAGCTGCTCCTGCCGGTCAGCGAGGTCGGCGCGGAGCCGCTCGAGCCGCTCCTTGCTCGCCGGGTCTGCCTCCCTGGCCAGGGCGAGCTCCTCCATCTTCATCCGGTCGACCGCGCGCTGCAGCTCGTCGATCTCGACCGGCCTGGAGTCGATCTCCATGCGCAGCCTGGACGCTGCCTCGTCGACCAGGTCGATCGCCTTGTCAGGCAGGAACCGCGCCGTGATGTACCTGTCGGATAGCGTCGCGGCGGCGACCAGGGCGGCGTCGGAGATCTGCACCTGGTGGTGCGCCTCGTACCGGCCCTTCAGGCCACGCAGGATCGCGATCGTGTCCTCGACCGACGGCTCGCCGACGAAGACCTGCTGGAACCGCCGTTCAAGCGCCGGATCCTTCTCGATCCGCTCCCTGAACTCGTCGAGCGTCGTAGCGCCGACCATCCGGAGCTCGCCCCTGGCCAGCATCGGCTTGAGCATGTTGCCAGCGTCCATCGCTCCTTCTGCCGCGCCAGCGCCGACGACGGTGTGCAGTTCGTCGATGAACGTGATGATCTGGCCTTCGCTCTCCTTGATCTCATTGAGCACGGCCTTGAGCCGTTCCTCGAACTCGCCGCGGTACTTGGCGCCCGCCACCATCGCGCTGAGGTCAAGCGCGACGAGGCGCTTGCCGCGCAGCGACTCAGGCACGTCGCCGGCCACGATCCGCTGGGCGAGTCCCTCGACCACGGCGGTCTTGCCGACGCCCGGGTCGCCGATCAGGACCGGGTTGTTCTTGGTGCGGCGGGACAGCACCTGGATGACACGCCGGATCTCGGCGTCGCGCCCGATCACCGGGTCGAGCTTGCCTTCTCTGGCGCTCCTGGTCAGGTCGATGCCGTACTTCTCCAGCGCCTGGTAGGTGCCCTCAGGATCCGGCGAGGTGACCCTGGCACTCCCGCGGACCTGCTCGAACGCCGCGAGCAGCTGATCGGGGCTAGCGCCCGCATCGCGGAGCACCTTCGCCGCCTGGCCGCCCTCTGAGGCAAGCCCGACCAGCAGGTGCTCGGTCGAGACGTACTCGTCCGACAGTTCCCTCGCACGCTTCGCCGCGGCCGCGAGGGCCGCCAGCAGCGGGCGGGACGTCTCAGGGGCGCTGAGCGTAGCGCCCGCTGCCCGCGCCAGCCGGCTGATCAGCGCCCGTGTCTTGTTCGCCACCGCGGCCGGGTCCGCACCCGCGGCACGGAGCAGCGGCACGGCGATCCCGCCGTCCTGATCGAGCAGCGCGGCCAGGAGGTGCAGCCCGTCGATGTTCGGGTTGCCCGCGGCCGAGGCGCGCTGCAGGGCGTCGCTCAGCGCTTCCTGGCTCTTGCGCGTGAGCTTGTCGTCCATGTAACTACTGCCTGCCTTCCGGTCCCACTGGCTCGCTGGCCCTGGTGCCCGGCGCTCGCACCGGCACCAGCGTGCCGCCTTGTGACTTGTTCCTCAGCAGCGCCGCGAGCCGCGCCGCGACCGCCCTGGTCGACTCGAGCTCGGCCCTGAGCTGGGCGATCTCGTCGTGCAGCTCGGCGAGCCGCAGCCGGCTGCGCTGCCATTCCGATTCCAGTTCGAGAATGCGCTTGATGCCGGACAGGTTCACGCCGTCTTCCTGTGACAGCCGTTGCACTTCGCGCAGGATGAGGATGTCCCGCAGCGAGTACCGGCGCCCCCGGCCCGCGCTGCGTCCAGGCGAGACCAGCCCGAGCCGGTCATAAGCGCGCAGCGTCTGCGGATGCAGGCCGGACAGCTGCGCGGCCACGGAGATCACGTACACCGGCGTGTCGTCGCTGAGCTCGAATTCATCCGCCATGTGATCGCCTCCCGGGCTGCGCCGCACCCGTGTGCCTCATAACGTCCGGCCCTTGCGCAGCAGCTCGTCTCGCGGGTCGGCGCCGGTGGTCGCTTCCCTGAACTTCTCCAGCGCGTTCCTCGCGTCATCGGTCAGCTCGGTCGGCACCTGCACGTCGACCTTCACGAGCATGTCGCCATGCGTGCCGTCCGGCCTGCGGACGCCCTTGCCGCGGACACGGAAGGTGCGACCGTTGGGCGTGCCAGGCGGGACCCGCAGGTGGACCGGCTGCCCGCGGTGCGCGGGCACTTTGATGTCCGCGCCGAGCGCCGCCTCGGTGAACGTGACAGGCACGGTCACGGTCAGGTTGTGGCCCGTCCTGCCGAAGACGGGGTGCGCTGACACGTGCACGCGTACGTACAGGTCCCCTGGCGGTCCGCCTCGCTCGCCTGGCGCGCCCTTGCCCTTGAGCTTGATCCGCTGCCCGTCGGCGACCCCGGCAGGAATCCTGGCCTGGATCGTGCGCGCGCTCATCGCCCGGCCGCTGCCAGCGCAGGTTGCGCACGGGTCATCGACCACCAGACCGCGGCCGCGGCACGTGGCGCACGGCTCGGAGAACGCGAAGCTCCCGAGGTCGCGGCTGGACTGGCCGGTGCCCTGGCAGGTCGGGCAGACCTTGGGCACGGTGCCGGCCTTGGCCCCTGTGCCGCGGCAGACCTTGCACGGGCCCTCGTCGGTCAGCCGCAGGCTCACGGTCGCACCGTCAATGGCGTCGCTGAACGTCAGCGACGCCTCGGTCTCGACGTCAGCGCCCCGGCGCGGCCTTGCCTGCGTTGTGGTGGTGCGCCCGCGGCCGCCGAACATGCCGCCGAGCACGTCACCCAGCCGGCCGCCTGACCCGGACGACCCGAAGATGTCGCCCAGGTCGAACCCGCCGAACTGGCCACCGGAACCGCCCGGCACCCTGGCGCCGGCTCCGAACAGCGACCTCGCCTCGTCGTACTCGGCGCGGCGCTTCTGGTCGGACAGGACGTTGTAGGCCTCGGAGATCTCCTTGAACCGCTCCTCCGATGCCGAGTCACCCTTGTTAGCGTCGGGATGGTACTTGCGCGCGAGCTTGCGGTAGGACTTCTTGATCTCCTCGGCCGACGCGCCCTTGCTGACCCCGAGAGCCTTGTAATAGTCCTTCTCGAGGAAGTCCTTCGTACTCAACAGGCTCCTCCTGCTCGGGGGTTATGCGCCGTCGGACGCGTGGTCATCGGCGGCGTCGGCCTCACCCGATGTGTCGTCATTGGTGCCTTCCGCTGACGGCTCCTCGTCGCTCGTGGTCCTGGCTCCCGCCGGGTCCGTCGGCTCGGCCACCGCGACACGCGCCGGGCGCAGGATCCGCTCGCCGACCTTGTAGCCGGGCTGCAGCACCTGCACGCAGGTGGGCTCGGTCACGTCGGCCGAGTACGAGTGCATCAGCGCCTCGTGGATGTTGGGGTCGAACACCTCGCCAGGCTTCCCGAACGTGCTCAGCCCGAGCTTGCCGACCGCGGACTCCAGCGCGTCAGCGACGGCCTTGAACCCGCCGGTCAGCTCCTCGTGGTCGCGGGCACGGCCGATGTCGTCCAGCACGGGCAGCAGCTCCGTCAGCACGCCCGTCAGGGCGAGCTCGCGGACTGCCGTCCGGTCCCGGTCGACCCGCTTGCGGTAGTTGGCGTACTCGGCCTGAACCCGCTGCAGGTCGGCGGTTCGCTCGGCGAGCTTCACGGCGAGGTCGCCGGACTTGCCGCCATCTTTCGGCGCGCCGTTCCCGTTCTGGCCTTCCGCCGCGCCGGCGCCGGCAGCCTCCGGGCGGAGGCTGCCGGGCTTGGACGCCGAGTGCTTGCCGGGCCTGCCCTGACCAGGACCGCGCGAGGCCTGACCCGCGCCAGAAGACTGTCCGGCGCCTGTGCCAGCAGACTGCGCGGTTTGCCTTGGCTGGCCGGTGACCGGATCGATGCGCCTGCGGTCCCTGATAATCAGGCCCTCCGGGCCGGCTTCTCGCCTCTGGCCCTGCGGGCCGGCTTCTCGCTTCGGGCCCTGGCTCTCCTCTTCCGATGCCGACATCAGGCCGTCGCACCTCCTGAGCCTGGCTTCTCCTCGTCGACGATCTCCGCCTCGACGACCTCGTCGTCAGCCGGGGTCTCGCCCTCTGGTTCACCGGCCTGCTGAGCGCTGCCCTCGGCCTGAGCCTGCGCGTAGATGGCGGTACCCATCTTCTGGCTCGCCTGGGCTGCCTTCTCCGTGGCGGTCCTGATCGCCTCGGTGTCGGTGCCTTCCAGCGTCTTCTTCAGGTCCGCGATCGACTCGCTGACCTCGGACTTGACGTCCTCAGGCAGCTTGTCGGAGTTCTCCGACAGGAACTTCTCCGTCGTGTAGGTGAGGGTCTCTGCCCGGTTGCGGACCTCGGCCTCCTCGCGACGCTGCCTGTCCTCGTCGGCGTACTTCTCGGCGTCGGCCATCATCTTCTCGATGTCGTCCTTGCTCAGCGCCGAGCCGCCCGAGATGGTCACGGACTGCTGCTTGCCGGTGCCGAGGTCCTTGGCGGAGACATTGACGATGCCATTCGCGTCGATGTCGAAGGTGACCTCGATCTGCGGGATACCGCGCGGCGCCGGGGCGATCCCGGCCAGCTCGAACATGCCGAGCTTCTTGTTGTACGCGGCGATCTCGCGCTCACCCTGGAAGACCTGGATCTGCACGGACGGCTGGTTGTCGTCGGCCGTGGTGAAGATCTCCGAGCGCTTGGTCGGGATCGTGGTGTTCCGCTCGATCAGCTTGGTGAAGATGCCGCCCTTGGTCTCGATGCCCAGCGACAGCGGGGTCACGTCGAGCAGCAGGACGTCCTTGACCTCGCCCTTGAGCACGCCGGCCTGCAGGCAGGCGCCGACGGCGACGACCTCGTCCGGGTTCACGCCCTTGTTCGGCTCCTTGCCGCCGGTGAGGTCCTTGACCAGGTCGACGACGGCCGGCATCCGGGTGGAGCCGCCCACGAGCACGACGTGCGCGATGTCGCTCAGCTTGATGCCCGCGTCCTTGATCACCTGCTGGAACGGGTTCTTGCACCGGTCGAGCAGGTCCGAGGTCATCTTCTGGAACTCGGCCCTGGACAGCTTCGTGTCCAGGTGCAGCGGGCCCTGCTCGGAGTGCGTGATGTAGGGCAGGTTGATCTGCGACTCGGTCGAGCTCGACAGCTCGATCTTGGTCTTCTCCGCGGTCTCGCGGAGCCGCTGGAGCGCCATCTTGTCGGCCGACAGGTCGACGCCGTAGCTGTTCTTGAAGTCCTTGACCAGCCAGTCCACGATCTTCTGGTCCCAGTCGTCACCACCGAGGTGGTTGTCGCCGCTGGTCGCCTTGACTTCGACGACGCCCTCGCCGACCTCGAGCAGCGAGACGTCGAAGGTGCCGCCACCCAGGTCGAAGACCAGGATCGTGGCCTCGCTCGCCTTGTCCAGGTGGTAGGCGAGCGCAGCCGAAGTCGGCTCGTTGATGATGCGCAGCACGTTCATGCCCGCGATCTGGCCTGCCTCCTTGGTGGCCTGCCGCTGCGCGTCGTTGAAGTAGGCGGGGACGGTGATGACCGCGTCGGCCACCGGCTCGCCCAGGTAGGACTCGGCGTCCCTCTTCAGCTTCTGCAGGATGAACGCGCTGATCTGCTGCGGGGTGAACTTCTTGTCGTCGATCTTGATGGACCAGTCGGTGCCCATCTGGCGCTTGACGGACCTGATGGTCCTGTCGACGTTGGTCACCGCCTGGCGCTTGGCGACCTCGCCGACGAGTACCTCACCGTTCTTCGCGAAGGCGACCACGGACGGCGTGGTCCGCGAGCCCTCCGCGTTCGCGATCACCGTGGGCTCGCCGCCCTCGAGAACGGCGACGACGGAGTTGGTCGTCCCGAGGTCTATGCCTACCGCTCGTGCCATGTGTCAGTCCTTGCCATGTTGGTTGTGTTCTTTGGGTGGTCAAAGCTTGAGTCTCGTCGGCGCAAGTTTGCCATCGTGCCCTAGTCAAGTCAAATGAGTTGAGTCACATAGGCTCAACTTTATCAACGAGGCTGCTATTCCCGCCGCCGTGCTTGCCTGAGGGCGAGAACAAGCTGGTCAGACGCGCCGTTCAGCACCCCGCCCGCAGGGTCATCGGTGCCATCTTCATTCGGGCCGTTATCAGCTCGCACAACATCGTGCTGCGGCCTGATGATGTCCCTGATCACGAGCGCGCACAGGAACACGACCGTGACGAACCTGGCGAGCAGCGCGGCGAAGTACCAGCCAGGGCTGACCGAGCCAGAGGTGTGCGCCCCCGCGATCACGAAGATCAGGTAGCCCCAGATCGCGTAGAAGTAGGCGACCTCCGCAGCCTGCCAGAGCAGGTACCCGCCGAGCCGCGGCCTGGCGAGCACCACGAGCGGCACCAGCCAGACGACGTACTGGGGGGACCAGACCTTGTTCGTGAGCAGGAACGCGGCGGTCAGCAGGAAGATCAGCTGCGGCAGCCTGGGCCTCCTTGGCGCGGCCAGCGCCAGGACGCCGACGCCCGCGCACGCTGCGAGGAACAGCGCCGCGGACGTGAGGTTGATCGCCGAGAGCGACAGGGCGCCGACCACTGGCCAGTGTTCGGTCTGGAAGAAGTACCAGATCGAGCCCCAGTCAGCCCCGCGTTTTGCGTTAAATGTATAAAATGTCGCCCAACCGGACGGCGCTGCCACCGCGATCGGGATGTTGACCACGAGCCAGGCGGCCGCGGCCGAGCCCGCCGTCAGCCAGAACTCCCTGAGCCGGCCAGCGCGCAGGCACACCGCGAACAGCGGCACCAGGCAGATCACCGGGTAGAACTTGGTCGCCACCGCCAGGCCGAGAAGCAGCCCGGCGACGACCGGCCGTCTCGCCGCCCAGGCCGCCAGCGCCGCCATCGACAGCGCCATGGCGATCAGGTCCCAGTTGATGTACGCGGCGAGGATCAGCGCAGGCGCGAACGCGACGAGCAGCCCCGTCCAGCGGCGATTCCGGCCGGCGCAATAGGCGGTCGCGAGCACGCCGCCGACCAGGCAGGCAGCCAGCAGCGCGACGGTGACGTCGTAGAACTCCGTGCCCCTGACCCCGGAATCGGCCGCTGGGTGCACGACCCAGGCGGCCGCCTGCATGACCGCGCCCATCACGACCGGGTACTCGACCTGGTGGTCGAAGTAGGGAATCTTGCCGTCGGCGAGGCCCTCGCCGAAGTAGAGCGGATAGATGTCGGTGTAGCAGTGCGCCTGGTACTGCTCGACACCGACGTTCCAGGCCCCGGCCCGGCAGGCGACCTTCGCGATCGAGGCGAGCGCGCCGCCAAGCAGACTGGCTAGGATCAGCGCGGTGACCGAGCCGGCGATGATCGCTGCCCGGGCGGACATGGGACGTCGGGAGCGGGCGACTGCTGGGCGTCCGGCTTCGCCGCCTGCCCTGCGGCCGACTTCGCCGCCTGCTCCGCGGCCGGCTTCGTCGTCCACCAGATGCTGCTCGTTTTCCTGCGAGATGTCTTCTACCTTTATGTTTGTTCCGGCGGTCGGCTGTGCGCCGTTGCGGAAGCTCGTGACGTCGGCGGCCAGTGACCGCCATCGGCCCGCTTCGCGCGCTCAGGCTAGCGGCCGGCGCTGAGCCATAGCTAACTACAAGGATGCGGGGCATTGGCAGGACGACGTGCGGTTGCCGAAGCCGAGTCCGGGCCCGCCAGCGGCGAGTTCCAGCACGACGCGGCGCCGCGCTTGGCCGCGATCGCGGTTCCCGGCTGCTATCTCGCCGCGGCGCTGATCCTGACCTGGCCGCTGTGGGTCGATCCGGCGACACGCACCGTGGCCGGCAATCCGACCGACGCCGACCTGTTCGCCTGGTACATGCGGTACGCGGCCGACGCCGTCGCGCACGGTCACCTGCCCGCCCTGGTCACGACCGCGATGAACGCGCCGACCGGCGTCAACATGATGTGGAACACCTCGATGCTGCTGCCTGGGGTGCTGCTCACGCCGGTGACCCTGCTGTTCGGCCCGCAGGTCAGCCTCGCCGTGCTGATGGCGCTCGGCTTCGCCGGCTCAGCAGGAGCGCTGTACTACGTGCTGCGGCGCTGGCAGGTAAGCACCGGGGCTGCCGCGCTTGCCGGGGCGGTGTACGGGTTCTCGCCCGCGTTGCTGCACTCTGCGCTCGGGCACTACAACCTGCAGTTTGCCGTCCTGCCGCCGCTGATCATCGACGCGGGACTCGCGATCGCCGCCGGCCGCGGCGCGCGACTGCGCGGGGAGTACCGCCTGGAACTGCGGCGCGCCCGCGATCAGCCGGCTGCTGGCCTCGGGCCCTCCGGGCCGGCTGGTGGCCTCGGGCCCTCCGGGCCGGCTGGTGGCCTCGGGCCCTCCGGGCCGGCTGCTGGCCTCGGGCTCGCGTCCCGCGTGCCAGCGGTCGTCTGGGACGGCATCAAGCTCGGCCTGCTGCTGGCGGCCCAGCTGTTCATGAGCGAGGAACTCGCGCTGATCACCGGGATCACCGGGGTCCTGCTCGTGATCGCGCTCGCCGCGTCCAGGCCGCTAGCGGCGGCGCGAAGGATCGGGCCTGCTGCCGGCGGCCTGCTGGTGGCCGCGACCGTCACGTGCTGCATCGCAGGTCACGCGCTGCTGACACAGTTCGGCGGGCGGCTGGTGCAGCACGGCGCATTGTTTCCGCCTGACTACTACGTGAACGACCCGGTCAGCTTCGTCACGCCATCGTCGTACCTGCTCATCCACACCGCCGGCACGGCCGCGACGGCCGCGAAGTACCAGGGCGGCGCGACCGAGTACCTGGCGTACCTGGGCTGGCCGCTGATCATCGTCCTGGCGCTGGCGGCCGTGGCGACCTGGCGCAGGCCGGCCGGGCGGGCGGCCGCCTGCACGCTCGCGGTGCTGGTGGTCTTCTCCCTAGGCGGGCATCCGCTGATCGGCGGCACCTCGAGCCCGGCGGTGAACCTGCCCTGGCACTGGCTAGAAGAGCATCAGCTGCTCGCGTCGGTGCTGCCTGACCGGTTCTCGCTGATCGCGGACGGCGTCGCGGCGGTCCTGCTGGCGCTCGGCATCGACGCAGTCACCGGCTACCTCGCGGACCGCAGACGCCGCGGCGCGGCCGGCGCGGCGGGCGGGGCGGCCGGGCGGCCTGACCGCCGGGAGCCTGGCCTCGCGCTCGCGATCGCCGCGCTCTGCTGCCTGCCGCTGCTGCCAGCGCCGCTCAGCGCCGGGACCGCCATGCCGCTGCCCGCCGGCTGGACACAGGTCTTCACGACGCTGAACCTGAGGGCCGGAGCGCCTGTACTGATCGTGCCGGTGCCGGCCAACATCCTGACGGTCGCCATGCGCTGGCAGGCCGACACCGGCCAACCAGGCTCCATGGTCGGCGGCTACTTCATCGGGCCCGGCGCGGGCAGCCAGGCCTACATCGGCGGGACCGGCGTGAACCCGGTCGCCTGGTACCTGGACCAGCTCTGGGCCTCCGGGTTGCCGGGGACCAACCCGTTCGCCGCGGCCGCGCTGGGCGCCGGGCTGCCGGTCGCGATACCGGGCGGCGGCCCGGCACCGACCGCCCAGGCGCCGCCGCCCGCTCAGGTCCGCGCCGCGCTGGCGACCTGGCATCCGGCCGCTGTCGTCGCCGTCACGGCCGCGAGTTCCCCGCTGGCCGCCTACCTCGTCCACCTCCTGGGCCCGCCGACCGTCCAGTCCGGCACGGTCCTCGCCTGGCGGCGCTGACCAGCGGCCGGCAGCAGCACCCTGCGGAGGGCATCAGCGGCGAGCGTTAAGTTACTCCTCGGTAATCATTGGATTACCGGACTGGCTTGTCGCTAGCGGGACGTAATCGCGATCGGCGTACGCTGGCACCCAACGCCGTCCCCCGGAGGTCGACTTGGCGCTGCGGATCAGCATCGGACTAGCCCTGACCGTGATCGCCTTCGCGATCGCCGGCCGCCGACTCTGGTGGCTCTACCGGCTGGCCACCAGCGGGCAGCCGGCGCCTGAGCGGATCGAGGCGGTCAGGCAGCACCCGGGCCGCGGCGCGGGGACCGAGGCGACGGAGGTTCTCGGCCAGCGCAAACTGCTCCAGTGGACGGTTCCCGGCGTCGCTCACTTCCTGACGTTCTGGGGCTTCACGATCTTGCTCCTGACGATCATCGAGTCCTACGGGGACCTGTTCAGCAAGACGTTCGCGCTGCCCTGGATCGGGCACTGGGCATTCATCGGGTTCGTCGAGGACTTGTTCGCCGTCGCTGTCCTGGTCGGGATCGGCACGTTCGCGGTGATCAGGCTGCGCAGCAATCCCAAGACCGAAGGCCGTAAGTCGCGCTTCTCCGGCTCGCACATCGGCGCCGCGTGGCTCGTCCTGGTCCTGATCTTCCTGGTGATCGCCACGCTCCTGCTGTATCGCGGCGCCCAGATCAATACCGGTGACTTCCCCTACAGTCACGGCGCTTTCGCCTCCCAGATCGTCGGCCACTGGTTCGCGCCGCTGAGCAAGGGCGCCAACCAGGCGATCGAGACGGCCATGATCCTGCTCCAGCTCGCGGTCGTGTTCGGCTTCCTCGTCCTCGTGACCTACTCCAAGCACCTGCATATCTTCCTGGCGCCGGTCAACGTGCTGTTCTCGCGGCGCCCGGACGGCCTGCGCGACCTGCAGCCGATGCGCTCGAACGGCAAGGTGCTCGACTTCGAGGAGGCCGACCCGGACACCGACGTCTTCGGGCTCGGCAAGATCGAGGACCTGTCCTGGAAGGGCATGCTCGACCTCGGCACCTGCACAGAGTGCGGCCGCTGCCAGTCGCAGTGTCCGGCGTGGGCCACCGGCAAGCCGCTGTCACCGAAGATGCTCATCCTCGACCTGCGCGACCACGCGTTCGCGAAGGCGCCGTACCTGCTGGCCGGATCCGATGAGGCTAAGCTCGCGTTGCCCGAGGCCGTGCAGAAGGAAGTTGAACGACCCCTCGTCGGTACTGCCGAAGCGAACGGCGTCATCGACCCTGACGTGATCTGGTCCTGCACCAATTGCGGCGCCTGCGTGAACGAGTGCCCAGTCGACATCGAGCACATCGACCACATCACGGACCTGCGCCGGCACCAGGTGCTGATCGAGTCGGAGTTCCCGACCGAGGCGTCCGGGATGCTCAAGAACCTGGAGAACAAGGGCGACCCGTGGGGGATGGGCGAGGCGAAGCGTTCAGAGTGGATCACGGAACTGGACTTCGAGGTGCCCGTCGTGGACGGGCCGATCGGCGACGACGTGGACTACCTGTTCTGGGTCGGCTGCGCAGGAGCACTCGAGGACCGGGCCAAGAAGACGACCAAGGCCATTGCTTCCTTGCTCCATACGGCTGGGGTGTCGTTTGCCGTGCTCGGGCCCGCCGAGACCTGCACGGGTGACCCGGCCAGGCGGATGGGCAACGAGTTCGTGTTCTCGATGCTGGCGCAGCAGAACGTCGAGACGCTGAACGAGGCCGGCGCCCGCAAGGTGATCGCGAGCTGCCCGCACTGCTTCAACACGCTGGCGAACGAGTACCCGCAGCTCGGCGGCAACTACGAGGTGATCCACCACACCCAGTTGCTTGCGCGGCTCGTGGCGGAGGGCAAGCTCAAGCCGGTCAACCCGATCGAGGAGAAGATCACCTACCACGACCCGTGCTTCCTCGGCAGGCATAACAAGGTCTACACGCCGCCGCGGGAGATCATGGAGCAGGTGCCAGGCGTCCAAGCGCAGGAGATGCACCGGTGCCGGGAGCGAGGGTTCTGCTGCGGCGCTGGTGGCGCGCGGATGTGGATGGAAGAGCGGATCGGCAAGCGGATCAACACGGAGCGTATCGAGGAAGCGCTCGGCACTGACCCTGACACGATCTCGACCGGCTGCCCGTACTGCCTGGTCATGCTCGGCGACGCGATCAGCGAGAAGAAGAGCTCGGGCGAGGCCAAGGACTCGCTGGAGGTCGTGGACGTGGCGCAGTTGCTGGCCCGCTCGATCGCGCAGCCGGAGCCCACCGCTCCGGGAGGCCCAGGCCCCGCCCCCGCCGGCCCCGGCCCCGCCGGTCCCGCCCCCGCCGGTCCCGCCGGTCCCGGCCCCGCCCCCGCTGGTCCCGCGCCGTCCGAGTAGCGCCGGGCGGGCCTACTTCCCGGCGCCACCCCGCACTCCGCACGGATTGGGTAACCGCAAATCGGGCGTAACGGGCCGCGATCTGACTGGGAGCCGTGCCTAGTGGATCTGAGGCCGGCGCTAGGGCGTCGGCTGGGCCGGTGCGCGAGCCGGGAGCCAGATGCGGACGCGGGTGCCGTGGCCTTGCCAGGACTCCAGCGTCGCCTGGCCGCCGTGGGCGGTCGCGATCGCCTGGACGATGGACAGGCCGAGGCCACTGCCGCCGCCCGAGGAATAGTCGTCGGCCCTGGCTGCCTGGCCGTCTTCGCCGTGATCGGCGGCGCCGTTGGCCTGCTCGGCCGCTCGGTGGAATCGGTCGAACGCGCGCGCCGCATCCTCTGGCGACATGCCGGGTCCTGAGTCAGCGACCTCGATCAGCACGCCGCCCTGGACGGCCCCGAGCCGGACCGCGACCTGCGTCGACGGCGTGGTGTGCGCGCGGACGTTGCCGAGCAGGTTGGCCAGCACCTGGCGGATCCTGCGCTCGTCGACGACGGCGATCAGGCGCGGCGGTGCCTGGGCGCTGATCGGGCGTTCTGGCTCGACGGCCATCGCGTCGGCGACGGCGTCGCGCACGACGATCGCCAGGTCGGTCTCGGTCAGGTCGAGCGACGAGGTCCTGTCCAGCCTGGCAAGCTCGAGCAGCTCGGCAACCAGCGTCGACATGCGCTGCGCCTCCTGCTCGATCCGTCGCATCGCCCCAGGCAGCTGCTCGGGGCCGAGCGCTCCCTGGCGGTACAGCTCGGCGTAGCCGCGGATCGTGGTGAGCGGCGTGCGCAGCTCGTGCGAGGCGTCGGCGGCGAACTCCCTGACCTTGCGTTCTGAGCTGAGCCGGGCTCCGAAGGCCTGCTGGATCCGGTCGAGCATGGTGTTGATGGCCGCGGCGAGCCTGCCGACCTCGGTCTGCTCGTCTGCCTCGGCCATCCGCTCGGTCAGGTCGCCGCGCGCGGTGATGTCGTTGGCCGTGACGGCCATCCGGTCAAGCGGCCCGAGGCCGCGGCCGATGAGCCACTGGCCGCCGATCGCCAGCAGCGCGACCAGGCCGCCACCAGTGATCATCTCGATCAGGATGAGGCCGCGGAGCTGCCTGGTCAGCGCCGTGGATTGCTCAGCTACGACGAGGACGCTCTCGTGCCTTGACGCGTTCTCGGTAGGCGGGATCAGCCGCGCCGCCGCCTGCAGGCTGTCGGTAAGGCGCACGGTCGGGACCAGGAACCAGTGGCCGCTCTTGCCTCGCTGCACCACCTGTGCGGCGCCCATCTGCCTGACGGCGGCCGTCAGTTCGCTGGTAGCGGCCGGTGTCCTCGGCGAGGTCAGCGGCAGGACAGCGAACGGCCTGAACGTGACCTCCACGGCTGCGACTCCCGGCGCTGGCCGCTGCGCGATCTCGGCCGGGCTGCGGGTGCTCTCGGCCAGGATCGTCGCGTGGAACTGGCTCCGCAGGTGCTGGGCGAAAAGCGCCGTGCTGACGATGCCCATGATCAGCAGGAAGACGGCGGTGACCGCGATCTGCAGGAGCAGGAGCCTGGTGCGCAGGGACAGCCCGCTCGAGCCCTGCGGCGTCCGTGAGCCCGGCTGCCCGCTGGCCGCACCAGGCTGTCCGCCCGCTGGTCCTTGCTGTCCGCCCGCTGGGCCGGGTTGCATCTGCGCGGTCGAGCGGGTCGTGGTGGCGGAGCGCCCGGTTCGCGGCTGGCTTGCCGTCGTCCGGGCGCCCCCGGTGAACTGAGCGCCACTCATGAGCCGCCTGGCCCAGCCCCCCGTCGCCCGGGTTCGTCCGCGCGCGGATCCTCCGCGGCCTGCCGGTCGGCGGATGCGGCCCCGTACGCCTCGCGGGACTCGTCTGGCTGCCAGGTCTGCTTCGCCTGGTGCGCCCGGTGGGCCGCGGCGTGTTCGGGCAGGCGCAGGCTGTACCCGACTCCGCGCTGGGTGTGAATCAGCGGCGGGCCGAGCGGATCCAGCTTGCGCCGCAGGTAGCTGACGTAGGTCTCGACGATCTGGGACTCGCCCGCGTAGTCCCAGCCCCACACGTTCTCCAGCAGCTGGGCCCTGGTCAGCACCCGGCCTTGGTGCCGCATCAGGTAGGCGAGCAACTGGAACTCGGTTTTGGACAACTCGACGGGAGTGCCGCCGCGGCGAACGGTCCACCGGGATTCGTCGAGCTCCAGGTCACCGGCCCGCAGGATGTTGTCATGATCGCCGTACCTGGCCGGCTGAGCTGACCTGGATGCCCTCCGCAGCACGGCCCGCACCCTGGCGACGAGCGCCTCGACCGAGAACGGCTTGGTCACGTAGTCGTCGCCGCCGATGGCGAGGCCCGTCACCGTGTCCGACGACGTGTCCCGTGCGGTCAGGAAGATGACGGGTACCTCGTTCCCTCCTGCCCGCAGCCGCCGGCAGACCTCGAAGCCGTCGATGTCGGGCAGCATGACGTCGAGCACGATCAGGTCCGGTGTCGTCAGCTCAGCCTGGCGGATCGCCTCCGTGCCGTTCGCCGCGGTGCTGACCGTGCAGCCGTGGAACTTCAGCGCGACCTGGACCAGCTCGCGAATGTTCGGCTCGTCGTCGACGACGAGCACGCGCGGTATCCGTTCTGGCTCGGCCATAGCTGATGCTGGCTCACAGTTCGCTTGATCGAATGGGGCGGTAATCCCCTGAACAGGAGCGTACGGGATCAAGGTCACTGGGCCCGGCTTCTGTCAGCGGATGCGCGGATTGACGCCCAGGATCATGGACGACTCGCCTCGTGGTCGCCGATCAGGACCCGGCGAGCCTGGTCGGTTCCGCCCGTCACCAGCCCGATGACCGCGACCCGCTGGCCAGAAGCCAGGGCAGTGGCGCCGACCTGGTGCCCGCGCAGGAACACCCTGGCGTCGCTGCCGACCTGCCAGGTCACGGTGACGCCGTCGGCGGCCTTGACCACGATGGACGCTCCGGACACCGACTGGACCGTGCCGCGCTCGAACGCGATCGTCTTCGGCCCGTTCCTGGTCGCGACCGTGACCTGGCCGTGCATCGCGTGCCTGGCGAGCTCGACGAGCCGCGCCACCCTGCTCCGCCTACCGCCGATCAGTGCGGCACGCAGCCGGCGGAACTGGCGGATGCAGGCACGCAACTTGGCCTTGGCCGCGGCGCGGTGACCGGTCGCGCGCAGGTGCTTCGCTGCCGCGAGACAGGCGTGCAGCCTGGCTCGGACATGCGGACCGGCTGCGCCGGGGTTGGCTGCTGAGCCAGCGAAGGCGGACGCTGCGGCTGCGGCGGGGGCTCCGGGCGCTCCGGTAGTGGCGGCCGCGCCGCCTGCGCTTGCCTGGGTGCCGCCGCTGCCGGTCAGCACCGCCATGGCCGCCTGCGCGGTGCCGCCGCTGCCATTGCTCAGCGTCACACCGAGAACGGACACCCCGGCGAGCACGATCGCGACGCCCAGGCCAATCGCCCAGCCGACGGACCGACCCTTACCCCCGGTTTGCGGATTGTTCACCTCGTCCATGCCAGCGAGCCTGCCAGCGAGGTCTGGGATCTGTCGCGGTTGAGCCTGGGATTTCCCTGAGAGCTGGGCAGCTGAACACTGAGAGCTGGGCACTGAGAGCTGGGCACTGGGACCTGGGCCCTGAGTTGAGCCCTGAGGTTCCCCGGAACGGGCGCTACATCCGGTCGGGAACCGGGATGCCGAGCAGATCAAGCCCGCTGAGCAGCACCTTGAGGGTGAGCGCAGACAGCGCGAGCCTGGAGTTCCTTATCTCCTCGCTGTCGGCCCGCAGCACAGGGCACTGCTCGTAGAAGGTCGTGAAGTCACTGGCGGTCTCGAACACGAACCCGGCCAGCTTGTGCGGTTCGGCAGTCTCGGCCGTCTCCTCCACGGCGGCGCCGAAGCCAAGCAGCCGCAGCACGAGCGCGCGCTCCGCCGGCTCGCCTGGCACGATCGGGCCGGTCGCCGCGCCGGGATCGATCCCGGCCTTGGCGAAGATGGATCTGATCCGCGCGGCTGCGTACTGCAGGTAAGGACCGGTGTTGCCGGTCAGCGCCAGCATCCGGTCGAAGTCCAGCATGTAGCTGGAGTCCCTGGCCACCGACAGGTCCGCGTACTTCAGCGCGCCGATGCCGACGGCCTCGGCGATCTGAGCTCGCAGGTCGGGATCGTCGTACCTGTCCTTGATCACTTCCTCGGCCCGCGCGATAGCGTCGTCGATCAGTTCGATCAGCTTGACCGACGACCCGGCCCGCGACCTGAACCGCTTCCTGTCGGCCCCCGTCACCATGCCGATCGCGGCGTGCTCGGCCTTGACAGAATCGGGCAGCCAGCCGGCCTGCCGCGCGACGGCGAACACCATCGCCAGGTGCTGCGATTGCTCGGAGCCGACCACGTAGGTGATCCGGTCGGCGTGCAGGTCGTTGACCCGGTACCGGATCGCGGCCATGTCGGTGGTGCCGTAGCCATAGCCGCCGTCACTCTTGCGCAAGATCAGCGGCAGCGGCTTGCCGTCCCTGCCGGTGAAGCCCGGCGGGAACGCGCACAGTGCGCCGTCGCTGATCCGCGCGATCCCGGCCTGCTCAAGGTCCCGGCAGACGTCCTCGAGCATGTCGTTGTACATGCTCTCCGGGGCGAGGTCGGCGTCGGTCAGCGTCACGCCGAGCTTGGTGTAGATGGCGTTGTAGTAATGCTTGCTGTCGTCGATCAGCATCCGCCAGAGCCGCAGCGTGTCAGGGTCGCCAGCCTGCAGCGCCACCACCCTGCGCCGCGACCGGTCAGCGAAGCCAGGCTGGGTGTCGAACTTGACCTTGGCGGCCTGGTAGAACGGGTTGATCTCACCGGCGGCCAGCTGCGCGTGCGCCGCTTCCTCGCCGATGTCGATGAAGTGCTCGAGCAACATCCCGAAGTTGGTGCCCCAGTCACCGATGTGATTGGCGCGGATCACCTGGTTCCCGAGCCGCTCGAGCACGCGCACGAACGCGTCCCCGACGATGGTGGTCCGCAGGTGACCGACGTGCATTTCCTTGGCGGTGTTGGGCGCCGAGTAGTCGACCACGACCACCAGCGGCCGCGCGGTCTCGTCGACGCCGAGCCGCGGGTCGGCCAGCTGCGCCGTGGCGCTCTCGCCGAGCCAGGAATCCCGCAGCGTGATGTTGATGAAGCCGGGTCCGCTCACCTCGGCACTGGCCACGATCGCGGATCCGCTCAGATGGCCGGCGATCTGCGTGGCGACCTCGCGCGGCTGCCTGCCGAGCCGCTTGGCGAGCGCGAGGGCGACATTGGCCTGGTAGTCCGCGAATGCCGAGGGCCGGATCAACGGGTCGGTGCCCGCATAGTCGGGCCCGAACTCAGCGGTGAGCGCCGCGCTCACGTAGGCCGCAAGCGCGGCCTGCAGATCAGCCATGCTTCAGCCTATCGAGTGCCGCCACCGGATTGACGGTCTCGGAGGCTCCAGGCGGCCGGGGTGTGGCTAGGCGCGGCGGAGGAAGCCGCCGGTTCGGTGCGAACCGAGCCGCGCTTTGATCCGCTCGGTGGTGCGGCCGATGGTGAGGTCGGCCGCCAGGCGGCAGGCCGCGGCGACGCCGCGCTCTGTCGCGGCGCCATGCGCGATCACCACCGTGCCTTGCAGCCCGATCAGCGCGGCGCCGCCGTAGGTCTCGACGTCCAGCCGTTCGCTCAGTTCGCGGAGCTCCTTGCGCTGCAGCGCCGCCCCGAGCCTGGTCATCCGCGAGGCCAGGAGCGCCGACTTGAACTGGGCGGCGGTGAAGGCCGCTGTTCCCTCGACCGCCTTCAGCGCCACGTTGCCGGTAAAACCTTCGGTCACGACCACGTCGACCTTGCCGGCGAGCAGATCGCAGCCCTCGACGTTGCCGGCGAAGTTGATCGGAACGGCGCCGTACTGCGGGTCGGCGCTGAGCAGCTCGTGGGCGCGCCTGACCAGCCTGTTGCCCTTGCCAGGCTCGGTGCCGATGGACAGCAGGCCGACCCTGGGCGCCGTGATCCCGAACGCGACCTCGGCGTAGGCGGAACCGAGCTGCGCGAACTGGGCGAGCATCTCGGGCTTCGGGTCCGCGACCGCCCCTGCGTCGATGAGCACGGTCGGATGCGGTCTGGTTGGCAACGCGACCGCGATCGCGGGGCGCAGTACCCCCGGCAGGTTGCGCAGGCGCAGGCGCGCCGTCGAGACCACGGCGGCCGTCGAGCCCGCGGACACGACGGCGGTTGCCTGGCCGAGATGGACGAGCTGGCAGGCCACCGCGATGCTGGAGCGCGGCCGCCGCCAGGTGGCCAGCGCGCCCTCGTCCATCGCGACCGAGTCCTCGGCCGCGACGAGCCTGACCTGGCCAGTGACGCCGTGGCTCGCGAGCAGCGGCCGAACCCGGCCGGGGCGGCCGACCAGCACGATGCCGATGCCCTGGCGGTAGGCGGTCACGGCCCCTGCAACGATCTCTGCCGGGGCGTGATCGCCGCCCATCGCGTCGACGGCGATCACGGGCCGGTCGGCGCTTGCACGCGCTGGCCGGTGGCCCTCGGATGCCGCTGTGGACGTCATGGCAGGGCCCGAGGCCAGCAGCCGGCCCGTAGGGCCAGGCGGGCCAGCGCGCTCCCCTGTGCGGCTTTCCGTCACGCGGGAGCCTGCGAGGCCTCCGGCAGCGTCGCGGCGTCAGCCTGAGCGGGAGCGCCGGTGCTCGCCGGCCTGGCCGGCCTGGCGTCTCGCTTGATGCCGAGGCAGCTGAGCGACGCCACGACAAGGAGTGCGACCGGCCAGATCATCGTGGAATGCATGGCGGTCACGTACCCAGCTGAGAACACTTCACTGGCGAGCCTGTGCATCTCGCTGGCGAGCGAGGCTGGCGTGCCTGGCGGCAGCTTGATGTTCGCGTCCTGGGTCGGGCTCGCTGCCGAGCCGTGCTGGGCCGACTTGGCGAAACCGTTGACGAACTGCCTCCTGGCGCCCGCCGGTAGCGAGCCGGCGCGCTGGGCCGCTGCCACCGGCAGCGAGGCAGCGATCCGGTTCTGCAGCAGGGCACCGACGGCCGCCGTGCCGATGACGGCGCCGACCTGCCGCACCGTGTTGATCATGCCGGAGGCCGCGCCGGCCACGTGCGGCTCGATGTTCCGCATGGCGGTGGTGGTCATCGGCGCGAACGTGCAGCCCATGCCGACGCCAGCGATGGAGAGCGTCCAGATGAAGTCCTGCCAGGTCGACGTCGTCGTCGCGATCACCGCGGTCAGGCCGAAACCGATCGCGAAGAACATCAGGCCGGACATCAGGATGTACTTCCCGCCGATCTTGTCGGTCAGCCGGCCTGCCACGGGAGCCACGAACATGGAGATGATCGACGCCGGCGCCATTGTCAGGCCCGCCTTAAGCGCGGAGAATCCGAGCGCCGACTGCAGGTAGATGGTGAACGGCAGGAAGATGCCCATCATGCCGACGGAGAGCACGCCAGACACCCAGTTCATCAGGCTGAAGTTGCGGTCGTGGAACAGCGCGAACGGGACCAGCGGCTCCTTGTCCTGGGTGCGCGCCTGCACCAGCAGGAACACCGCGACCAAGACCACGCCGGCGCCGATCACCAGCGGGATCGAGATGAACGACACGATCTGACCCCAGCCGTACTTCTGGCCCTCGACGAGCCCGTAGCAGATGGCCAGCAACCCGGCCGTGGCCAGCAGCACGCCGGGGACGTCGAGCCGGTGCCTGGCACCCACCTTGACGTCAGGGATCAGCAAGAAGCTCATCACGATGACGGCGACGCCGATCGGCAGGTTGATGTAGAAGATGTACCGCCAGTCGAAGGCGCTGACGAGCAGCCCGCCGAGGGTCGGCCCAGCGATCGTGGCGACACCGGCGACGGCGCCCCAGATGCCGAAGGCCGCGCCGCGGCGCTCGGGCGGGAACACCGTGGTCAGGATCGCCAGCGTCTGCGGCAGCAGCAGCGCGGCGCCGACGCCCTGGATCGCGCGGAACGCGATCAGCCAGCCGACCGCTGGCGACAACCCGCAGGCAGCCGACGCAAGCGTGAACAGTACGACGCCGATGATGAACAGCCTGCGCTGACCGAGCAGGTCTCCCAGACGGCCGGCGGTGATGAGCAGCACGGCGAGCACCAGCGCGTACGCGTTGATCACCCAGAGCACCCCGTCCAGCGAGGCGTGCAGCCTGGTGATCATGTCGGGGATCGCGATGTTCACGATCGTCAGGTCGAGCAGCGTCATGAAGAAGCCGAGCGACATGACGATCAGCACGACCCACGGGTTGCCGCGGTACTTGCTCACGATGACCAAACCTCCTGGTTGCCGCCACGCAACCTGCTGGTTGCCGCATCGCACCCCGGCAGTCCCCGGTGGGAGGTGGACCGGATCGGGCATGCGCTCGCTGCAGCGATAACGAGAGCCGCAGCTATTCCCGCCGCGAGCCGCCAATCCAGGATCGGCAGTGCATGGTCAGCCGCCGCGCTTCAGGCATTACCTCCGATGGTAAGCGCTGGCACCGACATCTCACCCAGCCGCTTTCTTCGGCGCCGAACCCGGTTCAGGTAGTCCTCAACCCTGTTCAGGGTGCTTCGCCGCCGGCACAGTATGCTCCGGCCATGAACCTGAACGGCACGGCAGCAATCGTCTCCGGCGGGGCCAGCGGCCTGGGCGAGGCAACGGTAAGGGACCTGAGCGCGGCGGGCTGCAAGGTCCTGGTCGCCGACCTCAACGAGCAGCGCGGCACCGACCTGGCCAAGGAGGTTGGCGGCGAGTTCGCCAGGACCGACGTCTCCGACGAGCAGTCGGTCGCGGCGGCCGTGGCGGCGGCTGAGGGGCTCGGGGCGCCGCTCCGCGTGATCGTGAACTGCGCCGGCATCGGCTGGGCGTCCCGCACCGTCGGGCGCGACGGCAGCCCGCACGACCTGGCTTCGTACCGCAAGGTCATCGACGTCAACCTGATTGGCACCTTCAACCTGATGCGGATCGGCGCCGCGGCGGTCGCCAAGACCGAGCCCGTGGACGCCGACGGGCAGCGCGGCGTTGTCATCAACACGGCCTCGATCGCCGGGCTCGAAGGCCAGACCGGGCAGATCGCCTACTCGGCATCGAAGGGCGGGATCATCGGGATGACCGTTCCCGCCGCCCGCGACCTAGCGGCCATCGGGATGCGGGTCAACACGATCTGCCCTGGCATCATCGACACCCCGATCTACGGTTCAGGCCCGGCCAGCGACGAATTCAAGGCCAAGCTCGCCGCACCCGTCGTGTTCCCCAAGCGGATGGGCACGTCCGCCGAATTCGCCCAGCTCGTCCGGTCGCTGATCGAGAACGACTACATGAATGCCGAGGTCATCAGGTTCGACGGCGGCATCAGGTTCCAGCCCAAATAGCGGTGTTTCGTGGAACACCCCTAACCGCCGCGATCCGAGAGGCGCCGCCATGGCAGAAGACGCGATTCTTACCGAGGTCAGCGACGGCGTCGCGGTCATCACGATCAACCGTCCGCAGGCCAGGAACGCGGTCAACGGCGCGGTCGCCCGCGGCATCGCCACCGCAGTCGAAGAATTCGACGCCCGGGCCGACGTCAGCGTGCTGGTGCTGACCGGCGCGGGGGGCACGTTCAGCGCCGGAATGGACCTGAAGGGCTTTCTTTCCGGCGACTCGCCAATCGCGCCAGGGCGCGGCTTCGGCGGCATCGCGGAACGGCCCCCGGTCAAGCCCATGATCGCCGCCGTCGAGGGCTACGCGCTGGCCGGCGGATTCGAGCTGGTGCTTTCCTGCGACCTCGTTGTCGCGAGCGAAGAGGCGAGATTCGGCCTGCCCGAGGTCAGACGGGGGCTGGTGGCCGGGGCCGGCGGGCTGCTCAGACTGCCTAGCAGGATTCCGTATCACATTGCGATGGAAATCGCGCTGACGGGCGAGCACTTCCCTGCGGCCAGGCTGGCGGAGGCCGGGCTGGTGAATAAGCTTGTCCCGGCGGGCCAGGCACTTCCCGCCGCCAGGGAACTCGCAGGGAAGGTTGCGCTCGGGGCTCCGCTGGCGCTGACCGCGTCTAAGCGGGTGATCGTCGAGTCGGCCGACTGGACCGCGAACGAGGCGTTCGCCAGGCAGGGCGAGATCATCGCGCCGATCTTCCGGTCGAAGGACGCGATGGAGGGCGCGGCGGCGTTCGCGGAGAAGCGACCGCCCGCCTGGCGCGGCGAGTAGGGGTCGAAGGCGGCGCAGCCGCGCCCCGACGGGCAGCGCTGGACCGCGCGGCGTCCCGCCACGAGGAGGCGCGATGACTGATCAGCTGATCAGCGTCGTCGTGCCCTTTTACAACAATGCCGCGCTGCTTGGCGACTGCCTGGCATCGATCGCGGCGCAGACCTATCGCAATCTGCAGGTCGTCATCGTCGACGACGGCTCGACTGACGGCAGCGCCGCGATAGCCCGCGACCAGGTTGCGGCCGATCCCAGGTTCGAACTGATCAGCCAGCAGAACGCCGGCCCCGGCGCGGCCCGCAACCGGGGGGTCGCGGCCGCGACAGGTGAATTCCTCGCCTTCGTCGACGCCGACGACCTGCTGCCGCCCGATGCCTACGCGACCATGCTCGCAGTCCTCGAGCAGACCGGCTCCGACTTCGTCACCGGCGGCGTGCTGCGGCTCAGTGCGGCCGGGCTCGGCCGGTCAGGGCTGCACACGCGGGCGATCAAGGCCAGGCGGCTGCGGACGCATATCTCCCGCACGCCAGAGCTCTTCTACGACATCTCGGTCTGGAACAAGCTGTTCCGCCGGTCGTTCTGGGACGCCGCCGGGCTGAGCCTGCCAGAGGGGATGCTCTGGGAAGACCTCGTCGCGATGACGAAGGCGCACGTGCTCGCGCGCTCCGTAGACGTGATCACCGAGCCCGTCTACCACTGGCGGGACAGGGACAAGGGCGCGCCGTCGATCACGCAGTCGCGCACCGACATCGGCAACATCAGGGACCGGATCACGGCCCTGCACATGATCGACGACTTCCTCCGCAACAACGGCACGCCGGCCATGCTCCGCCAGCACCAGCACAAGGCGCTGCTCAACGACCTGTGGCTGTATGTCGGGGACCTGCCGGGCACCGACCCCGGCTACCAGCGCGAGTTCACCGACCTGACCGCCGGGTACCTGCGTGAGGTGACGTCCGGCGTGACCGAGGACTTGCCGGCCGCCAGGAAGCTGGCCTATTACCTGATCGCGCACGGGCACCACGCCGAGCTCATCGCGTTCGCGCGGTGGCTGGCATGCAACCCTGGCAGGACGCCGCCGGTGGCCAGGGTTCGCGGCAGGCTGCTGGCCGACCTGCCGTTGCGCGGTGATCAGCGCCTGGCCATCCCCGACGAGGTGTTCAGGCCGCAGCGGCGCGAATTCGACCCGGTCGTCGGCGTCGACCGGCTGAGCTGGCAGGGCGGCTCGCTGCGGATCGAGGGCTGGGCGTACGTGCCGTCGATGGACATCAGCAGGCGCCGCGACGCCACCAAGGTGGTCGCGCTGGTGCCGCGCGGACACCGGCGGCCGCCGCTCGTGCTGCCGGCCAGGCAGATCAGGCGCACGGACGTCACCGAGGCCTCTGGGCAGGATCGCTACCGCTACGACTGGGCAGGGTTCAGCTGCGACATCCCGGCCAGGCTGCTGCGGACCGCGGGCCGCTGGCTCACCGGCTCGTGGGACGTCGTGGTGCTGGTGCGGGGCCGGGGGGTCTGGCGCCCTGCACGGCTGCACGCGGCCGGCCCGCCGCCGGCCGATCCCGGCCCGCGCGAGGTCGCGCCAGGGATTCAGGCCGGCCCGGAGTGGACAGGCGGGCGGCTGCAGCTGCGGGTGCGGCCAGCCGCCAAGACAGAACCCGCGGCCGGGCTGGTACTCGAGCAGTCATGGGCCGGCGACGGGACGCTGATCCTGCGCGGTGCCGTGCCTTCATACGGCCAGAAACCAGCCGCGGGCGGCCTCCAGGTGGAACTGCGCCATCTGGACGGCTGGGACACGCACGTGTTCCAGGCCAGCGCGACGGGTGGCAGCTTGCGCGCGGCCATCCCGGTCGGCGCGATCGATGTGTTCGGCGACAGCCAGCCGCTGCGGGACGGCAGGTGGTCGCTGACGGCTCGCGGTGCTGACGGCCCGTTCGGCGTCGCGTCCGTGGTCGCGGACCACGGCCAGGTCACGGTCGGGCCCAAGGTCTATAGGTGCGTTGCCGACGGTGACGGGCTGGTGCTCGTCGTCGGGCCTGTCCTCGGCGTCACCGAGCGCGGCAGGATCCGTCGCCGCCTGCTCCGCGACGTCTACTACCGCGCTCAGCGGCTGCTGCCGGTCCGCGAGCAGATCCTGTTCAGCAGCTTCCACGGCAAGCAGTGCGGCGACAACCCGCGCGCCATCGCAGACGAACTGCGGCGCCGCGGCGATCACAGGAAGACCCTGTGGGCGATAACAGATCGCTCGGTGTCCGTGCCGTCCGAAGCCCAGTCTGTGCTGATCGGAACCAGGGCGTACTTCAGCGCGCTCGCCAGGTCCAGGTACTTGATCTACAACGACCATGTGCCGCTGCCGTACCGCAAGCGGACGGGCCAGCGGCACGTCCAGACCTGGCACGGAACCCCGCTCAAGCGGCTGGGCTACGACATCGGCACGCCGAGCTCGGCTAGCGGCGTCAGGTACCTCGACTACATGGCCGGCGATGTCGCGCAGTGGGACATGCTCTTGTCGCCAAACCCGTTCAGCACCCCCATCATGCGGCGCGCGTTCCGGTTCACCGGCGAGATCTGCGAGACCGGCTACCCGCGCAATGACGCCCTCCTGACGGCCGCAGGCGCCGAGATCAGGGCGCGGCTTGGCCTGCGGCCCGACGTGAAGGTCGCCATGTACGTACCGACCTGGCGCGACAACCAGCACGACGAAACAGGGCGGTACCTGCTGGACTTCAGGCTTGACCTGGCCGCCGCCGCTGACCGGCTGGCCGGCGAGTGGGTGCTGCTGATCAGGGGGCATCACCTGATGGCCGGCGGCATCCAGGCCGCGGCGATCCCCGGATTCACCATCGACGTGACCGGCTACCCGGACATCGGCGACCTGCTGCGCGTCACCGACGCGCTGATCACCGACTACTCGTCGGTCATGTTCGACTTCGCCCCCACCGGCCGGCCGATGCTGTTCTTCACCTACGACCTCGAGCAGTACCGCGACCAGCTCCGCGGCTTCTACTTCGACTTCGAGGCGGACGCGCCCGGGCCGTTGCTCGCCACCTCCGGTCAGGTCGTCGCCGCGCTCGCCGACATCGGCTCGGTCGCCGCCGCGTACTCGGCGGCGCACGCCGCGTTCACGGCCAGGTTCTGCCCGCTCGATGACGGCAAGGCCGCGGCGCGGGCTTGCGACCGGATCTTCGCGCGATGAAGGGCGTCAGGCTCCGCGGCCCGCAGCCAGGCCAGGCTGCCGCCAGCCCGGCCGCGTCGTCCGGGCCAGCCGAGCCAGGAACCGGACGCGGAACCGGGGCGCGACCGGCGTCCCGCTGGCCGTCGGCCTGGATCGCGGTGGCGATCCCCGCCCTGGCCGAGCTCCTTGCCGGCGGTTACCGGATCGGCGTTCCCTCGCTCTGGCGGGACGAGGCCGCGACGATCTCGGGCTCGCAGCGCTCGTTGCCGGCGATCGCGACGATGATGCGGCACGAGGACGCCGTGCACGCGCCGTACTACGTGCTTATGCACCCTGTGATCGCGCTCGGCGGCACGTCGGCGACCGTGCTCAGGCTCCCGTCGCTGATCGCGATGACGCTTGCGGTCGGCCTGACGGCCGCGCTCGGGCGGCACCTGGCCCAGGCATCGGGGCTGCCTGGCGCGACCGCGCTTGGGATTGTGGCCGGCCTGGCGCTGACTGCGGTGCCGCTGACCACCAGGTACGCGCAGGAGGCCAGGCCGTACGCGCTGGCGACGCTGTTCGCGGTAGCCGCGAGCTACGCGTTCGTGCGGGGGCTGGGCAGCCAGCTGCGGCGCTGGTGGGTCTTGTACGCGGCCGCCTTGCTGCTGGCCGGCCTGTTCGACCTGTTCGCCGCCCTGATCGCGGTCGCGCACGGCATCAGCCTGATCTGGTTGAGCAGGGCCGGAGGCGAGAAGCCGGCCCGCAGGGCCCGAGGCGAGAAGCCGGCCCGGGGGGCCCAGGCGGCCGTCAGTACGCCGGCCGTCGTCCGCCGATGGCTGGCCGCCTGCGTCGCGGCCGGGGTGCTGCTGAGCCCGGTGATCGTGCTCAGCGCAGGCCAGTCGGGTCAGCTGAGCTGGGTCAGGCAGCCAGGTCTCGGCACGCTCGCGGCGCTCGCCCGCGACTTCGCAGGGGCCACGGCGGCGCTCCCGGTCGTGGCCGCCCTCGCCTTGCTGGGATGCGTCGCGGGGCGCGGGGACCCCGGTGACGCCAGGCGCCCAGTCCTCACCGCAATTGCCCTCACCCAGCTGGCACTGCCGTGGCTGGTCGCGCCGCCCGTGCTGCTGATCGCGGTGTCGTTCATCCATCCGTACTACGTCGAGCGCTACGTGCTGTTCTGCCTGCCGGCGCTCGCTGTTCTGGTAGCGGCGGGGCTGGTCTGGCTGGTCAGGCTCACCAGGCTAGCCCTCCGGGCTGGCTGCTGGCCTCGGGCCCTGGCCGGGCGCGGCCTGCGGCCTCGGGTTGCCGACGTGCTGGCCACTGTTCCCTCAGCCGTTCTCGCGCTGGTCATCGTCGCGGTGCTGACCGGGCCGCAGCGGGAGATCAGGCAGGTCTCCGCGCGCCCCGACAACCTGCGCGGCGTCGCGGTCGTGCTCGCCAGGCACGAGCGTGCAGGCGACGCTGTCCTGTACCTGCCTCGCGACACCTCGCTCGCCGGCCTGGCCTATCCGGCGGCGTTCAGGCACCTGCGCGACATCGGCCAAGGCCGGTCTGCCCTCGCCTCGGGAACTTTGCGCGGCACCGCGGCTCCGCCGCGTCTGGTGGCGAGCAGGCTGGCCAGCGTGCGGCGGGTCTGGACAGTGCAGTGGGCGCATCCGCTGTCCCGGTCGACCGCCGCGCCGTCGCAGCTGACCAGGCTCCTGTCCGGCCTTCATCTCGTCCGCCAGTGGCGGATCCAGTCGGTCGTGCTGCGGCTCTACGCCGTGTCGTCCCGCTAGAACTCGCTCGTGGAAAGTGCCCCGCCGCCTGACGGCGGCGGGGCACCAGTGTGGCGGGCTGGCCGGAACGGGGGCTCATGCCAGTCCGCGGCGGCCGGCTGGGGGTTGGCCGGCCGTGTGCTGCCCGGCTGGGGGTGCCGGGGTGATGCTGCCCGGCTGGGGGTGCCGGGGTGATGCTGCCCGGCGGGGGGGTGCCGGTCACCTACTAAGACGCCGATGGGGCGCGACCGGACTCGTGATCTGAGTTACATGCCGTCTGCACACCGTCGCCAGACTTCTCTGCGCTCGGTTCATGCGGGCCTATCGGAAAATGTACGATTAGCGACCGAAGCCACCGAGGGAAGCCAGCTACCGAGACGCCCCAGCTACCGAGACGCCCCAGCTAAGACGTCACTGAGGAGAGTTCGATGGCCTCAGGTCGGCATGCGGTGCCACGGTCGGCAGAAGCCCAGCGAGCCGGGCCGACGGACGCTGGCCGGGTTGCGCCGGACAGCAGGGAGCGACCGCGGCGGCGGAAGAGTTCAGCGCGCAATCCGTGGCGGCTGCTGCACCCGCTGACCCTGATCTGCGCCGTCCAGGCCGCCGGAAGCCTCGCGCTGGTCTGGAGCAACACCGCCTTCACCGACGAGGCCGACTACCTGCGGATCGGCCACCTGATCATCGGACATTGGCTGCACGGGAAGTCCTGGCCGGCCGGATACGCAGACAAGGTCATGTCAGGGGCGCCGATGGTCTACCCGCCGCTCGGCGCGCTGGCCGACAGCGCGGGCGGCCTCGCTGCCGCCAGGATTGTGTCCCTGGCGTTCATGGTCGCCGCGACGGTGCTGGTCTACCGCACGGCCGCGCGGCTGCTGGGCAGGACCGAGGCGGTGATCGCGGCCGCGCTCTGGTCGCTGAGCGAACCCGTGCTCAGGCTCGCATTCGCCACGTACGACCCGCTGTCGGTGTTCCTCGTCGCGCTTGCGGCCTGGTTGGCCGTGGAGGCAGGGTACCGGCGCAGGCGCGGCGTTCTCGTGCTGTGCTCAGCGGCGGCGCTCGGGCTGGCGGTAGCGGCGGCGTACTCGGCGATCGCGATCACGCCAGTGGTGCTCGGGTTCGCGTTCCTGATCTGGTGGTACCGCTTCGATGCCCGCCTCGCGTTCTCCTGGACGGCGGCGCTGACCGCAGCGGCCGCTGCCGTGTTCGCCCTCGTGATCACGGCGTCGGGATCCTGGGCGGGCATCGCGTTCACGATCTTCGACCGCAGCGTCAACGACTTCCAGGACGCCGCGCTGATCCTCGGCGACGTCGCCATGGACAGCGGGCTGATCATCCTGCTCGCGCTGATCGGCGCTGCCGCCTCGGTGCGAGAACGGGACAGGCGGTTCCGGCTGCTGCTCATGGCGCTCGGCGCGACAGGGCTGGTGGTGCCGGCGGCTCAGCTGTACATGCGGACCGGGTGGGCGCTTGACAAGCACGTGGCCTACGGGATGTGGTTCGCGTCCATCGCCGGCGGCTACGGGTGCGTGGCTATCGCCCGCTGGCTCCGCGAGGCCGGGATCACCAGCCGCGCCGCCGTGCTGGCCGCTGGCCTGACGGCGCTGGCCGTGGTGGCCGCGGCCAACTGGCAGTTCGCGTCGCTGACCTTCCGCAGCTGGCCAGAGGCCAGGTCGTTCGTGGCGTCCTTCGAGCGGGTCGCGCCGCGCAACAACGGCATGATCTTCGGTTCGGCGCAGAAGCGAGTGGCCGCCTACTACGCGCCAGTGGGCGCACAGTGGTGGCTCTGGAAGGTCACCGGGATGTCGCTGGACCCTGCAGTGCCGCGCGATCGCTGGTACTCCTACTTCGAGGACAAGCTGAAGACCACGGGGTACGGCCTGATCGCCCTGTTCTACGCCAGGCCGCCTGGGATGGCGCTGCCGGCCAGCACCGTCATCGGCACCGGCGAGGCCGCGGGGGTCAGCGCCGAGCTCGGCCGGCTGCGTGCCTTGAAGGCGGCAGAGCCCGGCGTGCCAACGCTGACCAGGGCGCTCGCACACGACCACGAGTACCGGCTGGTGGCCGTCGGCCCGTACGACAGCGTCACGCAGAACGGCATCTACGCGATCTGGCTGCGCAAGCCAGAACCGCCTGTCGCCTTACCGTGACTGCGGTCAGGCGAGCGCGGGTCAGGCCAGCGCGGGTCGGGCCAGCGCGGGTCAGGCCAGCGCGGCAGACGGCCTGCCTGGCGGTCCGTAGCCGGCGAGCTTGGCGCGCAGCTTCTCCCTGCCCCTGTGCAGCCGCGACATCACGGTGCCGATCGGCGTGCCCATGATCCTCGCGACCTCGCGATACGGGTAGCCCTCGATGTCGGCGAGGTAGATGGCGGTGCGGAAGTCCTGCGGGAGGTCGCGCAGCGCGCTCAGCACTTCAGAATCGGCCAGCCGGTCCAGCGCCTCGGTCTCGGCCGACGGAGCGACCTGCGCGTAGGACTCTGAGCTGGCCTGCCAGTCGTCGCGCTCCTGGGTCGAGGCCATCGCGGGCTCGCGCTTGCGCTTGCGGTAGGAGTTGATGAACGTGTTGGCGAGGATCCTGTGCAGCCAGGCCCGCAGGTTCGTGCCGGGCGTGAACTGGTCGAACGCTGTGTAGGCCTTGGTGATCGTCTCCTGCACAAGGTCCTCGGCGTCGCTGGTGTTCCTGGTCATCGCGAGCGCGGCAGAGTGCAGCTGACCCAGGTAAGGCAGAACTTGCTGCTCGAAGCCGGACCTTGCCCGGTTGTCCGGTGACTGCCCGGTGTTCTCCGGTTGCTGCGCTGGGGGAGCCATTGCGTCCTTCGCTTGCTCGCTGCCGGCCTGAGGCCGGACTCCTGCACCTCGTCCGAGCAGGAATATCACTGTCCGGACGCCCGGCGAAAGCATCCGGACTGGCGTCGCGAGTAAATGATCAGCCAGGTTTCCTCGACCGGCCGACTAGTGACTACGTTGAGCAATCAAAATATCACGGGCGGCCCAAGACAGGGCAATGCGAGCCGCCCGCGCGACCAGGGCAGATCCGCCCGTGCTCGTCAGAGTGTGCTGGTCAGTTGGGCCGGTCAGATCCAGCTGTGGAACCACATCCGCTGGAACCAGGACGAATACGGCAGCAGCTGGGCAGCGAACACCGGGTACAAGTAGGCGAAGCTAGCCAGAGTCAGCAGCATGTAGCCGCCGGCCACGACCGCCCCCGTGGCCCGCCGCCCGGCGGGGGCCGCTGTTGGCCCGATGACCAGCCCCAGGCACAACGTGATCGCCAGGACCAGGTACGGCAGGAAGATGATCGCGTAGAAATAGTACTCGGTCCTGTGGTCGTGCCAGGCGAACCAGAACCACGGCATCCAGCCGGCCGCCACGCCCGTCAGCACCGCGCCTGCCCGCCAGTCCCTCCGGCTTGCCCACCAGATCAGGCAGAAAAGCAGCGCCAGGATAGACCCCCACCAGATCGCCGGCGTGCCGATCGCGAGCACCTCCTGCTCGGTCGACTTCGCCGAGCCGCAGCCACCCGACGGGAGGCAGTTGGAGAACATCGACACAGGTCGGCCGAGGATGATCCACGTCCACGGGTACGACACGTAACCGCTGTGGTCCTGCAGCCCGAGGCCGAAGCCGAGCATCGACTTCTGGTACTGATACCAGGAGTCCAGGGCCGACCAAACCGGCGTGTGATTGCCGACCGTCGCCGCCCAGTTCCTGCCGTAGCCTTCACTGCTCGCGAACCAGCCGCTCCAGGACGCCAGGTAGGTCAGGAACGGCACGACGCCGAACGAGACCGGCAGCCACACCAGGTCGCTGCGCGCCACCCCGCTGAGCCGGTCCCTGTAGCCGAGCGACCGCCGCGCGCCGATGTCCCACGCGATCGCCAGGGCCGCGAAGGCGAACAGGTACCAGACGCCGTTCCACTTCGTCGCGCACGCGGCGCCGAGGAAGACCCCGGCGAGTACGCGCCGCCACCTGATGCCGAGCCTGGGGCCGCCGCCTGCGAGGCCGCTGGCCGGCGCGTACTCCGTGAGGGCGGCCAGCCTGGCCCTGGACGCGTCCCGGTCGAGCACCAGCATGCCGAACGCGGCGAGCACCCAGAACATCACGAGGATGTCCAGGATCGCCGTCCTGCTCAGGACCAGCTCGAGGCCGTCGAGCGCCATCAGCAGACCGGCCACGCAGCCGAGCAGCGTCGACCTGGTCATCCGGCGCGCGATCCTGGCGATCAGCAGGATCGACAAGGTTCCGATGACCGCGACGGAGAACCGCCAGCCGAACGGGGTCAGGCCGAACAGCCACTCGCCGACCGCGATCATCGCCTTGCCGAGCGGCGGGTGCGCCACGTACTCGCCAGGCGAGGTGAGCACGTGGGTGCTGCCGCTGATCAGCAGCGAGTTGACGTTCTTGGGGTGATTCCACTCCACGCCGTGGCGCAGGATCGACCAGGCGTCAGGGACGTAGTAGGTCTCGTCGAAGACGACGGCCTTCGGCGTTCCGAGCCGGTAGAAGCGCAGGAACCCGCCGAAGGCGGTAACCAGCAACGGGCAGGCCCAGCCCCACACCGAAGCCGACGGCATCGGCGGAACAAGCCGGTCGCGCAGGCTCGGCGACGCCTCGGCCTGCGGCTGGCCAGCCTCCCCGGCGGGCGCAGCGAACTCGGAAGCTCTCATCGCAAGCCATCGTAGGGCGCCGTGGCATTAGCGTGGGCCGCGATGAAAGCCGGAAGTGGTGAAGGCACGCTGATCCTCGCGGCCGCTCCGATCGGCAGGCCTGAGGATGCCTCGGCCAGCCTCGCAGCGGCCCTCGCCGCCGCGCCAGTGATCGCTGCCGAAGACACGCGCAGGGTGCCCAGGCTGGCCAGGGCGCTCGGGGTCACGTTCACGGGCCGGCTGGTCTCGTACTACGAAACCGTTGAGGCCGAGCGCGCGCCAGCGCTGCTCGCCGCGCTCACGTCCGGCCAGGACGTGCTGCTCATCACCGACGCGGGCACGCCGGGCATCAGCGACCCCGGCTACCGGCTGGTCAACGCCGCGGTCGAGGCGGGGATCAGGGTGAGCGTCCTGGCCGGCCCTTCAGCGGTCACCGCGGCCCTCGCGGTCTCAGGGCTGCCGAGCGACCGGTTCTGCTTCGAGGGCTTCCCGCCGCGCAAGGCCGGCGACCGCGCCCGCAGGCTCGCCGCGCTGCGCGACGAGCCGCGGACGATGGTGTTCTTCGAGTCGCCGCGCCGCCTCGCGGGCACCCTTGCGGAGATGGCCGCAATGTTCGGGCCAGGCCGGCCTGCGGCGGTCTGCCGTGAGCTGACCAAGACGCACGAGGAGATCAGGCGCGGGCCGCTCGGTGAGCTCGCGGCCTGGGGGGCCGGCGGCGTGCTGGGCGAGATCACCGTCGTGGTCGGCGGCGCGGCTTCCGCCGGGGCCGCGGCCGCGACAGGGACCGCGGCCACCATGGCAGACGTCGCGGCGCGAGTCGCCGCGGCCGAGCAGGCGGGTCTGACCCGCAAGGACGCGATCGCCTCCGTCGCAGCCGAGCTAGCGGTGCCCAAACGCGAGGTTTACGCCGCGGTCGTCAGGTCCAAGTCGCGCTGAGCGCGGCCCGCGGCCCCACCAGCGGGCAATACGCTAGATGGCATGTCCGCTACGACCGGTCGTCACATCCTGGCCGCGCCCGCGTGGCCGTACGCCAACGGGCCCAGGCACATCGGGCACGTCTCTGGCTTCGGGCTGCCCTGCGACATGTTCAGCAGGTACCACAGGATGGCCGGCGACAAGGTGCTCATGGTCAGCGGCACCGACGAGCACGGTACGCCGATCCAGGTCCAGGCCGACGCCGAGGGCGTGACCGCGCGCGAACTCGCCAACCGCTACAACCGCGTGATCGCCGAGGACCTGACCGGGCTCGGGATGTCCTACGACCTGTTCACCAGGACGACCACGCGGAACCATTACGCCGTGGTCCAGGAGATCTTCAAGGGGCTGTACGACAACGGCTATATCTTCGCCAAGACCACGCTCGGCGCCGTCTCCCCGTCCACGGGCCGGACCCTGCCCGACCGCTACATCGAGGGCACGTGCCCGATCTGCGGCTACGACGCGGCGCGTGGCGACCAGTGCGACAACTGCCAGAACCAGCTCGATCCCGTCGACCTGATCAACCCGAGGTCGAAGATCAACGGCGAGCGTCCCGTTTTCACCGAAACTGAGCAGTTCTTCCTTGACCTTCCTGCGTTCGCCGATGTGCTGGGCAGCTGGCTGCAGTCCAAGAGCGGCCAGTGGCGGCCGAACGTACTGAAGTTCTCCCTCAACCTGCTCGGTGACCTGCAGCCGCGCGCGATCACCAGGGACCTGGACTGGGGCGTGCCGATTCCGCTCGACGGCTGGCGGGACCGGCCAGACAAGCGGATCTACGTGTGGTTCGACGCGGTGATCGGGTACCTGTCGGCCTCGATCGAGTGGGCGAGGCGGTCAGGCGACCCTGACGCCTGGCGGGCCTGGTGGCAGGACCCCGAGGCGCTCGGTTACTACTTCATGGGCAAGGACAACATCGTCTTCCACTCCGAGATCTGGCCGGCCATGCTGCTCGGCTACGACGGCAAGGGCGCCAGGAAGGGCAGGCCGGGATCGCTGGGCGCGCTGAACCTGCCGTCCGAGGTGGTCTCGAGCGAGTACCTGACCATGGAGGGACGCAAGTTCTCCTCGTCCAGGGCCGTCGTGATCTACGTGCGCGACTTCCTGAGCCGCTACGACGTCGACGCGCTGCGGTACTACGTCGCCGTAGCCGGGCCAGAGAACCAGGACACCGACTTCACCTGGAGCGAGTTCATCCGCCGCAACAACGACGAGCTGGTCGCCAACTGGGGGAACCTGGTCAACCGCAGTATCTCGTTCGCGGCAAGGAACATCGGCTCGATCCCCGCGGCCGGCGAGCTGACCGACGCCGACCGCGCGCTGCTCGACGGCTCCAGGCAGGCGTTCGCGACGGTCGGCGAGTCCTTGTCCAGATCCCGGTTCAAGGCCGCGATCAACGAGGTGATGCGCACGCTCGGCGAGGCGAACAAGTACCTGTCCGACCAGGCGCCGTGGAAGCTGCGCGAGTCCGACCCGAAGCGGATGCAGACCATCCTGCATGTGGCGCTTCAGCTCGTCGACGACGGCAAGACGCTGCTGACCCCGTTCCTGCCGCGCTCCTCGCAGCGCGTCTACGAGATGCTCGGCGGCGAGGGCACCTGGGCCGACATGCCGCGGATCGACGAGGTCGACGAGGACGGCGGCCGGCCCTACCCGGTGATCACCGGCGACTACTCGGGCGCCGCGGCCTGGGCGCCGGTGCCGATCCGAGCTGGCGCGCCGCTCGCCGCGCCGACCCCGCTGTTCGCCAAGATCGACCCTGGCGTGGTGGTCGACGAGCTCAACAGGCTCGGCGGCTATGACACCGAGTCGGAAGACGCGTGACGCTGCCGCCCCCGGCCGCGGCGCCGCAGCCGCTCCCTGCGCCGGCGTTCGACGCGCACACGCACCTGGACATGCTGCCAGGGCCGGTCGAATCCGTGCTCGCCGACGCTCGCGCGGCGGGGATCGCGAAGGTCGTCACGATCGGCTGCGACGTCGGGTCGTCCCGCTGGTCGGCGGCCTGCGCGGCCGAGCACGCTGACGTGTACGCGGCCGTGGCGATCCACCCGAACGAGACGGCGAGGGCCGGCGCCGAGGCCGGACCTGGGCGCGCCGGCGCGGGCCGGGATGCGGTGCTGGCCGAGATCGCCGCGCTCGCGGTCCAGCCGAAGGTGCGCGCGATCGGCGAGACCGGCCTTGACTACTACCGCGACTACGCGCCGCCTGAGCTGCAGCGCGACTGGTTCCGCGGCCACATCGAGATCGCCAGGGCCGCGGGCAAGGCGCTGATGATCCACGACCGCGACGCGCACGCCGACGTGCTCGGCATTCTGGATCAACAAGGCGCACCCGAGCATGTCATCTTCCACTGCTTCTCTGCCGACGCGGACATGGCCAAGCGGTGCGCCGACGAGGGCTACGTGATGAGCTTCGCCGGCAATGTGACGTTCCCGAGCGCCGGGCAGCTGCGCGAGGCCGCAGCGGTCGCGCCCGCCGAGCTGATCCTGGTCGAGACCGACGCGCCGTACCTGACGCCGGTGCCGAACCGGGGCAGGATGAACACGCCAGCCCAGGTCGCGCACACGCTGCGGGCGATCGCGGAGGTCAAGCGGATGGACGTCGCCGAGCTGTGCGCCGCGGTGATGGCGACCGGCGAACGGGTCTTCGGCCCGATGCGGGTGCCGTGAACGCGATCGCGATGAGCGACGGCGCGGGGGCGGGCGCGCGGCTCCTCGGGCCCGCGGAGATCAGGCAGATCGCGAGCCGGCTCGGGATCCGGCCAGCCAAGCGGCTCGGCCAGAACTTCGTGATCGACCCCGGCACGATCAGGCGCATCGTCGGCCTGGCCGACCTGCGTCCCGACGACGTGGTGCTCGAGGTCGGGCCCGGCATCGGCTCGCTGACCCTCGGGCTGGCCGGGGCAGCGCGCCTGGTCGTCGCCGTCGAGGTGGATCCGGTCCTGGCCGCCGAGCTGCCGCGGACCGTCGCCGACCGGGCGCCAGGCCTCGCCGGCCGGCTCGAGGTGGTCGCCGCCGACGCGCTTAGCCTCACCGGAGCCCCGGCCGGGCAGGCGCCGACGGCGCTGGTCGCCAACCTGCCCTACAACGTCGCCGTCCCTGTCGTGCTGCACCTGCTCGAGGCACTCCCGTCGATCGGCCGGGCCCTGGTCATGGTCCAGGCCGAGGTAGCCGACCGGATGACCGCGCGGCCAGGCAGCAAGATCTACGGCGTCCCGTCCGTCAAGCTGGCCTGGTATGGCAGCGCGCGGCGGGCGGGAACGGTGTCCAGGACCGTGTTCTGGCCTGCTCCGAACGTGGACTCCGCGCTGGTCGCATTCACCCGTTGGCCGGCCGCGAGCGACCCCGAGGCCAGCAGCCGGCCCGGAGGGCCCGAGGCCAGCAGCCGGCCCGGAGGGCCCGAGGCCAGCAGCCGGCCCGGAGGGCCCGAGGCCAGCAGCCGGCCCGGAGGGCCCGAGGCCAGCAGCCGGCCCGGAGGGCCCGCTGACCTGGCGTGCCGGGCCGGCGTGAGCCGCGAGGAGGTGTTCGCCGTCATCGACGCCGCGTTCGCGCAGCGCCGCAAGACGCTCAGGTCTGCGCTCGCGGCCTGGGCCGGCGCGCCGCGGGCCGCTGAGGGCGTGCTGCGCGAGGCCGGCGTCGACCCGTCGCTGCGGGGCGAGGCAATCGGCATCGAGCAGTACATCCGGATTGTTCTGGCGGCGCGCGAGGCGCGTACGATCATCGAATCGTGACGCACGTGACACAAGTCGACGGGCCAGTGGGCTCCGTCACCGCCCGGGTGCCTGCGAAGGTGAATCTGCAGCTCTCGGTCGGACCGCTGCGCGAGGACGGGTACCACGACCTGGTCACGGTGTTTCACGCTGTGTCCCTGTTCGACGAGCTGACCGTTGCCAGGGCGGACAGGACCAGCGTCACCGTGTCGGGCGAGGGTGGGCCGGCGGTTCCGCTCGGGCCTGCCAACCTCGCGGTGCGCGCGGCCGTGGCGCTCGCGCGGGCGACGGGCAGGCGCGGCAAGGGAGCGGGCGGCGTGCGGATCGAGATCCGCAAGCGGATCCCGGTCGCCGCGGGCCTGGCTGGCGGCAGCGCCGACGCCGCCGCGGCCCTCGTGGCCTGCAACGAGCTGTGGCGCACCGGGCTGAGCACCGCCGAGCTGGCCGACATCGGGGCAAGGATCGGCAGCGATGTGCCGTTCGCGCTCACCGGCGGGACCGCGGTCGGCCTCGGCAGGGGCGAGCGGCTCACCACGGCGCTGGTCTCTGGCAACTACCAATGGGTGCTCGCGTTCGGCGCGTCCGGGTTGCCGACGCCTGACGTCTACGCCGCCTGCGACCGGCTCAGGGCGTCCAGGCGGGCGAAGGACGGGCAGCCGCACGCGGTGCCAGGCCCTCAGCTGAGCACCGAGCTGATGGCCGCGTTGCGCTCAGGCGATCCAGCCCTGGTCGGCCCGCTGCTGAGCAACGACCTGCAGCCGGCCGCCCTCTCGCTGCAGCCGCTGCTGCGCCAGGCTCTGCTGGCCGGCAAGGAGCATGGCGCGCTGGGCGCGATCGTCTCCGGTTCGGGGCCGACCTGCGCGTTCCTGGCGCAAAGCGCGGACGCGGCCCGCGACCTCGCGGTCGGGGTGACAGGCGCTGGCGTGTGCCGGGCCGTCGTCCAGGTGTCCGGTCCTGTGCCTGGCGCCAGCGTGGTGGAATCGGGCGCCCTGGCGTGAACCTCGTCAACCTCGAGGCCGCCGTCATGGCCTACGGGGAGCGCGTGCTGCTCGACCGCGTCTCGCTCGGGGTGGCCGCGGGCGACAGGATCGGCGTGGTCGGCCGCAACGGCTCAGGCAAGACCACGCTGCTCGCCACCCTGGCCGGGCATGCCGCGCTGAACTCGGGTCGCTCGACCAGGGCGCGCGGCGTGTCAGTCGGTTACCTGCCGCAGGCTGAGCAGCTGGCAGGACCGGTGCGCGAGATCGTGTTCGGCGCGCTGGCCGAGCACGAATGGGCAACCGACGCCCGGGCCCGCGGGCTGCTCGCAGCGCTGCTGTCCGGCATCGACCTCGACGCCCATGCCGAGCGGCTCTCCGGCGGCGAGCGCCGCAGGGTGGCGCTCGCCGCGCTGCTGCGCGGCACGCATGATCTGCTGCTGCTCGACGAGCCGACGAACCACCTGGACATCGACGCGATCAGGTGGCTGGCCGGGTACCTGGGAAACCAGCACAGGGCAGCGTTCGTCGTGGTCACGCACGACCGGTGGTTCCTCGACGCGGTCTGCAACCGCACCTGGGAGGTCGCCGACGGCCAGGTGCACGCCTACGACGGCGGCTACTCGGCGTACGTGCTGGCCAGGGCGGAGCGGGCCAGGCAGGCCGCCGCGCTCGACCAGCGCAGGCGCAACCTGCTCCGCAAGGAACTCGCCTGGCTTCGCCGCGGCCCGCCGGCCAGGACGAGCAAGCCCAGGTTCCGGCTCGATGCCGCTGCGGCCCTGATCGCCGATGAGCCGGCCCCCAGGGACGACGTCGAGCTGTCCAGGCTCGCCGCGGTGCGGCTCGGCAAGACCGTCATCGACCTGACCGACGTGACCGTCGGGGCCGGTGACGTCACGCTGCTTGACGACGTCACCTGGCAGCTTGGCCCTGGCGACCGGGTCGGTGTCGTCGGCGTGAACGGGAGCGGCAAGACGACCTTGCTGAATGTGCTGGCCGGACATCTGGTCGGTTACCGATTTAGCGGCGAGGTCGTGACCGGCAAGACGGTGCGGCTTGGCTATCTCACCCAGGAGCCGGCCCCGGTCGATCCTGACCTGCGCGCGATCGAGGCGGCCGAGCAGGTGCGCAGCTCGGTCAGCATCGGCAAGCGCGAGCTCACCGCCGGCCAGCTGCTCGAGCGGCTCGGCCTGCGGGGCGACCGGCAGCGGACCCCGGTCGCCGAGCTCTCCGGCGGGGAGCGGCGCAGGCTGCAGTTGCAGATGCTGCTGATGGACGAGCCGAACGTGCTGCTGCTCGACGAGCCGAGCAACGACCTGGACATCGACACGCTCACCGAGCTCGAGGACCTGCTCGACGGGTTCGGCGGATCGATCGTCGTGGTCAGTCACGACCGGTACTTCCTTGAGCGGGTCACCGAGCACGTGCTGGCGCTCATCGACGGGAAGCTCGCGTTCCTGGGTGGCGGGATCGCGGAGTACGTGGAGCTGAGGGACGCCGGCCTGGCCGGCAAGCCGCGACCCTCGGCCGGGCAGACAGAACGCGAGGTGACCGGCGCCGCGGCCGGGGCGCCGTCCTGGCCGACAGCGGCGGTGCCGTCCCGGCCCACGTCAGGCGAGCTGCGCGAGGCCAAGAAGGAGCTGGCCAGGCTAGACCGGCAGCTGGCGCGGCTGACCGGCAAGGAAGCCGATCTGCACGCCGCGCTCGCCGAGGCGAGCGCGGACTACCAGCGGCTGATCGAGCTCGGTGCTGAGCTCAAGGAGGTGCAGGCTGAGCGGGCCAGCGTGGAGGATCGCTGGCTCGAGGCGGCTGAGCTCGCCGGGGGCTAGGTCCCGCGCGCAGGGGTGGTGATCGTGCGCCAGAACGTGCGGGCGATGACCACGTAGCCCGCGTTGTTCGCGTGCTCGTCCGGCCCGCGCGGCGGCTTCGCGCACATCCAGGTCAGCGAGCAGATCGCTGTGACGTTGGGCGGCATCGCGGCTGGCCGGCGGTTTCGGCTCGATGCCTGCGCGTGCCCGTTGTCCTCGCCGAAGTCTGAGCTGCGGAATGCGGCGAACACGTTCGCGACCCGCGCACCGAAGCCGCGGTAGCGGTCGGCCAGCATCTTGTTGGCGCCAGCGGCGACGGCCCCGGTGAGGATGCCGACCTGCCTGCCGACCGTGCTGCGCTGCCAGAGGCCGAGCTCTGGCACGTAGTAGGTCATGCCGACGATGAGGACCCGCCGGCCGCCCGCTGCCCGCAACGTGCCCAGGATCCGGCTCAGGTTGGTTCCGATCGTCGGCAGCCTGGCGACGACGCACGGCAGCAGCGCGGTCAGACCGCCGTTCACCATGCACGAGTTCGGGTCGTTCGCGCCGATGTCGATGGTGATCAGCGCCGTGCGGCCGCGATGGGCCCGCAGGAACCTGGCAGCCTGGGCGAGCTGGCTGCCAGCCGGATAGCGGCAGATACCGCCGTGGATCATCGTCGCGGTGGTCTCGCCAGAGCAGCCCAGCTTGACCAGCTTCAGCTGCGGCAGAGGGCGGCGCAGCACGGCGGCGAGCCGGTCTGGGTAGCCGCGGCTGGTCGCGACGTCGCGGCCGGCCGGATCGGGCTGGACGCCCTGGGCGAGCGAGTCACCGAGCGACAGGTAGTACGCGCCGTTGCCGCGGCCGGCGAGCCCTGATCTGAGCGCTCCGGCCGGGTCGCGGTGCTGGCGCGCCGCGCCGGGCTCGGTTCCGCCGCCGTGGCCTGCGCTGGTCCTGGCGCCGTCGTGGGCGCAGCCGGTCAGCGTGATCACGCCGGCGAGCAGCACCAGCCCCGCGCGATTGGTAAAGCTAGGAGGTCGCATCGGCGTCGAAGGGACTGAGCAGCATTCTGAGCAGTGCTGCGAGCAGTTCGCGCTCGCTGGCGTCCAGGCCGGTGAGCAGCCCGCGCTCCTGCTCGAGCAGGTCGGTCAGCGCGGAATCCGCCACGGCCTTGCCGCGGTCGGTGAGCTTGACCAGTACGCCGCGCTTGTCCTGCGGGTCCGGCAGGCGCCTGACCAGGCCGCCTTCGGCCAGCCTGTCGATCCTGTTGGTCATCGTTCCCGACGTAACGAGGGTGGCCCTGAGCAGCGAGCCGGGACTCAGCTGATAGGGCGGTCCTTGCCGGCGCAGCGCCGAGAGAACGTCGAACTCCCAGGTCTCCAAGCCGTGCGCGGCGAACGCGCTCCGCCTGGCCCGGTCGAGATGCCTGGCGAGCCTGGAAACGCGGCTGAGCACGTGCAGCGGCTCCAGGTCCAGGTCAGGCCGCTCGGCCCGCCAGCCAGCGACGAGGTCGTCGACCTCATCGCGGACGTCCGCCACATGCTCCACCCGTGCAGCATATCTCTTGACATCGAGAATTCGGGTGCGCGACACTGGGAAAGAATCTTGATGTCGAGATACCGTCCAAATGCCGGCCGGGCGCGTCGCGGCCGGGCGCGAGACCCTGTCGAGGGGGCGAGATGTTGTGGGATCCCGGTGAGTACCGCCGGTTCGGAGCCGAGCGCTCGCGGCCGTTCTACGAATTGCTCGGCCGCATCGGCGCGACAGCGCCGGGGTTCGTGGCAGACGTCGGCTGCGGTCCAGGCGAGCTGACCGCCGAGCTGAGCAGGCGGTGGCCAGGTGCCCGCGTGCTCGGTGTGGACAGCTCGCCGGAGATGATCGAGGCGGCCGGCGCCGTGCGGGCCGGGCTGGAAGGCGAAGCCGGCGATCGGCTGCGCTTCGGGGTAGCCGACGCCGCCGACTGGCAGCCGCCGACGCCGCCTGACGTGATCGTCTCCAACGCGATGCTGCAGTGGCTGCCCGACCACGAGCAGGTCGTGCTGCGATGGGCGAGGCTGCTTCCAGCCGGCGGATGGCTCGCCTTTCAGATCCCCGGCAACAACAGGGCTGCGACGCACGCGCTGATCCGAGAGCTGGCCGCGACGCCACGCTGGCGGACCTCGCTTGGTGAGCTGGGGCTCAACCGGCAGGCCGACGACCCGGCCACTTACCTGGACCTGCTCGGTCGCGAGGGACTGGCGGTCGACGCGTGGGAAACCACGTACCTGCACGTACTCGCGGGCGATGACCCGGTGCTGCGCTGGTACCGGGGCACTGGCCTGCGGCCCGTCATCGCCGCGCTCAGCGCTGACGAGCAGGAGGAGTTCCTGGCGGAGTACGCGATTCTGCTGCGCAAGCAGTACCAGCGGCAGCCGTATGGCACGGTGCTGCCGTTCCGGCGCGTGTTCGTCGTCGCGCACCGGAGCGGGTGAGCTGGGGCCCCGCCTGCTCGCTCGCTCGCTCGCTCGCTGAGCGTCCCTAGTGCGCTTGGTCGTTGAGCCGCTTGAGCGCCTCTGGCGAGATCTTCGGCTTCGGGTCCAGCTGCGACAGCCCGTTCCAGGCGAGGTTGACCAGGTGCGCGGCCATCTCCTCCAGCTTCGGCTTGCGCACATCCAGCCACCATTGCCCGGCGAACGCGACCATGCCGACCAGCATCTGCGAGTACACGGGGGCGAGCTTCGGGTCGTAGCCGCGGACCTTGAGCACGTCGGCCAGGATGTACTCGACTTGGCCGGCGATGTCGCTGATCAGGCTCGCGAAGGTGCCGGAGCCCGAGGCCGGGTGCGAGTCACGCACCAGGATGCGGAAGCCGTCGCTGTTGTCCTCGATGTAGCGCAGCAGCGCCACGGCGGCTGCCTCGAACTTCTCCATCGTGTCCTCGCCATGCAGCAGGTCTGTCGCCATGGAGAGGAACCTGTCGACCTCGCGATCGACGACGACGGCATAGAGCCCCTCCTTGCCGCCGAAGTGCTCGTACACGACCGGCTTAGAAACGCCGGCCTGGGCGGCGATCTCCTCGATGGAGGTGCCGTCCAGGCCGCGTTCGGCGAAGAGGCGCCGGCCGATGTCAAGCAGTTGCTCGCGCCGCTGCTTGCCGGTCATTCGCTTGCGGCCCGACGCCGGGGGATGGCTGGTCACTGCCCCATCATGCGCCGGCCTGGGGACAACGGCTAATCGGCGGCTAGATCTCCGCGACGACTGGCCGCTTGGTCATTGAGCCGAGCGCGCGCACGTCGCCGACTTTCTTGCCGGTCAGCCTGGTCTCGTCGGGCCAGCGGACGTCGTACACCCAGCCCAGCTTCTCGGCCAGCCAGATGCCGCGGGCGGCGATGTCGATCTGCCCCTTGAACACGCCGTGCCGCGCGCAGGTCGGGTCGGCGTGGTGCAGGTTGTGCCACGACTCGCCGAACGACAAGACGGCCAGCCAGGCCACGTTCTTCGACTTGTCCCTGGCCTCGAACTCGCGCTTGCCGAACGTGTGGCAGATCGAGTTGATCGACCAGGTGACGTGGTGCAGGAACGACACCCGGACCAGGCTCGCCCAGAAGAACGCGATCAGGGCGCCCGCGAAGGACATCGTCCACAGCCCGCCGATCAGGGCTGGCAGCAGCAGCGTGGCCGCGACCAGCGGCCCGAACATCTTGTTCGTCCTGACGATGTCGCGGTCGGCGAGCCAGTCAGGGGAGTACTTCTTGTGCGAGGTGACGTCGCGGTCGAAGAGCCAGCCCATGTGCGCCCAGGCCATGCCCTTGGTCAGCGCCTTCCAGTCCTCGCCGAACCGCCACGGCGAGTGCGGGTCGCCTTCCTTGTCGCTGTACTTGTGATGCCTGCGATGGTCGGAGACCCAGTCCAGGACAGGCCCCTCGATCGCCATCGAGCCTGCGACGCCGAGCGCGATCTTGAACCCTCGCTTGGCCTTGAACGAGCCGTGGGTGAAGTAGCGGTGGAACCCCATCGCGATCCCCAGCCCGGAGAACAGGTAGAAGGCGATCCCGATCACCACGGTCTGCCAGTTCAGCAGGCCCCAGACCCAGGCGACGGGTATCGCGGCGAGCAGCGCGAGCATCGGGACGCCCGTGAAGATCGCGACGGCGAGGCGCTGGGCAGCCGCCCTCGGTTCCGGCTCGAATTCAGGCAGCGCGGTACGGCGGCGTACGACCGGCTGCGCCTGCTCCTCTTGCCCGGCTGGCGTGACGGGTATGTCGGTGGTAGCGGTCATCACGGTTCCTCGGTGGCTCGAACGGGCCGGTCAGAAGAGCGATCCGCATAACCGAGGTCATGGGCCGAGCGAATACGCTTACGTAACCGTAGCTTACGGTAACGTAGGTTCTCCCAAGGCCCCTAGAGCGATATCTGACAGATTTCGGCCGGTTCGCCTTGTCACCTTCAGTCAACCTGCCCGGTCGCGCCCCGATCATGCAGACGCCTTGCCGGCCGGCGCCCGCGCCGAGTTGACGGTTCCATGATCACGAAGAATCCGAGGTCCTATATATATCGGACCCACAGGTCTTCGTGATCATGCTCAGCGCGCGCGTCCAGGGCGGGACGTTGGCCACGCGACCCGAGTACAGTTGCTGAGGTTTCCTTCCCGGGTCGTCTAGCCAGGCAGGACAAGCGGTTTTGGTCCGCTCAACCGAGGTTCGAATCCTCGCCCGGGAGCTCGGCGGGCCGCTGAGCCTATCGCCCTGTGACATAGCACGGCTCCCAGTCAGCCTGCCAGTCGTTTCGTCCCGATTTGTGGTTACCCAACCCGTGCTATGTGGGCGTTGGGGGCCGGGACGGGAGGGTGGGGTGGGGTGGTGTGGGGGGTTCGGGGGACAGTTAGGTGAATTCGGCGCGGACGCCGAGGAGGCGGACGGGGTCGCGGCGGGCGAACTCTTCCAGCGCCTGCAGGGCAGCCGCCTCGATGTGGTCGGGATCGCTGGTGGGCTCGGCCAGCGTGCGGCCGTGCGTGTGGGTGAAGAACGGCGCGTACCTGATCTTGACGACGATCCGGATCGCGGGCCGTCCCTCGGCCCTGACGTCGTCGGAGACCCGCCGGGAAATCCGCGCGATCTCGGCCCTGACCTGCTCCCAGTCGGTGATGTTCTGCTGGAAGGTCTCCTCGCGCCCGTGGCCGCGCGGAACGTAGGGCTCGGATGTCACCGGCGACAGGTCGATCCCGTGCGCGGTCTGCACCAGCCAAGGACCGATGGTCGGGCCGAACCGCCCGGCCATCTCGCGCACGTCCGCGACCGCGAGGTCGGCAACGGTCGCGATGCCGAGCGCGGCGAGCTTGCGCGCGGTCCTTCCGCCGATCCCCCACAGGGCGTCCGGCGGCCGCGGCCCGAGGAACTCCCACCAGGTCTCGCTGGTGATCATGAACACCCCGGCTGGCTTGCCGAACCCGGTCGCGATCTTTGCCTGGAGCTTGTTCTGGCCGATGCCGACCGAGCAGTCCAGGCTGGCTGCCTCCCGCACGAGCCGCTGGATTCGTCGCGCCAACGCGGCCGGATCGCCGGTCCGGGCGGCAAGAAATGCCTCGTCCCAGCCCATGACCTCGACGACCGCGTCGAGTTGCCTGAGCGTGGCCATGACGACGGCCGACGCGGCGTCGTACACGGCCCGGTCAACCGGCAGGAATACGGCGTCCGGGCAGCGGCGGGCCGCGGTCCGCAGCGGCTGCCCGGAGTGGACGCCGAACTCGCGCGCCTCGTAAGAGGCCGTGCTGACGACGCCCCGCTTGGTGGGATCGCCGTCGCCGCCGACGACGACCGGCTTGCCCTTGAGCTCAGGCCTTCGCAGCACCTCGACGGCCGCGAGGAACTGATCGAGGTCGACGTGCAGCACCCAGCCGGTCACAGCAGTAAGTTTCGCCCCCTCAGGCCGTAGCCGCTGAATCTTCGCTGGCCGGGAAGATACGACCGAACCGAATCGTGCCCGATGGTGCACAGGTGCCGGGAGGTATTCTGCTCCAATCGGGGGACTCCGGCGCGCGGGTCTGCGCCCAGGTCTGACAACACGCAGCGACGTCGAGGAGCCGAGCCGAGTGAGCGCAGCAGGTCCGGCCGCCGTGATCGTGCTCGCGGCAGGCGAAGGTACCCGCATGAAGTCGCCCATACCCAAAACGCTGCACCGGGTCTGCGGGCAGACGATGCTCGGCCACTGCCTCGCCGCTGCCGCCGAACTGTTCCCCGACAAGCTGATCGTGGTCGTCGGCCATGACGCGCAGCGCGTCGCCACGCACGCACGCGAGCAGGCACCGGGCGTCGTGATCGTCGAGCAGGACTACATAGGAGGAACCGGGCACGCGGTGCGGGTCGTGCTCGAGACGGTCGGCACGATCAGGGGAACCGTGGTCGTGACCTACGCCGACACGCCGCTGCTGACCGGCGCGACGCTGGCCAGGCTGGTGGAAGAGCGTGCCGCTGCCGGCGCGGCCGCGGCCGTGCTGACCGCGCGGGTCGATGATCCGACCGGCTATGGCCGGATCATCAGGGATGAGCGCGGCGCCTTCGCGACCATCGTCGAGCAGGCGGACGCCACCCAGGACGAGCGTGCGATCGACGAGATCAACACGGGGATGTACGCGTTCGACGGCGACCTGCTCGCCGACGCCGTGAAGCGGGTCAGGACCGACAACGCGCAGGGCGAGGAGTACCTGACCGACGCTGTGTCGGTGCTGCGCAGCGACGGGTACCCGGTGGCGACCGTGTCCTGCCAGGACGTCGAGGAAGTCCAGGGGGTCAACGACCTGGCCCAGCTCGCGCATGTGAGCCGGGTGCTCAACTCGCGCCTGCTCGAGGCGATGATGCGGGCTGGCGTGGTGATCGCCGATCCCGGCAGCACCTGGGTCGATGTGGGCGTTGACCTGGCGGCGGGGGCTTATATCGGGCCGGCCACGCAGCTTGAAGGCAGCACCAGGGTCGCGGCCGGGGCCAGGGTCGGGCCCGGCTGCCTGCTGCGCGACACCGTCGTCGGCCCTGCCGCCGTCATCATCGGTTCGGTTTGCGAGTCAGCGGTCATCGGTGCAGGGGCACGGGTCGGGCCCTTCGCCTATGTAGTGGGAGAGCAGGTCCAGTGGCGCTAGGTACCAGGTCAAACGGCAAGAAGATGATGCTCTTCTCCGGCCGGGCATTCCCCGAGCTCGGACTGGAGATCGCCGATTTTCTCGGCATCGAGCCGACGCCAACAACGTCGTTCGACTTCGCGAACGGCGAAATCTTCGTGCGCTTCCTCGAGTCGGTCAGAGGCTGCGACGCGTTCGTGCTGCAGAGCCACACGGAGCCGATCAACAAGTGGATCATGGAGCAGCTGATCATGGTCGACGCGCTGAAGCGAGCGTCGGCCAACCGGATCACCGTGGTCACGCCGTTTTTCGGGTACGCGCGGCAGGACAAGAAGAGCCGTGGCCGCGAGCCGGTCTCTGCGAGGCTGATGGCCGACCTGTTCGCGACCGCGGGCGCGCACCGGCTGATGGCCGTCGACCTGCACACGGCGCAGATCCAGGGTTTCTTCGACGGGCCTGTCGACCACCTGTTCGCGCTCCCGATCCTCGCCTCGTACCTGGAAGGCAAGCTGGATCTGGCGCAGGTCACGGTCGTGGCACCGGACGCCGGGCGGGTCAGGGTCTGCGAGCGCTGGACCGACCGGCTCAACTGCCCGCTGGCGATCATCCACAAGCGGCGCGACCCTGACGTCGCCAACAAGGTGAAGATCCTCGAGGTCGTCGGCCAGGTCGCCGGACGCACCTGCATCCTGGTCGACGACATGATCGACACCGGCGCCACGATCGCCAACGCCGCCGAGACGCTGTTCGAGCAGGGCGCGGCGCAGGTTATCGTCGCCGCGACGCACGGCGTGCTGTCAGGTCCCGCGGTCGACCTGCTGAAGAACTCCGCGATCGGCGAGGTCGTGGTGACCAATACATTGCCGATCCACGCGGAGAAGCAGTTCGATAAGCTGACCGTGCTGTCGATCGCCCCGCTGATCGCCAGGGCCATCACCGAGGTCTACTCGGAGGGCTCGGTGACGAGCCTGTTCGACGGCCAGAGCTGACTACACCAGTTCGTCGGCTAGACTTTCCGCGAATTCTTCTGCCCTGACTGGGCGCTAATCCGTTTGAGGAGTGGCACCGTGCCCGAGGTTCATATCGCCGCAACGCCGCGGACCGAGTTCGGCAAAGGCCCGGCCCGGCGCGAGCGCCGTGCCGGGCGGGTTCCCGCGGTCCTCTACGGGCACGGCGCCGAGCCGCGCCACCTCAGCCTGCCTGGCCACGATGTCCTGCTCGCGCTGCGCACCGCGAACGTGCTGATCAGGGTCGACGGCCTGGCCGACGGCAGCCAGCTCGCGCTGCCGAAGGCGGTGCAGCGTAACCCGATCAAGGGCACCGTGGAGCACGTCGACCTCATCATCGTCCGTCACGGCGAGAAGGTCACCGTCGACATCCCGGTCACCATCGTTGGCGAGATCGCACCCGATGGCCTGCTCGACCAGCAGCTCGTCCAGATCTCCGTTGAGGCCGAGGCGACCGCGATTCCGCCCGGCGTCGAGGTCAACGTCGATGGCATGGAGATCGGGGCGTCGGTGCACGCCGGTGACCTCGAGCTGCCGCCTGGCGTCACGCTCGACGACGATGCTGATCTGCTCGTCCTTCATGTCATCGCGGCGCCGACGGCCGCGCAGCTGGAGGCCGATCTTGGCGTCGTCGCCGAGGCCGAGGGGGCCGAGGAGGTTCCCGAGGCAGTCGGGGAGGCCGGCGCTGCCGAAGGCGGAGCCGAGGCGGCGCAGGCCGGCTCTTCCGAGCCCGCTGGCGAGTAGCGAGCACCGGGCGGGCCTGGCAGAGATGCGCTGGCCGCGGCGGCTGGTCCGGTCGCCCGCGAACAGGCCAGGGCAGACGGACAGCGCGCAGATGGACGGCGAGCGGTGGCTGGTGGCAGGGCTCGGCAACCCAGGCCAGCAGTACGCCGACAACCGGCACAACGCGGGGTTCATGGTCGCCGAGCTGCTCGCTGCCAGGATCGGCTCGGGTTTCCGCAGGGACAGGTCCAGGACACAGGCCGCGTCAGGGCGGCTCGCCGGGGTGCCGGTGATACTCGCCAAGCCGATGTCATTCATGAACATGAGCGGCGAGCCGCTCGTCGCGACGGCACGCTTCTACAAGATCCCCGCATCCCGGCTTGTCGTCGTGCACGACGATCTCGACCTGCCGTTCGCCGCGATCAGGCTCAAGCTCGGCGGCGGTGACGGCGGGCACAACGGGCTCCGTTCGCTCACCCGCTCGCTCGCGACAAAGGACTATTACCGGGTGCGGGTAGGCATCGGCCGGCCGCCTGGCAGGCAGGATCCCGCGGACTACGTGCTGCGTGACTTTAGCGCCGCCGAGCGCAAGGAACTGCCGCTCGCGCTCGAACGCGCGGCGGACGCGGTCGAGGCGCTGCTGGAGCTTGGCCTCGAGGCCGCGCAAAACGAGTTCCACGCCGACCCAGCCGCCAGCTAGAGCGGCACCCTGCACCTCGACCTGCGCCGTTCTCCGCTCTGGCAGCCGTGTGAGCCAGGGGACTCCAGCGAATGTTTGTGACTTGTTACCTACATTGCCCACCTGACCAGGAAAGATGCGGGAAGATCAAGCTTCAGGTGGGCTGATGCCAAATTGCTGTCAACTACCCGCTTTCCCTACGCGTCATCTTTAGGTACAAACCTTGGCGCTCGGGGTCGTAGGTGCCGCAGCGACAGGTGTACGCGAGACACGCGGTATCAGGGGAGGGCGCTGGGTGACAGGGCAGTCTGCGGTTACGACCGCACGCCGGGACCGGATAAACGCTCGCTTCACTGAGCTGAGTTCTGCCTCGTGGACGGCTGCCTACCTGCGCCAGATCTGCTTCGCCGACGCAGTGTGCGGCCTGGCGGCCGGCGTGCTCGCTTACGTGATCAGGTTCTCGAGCCCGACGGACCGGCCCGCCGCTTACCTCGGCGCCAGCCTGATCTTGCCGATCGGCTGGCTGGTCACGATCCTGCTCGCCGGCGGCTACGACTCCCGGTTCATCGGGGTCGGCACCGACGAGTTCCGCAAGGTGCTCAACGCCGGCGTGTTCCTCACTGCCACGGTCGCCATCGCCTCCTACGCGTTCAAGGCCGACATCGCCCGCGGCTACGTGGTCGTCGCGCTGCCGTCGATGACCGTGTTCGACTTGGCGGCCCGCTACCTGCTCAGGAAGCGGCTGCACCGGCTGCGCGCCGGCGGGGCATGCATGCGCCGGGCGGTCGTGGTCGGCTACCGCTCGGTCGTCGCCGACATGGCGGCCGTGCTGCGCAGGGAGACCCAGCACGGTCTGTCGGTGACGGCGGCCTGCATCGTCGACGCCGACGGCCCGTCGGTGATCTCCGACATCCCTGCGTTCGCCGGCATCGACAACATCGCCGATGTAGTGCGGCGTTACGACGCCGACACCGTGGCCGTGCTGGCCTGCCCTGAGATGTCGGGGTACCGGCTGCGGACGCTGGCCTGGGAGCTGGAGAAGACCGGCACCGATCTGTGCGTCGCCCCGGCGCTGCTCGATGTGGCCGGCCCGCGCACGACGATCCGGCCGGTCGCCGGGCTCGCGCTGCTGCACCTTGACCACCCCGAGTTCACCGGGATCAGGCTGGTCGTCAAGGCCGCATTCGACAAGACCGTCGCGCTCGCCGGACTCGCGCTCTTCGCGCCGCTGCTGGCTACGCTCGCGCTCGCCATCAAGCTCGACGACGGCGGTCCTGCCTTGTTCAGGCAGACCAGGGTCGGCAAGGACGGCCGGATGTTCACGGTCCTGAAGTTCCGCACCATGGTGATCGACGCCGAGCAGCGCAAAGCCGAGCTACGGCACCAGTCAGGACAGCACAGCGTGCTGTTCAAGCTGCGCAACGACCCAAGGATTACCAGGACGGGCCTCTGGCTGCGGCGCTGGTCGTTGGACGAGCTGCCGCAGCTCATCAACGTGCTGAACGGCGAGATGTCGCTGGTGGGGCCGAGACCGGCACTGCCGGACGAAGCTGCCATGTATGGTGACCATGTGCGGCGCAGGCTCGCTGTTAAGCCTGGCATTACCGGCCTGTGGCAGGTGAGCGGCCGTTCGGATCTAGCGTGGGACGAGTCGATTCGGCTCGACGTGCGCTATGTGGAAAACTGGTCGCTGATGCTCGACCTGCATATCTTGTGGAAGACGCTGTCGGCGGTTAGTCGAGGTTCCGGCGCATACTGAGCGGCCCGCAGCGGAATATCAGCACCTGGCGGCCCGGCATTGGCCGGGCACGACGGAACGCGGCGTAGCCGGCTGCCAGGCAATATTCAAATGGAGCTGTGGTGGTATTTCCCGCTGATGATGCCCTCGCCCATGAGCTGGCCCAGGCCGCTGGCGAGCGCCTGCTGAAGCTGCGCCTGTCTGGCCAGACCGCTGACGACCTGCGGAAGGCCGGTGACCTCGGATCGCAGGACTTCCTGGCCGCCGAGCTGGCCAGGGCCAGGCCAGACGACGCGGTCCTGTCAGAAGAGGCGGTCGACGATCCCGCCAGGCTGACCGCTGACCGGGTCTGGATCATCGATCCGCTCGACGGCACGAGGGAGTTCGGCGAGGAGGGCCGGGTCGACTGGGCCGTGCACGTCGCTCTCTGGGAGCGCGGCGACCTGACGGCGGGCGCCGTGGCGCTGCCGGCCCAGGACAAGGTCCTGTCGACCGCGGAGCCGCCGCCGCCGCCGGCAGCGGCTCAGGGAGCCGCGCTGCGGCTCGTCGTCAGCCGGTCAAGGCCGCCGGAGTTTGTGCAGCGCCTGGCTGGAGAGCTTGGAGCTGAACTGGTGCCGCTGGGCTCGGCTGGGGCGAAGTCGGCGGCCGTCATCACCGGCGAGGTAGACGCGTACGTGCACAGCGGGGGCCAGTACGAATGGGATTCCGCCGCGCCGGTGGCGGTCGCGAGATCAGCGGGCCTGCACACCTCGCGGATCGACGGCTCAAATCTGCGCTACAACTCCGAGCAGCCGTGGATGCCGGATATCCTGATCTGTCCCGTCCCGTTGGCCGACCGCCTGCTCACGGCGATCAGCGCGGTTCAGCAGCGTCAGTAGTGCGGCAAGACCCGGCCGTCCCGGGCCGGGACCGAGTCCACCCACAGCGGAGTTCGCCAGATGACAGTGTCACGCTCTGACTACCAGCTCTCCCAGCTTGACGTGCTGGAGGCCGAGTCGATCCACGTGATGAGGGAAGTCGCCGCCGAATTCGAGCGGCCCGTGTTGCTGTTCTCCGGTGGCAAGGACTCGATCGTGATGCTCGCGCTCGCGGAGCGGGCGTTCTTCCCGGCCAAGATCCCGTTCCCCGTCATGCACGTGGACACCGGCCACAACTTCGACGAGGTGCTGGCGTTCAGGGACCGCAGGGCCGACGAGCTCGGCGTCCGCCTGGTCGTCGCGTCCGTGCAGGAGTCGATCGACTCTGGCCGGGTGGTCGAGGAGACGGGGAGATGGGCGAGCAGGAACCGGCTGCAGACCACCACGCTGCTCGACGCGCTCGCCGACCACCGCTTCGACGCGGTCTTCGGCGGCGCCAGGCGGGACGAGGAGAAGGCACGCGCCAAGGAGCGGGTTTTCTCGTTCCGCGACGAGTTCGGCCAGTGGGACCCGAAGAACCAGCGGCCCGAGCTGTGGAGCCTGTACAACACGCGGATCAGGCGCGGTGAGCACATCAGGGTGTTCCCGCTGTCGAACTGGACCGAGCTCGACATCTGGCACTACATCACCAGGGAGCAGCTCGAGATCCCTTCCATTTACTTCGCCCACAGGCGCTCGGTATTCGAGCGTGACGGCATTCTGCTCGCCGACCATCCCTATACGGGCAGGTCCGACGCCGAGGCGACGTTCGAGGCTATGGTCAGGTACCGCACCGTCGGCGACATCAGCTGCACGGGCGCGGTCGAATCGTCGGCGGCCACGCTCGCTGAAGTGATCGCCGAGATCTCCGCGACCAGGATTACCGAACGCGGGCAGACCAGGGCCGACGACCGGGCCAGCGAAGCCGCGATGGAAGACCGCAAGCGGGAGGGTTACTTCTGATGGTGTCCCAGCTAGATGGCGCAGGCCCAGACGGCGCAGGCCTCGATGCCGCGGGCCAGGACAGCACGGCGTTGGGTGGCACAGTGTTGGGTGGCACGGTGTTGGGTGGCACGGGGCGAGGCAGCCACGGAGCGGCCGACGGAGACCGGGTCATGGACATCCTGCGGCTGGCGACGGCCGGATCGGTCGACGACGGCAAGTCGACGCTGATCGGCCGGCTGCTCTACGACTCCAAGGCGATCTTCGAGGACCAGCTCGCCTCCGTGGAGCGGACGAGCAAGGAGCGCGGCGAGGAATTCACCAACCTGGCGCTGCTGACGGACGGCCTGCGCGCGGAGCGCGAGCAGGGGATCACGATCGACGTGGCCTACCGGTATTTCGCGACGCCGCGGCGGAAGTTCATCATCGCCGACACGCCAGGTCACATCCAGTACACGCGGAATATGGTCACCGGCGCGTCGACCGCCGACCTCGCGATCGTCCTGGTCGACGCCAGGAACGGGCTGACCGAGCAGAGCCGCAGGCACGCGTTCCTGACGACGCTGCTGCGCGTGCCGCACCTGGTGCTCGCCGTGAACAAGATGGACCTGGTCGACTACGAGTCGGCGGCGTTCGACCAGATCGTGGAGGAGTTCACCGCGTTCGGGACCAAGCTGGAGATCGGCGACCTGACCTTCATCCCGATCTCGGCGCTGCACGGCGACAACGTCGTCGAGCGGTCGCTGAACATGCCCTGGTACAACGGCCCGTCGCTGCTGCACCACCTCGAGCACGTGCACATCGCGTCGGACCGCAACCTGATCGACGTCCGGTTCCCCGTCCAGTACGTGATCAGGCCGCACCAGGCCACCGATCCTGAGCTGCACGACTATCGCGGCTATGCGGGCCAGGTCGCCGGCGGCATCCTCAAGCCAGGCGATGAGGTCATGCACCTGCCGTCCGGGCTGACCACAACGATCAGGCGGATCGACACGGCTTCTGGGCCGGTCGACGAGGCGTTCCCGCCGATGTCGGTGACGCTGCTGCTCGAGGATGATCTCGATATCTCGCGCGGGGACATGATCTGCCGCCCGCACAATCAGCCAATGGTCACGCAGGACGTCTCGGCGATGGTCAGCTGGATGGCCGACGCTCCGGCGCTGACGCCGAGGAGCCGGCTCATCGTCAAGCACACCACCAGGACCGTCAAGGCGATAGTGCGCGACATCAGCTACCGCCTGGACATCAACTCGTTGCACAGGGACGAGTCGGCGGACCGGCTCGGGCTTAACGAGATCGGCAGGGTCGCCCTGCGGCTCACGCAGCCGATCTTCTGCGACCCGTACGCGCGGAACCGGATGACCGGCGGCCTGATCCTGATCGACGAGGCGACCAGCGGCACGGTAGGCGCGGCGATGATCACCGAGGCTGGCTGACGCGACAGGTGAGACCTGTCCGCGACCGCGATTCTCGGCTGTCTGCGGGCGATTCCTGAGAGTTCCAGAGAGTTCCTGAGAGTTCCTGAGACTTGCTGAGATTGCTGAGTTTTTGATTAGTTAATAGAGCTTCCCCGGAAACCGGCCGCTTCGGAAAGCTACGCTGAATACATGCCGCGACGCATCCCTATGTACCGTTTTGCCGGAGCCGTCGGCGGAGTTGTCGCCATAGCGATGCTCATGCCCGCCGGGATCTCGAACGCCACGACCGGCCACGTGAAGGCCGGGCATGCCGCTGCCCGGCGAGTCGGCCTGCCTTCGGTTACGCCAGCGCCGGGGACGCCGCACTTCCCCGTGACGACGCACCCGACCGAGCAGGTACGCCAGCTTGTCCAGTGCGGCAACACCATGTACGCCGTCGGCACATTCTCGGTCGTGGAGCAGGGCACCAAGACGTTCACGCGGAACAACGCGTTCAGCTTCAAGGCGACCGCCCCGTTCACGATCACGTCGTGGAACCCGAACGTGCAGGGCACAGTCAACAGCATCGCGTTCAACTCGGGCCACTGCGCACACGCCTACATCGGCGGCGCGTTCAGCAAGGTCCGCGGCCGCAGCGCGAGCAGGATCGCGGAGGTCAGCACCGGAGGCGCTGGCGCTCTGGTGAACTCCTTCAGGCACAGTGCGAACAAGCAGGTCGAGACCATCGCGAGCTATCAGAATCACCTGCTCGTCGGCGGCTTCTTCACCAAGATCAACGGGAACTCCAAGTACCCGTACATGATCAGCCTGAACCCGCGCACGGGCGCCAACGACCGCTTCCTCAACCTGCACATCTCCGGGAACGTCACGTTCCCGCACGTGGCTGCGAACCCGACGAGGGTCTACAACCAGCAGATCAGCCACAGCGGCCGGCTCGACCTGGTGGAAGGCGACTTCAGATCGGTCGGCGGCAAGCGGCGCCAGCAGGTGTTCATGCTGAACCTGGCCAGCAGGCCGACCGCCAGCGTCATGTCGTGGACGTCGCCGCGATTCGACGGCAGCAAGGGCTACCCGCCTAAGGGCGACTACTACAACTGCAGCAAGAACGAGCCGTTCTACGTCAGGGCCGGGGCATGGTCGCCAAACGACAAGACCGTCTACCTGGCCAGCACCGGTTACCGGCCGTGGAACGCCAATTCCCTCCCGCTCAGGGGGCTGTGTGACTCAGCGTCCGCGTTCGCGGCGACCGGATCGAAGCCGGCGATGAAGTGGACCAACTACACGGGCTGCGACTCGCTCTACGCAGTGGCCGCCGACGCCAACGCGGTCTACTTCGCCGGCCACGAGCGGTGGTCCGAGAACCGGAACGGCTGCGACAAGCCGGGACCCGGCGCGATCGATGCGCAGGGCATGGAGGCCGTGAACCTCTCGAACGGTCACGTGCTCGTCAAGGCCAACGGAACCGGGCTCTACACCAGGGGCCGCGGACTCGGCGCCGACGACATGCTGATCACGAGGGCGGGGCTGTGGATCGGCAGCGACAACTTCCAGGGCGGCGCGATGTGCGGCGGCGTCCAGGACATGGCGGGAATCTGCTTCCTGCCGTACTGACGGCCAACAATGCCTGCCGACCCTACTGACTTGCTAGGAATATCTAGAATTTACCTATAATTCAAAAAACAGTCACTACGATGTAAGCTCGGACCGAGCGTGGCGCGATTTCCGGAATTTCCGGCATGATTCATGATTCATGATTCATGATTCATAACATTCGTGAGGTTCGCGAGATCTGGGACTGGTGACTTCTTAGGAATCTTGGGACTCTATAGCTGCCCCTGCTACCGAGTGGTCCGAGTTCCACTGCACGCAGGAGCTGGGGTCGCGCATGAGCAGAGCCGAGACGGTGAGCCCGGGGCACCCGGAGGCGAGAAGCCCGGAGTATCCGGTGCGGGTCGTCTACCTGGGCGGGCTCGGCCGCAGTGGCAGCACCCTGCTCGAGCGGCTACTCGGCGAGATTCCCGGCATCGCTGCGTGCGGCGAGATCGTGCACCTGTGGCAGCGCGGCGTCGCCGAGAACGAGCGCTGCGGCTGCGGCCTCGAGTTCGCCGCGTGCGACTTCTGGAAGCAGGTAGGCAAGGAAGCCTTCGGCGGCTGGGACACGTTCGACACCGCCAGGATCGGTCACCTCAAGGACACCGTCGACAGGACCAGGCTGATCCCGCGGCTGTCCAGGCGGACCGGCCTGTCGCAGCGGCTGGCGCTGCCGCCGCACCTGCGTTCCGACCTGGCCGAGTACGCCGGCTATTACCTGAGCCTTTACCGCGCGATCGCGGACGCGAGCGGCTGCGATGCGCTCGTTGACTCGAGCAAGCACGCCTCGCTGGCGTTCTGCCTGAGCAGGTGCGAGGAGATCGACCTGCGCGTGATCCACATGGTCAGGGACAGCCGCGCGGTGGCGTACTCATGGACCATCAAGGTGGCCAGGCCCGAGGCAGGCGCGGCAGGCCCTCCGGGCCGGCTTCTCGCCTCGGGTTCGTCCAGATACATGACCACGTACTCCCCGGTCAGCGCCGCCGGTCACTGGAACGCACAGAACGGCGCGCTGCAGCTGCTCGCCAGGCGAGGGACGCCGGTCCTGCGGGTCAGGTATGAAGACCTGGTCGACGCGCCTGAGCAGACGCTGCGCCGGGTGGCGACGTTCGCCGGTGCGCCAGCGGGCAGCCTCAGCCTGCCATTCCTGCACACAGAAGGCGACTCCTGCTACGCCGAGCTGACCAAGGCCCACACCGCGTCAGGCAACCCGATGCGGTTCGCGACGGGCAAGGTCGCCATCAGGGGCGACGACCGCTGGCGCGCGGCGATGCCGGACAAGGACCGGCGCACCGTCACCGCACTGACGCTTCCATTGCTGTCCAGGTACGGGTACCTAGGGCGGGCGGCGTGAGCGCGTGGCCGTCGGTCGGTGTCGTCATCCCGACCAGGAATCGTCCTGAGCAGCTCCGGGAAGCGATTGCGTCCGCGCTCGCGCAGGACTACCCGGGCCAGATTCAGGTCGTCGTCGTCTTCGACGGAACCCAGGCCGACCGGGCGCTTGGCGACGGCGACCGCGTTCTCGTCATCGGCAACGACAGGACGCCCGGCCTGGCCGGCGCCAGGAACTGCGGGATCCTGGCGACCCGGTGCGAGTTCGTGGCCTTCTGCGACGACGACGACAGGTGGCGGCCGGAGAAGCTGCGGGCCCAGGTGACCGCCTTGCGGGCCAGCGATGGAGCGGAGTTCTCCAGCTGCGGCATCGTCGTCCAGTTCGATGGCAAGTCAACGGACCGGCTGGCCGGCACGGCGCAGGTGACCCACGACGACCTGATCAGGTCGCGGATGGTCATGGTGCACTCGTCCACCTACCTGGCCAGCCGGGCGGCCCTGGTCGACGGGATCGGCCTGGTCGACGAGAGCATTCCAGGCGGCCAGAACGAGGATTGGGATCTCGCGTTGCGGGCCGCGGCCAGACGGCCGATCGTCAACGTGGACCAGCCGCTCGTCGAGGTCGCCTGGGGTTCTGGCTCGCACTACGAAACGCAGTGGCTGACGAAGGCGCAAGGCCTGCTCTGGATGCTCGAGCACCACGGCGACCTCGTTAAGAACCAAGCCGGAGCCGCCAGGGTGTACGCACAGCTCGCCTTCGCGTACGCGTGCCTTGGCAACCGCTCCGAGTCGTACCGGTGGATCGGCAAGGCGCTGCGGCACAACTGCCTTGAGCCGCGGGTGCCGTTCGCTGCGGCGGTGGCGGCCGGGGTGGTATCAGGCGACCGGGTGCTGCGGACCCTGCACGCTCGCGGACGGGGGATCTGACATGACTGACCGCATCAGGGTAGGTGGCCTGGACTTCGATCTGCTGACCGAGAAGCAGGTCGTCGCGCAGGTGGTCGACGCGATCAGGCGCGGCAGCGGCGGCACCGTCGTCACGCCGAACATCGACATCTGCCGTCGCACCACCCTCGACCCGTCCACCAGGGGCCTGGTGGAGACCGCGTCGATCGTCGTTCCCGACGGCATTCCGCTGCTCTGGGCCGCGCGGCTGGCCGGCCTGCCCCTGGTACAACGGATCGCCGGCTCGGACCTGATCTTCTCGCTGTCGGAGGCGGCCGCGGCGAACTCCTGGCCTATCTACGTGCTCGGCGGCTTGCCTGGCGAGGACGGCAACCCAGGCGCCGCCGAACTGGCCGCCGACCGGCTCGCAGCCCGCTACGACGGCCTGAAGATCGCCGGAGCCTATTCGCCGCCCTTCCCGTTCGACGCGAAGGCCGGCAATATCGACGACATCCGCGCCACCGTGGTGCGGGCGCAGCCGAAGATCGTCTTCGTCGGCCTCGGCTTCCCCAAGCAGGAACGGCTGATCGCCCGGCTGTGCGGCGATCTGCCAGGGGCCTGGTTCGTGGGCTGCGGCGCCGCTATTCCGATCGCCGCAGGCCAGCTGAACCGGGCTCACCCGACGATCCAGCGGCTCGGCCTCGAGTGGCTGCACCGGCTGGTGAACGAGCCGCGTAGGCTGGCCAAGCGCTACCTCGTGCACGACTTCCCTTACGCAGTCTGGCTGCTCGTCACCAGCGCGCTGCACCGCGGTGACGGGCCGCGCCAGGACAGCGCGAGGAACCCGGCCGAGGCTGAGCGCCTGACCTGACGCGCTGGTGCTACCTTCGGCGCTGCGCGCCCTGGCGGCGCCAGCTCGGTACTTTGCCGAGCCACCTGGTTAGCTGCTCGTCGAACGGCTCGAAGTACCCGGTGAGCTCCGCCCGAAGTACGGCTGACATCGGCGAGCGCGGCCTGGCGTTGTGGCGCTCGAACTCGGGGTAGCCGTGGCCGTGCAGCCCGAGGAAGTCCAGCACCGCGTCGTACTCGGGTTCCGGCTTGACAAAGAAATCGCCGCTGTCGACGACGTGGATGCGGTCGGCTCCGACGAGGCGCTCCAGCCGGTCTAGTTGCTCGCAGTACCGGCCCCTGGCGCGGTAGGCGTGATGCTGGTGTGAATGGCTGAGGTGGCCAGAGTCGGCGATCATCAATTCGGCCTCACCGCGCAGCCGCTCGGCCTCGAGCTCGAGCGCGCGCTCGAACGGCTCGGTCTCGAAGCCCCTGGCCAGCTCGTGTGCGTGCGCGGAGTAGGCGCGCTCCACCGGGTCGCGCACGAGCACGAGCAGCTTGACCTCGGGCAGGTCGCGCGCGATCCGCTCGGCAGCGCACGGATGGAACATGTAATACGGGCTCGACTCGAGGGTGAGCACGGGATCTGCGGCCCGTGCGGCGGTCCGCCTTGCCGTGGCCAGCAGCGGGAAATGAGCCCGGTACCAGCCCATGCCGCGGTCGTAGTTCATGTCGAAGTAGTGCACGCCCTTGTGCAGGACGGCCTTGAGCACCGCCGGGTGCTGGCTCAGCGTGCGGTACATCGATGTGGTGCCGGACCGCTGCGCGCCGACGATCAGCACCCCCGGCAGCATCCTGGCATGGCTCGTCAGGCGTCCCGCTGTCACCGAGATAAGGTGCGCGGCGCGCTTGGCCGGCGGCGAAACCGATCGTGCGATTGTCAACCGTCCCCTCTGGCCGGGCTGCCGGAAAGCTCGCTGATGCCGGCGGCGAGCGCTGGCAGCAGCCACCTGCGCGGCGCGCCCAGTCTGGCACCGGCCTGTTCCTGCCGGTCGGCGACGTACCGGACCGACAGGTCGGCGAGATACAGCAGCGCAGTCAGGCGGGCCTGCGGCGCCGGCACGCCGAACGGGTCGAGCAGCGCTGGCGCCCGCCGCACGCACTCGGTCGCGGCTTGCGCCGGGTCGCGCCTGTTCCCTGTCACCCTGGCCTGCAGCCAGTAGTGCAGCGCGTCGTAACCGACAGGCGCTGGACAGGTGAAACGTTCCCAGTCCCAGACCAGCAGGCCGCCGGCGGTGCAGGCCATGTTCCACGGCGTCCAGTCGCCGTGCCAGCACCCGAAGCCGAGAGTGGCGGCACCGGCCACGCCCGCCAGCGCGCCGAGCGCGGCGGCGAGCGCAGCCTGTTCCTGGCCGTCACCTGCCGCCTCGAGACGGGCGGCCAGCAGCGACCAGTACTCGCTGGCCGCGAGCGGGGACTCGGTGATCCCCGCCAGGCGCATGACCTCCGCCATGGCCAGGTCGAGCCGGCCGGGTGGCAGCGGCAGGCGCTTCTGCCACACCGGCAGCGCGCTGAGCACGAGGATCTCGAGGCCGTTCCAGCTGTCGTAACCGAGCACCCGAGGAGCCCGTAGCTGGCGAAAGCCTGCGGCGTGCAGCCGGCTGAGCGCCTGGTGCTCGCCGCGAACCAGATCGGTGGTCAGCGGGTTGACGCCGACCTTCGCGAACCCGATCGTCTCGCCCGCCGCGGTCAGCAGCTGAAGGACCGGCTTGCGGTTCGCGCGCGCCGCGCCCAGGTGGACGCTGACCACGACGCTCTGGCCGAGTACCGAGCTAAGCCGGGACTCGATGGTCTCGGCCCCTGGCGGCACCCTGACCGTGACGCGGCCTCGGATCAGCCGGGGGCCGATGCCGCTGGCCAGCGTCGCCGACAGCATCCTGGCGGTCAGCGCGCTGCGGACCGACGCAGGCTCGCCGTACCTGCGGACCGCCGCGGCGGCAGGGCGCCGTCCGGTCGGCACCACGAGCCGCGGATTGCGCAGGCCGGGCAGCACGATCATCGACGCGTCTCCCGGCACCGCCGGCGGCCGGTCCGCCAGCTCCGCCCGCGCAGGAGCCGGCCACAGCAGCTCGCAGATGCCGCGCAGGTAGTCGGCGCGGTCCTGGGAAGCCTGCGGAGCAGCCGCAGTCACTGGCTTGACGCGCGGCCGGGGCGGAACGTCGGCCAGCTGAGCATCTGGCCGAAGGCCCTGAGCGCGGGTCCGTTGCTGCCCAGCCAGTACTCGAAAGGCCGGCCCTGGCTATCGGTGCCATTGGCGTCGAAGTAGGCCATGCCCTTGATCTGCCGGTCGATTCCGGCAAGTTCGCCAGCCGCGAGCAGCCAGCGAGACCACGCGGCCGGTCGCCCGGCGACGGCGAACTCGCCGATCAGCACTGGCTTGCGGGTATGCCTGGCCCAGCTGAGGAATGGTTGGGCCGCCTCCTGCAGGGTCTGGCCAGGCGACACCGAGTAGATGTCCGCGCACACCCAGTCGACCTCGTTGTTTCCCGGGTAGAACGGTTGTGCCCTGCCCTTCTTGAACCCCCAGCCTGTCGGGCACCACACCCAGCCGACGTTCGTCGCGCCGGCCCGGGTGAAGATCGCGCGGATGTGATCCCATGCCGCGATGAAGTTCTTGGGCCCGTGCATGACCCACTGCAGGTTCGGGCGGTCCATCTCGTGCCTGAACTCCAGCAGGATCGGCCGTCCCAGCCGCTTGACCGCCTCGGCGCGCTCCCTGATCAGCGCGTCGTAGCCGCCCGCGACGACCTTCTTGGTGTCAGGATTGCCGCCCCAGGTCAGCAGAAGCACCTTGCCGGTCCTGACGAAGTACTGGTCAGCGGCGTTCGGGAACGGGCTGTACCAGGGGTGGTAGGTGTGCACGAGCGGGATCGGAGCGCCGATCGTCCGCTGGAACGACTGCACGGCCGCGATCTCGGCATCGGGGGTGTACGACGTCGGTGCCACGTATGCGCCGAGGTAGGCGCCAGCGGAAGGGATCAGCCGCGCGGCGGGCCCGCCCTCGCTGGACACGGTGCCAGGATCGCCGGGCGAGGCGGTGCCGCTGCTGCCAGGGGCCGGACTGTCCGTGCCGTGCGCCTGATGCGTGCCGGCCCGGTGGCTCGTGGACTGCGAGCCGAAGCCGGACGGCGAGATCGGGCCCGTGACCTGACCGTGCCTGGAGAGGCCGAACGCGCTGCCTGCCGCGGCGATCACCGCCACGGCGGCGGCAGCGGAAAACCAGACTGCGTGCTTTCGCGTCGCACGCCGCCTGCGATGTGCTGTCACGTAACCAGGCCCTTCGGGCCGGCCGCTGGCCTCAGACCTTCGGCGGGGTACATGCCGGCCGGAACCGCGGGCTGACGCGACTCGGATCGGACTTGAACGGGCCGCCGGCAACCGCGCGGACCGCCAGGATGAACCCGGCGAGCAGCAGGCCGCCGTACAGCAGCCCGCTCAGCGCGTCGGTGAACCAGTGCAGCGACAGGTAGATCCGGCTGAAGGCCTCATTGAAGCCAAGAGCCGCGACCGCGGCGGCCGCCCAGATCGCGGCCGGCCGCCTGCCGCTGAACTCACGCCAGATCAGGTACGCGATGAGCCCGTAGAAGACGATGCTGCGGTCGCAGCCGCCAGACGGGTACGTGCCGAGCGGGCTGGTCGGCGGGCCGAGCCGGTGGAAGACGTGCCGCAGCGCGAGCGTGGTGAAGTGGTCGATGACGATCAGGGACGCCAGAGAAACTGGTGCCAGCCAGCGGCGGTCCCGTGACGTCACGGCGATACAGACCGCAGCCGCCGCGGCGGCCCCCCATACCGTCCAGGTGTCGCCGATCTTGGTCAGCCGCTTCATGGCTCCGGCCATCGCGTGCACCTGATGGGTGCTGACCCAGTCGAATACCGGCTTGTCGATGGTCAGGCCGTGGTTGACGACAAGCAGCCCGAGCAGGCACATCACCCCGAATGCCACGACGGCGCCGACGACAGCCACGGCGACGAACCTGGCGGAGCCGCCGATGACCTCGGAGACGGCCGAGCCGGACGCGCGGCGGCTGTGCCGCCGGCCGGCGTGGCCGGCCTCGGCCGCTCCGCGCCGGCCACTGGCCTCGGGCCATCCGGCCCGGCGGCTGGCGAGGAACGCGGCGCCGAGGATGATCGCCATGCCAGCCAGCCAGATCAGCGCGACGAGGTACTTGCTCATTCGACCTTCGAACCCTTTCCTGCCTTGCGGACGATATCGCGGCCTGCCAGCCTTCCGGGCAGGGTAATCCGTAATCTTCGCCCAAAACTATGACCGTACCTTGCCTGGCCTGGTTGTCCGCGCCAGCCGGCTGAGTCCTGGCATCGCGGACAGGTGCAAGGTGCCGTGCAGCCACCACAGCCCGAGCATCATGACCGCGGCCCCGAGTCCCGTCGCCGCGATCGAGATGCCTGGCCTCGGCCCGGCGACCATGCGCACGCCGAGCGGGACTACGGCGAAGCTCAGCGCGCTCAGTCCGCACGCGGCCGCCATCCCACGCCCGAAGGGATGGACCTTGGCAGCGGTCGCGACCTGAATCAGGGGCACGAGGTTGGAGACCACGATCGCGGCCGCCCAGCCAATGGCCGCTCCGGTGATCCCCATTTTGGGGATGAGGATCAAGTCCACGCATATGTTGACGCACATCGCGAGCAAGCCGTTGACGAGGCTCCAGGTGCTCCTGCCCGTCGTGATCAGCACCACGTCCACCTGACCGCAGGCGGTCGCGACCAGCATGGTGAGCGCGAGTATGAGCATGACCGTGCTGCCAGCGTGGTAGCTGCGCCCGAAGATAGCCAGCACGCTCGGCCCGAAGACGGCGGCCAGCAGGTAGATCGGCCAGGTGAGCAGGACCAGCCAGGCCGTGGTGACCTGGTAGACCGTGTTGGCGCCTGCCCTGTCCTTGATCGCGAACAGGCGGGTCAGTTGCGGCTGTGCCGCCATGCTGATCGCGGCGTTCCCGAGCTGGCCAGCTACGAGGAATCTGGTCGCGGCCGTGTAGATGGCCGCGTCCACCGGGCCCTTCATGACGCCCACGAGCACGATGTCCAGCCGCTGGATGACGATCTGAGCCACGCTCGCGATCGACCGCGGCGCGGTGAAGCGCCAGAACCCGCGCGCGTTCGGCTTGCCGTGCCGGTTGTCGGCCTGGAAGCTGTCAGGCGCCAGCCGAACGGCGGCGGCCCCGGTTCGGTCGCCGCTCCTGGCCAGCAGCGTCCCGGTCGCTGGCCGTCTCGCGGGAAGCGCATGGCGCTGCTCGCGCATGATGCGGCGCAGCCAGAGCGACGCGATGATCGCGGCAGGAGCGTAGGGCAGCGCCCACAGCGGGGCGAGCAAAGCAGAGCTGCTCGCTATCGCGGCCGATATGACCCCGACAAGCTGCAGGGTAGAGCGGCCGATCCTGTCGACCACGACGGTGGGTTCCATCTCGTGGAAGCCCCTGGTCGCGCCCAGCATGGTGTCGGCCAGAGCCGCGAAGGGAAGCGCGACGGCCAGTACCCGCAGCGCGGCCGCTAGGTCGGCCTGCCGCACCGGCGCCGATACCTGACCAGCCAGCAGCAGCCTGGCGACCGGGTGGACGAACGCGATCAGCGCCGCGGCGCCGATCACCGACGAGATCACGACCGGGATCACCGTCGCCCTGAGAATGGCGGGGATCCTGCGCTCAGCCTGCAGCGCGCGCAGGCGGGCGATGAAGTAGATGGTGCCGTTGTACGCGCCCAGGTTCGTGACCGCCTCGACGATGAGGAACAGCGACATCGCGACGAAGAACGTACCGACCACAGGCTTGCTGAAGTTGCGCGTGACGATGACGGTGAGGGCGACGCTGGAGGCAGCGGAGATCACGGCACCGGCCAGGTTGACCATGCCGCCTCTCGCCACGCCAGCAAGGCCTGCTCCCGGCTTGGCCTCGGAAGGACGCCGGGCTAGCGCCGTCCTGTCTGGCGCCTGCTCGTACTCGGCCTGTACGCCGGGCTCGTACCCCGCGATGTCGATAGCGGGCAGCGGCATGGTCCGGGACAGGAAGTCCTCGTCCTGCTCCCGGTCGTCCTGACCGAGCCGCTCCGTCGTCATCTGACCGGTTCCGGCACGTGCCAGGATCCGCTGGCGCTCGCCTCGGCCCGCTGCCTGCGCAGCTGATCGTTCTTCCACACCACGGCGTAGGCGAGCATCGTGAAGGCGAGCGGCGCTCCGGTCGCGTCGTAAGAGAACATGTACCAGAAGGACAGCATCAGCACGAGCACGCCCGCATAGCCATACGGGCTGCGGTCCCGCCGGAACTGCCAGATGCCGAAGCCGAAGAAAGCCAGATAGAGCGCCGCGCCGACGACACCGTCGCAGACCAGCAGGAGCCATAGTTGCCCTGTGCTGCCGACCGCCAGCTGGCCGCAGGTGGGGCACTTGGCCGACGGTCCAACGGCGATCGACTCGGGACTGCCCTGTTCCTGCCTGGTATCGCCGTACCCGATGATCGGCGAGGCAAGGCCGTCGGTGATCGCCAGCGCGGACAGGTGGGAGCGCAGGTTGTTGCTCTTGCCGTTCTCGAGCCGCCCCGCGACGATGCTGTTCAGCGGCGTGAAGAGAATGAGGACGACGGCCATCGCCGTCGCCGCGCAGATGCCGCCGAGCAGGACCGTCCTGCCCCTGGCGGCCAGCCGGACGGCGAGGTAGATGACGGCGAGGATCACGCCGATCCAGGCACCTCGGTTCAGCGAGTACAGCAGCGGCCCGATGGCGACGACCGCGGTGCCGGCCGCGAAGAGGCGCTGCCGCCTCGTTCCTGTCCACGCCCAGACCAGCAGGAACGGCAACAGGATCGTCAGGCACTCGCCCCACAGGTTGGTGTAGTCGAACGGCGCCTTAGGCCGCCCGCTTGGCGTGCCGAGCACGTTCTGGACCTGGGTGAGCGCAGGATGGGCGGCAGCCTGCACGAAGGGATTGGCCTGGAAGCTCTTGGGCAGCAGCACGAACAGCGGCGAGCTGAACTCGAAGTGCGGCAGCAGCATCCCCGCGATGCCGCCGATCACCGCGATGACACCGACGACGCCGAGCATCCAGCTGAACGCGCGCCTGGGCAGCTCACGCTCGGTCAGGTTGCCCGCATAAAGCAGCAGGATCGTGTCGCCGAAGTAGCCGACCGTCCTGTTCCCGTACGACAGGACCCGCCGGGACACCAGGCTCGGCACGGTGCCGGGTGCGGTCAGCGTGATCGTGGCGATGCCAGCTACCACGATGAGGAGGAACAGCAGCCAGAGCCCGAAACCCGGCGGCACGCGGATCGCGCGGCCGCGCCGCGTACGCCAGGCGATCATCCTCGCGACCATCGGAACAGCGAGGATGACCCACATGAAATCGGCGATGCCGAGTGCCCACCAGAGCGGGTAGCCGAGCAGCAGCGCGCTGACCGGCCAGGCCGGGCCGCGCAGCAGCGACCGCAGCTGGTTACCCCGCCGGACGGCACCGCTCTGCCCGGTGCCCGCGGCTGCCGGCGCGGCTTCCGCCTGTCCGGCCGGCGGGGCCAGCGATATGGTCATGTGCACTGGCCCCTGCGGCGCCTCCGCACGTCAGGCACCGTTCCTGCCCGCACGGTCAGTCTCCCGATGCGGGATCAGCGGAACCCGGGTACCTGTCTCGTTCGCTCGCGGAGACGCGCGGCATCGGCCTCGTCTCTCTCGGCCCGCGCGGGGCCGTAGGCGATGAGTAGTCCTGGAGATCGCCAGATACCTTCGGTACGCCTGGCGTCCATACGGTCGGACCGGTCGGCGGCATGTCGCCGGCGAACAGCGGGTCAGGCTCGGGCTCGGGGCGCATCGGGCTGCTGTAAGGAACGCTGACCTGGGCCTCGGTCCGCTGTCTGCGCGGGACACTGCCGGTCGGCCGCAGAACCGCTGCGCCGAGCACTGGCGTCCCGAGACGCACGAGCCGCTGGACGCAGTCGGCGATGTCATCTCGCCGGGATCGCTGAACCTCGACGGCCACGATCGCCGCCTCGGCGAACTGCGCCAGGCCGAAGGCGTCGGAGTTCTCGCCGAGCGACTGTACCTCGATGACCACGTACCGCGCGTCGTCCAGGACGTCGCTGATCAGCCGCTTGAGCTTGGCCTGCTGCATGGCGAGGACGGCGCGCGACGCGTCGATGCCAGGCGTGATGACCCGCAGGCGCGGCAGGTCCCCGGCGGGCGCGGCCACCTCGCTCACCCTTGCGGTGCCGGTCAGCACCTCGGACAGGCCGCGGCCCCTGGTGACGCCGAGCAGCTCAGGTGCGGTGGTGCCGTGCAGGTCGGCGCAGATCAGAACGGTGCGGTCGCTCGTCCTGGCCAGGGCGGCGGCGAGGTTGACAGCGACGACGCTGCCGCCAGAGCCGGTGGACGTCGCCGCGACCGCGATCACGTGGCTGCCGTCGCCGAGCGCGGCGTCGACGTACCTGGCGAGCTCGCTGAAGCCGCGGCCAGCAACCGACCGCGGCGATTCGAGGCCAGTGACCCGGCCATGCGGCTTGTCGACGAGGCTCAGCATGGCCGGCAGGTTCCCGATGCGCTCGACGTCACGGACCGAGTGAACGCGCCGGTCGCGCCGGTCCCTGACGAAGGCCCACGCCAGGCCGATCACCAGGCCGGCGATGAGGGCACTCGGGATGTACAGCAGCTTGCGCGGGCTTGACGGGCTGGCCGGCAGCGTCGCAGGGGAGACGATCTGGCCGACTATCGTGCCGTTCCTCACCTTCATGCTCGCGTACAGCGGCTCAGCGGCGCCGATGTGACCCTGGAGCGCGACCATCTCGGCCTGCGCGGTGTTCAGCTGAAGCTCGTCCGCGATCTGGGTAGGCGAGCCAGAGATCTGGTTCCTCTGGTGATGCCGCAGCGTGAGCAGGAGCGTCTTGAGCTGCACGATCCGCTGGCGCAGCCTGGTCGCGTCGTGCTGCAGGGCAGTGATCCCGGTGCCGAGCAGCTTCATGATGCTGACCCTGCGGTAGTCCAGGTAGGCCCGGCCGGTCGCGTTGGCGCACTTCTGCGCGCTTGCGGCGGCCGACGCGCCGCAGGTGATCTGGAGATAGGTCGAGTTCGGCGGCACCGTGACATGAATGCTGTCCGATAGGTCGGTCACCGAGAGCGGGCTGTTCAGCCGCTCCTTCACCAGGCCCGCGACCGCGAGCGAGCGCACAGCCTGAGCCTCGTTATCCATGTTGACCGGCCCGCCGGTCCGGCCGCCGATGGCATTGGCGTTGTTCGGCAGCGCGTTGACCTGCACCAGGACGGTCGCCGTGTACGTCTTAGGAGCGAGGGACACGTAAGCGGCGGCGAGCACGACGGCAGCCAAGGTCACGGTCACGATCCGGCGCCAGCGCCGCCGCAGCACGGTCGTGTAGTCCGAAAGCTCGAAGTAGTCCGGTGCGGCTTGAGTGTTCATCCGCGGTACTCCTCGCTGTTCTGGCGACCGCGGCGCGGCCTTGCGTTGGCTACAGCCAGGCATACGGAAGGTAGCCAGTAGATGAGCTTATGCGCTCATGTCCAATGTCACCGTCGATCGGTGCATGAGCCGCATTTAGTCACCTTACCTGCGCAGATGCACCTGGACTGCACCTGCGTTGCGTCCCGGCATCGCCGTATTCCTGGTTAGTTCTGGTAGGGCAGCAGGCACAGGCCGCCCAGCCCGTTGGCACCCCCGCACATCTGCGTTCCCTGGTCGTTGTCGCTGGCGATCCACAGGCCAGCTGAGGTGATGAGCATGTCGTCGGCTCCGAGCCCGCGGCCACGGCTGTACAACCCGGCCGTACCTGCCGAGTTCAGAATCAGGGTGCCGGCCCGCGGGTCAAGGCCAGCCATGCCCGGAGCGTCGAAGCCGCCTGAGCCGAGGAAGTCGCAGCCATCGGGGTTGCTCGCATAGCGCTCGTGCCCGCCGATGTAGACGGCCGCGCTGTCGGCCGCGGCAGCGAACAGCGAATCGCAGCCCGTGTAGTTGATCCATGTGGCCAGCACGCTGCTCTGGGTCGCGGGGAAAGCGGCCGCCGCGTCGCACAGGCCGTTCCGAGGAGCGCTGCCGGTCGGCCAGCCGTTGGGGTGATACCCGGTCGTCGCGATGTAGACGGTGCCGTCGTCAGGGGACCAGGCGGCGGCCTGGATGTAGTACGGCTCGACGGTGGCGCATTCGTACGGGTAGCCGTTGTTCGGATCCTGGGGTGTGGCCTCGCCCTCGCTGCCGTCCCACTGCGGAGACGTCCAGCCGGTCACTGACGCCGGGCTAGTCGCCAGGTTCAGCATGAAGATCTGCTGCCTGGGCCGCCCTCCCGCGGAGATGAAGTCACCCATCACCAGGTCGAGGGTGCCGCCGTGGCTGAACTCCTGGTTGTAGACCCTGGTGGCATTGGACTGGACGCCTGGGAACTGATAGTTCCCCGAGATGGCCAGATGGATGAAGCCGTCGTTCTTGCCTGTCGTGGGGTTCAGGCTCGCCATGTAGGGGTCGGCGGTGCTGCCGTTGATTCCGGTGAAGTAACCGCCAGCAAGGATATGGCCGTGATAGCGCGCCAGCGTCTCGACCTGCGCGGAGGCGCTGTGCCCGAAGGCTGTGACCACATTGCCCGTCGTGGTGTCGATCTCCGCGATGTTCTTCACGGTGGTCGAGCCGGCCGCGGTGAACTTGCCGCCGATGTAGGCGTCGGCGCAGTTGGTGCCGTTGAAGGCGATCGAGTTCACGGTGCCGTTGACGTTGGGAGCCCAGGAGGTGACCCCGTAGGGCGAGGTCGCGCTGAAGCTGAAGACGTTGTTGCGGGTGTACGTCGTGCTCTGGCGCTTGACCACGGTGAACGTGCCTACCGCGTACATGGTGTTGCCGCACTGAGCGATCTGCCGGATCTGCTCCGTGGTCGTCGTCGTCGCGGGGAAGTGCGGTATCAACGTCACCGGGGTGGCGGCGACAGGGCCTGGCGGGGTCGCGGCCTGCGTTGCCTCCGCGAGCCCTGCGAAGGTGAGCGAGCAGACCGCCGCCACGCTGGCGGTTGCGGCGAGCCTGGTGCGTACGCGAAGCAAGGAATCCCCCACGAAATTGCTTAAGCGCGCTGCCAGGGCGCGCCTCAACCCCGCGCATGCTAGCACCAGATCCCGGGCAATGTGGGTAATCCGGATATACGCGGAAAGCGGCTAGCCTGCCGCGATAGCCGGTGCGGCAAAATAGCTGACTACGTGCCGCCCCGGCTGAGACAGGAGAACACGTGACCCGGTTCACCGATCTGACCAAGTATGTAGCGATTCCAGCGGTGACATCGCTCCGCCTGGCACCCGACGGCAGCTGGCTCGCGGCCACCGTCGAGGCCATCGGGCCAGAGCCCGGCAAGTTCGGTACCAGCATCTGGCGCATCGACCCGCTTGGCGGCCAGGCGGCCAGGCTCACCAGGTCAGCGGAAGGCGAATCGGCTCCCGAGTTCCTGCCGGACGGCTCGCTGCTGTTCGTATCCAAGCGGCAAGAGCCCGGGCAGAAGAAGGAACGTACTGACGATGCCGCCAAGCCAGGACTCTGGCTGCTGCCGCCTGGGGGCGGCGAGGCCCGCAGGATCGCGGCACCGCCGGGCGGCGTGGCATCCGTTGCGACGGCCAGGACCGCCCAGCACTACCTGGCGGCGGCCGCGGCCTTCACGGGCACGACCGGTGCTGACGAGGACTCGGCCAGGCGAAAGGCCCGTGCCGATGCAGGAGTCAACGCGATCTTGCACGAGTCTGGCCCGGTCAGGTTCTGGGACCACGATCTCGGTCCCGACAGCCTCCGGCTGCACGTCGGCCGCGCGGCGGCGGGAGCCGCCGAGGACGACGCTGCCGGCGAGCTGCGCGATCTGACCAAGGATTGCGGCCGTGCGCTCGATGAGCAGGCGTTCTGCCTGTCTCCTGACGGCACGACGGCGGTCACCGGCTGGCGAGTCCCTGAACCAGCCGGGGAGAACCGGGACGAGCTCGTCGTCATCGACATCGAGACCGGTAAGCGCAGGACCCTGCTCGGCGCCAGCGGCACCGACTTCGGCGCGCCTGCCATCTCCGCCGACGGCACGCACGTGGTCGCGATCCGCTCTGCGCACGACAGCTATGCCAGGCCAGGTGACGTCACGCTGGTCATCGCGCCGCTGGACAGCGAGAACGCGGAGGCCAGGGACCTGCTCGCGGGCTTTGACCGGCAACCGCTGTCGGTGGCATGGGCACCGGATGGCGATTCGGTGTACTTCACCGCCGATGACAACGGCCGCCGCCCGATCTTCGCGGTCAGGACCGGGACCGGCGAGGTGGTCAGGATCACGGGCGACGATGCCGCCTACGACAGCCTTTGCCCCGACCAGGACGGCCGGTCGCTGTACGCGCTGCGGGCCGCCATCAGCGAGCCGCCGACGCCGGTCAGGATCGACCTGACGGCGCCAGCAGCCGATCCGGTCCGGCTGCAGGCTCCCGGGCTGCCGCTCGAGGTACCAGGACGGGTAGAAGAGGTGTCGGCGACGGCAGCCGACGGCGCCAGGATCAGGGGCTGGCTCGTGCTGCCAGAGGGGGTGCCGGCAGAATCGCCTGCGCCGCTGCTGCTGTGGGTGCACGGCGGCCCCGTGATGAGCTGGAACGCCTGGTCCTGGCGGTGGAACCCGTGGCTGATGGCCGCGCGCGGGTACAGCGTCCTGCTGCCAGACCCTGCCCTGTCGACCGGTTATGGTCAGGACTTCATCGCCAGGGGCCACACCAACTGGGGTGACAAGCCGTTCACCGACGTCATGACGATTACGGACGCGGTGCTAGCCAGGCCAGACATCGACGCGGGCAGGACCGCGATGATGGGCGGCTCGTTCGGTGGCTACATGGCCAACTGGATCGCCGGCCACACGACCAGGTTCCGCGGCATCGTGAGCCACGCGGGGCTCTGGGCGCTCGACCAGATGTTCGGCACCACCGACGGGCCGGCGTTCTGGCGGCGGATCTTCGGGCACCCCGCCATGCAGCCTGAGCGTTACCTCGCTAGCTCACCGCACCTGCACGCGGACAGCATCACCACGCCGTTGCTCGTCATCCACGGCGACCGGGACTACCGGGTGCCGGTCGGCGAGGCGCTGCGGATGTGGGCTGACCTGTCCCAGCGCGGCAAGCAGGTCAAGTTCCTGTACTTCCCCGACGAGAATCACTGGATTCTCAAGCCCGGCGACGTCAGGGTCTGGTACGAGACGATCTTCGCCTTCCTCGCCGAGCACGTGCTCGGCGAGGAGTGGCAGCGTCCGGAGTTGCTGTAGCGCAGCAGACACGACCGCGGCCTGGCCCGTCCTATCCGGGCCCGGCCGCGGCCGCGCAGAGCGACGGCGGGTCAGGCGGCTGGACCCGGCTCGAGCGTGAACTCCTGCGAGTCAGCGACAGTGTGGTTGGACAGCAAGTTCAGGCGCTGCACCTTGAGCTGGTTCTCTGGCAGGAAGGTGCCCGTGTCGACGGTGAGCACCAGCGGGTGACTGAAATTCGGGTCAGATGCGTTCACCCACGGCGTGTAGAACCTGCCATTGTGGGTGACCGAATCCTTGAGGTCGCCCACCCACATCGTCGCCGCGGATGAGCCGCATGGGCGCAGCGTGACATTCTGGTTGGCGACATTGCGACGGGCGATTCCGGCGCAAAGACTGGTCTGATTTCCGTACGGCGACCAGTTTGATTCGAAAACCGGGAAATTGCCCGGGTAGTTGACGCAGACATAGGACGTTGCCGAGATCAGGCTGCCGCAGTAGTTGCTCAGGGTGCCGACCTGCGCGCCGGTGAAGTCCTGATTCGGGCGGCTGTTGCTCGCGTGGTTGAGATTGAGCCGCTGGCCGACCTTGCCGCCGATTCCGGTGTCTCCGTGAATGTAGGCATTCTGGATCGCGTGCGGGCCGAGAACCAGGCTGGACAGGTCGAAGCACTGTCCCCCGCAGGCGGGCGTCGCGTTCGGGGTGTTCGCCTGCCCGGCGGCCTGCGCCGCGGCCGCTGAGCCGAGCGTGAGCAGCGCGGCCGCGGTGCCGAGCGTGATGATGATCTTGCGCATGAACTCTCCTTGATTGATCGCCAGGATCCGCCAGAAGGGGCCGGGGCTGGCATTTCGCCGCTATCTCGCCTGAATTGCTCGATAACCTTCACCGGCCCATCAATGGACTACGCATACCAAGACGCAATGGCCTGAGGACTGGTTTACAAAATGACAGGACAATTTCGAAAAGAAAGAGAAACGTACAGTTAATTTATTGTCCGCAACGATTTAGTCCTTCTTGCGCCTTCATGGCCGCTGACCTGACCACGACGCGCGCTGTGACACGCTTGTTGTTATGACGCGAGCGCAGCTAGACAAGCGCCCGGCAGACGTCGCGGCCATGTTCGACGCGGTCGCCGGACGCTACGACCTGCTCAACGATGTCTTGTCGGTTGGCCAGTGCCGGTACTGGCGGTCCGTTGTCGCCAGGCTGGTCGGAGCGGGCCCTGGCATGGCCGTGCTGGATATCGCGGCGGGCACCGGGACGTCCACGCAAGCCTTCGCGGCATCGGGAGCGAGCTGCATTGCCTGTGACTTCTCCCAGGGCATGCTGCGGGCGGGCGCCGGCAGGCTGGCGGCGCACCGGCGCGAGCGCCGGGGCGGACCAGCGGGACAGGTGCGTTTCGTCGCGGGCGACGCGCTCGGGCTGCCGTTCGCGAGCGCCGTCTTCGACGTGGTCACGATCTCCTTCGGGCTGCGCAACGTGGCCGATCCAGGTGCGGCCCTCGCTGAGATGCTGCGCGTCACCAAGCCGGGGGGACGGCTCGTGATCTGTGAGTTCAGTCACCTTCCCGTGCGCCAGCTCGATGTCGTGTACCAGCGATACCTCGCCTCGGTGTTGCCTGCGGTGGCTGGCCGGCTGTCGCCGAATCCTGGCGCCTATGCCTATCTCGCCGAATCCATCAGGGACTGGCCCGACCAGCAGCAGCTCGCCGGCCTGATCAGGAACGCCGGCTGGTCGTCGGTGCGATGGCGCAATCTGTCCGGCGGCATCGTGGCCGTGCACGTCGGCCGGCATCAGGGGCGGCTCATGCGATCAGCGACTACGGGCTAGACTGTCGACATCTGTACTTGTGAAGGTGTTCACAAGATTGGCGGGACGGGTCAGTGAGCGAGCAGTACCCCCCGGCTAACCACCCGGACCAGGCAGCTAGCCGCGCTGGATCCTCGGACACGGCCGACGTCATCGTGGTCGGCGCCGGCCCTGCCGGGTCGACAGCCGCATATCACCTGGCGACGGCCGGCCTTGACGTGCTCGTGCTGGAGAAGACGAGCTTTCCGCGCGAGAAGGTGTGCGGCGACGGCCTGACCCCGAGGGCGGTCAAGGCGCTCACCACGATGGGCATCCCGGTCGTTCCCGGTGACGGCTGGCTCCTGAACAAGGGGCTGCGCATCATCGGGGGCGGCGGCCGGATCGAGCTCGCCTGGCCGGAACTGTCTTCGTTCCCTGGCTACGGGACGGTGCGGACCAGGACCGACTTCGACGAGTTGCTCGCCAGGCACGCGCAGAAGGCCGGCGCCCGCCTGGTCGAGAACATCACTGTCACCGGCACCACCACCGATGAGCGGACAGGCCGGGTCACCGGCGTTACAGCACGCGCGTCCAAGCGGTCGCAGGAGCAGCCACGGACCTACCGTGCCCCCCTGGTCGTCGCGGCTGACGGCAATTCCTCGCGGCTGTCGGTCTCCATGGGCCTGCACAAGCGGTCCGACCGGCCGCTCGGTGTGGCCGTCAGGACCTACTACAAGACGCCCAGGCACGATGACGACTACCTGGAGGCCTGGCTCGACCTCTGGGACGGCAAGCAGCTACTGCCCGGCTACGGCTGGATCTTCGGGATGGGCGACGGCACAAGCAACGTCGGTCTCGGCCTGCTGAACACTTCTGAGGCGTTCGGCAACATCGACTACCGGGTGCTGCTCAAGCGCTGGCTCGCCGCGATGCCGGCCGAGTGGGGCCTGGGCGAGGAGAACATGACGCAGCCCGTTCGCGGCGCGGCGCTGCCGATGGGCTTCAACAGGACTCCGCACTACACCCGCGGCTTGCTACTGGTCGGCGACGCGGGCGGGATGGTGAACCCGTTCAACGGCGAGGGCATCGCCTACGCGATGGAGTCCGGCGAGCTCGCCGCGCGCTCGATCGTCCAGGCGGTTGCCCGGCCGACAGCGGCTGGGACCGAGCGGGTGCTGCAGTCTTACCCGGCGGCGCTGAAGGACGCGTACGGCGGCTACTACACTCTCGGCCGGACGTTCGTGAAGGCGATCGGCCACCCGTCCTTCATGAAGTTCGCGACCAGGCACGGCATCAAGCGGCCCGCCGTGATGCGGATGACGATGAAGCTGCTTGGCAACCTGACCGAGCCGCGCGGCGGCGACGCGGTCGACCGGGTCATCAATGCGCTGTCTAAGATGTCGCCGGCGGCTTAGCCTGCGGGCAGCCAGCGGTTCGACTCAGGCAAGATGCGCGGTGGCACGGACGCGACAAAGAAATATCAGCATCACCCGCCCGGTCAGTGGGCCTGGCGGCGAGACAAAGGGGTGACAGACTCAATGAGCTACTACGTGCCCATCGTGGTGCTGGGTGCCCTGTCCGCTGTGTTCGCCATCTTCTCGCTGGTAATGGGATCGCTGGCAGGCCCGAAGCGCTGGAACCGGGCCAAGCTCGAGGCCTACGAATGCGGCATCGAGCCGACCCGCCAGCCGGCCGGGATCAGGTTCCCCGTGAAGTACTACCTGACCGCGATGCTCTTCATTGTCTTCGACATTGAGATCATCTTTCTGTACCCCTGGGCGGTCGCGTTCGACCACCTTGGCCTGTTTGGCCTCGTTGAGATGGTCACGTTCGTCGCCACCGTCCTCGTCGCGTACGTCTACGTCTGGCGGCGCGGCGGACTGGAATGGGATTAACCATGGGCATAGAAGAAAAGCTGCCGAGCGGCATCCTGCTGACCACGGTCGAGAAGCTCGCCGGTTACGCGCGCAAGTCGTCCGTCTGGCCTGCCACCTTCGGGCTCGCCTGCTGCGCCATCGAGTTGATGGCCACCGGCGGCCCGCGCCACGACCTGGCCAGGTTCGGCATGGAGCGCGCGTCGAACACACCGCGCCAGGCTGACCTGATGATCGTGGCTGGCCGGGTCAGCCAGAAGATGGCGCCGGTGCTCCGGCAGATTTACGACCAGATGTCAGAGCCCAAGTGGGTGATCTCGATGGGCGTATGCGCGTCGAGCGGCGGCATGTTCAACAACTACGCGATCGTTCAGGGCGTCGACCACATCGTGCCGGTCGATATCTACCTGCCGGGCTGCCCGCCACGGCCGGAAATGCTGATCGACGCCATCGTGAAGCTGCACGACAAGATCCAGAACATGAAGCTCGGCGCGAACCGGGAGAAGCAGATCACCGAGCTCGAGCAGGCCAGGCTGCGGCGGCTGCCGCTGCTGCCGCACCTGCAGGCGGCCGCCGGCCAGGAGGTGGAACGGTGACCGGGCCAGGAGACAACAAGCCAGACGAGGTCCCCGACGAGGCGGCTGTCGCGGGCCGGGAGCGCCTAGGCGAGCAGGTCGTTCGCACCGGTGCGTTCGGCACGCATACGACAGGTGACACCTCGGGCTACGGCGGCCTGCAGGTCCGCAAGCAGCCGCTGCTGTCGAGTTCGCGCCCGTACGGCTCGTATTTCGATGACGTCGCCGACGCGCTCGGCGCGGCGATCGAGGCGTCGGAGCTGAACTTCGGCGACGCGGTCGAGCGGGTGCTCGCGGCCAACGGCGAGCTGACCTTCTATGTCCGCCGCGAGCACCTCGTCGAGGTCGCCAGGCGCCTCCGGGACGAGCCCACGCTGGCCTTCGAGCTGTGCCTGGGCGTCTCAGGCACGCACTACCCGGCCGACGCGGGCACGGAGTTGCACGCCGTCTATCACCTCTTGTCGATCACCCACAACAGGCGGCTCCGGGTGGAGGTCACCGCGCCTGACGCTGACCCGCACATCCCCTCGCTCATCGATGTGTACCCGACCTGTGACTGGCACGAGCGCGAGACGTGGGACTTCTTCGGCATCATCTTTGATGGCCACCCGGCGCTCACGAGGATCGAGATGCCAGACGACTGGAAGGGCCACCCGCAGCGGAAGGACTATCCGCTCGGCGGCATTCCGGTGGAGTACCGCGGCGCCACGATCCCGCCGCCCGATGACCGGAGGGCGTACGCGTGAGTTCCGACACTGCGGGGGGTCCAGGGGGGTCGTCCCCCCAGGCCGACACTGCGGGGGGTCCAGGGGGGTCCCCCCAGGCCGACACTGCGGGGGGTCCAGGGGGGTCGTCCCCCCAGGCCGACACTGCCGAGGGACGCGTCTACAACGTCGGTGGCCAGGACTGGGACGAGATAGTCGCGGCGGCCGGTGAGGCTGCCGACAGCGGCCGCGACGAGCGCCTCATCGTCAACATGGGCCCGCAGCACCCCTCTACGCACGGCGTGCTCAGGCTGATCCTGACGTTGGACGGGGAGACGGTGACCGAGCTGCGGCCGGTGATCGGGTACCTGCATACCGGCATCGAGAAGAACATGGAGTTCCGCACCTGGACGCAGGGCGTGACGTTCTGCACCAGGATGGACTACCTGTCGCCGCTGTTCAACGAGACAGCTTACTGCCTCGCTGTGGAGCGGCTGCTGGGGATCACCGATCAGATTCCTGAGCGGGCGAGCGTCATTCGCGTGCTGATGATGGAGCTGAACAGAATCGCCTCGCATCTGACCGCGATCGGCACCTTCGGCCTGGAAGTAGGGGCGACCACGGTCTTCTTGTACGGCATGCGCGAGCGCGAGAAGGTGCTCGACCTGTTTGAGTTGATCAGCGGGCTGCGGATGAACCACGCCTACGTGCGTCCCGGCGGCGTCTCGCAGGACCTGCCCTCAGGTGCACTCGAGAAGCTGCGCGAATTCCTCGGCGTGATGCCAAGGCAGCTCGGCGAGATCCGGGCGCTGTTCGACGTCAACCCGGTCTACCTGCGGCGAACCAGGGACGTGGCCTTCCTCGATCTGGCCGGCTGCATGTCGCTGGGTGTCACGGGACCGATCCTGCGGGCCACCGGGTTGCCATGGGACCTGCGCAAGAGCCAGCCGTACTGCGGATACGAGACGTATGACTTCGACGTGCCCACCAGGCAGAGCTGCGACGTCTACGGCAGGTACCTGGTCAGGATGGACGAGATGGATCAGTCGCTGCGGATCGTCGAGCAGTGCGTCGACCGGTTGTCCGACGCTCGGCCTGCCGATGACCCGGTCATGATCGGCGACCCCAAGATCGGCTGGCCCGCCAAGCTCGCGGTGGGCCCTGACGGCCTCGGCAACTCCGCCGATCACATCGCGCACATCATGAGCCAGTCGATGGAGGCCCTGATCCACCACTTCAAGCTCGTCACCGAGGGCTTCAGGGTCCCTGCCGGCCAGGTCTACTCGGCGGTCGAGTCGCCGCGCGGCGAGCTCGGATGCCACGCGGTCAGCGACGGCGGCACCAGGCCGTACCGGGTGCACTTCCGCGATCCATCCTTCACGAACCTGCAGGCGGTGTCCGCGATGTGCGAGGGCGGCATGGTCGCCGACGTGATCGCGGCGGTGGCCAGCATCGACCCGGTCCTGGGAGGGGTGGACAGGTAATGGCGTTCACCGAGCAGGAGCGGGCCGGGCTGACGGCACGGGCCGCCGAGATCATCGCCAGGTACCCGAAGCCGCGGTCGGCGCTGCTGCCGCTGCTGCACCTGGTCCAGGCCACCGAGGGATTCGTGTCGGCCAACGGGATCGCGTTCTGCGCCGAGCAGCTCGGGCTGTCGGAGGCCGACGTCACCGCGGTGGTCTCGTTCTACACCATGTACAAGCGCCGGCCGGTCGGCGAGTACCACGTCGGGGTCTGCACCAACACGCTGTGCGCCATCATGGGCGGCGACGTGATTCACTCCGAACTCCGCCGTCACCTGGGCGTCGACGGCGACGAGCCCACGCCGGACGGCAAGGTCAGCCTGGAGCGGGTGGAGTGCAACGCGGGCTGCGACTACGCCCCTGTCGTGATGGTCAACTGGGAGTTCTTCGACAATATGACTCCCGAGTCCGCGCGTGAGCTGGTTGACGGCCTGCGGGCGGGTGCCGACGTCGCTCCAGTCAGGGGCGCAGAACGGCTGGTCACCTTTCGGCAGGCGGCGATGATCCTGGCCGGCTACCCCGACGACCAGGCGGGCACCGGCCAGACCGCGGGCGCGCCGACGCTGGCCGGGCTGCGGATCGCCAAGGAGAACGGCTGGAACCCGGGCACCGACAGGGAGCGGGCGTGACATCTGTACTGACCCCCGAGCTCACCGCGCACTGGGACGAGCCTGATTCGTTCACTCTGGCCGGCTACCGCCGGGCGGGTGGCTACCAGGCGCTGTCGAAGGCGCTGGCGATGCCACCAGACGAGGTCATCGCCGCGGTGAAAGCATCAGGCCTGCGCGGGCGCGGCGGCGCCGGCTTCCCGACGGGCGTGAAGTGGGGCTTCATCCCGCAGGGCGACGGCAAGCCGCACTACCTCGTTGTCAACGCCGACGAGTCCGAGCCAGGTACCTGCAAAGACATCCCGACGATGCTGGCCACCCCGCACGCGCTCGTGGAAGGCTCGATCATCGCGGCATACGCGATCAGGGCGAATCGCGCGTTCATCTACGTGCGCGGCGAGGTGCTGCACGTGGTCAGGCGCCTGCACCAGGCCGTCGCCGAAGCCTACGAGGCTGGCTACGCGGGCTCTGACATCCTCGGGTCAGGGTTCGACCTGGACATCCTGGTGCACGCGGGCGCCGGCGCGTACGAGTGCGGCGAGGAAACCGCGCTGCTCGATTCGCTGGAGGGTCACCGCGGCCAGCCCAGGCTGAAGCCGCCGTTCCCCGCGATCGCCGGGCTGTACGCCTGCCCCACCGTGGTCAACAACGTGGAGTCGATCGCCAGCGTGCCGTACATCATCGCCAGCGGAGCCGACTCCTTCGCCGCACTCGGCACCGAGAAATCCAAGGGCTTCGGCATCTTCTCGCTCTCCGGGCACGTCACGACCCCCGGGCAGTACGAGGCGCCGCTCGGCGTGACCCTGCGTGAGCTGCTCTCGCTTGCGGGTGGCGTCCGGGCCGGCCACCAGCTCAAGTTCTGGACGCCTGGCGGGTCGTCCACGCCGATCTTCACCGAACAGCACCTCGACGTGCCGCTCGACTTCGAGTCGGTCGGCGCCGCAGGATCGATGCTGGGCACCAGGGCGCTGCAGATCTTCGACGAGACGACCTGCGTGGTCAGGGCCACGCTGCGGTGGATGGAGTTCTACGAGCACGAGTCCTGCGGCAAGTGCACCCCCTGCCGCGAGGGCACGTACTGGATTGTCCAGCTGCTTGACGCGCTGGAACGCGGCGAAGGCAGCGAGGGTGACCTCGACAAGCTGCTCGACATCTGCGACAACATCCTGGGCCGCGCCTTCTGCCCGTTCGGCGACGGTGCGATCAGCCCTGTGGTGTCCTCTATCAAGTACTTCAGGGATGAGTTCATCGAGCACAACAAGCGCGGCGGCTGTCCGTTCGACCCCGCCGCGTCGACGCTCTTCGGCGGATCTTGGAGGTCCTCGTCGCGATGACTGAGGTAGCTAAGGCTGCTGGCACGGTGAAGGTCACCATCGACGGCTTCGAGATCACCGTGCCCAAGGGTACGCTGATCATCAGGGCCGCCGAGCAGCTCGGCATCCAGATCCCGCGGTTCTGCGACCACCCGCTGCTCGCACCGATCGGTGCCTGCCGCCAGTGCCTCGTCCAGGTCGAGGGGCAGCCCAAGCCGCCCGCCTCGTGCACCACGGTGTGCACCGACGGCATGGTCGTGCGGACGCAGCTGACCTCGCCGGTCGCCGAGAAGGCGCAGCGGGGCGTGATGGAGATGCTGCTGGTCAACCACCCGCTCGACTGCCCGATGTGCGACAAGGGCGGTGAGTGCCCGCTGCAGAACCAGGCGATGAGCGCTGGGGCCGGCGAGACGAGGTTCAACGGCAAGAAGCGGACGTTCGCCAAGCCGATCGCGCTGTCGGCGCAGGTGCTTCTGGACCGTGAGCGCTGCGTCCAGTGCGCGAGGTGCACGAGGTTCGCGGATCAGATCGCCGGTGACCCGCTCATCGAGCTGATCGAGCGGGGCCCGCAGGAGCAGGTCGGAGTGGCCGACGGTGTGCCGTTCGACTCCTACTTTTCGGGCAACACCGTGCAGATCTGCCCCGTCGGCGCGCTGACCGGGACGTCGTACCGGTTCAGGGCGCGCCCGTTCGACCTAGTCTCGTCCCCGAGCGTGTGCGAGCACTGCGCCTCAGGCTGCCTGCTGCGGACGGACCACCGGCGCGGCGCGGTGACCCGCCGGCTGGCCGGCAGTGCGCCCGAGCTGAACGAGGAGTGGAACTGCGACAAGGGACGCTGGGCCTTCACGTACGCGACCCTGCCTGACCGGCTGGTCTCGCCGCTGGTCAGGGACGGCGATGGCGTGCTGCGGCCCGCCTCCTGGGCTGAGGCCCTTGACGTGGCGGCCCGCGGCCTTGCCGCGGCGCGCGGCCGGGCGGGCGTGCTGACCGGCGGCAGGCTCACGCTGGAGGATGCCTACGCATACGCCAAGTTCGCCCGCCTCGCCCTGGCGAGCAACGACATCGACATGCGGGCTAGGCCGCACAGCGCCGAGGAAACGCAGTTCCTTGCGGCGCGAGTCGCCGGGGCCGGCCGGGCGGTCAGCTATACGAGCCTGCAGGAGGCCCCTGCCGTTCTGCTCGCCGGCTTCGAGCCAGAGGACGAGTCACCAATCGTCTACCTGCGGCTGCGAAAGGCCGTGAGCTCCGGGCGCACCGCCGTGTACTCGGTCGCGGCGCTGCGCAGCCCCGGGCTCGTCAAGCTGTCGGGCACGCTCCTTCCGGCCGTGCCGGGCGGCGAGGCCGACGTGCTCAGCCAACTCGGGTCGCCGGTGGGTCAGGACGTGCTCGCTGCCGCTGCGCAGGCGCTCACCCAGCCAGGCTCGGTGATCCTGGTAGGCGAGCGACTGGCCGAGGTTCCCGGTGCGCTGTCCGCCGCGGTCGCGCTCGCCGAGGTGACCGGTGCCCGGCTGGCATGGATCCCGCGCCGGGCCGGCGAGCGCGGCGCGATCGAGGCCGGCGCCCTGCCTGTGCTGCTGCCCGGCGGGCGCCTGGTCACCGACGCAGCGGCCAGGGCCGAGGTCGCCAGGGCGTGGGGCGCCGCATCCCTGCCATCCGAACCCGGCAGGGACACCAGCGAGATTCTCGCCGCGCTGGCCGACGGTGAGCTCGACGCGGTCGTCGTGGCCGGAGTCGACCCCGCTGACCTGCCCGACCCGCACGCGGCGCTCGCCGCGATCGGGCAGGCAGAGTTCGTGGTGAGCCTGGAGTTGCGGGCGAGTCCTGTTACCGATCGTGCCGACGTTGTCCTACCGGTCGCGGCAGTCGCCGAGAAGCCAGGCACGTTCGTGAACTGGGAAGGCAGGCCCGGTGAATTCGGCGCCGCCATCCCCGTGCCAGGCGTACGCGGCGACCTGCACGTGCTGCGGGATATCGCTGACGCCATGGATGTGCACCTAGGCCTGCCCGACGAGGCGGCCGCCCGCCGTGAACTCTCGTCGCTTGGCGCCTCCCGTCCCGCGGCCGGAGCGTCCCCGTCCAGCCGCCATCATGCTGGTGCCAGCGGAGGCAGCGTTCCCGGTCCCGCCGAGGCGCTGCTCGCGACCTGGCATAATCTGCTCGACGCCGGCCGGATGCAAGACGGCGAGCCGAATCTGGCCGGTACGGCGCGCCCAGCCGTGGCGAGAATGTCGGCGGCCACCGCCGCGGAGGCGGGCGTGGCTGTGCCTTCAGAAGCGGGTCAGCCGCGCGGCGGCGCCAAAGTGCGCGTATCGACCAGCAGCGGCTCTATAGTCGTGCCGGTCGAGGTCACGGCGATGCCGGACCGGGTGGTCTGGCTGCCGACGAACTCCGCTGGCTGCTTGGTACGGCGCGACCTGGCAGCCGGCCACGGCAGTCTCGTGACTGTGTCAACCGCGGGGGATGACCCCGTGACCCCCGTGGGGAGGAGCGCGGTATGACCGCCAGCCCCAGCCTTGTGCAGCTGGCCAGCGGAAACGCGTCGACACCCGTTTGACCAGCACTGGGCTGATTGACAACGACCCATGGTGGCTGACGGCGATCAAGGTACTGATCGTCTTTGTCTTCCTGATGCTGACGACGCTGCTGATGATCTGGGCTGAGCGCCGGGTGATCGGCCGGATGCAACAGCGCCCGGGCCCGAACCGCGCAGGTAAGTTCGGCCTGCTGCAGTCCCTGATGGACGGCATCAAGCTGCCGCTGAAGGAAGACATCGTCCCGCGCGGTGTCGACAAGATCCTCTTCGTGCTCGCGCCGGCGATCGCCACGATCCCTGCCTTCATCAGCTTCGCGATCATCCCGTTCGGCCCGGTTGTGTCGATCTTCGGCCACCGGACCCCGCTGCTGCTCGCGAACCTGCCGGTCGCCGTGCTGCTGGTGCTCGCGATGAGCTCGATGGGCGTCTACGGAATCGTGCTGGCGGGCTGGTCGTCGTCCTCGCCGTACTCGCTGCTCGGCGGGCTGCGCTCATCGGCTCAGGTGATCAGCTACGAGATCGCGATGGGCATCTCGTTCGTGCCGGTGTTCCTGTATGCGGGATCGCTGTCCACCTCCCAGATCGTCGCGGCCCAGGCGCACGGCGCGGCCTTCCGGCTGTTCGGCGCCGTGTTGCACTACCCGTCCTGGTTCGCGATCCTGCTGCTGCCCTCGTTCGTGATCTACGTGATCACGATGGTCGGCGAGACCAACCGGCTGCCGTTCGACCTGCCAGAGGGCGAAGGCGAGCTGGTCGCCGGTTTCCACACGGAGTACTCCTCGCTGAAGTTCGCGCTGTTCTACCTCGCCGAGTACGTCAACATGATCACCGTCTCGGCCCTGGCAACCACGCTGTTCCTGGGCGGCTGGCACGCGGTCTGGCCCATTTCGGCCTGGTCGGGCGCGAACAGCGGCTGGTGGCCGGTGCTGTGGTTCCTGGCCAAGCTCATCGGCTTCCTGTTCTTCTTCATCTGGCTGCGCGGCTCGCTGCCCAGGATCAGGTACGACCAGCTCATGTCGCTCGGCTGGAAGATCCTGATCCCTGCCGGGCTGGCGTGGACCCTGCTGATCGCGACGCTGCGGGTGTGGCGCCGCCAGGGCGGCAGCACCGGGGTCTACGTGGTCGGCGGGCTGATCGTGGCCGTGCTGCTGGTGCTCGCGTTCGCCTGGGACTTCGCGACCGAGCGGGCGGCAGGACTGCGGGCCGCCGAGGAGGAAGAGGCTGCCGAGGAGGACGCCGGCGTCTTCCCGGTGCCGCCGATGGACCTGCCGCACTACCACGGCATCGGGACGAACGTGCCCGCGCTGGCCGAGCAGGCGCCGGACTCCGGGGTGCGCGGGGAGACCGAGCGCCAGCCCGCCGACGCAAAGGAGGTTGCCGGTGCTTGATTTCCTCAACCCGGTCAAGGGCTTCGCGGTCACCTTCCGGCAGATGTTCCGCAAGGTCGACACCGTCCAGTATCCGGAAGAGAAGAAGCCGACCGCGCCGCGATTCCACGGCCGTCATCAGCTGAATCGCTGGCCGGACGGCCTGGAGAAGTGCATCGGCTGCGAGCTGTGCGCCTGGGCATGCCCCGCGGATGCGATCTACGTCGAGGGCAGCAGCAACACCGAGTCGGAGCGGTACTCGCCAGGCGAGCGGTACGGTGCCGTCTACCAGATCAACTACCTGCGCTGCATCCTGTGCGGGCTGTGCGTCGAGGCCTGCCCCACCAGGGCGCTGACGATGACCAACGACTACGAGCTGGCCGACGACAGCAGGGAGAACCTGATCTGGACGAAGGAGCAGCTGCTCGCTCCGCTCCAGCCAGGCATGGAGCCGCCGCCGCACCCGATGCGGCTCGGCGACTCGGAAGAGGATTACTACCGGCAGGGGCCATCGTTCGCGGCCGCGCAGCCCGCTGACCTGCTCAGCATGCTGGCCCGCAGCCGCGCAGCCGACGCGGAGGACTCGTCAGGCAGCGCGTCCGGCGGAGCGGGCGAACCGGGAGGCGCGTCATGATCGCCCACCACATGGCGCTGGCAGGCAGCGCCGCCAGCAACACCGAGGTCGTGACGTGGTGGGTGCTGGCAATCGTGGCGGTGGGCGCAGCGCTCGGCATGATCCTTACCAGGCGCGCGGTGCACTGCGCGGTCCTGCTCGCGGTCGTGATGCTGATCCTCGCCGCGATGTACGCCATGCAGGGCGCGCCGTTCCTGGCGTTCGTGCAGGTCATCGTCTACACCGGCGCGGTTCTCATGCTGTTCCTGTTCGTGATGATGATCGTCGGCATCACCGCATCGGACTCGATCGTCGAGACCATCAAGGGCCAGCGGCTGTTCGCCGGGCTGGCTGGGATCGCCATGCTCGTGCTGCTGATCCTGGTCGTCGGGCACGCGACGATCGGCCCGGCGGCGCCGTCCGGCCTCCGCAACAGCTCGTCGAACGTCCAGGGCCTGGCCAGGCTCGTGTTCACGACCTACGTGTTCCCGTTCGAGGTCACCAGCGCCCTGCTGATCACCGCGGCGCTCGGCGCGATGGTGCTCGCGCACAGGGAGCGGACCAGCCCGCGGCCGACGCAGCGGATGCTGTCAAGGCGCAGGGTGGCCAGCGGCCGCCCGACGCCGCTGCCAGGTCCCGGCACGTACGCACGGCACAATGCGGTGGATATGCCGGCATTGCTGCCCGACGGGACGCAGTCGCGGCTGTCGGTCAGCGGCCTGCTCACGACCCAGGGCCCGCAAGCTCAGCGGAACGGCGCGCGCGCGATCGCCGGCGAGACCGTCGAGGCGAATCAGCATGAGGATCGGGAGGACCGGTGATCAGCCCGGCCAACTACGTCGCGCTCGCGGCGATCCTGTTCGTCATCGGCGGCGTCGGGGTTCTGGTCCGCAGGAACGCACTGGTCGTGTTCATGTGCGTGGAACTGATGCTGAACGCCGTCAACCTGGCCTTCATCGCATTCGCCAGGCTGCACGGTGACCTTAACGGCCAGGTGATCGCGTTCTTCGTGATGGTCGTGGCCGCGGCCGAGGTCGTCGTTGGCCTCGCGATCCTGACTTCGATCTTCCGCGCCCGCAAGTCGGCGTCGGTCGACGATGCCAACCTGCTCAAGTACTAGGCGTGGAGGGTAGGCAGTGACGACTTTGCCGGCCACCGGCGTGATAAAGCTGGCCTGGCTGCTGCTCGCATTCCCCAGCGCCGGTGCCGTAGTGCTGCTGCTCGGCGGCAAGCGCACCAACGCCTGGGGTCATCTGATCGGCTGCGCGATGTCACTCGGCTCGTTCGTGTACGGGGCCATCATCTTCGCCGCGATGCTCGGCTACCCGGCCAGCCAACGCAGCAGGGAGCTGCAGGTCTACACCTGGATACCGTCGATCGGGCGGTTCCACGTCAACATCGGCCTGCTGCTCGACCCGTTGTCGATCTGCTTCGTGCTGCTGATCACCGGCGTGGGCTCGCTCATCCTTATCTACGCGGTCGGCTACATGAGCCACGATCCCGAGCGGCGCAGGTTCTTCGGCTACCTGAACCTGTTCATCGCCGCGATGCTGCTGCTCGTGCTGGCCGACAACTACGTGGGCCTGTACGCCGGGTGGGAGGGCGTCGGCCTGGCGTCTTACCTGCTGATCGGCTTCTGGCAGTTCAAACCGGTCGCTGCGGCGGCGGCGAAGAAGGCGTTCATCGCGAACCGGGTCGGTGATGCCGGGCTGTCGCTGGCGATCATGCTGATGTTCGCGACCTTCGGATCGGTGACCTTCGCCGGCGTGTTCGGGGCCGCGCATTCGGCCAGCAACACCGTGATCACGGCGATCGGGCTGCTGTTGCTGCTCGGCGCCTGCGGCAAATCCGCACAGCTGCCGTTGCAGTCCTGGCTGCTCGATGCGATGGAGGGGCCCACCCCTGTTTCAGCGCTTATTCACGCGGCCACCATGGTGACTGCCGGCGTCTACCTGATCGTGCGCTCGGCGCCGATCTTCAATTTGTCAGCGAACGCCAGGCTGCTTGTTACGATCGTCGGCGCTGCGACCCTGCTGTTCGGCGCCATCATCGGGTGTGCGAAGGACGACATCAAGAAGGCGCTGGCCGGATCCACGATGAGCCAGATCGGCTACATGATGCTGGCCGCCGGCCTCGGCCCGGCCGGCTGATGCCCTGGCCATTGCCCACCTGCTCTCCCACGGCTTCTTCAAGGCTGGCCTGTTCCTCGGCGCCGGCGCCGTCAAGCACGAGATGAACGACGAGGTCGACATGCGCCGGTTCGGCGGCCTCGCCACAGCCATGAAGGTCACCTTCGTAACCTTTACGTTCGGTTACCTGGCGATCATCGGCGTACCGCCGTTCTCCGGCTTCTTCACCAAGGACCCGATCATCGAGACGGCGTTCGACAAGGGCGGCACCTCGGGTGCCATTCTCGGCACGTGCGCGCTGATCGGCGCCGTCATCACCGCGTTCTACATGACCAGGGTCATGCTGATGACCTTCACGGGCAAGCGCAGGTGGGAAGACGACGCCCACCCGCACGAGGCGCCGCCGGTGATGACGTCGCCGATGGTCATCCTCGCGATCGGGTCATTGGGCGCCGGCGGTTTCCTGATGATCTCGAACCGGCTGATCGACTTCCTGCGGCCGGTGACCGGCACGCCGCCGCTGTCGCACGGCTTCTTCGCGCCGCTGAGCTTGCTGACACTGGCACTGGTCGTGGTGTCGGCCGGGTTCGCCTGGGTCATCTACGGCCGCCGTGAGGTGCCGGTCACCGCGCCGCGCGGCAGCCTCGTGACCGTGGCGGCGCGCAAGGACCTGTACGGCGACGCGCTGAACGAGTCGGTGCTGATGCGGCCTGGTCAGTGGCTCACCAGGCTGTCCGTGTTCTTCGACAACCGCGGCATCGACGGGATCGTCAACACGATCGCCGCGACGATGGGCGGGAGCTCGGGCCGGGTCAGGCGGGTCCAGACCGGGTTCGTTCGTTCCTATGCCCTGTCCATGCTGATCGGCGCTCTGCTGCTCGTCGGCGCCCTGCTGCTCGTCAGGCTTTAGGAGATGAATCCCCGATGAGCACGTTCCCCTGGCTGACCGTGGCCGGCGCGATCCCGCTGGCTGGGACGCTGGCCGTCTGCCTCACCCCTGGCAGGTCAGCTCCTGGCAGTGACACAGACCGCGAGTCGCGCGACCGGCTGGTCAAGCGCATCGCCCTGGTGACGACGATCGCCACGCTCGGCGTCACGATCGCGATGGCGGCAGGCTTCAAGACCGGCGGCCCGCGCTTCCAGTTCACCCAGACCTATCAGTGGATATCGCAGTTCGGCGTGCACTACGCCGTCGGCGTCGACGGGATCGCGCTCGTGCTGATCCTGATGACAGCGGTACTGGCGCCGCTGGTCGTCCTGGGGTCGTGGAACGCAGTCGAGTCCGGCGGGCGTCGTGCCGGAGGCGCGCAGAGCAAGCCTGGTGCCGGAGGCGCGCAGAGCAAGCCTGGTGCCGGAGGCGCGCAGAGCAAGCCTGGTGCCGGAGGCGCACAGAGCCGGCACAGCGTGAAGACGTACTTCGCGCTGGTGCTGGCGCTGGAAGCGATGATGATCGGCGCCTTCGCCGCGACCGATGTGTTCCTGTTCTACGTCCTCTTCGAGGCCATGCTGATCCCGATGTACTTCATGATCGGCAGCTACGGCGTTGGCCAGCGGCAGTACGCGGCGGTGAAATTCCTGCTCTACAACCTGCTCGGCGGGCTGCTCTTGCTGGCCGCGTTGATCGCGCTGTATGTGTACTCGTCCCGCGGAGGCCATGGCGGCACGTTCTTGTTCATCCCGCTCACCCACGTGGCACTGAGCCCGCTGGCGGGCAAGTGGCTGTTCCTCGGCTTCTTCATCTCGTTCGCGATCAAGGCACCGCTGTGGCCGTTCCACACGTGGCTGCCCGATGCCGCCGCGTCGGCGCAGCCGGGAGACGCGGTGCTCATGATCGGCGTGATGGACAAGCTCGGCACCTTCGGCATGATCCGCTACTGCCTGATCCTGTTTCCCGCCGCCTCGCACTACTTCACCCCGCTGATCCTCGTGCTGTCGGTGATCGGGGTGCTCTACCCGGCGATCGTGGCGATCGGGCAGGCCGACATGAAGCGGCTCATCGGCTACTTGTCGATCTCAGGCATGGGCCTGATCACCCTGGGCATCTTCGCGGAGACCAGCCAGAGTCAGGCCGGGGCAACGCTGCAGATGGTCAACCACGGCGTCCTCGTGGGAGCGCTGTTCCTTCTGGTCGGATTCATGATCGCGCGGCGTCACTCCGCACTCATCGACGATTACGGCGGGGTGCAGAAGGTAGCTCCCGTGCTCGCCGGCCTGTTCCTGATATCCGGCCTTGCCGGGCTGGCCCTGCCTGGCCTGAACACCTTCGTCAGCGAGTTCCTCGTGCTGATCGGCACGTTCACCAAGTACGAGGTGGCCGCCGGGCTGGCGACCGCAGGGATCATCCTCGCCGCGATCTACATCCTGTGGATGTACCAGCGCACCATGACCGGCCCCGTCCGCGCCGAGGTCGCATCGATGCCTGACCTGCGGGCACGCGAGCTGTGGGCGGTCGGCCCGCTGATCGCCCTGATCATCGCGCTCGGCGTGTACCCCAAGCCGGTCATCGACGTGATCAACCCGGCCGTGCAGAAGACGCTGGTACAGGCGCACTCCACCAACCCCGTGCCGCCGCATCCTGCTAAGGCCCAGAACGGGAGCAAGCCGTGACCGGCAGCCTCGGCGCCCTCGCCGCGAACGCGCCATCCATCCCCGCGCCGCACATCGAGTACGGCCAGCTGTCGCCGATGCTGCTGGTGTTCGGGGCGGCCATCGCGGGCGTGCTGGTCGAGGCGTTCGCGCCCCGGCCGCTGCGCCGCACCCTGCACCTGGCCATCACGCTCGGCAGCCTGGCCGGCGCTTTCGTGCTCACGATCTTCGTCGCCACGAGCAGCAACGTGTTCGGCAACGGCAGCGTCGGCCACCTCGCCGCCGTTGGCGCGGTCGCGGTGGACCGGCCGACACTGTTCATCCAGGGCACGGTCCTGGTGCTCGCCTTCATCAGCGTGCTGCTGATCGCCGAGTCGTCGCACGAGGTCAGCGCGTTCGCCGCGCAGGCTGCCGCGGTGCCTGGCAGCCCGGAGGAGCGCGAAGGCCTGCTCGCCGGGATCAGCCACACCGAGGTGTACCCGCTCACGCTCTTCGCGGTCGGCGGCATGCTGCTGTTTCCCGCCGCGAACGACCTGCTGACGATGTTCGTGGCGCTCGAGGTGCTCTCGCTCCCGCTGTACCTGCTATGCGGCATGGCCAGGCGCCGCCGCCTGCTCTCGCAGGAAGCGGCGATGAAGTACTTCCTGCTCGGCGCGTTCTCCTCGGCGTTCTTCCTGTTCGGCGTCGCCATGCTGTACGGCTACTCAGGATCGGTGCGGCTCGCGGCGATCGCGGCGGCGGCCAGCGGGAACACGCAGAGTTCTGTCTTGTTGTACGCCGGCATCGCGCTGCTCAGCGTGGGGCTGCTGTTCAAGATCGGCGCCGTCCCGTTCCAGGCATGGAAGCCGGATGTCTACCAGGGGGCTCCGACCCCGGTCACCGCGCTGATGGCGTCCTGCACGCTGGTCAGCGCGTTCGGCGCGGTGCTGCGTGTGTTCTATGTCGCGTTCGGCCAGCTGACCTGGGACTGGCGGCCGATGATGTGGGGCGTCGCGATCCTCACGATGCTGGGCGGCTCGATCATCGCGATCACCCAGACCGACGTGAAGCGGCTGCTCGCCTACTCCTCGATCGCCCAGGCTGGCTACATCCTCACCGGCGTCGTCGCAGCGACGACGGCTGGCCTGTCAGGCAGCATGTTCTACCTGGCCGCGTACGGGCTGGCCACGATCGGCGCGTTCGCCGTCGTGACGCTGATCAGGGACGCCAGCGGCGAGGCTGGTCACCTGTCCCGCTGGGCCGGGCTCGGCAAGCGCTCCCCGCTTGTCGCCGGCGTCTTCGCCTTCTTCCTGATCGCGTTCGCCGGAATCCCGCTCACCAGCGGCTTCACTGGCAAGTTCGCGGTGTTCCAGGCGGCCATCTCGGGCGGCGCGCTGCCGCTGGTGATCATCGGCGTGCTGAGCAGCGCGATCCTGGCGTTCCCCTATGTCCGCGTGATCGTCCTGATGTTCTTCAGCGAGCCCGCGCTGGACGGGCCAGCCGTGGTCAGGCCGAGCGCCTTCACCTCGGTGGCCGTGGGCATAGGCGTCCTGGCAACCCTGGTACTCGGCGTCGTGCCAGAGCCGCTGCTGCGGCTGGCGCATGACGCCGCGGCCCAGCTCTTCGTCCGGTGAGGCCGCGCGCGGACCGTCATGTGATGACGAGGCCAGCAGCCGGCCCGAAGGGCGAGGCCAGCAGCCGGCCCGAAGGGCGAGGCCAGCAGCCGGCCCGAAGGGCGAGGCCAGCAGCCGGCCCGAAGGGCCCCGGTAGCACCCGGTGCGGCCCGCGGTGTGCTTATCTTGGTGGATGCCAGGTAGAACTGTGCCTGGCGGAACACCGAGCGTGACAGGCCTAGTGGTAGGGGATGCAGTGATCAGCGTCGTTCCCGTGGAGCTCGCGGACGCCGCGCTCGCGGCGGATGTGACCGATGGGCTCGCTCTGGTCGAGGAGGGCCTGCGAAAGGCCGCCCGAGCGCAGTACGACCTGCTAGACGAGACATCGGCGCACCTGATCGTCGCCGGCGGCAAGCGTTTCCGCGCCACCCTGGTCCTGCTGGCAGCGCAGTTCGGGGATCCCAAGGACGAACGGGTCGTGCCCGCGGCCGTGGCCATCGAGCTGACGCACCTCGCGACCCTGTACCACGACGACGTCATGGACGAGGCCGACGTCAGGCGCGGGTCGCCGAGCGCGAACTCTCGATGGGACAACTCGGTAGCGATCCTGACCGGCGACTACCTGTTCGCCTGCGCCTCGAAGATCCTCGCCGACCTCGGTCCCGACGCCGTCAGGCTCCAGGCCGAGACCTTCACCCGGCTTGTCACCGGCCAGATCTGCGAGACCGTCGGGCCGCGGCCCGGCCAGGACCAACTCGAGCACTACATGGGCGTGGTGACGGAGAAGACGGCCTCGCTGATAGCCACCTCCGGCCAGTTCGGCGCGATGTTCTCCGGCGCGCCCGACGAGGTAACCGCGCGGATAGCGCCCGCGTGCGCCGCGCTCGGCGTCGCGTTCCAGCTCTCCGACGACATCCTGGACGTGGCCAGCGAAACCGATCAGTCTGGCAAGACTCCGGGCACCGACTTGCGGGAGGGAGTCAAGACGCTCCCCGTGCTGCACGCGCTGCGGTCAGCGGGTCCCGGCGACGCCCGGCTGGTCGAACTGCTCACCGACGGCGACCTCACTGATTCCGCGGCGCGGGCGGAGACGCTCTCGCTGCTGCGCGCCCACCCCGGCATGGACATGGCGCGGGCGGACGCTCGGCACTGGGCGGACCTGGCCAGGCACGAGATCCTCGCCTTGCCGGAGGTGCCGGCCAGGGCCGCGTTCGAGACGATGTGTAACTTCGTAACCGAACGCGCCGGCTAGCCAGCCGCCCCGCCTGCGGCACGGGGCTAGGCGCTGGGGGGCCGGGAATGCTGGTGGCGGCGCGGACGCTGTTAGCAGTACAAACGTCCCTGGGGAGGTAAGCGTGGGAATCTTCGGCACGCACAAGACGCGCATGATCACCGCGGACGAGGCGCTGCCCGGCCGTGGTCAGGCCATGGCGGTTCCCGGGGCGCACGAGGTCCTCGGCACGCCGCTGCGGGAGCCGTACCAGGAAGGCAGCGAGGTCGCCGAGTTCGCGCTGGGCTGCTTCTGGGGCGCCGAGAAGACGTTCTGGCAGACCAAGGGGGTCATCTCCACCTCGGTCGGCTATGAAGGCGGGTTCACCCCGAACCCCAGCTACGAAGAGGTCTGTAGCGGCCGCACAGGACACGCGGAGACCGTACGCGTGGTCTTCGACCCGAAGCAGGTCAGCTACTCCGAGCTGCTCAAGATCTTCTGGGAGTCGCACAACCCGACGCAGGGAATGCGCCAGGGCAATGACGTCGGCAGCCAGTACCGTTCTGCGATCTTCTGGCATTCGCCTGAGCAGCAGGCAGCCGCAGAGGCTTCCCTGGCCGCGTACCAGGGTCAGCTCACCCAGGCTGGCTACGGGACGATCTCCACGGAGATCACCAAGGCCTCGGAGTTCTACTTCGCCGAGGACTACCACCAGCAGTACCTCGCGGCCACGAAGAACCCGTACGGCTACTGCCCCGACCACGGCACTGGCGTGAGCTGTCCGATCGGCGTCGGCGTCAGCGCCGGGACCGGCGTGCGGGCGGATCCGGCCGAGGGCTGATAGCGGAGACGCCGGGATCCGCTCGGCCGGCGATCGCTGATCAGGCCGGTGACGCGGCCGTGATCATGTCAAGCAGTGCGGCGTGCAGTCCCGGGCTCGCGGCGGCCAGGATCGCGTCAGAGTCCAGCCGCCATGGCCCGCCCGCCAGGTCTGACACCGTCCCTCCGGCCTCCGCTGCGAGCAGGCTGCCGGCTGCGGCGTGCACGGCGGAATCGGTCCAGAAGGCCACGTAGCCGCTGACGCGGCCGGCGGCGAGATAGGCAAGCGACATCGTCGTGCCAAACGATCTGAAGTCCCACCTGTCCGCGCTGATCAGCGCCGCCGCGAACCTGGCCGCCAGTACCCGCCGCTCATCGGCCGCCTTGCCGTCCTCGACAACAATGGTTCGGCTGTCCTCGCTGGTCGTGAGCCTGGCCAAGTCAGCGTCGGGCAGCAGCCAGGCGCCACGGCCGCGCTCGGCCACGTGGACCTGGCGCGTAGACGCGTCACCGACGACGGCCTTCGTCACGGCGCCGCGCTCGGTCAGCGCGATGTTCACGCAGTACAACGGAGCGCCTGACGCGTAGTTCCTGGTTCCGCAGATCGGATCGACGAGCCAGCACGGCGAGCCGTCGGCGGGGAGCTGGCCACCGTGTTCCTCGCCCATGACGGGCAGCCCGGTCTGGTCCGTGAGCACCTGCCTAATCGCGAGCTCAACCGCGACATCGGCGCTGGTGACCACGTCACGGCCGGCCTTGGCCTGAACCTCCGCGCTGTCCGCGCTGTCGCGCGCGAGCCGCAACCCGAGCCTGGCGGCCTCGACCGCGGCGAGCGTCTCCGGCTGCAGGGCTATCGGCGTTGCGTCCATTCTGGGTACCGCAGTGGGTAGGTTCAGCCAGGCCTGGGCCGCGGTTCGTTCCAATGGAGTGCCTATGTTCCCCGGCTTGAGCTCGTCGATCAGGGTCGGCGTGCCGTCGTCAGGCGACCCGCACGGCGAGACCGGGCCAGGGAACTGGTGGCTGACCGGCGGCTGCCGGCCTGCCTACATGTGGGACGGCAAGGACCGGCCGAGCAAGCCCGCCCGCGGGCTGCGCCGCCTCTGGCGGCGACTGCGCCGGTAGCCGGCGCCTGACCGCAGCCGGTCGCGCCTGGTCAGCCGCTCTGGCCCGGTGAGCAGCGCCATGTTTCGCGTACCCGCGGCTGAGCATCTACTGCCGGAATCCAGTTCCGGAGGTGTGCGTCGTGTGGGAGCGGCTCGAACGATATGAGCTGAAATACCGAGGCAGGCACCTGCCCAGGCTTCAGCCCGGTCAGCGCCCGATGCCGTCACTGCCGGCCGGGACCGACCTGCTGCCGCAGATCAAGCACATCGTCGTGCTGATGATGGAGAACCACTCCTACGACAATTACCTCGGCATGCTCGCCGGACGGGGGGACGGGTTCAAGGTCGGACGCGACGGCCAGCCCAGGGCCGCGAACCCGAATGCCGACGGCAAGATGATCCGCGCCTATCACGCGCCGTCGACGCGGCAGGCGGACGGGGTGCCCTGCCAGAGCTGGGCGGCGACGCGCGAGCAGTGGAATGACGGCAAGATGGATGGCTTCGTCACCGCCACACAGACCGTTGATCAGGGGGCCGACGAGACCGTCGGAATGAGCTACTGGAACGAGAACGATCTGCCGTTCTACTACGGACTGGCGCGCACGTTCCCGCTCGCCGACCGGTGGTTCAGCTCGTGCCCGGGCCCGACGTTCCCGAACCGCAGGTTCCTGATCGCCGGCACGGCCAACGGCCTGGTCGACGACCTGCCGCTGCACCTGCTCGACTACCCGGTCGCGGGGACCATCCTCGACTCGCTGTCCAGGCACGGCATCTCGTGGACCAACTACCACCCTGTGTCTGGGGACTCGTCCAGGTTCCGTCGGCTAGCGCGGCACCGGCGCCGGATGGCCAAACGGCGGATGGGCATGCTCGGCGAGGGCTCCCGCAGCCTCGCGGACATGCAGAAGGACATCGTGTTCACCGCCGACCTGTTCCCGCTCGGGATTGGCCGGCACGTGCTGCACGTCCGGGGGATGGACGCCTTCTTCGAGGACGCCGACAACGGGACGCTGCCGGCCTGCAGCATCGTCGATCCGTCATTCGAGGAGTACTCGGAGGAGAACCCGCAGGACATCGCCAAGGGCGAGAGCTTCGCCGCCGAGGTCATCAACCACGTCCTGCACGGCAAGGGCTGGCCGGGCACGCTGCTGATCTGGACCTACGACGAGCACGGCGGGTACTACGACCACGTGCCCCCGCCCGAGGCCGTCCCGCCCGACGACATTGAGGGCAGGTGCCTGGCGAACCGGCCAGGCTGGCTGCGCCTGCTGCACAAGGTGATCTTCCCGAAGATGGCGCAGGACGCCGAGAACGACGGTGGCCAGATGCGATACGACAGGTACGGCGTGCGGGTGCCTGCGGTGATCGTCTCGCCGTTTGCGCGGCCCGATTTCGTTCTGTCCGAGGTGCTCGATCACACCTCGGTGCTCAAGCTGGTCGAGGAGAAATGGAACCTGCCGTCGCTGACCAGGCGGGACGCTGCCGCGCTGTCTCCGCTCGGGGCACTGGACCTGGCAGCTCCGCCCGCGTTCCTCGAGCCGCCGCAGCTTCCAGAACCGCGCCTGACGTACGGCCGCTGGTAGTGCGGCCAGCCGCGAAGATGCCCGGTAAGGACGCGGCCGCCGGATAGATTGAGGCATGGGCGCCGACCGGCCGATCTTCGTTCTCGGATGTCCCCGCTCGGGGACCACGCTGCTGCAGCTCATGCTGCACGCGCACCCGCGGATCGCGATCCCGCCCGAGACCAGGTTCGTGCTGACGACCTACGAGGCCCGCAACGGCTTCGGCGATGTGCGCAAGGAGCAGAACAGGCGCGCCCTCGCGGCTTCGATCGTCAGGGAGCGGCAGACGCTCTTCTACGACCTCGGGCTGGACGCTGACGAGGTCTTCGACGAGATCGTCGAGGGGCCGCCGACGCTGGGGTCGGCGATCGGGATCGTGTTCCGCGCCTACGCCAGGCGCTTCGACAAGCCGCGCTGGGGCGACAAGCGGCCTGGCTACTACCAGCAGATCCCCGGCCTGCTGCGGATGTTCCCCGATGCCCAGATCGTGCACCTCATCAGGGACGGCAGGGACTGCGTGGCCTCGCTTCTGACGATGCCGTGGTTCAAGCAGGACATCTACGCGGCCATCTGCTCCTGGGTCGAGGCGATCGATAGCGGCCGCCGGGCCGGCCGGCTGCTCCCGGCGGACGCCTATGCCGAGGTGCGCTACGAGGATCTGGTCGCCGACCCGGCAGGCCACCTCACCAAGCTGTGCGCCTTCCTCGGCGAGGACTACGACCCTGCCATGGCCGAGCCGAACAAGATCGCAGGCCGCACCATCCCTCCGCGCAAGACCTGGCATGCGGACGCGCAGAAGGCGCTGACGGCGTCGCCATCCGGGCACTGGAGCGACCGGCTCGAGCCCTGGCAGATCGCGATCTGCGAGGCTGCGATGGGAAGCCGGCTACGAGAACTCGGCTACGAAGTCAGCGGCGGCGCAGCGGGGACCCGAGGCCAACAGCCGGCCCGGAGGGCCTCACGGCCGTCCGCCGGGCAGCTGGCCAGGTACGCGCGCTCGGCGGCGCTGCATCGCGGGGCGGCAGCCCAGCGCCGGGTCAGAGATCGCGTCGAGCGAATGCGCGAGCCTGGCCCGATCGAAAGCCAGCTCTGAGCTCGTCGATCCGAGCTCGCTTACCTGCACGTTCGCCGGAGCGCGCGACAGTTGACTCGCAGCGCGGCCGCGGGTGACCATGGCAGCGGGAGCGCAGCAGGAAGGTGCAGCGTGAAGTTATCTCTCAGGCTGCTCATCGCGGGAACCGGGATGCTTGCGCTCACCGCCGGGTGTTCCTCGTCGAACGGGCCGGCGCCGCGCCGCGACACGACGTCCCCCGTGGTGAGCGCTTCGCCAGGCACGACGTCACCTTCGCCTGCTTCGCCGTCGGTCAAGCCAGGAGACTGGGCCGCGGCGGGGACCGCCGCCGAAGGCGGCGGACTTCGGGCACTGATCGCGGCAGCCGAGAAGGAAGGCACGCTCAACGTCATCGGGCTGCCGCCGACATGGGCGAACTACCGGACCATCATCAAGACATTCAGCACGCGATACGGGATCGCGGTGCATCAGGTCGCCCCCGGAGCAACCAGCGGCCAGGAGATCACGGCGCTCGCGCGCGGCCACGGCGGAGCATCAGCACCCGACGTGCTGGATCTGCAACTGCCTGACGCTGTCGCGCATCGCAGGCTGTTCGCGTCGTACGAGGTGGCGACGTGGGCGGCGATACCGGCCGGCCAGAAGGCCGCCGGCGGTTCCTGGGCCGCTGACTACGGCGGCTTCATGTCGATCGGGTACAACTCGGCCAGGTTCGGAACCGTGACCTCGATCAGGCAGCTGCTCGGGGCCCGGTTCACCAGGGCAATCGCACTCGACGGCAACCCCGCCCAGGCCAGGGCCGCGCTGTACGGGGTCATGATGGCCAACCTCGCCCTCGGCGGCACACCGGGCAGCATCGCCGGCGGCGTGACGTTCTTCCGCAAACTCAAAGCCGCCGGCAACTTCGTCTCGGTGCCAGCCACGACGCCGCTGACCATCGAGGCTGGCAGCACGCCGGTCGTTTTCAACTGGGACTACCTGAACACCGCGGCGATCGTCGGGCAGCCGAAGCGGACCTGGAAGGTGTTCATACCGCCGGGCGCCGCCATCGGCTCCTTCAACGCTCAGGCGATCAGCAAAGACGCGCCGCACCCCGCGGCCGCGCGGCTGTGGGAGGAGTTCTTGTACTCCCAGGCCAGGCGCGGCGGGCAGAACCTGTGGCTGGAAGGCGGCGTCCGGCCGGTCGAACAGGCCGCGATGATCGCGGCGGGAACGATCGACCGTGCCGCGTCCAAGGCCCTGCCGCCGGTGCCGTCTGGCGCGGTGTTCCTGACCCCTTCCCAGGCCGCGCACGCGGCCGCGTACCTGCACGCGCACTGGGCCAGGCCGGTGGGCTGAGGCTGGCTCTTGATCAGCCCCGGGCGGCACCGGCCTGGCGGGGGCGACCAGCGCCGCTGGTCGGCGTTAATGCCGCTGCGGCTGTATGTGCTCGTCCGGGATGCCCCAGGTGGGGTTCGGCACGGACTCGGGGACCACGTCCGTCGTGCCCGGGTTGAGATCATGGTGGATGACCTGGGCCGCGTCCTCGATCGTGTCGATGCCGTAGGCCATCGACGGGTTCGCGTGGGTGAGCAGCGCGATCTCGTAGTTCCTGGCCGGATTGCGAGCGATGAAGAACCCGATGCTGTTGATTTCCCAGTTCGAGCTGACCGGGTAGGGCAGCCAGCCGTTCTTCACGTGCACCTTGACGCTCTTCGGCGCTCCGGCGGGCACGCCCCAGCGCTGGGAGGAGATCACGTGCAACGTCAGGTACTGCGCGTAGACCCGCGAGTTCTTGCTGAGGATCTTGTTCGGCGTTGACAGCATCGTGAGCAGGAGAATCTCGTCGTGCGCCGTCAGCAGGCTGAGGCCCCAGGCCTGCGCCAGCACGGTCTCCTTCATCTTCGCCAGGTTCAGGAAGTGCTGCATCCGACGCATGCCGACCTCGTTCCAGAGGTCGGTGGCCGCGTCGTTGTTGGACTGAGTGATCATCAGCCAGGCTCGGCTGCGTTCGGTACGCGTCAGATGCCTGTGCTGCTCCTGCGCCATCCTGAGCAGGGCGCCGAGGATGGTGGCCTTGATCGCGCTGGCCGCGTAGAAGTGCCACTTCTGGTGATAGGTGCAGGTGACGCCCGTCTTGCTGTCGATCTCCTTCAGCCCGACCGTCGACGCGCGGCCGGCCAGCTTGGCGTCGATGTTGCGTGCCATCCGGGTCGCCAGGTTGTCGTACTTGTGGTTGCTGGTCACGCACGTGACCTTCGGGGTAGCCCGGCGGGCTGACGCGGTCGTTGTGAGGCGCGCGCCGGCGCGTGCCCCGCCGGCCGTGGCCGCCGTGGCCGGTGCACTGGCGATCAGGGCGAAGGAAGCACTGAGCGCGATCATGCCGCAGTAGCGCGGCGCAGGGTGACGAGTCATGAGCCGGCTGCCCTCCCAGGCGGGACATGTGAGTGTCACTAGAACAGACGGTCGCGCAGCGGGTGAGGTTGTCGGGGAAGGAACCACGAAAGGGATATTTTGGTAACGATCCCGTCGCGCAGATGAGATGCCGCGGAAATCGCCGCAACTCGTTCACCATCTGTTCATCTGCACGTCGGCGGGGGTTTCGCTGCTTTGCATAGCGTCGGTGGAGGTCAGGTATGCATCCATCCGGCCTGGCGCGGATCTACCGGCGGGCAGCAGAGGCGAGGAGATTCACGTTGCCGCAGGACGGGAGAAACGACCTGATCGGTGCGCTCGACGAGGCAGTGCTGAGCAAGTTCCACCTGCGCGCCGCTGTCGTCTCCGGGATGGGTTTCTTCACCGATGCCTACGACCTGTTCGTCATCGGCGTCGCGTCCACCCTGATCACGCTGGACTGGAACCTCTCAACCAGCCAGCTGGCGCTGCTCAACGCGACCATGCTCGGCGCGGCGTTCCTCGGCGCGCTCGTGTTCGGCCGGATCGCCGACGTGCTCGGTCGCAAGCGGGTGTACTGGATGGTCGCCGCCATCATGGCGTTCGCCGCGATCGGGTCAGCGCTGGCGCCGTCGTTCTGGGTTCTGATCGCGTTCAGGTTCCTGCTCGGCTTCGGCGTCGGCGGCGACTACCCGGTCAGCGCCGTGCTGATGAGCGAGTACGCCAACTCGCGGGACCGGGGCAGGCTGGTCGGGCTCGTGTTCTCGACCCAGGCGCTCGGCCTGATCGTCGGCCCGCTGATCGCACTCGGCCTGCTCGGCGTCGGAACGTCGACCGACCTGACCTGGCGGCTGCTGCTCGGGCTCGGCGCCGTGCCCGCCGCTGCGGTCATCTACCTGCGGCGCAAGATGCCCGAGTCGCCCAGGTTCCAGGCCCAGGTGCTCGGCCAGCACGACGAGGCCGGCAAGCAGATGCACGAGCTGACCAACGGCGTAGTGAGCGGCAACGGCGTCGCGCTGCCGCCAGAGCGGATGGCGCTGCGTGCGTTCCTGACCCACCGCAAGCTGCTGCTGATCCTGGCGGGCACGGCCGGATGCTGGTTCCTGCTCGACTACGCCTACTACGGGAACACGATCTCCACGCCGGAGATCATCGGGCTCATCTCGCCGACCGCCTCGACGATGACGAAGATCGCCATCCAGCTGGGCATCTTCGTCGTCGCGGCCGTGCCTGGCTACATCCTCGGCATCGCGCGAATCGACCGGATCGGGCACAGGAAGCTGCAGATCAGCGGCTTCGTGATGATGGCATTGTGCTTCGCCTTCATTGCGATCGTGCCCGGGATGACGACGATAGTGGTGCCGTTCCTCGCGGTGTACGGACTCAGCTACTTCTTCACCGAGTTCGGCCCGAACATGACCACCTTCGTGCTGCCGAGCGAGCTATTCCCGGTCTCGATGCGCGCCACGGGGCATGGCATCTCGGCGGGGATCGGCAAGTTCGGCGCGTTCATCGGCGTGTTCTTGTTCCCGATCCTGCAGACCTCGCTCGGCCTGCGCGGCACGCTGGCGCTGACCGCGTTCGTAGCGGTGGCCGGCGCGGCGCTCACGCTGGTGCTGCCCGAGCCGTCCGGGCGCAGCCTGGAGGACATCTCGCACCACGAGGAGCCGGCGGCGGTCAGCGACGCGGTTCTCACGGCTTAGGCGGGCGCGCCGCCCCGGCCCGCTCCCTCGCGGAACCTGGTGACGCCTGCCAGCAGCGACGGATCGGAGAGGCTGGCCATCCCGTGCGTGAACTCGCCAGCCATCGCGCTGTCGTGATCCAGCGAGACGGACTCGATCGCTGACATCCTGTCGTTGCGCAGGCAGGTCTGCGGCAGACCCGCCAGTTCGGCGGCCAGGGCCTCGGCGGCCGCGCGCGCTGTGCCGCCCGGAACCACGCGGTTGACGAGGCCGAACTGGAGCGCCTCGGCCGCGCCGACGGCGCGGCCGGTCATGATCATGTCGAGCGCGCGGCCGAGGCCGATCAGCCCGGGCAGGCGCACGGTGCCGCCGTCGATCAGCGGGACGCCCCACCGGCGGCAGAACACCCCGAACACGGCGTTCTCCTCGGCGACCCTCAGGTCGCACCAGAGCGCGAGTTCGAGGCCGCCGGCCACGGCGTGGCCGGCCACCGCCGCGATGACCGGCTTGCTCAGCCGGATCCGGGTCGGCCCCATCGGGCCATCTCCCTCGGGATGGGTCTTGTTGCCGTTCGCCGTGCCGACCGCCCGCAGGTCCGCGCCGGCACAGAAAATGCCGCCCGCTCCGTACAAGACGGCGACGGCCGCGCTGGTGTCGGCGTCGAACGCACGGAACGCTCCGGCGAGCGCGTCGGCGGTCGGGCCGTCGACCGCGTTGCGGACCTCTGGCCTGTCCAGGATCACGGTCGTGACCGGCCCCGATCGTTCGACCCGAACACTCATTTGCCGTCCTCCGATGCACGATCTGGGTTCGGCTGGCGTCGGCCGCCGGCAAGCTGCGCCGGGCAGAACGCCCGATTGGCAGCATAACGCCCTGAACCCAGCCGCCTGATCGGCCTTAGTCTCCGGCGCCCGGTGGATGGGTGGGACACCCATCACCAGATTGCGCAATGGGTGTCCCACCCATACACGCGATGACACTCGCGCCGGGCAAGATCGAGTAAACGGTGAGGCTGGCGGTGCAGATGAACGTTCCTGATGCCGGTGGGGTCAGTCAGCCCCGGGCTCAGCTCACGCGCCAGGTGTCGTTGCCCGCGAGCAGGGCGGCGAGGTCGCCGTCGCCCTGGCGCTCGCGGGCCGCGTCGATCTGGCCGCTCATCGCGTCGTCGTAGGTGCTGCGCTGCACGTCGCGGAAGATCCCGATCGGGGTGTGCGCGAAGTCGGTGCTGTCCAGCCGGCTCAGCGTGAACGCGTAGGACGGGTCGGCGGCGTGCGCGTCGTGCACGAGCAGCGAGTCGTCCTGCGAGCCGTCGGCCGGCACAGGCACGACCTCGAGCGATCCGAGCGCCCCGAACCGCAGCCCGTGCTCGCCAGCGGGGCCGAACCTCACCGGCTGCCCGTGCTCCAGCCTGATCACGCGCTGCTCGCGCTCGCCTGGCGAAGTGACCGGCGCGAACGCGTCGTCGTTGAAGATCGGGCAGTTCTGGAAGATCTCGATGAACGCGGTGCCGCGGTGGTCGGCCGCCGCCCGCAGCACGCTGGTCAGGTGCTTGCGGTCAGAGTCGATGGTCCTGGCGACGAAGCTGGCCTCGGCGCCGAGCGCGAGCGAGAGCGGGTTGAACGGCGTGTCCAGCGAGCCATACGGCGTCGACTTGGTCACCTTGCCCTGCTCCGAGGTCGGCGAGTACTGCCCCTTGGTCAGCCCGTAGATGCGGTTGTTGAACAGCAGGATCTTGATGTTGACGTTCCTGCGCAAGGCGTGGATCAGGTGGTTGCCGCCGATCGACAGCGCGTCGCCGTCCCCGGTGATCACCCACACCGACAGGTCCTGCCGCGACGTGGCGAGGCCGGTGGCGATCGCGGGCGCGCGGCCGTGGATCGAGTGCAGGCCGTAACTGTTGACGTAGTACGGCAGCCGGGACGAGCAGCCGATGCCGGAGATGATGACGAGGTTCTCCCGCGGCACCTCGAGCTCGGGCAGGAAGGACTGGAACGCTGCCAGGATCGCGTAGTCACCGCAGCCAGGGCACCACCTGACCTCCTGATCGGACTTGAAGTCCTTCATGGTCTGCTTCTGGCCGGTGTGCGGTACCAGCGTCAGTGCGGCGAGCCGGCCGACGCCGTTGCCGGTCGTGGTGTGCTCGACGTTCGCGTCTTCCGCGTCGGTTGGCCTAGGCATTGGAAATCACATCCTGGATGACCCCGCTCAGCTCGGAAGCCCTGAAGGGCAGCCCGCGAACGCGGTTGTAGGAAATTACGTCGGTCAGGAACCTGCCGCGCAGGATGAGCGCGAGCTGGCCGGTGTTGATCTCGGGCACGAGTACCTTGTCGTACTGCTTCAGCACGTCGCCGAGGTTCGCCGGGAACGGCGAGAGGTGCCGCAGGTGGGCCTGGGCAATCGAGCCACCGGCCAGCCGCACCCGGCGGACGGCCGCGCCGATCGAGCCGAACGTCGAGCCCCAGCCGAGCACCAGCACCCGGGCATCCCCGTCAGGGTCGTCGACCTCGAGCGGCGGGATGTCAGCGGCGATGCCGTCGATCTTGGCCTGGCGGAGCCTGACCATCTTGTCGTGGTTGTCTGGGTCGTAGGAGATGTCGCCCGACCCGTCGGCCTTCTCGATCCCGCCGATCCGGTGCTCAAGCCCGGCCGTGCCGGGAATCGCCCACGGCCTGGCCAGGGTCTGCGGGTCCCGCTGGAACGGCCAGAACTCCCCGGCGTCGTCGCCACTGGCAGGCGGCGCGAAGGAGAACTCAGACTTCAGCTCTGGCAACTCGGCCAGCTCAGGCACCCGCCACGGCTCTGAACCGTTGGCCAGGTAGCCGTCGGACAAGATGATCACCGGCGTCCGGTACTTGATCGCGATCCTGGTCGCCTCGATTGCGGTGGTGAAGCAGTCGCCGGGGGTCGCCGGGGCGAGCACGACGAGCGGCGACTCGCCGTTGCGGCCGTAGAGCGCCATCAGCAGGTCGGCCTGCTCGGTCTTGGTCGGCATGCCGGTGGACGGCCCGGCCCGCTGGATGTCGCAGACCACGAGCGGCAGCTCGACGGCGACGGCCAGGCCGATGGTCTCGGCCTTCAGGCACATGCCGGGTCCTGACGTCGCGGTGACGCCGAGCGCGCCGCCAAAGGCAGCGCCCAGCGCGGCGCCCACCCCGCTGATCTCGTCCTCGGCCTGGAACGTCCGGATCCCGAACCGCTTGTGCTTGGACAGCTCGTGCAGGATGTCCGAGGCAGGGGTGATCGGGTAGGACCCGAGGAACAGCAGCAGGCCCGCCAGCCGCGAGGCAGTGACGAGGCCGTTCGCCAGCGCGGTGTTGCCGGTGATGTTGCGGTACTGGCCAGGCGGCAGCGTCGCAGGCTTGATCTCGTACTGGACCGAGAACTCCTCGGTCGTCTCGCCGTAGTTCCAGCCCGCCTGGAAGGCCGCGATGTTGGCCTTCATGATCTCCGGCTTGCTCGCGAACTTCGACTCGAGGAAGCGCATGGTTCCTTCGGCCGGGCGGTTGTACAGCCAGCACAGCATGCCGAGGGAGAACATGTTCTTCGCCCGCTCGGCATCCTTCTTGCTGATCTCGTAGCCCTCGAGCGCCTTGACCGTCACCGAGGTGATCGGGATGGCATGCAGCTGGTAGCCGTCGAGCGAACCGTCCTCAAGCGGGTTGCCCTCGTAGCCGACCTTGGTGAGGTTCCGCTTGGTGAACTCGTCGGTGTTCGCGATGATGTCGGCGCCGCGCGGCAAGTCCTCGATGTTGGCCCTCAGGGCCGCCGGGTTCATCGCGACGAGCACGTCGGGCGCGTCGCCGGGGGTCAGGATGTCATGGTCGGCGAAGTGGAGCTGGAAGCTCGACACCCCAGGGAGCGTGCCGGCCGGGGCGCGGATCTCGGCTGGGAAGTTCGGCAACGTCGAGAGGTCGTTGCCGAACGTCGCGGTTTCCTGCGTGAACCTGTCCCCAGCGAGCTGCATGCCGTCACCGGAGTCGCCGGCGAACCTGATGATCACCCGGTCAAGCTGATGTACTTGCTTGGTCACAGCGGAGTTCCTCCTCTGTGCGCCGAAGCCGCTTGAACTGCGGTGACGGCGTATCCAGTCAGACGCAACGCTGTACCAGCGCGCGCGTATTTGTGAACAGCTGTCTACATTTCCGCTCACGACAACGCGTCGCGGGCGATTTCTAATCCGCCGACCTGCTGCCGGGCAGCCCCTGCCGAGCCGGTGGCGCGGTGTCGTTTCGACGGGCCCGCCTGGTCGGCGGACGGGGGCGTACACCTCAAGGCATCTTATTACCCGCTCGCCCCTGAACGTGCGAGCACGGCCGCATGCGCTGACGCGTTCGTCACCAGCCCTGGCCAGCTAACCGTCCGTAGTGTTACGACACGACTTCGATTACGCAGCGTGTCAACCAGTCAGGCCTGGGAGGCGTCATACTCGCGTCATCGAGATTCTTCCGTTAAAGGAGGACGCGGTCCCATGACTGATCTCGGTAGCGGGCAAGCAGCCAGTCCCGGCGCCGCGAACCCCAGCCCGCTGAGCATCCGCCCGCGGCCTCGCGCCGCAGCGGCAGACTCCGGGAGGGCGACTGCCAGGGCCGTTCTCGATGGTGCCCTGACCGGGGTCGAGCTGACCGGGATCGACCGGCGCTTCCTGGCCAGGCTCAGCCAGTGGGACAAGCGGAACGCGACCACCCTGGCGTCGCTGATCGCGCGGGCCAAGCAGGCCGGCCGTTGCGAGGCGCTGACGCCTGCGCAGCTGGAGACGCTGCTCGCAGCGCTGATGGACGCGTTCGCCTACCGGACCTCCGGTGCGGCGTCGGCAGGCTGCTGGGACTGCGCGAACCGGGCCAGCGGGCTGTGCGCCGACCACGCCAAGGACGCCGGCCGGGCGCACGAGTTCGCCGAGCTGGCGGCGGTTCTCGCGGGAACGGCGTCGCCGGTCGCGGTGCCCGAGTTCGCCGCCGTGGCCGGGTTCCGCCACCAGGCGGCGGTCGCCTCCTAGCTCGCGCTAGAGCGGAAAGACCACGAGGTCGAACAAAGCTCGTTCGCCGATGTCGCACAGCAGGTGGGTCGTGCGATCAGCCGGGCGCGGCGAAATGACTGGCGAACCACTCACGGGCCAGGCGGGTCACCGTACGGAGTGCGCCCGGTTCCTCGAAAAGATGGGTAGCACCAGGAACGATCGCGAGCCGGTTCTCGCACCGCAACTGCTGCTGCGCCTGCTTGTTGAGGCCAAGCACGATCTCGTCGCGGCTGCCGGCGATGAGCAGCGTGGGGGAACGCACGTCGCGGAGCCGCGTCTCGGCGAGGTCGGGGCGGCCGCCGCGGGAGACGACGGCGTCGATGTGCGCGCCGGGCTCGGCGGCGGCCCAGAGCGCGGCCGCGGCCCCGGTGCTCGCGCCGAAGTAGCCGAGCGCGGCGTGCAGGCCGCCCGGCTGCTCGCGCAGCCAGCACGTGACGTCGGCGAGCCTGGCCGCAAGCGCCTGGATGTCGAAGACATTGGCCCGTTCGACCTCCTCGTCGCTGGTGAGCAGGTCGAACAGGAGCGTGCCGAGGCCGGCATCGTTGAGCTGGCTGGCCACGAACCTGTTGCGCGGGCTGTGCCGGCTGCTGCCGCTGCCGTGCACGAAGATGATGATGCCTGCCGCGTTCGCAGGGATGGTGAGGTGGCCGTCCAGGGTGATCGTCCCGTCGGCGACCCTGAGCTGGACGTCCTCGTCCCGGTCTGGCTGGACGGGAACCCGCACCGCGGTCTTTACCGGGCCGGGATCATCGGGTTCGGGGTCCGACGCCCGCCAGCGCGGCTGCGCCGCGGGCGGAGCCGACGCGCTCGCCTGTGCTTTCGCTGACGCGCCCGCCGAGGTGCTCGTCGCTTGCGTGCCGGCGGGGACCTGCATGGCCTCGAGCGCGCGGGCGAGCAGGTCGGTCACTTCGTTGTCGGACACATGCCGGAAATCGTCGTAGAACGTGCCAACGGCCATGAAGTACTCGGGTGCGTGCAAGCACACGACTTCGTCGCAGACGTTCTCGAGAAGCCTGATTGATTCGGGGGCGCCGACCGGCACCGCGAGCACGACTCGCGTGGCGCCCATCTGCCTGGCGACCTGGCAGGCAGCGGCGGCGGTAGACCCGGTCGCGATGCCGTCATCGACGATGACCGCGGTGCGGCCTGCGACAGCGACGAGCGACCGCCCCGCCCTGAACCGTTTCGCCTGCTGGACGAGATCGGCGCGTTCGCGTTGCTCCACGGCAGCGATCTCCTGGGCGGTAATTCCGCCGCGCCTGATGACTTCGTCGTTGCTGACCCTGATGCCGCCCTCGCCGATCGCGCCCATCGCGAGCTCTGGCTGGTAAGGAACGCCGAGCTTGCGCACGACGATGACGTCGAGCGGGGCTTGCAGTGCCCTGGCGACCTCGTACGCGACGGGAACGCCGCCCCTGGGCAGGCCGAGCACCACGAGATCGGTGCCGCGCAAGTGATCGAGCGAACGGGCCAGGGCTTGTCCTGCGTCGGTCCGGTCCATGAATCGCACCAGGTACCTCCTGGTCAGCGTCGCGGCGCGGAGCCGGACGCGCCGTCGGCCGCTGGTCGTGACTGGTCGGCGCTTGGCGCACGACTACCAGGACCGTTGGCGGACGCGCGTTCGTCTAGGCGGGGCGTGAGCTCGTCGGTTTGGTCGGTCACGAAGACACATACCCCGGATCGCGGCGATTACTTGGCCGGTTCTTGGATCGGGGCAGAGCTGTTGATGTGCACAGCATTGCCATCGGCCTGGCGCGCCTTGGCGGCTTCGCTGAGGCCTACCGGTAGTTGACGAACTGCAGGGCGATGTCGAGCTCCTTGCCCTTGAGCAGGCCCTGGACCGTCTGAAGCTCATCCTTCTTCTTGGACGAGACCCGCAGTTCCTCGCCCTGGATCTGGGCGCGGACCCCCTTGGGCCCTTCGTCCCGGATGATCTTGGAGATCTTCTTCGCGTTGTCCTGCGAGATGCCCTCTTTCAAGCTTGTCAGGAGCCGGTACTCCTTGCCTGACAGCTTCGGGTCCGCAGGCTCCAGGACCTTGAGCGAGACACCGCGCCTGATCAGCTTCTCCTTGAACACGTCGAGCACGGCGTTTGCGCGTTCTTCGCTGTTCGCCCTGATCTCGACGGCCTTGTCGCCCGACCACGCGATCGATGCACCGACGCCGCGAAAGTCGAACCTGGTGCTGACTTCCTTCGCGGCCTGGTTCAGCGCGTTGTCGACTTCCTGATGATTGATCTTCGACACGATGTCGAACGAGGATTCTGCTGCCACGGGATCAAGGTTAGACGCCTGGATGCTGACGCACTGGGAAGGTTCCGCTATCCTTCAACGTGCCGTCCCAGGCGGGCGGTTCACGGCAGGTTGCCCGAGTGGCCAAAGGGAGCGGTCTGTAAAACCGTCGGCTCAGCCTACGTTGGTTCGAACCCAACACCTGCCACCACC
>CAVTYS010000007.1:0-196053 GCA_963739025.1 uncultured Actinomycetota bacterium | reverse complement strand
GCAGCATCTGGGCGCGGCCCGGGTGCCGGAGCTTGACCAGCGTCTTGGATTCGATCTGCCTGATCCGCTCCCTCGTGACGCCGAAGTCCCTGCCGACCTCCTCCAGCGTGCGTGGATGCCCGTCGATCAGGCCGAACCGCAGCTGGATGATGCGCTGCTCGCGCGGCGAGAGGGTGTCGAGCACCTGCTCGAGCTGATCCTGCAGCATCATGAACGCGGCCGCCTCCATGGGCACCACGGCGTCGGCGTCCTCGATGAAGTCGCCCAGGTCGGAATCTTCCTCGCCGATCGGCGCCTGCAGCGACACCGGCTCCTGCGCGATCCGCTGGATCTCGGCGACCCGGTCAGCCGAAATGCCCATCTCCTCGGCCACCTCGGCCGGACTCGGCTCACGGCCCAGGTCCTGGTGCAGCTGCCGCTGAATCCTGGCCATCTTGTTGATGGTCTCGACCATGTGCACGGGGATCCTGATCGTCCGTGCCTGGTCGGCGATCGCCCTGGTGATCGCCTGCCTGATCCACCACGTCGCGTACGTGGAGAACTTGTAGCCCTTGGTGTAGTCGAACTTCTCGACCGCCCTGATCAGACCGAGGTTGCCCTCCTGGATCAGGTCAAGGAAGACCATGCCGCGGCCGATGTACCGCTTGGCGATCGACACCACGAGCCGCAGGTTCGCCTCGATCAGCCGCTGCCTGGCCCTGTCGCCCTGGTCGGCGATGACCGCGAGCTCGGCGCCGCTCGGCCCGGACCCGACCACCTCGCAGCCGCCGTGCAGCATCTCCCTGGCGAACAGGCCAGCCTCGATGGCCTTCGCGAGCTCCACCTCGTCCTGGGCGGTCAGCAACGGCACCTTGCCGATCTCGCGCAGGTAGATCCTGACCAAGTCGGAGGTTCCTGACCGGCGCAACCGGTCCTGGTCATCGCTGCGCCGCGGCTCGTCGGCCTCCTCGGGCCCGGCATCGATGATCTCGACGCCGTCCTCGGTGAGCATCCGCATCACGTCGTCGATCACTTCGGGCATCAGCTCGCAGCGATCAAAGGCAGCGTTGAGGTCGGCCAGGGCGACGGTACCGTTCTCCCGCGCTCGCGAGACTAGCTCGGTGACCTGATCAGCGGTTGCTGTGAGCACAGGAGTCATGGACAACAGTGTGCGTCAGTAACGCTGCGTCGCGCGGTTCGAAAATTGTCACCTGCGGGCAAGTTTGGACGATCCGCGGGTCTGGGTAAAACCTACAGTTCGCGACTGAATGCGACATTCACCGCGGAAAGAGCGACCTGGGCTCACATTCAGTCGACGGCGGGCGCGCGATCGCTCACACGCCGGCCGCGCGCTCGAGGAGCAGCTTGCGCCGCTGCTCGAGGGCCACCAGATCGCCGAACATCCGGTTGTACTCGCCCTGCGAGGTGACGGGGTTCATCCGCTGCAACCGCGATTTGAGCGCCACGATCTGCCGGGATACCGCGAGCTCTTCGATCCTGGTCAGGACGTCGTCGGCGAACCTGGCGTCCGGCTCGCCGTCGGCGCCTGGCGCCTCGACCGACTCCACCGCCAGCCTGGTCAAGAACATGCGGGCGTTGTCGTTCGGCGCGGCGGCCAGCAGCCGGTCCATCCACTCCCTTGCCGGGCCGGCCGTCGCGACCCCGCCGGAGTCCGCGATCAGCGCGCGCACAGCGCGGTGCGCCGGCGCCGTGAAGACCTCAGGCCCCATTCCGTCGAAGGCGGGCCCGAGCAGCGCTGGCCGCTGGAGTGCCAGCTTAAGGGCCTGCCGCTCGAGGTTGATCACCGGATCGTGCGGGTCGTAACCGGATCCCCTGGGGCCGCCCGCCTCCTGATCGTCCGCCCGGCGCTGGGCCGGCGCAGCGCTCGCGCCGCCCTGGCCAGGCGAACCCGCCGCCTCCCCGGCCGCACCGCCGCCGGCCGCACCGCCGCCCGCCGCACCGCCGCCCGCCGCACCGCCGCGCGCCGCTCCGCCGCGCCGTCCTGGCGTCTTCCTGCCTGGTCCGCCGGCGATGTGCTCGGCGATCCGCTGCAGCACCATGTCCTCGTCCATGAGCCCGAGCCAGCGGTCCACCTTGGTCGCGTAGACCTTGCGCAGCCCGTGGTCCTTGATCCTGGCGACGATCCTGGCGGCGGCGTCGAGCGCGCCGATCGTGCCCTCGGCCGACTCCAGGTCGTAGTCGCTCAGCGCCGCCCGGACGGCGAACTCATACAGCGGCTGCCTGCTGGCGATCAGGTCCCTGACCGCCGCGTCGCCTTCCTTGAGCCGCAGGTCACACGGGTCGAGCCCGTCCTGCTGGACGGCGACGAACGTCTGCGTGACGAACCGCTCCTCCATGCCGAACGCGCGCAGCGCGGCCTTCCGGCCTGCCGCGTCCCCGTCGAAGGTGAACACCACCTCGCCCCTGAGCTGGCTGTCGTCCATCAGCAGCCGCCGCAGGATCGCGATGTGACCCTCGCCGAACGAGGTACCGCTGGTGGCGACCGCGGTGGTCAGGCCCGCCAGGTGGCAGGCCATCACGTCCGTGTAGCCCTCGACGATCACCACCTGCCTGCGCTGGGCGATGTCGCGCTTGGCCAGGTCGGCGCCGTACAGCACCGAGCTCTTCTTGAAGATCGGGGTCTCTGGCGTGTTCAGGTACTTGGGCCCGTTGTCGTCGGCCGCGAGCTTGCGCGCGCCGAACGCGAGCACGTCGCCCGACAAGTCCCTGATCGGCCAGATCAGCCTGCCGCGGAACTTGTCGGTCAGGCCATGCCTGCCGCGGCCGGCCAGTCCCCCGGTGAGCAGTTCTTCCTCGGTGAACCCCAGCTTGCGCAGGTGCCTGGTGGTCGTCTCCCAGTCGTCGGGCGCATACCCGATGCCGAATCGCTCCGCATCACTTAGTTCGAAGCCGCGCGAGGTGAGGAATTCACGCGCCGGGGCGGCACTGGCGGTCGAGAATTGTTGAACATAGAAATCCGCGGCCGCCCGGTGCGCCTCGATCAGCCTGCGCCGCCGCGACTGCTCCTGGCCAGGTACGGTGCCGCCCTGCTCGTACCGCAGCTCGATACCGGCCCTGGCCGCCAGCCGCTCGACGGCCTCGGTGAACCCCAGGCTGTCGATCTTGCGCACGAACGCGATCACGTCGCCGCCCTCGGCGCACGAGAAGCAGTACCACAGCCCGCGGGCGGGCGTGACGTTGAACGACGGGGTCTTTTCCTCGTGGAACGGGCAGAGTCCCTTGAGCGAGCCGCCGCCAGCGCTGCGCAGCTGCAGGTACTCCCCGACAACCTCGGCGATCGGCGAGCGGGAGCGGACGGCCTCGATGTCCTCGTCGCGGATCCGGCCTGGCACGTTGCGAGTGTAGCCCCGGGCCGCGGCCGGAAGGCCGGTTATCTCGCGGGACGTGCCGATGTTCCGTCTTCCGCGGCTGGCACCGGCGATCGCCGGGGGGATGTGCCAGCCGCGGATCCGCGGGCTGGGGAAGGAACTGCGGGGGACGTGCTGGCACGCACGGGGGCGGCGCGCCCGGGGTGGGGGGGTTCGTCCGCCCGTCTCGGTTGCGCGGTGCGCCAGGCGAACACCTGTTACAGCACCTACGGGCACCTAGCGATTCCAGCTACGGAGCGTGATATAGCTAACAGGCAGCAGAACTCTTTCAAGGGGGCATAACTGAACGTGTCAGGCTTGTCGGCTTCGCCTGGCGGGTCGGCCCGCCTGCTCGTGCTCTGGGACGTCGACTTCACGCTGGTGAACGCGTCAGGAGTGGGCTGGCGGCTGTACAACGCCGCCTTCGCCGAGCTGTTCGGCAGGGCACTGCCCGTGGCCAGCATGGCGAGCATGGCGGGCAGGACCGATCACGCGATCGTGCTTGAGGTGCTCAGCCTGGCCGGCGTGCCTGACCCCGGCGAACACGTCGGGGCGTTCGAAGCCGCCCTTGCCAGGCTCGGACGCGGCGCGCACGGCATGGTCGCCGAGTCGGGCAAGGCGCTGCCAGGCGCGCGAGAGGCGCTTGACGCGCTGGCCGCGGTCCCAGGCGTCGTGCAGTCGGTGCTGACCGGCAACGTCAGGCAGGTCGCAGAGGCGAAGCTGGCGCCGCTCGGCCTGGCATCGCACCTCGACCTCGCCGTCGGCGCCTACGGGAATGAGCACGAGGTCAGGGCGGAGCTCGTACCGCTGGCCAGGGCACGGGCCGCCGCAGCCTACCGGGCAGACTTCAGCGGCGAGGCGACGGTCCTGGTCGGCGACACGCCCCTGGACGTCGTCGCCGCGCTGGCCGCAGGCGCGCGGGCCGTCGGCGTCGCAACCGGCCAGTTCGCCGCGGCCGCGCTCGAGGCGGCGGGAGCCGGCGCAGTGCTCGGCGACCTAACCGGCACCGCGCAGGTGATCGCGGCGGTGCTCGGCAGCCCTGACCGCTACCAGCCGCGGCCCGCGTAGCGCTGCTCGGGCGGCAGCGTGTCCAGGTTCAAGCCGACCATCGGCTCGCCGAGGCCGCGCGACACCTTCGCGATCACGTCGGGGTCGTCGTGGAATGTCGTCGCCTTCACGATCGCTGCGGCGCGCGCGGCCGGGTCGCCGGACTTGAAGATGCCGGAGCCGACGAACACGCCGTCGGCGCCGAGCTGCATCATCATCGCCGCGTCCGCCGGGGTTGCCAGGCCGCCCGCGGTGAACAGCACGACAGGCAGCTTGCCGGCCGCGGCCACCTCGGCCACCAGTTCATACGGCGCCTGCAGGTCCTTGGCCGCGGTGTAGAGCTCCTCAGGCGACAAACCGGCCAGCTTGCGGATGTCGGCCCTGATGCTGCGCATGTGCCTGGTCGCCTCGACGACGTTGCCGGTGCCAGCCTCGCCCTTGGACCTGATCATCGCCGCGCCCTCGGCGAGCCTCCGCAGCGCCTCGCCGAGGTTCGTCGCGCCGCAGACGAACGGCACGGTGAACGCCCACTTGTCGACGTGGTGCGCCTCGTCGGCCGGCGTCAGCACCTCGGACTCGTCGATGTAGTCCACGCCGATCGCCTGCAGCACCTGGGCCTCGACGAAGTGCCCGATCCGGCACTTGGCCATGACCGGGATCGAGACGGCGGCGATGATCCCGTCGATCATGTCGGGGTCGCTCATCCGCGCGACCCCGCCCTGAACCCTGATGTCGGCAGGAACGCGCTCCAGCGCCATGACCGCCACGGCACCTGCGTCCTCGGCGATCTTCGCTTGGTCCGGCGTGACCACGTCCATGATCACTCCGCCCTTGAGCATGTCCGCCATGCCGCGCTTGACCCGCTGGGTACCGATGACGGGCGTGGTGGCCGCCGGCCTGTCGGTCGAACCTGGGACTGACACTGGAAGTTCCTTACGGTTGAACCATCGTTTGATACCTCCATCGTAGGCGGTGTCCCAGGTCCCGGCCCACCTATGAACCCTTGGTGGGCCTATAGCGCCACCAAGGGTTCATAGGTGGGGGTTGCGCGAGCGGCGGAGCGAGCGGCGGAGCGGCCTCCCGCAGCCGTCAGCCGGCCAGGTGCGGCATGTCGGTGCCTTGATCGCCCATGCCGGTCGGCGCGAGCGTGTCGTCGATCTCGAAGAACTCCGGCATAGGCGCGCCGCCGGCCAGCCGCAGGGTCCTGGCCAGCGGCCGCCGCCTGGCGGCGATCGTCACGGCCACCGCGCCGTTGTAGAACTTCCGCGCGATGAAGACCTGCTGCGCTGTCGACTCAAGCTCGGCGACCAGCTCTTCGCCGCCGCGGCCAGGCTCCACCGAGTCACGGAAATCCGGCCCGCTGAACACGTTCCGCAGCGCCCTGGTCAGGTCGCTCTCGGCCAATTCGCGCCCGGTGGCGGCCGACCTGGCGTCGTGCGCCAGGTCGGCGAGCAGCACGCTGGCGGCCGGGTCGAGCAACCCGGACGAGGCGATCTCAAGCGCGACCGAGCTCCGCCTGACCAGGGCGGCGTCCAACGCAGCGCGGGCAGTCTCGACCCTGGTGTGCAGCCGGTCAAGCCGACCGGCCCGCCAGGACACGTACACGCCGCTGATCGCCAGCACGGCGATCACGATCAGGCTGATGACCGGGCTCATCACGCGCTCGCAGCCGCGGCCGACCCGGCCGGCAGGACGGCCTGGTACACCTTGACGACATCGCGGGCGATCTTGCTCCAGTCGTAGTCGCGGACCGCGGCCGACGCGGCAGCCGACAGCGACGCACGGCGCTGCGGGTCATCGAGCAGGCGCCCGATCGCCGCGGCGAGGTCGGCGGCATCACCGCTGGTGAACAGCTCGCCCGCGCGGCCGCCGCGCAGCACCCGGCGGAACGCGTCCAGGTCGCTTGCCACGATCGGCGCGCCGGCCGCCATCGCCTCCGCGAGCACGATGCCGAAGCTCTCGCCGCCGGTGTTGGGCGCGCAGAACACGTCGACCGAGTGGTACACCTGCACCTTGGTGGCCTCGCTGACCTGGCCGAGCAGCACGACCCTGTCCCGCAGCTCATCCGGGACCTTGGCCATGACTTCGGTGGTGTCGCCTGGCCCGGCGACCAGCAGGCGCAGCCCAGGGCGCTCGGACCCGATCAGCTCGAACGCCCGCAGCAGCACCGACAGGCCCTTCCGCGGCTCGTCCATCCGGCCCAGGAAGCCGATCGCGCCGCCCTCGCCAGGCCAGCCGGCCAGCGGCTCTGCCTTCTCGAACCGGGAGATCGTGACGCCGTTCGGGATCAGTACCGCGTCGCCGCCCAGATGATGCACCAGCGTGGTCCGCGCCGCCTCGGACACCGCGATCCGGCCGCTGACCTTCTCCAGCGCGGAGCGCAGCATCGGCTCGGCGGCGTGCAGAGCCCTGGATCTGGCGTTCGCGCCGTGCATGGTCGCGACGATGGGCCCGTCGAAGATCCAGCAGGCGATCAGCGACAAGCTCGGGGCGGCCGGCTCGTGCACGTGCAGCACGTCGAAGTTGCCGTCCTTGAGCCACCGGCGCACCCGGTTGGCCGACAGCGGTCCGAACGACAGCCTGGCGACCGAGCCGTTGTAGGGTACTGCGACCGCTCGCCCAGCAGGGACGACATAGCTGGGCAGCGCATCGTCGTCGTCGGCTGGCGAGATCACCGACACCGTGTGGCCCAGCTTGATCAGGGCCTCCGCCAGGTCCCTGATGTGCTCCTGGACCCCGCCCGGCACGTCCCACGAGTACGGGCAGACGATGCCTATCTTCAAGGCCCGCCCACCCCCCTTGGCCCGCCCGCTGCTCCAGGCCCGCCCGCCTTATCCCTTGGCCCGCCCGCTGCTCCAGGCCCGCCCGCCCCATCCCCTGGCTCGCGCGCCTTGTCCGCCGCCTTCTTGGCCGCGGCGGCGCCGTTCTTCCTTGCGGCCCGTTCCCTGGCGGCGACCTTCGCCCGCGCCGCGGCGAGCCGCTGCGGGTCCAGGTCGGCGACGAAGACGCGCTGGAGCATGTGCCAGTCGGCCGGGTGCGCCCTGATCCCTTCCTCGAAGACGCGCGCGATGTCCTGAGTCATCGCGGCGGCCTTCTGCCACCGGTCACCGACCTCGGGCACCGGAATCTCCTCGTGGACACGGACGCCCCAGCGGTCACCCTCGTACCAGAGCGTCGCGGGCATCAGCGCGGCACCAGTCTGCACCGCCAGAGCGGCCGGCCCGCCCATCATGAGTGCTTTTTCACCGAAGAAGTCGACCTCAATTCCGCCGCCCGTCACGTCCCTGTCGCACGGCAGCGCGACGAGTTTGCCCGCTCGCAGCCGCTGGGCTAGGACGCCGAACGGGCTCAGGCCCCCGGTCGCTGGGAGCACCTCCATTCCGATCGCCTCTCGGAATGCCACGAACCGGTCGTAGACCGATTCCGGATCGAGGCGCTCCATCACGGTCGTAAAGGAGCCTGCCCCCTTGGCGATGATCCAAGCGCCAGCCTGATCCCAGTTGCCCATGTGCGGCAGCGGCACAACCACGCCCCGGCCGGCGACCAGGTGCGCCAGCAGCGTTCCGACCTCGCCGGTCTCCACGGTCCCGTCGACGAGCCGTTGCGTCGTCAGCACGGGAAGCCGGAAGATCTCCAGCCAGTACCTTGCGTAGGACTCCATCGAGGCGCGCGATGCGTCCCTGAGATCCTCGCCCGTGGCGCCGGGACCGAGCACCCGCAGCAGGTTGCCCTCGAGCACCCGGACACCCGCGCCTTGCCTGCGCCAGGCGATGCTGGCGACGAAGCGGAAGGCTGCGGCGGCCCAGGACTCCGGCAGGCGGCACACGGCCGACCAGCCGAGCGCGTAAGCGACGCCGACCAGCCGCGCCTTCAGCGTCGGCCTGGCTTTCCCAGCGGCCACTCATACCTCCGAGGCTCGCGTTCGCGTGATCGGCGGCTGCGTGACCGCGATCGCCGCGCCTGGCGGGACACTCCTACGTAACCGCGCTGCCGGACACTTCCGCGGCGTCTGCTTGCTGCGATGCCGCTGCCTTGCGCACCGCCCAGACCCGCTGACCGAAGGTGAAGGCGCTCAGCGCGGCGAGGATCCAAAGTCCTATAGAAAGGACATACGGTACGCCAAGACCAGACAGTCCGATAGCAACGAGGCCGATTAGCAATCGCTCGGCCCGCTCAGCGATTCCCACGTCGCAGCTCAGCCCGACGCCTTCGGCACGGGCTTTCGCGTATGACACTAGTAGGCCAGCGACAAGGCAGAACAGCGCCACGGCGGCAAGCACCTTGTTGTGACCGCCGGTCGCCAGCCAGATCGCGATGCCCGCGAACACCGCCGCGTCCGAGACCCGGTCGAGGGTGGAGTCGAGGAAGGCGCCGAACACGCCGGTGGTGCCCTGGATCCTGGCCAGCGTGCCGTCCAGCATGTCGGTGAGCACGAAGCCCGTGCACACCACCGTCCCGACGAACAGGTGCCCGGTCGGGAACAGGCTCAGCGCTCCTGCCGTCATCCCGACCGTCCCGGTCACGGTCAGCATGTTCGGGGTCACCGGGGTGCGCGCCAGCGCCCGTCCTACTGGCGTCAGCAGCTGGGCAAGACCGGGTCGCAGCACCTTGAGCATGTCCGTTTGATCTTACTGGCGGCTGATCAATCCGTTTCACATGCCGGGCCGGCGTGGCTAGGCCTGGCACGACAGCCTGGCAGATTGCGGCCGGGGGCTTGTGGTCGCCGGGGCGGTGGGTAAAGGCTGGCAGCAGCAGCAGACGACATGAACATCAGGAGGCGGTGGTATGGCGGAGAAGGCAACATCGGGCGCCGCCGGCAGGGCACCAGTGGCCGGCCAGCCCGAGAACGTGCGGAACGTTGTGCTGGTCGGCCACTCCGGCTCAGGCAAGACAACACTGGTCGAGGCGCTGCTCGCCGCGACCGGCACCATCCAGCGAGCTGGTCGCGTCGAGGACGGCAGCACCGTCAGCGACTTCGACGAGGTCGAGATCAGGCAGGGGCGCTCGGTCAACCTGACGCTGGCGCCGTTCCTGCACAATGACGTCAAGGTCAACCTCCTGGACACCCCCGGCTACGCCGACTTCGTCGGTGATCTGCGGGCCGGCCTGCGGGCCGCCGACGCCGCGCTCTTCGCGGTCTCCGCCGCCGACGGGATCGACGGCCTGACCTCGATGCTGTGGGACGAGTGCTCAAGCGCTGGCACGCCGCGCGCCGTCGTCATCACCAAGCTCGACCATCACAGGGGCGACTTCAACGAGGCGCTGCAAGCCTGCCGCACCGCCTTCGGCGAGTCGGTCGCGCCGCTGTACCTGCCGGTCGGCGACGGGCAGGGCACCGTCGAGGGGCTGATCGGCCTGCTCTCCGAGCGGTACTACGACTACACGAGCGGCAAGCGCACCGAGCGGGATCCCGACCCGGAGAGTGCCGACCAGCTCGAGACGTACCGCGGCGAGCTGATCGAGTCGATCATCCAGGAGAGCGAGGACGAGGGCCTCATGGACAGGTATCTGTCCGGCGAGGAGATCGACCAGAAGATCCTCATCGAGGACCTGGAGAAGGCGGTCGCCAGGGGCAGCTTCTACCCCGTGATTCCCGCGGCCGCGCAGCAGGGCATCGGCCTGGCCGAGCTGCTCGAGCTGATGACGCAGGCGTTCCCGTCCCCGAACGAGCACCCGCTGCCGACCGTGACCACCATCGACGGCAAGCCGGTGAGCAAGATCAGCTCCGATCCGTCCGGCCCGCTGCTCGCCGAGGTGGTCAAGACCACCTCGGACCCTTACGTGGGCCGGATCAGCCTGGTCCGCGTCTTCTCAGGGACGCTGCGCCCTGACGCCACCGTGCACGTCTCGGGTCACGGCCGCGCCGCGAGCGGGCACGCCGACCACGACGAGGACGAGCGGATCGGCGCGCTGACGTCGCCGCTCGGCAAGCACCAGCGGACGATATCCTCCTGCGCCGCTGGTGACATCTGCGCGGTCGCGAAGCTCACCAGCGCCGAGACCGGCGACACCTTGTCCGACAAGGACAACCCGCTGCTGATGGAGTCGTGGCAGATGGCTGAGCCGCTGCTGCCTGTCGCCATCTCGGCCAAGTCCAAGGCGGACGAGGACAAGATGAGCCAGGCGCTGTCCAGGCTTGTCGCCGAGGACTCGACGCTGCGGCTGGAGAACAACCCGGAAACCCATCAGCTCGTGCTCTGGTGCATGGGCGAGGCGCACACCGATCTGCTGCTTGACCGGCTTTCCAGCCGGTATGGCGTGGCCGTCGAGACGGTGGGGCTCCGGGTGCCGCTGCGGGAGACCGTGGCGGGCAAGGCCAACGGGCTTGGCAGGAACGTCAAGCAGTCAGGCGGCCACGGCGAGTACGCGATCTGCCACATCGAAGTCGAGCCGCTGCCGTCGGGCGCCGGGTTGGAGTTCGTCGACAAGATCGTGGGCGGCGTGGTGCCGCGGCAGTTCATCCCTTCCGTGGAGAAGGGCGTGCGGGCCCAGATGGAGCAGGGCGTTGTCGCCGGCTACCCGATGGTCGACATCAAGGTCACGCTCTACGACGGCAAGGCGCACTCGGTCGACTCGTCCGACATGGCGTTCCAGAAGGCGGGCAGGGCCGCGCTGCGGGACGCCGCTGACAAGGCGCAGCCGCAGCTGCTCGAACCGGTCGACGAGGTGTCGGTGCTGATCGGCGACGACTATGTCGGCGCGGTGATGTCAGACATGTCATCGCGCCGCGGCCGGGTGCTCGGCACCGAGCCGGTGCCGGGCGGCCGGACGCTCGTCAAGGCCGAGGTCCCCGAGCTGGAGCTGATCAGGTACGCGATCGACTTGCGCTCGATCTCCCAGGGCACGGGCTCGTTCAGCAGGTCCTACCTGCGCTACGAGCCGCTGCCTTCGCACTTGCGGGACAAGGTGATGGCCGAGGCCAAGGACAGCTAGGCCCTGCGGCGCTTGTTCAACGGGGGCGCCTGGACTAGCGGGACCGGGCCGGACCGGGCCTGCGGCGGGCCTGACCGGCCTCCTATGCTGCATTCCATGGCGGACAGCGGAGCAGGCGAGCCCGTCCGGCAGCACGGCGCGGGTACGCCAGATGGCTTTCGCCGGCTCTGGATGCCGCACCGGATGGCCTACATCAAGGGCGAGAACAAGCCGGTCGGACCGGGCACAGGCGACGGCTGCCCGTTCTGCGTGATCCAGGACCTGGCCGACGAGGAGGCCCTGATCGTCGCCAGGGGCACGCTCGTCTACGCGGTGCTCAACCTGTATCCGTACAACAGCGGGCACCTGATGATCTGCCCGTTCCGGCACGTCGCCGACTACACCGAGCTCGACGAGCCGGAGACCGCCGAGCTGGCCGGGTTCACCAAGACCGCGATGACGGTGCTGCGCGCCGTGTCAGGGGCGCAGGGCTTCAACATCGGCATGAACATGGGCGGCGTCGCTGGCGCCGGGATCGCCGCCCACCTGCACCAGCACATCGTGCCCCGGTGGGGCGGCGACTCCAACTTCATGCCCGTGATCGGCCAGACCAAGGTGCTCCCCCAACTGCTCGCCGAGACCCGCGAGATGCTGGCCGCCGGCTGGAAGGAAGGCGCGGAACAGCGCTAACGGCCTGACCGCTGACGCGCGCTGGCGCCACGCAAGTCCGCTCAGGCCCCTCAGACCTGGATGCGCCGCTCGACCGCGCTGACGATCTCCTCGATCGCCTCGTCGACCGGGACCCCGTTGCGCTGCTCGCCGCTTCGGTACCGGAACGAGACGGCACCGGCCGCGCGGTCGTCCTCGCCCGCCAGCAGCATGTACGGCACCTTCTGCTGCTGCGCGGTCCTGATCTTCTTCTGCATCCGGTCCGAGCCCGCGTCGACCTCAACCCTGATGCCGCGCGCGCGCAACCTCGCCGCGACGTCGTCCAGGTACGGCACGTGCGCGGCCGCGATCGGGATCCCGACGACCTGGACGGGGGCCAGCCATGGCGGGAAGGCGCCGGCGTAGTGCTCAAGCAGGATGCCGAAAAACCGTTCTATGGAGCCGAACAGGGCTCTGTGGATCATCAGCGGCTGCTGCCTGGTCCCGTCCGCTGCGGTGTATTCGATCCCGAACCGGCCAGGTTCCTGGAAGTCCACCTGCAGGGTGGAGAGCTGCCAGCGGCGCCCGATCGCGTCCTTCACGTGCACGTCGATCTTGGGAGCGTAGAACGCGCCTTCCCCCTCCGCGATCACGTAAGGGAGCCCGGACACGTCGAGCGCGTGCTTCAGTGCCGCCTCGGCCTTGTCCCACTCCGCGATCTCGCCGACGAACTTCTCCGGCCTGGTCGACAGCTCGGCCTCGAACTCGGTCAGGCCGTAGTCGCGCAGCAGCCCGACGACGAAGTCGAGCAGGCTGGCGAGCTCGTCGGCGAGTTGGTCGGGCCGGCAGAAGATGTGCGCGTCGTCCTGGGTGAAGCCCCGAGCCCTGGTCAGCCCGTGCACAACGCCTGACTTCTCGAACCGGTAGACGGTCCCGAACTCGAACAGCCGCAGCGGCAGTTCGCGGTAGGACCGCCCGCGCGACGCGTAGATCAGGATGTGCATCGGGCAGTTCATCGGCTTCAGGTAGTACTTCGCGCCCTCCATCTCCATGGGCGGGTACATTCCGTCGGCGTACCAGTCCAGGTGGCCAGAGGTCTCGAACAAGGTCGACTTGGTGATGTGCGGGGTGTTGACGAACTCGTAGCCGGCCTCGATGTGCCTGCGCCGCGAGTAGTCCTCCAGCACCCGGCGGATAGTGCCGCCCTTGGGGTGGAAGACGGGCAGACCGCTGCCGATCTCGTTCGGGAACGAGAACAGGTCGAGCTCCGAACCCAGGCGCCGATGGTCACGTCGCTCGGCCTCGGCGAGCATCTTCAGGTACTCGTCCTGCTCATCGCGCGAGGGCCACGCGGTGCCGTAGATCCGCTGCAGTTGCTGGTTCTTCTCGCTGCCGCGCCAGTAGGCGCCGCCGCTGCGCATCAGCTTGAACGCGGGAATGTTCCTGGTGCTCGGCAGGTGCGGGCCGCGGCACAGGTCCTTCCAGACCGCGTCGCCGGTCGCCGGGTCGACGTTGTCGTAGATGGTCAGCTCGGGCCCGCCGACCTCGATGGACTCCTCGGCACCGACGGCAGATCCCCCGCCCTTGAGGCCGATCAGCTCCAGCTTGTACGGCTCGGCGGCGAGTTCGGCGCGCGCCTCGGTGTCGGAGACGACCCGCCGGCTGAACCGCTGGGCCTGCTTGACGATCTGGCGCATCCGCTGCTCGATCGCCTTGAGGTCGCCGGGGCTGAACGGCTCCGCGACGTCGAAGTCGTAGTAGAAGCCGTTCTCGACCGGCGGGCCGATGCCCAGCTTGGCGTCGGGGTGCAGGTGCTGCACAGCCTGGGCGAGCACGTGCGCGGTGGAATGCCGCAAGATCGCGAGCCCGTCAGGCGAGCCAGCGCCGACCGCGTCGACCACGTCACCGTCGCTGAGCTGCCAGGCCAGGTCACGGAGGGTCCCGTTGACCCGCGCAGCGACCGGCGCGCGGTGCGCTGCCGATCCCCCTGGATCGCCGGCCTCAGGGACGCTCGCCAGCGCGTCACCCGCCGTCGTGCCAGCTTCCACCACATGCTCGCGTCCGGCGAGTGTGATGTGCAGCTTGTCGGCAGGCACGGCTAGCTCCTTCATCGTGCGTTGTGGATTGGCGTTCGCGGTGTTCGTCACCGCAAGCTTCGATGCTAGCGGTCGCCGCGCCGTCACCGCGCGCGAGTTTCCGCCCGCAGGCCGGCTACGGCTCGGTGACCGTGACCAGCGTGCCGAATGTCAGGTAGGGCCAGAGGCGCTTTGCCTCGCTCCAGGGCAGCTCCACGCAGCCGAGGCTCTGCTGTGAGCCGTAGCTGTAGCGAGGGAAGTAGTGCACGGCCTCGCCGGCGTGGAAGTACGCGACCCAGGCGACCGGGTCCGCGTACTTGGTGCCGTCCGGGTTCCTGCCCTTCATGATCTGGCTCCGGTACCTGAGGTACACCGGGTCGGTCCCGACCGCCGTAGGCCTGGCCGGGATGCCGGTGTTCGCCAGGTGCCTGAAGATCTCGACCCCGTTGTGCCAGACGGTGAGGGTTTCGGGGGCATGCTGGCTGGCCAGCGCGTATGTGTACCCGTGCTGGTTGGTGTCGTCACGTGCGACCGCGCGGAACATGGCCTTCCACAGCCGGCGGCCGATGGACCCGTGCAAGGTCAGCCCCTGCTGGTTCTCGTAGACCATGTCCGACATCAGCCCGTGGTCAGCCTGGAACGCCATCACGGCGCCCTGCAGCACCTGGCTCGCCTTGCCAGGACTCCACAGCCGCTTCAGCGCGGCCGGGTAGCCGTTCAGCCAGGTGTACGTTCCGGCCGGCGGGCTGTAGGCGGTGCTGACCTGGGCTCGTGCGTCGGTAAGCGACGGTGCGGCACCCGTGAGCGGCGCCCAGGTCAGCGGGAGATAGCCAAGCTGAGCGAGCAGCTGCTCCAGCCGGGCGGTGCTGTACGTGCCTGTGCGGAACTTCGCGGTGACGGGCGCGGCCAGCCTCCCGCCGCCTGTCGAGGTCACGCCTGTGCTCCCGGCGGGCACCTGGACGGTCACCTTCGTCCGTGGCTTGAACCCGCGGGCGGGCGCGAACACCGCGCTGTGGCCATGGCGCTGCCAGCTGCCGTCGATCGCCGGCTTCAGGGTCGGCATCGGCGACGTGGGACTTAGCGGCGCGGAGAACTCCACCCGGATCTCGCCAGCCCCGTTCACCGACGTGCTGCCTTCCGCCGGGGTGATCGCGAGCACGTGCTCGGGCAACGCCTTCGGCGCCGGGCTGTGCGCGCCCGAACCCTGTGCCGCGGCCTTTGCCGGGCTCGACTTCTGCACGTACAGGTACGTCCCGCCGCCGACAAGCAGCGCGACGACCGCGGCGGCGACGCCGATCATCGGTCCTGTTCTGCGCCGCCTGCCAGGGCCGGAGGGTCCTCCCGGGCCGAGGGGTCCTCCCCGGCCTGCCGGCCCTGCTAGGCCCGCCGGGCCGATGGGACCAGCCGGTCCGATCGGGGCTCCCGGTCCGGCCGTTCCGTAGCCGGACGGTCCTCCCGCTGCCGGGCCGACCGGCCACGCCGGGCCGGGCGTACCGGCCCAGCCGCTGTCATAGCCCCCTGTGCCGCGCGCATCGGCGACCGGGCTGGGCGGAGCCGCTGGCGCCGATGGCACACCTCCAGCGGCAGGCACCTGAGTCGCGTCGCCGGCCGTGGCACGCCACGGCGGGACCGCGAAGACCATGGCGCCGGCGGCGCCGAGCGGCGCGGCGGGCTCGTCGGTCCGGGCCGCCTCCTCCGCGACGCCGGGCTCAGATTCGGGGCCGGGCGGTGTCGCAGCCGGCTCTGTCCGCCTGGTGAACGACGGCCACGGCCCGCTGAGCGGGTCATGCGAGGGTCCGAGGCCAGCAGCCGGCCCGGAGCGCGCGGCGTCGGACTCGGCCGTGCGCCGCGCCGACCACGGGGTGAACACGGAGTCTGCCGCGCCGATCGGCCGCGAATCTGCGTTCCGCTCAGCGGACGGACTGGCGCCCTCCTGCCTCGCGCCAGCGGGGGCGGCGGGCGCAGGGGTACCCGATGGGCTCCTGGCGATGACAGTGGGGGCGGCGGGCGGCACGCGCCAGGGTGGCGGCATGTCAGTGCCGTCGGGCGGCGGCGTACCCGACGGGCTCAGAGTCCGGGGCAGGTCTTCGTTTCTCGCCTGAATGGACTCGCGCGAGCCAGTGATGTCCTTGTCACTGGCAACCTTCGGCAGCTGCACGGTGTCCGAAGCGGTGTCTGCGCCTGTGCCGACATCGTCTGAGGCCTTGCTGCCCGGGCTCGGCCTCTCGTCATGTGCCCCGATCTGTACCACCTCTTCCTCACCCGCGAGTGTAAGTACCACGGACGAGGGAGAGTGCCCGGTTCAGATGAAGAAACGGGCACAAAATAAGGCTGCGCTCACGCCTGTCGCGTTATCCGGAGAAACGGCCTGACCAGCCAGAGCGCCTGGCCGCCGGGAGTCCCCTGGCTCAGCCGGTGACCGTGACCAGGCTGCCGTATGTCAGGTACGGCCAGGCCTGTTCGGCCTCGGTATACGGCAGCTCGACGCAGCCCAGGCTCTGCTCGTAGCCGTATGCGCCGCGCGGGAAATAGTGCACCGCGTCGCCGCCATTGAAGTACGCGACGAAAGACACGGGGTCGGCGTAGTGGCTGCCGTCAGGGTTGGTGCCCCGCATGACCTGGTACCGGTACCGCAGGTAGACGGGGAAGGTTCCGTCCGCTGTCGGCCGGACCGGGATGCCGGTGTTGGCGAAGCTGCGCATAACCACCCGGCCGTTGTGCCAGATCGTCAGCGTCTCAGGCGACACCTTGCTCGCGACCGCGTAGGTGTAACCGACCCTGTTGCGCTGCCCGCGCTCGGCGGCAGCGAACAGCTTGCGCCAGAACGTGCGGCCGGTGACGGGCGTGATGGCCAGCCGGTGCTGCGCCTTGAAGGCCATTACCGCGCCGCGAACCAGCGGGTTGGCCACGTCAGGGACCCACTGGTCGTGCAACGCGGCCGGATACCCGCGCTGCCAGGTGAACGCGCCGATTGGCGGGCTGAATGCCATTGCCTGCTGGCTGACGGCGCTGCCGCCTGGGTCGCCGGCCAGCCGCCCGGCCGCGCCTGGCGACCAGGACAACGGCAGGTAACCAAGCGTGCTGAGCAGCTCGGCAAGCCTGAGGCGGGAATACGCCGCGGTGCTGAAGTGCGAGGTCACTGGCCTGGCCAGCGTCCCGCCGGCGACTGACCGGACGCCGGTCCGGCCAGCCGGTATCCGCACCGTGAATCGCGTCGACGGCCTCAGCGTGCCGTCCGGCGTGAACGTCAGCATCCTGCCAGCCGCCTGCCAGGAGCCGGGAACAGCCGGGCGGAGAGCCGGATCTGCCGAGTGACTTGCGACCGGATCGGAGAACGTGATCTGGATAGACGTGTCGCCGCTCAGCCTGGTCGCGCCTCTCGCCGGGATGATGGACAGCACCCGCAGCGGACGCACCTGACCTGCCGCGCGCCTGGCTGCGGCCGGATGCGCGCCGCCCGTCGCCGCCCGCTGCTTGCCTGAGCCGGCCATCACCGCCAGGGCAGCTGTTCCGGCCAGGATCGCCAGCGCCGCGACGAGGGCGGTTCCTATTGCCAGCTTGAACGCCAGGCTCCGCCGCCCAGGCTGTTCCTGTCCCAGCACGTGAATCCCCCGTCCGCGGGCCCATCAGCCGAGTCATCGACAGCAGAAAGTATCGCTATCATCACACTGTGTTACAGCGCAAATACCCGGGCAGCGCTAACGGATAGCCATCGCTCAGGTAACCCGTTTATTACGGTGCCTGTTTTGCCGCGCTTGCTGCACCGGCGCGCTGACGAAGCCTGCGAGCGCCGGGGCCTGGCGCGGGAAGCACGTCCCTGACTCTGCCGACGTCATGACCCTCCGAGCACCGCAACGTCACGACGACCGCACCGACGCACCCGCGGTGGCGGAACGCGAGCGGCGAACCCTCAGGGTCGGCGTAGTACGCCGCCCCCCACTCGTTCAGCGCGACAAAACTCGGATACAGGTCAAGCCCTTTCTGGGTCAGCCGGTACTCCGACCGCTGGCGCTGGTTCAGCTCCTGGTACGGCTCTCTGCGCAGCAGACCCTCGGCAACCAGCCTGGCCAGCCTTCCGCTGAGCACCTGGCGGGGAATGCTGGTCCGCACCCGCATGTCGTCGAACCGGCGTATCCCGTTGAAGACCTCTCGCAGCACGACGAAGGTCCACCGGTCGCCCAGCACGGCCAGTGCGCGCTGAACTGTGCAGTTCTCGATCGACCAGTCCTTGGCCTCCGGGCCGGCGGCGCTGATGTGCTTCACCTCCACGATTCCCAGGCTAGGTCTACTTGACAGACTCAGCAAGCGCCACGGAAGCTGGATCTATGAGTCAGACTCAGCTCGCTATCAGCGAAACCGGCGGGGCCGGCCGGACGAGGACCTACTCCTGGACAGATCCCGCCGTGACGCTCGCGGCGCTGCCCGGCCTGCCAGGGGCCGAGGTGCTCGCCGCTATCAGCCGCGGCGAGCTGCCGCGGGCGCCGGTGGCGGAGATGATCGGGATCGAGCCCGTCGATGTCGGCGACGGCTGGGTCACCTTCGCCCTCGAGCCGCACGAGACGCACTACAACCCGCTCGGGACGGTGCACGGCGGCGTGATCGCCACACTGCTCGACTCGGCCGCCGCATGCGCCGTGCACTCGGTGCTGCCGGCCGGGAAGGGTTACACGTCGCTTGACCTGACGGCGAAGTACCTGCGCCCCGTGACCGCCGCGACCGGCCGGATCACCGTGACGGGGACGGTACTCTCCCGCGGCTCGCGAACCGCGCTGGCCGAGGCGAAGCTGACCGATGCCCGCGGCCGCCTGCTGGCACACGCGACATCGAGCTGCATGCTGTTCGATATGCCTGCCTAGCGGCCGGGTACCCGCGCACGCCAAGGGGGCTGGCGGCGCGGGTACCCGGTCATCTGGCTAACGGTCGTGCTTTGTCAGGAGCAGTCGGGGGACAAGGCCCTGGATTTGATGAGACCGACGGTGGTGCCGGCGGAGACCAGGCTGCCGGCCGGGGGGATGGTGCGGATGATAGTGCCGATCGGGACGTCGCAGCTGGTCGCGAGGCCAGTCGAGCCGACTTTCAGGTTGGCAGACTGGATCGCCGCGGCGGCCTGAGCCGGCGTGTCGCCGGTGACGTCCGGCACGGAGATCGTCGGTGGGTTGGCGCACACGAGCAGTCTGATTGCCGTGCCGAACGGAACCGCCGTGTCGAACGCCGGACTAGTGGACACCACTCGGCCGGGAATGATGCCGTTGCAGTCGGTGGTGGTGGTCTGGCTGCCGGCGGCCAGGCTGAAGCCAGCGAGCGCCGTGCCCGCCTGCCCTGGCGTGAGGCCGGCCACCGATGGCACGTTGATCTGGTCCGGCGAGCAGATCCGTGCCAGCCGCGTGTCCCAGCTGTCGTTGAAGTACTGCTGCGTGGTGATCGCGCAGGTGGTGTTGCCGATCTGCCTGGGCTCGACGGCGACCGACGAGTTGTTGCTGAAGAGGGAGTTGTCGCCGTCGGTGCCGGTTATCAGGGTCTGCATGCTGCCGATCGGGCTCGGCAGGCTGCCGTTGAACACGAACGCGTCGACGGCGTCGGACACGGTCAGGTTCTTACTCGGGTCGGTGTAGGCCCAGTTCAAGAAGATGGACTCGGTGCCGTTGGCGTTGAGCCCGACTCCGACCGAGCCGTTGAGCTCATAGGAGTTCGGCGGGTCGACGATCAACAATGAGTCGGTGAGTTGGTTGGTGGTGACGTCGAGGTACCCGTATCGCACGGTGGACGCGAAATTCGGCGGCTGCTGGCCGACGTTGTGAGCGAACCAGACCCGGGTGCCGTCGAAGACCGGAGTCGAGTCAAGAAAGCCGTCGATGAATTCGATGAAGCCGTTGGGCTCCAGCGCCACTCCATTCTGGTCGTACGGCGAGCTGATCGTGGCCTGCAGCGTCACGGTCGGGCTCGATCGGCGCGGTCTCCTTCGCCCTGCCGTTCCTGGCCGCATTCGGGTTCTGCAAGCTCGGCTTCGGGTGGCGGCTACACGCCGCCGAGATCGGCGGGGTCGCGCTGAGCACGACCTCGGTCGCCGTGGTGTACGCGGTAATGGTCGAGACGGGCTGAACCGGCACGAGCTCGGCAAGCTCATCCTGGCGGCCTGCTTCATCACCGACCTGGGCACCGTGCTGGCCCTGGGCGGCCTGTTCGCCACCTACGGCTGGTTGCTCCTCGTCTTCGCCGCGGTCAGCGCGGTGACCTTGCTGGTGCTGCCCCGGCTGCTCCGGCTGGCCATCAAGCACTTCGGCCACCGGGTCTCCGAACCGGAGATCAAGCTCATACTGGTCATCCTGCTCGGTCTCGGCGGGCTGGCCACCCAGGCTGGCAGCGAAGCGGTCCTGCCCGCATACGTCGCAAGGTTGGTCGTCGCCGGGGTATTCCTGCATGACCGCGTGCTGATGGACCGGCTGCGCTCCGGGAACGCACCTACACCACGCTGCTGATGGCCACCGGGCTCACGTTCGGCTCCATCGCCGCGCTGTTCGGCCTCACCCACCACCTCATCGACAAGACCCAGTACACCGAGTCTGGTGACCGTCGTCATCCTCTCTGCGTTCGTGCCTACGCTGATCGCACAGCAGCTCTTCCAGCCGACGGTCATCGACACCGAAGAAGAGGAAGCACTTGGCGAAGAGGACCTCTCGATCATCCACCACCGGGCTCCGGGCCTGACCCAACCGGCAACGCAGGAACCAACTGGCATCATGGCGCCAGAAGACGAGCGGCCACATCGCGCTGGCAACTGACCGGTGAACAAGGTGGGCGATACTGGGATCGAACCAGTGACCTCCTCGGTGTGAACGAGGCGCTCTCCCGCTGAGCCAATCGCCCTCGCCCGCGGCCGGCAAAGCCGTCCAGCGGGCGATCACAGCGTAGCGCATTCGGCCTCCGCGCCGGGCTCGCTGCGGCCGGGGCCAGCCGCGGCGCGCGGGTGGCGGCCAAGAGTATGCCGGAACTTTACGCGACACTGAGTGAGACGAACGTCACACTGTGTTAGAGCAGGTCACAGGAACACTCCGCGTGATTTTAGGCGTTCTGTTTCCCGAAGCGTTTGACCAGGTCACAGGCGTTTTGGTGAGCAGTGACCGAGGTTACGAGCGGCCGGGAACGCGGAATCTACCCCCCAAGGCAACAGTTCCGCGGGACCAACGTCCATCAAATGGGACGGCAACCGCACCAATTACGCATGACGGTTCTCCGTGGTGCGACTAGGCAAAGGTCAGAACCCCATGATGAACAGCGTTACGGTCTCCGCTGAGCTGGGTCTCAGCCTGGTGGTCCCCGAGCATGGAGCCGTTCCCCTGGTGGCCAGTCTCGACTACTGCGCCGACGATCCTTACGCGATCAAGATGTCGTTCCACGTTGGCACCGACGAGCCGGTCGAGTGGATCTTCGCGCGAGAACTGCTGGCCGCAGGCCTCGAGCGCCGCGTCGGCGACGGTGACGTGAAGGTCTGGCCTGAGGAGTTCGACGGCGCGGACGTCCTGAACATCGCGCTGGAGTCGCCGTTCGGCGAGGCACATTTCGAGGCGCCGCGAAGTGCCACTGCTGAATTCCTCAGGAGCACATACGGCATCATCCCGGCCGGCTCCGAGGGCGACTTCATCGACGTCGACAGCGAGCTCGACGAACTGCTCTGGCAAGCCTGAGCAGTCCAGAGCCGTGAGCAATGGGGCGGCCCATTACTCACGGCTCGGGCGATGTCAGGGATCTGGCGACTCCGCCGACCGGAGCGCGAATATCTCGGCAGCCTTTCTGGTGACCGGGCCAGGCGCGGACGCAAGTTCCGCGCCGTCCACCCGGCGGATCGGCTGGACATCCCTGGTGGTCCCGGACAGGAACGCCTCGTCCGCGCTGGCGAGCGCGTCAAGCGGAAGGTCTTCCTCCTCGGCACCCGCCCACTCGATCACCAGTGCCCTGGTCACCCCCGCCAGGCAGCCGGACGACAGCGGCGGCGTCAGCAACCTGCCGCCTCTCACCACGAACACGTTCGTGCCGGTTCCCTCGCACAGTTGGCCGACGGTGTTGCCGAAGATCGCCTCGTTGCCACCGCGCTCGGCGGCGTAGGCGAGCGCGCGCACGTTCTCGCCATACGACGTCGTCTTCAGGCCAGACAGCGCGCCGCGCTCGTTCCTCGGCCAGGGCACGGTCACCACGTCGACCGACGCCGCTGGCCTTGGCTGCTCGGCCATGGCCACGATCGCGGTTGCTGGCGAGTCCCCGCGCTCGGATCCGAGCGGCGCCTTGCCTGCGGTGAACGTGACCCGCAGCCGGGCGAGCGGCGGGTTACCGGATTCTGCGATCACGGCCAGCGCGCCTGCCTTGATCTGCTCGAGGTCAGGCTCGGGCAGCCCGAGGCCGAGCGCGGACCTGCGCAGCCGCACCAGATGCCTGGTCATCGCGAACGGGACGCCGCCCGCCACCTTGATCGTCTCGAAGACCCCGTCCCCCACAACCAGCCCGTGGTCGAAGACGGAGACTCTCGCGTCGTCGTCGGGGAGCAGATCCCCGTTCATCCATACAGCCATGACGGAGACGCTATGCCGTCACGGGGCCGATTGCGAGTTCAACGCACGCGATGCCGGCGAGCCTCTAGCTGAGACCGCCGCATGCGGCCGACGCAGCTGCGCACAGATCGGGCATCAGCCGCTCGACAGCCATGATCTGGGCACTAACCTCACGGTCGACGTCCATGGCCGGTACCTCCGCCCTGATGACGTCATAGACCGCCGCCACGGGAGCGGCCGGCCCAGCGATGCCAGCTCGAAGCCCGATGCCCTGTGTTGCGCACAAAATTTCTACAGCCAGGCACGTGCGGACGTTCGTGACGACTTCCCGCAGCTTGCGCACGGCCGTCCAGCCCATCGAGACGTGATCTTCCTGCTTGCCGGAGGTCGGGATGGTGTCGACGCTCGCCGGGTGGGCGAGCACCTTGTTCTCGCTGACCAGCGACGCCGCCGTGTACTGGGCCAGCATGTAGCCGGAGTTGGTGCCAGCCGCCGGGGCCAGAAACGGGGGCAGGCCGCGCGAGAACGCGGGGTCTAGCATCCGGTCGACCCGGCGCTCGCTGATGCTGGCGAGCTCGGAGATCGCCATCGCGAGCATGTCGGCCGCGAACGCGAGCGGCTCCCCGTGGAAGTTGCCGGTGGTCATGACCTCGCCGTCGGGCACGATGACCGGGTTGTCCACGATCGCGCCGAGTTCGGTATCGATGATCGACCTGGCGAAGGTGAGCACATCCCGCACCGCGCCGTGCACTTGGGGCGCGCACCGCAGGCAGTACGCGTCCTGGACCGCGTGCGCGCTGAACCGGTGGCTGGCCAGCAGGCCGGATCCGGCCAGCAGGGCACGCAGGTTCGCGGCGCTGGTGAGCTGGCCGGGATGTGGCCTGATCACCTGGACGCGCTCGTCGTAGGGCCGGTCGGTGGCGAGCAGGGCCTCAACGGACAGCGCGCAGGCGATGTCGGCCGCGGTTACGAGCAGGGCCGCGTCGTGTACCGAGAACGCTAGCAAGGCCTGCATCGGCTCGGTGCCGTTGACCAGCGACAGCCCCTCCTTCGGCGCGAGCGTGAGCGGGGCGACCGCGTGCTCGGCGAGCACCTCGCCGGCGGGCCTGCCTGTGGCCGGATCGCCCGCTGTGCGCAACCTGCCCTCGCCGATCAGCGGCTGGGCCAGGTGGGCGAGCTGTGCCAGGTCGCCGGACGCGCCGACCGATCCCTTGCCGGGGATCACCGGCAGCAGGCCGAGGTTCAGCATCTCGATCAGCCTGGCGGGCAGGTCGGGGCGCACGCCGGAGTAGCCGGCCGCCAGCGTCCTCGCGCGCAGCAGCAACAGCGCCCTGACGGTCTCGTCGTTCAGTGGCTCGCCGGTCGCGGCGGCGTGCGACATCACGATCGCGCGCTGCAGTGTTGCGAGGTCCTGCTCACCGACGCTCGTGTCGGCGAGCGCGCCGAAGCCGGTGTTGACGCCATAGACGGCATGCGGGCCCTTGATGGCCGCCGTCACGACGTCTCGGCTTGCCCGCATCCGCTCCGGTACGCCCGGCCCGAGCTCGGCGGTTGCCCGGCCGAGCGCGACGTCCACGACATCCTCGACGGTGAGCGGCTCGCCGCTGACGATCACTGTTCGCATGGCTGACAGCCTGCCACTATGCCTGCCTGCCGGATATGCCGACCTGCTTCCCCGTTGCACCGGTCGCGGTGTGCTTGGCCCATCAAGGGTTCACCGGCGGGTTTGGCCAGGCTCGGGCGCGCGGCCGGTGAGGCTGATCTGCGGTAGGCTGGCTTCCGCTGAGCGCTGGGGCGAATTGGCGGGCAAGCGCGGATCGGCTACAGTGCTGAACGCGCGCCAGCCAGTAGGTCGGCCTGGCGCAGCGGGCTCGTTTTGAGCGGGCCGACAACGCGGACGTGGCTCAGCTGGTAGAGCATCACCTTGCCAAGGTGAGGGTCGCGGGTTCGAATCCCGTCGTCCGCTCGGAGGTGCCGGGCGCCGTCTTCCTGTGTTCGCAGCAGGGCAGATAGGTCCAGGGCGGCTCTGCAGGCACCTTGGCGCGCTCCCCTCGCGGCGGGCGGCCGGTGGCGGAATGGCCGAGTGGCTTAGGCAAGGGCCTGCAAAGCCCTGTACGCGGGTTCGATTCCCGCTTCCGCCTCGCGGGCGGTTAGCTCAGCGGGAGAGCGCTTCCCTGACACGGAAGAGGTCACTGGTTCAATCCCAGTACCGCCCACCAGCAGTTCTCGCAGGTCAGCCGACATCTAGCAAGATCGTCTTCGCTGCCGCGCGCCGCGGCTGCTAGCCATTCTGCTAGCCATTGTCGGTGGCCCTGCTTACGCTCAGGGCTATGAGTCGACGAGGTTGGGGCGACGACGCCATCTACTGGGTCGCCGACCGCAAAAGATACGTAGGCGCGGCCAGCTTAGGCTTCGGGCCGGACGGCAAGCGGCTGCGCAAGGTCGTGACCGGCAAGACCAAGCAAGAGGTCAAGGACAAGCTCAAGGCACTGCACGACCAGCTTGCCCAGCCGGTGCAATCGTCGCGCACGGTCACGCTGAACGCTGCAGTGGATGACTGGCTGGCGGACGGCATGGACGGTCGCTCACCGCAGACCGTGGCGAAATACCGCAACGTTCTGAAGCCGGTTCTCGCCGAGATCGGCGGCAAGTCCCTAGCCGAACTGACGGCGGGTGACGTCCGCGGGGCACTGACCCGGTTCGCGAGAACGCACTCGACGGAGACGGTCAGCATCGCCCGGCTCGGCCTGGAACGGGCGCTGCGGCACGCCGAGGCGAACGACCTGGTCGCGCGGAACGTCGCCGCGCTGGTGGACTCCCCGAAGGGCGGACCGGGCCGGCCGAGCAAGTCGCTCACCAAGGAACAGGCGAATGCCGTACTCCAGGCATCCCGGCAGGAGCGGGCTGTCCGTGAGTTCCCAGGGTCCCCGCCGCGGCCGCCGTCGCTCATGCACGCCTACATCGTGCTGTGCCTGCTCGCCGGGATCCGGACGGAGGAGGCACGCGCGCTGCGCTCGGATCATGTCGACCTCGACGGCCATCTCGGCGCCGATCCGCCGGTTCCGCCCAGCGTCGCGGTCTGGCGGTCGGTACGGGCCAGCGGCGACACCAAGACCGAGAAGTCGCGGCGTACTCTTCGGCTGCCCGTGATGGCGGTGACGGCTTTGCGGGAGCATCGCGAGGGCCAGGCCTCCGACCGGGCGGTGGCAGGTCCGCTGTGGCAAGAGAACGGGATCGTGTTCACGACCAAGCTAGGCGGGCCGCTGGATGCGGGCAACGTGCGTCGGATGTTCAAGGACGTCTGCCGGGCGGCTGGGATCCGCGATGGCTGGACGCCGCGCGAGCTCCGCACCTCGTTCGTCTCGCTGATGAGCCATAGTGGCGTCAGTACCGAGGAGATCGGCCGCTTGGTCGGTCACAGTTCGACGCGCGTCACGGAGACGATCTACCGCCGCGAACTGCGCCCCGTCATCAGCACCGGCGCCGAGGTCATGGACCTCGTCTTCGGCGACCAGGACTACGCTCGCAGCTCATGACCGCCAGCAGCCGCACAGCCGTCTTGTATGTCGTGGCGTGCGCTGCTCCCGCCGCATCGACGGTCGCCGAGTTCGTGCGGCTGGCCCAAGACGCCGGGTGGCTGGTCCGGGTGATCGCCACGCCGATGGGCCAGCGGTTCGTCAGGGCGGGCGAGCTGGCGGACCTGACGGGCGACCGAGTCCGGTCGGACTTCCGGATGCCGGCCGATGCCGACGAGCTTCCGGCGGCCGATGCGGCCGTCGTGGCGCCGGCGACGTTCAACACGGTGAACAAGTGGGCGGCCGGGGTGGCGGACACGTTCGCGGCGGCGCTGTTGTGCGAGCTGACCGGGCTGGGCGTGCCGATCGTGCTCGTGCCGCAGGTGAAGGACGCGCTGGCGCGTCATGTGGCGTTCGGCCGGAACCTGGATGTGCTGCGCGGGATGGGCGTGCGGGTGCTGTTCGATGCTGAGGCGCCGCCGGGCGCGCGCATGCCAGAATGGCCGAGGGTGCTGGAAGAGTTGCACGCAGTTACCTCGGGACCTCCGGAACGGGGGCGATGACTGGTGGACGGCCTGGGTCGCGGGCAGCGGATCGCGCGGGCGCGCCGGCGCCGCGGGCTGTCGCAGACCGCGCTGGCCGGGCTTGTAGGCCGGTCGGAGAGCTGGCTGTCCCAGGTGGAGCGAGGTCTTCGGGACGTCGACAGTCATGCGGTCCTGGTCGCGCTCGCGGAAGTGCTGCGAGTCGAGGTCGCCGACCTGACCGGCGAGGACACAGTCGATCCCCGCGCGTCGCGGTACGCGGCGGCGCGGGACATCGAGCACGCGATGATGGCCTACGACTCGCTCGAGACCGTGATCTCGCCAGGCGGCCCGGGCCGCGATCCGAGCCTGGCCGGCCTTCGTATCGCCGTCGACCGGGTGAACCGCGCGTATCAGGCTGCTCGCTACAACGAGGCCGGCCGGATGCTGCCTGGCCTGATCCGGGCCGTCGAGACGGCGGCGCGGACGTGCCCCAGCGCTGACGTGGTCGCCGTCAACGAGGTGCGGTCGCAGGTCTATCAGGCGACTGCCTCGGTGCTGAGCAGGGTCGGCGAGACCGACTTGGCCTGGACGGCCGGGGACCGTGCAGTGACAGCGGCCGAGCACGCCGATGCCGGGTTGCTTGCCGCCGCGTCGGCATTCCGCCTCGCGCATGTGTTCATCCGTCGGAAGCGCTCGCCGCAGGCGCGCGATCTCGTGGCCGGAGCTGTCAGCGGGCTGCAACGGCCGGTGGCGTCCGCCAATCCGCAGCGCCTGTCCGTTCTCGGCGCGCTGCACCTGGCCGACGCGCTCGCTGCCGCCCACGATTCCGACGAGGCAGCGGTAGCCCGTTCACTCGGCGCGGCCCGGCAGGCGGCGGACGCCGTTGGCGAGGATCGCAACGACTACTGGACGGCGTTCGGCCCGACGAACGTCCGCATCCACGAGATCTCGGCCGCCGTGGCCCTCGGCGATGCCGCCACGGCCGTCGACGTCGGCCAGTCGCTAGACCTCGACTCCCTCCCGGCCGGTCTCACCGGCCGACGCAGCCAGGTCAGCCTCGGCCTGGCGCGCGCCCACACAGCAAAGGCGCGACGCTGCCGCGGTCAACATGCTGCTGACGGCCGAGCAGACAGCGCCGCAGCTTGTGCGCTACGACGCTGCCACGCACGACATGCTCGCCGTGCTCTTGCGCCGGGAGCATCGCGCGAGCACCCCGCAGCTTCGCCCGCTAGCTCATCGGGCGGGCCTCATCTGAGCTGCCGATCCGCACAGAACTGCGGCTTCGGTCGCCGCCAAGCCGCACCTCGGAACGGTCGCACGTTCATCTCGGGATCGGGCGCCGATCGAGCCTAGGGTTGCCGGCCATGGCTGAGCCCGCTGTCCTGGCCGTCCGTCCGAAGCGGCGGTCCTTCCCCGGACGTCCCGACCAGGTGGCCGTAGCGCGTGACTTCATCAGGCGGACGCTGGGGTCGGTTCCCGTCGCGGACGAAGCCGTACTCCTGGTCAGCGAGCTAGCGACGAACGCGCTGCAGCACACCGCGACCGGCGCAGGCGGCACCTTCGACGTGACCGTGGTGGTCCGTGATGGTTCCGCGCTGATCGCCGTCACCGACAACGGGGCGGAACGCAAGCCCTTAGCGGTTAGCGTCGGCCCCGAGGCGGAAGCAGGCCGTGGCCTCGATCTGGTCGACATCATCGCCGACCGGTGGGGCCACAGCGGAGGGCGTCACGGGCGAACCGTCTGGTTCGAACTTTGCTGGCGCGCTGAGCGGCCGACCCCGCCGACAAAGCCACGAGCGTGCACCGTCAGCTGATCGCCTCACGATCTGCCTCGTGCTCTGCTGCGCGCGCCAGGACTCAGCCCGACGGCCGGATGACCGGCTTGGGCGGCTGCAGGATGGCATCCTGCTCAGGGTTCCGGCCAATACTTAACGGCTGGCCTGCCTGGAACCATCCCAGGCCTTCGCTCGGCGCTCGCACGCTGAGCCGGTTGGCCAGCTCGCGGGCGAACTCCTCGCGCTGGATCGCTAGGTCCTTGATCCACTGGCTGATTTCGCCGGTTGCCTGGCCGGGCACGAGCTCGAGGTCTCTGTGCTCGCTGGCGGTCAGCGGTGGCGGTTCGGCGGAGCGCAGCGGCGCGAGCGGCTGGCCAGGATGTCTGCGGCGAAGCTCGGCGTCAGCGGCGACGGCTAGCTGCCGCTGACGGGCGGTGGCCCGCTCCCACGCCGCCCGGTCGGCCATAACGCCCGCGAAGATGCCCTCCCGCGCCCGGTAGGCGTCGTGCAAAGCGGTGTAGCTGCGCGCGAGGGCCCGCTTGCGTGCTGCTGCCGTCTCGTCCCCGCGTGAGCCGGCAATGCGGGTCTCCGCCTCGTGGAGAACGGCGGCCTGATGGGCCTCGTCAGCCGCCCGGCGGACCTGGCGCAGCTGGTCGCCGACCCATCTCGGCGCCCAGAAGGTCTCGACCGGATACGTGTCGCGAAGCTGCAACAGCGACCCGTCGGGCAGGCCGCGGACGTCCATGCCGCGCGCGGGTCGCATGACGGCGAAAGCGTCGTGCCAGGCGGCGCGCTTGTCGGGCACGTCGCCGATGGGTTCGGGGCCGATCGGCTCGGTGGCGTTGTCGTAGCCGTACAGCTCCCGGTAGGCGCCGACGGTGCTGGCCCTGGCTTGCCAGTCGAGGCGGTCTACCGGATCAGGAGGAACGGGCCTGAGCGCTGCCGTCGCCCACGCCGGGGAGTGTTCCGCCGCGTGCTCACCGATCCGCTCCTTGCGGGCGTCCATCATCCCCGCGATCTCGGCCACGTACCGGCGGCGGTCCGGGTCTGAGCTGCCGGGGACCTGCTCGGACCAGGACCGCGTAGGCTGCGGGATCAGCGACCCAGTCCGCCGACGGATGCGGGAGTCGATGACGGCGGCGACATCCAGGGCGTCGGCAAGGCTCCGCTCCCCCACCGCCGTACTGATGACCTGCTGGGCGTCGAGCCCGGCCAGCTCGGCGGCTCGCAGCGTTCGCCACAGCCACTTCGCCTTCTGATCGAGCGCGTCGCGGTAGCGCGGCGGCAGGGCCTCGGTCAGCAGGCCGCGGTACCGCCGCTCACGCGCCTCCGAGGTCTCAGCGGTCCAGATGGCGTTCAAGATCGCCAGGTGATCGGCGTTCGCGAGGTTCCGCAGCCGCGTCGACGTGGCCGAGACTTCCTGGCCATCCCGCCGCACGACGGCGGCGAGCACCGCCAGCGCCTCCATCCCGGTGTCGGGATCACTTCCGGGCACCGCCATGCTCGGTGAGCTGTGTAGGCGGTCATACCGGCGCAGTTCCGGAGCCGACCGGTGTCCTGGCGCCGGGTCGGCGACCTTCAGGGAGCAAGTAAACACGAACGCGGTGTTGACGTGGGTCGCTCGGGAGGAGGGCGACGCAGACGTGCTGCCGGTCTTCGGTGCCGGTGATGACCGTGAGCCCGGCATAAACGGTCCGGCTCTGCGCGGCGTGATCGGTGACCGCGTAGCCGAGTTCTGAATCCTTGAGATTCCGATACAGGAATGGCCGTTCGGTCCACCGGCGAGCCCCCATGTCGGGGTCGGCGTCCAGCGCACGACGAACCAGCAGGCCGCCCGAGGTGATGGACTCGACCCGAAGCAGATCGCCGTTCGCCAGCATGCGACCGGGTTCCCCGGCCTCGGCCGAGTGGTCGTTCCGGGTGCAGACGATCAGGTCACCCACACTCGCCGGCGATCCGTCGCCGATCGGCACCGACGGGCCCGCCGAGACCAGGCCGAGTCGAATCAGGTCGTCGCGGATGCGCCGGGACAGCTCGCCGCGGCGGGCGTGGTCGGCGGCCATCAGGAGGACATCCTTGCCGTCGAGCGCATGCGCGACGTAGGCGCGGGCGGCGGCGTCCATCATGTCTTCTGGATCGCCGCCGACGATCCGGCCGTGCTCGTCGTACTCGGCCAGAACCGACACGTCACCCGACCGCAGGCGCAGGCTGGCTGCGCGCTCCCACGCAGCGGCGAACCTGGTCGGCTCGGCGAGCTGGACGAAGCCGAGTGCCTCGGCGAGCAGCGTCATGTCGCCCCCGCTCTCGACCGCCTGCAGCTGCGCGGTGTCACCGGCCAGGACGAGCTTGGCGCCGGCCGAGGCGACGTGGCTGATCACGTCAGCCAGGTCAGGCGTCGACCACATAGAAGCCTCGTCGCCGAGGATTAGGTCGCCAGGTCGCAGTTGGACTGCGCCCAGGGCGCCGCGTTGATCAGGCAGGTGGCCGAGGAACTGCGCAAGGTTGTAGGACTCGGGCACGCGAGCCGCGAGCGTGTTCCGCGCGGACTGTGACGGCGTGACGCCGATCACTCGGCCACGCCCCCCGGCGAGCCAGACCCGGTCGCCGCGGCTAGGGCGCGGGTCTTGCCAGACCCGGCCGGCGCGTTGATCAATGACACGCGCCGGCCGTCGGTCAGCACGGCGAACACTGCCGCGGCCTGATCCTCACGCAGCCCGGTGCGCAGCAGCCGCTCGCGCGAGTCCGACGCGCCGCGTGCGAGCGCGGCGTCCAGCTGGGTGATGCTCGCGCCGAGCGCACGCGCCGCCTGATCGCGCGTCAGCGCAGGCGCACCCATGGCCTGGGCTTGCGCCACGAGCCGCTCTTCTACGGACAACTGCACCCGCGTGGCGTATCTCACGCCGCCGTGCCGCTGGTACACGCTGCGCCCGTCCGCGCGGAGCAGGCAGTCGGGCACGCGCGCAGCCTCGGGAGCCTCCAGACACACGACCTGTTCGAACTCCCCCGCGAGCGCCCGGTCCGCCAGATCCTCCAGCAGATTCGCTGCCTCAGCGGGGACCATCCCGGTCCTGGGCAACACACGGCCCAGATACTTGATCACATCCGCCCGCGTGAACGTGCTCTTGTCCTGCTGGGCAAGGGCCAGCGCCTTCAGAGCCGCGCGCTGGAGCTCCAGGGCGCTCAGCCAGGGACCGCGTTGCTGCGGCCCCGGCTCGCTCGTGTGCCGCGCGTCGCCTTGGTGCCACACCGACGGCGCGACCTTCGCGAGCCGCACGCCGAGTTCGCGCGCGAGCCGCTCCGACCAGCTCGCGTGCAATGCACCGAAGTCCAGGGTCTTGTTGCCCTTGGCCGCGCGAGTAGCGAAGTTGCTCGCCTGCGCCAGGTGTGCCAGCTCGCGCTGCGACGGCGCGCGCCCGTACCGCGTTTCGAACTCAAGCGCGCGCCTGCGCACATCGCGCGTGATCGACTCGCGGCGCGAGGAGAACACGCGCATCATTTCCCCGCCGATGCCCGCGATCTCGAACCCGTGGCCGTCGTCACGGGCCACCCACTCCAGACCGAACCGCCGGGTCAGCGCCTCCTCCAGGTGCTGGGAGACGATCGCGGCCACGGCGCCGACGTGCTCGTTGTAGCCGTACGAGTCCGGCGCCCGCCACTTCCCGTCCATCACGGTCCGAGCGATGTGCGCGATCTGGGAGTGTACGTGCAGTTGCGGGTCGCCGTCCCTGGACGTGTGCTGCAGCCAGTGCGCCACCGCCAGGTCGGCTTCATGCCACTGGCCGGTCTCTCGGCCGTCGACCCGGGAGGCGTGAGAGCCGGTGCGCGTGTACCCGGCCTCGCGTTGGAAGTAGCCGAACCCCGCGTAGACCGCATTCCAGATCATCGCGTCGACCTCGTCGATCAGGCCGACCCAGTAGGCTGCGCCCTCGGCATCCCCGACTCGGCTGGCCTGCCCGGCGTTCTCACCGAGCGAGGCGTGGAAGAGCGAGATCGACTTCGAGAACGAGACCGTCAAGTCGAAGTACAACGGACTCTGCCGTGCCCTGGCCGCAGCCTCGACCAGCAATTCGCGCCCCCGCTCACTCGTGGCGTGCGGCTCGGCTGCTAAGAGCCGTACATAAAGGTCCGCCGCTGGCCGGCCGCCTGGGAGTTGCCTACCGAGCTGTGTGCCGTCGGGAGCTTGTCGGCGGCCAAACAGCAAGTCGTACGGCTCGCGCTCGATGAACTGACCGGGCCGGAATCCCAGCGCCTCGGCTGCAGGCCCCCACCACCGGCCCGGCGGCTCGCCGCCGTCCGCGGCCTCGATGTAGTAGCCCCGCACCTCGGCGACCGCGCCAGCTACGACCTGGCGCCAGGTGTACTCCAGGTCGTAGCCCTTGCTCAATGTCGCTACGACCGCCACCAGGTACCTCGTCCTTGCGCAGCAGCGCGTGCAGGAGTCACCACGATCGTCAGGTGGTGCATGGGTGTGCAGCTGAGGTTGATCACGAAACGAGGATGACAGGAACGGCGATCAAGATCAGAAACAGCTAATAGTCAGATGAGTAGAAACAGGCATCAAGTCGACAGTGGTCACCGAGGCCTGGGAGTTGCTCGAATGCTGGCGGGCGACCCGCGACCGCCGGCCGTCACTCTCAGTAAGCGCACTTAACGCCACACCGCAGGCAAATGGCTCGGTATGCATGCTCTTCATCACTCAGGCCAGGGCGGACAGAATGGCTCAGAGCCGCTGTTCTGGACGTCAACTTGCCGCGTGCACAACGTCTCGGAAAGAAGTCCCAGCGGGCCCGGTGGCAAGGCCGCCGCACGACCCAAGTCATTCGCCGGCGGCAGATGGAGCTAAGTCGCGACCGGGGGATGCCAGCCACGGCTAAACGCGGCCTGTTCGGCCTCAATGATCAGCTCGTTAATTTTCGGTTCGGACCATGACAGCTTAACCGCAATGAATCCCGCCATTACAATCTGTATTTCAAAGACCGCCGTGCGGGGTATTCCACTCATGTCTACGTCAGTTTCACCGAGCGCGGAGCGGATGACAGCTTCCATCTCCAACTGCCGGTAGGGCGTCTTGCCGTTCGCCAGATCTGCTTCGCGTATGAACATCACGATAGCCGTGATGTCGCGGACGTCATAATCCTTACCCCAGTATTCGCGGACGGCCAGTTCGCACGCGGCGTGGACAACACTGGCCTCCTCGCGAGGAAACCCCAGCTTCCCGCCGTTGAGCCGCGGTGACAGCGGCCGCCAGATCTCCGGATCGCGTAGCATCAGCCCTCGGAGCCACAAGCCCACGATGGTGCGCGGCATGGTATTGCGTGAACGCCTCCGCAGGCCGATGCGTGCCATCTATCCTTCCTCGCACTGTCAATCCGGTGGTTCACCTCAACCGTTCGCGAACGGAGACTGGTGCATTCCAGCCGTGAACCAGCCCGCCTCACCAGATTCGAGTTCCGGAAACGCGTCCCCCATTGCACGTGTCGCCTGCTGGACGTGTTCAAACCATTGCATTATCTCCTCCGCATCGGGCCGCCATTCCTCGAATAGCTCGCCGAGTACGTCGATGCCAATTTCAGGATAGTTGAAACGAGCCGGGTGAACTTCGTCCAGCAGGTTCAGCTCGCCGAGGCACGCCCGGATCACTGCCTCGGTCTCACGACTCGGGAAGCTACCCGGCACCAGCGGTCGGGATGACCGGATCCGGGAAACGAACGCTGTCACAAGCCGCAGATCGCACCCTGGCGGGAATTGCCGCCGCATCGATTCCGACATGAGAGTCGAGGCGAAGAGTGGATGCCGGTACCAACATGCCCGGATCGCGCCCGCAACGCCTTCACCGCTAACCAGCGCGGCCAGCAGATCGGCGACGGCCTGCACTTTGGCTGACTGCCGGTCAGACTCCTTGATCACCCACCTCCACCGAATATTCTACGCAGGAGCAGCCAGACCACGCGTGAGGCAATCGCACCGTTGACGAACATCTGTGTCATCGGATCGTTCAGGGATGATGCGTAGGATTGGGCTTCGGTGTAGGAAGGCCCTCCTGGCGGGACACGAGTCTCGGTCCCGGTAGGCTCTACGCGCTCGAGGGATTTTTGCGCATTCTCAATCGTTTCGGCCGCATTTTCACCGGCATGTCCGGCTCTGTAGGTGGTGTCATCAAACTCCTGGCGCTGCTCTACCTGCTTCGCAGCTTCCCGAGCTCTTTCCAGCCACGCGGTACTGCTTTCGCCTACGGAACTCGCACCTCCGCCTGCCTCTGAGGAGTTGTTCGCGGCGGAAGCAGTTGCAGCGCTACCTGCGCCAAGCGTTGCGAGCCACGCTGACACGCGTACGGACAGCGCGTAAACGGACCGGTAGGCCACTGCGCCGCCCTCGAGCCCAAATGAATATGCCGTGACTGCGGCCATTGCCTTGGCGATGGTCCCGGCGATTTGCGACACCGGCGCCGCGTGGCGGCAGCCAATCCCTTGTGCCTGACAGGGGTAGCGGGCGTCCTTGGCGCAGTACTGGTCTTCGGGGTTGCAGCTTTGGCCGACGGGCTCGTTGAGGAGGCCGGTGGGGTCGGTGCTGGTGATGGGGTTGTTGCCGGTGTAGGTGTAGGTGGCGCGGGTCTGGGCGACGAGGGGGTCGATGGTGAGGAACTGGGCGGTGAGGGGGTCGTAGTAGCGGTTGCGGAGGTAGTAGAACCCGGTTTCGTTGTCGAGGTACTGGCCGGCGTACTGCAGGGGTGTGGTGGCGGTGCCGGTGTGGCTGGTGGTGTTGCCCCAGGCGTCGTAGGTGTAGGTGCCGGTGACGTCGCCGGCCTGGCTGACCAGGAGGCGGGTGGAGCCGAGCTGGTCGTGGAGGAGGTAGGTGGGTGTGCCGGAGCCGTCGATGGACTCGATGGGGAGGTGGTCGGGGCCGTAGATGTAGCTGGTGGTGCCGGCGGTGAGCATGAGGGGGAGGCTGCCGGCGGTGTCCCAGGTGTAGCTGGTGGCGGCGCCGCTGGTGGTTTTGGAAGTGCGCAGGCCCTGGCCGTTGTAGGCATAAGTGGTGGCCGGCCCGGCGGGCGGGGTGTAGCTGGTGAGGTGGTTGGCCTGGTCGTAGCCGTAGCTGGTGGTGACGCCGGCGGTGGTGGCGGTGGTGCGGTCGCCGCGGGGATTGAAGGTGTAGCCGGTGTTGGTGACACCGTCGATGACGCGGTTGATGATCTGGTCGGCGCTGCCGAAGCCCTCGGTGATGTGGCTGCCGAGGGTCACGGGGTCGCCGGCGTGGTCGTAGGTGTAGCTGGTGGTGTTGTCGCCGGTGAGCTGGCCGAGGCTGTTGTAGGTGTAGGCGTGGGCGGGGTCGGTGAGGGCGGTGCCGGTGGTGGTGGCGGCGGCGGGTTCGCCGTTGCCGCCGCGGGTGTAGGCGAAGCCGGCCAGGGTGGTGCCGGCGCTGGTGTCGGTGATGGCGGTGATCTGGCCGTCGGCGTTGTAGCTGGTGGTGGCGGTGACGCCGTCGGGATCGGCCTGGCTGGTGAGGCGGCCGTCGGGGTCGTAGCCGAAGCCGGTGGTCGGCCGTTCCAGTCGGTGATGCCGGTGTTCTGCTGGCCGTGGTTGTAGGCCATGGTGACGTCGTGGCCGTTGGGGTAGGTGATCGTGTCGGGGTTGCCGTCGGGGTTGTAGTGGTAGCCGGTGGTGTTCCCGGCGCCGTCGGTGGTGGTCCTGAGCTGGCCGTCGGCGGTGTAGGCGTAGGTGGAGTGGCCGGTGCCGTCGGTCATCGAGGTGAGCTGCCCGGCGTCGTCGTACCCGTAGGCGACGGGGTGGGTGCTGCCGTCGGAGTAGCTGATCGAGGTGAGCCGGTTTTCCGGGTCGTAGCCGTAGCTGGTGACCAGCCCGTCGGGGGTGGCCAGGGTGGCGGGGTTGCCGTTCGTGTCGTAGCTGTACTGGGTGGAGCGGTCGAGGGGGTCGATGATGGTGGTGACGCGGCCGTAGGAGTCGCGGAAGTAGCGGGTGGTGTTGCCGATGCCGTCGAGGTAGGCGAACAGGCGGCCGTCGGCGTCGTAGCCGAAGCCGAGGTCGATGCCGTCGGGGCGGGTGATATCGAGCAGCCAGTCGTTCTTGAAGTAGTGGTAGGTGGTGAGGTTGTTCTCGGGGTCGGTGACGGTGGCGACCTGCCCGTCGGCGGTGTAGGTGTAGCTGGTGGTCTTGCCCCGCGGGCTGGTCACGCTGGTGAGCTGCCCGGCGTGGTCGTAGCTGGCGGTGCTGGTCTGCAGGTTCGGGTCCTGGATGCTGGTCAGCTGCCCGTCGGCGTCGTAGCCGTAGCTGGTGACGTTGCCGAGCGGGTCGGTGATGCTGGTCAGGTTCCCGTCGTTGTCGTAGCTGGCGGTGCTGGTCTGCAGGCTGGGATCCTGGATGCTGGTGACCTGCCCGTCGGCGTTGTAGGAGGTGCAGGTGGTGATGTTGCCGGCCGGGCTGGTGACGGTCTCCAGGTCGTGGTGGGCGTTGTAGGTGTAGGTGGTCTTGTTCAGGTCCGGGTCGGTGGCGGTCTTGAGCTGCCCGTCGGCGTAGTAGGTGAACACGGACTGCTGGCTGTCGGGGGTGCTGACGGAGGTCAGCCGTCCTTGCGGGTCATAGCCGTAGGTGGTGACGTTGCCGCGGCCGTCCCGGGCGGTCAGGACCTCGTGCATGTCGTTGTAGGTCCAGGACTGCTTGTCGAACTGCGGCGCCGGGCCGGTCAGCGACACCATGTTCCCGGCGCCGTCGTAGGACATCTCGGTGCGGTTCCCGATCGGGTCGGTGACCTGGGTGAGGTCGAGGTTGGCGTCGTAGCTGTAGTAGGTGAACCCGGCGATCGGGTCGATCTGCTCGAGCAGCACGTTGTTGTTGTAGATGTCGGTCCGCACGCCGCCGCCCGGCAGGGTGGTGGTGGCCATCTGCCCGGCCGGGTCCCAGGCGTAGCTGGTGGTGTTGCCGTCGCCGTCGGTCTGGGAGGTGACCCGCCCGGTCGACGGGTCGTAGGTGTTGGTCAGCACCACGTGCCCGTCCGGGTCGGTGACGGTGGTCAGCTGCCCGGCGCCGTTGTAGCCGTACTGGGTTTCCTGGCCGCGCAGGCCGGTGACCGAGGTGAGCCGCCCGCTGGTGTACCCGTAGCTCACCGAGTGCCCGCCCGGCATGGTCAGCGACGCCAGCAGCCCGGACCCGTTGTAGCCGAAGCTGACCGACCGGCCGCCGGTGCTGGTGACCGCGGACAGCCGCCCGCCGGCGTAAGCCAGGGTGACGCCGCTGCCGGACCGGTCCGTCTCAGACGTGAGCTGCCCCGAGGACCCGAAGCCGAGCTGGGTGCCGTCCGGCGCGGTCACCTGGTAACCGCCCGAGACGGCGGACAAGGTTGCGTACACGCCGGGGCCGCCCGTGTAGGTGCTGCCGGAATTGGTGAACCCGATCTGCTGCCCGTCGCCCGCGGTGAAGGTGGCGTTCCCGGACCCGTCGAAGCTCAGCCCGGCCAGGTAGCTGCCGGTCCAGCCCGGGCCCAGCGGCCCGGCCGCGGTGTCCAGCGAGGTGTAGGCCAGGCCGAACCCGAACGCCGGGCCCGGACCGGGCAGCTGCGCGGGGGTGAACGCTGTCGTATAGGCGCCGGTGGCGGTGTTGACGCCGGCGCCCTGGAACGCCTGGGTCTGCGCGGTATACGCGGTGCCGCAGGCGCAGCCATAGGTCTGGGTGACCGGCACCGTCGGCGGGAACGCGGTGCCGCCGGGCAGCATCCCGATCTGGTTCCCGGTCGGCTCGGAGAACCAGATCGTCCCGTCCGGCGCTACCGCCAGCCCGACCGCCGCGTTGAACGACGGCACCGGCGTGAACGACACCGCCCCGGCGGTGGTCATCCGGCCGATCGCGCCGGACCGGTTGGCGAACACCAGCGCCCCGGTCGCGTCGGGCCGGATGTACTGCGGCTGCGTGCCATTCGGCCAGGACCCGGACCAGGTGTAGGTCGTGTAGCTGCCGTCGGCGGCCATCGCGGTCAGCGCGTTGCTGTTGCTGCCGAACCACACCCGCCCGTCCGGGCCCGCCGTGATATCCGTCACGATCCAGTCCGACGGCAGCACGTACTGGGTCAGCGACCCGCCCGTGGTCATCTGGAAGACGTCGTTGCTGCCGCCAGGCCCGAAGGCCGTGAACCACAGCGACCCGCCCATCGCGGTGATGTACTGCGGATGGATCCCGGCCCCGGCCGAGTACTCGGTCACCGCCCCGTTCGGGGTCACGGACCCGACCTTGCCGAGCGTCTCGGTGAACCACACATTGCCGTCCGGGCCCTCGGTGATGTCGATCGGGCCGCTGAACGTGGAAATCGGGAAGAACGTGAACGACCCGCCCGGCGTCATCCGGCCGATATAGCTGTTGGTGGTGAACCACAGGTTCGCGTCCGCGCCGACCGTGATCCCCTGCGGGTTACCGCTGTCATGCGGCTGCGACGGCACCGGGTACTCGGTGAACGACCCGCCCGCCTTCACCTCCCCGATCTTGCCGCCACTGGACTCAGCGAAAAACGCATCCCCGCTCGCCGAGCCCGGATCCGGCAGCACCGCCACGCCCTCCGGAAACTGCTCGACGTCGGTACCGGGTACTCCGACAGCCCGCCGCCAGACATCGCCGCCAGCAGCACCGCGTGCCTGCGCCCGCCTGCTGCCTGCTGCCCGCCGCCCGCGGCCGCCAGCCTCGGGTGGCCGCGCCACGGCACCACCCGCGCCCGCCGCACCGTCCCCCGCACATGCACGACTTTCACGTGCCGCACATGAACCCGCCGCAGCGAGCGGCGCACCGGCAGCGCCACCCGCCGCGTATGCAGCCCGGCCGGGCGATGCCCCGGCCTCGGCGAGGCCACCGCGCTGCCCTGAGCAGACAGCAAGCCAGCCAGGAGACTTCCGGCTGCGAGCACGCTGAAGACACGCATGTTCAATGGACACTCCCGGCAGCACTTCCGGCCGGGGGCCCTGGGTCAGACCCGCATCAGCGACCGGTCCAACCACGACGATGAATTCACGTTATTAAGAAGTCAATAACTACAAGTCAACTTTTTCAGCAGCATTTGGAAAGCCAGTCTCAATAGCAAAAGCGGGAACAGCAATCATGGCGTGGCGCTAATACATCAATAACATCAAGGCTCGCAATATGCATATGACGTCACGGCGGCACCAGCAGAAGCTCCAGCCTGCGATCGCCCTGCCGCGACACCAGCAAAGCCGACGGCCGCATGCAGCCCCGACGGCGACCGCCGCTGCGCAGCCCGCCGCCAGCAGCTGATAGCCATTCTGCTAGCCATCGTCTGGCTGCCCAGGGCCACATGCGGCAGCTCTGGGCGACCGTCATCGCAGCTAAATACCACCTCCAGCGCCACCAAGCGGCGGTGAGCCACGGCCCAAGTGTCCCTGACACGGAAGAGGTCACTGGTTCAATCCCAGTACCGCCCACCAGGTCAACGGCCTAAAGGCCAGTCCGCCAGGCAGAGCCAAGAGCCAAAGTAAGAGCCCTTAGACTCTCAGGTCATGGCGGCCAGGCGCCATGGACACGGCGAGGACAGCATCTACTTCGGGTCGGCCAACAGCATCGCGGTCGGGGTCAAGACACCGGCGGCGTACTCTGTCCCGCAGGCGGTCGATGACTGGCTCCGTTCTGGACTCGACACCCGGCGGCAAGCGTCTGCGCAAGGTCGTCACCGGGAAGACCAAGCAAGAGGTCCAGGACAAGCTCAAGGTACTGCACGACAAGCTAACTCAGCCGGTGCAGTCGTCGCGCACGGTCGCGCTGAAAGCCGCGGTAGATGACTGGCTGGCGGACGGCCTGAATGGCCGCTCTGCCGAGACCATCGCGAAGTACCGCAGTGTGCTCGAGCCCGTGCTCGCCGAGGTCGGCGGCAAGACCCTGGCCAACCTGACCGCGGCGGATGGGCGAGAGTTACCCCGATTGCTGCTGGAGCTCGTGCGCGGCTATCTTGAGTGCTTCATCGACCTCGCTCGGGGCATAGCCGCGCATGCTTGTGTCGAGCCGTACAGCGCGAACGTCGGATGCGGTGACCGGCTGTCCTGTCGCAGGACCATGGCCGAGCGTCCGTCAATCCGCGCGAACAGCTCATCGACCTGCTGGCGCGCGTAGCCGCACATGACAAGCGCAAAGGAAGGCATGTCCTGGCTCCGTCAGGAATCGAGCGTGCAACAACTTTCTCCAAGGATGCCAGCCGGCCTTCGCCTGATCGCGCCGATAACTCTCCGCGATCAGGCGGCCAGAGCTGAAGCCGGGCGGTCATCAGTGCCGCGAGATCACGGCCATGACCGCCGCGATCAGCGGCAGCAAGATCATCGCCAAGACGATGACTGCCAGGAGCCGGCCCGAGAAACGGCGCCAACCCCTCTGCTGCCGCGCGCCCGACGCGAACTTGCCGAATTGCTCGATCTCCCCCTCCGGCGTGAACGGACTGTGCCGGCCGGTCGGCCAGGCCGCCACCCAGTCCGATCCGCCGCGACACGCCGTAGGCAACTAAGTACGGACTCGGCGTTCGGCGATTCTGGCGTGCCGCATGAGTTGGATGCCCCCGCTCGCGCGTTAGATGCTGCTCTCACCCCGCTCGATCAAGGCTTGCACGTGAGACCATTCCGGCTCGGGATTCTCGCTGCGGGCCGCGACAGGCCGACGGCAGGCCAGGCTGGTCGCTCATGGTCAGGCCGCTGGGCCCTGGGGCGGGCTGATCCTGACGGTTTCGTAGGTGTGGCCGGCCGCGCGGAGGCGGTCGGTGAGCACCGCGCCCATCGCGGTCGCGGGCGTGAGTACGCCGGCCCGGTCCGGCAGTCGGTCGCGGTCGAGCGCGAGGCAGAGCGCGGTTTCCCCGAGCATCACGGCAGTGGCCGCATAGCCGGGATCACCGCGAGCCTCGACCCTGGTCAGGTACCGGGCGCCGGCTGCGGTGCGGGCATGGACCTGGAGACGGAAGAAACCCGCGCGGCGGGCCCTCTCGGCCGGACCTTCGCCCGGCTTGGGCAGCACCGGCCGGAGCAGCGCGCGAGATGGCCGCAGCGCCATGCCGGCCATCAGTGCGGTGAACGCCGCCGTGACAACCACCGCCCGCACCGGTGCGCCGAGGCCGGTGCCAAAGCCTGTGACCTCGCGGTACCGGAACCGCCGGCCGTAGGCCCATGCCTGCAGAGCATTGCTGCGGCGGACTATCCGCGTATTGAAGCCCGCCATGATGAACGGCCCGGTCCACAGGTGAAGGCCGGGGTCGTAGCGGATCCCGGTGAGTTCACGTTCGTCGCCGAGGTCGGGTTCCGCGTCGCGATCCGGGCTCAGGGCGTACGGGTCGTTGACGATCCGGCGGTTGCCGGCGCTGGCCCGCATGTCATCGATCTGCCCGAGCGCGGATGCCAGGGTGCCGCCGCTGACTCCGCCGCGCATGGCCGTCAGCACCAAGGTGGTGTCCTCGAGGTCTCCCGCACCGTCCAATGCGGCCGCGTCATGGGTCAGCAAGACACCGAGATCGGAGGGGACAGAATCGAATCCGCAGCTATGCACGATGCGAGCCCCGGTGCGGGCAGCCGCCTGCTGGCAGTTGGTCATGGTGTCCCTGATGAACAGCACCTCGCCGGTGAGATCCGCGTAGTCGGTTCCCGCCTCGGCGCAAGCCAGCGCCAGCGGCAGTCCGAGCCGGCGGTACGGCCCGACGGTTGTCGCGATCACGCCAGCCATCCGCGCCAGCGACTGCGCGCCATCCGGGTCCGCCGAATCGGCCGCGAGCAATGGCCACGTCTGCGCGGCGGCGCCGAGACCGTCCCGCACCGCGGCAAGCCGCTTCTCGGACCGCCCCGCCAAGCCAATGCGCACGTCCGCCGGCGCGTGCTCAGCGAGATAACCAGCCGTGAGCCGTCCGACAAAGCCGGTCGCCCCGAGCAGTATGAGATCCAGCTCCCTGCCATCGCCCACCCGCTCATCCTGACCTGTGGACAGGGGTCGTGGGAAGGCCCGGCACCCAGCGGTCAGCTCGACACGTAGAGGACTCGATCGGTATTCGATCGTGGCCAACCTGAATAACCTTCCAGAATGGGCATATCTGGTCGTTTCTGTGGTGAGCCACCCGTCAAGGAGTGCGGGCGGTTGCGTTCTCGGGCATCGTGGCGGAAGGTTTCCCGATGTTCCTAGTTGCTGGTCCTTGGCACGTTCGGATGGCGGCGGGCGTCGCCATGGCCGTGGCTGCTTCCGTCCCTGCGTGGAGTCCCGTGGCAGCCAGGGCCGCGGCCGAGGACGGGGCTGCTGTCCCGGCCGCGTTGATCGCTGGCCGGGGCGTGCTGAATGCCGTGGCGGCGGTGTCGGCGCGCGCGGCCTGGGCGGTCGGTTGCGCGAGCACCTGCAATCTCAGTCGCCCGCCAGCCTGATCATGCGATGGACTGGCAGGGCCTGGCGGCGGATGCCCGTCCCGGCAGGAGGCGGCGAACTCGACGGCGTGGCCGTGACGTCTGCCCGCAATGCGTGGGCTGTGGGTGACCACGGGCCCAGGCCTGACTCCCTGATCTTGCACTGGAACGGGACGCGCTGGCGGCGCGTGCCGAGCCCTAGCCCCCTGTGCGGGGCAGCCGCTTGTTCGGCGTGGCCACGGCGTCGGCGCGGAGCGCCTGGGCGGTCGGCTGCTCCGCGTGCCCGCACCAGGAGCGGACGCTCACCGCGCACTGGAACGGCGTCCGCTGGAAGCGGGTGCCGAGCCCGTCCCCGCCTGGCGGCGCCGCCCTGTACGCGGTCGCTGCCGGCCCGCGCGGCACGGCTTGGGCGGTCGGCGCGTACCGGCGGGCCGGGCATCTGGAGCCGCTGATGCTGCACTGGGCCGGCCACACCTGGACGCGGCTGGCCGTTCCGGTCGCCAGCCGGGGCATTCTGGACGCCGTCGCCGTCGCCGTCGCCGTCTCGGGCCGGGCGGCGGGCTGCACGGGCTGCTTCGGCGCCGACCAGAACGCCCTGATCCTGCGCTGGAACGGCGCCACCTGGGCCCGCACCCCTAGCCCAATCCGGGGCAACCTGTTCGCCGTCGCCACTGCCCCGGGCGGCACAGCCTGGGCGGCCGGCATCGCCGGCACCGGCGAGCTGTTCCACCCCCGGCCGCTGATCCTGCGCTGGACCGGCCAGGCCTGGGCACGCGTGCCCTGCCCCGCGCCGGCCGCAGGCACCAGCGTCTACAGCCTGGAAGCCATCTCCGACCGCAACGCCTGGGCCGTGGGGCAGACCGCCAGCTTCGGCAACCCCCATCCCAGGCCCGTCGCACTGCGCTGGAATGGCACCAGCTGGCGGTAGACGCGCGCCGATGCGATCCGCAAGACGACGCGAACTGGCAGCGTGCAATCGGGTTACTGTCGGCCGGTCAGGACGGCTTGTGCAGCGATTGGAACTGCTCGATCAGCGGCCAGATGTCTTCACCGAGCTCTACTTGCGTGAGGAGGATGCCGACCGTGCCGTCCGGGTCGGCGAAGAAGTCTGTACCCAGTCCGCCGGACCAGCCGATGCGACCGCGTTGGTGTCCCTCGGTCTTCACGGCCACGCCAAAGCCCCATCCCGTGCCGTCCCAGAACCCCGGGAAGAAGCTGTCCGCGGTCTTGCACGCCGCCGGCACCTGGTCGCTGCTCATCTGCTGCAGGTGCTCAGGTGAGATCATCGGCTGCCCGTTGACTCGCCCACCTGCGGCAAGCATCCGGGTGAAGCGGTGATAGTCCCGTGCGGTGCAGACGAGCTCGCCGTGGCTGACGTCGAACGACGGCGGCCCTGCGTAGAAACCGCCACCGGCAGGCTCGATCTCCACGAGTCCATCGTCACCGTGCCGGTAAGCCGCCGGCAGCCGGTCCAGCTTGCCTTCTGGCACCCACAGCGCGGTGTCGGTCATCCCGAGCGGCCCGAAAACGTCCTCGGCCAGATGCTCACCGAGCGGGCGGCCCGTCACCCGCGAGATGAGGATGCCGAGCACGGCAAACGAATGGTGATAGCGCCATCCGTCGCCCGGCTGGAACGCCAGCGGAAGTTCCGTCAGGCGACCCAGCCACTCATCAGCGCCCATCGCCGACGGCACCGGGCCAGCCTCCGTGCCGTTCGCTGCCATCGCCTGCTGCAGCGGCGAAGCCTGGATCACCATGCCGTACCCGCAGGTATTGGTCATCAGGTGGCGAAGCGTGATGGCGCGGCGAGCCGGCACTGTGTCGTCGAGCTCAGCCGTCGGACCGCGCAGCACCTGACGGTCAGCCAGCTCCGGCAGCCAGTCCGCCAGGCTCTGGTCGAGCTCGAGACGCCCCGCCTCCACAAGACGCAGCGCGGCGACCGATGTAATCGCCTTGGTCATGGACTGGATCCGCATGATCGCGTCCTCGCCCACAGGACCACCACCGACCGACGCCACGCCCGCGGTGACCACCTCGACGTCCCCGGCACCCAGCAGCGCGACCCCGCCAGGAATCGTGCCGGCGTCAACATGACGAATCAACAGGTCCCGCAACGCCGTGCTCACCTCGGCGATCGTGCCACCCTTGACCAAGAGGATCAAGCCACCGCCCACGCCGCTGCCACGATCAGCCCTGGCCAGCGAGCATTCCCCTTAGCCTGGCAGCGTCGATCGGGCCGCGGTCGCCGGCCGCGCGGCACCCCAGCCAGGCACATTGCAGTAGATCAGCGCAGCCTGGCGGCGTTGGCACCGCTACCACTACACCGACGAGGCCGGCGCCGAAAAGGACGGTCCCGCGACGCAGGTCACGCCGCCATGACGCCAACGTCAGCCACCACGAGCGAGGTGCCGCCACTGTCTCAACCTCCCGGCCCGAGCCTGTGCCACTGCTGGCTGCGCGTCGCGTCCGGCGCAGGCGAAAACGGTCCGGAAGGTTCTTACCGGCGCCCGGGCTTCGGGCTACGGGCGAATTCATCGAGGACGAAGCGGTTGCCGAGCGCCCTTTGACCGCCAGGATGGTAGGAGACGGTCAGCTTGTCTTGCCCGCGCCGGAGCGCCTCTTGGCAGAGCGCGTCGACCGCGAACTGGCCGTAACCGCGGCCTTGGCGGTCGCCACCGATGTTCAGTCGCCACAGATAAGCGCGGCAATGCGGGTCCGGGTTCTGTGGGTCGAAGGCGGCCATGATGAAGCCGACCAACTGGTCGCCGTCGTAGATCAGCCGAGGCCATGCGATGTCGGGAACCGTATAGGCGGAGGCGATTGACCAGGCGACAGGGGCAACGAGACCCTCCTGGTCAGGCCGTACCGTCAACTGGCAGGCCGCCCTTACGTTCGCGCGGGTCACCGGCTCCAGCCGCAGCCTCGGCATGCCGGTCACTCTATGCAGACGATCGGCCAAGAGGTACTGCGGGTTCGTCGCGCGCAGAACGGCAGAAGAGGGACTTTGTGCCATGGCGCGAAGCCGCTCTGGCGTGCATAATGACCACCGCAGCGGGGTCCGGCCTTGCTGGCCAGCGCGGCCCGGGCTCGCTAGTCAGCACAGCCGCCGACCGCTGCCAGGGCTGAGCGGAGGGTCGAGGAATGGCTGAGTCGGACCGGAAGAGTCAGGTCAGACGGAACGGCAACGGGTTGCCGGTTGGGGCGCACTGGCCGCATGCCGCCCGACTGCTTGGCGTTCTTACTTTGTTGCTCGGTTGTACGTGGATCGTCACGGCTGGTGCGGTGCAGGCTAGCCAGACAGGCCCGGCTGCGGGCAGCGCGTGGAAGGTCGAGCGGACGCCGAATCAGAACAGAACCAGCGCGGGCATCAATGAGCTTTCGGCCGTCTCGTGCACTTCCCGGCGGGCCTGCACCGCGGTCGGCTCGCACGCGGCCAGCCTGTCCAGCCCATCGTTCACCTTGGCGGAGAGGTGGAACGGCACGCGCTGGCGGATCCAGCACGCCGTCCTTCCCCGAGGAGCCTCGAGCGGTACTTTGTTCGGCGTGTCCTGCGTGTCAGCGACCGCCTGTACAGCCGTTGGCAGCGCTTTCTTCAAGGCAACGAGGCTGACGGTGAATCTGGCCGAGGCCTGGAACGGCAAGAGGTGGCGAGTCCAGGCCATTCCGAATCCCAAGGGCTCGACTGGCGGCTCGCTGCACGGGGTTTCCTGCACGTCGCGGAGCGCCTGCACTGCGGTCGGCAATTACGGCACCGCCGCCGGGCACCAACTGCCCGTGGCCGAACGGTGGAACGGCAGGACCTGGCGCATTCAGGCCGTACCCAAGCCCGTCAGCACCGAGTTCTTCGGAGTTTCGTGCTCCACTGCGCGCTCGTGCACCGCCGTCGGCTACCACACCGGCACAGCAGGCACCCGGCCCGTTGCCGAGGCGTGGAACGGCACGAAGTGGCGCAGTCAAGCGGTGCCGCTCCCGCACGGATCCCCCGGCGGGATCCTGGCCTCGGTGTCCTGCACCTCACCGAGAGCATGCACGGCGACCGGTGCCAACTTCAGCAACACCGGCCCCACGCTGGCGGAGAGGTGGAACGGCACGCGGTGGCGCGTGCAGCGCACCCCCTACCCGGCGAACTCCGGTACGAGCCATCAGGAAGTCGAGCTGAACGCCGTATCATGCGCCTCAGCCACGGCCTGCGCCGCCAGCGGAGAGTACGCCCCCGGCGGCCATTCGGCCTATTTCCTCGAGGCCTGGAACGGCCGCCGCTGGCGGCTGGTGACCGCGCCCCGGCCGGCAGGTTTCGCCTCGGGCGCTCTCAACGGCATGTCGTGCGCCCCGGCCCGGTGTACTGCCGTCGGCGCATGGTCGGGCGGGCCGATCTACATAGCTACGCTAGCTATGGCCAACTGATTTGGTCGGCCAAGCGCCCGCGGCCAGGCATCCTGGCGCCTGCCATCAGGCGATCCAGGCGGGCAGTTCCCGCCGGTCGATCTCGGCCCCCGGCTGGTGAAATGCGGCACAAAGGCTGAACAGCGGCATCGGCTAGCGGCCGATGCCACTGCGGCGCTTCGCTGGCAAACAGGCAGGACCCTCAGCCGTCGAGCGCCGCCTGGGGCTCTGCCGCCCGGCCGCGCCGAGGCTGGGCTGTGCGCGGCAGGTGGCGCCGCCGCCGGAGCCGACGCAGTTCGTCCACTCCCCACACGATGAACGGGAAGGGCGCGATGATCGCAAATGCGCTAGGTGGTAGCGCCGTTGTCCCGAAGAGCTGCTGCAATGGCGGAAGGTAGACCAGGGCGGCGGCGAACGCTAGCTCGAACGCGATGCCGCCCAGCAGCAATGGATTGCTCAGCACGCCGACGGCTCGCAGTGAGGCGGACTCTGTCCGTGACGCGAACGCGGTGCCAACCTGGCATGCGACGATCCCGACGAATGTCATAGTCGTGGCCTCGCGGTAAGCGTGGTTCAACTGGGTGCCAGGGCCAGTGGGATCACCGGGCACCCAGCCTGCCCGCCACAGGACGGCGAAGAACCCGGCCATCACGAGAATCGCCGAGGTGAGGCCCATCCAGCCCCACGCGCGTACGAGCATGTCCCGGTTGATGACCCCCTGGGTACGACGGCGTGGCGCCTGCTGCATCAGCCCGGGCTCAGCCGGCTCGCGACCCAGAGCGAGCGCCGGCAGCGTCTCCGTGCCGAGGTCGATCGCGAGGATTTGCAGCACAGTGAGCGGCAGCGGGATGGCGCCGCCCGACAGTGCGAAGACGAGGAATGGCACGATCTCCGGGATGGCGTGGGCGAATATGTAGACGATGAACTTCCGGACGTTGTCGTAAACCCGGCGGCCGGCTTCGATCGCCGCCGTGATCGTGGCGAAGTTGTCGTCGACGAGGACCATCGTCGCCGCCTCGCGCGCGACGTCCGTACCACTTCGTCCCATCGCGACGCCGATGTCCGCCCGCCGCAGCGCAGGCGCGTCGTTCACGCCGTCGCCGGTCATCGCCACGATCTCGCCGTTCGCCCGCAGCGCATCGGCGATCCGCAGCTTCGCCTCTGGCGATGTACGGGCGAACACCACCTCGCCCGCGCCGGCTAGCAGCCGGTCGAGTTCGGCTTCGGACATGCCGGCGAGATCGGTGCCGGTTACGATGCGCTGCCCGTCGCCACCGATCCCGACCTGTTTCGCGACTTGGGCTGCGGTGAGGGCGTGGTCGCCGGACACCACGTGCACCCGTATTCCGGCCTGGTGGCACAGATCGACGGCACCGGCCACCTCCGGTCGCGGCGGGTCGAACATGGCCACCATGCCAACGAACGTCAGGTCGCGCTCGACCGCGTCGCGGTCGCGGGCCTCGGCGCCGTCCGCGCGCGTCAGGTCCCGCCGTGCGACCGCCAGCACCCGCAGTCCCTGACCGGCGTACTCATCGACCATCGCCGCGACCCGCCCAGAGTGGCCAGCGTCGAGGAGGTCCTCGCGGCGGCCAACGAGCAACCGGGTGCACCGCGGGATGACCTCCTCCGGGGCACCCTTGACATAGGCTCGCAACCCGTCAGGGCCGGGCTCGAGCACGGTCATCCGCTTGACTACGGCGTCGAAGCGGAACATGCCCGACCGGCGCAGGTCGCGAGACGCAACATCGAGCGGCCGGCCGAGTCGGTCGGCCGCCTCGAGCAACGCCAGTTCGGTCGCATCGCCGCGCCCTAGGCCCTTCACATCGGACCTCGCGGTGGTACAGATTGCCATCGCATCGACGAGTGCGGCTAGTGTCGGCCCGAGCGGCTTCATGGCAGCGCCGTGCACATCGGGATCAAGGTCGCAGGCAACATCGGCTGTCCACAGCCGGGTCACCGCCATCTGATTCTGGGTAAGCGTGCCGGTCTTGTCGGTGCAGATCACCGTCGTCGAGCCGAGTGTCTCGACCGCGCTCAGCCGCTTGACGACCGCGCCTCGCCGAGCCAGCGACCGGACCCCAACCGCGAGCGCGAGCGTGATCGTCGGCAGCAGCCCCTCGGGAACGTTCGCGACCAGCAGCCCGACGGCGAAGATGGCGGCCTTGCCGAAGGTCAGTCCAGCCAGCAAGCCGAGCGGGAGGAACACCAGGCCGACGCCGACGGCGACTATAGAGATCAGCCAGGCTACGCGGCGGACCTGGCGCTCCAGCGGGCTCTCCTCGCGGCGTACCCGCTGGCTCAGCGCTGCGATGCGACCCAGCTCGGTGAGCGCACCGGTGGCATATACCACCCCCGTCCCGGCCCCTGCGACACACGTGGTTCCGGTGAAGAGCAGCTCGCGGGCCTGCAGCAGCGACACATTCGTGTCGTACGCGGACGCGTACCGGCTGACCGGCAGTGACTCACCGGTCAGCGTGGACATGTCCACGTCGACGACGCCGTCGAGCAGCCGGACATCGGCCGAGACCCGCTCACCCTCCTCGACCAGCAGCACGTCACCAAGGACAAGCTCACGCGCCGGCACGACCTGCTCGCGGCCGTCACGCATCACCCTTGCCTGCTCAGGGAGGTAGGCCCGCAGTGCCTCGACAGCTCGGACCGCCTGGCGTTCTTGAGCGAAGGCAAACACCGCATTCAACGCGATCACGGCCAAGATCGCCCAGCCCAAAGCGGGCGTCCCTGCGACGAAGGCCAGCGCCCCGGCCGCCCACAGCAGCAGCGCCAGCGGGTGGCTCACCTGCCGGACCAGCTCGCGCCACCACGGCTCAGCAGGCCGGTGCGGCAACTCGTTGGGCCCGGTGACCTCCATCCGGCGAGCAGCTTCCCGGCTCGACAGCCCGCCTCCGTCGGTACGCAGGTCACGAAGCAAGCGCCCGGTGGGCTCGGTCGGGTCGAGTGCGCGCGCGGAGGTGCCCGGCTCACCGGGCAGTAGCGAAACGCTCGGCGCTGGTTCCCCTGCCATGCGGTCAGCTAACACGACCAACCGCCACTCCGTAAGTGCCCAAAGTCAACAGGGCAGGGCAATGGCCGCGGCGGCCCCGTCGGCATGTAGCCGATCCTCGTTCATGCCCTTCGGCTGCTGCCGCCTGGAGCGCACACGTTCCGCTGGCGCTGGCGCGTCCCCGTATCGGCAGCGCCGGAGGTCACGTCCTGGTGCGACCCTCCTTGATCATGTCGAGCGCCCTCTGGATGCGGTTCTGCCTGGTCTCTTCCCGCTTCGCCTCGGCGATCCAGCGGGCGTATTCCTTCCGATGGGTGAAGGCCAGGCGGTCAAAGACAGCCTTCGCCTCCTCATCGGACGCCAGCGCGGTCGCCAGGGCCTCAGGAATCTCCACCTCGCGCGGCTTCGTGTCGAGCTCGAGGCTCACGTCCACCTCGTCGCCCGCCTGGACTCCCGCGCCTTCACGCACCTCACGGCTGAGCCCGACCAGGAATTCGCCGCCCATCCTGGCCACGCTCGTCCGCCAGGTATAGCCGTTAACGGTCGCGACGACACCGAACCGCTTGGCTCCCTCGCCGAGCACCTCCACCTGACTGTCTGCGAGCACCACCGCGGCGGCCGGCCCTCGAGGCTGCAACCGCGTCTTGAAACTGAGCTTGCCCATGCGCCTATCATGTCGCTGCGCGCTGGCATGTGGGTGCGCGCGTGTGGTGGGCTTGCCCAGTGAATGCTGCAGACCTCGCCGCGCGGTTCGGTCTCGGCACGCGGGCGGCACTGTCGGACGCGCCGGTCGCGCGAGGAAAACAGGGACATGTGTGGCGCCTGGACACCGCCGACGGCAGCTGGGCGGTGAAAGTGCCGTTCTTCCAGTCCAGCGAGGACGAAGTGGGCCCGGCTGCCGCCTTCCACGAGGCGGCCCACGCCGCCGGGGTCCCGACGCCTCAGATACGGCGCACCACTGAGGGACGCGTGTTCGCGACCGTCGGAGGCAACCAGGTCAGGCTGTATGAATGGGTCGGCCTGCGTGCCCCCGACTCCAGGCTCGACCCCGCGCTGGTTGGCGCCACCGTCGCGGCCATTCATCGCGTGTCAGTCGCTGATCCCAGTCCTTTGGACCCGTGGTACCACGAGCCAGTCGGTGCCGATCGGTGGGACGACCTGGTCGAGCAGCTTTCTGCGGCGGGAGCGCCGTTCGCTCGCGGGCTAGCCGATCTGCGAGACGAACTGGTCGCACTGGAGTCCTGGATCGAACCTCCTGAGACGGTTCAGACCTGTCACCGCGATCTGTGGGCCGACAACGTCCTGCCGACCGCGAACGGCGGAGTGTGCGTCATCGACTGGGAGAACAGCGGTCCGGCCGACCCCAGCCAGGAGTTCGGCTGCGTGCTGTTCGAGTTCGCCCGTAGCGACGTTGGCCGGGTCCGAGCGCTGGCCGCGGCCTACCGTGACGCTGGCGGGCCGGCGGCGGTGACCAGGCGCGGGCACTTCTCCATGCTGATCGCCCAGCTCGGGCACATCGCCGAGGCCGCCGCCACCGACTGGCTGACGCCCAATCCCCGCTCGCCTGAGCGCACAGACGCTGCGGCCTGGATCGGTGAGGTCCTGCAGGAGCCGCACAGACGCGAGCTTCTCGACACCATCGTGACAGCGGCTAGCGGAGTTGCGGCGCACTAGTGGCTACTGGCCGATCGCTCCCGGCTGATGTAGCGGTGCTGGGTATGGCCGGCGGCGAGAAGGCGGCGCAGCGCTTGCCGGACGGCGAGGTCGGGATGGCGTCGACGAAGGCGACGTCGCGGATCTGCTTGTATGGCGCGACCCGCGCGGCTACGTAGTCGATCAGGTCCTGCGCCGGAATATCCTGCGCGGGCACGGCGTAGGCCTTGGGCAGCTCGCCAGCGCGTGCGTCCGGTATCGGAAGGACGGCAGCATCTTTGACGGCGGGATGGTTCCGCCTCATCGCTTCCAGCTCGGCGCGAGCGACCTGGAAGCCCTTGATCAGTTCCTTCACAGTTCGCCGGCCTCACCTGGATCGCCCAACGAGAGGTTGCCGAGGCCGACTCAGCGCCGCGGTCAATTGCCCGTTCGATCGCCGATGTGCTGGGAGTCGCGCCATTGGCCGCCGTGTTCTCGTGCATAGCGGCGCTGCTTGCGGGGGGAATCGGCGTAGCTCGGGTACAGATCCTGGGCAGTGCGGTCAGTCCTGCGGGTAAGCCATCGCGTCCGGAACCCGACCAGCGAGAGAAACCCCCAGATCGCAACGGCTACGGCCAGGAGGAACAATACGTATCCCCACCACGTCATGTGGATCACCTCGATCCGAGCGGACGTGGCGGATCTACCCGGTGACCTCGCCGCAAACACAAGTCTTAGACCGATCAGCCTGCATGCCCGTCTACGAGCGGCCCATGCCCTTCTCGATGGCGTCCAGGTCGCGTTCAGCGTAGAGCCGGTGCTCCCATTCCTCGTTGAGGATCACCCGCAGGCACTCCCGCACCGGGAAGCTGCGGGGCGGCGGCCAGCCGGGTCCCTCGACAGGTTCGGTCTGGTCGTCCAGCGATGCGTCCGTCTGGCTCTCGATGACCTGGCGCACGCTGGCCATCCGGTCGCGGCGCAGTTCCAGCACGGTGTCGAGCGAGGGCCGCGCGGCGCGGTCGCGGGGCACGCCCGGGGTGTCAGGCATCCCGTCCCACGGCAAGTCCAGGGGATCCCACGGCGACGGGTCCCCGAGTATCGCGCGCCTGATCCAGCAATCGGTGGCGAACACCAGATGGCGCAGCGTCTCAATAAACGACCACTCTCCGCCGACCGACTCGTGCAGCAATTCTGGCGGCAGCTGGCGGGCCCGTTCGACGGTCTGGTCCCACAGCCGCTCGAGGATGTCCCACGCCGCAGCGAACCCGGCCTGGTCGTCCGGACGCATCTTGGGCCGGTCCGGCGATCGCCGGTCCAGTTCGGCCTCGACGATCGGCCCGATGTCGACGCCATTGATCGTCACGTTCATGATCTCGCCGTAGATGTCGACGTTGACCAGCTCGACGCCGCGCATCACCACGCCGCTCAGGTCGGCGTCGCGGAACCTGGCGCCAGACAGATCGACAGCATGCAGTTGCGCGCCGCTGAGGTCGGCGCGCTCGAACCGCGAACCGCGCAGATCAGTACCAACAAAGTCATGCATGCGACGACCCTAACGTCAGGTGACGACAACCCGGCCGGACTATGGCGATGGAGCCCGTCCGAGGCTAAGCGGCAGCTCGCGCCGTGACTCGCGGATAATTCGGTCGACCGCAGGCTAGAGCGCTGGGACGCTGCTTCCATGAGCCAGTCGCTGCCCGGGGGGCTGGTGCTGCGTACCGCCCGGCCATCCGATCTCGACCAGATCGCTGCCTTGCTCGCCGACCGGGGCGAGCCCGCTGAGCGGTCGACCACCAGCTAGTCGTCGAGGACGCACAGGCGGGATGGGAGTCGTGCGCGGTCGTCGCCGACGGAGACCGGGTCGTGTCGACCGCGACTCTGCTGGACGAGACGCTGGTCCTGGACCACGTCACGATCCCGGCTGGCCAGGTGGAGCTGGTCGCCACCGACCGCGCGTACGAAGGACGCGGACTGGTCAGGGCGCTGACGGGCTGGGCGCACGAACGTTCGGCGAGCCTGGGTCATCTCGCCCAGGTCATGATCGGCATCCCGTACTTCTACCGGCAGTTCGGCTACCAGTACGCGATCGTGCTCCCCCAGTCCCGCGCGGTGCGCGCGGCGCCGTCGCCTGATCGTGAGCACCTCGTGCGTACGGCGGGCGCCGCGGACATCCCGGCGATGGCCGAGCTCCACGATGCCGCCCAGCGGGCGTACGACCTGCGGATGCCACATTCGCCGCCGTGCTGGCGCTGGCTGGTCCCACGGGACGGCAGTACTCAGCTGCTCGTTGAACGGGCCGGCGTGCCGGTCGCGACGGCGCGGATCACCTCCCCCGATGACGACGAGGTGGTGCTGGGCGAGATCGCCGCCGCGTCATGGAGCGCGGCGGCCCTCCGGGCGGCGGCTCTACGGGCGGCTCTCCGGGCGGCGGCGCGCTTGAGGCCTGCCTGGTGCCGGCGCCGCGGCAAGCCGCCAGCTACTACGCCCGCGTCCCGGACGTCGCCGCGCTGCTGGACCGCCTGCGCCCGGTTCTGTCGGCCCGGCTTGCCGCCTCGCCGTTGGCGCAGGACACCGGCGAAATCCTCATCTCCTTCTTCCGCCACCACGTACGGATGCCGTATGCAAACGGCGTTGTCGGCACGGCGCAGTCTGGCGGACCGATGCAGGCGCCCGCGTCCGCCGGCGGCGCTGGCGTCGCGCCCGATCAGGCAGCCTCGCTGCTATTCGGCCCGGACGGCATCGCTGGCCTGGCCGAACGCCACCCGGATGTGTACTGCGGGCCGAATGAGGCACTGATGCGGATCCTGTTCCCGCCCGTGCGCGCCGACCTTCTGACGTTCTACCCGCCGTAAAGGGTCAGGCCAGCGCCCCGCCTCAGCCATCGCGGGAGGCGGTCAGGTGCGCCGAGCGTCAGCTATCTCGCGGGCGCACCGGTAGCCGCTGCGCAGCGCGCCTTCCATGAATCCCTGGAAGTTGACGGAGGTCTGCTCGCCGGCGAAGTGCAGATTGCCGTGGCGGCGGCCCTGGATGCCGTTGAAGGCGGTGTACTGGCCGACCTTCAAGTAGGAATAGGCGCCGCCGACGTACGGGTCGCCGGATGACCAGGTGTAGTGGGCCCGTCCGGTGTAGGCCGCCTTCGCTCCAGGGAAGGCGATCTCGAAGCCCTCGAGGAAGTCCCTGGCCATGGCCGCGGGCGCTGGTCCTGAATCGGCCATGCCGAGGATGTGCTGCAGACCGAGCGATGGCCGCAGCGGTCGCGGCAGCGGTGCTCGTGGCCACGGGGGGCAGCGGCCCGGTGCCGACTGCGAAGTCCGCCGTCCTCACCGCCGCGATGGTGCACCGGATGGCGAACGCATCGCGGCTGGCGCTCGCGCACTCTGGCCGGGCGGTGATCACCTACCGCGAGCGAACGAACGGCGTCTTGCAGGTCACCGGCCGCTCCTCATCACGTTCGCCGGGAAGAACTGGAACGACATAGCCTCGCAGGCCTTCCCGGCGCGGAACGGCCTGCCGGCCAGGACCCAGACCGCGATCAATCGCATCGTCAACGGGCAGTTCTACCTGCACACCGAGGGGCAAGACGACCGGCTGGAATGGCTACACGAAACCAACCCGCATGGGCATCCCAGCATCACCATCCCTGATCCCAGGATGCTGTTCGGCGTGCTCAATCCGTCCGCGAAGTTCAAGGTCGTCGGCCACCGTGGATCCGGCGCCCAGCGGCTGACCGAACTGCGCGCAACCAGGGCCCCTCAGCTTCCGGCGCTTGGCTGGCTGCCCGGCGCGGAGCGAGGAGTGCATGTCGCGTTCCTGACCGTCTGGGTCGACCGGCACGACGTGGTGCACCACATGTCTATGCGGACCACCGAGCACCACACGTCGGACCCCATTTACCTGGCGAAAAAGGCAAACGGCTCGCTGGTAGTCGAGGTGCCGAGCAAGGCCTACCTCAAGGAAGCAAGGGCCATGGCGAGGAAGATACGGAAGCACCAGCACGTGACCGTCCGCGTCGATCCGAGCCGGGCCAGCAAGGTCCGTCACTACTTCAATGTCACGTCGTCGTCGGTTACTTTCAGCGATTTCGGCAAGCGACAGATCATCACGGTGCCGGGGCACGCGGTTCCCGAATTCAGCAGAGGCTGACGCGGCAGACCGGCCAGCATGATGCGCCGGCGGGCCGTTCGCAACGGAGCCATCGCGAACGGCCCGCCGTGGCGACTGTGGATGAACCCGCTGGCCACGTCAGTGCGAGACACGAGGCAGTCCCCAGAGCATCTCGTAGAGCACCTGGGGGCTGCCCGCCGCGTCGAAGTCCCCGAATGTCACGGTCGGGGTATCGGGGTCGGCGGCGTCGACGACAAACGTCCGGTCGTTCAGCGGCAGCGCGGCGGTCTGCCCGTCACCGCTGGTGATCATGAGTCCGTCCGCGGCGGCTGCGACGTCGACATGGCGGTCAGGCCAGGCATAGGTCGCAGTTCGTCAGCAACACCAGCGCCGCAGGCTGCGCGGGCATGATCCGCAGCACCGACCGTTCCGCGTCGACAAGACCGTCCCGGCCCCAGACCGGGCCGCCGTCCGAGTTGAACCCCACCCCAGGCACCACGCGTCGAGCCAGCCATCGATCGGGACATCCGCATGGACGCCACGCAAGTCAGCCAGCGAGGAATCGTCGAGGTGCCGGGCGGCGAACCTGAGCATGTCGGTGACCGTCGCGACGACACTGGTTCCGGCCGGCCCGTACGCGCGTGCGACCAGCGGCTTGACTGGGACCGCGCCACGCCGCGACATCGACGACTAGCCGCGCCAGCGCGCCGTCGTCGGCATCGGCCGCCCATTCGGCGAAACCAAACTCCCACGCGGCTCGCAACGGAATCCCTGATCGGTTCGCGAGCAGGTCGCATATCGTCGCAGTCGCTGCCCAGGCGCGCCCGCGCAGCTCAGGCACGTGCGCGGCCACTGCGTCGTCCAGCGACAGCCGGCCCGCGTGCGCGAGGTCTGCTGGGTCACCCAGGCCGTGGCCGCCCCGATGCCGCGCACGGGGTCGGTCTGGCTGGACGCTGTGTGCCTGGTGCCGAAGTCAACCAGGCGCTGGATCGTGGCCTGAATCCGCTTCTGGTCGATCTGACGCGGCACGGCCCGCAGGTCAGGGTCGAAGTGGCTGATGGGCTTGAGGGACGACGTGGCGTCTGCTGCCGCGCCGGCGATCGGCGCGGCGACGGCGGTCACTGCTGTATGTATTGAAAGTAATTCGCGCGGCACTCAGTAATGACCAAAGATATTGATTCGGGCATCAAACTACCATTCGTTAGGAACCGTTCACGCCGCGATACGGCGCTGGCCGATGGGGTCGTCGTACGTCCCAGGGGCTATCAGGTGCTCGGCCAGGAATCTATGGTGACGGTGACCCAGCGCGCCAGGATCCGGCCTTGCGCGCAGCCGATGGACAGGACGGGCGCGGATGAGCCAGCAGGATGCGGACCTGGTGCTGCGCGGCGGCGCGGTGTACACGGTCGACGCTGCCAGGTCGTGGGCAGAGGCGGTCGCGGTCAGGGACGCCGTGATCGTTGCTGTGGGTACCGACGAGCAGGTGGCCGGGCTCACCGGCCCTCGCACCGGCGAGGTCGACCTGGCGGGCCGCATGCTGCTGCCCGGGTTCATCGACGCGCACGTGCACGCGTCGGCCGCGGGACTCGAGCGGCTGCGCTGCGACCTGTCGGACGCCCACGGGCTGGCCGACTACCTCGCTGCTGTCCGCGCGTACGCGCAGGCGAACCCCGGCACCGGCTGGATCACAGGCGGCGGCTGGTCCATAGACGTGTTCCCTGGCGGCGTCGCGTCCAGGCATGACCTCGATCAGGTCGCACCCGACCGGCCGGTTTTCCTGTCGAACCGTGATCACCACGCAGCGTGGGTGAACAGCAAGGCCCTGGAACTGGCCGGGGTGACAGCGAGCACCCAAGACCCGGCTGACGGGCGGATCGAGCGCGAGCCGTGCGGCGGGCCCGCGGGCACCTTGCAGGAAGGAGCGATGGGCCTGGTCGAGCGCGTCGTGCCCAGGCCTGAGGTACGGGAGCAGGTGGACGGCATCCTCGAAGGCCAGCGGTACCTGCACGCACTGGGCATCACCGGCTGGCAGGAAGCCATCGTCGGCGACTACGCGGTCGTACCTGATTGCTTCGACGCCTACCTGGAGGCCGACCGGCGCGGGCTGCTCACCGCCCGAGTGGTCGGCGCGCTCTGGTGGCAGCGCGGCGCGGGCACGGCTCAGCTCGACGGCCTGGCCAGCCGGCGTGAGCGGGCGGGCCCCGGCGGGCGGTTCCGCGCGACCAGCGTCAAGATCATGCAGGACGGGGTGTGCGAGAACTTCACCGCCTCGATGCTGCGGCCGTACCTGGACGGGCACGGGCACGAGACCGCCGACAGCGGAGCGAGCTTCTTCAGCCCCGGTGAGCTGCAAGAGGCCGTCGTGGCGATCGACGCACGAGGCTTCCAGATTCACTTCCACGCCATCGGCGACCGCGCCATCCGCGAGGTGCTCGACGCCGTCGCGGCGGCGCGGACCGCCAACGGCCCCGCCGATCACCGGCACCACATCTCGCACATCCAGGTCGTGCACCCCGACGACCTGCCGAGGTTCCGTGCCCTCGGCGTGCTGGCCAACTGCCAGCCGCTGTGGGCATGCGAGGAACCGCAGATGACGGAGCTGACGCTGCCGTTCCTCGGGCCGGAACGCTCGGCCTGGCAGTACCCGTTCGGCCGCCTGCTGCGATCCGGCGCTCAGCTGTGCTTCGGCAGCGACTGGCCGGTATCGAGCCCGGATCCGCTCTGGGAGATGCACGTCGCGGTGAACAGGACGGTGCCACCCGGGTACCCGTACGCGGTTCAAGGAGCCGGGAGCATCTTCCTGCCCAGCGACAGGATCGGCCTGCACGACGCCATCACCGCCGCGACGATCGGGTCGGCGTACGTGAACCACGCCGACGACGTGAGCGGCTCGATCGAGGCCGGCAAGGCAGCGGACCTGGTGGTGCTGGACAGGAACCTGTTCGCGCGCCCGGTCGAGGAGATCGCGCTCGCGAACGTGGACCTGACGATCGCGGCCGGCCAGATCGTGCACGAGCGCGCAGGCCAGTAAGGCGACCTGAGCCGCGGCCTCCATGCCGCCTCCATGCCGCCTTCATACGTTCCGCAACTCGCGTGCACGCCTGGCTGGTCTGGTTGGCCACGAACGTGGCTGCCGGCTGCCCTCATGACGGTGGTCGCGGGACCCGGCGTCATGGCCGGGCAGGGGCGCGGGCATTCAGGTGAGCGGCCGGAATCACCGACGTGTCCCGCGATACAGCCGTGGAGGCGATGGTGCGGTCGGTCACCGCGCGTCAGTCCCCCGGACCGCCAGCTGCCGTGGCAGGCGAGGTCACCAGGGGACGGCTGCTCTCGGTCCTGGCAGAGCGTTTCGAGCGGCCCGTGACCACCCTCGTCGCCGGTGCGGGCTTCGGGAAGACGACGCTGCTGGCTCAGGCGATGCGGCAGAACCTCGCTGCGCCGGTCGGCATCGATGCGTGGGTGTCCTGCCGGCCGGATGACGAGGACCCGCTGCAGTTCGCCGCGGCATGCTGCCGCGCCATCGGCGCCGACAGGACCACGACCACGGGCCGCGGCAGCGAGGTGATCGCGGCGATGCGGCAGATCTCGCCGATCGACGTGTGCCTGGTGATCGACGACGTCCACCAGCTCGCCGGACCTGGCTCACACGCCGTGCTCGCCGGAATCATCAGGCACTTGCCCAGCAACGGCCACCTCGTGCTAAGCGGCCGGATTCAGGTCGACGTGCCGCTGGCCAGGCTGAGGGTGACCGGCGGCTGCGTCGACATCAGTGAGCAAGAACTCGCGTTCACCCCGGCCGAGGAGCGCAACCTCGCCAGGCTCCTCGACGTCCCGCCACCGCGCCGCGAACTCGCCGGCTGGCCGGCCCTCGTGCGGCTGGCCCTCACCTCGCAGCGGACTTTAGCGCAGCAGTTCCTCTGGGAGGAGATCATCGCGGGGCTGCGCCCCGTCGAGGCGAAGGCCCTTCTCGTTCTCGCCCTGACTGGCTGGGCCGACGCCGGGACGATCGCGTCGATCTGCGGCGAGCAGGTCGACGTCGGCAGGCTAGCGGCGAAGATCCCGCTCCTCACGATCGCCGATCAGGACATCGTTCGTGCCCACGATCTGTGGACCGACTCGATCGAGCGGCTCTTCACCCCCGAGCAGATCGCCGAGCTGCTGCCTGCGGTGCGTGAAGGCCTGCGGGCCAGGCACGACGCGCTCCGCCTGGTGATGATCGCCGAGCTGCTCAGGAACCCGGACACGATCAGGGTCGCGGCACGAGAACTGGTCAGGCAGACGATGGCGCAGCTACCCGTGCAGCGAGCCCGCAGGCTGCTGGCAGCGATGCCCTCGGAGGACCGCGACGCTCCCGAGCTGTTGCTGCTGAGGGCCGCCATCGCGCACGCCGTGGCGATCGACGACCCAGCCACCGAACCGCTCATCGCCAAGGCAACAGGGGCTTTCGCGGCTGCGGGCGACGAACTAGGCGAGAGCGCGGCGCTCACGCTTGCCGGGCTGATCGCGAACGCGCGCGGCGCGTACGGCGACTTCCTGCGGATCGCCCTGCGGGTGGCCGAGCTGCCATCAGCACGCGAGGATCTCGTCCTGCGGGTTGTGACGGAGATGGTGACCGCCACGCTGGCCGAGCTCAACGGCGACATCGACACCGCGCTCGATGCGCTGGGCAGGCTGCCGGGCCCGGACAACAGCCATCCGATGCGCGAGCCAGCGGCCAGGCTGCACGTCTACATGCTCGTGCTGGCCGGCCGCGCAGACGAGGCCGTCGCCATCGCCGACCGGGTGCTCCGCGCGTCGGGCAACGCGCATGTCAGGAAGACTCCGCCGTTCGTGCGCTGGCTGGCTGGCGATGTGTCAGATATCGCTGAGCTGCGCGCCGACCACGGTCCCGCGCCCGACACGAACGCCCGCGACCGGTTCTTCTACGCGAACCTCTCCATATACGTGCCGGCGTCATCGGGCGATCACGGCAGGCTCCGCGAGCTCGCCGACCTGCTCGCGACGTTGCCGGTGAACGAGGCTGACGCCCGCGACGCGTCCATGCTCGCCGCGGCCATGGCGATCCGTCTGGTCGCCGAGCACGACGAGGATGATGCCAGCCGCGCGCTGGAGGAGCATCTTCGCCGGTTCCCGGTCGACGACCCACGCTGCGATATCCAGCTGCGCAGGGCTTTCGCGACGGTCTACGTATGCGTCCCCGGCATCCGGCCGGCCTGGGACGACGCCCGGCTTGGCCGCTGCCATCAGCGCAGCCACGCGGTCGCCAAGGCGATCCTCACGGCGCGGCAGGCGGGCGCCAGGCCGCCACGTGAGCAGGACGCGGCCGCGATCGCGGCCGCGCTGGAGGACACCGACGCGCTCCTCACGATGCTTCCGCTGCCGCTGTCGGTCGAGCTCGCCGTTCGCGCACACAGCTTCAGGCTGACCGCGGGCGTTCGCGCGATGGAATTGCTCAGCCGCCGGATCGGCCAGAACGCCCGGTCGGAACTGGCGTGGCAGCGCGAGCACGGCGATGACGTCGTGCGGCAAGCCGCTGCCGACCTGCTCGGGGCGGCGAACACTCCGCCCGCCCACCAGGTCCGCATCGAGGTACTCGGCCCTGCGCAGGTCTGCATCGACGACACGGTGGTGGTCAGCCCGGCGAGCCGGCGGATCAGGGTCCGCCAGTTGCTGTCCCTGCTGGCGATCGAGCCGACCATCCGCCGCGACCGTGCGATGACGCTGCTCTGGCCCGACCTCGACCAGACCGCGGCCTCGCGCAACCTGCGGGTCACATTGACCTATCTGCGGCAGGTCCTGCGCGGTTCGGCGAATGGCGAGCCGACCGCCGGTTTCTCGCTCGACGAGAGATTCCTCGTCGTCGACTCGTCATCGATCCGCCTGATCCCCCATCCTGGCCTCGACGTCGACCTCTGGCGGCTTGACGCCCATCTGACCGCGGCCGCTCAGGCCTGGGCGGTGGGTGACCAGCGCGCGCACGCGGCGGCGCTGAAAGCGGCCGCCGGCCTGTGGCGGGGCGAGCCGCTTGCCGATCTCCAGGATCTCGATGAGCTCGGCGGCGAGGTGACCAGGGTCCGCACGGCCCTGGTCGACGCGACCCTCAAGCTCGGCGAGGTGCGGCTCAGCGAAGGCAGGGCGGCGGACTCCGTCAGGAGCGCCCAGGCCGTGCTGGCCGCTAACTGCTACAACGAGCGCGCCCACCGCCTGGCCATCGCCACCCAGATTCATCTCGGGGACCACGTCGCGGCCAGCGCGGCTGCACGGCGGATGATGCAGGCATTGTCCGAGGTCGGCGCCGCCCCAGCGGACACAACGAAGATCCTGCTCAGGCGCATCGCCACCGTCAGGTCCGTACGCTAGCGCCTCGCTAGCGCCTCGCTAACGCCCGCCGCCGAGAGTAACGGCTGCAACGCTTGCCACCGCGCGAGGAGCCTGCCATGCCCATCGACCTTGTCGACATTCCGGCCGCCGTCGCCGACTACCTCGACAGTCAGGTGACCACCACCGTCTCGCCGGTCATCCCGAAGCGAGCGAACCACGACGTGCTCACGCCAGGACAGACCGCCGCCTTCACGGTGACCGCGACGAACGCCGGAGCACCGGACGGAGTCCGGCTGATAAACATCGCGTTCCACGTGAAGATCAGCGACGACTCCATCGCGCAGCTCATCGTCCCCGACAGCGTGTTCGTCTCGTCCTACGCGACGCTCACCAGCATCACTCCGCTGGCGCCAGGGTCGGGCCACTCGGCGATGTTCCTGCGGATGCCCGCCGACACGACGCTCGACGTCGGCGACATCCAGCCGCCCATCCAGATCGAGGTGCAGTGCCTGGACCAGGGCGACGCGAAGATCACCTGTCACATCCACGCCGACATCGATGAGAGCGACCTGTTCCCCACCAGCCAGAACCCGAACGGCGAGCAGACCATCACGGTGTCACCGGCCAGGCCGCGGCCATGAGGACCGCGATGACGGCGACGACACTCGACGTGCGGGCGATACGGCGGCACTTCGTGTTCCCCGGTGCGGGACGGGTGGTGACGAACAACGCGGCGAGCACGCAGCCGCCAAGGGAACTGCTCGATCTGTACGCCGCGCTTGGCCCCGGATACGAGAACGTGCACCGCGGCCAGTCGGCCGCGTCCCGGCAGATGACGGCCTGGTTCGAGGACGCATACGGCACGATCGCGACGTTCCTTGGCGCGCCGGGGCCGGACAGCATCGCCTTGTACCGGAATGCGACCGAGGCCATCAACGCGGTCATGTACACGCTGCTGACCGAGTTCCGCGACGGCGACAACGTGGTCACCACGCTGGCTGAGCACAACTCGAACTACGTGCCATGGCATGGCCTTGCCAGGGAAATCCTGCCCCGCTTCGGCCGCCGCGTGCAGTGCAGGCTCGCCCGGTTCGACCCCGTGACGGGCGAGCTCGACGTGGATCACCTCGCCTCGCTCATCGACCACCGCACCAAGCTGGTCGCCGTCACCGGCGCTTCCAACTTCCTCGGCTCCCGCACGCCCCTGGCCACGATCAAGGCGCTCGCCGACACCTCGGGCTACCAACAGCCGGACGGCGAGACCCGCTCCCTGCTGCTGGTAGACGGAGCTCAGCTGGTGCCGGGCAGCCACGTCGACGTCGCCGCCCTCGACGTGGACTACCTGGCGTTTTCTATGCACAAGATGCTCGCCCCGTTCGGCATTGGCGTGCTGTACACGCGGCCCGCGCTCGCAAGGCGATCGCTGCCGTTCCTCTACGGCGGCGACATGATCGCCGAGGGCCAGGTCCATCCGCACGCCGTGGCCTACAACGCGCTGCCGTGGAAGTACTCGGCCGGCACCCCGAACATCCTGGGCGCCATCGTCTCCGCACAGGCCCTGCGGCTGCTCGCCGACCTCGCGCTCACCCCCAAGCGCCCCGCCTTCTTCGGCACGGCGGCGCCGCTTACCAGCGCCGTCGTCCAAGACGCCATGACCCGCATCGCCGGATGGAACCAGCAGTTGACCGCCCAAGCCCTGCGGCGGCTCGGGGACATCGACGGCATCACCATCTACGGTCCTCGCGACGCCGCCCGCCGCACCTCCCTGGTCGCGTTCAACCTGCACGGCCGCGACCCTGTTGACGTCGCGCGCGCCCTCGACCAGGCCGGCGTCGAAGCCAGGGCGGGCTGCCACTGCGCCACGCTCGCTCACCACGCGCTCGGCCTCACGCCGCCCGCCAGCTGCAGGCTCAGCTTCTACCTCTACAACACCCCAGACGACGTCGATCAGGCGACGGCCGCCGTCGCGGCCATCGCCGCCGGCACCAAGAGGCACCGCCGTGTCTTCGCCTGACGTAGCCGTCCGGTTCGGATTCTCGTCGTCATCCCGTCGCCGCGGTCGTCGTGGCCGTGACGGCATATCACCTCGCGGCCCGCCATCGCGATCGCGCCGCACACAGCACAGGAAGGGCAATAGCCATGCAAGCCGTCACGCCATGTCCAGAATGCGGCGGCAACGCCGCCATCACCGAGCGCTTCACGCTGCCGAGTACCGACGGGTCCTCGAACTCGAACGGGCCAGCTGCGACGTCGTGCCCTTCGCCAGCTAGGGCCCGTGGTCCGCGCGGGAACGGGACCACGCAGGGGCACGTCGCAGCCGCCGGCGTATCGTGCGGAACGTCCGGCCATCTGGCCGATGGCGAGCACGCACTGGGAGGTTTCGATGGACGGGCAGCCGAGCGCGGCCGCAGCTGGCACGATCGGAATCGGCGGGGACATGACGGTGAACCGGATGGGCTTCGGCGCCATGCGGATCACCGGCCGGGGTATCTGGGGCGATCCGCCGGACCGCGACCAGGCCCAGGCGACGCTGCGCCGGGCGGTTGAGCTCGGCGTCAACTTCATCGACACGGCGAACTCCTACGGCCCGGAGGTCAGCGAGGCGCTGATCGCCGACACGCTGCATCCGTACCCCGCCGACCTCGTCATCGCCACCAAGGGCGGCCTGGTGCGACCCGGCCCTGGGCGCTGGGATCCCGACGGGCGGCCCGAGCACCTGCGCGCCTCGTGCGAAGACAGCCTGCGCCGGCTGAAGCTGGAGCAGATCCCGCTCTACCAGCTGCACCGGCCCGACCCGAAAGTGCCCTACGCCGAGTCGGTCGGTGCCCTGGCCGAGCTCAAGAGCGAGGGAAAGATCCGGCACATCGGGCTGTCGAACATGTCGGAGGCGCAGCTGCGCGAGGCCCAGCGGCTCGCCCCCGTGGTCTCGGTGCAGAATCGCTACAACGCCTCCGACCGCTCATCGGAATCCATGGTCGATCTCTGTGACCAGGAGTCGATCGCGTTCCTGCCGTGGGCGCCGATCCAGGACGGCGACGAGATCGTCCCCGTTCTCGCCGCCGCGCGCAATCACGGCGTGAGCACCAGGCAGGTCATCCTTGCCTGGCTGCTGGCCAGGTCGCCGCGGATGCTGCCGATACCGGGCACGGGCTCGCCCGAGCACCTCGATGAGAACGTCAGCGCCGCCTCGGTTCAGCTGACCAACAGCGAGGTGACCGCCATCTTCGAGGCGGTCAGGTAGCTCAGCCGCTGGCGCCGAGCGCGCGGATGCGGACGGCGATCGAGATCTGCATGACCCCGAAGAAGACCAGCCAGACGCTCAGCACGACCGCGAGCACGAGCAGCGAGATGCCCGGGATCGCGAGGACGATGATCCCGGCCAGCACGCTGATCACGCCCATCACGGAGTTCCAGCCGCGATGACGCATCTCGCGATGCGAGAGCGCCATGAACAGCTCGACCGCGCCGCTGACGATCCAGAAGATGCCGAGCAGCAGTGCCAGCGCCAGCAAGGTGATCAGGATGTGCCGCACCGCGTACAGGCCGACGATCAGCGACAGCACTCCCAGCAGCGCGAGGAGCACCCGCGAGCCGCCGGTCAGGTCATCGGATGCGATGGCGCTGGCGAACCGGAAGATGCCCATCACGATCAGCTGGATGCCGAACAGGACCGCGACGACCACGAGCGTCCTGCCAGGCCACGCGAGCGCGGCTATGCCGACGATGACGGTGATGATGCCGAAGGCCAGCACCCATCCCCAGTGCCTGCCGACCCTGGCGACCAGGTCGGCGGGATCGGTTCTCGTGCCAGCAGGCATGTATGCCCCCTCAGCGCACTCAGTCCTTTTCGGGTATGTGCCCGGACGGCGAGCCGCAATCACCCGGCCCGCGCATCGCGCGTGTCAGGCCGCAACTCGACCACGTCGAGCCAGTTCAGCGACGGCTGCCAGTCCCCCGCGCCAAGCGCCCCGGCGGTCTCCTGCTCGACTGCCTGCCACACGAGCCGGACGGCCTCCTCGCGAGCCGGCGCGGACTCCAGCTGGACGTACACCGACACAGAAGCGCCAAACCGGGCATCGTGCTCAGCGAACCCGGCGGTGATCCGGAACGCGCGCTGAGCAGCCGCGCGTGCCGCCGAGGCCGCCGTGCGCGCCGGGCCAGTTCGCTCGAGGTATTCCTCCTGAGTCTCGTGACGGCTGGTGAATACGTACCCGAGGAAGTCATCGAGGGTCCGGACATGTCGCGACGCGACGTGCCAGCCCCCCGTGCCGGCGAACCTGAGGTTGACCATCCCCACGAAGTCCGTGGCACCGCCCGCGCCTTCGGCTGACGCCCTCGCGTCCCCGTCAGGTGCGCCGAACACCTGCGTGCCGGTGAACCGGAAGCTGACCTTCAGCACGGGCGGCTGCGCGCCCGCGTTCAGGCCCCAGACATCGATCTCGGTCACGACCGGACCCGGCGCCACCTGCCAGTTCTTCCTGACTGGATGCAGCAGCCAGTGCGCGGCGTCGGTACTGGCCACCGCCGCCAGCGCGGCACCGTCCTCCGCCACCGCGGCCGCCCACGCCGCAACCGCCTGCCGCGCTGCTGCCGTCACCTGATCGGCGCTCAGGCGAGCGTCACCAGCCTGGCCGATCGCCTCGGTGACAGCGGGCCGGATCATCACGCTCGCGACGCCAGCCGACTGGGCCGGCTCAGGTTCGCTCATCAAGGCTGATCATGCACCATCCAGCCCGGCTTGGTCAGCGTGGAACGCGCCCGCCCGACCACGGAGCGCCCTGGCCTCAGTACGCAGCGCAATATAGTATGGTCGTACGGAATCGGTTGCCGGGCGGCCTCTCGTCCCGGATCACCGTTCACCGGGCACCCCAGGTCCCCCGGCACCCCAGGTCCCACGGCACCGCATCCCCGCGCTACCCCCGGACCGACTTCCCACGGATTCGCTGACCACAAAAAGGTCAATCCGGACGCGATACTGACGGAACGCCGTGCTAGGTGGGCGGGCGGTCGGCGAAGGCGCTAGATGCTGGCCTCGATAGCGTTGATCTGAGGGACGGAGCAGACGGAGCCCGGCCCGCACCCGCTGTCGGCTCCCGCATCCCGCCCTACCGGCAGGGGCGGTCTGAGTTGCGCCGAAAAGAAGTTGTAGGCTTCTGCGCATTCGAGATATAACTTGAGTTGGTCCTCGTGACACAGACACGCGCGGGCTGACCTTGTCCAGTACCACCCTAGTGATCAGGAGTCTGGAGATGAGCAAGGCCCGCGCTCTGTTGCGCCTGCCTGGCGGCCGTCGCACGAAATGGGCGGTTCTCGTGTTCTGGCTGATCGTCGTCGCGCTGGCGGGACCGCTGTCCGGCAAGCTGACCGGCGCGGAGAAGAACGACGCTCAGGCGTGGCTGCCAGCCAAGGCCGAGTCGACCAGGGTGCTGAACCTGCAGTCGAAGTTCCAGTCCCCGAACGTGTTCCCCGCCGTCGTGGTCTATAACAGGCCGTCCGGCCTGACGGCCGCCGACCGGCACAAGGCCGCGCAGGACGTGGCCGGCTTCACCGGCATCCACGGCGTAGTCAAGAGCCAGGTGGCCGGGCCGTTCTTCTCGGCCAACGGAAAGGCAGCCCAGACGGTTGTACCTGTCAACCTGGGCTCCAAAGGCTGGAACGGGGCCACCGCGGCGGTCGACAAGCTGCGGTCGATCGCCCACGCGGACTCCGGCGGACTCACCGCGCATATCGCCGGCCCGCTCGGCAGCGCATCTGACTCGGCCAAGTCGTTCAGCGGCATCGACAGCACGCTCCTGTTTGCGACGCTAGCCGTCGTGATCGTGCTGCTGCTGATCACCTACCGCAGCCCTGCCCTCTGGTTGCTCCCGGTGATCACCGCCGGGATCGCGCTGACCAGCGCCGAGGCACTGATCTACCTGCTCGCCGCGCACGCGGGCCTGACCGTGAACGGGCAGAGCGCGGGCATCCTGAACGTCCTGGTGTTCGGCGCGGGAACGGACTACGCGCTGCTGCTGACCGCCAGGTACAGGGAGGAACTCCGCAGGCACGAAGACCGGCACGAGGCCATGGCTGTGGCCCTGCGCCGGGCTGGCCCGGCGATCATCGCCAGCGCCGGCACCGTCATCCTCAGCTTGCTGACCCTCACGATCGCGGAGCTGAACTCCACCAAGGGCATGGGACCGGTGCTCGCCATCGGCGTCGGCGTGGCCCTCGCTGCCATGATCACGCTGCTTCCCGCGCTGCTCGTGATCTTCGGCCGGTGGATCTTCTGGCCGGTCAGGCCCACCTACGGCTCAGCCGAGCCGACCAGCAAGGGTATCTGGGCCCGCATCGGCCGCAGGATCGCTGTCCGGCCGCGCGTGGTCTGGGTGACCACCGCCGTGGTGCTCGGCGTCATGGCCGTCGGCCTCACCGGTCTGAAGGCCAGCGGCCTGACCGCCGCTGAGTCCTTCGCCGGCAACCACCCTGACTCGGTCGTGGGCCAGCAGGTGATCGACAAGAACTTCCCTGCCGGCGTCGGCCAGCCCGTTGTCGTGGCGGGCAGTCCGGCCGCCAGCAGCCAGTTGCGCACGGCCTTCGCCGGGGTGCGCGGCATCACGGCGGTTACCGCGCCGCAGGTGCACGACGGGCACGTCTTCCTGGAAGGCACGCTCACGTCGGCGCCGGACAGCCAGGCCGGGTACTCGACCATCGACCGGGTGCGCGCGGCCGTGCACGCCGTGCCAGATGCGCACGCGCTTGTCGGCGGCAATACGGCGGTGAACTTGGACGTGCAGCGGGCTGCGGCACACGACCGTAATGTGATCATCCCGCTGATCCTTGGCGTCGTGTTCCTGATCCTGGCCCTGCTGCTCCGCGCCCTTATCGCGCCGATCATGCTCATCGCCACCGTCGTGCTCTCGTTCGCCGCGGCACTGGGGGTTAGCGCGCTGGTGTTCGACCACCTGTTCCACTTCGGTGGCGCCGACACCTCGTTCCCGCTGTTCGTGTTCGTGTTCCTGGTGGCACTCGGCATCGACTACAACATCTTCCTGATGACCAGGGTCAGGGAGGAAAGCAAGCGGCACGGCGCCCGCCGCGGCGCGCTGATCGGCCTCGCCGCGACCGGGGGCGTGATCACCTCGGCCGGCGTGGTGCTGGCTGGCACGTTCGCGGTCCTCGGGACGCTGCCGATCACGTTCCTTGCCGAGCTCGGCTTCGCGGTCGCGTTCGGGGTGCTGCTCGACAGCATCATCGTCCGGTCGGTCCTGGTTACCGCGCTGAACCTGGACATCGGGAGCAAGGTCTGGTGGCCGAGCCGGCTGGCGCACGAGGCGCTGCCTGAGGAGGACCTCAGCGGCGAACTCGAGACAGTCAGTTCCGGAGCGCCCTAGCCACGCAGCAATGAACCCCTGCCGGTGCCCGGGCACCAGCAGGGGTTCATCACTGCTGCTGTTGGGTTACAACGACCGTTGCCTCAGCCAGTCCAGTGCGTACTGGGCGACGTCCTCCCAGCCGTGGTCGATGGCCAGCGTGTGACCGCGATCCTCGAACTCCTTGAGGTCGGTGATCGCAGGGGACTTGTGGTAGAGCTTGCGCGTCGAGGTGGTGATCGCGGCGGGCACGGTGTGATCCTGGCCGCCCGCGATCAGCAGCAGCGGGCCGCGGTCCTTGTTGCGGGTGTTGACCTTCGCGGGCGAGCCTGGCGTGAAGTTCGCGAGCGCCGCCTCGAACAGCGGCCGCCCAGGCGACGGGACAGTCCAGCGGTCGAAGAGCTCGCCAGACTCCGGCTCCGGTATGGCGTTGCCGAAGCCGTACCTGAACTGATCCGCAGTCAGGGCCACGGCCTGCCGCCGGTTCGCGGGCTTGCGCAGCGCGATCGAGGCAACCTTGAGGGCCGAGGGCGGAAGTTTCAGCACGCCCTTGATCGGCGCCGCGTCAATCGCCACCGCCGCTGCGGCCAGCGACTGCCCGAGCAGCCGCTGGGCGATCAGGCCGCCGAAGGAGTGGCCGATGACGACCGGCTGGCTGTCCAGGTCGCGGATGATCCGCGCGTAGTGCTGGACGACATCCTCGATTCCTTTGCCAGCCACCTTGTCGGGGTTACGCCTGGTCTCTTCTACGGTCTCGGAGACTCCCGGCCAGCCCGGCGCGACCGGCGAGTGGCCCGCGTCACGGAAGAAGTCCTCCCACGGCCCCCAGGACGTCGGGTGCAGCCACAGGCCGTGCACGAAAAGTACTGGTCCGCCGGGTTGTGACATCGCGCGCTCCCTCACCGCTCGCTGGTCTTACCGGACGTCATACCCAGTGGTTCTGCCATCCGCGGTCATTCAGGCGACCGTGAACAGCGTCAGCTGCATGCCGTCCGGCGCCCGGACGCGGGCGTTGTGGTCGCCCCAGGGAGTCGTCACAGGCGGCGCGACCTCGTCAGCTCCCGCGGCGACCAGCTGCCCCGCTTTGTCCGTGCTGTCGGCCACCTGGAGCGCGAGGCGGACCGGGCCAGAGACCCGGCGTCCGGCCTCGATCGCGTCGACGGCCGCCGCCTGGGCGTGATCGAAGAGCTCGAGGGTCGCCTTGCCCGCTTCGAGGACCACTACCCGGCCATCGTCGGTGCTCCAGTCGGCGCGCTGCTGGAGTCCGAGTGCGTCGCGATAGAAGGCCAGCGCCTGGTCGAAGTCGTCGACCGTGAGCGTGACCCGCAGTTCCGTTACCTCAGCCACGGTCGTATCCAACCAGCCTGGCGTGGGCGTCCGGCGGTCAGGGTTGCGTTATGAATGAACTTCCTTGCCGCTATGGGTGACAGATCAGCCGGCGGCCTCGGCGAGGTGCAGCGCGAGCACGGAATCGAAGTCGGGGTCCGGGGCGAGGCCGAGCCGCGCGGCGCGGTCGGCGCGGATCGCGGCCGGCCAGCTCGTGACGATCTTCGCGATCGCCGGATCGGGTTCCCAGTCGATCAGCGCAGCGGCATCCCGGCCGGCGACGCGTTCGAGGGCCGCGACCATCTCCGCGACGGTCACAGTCAGCGCGGGCAGGTTGACGGCGGTGCGGCCGCCCCAGTCCAGTCCCGATGCGGCCGCCGCGCACAGCAGGCCTTCGATGGCCCTGGCCGGAGAGGCGAGGGCGACCTGCGTTCGCGAGCTGACCGGGCAGACCGCCCGCTGGCCCTGGAGCGGCTCACGGACGATGGAAGACAGGAAGCCCGATGCGGCGGCGTTGGGTTTGCCAGGGCGGACGACGACCGTCATCAGCCGCACCGTCCGGCCCCGCAGGTAGCCCTTGCGGGTGTAGTCGGCGACAAGCTGCTCCCCGATCATCTTCTGGATGCCGTAGCTGGACTGCGGGTTCGGCATCGTCTGATCGTCGACGACCGCGGGCAGCGGGTGGTCGTCGCTGCCGCCGAAGGCGGCGACCGAGCTGGAGAAGACGACGACGGGGCTGGTGCCTGCCTTGCGGCAGCTCGCGAGCACGTGCTCGGTCGCGCGCAGGTTCGCTCGCATGCCGAGGTCGAAGTCGGCCTCGCATTCCGCGCTCACGGCGGCCGCGAGGTGGAAAATCACGTCGGCATCGGCTAGCTGCCCAGGTCCGCCGCGTGCCGGATCGAGCAGGTCGGGCAGATCGCCGCGGACCGCAGTTACCCGCGGGTCGGCGTCGAGGTCGGCGGGGACGGGCGCGCGGTCGATCAGGGTCAGCGCGGACAGCGGGACGGCTGGACCGCCGTCAACCGACAGGCTGCCGGCCGCGAGGAGTTCCCTGGCCAGGCGGCTTCCGAGGAAGCCAGCACCCCCCGTGACAACTACGTTCGTCACGGTCTCTCCTTGTCGTCCGGCCCCTGTGGACGTCGCTACAGTGATCGTAGATGGTCGGCGGCCGACCCTGGCTACCGCTGACGTGCCCCCGGAGGGTTCAACGAGATGCGGGACAGGCCGCGCACAGCTGCCGAGCTCCTCGCGGATCAGCCTGCTGCGCTGCCTGACGACCCCGCGCTGCGGACGGCGATCCGCCAGGCGCGCGCAGACGAGGCACGGCTGCTCGGGATTCTCGACGACGACCCGACCGGTTCCCAGGCCGTGCACGACGTGCAGGTCGTCACCGTCGTGGACGAGGCAGCCTACGAAGACGCGTTCGCTGCTGCCTCAGCGGCCGCGTCGGCGCCTGGGGCTGCGGCCCGGGCCGGGGCCGGCGGAGCGGGAGTGTGCTTCGTGCTGACGAACTCCCGCAGCCTGCCCGAACAGCAAGCGGCCGGCCTGAGCGTTCGCGCCGCCCGGGGCTTGCTGGCGGTCGCCGGGCGGCGCGGCGCGCCGATCGACCTGATCAGCCGCAGCGATTCGACGCTGCGCGGGCATGTGATCGCCGAGGTGGCCGCGCTGGCCGGCGTGCTGCGGTCCGCAACTGGCCGCGGCCCTGACGCCGTGCTGTTCGTTCCGGCGTTCATTGAGGCTGGCCGGCTGACGGTCGGTAACATCCACTGGGCGCGCACCGGCGAAGGCATGGTGCCGGTGGGCGAGACCGAGTTCGCGCGGGACCGGGTGTTCGGCTATGCGGAATCCGATCTGCCTCAATTCCTGGCAGCGAAGAGCGGCGGGGCGATCAGGCCAGGAGATGTCGCGAGCATCAGCCTGGACGACATCAGGAGCGGTGGGGTGTCGCGGATCCGGTCGGTGCTGGCCGGGGTTAGCAACGGCGCATGGGTGGTCGTGAACGCGGCCGGCTACTCCGACCTGGAAGCGGTGGCCTGCGCGGTGCTCCTCGCCGAGCGCGCCGGGCAATCCTTCCTGTTCCGCACCGGGCCGTCGTTCGTGCGCGCGCTGAGCGGCCTCGATCCGAGGCCGCCGCTGCGTGGCCAGGACCTCGCGCCCGCTCCTGCGCGCGGCTCGTCCGGCAGTCATGGGCTGATCGTCGTCGGGTCCCACGTGGCTCAGACGAACCGGCAGCTCGACGCGCTGCTGGCTGCTGGTCGGCTGCAACCCGTCGAGCTGGACGCCGAGGCCGTCCTGCGTGACGCGCCCGGTGTGGTCGCAGCGACAGCGGAGCGTGTTGTCCGGGGGCTGAGGGCGTCGGACGTCGTGCTCTGCACCAGCCGCGCCATGATCAGGGGTAGCGCGGTCAGGGGTAGCGCGGAGCAGGATGACCTGGCCATCGCCCGGGCGGTGTCCGGTGCGCTGGCCGGAGTGGCGCGCCTGGCACTGGCCGGCGAGCTGGCCTGGATCATCGCCAAAGGCGGTATCACCTCGCACGACGTCGCGGTGCAAGGCCTGGGCATCCGGCGGGCTGAAGTTGCCGGCCAGCTGTTCCCCGGCCTGATCTCGGTGTTCCGCCCCGCCGACGCCTGGCCAGAGGCAGTCGGCATACCGTACGTGGTGTTCCCCGGCAATGTCGGCGACGACCAGGCGCTGGCCAACGTCGTCACGCTCATGCGCAGCGCCGGGCCGGAACGCTGACAAGCAGGTCAGCGCTGGCTGCCAGGTAGGTGCAGGTAGGTGAAGGGGCCGAGGCTGGCGGGCGGGACTGGTGGCGGCTCGGGGCTGATGCCGGAGTCTGGGCCGCGGAACGTCTTGGCATCGATGACCAGGGACAGGTAACGGCCGGTCGGCGCTTTCGCCCCTGGCGGCCTGCTGGCGAGTGTGGCGGTGAAGTTGCCGCGCATGGTGATCAGGTAGACCCTGACGTGGGCGGAGCCTGGGACGTAGTCGCCTGGGGTGGCCGAGGTGAGCGCTTTGGCCCGGGTAGTGACGACGACGGTGATCAGCGTCAACGAGTGCGATCCGCTGCGGGACGAAGGCCTTAACTTCTATCGGCTGCTGCTGCAAGCCGGTGTCCCGGCCCGGGCCAGGCAAGTGATGGGCACCATGCACGGCACCGAGATCTTCACGATCGCCTGCCCGGAGATCAGCCGCGATACCGCGCGCGACCTGGCCGCCTTTTGTGCTGGATAGAAGTTCGCTGAACTAGAATCTCACCACCCACCATCCCTGTCAGGCAGACCAGCCACCCGGTGCCGCCCGCTGGCCTGCCCGGTCTCGGTCAGCTGGGCAGTCAGCTGCTCCTCGAGCTTACGTAACTCCCGGCTGACAGCCGGGTGCTTCAGGATGTCCTGATGCCTGAGCTGCCGGCGGAGCGTGGCGATGACACGGGACGTGGCCGCGGCATCGGCGTCGGGGACGGCCGCGATGCCGCCATGGTCGTTGCGCGGGTCGGTTTCAGTGCAGCTGCTCATGGGTTCGCTCCCTCGTGCGTTTGCGTAGCGGAGGCCGGGAATCTTGTGGCGTGGGCAGTCTGAAGCTCCAGGTGTGACGAGCACTGTGACGCACGTGCACCAGCTGCCGCGACGGGCGCACCGGCTGATGCCCGAGCCGCCGACGAGAGGCCAGTGCACAAAATGCACAATGATGGCATTGAGCCCGAAGCACACGCAGGCCGAGCTAACAACACGGTTACCAAGACAGTCACGGAGGCGGCACATGGCGAGGACAGTCCTGACCGGCGGGCGAGTATTTGACGGGACAGGCAGCGCTATCGCCGACGCGGACGTCGTGATCTCTGCGGGGAAGATCATCGACGTCGGAGTCGGACTTGACGGGGATGAGCAGGTCGACGTTCGCGGCCTGACAGTGCTGCCGGGCTTCTTCGATTGCCACGTGCACGTGATGGTGTCAGGGATCGACCTGGTGCGCCGGCTGCACAGGCCGTTCTCATATCAGTTCTTCCAGGCAGCGCTGAACCTCGCGGCAACGCTCGATTGCGGCATCACGACGGTGCGCGATGCGGCTGGTGCCGACCTCGGCGTGCAGCGCGCCGTTGAAGACGGCCTTCTCGAAGGGCCGCGGATGCAGATCTCGATCAGCGCGCTGAGCCAGACGGGTGGCCACGGCGATGGCTGGCTCCCCTCCGGAGTAACGACATTCCTCTTGTCGCCGCACCCAGGGCGCCCACCCGGCTTGGTCGACGGGCCAGAGGAGCTGCGCAAGCGGGTGCGCGAGATCATCAGGGCCGGCGCCAACGTCATCAAGGTGCACACGTCGGGCGGCGTGCTGTCGCCACGCGACAACCCGAAGCATGCGCAGTTCCGGCCAGACGAACTCGCCGCGCTGGTGGCCGAGGCGGCCGCGGCCGGCCTGCCGGTAATGGCGCACGCGCAGGCAACCGACGGCATCAAGAACGCGCTGCGGGCCGGGGTCAGGTCCATCGAGCATGGGATCTACCTCGACGACGAGGCCATCGAGATGATGCTCAGTGCCGGAGCCTGGCTAGTCCCGACCCTGGTGGCGCCGCACGCCGTGCTGAACGCGGCGAGGGCGGGCAGCCAGCTGCCTGACGGCGTGGCGGCGAAGGCTCAGGAGGTGATCGCCGCGCATGCCAGCGCGTTCGCACGCGCGGCAGCCGCCGGAGTCAAGATCGCCATGGGCACGGACAGCGGAGTCGGGCCGCACGGCAGCAACCTTGACGAGCTTCCGCTGATGGCCGCCGGCGGGATGACACCTGCGGAGGTGCTGACAGCGACGACGCAGTCGGCCGCCGAGCTGCTGGGGCTCGGCGACGAGACTGGAACGATCATGCCAGGTAAGCGCGCCGACTTGGTTCTGCTGGCGGGAGACCCGTTCGACCTCGCGAGCTTGAAGGCGAACATCCGTGCGGTCTACACGGAAGGAAGGAAAGTGCGCTAGCCGCCCCGGCCGCGCCGACGTAAGCCAGGGCGCCTTCGTCGCCGCGGACAGCGTTGTCAGCGGGTACCGCTACATTCGTCGTCGTGTTCGAATCGGGCGCGGTACTCGAAGGTCTTGACGAAGAACAGCGGCAGGCCGTGACGTGGCCGACCGGGCCGTTGCTCGTGCTCGCCGGGGCGGGGACGGGGAAGACCAGGACGCTGGCGGCGCGAGCTGGGTGGCTGCGCGACCAGGGCATGGACCCGGCGAGGATCCTGCTGCTGACGTTCACCCGCCGTGCCGCTGAGGAGATGCTGTCGAGGCTTTCCGCTCCCCCAGGAACGAGTCCCGCATCGGCCGGCCAGAACGCGGCGGCAGGCCAGATCAGAGGCGGCACCTTCCACTCCATCGCGCACCGGATCATCCGCCAGCACGCCGAGGCGTTCGCGCTGCCGCCGCGGTTCACCGTCATCGATCCCGGCGACGTCACCGACCTGTTCGACGTGCTCCGCGGGAACCACGGGCTGGTCAGCACCGAGCGGCGGACGCCCAGAGCCGCGGTCTGCGCCGACATCTACACCAGGTGCGTGAACACTCAGCAGACGGTGGCTGACGTGGTCAAAGCCGGGTTTCCCTGGTGCGCCCATTTCACCGGCCAGCTGTCGGACATGTTCCGGGCATACGTCGCGCGCAAACGCGGCCACGGGCTGGTCGACTTCGACGACCTGCTGCTGCTCTGGCGCGCCGCGCTGGCCGATAGCGCGGCAGGGCCGGTGCTGCGCGGCATGTTCGACGCGGTCCTGGTCGACGAGTACCAGGACGTCAACGCGGTCCAGGCCGACATCGTGCGGCTGCTGCGGCCCGATGGCTCGGGGCTGACCTGCGTCGGCGACGACGCTCAGGCCATCTACAGCTTCCGCGGGTCCGACCCTGAGCACCTGCGCCGCCTGCAGGCCGACTTTCCCGGCCTCGCGGTCGTGCGGCTGTCCAGGAACTACCGGAGCAGGCAGGCGGTGCTGCGGCTCGCCAATGTGGTCCGTCCCCAGTCACCGGGTCTTGAGCTTGAACTAACCGCGATCCGGACTGCCGGCTCGCAACCGAATCTCGTCCGGTGTTACGACGAGGCCACGCAGGCGACGCAGATCTGTGCCCGTGTGCTCGAAGCCCGCGAGTGCGGTACCGACCTGCGTGACCAGGCCGTCCTTGTCCGCTCCGCGCATCACAGCGACGTGCTGGAGATCGAGCTCGCGGCCCGCGGTATCCCGTACCTCAAGTACGGCGGGCTGCGCTTCACCGAGGCGGCCCACGTCCGCGACCTCCTCGCCGCGCTCAGGGTGATCACGAACCCGGCTGACGACATAGCCTGGTTCCGGGTGCTCAGGCTGCACGACGGAATCGGGCCAGCGCACGCCAGGCGGATCAGCGCCGCCCTGCAGCTGACTGAGCCCGCGGCCCTTAGCCGGAGCAACGAGGCCGTCGCCGCGGCACCCGCCAGGTCCAGGGAAGAGCTCGCGGCCACGCTGCACGGCCTCGCCGGGGCCGCCCTGCTCGCCGGGACCGCGGCACAGGCCGCGGCCGTCCTCGCCGCACTCGACCGGCCGCTCAGGGCCAGGTATCCCGACGCCGACGCCAGGATCGCGGACCTGCAGCGGCTGACCGACGCGGCAGCGACCCGCCCGTCTTTGCACGACGCGCTCGTGGAACTCGCACTCGACCCGCCGGTCTCGGCCTCCGACCTGGCAGGCCCGCCGAGGCTGGACGAGGATTACCTGGTCATCTCCACCGTTCACTCGGCGAAGGGCCTGGAGTGGTCAATCGTCCATCTGCCGCACCTGGTCGACGGCGCGGTGCCGAGCGACATGGCCCTCGCTAGCCGGGTCGGCCTCGACGAGGAACGCCGCCTGTTCTACGTGGCCGTGACCAGGGCCCGTGATGAGCTCTATCTGTACGCACCGCTCCGGCTGCATCATCACCGCACAGGCCGGGACGACCGGCACAGCCTCGGTCAGATCACCAGGTTCCTCGACGCCGCCGCGATCGCTGCCTGCGTCACGATTGAGGCCAGCCCGAACACCCCCGTTCTGGTCCGGGCTGGCCTGCTAACCGCGCAGATCGACGCGACACTCGACGCCCTCTGGTCAGGCTGACGGAACGGCGCCGCCTGCGGGCGCGATGTTCTGGTTGATGTGGAAGACGTTCTCAGGGTCGTAGCGGTCCTTGATCCTGGACAACCGCTCATAGTTGCCGCGGTAGGACGCCTTCACCCGGTCACTGCCCTCCTCCATCAAGAAGTTCACGTACGCGCCGCCGGCCGACGTCGGGTGCAGTTCCTCCCAGTACCCCCTGGCCCAGGCCGAGATCTGCTCGGCATTGGCCGGGTCAGGGTCGACGCCCACGATCACGCCAGCCCAGCCGCCGTCACGGTAGGCGAAGGCCGTCGAGCCCGCGGCCACCCTGCTGGCCGCGCCGTCGATCGGGTACATGTGCATGGTCGAGTGCCCGGTCGGCAGCTGTGCGCCGTACTTGAGGTGCACGTCGATGGCCTTGTCGGAGATCTCGTTGAAGAAGTCGGCTCGCCAGTACCACTGCAGCCCGGCCGGGTACAGCGCGTCGAACGCGCTCTGCAGCACGTTGAACGGCATCTCCATGAGGCCGACCACGAGCGGCGAGCCGAAGCTCTTCACCGGCTCGAGCACCTGGTCGGCCCGATCGTGCCGTCCGGTGTAGCACCAGACGATCCCGCACGCCTTGCGTCCCCAGAGCTCCTCGGGGAACGGCGGCGCCGGCGGGATCGTCAGCAGAGCGATCCAGCCGCTGAGCTCCTCCGGCAGCGACGGCACCAGCTCGCGGTACCACCGCATGACCTCCGCGGTGTCGGCGATGTCGTAGAGCACGGGACCGCCGATGATGACCCCGTTCTCGCCGATGTCGTGGCACCGGAACGTGAACGAGGTGACGATTCCGAAGTTGCCGCCGCCGCCGCGCAGGGCCCAGAACAGGTCGCTGTGCGAGGTCTCGCTCGCGGTCACGAACGTGCCGTCAGCCAGCACGACATCGGCGGCGAGGAGGTTGTCGACCGTCAGCCCGAACCGCCTGGACAGGTAGCCGATGCCGCCGCCGAGCGTCAGGCCGGCGACGCCCGTCGAGGCAAGGAAGCCAGACGGCGTCGCCATGCCGAAGGCTACGGTCGCGTGGTCGACGTCGCCCCAGGTGCATCCCGCGTCGGCCCTGACGGTGTGATTCGCGGGGTCGACGGTCGTGCTGCGAAGCTGGGACAGGTCGATGACGAGCGCGTCGTCCCAGACGCCCAGGCCGCCGGCGTTGTGGCCGCCGCTGCGGACGGCGAGTTCGACGCCGTGCTCGCGGCCGAAGTTCACGCACGTGATGACGTCGGCGACGTCCCGGCATCGGGCGATCGCGGCTGGCCGCTTGTCGATCATGCCGTTATAGACGGCGCGCGCCGCGTCGTAACCGGGGTCGCCCGGCACGATCAGCTCACCGCGCAGGCTGGATGCCAGATCGTCATACGGCGCGGCCGTGGTAGGTGCGGTGGTGGTGGTCATATGGGTTCCCCTCCGGAAGCCTTTTGCCTAGCAGACGTGCCGACGCTAGAACCCGCCGCGTTCGCGCAGCGTTCGCCGGGAGTCAGCGGCCTCAGCCCTCCGGGCGAACGCCAGCTGGCCCAGTGCGAACGCCGGGGGGCCCCGTGTGAACGCCGGGAGGCACCGTGCGAACGCCGCGCGCCGCGATATCGCGCTCGCAGCGACGCGACAGCCCCACGCTGCCATGCGCCGAGGCAAGCGCCGCCGCTGCCCGCAGCCTGGACAGCGCCGCCTGCTCGTCGTCTTCCTGCAAGGCGCGCATCCTCAGCACCTCAGGCAGCCACCACAGGTCGTCGTGCGACTGGCCGGTGGCGACGGCGGCGTCGAGCGTGGCGCGCGCGGCGTCCCGCTGGCCGGTCCGCACGAGCAGATCAGCGAGCAGCAAGAGCCAGTACGGCATCCTCGCGAACGCCCCAGCGGACCGCAGGTTGCTGATGCCCCGCCTGATCAGGGGGATGCCGGACTCGTCGCCCCGCGACCAGCCGGCCAGGATCAGGCCCCATTCGCGGTAGTAGGCGAAGTCGTGCCGCTCGCACAGCTCGTGCAGCTCTGCCACGGTCTCGGTCAGCTCGGGCAGCCGGCCGCAGACCTGGTACGTGATGCCGGCATAGGCCAGCACGACGGCCATGCTGTAGGGATGGCCGATGGTGCGTCCGTCCGCGATCGCCTCGCCGCAGACGGCGAGGGCCTGGTCGTCGTGGCCGAGCAGCCAGTGCGCGTGCGCCTTCCATGCGGCGCTGTGCAGATCAGGCCTGGTGCCGACCGTCAGCCACATCGAACCGGCGGCTTGCTGAGCCGCCAGGTCCAAGTGCTCGAGCGCCTCGGCCGGCCTGCCCAGGCTGAGCGCCGCCCCGCCGACACCGAAGTGTGCGTGCCCGCTCAGCTGTGACCCTGGTTCGGCCAGGGCCAGGGCCCGCAACGCGGTCTTGTGGCTGTCGGCGGTGCGGCCCTGCACGAATTGTGAGGTGTTCAGCGCCACCAGGCCGGTCGTCAGCGCGTCCTTGCGCCCGAGCGACTGCGCGAGCGAGATCGACCGCTCCAGGGTCTGCTGGAGCTCTTCTGACGCATAGCCGTACCTGGCGTTCAGCGGCGCCGCGATCGCTTCGAGAATCGCCAGCTCGCGGCTATCCCTGTCGACTCCGGCTGGCAGCGAGCTCACCACCGACAGCGCTTGCTTGTGCAGCCTGATCGCCTCGGCATGCGCGAACACCCGTGCCGCGAGGTCGGCGGCGCGGCCGTAGTAGGCCACAGCTCGCCCAGGCCGCCCGCCGCGGGCGTACTGCTCGGCCAGCTGCGCGGCGACCTCGTCGGTCCCGTCCGGGTGCAGCAGTTCGAGTCCCTGGGCGATCCGCCGGTGCAGCAGCCACCGCCTGGGCGGGCTGACCTGGCCGTAGGCAGTGTCACGCAAGAGGTCGTGGGAGAAGTCGTAGCCGTCCCTGAACTCCTGCACGATCCGGCGTCGCCACAGCTCGTCCACGGCCTCGACCACGTCGTCGGCGTCCAGGTCGCTCGCCTCGGTCAGCAGGTCAAGGGTGAAGTCCGTGCCCACTGCGGCGGCCAGGCCCGCGATCTCCCGCGCCGGGGCGCTGACCTGGCCGATGCGGTTCCGCAGCACCGCGGACAGATCGCCCACCGGCACCGAGCTGTGGCTGAGGTCCTGGCTGCCGCGCACGGCCTCCACGATGTACAACGGGAACCCCCCGGTGGTGGCCTGGAGCAGCGCCACATCCGGCTCGCGCAGCGGACGGCCCGCTATCGTCGAGGCCAGCAGCGCGGTATCCGGAGCTTCGAGCGGCGCCAGCGCCAGCTCGGACAGCAGGCCGCTCATCCGCATCCTGGCGACCCAGTCGGTCGGCGCGGCATCGTCGTCGGATCCGTCGTCCCGCAGCGTGGCCGTGACCAGCAGCGGCGCGGCCTGGTCCAGCGCCAGGCCGAACGCCAGGAACGCCAGCGTTTCCTCGTCGCACCACTGAAGGTTGTCCAGGATCAGCAGGGTCGGCCGGCCAGCCGAGGCCAGAGCGCGAGCCAGGCCCTCGAAGAACCGGTGCCGCTGCCAGGCGTCAACCATCGCCCGGGAGCTGGCCAGGTTGTCGCCCTGGCCGTGCCCTGACGGCACCAGCCTGTCGACCTCGGCCCGCCAGGCCTCACCGAGCGCGGCTACCCCCGGTCTGACGACCGGGTTCCGCAGCCAGTCAGCCACCGGCGCTAGCGCGAGCCGCCCCGGCGTCGCGAAACACTGGGTCGCGGCGACGACGGCGCCCTGGTTCCTTGCCTGCTCGGCCACCGCCGCTACGAGGCGGGACTTGCCGACTCCCGCGCCGCCGCGCACCACGACCAGGCCCGGCTGCCCGGCGGCCGCCGCCTGCCACCGCTCACGCAGCAGGCCGAGCTCGCGCGACCGGCCGACCAGATGTGCGGCTCCCGGCCTGGCCGCAGGGGCCGGCTTGTGCGGCGTTGGCCTGGCCCTTCGCGGCTCCGCTGCCCGCTCGGCCGGGCTCATTAGCCGCTCGAGCAGCTCCTGGGTCGGCCCGTCGGGCACGACGCCAAGCTCGCGCTCCAGCACTGACGCGCAGTGATGATAGGTACTCAGCGCACCAGCCCTGTCGCCCAGATCTGCCTGCAGCCGCATCAGCATGCGATAGCCGACCTCTTCGAGCGGCTGCAGCTGGATCCGGCGGCGGGCCGCGGCTGCTGCCCCGGTCAGGTCACCGCTGCCCGCCCTGGTCTCGCTGATCAGGTCGCACAGGTCAGCGCACTGCCGCACCAGCTCGGACCTGATCTCGAGCAGCCAGTCGTCATAGCTCCCCGGCAGGAACTCGCCGCGATACTGGCCGATGGCCGCCTCACCGTGCGCGAGCGCAGCCACGGCGTCGCCGCCGGCGGCCGCTGCCAGCGCTGCCGTGCGCTCGGTGTTGAAGACGCGCAGGTCAACCCGGCAGGTGTCGCTGTCACGCCAGCACAGGTCACGCGGCGTCACGACCAGCGAGGGATCGTCGCCGATGACATGGCGCAGGTTGTGCAGTTCGCGGCGCAGGTTGGTCAGCGCCTGCCCGTCAGACGACTCCGGCCAGAACAGCCCGGCGATCCGCTGCCGCGTCTGCGGCGACCCAGAGTGCGCGGCCAGGAAGCCAATGAGCGCAACCGTACGGGACGACCGGATCCGCACGTTTGCGGTCCGCTCGTCGGTAATCGACTGCTCCCCCAGGACGCAGACGTGCAGCATGTGCTACGGGCCTCCTGAGAGCACAGAGTAGACGTGATCGCGAACTGGCGAAAGCCGGTCATTGCACGCTCGCGACAGGGCGGAGGCCAGAAACGGGCGCCACGCCTGCGGAAACCGCTACCGGATTCCGGCCGGGCGGAACTGAACGCTGATCCGCGGCCCGGCCGGCCTGGCCGTCTTGGGCACCGCGTGCTCCCAGGTGCGCTGGCACGTGCCGCCCATCACGAGCAGGTCGCCGTGGCCGAGCAGGTACCGCAGCGCCTGGCCGCCGCCACCGCGCGGGCGCAGCAGCAGGGCGCGTGGCGAGCCCAGCGACACGATCGCGACCACGGTCTCCCGCACTCGCCGGCCCGAGGTGTCACCGTGCCATGCCACGCTGTCCCTTCCGTCCCTGTACAGGCACAACCCTGCCGTGCAGAGTGATTCACCAATCTCCGGGCGGTAATGCTCGTCCAGAGCGCGACGTGCGTCGGCCAGGACAGGATCCGGCATCGGCTCGTCAGCGCCGTAGTAACAGAGCAGCCTGGGGACAGAAACAACCTGGTCGTACATCCACCTGCGCTCGGCGCGCCACGGCACGGCATCGATCATGCGCTCGAAAAGGTCGTCGGCGCCGCGCAGCCAGCCGGGCACGATGTCGAGCCAGGCACCGTGCGACAATCCGATCCTGGCCGACTCGTCGAGTTCGCCGAACCGGCCGGTCCCTGGACCGCTGTCCAGGTCCGCGTCGAAGAGTGATGCCTGGAACGCGCTCGTCATGGCCTCAGTATAGTGGCAATTCAAACGTATATTCGATTGCGCCCCCTCGCTGTCGGACACTGCGATCTGCGTGTGGCCTTTGGCGGAGCCGCTACGTGACCGGGAGGTCCTGACATGACCAGTAAGTTCACCGAGCTCGCGATCGACTGTACTGATCCCGGCGGTCTCGCCCGGTTCTGGTGCTCGGTCCTTGACTACGAGGTGCTAGACGAAGACGACGGAACTGTCACGATTGGCTCGCTTCTGGTGCCTGAAGGCAAGAATCACCGTGGCCCCGTGCCGCCGACGTTGACATTCGCGCAGGTTCCCGAGGGCAAGACCGTCAAGAACAGGCTCCATCTCGACGTCAACCCAACCGACAGGGAGCAAGACGAAGAGGTCCGCCGGCTCCTCGACCTAGGTGCCCGACATGCCGACGTCGGCCAGGGCGATGTGAGCTGGGTAGTTCTTGCCGATCCTGAGGGGAACGAGTTCTGCGTTCTTGCGGACCGGCGCCCCTGACCGGAGGCCGCACACCGCTCTAGACCTACGTCGGCCCCGGCGCGGCCAACCCGAGTATGTTGTGCCAATGGCGCCCGCCTTGCAGGAGATGGTTGCCGCGACGTACGTGCGGGACATCGACGTGTCGCGGCGCTTTTACGGCCTGCTCGGCTTCGATGAGCAGTCGAGCGGTAAGGGCGAGACGTCCGCCTGGTCCGCGCTGCACCAAGGCAAGTACATGGTGCTGCTCACCTCGACGACCCCGCCGCTGGAGATCCCGCGGCTTCCGCTGCTGTTCTACTTCTACTTCGACGACGTGGACGCGGCCATCGCGCAGGTCCGCGGCGGCGGGGTGGACGTCTTGCACATGGGCTACCCGTCACACGCGGAGGGCGGCGAGGCCAAGCTGGTCGACCCCGACGGCAACACCGTGCTGCTAGGCCAGCGCAAGCGATCGGCCACCCAGCCACCGGTGACCGACGACGCCTCGCCGCACTTCTCGCTCTTGAAGGAGGCGGCCGCCGTCGTGGCGTCCCGCGGCGACAGCACGCCCGTCTGCCACGTCACCGACATCGACGGCAACCAGTGCGGGCTGCAGGCAAGCGTCAAGCTGGCCGACGCCGCCGGAGACTCATTGTGGGCCTGCCTCGACCACGCCGATGAGATCCTCGTGACAGTCCGCGGCGCGTTCATCGCCAGCCAGGCCGAGGAGGGCATCGCCGGTTACCTCTCCCGCCGCCGCGGCTGATCAGCCGCGCCAATTGCGGCCTGCATGCGCGCATGAATCGCGCACGGCACGGTATATAGGGAAGTTGCGGATCAGCCGGAAGCTAAGGAGAACTTGGAGTAAGTCGTGGACTCGCAGGTTGAGGCCCTCCACACTGGCCCCCGAGACCATCTCGTAGTTTTCTACAGGCACGACAAGGAACTGACCGAGATCGCAGCCGAGTACCTGCTCGGCGCCCTGCGTGACGGCGGCGCGGCGATCGTCGTCGGCACCTGGGAGCACCGTCTCGCACTCGCCAGGGACCTGGTGCGAGCAGGCGTCGACCTCGCGGCGGCCAGGTCCGCCGGTACCTACTTTGACCTGGACGCGAGCGACACCATTGAGGCCTTCGTGGTGGACGCGCACGCGGACCCGGCCAGTTTCTGGGCCGTGATCACCCCCGTCATCCGGCGCGCGGCGCAGGCCGGTCAGCCCGTGCGGATCTTCGGTGAGATGGTCGCCGTGCTCTGGGACGGCGGCCAGGTCGGCACCGCGATCGAGGTCGAGGCGATGTGGAACGAACTCTCCGCCCAGTTCCCGTTCTCCCTGCTGTGCGCGTACCCGGTCGCGTCGGTCACCGGCGCCGGCCAGTTCGACCTGCTTACCGAGGTGTGCCGGGCGCACTCGGCGGTCGCAGGGGAGCCGCCAGCGGCCATCAGAGGCTGGCGGCTCTAGCGGGTCCCCTGGTCAGCCATGAGCTGCCGCCTGACCGCTAGCCGACAGCTGGCAGGGACTGGCCCTCGCCGAGCACCGGCCTGAACAGGTCACCGCGCTCGGCTACGCGAGCGCCGATCGTCCTGATCGTGAAGCCGTCGGGGCGCAGCACGGGGTCGTCGAGCTCCTCCCACGCGATCGGCGCCGAGACCGGCGCGGCTGGCGCCGCGCGCGGGCTGTACGGTGCCACGAGAGTCTTGTTACTCACGTTCTGCGTGTAGTCAAGCCGCGCCAGTCCCCCGCGCTCCCTGACATCCCACTTCCAGCTCACCAGGTCGGGCACGACCGCGCCGATCGTCTTCGACAGCTGCTCGACCCAGCCCCTGGTGTCTTCATAGGCCAGGCCCGCGGTCACCGGGACCCAGATCTGGATGCCGCGGCGTCCCGTCACCTTGGGCTGGGCGCGCACGCCCAGGTGCTCGAGCGCCGTCCTGTGCAGCCTGGCCAGCACCAGTACCTCGTCCCAGGATGTCGAGGCGCCAGGGTCGATGTCGATGAGCGCGTAGCTGGGGCTGCGCGGGCTGGTGATTGTCGCGGTCCACGCGTGCCATTCGAGCGCGCCGAAGTTCGCGGCCCAGACCAGGGCGGCTGGCTCGTCGACGACCAGGTAAGTCGTCGTCTTGCCGCGCTCGGCCTCCGGATTGTCCCAGCGCGGTATCCAGTCGGGCGCGTGATCGGGCAGCTGCTTGTGCCAGAACCCAGGAACGGATACCCCGCCGGGGAAACGGTGCATGTTGAGCGGCCGGCCAGTCAGGTACGGCAGGATCACGGGCGCGATCCTGGCCGCGTAGCCGATCAGCTCCCGCTTCGTCACGCCTTCTGGCGCGCCAGGCCGGCCGGGGAACAGCTCCTTGTCCAGGTTGGTCAGCCGCAGCGTGCGCCCGAACACCTCCCAGCTGCCGTTGCCGCCGAGAGCCTCGAGCGCGTCAAGCTCGTCCTGGTCAGGACCGGGGATCGTCGCCGGCCGCAGCGCGATCGAGGCTTCGGCCGGCGGCAGGTCCGACCGCCACATGCGGTCGGGATCGGCTCGCACCTCGTCGTTGGTCCGCCCGCTGAGCACCGACCGCGGATGGTCCTCAGGGTTCCAGCCCTTGACCGCCGCCTCGTCGTCCTTGTGCAGCAGCAGCCACTGCTCGGACTCGCCGCCGGCATGTTCTGCCGTCCCGCCGCGGGCCCGGCCGCCACGGCCGCCGCGGCCGCCGCGGCTGCCGCTGCGCACCAGGATGAGACGGCCACGCAGCTTCTCCCCCGTGACGTCGACGTGCAGCTCACCCGCGGCTACGGCGGCCGCAGGATCATCGGTGGCATGCGGTTCCCACGTGCCGAGATCCCAGACGATGACATCACCGCCGCCGTACTCACCGGACGGGATCACGCCTTCGAAGTCGATGTACTCGATCGGATGGTCCTCGACGTGCACGGCCAGCCGCTTGACGGCGGGATCAAGGGTCGGGCCGTTCGGCACCGCCCAGCTCACCAGCACGCCGTCGATCTCGAACCGCAGGTCATAGTGCAGCCGCCTGGCCCGGTGCCGTTGCACGACGAAGCGGCGCTGGCCGTCGTCCTGCCCTTGCCCGGCCGGCGCGCTGGCCGGCTCAGGAGTCCTGCCGAAATCGCGCTTGGCCCAGTACCGCCCGAGCTTCTCGGTGTCCTTGGCCACGACTCCAACTCTCGCACCCCGTGCCGTGCGAGGCCAACGTCCGCCCGGCCCTGGCCGTGATCATGCCCCATGCCAGGGCCCGGCGAGTTGCCGGGCCCTGCACGACTGACCGACCCTGACCGCCGCTGCCGGCGGCCAGGGTGCGGAATCAGCGAACGCCGAGCTTCTTGGCGAGCTCTGCGCGGCCCATCTTCGACCGCCCAGGCAGGTCACGCCGCTTGGCCATCTCGTACAGCTCCGCGCGCGTCTTCGGGGTGCTACCCCCCGTGCGCTTGCGCTGCGCGACCGCGGCACCCTGCTTGCCGAGCGCTGTCTTGGTCTTCGCCGGCATGTGCGCGATCGTCTTCTTGCTTGACGCGGACCGCTGAGCCTTCTTCACGTTGGTTCTGGCGGAGTGCATCTGCTTGGTCGTTGCCATGCCTATCTGATTCCCTTCCTTGTCCGATCTGTTGTGCTCGCAAGTCCGTTGCGTACCCACCAACCGCGCGCAATAACGGTTCAGGCAGGTAAACGCCCTGTTCGCAGGCCCGAGGCGAGAAGCCGGCCCGGAGGGCCCGAAGCCGGCCTGGATGGGCCGCCGACGCTCGCGTCGCCGGACAGCCGCACGGCGCACTCGAGCATGCCGGCGTGGACGAACGCCTGCGGCAGGTTCCCGCGCAGCTGGCGCTGGCGCACGTCGTATTCCTCGGTGTACAGGCCGGCGGGCCCGCAGGCGGCCCTGTTCCGCTCGAACCAGTGCGCGGCCTCCACGTCGTCGCCGCGGACGTGCGCCGTCAGCGCCATCCAGAAGCCGCAGAGCAGGAACGCACCCTCAGCTTCATGCAGCGGCAGGTTGCCGTGCCTGAAGCGGTAGACGAAACCGTCCTCGGCGAGCTCGGCAGCCACAGCCGCCACCGTCGCGACCGAGCGCGGGTCGCCGGGCGGCACGGCGCCGCGAAGGACGGATGGCAGCAGGGCGGCGTCGACCCGGTCGTCACCGACGGCACGCTGCCACCGGCCGGACGGGTGGACGGCCCTGTCCATGCCTGCCATGATCGCGTCGGCCAGGCCGCTCCACCGGGCGGCGAGCCGCGCCCCGTTCCCTGCCGGACCGGTTCCGTCCGCCGCGGTCGCGGCTGCCATCGCCCGCAGCCCGGCGACGCAGCACAGCCGCGAGTGCGTCCAGCGGTCGTCGTGCAATTCCCAGATCCCGGCCTCTGGCTCGCGCCAGCGCCGCTCGATCGCGCTGGCGGCCACCTCGGCGGCCCGCATGCCGTCCGCGTCGAGCACCTCCTGCTCGGTCGCCGCGGCCAGCAGCTGCAGGACCTCGCCGAGGCTGTCCAGCTGGAATTGCCGGCGCACCCGGTTCCCGATCCGGACCGAGCTCCCCGGGTAGCCGCGCAGCCGCAGCCCGCGTTCATCGGGGATCGGCTCGCCGCCGACGGTGTAGGCCGGCTTCAGGTCAGGCCCGTCCGCGAGCATCCGCTCGGTGATGAACCTGACGGTACCGGCCAGCTGGTCCCTGGAACCATGCGCGGCCATCGCGATGCCCGCATAGCACTGATCGCGGATCCAGGCGTAGCGGTAGTCGTAGTTGCGCACCCCTTCGAGCCGTTCGGGCAGCGAGGTCGTGGCCGCGGCCACCATACCGCCCGACGCCGACGTCAATCCTCTGAGCACGGCGTAGGCGTGGCTGGCGTCCCTCGCGGCGACGAGGCCGTCACAGGCAGGCACGGCCGCCGACCACGCCTCCTCGGTGGCTGCCCAGGCATCGCCCGCGCTGGCCGCCTGATCGCTGATCGGCCGGCCGGAGATCTCGAGCACCAGGTCGTGGTGCTGGCCGGGTGGCACGGTCAGCGTCATCCGCAGCCGGCCGTCCCGGTCGGGCCGCGCCCGTGCCGCGCCTGACCACCTGAACCACACCGCGCCTGCCCGCTGGCTGGTTCCGCTCCGCCCGGTCCAGACACCGTGAGCCCTGGCCAGGTCCCGCATCGGACTGCGCCCGAAACCGGCCCCGACATCGAGAACGACCGTAACGCGCGCTGGCCCGTCCCGCGCCTCGATCCGGCGCAGGACGACCACCCGGTCCTGGTCGGCCGGCATCGCCAGGGCCTCGCGGCACTCCACGATCCCGCGGCCGGCCCAGCGGCTGCGCCAGATCAGGCTGGCTGGCTCGTAGTAGCCGCCCCAGACATGCCAAGGGTCGGCCGGCGTCACGGCGTAGCCGCCTTGCCCGCCAAGCAGCGCGGCGAACACCGCCGGGCTGTCCCAGCGCGGCGCGCACATCCAGACGATCGCCCCATCGGGCCCGACCAGGCCGCCGCGCTCGCCGTCAGCGAGGAACGAGTACTCCCGCAGCACGCGGGGCCGCCACAGGTCGTTCACCTGCGCGCGGCTGTTCCGGCGTTGTGCGCGCCTGTCTGTGCCGGCATGGCGGCTACCGCTTCCCCTCGTGCCCCGTTCTAATCCGGGCGCCCGGGCGCGGGCGGGCACGGCACGGAATCGCCGTTTGCGCGATGCGCGTGCGGGTAGCCGAGCGCCATGACTCAGACCGTCGTTATTAATGGCGGCAGCGCCGGGATCGGCCGCGCGACCGCCACGCTGTTCGGCCGCCGCGGCGACCGCGTTGCCGTGCTCGCTCGCGGCGCCGATGGGCTGGCGGGCGCCGCCGATGAGATCGCTGCAGCGGGTGGCACGGCGCTGCCGATCAGCACCGACATGGCCGACTACGCACAGCTGGACGCCGCGGCCGAGCGGATCGAGCGCGAGCTCGGGCCGGTCGACGTCTGGATTAACGTCGGCTTCAGTTCGGTCTTCGCGCCCTTCGCTGACATCAGCCCTGAGGAGTTCCGGCGCGTTACCGAGGTCACCTACCTCGGCTTCGTACACGGCACGATGGTGGCCTTGTCCCGGATGCGGCCACGCGACCACGGCACGATCGTGCAAGTCGGCTCCGCGCTCGCGGAGCGCAGCATCCCGCTGCAGTCCGCGTACTGCGGGGCCAAGCACGCGATCATGGGCTTCACCTCGTCGCTGCGCTGCGAACTGCTGCACGAGGGCTCGAACGTGCACGTCACGGTCGTGCAGATGCCCGCGGTGAACACGCCGCAGTTCTCCTGGGTCCGCTCCAAGCTGCCGATGCGGCCGCAGCCGGTCCCGCCGATCTACCAGCCAGAACTGGCGGCCCGCGGGATCGCGTACGCGGCCGGTCATCCGCGCAGGCGGATGTACTGGGTCGGCGGCACCACGGCCGCGACGCTGGTCGCCAACCGGGTCGCGCCCGCGCTGCTCGACCGGTATCTGGCCAGGACGGGCTACAAGTCCCAGCAAACCGATGAGCCAGCCGGCCGGCACCGCCCCGACAACCTCTGGCAGCCTGCCGACGCACCCACCGGGAACGACTACGGCGCGCGCGGCGACTTCTCCGACCGCGCCCACGAGCGCTCGCTGCAGCTGTGGATCTCCCAGCACGCCGGGTCCGTCACGGGGGGGTTGGCCGCGGCCGCCGTGCTTGGCGGCGTCCTCGGCGCACTCCGCCGCAGGTAAAAGACCGCAGGCAAGCGAACCGCGCCAGCCGGAGCCTCCGCAGAGGCCGGCCAGCGCGGCCGCTCTCCGGGCGGCCGGCCGCCCGGAAGCCCTTCCCTTGCCGGTCGTCAGGCGCCAGCCGGCGGGCTGGCCGACGCTTTCTCCCTGGCCTTCACCAGGCTGTCACCGAGCTCGCTGACCTCCTCAGCGGACAGCGCCTCGCGCAGGCCAGGCCACACCTTCGTCTCCTCGAACGCCACATGGTCGCGCGCGGCCGTGGTGAACTCCCTCAGCAGCTTCTCGAAGCCGTCGTCCCACGCCTGCATCCCGTCAAGCTGCCGCAGGATCTGCCGGGCATCGTGCTCCTGGCTGATACCCGCCTCGGCGAGGGCGGCGCCGCCCGGCATCCGGTCCTTGACAACCGGCCAGAAGCACTGCTCCTCGATCGCCTCGTGGCCTGCCTCGTCGGCAATGAGCTGCTGGGCGAGCCTGCCCCTGGCGACCAGCTCAACCTGGTCGGCACCGCTGCCGGCGTTCGGGCCGTCTTCGAGGGAGGCCAGCGTCCGCTCTACCTTCTCGTGATCCCGCCTCAGCACACCGAATGCGTCAACCATGACAAATCCCTCCCGCGAACATGCATAGTTCCCCTTGCTACCCGGTGCCGCCGCAGTAAACCCCTGGACAGCCCTGGTGGGACGGGCCAGGCCAGTGCCGGTTTGCGGCGCCCTGACGCGGGTAGCGGCTGGCGTCCGCGGCATCGCCGCAACAGCAACACCGCAGTCAGGGGGCATCATGATCGCTTGCCGGCAAGGGCGTCACCGGGTAGTCCCGATGTTTGGAACCCGCAGCGAGGGCATGGCTGAACCTGATCGAACTACGGAGGTATCACGCTGTGTCCCAGTCAGTTCCCCCGATCGCGCCAGTGTCTGCCGGCCTCGGTGACCGCGCCGACCACGAGCTGCTGAAGACGGTTCAGGCCGAGCCGCACGGCAGCAGCGCCCGCGATGCCGCGTGCGAGGAACTGGTCACCCGCTATCAGGCGCTGGTGCGCTCGTGCGTGCTTCGCTACCGGGACAGCCCTGAGCCGCAGGAAGAGCTCATGCAGGTCGGATACGTCGGGTTGCTGAAGGCCATCAACAACTTCGACCCCGACATCGGCGAGAGCCTCGCCGCCTACGCGGCCCCCTGCATCACCGGCGAGATCAAGCGGCATTTCCGTGACAAGCGCTGGCAGGTCCATGTCCGCAGGTCAGCGCAGGAACTGCGGCTGGAGATCAGGAAGGCGAGGGGCGAACTCGCGCAGCGGCTCTCCAGGACGCCGACCGACGCCGAACTCGCCGAGCATCTCGGGGTCAGCGCAGCCGACCTGCTCGACGCACAGCGGGCCGACCTGGCTTTCCAGGCCTCCTCGCTCAGCGCCCCGCTGTCTGACGGAGCCGACGCTGGCACGCTGGAGGACCTGCTTGGCGGCGACGATCCGCAGCTCGAGACGACGCTGGACATGGAGGCCGTCTGGGAGCACCTGGGCGAGCTGCCAGAACGCGAGCAGCGGCTGCTGATGATGCGCTTTTACGGCAATATGACCCAGTCCGAGATCGGCGATCAGCTCGGTATCTCACAGATGCACGTGTCCCGGCTGCTCGCGCACGCGCTCGGCTACCTGCGGGACCGGATACTCGAAGCGGGCCAGGCAGCCGAGGACGATCCGCAGTAATAGACGGCGCGTGCCAGCGTGTCGCCGCGCCGCCGTGCCGCCTGGCTCTCGCCAGGCTCAACCTGCCCGGTCAGCTGCCGAGGCGCGCTGGCCCTCGATGGCCAGGTCCACGGTGTCGTACATCGGGATCCGGTCCGCGAGGCCGGTGATCCACAGCGTCCTTGTGTACTGGAACCTGGCACCCGCGAGCGCGAGCAGCCCGCCGGACGCCTCGAGTCCCTTCCAGTGGCTGACTATCACCGCTAGCGAGCTCGTGTCCATGAAGTCGACGGCCGAAAGGTCGAGCACGACCCGGTCCAGGGTGCGGCGGGCGGCAGCGAGGGTCTCGTCGAGCTGGCGGCTGGTGACGATATCGAGGTCGCCGATCAGCTTAATGACGGCCGTATCATCGCGCTCCGCGGAGGAGAGCTCGAACTCCGGCACGTTCTACCCCCAAGCGCATCAGGCCGGCTAGGGCCGGGCGGCACTTCTCGGCGCCGGCGCGGGCCAGGGCACCGGTGTCATATCAGGGACATGCTACGACGGCGAGCGAATAAGTCGCTGGAGGCAGGGCAGGCAACCGGTTCCGAAGGCCCCGATGACGAGGTACGCGGGCGGGGTGGACGCAATGGCGGTAAGACCGGGTCGCCAGCCGGCCACCCGAGCGTGCCACCTAGCCCTCCTTTACCACGACCCTGGTGAGTACGCCGAGGCGGTCAGCGGGTTCCTGCGAGCCGGGGTGGACGTCGGCGAGCGGGCGTTCGTTGCCGTCCCCGGCGACAGGCACGGCGAACTGAACGGCGCGCTCGGCAGCCACAGCGACGATGTCGTGTTCGCGGACATGACCAGCCTCGGCACCAATCCGGCCAGGATCATCCCGGCCATCCAGGCCTTCGCCGCGGAAGCCAGCCGGCCTGTGCGCGTCGTCACAGAGCCGGTGTGGCCAGGCCGCGGCGCGGCCGAGATCACCGAGGCAATCAGGCACGAGGCCCTGGTCAACCTCGCCTTCACCGGCCCCGGCACGCGGATTCTGTGCCCGTACGATGCCGCACGCCTGCCGCGGCCGGTCCTCGACGACGCGCGCCGCACGCACCCGCATGCCGTCAGCCGCGCCGGCCTCGCGCGCGGCCCGAGGTACCGCGGCCGTGGCTGGCTCCCGGCAGTCTGCACGGCGCCGCTGCCGGCACCGCCCGCCGGCGTACCTGAGCTCAGCTTCGGCGATGACCTGCGCGCCGTCAGGGACTTGGCGGCCGGGCACGCGCGGGCAGCTGAGCTGCCCGCAGCCCGCGCCGCCGAACTGGTGCTCGCCGTTAGCGAGGTCGCCGCCAACACGCTGCGGCACGCCGGCGGGGGCGGGACCATCCGGTGCTGGCGGGCACCGGGCGAACTGGTCTGCGAGGTGCGCGATGGCGGCCGCATCGCCGACCCGCTCGCCGGTCGGCGGCTGCCCGACCCCGAACAACCGGGCGGGCACGGATTGTGGCTGGTCAACCGGTGTGTGGACCTCACCGAGGTGCGCACGGGTCAGCATGGCACGGCGACCAGGCTGCACATGCGGCTGCCAGGATTCCTGGCGCGCGGGGCCCGGCCTGGCAAGCTCGTCGGCTCGCTCCCCGCGTAGCGCGGTGTAGACAGACGCGCCACGGTCGTGTAACTTCTGGTTCAGTGCTTACGACGCAGGCACACCCTATCTGTCACGGCGTGACGTTGCTGGGTGTGCCTTTTCCGCTTTACGGCAAGGTCGCGGCGCTAGCGGCTTTCTCGTAACGCTCAGAACCCCTGAATCGGCCTCCTGGCCAGCGCATTCCGCGCGGTGACACCAGACGGACACCCGCAAGGAGGCCCAGGGATGAAGATCGCCCTCGTCGCACGGCATGCATCAGCCCCAGCAACCACCGCCGACCCGTATGCCGCAGAGCAGGCCGCGCACGTCGCGGGCCTGGGCAAGGCGCTCGCCGCGATTGGTCATCAAGTGGTCATATACGCGCGCAAGGACGCGCCTGGCATGCCCGACCGCGAGACCCTCGCGCCCGGGCTGGTCGCCCGCTACATCAAGGCGGGCCCCGCCGCACCGCTGCCCCCCGACCAGCTGCCGCAGCACGTTGCCGAGATCGCCAGGTACCTGGCGGCACGCTGGAAGAAGGACACTCCGGACATCGTTCACGCGCATCACTGGACCAGTGGCCTGGCTGCCCTGCTCGCCGCGCGCGAAGTGCCTGTACCCGTCGTGGCGAGCTTCGGCTCGCTAGGCATCGCCGAGCAGCGGCACGGCGTCCCGGGCCCGCATGACAGCGCGCGGATGAAGATGGAAGCCTGCATCGGCAAGGCTGTCGCCGGAGTGCTGGCGCACACCTCTGACGAGGTCAACCATCTGTCCGCGCTCGGGATCCCGGGAACGCGAGTCAGGGTCGTTCCGTGCGGCGTCGACACCAGCAGGTTCCAGCCTGAGGGCCCGGCGGCTAAGCGGCACGCCGACCTGCGGCTGCTCCACCTCGGCTCGCTGGCCGACCATCAGGGGCTCGAGCAGCTGCTGAGGATGCTTCCCGACCTGCCAGACGCCGAACTGGTCATCGCGGGCGGGCCTGAGCCCGACGACCTGGACTCCGACATCGCCTGCAAGAAGCTCGGCAAGCTCGCCGCCAGCCTCGGCGTGGCTGACCGGGTCACCTTCACCGGCCACGTCACTGCCAAAACCCTGCCGGCCCTGATCCGCTCGGCCGACATCTTCGTGAGCACTGCCAGGTACGAGCCGTTCGGCTCAGCCGCGCTCAGCGCCATGGCGTGCGGCAAGCCCGTGATCGCGACCGCTGTCGGCGGATACGCGGATGCCGTGGTCGACGGGACCACCGGGCTGCTGCTGCCGCCGGGCCGGCCGCAGGTGCTGGCCAGGCGGCTGCGCGAGCTGCTCGCCACGCCGATGAAGCTGACCGGATTCGGGATCGCGGCCGCCGACCGGGCCAGGTCACGCTACCCGTGGGAGCGGATCGCCGCCGAGACCGCTTCCGCCTACGAGCGCTGCCTGGCCGGGCCGGCCGCCACGCCAGCCAGGCAGGCCCCGCCGGAGCCGCTCGCCGGGGCGCGGCGGCCCAGCGCCCAGGCCCAGCAGCGACGGGCGGCCTAACCTGCCCTCCCCCCATCATGTCCGCTGACCAGGCTTGCCCCGGCCGGCCAGCGGACATGATGACCAAGGGGAGGTGAGTGTCATGCCCAACTACTGGCTCGGCATCATGGCCGTGGCCTTCGCCGCGGCGCTGGCCCTGTGGATCACCGTCGTCTTCAGGGCGGGCAGGAACGCGCCGCACCGCCAGCAGCGTGAGACGGGGCGGCACCGCGAGGTCGTGGGCGGCGCCTTCGACGCGCGCGAGGGCGGCCGTCAGGTCATGCCAGATCCGGGCGCGCCGCTGGAGCCCGAGCCCGACAGGACCGGGTCGCCTGGCGCTGACCAGCGAAGATCGTCCTAGTCTTGACGGCGCTCGGGGCGGTTACGGCCGCGAACTCCGTGCGATGATGACGGCGGGGTCAGGTACCGGGCGCTGCCCGGGGTATGTGAGCGGGGGACGCAGGTGGTCAAGAACATCGTCAAGCTCGCCGTCGTGGCCGGGGCGGGATTCGCCCTGGCACTTGGCTGGCCGGACATCATGCGGTACGTCAAGATCCAGCGCGCCACGGTCGCCGGCCGCCATCCCGAGCAGATCCCGGTTGCGGGCCGGACGGTCTATCCGCAGAGCCATGCGGCCGGGGCGCTGGACGGCACCGGCGACTTTGACTCCGCGAGCCGCGGCGGTCCCGCCCTGGGCTAGGCCGCCTCCCTGACGACGGCTGCGGGCTAGGCGGTCTCGCGGACCACGGCCGCCGGGTCTTTGTCGTCGCGCAGGCCCAAATACCTGGGGTGGCGCAGCTGCCCGGCCGTCGTCCACTCGCTGAAGCCGACCTGTGCGACCAGCGCGGGCTCGACCCAGTGGACGCCGGCCCGTGGCGGCCCGCCACCGCCGGGCCGCGGCAGCAGCGCGGGATCGAACGGCGGCTCCTCCCGCTCGAGCTCGCGCAGCGAGCGGCCCAGGCCAGCGAGCGTCGCCTCGCTGAAGCCGGTCCCCACCTTGCCCGCATAGACGAGCCTGCCCTGCTGGTCGTAGTAGCCAAGCAGCAGCGCACCGAAATGGGTCCGCGAGCCCTGCGGGTCCGTGTAGCCGCCGATCACGAGCTCCTGGCTGTTCTCGCACTTGAACTTCAGCCAGTCCTTGCTCCGGCCGGCCCGGTACAGCGCGTCAGCGCGCTTGGCGATCAGGCCTTCCCAGCGATTCCGGCACGCCTGCTCGTAGTACGCGACGCCGTCGCCGACCCGGTGTTCGGTGAAGCGGAGCGGGTCAGCGAAGGTCAGCTTGTCGGCCAGCAGCTTCTTGCGCTCGATCAGCGGGACCCTGCGCAGGTCCTCGCCGACGGCGAGCAGGTCGAAGATGTAGTAGACCACCGGCACCCTGCGGCGTAGTTCCGCGCCAGGATCGCGCACGCCTAGGCGCTGCTGCAGCCTGCTGAAACTCGTTGCCTGGCCGTCGAAAGCCACAACCTCGCCGTCGCACACGAAGTCCTGGGCCGGCTGCGCGGCTAGCGCGTCGCGGACCTCAGGGTAGGTGCGGCTGACGTCCTGCTTGTTGCGGGTCATGAGCAGCACCCGGTCGCCCGAGCGGTAGGCCAGGCAGCGCTCGCCGTCGAACTTGCGCTCGTAGATCCACGCCGGATCAGAGAACCGGTCCCTGGTCAGCGTCGCCAGCTGCGGCTCCATCCAGCCGGGCCCAGGCAGGCCAGCGTTGCGGTGCTCACCAGCGGCCGAGGGCTGCGTAATGCTCACAGCTGACCTTTCCCTCATAGCCAGTTGGTTACCCGCGGCCCGGCCGCGTACACGACGGTGCGGCGCGTGCCCTGCCCCCCGCGCCGCCGCCTCAGGATGGCCCGCCTGGCGGCGGCAGGGCGCCGGTCTCCATCGCCTTGGTCACCGCGGCCGTGCGGCCGGTCACGCCGAGCTTCGCACAGGCCCGCATCAGGTGCGTCTTCACGGTCGCCTCGCTGACGAACAGGGCGCGGCCGATCTGGACGTTGGTCAGCCCGCGCGCGACCAGGGCCAGCACCTCGGTCTCCCTGGCGGACAGCGCGTCGGGCCCCGGCCCGCGTACCCGGGACACCAGGCGGCCGGCCACCACAGGGGCAAGAACGGTCTCGCCGCTTGCGACCGCGCGGATGGCGCGGAGCAGCTCAGCCCGTGGCGCGTCTTTGAGCAGGTACCCGGTCGCTCCGGCTTCGACGGCGCGCAGGATGTCGGCGTCGGTGTCGAAGGTGGTGAGCACGATGATCTTCGCGGCGCCGCCGTGGCCGGCCCTGATCTTCCCGATCGCGTCAACGCCGTCGCCGCCCGGCATGCGCAGGTCCATCAGCACCACGTCGGGTCGCAGCGACCAGAACAGCGCTACGGCCTCGGCGCCCGACGCGGCCTCGCCAGCCACCTCGATGTCGGGCTCGGCCGCGAGCATGCCGCGCAGCCCCTCCCTGACCACGGGATGGTCGTCGGCCAGCAGAACCCTGATCACCGCACCTCCGCTGTCACCGTCGTGCCGGCGCCCGCCGCGCTCCGCACGGTCAGGTCGCCCCCGATGTCGGCCACCCTGGCCCGCATTCCGCGCAGCCCGTACCCGCTGACGGGCTGGCCGGGGTCGAATCCTGAGCCATCGTCAGTCACCTCCAGCATGACGCCGTCATCGCGATAGCTCAGCAGGACCAGCACCGACGTCGCTCCCGCGTGCTGGCGCACGTTGGACAGCGCCTCCTGGCAGACCCTGAGCAGGACCACCTCGGCGCTGGTAGCGACCGGCCGCGGCGTGCCAGCCACCCGGAACTCTGCCGCCAGGCCCGACTCCTCCCTGGCCCGGTCCGCGAGCCTGGCGAGCGCGTCGGCAAGCGAAGCAGCCGCCAGCGGCGCTGGGGCGAGCCCGGCCACCAGCGCCCGCGCTTCAGCGAGGTTCTCCCGCGCGGTCCTGGCGATCAGGTCGAGTTGCTTGCGGGCGCGCTCGGTGTCCGCCCCGATCATCGCCTCCGCGGCCTGGACGAGCATCACGATGCTGGTGAAGCCCTGGGCGATCGTGTCGTGGATCTCGCTTGCCAGCCGGTCGCGCTCGGCCAGGATCCCGGCCTGGCGGTTGGCCTCGGCGAGCTCGGCCCTGGTCCGCTCGAGCTGCTCGATCAGCTCGGCCCGCTCCCTGCTCTGGTCGATGATCTGGTTAATCCAGGTGCCGAACGCGATGCTGAACACCGCCGTCAGGGCTGCGACCGCGATCGGGGCTGCGAGGTCGGCGCCGCGGGCTCCCCTGGCCAGCGCAGTCAGCACGGCGGTCGCGTTCAGAAGGACGACGGCGACCACTGCCAGCCGGTAGGTCATCGCCGCCATGAATGCCTGCGGCCCGAGCGCGAGCAGGATGAACGTGACGCTTCCGGTGCTGGCCGCGGCCTCGGCCACGGCCAGCAGCGCGATCAGCCCGGTCAGGTAGATCACGCCTGGCCAGACGCTGTCTCCCGGGCCGTAGATGGCGCGACGGCCGAGCAGCACGTACCACGGCACCATCGCGACCAGGGCCGCGCTGGCGAATAGCCGCTCCTGTCCGGTTGGCGATCCTGCCATCTGGACTAGCGCCAGGGTGCCGGCCAGGATGACGGCGAAGTACGCGTCCCAGCGTCGCTCGCCGCGCTCCCACGCGTGACTGACAGCCGTCTCAGGGTGCACCGGTCAACCCTGCCGTTGCCACCGGAAGGTTCGCACGCATACCACCAAGCTTGCGACGAGCCAGATCCCAAGCACCAGTGCGGTCTTGCCGTGTTCCCAGCTGTGTGCCGGTTCGGCGGCCAGCAGCCGGTCGGGCAGGAACGCCGACCGCAGGCCCTGGCAGATCCACTTGAGAGGGAAGATCGCGGCGATGTGCTGCAGCCCGGCTGGCAGCTTGGAGAACACGAAGTAGACCCCGGATATGAACGACAGCACCAGGTAGGGCAGGTTCATGGTGGCGAACGCACTGCGGGTGGACCTGACCACCACCCCGACGGCGATGCCGAGCATCGAGCAGGTGGCACTGGCGAGCACCAGCACCCAGGCCAGGGTGAACCAGCGCTCCGGCGTGGCAGGGAGGTTCAGGCCGAGGAACGCGACGCCGACCGCGAGCAGCGCCGCCACCTCAAGCAACGCGGTGACGAACGCCAGGACGGCCTTGCCGGCGAAGTACGCGGCGGGCTGCAGCGGGGTGCCGGCCAGCCTCGACAGCGTGCCGTCATCGCGGTCGGCCGCGATGCTGACGCCGACGCCCACGAATGTGGCCGACATCAGGCCGCTGGCGAGGATCCCGGCGATGAAGTACTGCCGGAAGCTCACCCCCGTGGCTCCGACCTCGCCGTGGAAGATCTGGCCGAACAGCAGCAGCAGGATGATCGGCAGCGAGATCGTGAAGATCACGTTCTCGCGCTGCCTCGCGAACTGCTTGATCTCGACGATCCCGCGGATCAGGCTGACCCGGCCGAACGCGGGCAGCCCGGTCCCGGCCGCTGACCCGCGGCCCCTGGCCAGGCGCGCCTGGCGTCCCGCGCCTCCCTGCTGCGAGGTGGCGATCATTCCGCTGCTCCGTTCCCCTGGTTCCCGATGAGCTCGAGGTACCTGTCTTCTAGCGAGGGTCGCGTGACGGTTAGGCCAGGGACTTCGCCTCCGGCTTCCTTGGCTAGTTGCATCACGCAGCCCGCGGGCGCTGGCGTGCGCACCGACCGCATGCCGTCCGGTGCCTGCCAGCTGACCGTCGCCGTGTCGTCGGTCCTGCCCAGGTCAGCTGGCGTTCCGGTCGCTACGACGCGGCCGCCGGCGAGCACGCCGACCCGGCTGGCCAGCGCCGCCGCCTCGTCCAGGTAGTGCGTCGTGAGCAGGATGGTGGTGCCGTCTTCGGCCAGGCGGGCGATCAGTTCCCAGAACCTGCGCCGCGCCTGCGGGTCGAAACCGGTCGTCGGCTCGTCGAGGAAGAGCAGCTCAGGACGGCCGACGATGCCGACTGCGACATCGACGCGGCGGAGCTGCCCGCCGGACAGGCGCCGGAGCCTGGTGCGTGCCTGCTCGCCGAGCCCGACCTCCTCGATCACCTCGTCGGGATCGCGCGGGTCGGGAAAGTACGCGCCGAAGTGGCCCACCATCTCGCGCACAGTGAGCTCGCCCGTGGTCGTCTGGGTCTGCGGCACGACGCCGATACGTGCCCGCCAGGCCCGGTCGGCCTTGGACGGGTCCGAGCCGAGCACGCTGACGTCGCCGGCGTCCCTGCGCCTGTGCCCTTCGAGTATCTCGATGGTCGTGGTCTTGCCCGCGCCGTTAGGACCGAGCAGCGCGAAGATCTCGCCGCGTTCGATGTCCAGGTCAATTCCCGCGACCGCGGTCGCCCCGCGGTACTGCTTGCGCAGCCCGCGGACCCGGACGGCATAGTCCGCCGTGCGGCGGACCCGGACGGCATAGTCCGCCGCCTGGGCTGAAGCTGGTGCCGCGTCTGCCATGGCACCCATCGTGCGGCCGGCGGGACAGCCCGCGCGTCGGCCAGTTCGTCAGGCTGGCGTCATCCGTTTGGCGGACACCGTTGTGGCCGGCCGGGCTTTACTGGTGCTTTTTGATCAGGTCAGCCAGCGCTGAGGCGTCAGCCTGGATCGCCTTGGCCTTGGTGAGCGCGTCGCCTGGCTGGAGCAGCGCGAGCAGGGCCGTCAGCTCGCCGTCGAGCGCGGTCGCCTGCGCGAGCGCCTTGGCTTGCCAGGTCGTCGACGTCCCATGATGATGCCTGATCTGCTCGGCGCAGAGCCTTGGCTGTCTCGAATGACTTCGACCACTGATGTGAGACGATCAGTGATGTCGCCTGTCCACGGCCGCGGTGTCATCCGCGAGGATGAGCGCGGGTCCAGCCCGCGGGATGACGTCAGGGCGGAATCGCCCGGCTAACCTTGAGCCGTGTCCGCGCTGTACGCCTGGTTGCGCCGTCACCCGAGGCTGGTCGACGGCGTGCTCGCGCTCGCGCTGAGCTTCGGCGGCCTGGCGGAGGCGCTCGGCCTGCGGCGATACGCTCTGATCCCGGTCACGCTGGCGCTCACGGTGCCTGTCGTGTTCCGGCGGACGCATCCCGTTGGCGCGTTCACAACCGTCATAGTGGTCGGGGCGCTTCAGGTCGCCCTCGGACTCCGGCCGAGCCCGGCCGACCTGAGCATCGTGGTGCTGCTCTATACCCTCGCCGCGTACACGACCAGGCGCCTGTCGGTCACCGGGCTCGGCATCTGCCTGCTGGGCTCGGCGGCCGAGCTGGGCAGGATGTACACCCGCGCGATCTGGGCGCACGTACCGAACTGGTTGATCACGGCCACGATCCTGTTCGCCGGTCCCTCGCTGATCGCCTGGGTGCTCGGCGATTCGATGCGGTACCGCCGCGCGTACTACGCCAACCTGGAGGAGCGGGCAGCGCGGCTCGAGCGGGACAGGGACGCGCAAGCCAAGATCGCCGCGGCGGCGGAGCGGGCCCGCATCGCGCGCGAGTTGCACGACGTCGTCGCGCACAACGTGAGCGTGATGGTGGTGCAGGCCGATGGCGCCGCGTACGCGCTCGAGCCTGACCCGGCGAGGGCCCGCGAGGCACTGGCCGCTATCTCGGCGACCGGCCGTCAGGCGCTCGCGGAGATGCGTGCCCTGCTCGGCGTGCTACGCAGGAGCGACGACGCGCCGCTGCCTGGACCGCCAGCGCCTAGACCGCCAGCGCCGGGACCGCCGGTGCCGGCGACTCCGGCGGGCGTGACTAGTGGGCGAGCCACGGCCGCGGTCGCGTTCCGTGACCGGCCGGCCGCGTCAGAGGGGACGCGGTCAGAGGCGAAGCGGTCAGAGGCCACGAGGTCAGAGGCGGGTCCAGCGATCTCCGAACCGGCATCGCTCACGCCGATGCCCGGCATCGAGCAGCTGGACGACCTGTTCGATCAGACCAGGACGGCCGGGCTCGCGGTGTCCTGCACGATCGAGGGCGAGCCGCACCCGCTGGCCGGCGGCGCCGCGCTCGCCGCCTACCGCATCGTGCAGGAGTCACTCACGAACATCCGCAAGCACGCTGGCCCGTTCGCGCAGGCCAGCGTGCTGCTGCGCTACTTCCCCGATGGCATCGAGCTGATCATCTCTGACAACGGTATCGGCGGCGCTGCCGCCTGCGACGGCGCGGGCCACGGGCTGACCGGCATGCGCGAGCGCGCGGCCATGTACGGCGGCTCGGTCAGGGCCGAGCCGGTGCCTGGCGGCGGGTTCCGCGTCACCGCGCGGCTGCCCGTGGGCCCCATGCAGGCTGGTGCCGCGTGAACATCAGGATTCTCCTGGTCGATGACCAGGAACTGGTACGCACCGGGTTCCGGATGGTGCTCGACGCGCAACCCGACATGACCGTCGTCGGCGAGGCCGGCGACGGGCTGACCGCGGTCGCGCTGCTGAAGGAGAAGCAGGCCGACGTCGCTGTGATGGACGTCAGGATGCCGAAGCTGGACGGCATCGAGGCTACGCGGCGCATCTGCCAGGCAGGGGACCGGCCGCGAGTCCTGATGCTGACAACGTTCGACCTGGACGAATACGCGTTCGCTGCGCTGAAGGCAGGCGCCAGCGGCTTCCTGCTGAAGGACGTGCCGCCGGAGGAACTGCTGTTCGGGATCAGGGCCGTTCACTCCGGCGACGCTGTCGTCGCCCCGTCCACGACCAAGCGGCTGATAGACCGCTTCGCCCCCATGCTGCCCGAGGGCGCCGACCAGGAGCCGCCCGACCTGGCCGGGCTCACGAGCCGCGAACACGAGGTCCTCACGCTGATCGCCCAGGGCCTGAGCAACACCGAGATCGCGGAGCGGCTGTTCGTCTCCGAGGCCACTGTCAAGACGCACGTCGGCCGGGTGCTGGCCAAGCTCGGCCTGCGCGACCGGGTCCAGGCGGTCGTGTTCGCCTACGAAACCGGCCTCGTCAAAGCCCGCCGCGCCTCCTGACGGCAGCGTTCACGCCCCACCGCGCTCCGCAGCCCCCGCGCACCTCACCGCAGCCCCTCGCGCACCTCCCGGTAGCCCCTCGCGCACCTCCCGGTAGCCCCTCGCGCACCTCTCCGCAGGCGCGCCGGCGTCGGCACCGGCCTTAGCTGAAGACTCAGGACCTTATAGCGCCGTTTTCTCTTCGCCCAAACACATTGCCTTCGCAGATCCCGCGGGCGGAGGCGTGGACCGGGGCATGCACCGCTCACGAGGTAGCGTCTGCGTCACATAGAGCCGCAAACACTGCGCCTCACCGTGAACCTGCGCCTTGGCTGGCCGCACATCCGCCTGCCGCCGACGCCCCGGTAGCCGTCGTCGCGTCGTGCCTCCCGCGCTTGACAAATCAACCGTTGCAAACTATAGTTAGCTGTAGAACATAGGAGGAGGATCCCGATGATCGACACCCGCGCCAAGGGGCAGGAGTTCCAGGACCAGATCCTGGCCGCTGCTCGCAAGGGTCAGCAGAGGGTGACTAGCACGGTCAAGAACGTGACGGCCACCGCTCAGATGATCCGGCCGCAGCTCCCTAGCATGCCCAACACCAACGACATCAAGTTCCCGAGCGTTGAGCACCTCGCCCAGCTCAGGGACAAGCAGCTCAGCCAGCTCCGCGAGAAGGCCCCAGGCCTGCTCGCCAAGCTCCCGAGCGCCGACCAGCTCGCCGCGATGACCGAGAAGCACTTCAGCCAGCTGCGCGAGAAGGCCCCAGGCCTGTTCGCCAGGCTGTCGAATTCGGACTACCTGATGGCAGGGGCGCACGAGGTCGCCGACCAGGTCAAGATTGTTCAGCGCCAGGTCGCTGACGTGCAGCGGCAGGTCGTTGACCAGGTCCGCACCGTCGCGAGCCCGCTGGCCCAGCAGGCGGCCGCCGCGTTCGCGCAGGCCACTGCGGCCATGCAGAACGGCCGGACTCCCGCCTTGACCCACAACGGCACGGCCGCGCACGCGACCGCGCCAGTGACCGAGTCCAAGCCGGCCAGCGAGCCGACCACGGCGAAGGCCGCTCCGGCCAAGACTGGCCCGGCAAAGACTGGCCCGGCAAAGACCAGCACGGCCAAGAAGACCGGCCCGGCAAAGACCGGCCCAGCCAAGACCGGCACAGCCAAGACCGGCACAGCCAAGACCGGCACAGCCAAGACCGGCACGGCGAAGGCCAGCCCAGCGAAGACCAGCACCACCAAGAAGGCCAAGCCGGACACCAAGTGATGTGCGGCGATGACCAGGAGCGTGGCTGGCGGTACTGACCGCCAGCCACGCCCCGTTGGCCATCTGGCCAGCCGACCGCACCAGGTCAGCAGAGAATTGCCGCGAGGAACGACATGACAGAACCATGGGACTCGCAGATGGAGGCGCTCGGCGACTTCATCCGCCGCCAACGCAAGCTCGCCAACCTGTCCCTGCGTCAGCTAGCGGAGAAGACCAGGCTGTCGAATCCCTATCTGAGCCAGATCGAGCGCGGCCTGCATCAGCCGTCGATGCGGGTCATCAAGGTCATCTCGGAGGCACTCAACGTGTCGGCCGAGACGCTGCTCACCCACGCGGGCCTGCTTCACCACCCGGACGGCAGCGCGAGGGAGGCACCTGAGGTGCCGAACGTCGAGCAAGCGATCGCAGCCGATGCCCGCCTGTCTGACCAGCAGAAAGCCGCCCTGATCTCGGTCTACCGGAGCATGTCGGGCGCGGGCTGATGCGAAAACCGCCTAGCATACCCGTGACTTTGCGAATAGCTAATACATCCGACTTTTCGGTGCGAACATCACAGAGCGACAGCCGTACAGCAGCGAGAGCATTACGATACATGAGCGTGACTGATCGAAGCCCGGAGTCGGGACCGTTCTCCCCGCTGCCGCAGCGCAGGCCCCCGGCCAACGCCGGCGACGGAGGCAACGGGACCAGTCCATCCTCGCAGCCCGACAGCCTGCCGCAACGGTCCCCTGACTTTGGCCGGACGCCGCAGGGCCAGCCACTACCGCAGCGTCATCCAGGCAGACCTGGCGGCGGCACCAGCCCCGGCGGCAGCAATCCCAGCGGCAGCAGTCCCGCCGGCAACGGTCAGGCCGGCACCGGTCAGGCCGGAGGTAGCGCGACGGCACTGCCCAGGCGGAACCCCGGAGCGAGGCCCCGCAGGTCTGGGCGGCACCGCAGCTTGCACCGGATCAGCGTCGCTTCCGACGCCCCTTCGCTCGTCCTCGCCGTTCCCGGCTGGATAGCCGACGCGGTCGACCTGGCCAGATACGTCGCCGAGGCAGCGGCAGAGTCGTGCCCAGGCGTGGACATCAGGGTCGGATTCGTGACGGACAGCACCGAGACCCTCGCCGAAGCCCTCGAGGCCGACCCAGCCGAGGGGCACGAGCGGTTCGAGAACGGGCCGCAGGCAGTGGTCGTGCCGCTGCTGGCAGGGCCGCATCCGGAAATCGACCAAGCGATCGCCACGGCGATCGGCTCGGCGCGGTCCCCCGTCATGCTCGCGACCGCGCTGGGCCCGCACCCACTGCTGGCCGGCGCCCTGCACGACCGGCTCTACGAGGCCGGAGTCGCCAGGGCCAGCCGCTCCAGGGGCCTGAACATCTCCGCCGGGTCCACCGGCGTCATCGTGGTCGCGGACCGGGGGCAGCAGGCCATCATCGACGCCGGCGTGACCACGGTCCTGCTCGCCTCCCGGCTGTCAATCCCGGCCGCGCCTGCCTCACTCGGCGATCCGGCGAGCGTCGAGGCCGCGGTGCAACGGCTGCGTGAGGCCGGGTCAGCCCACCTGGCGATCTCACCGTGCGTCATCGGCCCCGAGACCGACCCTGCAGAGTTCACGGCGCTGAGCGCCACCCTCAACGCGCCGTGCGCGGCGCCACTCGGCGGCCATCCGGCGATCGCGCAACTCGTCGCGGTCCGCTACGGCGAGGCGCTGGCGAGGATCGCGGTCGCCAGCCATTGACAGCCGGCACTCGTTTGCGCTGAGGTTCGGAATATGTGCCGCCCGGCCGTTCTGGCCGTGCTGATTCGTCTCGACCCGAGCATTCTCGACCCGAGAGTCTCGACCCCGAGCAGTCTCGACCCGAGCAGTCTCGACCCGAGCAGTCTCGACCCGAGCAGTCTCGACCGGGCCGGCCGATCCTTCGTTCTTCGATGACGACACATGAGGTGGGCGGTATGAGCGAGTGGAACGCAATGACCTTCGAGGGCAAGGACACCATCCTCCGGGTCGTGCGCGAGCAGGCCGGGCAGATGTTCGCCCTCGCGGACCAGCCCGATGCCTGGCAGAACAAGACCGCGTGCGAGAACTGGGAGGTCAGGGACATCATCGGCCACCTCGTGGACACGACCGAGGGCTACTTCAAGGCGTTCGACGTGGCACGCTCAGGAGCCAGCGCGGAGAACGCGTTCGGCCTGCTCGGCATGCACGAGCGCGCGGGTGACTCAGCCCAGGCGTTCAGGAACCTGACCCAGGCCGAGATGATGAGCAGGGTCCGCAAAGACCTGGACCAGATGATGGGCATTCTCGAGCCGCTCAGCGCGGAAGAGTGGACGACCATGATCGTCCCGCACTTCTACATGGGCCCGGTGCCGGCGTTCATCTACGCGGCCGGCCAGTTGATGGACTACGGCGTCCACACCTGGGACATCCGCGAGGGCGCAGGCCAGGCGCACGCGCTCCCCGGCGAGGCCGCCGACCTGCTGGTGCCGTTCATGTTCATCATCTGGCAGGCGACGATGAAGCCCGACGCCGACCGCACCCCGTTCACCATCGGCGTGAACGTCACCACCGGCCACAACGCGGGCACGACCAGGGTCACCATCAACGAGGCGGGCCTGAGCTACGAGGCTGGCCCCGTCGATGACCTCCCCGCTGTGATCGAGTTCGACGCGGGCAGCATGGTGCTGGTCGCGTTCGGCCGGATCAGGGCCGGCACGGTACGCGGTGACCAGGCCCTCGCCGACCGCTTCCTCAACCTCTTCCACTGGATCTGACCGGCCCGAGCGAACAACACCTATGTCACATCGACGTTCTAACAAGACGCCCGATGTGACATAGGTGTTCTAAACGGCGGGCCGACTACGTCGGCTCGGCGTCGAATTCGGCCGGCTGGTGTCCGGCGGGCAGGCGGTGCTTGGCAATGCGCGCGGTGGGTGTTCGCGGCAGCTCGTCGATCAGCTGCCAGAACCTGGGCACTTTGAACGCCGACAGCCGCTCGGCCGCGAAACCGCGCAGCTCACCCAGGTCGATCGAGGATCCGGGAACCGGGACCACGAACGCCTTGATCTCTTCCTCGGTCAGGTCGGAGGCGACCCCGACGACCGCGGATTCCAGCACGGCCGGGTGCGCGTCGAGGACCTCCTCGACCTCCAGCGGCGAGAGGTTCTCGCCGCGGCGGCGCAGCACCTCCTTGCGGCGGCCGACAAACGTATAGGTGCCGTCGGCGTTGACCGTCGCGAGATCGCCGGTGTGCAGCCAGCCGTCGGCGGTCTTGACCCCGGCCGTCTCGGCTGGCATTCCCCAGTACCCCGGTGTGATCACCGGGTTGCGCAGCAGGATCTCGCCGGTCTCCCCAGCGCCGAGCCCGGCCCCGTCCGACTCAGCCTCGCTGCCAGGCCCGTAGTCGGGTCCCGGCGCCGGGATCACCTTCGCCTCGTTGATCGTTCCGAGGTACGGGTGCTGGCGGACGCTGCCCATGGTGCCGTACGGCCGCGTGCCGTGCCGCCAGATCAGGCCGTACGGTGACTCCGACATCGCGTAGCCGACCACGATCTGGATCCCGAACCGCCGTTCGATCTGCTCGTGCCGTTCCCGTTCAGGAGCCGGGCCCGCGTAGCAGAGCCGCAGCGGGTTGTCGGCGTCGTCGGGCCGCTCCGGCTGGCGCATCAGGATCTCCAGCATCGCGCCGATCGCGTTGAACTCGGTCGCCCCGTGCCGTCGCGCGGTGTCCAGGAACCCGCTCGCGGAGAACCTCGGCACCAGTACCAGGCCGGCCCCGCACGCCAGCGACCCGAGCACCGAGTAGATCGGCGCGTTGATGTGGAACAGCGGCAGCGACGTCATCAGCCGGTCAGCCGCGGTCAGCTCCATCCAGTACGGGAACCCCTCAGCCGCCATCGCGTACGCCCGATGGGTCTGCATGACGAGCTTGGACCGGCCGGTCGTGCCTGACGTCGGGATCAGCACCGCCAGGTCACCGGGTTCGGCCTGCCGGCCTGGCAAGGCGGACACCGGCTGGTCAGACCCGGCGGCAAGATCATGCACATCGATAACCAGGCGCACCCGCCCGTCGCCCTCGCCGAGCCAGTCGCCCGCGCCGTCACCGGCAAGCATCCCGACGTCGGTCAGCACCGCCTTGGGCCGTACCTGCACGGTCAGCCCGGCGAGTTCGGCCGGGGCGCTGGCCGGGTTGACAGGCACGGTCACCGCGCCGAGCGAGGTCAGCGCCAGCCAGCTGAGCAGGTACTCCGGTGTGGTCCGCGCGGTCAGCATGACCAGGTCGCCGTGGCCGATCCCGCGCTCGGCAAGGTCGGCGGCGATGCCAGCCACCCGGCCGGCGGCCGCGGCGAACGTCAGCGTGAGGTCGTCGGTGCGGAGCCAGGTCCCGCCTGGATCCCGGTCGGCCGCCCGCTCGAGCAGCCTGGGAATGGTTCCCGTGTAGTCCGCCACGCTCGTGCCGAAGGCCGCGGTCATGCCTTCAGACGATACGGCCCGTCCTGATCGTGCGGCGGCAGGCCCCTGGCCAGCACGTTGAGCAGGTTGTCGAGTACCTCGTCCGGCACCCGCCCGCCGGCTGTCCACTCGGCCCACCGCATCCCGATGAAGTTGCCGAGGCCCGTGTAGAGGTAGGCGATGACCTCGGGGTCGAAGCCCGTATCGATGTCCCCTTCGGCCTGCGCGGTGCGTACCCCGGCCGCGTAGCCGTTCGCGAGCTTCTCGTAGTAATTACGGAACTCCGCAGGCGCGACGAACTCGGCCTCGCGCACGATCCGGTAGATCCATGGCCGCTCAGACGTCAGGTCGAAGTAGGCGCGGAAGCAGGCCCGCTCCCTGGCGCGCTGGTCCGCCTTGACGTCAACGAGTGCCGCGCTCAGCGCGGCTCTCAGGTCGGAGTTGATCCTCCTGATGACGGCGGCGAAGATATCGGCCTTGGAGTCGAAGTGCGCGTAGAAACTGCCCGTCGCCATGCCAGCCATCGCGCAGACCTCGGCTACCGTCGTGCGCCAGTAGCTGCGCTCGCCGAAGAGGTGCTCGGCGGCGAGGAGCAGCCGTTCCCGTGGCGGCCGGCTGGCATCGGCCGCCTGCCTGCGCTTCACGGCGACTCTCATGTCGGCCACCCCCAGGCCGCTGCAGCAGGACAGTAGGCAATTATCCCGGCAACAGGAACATTATGGTCGTCCGGCCCCCGGATGGGCATTTCTCCTCGCCTGGGTATGAGGCCCGCTGTGGTGCCGGGCCGGCCGCGGATGGCACGCCGCGGCCGGCCCGGGGTCATGCGGGGGTTCCGGGGGGTCGTCCCCCCGGGCCGGCACTGCTAGGAGGACGGAATGCCCGACGCTGGCGGCGCAGGCTGCTGCGTCGAGAACGCGGTCACCTGGCCGGTCGCCGAGTCATCGGTGACCAGCACGCCACCCTGCGGGGTCAGGACGCCGTTCTTGATGACCCCCATGTAGGCGCCGGTGATGCCGTTGTGGTCGGAGCTGGAATAGGCGTACGGCGCGACCGACGCGCCCTGCGGGAGCCCGGCGTTGACCGCACTGACCAGGTCGGCCCTGGTCGGGTTGCGGCCGGCCTTGAACATCGCCTCGACGAACGTGTAGCCGACGGCCATGCCGTAGAGAACGTTCCCGTCGAAGGGTGCCTTCGCGTCGTACTGGTCGTGAACCTTCTTGAACAGCGCGATCCACGGGTTCGAGGTGTCGCCGAGCGAGGGCAGATAGCCGTCGGTGATGATGCCGTTAATCAGCGTGTCACCGAACGAGCCGCTCTTCTTGGCGAAGGAGTTGAGCAGCCCGGCGAGCGTGATCGGGTCAGACCCGACGTCGCTGACCACGAGCTGCGGGTTGTAGTTCAGCCCGAGCGCGGTCAGCTTGAACAGCGCCGTGAAGGCCGGGATCGAGAACGACACCACGACCTGGGCGCCCGCGGCCTTCAGCGCGGCCACGGCGGGGCCGATCTTGGTGTTGGTCGGCACGTAGGTCTCCCTGGCGACGACCTGGGACTTCGGGATCTCCATGTCCAGGCCCTTGACGCCGTCCTGGCCGAACTCGTCGTTCTGGAAGAAGTAGCCGATCTTCTTGCCCTTGAAGTGCTGCTCGATGTAGCTGCCGAGGATCTTGCCCTCGCGGACGTAATCGAGCTGCCAGCCGAAGGTGTTCGGGTACTTGGTGGGGTCGTTCCAGCACTCACAGCCGGAGGCGACGAAGACGTCAGGCACCTGCTGGCTGTTCAGGTATTGGACGACGGCGAGGTGCGTCGGCGTCCCGAGCCCGTTGAAGATCGCGAAGACGCTGTCGTTCAGCACCAGCTGGTGCACCACGCTGGAGGTGTTGGTCGGGTTGTAGCCGTCGTCGAGGTACTTGTAGACGATCTTGCGGCCGAAGACCCCGCCGTGCGCGTTGACGTACTGGAAGTACGCGTTCGCCGCCGGGGCGATCTCGCTGTAGCCAGGCGCGGCCGGACCGGTCAGCGGCTGGTGGCTGCCGATCGTGATCGTCGTCGGGGTGATGCCAGGCGCCGACGCGGTGAGCGCGCCCTTCTTCGACCCAGATCCCGAACCTGAACCCGAGGAACTGCAGGCGCCGAGCACCATGGCGGCGCACGCGAGCCCGGCGATCGCCGCTATGGCGTGATGTGATCTCTTCATACGGTGTCTTCCTCCTGGTGTTCGCTGGCCGGCCCGCGCCGGCGCAGAAGGCTGAAAGGCTCGGCCGCCAGGGGCGCGGCCGGCCCGAAGAGGCGGCGCAGGCCACCCTGGATCCCGGACGGGAACGCGAGCATCACCGCGATGAGCACGACTCCGTACGCGGCGATGGGGACAAACGGGCTGGCACCGCTGGACAGCCCGAGGAGCTTGCCGCCGTGGCTCTGTGCCACGTTCGTCAGGTAACTGGGCACGAGCACGAAGAGCGCGCTCCCCCACAGCGCTCCGGCGAGGCTGCCGAGACCGCCGAGTACGGCCGCGGTGAGCAAGCCGATCGACAGCGTGAGCGTGTACGCGCCAGGCGAGACGATCGAGGAGACGATGGCCAGCAGTGCCCCGCCGAGGCCGGCGCAGGCCGCGCTGATCACGAAGCCGAGAATCTGCAGCCTGGCGACGTTGAGCCCGGCCAGCGACGCTGCGACCTCGTCGTCGCGCAGGGCCCGCCAGTTGCGCCCGATCCTGCTGCGCGCCAGGTTCGCCAGCGCGATCAGCGCGATCAGCGCCGCCGCGCAGGTCAGCCACGCCTGCCAGCGGGTCGGCGGGAAGGTCGGCCCGAGGAAGCCTGGCGTCGTGATGGCGACCCCGAGCCCCTGGTCGCCGCCGAACACGCCGGCGTACTTGTCCGCGACCGCGGCCGGGATTGCCACGGCGAGCATCAGCGTCGCCCCGGCCAGGTACGGTCCGCGCAGCCTGGCCGCCGCCATGCCGAAGATCGCGCCGGCGGCCGCGGTGATCAGCAAGCTCAGCACCAGGATCACCAAGATCTGCCAGGTGCCTGTGATGCCCAGGCTGTTCAGCCAGCCGCCGTGCAGTTGCAGCAACGCGGTCGCGTACGCGCCTACCGCCATGAACGCGCCGTTGCCGACGGAGATCTGGCCGGTGAGCCCGATCAGGACGGTCAGGCCAGCGACCGCGACGACGTACGCCGCGATCTGCGCGATCTGGTAGTCGCGGTAGAAGTTCAGCTGAGTCGTGAGCAGGCCGACGACGATCGCGACGGCGACGGCGACGGCAAGGTGCCTGAGCAGGGTCACGGTCACACCCGCCTGGATGCCGTGGTCGAGAACAGGCCTGACGGCCTGATCATCAGCACGAGGATGAGCGCGGCGAGACCGAACAGCAGCACCACGTCCGAGCCCAGATAGCCGGTGTACTCGAGGACCACGCCGAGCAGCAGGCCGCCGACGACGGCGCCGATCGGGCTGTCCAGCCCGCCGATAACCGCGGCCGTGAACCCGAGCACGAAGATCGAGTCCATGCTGTTCGGGTACAGGAACGTGGAAGGCGTGACCAGCACGCCAGCCAACGCGCCGATCAGTCCGGCCAGTGCCCAGCCGAGCGTGAGTACCCGGCCGACCCTGACGCCGAGCAGCCTGGCGACCGCAGGGTTGAACGCCGCTGCCCGCAGCTGCAGCCCGACCCTGGTGTAGGTGAAGATCACGTACAGCGCGATCGCCGCCACCAGCACGGCCGCCGTGATGAAGATGTCGTTCCTGGAGATCCCGAGCGCCACCGAGCCGATCCGCAGGCCCACGATCGAGTAGCCGGGCGGGAACGACTTGAACTGGCCGCCGTAGATCATGCCCGCGACGCCCTCGATGAGGATCAGCAGCCCGATCGTGACGATGACCGCGTTCATCGGCGGCTTGTTCTCCACCGGCCTGACCACCAGTCGCTCGATGACGGCGCCGAATACCAGCCCTGTTGCCAGTGCGACGACGAACGCGAGCCAGTAGTTGCCGGTGTGATCGACGACCAGCAAGGCGAGGTAGGTCGTGAACATCGCCATGCCGCCCTGCGCGAAGTTCAGGATCCTGGTGCCGCGCCAGATCAGCACCAGCGAGAGCGCGATCGCGGCGTAGATCATGCCCGTGCTGATCCCGCCGAGGGTGAACTCGATGAATTCGGTCATGCCAGCCTCTCGCTAGAAGCCCAGGTAATGGCGCCGGAGGGACACGTCCGCGGCGAGGTCGGCGGCCGCCGCGCTCGCAACGACCCTGCCGATGTGAAGCACGATGCCGACGTCGGCGATCGACAGCGCGCTCCTGGCGTTCTGCTCGACGAGCAGCACGGTGAGACCTGAGTCATCCCGCAGCTGCCTGATGAGGGTCATGACCTGCGCGACGATCCTGGGTGCGAGCCCGAGGCTGGGCTCGTCCAGCAAAAGGATCTTCGGGCTGGCCATCAGCGCCCTGGCGATGACCAGGATCTGGCGTTCACCGCCTGACAGCGTGCCGGCCGCCTGGCCGCGCCGGTCAGCGAGCACGGAGAAGCGCCGGTAGGCGTCGGCCAGCGCTGCGGCGCGCTCGGGTGCCTTGCGGGTCAGCGCGCCAAGCCGGAGGTTCTCCTCGACGGTGAGCTCGGTGATGACGCCCTGCCCCTCCGGCACGTGCGCGACGCCGGCCCGGCTGATGTCTTCCGGGCGGCGCCGCGCGAGGTTCGTGCCGCCGACCACGACCCGGCCGCGGCGCGGCCTGACGAACCCGCTGATCGTGCGGAGCAGGGTGGTCTTGCCTGCACCGTTGGCGCCGAGCACGGTCGTGATCGAGCCGGCCGGGACGCTGACGGTCACCCCGTGCAGCACGGTGACCTGGCCGTAACCCGCCACGACGTCCTCGATCGCCAGCGCGGCAGTCTCACTCATCGCCAGCCTCGATCCCCTGTCCGGTCGCCGCGGGTTCCCCGGCCGCCGCTGCGTCGTCGGCGGCGATTCCCAGGTAGGCCGCCGTGACAGCCGGGTCCGCTTGCACGTCGGCTGGCGTCCCGGTCGCGATCACCCGGCCGAAGTCGAGCACCGCGATCGTGTCGCAGACCGACATCATCAGGTCCATCCGGTGCTCGATCACGACCAGCGTCATCTCAGCGGCCAGGCGTGAGATCAGTCCGCCCAGCTCGGGCAGTTCCTGCTCAGACAGCCCGCTAGCCGGCTCATCGAGCAGCAGCAGCCGCGGCTGCGCGGCCAGCGCGCGGGCCAGGGCGACACGCTTGCGGACTCCGTGGGCGAGGGTCCCTGGCACAGCGTCTGCATGATCAGCGGCACCCGCCAGGTCAAGCGCGGCCATCGCCCGCTCGCGCAGCTGCGCCTCGTCGCGGTCGGCCCTGCGCACGCCGAGCAGCGCCGACCAGAATCCTGTCCTGGCGTGCACCGTGGCGCCGATCATCACGTTCTCGAGCACGGACAAGCCGCTGAACAGGCCGACTCCCTGCAGCGTCCTGGCGATGCCCAGGCTTGCCAGCCGGTGCGGCCGCAGGCCGGTCAGTTCGTTGCCGCCGAAGAGGATCGCGCCTGAATCCGGCCTGACGAACCCGCAGAGCACGTTCAGCAGCGTCGTCTTGCCCGCGCCGTTCGGCCCGATGATCCCCGTGACCTGGCCGGCCGCGGCCGTCAGCGACACGCTGTCAAGCGCGGTCAGGCCGCCGAAGCGCACCGTGACGCCCCGGACGTCCAGTGAACCGTCATTCACCTGAACGACCATTCACCCTGAACTGCCGTTCATCTGAACCGTCATTCATCGGGCTGTGTTCCTTGCGGGCTGCTGTCAGGGAGTTGAGCCATACGATTCACGCTGATGGGGCGTTACGCAACAAGCGCCAATCATCGTGGCCAAATCGAGATGGGCCGCCACAAGGGCGGCAGAGTCGGGCAGCTGGCGAGCGAGCCGGCGGAGCCGTTTGCCTCTCGCCCTGGCCATCGACAACGATGAGGTGGTGAGCGACGAGGCGGCCTGGGCGACAGGGGTGGCACGCATCGCCGTGCTGACCGGCGCCGGCATCTCAACCGACTCGGGCATTCCGGACTTCCGGGGCCCGCAGGGCCTGTGGACCAGGGACCCGGCCGCAGAGCGGCTGTCGACCTACGACGCCTATGTCCGCGACCCGGCGCTGCGCCGCAGATCCTGGCAGGCCAGGCTGGCGCACCCGGCCTGGTCCGCGGTCCCGAACGCCGCCCACGCCGCGCTGGCCAGGCTGGGCGCGACGATCGACACATGGGTCATCACCCAGAACATAGACGGGCTGCACCAGCGGGCTGGCACGCCGGACGATCGCGTGCTGGAACTGCACGGCACGATGCACAGGGTCGTCTGCGTCGGTTGCGGCGCGCGCACCGCGATGGCAACGGCCCTGGACCGGGTCAAGGCCGGCGAGGCCGATCCGCCGTGCGAGCGGTGCGGCGGCATCCTCAAGTCGGCGACCGTGATGTTCGGTCAGCCGCTCGACGGGGCCGTCCTGGCGGCAGCCGTCCGCGCGGCAGGCATCTGCGACCTGATGCTCGCCGTTGGCAGCACGCTGACCGTTGAGCCGGCCGCCTCGCTCTGCGCCGTCGCCGCAGACGCCGGCGCGCGGCTCGTGATCGTCAATAGCGATCCGACGCCCTATGACCGCCTGGCCATCGATCTGGTGCGGGAGCCGATCGGGACGGCGATCCCGCGGATCACCGAGGCGCTGCTCGCCTCCGGCAGCGCGCGCACCTAGCCGCGGACGCCGACCAGGTGGAAGAGCCTGCTGAGCTGCCGGTAAGGGTCGCGGCGACTCGCCTCGAGTTCGACGGCCAGCATGGCATCCATGCCGTTCCAGCCGGCACCGCCGGTGTCAGCCGGGTCGGGCTCGTCGTAGGCGTTGACCCAGCCGTCGGTGAACAGGCGCACGCCATACCAGGCGGCCGGCGCCACCCCCGCCTCAGCCTGCAGGGCAGACAGCTCGTCGACGGTGTCGGCGCGGGTGTCCACGCCCAGCCCGTTGACCTGCCGGTCGGTGTCGAAAGCAGCGAGCGCGTCCGCCCAGCGTCCCTCGAGCGCCGGCCGGGTGGCCAGGCAGCGGGCGTTCTTGGCGACCAGTGAGACGACCCCGCCGGGCGCCGCGAGGCCGGCGAGCGCCGCGGTGAACGGCCGCGGGTCGTCGACATACATGATCACGCCGTGGCACAGCACGGCGGCGAAGCGCTGATCGCCAAGCGCGGCCCTGGCGTCCTCCGCGCTGGTCTTGACCAGCCTGACCCGCGCGGCAACGTCGGGCGGTTCGCTCGCCAGCGCCTCGGCGGCCGCTGCGAGCATGGCCTGCGAGGGGTCGGCGATCGTGACCTGATAGCCCCTTCTGGCCAGCGGGATCGACTGGTTGCCGGCACCGCCGCCCACGTCCACGACCTCGGCGGGCGGTGTCGGGAGGTGTGCCATGAGATGCGCGTCGATCACGAACGTGCGGACCTGGCCCCTCACGGTCCCGTAGTGGCCGCGGACGAACCGGTCAGCCAGCGGCGCCCACGCGTCGTCCGGGTCAGCCGTGATGGCCGCCCCCGCCGGAGAACCCGCCGCCATCGTGACCGCCGCCGAAGTGCCCGCCACCGACGTGACCCCCGCCGCCGTGTTGGCCGCCACCCTGATGGCCGCCAGCACCGTGATGGCCGCCACCCTGATGGTGACCAGGGCCGTCCTGCGGCGGCACAGGCTGGCCGGTGTGCGGATCGACAGTCCACTGACCGTCGTTCCTGTACTGCCGCGCCATCTTGCCGGCCCTGGCGTTGATCATCACGAACGACGCGATGGTCGCCCCGACGAGTACGATCCCGATTGCGATGCCCATGGATCTTCCTCCTGGTGAGCGCGCGCTCAGCATATGCCGGGCCGATGGAGGTGACCATGGCCAGCTGGCCGCCTGCCACCTCCCAGGCGATCGGATACGGTGCGGACGTGACGACCGCAACCCCAGATGTCCTCGTGATCGGCGCAGGCGTCTGCGGGCTCAGCGCGGCCATCGTCTTGATCGACGCGGGCTATCGCGTCGAGGTCTACGCCGCTGACCCGCCGCACCTGACGACATCGGCGGCCGCTGGCGCGCTCTGGGGTCCGCACCTCGTCGGAGCCGACGAGCGCATCGGCCCCTGGGCCGCGCAGACCCAGCGGAGGTTCCGCGATCTCGCCACCGAGCCGAAGGCCGGGATCTCCGAGATGGCTGGCCTGGTCTGTTCGCCCGGTGCTTCCGGCCATGGCGGAGCTGGCCATGGCGGAGCCGACCAGGACGGGGCCCACCAGGACGGGGCCCACCAGGACGGGGCCGACCAGGACGGGGCCGACCAGGACGGAACCGACCAGGAGCCCCCCGGCTTCACGACCGGAGCAGGGCCCGCGGTCAGGTGCGACCCGGCGGACCTGCCGGCCGGTTTCAGCACCGGATGGCGCTACGCCGCGCCCGTCGTCGACATGCCCCGCTACCTCGATTACCTGCTCACCGAGTTGCTAGGCAAGGGCGGGCACCTGACGCTGGGCCCGCCACTGCGCGGCCTCGACGACGCCAGGGACCGCTCGGACGCGCCAGTGATCGCGAACTGCGCCGGGATCGGCGCCCGGGATCTAGTCCCCGACGCCGACCTCACCCCGGTACGCGGCCAGGTTGTCGTCGCCGCGAACCCGGGACTCACGGAGTTCTTCGTCGGTGAGCGCGAGGATCCGTCGGAGGTGACGTACATCTTCCCGCACGGCCCGGTCGTCGTGCTGGGCGGAACGCAGCAGCACGGCGCGGCGAGCCTGGCGCCCGACCCGGCCATCGCCGACCGGATCATCGCGCACTGTGTCGCCGCTGAGCCACGGCTGGCCGGCGCACCCGTGCTCGCCCACCGGGTCGGCCTGCGCCCCGTGCGGACAGACGTCCGGCTCGAGACGCGGGCCATCAGCGGCGGTCGTCATCTCGTCCACAACTACGGCCACGGCGGTGCCGGAGTAACCCTGTCCTGGGGCTGCGCGCAATCCGTCGCCACGGAAATCGCCGCGATTATCGGTCGCTGATACGAGAAAGCGCCGCGTTTAACGGCCGCCTTGTCCGCTGCGCTCGGTGGTCGAAGAATGCTTCCAGGCTGCCAAGAATGAGACCCGCCTGGACCACTATCAGGTCCGATCCCGTCCAGATGAGCACGGCCGCCGCTAATCACGCTGGCGCCGCCGCGCCGCCAGCGCAGTCTGCTGCCAGCCTACGTATTGTCAGCCCGGCCGTTGGCGGGCCGCTGCTGCCCGGATGCTTCACGGGCAATTGATACGAGAACGACATCCGTATAGGCGCGTCTCTCTGTTAGCTTGCGCTTGTACTCCGTTATACCTCTTGCCCAATTTCCGGGCAGATGCAAGGAAAGGGAGTCGATCGTGAGAAGCATCAGGAATTGGCGCAGCGGAACACGGGCACAGCACCGGACCCGCGCGCTGGCTGCCCTCATCGGAGCGGGCACCCTCGCGACGCTCGGCATCTCGGCCGCGGCAGCCACCGCGGCACAGGCCAGCCCGCATTCAGCCCAGCCCCGAGCGGTCAGGCATGGAGTTGCCGTGCACATGACTAAGGTCGGCACGGTCAACTTCCGGGCACTGGCCCGGGCAGCCAAGCCGCACGCCTCGCGGCATCTGGGCACGCCGCGGGCAATACCCCTCAGGCTGCCGTCGTTCGTGAGGAAAGCGCCGCGGACGCACGCCAGAATTCCGCATGTCGCCCGCGCAACCGGATTTGCCGGAAATGTGCACGGCGAAAGGGGTTTCAATGGCATTGACCACACCGCCAACGAAAACAATTTCGGGTTCGACATCTCGCCGCCCGATCATGCCCTCGCCGTCGGCACGAGTTCGGCTGGCCCGATCATCATCCAGTCGCTGAACCTGAGCCTGCAGGCGTTCACGCCGTCGGGCCACCCGCTGACCCCGCCGATCGGCGCCAACACGTTCATGGGCCTGGGACCGTGCACTGACACCGGTTTCCCTGTGAACTGCCCGTCCGACCCGCGGGTGTACTGGGACCCGCAGACCAAGCACTGGTTCATCACCGACTTCACCTTCGCGAACGTACCGCTCGGCGAGCAGTTCATCGCGGTCAGCAGGACGACCAACGGGCTTGGCAGCTACACGATCTTCTCGCTCCCGACCGGCGCCGGGTTCATCGACCCCTCGGACTGCCCGTGCACCGGTGACTTCGACATGATCGGGGCCGACAACAACGGCTTCTACCTCGACGTGAACGAGTTCGGGCAGACCTCCTACCACGGCGCCGATATCTTCGCAGTATCCAAGCGCGGACTCATCGCCGCCGCCAACGGCGGGACCGCGACGGTCTTCCTCTACACCGTGCCGACGAATTCTGATCCGTTCGGCGGCTTCCGCCTCGCGCCCGCCTCGACGACACAGGGTTCGCGGTTCCCGAACAATGAGTACTTCGTCGAAAACGACGGAAACCTGGCTAGCAACACGTCCCTGGAAGTCTGGGCGCTGCTGCGCACCGGCAAGCTGAACGGCCCGTCCCCGACCGCGCCCCTGCTGGTAGAGAAGGGGGTGGAAACCGAGGGTTACAGCATCCCGCCGCCGGCGACCCAGAAGGCCGGCCCGATCCCGTTCGGGAACACGGTGGGCGCGCTCGTGGCCCAGCCAGTGGACAGCGGCTTCGAGACCCAGCAGGACCCGACCTTCGCCAACGGCAACCTGTACGTCCAGCTGGGCACCGGCATCAAGGCAGGCGGCGGTGCCTTCCGCGCGGGCCTGGCCTGGGTCGTCCTGCGCCCCAACGCAAGCTCCTCCTCCTCCATCTCGGTGAAGAAGGTCAGCAACGGCTATGTCGCTGCTGACGCGCAGCTGATCTACCCGTCGATCGCGGTCAACTCCCACGGCGTCGGCTGGATGGCCTTCACCGTCACCGGGGCCAACCACTACCCGAGCGCGGGCTACATCAGGTTCAACGGTGTCCATGGCGCGACCGGGAAGATTCACATCGCCAAGGCAGGAACAAGGCCGCTGGACGACTTCACGTGCTACCCCGGGTCCGGTTTCGGGCCCACCTGCCGGTTCGGCGACTACTCGGCCAGCCAGTTCTTCAACGGCCGCATGTACATGGGACTCGAATACGTCCATAACCTGACCAACGTGTCCGCCGGCGCGGACACCAACTGGGCCACCAGGGTCTTCTCGGTCCCGGCCCATCCATAAGGCAACCTGATCCGGGCGAATCCGGATCACGAGCGCGGCGGCCGGGGAGGTTCCGCATTCCCGGCCGCCGCTTCAGGTCCGGCCACGGCCGACGCACAATCTGAGCCACGGAACCTGACATGCGACGAGCGCGTCCAACTGGACATGCAAGCTAGGAATGGCCGCATCGTTTCGCGCGCGTCCAAGGCCATCCTGCGCGGAGCCGTCCTGCTGGCGGCCACGGCGTGCGGAGTCACTGGCCCGGTGGCCGGCGGCGGGTCGAGCCACCGGCAGTCCGTTCAGCCGCTGCCTGGGACAGCAGTCAGCGCGACATTGTCGCGTGCACCACGGGCCGGCGAGCTCACGCCGACGCCGGCAGCGCCTTCGCGCCAGCGCAGGATCACTGCCAGCCAATCCGGCCAGGTGACCGTCACCACATCGGACAACGGCGCAACTGTCGTGGCCGCGCCGGGACAGGTGATCACCGTGGTCCTTCGCGGCAAGGGCATGCTCATGTGGAACCGGCCCCGGCTGACTGGCTCGCTAGCCGGAGTGCTACGGCAGCTCAGCGGGAGCGGCGGCTACCCGTCTGAGGCGCCTGCCCGAGCGAGGTACCGGGCGGTCCGGTCGGGCACGGCAGAGATTCTCTCCGGCACCAACGCGCGATGCCTGCACACTCACCCGCCCTGCGCAATCGCTCAGCAGCTGTGGCGGATCACCGTCGTCGTACGCTGATCAGGCAGACCTCCAAGCGCGGCTAGCCAACGAGAAGGCGATGCCGAGGAGGCCCCGCAGCGTCGCGGCGCGGCCACTTTCCGACCGCTAGGGTGGGCGCCATGAAAGTCGGATTCGGCCTGCCCGTCTCGGGGGCCTGGGCCACACCGGACAACATTTCCCGGTTTGCGACACTGGCGGAAGCGTCCGGTTACTCCTCGCTCTGGACCTTTCAGCGGTTGCTGATTCCCGCCGGATCGACGATGGAGCCGGTCTATCAGAGCGTGCTGGATCCGATCGCAGCGATGTCTTACGCCGCGGCCGTCACGAGCAGGGTCAGGCTCGGGGTCGCCGTGATCAACGCGCCGTACGTCTCCCCCGGCTACCTCGCCAAGCAGGCGGCCAGCGTGGACGTGCTGTCGGCCGGGCGACTCGACCTCGGCCTCGGTCTCGGCTGGATGCCCGAGGAGTTCGCGCTGACCGGGGCCTCGATGGAGCGGCGCGGCGCGCGGACCGCCGAGTACGTCAGCGCGCTGCACGCGATCTGGGGCGAGCAGCCAGCGGAGTTCAGCGGCGAGTTCTACACCGTGCCGCGCGGCACGGTGCTGCCAAGGCCGGTCCAGCCTGGCGGCCCGCCCGTGCTGCTCGGCGGGACCGCGCCGGTAGCGCTGCGCCGGGCCGGCCGGATCGCCGATGGCTGGGTGACCTCGAGCCGGGCTGACCTGTCCAGGATCGCCGAGAGCATCCAGATCGTGCATGACGCCGCGGCGGCGGCCGGCCGTGACCCGTCCGCGCTGCGCATCATCTGCCGGGGCGTGGTCCGCTGGGGCGAGCAGGCCGCAGACGACGCGGGAGGCCGGCGACTGCTGTCCGGTGATCGGGAGCAGATCCGCGACGACCTCACCTGGCTGGCCGGGCAGGGCGTGACCGAGGTCTTCTGCGACCTGAACTGGGATCCGCTGGTCGGCGCGCCTGATGCCGATAACGCCGCGGCGACCGACCGCGCCGCGACCATCCTCGCCGCGCTCGCGCCGACCACATGAGTCACATGAGTCACGGTTTGAGGTGATCTTGTTGACGTTGGCTCGCTATGATCCTTGGCGCAAGCCGTAACCACAGCTGGCGCGGGTTGGAGTGGCTATGCGCAAGTACATGACCGAGCTCATCGGGACATTCGGGCTGGTCTTCACGGTGGGGTGCGCCGTGATGTCGGGCACGCCGGTCGCGCCGCTGGCGATCGGCGCGGCGCTGATGGTGCTGATCTACGCCGGCGGCCACATCTCGGGCGCGCACTACAACCCGGCGGTGACGCTCGGCGTGTTCCTGCGGGGCAAGCTGCCGCGCGGCGATGTCGGGCCGTACTGGATCGCCCAGCTCGCTGGCGCGTTCCTGGCCGCCTGGCTGGCCAAGTTCACGATGCATCCCGGCGTCCTGCACGCGCTGTCGACCAGCGGCACGCACGCGGTGTTCTCGGCCATGTTCGCCGAGTTCTTCTTCACCTTCGCGCTCGTCTACGTCGTGCTGAACGTCGCGACCAGCAAGGACCAGCCGGGCAACCAGTTCTTCGGCCTGGCCATCGGGTTCACCGTGGCGGCTGGCGCGTTCGCGGTCGGGTCCGTCAGCGGCGCCGCCTTCAACCCGGCAGTGGCATTCGGCGCCATGCTCATGGGCCTGGTGAACTGGGGCAACCTCTATATCTACCTGATCGCCAACCTGCTCGGGGGAGCGGTCGCCGCGATCGCGTTCAACTATCTCAACCCCGACGACGCCAGTGAAGGCCCGCTCGCCCGCAGGATGGCGGCCAGGGCAACCGCGGCCCCGACGGTGACGACGACAGCGACGGCTCCTGCTACCGCGGCCGCACCGGCTGCGGGCAGCCAGGCCGCACCGCCCGCGGACCCGGCCGCTGGCGGCACGCCCGCGGGCTGAGCAGCTTTGTCCGTGCCCGGTACGCTCGTGGCATGGGAAAAGCTCAGCTCTCAGAGGACGACTGGCGCGAGCGGCTGACTCCTGAGGAGTACCACGTCCTGCGCCAGGCCGGCACCGAGGCTCCGTTCACCGGCGAGTACACCGACACCAAGACCCGCGGTGTCTACCACTGCCGCGCCTGCGACGCCGCGCTGTTCAGCTCCGACGCCAAGTTCGAGTCGCACTGCGGCTGGCCGAGCTTCTACCAGCCCAGTGAAGGCGACGCCGTGGTCCTGCTCGAGGACCGGTCGTTCGGCAGCGCAAGGACCGAGGTCCGGTGCGCCAACTGCGACTCGCACCTCGGGCACGTGTTCGAGGGCGAAGGCTACGAAGTGCCGACCGACCAGCGGTGGTGCATCAACTCGGTCTCGCTGAAGCTCGAGCCCGTTGAGAATGCCTGACCACGACGGCACCGCTGCCCTGCGGCTGATTCGTCCGGCTGACCTATCAGGCTCCACCGCGCAGACCGCCGGCATGATCCGCTCGGCGGCGATCTCCGGCGACCTCGTCGGCGCCCGGTCGCTCTGGATGGGCCGGACGATCCTGCCGGCGGGCGTCTCGTCAGGCGACCACCATCACGGGGACTCGGAGACCGGCATCTACGTGGTCGCTGGTCATCCGGTGTTCGTCTGCCGCGACCCTGCAACCGGGGACATCGTACGGCTCGAGACAGCGCCTGGCGACTACGTGTGGGTGCCGCCGCACGTCCGCCACAGGGAGGAGAACCCGTCGCCCGACATCGAGGCCGTCGTGGTGATCGCGCGCTCGACCCAGGAAGCCATCGTCGTCAACGTCGATACCCTCTGAACCGGCTACCCGCGGGCGCGGAGAACGCGTTAGTGGATGCGGATCAGGGCGTCCGGGTTCAGGTCTTCCAGGCTGGCGTGCCCGGCGAGCCGCATCGTCAGCTCGAACTCTTGCCGGAGCGCGCGCAGCACGTGCGTGACGCCCTCCTCGCCAGCGAGCCCGAGCCCGTACACGTACGGCCGCGCGATCAGCACGGCCTGCGCGCCGAGCGCGAGCGCCTTGACCACGTCGGCGCCGCCGCGGATGCCGCTGTCGAACAGCACAGTGAGCTGCGACCCGACGGCGGCAGCGACCGGCGGCAGCGCGTCAAGCGCTGCGATGCCGCCGTCCACCTGGCGGCCGCCGTGGTTGGAGACGACCACCCCGTCCATCCCCGCGTCGGCCGCCCGCTTGGCGTCGTCGGCCGACTGGATGCCCTTCAGCACGACGGGCCCGTCCCAGTGCTCGCGCAGGAATGGCAGGTTATCCCAGGTCAGCGACGGGTCGCCGAAGATCTGCGTCCAGCGCAGGATGGCGGCGTCGCGATGCTCGTCGGCCGGGCCCGGCAGCCCGGCGTTGAACGCGGGATCGCTGAAGTAGTTCTGGTTGCCGATCCCGCGCAGGAACGGCAGGAACGCCCTGTCCAGGTCACGCGGCCGGTAACCGAGCACCCGGGTGTCGAGGGTCAGCATGAGCACGGTGAATCCCGCGGCCCGCGCCCGGCCGAGGAAGCTCGCCGCGATGTCCCTGTCCTTCGGCCAGTAGAACTGGAACCAGCGCTGGCCATCGCCATTGGCCTTGGCGACCTCCTCGATCGTGCAGGACGCCGCCGTCGACATGATCATCGGCACGCTGGCCGCGGCTGCGGCGCGGGCGACGGCCACCTCACCCTCGGGATGGGCGAGCTTGAGCACGCCGACCGGGCCGAGCATGATCGGCGCCGCCAGCGAGGCGCCGAGCACCGTGCTCGCGTAGGACGGGGCGCTGACGTCGGTCAGCATCCGCGGAACGATCCGCCACCGCCGGAACGCGGCCAGGTTCTCCCGCACCGAGTCCTCAGACCCGGCGCCGCCGCGGACGTAGTCGAAGGCCTCAGGCGCCATCCGGTCCCTGGCGAGCTGCTCGAGCGCGTCAAGCCTGGCGGGCAGCGCGGGCGTGGCACCGCCGATGCCGTTGAGGTAGATCTCGTCCTGATAGGTCTCGAGCGGCTTGTTCAAACCTGCGCCCAATCAGTCGAAGAGGTCGGGGTCGGTCGCGACGATATGATCCCACAGCGGCCGGAACTGGAATTGCCCGGCGATCGGGATGCCGAGCTGGCCGCGCGTGATCAAGGCCGTCTCCCTATCGATCAGCATCGGCGTCCCTGCCGCCATCGCCAGCAGCTGCGCCTGGCAGGACCGCTCCATCGTCACGAACCACCAGGCCGCCTCCGACACAGACTCGCCGACCGTCAGCAGGCCGTGGTTCGCCAGGATCACGGCCTTGCTGCTGCCGAGCGCGGCGGCGATCCGCCTGCCTTCCTCGATGTCGTTGACGATGCCCCGGTAGTCCTCGTACAGGCCGTGATCCTCGAAGAACGCGCACGCGTCCTGGGTCAGCGGATCGAGCAGGATGCGCAGGCTGGAGAACGCCTTGCCGTGCAGCGAGTGCGCGTGCGCCGCCGCGATCACGTCGGGCCTGGCCAGGTGGACCTGGGAGTGGATGCAGAACGCAGCCCTGTTCACCGGCCGGTCACCCTCGACCACGTTGCCTTCGTGATCGACGAGGATCAGGTCAGAGACCTTGATCTGGCTGAAGTTCATCCCGAACGGGTTGACCCAGAACCTGTCAGGATGCTCAGGGTCGCGCGCGGTTATGTGCCCGGCGACGCCCTCGGAGAAGCCGAACCGGCCGAAGATGCGGAACGCGGCCGCCAGTTCCTGCTTGCGGTGCAGCCGCTCCTGCTCGATGGTGGCGCCGGCTGCCTCGGCCGTCGCTCGCGCGCCCGCCTGCTCGGTCACGGTCATCCGCGTCTCCTTTGCCGCCCGGCCGTCCTTGTCCGCTGTTCACTACAATGACACTTATTGTCCTGATTAACCAGCCGCCTTCTAGGCTCGGGGCATGACCGACGACCTGACACCGGCCGCTTACGCGGACGCCATCGACGCGGCGCGGCGGCGGCTCATGGACTTCGTCCGGCTCTGCCCTGACGACCTCTGGCGCTCTGCGCCCGTCCCTGGCGACCCCCGCCAGGTCGGCGTCATCGCCGATCACGTCGCCCATTCCTACGAGTACCTGGCCGGCTGGATCGGCGACGTAGCCGCCGGTCAGCGGGGCTCGAGCCCGGCCAGCTTGACCTCGACGGCGGGCGCATCCGCCGGCTCGCGACCGTCGCCGCGCGGCATGCCGACGGCCACCGGGCCGAATTCGAGGCAGGCCCGGACGCCGCTTCGTAGCGGGCAGGTCACCCAGCTCGCGCGTCCTCCGGCACAATGCCGCTATGGCACGGGCCAACGAGATCGTCGCTGCACTGCTGCAGGAGTACGCCGACCTGCTACAGATCTCGGGCGGCGACCAGTTCCGCGCCCGCAACTACGAGAAGGCTGCCAAGTCGGTGGCCGGCTTCAACGGCGACGTCGGAACCATGGATGCCACGGCACTGCGCAAGATCCCCGGCGTCGGAGCCTCGATAGCAGCGAAGATCGTGCAATTTCAGGGCACCGGCACGATCTCCGAGCTTGAGGACCTGCGCGTCACGATCCCGGACGGGGTCAGGGAGATGACCAGGATTCCAGCGCTCGGCCCCAAGCGCGCCTTCCAGCTCTACCGTGAGCTGGGGATCAGCTCGGTGGCCGAGCTGTCCGCCGCCATCGACGAGGGACGGCTGGGTGATCTGCGCGGCTTCGGGCCCAAGAGCGAGGACAAGCTCAGGCACGGCCTCGAGCTAGCCCGCAGCTTCGGCCAGCGGGTTCCGCTCGACGTCGCGTCCGACGTCGCCGGCCGGATCGTCGCCGCGATCAGCGCGGTACCCGGGTGCCAGCGCTGCGAGCACGCGGGATCGCTGCGGCGCTTCAGGGAGACGATCGGCGACGTCGACATCCTCGCGACTGCCAGCGACTCTGGCCCGCTGATGCGCGCGCTCACCGAGCTGGCGGGGGTGACGGAGGTGATCGCGCGTGGCGACACCAAGACGTCCGTGCGGGTCAGCACCGGCCACCGGCGCAGCGGGGGGCGCAGCGGCACCATTCAGGTGGACCTGCGTGTCGTGCCGCACGAGTGCTGGGGCGCGGCCCTGCAGTACTTCACCGGCTCGCAGGCGCACAACGTCGCCATCCGCGAGATCGCGGTGCGCAAGAAGCTGAAGCTGTCCGAGTACGGCCTGTTCGACGTGAAGACCGGCGACCGCATCGTGAGCGAGACCGAGGAAGAGGTCTACTCCAGGCTCGGGATGGCCTGGGTACCGCCGCCGATGCGCGAGAACACCGGCGAGGTGCGGGCCGCGCAGCGCGGCGAGCTTCCTGTCCTGGTCACGGACGGCGACATCCGCGGCGACCTGCATACGCACACGAACCTGACCGACGGCGTGGGCACGCTCGACGAGATGGTCACCGCCGCGCGCGCCCGCGGGTACGAGTACTTCGCGGTCACCGACCACGCACCGAACCTGTTCATGCAGCGCATGACGCTGGAGAAGATGCTGGAGCAGCGAGACCGGCTGCGCGGGTTGCACGCGACGCTGGCCAGCGATGGCGGCAGGCCCATGACCCTGCTGCACGGCACCGAGCTCAACATCGGCGAGGACGGGTCCGTCGACTGGCCTGATGACATCCTGGCCGGGTTCGACCTGTGCGTCGCGTCCGTGCACTCGCTGTTCGACCTGCCGCGGGCCGAGATGACCAGGAGGTTCCTGCGGGCGTGCGAGAACCCGCACGTGAACATCATCGGGCACCCATCGACCAGGCGGATCGGCCGGCGGCCGCCGGTCGACCTCGACTGGCATGAGTTGTTCCGCGCGTGCGCGGCGACCCGCACCGCGCTGGAGATCAACGCAAGCCTTGGCAGGCTCGACCTGGCGTCGGAGCACATCAAGGCCGCGCGAGACGCGGGCGTGAAGTTCTCCATCGACACCGACGCACACGCCGTTGGCCACCTGGAGGTTCTGCGCTTCGGGGTCGGGACGGCGCAGCGCGGCTGGCTGACCGCGGACGACGTCATCAACACCTGGCCGCTCGACCGCCTGCGCGGATTCCTGCGCAAGGAGCCAGCCCGGTCAGCTGGCTAGCTCGCTGACGCATGGACCTGACCGCGGTCCAGCGCCGGCCAGGCGGAGGAAGGTTTCCTGAACCAGGTCCTCGGCGTCACCGGGATCACCGGCCATCAGGCACGCGGTGCGGAACAGCGGATCCGTCGCCTCCGCGACGAACGCGTCGAACTGGCACTTCGCAGCGCGGTCTCGCACCCAGTCCATGAACACCTCGGCTGCCTTATCGTGCCGGTCTACTGTAAGAACTGCCGCAGGCAGGTCCGAGGTTGACGCCGGACCACGTGCGCTGCGCGAAGCAGGTAGTTCGCTGGCCGGCTCAGCAGGACCGCCCGGTGGGGCGTGTAAGAGGTATGCACCAAGACTCCGCCACGGGTCGCACGCCGGTGGCCTCCGTGGCCTGGCGAGCCCGCGAACCTGAGCAGCCCGCCGAGGACGTCGTGCAAGACGCCTTCCTCGGCCTGTACCGGGCGCTGCCGAGGCTCCGCGACACCGAGGCAGTGCTCCCCTACCTGCGCACCTCGGTACTGAACAGGGCCAGATCGACGCTGCGAGCCCGGCGGCGGGTGGCGGCCCGCCAGGTGCAGCACGCTCCGCCGGACAGGCCGGCGGAGTCGGCGGTGATGGATCACGCCGACCGGCAAACAGTGCTGAGCGCTGTCAGCAGGCTGCCCCGCCGGGCGAGGGAGGTCCTCGTGCTGCGCTACTACCTCGACCTGACCGACGCCGACATAGCCGCGACGCTCGGGATCAGCAGGGGAACCGTCTCGTCCACCGCCTCGCGTGCGATCTCCGCTCTGGCCAGAGATCTGAAGGAAGAACTATGAACGACATCGAGACCCGGCTCCGCGAGGCCTTCCGCGCCGACGCCGAGACCGTGCAGACCATCCGCCCGCTCACCACTCCCGGCCAGCGCGGCACGGACGACGCGCGACCACGCGGCCAGGCAGGGCGCTCTCGGCGCGGTCACATCCTTATCCCGCTGACCGCGGCGGCCGCCGTCGCGGCGATCCTGGCGGGCATCGCCGTCGCGGCACCGAGGATCTGGCCGGGCCACGGTCAGCGGGCACCGATTCCGGCCAGCGCGATCGCTGCGAGCTTCCCTGGCAACAGGGTGCCGGCGGCATCGGCGCCGAAGTTCCTGCTCGCGCTCGTCCCGAAACGGCCAGGCAACGCGCTTCGCCTGGAGACCGTCAGCGCGCGGACGGGCCATGTCATCGCGCGTCTGCGGGCCCCGGCGCCGCATCGCTACTACGCGGCCGCTGAGCCGCTGGGGAACAACAGGACCTTCATGCTTGCGGCGGTCTCCACGACAAGCTGCAGGACCTGGTTCTATCAGGTGACGTTCAACGCGCAGGGCCGAGCGGCATCGGTCCCGACCATCGCGACGATCGCAGCGGGCCAGGTGAGCGGTGCGCACTCTATCGCCGTCAGCGCGAACGGCAGGCTCCTGGCCTACTCCGCCGCCGACTGCCGTCCTGGCTGCGGCTACTACGGGCGGGTCAGCGTGGTGAACCTCAAGACTGGCGCGATGAAGGCCTGTCGCTGTCCGCGGACGGCAGCGTGCTCGAGATGGTCAGCAACCCGAGCAACGGGGCGCGCGGGTTCTCGCCAGCGTACAACCGCGCATGGGTACTTCGCACGAAGTCACCACCCGGGGTACTCGAGCGCCACTACCGCAGGGTCTTCGGACCCCTTCCATTTCCGATCGCGGCCGTGCTCAGCCCCAGCGCAGGGCTGATCTGGGCCCTCGTCGGGACCCACCACCGCCGCACTGGACGCTGCGGCTCTCTGGTTGCGAGAGCGCCACCGGCAAGCTCGCCGGCGACCGGCATGTATTTCCGCCAGTCGACGAACTCGGGCCTGACACGCTGACAGCCGACGTCTCCGGCCGGTACGTGCTGTTCGCGAACGGCGGCAGCCCGCTGCGGTGGGTGGACCTGGCTACCGGGCGGGTGGTGACCATCCCAGGGCGCGCGGCCAACCTGCCCCTCGACGTGGCCTGGTGAGCGTGCCGTCCTAAGCGAGGCTGGCGACCAGGTCGCTGATGGCCTTGCGCCGGCCGGTGTAGAACGGGATCTCGACCCTGGTGTGGCGCCTGGCGGTCGCGCCGCGCAGGTGCCGCATCAGGTCAACGATCCTGTGCAGCTCGTCGGCCTCGAACGCGAGCATCCACTCGTAGTCGCCGAGCGCGAACGCCGACACGGTGTTCGCGCGGACGTCTGGGTAGTCGCGCGCCATCTTGCCATGTTCGGCGAGCATGGCGCGCCGCTCGCCGTCCTCGAGCAGATACCACTCGTAGGACCTGACGAACGGGTAGACGCAGACGTAGTTCTTGGGCTCCTCGCCCGCCAGGAAGGCCGGGATGTGGCCCTTGTTGAACTCCGCCGGCCGGTGCAGCGCCATCGCCGACCAGACCGGCTCGCAGGCCCGGCCGAGCCTGGTCCTGCGGAACTTGGCGTACATCTCCTGCAGGTCGTCAGCGGCCGGCGCGATCCACCAGAACATCAGGTCCGCGTCGGCGCGCATGCCCTGCAGGTCGTAGCAGCCCCTGGTGACGACGTCCTTGCCCGCTGCCTGCTCGAACATCTCGGCCACCTCGGCGGCCAGCGCCTCCCGGCTGGCCAGGTCGACCGCCGCGCGGTCGCCGATACGGAAGACCGACCACATGGTGTACCGGATGAGCTGATTCAGATCCCTGGCCTTCGGTCGCGCCTGGCCTGCCTCGTCTGCCATGTCTGTCATTCTCCCGCGCCGCTAGGCGCGCTCAGGACCGCGGGGTCGCGGCCGTCGCCTGCAGGTAGGCGAGGACCTGGTCGGCGGCCATCCGCGCCGAAGCCACGCACGCGGGAATGCCGATGCCGTCGTACGCGGCTCCGCAGACCGCGAGGCCCGGCTGCGCCGCGACCGCGACCCTGATCCGGTCCACCCGGTCCAGGTGGCCGACCGTGTACTGCGGCAGCGCGCCACCCCACCTGGTGACCCTGGTGTCCGCTGGCTGGCCGGCCACGCCGGTCGCCGCGGCCAGGTCAGCGACGGCCAGCGCCGCGAGGTCGGCGTCGTCACGCTGCAGCACGGCCTCCTCGCCGATCCGTCCGATCGAGCACCGCACCACGTGCACGTCGCCGCCCAGGTGCGGCCACTTGACCGTGCTGAAGGTGACGGCCTTGACCTGGCGGCCATCGACGGCAGGTACGAGGTAGCCGCTGCCGGAGAGCGGCTCGGGAAAGGCCGTCAGCCGATAGGCAAGCGTGACGATCGCCATGCTGGCGTACTCGATCTCGCCCAGCGCTGCCGCCGCGAGCGCCGCGCCGCTGACCTGGCCGAGCAGGCGGCTGGCGGGCCGGGCGGGCAACGCCAGGATGACGGCGTCCGCCTCGATCCGCTCGGGAGCGGGCACCGGCCCGACGGTCAGCTGCCAGCCGGTCGATGTCCTGGTTAGCTCGCGCACCGTCGCCGCGGTCCGCACCCGCGCGGCGCTCGCACGGGCCAGCGCGTCCGGCAGCACGCCGAGGCCGGTGGCCAGCGTCGTGAAGACGGGCGCGGGCGGCGCCGCTGGTTCGCGGGCCAGGCCTGGGTCCTGGCCAAGCAGCGAGCTGGCGGCCGCGGCGAGCGACCGGTGCGACCCGGAGGCCTGCGCCAGAGCTGGCAACGTGGCCTCGAACGACAGCTGGTCACTGCGGCCCGCGTAGACGCCGCCGAGCAGCGGATCGACCAGCCGGTCCACCACCTCGGCGCCGAACCTGGCACCCACGAAGTCCGCGACCGGCACATCGTCTGACCGGCTGGTTTCCGCCAGGAGCGCGTCTTGCCTGGCACGCTCGAGGCCCTCGGGCGACAAGATCGCCGATCGCTCCAGGTCATCGACATCCGCGGGCACGCCCATGAACTGCCGGCGCGGCAGCGGCCGGAAGGCGCCCCTGGTCCAGATCCTGCCGGTGGTGGTGCCGGGCGAGACGAGGTCGCCGCCCAGGCCCACCGCTTTGATCAGGTCTACGCCCTCAGGCCGGCGTGCAAGCAGGGCCTCGGCACCGGCGTCCACCTGGACCCCCGCGACAGGCGACACCGTCAGCTTCCCGCCGGTGCGCGGAGAAGACTCGAGCACCGTCACCTCGGCGCCGCTGTCACGGAGGAAGTACGCTGCCGCCAGTCCGGCAATGCCGGCCCCGACGATGGCCACCCGGCCGTGTCCGGCCTGGCCGGGCTGGCGTGCTGCGTTCACCCCACCACCCTGGCAGAACGGGCCACGGCGCGCTCAGCCGGCGGTCAGGCGCCTGGCCTGCGTGCCGTGCAGGTGCCCAAGCGGCAGCCTTCTCCCGCACAGCACCAGGGCAAGGTCCTGGGCCAGGCCAGACACCTGCTCGCCAGACCCGAAGGACCAGTCGATGTCGTCGGCCCGCAGCTCGATCCCGGTCAGGTCGGTGCCGAAGTGCTTGAGCGCCCGCGGCTCGGTGATCGCCTGCAAGACGATCCGCAGTCGCTCCTGCGGAACCCGGCGCCCGATGGCGAGCGGCACAGCGACGTCGAGGCCGTGGACCACGTCGTGGGTGAGCGCTCCGGCCTGGCCGCCGCCCGGCGGCTGCCACGGGTTCGCGACGTTGTCCAGGAGCGATTCCAGCAGGCGGGCCGCGGGAATCCTGGCGGCGTCCCGGCGGGCGCAGCGGTCTGCCATCGCGTGGAATCTCCCGCCGGAACGGATCAGCTCGGCCGCGAACCGGGCGCCCCCGTACCTGAAGGGCGTCGTCACGTGGGCCACCAGCTCGCGTACCCGCCACCCGGCGCAGAGCGTCGGCGCGTCCCACGCCTCCGCCGGCAGGGCGCTCAGCAGATCGGCGAGGTCCTGCCGCTCGGCGGCGATTGCCAGCCTCAGCTCAGGCTCAGTCATCGTGATGGTCGTCATCTTCCTTGCCTTTCTGTTCGTCCTGCTGACAGGGCCACCAGGTAGGCGGCGAAGCGATCGAGGGAGGTCTTGAACCCCGCCTGGGCCTCAGGACTGCGGTACGGCTCTGGTACGTGGGCCTGATGGATCCGCACCTCAGTGCGCGCGCCGTCGAGGTCACGCAGCGTGGACGTGGTCGTCACCCCGCTGTCTGGCTCCGTCCACACCAGCCGGGCCGGCTCGTCGATCTCGACAAAGACCGCGCGCGTCGGGTAGCGGCTGCCGTCGGCGTCGTTCACCATGACGGTCTCGAAGACTCCCCCGGGCCGCGGGTCCACCTTGATCGTCTCCAGCGGCGTGCTCACGCCGGGCCCCCAGAAGTGCGTCAGGTGCTCGGGCTCGATCAGGCACCGGAACACCAGGTCCCTCGGCGCCTGGAAGATCCGCGTGTAGACGAGCTCGTCGGATGCTGGCTGGTCAGTCATGATTCATCGCCCTTCTGCTGGTCAGAACGGATCGATCGGTCCGATCGGGTCTGAATGTCGCGCAGGTGCTCGTCGAGCTTGTCGAAGCGCTCTGACCAGATCCTGCGGTTCTCCTCGATCCAGCCCGCTGCTCCGTCCAGTGCCGCGCTTTCCAGGTGGCACGGCCGGAACTGCGCGTTCCTGCTCCGCGAGATCAGGCCACAGCGCTCGAGCACCTTCAGGTGCTTGGAGATCCCTGGCAGGCTCATCGCGAACGGGGCAGCCAGCTCGTTCACCGTGGCATCGCCCCTGGCCAGCTGGGCCACGATGGCCCGGCGAGTCGGATCGGCCAGGGCGGCGAAGGTCGAATCCAGATGGTCTGCCACGATCGTCATGCCGTCCTCCTCAGGTATCCCCTGACTCGTACTTAACCATCTAGCTAGTTAGCTGTCAAGCTAAATAAGAGCCGTTGCCGGGCCGCGCGCATGATCGCGAAGAATCCTGATTGGCGTTCCTATCGGAACTCGGATCCTTCGCGACTATGGAACTGGCGCGGCCCAGTCGAATGCGGCTCCGATCCGCAGCAGCTCGGCGCGGGTCGTTTCGTCGCAGAGCGCGCCATGCACCCCGGCGGCGTAGCTGGCCGCGGACGACGCGCCCAGGCGCTGGGCTGCCGCGTGCTCCGCGGCGAGATCGTTGCCGAACATCGCCGGGTCGTCGGTATTGATCGTGCACAGCACTCCCGCGGCCAGCAGCCCTGGCAGCGGATGCTCAGCCAGCGACCGCACGACGCCGGTCCGCACGTTGGAGATGGGGCAGACGTCGAGCACGATGCCACGGTCGGCGAGCTCCCCAAGCAGGGCAGCGTCCTCGGCCGCGCCGATGCCGTGCCTGATCCGGTCGGCGGCGAGCACGTCAAGCGCGCCGCGCACCGACTCCGGCCCGCCCGCCTCACCCGCGTGCGGGACTGAGCCGAGGCCGCCGTCGCGTGCCATGGCGAACGCGCGCTCGTAGAGTTGCGGCGGGTAGTCGTCCTCAGCCCCGCCGAGGCCGATCCCGACGATGCCGCGGCCAGCGTTCGCCAGGGCGTGCCTGACGGTCTTCTCGGCCTCCTCGACCGGATACCCGCGCACGAGGTCGGGGGTCAGCGCGACCCGGACGCCGTGCTCCTCCCATGCCTGCGCGGCACCGTCGCAGTAGCCGGCGAAGATCTCCTCGTAAGGCACGCCGCGTTCGGCAGGCTCGGACGGGGAGAAGATGCCCTCCAGGTACACCGCGCCGTGCGCGGCAGCCTCGGCCGCGTAGTCGACGACCACCTGGCTGAAGTCCTGCTCGGTTCGCAGCGCCCCTGTCGTCATGTACCAGACCTGCAGGAAATGCGGGAAGTCGCGGAACTCGTAGACCTTCGCCAGCTCTTCCGCCGAGGTGGCGGGCAGGGCGACCCCGTTGCGCCTGGCGATCTCGAGCAACGCGGGCGGCCTGACCGTGCCCTCGAGGTGGACGTGCAGTTCGATCTTCGGAAAGCTCACCAGGACATCCTGGCATTGCTGGCTGGCCAGGCAACGTATCGGTAACGCACCGATGCCATTTCGGATCGCAGGAAACCGGACGGCGCGCCGCTGCGTCCGAGGTGCATGAGTCGCTCGTTCCGCGCCTTCGGCGCCAGCGCACGCCACGGGGCGATGCGCGCACTCCTCATCGCCGGCGCCGCCTCGGTCGGCACCGGCCTCCTGCTGACGGCGTGTTCCGCCGCCGGCAGCCAGTCAGGCGGCGGCAACGGCACCGCAGCTGGCGCTCCGCTGAAGGCCTCCGCCCCGTCGGCCGAACACAAGGCCGAGGGGAGCGCATCCGGCGGCAGGCTGGCGCACCTGGTGCTGTCGGCCCAGAGCATCATCTACACTGCCAGCTTGTCGGTCAGGGTCAGCACGTCCGAGTCGGTGACGTCCGCGGCTGACCGCGCGTCCGGCATCGTCACCGCCGTCGGCGGCTACGTGTCAGGCGAGCAGGAGATCATCCCGCCGGGCCGGCACCAGATACCGCAGGTCGACCTCACGCTGAAGATCCCCGTCGCGCAGTACCGGCCGACGCTGGCCAAGCTGTCCGCCCTCGGCACCCAGATTTCGTTCAGCCAGCACGCGCAGGACGTGACCCAGCGGGTCGCGGACGTGAACAGCCGCGTGGCGTCGGCACAGGCCGCGATCAGGCAGCTGCGGGCGCTGCTGAGTAAGGCAGGCTCGGTTGGCCAGCTGCTCTCGGTGCAGGAAGAGATCAACAACCAGGAGTCTGCCCTCGAGGCGCTGCTGGCTCAGCAGCGGGCACTGGCGCACGAGACCAGCTACGCGACCGTGACCGCTGTGCTGGTCGGTCACCACGCGCGCCTTGTTGCAAAGCACAAGAGGACATCGCCAGGGTTCCTGGCCGGCTTGCGGGGTGGCTGGCACGCGCTGGTCGTCGTTATCGGCTGGCTGCTGACCGCGCTCGGCTCGGCGCTTCCTTTCCTGATCCCCGTCCTGCTGCTGGCCGGGATCGCGATCGGGGGCCGTCGCCGGCTCGTACGCAGGAAGACCCCGCCGGCGGCCGAGCCGCCTGCGCCTGCCGCGCCCTAGCCCGACCGGGTGCGCCCTAGCCAGCCGAGGCGGAGGATTCGGCTGGCACGGCGTGCACCAGGTCGGTCAGCCTGGCGAGCACGTCGGGATCGGTGTCAGGAAGCACGCCGTGGCCGAGGTTGAAGATGTGACTCTCGGCCGTGCGGCCCTTCTCCAGCACCTCCCTCGCGCGCTCCTCGACAACCGGCCACGGTGCCAGCAGGACCGCGGGGTCCAGGTTGCCCTGCAGCGCCTTGCCTGGGGCGACGCGGTGCACGGCCTCGTCCAGCGGCACCCGCCAGTCCACCCCGACGACGTCGGCACCCGCCTCGCCGAGCAGGCCGAGCAGCTCGCCGGTGCCCACGCCGAAATGGATGCTTGGCACCCCGGTTGCCGCTACCGCCGTGAAGATCTGCCTGCTGTACGGCAGGACGTTGCGGCGGTAATCCTCGGGGCTGAGGATCCCGGCCCAGGAGTCGAACAGCTGCACGGCCGAGGCCCCCGCTGAGATCTGGACCTGCAGGAACGTGACTGTGATCGCGGTCAGCCTGGCGAGCAAGGACCGCCACAGCGCGGGGGCACCGTACATCAGCGCTCTGGTCTTGTCGAACGTCTTCGACGGGCCGCCGTCGATGAGGTAGCAGGCGAGCGTGAACGGGCCTCCAGCGAAGCCGATCAGCGGGGTCCCGCCGAGCTCGCCGGTCAGCGTCCGCACGGCCTGACGGACGAAGGCGATGTCGTCAGGCTCGAGGTCGCGGAGCCTGACCACGTCGCCGTCATCGCGGAACGGCGTGTCCACGACGGGACCGGTTCCCGGGCGGATGTCGATGTCCAGCCCGGCCGCCCTGAGCGGCAGCACGATGTCGCTGAACAAGATCGCCGCATCCACGCCATACCTGCGGACGGGTTGCAGCGTGATCTCGGTGATCAGGTCAGGACTTGAGCACGCTTCGAGCATCGCCGTCCCGGCCCTCGTGGCCCGGTACTCGGGCAGTGACCGGCCGGCCTGGCGCATGTACCACACCGGCGCGTAGGAGACCGGCTGGCGACGGCAGGCCCTGATGAATGCTGAGTCGGCGGTCTGCGTGTTCACGCCTGGGATCGTCTCACAGTGGCCGGGCTGGAGTGGATGGACGGCCTGCAGTGGCACGCGCTCACACCGCCGCCGCTTTGACGCCGAAACGTCCAGATGACACGCCGCCGAAGGTCCACGGCTTGTGACCAGATACATGCCAGCATCGAAAGGGTCTCAGGCAGCGGGCTCAAGCGGCCGGAACGCCCAGCGCGAAAGGAGCGGCAGATGACCGATGACCTCCGCGATTGCCCCGGCTGTGGCTCCGAGCGCGAGTTCGTCAGGCGCCACCCGGAGGCGGGGTGCTGCCCCGACAGCGCCGACGGCTGGTGCCCGGAATGGTTCTGCACCGGGTGCGGGACCGCCCTGCTCGCTGGCGTGATCCCGTTCGGAAGGGGGCTCACCGGCGCGTCCGGCGATCACCAAGCCGGGCAGTTCGATCGCGTGGCGTGAGCATGTCGTGTCGCTGTCCCGCTAGCCCGCTGCGCTGCCTCGCGCGGCTACGCCGCCTACCGTCGCGGCTACGCCGCCTACCGTCGCGGCCATGCTGCCTGGCGAGCTGAGGCCCGCAACGGTGCCGGCGGATCAGCAACAGGGAGACAGCCCGGCGTTCCGAGCCGCGGTCGCCGAAATGGAAGCCGCGGTGGCCGAGCAGCGGGAGTTGCGCTCCGAAGTCAGCTTCGACGGCGAGCCGCCGCCGCGGCGGCTCGCGCCGCACGCGGCGGCCGTCGGCGCCACGGTCGAGGTCGCGGGCAGCGAGATCGGGTGGGGCAGGTTCGTGCTGCTCCACGACCCGGCCGGGCAGGACGGCTGGGCCGGGCCGTTCCGCGTGATCGCCTACGTGCGGGCCGCGCTCGAGCCGGAGATCGCCGCCGACCCGCTTGTCGGGCAGGTCGGCTGGAGTTGGCTCACCGAGGCGCTCGACGCGCGGGCAGCGGAATACGCGGCGCCAAGCGGTACCGTGACAAGAGTGGTCACGGAGGGGTTCGGCAGCAAGCAGGACGAGCCGACGGCGACCGAGTTCGAGATGCGGGCATCCTGGTCGCCCGTGACGACCCAGCCCAGCCGCTTCGAGCTTGACCGGCATCTCGCAGCGTGGGCGGACACGCTCTGCCAGGCGGCCGGCTTGCCGCCGCTTCCCCCTGGCGTCGCCCAGCTCAGGCCGCCGCAGCTGCGCCAGACGCGTGCGAGGCGCCGGTCGTGAGTGTCCCGTTGCTGGAGCCCCGCGACGGGCTTCCGCCGCTGATCGTGTCCCCCGCGGACCTTGCGGAGGCGACCGCCATGCTGAGGGACGGCACCGGGCCCGTCGCTGTCGATGCCGAGCGCGCCTCCGGGTTCCGGTACGGCCACCGCGCCTTTCTCGTCCAGCTGCGCAGGAACGGCGCAGGAACTGTGCTCATCGATCCGGTCCCCTGCCCCGACCTGTCCGAACTCGACGAGGCCCTGGCCGGCACCGAGGCCGTGCTGCACGCGGCCAACCAGGACCTGCCTTGCCTGGCCGATCTGGGCTTCCGGCCGCGCCAGCTCTTCGACACCGAGCTCGCCGGACGGCTGCTCGGCTATCCGCGGGTCGGCCTCGGCACGCTGGTCGAGGAGGTTCTCGGGCTGTCACTCGAGAAGACCCATTCGGCAGCCGACTGGTCGACCAGGCCCCTCCCGGCAGAATGGCTGAAGTACGCGGCGCTCGATGTGGAGGTCCTTGTCGACCTGCGGGACGCGCTCGCCGCGGAGCTGGCCGAGCACGGCAAGACGGGCTGGGCAGAACAGGAGTTCGCTGCGGTACTCGCGGCCAGGCCAGCTCCGCCGCGCCCTGACCCCTGGCGCCGGACCTCGGGCATCCACCGCGTTCGCAGCAGGCGGAGCCTGGCGATCGTGCGCGAGCTCTGGCTGGAACGAGACCAGATCGCCCAGCGCCGCGACATCTCGCCAACCAGGATCCTGCCGGACGCGGCCATCGTCGAGGCGGCCAGGAACGCACCTGGCAGCCTCGCCGAGCTCGCCAAGCTGCCGGGTTTCACCGGCCGGGGCGCCCGCCGGTACGGCCCTGACTGGCTGCGCGCGGTCAAGCGGGCGGTCGCACTCGCAGACACGGCACTCCCTGATGCCTCGGCCCCGCCTGGCGACGGCCCGCCGCCCGCGCACCGCTGGGCCGACCGCGACCCGGTCGCGGCCCGTCGGCTGGCCGCTGCCAGGACCGCGGTGGCGGCGCTCGCAGACTCCAATCACCTGCCGGCCGAGAACCTGGTCGCGCCAGACGCCGTGCGCAGGCTCTCCTGGCAGCCACCAGAGCCGATCAGCCCGGAATCGGTCGCGGCAGAGCTCACGCGATACGGCGCCAGGCCGTGGCAGATCGATGTCACCGCCCTGCCGATCGCGATGGCGCTGCTCAGGCTCATCGAGAAGGGCGAGGCCTGAGCCTGCCAAGGTCCGCTAGCGGCTGTCAGGCGGCGCGGCGCAGCTGCCCGAGGTCACACGGCCGGTGTGACCCTGGCCTTGGCACGCCGGCGCACGGCAGCGCAGCCGGCACATTGGGATAGTCGGGGTAGACGTTCATCAGGATCTCGCAGTCGCAGCACCCTCCGCGCCTGGCGAGCTGGTCGAGCAGCTTGCCAGGCTGCGCCGCGCAGACGTCGCGCCAGCGGATTGTCCATCGGTAGGTGCCGTCGCAGCCGAACTCGGTGATCATGCGGAGCAGGAAGCAGCGCAGGCACTCACCTGGCCTGGGCGCGGTTAACCGCTTGGCGAGGTCGGCTAGCTCGGTCTCCACCTCGCGTGACATGTCATCGGCGATCATGGCCAGGTCCCCTTTCGCGGAAGGTCGGTCACCAGACTTCCTATCGCGTGCCTCCGACAGTGCCACGGGAACCACGGGGCCACGGGCCACGGAACCACGGGCCACGGAACCACGGGGAAACCACGGGCGCGCCAGTGAAGCGCGGGCGGCTAGCTGGTCACGCCGTGGCGCTCGGCTGCGACGAGCTTCGCGTCGGCCGTATGCAGCACCCAGAACTCGCTCTTGCCGAGCGGCTCGCCAGCCGGCGGACGAGCGCCGAGCGCGGTGAACACGGCGTCGATGATGGCTGGCAGGTTCTCACGGTGCGCGCAGATGATGGCAGGCTCGCCGGCCACTGCGAGCTCGGCGGCAAGCCCGGTGCCCTGATCGGCGGCTCGCGACGACTGAGGGCGGCCGCCGCCCGAGCCGTTCCGCGCAGCCCCATCGCGCCCGGCAGGCGCCGCCTGCAGCGCCTCAGTGGCGAGCTGGCCCGGCACGACCGTGAGCGCGAGCTCCGCTCGTACAGCCGCGCCGACGGCCTGCGCGTACGGCCGCACAGTCGCCAGGCACCGCTCAGCCGCTGAGCTGATCACCTGACACTGCCCGAAGCTGGCCAGTACGCCAGCCAGCGCGCTCGCGTCGGCGGCACCGCCCGCGTCAAGCGGCCTGGCCAGGTCCTTGGCGGCCGCGTGCTCGTGGTCGGACTCCGGCTTGCGGCCGGCCTCGGCGTGCCTCAGCACGATCAGCGGCACGGTCTGCACCGGCCGCGCGGTGAACTCGTCGAGAAGCGCGATATCCCGCTCATAGCTCAGCCGCTCCCGCGCCGCGGCAGGGGACAGCCACACGAGCCGGTCGACCTCGTCGTTCGGCACGAAGTCCGCGCCTGCCGAGCACCTGGCGGCCCAGAAGCTCACGTGCTTGGTTCCGCTCGATACCGCGTAGACGGACTCGGTGAGCGGCAGGCCGAGCACGACGCCGAGGCCGGTCTCCTCCCTGATCTCGCGGATCGCGGTGAGCAGCAGATGCTCGCCTGGCAGCCGCTTCCCCTTAGGGTGCGACCAGTCGTCATAGCGCGGCCGGTGCACGATCGCGACCTCGGCGCCGGCAGCGTCCGGGCGCCATACAACTCCGCCGGCAGCGCGGATCACGCGATGCCCGTCGGTTTCAGCCATGCCGCTCCGGGCGGCGCGAACCAAGCTTGCTCTTTGACGCGGTCAGGTCCGCGTCGGATGGCCGGCCCTGCCTGAACCAGATCAGGTGCTCTTGCAGGTCTATCAGCGGCTCGCCGGACTCATCCAGGTGGTGCCTGGTCCAGCTGCCGTCAGGGCCGAGCCACCAGGACGACACCGAGGGGTCCACAGCCAGGTCGATCAGGCTTCGCAGCTCCGCCTTCTGGCCAGCGTCGGTGACCCTGATCAGCAGCTCGACGCGGCGGTCCAGGTTTCTGTGCATCAGGTCGGCACTGCCCATCCAGACCTCGTCAGAGCCGTTCGCGCCGCCCGCTCCGAACGCATAGATCCTGGAATGCTCCAGGAACCTGCCCACGATGCTGCGTACCTTGATGGTCTCGGACAGGCCTGGCACGCCAGGACGCAGCGAGCAGATGCCGCGTACCCACAGGTCGATCGGGACCCCGGCGATCGAGGCCTGGTAGAGCGCGTCGATGATGGCCTCGTCGATGATCGCGTTGCACTTCATCTGGATCCTGGCCGGCTTGCCGTTCCTGGCCAGCCGCACCTGCTCGTCGATCCGCTTGATCAGGCCAGAACGCAGCCCGGCGGGAGCGACCAGCAGCCGGTGGTAGTCGGTCGGGCGGCTGTACCCGGTGAGGTGGTTGAACAGGTCGGTGATGTCCTCGCCCACCTGCGGATCGGCAGTGAGCAGGCCGTAGTCCTCGTAGAGCCTGGCGGTCTTCGGGTGGTAGTTGCCGGTGCCGATATGGCAGAACCGGCGCAGCGAGCCGTCGGCCTCCTCGCGGACGACCAGCACCATCTTGCAGTGCGTCTTCAGTCCCACGAACCCGTACACGACGTGGCAGCCGGCCTGCTCGAGCTTGCGCGCCCAGGCGATGTTGGCTTCCTCGTCGCCCCTGGCCTTGATCTCGACGACCACCACGACCTGCTTGCCGGCTTCTGCGGCGTCGACGAGCGCGTCGACGATCTCCGAGTCGCCGCTGGTCCTGTACAGCGTGTGCTTGATCGCCAGGACGCGGGGATCGGCGGCGGCAGAGACCACCAGGCGCTGCACGCTCGCCGTGAACGAGTCGTACGGCAGGTGCACGAGCACGTCGCGCTCGGACAGGGTCGAGAACACGCTGCGATCGGCGGGCAGCGAGCTCTCGGCGGGCACGAACGCCGGGTACTTGAGCTTGCGCAGGCGGAGGTCGGCGATCGCGGACAGGCCGGACAGGTCAAGCGGGCCTGGCAGCTTGTACACCGCCCGGTAGTCGATATCGAGCTCGGTCACGAGCTTCTCGAGCACGTCAGCCGAGATCGACTCCTCGACCTCGAGCCGGACGGCCGGCTCGAACCGGCGGCGCATCAGCTCCCGCTCCAGCGACTGGAGCAAGTTCTCGGTGACGTCCTCGTCGATCTCCAGGTCCCTGATCCTGGTGACGCGGAAGGCGTGGTGCTCGATCACCTCGAGCCCCGCGAACAGCTCGGTCAGGTGGGCCGCGATCACGTCCTCGAGCGGCACGAACCTGTTCGTCGAGACCGTCAGGAATCTCGGCAGCAGCGGCGGGACCTTCACCCTGGCGAACAGGGTGAGCCCCGAGCGCGGGTCGGCGACCATCACGGCGAGGCTCAGCGACAGCCCGGAGATGAACGGGAAGGGATGAGCCGGATCGACGGCAAGCGGGGTGAGCACCGGGTAGATCCGCTCCCTGAACAGCTGCTGGAGCTTGGCCTGCTCCGGCGCGGTCAGCTCCTTCCAGCGCAGGATCTCGATGCCGGACTCGGCGAGCGCTGGAAGCAGCTGGTCGGTGAAGCAGAGCGCATGCCTGGCGGCCAGATCACGGGCCATGACCAGGGTGTTCTCGAGGATCTGGTCGGGCGCCTTGCCGCTGACGCTCTCCACAGGCAGGCCAGTCGCCATCCGGCGGATCCGTCCCGCCACCCGCACCATGAAGAACTCGTCAAGGGCGCTCGCGAAGATCGACTCAAACCTGACCCGCTCCAGCAGCGGCACGTGCGGATCTTCGGCCAGCTCGAGCACGCGCTGGGCGAACCGCAGCCAGCTCTCCTCCCTGTCCAGGTACCGGTCGGCTGGCAGCTCTGGAAGCTGGCCGAGCACGCTGCTCCGGTCCTGCGCGGTGGTGACGTCCTTGCCAACGCCAGCCAGGACAGCTGCGGCCCGCTCGTAGCTGTCCCGCCCGCCAGACTCGATCAGCCCGCCAGCCGCGTCGGAGCCAGCAGCCATGGAACCGGCGGCGGAGCCGGCGGGCTCGCGGCCGTTGTCCGCGACCTGACTCGCGCCGGCTGGTTGCTCCGCGTCAGCACGCCCGGTCACGATGTGCCCCTGCTGCGCGCCGTCTCCGCCGGACGGCGCGGCTTGCCCCGAATCCATGTTTCTATACTTCCCTAGCCGATACTGATCCAATACCCCCGGCAAGCGGTCATCAAATGAAACGGAGCCCCCATGCGCATCGGAACGTCCCTGGCCGAGCCGCAGACCCCGCAAGCGCTCCGCCTGCTCCGCGATGAACTGCTGAAGGCCGCCGACGACGGCTTCGCGTCGGCCTGGATGGCCAACATCTTCGGACTCGACGCGCTGACCGCCCTGGCAGTCGCGGGTCGCGGCATCCAGGGACTCGAGATCGGGACCGCGGTGGTACCCACGTACCCGCGCCATCCCGCGGTGCTCGCCCAGCAGGCGCTCACGACGGCGCTCGCGCTCGACTCGCAGCTTGCCCTCGGCATCGGGCTCTCGCACAAGATCGTCATCGAAGACATGTACGGCTACAGCTTCGACGCCCCGGCCGTGCACATGCGTGAGTACTTGTCCGCCTTGCTGCCGCTCCTCGAAGGCGAGCCGGTGTCGTTCGAGGGAAAGACGGTGCGCGCCAGCATCGGCCTGTCCACCCCGCGGGTACGCCAGGTGCCCGTCTTGCTCGCGGCGATGGCGCCGCAGATGCTCCGGCTGGCCGGGCGGCGCACGGCAGGCACGATCCTGTGGATGACCGGCTCCGCGACGATCAGGGACTACATCGCGCCGACCATCAACGCGGCAGCGCAGGAGGCCGGCCGGCCAGCGCCGCGCGTCGTCTGCATGCTGCCGGTCTGCGTGACCGACGACCCGGACGGCGCCCGCGCCAGGGCGGCCAGGGTCTTCGAGATATACGGCCAGCTGCCCTCCTACCGGGCCATGCTGGACAAGGAGGGTGCCGCCGGCCCGGCGGATGTTGCGATCGTCGGCAACGAGGACGAGGTCGCTGGCCAGATCCAGGCGCTTGCTGACTGCGGCGTGACCGATTTCGCCGCGGGAGAGTACGCCAAGGGCGACGACCGCGACCGCACCCGCGCTCTGCTCAAGAGCCTCGCCGCCGGAGAGTAGTCCGACGGCGGGCGCTGCTCACTCGAGGCCGCAGGCGGCGTGGATCGCGGCCCGGCTGGCCAGCTTGACCCGTGCGCCGCGGCCGAGTTCGGCCGCGAGTTCCTTCTCGGCCGTCTCGATCTTCAGCCAGTCCGCGTAGCCGATCGGCGTGATGCCGCGCTCGGCGAGCAGGGCCGCGAGGCGCTCCGAGCACACCGGCCCTGCATCAGCGGCGTCCGCTTCAGCCGCACCAGCCGCCGCGTCCGCCTGCGGCCGCCTGAGCAGCCCTGGCCTGGGCAGCGGCACATCGTCAGGGCCGGGCCCGCCCGCCAGATCGGCCAGCAGGCTGCGGACGGTCTGCGCGGCATCGGACTTGTTCGTGCCGATCACGCCCGTCGGCCCGCGCTTCAGCCACCCAGCCACGTACTCACCAGGGAGCGGCTGGCCGTCGGGGCCGAGCACGCGGCCGTCGGCGTTCGGCACCGTATTCGAGCGCTCGTCGAACGGCACCCCTGGCAGCGGCACGCTCTGGTACCCGACGCTGCGCAGCACCATCTGGACGGGCAGCCGCTCGTGCTGGCCGGTACCTGTCATGCGGCCACCGGCATCGAGCCCGGTCCGCTCCAGGCTCAGCGCTTCGACCCGGTCCGATCCGTGGATCTCGGCCGGGCTCAGCCAGAAGCGCACGGTCAGGCGGCGGCCAGCGCCAGAGGGCTGCCGCCCGGCCCAGTCGCTGATCACGGTGTAGTTGCCGCGGACGTGCCGGTCGGCCGTGGCTAGCCGGGAGCTCTCCCCGCTGGCGTCGAACGCCTCGAGGTCGGCTTCGCCGTCGCCGACGACAACATCGACGCCTGGCAGCTCGCCGAGCTCACGGAGCTCCTTGGTCGTGAACTTCGCCTGCGCAGGGCCACGCCGGCCGATCATGTGCACCTCGCGGACCTTGCTCGCCAGCAGCACGTCGAGCACGGGCTGCGACACGTCGGTCTCGCGAAGCTCCGCAGGGTCGCGGGCCAGAATCCGCGCCACGTCGACCGCGACGTTGCCGACCCCGATGACGGCCACCGACTCGACGTCCAGTGTGAACCGGTCAGGATCGACGTCAGGGTGCCCGCAGTACCAGTTGACGAAGTCCGTCGCGGCATGACTGCCAGGCAGGTCCTCGCCAGGGATGCCGAGCCGCCGGTCGCGCATAGCGCCGGTCGCGTAGACAACCGCGCCATAACAGGACAGCAGGTCGTTTCTGGACACGTCCTCGCCAAGATGCACGGCGCCGACGAACCGGACGCCCTCGTGCTCGAGCACGCCACGCAGGTACTCGGCGATCGACTTGATCGACTTGTGGTCAGGCGCGACGCCGTAACGGACCAGGCCGTAGGGCGTCGGCAGCCGGTCAAGGACGTCGACCCGCACAGCGTGCGGGGTGCCGAGAGCGGCGCCCTGCTTGATCAGGGCCTCCGCGGTGTACAAGCCAGCCGGGCCCGAGCCGACGACGGCGACGTTCAGGGTCTTCATGGACGCGATTCTGCCTTCCTGGATGGCCGGCGGGGCGGGTACGCCGAGGACCCGAGGCGAGAAGCCGGCCCGAAGGGCCCCGCCGGCCCCCAGTGTTCAGCTTACGCAGAATTCGTTGCCCTCCGGATCGGCCATGGTGACCCACCAGTGCGGTCCCTGCGACGCCTTGTGCAAGTAGCTGGCTCCGCGTTCGGTGAGCGCCGCTACCTGGGCGTCGACGTTCTCCTCGCCCGCCCGGATGTCCAGGTGCCAGCGGTTCTTCACCGTCTTGCGCTCTGGCACCAGCTGAAACAGGATCCGCGGCCTGGTCCCGCCACCTGCCAGCTCATCGGGATGCCTGATCGCCGCTCCATCGCGCCAGACCAGGCTGCCGTTGTGCGTCATCGTCTCGTCCTTTGTGGCATAGCCCTCGGCGATCATCTTGCGGATGAACGCCTCATCGGATGGCTCGACCACCCAGCCGAGGGTCTCGGCCCACCAGTCGGCGAGCACGTGCGGCGCGCTCGCGTCGACGGCGATCTGGAAGTCATAGGGCATTGCTGTCGTGTCCCTTCGCTCGGTACAGGTCCCTCAGAAGTGCGATCTCGGCTCCGTGGTGCAGTGCCTCGCGGTTGATGTGCAGCACGAGCTCCGCGAGCGGGCTGTCGGCATACGGGCCCTCGGCCGGCCCGCACGGCCTGATCAGCCCGTCGGGGCCAAGGCCGCGCACGGCCTTGATCCAGGTCGCGTACGCGTCATCGAGCTGAGCGAGCGCTTCTGACGCGGTGCCCGCGTAGCTGAAGTCGCGCCAGCTCGCCGGGGGGCCGCCGAAGTGCGAGGCGTTCCGCTCCCCGAACACGCCCACGATCAGGTGCGCGAGCCGCCAGGCGATGGTCGTCACCGGCGGGTTCTCCGGCTCCGGATAGACGAACTCGTACAGGTACGCACCGGTGCCGACGGTGGTCGTCTCGGTTGGCGTGCCGCGTTCGCGGAGGCTCCAGCAGCCTGAAACCGGCTCCCAGAAGTACTCCTCGTCGGTCAGGCCGTCCAGCCGCGGCCGCAGGTGGTTCTGCCACTGCCAGTCGAGCTGCTCTGCCAGGGCACTGCTCCAGTCGATGTCCATGGCATAGAACGCTAGAGCCTATTGCGGACAGATTTGGTCCTCAATATCATAGATACTCAGACGCGTGCTGGAAACTTCGGCCCGGCTCCTGCGGCTACTCGGCCTGCTGCAGGTCCGCCCCGACTGGTCGGGCGCCGACCTCGCTGACCGCCTGGGCGTCACCGTGCGCACGCTGCGCCGCGACGTGCAGCGGCTCCGCGACCTGGACTACCCGGTGCACTCGGTGCCTGGCGTGGCCGGCGGATACCGGCTCGGGCCTGGCCGGGCGCTACCGCCGCTGCTGCTCGACGACGAGGAAGCCATCGCCGTGGTCGTCAGCCTGCGCAGCGCGGCGAGCCACTCGGTCGCTGGGCTGTCCGAGGCGTCGGTCAGCGCGCTGGCCAAGCTCGACCAGGTGCTTCCCGCCAGGCTTCGGGAACGGACAGCCGCGTTGCAGCAGGCGACCGTCGCGCTGACCGGACCAGGGCCGGTCGTGGATCCTGAGCAGCTCGCCGCGCTCGCCGCCGCCTGCCGGCATCATCAGCGCCTGAGGGTGCGTTATCGGAGCCGGTCTGGATCTGACTCTGTCCGCGTCGTGGAGCCATATCGCCTGGTGAGCACGGGCTACCGCTGGTTCCTCATGGCCTACGACGTCGAGCGGGCCGACTGGCGCACGTTCCGTGTCGACAGGATCGGCGAGTCCGCCCAGGTTGGCGGCAGGTTCGTGCCCAGGGAGCCGCCTGACCCCGCGGCCTTCGTGGCCATGGCCGTAACCTCGGCGCCCTACCGCTACCAGGCGCGGGTGCTGGTGCACGCGCCGGCGCACGCCGTGGCCGAGGAATTCTCGCGTACGTCAGGCGTGGTCACAGACGCCGACGAGGGCAGCTGCCTGCTGACGACCGGCTCGGATTCACTCGGCGCGCTGACCTTCCACCTGGCCGCGCTCGGCGCCGACTTCACCGTTCTCGCGCCGCCGGAGCTGATCGACTTCATCGCCGAGACGGCTCTGCGGCTCGCCCGGGTCGCTGGGCAATCAGGCGCTGGCCAATCAGGCGCTGGCCAATCAGGCGCGAACGGTCCGGCTGCGCCCTAGTCCTGGCGATCGGGCACGAGATCGGCCGTGAGCTTCGCGACCGCCTCGGTGATGTCGCGGCTGAGCTGCTGAGACGTCAGCCCTGCCAGCGTCAGTACCTCGGCGCGCTCGCCGTGCTCGAGGAAACGCTGCGGCAGGCCGAAGGTGCGCAGCGGCGTCGCGACGTCGGCCCCGCGCAGTGCCCTGGCCACCGCGTCGCCGAACCCGCCCGCGGTGCCGTTGTCCTCGACCGTGACGACCAGCTTGTGCTGCGCGGCAGCCTTGGCGATCGCCTCATCGATCGGCTTGACCCAGCGCGGATCGACGACCGTCACGCCGATGCCCTGGCCGGTCAGCCGCTCAGCGACGTCCACGGCGAGCGAGGCCATCGGGCCGACGCCGACCAGCAGCACGTCCTGCCCGGTTCCCTCGGCCGGCGCGGCCAGCAGATCCATGCCGCCGAGCTTTCCGATCGCTGGCAGGTCGTCGGGGGCGCTGCCGCGCGGGAACCTGAGCGCGGTCGGGCCATCGCTGATAGCCACGGCCTCCCTGAGCAGCTCTGTGAGCCTGGTGCCGTCGCGCGGCGCAGCGACCCTGATTCCTGGGACGAGCTGCAGCAGCGAACCGTCCCACATGCCGTGGTGGCTCGCTCCGTCGGGCCCGGTGACGCCCGCCCTGTCGAGCACGAACGTGACCGGCAGCCGGTGCATGGCCACGTCCATGAGCACCTGGTCGAACGCGCGGTTCAGGAACGTGGCGTAGATGGCCACGACCGGGTGCATGCCGCCCATCGCGAGGCCTGCCGCGCTGGTGACCGCGTGCTGCTCGGCGATGCCCACGTCGAACGCCCGGTCCGGGTAGACCTGGGCGAACTTGGCCAGGCCAGTGGGGTGCAGCATGGCGGCGGTGATGGCAACGACGTCGGGCCTGCGGGCGCCAACGTCGACCAGTTCGTCGGCGAAGATATGCGTCCAGCCGCGCTTGGCGGGCTTCGCTGGAGCTGAACTGGCCTGGGTCGTGCTGTTCGCGGCCTGGCCTGCGCCGTTGAGCTGGACCGGCGCCCCCGGCTGGACCTGGTGCAGGCAGTCCTCGTCGTTCTCCTCGGCCAGCGCGTAGCCGCGGCCCTTCTGGGTGATCACGTGCACGAGCACAGGACCGCCGAATTCCCTGGCCCGGCCGAGCGCGTGCTCGATCGCCTGCTCGTCGTGGCCGTCAATCGGCCCGAGGTACTTCAGGCCGAGGTCCTCGAAGAGAACCTGCGGCTGCAGGACATCCTTCAGGCCCTTCTTGATCCCGTGCAGCGTGTCGAACAGCGGCGGACCGACCACCGGGGTGTGCGACAGCGTGGTCTTGACCAGGTCGAGCACCTGCTCATAGCGCTGCGACACGCGCACGGAAGCGAGGTGGTCGGCGATGCCGCCGATCGTCTTCTGGTAGGACCTGCCGTTGTCGTTGATCACGATCACGACGGGGCGGTCCTTGGCGCCGGCGATGTTGTTCAGCGCCTCCCAGGCCATGCCGCCGGTCAGGGCGCCGTCGCCGATGATGGCGACCACCCTGCGGTGCCGCTCGCCGCGCAGATGCAGCGCCTTGGCCATGCCATCTGCGTAGGACAGGCTCGTCGAAGCGTGCGAGTTCTCGACCCAGTCGTGCTCGGACTCGCTGCGATTCGGGTAGCCGGATACCCCGCCCTGCTGCCGCAGCCTGGCGAAGCCCGCCATCCTGCCGGTCAGCAGCTTGTGCACGTAGGACTGGTGGCCGGTGTCCCAGACGATCGGGTCGGCGGGCGAGTCGAACACCCGGTGCAGCGCGATCGTCAGTTCGACGACGCCGAGGTTGGGACCGAGATGACCGCCGTTGCGTGACACGGCCTCGATCAGGAACGCCCTGATCTCGCTGGCCAGCACGGGCAGCTCAGCTGGCGTCAGCGCCTTGACATCTCGGGGACTCCAGATCGACTCGAGCAGTGTCATCTGGTGCGCTCCTCACGTCGCGGGCGCCGCCTCACGGCGCGTCCGGAACATTTGCACGACCGCCGGATGGAAACTCCTCCGGAGTCCGGGCTGGCCGCTCCCAGGCAATGTGAACAGGAGCGAACCCGACGAGTCTATTTCGCGCACGCTGCGGAGTCTGCCTGCGCTATGACGGTTGCGTCAGGATGGTGTTATCGCCCCGCCGCCCCTGCCCGATCGCTAGTGTTCCCAAACCGGCGCGCTAGCCGCGGTTTCCTGGCCGGCCATCGACCCTTCCGGAGGCGAATGTGAACAGCCGTCACCGCATCGGCGGCTCCTACCGGGTCGCCGGCTGGCTGGCAGCCATCGCGCTCGCGGTCCCCGTGCTCACAGCCGCCAGCCGCGCCCCGGCGGTCGGGCTGCCGCCCTGGACGCTGAGACTGGCAATCCAGTACCTGCCCCCGGCCACCAACCGCAGCCAGTACGACGTGGTCCTCGCCTGGCCAGGTCAGGCATGGTTCCTCGGCGGCACGGACGTCGGCGGTCACGGCAGGCCGAAGGCAGAGCGGATCAGGAACGGCAGGCCAGAGGCCGCGACGCTGCCGTCCTCTGCGCACAGCTGGATCACGGCAGCCAGCGCTCCGTCGCCCAGCGACATCTGGGCCGTGACGTTCCTCGGCGGCACCGTGCTCAACTGGAACGGCTCGGCCTGGCGGACCGAGCCGCGCGGCAACTGGAAGGCCGGCACCCGCTTCACCGGCATCACGGCGATCAGCCCGACCGATGTATGGCTGTTCGGCACCGCAGGCCGCCGCCATCCGGGGGGCGGTACCTGGCACTTCTCAGGGACCTCCTGGACGCGGGTGAAAGGCGTCGCGGCCGGGATCTTCCAGGCGAGCGCGGCAGGGAAATCGCACATCTGGGGCATCGGTAACGCTGGCCACCCGGGCAACGCCCTGTTCCGCCTCAGCGGATCGTCGTGGCGGCGGATCAGGCCGCGCGCGCTGGCAGGCTTCACCTACAGCCACGTCCTCGCGCTGTCAGCCTCGAACGTCTGGGTCGCCGGTCTGGTGGCCGGCGTTCCGAAGCTCGGCCACTTCAACGGCCACGGCTGGACCAGGCTGCGGATGCCTGGCGTGACCGCGGCGACCGGAATGTGCCGGGACGGCCGCGGCGGCCTATGGGTGATCGCCAACACCGGCAGATCCCCGTCCTTCGTACGCAACCGCTCGGCCGGCGGCACCTGGAGAACGGCCAAGGTCAGCCGCAACGCGGCAAACCGCGTGATGACGTGCGCGCTCGTGCCTGGCACTGTCCGAGCGTGGGGCGCTGGCAAGGCGTCAGCGCCGCGCGGCAGCGCCGCCGCCGCCTACCGCACCGGCTAGGCCGGGTGCCCGCGCGCCTGCCGCGCCGGCCAGCCAGCCGGTTCGTCCGCATAATGGTCGACATGACCGCGACCTCGGTCCGGCCGATGGCGGGCCGGGTGTGCGTAGTGACGGGCGCGAGCTCGGGCATTGGCAAGGCCACGTCCGTCGCGCTGGCCGGGCTCGGGGCGACGGTCGTGCTGGTCTGCCGGGACCGGATTCGCGGCGAGGCGGCGAAGGCCGACGTGGCGGCAGTCGCGGGCGAGAGCGCGCGGCCGTCCCTCGAACTAGCAGACCTGTCCTCGATGGAGCAGGTCAGAGGGCTCGCAACAAGGCTCGCGGCGCTGGCGCGGATCGATGTGCTGATCAACAACGCAGGACTGGTGGTCGCCAGGCGGCAGCTGACCGCCGACGGGTTCGAACTCAGCCTGGCTGTCAACCACCTGGCGCCGTTCCTGCTCACGAATCTGCTGCTGCCCAGGCTCACGGCCAGCGCGCCGGCCAGGGTCGTGACGGTCTCGTCGATCGCGCACCGTGCTGCCATGCTCGACGTGGACGACCTGCAGTGCGAGCGCCGCTATCTCGCGATGCTGGCCTACGCCAACAGCAAGCTCGCCAACGTGCTGTTCACCAGGGAGCTCGCCAGGAGGCTTGACGGCTCGAAGGTCACCGCCAACTGCCTGCACCCGGGCACCGTGCGAACCAGGTTCGGCGACACGGGCGCGCTCTGGCTGCGGCTCGGCCTCGCTGTCGGCGGTGGCGTGCTGCGGACGCCTGAGTCAGGCGCCTCCACGTCTGTGTACCTGGCCAGCGCGCCGGAGATGGCCGGCCAGACCGGCGGCTACTACGTCAACGCGAAGCGCAGGCATCCGTCCAGGCGCGCCCGCGACGAGGCCCTGGCTAGCCGGCTTTGGGACGCCAGCGCCCGCCTGACGGGCCTCGCTACCTAGCCTCCGCCCCGCCCCACCGCCCGCGCGCCCCGTCCCGGGCCCCTCGCGAGTCAATGGGCCATTCATTGCGGATTCTGCCGATGAATGGCCCATTCAGTCGCGGCGCGGCGGCGTGGCCGGCGGCGCCACCACGCCCGGCGGCGCCACCACGGCCTGCGGCGGCCCCGCCCCGGGCGGCACCGGCTCGAGGTCTGCCGCGGTGATGGTCTTGTCCCGGCTGGCCAGCAGGCCGAAGGCGAACTGGCCGGCGCCGACGCCGAGCAGGATCACGACCGGGATCGTCCAGCTGCCGGTGACCGAGCGCAGCAGGCCGATCAGCAAAGGCCCGGTGCTGGCGAAGAGGTACCCGACCCCTTGCGAGAACCCGGAGAGCGCGGCGGACGTGTGGCCGTCAGCCGCCCGCGCCGTGAACAAGAACACGCTCAGCCCGAACGCGCCGCCCTGCCCGAGCCCGAGCAGGCAGACGAACAGCACCACAGCCGAGTTCGGCGCGAACGCCGATCCCGCCAGGCCGATCGCGATCAGGACGACCGCCGTTCCCGCCAGCCACCGCTGGTCCCTGACCCGGTGCGCGAGCACCGGCACGATCAGCCCGGTGATCGCGTTGCCGACGTTCATGAGCGCGAGCAGGTTGCCAGCCGCGTCGGCGCTGATGCCGTGGTCCCTGAACATGGTCGGGAACCAGGACAACGTGGCGTAATACGACAGGCTCTGCAGGCTCATGAACGCCATCACCTGCCAGGCCAGCGGGATCCTGGCCATCGCCAGCACGCCGCGACGGCCAGCCGCCGACCCTGGCACTGTCTTGAACTTCAGCTGCGGCAGCCAGACGAGCACGCCGGCCAGCGCGGGCAGCGCCCACATGCCGAGGGTCAGCCTGACGGCCAGGCCCGAGCCGCCGGATGCCGCCCCGCCTGCCGCCGTGAACACCGGCACGGCGATCACGGCGCCGATTACCGCTCCTGCCGTCAGCGTCGAGAGGTACAGCCCGATCATCAGCCCGGCCAGATCCGGCCTGCGGCGCTTGATCATGCTCGGCAGCAGGACGTTCACCAGCGCGATCGCGCAGCCGGCCACGATCGTGCCGGGGAAGAGCATGACCCCTGGCGCGGCGGAGCGCAGCCCGAGCCCGGCGGCGAGGAGCACCAGGGCGAGCCCGAGCACGCGTTCCTCGCCGATCCTCCTGGCCAGCATCGGCGCCAGTCCGGAGAACACCGCGAAGCTCAGCACCGGCATCGCGGCGAGCGCGGACTTGGTGGCCGTGGACCAGCCAGCCGCGGCCGACATCTCGGGGTAGACGGGCGGCAGGCTGGTGATCGCGGCCCGCATGTTGAACGAGACCGCCAGGATGCCCGCGATCAGCAGCGCGCCGCCGGCCGCGAGGCCAGCGGACGGGCGGCCGGGCCCTGCGGGCCGGCTTCTCGCCTCGGGCCCTGCGGGCAGGCTTCTCGCCTCGGGCCCTGCGGGCAGGCTTCCCGCCTCGGGGCCAGAAGCTGCGCTGTGCCCGCCCGTCACGAGCGGCGGTCAGCCACTGGCCAGCAGGGAACGCAGCACGTACTGCATGATCCCGCCGTGCCGGTAGTAGCCGACCTCGCCTGGCGTGTCGATTCGCACGATCGCGGCGAACTCCTTGCCGTCCGCTGAGACAATCACCTCGCGCGGTGTCTCGCCAGCGTTGATGGCCTCGATTCCGGTGATATCGAAGACCTCGTGGCCGGTGAGCCCGAGGGATGTCGCGTTCTCCCCAGGCTTGAACTGCAGAGGCAGCACGCCCATCCCGATCAGGTTGGACCGGTGGATCCGCTCGAACGACTCGACCAGGACCGCGCGGACTCCGAGCAGCGCCGTGCCCTTGGCGGCCCAGTCCCGTGATGACCCTGAGCCATACTCCTTGCCGCCGAGCACGATCAGCGGCGTGCCCTCGCCGATGTACGCGCGCGACACCTCGTAGATCGAGGTCTGCTCGCCTTCCGGCAGCTTGACGGTCACGCTGCCCTCGGTCCCCGGCGCGAGCTGGTTGCGCAGCCTGATGTTGGCGAACGTGCCGCGGATCATGACCTCGTGGTTGCCGCGCCGCGACCCGTAGGTGTTGAAGTCGCGCCGCTCGATCCCGTGGCTGGTCAGGTACAGCCCGGCCGGGCTGTCGGACTTGATCGCGCCGGCCGGGGAGATGTGGTCGGTGGTGACCGAGTCGCCGAGCATCACGAGCACCCTGGCGCCGTGGATGTCAGTCACCGGCGCCGGATCGGCCGGCATGCCGTCGAAGTACGGCGGGCGCCGCACGTAGGTCGACGACTCATCCCACGCGAACACGTCGCCGGCCGGCACGTCCAGCTCCTGCCACCGTTCGTCGCCCGCAAAGACGTCCGCATAGTCGCGAGTGAACATCTCAGGCGCAACAGAACTCCGCACGACCTCCTCGATCTCAGCTGGCGACGGCCAGATGTCGGCCAGATAGACCGGCTTTCCGTCGGACCCGGTGGCGATCGGCTCGGTGCTGAGGTCGATGTCCATCGTCCCCGCGAGCGCGTACGCCACGACGAGCGGCGGCGATGCGAGGTAGTTCATCTTCACGTCCGGGTTGATCCGGCCCTCGAAGTTCCTGTTGCCGGAGAGCACCGACACCACGGCGAGGTCGTTCTCGGCCACGGCGGCGCTGATCGCCTCTGGCAGCGGGCCTGAGTTGCCGATGCACGTCGTGCAGCCGTAACCGACCAGGTTGAAGCCCAGCTTCTCGAGGTACGGCGTCAGGCCGGCCCGCTCGTAGTAGTCCATGACCACCTTGGAACCCGGTGCGAGCGTGGTCTTGACCCACGGCTTGCGGTTCAGGCCGGCCTCGACCGCGTTCCGCGCGAGCAGCGCGGCGCCGACCATCACGAACGGGTTGGAGGTGTTGGTACACGACGTGATCGCGGCGATCACCACCGAGCCGTGGTCGACCTTTGTCTCCGTGCCGTCGTCCAGCGTGACGGTCACGGGCGAGCTGGCCCGCCCGTCGAGCCCGCCGGACACCGGGTCAGAAGCCGGGAATGTGCCGGCGATCCCGTTGTCCAGGCTCGGCGTGTGCGCGTAGGCGCCGAGCGCGTCGCGGAAGCTCTGCTTGGCGTCGGTCAGCGCGACCCTGTCCTGCGGCCGCTTCGGGCCGGCCAGCGACGGCACCACCGTGGACAAGTCGAGCTCGAGTTGCTGGGAGTACCTTGCTACGCCACCACTTACGGTCTCGCCGGTCGGGTCATGCCAGAGTCCTTGTTCCTTGGCGTAGGCCTCGACCAGGGTTACCTGCTCGGCCGGGCGGCCGGTCAGCCGCAGGTAGGTCAGCGTCTCCTCGTCGATCGGGAAGATCGCGCAGGTGGAGCCGAACTCCGGGCTCATGTTGCCGATCGTGGCCCGGTTGGCGACGGGCACGGCGGCCACGCCCTCGCCGTGGAACTCCACGAACTTGCCGACCACGCCGTGCCGGCGGAGCAGCTCGGTGATCGTCAGGACGAGGTCGGTCGCGGTCGCGCCGGATGGCAGCTCGCCGGTCAGCTTGAACCCGACCACCTTGGGAATCAGCATCGAGATCGGCTGACCGAGCATCGCGGCCTCGGCCTCGATGCCGCCGACGCCCCAGCCGAGCACGCCGAGGCCGTTCTCCATCGTGGTGTGCGAGTCCGTGCCCACGCAGGTGTCCGGGTAGGCGGTCTGCGCACCGCTAGCGTCCTGCGCCGTCATGATGACCCTGGCCAGGTGCTCGATGTTCACCTGGTGCACGATCCCGGTGCCTGGCGGGACGACGCGGAACTGATGCAGCGCCTGCTGGCCCCAGCGCAAGAAGGCGAACCGCTCGGAGTTGCGCTGGAACTCGAACTCGACGTTGCGGTCGAACGCGTCAGGGCGGCCGAAGATGTCGGCGATCACCGAGTGGTCGATTACGAGCTCGGCCGGGACCAGCGGGTTGATCTTCGCCGGGTCACCGCCAAGGTCGCGCATGGCCTCGCGCATGCTGGCCAGGTCCACGACGGCCGGGACGCCGGTCAGGTCCTGCATAATCACCCTGGCCGGGCTGAACTGGATCTCGGTGTCAGGCTCGGCTACCGGATCCCAGCCGGCCAGCGCCCTGATGTGATCCTCGGTGACGTTGCCGCCGTCCTCGGTCCGCAGCAGGTTCTCCAGCAGGATCTTGAGGCTGAACGGCAGGTCCGCCGACCCTGGCACGGCGTCGAGCCGGCAGATCTGGTAGCTGCTCCCGCCCGCTGTGAGCGTGCCGCGAGCACCGAAGCTGTTCGCTGTCATGGACCCTGTCCTTCCGTGCTTAGTGGATCGCGCGCTGGCACCGGCGGACGCGCCTAGCCGCCATCCTGCCCTAGCGCTCTCCTGCCCCGGCCGCCAGCCCGACTTACCCGAGTCGTCCTGGTTATTCGCGCTGCCCAGAAGCAAAGTATCTCGATGTCAAGTTACTTTGCCAGCGTAACGACGCAAATATCTCGATGTCAAGCTACTCGGGCTGGATGCCCGCCGGCCGCGACCGAGACCAGGTCGGCCGCGGTCGAGCGGGCAAGTAGACGGACCGCCCAGCCTGCCGGCGACACCCGCAGCGCGCTCTTCGGCAGCCACACCCTGAGCGCACCCGGCTTGATCTCGAAGCTGAGCGGCGGATCGAGCACCATGGCCTCGCCGTCGATGCCGACCTCGACAGCTGCACCCGAGGTCACGGCGAACTGGCCGCCGGTCCACTCCTGCCATCCGGCGAATCGCTGCACCTGGCCGGTCAGCTCGAGCATCATGAAGTGCCTGGCGTCGGCCGCGTCGCCGACCCGGACGGCCACGATCCCGAGCACCCCGAGGTCGAGCCGCTCCCTGGTCCCCACACCGCCAGGATGGGCGAGCTGGTAGGGGTTATTGGAGACCAGGATCAGGTGCGCCGTCGTGAACTCATCGCCGCCTGGTCCGGCGAATCGCAGGTCAAGCGGTTCGGCGTCGGGGCCGATCAGGTCCGGCAGCATCTCAGCCGCTGTCCGCAGCTTGGCGTCGCGGTACTGCGGCGACTGCACCACCTTGGCGTACAACCCCAGCGAGCAGTTGTTGACGAACGGGTTCCCGTTGACGAACGCGAGGTCGACCCGCCTCTCGATCTGGTCCGCATACGCGTCGAGCGCGCCGACGACATCTGTGCGGTCAAGTCCGAGATCGAGCGCGAAGTGGTTCCTGGTCCCGGCGGGCACGCAGACAAAGGGGACGTCGTGCCGGGCGGCCACCGACGCGACAGCCGCCTGGGAGCCGTCGCCGCCGGCCATCCCGATCGCGCTGGCGCCGCCCGCGATGGCCTCCTTCGCGAGCCCGATCAGGTCGTCGCCAGGCCCCAGGATGACCGGCCTGATGCCGCGCGCGGCACACTCGTCAGCAAGCGCGAACCGCTCGGCCTTCCCGCCGCCGGACTTGAGGTTCATGATCAGCACCGGCGCCGACCCGTCCTGGCCGGTTCGCTTAGCCCTAGCCCTGGCAGCCCGCCGGGCAGAGCGGATCGCCTTTGGCGTCCGGCGCAGCGCGTACCTGGCCGACAGGACGGAGGTCACTGCGAGCCCGGCGACGGCGAGCACGATCCACCAGCTGATCACCGTCAGCACCAGGCCAGCGACGAGCGCGCCCAACGCCAGGACAGCGGCCGCGGCAGCCAGCGTCCTGATCACACCACGCCGCGCCACGACATACCAGCTCGCCGTGACGCAGGCGAGCAGGCCGGCCAGCGCGAGGACGACAGCGCCGATGCGCAGCGCCACATTCAGCGCCAGCAGGAGCAGCCCCGCGGCCAGCGACGCGATGGCGACGATCGCTCCAGCCCGTTCGGTGACAGACGCTCGCTCCCTGACTGCGGGGGCGCCGCTCGCGCGCTCGGCCCGGCTTGCCACCAGCGCACCTCCCGACAGCCTTGACCCGTGCTCGCCATCAGAGCGGCCGCGGCTCGCCCGACGCGCGCGCTCCGGCAGGAACTGGACTGCCCTGTTCCCGGTGTTAGCATGCACCGGTGCCCGGAACAGAGTCGGGTCGCACGGGGCATGCTGCCAATTCAGCAGGCAGCCTGGACGATGCCGTCGCCGACCTGATTGCCGAGAATCTAGCCAGGCGAGGCGGTCCGGCTCGTCGGCGGCTCGCCGAGATCCTGCACCAGCTCGGCGCGATCGATCGCGCGGTCTATGCGGCGGTCGCCAGCGTCCCCGCGCCCGCGCTCGACGAGGCCATGCGCCGGCTGTCCAGGTCGGCCGACCGGTCCAGGCTCTGGTTCGGGATCGCAGGGGCGCTCGCGCTAACCGGACCGGCAGGCCGTCGCGCTGCAGGCCGCGGCATCCTCGCGATCGGCGCGACATCCGCACTGGTCAACATCGGCGTGAAGACACTCTCCCGCAGGCGCAGGCCGGACCGGCCAGGGGCGGGCGTCCCTGACGCGCGGTACGTCAGGATGCCGTCGTCGACGTCGTTCCCGTCCGGGCACTCGGCCGCGGCCTTCGCGTTCGCGACCGCGATCAGCAGGGACAACCCCTGGCTCGCGATCGCGATCCAGTTCCTGGCGGGGGGCGTGGCCTATTCACGCGTGCACACCGGCGTGCACTATCCGGGCGATACGGTCGCTGGGGCACTGATCGGCGCCGGCGCAGGCCAGGCGGTCAGCAGCGTCCTGGATCGTGCCACCGCGCGCCGCCAGCCAACTCGCGAGCGCTGACCAAGCCGCCCGAGCCGCCCGCCCGCCCGCCCGAGAATTGAACACCTATGGGTCATCGGCGTTACTAGAAAAGCGCCGATGTCACATAGGTGTTCTTTGGGAGGGTCAGGATCGGGTGGCGATCAGGTCGTCGGCGGCCGAGTACGGATCGAGCTTGCCGCAGGCGACCTGGGCGGCAAGCTCGTCCAGCCTGGACTGGCCGGGCAGCCCGCCCAGCTGCCGCCGCATCTCGGCGACCGCGATCGCCGTGACCTCCTCGCGGGCCCTGGCCACCCGGCGGCGTTCCCGCTCTCCCGTCTCGCCGAGCCATTCCCAGTGCGCGCCGAGCTTGCTTACCAGCTCATCGATGCCGTCTCCCGAGGTAGCCGACATCGACACGATCGGCGGCTTCCACACCCCGTCGGCGTAGCGGACCATCGCCATCATCGTGCGCAGGTCGCGCACGACATCGTGGGCACCTGGCCGGTCGCTCTTGTTGACGACGAAGATGTCGGCGATCTCCAGGATCCCGGCCTTGGCGGCCTGGATCGAGTCACCCATTCCCGGCGCCGCGATCACCAGCGTGGTGTCAGCCAGCGCCGCGATCTCGACCTCGGCCTGTCCGACGCCGACCGTCTCGACGCAGATCACGTCGAAACCCGCGGCGTCGAGCACCCGCAGCGCCTGCGGCGCCGCTACCGAGAGCCCGCCGAGGTGCCCGCGGCTGGCCATGGACCTGATGAACACGCCGCTGTCGACCGCGTGATCCTGCATCCTGACCCGGTCGCCGAGCAGCGCACCGCCGGTGAAGGGCGATGTCGGGTCGACGGCGAGCACACCGACCTGCTGACCGAGCCCCCGGTAGGTGTGCACGAGCGCGCTTGTGACGGTGGACTTGCCGACCCCAGGCGAACCCGTCAGCCCGACGACGTGGGCGTGACCTGCGAACGGCGCCACCGCGCGCATCACCGGCCGCAGCTCAGCAGAGCCGTTCTCGACCATAGACACCAGCCTGGCCAGGGACCGGGCGTCGCCGTCTCGCGCCGCTGCGACCAGCGCCTCGGCGCGCGAGTTTGCTGGCACGCCGTCAGTCGCTGCCTGGCCGCGGCACCCGCAGCAGCAGGGCGTCGCCCTGGCCGCCACCGCCGCACAGCGCAGCAGCGCCCAGCCCGCCGCCGCGCCGCCTGAGCTCATAGGCCAGGTGCAGCGCGAGCCTGGCGCCGCTCATCCCGATCGGATGGCCGAACGCGATCGCGCCGCCATTGACGTTGACGATGTCCTGGCCGATCCGCAGATCGCGCATCGACTGGATCGCGACCGCGGCGAACGCTTCGTTGATCTCGATCAGGTCCAGGTCGCCGACTGTGAGCCCGGCCTTGCCGAGCGCGCGGCCGATGGCGCGGGAAGGCTGGGACTGCAGTGAGTTGTCCGGGCCGGCGACCACGCCGTGCGCGCCGATCTCGGCGAGCACGCTCGCCCCGGCGGCGGCCGCCGCCTCCGCGGACATCACGACCACCGCGCACGCGCCGTCGGAGATCTGTGAGGCGGTGCCCGCGGTGATGGTGCCGTCCTTCGCGAAGGAAGGGCGCAGCCTGGCGAGGGCTTCGGCGCTGGTGTCGGCCCTCACGCCTTCGTCGGTGTCGAACGTCACGGGGTCGCCGCGTCGCTGCGGCACCCGCACCGGCACGATCTCCTCGGCCAGCAGGCCGTTCTTGATCGCGAGCGCGGCGCGCTGATGCGACCTGGCGGCGAACTCATCCTGCTCTTCCCTGCTGATGCCGAGCCTGGCGTTGTGCCGCTCGGTGGACTCGCCCATGGACACGTGGTCGAACGCGTCCGTCAGGCCGTCAAGGGCCATCGAGTCGGCGAGTTCGGCCGAGCCGTACTTGATGCCTTTCCTGGCGCCGGCCAGCAAGTGCGGCGCATTCGTCATCGACTCCATCCCGCCGGCCACGACGACCTCGAACTCGCCGGCCCTGATCAGCTGGGCGGCGAGGGCGATGGCGTCGAGCCCAGACAGGCACACCTTGTTGATGGTCAGCGAAGGAACGGTCATCGGGATGCCGGCCGCCACCGCGGCCTGCCTGGCGGTGATCTGGCCGGCGCCGGCCTGCAGCACCTGGCCCATGATCACGTAGTCGACCTGGTCACCGGAAATGCCGGCCCTGCCGAGCGCCGCCTTGATCGCGATGCCGCCCAGGTCGGCGCCGCTGAAGTCGCTGAGCGAACCGAGCAGCCGCCCGATCGCCGTTCTTGCCCCGCCGACAATTACCGCTTCGCCCATGCTGCAACGATACAGAGGTGCTGACTCGCATTGATCACGTCGGGATCGCCTGCCGGAACCTGTCGGATACGACCGCGTTCTACGAGGCGACGTTCGGTCTGACGGTCGTGAGCAGGGAGACGAACGCCGAGCAGGGCGTGCGGGAAGCCATGCTGGTGGTTGGCGATGCGGACCTTTCCCTGGGGGGCCGATCCCCCGGGACCCCCCCGCTGCTGCCCGGCATGTCCTACGTGCAACTGCTCGAGCCGCTGGGCCCAGGAACGCCGGTCGGCCGGTTTCTCGAGCGCCGCGGCGAGGGCATCCATCACGTGGGATACGCGGTGGCCGACGTCGAGGCGGCCATGGCCGCCATCGGCGCGACCGGCGTCAGAGTGCTCGATGCCAGGCCGCGCCACGGCTCGATGGGGGCCTCGATCGCCTTTTTGCACCCGGCCGATGTCGGCGGCGTCCTCACCGAACTCGTCCAGCCAGCATCAGTCAACCGCACCTGAGGTGGCGGGCACTGGGTCTAGGACACTGCAAATATGCACCAACCGGACATGGCGCGTCCGGACAGTGCGCGGAAAGGCGGGGCAAGCAGAATAATTGGTGAGCTAGGCCACGAGCAGCAGCGAACAGGCCTCCAACGCGACCACGGCAGAGTACGCTGCCAGGCACCGGGAAAGTGAGCTGGCGTGCTGGCTGTGACCCAAGTGGTCCTGCGGCTGCGGGTGAGCCTGGCAAGCAAGCGATACGAACCCACCGGTGCGGGCATCGCAGTCCCCGCAGGCCCTGTGATGCAATAACCCGTCTACCCCCGTCTACCCCAGGATTAGGCGACATGCAGCCCGATATCAATGCTCAGCTCGGCACCTTCTTTGACGAGGACCAGCCGCATCCTGTCTTCTCGCAGAAAATGCGTGGCTATGACCAGGAAGAGGTCGAAGCCCATCTGCGCGAGATGGACGCCAGGCTGCGCGACATGCGACAGTCCTACCAGGCGACTCAGCAGGAGATCGCCTACATGCACCGGCAGATGCAGGAGCAGGAGCGCCCGACCTACTCGGGGCTCGGTTCCAGGATCGAGCAGCTGCTGCGGCTAGCCGAGGAGCAGCGCGACGAGATCCTGCAGGAGGCCAGGACCGAGGCGAGCCAGCTGCTGGCCTCGGCTAAGGTTGACGCCGCCGAGCTGCGGGCGGGTGCCGAGAACGAGACCGCCGAGCTGCGTGCCAACGCCAAGCGGGAGACCGACGACCTGCGGGGGTCGGCGGAGCGCGAGGCGGACAGCATCAAGACGACCGCACAGCGCGAGGCCGACGAGCTGACCTCGACCACCGAGCGCGAGGTCGCCAAAATGCGCGCGATGGTGGATCACGAGGTCGCCGAGAAGCGCGCCGCTGTCGAGCGCGAGATCGCCAAGCTGCGCACCACGACCGAGCGCGAAGTCGCACAGCTGAAGGCATCGTCCAAGCGCGAGCGCGACGAAATCCTGACGACCTCCAAGCGCCAGGCCGACGAGATGCGCAGCCAGGCGCAGCGGATCCTGGAGGAGAGCGAAGCCCAGCGCGCCCAGGCCGAGGCCGAGTTCGATATCCAGCTAGCCTCGCGGCGCGAGGAGGCCGAGCGTCAGGAGGCCGAGCGCCTCGCGGCTGCGCAGGCAGCCACGCAGCGGCTGGTCTCTGAGGCCGAGCAGCGGGCGGCGACCGCTGAGCAGCGTGCCACCAAGGCAAGCGCCCAGGCCGAGCAGTCCAGGCGGGACGCCGACGCACACGCCAAGCAGCTGGTCAGCAGCGCCAAGAAGAACGCCGACGACATCGTCGCCCAGGCCAAGTCCCAGGCGGATCAGCTGCTCGCCGAAGCCAAGGCCGAGGCGGACAGGCACGCCAACTCGGCTCAGCGCCGGGTCGACGAGGCCAACAAGCAGTACGAGACGGTGCAGGCGCACCTGGCGCAGATCAGCCAGCTGCTCGGGCCGTCCGCTGCGAGCCTCTCGGCAGCGCCAGCCCCGGCGCTCGCGGGCCCGCGGGCCGCTGTTGCCGCACCGCCGGCAGCACCCACGGCACCCGCGGCGAACGGCGGGTCTGGCCAGGCCACCAGGCCGGCCCCGGCGACCGCGACCAAGACAGAAGCCAAGCAGGCCAACGGCAAGCAAGGCGACGGCGACGGCGACGAAGAATGGTGGACCGAGTAGGTCATCCAAGGCTCGCGCGGCAGCAGGCCCCCGCCCCACGGCGGGGGCCTGCTGCCGTTCTGGCTAAGAGTTGACCGTCTGGCCGCCGTCGACGACGATCGCCTGGCCTGTCATGTATGAGGACGCGTCGCTGGCCAGGAAGACAGCTGGCCCGGCCATCTCCCCGGCGCTCGCCCACCTGTGCATCGGCACGTTCGCGACCGTGGCCGGTCCGGCGACCGGGTCAGACCAGAGATTGCGATTCAGGTCGGTCGCGGTCCAGCCAGGACAGAGCGCGTTGACCCGGACGCCGTCAGCGGCCCACTCCACAGCGAGCGACTTGGTCAGCGAGACGAGCCCGGCCTTGGCGGCACCGTAGGGGCTGATCAGCGGCGAGGCGGCCACGCCGGCCACAGAGGCGACGTTGATCACCGAGCCTGACTTGCGGTCGAGCAGGTGCGCGGCGAACGCGTGGCAGACGTAGACCGCCGAGCTCAGGTTCAGCTTGATGAGCTTGTCCCAGCCGGACAACCGCAGGTCACGGAAGCTGACCATGAAGTTCGAGCCGCCCGCGTTGTTCACCACGATATCCACGTGCCCGAGCTGGTCGATCGCCGCCGCGACCGCGTCGGTCACCCCTGACTGGTCCGTCACGTCGGCGGGGATGACCACGGCCTCGCGGCCAGCGGCCGTGACGTCGTCGGCCACGTCGGCGAGCCCCTCCGCCGTCCGCGCGACGAGCGCAACGTCGGCACCGGCCTGGGCGAGCGCCACCGCGATAGCGCGGCCGATGCCGCGCGAGGCACCGGTCACGAAAGCCGTCTTGCCATCCAGGTCGAACAGGCTCACAATCGTTCCTCTCCTTCACCGGGGCTGGCCGGCCATGCGGTCGCCAGAGGCCAGGCTGCGGGGTTGAGCAGCCGCACTATCTCATTCAGCACGATCCGGACGTACGTCTCCCCCACCCACAGGTGCTTGGCGCTGCTGACCGCGATCAGCTGAGCCTGCGGCACCCTGGCGAACCTGGTTCGGGCTTCATCAGGACGCAGGTAGTCATCCAGCTCAGGGACCAGCGCTACCAGCGGCTTGCCGCTGGCCGACCACGCGTCCAGATCGGCGTCGCCGGCGCGGCGCAGCGCGGGCGAGAGCAGGATCGCGCCTTCGACCTCCGGCACGTTGCCCCACATCAGCGCCAGCTCGGTGCCGAAGGACCAGCCGAGCAGCCAGATCCTCGGCAGCCCGGCAGCGGCGCAGTAGCCGACCGCCGCGGCGACGTCTTCCCGCTCGGCATTGCCACCGCCAAAGTGGCCAGCGCTGGTGCCGCGCTCAGACGAGGCTCCCCTGGTGTTGAACCGCAGCACGGCCAGATCGGCCTGGGCAGGCAGCCGGCTAGAAGCCTTGCGGAGCAGGTGGCTGTCCATCATGCCGCCCGCGGTTGGCAGCGGGTGCAGGCAGATCAGGGTCGCGACCGGCGCGGCGCGTGGCGGCAGTGCCAGCTCGCCGACGAGATCGAGCCCGTCGGCCGTGCGCAGAACGATGTCCTCGCGGCGCGCGGGCAGGACCGTGTTCGCCCTGATCTCGATCGTCGCGTCAGTACTCATCGCACGCCTCCGGCATGACACTCATCGCACGCCTCCGGCATGACACTCATCGCACGCCTCCGGCATGACACTCATCGCACGCCTCCGGCATGACACTCATCGCACGCCTCCGGCATGACACTCACTGCACGCCTCCGGCATGACACTCATCGCACGCCTCCGGCATGACACTCACGGATCACCCTCGCTACCGGTAGCGAGCCAGGCCTGGCCTGCGCGGACGGCGCCGCCAGCAAGCATTGTGCCAGTGCCGCCGCTCGGCCAGTCCCGGCGTCTCGGCCGGCCACACGACGAGGTGCGCGGTGCCAGGCCTGATCTCCTGGTCGCAGCCTGGGCACCGGTACTCCTTGGCGGTCGCCGATCCAGGCACCTGCCGCACCACCCAGTCGCCGTCCGGCCATTCCTGCAGCAGCGGCGGTCCAAGCGTCGCCGCGGACTCATCGCCCTCTGAATCGCCCTTGGCGGCGGGAGGGGTCCGCCCGGACCGCCTGGGCCTGCGCGGCTGGTCGGCGGGCAGCCGACGGGCCTTCCGCGGGCTCACCGCCGGTTCCGCATGCTCATTTCCCCGCGCTTCCGATCTGCTCAAGGCCGCCGATCGCGTACTCGCTCAACAGCGACGGCGGCGCGAAGGCCGGGTCGCCGTAGCCGGCGTGCATCGCGCCGAGGACACGCACCGCCTCGGCAGGACCGGCGTCGGCCAGCAGCCGGATGGGACCGCGCGGGTACCCGCAGCCGAGCGTCATCGCCGTGTCGACGTCTGCTGGCGTCGCGTAGCCGTCGGCCACCATCGTCACCGCGTCGCGCAGGTGCGCGAACAGCAGCGCGCCGACGAGCAGGCCAGGACGGTCGGCCGAGCGGACCGCGCGCCGGCCGAGCCTGGCGATCATGGCCCTGGCCGCGGCGAGCGAGCGGTCCGAGGTGAGCGAGCTCGCGACCAGCTGGGCGAGACCAGGCGCGGCCGCACCGGCCGCCGCCCAGGCGGGAGCGACCGGCAGGTGCAGACCGACCGCGTCCGCGGCCCTGCCAGCCGCGACCGCGGGGCCGAGCACGCCACCCTCAGGACCGATCGCGACGATTACCAGGTCCGTGGCGTGGGCCGGGTTCCTCGTGACGCTGATGCCAGCGGCGGCGATCAGGCTGGCCAGCTCCGCGGCGCGGTCCGAGTGCGGCCCCGCCGGATCGATCAGCGTCACCGTGCCAGGAAGCGGCGACAGGTCGGGCTCATCCTCAGCCGGCGAGCGGCCAGGCCCTGCGGGCCGCTGCCCGGCGTAGTCGTAGAACCCGGCGCCGCTCTTCCGTCCGGTGCGTCCGGCGTCGGTCATGCGGCGCAGCACCGGCGCCGGCGTGTAGCGAGAGCCGCCGAACTCGTGCTCGAGCACCTCAAGGATAGCCAGCGAGGTGTCGAGCCCGATCAAATCGAGCAGCGCGAGCGGGCCCATCGGCAGCCCGATGCCCGCGGTCACCGCCAGGTCGATGTCCTCCCTGGTGGCGTACCCGGTCTCGAACAGCCGGGCGGCGTGGTTGAGGTATGGCAGCAGCAGCGCGTTGGCGACGAACCCGGCCCGGTCGGTGACCTGGACCGGTGTCTTGCCGAGGCGGGCGGCCAGGGCGGTCACGGCCGCCGCGGCGTGCGGCTCGGTGAGCACCGTGGTGACGACCTCGACCAACCGCATCACCGGGGCGGGGTTGAAGAAGTGCATGCCCACGACCCGCCCGGGGTGCGCGGAGCCCGCCGCGATGGTCGTGACCGACAGCGACGACGTGTTCGTCGCGATGATCGCCGACGGGGCCAGCGTCAGATCAAGCTCGGCGATGACCTGGCGCTTGATCGCGAGCTGCTCGGGCACGACCTCGATCACCAGGTCCGCGCCGCCCAGGCTGGCCACCGCAGGGGCTGGGCTGACCCGGCTAGCAATCTCGGCGTACTCGTCCTCGGTCAGCCGGCCACGCGACACGGCCTTGCGCAGCGAGCCGTCCAGGATCGCCATGCCCCTGGAGAGCGCGCCGGGATCGGCCTCCACCGCCGTGACCCGGAGGCCAGCGCGGGCGAAGACCTCAGCGATACCCGCGCCCATGGTGCCCAGGCCGGCGACCCCAACCTCGCGAACGTCCATGGCGAGACGATACCCAGCCCAAAAGACAGAGCCAGCACAGCACGGCCGTCGGCTGGCCGGCGGCCCACTACAGTTACCCCATGCGTCTCGTGATCGCCAGGTGCAGCGTGGACTACGCGGGACGCCTATCCGCACACCTGCCGCCGGCGCTGCGGCTGCTGATCGTCAAGGCCGACGGCTCGGTGCTCGTGCACAGCGACGGCGGCTCGTACAAGCCGCTGAACTGGATGTCACCGCCCTGCCGGCTCGCTGAGTCGGCCACCGAGTGGGTGGTCACCGGCAAGTCGGGCGAGACGCTGATGGTCCACATCGATGAGATCGTGAGCGACTCCTCGTTCGCACTCGGCGAGGATCCCGGCCTCGTCAAGGACGGCGTCGAGTCGCACCTGCAGGAGCTGCTCGCGGTTCAGCTGCACCTGCTCGGTGACGGCTGGCGGCTGGTCAGGCGCGAGTTCCCGACGCCGATCGGCCCGGTCGACCTGATGTGCAGGGACGCGCTCGGCATCAGCGTCGCCATCGAGGTCAAGCGGCGCGGCGAGATCGACGGCGTCGAGCAGCTCACCAGGTACCTGGACCTGCTGAACCGCGACCCCATGCTCGCGCCAGTCAACGGCATCTTCGCGGCGCAGGAGATCAAGCCACAGGCCCGCGTGCTGGCCACCGATCGCGGCATCCGCTGCGTCACGCTGGACTATAACGCCATGCGCGGCACAGACGACGGCGCGCTCCGGCTGTTCTGAGCCGCTGCCGCCTGGCCGTTACCGCGACGAGCCTTCCCACTGCGGCTCCGCGCCAGGCGGCAGCGGCACGGCGAACGCGTTGAGCAGGTACGAGATCAGCGTGTAGTAGCCGCACAGTGAGACGAGCTCGACCATGCCCTCATCGCCGAGCAGCCACTGCGCGGCGTCGTACAGGTCCTGCCCGAGCCTGCCAGCGCTGGTGAGCTCACGGGCCGCCGTGTAGATGACCCGCTCGTCGTCGGCAGAAAACGGCGGATCATCGCCGCGGCCGATCGCGTCGACAATGGCGTCGCCGACCCCGTGCTCGCGGGCCATCCGCGCGTGTGCCCACCACTCGAACTCGGCCTTCCACGCGGCCCCCACCGTGATGATGGCCAGCTCAGACAGCCGGCGCTCGATCGACGTCCTGAACCGCAGCCTGCCGCCGAGCGCACTCAGGTGCCTGCCGACGCCCGGGGCGTGCACGAACGCGTTGAACGGGCCGACCAGGCCGCCATCGGCGTTGACGAGCTCGCCGCCGCGCGAACCGGCCACGCTGTCCCACACCTCCTGACCGCGCACATCGAGCTCGTCGTAGCGAAGGTAAGGGAGACGTGAAGCGTTGGCCATAGCCTGACATTAGCCACTGGCGCGACGCCCGCTTGCCAGGCATGGCGCATTTACCTAGGCTTCGACCGGAAACGCAGTGATCGGGCTCACCTAGCCTGTTCGCCCGGGGATCGGGGGATCACTAAACGTGCGGGAACATCGGCTGTACATCGACGGCAGCTGGCGACCTGGCGGCGGCACGGCTCCAGCCGTCAGCCCGTCGACCGGCGAGCAGTTCGCGGCCGTCGCCGTCGCCGATCCGGCCGATGTCGACGCCGCCGTCACGGCCGCGGCGTCAGCGTTCCGCGCGTGGTCGGCAGCATCTCCGTTCGACCGGGCAGCCGCGTGCGAGCGGATCGCCGCGCGGATCGCCGCGCGCCGGGAGGACCTGGCCAGGGCGCTCACGGAGGATCAGGGCAAGCCGCTGGTCGCCGAGGCCTACGACGAGGTCGACGAGCTCGGCGTGTACTTCACGATGGCCGGCGAGGACGCCAAGCGCGTCGCCGGCGCACTGCCCGCCTCCACCTCGGCCGACCGGCGCGTGCACACGGCGCGGGTACCGCTCGGCGTGATCGGCGTCGTCAGCCCGTGGAACTGGCCGTACACGATGGGCGCGGAGATCTTCGCGCCCGCACTCGCCGCCGGCAACTCCGTCGTCTGGGTGCCGGCGCCGAGCACGACGGCGTGCTGCGCGCTACTGGCCGAGATCCTTGCGGAGGCGAGTCTCCCGAGCGGTTTGTTCAACTTCGTCTCGGGCCCTGGCCCTGTGGTCGGGGACGCCGTGGTGGGGCATCCGCTGGTCGCCGGCGTGGGTTTCGTGGGCTCGGTGGAAACTGGCGGAAAGGTCGCAGCGCGGGCGGCCGGCAAGAGCCAGCTGCTCGAGCTCGGCGGCAACGGCCCGATGGTGATACTCGACGACGCCGACCTGGAGCTCGCCGCCGACGCGGCCCTGGAGGCCGCCTACCTGTGCGCCGGGCAGAGCTGCACAGCGGGCGAGCGGTTCCTGGTGCAGGCGAGCGTGCGGGCCGAGTTCACCGAGCGCGTGGTCGAGGCCACGAAGGAGCGAGTGCGGCTCGGCGACCCCTACGACCAGCGGACGACGATGGGGCCGCTGAACAACGAGACCACCGCGGCCAAGTTCGACCGGCACATCGCTGACGCGGTCGCCAGCGGCGCGCGGATCTGCTGCGGCGGGCAGCGCGCCCGCGGGTTCCCGACCGGGCTGTTCGCCGAGCCGACCGTGCTCGACGGCGTCACGCCAGGGATGGCGATCGAGCGCGAGGAAACGTTCGGCCCCGTCGTGCCCATCGTCGAGGTACCGTCCGCGACCGAGGCGCTCAGGCTCACCAACGCCTCGCCGTTCGGCCTGACGACAGCGGTGTTCACGGAGGACCTGGAGCGCGGGCTCGCGTTCGCCGAGCACGCCAGGGCAGGCTGGGTGAACATCAACGCCTCGACGAACCTGTGGGAATCGCATCTGCCGTTCGGCGGCCGGGCCGGCAGCGTCAGCGGGCGCGGACGGGTCGGCGGGCGGTATCCGATGGAGACGTTCACCGAGCCCAAGACCATCGTCTATCCGGCACCGAGGTTCAGAACCTAGAGACTTGTTTCCGCACCAGCACGTACCGCAGCCCTGTAAACAGCTCAACGGAGAGTGGGGTCACCGATGCCGATGCCAACTGCCCTGGAGATTGCCCGCTCGGCAACGCTCAAGCCGATCGCCGACGTGGCCGAGGACATCGGCCTGCCGCCGTGGCTGGTCCAGCCGTACGGGGAGCACGTCGCCAAGATCGACTTGAAGGCGATCGAGGAACTCGCCGACCGGCCGAAGGCCAAGTACGTGGTTGTCACCGCGGTCACCCCGACGCCGCTCGGCGAGGGCAAGACCACCACGGTGGTCGGCCTCGGCCAGGCGATGCGGCACATCGGCAGGCGGGCCACGATCTCGCTCCGGCAGGCGTCGATGGGCCCGACGTTCGGCATCAAGGGCGGCGCCGCGGGCGGCGGTTACAGCCAGGTGGTTCCGTTCGAGACCCTGAACCTGCACCTGACCGGCGACATGCACGCGGTCACCGCCGCGCACAACATGCTGTCGGCGATGGTCGACAACCACCTGTACCGGGGCAACAAGCTGGGTCTCGACCAGCACAACATCACCTGGAAGCGGGTGCTCGACGTCAACGACCGTGCGCTGCGCAACATCGTGCTCGGGCTCGGCGCGGCGGCGGACGGGGTGCCCAGGCAGAGCGGGTTCGACATCACGGCGGCGTCCGAGGCCATGGCTGTGCTTGCCTTGTCGACATCGCTGCACGACATGCGCGCCAGGCTGGGCAGGATCGTGGTGGGCTACACGAAGGCCGGCGAACCGGTCACCGCCGAGCAACTCAGGGCCGGCGGCGCGATGACGGTGATCATGCGCGAGGCGATCAGGCCGAACCTGCTGCAGACCCTGGAGAACACGCCGGCGATCATCCACGCCGGCCCGTTCGGGAACATCGCGCACGGGAACTCCTCCGTGGTCGCCGACATGATCGGCATCCACACGGGCGACTTCCTGATCACTGAGGCCGGGTTCGGCGCCGACATGGGCGCTGAGCGGTTCTTCAACATCAAGTGCCGGGTCTCCGGGCTGAAGCCGGACGCGGCCGTGGTGGTGACGACGGTGCGGGCGCTGAAGGCGCACTCGGGCAACCACAGGATCGTGGCCGGCCGCCGCTGCCTGAGGCGCTGCTCGCCGAGAACCCCGACGAGGTCCACGTCGGCGGCGCGAACCTGCGCAAGCAGATCGAGAACGTCCAGGTGCACGGCGTGACCCCGGTCGTGGCGATCAACGCCATGCCCGAGGACTTCGCGTCCGAGCATGAGGCCATCGCGGAGATCGCTAAGTCCATGGGCGTGCGCTCGGCGGTCAGCACGCACTTCGCCGACGGCGGCCGCGGCGCCGCTGCCCTGGCCGAGGCGGTCACCGAGGCGGCCAGCGAGCCCGGCAACTTCGGCTTCCTCTACCCGGGCGACGCGCCGCTGCGCGAGAAGATCGAGACGGTCGCGACGCGGGTGTACGGTGCGGACGGCGTCGACTACACACCGCTGGCAGCGCGCCAGCTGGACGGGTACGAGCGGAACGGGTTCGGCGGGCTGCCGGTCTGCATCGCCAAGACCCACCTGTCGCTGTCGCACGACCCCACGCTGAAGGGCGCGCCGACCGGCTGGCGGCTGCCGGTCCGCGAGGTCCGCGCGTCGGTCGGAGCCGGGTTCATCTACCCGATCTGCGGGGACATGCGGACCATGCCAGGGCTCGGTACCAGCGCGGCCGCCGAGCGCATCGACATCGACGAGAACGGGGAGATCGTCGGACTCTCCTGAGCCTTCCGGCCCCGCCTGCCAGGCCAGCCCAGCCGGCCCAGCCGGCCCAGCCGGCACTACCGGCCCAGACAAGCACGGCCCTGGCCGTTTCGCCGGGCTGCGCGTCAGCGCGTTCCTTGACGCGCTCGGGGCTGGCGAGCCTGCCCCGGCCGGCGGCTCGGCTGCCGCCCTGACGCTGGCCCAGGCGGCCGCGCTGTGCGCCAAGTCCGCCCGGCTGTCCGCGCGCCGGCTGACTGCCGCCCGGGCTGCTCAGCTCACCCGCGAAGCGGAACAAATTCTCGCGGCGGCCGCTTCGCTCATCGACGAAGACCCGCTGGCCTATCAGGCCGTGCTCGAGGCGCTCCGCCACCGGGCCGACGCGCCCAGTGAGCCGGGCGGCCAGGACGCTGGCCTGGCCGCCGCCTTGTCGGCGGCGGCCGACGTGCCGCTGCGCATCGTCGAGCTCGCGGTGCCGGTCACGGCCCTCACGGCGACGTTGGCCGCGGAGGGCAACCCGGCGCTGCGCGGCGATGCGCTGGCGGCTGGCCTGCTGGCGCAGGCGGCCGCCAAGGCGGCCGCCTGCCTGGTGCGGATCAACCTCGCTGGCCTGCCCGACGATCCCAGGCATGCCGGCGCCGACGCCCTGCTCGCCAGCATCGACGAGCAACTGGGTCAGTAGCGACTCCGCCGGCCATGTGTCACACTTGCGTTCCGCGATGTCGACATGACCGCGGGCATTCCGCTCGCGGCGGCTCGCGCAGGCAGTAAAGGGGCGGGCAGTGGGACGCAAAGCGCACCTGGTCGGGTCGATTCCTGGCACGAACGCGACAGAGGCGATGGAGGCCGCGCTAGGCCGGCTCGGCCCCTACCTCCTCACGCTGAGCGACGGCGAAACCGGCCAGCGCGCCTGGTGGATCGGTGCCTGCATCCAGAACATGGGCGGCAACCCGGACGTCGAGTTGTCCGGCGGCGGTCAGCACAACTTCGCCAGCTACGAGGACGTGCCGCAGTACCGGCTGCGCGAGGGCGCGAGCTTGTCGGCGGCGAACGTCGAGGCATGCCTGCCCTACGAGCAGGCCTTCACCGCCAGCTTCCCGATCTTCCGTGAGCTGCGGGCCAAGCACGGACGGCCCGACCTCCCGTTCCAGGTCGGCATCCCTGGCCAGCTCGACTTGTCGGTCGACACGTTCGGCTTCGACGTCGGCTTCGAGCCCCGCTACTACCAGCCCTCCCTCGAGGCGACCGCCAGTCAGGTCGCTAAGATCGCGGCAGCGGGCGGCAACGACGTGGTGTTCCAGATCGAGACCCCGGCGGCGCTGATCGCCGTGGCGAGCGGCGATGACGCGGCGGCGGGCCCGACCGCGCAGCAGGTCGCGGCCATGACGGCGCAGCTGCCAGCGGCCGTCCCCGCTGGTACCAGGTTCGGCGTGCACCTGTGCCTGGGCGACCTGAACCATAGGTCCATGGTCGGCATGCGCGACATCACGCCAGCGGTCCTGGTCGCGAACGCGGTAGCGGCCGCATGGCCTGCCGACAGGACGCTGGACTTCATCCACGTGCCGTTCGCCGCTGCCGAAGAGCCGCCGTCCTTCGACCCGGCCTGGTACGCGCCGCTCACCAGCCTGAACATCCCGGACTCGGTCCGCTTCGTCGCGGGCTGCATCCACGAGAGCCTGTCCAGCGGCAAGCAGGTCGAGTTGCTGAGGCTGATCGAGAGTCATGTCGGCCGCGAGGTCGACGTCGCGGCCGCCTGCGGCCTTGGCCGCCGCCCCGACGTCTCCCAAGCCTGGGACGCGATGGAAAAGGCCCTCCTCCTCGTCGACGCCCCCGACTAGCCCGCCCCGCCCCTTGGCCCCGCGTCCGCCCGCCCCGCTCCCCGGCCGCCGCGCGGCGGCCTGGGCCCACCTATGAACCCTAGGTGGGGTCATAGCACCACCAAGGGTTCATAGGTGGGGCTGGCGCTGGGGATTCAGCGGGGCAGGAGGTGGGCATTGGTGGATTTGGCCCGTTCTGCGAGGTCGGGCAGTTCGATGACGGCGACGTTGCGGGCGGTTAGCCACGCGGCTCCGCCGCCAGGCTCGAAGACCGGCGGCTCGAGCCAGGCGATGACGACCCTGCGCAGGCCGGACGCGGCGATCAGCTCGGCGCAGGAGACCGGCCTGGAGGCCCGGCGCAGGCAGGGCTCCAGCGAGCTGTACAGCGTCGCCTCGGTCAGGGTCGCGTCGCTCAGGGTCGCGTCGCTCAGGGTCCCCTCGCTCAGGGTCGCCTCCTCGCTCAGGGTCGCCTCGGCCAGGGTCGCCTCGCTGAGGGTCTCCGCACCGAGGGTCGCCGCGCCGGGTTCGGCTCCCGCGGCGCGGTGCAGCGCGATCTCCTCGGCGTGGTCGTTCGGACCCGTCTCGCGGGAGTAGCCCGTCGCGATCGGGTCGCCGGCCGCGCTCACCAGTACGGCGCCAACGGAGAACGCCGACCCGGAGACAGGGCATTTTCCTGACAGGTCGATAGCGACGTTCAGCCAGTGCCGGTCGGCGTCGGGATCGCCTGGAATCAGGGCCGGTCCGCCGTCAGCCCCGGCCATCGGCACCTCCCCGTGGTCGGATACCCAACGGTATCTTCCGCAGGCCGGGCAGTGATTTACTGGCACACAATGAACCCGCTGTGAGGATGGTGCGTGAGGCGATGGTAGCGACGACACGCAAGCCCACCCAGTCTGGCCTGGTCAAGACCTTTGACTCGGTGAACCCGGCCACGGACGAGCCCGTCGGCACGTTCCCCATCTTCGGCGAGGACGAGGTGAACGAGACCGTTTCCAGGGCACGCGAGGCGGCGGCCTGGTGGTCTGGACTCAGCTTCGCCGAGCGCAGGACCAAGCTGCTGGCCTGGAAGTCGTACCTGACCAGGTACATCATGCGGCTCGCCGAGGTCGTGCACGCCGAGACCGGCAAGCCGACGTCGGACGCGCAACTCGAGATCTTGCTCGCGATCGTGCACATCGACTGGGCAGCGAAGCACGCGCACAAGGTCCTCGGCCCGCACAAGGTGCGCAGCGGCCTAGTGGCGTTCAATCACGCGTCGACACTCGAGTACCACCCGCTGGGCGTCGTGGGCGTGATCGGGCCGTGGAACTACCCGGTCTTCACGCCGGTCGGCTCGATCGCCTACGCGCTCGCCGCCGGCAACGCGGTCGTCTACAAGCCGAGCGAGTTCACCCCGGCGACCGGCGGCTGGCTGGTCAGCTCCTTTGCCGAGGTCGTGCCCGAGTACCCCGTTCTGCAGCTGGTCACCGGCTTCGGCGAGACCGGCAGCTTCCTCGCGAGCAGTCGCGTCGACAAGATCGCCTTCACCGGCTCGACCAGGACAGCGAAGAAGGTCATGGCCGCGTGCGCCGAGAACCTCACGCCCATGGTCGCCGAGTGCGGCGGCAAGGACGCGATGCTCGTGGCCGCCGACGCTGACCTCGACTCGGCGGCTGACGCGGCCGTGTGGGGCGCGCTGTCGAACGCCGGCCAGACTTGCGTAGGCGTCGAGCGGATCTACGTCGCCCACGACGTCTACCACACGTTCATCGAGAAGCTGGCCGACCGGGTCAGCGAGCTGCGCCCCGGCGATGACCGCGAGGCGGACTACGGCCCGATGACGATGCCTAGCCAGCTCGAGGTCGTCGAGCAGCACATCGCCGATGCGATGGCCGCAGGCGGGCGCGCCGTCGTGGGCGGGCTCGGCAGCATCCGCAAACCCTACGTCGGGCCCGTGATCCTCGCTGACGTCCCCGAGACCAGCTCAGCGGTCACCGATGAGACATTCGGCCCCACGATGACGGTCAAGCCGGTCGCCGACCTCGCCGAGGGGGTCAGGCTCGCCAACGCGAGCAGGTACGGGCTCGGCGGCAGCGTGTTCTCCAAGAACAAGAAGGCGGCCATGCGGGCGGCCAGGTCGCTGAGGACCGGGATGGCGTCGGTGAACTCGGCGCTGACGGTGCTGAGCGTGCCGTCGCTGCCGTTCGGCGGCGTAGGCGAGTCCGGCTTCGGCCGGATCCACGGCGCCGACGGGTTGCGCGAGTTCTCCAGGGCGCAGTCGATCACCAGGCAGCGGATGAAGCCGACGACGAACCTGACGACCTTCACCAGGACCGACAAGGACATGAAGTCGATCATGACCCTCATCACGCTCCTGCACGGCAAGCGCTACAAGTAGCCCGGTCCCCTGGTCTCAGCGCAACGGGGGCGCCCCGTTGCTGCCCTAACGACAACAGGGCGCCCCGTTGCCCGTGCCCGACGGGTTAGCGGGCGGCGGCTGCGGTGAGGTCGGCGGGCTCGACGGCGGCCAGCGGAGCGCGGCCTGAGATCATGTCGGCGGCCCGCTCGGCGATCGCGATCGTGGGCGCGTTGGTGTTGCCGCGCGGCACGGTCGGCATCACCGACGCGTCGACCACACGCAGGCCATCGACGCCGCGCACCTTCAGCTCGGTGTCGACGACGCCGGCCAGCCTGCTCCTGTCGACCTGCGTCTCGCCGCTCATCGAGCACGTGCCGACGGGGTGGTAGACCGTCGTCACGGCGCGGCGCACGAACTCGCGTAGCTCGGCGCCACCCGGCGCCTCCTCGGTCGCCCACATCTTGCGCAGCGGGCGGACCGCGGCGATCTGCCTGACCATGCCGACGGCCTTGACCAGCGCGTCCAGGTCAGCGGAGTCGGTCAGGTAGCCGGGATCGATGACCGGCTTGTGCCGCGGGTCGGCGCTGCGCAGCCCGATCTTGCCGCGGCTGCGGACGTCGACCAGCGTCACCAGGACAGAGAAGCCGCGATCTGACGGGTCGGCAAGACCGCCGTTGCGGAACGGCACGGGCAGCGCGTGCCACTGGATGTCGGGCGCCGGCAGCCCAGCGTCGGTCCTGGCGAATCCGCCGGCCTGAGCAATGTTGGTGGTGAACGGCCCCGAATGGGTCAGCTGCCAGCGCAGCAGGTTCCGCGGCCCGGCCAGCTCGGCCAGTCCGCGGACCTTGGGCGTCGTCCAGATCGCCGTCACGATCGGGTGGTCAGACAGGTTCGCGCCTACGCCCGGGCTGTCAGCGGCCACCGGGATGTCGTGCTCGCGCAACTGGTCGGCTGGACCGATGCCAGACAGCATCAGCAACTGCGGGCTGTTCACGGCACCGCCGGAGATGATCACCTCGGCCTCGGCGCTGGCAAGGTGCTCGGCTCCCCTGTGCAGGTACCTGACACCGGTCGCGCGCCCGCCGTCAATCACGATGGAGGTGGCGAGCGCGTCGGTCTGCACGGTCAGGTTCGGCCGGTTCTCGGCGGGATGCAGGTAGGCATCGGCCGCCGACCAGCGCCTGCCGTCCTTCTGAGTGAGCTGATAGAAGCCGACGCCGTCCTGGCTCTGACCGTTGAAGTCCGGGTTGGCGGCGGCCCCTGCGTTGACGGCCGACTCGACGAACGCTGTCGTCGACGCCGACTTGAATTTCGGGTCGATCACCGACAGCGGGCCTGACCCGCCGTGGTATGCCGACGGGCCACGGGAGTTCTGCTCTGCCCTGATGAAGTAAGGAAGGATGTCGTTGTAGCCCCAGCCGTCGCAGCCGTACTCGTCCCGCCAGGTGTTGTAGTCGTGCTTGTTGCCGCGGATGTAGATCATCGCGTTGATCGACGACGAACCGCCGATCACCCGGCCGCGGGGCCAGTACACGGACTGGCCCGCCGCCTTCTCCTGCGGGACGGTGCTGAAGCCCCAGTCGTAGGCGCTCTGAAAGAGCAGGTTGAGCGCCGCGGGAATGTGGATCTCGTCGGCCGTGTCTGGCGGGCCGGCCTCCAGCAGGAGGACGCGCACTGACGGGTTTTCGCTCAGCCGGGCGGCCAGCACGCACCCCGCGCTGCCTGCGCCAACGATCACGTAGTCATACACGGCAGCTCCCGCGCCAGGTCGGTATTCAAGAGCAAACCATACTAGTTCGTACACCCGAGACGAGAACTCATCAGTGTTGGCCGAGCGCGGCTGGCCCGAGCGCGGCTGGCCGAGCGCGCGTCCAACGAGCCGCCGCGCGGCCGCTCCTTGGCAACGGAACGCGCTCCCGGCACGGCCGCCGGGAGCGCGTTCTTGGTCATCGGCAGCACCCGGCGGGCCCCCGATACCGCCGGGAAGCTGTCGCGATGACCCGGGGTGATGACTACGCCAGATTGATTACTCTAGGTAGCTTAATGATGTCATGCTGTGCTCGATTTGTGAATAGTCCACCCGGCGCGACACACCAGCAACGTGGATCACCCGCGCGTGCCGCCCGCTCACGCGGCCGGCCGGGCCGTTACCGTGGACTACATGCCCAAGAACCAGGACGCTCCCGTCGTGCTCTCCCGCATCTACACCAAGACCGGTGACGACGGCACAACCACGCTCGGCGACTTCAGCCGCGCACCGAAGACCGACCTCCGGCTGGGCGCCTACGCCGACGTCGACGAAGCCAACAGCGCCATCGGCGTGGCGGTGACGACCGGCGGACTCGCTGACGACGTCGTCGCGCTGCTGATCAGGATCCAGAACGAACTCTTCGACGTCGGCGCGGATCTGTGCAATCCGGTGGTGCCCAACCCCGGGTACCATCCGTTGCGGGTGGACGAGAGCTACCTCAGCCGGCTCGAGCAGGCGTGCGACGCGTACAACGAGTCGCTGCCCGTGCTGCGCAGCTTCTTGCTGCCGGGAGGGACGCCAGGCGGCGCGCTGCTGCACGTCGCGAGGACGGTCGTGCGGCGCGCTGAACGGTCAGGCTGGGCAGCGGTGCAGGAGTACGGAGACGGCATCAACGTGCTCGCGGTCACGTACCTGAACAGGCTGTCCGACCTGCTGTTCATCCTGTCGAGGGTGGCCAACGGCGCAGACGGTGACCTGCTCTGGAAGCCAGGCGGAGAGCGCTGAGCGGGCTCAGCCCTCTTCGCCTGCGGCGCGCAACTGCGCGGCGAGGTACGCCATCCTGGCCGCCCGCGCGGCCCGGTCGTCCTCGTCCTCGCCGAGTTCGCCGCTCGCCGTGTCAAGCTCGGACCTGACCTCTGACTTGTTGACGTCGGCGCCGAGCGCGGCCTCGCGCGCGAGGATCGACACATTGTTGTCGGCGACCGAGAGGAAGCCGCCGCCGACCGCCGCCTGCACCCAGCCAGATCCGCCAGACCCGGCGGCGGCGCCCTCGGGCAGGATCCGGACGACGCTGCCTGCGGCGAGGATGCCGAGCACCGGGGTGTGCCCGGTGAGCACGCCGATGTCGCCGTCGAGCGTCTTGGCGACCACGCGATCGGCGTTGCCGGCCCAGACCTGGCCCTCTGGCACGACCAGCATCACGCGCAGCGTCACTGTGTCTCCTCGCACAACTCCGTCATGACGTCTCCTCGCACAACTCCGTCATGACGTCTCCTCGCACGACTCCGTCATGAGCGCTCGAGCTCCTTGGCCTTGCGCTCGACGTCCTCGATCCCGCCGCACATGAAGAAGGCCTGCTCGGGCACGTGGTCGAACTTGCCCTCGGTGATCGCCTTGAACGAGGAGATGGTCTCATCGAGGTCAACGAACTCCCCTGGCTGGCCGGTGAACTGCTCGGCCACGTACATCGGATGCGACAGGAACCGCTCGATCCGCCTGGCCCGCTGCACCGTGACCTTGTCCTCTTCTGACAGCTCGTCGATGCCGAGGATCGCGATGATGTCCTGGAGCTCCTTGTACCGCTGCAGCATCCGCTGCACCTCGCGGGCCACGTCGTAGTGCTCCTGGCCGATGTACTTGGGGTCCAGGATCCGCGACGTGGAGTCCAGCGGGTCCACCGCCGGGAAGATGCCTTTCTCGGTGATGGCCCGTGACAGCACCGTGGTGGCGTCCAGGTGCGCGAACGTGGTGTGCGGCGCTGGGTCGGTGATGTCGTCGGCCGGCACGTAGATCGCCTGCATCGAGGTGATCGAGTGGCCGCGGGTCGAGGTGATCCGCTCCTGCAGCTGACCCATCTCGTCGGCGAGGGTCGGCTGGTAGCCCACCGCCGACGGCATCCGGCCGAGCAGCGTGGACACCTCAGAGCCGGCCTGGGTGAAGCGGAAGATGTTGTCGATGAACAGCAGCACGTCCTGCTTCTGGACGTCACGGAAGTACTCGGCCATCGTGAGCGCGGACAGCCCGACCCTGAGCCTGGTGCCTGGCGGCTCGTCCATCTGGCCGAAGACCAGTGCGGTGTCCTGGATGACGCCAGACTCGCTCATCTCGAGCCAGAGGTCGTTGCCCTCGCGGGTCCGCTCCCCCACCCCGGCGAACACCGAGACGCCGCCGAAGTTCTTCGCGACCCGGCGGATCATCTCCTGGATCAGCACGGTCTTGCCGACGCCGGCGCCGCCGAACAGGCCGATCTTCCCGCCCGACACGTACGGCGTGAGCAGGTCGATGACCTTGATGCCGGTGACGAACATCTCCGTCTTCGGCTCCAGCTGGTCAAGCGGCGGGGCCGGACGGTGAATGCCCCAGCGCTCGGACACTTTCAGTGAGGAGGTCGGGACGTCGAGCGTCTCGCCGAGCGCGTTGAACACGTGTCCCTTGGTGACGTCGCCAACGGGAACCGTGATCGGCCCGCCGGTGTCGGTCACCGCAGCGCCGCGGACGAGGCCGTCGGTGGGCTGCATCGAGATGGCCCTGACCGTGTTGTCGCCGATGTGCTGGGCGACCTCGAGGGTCAGGGTGTTGGTGTTCTCGCCGACGGTCACGTCGACGTGCAGCGCGTTGTAGATCTCGGGCATGTCATCCGCCGAGAACTCGATGTCCACGACAGGTCCGATGACCCGGGCCACCCGGCCGGTGCTCTGGCCGTCAGGGCCGCTAGCGGCGGTGTTGTGCTCTGCTGTAGCGGTCATGATGCTCACTGTCTCCCACTGATCGTCTCGGCCAGCGCGTTCGCGCCGCCCACGATCTCACTGATTTCCTGCGTGATCTCGGCCTGCCTGGCCTTGTTGGCTTCCCTGGTGAGCGCCTCAAGCAGCTCGTTCGCGTTGTCCGTGGCCGACTTCATTGCCCGCCGCCTGGCCGCGATCTCCGCAGCGGCCGAGTCCAGCAAGGCGTGGAAGATCCGGCTCTCGACGTACCACGGCAGCAGCGCGTTCAGCACCGCCTCGGGCGACGGCTCGAACTCGTAGACCGGGATCGGCCCGCGCTGATCGACCTCGCGTTCGGTGATCTCCAGCGGCAGCATCCGGTGCACGACAGGCCGCTGGGTCAGCATCGAGACGAACTCGGTGTACACCATGTAGATCTCGTCCACGCCGCCTTCGTCGGCGCTCTTCTCGAACGCCTCAAGCAACGCCGTGGTGATCTGGGTCGCGTTCGCGTGCCGAGGGGTATCGGAGAACCCGGCCCACTCACCCGTCATCTCGTGGTTCCTGAACCGGTGCCAGACGATGCCCTTGCGGCCAGAGACGAACGGCACAGGCTCGATGTCGCGCTCGCGCAGCCGGGCGTTCAGCGCCTGGGTCTCGCGCAGCACGCTGGCGTTGTAGCCGCCGCAGAAGCCGCGGTCGCTGGTCAGCACCAGCACCGCGGCCCGCGTCGGGTTCTGCGCCTCGGTCGTCAGCGGGTGGTTGATGCTGGCCGACCTGCTCACCACCGCCTCGACGGCGGCGGTGAGCTCGCGCGCGTACGGCCCTGCTGCCTGCGCCCGCTGCTGCGCCTTGATGATCCGCGAGGACGCGATGAGTTCCTGTGCCTTGGTGATCTTGGCGGTGGACTTGACCGTGCTGATCCGCCGCCTGACCGCGCGAAGCTGTGCTCCCATGGGCTACTTCTTCTCCACCCGCGTTACCACCCTGGCCACGCCCTCGCGCTTGATTTCCTCGTCCTCCATCGGCTCGGCCGGCTCGTCCGTGACCAGGAGCTCGCCCGAGCTGGTCTCGAATCCGCGCCTGAACTCCCCGACCGCGTCCTTGAGCGCCGTGACGGTGTCGTCTGACAGGTCGCCGGTTTCCCTGATCGCGTCGTAGATGCCCGCGTGCTCTCGTCCGATGTGGTCGAGCAGCTCGGCCTCGAACCGCCCGATGTCCTCCACCGGCACGTCGTCGAGCTGGCCCGTGGTACCCGCCCAGACCGAGACCACCTGGCGCTCGGTTGGGTACGGGCTGTACTGGCCCTGCTTGAGCAGCTCGACCAGGCGGGCGCCGCGGTCGAGCTGGGCGCGGGACGCGGCGTCCAGGTCCGAGGCGAACGCGGCGAAGGCCTCGAGGTCGCGGAACTGCGATAGAGCGAGCTTCAGGCCGCCCGCGACCTTCTTCATCGCCTTGGTCTGGGCGTTGCCGCCGACCCTGGAGACCGAGATGCCGACGTTAATCGCGGGCCGGACACCGGAGTTGAACAGGTCGGTCTCCAGGAAGATCTGGCCGTCGGTGATCGAGATGACGTTCGTCGGGATGTACGCAGAGACGTCGTTGCCCTTGGTCTCGATGATCGGCAGGCCGGTCAGCGAGCCGCCACCGAGGTCATCGGACAGCTTGGCGCACCGCTCAAGCAGCCGCGAGTGCAGATAGAAGACGTCGCCCGGGTAGGCCTCGCGACCGGGCGGCCTGCGCAGCAGCAGCGAGATCGCGCGGTAGGCCTCGGCTTGCTTGGTCAGGTCGTCGAAGATGATCAGGACGTGCTGGCCCTGGTACATCCAGTGCTGGCCGATCGAGGATCCGGTGTAGGGCGCGATGTACTTGTACCCTGCCGGGTCAGAAGCCGGAGCCGCGACGATGGTGGTGTACTCCATCGCGCCCGCGTCCTCCAGCGACTGCCTGACCTGGGCGATGGTCGAGCCCTTCTGGCCGATGGCGACGTAGACGCAGCGCACCTGCCGCGCGGGGTCGCCGGACTCCCAGTTATCCCGCTGGTTGATGATCGTGTCGATCGCGATCGCGGTCTTGCCGGTCTGCCTGTCTCCGATGATCAGCTGGCGCTGGCCGCGCCCGATCGGCGTCATGGCGTCGATTGCCTTAATGCCGGTCTGCAGCGGCTCCTTCACCGGCTGGCGCTGGACCACGCTCGGTGCCTGCAGCTCGAGCGCGCGCAGCACGGTGTCCTCGATCGGGCCCTTGCCGTCGAGCGGCTCGCCCAGCGGGCCGACGACGCGGCCCAGGTAGGCGTCACCGACCGGCACGGACAGCACCTCGCCGGTTCGCTTGACCCGCTGGCCTTCTTCGATCTTGCTGAAGTCGCCGAGGATCACGACCCCGATCTCGCGCACGTCCAGGTTCAGCGCCAGGCCGCGGGTGCCGTCCTCGAACTCCAGCAGCTCGTTCGCCATCGCCGAGGGCAAGCCCTCGACCCTGGCGATCCCGTCGCCGCACTCGGTGACGGTGCCGACCTCCTCGGTCGCGGCGGCGCCCGGCTCGTACGCCTCTACGAAACGCGCGAGCGCGTCCCTGATCTCCTCGGGCCGGATAGTCAGCTCCGTCATCTTCCTCGCGTCTTCCTCGTCTGCTTCATCTGCTATCAGCGGTCATGGGCCTGGTCAGGCGCCTGCGTGTCATGCCGCGAGCCCCCGGCGCAGGTCCGCTATGCGGCTTGCGATGCTGCCGTTGATCAGCTCGTCGCCGATGCGGACCGTGACGCCGCCGATCAGCCCCGGATCGACGACCACGTTCAGGTAGACGTCATGCCCGTACGCGGCCACCAGCGCCGCGGCTAGCCTGCCCCGCTGCTCGGCGGTCAGCGGCACGGCGACGTGGACCTCGGCGAGCAGGCGCTGCCGCAGCTCGGCTGCCAGGTTGGCGTATGACTCCAGCCCCACGTCCAGGCTACGTCCACGGGGGTGCGCCGCCGCCTGGGTGATCAGCCGAAGCGCAGGATCGCCGACCTTGCCAGCGATGAGCTCCCTGACCAGGCCGGCGCGCGCGTCGGCCGGCACGAACTGGTTCGACAGCGCGGAGCGCAACCCCGGGTTACCAGCCGCGATCCGGCTGAACCTGAACAGCTCGTCCTCAAGCTCGTCCAGCTGCCCGTCCTTGTCGGCCGCCTCGGCGACAGCGAGCACGGCCAGGTCCTCGGCGCCATCAGGCAGGTCACCTGGCTCCGACCACCTGGCCGCGACCAGATCGGTCACCAGGTCCAGCGCGGCGCCGGAGATCTTGCCGGCCAGCACCGCCTGCGCGAGCCCGGTCCTGGCCGCGCGGTCCCTCGACGGATCGGACAGGCCGCGGCGCAGCCCTGGCTCCCGGTCGAGCAGGTCGACGACCGCGAAGAGCTGATCGCCGACCTCGTTCGCCTGCGCGGCCGCGCCCGCGGCCAGGAAGGCGGCTAGCCGTTCCTTAGCCGCGCTGAGCGAGGCTCTGCTGGCGCCTCTCATCGCGCCGCCGCTTCCGGTGCGGCCTGGCCGGCGAGTTCGCCGAGGAACCGGTCAACCATCCTGGACTGCCTGGCCTCGTCGGCCAGTGACTCGCCCACGATCCGGCTGGCGAGCTCAACAGCCAGGCTGCCCACCTCGGCGCGCAGCGCGGTCAGCGCCTGCTGCCGGTCGGCCTCGATCTGCGCGTTCGCGGAGGCGATAATCCGCTCGCGCTCGGCAACGCCGTCCGCCCGGCCCTCGGCGACGATCTGGGCGGCCTCTTCCTTGGCATGCTCGCGCAGAGTGGAGGCCTCGTGCCTGGCGTCGGCCAGCTGGGCGCGGTATTGCTCGAGGACCTTGTTGGCCTCGTCCTGCGCATCTTCGGCGCGCTTGAGGCCGCCCTCGATCGCGTCCGTGCGCTCCGCGAGCGTCGCGCTGATCCGCGGCATGAGCACCTTGGCCAGCAGCGCGAACACGATCAGGAACGCGAGCGCGCCGATAACCAGCTCGGGCCAGTGCGGGATCAGCGGATTCGAATTGCCCGCGGCCAGCGGCATCATTGGCGTCTTCATTCATTCCCTGCCAAACCAGATATCAGGAGTAGTGGAAGATGAACGGAATGACGATTCCGATCAGGGCCAGCGCCTCGGTCAGCGCGAAGCCGATGTACATGTTCGACCGGATCAGGCCCGCGGCTTCTGGCTGCCTGGCCATGGCCTCGACGCCATGACCGAAGATGAGGCCGATGCCGATGCCCGGGCCGATCGCGGCGAGGCCATAGGCAACCGCACCAATGTTGATGCTCAGGACGGAACTCCCGGCGGCGAGAGCGTGATGAACGAGGTCAAGCATCTGTGCTTTCCTTTTCCTTCGTGCCGGCGGTCGGTCCCCCGGCGATTAGGTAAACCAGCGCCCCGGCGCCGACGTCCGAGCCGGCTGGCGGGCGTCCCATTCCGCTCATCTCAGTGCTCCGCTTCCAGCGAGCCACCGATGTACTGCGCGGTCAGGATCGTGAAGATGTAGGCCTGCAGCGCCTGGATCAGGAGCTCGAACGCCGTCAGCACGACGGTGAGGACGAACGACGTTGCGCTCCAGATCAGCCCGATGCCGAGCGTGAGCAGGTACCAGGTAGCGAGCGTGAACACCAGCAGCAGGATGTGGCCGGCGAACATGTTCGCGAAGAGCCGGACGGCGAGCGTAAACGGCCGGACGATGATGTACTGCAGGATCTCCACCGGGGCCAAGATCAGCAAGATGCCGGCCGGAACTCCGCTCGGGATCATGTTCTTGAAGTAGCCGCCCAGGCCCTGGTACTTGATGCCCAGGTAGTTGTAGGTGCCGTAGACCATCAGCATCAAGGCGGCCGGGAAGGCGAACTCCGAGTTCGCGGGGAACTGCGCGACCGGGATGATCTCCATGATGTTCATGATCCAGATAAAGAAGAACAGCGCGACCAGGAACGGCAGGAAGCCATCCCCCCGCTTCCCCATCATCGGCCGCAGGATCTGGTCCCGCACGAACAGGACGCCGAGTTCGCCGAGGTTCTGGGCGCCCTTGGGGACGAGCTTGGGCTTGGCGAAGGCGGCCCAGAAGAACGCGACCACGATCGCCGCGCAGATGACCGCGAGCAGCATGGGCTTGTTGAACGTGAACGAGCCGATCCTGAACAGCGGGCCGTAGAGGAAGCTGCTCGGATAGCCAGGCGCAGGGTAACCGCAGCCCGAGTACAGATGCCTCGACGTCTCATCGGCGCATTTGTCCAGCGCGACTGCCACAAGGTCAGCGGCCACGGTTGCCTCCTACAGCCTTATGCGCCAATGACATGCGACCAGGCGTCACAGGGCAATTACCTCCGAGGTCATGGGCGCGCGTCAGCGCGCCGGCGGTCAGGTGAGCGTAACGGGACAGCCCGACGGCGCCGAGGGCGGGTCCGCCTGTGCGGCCTGGCCTGTCATCAGGCCAGGCCGGATCGCCGCCGCCAGCCGCTAGGACCGTCCGTACTTGTAGATGACGGCGAAGATCCCGACGCCCAGGCCGACCAGCGCGCCGAGCGGCCCCAGCAGCGTGAGGTGCGTGAAGTGCCCGATCAGCCAGCCGAGACCGCCGTAGAACACCATGCCCGAGATCAGGTAGCCGAAGATCGACCACCCGGCGTTCTGCGAATCGTCGGCCATCACCGCTCGCCTCGCCCTGGCTCTCTCGCACGGCTGGTCACCGTCCGGAGGGCTCGACGTAGGGTGCCTTCAGCCGCATCGACCAAAGGACCTGCGACGCAGTCCAGGCCAGGATGCATGCCAGGGCGGTCAGGCCGAACAAGCGGGAACTGAAGACCGTCGTGCCGGCGAACCGGACCACGAAGAAGAGCAGCACCAAGATCTTCGCGATGTACGTCGTCAGCGCGGTGACCATCATCGCCTGCGGACTGCGGCGGGCGGCCCGGCCCACGGCGATCACGCTGATAGCGAAGAAGACCGCGACGAGCGCGACCCCGAGCACGGCTCCGAGCAGTCCCTTCGTCCCGCCGACCGCAACGCTGACGACGATCATGACCGCGCCTACCGCCGCCGTGGTCAGTACCGACCGGCGGACGATCTGGGCGTAGTTCGCCAGCATTGGTTTTCAAACTCCGGTGGGGCTGGCGGCTGGCTGCTGGCCAGCCGGAACGTACATTGCAGCGGTGTCCGTGCGGTTCGCCAGGCGGCCTGCGGACGGCGCGGATATCCCGCGCTGTCAGGCCTGGAAAACGTACCACGGGCCATGCAGCCGCAGGGTTGCGGCTGCATGTGAAAGATATCACAAGCTCTCCGGCGTTGGCCGCACCAGGTTACCGAACGTGACGAATGCAGCCGATGTGACCGCGGGGGATCTGCCGATCTCACGGGCCGGCGTTGCCGCGGGACCCGGCGATCGGTTCACCCTCGGCCGCTTCTTCTCCGGCGTGCTTGCCGCCAGCCTCGGCGTGGTCGCCGAAGCCATTGGGCATCGCCGGCCACCCGGCTTCGTGCCAGCCATTGTCGGCTCGCTGACCAGCCGGGGAGTGAGCGGCCGGATGGGCGGCCGCATGGGACGCAGGGGCCTCAGGTGACGCCGGAGCGGCAGCGGGCGCTGTTGCGGCCGGGCGGCTCCGCTCCCACCAGCGCAGCTTCGGGACCGACAGCAGCCCGAGCGCGAGCACGGCGGCCAGCGTGATCCAGATCAGCACGGCCAGGTGCACGGTCACGATCGACAGGCCCACCACCGTGCCGGCGAAAAGAGCGGCCCACGCGTACAGGATCAGCACGCTTGACCGGTGCGAGTGACCGACCTCCAGCATCGCGTGATGCAGGTGCTTGCGGTCCGCCGCGAACGGCGACATCCCGGCCCTCGTCCGCCTGATCACCGCGCGCAGCATGTCCACGTACGGAATCACCAGCACGGCGGCCGGCAGCAGCAGCGGCAGGATTTCGGCGTACCTATTCGCTTTGTTGTTCAGGCTGGTGAAGTCGAGCGAGTTGATCGCCCAGATCGGCACGTAGGCGAGCAGCAGGCCGAGCAGCATCGATCCCGTGTCGCCCATGATGATCCTGGCCGGGTAGAAGTTGTGCGGCAGGAACCCCAGGCACGCGCCCGCCAGCACGATGGAGGCCAGCGCCGGCACCGCCTCGGCAGACAGCCCGACCACTCTGGTCAGCGAGTAGTAGTAGATGAAGAAGGAGATCGCGGCGATACAGACGATGCCGGCTGCCAGCCCGTCCAGGCCGTCGATGAAGTTGACCGCGTTGATCGTCGCGACCACGACGAGGATGGTCAGCACCACGGATTCGTTCTGGGTCAGGCTGAACAAGCCGTTGTGCGGCTCGGGGAAATAGGTGAGCCTGGCACCGCTGGCGAACAGGATGGCCGCGGCACCGACCTGGCCGGCCAGCTTGCCGATCGCGCCGATCCCCCAGCGGTCGTCCACGATCCCGACCGCCACGATCAGGCCGCCGGCGCCGAGCAGTCCGACAACGAGACCCGTGCCGTGAAAGGAATTGCGCAGCGGGACGAGGTTGCTGCCCACGAACAGGCCGGCAGCGACGCCGAGGTACATCGCGACGCCGCCCATCCGCGGGATCGGGGCGGCATGGACATCGCGGTCTCTGATGGGGATGACGGCCCGGAACCTGATGGCTGTCAGACGCACCAGCGGGGTCAGCAGATAGGTGACCGCCACCACGACAAGCAGGATCAGGACGTACTCACGCACCGGCGCTCACCAGGTCCGGAGATCACGGGCATCGGAATTCACTCTATGGCACCTCAGGTACCACGCAGGTCTGGTCTACCCCATCGGTACGGGCTATAGCCTTCTAGTCCGGGCCCATCGCGACGGCAGCGACTTCCCGCAGCTTCCCGATCGGGACGGCTCCGCCGCGCAGCAGCCGCGGCATCTCGCCAGTCAGATCGACGATCGTCGACGGCACGTCGGCCTCGCACGGCCCGCCGTCGAGGTAGACATCGACGGACTCGCCTAGCTGCTGACGGGCCGCTTCCGCGGTTGTGGCGGCTGGCTGACCGGTGAGGTTCGCGCTGCTGACCGCCATCGGCCCGGTCTGGACGAGCAGCTCGAGGGCTATCTCGTTCTGCGGCATGCGCACGGCGACGGTTCCCTTCGTGTCACCGAGGTCCCATTTCAGCGACCTGCTCGCCCGGCAGATCAGGGTCAGCCCGCCAGGCCAGAACTCGTCGATCAGATCCTGGCCGTACGGGCCGAGGTCTTCAACCAGGGCGCTGGCGGCCCTCACCGACCCGACCAGCACGGGCGGCGGCATCTCCCTGCCGCGGCCCTTCGCGGCCAGCAAGCTCTGCACGGCCGCGGGCCGGAAGGCGTCGGCGCCGATCCCGTACACGGTGTCGGTCGGCAGCACGACGAGCTCGCCCTTCAGCACGGCCGCGACGGCCGCCGCGATTCCTGCGGGCCGTTGCTCTTCGTCGGCGCAGTCGAACATCTCACTCATGGCCGATCATCCTGCCAGACCTCACGGCCAGATCGCCGTGACGAACCGGTCAAGGCCGGCCAGGTCGCTGTGGTTGCGGGTTTCCTTCCACCCGTTCTCCTCGGCGAAGACCCAGTACACGGCGGCGCCCTGGACGGCGCCGTGCTCCACGGCCACCCGTCCGCCAGGCCGCAGCAGCCGCTGCGCAGTCCGCTCGACCACCCGGATCGCGTCCAGGCCGTCGGTCCCTGAATAGAGCGCGGCAGTCGGCTCGTACTCACCAACCTCTGGCGGAACGCAAGCGCCGACGGGGATGTACGGCGGATTGCTGACCACCAGGTCGACGGACCCGTTTAGTTCTGGCAGCGCGCCAGCGAAATCTCCGGCGTGCAGCGTTACCCGCCCGCTGGTGTGCGGGGCTGCTGCCGCGCAGCGCGCGATGTTCCGCTCGGTCCACGGCCTGGCCAGCGGATCGCCCTCGACCGCGTGGACGTGCGCCCTTGGCACCTCCTGGGCGAGCGCGAGCGCGATCGCCCCTGACCCGGTGCCGAGGTCCACGACGACGGGCTCGGCTACGTCCATCTCGGTCAGCCGCTCGATCGCCCAGCCCGTCATGACCTCGGTCTCCGGCCTGGGAACGAACACGCCGGGTCCGACCTCGAGCTCGAGGTACCTGAAGAACGCGACGCCGGTGATGTGCTGCAGCGGCTCGCGGGCTTCCCGCCTGGCGATGTCGTCCCAGAACCTGGGGTCGAAGTCAGCGTCGGGCACCTGGTTGAGCTCGCTCCTCGAGACCCCGTGCCGGTGTGCGGCCATCAGCTCGGCGTCGGCTCGCGGTGATTCCACCCCGGCCTCGGCAAGCCGGGCCACGGCCACCGCGATCTCGGACATCAACAGGCTCATCGACGCGGCCGCGAGCTCACCGGGCCGCTGCCATCTTGTCAGCCCGGTCGGCGTCGACCAGGGCGTCGATGACGGCGTCGAGGTCCCCGTCCAGCACCTGGTCCAGGTTGTAGGCCTTGAAGCCGACCCGGTGGTCGGAGATCCGGTTCTCCGGATAGTTGTACGTCCTGACCCGCTGGGACCGGTCAACGGTGGCGACCTGGCTGCGGCGCTCTGCTGACGCCTGCGCGTCGGCCTCCTCTTGCGCGGCGGTCAGCAGCCTAGCGCGCAGGATCCGCAGCGCCGCTTCCTTGTTCTGCAGCTGGCTCTTCTCGTTCTGGCAGGACACGACGATGCCGGTGGGCACGTGCGTGATCCGCACGGCCGAGTCGGTGGTGTTCACGCTCTGGCCGCCGGGCCCTGACGACCGGAAGACGTCGATCCGCAGGTCGTTCGCGTCAATGCTGATCTCGACCGGGTCGGCCTCCGGCATCACCATCACGCCGGCCGCCGAGGTGTGGATCCTGCCCTGGGACTCGGTGACTGGGACGCGCTGCACGCGGTGCACGCCGCCCTCGTACTTCAGCAGCGACCAGGCGCCGTCCGGCGTCCCGGCCAGGCTGCCACGGCCCGCCGCCTTCACGGCGACGGTCACGTCCTTGTAGCCGCCGAGGCCGGTGCCGGTGGCGTCGAGTATCTCGGTCTTCCAGCCCTGCCGCTCGGCGTAACGCAGGTACATCCGCAGCAGGTCGGCGGCGAACAGGGCCGACTCCTCGCCGCCCTCCCCCGCCTTGATCTCCAGGATGACGTCCTTGCCGTCGAGGGCGTCACGGGGGATGAGCAGGTGCTCGAGCCGCTGCTCGAGCTCGGCCTTGCGCTTGGCGAGCTGCGCGGCCTCCTCGGCGAACGACGAGTCTTCGGTGGCCAGTTCGAGCGCCGCGGTCTCGTCGCCGCTCACCTGCCGCCACTGTGAGTACGCCTGCACGATCGGGGTCAGCTCACTGTAGCGCCTGCCAAGCGCCCTGGCTTTCTCCTGATCGGCGTGTACTGCCGGATCGGACAGGTCGCGCTCGAGTTGCGCGTGTTCGGCCGCGAGGTCGGCAAGCCGCTCAAACACTGCTTACCTCCTCAGGACAACATGGGAGCGAGCCCAGGCCGAGGCCCGGGCTCGCATGACTGAAGGCCGGCCAGGCCGGCCAGATGCTCGGGCTTGCCGAGCTACTTGCCCTGCTTGCCGAACCGGCGCTCGAACCTGGCGACACGGCCGCCGGTGTCGAGGATCTTCTGCTTGCCGGTGTAGAACGGGTGGCAGCTTGAGCAGACATCCGCGTGGATCTGCCCGTTCTTGGCCGTGCTGCGGGTCGTGAAGGTGCTCCCGCACGTGCACGTCACCTGCGTCACCACGTAATCGGGGTGAATGTCGCGCTTCATGTATTCTCCTGGTTCCGGCAGTCGCCGGGTCGCCGCGCGGGCGCTCCGTTGCCCAGGGGGACAACCCCCGGACCCACGCAGTCCCGCGGACGTGAACCGGTACCGCACTCATCGGCACACCAGTGTGCCACAGCTTCAACAGACCGGCAGGCCGCCAGATTCCCGCGTTCCGGCAGGCCCGCAGGCGAGGTACGGCAGGCTAAGAGGCCACCGTGGTCTTCTGCACGTGCAGCAGGAACTCGGCGTTGCTCTTGGTCTCCTTCATCCGCTCCATGAGGACTTCAAGCGCCTGCTGCGGCTCGAGCGCGTGCAGGACGCGGCGCAACTGCCAGACGATCTTGAGCTCCTCCGGCGTCATCAGCAGCTCTTCCTTGCGGGTGGAGGATGCGTCAACGTCGATGGCCGGGAAGATCCGCTTCTCGGCGAGCTCGCGCCGCAGCCTGACCTCCATGTTGCCGGTGCCCTTGAACTCCTCGAAGATCACTTCGTCGGCACGCGAGCCGGTCTCGATCAGCGCCGTCGCGAGGATCGTGATCGAGCCGCCGTGCTCGATGTTGCGCGCGGCGCCGAAGAACCGCTTGGGCGGGTAGAGCGCGGTCGAGTCGACACCGCCTGACATGATCCGGCCGCTCGCCGGCGCTGACAGGTTGTAGGCGCGGCCGAGCCTGGTGATCGAGTCAAGCAGCACGACCACGTCGTGACCCATCTCCGCGAGCCGCTTAGCCCGCTCGATGGCCAGCTCGGCCACCATGGTGTGATCCTCTGAAGGCCGGTCGAAGGTTGAGTAAATGACCTCGCCCTTCACCGAACGCTGCATGTCGGTGACTTCCTCGGGCCGCTCGTCCACGAGGACAACCATGAGGTGGCATTCCGGGTTGTTCTTGGTGATCGCGTTCGCGATCGCCTGCAAGATGAGCGTCTTACCCGCCTTAGACGGCGACACGATCAGCCCGCGCTGGCCCTTGCCGATCGGGGCAACCAAGTCGATGATCCTCGTGGTCATGACGGTCGGATCGGTTTCCAGGCGGAGCCGCTGCTGCGGGTAGAGCGGCACCAGCTTGGAGAACTCCGGCCGGTTCTTGGATTCCTCCGGGTCGAGCCCGTTCACCTTATCGAGCCTGACCAGGGCGTTGAACTTCTCCCTGCGCTCGCCTTCACGAGGCTGCCGGATGGCACCCTCGATGACGTCACCCTTGCGCAGGCCGTGCCTGCGCACCTGGGACAGCGAGACGTAGACGTCGTTGGCGCCTGGCAGGTAGCCCGTCGTCCGCACGAAGCCGTAGTTGTCGAGCACGTCCAGGATCCCGGCGATCGGGATCAGCACGTCGTCCTCGGTGATCACCGGCTCGGCGTCACTGCCGCCGCGCTCGCGGCGCCGGTTCGTGCCCTGGTTGCGATTGCGGAACCGGTCGCGGTCCCTGCTGCGCCGGCTCTGGCTGTCGCGCTCGTCGTCGCGCCCGCCCCCGTCGCGACCGGCGCTGTCGCGCCCCGCCCCGTCGCGGCCAGCACTGCCGTCGCGTCCTGACTCACGGACCTGGTCGTTGCTGTCGGTGCCAGACCGGCCCTGGTCATCCCGGCGGCCGTTGCGGCCGCGGCGGTCGCGCTGGCCATCGCGCCGGGCGCCGTCGCCGCGCCTGGCTGAGCCGGAGTCGCCGTCCTGGCCGCCCGCGTCGGACGCGCCATCCTGGCTCGGCGCCTCGCGAACGGCGCCGCCGCCCTGCGCGCTGACCTCGGCGCTCGCCGCCGGTTCCCGCCGGAAGTCGGCTCCGTTGGCCGCGTCGCTGCTCACCGGGCTGTCGCCCGCCGACGTGGTGCCCGCCAGGCCAGGCCCGGCCTGGGAGACCTGCGGCGCGTGCGGCTCACCGCCCGCGACCGAAGGCGCCGACCCGGTGTCCTGGCCGGCCTGCGCACCAGCGCCGGGGCCCAAGGGGTCCGCACTAACCATGCTGAGCTGCCCTGATCGTTCTGATTCCATGGCGTCCTGCTCAAAGGGGCGGTTCGCGCCGGCTCCCGCAGGCGCGGTCCGCTTGACTGAGTTTCCACTTGATTCGCTTTGATTGGGTTCGGGTCCCGTCCCGGCGTGCGAGGCGGATCCGCTGGCGGTGCGGGGACGGGGCTGACCGGCCGCCTCGATCGCCGCGATCAGCTGCCCTTTGCGCATCCGGGCAGTACCGGCCAACCCGAGTGATTGCGCGAGTCGCTGCAGATCTGGCAGCCGCATCGCGGACAACTGCCTGCCGTCACCGCCCGCCGCTGGCGAGTCGTCTGAGGAAGTGCTGCCAGGCCAGGAGCGTACCGCGCCGGTCTGTTCCGCGGAAGACCCCGCCACTGCGGACTCGGAGTGAGCGCTGCCGGCAACGTCGAACATGACTCCGTCATTCTTCGACAGCGGCTCGGCCGAGTCCGGGAACAGATTGGTAGTTTCGGTCACAAAGGGTCCTTCCAGGATATGAGGTCACCAGCGAGCGACCGTGTGCCGTCAGGCGCCATGCGGGTTCCGCTCTGGCCGTAGCCGTCACCGGCCAGGCCGGTCATCGTGCAATCCGCCATCTTCCGTGCTTGCCTGAGCGCTGACGGCGCCAGCGACCATGCTTGGTGCGGGCCGTGAGCCAGGCGCGTGCTTCGAATGTCTCCCGACCGATGGATGTCACCGAGAGCAACCCGCCATTGTGCGCTGCGAAGTCGGCCTGACGGGATGCGGATGTGCACCTCGCCCCGGGACGGAGCGCCTGGTGCCTCGTCCAGTCTAACACCAACAGCGGTCACGGCATTCCTTCTAGACCTCTGGCCGCGTCCATGCACTGCTATCGCCTAGCGCAGCAGCCAGGGACGCCGTCGAAGTAGCCAACACTGGACTCCGGAAAGCTCTGTGCCAGAGCCTGCCTGATGGGTTACTGCCCGGCTCGTGGGGGTTTGAGCTACGCCGAGATCGTCGACGCATTGGGGGCTTACACGCCATCCGATACCCGCTTCGCTCATTCTTGAACCGTGGCCTCGCAGGAAATCCTGGGGCCGCCCGCCGGGATTCAAGATCAGGCCGAAATTACATTAACCAGGAGTTTCTGACAAGACCCCAGGCCGCCGGCAGGCACAGCTAGCGCCCGTCACATCCGCCGGGGGGCGCTCATGCCGAGCAGGCCAAGACCGCACGCAAGCGCGCCCCTGGCCGCATCCGCGAGGCCGAGCCTGGCCGCGGTTTGCGCGGTGTCCGCCGTTTCTGGGCCGGGCGCCGCCCGGCCCAGAAACGGCAGCACCGGGCAGCTCTCCCGGCAGTCGAGCCAGATTCCGGCGAGGTACTCCAGATAAGCGGCAAGCTCGGCAGGCCGGCGGCGGCGGGCCGCCGCGGCGACGCGTTCCGGTAGCCAGGACATCGCGTCCATGAGGGCGAGTTCCGGCGGCAGCAGATGCTGAGTTAAGGCCGCACCTGGCTCGCTGGCAGCGGTCAGTCCCAGATCCGCTGCCCACCGCAGCGTCGAGGCGGCGTCGGCGTGCGCGTACCTGACCGCGACGAACGGGTTGTCCAGGTCGAGCGGCAGGCCGAGTTGCCTGACGACCCGGTCCTCGCGCGGCGCCGATGCCCTGACGAGCGCGAAGCGGACCGCATCCACGCCGTGGTAGGCGACGGCGTCGCCGACACTGGTCGACGGTCCGCTGACCGGCACCTGGCGGGAGCTCGCTTGCGGGGGCGATGGAGGGGCGAGGTCCCGTTGCGACTCAATGAACAGAACCTGCGCCCCTGCGGCACGAGCCAGCTGCCCGGTCACCGTGCCTCGCTGTGCCTGCCAGGCCTGCTGCCAGCTCGCCGCGGCTCTGAGATCGCGGCGCGCGGGCGCGGTCAGCTGCCGTCCAGCCAGCGCGTCGCTGTCCGCGGCGGCGCGTCCCGCGGCCACGATCCTGGCGGGCAGGGCGGCCAGGTGGCCGCCCGTCACGGTGATGGTCAGGTAGCCGTCGCCGGTCACCCTGGCTGCGCTGATCCACGGCAGGCCGCCCAGGCCCGCGGCGAGCGTCGCGGCCTCCACCATGGGCGGGCGGCGAGTCAGGCGCGCGAGCGCGAGCGGCAAGGAGGTGGCGTAGCTGCCCGCTCCTGTGCCGAGCGCCGCTGGGGCCGGCCGCCAGGTGCCGGCGGCTGAGATCCCGGCGGCTCCGGCTGGCCACTCCCCCGTGGCTGTGCCGGCCCGCAGCAGGCGGGCGATCTCGGCGCCGATGTCACCTGGGATCATGTCCTCAGTGCCTTCCGGAGCGCGCGCGTCGGGACCGCCGCGCGGCCGCTCAAAGCCTCCCGGAGCGCGCGCGTCGGGACCGCCGCGCGGCCGCCCAATGCCTTCCGGAGCGCGCGCCGGGACCGCCCCGGCGCTCAGTCGAAGGCGGTGCTCGGAGCTCCGGCCAGTTCGCGGACCACGCGAATCATCTCGGCCGGGTCGAACGGTTTGGTCAGGTACGCGTCGACGCCTACCTGCCGGCCGCGGTCCCTGTCATCCTCCTGCGCCCGGGCGGTGATGAGGACGACCTTGATGCCCGCGGTGAACGGGTTCCTGCGCAGCTGGGTCGCGGTGACCCAGCCGTCCAGCCTCGGCATCATCACGTCGAGGGTGATCACATCGGGCTTGACATCTTCGACCCGGTCCAGGCAGTCCTGCCCGTCGACGGCCGTAAACACCTCGAAGCCCTCGAGGGTCAGGTTGACGGCGATGAGCTGCCTGATGACCTCATCGTCATCGACAACCAGCACCCGTCCGAGTCCCTGTGTCACGGGCGTGAGGCTACCGGGCAACGCCGTCATCACGCTTGCAGATCGAGCACGTGTCCCCCAGAACCTTATGACTGGTACCCTTGCGGAGGCCCTGCCGAGCACCTGTTGCAGGCGGGTACTCGATGCGCCAGCCCCCATAGCTCAGGGGATAGAGCAACGGCCTCCGGAGCCGTGTGCGCAGGTTCGAATCCTGCTGGGG
>CAVTYS010000006.1:0-1511759 GCA_963739025.1 uncultured Actinomycetota bacterium | reverse complement strand
AACCCTTCTTGCTGCGGAGGCTCACAGGCTGGCGAGCCAGCTGAGCAGTCCCGGGTCCTGGTTCCATTCGGGCAGGTCGTCGGTGACGATGTCGGTGTAGGCGGCTTCGAGGGCCTTGCGCTTGGCCTCGGTGGAGGCGCGAGCGTAGATGTCGGTGGTGGCCAGCTCGACGTGCCCGAGGATGTCGCGGATGTAGGGCAGCGGCACGCCTGCCTCGTAGAGGTGCATGGCCCGCTAATGGCGTAGTACGTGGGGGCTGAGGTCGGCGCCGGCGAGTGCCGGGTCGCCGGCCTGGGCCTGGTATTTGCCGATGATCCAGGCGATCCCGCCGCGGCTGAGCTTGCTGCCGTGCTGGCTGACGAACAGCGGGTGGTCGTCGTGGCCGGGCTTGTCGAGGCCGTGCTCGGCAAGGTAGGCGGCCAGCAGCGCGGCGGTGTTGTCGCCGAGCGGGACGTGGCGGATCTTGCGGCCTTTGCCGGTCAGCACGGCCAGCGGCGGGGGTTCAACGCGGATGTCGCGCACGGTCAGGCCGGCGAGTTCGGAAACCCTGGCGGCGGTGTCGTAGAGAGTGGCCAGCAAGGTCGCGTCCCGGCGGCCCCGCCGGGTGGACCGGTCGGGCTGGGCGAGCAGACGGCGGGTCTGCTCGACGGTGAGGTGGTTCACGCCCGGCTGGGCCTGCTTCTTGGCGGGGATGGCGAGAATTTCCTGGCAGGCGGCCATCCTGGCAGGGTCCTGGGATTGCAGCCACCGGAAGAACGAGCTGATCGCGGCCAGCCGCTGGTTGCGGGTGGAGATGCTGTTGTGCCGTTCGGCCTCCAGCCAGTTCAGGAACCCGGTGATGGCGTCGGCGTCGATGAGATCGAGGGTGAGCTTCTCGGGCGGGATGGACCTGTCGTCGCGGAACCAGGCGATCAGCAGCTTGAACGTGTCGCGGTAGGACGCGATCGTGTTCGGTGAGCAGCCGCGCAGCCCGGCCAGGTGCGAGGTGAGGAAGCGGTGCAGGAACACCGCGAAGTCAGTCGCCATCGCACGGCCCCGCGGTGAGCGGCGGGACGACGTCGCCGAAGGCACGCTGGATGGCCGCGGTGATGTGCGGGTAGGACTCGGCGGTCAGCCTCAGGTAGTAGTCGGTGTCGGCGATCGAGGAATGACCCATGTAGGCCTGCAGGACCGGCAGCAACGCGCCGACGTCCTCGCCGGCGGCGAACCACGAGCCGCAGGTTATTGACCGCCATCGAATGACGAAGATCATGGACACGGGGTCCGTGGCCCCGGCCGCCGTGGGGAATGCGGGCCTGCCACAGGAACCGGCGGAAGTTCCTGTCGATGTTCACGAGCGTCAGCGGCTGCCCGGCCGTGCCGGGGAAGAACCAGTCCCCGCCGGTGCGCCCGGCCACCTGGGCGTGGTAGCCGGCGAGCCTGTCGCGCAGCGGCGCGCTGACCGGCACCTGCCGGTCCTTGCCGCCCTTGCCGTCGCGGATGGTCAGGACCCCGGCATCGAGGTCGACGTCGCCGAAGCGCAGCAGCCGGGCTTCGGAGGCGCGCAGGCCGCAGGCGTAGATCGTGCGGAACAGCACCGGCATGACCAGGTGCCGGAACGGGACCTGCGAGTCGTAGTGACAGCGGTCGGTCTGGGCGAACAGGGCCGCCAGTTCCTGGTCGGTGTAAATGTGCGGGACGTAGCGGGCGGGCCGGGGCAGCGCCCCGGCGGGCAGGACGTAGGCCTGCACGCCCCGGCGGCCTAGCCAGCGGGCCAGCTCCCGCACCGGCGCGGCCAGGCCCTGCAGCGTCGCCGGCTTGACTCCCCGCTGCCGGGCCGAGGTGATCCACGCCTCGACCGAGGCCCGGTCGGGCGCCTCCAGCCCGGGGAACTGGCTGGCGCAGAACGCGGCGAAGCGGGCCAGCACCCGCTCCTCGGTGTCGTACTTGATAGCCCGAGGCGCGTTTCTCGGCGACCAGGGCCGTGATCGCGCCGGCCATCGTGATCGCGGGGCTCACCGTGACACCTCCCGTGCCGGCGCGTCCGGGTCCAGCGCGCACTTGGACAGCAGGCCCAGCGAGGATTTCAGGTAGACGCCGGTCGACTGGACCGACTGGTGGCCGAGGATGTCGGCGATCTGCTCGACCGGCGTGCCGCCTTCCATCAGCCGCGTGGCCAGCGTGTGACGAAGCGAGTGCATGCCATGACGGCGTTTCTCGCTCACCGGCACGTGCGCCACCCGGGCGTGCTTGACCAGGATCTGATGCAGATGGTCCTGGTCGGAGAACGGGCCGAACGGGGCCAGGTGCCGCACGAACACCTGCGGGCAGTCGCAGGCCGGCCGGCCATGGCGGATGTAGTCGATCACCGCCCAGCCGACCTCTTTCAGCAGCGGCAGCTGCACCGGGTGCCCGGTCTTGGCCTGCGTCACCAGCAGCCGGTTGCCCGGCCAGTCGAAGTCGGCGAACTCCAGCCGCCGGACATCGACGCCGCGCAGCCCGAGCCTGGTGATCAGCAAGATGATCGCGTAATCCCGCTTCCCGCACGGGTTGTCCCGGTCGATCGCCTCGACGATCCTGGCGACCTCGCCCGGATCCCACACCGACGGGATCCGGGCCTGCTTGCTCGAGCGGCACCGCCGGGACCGCCTCCAGGCAGCGCGGCGTCGACCAGCGCCGGCGGCGGACGCGAACCGCAGGAACGACCGCACCGCGCACAGCTTCTGCTCGACCGTCTTGACCTGGTAGCCGGCCAGCGTCGCGACGAACGCGCCGATCGTGGCGGCGTCACAGCAGGCCAGCCCGCCGCGGGTGCCGGTGAACGCGACGAACTCCCCGGCCATCGTCCCGTAGGTCCGCACCGTCGAGGCCGACGCGGCCAGCAGTGCGCGAAGGTGCGCCTGGAACCGGGCGACCGCCTCGGCGCCGGGCCCGTCCAGCTTGCTCACCGACCGGTTATAGCGGCGCAGCACCGCCCCGTGCGCCGCGTACTCGCCCAGCATCTGGGCGACCCTGAACAAGTACACATCCGTTCGCTTCAGGGTGCCGGCCTGCTCCTTGGCGAAGAAACCGCACGCATCATCGACCCACGCCATCGCCGCATCCAGGGAGAACTCCTCGATACCGCGGGCAGCGAAGTACTTCTGCATCCGGCGCCAGCATCCCCGGTACCAGACCATCGTCGAGTCCTTGTAACCCAGACGCCGTAACTCCGCGTCCAGGCCCGACACCAGCACAGACAAAGTCGCCATGACAGCTGACCTCCGATCACGGCTGGCCCGGCACCATGCCGGGCCGCCTGATCGGGATATCCTCGGGTTATGCGCAGCGCTCGGCCCCCGGCAGCGCTGTCACCAGGGCCAGCAGGCCAGCGCTGCGCATAACCCGGCACTGTTCATAAGGCGGCTTATGTTCAGCTGAACATAAGCCGCCCTGCGGGGTGCCCTCCACGGTCGGGGCGAACCCCTTGCCCGCCTCGATCACCCCGGCCTGCAGCCAGCCCCGGATCAGTTCCCTGGCCGGGAACGACCCGAGCGAAGCCAGAAGGTGATCATGATCGATGCGGTCGAACGCCGCGGCCAGGTCTGCGTCCAGCGCCCACACGCGGCTGGCCCGAGGGCCTTTGCACACGTTGTAGACCGCCGCGATCGCGTCATGGCAGCCCCGGCCCGGCCTGAACCCATACGATCTGGGCTCGAACCGGGCTTCCCACTCGGGCTCCAGCGCGTGACGTACCCGCTGCTGGTGACAGCGGTCCATGATCACCGGAATGCCGAGCGGACGGAGCCTGGCACGGTTTGATGCCTTCGGTATATACACGCGCCGGACCGCGCGGGGAGCCCACGACGAACGCGACTGGTGCACCCGCACCGCCACCTCCGCCCTGGCCTCGGGAGTCAGCGCGACCTCCCCGTCGATCCCTGCGGTCCTGCGCCCAGCGTTGCGCTGCGTCACCTGCCGCACGCTGACCAGCGTGTTGGCGCGGCTCCGCAGCATCAGCCTCTGCAGGTTCCTGACCTTCGGCCAGTCCTGCTCCTGCGCCGCCTTGAAGATCCGCTGCCGCAGCCGCCGTACCTGCCCCTCCTGCTCCCGCCAGTCGATGTCGTCCCAACCGGCGGGCGCGTACCGCTTCCGGGGCCGGTCCTCCGGTCCGTTCACCATGGCCCAGGTGCCCATGTCCACCGCAGGGGTGGACCAGCTGTAACCCGCCATCGCGTCTAACTTGCCCTTCGGTTCCAGCGTTTCCGGCTGCTTTGCCTCAACGGCTCACCTGCCCACGTCAGCTCGCTTTCGCGCCCAGGCACCAGGCCCGGTATCCGGCCAGTTATACGGGACGGCCGGCGGAGGAGCCGGTCACCCTGTCCCGCTTTCCTGCTGCCTTTCGGCCGCCGGCATTCGCTTCTTGGGCATCCTGTCCCGCCAGGGAATTAGGCCCACCTTGCGGTCGGCTTACCGGAACGGCGTTCCGGACCCTGACGGGGTTTACATGTTCCGCACGCGCGAGATGCGGCTGGGGCCGGGTGCCCTCTGTACCCCGGGGACGGCGGTGCCCGTACGGCCACGTGTGAATCCCGTGGCCGCCGCCTGCCGCCTCACAACGGCCGGCCCCTATCACCCCGGTGCCACAAACCGTCCCGGGATGTTTCTCTCACGAGGCATCAGCAAGGGTTCACTGTCATTCACCCCATCCCAGCCTTCCCCTGGCCTGTGACCCCCAGACGGAACAGGGATCCTTGGGCTTTACCCTGAGCTTCGCACCCGGCTGAGCAGGACCCAGCCGCGCACGTCAGGGCGGGGACGAGCCTCAGGCACTGGCCCGGAATCACGCCGCCAGCATTACCGACCTCCTCCGGCGTGCTCACTCCACACGAGCGACTTCACGTCGCAACTCACGTGAAAAGTGCCTTCGGCTGGTGATGGACAGGACCCTAAGCAAGCCCTATCCTCCCAGTTCAAAGGCACTTTTCTACGCCGCCACGCAGCCCTGGACCGTATCCAGGCGAAAGGCCGAGGCTAATGGTCACCGGGCCTTCCGCCAGGCGTCGGCGAGCGCGGTGTAGCTGGCCTTCCGGCGGTCGCGGTCGAGGCTGGGCGTCACGACGACGATCTCGTCGGCCTGAGCTTCAGCCTTCATCTCCAGCAGGCGCTCGGCCACCGCCTTCGGCTCACCGGTGACCATCCGCCCGTCGTCCCTCCTCGCTGACATGAATTCGGCCGAGCCGGCGAGCTCCTTGACCTGCTCGGGCCGCAGCGGTTCGCGCACGCCGCGCCTGAGGTTGGCGATCGTCAGAGTCCATGCGGCCTCGAAGTCCAGCACCGCCTCGTCGTCCTCGCTAGCGAACGCGAGCACCGACATCGCCGAGTACGGGACGGCGTCGTCCGAGCGGGCCTGGAAGTCGCGCCGGTACGCCCGCAGCGCCTCGAACGCGATCTCGGGGCTCATGTGATGGGCGAACGCGGCGCTCATCCCGTTGACGGCGGCGAACTGCGGCCCGTACCCGCTGGATCCCAGCACGAAGAGCGCAGGCTGCTCGCTGACCACGGGAGCGGCCACCAGCCGCTCGTACGGGTGGCCAGCGGGGAAGTCGTCGCTGAGCCACGCGAGCAGCTCGCCGACCTGGCCGGGAAACTCGGCGGCCGGATCGGTCACCATGCCGCGGCGCAGGACGTGAGCGGTCAGCGGGTCGGTGCCTGGCGCACGGCCGAGCGCGAGGTCGATCCTGCCTGGGTACATCGCGAGCAGCGTGCGGAACATCTCGGCCACCTTGAGCGGCGCGTGATTCGGCAGCATGATCCCCGCCGCGCCGACCCTGATCCTCGAGGTCAGCGCGCCAACATGGGCGGTCAGCAGCTCGGGCGCCGAGCACGCCAGGCTCCGCATGTTGTGGTGCTCGGACACCCAGTAGCGGCGGTACCCGGCCGCCTCGACGGCCTGCGCGATTCCCACCGCGCCGGCCACCGACGCGCTTGCTGTCTCGCCGTACTCGATGCCGACGAAGTCCAGCACCGCCAGATCCAGCGAATCGTTGTCGCCCACGCCGGTTGCAACCGAGCACGCCAGGCGCTGAATTCCTGGCCCGCTGGGCATTCCTGCGGACGTGTGGAGCGGAAGCCCCGTTGACCGGTTCTGAGCACGCTGGGATGCTGAGCGAGCCGGGAGGACCGGCGAGCGACACAGGGAGGCTCAGGGATGTTAAGAAACCTGCTCACGGCAGCGATGATCATCGGGCTCTGCGGAATCGGCGCGATACCGGCGGCCGCAAGCCCTGACCACCACGGCGCTGCCAGGGGCAGGGTCTTCATCCACGAGATCTTCTACAACTCGCCGGGTCCCGACCACGGCTCGAACTCGAGCCTGAATGCCGAGTGGGTGGAGCTGAAGAACAGCTCAGGTCACCCGATCACACTGACCCACTGGACGCTCCGCGACAAGGCAGGTCACGTCTACAAGTTCACGAACGCCTTCAGGCTCATGGCGCACAAGACCGTGAAGATCCACACCGGTCGCGGCAGCGACACGCGGGCGAATCGCTTCTGGGGTCGGCGCGCATATGTCTGGAACAACGACGGCGACACGGCGGTGCTGAAGTCGGCCAGCGGCTCGGTGAAATCACGCTGCTCGTACTCCGACCGGAATGAAAGGCACGCGTCGGTGATCTGCTGACCTTGCTTGCGGTCCGCTACTTGTCTGGGCGCACCCAGATGTCGCGGTCGTGCATGAGCTCGATCTGCTTGTCGATGACCTCGCGCCGGTACTCCTCGTGCCCGTAGGGGGCGCGGTCCAGGTACAGGTTCTTCGGGTAGATCGGCTGGGAGTAGATCAGCTGGTACTGCTCGGTTGTAAGGTCCTTGATCCAGTTGTCCCACTGGGCACTGGCGCGGAACTTGCGCAGCGCCTCGACGTCGACGGTGCCCGCGACCCAGGAGGACCCGCCGCTGTAGTCGTGCCGGCCGACGATCTGGCCGCGGTAGTCGATGACCGCTGAGCCGCCGCCGAACGTGTCGATCGGCGTGTCAGAGTCGGCGTGCAGGTAGTACGTGCCGACGTTGCAGGCGACCAGGTACATGTTGTTGTCCAGCGCCCTGGCCCGGTTCTGTATCTCGAACAAGCCGTTCCCCACGTGCGGGTGCGGGTACGGGCCGCGGTACACCACCTCGGCGCCGTTCATGGCCAGGCCGCGCGCGTTCTCGGGGTAGGAGCCCTCGTTGGCCATCAGGAATCCGAGCCTGCCGATCGCGGTGTCCGCGACCGGGTAGAAGGCGTCCAGGTTGTGCCCGTACAACTCGATCCACTTGTCCCAGACGTTGTGCGGCGTGACGGAGTGCTCGACCGGCAGCAGCGGCACGACCTTGTGATGGCGGAGGATGACCTCACCCTCGGGGCTGAGCACGAACCCGGCGTTGAAGAACCGGCCGGGAAACTCCGGGTGCCTGGCTTTGGCCTGAGCCATGATGAACGCGTCCCACTGCCTGGCCAGGCCACCGAGATAGTCCGTCTCGGGCCCGGGGATGTCGATCGCGCACTCGGCGGCGAACTGCTCGTGGTCCAGATCGAGGACCTCGTCGTTGAAGCCCTGCAGCGCCCCTTCCGGCACGCAGATCAGCCGGACAGGCAGGTCCAGGCTGGACAGCCAGGACGCGGCCTTGATCAGGTGCGACAGGTGCTCGAGGTTGACGGTGATGTCCTCCCTGCGGCGGATTCCCCGCATCGTCGGCACCAGGCCAAGGGCTTGATAGGGCTCGATCATGTCTGCTCCCTCGGATCGGGCCGGGCGCTGCGGACGATAGTCGCCGCCCGCGTGGTGACATCTCGTAGTTGTACCTCCCGGCAGCGCGCGCTGTCCCTGCTTCGCCGGCAGGAAGGCGACATCCGTCAGCGGCCGGACAAAGTGGTCGCAGTCGGAACCTGTGCACACGGTTGCCATGAGGACGCCCGCGCCGCAATACTGAGCGCACCGCGAGCCTGGCCGGCTGGCCACACGCGCCCATACGCCGGGCTCAGCTCCGGGCTCAGGCATTGGAAGGCAGGAAGCCAGATGAGCATCCTAGGTACCAGGGTGGTGCGGACCGAGGACCCGCGGCTGCTGACCGTGGGTGGCACGTACGTCGATGACCTGCGACTACCCGAGCTGGCTCAGGCCGCGCGGGTGACCTTCGTGCGCAGCCCGATCGCCCACGCGGCCATCACCGGGATCGACACCTCAGCGGCCAAGGACGCGCCAGGCGTGGTCGCCGTGCTGACCGTGGCCGACATGGACGACCTGCCGCCGCCTCCGCCCGACAGCGGAATGACCGGCACCGAAGGCGCCCCGCTTCCGCTGGGCGGCAAGTGGGCAGAGCCGCTGCTGGCGGTCGACCGGGTCCGCTTCGTCGGCGAGCCGGTCGCGGTCGTCATCACCGACGACCTGTACCAGGGCGAGGACGCCGCCGAGCTGGTGAGCGTGGACTACCAGCCGCTGCCCGCTGTGGTGGGTTTCGACGGGGCCCTGTCCGGCGACTCGCTGCTGTTCCCTGATGCCGGCTCCAACGTCGCCGTGAGCACAGGGTTCGAAGTCGACGACGCGGCCTTCGACAGCTGCGAGGTGGTCGTCGAGCATGAGATCGTCAATCAGCGGCTCGCACCTGTGCCGCTCGAGGGACGTGCCGTCGCGGCCGAGTGGAAGAACGGAAAGCTGACGGTCTGGGTCAGCACCCAGAACGCGCAGATCTCCAGGTTCATCCTGACGGCGCTCGGCCTGGACCCCGCGAACATCCGCGTCGTCGCCCCCGACGTCGGCGGTGGGTTCGGCGCCAAGATCGGCGTGGACAGGGACGCGCTCATCGTCGCCTGGGCCGCCAAGCACACCGGCCGCTCGCTGCGCTGGACCGAGACCCGCAGCGAGAACATGCTCGCGATGACGCACGGGCGAGCGCAGCGGCACCGCGTCACGATCGGCGGCACCAGGGACGGCCGGGTGCAGGCGTATCGCCTCCGGATCGTGCAGGACACCGGCGCCTACCCCAGGATGGGCGGCTTCCTGCCGTTCCTGACCAGCCTGATGGCCTCCGGCCCGTACGCGATTCCGCACGTCGAGAGCGGCTATGAGGTCGTCGTGACGAACGCCACGCCGATATCGGCGTACCGTGGCGCCGGTCGGCCGGAGGCCACAGCCGCGATCGAGCGGGCCATGGACTTGTTCGCGGCCGAGATCGGCATGGACCCCGCCGAGGTCCGCAGGATCAACCTGGTCCCTGCCGACAAGTTCCCGTTCACGTCCGCAGCCGGCGCCACCTATGACACCGGCGCGTACGTGGAGGCGCTTGACAAGGTGCTCGATGGCGCCGGATACGCCGAGCTCAGGGCCGAGCAGGCGCGCCGCCGCGAGCGCGGCGACGTGCTGCAGCTGGGCATCGGCGTGGCCAGCTACGTCGAGATCACGGCGGCCGACGCGGACGGCGGCGAGACGGCCAGGCTCATCGTGCACGACGACGGCACGGTCACGGTCTACACCGGTAGTTCCGCGCACGGCCAGGGGCATCACACCGCCTGGGCCATGCTGGTCGAGGCCGAGCTCGGCATCGACATGTCAAAGGTCACGGTCGTGCACGGCGACACCGACCTGATCCCAGCGGGTGTCGGCACCTATGCGTCCCGGTCGCTGCAGCTGGGCGGCGTAGCCGTGCAGAAGGCCGCCGTGGAGGTCAAGGAGCTGGCGCGGCGGCACGCGGCCGAGATGCTGGAGGCCAGCGAGACCGACTTGGAACTCGACGTCGACCGGGGCGTCTGGCAGGTTCGCGGCGACCCCGCCTCCAGCCGCACCTGGGCACAGGTCGCCAGCCACGCTGGCGAGGCTGGCCTGACCGCTGACGTGAACTACACCGACGGCGCGCCGACCTTCCCGTTCGGCACCCACCTGGCCGTCACCGAGGTCGACACCGAGACCGGCAAGGCCAGGCTGATCCGGCACGTGACGGTCGACGATGCTGGCACGGTGCTGAACCCGGTGCTGGCCGAGGGACAGCGGCACGGCGGCATCGCGCAGGGAGTGGCGCAGGCGCTGCTCGAAGAGGTGGTCTACGATCCCGACGGCAACCCCATCACCGGGACGCTCGTGGACTACGCGATCGTCACCGCGGCCGAGTTGCCCAGCTTTGAGCTGCTGAGCAGCGAGACACCAGCCACGATCAACCCGCTAGGCGCGAAGGGCATCGGCGAGGCAGGCACGATCGGCGCCACCCCCGCAACGCAGAACTCGGTCATCGACGCGGTCAGCCATCTCGGCATCCGCCACATCGACATGCCGCTGACGCCCGCCAGGGTGTGGGCCGCGATCAGCGACGCGGCCCAGGAGACGGCGCAACAGACAGCACAGCAAGGGAGCGCCCGGTGAAGGTCACGGTGACAGTGAATGGCAGCGAGGTCGCCGCCGACGTAGCTGACCGCACCCTGCTCGTGCACTTCCTGCGGGATGTGGCGGGCCTGACCGCGACGAACGTGGGCTGCGACACGAGCTCCTGCGGGGCGTGCACTGTCCTGCTCAACGGGCGCTCGGTCAAGTCATGCACCGTCCTGGCAGCCCAAGCGGACGGGCGCGAGGTCGTCACGGCCGAGGGGCTGAGCGACGGCTCTGGCGACCTGCACCCCGTGCAGCGCGCGTTCCGGGCCGAGCACGGCCTGCAATGCGGCTTCTGCACGCCTGGGATGGTGATGGCCAGCGTCTCGCTGCTGGCCGAGAACCCGTCGCCCACCGAGGCAGAGGTCAGGACTGCGCTCGAAGGCAACCTGTGCCGCTGCACCGGCTACCACAACATTGTCAGGGCGGTTCTCGCCGCCGCCAGCGAGAGGCAGTCACAGTGATCCCGGCATCCTTCACCTACAAGCGGGCGGCCACCGTCGACGAGGCACTGGACCTCGCCGCGGAGGGCGGCGAGGACGCGAAGTTCCTGGCTGGCGGCCACTCGCTGATGCCGCTGATGAAGCTGCGGCTCGCCGTTCCCGAGACGCTGATCGACATCGGCAGGCTCGGCGAGCTCAGCTACGTGCGCGAGGCGGACGGCCACATCGCGGTCGGCGCGCTCAGCTGCCATGACGACCTGGCGAGGTCGGACCTGCTGCGCGCCGCGGTGCCGCTGCTGGCGCACGCAGCCGCCCAGGTCGGTGATCCGCAGGTCAGGCACTGCGGCACCATCGGCGGCTCGCTCGCGCACGCCGATCCAGCTGCGGACCTGCCTGCCGTCGCGGTCGCGGTCGACGCGACGCTGGTGATCCGCGGGCCGGGCGGCAGCCGCGAGGTCGCGGCCGGGGATTTCTTCCACGGCCTGTTCGAGACCTCCCTGCAGCCGGGCGAGCTGCTGACGGAGATCCGCATTCCGAAGCCGCGATCCGCTGGCTGGTCGTTCCAGAAGTTCACCAAGCGCGGCATCGACTGGGCGATCGTCGGCGTCGCCGTCCAGGGCACGAGCGTCGCGCTGGTCAACATGGGCTCGACTCCGATCAGGGCCACCGCGGTGGAAGAGGCGCTCGCGTCAGGCTCAGCGGCCAGTGACGCGGCGGCTCACGCCGCCGAGGGGACCAGCGCGCCCACCGACCTGAACGGCCCACGTGCATACCGGGAGCACCTCGCCAGGGTGCTCGTCGGCCGCGCACTTGAGGAGTCGCGTTCGCGGTCCTGACCAGGTCCAGGAGGTCACTGGCAAGGGCTTGCAAGACATCTCTCGAGAGAATATTCTCGAGAGATGTCTCTCGAAGATGGTCAGCCTGAACGCGCCGGCGACACTCCCTCGCATGGCTTGCGCGAGGTGTCAGACGCGCGCACCTTCAGAGCCCTCGGCCATCCGGTCCGGCTCGCCCTCCTCGAGACCCTCGCGATCGAGGGTCCGCTGACTGCCACCGAGGCGGCGGATCGGATCGGTGAGTCCCCGACCACGTGCTCGTTCCACCTCCGCCAGCTCGCCCGCTATGGCTTCGTGGAGGAGGCCGGCGGCGGCAAGGGCCGGGCACGACCTTGGCGGCTCAGCACGATCGGGATGCAGAGCGCCGATGTGCACGACGATCCCGAGACCGAGGTTGCGGCTGCTGCCCTGGCGGGGCTAATGCGGGAACGCCAGCTCGAGCGCTACCGGACCTGGCTGGACACCAGGGCGAGCTATCCCAGGGAATGGCGGAAGGCCGCCAACGAGGGCGATTACCTGTTCTGGCTGACCTCCGAGGAGCTGACGGAGCTGAACCGGGAGCTGGCCGAGAAACTTATCCCGCGGGCGCGCGAGCGGCTGACCGATCCGCGAGCGCGGCCAGCCGGGGCCCTGCCCGTCGAGCTGCTGCTCTTCACTTACCCGGTGACTCCGCCACCAGCCAAGAGCTAGGTCATGGCCCGCATGCCACGAGCCGTCGCCCCGCTGCGCCACGGCCCGTTCCGCGTCCTCGTCAGCGGGCAGCTCACCTCGAACCTCGGGGACGCCTTCTACGCGGTCGCGCTGCCGTGGTACGTGCTGTCAGCGCACGGCGGACCGTTGCTGCTCGGCAGCGTCCTGGCCGCCTACGGGATCTCCCGGACGGTGCTGCTTGCCGTCGCCGGGCGGGCTAGCGACCGGTGGCTGCCGTGGACGGTGATGATGGGCGCCGATGCCGTCCGCGCCCTGGCGGTCGGCGTTCTAGCCGTCGCGACAGTCGCCGGGCCGCTGAACGCGTCCATCCTCGTGCCGCTCAGCGTGGTCATCGGCGCCGGGGAGGGGCTGTTCCTGCCGGGCTCGTTCGCCATCGTCCCTTCGCTGCTGCCGGATGCGGAGCTTGAAGCGGGGAATGCCATCACCGGCGGCGGGACGCAGCTCGCAACGCTGATCGGACCGGGCATCGGGGGAGCGGTCGTGGCTCTAGCCGGTGTGACGTCTGCGTTCGCCATCGACGCCGCCTCGTTCGCCATCTCGGCCCTGACCCTTTGGCGCATCCGTGCTCGCGCCGTCGCAGCCCACCAGGCCGATGCTGAGCCGACGGTGTTGCCAGAAAGCGATGGCACGGAGCAGCCCGCTGCAGCCAGGGAACCGGCGGCTCCCGCTCCGACGCTGCGGCGCCTTCTCGCCACCGAACGGGCACTCCAGGTCATCATCGTCGTCCTGGTGGCAGCCAACCTGGGCACGGGCGGCATGGGCGAGGTAGCGCTGCCAGCCCTCGCGCACGGGCCATTCGGTGCCGGGGCAGCCGGGTACGGCGCGCTGCTGGCCGCCTACGGCGGAGGAGCGCTGCTCGGCACTCTCGCAGCCGCGCAGGTCCGCCGGGCGCGCCGGCCAGCCGTCATAGCCTCGGCGGGCTTCCTGATCGAGGCTGCCTGCCTCGCCCTCGTCCCCTATCTCGGCGGCACGATCCCTGCCGCCGCCGCGCTGCTCGCATTCGGCGCGCTGAACGGCTTCGGCACAATCATCCTGATCACGGCTTTCCAGCGCTGGGCGCCGCCCGCCGTGCTCGGCCAGCTCATGGCCGTCATTTTGCTGGCCGCCATGGGCGTATTCCCGGTATCGGTACTCTTGGCGGGCCTCATCGTCCAGCACCTCGGCCCGGCGCCGTTCTTCCCGCTGGCTGGCGGGTTGCTGGCGGCCGCCATCGCAGGCAGCCTCGGCCAGCGCAGCTGGCGCGCCTTCGGATCCGCCGCTCATGCGAACTCCGATCACGGCGATGCGGCTGTCGATGTCAGCGCATCGGCGTAGGCTCCGGTCAGTCGACCATGTCGCCGTCTTTGGGGGGTCTCGTGACATCTGGGCCGGACGGACTCGGCCCGCCCGCCCGGCAAGGCCAACCCGGCCGGCAAGGCCAACCCGACGGTCTCGGGCTGGTCGTCGGCACGGTGCCTGCGACTCCGCTGCAGTTCTCCGTCGGCCTGGCGCCTGGCCAGTACGCGCAGCTCGACGACGTCGTCGTCACGCACCGGCCGCTGCCCGGCAACCGCGACGTCCGGATCGCCGGGGTCGTGACGAACGTCGAGGCCGTGCACGAGGGCGCCAGGTTCGCTTCCGATGTGTTCCTGATCGAAAGCGGCGCCCTGCCGGCCGAGGTATGCGAGGTCGCCGAGGTGACGGTGACCAGGGTCGAACCTGAACTGTACGTGCCGCCGCTGCCAGGCGCCGCGGTCACCAGGGCGGCGGGCGACGAGCGCGAGTCAGCGCTGTACTTCGACGAGATGGGCAGCGCCAGGGTGCCGGTCGGGTTCGGGCGAGACGGCCAGCCCGTGTACGTGAACTTCGAGTTCATCGACGGCACCAGGGGCGCGCACGTCTCGATCTCCGGCGTCTCCGGCATCGCGACCAAGACGTCGTTCGCGATGTTCCTGCTGCACGCGATCACCAGCTCGGGGGTGCTGGCCGGCGAGGCGCACAACACCAAGGCTCTCGTGTTCAGCGTGAAGGGCGAGGACCTGCTCTTCCTCGACTACGCCAACAGCAAGCTGACGCCAGCGCAGGCCGCCAGGTACGCGGACCTGAAGCTGCCTGCCACGCCGTTCGGCAACGTGCGGGTGTTCGCGCCGCCCCGGCCAGGCGATCCGTCTGGCACACCGGACGTCAGGGCCCGCGACCGTGCCGTCAGCCCGTTCTTCTGGACCATCGCCGAGTTCTGCGAGCAGGAGTTGCTGCCGTTCGTGTTCGCCGACGCCGAAGACGAGCGGGCCCAGTACACGATGCTGATCGGCCAGGTCGCCGCCAGGCTGCGCAGGGACGCGGTCAAGGCGGGCACGGACGGCGCGGTCAGGATCTCCGGCGTTGGCCAGGCGAATGACAAGATCGTCAGGACCTTCGGCGACCTGGTCAGCCTGCTCGAAGCCGAGCTAGGCGACGAGGCAGTGCGCGGGGCGTGGGTCGGCGGCGCTGCCCTGACCGGCAGCATCAACGCCCTGCTCAGGCGGCTGCGCTCGGCCGTGACGCCGCTCAGCGCCGTGCTGCGCGGCGACCTCGCGCACCGCGGCGAGCGCTCGATCAGCACCTCGCGCGCCCAGGTCACGGTCGTCGACCTGCACAACCTGCCGGACCGCGCGCAGCGGTTCGTGGTCGGCGTGACACTGCGCTCGGAGTTCGCCCGCAAGGAACGCCAGGGCACGGCCCGCCCGCTGATGTTCGTCGTGCTCGACGAGCTCAACAAGTACGCGCCGCGGGACGGCGACAGCCCGATCAAGCAGATACTCCTCGACCTCGCCGAACGAGGCCGCTCGCTCGGGGTGATCCTGATCGGCGCGCAGCAGACGGCGAGCGAGGTAGAGCGGCGGATCCTGGCCAACTGCGCCATCCGGGTGGCAGGCCGGCTCGACGCGGCCGAGGCGCAGCGGCCCGAGTACGGCTACCTGCCGCCTGCGCACCGCCAGCGCGCCACGCTGGCCAAGCCCGGCACCATGTTCATCGCCCAGCCGGACATCCCCGTGCCGCTCGCTGTCGACTTCCCGTTCCCCGCCTGGGCGACTCGGCCGAGCGAGAAAGGGGCGTGGACGGGCCACGACACCGGGCCTGCCAGGCCGCTGGACCCGTTCGCCGGCATCCCGGCGGGCTCCGACGACGACGTGCCGCCGTTCTAGGAGACCGCATGAAGATCCTGCACACCAGCGACTGGCACGTCGGGAAGGTGCTCAAGGGCCGGGACCGGCACGATGAGCACGTGGCCGCCCTCGCCAGCCTGGCGCGGATCGCGAAGGACGAGGACGTCGAGCTCGTCCTGATCGCTGGCGACCTGTTCGAGACGGCCGCGCCGACCGCCAGGTCGCAGGGACTGGTGATGCGGACACTGCTCGCACTGCGCGAGGACGGCCGCCAGGTCGTGGTCATCGCGGGGAACCACGACAACCAGAACCTCATCGACGGCGTGTACCGGCCGGTGCTCGGCGAACTCGGGCTGCATGCGCTCGGCCTGCCCAAGCGCCCCGACGCCGGCGGCAGCCCGCTGCTGCGCGCCAGGGACGGGACGCAGGTGCGGGTGGCCGCGCTGCCGTTCCTGTCGCACCGGTACGCGGTCCGCGCTGCCGAGGTCATGTTCCACGAGTTCGCCGAGCACGCGCTGGACTACTCGGGGCGGGTCGCCGAGATCATCAGCCTGCTGACCTCGGGCTTCACCCCCGACTCCGTGAACATCGTGATGGCACACGGGACGCTGCTCGGCGGGCGCCGCGGCGGTGGCGAGCGGGACGTGCAGACCAGCCTGGACTATGAGCTGCCTGCGAGCATGTTCCCCGGCAGCGCGCACTACGTCGCGCTCGGGCACTTGCACCGCCAGCAGGAGATCCCAGGGCCCTGCCCGATCTTCTACTCGGGCTCCCCGCTGGCCGTCGACTTCGGCGAGGAGGGCAACGAACCCGCCGCGCTGATCGTCACCGCCGAGCCTGACATCCGCGCGGACGCGGTTCCTGTCCAGGTCAGCGGCGGGCGCGCCCTGAAGACCCTGCGCGGAACGCTGGACCAGATAGTCGCGGAAGGCGAGCAGGCCGGCGACGCCTACCTGCGAGTCGTGCTCGCCGAACCCAGCCGGGCCGGCCTCGGTGACCTGGTCAGGGACAAGCTGCCGAACACGCTCGAGGTGCTGCTCGACGACGAGCACCGGCCACGGCCTGGCCAGGGCAGTGCAGGCGGCCACGGGTCTGGCGGGCCGAGCAGGATCGGCCGCAGCCCTGTGCAGCTGTTCGGCGACTATCTCGCCGAGCAGAACGTCGCCGACCCCCGGCTCAACGCGATGTTCGCAAGCCTGCTCGATGAGCTCACGGGATCGGCCGACGGCGCCGAGGAAGCCGAACCAGTTCCTGGCGTGCGTTAGATGCGCCCGCTCAGGCTGCTGCTCGACGGGTTCGGCTCCTATCGGGAACCGGCCGACGTCGACTTCTCCGGCGTGGAGTTCTTCGCCCTGATCGGGCCGACAGGATCTGGCAAGAGCACCGTGATCGACGGCTTGTGCTTCGCGCTCTACGGAACCGTGCCGCGCTGGGGCAAGGAGAACGTGATCGCCCAGGCGCTCGCGCCCGCGGCCAACGCGTGCCGGGTCTGCCTGGTGTTCGAGGCTGCAGGTCAGCGGTACGCCGTGGTCAGGGCTCTGACCAGGGACAAGAAGGGCCTCGTGCACACGAAGGAGGCCAGGCTCGAGCGGCTGGACCCGCAGCTCCCCGCTGACGCGCCGCTCGCTGACCTGCTGGCGGCGGCTACCGAGCCGCTCGCTGAGGGCCCCGAGCAGGTCAAGGCGCAGGTCCAGGAGATTCTCGGGCTGACCTACGAGCACTTCACCCAGTCCGTGCTGCTGCCGCAGGGACGATTCTCCGAATTCCTGCATGCCAAGCCGGCGGACCGGCAGGGCCTGCTGGTGGAACTGCTGGCGTTCGGGATTTACGAGATGGTGGGCCAACAAGCCCGCAGGCGTGCTGAAGTTGCCAGGGAACGGTTGCGCGCGGCAGAAAGCGCCAGGCAGGGGCTCGCTGACGCGAGCGAGCAGGCCGAAGCGCTGGCTGCCGGGCGGGTGCGGGCTCTCAGCGAGCTTGCCCGCGCGGCCGAGGAGAAGCTGGCCGTCATCGGCGGGCTCGCCGCGCAGGCCGCGCTGGCCGCGCAACAGGCGCAGGCAGCAGCTGGTGAGGCCGCCACGCTGGCCACAGTGCGCACGCCGGCCGAGGTAGCGGGCCTGGCCAGCAGGATCAACGCGGCCGAGGAACTCGTGGCTGATCACGCCAGCCGGCGCGACGGCGCCGAGCGGGCAGAGGCAACGGCGCAACAGGCCAGGGACGAACTCGGGGACGCGGTCAGGGCCGAGCGGCTGCGCGATGCCTACGCGAGCCGGCGCGGGCTCGAGGCCGCGGTGGAGCTCGCCGAGCGCGAGCTGGCAGCCAGGCAGGCGGACGCGGAGAAGCTCACGGGCGAGTCAGAGGCCGCCGAGCGCAAGCTCGCCAGGGCGCGTGCGGACGTCGCTGCCGCCGAGCGGACGCACGCGGCTGTCGCGCTGGCGCAGGAGCTGCGGGTCGGCGCGGACTGCCCGGTCTGCCTGCGGAAGGTCGCCGCGCTCCCGCACCACGAGGTGCCAGCGGACCTGCTCGAGGCGGCCTCGGCAGCCGAGCGGGCCAGCCAGGCCGCCAAGCAGGCCAGGGCGGCCAGCGACCGGGAAGGACAGGCCGCGGCAGTGGCGCGACGCGACCTGGAGGAGGCGACCGGGCAGCTGGCCGGCGTCGCGGCCGCCCTGACGGACGCTCAGGGAGAAGACGAGGTCGTCGCGACGCTGCGGGACATCGCGCTCGGCGACCAGGAGCTGGCGCGGGCGCGGACGTCGGCCAGAACGGCGCGGCAGGCGCTCGCCGCCGCCGAGCGGGAACGCGCCGCGCTCTCCGAGGAAGAACGCCGGGCGTGGGGCGGCCTGTCGGCGGCCAGGGATTCGGTCGTCCAGCTCGGCGCGCCGGCGACGACCGAGACTGACCTCGCCGCCGCCTGGGACACGCTGACCCGGTGGGCACGCGCGTCATACGAGCAGCGCCGCGGCGGGCTGCCCGACCTCGACGCGGCCGCGGCCGAGGCCGGGCGATCACTGACCGAAGCACGGGACGCGCTGACGGCCATGCTCACCGAGCATGAGATCACCGGGGTCGCCGACCCGGCGCGGTGCGAGGCGGCGATCGCCCAGCACGCCGAGCGGGCAGCGAGCCAGCTGGCGGCGGTGCGCGCCGGCCGGCGCGCCGCCGCCAGGCTCGACGCCCAGATCGCGGCCGACCGCGAGGACGAGCAGGTCGCGGCCATGCTCGGCAAGCTGCTGCGAGCGTCGTCGTTCGAGCGCTGGCTGTGCGGCGAAGCGCTCGATTCGCTGGTCGCAGAGGCGTCGCAGACCCTGATGGAGCTGTCGGGCGGCCAGTACCAGCTTGACCGCGACGACCGCAACGAGCTGTGGGTCATCGACTTCCAGGACGCCGCGGCGCGCCGCCCGGTCCACACGCTGTCGGGCGGGGAGACCTTCCAGGCCTCGCTGGCTCTCGCCCTCGCCCTGTCCAGGCAGGTCATCGGCCTGTCCGGCGGGATGCGCGATCTGAACTCGATGTTCCTCGACGAAGGGTTCGGCACGCTGGATGAGGACACCCTGGAGACCGTCGGAACCACGCTCGAGCGCCTGTCACTGGGCTCAGAGCGGATGATCGGCATCATCACGCACGTCCCGGCGCTGGCCGAGCGGGTTCCCGTCCGGTTCGTGGTCAGCCGGGCGGGCACCACGTCCACCGTGCGCAGGGAGGGCGCGGCGTGACGGTCTTCAGCGTCGACCCGTGGGATCCCTCGTATGGTCAGGCGGCCGGCGATGAGCTTGCCGCGCTCGATGACTCCACAGCCGCGCTTGATATGGACCTGGAGCTGCCCGCCGCCGGCTGGCGCCCGCTCGACCCGGTCACCGGCGTCACGCCGCCAGGTGTCGTGCTGTTCCTGGACGGGGTCAGGCGGATCGATGCCAGGGTCTGGGTGCACGGCAGTGGCGGACAGCCGGGCACAGGCATCGCTACGTCCCTGGCGGCCGGCGTCGTCGCGTGCGACGGGACGGCCAGGGTCATGGATGTGACCGTCGAGCGTGGCCTGTTCACCGCCGCGCCGGAGGCCGGCGACATCACGACCCGCGCGGCCGTGTATCCGGCCAGGCGCGCGAGAGGGCCAGGATTCGACCAGCTCTCGCTTGCGATGCAGCAGCGGCTCTCCGACATCGAGGTCGAGCTGGCACTCGCGGTCCGCGGGTCCCGCCAGGCCGAAGACGACCTGCTCGTCGTTGACGGGCCGCTGCATAGCCGTCCGCGGGGGGGTCCTGGAGGGTCGTCTCCCCGCGACCCGCACCACATCAACAGAACGGTCGGCTACATCAAGACGCACCACGCCTCCTACCTGCCTGAGCCGCAAGCAGCGGTCGTCGGCGCGCTCCGACCCGGCCAGCGCACACCCGCCTTCGCGATAGGGACCACCTGGCGCCGCACCTCCTGGTACCTGCAGCTGCCCGGCTCTGGTGGCGCGCCGTGGGCCGGGGTGGTCAGAATCGAGTGCTCGCCAGACCTGGCACCTGATCAGGTCACCGAGCTCGCTGACCTGACCGCGCGGATATTGCCGCCGCTGGCCAGCGCGCCGCACAAGGACCCGAGGGCGCCTCAGAACCTGGTCCCCATCGGCGGCCTGGAGCGGGAGCTGCGGCGCCGGCTCGGCGACCAGCAGCTGCTCTACCGCGCACTCCGCGCGGCCGCGATGGGCGCATAGGACCAGATGGTCACTGATAGGAGATCATGACCGGCAGCGGGATGTTGGCCAACGTCTGCACCGGGCTCAGCGTCGGATGGTCCTTGGCGTAGAAGTTCTTCCAGCCGAAGTACACCCCGGATGGTGCGGTTCGCGTGACGGCGTTCCAGGTCTGCAGCTTGTCGGCGGGAGTGCCCTGCCCGTCCATGTGGATGACGATGGCGAGATCGTCATGGCTGGTGTCCAGGCGACGCTCGTCGGTGATCATCGACAGCCTGAACTGATGCAGCACCAGCAGCTTCTGCGGCAGGTGGCGCCTGGCGGTCAGGCTGGCGAGCCATCTGATGACGGCGTTGACCTCGGCGACGCTGACGCTGCCGATCTGGCGCAGCGGCAGCTGGCCTGATGCCAGCTTCCATTCAGGATCGAGCGCAAGCCCGACGTTGGGCAACCGCAGCAGCGACCGGTACCGCCTGGCCTGCGCGAGCAGGCTGGCGCGGCCAGGCTGGAGATCCAGGACGACATACATGCCGGCCGCGGTCGCGCGCCTGACCCACGGACGCAGCGTCGCGAGGCTCGATTCGTAGGAGTAGCTGCCATCGCGCCCCGGGCTGGCCTGCGCCACCGTCGCGATGATCTCGAAGGCAGGCACGACGGCCGCCTGGCTCAGCGGCTGGTAGGCCGCGGCGATCCTGCGGATCCTGGCGATGCTCGCGCCGAGCCCTTGCTCGCCGAGCGCGCCAAGCTGGGGTGTGCCCGGGTAGCCGTACAGCGCGAGCAGCCGGCGCATGGGAAAGAGCACCTGCCCGCCGCCCGGCAGCTGGACCCCGGTCGCGGCGACCGCCACTCGGGCGGCGAGCCGTCTCGCCGGGCCGAACCCGGTTCCGACGGCTACGACCTCGTGTGGCCTGGCGGCGAACAACGCCCTGATCGCCGCCGGGTCCGATCGGGGATCGAAACCGGACACCATGACCGGCTGTGCGCCTGCGGCGCGCGCGGTGGCCAGCGCGGCCAGTGTTCCCGCGCTGCGGTCGCGGCTGCGCACGAGGACGACGACATGCCGGAGCGGGGAAGCCGCCCTCGTCGCCGGTGCCTGGTCAGGGCTCGTGATGACCCGCACTCCGGGCAACTGCGACGCGAGCAGGCTCGTCGCGACGCCCACGTCGAGCACCTCACGCGCGGCGAGCGCGCGGATCTCGTTCCGCAGGATCACCACCGCAGCTAGCGTCGTGCCGTGCTGCCCAGGCAAAGCGCCGCCGGCCCGGGCGACTGCGGCCGTTCCGCCCGGGCGGGCTCGCCCTCCGGCCAGCCCGCCGCCTGATGCCCGGCCGGCCGGCACCAGCAGCAGCGGAGCATGCAGGCGCCTGGCCCGCACCGCCGCCTCCGCGATCGCTGCCTTGTGGCCCGCGCTCGCGAGGACCACAAGGGACGACTTCGCGAACAACGTGCTCGCCGCGCGGGCGGCCACGACGCTAGGCGACCCCGTGAGAACCGAGGCCCGTGCCGCTGGGGGCCTCGTGACGGCACGGAGCGGCCGGCTGGCCGCGTGCCCGGCGAGGACAGCACACGAGCTCGTGCCGACGGCCATTGTCAGGATCAGCGCGCCGCCGGCAACGGTCAGGCGATCAGGCCCTCCGGGCCGGCTGCTTGCCTCGGGCCCTCCGGGTGGGCTGCTGGCCTCGGGCCCGCAGTTGCGCCAGGTCCAGAGCATCGGATTTCTCCCCCAATGAGATCCATCGCTCGCCGGCGTCTCGCGCCGGTTGAATCCTAGCCCCGGAAAAGTGAATGCGGACTGTTTCTAAAACAATTCAGCCGGAGTCAAACAAAGCATCTCGCGCAATATGACAATGCGTCCTGATTGCCGCCGGAACGGCCTGCGCCCGGGCATGACGTCGTGCGCCGTCTCCCGGCGCGCGTTACCGGCAAGTGGCTAGATCGCGCGCCGGGAAACGGCAGGGCTATCCGGTGACGCCCAGGCGGAAGTGGAAGTAGCCGACGTGGAATGACAGGTCGAAACCACCGAAGTGGTGGACGACAAGGGCGGCGAGTATGAGAAGAAGGATCGCCACCAGGAACCAGAACAGCCACCAGAGGAAGGCCGGCACACTGCTTCTAATGCTCATGCCGCGCAACTTCCCGCAAACAGGCGATGTATGCCCGCACTTTGGCGCAAGCCGCTCAACCCTCCGGTCTCGCGTGGATGCGGACATCTGGCACCAGGCCTCGCATCCGTTCAGGTTTGGGCGGGGCAGGCCGGGGCAGTACTGGACGCCTCCCGCCGATGAAAGGTGAGCTGCACAATGGCTATAGTCCTGCTGGCCCTGCTGATAGTCCTGATCCTGTTCGGGCTGGGCTTCGCACTGCACGTCCTGTGGTGGATCGCGATCATCGCGCTTGCCCTGTGGCTGCTCGGCTTCCTGCTGCGCGCTGGCTCGAGCGCGGGCCCCCGGCGCCGCTGGTATCGCTGGTAGCGCTGTCCGCCAGACGACAAGAACCGCAGAGTCCGGGCCGATGCAGTGAATCGGCCCGGACTCTGCGGGTAACGGACAAGCATGGCCGTCAACGCAGCGGATTCCGCGACCACGAGCTCGGCCGAGACCGAGATCAAGTACGAGGCAGCGGCTGACGCGGTGCTGCCGTCCTTCGCCGGACTGCCGCAGGTCGCTCGCGCCGAGGCAGCGGCCCATGAGCAGCTGGACGCCGACTACTTCGACACCGAAGACCTGCGGCTGATCAGCGCCGGGATCACGTTGCGCCGGCGGAGGGGCGGCCATGACGCCGGCTGGCATCTGAAGCTGCCCGCAGGCACCAACACAAGGCGCGAGATCCGGCTTCCGCTCGGCCGTTCCCGGCAGCGCGTGCCAGCTGAACTCGCTCGGCTCGTCCTCGTGCACACCCGTGGCAGGGACCTGAAGCCGGTGGCCAGGATCAGCACCAGCCGGACGCGGCAGCTGCTCTTCGACAGCGAGGGAACGTCGCTCGCCGAGGTGGCCAGTGACGACGTGACCGCACAGGCGCTTGGCGACGCACCCAAGACGACGCGGTGGCATGAGGTCGAAATGGAGCTGACCGGCGGCGGCCGGGACGTCCTTGACGCCGCTGACCAGCTGCTGCGGCGCGGCGGGCTCAGCAGGTCAGGGCAGTCCGCGAAGCTGGCCCGCGCGCTCGACTTGCCGGTGACCGCGCCCGCACGGCAGCGGCCTCGCGGGGCGAGCGCGACCGTCGGCGATGTGCTGCTTGGTTACCTGGAGGCGCAGGTCTCGGCGCTGAAGGCGTACGACCCGATGGTGCGGACCGACGAGCCAGACGCCGTGCACCAGATGCGGGTTACGACCCGGCGGCTGCGCAGCACCCTGCAGTCCTTTCCCGAGCTCTTCAGCAAAGCGCAGGTTGGTGAGCTGATGGCGGAGCTGCGCTGGCTGGGCGAGGAACTCGGCACCGCCCGCGACGCCGAGGTGCTGGCGGCCCGCTTCGAGGAGCGCCTGGCCGGGCTCCCCGCCGAGCTGGTCGTGGGGCCGGTCGTCGCGCGGGTGCGCGGTCACTTCGCGCAGATCGGCGCCGACGCGCGGGCCGCGATGCGCGAGGCGCTTGACTCACCTCGGTACTTCGTCCTGCTCGACAGCGTGGACCAACTGCTCGAGCAGCCGCCGGACGAGGACGAGGCCGCGCGGCCGGCGACCGCGGTGCTGCCGCGCTCGGTCCGCAGGACCTACAAGCGGACCAGGCGGCGGATCAAGCACGCGTTCAGCTTGCCGCCTGGCCAGCCTGCCGACGCAGGCCATACAGCCGATGCAGCACTGCACGAGGCACGCAAGGCAGCCAAACGGGCCCGCTACGCCGCTGAGGCCGTCGCTCCGGCGTTCGGCAAGCAGGCACGCCGGTTCGCGAAGCGGATGAAGAAGGTGCAGTCGGTACTCGGCGGGCATCAGGACGCCGTCATCGCGCGGGCCGCGGCTCGGGAGCTCGGCATGACCGCGCATCAACAGGGCGAGAACGCCTTCAGTTACGGCGTGATCTGGGCGCGTGAAGACCAGGAAGCGGAGCGGCTGAGCCGGGAAGCACGGCGAGCGTGGCGGTCGGCTTCACGGCCGCGCGTCCGCCGGTGGCTGCGCTAGCGGGCCCGAGCCAGGCGTGCGTCCTGTTAAGCCATGAGCTGTTTTATGTCTTGTTTGGGCGGGGGTTTCGTGGTGAGTGATCACGTTCATGGCTACGGAGAGGTCGCTCGCGCACCCGGGTTGCTGGCCGTCACGGGCACGGCCCGTATTGTCGTGGTGATGATCGCGCTGAACTTCTTCGCCGCGACCTGGCATGCAGAAGGGGCCTGATGCAGCAGCCTCATGATCAGGCGCCGCATGATCAGGCGCCGCATGGTGATCCGGCGACGGGGGGGCCTGGCCGGAGTGGCCGGCTCGACGCGCGCACGTCCCCGGTCGTCGCGGTCGCCAACCGGCTGCCGATCAGGCAAGGGGACAGCGGCTGGGAACTCTCGCCCGGCGGGCTCGCGACGGCGTTGCGGCCGGTGATGCAGACGCACAGCGGCGCCTGGGTGGGCTGGGACGGCGGTGACCGCGGGGTGCCGTCCTCGCTGCCGGCGCTGGAGACCAGGCTGCTGCCGATCAGCCTGTCCGCCGCGCAGGTCCGGCAGTACTACCACGGCTTCGCCAACACGACGCTGTGGCCGCTGCTGCACGACGCGATCGAGAAGCCCAGGTTCGAGCGCAGCTGGTGGCGGAGCTACCAGGACGTCAACGCTGCCTTCGCCGGCGTGGCGATGGGGGCGCTGAGCGAGCTTCAGGGCGCGATCGCCTGGGTGCACGACTATCACCTCACGCTCGTGCCGCGGCTGCTCAGGGAGCGGCGCAGGGACCAGGCGATCGGCTTCTTCCTGCACATCCCCTGGCCGGCACCGGAGATCTTCGCCCGGGTGCCGTGGCGGCAGGACATCCTGCTCGGCCTGCTCGGCGCCGACGTGGTCTCCTTCCACGCCGAGCGGTACCGCGACAACTTCGTCAGGGCCTGTGACCGGCTGCTCGCCGACACCGGCGTGCACGTCCGCGGGTCCTCGGTCATGATGCCTGATCAGCGGCGCGTGGCGACGACCACGGCGCCGATCTCGATCGACACGGCCCAGTTCACCCGTCTCGCGTCGGACCCGGTCACGGTCTCGGAGATGGAAGGGCTGAGCGAGCAGTTCGCCGGGCGGGTGCTGCTGCTCGGCGTAGACAGGCTCGACTACACCAAGGGGATCGTGGAGCGGCTGCTGGCGGTCGAGGCGCTGCTCGAGCGACGCCAGGACCTGCGCACCAAGGTGGCCTTCCTGCAGGTCGCGGTGCCGAGCAGAGACAACGTGGCCGAGTACAGGAGCCTGCGTTCCGCGGTCGAAGGGCACATCGGGCGTATCAACGGCAAGTTCACCGAGCCGGGTTCCGACGTCCCCGTGCACTACCTGCATCGCTCGCTGCCCCCTGAGCAGCTCGCCGCGTACTACGCGGTGGCCGACATCATGCTCGTGACGCCCCTGATCGACGGCATGAACCTGGTCGCCAAGGAATACGTCACCGTCCAGCAGGCCAGGCACGGCAGCGGCGCGATCATCCTCAGCGAGTTCGCCGGGGCGGGTTCCGAGCTCCTGCAGGCGATCCCGTGCAACCCGTTCGACGTGGAGGGCCTGTCGCTGCGGATCGAGCATGGCCTTGAGCTGTCGCAGAACAGCCGCCGGTCCGCGATCGCGGCGATGGCCAGGCACGTCGCCGCGCACGACGTGCACCGCTGGGTGGACAGGCAGCTCGGCGACATAGCAGCGGCGTCCCGTCCTGGCCGCCGCGGCCGGATGGACAGGCAGCTCATGGCGGCTAGCGGCTCCAGCGGCGAGAGCCGCTCTGACCCCGGGCGGGCCGGCGCGCGTCAGGCCAGGGCTGCCGGCCGCGGTGCGTCATGATCGCCTATGACCAGCCGCCGGCTCCCGCGTTCTTGTTCGACCTGGACGGGACGCTGATCGACAGCGTCTACCAGAACGTCATCGCCTGGCGAAACGCGCTGGCCAAGCTCGACATCGACCTGTCCGTGTGGCGGATTCACCGGCGGATCGGGATGAGCGGCGGGCTGTTTGTCTCGGCGCTGCTTCGCGAGACCGGGCGATCGCTTTCCGACCAGGACATCGAGCACCTGCAGGAAGATCACGTCACGGAGTACGTGGCGCAGGTGGATTCGGTCAGGCCGCTGCCGGGCGCGGCGCAGCTACTGGCGGCGCTGACCGCCCGCGGCGTGCCGTGGGCGATCGCGACCAGCGGGCGAGCGGGCATGGCACGGCACGCGCTGCCGATGCTCGGCCTGCCATCTGATACGCCGATGGTGACCCGCGACATGGTGCTGCACGCCAAGCCCGATCCCGACCTGTTCCTCGCCGCCGCCGCGATGCTGGGCGTCGACCCGGCCCACGCGATGGTGGTGGGGGACAGCGTCTGGGATCTGCTGGCGGCGCGGCGGGCCGGCGCGCTGGGGATCGGCCTGCTGTCCGGCGGCTACGGCCGGGAGGAACTGGAGCGAGCCGGCGCCTACCGGGTCTACGCGGATCCGGCTGACCTGCTCGCGCACGCCGACGAGGTCGGCGTGCGCGACATCGGCGGCCCGCCGGGGTAGTGCGATCAGCTCAGGTTCAGCTCAGGTTCAGCTCAGGTTCGGCTCAGGTGATGTGGCGGTGTACGTCATCCGCCTTGGACGGGCCTGGCTCGGCTTCTGCGATCCACGGACCTGGAATCGATGGATCGATGATGCCTTGCTCAAGCCACGTGTAGCGGCCGGCGAGCACGTGCTTGGCGAGCATCGAGTCGGTCGCGTCCGTGTTGTTCCACAGCTGGCTGAAGCGCTCTTCCGCCCGCAGCCTGGCCTGGACGCAGAACACGTCGGCGAGTTCCCGCGCCACCGCGCCGCGGCTGGTCCCTGCTGCACCGTCCATCTGAGCACGGACGCAGACCGCGCTGATCGCGAACAGCTCGGCGCCGATGTCGACGATCCGGCCGAGGAAGCCTTGCTTGCGCTCCAGCCGCCCCTGCCAGCGTCCCATCGCGTAGAACGTCGACCTGGCCAGCTTCCTGCTGGCCCGCTCGGCGTACCGCAGGTGCGTAGCAAGCGGGCCGAACTCGCTGTAGGACCGTGGCCGCTGGCCCTGGCCCGTTACGAGCGTGGGCAGCCACTTAGCGTAGAACTGGCCCGCCTGCGCGGCTGCTTTGGCCCGGCGCGCGGCCGGCAGGCTGGCGTCGATGAGCTCGCCCGCCGCGGACAGGTGCGCGTCGACCGCCTCGCGCGCGATGAACAGCCGCATGATCTCCGACGAACCTTCGAAGATGCGGTTGATCCGCATGTCCCGCATCATCTGCTCGGCTGGCACGCCGCGCTCACCACGCGCCGCGAGGGATTCTGCGGTCTCGTACCCGCGGCCGCCCCTGATCTGCACGAGCTCGTCGACGATCTGGCTGCCCATCTCTGAGCAGTACAGCTTGGCGATGGCGGCTTCGATCCTGATGTCGTTCCGCTTGTCGTCGGCTAGCTGGCTGGACAGCTCCACCACTGCCTCGAGGGCGTAGGTGGTCGCGGCGATGAAGGCGATCTTCTTGGCCACGGCCTCGTGCTCACCGACGGGCCGTCCCCACTGGACTCGTTCTTTGGACCATTCCCTGGCGATCTTGAGCGCGAGCTTGCCTGCCGCTGCACAGCTCGCTGGCAGGGACAAACGCCCGGTGTTGAGGGTGGTGAGGGCGATCTTCAGGCCCTGGCCCTCCTTTCCGATGCGGTTCGCCGCGGGCACCACGACATCGTGGAACCTGGTCACGCCGTTCTCCAGGCCGCGCAGGCCCATGAACGCGTTGCGCCGCTCGACCGTGATGCCTTCGGCGTTGCCCTCGACAACGAACGCGGTGATCCCGCCCCTGTGGCCCTCGCTCTCCGGCACCCTGGCCATGACGACAAGCAGGTCGGCCACGACGCCATTGGTGGTCCAGAGCTTCACGCCGTTCAGCACGTAGCCGTCATCAGACGGAATCGCTGTCGTGTTCAGCCTCGCGGGGTCGGAACCCACGTCGGGCTCGGTGAGCAGGAAGGCGCTGATCTCGCCGCGCGCGCACCGTGGCAGGAACTGCTGCTTCTGGTCGTCGGTTCCGAACTGGGCGAGCGGCTGGGGGACTCCGATCGACTGATGCGCCGACAGCAGCGCCGCTACGGCGGCAGACGCCGATCCGGCGATGATGAGGGCCCGGTTGTAGTACAGGTTCGTCAGGCCGAGCCCGCCGTACTCTGGCGCGATCTTCATGCCGAACGCGCCGATCGACGCTAGGCCGCGGATCACGTCGTCGGGGATCATGGCGTCCCGTTCGATCTGCGCTGGGTCCACGGACTCCTCGCAGAACGCCCGCATCCTGGCGCAGAACTCCTCGCCCCTGGCGGCCGCCTCCTCGCTCGGGTGCGGGTGCGGGTGAATGAGGTCAAGCCGGTAGTCGCCGAGGAATAGCTGTTTGCCGAAACTGGGCAGCCTCCAGTCGGCCTCTCGTGCGGCTTCCGCTGTCTGCCTCGCCTCGCGCTCGCCGACGTGCCTGACGTGATCTGCGGTGGGAGTACTCATGGGTGGTCCCGTCCTGATAGTCGTCACCACACACTTGCCCCGTTCTACCGGCTGGTAACACAGTTCTGGTTAGACGGCGAGGTCAACGCCTCCGCCATTCCCGCGCCGCCAATTCGACCCGCCCTGCCGACACCTCTCTCGAGATGCGGCGGCAGGTCAGGCGGTGGCGCGGGCGGTCGCCATCGCTGGCTGGCCGGCATCCGGCGCGGTCGCCACCGCTCCGTCGGTGAGGATGACCGAGCTGGAGGCGATGGCCGGGACACGCGGGCCCGGCAGGATGACGCCGGTCAGGTTGAGCGGATCGGCCCCGGAGATCCTGACCTGTTCGCCGTTCGGGCGCTGCTTGCGAAGGCTGCGGAGCACGTCGATCGCGTCCGGGTGCGCGTACTGCTCACCGCTGAATCCGGTCACGAACCTGCCGCCGCGTATCGTTCCCCTTGCCTCCATGCGCCGGAACGCCCAGAGCACGTCGCGCCACGGGACGGCGAGGCTCTCCCTGGCGACGAGATCGCGGAACACCACACCCCAGCGAGCGGCCAGCTGTTCCGCGACGGCCTCGGCAAGTTCGTCCCGGTCGGGGCCGCTGACCGGACTCGGCAGCAGCGACCAGCGTCCTGACGCGCCGCCGGTGGTGCCTCGCACGCCGCGCCGCAGCCCTCGAGGCTGCGGGAACGCGGGCCGGCCGCCGCGCCGCAGCAGCGACCGGATGGCCCTGAACCCGTCGGCTGTGACCACGCCTCGGGCCACGGCGTCCCAGAGCGCCTGATCGATCTCATGCGGCTGACGGCCCGTGATCGTGACGAGGTCGTGGCGGAACAGCGCGCCGCGGCTGCGCAGCGCCTCGAGTACGTCGAGCGTGGGACCCGCGCCGGGTTCGGCCGGGGTGAGGTCCCCGCGGGCGGCGCGGAGCAGCCAGGACAGGTCATCGCGGAGCGCGAGCGTGATCGGTGTCGCGCGCGAAGGCCTGCCAGGTCTGGCCGGCTCGTCGAGGACACCAGCGGCTGCGCCGAGGTCCGCAGCGTCCTTGACCGACAGCCGGCCCCACGAAACCTGGCCGGACAGGCAGAGCTCGTCGAGCCACTCGCGCCGGTAGCCGTCGACGCGGCCGGCGAACACCGCGTTCTCCCAGACGCCGGCGGCCAGCTCGAAACCCTGAAGCTGCTCGATGACCGAGAGCAGCCCGAACCGGCCCTCTCGCCTGGTGCCAGCGGCGACGTGCTGCCAGCGGAGCAGGAACCGCATGAAGTCCCGCGCCGTCACGGGCTCGATCTCGCGGCGGCGACGATCCCTCGTATAGCCGTGGATCCGCGCCAGCAGCCGCCTGGCGCAGTACTCCTCGTCCGCTTCGGGCCCGGTGAACCGGCCGGAGATCGCGAAGCCTTCCTGCTCGAGCACGGCCAGGCCGACCGCGATCAGCGACGCGCGCAGCCCGGTGGCCTCGCTGAGCGCGGCGATGGTCGACGGTCCCCGGCATTCGAGGTGTCCGCGGAGCAGCAGCGCGGCCGCCGCGTCCTCGTCGGCCGGCTCGCTGGCATCCGAGCCAGGGTCGGCAGCCAGTCCCTTCCCTGCCGGACCCGCGCCCGCCGGCCCTGCGTCAGCAGGCCCTGCACCCGGAGGTGAGATGGCCGCTCCCGGGTAGAGCGTCTCGATCTGCGGCAGCCGCTCAACCGCCGCCCAGAAGTCCCCGGTCGGCGCGGCGATCCGCACGACCCGGCCGGCCGCGCCCAGCGCCGCGAACCACTCATTCCAGGCCGGCTCTGGGCGCACGGCCACCAGGCTCATGAGCACGTCGTGCAGCTCGTCGGGATCCCGAGGATCGGGCTTGACCTGGTCGGCCACTCGCTCGATCGCGGCGGCGTCGAGGCGGGCGAGTTCGTGCGGCTGCACCGGCAGGCCACGGCGGAGCGGCACGGCCCGGCTGCGGCGCTCCTCAAGGGGAGCGTCGTCCAGGAACGTGAACGGCCGCCCGTTCAGGATCTCGTGCGCCAGCACCGAAGGCTCGGTGGTGTCGCGCACGACGACGTTGACCTGGCCGGCCTCGATCCCGGAGACCAGCTCCTTCAGCCCGGCGATGTCCATCGCCTCGTGCAGGCAGTCGGTGAGCGTCTGGCGGACCAGCACCTGGTCAGGGATCTCCATCGGGCCAGGCGCGACGTTCTCCTGGCAGGCCGCGAGGGTCGGGAACACGGCCGCCATCAGGTCGTCGGCTTCCATTCGCTGGATGGCGGGCGGGTTCTTCTTGCCGCCGCGCATCCGCAGCACCGTCAGCGAGGTGTTGAGGTTCCAGCGCCACCTGGCCGCGAACATCGGCGACGTCAGCACCGCCTGCCTGACGACCTCCTCGACGGTGCCTGACGCCAGGAACTTAGGCACCCGCTCGAGCGGGAAGCTGTGCTGCGGCCCCAGCGAGAGCAGGATCGCGTCGTCGCTGGCGGCCGCCTGCAGTTCGAAGTCGAACGTCACGCAGAACCGCTTGCGCAGCGCCAGCCCAAGGGCGCGGTTCAGCCGGGCTCCGAACGGCGTGTGTCCCACCAGCTGCATGCCGCCGGCCTCGTCGAAGAACCGCTCGAGCACGATCGTGTCCATCGTCGGGAGCACCCCGAGCTGGGCGATCGCTGAGCCCAGGTAGGCCGCGATCGTCTCGGCGGCATCAGCTGCTATCCCGCACTCGGCCATCAGCCACCTGACGGCCTCGTCCTGATCAACGGCCCCTTCCCGATCAACGGCCCTGTCCTGCTCGGCCGGGATCCTCTGATCGGCGTCCTCGCCAGCCTGCAGCCGGGACGCCATCGCCGCACGCAGCGAGCTGACCTCCTCGGACAGCTCAACCGTGCGGCCTGGCGCCTCGCCGAGCCAGAACGGCACGGACGGCGGGGCGCCGTGCGCGTCCTCGACCCTGACGATGCCGGGCTCAACCCGCCTGATCCGCCACGAGGTGGTTCCCAGCAGGAAGATGTCTCCTGCCATGCTCTCGATCGCCCAGTCCTCGTTGACGGTGCCGACCAGGGCGTTGTCTGGCTCGGCGAGGACGCGGAAGTCGCCGAGCTCGGGAATGGCGCCGCCGGAGGTGAGCGCCGCCAGCCGGGCGCCGCGCCTGGCTTTCAGCTTCCCGTTGACCTGGTCACGGTGCAGGTACGCGGCCCGTCGGCCGCGACCGGTGCGGATTCCCTCCCCGAGCATGCTCGCGACCTCGTCGAATTCCTCGGCTGTCACCGCGGCGAACGGGGCCGCGCCGCGAACCAGCGCGAACAGGTCGTCCTCGGCCCACTCGGCTGCCGCGCACTCCGCGACGATCTGCTGCGCCAGGATGTCGAGCGGGCATTGCGGAATGACTAGCGCGTCCAGCCGGCCGGTCAGGGCGCCGCGTAGCAGGGCGGCGCACTCGACGAGCTCGTCCCTGGTCGTGGGGTAGAGCCGTCCGGCGGGGACGCCGCTTGTGGTGTGGTTGGACCGGCCGACGCGCTGCAGGAACGTGGCGAAGCTGCGCGGTGAACCGATCTGGCAGACCAGCTCGATCGGCCCGATGTCGATGCCGAGCTCGAGCGACGCGGTCGCGACCAGCGCGCGCAGGTCACCGGTCCGCAGCCTGGCCTCGACCCGCTGCCTGCGATCCTTCGACAGGCTCCCGTGGTGCGCGGCCACGAGGCCGGCGCCCAGCCGCTCGCCGAGCTCATGCGCGAGCTTCTCGGCCATGCGCCTGGTGTTGACGAAGACGATCGTGGTCTTGTGCTCATGCACATGCCTGGCGATCAGGTCGGTGATCTCGGCCATCTGCTCGGCGGTGGCGACGGCACCGAGCTCGTCGGACGGCAGCTCAAGTCCGAGGTCCAGCGCGCGCCGGTGCCCGGAGTCGACGATCGCGCAGCGCGGCGAACCGTCTGCCTCCGACCGGTCAGGGCCCGCGCCCACCAGCAGCCTGGCCACGATGTCGATCGGCCGCTGGGTCGCGGACAGCCCGATGCGCTGAACGGGCTGCTCAGCCACGTGGGCGAGCCGCTCCAGGGTCAGCGCCAGGTGCGAGCCGCGCTTGTTGCCGGCGACCGCGTGGATCTCGTCGACGATCACGGTGGTCGCGGCGCGCAGCATCGCGCGCGGCCGTTCGGCGGTGAGCAGCAGGTACAGCGATTCGGGGGTGGTGATCAGCAAGTCAGGCGGCTTCTTCAGCATCGCGGCGCGCTCGGCCGCCGCGGTGTCGCCGGTCCTGACCGCGACCTTGATCGCGGGCGCCGGCAGCCCGAGCTCGCCGGCCACCTCTGCGATCTCGGCGAGCGGCTGTTCCAGGTTCTGCGAGATATCCACGGCGAGCGCCTTGAGCGGTGATACGTACACCACTTCTGGCCCTTGCGGGCCGGCTGCTGGCCTCGGGCCCTGCGGGCCGGCTGCTGGCCTCGGGCCCTGCGGGCAGGCTGCTGGCCTCGGGCCCTGCGGGCCGGCTGCTGGCCTCGGGCCCTGCGGGCCGGCTGCTGGCCTCGGATCCTTAACAGGACTCTCGCCGGGAATCGACTCCGCGGCCTCCTCGCGATCCGCGCCGGCGGACTGCGCGACCGCGGCCTCATGCGCCCGGTACAGCCGGTCGATGCACACGAGGAACGCAGCCAGCGTCTTGCCCGATCCGGTCGGCGCGGCGATCAGCGTGTGGCGGCCAGCCGCGATCTGCGCCCAGCCCTCGAGCTGCGGCTGCGTCGGCCCATCAGGAAACCGCCTGGCGAACCAGGTCCGCACGGCCGGATGGAACGACTCAAGCACCTGGTCACAGTAACTCAGGCCACCGACAGTCCTGGTCGCCCGCGATACCGCAGCGGTGATGTCCCCGGCCCATTCCGCTGCGAATGCCTTGACACCATACGCCCGCACTGATTACGTAAGCGGTTAATCAGAGCAACCGCTTACGTTGAGCAATCGCTTACGCAACGTAGCGGCTTGTAGCATCAGCGTCGCGAGGTCCGCCTGTGGCTGTCCGGTCAACGATCTACGAAGTCGCCAAGCGCAGCGGGGTGTCGACCGCGACCGTGTCCCGGGTCATGGCAGAGGGCAGGGGTTTTTCCGCCGAGACCGGCGAGCGGGTCCGCGCCACGGCTGCGGAGCTCGGCTGGGTGCCGAACGGCCCGGCGCGCGGCCTGGCGTCCAAGCGGACCGGCATCGTGGGACTCATCTTCCCCGACCTCGGCGGCTCGGGCCAGGCCGAGGAGGAGTCGGCCCTCTACGTCGACCAGGTGATCAGGGGTGCCGAGCGGGCGGCAACGTCGGCAGGGGACGCCGTCCTGATCGCCGCGACTCGGAGCGCCTCCGGCCGCAAGCTCGCGTTCGCCGTCGCCGGCAAGGTCGACGGCCTTGTGGTACTTGCCAGGAGCCTGCCCGACGACGATGTCGTCGCGCTCTCGCGGATCGTGCCGGTTGTCATGCTGGCCAACCGGCTCGCACGCTCAGGACCCGACTATGTCGAGGCCGACAACCGGGGCGGGGCGCGGGCCATGACCGCGCACCTGATCGGCCTGCACGGATACGCCGACCTGATCTTTCTTGCTGGTCCCCAGAAGTCGCCCGATTCCGAGGAGCGGTTCGCCGGCTTCCGCGACGCGCTCAGGCACGCGGGGCTGCGTGAGCCTGACCGTCCGGCCGCGTCTGGCGACTTCACTGAGGCAGGCGGGGCGGCCGCGGTGCGCGCGCTGATCAGGCGGGGACGCCGCCCGCGGGCGATCGTCTGCGGCAACGACGAGATGGCGCTCGGGGCGCTGACGGCCCTGCGGGCCGCCCGGTTGCGCGTCCCGTCTGACGTGGCGGTGACCGGCTTCGACGACATCTCGGCTGGGCGGCACGTCAGGCCCGCGCTGACCACCGTCCGCCAGCCGATGCGGGAACTCGGCGAGCGCTCGGTCGAGCTGCTCTTCGAGCGGATCGTCGACAGGGACCGTGGCCGCAAGTCAGTGATGCTGCCCACTGAGGTCGTGATCAGGCGAAGCTGCGGCTGCACGTCCCGGCCCATGATCAGCAGGGGAGCAACATGAACTTTCCGGCTGTTCCGGCCGAGGTCACGCCAGCCACGGGAGCACTGGGCACGGGAGCACAGGGCACGGGAGCACGGGCCACGGGGCCTGAACTCACCGCCCGGCCGCGGCTTGGGCACATCGAGCTGACCTGGAGCCCCGTGCCAGGCGCCGCCGGCTACCTGATCGAGCGGGCCGAGGGAACCGGGCCGTTCGAGATCGTGCGGCACGGCGGCAGCGACGTCCCCGCCGTGGTCGGCCCGCCGTTCGCTGACACCGGCCTCGCGGACGAGACCGACTACACCTACCGGGTCGGCGCTGTCGCCGGTGCTGAGTACGCGGCGATGTCCTGGACCAGGCAGGCGACAGCGCGGACGGCTGGCGGGCAGTCGCAGGCTGTGCAGTCAGCGGTCGGGGCAGGGGAGCGCGCCGACCAGGTCACGATCTTCGCGGACGCCGCCTCCGACGCCGGCCGGCTTGACCGGGTGTGGCGGATGATCGGCTCCGAGCGGCTCACGCAGCTGGAGCCGGCCGGCGACGCGGCCGGCGAGCGGGTCGCGGCCGAGTTCGAGGCCGCGCTCCGGCAAGCGCGCCATGACCTCGGCGCCCAGATGGTCAGGGCGCACGGGATCTTGCACGACGACAACGGCGTCGTCGTGGTCGGCTCGGGCGGAGCGATCAGGTTCGACTTCGCCCGGGTCGACGCGTTGTACGACCGGCTACTCGGGCTCGGCTTGCGCCCTGTGGTCGAGTTGTCCTTCATGCCGGCCGCCTTGGCCCGCGACCCTGAGCAGACCGTGTTCGACTACCGCGGCATCATCTCGCCGCCGCGCGACTGGGATGAGTGGCGGCGTCTCGTCAGCGCGCTGGCCTCGCACCTGGTCGTCAGGTATGGCATCGACGAGGTCGCGCAGTGGGCGTTCGAGGTGTGGAACGAACCCGACCTGGATGTCTTCTGGTCCGGCACGCGGCTGGAGTATCTGCGGCTCTACGACGAGTCCGCCAGGGCGATCAAGGCGGTGCATCCCAGGCTGCGGGTGGGCGGTCCTGCCACGGCCGCGGCCAGCTGGATCGAGACGCTAGCCGCGCACGCCGCGGAGACTGGCGTGCCGCTGGACTTCGTCTCCACGCACACGTACGGCAACCTGCCGGTGGATCCGCGGCCCGCGCTGCGACGGCACGGCTTCGACGGCATTCCGATCTGGTGGACGGAATGGGGAATCAGCGCGACCCACTTCGGCGACGTTCACGACGGCGCGCTTGGCGCTCCGTTCATCCTGGCAGGACTGCGCAGCGCGCAAGGTCGGCTGGACGCACTCGCCCACTGGGTGATCAGTGATCACTTCAGCGAACTAGGCCGCCCGCAGCGGCTGTTCCACAACGGCTTCGGCCTGCTCACAGTCGGGAACCTGCGCAAGCCGAGGTACTGGGCGGTCCACCTGGCACAGAGCCTCGGCGATCAGCTGCTGGCGACCCGCGCCGAGGGCGACGGCGCCGGCACGCTCGTGCAGGACTGGGCGGCCAGGCACGAGAACGGCACGGTGGACGTCCTGGTCTGGAACGGCACGCCAAACGTCGCGCTGCAGGCCGGTGACCCGCGGCTGGACCGGCGGGTCGTGATCAACGTGAGCGGGCTCGGCTCTGGCGGCTACCAGGCGAGCCTCGCCCTGGTCGATGCGCAGCACTCGAACATCGTGGCCCGCTGCCCGGCGAACGTGATCTGGCCCGACGAGACGCTGTGGGCCAGCCTGCGGGCCGCAGACCAGCTGTACGAGGAGCCGCTCGGTGACGTCAGCCCGCGAGCAGGCACGACGAGCTTCGACCTGGACCTGCCCATGCCCGGCGTCGCCAGGATCCGGCTGACACCACGGCACTGAAGAACGGCACTGAAGAACGGCACTGAAGAACGGCACTGAGGAACGGCACTGAGGAGGGGACCGGCACTGAGACGCTTCAGGACCGCCGTGCTCATGGCGGCCGTGCTCGCGGCGGCTGGCTCAGCCGCCTTACTGCCCGCTGCCCAGGCACTGGCCAGCCAGACGCGCTCCGGCCAGGCTGCCGCAGGGCCGGACACCCCCGTCGCGCCCTACGCCAGCCCGACCGGCGGCCAGCGCGCGGACCTGCGCTCTATCGCCAAGGACACCTGGAAGTTCTACGGCGCCGACGTCGATCAGGCGACCAACCTGCCGATGGACAACATCACCTTCGCGGGTGGCTCATCGTCCCCGACGGGCTACGGCAGGTACACCTCGGCCGCCAACATCGGCGTCTATCTCTGGGCCGTCGTCGCGGCCAGGGACCTGCGCCTGATCAGCACGAGCCAGGCGGCCGCTAGGGTGCGGGCGACGCTGACCGAGGTGGCCTCGCTGAAGCGGTTCGACGGGTTCCTGTACCAGTGGTACGACACCCAGACCGGCGACGTGATCAGGAATCCCGGCGACATCGACTGCGCCACGGAGAGCACGCCGACGTTCGACAACTGCTACTTCATTTCCAACGTCGACAACGGCTGGTACGCCTCTGGGCTCATCGTGGCCCGCGAAGCGCTGCCGCAGGTGCGGCAGCTGGCCGACAGCCTGATCGCGCCGATGAACTTCGGCCTCTTCTATGACGGCAGGGCCCAGACGCACTGCAACACCAACCCTGCGATCCAGGGGAACCAGCCGACCGGCCAGATGTACGGCGGCTACTACGTCGGGCTGGCGCCCGATCAGGGTGACAACTGGACGCGCTACTACCACAACGGCGCGTTCTACAGCGACCCGCGGATCTCCGCGTACATCGGGATGGGCCTGCACCAGATGCCGGGCGACGTCTGGTGGCGCAGCTGGCGGATGCTGCCGCCGCCAGCTCCGTTCCTGGACTGCCAGGCAACCGATCCCGACTTCTCCTGGCAGGGGCAGTGGCCGATGGGCGGATCCTGGCAGACCTACACCGACCCGCAGTCGGGCCGGCAATTCCCCGTGTGGGAAGGCCATTACACCTATCCGGGCACGAACCTGACGTTCATCCCGACCTACGCGGGCGGGATGTTCGAGGGGCTGATGGCGAACGAAGTGGTGCCTGAGACCAGCTGGGGCACGCATAGCTTCGGCGTCGCCGACATCAGGACCGCCGACGTGCAGATCAGGTACGCGACACAGCAGCTGCACTACCCGGTGTGGGGCATGTCGCCATCGAGCACGCCGGACGACACGGACAACTACGGCGGGTACGGCGTCGGGGGCCTGGCGTTCCCGTACTACGGGACCGGCGCGGACGCCAGCCATCCGAACCTGGGCCTGTCCCAGTGCCACGGCTGCGCGACCGAGGACGTCGTGACGCCGCACGCCTCGTTCCTGGCGCTGGACGTGACGCCGCGGCAGGCCTACGCCAACATCGCGGCGCTGCGCCGGCTCTTCCCAGGCGTGTACGGCGCCGATGGATTCTTCGACTCGGTCGACCCGGTCACCGGCGCGGTCGGGCATCGGTACCTGGTACTCGACCAGTCGATGATCATGGCCGCCCTCGACAACGCGCTCAACGACAGGGCGCTCCAGCGCGATTTCGCCCGCGATCCCGCCGCCTGGGCCGCGCGTACCTACCTCGCGCTGGAGCACCTGTCCCTGTAGGTAGGCCGACCACGGCGCTGGCTCGGTCGTGGTGATCGACGCGTGCTGTGCCTGCGGGCTGCCGGGGCCGACGCTCGTGGTCAGGACGCCGTCGCGGCATGTCGAAGTCGGCCACCGGCGTCGGCGTGGAGTGACCGCCACCGCCGATGATCATGTGCACGGTGCCCAGCGAGGTGTCCATCTCCGCCGCGTTGCTGCTCTGCGGCGCCGGGGTGAGCAGGTTGCTGCCGGACAGGACGCCGGGCGGCCGAGCGCATGTTGTTGGTGAAGAACGACGTCCGGGTCGCGACCGGCTGGCCACTGACGTTGCCGTAGCACAGGTCGCCGTTGAACAGGTGGAACAGCGGGTCAGCCGTGAAGGCTGATTCACGAGGACGGCGTTTTCGCGGGCACGGCGCTCCGCTCAGGGCGCGAGCTTCGCGGCCACCTCGCGCAGGGCTGGCTCGTCGACGGACTCCTGCACGCAGCGGGCGAAGAGCCAGAGCCTGACCCGCCGCGGGTCGAGGTCGAGCAGCCGGGCCATCCGGTCGGCGAGGCCGGCTGGGTCGGCTGCGAGCCGGTCTGGGAAGTTCAGCATGTGCTGCAGCGTGTCGTAGGCCGGGTCGCCGACGTACGGTTTGGGGTCGATGACCAGCCAGGGCTCGCGCCGCGCCGCCAGCACGTTGAAGTGGTGCAGGTCAGTCAGCAAGAGCACGGAGCGCTCTGCGGTGTGGGGGAGCTCCCTGAACAACTCGATGCCCGCCCGCGCCAGGCCCGGGTCGATCTGGTCATCGCCGCGGGCGATGGCCTCGGCGTTGTCGAGTTTGAACCTGGTCGCCCACTGCTCGCACATCAGCGCCAGCGGGCGGAACGGATGGCCAGCGGGCGGCCGCAGCCATAGCCGCCGCAGCAGCCCGGCGATGACCACGTCACGCTCGGGCTCAGGCAGCGCCTGCGCCAGCTGGGTGCCAGGCTCGCAGATTTCCAGCACCAGCGCGGTGGTCGGACCGTCGGCATGCGACGCGATCAGCCTGACCGTCCCGTGGCCATCCCAGAGCCGCAGGCCGTCGGCCTCGTGCAGGGCTTCCTCGTGCGTCCAGCCGAGCTTCAGCACGACCCGCTCGCCAGCGCGGGTGCGGGCCGGCGCGACCCAGGATGCGCTGCCGCCGATCGGGAACGGCGGCTCGAGCGTCAGCGACCAGCGGGCAGCGAACTCTTCGGTGAGCCTGGGAAGGTGAGCGCGCCAGGCCCGCTCGGCAGCCTCAAGTTCCGCCCTGACAGACATCTGCCGGTGCGCGGCAACCTCAGAAGCCGGCGGCCACCGGGATGATCCGCTCGCCGATGATCTCGAGCGGCGTGATCGCCGTGACGTTCGGGACCCTGCTGTGGGCGTGGCTGACGCCGAGGGAGGCGGCCCAGCGCAGTCGCTCGAGGATCTCGTCGACGTGCTCGCCGTTCTCGCCAGGATCCATCGGCAGCATCACGGTCTTGTGGATCTCGTCGTAGTCGCGGCCCAGGGCCGCGCAGTGCTCGCGCAGCACGTCAAGCTTGTGCTCCAGGTCAGGGCCGGCGAAGAGGTTGCAGGCCTGGGCATACTGCGCGACCATGCGCAGCGTCTTGCGCTCGCCGCCGCCCCCGATCAGGATCGGCGGGTGCGGCCTGGAGATCGCCTGTGGCGAGTTCAGCGTGCGCTCGAGCTGGTAGTGCTTGCCTGAGTACGGACTGTCGTCGTCGCTCCACATCTGCAGGCAGATCTGCAGCGCCTCCTCGAGGCGCTCGAACCGCTCGGCGGTGGGCGGGAACGGCAGCCCGAGGCCGTGGGACTCATCAGCGTTCCACGCCGCGCCGATACCAAGCCAGGCGCGGCCGCCAGAGATCACGTCGAGCGTGGTCACGCACTTGGCGAGCAGGCCAGGCTCGCGGTAGACCACCGCGGTCACCCAGGCGAGCAGCTCGATCCGCGAGGTGCACGCGGCCAGATAACCGAGCGCTGTGTACGCCTCGAGCATCTCGTGCTCGGGCGGCCCGACGACGCCGATCTGCCACACGTGGTCCATCACGCTGAGCTTGGCGAACCCGCAGTCCTCGGCCGCCTTCGCGACGGTCGCTAGGTCCTTGCCCAGACCCTGCGGCCCGGCTGGCCAGGTGAAATCCGCCACGTGCAGGCCGAGCTCCATGATGATCCTCTCTGCTGGCTTCCGGGGGACAGGCACCATTGTCCCTTGACAGGACGGAGGACGATTGCCGCGGTCTAGCTGGCATCTGGCGGGGGCAGGCCAAGCTGCGAGCGGATCATCCTAACCTGCGCCTCGACCTGCGCGTCGGCCATTTTGTGCGCGCCGGTGAAGGTGAGCAACGCCGGAATCGACGCCGCCTTCGCCTCGTGCTCGGCCAGCCTGGCGCGGATCTCGTTGACCCGGATCAGCGCCCGCGCGGTCGCAGCGGGGCGAGGCGGGAACCCGATCCTGGCCAGTTCCCTGTCAAACTGGCGCTCGGTCGCCGCCTGGGCTCGCAGGGCGGCCGCGGCGGCCGCGAGGTTGTGGTGCGCCGCGTCGTCGTACGCGTCGACCTCGACGTCGAGACGGTGGTTGGCTGGCTCGGCGATGGCCAGGTAGGCCCTGGCCAGGGCCTTGGTGTCGCGAGGCGGCCGGTGTGGCGCCTGCCCTGAAGCGCAGCCCGCGACCACGAACATGAGGCAGCCGGCCAGCGCGGTCGCCGTGCTCACGACGGCCGGTGCCCGGGCTGATCTGGACGGTGACATCGGGCCGCCTCTCCAGTCACGCGCTTGGTGACAAGTACGTAGCGATGGCGGGCGAGGTTCAGCATGAACGATCTGGTCGCGGGCTACGTGATTCAGGGTATCGGCGCAACCTGCCAGCGAACGGAGGACCTTGTGAACAACAGATGGCTGGCACCAGCTGGGCTGGTGGCCGCGGCGCTGATAGCTGCCGGATGCGGCAGTTCAGGCAGTTCAGGCGGCTCAGGAAACATGAGTGGCGCAGGCGGCAACGCCTCAGGGAACACGGTCAAGACCGCGAAGGTCGGCGGGGCGACGGTCCTGACGAACGCTCAGGGCTTCGTGCTGTACTGGTTCGCGCCCGACACCAGCACGACGTCGAAGTGCAACGGATCCTGTGCCACCTTCTGGCCGCCCATGAAGGGCCCGGTCAGCGGGTCTGGCATCAAGGGCACGTTCGGCACCATTACCAGGTCGGATGGCTCCAAGCAGGCGACGTTCGACGGTCACCCGCTGTACACCTATAAAGGTGACTCGAAGCCCGACGAGGCCAGCGGCAACGGAGTCAACATCAACGGCGGCCTCTGGCACGAGGTGACCGCCACCGGCGGCGCTCCGGCGTCCAACCCGTCGACGTCCCCGACGACCGGTTCAGGTGGCGGCGGTTACGGCTACTGACGCGGTGACCGCTGGCCGCGCTCGGTGGCGAGCGCCGCGGCTACTCGTTCGATGAGCTCGTAGGGCACGGGCTCGCGGAGCCAGAACCTGAGTGTGCCCTTGCCGGCCAGGTACGGCGCGATGTCCTGCTGCAGGGCCGCGTCGCCGGCCGGCAAGGGGTACACCGAGATGTGCGTCTTCCAGGCGCCGAAATAGATCAGCTGCTTGCCGCCAAGGGTCATCGCCGGGATCCCGTAGCTGATGACCTCGCCGGCTCCCGGCATGGCAGCGTGCACACGCTGCCTGATCTCGCGCAGGATCTCCTGCACGTCGTCGGGGCAGGACCCGATGTACTCGTCGACGGTCGCCGCTTGCCTGGCCATCCCCGTAGTGTCCCACCGGGAAGACTGAGTGTGCGCGGCTGGCGGCGGATCAGGGAGGCGGTCAGGTGACCGGGACGAACGGCAGCGGGCGGCTGGCTGGTGCACGAGCGCTGGTCACGGGCGGCACGACCGGCATCGGCTTCGCAATCGCGGAGCGGTTCATCGCCCAGGGCGCCGCTGTGGTGTTCACCGGTCGCGACGCTGGCCTTGGCCGGTCCGCTGAGGAGTCATTGCGCCGGTCCGGCTCCGCGTGGTTCCTGGCCGCGGACGCCGGCGACCCGGCCGCGGTGACCGAGTCGGCCGCCGCGGCTGCCGAGCGCCTCGGCGGCCTGTCTGTCCTGGTGAACAACGCGGCCGTCGGGATTGACGCCGGGCTGCTGGCGACGCCGCTCGAGGACTACGACCGGCTGATGGACGTCAACGTCCGCGGCTACTTCCTCTACGCGCGCGCCGCCTACCCGCACCTGGCAGCGAGCCGGGGATGCATGATCCATGTCGCGTCCGACGCAGGTATCTGGGGCGAGCAGTCGATCGGCCTGTACTCGGTGTCCAAGGCCGCGGTCGTGATGCTCGGCAAGATGCTCGCGCTGGAGGGCGGCAAGGACGGGGTGCGCTCGAACGTGCTGTGCCCGGGCGACACCTGGCCAGGCATGCGGCACATGGCCCCGCCGGGGGAGCGGGACAGGCCGGAGAGTGGCGCCTGGCCGGTCCCGCCGATCGGCAGGATCGGACAGGCCAGCGATGTCGCGGCCGCGGCTGTCTTCTACGCGAGTGCCGAGGCCGAGTTCATCACCGGTACAGCGCTGCCGGTCGACGGCGGCATGACGGCCGGCTATCACCAGCGGGAGAAGTAGCCACGTGGCTTACCGTGTCACTGCCTGCTTGACCAGGGAACGGCCGAAGTCCCACATCAGGCCGCTGCCGCGGTGCGCGTCCCGCATGACGTCGGCCAGCGCCTCGCTGAACATGGTCACCTCGTCCTCGCCGATGCCGAGCACGGGCAGCAACTTGATGACCTCCATGTAGTCGCCGGAAACCTGGGTGAGGATCTGGTGCCGCTGGAACAGCGCGACGACGACCATCTGGGCGAACAGGCCGCGCCTGGCCTTCTGCAGCATGTTCCAGCTGGTCCGCAGCTTCAGGGAGGCCGGCTTGCCGAACTCCATCGCGATCATCAGCCCGCGGCCTCTGACATCGGCAAGCATCTCGTACTGGCCGGCCAGCTCGGTCAGTGCCCGCGTCATCGCCGCTCCTGTCCGTTCGGCATTGGCGACGAGTTGCTCCTCCTCGATCACGGCGAGCGTGGCCAGGCCGGCCGCCATGGCGGCGGCGTTCGACCCGAAGGTGGTGTCGTGCACCAGGACGCGGTCCATCGAGGAGTACACCTTCTCGAAGATCCAGCCCTTCGCCATGGTGGCGCCGACCGGGACGAAACCACCGGACAGGGTCTTGGCGACCGTGACGATGTCGGGGTCGACGTCGTCGTGCTGGTAGGCGAAGAACCGTCCGGTCCTGCCCATGCCGGTCTGTACCTCGTCACAGATCAGCAGGGCGCCTTTGTCCCTGAGCAGCTTGCTCGCTCCGGCGAGGTACCCGGGCGGCGCGACCGCCACGCCCTTGCCCTGGATCGGCTCGACGACGAGCGCAGCGACGTCGCCCTTGCGCAGCTCGGTCTCCAGGGCGCTAAGGTCGCCGAACGGGATGCAGGTGTCCGGTAGCAGCGGGTCGAAGCCGCGCCTGAACTCGTCGGCGCCGTTGACCGACAGCGAGCCGGTCGTGAGGCCATGGAAGGCATGGTCGCAATACAGGATCCGCGGCCTGCCCGTCGCGTACCTGGCGAATTTGAGCGCGGCCTCGACGGCTTCTGTGCCGCTGTTGCAGAAGTAGACCCGGTCAAGCCCTGGCGCCTTCGCCAGCAGGCGCTCGGCGAGCAGCCCGGGCAGCAGCGCGCAGTCGAACTGGACCATGCTCGCGAGTTCGGCGTCGAGGACGTCGTGCAGGGCCTTCCTGACCACCGGATGGTTGTGGCCAACCCCGAACACGCCGAACCCGGACAGGAAGTCCGCGTAGCGCACGCCGTCGCCGTCGAAGAGGTAGCCGCCCTCGGCCCGCTCGTACACCTTGTCGAACCCGATCGCGTGCAGCATCCGGGGACGCTGCGGGTTGAGGTAGCGGGCATGCAGCTCATAGCCCTGGCCACTGCGCTCGGCGAGCAGGCCAGGCAAGTCGAATCCCATGACCCAATTCTGCATGCCCGCGGCAGTCGTTTGGTCAGCGAAACCCCGCAAACGAGGCGGGAAGTGGGCCGCGGGCGACGCAGGCTATGCCAGCGGGCCTGGCCGAGGCTCGCTAGCGGCGCCGGCCGCCAGGGCGCGCGGCGTGACGCACTCAACCGCCACACCGTGCCTGGAGCAACTGCCCAGCAGGGTCACCACGTCTGCCGCGAGGCCGCGGATGGTGCCGACGCTGATCAAGAGCGCATCGTGCTGGCCGGTGCTGACCGCGGCGGAGAGCCTGGCGAGCGCCGACCGCGTGCCGCCACGCGGTTCGCTGGTGCCGCCGCGGCCGTGCTCGCCGGTCACGTCGAGGTACACGACCGGCTCTGGCCAGCCCCTGGCCAGCGCTGCGTGGCAGACCGCGGTGCGCTGAGTGAGGATGGTCAGCGCCCCGCCGCCGGCTGCGACGCGGATGTACGCGGCCGGCCGCGCGGAGCGCGTCACGCGGCGGCCGATCGCTCGGTCACGCGCACGCCAGCTACCGTGACCACCTCCTGCCGGGCCCCGTCCCAGTTACCCAACCAGGTGAACGGCCGCGCGGACAATCGGGAGAACTCCCTATGGCCATCTGGCCGCGAGGCCGCCACGATCGTTGCCGACAGAGCTGGTCCGGGGGGACAGGGTTTGGCAGTGCAGGTTTTGGCCGTGCAAATTAGGCCGTGGACGTCTTTGGGACGGGCGGGTTTCGGTAGGGGTGGTGGTTGTCAGGAGGAGGCGCTGACGTCAGGGGCGACCAGGCCGTGCTCCAGCGCGAATAGCGTGGCGCCGGCCCTGGTTGACACCCCGGCCTTGCTGTACACGCTCTGAATGTGGTGGTCGCACGTCTTCGGCGAGATGCCGAGCTGCCTGGCGGCCTGCTTGGTGGCCAGCCCGCTCGCGACGAGCCTGAGCACGTCACACTCACGCTCTGAGAGCCCGGCCGGCCTCGGCACCGGTTCGCGCGGCTGGCCAGCCGCGACGAGGACGGCATTGACAGCGTCGGGCGCGAGTCGTCCGTCGGCGGCGTCCTTGCGCAGTTCGTCGGCTGCGGCTGTGGCCGGCAGCGGCGGCCGGTAGGCGCGCGGCTCGCGCATCGCCTGGTAGCAATCAGCGGCGACGAGCAGCCAGGCGGCGAGCGGCAGGTCTCCTGACTTATTGCCCCGGTGGTAGCCGGACCCGTCGTAGCGCTCGCCGTGCGCGCCGGCCAGCCTCGCGAGCGACCGCAGGCCATCCGACACGTCGAGCACCCGCTCGGAGTGATAGGCGTGCAGTCTGACCTGCTCGCGCTGATGCCTGGTCAGGGGGTCAGGGCTGGCCCATACGTGCACTGGCACAGCGACCCGGCCGATGTCGTGCACGAGCGCTGCCTGGTGCAACAGCATGATGTCGGTGCCAGGCAGGCCCGCGACGGCGCCGGCCCTGGTCGCCAGGCGCGCGACGCCGCGCGAGTGCCCGATCGTCCACATGCTCTTCAGGTCGGCGAAGTCCGCCACCGCTGACAAGCACGCGTCCAGCCGGGCCTGAGTGACGACGGGCCGCGGCCCCGGCTCGGCCCGCAGCACCAGGTCCCAGATCGATGGCGCGTCCAGACCCGCGTAGAGCTCATCGCCGAGCGCCAGGGCGACGGCCACGGCCTCGGGATCGAGTCCCGAGCCAGCCCGATCGCTCAGTACCCGGCTGGCGAGCCGCTGGCCGCCGTGCCGCCAGACCATGTCAGCGTCCTGCGCGACCTGCATCAGCCGCACAGCCAGCGGGATCTGGCTGCCGCGCAGGTCCCCTGGCATGCCCTTGCCGTCCCAGCGTTCGTACAGGTGCCGCAGCGCAGTCTGGATCTCCTGCGAGAACCCCATCCGCGCGCCAAGCACCCTGGCGACATCACAGTGGCTCGCTGCCCACTTGCGGAACTCGGCGACGCCGCCGAAGGCTGATCTGGCCATCTGCGTTGCCCTGGTGATCGGCGCGCTCTCCGCGTGGGCGACCCGCATTGCCATCGCGATGAGCTCGCGCCTGCTTCCCATCATCGCGGCGAGCATCTGCGGGCGCGCGGACATCTCGTCGCCGAAGAATTGCGCGTCGATCTCGCTCTCCGCGGTGCAGCCCGCGAAGTGCAGAACACCGGTGTAGAAGACCGTGACCTGCTCGTCTTCGTCAAGGCCCATGGATTCGGCCAGGCGCAGGGCCATGATCGCCGTGCGCAGGCCGTGCTCGAGCGGCTGGCCCATCGCCAGGTCGGTAGCCAGCGACATGACACCAGCGGCTTCGACGAGTCGCAGCGGGCAGTCAGAGGGGTTCATGGACACCAGGTTCAGGGCTGCCACGGCCCCTGTCGGTTTGCCACTAGACCTCGGTACGGGGGCCTCGATCCCTGCCCGGCAATTCTCGCATATTCCGAAGCCCGTTCTACCGAGCACGCTGCAGGCCGCGGAAAAACGGCCTGAGATATCGCTGATCATTCCGCCGGAAGCGACGAATCCAGCGGAATTCTGGGACTTCCGGACCAAGGCGTCAAGGAGCCAAGTAAGGTTCTGCTCTGGTCATATGAGGCATAGTTACCCATGGGAGGCACACATTGGCACTTCGTGATTCGATGCAAGCTTCAGCCGCTCCGTACCTGCAGCAGGGCGAGACCATCCAGGCTGTCTTCGGCGCCCAGACCGCGAGCCAGTGGCTGGCCGCGCTGACCGGCGTCTTCGTCTTCCTTGGTCTGAACAGGTACCGCATCGTGGTCGTCACGCCGCAACGGATCCTGATCCTGGACGCCGGCAAGACCAGCATGGCCAAGGCCAGGGGCGTGGTGACGGAGCTGCCGCGCGCGACGAAGCTTGGCCCTGGCACCGGGCTGTGGCACGTGATCCCGGCTGGGGACGAGTCCCTGCGGGTGCACCGCCGGTTCTTCAAGGACATCGAAGCCGCTGACGCTCAAGTCCCCGCGTGATTGACAAGCGGAGCCTGATCGCTAACGGACTGACCTGACGGGGCCGATGGCCAGCGCTCCGGCGATGGCCGCGGCCCCGCCGGCCGCGAACAGCGCGGGGTAGCCGCCCAGGTGCCCGATGATGATGGCGGCGAGGAGCGGCGCGACGATCTGCGGACCTGCGTTCGCGACGTTGAGCACTCCCATGTCCCGCGCCGCGTCCTGCTGCCTGGGCAGCACCAGAGTCACGAGCGCGGTGTCGACGGCCAGGTAGCAGCCGAACGCCAGGCCTGACGCCGCGGCGAACACCGTCATCGTCACGAACGTGGGGGACAGGATCGGCAGGAACATCGCCGCGCCCGACAGCGCGGCCGAGCCGATGACGAAGACCTTGCGCCGGCCGAGCCGGTCGGACAGTGGCCCGGCGACGGCGGCGGCCAGCACGGAGCACGCTGTGCTGATCACCGCCAGGATCGTGACGCCGGTGGCCGGCTTGATCCCCGCGGGCAGCGGCACGTAGTCGGTCAGGATGTACAGCTCGAACCCGGCGACGAGGAAGTAGCCGAGTATCATCGCGGCGCGGCTGCAGAACACCCAGGCGAAGTCGTGGTGCCTGAGCGCCGAGGTGAAGGTGACGAGCCTGGTCAGCAGTCCGCCGCCGGCCCGCTCGACCGGCTGCACATGCGCGGCCCGCTGTTCAGGTGCCAGCGCGACGAACACGACGGCCGTGACGGCCAGCAGCATGCCGAGCGCGAGGTAGCCCCAGGCCAGCTGGCCGGTGAAGCGCCCTGCCAGGCCCACGCCCGCGACGGCTCCCGCCGACATCGCCACGCCGACGACGGCCGATGCGGTGCCGCGCCGGTCAACGGGGACCCGGTCAGGCACCACGGCCGTGAGGGCTGCCTGGTAGAGGTTGGCGACCGCCTGGACCAGGCTCCAGCCGATCGCGATCATCAGCACGCTGCGGGCGTGGCCGAGGACGGCGAGCGCGGCAATGACCGCGATGGCGCCCCCGATCAGCCAGGGAACCCGCCTGCCGTACCGCGTGCTGGTCCGGTCGGACAGAGCGCCGCCCAGCGGATTGCAGATGGCCGCGACCCCCGCGCTGGCGCCGGACACGAGCCCGAGCGTGGCCACCTTGTGCGCCCGGTCGATGGCCTCGACCTGCAGCGGCAGCAGCACCTGCAGCACACCGACGTAGAGCGCGTACAGCGATGCGTTCGCGATCCCGACGCCGGCAAGGAGGCGGCGCTGGCCGCCGCTCCCTGGCACGCGTCAGGAGATCGTGATCGCTGCGGACAGCCTGCGGTCCGCGATGCTGTGCGCGGCCTGGACGAGATACTGGCCGCCGACCGTGCGCCAGCCGCCGTCCCAGACCTGGAAGGCCCGAGCTGGCAAGCCGGCGGTGACCGTGACGGACTCTCCGGGCGCTGCCTCGGCGGTGGCGAACCCCGCCAGCCACCGGGCCGGCCGGTCAGGATCAGGGAACTCAGTTGACCCGGTGGGGCGACCCCCCGGAACCCCCCGCGGTGTTGGCCCGGTGGGGCGACCCCCCGGAACCCCCCGCGGTGCAGGGGCAACGTAGATCTGCACGACCTCACGGCCTGCCCTGGCACCTGAGTTGCGGACGGTCACGTGCACAGCGGTGCCGTCGACGGTGATCCGCTCGTACTCCCACGAGGTGTAGCCGGAGCCGTGGCCGAACGGATAGCGCGGCGCCGCGGCCGAGCGCTCCCACGCGCGGTAGCCGATGAAGATGCCTTCGTCGTACCTGAGCACGCCGCCGTCAGGGGTTGTGTTCAGCACAGGGCAGTCCGCGGCCGCGGCCGGCCAGGTCGTCGGCAGCCGTCCGCCGGGCTCGCTGACCCCGAGCAGGACGTCGGCGAGCGCGAGCCCGAGTTCCTGGCCGCCGAACCACGTGAGCAGCACGGCGTCGACCTCGTCGGCCCACGGCAGCTCGACCGGCGAGCCGGCGCTGACCACGACGACGGTCTTCGCGGCCGCGGCGGCGACCCGCCTGACGAGTTCGTCCTGGCGGCCAGGAAGAGCGAGGCTGGTGCGGTCGAACCCCTCGGATTCGACCTCGTCGGTCGTGCCGACTACCACGATCGCGACGTCGCTGGCCGCCGCTGCCCGTTCGGCCCCGGCGAGCAGTTCGTCGTCGGTGCCGGCCGGCTCGCCGTAGCCAAGCGACATGGACACCAGGGCACCGGCCTCGCCAGGTGACAGGTGCTTGACGAGCGTCACGTCGGCCTGCCCGCCGGCCTCGAGCGGCAGCGGGATCCTGCGCTCCGGTGGCGCGAGGAACATCCTGGAGAAGTCCGTGCTGTCCGGCCGCACCTCGCCGTCGAACAACACCGAGCCGGACGCCGTCAGCGTGAACGTGCCGGTTCCGCGGATCCCGAGCCGATGGGACCCGCCTGCGGCGGCGGTCAGCCGCCCGGAGATCTCGACGCTCGCGAGCGCGCCAGGCTCGACCCCGGCCGGCAGCTCCATCCAGCGGCCGGCGGCGGTCGCGAGCGAGGTCGCGTGCAGCGCGGCGCCTGAGGCGTCCCTGAAGACCGCGCGCAAGCCGGTCCAGGCCTGGCCGGCCGCGGGCGCCAGGTGCGCGCGCGGGTCGTTGCCGACGGCGTAGCTGAGCGTCACCCCGGCAGGCAGCGCGCCGGCGAGGCCCTCGAGCGGCGAGGTGACATGGGCGGGGAAGACCGTGGCGCTGCCGCCGCCGAGCACCCTGGCGTCCTTGGCCAGCGCCCCGATCAGCGCGGCCCTGGTGAGCGACGCCGGGTGCAGCGGCAGGGCGCCGTCCCGGTTGCTGGCCAGCACGAACGAGCGGGTCGCGAGGTCCCGCGCCAGCGCGGCGCCATCGACGGGTTCTGGCCGGCGCTCCTGGGGCACCGCCTCGGCGATCCCGGCCATCGCGCCAACCCGGGCCGCCAGCAGCAGAACCCTGCTGACGTGCTCGTCGATCACCTCGGGCCGAACCAATCCGTCGCGCACCGCGGCGACCAGGCTGCTGCCCCATGGGCTGCCCCTGGCAGGCATGACCACGTCGAGGCCGCCGTTGGCCGTCCCCGCTGTGTCGTGCGCCGCCATCCAGTCAGACACCACGACTCCGTCGAAGCCCCACTCCTGCCTCAGCACGCCGAGTTGCAGGGCGCCGTTGGTGGTCATCGGGATCCCGTTGACCGCGTTGTAGGCGGACATGACCGCCCACGCTCCGGCCTCGCGCACGATGGCCTCGAATGGCGCCAGGTACAACTCGCGCAGTGCGCGCTCGCTGACCTCCGCGCTCGCGGTGAACCGCTCAGTCTCGAAGTCGTTCGCGACGTAGTGCTTGACGGTCGCCGCAACGCCGTGATCCTGGACGCCGCGCACGTAGCCGATCCCGATCGCGCTGGTGAGCAGCGGGTCCTCGGAGTAGGCCTCGAAGTGGCGGCCGCCGAGCGGGCTGCGGTGCAGGTTGACGGTGGGCGCGAGCAGGACGTGCACGCCCGTGCGCCTGGCTTCCTGGCCGAGGAGGCGGCCAGCCACCCTAGCCAGTTCTGGATCCCAGGTGGCAGCGAGCGCGGTCGGGCTCGGCAGCGCCACGGAAGGATCGCCGGCGCTCCACTGCGTGCCGCGGACGCCGACCGGCCCGTCGGACATCACGATCGGCGCCAGCCCGATCTCCCCGATGCCGGGCAGCGACCACATGTCCTCTCCGGACAGCAGGCGGACCTTCTCGTCCAGGCTGAGCCGTTCGAGTGCCTCGCGGATGGCGGATTCGGTCGCAGCGGCCATCCCGGTCATGGGACCTCCCTGCCTTGCAGGTTAACCCGAAATGCCGCCGATGCGGGAGATTCTCCCGAGTCTCGTGACCCTGATCGGAGGATCAGGCTCCTGTGCGGGCGAGCCAGCGCGGCTGATGAACACGTGCGGGCTCACTTCGTGCAGCGTGCGCAGGAGATCATCAAGAGCCTCGTCCTCGCCGAGCTCGACGATGACATCGCCTGAGGTCTCGGCGACGTCGACGCCAGGCGGGTCGATGCGGACGACGGTGCCAGGAGCCTGAGCGAGCGCTCGGCGCAGGGCGCGCCGTCCGGCCGCCGCCTCGGGCACGACGACCCTGATTCTCCACTGCGTCATCTGACCTCCTGCGTCATCTCGCTGACACACCGACAGTGACCGGCCGGCATTGCGGCCGTGATTCCGGCCTGTTACGCGACTGTGAACACGCGTGGCGCGGCATGACCGCCGCGTTCGGACTGCGCATGCGCCTGCTGTACCGGGGACAGGTGCGGATACCGAAGATAGCCGTTGAACGAGCTAGCTTTGTGCTTGGCTGACTGATTGTGACTGGCAGGCGTCGGCGATTCGCCGCAGCGTGCCTCGGAGCCGCCGCTGGGTCGCGGCGAACTCACCGAGCGGCGGCGGTGCGGGATAGCGCCGGTGTTCCAGGTCCAGGTAGCGCCGCTGGTTGAGCTCGACCTGGACGGCGTCGATCAGGTCATGCCCGGCGAAACGCCGGACCGTCCAGCCGCCGGTGAAACGCTGGTTCATCCTGACGTCCAGGCTCGCCGCCGCGAGGGCCCCGGCCACCAGGGCGACCGCCGCTGGAGATGCCGTCGCGCCGTGCCGGTCGCCGAGGATCACGTCACCGTCGAGGCCAGCGCCGAAGCTGTGCAGGTCGAGAAGCAGCAGCCGCGGGAAGCGCGCCAGCAGCCGCCCAGCGACCTCGTCGAGTGCCTGGTGGAACGGAGCGTGCGCGAGGCTGATCCGGTGCCCGATCTCGGCCGTCGACAGCGGCCTGCGGTACACGGCCCTGCCGTTGGGCATCCTGGCTGCCACCACGCTGGTCCAGAAGCCTCCGTGCTGCTCGCCTTCCGGGTCCCGGTTCACGTCGGCGACGAACCTGCTGAACCTGGTCGTGACCGTGGTGATGCCCAGGTAGGGCAGGAAGTCGTACAGGTCTCTGGTCAGCCAGTCCGACCACAAGATGTCCGGCCGCACGGCGAGATCGCCGGCCAGCTCTGCCGGGTAGTCAAGGCCCCCGTGCGGCAGGCACGCGACGACCGGGACCGCGTCGCGGCGTGGCTCGAGCACCCATTCACTGATGGCACTTAGTCAAGCAGCGCGTGCGCCTGGGCGGCAAGGCAGCTCAGCTGGCGGTCCTGACCGTGTGCCTGGCTGCGAAGGACTGCCGGTCGCCCGCCCACGCGCCTCGCGGCGCGATCTGCTCGATCTGGTGCAGGTCGGCGGGGGAGAGCGCGACGGCCGCGGCTGCGACGTTCTCCTCGACCCTGCGCTGGCGCCTGGTGCCAGGGATCGCCACGACGTCGTCGCCCTGGGCCAGCAGCCAGGCCAGCGCGAGCTCGGCAGGCCCGATGCCGCGCGCCGCCGCGAGCTTGGCGACCGCGTCGAGCACCGCCTGGTTCCTGGTCAGGTCGGTGCCGGAGAAACGCGGGTCCTGGCGGCGGAAGTCGCCATCGCCGAAGGCGGCAGCGCTGACCGATCCGGCCAGGAATCCGCGGCCCAGCGGGCTGTAGGCCACGACCCCGATGCCTAGTTGCCGGGCGGCTGGAACGACGTCGTCCTCGACCTCACGCCACCACAGCGACCATTCGCACTGCACCGCGCTGATCGGGTGCACAGCCGCGGCGCGCGCCAGCTCCTGCGGGCTGACCTCAGAGAGCCCGAGATAGCGCACCTTGCCCTGCGCTGCTAGCTCGGCCATCGCGCCGACGGTCTCTTCGACCGGCACGTCAGGGTCGATCCTGTGCTGGTAATACAGGTCAATATGGTCTGTGCCGAGCCTGCGCAGCGACGCCTCGCAGTAGCCGCGGACGTTCGCTGGCCGCCCGTCGATCCGGACGCTGCGGTCCTTGGCGCGAATGATCCCGAACTTCGTCGCCAGGATCACCTCGTCCCTGCGGCCGCTCATGGCGCGGCCGACGAGCTCCTCGTTGTGCCCGGCGCCGTAGCTCATCGCCGTGTCGAGCAGGCCGGCGCCATGGTCGATGGCCAGGCGGATGGTCGCGATCGACTCCTCGTCGTCCGCCGGCCCGTACGCCTGTGAGAAGCCCATGCAACCCAGGCCGACGGCCGGCACCCGCAGGCCCGATGAACCGAGCGCACGCACGCTGACGTTAGTAATGCTGTCCATGTGTGGCAGGCTAACCGAGATTGACACTGGTAACATCACACGCTCGATACTGGTAACAGCAGTACCAGGCTCAGCACGGCGGACGGGAAACAGTGACCCCAGGGACCCAGCGCCCGGGCGGCGAGCAGCAGGCGGCAGAGGTCACCGGGCGCGGGGCGCGCGCGAGAGAGCTCGCTGACCTGCTGCGCTCGCGCCGGGACCGGCTTCAGCCGGCCGATGTCGGGCTGCCCGCCGGGCAGCGGCGTCGCACCAAGGGGCTGCGCCGTGAGGAGGTTGCCCAGCTGGCTGGCGTCTCCACCACCTACTACACCTTCCTCGAGCAGGGCAGGGATTTGCGGCCCTCGTGGGAGGTGCTCGAGGCGATCTCACGCGCCCTGCGGCTCGGCCCTGCCGAGCGGGCGCACGTGCACACCCTGGGCAGCGGCACGCCGAAGCCGCCGCTGCCCAGGGCCGCAGAGACGCTCCCGCCGGCCGTGTCGGCGCTGGTCGACCGCATGGATCCGTATCCCGCCTACGTCACAGGCAGGTACTGGGACGTGCTCGCTTCGAACCGGGCCGCGAGGCTGCTGTGGGCCGACTGGCCGGCGCTGGCCGCGGCTGAGCGCAACATGTTGTGGTGGACGTTCACTGACCAGGCCGCCCGCAGCATCCTGGTCGACTGGGAACCAGAGGCGCAGGCACAGCTCGCACGGTTCAGGGCAGCCGCCGGCAAGCATCCAGAGGACCCTGCTTTCGGCGCCCTGATAGAGCGGCTGCGCAACGCCAGTCCCGAGTTCCGCGCGTCCTGGCCGCGGCATGAGGTCGCGCCGCTCTCCTCTGGCACCAAGCGACTGCGTCATCCGGCGCTCGGCGAGATCACGTTCACGCACGTGGTGCTGACCCTCGCCGACAACCCTGAGCAGAAGCTCGTGACGTTCGCTGCGAGTGAGCAGGACCAGGCAAAGATCGCGGCGCTGCTCGCCGCGCCGGATGTCGGCGACCCCGCGGTCGGCCTGCTGGCCGGCTACCGTCCGCGAACCGGGGAAGAGGCCGCCGACGCCGCCAGGATCCGCGCGCTGGTCATGGCGTCTGCGGATCCGTGGTCCCGCTCGCTGCCGCTGCACCTCACGGCGTCGGCGCTGATCGTGGATCCGCGGAGCGAGCGGGTGCTGCTGCGCTGGCACCAGCGCCAGCAGGCCTGGCTGCAGGTCGGCGGCCACGGTGACCCCGGCGAACGTGACGCGCTCGCGATCGCGCTCAGGGAGGCAGCGGAGGAGACCGGGCTCGCCGACCTCGCGCCCTGGCCAGACGCCTCGGTCAGGCAGGTGGTTATCGTCTCCGTTCCGGCGGCTCGCGACGAGCCAGCGCACGAGCACGCCGACGTCCGCTTCGTGCTCGCGACGAGCGATCCGGCCGCGATCAGGCCAGAGAAGCCTGACGCGCCGCTGAGCTGGCTGACCGTGCCGGAGGCGAACGAGCTGACCTCCGAGGCGAATTTGCGCGACCTGCTGGCCAGGGTCGCCGAGCTCTTCGGCGGTTAGCGCCCAACCGGCGCCCCGCCCGCGACGTCGGCGTTCGCGGCCGGCCACGTGCTGACGATCAAGAAGACCGGCTGGACCGCGGTCAAGTCAGGTGCCGTGCTGAAGGCGGGGCTCGCCAAGGGAACGTCCGCGGTGTTCTCGCTCGGAAGCGAGAAGCTGACCTGCAAGTCGGCGAAGTTCACCGCGAAGGTCAAGAGCAACCCAGCCAAGCCAGGCACAGCCACCGAGTCACTGACGGGCCAGAGCTTCGGCAAGTGCAAGATCCACGTACCTGGTGTTCCAGGCGTGACGTTCAAGAGCATCAAGGTCAAGAACCTGCCGTACAAGGTGTCCGTCAGCGACGCCAAGGGCCATCCGGTCACCGTTCGCGGCCGGAGCAAGTCCAAGCCGATCAGAGTGACGGTGACGGTGTCTTTCCTTGGCTCGACCATTGCTTGCACATATGGGGCGAAGAGCCTCAAGGGAGCCGCTTCGAACACCGGCAGCAAGATCACCTTCTCGAAGCAGAAGTTCAGCAAGGCGGGCGGGAACAGTGGCTGCCCAGCCTCCGCCTCCTTCTCGGCCACGTTCGGCCCGGTAGCGGACTCGAGCGTCAAGGGCAACCCCAAGGTGTTCGTGAACTGACCGAGTGTCGGCGGCGCCTGGTTGGATGGCGGCGTGCGGATAGCTACATGGAACGTGAACTCGGTCCTCGCAAGGCTGCCAAGGCTGGTGGAGTGGCTGGATCAGGCCGCGCCCGACGTGGTGTGCCTGCAGGAGACGAAGGTGCCCGCCGACGGCTTTCCCGTCGACGCGGTGACGCCGCTCGGCTACGCGGTGGCGCACCATGGCGAGGGCAGGTGGAACGGCGTCGCCGTACTGTCCAGGGTCGGCCTGGCTGACGTGGTTCGCGGCCTGCGAGCTGACCCCGGCTTCCCTGATCAGGGAACGATCGAGGCTCGCACGCTGGCCGTGACGTGCGGGCCGGTCAGGGTGCGTTCGGTGTACGTGCCGAACGGCAGGACGCCTGACGACCCGCACTACGCCTACAAGCTGGCCTGGCTCGGGGCACTCGCCGACCAGGCGGCGGACGAGGCGGCGGGCGGCGAGCCGTTCGCGGTCATGGGCGACTTCAACATCGCGCCAGCCGATTCCGACGTCTGGGATCCCGCCGCTTTCATCGGCTCGACCCACGTCACCCCGCCGGAGCGGGCCGCGCTTGGCGCGCTGCTCGGGCGCGGGCTGACCGACGTCATGCCGCGGATCGCCAAGGGCAATCCGTACACCTACTGGGATTACCGGGCCGGTGCCTTCCACCAGGGCATGGGCATGCGGATCGATCTGGTCCTCGCCAACGCCGCGCTGGCCGGCTCGGTCAAGGACGCGTGGATCGACCGCGAGGCACGCAAGGGCAAAGGGCCGAGCGATCACGCGCCTGTGGTCGTCGACCTGAGCCTGTAGCGCCTGGGCCCCGGCCGGCCTGTCACCGCGCGCCGCCCCGGCCCCGGCGCGCCTGGCACGACAACCTTGTCCCGCGCGGTCGGCCCGTACGACAGCAGCGACACGGGGCAGCCGAGCGCGTCCTCGACCAGGCCAGGCCAGTCAGCGGCTGACCAGGAGCCGCCCGCGGCCCGGTACCAGGGCCTGGCCCGCAGCAGCAGCCTGGTGAGCCGCTCCTGCCTGGCCAGGTCGTGGTCCACGCTGACCGGCAGGCGAGTGATGGCCACGCCGTCGGCTTCGTACCGGTCGCAGCACTGCAGCCGTCCGCTCCCGGCTGCGTCCAGATGGGTCAGCGCGATCGCGTCGGCACCGCCGGCGACCTCCAGCGCGTACCGCAGCGCGACGGCGTCGAAGTGACCGGTGCGGAACGCGCCTTGCCAGGCGTTCAGCCGGTTGTGCCGGTCGGGCAACTCGAGCGTCGGATCCTCCGTCACCAGTGGTCCAGGACCGTGCCTGGTCAGGTAGCAGCGAATGATGGCGAGCCGCGCGGCCGCCTGCCCGGCCTCGGCTAGCAGCGCCTGCGCGTTGGCGTAGGTGGTGGTGGACCACGTCGTGTACGGGTGGAAGCCGTGCCACTCGTCGAGCAGCACGCCCTGAGCGCCCTCGAAGACGACCGGCCCGGCCCGCAGCAGGCCGGCCAGGTACGCGTCGTCTACCAGCTGGACCCGGGCAGCGAACGCGCCGAACGCCGCGCAGGCATCGGCGACCGGCGGGACCTCGTCATCCCGCCAGGCCCGGTCGCTCGGCCAGACACGGTCGTTCCGCCTGACACGGTCGTTCCGCCTGACACGGTCGTTCCGCCAGACAGGAGCCTGACCTGGCGCGGCCGTACTGAGCTCAGCGCGCAGCCGGTCGCGCAGCAGCCCGAGCTTGCGTGCCAGCACCCGCGGCGTCGCGCAGTCGCCGGCGCGAGGGGCGTCGGCCGGGAACGCCAGCGCGTACCTGGCGGTCTCGCCGATGCCCATGCCGCACGAGCCGTGCCGGCCAGCGCCGCGGGCCCGCTCCCTGGCCCGGTTCGCTGCACGGTGGTATGGCGTCGTCAGCAGCGCGTCCCTGTCCACGGTGAGCCGGTCCAGCGGGCCCGCGACGCCCGCCGCCGCGAGGCTGGCGGCCTCGGCCGCCAGCGCGAGCGGGTCGACCAGGACGAACCTGGACAGGTGGGTCCGCACCCCTGGCGTGAACATGCCGGCCCCGAACTGCGCGAACGTGTGGTGCCTGCCGTCAGGGGTGACCACGTTGTGCGCGGCCTGCGCGCCGCCGTTGAAGCGGACGACCGTGCCTTTGCCGCGGCGCGCGCACAGCCAGTCGACGACCGTGCCCTTGCCGCTGTCGCCGTAGCCGAGGTCGGCGACGACGACGTGGTCATCGTCCAGCCCGGCGGCTTGGCCGGTCACAGCCGGACGTTCCCGTCCTGGCCGTCCAGGTCATCGAGGGCCACGCAGATGAGCTCGGACCTGGACGAGCCGATCGCGGCGAGCGCCTTCGAGACCATCCTGCCCGCGTCGGAGCCGACGTCGTCCAGGTCGGCCAGCCCGTCACTGAGGTCGATCGCGTCCTCGCCGAGGCCCACGGTCAGCGCGATCGTCTCGCTCACCGCGGCGAGGTCAGCAAGCTCGATCACGTTCTGGCCGAGCAGCCCGCGCCAGAAGCTCAGCACCTCGCTGTCGCCGGCGTAGCTGGCGCCCTCTGGCAGGATGTAGTAGGTGTCCCAGGCCCTGGTCAGCTCCGCGACGATGGCTGTCAGCGGGATGTCGGCCTGCAGGCCGTCGCCGATCACGGCGCCCGCCTCCGCTCGCTTGACCGTGGGATAGGCCATCTCGTCGCCGATCAGGAACAGGTACCCGCGCTTGCCGCGCTTGGCGTAGCAGTCGGTCACGGTGTGCCTCGCCATGAAGTACATCGCTAGCTCATACGACTCTTTCTTCTGGCCGCCGCCGCCGCCTTCGAGCAGGATCCGGCTCAGGTCGTCGTCCATCCTGTTATCCGACTCGAACTGGCCGACCTGCAGCGGGGCGCCGTCGCACGTCGCGTCGCCGATCGCACCGAACATGATCTGCGGGTCGTCGGCGTAACCCTTGCGCAGCAGCAGCCCGAGCAACTGCGGCAATTTCTCCTGCAGGCGGCGCGGCACCTCGCGCATGGAGCCGGTCACGTCGAACAGCACCGCGATCGCCAGCGAGCGCGGGTGCTCGCCGGAGTCGCGGCTCTCCCTCACCATGACACCGCGGGGGTCCAGGCCGGGATGAACGCTCGTCGCGCCGCTGTCGCTGTGCGCGAACGCGCTGTCCCCGGTGGCTGCCCGGTACCGCGCCGCGGCGTCGTAGACGTTGGCAGACCATCGTCCGCTTCCCATGTGATTCTCCTTCCAGAAGCGCCCTACGCCGGGATGACGAAGGGCCGGAACGTGCGCGGGCCATACAGCCGCGCGAGCAGGTCGTCGAGTTCGGCAAGCAGCTGCCAGGCGTCCTGCGGGCGGCGGGCAGGGCTGACGAGCTGGCAGCCGCGCGCGAACGCGGCGAGCGGCGCTGGCAGCCGCCCGCCGCTCAGCTCGGTCATGCAGCGCGTCGCGAGCCAGATGTCGGCGCCTGGCCCGGCAGGCTGCCCGCTCAGCATCTCGGGCGGATACCAGTGCCGGTAGCGAGCGACGACAGCGGGCAGCGGCAGCCCTGCCAGGTCGGGATAACACTGGCCTGAGTAACACCAGTCGGCCAGCACGAGCCCGTGCTCAGCCGGATGAATCAGCACGTGCTCGGGCAGCACGGCGCCGTGGCTGACCCCGGCCCGATGCGCCGCCCCGAGCGCCACAAGCAGCCGCCGCCACATCCATGCGGCATCACGCGGATCGACGCCGTCAGGGAAGCGCTGTCCGGCCTGGGCCAGGCTGACGAACCCGTCGAGCGCGCCGAGCAGGTTCGCGCGCCGCTCGATCCCGGTCCGCGGGTCCCGCACCCGCTGAGCGTCGATGAGCTGCGGGAAGTAAGCGGCGAGCCTGGCGGGCACGCCCCGCGCGAGCGCACGCAGCGCGGCTGCCTCGCGATCCATCAGGTCGTTGTCGGCCGGGTTCCTGGCGAGCTTCAGCACCCCGGCGCTGGTCTGGTACAGGTTGGCGACATCGCCTCTGGCGACGAGCGGCCCGCTGACCTGCGCATGCCGCCCCCACAAGTCGGCTAGCTTCGCGAATGCCGTGGCGGCGCGGGTGTCCCCTGGTCTCGCGTCCGGATGGGTGAGCCTGGCCAGCCGCCGGTAGCGGCGGGCGGCATCACTGCCGAACAGGTCTGCGGGCCCGTCGGCCGCCTCGATCATCTCGATCGCGTCGGCGGTCGTCAGGAGCTCCGCGATGCGGGGCGTACCCGCTCCGCCAGCCATCTCAGCGCACCGCCATCTCAGCGCACCGAGTCTTCCCTGTCTGGCCGCAGCAGGGCGGGATGCAGCAGCCTGGCGTCGCCTGGCCGGTACAGCCTGGCTCGCGGGCCGCCGCGCGGCCCGCCGGTTTCTGTCGTCTCGCCTGTGCTCTCCACGAATCCCGGCACCGACAGCACCTTCCTGTGGAAGTTGCCGGCGTGCAGGGGCTGCCCCCAGACGGTCTCGTAGACCATGCGCAGCTCGGAGATCGTGAACGGCTCGGTCACGAACGACGTGGCCAGCGGCGTGTACTCGAGCTTGGACCTGGCCCGCTCGAGGCCGTCGGCAAGGATCCTGGCGTGATCGAACGCCAGCTTCCTGGTCGTCCCCGCCCGCTGCCCGCCGCCTTCGTCGGTCAGGCCGAGCGAGCCGACTTGCACCCACGCGGCCGCTGCGGCGTCGCTGCCGGCCGCGGGTTCCGGCAGTTCGGGCGCGAACACCAGGTAGGCGACCGAGATCACCCGCATCCGCGGGTCGCGGCCTGGCGCGCCGTAGGTGCCGAGCTGCTCCAGGTGCGCCTTGCCGAGGCGCTCGCCGGTCTCGTCGCCGAGCTCCCGCACCGCGGCCTCTGGCAGGTCCTCGGAGCTGGCTCGAACGAAGCCGCCTGGCAGCGCCCACAGGCCAGCCTGCGGCGGCACGCCGCGCTGCACGAGCAGCACGTGCAGGCCGCCGTCCCTGATCGTCAGCGTGACCACGTCGACCGTGACCGCCATCGGGTCGTAGGCCCTCGGGTCATAGCCGGCGAGGAACTGCTGCTCGGTGCCGGGGTCGGCCATCGCACGCTCCTGAGACTATCTCGTATTGAGAATAACTCATTTTGAGAATAACATAGCTCGCATGCCAGTGCCCTCGCTTGCCAGCCGGATCACGGGCGCACTGCTTGGCGTGCACGCCGGCGACGCGCTCGGCGCGACGCTGGAGTTCACCTCATGGGCGACTGTCAGGGAGCGTTATCCCGACGGGCTGCGCGACATCGTCGGCGGCGGCCCGCTGCGCTGGCCCGCCGGCCACGCTACCGACGACACCGATCTCACCAGGGCGGTGCTGGTCGCCTACCTGCAGGAGGGGCAAGCTGACGTCGTCCTGGCGGCCGCGGACGCCATGCTGGCCTGGCTGGACGGCGACTGGCCTGGCCGGGAGCCAGGCTCCCCGCCGGCCGACATCGGCGGCGCGACGCGCGCAGGCCTGGCGCAGTACCGGCGCGGCGGGGACCCGCGCGCGTCGGGCGCCGGCCAGGGACAAGCCGGGAACGGGTCGCTGATGCGCTGCATACCGACGGCACTGGCCGTGACCAGCCGACGGCGGCGGATCAGCGAGTCCATCGAGATCTCCGCGATCACCCACGACGACGAGCGCGCGGTCACCGCGTGCGCGGCCTACAACGAGATCGCGGCTGCCCTGGTGGCCGGCCTGGGACCTGCCGCGGCCGTGGCTGCCGGTCGCACGGCCGCGCGCGAACTCGGCAGCGCCCAGGTCGCCGGCGCGATCGAGCTCGGCGGGACGCTACGCCCCGCTGCCCTCGCGGCATCGGGCGAGCTCCCGTTCCCCGGCCAGGCCGCCGGCTACGTCCTCGACTCGCTCAGCCTCGCGGTGGCCGCCGTGCTGGACGAGCGGCCGCTTGCCGACGTCGTCGTGGACGTCGCCAGGCTCGGCAACGACGCCGACACCAACGCCGCCATCGCCGGCGGCCTGCTTGGCGCCAGGGACGGCGCCGCGGCCATCCCTGGCAGGTGGCAGCGGCTGCTGCAGTTCGGCGCCGAGTTCGCCGCGGCCGCGCCCGTGCTCGCCGACCTGCGGACCGCTGAGGTGCGCTGACTCGCGCTTGATCGGGTCCTGACCCTCCGCCGGCCGCCGCGCCCCTGATCAGCCGCCTGACCCGCGCGGATGCTAACGTCCGCAGGATGCCACTGGAGTGGATCGGACTCGGGCTGGCGTTCGTGGCTGCCGTGGTCACGAACATGGCTTACTCCTTTGAGCACGACGCCGCGGCGGCGCTGCCGCGGCTGTCGCCGCGCCGCCCGCTCCGCGTCGTCGACTTCCTGATCCACGACCCGCGGTGGCTGAAGGCGTTCGGCGCCGAGACCGCTGGCTGGCTGATGTACGTGGCTGCGCTCAGGCTCGCGCCGCTCGCGCTTGTCCAGGCCGTCACCGCATCCGGCGTCGCCGTGCTGGCCTTCGCGACAGCGCGCGGGCACCCGTCGAGGCTGGCGCGCCGCGAGCAATTCGCCGTCATGCTGGCGCTGGCCGGGCTGGTGCTGCTCGGGGTGTCGCTGCTCGGGCACCGGCCGACGGACCAGCATCCGCCGGTCATCGGCATCATCATCTGGCTCGCGGCCTGCGGCGGCGTCGCGGTCCTGCTGATCGTGCAGCCCACCAGGTTCGGCCAGGCGGCGACGCTCGGCCTGGCCGCCGGCCTGCTCTTCGCCGACGGCGACATCTCGGCCAAGCTGATCGGCTACGGCGGGCTGTGGCTGCTCGCGCTGGTGCCGCTGATCATCGCGTACGGTACGGGCACAAGCGTGCTGCAGACGGCCTACCAGCGCGGTGACGCGCTGACCGCGGCCGGGATGGCGACGATGGTCACGAACGCCGTCCCGATCGTGGCTGGGTTCGTGCTCTTCGGGGAGCGGCTGCCCAGCGGCGGATTTGCCGTGCTGCAGGTGCTGGCCTTCGGGTGCCTGGTGCTCAGCGCTGTCGCGCTCGGTCACCAGCAGGTCCCCGCACCGCAGCAAGCACAAGCCGGTCAGCAGGCGCAGGCCTCGCAGTCGGCCGCGCAGGCGCGCCCGCCCGACAGCTAGCCAGGACAGCTAGCAGGGCAGCTAGCCACGCAGGCGGGACGCGATGCCGTCGAGCAGGAACGTCAGCCCGAGATCGAACTGCTCGTCGGCGGCCTGGCCGACGGGGCTGGCCAGCCAGGTCGCCAGGTTCGGGTACCGGCCGCCCGCGACGGCCAGGTCACGCACGACCGCCAGCGCGCTCGCCATCGCCGCCGGGTCGTCGAGTCCGTGCTTGCGGCTCATCCTGGCCTCTTCCGCCTCTTGGAGGCCTGCGCCGTAGATGTGCCTGTCGATCAGCGCGGCGTAGGTCATCGCGTCGGCGAGACTCGCTCCCTGCCTGGTGAGCACCGCGAGCATGAATTCGAGCCTGGCCATGATGTGCGGGCCGGCGGGCGGACGTGTGTGGAACAAGGCCGGGTACCAGGTGTGCCGCTTGGTCATCTGCCTGGTGCTCACGGCCAGCGCGAGCAGGTCAGCCCGCCAGTCAGGGCCCGGCTCCCGGGGAACAGGGATCTCGGCGGTCGCCGCGTCGAGCATGAGGTCGATCAGGCCGTCCTTGCTGTGCACGTAGCGGTACAACGCCATCGCCGAGTACGACCCGAGCCTCGCCGCGACAGCCTGCATGGTCAGCGCTGCCTGGCCGCCCTCATCAGCGAGCGCGATCGCCGCCGCCACGATGTCGTTCCTGCCGAGCGAGCGTTGCCGCGCCGGAGGCGCGGGCAGAGTCCAGATCAGCGGGACCGGGCTGACTGCTGGTTTGCGCATGCGTCTAGTTTATGCTATAAAGTTTTGGTATACGACATAAACTCACGCTCGGGATCAACCTATCCCAGCACATCGACGAGAGAGGCGACGGGACGATGACGACCGGCACCCCGGCCGCAGGCAGCTACGAACCGTCAGGGATCCGCGTGGGCGTGGTGCGGGGCATCAGCTACGGGCTGTTCGGCCCGCCAGGCGAGTTCGTCCCGCAGGCCAGGACCCTGCAGGCCGGGCTCGTGCGCGCCTACCTGTTCTGGGGGCAGGTCGAGCCTGCGCCCGGCGAATTCCGGTGGGACGCGGTCGACGCGCTGCTCAGCCAGCTCGACGCGCTAGACGACGGCGACCTCGAGGTGTGGATCACGCTGTGCTCAAGCTCGCCGTGGGCGACCAGGCAGCCGACCGACTTCCTGCCCCCGTCGCCGGCCCGCGACCAGGCCGTGTACGCGGAGTTCGTCAGGCAGGTGGTCAGCCGGTGCGCTGGCCGGGTCAGGTACTGGCAGTGCGACAACGAGCCGAGCAACACCGACCTGCTCTGGGCTGGCACGGCGCAGGAGTACGTCGAGCAGCTCGCCACGATGTACCGGGTTGTCAAGGACGTCGATCCGGCGGCCGCTGTCGTGCTCGGCGGATGCGGCTACGACGTGCTTGCCAGCGCGCCCGACAGCCCGCAGCGGCGGTTCTTCGACTACCTCGCCGACGCCGGCCGCGACAGCTACGACCTGTTCAGCGTCCATCTGTACGGCGATATCGCCAGCCTGCCCGGCTACGTGGAGACGGCGCGGCAGTTCATGCGGGCGCACGGGTACTGCAAGCCGGTCGTCGCCGGCGAGCACGCCGGCCCGCAGCCGTTCGAGTTCCCTGCCGCCATGGCTGTCATGCAGCAGGTGTTCACCGAGGCGTTCGCCGAGCCCCCGGCCACCAGCAGCACAGACGAACTGGCAGCCAGGGCCGGGCAGGACACCCCGGAGCGGCGCGCGATGGCGGCGCTATACGACAGGATCGGGGAGCTTCCGCCCGAGCTGGCGATGTTCCTGGCTGGCTGCCCGGCAGAGCTGGAGGAGAAGCGGACGCGGATCAACTGCCGCCAGGTCGTCATGCGGACGCTGCTGGCGCTAGCCGCCGGCGTCCGCAGGACCGCGTACTGGAACCTCGCGCCCGAGTACCCAGGACCCGTCGATCACCTGCAGATGATGTACCTGATGATCGGCAAGCTCGCGCTGCTCGGCTACGCCGGCGGTGACCTGAGCGTCCGCCACCCGGCGGCCGCCACGTTCGAGTTGCTGGCCGGGCAGCTCGCTGGCGCGCACGCGGTGACCAGGATGGCGGTGCCCGGCCAGCCGGGAATCTGCGCGCTCGAGGTGCGGCGGCACGACCGCGGGCGGCTGCTCGTGCTCTGGGATCACCGCGATGCCTTCTCCGGCGAGGACGAGCCGCCGGTTCCGGTCAGCGTGCCGTGGCCGACCGCGACCTGCATGGTGACGGACGCCTTCGGCGCGCAGCGCGTCGTGTGCCCCGGTGACGGCCAGATCGAGCTGCCGGTCTCGGTCACGCCGCTGTTCGTGAGCCCTACCTGACGAGCAAGTAGCCGTTCATCGCGAAGAACGACCCGCCCTCCATGGCATCGGGAATGCCCGGCTTGATCGTGATCGTATGGTGCCCGCTGCGCGGCCACCGCCACGCGAACAGCACCTGGTCGGGCTGCTGCGCCGACGGGCTGGTCATGTTCTGCCAGATCCCGGTGCGGTCGAAGGTCTGCGTGCCGTCGACGAAGACGCGGGCGTGCCCGGCGATGCAGCACCGGGCACCCACCGAGCCTATGATCGCGATGGCCCGTCCCGTGAAGCTGATCCGCAGCGGGGAATCATCGAGGTCGCGGTCGTCGGCCACGTACCTGGCGCGCTGCCAGAACCCGGGATCGGCCGGCCTTCCGTGCGGGTCGAGCGCTCCGGCCGCCTGGATCAGCGCGATCCCGCCGTTGATCTGCCAGGCGGTCGCGACCGAGGTCGGCGGCGGGCCATCGAAGAAGCGGCCGAACTCGCCGGCCGCGTTCTGATCGGCGCCCGCAGCTGACGCGGCAGCCAGCAGCCAGCGGGCGGCGAATGCCTGATGATCGGCAGTGGCCAGCGCGTACATGGCCTCGACCAGGGGCTCGACGACGTCGTTGTCGGCCTGCAGGTCGGCGTAGACCCCTGCCGCGTCGTTCAGCCGCGAGCTGACTGCCCGCGCGGTCGCGACGGCCTGCAGGAGGTAGTGGCGGTCGCCGGTGGCGGCGGCCAGCGCCGAGCCCGCCCAGATCATGTTGCCGTTGACCGAGGCGAAGTAGCGCCCTGGCAGCGCCGTGCAGGTCGTGCCGTCGTCGAAGACGTAGACCGTGTACAGCGGGCTGCTCCCGATCAGGAAGTAGCGCCTGACCTGCTCGTACTGCGCTTGTGCCTTCGCCAGGTACCGATCAGAGCCGGTGATCTGGTGCAGCAGCATCGCGGCCTTGATGTAGTTGGTCGCGGTCTCGAGCGTCTTCAGGTTCCCCCCGAGGCCATACGGCCACTGGTAGTCGATGTCAGGGCAGGCGCCCGACCCGAACCCGCCTGCCATCGCCGAGTCGACCCATGCGAAGGCCGCCTTCGCCTTCGCGAGCGCGGCCGGCGACCCGGTGACCTGGTATTCGCGCGAGTCCGCGATCGAGTCCCACATCACCGTGTCGCTGCTGCCCTCGTCGCCAGGCCCCCACGTGTGCGCGGTCGTGGCGAGAGCGCGCAGCAGCGGCGGGATGGCGGGATCGCGGGTCAGGTACCACCGGAACCAGAGGGCGTAGGTGAGCGAGTCCGATCCCCAGTCCCTGTTCTTGGTGCTGCAGGACATCCCCGAGCACATGTGCCACAGCCCTGTTCCGTTGTAGAACGTGTGCTCGAGCAGGCTTGCCGACCTCGCGGCGCGGGCGGCGTAGTCGCCGGCGGCGATCCTTACGTGCCAGCTGAAACCGCGGTTCCTGCTGGACGCTGCCGTGGCGGCGGCGAACGCCGCGATGGCGATCACCAGGCTCACCGTGATCGCCACAAGGTGCTGGTACCTGGACCGGGATGCGGGGCGCCCGCGGCGCAAGGGGTACAGACGCGGCACACCGGGCATGCTGCACTATATCCGCCCAGTGCCGGCGAATATATGGATCGTGCTAGTTCAGTGGAACACGAGGTTGATAATGCGGCCTGGCACGATCACGAGCCTGTCCGCCTCGCGGTCGCTGGTCAGCCCGGCGAACTCGGGCGCGGCCCGCAGCGTCCGCTCGATCTCGTCGCGGCCGGCGCCTGGCCGGACCGTCAGCACGAACCTGGTCTTGCCGTTGACCTGGACCGGGAGCAGCGCAGACGGCGCGGCGGCCAGGTGCGGGTCGGCGTGCGGGAAGTCCTCGTAGGCCAGGGTCTGCTGGTGGCCGAGCCGACGCCAGAGCTCTTCGGCGATGTGCGGCGCGAGCGGCGCGGTCATCAGCACCAGCGGCTCGGCGACGCTGAGCGGCAGCGCGCCGTCGCGCGCGGCGATCCTGGCCGCCGCCGTGGTGAGCTCGGTCAGCCTGGCGATCGCGGTGTTGAACTTGAGCTCAGCGACGTCAGCGCGCACGGCCGCGATCGTCGCGTGCAGCAGCCGCCTGGTGACCTCGTCAGGCTCGGCGTCTCTGACGGCCGCCAGCCCGGTCCGCTCGCTGATGACGGCACGCCAGAGGCGCTGCAGGAACCGGTGCGCGCCGGCGATGTCCCGCGGCCGCCACGGCCGGTCGGCCTCGATCGGGCCCATGCCAAGCTCGTAGACGCGCAGCGTGTCGGCGCCGTACTGCTGGCAGATCTCGTCCGGGCTGACGCCGTTCTTCAGCGACTTGCCCATCTTGCCTGCCCGTCTCGTCACCGGCAGGCCCTGGTACGTCGCCGACCCGTCAGCGGCGGTGACGACCTGCGCGGCAGGCACGTAGCTGCCGCGCAGGTCGGTGAACGCGTCGGCCAGCACATAGCCCTGGTTCACGAGCCGCGCGAAGGGCTCGCGAGTCGAGACGTAGCCAAGGTCGTAGAGCACCTTGTGCCAGAACCTGGCATACAGCAGGTGCAGGACCGCGTGCTCGGCGCCGCCGACGTACAGGTCGACGCCGCCGTGGCCAGGCTCCGTATCCCTGGCCATCCAGTACGCCTCGGTCACCGGATCGGCGAAGGCCTCGTCGTTGGCCGGGTCCAGGTAGCGCAGGTAGTACCAGCACGATCCGGCCCACTGCGGCATCGTGTTCAGCTCCCGCCTGTACACCTGCGGCCCGTCGCCGAGGTCAAGCTCGACGGCAGACCAGCCAGGCACCCGGCCGAGCGGTGGGACTGGCTCGCTCGCTCCCTGCGCTGGCACCGGCCGGAAGTCGGCCATCTCGGGGAGCTCGACGGGAAGCATCTCATCGGGCAGCAGCACGGGCAGCCCGGCGGCGTCGTAGACGATCGGGAACGGCTCACCCCAGTACCGCTGCCGCGAGAACAGCCAGTCCCGCATCCGCGGCTCTCCAGTGGTCGCGCCGATCCAGTGCCGCTGCATGCGTTTGACCGACTCCGGCCAGTCGACCAGGTCGAGGTCGTCAGCGAGCCGGACGGCGAACGCTGTGATCCGCAGCATCCACTGCCGCATCCGCCTGCGGAACACGGGGTGGTTGCCCACGTCGCTGCGGCCCTCGTCGGTGACCTCCTCATTGGCAAGAACAGTTCCGAGCGCCGGGCACCAGTTCACCGGCTCGTCGGACAGGTACGCCAGCCGGCGGCCGTCGACGACGGCACGCCGCTCCGCGCCGGTCAGCTCCGCCCACGGCCGGCCGTCAGGCGTCTGCATGCCGCCTGACTCGAGCTCGGCGATCAGCTCGGCGATGGGCCGGGCCCGCCCGGTGCGCTCGTCGCACCAGCTGCTGAAGATCCGGCCGAAGATCCACTGCGTCCAGCGGTAGTACCGCGGGTCGCAGGTGGCGAACTCCCTGCGGCTGTCGTGGCCAAGCCCGAGCCGGCGGAGCTGGGCGGCCATGACGGCGATGTTCGCCTCGGTCGTGACCCTGGGGTGCTGACCGGTGTCGACCGCGAACTGCTCGGCGGGCAGCCCGAAGGCGTCGTAGCCGTAGGCGTGCAGCACGTGCCTGCCGCACATCCGCTGGTACCTGGCGAACGCGTCGGTCGCGAGGTAGCCGAGCGGGTGGCCGACGTGCAGCCCGATCCCGCTCGGGTAAGCGAACATGTCCAGCACGTACAGCGCCGGCGGCCGGCCATCTGGTCGAAGCCAGACGCCAGCGGCCCGGCCGGGTTCGGCGACCAGAACGTGCCGTCCCGCGACCAGCGGCGCTGCCAGCGTGCCTCGATCTCGCAGGCCAGCGGCGCGCTATACCGGAAGGGATACTCGCTGCTGCCGCTCATCTTGCTTGCCATTTACGCTCAGGCCTCAGGGAATTTTCCGCACACGACAGGACCTACGGCAACGCAATTCCGGGGCTTTCGCCTCCGCCAACCCGTCTGCCTGCGGTGATAGCCTCCGGGGTCGAAGGAGGTTCGCCGTGCGAGTCAGTCGGGGTGCGCTGGTGACGGCAATCAGCTCGGTGGTGGCGCTGGGGCTGCTGATCGGCGGCTTCATTGTCTTCACCGGCTCGGGCAAGCACGACACGGGGGCAGATCAGACCGCGCAGGGTGGCGGCGGGCAGCTCAGGTCGCCGTTCACCGGGGAACCGGTTCCGGCGCTGCGGCGCGAGCTCATCTTCAAGATCGACAATGTCCCCCAGGCGAGGCCGCCAACGGGACTCACCAAGGCCGACATCGTCTACCTGCTGCCGGTCGAGGGCGGGCTGAGCCGCATCTTCGCGGTGTTCTCCTCGCACGTGCCCCCCGTTGTCGGGCCGGTGCGCAGCTCGCGCGAGGAGGACATTCAGATGCTCAGGCAGTTCGGCAGGCCCGCGTTCGCGTTCTCCGGCGCGCAGCCGCGGCTGCTGCCCGTGGTCGAGCACTCCAGGATCGTCAACCTGTACGCGAGCATCGTGGGCGGGTACTTCCGCGGCCAGAACCGGGTCGCGCCGTACAACCTCTACGCACAGACCAGCAAGCTGCTCGCCGAGGCCAAGGGCGCTAGCAAGGCGCGGGACATCGGCTTCTGGTTCGGGCCGGCGCCGTCCGGCGGCAAGCCGGCCACGGTATATAACGTCAGCTATCCGTCCGCGGCGTTCAGCGTCCGCTGGTCGGCGGCCCAGCACCGGTGGCTGATCTGGATGGACGGACGGCAGGCCACAGCGGCCGACGGCACGAAGCTCGGCGCGCGCACGGTGGTCGTGCAGTACGTCAAGGTCGGCACGTCGGGATTCCTCGAGCTCGGGATCAGGCCGCCGTACGCGCACACGGTCGGTAGCGGCAGCGCGGTCGTGCTCCGCGGCGGGCGCGCCTACCACGTGCACTGGTCCAGGCCCACGGCCGACGGCGGGACGTCCTTCACCCTCCCTGACGGCCAGCGGATGCCGTTCGCGCGGGGTCAGGTATGGGTGATCTACGGGTTCGGGCCTGGTTCCAGCCGGCAGCAGTGAGGCGTGCCTTGTCGGCTCCTGCGCTGCATGCCACACTCTCAGGTGGTTAGCCGATGACGGGCTGCAACCACCTGGTGGAGTCCGCAGTCATAAGTGGCGATGTACCGGTAGTCAGTCGTGCGGACTTACGCGAATCGGAGCGGCGAGTGGTCGATCAGCCAACCGTCAGGCGCCGCCGCCCGGATCCCGGCGAGGCGGCGCCCGCTGTCGCGCAGGGTGCCGCGCCTCGCTCAGGTGACCTGACCGACGAACTGCTCAGCTCTGACCAGTGGACCGACGAGATGGTCACGGCGGCAGGCATCCCGGTCACCGACGTGCCGTTCGTCAGCATCGGCGGCGGGATCGGCTCGTTCGTGACGGTCGACTACCTGCGGATCGCGGGCGTGAGCACCGACCGGATGGCGATCTTGTCCAACCTGGACTACCCCTGGCAGACCTATGAGTACCTGACCAGGGTCTCCCAGATCCCGCGGCCGGAGCGGATCAGGTCGGACTCCGCGTCACGCCCCGACAACATCTGGGGATTCCCTTCCTACGCGCTCGCCGAGGCCGTCACCGAGCGGACCCTCGCGCCGCTCTGGCAGGTGCTAATCGAGCCGATCTGGGCGGACTTCTACACGCCGAAGGCAGGGCGGGTGTTCGCCGGGCTCGAGCGTGAGGCCAGCCGGATCAGTTACCCGAAGATGCTGGTCAAGGGCCAGGTCAGGATGGTGCGTAAGCGTCAGGGCGGTGGCTACTTCATCATCTTGACGCCGATGGCTGGCTCGACACAAACCAAGCGCCTGGCCTACCGGGCCGAGTTCGTGCACCTCGCCGTCGGCTATCCGGGCCTGCGCTACCTGCCAGAGTTGCAGGCGTTCCGTACCGCGCACCAGGATTTCCACCACGTGGTCAGCGCCTACGAGGAGCACGAGCACGTCTACGAGGCGGCGCGGACCAAGCACCTGGTCGTGATGCTGCGCGGCGGCGGGATCGTCGCCTCCCGGGTGCTGGCGCGGCTCATGGACGACAGGGCCAAGTACGGCCTGTCCACCGAGATCGTGCACCTGTTCCGCACCTTCATCGACAGCGCGCACGGGCCGAATGCCTGGAACCGCCGCAAGGGTGCGTACGGCTTCGCCTACCAGGGGTTCAACTACCCCAAGTCGGTATGGGGCGGCCAGCTCAAGGCCGAGATGCGCCGCCTCGAGGGTGGTCAGCGGGCGGCGAAGTACAAGCTGATGGGCGGGACCAACACGCCGTACCGCCGCCGCTGGCAGGCACAGATGAAGCAGGGCCGCGAATCCGGCTGGTACCGCACGATGGCTGGAACGGTCGAGGAGATGCGGCTGGAGAATGGCAAGATCGTCAGCTGCGTCAAGACGGCAAACGGCATGGTGGAGGTCGCCGCTAACTTCGTGATCGACTGCACCGGCCTCGAGGCGGACATCGCCGAGCACCGCGTGCTCGCCGACCTGCTCGCGCACTCAGGCACGGGCCGCAATCCGCTCGGCCGGCTGGATGTCGAGCGCAGCTTCGAGCTGCGCGGGTCGGGGAGCGGGCCTGGCGTCATCTACGCCTCTGGCGCGACGACCCTCGGCGGCTACTTCCCCGGCGTCGACACGTTCCTTGGCCTCCAGGTGGCCGCCCAGGAGATCGCCGATGACCTGGCTAGGCGCGGTTTCTGCCGCCGTATCGGTACCTTCCGCTCGATTCGGCAATGGCTGCGCTGGGCACGGAACAAGCAACCTTAGGACACACCGCGGGGGTTCCAGGGGGTCGCCCCTCTGGGCCGATACAGAGGAGGCGTCGTGCTACCCACCCTGGGTGGCCGGATCCAGACCCGGCTGGTGCTGCTCGCCGTTGTCGGCGGCATCGTCACGCTTATCATCGGCCCGTTGCTGCCGATCTCCGCGCCACTCTCTGTGGTGTACCAGAACACCTTCGTCATCCTCGCGGCGGTCGCCATCTTGGGTATCGGCTGGGAGTGCGTCTATCACTTCGTCATGCAATGGCGCTGGGAGAAGGACTGGCCGACGCTGTTCGGGCTCGTGACGGCGATCCCTGAAGGCGTGCTGGTGTGGTTGCTGTTGCGGGCGGGATTGATACCCGGCATCAGTGGAACCGTTCCGGTAGCGGCGTTTGTGATTGATTTCGGGCTGGTTTGGCTGGCAGTCTGGCTCGTGGCCAACGGCCCGATGCGCGTTCCGTTCATCCGGTGGCGCTTTCACGGCGGGAGACTGGTATGAGCGACCACGCTCTTAACGGACATGGCGCGGGCGGGCACGCCGCTGGGCTGTTCCCTGTGCCCGGCGACGGGGTGCTGGCCAGGCACGGGGACCTGATCCTGCTATGCAGCCTGGAGGACAGCCAGGCCGCCGACGACCTCCTTGACCTGCTCGAGCAGGTCGCAGCGGCGGGCGGTGACGGGCGGCACTTCGCCGCTGCGACCGCCGACGTGCTCGAGGCGGCTGAGCGCGGCCCTTCGGTCCTCGCGTTCGGGCCCGCCGGATCGGGCCTGGCGATCACTGTCAGCGGCGGCGCGTGGGCTGACATCACGACCGCCGACGGCACCGCGCGGGTCGAGGCTGGTCACCCCAGGATGCTGCTGCGCGGCTCGATCCGCTCAGCCGTTAGCGGCGTCCGCGGCGGGCTCAGCCCTGGCGACAACGGCGCGGCGAGCACCGACCGGTTCTCCCGGCTGGACGCGGGTACGGTCCGCGCGGGCGGGCTCAGTTACTACTCCGACGGGACGGTCACGGGCCGCGACCCGGGCCGCGGAGCCGCTGGCGGGCGGGCTAGCAGCCGGCCAGGTGGCGGGGTCTCCGCCGACCAGATGACGCCTTCTGATATCTCAGGTGCGCAAACGTCGGCCATGGAAATCCCGCGGGCCAGGGGCCGCGGTGCCGGAGGAGCCGCGGCGGCAGCGAGCGCAGCGGCTGCGGCGGCGGCCGCCGGGACCGGAGCCGGTGCCGGCGAGCAGGACGGCGCACCGCAAGCCGAGAGCGCGCCAGCGGCGGGCCAGCCGGCGGACCAGGAAGGAGCCAGGCCGGAGCCGGCCGCGGGAGCCGCGGAAGGCGAAGCCCAGGCCTTCGGGGATGGCCAACCCGCTGAGACGCCCGATGGCCCGGCCGCCGGAGCCGAGATACCGCAGGACGAGCCAGCTGGGTGGGAAACGCCGTCATCGCAAGCACCGTCGTCGCCAGCCAGGGGACCGGACACGCCGTTCGAGCCGACGGCGGCCTGGGCAGCGCCTGAACCGTCATCGGCGCAGGAACGACAGGCCACCGAGCTCTGGTCAGGGCCGTCGTCGGCTGAGCAGGCAGGGACGCCAGCGGCCGATCAGGCAGAGACGCCAGCGGCCGATCAGGCAGGGACGCCAGCGGCCGGTGAGGCCGGGACCCTGGCGGGCTGGCCTCCGGCCGGCGGAGCCGGCCAGGGCGAGGCCGGGGACATCGAGCGGGACGTCACAGCGCCGCCCGAGCCTTGGCCGGCGGCTGGATTCGACCAAGGGCAAGGGCAGCCGTTCGAGGCCGTCATGCTGCTGGACGCGGGCGCTGGCAGCGGGGTCGAGCTCCCGGCGCGCGAGCCGCTGTCCAAGGTCAAGGACATGCCGCCAGGATCGAGCAGCTACGTCTCGGCCGGGCCTATCGTCCAGGGCGTGTACTGCAAGAACGGTCACTTCGATGACCCGGAGGCGCTGTTCTGCGCGATCTGCGGCATCTCGATGAACCAGCAGACCCTGGTACCAAGGCCCGGCGAGCGGCCGCCGCTCGGCGTCTTGCTGCTTGACGACGGCTCGGTGTTCCAGCTGGACAACGACTATGTCGTCGGGCGCGAGCCGAGCCTGGACGCCTCCGTCGCGGCCGGTCAGGCCAGGCCGCTGCGGGTCGCCGACGAGACGGGAATCGTCTCCCGCGTCCACGCCAGGGTGCACCTGGACGGCTGGCGGGTGCTCGTCACCGACCTGGGCTCGGCGAACGGCACCCGCGTGCTGTTGCCAGGCCAGCCAGCCGACCAGCCGCTAGTGCCCCAGGTCCCGATCGTGCTGGCGACGGGCAGCCAGATCGATCTCGGCGGCCGCGGATTCCGGTATGAATCCCATCGCGGCCGGTAGTCGGCGGGCACCGGGCTTCGCGATGGCGGGGGACTGGATCGGAACCGTCGATGACTGATGCCGACGTTCAGCTGCTGCTGTTCGACCTCGCGCTGATCATCGTGCTGGCACGGCTGCTCGGCGCGCTGGCCAGGCGGATCGGGCAGCCGCCTGTGCTCGGCGAGATCGTGGCCGGGATCATGCTCGGGCCGACGATCTGGGGCACGACGGTCACGGGGACGCTATTCCCGCCCACGCTGATCCCGCCGCTGACCGCGCTGGCCAACCTCGGGCTGGTCTTCTTCATGTTCGTGGTCGGTTACGAGGTCGACCTCGCGCTGGTCAGGGGCCGCGGCCGGGTCGCCGCCGGTGTCGCGCTCGGGTCGATCGTGGTCCCGCTCGGCCTCGGCATCGCGCTGGCCGGCTGGTTCGTGCACCGCTACCACCCGCACGACACCACGGCGTTCATCCTGTTCCTCGGCACCGCGATGGCGATCACCGCGTTCCCTGTGCTCGCGCGCATCCTGTCCGACCGCGGCCTGCACAGGACCAGGGTCGGCGGGCTGGCTCTCGCGGCCGCGTCGGTGGACGACGTACTTGCCTGGGCGCTGCTGGCCGTGGTGATCGCCGTCGCCGGGGCGGGCGCCGGTCACAGCCAGCTCAGGCTCGCGCTCGCTCCGGCCTACGCGGCCGTGATGATCTGGCTGGTCCGCCCGGCGCTGCGCAAGCTGGCCGAGGTCTACGAGCGCCAGGGCAGGCTCACCCCTAACGTGCTGGCCGCGGTGCTCGCGCTGCTGTTGCTATCCAGCTACGCGACCGACTGGATGGGCGTGAAGTTCATCTTCGGTGCCTTCATCTTCGGCATCGTGATGCCCAGGGACGTTCCCGCGCTCCGCGAGGCGGTCCTGGAACGGCTCGAGCAGGTCAGCGTGCTCGTGCTGCTGCCGGTGTTCTTCGTGGTCGCCGGGCTCAACGTCAACCTGCGCGGCATCGGGCTGTCCGGCCTGGCCGACCTCGTCCTGATCATGCTCGTCGCCGTGGCCGGCAAGTTCGGCGGAGCCTACTTCGGCGCCAGGCTGACGGGCGTCCAGCGCCGCCAGTCAGGGGCACTGGCCGCGCTGATGAACACCAGGGGACTGACCGAGCTGGTCATCCTGACCGTGGGCCTCCAGCTGGGCATCCTGAACAAGACCCTGTTCACGCTGATGGTCGTGATGGCGATCCTGACCACCGGGATGGCTGGTCCGCTCCTCAAGGTCATCTACCCGAACAAGATCATGGAGCGCGACATCGCCGAAGCCGACCGGGCTGCGCTCGGCCAGGCCGCCGCGCACCGGATCGTGGTTCTGATCGACGACCCGGAGACCGCGAGCCCGCTGATAGACGTCGGATCGCGGCTGGCCGCCAGCAGGCCGCACAGCCAGCTGGTCTTGTCGCACCTGGTGCCGCACAGGCCGGCCGGGCGGCTTGAGGTTGGCGCTGGCCTCGGCGGCGAACTGCTGCAGATGACCCAGACGATGAACAAGCTCCAGGGTCTGGCCACGCGGGCAGGCGATGTCCCGGCGACGGTGCAGTCCAGGTTCAGCGACGACGTCCACGCCGAGCTGCCGGGATACCTGGCGGCCGCCGGCCCTGGCACGGTCGTGCTCAGGCCGGGCAGCGGCCAGCCGGCCGCGCTTGGCGCGGACGGGACGACGCAGCTTGTCTACGTGCTGCGGCCGCTGCCGGCCGAGCCAGCGGCCGCGGTCGCGAAGCTGGTTCGCGGCGCCGACGGCGAGGCCGCCGTCCAGGTCGCCGCCCAGCTGTCAGTGGCTGGCGACCTCGACCTGGTGCTAGCGCCCTCGGGCCGGGCCGCCAGCTCGCTCGCCGCGAGCCTGCGCAAGCGCGGCCTGCAGCCACGGACAGGCAACGGGCCGGCGAGCGGCATCCTCGTGGCAGCAGCTGGCGACGGGAATGAACCCGACGCCGCCGGCGGCCGTGACAGCGGCGTGCACCTCGCCGTGGTCGCGGGCACCAGCGAGGCGAGTGACGACATGGATCATTGGATTCAGGCACTTGAGTTGCCTGCGGAACACGACAGCAGCGAGCAGGAGAGCAGACAGCCGTGAACAGTACCGACGCACGCCTTGCCGCCGACCGGACCGGCATCGCCGACTACCGCTTCGTCAGGCAACTTGGCGCTGGTAACCACGGCGTCTTCTACCTTGCCTACCGCCCGGAACGGCTGCACATCGACGCCGAGTTCGTCGCCGTCAAGGTGCTCACCGGCTCGAACAGCCAGGACACCTTCCGGCGGGCGACGCGCGAGCTGGCCGCGTTCGCCGCCGTGCGGTCGCCCTACCTGGTGACGCTCTACGACGCCGGCCAGCAGGGCGATGACCTGTACTACTCGATGGAGTACCTGCCGGCCGGGTCGCTCGCGGACGCGATCGGGTCGATCCCGCCGAGCCAGGTTCTCGCCGCGGTCGCCGATGCGGCCAGGGCCGCGCACGCGCTGCACGAGGCCGGGATCGCGCACAACGACATCAAGCCAGGCAACGTGATGCTGCATGACGGCCACGCGAAGCTCAGCGACCTCGGCCTCAGCCAGTTGCTGGCGCCCGGGCTCACGATCACCGGGCTCGGCTCCACCGGCTCGGTCGAGTATCTCGACCCGGCCGTCATCCGCGGCGAGATGCCGGGCAGGGCCACCGACATCTTCGCGCTCGGCGCCACCCTGCACCGCGCGCTGACCGGGACAGGGCTGTACGGCGACCTGCCGTCCGACAACACCATGCTGGCGATGCGGCGGGTGCTTTCGCACGCACCCGAGATCTCGCCGAACCTGCCGCCTGGCGTGCGCGAGGTGATCGCAGCCGCGATCGACCAGAATCAGGCGGCGCGGCCAGCGACGGCCGCTGACCTGGCCTCGAGCATCGACGCCTTGTCGGAGGATGTCCTGTGACCTGGTCCGCCTCCCGCCGCTGAATTCGGCTTGACCAGCAGCGTGGCCGCGGGCACCCACAGCGCGGCGAAGAGCAGGCTGGCCAGCACGTCGGTCGGGTGATGCTCGCCGCGGTACATCCTGGACGCGGCGACGAGGACAGGGAACGCGACAGCGGGCAGCAGGAACAGCCACCGCCACCAGCCGCGGGCGTGCCCGATGACCAGGATCGCCAGCCCGGCATACAGGCAGCAGGTCGCCGCCTCGTGCCCGGACGGATAGGCCGAGGTCGGCAGGTGCTGGTCCAGATGCGGCACAGGTGGTCGCGGCCGGTTCACGACGGCGCCCGCGGCGAGGAACATGGCGAGCTCGCCGATCATGAGCGCCCCGACGTAGGCGACCGGCCGCCAGCGCCTTGTTATGCCTAGAAAGACAAGACACGTGAGCGCGGCGACCGCCAGAATCGCGATCGTTCCGCCAAGCGTCGTGAACACCAGGCTCCACCTGGTCAGGTCAGGGGTGCGGTGCGCGGCGAGCCAGCGCGGAACGGTGCGGTCACCGAGTTCGTTGCCGTTTCCCGCCCTGGTGAGCAGCTCGCCGATCCCGGCAATGACGCCGACGATGAGGACCCACGTGACCATCAGCCCGGCAGCGGTGCGTCCGTGCCGCGTCCTGACGGACCGTGCGTTCTCCGGCTGGGCTGGCCGCAGGTCGGTGCGCGCCTCGGGCTCGAGGCCCTCGGCGACCGGATGGCTGGCGGGCTGGCCGGCTGCCCGCCTGGTCAGCTCGAACGCGAACGCGGTCAGGCCCAGCCAGGCGATCCCGATCGCCCAGCCGCCGATAACGTCCGACACGTAGTGCACGCCGAGCAGGATCCGGCTGATCCCGATCGCCGCGACCAGTGCCGCGGTCCCGATCGCGAACCAGGTGCGCCACCGTCCGCGGGCAACGGGCAGGAATACGAGGAACAGGGCGCCGTAGCAGACAATCGAGCCAAGCGAATGTCCGCTGGGGAAGCTGTTGCCGGGGGCGTGCGCGACCGGGTGGGCCAGCACCGGCCGGAGCCGGCCGACCAGCACCTTCAGCACCGGGTCGAGCACCAGCGCACCAGCCCCGGTGACCACCAGGTAGGCCGCCAGCCGCCAGCGGCGGCGCAGCGCAAGCAGCAGGGCGGCAGCCGCCACGACGACAGAAACGACCAGCGTGCTGCCAGCCATCGTGATGTCGCTGATCACGGTCAGGGCGGCGGGGTGCCCGGCGACCAGGTTGTTGAGCCCGTCCGCGACACCGTGGTCGACCTGCTCGAGCGGTCGCCACCGGAGCCTGACGAGCACGAGCAGGCCCGTGAACACGACTGCCGCGGCGGTCACCATGATCACCGGCAGCAAGTTGCCGTGCTGGCGGGTACGGGGCTGGCGGGTATGGGGCTGGCGGCTGCCGCGCCGGCGAAGTCGAGACAGGCGGTGACGGGCTGACATAGGCGCAAGCTCCCCGCGCTCTCGTGTTTCATGCCTTTGCCAAGGGGAACGTGGCGTTCCCCGTCTGAGCAAGGAGACGATGCGATGTCCACGGTCGCCGTGGTGGCGCACGCGCGCAAGAGCATGGGCGGTGGCCTATCGGAACTGCGCGCGGTGCTCGCCAGCGAGGGCTTCGCCGATCCGCTCTGGTACGAGGTCGACAAGAGCAAGAAGGCCCGCCGCTACGCGCGCGACGCGGTGGCGGAAGGAGCCGAGCTGATCTTCGTCTGGGGCGGCGACGGGATGGTGCAGCGCTGCGTCGACGCGGTCGCTGGAACGGCGGCCGTGCTCGCGATTCTCCCGGCCGGGACCGCGAACTTGCTGGCCACCAACCTGGGCATCCCCGATGATCTCAGCGCCGCGGTGCGGGTGGGCCTGCACGGCGAACGGCGCGACTTCGACACCGGCACCGTGAACGGCGAGCACTTCGCCGTCATGGCAGGCACCGGGTTCGACGCGCTGATGATCAAGGGGGCCAGCCGCAGGATGAAGCGCCGTCTCGGGCGCCTTGCCTATGTCTACACGGGCACCAGGAGCCTGACCGCCCGCGGGATGAAGGCCAAGGTCGATGTCGACGGCCGGCGGCACTACGACGGAGCGCTGTCCTGCGTGCTGGTCGGGAACGTCGGCAAGCTGTTCGGCGGCGTGGAGGTGTTCAGCGACGCCAGGCCCGACGACGGGGTCGTCGAGGTCGGCCTGGTCACGGCGGACAGCCCGGTCCAGTGGGCCCGCACGTTCGGGCGGCTGGCGGCCGGCAGCCCGGAGAAGTCACCGTTCGTCGAGGTCACGCGCGGCCGCACGATCAAGGTCAGGCTGAACCGCAAGGTTCCCTACGAGCTCGACGGCGGGGACAGGAAGAAGACAAGGAAGCTGCGGATCAAGGTGCATCCTGGGTCGGTGCGGATCTGCGTCCCACCGGGGAACCGATCCTGAGCAAGTCGGCGGCGCCAGCCAAGACCGGCAGACCCATCACCGCGACGACGCAGCCGGTCAGCACCGCAGGGCCGAGGTGGCCGAGCCAGGCCGCGGCGGCCGCACCGATCGGCGGCGTCGCCTGCATCGCAGTCCGCAGGACCGCGAACAGCCTGCCGTGCATGGCCGCTGGCGTCTCCTGCATCCGCAGCGTCTGGGCCCACGCCGTCATCGGTGCCGACACGAATCCGAGTGCCGTCATCGCGACGATCGTGCCCGCTGCGCTCGGGATGATCAGCGTCAGGACGATCAGCGCCGCGCCGAGCTGACCAACCAGGATCGACGGCACCAGCGGACGCCGCCAGTCGCGGCGCGCGAGCGCGGCCGCCGCCGCGAGCTCGCCGAAGGTCAGCGCGGCGACCAGGTAGCCGTACCCGCCGGTGCCGAGCCCGATCGCCGCTGCCCGGCGGGGCAGGAACACAAGCAGCATCCCTTCGCCGATATTGAACAGCGCGAACATCGCGGTGATAGTGCGGAGCACGGGCTTGGCCAGCACCAGCCGGAGCACGGTGACCAGGCTCGCTCCGGCATCGCCTGGCGCGGCCGCTGGGAGCGGGCGCGGCCGGATGGTGCGCAGTGCCGCGGCGAAGACCAGGTAGCTGACCGCATCGGCGAGCAGGAGGCCGATCGCGCCGCCGTGGCCGAAGGCCCCCACGACGAGGCCGCCGAGCCCGGCTCCTGCCAGGCTGGCGAGTCCGTAGCTGGCGCCCTCGAGCGCGTTCGCACGCGACAGCTGGTCAGCGTCCACGAGCCACGGGATCAGGGCGGGAAAGCCGGCCAGGCTGATCATCTTGAGCAGGCCGTAGACGGCGGCGACGGCGTAGATGAGCGACAGCGGCACCGCGCCGGGCCGGCCGGACGTGCTGGCGGTCGCGCTGGCGGTCGCGCTGGCTGGGATGAGGGCGCTGACCGGGATCAGGGCGAAGACCCCGGCCCTCGTCAGGCGTCGGCGATCAGCAGCTTTCTGCGCTCGAACCGGTCAAGCGCCCAGCCCGCGGCCAGCCCGCCGACCGCGACCGGCGCGGTGTAGCAGATCGCCAGCACCGCGACGCTCGCGTGCGGCGTGCCAAGCACGAGCGCGACAAGCGCGATCCAGCTCGCCGCGTCGCCCGCGGCTGAAACCGTCGCGCCGAGCCACACCCGGCGGAACGCTGAGAAGCTGCCACTCACCAGCGAGATGCTAGGCAGAGCGGGGGCGGCCGGGCTGCGCGGAAAGTGCGCGAATCCGGTCCTGCGATGGCGGCATTGCCCATGCCCGCCTGAACGCGGCCTGGAATCTGGCCACCGATCCGAAGCCGGTGGCGAAGCACACCTCCGTGACCGGCATGTCGCCGGCCGCGAGCAACGCAGCGGCGTGCGCTACCCGCCGCTCCACGAGATAGCGGTGCGGGGTGGTGCCGGTGACCGCGCGGAACACGTGAATCATCCTGGTGCGGCTCAAGCCGAGCGCGGTCCCGGCCGCGACCGCGTCGAGGTCAGGGTCGGCGTGCTCGCGGTCGAGCACCTCCCGCAGCGCGACGGCGAGCCTGCGGTCCCTGGCACCGGGCGCCGCCGGCGCGTCCGGAGATCCGGCCGCGGCCAGCAGGGCCCAGCCGACAGCGTCGAGGTCGCCGGCCGTGTCGAGGTCGCCGGCCGTGTCGAGGTCGCCGGCCGTGTCGAGGTCGCCGGCCGTGTCGAGGTCGCCGGCCGTGTCGAATGCGCCGGGCGAGTCGCGTTCGCTGTCCGCCGCACCGCCTGCCGGTCCGGCCGCTACCAGACGGCGCAGGTCCCGCCGCAGCCGCGCGATGTGTCCGGACACCGGCACGAGCGGCACGGCAGGTGCCCGCACGGACTGCGGGAAAACCAGGCAGAGGTTGCGGTCATCGACGCCGGCGGGATGGTCACAGTCGTACTCGGCGCCGCCGTCACCCGCGACCATGACCGCTGCGGACGCCACCCCGCCACCGTGCCTGGATCGTACCGTCCAGCTGCCGTACTCGGTGAAGACCAGGCACGTTCGCGGCCACCAGTCGAGCGCCGCTCCCGGCTCGCCAGGCCCGTGTCCGAACACGGCGAGCCGGAGATCCCGGCCGCGCGCGACCACCGTCAGCCCCATGCCGCCCAGCATCGCAGCACGGTCCGACAGTGCTAGGAAGGCTGTCGGAGGCGCTGGCTAGCATTCTGAGGATGACTCCTGAGACACCGTTTCCGAAGGGCATCGGCGCGCCGGCGACCCGGGCGCTGACCGGAGCCGGCTACACGGAAGTGAAACAGCTGGACGGCGTGCCCGCCGCCGAGCTCAAGCGGCTGCACGGGATGGGACCCAAGGCGTTGCGGCTGCTCCAGGAAGCGCTCGAGCTGCAGGGGCTGTCGCTGGGTTAGCCGGTCTGCCGCAGTGAGCCGGCGTCGCCGGGGCTCACGCGCGCCTGCCGTTCGCGGTGAACGCGATCGCGATGAGGTAGCTGGCGGTGGCCACTGCGAGGATGCCGAAGCTCGGCGGGATCCGCGGCGCCGCGTAGGCGACCAGCAGGCCGGCCCAGACCGAGACGATCGCGATGAGGGCGGACAGCCACATCCCGCGAAACGGCCGGGCCGTGAGCCGCTGCGCGGCGCCAGCCGGCGCGGCCAGCAGGCCGAGCAGTAGCAGGGCGCCGACGGCCTGTGTCGCGGCTGCCACGGTAACCCCGACCAAGCCGAGGAAGACCGTGCCGAGCACCCTGACCGGAACCCGCCGGGCGCTGGCAACCGCTTCGTCGAGGCTGGCGAACAGCAGCGGTCTGGCGATCATGATCAGCACAGCGCAGGCGGAGACGGCGACGACGGAGTCGGTCAGCGCTTGGCCGGCTGACAGCCCGAAGATGGTGCCGAACAGCACGTTCACCCCTGACGTGCCGTCAGCTCCCGCCGTTGACGTGGTGTAGATGGACAGGAACAGCGCGCCGAGCCCGAGTATCCACGCGAACACGCTGCCGATGACGGTGTCGTCGGCCCGGCCGCGGTAGCCGAGCACCGCCATCGCCAGCGCCACGAGCACGCAGCCGCCGTAGAGGCCGACGAGCAGGTCGGCCCCAGCGGCCAGGGCGGCGAGCGCCCCCGTGAAGGCGACGTGGCTGAGAGCGTCGCCGGTGAACACCTGCGAGCGGAGCACGACGAAGTAGCCGGCGAGGCCGGACGCCGCTGCGATCGCGCCGCCCGCGAGGAACGCGTAGCGCAGGAACGGCTGGCCGAGCAGGCCAGCAAGGCCGCTCACGCGGGCACCACGGCAAGGTGACGGCGGGCGGCCCGACGCAGGCCGGCCCGCGTGGCCGCGGCGAGGACGTAGCCAGCGAAGCCGAAGGTCGTGATGAAGAAACCGACCGGGTAGACCGAGTAGTACGCGGCGGCCAGCCCCAGCCAGGCGGTGAGCACGCCGAATCCGATCGTGAGCCAGAAGCTCGTCATCGGCTTGGCGGTCAGCTGCTGCGCCGTCGCGGCGGGCATCACCAGCAGCGCGAAGACGAGCAGCGCCCCGGTGATCTGGCTGACCTCCGCGGCGGCGCAGCCGAGCAGCACGAGGAACGTCGCGCTGAGCAGCCTGACCGGGACGCCGCGGGCCGCTGCGACATCCGGATCGACGGTCGCGAAGAAGAGCGGCCGCGCGATCAGGGCGAGCGTGGCGAACGCGGCCGCGGTCACGACGAGCAGCACGACCACCTGGCCGGCGGAGATCCCGAGGAACGAGCCGAACAGCAGCCCGGTCAGCCCGTTCAGGAAGCCGCCGTACAAGCTCACGAACAGCGCGCCGGACGCCAGCGCGAAGGCCTGGACCGTCCCGATGATCGCCGACTCGCTGCTCCCGGCGCGGCTCCCGGTCGACCGCGGCACGGCGGCGATCACCAATGCGGCCCCGATGGTGGCCGCGAAGTAGCCGATCACGGCGCTGATCCCGGCCAGGATCGCCGCCGCCGCCCCCGGGAAGGACACGATCGCGAGCGTGTGACCGGCGAACGCCTGGCGGCGCAGCACCATGAACCAGCCGAGCGCGCCGGCGATCACCGCGACGATGGTGCCAGCCCGGTAGGCGTTGACCATGAAAGCGAACTCAAGCAGCTGGCGCACGTCGATGACGATGTTCCAGCCCAGATGCGGGTTCAGCGTGCCGGTCATGCCTGGGCTGGCGCGTCGGCGTGGCGGTCAGCGTGCCTGGCCGGCGGCTCGGGCTCGCCGACAACGACGAGCCTGCCGTCCGAGGCGCGGAGCACCTCGATCGGCGTCCTGTACAGGGCCGTCAGCGTCTGCGAGGTGATGACCTCTTCTGGCGGTCCGCACACGGCGCTGCCAGCGGCGATGTAGCCGACGCAGTCGAGGTAGGGCAGGATCGGGTTCACGTCGTGCGCGACCAGCATCACCGTCACCTGCTGCTCCCGGCAGATCCGGGAGATCAGTGCGGCGACCGATGCCTGGCTCGGCAGGTCAAGGCTGTCCAGCGGCTCATCGAGCATGAGCAGGCGCGGCCGCCTGACGAGAGCCTGGGCGATCAGCAGCCGTTGCTGCTCGCCGCCTGACATCTTCCCGATCGGTCGGCCGGCGAAGGCCGCGGCACCGACCAGCTCGACGACCTCGTGCACCCGGTCCCTGGCGGCGCGGCGCGCCGGGAACAGCCGGTCGCCCCACGGCACAGGGACGCCCCAGCGCTCGCCGTCGGCGCCGAGGCTGACGATGTCGACGCCGCGAACCCGCAGCCCTGCGTCGAAGTTGCGCCGCTGGGGCAGGTAGCCGATTTCCTTGCCGGAGTGGCCAGCGGGGCGGCCGAGCACCGTCACCGAGCCTGCCGACAGGCCGACCAGTCCCAGGGCGGCCTTGATCAGCGTCGACTTGCCGACGCCATTTGGCCCGAGCACCGCCATGAACTCACCGGCGTCGACGGTGAGGTTCACGTCGGACCAGATGGTCCTGCCGCCGACATGAACGGCCGCGTGCTCGAACCGCACCGCCTGGCCGTCCAGGCCGGCTGCTGGCCTCGGGCCCTCCGGGCCGGCTGCTGGCCTCGGGCCCTCCGGGCCGGCTGCTGGCCTCGGGCCCTCCGGGCCGGCTGCTGGCCTCGGGCCCTCCGGGCCGGCTGCTGGCCTCGGGCCCTCCGGGCCGGCTGCTGGCCTCGGGCCCTCCGGGCCGGCTGCTGGCCTCGGGCCCTCCGGGCCGGCTGCTGGCCTCGGGTGCGGCTGACGCTCGCCCATCTCGACATTCCCCTCTGCTCGCGCCTACTGGCCGGCCGCGATGGCCAGCGCGTGTTCGATCCCCGTGAGCTGCCTGGCCTGCCAGGCCTGGTAGCTGGCCGCCGGCGGTGTCAGGGTCTCGGTGATGCTCACGACCGGGATGCGGGCGGCCCTCGCGGCCGCCAGCTGCGCCCGGACGTCGGGCGTGACGTTCTGGCTGTTGTACACGTAGATCTTGATCAGATGCCTGCTGATCTGCGTGTCGATGGTCTGCTTGTCGGCCGCGGACACATCGGTTCCCTCGCTGATGGCCTTGAGAAACGGGGCGGGCGTGATCAGCCGGAGCCCGAGCGCCGGCGCGAGCATCGCGAAGATCGACTCCGACGCGCCCGCCGGTGTCCCGGCGTACCGCCGCCGGATGGTCGCGATCAGCTGGTCGTACCTGCGCAGGCCGACGCGTTCCAGCCTTGCCTCACGGCTGGCGAAGTACCGGCGGTCGGCGGGGTCCGCTCGAGACAACCGTGCGGTCAGTCTCGCGATCACGGCCCGTACGTCGGCCGGATCGTACCACAGGTGCGGGTTGCCGTCCTCTGGCACGCCGAGTGCCGTGCCGACGTTGAGCGCGGAGATGCCGGCGCCCTCGTCGGCCGCCAGGAGCCTGGCCATCCACGGGTCGTAGCCGACGCCGTTCTCGATGACGATCCGTGACGAGGCCACCGCGCGGGCGTCGGCCGCCGTGGGTTCGTAGCTGTGAGGGTCGGTGCTCGGGTTGGAGATGATGCTGATCACGTGCGCGTGCCTGCCGCCAAGCTGCCTCGCGATGCTGCCCCAGAAGTTCTCGGCTGCCGTGACCCGCACGACCCGCCGCGTGCCTGCCGCGAGCGACGCCGCCGTGCTGCACCCCGCCGCCAGCAGGCTGCTCACCGCGATCAGAGCGCAAGCACTGATCAGCGTGCGTGCCTTCCCCGTGCCTGACATCGGACGCCGACTCTCCCGCGCGCCATTTCCGTCTCGCGAGCCCCACGATGCTCACGGCGACCGTACATGAAAACCGTTTTCATTACAACTTAGCGGCCGGCAGCTGGGGAGTCGGGACCTCAGCTGGGGGAGTCGGGAGCCTCAGCTGGGGGGGGTCGGGAACCTCAGCTGGCACATCAACCACAACAGGCTCGTGAGGCGCGGTCTGGGCTGGGAGGAGCCGTCGAGGGCGTGTATCGGTGGGACACCCATAACCAGCTGGCGCAATGGGTGTCGCACCCATACCGCGCTGCGCCAGGCCGGCCGCGCAGTCGACCCGGCGTCAGGCGGAACGCGGGTGCGGAGCTTCGGGTGGTGTGCCGGTGAGTGCGGGCGAAGCTGGCGTGCCCTGCCGTGAGCACGATCCGGCTATTTCAAGCTGCCTGGCTGTCGGCCTGTCCAGGATCCGCCGGCCGGCGCCTCGCGCGGGCCCAGATCGTGGCCGCGAGGCTCCCAAGCACGGCAACGCAGACGAGGGCCATGACAAAAGAGGCAAAATCCGTGACGAAGGCGCCGACCTGGTCCTGGCAGGGGTACCGAAGAAGTCACGGTGGAAGATCAGCCGGCTGACGATCGTGCTCAGTGCCAGGGTCGTGGCGCACAGGAATCCCTCGCGCGCCGCGCGCCCAGCGCCGGCCGGCCGAGTCGCGTGACCAACGGCGTCGCCCGCAGTGTCGGCCGCCGGGTCGGTCGCGGTCTCGGGCTGGCTCCATGCCGAAATAGTACGGATTGGCGCAGTCACGGTCGCCAGCTGGCGGTAGCCCCGGCCATTCGCTTGACAGGGCGAAGTCATTGCCGGCGCCCGCACAGCCATTGGCCCGGTTACAGCGTCTCAACGGGTGGAGGTCCGGCGGGGCGCCGGGCCCGGGTGCAGGCACGGAGGTGCGGTTTGCGATTCATGACCACCACACGCAGGTCTCTCGCGGTCAGGGCCGCGACGGCGGCCGTTGCCGGCGCCGCGGCGCTCGCCCGCGCCGCGGCGCTCGCCGGCGCTGGCTCAGCGCAGGCTGCTGCCGGGCAGGCCGCCGCCGGGGCTGGCCATCCAGCGAGATCGACCAGCTATTCGGGTTCGGACCGGCCGGCGCGGAGCTCTACGCTGCGTCCTCGCACGGCGTGATCGCCATCCGGCCGCCGGCGGCGTGCCACTGAATCCAGAAGGAGAGCACTGCTCTTGACCAGAGTGCCGAGAATCGTGCACACTGATCTTTGTCAAGAGCAGTGCTCTCAGTTAGCTTCAGGAGATCGCCATGCACGCCAGCAAAGACCCGGCCACCAGGTACGTCATGCCCACCACGCCGTTTGGCCGCCTCACCGGCCGGATCTTCAACGACTCCGTGGCGTGGCTCACCAGGCGCGGGTTGTCCGTCTGGGGCAGCAGGGTGCTCTACGTCCGCGGCAGGACGAGCGGCCAGTGGCGGTCCAACCCCGTCAACGTCTTGACGCACGACGGCCGCCGCTACCTGGTCGCGCCGCGCGGCCAAACCCAGTGGGTGCGCAACATGCGGGCCTCCGGCGGTGGCGAGCTGCGGGTCGGCAAGCGGGTGGAGGAGTTCACCGCGACCGAGCTAGCCGACGCCGAGAAGCCTGACGTGCTGCGCGCGTACCTGCGGCGCTGGAAGTTCGAGGTCGGCGTGTTCTTCGACGGCGTCAACGCCGACGCTCCCGACGCCACCCTGCTCGAGATCGCCCCCGGTTACCCAGTGTTCCTAATCCACTGAGCGCCCGAACGACGAGAGCCACGAGATGATGGAGCCATGAGCTACGTCCTGGCCCAGGTCAACATCGGCCGGCTGCGCGCGCCAACCGACAGTCCCGTGCTCGCTGACTTCATGGCCGCGCTCGACCCCGTGAACGCGCTGGCGGATGGCGCGCCGGGATTCGTCTGGCGGCTGCAGACCGAAGACGGCAACGCGACCGCGATCCACGCGTTCGAGTGGGACGCTGCGGGCAGCGCGGGGGTGATCATCAACATGTCCGTCTGGGAGTCGGTCGAGGCGCTCGCAGAGTTCGTCTACTCGGCCGGGCACCGCCAGGTGCTGCGCAGGCGCCGCGAATGGTTTGAGCCGATGCAGGAGGCCTACACGGCGCTCTGGTGGATCCCGCGCGGCACGATCCCGGGGGTCGCGGACGCGGAGGACAAGGTCCGCCACCTGCGTGAGCACGGACCGACGCCGGAGGCGTTCACGCTGAGGGTGCACTTTCCGCCGCCCAGCGATGCCGGGTCAGCCCCGATCTCTGGCCGCGACGAGTGGATGTGTCCCATCTAGCGCTTGAGTTTGCGCCAGCCGCCGGCCCGGTTGTTGGCAATGATCTGCCGGAACATCGCGGTCAGCGCCGGCGCGTTGACCTGCTCGCCCTCGCCCACTCCCACGGTGCGGGCGGTCTTGTTGCCATGGCCGGCGGTAATGATGCCGTCCGGGTCCGGCACGATGCCGCCGTCGTAGATGAACACGTTGACGTGGTCTTTCGCCGCGAGCAACGCGCAGATGTTGCCTTCGAGCACGAAATACGGCTGCGTGGTCCGCTTGATCGTCTCGGTGACCTCAGGGTCGGCGGCGTGCACCAGTTCCCTGACCTCACGGCAGATCTCCTGCTGCCAGCCGGGCAGGGCGTCGATGTAGGCGTCGACGCGCGAGTCAGCGGTCCAGGACACCGTGTCACCTTAGCGCCCGCGCGCCCCGGGGCGTAGCATCCGCGCATGCCAGCCGGACCGCTCAGCTACAGCGTCGGGAACGAGCACAACCCTGGCAACCCGTGGGGCCGCAGCGAGCTCGTCATCACGCAAGACGGGCGGGCCAGGCTCGACCATATCTTCTCGCGGCAGCCGGGAGCCGGCGCCTGGACCGGCCGGGTCGATGAGGCAGCTCTCGCGGCGCTCTGGGCGGCGCTGGACCGGGCGGGCTTTCCCGAGGTGCCCGCGTTCCAGCCGGTAGCGGGGGCGACGCTGCGCGCGCTGACCGTTCAGATTGGCGATACCGGGCGCACGGCGGTGGTCGACTGGCATCAGGCGCCCGCCCTTCCCGGATATGCCGAGGCGTTCGACGTGCTTGACGGCATCATCAGACAGCTGAGTGGCGGCAGCGTGCCTTATCCGTCGGCGCAACCCCCGATCGTTCACGACATCACGACCGTCTAGTACCGGATTCGCTGATTGCAGCGTGATCTAGCTCATTGCCGGTTTTCGGGTTCTTCGGCCCATCATGGTCATCTAAGTGCGAATACTCCACTATGCTGCCGTGTGGTCACGCATAGTCAGGCCCGGCGAGAGGCGGTGGTTGCGCCGAGTAGCGGGGCGAGGGTCCGGCGTTAGGGAGCTCTTGAGGCGCGGCGGAACACACGGCAAGGCACGAATCAGCGGGCGGCACGCGGCCGCCAGGCGGGCACGTCGGATAGCCCCCAGGCAACTCAACAAGGTGGTCAAGAGAGCGGCGCTGGTCGCTCCCGCGGTCGCCGTCGCCGGCGCCGTCGTGGCCACGGCGACATCGCACGGGCTGGCCGCCGATGCCCTGAGCGACGCGGCCGGGCATGTCACAGCCGCGCAGGCGGGCAGGTCCGCCGGCCACGCGGGCCCAGGACACGGACAATCGCGGCAGGCAGCCGCATCGAAGACCTCGGACGGCCTTCGCGCCGCTAAGTCCCGCAGCGCCGCGGCGAAGTCGCGCGGGTCGTCACAGGGCTCGCGGCCCAAGGCGGGCAAGCAGGCCAGGCACCCGGCGAAGAGCGCGCGCCGCTCGCTGAACTGTTCGGGTTCCTCGGTGATGCTGCCAGCGAACTACGCGGCGATCGTCAGCTACCTGACGGGGCACGGTTACACGCGGTTCGCGGCGGCTGGGATGGCCGGCAACATCTACCAGGAGTCCAAGGGCAACCCAGAATCCGTCGGCACGGGCGGGGGCGGCCTGATCGGCTGGACGCCGCTGCCTCCTGGGTTCGTCACCGGCAACGTCGCCGCTGACCTGCGGACTCAGCTGGCGGCGATGCTGACCTACAACCAGCAGTGGGCGCAGTACATCCCGACCCTGAACGCGGCCACCAGCGCGACCCAGGCCGCCGACATCTACATGAGCTACTTCGAGCGCCCTGGCATCCCCGCGGCATACAACAGGGAGGCGGCTGCCGCCGCCGTCGCGAGCGCCTGCGGCTTCTAGCCACCGCGCGGCCACGTTGCCGGCCGTGATCACGAGCAGGTGTCTGAACGGTTCGCGTCGCGCTTGATTGAATCGAATATCTGTTCGATACTGGCTTCATGGGAGCCGGCGCGGTCATCGAGATGGCCGATGGTGCGGTTCGTTCCGGCCGGGAGGTCGGCGCGGGCAGCGGGGCGCTGTCCGACGCGGACCTGCTTCCCGTGCTTCCGGCGCTGCGTGACCTGCTGCCGCTCGGCGCGCTGCGACGCGGCTCGGTGGTGGCGGCGAGCGGCTGGAACCTGCTCTGCCTGGCCCTGGCAGCCGGGCCCGTGGCCGCTGGCGCGTGGTGCGCGGCGGCGGGGATACCCGAGTTCGGCGTCGCCGCGGCGGCCGATGCCGGGCTGGATCCCGCCAGGCTGCTGCTGGTCCCCGAGCTCGGCCCGAACTGGCCGCAGGTGGTCATCTCCCTGCTCGACGGCTGTGACCTGGTCGTGCTGCGCACGCCGAGTCGGGCGCCAGCCCAGGCACGGCGCAAGCTCGAGGCGGCCGTACGGCGGCATGGCTCGGTGCTGCTGGTGGCGGGGGACTGGGACGGAGCGCAGATCAGGCTGCGGATAGCCGCGCACGAGTGGGCCGGGATCGGACCTGGGCACGGCAGGCTGCGTGGTCGCCGCGCCCAGGTGGTCGCGGACGGGCGAGGCGGCTGGTCCAGGCCGCAGGCACGCTGGCTGTGGCTGCCGGGCCCGGACGGCACGGTCACGGCTATGCCCCGCGAGCCGGCCAGCGATGTGACCAGCACGCCTGGAGAACGGGCCAGCACTGGATGACCGGCGCGGATCGCGACCGGCGCGTCCTGGCCGTGCGCTGCCCGGCCTGGTACCCGCCAACCCTGGTATCGCGCCAGGCGAGCCAGATAGCCGGCCCGGCGGCGCGGGCGTTCGAGCGGGTGGTCACCGCGGTGCAGGAGTTCTGCCCGCGGATCGAGGTGCTGCGGCCCGGGCTGTGCGCGTTCGGGGTCAGGGGCCCTGCTAGGTACTTCGGCGGCGAGGCGGAACTCGCCAGGAAGGTCGCAGGGGTTGTCACCGGGCTCGGCTATGACTGCGGCGCTGGCGTCGCCGACGGCCTGTTCGCCGCGCTGCTGGCGTCCAGGGACAGCCAGCGGGAGCAGCCGCCGGTCACGATCGTGCCGCCGGGCGGGACGCCGGCCTTCCTGGCACCGCGCGCGGTCACCGTGCTCGGCGAGCCGGACCTGGCCGACCTGCTGGTCAGGCTCGGGATCAGGACGCTGGGGGAGTTCGCCGCTGTTCCTGCCGCCGAGGCCGGCAACAGGTTCGGGGCGCAAGGGCTGCTCGCGCACCGGCTCGCCCGCGGGCTCGATCCGCGGCCGCTGGCCGCGCGTCCGCCGGCGGCGGACCTGGCCGTCCAGGTCGAGTTCGATCCGCCGGCCGGGCAGGCCGAACGAGTCGTGTTCGCCGCCAAGGCCCTGGCCAGCCAGATGCACGCCCGGCTGGCCACGAGCGGGCTGGCCTGCGTCCGTGTTCAGATCCAGGTGCGCTGCGACAACGGCGAGGAGATCAGCAGGCTGTGGCGGCACGACGGGCTGCTGTCCGAGCTCGCCGTGGCCGAGCGGGTGCGCTGGCAGCTCGACGGCTGGCGCGCCGGCAGGCCGGCCGGGCTGCCAGCGGAACCCGGCGAGGGGGTACAGGCAGGCGGGATCAGCGTGCTCCGGCTGGTGCCCGATCAGCTCGTCGTCAGCCAGGGCAGGCAGCTCGGCTTGTGGGGCGACGCAGTGGTCACCGACCGGGTGGCGCGGGCGGCGGTCAGGGTCCAGGCGATGCTCGGTCACCACGCGGTCAGCCAGCCGGTCTTGGCCGGCGGCCGCAGTCCAGCTGACCAGGCGGTGCTCATCCCGTTCGGCGATACCCGGGAATCAGCCGGCCCGCCGGCCAGGCCCGCTGACCGGCCCTGGCCAGGGCGGATCCCGCCGCCTGCCCCCGCCACCGTCTACCCGGTCCCGCGCCGGGCGACGGTCACCGATGACGCAGGCTCGCTGGTGAGCGTCACCGGCCGCGGACACGTGTCGGGCGAGCCGGCCAGGCTGTCGGTCGCCGGCGGGCCGCCGCTCGCCGTCACCGCCTGGACCGGGCCGTGGCCGGTGACCGAGCGTTGGTGGGATCCCGAGCACGCCTGCAGGAAGGCGAGGTTCCAGCTGGTCACAGCCGACGGTGGCGCCTGGCTCGCGATCGTGCAGGACGGCCGCTGGCTGATCGAAGCCAGCTACGACTGAGGTCTGGGCACCGGCTAGCCGACGACGAGGTCGTTCGGATCTTGCCGCAGCCTGACCACCGCCACAGCCAGCCGGGAGGACCCAGGACGCCAGGACGCGACCTGCACCTTCGTCATGAAGCTCAGCTCAGCGACCAGGCTGTCGTCGCCAGCCGGCCAGCCGAAGCCGCTCAGCGCGTCGCTGCTGGCCCAGGTGCCCGGCACCGCCCTCAGGCGCCCGCCAGGCACCGACGCCACCTGGAGCTGCATGGCCGTCGTGCCGCCGTCGCCGCCGTCGCCGCCGTTGCCGATGCTCACCGCGAGCGCCAGCAACCTCCCGTCCGGGCTGAACGCGCCCCGCGCCGCCGAGCCGCCAAGCAGCGCGATCCGCGTCGTCTTGCCTGTCGACAGGTCGAGCACCCGCACCAGGCACTGCGCGGTGCACCTGGGCGTCCACGCGACCTTGTCAGCGCTGGCCGCGATCACGGACCTGAACGTCTTGGTGACATGCCGGCCTGACGGGTTCCACAGCTCATACGCGGGCGCCCCGCCCTGCGCCCTGGTAAGCAGCAGGCCGCGATCGGTCGCCACGTCAATCACGTATCCGGTCGGCAGCCGCAGCCGCGGGCCTAGCGGCTTGCCGGCCGCGGAGACCTCCTGCGCGAATCCGGTCTCGCCAGCAGTGTCTGCCAGGTAGCTGGTCAGCCACACCGCGCCAGGTTCCGCCGCGGGCGCGACCCGGTCCGCCAGGCCCACGATCCGCGCGGACCCTGCCCGGTCGGCGAGGAACCAGACCGGCAGCGGCCGAGCCGCACAGCCCGTGCACCACGGCCCGGCAGCGGCGCTCGGCTGCACCGCCCAGCCGCCGCCGACCCTGGTGAACACATAGCCCGACCTGGCCGGCGGAAGCCCGGCGATCCGCGTGATCCTGCCTGTCGCCGGATACAGCCAGGCAGGCCGCGAACCTCCCATCAGCAGCCGCAGCCCTGCCGCCCACGGCGCCGTCGGCCCTGGAATCCCGTCGGGCCGCGCCGGCCTGATCAGCACGGCAGGGCCGGCCGCCTGGGCCGCGTGCCGCCTGTGTTGCGGCGACCGGTGTCCTGAGCCGCCGGGCAGGTGCTGGACGATCAGCGCAGCAAGTACCGCCGCGGCGATCGCCCCGATCGGCAGCCGCCGCGGCCACGGTCCCCGTCCTGGGTCAGTGCCGTGGCTGATGATGTCGTCGATGGCCGCACCGCCAAGCCCGCGCCGGTATGTCTTCTTCACGATACGTTGACTGCCATGGCAGCCGGAATCGCACTCGACAGCAACGGCCTGCAGGAACTCCTCAGCTCGCTGGCTGCCGACGACGAACCTGGCTTCGCGGCGGGGATCTATTCGCACGGCAGCCTCGCCGGCTTCGCTACCGCAGGGTGCGCGATCCCCGAGCACGGGGTGCCGGTCACCGAGTACACGGTCTTCGAGATCGCCTCGGTCAGCAAGCACATCACGGCGGCCTGCATGCTGCTGCTGGTCAGCGACGGTGAGATCAACCTGGACGACGACATCCGCGGCAAGCTTCCCGAGCTTGCCCTGTGCCAGCCGGTCACGCTGCGCCAGTGCCTCACGCACACCGCTGGCCTGCGCGACTACCTGTCGCTGTGTGAGGTGGCCGGAGTGCCGCTGGCCGGCATCGATGAGGACAGGGCCATGGACCTGATCGCCGGCCAGCGCGATCTCGACTTCCCGCCAGGCTCGGCGTTCTCGTACTCGAACAGCGGCTACGTGCTGGCCGCCGCGCTGGTGCGCGAGATCACGGGCACGAGCCTGGCCACGTTCGCCATCGAGCGGGTGTTCGGCCCGCTCGGCATGACCGCGACCGCGTTCCGCGACGACGTCGGCGTCCCCGTGCCGCTGCTGGCGGGCGGCTACCTGGCCGTGCCAGCGGGGTTCCGCCGCGCCGACGTGACCGAGAACGTCGTGGGCGACGGCGGCTGCGTCACCAGCCTGGAGGACCTGGCCGCCTGGCACGGCTTCATGGCCTCAGGCGCGGTGCTCGGCACCGACATCAGAGACAGCCTGCTCGCGGGGGAGGTGCTCGCGGCCGGCCCCGCGTCCGGATACGCACTCGGCCTCGCGGCCGTCGAAGTCGGCGGCGAGGCGGCCTGGTGGCACTCGGGCTCGTGGGCCGGCTACCGGTCGGCGGTGATCTACCTGCCAGGCCTCGGCGCCGGGGTGAGCGTGCTGGCGAACAGGAACGACCGCTACGCCTCGCACATCGCCGCCGCGGTGGCAAGGGCACTGGTGACCGGCGAGGATGTGCAGGCCGGCTATGCCGCCGCAACGGGAGTGCCCGCTCCGGCCGATCGGGCCGCCGCTGCGGCCGCCGGCGCGGCGGGGCTGTGGCGCGCCCCTGCGCTCGACCTGTTCGCGGAGTTCCAGGCGCGTGACGGCCAGATCGTCGCTCCTGAGCAGGACGGCGAGCAGGTATACCGGCTGGGAACTGACGGGCGCTGGCACGGTACGGGAACCGCGTCAGGCGGCACGTACACCCGGCGCGGCGACGTGCTCGCGGCCGGGTGGGGACTGTCCGCTGGCCTCGAGGACCACTTCGTCCTGGCCGGTACCGCGCAGCCAGGCCCATCTGATCCCGGCTTGCCGTCCGGCTTTTTCCTGAACAAAGAACTGCGCGCCTATGCGAGCATCCAGGCTGGCGAATCGCCCGCGGCTGAGATCACGATTGGCCTGGCCGCTTCGCGAGCGCTGGTGCCTGCCGGGCCCGGCGTCTGGCGCGCCGCGACCGGCGGCGCGCTCACCGTCCGGCTCGCCGCCCACGGCGACGGCCTGCTGATCAGCGTTCCCGGCGCGCATCACCTCGCGTTCAGTCCGGCCGCCGATCCCGGCGGGCTCGCGGTTCCGCGTGGCCTGCGGCCGGGTACATGACCAGCCGGTCATACCTCGGTATGAGCACCGCAGCGGGACGATTTGGCTGGCGCATCCGGCCTACGCTGAGGTCATGAAACGCACCTCGGCCGCGGCGGTGGAGCGCGGCCTGGCCTGGGCGAGGCGGCGGGCCGAGACGGCGGCGCGGTCTGCGCGAGCGGGATCGGGCAGGTGCTCACCACCCCCGATCCGCCGCCGGTCTGGCGCGGCCGGTGGCGTCGCCGCATCGTCGCGAAGTCTCCCGACGATCTGCGCGAAGTAGCGGAGGTCGATCAGGGTCATGGGGACAATGACCGTGCCCTCGTGTTTGCGCGCGACCAGATCCAGGACTTCCTGCACGCCGGATCGCCAGGCCTGCATGTCCTGAAAATCCGTACGCAGAGTGGGCGGAAGCATGCGATGCAGACCGAAACCGAGGTGCTCTGGGTCGCAGATCACGCTCCCAGGAAGCCGCCGTTGCAATTCAAAGGCGCTCGCTGTCTTGCCCCCTCCGAACGGGCCGTTGATCCACACCAGCACGACGACGGTACCTGATAACGCAGCAGGCGAACGTTGCCTGACGCGACAACGTCGCCCGACGCCGTCGCCCCAGCTCCGATCGCGGTGCCGGCAAGGGCGGCCTTTGACTGTCCGTCGTCCTCAGCCTTGGCAACGACGCTGACGACGGGCGCTCAACACCGCCAGCGCTCGTTCACGCGCTCATCGAGCCGCGCTTCGACCTTCGCTAGGAAGGACTCGACTACCGCATCGCTGTACTCAGAGCCGAGTTCCCGATGCGCACGTGGGCATCCGAGTGGATCTGATCGAAAAGAAGTTCGACTAGCCGAGTCAATTGTCAGTGGCACTCGCTACGATAGTCGAAGGCGGATAGAAGCCAGGGAGGCGAGCTTCAGACATCGAGGCGGACACCTCAGCGGTGAGAGGAGGAGACCATGCCGGGTGCGGGTGACGAGACGCCGGGCCGCCCGCTGCCGCGGGCCAGCGGGTTGCCGCGAGAAGGCATGTCGTGGTCCTGGGAGCTCGACGTCGAAGCGCTCCTGACCGCCCTGTCTGAGCCAGCGCCCTGGAACCGCCCCATCCGCCCGCCCCAGCCCACCGCGCCACAGTCCCAGCCCACCGCGCCGCAGTCACCGGCTCCCGTTCCGGCCCCGGCTGAGCCGGCCCCCGCCCCGGCCGAGCAGACCCCGGCCTCCGCCCCGGCGGCGGCTGAGCCGGCCCCTGCCCCCGCCCCGGCGGCGGCTGAGGTTGACCCGGTCGAGGCCGAGTTCGCAGAGTTGCTTGAGGCCATCGACGAAGGCCGCTCCCGGACCATCCCGCTCGCGGTGGCGGCCGGGCGTGTTGCCGAGTCGCTGCCGACCGGGCCCGACCTGGCGGGGTGGCTGGCTACCAGCCCCGTTGCCGGGCTCGAGGATGGCGCCCTCGCCGGGATGGCCGCGTCCTACCGGCGGCTAGCGTCCTGGGCTCAGGCGGGGGAGCTCGCCATCGTTGCCGAGCTCGCATCGAGGTCGGCTGCCGCCGACGCCGAGATCGGCGTCGATGAGCAAGGCCGCCCTGCCAGGCTCCCCGAAGAGGCCTGCGCGCAGGTGTCGCTGGCGCTCACGATGTCGCAGGCCTCGGCATCCTGGTGGAGCGACCTGGCGGTGACGCTGACCTGGCGGCTGCTCGCGACCGGCGCCGCGCTCCGTAACGGCCAGATCGATCTCGGGCGAGCGCGGCTGATCGCGGATGCGACCGCGGCGCTGGACGAGGAGGCGGCCAGGTCCGTCGAGGCCAAGGTGCTCCCGGCGGCCGGAGACAAGACCACCGGGCAGCTGCGAGCCGCCCTGCGCCGCGCCGTCATCGCGGCTGACCCGCAGGGAGCAGAACGGCGCCGCGAGGAAGCTGAGCGGCAAGCCCGAGTGAACCTGTATCCCGACGAGGACGGGACCGCGTCGCTGGCCGGTTACAGCCTGTCGAGCGTCCGCGCGGCCGCGGCGATGGCCAGGATCACGGCGCTGGCGAGGGCGCTGAAGGCGGCCGGCGCGGCCGGCGGCATCGACCTGCTCCGTGCCCATGTCTTCCTCGGGCTGCTGCTCGGCACTCTGCCGTATATCCCGCCAGCCCCCGACGGCCCGCCCGATGATCAACCTGGGCCGCCTGAGGAGCCGCCTGAGGAGCCGCCCGATGACCAGCCCGATGAGCCAGCGGGCGGCCCGTCTGCGGTACGGCCAGCTCGCTCCTGGCCCGATGAGCCAGCGGACGGGCCGCCGCCCGTCTCCAACGGTCGGCGCGGCCGGCGCGACCCGAACGCGCGGCCCGGCCAGCCCGTCCCGGCTGGCCAGCCTGGCGCCGGGAGACCGCCCGACCCGCCAGAACCTCCGCCAGAACGAGTGAGCTCCGACCCTGATCCACCGCCCACCGGCGAACAGCAGCTGATCGACGATCCGCTTGGCGAGGACGGTGCGGACCTAGGAATCGAAGCGCGGCCGCCGCCGGCGTGGCCGGAGGTGCCGTCAGTGGTGCTACCTGGGCCGGTCGCCATGGAGAACCTTCGCCCGGCCGGAGGCGGGTTGCTGGACCTGGCGGTGCCGTGGTCGACGCTGACCGGGGACTCAGGCGAGCCAGGGCAGCTGAGCCGCATTGGCCCGATCACCGCGGAGCAGGCCAGGTACCTCGCTGACGCGGCCGCTTGTGATGCGGCCGTGCAGTGGCGGGTCATCGTGACCGATCAGAGCGGCCGGGCCATGGCGGTATCGCGGGTTCTGCGTGAGGTCAGTGATCGTGCCGGTGGCGGCGGTCAGGCCAGCTTGGTGAAGCGGGTCACTGTGACGATCTCTCTCGAGCGCATGAGGTCTCCCGGGGACGCGGGTCTGCCGGTGATCCTGCAACGGACGCTCAGCGCAGCCGCAAGGGCGGCTGAGAAGGCCAGGTTGCAGGCCGTCGTCGACGCGGGGGCTGGCGGATGCGCGCACAGGCAGGCCAGTCCGAGTTACCAGCCGCCGCCCCGGCTGCGCGAGCTCGTGACCGCGCGCGATGTGACCTGCCGGTTCCCGACCTGCCGGCAGCCAGTCTGGCGATGCGACCTGGACCACTCGGTGCCGTTCGACAAGGGCGGCAAGACCTGCTCGTGCAACCTTGGCGGGCTGTGCAGGTTCCACCATCAGATCAAGCAGCTGTCGGGGTGGCAGCTCGTCCAGCCAGCGCCCGGCACCTTCGCCTGGTTGACCCCGTCCGGCCGCACGTACTACATCGAACCAGACTGCCATGCCGCGTAGGAGACTCGATGGGCTGGGATAACCCGCCGGTGCCGTGGCGGGAGTTCGAGCGGCGGCTGTCCTGGCGGCAGGGCGACAAGGGCGGCGAGCCCGATGAGCCAGCGGACGGGGCAGGCAGGCCGGTCACCCGGTTGCCGGTGGCGGGGCCGGATCCGGCCGGTCCGGGTACGCGGCGGCGGGTGCCGACAGGGAACCAGGTTCCGTGGGCCGAGCTGCACTGTCATTCGGCGTACAGCTTCCTGGACGGCGCCTCGACTCCCGGTGAGCTGATCGCCGAGGCGGCCGAATGCGGCCTGACAGCCATCGCCATCACCGATCACGACGGCATGTACGGGGTGCCGCAGTTCGCCCAGAGCGCCGCTCGCTTCCTGGCGAGCGAAGAGGGGGCCGGCAGTAACGTCGCGACGGTGTTCGGCGCCGAGCTGAGCCTGGACATCCTGCCGGTGATCACGCCAGCCATCGCCGCCGCGCGGCAGCCCGGCGCGGGACCGGCGAGCGGCTGGCGGGCGGGGATGAGGCGGGCCAGCGAACAGCCGACGGAGGGGGGGTCGGCAGAGGGGGCGTCTGCAGCGGGGGCGTCGGCAGCGGGGGCGTCGGCAAGGGGAGAGCCAGCAAGGGGAGAGCCAGCAAGGGGAGAGCCAGCGGCGGGAAAGCCGACAGCGGGCGAGCCAGCGGAGGGGGAGCCGGCGGAGCGACCGCGCCGGCGGCTGGCGAGCGTTCGGCTCGCGAATCCTGTGCTGAAGGAGCACATGGGGACGCCGCGGGCTGGGATACCTGATCCCGTTGGACGGCATCTGCTCGTGCTGGCTCGCGATCCTGAAGGGTACGGGCGGCTCTGCCGGGTGATCAGCGCGGCGCACCTGGCCGGCGGCGAGAAGGGCCGGCCGGTGTATGACCTGGCGGAGCTCGCCGGAACGCACGACGGGCACTGGGTGGTCCTCACCGGTTGCCGCAAGGGCACGGTGCCCGCCGCGCTGGCTCGCGAGGCCGGCGGGCTGAGCGGGCTGAGCGGGCTGAGCGGGCTGAGCGAGCTGAGCGGGCCGGGCGCACAGTCCCGCGGGGACCCAATGGCCGGGGCGCGGGCGGAACTGCGGGCGCTGACCGAGATGTTCGGCCGCGACAACGTGATGGTGGAGCTGATCAGCAATGACCAGCCTGGCGATGACGAGCGGAACGACGCGCTGTTCGAACTGGCGAGGCAGGAACGGCTCGGCGTGGTCGCCTCGAACAACGTCCATCACGCCGGGCCAGCGGACGCGAAGCTGGCGCAGGTGCTCGCGGCGATCAGGGCGCGCACCAGCCTGGATGAGATGGACGGCTGGCTGGCCGCGTCGGGCACCGGGTACATCAGGACCGGCGAGGAGATGGCCTACCGGCTGCGCCGCTACCCGGGGGTACTCGAGCGGACCGTCGAACTCGCGAAGGAGTGCGCGTTCGACTTCACGGTGCTCGCGCCGAAGCTGCCTGACTTCCCCGTGCCCCCCCGCCACACCGAGATGAGCTGGCTGCGGGCCCTGGTCGCGCGCAAGACCCCTGGCCGCTACGGCCCGCCCGACGCCGAGCGGATCCCCGGCGCGTACACGCAGATCTCCCGCGAGCTCGATGTCATCGAGCACCTGGGGTTCGCCGGTTACTTCCTGATCGTGAACGACATCGTCGAGTTCTGCGAGAAGAAGCGCATTCTCTGCCAGGGCCGTGGCTCGGCCGCCAATTCGGCGGTCTGCTACGCGCTGGGCATTACCAGCGTCGATCCCGTTCAGCACGGATTGCTGTTCGAGCGGTTCCTGTCCGCCGGGCGGGACGGTCCGCCCGACATCGACCTGGATATCGAGCACCAGCGCCGCGAGGACGTCATCCAGTACGTCTACGGCGCCTACGGCCGCGGCAAGGCCGCGCAGGTCGCCAACGTGATCGCGTACCGGCCGCGGATGGCGATCAGGGACGCTGGCCGCGCGCTCGGTTACTCGCCCGAGCAGCAGAACGCCTGGTCCAAGCAGGTCGGCCCGCGCTCCTACGCCGCAGGGCAGCCGGTTCCGCCCGATTCCGGCGTCCCCGAGCCGGTCATCGCGCTGGCCGAACGCATGCAGAAGATCCCCAGGCACCTGGGCATCCACTCCGGCGGGATGGTGATCTGCGACCGCCCGGTCGGCGAGGTGTGCCCGGTCGAGTGGGCGCGGATGCCGAACCGCTCAGTGCTGCAGTGGGACAAGGACGACTGCGCGTACGCGGGGCTGGTCAAGTTCGACCTGCTCGGGCTCGGCATGCTGACCGCGCTGCGGGACTGCTTCGAGCTGGTGGCGGCCCATCACGGGGTCCGGTGGGACCTGCACTCGATCCCGCAGGAGGACGCCGGGGTCTACGACATGCTGTGCGAGGCCGACACCGTCGGGGTGTTCCAGGTCGAGTCGCGGGCGCAGATGGCGACGCTGCCGCGGCTGCGGCCGCGGGAGTTCTACGACCTCGTGGTCGAGGTCGCGCTTATCCGGCCTGGCCCGATCCAGGGCGGTTCGGTGCACCCGTACATGCGCCGCCGCCGCGGCGACGAGCCGCCGTACCTGCCGCACCCCTCGATGCACCAGGCGCTCGGCAAGACGCTCGGGGTGCCGTTGTTCCAGGAACAGATGATGCAGATCGCGATCGACTGCGCGGGCTTCAGCCCGGCCGAAGCGGACCGGCTGCGGCAGGCGATGAGCTCCAAGCGCGCGCCCGAGCGGATCACCGAGCTCCGCGCCAGGCTGCTCAGCGGGATGGCAGAACGCGGGATCACCATCGACGTCGCCGAGGACATCTACGAGAAGATCCTCGCGTTCTCCAGCTACGGCTTCCCCGAGTCGCACGCGATCAGCTTCGCGTACCTGGTCTACGCCAGCGCCTGGCTGAAGTGTTACTACCCGGCGGCGTTCACCGCGGCGCTGCTGCGCGCGCAGCCGATGGGGTTCTACTCGCCCGCCAGCCTGATCAGCGACGTGCGCAGGCACGGCGTCGAGATCCGCGGCGTCGACGTCAACGCGAGCGGCGTTCTCGCGACACTCGAATCAATTTCTTCGCATAACCGGACGCGCCCATCGGTGCGGTCCGTGAAGCCGGCCCCTCGGGCGGGAAACCCGTCCCTGACCAGCCCGCGATCAGAGTTGGCCTGTCCGAGGTGCGCAACCTGGGCAAGGACGCGGCCGCGGCCATCGTGGCCGGCCAGCCGTACGCGGACCTCGAGGACTTCGCCAGGCGGACCACCGTGTCGCTGCCCGCGCTCGAGGCGCTCGCGACCGCGGGGGCGTTCGGCTGCTTCGGGCTCGAACGGCGCGAGGCGTTGTGGGCGGCCGGCCCAGCGTCGGGCCTGTCGATCGCACAACTGCCGGGGGTGACCGTTGGCATGACGGCGCCTGCGCTGACGCCGATGACGCCGGCCGAGGTGACGTTCGCTGACATGTGGGCGACCGGGACCTACGGGGCGACCCATCCGATCGAGCACATCCGCGACGGCCTCGCCGAGCGCGGTGTCACGCCGGCCGCGGACCTGCGCGACGCCAGGAACGGCATGGCGGTGACCGTCGGAGGCCTCGTGACGCACCGCCAGCAGCCAGGAACCGCACGCGGGGTGGTTTTCTTGTCCCTGGAAGACGAGACCGGAATGGCGAACGTGATCTGCCCGCCTGACGTGTGGCAGCGGCACAGAAAGATCGGCGTGGATGCCAGTGCGCTGCTGGTGTCCGGCCGGGTGGAACGGCTCGAGGGATCGGTCAGCCTGCTCGCGACCAGCCTGCGCAAGCTCCGGGTGGTCGCGGCCGCCCGCAGCCGGGACTTCCGCTGAGCGGATCGGGACGTCCGGCCCTGCCCGCGCCATTGGCCCGCGACGGAGGCTAGTCGCATGAGCACACCCAATGGCAACGCAAACGGCCAGGCCAAGGTAAAGAGCCAGGCTGAGGTAAAGAGCCAGGCTGAGGTAAAGAGCCAGGCTGAGGTAAAGAGCCAGGCTGAGGTAAAGAGCCAGGCTGAGGTAAAGAGCCAGGCTGAGGTAAAGAGCCAGGCTGAGGTAAAGAGCCAGGCCGAGGTAAAGAGCCAGGCCGAGCGCCCGATGGTGAGCACGGGCAATCCGCGCGTGACCGTCGCGTTCCCGTTCTCGAAAATTGACATCAACGAGCCCTCTGAGGCGCTTCGCGATCTCGCCGCGCTGGTCACCCGGCTCGCCGAGCAAGCCGCCGAGATCGCCGGCCAGGCCGCCCCTGACCTCGCCCCGGCAGCGGACCGCCTCGCGGCCGAGACGGCGCTGCTGGCGCACCGGCTGGGCGCCGTCTCCTGACTCTCGGCGCGGCGCCCGGCACGACCGGACGACCGCGCCGGGTCAGCAACTTCACGCAGCCGATGGTGACCGGGCTAGACCAGTTGCAGCGACACGATGCTGAGCTTGCCGGCCTTGATCGCCGTCATCTTCACCGAAGTGACGTCGACGGTGACGCCTGACGTATTGCAGGAGAGCAGCGCGGCGCCCGCCCTGGCGAACTTGTGCACCACGTTCAGCGCGATGTTCTCGGTGAAGGCAGAAGTTGACCCGCTCTCGAGCTCGGGGTCGGTGTGGTCGGAGCTGCTGCCGGCCTTGAGCGTGCAGTGCAGCTCGACTGGGCCGCCGCCCTGCGTCGACACGTCCGCCTTGACGAATACCGCCCAGCTGCCCTTGGGCAGCGCCAGCCGCGCGACGGCCTTGTTGCCGTCGATGATCCCGAGCGTCCTGGTGCCGGAGATGATCACAGGGCTCGGCGTCGCGCTCGGCCGCGCCGGTGCGCCCGCCAGGGCGGGCGCCGTCGTCATGATGAGCGCCGTCACGGCGGCGACCGCACCGGACACGATCATGGTCCGGGCATTGAGCCAATTCATGGGCCGTTCTCCTTGATTAAGCGGGCGGCCTGTTGTGAGCGCAAACATAGGGTGAACCGGGCGCCCGTTGTTAGTCACATGTTCACCAGGTTTCATGTGTTATGACCGCGCCCAGCTAGTGCCGGTGACGGGCAGGTGACACGATGTCCATCGGAGGTGGTCGCACTGACGGGCAAGACGTTCGGAGACGTAGCCGCCGCGGTCACGGAACACGTCGGGACCGCCGAGATCAGCCGGCCTCCCAACAACTTCTTCGATGCCGAGCTGATCGGTTCGCTAGCCGACTCCTATGAGTGGCTCGACGAACAGGGCGCCCGCGCGATAGTGCTGAGCTCGGCAGGCAAGAACTTCTGCGCGGGCGCGGACTTCACCGGCCGATCCGCCAGCCTTCCCAATGGCGGCGCCGGCGAGCTCTACGAACAAGCGCTGCGGCTGTTCCAGGCACCTCTCCCGGTGGTCGCGGCGGTGCAGGGCGCCGCCGTCGGCGGCGGGCTCGGCCTGGTTTGCGCCGCCGACTTCCGCGTCGCCTGCTCGCAGTCCAGGTTCAGCGCCAACTTCGCCATGATCGGGCTGCACCATGGCTTCGGCCTGACCGTGACGCTGCCCGCCATTGTCGGGCAGCAGCGGGCAAGCGAGCTGTTGTACACGGGCAAGCGCATCAACGGCGAGGAGGCCGCCCGCATTGGCCTGGCCGACCGGCTTGCTGACGCGGAAGGACTGCACGATACCGCCCGTGAGCTCGCCGCGGAGATCGCGGCGGCGGCGCCGCTCGCGGTCAGGGCGATCAGGGCGACGATGCGGGACGGGCTCGCGGACCGGGTGCGGGCCGCAACCGCCCGCGAACTCGCTGAGCAGCAGAAGCTCTGGCCGACTGCCGACTTCGCCGAGGGCGTCAAGGCCGCCGCCGAGCGCCGGCGGCCAGACTTCGCCGGCCGGTGAGAGAGCCGGCCGGTGACCTCGGCGCGGACTCGGTCCGCGCCGAGGTGAGACAGTTCCTCGATGACCAGTGGGATCCTGAGCTGTCCCTGCGCGGATGGCGTGACCGCCTTGCCAGCAGTGGGTGGGGGTGTCCTACCTGGCCGGAGCGGTGGTGCGGCCGCGGGCTGTCGGGTGCGCTCGGCCGGGTGGTCACCGAGGAGATGAAGCGCGCCGTCGTTCCCGGGCCGCCAGAGGGTGTCGGCATGATGCTGGTGGCGCCGATTCTCATCGAGCACGGCAGCGAGGAACTGAAGGAGCGCTTCATCGGGCCCACCGTCACCGGCGAGATCACCTGGTGCCAGCTGTTCAGCGAGCCGGGCGCGGGCTCTGACCTCGCGGGCCTGCAGTCGCGCGCCGTGCGCGACGGTGACGGCTGGCACCTGTCCGGCCAGAAGGTGTGGTCGACGGGCGCGGCGACGGCGGAGTTCGGGCTGCTGCTTGCCAGGACCGACTGGGACGTGCCGAAGCATCAGGGCATTACCGCGTTCGTGCTGCCCATGCGCCAGCCTGGGGTGACCGTCAGGCCACTGCGGCAGATGAACGGGCACAGCTCGTTCAACGAGGTGTTCTTCGACGCCGCGCTGATACCCGAGAGCCATGTGATCGGCGTGCCGGGCGGCGGCTGGGCGATCGCCAAGGCCACGCTCGCGCATGAGCGCAGGCTCGCCGCGTTCCCGCCGGCGCCGGACGGCGCCGGCGGACGCGCGTGGCGCGAGGCGATCGCGGAGCGCACCGCTGCCGCCGAGCCGCACAAGTGGTACCCGCAGCGGGCAGGCAGGCCAGACCTGGCGATCGCGCAGGCCCAGGCGCTCGGCAGCGCGGCCGACCCGGTCGTGCGGCAGGAGATCGCCAAGCTGATCGAGCTGTCCTGGTCGGCTCGGTGGATGGCCGAGCGCGCGGCCGCGGCCAGGTCGGCGGGGAGCCGGCCTGGTCCCGAGGGCTCGCTCGGCAAGCTGGCCAGCAGCAAGATCGCTAAGCAGGCGGCGCGGGTGCACTCGATGATCGCGGGGACGGCCGGGTTGCTCGCCGGGCCCGAGTCGCTACTCGGCGGGACGATCACGGAGATCGCGATATCGGTGCCGGCGATCTCAATCGCCGGCGGCACCGACGAGATCCAGCGCTCGATCATCGCCGAGCGGATACTCGGTTTGCCCCGCGAACCCGACGTCAGCGTCGGCATTCCGTTCCGCGACGTCCGCACCGGCTGAAGGCATCCGCACCGGCTGAAGGAGACACAGTGCCCTACCTGGATCGCGGTGGCGTCCGCATCAGTTACGACGTGCACGGCGACAGTGCTGGCGGTGACGGGGGGGACAAGCTGCCGCTGCTGCTGACCCACGGCTTCGGCGCGTCGGCACAGATGTGGGCGCCGAACACGGTGGCGCTCTCGGCCGGGCGTCATGTGATCGCGTGGGACATGCGCGGTCACGGCCGCAGCGATTCACCTGATAACCAGGCCGAGTACACACAGGCGGCGTGCCTGGACGACATGGCCGCCCTGCTGGACGAGTGCGGCGCGACGCGGGCGGTACTCGGCGGCTTGTCGCTCGGCGGTTACCTCTCGCTCGGCTTCTGGCTGGATCACCCCGAGCGCGTCGGGGCGTTGCTGCTCTGCGACACGGGGCCCGGCTTCCGCAACGACGAGGCTCGGCAGAAGTGGAACGACCGGTCGCTCGCGACCGCGGCGCGGCTGGACAAGGACGGCCAGCCTGGCCAGGCGCGAGCGGCCCGCGGCATGCTCACCCAGCAAGACGGCCGGGTCATCGACGCGCTGCCGTCCGTCGACGTCCCCGTGCTCGTGGTCGTCGGCGCCGACGACAAGCCGTTCCTGGGCGCGGCCGACTACGTGACCGCGAAGGTGAAGAACGCCGAGCTCGTCGTGATCCCGGACGCCGGCCACTCGTGCAACCTCGACCAGCCTGAGCTCTTCAACTCCCAGGTCACGGACTGGCTCAGCCGGCTGCCCTAGTCCGATCAGCCCGCTGTAGGTCCCGAGCATCGCGACGAGATCGTCTGCGGTCATGCGCCTGGTGAACGTGAACGACGCGTTCTCCGCCGCGGCGAAGAACCCGGCCTCGGGAAGGATGACCTCGCGGCGGTGCCGGCGGTACTCGCCGGTCGGCAGCGTCTCACGCAGCCTGTCCAGATCGGCGACCCAGTCGACGGAGCGGTTCCTGCTGGTCCAGATCACGCCGAACCTGCCGCCGTCCCGCAGCACCCGCGCGATCTCGGGGACCGTGACGGCGGGCTCCATCCAGCGCCACGCCGACGAGATCAGCACGCCGTCCGCCGACCCTGATCGCAGCGGGAGCGCCTCGCCGCGGCCGGAGACCACGTGCGCGCCAGGGGAGCGGGCCCGCAGCACGGACGCCATCCTGGTATCAGGCTCGACCGCGACGACGTCGCGGACCTCGCTCATGAGGGCGCGAGTGAACAGACCCGTTCCCGCGGCGAGGTCGATGGCAACGGCGCAGCCCTCCGGCAGCAGCCAGCGGACTGCTTCAGTCGGCGGGCTCGGCCGCAGCCGGTCGTAGTCGGCAGCGATCGCACCGAAGGACATCGCCCGCTCGGTCTTCGTCACCATAACTAGAACGTTAGCTTGGCGAACGAAGTACTCCCGCGGCGCCCATGGCAGCAATTTCCTCATCGGTAAAGCCCGCCTCGGCCAGGACCTCAGACGTGTGCTGCCCCGGCAGCGGAGCCGGCCTGCGCACGGACGCCGGGGTCGCCGAGAACCTGGCGGGCGGCGGGATCACCTTGTAGCTCCCGGCGTCCGGGTGCTCGGCATCTGGCAGCAGCGCGATGACATCGTCGATGGCCTCAGCAGGAGCGGCAGGGATGCCGTGCTCCGCGCAGAACTCGAGCCACTGCGCCGTTGTCCTGGTCGCCAGCACCCGGCTGAGCGTGGCGTAGCCGAACCCAGGGTCCCGCCACAGGCTCCTGACCGACAGGCGCGGGTCGCCGGCGAGGTCGTCCAGGCCAGCGGCGGTGACCAGCGCGGTCCACTGTTCGTCGCGGTGCGGCTGCAGGGCGATCCAGCCGTCGGCTGTGGCTGCCGCAGCCCGGAGCGGGGTGAGGATGCGCGGGTAACCTGCCGGGCCGCGCGGCGGCTGCGGTATCGCGGAGCCGCCGTGCTCGACGAGCGTGAACGCCCGCATCGCGTCGAGCATCGGGATCTCCACCCGCTGCCCCTGGCCGGTCCGCTCCCTGTGGAACAGCGCCGCGATGATCGCGTAGGCGATCACGAGTCCGCATACCTTGTCAGCGAGCAGCATCGGCACCAGCGCGGGCGGCATCCCGGCGAGCCGCATCAGGTCAGGTACGCCGCTGGCGGCCTGGATGATGTCGTCGAACGCCGGCTTGTCGGCCTCTGCCGAGTCGGACGCGAACCCGGTCGCCTGGCAGTAGATGATGTCGGGCCTGACCTCGGCGACGGCTGGGTAGTCCAGTCCCGCCCGGCGGACGGACGCCGGCCGCAGGTTCGTCACGAGCACGTCACAGCCGGCCGCGATCCGCAGCACGGCCGCCTTCCCCTCCGGCCTGGACAGGTCGATCCGCACGTTGCGCTTGTTCCTCAGCAGGTTCAGCGACACGCCGGACAGGCCGCGCACCGGGCCGCTGCTCATCGTCCTGTTGATGTCGCCGTCACGGCTCTCCACCGTGATCACGTCGGCGCCGAGGTCGCCGAGAATCTGCGTCGCGAGCGGTCCCATCACCACCGATGTCAGGTCGAGCACCCGCACTCCGTGCAGCGGTCCCGTGTCCGTCGCTACCGATGTGTCTGCCATGATCGACACCATGGGGCAGATCGATCCGGCGCACAAGAGCGCCTTCTGGAATCCGTTCGCGAACATGGCGGCCCTCGCGGGCAACGCGATCAGCATCGTCAGGGGAGAGGGCTCCACGGTCTACGACGCCGACGGGCGCCCGTACCTGGACGCGCTAGCCAGCCTCTGGTATTGCAATGTCGGCTACGGCCGGACCGAGCTCGCCGAGGCGGCGGCCACGCAGATGCGCGAGATCGCCGGCTTCCAGACCTTCGAGTACTACACCAACCCGCCGGTCGAGGCGTTGTGCGCGAGGATCGCCGAGCTGGCGCCGATGCCCGGCGCCAAGGTCTTCCTGACCCCGGGCGGCGGCTCTGACGCCGTCGACACCGCTGGCAAACTTGCCAGGGCTTACTGGCGCGCGGTCGGCGAGCCTGGCCGCCAGGTGATCATCTCCCGGACGCACGCCTATCACGGTATGAACGCCTACGGCACCTCGCTCGGCGGGATTCCGCTGCTCACGCAGACGTACGCGCCGCTGGTCGGCCAGGTCGAGCAGGTGCCGTGGGACGACCCGGCGGCACTGGAGAAGACCATCGAGAAGCTCGGGTCCGACCACGTGGCCGCGTTCTTCTGCGAACCGGTGATCGGTGCGGGCGGCGTCTACCCGCCGCCCGACGGGTACCTGCAGGCGGTGCGCGAGATCTGCCGGCGCCACAACGTGCTGTTCGTCGCCGACGAGGTCATCACCGGCTACGGCAGGGTGGGGACCTGGTTCGCCAGCGAGCGGTTCGGCCTCGATCCCGATCTGATCACCAGCGCCAAGGGCCTCAGCTCCGGCTACCTGCCGATCGGCGCTGTCATCGTCGGCCCCAAGGTCGCCGAGCCGTTCTGGCAGCCGGGCTCCGCCGAGGTGTTCCGGCACGGCTACACCTACTCAGGGCATCCAGCGGCCGCCGCCGTGGCGCTGGCCAACCTGGACCTGATCGAGCGCGAGCGGCTGGTCCAGCGGGTCGCGGCGCTCGAGCCGGTCCTCGCCGCGACCGTGGCACCGCTGGCCGATCACCCGGCCGTCAGCGCGGTGCGGGCAGGAACCGGCCTGCTGGCCGCCGTGGAGATCGCCGAGGACTACCGGGCCGCTGACCCGGCGATCGGACAGCGGCTGGTCAGCGCCGTCCGCGACCGCGGCGTGATCACCAGGCTGCTGCGCGGGGTCGCGCTCCAGATCTCCCCGCCTTTCGTCATCACCGAGGCCGAGCTTGGCGAGATCGCGGAGGCCTTCGCGGGGGCCTTCGACGAAGTGACGCGCTAGGTGAGCGGGTCGTGAACGACCCGCTCAGCATTGGGCTGGCCGGCACCGGTCACTGGGCCAGGATCGTGCACGCGCCGGCGCTGGCGTCCACCGCAGGCATCAGGCTGGCAGGCGTATGGGGCAGGAACGAGCAGGCGGCCGCGGCATTGGCGGACAGTCACGACTGCGTCCCGTATCGCGTCTTCGATGACTTGCTGGCCGACGTCGATGCCGTCGCGTTCTCGATGCCGCCCGACGTCCAGGCTGAACTGGCCGCCAGGGCAGCGGCCGCCGGCAAGCACCTGCTGCTCGAGAAGCCGATCGCGACGACTCAGCAGGCCGGCGACGCGCTCGTGTCCGCGGTGCAGGACGCTGGCGTGGCGTCGGTGGTGTTCTTCACTGGCCGGTTTCAGGACGACATGCGGGCATGGCTCACGTCGGTCGCTGGCTCCCGGTGGACCGGCGGGCAGGCCGTGTGGCTGGGGTCGGCGCTCGCGGCGGGCAACCCGTTCAACACCCCGTGGCGGCGCGAGAAGGGCGCGCTCTGGGACCTCGCGCCGCACCTGGTCTCGCTGCTGTGGGCGAGCCTGGGACCGGTGCGAGCCGTCACGGCCGACGCCGCTCCAGGCGACGTCACGCACCTGATCTTGCATCACGAGGGCGGCGCGTCCAGCGTGATCACCGTGACGCTCGGCGCGGCTGAGGTCAGCGACGGCGTCGAGGTCTGGCTGTGGGGCGAGGCCGGCCGGTCGAGGGCGCCGGGGCCGACGCCCGATCCGGTCGGTGCGCTCCGGCGCGCGCTGACCGAGCTCGCCGCGAACGCGCTGGCCGGCGAGACCAGGCACGAATGTGACGTGCGTTTCGGGCGCGCGGTCGGTGCCGTGCTCGCCGACGCGCAGCGTCAGCTCGAGGCCCGCGCCGTCACTGGTTCGTGATCGTCGCGCCCTGCGGCAGCGCGAACGCCGAGGCCGGCGGCGACGAGGTGTAGCTCTTGATCGCGAAGCTCGTCGACTGGGAGGCGACCTTCACGTAGCCGAGGACGTTCTGCTCCGTCGTGCAGATCGTGGACGTGCCCTCGCCCTTGGCGAACAGGTCGACGCAGTGCATCGCGAAGCCATTCACGGTTTTCGATGACGTCGTCACCTTGTCGCCGGCCAGCCCCGCGCCGATCGCGAAGACGTGCAGGAACGCGACCCAGTGGCCGGGAGTGTAGATCGCGAACAGATCCTTCTGCGCGATCGCGCTCGCCTTGCCGAGCTTGTCGCAGGACCACTGCGCGCCTGGCGCGGACTGCGAGCACGAGTATTCGCCCGATGAGTTGCCGATCAGCCTCGTGGAGCTCGTGTCGCCGCCCGAGGCCGTCTCCGCGAAGGAGATGTTCTTCGGCGGCTGCACGGCGTACGTCACGGTCGTGGGCTGATCGCCCGTCGTGACATAGGAGACCTGCAAGGGAGCGGACGCCGTGTCCTTGAGGCCCGAGGTGAATGCCCTGATGGTGGCCCTGTTGCCGTCGACCGTGTGCTTGATCTTGTCGATCTTCTGCACGACCGAGCAGCCTGCCGATGCCGCTCCGAGTACGGCGACCACGCCGGCCGCGGCGGCGATCCTCGACGCCGCTGCCATGCTGAGACGTGCGGACATAACGTGGCCTCCTGGGCATTCTTACGGTCAAAGCTGTTCGGATCGTAGTAGTGCTCGTATTGCCAGACGCCGTTCTTGATCAAGTAGTTGTCAGTCAGCCGGCCGAATCTCGCCGGGGCGAAGGCCGCGAGTGTTTCTGGATCCGCCGACCCGGTGATCTGCCCGGCCAGTTCCTCGCCGAGCGCCAGCGAGGACGAGAACCCCGAGCCGTTGCAGCCGGCCGCGACCCAGAGGCCTGGCACGTCAGGCACGGGCCCGAGCACGAACCGCCCGTCCGGGCTCATCGTGAACATGCCGCCGCGGTGCTCGGCAACCGGGCCGCGCGCAGCCGGCACCTCACGCTCCACCTGGCTGGCCAGAACGTCCAGCACCGCGCGGTCAAGCGGCACCTGGTCAGGCGGCGCGCTGACGTCAAAGGTCAGCGGCCCGCTCTCGAATCCGCCCGCCATCAGCCCGCCGCGAGCGGGGCGCAGGTAGACGGCCGCGTCGACGACGCGGACGATCGGATCGCCCTGGCTGGTGCTTCCCGGCTCGGTGATCAGCAGCTGGTGGCGCACCGGCGCGACAGCCACGGTGCCGCCGGCCAGCTCAGCGACCTGCCTGGTCCACGCCCCTGCCGCGTCCACGACCGCGGCCGCGGCGATCGAGCGCCGCGCGGTCTGCACGCCAGCGACGCGGCCGCCGGACAGCGTGATGGCCGTGACTGCCTCGTGCTCGAGCACCTCGGCGCCGTGTTGCCTGGCGGCGGCCTGATAGGCGCGGATCAGGTCGATCGGCTCTTCGATATAGACGTCCTCAGGGCACCAAAGGGCGAACCGCGTGCTGCTGGCGTCCAGGTAGTAGGAGACAGCGCCGTCGACCTCCGCGGCACTGGCCGCGCGGAGATCGACGCCCCAGCCACTTGACTGGCTGGCCTCGGTCCGCAAGTACTCTCGGTGCGCTCCGGTCCTCGCGATCAGGTAGCTGCCCGACCTCGTCACCTCCAGCGGCACGCCAGCCCAGTCGGCGAACCGGATCGCTCGGTCGATGCTCCGCCTGGCCAGCCTCGTCCTGAGCTCATCGGCCTGCACGGACTTGAACAGGCCCGCGGCCCGGCCAGAAGCTTGCGAACCAGCCGTCTGGCGCTCCACGACCACGACCGAGCGGCCCGCGATCGCACAATGCAGCGCAGTGGACAAGCCGAGCGCGCCGGCTCCGATGACGACGACGTCGGCTTGCATGATGTCAGTGTGCACGTATTCGGGTGTGCACGGACCAGGAGGTCGCCGCGTGCCGTACGCCAGCCTGCCGGCCGATGGCGATGCCGTGCTGGGTGACGTGCACCTTCCTGCTGGTCAGCGCGTTACCGGCTTCTCCGGTGCGGTGGTGGCCTGGGCCAGCGACGAGCCGCTCGCCGACGCCGCGGCCGTCTGGTTCGCGCTATCGGCCATCAGGCGCGAGACCGGGCTGGTTCCCGTGCTGCTGGCCGGGCTGGGCGGCGAAACCGCGAGGCCATGGGACAACGGTGAATTCGACGCGCCCGATGACGTGAGCGCGCTTGACCAGCTGCCGGCCGAGCGGGTGCTCGCCGCGTGCTGGTCGGCGGCGCAGGACGACGAGGGCGAGGACGACGCGGCGACCGCGGCGCGCGCGCCGTTCGGTCGGCGGTTTCCCGGGCTGGCGCCGCCTGGCGCCGAGCCGCTGGCCGCGGGCGAGCTGAGGGCGGCCGTGGATGCGCTGGCGCCTGCCAGGCTCGGCCTGGTGGCCGCGGACCGGCCAGCCGACCTGCTGCCCAGGCTCGGCTGGTCCGGCGTGGTGAACTGGTACGACTCGCCGCTGCCGGTGGCGGCCGTGCTGCGCTCCTGGGAGGAGCGGTTCGGCGCCACTCTGCTCGAGGTGGGGTTCGCCGACATCAGGGTGCTCGTCGAGCGGCCGCCGCGCAGCGTCCCGGCGGCAGAACGCGTGGCCGCCGAGCACGTCGTGTTCTGCGACAAGTGCGGCAGGAGCGGGCTGAGCGACATCACCGGCCTCGCGGCGAGCCTGGTCAGCGCGCCGATCTGGAGCTTCTGGTGGGATTGAGCACCTCTAGCTTCGCCAGTGCCCGCCAACCCAGGAGGAACAGGCCGAGAAAGGCCAACGCCACGCCAGCGAACGCGATCGCGACGCCCTGGCCAGTCGCCGCGCGCAGGGCCATGCCAACCGCGACGGTGCAGAGCCAGATCCCGACCCCGGCGGGCAGCAGCGTGACGGGGCGCCGCCACGCGCGGGTCGCGAACTCGCCAGCCCCGAGGCCGGCGAGGAACGGCCAGGCAGTCCGCGCGAACCCCGCGAGCCCGCCGCCGTCGTGGTGGCTGGCCCGGCCGATCAGCACGAAGGCCAGCACGAGGCAGGTATCGAGTCCGAGCGCGAGCAATGCGACGCGCGTAGTGCGGGCTGGCCGGCCGTCGAGGTCAGCGGGCGTGCTCATCCCACCAGGTTAGTCAGCATCACCCCGGATCAGCCGATCGCCGAACAACGTGCCGCCGGGCAAGCCGCCGAATATCCTGGCGAGCACGCCGACGGTTGCCGAGACGGTCCAGGTGAAGGCGGCTGATCCGGCCACTCCGGTCGTGTCGGTAGCCGTGACGACCACGCTGTACACGCCCATCTGGCTCGGCCTGCCGATGATCGTGCCGGTCGACGGGCCGATCGTCAGGCCGCGCGGCAGGCCGGCGGCCGAGTAGCTGAGCGTCTGACCCGATGCCGAGTCGGCGGCTTGGATGTGCAGGCTCACCACCGCGTAACGCTGGGTGTGCTGGGCGCCAGGGTTCGTCACCGTGACCGTGTTGCCGCCGCCCCCGCCGCCGCCGTTGCGGACAATCGCGTGGGTGAACTCGCAGGTGCCGCCCGCGCGGCCGGTCCCGTTGACCCACAGCGGCTGCATCGCGAAGATTCCGGTGGTCAGCGCCAAATTCGCCGTCCTGGCGCCGGGCCCGGTGTTCCACTCGCACAGGTCGGCGGTCTCGTCGCCGCTCACGTCGGTCCAGCCGCCAGGCGGGTTCTGATCCGTGACGGTCTCGGCATACTCGTGCCCGTTGACAATCGACACGCCATCCAGCAGTCCGGCCTTGCCGGAATTGACGAAGTTCTCGCCGCACGCCCGGCCGGCGTCGGTGACGTACGGCAGATTCGAGAACGCGATATGGCCGTACGGCGAGGAGACGGGACCGCCGGGCAGCGTGGAATCGCCGTTCCAGTCATGCCAGCCGCAAAAGTCGCCGGATGGCGTGTTGAATCCGTCTGGATGGGTTCCGGTCGGGGAGAGGATGACGTACTGGGTATTGCGGTTCGATGCTGCCGTCTTATTACCGAAATGGCCCGCGGCCGTCACGGCCTCGACGCCGAGCTGATGCCCCGTCGCCCGGCCGGGTGCTGCGGCGCTCTCGTCGGCCCACACCCCGGCCAGCGCGCCGCCGGCCGGGTAGGCGACGTGCTGGCTGTTGCTCGCCGGGCATGACGTGGCGCCGGCTGGGACGCCCTGGCAGAACTGGGTCGCGACACCTGACCAGGTTTCCCCGCCGGTGCCCAGTCCCTTGAACAGGCGCTGCAGGTACGGCACCTCGCCAGACGGATCGCCTGCCAGCGTGACGTTGCCGCTGCCGTCCTTGCCGGCCGCTCCCCACTGGGACCCCCAGAAGACCAGGTAAACCTTCTCGTGACCGGTGGTGACGCCGATCCCGTTGATGCCACCGCCGTAGCTCAGCTCCGAGGACGAGATCGCCCTGGCGCCGCTGCGCGGCGGCCCTGCCCACGCGTGCATCCGCGCCAGGCTTGCCATGGACGGCACCACGCCCTGACGGTAGGCGTGCCCGTAGGCGGGGGAGAACGGGTCGGCGGCTGACCTGCCGTGCGGCGGGCCGGTGTGCGTGCCGGCGTACCCGGCTGCCTGGCCGGCGAGCGCGGATGCGACGCCAGCGGCCAGCACCGTCGCCGCCCGCGCGAGTCGCTTGCCACGGTGCTGTGCTTTCAGGCGTGACGTACGGCGGCGATACGCGGCTGGCAGCATAACATCCCTCGTCGGTAATTGACTGGCCAGAACATAATGGGATTGCGATAAGGATTGCCCTCGATGAGCATAAGCTAGCCGCGAAGAGAATACTCTTGTAATTGCGAACTCCGGTAATCGCTGTGGTGGTGCACATTTGCCTTGCGCCGTCATCAGCACGAGCGATGTGAATAATCCGGCCAGGATCAATTCGCTCTGGCATAAGATGGCGTAATTGCTCAGCCGAATCCTGCGAATCTGCAGCGCGCGCTCAGGATGCCTTCAGGCCGGGCAGCGATGATCGAGAAGGCCGGGCGACCCGCCGGCCGTGTGCCGGTCCCCCGCTGGCGCAGGTAGCGGGTCGCCCGCCCGTGTTGTCAGGTGGCGCGTTGTCAGGTGGCGAGCCGGAAGACGCCGGCCGCGTTGCCGCCGAGGGCGGCGGTGACCTGCTCGGCCGTGCAGCCGGCCTCAAGCAGCGTCTTCTCCAGCACCCTGGCGTTCTGCTGCACGCCCGGAACGCCCGGCCAGTCGGTGCCGAAGATCATCTTGTCCGCCAGCCGCGGCAGCGCGCTGCCGTAGTAGCTGGCGAGCCGCTGCGGCGGCAGCCCGGACACCTCGAGCCAGACGTTCGGCTTCATAAGGGCGAGGAACGCGGCCTGGTCGTACCACCAGCCGCGGCCGCCGTGTGCGAGGACGACCACGAGATCAGGGAAGTCCCTGAACACATCGTCCAGCAGGATCGGGTCGGCGTAAGAGTTGACTGATCCCGCGAAGGTCGAGGTGCCGCAGTGCACGATCACTGGCAGCCCGCGCTGCTCAGCCCACGCGTAGGCCGGGTAGAGCATCCGGTCGCGAGCCTCGAAACCGCCGTGCACGGGGTGGATCTTGACCGCCACCGCGCCAAGGTCGACCTGCCTGGCCAGTTCGGCGGCGACCGGGTAGTGCAGGTGCGGGTTGAGGTTGGCGACAGGGTGGAACCGCCGCGAGTTCTGCCGCACGACCGGCAGCACGTCCTCGATCGGCTGGATGCCGGTGACCTTCGGGCTGTGCTCGGTGAACAGCAGCACGTGGTCGGCGCCCTGACCGGCGAAGTGCTCGTCAAGCGCCGCGGGAACCGGAACACCGTCCGCGTCGAACAGGGCCCCCATCGGCGTCTGCGCGCCGAACGTGCGCGCCCAGTCCTGCCAGTCCCCGGACAGCGTGCGCAGTTTCGCGACATGTACGTGCGCGTCGACAAGCAACTGGCCGTCCAGGGTCACGGGCTCTACCGTAACGGCGGCGGCGCGCCGACCGCCGGCCAGGCCCGCTCCGGCCGGGGCGGCGCTCGTCGTGCCAGCAGCCAGTCGAGCCGGCGCCGGTCAGGCGTCCTTCCCGCGATCGGCGAGGCTGCCGCTGAGCATCCCGAGGCCGATGCCCAGCATCCAGACGTCCTTGCTCACCGCGATACCCATCTGGCTCGGCCAGATGCTGCCCGGCTTGCGCATCGCTGGCGTGCGCGCGTACATGGCGAGCAGGGCGGCGGAGAAGCCGGTCAGCGCCGCGCCGGCGAGCGCGCCAGGGATGACGGGCGCGAGCAGGACCGAGCCGACCGCTATCTCCCCGGCCGCGAGCATGCGCAAGAAACGCTCAGGCGGGATGGTCTTGAGCACGGGGAAGGCACTGGCTGCCATGCGGTGCAGCGCGTCGGCCCGCGCCGCGTCGGCGTGCCACTTGTCGAGCCCGGAGTGCAGGATGTAGCCGCCGGTCGCGATGCGACCCGGCAGATCGCGTGCCTTGACTGACAGATGCACGGTGCGTCCTTTCGCGACAACTCAGCAGGTGGTCAGAAGCCAGGGAACATCCGGCGCAGGTCGTCCAGGTCGACGCCGTCGGCCTCGACTGGCGGCGTGTGCGCGGCGTCGAGCCTGCCGTAGACGAGCCTGATCAGTGCCTCGGCAGGCAGCCGTAGCCGCGGACCAGCATCGTTGGCGCCGTCGGCGGGCTCGAGCCGCACCGGGTCGCCGGTTTCCAGCACGAACGCACGCTCCGGGCTGCTGGTGGTGACGCGGATGGCCTGCGGGCTGGCGGCCGGCTGGCCAGCCCTGGCGATCAGCGGCCCAAGGCTGTCGAGCAGCAGGCTGACAGCGTCGGCGGCGACCGTGGCGGCCGGGTCGAGGGCGACGGCGACGTCCCAGCTGTGCACGGCGTGCTCGCCGAGCCGGATCCTGGTCAGGCCGTCGGCGTCCAGGTCCATGCCGAACAGCTGCAGCCTGATCGTGTCGCGCTCGGCGGGGCTGAGCGATTCGAGTCGCTTGACTAGAGCCTCGTCGGCGGCCAGCGCGTCCGTCGCCTGAGCCTGCGGGGTACGTTCGTTCCATGCCTGCCAGATCGGCGGGAATGTGTCAGCGCCTGGCGGCTCGGTGCCGGTCAGGCCCGCTTCCAGGAAGACCGAGAAGATCTCGGCACCGGACCCGAGGTGGCTGAGTACCTGCGCGATCGACCAATCGCTGCAGTAGGAGCGCTGCCGCAGCCTGTCCTCGTCGAGCGGCTCGACGTTCGCGCGCAAGGCGTCGTGCGAGTGACGAAGGGCTGCCATCAATGGTTCCACGCTGCTGCTCCATTCGGCGGGGGTAGCGGAGGAGACCCTCCACATGGTAACGATAGCCCGATGGGGGCGGATCAGGATGGGCAGGATGGCGGCTGCGGCGCTGGGCCAGGTCCGCGGCGGTTGCGCGCTGATGCCGAGCGCAACAGGACGGCAATCGTCGCGGCGGCTCGCGAGGTGTTCGCGGAGCATGGCCTCGAAGCGCCGCTCGAGGAGATCGCCCAGCGAGCCGGCGTCGGGATCGCGACGCTGTACCGCAGGTTTCCTGCCCGCGAGCAACTCGTCGCCGCCGCGCTGCTCGAGAAGGTGACGCAGTACGCGGACGCGGCATCCCAGGCTACGGCCGCCAGCGACCCGTGGGCGGGCTTCACGGAGTACGTCCGGCGGATCTGCGAGCTCCAGGCAGCTGACCGTGGCCTGTCCGACCTCTTGTCGATGACACTGGCCGCCGACGAGCGCATCGAGCAGCTGCGCGCTGCCGCCAACGCCCAGGTCGTCAGCCTGATCGATCGGGCCAAGGCGGCTGGCAAGCTTCGCGCGGACTTCGTCGGCGAGGACCTGCTCCTGCTGCTGATCGCGAGCGCGGCTGTGGGCCAGCTGACCAGGGCCGACGCGCCTGACACGTGGCGCCGGTTCGTTGCGCTTGTCCTCGACGCGTTCGAGCGCACGGACGCGCCGCCGCTGCCGCCCGCTCCGTCGACGGAACAGATGGTGCGTGCGATGCGCAGGCTGGCGGCGGTGAAAGGCTGCGGCAAGTCGCGTTCCTGAAACACAGGCTGGGCGTGGACTTCTGGCCGGGGGCGCAACGCCTGGCCGGTCTCGTCGAGCGGATCGGCGACGACGACCTCGGCAAGCCGACGCCGTGCCCCGCGTACACGCTCGGTGACCTGATCGATCACGTCGGCGGACTCGCACTGGCGTTCACGGCTGCGGCGCGCAAGGCAGGCGGACCGTATGTCGAGCAGAACCGGCCAGGGCAGGCCAGCCGGCTTGGTACAGGCTGGCGCGAGCGTATCCCTGCCGACCTGCAGCACCTGGCCAGGGCGTGGGGCGAGCCGGGCGCGTGGACGGGGATGACGAGGATCGCCGGCATGGATGCCCCGGCCGGCATGGTCGGGCTGACCGCTGCCGACGAGCTTGTCGTGTACGGCTGGGACGTGGCCCGGGCCACCGGCCAGCCGTATGCCTGCGAGCCTGACCTGCTGGAGGCCGCGCGCCAGTTCCTCGACCAGTTCGCCAGCCCCGACGCGCCGGCCCCGACGTCGCGTTCGGGCCTTCGCGAGCTGCGCCAGCCGGCGCCTCGATGCTGGACGTGATCGTCGCGCTGGCGGGCCGCGATGCCGCCTGGGCGGCTAGTCAGGAATAGTCGCGGAAGGCCGGCCAAGCATGTGACCAGGAGGTCCGCAGGCCGGTGGCCAGGTAGATCCTGGCGCCTTGCTCGTCGTCGCTGACCCCGAGGCCGTTGCGGAAGACAGCGACCAGCCGTACGTGGGCGAACTCGCGCCGCAGCAGCGCCTGGTCGATGTTCACCGCGATGGCGGCGGTGGCCGAGGCTGGCGGCGGCCCCCAGAGCCAGAAGTTGTTGGACCCGCTGAACACCTGAGGCAGCCCGTAGCCGGCGCCATACCTGTCGATGGCTCCTGCCTCGCCGTAGTTGGCCGCGAGGACCGTCGTGTGCCGGCGCAAGTCGGCCGGGAGCGCGTGATATTCCCGCGCGATGAGCGCGACCTGCCGTGGCCAGGCGATCGACTCGGCGAGATCGTAGTTGATCTTCTGCAAGGGCACGGCGCGCAGCGTGTAGGCCGGCAGGACCGGCAGCGCGACCGGTAGCAACGTTGCGGCGGAGACCAGCATGACGGCCACCGCCACAGCCGCTCGCCTGGCCCTGGCAGCGAGCCAGCGCTCGGCAGGGACGCAGCCAGCGGCGAGCAGGAACGTGTAGGCGCCGCCCGGGTAGTACGGCTTGCCGCCGAGCACGAACTGCAGCGCGACGGCCAGCGCGCAGCCGATCGCGACGGGACGGAACGCACGGGCCCGCGCGTCGCGCAGCGCCCATGCCAGGCCGGCGATCCACAGCGGGGTCAGCGCCAGCCCTGTGAACAGCACCTGAGCCGGCCAGTAGGTCGCCCGGTTGTGCCAGGCCTGGGTTTGCAGGGCGCGGAACACCGCCAGGTTCGGCCAGCCGTGGGTCGCCTGCCAGGCGACGTCGGGGACGGCCAGCACGGCGGCGAGCAGCAGGCCCGCCGTCAGGTAACGGCTGCGGAGCAGGCGGCGCGCGTCCGTCATGAGGAATCCCGCGGCGAGCGGAGCGATCAGGAACGCGATGTTCCACTTGGCGTCGGCAGCGAGTCCTGCGCAGCCTCCGATGGCGAGCCACCACCGCGGATCCTGGCTGACCAGCAGCCGCGTGACGAGCAGCAACGTGACGGCCCAGAACACGAAGTCGGGCATCGTCGTGGTCAGCTCGTGCATCGCACCGACGTACTCGCCGCAGGTAGCGGCGGCGAGCGCGGCGAGCAGCTGCCCTATTCGGCCGGCTCCGAGCAGCCTGCTCATCGCCGCTGTGGCCAGCACGAGCGCCGCCAGGCCGAGCGCTGGCACCATCCGCAAGCCGACAAGCGTGTTGCCGGTCAGCTCCGCCGACACCCTGGCGATCAGTGGTGTCAGCGCGGGCTGGTCGACGTAGCCGAAGGCCAGGTGCCTGCCAGCGGCGAGAAAGTAGAGCTCGTCCCTGACGTATCCGTAGCGCCCGCTGACCGCGAGCTCGAGACAGAACGCCGCGGCCGCGATCAGCCAGATGCCCAGCCTGGGCGAGGAGCCTGGAGCGCGGGACCCGGCAGGTACCTGAACCTGGGTTGCGGTGGTCATGTGGTCAATCGTGGCCACCACGGAGCAAGCACCGCTTCAGGCGCGAGACCGATTCTGCCGCTCCGCCGCCTGGCGCAGCCCAGGCGCCGTCCGGGCGGTGACCTCATCCGGACGGCCGGCCCGGTGGCTACCTCTCGCGGACGATCCGCACGAGCCAGCCAAGACCGTACGATCGGGGGCGTGAGGAACCTGGCGGCACACCTGATCACGGTTCCCAGCGACCTGGCCGGCCTGCTGGCCAGGCTGCCGCGACGGAGCCAGGAGCTGGTCACCGACGCCGGGCTGGCCCTGGGTCTCGCGGCGATCAACGTGGTCGCGGTGCTGCCGTACCGCGGCCAGCTGCACCCGTCGTGGCTAGCCGTCGTGCTCGTGATCGCGCAGGCACTGCCGCTCGCCTTGCGGCGGTCCTACCCGGTCGCGACCGCGGTCGTGATCGGCGCGGCGCGGGTCGCTTACGACCGGATCGGCTTCGGGTTCGCGCCGTTCCCGTTGGGTCCGGCCATCGCGTTCTACACGATCATTGATCGCCGCGGGCCGGCCTGGCGGTGGACGACGGTCCTGCTCGTGGCTGCCGGGATCACGTTGTCGCAGAGCAACCCCGGGCACAGCGAGCCGTATGAGGCGATGGTGCAGGCGTTCATTTTCCTGACCGCGTGGGGCGCCGGCGCGCTGAGCCGGACCTTCCGGGCGAGCCTGCGGGCCGCTGAGGCCCGCGCCGACCGCGCCGAAGCCGAGCGTGACCGGGAGGCGGCGCGCGCCGCGGAGGTGGAGCGCACCAGGATCGCGCGCGAGCTGCACGATGTGGTGGCGCACCACGTCAGCCTCATGGCCGTCCAGGCAGAGGCAGCCGCGTCGCTGCTTCCGGCCAGGCCTGAGCAGGCAGGACGCTCGGTGCAGATCGTCGGCGACACGGCCAGGCAGGCGCTGACCGAACTGCGCAGGCTGCTCGGCGTGCTGCGAGAGCCTGCCGAGCCGCTCGAGACGGCACCGTCGGCATCTCTGACGGCCATCGGCCCGGTTCTCGATCAGGTCAGGGGCGCCGGCCTGGCTGTTGAACTCGATGTACTCGGCGCGCCGTATCAGCTCGCGCCGAGCATCGACCTGACCGCGTTCCGCATCGTCCAGGAGGCGCTGACGAACACGCTGCGCCACACCGCCGCGCCGCGGGCTTCCGTCACGGTGCGCTACGAGCCCGGCTATGTCACCGTCGCTGTCACCGATCGCGGTCCGCGCCGCGCGGCGCCAGCGGCGGTCAACGGTTCCGGGCTCGGGCTGGCCGGCATCGCTGAGCGGGTGGCCTCGTGCGGCGGCAGCCTGACAGTAGGGCCGACGCAGGACGCCGGCTTCGCGGTCACCGCCAGGTTGCCGGCGCGATGACCGCGCCAGTGAACGCGCCGCCGATCCGGGTGCTGGTCGTCGACGATCAGGAGCTGGTGCGGGCCGGGTTCTGCGTGATCCTCGACACGGCCGAAGGGATCACGGTCGCCGGCGAAGCCGGAGACGGTGCCGCGGCACTGGCCCAGGCTGCGGCGCTGCGTCCGGACGTGGTGCTCATGGACGTGCGGATGCCCGGCATGGACGGCCTGGAGGCGACCAGGAAGCTGACCGCCGCTGGCGGTGCGGGCCAGGCCGTGCCGCCGAACGCCGTGCCGCCGAAGGTCGTGATGCTGACGACGTTCGACCTGGACGACTATGTGTACGAGGCGCTGCGCGCCGGAGCGAGCGGGTTCTTGCTGAAGGACTCGCCCCGCGCCGACCTGATCGCCGCGGTGCGGGCGGCCGCCGCTGGCGACGCGCTGCTCGCGCCGTCGGTGACCCGCAGGCTCATCGAGGCGTTCGCGAGGCGCCCTGCCGAGCTGGCCCCCGCGCCTTCGCGGCTCGCCGCCCTCACCGCGCGGGAACGCGACGTCCTGTTGCTGCTCGCCCGCGGCCGCACCAACGCCGAGATCGCCGCCGCCCTGTTCGTCAGCGAGGCGACGGTGAAGACGCACGTCGGGAACCTGCTCGCGAAGCTCGGGCTGCGGGACCGGGTCCAGGCCGTGATCCTCGCCTACGAGACGGGCATCGTGCGGCCCGGTGAGCCAGCGAGCGGGACGTAGCGGGCCAGCGTGGCGGGGATGCCGGCCGGCCCGGCCGACGACGGTGCGCAGCGGAGTTAACGCGCTGTGCCCAGGCCGGATTTGCCGGGGGTTTCAAAACCGCCGATTCCGGTGTCACACTGCGAGGGTGTACGACTTCGACCTGCTGGTGATCGGCTCAGGTCCTGGTGGCCAGAAAGCGGCGATCGCGGCCGCCAAGCTCGGCAGGAAAGTCGGCATCATCGAACGCAAGGACATGATTGGCGGCGTCTGCCTCAACACGGGCACGATCCCGTCGAAAACCCTGCGCGAGGCGGTGCTCTATCTCACCGGCGCCAATCAGCACGAGATGTACGGGCAGAGCTACCGCGTGAAGGATGACATCACGATCGCGGACCTGGCCGCGCGGACCCGGCACGTGGTGGGCCGCGAGATCGACGTCGTGCGCAGCCAGCTGTCGAGGAACCGGGTCGCGATCCTGACCGGAACCGGGTACTTCGCTGAGTCGCACGTCGTGGAGATCGACGACGGCGGCCGCACCCAGCGGGCGAGCGCGGAGGCGATCGTCATCGCGACGGGCACCAGGCTGGCCAGGCCGGCCACGGTCGAATTCGACGACAAGACGATCATCGACTCGGACGGCATCGTGAACCTGGAGCACGTGCCTCGATCGATGGTCGTCGCCGGCGCGGGCGTCATCGGGATCGAGTACGCCTCGATGTTCGCCGCCCTCGGCACGAAGGTCACGGTCGTCGAGCAGCGCGACAGGATGCTGGAGTTCTGCGACATCGAGGTCGTCGAGGCGCTCAAGTACCATCTCCGCGACCTGGCCGTGACCTTCAGGTTCGGTGAGACGGTGGCATCTGTCGAGGCCCGTCCGGAAGGCGCGATCGCGAGCTTGAAGAGCGGCAAGAAGATTCCCGCCGACGTGGTCATGTACTCGGCTGGCCGGCAGGGAATGAGCGATGAGCTGAACCTCGCCGCCGCTGGCCTGCGCGCCGACCATCGGGGCAGGATCGAGGTGGACGAGAACTTCCGCACCGCCGTTCCGCACATCTACGCGGTCGGCGATGTGATCGGTTTCCCTGCCCTCGCCGCGACCTCGATGGAGCAGGGCAGGCTCGCGGCGCACCACGCCTGCGGCGAGCCGCATCCGGCGCTCGGCCAGGCCCCGCCGATCGGGATCTACAGCCTGCCGGAGATCAGCTTCATCGGCAGGACCGAGGATCAGCTGACGGCCGACAGCGTTCCCTTCGAGGTCGGCGTCTCCCGGTACCGGGAACTGGCACGCGGCCAGATCATCGGTGACTCCTACGGCGTCCTGAAGCTGCTGGTCTCCCTCGAGGACCGCACGCTGCTCGGGGTGCACGTGTTCGGCACCAACGCCACCGAGCTTGTGCACATCGGCCAGGCCGTGATGGGCTGCGGCGGCACAGTGGACTACCTGGTGGACGCCGTCTTCAACTACCCGACGCTGGCCGAGTCGTACAAGGTTGCGGCGCTCGACGCGACCAACAAGATGCGCCAGATCGCGCGCTTCTCGTAGCGGGCCGCCAGGTCCGGCCGGTCAGAACCGCACGTAGTCGTATTCGACCGGGAGGTCGTTGATCCCGGTCGGCGGCGGGGCCAGCCAGCCGGCGAAGTCGCCTGGCGCGTAGTGGGGCACCATCAGCGCGGCGACTCTCCCTTGGTCATCGGTCGTCGGCAGCCAGTCGTCTGCCTCTGAACGCCATTGATCCTCGGTGCGGATCTCGCCAGATGGGCTGATGAAATGCCCGGCGAAGGCGCCGACGCCGCGGTTGAAGCCAGCGTGCGGAAGTGCGAGTCGCTGCTCGAGGCCGGCCTTGCGCAGTTCGGCGTTCCACTTCCGCAGCCCGCGCTCGCAGTCGGCGACGTACTCATCGCGCAGGTCCAGGTTGAGCGCCGTGAGCGCGGGCACGGTGCGGCTGCCGATCGCGCCGTTGGCCATGACGGGAACCTCCATGCTGGCCCCGGTCAGCACGTGGTCGTCCTGGCGCCTGGTCTCCATCCACCGGCCCTTCAGCCCGGCCGTGAAGTAGGCGGCCGCGTTGGATGAGGTTTCCGAGCCGAACAGGTCGAGCGACAGCGAGTAGTGCTGGTTCAGGTACTTCTGAATCACCGACAGCGGGATGGCGCCGTCGGGCCAGATGTCGTCAGAGCCGCCGCGGGCCGCCATCGCGGCCGCGGTGCGCTGCACGACCCGCTGCACGCCCGTGGTGCCGACGAACATGTGGTGCGCTTCCTCGCGCAGCATGAACTCACACGTCCTGGACAGCGGATCGAATCCCGACTCCTTGAGCGTGCCGAGCTGGTACTTGCCGTCCCTGTCGGTGAAGTAGGTGAACATGAAGAACGACAGCCAGTCGGTGGTCTCTTCGTTGAACGCGCCGAGAATCCGCGGGCTGTCCGGGTGGCCAGAGTGCCGCCGCAGCAGCTGCTCGGCCTCCTCGCGCCCGTCCCTGCCGAAGTAGGCGTGCAGCAAGTAGACCATCGCCCACAGGTGCCTGCCCTCTTCGACGTTGACCTGGAAGAGGTTGCGCAGGTCATACAGGCTCGGGGCGGTGGCACCCAGATGCCGCTGCTGCTCCACGGAGGCGGGTTCTGTGTCGCCCTGGACGACGATCAGCCGCCGCAGCTCGCTGCGGTACTCGCCGGGCACCTGCGTCCAGGCGGGCTCGCCCATGTGCTGACCGAATGCGATCTGCCGCGGCTCGCCGCCGCGCTCGGACAGGAAGATGCCCCACCGGTACTGCTCCATCGGCACCCTGGCCCAGCTGGCCCAGCCGTCCCTGCCGATGGCGACCGCGGTGCGCAGGTACACGTCCCTGGTCGGCAACGACGGGCCGAGCGCGGCCCACCAGTCAAGGAACCGCGGCTGCCAGGACTCGAGCGCGCGCTGCAGCTTGCGGTCTGTCGCCAAGTCGACGTTGTTGGGGATCCGCTCGCTGTAGTCGATCACGCTAATCGGTGGCTCCGGCGCCGGCCCTGACATGCCGAAGTCAGCCTCGTTCGTCTCGGTGCCACCCAGCTCGCTGCTGGTCATGGTCAGACTCGCTTCCGGTCGAAGTCGGCGCGCTGGCCAGTGCCGTACCTGCGCAGCGCGCCCTGCGGACCTGACGCGTTGGGCCGCAGGAAGATCCAGTTCTGCCAGGCCGCGAGGCGGCCGAAGATCTTCGTGGCCATGGATTCCTGGCCGGCGAAACGCAAGCTCGCCTCCAGCCCGGTTAGCGCGTCGGGGGAGAAGCCAGCGCGCTCGGAGATCACGAGCCGCAGTTCGTCGTCCCAGTCAAGGTCATCGGGGGCGGCCGTGACCAGGCCAAGCGCGAGCGCGTCGGGCGCCGCGAGCTCCTTGCCAGCGGCCGCGAGCGCGGCGTCCAGGCCGTGCCCGCCGAACCGTACGGCCAGCCGTGTCGCTCCGCTCGCCGTCGGCAGCGCGCCGGCGTTCGTCGCACCTAGGACGATGACCGCGGGCTGCTGGTCAGCCTCCCCGCCGGTGAATACGCCGTCGAGCATGTACTGGCGGTCGGCTGCGAGCGCGACCTCGAGCAGGGTCCCCGCGAAGCAGCTGCCAGGTTCGATCAGCGCGATGAGCGACCGGCTGCTGGCCTCAAGCCGCCACAGCGTCCGCTTCCACAGCCCGCTGATCTCCCGCGCAAGCCAGTCGTCCGAGCCGGCCAGCACATCGTCGGTAGCCAGCACGTTCACCGGATCGCCGGCCGTCTTCAGCAGCCAGGTGCCGAGCTCTGGCTCGGCGAACCTGAGCCTGCTGATCGTGTCATCGAGCTCGCGGGCCGCGGCGAGCGGCCACGCGGCGGCTCCGGCCTCGTGCAGCGCGGCCATGCCGGATGGCGGCGCGGCAGGCCCGGCGATGGTGAGCGTGGCCGTCGCCGCGCGGCGGTCGAGCTCGACGAGGACATGCTGGTACCGCCAGCTGTCTTCGGTTGCGTCACGCACCACCCGTGGCAGCTCGACTCCGCTGCCGCTGGTCGCGTCCGCTGCTGGTCCCGAGGCGACAGCGCGGTCGGCCAGCGCGCGCACAGCCGCGTCGAAACCAGATGGCCTCGCGACCTCGTCGACAAGCCGCCAGTCGATCGCGCGCTGGCCCCTGATTCCCTCCGCGGTGGTGGCGAACACGTCGGCGAGGTCGCGCCGGACGCCGCGCTTGTCGGTGAGCCTGGTCAGTCCGCCGGTGCCGGGCAGCACGCCGAGCAGCGGCACCTCAGGCAGCGCGACGGTCGCCGAGCCGTCGTCGGTCAGCAGGATCTTCTCGCACGCGAGAGCGAGTTCGTAGCCGCCGCCGGCCGCCGTCCCGTTGAGGGCGGCGATGTACGTCTGGCCAGACTCGCTCGCGTCCTCGATGGCCGCGAGCGTTTCGTTGCAAAATTTGCAGAAGTTGACCTTGAAGGCGTGCGCGGACTGGGCGAGCATGCCGATGTTGGCACCCGCGGAGAACATTCGGTCCAGCGCGCTGGTCATGATCACGGCGCGGACCTGCGGATACGTGAAACGCAGGCGCTGCACGGCGTCGGCGAGCTCGATATAGACGCTGAGGTCGTAGCTGTTCTTCTTCAGCTCGTACCCAGGCTCGAGGCCGACGTCAGGCTGGACGTCCAGGGTGAGCGTCGCCACGGCGCCGTCGACCCGTAGCCGCCAGTGCCGGTAGGAGCCTGGTTCGGTCGCGAACACGATAGGCACGATTCCATCCTGACGTGCTACAGCTTTCTGCGCAAGACTGGATTGAGTGTAGATAATGAGCGAACCAGTACGCTTCGGTGCTTGTGACGACACCACAGGACGGCAAGCAAGCGGGCACGTACCGGCAGCGGTCCTTCCCGGTACCTGACGGAGCACTCGACCTGCTGCTCGTCAGGCATGGCCAGTCCGAGGCGTACGTCGAAGGCAGGTCGTTCCCGCTGGTCGACGGGCATGGCGATCCGCCGCTCTCCGAGCTGGGCGGCGACCAGGCGATCCGGGTCTGCGGCAGGCTTGCCGGGCTGGGAATCGACGCGATCTACGTGACCACGCTGCGGCGGACCGTCCAGACGGCGGCGCCGCTGGCGAAGCGGCTCGGCCTCGAGCCGCGCGTCGAGCCAGGATTGCGGGAGGTCTACCTCGGCGAGTGGGAGGGCGGCCGGTACCGCAAGATGGTCGCGGACTTCCACCCGATCGCGCAACGCATGTTCGCCGAGGAGCGGTGGGATGTGATCCCCGGCGCTGAGTCGCTCGTGTCCTTCGACGGCCGGGTCAGGGCGGCGATCGGGCGGATCGCGGCGGAGCACGCTGGCCAGCGGGTCGCCGCGTTCACGCACGGCGGCGTGATCGGCCAGGTACTCGCGCTCGCGGCAGGCGCCAGGCCGTTCGCCTTCAACGCCGCCGACAACGCTTCGATCTCCCGGGTGATCGTCACGCCTGCGGGGGGTGCCGGGGGGTCGTCCCCCCGGGCGGGCACTGGCCAGTGGTACGTCCGCTGCTTCAACGACACCGCGCACCTGGACTAGCCCGCGACGAGGCCTGTCCAGCATCGGTGAGCACCGTCCTTCCAGGTGGCATGCCTGGCGCTGAACAATTTCGCCGCGTCGCCGCCTGGCCATCCGGCCGGCAGCAGATCACGGGGCAGGCGCGGGTCGAGGAAGGGGAACCGCCGCCACTCGTGCACCAGCAGCGTCTGCGCGGTCAGCGTCTCCGCGCCGGTGACCGGGTGAAGCCCGGCGAACTCGGCGATGAACCCGGCGTACCGTGCCTCGACCGCGCTCAGGTCCCAGGCACGGGACACGATGTCCTGCTGCGCGCCGATGCTGCCGTGCCTGGCGGTGAACGAGATCGACGCGTCAGCCAGGCCCAGGTCGGCCAGGATGAGACCGGCCTCGGGTTCGCGCCCGGGGTCGGGACAGACCCACACGCCGCCTGGCAGGGCGCCGAACCCGGCCCAGGTGAGCCGCGTCCTGATCCGGTGCCTCGTGTAGCTGGTGCAATTAGCCGGCACGAGCACGATCAGCCAGCGTCCGTCCCACGCTGGGCCGTCCTGGCCGAAGGAGTAGATCCGCTCCGCGCCGTCGGTGAGCAGCCGCCGGCCAGCGTCCGTGAGCTGCCACCGCGCCAGCCGGCCATGCCTGCTGGATGTGATCCAGTCCTCGGCCGCGGTGCGTGCCAGGGCCTGCCGTGCCGCCTTCTCCGCGATTCCCACCAGGCCGAGCGCCCTGACCAGGGCGCCGGTCCAGACGGGCTCCCGGCCAGGCAGCACGTATTCCCCGAGCACGGTCAGGAGCAGCGAGCGCGCGCTAGACGGCCCCAGCTGCCTGCGGCGGATGAGCGCTTCAGCGGTGGCCATGACGATGGCGCTCCCTTCCCCGGGTGACCCCATAGAATGCGCATGCGTTTGGCCGCACCATCATCCTGCACCTTCTGCGAGGCAAGGCACCGACATGCGCTGGTCACAGCTGCACATCCCGACTCTCCGCGATGATCCGGCCGACGCGGACGCGGCCAGCCACCGGCTGCTGCTGCGCGCCGGGTTCATCCGCCAGCTGATGGCGGGCCACTACAGCCTGCTGCCGTTTGGCATGCGGGTACGCGCCAAGGTGATGCGGATCATCCGCGAGGAGATGAACAGGATCGGCGGCCAGGAGTTCCTGCTGCCGTCCATGCAGCCCGCCTGGATCTGGGAGAAGTCGGGCCGCCTCGAGGTCATGGGCGATGAGATGTTCAGGCTCAAGGACCGCAAGGGCGCGGAAGTCGTGCTCGGGATGACGCACGAGGAGATCTTCGCCTACCTCGGGCTCGAGCTCGCCTCGTACCGGAAGCTGCCGCAGTTCTGGTACCAGTTCCAGACCAAGTTCCGCGATGAGCCGCGGCCGAAGAGCGGGCTGCTGCGCGTCCGCGAGTTCACGATGAAGGATTCCTACAGCTTCGACGCGGACGAGGCCGGGCTCGACGCCTCGTTCGACCGGCACCGCGAGGCCTACGAGCGGATCTTCGCCAGGCTCGGAATCCCAGCCATCGCTGTGGAGGCGTCGAGCGGCAATATGGGCGGCAGTGACTCGGTGGAGTTCATGTGCCCGTCGCAGGCCGGCGAGGACCTGGTGGCAACGTGCCCGAAGTGCCGGTACGCCGCGAACCTGGAGAAGGCGACGTCGGCGCTGCCGGAGATCACCGACTCCCGGCCCGAGCCAGGAGGCGCTCCCGCCAGGCTGGACACGCCAGGCGTGCGCACGATCGAAGACCTGGTCACCGGGTATGGCCTGGCGGCCGACCGGCAGATCAAGACGCTCGTGCAGGTCATCGACGGCACTCTCACGCTGGTGCTACTGCGCGGCGACCATCCGCTGTCGGACCAGAAGCTGATCGACGCGACGTCCGCGGTCACGGTCCGACCTGCGCAGCCTGACGAGATCCAGGCGGTGCTCGGCGCGCTCCCAGGCAGCCTGGGCGCCGTCGGGGTCAGCGACCTGCCGGTCATCGCCGACCTGGCGCTGCGGGGCAGGCGCGGGATGAGCACCGGCGCGAACATCGACGACGTGCACCTGACCGGCGTCGACGTCGACCGGGACATCACGGTCACGCAGTGGGCCGACCTGCGCGAGGTCACCGAGGGAGAGCCATGCCCGCGCTGCGGTACGGCGCTCGAGTTCGTCCGGGCGATCGAGGTTGGCCACATCTTCAAGCTGGGCCGCAAGTACACGACAACGCTCGGCGTCATGGTCAGCATGCCGGACGGCAGCACGGTCATCCCGATCATGGGCAGCTACGGCATCGGGGTTGAGCGCGCGATCGCGGCGATCGCCGAGGTGCACCACGACGACGCCGGGCTGGCCTGGCCGGTTCAGGTCGCGCCGGCCGAGGTCACGGTCCTGCTGCTGAGCGTCCGCGATCCCGAGGCCAAGGCCGCTGCCGACGTGCTGTACTCCAGCCTGCTGGGCGCCGGAGTCGACGCGGTCATCGACGACAGGGACGTGCGACCAGGCGTCAAGTACGCCGACGCCGAGCTCACCGGGATCCCGTTCCGGATCAGCGTCGGCAGCAGGGATCTGGCCGAGGGCGTGGTCGAGATCACCAAGCGGGCGAATGGAGAGAAAGAGCGCGTCATCGTCGGCGACGCCGTGAGCTGGATGCGCGAGGCAATCAGCGCGGCAGTTGCAGGCTAGCTGGCGGCTGGCAGGGTCCTGTCTATGTCCGGGTGGTCGCGCCGCAGGTCGGCCAGAAGCGGATGCGAGGCGTCAACGAGCCGCTCGTTGTGCTTGGCAAGCGCGGCCCACTTCTGACGCCCGTGGTTCTGGGCACCGTCATTCGTGCTTCCCGTGCTCACCGTGCTGCTCCCTGACATAGCGCCTCCCGCAACGCACCCCACGGGCCCCCGCTCCGCGGCCCTACTTATACAGACGCTGCAGAGGTGTCCGCGGCCTTAAAAGGCGTGTAACGAGATGGCAACTCTTCGCGATGAGTCGGGGCAACCACCCCATCACCACCCGAACCGACAATCACGCCCTCGCCGGCACTCGGTGAGCGCGCGTGCGCGCCGCTCAGAGCCGCGACCAGGCCTCCGTCAGGACGCTGCGCAGGATCTGCTCGATCTCGTCGAAGTGCTCTTGGGTGCAGGTCAGCGGCGGCGACAGCTGAATGACCGGGTCACCGCGGTCGTCGGCGCGGCAGATCAGCCCGGCGTCGAACAGGGCGTGCGACAGGAAGCCGCGGAGCAGCCGCTCGGACTCGTCGTCGTCGAACGTCTCGCGGGTGGCCTTGTCCTTGACCAGCTCGATGCCGTAGAAGTAGCCGTCGCCGCGGACGTCGCCGACGATCGGGAGGTCGTAGAGCTTCTCCAGGGTCGCGCGGAATGCCGCCTCATTGGCCCTGACGTTGCCGAGCAGGTCCTCCTTCTCGAACACGTCGAGGTTGGCCATCGCGACGGCGCACGACACAGGATGCCCGGCGAACGTGATGCCGTGCAGGAAGGTGTGCTCGTCGTTGAGGTACGGCTCCATCAGCCTGTCGCTGACCATCATGCCGCCCATCGGCGAGTAGCCAGAGGTGACGCCCTTGGCGAAGGTGATGATGTCAGGGGTGTAGCCGTACCGCTCGGAGCCGAAGATGTGGCCGAGCCTGCCGAACGCGCAGATCACCTCGTCGGAGACCATCAGCACGCCGTACTTGTCGCAGATCTCGCGCACCCGCTGGAAATAGCCGGGCGGCGGCGGGAAGCAGCCGCCTGAGTTCTGCACGGGCTCGAGGTAGACGGCGGCAACGGACTCGGGTCCCTCCCGCAGGATGGCGCGCTCGATCTCGTCCGCTGCCCAGACGCCGAACGCCGCGAGGTCGTCAGCGACGAACGAGGGAGCGCGGTAGAAGTTCGTGTTCGGCACCCGGACGCCGCCCGCGGGCAGCGGCTCGAACGGCATCTTGATGTCCGGCAGGCCGGTGATCGCGAGGGCGCCGTGCGTGGTGCCGTGGTAGGCGATATAGCGGCTCAGCACCTTGTACCTGGTCGGCTGGCCGGTCAGCCGGAAGAACTGCTTGGCGAGCTTCCAGGCGGACTCGACGGCCTCAGAGCCGCTGGTGGTGAAGAAGACCCGGTTCAGGTCGCCTGGCGCGTAGCCCGCGAGCCGCTCGGCCAGCTCGACGGCGCGCGGATGCGCGTAGGACCACAGCGGGAAGTAGGCGAGCTCACTCGCCTGGCGCGCGCCGGCCTCGGCTACCTCGGTGCGGCCGTGCCCGATCTGACTGACGAACAGCCCGGCGAGCCCGTCGAGGTAGCGCTTGCCATGCTGGTCGAAGACGTACTGGCCCTCGCCGCGCACGATCATCGGGATGTCGTTGTCGGCATAGCCGGCGTGCCTGGTGAAGTGCAGCCAGAGGTTCCGCTTCGCGGCTTTCTGCAGGGCTACTGGGTCGAGTGCGGGCGTGGCGTTCATCTGGTCCCCCAGTGGTAGGTCTGCTTGCGCAGCTTCAGGTACACGAATGTCTCCGTCGTCGTCACACCCGGCAGCGCTCGCACGTCACCGAGAATCTCGAGTAGCTGGTCATCGTCCTCGCACACAACCTCGATCAGCAGATCGAACGATCCGGCGGTTATGACCACATAGTCGATGGCTTCCATACCCGCGAGCAGGTCGGCTATCCGCTGCAGGTCGCCGTTGCAGCGGATGCCGATCATCGTCTGCCTGCGGAACCCCAGCGACATCGGGTCTGTAACGGCGACGATCTGCATCGCGCCCGCGTCGATCAGCCTCTGGACGCGCTGCCTGACCGCTGCCTCGCTCAGCCCGACCGCCTTGCCGATCGCCGCGTAGGAGCGGCGGCCGTCCTGCTGCAGCTGGTCGATGATGTGCCGGGAGACCGCGTCGAGTGCGACCGGCCCCTGCTGCCTGTCCCGCCCGCTGGCTCGCTCGGCAGCCGGTTCCCCGGCGGCCCGCAGGTGTGCCATCGGTGTTGCCTCCTTCACTCAAACCATGCTGCCGCCGATCGGTGGTGTCAACTGATTTCGTTGTGGTTGGCCTGATTCACCGCTGAATCCCTTGTATGACGAGTCAACGCATGCCAAAGTCGTAGCCTCACCTGGGAGGCTCACCGTGACAGCACTGCGTAACTTCGTGGCCGGGCAGTACACAGACGCCGTCAGCGGCGCGGTTAGCGAGGTGGTCGATCCTGGCACGGGCGAGGCCTACGCCACCGCTCCCGTGTCGGGTCCCGCCGACGTCGACGCCGCCTTGCAGGCCGCTGCCGCCGCCTTCGAGACGTGGCGGGACTCCACGCCGGCCGAGCGCAGCCTCGCGCTGCTCACGTTCGCTGACGCGATCGAGGCCAGGTCAGAGGAGCTGGTCGAGGCCGAGAGCAGGAACACCGGCAAGCCGATCGGAATGACGCGAACCGACGAGGTGCCTCCCGTCGCCGACGAACTGCGCTTCTTCGCCGGCGCGGCGCGGGTTCTTGAGGGCCGGTCGGCCGGTGAGTACCTAGCCGAGCACACCTCGATGATCAGGCGAGAGCCGATCGGGGTCTGCGCGCAGGTGACGCCGTGGAACTACCCGATGATGATGGCGACCTGGAAGCTCGCCCCGGCGCTCGCGGCGGGAAACACGATCGTGCTCAAGCCGTCGGACACCACGCCGGTGTCCACGCTGCTGCTCGCGGAGATCGCGGCCGAGCACTTCCCGCCAGGCGTCTTCAACGTGATCTGCGGCGACCGCGACACCGGCCGGGCGCTGGTCTCGCACGACATCCCGCAGATGGTCTCGATCACTGGCTCGGTTCGCGCGGGTAAGGAGGTCGCGCAGGCCGCAGCCGCGGGCCTGAAGCGGGTGCACCTGGAACTCGGCGGCAAGGCGCCTGTCGTGATCTTCGACGACGCCGACGTTGAGCGTGCTGCGCGGACCATCATCGAGGCTGGCTACTACAACGCGGGCCAGGATTGCACCGCCGCGACGCGAGTACTGGCAGCGCCCGGTATCGCAACCGATCTCACCGACGCCGTCGCCGGCCTTGCCGCGAAGGTGAAGACGGCCGGGCGCGACCAGGCCGATGCCTACTACGGGCCGCTGAACAACCCCGCGCAGCTGGCGAGGGTCGCGGGTTTCGTGGACCGGGCGCCAGCGCACGCGCGGGTGCGGGCGGGCGGGCACCAGGTCGGCGACCGCGGCTTCTTCTACGCGCCGACCGTGATCGCCGGCCTGCGGCAGGACGACGAGATGATCCAGGAGGAGATCTTCGGGCCCGTCGTGACCGTGCAGCGGTTCAGTTCCGAGGACGAGGCGGTCGCCTGGGCGAACGGGGTCAAGTACGGCCTCGCCGCCAGCGTCTGGACGCGCGATCACGGCAGGGCGATGCGGGTCGCGCGGCGGCTCGACTTCGGGGCCGTATGGATCAACACCCACATCCCGTTCGTGTCGGAGATGCCGCATGGCGGCTTCAAGAACTCGGGCTACGGCAAGGACCTGTCGGTCTACGGCTTCGAGGACTACACGAGGATCAAGCACGTCATGAGCTATATCGGCTCCTGACCCGGCCCGACCCTGGACCGGCGAGCGTGTCTGACCTGCGACCTCACTCCATCGTGACTGGATAACAGTTTCCGTACGAAAATACCCATACACTCCTCTGAATCAGGGTGAAAGTAACAGGATGTTCTGGATTGCTCACGGCTCGAGGGGTCGCTGACTGACATGACCGAGATGGATGTAAGCGAGAGCGACGCGGCCGCACCGGTCGCGGACGCCGTGACCTTGCCAGCCATCGAACTGGCGGGGGTAGCGAAGGATTTTCACTCAGGCAGCGAGGTCGTCAGCGCAGTCAGGCAGATGGACCTGCGGATCGCCGAGGGCGAGTTCTTCTCGATGCTCGGCCCGTCCGGATGCGGCAAGACCACCACCATGCGGATGATCGCCGGCTTCGAGGATCCCACGGCCGGCACCGTCTGGCTGCACGGCAAGGACGTGACCTGGGATCCGCCCAACAAGCGCGACGTGAACATGGTGTTCCAGTCCTACGCCTTGTTCCCGCACATGAGCGTGTACGAGAACGTCGCGTTCGGCCTGCGCAGGCGGCAGCTGCCGAAGAACGAGATCACCTCCAAGGTCGGCGAGATGCTCGAGATCGTCGACCTGGCCGGGCGGGAGAACCGCAGGCCGAGGGAACTGTCAGGAGGGCAGCAGCAGCGAGTCGCGCTCGCCAGGGCGCTGGTCAACCACCCGCGAGCGCTGCTGCTCGACGAGCCGCTCGGCGCGCTGGACCTGAAGCTGCGGCAGGCGATGCAGGTGGAGCTGAAGCGGATCCAGCGCGAGGTCGGCATCACGTTCGTCTACGTCACCCACGACCAGGGCGAGGCCCTGACGATGTCGGACCGGATCGCGGTGATGAACGACGGCGTGATCGAGCACCTCGGCACGCCCCGCGAGATCTACGAGCACCCGAAGACCAGGTTCGTCGCCGGATTCATCGGCACCTCGAACCTGCTGACCGGCCAGGTCAGCGCCGTCTCAGGCGGCGAGGCTGTGCTGCAGGCTGGCGACGGCGAGCGGATTGTCGTCTCAACAGGGCAGCGGCAGGTCAGCGTCGGTGACGAGCTGGAGGTCACCGTTCGCCCCGAGAAGATCAGGATTTCCGTCGCGGCGCCCGACTCGCCCGGCTGCGCGCTGCGGGGGACCGTCAACGAGGTCGTATACCTCGGCACCGCCACGAACTACAACGTCACGACGTCAACGGGCGCTGAGGTCGTCGTGTTCGTGCAGAACGCGGCGGCCGCGGACGAGGCGGCGCACGCAGCTATCGGCCGCGGCGACGGCGTCTGGCTCACCTGGGAAACCCCCTATTCCTTCGCGATCGGAAGCGTGGTCTAACTTATGAACGACAACACCCCCCGCCCTGACATCACCGGGATGCGCGGCCTGCTGCAGGGACACCCGGCACGCGCCGGGCTCAGCCGGCGCGACGCGCTGCGGGCCGGCGGCCTGACCGCGGCCGGCCTCGGCCTGGCCGCGTGCGGCGTCTCCGGTGCCGCCAAGCACAGCTCGGCCAGCAAGGTGCAGAAGCAGGCTCGCGCCTACTGGGCCAAGCAGAAGAAGCACGGTCACGTCAACTTCGCCAACTGGCCGCTGTACATCGACACCGACCACGAGACCTTGAAGCTGTTCACCAACGCGACGGGGATCACCGTGACCTACAAGGAAGTGATCCAGGACGACCCGAGCTGGTTCGCGAAGGTGGACCCGGAGATCAGGGCCGGCCAGTACATCGGCTACGACATCCAGGTCATCACCGACGGTTTCCAGTGGTCGGACTTCGTGGCGCTCGGCGAGTTCCAGCCGCTTGACCAGAAGCTGATGACGAATTTCTACAAGAACGCGTCGGCGAAGTTCCAGAACCGCTCGTTCGACCCTGGCAACCTCTACGGCATGCCCTGGGCGTCGGGCAGCACAGGCATCGCCTGGAACCCCAAGTTCATCAAGGAGCCGATCAGCAGCGTCAACGACTTGTGGAACCCCAAGTACGCCGGGCACGTCGGCATGATGAGCGACGTCCAGGAGATCGGCAACTTCGGCCTGTACAAGATCGGCGTGATGCCGGAGAAGTCGGGCCCGAAGGACTGGCAGCAGGCCGCGGACGCGCTGAAGCAGCAGAAGTCGGCTGGCATCGTCAGGCAGTACTACGACCAGTCCTACATCAACGCCCTGGCCAAGGGCGACACTTGGATCACGATGGCGTGGTCGGGCGACATCTTCCAGCAGAACCTGTCCTCTGGCACCGGGCTGAAGTTCGTGGTGCCGAAGGAGGGCGGCAACATATGGACCGACAACATGACGATCCCCAAGTACGCGCAGAACCCGGTCGACGCGATGATGCTGATGGACTGGTTCTACCGGCCCGACATCGCGGCACGGCTGACCGAGGCGATCGAGTACATCCCCCCGGTTCCCGCCGCCAGGGCGATCATCTCCGGCCAAGCCGCTAAGGCCACTGGATCGGCCAAGAAGACGCTGCAGGAGGTGGCCGCCAGCCCGCTGGTGTGGCTCGGCGCGGCTGACGCGGCCCGGCTGCACAACTACGTGAGCCCGACGGGCAAGCTGCAGCAGACCTTCACCTCGATCTTCGAGCCCGTGGTCTCGGGGTAGCCGGTGGGCAAGCTTAGGTCCAGGCTGGTTCCTTACCTGCTGATCCTGCCCGGCGGTCTGTGGCTGACCGTCTTCTTCGCGATGCCGCTGATCTTCTTGCTCTCGATGTCGATCCAGACCGGCAACGTGACCAGCGGCTTCGCGGTCACCTGGCACTTCGCGGAGTACTCGCTCGGTCTGCGGAGCTACGGCGCTCAGTTCCTGCGCTCGCTGTTCTACGGCGGCGCCGCGACGGTGCTGTGCATCCTGCTGTCGTACCCGACCGCGTACTGGATCGCGTTCAAGGGCGGCGCCAGAAAGTCGACATATCTCTTTCTGATCCTGCTGCCGTTCTTCGTCTCGTTCGTGCTGCGCACTATCTCGTGGCAGTACATCCTGGCCGACAACGGCCTGGTGCTCGGGCCGCTGAAGTCGATCGGGCTGCTGCCGGAGAACTTCAGGATCCTCGCCACCACCTGGGCCGTGATCGGCGGGCTGACGTATAACTATCTGCCATTCATGGTGCTGCCGATCTACGTGGCGCTGGAACGGATCGACTTCCGCGTGGTGGAAGCGGCGCAGGATCTGTACGCCAGCAAGTTCGAGGCGTTCCGCCGGGTCGTGCTGCCGCTCTCGCTGCCCGGCGTCTTCGCCGGCGTGCTGCTGAACTTCGTGCCTGCCGCCTCGGACTACGTCAACGCGCAAGTGCTCGGGGGCCCGAACAACACGATGATCGGCAACATCATCCAGAACCAGTACCTGTACAACTCCAACTATCCGATGGGCGCGGCGCTGTCCTTCACCCTGATGGCGTTCCTGCTGGTCGGCATCTTCGCGTACGCGCGGGCGCTGGGGACCGAGAACGTCCTGGAGGCGGCGGCGGCATGAGCAGTACGGTCCTGACCCCGCCCACTCCGTCCAGCCCGGCCGGGACGCCAGCCGACGCCGGCCCGGTGCCGCGCCGGCGCCGGGTCAGGCTCGGCGACCGGCTGCTGCACCTCTACACGTGGCTGCTGATCATCTGGCTCGCGCTGCCGATCGCGGCGGTGGCCCTGTTCAGCTTCAACAACCCCAGAGGCAAGTTCAATATCCTGTGGGTCGGCTTCACGCTGAAATGGTGGGGCCCGAAGCTGCTCGAATATCCGGACCTGACCCACGCGATGCTGAACTCGATCAGCATCGGGCTTATCGCGACGGTCGCCTCCACCGCCCTCGGCACGCTGATCGGGCTCGCGCTCGGCAAGCACAGGTTCCGCGGTCAGAACTTCGGCAACCTGCTGCAGTTCGCGGCGATCTCGGCGCCCGAGATCGTGCTCGGATCCTCACTGCTGACGTTCTTCCTGACCCTGGGCGTGCAGCCGGGCTACCTGACGATCGCGATCGCGCACATCGCGTTCTGCCTGTCCTTCGTCGCCGTCACCGTGCGGGCCAGGGCGCTGACCCTCGACCCGTTCATCGAGGAGGCGGCGCGTGATCTCGGGGCGGGGCCGTGGACCACGTTCCGGCTGGTCACCCTGCCGCTCATCTGGCCCGGGGTGATGGCGGGCGCGCTGCTGGCCCTGGCGCTGTCGATCGACGACTTCATCACGACCAACTTCGTCGCCGGGTCGACGCAGACGTACCCGCTGTACATCTGGGGGGCCAGCCGGGAAGGCCTGCCGCCGCAGGTGAACGTGATGGGCACGATTATCTTCCTGGTCGGCGTGGGCTTGGCAATCTTCATCTCGCTCCGGGCCCGCAGGAGTCGGGCGTAAAAGCATGCCGCGTGACCTGATGCCCGGCGGACGCGTGCGCCAGCCGGCCTCGCTGGCGAACGCACGCCAGGTGCCGTACTGGCTCGATCAGCCGGGCGGTCCCGAGCTGCTGCCGCCCCTGGACGGCACCGAGCAGGCCGACCTGGCAGTGATCGGCGGCGGCTTCAGCGGCCTGTGGACCGCGCTGCTCGCCAAAGAGCGCGATCCGCGCAGGAACGTCGTCCTGATCGAGGGCCGCAGGATCGCCTGGGGCGGGACTGGCCGCAACGGCGGCTTCTGCATGGCGAGCATCACCCACGGGCTCGGCAACGGGCTTGAGCGCTTCCCCGGCGAGATCGAGACGCTGGAGCGGCTTGGCCGGCAGAACCTGGACGAGATCGAGCGGGCGATCGCCAGCCATGGCATCGACTGCGACTTCGCCAGGACGGGCGAACTGTCCGTGGCCACCGAGCAGTGGCAGCTCGATGCGATGGCCGCTGCCGCCGACCACGCGAGCCGGTTCGGAGCGCGGCTTGAGGTTCTCGACGCTAGCCAGGTCAGGGCCGAGGTGAACTCGCCTACGTACGTGGGCGGCGTCTGGGACAAGGACGGCTGCGCGATCGTCGACCCGGCCAGGCTGGCCTGGGGCCTGCGCCGGGCGTGCCTCGCTGCCGGCGTGCGGATCTACGAGCACACGCCTGTCACGGCCGTCGGCGACGAGTCGGGCAAGCGCGGCCGACTGGCCCTGTCGACACCAGGCGGCCGGGTGCTCGCTGACCGGGTCGCCCTCGCCGCGGGCGCCTTCGCGCCGCTGCTCAGCCGGCTGCGCTACTACCTGGTCCCGGTCTATGACTACGTGCTCATGACCAGGCCGCTCAGCCCGGCACAGCTGGGCAGCATCGGCTGGCGGAACCGGCAGGGGATAGGGGACGCCGCCAACCAGTTCCACTACTACCGGCTCACGGCCGACAACAGGATCCTGTGGGGCGGCTATGACGCCGTCTATTACTACGGCAGCAAGATCGCCGCGAAGCTGGACCAGCGCCCCGCGACGTTCGCGATGCTGGCCCGGCAGTTCAACGAGACGTTCCCGCAGCTCGACGGCATCGAGTTCACCCACTCCTGGGGCGGCGTGATCGACACCTGCTCCAGGCTCTGCGCCTTCTTCGGCACGGCTCGCTCCGGCCGCCTCGCGTATGTCGCCGGGTATACCGGGCTCGGCGTCGGAGCGTCGCGGTTCGGCGCGAACGTGGTGCTAGACCTGCTGTCAGGCGAACGAACCGAGCGCACCGAGCTTGAGATGGTGCGGTCCAAGCCGCTGCCGTTCCCGCCTGAGCCAGTCCGAGCGGCCGGCATCAACCTGACGCGCTGGTCGCTGGCCAGGGCAGACCGCCGCGACGGGCACAGGAACGCCTGGCTGCGGGCGCTCGGCAGGATCGGTCTCGGCTTCGACTCCTGACCGCCGCGCAGAATGACCGTGCGCTCCGCCATTAACTGTTCAACCTGCCTTTCGCATCCTGTCAACTCGCGGAAACGCAACCTGCGACCAGCGGCTCTAGGTTCGCGACGTCGCCGTTAAGGCGTCGGTATGCCCACGTTGCGAAGGAGCATGGATGCAATTCCGCAAGTTCCACGCCATCGCCGGGGCGATGGCGCTGGTCGCGTTCGGTGCCGCGGGCGCCGGCACCGCGGTGGCCGCGAGCGGCGGGCACGCGCCCGTGCATCGCGGGCACGAGCCGGGCACCGCGACGCCGATCAAGCACCTGGTCGTGATCTTCGACGAGAACGTGTCCTTCGATCACTACTTCGGCACCTATCCGTTCGCCGCGAACCTGCCTGGCGAGCCGAAGTTCCGCGCGGCTCCCGGCACTCCGACCATCAACGGCCGCTACGACAACGTCACCCCCGCAGGTCCCGTCGGCCCGCTGCTGATCTCGAACCCGAACGGGTCCAACCCGCTGCGGATCCCGCCGAACGACCCGATGACGTGTGATCAGGACCACGGGTACACCGACGAGCAGAGCGCGGCCGATCACGGTGCCGAGGACGCGTACCCGGCCAGCGTGGGACACAGCCTGACGCTGACCCAGTGCCTGTCCGGGTTCAACTTCAATGGCTCGCCAGAGACCGTCCCGGCGGGCGGCGGCTCGACGCAGGCAGTGCTCGACTACTACGACGGCAACACCGTCACCGCGCTGTGGAACTACGCGCAGCACTTCGCCATGGACGACAACATGTACGGGACGAACTATGGCCCGTCGACGCCCGGCGCGCTCAACGTCACCGCGAGCCAGACCTACGGCGTGATCTGCGGGCCATCCTCAGCGACCATCAACACTCAGCCGTGCGCCGCGCCGCCTGGACTGAACACCGCTGACCCGCTGTCGTCGACCATCACGACGAGCCCGAGCGGGCCGACCTCGGTCGCCGACCAGCCGGCGCCCGGCCCCGGCACCACCTTCAGTGACGCCGACCCCATCTATGACATCTGCACCTACGCTCCGTCCGCCAACGGCGGCGACGGGCGCGCGCCGGCCAGCACGATCACGATGGGCGGCAACAACATCGGCGAGGAGCTCACGACGGCCGGCGTCACCTGGGGCTGGTTCCAGGGCGGCTTCGACGACGGCTTCGTCCCTGGTCAGGGCGCGCCGCCGACGACCGCGCAGGTCTGCTCGCAGACGCACAAGAACGTGGGCGGCAACACGGTCGTCGACTACAACCCGCACCACGAGCCGTTCGAGTACTACGCGTCGACCGCCAGCCCGATGCACCTGCCGCCGACCTCGATCCACATGATCGGCCGCAGCGACCAGGCCAACCACCAGTACGACACGGCCGACTTCTGGGCGGCCGCTGACAACGGGAACATGCCGCAGGTCTCCTACCTCAAGGCCCCGGACTACCAGGACGGCCACGCCGGTTACTCCGACCCGACCGACGAGCAGAACTGGCTGGTCAGCACCATCAACCACCTCGAGTCACTGCGGACCTGGAAGTCCACGGCCGTCGTGATCACCTATGACGACTCGGACGGCTGGTACGACCACGTGCTCGCCCCGGTCATCACCCAGTCCCGAACCGGACTGGACACGCTGACCGGTGCCGGCCAGTGCGGTGCCTCCGCCGCCCAGGTCCCGCACAACAGCTCGGGCCAGCCCGAGCAGGGCCGCTGCGGGCTCGGCGCACGCATGCCGTTCCTGCTGGTCTCGCCGTGGGCGAGGTCCAACTATGTGTCGAGCACGCTGCTGGACCAGGCCTCGGTGGTGAAGTTCATCGAGGACAACTGGCACGTTCCGGCGATGGGCAACGGCGCCTCCGACGCCGCGGCCGGGTCGTTCAGCCTGATGTTCGACTTCAACGGCAAGCCGCAGCGTCCGGTGTTCCTCAACCCGGAGAGCGGCGAGATCCGCAAGCGGTAACGCTGCGGATCAGCCGGCCTGTGCACGCGCCCGGCGCCGCGACCTCGGTCACGGCGCCGGGCGCCACACGTCGATCCTGATGTCTCTCGGCTGCTCGCAGAACAGCCCATCCGGCGCGGTGCGCCTCAGCAGGCCGCGCAACTCCCGCTCGAACTCGCCGCGGCGCACCCCGAAGTGGCCGGGCGCCGCGTACGACAGCGAGAACACCGAGGCGACGATCTCGTCCTCGTCCCGCTCGGCAACCGGGCCTGCCTCGATCTCGCGGCCGACCGGGCCGCGGAAGCCTGCCTGCGCGAGCACCTCCTCGTCGCTGAGCCCCGTGTGGTCGCCCGGGCGTTCCCGCACCGGCCTGGTGCCCTGGCCGGCCCGGCGGGTGCTGCCGAGGTAGGCGCCGATCAGGCCGTCGATCTCAGCCCTGGGCGGCCGGGGACGGGGAAGCGCGTCGGTCCCGTCCACCCCGGCATGGGTGGTGGCATATACGACCACGCAAGCCCCGTCCGGCTCGAGCAGCTCCCTGACGAGCCGCGCGACCTTGGGGCGGTTGAGCCAGTGGAAGGATTGCGCGAACGTGACCGCGCGGAACCTGCCCAGGTCCGCCCCGATGTCCTCGGCGCGGCGGACGATCCAGTCCACGTTCGCGACACCGGACAGGGCGGCGCGCGCCCGCGCCGTGGCTATCATCTCCGCGCTCCCGTCGACACCGGTCGCTGCGCCGACGAGCGGCGCGAGCAGCAGCGTCAGCGGGCCAGGGCCGCAGCCGACGTCGAGCAGCCTGCCGGTGCCGTCGAGGCCAAGCTCGGCCCGCAGAGCGCCAGCGACGCTGTCCGGATACGGCATCCGCCCGACCGGGTAGTACCTGGCCGCCCCCGCGTACAGCGTCTCGTCCCACTTCCAGTCGGCCGCCTCGTCGCCCATGCGTTCATCATCGCCCCCAAGTGGGTAGGGCGCGGGAGTCCGATCCGCACGAGGCAGGAGGCGACCATGTCGCAGCTTCTTCCTGACGAGCCAGACGAGCCGGACGCGCAGTTCCACCGCGACCGGCGCGAGCACGCCGGCGCATCCGAGCACCTGGACGACGATCGGCTGGCGCGGCTGACCGAGGAGGAGCGGGTCGCCGCCGGGCTCGACGACTATGACCCGGACCAGGTGCCGCCAGCGACCGACGAGCCGGCCGACGCCGACCTTACGCAGACCGACGCCTACCAGCAGGAACGCGACGAGCTGCGCAAGAAGGCAGCCGAGGGTGAGCTGACCACTCGCCGGGGAGAGGACTTCCCGCCGACCCGCTATGACGAGTCATGACCCATCGCGGGCCGAACTGGCGCTAGCCGAACTGGCGCTAGCCGAACTGGCGCTAGCCGAACTGGCGTAGCCGAACTGGCGCTAGCCGAACTGGCGGCGGATCCGTTCGAGGGTCTGCCTCGCACGGGTCGCGGCTGCGGCGGCCTGCCGGGTGTCGCGCCTGGCCTGCACGAGCCGCTGCTGCTCGCGGCTGAGCCGCTCCTGCATGAACGTGACCGAGTCGCTGATCTCACGCTCGGTGGCGGCCGCGGCGTCCGCGGCTCGCTCTGCGTCGGCGGCTGCCGCCTCGGCCTTGGTGACCATCTCGCGGCGCTCAGCGAGCTCGCGTTCGGCCCTGGCGGCCGCCTCCTCGCGCGCCGCTTCCTCCTGCGCCGCATCCTCCTGCGCCGCATCCTCCTGCGCCGCTTCCTCCTGGCCCGCCCGCGCGCGGCCCGCCGCAGTCGCCCGGCCCGCCGCCGGTGTCTTAGCGCGGCCAGCGCGCGACGTGCCAGAGCGCGGTACGTCAGCGCGCGCCGCGCCAGCGCGCGGTTCGCCAGCGCGCGTCGCGCCAGTCCGGGCCGGCGCCGCTGTCCCTGCCTTCTCGGCTGCCGGCCCGCGAGCCGCGGGAGCGCGCGCTGGTCCCGTGCTGACGGCCGAGCCGATGCCTGGGCCGAATCCCGCCCAGTGCACGGCCTTTTGCAGCGTCCCAGCCGCGACCTGCTCGGCGACGCCGGGGTCGGCCAGCGCGGCGTTGAACGTGTCGGTCACCTCGTCCCGCAGCGCGGCGCTAGGGGACTGCTGGCCAGCCTCCTCCAGCGCGCGCCTGACCAGGCCGTCCACGAGCTCCCTGCGCTCGCGGGACAGCTCACGGATGACCGCGCCGTCGAGTGCCGCTTCCTCCGAGCGCAGCCTGCCGCCGAGCTCGGCGAGCCGCGCGGGCACATCGGGGTCGGCGTGCACGAGCCTGTTCACGACCCAGGCAGAACGCGTCGGCTTGCCCAGGGTGGCGATCGCCTTGGCGGCGTCACGGTCACCGGCGCCGCGCGCCTCCGCGGCGAGGTCGCGCCGTCGCTGGATGAAGTCATCGGGATCGCCGGCGTAAAGCTCGGCGATCGCATCACCTACCAGGTCCGCGGCTGCCACGCTCTCCATGGTGCCCGCAATGTGCGCGCGCCGGTGCACTCAGGTCCGATATCTCCCCGGCCGTTAGGCTAGCGAATGTGAACGGGCAGCATCCCGAAACCGAATGTCCGGCCTCCGGAGCAGGGACCGCTGGGGGTGCCAGCACGGCCCCGAGGGGCGTCACGGCGTGATCATCTTCAACCCGACATGGGGCCAGGCCGTGGCGGCCGCCGCCGGTCTCGGTGTGACCTCGGCAGCGCTGCTGCGTCACGGCAGGGTGCTCGCGAGCAACGGCGGCGAGGACACCGCGAAGACGGCCAGGCGGTTCGCCGGAGCTGGCCGGTTCGTGCGCGAGTCGGCGCTGGTCGTAGCGCTGTTCGCGCTGTGGCAGTTCGCCGGGTCATTCTCGGTGATGGGGCCGGACGGGGCTCTCGGCCGCGGACGCTGGCTGTGGGACGCCGAACGTGTGACGCACTTCCCGAGCGAGGCCTCGCTGCAGCACCTGGTCATCCCGCACCCGCTGCTCATGCAGGCGTTCAACCTCTATTACGACATTTTGCACTTCCCGGTCCTTATCGCGTGCCTGGTCTGGCTGTTCGTCTGGCACCGGGACCGCTACGGCTCCTTCAGGATCATCCTGGTGGCCTTCACCGGGCTGTGCCTGCTGATCCAGTTCATCCCGGTCGCCCCGCCCAGGATGCTGACCGGCATCGGCATGGTGGACACCGCGGCGCTGTACGGGCAGTCGGTCTACGCCCCGAGCGGCGGCTTCGAGGCAGATCAGCTCTCCGCCATGCCATCGGTGCACGTCGGATGGGCGATCCTGGTGGCCATCGCGGTGATCACCGTGTCCCGGTCCCGCTGGCGGTGGCTGGCACTGCTCTATCCGGCGCTGACCTCGGTCGCGGTGGTGGTGACCGCGAACCACTACTGGCTCGACGGCGTGGCCGCGGCGGTTGTGCTTGCCGCGGTCCTGGCGGTCCGGGCCGCGGTCGGCCGGCTCAGGCCAGCGGCGGTGACCTGCCCGGCGCCCGCAGACGCCGGCCGTCAGCCAGCGCAGGCGGGTACGCGCTCATCGGCGAGGTGAGGCGCGCCCGTCACCGGTCACCCGGCGGATGAGCAGGGCGGCGTGCAGGCTGGTCAGCCGGTCGGCGTCGTCGAGGTTCGTGCCGAGCACGTCCTGGATCTGGTGCAGCCGCTCATACAGCGTGGGCCGGGAGATGCCGCGCCGGTTGGCGGTCTCGGCCTTGCTGCACCCGGTCTCGAGGTAGGCGGCCAGCACGCCGGCCAGATCCGTCCCATGCAGGCCATCGTGCAGCAGCAGCGGCCCGAGCTCGTGCTCGGCGAACGCCAGCACCCGCGGATCGTCGCGGAGCTGATAGGCGAGCCCGGCGAGGCCGAGGTCGGCGAGCCGCACGAAGGGGCGCTGGCCGGCGCCGGCAGCAGCGGGGCACCGGGCGGCGGCGCTGGCGGAGTTCGCTGCATCACCAAGCGCGGCACGCAGCTCGCCCACGCTGGCCGCCGCGGACCCGACGCCGATGGACTGCGTCGTCCCGAGAGTGCCCGCCTGGCGTAGCCGGCCTGCCAGCCTGGCGAGCGTGGCGTCCTGCTCATGCGCTGGCGTGAGCGCGAGAAGCGCGGCGGCCGAAGCGTCATCGAGTGCTCCGGTGATGGCGGGAATGCGCAGGTCGTCGCACGCGGCTGCGAGCGCGTCCGCGGCCTGGCCAGGGTCCGCGCGGTCGCCGGCGAGCAACACGACAGGCACGAGCCGGCGTCCGGCCAGCGGCAGGCCGAGCGCGATGACCCTGGCCTCCAGATCGGCGGGGTCGGCATAGCCGTGGCCAGCGAGGGCCGCGAGCACGGACTGGTGAGCCGCCCGCCGCGGGCCTTCCGCCCGGTGGCCGCCGCGCGCCAAACTGGCGAGCGTGAGCGTTGCCGCCGCCCGCTCCGCGAGCACGGGCGCACCGGCGTCAGGGGGACCCGGCAGCGCGAACACCAGCCTGCCCCAATCGCCGGCCGGTGAGCCGACCCTGGCGACGAGCCAGCCGGCCGTCGCGTCGTAGCCGATCCGCCCTGGGACGGTCACCGCCCTGGACCGCCCGGCGAAGCCAGCAAGCACGGTCGCGACGTCCTGCCCGGCGGGCGCGCAGGCGAGTACCCGGTGCGCCAGGTCAGCCAGGATAACCGGGCAGCCGGACAGGCCGGCGGCGCGCGCCACGATCTCGTCCTGCCCGGCACCGGCCAGCGCGAGGCCCGTGAAGACCTGGTTCGCCTGCTGGGCCGCCCTCAGCTCGGCGAACTGCGCGTCCAGGATCCGCGCGTGCACGGCCTCGGTGATGGCGATGAACTGGGTTTCCCGCTCGAGCGCGATCAGCGGAAGGCCAGCCGCGGTCGCGGCCATCACGAGCGCGCGGGGCAGCGCCCGCACGTAGCGGGAGCCGAGCTCGACGGCGAGGGCGCTGACCCCGGCCGTCGCGAGGCCCGCCACGTACCTGGCCAGGCCGTCGGGGTCAGGCGGCAGCGCGATGCCGGTGGACAGGACGAGTTCGCCGCCGCGCAGCAGATGCCCGGTCTCCGCGAGCTCGATGACGTGCACCCAGCGCACCGGTGCCTTGAGCCGGTCGGCGCCGGTGAGGACCCGGGGCGCGCCGCGCCTGACCGGGTCGAGCGCGAGCACCTCGGCTACGGTCGGCAGCATAAGTCACCTCGATGGCGATCTGACGGTTCGTCAAGAGATGGGGCTTCAAGCTTACGACCTGTAACTTGGCCCGTCATCCAGCCAGGAGGAGACTGAGTCGGTGACGTCGGAGGGACTGGCGGTGACGCGGTGAAGCACGTATCGCATTGGATCGGCGGCAAGCCGTGGACGGGATCAGAGCCCGGCCACCGCGGCGACATCTACAACCCGGCGACCGGGCAGGTGACCGGGACCGTGGACTTCGCCGGCCAGGACGAGGTGGACGCCGCGGTGCGCGCCGCCGCCGCCGCGTTTCCCCAGTGGCGGGACACCTCGCTGGTCAAGCGCGCCTCGGTGATGTTCGCTTTCCGCGAGCTGGCCCGCGCGCACGCGGCTGAGCTCGCCGCGCTGATCAGCGCGGAGCACGGCAAGGTCGTCAGCGACGCGGCCGGCGAGGTCGCCCGGGGCCTCGAGGTCGTCGAATTCGCCTGCGGAATGCCGCACTTGCTCAAGGGCGCGTTCTCGGAGAACGTCTCCACCGGCGTGGACGCCTACTCCATCAGGCAGCCGCTCGGCGTGGTCGCCGGGATCACGCCGTTCAACTTCCCTGCCATGGTGCCCATGTGGATGTTCCCGATCGCGATCGCGGCGGGAAACAGCTTCGTGCTCAAGCCCTCGGAGAAAGACCCGTCCGCATCGATCAGGGTGGCCGAGCTCCTCGCCGAGGCCGGGCTGCCCGACGGCGTCTTCAACGTCGTGCAGGGCGGCAAGGACGCCGTTGACGCCCTGCTGATCCACGCCGGTGTCAGGGCCGTCAGCTTCGTCGGCTCGACGCCGGTGGCCAGGTACGTGTCCGAAGTGGGCACGGCGGCCGGCAAGCGCGTCCAGGCGCTCGGCGGCGCGAAGAACCACATGGTCGTGCTCCCGGACGCCGACCTGGACCTCGCGGCCGACGCGGCCGTGTCGGCCGGGTTCGGCTCCGCTGGCGAGCGGTGCATGGCGATCTCGGTGCTCGTCGCTGTGGACCCGGTCGGTGACGAACTGGTCGGCAAGATCCGCGAGCGGGTGGCCAAGCTCACGGTAGGGCCAGGAGACCGCCCCGATTCGGAGATGGGGCCGCTGGTGACCAAGGCGCACAGGGACCGGGTCGCCTCGTACCTGGACGCCGGCGTCGCGGACGGCGCGATCCTCGCCGTGGACGGCCGCTCGCACCCGGTCACGGGCGGCGAGGCAGACGGCTTCTGGCTTGGCCCCAGCGTGCTGGACGACGTCAGGCCGGCGATGAGCTGCTACACCGACGAGATCTTCGGGCCGGTGCTGTCGGTGGTGCGGGCCGCCAGTTACGCGGACGCGCTCGGTGTCGTGAACGCCAGCCCGTATGGGAACGGCACGGCCATCTTCACCAACGACGGGGGAGCGGCCCGCAAGTTCACCAGCGAAGTCGAGGTCGGCATGGTCGGGATCAACGTGCCGATCCCTGTGCCGATGGCGTTCTATAGCTTCGGCGGCTGGAAGTCCTCGCTGTTCGGCGACACCCACGTGCACGGCATCGAGGGCGTGCACTTCTACACCAGGGGCAAGGCCGTCACCGAGCGGTGGCTCGACCCGAGTCACGGCGGCGTGAACCTCGGCTTCCCTGTCAACCAGTGAGGAGCCGCGATGAACCCCGACTTCACCCCAGATCCCGCCCGCGGTGCCGCCGTCTACGCCGCTGACCGTGCGCACGTGTTTCACTCCTGGTCGGCGCAGAAGGCGCTGAGCCCGCTGGTGATCGCCGGCGGTGAGGGCAGCTACGTGTGGGATTACGACGGCAAGCGCTACCTGGACTTCTCCAGCCAGCTCGTCAACACCAACATCGGTCATCAGCACCCGAAGGTGGTGCGGGCCATCGCGGAGCAGGCGGCCAGGCTGACCACGATCGCGCCGCAGTACGCGAACGAGGCCAGGGGCGAGGCGGCTACCCGGCTGACCGATCTCGCGCCTGATGGCTTCGGCAAGGTGTTCTTCACCAACGGCGGTGCTGACGCGAACGAGAACGCGATCCGGATGGCCAGGCTGCACACTGGGCGGGACAAGGTGCTCAGCTTCTACCGCTCCTACCACGGCAACACAGGTGCGGCGATCACCTCGACCGGTGACCCGCGGCGCTGGCCCAACGAGTACGCCACCGGCCACGTGCACTTCTTCGGTCCTTACCTGTACCGGTCATCATTCTGGGCGACCACGCAGGAGCAGGAGTGCGAGCGCGCGCTCGAGCACCTCGAGCAGGTGATCCAGTTCGAGGGACCGAACACGATCGCGGCGATCCTCATCGAGTCCATCGTCGGCACGGCTGGAGTGCTCCTGCCGCCGCCCGGCTACCTCGCCGGCGTGCGGGCGCTATCCGACAAGTACGGCATCATGTGGATCGCCGACGAGGTGATGTGCGGCTTCGGCCGGGCCGGCAGCTGGTTCGCGTTCAGCCAGCATGCCGCGGTGCCCGACCTGATCACGTTCGCCAAGGGCTCGAACTCGGGCTACGTGCCGATCGGCGGCGTCATCATCTCCGACCCGATCGCCGCCACGTTCGACGAGCGGGTCTTCCCCGGCGGCCTCACCTATTCAGGTCACCCGCTGGCGTGCGCGTCCATCGTCGCGACCATCGACGCGATGCGCGAGGAGGGCATCGTCGAGAACGCCGCCGCGATCGGCCAGCAGACTCTCGGTCCCGGCCTCGGCGAGCTGGCCGAGCGGCACCCGGTGATCGGCGAGGTGCGCGGGACCGGCGTGTTCTGGGCGCTCGACCTGGTATCCGACCGGGCGAGCCGGGCCATGCTCGCGCCGTACGGCGGCGCGTCCGAGGCAATGACCACCCTGGCGGCGCAGTGCCGCGCCAGGGGCCTGCTGACGTTCACCAACTACAACCGGCTGCACGTGGTGCCGCCGTGCACGATCACCGAGGCCGAGGCCAAGGAAGGCCTGGCGATCCTGGACGAGGTGCTGACCGAGGTCGACGCCTTCTACCAGGGCTAGCCAGTGACTGAATCCAGCGCTGGCAGGTAGCCGTTGCGCTGGCCGCTGGCGTTCGGGTGGTAGGAGTCGGTGAGATTGAGCCAGTCGACCGAGATCAGGTAGCTGCCGGAGTCGCAGATCTGGTGGCCGGCGAAGAACGGCCTGACGTCGACGAACGCGTCACCGTGCCGGCCGGCGGCCGCCTGGATCACGCCGTCGAGCACATCGGCGCCCTGGTTCAGGTACGTGCGCTTCGTCGTGCTCAGGCCGAGGCAGGTCGATGATCTGGCCAGGTCGTAGAACTCGGGATAGCCGAGAACGACGACCCTGGCGCCAGGCGCGCGGGCGGCGATCGCGGCGAGCACGTTGTCCAGCGCGCCAGGCAGGCTCGCCTGGGCCTGGCTCTCCGCCTTCTGCACGGCGCTGATGCAGGCGCTGTTGCCCTGAAGCACGCAGGTCTGCATCACACTGGTGAAACCGACGTCGTTGCCGCCCATAGTGATCGACACGAGTGTCGTGCTCGCGCCCAGCGGGCCGAGCTGGCTGGCCAGCACGTCGGCAGTGGTCGCCCCCGCGCAGGTCTCGTTGACGAACGCGCCGCCGTGGGCGTTGTGCCACAGCACCGGGTAGGCGTTGGCGCTCTCCAGGCACGCGCCATCGGAGTAGCTTCCCGCGCCGTCACCTGAGGAGTAAGAGTCGCCGAGCGCGACATAGCTGACGGCGCCGCTGGCGCTAGCGGCCCCGGTGGCGCCGAAGGCGCAGAGGCCCGCGAGCGCGGCCGTCACGAGGATGGCTGACAACCGAACACGACGTGCACAGCAAGGTCGGCGCATGGACGGCTCCTGGGCGGAAGGAACGCTGACTACTCAGCAGTAATCTGTGCCGACGGCGTCGTCAATACCCATTTGTACTGACGTTCCTGGTGAGCTGTCAGCGGCCGCGCGGGCACGGGTAGAAGACCTTGCCGTCCAGGTCGACATCGAACTTGACAGCTGCGAAGCCGTTCTTCCCGCCGTAGATCCGACGGCAGTAGGCGGCGAAGGACCTGCCGGGCTTGCACGGCTTGCCAGGGTCGCAGACGAAGTGATCGGCGCCGTACTCGGCCTCGCCGACCCATTTGCCACTCGGCTGAGCGCGCGTCTTGTCCGAGGTGAACGCGTGCCAGCTGCCGCACTCGTGATAGACGAAGCACTCCTCGACCACGGCCCCATCTGTGTACCTGGCGCCCCAGCGCACGAGCGCCGGATTGTTCTTCCACATCGCGGTCATCCCGTAGGCGTGGATCAGGTTGAACGCGAACGCCAGGTAGTTCTGGGCGTCACCCTTGGTCAGGTAGAAACCCGTTGTGGCGGGCGGGTCGAAGCTGTCGATGTCGTCAAGCTCGACCGCGTCGAACCCCTTGCGCGCGCACATGGCGATCCGCTCGGTCAGCATCGGCTTGAGCGCGTCGAGCTGGCGGAAATCGACCCAGCGTTCCTCGGGGTAGCCGAAGTAGATCTTGCCGAGTGCCGCGGCTGGGAACGCTCCGGCTGGCGTTGGGCTCCCGTCCGGCCGGTAGTCCTCCCAGGCCAGGTCCAGGTAGCAGACGGTACGCGGGTGCGCGAGCGTGGCGGCAGGCCAGGAGGTGCGGATCCGGTGCACCTGCCCCTTGGTGGTCAGGAAGCCGTCGATGTCGTAGATATCGACGGCCCGGTGGCCGGCGCGCTTCAGCGGGAACGTACGGCCGATCTGCCAGTCCCACCGCATCGGATGGCCGCGGGAGTTCAGGTGCGGCGGATACCAGCACCCGCCACGGCAGGTCAGCGGCGCCGGCAGCGGAAGCACCCGCCAGCTGAAGCCGAGCCTGCTGCGCCCGGCCAGGTCGGACGTCAGCACGGTCACCCGGTGCCGCCCAGGACGCAGCGTTCCCGTGTAGAACACGCCGCGGGCTGGCACGGCCTGCCAGGCACCGTGGTCGATCCTGAACCTGCGGGCTACGGTGCCGTCGGCGCGGTTGTAGTGCGCGGGGTCGAGCTGGAAGTACTCCTCAGCCGAGCCAGTCCTGGCCTCGGGGAGTCCGTTGAGGAATTCACTCACGGGCCGGCGACCGCGCGGGTACGCGCTCACCGCGCGCCCTGCGGTGACGCTCCTGGAGACCCTGAGCACCTTGAACGTGAAGTCCCTGGCCGTGGTCTGCACGACCTCGGTCGCGGTCTCTGTCACCCGGAGCTTGCGGCCCGTGTCGGCGTGACCCGGCACGTAATGCCTTGCGGCGAACGGGGTCGCGGTCGCGTCAGCCCCTGCGGCGCACGTTCCTTGCGCGCAGGCCTGCCAGGAGTAGCCGACCTCGAAGCTGAGCAGCCGGTCGCCGACCGGCAGTCTGCCAGGCCGCCAGCGCAGCCCGCGAGCGGCAGCCATGCCGCCGTCCCGCAGCAGCCCGCTGATCCGCAGCTGCCCGCTCGCCACCGGGGGCTGGATGCGAGCCGCACGGACGCTGGCCAGGGCGGTGCCCGCCGTCATCTGCGGGCCGGCCACGCAGGCGATCCCGATCGTCAGTACTGTCGCTGCCGCTATGCCCGTCGCCTGCCGCTTCATGGCGCTCTCCTGCCTTCCGGCCTGGGCGGAATGATAGACCACGGTGGGTAATCCCGGCGATGGCCGGGCATACCGGCGGAAGCCGGCTGCGCTGGATAGCCAGGGCAACGCCGCTACTCGCACAGGCCAGGGCGGTGAGATATGCGCGGGCTCCGGGACAAGGGGGTCCTGATCAGCGGCGGATCCAGTGGCATCGGTCTTGCCGCGGCTGAGCGGTTCCTGGAGGAGGGATCAAGGGTATTCGTGTCGGGGCTGGACGCCGCGGAAGTGGATGCCGCGGTCACCGTGCTCGCGCAGCGCGGCAAGGCGGCTGGCCTCGCGTGCGACGTCCGCAGCGAGGCTGATGTCGCCAAGCTCGTCGACGCGGCGGAAGCCTGGCTGGGCGGCGTCGACGTGCTCATCAACAACGCGGGGACAGCGCGCAGGGACGCGTTCCTCGAGATCGCCGTCGCCGACTGGGACCGCATCATCGCGGTGAACCTGCGCGGGATGTTCCTGGTTGCCCAGGCGGTCAGCAGGCGGATGACCGGGCGCGGGCGCGGCGTCATCGTGAACATGTCCTCGGTCAACGGACTGGCCGGGGAGGAGGACTATGCCCACTACAACGCTTCCAAGGGCGGGGTCCTGCAGCTCACCAGGACGATGGCGGCCGAGCTTGGCCGGCACGGGATCCGGGTCAACGCGCTGTGTCCCGGCTACATCGCCACCCCGCTGAACGACGCGATCGCCGCGCAGCTCGGCGCCGGCGAGTTCGAAGCCGAGTACGTGGCCAGCCGCATCTCGCTCGGCAGGGTCGGCCGTGCCGACGAGGTCGCGGCCGCCTACGCGTTCCTGGCCTCCGACGACGCCTCGTTCATCCACGGCGCCGCGCTCGTCGTCGACGGCGGGCAGCTCGCCGTGCTGTAGCGGTGGGTCAGAGGGTGCCGAAGGCGTCCTCCAGCACCGACATGCCCTCGGTCAGCAGCTCCTCGCTGATCACCAGCGGCGGCAGGAAGCGCAGCACGTTCCCGTAGGTGCCGCAGGTCAGCACGATCACGCCGGCGGCGTGGCAGGCCTTGGCGACCTTCGCGGCGGCGGCGGCGTCCGGTTCGATCGTGCCGGGCTTGGCCAGCTCGATCGCGATCATTGCGCCCCTGCCCCTGACGTCCCCGATCACCGGGTGCCGCCGGGCCAGCGAACGCAGGCGCGGCAGCATGATGTCGCCGATCCGCCTGGCCATCGCCGGCAGGTCTTCCTTGCTCATCGTCTCCATCGCGCCAAGGGCGGCGGCGCAGGCGACCGGGTTGCCGCCGTAGGTACCGCCGAGCCCGCCGGCGTGCACCGAGTCCATGATGTCCGAGCGGCCGGTCACGGCGGCCAGCGGCAGCCCGCCCGCGATGCCCTTCGCGGTAGTGACGAGGTCAGGCACCACGCCCTCGTAGTCGCACGCGAACCAGTCACCGGTACGGCAGAACCCCGACTGGATCTCGTCCGCGATGAAGACGATGCCGTGCTCCTTGCAGTACTCGGAGAGCCCGGGCAGGAAGCCGTCGGGCGGCACGATGAACCCGCCCTCGCCCAGGATCGGCTCGATGACGATGGCCGCGACCCGGTTCGCGCCTACCTGAGCGTGGATCATCCCGGTGATCACATCGAGCGCGTCAGCGGCGCATGCGGCAGGGCCGCCTGGCCAGCGGAACGGGTAGGCCATCGGCATCCGGTAGACCTCGCCGGCGAACGGCCCGAACCCGTCCTTGTACGGCATGTTCTTGGCGGTCATGGCCATCGTGAGGTTGGTCCTGCCGTGGTAGGCGTGGTCGAAGACGACGACGGCCTGCCGCCCGGTGGCATGCCTGGCGATCTTCACGGCGTTCTCCACCGCCTCGGCACCGGAGTTGAACAGCGCCGACCTCTTGTCGTGGCTGCCGGGGGTGATCCGGTTGAGCTCCTCGCAGACCTGCACGTAGCCCTCGTAGGGGACCACCATGAAGCAGGTGTGAGTGAAGTGGGCAACCTGCTCGGTGACCCGCGTGACCACGAGCTCGGCGCTGTTGCCGACCGAGGTGACCGCGATCCCCGAGCCGAAGTCGATCAGCGAGTTGCCGTCGGCGTCGATGAGCACGCCGCCGCCGGCCGCCGTGACGAACACGGGCAAGACGTGGCTCAGGCCGCGGGCCACGCTGCGCTGGCGGCGTTCGAGCAGTTCGCGGGAGGCGGGGCCGGGTATCTCAGTGACCAGATGGCGCTGCTGGGCCAGGGAGGGACCGCCGACGGTGGAGTGCAGGTTCATAGGCCGAGGATAGACCGGGCATCCGTACCGTTGCGGGGCCGGCTGGAAGGTATGGCACGAGACCGGGCTCCGTACAGTGCCGGTCCGGCCGGCTCGGCCACTTTTAACCGGCTCACCTGCACTTATCGACTTCTTGCCAGAGGTATTTGCATAATGTTCCCGGCTGGCCTTCCAGTCTGTAGTATCTGGATGACCGTATCGATCGGGCACTTCGGATTTTACGCAAGTTACGCACCATCAGTGACAGAACGACTAGGTCAGGTACTAAATCGTATAGACCTAAAACGTGTATAGTACGGACCATTTAGCATAGATCACGGCGTTTAGAGCACCGGCAAAAAGGTATATCTTGTCGGAATGGCCCGCCCCGGTTGCGAGGAGAGCCTTATGCGAGCACATGAATGGTTTCGCACCAACAGCTTCACCTATCGTGAATTCGGCAACGCTCGTCAGCTCGGCAAGGTCAAGCGCGAACGCGGGCTGACGGTCACGCTGATCCTGCCCACCCGCAATGTCGCTGAGACGATCGGCTCCGTGCTCGATGAGGTCGACTACCTGCGCCGTCCCGACATCAGGCTGATCGACCAGGTCGTCGTCGTCGACGCCGACTCCACGGACGGAACCGCCGAGATCGCGCTGTACCACGACGTCGAGGTCTACTCAGAAAACGCGCTGATGCCCGAGTACGGCCGCGCGCACGGAAAGGGCGACGCGATGTGGCGCGGCCTGTCCGTGGCGACCGGTGACATCATCGCGTTCGCCGATACTGATACCGGAAACTTCTGCCGCCAGCTCGTGACCGGGGTCGTCGGCTGCCTGATCGCCAAGCCTGAGATCCAGTTCGTGAAGGCCGCCTACCGCCGGCCGTACACCCAGGAGACGGTGTCGGTACCGGACGGCGGGGGCCGGGTCACCGAGCTCACCGCCAAGCCCGCGCTGAACCTGCTCTTCCCCGAGCTCGCCGGGTTCGTCCAGCCGCTGGCCGGCGAGTTCGCCGCGACCAGGGAGCTGTTCTACTCCGTGCCCTTCCTGAGCGGCTACGCCGTCGAGGTCGGAATGCTGATCGACGTGCTCGAGGCGTGCGGCCTGCACGCGATGGCGCAGGTCGACGCCGGGATGCGGAAGAACAGGCACCAGGACCTGTCCAACCTCAGCAGGATGGGCTACTCGGTGCTCAGGGCCGTGCTGACCAGGGCGATGCAGGGCCGCTCCCCGGTGGCGCCTGGCCTGTCGCAGTCCGGCTGGAACACCGATGCCGAGGTCGGGTCTTACCTGCACGCGGTCGCCGCCGCGCGCGGGGTGCAGCTCGACGAGTACGCGGAGGTCATGATCGAGCGCCCGCCGATGCGGGTAGCGCTGCGGGCCAGCGAGGAGTTCGCCGCGGTGACGGCGATGGAGGGCAGTGCCAGCTGACCACGGGGCCAGCTGACCACGGGGCCAGCTGACTACGGGGCCAGCTAAACACGGGGGATCAGCGCAGCAGGTTCCTGGCGGCCGTCTCGATCGACTGCTGGGATAGCAGCACGGTGCGCGCGGCTTCGCCAAGCGGAACAAAGCTATCCTCGCTGGTCACGCGCGCCAGCAGGTCCCGGTACCCGGCGTCGGCCAGGGCCGTGATCACGCCCTCTGAGATGCCGCCCGACCGCCTGGTCTCGTCGGCCACCAGGACCGCTCCGGTCGCGGTCGCCTCCCTGATCAGGTCGCCGGCCGGCAGCGGGGCGAGCCAGCGCAGGTCGAGTACCCGGCAGCCGATGCCTTCGCGCCCGAGGTTCGCCGCGGCGCGGAGGCTGAGCCGCACGCCGTTGCCGAACGTCACGATCGTCAGGTCAGCCCCGTCGCCGTGCACGCGGCCGCTGCCCACCGGCACGTGGCCGTGTTCCCATGCATCCGGCGGCTGGTAGCCGGCCAGCCAGCCGCCGTCGCCTGACTCGTACAGGTCCCGCTCGTGATACAGCGCGATCGGCTCGAGGAACACGCACACGCTGCCGTCTTCGCTCGCGCTGGCCAGGCAGGTGCGCAGCAGCGCCGGCGCGTCGTCGGGCCGCGCCGGGCAAGCCACGATCAGGCCAGGGATGTCGCGCAGGGCCGCGACGGCGTTGTCGTTGTGGAAGTGGCCGCCGAAGCCCTGCTGATAGGCCAGGCCGGCGATCCTGACCACCATCGGGTTGCGATACGCGGTCTGGGAGAAGAACGCCAGCGTCGCGGCCTCGCCGCGGATCTGGTCGGCGGCGTTGTGCAGGTAGGCGAGGTACTGGATCTCGGGCACGGGGAGCAGCCCGGCCAGCCCCGAGCCGAGCGCCAGGCCCAGGATCGCCTGCTCGTCAAGCACCGAGTCGAAGACCCGGCCTGGGCCGAACGCGGCGAGCAGCCCCCTGGTCACGCCGTAGACGCCGCCCTTGCGGGCCACGTCCTCGCCGAACACGAGCAGCCCTGGCCTGGCCGCGAGCTCGTCCGCGAGGGTGCGGTTGATCGCCTGCGCGAGCGTCAGCGGGCCAGCCACCTCGGGCAGCCGGGTAGCACCGAACGCGCGCTGCCTGGCTGACAGCGGCGCCGCGCGGATGGCGGCCGCCACGACCGCTGGCCTGCGCGGGGCGAGCGGCGTCATGACCTGCGCTGCCGAGGTCAGGCCCGGCGCACCTTCGACCCGCGCGGCGAGCTCGAAGACCTTCGCCCTGGACTGCTCTGACCGCTCAGCCAGCTCGGCTGCCGTGCGCAGCCCAGAGGACACGATCAGCTCGATCGCGGCGCGCAGCGGATCGCGGTCCGCGTCGGCGGCGATCTCGGCCGCTGACCGGTAACCGGACTCGACGTCCGATCCGGCATGGCCGCCGAGCCGGACCGTGGCGAGGTGCAAGATCGCCGGTGCCTTGCGCTCCCGCACGTAGCCGGCGAGCTCGAGCGTCGTGTCGTAGACGGCGGCCAGGTCCGTTCCATCGGCGTAGGCGTACCGGATCGCGGGCCGCGAGCCGAGCGCCGCCGCGATCCAGCCGGGCGGCGTGCGGACGCTCACGCCGATGCCGTTGTCCTCGCAGACGACGAGCAGCGGCAGCGGAAGCCCCTGATACGCGCAGTAGCCGGCGGTGTTGATGGCGCCAACGGCGGTCGAGTGGTTCGCTGATGCGTCGCCGATGCTGGCGATCACGACCGAGTCGGCCGGCCAGGGCGACGGCGGGACCCCTGTCAGGCGCGTGGCCCGCGGCAGAGCGAAGGCGAGCCCGACCGCACGCGGCAGGTGGGAGGCGATCGTGGAGGTCTGCGGGATGATGTTCAGGTCCTTGTGCCCGAAGACCTTGTGCCGTCCGCCGGCGATCGGCTCGGCCGCCGCTGCCACCATGCCGAGCAGGATGTCGGCGATGCCGTCGTCGGCGCGGCCAGCCTGGGCGGCCCGCACCAGGTAGAAGGCGCCCGAGCGGTAGTGCAGCAGGGCCGGATCGGTAAGCCGGAGCGCGGCCGCGACGGCCGCGTTGCTCTCGTGCCCTGCCGAGCCGATCGTGTAGTAACCGGTACCGCGCCCGCGCAGCCACCTCGCCGCGTCGTCGAGATGCCTGGACGCGAGCTGCGCGTCGAGCAGGTCAAGGCATCTGCCGGCGAGCAGGCCGCTGCCCGGCCGCACCGGCCGGGCAGCCTGATCGTCCCCCTTCATGCCAGCACCGTCATGCCAGCAACGGTAGCCAGCCCGCTAAACGCCGAACCAGTCTCCGGCGAGCGGGACCATGTGCCGCGGCCCGAACCTGACCACGATGCTGGCCGGGCCCTTGCTGGCCCGGTTGCGCAGGTGGAACGTGCCAGCCCGGGGATTGTAGTACCCGACGCCGTCGTGCCGGCCCTTGCCGCTCCAGTTTCCGGCGAGCGGGATCATGTGCGGCGGGCCGAACCTGAAGGAGACCGCTGGCCGGCCGTGCCGCAGCGTGTTGCGCACGTTGAAGATGCCGGTCCTCGGGTTGTAATAGCCGACGCCGTCCATGCCGTTACCGTTCCAGTCTCCGGCGAGCGGGATCATGTGCGGCGGCCCGAACGTGAACGTATAGTCGGCCGGCCCGTAGCGCTGCGACTGGCGCAGGTAGAAGGTCCCGGTGGCCGGGTCGTAGTAGCCGATGCCGTCCTTGCCCGTGCCCTTCCAGTCGCCGATCAGCGGGATCATGTGCCTTGGGCCGAACCTGGCCTTGACGCTCCTGCCATGGGCGCCGGCACGCATCAGGTGGAAGGTGCCGTACCTGGCGTCGTAGTAGCCGGTGTCGTCGGAACTGTGGCCACGCCAGTCGCCGACCATCGGTACCACGCCGTGGAAGCCGAGGTGGCCGGTGCGGCCCGCCGGGCCGGCGGTCAGGGAGTACCGGAGCCCGAACCTCGCCGAGCGGGGGTTGAAGTAGCCCACGTCGGTGCGCTGCGGGATCGGGAAGTGGATGAAATGGCTGGGCCACGGCTGCCACTGGTTAGCGGGCCGGTCCGCCTTGATGAGCGTCCACTCGTAGTCGTTCCGCATGCCTCCCATGTGCTCCTGGGAGACGATGATGTAGCTGCCGTGCGGGCCTACCGCCTCGACCACGCCGACGTGGCCCACCGGCCCGATTCCGAACGTGCCGCCGTTCCACTCAGCCACCGCGCCCACGGACGGCGTGTGGTTCACCCTGACTCCGTGCGCGGCGGCAGTAACAGCCCACTGACCGCCGTTGCCGAGCAGGAACCGCGGCTCGCGGACGTGATACACGACCGACTCCACGTAGGCCGCGTAGTTCGTGCACTGGTCGCCTGGGCTCATCCGCCAGTACGAGCGCCAGCCGCGGGCATCGTAACCGTAGCTGTTGTAGCCTCGGGCGTCGCAGTGCCGCCAGCCGCTGCACATGACCGCGGAGGGCTGGTAGGAGGGCGCGGACCCAGCGGAGCCGCCGTTGATGAGGATCGGGATGACCCCGCCGACCGTGAGTACGGCCGGCAGCCCTGAGACGGTCAGCGCTCGCATCCGCCGCCGCGCGGCCCAACCGGCTGCTTTCTGGCCAGCGATAATTGCGCGCGCAGGACTGCTGCGCCTGATAGTCCTGAACACAGGGGAAACTATGCCGGTAAATGCCGGAGCTGTCCGGCATTTCTGCCGGCGCGTCCGGTACGCGGCTGACGTCCTGACATCCCCTGTTTCGCCCCATGTGATCGCTGGAGAAGGAGAAGCCCATGCTGCCGTGGTCCGCAGATCTGGCCGGCCGGATCGAGGAGCGCACCATCACCAGCGAGTTGCTGCGCGGCAACCCGCTGGGTGACCCGCACGAGCGGCCGGTGCTCGTCTACCTGCCGCCTGGCTATGACGACGAGCCGGAGCGCAGGTACCCGGCCGTCTACGTGATCATGGGTTACACCGGCCACGTGGCCATGTGGCACAACAGGACCGCCTTCCGGCAGCCCTTCACCGAGACCGCCGACCAGGTGTTCGCCACGGGCGCCGCGCCGGCGGCGCTCGTCGTCTACGTCGACGCCTGGACCAGCTACGGCGGTAGCCAGTACGTCGACTCGCCCGGTACAGGCCGCTATCACTCGTACCTATGCGACGAGGTCGTGCCCTGGGTCGACGTCCATTACCGCACGCTGGCCGCGCCGGCGCACCGGGCGATCTCAGGGAAGTCGAGCGGCGGATTCGGCGCGATGATCACCCCGATGCTCAGGCCTGACGTCTTCGGCGCCCTCGCCACGCACGCCGGCGACTCGCTGTACGAGCTTTGCTATATCCCCGAGTTCGGCGACTGCGTGCGCGCGCTGCGCGACTACGGAGGGGACATCGGGCGCTGGTGGGAGGATTTCCGATCACGGACCGCGTTCACCAAGAGGGCAGACGAGACGCTGATCGGCGTCTACGGCGTGGCCGCCTGCTTCTCCGCCGCCGCCGACGGTACCCCTGAGCTGCCCTTCGACCCGCGCACTGGCGTCATCAGGGACGAGGTGTGGCAGCGCTGGCTGGACTGGGACCCGGTCAGGATGGTGCCTGGGCACGCCGAGGCGCTGCGGTCGCTCCGCGGAATCTGGATCGACGCGGGCAAGTCCGACGAGTTCTGCCTCGATGTCGGCGCCGAGGCCTTCCGTGCCGCGCTCGCCGAGGCCGGGGTTCGCGACGAGGTGGTCAGATTCGAGCTCTTCGACGGGACGCACGGGGCCATCGACTACCGCTACCCGCTCGCGCTCGCGTGGCTCTGCGAGCGGATCGCCGCCTGAAGTACTGAACGCCGAGCCGGTGAACGCGACGGACAGCGGCTGATTAGCTCGCCGGCACCAGCACGGTCAGCGCGGCAGGCAGTACGCGGACTCGCAGCGGCGTGCCGGCCGGCAGCGGCGCCGCGCACGCCAGCGGCTCGCCGTCGGCGGCCGCTGGCAGGTCGCGGCTCACCGTGACCGTCACGTCGGCACCGCGGTGCAGCGTGATCTGCGGCGGCCTGACGTGCGTGCCGTCTTTGATCTTCGCCAGCGCCCTGACGAACGTGAGCTTGGGCCCGTGCCGCATCAGCACCAGGTCGAGTTCGCCGTCATCGATCCGCGCGGGCGGTGCGACCTGCATGCCGGCCCCGAAGAACGCCGAGTTGGCTATGACGACCGCGTAGCCGGCGAACTCGTGTTCTGCGCCGCCAGCCACCTGGACCGTGAAGGTGGCTGGCTGCCAGCGGGCCAGGGCACGCAGCGCCGCCACCGGGTAGACAACGCTGCCGCGCAGCCACCTGGTGGCATTCGCGATCTCACCAGCCACCGCGGGAATCCCCGTGTAGACGCTGCCGGCGACGATGACCTCCTCGTGGCCTGGCGCGCTCACCCCGATGAGGTCGATCTGCCGCTCCTGGCCGGCGGCGAGTGCCTGCGCGGCCGCCGCGGGATCGGCAGGCACGCCGAGCACGCCGGCAAGGTCGTTGCCGCGGCCGGCCGGGATGATGCCGAACCTGGCTCCGTGCGAGGCGGCGGCTCCGGCCAGCGCGCCAGCCATTCCGTCGCCGCCGACGGCGACGACGACCTCGCCGCGTTCGGCCGCCCCGGCCGCGAGCTCAAGCGCGTGCGCGAGGCTGGCTGACTCGGTGATCCGGTGCTCGGAGCGGGCGGTCCGCAGCGCTGCCGCCGCTGCCGGGACGAGCGCGCGGGCCCGTCCGTTCCCGGCTGTCGGGTTCACAATCAGGCAGAGCCGACGGTCCATGCGGAGCTCCTCGGTTCCTGCGGGCTAGCGCGTCGGGGGCTGGCGCAGGAATGCAAAGGTTACCGCCGCAGCGGCGTACCATCTGACCTATGGCGGCCGAGCCTGAAGAAGCAGTCGGCGACCAGGCGCATGGTCGTGCCGGAGGCGCGCGGGAACACAGCCGTGCCGGAGGCGCGCAGGAACACAGCCGTGCCGAAGGCACGCCTGGAGGCTCCGCGTTCCTGCACGTCCAGACCACGACGGACTCCCGTGCCGAGGCCATGGAACTCGCGCACGACGCGGTCCAGGCCAGGCTTGCCGCCTGCGCGCAGGTGGCGGGGCCGCTGGCGAGCACATTCTGGTGGGAAGACGGGATCGAGCGGGCCGAGGAGTGGCTGCTCATGCTCAAGCTGCCCGTCGACAGGTACACCGAGCTCGCTGAGTTCCTGCTCGATCGGCACAGCTACGACGAGCCCGAGATCATCGCGACCCCCATCATCGCCGGTTCAGCCGGGTACCTGGACTGGATCGACGAGGAGACCAGGCCGCACTAGCGCGGCTCGCGGGCAGGCGGGGAGGCTGCGCCATGACCTCTGGTGATGTGATCCCGGCGCGGGCGGACGCCGGCTTGTTCGGCCCTGAGTCGGTGACCTGGCGGATCCTGTCCGAGCCGATCCTGTGGATCGGCGGGCTGCGCGCGATGTACCTGCAGGCGCTACACCCGCGAACGATGCGAGCCACCTGGCAGAACACGGCGTTCGCACGGCCCGGCGAGGCCTGGGGGCGGTTCGCGAGGACGGTCGAGTTCGTGCAGGTGCGGACCTACGGCAGCGTGGCGGATGTGGACCGGGCAGGCCGCCGGGTCAGAAGGGTGCACGCGTCGCTGACCGGCACCGATGCCGACGGCTCTGTGATCCGCTTGAACGAGCCTGACCTGCTGCTCTGGGTGCACTGCGGCGAGATCGCCTCGTACGCGGACGTCGCGCGCCGGGCCGGGATGGGCCTGCGCTCAGCCGACCTTGACGAGTTCGTCTCCGAGCAGCGCCGCAGCGCCGCGGTGGTCGGCCTTGATCCAGCCGCCGTGCCCGCCAGCATGGCCGAGCTCGACGCGTACTACGAGCGGATGCGACCTCATCTGCATGCCTGCACCGAGGCCCGGCAGGCCCTGGTCCGGTCGTTCGTGCCCGACATCCCGTGGCCATTCACCGGGCTCAAGCTCGTGGTGCCGCCGATGAACACGCTCGCCTTCGCGAGCCTTCCGCGCTGGGCCAGGCGGCTTTACGGCGCGCCCGGCATCGCCGTCACCGACGTGAGCACCACGGTCACCATCCGCGCCCTGCATCAGGCCGCGACCAGGATCCCGCGGCAGCTGCTCGGTATGCTTCCCGCCGCCTGATCGGGAACCGGTCCCGGCATTGAGGCCGTCCAATCGGCATGACGAACATCAGGCGGATTGCCGTGCTCGTGACGACGGCCGCCTGCGCCGCCGGGGCGGCGGGTTGCGGCAGCGCCACCGCCACACGACCGGCCAGGCCGCCGCTCGTCCTCACCGCGAGCCAGGTCGCCGCCCTGCGCGGGTTCGGCACCGCTGACACCACCTTCGGCCTGAACGTGCTGGCGGATCTCTGTGCCAGCCAGCCGGGCAGCAACGCGGTGATCTCGCCGGTTAGCCTGGCAACCGGGCTGGACATGGCCTACCTCGGCGCACGGGGCCAGACTGCCGCCGCCATGGCCAGGGTCCTGGACCTGCCAGCCGGTGCGCGCGGCCGCGCGGCCGCCGCCTTCGGGACCAGGTCGGCGCTGCTGCGCTCACTGGACAGGCCAGGGGTGACCTTCACCGCGAGCAACAAGATCTGGGCCGATCCCTCGCTGGTCACCCGCCGGGCCTTCGTCGCCGCGCTGCGCACGGCCGACCAGGCCAGGCTGACCGCCCTGCCGCTGCTGTCCAGGCACGAGCAATCCAGGCGCCGGATCAACGCCTCGGTCGCCGCCAGCACGCGCGGCCATATCCCGCGCCTGCTGCCGCCCGGCGCGCTGTCGCAGCTGCCCACGGGCTGGGTGCTGACCGACGCCCTGTACCTGAACGCCAGGTGGCAGCGGCCGTTCAACCACGCACTGACCGCCAGGGGCAGCTTCCAGGCCGCTGCCGGACCCGAGGCCGGCAGCCGGCCCGGAGGGCCCGTGACGGCGAGCTTCATGCGAGGCGGCGCGTTCGCGGAGACGCGGGCACACGGCTGGACGGCGGTCGCGCTGCCGTACCAGGGCGGCAGGCTGAGCATGCTCGCGGCGCTCCCCCCGACTGGCAGCACTGGCTGCCAGGTGCCCGACGCCGCGACCGCCGGCGCGCTCGCGGCCGGCCTGGCCACGAGCAAGACACTGACGGACGTGGCGCTGCCCAAGGTCAGGCTGGCTGCAAGCGAGTCTCTGAAGGACGTGCTCACCAAGCTCGGCATGGGCGTCGCGTTCAGCAGCGGCGCTGACTTCACCGGGCTCTCGCCGCAGGCGTGCTGCATCGGATTCGTGCAGCACGCGGCCACCCTGGCGATAGCCGAGAAGGGCACGGTCGCCAGCGCCGCCACCGCGATCGGCATGGAGCCCACGGCCGCGCACATCGTCATCAGCTTCGACCGCCCCTACCTGCTGGTGCTGCGCGACACGCGGACCGGCGAGCCGCTGATGCTGGCCTGGGTCGCCAATCCGGCGGGCTAGGGGGCCGGCGGGACGTTCCAGGCCGCGATCACCGGCTCACCGTGCTCGGTGCCAAGCGTCGACAGCGTGCCGGTGTCCAGCTGGAACAGCCTGCCGCAGTCCGGTTCGAGGCCGAGCCAGCGTGCGGTGAGCACCCTGAGCAGGTGACCGTGCGCGACGAGCGCGACATCCCCGCTGGCCAGCAGCGGACGCACGCTGCCCAGGACAGCGTCGGCGCGCGCGCCGACCTGGCTGAGGGTCTCGCCGGGGTGGGCCGCGTCGCCCGGTATGACGCCGTCCCGCCACAGCTTCCAGCCTGGCCGCTCTCTGCGGATGTCGGCAGTGGTCCTGCCCTCGTAGCCGCCGTAGTCCCACTCGGCCAGGTCAGGGTCGGTCGTCACACTCGTCAGGCCGGCCAGCTCCGCGGTCCTGACCGCGCGCTGCGCGGGGCTGGCGAACTCGGCGACGATCCGGCGCCCGGCCAGGTCAGGTGCCAGCGCCGCGGCCGCCGCTTCGCCGGCCGCCGTCAGCGGAATGTCGGTGAGCCCGGTGTGCTTGTGCTCCCTGCTCCACTGCGTCTGACCGTGCCTGATCAGGATCAGCTTGCCCATCGTCGGGTACCCTCCAGGGAACTTTGCCGGGCGCCTCTTCGCTGAGGAGGTAAGCCCCCAGCCTCCCGGAAGGTTCCCCCATGCAGTTGAGCGACCCGCCGTCGGCCGCAATCCGGCCGGGCGGCGCGCCGCCGAGCCTTCCCGAGGCCGCGGGGGCCACGGCAGCCGCGCGCCGGCGCCCGGTCACCGAGCGCATCGCGTGCTGGAGCGCGAGGCACCGGATCATCGCGCTCGCCGGATGGATGGTCATGGTCGGCGGCGCGCTGCTGGCCGGGCACGTCTTCGGCACCCAGAGCCAGCCGCAGTATGACCCCGGCCAGTCCGGCGTCGCGGAGCGGATGCTGGACGGGCTGCATGTCGTGACGCCGCCATCGGAGACCGTGCTGATCCAGTCCAGGGCGCCGCTGCCGGAGGGCACGCTCACGGCGACGCCGGCCTTGACCGGGCAGGTCCGCGACGCGGCAAGCGCCGTGGTCGCCGCGCTCCGGGCGCTGCCTGGTGCCGCCACCGATATCCGGTCGCCGTTCGGCCCGCAGGGCCGCCACCTGATCGGTCCTGGCGGCGCCAGCGCTCTGGTCACCTTCCAGGTAGCCGGGCCGCACCGCCGGGCTGACGCCCGCGTGGTCAGGGCGCTTGACGCGGTGGCGGCCGTCCAGTCCCGCTATCCGGGCCTGGTCGTCGCCGAGACCGGCGGGGCGAGCGTGGACAGGGCTGCGACCGCGATGCTCGGCCGGGATTTCCACCAGGCCGAACTGACCTCGGTGCCGCTGACCTTGCTGCTCCTGCTGCTGGTGTTCGGCGCGCTGATCGCAGCGAGCATCCCGGTGATCCTGGCCGGGACCGCGGTGATAACGACCGTCTCGTTGCTGGCGATCCCGAGCCGCTGGCTGCCGATCGGCCAAGGCACATCGGAGGTCGTGCTTATCATCGGGATGGCGGTCGGCATCGACTACACGCTGTTCTACCTGCGGCGTGAGCGAGAGGAACGGGCGGCGGGAGCGAGCTTCCACGACGCGCTCAGGACGGCTGCTGCGACGTCGGGGCGCGCGATCGTGGTTTCCGGCCTGACCGTGATGATTTCGCTGGCCGGCCTGCTGTTCACCGGTATCGACATGTTCACCGGCTTCGCGATTGGCACGGCCTTGGTGGTAGGCGTCGCGGTGGTCGGCTCGCTCACCGCGCTGCCCGCACTTCTTGCGTTGCTCGGCCCCTGGGCCGACCGGGGGCGCGTGCCGTTCCTCGGCAAGGGCAGGACCCGCGCCGAGCGGTCCAGGCTGTGGAGCGCTGTGGTCAGCCGGGTAGTCAGGCGGCCTGCCGTGTGGGGCGGCGTCTCCCTGATCGCGCTAGCCGCGCTCGCGGCGCCGGCGCTGTCGATGCGCATCGGCCAGCCGGCCATCAACCTGCCTTCGAGCCTGCCCGTCGTGCGGACGCTCGAGCAGATCCAGCACGACTTCCCTGGCGGGCCGGCCCCGCCGAGGTAGTCGTCGCCGGGCCCGGCGTGCACAGCCCCGCGATGCGGCACGCGCTGGGCGGACTGCAGGCAGCGGCGGCGGCCGGCGGACCGATTAACGGGCCCGTGACGGCGCAGCCGGCCGGGCACGGCCGGGGACTGGTGATCTCGGTTCCGCTCGCTGGGACCGCAGCCAGCGGGAACTCAGGTTCCGCGGCGATCGCCGGTCTCAGGGCGCTGCGCGGTCAGATCCTGCCGGCGACGATCGGCGAGGTCGGCGGCGTCAGATACGCGGTGACCGGATCCACGGCCGGCCGGCTCGACTATCGCGCCGCGCTGCGCTCGGCGTCGCCCCTGGTCTTCGGCATCGTCGCGGCGCTCGCGTTCGTGCTGCTGCTGATGGCATTCAGGTCACTGGCCATTCCGCTCGTGTCGATCGGGCTCAACCTGCTATCGGTGGGCGCGGCCTACGGCCTGATCACGCTCATCTTCCAGCAGGGGCACCTGGAGAACCTGCTCGGCTTCACCTCTTTCGGCGGCATCATCTCGTGGGTCCCGTTGTTCATGTTCGTCTTTCTTTTCGGGCTCAGCATGGACTACCACGTCTTCGTGCTGAGCCGGATCGCCGAGCTGAAGTCCCGCGGGCACGCCACAACGGACGCCGTGACCGGCGGCATCTCCCGCGGCGCGGGCGTCGTGACCAGCGCCGCCGTGATCATGGTCGCGGTGTTCTCGATCTTCGCGTCACTGTCCACGATCGACCTGAAGATGATCGGCGTGGGCCTGGCGTTCGCCGTGTTCATCGACGCGACCGTGGTGCGCGGCATCTGCGTGCCGGCGGCCCTCACCCTGCTCGGTGAGCGCAGCTGGTACCTGCCGCGCTGGCTCGGCTGGCTGCCCAGGGGCATCAGCCTCGACGCTTAGGCCGGCCCGGACCAGCTAGCTGCCAGGTCGTGCAGCGCGCGAGCGGTGGCGAGCGACGTCTCCAGCGCGAGCAGCCGCGGTTCCTCGGCGCCTGCCAGCGCGGCGTTGATGTGCCGGAGCGCCGGGGTGAAGCTGGGCTCGCTGACCTCAGACCGCCATGTCGCCGGCTCGCCGCCGTCCGGGTAGGCGGTCACATGGTCGCCGGGTCCTGGATGGAACGGGTTGCTGACGTGAATCTGCCCCGCCGTGCCGATCAGCCTGGAGAAGGTGTCATAGCCGCGGCGCATCCCGCAGGACAGCAGCAGTCGCCGGCCGTCCGCATACCCGAGCGTCCCCCAGGTCTCGATGTCGACGCCAGCCCGCGGGGGGCTCGGGGGGTCGTCCCCCCGGCTAACACTGCCTCCTGGCTGCCAAGTGGCCCACGCGCTGTCGTGCTCGCCGAAGAACTCCTGTGCCAGCCTGACCGGGTAGCAGCCGACGTCGCGCAGCGCGCCGCCCTGCAAGTCGGCGGACAGCCTGATGTTGTCCGGCCTGGTGACCCTGAAGTGAAAGTCCGACTGGATCTCGCGCAGCTCGCCGATGAGCCCGTCGCCGAGCAGCGTCCTGATGTGGCGCAGGTGCTCGTTGAACGGGAAGACGAAGGCCTCCCACAGCAAGGTGCCGGTCCGCTTCGCCGCCTCGAGCACCCGCTCGGTGTCGGCGAGCACGCCGCAGAGCGGCTTCTCGCAGAGCACGGGCTTGCCCGCCTCGAGCGCGCTGATCGTCCACTGCGCGTGCAGCGAGTTGGGCAGCGCGATGTAGAGCGCGTCGACGTCAGCGTCCTCGATCACGTTCTGGTAGCCAGCCACGGCGCGCTGGACGCCGTTGGCCTGCGCGTACTGCTCAGCCCTGGCAAGGTCGCGCCCGGCCACCGCCGCCGGGATCCCGCCGGCCGCGCGCAGCGCGGGCAGGAAGGCGCCGCGCGCGATGTTCGCCGTGCCGATGATGCCCCAGCGCACCGCGCTCCCAGGTGTCATGGAACATCCTTCTCCAGTGGCAGGCTGACCCAGCGCCGCTCGTGATGGGAGATCTCCACGGCGTTGATCACTTCCTGTACCCAGAGCCCGTCGGCGAAGTTTCCTTCGTTGCCGCTCACCTCGCCAAGCACCTCGCTGGCGAAGTTGGCGGTCAGGTTCGCGTAGTACAGGGTGCGCCAGGACTCCCGCGGGCTGCCGCCCGCCGGATAGTAGCTCTCCGGCACCGTCACCTCGCGGAACTCCACGTCGTCAGGCCTGGCCACCTTCAGCGTCTCGCAGATGCCGAACTCCTCGACGAGCCTGGCGATCGCGGCACCCTCGGAACCGTATACCCGCACTTCGATGCCCGGGTAGTTGCCCACCGTGACGAAACTGCTCTGCACCGAGCAGATCGCGCCGCTGGCGAACTCGCCGAGAAATATGTCACCGTCGTCGATGTTCACCCTGGCCATCGCGCCGGTGCTGGCCAGCATCCGCTCCGGGATGAAGTTGCGCATGACGCCGACGACCGCGGTGAGGTCCGAGCCCATGAACCAGTGCCCGATGTCGATCACGGGGGCGCCGTAACCTTCCAGCGAGGCGACCTGGATCGGGAGATCACCGGCCCGGTCGGTGCTGCCCGGTGCGGCTGGCGCGCTGCCGCGCAGGGGGGTCTGCGGGTTCAGCCACTGGGAGTTCTGCTCGTAGGCGTTGTAGATGAACGGGGTGCCGAGGCTGCCGCTGTCGATCAGGTGCTTGAGATAGCGGACCGCGGGGCTGTACCGGAACGTGAAGCCGACCTTGGTCTTCAGGTCCCTGGCGGCCGCAAGGCCGGCCGCCCGCCGCACATCGCGGAAGTCGTGCGCGACTGGCTTCTCGCTGAGCACGTGCTTGCCGGCCTCGATGGCGGCCATGTTGATCTCGAAGTGCTCGGAGTCCCTGGTCACCACGTCGATGACGGCGATGTCGTCGCGGGCAAGCAGGTCGCGATAGTCGGCGGTCACGACCGTCGCGCCGAAGGTCTCGCCTGCCGCCTTGGCCCGGTCCAGGTCCGTGTCGCACACGCCGACGATCTGGCACCGCTCGTCGCGCTTCCAGCCTGGCAGGTGCGCCCAGTTCGCCCACCTGCCCGCGCCGATGACGCCTATGCCGAGTCGCTCGCCTGCCATTGCGTGACCTTTCCGACCTCGTTGTGCCGCCAGCAGCGGGCCCGGTGACCGGCGCTGCCGGCCTCGACTAGCTCGGTGTCCCAGCTCGTGCACTCGGTCAGCGCCAGCGGACAGCGCGGCGCGAACCGGCATCCCGCCGGGGTGTCGATCAGGCTCGGCGGCGCGCCGGGAATGCTGCGCAGCGGGCCGCGGTGGTCGGCCTGCGGCAGCGCCTCGAGCAGGGCCTTGGTGTACGGGTGCGAGGGGGCGGTGATGATCGTGGCGGTGTCGCCTTCCTCGACGACCTGGCCGCCGTACATCACGATCACCCGGTCGCATACCTCGGTGATCACGGCGAGGTCGTGGCTGACCAGGATCATGCTCATCCCGGTGTCCCGCTGCAGTTCGAGCAGCAGGCTGAGGATCTGGTCCTGGATGATCACGTCGAGCGAGGTGGTCGGCTCGTCGGCCAGCAACAGCCGCGGCGCGGACGCCAGCGCGATCGCGATCAGCGCGCGCTGCAGCATGCCGCCGCTGAACTGGAACGGGTAGTCCCGCATCCGCCGCTCGGGCGCTGGGATCCCGACCCTGGTCAGCAGCTCGATCGCGCGGTCCCGCGCGGCCACCCTGGTGAGCTTCGCGTGCGCGGTGACCGCCTCGATCAGCTGGTCGCCGATGCTGCGGACCGGATTCAGCGCCGTCATGGGGTCCTGGAAGATCATCGCGAGGTGCGCGCCGCGCAGGTGCTGCATCGCGCTCTGCGGCAGGTCGAGGATGCTGCCGGTGCCGAGCGGGTGGTAGATCACCTTGCCGCTGCTGAACGCCGTCCGCCGCGGCATCAGGCCCATGATCGTGCGGCAGGTGACGGTCTTCCCGCAGCCGCTCTCGCCGACGATGCCGACGACCTCGGCCTCGCCGACCGTGAACGACACCCCGTCGACCGCTCGCACGACGCCCTGGCCGCTGGCCAGGTAGGTGTGCAGGTCCTCGACGGTGAGCAGGGGATCGCCCGTGTTGACCGGCGCTGCCGAGGTCATCGCGGTCACCGCTCGCCGGGCCGGAGGACGTCGGCCAGGCCGTCGCCGATGAGGCTGAACGCGACCCCGACGAACACGATCGCCAGGCCCGGCATCGTCGCGAGCCACCAGGAGGAGGACAGAATGTAGTTCTGGCCGTCGGAAATCATCGTCCCCCATTCCGGGGTCGGCGGCTGGGCGCCGAGGCCGAGGAAGCCGAGGGACGCGGCGAGGATGATGTTGCCGACCGCGTCGACCATCGAGAAGATGATCACCGCGGATGCCGTGTTGGGCAGGATGTGCCGCAGCATCACGCGGGTCCTGCTGTAGCCGAGCGTCCTTGCCGCGAGCACGTACTGCTGCTTCTTCGCGACCACGGTCTGCGCGCGCATGATCCTGGCGTAGCTGACCCAGCTGGTGATCCAGATGGCCACGAACATGTTGAAGATACTCGGGCCGAGCATCGCGATGATCGCGATGATCAGCACGAGGAACGGGAAGGCGAAGAACAGGTCGACGATCCGCATCAGCAGGTTGTCGACCCAGCCGCCGAAGTAGCCAGCGACGAGCCCGACGAACGTACCGAAGACCAGGGTGACGCTGGTCGCGCCGAACGCGATGGCCAGGTCGATCCTGCCGCCGTACAAGATGCGCGCGAACGTGTCCCTGCCGAACTGGTCCGTCCCGAGCAGGTGGCCTGGCGTCAGCGGCGGCGCGAGCGGGTGCAGCACGTCAAGTGCGGTCGGGGACTTGCTGGCGAGCACGGGCGCGAGCAGGATCGCGACGATCGCGATCGCGAGCATCGTCAGGCCAGCGATCAGCGTCATCCGCCGCCGGCTCGTGCTCCTGGTGCGCTTGGACGCCCGCTCCGCGACCCTGAGCAGGCTGTGCGCGGGGCTCGTGGCCCAGGTACCGCTCACCGGAACGCTCATTCGCCGATCTCCTGGCCTACCCGCGGGTCCAGCGCGGCCTGGGTGATGTCAGAGAGCAGGTTGATGAGGACGATCAGCAGCGCGAACAGCAACGTGACGCCCTGCACCACGGGGTAGTCCCTGTTGGACACCGAGTTGACAAGCAGCGAGCCGAGACCGGGCAGCGAGAACACGTTCTCCACCAGCACGGTGCCGCTGATCAGGTAGGCCAGGTTCACGCCGAACACCGCGATGACCGCGAGCACGGAGTTGCGGAACACGTGCCGGCGCAGCACCTGCGCCATCGAGATGCCCTTCATCCTTGCCGTGTCCACGAACTCGGCCTGCAAGATCGCGATCGTGGCCGCGCGCAGGCTGCGGACAAGCACGGTGGAGAAGCCAACCGCGATCGTCACCGCGGGCAGGAACAGCGAGTACAGGTGCCCGGCGAAGCCAGCGCCGAAGCCGCTGATCGGGAAGATGGTCAGGTGCACGCTGAAGACGATCAGCAAGATGATCCCGAGCCAGAAGGCCGGCATCGCGAAGGCGACCGTGAAGAACACCCGGCTTGACTGGTCCACGATGCCGCCGCGGCGGACTCCCGAGATGAAGCCGAGCGGCAGCGAGATCACCGCTGCCAGCACCGCCGCGTAGATCACCAGGAAGATCGTCGGCCCGAGGTGGTTGGCGATCACGGTCGTGGCCGGCTGGTTGTAGAAGAACGAGTAGCCCAGGTTGCCGCGGAACAGCCGGCCCATGAACAGCGCGTACTGGGTCCAGATCGGCTTGTTGAGCCCCAGCGCGATGTCGATCGCCTGGGCACGCTGGTGCGTGTAGCTGCTGCCCAGGATCGCCAGCGCCGGGTCACCGGGGATCAGCCGCAGCAGGAAGAACGTGACCAGCGTGATCCCGAAGCCGATGATCACCAGGTGCACGAGCCTGCGGGGGAGCGTGCCGAACCGACTCAGTGCTGACCTCCCATGTCGTGGTCCCCGCCGGCCGGCCGCAGGGCCGGCCGGCGGGGCGGGCTGACCGCTAGTGCTGGCCGACCGTGAGAGTCTCCAGCGAGAGGTCGTAGTTGCCGAGCGGGGTGACGTGGAAGCCCTTCACCCAGCTGCCGACCCCGTACCGGTACGGGCTGTAGTCCGTGACGATGAACGGTGACTGGTCGTAGACGATCTGCTGGACCTGGCTGTACATGGCCAGCCGCTTCGCGGGGTCCAGTTCCAGCCTGGCCTGGTCCACCAGCTTGTTCGCCGTGCTGTCGCACCAGTAGCTGTTGAACGCGTTCGCGCCGCCCTTGCAGTTGGCGCCGAACGTCGCCACCTCGTCGGGGTCGATGATGTCGTTGGTCCAGTACCGCTCGCCCATCTGCGAGTGGCCGCCGTCTTCCTTGTCGTAGGCCGTCAGCAGCTCATAGGACTGGATCGACACGGTGATCCCGACCTTCGCGAGCTCGGACTTCACCACCACAGCCTCGGCCTGTCCTGCCACGTCACCGCTGACGGTGATCAGGAAGGTCTTGAAGCCGTGCGGGTAACCGGCCGACGCGAGCAGTTTCTTGGCCTTCGCCGGGTCGTACGGGTACGGCTTCAGCGAGGTGTTCCAGAACTGCATCTTGTACGGCATGAACGACGATCCGGGAATGGCGTCGCCCTGGTAGGCGAGCTTGACCAGAGCGTTGCGGTCGATCGCGTAGTTCAGCGCCTGCCTGACGGCCAGCTTCTTGAACGGCGGGTAGTGCTCGTCAAGCTGGATGAAGTCCACCCTGGTGGACGGGAACAGGTTGACGTGCAGGCCTGGCGTGCCGTTGATCTGCTTGGTGAGGTTGCCTGGCGGGTTCTCGATGATGTCCGCCTTCTTGCTCTGCAGCATCAGCACGCGGGTGTTGTCGTCGGGCACGATCAGGTACTTGACCTTGCTGATCTTCGGCTTGGTGCCGTAGAAGTGCGGGTTGCGCGACAGGTCGATGTCGCTGTCGGCCTTGTAGGACGTCACGTAGAACGGCCCGCTGCCGACCGGGTGCTGGAAGAAGGCCTTGCCCTTGGCGAGGACCTCCTTCTTGGGAATGATCGAGTACGCGTACATGGCCAGGTCGGCGAGTAGCGGCGCGTGCTTCTGGGACAGCGTGATCACGACCGTATGAGCGTCCGTCGCCGTGATCGTCTTCACCGGCGTGAGCAGGAAGCCCCAGCCGCCCTTGTAGTTGCGCGACCGGGTTATGGAGAACGCGACGTCGCTGGCGGTCACCGGCGTCCCGTCGGAGAACTTCGCGTCGGTGCGCAGGTGGAAGGTGTAGGTCAGGCCGTCCTTGCTGATGTTCCAGGACGTCGCCAGGTCGGGCACGAGCCCGGTGCCTGTCGGGTTGGGCTGGAGCAGCCTGCTGTACAGGTTCTGGTCCATCCAGATCGATTCGTTCACCGAGTTCGCCGCCGGGTCGAGGGTGTCGACACGGACGGCGTTCGCGATGACGAGGGTGCTGCTTGTACCGGAGGCTGAGCCCGGCGACGTGCCGGAGTTGCCGCCGCTCGAGCAGCCCGCCGCCGCGATAGCGAGCGCGACCGTGGCGAGACCTAGAGTCCTGAAACGCAGCGTTCGGGGCCAGGTAGCACGGAGCATGGTGCACCCCACTTCGTCGATTGTCGACAGGGTGTCCCTAATGTAAGGCGGTGCCCGGGGAGCGTCAATAGGCCCGTGTTCGCTCGAACCCGAACTGTTACAAGCGCATACGCGCTGGTAGACGACGGTTGAGATGGAGCGTCCCGGTCTTGACTGCCGCGTCCTGCTGAGGTACTGGTTGACTGTCGACAATTAGCCGAGGCGCGAGTGGCGCGACGCTGAGCCGAAGGGCGAGATGATGACAGCCGCCGTGAACGTGCTCATCGCCTCCCCGCTGGAGGCCGAGCACGCTGACCGGATCGCGGCGGCCGATCCGCGCGTCAACCTGCTCTACGAGCCAGCGCTGCTGCCCGTCCCGCGGTACCCGTGCGACCACACCGGGATCGCGCGGGACCTGGACGCCGCGGTGCTGGCCAGGTGGGCGGCGATGCGGGCAGCGGCCGACATCAGCTTCGACTTCGACTGGCAGGCGCCGGGTCAGATCGTCGCGAACTGCCCGCGGCTGCGCTGGGTCCAGGCCACCAGCGCCGGCATCGGCGGGCTGCTCGACCGCACCGGCCTGATCAAGTCGCCGATCGTCTTCACCACCGCGGCCGGGGTGCACGGCGTCCCGCTGGCCGAGTTCACGCTGCTGGGGCTGCTGCACTTCGCCAAGGGCATGCCCAGGCTCGCCAGCCATCAGGCGGAGCGGCGCTGGGACCTGCACGCGACGAGGCTGCTGCGCGGATCGCGGGTCCTGCTCGTCGGGCTCGGCGGCGTCGGTCGCGAGGTCGCCCGGCTGCTCGCCGCGGCCGGCGTCCACGTCACCGGCGCTGGCCTGCCAGGCAAGCGCTACGAGATCGACGGCGTGCGCGACTACGTGGCCGACACCGGGATCAGCGACGTACTCGGCTCCGTGGAGGCGCTGATCCTCGCCTGCCCGCTGACGGAGCGGACCAGGCACCTGATCGGCGAGCGCGAACTCGCGCTGCTGCCGCCAGGCGCTGTCGTGGTGAACGTCGCCAGGGGCGCGGTGATCGAGGAGAGCGCGCTCATCGGCGCGCTCGAGGCCGGCCATCTCGGCGGGGCGTGCCTCGACGTGTTCGAAACCGAGCCGCTGCCGCCAGGCTCGCCGCTGTGGGCGATGCCGGACGTGATCATCTCGCCGCATTCAGCCTCGACGGTCGCGGACGAGAACCGGCTGCTCACAGACCTGTTCGTCGAGAACATCGGGCGCTGGCTCGCTGGCGAGCCGCTGTGCAACGTCTTCGATAAGGACGCGGGCTACTGAGCAGGCCATCAGCAGAGAGGCGGGACCATCCGATGACGACTGGCAGGCTGCGGGTCGCCGTGGTCGGCACGGGAAGCTGGGCGCAGCGCGCTCACCTGCCGGGCTGGCAGCGCGACGGCAGGGCCGAGGTGGTCGCGGTCGCCGACACTAATGCCGAGGCGCTCGCCCAGGCCGCGGCGAAGTTCGGGGTGCCCAGGGCCGTGGCCGACTACCGTGAACTGCTCGATGACTCCGGCATCGACGTGGTCGACGTGGTGACAGGGAACCAGCCGCACTACCAGGTTTCCTGGGACGCGCTGCAGGCCGGCAAGCACGTGCTGTGCGAGAAGCCGGTGCACCCTGACTACCGCAAGACCAGGGAAGCGGCCGAGCTGGCGGCAGCCAAGGGCCTGAAGACCAAGGTCGGGTTCACGTTCCGGTACGCGCCAGCCGTTCAGTTCGCCAGGCAGCTGATCGACGAGGGCTATGTCGGCGAGCCTTACATGTTCAACGGCTACGAGCAGAACAGCCAGTGGATCGACCCGGCCACGCCGCTGCGCCAGGTCGACCCGCACGCCGATCCCGAGCGGATCGCGGTCTCGTCGATCGAGGGTTACGGCGCGCCGATCATCGACATCATGCACTGGTGGCTCGGCTCGCCGCTGCAGGCCGTCGTGGGCACGATGCGGAACTTCGTCCCGACCCGCATGGTCCGCGACACGGGCCAGATGACCAGGGCCAACATCGACGACGGCGACATGTGGATCGCCGAGTTCTGCCCTGGTCCGACGGGCACTGCCGCGCTGGCGTCCATCCAGTCGTCGTACGTCACGGTCGGCAACTACCCGGGCATCGAGGCGAGGATCTACGGGTCAGAGGGCGCGATCATCGTCAGGCTCGTCGACGAGTTCGGCATCTGCCAGACCATCAAGACGGCGCGCAAGGACGCGGTGGAGTTCACCGAGCGTGACATCCCGTACCGCTTCTTCCCGGCGGGCGGGCACTCGGGCGAGCCGTGGGAGTACTTGTTCTACTCCAACCTCATCGCCGACTTCATCTCCGAGATCAGCGGCGGCCAGCCAGCCTGTCAGGGCGACTTCGCGCAGGCGGCGCTGGTGCAGGAGACGATCAACGCGTTCGAGGCATCGTTCAGGCAGCGGGCCTGGGTCAGCTTCCCGCTCACGGGCGACGGCGGTCGCGGCCCTGGCAGCGCCTTCGAGGGCGGATGAGGGCGGGTAAGGGCGGGTAAGGGTGGATGAGGGCGGGTAAGGGTGGATGAGGGCGGGTGAAAACTGCGACGAATGCCAGCCGGCTGGTCAGCCAGGTGCTGACCGGCGAGGTGTGGCCGCCGCTCGCTGACCGGCACGGCTACCGGGTCGGACCGGACGGCCAGCCGTTCGTGCTGCCTGGCATGGGCGGGGTCACGCTCGGCGTGCACTGCGGCGACCCGGCGACCGGGTATGCCTCCGACCACCTGGAGCCGGGCGCTTCGATCAGGCACGCGGAACCGGCCGCGAACATGGCGGTCCAGTTCTTGTCCTGCGTGGGGAACGAGGTCACGGTCACGTCGGGACCTGCGGCCGGCGCGACAGGGCATGTGATCGGCCAGCACGCCTACGTGCTCGTTGACTTCGCCGAGGCGCAGGCGGCCACGCTGACGACCGGCGACACGGTGCGCATCGCCGCGGTCGGGCAGGGCCTGCGGCTCACCGAGCATCCCGCCATCGTGGTCAAGAACTGCTCGCCTGGGCTGATCGCGGCGATGCCGGGCGGCACCACGGCCGACGGCAGGCTGGAGGTGCACGTGGCGGCGCGGATTCCGGCCGAGGCCATGGGCGCGGGCGTCGGCATGATCTCCGAGTACGCGAACACCGACCTGATGGGCGCGTACTCGGGCCTCGGCGAGGACCTGTCGCTCGGCCTTGAGTCGCTGCGGATCGGCGACATCGTGGCGATCGCCGACCACGACCACAGGTTCGGACGGGGCTACCGGCCCGGCTACCTGACCATCGGGGTGATCTCGACCGGGCAGTGCATGCTGTTCGGGCACGGGCCGGGGCCAAGCTCACTGCTCAGCGGCCCGGCAGAGGCATTCAGCGTCGTCGATGACCCGGCCGCGAACCTGGCCGCCTGGTACCACGCGTCAGGCGAGCGCGCCTGGTCAGCGGGGGGAGGGCAACGGCCATGACAGCTCAACTGGACGCGGTAGCAGTCAACCTCCTCGGCTCGGTCGAGCATCCGGGATTCGGGGACAGCCCGTACCGGGTAGACGCCGACGGGAACCCCTACGTTCCTGTCGGAGACGGCGGCATCGTGCTCGGGCTGGCGCTCGGCGATTCGGTCTTCGCGCTCGACGGCGACCACGCGGCGCCCGGTGCCTGCCTGACGCACGGGGAAGGCCCGGCCAGGCACGCGCTCGCGCTGTACTCGTGCATCGGCAACGAGGCGATCGTGCGCACCGGGGCCGCCGCCGGGGCTGCCGGAGCTGTGCTCGGCAAGCGCGGCGAGGCTGGCCGGGTGATCACCGGGTTCAGACCAGGGGATCTGGCGCGGATGCGACCTGGAGACCAGGTCAGCGTCCGCGGCTGCGGACAGGGTTACCGCCCGGGGTGGCTGCCAGCCGCCGTCGCGATGATGAACGTCGATCCCGGCCTGATCGCCGGGCTGCCGGTGCAGGCCGGGACGGGCGGGGACGTCACCGCCGGGGTCAGGGCCGTGCTGCCGGCGAAGCTGGCGGGAAACGGGCTCGGCAGGCCGGCCGCCGGATGGGACCTTGACCTGCAGGTTGACGCCGGGGAAGGCCTGGACCTGCGGCTCGGGGACCTGGTGGCGATCGAGGACATCGACTCGCGCTACAACATGGGATACCGCAAGGGCTGGGTGAGCGTTGGCATTGTCGTGCACGGAGCGAGCCCGCTGCCCGGCCACGGGCCAGGCATGACGCCGATCCTGACCGGCCCGAGGTCCGCCCTGGTCACGCGCGTCGAAGGCGATGGTCACACCGGCTTGACCGACGCGCTGCTAGAACTGTCGTGACGGAGTCGCGCGAGGAGGCACAGTGACCTGCGAAAGCGGACCTGAGCAGAAGGGAGTTGGCCGCCATTCTTGAGCACGTGTCCCTGCCTGAGGCGGTGGGCCGCAGGCTGCGCCACCGGATACTGAACAACGAGCTGCCGGCGGGGACCCGGCTGGTCGAAGCCAACCTTGCAGCCGAGTTCGGGGTCAGCCGCGGCACGATCAGGGACGCGATGCGCGACCTGCAGTCCGAAGGGCTGATCGAGATCGTGCCGCGGCGCTACAGCATCGTGACCCGCATGTCGATGCAGGACGCCGAGGACGTCTGCTTCGCGCGCTACGTGCTCGAGGACGCCAGCGTCGCCGGCGGTCTCGGCCAGCGCAGGAAGGAGCTGTCACGGTCGCTGCGGCTCGCGCTCGAGCACATGTCGGCCGCCGCCAGGACCGATGACCTGGACGCCCTCGTGGACAGCGACACGAGGTTCCACGAGCAGCTGATCGACGTGTCAGGGCGGCGCCGGCTGAAGGACCTGTGGTCGATGCTGGACAGCCAGATGGGCGCGCTGATGCGGGCCGCTGTCGAGCGCCAGGGCATTGGCCTGATGGTCGCCGTGGACCGGCACAGGATGCTGCTCGAGGCCGTGGACAGCGGCGACGTCGAGCGGCTGAGGATCGCGATCAGGGACCACTACCTGGAGGGCTTCCCCGAGCACGAGGCCGAGCTCGGCAAGCGCCGTGCCGACGCCTCAGCCTGACGCGTACGCCCGCAGGCCGTTGTTCTGGGTCGGCACGAGCATCAGGGCGTCGGCGAAGACCGGCTGGCCGAAGTCGGGGCCGGTCGCTATGGTCCGCAACACCGAGCCGGTCGCGGCGTTGATGATGACCAGCTGACCGGCCTTGACGTACTCGGTCACCGCCAGGACCCCTGCCCCGTCCAGCGTGGGCGTGCCGATGGGCGCCCCTGACAGCCCGCGCTGCCACAGGTAATCGCCGGTCGCGGGGTTGACCATCCGGATCGATCCCGCGAACGTCGTGCCGTTGATGGTCGTCTTGTTGCCCGCCACGAACAGGTGCTTGCCGTTCCAGACCGCCGCGGCGTCGCACTGCGGGCCCCCCGTGTACGGGGCTCCCACGGTCCGCTGCCAGACCGGCCCAGCGTGCAGGTTGGCCTGACGCCACGCGTAGTACATGCCGTTCTTGTTGCAGGCCCCGACCATGGCGACGCGGGTGCCGCCGAGTACCGCGGAGAACAGCGTCGGCGAGCCGCCGAAGTCCGCGTCCGAGACGCGCTGGCTGGCCGGAACCGCCCACGCGTCCTGCCTGGCGAGGCCGTCGGCCGCCAGCCGCACGACCGACTCGGAGTCGCCGCCAGGCCCGTTTCCCGTCGTCACGAACACGGTGCCGGCGGCGGTGCTGACCGCCGCGCTGCTCCAGATGCTCGGCGTGACGCTGTGCCCCGGGTAGGTCTGGTAGAACGCCACCTGCGTTCCGGTGGCCCGGTCGTATTCCTTGAGCCCGCTCGCTACGAGCGGCTTGTCGCAGTTCGATGACACGCCGACGTAGACGTGCTGGCCGGCGACCGTCGGCGACGACCAGTCGTAGTAGTCGCTGACGGTCGTCGAGGGAATCGCGATCACGGAGCGCCAGGCCACCGTGCCGGTCGCCGCGTTGAGCGCGTACAGGTAGCCGTCGCCGCCTGCCACATAGACGGCAAGGGCGTTCGTCACAGGATCCTTGGCCACGGTCGCGGTAGCCACGATGCCGAGCTTGCCGCAGGTCAGGGTCGGCACGAAGCCGAGGAAGCGATGCCAGATCACGTGGCCGGTCGCCTCGTCGAGTGCATAGAAGGCCCCCGTGTTGGCACCGATGTAGATCCGGCCGTTGACGACGGTCGGGCTGGCGAGCAGCCCGGACGGCTGGCCGGCCATGGTCGGGCCAGCAGGCTTCCATGTCCACGCCCGCTTCAGGCCAGCGACGCTGGCCGGCGTGATCGCCTTCGCGCCGCCGCTGTCCGATGAATGCGCGTTCCCGTGCAGATAGGCCGGCCAGTTCACGAAGGCACGGCGGGCCACGGCATCGGCCACTGGAATGCTGGCCGCAGCCGCCACCGCGCCCGCTCCCAGCGCTACGGCGACGATGAGGCGCATATGACGGAACACCGCGAGCTCCTGTTTAATCCGGAAAGGCCGGAACGTTCAGCATCGTAGGCAGGGGCACCAAGCGAGGCAATCCCGCACAGCGCACGAGGATCGGCGAGGGCTCCTTCCCGTGGTGATGGTGGCACGAGGCATAAGGTGCGGATGGTCTCATTGTTCGCAGCAGATTGCCGGTCCACACTTCATCTGACACGCGGTGCGGCCAGCCTGGCGGCGGCCGGCCTGCGGCCCAGCTCGCGCTGGAGGGCACCGATGAGGGTCCGGACCATTCAATGGGCGGCCGGTTGCGTCGCGACGGCATCTGTCGCGCTGCTCGCCGGCGCTCTAGCGCTGTCGTATGTGCACCGGCGCCTGCCCGCGAGCGGCTGGGACTTCTCGAATGTCTTCGAGGATCTGACGTTCATGGCCGTTCCTGTGGTGGGTTTCGTGCTGGTGGCCAGGCGGCCAGCCAACCGGGTCGGCCGGATATTCCTCGCGGCCGGCCTGGTGCTCGGGCTGGGTTCTTTTCCTGGCGGTACAGTTCCCCAGGAGTTGTCGCGGGTCCCGGCTCTCTGCCTGGGGCCAGGGCGGCCGCCTGGTTCGTGAACTGGGCCTGGGTGTTGCCGGCCGCCGGGCTAGCGTTCATACTGCTGCTCTTCCCGACGGGGCGGCTGCGCTCGCGACGGTGGCGCCCAGCCGCCTGGTTCGTCGGCGGGGTCTTCGCCCTGGACGCGGCGGCCATGGTGGAACGCGCCTGCGTCGTGTGGGCTGACCCGTACGTGGCGTCCACTAGCGGATGGCTACCTGGCTCGCGCGCCGCGGTCCTGGTCCTCGTACCCGCCGCGCTTCTGGTCGGCGCGGCCTCCCTGGTGTCCCAGGTTCGCCGGATCCGCTGGCGAGGAGCGCCTGCAGCTGAAGTGGTTCGTGGCCGCCGCCGTGCTCGTGGTCGTGGCGATCATCCCGCTCGCGCTCGTCCCGGAGATCGGGCTGAGCCAGGCTGCGGCTGGCGCTGTGCTGCCCACCATGAAGGTCGTGTTCTGCCTGACGTTGGTGGGCGCCTGTACGCGGCAATCGCCATCGCGGTCCTGAAGTACCGGCTGTACGAGATCGACATCGTGATCAGCAAGGCCGTTCAGTACGCCTCGCTGGCCGTCTTTATCACGGCCGTCTGCGCCGGGCTGGTTGCGGGCGTCGGCGGCCTCGCCGGTGCCCGGCACAGCGTGCTGCTGTCGGCCATAGCGGCCGTCGTCGTCGCGGTGGCGTTCCAGCCGGTCCGGCAGCGGGCCGGGCACCTGGCGAATCGTCTTGTCTACGGGCAGCGGGCGAGTCCCTACGAGATCCTGTCGGAGTTCGCCAGGCGCATCGGCGTTGGATACGCGGACGACGTGCTGCCGCAGATGGCCAGCATCGTCGCCGCGGGTACCGGCGCCGAGCGTGTCGTCGTCTGGCTGCGCGTCGGCGCCGAGCTGCGCGCCGCGGCCGCCTCGGACGGCAGCGCCGCAGATCCCTTGCCGGTCGACGGTCACGAGATGCCGGGACTGCCAGACACCGATTTCAGCGCACCTGTGGTCTACCAGCACGAACTGCTCGGCGCGATCTCGATCCGGATGCCGAGAGACGAGCCGCTCAATCCGGCGGCCGAGCAACTCGTCGCTGACGTCGCGTCCCAGGCGAGCCTGGCGCTGTCGAACGCCGGGCTGATCCAGGATCTGCGCGCGTCCCGGCAGCGCCTTGTCGCCGCGCAGGACGACGAACGGCGCCGCCTGGAACGCAACCTGCACGACGGGGCGCAGCAGGATCTGGTAGCCCTCGCCATCAATCTCCGGCTCGCCGCCACCCTCGTCGACGAGGACACCGCAGAGGCCAAGCAGATCCTCGGCAAGCTGCAGACAGACGCCGCTGACGCGCTGTCAAATCTCCGCGACCTGGCCAGGGGCATCTACCCGCCGCTGCTAGCCGACCTGGGGCTGGCGGCGGCTCTCAGCGCGCAGGCCAGCAAGTCGCCGGTCCCGGTGGCGCTAGAGGCGGACGGCATCGGCCGTCTTGGACAGGACATCGAGGCGGCCATGTATTTCTGCTGCCTTGAGGCGCTGCAGAACGCTGCCAAGTATGCGACGGCGTCCCAGGTCCGGATCCGCCTGATGGCTCGCGGCGGTTCCCTGTGCTGCACCGTCTCGGACGACGGGGCGGGCTACGACCCCAGCAGCACCGCGATGGGCTCGGGCCAGCGCAATATGGCCGACCGGCTGGCTGCCCTCGACGGCAGACTTGAGATCACCTTATGCCCCGGCAAGGGCACCATCATCACCGCACGCCTGCCCCTGCCAGTTCAGGCCTAAAGCCTCCTCAGGCGGCCGTACCCGCCGCCACTTCAGGATCATGCAGGTGGCAGGCGACTGATCGCCCGCCGGGCGCGGTAAGCAGCTTCGGCTCGACCTGCGAGCAGATCGGCATCGCGAACGGGCAGCGCGGGTGGAAGTGACACCCGCTCGGCCGCTCGATCGCGTTGGGGATGTCGCCGGTCAGGGCCGGCTTGATCGTCTTGCGCTGCGTCGTCACCCGCGGCGCGGCCTTGACCAGCGCCTGCGTGTACGGATGCAGCGGCTCGGCGAAGATCTCGGTGGTCGGGGCGTACTCGACGACCCGTCCCAGGTACATGACCGCGGTCCGCTGGCTGATGTGCTTGGCGACGTCCAGGTCATGGGTGACGAACAGGTACGTCAGCCGCTGCTGCTCCTGCAGGTCGATGAGCAGGTTGAGGACCTGGGCCTGGATCGAGACGTCGAGCGCGGACAGCGGCTCGTCGGCGATGATGACCTCGGGCCTGGCGGCCAGCGCCCTGGCGATCCCGATCCGCTGGCGCTCGCCGCCGCTGAACGCCTGCGGCCGCCTGGCGGCCTGGGTGGGGGACAGGCCCACCGTGCGCATCAGCTCGCTGACCGTTTCGCCGCGTTCCTTGCGGTCGACGATCTTGTGCACCTTGAGCACCTCGGCCAGCGACTGGCCGACCGTCATGGTCGGGTTCAGTGACGAGTACGGGTCCTGGAACACGCCCTGGATGTGCCGCCGCACGCTCCTCGCGGTCTCGCCGCGCGGGTCGAGCATGCTCGCGCCCCGGTACAAGAGGTCCCCGCCGGTCGGCTTGTACAGCCCGAGCAGCAGGCGGCCGAACGTCGTCTTGCCTGAGCCGGTCTCGCCGACCAGGGCGAGCGTCTCGCCGCGGGCGATCGACAGCGATACCCCGTCGACCGCCTTGAGCGTGGTCTTGCCGCGGCCGACGGAACCGTGCCCGACGCTGAAGTACCTGGTGACGTCGCGGGTCTCGATGATCGGGACGGCACCGGCCTGACCAGCCCCGTTCGCGCCCGCTGTGGTCTCAGCCTCGGACATCGGCATGCTCCTGGCTGTGGCCCCTACGGGCCGGCTGCTGGCCTCGGGACCGCAGGCCAAAGCGGCCAGCTCCTGACCCGCCGTCGACGTCGATGACGGCGCCGCTGATGTGGGCGGCCTCGTCCGAGGCCAGGAACAGCACAGCGGCTGCGATGTCACGCGGATCGCCGGCCGTGCCGAGCGGGATGCCGGCGACCAGCGCGGCGCGCAGCTCCTCAGGAGCGCGGTCCGGGTAGGCGTCGCTCCAGCCGCGCACGTCGATGTAGCCGGGCGAGACCACGTTCACCCTGATGCCGAGGCCGCCGAGTTCCATCGCGAAGACCTTGCTCATCGTCTCGAGCGCGGCCTTGGACGCGCTGTACGCGGCGCCGCCAGGTCGCGGGCTGCGGGCCGAGCCGCTGGAGATGCCGACGATCGCGCCGCCCGTGCCGTTCGCCGCGCAGCTTCTGGCGAATGCCTGGCACATCATGAACGAGCCCGTGACGTTCACGCGGAAGACGCGGTCCCACGCGTCCTGGCTCATCTCGAGCAGCGTGCCGTCGGGGTACGATGCCGCGTCGTTGACCAGGATGCCCGGCTGCCCGAACCGCTCGGTCGCCGCCGCGACCGCGGCTTCGGCGAAACCGGTCTCCGCGACGTCGCCGGTCAGCGTGGCGACGCGCTGCTCGCCGTCGAAGTAGCTGGCCGCCACGAGGTCGCAGACCAGCACCGACGCGCCCTCGGCGACCAGCGCGGCGGTCGCCGCCCGGCCGATGCCGTTCGACCCGCCGGTGACGATCGCGACCCGGTCACGAAAGCGGTCCCCACCCACTCGTATCCTCCAGTTGGGTACCAAATTGTCGATTGTCGACTGAAAGTAGTATGGCAGGAGCGGGAGCGGGCGTACAGCGCCGACTGGTGGAGTGCCGACTCGGGGAGTGCCGATTCGGGGCGTACCGCTCCTGGATGCGGAGGTGCGGGTGGACGGCGGCGGCGTGACAGGTGCTGGCGGCAGGGGACCAGAGAAAGTCGACAAAACGATAAACGAGGGACCTGAAGGCCGGCTGTTCCATGGCGTGGGCGTGGCGCTGGTGACGATCTTCGACCGGGCCGGCGCCGTCGATCCGGCGGCTACCGCCGCGCTGGCCGCGGACCTGGCCGACCGCGGCATGCGGGCGGTGCTGGTCGCTGGCACGACGGGAGAGGCAGGCACGCTGACCGCGGACGAGCGGGTGGCGCTGATCGGCGCCGTGAGGAAGGCCGTCCCGGCGCCGGTGCCAGTGATCGCTGGCACCGGCGCGGCGACGACCGACGCAGCCGCCGGCCTGACCAAGGCCGCCCTGGACGCGGGCGCGGACGCCGTCCTGGCGTTCCCGCCGCCGAACCCCGGCGCCGACGCCGAGGCCGCCTCCTACGCGGCCAGCGTCACCGGGCACTACGAGATGCTGAGCGCGGCGGCCAGCGGCCGGCCGGTGTTCGCGTACCACGTGCCCTGGATCTCGGCTCCCGGCGTGCCCGTCACGGCGCTGCCCGGGCTGCCCATCGCCGGGATCAAAGACTCATCGGGCAGCGCCGACCGGCTGCTCGAGGAGCTCGCGCGGTACAAGGGGCCGACCTATGTGGGCTCATCGGCGCTGCTCGCGCTCGCCGGGCCGATGGGCGGCGCTGGGGCGATCCTGGCGCTCGCGAACGTCGAGCCTGAGCGCTGCTGCCAGGCCTTCGACGGCGACGCGTCCGTGCAGCGCGACCTGGCCGGCGTCCATGGTCAGGTGCGCGCGGGCGGGCCAGCCGAGCTGAAGCGGATGCTGGGCCGGCAGGCCGGCTACTGCGACCTGAGCCGGGTCGGATGAGCGCGCTCGCTGGACTTCGGCACGGCATCGCCGTGCCGAACTTCCGTGCCGAGCCCGATGACCTGATCGACCTCGGAGTCGCGGTCGAGCAGGCGGGCTTCGACGGCTACTTCCTCTGGGACCACATCGTGTTCTCGAACAGGGGCGACGGCCCGCCTGTCCAGGACCCCTGGTCGGTGCTGGCCGTGGTCGCCGCGAAGACGAGCCGGGTCACGATCGGCACGGTCGTCACGCCGGTGCCGCGCCGGCGGCCCTGGCAGCTGGCGCGACAGACCACGACCCTCGACCGGCTCAGCAACGGCCGGGTCGTCCTCGGCGTCGGCATCGGCTCACCCGCCTACGGCGACTTCGGCATCTTCCACGAGCCGTCAGGCGACCGGGAACGGGCTGAGCTGCTCGATGAAGGCCTGGACGTGCTCGCGGGCCTGTGGAGCGGTGAGCCGTTCAGCTACGCGGGCGAGCACCTCAACGTCGACACCGTGCAGTTCACGCCGGCGCCCGTGCAGCGGCCGAGGATCCCGGTCTGGGTCGCCGGGGTGCTGCCCGCGCCGCGGCCGATCGCCCGCGCCGCCAGGTGGGACGGCTTCGTGCCGATCAGGTATTCCGACGATGGCGGCCTGACCAGGCCGTCGGCGGCGGACATCGCGGAGGTGGCCGGCCAGATCGCGGCCCAGCGCGCCCGCACCGGGAACGACGGGGCCGGATACGACGGGGCCGGGTACGACATGGTCGTCTGGGCCGAGGTCGCCGCAGAGCCCGCCGCCCTGCCCGTGCTGGCCCGGCCGTACGCGGACGCCGGAGCGACCTGGTGGATCGAGACCGCACGGCCAGAACCTGACTGGTGGGAGGGCATCCAGGCCAGGGTCAAGGCGGGCCCTACGGGCCGGCTGCTGGCCTCGGGCCCCGTCGGCGCCGGGTGCCGCTAGCGCATAACGACCGGCGCGGCGGAGGTGACAAGCGGGCGAGTCCTGTTCGAGCTCAGAGTGCCCGTTCCGATCGGGCGATCGCGTCCCGGTGCGGGTTAGGGGAGCGTGAGGATCTCGTGACCGGTGTCCGTGACGAGCACGGTGTGCTCGAACTGGGCGGTGCGCCTGCGGTCCTTGGTCACGGCCGTCCAGCCGTCCTGCCACACGTCATAGTCGATCGTGCCGAGCGTCAGCATCGGCTCGATCGTGAACGTCATCCCCGGCTCCATGATCGTGTCGGCGTCCGGGTCGTCGTAGTGCGGCACGATCAGGCCGGAGTGGAACGTCGTGCCGATGCCGTGCCCTGTGAAGTCGCGTACGACCCCGTAGCCGAACCTTCGCGCGTACGACTCGATCACCCGGCCGATCACGTTCAGCGCCCGGCCAGGCGCGACGACGTTAATGCCGCGCATCGTGGCCTCTTGCGTCCGCTCGACGAGCAGCCGCGATTCCTGGTCGACGTCGCCCGCGAGAAAGGTGGCATTGGTGTCGCCGTGAACGCCGCCGATGAAGGCGGTGATATCGATATTGGCAATGTCCCCGTTGGCCACAACGGTGTCGTCAGGAATGCCGTGGCAAATGACCTCGTTCAGCGACGTGCATAGCGACTTCGGGTATCCGCGATAACCGAGCGTGCTCGGGTACGCGCCGTGCTCGACCAGGAAGTCGTGGCCGACCTGGTCCAGTTCGTCCGTGGTCACGCCTGGCACGATGTGCTTGCCGACCTCGGCCAGGGCCAGCGCGGCGATCCGGCCGGCGACCCGCATCGCCTGGATGGTCTGCGCATCCTTGACATTGGGCTCGCCGATTCTCGGGTACTTCTTGCCAACGTACTCAGGCCGCTTGATCTGCGCGGGAACGTGGCGCGTCGGTGAGACCCGGCCGGGCCGCAATGTGGTCACCATGATCTGAGAGTCTAGTTCGCATGGACACTGAGCAGCACTGGTGGTTCTGCCTCAAGCACCAGACCGTCGAGCCGGACGCCGGGTGCCCTGGCAAGGACCGGCTTGGTCCCTATCCGACGCGCGAGGACGCCGCGCGGGCGCTCGAAATCGTCCGGCGGCGCAACGAGGAGTGGGACGCCCAAGACGATCGGTAGGCGCGGGTAGAGTCGGAGACGCGGCGCGACAACTGCGCGAAGGGCGTTCACTGTGACCTCTGGATGGACCGGCCAGGGCCTTCCGCCGACCGCTGCGGCCCGGATGGCCGAGATCAAGGCCAGCGGGACCTGGGGTTCCGCGCTCACCACCGATGAATTCGCTGCGATCAAGAGCGTCGGGTTCGACCCGGTCGGCCAGGTGCTCGGCGCCGCGGTCTACAACATCGGCTACCGGGGCGGCTACGGCTGCCCCAGCTACGCGTACTTCGGGAGCTACAACAGGTTCGCGACCGGCTGGGCCGGCTACCAGGGCGCGACGACGGCTCTGTCCAGTTCAGGATCTGGGTCGGCGTACGGGCCGATGGTGCAGACGCTGTACGCGGCGCGGCGGGCCGCGATCGGCCGGATGGCGGCCGAGTGCTCGGCGCTCGGCGGGCACGGGGTGGTCGGCGTGCGGCTGACGATCGGCAGGTTCCCGGCCGGGGGCCTGGAGTTCAAGGCCATCGGCACGGCGGTCAGGGCGCCGGGCGCGATGGCCCTGCGGCGGCCGTTCACCTCCGACGTCTCCGGCCAGGACTTCGCCAAGCTGATCGGCGACGGCGTGGTGCCGGTCGGGCTCACGCTCGGCATCTCGATCGGCGCGCGGCATGACGACTGGCTCACCAGGAACCAGACCAGCCGCTGGATGAGCGGCAACACCGAGGTCAGCGGCTATACCGACCTGATCAACCAGACCAGGCACGACGCCAGGAACCAGCTTCGCAAGGACGTCAATGCGCTCGGCGCCGAGGGCGTCGTAATCCAGTCGATGGACATGCAGGTCGGCGAGCACGAGTGCCCGGCCCAGGAGGGCGCTCGTGACCACGTCGCCGAGGTGACGATCGTGGGCACGGCGATCACGCATTTCAGGAAGTCCCAGCGGGCCACCGAGGGGCCGAGCCTGGCGATCTTGTCGCTCGACCCGCAGCGCAGGCAGGCCGCCAGGATCAGGCTCGGCAAGGTCTGACTGCCAGGCAATGACAGAACCCAGGGACCACGCAGTCCGAGGAGCAGCATGACTGACCAGAAGGAAGCCGCCGAATTCGGGGCGATGGGCGTACCGCAGGACGCGATCAGGCGGCTCGCGGAGCTTCAGCCGGGCAAGGCCGGGGCCATCTTCACCTCCGACCTGTCGGTCAACGAGTTCTTGCTGGTCAGAGAGGTGGGCTTCCGCCCGCTTGGCCTGGTACTCGGCAGCTCGATCTACCACGTCGGACTGCAGATCGGCCGGTGGAGCAAGAACCAGGAACTCGACGTGCTGTCCCAGGCCATGTACCACGCCAGGGAACTCGCGATGTCGCGGATGGAGGTCGAGGCCAAGACGCTCGGCGCTGACGGCGTCGTGGGCGTCAGGCTCGACGTCGAGATGAAGGAGTTCGGCGCCGACATCGCCGAGTTCATCGCGGTCGGCACGGCGGTGAAGGCAGAGCCGAACGCCGGCGGCGGCGGCGTGACGAACTGGCGCAACAACAAGGACCTGCCGTTCACCTCAGACCTGTCCGGCCAGGACTTCTGGACGCTGATCAGGGCCGGGTACGCGCCGCTCGGCATGGTGATGGGCTCGTGCGTGTACCACATCGCGCACCAGCGGCTCGGCAGCGTGCTCGGCAACATCGGCCGCAACGTGGAGATCGAGCAGTTCACCCAGGCGCTGTACGACGCTCGCGAGCTCGCGATGACCAGGATGCAGGCCGAAGCCGAGGCCCTGCATGCGGAGGGAATCGTGGGCGTGCAGCTGCGGCAGCACTCGCACACGTGGGGCGGCCACACGACCGAGTTCTTCGCGATCGGCACGGCCGTCAGGCCGCTCCGTGACGACCACGTGATCGAACGCCCGACCATGGTCCTCAGCCTGGACGCCTGACCCACGGCCCGTACTCAGACTGGGCCGTTCTTCAGATTCGGCCCGTAGTCAGATGAGCGCGCGGAGCACCAGGTCCCGCATGAGCGCCCGCCGTGCGGCGCCGTCCGCGCTGTCCGCGCCGTCCGCGAATGCGCGGGGGATCGCGGGCCAGGCCTCAGTGCCCTCGGGGCCCGGTCCTTCCGGTAGCTGGTCCTCGTGCTCGTCTGGCCTCTCGGCCTCGCCTGGCCCCTCGGCCTCGCCTGGCCCCTCTGCGTCGCTTGTCCAGTCGGTCCGCTCGGCCGCACCGGTCCGCACGGAGCTTGTCCTGACGGTCTGCCACGAAATTGCCATAGATTGATACTAGAGCACATAGAGCACTGATAGCTAGGAGTGCTCAGCGAGCTAGCTGAGGTTTACGCAGCTAGCAGAGCGCCTACGTTGATCACGTGTCGGTGATAGACCCGCTCGGCCCTGACTTCGCGTATATCCAGGTCGCCAACCACATCGCGGCCAGGATCGAAGTCGGCGAGATCAAGCACAAGCTGCCGGCCGAGCGCGCCCTGGCAGAGGAGTACGGCGTCGCCTACCAGACCGTCAGGCACGCGATGCAGGTCCTGCGCGAACGGGGCCTGATCATTACCCGCCAGGGCCGCGGCACGTTCGTCGTTCCCGCCGCGCGCCAGTAGCCCGCCCTCAGGGAACGGCAGAACGGGGAGTCCCGGCTCGCGCCCGGGCGGCCTGGCGGACCAGGAGATCGCGCTCGGCGAGGTTCGGGGCCCGACGGGCCGCCTCGGCGTACGCGGAGGAGGCGGCGGGCAGGTCGCCGCCGAGTTCGTACAGGTACCCGCGGACGGCGTGCCAGCGGTGCCGCTCGCCGATCACCTCGCGCAGCCGGTCAGTCTCGCGCAACCCGGCGGCTGCACCGAGGACATGGCCGACCGCGACCGCGCGGCCGAGCACCGCCGCGGGGTCCTGGCGCACGGGGTCGCGGGTCAGCGCGACGAGGTCGTCGTACCAGGCGAGGATCTGCGGCCAGTCGGTCTCCACGGTGCTCGCCGCGTCGTCGTGCAGGGCGGCGATCGCGGCCTCGACCTGGTAGCGGCCAGGGCGCCGGTCCGCCGTCTGCGCGGCGAGCGCTGACTGCAGCACGCGCACGCCCTCGGCGATCTCGCGGGTGTCCCACAGGCCGCGATCCTGCCGGTCGAGCGTGATGATCCGGCCCTGGGGGTCGAGCCTGGCCGGGAGCCTGGCGTGGTTCAGGAGCATCAGCGCGAGCAGGCCGCGCGCCTCTGGCTCCTCGGTGGCGAGGGTGAGCTGGCGGGCGAGCCTGATCGCCTCGCCGGCCAGGTCCACCCGGCCCGCGTGGCCTGCCGTGTAGACGAGGTAGAGCACGCGCAGCACGACGGCGAGGTCGCCCGGCTTGTCCAGGCGGCGCCCGCGAACGGCGCGCTTGGCGCGGCTGATCCGCTGCGCCACCGTCGCCTCTGGGACGTAGAAGGCGTTCGCGATCTCCCTGGTCGTCAGGCCGCCGACGGCGCGCAGGGTGAGCGCCACCTGTGACGCGGGCGCGAGGTCGGGGTGACAACAGCAAAAGAGCAGGAACAGCGTGTCGTCGCCCTCTTCCGTGGCGGCCGGCTGAGGCTCAGCGTCGGTCGCCTCCTCACGGCGGTGCCTGGCGGCTTCGCCGCGGCGGGCGTCGACGAGCCGCCGCGTCGCGACGGCGGTCAGCCACGCGCCGGCATCGCGCGGCGGGTGCTCTGGCCAGACTCTGAGCGCCTCAAGCAGCGCCTCCTGGAGCGCGTCCTCGGCGGCGTCGAAGTCCTCGCCGCGGCGGAGCAGGCTTGCGAGGACCCGCGGGACGACAGCACGCAGCGCGCCGTCGTCCCGCGGGTTCACCGGCTGGCCTGTCACCGGGATCAGTCCTCCGACGGCGCCCCGGACATGACCTCACGAACGTCGATCCACTCGTACAGCGGCTCGCCGCCGGGACCCGGCTCGGAAGAGACGTACGCCGCGAGCTCGACCGCGCGCTCGTGGGACTCAACATCGATCATGTACCAGCCCGCGACCAGGTCGCTGGTCTCGGGCAGCGGGCCGTCGGTGGTAACGGGCGCCGCGTCCTGCCCGCCGTAGCGCACCCACGTGCGAGCGGGCGTGAGCGCCTGCGCGTCTACGAACTCGCCGCTCTCCTCGAGAAGCTCGCCGACGTGCCTGAGGAAGGCCATGTGCGCCTCGACGTCCTCAGGGGCCCACTGGTCCATCGGGGGGAAGGGACGGTGCGGCTCAGGGCCGCCGCGGTAGTGCTTGAGAAGCAGGTACTTCGGCATCTTGGTCTCCTGGTGTCGCGGGCCGCGCTTGTCGAGGCCCTCCACCTGGTGAGCGGAGCCGGCCGGCGATTCTCGACATCGTGCTCGCAGAAATACTGATCGTTTCCCGGCCGACTGCCTACGTACACCTCACCGCACGAGTGCGTCGCCGGCAACTCAGCGCCCGCGGCTCGCTAGTGCTTTCGAGCGCATCGGCTGACTGTCAGACCACCCGATTATAATAGCGATAACAGAACGCGCTCGTGCATCTCAGCGGAGTGGCCCCATGAATCAGCCGCCGGTGTTACCACCGCCCGAGCCTGAAGTCAGCCCGCCGGATCCCGGCGACGAGCAGGGCTGTCCGGCCGACTGGCCTGAGCGGGACGAGCCGACCGAGGCCGAGCTATACGGCCTGGGGCCTGACCCGTTCGCCGGGCCACCCGATGATGGCGACGCCTGGCTGGCCGGGCTCTCCGCGGCCGAGCTCGAGGCCATTTTCGGAAACGAGGCCGACGAGGGCAACGATGCCGGGCCAGGCGACGGGGCGGCCGGAGCAGGTTTCGCGGCCGGCGGCTGGCTCGATGTGCTCGCGCCCGGCCCCGTGCTGTCGTCGTTCTCGCAGGACGTCGTCGAGTCCGGGTTCGGTTCGCTCTCGGATGACGAACTGGTCGGTGTCCTGCGCGCGGCCAGGAGGATCTCGTCGTGGCAGGCGGCCGTCGAGTTCAAGGCGATCGGGGAACTCGATGCGCGCAGGCTGCGCGAGTCGGGCCGGCCCGGGTGGTCCCGGATCAGCGAGCACGTCAGTTCCGAGCTCGCGGCCGCGCTGACGCTGACCGGGCGTTCCGCCGACGGCCTGCTCTGCCTGTCCAGGGACCTCGCCAGGCTGCCTATGGTCCTCGCGGCGCTGGCGGACGGCCGGATCGACCGCGCCAGGGCGGAGATCTTCGCTGCCGAGCTCGCGGCCCTGAACGATGTCGCGGCCACCGCGGTCGCGACGGCGCTCTGCGACATCGTGGGGACGATGACCACGGGGCAGTTGCGCGCGGCACTGCGCTCGATGGTGCTGGCCATCGACCCGGCGGCGGTCCGCCGCAGGGCGGCGAAAGCCAGAGCTGACGCCCGGGTGGAGACGTGGCCAGAGAGCTCAGGCAACGGTGCCCTGGCCGGCCGCGAGCTGGCAGCCGCTGACACGATCGCCGCTGACCGCAGGATCGCGGCGATGGCCCGCTCGCTCAAGGAAGCCGGTGCCGTGGGCACGATGGACGAGCTGCGGGCTGTCGTGTTCGTGGCCCTCCTGACGGGCCGCGACCCCGAACTCATGGCGGGCTTCGCTGCGCCTGGCACGGGCGATGGCGGTGGCTCTGATGGGCCTGACGACTCGGGCCGCCCGGGCACGGGTCCTGGACGGACCGGCCCGGCGCTCGGCGGCTCGGTCAACCTGACGATGCCGCTGTCGGCGTGGCTCGGCGAGTCCGACTCGCCTGGCGAGGCTGCGGGATTCGGCCCGCTGGACGCCGACACCTGCCGCGACCTGGCGGGCCGGCTGCGGTCAGGGCCTGGCGCTCGCTGGTGCGTGACGCTCACGGACCGTTTCGGGCGGGCCGTCGCCCATGCCTGCGCTCGTGCCGGGCCAGGTCCGCCCGGTCCGCCAGGTCCGCCAGGGACGCCCGGCCCCGCCGGCTGGAAACCGCCGGTGAGCCAGCGGGCGTGGCTGGGACGGCTGAGGTTCACGAGGATCGAGTGCGGCATCTGCGGCCATGAGCACCAGGTGCCCGGTTACCGGCCCGGCAACGTGCTCAGGAACCTGGTGAAGGTCAGGCAGCGGACGTGCAGCTTCCCCGGCTGCCGACGGCCCGCGGTCGCCTGCGACGACGACCACACGGTTCCCTATGACCAGGGCGGGATCACCTGCGAATGCAATTTGGCCCCGCTCTGCCGGCGCCATCACCAGGCGAAGCAGGCGCCGGGGTGGAGCCTGACCCAGCCCGAGCCGGGGGTGCTCATCTGGACGACGCCGCACGGCCGAAGATACGTGAGCAGACCAGAGCCGTATCCGGTCTGAGCCCCGGTCCTGACAGTCCGGCCCCGGCTACGATCGAGGCATGACTGATATGCCTGATTCGGGATCCGAGGACTTCGCCAGGCGAATGCTCAGGATGTGGAACGAGGCGGGCCTGGCGTTGATGGTCAGCATCGGGCATCGCACCGGGCTCTTCGACACCATGGCGATGCTGCCGGCCTCGACGAGCGCGGAGATCGCCGCGGCGGCCAGTCTGGACGAGCGGTACGTGCGCGAGTGGCTGGCCGCCATGACCACCGGTCGAATCGTGAACTATGAGGCCGAACGGCACGCGTTCTCGCTGCCCGCGGAGCGCGCGGAGTGGCTGACCAGGTCCGCCGGCCTGAACAATCTCGCCATCGGTACGCAGTACGTCGGGCTGCTCGGGATGGTCGAAGACCAGATCGTCGACTGCTTCAGGCACGGCGGCGGGGTTCCGTACTCGGCGTTCCCCAGGTTCCATGCCGTCATGGCCGAGGACAGCAGCGCGGTGCACGACGAGACGCTCGTCGACGTGACGCTGCCGCTCGTGCCGGGACTGACGGACCGGTTGCGCGAGGGCATTGACGTGGCCGACATCGGTTGCGGGTCAGGCCACGCCGTCAATCTGATGGCGCGAGCGTTTCCCCGGTCGCGGTTCACCGGCTTCGACATCTCCGACACCGCGCTCACCGCGGCGCGAGATGAGGCGCAGAGCATGTCGCTGGCCAATGCGCGGTTCGTCGCCAGGGACGCGGCGGGCCTTGGCGAGACGGCCGCGTTCGACTTCGTCACCACGTTTGACTCCGTGCACGATCAGGCAAGGCCCGACGCGATGCTGGCCGGCATCTCCAGCGCGCTGCGGCCGGGCGGCACCTACCTCTGCGTCGACTTCCGCGCGTCGAGCGACCTGGCCAGGAACCTCGACCACCCGCTCGGCTCCTTCTTCTACGCGATCTCGTGCATGCACTGCATGACTGTCTCGCTCGCTGACGGCGGAATGGGCCTGGGCACGATGTGGGGCGAGGAGGTCGCGACGCAGATGCTTCGCGCGGCCGGGTTCGGCTCGGTCGAGGTCGCGCACGTGGATGGCGACGTCACCAGCACGTACTACATCTGCCAGCGCGAACCCGGCGCAAGCTAGCTCTCTGGCGTGCCGCTGACGGCGTTCAGCAAGCGGGCCAGCCGCCCCCTCATGTCCTCGCCTGACCGCCGCCGCGGCGCGTCAGGTTCCCCGACGGCCGTGCTGACCAGGTGCTGGGCGCCGTCGAACGACACGGGGTCAAGGTCGCGACGAACCTGCAGATACTCGTGCGCCAGGCTGTCGAGTTCGTCGTCGCCGCGATCGAGCGCGAGAATCGAGGCGCCTGCCCGCCTGGCGTCGGCGACGCGCTCAAGCAATGCCTCGGGAGCCGCGTCGGAGCCCACGACGAGCAGGGTCTCGGACCTGGCGGCCCTGGCAATCCGGTCGATGCCGACCCTCAGGTGCGGCGGTGCGTCCTGCGGCGGCGCCCACCTGACCAGGGTCGGCGTCAGCTCGGGCAGCCCGGCGAAGCGGCTCTCGTCCTCCAGGTGAGCGGCCATGTGCCATGGCTCGAAGGCTGGCGTGCCGACCACCAGCAGCCCGTGCGGCGTCCTGGAGCGGCCGCGCAGTGCCCTGGCGAAATGCCTCGTGCGCTCTAGCCAGCCCGACGAGACGAGCAACGTGCGGAGCGCCTCGACCTGCTCGGTGTTCACAGAGTTCCATGCTGACAGAAAGCGAGGGGACCAGCCAGCGGACTGGCGAACGATACTCGCGAGCAGGACCGGCAGCGGGAATGGCGAGCGGCCTGTGCAAGTCTTACGTGTTACGCGATCTCGATTCCGGAGGCTGTTGATGAGCCTGGCCCATATTGGCTACGCCGCGATGCTGGAGCAGTTCGGCCCGATCGAGGTGACGGACTACACGGTCGCCGCCGAGGCGGCCGGTTTCCGCGGCGTGATGGCCGCTGACCACTTCCAGCCGTGGGTGCCCTCGCAGGGCCAGGCGCCGTTCGTCTGGAACGTCCTGACCGCCATGGGCGAGCGGACCAGGGGAGACCTGGGTCCTGGCGTGACCTGCCCGTCGTTCCGGTTCCATCCGGCGATCGTGGCGCAGGCATCGGCGACACTCGCGGCCATGTATCCAGATCGGCACTGGCTAGGACTTGGCTCAGGCGAGGCCCTGAACGAGCACGTCACTGGCGGGTACTGGCCAGAGGCACCCGAACGCCTCGAGCGGATGTGGGAAGCCGTCGAGCTGATCAAGAAGCTGTTCACCGGCAAGGACGTCAAGCACCGCGGAACCTACTACCGGATGGAGACCGCGCGGCTGTGGACGATGCCGGACACGCCGCCGCCGATCTACATCGCGACCGCCGGCCCGCTTACCGCCAAGCGCGCCGGGCGGCTCGTGGACGGGATCATCACCCCTGGCGCGCCGGCCGAGAAGATCACCGGGCTGTTCGGCCGGTTCGACGCGGGAGCGAAGGAAGCCGACCGCGAGCCCGGCTCGCAGGTCAAGATCTTGCAGCTGCACCTGTCGTGGGCGCCGACCGACGAGGAGGCGCTCGCCAACGCGGTGCGCGAATGGCCGAATGGCGGAATGAAGTTCCCCAAGCAGGACATCCGCTCGCCGCATGACTTCGAGCAGATGGCCAGGCTGGTGCGCCCTGAGGACTTCGAAGGTCGGATGCTGATCACCTCCGACCTCGACGCCCACCGGGCCGACATCCAGCGCTACCTCGACCTCGGCGTCGACCGCGTGTACCTGCACAACGTCGGCAGGAACCAGGCCGAGTGGATCGAGGCCTTCGGTCGCGACGTCCTCCCCAAGCTCACCAGCTAAGGGTCCCCGGCTACGCGGGAACTCGGGTTAGCGGTAGCTGTACTCCGGGGTGGGGTAGGCGCCGGAGGCGACCTCGGCGGCGAAGTCGCTGGCGGCCTGGCTCAGCAAGCCCGCGACGTCCGCGTACCGCTTCGCGAACTTGGGCACGGTCGGCGTCAGCCCGGCCATGTCCTGCCACACCAGGACCTGAGCATCGCAGTCCGGGCCGGCGCCGATACCGATCGTGGGTATCGACAGCGCGGCGGTGACCCGGGCCGCCAGGTCGGCTGGGACGCACTCGAGCACGACCGCGAACGCGCCAGCGGCCTGGAGCGCCTTGGCGTCCTGCATCAGCCGCTCGCCCTCCTCACCCCTGCCCTGCACCCGGTAACCGCCGAACGCGTTGACCGACTGCGGCGTCAGGCCGAGGTGCGCCATCACCGGGACCCCGGCGGCGACGAGGTCCTCGACGCAGCGCAGCACCCGGTGACCGCCCTCGAGCTTGACCGCATGCGCCCCGGTCTCCTTCAGGAACCTGATCGCGCTCCGCATCGCCGTCTCGGCCGAGACCTGGTACGAGCCGAACGGCAGATCGGCGACGACCAGCGCCCGGCTTGTGCCGCGCACGACGGCGGCGGTCAGCGGGATCAGGTCATCGACCGTGACCGGGATCGTGCTGTCGTGCCCGTAGACCACCATCGCTGCCGAGTCGCCGACGAGCAGCACCGGGATCCCGGCCTGGTCGAAGATGCGCGCCGTCAGCGCGTCGTAGGCGGTCAGCATCGGCCACTTCTCGTTCCGCGCCTTCGCCGCTGCGAGATCGCGGACGGTGACCCGGCGGCCGGTCACGCCGCCGTAGAGCGCCTGCGGGGACCGGGCTTCTGGGGCTGGCTGAACTGGATCTGCGGCCATCGTGATCCTCCATGTCTCGTGGCGCCACGCTGGCGTCCCCGGACGCTTCGATGATGACATGCGGCGACTTCTAACGGTAGAGCATGCGATCAGGTCGCTGCGGTGGCCACCGCCAGGTCTATTCCGATACGATGACGTTCCGTATCGTTATTAACCCGGCTGCCCCCGCGGCCGAGTAGGGCACCCCCGCAGAAATGATCACCGACCGCCGCAAGTGGATCATCCTCGGCGTCCTGATCATCAGCCTCTTCTCGGTCGTCCTCGACAACACCGTGCTCAACGTGGCGCTGAAGACGATCGCTGAGCCGTCCGTCGGCCTCGGCGCGAGCCAGAGCCAGCTCGAGTGGGCCATCAACGCGTACACGCTCGTCTTCGCCGGGTTGCTGTTCACCTTCGGCGTGATCGGCGACCGCGTCGGCCGCAAGCGGATGCTCATCATCGGGATGGCCCTGTTCGGCCTCGCGTCCCTGATCTCCTCCTACGCGCAAACGCCAGCCGAGCTGATCTGGGCCAGGGCCGGCATGGGGTTCGGCGGGGCCGCGGTGATGCCGCAGACCCTGTCGATCATCACGAACGTCTTCGACCCGCGGGAGCGGCCGAAGGCCATCGGCGTCTGGGCGTCGGCGGTCGGCGTCGCGATCGCGGTCGGCCCCGTGACCGGAGGCGTGTTGCTGAACCACTTCTGGTGGGGCTCCGTTTTCCTGATTAACGTGCCCCTCACCGCCATCGCCGTGGTGGCGATCTCGTTGCTCGTGCCGGAGTCCAAGAGCCCGTCGCCCGGCCGGGTGGATTACCTGGGCGTGCTGTTGTCGATTGCGGGTCTGGTGCTGCTGGTGTACGGAATCATCAGGGGTGGCGACGCGGGTTCATGGACCGAGCGCGGCGTCATCGGCCCTGTTGTGGCCGGGGTCGCCGTGCTGACGGCATTCTGCGTGCACGAATCGCGGACCGAGCATCCGTCCCTCGACGTCCGGCTCTTCCGTGACCCGCGGCTTTCCTCGGCCGCGGCGGCAATCGGGCTCAACTTCTTCGCGATGTCGGGCGTGTATTTCTTCATGAGTTTCTACCTGCAGAACGTGCGCGGCTTCAGCCCGATGCACGCCGGCCTGCTGACGACGCCGGTGGCGCTCGGCCAGCTTGTCGCGTCGAATCGCAGCGCGAGCCTGGTTGGCCGGTTCGGCGCGAAGGCAGTCGCGGCTGGCGGGCTGGCCGTCGTGACGGGAGCACTGATCGGGTATCACGGGTTGACGCAGACCACGCCCATCCTGGGGCTCGAGTGCATCTTCTTCCTGCAGGGCGCCGGGATGGGGATCGTGATGCCGACGGCGACCGAGTCCGTGATGTCGGTCGTGCCGCGCGAGCGCGGCGGCGCGGGTTCCGCGATCACGAACACGTCCCGGCAGGTGGCCGTGGCGCTGGGAGTCGCGGTGCTCGGGTCCATCCTGGCCAGGGCCTACCGCGCCGACCTGGCACCGGGCCTGCACGCCCTGCCGGCCGGCAGCCGCGCGGCGGCCACCCAGTCGATCGCCGCGACCGAGGCAGCCGCGGCCAGGCTCGGGCACGGCGGCGCCGCGCTCGCCGCCCTCGCCGGGCGCTCATTCGTGCATGCGATGCACGTGACCACCGTGATCTCGGCCGTGATCGCGGCCGCCGGGACCGTGCTCATCGCCATGTGGACGCCAGGCCGCCGGGCGGCCGGCAGGCAAGCAGAGATTAACCGGCAAGGCGACGGCAGCGTGCCAGTCGCCGTGCTGATGGAGGACTAGCCCAGTGATGACACCCGTACAGACGACACCAGCGCAGACGACGCCAGCGCAGACGACGCCAGCCCAGCCGACGCCAGCCCAGACGACGCCAGCCCAGCCGAGGCCAGCCCAGCCGACTCCTGCGCAGGCCCCGCCCGATCAGGTGCGCCGCGGCAGGCCGCGGAGCGAGCAGGCGGACCGCGCGATCATCGATGCCGCGCTCGACCTGTTCGCCGAGTCAGGGGCGGAGGGACTGTGCATCGAGAAAGTCGCCGCCAGGGCAGGGGTCGGCAAGGCGACGATCTACCGGCGCTGGCCGGGCAAGGAAGACCTGCTGCTGGCCGCGCTCGCGTCGCTGCGGGCGCCGCTGCCCGAGCCGAAAGGCGAGTCGGTGCGGGACGATCTTGCCGCGCTGCTCGACGCGATGCGCGCCGAGTCGGTGGACCCGCGGCAGGCCAGGCAGTTCGCTTTGCTGCTCGGCGAGGGCGCCAGGTATCCGAGGCTGATCGAGCGCTACGTCGAGGCGGTCGTTGAACCGCGGCGGGACGTGTTCAGGACGGTGCTGCGCCGGGGTGTAGCGACCGGTGAACTGCGCGAGCGCGTGAACATCGAGATCGCCGTCGACATGCTGACCGGCGCGGTCCTCGCGAAGACGGCGAGGCTCAGCCAGGAGCGCGCCGACCGCGCATACGGCAGGAGGGTCGTCGACGAACTGCTGACGGGAATCGCGTCGCGATAGCTTTGCCTCAAGCGAGGAAGGAGCGTCACATGCGCATGACCAAGCTCGGTCATTCCTGCGTCCGGCTCGAGCGCGAGGGAAGGCAGATCGTGCTCGACCCCGGGGTGTGGAGCGGAGCCGACCCGCTGGCGGGCGCGAACGCCGTGCTGATCACGCATGAGCACGCGGACCACCTCGATACCGGCGTGGTCAGGGCCGCGCTTGACCGCGATCCGGCGCTTGAGCTGTGGACCAACTCGGCCGTGGCGGCGCAGTTCAGCGCCTTCGGCGATCGCGTGCACGCCGTCGGCGACGGCGATGCCTTCACAGCGGCGGGCTTCGACGTGCGGGTTTACGGCCGTGACCACGCCGTCGTCCATCCTGACCTGCCGCTCGTGCCGAACGTCGGGTTCGCCGTCGACGGCAAGGTGTTCCACCCTGGCGACTCCTTCACGGTGCCAGGCGAGCAGGTCGAGAACCTGCTGCTGCCGATCAGCGCGCCGTGGCTGAAGGCCGCCGAGCTGTTCGACTACGCGCGAGCGGTCGCGCCCTCGATGAGCTACGCCATCCACGACGAGGTGCTGAATGCCAACGGGGTCGCGCTGATCGGCCAGCTCGCTGCCGCGCTGCTCGGCGGGCCCTCCGGGCCGGCTGCTGGCCTCGGGCCTGGCCAGGGCGGCTACGCCAGGCTCGAGCCAGGGACCAGCGTCGACCTCTAGCTGATCTGCCGGACGTCCGAGCCGACGATCTGGCCGCTGCGGATCGTATAGGTGCCCTGGTAGGTCTTCACCGAGCCATCGCTCTGATCTGCTTTCAGGTCGAAGCTGACCACGTCGCCGTTGACGCCCGTGATGGTCAGGCTGTCGTGCTGGGTGCCTGCGAAGCCTGCCTTGAACGTCGCGAACGACTCGGTGGAGCGGGCCTGGCTGTTCAGCCTGTACGCGGTCCGGTAGTCGTGGCTATTGATCGCGTCGTAGTACTGCGTCAGCACGGCGGCAGGGCTGGGCGGCGTCGCGGGCGAGGAGGACGGGCTCGAGCTCGCGGACTGTGAGCCTGATCCGCCAGATGTGCTGGGCGACGCGGTGATCGTCACGGGTGTGGTCGGCCCGGTATGGGGGCTGGTGTTGCCGCGCAGGTGCAGCACGAACACGGCGGTCCCGGCAAGGATGGCGACGGCCAGGAGGCCGAGCAGGATCGGCACGGCCTTGCCCCGCTTACGCGGGGGCGGGGGACCCTGGTAAGAAGGCTGACCGTACCCCGGGCCGCCGCCCCAGAGCTGATCGGTCTGGCCAGGCTGCCCGTACCCGCCCTGCCCGTACCCGCCGTGTCCGTACCGGCTCTGTCCATATCCACTGGGTGGGCTGTAGCCGCTGGCCCCATAGGTGTCGGGAGTCCTTGCCCCAGGCGCGCGGCCCGCGGGGCCGGCGGAGCCTGGATAGCCGGAAGGAGCGGCCGCACCGCCTGGCCTCGCTGGGGCGCCGCCGATGGCCGCCTCGGTGATCGTGGCTTCATAAGGCGGCGTGCCGCCGGGTCCCTGTGCCCGGCCCGTGCCGACCGGCGGATGCACGGCAACCGATGGCCTGGCCGTCCCGGCGAGTTCCGTAGGCGCGCCGGTGCTGCCGGACGGCCGTGCCATGCAGGCGTCGCGGAGCTCGGCCGCGAACTGCAAGCAGCTCGCGTGCCGACTGTCTGGCGCCTTCGCGAGTGCCCTGGCGATCACCCGGTCGACCTCGGCAGGCAGCTCGGGCCTGAGCTCACGCACCGACGGGGGCGGCGCGGAGACCTGTGCCCACATCACGGCCAGGTCCTGGTCGCGCTGGAACGGCGGCCTGCCGGTGAGCATCTCGAATGCCGCGCAGCCGAGCGCGTACAGATCCGTTCGCCCGTCGATCGGGCGGCCCTCGACCTGCTCGGGAGACATGTAGTCGAGGGTGCCGAGGAACTGGCCGGTGCCGGTCAGGCTGACCGCGGCCACCGACATCTTGCTGAGCCCGAAGTCGGACAGGTACACGTGGTCAGGGGCCGACCCGCTGGCGAGGGTGCCGAGCAGCATGTTGGCGGGCTTGACGTCCCTGTGCACGAGCCCGTGCGCGTGCGCGGTGTCCAGGGCCGAGGCGATCTGGGTGACGATGCTCACCACCCTGGACGGCCGCAGCGGTCCCTCCCTGTCGATCAGGGCGCGCACGTCCCGGCCTGCCACGTATCGCATCGCGATGAACAGGACGCCGTCGGACTCGCCCGCCTCGAACACGGGGATGACGTTGGGATGGTCGACGGCGGCACCCGAGCGCGACTCCCTGATGAACCGCTGCCGGAACGCCGAGTCCCTGGTGAGGTCCGGTGCGAGCACCTTCAGCGCGACCAGCCGGTCGAGCCGCACGTCGGCGGCGCGGTAGACCACCGCCATGCCGCCCCGGCCGATCAGCTCCTGAATCTGGTAGCCGGCAATGCGCGATCCTGGCGGAAAGTCGCCGATCGCTGGCCTGTTCTCGGCGCTCACTGCCTGCCTCCGTGATGTTCGAGACTGGCCGCCGCACTAATCGTGGGTCTCGTGGTCAGTCCGCAAGGACCGTCCAAGTATCAGGCCTTATCGCCCCGTGCTCAACCTGGCGGGCGGCTGCGCGGCTCGCGCCACCGGTTCGTGATCGGCAGCCGCCGGTCCCTGCCGAAGTTCTTGGCAGAGATCTTCGGGCCTGGCGGGTACTGGCGCCGCTTGTACTCGGACCTATCCACCAGCTCGATCACCATCTGCACCAGATCAGGATCATGGCCGGCGGCGACCAGCTCAGCGGCGCCCATGTCCTTCTCCACATAGTCATCGAGCAGCGGGTCGAGGACCGTGTAGTCAGGAAGGGAATCGGTGTCCAGCTGACCAGGCCGCAGCTCGGCGCTGGGCGGCTTGGTAATCGAGTTCTCCGGGATAGGCTCGTCCTGCCCGGCGTTCGCTGCCTGCTCGTTACGCCACCTGGCCAGGTCCCAGACCAGCGTCTTCGGCACGTCCTTGATCGGCCCGTAGCCGCCAGCCGAGTCGCCGTACAGGGTTGAGTAGCCGGTGGCCAGTTCGCTCTTGTTGCCGGTCGTGAGCACCAGGTGCCCCTCGGCGTTGGACAACGACATCAAGACCATCCCGCGGACCCTGGCCTGCAGGTTCTCCGCGGCCAGGCCCTCCAGCCCGAGCGGGGCGTCGAACGCGGCGACGATCGGGGCGATCGGCACAGTGCGCGCGTGCATACCCTGCCGCTTGACCAGGTCCTCGGCGTCGGAGACGGAGTGCTCCGAGGAGTGTTCGCTGGGCATCAGCACGACGTGAACCCGCTCAGGCCCGATCGCGTCGGCGGCGATCGTGGCGGTGAGCGCCGAGTCGATGCCGCCGGACAGGGCAATGATCACCGAGCGGAACCGGTTCTTGACCACATAGTCCCGCACGCCAGTGACCAGCGCGGCATAGACCTCGCCGCGTTCGCTGAGCCGCGGCCATACCGGATCTGCGGTCGCAGGAAGCCGCTCCCCGCCGCGCGCTCCGTCCTGGCCGCCTGCCAGCTGCAGGCGGCGGATCGTCATCGTGGTTCCGTCCAGCGCGCTGGCGGGCGTGTCACCGGGCGGTGCCGCGGAGGCGGCGGCCACCTCCAGGTCCGCCACGATCAGCGCCTCCTCGAACTGCGGGCCGCGCGCCAGCAGCGTGCCGTCAGCGGCGACGATGACCGAGTCGCCGTCGAACACCAGCTCGTCCTGCCCGCCGACCATGTTGACGTAGGCGAGCGGGCAGCCGGCCTCGGCGGCCCGGCGCTGGCACAGTGCGAGCCGTGCCTCGCTCTTGCCGCGCTCGTACGGCGACGCGTTGGGCACGACCAGCAGCGACGCCGCCGCCTGCCTGGCCACGGCGACCGGGCCGCCGTCCTGCCAGAGGTCCTCGCATATCGCCACGGCGACATCGACCATCTCGCCGGAGCTTGCCGCGGTGCGCACGACGGGAACGACGTCTCCTGGAACGAAGTATCGGTACTCATCGAAGACGCCGTAGTTCGGCAGGTGGTGCTTGGCCGAGGTGACGATCACCCGGCCGCCGTGCAGCACAGCGGCCGCGTCCAGCGGCGCCCCTGCGGGCAGCCCGACCCGGGGCGCCAGCCCGGCCTGCCGGTCCAGGTAGCCGGTCACCACCGCGACGCCGCCGAGCCCGGCCTCCGCGAGCCTGGCCGCGGTCCTGCCGAGCACCCCGATCGACGCCGCCACGAACGACCCGCGCAGCGCGAGGTCCTCGACCGGGTAGCCGGTGAGCATCATTTCGGGGAACACGACAACCGAGGCGCCTGCGGCGTCGGCTTTCGCGGTCCACTCGACTATCGCGGCGGCGTTGCCGTCGAGGTCACCGACGGTCGAGTTGACCTGGGCGAGGGCGATCCGAAGCTGAGGCACGAGTTCAGCTTAAGGCGGGTCGCGTTACCGGGCGGAAACACGGAGGCGGCAGACTGGCCACGTGGACAGGCAGGAAGAGTTCGTTCTGCACACGCTCGAGGAGCGCAACATCCGGTTCGTCCGGCTCTGGTTCACCGACGTGCTCGGATACCTCAAGTCGGTCGCCGTAGCACCGGCCGAACTGGAGGGCGCGTTCGCCGAGGGCATAGGGTTCGACGGCTCGGCGATCGAGGGCTTCTCCCGTGTCTACGAGGCCGACATGATCGCCAAGCCGGACCCGTCGACGTTCCAGCTGATGCCGCTGCGCGGGGATCCGGTCGGCGTGGGCCGGATGTTCTGCGACATCCTCCTGCCTGATGGCTCGCCCAGCCACGCCGACCCGAGGCACGTGCTCAAGCGCGCGCTTAACAAGGCTGCCGGGCTCGGCTTCACGTTCTACACCCACCCCGAGATCGAGTTCTTCTTGCTCAGGGAGCGCCCAGAGGGCGGCGCGAAGCCGAGGCCCATCGATCAGGGCGGCTATTTCGACCACACACCGCACAACATCGCGCACGACTTTCGCAAGTCGGCGATCGCGATGCTGGAGAGCACGGGCATCTCGGTGGAGTTCAGCCACCACGAAGGGGCTCCAGGCCAGCAGGAGATCGACCTGCGCTACGCGGACGCGCTGACCACCGCCGACAACATCATGTCGTTCCGGCTCGCGATGAAGGAGGTCGCGCTCGACCAGGGCGTGTACGCGACCTTCATGCCGAAGCCGTTCACCGAGTACCCGGGCTCGGGCATGCACACGCATATGTCGCTGTTCGAGGGCGACAAGAACGTCTTCCACGACCCCGGCGGGGAATTCATGATCTCCAAGGTCGGCCGGTCGTTCATCGCGGGCCTGCTCACCCACGCCGCTGAGATCACGGCCGTGTGCAACCAGTGGGTCAACTCCTACAAACGGCTCTGGGGCGGCGCCGAGCGGATCGCCGGCGCGGGCGGTGAGGCGCCCGCGTACATCTGCTGGGGCCATAACAACCGCTCGGCGCTGATCCGGGTGCCGATGTACAAGCCCAAGAAGGGCAACGCGACGCGGATCGAGTTCCGCTCGCTCGACCCGGCGTGCAATCCGTACCTGGCGTTCGCCGTGATCCTCGCGGCCGGGCTGAAGGGCATCGAGGAGGACTACGAGCTTCCGCCGGGCGCCGAAGACGACGTCTGGGCCCTGACCCCGGCCGAGCGCCGCGCGCTCGGCATCGCACCGCTGCCGCAGACCCTGTCGGACGCGTGCAACGTCATGCAGAACAGCGAGCTGGTCGCCGAGACGCTCGGCGAGCACGTCTTCGACTTCTTCCTCCGCAACAAACGGGAGGAATGGCAGGAGTACCGGCGCCAGGTCACCGAGTTCGAGCTCGAGCGCTACCTGTCCTCGCTGTAGCGTCGCCGCGGCGCTGATGACGGGCGCCCGTCACGTCGGCGCCAGCCGCACACCTGAGCGTGCCGAGCTACCACGTCACGTTCGCCGGTCGGGCCGGCCTGCGGGTGGTCGTTGACGCAACCGGCTGCGCCAGGGACGAGGTTTTCGTGACCGGGAAAGGCACAGCCGCCGCTCTGGGATCCAGGGGACCGGCTCATCCACGCGCTTCACCGGGCCCTGGCGTTGAGCTCGCGCTACTGGTAGGCCAGGCTATCGAGCGTGGCGAACAGCACTGACTGGCGGCAGCTCCTGGAGGCGAACGCCGCGGCCTACGCGCGCGTCGCGATGGCCAACATCGAGCGTGAGTTTCCCTACGGCTTCTACCAGACAATGAGCGCGCCAGGTGACTTCCCGCACCGGCCGAGAGACCGCAATCCCGTGTTCTTTGGCAGCTTCGACTGGCACTCGTGCGTCGAGATGCACTGGCTGCTGGTCAGGCTGCTGCGTACCGCGGAGGCGCTCGTTCCCGCCGCCGAGGTGCGGGCCATCCTGGACCGGCAGTTCGCGCCTGAGGCGCTGGCCGCTGAGGCCGCGTACGTCGCGGGGCCGAACCGGCCGGGGTGGTATGCGTGGGGCTGGGCACTCACCCTGGCCGACGACGCGGCGGCGCTCGATGACGAGGACGGAAGACGCTGGTCGGCCGCGCTGCGGCCACTCGCCGATGCCGTCACGGACCTGTTCGTCGGCTGGCTTCCCAGGATGACGTATCCGATCAGGTACGGGATGCACGCCAACACGGCCTTCGCCCTGTCCAGGTCGCTGCCGTGGGCTCGCAGGCGTGCGGCCGCCGGCGACGCAAAGCTGGCCGAAGCCCTCACCGACGCTGCGGCGCGCTGGTATCGCGCGGACGCGGGCTATCCGGGCGGATGGGAACCCAGCGGCTCGGACTTCCTGTCACCGGCACTGGCCGAGGCCGAGCTGATGGCGCAGCTGCTGCGGCCTGGCGACTTCGGCCAGTGGCTGACCGCGTTCCTGCCAGGCATCGAATCCGGCCAGCCGCCGGCGCTGTTCGAGCCGGCCGTCGTGTCCGACTCCAGCGACGGCCAGATCGCGCACCTGCACGGCCTGAATGCCAGCCGGGCCTGGTGCTGGCGCCGGATCGCGGAGAGCATCCCGCCAGGGGACGAGCGAACCGGGCCGGCTCTTGCCGCCGCCCGCGTGCACGCCGAGGCGGCGCTGCCGCACGTTGTCGGCGACCACTACATGGTCGAGCACTGGCTCGCGGCCTACGCGGTGCTGCTGCTGACCTGAGGCGCTGCTGAGGTGACGCGTTACTGAGGTGCGGGGAGTGGTCCGCGTGCCGCTACGGTGGCACGCGTGAGCATCCCGCGCGCAGTGACCCTGGCCGGGCTGGCCGCGCTCGGCTTCGCTGACACGGCGGCGGCGGAGCGCCTGCTCGCCGAGGAGCTGGGCTGGGACGTGCTTGGCGTGGACGCCGAGATCGTGACCGCGCTCGGCGCCGCGCCCGACGCTGACCTGGCGCTGGCCGGGCTCGCCCGGCTGGAACCCGGCGCCGGGCTGCACGCCGCCCTCCGCACCGACGCCAGCCTGCGGGCCAGGCTGGCGTCGGTGCTCGGGACCAGCACAGCGCTGGCCGACCACCTGCGCAGGCATCCTGCCGACTGGCACCTGCTGATGCAGGAAGAACCTGGCGATCTGACCGCCGGGGTGCTAGCCGCTGCGGATGCCGGCGCGCTGCGGATCGCCTACAGGCGGGCGCTGCTGTGGCTGGCCGCGCGCGACCTCACCGGCGCCATGGGCATCGATGACGTGATGGCCGGGCTCGCCGACCTCGCCGCGGCGGCGCTCCAGGCGGCGCTGGCGATCGCGCGGTCCTGGCTGCCGCCACAGGCGGCGGACTGCAGGCTCGCGGTGATCGCCATGGGCAAGTGCGGCGCGCGGGAGCTGAACTACGCGAGCGACGTCGACGTGATCTTCGTCGCCGAACCCGGCGGCAGGCCCGGCGACGAGACCGCCGCGCTGCGCACCGCGACGCAGCTGGCCAGCGCGTTGATCAGGGTGTGCGCGGACACTGGCCCAGAGGGCGCGCTCTTCCCCGTCGACGCGAACCTGCGCCCAGAGGGCCGCAACGGGCCGCTGGTCCGCACCCTTGCCAGCCATCTGGCCTACTACCAGCGCTGGGCAAAGACCTGGGAGTTCCAGGCGCTGCTCAAGGCCAGGCCGGTCGCGGGCGACGCCGACCTGGGCAGGCGGTACGTCGAAACCGTGACGCCGCTGGTGTGGCAGGCGGCCCAGCGCGACGACTTCGTCGCCGACGTCCAGGCGATGCGGCGCCGGGTCGTGGACAGCCTGCCAGCCGCCGGCGCCAGCCGGGAGATCAAGCTCGGCCCCGGCGGGCTGCGCGACATCGAGTTCGCCGTCCAGCTCCTGCAGCTCGTGCACGGCAGGGCGGACGAGTCGCTCAGGGACCCCGCGACGCTGCCCGCGCTCACTGCACTGGCGGCCGGGGGATACGTCGGCAGGCAGGACGCCGCCATGCTGGCCGACGCGTATCGGTTCCTGCGGGTCGTCGAGCACCTGCTGCAGCTGCGGCACCTGCGGCGGACGCATTCGCTGCCAACGGACGTCGCCGTGCTGCGGCAGCTCGGCAGGGCGCTGCGCACCATGTGCTACGCCGCGAGTGACGTCCAGGCCGACCCTGCCGAGGAGCTGATGATCCAGTGGCGCCAGCACGCCGGCACGGTCAGGCAGCTGCACGAGAAGCTGTTCTACCGCCCGCTGCTCGACGCGGTAGCGAGGCTTCCCGACGACGTCATGCGGCTGACCTCAGTCGCCGCCACCGAACGGCTCGAAGCGCTCGGCTACGACGACCCAGAGGGAGCACTCCGGCACATCAGGGCGCTCACGACCGGGGTGTCGAGGAAGGCCGCCATCCAGCGGGCACTGCTGCCTGCGATGCTCGGCTGGTTCGCCGACGCGCCGCGGCCCGACGCCGGGCTCCTCGCGTTCCGCCAGGTCAGCGAGGCGCTCGGCGGGTCACCCTGGTACCTGCGGCTGCTCAGGGATGACGCGAATGTCGCTGCCCGCCTGGCCAGGGTGCTCGCGTCCGGCCGATACGCCCCCGACCTGCTGCTGCGTGCGCCCGACGCCGTCGCCATGCTCGCGGACGACGCGCTGCTCGAGCGGCGCGACGCGGCCGCTCTGCGCGCCGAGGCAGAGGCGACGGTGCGCAGGCACGTCAACGCGACCGGCGGCGCCGAGGCGGGGGGGTCACGAGGGGTCGTCCCCCCACGCCAGCACGGCGCCGTCGGCGGCCTGCTCGCGATCCGGCGGCGTGAGCTGTTCCGCACCGCGGCCGCCGACCTGCTCGGCCGGCTCGATCCGCTGGGGGTCGCAGGCGCCGTCGGCACCGTCACCGCCGTGACCATCGGCGCCGTCCTCGACCTGGCTGTCGCCAGGGCCCAGGCCGCCGGCCGCGAGCTCCCTGCCAGGGTCTGTGTCATCGCGATGGGCAGGTTCGGCGGCCATGAGATGAGTTACGGCAGCGACGCCGACGTGCTCTTCGTCTTCGAGCCGGCCGCAGGCGCCAGCGAGGAGGCAGCGACCAGGGCCGCGCACGCGGTCGCCGAGGACCTGCGCCGCATGCTCGCCAGGCCGGGCCCCGACCCGTCCCTGCATGTCGACGCCGACCTGCGGCCAGAAGGCAAGCAGGGCCCGCTGGTCAGGACGCTGGCCGCGTACCGTGCCTACTACGGCAGGCGGGCGAGCCCGTGGGAGGTCCAGGCGCTGCTGCGCGCCGATCCCGCGGCCGGCGATGGCGCGCTCGGCGAGGCGTTCCGCGCCCTGGCGGATGAGATCCGCTACCCGGCCGGCGGTATGGCGGAGGGTCCTGTTCGGGAAATTAAGCGAATCAAAGCCCGCATGGAAGCAGAACGCATGCCTCGGGGCGTTGACCCGGCTCTGCACGTGAAGCTCGGTCCCGGGGGGCTGTCCGACGTCGAATGGGTGGCTCAGCTGATCCAGTTGCGGTACGCGGCCGCTGTGCCGTCGCTGCGCACGACAGGCACGCTCGGTGCCCTGGCGGCGGCACGCGACGAGGAACTGCTCACGGTTGGCGACGCCGAGGCGCTGAGCGTCGCGTGGCTGCTGGCCACGACCATCAGGAACGCGGTGATGCTGGTGACCGGGCGGGCATCGGACGTGCTGCCGGCCGGGCAGCCCGAGCTGGCCGGGACGGCCCGGCTGCTTGGCTACCGGCCAGGCGGCTCGCAGGACCTCGTCCAGGACTGGCGGCGGGCGGCGCGCCGGTCCAGGGCCGTGATGGAACGCGTCTTTTATGGCTGACCCGATGCGTTCCGCTGAGGCGAGAGCAGATTGTCGACTTAGCGACTATCCGGCGTCGGGTTGGCGACGGGGTTGGAATCGGCGTCGGTGTCGGGCGGCAGCTCGGACCTGAGCAGCCGGTGCAGGCCGGTCACGATCGCGTCCTTGGTCTGGGCCAGCGTGTAGCCGCCGTCGACCAGGTACCAGTCGATGGTCTCGATCTGCGTCAGCGCGTCGGCGGCCGCGAGGACCGAATCGGCCCGGCGGCCGAACGCGCCAAGCTCCTCCGCGAAATGCCTCGACAGCTGGACGCGGAGCAGGCCGCGGCGGGCGTTCAGGCTCTCCCTGATGATCTCGCTGGCGGGGGTGGCTCGCATCCTGGTGCGCGCCTGGGCCGCCCTCGCGGTCGGCGCGATCGCCTGATACAGCCGCAGCCTGGCCGAGACGAACTCCTCGACCCGATCGGCGAACGGCCCCTCTCCGATCGGCTCGAGCGCGAAGAGCGGTCCGACCCGTTCCAGGTGACGCTCGATCGCGGCGTGCACGAGGTCCCTGCTGGCACCCAGGAAGCGGTAGACGGAGCGAAGTGAAACTCCTGAGCGCTGGGCGATCGCCTCTGGCGAGGGGATCAGGTCCCCCTCGGTGAACAGCTCGAGCACGGCATCGAGCACCGCGAGCCTGTTCTTGTCCTTCCGCGCTGTGCGGCCGTCAACGACCGGGCGGTGCGTTATGTCAGTTGCCACCCTGTTTCCTTCTGCGGCGCTTTCTCAATGTTGGTTCGGGGGCGGGGGTTGGCTCATGGGGCCGGGCTTCAGGTGCCGGTCGAAGAAGGCGACGATCCGCCGCCTGGCATCGCGGGCCTGCTGCTCGGCGTAGCCGACGCCCATCAGCGGCCCGGCGACCGCGTTCAGCACGGCGAAGAACCGCGGCATCGCGGCCTCTGGACCGGCAGCGCCGCGCAGTGTCGCGAGCGCGCCAGGATGATGGTTGATGAACGAATGGCCGACCCCCGGATACTCCTTGACGTCGTGCTCGACGCCTGCCGCGTCGAGCGCCGCGGTCAGCCTGACCGCGGCGCCGCTCAGCGTGCGGTCCCGCGCCCCGTAGCTCGCCACGACAGGGCAGGACTGCTGCAGCAGTGTCTGCGCGTCCTTCGGCACCATGCCGTAGTTGACGCTCGCTGCGCCGAAACCGCTGCCCGCATCGGTGCTAGCCCCTGATGGCCCGCCGGAGCCCGCGAGCAGCAACGCGAACCCGCCGCCCATGCAGAATCCGATGACGCCCACGCGGCCTGTGCAGTCATCTTGTCCTGCCAGCCAGGACCGGCATGCCTCGGCATCGTCGAAGACCTGGCCGTGCCCAGCCGCGAGGTCGCGGAAGACAGAGACGAGGCACCGGGACTTCCGGCCGATCGAGTACAGGTCGGGGGCGAGCGCGAGATAGCCCTCGCTGGCCATCCAGTCAGCCTGGGCACGCAGGTCAGGCGTCATGCCGAGGGCGTCGTGCAGGACGAGGACGCCAGGCCATGGCCCATCTCCGGCCGGCCTGGCCAGGTAACAGCGGAGTTCACCGCGCGTGACTGTGACCCGCGTTTCGGACACTACGCCTCCCGCGGGCAGGCTGATCATCCGGTTGTGGCTTTGACATCATGCTCCCAGCGGATCGGGATTTTGTCCCGGTATCCGGCCAGCAATGCGGCACGGATCGGCGCAGGGAGCGGTTTGACCGCCTCACGGACCGTGACGCCCGAGGCCTGGTGCACCCGCGGACCCAGCCATGCGGCGACCAGCTCAGGGCGGCGTTTGCCGGTCTCACGGAGCACCCAGCCGATCGCCTTGCGGATGAAGAACTCCCGCTCGGTCAGCATCGCGTCCGCGTAGCTGGCGAACCGCTCGAAGTCGCCGCCGCCCGCCCGGAGCGGCCTGAGCAGCGCGAGCAACGCCGAGCGCCGCAGCCAGAAGTCCTCGTCGCCGGCCCACCGGTCGAGCACGGCACCGGTCTGCGGGCAGCCCTCGGCCAGGCCGCCGACGACATTGACGGCCAGGCCGTCGACCAGCGCCCAGCTGCGCGACGTCCTGAGCAGGTGCTCGAGCAGCGGCAGATCGGCAGGACCGAGCAGCTTCCCTGATCGCTCGAGCAGGATCACCGCCGCCTGCCTGCACTCATAGAGCGGGCTCTCCCATAGCTTCTCGACCAAGCCGGTGAGCTCGTCGTGCGCGAGGCCGGGGCGCGCCTTGCACCAGGCGGTCACCAGCGCCCTGATCGCCGGGACGGCGGTCCCGGCGAACTCAAGGTCGCTCTTCAGGTAGGCCTTCTCGCTCGCCGCCCTGCTGGCTGTGCCGAGCTCCCTGAGCGCTCGTTCCCAGGCGACCGCTTCCGGCCCTTGGTCCGCCGGGGGATTGGTCACCGTGACACTCTACGGCTGGCAGACTGGCCACGTGATCGGTGACCTCGCCAGGCGGCCCCTGGTCGTCGCGCCGATGGCCGGCGGGCCGAGTTCGGTCGGCCTGGTCGCCGCTGCCGCTGCCGCCGGTGCGATCGGCTTCGTGCCGGCCGGGTATAAGACCGCGCTGGCCATGCGTGCCGACATCGAGGCGGCCCGGGCGGCGACGGACGGGCTGTTCGGCGTCAACGTGTTCGTGCCAGGGGGCCCTGCCGCCGATCAGGGCGCGCTGGCCAGGTACCTGGGCGGCGTCGCCGAGGACCCGGCCGTGGCCGCCCGGCCAGGGGAAGCGAGCTGGGATGACGACGACTGGCCCGCGAAGATCGCCGACCTGACGGCGCATCCGGTCCCGGTCGTGAGCTTCACGTTCGGCTGCCCGGAACCCGACGTCATCGCGGCGCTGCGGGCCGCGGGGAGCAGCGTGTGGGTGACCGTCACCGACACCGGCGAGGCCGCGACCGCCGTCCTGGCCGGCGCCGACTGCCTGTGCGTCCAGGGCAGCGAGGCCGGAGCGCATCGCGGCACGTTCACGAACCGGCCGGGCAGCCAGGCAGCGGCGCTCGAACTCGTCGCTGCGATCGGCGCAGCCACCGACGTCCCGCTGGTCGCGGCTGGCGGCATCATGACGGCCGCGGACGTGGCGGCCGCCCTGGACGCCGGGGCCGCCGCCGTGCAGTGCGGCACCGCGTTCCTGCGTTGCCCGGAAAGCGGCGCGCACCCGGTGTACAAGGCCGCGCTGGCCGATCCGCGGTACCAGGAGACGGCCGTGACCAGGGCGTTCAGCGGCCGGCCGGCGCGCGGCCTGGTCAACGCGTTCATGCGCGAGCACCAGGACGCGCCCGCCGCCTACCCGGAGATCAACAACGCGACCCGGCCGGTCCGCGCCGCCGCGGCCGCGGCGGGCGATCCTGACCGGATGAGCCTGTGGGCTGGCCAGGGCTACCGCGCGGCGACGACCCGGCCGGCAGGCGAGGTGATCGAGATGCTCTGCGATCACGTGGGGTAGCACCCCGCCAGGACTCGCCGTGCGAGGGCGAGCCACGGGAGAGCCCGGTTGTTTAGCTAATAAGAATTAGTGTTAGAGTAGCGGGATGCGGATCGACGTCGGGATGAACCGGGACGAGCAGCGCCTCGCGCTCGTCTACGGCCTCGACGACCCGGTTCGGCGCAAGCTGTATGACTTCGTCTCCGCGTCCGCGGAACCGGTCGGCCGCGAGGAGGCCGCCGCTGAGCTCGGCATCGGCCGCCCGCTCGCCGCCTATCACCTGGACCGGCTAGTCACTCTCGGCTTGCTCACGGCCGACTACCGGAGGCCGCCTGGCAGGACCGGCCCTGGCGCCGGGCGGCCGGCGAAGGTCTACGCGAGGTCGCCAGGGGAATTCGCGGTCTCCGCGCCGCCGCGTGAGTACGAGCTGGCCGCCAGGCTGCTGGCCGAAGCGGTCGAGTCGGACGCGAGCGGCTTTTCCCTCGCCTGCCTCAAGCGAGCGGCCCGGCGGCTCGGTGCTGATCTCGGTGCACGGTCCAAGGAGTCGGGCCAGACCGCGATGAGCGCCGTGCTGACCGAGCACGGCTTCGAGCCGTTCGCCGGCGACGACGGCAGCGTGGCCCTGCGGAACTGCCCGTTCCATCAGCTGGCCGAGCACCATCGCGAGATCGTCTGCACGATGAACCTGGCCCTGATCGAGGGCGTCGCGTCGGGGATCGGCGCGGATGACGCGCGGCCGGCCCTCGAACCCGTCCCCGGCCGGTGTTGCGTCGTGGTCAGGACCGGTCAGGCACCCCCCGCCTACCCCACGCCCACCCCGGCCCGCCCAACCGATGGAGCGCCATGACGCATGAGCTGATCCTCGCCCCGCCGTACCCGCCTGACCCCGCGCCTGAGGCCAGCGGCCGACCCGGAGGGTTTGCTGACGACGTGGTCGCCAGGTGGCCAGGTCCGGCCGTGGACATGGTCGCCGCCGAGCAGGCCGCGGCCGACTTCCTGGCCGCACTCGGGATCGACCTCGACGAGGACGGCCTGCGCGCCACGCCGGGCAGGATGGCGCGTGCCTACGCCGAGCTGTTCGAGCCGGCGCCGCTGCGGCTGACCACGTTCGAGAACGCCGAGGGATATGACGAGCTCGTGATCGCGCGCGGAATTCCGTTCCGCACCGTCTGCGAGCACCATCTGCTGCCGTTCGCCGGCGTCGCGCACGTCGGCTACCTCCCGGGCGAGCGTATTCTCGGCCTGTCCAAACTGGCCCGTCTCGTCGAGCACTTCGCGGCCAGGCCGCAGACGCAGGAACGGCTGACCAGGCAGGTCGCCGACTGCCTGCTGGACCGCCTGCAGCCGCGCGGCGCCGGCGTGGTGCTCGAGGCCGAGCACACCTGCATGACCCTGCGCGGAGTCCGGGCAACCGGCTCGACCACCGTGACGTCGGCCCTGCTCGGCACCCTGCGCACGGACCCGCGATCGCGTTCAGAGTTTTTCGCCTTCTCGGGCGTGCACGCCTGAGAAGCAAGCCCATAAGAGCAAGCCCATGACTGCAGCACTGAGAGGAACCTAGCCGTGAGCACTGACAACGCAATGGTGATCGTCGGGGCGAGCCTGGCTGGCGCACGCGCCGCCGAGACGCTTCGGAGCGAGGGCTTCGAGGGACCGGTCACCTTGATCGGCTCGGAGGACGAGACCCCGTACGAGCGGCCGCCGCTGTCCAAGGACTACCTGATGGGCAAGCACGGCCGGGACAAGCTCTACGTCCAGCCGCGCGAGTGGTACGGCGAGAACAACGTGGACCTGCGACTGGGCACGATCGTGACCGCAGTCGACCCGGCCGCGCACGAGGTCGTCCTGAACGATGAGTCGCGGCTCGGGTACTCCAGACTGCTGCTGACGACCGGCTCGTCGCCGCGGCGGGTATCAATTCCCGGCGCTGACCTCGACGGCGTGATGTACCTGCGCGAGGTCCAGGACAGTGACAGGATCAGGGCGGCCTTCGAGCGAGCGTCACGGGTCGCCGTGATCGGTGGCGGCTGGATCGGGCTCGAGACCGCGGCGGCTGCCAGGACCGCGGGCGACGAGGTGACCGTGCTCGAGATGGCCGAGCTGCCGCTGCTGCGCGTGCTTGGCCGCGAGGTCGCCGAGGTGTTCGCTCAGTTGCACACCGATCACGGGGTCGACCTGCGGAACGGCGTTCAGGTCGCGGAGATCACGGGCAGCGGCGGCGCGGCGAACGGGATCCGGCTCACCGACGGCACCCACATCGACGCCGACGTGGTGATCGTCGGTGTCGGCATCGCGCCGAACACCGCGCTTGCTTCCGCGGCCGGCCTGCGGATCGACAACGGCGTCGTCACCGACGCCGCGCTGCGCACGTCCGACCCTGACGTGTTCGCCGCCGGAGACGTCGCGAACGCGTTCCACCCGCTGATCGGCAAGCACATCAGGGTCGAGCACTGGGCCAACGCCAGGCACCAGCCCGTCGCCGCGGCCAAGGCCATGCTCGGCCAGGACGTCGCCTTCGACCGGGTGCCGTACTTCTACACCGACCAGTACGACCTCGGCATGGAGTACTCCGGCTACGTGGAGCCCGGCGGCTACGCCGAGATAGTGTTCCGCGGGGATGTTCCAGGGCGCGAGTTCGTCGCGTTCTGGCTGGGCGACGACGGCCGGGTGCTGGCCGGCATGAACGTCAACATCTGGGACGTCAACGACGCCATCGCCGCGCTCGTCCGTTCCGGCAAGCCGGTCAGCAAGGACGCGCTGACCGATGCATCCGTTCCGCTGGACTCCCTCGCCTAGCCGACAAGCCTTAGAAGTAGTCGGACCAACCAGTGCGGTGCGCAGCTGGTCGACTGTCCAATCGATCGTGGCTGAGTCCGGCACCACGAAGGTGACTCGTAGCGCGCTCTCGAGAGGGCGGAGGATCGAGAGGCTGGAGACCTTCAACCCGAACTGCTGGGCCACGGTATTGACCTTCGACCCGTCGCCGCAGGCCAGGACCTGCCGCCGGCCGCCACGCCGAGCCACATCGCGAACTGCGGCTGTAGTACCAGCCAAGAATTCAGCACGGAACCGGGCACTCAGGCCGCGAGCCGCTCGTTGGCTTTGTTGGGTGACGGGCGGGTTTGCCCCTCCGCAGCTTGTCCGTCACCCAGCTTGCCGCTAGCTGCCGTGCCCCCCTGCTAGCGGCGTGTGTATGGGTGTGCCATTCATCATCGTGCGCCGATATGGATGGCACATCCATACTTGATCAGTACCGTCCTCTGCCGCTTGGACTGGGTCAGGCGAGGTATGGGATGAGTTTCCGGCGGGCGGCATACGCCGTGTGCGTCGAGGACATCACAATGTCGGCATCTTCTAGCGGGTCCGCATCACCCGGCGGTCAGCTGCGGCCTGAGCCGAACGGCGAAACCGCCGGGTCGGTCTGGACTCCGATCCCCGAGGTCGCTTGCCTGCGCCGGTCATCACTGGTCGACATCGGCCTCGCCCTGGCGCAGGCCGGTCCGGTGACCGGCCACGTCGCTCCTGTCCCGGTCGGCGGCCTGATACAGCACTGAGGTCACCACCAACATGAACCCTGACGGCCCGATACCCCAGGGTCTGATCGGATCCAGCCGTGTATCGATGGTCCCCTCATTGCGGGATCTGGTGATGAATGGACCATCGATACACGGGCCACCGGCTGGCAGCGCCACCGTCATCACGCCTGCGATGACTTCAATGGCCCGTGCAGCATTTCGCTGCCGACCAGTGCTCATATGTGATGGAAGGACGAGCAGGCGACGGGAGCGACGGCGTGAACGGCCATGACCGCGAGCAGTTCCGCGAGTTCATGGTCAGCCGCTGGCCGGATCTCGTGCGGCTCGGTTACGCCCTGACCGGTGACCGCTGGCTCGCCGAGGACCTGGCGCAGACTGCGCTGGCCGGAGCGTGCACCGCGTGGTGGCGCGTGAGCAGGGCCGACGATCCAGACGCGTACGTGCGCAAGATGCTGATCAATGCGAACAACCGCCGGTTCCGTAGGCGACGGCCGGCCGAGGATGCCCGCGCGCTGCCTGATGCCGCGCTGGACGACGCTGCCCAGCCCGACCCGGCAGTGGTCGTCGGCCAGCGGTCAGACCTGATGGAGGCGCTGCGTGAGCTGGCGCCGCGGCAGCGCGCGGTCATCGTGCTCCGCTACTGGGCTGACCTGAGCGACGCGCAGGTAGCGGCCCTGCTCGGGTGCACGGAAGGCACGGTGCGCAGCCAGGCGTGGCGTGCGCTCGCGAAGCTCCGGACGAGCGCGGCCCTTATCGACGAGGACTCGCGGTGATCAAGCGGGGTGGTGCGCGGTGAAGCAGGCCGAGGAAGCCGCCCTCAGGCGGCAGCTGCACGCGGAGATCGACGTGGCCGATCCGGGGCCGGCGCCGGTCGAGGCGGTGTTCAGGCGCAGCAGGGCGCTGAAGGTCCGGCGGATGGTGGCGGCGGCTGCTGGCGTGGCGGTGATCGCGGCCGCGGCTGGTGTCGTTGCCACGGCCGGGCAGCACGCGCCGAGCGTGCCGGCGCGAGGCGGTGGCGTTTTCGCCTCAGGCGTCGCGAGCGGCAAGCCGTGGCAGCTCGCCGCCGTCAACTTGGCGAACCCTGGCTACCGGTGCCTGCCTGGGGTGCTTCTCGACGGGCGCACCGGTGACCTGCTGCAGCGCGGGTTCATGCCAGGGTTCGGTCTCGGCAGCATCGCGTTCCTGGCTTTGAACTCTGGTCGGCCGGGGGTCGGGTTCGCCTTCCTGCAGCTGCGGCCCGGCGTCCGCGATGTGAGAGCTATTCTGGGCGATGGCACCCGGCTTCGCCTCCACCCGGTCACCGTCACGCTGTGCGATCAGCGGTTCCGGCTCGCCGGCTTCGAGTACCCCAGGCAGGGCGTGAAGCGGATGGTGGCCCGGTCGGCGGATGGCCGCACCCTCAGATACGCGCCGATGGCCGACTACTTCGACCCGGCCAGCCCGTTCCAGACCGGGACCTGGATCAACGTGGAGGCGGCCACCGGCGACGCGGCGTCTGGCGAGATCGGCTCGGGCCGAGTGCGCGGCATGCCGTGGCACATGCGCGTCACGCTCGGACCGGCAGGCGAGTGCTATACGTCATCGACCGGCCCGGCCAGCCAGCGTGGCAGCGCGAGCGTCTGCGGGCCGGTCGGCCCGGTACCGGTCCGCCCGTCCCTCATCGTCCTGCCGTATGCCACGCCGACAAGCGTGCTGTTCTGGTACGCGGGAACCGTCAGCGCTCAGACCGCTCAGGCCAGGGCTCAGCTGTCCGACGGCAGGACGATCACCGTGATCCCCGTGGTCGTGGGCGGACGGACGTACATCGCGCTCGGAACCCGGGATCAGGTGCGGCTCACCAGGCTGGTCCTGTACGACAGCCAGCGGCGGGTGCTAGCGACGGTGACATCGTTCCCGAAGATCCCTTGACAGTCCACCCGGTATGGGTTGGACACCCATCACCTGTATCCGGTATGGGTGTCCCACCCATACCGGGCTTCGATCTCGGTAGAGCTACCCGCGCGGCCCGGCAGGCAGGCTGGGCTGGGCCCTAGGCGGGGCGAAGGCGGGCGCTCAGCAGTCGAAGTACATCTCGAACTCGTGCGGGTGCGGGCGCAGCCTGATCGGGTCGATCTCGTGGGTCTGCTTGTAGTCGACCCAGGTCTCGATCAGGTCGCCGGTGAAGACGCCGCCTTCGAGCAGGTACTCGTGGTCGGCCTCCAGGCACTCGAGCACCTTCTCCAGCGAGCCTGGCACCTTCGGGATCGCGAAGGCCTCGTCCGGCGGCAGCTCGTAGAGGTCCTTGTCAACCGGCTCTGGCGGCTCGATCTTGTTCCTGATCCCGTCGACGCCAGCCATCAGCATGGCCGCGAACGCGATGTACGGGTTGCTGGCCGGATCGGGGACGCGGAACTCGATCCGCTTGGCCTTCGGGCTGGCACCCGTGATCGGGATCCGCACGCATGCCGACCGGTTCCGCTGCGAGTAGACCAGGTTGACCGGCGCCTCGAAGCCAGGCACCAGCCGGTGATAGGAGTTCATCGTCGGGTTGGTGAACGCGAGCAACGACGGTGCGTGCTTGAGCAGGCCACCGATGTAGTACCTGGCCATGTCGGACAGCCCCGCGTAGCCGACCTCGTCGTAGAACAGCGGCTCGCCGTCCTTCCAGAGGCTCTGATGGCAGTGCATGCCGGAGCCGTTGTCGCCGAACAGCGGCTTGGGCATGAACGTCACCGTCTTGCCGGCGGCGCGCGCGACGCTCTTGACCACGTACTTGTAGAGCATCAGCTTGTCGGCCATGTGCAGCAGCCTGTCGAACCTGATGTCGATCTCGGCCTGGCCAGCGGTGCCGACCTCGTGGTGCTGCATCTCGACGTCGATGCCGACCTCGATCAGCTTGCTGACCATCTCAGAGCGCAGGTCGCTGTAGTGGTCGGTGGGCGAGACCGGGAAGTAGCCGCCCTTGTAGCGAGGCTTGTAGGCGAGGTTGCCGCCAGGCTCGTCCCTGCCGGTGTTCCAGGCGCCCTCGATCGAGTCGAGGTGGTAGTAGCCCTCGTTCGGGCTGGTCGCGAACCGCGCGGAGTCGAAGATGTAGAACTCGGCCTCAGGGCCGAAGTACGCGGTGTCCGCGATGCCGCTGCCGCGCAGATATTCTTCGGCCTTCTTCGCGATGTTCCGCGGGTCCCTGCTGTAAGGCTCGCCGGTCAGCGGGTCGTGCACGAAGAACGTCAGGTTCAGTGTCTTGTGCGTGCGGAACGGGTCGACCACCGCGGTGGAGGGGTCCGGCAGCAGCAGCATGTCGGACTCGTGGATCTCCTGGAAGCCCCTGATCGACGAGCCGTCGAACATCAGCCCGTCGGTGAACACCCGCTCCTCGAACGCCCCGGCGGGCACCGTGAAGTGCTGCATCGTGCCAGGCAGGTCGCAGAACCTGACGTCCACGAACTGCACGTCCGCATCGGCGATGTACCGCAGGACCTCTTCACCGCTTGTGAACATCCGTACTCCCTTGCTCGTTCACGAATCTTCGGCCGGCGGGTGAGTCTGCACGAGGTTAGCGTTCCGCGATTTCCGGTCCGTGTCCCCGATGTTTCGGCCGCGTTACGCCGTCAGGCCAGCCACTGAGCCAACTGGGTACTGTGAAGGCGTGACGGAACAGAAGCGAGCCGGCTCGGCACGCGCCCCCCAGGCCGGCGGCGCAGATCAGCCAGGCTACCCCGGCCGTGACCTGGGCTTGCCTGAGACTGGCCGGGGCGCGGTAGCCAGCATGTCGCGCCGGGTCGGCGCGCTGTTCGCGGACTGGCTGCTGTGCTGGGTGATTGTCGTCGCCGCAGTCAGGCCGTACGAGGCCGACGTCGCCTACTGGACGCTGCTCCTTTTCGCCGCCCAGGACTACGTGTTCACCGCGCTCACCGGGTTCACGATGGGCAAGCTTCTGCTGCGGATCAGGGTCGTCAGGCTGGACGGCGGCATCGTCGGGCCTGGCTGGGGACTGGTCAGGACGCTGCTGCTGCTCACGGTCATTCCGCCGCTGATCTTCGACGGGGACCTGCGTGGCATGCACGACCGCGCGGCGAACTCGGTCGTCGTCCGCGTTTAGCGGACCTTCGGCCGCTGTGCTGGCTTTAGCGCACCTTCGGGCGCGGGGGCTTGGGCATCCGGCCGGTGCGGGGGATGGGCCCGCGCGGCGCCTGCAACGACGAGGGAAGCGCCTTGAGCCGGTTGTTGAGGTCGTTCACGGCCGCTGGCTTGAGTTCGCGCGGCATCTTCATCAGCGTCCGCTGCAGCTGCTTGACCGGGATCTGGCCGTTCTGGTCGCCGACCTGGATCTCGCTGATCGGCACCGCGTAGGCGATCCTGGCGATCTTCTTCTTCTCCGCGCTGATCAGGCTGTGCAGGCCGGTCGGCGACCCCTCGCCGATCAGGATCACGCCGGGACGGCCGACGACGCGGTGCACGATGTCCATGTTCCTGTTGCCGGCGACGGCCGGGGTCACGGTCCAGTTGCCGCGCATCGTCTGGACGACGGCGGCCGCGGCGCCAGGCTGCCCGGCGATGGCCTTGTACTGCGCAGACTGCGCGTAACGCCCGAACAGGATCATCGACGTAAGCGCGCCCAGGATCACGCCGAACGGGATGAGCACGGGAGCCTGCCCGGTCAGCAGGCCGACCACCACGAGCACGACGAGGACGGCGACGCCGCTGCCGATGATGATCGGCATCGCGCGCGCGTCTGACTTGCGGATGATCCCCGCGGCCATCTTGATCTGCTGCAGGCGACCGGCTGCCGACGGGTCAGCCGCCGCTTTCTTCGCCGCCTTGCTGGGTGCCTGCGCCGCAGCGCCGCCGGGCTTCTTTACCATGCATGTGAGGATAGTGCAGGACCAGGATTAACAGGACTCCCGGCGGACTGCCCTCCGCTGAGCCGGTCGAGCGCGGCACGGTACAGCAGGCCGGCCCGGTAGGACGACCTGACCAGCGGACCCGACATGACCCCGGCGAAACCGAGCGCCCGCGCTTCGTCGCCCAGCTCGTCGAACTCGGCAGGGGTGACCCAGCGGTCGACCGGATGATGCCGCGGCGACGGGCGGAGGTACTGGGTGATGGTCAGCAGGTCGCATCCGGCCGCCAGGAGGTCGCGCATGGCCGCGGTGATCTCCTCGCGCTCCTCGCCCATGCCGAGGATCAGGTTGGACTTGGTGATCAGGCCGGCCGCCTTGGCCGCCTCGAGGACCTCGAGCGAACGCTCGTAGCGGAATCCTGGCCTGATCTGCCTGAAGATCCGCGGCACCGTCTCGATGTTGTGCGCGAGGACCTCGGGACGCGCGCCGAACACCTCGGCGAGCAGCGCTGGCTCGGCGTTGAAGTCGGGGATCAGCAGCTCGACCCCGCAGCCAGGCACGGCCTCGTGGATCTCCACGCACGTCTGCCCGTAGAGCCACGCGCCACCGTCCGCCAGGTCGTCGCGGGCGACGCCGGTCACGGTCGCGTACCGCAGCCCCATGGTGGCCACGGACTCGGCCACCCGACGCGGCTCGTCGGTGTCGAGCGGAGCAGGTTTGCCGGTCGCGATCTGGCAGAAGTCACACCGCCTGGTGCACAGGTCGCCGCCGATCAGGAACGTGGCCTCGCGGTCCTCCCAGCATTCGAAGATGTTGGGACAGCCCGCTTCCTCGCAGACCGTGTGCAGGCCCTCGCGCCTGACCAGCTGCTGCAGCTCGGTGAACTGCGGGCCGGTCCGCAGCCTGGTCTTGATCCACGGGGGCTTACGCTCGATCGGGGTCTGGCTGTTCCGCGCCTCGACGCGCAGCAGCCGCCGCTCTCCCGGTGCCACTACCACGCTCCTAGCCTATGTCGGCCTGGCCCTGCTGGCCGTCCAGCACGTGGGATCATTGATTCCATGCCTAGCCAGTTCGATCCGCCGTCAGGAACGCGCGACTTCCTCGCCGCCGAGTACGCCAAGCGCGAGTGGGCTATCGGAGTGCTGCGCTCGGTTTTCCATGGCTATGGCTTCGAGCCGCTGCAGACCCCGGCGTTCGAACGAGTTGACGTGCTGCTCGGCAAGTACGGCGACGAGGCCGACAAGCTCGTGTTCAAGATCCTTCGCCGCGGCGAGCACGAGGCGTCCGGCGAGGTCGATCTCGCGCTGCGCTACGACATGACCGTGCCGCTCGCAAGGGTGACCGCGGCCTACGGCGCTCAGCTGCCGACGCCGTATAAGCGCTACGCGATCGGCCCGGTCTGGCGCGCCGACCGGCCGGGGCGCGGCAGGTTCCGCGAGTTCACCCAGTGCGACGTCGACACGCTCGGCTCCGCGTCGCCGCTGGCGGACGCTGAGATCGTGTGCACGCTGCACGACGCGATGGCCGCCCTTGGCCTGGCCGACTTCACGATCCTGGTGAACTCCCGCAAGGTGCTCTCCGGCCTGCTCGAGGTGTTCGACGTGCCGGATGAGCTCGGTGCTGGCGTGCTCACATCGCTGGACAAGCTGGACAAGCTGAGTCCCCGCGAGGTCATCGACGAGCTGACCGGGCGCGGCCTGGCCGAGCCGGCGGCCGCCGACATCGTCGGGACGATGACGGCGGACGACGCGGCCCACCGGATCAGGACCGCGCTGAAGCCCTCTGACGCCGGGATGACAGGGCTTGAGGAACTCGATCAGGTCCTGGCCCTCGCTAGCTCGCAGATCCCGGCCGGGCGGATCGCGTTCGCGCCGCGGATGGTGCGCGGCCTCAGCTACTACACCGGCCCGATCTGGGAGGTCGTGGCCGACGGCGTGCCGGGTTCGCTGGGCGGCGGTGGCCGCTATGACCACCTGATCGAGCAGCTCGGCGGGCCTGACGTCCCTGCCGTCGGCACCTCCCTGGGAATCGAGCGGATCTTCATGATGCTGCCCGACGAGGTGGCCGGCCAGGGGGGCCGGGTGGACGTCGCGGTGACCGTGCTCGGCCCTGACCTCGCCGTGCCGTCGTTCGCGCTCGCCGCCCAGGCCAGGTCCGCTGGCCTGCGCGCCACCGTCTACCTGGGCTCGTCCGGCAAGATCGGCAAGCAGCTGAAGTGGGCGGTCGACCAGGGGGCGCGCTGGTGCCTGATCTACGGCAACGCCGAGCGCGAGGCTGGCACAGTCACGGTGCGCGACCTCGCCGGCGCCGAGCAGGAAGCCGTGCCGTTCGCCGAGGTCGGGGCGTACCTTGCAGGCCGGAACTGAGGTGGCCGATCCTGATACCTGGTTCGCGAGCCTGCCAGGCGTGGTCATCGCCGCTGGCGGGCTGATCACCGACACCAGCGGACGGGTGCTGGTGGTCAAGCCGAACTACCGCGACCTGTGGTCCCTTCCGGGCGGGATCTGCGAGCACGGCGAACCACCCCAGGTCGGCTGCGGCCGCGAGCTCGCCGAAGAGCTCGGGCTAAACATCCCCGTCGGCAGGCTGCTGGCCACCGACTGGTCACAGCCCTACGGCGCCGACGCGCGGCCGATCATGCACTTCGTCTTCGACGGCGGGCAGCTGGACAACGGGTCAGCGATCGTGATCCAGGAGGCGGAGCTGGACGGCTTCGACTTCGTCGCGCCCGCCGACCTGCCCGGCTACCTGCCCGCCTACGGCCTGGCCAGGGTCAGGGGCGCGCTCAGGGCACGGGACTCCGGCAGGACGCTGTTCCTGCCGCACGAAGTCAGCTAGCGCTGTTTCAGTGGGCGGGGCTCAGCCGACGTGGCTGGCCAGCAGCTCGCTGGCGCTCGCCAGCTCCCTGGTGCGGCTGGCGCCGAGAACGGCGGCGAGGTGGCGCTGCGCGCTGGCGATGACGTCGCCGATCCTGACCGGGTGGCCAAGCTCGGCGGACAGCGAGGTCACCGACGCGTCGGAGATGCCGCACGGGATGATCTTGCCGAACCAGGACAGGTCGTTGTCGCAGTTGAGCGCGAAGCCGTGCATGGTGACGCCTCGCGCCACCCGGATCCCGATCGCCGCGACCTTGCGGTCTGGCCCCCCGGGCCGGCTGCTGGCCTCGGGCCCTGCGGTCCTCACCCAGACCCCGCTCCTGCCGCCGACCCGCTCGGTGGTCAGGCCCGCATCCGCGCAGGTCCTGATCAGCGCCTCCTCGACGGCCCTGACGTAGCTGATCACGTCGACGGGTTCGTTAAGCGCGACGATCGGGTAGCCAACAAGCTGGCCGGGGCCGTGCCAGGTGATCTTGCCGCCGCGGTCGACGTCGATCACCGGGGCGCCGGGATCGCCGAGCGGGCGGTCGGCCGGGCTCGTGCGCTTCCCGGCGGTGTATACCGGCTGATGCTCGAGCAGCAGGCACGTGTCAGGGATCTCGCCGGCCACGCGCCTGGCGTGCAGGTCGCGCTGCAGGTCCCAGGCTCGCTCGTAGTCGATCGCCGCGTCGCCGAACCCGGCCCTGACGAAGACAAGCTCACGGTCCACCATTGCAGCCTATGCCGCGCCGGCCGCTGCCGGCCGTGGGCTCGCAGGACCGATATTTCGGTCGGCTAACCTTTTCGTGTCATGGAGAACCGGCTCGATCCCGACGCGCTCGCCGCGATGAGCCGCGAGGAGCGGGGCAAGCTGCTGCAGGCGCTCGCGGCGCTGGAGCAGGAGTCGGCTCCGTCGCCGGGCAGCGGCTGGAAGTGGGACGCGGTGCTCGTCGTCACCGTCGCCGGCTGCATCGTCCTCGCCGCGTGGATCGGCGTTCTCGCGGTCACGCTGCCGAAGTTCTACCGCACCGGCACCTGGCGGGGCGCCTGGGTCGGGTTCGACGCAGCGCTGCTTGTCGCGTTCGCGGCGACCGGCTGGGCCGCCTGGCGGCGCCGCCAGCTGCTGATCATCTCGCTGATCGTGCTCGCGACCCTGCTGCTCTGTGACGCCTGGTTCGACGTGGTGCTCGACGTCGACACGCCGGGATTCCTGGCCAGCTTGCTGTCGGCGCTGCTGGTCGAGCTGCCGCTGGCGGTGCTGGCGATCGCGATGGCCAGACGGCTGCTGCGGCTGACGATCGGCCGGATGATGCGCTACGAGGGCCAGACAGAGCCAGTGCCGCCGCTCTGGCAAATCCCGCTGCTCGGCCAGGCCGTCGGCACGCCGCTGGCCAGGCTGATCAAAGCCAGGGCCGCGCGCAGGCCGGAAGGGCCCGAGGCCAGCAGCCGGCCCGCAGGGCCTGAGGGCGGCTAGCCGCTGAGCACCGCGCCGAGCGCCGCGGCGATGTCGGGATGCGAGAAGCTGAACCCGGCCGCCCGCAGCCGGGCCGGCAGTACCCGTGCGCTGCCGAGCAGTTCTGCCGACACCTCGCCGAGCGCGGCACGGAGCGCGAACGACGGCACCGTGAGCACGGCCGGCCTCCGGACAGTGTGCGCCAGCGCCGCCGTGAACTCGGCGTTGGTCACTGGCTCGGGCGCGGTGAGGTTGAACGCTCCCGCGGCGTCGGCCGAATCGAGTAGGAACCTGATCGCCCGGATCTCGTCAGGCAGGCTGATCCAGCTCATGTACTGCCGGCCAGACCCGATCTTGGCGCCGAGTCCGAGCCGGAACGGCAGCAGCAGCTGGCCGAGCAGGCCGCCGGCGGGGGAGAGCACAAGGCCCGAGCGGACGTTCACGACGCGGATGCCAGCGTTCCTGGCCCGATCCGCCGCGGCCTCCCAGTCTCGGACGAGCTCGGCCAGGAACCCCTGACCTGACGGCGCGCTCTCGTCCACCGCCCGGTCGGCGGTGTCGCCGTAGTAGCCAGTGGCCGACGCGCACACGAGCGCCGCGGGCCGCGGCTCTGCTGCCGCCATCGCCGTCGCAAGGGTGCGGGTGGCTGCGATCCTGCTGGAGCGCAGCAGCGCCTTCCTGGCCGGCGTCCAGCGCCGCGACGCGACCGGTGCTCCTGACAGGTGAACGACGGCGTCCACACCGCGCAGCGCGGCCGGATCGAGGCCGGAGGCGGATTCGGGCTGCCAGCTGATCTCGGCCGGCGACTGTGCTGGTCGCCGCACCAGGCGGACAACGTCCGTTCCGCCGGCCGCGAGGTCTCGCACCAGCGCGGTGCCGATCAGGCCAGAGGCAGCGGAGACCGCTATCCGCACGGTTGCCCTTACCGGCCGAACTCGGCTTCGAACGCGCCTTCTTCCAGCCGGTTCTTGATCGTGACGAGGAACCTTGCCGCGTCAGCGCCGTCGACGAGCCGGTGGTCATAGGTCAGCGCGAGGTAGACAATCGACCGGACCGTGATCACCTCGCCCAGGTCAGGATCGTCGACCACGACGGCCCGCTTGCTGACTGTCCCTGTCCCGAGGATACCGACCTGCGGCTGGTTGATGATGGGGGTGTCGAACAGCGCGCCGCGGCTGCCTGTATTGGTCAGCGTGAACGTCCCGCCGCTCAGGTCGTCGGGGCTGACCTGGCCGTCCCTGGTCCGCTGCGCCAAATCGGCGATCTTGCGCGCCAGCCCGCCGATGTTCAGGTCGCCGGCGTTCCTGATCACCGGGACCATCAGCCCGCGCTCCGTGTCCACCGCGATGCCGAGGTGCTCCGCTTCGTGGTACGTCATGGTGCCGTTCGCGGTGTCGATGACGGCGTTCAGCTTCGGGTGCGCCTTGAGCGCCTCCACGGTGGCCAGAGCGAAGAAGGGCAAGAAGGAGAGCTTGACCCCTTCCCTGGCCTCGAAGGCTGACTTGATCCTTTCGCGCAGCCTGGCGATCGCCGTGACGTCCGCCTCGACGACGGTCGTGAGCTGCGCGGACGTCTGCAGCGACTCGACCATGCGCTGGGCGATGACCTGGCGAGCGCGGGAGAGCCGCTCGGTCGTGCCGCGCAAGTTGGACGGCGCGGGAATGGTCTTCGGCGCTGCCGCGGGCGGTGCTGCTGCCGGCGGGCCGGCCTGCGCGGTGGCGGGCGGTACGCCGGGAGCTGCGGGCGCCGGCGGCGCGGCGGGGGCGGCTGGGGTTGCTGCGGCCACGGGCCGCGGTGCGTCGCTGCCGCGGCGCTGTCTGGCCGCGTCGAGCACGTCCTGCTTACGGATCCGGCCGCCAACGCCGGTGCCCGTGATCGAGCCGAGGTCGATGTCGTGCTCCGCGGCGAGCTTCCTGACCAGCGGCGTCACGTACGGGCTCTCGACGCTTTCGGCCGGCGGCTGGCTGGCCTGCGCTAGGGTCGGCTCGTCCTGGGCTGCCTGGTACGGCGCTCGCTCGGGCGCGGGAGGCGTGGCAGGGGCCGCGGGCGGCGGGGCTGGCGGAGCGGCGGCGGGCGGAGGCGGCACCTGGTAGCTGGCCGGGCTGCCCGGCGTACTGCTGGTACCCGCCCTGCTGGCCCCGGTCGGCGTAGGACGGCGGGGGCTCGTACCCAGTCGCCGGCTGATAACCGGCCCCGCCCTGCTGATATGGGGGCTCCTGGTAGGGGGCCTGCGCGGCAGGCGGCTGCCCGTAGGGGGCCTCGACCTGGGGCTGCTCGTACTGGGGTTCCTGGTACTGGGCTTCCTGGTACTGGGCTTCCTGGTACTGGGCTTCCTGGTACTGGGGCTCCTGGTACCGGGGCTCCTGGTACTGGCCCTGTCCGTACTGGGTGTCCTGGTAAGCGGATTCCTGATACTGGCCCTGCGCCGGCTGGCCCTGCGCCGGCTGGCCCTGCCCCGGCTGGCCCTGCCCCGGCTGGCCCTGCGCCGGCTGGGCCGGTGGTGCGGCGGGCGCTGGCTGCTGGGCGGCGGTCGGCCCGGAATCCTGGCCGGCTGGCGAGCCGTCTTCGTCGATGACGGCCAGTTCGGCGCCCACCGCTACGGTCTCGTCCTCGGCGACGGTGATCCCGCGCAGGATTCCTGAGACTGGCGACGGGATCTCGGTGTCGACCTTGTCGGTGGACACCTCGAGCAACGGCTCGTCAGCCGAGACGTGGTCACCCTCGTGCTTGAGCCAGCGGGTAACGGTGCCTTCGGTGACGCTCTCGCCAAGCTGCGGCATGGACACGGAGACCGACATGGCTTGCGCTGACTCCTTCGTTCAGGTATCCGCCATTCCTGCTCTGCTGTCAGGAATGGAAATGCAAGGGCTTGCCGGCGAGCGCGAGGTGCGCCTCACCGATCGCCTCCGACTGGGTCGGGTGCGGATGGATGAGCTGCGCGACCTCGGCGGGCAGCGCCTCCCAGTTGTAGATCAGCTGGCCTTCTGCGATCAGCTCGCCGACCCTGGCACCGACGAGGTGCACGCCGAGGACCGGGCCGCCCCCCGCGGTCGCGATCACCTTCGCCGCGCCCTGAGTCTGCAGGATCACGCTCTTGCCGTTGCCGCCCAGATTGTAGGTGACCTCGGTGGTCTCGATCCCGCGTTCGGCGGCGGTGGCAGACGTGATGCCCACGGAGGCGACCTCGGGATCGCTGTAGGTCACCCGCGGCACGCCGTCGTAGTCGATCGGGGTGACCGGCAGCCTCGCGAGCCGCTCGGCGACGCCGATGCCTTCGGCGAACCCAGCGTGCGCTAGTTGCAGGCCTGGCGTGAGGTCGCCGACCGCGGAGATCGTCGGGACGCTGGTCCGCCAGTACTCGTCGACCAGGACGAAGCCGCGGTCCATCGCGACCCCGGCCTCCTCGTAGCCGAGGCCAGCGGAGACCGGCCCCCTGCCCACGGCGACGAGCAGCACCTCGGCCTCGATGGTGGTGCCGTCCTCCAGGCTGAGGCTGACACCGCCGGCCGTCTCCTTGACCTCGTTGAACCGGACGCCGAGGTGATACTTGATACCGCGCCTGCGGAACGCCCGCTCCAGCAGCTTCGAGCTCGACTCCTCTTCGGGCGGCAACAGGTGCGGCAGCATCTCGACGATCGTCACGTCAGCGCCGAACGAGCGCCACACGCTCGCGAACTCGACCCCGATCACCCCGCCGCCCAGGATCACGGCCGAGGCGGGGACCCGGTCGAGCGTCAGGGCGTGGTCGCTGGTGATGACCCGCTCGCCGTCGATCTGCAGGCCGGGCAGGGAGCGCGCCTGCGAGCCGGTCGCGAGCACGACGTGGGCGCCTTCATAGACCGTGTCGCCAACCGCGACAGCGGTCGGCGACACAAGCCGGCCGTCGCCGTAGACCATCTCGACCTTGCGGTTGGCGAGCGTGCCCTGCAGCCCCTTCCAGAGCCGGTCGACGACCTTGTCCTTGTAGGAGTTCACCGACGGCATGTCGACGCCGTCGAAGGTCGTGCGCACGCCCACCGACGCTGCGTCCCTGGCGTGGTCGGCGATCTCAGCGGCATGCAGCAGGGCTTTGGTCGGGATGCAGCCGCGATGCAGGCACGCCCCGCCGACCTTGTCCTTCTCGATCAGCACAACCCGCATGCCAAGTTCCGCCGAGCGCAGGGCGCAGGCGTAGCCGCCACTGCCGCCGCCCAGGATGACAAGGTCGTAACTGCCGGTCTCGGTCTCCGTCACCGATCGCTCCTCGTCGCCATTGACATGTTCTGTGTCCGCCTGATCTGTGTCCGCCTGATCTGGGTCCGCCTGGCTTGCTCGGCTAGAGCCGTCCGTCCGCGACGTCCTGCGCGATCTGGACCAGGGTGCGGACCGCGGCGCCAGTTCCGCCCTTGGCCGTGTAGCCGTAGGGCTCACCCTCGTGGAACGAGGGTCCCGCGATGTCCAGGTGTGCCCAACGCACGCCGTGCGGCACGAATTCCCGCAGGAACAGCCCGGCGACCAGCATGCCGCCATCCCGGTCACCGGCGACGTTGGCCAGGTCAGCCACCTTTGAGTCGAGGCCCTTGCGCAACTCCTCAGGCAGCGGCATCGGCCACATGGCCTCGCCAGCCCGGGTGGCGGCGTCCACCACGCCATCCCTGACATCGTCATCGTTCGCCATCACGGCGCTGACCCTGGTCCCGAGCGCGACAACCTGCGCGCCTGTCAGTGTTGCTATGTCGACAAGAAGGTCGGGCCCGTCGGCTTCCGACCTGGCCAGCGCGTCGGCCAGGACGAGCCGTCCCTCGGCGTCGGTGTTGAGCACCTCGACGGTCGTGCCGCCGTAGATCGTGATGACGTCGGACGGGCGCTGCGCGCCGCTGCCTGGCATGTTCTCCGCCAGGGGCAGGTACCCGACGACGTTGACCGCGGGTTTAAGCGCGGCGATCGCCTGCAGCGCCGCCAGCACGGCGGCGGCCCCGCCCATATCCGACTTCATCGCCTCCATCGCCTTGGGCGGCTTGAGCGACAGGCCGCCTGAGTCGAACGTGATCCCCTTGCCCGCGAACACCACGGTCCTGGACGCATCAGGGTGCTGGTAGGACAGTCGCACCAGCCGGGGCGGGTGAACGGAGCCCTGGCCTACCCCGGTGATGCCGCCATAACCGCCGTCGGCCAGTGCGGCCTCATCGAGCACCTCGTAGCCAAGCCCGGCGCTGCCGGCGATCTGGCCGGCCTCGGCGGCGAAGCTCTCCGGGTACAAGTGCGAAGGGCTGGTGTTGACCAGGTCGCGCACCAGCGTCACCGCCGTGGCGAGCACCTGCGCCTTCGTGACCGCCGGTGCGACGTCGTCGCCCGCGATCAGCGTGAGCTCAGCTGCCGGATGGCCGTTACTGCGGTAGCGGCCGAAGTAGTAGCTGCCGAGGAGCGCGCCAAACGCGGTCGCCGCAGCGCTGGCCGCATCGCCCGCAGGCAGCGCGAGAGCGATGGTCCTGATCGTCGGCGAGCTGAGTGAGCGGACGGCGGCGCCGGCGGCCCGGCGCAGCACCTCGGCGTCCGCGCTGCCGGGGTTGTCAGCGCTGGCCGTGCCGATCCCCACGGCTGCGATCAGCGGCGCGGACAACCTGCCGCCTGACACGGTCTTCGTGACTTCTTCCGCCTTGCCGGTGGCGCCGAGCGCGGTGAGGGTCTCGAGCAGGCCGCCGCCGAGCGCGGCGTCGACATCCGCGGCTCCTGGCGCGAGCACAGGGCTGCCACCGTCGCCCTGGCCGATTGCTATCACGATGGCGTCCGCGCTGGCGTCGCGCGCGGCTGAATGGGAGGTCCGAAGGGTTGCTGTCACGGATCTGAGCCTAGTGCCTGGGCGGTCGCCGGTTGCTGTCCCGTCCCGCGGCCGGACCCATAGGGTTGCGGTTATGTCCGCCGCGGCCTGCGATCCCTCCCTCAGTGTGCCAGCCATCACCGACCGGCTCAGGGCGGCGGGCTGCGTGTTCGCCGAGGAGGAGGCCCTCGTGCTGATGGCGGCGGCTGACGCGCCCGACGAGCTGCGCGACATGCTCGAGCGGCGCGTCCTAGGACTGTCGCTCGAGCACATCGTCGGCTGGGCGGAATTCTGCGGGCTGCGGATCGTTCTCGAGCCTGGCGTGTTCGTGCCACGGCCAAGGAGCGAGCTGCTCGTCAGGCTGGCAGCGGACCGGGCGGCGCCAGGATCGGTGGTTGTCGACCTGGCCTGCGGCTCAGGCGCGATCGGCGCGGCCATTGCGGCCACCGTTGCCGGTATCGCCCTGCACGCCTGCGACATCGAACCCTCGGCCGTTCGGTGTGCGCGGCGGAATCTCGCCGCCGCTGGCGGTCAGGTGCACGCGGGCGACCTGTACGCGGCGCTGCCCGACGAGCTGCGCGGAGGGGTCGACGTGATGGCTGCCAACGTGCCGTACGTGCCGAGCGAGGCGGTGGTGCTGATGCCAGCCGAGGCGAGGATGCACGAGCCGCTGCTGGCGCTCGACGGTGGCGAGGACGGCCTCGACGTGCTGCGCCGCGCCGCCGCGGGAGCGGGGGACTGGCTCGTGCCTGGCGGGCACCTGCTGATCGAGACCAGCTCGGGCCAGGCCGCGACGGCGGCCGCTGAGTTCGCGGCCGCCGGGCTCGCTGCCGAGATCGCCTCCGACGATGAGCTCGGGGCGACCGTCATCATCGGGCGCCTCGCGCCCTGACGGCCCGCCGCTCTTTGCAGACCTCGCTCGGGGAGCGGGCGTTAACGGGGCGTCAATTCGGGACTGACCGGCGTTAAGGCGGCGTCAAGATCGGCGGCGATCGCGGCATCGCAGTGTGCACTGGACAGTGTGCACCGGACAGTGCGATGACCGCTCAGCACGACACTAAAGACGCTAGCGCCGCGAGATCGCGCGCCCGCGGGCACCGAGGCGTGGCCGCGCATGTCGCGCTGCCCGCCGGGTGCGCCACGCTGCTGCTGATCGGCGCCATCGCCGCCGCCGCACACGGAGCGATCTCGGGCGGCTGGGTGCTGGTGCTGGCCGCGATCGTGGTCGCCGCGGCCGGCCTGGTGGCCGAGCCAGGCGCGACACTGTTCGTGGTCTGCGCGGGGTGGCTGACGGTAGCCGGCTTCTCCCGCCCGCCCTACGCACAGCTGCAGGTGACGTGGCAGACCGGGGCCAGGGCCGCGCTTGTCCTCAGCCTGACGGCGCTGGCGGCGACGGTCGTGGGCGCGGTGCTGCGCAAGCTGGGATCGTCGGTCACACTGAGAGATGTGGACGATGGTGGCCGCCGCCGTCGCGGGCGGTCCCGGTGGCGCGAGCTCGGCCGGGCCGGCGGACTTGACCGCAAACGGCAGCTGACCGGGCTGGCGCTGGTGGCCGTGCTGCCGCTGCTGACCGCCATCCTGGTGCCCGCCCAGTCCGCCCTGAGCCTGTCCGATGACCTGCTGATCTACCTGGTCGGCGTCGTCACCGTGGCGGTGGTCGGCGGCTTCTGGCCAGCCGTGGCCGCGGCCATCGTCGCGAGCCTGCTGCTGAACTGGTTCTTCACCCCGCCGGTGCACACGTTCACGATCGAGGACCCGCAGAACATGCTGGCCCTGCTGCTGTTCATCACCGTCGCGGTCACGGTGAGCAGCGTCGTGCACCTGGCGGCTCGGCGGGCGGTGCAGGCGGCGCGCAGCCGTGAGGACGCTGCCGCGCTGCTCGAGCTGGCCCAGACCGTGCTCGGGGGAGCGGACACGCCGGCAGCGATCCTCGACCATCTCACCGCGACGTGGGGTGGCGGCGCCGAGCTTGCCGAGCGCGCCGGAGGCCAGTGGGTGCGAGTGGCCGCGTCGGGAACGATGCCGCCAGGCGCGGACCGGACCAGAGTCAGGGCCGGCGCCGACCTCGCGCTCGCCGTCGCCGGTCAGCCCGTTCCCGTCAACGGCCAGCTGCTCGACGGCTTCGCCGCGCAGGCAGCGGCCGCGCTCGACCGGGACAGGCTCCGCACCCAGGCCGCCCAGGCCGAGGCGCTCGCCGAGGGCAACAGGATGCGCACCGCGCTGCTCGCGGCCGTCAGCCACGACCTGCGCACACCGCTCGCCTCGATCAAGGCGAGCATCAGCACGCTGCGCCAGACCGGCGTGCAGCTCTCGGCCGAGGACGAGGCTGCGCTGCTCGCCACCTCAGAGGAGTCCGCCGACCGGCTGAACGACCTGATCGGGAACCTGCTGGACATGAGCAGGCTCGCGGCGGGCTCGCTCGAGCCGTTCCTGCGGCCCGCGTCCGTGGACGAGGTCGCGCCGCTGGCCAGGCACGAGGCCGAGAGCTCCAGCAATGTGCGGCTGGTGGTGCCGGAGGAGCTGCCGCTTGTCCGCACCGATCCTGGCCTGCTCGAGCGGGTGCTCGCGAACCTGTTCGCCAACGCGATCGCGCACTCGCCGCCCGGCCGCCCGCCGGTGATGACCGCGAGCCAGCAGGGTGACGTCGTGCTGCTCGACGTGATCGACTATGGCGGCGGCGTGCCCGACGAGTTCAAGCCGCTGATGTTCGAGCCGTTCGAGCGGCTCAACGAGCGCGGCGGCGGTAGTGGGGTGGGCCTCGGCCTGGCTGTCGCGAAAGGCTTCCTGTCCGCCATGGGTGGCTCTGTGACGCCGCTTGACACCCCGGGCGGCGGCCTGACCATGCGCGTCAGGCTGCCGGTGGCCGCGCCAGCTAATGAGCCGATGGCCGCCGACCAGTGACCAGGGTGCTGGTGATCGACGACGAGGAGCCCATCCTGCGAGCGCTGCGGATCAACCTCGCCGCGCACAAGTACGAAGTCAGCACCGCCGCCGACGGGGCGTCAGGGCTGGCCGCCATGGCCAGGGACCGGCCGGACGTGCTGATACTCGACCTCGGGCTGCCTGACATGGAAGGGACCGAGGTCATCAGGGGCATCCGCGGCTGGTCATCGGTGCCGATCATCGTGCTGTCGGCATGGGGTCAGGAGCCCGCCAAGATCGCGGCGCTCGACGCTGGCGCCGACGACTACGTGACCAAGCCGTTCGGGATGGGTGAGCTGCTGGCAAGGCTGCGGGTCGCCGTCCGGCGCGCCTCCCCTGCGCCGGACGAGCCCGTGGTCACGACCGGTGACATCACCGTGGACCTGGCGGCCAAGCGGGTGCGGAGGGCCGGCGAGGACGTGCGGCTCACGCCGACCGAGTGGCAGCTGCTCGAGGTGCTGGTGCGGAACAGGGAACGGCTGGTGACCCAGCGCCAGCTGCTGCAGGAGGTCTGGGGACCTGAATACGGCACCGAGGGCAACTACCTGCGCGTCTACATGGCACAACTGCGCCGCAAGCTAGAAGCCGATCCGTCCAGCCCGCGTTACCTGCGCACCGAGCCTGGGATGGGTTACCGGTTCACCGCGGCGGACTCGGAGGTCTCGCCGCCTGGCGGCCGGAGCTCGTAGCCCGGGTTGAAGATGGTGCGGGCGCCGCGGTGGCTGGCGACCCGGCCGCGCACCTTCAGGTGCCTGCCGGGCTCGATCCCCGGGATGCTGCGCCGGCCGAGCCAGACCAGCGTGATGCTGCCCGACCCGTCCCACAGTTCGGCCTGCAGCGACGGGCTGTTGCCGCGCGGCCGCACCGTGACGGCGCGGAGCGTGCCTGCCACCTCGGCCTGGTCACGGTCGGCGAGATCGGCGATCGGGGTGGCCCGCACGTCGGCGACCCTGGCCTGGAGTTCCTCGGCTTGGATCTGCTCGTGCGCGGCCGCGATGTGGTGCCTGAGCTTGGCCAGGCTGCCTTCGTGCACATCCTCAGCGGCACCGGCGCCGGCGCGGGCGGTGAAGGCGACGCCGCCCGAGGGCTTCACCTCGACCTTGGTGATCTTGCCTGCTGAATGCGCCGCGCCGTAGCCGAGCGCTGCCGCCTGCGCGAGTGCGTCGGCCCGCGCGGACCTGAGCTGGTAGGGGACGCTAGCGACGATCACACCGGGCTGCAGCAGCAGCCGTGCCTTGAGCCGGAGCGCGCTCTGGTTGTGCAGAAGCTGCTCCCACCAGTGCCCGAGCACGTATTCGGGGATGAAGACGGTCACGACATCGCGCGGGCTTTCCCTGCGCAGCCTGCTCACGTAGGACACGACGGGCTTGGTGATGTCGCGGTACGGCGAGGCCACCACGGTCAGGGGTACCGGAATGTCGGCGTTCTCCCATTCCTCGCGCAGCCGCGCGGTCTCGGCGTCGTCCACGCTGACCGTGACCGCCTCGATGTGGCTGGGCTGGGTGGCCCTGGCGTACGCGAGCGCACGCAGCGTCGGCAGGTGCAGCTTGGAGACCAGCACGATCGCGCGGTTGCTGGAGGGCAGCGTCACAGGCTGATCGGCGGGCGGCGCCAGCTCGATGGCGACGCTGGCGTAGTGGTTGCGGATGGCGCGCATGGTCAGCCAGATGGCCGGCATCGCGACCACCACGATCCACGCGCCGCTGACGAATTTGCTGAACAGAACGATCACCAGCACCACGCCCGTGAAGCAGGCGCCGACGGAGTTGATCACTCTGGTCCGCTTCATGTGCCGGCGTACCTTGGGATCCTCGGTGAACTTCAGGTGCCGGTTCCAGTGCCGGATCATGCCGGTCTGGCTGCACACGAACGAGACGAACACCCCGATGATGTACAGCTGGATCAGCCGGGTCGGCGAGGCGTCAAAGACGACGATCAGCAAGATCGCGAACCCCGACAGCATCAAGATGCCGTTGCTGAACGCCAGCCGATCGCCGCGGTTGTGCAGCTGCCTTGGCAGGTAGCCGTCCCTGGACAGGATCGACGCGAGCACGGGGAACCCGTTGAACGCCGTGTTGGCGGCCAGCACCAGGATCAGCGCGGTCACGAACTGCAGGATGTAGAACAGCGGCGAGCCGGCGCCGAACACGGCGCTGCCGACCTGCGCGATCACGGTCCGCTGGACGTGCGCTGGCGGCGCCCCGTGCAGCTGCGATGGCTGCTCGGCGACATGCACGTGGCTGGCCATTGCCAGCGCGGTCACCCCCGCGAACATCGCGACGGCGATGATGCCGAGCAGCGCCAGCGTGGTCGCGGCGTTCTTGCTCTTCGGCTGCTTGAACGCTGGGACGCCGTTGCTGATCGCCTCCACCCCGGTGAGCGCCGTGCACCCGGACGAGAACGCCTTCAGCAGCAAGAACACCAGCGCAAGGCCCGTGAACGAACTGGTCGCCTGGACGTGGTAGCTCGCGCTCTCTGCCTGCAGGTGGTGACCGAAGGCCAGCCGGGTCACGCCCCAGACGATCATCAGGCCGACGGTGGCGATGAAGAAGTAGGTCGGGATCGCGAACGCCGTCCCCGACTCGCGGACGCCGCGCAGGTTCATTACGGTCAGCACCGCCACCACGATTACCGCGATGAGCGCGACGTGGGACTCCAGCACGGGGAAGGCCGACGCGAGGTTCGCGACACCGGCCGATACCGACACCGCGACAGTCAGCGTGTAGTCGACCATCAGCGCGCTCGCGACCGCCAGGCCCACGCTGGGACCCAGGTTCGTCGAGGCGACCTCGTAGTCGCCGCCGCCTGAGGGGTAGGCGTGCACGTTCTGCCGGTAAGAAGCCACCACCACCAGCATCAGCAGGCCCACGGCCGCGCCGATGTACGGCGTGTAGTGCAGCAGGGCGATTCCGCCCAGCGAGAGCACCAGCAAGATCTCCTCGGTCGCGTACGCCACCGAGGACAGCGCGTCGCTGGCGAATACCGGCAGCGCGATCTTCTTGGGCAGCAGCGTGTGACCGAGGTGCTCGCTCTGCATCGGGCGCCCGACCAGCAACCGCTTGGTCAGTCCCAGAAGCATGGCCACGACCGGAATGCTAAGCGCAGTACGGCTGGCCCGCCAGCCCTCGTATAACGACTGTCAGATCTCGATCTGACAGTCGTTACAATTAGCTGCGAGTGTGGTGCCCGGCACGATCGTCTGGAGGAGCTCATTGGGAGCGAGCGCCCTATTCATCGCCGTGTTCCTGGCGTGCGCGGTAGAGGCCGTCGAGGCGACCACGATCGTGCTCGCCGCGGGGACGGCGCGCGACTGGCGCTCGGCGACGACCGGCCTGGTTGCGGCCCTCGCGCTGCTCGTGGCCATCACCGTAGCCCTTGGTCAGGCCGTGACCGCGCTGCCGCTGGCTGACCTGCGGCTGTTTGTCGGCGCGCTGCTGCTGATCTTCGGCCTTCAGTGGCTGCGCAAGGCGATCCTGCGGGCCAGCGGTCACAAATCGCTCCATGATGAGCAGGAGATCTACCGGACGCAGGTGAGCATCGCCAGGGGCGGGCAGTCTCGCCGGGCGGGACTGGTGCCTGACCTGTACGGCTTCACGCTGTCGTTCAAGGGCACGCTGCTCGAGGGGCTCGAGGTGGTGTTCATCGCGCTGACGTTCGGTGGCAACGCGCATGACGTGCCACTGGCCGCCGTCGCGGCTGGCTGCGCCGTGCTGGTTGTCGCGATGGCCGGACTCGCCTTGCGGGCACCGCTGGCCAGGGTGCCTGAGAACACGATGAAGTTCGTGGTCGGCGTGATGCTGACGGCCTTCGGCACGTTCTGGGGCGCCGAGGGCGCGGGCGCGACGTGGCCGGGTTCGGACGCCGCCCTGCTGGTTCTCGTGCCTGCCATCGCGGCGTTCGCGCTGGGGCTGGTCGCGATCCTGCAGCGCTGGCCGGCCGCTGCCGTGCGCCAGCCGGTGACGGAGGGCAGCTGAGATGGGCAGGCTGAGAGCGTTCGGCGCGTTCGTGGTCGACTTCGTCATCGGGGACGACTGGTGGGTCGCGGCTGGGGTCGCCGTCGGACTGACCCTGACGTACCTGCTCGCGCACGAGGCGGGTGTCCCGGCCTGGTGGCTCGTCCCCGTCGTGCTGGCTGGCCTGCTGCCGGTCAGCTTGTGGCGCGGCGTGCGCGGGGGCTAACGGCTTTCCGCCTCTTCTGCGTAGACCCGGGCGGCGTACTCCTCAAGGGCCTGCTCGCAGGTGACAAGGCCGTTCTCTGCGGCCGCCCGCCCTGACGCGCCGAAGACGTCGCGCTCGCGTACCCGAGCGCACCAGTTCCGCAGCTTGACCAGGTCGACCTCGTTCTCTTCTAGCTCGGCGTAGGTGAAGTGCTCGGCGACGTACTCCTTGTGGATCTGGCCGAGGAAGTCCTCGCATTTGTCCACGATCTCGGCGTACTCGTCGTCCCTGGCGGCCTGGAACGCCTCCAGCACACCCTGCTCGCCGGCCAGCACCGAGCAGGACAGCAGGACGGCGGTGCCTGACATGTCGAGGATCTCGCGCCGCAGCTTGCGCAGTGCCCGCTCGCCGGCGACGCTCGCGGGCAGCGCCGCAGCCGAATTCTGCAGGTAGATCGCGCCCAGGCTCTTCAGCCTGCGCCACACGGCCGCGCGCAGCCTTGTCGGCTCCGATGGCACCCGGTAGACGAGCAGCAGCCAGCCGCTGTCGTCCTGGCTACCGGCGCTCATCTGCTAATTGTCGCAGCGTCGGCCTGAAGTTCGGGTTGTCGTCGTCGCGCGCGCGGCTGACCGGCGCGGTGAGGGGCTGCGGCTGCGCACGCAGGCCTTCGATCTTGCGCATCAGCTCGGCCTCTTCCGTGATCTCCGCGGCCGTCGGGGACAGCGCGATGGCCGCGGTCAGCACGAACGTGGTGACCGACACGCCGACGATCAGCGGGAGCAGGAAGGCAGACGCGTCGGCGCCGGCCATCGGCATGGACGTGCCGTCGGGTGCGTACACGCGCATCGCTGCCATGCCCGTGTAGTGCATGCCGCTCACGGCGACGCCCATGATGAGCGCGGCGCCGAAGCCAGACCAGAAACCGCCGAGGCGCAGCGCGAACCACAGTGCGGCCGTCGCTGCGACGATGGCGATCACGATGGACACGGCGAACAGCCCGGGGCTGTAGCTCATCCGGCCAGCCATCCGCATCGCTGCCATGCCGCTGTAGTGCATGGCGGCCACGCCCAGCCCGGTGACCACGCCCCCGAGCAGCAGGGACCGAAGCTTCATCGTGTCGCTGAGCCCGACGATCAGCAGGCCGATCGAGACGAACGCGACCGATATCAGCATGCTGAGCAGCGTGATCGGGACGCTGTAATGGATCGTCTCACCGGGAATGGTGAACCCGAGCATGGCGATGAAGTGCATCACCCAGATGCCGGTGATCCCGATGGAGCCGGCGCCGAGCAGCAGCCAGCGCAGCCGGGCTCTGCCGGTGCTGACCTGCGACCGGCTCGTACAGCGCAGCCCGAGGAACGAGCCGACGACGGACATCAGATAGGCCAGGCCCGGAGTTAGCAGGCCATACGAAAAGTTATGAATAGTAAGCATTGCGTGAACGCTCCGGGCTGCGCAGCGAATGTCCCGTGATCCGAACGTCTCGTGATCGTACCTGGACAGGCGGGATCATGATGCCTGTTACCCCCCAGCGGGACGCTGGGATTGCCCTGCTATCGTCCGCCCAGCACGCGCGTGTCGAGCACGGCCTCCGCGGCGGCGCCGTCCCGCGTCCCTTCCACGAAGTAGCCGCGGGCGTCCGGGCCGTCCGCCACGATGCCCGCCAGGGCGTCGTCCACGAAGTGCGCGGCGGCGCCGTCGTCGCAGGCGAATCCGGCAGGCAGGGTGCCGTCGGCGATCAGCGATTGGTACAGCGGCCGCCGTTGCTCCTCGGAGTCATAGTGCGGGCAGTAGCTCGGCTTGAACAGGCCGAGCCCGCCGGTGAACGGACGCAGGCCGGTACCGAAGGAGTCGGTGGTCCCGCCGCTGAACCAGCAGATCGCGCCGGCGCTGACCCCGGACAGGACGATGCCTGCTTGCCACGCCTTGCGCATGATCGCGTCGATGCCGTGCACCCGCCACACGGCCAGCATGTTCGCTACGCTGCCGCCGCCCACGAAGATCATGTCTTGCGACAGCAGCAAGTCCTCAGGGTCGGCGGCATTCGGCATGGGGAATAGCTGCAGGTGCGTCAGCCGTCCGGGAAGCGCGCCGAGCAGCTGATAGGTCCGCAGGTAGGCGCCAGGGTCATCGCCCATGGCGGTGTTCAGCATGCAGATCCTGGGCGACCGGCTGCCGGTCAGCCTGGCAGCGTAGGAGAGCAGCAGCGGGGTTCCTGCCCAGCTGGACTCGATTCGGTCGCTGCCGCGCAGGCCGCCGATGGCTAGTACATGCCGGTGTCCGTCCCTCGCCACGCGCAAACGCTACCGTGCCGGGGTGACAGACTGCATTTTCTGCGCTATCGCAGCGGGGACCATCCCCGCGCAGGTGGTATTCGGCGACGAGCACACGACGGCTTTCCTGGATGCGAGGCCGGTGTTCAAGGGCCACGTGCTGGTAGTGCCGCGGGAGCACGTCGTGACGCTCGGCGACTTGCCCGACTCTCTGATCGACCCGTACTTCAGGACGGTGCGGCTGATCAGCGCCGCCGTGCCGGCCGCGCTCGGGGCCCAGGGCACGTTTGTCGCCGCGAACAACGTCGTGAGCCAGAGTGTCCCGCACCTGCACACGCACGTGGTGCCGAGGACGAAGGGCGACGGGCTGCGCGGCTTCTTCTGGCCGCGGCACAAGTACGCCAGTGACGAGGAGGCGGCTGACTATGCGGCCAGGATCCGCGCCGTCGTGAGGCCCTGACACTGAGGGTGGTTATGCCAACAGCGAAAGCCCAATTCGCGATAACAGGCTTACGCTGGCTGGTATGGCTGAGTGGTGGTCGATCGAGGTCTTCGATTCTGAGCTCCAGGCGGCCTTGTCCTGGAAGGACTCGTACCGGGACCGGATCATCGAGTCGGCGATCACCAGCGGCGCGGTCGAATGGTCCTGGATTGAGCACCGGCACGGCGTGGTTTTCGAGGTCTGCTTCGCTGACGAGGCCCGCTGGGAGGCGTTCCGCAGGCTCCCTGGCGTGCAGGCGGCACTCGACGCGGTGCCTGACCCGGTGAACGGACTGCTGGTCTACCGCGGCCGCGGCGGCGGCGCAGGCGCCCGCAGGCCGCGCCGGCCTAAGCCGTCAGCGGGAGCAGGAGCGCTCGAGCTGCCTGAGCCAGTCGCGCGGCAGGTGCTCGATCTCACCGTCGCGGAAGTAGGCGGCCGCGCTCACACAGAAAGCTGGTCGGCCGTCAATCTGTGACCACCCCCGCCGGCCGGCCCCGCCGGCGGTGCAGGATGTGAGGATGAGTACCACAGCTTCGGCCAGCGGGATGCTGGCGGCCATCGAGCGAAGCGGCTACTACCCGGGCATCGTCGCCGACGCGGTCTCCGCGGCGGTCGGCTCGGAGCAAGTCGTCTCTTATTTCGTCCACCACGACGCGCACTTCGACCCGGGCATGGAGGTCCGCCGGCACATGACGGTGCTGGCGCTGACCCCGACGAGGCTCGTCTACAGCCACACCGACGAGTACCCGGCTGATGAGAACGTCCCGGACTCCCGGCCGCAGGCGGAGACCTCGACCGAGGCGATCCGCTGCGCACGGATCTCGACGGTCGCGCTCACCAGGGTGATTCCTGATCCGGCCAATTACCAGCGCGGGATCACGATGCCGTCGGAGATCGTGCTGACGATCGGCTGGAACTCGCTGCGGCACATGGAGCTCGAGCCAGCGCACTGCGGCGACGAGAACTGCGAGGCCGACCACGGCTACACCGGCGCGATGACGTCCGACGATGTGACGATGCGGATCAGCGAGGCGGCCGACGGGGCCGAGGCGGTCGAGCAGGTGCTGGCGTTCGCGCAGGCGCTGTCCTCGACCACGAGCAGCTCATGACCACCCAGACCATCGAGCCGACGCTGCCGAGGTACGCGGAGTCGAGCCTCGACGCGCTCGCGACCTCGATGCTCGCCTCGCTCGGGGTACCCGGCGAGCCCAATCCGCTGCAGCTGCCCGACGCAGAGCGGGTCTGCCTGCTGCTCGTAGACGGGCTCGGCTGGGAGCTGCTCAGCGCGCACCCGGCGGCGGCGCCGTTCCTGTCCGAGCTTGCCATGACCGCCGCCCCGCTGACCGCGGGCTTCCCGGCCACGACGGCGACCAGCCTGGGCACGCTCGGCACCGGCAGGCCGCCAGGCCAGCACGGGCTGCTCGGTTACCAGGTGGCCATTCCCGGTTCTGGCAAGCTGCTCAACGCGCTCCGCTGGGACGCCAGCGTGGACCCGGTCAGCTGGCAGCCAGGGACGACTATCTTCGAACGCGCGGCCGCGGCCGGCGTAGCCGCGTTCCGTGCCGCGCCTGGCGCCTTCCGCAAGTCGGGGCTGTCGGCTGCGGCGATGCGCGGTGCGGAGTTCCTGGCCGCAGACACGCTGGGAGCCCTGGTCTCGCGGTCGGCGGCGGCGCTGGCCGGAGCGTCGCCGGCGCTGGCCATGGTCTACTACGGCGACCTCGACGCGACCGGGCACGTGCTCGGCTGCACCTCCGACGCGTGGCAGTACCAGCTTGCTCACGTCGACAGGCTGGCCGAGCAGCTCGCGGCCGCCGTGCCGCACGGGACTGCGCTGTACATCACCGCCGATCACGGGATGACCGATGTGCCGCAGGCCGACCGGATCGACGTGGACGCGATGAGCGACCTGCGCGACGGCGTGGCCCTGCTCGGCGGCGAGCCGCGGGCCAGGCACCTGTACTGCAGGCCGGGCGCCGCCGGTGACGTGCTCCGCACCTGGGCCGAGGTGCTCGGCGACCGCGCCTGGGTGGCGAGCAAAGAGCAGGCGATCGCTGACGGCTGGTTCGGGCCGGTGGACGGCGCGTTCTTGGCGCGGATCGGGGATGTGCTCGTGGCTCCGTCCGGCCCGGCCGCCGTCGTCGCGACCAAGGCCGAGCCGCGCGAGTCTGCGCTCGCGGGGATGCACGGTTCGCTGACGCAGGCCGATCAGCTGGTTCCGCTGCTGACGGTGCCTGGCAGCTGAACGCCGCCGGCAACAGGTTTGTCCACAGGCCAGGGCGGGAACCGCACCGCGCCGGGCCTGGTTATGCACAGTATTCCGGAGGTTATCCACAGTGATTGGCCCGAGGCCAGCAGCCGGCCAGAAGGGCCCGAGGCCAGCAGCCGGCCCGAAGGGCCCGAGGCCAGCAGCAGCCGGCCAGAAGGGCCCGCTGATCAGCGTGACGGATCTGGCCGCGCTGCTTGCCGGAGGCGGCGTCCCGGTCGTCATGGACGTCCGGTGGCGGCTCGGCGGGCCGCCTGGCATCGAGGCCTACGAGGCAGGTCACCTGCCGGGCGCGGCCTTCGTGAACCTCGACGCCGATCTCGCCGGACCGCCGGGCTCTGGCGTCGGCGGCCGTCATCCGCTGCCTGAGCGGAGCGTGTTCGAGGCGGCAATGCGCGCGGCCGGGCTGGACGACGGCCAGCTCGCGGTCGTCTACGACGACGCGGGCTCGACGATCGCGGCCCGCCTGTGGTGGCTGCTGCGGTACTTCGGGCACGAGCACGTGGCTGTTCTCGACGGCGGCCTGGCAGCCTGGACCGCCGCCGGTCACCCCGTGACGGCACGGACGCCCGGGCCGGCCAGCGGCAACTTCACGGCAGGCCCAGGCGGCGGCATGCCGGTACTCGACGCGGAAGCGGCCGCCAGGTTGGCCAGATCGGGATTCCTGCTTGACGCGCGGGCCAGCGAGCGGTACTGCGGCGACGTCGAGCCCATCGACCGGGCGGCAGGACACATCCCAGGCGCCATCAGCGCCCCGGCCACCGGCAACGTGGGGGCCGATGGCGTGTTCCTGCCGGCCGCTTCGCTCATCGAGCGGTTCAGCCGCCTCGGACTGCCCGGGCCGCAGGCCGCCAGCCGGCCAGGAGCGCCAGTCGCCGGCGCGTACTGCGGGTCCGGGGTCACCGCGGCGCAGGAGATCCTGGCGCTGCAGCTGGCCGGCGTGCCGGCCGCCCTCTATGTCGGCTCGTGGTCGGCGTGGTCCGCCGACCCCGTGCGCCCGGTAGCGACCGGCCAGGACCCTGGCTGACCACGCCAGGCTGCCAGCCCGCCCACGTCGCGCCAGACCGTCAGCGCCAGCCAGGTCGCGGCGCCGGCAGCAAGCGCAGGCCCGGCCGGTCCCGCACCAGCCGCGAGGACGCCGAGCGTGGCGGCGGACGCGGCAGCGATCAGCCGGAGGGTGAGCCTGGCAGCGAGCCGGTAGCTGACCGGGAGCCGCGACCTGACTGAGAGCCGTGGACGGCGGCGCGTCCGTTCCAGGCTGGCCCTCGCTTCACCGCGACCGAAGCTGGTGCGCAGCTCGGTGTAAGCGGCTGCAGCGGTCGCGAAGCGCTGCGGGTCGCCGCCGTCGGCACGGTCCGGGTGCGTCGCGGCCGCGACGCGGCGCCACGCGATCCTGACGTCGTCGTCGGTCAGGCTGGCGGCGCGATCCAGCCCGAGCTCGGCGAACGGGTCGGCTGTCACGGGCCAGGCCCTCCCGGCCAGCCGCTGGCCTCAGGCCCAGCGGGCCGGCCGCTGGCTTCTGACCCGAACGCGGCGTCGAGCACCTGGCGCACGTCGGGCAGCCGTGACGCGCCACGGGCGGCTGCCTCCGGCCGCCGGCCTGCCACGTCGCCGGCCGGCGGCCAGGTCCTGGCCGGCACCGCGGCGGGCGTCGCGACCATGCGCTTGATCTCGACGTAGGTCACGCCGCCGCGATAGATGTACGCCGCCTGCCCCACGTCGAGGCCGCGGATGATGGCCGGGTCGGCGACCGGCACGTCGCGCAGCCTGGACGAGCCCTGCTTCCGCCAGCGCGGGAACCTGCCCAGCATCCTGCTGGTGTCGATCGCCTTGCGGGTCCCGGCCAGCGCGGTCAGTGGTTCGGGGCGCGGCGTGCGGAGCAGCCAGATGCCGCCTTCGGCCGACGCCGCGATCCGGTACCGCTCGTCCTGCGTGGCCGCCAGCCCCTGCCAGGACTGCGCCGAGACCTGCACAGCCAGGCCGAGCGACCTGGCCCGCTCGTAAAGCTGCCAGACCGGCAGCCGGCGCGAGACCGCCGAGAACTCATCGACGGCCAGCAGGATCTCGCGCCGCTGCGGGCCGCGCACCGCGAAGCTCGCGAGCAGGTCGGTCAGGGCCCTGGCCTGAGCTTCGGCGACCGGGATCTGGTCGGTTCCCTCGAGAATGCAGTACCAGGCGTCGGCGTCGCCGAAGCCGCCTGCGCCGTCCAGCCCAGGACCGAGCCTGCGGAACAAGGTGCGGAACCGCAGCGCCACGTCGCCCACGTGCCGGCCGGCGGATCTGATCATGGCGTGGTCTGCTGGCGTGCCCGCTCCGGCGTAGGCGCTCGCGAGCCAGCCAGGCTCGAGCCGGTCGAGCAGGTCGGCTGCGCTGCGCGGCGGCCCGCACGGCGCCTCGACCGCCAGGCCGATCAGGGCCTCCATCACGTCGGCGTAGTAGGCGGCAGCGCCGGTCCCGTGCTCGATGAGGTCGACCAGCGTGGTCGTGAGCTGGCGCGGCGGAAGCTGCCACAGCGACAGGCTGGCCTCGTCCGGCCAGATAGCCGTCGACCGGGCGCCGGCCTCGCGCAGCACGCGGCGGAACCGGTCAGCGATCCTGCGAGCGTCGGCGCCGCCCTTGCAGTCGAGGACGACGAGCAGCGGCGGCGCGCCGCGGGCAGCCGCGTGCCGACGCAGTCCTGTGGCCATGAATGCGGCCCACATGCGCAGCAGCAGCGTCGTCTTGCCGGTCCCCGTCGTGCCGACGACCACCTGATGGGATCGCATCCGCTGGTAGCCGATCGCGGCAAGCGGTCCGGCGCGGTGCCCGACGGTCCTGATCACGGCGCCCGCGACCAGCAGGTCGCCGCGCACGGTCAGCGGAACAGATCCGGGAGCGTTGATCCTGGCCCTGGCCGAGCGGACCTGATGCCGCCACTGCCGCTCGTCGAAGGCGACAGCGGAACCAGGGGACAGGCCGCCTGCGCCCGAGCTAAGCGATCCGGTGCGGTACCGCCACGCCAGGGCGCCGGCGATCAGGCCGAGCGGGATCGCCGGCGGCGCGACGGTCGCCGCGGCGCGAGCGGGATCGCCGGCCATGACCAGCCGCCAGCAGGCCAGCCATGCCTGGTAAGGCGCGGCCAGCAGATCAGGCCAGCCTGGCGCGGACGTGGCGGTCAACGTCAGCCAGACCGCGATCATCGGTCCGCACCACGCCGCCGCGACGAGCAGCCTGCGCGGCTGCCAGCCGCCAAGCGACGCGGCCGCGTAGGCTCCGGCCGCCACGATCGACACCGGCGCCGCCGCGATTGCGGCCGCTGCTGTCGCTGCCCAGGCCAGCACCAGGACCGCTGCCCGCAGCAGTGCCCTGGCCGCGAGCAGGCTCAGCCAGCGCGCGATCACGGGATTCTCGCCGGCGGGGTGCTCGACTGGGCTGATCCCGGCTGGGGGCGCAGGTCAGCGGCCGCGGGCAGCAACCTGATCTCGATCCGCTCGCCCAGCGGGCCCAGCCCGTCCCTGGCGCGGCTCACCACAGGCAGGGCGGCGGGCGTGCACAGGTAGATCGCCCTGGCGTGGCGCGGCGGCCTGCCCGGCACCTGGACGTCGGCGGCCAGGCAGCCGTAGTCGCCGGTGCGGGTCAGCAGCTCGCGCATGATCGTGCTGGTCCTGGCAGCTGTCTTCGGCGTGAGCTCGGCCTCGATCGCCCAGCACTCGCCGGCCCAGGGCAGCGCGGCGCTGTCCGGCCAGTGCAGCTCGGCGTCGGGAACATGCTCGCGGAGCCCGATCCTGCCGCCGATCCTGGCACGGAGCCTGCGCTCGCTCCGCCAGTAAGCTCCGCCGGATGTGACCTGCGGTGTCGCGGCAAGCGCGAGCCTGGCAGCGGTCACGGCGCGCAGGTGGGCCAGCCTCGATATCCCTGGCGCGGCGGCCCGGTAGCGGAGCCCGCAGGCCAGCAGCCCGGCCCTGGTCAGCCAGACCCAGCGCGGACCCGCGCTCAGCACGGCCGCGTCCGCGGTTCCAGCAGCCCGCCAGCGGGCGACCTGAGCCGCCGCCCGCCGCGGCGTCACCCCGAGCACCGCGGCCAGCTGGTCAAGCTGGATGCCGTACATCTCGCCCACGAAGACCAGCGCGGAATCCTCCGGCACCACAGCACCATCACACCACGACGTCTGCGAGCGCGCCACGACACGGCGAGCCGGTGCTGGTGCCTGAGGGGTCCATGCTGCACAATGTCCCTGGAGTATCAGCAGCATCGCGCCAGCGCGGGCATTCCTCCGCCGTCGGCCAGCTGAGGTTCGTTGGGGAAGACGCACCTCGTCCGGCAGGCAAGGAGGTCTGGGTGACCGTACGCGGCGTGCTGCAGATTCACTCTGCACCCCCGGCGCTGAGCCCGCACGTTGAGTGGGCAGTGGCCGGGATCTTTGGCGTGCCCGTCACGCTGCACTGGATCGAGCAGCCGGCGGCGCCCGGGTCAGTCCGCACCGAGCTCGACTGGCAGGGCCGTCCCGGTACATCGGGCGAGATCGCCTCGGCGCTCGCCAGCTGGAACATGCTCAGGTTCGAGGTCACCGAAAACGCGAGCCCGGGCTGCGACGCGGTCAGGTACAGCTGCACCCCGGACCTCGGCATATTCTCGGCGAGCCTGGCCGCTAACGGTGACGTCGTGATCAGCGAGAACCGGCTCAGGGCCGTGCTGACGCTGGCCGCCTCCGGCGCCGACAGCGAGCGGCTCGGAGCCATCAGGGAGCTGCACGGGCCGCGGCACCCGGCGCTTGGCGGGTCGCTGGAGGCCGAGCTCGCGCTGCTGCTCGGCGATGCGTGGGACGCCGAGCTTGAGCCGTTCCGGCACGCCTCGGCTGGCGCGCCGGTCCGCTGGCTGCACGCCACTGGTTAGAATCGGCGGTTCAGCCAGCAGCAAGGACATTGCGCGTGAGCAAGCAGGAAACGGGCGCCCGCGCGGCAGCCAGCGGGGGACTGTCGGCAACGGCTCGCACCAGGCACCGCAGGCTGCGTGAACAGGGCCGTACCGACCGCGCCGAGCTGATGGCCGTGCTCGCCGCCGGGTTCATCGCCCACCTTGGCGTGCTCGTGGACGGGGCGCCGATGGTGATCCCGACCACCTACGGCTTCGACGACGAGACCCTCTACCTGCACGGCTCGGTCGCCAGCCGGAGCCTGCAGGCCGGCCAGGACGGACCAGACGCACGCGGGCTCGCCTGCGTGACGATCACCCTCGCGGACGGACTGGTGCTCGCCAGATCGGTGTTCGAGCACGCGGTGAACTACCGCAGCGCGATGATCTACGGCACGCCGCGGGTTGTCACCGATCCTGAAGCGAAGCTTCGCGGGCTGCGGCTGCTGTCCGAGCACCTGGCACCTGGCCAGTGGGACTACGTGCGGCGGCCGAGCCGTAAGGAACTGGCCGCCACGGCGCTGCTGGCCCTTCCGCTGGACGAGGCGTCGGTGAAGGTCAGGACCGGCCAGCCGGACGACGGTGACAGCCCGGACGCCGAACTCGGGCTGTGGGCTGGCGTGCTGCCGCTGATCAGCAGCTGGGGCGATCCGGTACCTGACGAGGGCCTGCAGGAAGGTACGGCCGTACCCGCGCACATCGCGGCGCGGGCTGGCACCAGGGCGTTCCAGCCGCCCGGCTGAGGCTAGGTTCCCGCGGCTGGCGCCTCGCCCGCCTCGGCAATGACAGGCTCAGCCGCTGGTTCGGCCGCCGGGCGGTTCTGCGAGATCCAGTCGTCGATGACCTTCCACCAGTCGTACAGCCAGCGCAGCTGGCTCCCGTGATCGATGCCGCGCGGAACCTGGTCGACAGGAACCCGCCACCACTTCGCCCGGATGGTCTGGTTAACCTGGAGGTTCCGCCAGACGTCGGCGACCGTGACCAGCCGGTCAAGCCCCGCATGCGCCACGAAGATCACGTCTGCGCCAGGGCAGGCCTCGATCGCGGTGAACGCGCCGCCGCTGCGCGGCGTGAGCAGGTTCGGCATCTGCCTGGCGCGCGCGGCCAGGTCCCGCCTGCCGAGCCGCTCCAGCCGCTGGATGCCGCGGTCCCATCGCCCCGGCGTCCAGTTGCCGCCCTCCGGGAAGATCACGAGAGCGCCGGCATCATCGAGTCCGCTCGCGAGCCGTTCGATTTGCTCAACGAAGAACCGCTCGCCGGTCTTGGCATGATGGATGAACACGTTCGGGAGCCGGTTGGCGACGACATCGAGGCCTGGGTCCAGTTGCAAACTCGCCTTCATCACGACCCGTGGCCGGCGCCCGTAGACGCTCAGCAGCTGGCGGACCAGCAGGAAGGAATCGCCGGGTCCGGCGTGCCTGCTGAGCACGATCACGGGGCGGGTCAGCCTCGAGGCTTGCTCCTCCGCGGTGAGCGGCGGCTCGTCGACCTCGATGCGCAGCCCGAACGCGCGGGAGGCGCCGTGGTAGACCAGGTCGAGGAACCACCGCATGACCGCGTAGTGCCGTGACTGGTACGGCTCGGTACGCAGGCGGCCGCCGAAGCCGCTCGCGATCCACAAGCCCAGGCACATGAACACGGCAGAGGTATCAGCGAAGAGCCAGACCAGCGCGAAGAACAGCAGCCGCAACGGCCGGTTCCTGCCAGGCCTGGACCGCACGAGACGATCGAAAATCCAGGTGAGGACCGCGAGCAGCGGGAAGAGCAGCGCCACGGCGAGCGCGATGACGATCGTCAGCGGCGCCAGCACCAGCCGCCTGATCAGCCTGGGCGGGAGCATGGGCAACTCCTCTGGGACACGGCGCGGCCCGCGTGGCCAGCCGGGCTGTCAGCGCCCGGCAAGCGCGGCGAGATAGCGCCCTGAGGCTGCGTAGGCGCGCTCGATGCTCGCCCCGACCATAGTCTTGTCGCGGTAGCGCAGTTGCGACAGGTCCGGGGAGCGCGGATTTCCGCCGGTCGGCAGCAGGTGGACGGCGACGCCGTCCGGCAGGTCCGACATTTCCTCATGGAACCGGTGTCGCCTGGCGATCTCGAAGGCGACGAGGCCGACCTCCCACGGGCGCTTCGGCACCGTCAGCGGGTTCTCGATCCGGCCGACCTGCAGGACGTACACGGTCCTGGCGCCGAGCGCGATAGCCCTGCCGACGGGGATCGAGTCGACCAGGCCGCCGTCGAAGCAATGCTCGTCACCGACCCGCACCGGCGGCAGCAAGCCGGGAACCGCGCACGAGGCGAGGATGGCGGGCACCAGCGGTCCCGTGCTGAACCAGCAGGCGCTGGCTCGTTCGATGCTCGCCGCGACGCACTGGAACGGCAGCTTCAGATGGCTGAAGTCCTGGACTGGCAACATCTTGGCCAGCATGTGCCTGAGCGGCTCGATCGAATGCAGGTGCGTGCCGGAGCGGGCCAGCCTGACCGCCCTGGCCCACACGTTCTCGCTGAACGCTTCCCTGATCGCGTCGCTGCGCCACAGCTCGCCGAGCCGCTCGGCTGCGCCGTCAGGATCGGCCGCCACGAACGCGCCGTTAATCGCGCCGATCGAGGTGCCGACGACCACGTCCGGCCTGATCCCGGCCTCGGTCAGGGCTCGCAGCATGCCGACCTCGTGCGCTCCGAGGAGCCCGCCGCCGCCCAGCACGAACGCGGTCGTCACGCGGGAACCCCCTTTGTCCTGAACGGTCGTCGCTAGGACGCGTGCGGATTGACGTAGCCGCAAGCGACCGTCCTGGCCAGTATTCCCAGCGTGGCTCGCAGCGCGCCCTCGGAGATCACCGGAAAGATGCCCGCCTCCCGCCACTTGCTGTCAATGGCTGACCAGTCGTAGTAGGACGTGACCAGCGTGCCGCCCTGGGCGGGCTCGAGCCGGTAGCCGTAGACGTGACCGATCGCTGGCCTGATGGCGCCGAGTATCGTCCAGGCGATCTCGCGCTCCGGCTCGAAGGTCGTGATCGTCACCGTGACGTCGTACTCGCCGAGCGGGTAGTCGTTCAGCGCCTCCCGGTCCATGTGCACCACGAACGAGTCGCCGGCCGACGTGACGTCGTCGCCAGTCGCGTCCATCAGCATTCCCGAGCTGTCGATGGCGACATGCCCCTGCGGGTCGCAGAGCACGCTGAAGATGGCTGCTGGCTCGGCCGGGATCGTACGCTGCACCTCGATGCGCTCGTTCGTCATGGCCTTATGATGCCAGCCGCCGGAAATGCCAGGACCCAGCGCACGGGAGGACACCATGAAGGCCGTCGTCGTGAGCCAGTTCGCGGACCCGAGCAGCTCAGGCTGACCGATGCCGCTGATCCGGATCCGGATCCCGGCCAGGTGCGGATCCGGGTACTGGCCGCCGGCGTCCACCCGGTCGACTCTGGCAACCGGGCCGACGGCAGCTGGGCCGGCCTGCGGGCGCCGTGCATACTCGGCTACGGCGTCGCCGGCGTGGTCGAGAGCCTGGGCCCCGGCGCAGCCGTCGGCGGGCTGCGGGCCGGCGACCGGGTGATGGCGATGACGCACGTCCCGGACGGCGCAGGCGGCTATGCCGAGCTCGTGGTCACGGCCGCGGGCCTGGTGGCGCCGCTCGGCGAGAACACCTCACTGACCGAGGCGGCTGCGACGCCGCTGGCCGCCAGGACCGCCGACATCGTGCTCGGCCGGCTCGGGCTCAGCGCCGGCAGCCGGCTGCTCGTCCTGGGCGGCAGTGGCGGAGTTGGCCTGTTCGTGCTTCAGATGGCGGCCAGCCGCGGGATCGCCGCCATCGGCGTGGGCCGGAGCGCCATGCACGCGCAGATGCGCGCGCTCCGCGCCGTCAGCTGCCTGGACTACACCGCCGGTGACGTCGCTGAACAGGCGATTGAGCTCGTCGGCGGCCCGGTGGACGCGATCGCCGCGCTGGTCGGCGGCCCGCACCTGGCCGCCGCCGGATCTGGACCTCGATCCGCTGCTTGACGCGAACATCTCCTTTCACGGCGTGCTGATCGGCGACGACGGCGCCAGGACCAGGCGGCTCGCCGCCTCGCTCGCCGATGGCTCGCTGCGGGCCGTGGTGAGCCACGAGCTGCAGCTGTCCGAAGCCGCGCGGGCGCATGAGATCGTCGAGAACGGTCACGGAGGCGGCAAGGTCGTGCTGCGAGCCGATGGCTAGCCAGCTAGCGGGCGAGCGCGCTGATCCGGATGGCCGCGAGGCTGCCCCCGGCGGTCGGGACGATCAGCAGGCCACCGGCGAGTACGGCATCGTGCACCGGTCCAGCATTCAGCCCGGCTGAGACGGGCCCGGGGATCAGCTGGCCATCGGGGCCCTGGCTGGTTGAGCCGAAGGTGAGCGGCAGTTCCAGCCGCCCTGCCAGCGTGCCGGTGCGCAGCGCGTAGGCAGTGAGCGCGGACTTGCTCAGCATGTAGAAGCTGGTGTTCGTGAAGCCGTAGGAGGCACCGAAGGCGCCCTGAATGAACGGGATGGTCCACAGGGGACGCCCGTGCGCGAGGTCGACCACGCGAAGCGCGAGCATGTCGTGCTCGTTCGAGTCGAGTTGCCCGATGACGGCCGTGCGATGAGGGCCAAGCCCGAGCACGGGGCTTGTCGACATGCTCATCCCTTTCGCGTGCGCGAGACCGGGCAGGAGCGAGCCGCTCTTCGCCTCGAAGGCGGCGGGCCAGGTGGCATCGGCTAGCCCGGCCCCCAGAACCTTGCTGCCGTGCACGGCCACGGTCATCGTCTCCGGGGGCATCGGAGCCGGCAGCCTATGCTCCCACCGGAGCTTGCCGGTCCCCGGATCGAAGCACTCGACGTCCGCTGTGAGGAGGCGGGGAATGCGCCCAGCCGGATTCGGCACGCATCTCAGAACGACCACCGCCGACCGGTCGGCGTTGATGGCGCCGGAGAACCGCGACCCGGGCGTGGCCGCGGCGCGCCATCGCACGGCGCCGGTTCTGGGGTCCAGCGCGACGAGGACGCTGCCTCGCGGTGATCCGGCCAGCACCAGCAAGCCGTCGTGTACAGGGTCGGGAGCCGAGCCGGCAGGGACGCGGACGGGGATCCTGAACTTCCGGCCAGATGCCAGGTCGTAGCCGCGATTTCCGATGTACAGGGCGTCCCTGGTCACGCCGGGGAACTGGTTGACCGGCCAGTCGAGCGTCCACAAGGCGCGGCCCGTGGCCAGATCGCGCATGCGGCTGGCTCTCTGACAGGCTCGGGCTCAGGCAGCCCGCCAGCCCGAGCGCGATCGTCGTGACCGTGATCGCGACGAGTGCGGGCCGGCCAGCGACGCGGGGGGTGCGCGCCGTCATGTGCTTACAGCGGGATGTTGCCGTGCTGGCCGCGGGCGTGAGGCGCCGAAGCGATCGCATCGGCGAGTGCCTGCCTGGTCTTGGCGGGCTCGATCACCTCGTCGATGACGCCGAGCTCCTGGGCCTTGAGCAGCCCGCCAGCTTCCCGTTCATGCTCGGCGGCCAGCTCGGCCTCGAGCTCATGCCGCTGGTCGGCGGGAGCCGCCGCCAGGGTCCTGCGGTGCAGGATCCGCACGGCGGCGACGGAGCCCATCACGGCGACCTCGGCACCGGGCCACGCAAAGACCTTTGTCGCGCCCAGCGCCCGCGAGTTCATCGCGATGTAGGCGCCGCCGTAAGACTTCCTGGTGATCAGCGTCACCCTGGGCACCGTCGCCTCGGCGAAGGCGTGCAGCAGCTTCGCGCCGCGGCGGACGACGCCGTCCCACTCCTGGCCGACGCCTGGCAGATAGCCGGGCACATCGACGAGGACCACCAGCGGCACGCCGAACGCGTCGCACATCCGCACGAACCTGGCTGCTTTCTCGGCCGACGTCGCGTCCAGGCAGCCGCCAAGACGCAGCGGGTTATTGGCTATCACGCCGACAGTCCTGCCGCCGAGCCTGCCGAGCGTGGTCACCACGTTCGGCGCCCAGCGCGGATGCAGCTCGATACCGGGCCCATCGAGAATGCCGTTGATCAGCGGGTGCACGTCGTACGCGCGCTTTGGCGAGTCGGGCAGCAAGGCACCGAGGTCCTCGTCGGCGAGCGAGGGGTGGTTGACGTCCTCGTCATCGCCGTGCTGGCCGCTGAGCAGCTGGACAAGCTCGCGAGCCAAGCCCAGCGCGTGGGCGTCGGTCGGGGTCACGAGGTGTACCACTCCCGAGCGCCTGCTGTGCGGCTCTGGTCCGCCGAGCCGTTCCATGTCCACGTCCTCGCCGGTGACGCTGCGCACGACGTCAGGCCCGGTGACGAAGATCCGCCCCTGGTCAGACAGGATCACCAGGTCGGTCAGCGCGGGACCGTACGCCGCGCCGCCAGCAGCGGCGCCAAGCACCACCGAGATCTGCGGGACCTTGCCAGAGGCCCTCGTCATGGCGGCGAAGACGGTGCCAACCGCGTGCAGGCTCTCGACACCTTCCCGCAGCCTGGCGCCGCCCGAGTGCCACAGCCCGAGGATGGGCGCGCCGACCTCCAGCGCCCTGTCGTAGGCGGTGACGACCGCCGCGCAGCCGGCGCTGCCCATCGCGCCGCCCTGCACCCGCGCGTCGCTCGCGAATGCCACGGCCGGGATGCCGTCGATCGCCCCCTCGCCCGCGAGCACGCCGCTCGTGTCGGCGGGCAGCAGCAGCTGCACCGATCCGGCGTCGAACAGCGCCTCGAGCCTGGCCATCGGGTCACGGGCCAGCTGCGCGGCCGGTCCCTGATGGTTCTGGCCAGGCTGGCCGGATGCCGGCGCGCTGGCCGCTGATGCGTTGGAGGCCGGCCGGCGCTGATCCGGAACGCCGCGCGGCGTCCTGATCGAGGTCGGGGAGTCGGCTGTCCAGAATCGTCACGTCAGGCTCCTTGCTTCCGTGCTCATGCGGCGGTGAAGACGACCGCGACATTGTGGCCGCCGAATCCGAATGAGTTGTTGATGACGGCCATCGGCTCGGCGCTGCGGGCATGCAAGTCGGTGGGCTTCACGGCGATCTCGACGCCGAGATCGTCCTCGAGGTCGTCGATGTTGATCGTCGGCGGCGCCGTCTTGTCATGCAGCGCCATGATCGCCGCGACCGACTCCACTGCACCGGCCCCGCCGAGCAGGTGGCCGGTCATCGACTTGGTAGCCGAGACGATCACGCTGGCCGCGACGTCGCCGAGTGCCTCGGCGATCGCGTGCGCCTCGACCACGTCTCCCGCTGGCGTGGACGTGGCGTGCGCGTTGACGTGCGTGACCTGCGCGGCGGCCACACCCGCGTTCTCCAGCGCGCGGCGGATCGCCAGCACAGCGCCGGTGCCGTCGGGATCGGGCTGCGCGATGTGGTGCGCGTCCCCCGAATAACCGGCCCCGGCCGCGACGGCGTAGACACGGGCCCCCCGGCCGGCGGCATGCGCCTCCGACTCGAGCACTACGATGCCGGCGCCCTCGCCGAGCACGAAGCCGTCCCTGCCCTTGTCGAACGGGCGCGACGCCCGCTCCGGCTCGTCATTGCGCAGCGACAGGGCGCGCATCGCCGCGAACGCGCCGATGTTCAGTTCCATGATCGCGGCTTCAGTCCCGCCCGCGAGCACGACGTCGGCCCGGCCCGACTTGATCATGTCGATGCCGTAGCCGATCGCCTCGGCGCCTGACGCGCACGCGCTGACCGGAGTGTGCACACCGGCCCTGGCGCCGAACTCCAGGCTGATCCAGCCAGCCGAGCCGTTCGGCATCAGCTGCGGCACGGTGAACGGCGACAGCCGCTGCCAGCCTTTCTCTTTGAGAGTGTCATAAGCGGCCAGCACGGAGCCGATTCCGCCGATGCCGCTCGCTACGACGACACCGAGCCGCAGCGGATCCACCGCGGGCGAGCCGGCGTCGGCCCAGGCCTCCCTGGCGGCGGCGATCGCGAACATCTCGCACCGGTCCAGCTTCCTTGCCTGGACCCGGTCGACTACCTCGGTCGGCTCGACAGCAGCCTTCGCCGCGATCTGGCAGGGCAGCCGCATCGCCCAGTCGTCCGTCAGCGCCTGCACGCCGCTGCGGCCGGACAGCATGGCCTGCCAGGTGCTCGGGGCGTCGCCGCCGACCGGTGTGGTCGCGCCGAGCCCGGTGATGACGACTCGGGTCGCGTCGTTGCGCACTTGCTCGAACTCCCTTGGTCGCTGCGTCCTGGATCAGGTTCACGCCGCGCCGGCCGGCGAGCGGCCGGCGATGGTCACCTGCGCGAGCCGGCGCGGCGACACCGTTCCAGGTCAGGCAGATACAGAGGCGCGCCCGACGTAGTCGATGACGTCCTGTACCGTCTTGAGGTCCTTGAGCTGATCGTCGGGGATTTCCACGCCGAACTTGTCCTGCGCGGCAACCGCGATCTCGACCATGGAGAGACTGTCGATGTCCAGGTCATCGACAAACGTCTTCTCCGGGGTCACCTCGTCCGCCGGGACGCCGGCGATCTCGTCGATGATCTCGCTGAGCCCGGCGAGGATCTCCTCCTGCGTCATGGCCATTCCAGTTCTCTCCCTCTGTCGTGATTACTTCTGTGTCGGTTACTGCTCGTGCGGTTACTGTGCGGATGGCCTGGTGCCGGAAGCCTGTCGGACTCGAGCACCGGGCCGCCGGTCAGGGTAGCGTGATCACCTGCGCGGCATAGCAGACGCCTGCGCCGAACCCGATCAGCAGCGCCTTGTCGCCTGAGGCAAGCTCACCGCGCTCGGTCATCCTGGACAGCGCAAGCGGGATCGATGCCGACGAGGTGTTCCCCGCCGTCACGATGTCCGTGGCCACCTTTGCCTGCGGTGCACCGATGCGGCGCGCCAGCGCCTCGATGATCCGCAGGTTCGCCTGGTGCGGTACGAACACCGCGAGCTCGGCCGGGTCGACCCCCGCCTCGGCGCACGCCCGCCTGGCGACCGGGTGCAGCGCCGTAGTGGCCCACCGGAAAACCGCCTGACCCTCCTGGAAGATGAAGGAGTTGCGATCCTTGATGCAGATCTTGTCCGCCATGTCGCCGTCGCTACCCCACACCACGGGGCCAATCCCGGCTTCCTCCTCGGACCCGCCCTGACCGGGCTGCGGCCCAGCGGGCCCGACGACCGCGGCGCCGGCGCCGTCGGCGAAGATGATGCACGTGGACCGGTCGGTCCAGTCCACCCACTGCGACAGCTTTTCCGCTCCGATCACCAGCACGTGCCTGGCCGAGCCGGCCCGCACGGCATCGCTGGCCGCGGCGAGGGCGTAGCAGAACCCCGCACAGGCGGCGTTGAGGTCGTATGCCCCAGGCGCCGAGATGCCGAGCCTGCGCGCGACGACGGCGGCCGTGTTCGGGATCATCACCTCAGGCGTGCACGTGGCGACGATCACCAGGTCGATGTCCGCGGGGGAGAGCCCGCTGCCGGCCAGCGCCTTGCCGGCCGCGGCCACCGCCATGTCGGCGACGGTCTCATCGGGCCCGGCGATCTTCCTGCTGGCGATACCCACCCTGCTGCGAATCCACTCGTCGCTCGTCTCGACGGTCGCCGCGAGGTCGTCGTTGGTGACGACGCGGGCAGGCTGGTACCCGCCGAACGCCAGGACCCGGGCGCCGGCGGCGCCATCGCGCGTTCGCATCGGTTAGTGCCCTTCCTCGGTGACAGCGTGGACAGCTGGCTCGAGCCTGATGAGCGGCTGGCCGGGGCTAACAGGGTCGCCGTCCTCGACCAGCCACTCGAGGATCGTGGCTGGGAAGCCGGCGGTGACCAGGTGGCTATCGCCGCGCATCTCGACCCGGCCGAGTTCGGCGCCGCTGCTCACCGCCGTTCCTGGCCCGTCGGCAGCACCGACCGAGCGGAAGGTGCCACCCAGCGGCGCGACGAGCAGCCGCCACTCCGGCGCGTGGCTGTCGGAGTGCACGTCGTGCTCGGCCAGCAGCGCCTTGGCAGCATCCAGGTCATCGGGCGTCTTCACGGCGAGGGTCTTGATCCCTGGCAGCGCCCGCCTGGCGAGCCCGACCAGCGTGCCCGCCGGGGGCAGCTCGACAAAGGCCGAAGCGCCGAGGTTGCTCATCGCCATCATGCAGCTGTCCCACCGCACCGGAGCGCTGACCTGCGCGCAGATTCGCTCCAGCCAGTCCGCCCCGGTCTTGACCGCGGCGCCGTCCTTGTTCGACAGCAACGTCATGCCCGGATTGCGGACCTTCACCGCCGCCGCAGCATCGCGTAGCACCTCGACCGCCGGTTCCATGTGCTCGGTGTGGAAGGCGCCAGCCACCTGAAGCGGCCGCAGCCTGGCTCCGGCGGGTGGGTTGGCCGCGAACTTCTCGAGGTGGTGGGCGTGACCGGCCGCCACGATCTGTCCCGCGCCGTTGATGTTGGCGGGGGTGAGCCCGTGCGCCTCGATCGAGTCGTGCACCGCCTCGTGGTCGCCTCCGAGCACGGCCGTCATCGACGTTTCGGTGACGGCAGCCGCCTCGGCCATGGCGCGGCCGCGGACCCCGATCAAGCGCATCGCGTCCTGCAAGGACAGCACGCCGGCGATGGCGCCAGCGGCCAGTTCGCCCACGCTGTGCCCGGCAGCGATCAGGCCGGCGTACGCGGACTGGTGCGGGTCGTGCCCGTGGGTGTCGTCACCCTGAGGCGAGCCGACGCCCAGTAGCCGCGCCGCGACGAGGCTGGCGGCGACCAGCAGCGGCTGTGCCACCGCTGTGTCCCTGATCTCGTCGGCCGTACCGCTCGTTCCGTACTTGATCAGGTCACAGCCGGCCAGCTCAGACCATGCGGCGAGCCATTCGGCGACGCCTGGGAAATCCAGCCACGGTGACAGGAAACCAGGCGTCTGGGCACCCTGCCCAGGCGCGGCGATGACGAGCATGTTTCTACCTTGCACTGTAGGAGTCCGCCATACGAATAGAGGAGGCTACGAACTTTTGCGACTAGCGGATGTAGGTATTCTACAAACTACGTTCGCTTGTGTGACGGCGTCCCCTGCTGCTGGGCCCCCCGGGGAGCCCCCTGGTGCGGCGCCACCTGATGCGGGCCCACCTGATGCGGGGGCACCTGATGCGGAGCCACCTGCTGTGCGAGGCGCCCGTAGACGATGGCGAGCCAGAGCACGAACCCGGCGCGGCCATCGCCGGGGTTGAAGCCGGTCAGCTCGGCTGCGCGGCGCAGCCGGTACCTGACCGTGTTCGGGTGCACGAACAGCATCCGCGCGGTGGCTTCGAGGGAATTGCCCTGTTCAAGGTAGGTCGTTACGGTGTCAAGCAGCGCGACACCGCCGCGGTGCAGCGGTTCGTAGACGCGCTCGATCAGCTCGAGCCTGGCGCTGTCGTCGCCGTCCAGCGCACGCTCGGGGAGCAGGGCGGCAGCTGGCACGGGCCGGGGCGCGTCTGGCCACGCCGTGGCCGCCCGCAAGCCGGCCAGGGCTGCCCTCGTCGGCTCCGCGGCCAGCTCGAGGCTCTCGGCGGCGGAGCTGACGACCACGGGTCCGGCGCCGAATCTCGCCGCCAGCTGCCTGGCAACCGGCATCGGGTCGCCAGGGCCGCCGAGTATCACGACCAGCCGGTGCCCGTGCACGCCGGCGAGCAGATCGAATTTCGCCCGCCTGGCCAGCAACCGGAGCTCGTCGATCAGGCCCTCTCGTTCGCTGCCGCTCGCGTTGCCCGCGACGACGGTGACCGGGGTCGACGACCAGTTCAGCGCGGAGGCCCAGGACTGCAGGCTCTCGTCGATCTCGCCGCGGACGAGCGAGTCCACCACCAGCGCCTCGAGCCTGGCGTCCCAGGCTCCGCGCGATTCTGCCGACCTGGCGTAGATCTGGGCGGCGGCGAACGCCACCTCCCTCGTGTACCTGAGCACGGCCTCCCTGAGCTCGCTCTCACCGCCGGGTGCGGCGAGCTCGTCGACCCTGCTCTCGACCACGTCGACGATGATCCTGACCATCTCGACGGCCTGCTGCAGGCTCACTGCCCTGGCGAGCTCGCGCGGCGCGGTGCCGAACACTTCGCCTGCCACAGCAGGGCGCCCGCGTTCCGGGTGCTTCACCCAGTCCACGAAGGCGGCGACGCCGGCCTGCGCGACCAGGCCGAGCCAGGAACGGTTCTCCGCGGAAAGCGCGCGGAACCACGGCAGCCGCTCGTCCATCGAGGCCATCGACGCCGCGCCGAGCGCCGACATCGACTGCTCGAGCCTGGCGATGGTATCCGCCCTGACGCGACGGCCGGCTGGCCTGGCTGGCGTTGCCTTCGCGTTCACGTCATCAGGGTGCCATGCCCGGCCGAGTGTCATCGGGCCGGGACAGGAATGCGGCAACCAGGGCGTGACCGGCGGCGCGGCCGGTCACGGCCCGGGTCAGTGCTAGCCGGAGCTCAGGCGAGCGCTGCGCTCACGTCGAGGTCAAGGCGGTACTTCGTGATCGCCTCGGTGAGCACCTCGTGCTTCAGGTCGCCCTGCCTGACCAGCTGGGCGAGCACCGCGAGCGTGATCGACTCGCCGTCCACGTGGAAGAACCTGCGCGCCGCTGACCTGGTGTCGGAGAAGCCCCAGCCATCGGTGCCGAGCGAGGTGAACGGAGCAGGGACCCAGCGGGCGATCTGGTCGGGAACCGCCCTGATCCAGTCGCTGACCGCGACCACCGGCAGCTGGTGCTCACCGCCTAGCTGCTCCGTGACGTAAGGCACCCTGGCTGCCTCGTCGGGATGCAGCAGGTTCCACTCCTCGCAGGACAGCCCGTCCCTGCGCAGTTCCGACCACGAGGTCGCCGACCACACCTCAGCGTGCACGCCCCAGTCGGCCGCGAGCAGGCGCTGCGCTTCCAGCGCCCACCGCACGCCGACGCCGGACGCGGCGATCCTGGCCTGCGGGCCATTGCCGTTTGCGGCATCGCCGTTGGCCCCACTGGCGTTTGCGGCACCGGCGTTGAGGCCGCTGTCCGTGCCGCTCGTGTCCGGTCCTGCCGAGTACCGGTAGAGGCCGCGCAGGATGCCCTGCTCGAGCGCCTTGGCGCCGCCCGGGTAGTCGGCCGGCTGCGGCGGCTGCACGTACGGCTCGTTGTAGAGCGTGAGGTAGTAGAAGATGTCCTCGCCGTGCGGGTGCTCTGGCGTCCCGCCGTACATGCGGCGCAGGCCGTCCTTGACGATCGCCGCCAGCTCGTAAGCCCAGGCCGCGTCGTAAGAGATGCAGGCCGGGCTCGTCGAGGCGAGCAGCTGCGAGTGGCCGTCGTTGTGCTGCAGGCCCTCGCCTGTCAGCGTGGTCCGGCCGGCGGTCGCACCCAGCAGGAACCCCCGGCCGAGCTGGTCGCCCATAGCCCACATCTGGTCTCCGGTGCGCTGGAACCCGAACATCGAGTAGAAGATGTAGATCGGGATCATGGGCGTGCCGTGCGTCGCGTAGGCCGTGCCAGCCGCGACCGTCGAGGCCATCGCGCCGGCCTCGCTGATGCCCTCGTGCAGGATCTGGCCCTGCTCGGATTCTTTGTAGGACAGCAGCAGCGCGCGGTCCACGGCCTCGTAGGACTGGCCGTGCGGGGAGTAGATCTTCGCGGTCGGGAACAGCGAGTCCATGCCGAACGTCCTGGCCTCGTCCGGGATGATCGGCACGAACCTGGCGCCGATCTCCGGGTCCTTCATCAGGTCCTTCAGCAGCCGGACGAACGCCATCGTGGTGGCGACCGGCTGCTTGCCGGAGCCGGCCCGAAGCTCGTCGTAGCTCCCGTCGCCAGGCAGGGCCAGCGGCCGCGACCTGACGACGCGTCTGGGCAGGTAGCCGCCGAGCGCCTGGCGGCGCTCCTTCATGTAGGCGATCTCGTCGGACCGCTCGCCCGGGTGATAGTACGGAGGAAGCTCTGCCTCCAGCGCCGAGTCGGGGATCTCCAGGTACAGCCGGTCGCGGAACTCCTTGAGCTCGGCCACCGTCAGCTTCTTCATCTGGTGCGTGGCGTTCCTGCCCTCGAAGTCAGGGCCGAGCGTCCAGCCCTTGATGGTGTGCGCCAGGATCACGGTCGGCTGGCCCACGTGCTCGGTGGCCGCCTTGAAGGCCGCGTACACCTTGCGGTAATCGTGACCGCCGCGGGACAGGTTGCGGATCTCGTCGTCGGACAGGTGCGCGACCATGGCCCGCAGCCGCGGATCGCCGCCGAAGAAGTGCTCGCGGGTGTAGGCACCCGACTCCACCGCGTAGGTCTGGAACTGCCCGTCCGGCGTCGTGTTCATCTTGTTGACCAGGACGCCATCGACGTCCTTGGCCAGCAGCGGGTCCCAGTCCCGGCCCCAGATGACCTTGATCACGTTCCATCCCGCGCCCCTGAAGAACGCCTCGAGCTCCTGGATGATCTTGCCGTTGCCGCGGACCGGCCCGTCTAGCCGCTGCAGGTTGCAGTTGATCACGAAGATGAGGTTGTCGAGTTCCTCCCGCGCGGCTAGCCCGATCGAGCCGAGCACCTCGGGTTCGTCGGTTTCGCCGTCGCCGAGGAACGCCCACACGCGGGACCGGCTGGTGTCCTTGATCTGTCTGGCCAGCAGGTACTTGTTGAACCTGGCCTGGTAGACCGCGTCGATCGCGCCGAGGCCCATCGAGACGGTCGGGAACTCCCAGAAGTCCGGCATGAGCCTGGGGTGCGGGTAAGAAGGAAGCCCGCCGCCTGGCGCCGACAGTTCCTGGCGGAAACCGTTCAGCTGCTCCTCAGAGAGCCGCCCCTCGAGGAACGCCCGTGCGTAGATGCCGGGCGCGGCGTGGCCCTGGATAAAGACCTGATCGCCAGACTCGCCGTGATCCTTGCCGCGGAAGAAGTGGTTGAAGCCGACCTCGTACAGGCTGGCGGCGGAGGCATAGGTGGCGATGTGGCCGCCGACACCCAGCCCTGGCCGGTTCGCGCGCGACACCATGACTGCGGCATTCCACCGGATATAGGCACGGATCCGGCGCTCGGTGTATTCATCGCCGGGAAACCACGGCTCGCGCTCGGGCGGGATGGTGTTGATGTAATCGGTGCTGCGCAGGCCGGGCACGCCGACCTGCTGCTCGCGCGCCCGTTCGAGCAGCTTGAGCATGACGTACCTGGCGCGGGTCCGGCCGCGGGTCCGCACCACGTCGTCGAATGACTCCAGCCACTCCCTGGTCTCGTCCTGATCGATGTCGGGAAGCTGGGTGGGCAGGCCGTCGCTGATGATCGAGTAGCGCTGGCGTCCTGAGGGCACGGGATGATCCTCGCTCTGGTTGCTGGTGACAGTTCCATCCTCACCTGCGGAGGGCAGTAGTGCATCCATGCCCCCTGCCAATGTCGGGCCCGAGTTCTTGTGCGCAGCCGCGGGTGGCGGTGCGTAAGGGACGTAACTGTTTGAAACGGAACGTTTACCCGGCAGAGTAAGCCGTGGGCTGACGGGGAAGATCGAATGATGACCTTGGATAGCTCGCTCTGCACGAATTGTGACTTGCGCAGGGCCGTTCCCCATAGTGGACTGTCCCAGCAAGAAGTGCAGACGCTCGCGCGGCCTCGGGGCCCTGGGCGGTGACACCACAGGGTGCGCCCGCCAGGCCCGGTCTGGCGCGGGAAAGGATGGGAGGACGTTCGTGAGCGCGACCGCTGGCCAGGCGGCGGACCAGCACGACCTGGCCGAGCGGCTCGGTGTGAAGCCGGGCCATGTAGTCCAGGAGATCGGCTACGACGACGACTGCGACGAGCAGCTACGGGATTCTGTAGCGGCTGGCCAGGACGTCGAACTGGTCGACGAGGACTACGACGATGTCGTGGACGGAGTGCTGCTGTGGTGGCGGGACGACGACGGAGACCTCGTTGATGCGCTGGTCGACGCGAAGACGCCGCTGGCCGACGGCGGGTACGTCTTGCTGCTGACCCCGAAGACGGGCCGCGAGGGCCACGTCGAGCCCAGTGAGATCGGCGAGGCGGCGCCCACCGCCGGGCTGTCGCAGACGTCAACGGTCAGCGCGGGTAAGAACTGGTCGGCCACGCGCCTGGTAGCGCCAAAAGCGCGGCGCTGATCCAGGACGCTGCGGCCGCGGATGCTGCTGCGGCTGCGGCCAGCGGTCGGTGGGGCGCGGCGGCCAGCGGTCGGTGGGGCGTGGCAGACTCGGCTTGGTTCCCGCGCGGCCCAGTCCCGGTGCGCGCGGCTCACAGGCGCGAACTTGCCAGCGGCATTGACAAGCGGTCGCTGCGCGCGATCCGGAGAAGGGATCGGATGAATGGCTGTTGAGGTCGGCGATATGGCGCCGGATTTCGAGCTCAAGGACCAGCACGGCACCCCGGTGAAGCTGTCCGAGCTGCGTGGCAAGAAGAACGTGGTGCTGGTGTTCTACCCGCTGGCGTTCAGCGGCGTGTGCACGGGCGAGCTGTGCGAGATGCGCGACTCCTTCCCAGAGGCCGACCGCGACGACGTCGAGGTGCTGACGGTTTCCGTGGATTCGGTGCATACCCACCGGGCCTGGGCTGACCAGGAAGGTTACGAGTTCGGCCTGTTGTCGGACTTCTGGCCGCACGGCGGTGTCGCTACGTCGTACGGTGTCTTCGATGACGAGCGGGGCCTAGCCACGCGCGGTACGTTCATCATCGACAAGAGCGGCGTCGTGCGGTGGAAGGTCGTCAACGCCATCCCGCAGGCCCGCGATCTTGCCGACTATCAGAAGGCGCTCGCCGAGCTCAGCTAGCGAGGGATCATCTAGGCGGACGATGCCCTGTTATCGGTGTGGTACCAGGCAGGTCGACCCTGACCGGGGGAGCAGTCCCTGGCTGCGAGGGGTCAGGGCCGACCGGCAGGTGCTGATCTGCCCGGCCTGTCAGTCCGCTGGAGAGTGGGTCGCTGACCTGGACCGCTGCGAGGTCTGCGCGAGCATCAGGCTCGTGCGCCGGCTCGGCGAGGTGGAATGCCGGGAGTGCGGCAACGTGGGCATGCCGGCGACCGTCAGCTCGGCAACTGAGATCGGCGCGACCGCCGGTGACGGAATCGTCTCGCCCGGGCTGGCCGAGGAGGTCGAGCAGGCCATCGCGAAGGTGCTGCGCCGCACCAGCAGGCCCGCGCGGATCAGCTGAACCGCGGCCGGTCCCGGCCTTCGCTGAGGACGGAGCCAGGCCGGGCGAAGCGGTACGCTTGGGCGGGTCGCGATCGCGATATCGGGTGCATAGCTCAGCGGTAGAGCACTCGCCTTACAAGCGAGGGGCCGGTGGTTCGAACCCACCTGCGCCCACGGATTTCGAGTCCGTGTTCAGGCTCTGACGGGCCAAGGCGGGGGAAGAACCGATCATGCGGAGAGTGCGTCCGGGGACTCCTGAGCCATCGCCTAGCTGCGCACCCGCCCGCGCGCTATTTCATACCGCGCCGCGCTCCGTGGAGATCAGGGAACTGCCCACGCCGCGGCCTGCGACCGGTGAGGTCCTCGTCCGCACCATGTGCTCTGGCATCAGCAGCGGCACCGAACGGCTGGTGTACCGCGGCGAGATTCCTGCCGAGCTGGCGCTGGACGACACGATCGACGGGCTCGGCGGTACCTTCTCCTATCCCTTCGCTTATGGATATGCGTGCGTCGGCAAAGTAGCGGAGTCCGGCCAGGCGGTTTTCGCGTTCCATCCGCACCAGGACGTATTCACGGCGCGGACTGATGAACTGATTCCGCTGCCCGCCATCGATCCCGCATCCGCGACGTTGTTTCCGCTGGTCGAAACGGCCTTGCAGGTGACGCTCGACGCCGGGACCGGCTATCGCGACCGGGTCATCGTGCTCGGCGCCGGAGTCGTCGGGATGCTGACCGGCCTGCTGTTGCAGCGCTCCGGGTGGCGGCCGCTGATTGCCGAGCCTCAGGCGTGGCGTCGCGCCATGGCCAGCAGTCTCGGCGTAAACACCGCAGCACCGGAGGAACTGGTGAAGGCGGAGGTTCCGCTGGTCATTGACGCCAGCGGTAACCCGGATGCGCCAGCGATGGCGCTGAACATGCTGGCCCACGAGGGAACCCTGTTGATCGCGTCGTGGTTCGGCACCAAACCAGTGGTGCTGCCGCTCGGCGGCGCCTTCCACCGGCGGCGTCTGATCATTCGCAGCACTCAAGTCTCTACGATTCCGGCCCGGCTGTCCGGGACCTGGACCCGGTCTCGGCGCCGCACGGAGGCCGCCCAGATGCTGGCCGAACTGCCGCTGGCTCAGCTGTGTACTCACGTCTTCGCCTTTGACCACGCAGCCGAGGCGTTCCGAGCCGTGGACCAGGGGAAACCCGGGTTGATGCATGCCGTTCTTGACTACGACAGGAGTGCTGCCGGTGACCTGTGAAGTCGGGTTGAGCCGAAGCGTCCGTGCTTTCCACATCATGCCGGGACTGCCTGGGCCGGAGGGGCAACTCCATGATCACGACTACCGGATTGAGATCGTGGTGGACCGTGACCAACTCGACGGCCGGGGCATGGTCTGTGATCTGGATGTGCTGGAGGCGGCGCTCGCCGGATTGACCAGCAGGATCGAAGGCCGCAACCTGGAGGAAATACGACCAGCCGGGGCCGAGGCGGTCACAGTCGAGGTGTTCGCGCGCTGGGTTCATGACAGCCTCTCACCCGCCGTCGCTGCCGCAGGCGGCGAGACACTGGCAGTGCGGGTGTGGGAGACTCCCGTCGCGTTTGGCGGATACCGAGCACGATGCTGGCCTTCTGCCTGATTGCCCGATGGCGGCTGAACCGTTCTGCTGGCGTGTTCGTCTGCTGTCATAGGAACACACCATGTTCGTCATCCTCGCGGGGCAGTCATATGACTCTGGGCTGGGACAATCCCACGGCAGATCCCACTACCACCGTGCTGCTGCGGCACGGCGATACGCAACTGTCACCCGAACACCGGTTCTGCGGGCTGCGCGACCTCCCGCTCAGCGCCAACGGCACCCTGCAGGCCCATGCCGCCGCCCGCCGCCTAGCCACCGGCGTCCCGATCGACGCCGTGGTCAGCTCGCCGTTGCAGCGCGCTGTTGCCACCGCCGCCATTGCGGCCAGCGAACTGGGCCTGACCGCAGTCATCGATCATGATCTCCGTGAAACCGACTTCGGCGACTGGGAAGGCTTCACCCTGGCAGAAATCCAGCAGCGATGGCCCGCAGCCGCGGCGTCCTGGCGGCGCGACCCCGAACAGGCACCGCCGGGCGGGGAGAGTTTCGCCGATACCGCGCACCGCGTGAACCGGGCCTGTGACCTGCTGCTTCGGGACCACGGCGGCCAGACCGTCCTGGTGGTGAGTCACATCTCCCCGATAAAGATCCTGCTGTGCCGGGCTCTCAGCGTCCCGCTTGGCACCGTTTACCGGCTATATCTCGGTTCCGCCTGCATTAACGAGATCCGATGGCACGGCCACGGATTCGCAGCCGTCCATCGCGTCAACGACACCAGCCACCTCCCTGACTAGCCGAGCCCGGCCTCTTCCTCAATATCTCGTAGTTCCTCGATGGCCAGCCGCAGCGCACGCAGCGCGTAGTAGGTGCGGGACTTCACCGTGCCGGGCGCGATCCCCAGTGCATGCGCGGCCTGCGCAACCGAGCTCCGGCGAAGGTACAGCTCTCCCAGGACGTCCCGATGGTCCTGCGTAAGCCGACCTAGCGCGGCGGCCACCAGGTGGCCGCTCGCGGGCGGGTCGCTGGCGTCGCCGATTGGCTGGTCGGGGATGCGGTCGATTTCGGCCTCAGGGCTCCAGTTCGTTGTCCGCCATTCGCAGATAACGATATTTCTGGCCGCGGTAGGCCGGCTCCGCTGCCATCTGCGCCGCCACTCGTGTCCGGTCATGCGCATGGCGGCTGCGCCTGGTTCACCGGCATCTGCTCCGTCCCGGATCGCGTGACCTGGTTCGCGAGAGCCACCGATCGTACCGCGAGCCGCAGTATACGGCGGCGGGCCGCGCCAACGGCCGGCGGTCGACGGTCAACAGAAGAGTCCGTGCCGTCGTATCCAGACGGGAGGGGAGCCCCGCATTTGGGCTACCGCGTCAAGGATGCTCCGAGAATGGCGGTGGTGCCGTAAATGAGCGCCAATGGCCGGCCGCCGTCGCTTAGGGCGAGGCCGTGCTGAAAGCGCCGAGGAACTGGTTGCGGAAGGCGCTCATTCGTTCGATCGGAGCTTTGGGACCGGGCAGCAGCCCGTCCTGCCAGTGCCAGGACGCAATCTGCCTGAACACCGAAGGGTCGCGGGCGACGATGGAGATCGGCACCTCGTGGTTGGCACCGGCGCCGCTGACGGTGGTGTGGGGCTGGTGGTCGCCGAACAGGATGAGCACGAGGTTCGGGTCGTTCAGCTCGGTGACCCATGAAGTGAGGGCGGTCAGCGAGTACTGGATCGACCGGCCGTAGAACTGGCGCACGGTGTCCTGGCTGCGCCAGACCGTGGTCGCGGGTTCGCTCCTCGCTGGCATGGGATCGAATACCGAGCCGTCGCCGACCTTGTTCCATGCCACCATGGTCGGCAGCGGAGCCCAGGGTATGTGCGAGGAAACCAGGTCGATCTCGGCCATCAGTGGCTTGTGGCCAGGGGCGAGTTCGAGCCGCTGGAACGCGGCCAGGGTGTACTGGTCGGGCATAGAGGCGTAGCTGAAGACCGGGCCGCGGTAGCCGACGTTGTGCCTGTTATAGGTCTGGTCGTAGTGGTAGAAGTACGTGCCGATTGCCCAGTGGTGGGTGTCAGAGGGGTCGTCGGCGACGGTGCGCCACCCGGCCTTGCGGAAGGCGTCGCTGAGGGTGAACCGGTTGCTGGCGGTGAGTTCGCCATACCGCTGGTTGGTGTTGACCCACAGTCCCGATTGCAGGGTGGAGTGGGCGAGCCAGCTGATCCCGCCAAAGGTCGGGGAGACGAGCCAGGCGCTCTTCGTGGACCAGCCGGCGCGGGCCAGCAAGGCGGTGTGGTGGCGCAGGACGGCGTCGACTCCCGGCGAGAAGCTCGTACCCCGGACGGCGACCTGTCCGTAGCTCTCGACGACGGCGATGATGACGTCCTTGCCGCGCAATCCGGTCAGCAAGTCAGAAGCGGGAACGGTGGCCTGGGGGTCGGGGCTGTGGATGGCCCGCTCGAAACGACGCGGGTCGCTGAGCGCTGCCTGGGCGGCGCGCGCCTGCGAGACGGCTAGGCCGGCGGCGCCGGCCGAGGCGACCGGAGACCCCGTTGTGAGCTGCAGTGACAGGCCCGCGCACAGCCCCCAGACGGCTGTGAGAGCAGCAAGGCCGCGAATGGAGCCGCGGCGATGACGGGCGGCCACGGCGGTGATGTGAATCGTTGATGCGGTGATTGCGACGACGAGCAAGATGAGACCGATCCACGCTGCGACGAGCACGACGTCTGTGAGCGTGGTGCCGATAGCGTCGCGCACTACGCCCATAGCCGGCCCGATGCTGCTCCAGTCGCGCACCGGGTTGAAGGCCCGATCGATTTCCTCGTAGAACGCTATGTTGAGGATCTTGTCGATTGCGAGCAAGCCGAAGAGGATTCCGGCGATCGTGGCCACGATCCGTCGTGGCCTGGGCGGCAGCACCAGCGCGACAGCAACCAAGACCACCGCTTCCACCGGGATGCGGACAAACGCAGCGGGGGAGAACTGCCAGGCACGGTCGGGCGCCACGAGGTCGCTCCCCACGACCGCCACCGCAAGCACGGTGATGACGATCCGCACAGCCCGGCGGGCGCGCGGGCCGGCGCTGGAGCGGTACAGCCAGGTCATGTCGCGGCCGAACGACTCGGCCAGCAATAGCAACGCGGCGCCGACCGCGATCATCCCAACCAGGCGGCCGGGCAGCCCGGATGCGGCAACTGTGAGCACGATGCCCTGGACAGCGGCGACGACCTTGCGCCAGTACCGCGACGGCAGCGGCGCGGCCAGCCACGGAAGCAGCCAGCCGGCCAGCAGCAGTGCGTAACGGGCGGCGCCGATGGCCAGCACCCAGCCGCCGTAATCCTGCGACACGGTGATGCTGAGCAGCAGGATGAGGAACGCGTCGACCTCGCCGTCGAGGCGGCCGCCCAGCGGGGTGGCAGTGCCCGTCCGGCGCGCTACCAGCCCGTCCACCGCGTCGAGGACCAGCGCAATGGTGGACAGGGTGACCAGCGCTGTGATCGACACCGGCCGGCTAAACGAGTCCGCAACCAGGCCCGCGACCCCGGCGACCAGTGTCGCTCGGATCAGGGTGACCCAATCTGCCGGATGTACGAACGGCTGGTCACTGCGCATGCGGGCGGCGGCAATCAGCCCGGCCGCCGCCGAACCTGTGGCCAGCCCGGCGATCCAGCCGGCGACACCGAGTCCGGCCGTGGCGGACACGACGCCAAGCACGACGGCCGTCGCTACCATCCCCAGGATCGTCGCGAGCCGAATCGTAAGCAGGGAGCCCCGAGTCGTACGGAGCGTGCCTTCATCCTCGAGTTGATCCGTACTCACGGCGCCTCCGTCTCCGTCGCCACATGCCGCCGCTCCTGATGGGACAACGGGTCCGCGATCACGCTGGTTCACCGCGACTGGCCGCGTGCCTACGGTGCTGTCGCTGCCGGACGGTTGAACTATGTTTCCAGCCGGCGCGTGTAACCGGTGTGGCAGCAGTGCATTCTTTTCCGATGAGGGTTAGTCCGGCGGTCCGCCGGTTCGGCCTGCCGTTGCTGCGCCTGACCTTCGCCGTCACCGTACTGTGGTTTCTCTGGCGGCAAGTGGGCGCAACGCCGTTCAGGGCCGGGCTGCGGGCGATCACCTTGCCCGCGGTGGTAGCCGCCGTCACGCTCACTGCCCTGACCACGGTGTGTTCGGCCTGGCGGTGGAGGGTCGCCGCCCGGGCGCTCGGCGTCGGCATCGGCCTGCCAAGCGCGGTTTGTGCCTACTACCGTTCCCAGTTCCTCAACTCCGTGCTCGTCGGCGGAGTTCTCGGCGACGTGCACCGGGGGGTCACGCACGGCAGGCGCGCGGGAGACGTGGCGCGGGGGCTGCGCGCGGTGGCGTGGGAACGGCTATGCGGTCAGGTCATTCAGGCCGTGCTGACCACGGGCGTGTTGCTGACCCTGCCCTCGCCGGTTCGGCCCGCGTTGCCGTATGTCCTGGCTGGTGTGGCGGGCATGGCCGCGTGCGCTGCGCTGGCGCTGCGCCGCGCTGCTCGCCGCGGCCGATCGCGGCTGGCACGTACCGCCACGGCCGTTTCCGACGACCTGCGTCGTCTGCTGGCCCCCGACGTCTGGCCGCAGCTCGCCCTGACCTCGGTGCTGGTCTTCGCCGGCCACACCACGACGTTCGTCATCGCGGCCCGGGTGGCCGGCTGTACCGCACCCCTGGGCGAACTGGTCGCGCTGCTGATGGTGGTCCAGACCGCAGTGGTGATCCCCCTGGGTATCGGCGGGTGGGGGCCACGGGAAGGTGTCGCCGCCTGGGCCTTCGCCGCGGCCGGGCTCGGCGCGGCCACCGGCGTCACGGTCACCACGCTCTATGCCGTGCTCATGCTGACCGCGTTTGCCCCGGGCGCGGGCCTGCTGCTGGGGGACGCCGTGCGCCGCCGCCGCGACCCGGGACATCCTGGCGAGCCGAGACGGCCCGATCCGGCCCCGCAGACCCCGGAGGTCGGTTCGTGGCTGACCGGCAGTACCCGGTGACCGACCCCGGCACGCCGCTGACGACGCCCTCGGCCTGGCATGGACTCGAACGGCTCGTCCCGACCGGGGAGGTCCAGGATGCAGCGATCCGCCGCCGTATTCGGATCCCGCTGCGTTTCGCCGACGGCTACTCAACCAATGCCACCATCATCAGCTTCGCTGGCCTGGCGGACGCGCGGCAGCACGTGGCCCTTGAACTCGGCATGCCTGCCGCGGCCGGGCTGCCGCTGGTGCGCCTGCACAGTGAATGCCTTACCGGTGATGTGTTCGGCAGCCAGCGGTGCGACTGCGGGCCGCAACTGCGTGAAGCGGTCGAGCGGATCAGCAAGCACGGCGGGTACGTGCTTTATCTGCGCCAGGAAGGGCGTGGCATCGGACTGTACGACAAACTCGACGCCTACGCGCTGCAAGATCAGGGCCTGGATACCTATGACGCGAATCTCGCGCTCGGTCACCTGGCCGACGAGCGTGACTACACCAGCGCTGCCCAGATGCTGCACGCGCTCGGCGCCGACCGCATCAGGCTGCTGAGCAACAACCCGGATAAGAGCGCTCAGCTGGCCCGGCTGGGGATCACGATCGCCAGGCAGGTGCCCACCGCGCTGCACCTTACCCAGACCAACGCCGCCTACCTGGCCACCAAGGCCCGGCGCGGTGGACATGACCTGCTTGCCGGACGCTAGCCAGGCGAGCGACCCGCGAAATCAAGCTGGTGGGCGATGTAGACCAACTCGCCAGCAGCTAGCTGCCGACGGCGCTCGGCCAGCCAGCCTGCAAGGTCCGCTGGTTCCACCCAGTCATGGCGATTGCGCAACGCACTCTGGATCGTGTCAAGGATGCTGCGCAGGAAGTAAGCCTCATCGCCGGGGTAGTTCCCATCCGGGCCGGCGTGTACGACCCAGTCCGACGACCCCGCCGCAAGCGCGGCTGCCCCTGCAGCCCGCAGGTGGAGAAACAGGCGGCGGCCCGTTCGGCTTTCCCCGGCGGGGCGGCCGTAGCGAACGCGCTCATCCATGTCGCGGTGGTAGGCATGCATGATCTGGTCGTCGTGGAGGTGGCCTGGGGCGAAGATGCTCTCGCCGTCGTAGTTGATCGTGAACCAGTAGATGCCGCCCGGGTTCAGCAACCGCAGCAACCCAGGCAGGACGGCCGGCACGTCCACCAGGTCCAGGACGGCGTTGGCGATCAGCACATCGGCCTGTGCCCCTTGAGCGGCCTCCAGGTAACTGCCGAGCTCGGCATGCACCAAGCGCACCCGGAGATCACCCACCCGCAGCCCATCTGCCAGCAGGTGACTGCGCAAGCCCCGCGCAGCCGCCCAATCGGACAGCCACCGGCGAGAGCGATCCAGCAGCTGCCGATCCGCATCCAGCAGGATGTACTCGCCGGCGCCGACCGCGCCCCAGTCGATCAGACGGGCCACCATCGTCCCCAGGCCTGCGCCGATCTCCAGCACCCGCGGCACACCCGCGGTCATCAGGCGGCACAGCTCGGCCAGCACATGCCGGTTAAGCGCCCGGTCATCAACGGTCGTCTTCGCCGCCAGGTAGCGGGCATAGTCGACGGTCATCGAGGCTTCACAGAAGACAGCCATTGCTTCTCGGCCACCATCGCGAACTTGCGCACCCGCCCGCTGCCGAGCCAGTCACTCCACAGCCGATGGGCTGTGATCAGTTCAGCGGTGGCCTGCGTCCCGATCTGGTCCGCGATCTGGGCTGATTCAGCTTGATAGCAGTGATGCAGCGCCGTCGCTAGCGCGTGATGGGAGGTGCTGTACTCCTGCCGCCAGATCACCGTCAACCCCGCCCCGCGCAGGACGCCCGTCAATTCCGCCAGCTCGATGAGCCAGACGGTATCGGCGCCCGGCATCAGCGCCCGCTCCTGCTGGGTGAGCGGCCGGCCTTCCTCGACTGTCAAAGCGAAACGCCCGCCCGGCTCAAGCGCGCGCACCACCTCGCCTACCAAGGCGTCCTTGTCGGGGAAGGCCAGAATCGTCTCCAGCAGGAGTACCACCTCGAAGCGGCCCTTGGGCAGAGGCGGAAGGTGAGCTTGCTCGAAGCGGCAGGGCAAATTCGCTGCCAGCTCCCGGGCGGCGGCCAGTGCACTGGCGGAGTGATCGACACCCAGGTAGTGGCATCCCGAATCCGCCGTGATCATCCGGCCGGGACCGGCCATCCCGCAGCAGAGGTCGAGCACTGAGACGTCTGCACCGATCCGGGCCTGGTGAGCCAGCGTCCGGACTTCGCCTGCCCGCATGAAGCTCTCCTGGCCGACATACTCTCCCTCGGGGAAGGCGGCCGCCCGGGCGCGCTCTAGCGCCGTCGGCAATGGTGCTCGCTGATCACGCCTCACATCAGGTCCCGCACGGTCTGGCCCGGCAGAGCGAATTGCGGTGCCGCGCTGGTGTCGAGCGGACGCCGATCATTTCTGGTTGAACCGCGTCCATCGCTGCTCCGTACCATCATGTGCCAGGTATGACGGATCGACGGCGGGCGTGGTTCAGCTCGGCCGGAGGACCGAGACTGGCCTGGTGCGGCAGGCGCTCTGAAGGGCCGGGATGTCCCATCGGAGCGCACTTGCCGACATCTCAGTCAGGCTGTAGCGTCGCTGCAGACCTTTCACAACCGGAAAATGAGAGACATAAAGTCCATCCTATGACAATCAGGACCGAGAGCCGCATAACAATCGCCAGCAGCGCCCGCGAGGCGTTTGACTATATCTGTGACGTCGGACGATGGTCGGAGTGGGCGCCAACGGTTCTCGAATGCCGGGTTCGCGGAGCAGCTCCATTTCAGCCCGGCTCGCGGTTGGACCAGCGGGCGAAGGGGATCCTCTGGCTGACCCGCGGTCGGAGCCAGGAGGTGACCACGGTCGAGGCGCCCCGCTCCGTGGCGTTCGCCGGGCCAATGGGCACGTCCGCGGCGCGCTGGGGAATGGAATTCGAGCCGGTGGACGACAGCCAGACCGACGCCATGATGTGGATTGAGGTCGACCTCGCGGGCATCATGCGCGCGGTCCCAGGCATCATCAAAGGCAGTATTCAGCGCGTAAGCGACCGCGAGATGGTGTCGATCAAGGCAGCTGTCGAGTCCCCTGCGCGGGCAGGCGCGGAGTCCTAGATGTGGCGCGGTTCTCCCGCGACGCTGTCGAGATCAAGGAGCACGCCGTGAGCCAGGTCGACCGTACGCGAGAGCTGCTGATCGAGACATACCGCAAAAAGGCGAAGCACTACGACGTCACCTCCTGGCTCTACCCCGCACCTGGCTACCCGCACCGGGCACAACGCCTCAGGGCCGTACAAGCGCTCGGCCTTCGCGCGGGTGACAGCGTGATCGATATGGCTTGCGGCACAGGCCTGAACTTCCCGCTGATTGAAGAGGTGATCGGTCCCGACGGTCGGATCATCGGCGTCGATATGACCGACGCGATGCTCGCCTGTGCCCAGGAGCGGATAGCGAAGAACGGCTGGAACAATGTCAGCCTCGTGCAGGCCGACGCGGCCGGCTTCGACTTCCCAACCGAGGTCGACGCGATCCTGTCCACGTACGCCCTGACGCAAGTGCCCGAGTGCGCAGAGGTCATCGCCGATGGCGCCGCTGCCCTCTCCCCGGGCGGTCGGTGGGTCGTGCTGGATCTTAAGATTCCCGACAATACGCCTGGATGGGTGACGCAGCTCGGAACCGCGATTGTGCGGCACTTCGCCTCCATAGATGAGTGGAAAACGCGTCGTCCGTGGGAAGCGATTCGCATAGCCATGCAGGACGAGCTGGCCGACCTCTCCTGGACCGAGTTGTTCTTCGGAACCGCATTCCTCGTTGCCGGATCCCGCGGCCCTGGAACCTGACGATCGGAAACCCAGCGGCTCCATCAAATGCTGAGGCGTCCAGGATCGACCGGAGGGCCGGAATATCGAGCGGGTACGTGTAATAGTTCCCGAGGGATTCGACGACCCTGGCCAGCCCACCGGCGGCAACATCTACGACCGGCACGTCTGCGCTGGGCTGGCCGCGGCCGGATGGGAAGTGCTGGTCACGACCGTCGCCGCGGCGTGGCCGGTACCCAGCGCGGGCGCCCGCGCCGACCTGGCCCGCGTCGTTTCGGCGATCCCTGCTGGTGAAACCGTTCTTATCGACGGGCTCATCGCCTCGCCGGCCGCCGCTCAGCTGCTGCCACACGCCGGCCGGATACGAATGACAGTGCTGCTGCACATGCCACTGGCCACCGTCCTCGACACGCACCGTGATGCCAGCGCGCAGCGCTCAGAACACCTCGTGCTCCGCGCGGCCACCGGCGTGGTCACTACCAGCGAATGGACCCGACAGCAGGTACTGACCCGATACGCGTTCCCGTCCCGCCAGGTGCATGTCGCCCGGCCCGGCGTCGATCAGGTCGCTGCCCAGGCCCGGCCCGTCCGCGGCCATCTGATCTGCGTCGGAGTCCTCAGCCGCCATAAAGGGCAGGATTTGCTCGTCGAGGCACTCGCCGAGCTGGGTGACCTGGACTGGCATTGCGTGCTGGCCGGACCGCTCGACCGCGACCCGGACTTCGTCGAACAACTTCAGGCCTGTATCGCGCGCCTCGGCTACGACCACCGCGTCCGGCTCACCGGCGTCCTGACCGCTGCTGTGCTCAGCCACGCGTACACCACCGCCGACCTGCTCGTCGCGCCCTCCCGCTCGGAGACCTACGGCATGACCGTCACCGAAGCGCTCGCTCACGGCCTGCCCGTAATAGCCGCCGACGTCGGTGGGCTGCCCGAAGCGCTCGGCTCCACCGCCGATGGCACCCGCCCCGGCCAACTGGTCCCTCCCGGCGATCCTGATGCACTCGCCGCCGCGCTCAGGGACTGGCTATGTGACGAGCAGCACCGACACCGGCTACGGTCCGCCGCACGGCAACGGCGGTCGACCCTGCGCGGCTGGGACCAGACCATGCGAGAGATAGCGAGCGCACTGACCGCGCATTCTGGCCGCTATTAAGACGCACAGAATGACCGGTGTGTCACAGCAGTTCGACCGGGAAGGACATGTTGATGCAGCACTCCGCTCACTCACCGGTCCGAGAATTCTCAGTTGCGGACGCGAAGGCGGGTCCCTACGGCATCACGACCGGGCCCGACGACGCGCTCTGGCTCACCCTGGCCCACAGCGGTGAGGTCGCCCGTCTGGCCGTCGACGGTGAACTCAGCCGCTATCCCGCGGGTTCTGCGGCATGCATGCCGACCATCATCACCGCGGGCCCGGACGGGGCGCTGTGGTTCACCCGTTCCGCAGACCACCACATCGGCCGCATCGACCTCGACGGCCGAGTGACGCTCCGCACGCTGCCCACCGCTGACGCCGCACCGGTGGGCATTCCGGATGATGTCCGCCTGCCCGGCGTGCCGGCGGGTGTCGGTGGCTACGCGGACCATGAGGTGGTGCAGCGTGACTTCGTTAGTCTCCGCCGGCCACCACGGCACGTGCCCGGTGGCGTCGAGCGGAAGCTCGCTGATCGTGAGGTCTGCGTGTGCCCAGGCCCGGCGGTACCGGTCGGCGATGAACTCGCGTGACTCATCCGGCGTGGCGAACATATCCGAGTTCGGGTCGCCGGATGATCACCCAGATAGCGTGTGCGACGCCTTGGGTGCCGGGCTCGTCGGGACGAGCGGTGCGGCCGGCGTTGGCCGCCATGTGCGGCGGCTGGGCGGTCGCGTCGCCCAGGACACCACGGTCAGCACGGTCAGCACGACCAGCAATCCCACCTCGCCGAGTGCGTAGCCGGTGGTCAGGTGGGAGGCGATCGCGCCGGTGTAGGTGAAGAAGGCCCCCGCATAGGCCCATTCCTTGAGCACTGGGCGACCGGGGATGAGCAGGGCCAACGCGCCCAGCACCTTCCAGGTTCCCAGCAGCACCAGGAAGTATCTCGGATAGCCCAGGTGCGTCACGAGGTCGGCGACGAACGGAAGGCGCGCGATGTCCCAGATACCCCCTAGTCCTAGCTCGCCTGCCACCACCGCGGTGGCTAGCCAGTAGCCGACGGTAGACAGTCGTTTCCTGGTCTGCATTCCGTGTCCTTTCTCGTTAATGTCTGCGCCGGTCCTCAGTCCGTCGGCCGCGGAAGCAGCTGATCGATGAGGATCCCGCTGAGCCACTGTTCGTAGCGCTCGGCATGCCAACCGCGCTCGCCGAGCAACCGGTAGACCTCAGGGGACATAAGGGCGTGGATGACGTCCGCGGCGTCGCGCTCGCGCAGCCCCGGCCGCAGGTGCCCGGCCTCGGCCAGGGTGCGTGCGATCCGCGCCTGGCCACGCTGCCTGTGTTGCGTCTGCTCGGCCAGCAGAGCGGCTGCGTCAGGATCGGAGGCCGCGGCGCTCACGAGGATCCGGTGCACAGGCTCGGTTCTCGACATGATGCCGGTGGTGATGCCAGCGAAACCCGACAGCTGGTTCCGTGGATCTCGATCGGCGAGAATCGCGCGGATGTGGGGTCGCTCTTCGAGCGGGGTCGCCTCGTCATCTCCGGCCACGGAGACATCGAGGAGTGCTTTGAGGATCCCGAGCTTGGACGAGAAGAGGCGGTACACGGTAGCGGGCGGCACGTCTGACAACTCGCTGATCGCCTCGACGGTCGTTCCGGCGTAGCCGCGTTCGAGGAACAGCGTCCGGGCGGCCGCCGCCACCGCGGCGCGGGCCAGGCGGGTCCGTGCCTGACGGTCCTGGCCGCCGCGTGGGCCGCGGCGCTGCATGTCGGTCGTCATAGATGTGAGACTACTACTCTCAAATTGAGAGCACTACTATCAAATCTATGACACGACCCACCTGCCGGGAAGATGGCATGATTCACTCCGTGCGCCTGCCACGGACGATGTCGAGGTCCGCATGACACGTCGCCGCGTTTGCGGACGGCACAGCCCCATCGAGCTGACCGTCGCCCAGGAGGCTAGTCCGAGTGCATGATGTCGGCCACGGTCTTCACCAGCGTGCACACGGCCTGGGCTAGCTGCTCCTGGTCTGGTGCGAACGCGAGGCAGTCGCCCGCGGCGATCTGGTCCAGCCGGCCACGCGGATAGCGCTCGCGCTTGTACAGGCGCTGGCCGAGCCCGATGGCGGAGGCGAGGCCGCCGAATGCGGTCTGGCCGGGGTCGGCTGGGCCGCTTCCCCTTGCGACCTCGTCCATCCTGGCCTGGGCCCCAGCCTGCGCAGCCGGTCCGGCCTCGGTAAGGAACCACCGGGGACCGATGAACTCGCGGCCCCCTGGCGCACCGCGCCGGCGGCGGCGAGCTGTGCGAGGTAGCTCTCGCAGCGCGCCGGCGGCGGCGAGCTGTGCGAGGTAGCTCTCGCACTGCCCCTGGTACCTGCCCGCGATCCACGTTTGCAACTCCACCGGAGGCCGCGACGCAGCGCTGAGCTCGCCGAGTTCGGCGTCCAGCTCAGGGACGCCGGTCGGTGCCGTGGACGTGATCTTGACCCAGGCCGCGCCGAGCCACGAGGCCGGGAGCGGCACGAAACGCCCGCCTGCGGACTTACGGTCGGTGATCACGATCCGGGCGAGCTCGGCCAGCTCGATCAGCTCAAGCGCCAGTACGGCGTGGCCGGCCAGGGCCAGGCTAAGGACGTTCCGCGTGTCCCGCTTGCCCCGCATGCCCGGATCTAGCGACAGCAGGATCGGGTCGAAGGCGATCCGCCTGAAGCCCTGCACCTCCCCGATCGGGCCGACCACATTCGCACCGTCCATGTTCCGCGCTTTCGAATTCCACCCGGACCGGAACATCCCGCAGCTGGCAGTAGCGAGTTCGCCCTGACGGCACATCAGAGGCTAGCGTCGGAGTGTGCCTCCGTTCGTCCGCGGCCGCAAGCCAGCGACCGCCGCGTCGTGATCGCAACAGCCCGGCCGGCTGGTCCGCCGGCCAACGGCAGACCAGCGAACCAGCCAGGAGCCTGGCCTTAGGGCAGTACTGCCGTCGGGCCGTGGGCGCGTATGACCGTCTGCACGGCGATCGGCTTATGCCCGCAGCCGTGCGCCGTATGACGGGTCACGAACAGGCCGCGAAGCACGTAGTGGCCATGACCCCTGATCCCCGCGTACCTGCCGCGGCCGTGACTGAGGCGGTAGACGCCGCGCTCGGAGAAGGTTCCCGAGCAGGTGACCTTGCTGAAGTGCTGCCGCGAATGGGTGGCCTTGTGGGTTACACGGAAGCTGCCGTTTCCGAACCTGAACACGTCGATGTGCCGGGTGATCGTGTGATCCACCCCGCTGGCGTTGAACAGGCCGTAGGCGGCCACTTTGCTCCTGCTCCCGCTCAGGGACGCACTGATGAGCTGGAAGTGCTGTGTCCCGCTGATCCAGCGGTGATGTGCCGGTACGTGGACGGCAGCCGAAGCCACGCCCACCCCGGTGAGCATCGCAGCCGTGCACGTTGCGCCGATAAAGGCGGCACGAATAATACGCATGCATTCCCCCCGTTTGCTGAACATAAAGCGACGCTGATTCACGCATCGTCCCAGCATTTTGGCACTTCAAAGCCATCAAGGAAGCGCCCAGGGCGGAATTCGCTGCGCGCATGGCGCGGCGAGCTAGCCCGCCCTGGGCCGGCGTTCTGAACGTCTGCTATTTCGGCTTGTGCAGCACCCGGTCAAGGCGGATAGCCGCATAACCAAGCGCCGAGAGTGCGAAGACGACCGCGAGGTCTGTCAGCGTCAGCGGTTTGGTATGGAGCAGGTGTTGCAGAAATGGCAGGTACAGCCCGGCGAACTGGAGGCCGAGCGCCCCGGCCACCGCGATCAGCAGGGACGGGTTGGCCAGCGTCCCAGGCTTGACCCTGGAACCGGCGGCGACCGCCAGCTGAGTCGCGCCCAATGCGAAGAACGCCAGGCTCTGCCAGGGCCGACCGGTGGCGTGCCCCCACACGGCGACGCCGAGAGTCACCGCCGAGATCACGATGCCGACCCGGATGATCCGCTGCCACAGCCCGGCGCCGAGCACGCTCTCCGCCGGTGGCCGCGGCGGACGTCGCATCGCGGCGGGGTCGGCCGGCTCGCTTCCGAGGGCGACGCCCGGCAAGCCGTGCGTCAGCAAGTTGACCCAGAGAATCTGGGCGGGCAGCAGCGGCAGGGCAAGGCCGAGGAACGGACCGACCAGCATGACCACGATCTCGGCCATCCCGCCCGACAACCCGTAGAGCAGGAACCGCCTGATGTTGCCGTAGACCCGGCGGCCTTCTTCCGCGGCATTGACGACCGTGCCGAGTTCGTCGTCGGCGAGCACCAGGTCGGCAGCCTGGCGGGCAACCTCCGTCCCGCGGCGGCCCATCGCGACCCCGATGTCGGCGCGGTTCATGGCCGGCCCGTCGTTCACCCCGTCACCGGTCATGGCCACGACATCACCAGCGGCCTGCCGGGCGCTGATGATGGTGAGCTTCTGCTCGGGCGTGGCCCGTGCGTAGACGGCAGCGCGCAGGCTGCGCTCGTCCAGATCGCCGTCGCGGCAGTCGACGACCTCGTCGTCAGGGCCGATGATGCCGACGTCCACGGCGATGGCACGCGCCGTCGCCGGATGATCACCCGTGATGAGCACGGGGCTGATGCCCGCCGCGCGGCAGGACGCGATCGTCGCCGCGGCGGCCGGCCTCGGCGGGTCGAGGATGCCGAAGAGGCCGAGCAGGTGCAGCCCTGATTCCAGCGTTGAGTCAGGCGGCTGACCTGGCAGGTTTGCGGCGGCGACGGCGAGCACGCGGAAGCCGCCGGCGGCGAGCTGGCCGGCCTGCGCGGCAGCGCGGCTGATCACCGCGGGGTCGTCGCTGATCACCGCGCCTGACAACATCGCTTCGGGCGCCCCCTTGCAGATCACGCGGACTCCACCGGCCGCCAGCCGGTGCACGGTCGTCATCCGCTTGCGGTCACTGTCGAAGGGCAGCTCGGCGATCCTGGGGAACCGGGCGGTCACCGACGCGGCGCTGAGCCCGAGCCGCGCGGCGGCGCCGAGCAGGGCGGCCTCCGTCGGGTCACCGACCGGCGTCCAGTCAGGCTGGTCGGGTGCGGGCGGCCGTATGGCCGCGTCGTTGCACAGCACGCCGGCGGTCAGCAGGACGTCGACATCGGGAGCGTCGCCAGCGCGCAGGTGCCTGCCGTCGCGGATCACCGCGCCGTCGGGGGCGTAGCCAGCGCCGCTGATCTCAGCGTCGCCTTCGCAGGTCCACAGCCGCCTGGTGACCATCGTTCCCTCGGTCAGGGTGCCGGTCTTGTCGGTGGCAAGAACGGTCACCGAGCCGAGCGTCTCGACCGCGGGAAGCCTCCTGATCAGCGCGTGCCTGGCGGACATGCGCCGCGCGCCGAGCGCGAGGGCAAGGGTGACGACGGCCGGCAGCGATTCAGGGACCGCGGCGACGACCAGGCTGATCGCGGCGATGACCATGAGCTCCGCGGGCTGGCCTCTGACGAGTCCGATCGCCATGACGATCGCGCACAGGACGACCGCGCCAGCGGCGAGCACCCGGCCCACGCCGGCCAGGCGGCGCTGCAGCGGGGTGAGACCTGGACGCGTCCCGACGAGCGCGGCGATCCGCCCCATGGAGCTGGCCGCGCCGGTCGCGGTCACGACGGCGCGGCCGCGGCCCCGCGTCACTACGGTTCCCGCTGATACGACGCCGTCGTCCCCCGCTGGCGTCTTGTCCACCGGCACGGACTCGCCCGTCAAGGCCGACTCGTCCACGAGCAGCGCGGCCGCTTCGAGGAGACTGGCATCGGCGGGCACGATGTCGCCCTCGGCGAGCACCAGCACGTCACCGAGCACGACGTCCGCGGCCGGGATCTGGCGTTGCTCGCCGTCGCGCAGCACCCTCGCATCAGGCGCGGTGAGCTCGGACAGGGCTGCGATCGCCTGGCCAGCCTTCACCTCCTGCATTACCCCGGCGGTCGTGTTCACGACGATCACCAGGACGATGACCGACGCGTCCGTCCAGTCGCCGGTGCCCAGCGTCAGCGCCGCGGCGACCAGCAGCACCAGGATCAGCGGGTCGCGCAGCTGGCCGGCGACCAGGCGCCACAGCGGAGCGGGCCGCGCCCTTGGCAGCTCGTTGGGCCCGTCCTCGCGCAGCCTGAGCGCGGCCTCAGCGGCCGACAGCCCAGGGCTAGCGGCCGGCCAGCAGGGACCACGGCCGGCAGGGGTTTCGCTCACGGCAGCATGCAGAGCAGCATGCGGGTCGCCCGCGGGCCGCGTCATGCCTGCCTCTTCTCCGCCCGCCTCTTGATGCCGCGCAGCATCCCTGTCGCCATGATGGCGTCAGCCGGAATGAGGACGAGGTTGTAGACCGCTGCAAGCCACCTGGGCTCGGGCTTGGCGCGGACCCGCACCTGCAGCCTGGTTCGCCCGGCGGGAAGGCTGGTCAGGCGGAAGGCCCAGGTCCACTCCATGCGCGCGCCGAACCGCTGCCACCCGGGCGGCACGTGCGTCATGGAGTGCAGCACCAGAGTGCCTGGCGCGCTGACCATGTGGACCTCGTACCAAGCCGTGCCCGGAGGCCCGTCGGGAATCGTGTCGCCGGGGACGAGGTCACGGGTGAGGCCGGGGTCGAGCCTGTCCAGGCTCGGCCAGTTCGCGGGAAAGAACACGAGGTCGACCCACCGGGGCGTGTAGTAGCCGCCGCGATGCCAGCCCATCTGGGTCAGCCACGGCCAGATCGCCTCCGGCGCGGCCGCGATCGTCACCGCGTGGTTGGTCACGGCCTTCGGGTCGGGGACCACGTCGTCGCCGGGAAGTTCCGCGTGCCGCTCGCCTCGCGCCGATCCGGCGGTCCTGCCGAGTACCTGCAGCACGGCACAGCCCGCGGCAACGGCCGCGGCCGTGTAGCAAAGACGCCGCTGCATCGTCATCACCCAGGGAATCGCGCGCCACTAATCGCACCGGCTGGCGCCAGGCGCGCTGCGCGGACGGCGGCCGGCGGCGCGATGTTGTAGCGGACATCACCCGGCTGCCACGTGAACTCGGCGTAGGCCAGCGGGCCGTCGGCCAGTTCCCAGACCGCGGACGCGGCTGAGGGCTGCCACCGCCACCCGGCCTTGCGCCACCCTCCGACCGGCACGCGCCAGCGGGTGCGCACCGACCCGCCTTCAGCATCGCGGTACCGGTCATCGGTGCTGAAGTCGTACGGCAGGCCCCTGTCGTCCAGGAAGACCCGCCCGGTCACCTGGCGGCCCTGATCGGCGAGCGTCACGTCGAAGGACTGGTCATCGGCCGCCGCCCAGGTGACCGGCAGCCTCAGCAGCATGGAAGGCGTGAAGATCACGGCGTCGTTCAGGAAGGTCACCAGCTCGCTGACGTCAAAGTCAGGGCCAGATCCATTCGCCACCGTCAGCACGCCCGCCAGCTTTCCATGCATCCGCCCGCGGCCGCCCAGGTAGGAGTCGCGTCCGACCATCGGCACGAATCCGGCGGCGTCGATCCGCATCCAGAACACCCGCGCGACGGCGAGCGCCGAGTTGTACTGCCACGCCTCGCATGGCATCCGCGGCCAACCGCGCCGCATCCGGAACTGGCCGCGCGAGTGCATCCCGAGCGACCAGTCGGCCTCCCGGTCGATCACGCCGGCGCATCTCAGGTACCGCTGCACGGCATCAGGCAGCCCGGCCAGCTGCTCTTCACTCACCGCCGCCGTTGCCGGCGGCGCGGCTGGCAATGCCGTCACGTCCGCATCCGCCAGAAGCCGCCGGTAGAGCCGGGCGGTCCGCCAGCCGGCTGGCGGCTTCGCCGCCGCGTCCTGGCCATCACTGGCGCCGTTCTCGCCTTCGGTCCAGCCCATGTCTCTCACCGATCCTCCGGTCCTACCTATCAGATGCCAGCCGGGAGCGGGCCGGTAGAGGCCTAGGTCCCGACGCGACCCAGCCGGAGATCAGTACCTAAGTCCTGATCATCCCCTCCCAGCGGCCCTATTTCAGCGAGTCAGGGCGAGGCAGCCTGCTGGTACCCGTCAGGTGGTGAGAACGATGTACGAACCGCACGTCACGCCGAAGCCAGTTCCGTTTCCGGCCGGCGCCGTCGACGGGCTGCTGGCAGCGGCCGCCCGTGCCCCGTCCATACTCAACTCCCAGCCGTGGCAGTTCAGGGCGACGGCCACGACGATCGAGCTGTTCGCCGATCCCGAGCGCAAGCTGAGCAGCGACCTGGCAGGCAGGGAGATGGTCATAAGCTGCGGGGCCGCGCTCTACGGCCTCAGGCTGGCGATCCGGACAATCGGGTACCAGCCGGTGGTCAGGCTGCTGCCTGATCCGATGCAGACCCAGTTGCTGGCGAGCGTACGGCTCGGCGAGCTCGCGCCGCCGACGGGGGGCGAGAGCCGCTTGATCGGCGCGCTGCCGCACCGGCATACCCACCGCGACGCGTACCTTCGCCGGCAGCTGCCGCGTGGGCTGCTGATCGGGCTGCAGCACGACGCCGTCACCGAGCACGCGGCGCTCGCGCTGATCGACAGGCCGGTCGAGTTCACCCAGCTGGCCAGGCTGGTCGCCAGGGCCACGGCCTCGCTGAGTGCGGACGCGAGGTCCAGGGCCGACGTCGGCCGGTGGGTGCAGCCGCCGGGCAGCCGCGCGAAGGACGGCATCCCGGCCAGCGTGATCACGGCGAGCGCCGCTCCCCATCCTGGCTGGCTGGCGCAGCGTGACCTCGCGACCGGGCAGCGCGCTGGATGGCAGGAGCTGGATCGCACGCCGCCTGCGGCGACCGCGATCCTCGTAACCGACGCGGACAACAGGCTGGCCTGGATCCGCGCCGGGCAGGCTCTGCATCGCGTGCTGGTCCACGCGGCGACCCAGTGGGTCTTCGCGACCTTGTACTCGCAGCCGCTCGAGTCCCCGTCAGCGAGGGCCATGATCAAGTCCAGCCTCAGGCTGCCAGGCGCGCCGCAGCTGATCCTGCAGTTGGGGGTCGCCGCCACGACGCGGCCGACACCGCGCAAGTCCCCGCACCGGGTGAACGTCTAGCTGCTGACCCGCCTCCTCGTTGGACAGCGGGTGATGCGATCAACCTCGGCGCGCAGAGCCTCGGTCAGGGCATCGAGCCGCGTGAAGTGGTCGGGGTCGGCGATCGCGGTGATCGTGAGGGTGCCCGCGTACGAGAGCACCTCGAAGTACACGGTGATGTTGCCGCCCTGCCCGACGCTGATCGGCACGGCGGCGATGACCGGCGATCCGCCGAAAGCGATTCGCTCCGCCGGGCCACGGACGTGGCTGACCAGCGTGTGCAGCCGGTGCTGGTGATTCATGTACCAGCGGTAGCCGCCCAGCCTCGCCAGCGGCCTGAACAGCCAGCCGAGCGCGGCGATCGGGGCCGGGCCGGTCGCCGCGGCCTTGCGCGCGCGGACCAGGGCCGCGACCTGTTCCATCCGTCCAGCCGGCTCGCCCGTTGCGGGGATGGGCACGAGCAGCGGGCTGACCATATTGCCGAGCGCCTCGTCGCCCGCCATCGCGCGGCCCGACACCGGTACGGCCACGGCGATCGTGCCGAGCGACTCGCCGTCGGCGGCGAGCACCCGGTGCAGCGCACCGGCGACGGCTACCAGGACGGCGTCGTTGACTGTCGCGTCGTGGGCGTGCGCGGCAGTCCTGACATCCGCGAGGCTGGCGCGTACCACCGCCACGGTCCGGCGGGAGCCGGTCTTCGCGACGAGCGCGCAGGCGGCGGCGCGCGGCGGGTGGAATCCGCCGCCAGCGCCGGCCGACCCGCGCAGCAGGCGCCAGGTCCTGCGCACCTGGCGCAGCGAGCGCACCCGGCGCGTGAGGGCATCCATGGCCAGCACCGCCGGGCGAGGAGCTGGCCGGGGGAAAGCAGCTCCGCGAGCGGGCGGTGACCCGTCCACGAGGCCGACCAGCACCGCCAGGCCGCCGATCCCGTCGGCGAGCACGTGGTGCAGCACGAGAACGAGGCCGACGTGTCCATCGGCGAGCCCGGTCACCAGCACCGCGGCCCAGAGCGGCGCGGTGTGCGGCAGCGGCGTCGCGATCACCGCCAGCGCGGTGTCCAGCAGCGCTTGCTCGTCCGCGGGTTCCTGACAGCGCGCCGCGCTGACGTGATTGCCGATGATGAACGCCGGATCGTCGACCCAGATCGGGCCGCCGCAGCCGAGCGGCACGCCTATCAGCCGCTGCCTCAGTCTGGGTACGGCGGCGACCCGCTCGGCGATCAGCCGGCGGGCGGCCGCGAGGTCGAAGCCGGGGGCCGGGTCGAGCAGCAACAGCACACCGAACTGCTCTGGCACCTGTCCCGTACCCATGGCGAGGAACGCCCTGTCGGCCGGGCTTGCGCGCTCGACCCGCGGCGCGGACCGCGGCCGGTCATCGGCGGTCGCCATGGCCCCAGTCAACGCGGCCACTGGCCATGCCGGCCAGAGACTAAACGTCCCGCCGGCCAGGGACCTCGGGCCCTGCCTGGTCAGCCTGAGCCCTCCTAGCGTCGAAGGCGTGGCCCGTGGTGAGGAGGACACAGTGAAGCGACTGCTGATACTGGGCGGCGGCACGGCTGGCACGATGGTCGCCAACAAGCTGCGCCGCAAGCTCGACCGCGCGCAGTGGCAGATCACCGTCGTCGATCAGGACGACCGGCACCTCTACCAGCCTGGGTTCCTGTTCCTGCCGTTCGGCACCTACCAGCCCGCCGATGTGACCAGGCCGCGCCGCCAGTTCATCCCTGCCGGGGTGGAACTCGTGCTCGGCGAGATCGACAGGGTCGACGCCGACGCTGACGAGGTGCACCTGGCAGACGGCCGGAAGCTCGGCTACGACTACCTAGTTATCGCGACCGGAACGGCGCCTCGGCCGGACCAGACGCCGGGAATGCTCGGTCCGCAATGGCGCCGGTCAATCTTCGACTTCTACAGCCTCGACGGCGCGACGGCGCTTGCCGCGGCACTCGCGAAGTTCGACGGAGGCCGGATGGTCGTGCACGTGACCGACATGCCCATCAAATGCCCCGTTGCCCCGCTCGAGTTCGCGTTCCTGGCCGAGGCTTACTTCAGGCAGCGTGGCATGCGGGACAGGATCGAGCTGACCTACGTCACGCCGCTGCCCGGCGCGTTCACCAAGCCGATCTGCACAAGACAACTCAGCTGGATGCTCGACGAGCGGAAGATCGCGATCGAGACCGACTTCATGGTCGAGCGCATCGATGACGAGGCGAAAGCGCTCGTGTCGTACGACGAGCGGGAGATTCCGTTCGACCTGCTCGTGACCGTGCCGCTGAACATGGGCGCCGACTACATCGCCCGCTCCGCGCTGGGCGACGAACTGAATTACGTGCCAGTGGACAAGCACACGCTGCTGTCCAAAGCGCACGCCAACATCTTCGCGATCGGCGACGCCAGCAACATTCCGACGTCCAAGGCCGGCTCCGTCGCGCACTTCGCGGTCGAGGTCTTTACCGGCAACTTCCTCCAGCACATCGCCGGCCAGCCGATGACCGGCAGCTTCGACGGGCATACGAACTGCTTCGTCGAATCGGGTGACGGCAAGGGCCTGCTGATCGACTTCAACTACGACACCGAGCCGCTCACCGGCAAGTACCCGGTGCCCGTCGTCGGGCCGTTCCGATTGCTGCGGGAGAGCACGGCGAACCACTGGGGCAAGCTCGCGTTCCGCTGGATGTACTGGCACCTGCTGCTTCCCGGCCGCCCGATCCCGCTGCCGGCTCACATGTCGATGGCCGGCAAGACAGTGCCTGACAACACGGGGCCTGACAACACGGGGCCTGACAACACGGGGCCTGACAACACGGGGCCTGACAACACGGGGCCTGACAACACGGGGCCTGACTGGCGAGGGGAGAAGCCATGACAGTCACCACCATCGGGACCGCCCAGGTGCACGTGGACGCCGAGGGCTTCCTGACCGACTACGACGAGTGGAGCGAGGACCTCGCCAGGCAGCTCGCCGCGCAGATCGGCATCGAACTCACCGCCGCGCACATCGAAGTGCTCAGGTTCTTGCGGGCGGATTACGCCGAGCAAGGCGAGACAGCGACGTTGCGGCGCGTGTCCACCAGGACCGGAGTCCCGGTCAAGCAATTGTTCGCCCTATTCCCTGGCAAGCCCGCCAAGAAGATGGCGTATATCGCCGGGCTGCCCAAGCCGGTCGGCTGCGTGTGAGCGCCGCCGGGAGGAGATGTTCGCCATGACGATCAACCAGACCGCACCCGCCATTGTCCCCGATTTCGGCGACGACGCCCCCTCAGGGCGCAAGCTCGCCATCATCTGCTCCAAGGGCAACCTGGACATGGCCTACCCGGGCCTCATCCTGGCTAACGCCGCGCTCGGCGAAGGCGTCGAGGTCGACCTGTTCTTCACTTTCTGGGGCTTCGACATGATCACGAAGTCGCGGATGGGTGATCTGAAGTTCACGATGCTCGGAAACACGGCCACGCACATGCCGCAGGGCCTGGGCGGCCTGCCCGGCATGACCGCGATGGCCACGCACCAGATGCGCAAGCAGATCCACGAGATTGGCGTTCCCGACGTGCCCGAGTTCCTCGGCCAGATCGTCGAGTCCGGCGGCCACCTGTGGGCCTGCAGGCTGTCGGCCGAGATGATGCACCTGGACGAGACCGACCTGTACGACCAGGTGGAGGGCATCATCAGCGCCGCCGACTTCATCGAGAAGACCGCGGGCGCTCAGCTGCTCTTCATCTGACGCGTCACGATGGCCGCCCGGCGCAAGCTGGGCGGCCATCACCATGCCCGGGGCAAATCGCAAGGCGGATGTGACTTTCAGTCGCAGCAACAGGACGTTTGCCCCTGTGTCCGGCAAGGACCCCTTGATGACGCTTAGAGCGGCAAAGACGCCAATCCCGGCGAGAGTCGGGTCGCATCCCGGAAGGGACGTGATTCTTGTGACCAACACAATCTGGGCGGGACGCGATCCCGCCGAACCGCCAGCCGAGCCCTCCGGGCCAGCCGCTGGCCTCGGCCCAGCGGGCCACGAGCAGGCTGACCTATCTCCGCGCAATCAGGCCAAGGCAAGCGCTCTGGGCATCACATCGGCGACCGGCCTGGTCATCGGCAGCATTATCGGCACGGGCGTGTTCGCGATGCCCGCTGTACTGGCCCGGGCCGGCACGGTCTCGCTGCTGGTACTCGGCGTGATCGCCGTTGGCGCGATGACGCTCGCCGTCCTGTTCGGCCAGCTGACGAAGCGAGTACCGAGCGCGGACGGCGGCATGTACGCCTATGCCAGGCACGAGTTCGGCGACTTCGCCGGCTACCTGACCGGCTGGTGCTACTGGATCCAGGCCTGGGCAGGCAACGCCGCCATCGTCTCCGCGTGGGTGTTCTACGTGGACGCCTTGTTCGGCATTCACCCGTCAGGCATGGGCAACTGGGGTATCGCGCTGATCGGGCTCTGGATCCCCGCCGTCGTGAACCTGGTCGGGGTCAGGCAGATGGCCTGGTTCCAGAACCTGACCGTCGTGCTGAAGTTCCTGCCGCTGCTGTTCGTCGCCGTGGTGGGCTGGTTCTTCGTGACCTCGGGCAACTTCGGCGCCTTCAACGCCTCAGGCGGAAACCTGTACAGCGCGATCGGCATCGCAGCCGGCGTCGCGCTGTTCTCGTTCATTGGCGTGGAGGCCGCCGCGATCACCGCGAAGCGGGTCAGGGACCCGAAGAAGAACGTGGGCCGGGCCTCGCTGCTCGGTACCGCGGCGAGCGCGATCTTGTACGTGCTGGCAGCGGCCGCCGTGATGGGCCTGGTGCCGCACCACGACCTGATCAACAACGGCGCTCCGTTCGTCAACGCGTTCCAGACGATCTTCAATCAGGGCGCGTGGGCAGGCCATCTGGTCGCCGCACTGGCCGTCGTCTCAGGGATCGGCGCGCTAAACGGCTGGACGCTGGTGACAGCTGAGGTCTCCCGCGCGGTGGCGGCCGACGGACTGTTCCCGAAGGCGTTCGCCTGGACCGACCGCCGTGATTCCGCCTGGTTCGGCATCGTCCTCGCGGCGGTGCTGCCGTCCATCCTGATGCTGTGGAGCTACACCACCGCTACTGGCCTGACGGTGTTCACCGATCTCGTCGACCTCACCGTGGTGACCGTCGCGATTCCGTACCTGCTCTCTGCCTGCGCTCAGCTGACCTACCTGGTTTCCCGGCGCCGCCGGGTGCAGGGCTGGCTGCTCGCCAGGGACCTCGGCGTCGCAGGCATTAGCGTGCTGTTCTCGCTGTGGGTCACCTTCGCGGCCGGTTACCAGGCCGTCTATCAGGCACTGATCCTGGTTCTGGCCGGGATCGTGGTGTACGCGTTCATAGCCGCCCGTCGCCGGCTACCCAGTACCGCTTGAGCGGCGCATACTTGCCGGGCCGGCCGCTAGCTGGCCCGGCAAGGCATAAGGAGGCTACGACATGAGCTTCACCGTGCAGTCAGAGGTAGGAAGGCTCCGCCAGGTCATCGTGCACCGGCCGGGGCTCGAGCTATCCAGGCTCACGCCACGGAATATCGCCGACCTGCTGTTCGACGACGTCCTGTGGGCGAAGAAGGCGAAAGAGGAGCACGACGCCTTCGCAGAGGCGCTGCGGGACAAGGGCGTGACCGTGCACTACTTCGGCCAGTTGCTCGGCCAGACGCTTGACCTGCCCGAGGGCCGCGCGTTCGTGCTGGACCGCATCTGCACCCCTGACGTGCTCGGCCCGAACCTGGTCGCGCCGGTGCGCAAGCTGTTCGATGACCTCGACGGCCAGGAACTGGCCGAGTACCTGATCGGCGGCGTGCTCAAGGCGGACCTGCATCCCGGGAGGCTGCGCAGCCTGCGATGGGACATGCTGCGGTCGGACGACTTCATCCTGCCGCCGCTGCCCAACCACCTGTTCCAGCGCGATAACTCGTGCTGGATCTATAGCGGGGTCTCGGTCAACCCCATGGCCAAGCCGGCCAGGCAGCGCGAGACCCTGCACAGCAGGGCGATCTACCGGTACCACCCGATGTTCGCCGGTCAGTCGTTCGCCACGTACTACGGCGACGACGACGCGGTTCACCTGCCTGCCACCGTCGAAGGCGGTGATGTGCACGTCATCGGGAACGGCGCCGTGATGATCGGCATGGGAGAGCGCACTACCCCGATGGCGGTCGAGCTGCTCGCAAGCGCGCTGCTGCGCACCGGTCAGGCGCGGCTCGTCGTCGCCGTGGAACTGCCGGCCACTCGCGCGATGATGCACCTCGATACGGTGATGACGATGGTCGACAAGGCGACCTTTGTCCGCTATCCGTATCTCGACCCGCGGCTACGCTCCTGGACGCTGACCGCCAGCGACGGCAAGACAGGCCTGGCCGTGACCCGCAACCACGACCTCTGGCAGAGCTTGGCCGACGCTCTCGACGTGGCCAAGGTCACCGTCCTCACCACCGACGAGGACATGCGCGCCGCCGAGCGCGAGCAGTGGGACGACGGAACCAACTACCTGGCCGTCACACCCGGCGTGGTGGTCGGATACGAGCGGAACGTCCCCACCAACACCATGCTGCGCAAGCACGGCATCGAGGTCATCACCATCGCTGGCAGTGAACTCGGCCGCGGGCGTGGCGGGCCGCGGTGCATGACCTGCCCGATCGAGCGTGACCCGGCCTGACCTGCGCCGGCGAGCCTGGCTACGGACGGCCCGGCAAGACAGGACGTTCGGCTCTGCACGTACGGGCGCTGGCGAGATGTGATCGAGATGAGGACTTGCCTCTCGATGGAGGGAGGAGTCATGGCACAGGTCGTAGCGAGGCGTCAACCGCGGATCGTCGTGGGCGTGGACGGCTCAGCCGCCTCCAAGGCAGCCTTGGACTGGGCGATCAAGCAGGGCGCCCGCACCGGCTCGGTCGTCGAGGTCGTCACGGCGTACTACTGGTTCCCCATGCCGATTGAGGACGTCGATTTCAAGGCCCTGGCAAAGCACCTGGTCGAGGACGCGATCTTCGAAACCCCCGACCCTGGATCGCCCGTCAAGATCGTCTCCAAGGTCGTGCACGGCAGCCCGGCCAAGGTGCTGCTGCAGGAGGCAGCCGCAGCCGAGTTGCTGGTCGTGGGCAGCCGCGGGCACGGCGGCATCACCGGGGCATTGCTCGGCTCGGTCAGCCACCACTGCGTCCACCACGCCACTTGCCCTGTCGTGGTCGTTCGCGATCTCGGCGCCCGCGCCCACTGACCGCCGAGGTGAATCACCTGCCGGTCAGCCTGAGCAGCGCCGCGCATCATCGTCACGCTGCTCCCGCTGCTCCTGACGGGCCAGACCCGCTCGAGCCTGTCGCCTTGCTGTTCCGTGACCTTCGCAGCTCAGAAGCAGGCCTGTCCGAGCGGGAGGCCGCCAGGCGGCTCGAGGTCTTCGGTCGCAACGAGCTGGCCAGGCGCGGCAGCCGGCGCTGGCCTGGCGAGCTGATCGGGCAGTTCACGCAGCCGCTGGCGCTGCTGCTGGCGGCCGCCGCCGTGCTGGCCTGGGTGAGCGGGACGCCGCGGCTCGGGATTGCGATCGTGGCCGTGATCATCCTTAAACGCAGGGTTCGCGTTCGCCCAGGAGCTGCAGGCAGAACGGGCCGTCGAGGCGCTGGCCGCGTTCATGCCGGAACGCGCCAGGATCAAGCGCGACGGTGTCAGGACCGAGATAGATGCCCGGCTGCTGGTCCCCGGGGACGTGCTCCTGATCGAGGAGGGCGAGCGGGTCTGCGCGGACGCGAGGCTGATCGCCGGGAACCTGGAAGTCGATATGTCGACTCTGACCGGAGATTCGGTGCCGGTGGACCGCACGACCGGGCCGGCCGATCCCGGAGTACCCCGGCTGCAGGCAGCCGACGTGATCTTCAGCGGGACGAACTGCACAGGCGGTGAGGCTGAGGCTCTGGTGACGGCCACCGGCATGCACACCGAACTTGGTCGCATCGCCGCGCTCAGCCAGCGCACCGGTTCTGATGAGAGCCCGCTTGAACATCAGATCAAGCGGGCAACCAGGCTCATCGCGTTCGTCGCCATCGGCGCAGGACTCGCGTTCCTGCCCATCGGGCTTGGCGCCGGCCTTGGCCTGTCGGCCGCCGCGAGCTTCGCGATCGGCTTGCTGGTCGCGAACGTCCCTGAGGGGCTGCTGCCGACCATCACGCTGGCACTGGCGGTGGGGGTCCGCCGGATGGCCAGCCGCGGTGCCCTGGTGAAGCGGCTGTCGGCGGTCGAGACGCTCGGCTCCACGAGCGTGATCTGCACGGACAAGACAGGCACGCTGACCGAGAACCGCATGCGCGTAATCAGCGTCTGGCTGCCTGGCGGCGAGATCGATATCGGGCAAGGAGCCGATACCCCCGAACTCATCGCCGGCCATCCGGGCTTGACCAGGCTGGCGCACATCGCGGCTGCCCGCAACAACGCCGACCTGCACGACGCCGGTAGGCCGGAGGCAGGCGAGCCGACCGAGCTCGCGCTGCTGAAGCTGGCCGCCCAGAGCGGAATCAGGGTCGCGCTCGCCGAGCGGCAGAAGCTGCGCCAGGCGCTGTTCAGGTTCGACCCGCGCGTCAAGCTGATGACGACCGTCGACGAGGTGCATGGCCGGCCCGTCGTCAACACGAAGGGAGCTCCGGAAGAGGTGCTGGCGAGGGTGAGCGGCATCTGGGACGGAGACCGTGAGCGCCCGCTGACCACGGCGGACCGCGAACAGGCGGAAGGCATGATGACCGCGTACGCGCAGCGCGGGCTGCGCGTGCTGGCGCTGGCATGCCGGGACCTGCCGGCCGGGGCGAGCGTGCCAGAGCGCCGCGAGGACGCCGAGCATGGCCTGCAGCTGGCCGGACTGGCCGCGATGCTGGATCCGCCGCGACTACAGGTGCCTGACGCAGTGCGGCGGGCTCACGCCGCCGGCATCCGCATCCACGTCGTCACCGGTGACAACGGCGTGACCGCGGCCGCAATCGCCAGGCGCGTCGGCATCGGCACGGACAGCATGCAGGTCGTGACCGGTTCAGAACTCGACGGCATGACAGAGGCGCAGCTCGACCAGTTGCTGAGCTCTGGGCCTGAGATCGTCTTCGCCCGCAGCTCGCCTGAGGCCAAGCTGAGGATCGCCGACTCGCTGCGTGCCATCGGCGAGATCGTCGCGATGACGGGTGACGGCGTGAACGATGCGCCGGCGCTCCGCCGCGCCGACATCGGCGTCGCGATGGGCCAGTCGGGCACGGCAGTCGCCCGCGAGGCCGCGACGATGGTGCTCACCGACGACAACTTCGCCACGATCACCGCAGCTGTCGAATCGGGCCGGCAGGTCTACGACAACGTCCGCAAGTTCATCCAGTACATCTTCGCGCACGCCGTTCCCGAGGTCGTGCCGTTCCTGGTGTTCGCGCTGGCCGGAGGCGCCATCCCGCTGCCGCTGACCGTCATGCAGATCCTCGCCATCGACCTGGGCACCGACGTCCTGCCCGCGCTGGCTCTCGGTCGCGAGCCGGCCGAGCCTGGCCTGATGGACCGGCCGCCCCGGCGCAGGTCAGAAGGTGTTATCACAGGCGCTATGCTGCGCCGTGCATGGGGCTTTCTCGGCGTCATCTCCGCGGCGCTGGTCATGGGCGGGTTCTTCGTCACGCTGCTCAGGGCAGGCTGGCAGCCAGGTCTGCCGACTGGCCAGGGGAGTCCGCTCAACCACGCGTACATGCAAGCGACGACCGTCACCTGGCTCGGCATCGTGGCTTGTCAGGTCGGCACCGCGTTCGCCGTCCGCACCGGCTACGCATCGCTGTGGTCCGTCGGGGTGTTTCGCAACCGGTTCCTGCTCTGTGCCATCGCGTTCGAGCTCGCGTTCGCCGCCGTTCTGATCTACCTGCCCGCGATGCACGGCCTGTTCGGTACGGCGGCTCTGACGCCGGCGCAGCTCGCGACCGTCGCCCCTTATCCGTTCGTGGTCTGGGGAGCCGACGAGCTCAGGCGCCTGCTCGCCAGGCGGCGGCATCAGGGCGAGCTGCGCCCTGCGTCATGGCCCGGGTGACGGCCGGCCTGCTCGGTTAGCCTGAGCCTGATCGCGTCCCCGCGCTCTTGCTCGTCGATGGCCAGGACCAGCTCCGCACGCGCCTGCTCAAGCCGGGGAATAAGCCGGTCCCTGATGGCCCGCAGCCGGATCCTGGTGGCGGCGACCTCGGCCTCGATCAGCTGCGCCGCCCGCGCCGCGGCCGCGTGGTCGACGGCGGCGGCGAGCGCAACGCGCATGGCCTGCCTGGCCTCGTCTACGGCCAGGCCAGCCCACGGATCGGGCCCTGCAGGCGCGGCGTAGCTGCCGCCCGCAGGGTGCCGGACGCCGATCGTGATCGCGTACCTGAACTCCACGCCGGCGAATCCGCCCGGCATGGCCAGCCTGGTCGCCCGCTGGCCGCCAACCAGCGCGGCTACGAGCAGCCTCTGGTCCGCCGCGACGGCCAGCGCCTGCCATTCGCGTTCCGTGCGCGCGGCAGCCTGCTGCAGGCCGGCTAGCTCGGCCATCAGGATGCGCAGCTTGCGGTCAAGCAGGTCAGCGCCGCGCCGCGCAGCGGCGAGCCGACGGTCGATCTGCAGCCGTCCGGCCCGCCCCGGCGGCACGCGTATCCGGCTCACCGGTCCTCCGGCTCGTAGTACGCGTCGATGGCCTCGGCCGGCAGCATGGTCAGCAGCCGGCGTGGCAGCGAGCTGAGGACGTGCCAGGCCAGCCGGAGCGTCTCGTCGAGCGCGCGATTCTCGATCCGATCCTGGCTCATCAGCAGGGCTTCGAACGCGCGCTCGAGGTCCATGTACCGCATGTCGGAGTCGCTGAGCGCCGCCGTCCCGACCAACTCGGCCAGCTCGCGGGCACGCCTGGCCGCTGCCAGCGCCGCCAGCGTCTGGGCAGCCACATCCAGGTGATCCTTCCTGGTCCTGCCTTCTCCCACGCCGTGACGCATCAGCCTGGACAGGGACGACAGCGCGTCCACGGGCGGGTAGATGCCTCGCGCGTGCAGGTCGGCGGACAGCACCACCTGCCCTTCGGTGATATACCCGGTCAGATCGGGCACAGGATGGGTGATGTCGCCGGCGGGCATCGTCAGCACCGGCATCAGCGTCACCGAGCCGGGCAGGCCCTCGATCCGGCCGCAGCGCTCGTAGAGCGATGCCAGGTCGCTATACAGGTACCCAGGGTAGGCGCGCCTGCCGGGCAGCTCGCCCCTGGCGATCGAGACCTCGCGCAGGGCCTCGCAGTAGCTCGTCATGTCCGCCATCACCACGAGGACGTGCCTGCCGGCAGAGAACGCGAGATGCTCGGCGATCGTCAGGGCCAGCCGAGGCGTGAGGATGCGCTCGATCACCGGCTCGTCCGCGAGGTTCAGCAGCAGCAGAAGCTCACCTTGCGCCGAGCGCTCCTCCAGGACCGTCCTGATCGCGGCCGCGTCGGCGTGAGTCAGTCCCATGGCCGCGAAGACCACGCTGAACGGCTCGCCGCTCGCTGACGCCTGGGCGGCTATCTGGCCCGCCAGGTCCAGGTGCGGCAGGCCGGCCAGCGAGAAGATGGGCAGCTTCTGACCCCGCACCAGCGTCATCAGCTCGTCGATGACCGAGATTCCCGTCAGCACCGGTTCGGCCGGCGGCCTGCGCATCGCTGGATTGATCGGGTAACCGGCCACCGGCATCGTCGTCTGGCCCGCCACCGGGGGCCCGCCGTCCCTGGGCTCGCCCCGTCCGTTGCACACCCGGCCGAGCCATTGCGTGCCGACCGGAATCCGCAGCGGGCTGCCTGAGAACTCCACCCGCGTCGCGGCCGGATCCATGCCAGCGGTGCCCTCGAGCACTTCGAGCACGGCCAGGTCGCGGCTCGTCTCGAGCACCAGCCCATGCCGGACCTCGCCGGTGGCCAGCCGTATCGTCGCGAACTCGTCCCAGCCGATCCCCGTGACGCCGCTCGCGACGAGCAGCGGGCCGCGAAGTTCATCGACGCGGGTGAACTCGGGCCGCGCCCAGTCAGTCATGTGCCTGGCCGCTCGCCGGCAACTGGTCGCGCTCGAGCGCGCCGAGGTCATCGAGGAGCGTGCCGGCAATCGCCCGCACCTGCTCGGCTGTTGTGGCATCCTCCCTTGCACGCAACAGCGCGGAGTAGTCCTGATCTTCGATCACGCCAGCCGCGACCCCTTCTCCGGCCAGTGCGTCACACCGGTCGGCCACGGCGATCACGCTGTCCGCCAGTGCCGCGGACCTGGCGGCGTCGCTGTACGCATCCGCCGCGCTGACGGCGCTCTGCTGGAGCAGGCCCTCCCTGAGCAGGCGCCCGGCCAGGATCGCCATCCGCTGTCGCGGCGGCAGCCCGGTGAGCCCTATCAGCTCGGCGAGCTCGCCGACCCGGTCGGCCTCGGCGAGCAAGCCGGCCAGCCTGCCGCGCCTGGCCGACCAGCCTGGGTCGCCGTTCCTGGCGCGCCACGTGCCGATCGCGCCTATGTCGCGTGCGAAGGACGCGGCCCAGGAAACCGCCGGATAGTGCCTGGCGTAGGCGAGGTCTCGGTCCAGCGCCCACTGGCAACGCACGAACCGCTGCGTGTAGGAGGTCACGGGCTCGGTCATGTCGCCGCCGGGCGGCGACACCGCTCCGATGATGGTGACCGAGCCTTCGGCGCCGCTGAGGGTCCTGAACCGGCCAGCGCGCTCGTAAAACGCCGCGAGCGCCGACGCCAGGCTCGCAGGGTAGCCCTCCTCGGCGGGCATCTCACCGGCCCGGCTGGAGAACTCGCGCTGCGCTTCGGCCCAGCGGGAGGTGGAGTCCGCGATGACGACGACGTGCAGGCCCATGTCCCTGAAGTGCTCGGCGACTGTCGCGGCGGTGTAGATGCTGGCCTCCCTGGCCATCATCGGCATGTTCGAGGTGTTGGCGATGACAACGGTCCGATCGGAGAGCAAGCCGCCGGTGCGCGGGTCGCTCAGATCCGATAGCTCGGTGAGCATCTCCGCGAGCTCATTGCCGCGCTCGCCGCAGCCGACGTAGACGATCACGTCGGCATCGCACCACTTGGTGATCTGCTGCAGCAGTACCGTCTTGCCGGTGCCGAAGCCGCCCGGCACGGCGCTTGTGCCGCCGCGGACCACGGGGAACAGCAGGTCGATGACCCGCTGCCCGGTCTGCAGCGGAGCGTCAAGCTCGAGCCGCTCGGTGAACGGCATCGGCTGGCGGACTGGCCACGACGAGGTCAGCGGCACCGCGACGCCGCCGACGGCCGCGATCGCCGCCGTTGCCTCGACCTGACCCGGGGGCCGCAGCTGGTCGACGGTTCCAGCGACTCCTGGCGGCACGAGCACGCGGTACGGCACGCCGCCGCCCCTCGTGGCCACCGTGCCGAGGCTCGTGCCAGCGGCGACAACCTGGCCGTTGCTGGCCGCCGGCGTGAAGTCATAGCGTGGGATGTCCAGCGCCATCTCGCCCGGCTGGGTTGCGGCTGCCGGATCGAGCCACGCGCCGGCCTCGGCGAGCGGCCTCAGCAGCCCGTCGAACACCGCGCCAAGCAGGTGCGGTCCGAGGCGCGCGGACAACCGCTCGTGGCGTCCCACCACGTGATTGCCCGGCGTCAGGCCACCGGTGTACTCGTAGGCCTGGACAGTGGCGACCTGCCGGCTGATCGCGACGACCTCGCCGGGCAGCCGGGACGGCCCGAGCTCGACGATGTCGGACATCGCGACCTGCGGCAGTCCTGTCACCTCGACGAGCGGGCCGTTGACGCGGCCGACCTGGCCGCCGTCGTCAGCCATGCCACGGGCCGTGGCCAGCCGCGGTCGACGCCGCGCACAACGCCGCGATCCGCGCGCCGAGCGCCGCGATGGCGCGGTCGGCGAGCTTGCCAAGCGAGCAGTCCACGACCACGCCTGGGGCGGTCGCGATCACGCCGCCGTCCGGGTGGTCGGCGAGCGCGGCGCCCGGCCCCGCCGCGCCAGCGGCCATCTCCCTGAGCCGGTCGCGGAGCTGCGGATATCCTGGCTCATCCCGCAAGGCAAGCACGGCAGCGCGGATGCGCTCCGCCAGGTACTGCTGGGTAGCGCGATCAGCCTCAAGGGCCATCGACCTCGCTGTCCTCCTGCTCTTGGCCAAGTCGGCCATCGCGGCGGGCCTCGCGTCAGCGGCGCCCCCGGCGGCCGCGCGGGCCACTGCCTCGTCGGCGGCGCGATGAGCGGCGGTCAGCAAGGCCGCCGCTGCCGCCTCAGCCGCTGCCACCTTGCTGGTTGCCTGGCCGTCCGCGGCGGTCTCCAGCGCGGTCCTGACCGGTTCGACGGCGGCGTCCTGCCTGGTGGTCAGCGTCATGGCGATGTGTCCGCCGGCATCGGCCAAGGCGCCGACCAGCCTGGCTCAGGCATGACGACGGGCAGGACGCCGGGCCGCCGCGCCAGTTCACCCTCCAGCCACCCGGCCGCCTGCCCGGTCACCAGCACGACGGCCACGTCATCTGGCAGGTCCTGCCAGGCGCGGATGACACCTGGCCGGTCCGATGCGGGAAAGAGCAACGCCCCGGCCAGGCCGTAGCCGTAGATCCGCAGAGGTTCGCCTATAACGGCGGCCCGCGCCACGGCTCAGCTCTTTCCGATCAGGAAGATGCCGATGATCAAGCCGTAGATGGCGATTCCCTCGGCAAGCCCGACGACGACCATCGAGCGGCCGAATAGCTCAGGTCGCTCGCTCATCACCGCGAGAGCGGCGGCGCCCACGTACGCGACGGCGATGCCTGCCCCGATCGTCGAGCCGACGACCGCTATCGCGGCTCCGATCAGGGCAGCCGAGTTCCCGCTGGAACCGCCAGCCGCGGCTGCCGTCGCCGCCGTCGCGGTCGGGCTCGCTCCGGCCGGGCCTGCCGCGACCACCAGCAGGCCTACGGCAGCGACCAGGATAAGCACGCTCGCGGCGGCGAGCAGGTATCCGGCGCGACGTCGGTGCCTGGCCGCGATCCGGCCGAGTATGACGCTCACCGCGATGACTGGAATACCGGCCAGCCAGATGGCCATCACCCCTCCTTTAGCCCGATGGCACCGGCGGCCCGTGCCATCACAGGTCCACTGCCATTCTCCCGCCGCCCCACTTCGCCGTAGTCAATTCTCAGGCGCCACGGCCGGAACGCGCGCCCTTCTGCCACGAAGACACGCGAGAAGAGCTCGTAATACTCAAGCCGGATCGCCTGAACGGCCGCTACCAGTCCCTCGAGCGCGAAGGCGAGCGCGTTGCCGACGATCAGCAGCACGGCCGCCGCCACGACCATAATGCCGCCACGGTGCCACAGCGCGAGGGTCCCGTCCCATACCAGGAGGCCGAGCGCTGCGTGGGCGAGCCCGAACGCGGCGAGCCGCGCGAAGGACGCGATGTTCGAGCCGAGCCTGACCACCAGGTCGACAACCTCGACCGCCGCCTGCAGCACCGCGTATCCGCCGCCGCCCGCCGCCGCCAGGAATCCGGCAAATGCCACCAGCAGAGCGCCAGCCGTCAGCGCGGATCCGGCCACGACCAGGGCGCCGACCTGCCGGTACCATCCGAGCGCTAGCAGGCCAGCTCCAAGGAAGAGCGCTGCTCCTGCTACGCCTGACGGCGCATAGAGAGCGGTACGCCAGCCGCCCTCGCGCCACCTGTTCACCGCCCCGAGCGTGTACGCGCCGGCCAGAAGCACGGCGCCGATCGCCAGGCCGGCCACGAGGAGCGGCACTGGCCTGGCGATCGGGTTGAGCCAGAGTGCCGGCAGGACGCCTGTCGGCCCGGAGAACTCGCCGTAGGCGAGGCCGAACAGCGTCGCGGTGAGTCCGGCTCCGGCCACGAACGGCCATGCTCCCCGGTACCGGCGCGCGACCGCCGGCCACCCGGCCCTGAACCCGATCGCCGCCGCGATCAGTGCCAACCCGTGGGCGACATCACCGAACATCATCCCGAACATCAGCACGTAAGCGGCCCAAGCCAGCCACACCGGGTTCGCGTCGGGATACGGGACCGTCCCGTACGTCGACACCAGCGGGCTCAGCGCCTGGCGGCCAGCCGAGCCCGCGACCAGTGTCGGAGGCTCGACGCCGCGCGGCCGCCGCAGCACGACAACGGCGCAGCCGATCGGCGTGAGCACGGCCCTGAGGGCGACGATCTGGTCCGCAGGCGTCCACCCGGCCAGCGCGGCGGCCCCGTGCTGGCGTACCGCGCAGTCCGCGTAATGGCGAAGCTGGCGTTCAGCGGCGAGCAGCCCGGGCCGCCCGCTGCTGGCCAGCGCGGCAGTATCAGGCGTTGTCGCTGACAGCACCGGTGTGGCCGCCCCGTCCTGGTCTGGCGCCGCACCCGGAGCCGGTTCGGTGTCGATCTCGACGGTACCTGCCGCTGCCACGGCCACCAGCATCTCGCGCAGGGACTCGGCCGGCGCGATCAGGGCGATACGCGCCATCCTGACCGGATAGGCAGCCTCATGCCACGGCATCGAAATCCTCGATCGAACCACCGCCGCGTGCGGCGATTTCCAGCGCCGAGGTGACGCGCCTGGCATCTGCAGCCAGCACGACCGCGGCGCCTATGACCTGCCTGCTGCCGTGTCCTTTCGCGGCCAGCAGCTTGAGTCCTTCCTGGTCAACCCGCCGCCACCAGGCTGCCTCATTCCGCCATAGGTCGGCCGGAGCGGTCCCTGGGCTAAGCACCCAGGACAGCCTGCGCGGCAGCACAGCTGCGAAGCCGTCGAGCGTCCTGGCGCCAGCCGCCCGGCCCAGCAGCGTGACAGCGACCGACCTGAGCGCCGGGTTGTCCGGCCGGCCGGCCGCGAACCGCTCGCTCGCCAACAGCAACACGACCGCCGCGGCCGCCCACGTCCTGGCAGGCTCGCCGAGGGCGGCGACGCGCCTGGCCCACATAGCGCGCAGCCCGACTTCGATCGCGGCCGCTTCATCACCGCCAGGGTCGCCCCATGCCGAGGCCGCTAGTGCCCTCCTTAGTTCGGCCAGGCTCGCCAGCCCGCGCAGCCGCGGCCAGGCCGAAGCCAGGGCCCCGAGCTGGAAGTACTGTCCTGGCGTGCCGGTATCCAACTCGCGAAGCCGCTCCGTGATGTTGGCTATCTCGAACCACCCGGCCAGCGCCCGCATCGTCGCGGTTCCGCCTCGCGGCAGCCACCCAGCCAGCACGCGCAGATCCCAGAGCAGAGCCTCGCTGACCGCGCGCTGCGCCTGGTCCAGGGCGTGCCGCGAGTCGGCGCCCTCGCGCGGTACGCGCTCCGGCGGCACCCGGTAGCCCGTTTCATCGAGCATCGCGAGCGCGTCAGCGAGCGAGCGGCACGCTGCCACCCGCTTGCAGGCGTCCGGCCCCAGCCGGCGGCGAGCCAGCATCTTCGCCCGGATGTCTCCGGCCACCCATCCGGCGCTCATGGCCGGGCGCCAGGCATCATGCCGCTACACTCCGCCTGGCTGGCCTGAGGCGCCGCCAGACTGCCCGGACGCGCCGCCAGGATGCATGGACGTGACGAGGCGGACAGCCTCATCGGCCAGGGCGCACACATCGGCTTCAGGCGGCCGCTGCCGCGTCGCGACGCTTTCCGCGGCCGCTCGCTCGATCCGCTCAGCTTCGGCCCGCGCGGCAGCGATCACCTCGCCGGCCGCTGCCGTCCTGGCGGCCTCGGCCCTGGCGCTGCCAGCGGCCGAGATGCTGGCCGCACGCTCGGATGCCACCGCCTTGATCCTGGCGGCCTCGCGTTCTGCCGCTGCCACAACTGCCGCGCAGCGCGCGTCCGCAGCAGCGAGCATGCCGAGCACAGGATCCAGCTCGGCGGCCAGTTCGGCCGCGTGATCGACGCGAAGGCGTTCCCGTACCGCCGAGCCGGGAGCGCCAGCAGGCCTCAGCCTGCTGAGCAGATCGGCTATTCCTGGCAACGGACCCATCCCTAGGACGCGGCGCCCGGCAGCCGCCCGTTGTCTGTCCGTGTAACGGACCTTCGACTCTGGGGAAACCTCCTGACATCAGGCTAGCGTCAGCACCGGGCCGACGGCGGCTGCACGCGTACGGCAGTGTGGTAGGTAGGTAGGACATCGCAGAGCTAGTTACCGTGGGAGCAGCATGGACGCGAATGAGGCGGGAGCCGGCCAGGGTCCCGAGGCCAGCGGCCGGCCCGGCGGGCCCGCGCGTGCCTCGTCATTCGAGCTCACGCCCCTGGCGGACCTGCTGCACGGCCGATCTCTGACCGGTCCGGTGCGGGACCGTCGCCCCGTCTATGTCGACCTGCTGCCGCCCTGCAACGCGGGCTGCCCGGCCGGGGAGAACATCCAGGCGTGGCTGGCGCACGCCGAGGCCGGCCGGCATGAGGAGGCGTGGCGCGAACTCGTCGCCGACAACCCGATGCCAGCCATCCATGGGCGCGTCTGCTATCACCCCTGCGAGAGCGTCTGCAATCGCGCCAGCCTGGACAGTGCCGTGTCCATCCACTCGGTCGAGCGCTTCCTCGGCGACCTGGCGCTCGACCGGGAGTGGTCGTTCACCAGGCCGCCCGCGGCGACAGGCAAGCGCGTGCTCGTCATCGGCGCGGGGCCGAGCGGTCTGTCCGCCGCCTATCACCTGGCCAGGCGCGGTCATGAGGTCGAGATCACCGATGCCGGCGCGCAGGCCGGCGGCATGATGCGCTACGGCATTCCGGCCTACCGGCTACCGCGCGACGTGCTGGACTGTGAGATTGCCAGGATCACCGATCTTGGCGTGCGGGTGAGTAGCGGGCACCAGGTGGACGACCTGGACGCTGAACGACGCGAAGGACGCTTCGACGCCGTCTTCGTCGCGGTGGGCGCGCACCTGTCCAAGCGCGTTGACATCCCGGCCAAGGACGCTGGCCGGATCCTGGACGCTGTCGCGCTGCTGCGTAGCGTCGCCTCGGGGGAGCGGCCGGTGATCGGCAGACGGGTGGCGGTCTACGGCGGGGGCGACACCGCGATGGACGCCGCCCGGGTCGCCCGCAGGCTGGGGGCGAACGACGCCGTCGTGATCTACCGCCGCACGCGCGCGCAGATGCCTGCCCACGCCGAGGAGACCGGCGACGCCGAGCGGGAAGGCGTGCGGATCAACTGGCTGCAGACCATCAAGACGTTTGACGCTCCCGACCTGATGGTCGAGGAGATGGAGCTGGATGAGAACGGCTTCCCACGGCCCACCGGACGCCTTGACTCCCTCGCCGCGGACACCCTGATCCTGGCCATCGGCCAGGATACGGACACCGGCTTCCTGCGCCAGGTTCCCGGAGTCCAGTTCGGCTCGGACGGCACCGTGCAGGTGTCAGCCGCGATGATGACCGGATGCCCTGGCGTGTTCGCGGGCGGCGACATGGTGCCAGCCGAGCGCTCGGTGACCGTCGGCGTCGGGCACGGGAAGAAGGCTGCCGCGCACATCGACGCGTGGCTGCGTGACGCATCTCCAGAGGTCAGGATCAAGAGCCCGGTGGTGTCCTTCGACCAGCTGAATCTGTGGTATTTCGGCGACGCCGCCAGGCGCGAGCAGCCAGAGGCCGATCCGGTGCAGCGGACCGAGGGCTTCGGCGAAGTGCTCGGCGGGCTCAGCGAGCGCGAAGCCGTCTACGAAGCCAAGCGATGCCTGTCGTGCGGCAACTGCTGTGAGTGCGACGGGTGCCTCGGGGCGTGCCCCGAGGACGCGGTCATCAAGCTTGGCCCAGGACACCGGTACGAGTTCGACTACGACCGGTGCACCGGGTGCGCCGCGTGCTACGAACAGTGCCCCGTGCACTCGATCGAGATGAAGCAGGAGCGTGGGTGATGCGCGCCACCATCGACGGCAATGAGGCCGCCGCTTCTGTCGCCTACCGGCTCAACGAGGTGTGCTGTATTTACCCGATCACGCCGTCGTCGCCGATGGCCGAGCTGGCTGATGAGTGGTCGAGCAAGAAGCGGCCGAACCTATGGGGCAGCGTTCCCACGGTGGTCGAAATGCAGAGCGAAGGCGGCGCCGCCGGTGCCCTGCACGGCGCGCTGCAGGGCGGCGCGCTGGCGACGACGTTCACCGCGTCGCAGGGCCTGCTGCTGATGATCCCGAACATGTACAAGATCGCCGGGGAGCTGACATCGGCCGTCATGCACGTCGCCGCGCGGTCCGTCGCCGCGCAGGGGCTTTCGATCTTCGGTGACCACTCCGATGTCATGGCCGTCCGTCAGACCGGCTTCGCGCTGCTGGCCTCCGCTTCCGTTCAGGAGGCACACGACCTTGCCCTGGTCGCGCAGGCCGCCACGCTCAGGACCCGGGTGCCGTTCCTGCACTTCTTCGACGGGTTCCGCACCTCGCACGAGCTGAACACGATCGACATGCTTGCCGACGACGATCTCCGGGCGCTGGTGCCAGCGGAGCTCATCCGTGCACACAGGGCCAGGGCGATGTCTCCCGATCAGCCGTTCATCAGGGGCACCGCGCAGAATCCCGACACGTATTTCCAGGGCAGGGAGACCGTCAACCCGTTCTACGCGGCGGTGCCCGACGCGGTCCAGGTGGCGATGGACGCGCTGGCCGCGCGGACAGGGCGCCAGTACCGGATTGCCGAGTACGCCGGGCACCCCGACGCTGACCGGGTCATCGTCTCGATGGGATCGGCGGCGCAGACGGTCGCCGAGACCGTGAAGTACCTGTGCGCCAGGGGCGAGCGGGTCGGCGCTGTGCAGGTCAGGCTGTTCCGGCCGTTGCCCTCAGCGGCACTGCTCGCCGCCATCCCGGCGACGGCGGCACGGATCGCTGTGCTCGACAGGACCAAGGAGCCGGGATCTCCCGGAGAGCCCTTGTTCCTCGAAATGACGGCGACGCTTGCCGACGCGGTCAGCGAAGGCGCGCGCGAACTCCTGCCGCTGGTATGCGGCGGCCGGTACGGGTTGTCGTCAAAGGAACTCACGCCGGCCATGGTCGCGGGCATCTTCGCCGAACTCGGTCGGGAACGGCCCAGGCGGCGATTCACGATCGGCATCACCGACGACGTGTCTGGCACGAGCCTGCCGTACGAGCCATCGCTGGACATCGAGCCGGCCGGCACGGTCCGCGCCGTCTTCTATGGCCTCGGCTCGGACGGCACGGTCGGCGCGAACAAGAACACGATCAAGATCCTGGGCGCCGGGGAAGGCGTGCACGCGCAGGGATACTTCGTCTACGACTCCAAGAAATCCGGCTCGCAGACGGTCTCGCACCTGCGCTTCGGGCCGCACGAGATCCGTGCCCCTTACCTCATCGAGCAGGCCAGCTTCGTCGGCTGCCATCACGGCGGGATCCTGGAGCGGATCGACGTGCTCGGCCGCGCCGCTCCAGGCGCGACGCTGCTGCTCAACAGCGCCGAGCCGCCCGACCGGGTGTGGGATGCGCTGCCGCGGCCAGTCCAGGAGAAGATCATCGCGAAGGGCATCGCCGTCTACGCCGTCGACGCCAGCCAGATCGCACGCGAGGCGGGACTGGCCGGGCGGATCAACACGGTGCTGCAGACCTGCTTCTTCGCGATTTCCGGCGTCCTGCCCCGCGATGCGGCGATCGCCAGCATCAAGTCGGCGATCTCCAGCAGCTACGCCCGCCGCGGCGCCGACGTCGTCAGGCGCAATCACGCCGCCGTCGATCAGGCGCTCGCGGGGCTGCACCAGATCGAGGTCCCCGGCCAGGTCACGTCCGCGCGGGTGCCGCCGCCTGCCGTCCCCGCGGACGCGCCGGAGTTCGTTCGAACCGTGACAGGGCCCATGCTGGCTGGGCGCGGCGACGAGCTTCCCGTGAGCGTGCTGCCGGCGGACGGCACCTATCCGAGCGGGACAGCGGCGTACGAGAAGCGCAACATCTCCGAACTGGTCGCTGAGTGGGACCCGGAGATGTGCATCCAGTGCGGGAACTGCAGTTTCGTCTGCCCGCACAGCGTCATCAGGTCCACCTACTATGACGAGTCGCTGCTGTCAGGAGCACCGCCGACGTTCCGGTCCGCGCCGCTCGATGCGCGCGGCCTGCCGGACACCAGGTTCACGCTGCAGATCTACGCCGAGGACTGCACCGGCTGCGAGTTGTGCGTGCAGGCGTGCCCGGTGGCCGCGCCTGGCGATCCTGAGCGCAAGGCGATCAACCTGACCGACCGGGAGGCTGTGGTCGAGGCTGAGCGGCGGAACGTCTCCTTCTTCGAGACCTTGCCCGTCGCCGACCGGTCCAGGGTCGACTTCGGCACGGTCCGCGGCACCCAGTTCCTGCAGCCGCTCTTCGAGTTCTCTGGCGCCTGCGCGGGCTGCGGTGAGACGCCTTATCTCAAGCTGCTCTCGCAGCTGTTCGGTGACCGCCTGCTGATCGCGAACGCGACCGGCTGCTCCTCGATCTACGGCGGCAACCTGCCCACCACGCCGTGGACCACGAACGCCGAAGGCCGCGGCCCCGCCTGGTCCAACTCGCTGTTCGAGGACAACGCCGAGTTCGGCCTCGGCCTCAGGCTCGCCGCCGACCAGCACGGCAGGCTTGCGCGTGACCGGCTCACGCAGCTGCGCGACAGCGTAGGCGGCGACCTCGTCGACGAGATCCTCGCCGCGCCGCAGCTGCGCGAGGCCGAGCTGCGGAACCAGCGGGACCTCGTGCAGGAGCTGAAGCGCCGGCTGAGCGACCTGGGGGACCTCGGCCAGCCCGTCGCCGACCTGCAGAGCGTGGCCGATCATCTGGTCAGGCGCAGCGTCTGGCTGGTCGGTGGTGACGGATGGGCCTACGACATCGGATCCGGCGGGCTTGACCACGTCCTGGCCAGCGGCCGCGACGTCAACGTGCTCGTGCTCGACACCGAGGTCTACTCCAACACCGGCGGGCAGTCGTCGAAGGCGACACCGCTCGGGGCCGTCGCGAAGTTCGCGGCCGCCGGGAAGACCACGCCCAAAAAGGACCTGGCCTTGCAGGCGATCGCCTACGGCTACGTCTACGTGGCCAGGGTCGCGATGGGCGCCGATCCGCAGCAAACCTTGCGTGCCTTCCGCGAAGCCGAAGCATACGACGGGCCTTCGCTGATCATCGCCTACAGCCACTGCATCGCGCACGGCATCGACATGCGGGATGGCCTGGGCCAGCAGTACCGGGCCGTGTCCAGCGGCTACTGGCCGCTGATCAGGTACGACCCCGTGCTGCGTACCGCCGGCCAGAACCCGTTCCTGCTCGACTCACCGCGCCCGCGCATTCCGCTAGCTGGCTACCGGCGCGGGGAACTCCGGTTCCGCACGCTGGCGAATACCGATCCCCAGGAGGCTGAGCGCCTCGGCGCGCTCGCGCAACAAGCCGTTGACCAGCGATGGGACACCTACGAAGAAATGGCTGGCCGCGCCCCCGCGACGTTCCCGGCCGATGCCAGGAAGATCGGCGAGGAGAAGGAGTAATGCCGGTGGATCTGACCACCAGGTACCTGGGCCTGGAGCTACGCAACCCGCTGGTCGCCTCGGCATCGCCGCTGTCGAACACGATCGCGGGCGTCCGCCAGCTGGCCGCGGCTGGCGTCGGCGCGGTCGTCCTGTACTCGCTGTTCGAAGAGCAGGTCAGGCAGGAAGCCGCCGAGAACGCGGCGTGGGCGGACGCCGGGACCGAGAGCTTCGCCGAGTCCCTGTCGTACTTCCCCGCGGCCGCCGATGCCGATGCCGACCCCGGGGCGCGCCGTTATCTCAGCCTGCTCGAACGCGCGACCGCCGCAGTGGACATTCCGGTCATCGCGAGCCTCAACGCGGTTACCGCCGGGGGATGGACCGGCTACGCCGCCGAGCTCGAGCAGGCCGGCGCGGCGGCCATCGAACTCAACATCTACCACCCGCTCGGCGAACCGCTGCTCACCGGCCGCGAGGTAGAACAGCGCCACATCGACATCGTGACCAGCGTCAAGGCCGCGGTGGGGGTGCCGGTCGCCGTCAAGCTGCATCCGTACTTCAGTTCCATCGCGGAGATGGCGCAGCGCCTCGACGAGGCGGGCGCCGACGGGCTTGTCCTGTTCAACCGGTTCCTGCAGCCTGACATCGATGCGGAAACGCTGACAGTCTCCGCCGGCTTCGGGCTGTCCAGCCCCGCCGAGGCGCGGCTGCCGCGCGCATGGATCGCCCTGCTCTCCGGGCGAGTGCGGGCATCACTCGCCGCCACCACCGGTGTCGACGACGCCGCCGACGTCGCGCGGTACCTGCTCGCCGGGGCCGATGCCGTGATGACGGCGTCGGCGCTGCTCAGGAACGGGCCGATGTACGCCGCCGCGTTGCTCGACGGGCTCGTCAGCTGGATGTCCCGCAAAGGCTTCGGCTCGCTGGCGCAGGTGCGCGGGCTGCTGGCGATGCCGCCAGGCGCCGACGGGTCCGCACAGGAACGGGCTGGCTATGTGACAGCCCTGCGTGCCGCCAATGTGGGTAACGGACAATGGTGATCGGGGAAACTAATGGGTGTATTTGAGCCTCCTTCTGACGAGTTGCCGACGCCAGCCAGCTCGCCTGAGCAGATTGCCCGCTTCGTGGTCGAAGCTGCCGTCAACGCGCCGTCGGTGCACAACACGCAGCCCTGGTGGTTCTACGGCAACGGCACCGAGATCGGCATGCACGCCGACCGCGAGCGCAAGCTGCCCGTGGCTGACCCAGACGGCAGGGAAATGTTCGTGAGCTGCGGCGCAGCGCTGTTCACCGCCAGGGTGGCGCTGCGGTATCTCGGCATCGTGCCGAAGGTCAGGGTACTGCCCGACCCCGATCTGCCTGACCTGGTGGCGAGGATCACCTGGAGCGAGCGAACGCAGCCGGCCGACTACGAGCGCGAGCTCTACGCCGAGAGCCGGCGGCGCAGGACCCATCGCGGCGGTTTCGACGCCGAACCGCTGCCCGACGGCATCCTGGCAGCCGTGCGGGACGAGGGATCGAAGGAAGGGGCGACGCTGCGGATCCTCAGCGATGAGCCTGAGCGCAAGGCGCTCGGCGCCGTCGTGGAGGCGGCCGACTTCGCGCTGCGCCAGGACGTCCGCAGGGCGCGCGAGGAGGCCAGCTGGGCGCCGCCGCCTGGCAGCAAGCGCCGCGACGGTGTTCCCGCGACCGCCTATCCAGCCAGGGCGGAGCGGATCGAGCCGAGCTTCCCTGGCCGCGACTTCGCCCGCGGCCACGGCTGGGGGCTGCCGCCAGGTGGCCAGGACCGGCTGCCGCGGTCGGCCGGCGTGGTCACCCTGATTGGCACGGACTCTGACCGGCCAGAAGACTGGATCAGCGCCGGCCAGGCGCTGCAGCGCATCCTGCTGTACCTGTCGGCGTGCGGCCTGTCCGCGGCCCTGCACACCCAGCCGCTCGAGATCGTCCAGCTGCGCGAGTTCATCAGACTGCACTTTGCCGGCGGCGCCTACCCGCAGATGCTGCTCAGGTTCGGCGCCACCGACCAGCGGGCCGTCAGCGTCAGGCGGCCGGTCGAGGACGTCCTGCTGTAGCCAGCACCGCCGTTCACCGACACCGCCGTTAGCCGGCACCGCCGCCGGCCGTCAGGAGGGCCCGGGCCGAAGGTCCCGCACCGTCATGACCATCAGCCATGGCCGGATGGCTGGCCCGCCAGGGACGATCGCAAGAGCAGGTGCTGATGCCTGCCCGCGAGGAGGACACGATGACGGTGCGAGTTGGTATCAATGGTTTCGGGCGCATTGGCCGCGCGTTCCTGCGCAGGTCGCTGCAGCTTGAGGAGATCGAGGTCGTCGCGGTCAATGACATCGCCGACGCCCGCACCCTCGCGCACCTGCTCGAGTTCGACTCGACCTACGGCCGCCTGCACGTCCCGGTCAGCTACACAGCCGACGGCATGAAGGTGGGCAATCACGCGATCGCGATTCTCGCGCAGCGTGATCCTGCCGACATCGACTGGGGCAAGCTCGGCGCCGACGTGGTCGTCGAGTCCACCGGCAAGTTCCGCGCCAGGGACGACGCCGCGCGGCACCTCAAGGGAGGCGCCCGCAAGGTGCTCCTGTCGGCCCCCGGCAAGAACGCCGACGTGACGATCGTGGCCGGAGTCAACGACAGGGACTACGACCCTGAGCGGCACGACGTGATCTCCAACGCGTCCTGTACCACCAACTGCGTCGCTCCGATGGCCAAGGTGCTCAATGACGCGTTCGGCCTCGTCAGCGGGTTCATGACGACCGTGCATGCCTACACCGGAGACCAGCAGCTGATCGATGCCCCGCACAAGGACCTGCGCAGAGCGCGCAGCGCCGCCCTCAGCATCGTTCCCACCACGACAGGCGCCGCCAGGGCCACCGGGCTGGTGATTCCCGAGCTCGCTGGCCGCCTCGACGGCGTGGCCGTCAGGGTGCCAGTCGAGGACGGGTCGCTGACCGACCTCACCGCGGTGCTGGGCAGGCCGGTTTCACCGGACGAGGTGAACCAGGCATTCCAGCGCGCTGCCCAGGGCGAGCTTGCTGGCCTGCTGCGATACAGCACCGACCCGCTTGTCTCCCGCGACGTCATCGGCGACCCCGCGTCGTGTGTCTTCGACTCGCAGCTCACCCAGGCGGCGGGCACGCTCACCAAGACGTTCGGCTGGTACGACAACGAGTGGGGTTACACCTGCCGTCTCGCCGAGCTCGCCTTCGCCGTCGGCAAACACCTGTAGCAGGCGCCAGGCCTTAGGTCCTCCCGATCCGGAGCCTTTGCGCCCTGCCCAGGCTGCGGTCACCGGAGTGAGATGAAGCTGGTGGCCAGATATGGCCTGAATAGAAGGAGGCTTGCGATCATGGGAACCATTCTGCTGGGGGTTGATGCTCAGCATTACGCCCCGGAAGCCACAGAGCTGGTACGCGATCTGGCTCAGGCGACCGGTGACAAGATCGTCATATTGCACGTACACGAATTCGCTGTCGGGCGTTTTGGCAGGCTGCAGGTCGACTGCGGCGAAGGCGAGGCTGAAGAACTGGTCGAGACTATCAGGACTAGCCTCACCGAAGCGGGCAGCGATGTCGCTGCCGAGATCCGCGAGACGCACGTCGGCCGGGTTGCGAAGGCGATCCTCGAGGCCGCGGATGAGCACGACGCTCGGTTCATGGTGCTCGGTTCCTCGCACAGCACCGATCTGCCCCACCTCCCGGTCGGAAGCGTGGCGCTCAGGGTGCTGCACCACGCGAAGCGACCGGTCATGGTCGTTCCCAGGGGACATATAGCCGCCATGGCGCAGCCGTCAGTGATCACCGCCGCAACGGCGGGCTGACCGGAGAACTGAGGCGGGCTGTCGCGCAGCCAGCCTCGTCGTTCAGGCCGTGCTACGCGCCGGAGAGTTCGGCTAGCACGGCGTGAACCACATCGGGCACGGCCGCGGCGACCGCGGGCGACAGCCCGGGACCGAAGCCGATGTCGCTGATCTCGATGCCGAACGCGACAAGGCGCTCCGGCAGCATGTGCACGGCTGCGGCCAGCCGGACCGCGTCGGCGACGCCCATCCGGTGCGTGCTGGCCGAACCTGGTGCCGTCCAGGAGGCGGCCGCGATGGCATCATCGGAGGTGCCCGTGGCAGCACTGGGAGGCGGAACAAGGACGCTGCGGTGCATCCGGCCAGGAACGGACTCCGTACCGGGGATGACTGTGCCGGGCTTGGCTGGGCCGGGCTTGGCTGGGCCGGGCTTGGCTGGGCCGGGCTTGGCTGGGCCTCGCACAGCGTCGACCAGGACCGCGCGCTGGGCACCTGACCAGGCCTCGAGCAGCCCGGCCGGTTCACCGTCTGAGATGACGACCGCCACGTCAGCCGGGCTGAGCTCGCTGACGGCCATGGCCACCGCTGGCCCGATCCCGTCGTCGCGCCGGTAGGCGTTGCCGATCCCGACCAGGACGGCGCGCGCCCCGCCGCTCACCGCCGGTCGACCTGGACCGTCAGGAAATGCGCTGAGCAGGAGATGCACGGATCGTAGTTGCGGATGGTGCGCTCGCACAGCGTCGTCAGGTCGTCGTCGCTGAGGTCAAGGTTGGCCGACGTCACTCGCAGCAGGTCGGCCTCGATCGTCGCCTGATTCTGCGATGTCGGCGGAACGATGACGGCCGCCTCGATCTGGCCGTCCGCGTCGATCCGGTAGCGGTGGTAGAGCAGGCCGCGGGGCGCCTCGCTGACCCCGTGGCCGGTGCCGGCCGTTGGCGGCACGTCGGCGAACGGGGGATCGGGGCGTTCGTAGAACGCGATGATCCGCAGCGCCTCGTCGAGCGCGTATACGGTCTCGACGGCGCGCACCACGATGCTGCGGAACGGATTGCGGCAGGCCTGCCCGAGCCCTGCCGCGGTGGCCGCTTCCCTCGCGAGGGGCGAGAGCAAGGAGGAGCTCAGCGTGTACCTGGCGAGCGGGCCGGTGAGGAACGCCGCGCCGTCGAGCGTGGCGTGCAGCGCCGTCGAGTGCGGCACCTGGTGCTCGGCGACGTGGGTGCTGAACTCCTGCGGCTGGAACGTCAGCCCGCTCGTGGACGCGACCTGGCCAGACTCGATCGCGTAGCGGTCGGGCTCGCGGACGGCCAGCAGGTCGCAGTCGACTTCGTAGTCGGGGAAATCGAACCCGGCGACCCAGCCGACCGTCGCCAGCGCGTCGTCGAGCGCCGGCCGCAGCTGGCGGGCGAGCGCGTTCAGCTCGTCCCGCGTCGGCGCCCGGTAGAAGCCGCCGACCCGCGTGTTGACCGGGTGAATCGCCCGGCCGCCGACGGTTTCGAGTATGGCGTTGCCCGCCTTCTTCAGCCGCAGCCCTCGTTCGACGGTGCCGCGGTCCGCGGCCGCCAGCGCGACCGCGTCGGGGTAGCCGAGGAAGTCGGGCGCGTGCAGCAGGTAGATGTGCAGCGCATGGCTGGAAATCCACTCGCCGCAGTAGAGCAGCCTGCGCAGCGCAGCGATCCGCGGCTCGACCGTCGTCCCGCACGCCGCCTCGATCGCTTGCCACGCGGAGGTCTGATAGGCGACCGGGCAGATGCCGCAGATCCGCGACGTGATGTCGGTGACTTCCGTGTACTGCCTGCCACGCAGGAACGCCTCGAAGAACCGCGGCGGCTCGTAGATCCGCAGCTCGGCGGCAGCCACCTGGCCAGATTCGACGACGATGCGCAGGGCGCCCTCGCCCTCGATCCTGGCGAGCGCGCTGACCTGCAGCTGCCTGGTGTCAGTCATCTGTCCGGCTCTCCCTGGAGAATCCTGGCGCGGCGGCATTGAACGTGGAAAGGACGAGATCGACGGTTCGCGGAGTCATTCCGCACTCCTGCAGCTGCCTGGTCAGCGCGGGCAGGTTGGCGCCGGTCATCGGTCCGAAGCAGCCGTAGCAGCCGCGGTGCACCGCCGGGCACAGCGCGCCGCACCCAGCATGGGTGACCGGCCCGAGGCAGGGAGTGCCGTGCGCCACCATGACGCAGGTCAGCCCGCGGCGCTTACACTCCGTGCAGACGCTGGTGTCGGGGATGACCGGCTTGCGCCCGGCGAGGAACGCGGTGATCACCTCAAGCAGCTGATGTTTGTCGATCGGGCAGCCGCGCAGCTCGAAGTCGACGGGCACGTGCTCGGAGATTGCCGTGGACGTGGCGAGCGTGTCGATGTACTGGGGGCTCGCGTAGACGGTGGCACGGAATTCCTCGACGTTACCGACGTTGCGCAGCGCCTGTATCCCGCCGCTGGTCGCGCACGCGCCGATGGTGACCAGGACCTTCGATTGCTCGCGCACCTGCCGGATCCGCCTGGCGTCGGCCGCGGTGGTGATGGAGCCCTCCACCAGCGACAGGTCGTAAGGACCCGGCAGCACCTCGCTCGATGCTTCGAGGAAGTGCGCGATCTGAATTCGCCCGGCGATGGCGAGCAGTTCGTCCTCGCAGTCGAGCAGGGTCAGCTGGCAGCCGTCGCACGACGCGAACTTCCATACGGCGAGTGACGGGCGGCCGGTGTCCGCCATGATCACCTCACAACTCCCTCGTGGCCAGCAGGTCGCGCGCGCGGGCGTAGTCCACAACCGGCCCGTCCCTGCAGACCAGCAGCGGGCCGAGCTGGCAGTGGCCGCACAGGCCGACTCCGCACTGCATGTTCCGCTCGAGCGACACCTGGATGGCCGAAGCGCCGACCTGTTTGCGGAGCAGCACGACAGCGGCGAACCGCAGCATCGGCTCTGGCCCGCAGAGATACGCGGTCGTCTTGGCCGGACTCAGGTCGAGCCTGGCCAGCGGCTCGGTGACGAAGCCAACCTGGCCATCCCAGCCCACCGCGGGCAGATCGATCGTCAGGTGCACCTCGAGCCGCGGGTCAGCTGCCCAGCCGGCCAGCTGCTCGCGGAAGAGGAACTCGTCAGGACCGCGGGCTCCGGCGATCAGCACCACGCGACCGAAATCGGACCGCCGGGCGAGCGACCCGAGCACGACGGGACGTAGCGGGGCGAGGCCGATGCCGCCAGCCACGATCACCAGGTCACGGCCGGCGCCGGCATCAAGATCCCAGCAGGTGCCGAACGGACCGCGGACGCCGACGACGCCGCCTGGCCCGGTCCTGGTCAGGGCGCGGCTAACCGCGCCGACATCGCGGATCGTCTGCGTGAACGAGCCGTCGCTGACGCTCGGATCGCCGCTGACCGATATCGCGACTTCCCCGACCCCCTGCTTGTACAGCATCGTGAACTGGCCAGGCAGGAACGCGGGCAGCGGAGATCCGACCGGTTCGAGCCGCAGGGACACTGAATCGTGGGTCTCGCTGTGGCTCGCGGCGACGCGGTAGGGGACCGGCCGCATCGGATCAGCGTTCACGCGGGCTCCCGTACAGGTCAAGCAGCCGTGACCGGGTGTTCTGCAGGCGCGCCACCACGATCTCGATAAATCCGAGCGACAGCGGAAAGCCGAGTGCGGAGTCGGCGTCCGCGAGCGCGCGCAGCCGTCCGGTGTCCAGTTCCACGGCGGTGACCGCCGTGCGCGCCGCGGCCGTGTAGTGCCATCGGTGCGGAGGCACCAGCCACGACCAGCCGAGCACGTCACCAGGTCCCAGCGTCTGGACGACGACCAGGCCGCGGCCTGGCACCTGACTGCCGACAGCGACCTGACCGAGCTGGATGAGCCAGCAGCCCACAGCGGGATCGCCCTCGCCGAAGAGCGTTGCCCCCGCGCCGAAGGCCACGTCGCGCGCCGCGCTGCTCGCGATCAGCCTTTGCTGGTCCGGCGTCAGCCGGCTGAACGGCGGGAACCGGGCGAGTTGCTCGGCGCTAGCCATCGGCACGGTCCTCTCTTTCGGCTTCCTCGTCTTGCAGCCGTGCCAGCGTGGCGACCTCGGCTGTGATGTCGATCCCGGTCGGGCACCAGGCGATGCAGCGACCGCAGCCCACGCATCCCGACTGGCCGAACTGGTCGTGCCAGGTGCTCAGCTTGTGCGTGATCCACTGCCGGTACCGGCTGGCGCCCGACGACCGCACGCTTCCGCCGTGCAGGTAGGAGAAGTCGAGCTCGAAGCAGGATGCCCAGCGCTGCCACCGCTCCGCGTGCTCGCCCGTCAGATCTGAACTGTCCTCGACGGTGGTGCAGAAGCAGGTAGGGCACACCATCGTGCAGTTGCCGCACGTCAGGCACCTGCTCGCGACCTCGTCCCAGGATGGTGACTCGCGGCTGAGCACGAGCAGCTCGCGGATGTCGACGTCGGGCATCTGCCGCCCCATGTGCTCGGCGGCGGCATCGACGGCCGCGTGGGCGGCGTCGACCTCACCGCCGGTCGCTGCCCGGTGGCCGATCCGGGCGAGCATCCGCTCGCCCTGAGCGCTGCCGGCCTCGGCTACGAAGCGGTGCCCTTCGCCGTCGATCCGCTCGGTCAGCGCCAGGTCGTAGCCTGGCCCCGGCCGCGGGCCGGTGCCCATCGAGGCGCAGAAGCACAGGCCGCCAGGCTCCGTGCAGCCTGCCGCCACCACGAACAGCCCGTCCGTGCGGCGCAGGAACGATCCGTCCGGATGAGCGCCACCGCCCAGCACGCCGCCGAGCGTCGCGATCGCGGCCAGGTCACAGGCGCGCACACCGAGGAATGCCATGGGCGCCGACGCCTCAGCCGCTGGCTCGCCGTCCGAGGCCCACAGCTGGCGGCGCGGCGGATGCAGGAACTGTTTCCACGACTGCGGTCCCGCTGAGTGGCCGAAGACTGCCTCATCGCTCCGGCGGCGCAGACGATACTGCCCTGGTCCGGTGTCGACGCCCCAGCCGGACGGCAGGTCGGCGCCGGACGTGAGCTCGGCAAGCACGATGGCGTCGTCACGAACCACAGGGCCGATGACGCGGTAGCCGTCGGCGATCAGCGTGGCCACGAGCTCGTCAAGGCCTGCCCTGGTCAGGACGGCTGCGGACTGTGTCATCAGGTTCTCCGTCCCGTGCCTTCGACCCACAGAGTTACCATCCTGCCAGGAGCTAGCCGCCTCATGCCGGGCCGAAAGTCCTGCGTTTCCAGGTCACATTGCTCATCCGGCCGCACGGGGCCACGGGCAGCCTGGAGGTAGCGGTGGCCGACGGGAGAGGACCGAAATGGCGCAGCGATCGGCGGACGTATATGCGCTGCTCACCGACGGCAGCACGGTGCAGATCAGGCCCGCGCGGCCCGGCGACGTGGACGCCGTGCGCGAGATGCACGCCTCGATGTCGCCAGACAACATGTACCTGCGCTTCTTCAGCCTGAGCCCGATCAACGCCGAGCGGGAAGCGCAGCGGATCTGCGGCTCCTCAGGACCCGGCCAGGTCGCACTGGTCGCCTGGCGCGGCGCGGCCGTGGTGGGCGTCGCGAGCTACGACATGAACAACGCCGCCGAGACCGCTGAAATCGCGGTCGCGGTGGCCGACGGGATGCACAGGCACGGGATAGCCACGCTGCTGCTCGAGCATCTCGTCTCGATCGCGAGGCAGCGGCATGTGCGAGCGTTCACCGCGGAGACGCTCACGGAGAACGCGGCCATGCTGCACGTCTTCGCTGACGCCGGACTCCCGGTCCGCCGCCAGTCCGCTGACGGTGTCGTCGACGTGACGATCCCGCTGCCCGCGAGCGACGGCGACGCGAGCCTGGCTGACTACCTGGACGCGGTGGAGCGGCGGGAAAGCCGTGCCGACGTTGCCAGCCTGAAGCACCTGTTCAAACCCGCCTCGATCGCGGTCATCGGGGCCAGCAGGCGCGAGGATTCCGTCGGCGCCAGGTTGCTCGCGAATATCACCTCAGGCGGGTTCGCCGGCCAGATCTTCCCCGTCAACCCGCATGCCAGCACCCTGGCCGGGCTCCCATGCGTCGCCAGCGTCGGCGACCTGCCAGAAGGAGTGGACCTGGCCATTATCTGCGTGCCGGCACCGGCCGTCCGCGAGGTCGCTGACCAGTGCGGCCAGCACGGTGTCCGCGCGCTTGTCGTCATCACCTCCGGGCTCGGCGACGAGGGAGCCGGGCTGCTGGCGACGTGCCGTCGCTACGGCATGCGCCTGGTCGGGCCGAACTGCTTCGGCATCGCGGTTCCCGGCGTGGGCCTTGACGCCACGTTCGGGCGCAACCGGGCCCTCGCGGGCATCGCCGGCGTGGCCGTACAGTCGGGCGGCATCGGGATTTCCCTCACCGAGCACCTCTCGCGGCTGGGAATCGGGGTCTCGTCCTTCACCTCGACCGGCGACAAGTACGACGTGTCGAGCAACGACCTCATTGCCTGGTGGGAGCAGGACGAGCAGACCGAGCTGGCCGTCTTGTACCTCGAGTCCTTCGGCAACCCGCGCAAGTTCGCCAGGACAGCCAGGCGGGTGGGTCGGCGGATGCCGGTCCTCACGGTGATCGGCGGCCGGTCGGTGGCCGGCCAGCGCGCGGCCGCGTCCCACACCGCCGCGGCCGCGACGCCGCTCGTCACGCGCGAAGCGCTGTTCGCGCAGGCCGGCATCGTCGCTGCCCAGAACCTCGGGGAGCTTGTCGATGCGGCGGCATTCCTGGCATGCCAGCCGGTCCCTAGCGGCCGCAGGGTGGCGATCGTGACGAACGCGGGCGGCGCCGGCGTGCTCGCCGCCGACGCGTGCGGCGACAACGGGCTGATCCTCGCCTCGCTGAGCGAGCCGACCAAGCAGCAGCTGACGGACCTGCTGCCCGCGGGAGCCGCCATCGGCAACCCGGTGGACACCACGGCAGCGATCAGCATGGACGTCTTCCGTGCCTGCCTCGAAACGGTCGCCGCTGACGATTCCGTGGACGCGGTTCTGAGCGTCACTGTGCCCACCGCGGTGGCCGACCCTAGCGAGGCGGTAGCGCTGGCAGCCATCGCCAAACCGGCCGGCGCCGTCGTCCTCGATCAGGCTGAAAATGTCCGCCTGCAGCCCCGGCGCGGCGGCAGCACGGCTGCAGGCCCCACGGCTGCAGGCAGCACGGGCGCGGGCGCGGTTCCGCCGATTAACGCGGTTCCGTGTTACGCCTATCCGGAAGGCGCGGTCCGGGCGCTCGGTCACGCTGCGCGGTACGGAGCGTGGCTGAGCCGGCCGCAGGGCTGCGTACCTGACCTGCCGCGGGTGCGCAGCGCGGACGCGCGCGCCCTGGTCGCCAGGTTCCTGCGCGCCAGTCCGGCTGGCGGCTGGCTTCCTGCCGCGGACGTCGCCGATCTGCTGGCCTGCTACCAGATCCCGCTGGTCACCACCGTCTTCGCTGCCAGCGAGCAGGCGGCCGTTGCGGCGGCCGCCGAGCTGCCTGGGCCTGTCGTGCTGAAGGCAGCCGCGACCGGCCTTGTCCACAAGACCGAGGCGGGGGCGGTGAAGCTGGACCTGCGCGGCGCCCCCGACGTCAGCGCCGCTTATCAGGAGTTCGAGAGTTCCTTTGGCGACGCGCTCACCGGCGTGATCGTCCAGCCGATGGTGCGCGGTGGCGTAGAGGTGCTGATCGGTGTCGCGCAAGAGCCGGTATTCGGCCCGCTGGTGGTGTTCGGCCTTGGTGGCATCGCGACCGACGTGCTCGGCGACCACACGGCCAGGCTGAGCCCGCTCACGGACGCCGACGCGCACGAACTCGTTCACGGTGTGCGCGCGGCGGCGCTCCTTGACGGCTTCCGCGGCAGCCCTGCGGTCAGCACCGACGCGCTGGAAGATGTCCTGCTGAGGATCTCCCGGCTAGCTGATGACCTGCCCGAAGTCGCCGAACTCGACTTGAACCCGGTGATCGCCAGGCCTGAGGGCTGCCTCGCCGCCGACGCCAGGATCCGGATGATGCCAGCTGAGCCGCGGGATCCGTTCCTGCGGAGGCTGCGGTGACCAGCTAGAGCTTCACATCATGCAACTGCGAGGAGATGAGGAAGATGTCAGAGAACCGGGCTGAGAAGACCGGCCGGATTGTCGTCGGCGTCGACGGATCCAAAGCCGCAGACGCCGCACTGCGCTGGGCCGTCAGGCAGGCTGGACTCACCGGCGAGGCCGTGGAAGCCATCATTGTCTGGCAGTACCCGATCATCGGCGCCAGCTATGGCTGGGCAGGAGTAGCCGTGACCGACGGGATGGACTTGCAGGCCATTGCCGAGAAGACCCTCGCCGAGGCCATTGACCGGGCGGTCGGGCCAAACTCTGCCATCCCGGTGGAGCGACGCGTCGTGGAGGGATACCCGCCGAGCGTGCTGGTCGAGGAGTCGGCGGGCGCGAACCTGCTCGTCGTCGGCAGCCGCGGGCACGGAACGTTCGCTGAGGCGCTGCTTGGCTCGGTCAGCCAGCATTGCTCGCACCACGCCAGGTGCCCGGTCGTCATCGTCCGCCACCCGAGCCGGGCGTAAGCGGGCGATGGGACCAAGGGCCTTTTCAATTCAGGACCCCGTGCCCTAGCCGCCGCGGTTACCCCGGGCAGATAGTGGCGATATGCGAGAAAGATTGCTCGCCCGTTATTTGATGAGGAGAGATGCCAGGGATTATCGTCGGCATCGATGAGTCCGCGAACGCGCAGCACGTCCTTGAGTGGGCGATGCGCGAAGCCGGCCTCCAGAAGGCCGACCTCACCGTTATCACAGTGGTCCCGACCATGGTGAGCCCATGGACGGGCCAGCCGCTGTCCTTCCCAGGTGGCGAAGAGGCCACTGAGCATGCCCGTCAGGCCGCGCAGGAGAAGGTCGCGAAGCTGGCAGGCGAGGGCAACGGGCCGCAGCCGGCGTCAGTTACCGTGCGGGCTTTTGTCGGCCACCCCGCGCAGGCGTTGATCGACGCCTCGCGCGAGGCTGACCTCGTCGTCGTCGGCGCGCGTGGCAGCGGGGGCTTCGCAGCCCTGCTGCTTGGCTCGTGCTCCACTCAGGTCGCGACGCACGCGGCCTGCCCTGTAGTCATCGTGCCAGCTGGCCGGTAACGCCGTCGAGGCCATGCGGCCCGGGCACCAGGAATGCGGCTGCTTGACCGCTAAGGGAGAGCGGCCGCAGTCCGGCCCGCGGCCACGTTGCCGTGCCTAATCGCCCGGCAGCGGCGCCCGCCACTCGAGTTCGGTGCCGCCTCCGGCAGCGGCGCGGGTCTGCATGCTGCCACCGAGCAAGGAAGCTCGGTCGGCAAGGTTGGCCAGTCCGCTCCGGCGGTTGCCCGGCTTTATGCCTGATCCGTTGTCCCTGACCAGCAAGGCCACGTCGCTCCCTGCCTCGACCGAGACGTCGACCGCTGTCGCCTTGGCGTGCTTGGCGGCGTTGGAGAGTGCCTCGCGGAGGGCGTGCAGCAGGTTATCGGCGATCTCAGCCGGCAGCGCGTCAACCGCCCCGGCCAGCCGCAGAGCGGGGACGAACCCGAGCGCGTCAGCGGACTCATCAGCGACCGCGACGATCCTGGCCCGAACGCCGGGTGCCTCGGGCTGGTCATGGGCCTGCAATTCGAAGATGGCCGAGCGAATGTCCCTGATTGTCTCGTCTAGGGCGTCGATGGAGGTGTGCACGCGCTGCGCCGCCTCCCCGGCAGGCATCCGCGCCACCGCGCCCTGCAAGGACATGCCGGTGGCGAACAGCCGCTGAATGACCTGATCGTGCAGGTCGCGAGCGATCCGGTCGCGATCGGCGAACAACGCGAGACGCTGCGAGTCCCTGCGATGCTCGGCAAGCTCGAGCCCGATGCCGGCCTGCGCGGCGAACGTCGTCACCCTCTCGACCGCGGCCGGCGAGAGCGGCATCGAACCGCTGAGCCGTCCCGCTGTCATGACGCCCCTGACGCCGCCAGGCGGCCCGAGCGGGAACACGACGGCTGGGCCCAGGTTCAGCCGGTCGCGGGTGACATGAGCGACCCGCTCGTCATGGCTGAAGTCGTCGATGGCCAGCGGCGTACCGCTGGCCATCACCAAGCCGGAGACCGACCCCGTCGTGCGCAGGATCAGGCCGACGGCATCGCCCGCGCCGGCGCCCGCGGCATGCTCGATGATCAGCTGATCCTCGCCAGCGGGGAGCGCGAGCACGACCAGATCCGCGCCGGCCATCTCCAGGGCCTGCCGCGTGATGAGCTCAAGTACCGCCTGCGGCTGGCCGTCTGACATCAGCATGTTCGTGACCTGGGCGTTGGCCGCCAGCCACTGCTGCTGCCTGCGCGCCTCTGCGTACAGGCGGGCATTGTCGATCGCTACGCCGGCTGCCGCGGCAAGCGCGACCACGAGCGCTTCGTCGTCCTCGTCGAAGGGTGCCCCGTTCCGCTTCTCGGTGAGATACAGGTTGCCGAAGACCTTGTCGCGCACCCGGATCGGGGCGCCGAGGAACGAGCGCATGGGCGGGTGGCCCGCAGGGAATCCCGACGAACGCGAGTCTTCAGCGATTTCGCCGATGCGCAGCGGCCTGGGGTTCGTGATCAGCTCGCCGAGCAGCCCGCGTCCTTCCGGCCAGTGATCGATCTTCGCGATCTGGTCGTCGTCGAATCCGACCGGGACGAACTCGTTCAGGCGCCCGTCGTCACCGACGACACCCAGGGCGCCATAGCGAGCGTCGACGAGCCCGACAGCGGCCTTCACGATGCGGTGCAGCGCCTGCTCAAGCTCAAGCTCGCCGCCGATCGCGACCACCGCTGCCAGCAGGGAGTGCACGCGGTCGCGCGTTTCGAGAGCAGCCTGCAGGCGCACCTGGACCTCGCGCAGCAGATCATCGAGGCGCAGGTGCGGAAGACGCGGCTCTGAAACATCCACAGGCAGCTCCCGGTGCGCTTAGCAATGCTGACAACAGCAGTGCCGACAAACAGCAGTGCCGACAAACAGCAGTGCCGACAGCAGGATCGTATTCCCGGCCCCCGCTCGATGGCCGACATCGCCCCCAACGATGGCGAAACTTCCCGTTCTCGGACCCGGACAGCTACGCGGCCGTGCCCGGATGGGCAGAGAATAGCAATTATGGCTCTTCGGCACGCAACGCCGCCTGCGAGCCCGGCAGTCCCGGCTGTGGACATCGTGGCCGCGGCGGCCATGAGCGGTCCGCAGGTGCTCGATCACCTGATGACGACGGCCGGCGGGCTGACAGCCGAGGAGGCGGCCAGGCGGCTGACGGCGGCCGGGCCGAACGCGGTCCGTTCCCATCGTGCCCAGCTGCTGCCCGTCTTGCTGCGGCAGTTCCGCTCACCGCTGCTCGTGCTGCTCACCGTCACCGCTGTCGCCTCGTACTTCGTCGGCGAACGTGCCGACGCCCTGATCATCGGGTTGATCCTTGCCGCGTCCGTCGGCCTCGGGTGCATCAACGAGTACCGGGCCGAGAAGACCGCTGAGGCGCTGCACTCGCGGATGGAACATCAGTGCGTCGTGCGGCGGGCCGGGCATCCGGTGGTCGTGCCGGTCACCGCGCTCGTGCCTGGCGACGTCGTCGACCTGCGGCTCGGCGACGTCGTGCCGGCCGACATCCGGCTGCTCAGCACCACGGAGCTCGAGTGCAACGAGTCGGTGATCACCGGCGAGTCGGCGGCTGTCGAGAAGTCCGACGCCAGCGTCCCTGACGGCACCACCGTCGCCGAGGTGCGCAGCGCCGCCCTAATGGGGTCCGTCGTCAGCGCCGGTTCTGGTCAGGGCGTCGTGACGGCCACGGGAGCGGCCGCGCAGTTCGGCAAGATCGCGCTCGGCCTTGGCGAACGCCAGGCGGAGACGGCGTTCCAGGTGGGCCTGCGGAAGTTCTCGTTCCTGCTGGTCCAGGTCGCCGCGGGGCTGACCGGGGCCATCTTCGTGATCAACGTGCTGCTGCACAGGCCCGTGATCGATGCCCTGCTGTTCTCCCTGGCGATCGCCGTCGGCATCTCGCCGCAGCTGCTTCCAGCGGTGGTGTCGACCAGCCTCGCGGCCGGCTCCCGACTGCTCGCCAGGCAGAAGGTCCTCGTCAAGCGCCTGGTGTGCATCGAAGACCTCGGCGACATCGACGTGCTGTTCACCGACAAGACCGGCACCCTGACCGAGGGCCGGATCAGCTTCATGCGGTCGCACGGCGAGCACGGCGAGCCCGACGCCAGCCCGGTGCGGCTCGGCCTGCTGTGCAGCGAGGCGGAGGTCGAAGGCGCCACCGCCGTCGGCGGCAACATGCTCGACATGGCGCTGTGGAACTCGCCGGCGGCGGCACCCGAGGTGGCGACGCTGGCGGGGTACCGCCGGCTCGCAACCCTGCCGTTCGACCACGAGCGCAGACTAGTGTCCGTGCTCGTCGAGGATCAGGCTGGCGAGCGGACACTGATATCCAAGGGCGCGCCAGAAGCCATCGAGGCCCGGTGCGAAGCCATACCGCAGGACGCGCAGGCCGCCTTGCATGCGGAGTACGCGGCGGGAAACCGCGTCGTCGCGGTCGCCACCAGGCGCGCTGGCGATCTGCAAGCGCTGTCCCTGGACGACGAACAACGCCTGGCTTTCCGCGGCCTGCTCGTCTTCCTGGACCCGCCCAAGGCCAGTGCCCAGGCGGCGCTGCGGCGGCTGCACGACCTCGGGATCGAGGTGAAGATCGTCACCGGCGACAACCCGCTGGTAAGCGCCACGGTCTGCGCCGAACTCGGGCTGCCAGGCGACGCGCCGCTGACCGGGAGGGACGTTGAGGAGGCCACCGATACTGACCTCGCCGCGCTCATCGGCGCCTCGACGGTGTTCGCGCGCGTGAGCCCCGAGCAGAAAGCGCGCATCGTCAAAGTGCAGCGTCAGTCAGGAAATGCCGTGGCTTTTCTCGGCGACGGCGTGAACGACGCCCTGGCTCTGCACGCGGCCGACGTGGGAATCTCGGTCGACTCAGCGACCGATGTCGCCAAAGACGCTGCCGATGTCATCCTTCTCGAAAAGGACCTGCACGTGCTCGCCGACGGCGTCGTGGGCGGCCGCCGGATTTTCGCGAACACCATGAAGTACGTGCTGATGGGAACGTCAAGCAATTTCGGCAACATGTTCAGCGCCGCCGGCGCCTCGGCGTTGCTCAGCTTCCTGCCGATGCTTCCTTCGCAGATCCTGCTCAACAACCTGCTCTACGACACCAGCCAGCTCACTATTCCTACCGACAACGTCGATCGTGAGCAGCTGGCCAGGCCGTCGCGCTGGGACATGCGGTTCATCCGCCGGTTCATGCTCTTCTTCGGTCCGCTGAGCTCGCTCTTTGACTTCGCCACGTTCGGCGTCATGCTGTGGGTCTTCCACGCCGGGCCTGCCTTGTTCCGCACCGGATGGTTCGTCGAGTCGCTCGCCACGCAGACGCTGGTCGTCTTCGCGATCAGGACCCGCAAGATCCCCTTCTTCCGCAGTCAGCCCAGCCTCCCGCTGCTGCTCGCGGTCTTCGGCGTGGTGAGCGCCGGAGCCATCCTGCCGTTCACGCCGATCGCCAGCGCACTGGGATTCCGCCCCCTGCCCGGCCTGTTCTTCGCTGTCCTTGGCCTGATGGTCGTGTTTTACCTCGCCCTGATCGAGGCCGGGAAGCGTTTCTTCTATCGCCAGGCCGCCGAGCAGGGCCAGCGCCGACGCGACGTGAGTGACCGGATCCAGCGGCGGTCCGCCCGGTTCAGCACGGCCCGTGCCGTCCGGGCGCGAACTGGCAGGTCGAATGCCAAGGCGGCTGCCAGGCCGAAGGTCCCGCAGATCGGAGCCTGAGTGCTCCTGCGCGCCTGGCACCCCAGACGGCATCCTGAAGGCATGATCGCACGTATCGGGGACAGGCTGCTGGTCGACGGAACCCGCGTCGGCCTGATTATCGCGGTGCCCCATGACGACGGCACGCCGCCGTACATCGTGAAGTGGCTCAGCGACGGCCACATCGCGATGGTTGTGCCCGATCACCACATGCGTGTCGACCGGTCGGACGAGCGGCCCGCGCTATCGTGACCAAGGTCCCGCACCGCAGTGACTGAGATCCCTGCCGGAAGATCGCGATTCTAGTGATTGTATAAAGGCCCGGCCATTTCTGGGCCGGCATGAAGCTTGCAAACTGAGCAGGAGCCCGACATGAATCCGTCCTCCCTCGTCCACCAGGGTTCACTGGCGATTGACCTGAACGGGTCCAGCAGCCTGCTGCACTGGTCCTTCATCGACATCTCGGTCGCGAATCTGATCGTGATCGCCGTGATGGTGGTCATCTTCGGAGCCGCCCTCGTCATCCGCTTCCCGCACCGGGCTGGCGCTGACAGCCCGGCCGATGAGCAGTCATCTGACGCCGCCGTGGCCGCCGCCGCCGCTGAACCTGGTGACGCGGACATGTGGACCGCCAAGGTAAGGACGAAGGCGGCGCAGCTGCTGCCGCCTAAGAAACTGCTGCCCGACCGCCAGCCCGCCTACGTGTCGTCCTGGATCTACGTCTTCGGCGTGGCCAGCCTCGTCGCTCTCGGCATCGTGATCGTGTCCGGGTTCGGGCTCGCGCTCGGCGGCTCGGACTGGTGGCACACCAACGCGATCGGGCACTACTTCAACAGCGTGCACCTGTGGTCGGTGGAGCTGTTCATGGCGTTCCTGGTCATACACCTGTGGGGCAAGTTCTGGATGGCAGCGTGGCGCGGCCGCCGGGCGATGACGTGGATCACCGGCGTGCTCGCGTTCGGGGCCTCGGTCGTGACCGACTTCACCGGTTACCTCTCCCAGCAGAACTTCGACTCGCAGTGGATCGCGACGAACGGCAAGGACGCGTTCAACGCGGTCGGCATCGGCTCGATCTGGAACGCGATGAACTTCGGCCAGATGTTCATGTGGCACATCGTGCTGATGCCGCTCGTACTGGTCGCGATCATCGGCGCGCACATCCTGCTGGTCAGGGTACGCGGGGTCAGCCACCCGCTGCCGGAGAAGCCGGCCTGGGGGCGGGCGGCGCGCAAGGAGGCGGCCGCCGCCGACGCCGGGCCGTGGCGCGGCCGGAACCGCCGCTACGACATCCTCAAGGAAGGCGCCGTCGCGACGCTGGTCGTCGGCGCGCTGACTCTGGTCATGGCCGGCGTACTCAGCTCGCCCGACGTGCCGCCGGTGACGATGCAGACATGGGGCAAGGTCGCCCCTGTCGACCTGACCTACACGGCCGCGACCGAGCTGAACGGCACCTCGGGAACCGCGACCTACGGTCAGCCATACAACCACGGCACCGACGGCGTCCAGCAGGTCGGCCCCGTGAACTGGCAGAAGCTCGCCGGGATCACGCAGCCGATCGACGCGGCGCACGTGTTCGTCGTCGGCCCGCTGTCCTCCCTCGCCAAGACGACCCCGGCGCTCGCGACGGCCCTGGCCACCTACAACGCGGCAACCCCGGCGCAGCAGAATAAGTGGGCGACCGCGTACGTCAACGCCACCGCGCCTGACGCGAAGAAGGTGCCGTTCAGGAACGGGAACCTGAACCTGCCGGCTGCCGGGCCGGTGCCCGTGATGATGTCCTACGAACTGGCCATGGCGCGCAGCGGATCACTTGACTCCGACCTTCTGGCGCAGCGGCAGTTCTTCGGCACTGACTTCACCAAGCCGCTGCTGTTCATCGCCGACGGCGGCTACTACGCCAACCTGGCCAGCAGCATGCACCTGACCGGCGACACCTGGGGTGTCATGAACGAGACCGGCAACTACCCTGGCCAGCCGTGGCTGTGGCTGTTCCAGATGTGGTACCACGTCTCGCCGTTCCAGAACTCTGGCAGCGTCGACATCTGGGCGGTCTACCTGACCGGGGTCGGCACGATCCTGCTGCTGCTCGTCCCGTTCATCCCGGGGCTGCGCGACATCCCGCGGGCGATCCCGGTCTACCGGCTGATCTGGCGGTCCTGGTACCGCGAATCGGGCAAGCCGGCCGATCCCGAGCGTCCCGCCGAGCCCAAGCCAACCCCGCACCACGTTTAACTAGGCTCCCGCGCCTGGTGCGGACCGCAGGGTCAGTGCCAGGCGCGGGCAAAGCCGCACGGCCTCGCGGGCATGATCCTGCAGGCCGGGCGGCACCTGGCTGACGATCATCGGGTAGCCCCAGTCGTCCAGCTGGATCAGCTCGGGTAGCACCTCAGCGCACAGCCCGCGGCCCTCGCACGCGATCATGTCGACAGAGAGCTTCATCACCAGCTCCGCGCTATGCGGGGGTCCGGGGGTCGCCCCCCGGGCAGGCACGGCGGGGACAACGCGCTCGTCCGGCCGGGAACGCCGCAGCACCAGCCCCTGGCGTGCTGTTCAATCTCGCCGTCGAACGTCCGCAGCGCGCTCGCGACCATGCCGACCGTGCCGTCAGGGTGCTTGCACGCCCCGCGCCCATGACCTACCTGCGCGATCCACCGGCGCAACGCGGCCAGATCGGGGCCCCGTCCTGAAGCGAGGCACTCGAGCTGGCCGGCGATGGCGTCCAGGCCGAAGACGCACGGCCCGCACTGGCCGGCCGACTCGCTGGCGAGGTACCGCGCGATCCTGGCGGTCTCCGCCAGGCCGCACACGTCGGCGGGCAAGGCCGCGAGGAGCCCGGCGCCCAGGCCAGCGCCCGCCGCTCCCAGCCCCTCGCTGGACAGCGGCAAGTCGACGGCCAGATGCGGGTCGACCCAGCTGCCGAAGTATCCGCCGACGAGCAGCCCGCCGAGCGGGCCGGCCTGCCGCCGGCCAGGTCGAGGACCGCGCCGACTGGCGTGCCGATCTCGACCTCGAACACGCCAGGGACCCTGACCGCCCCCGCGATCGTGACCAGCATGGACCCAGGCTCGCGCTGCGTGCCGACGGCACGGAACCAGGCCGCGCCGTAGCGCGTGATCAGGGCCAGGTGCGCGAGCGTCTCGACGTTCTGGACCAGCGTCGGCCTGCCGTGCAGCCCGCGTTCTGACAGCCGCCGCTGCCGCGACGTGGGCTTGGGGACCCTGTTCTCGAGCCAGTGCACGACCGCGGTCGCCTCCCCGGCCACGAAGGCGCCGGCCGCTGGCACCACCGACAGCCGCACCCGGTCAAGCCGTGCACGCCGGCGCTCGGCGAGGGCCGCCGCCATCAGATCAGCCACGGCGGTATGCACCACGACGATCGCCTCGGTCGCGCCGACCAGGCCGGCCGCCGCGGCTGCCCCGTCGAGTACCAGGTGCGGGGACTGCGCCATCAGCACCTTGTCCTTGGCGCTCGCGGGCTCGCCTTCCGTGCCGTTGCCGATCACGACCGCATTCCTGCGGGCAGCGACCGCGGCCAGCTTCCGCGCGGTTGGGAAGCCGGCGCCGCCGCGGCCGGCCAGCGCGGCAAGCTCGACCTCGCCGATGAGCTCCTCGCGCATGCGCGCGCCGTGCACGGGCACTGGCGGGCCGTAGCGGTCGAGGTGATCGTCGAGGGACACAGGCCCGGCGCCGCGGTAGCCGGGGAGCAGCCTGGGAAGCCGGTCAGGCTCGTCAGCGAGACTTGCGTGCGGCCGGCTTGCCGGCCGCACGCAAGTCCTTCCCGAAGGCATCATCGAACTGATCCGGCGAACGGCGCCCGCAGCGAACTGTCCGCCAGTGGCTCAGCGACCGGGCCTGGCCTGCCGCGCTTGACGAGCCTGACCACGACGGCAGTGGCGACGGCCGTGAGCGAGCCCCACTCGCTCGCCGCCACCCACCACAGGTGCTGGTCGTAACTGGCCGCGGTGATCGCGTGCACGAACGCGACCGGCCAGGCCAGGTAGGCCAGGTAGTGCACCGCCTTCCAGGCACGCCGGCCGATCCTGTTCCGCAGCAGACTGGTGATCAGGACGGCGCCGCCGGCGTCGACAGCCAGCGTGCCCGCTCCTATCGCGAGCGTCTCGTAGTGCGAGGTGAACGGCAGCACGGTCGCGAGCCAGCTGATCGACACGTAAGGATCGAGCAGCGCGGTCGCGACGTGCAGTCCGAGCAGCGCCACCGCGAACAGGGACAGGGTCCTGTGCAGCTCGGCGACCGCGAACCTGGGCCATCGCCGCGAGGACGCACCCGTCCTGGTTGACACGCCGAGCACCATGACGACGCTGAACAGGATCAGCAGCACGACGCCGCTCGCGCGGGAGACGAGCCACAACCCCTGCGATCCGGCGGTCGTCGCAGCCGCCTGAGCGGCGATCGCGTGCCCGCTCATCGGTCCCTCCCTTGCGTCCAGGCGTCCAGCCAGGAGACGGCGGGCGGGCTGACGGGCCCGTCCTCGGCCTCCGGCCAGCCGCCGGTCCTGGTGATCTGGCCGTCGTGGCTGATCAGCCGGGCAGGAAGGCCGTGGTCGGCGAGCCAGCCAGGCGCGTCGGCGCCGGCCACGATCGCTGCCGTCGCCGCGGCGTTGGCTTCCGCGCAGCTGGCGGCCGCGACCGTGACGGTGCGCCACGGCCCGGCGGCCGGCATCCCGGTTCGCGGGTCGATGATGTGATGCATCACCTGGCCTGCCCGGACCCAGCGGCGGCAGGTGCTCGACGACGTCGCGAGCCCGCCCCTGGCGAGCCTGATCTGCTGGGCGATCGCGGGATCGGCCGTTCCGCCAGGCTCGCCGGCCAGCGGCCGGGCCAGGTTCCTGGCGGCGCGGACCTGACGGTGCTCGTCGGCGATCAGCACGGGCCAGCCGCCAGCGGGCGGACGGCCGGCGACCGCGATGTCGCCGCCGAGGCTGACCAGCACGCCGCCGTCGGCGGCGCTGGCATAGGCGGCAGCGGCGGCCCTGTCAGCGCCGAGTCCCTTGGCGGTCGCGCCGAGGTCAAGCAGCACACCGTCCGGCCAGGTCAGTTCGTTCCCTTGCAGGTGAATCGCCTGCCAGCCGGCAGCTGCACCGGAGTCCTGTGAAAGCGGGGCGTCATTCGGTTCTATCGCCGCGAAGTCGCGGTCGTAGCCGATCCGCAGGAGCGCGCCGCCGACCGTCGGGTCACAGAGTCCTGCGGTCCACGCCGCTGCCGCGAGCGCGGTCCTGATCGCCTCGGCCAGGCCGTCACTCACCTGGTGGCGGCCCGCGCCGGTCGCGTGCAGGACCGATATCTCTGAGTCGGTGCGGAACCTGCTGGCCTGCGCGTCGAGCACGGCAAGCTCGCTGTCGACGACCGCGAGCATCCCTGGCAGGTTCGCGGCGGGCCAGACCGCCAGCCTGGCCGTTGTGCCGAGGGCGTCCCGGTCGGCGGCCGCGATCGCGCGCGATCCCACGTTGATCCTGCTCCAGGCCGGACGCGCGAGCAGCGGTCCGGCGCTGATGGCACTCGTCCGGCACGACGCATTCATCTAGTTGTCACCCCCGCCGCGGCCCGCCACGGCCCCCGAGCCGCCCGAGGTCACGACCGGGTTGCTCACCCCGGGAGTGCCGCTCTGGACGCCGCCTGACTGGCCGGAGTGCTTCGTGGTCGTGTGGCCCACGGTGGTGCCGCCCGTGGTCGCAGCGGGGATCGAATGCGCCAGGTAGCCGGTCGTGGCCGCGACAGCGGCGATCAGCGCCGCCGCCGTCCAGGTCGACGTCCGTCTGGATGACCGGATGCCGCCGTCGCGCGCGTACGCGGGCGGCGGGTACTGGTAGTAGCCGCGCTGCTCATAGCCACGGGACTCGTAGTCACGGGCCGGGCCATAGCCGTACGGTCCGCGCTCCGCCGGGCCGTATCTGCCCCTGTCGCCTTGGTCGCCGCGGTATCCTCGGCCGGATTCCTCGTCGAAGCCGGGCAGCCTGGTCCTGGATGGCAAGCCGGCTTCCTTCTCCTCTGGCACGTCAGTTCTCCTTGTCACCTCGTCACCGACTGCTGACCTTGCGCCTCCAGCGTGCTTGCCGGCCGATTCGAGCAACGTGAGAGAACGATGTGACCGGCTCACATCTTCTGGGCCTACCGTGCCTGAATAAGGACGCCGGCCTGCCGGTCCCGCTCACCGGCCGCGCTGGTGCGTAACCTGCCTTTGTGCGGGTTCTTGTGGTGGAAGACGAGGCCAAGATGGCCAGGCTGCTCAAGCGCGGGCTTGAGGAGGAGGGACATGCCGTCGACGTGGGCGCGGACGGGCCCGAGGGATTCTGGCTCGCCACCGAGAACAGCTACGGGCTGATCGTGCTCGACGTCATGCTGCCAGGCTTCGACGGCTTCGAGCTCTGCCGCAAGCTGCGCGCGGCGGGGGACTGGACGCCGGTGCTGATGCTGACGGCCAGGGACGCCGTGGACGACCGGGTGCGCGGTCTCGATGCGGGCGCTGACGACTACCTGGTCAAGCCGTTCAGCCTGCGTGAACTCAGCGCCAGGCTGCGGGCGCTGACGCGGCGCGACGACCGTGCCAGACCCGTTGTGCTGAGCGTGGGTGACCTGCGGCTAGACCCTGCCGCCAAGCGAGCCTGGCGCGGATCGGCCGAGCTCCAGCTCTCGCCCAAGGAGTTCGCACTCCTCGAGCTCTTCCTCCGCCACCCAGGTTCGGTCCTGACCCGATCCCAGATCATCGACGCGGCCTGGGACTTCGCCTACGAGGGCACGTCCAACGTCGTCGACCAGTACGTCACCTACCTGCGGCGCAAGATCGATGCCCCGTTCGGCAGGCACGACATCGAGACCGTGCGCGGCATGGGCTACAGGCTCAGGCACGCCGAGCACGAGTAGGCCGCCGTGTCCATCAAGCTGCGGGTCGCCGGGGTCTTCACCCTGGCGCTGGCGGTCGCGTTCGCGCTCGGCAGCTGGCTGCTGATCAGCCAGCTGCATGACAGGCTGCTCAGTGCCCTGGACAAGACGGTCGCGGCCCAGCTCGGGCCGTACCGGTCCGCGCCAAGCGTGCAGAGCGCCGGCACGATCGACGTTCCCGACAATTCGCTCGTTCAGGTCATCAGCGCGGGCGGCCGGGTCGTGCGGCACAGCAAGGAGGCCGGATCAGCGCCGCTGCTCAGTCCCGCGCAGGTCAGCCTCGCGAGGTCGGCCGGCCTGACCAAGACGGTGGGCGACGAGCAGTTCAGGTTCCGCGCTGGGTCGGTGGGGCGTACCGGGTCCGTCGCCGTGCTCGGCGTCTCCACGGAGGACCAGGTCTCCGGCCCGCTGAGCACCGAGACAACCGCGCTGGTCATCGGGGGCGTGGTGTTCGTCATTATCGGCGCGGTCGGCGCCTACTGGCTGGCCGCCGCCGCGCTGTCTCCTGTGGAGCGGATGCGCCGCGAGGTGGCGGCGATGCCGGCCAGCGATTCCGCGGCTGGCGTCCGGGTGCCGCGCACGCGCGACGAGCTCGCAGCGCTCGCCGGCACCATGAACGACCTGCTCAGCCGGCTGCGTCATGCCCTCGCCAGGCAGCAGGAGTTCGTGGCTGACGCCAGCCACGAGTTGCGGACGCCGCTGGCCGTGCTCGGAGCCGAACTGGAATTGGCCGCACGGCCTGGCCGAAGCAGGGACGAGCTGGTCATTGCGGTGGCCAGCGCGGAGGACGAGGTCGCCAGGCTCACCAGGCTCACCAACGACCTGCTCATGCTCGCTCGCAGCGACGAAGGCAAGCTTCCGGTCAGGCCAGCGCCGACGCGGGTTCGTGACCTGCTCGAGCGCAGCGCCGCACGGGCTGGCGTGCCTGACGCGGCACGCGCGTCCTGCGTCGTTCTGGCGCCGCAGGACCTCGTCGCGACGCTGGACGCGGACCGCGTCAGGCAGGCCGTGGACAACCTGATCGACAACGCGCTGGGGTTCGCCCCGCCGGGATCGCGCGTCACTGTCTCGGGACGCGCGGCCGGCTCCAGCCTGGTCATCGAGGTCGCTGACACGGGACCTGGCTTCCCTGCTGACTACCTGCAGCACGCGTTCGAGCGATTCAGGCGGCCCGACGCGGTCCGGGCCAGGTCCGATGGCGGCGCCGGGCTCGGCCTGGCGATCGTGGCCGCGGTCGCGGCCGCGCACGGCGGGGTCGCGACGGCGCGGAACCGCCAGGGCGGCGGCGCGATCGTGGCGCTCGAGCTGCCTGGCGCGGTGCTGGGCTAGCGGCGGGACATTCAGGTTCTGACCTGGGGACTTTCGGACCTACTGCGAAGTCCGGCTTCTGGACTTTGCTGATATCAGGTGATGAAAGATGAACACGATTGCAGCGCACCTGGCCCGTCATGCTGATCAGGGGGGACGACCCCCCGAATCCCCCCGCGAATCCCGTCGCTGGTGGGCCAGGGCGTTCGGCGGGTTGTTCCTCGCCTCGGCCGTGACGCACCTGATCCTCCTGACCGTTACCCCGCACTCCTACGATTCCTTTGCGAACGCGAGCTGGTGGCCGTTCGTCACGCACGCGTGGCACTCGGTCCTCGTGCCCAACGTCGGCTACTTCATCCCGGTGCTGGTCGTCTTCGAAGCCGCCGTCGGATTGCTCATACTCAGCCGGCGGTACCGGCGGCCCGGCATCGCGGGCGCGATCGCCTTCAACGCGGCACTGATCCTGTTCGGCTGGGGGTTCTGCATCTGGAGCGCTCCCGTGATCGCCCTGCTGGCATGGTTCTGGCACCTGGAGTCGCGGCGATGACGAACACGCGGACCAAGCCGGAACAGCGCGAGGCGTGGCGCGCGCCTCGCGCCAGCTCCCGGGCGCTGATCGCGTACTTCGTGCTTACCTACGCGCTCAGCTGGTCATGGCTCATCCCGCTGGCGGTGACGCACCAGGTGGTGCACCAGGGGCAGGGATGGCCGACACATTATCCCGCCCTGCTCGGTCCCGCGATCGCCGCGATCGTGGTCACGGCGTGGACGGCGGGCCGCACCGGGCTGCGCGATCTGCTGGCCCGCCTGGTCCGATGGCGCGTGGCACCGCGCTGGTGGCTGGTTGCCGTCAGCCCGGTCGCATTCCTCGGTCTCGCGCTCGCCGTCCTGGCGATCGCGGGCCAGCCGATGCCCGCGGTCGCCGGCTTCGGCCGGTTCAGCGGCACGCCAGCCATCGGCCTGGTCGGCGTGGTCTTGCTGATCACGTTCGTCGGCAGCCTCGGGGAGGAGACCGGCTGGCGCGGGTTCGCGCTCCCGAACCTGCAGCGCAGGTTCAGCCCGCTGACCGCGACGCTCATCTTGGCTGCGCTCTGGTTCTGCTGGCACCTGCCGATGTTCTCCGTCATCGCCACCTACCGCGACTTCGCCCCTGTCGGGTACGTGGGGATGGCGCTGGGCCTGGCCTGCGGGGCGGTCGTGCTCACCTGGCTGTACAACCGCTCAGGCGGGAGCATCTTGCTGGTGATCATCTGGCATGGCTTGTACAACCTCGTCAGCGCCACGCAGGCGGCATCGGGGACGGTCGCAGCGATCGTCAGCGCGCTGGTCATGGTCCAGGGGATCAGCCTGATTGTGCGCGAACTGCGGGCAAGGCGCCGGGGCCTGCCGTCCGTTATCGGGCCGCGGCGGCCCGCCAGGTCGCCCTGAGCAGCTCGTTGACCGCCTCCGTGTCCTCGATCATCGGACTGTGGGCTGACCGGCTCATCGTCACGTGCCGCGCACAGATGGCCCGCGCCAGGGCAGAGTGTTCTCCCGCGACCGCCTGGCGCCAGCCGGTCGCTCTCATGTCGGCGAGGTCCGGGTAGAGAACGGGGTCCCACGCGCCGACCACGACTACCTTCGCTAACCCGGTTGCGGCGAGTGCGTCCACGTCGACGGGCGCGCTACCTGCCCACGACTCGTGCCGCATGGCCTCCGCCGCAGCCCGGTCAGCGTCCGTCATGGACGCCCAGGAAGCGGAGATCATCGCCTCGGCCGCCTTCACGCCAGCGGCCTCGGTTATGGCGATCATGAACTCCCTGGCGGGAAGTTGCTGCGCACGCGTCCAGGCGCCCTGGTAGGCGGTCGGTCTTTCTGGCGGTGACACGGCTGGGTCCGCGATGCCCCAGACCGTCGGCTCGACCACAACCAAGGAGCGGACCGTCTGAGGAACCATCGCGGCCGCGATCAAGGCGACCGTTCCTCCCGTGGAGTGCCCTACCAGATGGGCACTGCCGAGCTCGGTGAGGAGTTCGGCGACGTCGTCCTTGTCGGTCTGCCAGCCGATGCGCTCCGTCGCCGGGCTCCGCCCGTAGCCGCGCCGGTCCATCATGATCAGCCGGAACTCGCCCGCCAGGGCGCGCTGTGCGCCGTAAGTGTCGACGCCCCAGCTTCCCGAGCCGTGGATCAGCAGTACCGGGTCGCCGGAACCGTAGGTTTCCGTATAAAGATCGGTCACGATCCAATTCTGCTGTGTGCGGTCGTGGCCTTGCTGGCACTCCACCGCATCGCTTCACGCCTGGCTGCGCCTTGATCAACGGAACTTCCCGCCCGCGTACGTCCGGTGTCTCGCGGGTCACCGCGGTCGGTAGCCTGTAACGGCCCGTGCCTGGCTGAGCCCATGATGGGAACGATGACACATGCGATCCGACCCGGCACCGCCGGCGGCACAGCACGTGCTGGGACGCGTCTTGCTCCCGCTGCGGGGATTCCTCGGGTTCACGTTCTGCGTCGCTGGCCTGCAGAAGCTCGCCAACCCCGGGTTCTTCGACGCCGCTGACCCCGCCTCCATCCAGTCCCAGCTGGCTGGCTCCATCAGGCTAAGCCCGATTCGCGCGCTGATCTCGCCGCTCGCCCACGTCGCGGTCCCGCTCGGCGTCCTCATCGCGTGCGGTGAGCTGCTCACCGGCGTGGCGACCTTGCTGGGGCTGCGCGCGCGGCTGGCAGCTGCCGGAGGACTGGCGCTGTCCTTGATGCTGTTCCTGACGGTCAGCTTCCATGCGAGTCCCTATTACACCGGATCGGATATCGTCTTCGTCTTCGCCTGGACCCCCTTGCTGCTGGCTGGATCCGGCTCGGTCCTGTCAGTGGACGCGGCGATCGCGGGATGGACGGACAAGGCACGCCGGGCGTCGGCGCGTCCGCGATCCGGTCTCGCGCGGCAGGATGCCAGTCGCCGGGAGATGACGATCAGCGCCGCGGCGGCAGCGGGCAGCTTGATCATCGGCGGCATCGCCGCTGGTCTGGGCAGGCTGGCAGGCGGCACGGCACGCACTACGAACGCGCCAGTCCACCACACAGCGACGGCCGGCCCCGAGCATGCCAGCACCCCTGGAGCGACAGCCACGCCGGGAAGGCATCACCATCCTGGTACCGCCATCGGCCCGGCGAGCCGGGTGCCCCTCGGCCAGGGAGCCACGTTCCAGGATCCGGCTACCGGCGATCCTTCGATCGTGATCCAGCCACGTGCCGGCACGTTCCTTGCCTTCGATGCCGTGTGCCCGCACGCCGGGTGCGTGGTCGCGTATGAGACGTCCGCGACGCTCTTCGTCTGCCCGTGCCATGGCTCGCAGTTCAATGCCAGCACCGGTGCGGTCGAGCGCGGGCCGGCGCCGACCGGGCTGACCAAGATTGAAATCGCCGAGGGATCTGACGGTCAGCTCTACACCACCTGAGCCGGAACTCCGTCGAGCACCCCGGCGGGCAGCACGGCGTGGACGCCCCAGGTCTGGTTGGCGACCTGGGTGATCCGCAGGTCCACGCAGGTGCTCGCGTGCGCCAGCGCCATTGCCTTGTCGACGCCGAGCAGGACCTGCAGCCAGCACGTCATCGCGTCAAGCGCGTCTCCCATGGCCGCGTTCAGGTCGGCGTCGAAGCCGAACGTGATCCGGCCAGCTGGCGTCTCCGCGTGGATGGAGGCGAGCGGCCTGTCCGACACCAGGTCGACGACGGCCTCGGTGGTCATCGGGCATTCGATGGCCGTCCCGCCGACCTCGCCATCGCCCTGCGCCGCGTGGCCGTCGCCCAGGTAGAGCAGCGCTCCTGGCACGGTCACAGGAAGGTACAGCGTCGACCCGGCCACCAGTTCCTTGCAGTCGATGTTGCCACCGCCCGCCGTTCGCGGCGGGATCGTCGAGTGCTCGCCTGGCTCGTCGGGCGGCATGCCCATGACGCCAAGGAATGGCGCCACGCCGCGGCTGTAGCCGGTATGGCACATCGCCTTGCCAGCGTCCGGGTCGAGGTCCCAGAGCAGCCAGGACGGCGGACCGTCGGCCAGGCCAAGCCGCCGGGTAACCGGCGTATCCAGCGCCGCAGCGACGGTCCAGCCCCAGGAGTCCGGCCGCAGCGACACCAGGCGCAGCGCCAGGATGTCGCCAGGCTGCGCGTTGCTGATTTTGATCGGCCCGGTGAGGCAGTGGCCGCGGTAGGCCGGGTACATCATCGGCTTGTCCTCGCCTGGCGAGGTCTGCCGCTCCAGGTACCCGGCAGCGTCCAGGGACCGCACGATGACGGTGTCGCCGGGATCGATCGTCAGGACCGGCGCGTGCTCGCGCGAGAGCACGTCCGCGGTCGTCTCGGGGGTGGGGTCCAGCCGGTGAGTCGTCACGCCTCTGCCCTTCTCGCCGTAGCGGCCGACCTCGCGGGGGCCGGCATGTCAAGCGGGTAGTGGCAGGCCACCGCGTGCCGGCCTGCCGATTCCGCGAGCACGGGAGTCTCGGCAGCGCACTTTTCAGTGGCCAGCGGGCACCGGGTGCGGAACCGGCAGCCAGACGGCGGGTTCAGCGCCGAGGGTAGCTCGCCGCCGAGGCCTGCCGATGCCTTGGCGCGCTCGGCGGCCGGGTCAGGCAGCGGGATCGAGTCGATCAGCCCGGCGGTATAAGGGTGCCGCGGAGCGCCGTACACGTCCGCGCTCGGCCCCAGCTCGACCAGCCGGCCCAGGTACATGACGCCGATCCGGTCGGCCAGGTACTTCAGCAGAGACAGGTCGTGGGCGATCACCACGTAGGTCAGCCCGTACCTGGCTTGCAGCGCCCGCATCAGGTTCAGTATCTGCGCCTGGACCGAGACGTCGAGCGCGGACACCGGTTCATCGGCGACGATGATCCTGGGATGCAGCGCGAGCGCCCTGGCCATCGCGATCCGCTGGCGCTGGCCGCCAGAGAACTCGTGCGCATACCGCCGGCCGGCGTCCGCGGGCAGCCCCACGGCGTCGAGCAGCCCGGCTACGGCCGCCCTCCGCTCAGGGCGACTGCCGACATGCTGGGCCGCGAGCGGCTCGGCGACCAGCGACGAGACCGGCATCCGCGGGTCAAGCGCCGCCCAGGAGTCCTGGAACATCATCTGCAGGTCGCGCCGGCGGACGCGGAACTCGGCGCCGCGCATCGCGCCGATGTCCTGCCCGTCGAAGAGCACTGATCCGGTCGTGGGCCGCTCCAGGCCGACCATCATCCGGCCCATCGTGGTCTTCCCGCAGCCCGACTCGCCGACGATGCCGACGGTCTCACCAGGGAAGACGGTCAGCGAGACCCCGGAGACCGCCTGCACAGCGCCGGCTCGCTGGAACAGCCTCCTGGACCTGACGCCGAACTGCTTGGAGACATCGGCAAGCTCGAGCAGCGGCACGTCGGCGTCGTCGATGCCGGCCGGTTCGTGCCTGGCGATGGCCGCCGCCGGGGCGGACTCGGCCAGCCTGGGGTGCAGGCACGCGTGCACGTGCCCTGGCGTGGCCGTCGTGGCTGGCGGATCCTGCGTTCGGCAGTCCTCCTGCGCGAACCGGCAGCGCGGCGCGAACCTGCAGGCGCCGGCCGCGCCGGTCAGCTTCGGCGGCGCGCCAGGGATCACCGCGAGCTGGGCACCGGAGTCGAGCTCGAGCGTCGGCATCGACTCGAACAGCGCCTCGGTGTACCGGTGCTTCGGGTCGGTGAACAGCGTGAAGGTGTCCGCCTGCTCGACGATCCTGCCCGCGTACATCACCGCGACCCGGTCGGCGTGCCCGGCGATAACGCCCATGTCGTGGGTGATGAGCAGGACCGCCATCGACAGCCGCGCCCGCAGGCTGTCGATCAGCTTGAGTATCTGGGCCTGGATCGACACGTCAAGCGCCGTGGTCGGCTCGTCCGCGATCAGCAGCTTCGGCTCGCAGAGCAGGCCGATGGCGATCATCACGCGCTGCCGCATACCGCCAGAGAGCTGGTGCGGGAAGTCGTTGAGGCGCTCGGCCGGCCGCGGCATCCCGACCAGCCCGAGGACCTCGGCGGCCCGCTCGTTCGCCGCGCGGTGCGACGCGCCGGTGTGAATGCGGTATGCCTCGCGGAGCTGGCTGCCGATCGTGCGGGTCGGGTTCAGCGAGGTCATCGGGTCCTGGGAGATCAGCGCGATGTCGCTGCCGCGCAGCCGGCGCAGCGCCGCGTCGTCCAGGCCGGTCAGGTCGCGGCCGGCGAACGTGATGGAACCGCCGGTGATGGCCGCGCCGTGCGGCAGCAGCCGCATGATCGACATGCCCGTCATGGTCTTGCCGGAGCCTGACTCGCCGACCAGCCCCAGGATCTCGCCCTGGTCAAGGCTGAACGTGACCCCGTCGACCGGGACCACCCTGCCTTCCCTGGTGGCGATCTCGGTCCGCAGGTCGCCGACCTCGAGCAGGCTCACTGGCCGGCCTCCGCCAGGGCCCGCGTCCGCCCGGCCCGCCTGCCGAGCACCATCGAGCCGAAGCTCTGGCTGAACCGCACCCCGTTGCGCGGGTCAAGGACGGTCATCAGGTAGTCGCCGATGAAGTTCGCGGCGAGGATCGTGACCGTGATCGCTAGCCCGGGGAACGTCGGCAGCCACCAGCTCGTGGCCAGGTAGGTGGCGCCCGCGGCCAGATCGCTGCCCCAGTCCGGCTGCGGCAGCTGCACGCCGAGCCCGAGGAAGCTGAGGGTGGTGGCGGTCAGTACCGCCCAGCCGACGGCGCTGGTGCCCAGCACGACCACCTCAGTCATCAGGTTCGGGATCAGGTGCCTGACGGAGGTGCGCGCGCCCGTCGACCCGAAGACGCGGGCGGCCTGCACGTACTCCACAGACCTGAGCGTGCGCACGGACGCCTCGACGATGCGCGCGAATCCCGGCGTGAACGCCACCCCGATGGCGAGCACGATGCTGCCGATCCCTGACCCGGCGGTCGCGATCAGGATCAGGGCGATCAGCAGCACAGGCAGCGCGAGCAGCACGTCGATCACGCGCATGAGCACCGAGTTGAGCCAGCGCGGCGCGATCCCCGCCGCGACGCCGAGCGCGACGCCCGCGACGGTCGCGAGCACGACACCGATCAGGCTGGCGATGAGCACGGGGCGCGATCCGTAAATCGTGCGGCTGAAGACGTCCCTGCCAAGCTGGTCGGTGCCGAACCAGTGCGCGCCGCTCGGCGCCTGCAGGATGCTGTCCCCGGTGGCCGTGGGCGCCGAGTGCGCGATCAGCCCCGGGGCGGCCAGCAGGATGACCACGGCGATGGCCGCGATGACCATCGCCGCCTGGCCGACCCTGCGCCGCACGGGTGTCGGCGGCGACGGGTCGCCGATGATGACGGCGCTGGCCGCCGCCGTCGTCGCCGCTGTCATTCCTGCGTCCTTTCTCGGTAGTGGCCCGGCTCGTCAGGCGAGTCCGGCCGCTCGGGTGCGCGGGTCGACCGCGCCGACGATCAGGTCGATGATCAGGTTGATCAGCACGTAGCCGATGCCGATCACGACGATGGCGCCCTGCACAACCGGGATGTTCTTATTGCTGATCGCGGTCGCGAGAAAACTTCCGACGCCGGGGCGTCCGAAGATGACCTCGGTGACGGCAGCGCCAGTCAGGATGTTGCCAAATTGGAGGCCGATCGTGGTGATGGCGGGAATGGAGGAGTTGCGCAGCGCGTGCCGGAGCAGCACCCGCCATTCCGTGCAGCCGCGGGCGCGCGCGGACTTGACGTACTCGCTGCGGTACTCCTCGATCAGCCGGCCACGGACCAGCCGCGTGAGGATAGCGGCGTATCCCCAGCCCAGCGACACAGCCGGCAGGATCAGGCCGGACACCGATCCGTTGCTGATGGCGGGCAGGAGATGCAGCCGCACGCTGAACACGAGCACGAGCAGCAGCGCGAGGAAGAAGTAGGGGACTGCCACGCCGAGGAACGACACCGCCCTGGCTGCCCGGTCGGCGATCGACCCGGGGAAGACGCCGCCGAGCATGCCGAGCGGCACGCCGACGACGATCGCGACGAGGACGGCGGCGCCCGTCAGCACGAGCGTGTCCGGCGTCCTGGACAGCAGCTCGTGCGCGACCGAGTTCTGCGTCAGGTAGGACGTGCCGAGGTTGCCGTGCAGCAGCTGGCCGATGAACGAGAAGTACTGCTGCCACAGCGAGTCCTCGAGACCGAGCTGCCGGCGCAGGTTCTCGAGCTGCGCCGGCGTCGCATCGGTGCCGAACAAGATGATCTTCGCCGGGTCGCCTGGGACGAGGTGGATCAGCAGGAACGCGATGATGGTGATCCCGATGATGACCGGAACCGCTGTCGCCAGCCGACGGATGACGAACCCCATGGGCGTCAGCCGACGGTTGCCGTGTGGAACGTGATGTATCCGTTCAGGGTCGTGTGGAGTCCCTTGACAGAAGGTGCCGTCGTGAAGGGGAAGTTGACGTCCCACATCGGCAGGTAGATCGCGTCCTTCATCAGCGTCATGCAGACCTGTTCGTAGAGCGCGTTGCGCCTGGCAGTGTCGGCGGTCTTGTTCGCCTGTGCGATCATCGCGTCGACCTTCGGGTTGTCGTAGTGCGACCAGTTGAACCCCGACTTGATCGCGTCGGAGTTCACCCAGATGTTAAGCAGATACGGGTCGGTGCCGAAATAGCCGAACGCGCCGAGGTTGTGCACGCCTGAGTTGAATGACGCCTGAGCCGTGGCAAACGGCTGGACCGCCGTCTTGGCCGTGAAGCCGACCTTCTCAAGTTCTGAGACGACGAACTGGGTCGGGAGTTCGAAGCCTGCGTCCGCGAACAGGATGACGTTCAGGGCCAGTTCCTTGCCGTTCTTCGACCGGACGCCGCCCGAGCCTTTGGCCCAGCCAGCCTGGTCGAGCAGTGCGCTGGCCTTGGCCGGGTTGTACGAGTAGAGCTTGGCCGACGCCGGGCTGTAGCCGGGGGTGATCGGGGTGAGCACGCTGTGCGCCGCGGTGTCGACGCCGAACAGGACGTCCTTGACCAGTTTCTCCTGGTCGACGGCGTACATGATGGCCTCGCGTACCCGCAGGTCGTCGGTAGGCGGCTTGGTCACGTTGATAGGGAGGCCTGCTGGCGTGCCGATCGACGGAACGGTGAGCTCGTGGAACGTGCCCGCCTTCGCCGCCGCCGAGATGTCGTTCGCTGGCAGGCTCATCGCGATCTGAAGCTGTCCTGACTGGAGCGCGTTGTACCGGCCGCTGTCGTCGGTCACGATTCGGAAGATCAGCTTGTCCAGCTTGGCTGGCCCGCTGCCGAAGATCGCCGGCCCCCACTTGTAGTGCGGATTCCTCACCAGGTTGAGTTGATCGCCGGTCTGGTAGCTGACGAACTTAAAGGGCCCGGTGCCGACCGGGTGGTTGCCGAACCCGGTGGGCCCGTACTTCTTCAGCGCCGTCGGCGAGGCGATGCCGAAGTTGCCCGCCGCCTGCTGGTGCAAGAACGACGCGTTCGGCTCGCTGAAGACGATCTGGCACGTGTACTGGTCGATGATCTTCGTTTCCTTGTAGGGCCCGAGTGCGCCAAGGCCGCTCTTTGATTTCGTGGCCGGGTCGACCACGTGGTCGTAGGTCGCCTTGACGGCGTTCGCGTCGAACTTCGTGCCGTCATGGAAGGTCACGTCCTTGCGCAGCTTGAACGTGTACAAGGAAGCGTCAGGCGACACCGTGTAACTCTCGGCCAGGCCGGGGACAAACCGGCTGCCCGTGCCGCTGGGACCAGGGAACCACCACACGAGCGGGTCGAACATGGTCATGCTGATGAGCAGCGTGAGCGCGAGCCCCGTCGCGCCGGGGTCGAGAGTGTCTGGCGGGCCGTTGATGCCCATCGTCAGCGTTCCGCCCGGTTTTCCCGGGCCCGCCGATCCGGGCGAGGTGCTCGAACCGCACGCGGCCAGCAACGGCGCGAGCCCGAGCCCCGCCGCCAGCGTGCCGCCGGCGCCGAGGAGGCGCCGTCGCGAGAGATCGGCCTGCATCGCGCTAAGACCGGGAACCTGGCTGTGGGCCGGACGTGGGGGCAGGTCAGTCATCAGCGGCGCTCCTTAGCTCCCAGAAATGCTGAGATACCAGATATGGCGAGGCAGCATGCCGAAGCCTGATTATGCTGTATATTGTATACGTAGTCAAGCAAGGTATGCGGAACAGCGCGCAAATGTGTTGTTATATGGCGGCCGGGTGGGGGTGCGGCGTCGATCAGCGCCCGGACTACGCCGGCGAAGCGTATACAGGCGACTGTCAGCGGCCAGGGCTGTCGAGCCCTGGCCGGATCCTGCCGCGCACGCTGAGCACATGGTGACGCCCGGCCGCCTCCGCGAGTTCCGGGTCGCCTGACTCGATTGCGGCGATCAGCCAGTGGTGCTCAGACCACGCGTCTGGCTCGCGCAGCGGCGCGCTCTGGCGGAGCAGCCACTGACCGCGCTTGACCATGGGGATGGCCATCGCGATCAGGTAGCTGTTCCCGGCCATCTCGAAGATCAGCGAGTGCAGTTCGGTGTGCATCTCAGCCAGCGTGTCAAGGCCGTAGCTGTTCGGCGACGTCTGCACGTCGGCCAGGATCTGCTTCATCCTGCTGGTGCGCTCCTGGCCGTTCTGACCAGCGTCGGCGGCCCGCAGCGCGGCCAGCCTCGCCCCAAGCGGCTCGAGCGCCAGCCTGACCTCGAACAGGTCGCCTGCCTGACTGGAGTCCAGGGTCGCGACGAACGAGCCGCGGCGCGCCGTGACGTCGAGGAAGCCCTCGGCCTCCAGCATCCTGATGGCCTCGCGGATGGGATTCCTCGACACCCCGAGCAGCTCGGCGAGCCGGTCCTCGATCAGCCGCTCGCCAGGCGGCAGCGTGCCGTCAAGAATGAGGCGCCGCAGCTCGGTCGCCACGAGGTCGCGCAGGGGCAGGTGCGCGCTGCCGACGCTGCCTGCAGGAGTGGATGCAACCATAGTTCGTCTATTGTATGCAAACAGTGACCTCCGCTTCTGCCGCTCTGGCCGCTAACACGCCGAATTTCGGCGCCTGGAGGTCGTTCAGCGGGCAAATTCGGCGATCACTGCAGACAGGTGCGGGCTGGAGAGAATGTTGTAATGGGTCATCCCCGGCAGGATGACCAAGCGTGACTGGGTGGGCAGGGAGCCATCGAGGCCCCCGTCCTGCAGGCCGCCGCCGAGCAAGGCGAAGAATTCGGCCGCGTGCGCTGGCGAGATGCTGTCCGCGTCGCCGTAGATCAGCTGCACCGGCATGGGCAGCCGCCTGACCTCGTCCGACCAGTCGTACGGCTGCCGCAGCAGCTCGCCGGTCTTGTCGATCAGGGCAGGGAATGCATCGGGGTCAGGGGCAACGCCTGACCAGGCGCTGTAAAGGGGGGACTGCCGCAGCTGGTCGAACACTGTCGCGCTCGTCATCTGGTCGAACCCGGCCAGCACGCTGGGGAACCATGCGTCGCGGCGGCACGGGGCAGAAAGCAGTGTCAGCTTCCGCACAAGCGAGTCGTGCTGCATCGCGCATCGCAGGCTGGCACCGCCGCCCAGCGAGTGCCCGAGCAGGTCCGCCTGGCTGAACCCCAGGTACCCCATCACGCCGGCGATGTCGTCGCCGAAGCGCTGCCACCTGAACGGCCTGGCCATGTCGCGCGTGTGGCCGTGTCCCTGCAGTTCGATGGCGACGACCTGGCGGTCCTCGGCGAGCTCGTCGAGCAGCCCCGCGTACATCGACGTCAGTCCGTAGCCGCCGTGGGTCACGATGAGCGGGATTCCGCCGCTGCCGCGGCTCTCCCAGTAGACGTCGACGCCGTCGACGCGCGCGTAACCGCTGGTCACCTGGCTGCGCATCGGAGCTCCTCCTCATTCGTGCTGCGGGCTGACCTAGGTAGAACGCTGTCACGAGCAGAAACTCACCGGTCCCCGGCCGGAAAAATCGGTGGGCCGGCGCAGGGCGCCCGTGGCACGGTTGACCAGTGCGGAAGAACTACTTCGATGATCCGGTAGCGCAACGGTACGACGCCGACTCCGCTGATCGGTTCGAGCCTGAGGTGATCGAGCCGACCGTGAGCTTCCTGGCCGACCTGGCAGGCCAGGGCCCGAGGCCAGCAGCCGGCCCGAAGGGCTCAGCCCTGGAATTCGGGATCGGGACCGGCCGCGTCGCGTTGCCGCTCAGCCAGCGCGGCATTCACGTACATGGCATCGACCTCTCGCCTGACATGGTCGCCCAGTTGAAGGCCAAGCCAGGCGGCGAGGCCATCGAGGTGACCATCGGCGACTTCGCGTCGGCGACGGCGGACAAGACATTCCGGCTCGCCTACCTCGTGTACAACACGATCGCGAACCTCACGAGCCAGGACGACCAGGTGGCCTGCTTCCGCAACGCCGCCGCGCACCTGCGGCCTGGCGGGTTCTTCGTGATCGAGGTCGGGGTCCCGCAGCTACAGCGGCTGCCGCCGGGCGAAACGGTCCGCCCGTTCACGGTCACCGCCGCCCATCTCGGCTTCGACGAGTTCGACATCGCCAGGCAAGGGCTGGTCTCGCACCACTACTGGGTGCAGGACGGCGAGTTCAGGATGCTGTCGATGCCGTTCCGCTACGTCTGGCCAGGGCAAAGGACGCGTAGCAGCAGCCGCTTAGGACGGCTGGGTTCGCGAGAGCCGCGCGAACACGTCGGGGCCCATCCGCAGGCCCTCTTCAGCGGCGACGGCGGGGTAGATGGCGATCTCGAAGACGTCGTTCCACTCCAGTTCGAGCTCCAGCAGGGCTTCGAAGTTGTCGGCCGAGAAGATGCTGACGACTTGAACCGACGCGGATGCCGGCCAGTACTCGGCGATCACATCGACGCCTTGCGGGTACTTCCACGAGGCGCGGCGCGCCAGCGCCCCATCTCGCTCAGCGGTCGCCACGGATGGACGAAAGCTCAGCAGCGCGACAAAGTCCACGATGATCCCCCCGGGTAGATGCCGGTCAGACGGCCACCGTTGCCGCCGCGAGACCGGCGGCCACCATACGGCGAGCGCGAGTTCAAGCTCACCACACCTGCGGAAACAGCGTCACGACACCCCCCACGCGGGCCCGGCCGTGATTCAGCGGAGCTTCAGGAAGACGGCGCGTCTTTCGCCCACGAAGAGTGCTTGAGGGAAGAGAAAACGGCGCTATCAGGCGCTAAGTCTTCCGGCTGTCGCTTTGCCTGCCCGGAAGCGCTCAGAAACGCCCGGCAGGCCGGCCGCCAAGCACCCAGGTCGCGAACGCCTCGATGCCGTTGACGACGGCCGCAGCGGACCGAGTGGAACAGGTCGAACTGGTGCTGCGCCCCTGGCAGCTCGGCGTAGACGACCGGACTGCGCGAGTAACCGCGCAGGGCACGGCGAACTCGCGCGCGGCGCTGGCCGGCAGCATGCTGTCCCGGTCGCCGTGGGCGATGAAGAACGGCGGCGCGTCGGAACGCACATAGGCCAGCGGCGATGACGGCGGCGCGGCCGTGCAGGGTACCCTGCACGGCGGCCAGCACAGTCGCGGCGCCGAGCCAGTGCCCGACCAGGAGGTCGAGATAGTGGCACGCCATGGCGCCGATGTAGGTAGGACCGCCCCAGGCGTTGACGGTGAAGTTCGGGTCCAGGCCGCCGGTGACCTGCTCTCCGGCGCGGAAGAACCCGAACATGAACAGCGCAAGCAGCGATGGCGGCAGCGCCGCTGATCGTCCGCCGCAGGTGGCCGATCGCGACGCTGGCCACGCTGGTGATCGCCTATGCGAGCTCGGCGCTGCTGGGAGTCCAGTTCACTCCCTTTGTCGGCAGTGCCAGCCTGAACCTCGCGATCGCGATGTTCACCGTCGCCGACCGGTACGACCGGCGGATTTCACTGCTCGCCTGCGGGCTTGCCTTCCTGTGCACGTGGGGTGTGCTTGGCCTGGACATCTACCTGCATCCGGGCCTTGACCAGGACGCCGTGCAGCCGGCCTTGATGATTCCCGGCTGGTTCGCCGGCGACGCGGTCCGCACCAGGCGCACCTACCGGCGCGCGCTTGCCAGCGAGGCGGCGCGTCAGGCCGCGGAAACCGAGGCACGCATACGCGCCGAGGAGCGGTTGCGGCAGTCAAGGGACGTCCACGACGTTGTCTCGCACAGCCTCAGCATGATCGCCGTGCGGTCAGGAATGGCCAGGCTCGTCATCGACGAGCGGCCAGGGGAGGCGCGGGCCGCGCTGGCAGCGATCGAGACGGCCAGCAGGTCAGCCCTTGACGAGGTGCGGCAGCTGCTCAGGCAGATCAGGGAGCCTGCCAGCCCCGGCACCGGCGAGGGGCTGGTCACCAGTGACATTCCCGAGCTCGTGCGGCGGTTCAAGGACAACGGGCTTGACCTGACCTACCGCACCTCAGGAGACGGCGAGCCCGGCAGCCACGGCGCGGCCGTCGAGATGTCGGCGTACCGGATCGCCCAGGAGGCCCTGACGAACGTGACCAGGCACGCCCCGGCAGCCACAGCAGCGCTGCGGATCACGCGTGACGCGGACCGGCTGACGATCACAGTGACAGACGACGGGCACGGCAGCGAGCCAGGCGGCGGCGCGGGCCTTTCCCGGCAGCAGGGTCTCGGGATCGCCGGCATGCGCGAGCGGGCGTTGCTGCACGGCGGCGAGTTCCGGGCCGGCCCGCAGCCGGGCGGGGGCTTCGAGGTCGTGGCCGTGCTGCCTGCCGAGCCAGGCCGCCGCACATCGGGCAACGCTGCATGAGCGGCGTGATCTCGGTGCTGATCGCCGACGACGAGGCGCTGGTGCGCGCGGGTTTCCGGCTCCTGGTCGAGTACGCCGCCGATCTCGAGGTCGTCGGCGAGGCCGAAAACGTCGCCCAGGCGGTCAGCCAGGCCAGGGTCCTCAAGCCCGATGTGGTGCTGATGGACATCAGGATGCCGGTGATGGACGGCCTGGAAGCGACCAGGATGATTCTCGACGGCAGTCAGGGCGCCTCGCACGCCGTGCCGCGGATCCTGGTCGTCACGACCTTCGATGACGACGAGAACGTGTTCGCTGCGCTCCGCAGCGGCGCGAGCGGGTTCGTGCTCAAGGACACCCTGCCCGAACGGCTGCTGGACGCGATCAGGGTCGTCGCGGCCGGCGACGCGCTCCTGACGCCCAGCATCACCCGCCGGCTGATCGCCGAGTTCGCCAGGACACCGGGCCCGGCTGCGACCCTCGGCCAGCAAGCGCTCGAGGACCTGACGGAACGCGAACGCCAGGTGCTGGTCCAGGTCGCTGCCGGGCGCTCGAACGCGGAGATCAGTACCGCCTTGCATGTCAGCGTCGCGACCGTGAAGACGCACGTCAGCCGGCTGCTCGCGAAGCTGGACGCGAGGGACCGTGCCCAGCTGGTCGTGCTCAGCTACGAGCTAGGCCTCGCCGGTCCGACCAGGAGCTGACCGTTCGCGGCAGGCGTTCATGGCAGGCGTTCATGGCAAGCGCGCAGAGCCAGGACCTCGGGCGAAGGTCACCCAGACCTGGCCGCGGGCGAACAGCATCCGGTGCCCGTTCGGGAAGTAGAACCTCGTCCCGCCGTTCTTGCTGTGCCTAACCCAGCGCACGTGATAGACGCGCCCGTCGCGCAGCACGTCGGCACGCCCGTGACCGATGGTGACCGCGTACGGCGGCCTGATGCCGAGCTCGCGGAACACCGAGAGGCGGATCTTGGTGTACTGCACCACGACGGTACGCCCGCCGAGGATGTGCCCGGAGGCCGAGCGCGCGAGCCTGCCGTCCATCGACACGAACCAGCGGTGCTGCTTGTGCGACCAGGAGAAGGCGAACCGCGCGGCCGGGTACGTCACGTGATAGTCGTGAATCCGCTTGCCGCCCGCGGGGGCCGGCCCGAACCGGAACCCGACGTCCCGCGCCAGGCTGGCGTGCGGCGCCTCGCGCAGCAGCGTCTTCGTCCTGGCGTACAGGTTGTACGGCTCGACCCGGCTGAAGTCCCTGTAGTAGCCGCCGGCCTTGCCGGCGTACAGGTCCGCGATCCTCGCGTGCTCGACGACGGGCAGCAGCTTGGGCTGCGCCCCCGAGAACGCGAACGCGGGCTTCCCGAACTGCCTGAGCAGCTTGATGTCCTCCTCGCGCGCGCTCCTGACCGGCCCCACGACCGGCGGGATGTGGGAGGAGAACACGGCCATGATCCGGCTGAGCCAGCCATCGACCGGCAGCAGGTAGACGATGTCGGCCTTGGTGAGCCCTGTCGGCGGCCTGGCCTGCACGACGTTGTCGATCTTGAAGATGAGTTCCCGGCGCAGATACTTGATCCGCTCGCCGGTGAACGGCGAGGTCAGCGGGCCCTTCTTGGTGTGCGTGGGCGTAGGGGTCGGCGTAGGGCTGGCGGTTGGCTGGGCGTGCCGTCTGGGCTGCGCGTGGTTGCTGACCAGCACATAGGCGAGACCAGCACTTATCGCCAACGCGACCACGGCGCTGACCGCTGCGGTCAGCCCCCGTGACGTGCGACGTGCTCCTTTGCCCAAGGGACGGAGGCTACCACCGCCGCCTGGCTGGTGCCGCCACCTCGCGGCGCCGGCAACCAGCGTCCGTGGTCAGCTGGCGGTCTTCGCAAGGGCGCCTGCCCGCTGGTAGCGCAGTTCCTTCTCATCGACTCGCGCGCGCCAGAGCGCGGAGTCCTTGAAGTAGTGCTGACGCAGCCGCCACGGCGCCGCACTGCCCTGCAGCGGCAGCGCGTTCCGTGAGCGCTCGAAGTAGCCGGACGTCATCGCGATGAACGGCGAGGTCTCGACGGGCCCTGACAGCGTCGGAGTGACGCTCGCATAGCCGTTCTCGCGCATGTAGCGCACGATCCGGCTGACGTACGTGGACACCATGTCGACCTTGAGGGTCCAGGACGCGTTCGTGTAGCCGATAGCGAAGGCCATGTTCGGCACGCCCTCGAGCATCATGCCCTTGTAGGCGACCCGTTCGGACACCGTGACCTGCTGTCCGTCGACGGTGAGCGGGATGCCGCCGAGCGGCAGCAGGTTCAGCCCGGTCGCCGTGACGATCACGTCGGCTTCCAGCTCGGCGCCAGAACGCAGCCGGAGCCCGGCCTGCGTGAACTTGTCGATCTGATCGGTGACGATCTCGGCCTTGCCCGACTTGACGGCCGCGAAGAAGTCGCCGTCCGGCACCAGGCACATCCGCTGGTCCCAGGGCTCGTAGCCGGGCTTGAAGTGCGTGTCGACGTCATAGCCAGCAGGCAGCTGCCTGATCGCGGCCTTGCGGAGCAACGCCCTGGCTCGCGCCGGGTGTTTCTGGCAGAAGTTGTAGATGAACGTGCCCATCCGCGCGTTCTTCCAGCGCACCACCCGGAATCCGAGGTCCGGCGGCAGCAGCTTGCGCAGCAGGCCGTCGATCGGATCGGCAGCGGGCAGCGAGAGGATGTAGGACGGCGACCGCTGCAGCATCGTCACCTTGGCAGCCGTCTGCGCCAGGGCAGGCACGATCGTGACGGCGGTCGCTCCGCTGCCGATGACGAGTACGCGCTTGCCGCTCACGTCGAGGCCGTCGGGCCAGTATTGCGGGTGGACCAGCAGGCCCGCGTAGTCCTGCTGGCCAGGCCAGTCTGGCGTGTAGCCCTCGTCGTAGCGGTAGTAGCCCGAGCACAGGTACAGGAAGCCGCAGCTCAGCTCGCTGACCGCACCGGTGTCGGTGTGCTCGATCGTCACCGACCAGCTGGCCGCATCACCCGACCACGCGGCTGCTGTCACCCGGCGGTGATACCTGATCTCCTTGTCCACGCCGTAGGCGGCAGCGGTCTCGCGCAGGTAGCGCAGGATCTGATCGCCGCCGGCGATCGCCTCTCGCCCGGCCCAAGGCCGGAACGGGAAGCCGAGCGTGAACATGTCAGAATCGGACCTGGCGCCAGGGTACTTGAACAGTTCCCAGGTGCCGCCGCTGACGTCGCGGGCCTCGACGATCGCGTATGTGGTGCCAGGGGCTTGCATCCGCAGCCGGCAGGCTGCGCCGATGCCGGACAAGCCAGCGCCCACGATCAGGACGTCGACGTGCTCGGGCAGTTCGCCAGCGCCGGCAGTTGCGGCGGGGGTCGCGTTCATCCTGCTCCCTGTCCTGCTGTGGCGACGACGGCGTCAGGATGGCATCCGCCGGCCACGCTATGCAACACTTTCTACACGTGTATCACACATGGCCGGCGCCGTACGCGGCCCGTCACCCGTCTGCCCAGCCAGGAGCAACCGATGACCGCGCCAGCAAGGCCGTCGGCGACGCCGCGGTCCCGGCATGACCTGATCGTGCTGACCGCGGCGCGCTGGGTCTATGACGGCAGGCGTCTTGACATGCAAGCGCTCGCCGACGAGCTTGGCGCCTCGCGGGCCACGCTGTTCCGGCATGCCGGCAGCCGCGAGAAGCTGCTCGGCGCGGCACTCTGGGTCCTGACCGAGCTAATGCTCGATGCGGCAGCGGCCCGGTGGGAAGCTGAGCGGCCGGATGGCGAGCTGCACACGCCGGGCACCGGGCGGCACATCAACGCGATGGTGTCGCAGTCGCCCGGCCTGCGCCGGCTGCTCGACGACGAGCCAGCCCTGACGCTCCGGGTGCTGACCGACCCCCGCGGCGCGGTGCGGCCTGGCATCGTGGCCTTCGTCGAGACGCTGCTGCGCCAGGACATGGCCGAGTTCGGTCTCGTGCCGCTGATCGAGCCCGACGCGCTCGCGTACGCGCTCGTGCGGATGGGGGAGTCGTTCCTGTACGCCGACGTGCTGGCGAACCGCAAGCCAGACGTCGGCACGGCCAACCGGCTGCAGCAGGCGCTGATCGAGGGCATCCTGCCGTAGCTCACAGCGGCGTGAACCGCGCCACGAACCTGCCCTGCCAGGGCGTCTCGACCGCACGCGGGTCATAGTTCTCGCGGACGTAGCTGACCGCCTCGGACGATGGCACGCCATCGAGAACCGCTATGCAAGCCAGCGCCGTGCCCGTCCTGCCGCGACCGCCCGCGCAGGCCACCTCGACCCGCTCGCCAGCCGACCGCCGCCACGCTTCGGCGAAGACCGAGGCCGCCTGCACGCGGTCGGCGGGCAAGCCGAAGTCCGGCCAGCGCAGCCACCGCGACTCCCACGGGGCGGCGGGCGGCTCCGAGCCGAGCAGGTACACGCCGAACTCCGGGACGTCGCCTGCCGGCGGCGGGCGCTGCAGGCCCCGGCCGCGAATCAGCCTGCCCGACGGCAGCCTGAGCACCCCAGGCGCCGCCTCATCCCAGCCCGCAACCACACCGTGCATGCTAAGGCTGAATCATGATCGCGAAGGATCTGGCTGGCGTTCCTCTCGGACCGAAAATCCTTCGCGATCATGGATTGACCGGTGGCCAGCCTCATTCCAGGGCGGCGACCAGGTGACCCTGCTCGCACTCGCGCAGCGGTGGCGGCTCGAGCGTCATGACCGACCGCCGGACGCGGTTCTCACCGGCAGCTTCCGGCCGCTTCGGCCATTTCTTGTGCAGCTGCGGCACGGCGGCGAGCAGCGCCCTGGTATACGGGTGCTGCGGGTTGCCGAATACCTTCGTGGTCGCGCCCATCTCGACGACCGCGCCGTGCCTGAGGATGACCGTCCGGTCGCTGATGTAGTTGCCGAGCGACAGGTCGTGCGTGATGAACAGGATCGCCAGGCCGGCCCGCTTCAGGCCGACCAGCAGGTTCAGCACGTCAACGCGCGTGGAGGCGTCGAGCATGCTGATGATCTCGTCAGCGATGAGCAGCTTCACGTCGAGCAGCAGCGCGCGGGCGATCAGCAGCCGCTGCTGCTGCCCGCCGGAGAGTTGATGCGGATACTTGTCGAGCACGTCGCCGGGGTTCAGCGCCACGGCTTCGAGCGCCGCGTCGATCTTGGCCTCCCAGGCCGGCCCTGGCAGGCGATGGAAGTACTCCTCCCTGAGCAGCTCGAAGACCCGGTCGGCCTTGTAGATCGGGTTGTAGGAGCTGAACGGGTCCTGGAACACGCCCTGCACGTGGCGGTAGTAGTCGCGCAGCCCGTCCCGCCTGAACGCCGCGATGTCCTGCCCTTCGAACAGGACTCTCCCGCTGGTCGCCGGCAGCAGGCGGAGCACGATCCTGCCGAGCGTCGTCTTGCCGCTGCCGCTCTCTCCGATCAGCGTCACCACCTCACCCTGGTCAATGTCGACGCTGACCTGCCGCAGCGCCAGCGTGGCCGAGCGGTCAAGCCCGCTCGCGCGGAACACCTTGGAGACCTTCTCGATCTGGAGCGTGCTCATGCCGCTGCCTCCTGTGCGGTCTTCCAGCACGCCACGAAGTGCCCGGGACGAACCTCCGTGAACGGAGGCTGCTCGCTGCACCGCTCGAAGGCGAGCGGGCAGCGGTCCCTGAACCGGCAGCCTGGCGCGCAGTTCAAGAGCGCCGGCGGGCGCCCGGGAATGCCCTTGAGAGTGGTCTCGTCATGCCTGACGCCCACCTCGGGCAGCGACGCGATCAGCGCGCGGGTGTAGGGGTGCAGCGGATAGTTGACGATGGTGTCGGTGTCGGCCTTCTCGGCGAGCCGGCCCGCGTACATGACCAGGATGCTGTCGGCGATCTGGGCCAGGATGGACAGGTCGTGCGTGATCGCGATGATGCTCCGCACGAACCCGCGTTCCCTGAACTCCATCAGCAGTTCGCCGACGGCGCGCTGGCTGGAGACGTCCAGCGCCGACGTGATCTCATCGGCGATCAGCAGGGACGGGTTGAGCAGCGTGGACAGCACCAGTGTTACCCGCTGCCGCATCCCGCCCGACAGCTCGAAGGGGTACCGGTCGAGCACGTCCTCATCGAGCCCGACCAGCGCTATCCGCCGCTTCAGCTCCTCGGCCACGCTGGCGTAGCGGACACCGTGGCAGCGCAGCAGGTCGGCCGCCAGCCGCCGGATCTTCCTGGTGGGGTTCAGAGCGCTCATCGCGTACTGCGGGACGAGCGAGACCTCCTTCATCCGCAGCGGCCGCATGGACCGGTTCTCGGCGATCGGGAGTTCCTTCCCGTCGAGCTCGACCCGGCCGCCCAGGTGCTTCATCCGGCCGTCGAGCAGGATGAGGCTGTTGCCGAGGGTCGACTTGCCGCAGCCCGACTCGCCGGCCAGGCCCATGATCTCGCCGTCGCTGACCGAGAAGCTGACGTCGTCGACCGGGCACACGTCGCCGCCCAGGGTCCGGTAGGCCACACTCAGTTTCTCGATCGTGACGCTCATTGGGTCCTCAGCTTCGGGTTGAACACCTCGTCGAGGCCGACGTTGGCGATGAGCAGGGCGAACACGATGCCGGTCAGCACTAGCCCTGGCGGGATGAACCACCACCACATCCGCAGCTGCAACGCGCTCCACAGGTTGGCCTGATTCATCATCGTGCCGAGCGAGACGCTGTTCGTCGGCCCGAGCCCGAGGAAGTCGAAACTCGCCGCCAGCAGCATCGAGCTGCCGAACAGCAGCACGACCACCAGGAAGAGGTAGGAGGCCATGTTGGGGGCGATCTCGTGGATCACGATGCTGGCCGCCCGCTTTCCCGACAGCCTGGCGAGATCGACGAACTCGCGCGTGCGCAGGGTGAAGGTTTGCGCGCGAACCGCCCTCGCGACCCACGGCCAGGTGGTCAGCCCGATGAAGACGCCCTCGAACAGCACGCCCCTGCTCTGCAGGTACGCGCCGATCACGATGAGCAGCACCAGCGACGGGATCATCACGATGATGTTGGTGACCATCTGCAGCGCGTCGTCGATGAGGCCGCCGCGGTAGCCGGCCACGAAGCCGAGCGCCATCCCGACCGCTGACGCGCACAGCGCCCCGAGCGCCCCGACCAGGAAGCTGGTGCGCAGCCCGTAGACCAGCTGGGCAAACACGTCGTGGCCGAGGTTGTCGGTGCCGAGCCAATGCGCCGACGACGGCGCCTGGTGAGCTACGAAATACGTGCTCGTGCCGTGCGATGAGATGACCGGCGCGAGGATGGCCGCGAGCACGAAGACCAGCTCCAGGCTGAGCCCGAAGATGAGCTTGGGATTGCGCAGCGCGTAGTGCAGGAACTCGCCCCGCCGTCGCCTGACCGCCGGCGCGGCGACCAGCAGACCGGCCGGAGCGGCAGTGACCCCGGCAAGGTGCCTGGCCTGGCCAGCCACCGAAGGCGCAGGCAGGTGTTCTATCGCAGGGGCCGCCGCATCGCTGACGAGTTGCTCGCTCATGCTTGTGCTCCCTGCATGCTCAGGCGGGTCCTCGGATCCACGATCAGGTAGGCGATGTCGATGACGAAGTTGGCGATAAGCACGCCGATCACGATGAAGATGAAGATCCCCTGGAGCAGGAAGTAGTCCTGGTCGGCGATCGCGTTGTAGATAAGCAGGCCGAGGCCGGGGTAGCGGAACGCAATCTCGGTCACGATGTTGCCGCCGATGACGATGCCGAGCGCCAGCGCGAGACCGGAAAGCTGAGGAAGGGACGCGTTGCGGTAGGCATACCGGCGGACGAGCCGCTCGCTGCCTCCGAGCGCCCTGGTGTAGCGCGAGATGTCGCTCTCCAGCTCGTAGATCACCAGATTGCGCATGCCGATCGCCCAGCCGCCGAAGCTCACCAGGAACACCGTGAGGAATGGCAGGAACCAGTGGTAAAGCAGGCTGGACACGAATGCCCAGGAGGCATTCGGGAGCAGGCCCAGGTCATATCCGCCCGATATCGGGAACACATGCCAGAGCGCGCCGAGCAGGAACGGCATGGCGAGTGCGAGCCAGGGGTAGGGCGTGGCCTGGAACAGGTAGCCCATCGGCAGAACGGTGTTGTCGAGGCCCTTGCGCCTGGCGGCCAGCGCACCGAACCGGTTGCCCGCGACGTACGACAGCACGATGGCCGGCACGAGCAACGCGAGCGTGTAAGGCGCCGCGGCGAGGATCAGCGTCGTCACCTTGGCGGGAAAGTCGTAAATGCTGACTCCGAGGTCGCCGCGGAACAGGCCGGCCCAGAAGTGCAGGTACTGATCCCACAGCGGCAGGTTCGTGCCGAAGGCCTGGGCCATCGTCTTGTACAACGGCGCGTATCCACTCGGCTGCAGCTGGAATTTTGACAGGTATACCTGGACCGGGTCACCGGGCATCAGGTGCGGGATGCCCCAGTCGACGGTCGCGCCGACAAAGAATGTCAGCAGGTAGATGAGGGATTTTCTCGCGAAGTACCGTCGCACGGCAGGCTCCTCGGGCTGCTCGCCGGCCCCGCTGCCCGCCGTCCCGCCCTGGTAGGGGCGCAACGGCGGACGCTGCGGGATCGGCCGGTGATCTACCTGATCACGGTCGGGGGTTGTTACTGATTTGCCTGAGGAACCGGCCGGAGCGCCGCCAGCGCGTACACGCTGGTCATGGCGCCGAGGTAGCCACCCCACATAACAGGCGTGCTGTCGTTGACGGTGGCGCTAGCGGGGTAGTTCGTCCAGTACGTGCTGTTGCCCTGGAACCAGGCACCGTTGTACCAGATGGGGATCTGCGGAAGCTGCTGCAGGAAGTCCTTCTCCAGCTGGCTGTAGATGGACTTCAGCGTGGCGGTGTCAGTCAGCGGCGTGATGCCTGCCTTCTGGACGAGCTTCCAGTCAGCCGGTGAGCTGAAGCGCTCCCAGTTGAGCTGCGCGGTCTGCTGCTTGGCGATCGGCAGGTTGTACACCCGCTGGAAGTAGGTCCACGGGGTGGAGTCCAGCCCAGCGTTGTTGTCGATTGCCAGATCGTAGTTGCCGCTTGTCAGGTTGGCGGTGCGGGACGCGTACTGCGGGAAGGTCGGGGTGACCTTGATGCCCACCGCGCCCAGCTGCTGCGCGAGCACCTGGATGGCGGCCATCCAGTCGGTCCAGCCATCAGGAACCTGAAGCGTCAGCGTCTGGCCGTGGTAGCCGGACATCGCCAGGTAATGCTTGGCGAGCGCCGGGTTGTACGTGAACCCGTACTTGCTGACCACGCCCTGATCGATGTAGGACTTCAGGTTCGGCAGCAGGCCGCTCGGGTTCGCTGCCTGGACGATGTTGCCGTAGACAGCGTTCGCGATCTGCTTCGGGTTGATCGCGTAGGCCAGGGCCTTGCGGAAGTTGACGTTGCTCATCGGAGCCCGCGTCGTGTTCGGCTCGAGCCACGCGGTGTTGGCCGACAGCATGTACGGCGCGCCCTTGAAGTAGGTCTGGAAGCCGTACCCGCCCTGGCCGCCCAGCCCGCTCACGAGCTGGTTGATGCCAGGCAGGAAGTTGTTGCTCCAGTCGATCTGCCCCGCGGACAGCGCCGACAGCATCACGTTGTTCGAGCCGTTGACGACGTCGACCAGGTACTTGAACTTAAAGGACAGGCCGAGCTGCTTGACTGCCCACCAGCCGGGGTTGGTCTTGTAGGCCACCTCGGTCGCGTTGTGGGTGGCGAGCAGCATCGGGCCGGTGCCGACGGGGTGGAGGTTCGCGCCGGTGATCTGGTTCGCCGCAGACAGCTTGGACCAGACGTGCTGCGGAACGACCGGGGCCCGCCACAAGTACGCCTGGAACGAGGTGAAGCCAGGCGTGCCCTTGAATGTCACCGTGACCGTGTTGCCCTTGGCCGTCGCGCTGGCCACCGTCGCCACGTTAGACGCGTACGGGTCCGAGGTGTTGGTCCGCGCCAGGTTGATCGAGTAGGCCACGTCAGCGCCGGTCAGCGCCGTGCCGTCGGACCACTTCACCCCGTCGCGGATCTGCATGGTGTAGGTGCTGCCGTGCCATGTCCCCTTCGTTGCCAGCCACGGGTCGTACTTGCCGTGGATGGGGTCGTAGAGGAACAGCGGCTCATAGATCAATCCCTGCGTGCCCGTGGCGTAGTTGCCCAGGTTGAAGGGATTCCAGTTGGACGGCGGGGCATATGCCGTGCCGCTCGTGTACAGCGTCTGGGCGCGAGGGAATCCTGCCAGCTCGCCAGCCTGCGATGGGGAGGTCGGCGTCGTGGTCGAGGGCGTCGAGCCCGAGCAGGCGCTAGCCAGCACGAGCAGCACCGTGGCCGCGGCCACCGCACCTGGCCATCGCATGGCCCTGAGGTGAGCCCGTCTCGGGCCCGTCAGCTGTCTCTTGTCGTTCATCGTGGTCCTAACCTCCTCATTCGCAGGACCACACGCGGCGTTCGTCAGGATTGATTCCTGCCACGCCGTGTGCCACCCGGCCGCGCCACGTCGGCGGCGCGTCTCGGGTATTTCTTACGTTCGTGATCCGCGGGAAGCCCTGCCAGGGACCTTGGACCTCAAAGGGCCGCTGAATGGCCGTTTCCGCCGCAGCGGCGGCAGATGGTGGCAGGATCGGCATCTCGCGGATAGGCGGGGTGAGCGATCGGCATGGACAGGAATTCCGCGATGATCGCGGGGGCCGATGGCCCGGTCACCTGGCTCGGCGCGAATTTCTGGTCGAGGACGGGCGGCCCTTTGATGTGGCGGAACTACGATCCGGCCACGGTCCGCGAGGAACTCGCCGTGCTGCGCGCGCACGGGCTCGGCATGACCAGGTCGTTCTTCTACTGGCCGGACTTCATGCCCGGGCCCGACCTGATCGACGAGGCCATGACGGACAGGTTCGCGGACTTCCTCGACAGGCATGCCGACGCCGGAATGTGCACGGTGCCGACATTTATCGTCGGCCATATGTCGGGCCAGAACTGGGATCCGCCCTGGCGGGACGGCCGGGACCTGTACGGCGATGTATGGATGGTCGGCAGGCAGGCCTGGTTCGCCGGCGAGATGGTACGCAGGTTCGGCCGGCATCCAGCGGTGGCAGGCTGGCTGGTCTCCAACGAGATGCCCTTGTATGGCGGCCGGACAGCGGCCAGGGAAGTCGTGAGCGCCTGGGCGCAGATCATGCGCGACGCGGTCAGAGCGGCCGGCGGCTCACAGCCGCTGTCGCTGGGCGACGGCGCGTGGGGCACGGCTGGCACGGCGGCCGAGGGCGGCTTCTGCCTCGCCGACACGGCCAGGCTCTGCGACTTCGTCGGGCCGCACGTGTACCCGGTCGGCGATGACGAGGTCAGGCAGCACTACGCGGCCGCCTGGGAGTGCGAGCTGGCGGGCACCTACGGCAAGCCTGTGGTGCTCGAGGAGTTCGGCGTCAGCTCAGACTTCGCCGGGGGCGAGGCCGCCGCCCGCTACTACCGCCAGGTCCTGCACACCTCACTGCTGGCCGGCGCGACGAGCTGGATCGCCTGGTGCAATTCCGACTTCGACCCTCTGGCTGACCAGGATCCGTACCGGCACCACGCGTTCGAGTTGCACTTCGGCCTGACCGACGCGACCGGGCAGCCCAAGCCGCAGCTCGCGGAGATGAAGGCCTTCGCCGCTACGCTGCGCGCAGTGGATATACGCCGCTGCCAGCGGGCGCCGTCCGACGCCGCCCTCGTGGTGCCCTCCTATCTCGACACCACGTACCCGTTCACCAGCCCGCAGGACTGCGCCTACATCCACCAGACATTGCGCCAGGCGTACGTGTCGGCCAGGCTCGCCGACCTGCCGGTCGCGCTTAGCAGGGAGAGCGGCGGCCTAACCGGCGGCGGCAGCCTGTACCTGGCGCCATCGGTCAAGCAACTGCTCGCACCCACGCTTGCGCACCTCGAGCGCCTCGCCGCGGCAGGCGCCACCGTCTACCTCTCGTACTCGGCGGGCCCGTCCGCATGGCACGCAGGCCCGTCCTACGGCCGTCTCAACGCCATGTTCGGCGTCGAGCACCAGCTCAGGCCGGGCCTCGTGGACCCCATCGAGGACGAGGTGGTCACGTTCACCATGCGGCGCGCTTTCGGGTCGCTGCCCGGCGGTGCGACCCTGCGCTTCCGCGCCGCGGGAACCGAGTACAGCCGCAGTTACCTGCCGGTGCGGCCGGACGGTGCCGAGGTGCTCGCGGTCGACGCGCACGGCAGGCCCGCGTTGCTGCTCCGGCGCATCGGCGCCGGCTCGGTCGTGCTGTGCACCTACCCGGTCGAGCACATGGCCGCGGTGACGCCACGGGTCAATCCCGATGCGACCAGCAGCCTGTACGACGCGCTCGCAGAGCACGCGGGCGTGCGCAGGATGGTGGTGACCGGCGATCCCCGGGTGGCCGCTGATGTGCTCGTGCGCTCCGATGGCCAGCGATTCGCCTGGCTGGTGAGCCAAGCTGACGTGCCACTGACCGTCAGGCCTGAGCTCGCGGGCGGGCTCACACTCGGCCCGGTCGACGCCAGCGACCAGGCCTCGTGCGATCGCGGAACGATCACGCTTGACCCGTATGGAACGGGGGTTTTCCGGCTCGACGACGCCCGGCAATAGCGGCCGGACCTGAAGCCGCGCGGCAGGCGGATGCGCGAGCGGGCGGCTGGCGTTGCTGGGACACGATTTCGTATGTCATCCTCTTCGTGCAACGCAAGGATCGCCCCGCCGAACGTATGATCCGCCTAGAAGTGGCCATTGCCGCAGGCGCGGGCAGGATCAGGGGCAAGGAGCGACTGGATGGGCATTCTCAACGAGGCCCGCCGCGAGTTCATCGCGGCGCCTGACGGCTCGAAGGGCCAGATCGTCTACAAGTGGCCCGATCACAACATTCGCAAGTTCTCGAGGGCGATCGTCGAGCCCGACGCCGTGGCGGTCTTCATCAGCCAGGGCAGGGTAATGGGCATTCTCGGGCCCGGCCAGCACAGCCTGGACGCGTCAGAGCTGCCGTTCCTGGGAATGTTCGTCGACTGGGCGAGCAACAGCAACGCCTTCAAGGCTGAAATCTTCTTCGTCGGCGCCAGGGAATTCCCCAACATCCGCTTCGGCGGTCGGCTGGACGAGGTGCAGGATCCGCAGACCGGCCTGGTGGTCACCCTGCGCGCGTTCGGCGAGTACGCGCTGCGGGTGGTCGACCCGGCGCGGCTGATACTCAACCTGGTCGGCACCGTCGACGTGACCAACAACGAGGCCGTGACCGCGTGGGTCACCCAGCAGCTGCTCAAGTGCACGAGGTCAGGGGTCACCTCGCAGCTCATGTCGGGCGCGTGGCAGATACTCGGGCTGTCGATGCACAGGACCGAGATCGAGCACGGCACGCTCGAGGAAGCGAACACCGAGCTGGCCGGATACGGCATCTCGGTCACCCGCCTCGGCAACCTGGACATCAACCTCGACGATGACGACAACGCCAGGCTGAAGAAGCTGGCGGGCGACACCGCGTACAGCAGGCTGGCCGGCAGCTACCAGGCGGCCGCCCAGGCCCAGATGATGCAGGGCGCCGGTGAGGGCATGGCACAAGGCGGTGCCGCCGTGAGCCCGGTCTTCCTCGGCGCGGGTCTTGGCCTCGCGCAGAACATGGGCGTCCCGCAGCAGGCGCCCGCCTATCCGCCGCCGGCCGCGCCCGGCTTCGCCGGGGGCGGTCAAGGCTACGCGCCTCCCGCTCAGCCGGCACCACAGCCGGCACCGCAGCAGGCACCACCGCCGCAACCGGCGACCGTAGCCTGCGGCAACTGCCAGAGTCAGGTGCGCGAAGGCGCGAAGTTCTGCGACTCGTGCGGCAATCCCATGTCCAAGACGTGCTCGAACTGCAACGCGGCCATGGGAGGGACGTCCAAGTTCTGCGCGGAGTGCGGGACCCCGGCAGGCTAACGACCGCATCGGCCAGCAGAACAGCACGTCAGGCGGCCCGTGAACGCTGAATTACCGGTTCACCGGGCCGCCGGTTCTGCTACGATACGCAGTCGTCTGGATGCATTTAACCCGATGACCCGGATGTGCCAGTGTCTCTGCCGCAGGGCACCGCGTGAGAAAGGCCTGCCCGAATGGATCGGATCGAGTGCCAATGGTGCAAGGCTCAGAACGAGCCGGAACGGACGAGCTGCAACACGTGCGGCGCGCCGCTCGATAAGAAGAACCTGGTCTCCGACTCCGGCTGGAGCGAGGCGCCGCGGCTGCGGGACATGACCGAGTTCCGGTTCTCGAACTCCACCTGCCAGGTGGAGGGCGAGATCGTTCCCGTTGCCGAGCTGGCGCTGGCGCCCGGCGACGCGGTGTTCTTCGAGCACCACGTGATGCTCTGGAAGGAACCAGCGGTGCCGATGGCGGCGATGAACACCGGCGGCGGCATGAAGCGGACAATGGGCGGGATGCCGCACATCCTGAGCATCGCCCAGGGCCCTGGCCGGATCGCCTTCTCCAGGGACGCGACCGGCGAGATCGTCGTGCTGCCGCTGCACCCTGGCATGGAGCTTGACGTCCGCGAGCACGCGTTCCTGATCGGCACGCACTCACTGAACTATTCCTTCGTGCGGATCAAGGGCCTGACGAACCTGCTGCACGGCGGCAGCGGGATGTACATGGACAGGTTCATCACGCAGAACTACCCTGGCCTGCTGCTGCTGCACGGGTACGGCAACGTGTTCCAGAAGACACTGCAGCCCGGCGAGAAGATGCTGATCGAGCCGGGCGGCTTCCTCTACAAGGACTCCACGGTCGCGATGAACACGATGCAGATGGACATCAAGACCGGGATGATGCGCCGCGGCATGTACCTGGCCGAGATGACCGGACCCGGCCGGGTCGGCATCCAGTCCATGTACGTCCACCACGGGTCTGAGTAGGGGCCGGCATGACGAACTACGCCCCGCCGACGTATACCTGCCCGTACTGCCGCATGGTCAACAACGACGACGGCAACACGACCTGCCCGCGTTGCGGGGCACCCGTGGACATCAGGCTGCGCGTGTCCAACTCCGGGTGGTGCAAGCAGCCGCCGATCAGGGACATGGCCCGGATCAGGTTCAACCGGTCCACCTGCCAGATCAGCGGCGTCTACGTTCCCGTGGCCGAGATGCAGCTGCACGACGACGACTGGGTCTATTTCTCCCACCACGTGCTGCTGCACACCGAGCCGCGGGTACGGCTCGAGTCGATGAAGATGCAGGGCGGATGGAACCGGATCATGGCGGGCATGCCGCTGATCATGATGCGGGCGCAGGGTCCTGGCTTCGTCGCTTTCAGCGCCGATCAGCCCGGCGAGATCCTGGCCATCCCGCTCGAGCCGAATCAGGGCGTCGACGTCGTGGAACATCAGTTCCTGCTCGCCACCGGCAACATCGGCTACCAGTGGAACAACTCCAACGTGTGGTACACAACCCGCAGCGGAGACGACACCGAATGGCACTACCCGGTCGGCAGGTTCATCGACCGGTTCATCGCCCAGGGCATTCCCGGGCTGCTGCTGCTGCATGCCCCGGGGAACGCGTTCGTCCGCGACCTCGGCCACGGTGAGCGGATCCTGATCCAGCCAGGCGGGCTGATCTGGAAGGACCCGTCGGTGCAGATGTTCCTGCACTTCGAGTACCCGCGCGGGCAGTACTGGTTCAGCTCGGCCAGGTGGCAGGCCAAGTCGATCTGGCTGACGCTGCAAGGGCCAGGCAGGGTGGCGATCAAGTCGGTCTTCGAACAGCCCGAACTCACTGGCTCGGTCGTGCGGAACTCCGGGGCGACGACCCAGTTCTGGTAGCCGGGGGGTCGTCCCCCCGTTCTAGCACCTGGCGGCGTGTCGTCCGGCGCGCCGGCCCGAGTAGACGCAGTCCGCGAGCGAGAGCCCGCTGACGTATGACCTCGAGCACAGCCCGACGGCGCTGCGGCCGGCCGCGTACAGGCCGCTGACCCTGGTGCCGTCGGCGCGCAGCACCGCACCGGTGTCCTCGGCCACGCTGAGGCCGCCCAGCGTGAGCATGGGGGCCGGATACGCCGGCCGCGGCCGGATCGCCAGGTCGACCAGCGAGTACGGCCGCTGGCCGAGCGGGACCACGGCGTCTGCGGGTTTACCTGTCGGATCGGGCTCACCCGCCGCGGCGGCCGCGTTGTAGGCCGCCAGCGTCGCCGCGAGGCCAGCGGCATCGACGCCAGCTTTCGCCGCCACCTCGGCCACGGTCGCCCCGCGTGCCCGCGCCCTCGTCAGCAGGTAGACGGCCTGGAGCAGCTGGAACCACCGCGTGCTGCCGCGAAGCTGGCGCCATGACCGGGACACGGCGGCCCGGTCCAGGAGAAGCCAGGCGCGGCGATCGGACCGGCTGACCATGGCCTCGCCGATGGCAGCTCCGTACAAGGATTCGTCGCAGACCCGCTGTCCTGCGCTGTCGACCAGCAGGCCACCGGCAAATGCCGACGGCGGCGTGATAAAGCGCCAGCAGGAGATGCGGTCCATGAACTTCGTCACGCCCCCGGCGGCGACGCCGAGTCCGATGCCGCTGCCGTCGTCGGCCACCGTTCCCAGCGGGAGACCGCCACGGTAGGCGGGCGCTTGCTCACGCAGCAGGGCACGGTTCGCCACGAAGCCGCCCGCAGCGATCACCACGCCGCGCCGCGCGCCTATCTGGAGCGGGGTTGCGAACCGCCGCTCCAGGTACCCGACCGGCTGGTGCAGGCGTCGCCCGGCGCCGCCCGCGTACAGGAACGGCTTCTTGCCGAGATTGTGCAGCGCCCGGTGCGCGAGCCTGACCCAGCCCGGCGCGCCGCGCAGGCTCAGGCACGCCACGCCCGTCACCTCGCCGGCCGCGCCGGTGACCAGGTGCTCGGCGCGCGTCTGCGGCGTGACGGTGATGCCCGCCGACCTGACAGCGCCCGCCAGCCTCGCGAACAGCACCCGGCCGGAGGTACCGCGGCCAACCGCACGGTGCCCGCGCGGCGCCGGCGTCGCGACATGCGCGAGAGATCGCTCACTGCCTGAGTAGTACAGGTAGTACCGGCCGGTCGGATAAGACGTCTTGTCGGGGCAGAGGCTGCCGCTGAACGGCACCCCGTTGGACGACAGCCAGGCCAGCGTCGCCACGCTGCCGTCGCAGAAATCACGCAACGTCGCAGCCGTGACCGCGTCGCCGACCTCCGTCTCCAGGTACCTGAACATGGCCTCCGGGGTATCGCGCACCCCGGCCTGCAGCTGCTGGACGGTCCCGCCGCCCGCGTAGACGACCCCGCCAGAGAGCGCGGTCGCGCCGCCGCCGCTGAACCGGTCGATGACGATGACCGTCGCTCCAGCGCTGGCCGCCTCGAGCGCGGCGCAGGCGCCGGCGCCGCCGAAGCCGATCACGACCACGTCAGCTTCGAGGTCCCACGTCTGCGGCACTGCGGCCTCCGTCCCTGCCGGGCGGCCGATCATCGGGCCTGATCGGAACTGTAACGTGTTCTACCACGAGGATAAGGTGGCCGGATGCACCTGCCGCAGGACGTCGCCTCGGTAACGGCCGCGTTCCTGCGCTCGGCCGGCCAGCGGGTGCCCGGGCTGGTCGAGGGCCTGTACCTGCACGGGTCGCTCGGATCGGCTTCAGCTGATCCTTTACACGCCCTAGGTGGTTGATCCTGGTTCGGTAATCCCGTTCTCGGCTCGATGCTTGATGGCGTCGTTGAGGGCCTGGAAGCTGGCGTGGAAGCTGCTGGTGGTCTTGGCGGAGAAGCGGGCGAGGAGCCCGCTGTAGATCTCGGTCTGGATCAGGCGGGTGCCGCCCTCTGCGGGGGTCAGGGTGAAGCTGTGCTCGCCGGTCATGAGTCCGGGCAGGCTGGACCTCCATCGCAATTCCCTGGCTGGCTCGGCGGCCAGCACGCTGGCCTTGACCGTCATGGTGCGGCCGTTGACCGGGCGGGTGCTCTTCAGGGTGATCCTGTTCCCGGCGCTGAGCTGCCCGGACGCCTCACGGAATAGCGGATTCCACTGCGGGTAGCTGGCCAGGTCGGCCAGGATCGCCCACACCTGCTCTGGTGAGGCAGCGATCTGCGTGGCTGCGGATATCTCGGTCATCGCTGACGGCCCTTGCGCGGCGTGTTCAGAAGCAGGGCACTGGGGCGTGCATAGGTTCTGAACCGGTGTACTTCACGGGTGGTCGTGCGCGGCACCGCGCCGATCATCTCACCGTCGATGACGAGCCGGAACTGGTCGTCCTCCGCGGTCACGGTGACCTCCTTGCGGGCGTGGATCATGCCGACGTGGATGCGCTGGGATGCGGACCCTGAGCGCAGGCTCGCCGCCTGCATCGCCGTTCAGGACGCAATCGCGCCGCGCAGCCTGGCCCACGCATCGCTGCCCACGGCGAGGAGCAAGATCACGCCAAGCGCTATCTGGTCATAGAGCGGATTGAGGCCGAGCAGGTCCGAGCCGTTGCCGATCATGGCGATGAACAAGACGCCCGCCACGGTCCGCCAGATCGCCCCCTCGCCGCCTAGAATGCTCGTGCCTCCTACGACGATCCCGGCCAGGACCGTGAAGGTGAGCGTTGTCTGGCCGTTGGACGCCTGCGCGCTGAGCACCCGCGAGGCGTCGATGACGCCGCCGAGGGCAGCGGCTCCGCCGCTCAGCACGAATGTCAGGAACCGGATGTCGTGGACCCTGACTCCCGAGAGCCTCGCGGCCTCCGCGTTGCTGCCCGCCGCGAACATGTACCGGCCGGCGGTCGTCCTGGACAGCGCGATGGCCAGGGCTACCACCACCGCGACCATCGTCCACGTCGACGTGTTCACGCTGAGGAACACCGAGCGGGCCAGGTCGCCGAAACCCGGCCTGGAGTAGTCGATGATCAGGTTCCCGCCCGTGGCCAGGCTGGCCAGCCCGCTGACCACGAACGACATGGCCAGCGTGGCGATCAGCGAGTTGATCCTGAAGTAGGTCGCGATCACGCCGTTGACCGCGCCGACCGCCAGGCCCACGGCGATGCCAGCGCCGATCGCAAGCGCCGGCGCCACAGTCAGCGCGAGGTGCGCGGCGATCACTCCGGCCAGCGCGTACGTGGCGCCGACCGACAGGTCGATGCCGCCAGCCACCAGCACGAGCGTTCCCGCGGCTGCGATGATGAGCGTCGCTGCCTGCTGATCGAGGATGTCGAGCAGGTTGACCGTGCTGAAGAAGGGCGGGCTCGCGACCGCTAGCACGATGAACAGCACCACGAACGGCAGCAGGATGCCGCCGCGCCGCAGCCTTGTCCGCAGCGCGGCGGGCGTTGGCCAGCCTGCCTTGCGGCCAGGGGGTCCTGGCGCCTCGATGAGGTCGGGCTGACTCATGACGCACCTTTCTCCGCGGAGCCGAACGCGGCCCCGAGAATCGCCGCTTCAGTGATGTCGTCACCGGTCAGCTCGGCGGCGATCGTGCCCGCCCGCATCACGAGCACACGGTGCGCGAGGCCGAGTATCTCCTCGACATCCGAGGAGATCAGCAGCACGGCCATGCCGTCGGCCGCCAGGCCAGCCAGCAGCTCGTAGATGGCCCGCTTCGCGCCGACGTCCACGCCCCTGGTCGGCTCGTCGGCGATGAGCACGCGCGGTCCAGCCAGCATCATCCTGGCGAAGAGCAGCTTCTGCTGGTTGCCACCGGAGAGCGTTCCCGCCGGCGCGCTGAGGCTGGCGAACCGCACGTCAAGCCGGCCAAGGATCTCGCCGACCTCTCGCCGCTCTGGCCGCCTGCTCACCAGCCCGCCGCGGCTCAGCCGCGCGATGCTGGCCAGACTGACGTTCTCGGCGACCGTCCTGCCGGTCAGCAGGCCCTGTTCCTTGCGCGACTCTGGGATCATCGCCAGGCCAGAGCGCAGGGCCGCGCGCGGGCCCGCCGCCCGCATGCGGTGGCCGGCCCGCAGCCGGTCGCCAGCCACCGCCACCGTCCCGGCCGTGGCCCTGGCGGCCTGGAATACGGCACGGGCGAGTTCCGTGCGGCCCGCACCGACGAGCCCGGCCAGGCCGACAACCTCGCCGCCGCGAACCGTCAGCGAGACGTCGCGCACGCCGGGGGCCGTGAGCCCTGACACGGCGAGCAAGACCTGAGCGTCCCTGCCGGGCGGCCGCCGGACCGGGAATGCCGCGCCCACTGGCCGTCCGAGCATGGCCCGCAATAGCGAGTCCTCGGTCTGTCCGGCCGCCGGGGTCGTGGCCACCACCTGCCCGTCGCGCAGCACGGTGACGACGTCGGCGAGTTCGAGCACCTCGCCGAGGAAGTGCGAGACGAGCACGATGGTGGTGCCCGCGCTGGCGAGGCGGCGGATGATGGCGTGCAGCGTCGCGACGTCAGCCCTGGATAGCGCCGCGGTGGGCTCGTCCATCACGATCAGCCGCGCCTCTCTGGCCAGCGCCTTGAGTATCTCCACCTTCTGCTGGTCGGCGGTGCGCAAGGTGCTGGCTGGCGCGGCGCCGTCGAGTGAGAAGCCAGCGCGCGAAGCGAGCTCCGCGTACCGCCTGCCCAGCTCACGCCGGCGCAGGAAGGCTCCCCGGCGCGGCTCAGCGCCAAGGAAGACGTTCTCGGCAACCGACAGCGCAGGCACGGTCGGCAGCTCCTGTGCGATCGCCGCGATGCCGCTGGCGATCGCCGCCCGCGGCGAGTGGAAGTGAACCGTCTTGCCGTCGAGCATGAGCAGCCCGGAGTCAGGCGTCGTCGCGCCGGAGATGATCCTGCCGAGCGTCGACTTGCCTGCCCCGTTCTCGCCGACCAGCGCGTGGATCGCACCGCGGCGCACGTCGAGACTGACCGCGGCCAGGGCGCGCACGCCGCCGTAGGACTTGCTGATGTCCTTCAGCTCGACGTGCGCGCCCTGCTGGCCGGGATCATCGGGCACCGATCAGCCCGGCCACTCGGCGGTGAACTGGCTCGCGTTCGCCTTGGTGACAACGCCATGGTTCGGCAGTCCGGCGACAGGATCGATGCCGCCGCTGCTCTTGCCGTCGCGCAGCGCCTTGATCATGGCGGTCACCGCGAGCCTGCCCTCGCTCGCTGGCGCCTGGGCGACGTCACCGAACCAGGCGCCTGACGCGACGCCCTGGAGGGCGGCGGCGCTCGCACCGTAGCCGACGAGGATGATCTTGCCGGTCTTGTGCGCCGCGGAGACTGCCTGCGCGCCGCCCTCGATGCCCTGGTCGGATCCGACGATCAGGTTCAGGCTCGGGTTGGCGTGCAGCATGTTCTGCACCGCGGTGAGCCCGACGGTCGGGCTGAAGAAGCTCTGCCCTTCGGCGGCAACCTTGACGGCCGGGTCAGCGGCGATCGCCTTGGCGAACGCGCCGTGGATCGCGACGTCCAGGGCGGACGCCTTGATGTCGTAGAGGTAGCCGACGTTGCACGGATTGACGCTGTGCGCCTTGCACGCCTGCACGACCAGGTTGCCGAGCTTCGTGCCGATCTCGGTCGGCACGAACGTCACGTTCGCCGAGAGGCCGGGAACTTGCGGCTGATCGGTCGCCAGGTTCGGGCCGAGTATCTGGTCCATGTTGACGACCTTGATGCCCTTGCTGATGGCCTGCTTGACGAGGGTGAGCAGGCCGGTACCGAAGATGGGCTGCAGGATGATGCCCTGATACTGGCCGGAGGCGATGGCGTCCTGCAGTTGCGAGAACTGCGTCTGCGGGCTGTTGTTGGCGTCGAACACCTTCAACGTGGCGTTGTTGTCCGCGGCCACAGCCTGTGCGGCCGCGAGCATCGGCGCGTCGTAGCTGTTCTCAACGGCGAAGGACAGGTAGGCGATGCTCAGCGGCTTGCCGCTGGACGGCGGCGCTGACGATGCGGACCCGGTGCCCCCGCTGCTGCTGCACGCGGCGAGGACGAGCCCGGCCGCCGCCGCGGTGGCAAGCGCCCTGGCCGGGTTCCAGATGCGGGGATGGCGGCAGAGCCGCCAGGTGGTCGTGTTGCGCGTCGGTCGAGATGACACGGCTAGACTCCTTTGTGCTTACTCACTCCGAGGGTGGGTTGGTGGTAGGGCCGGTGGGCCGGGTGGCAGCCCGGCTCACCGGCATATGTGTTCAGCGGCGTTCGCATGGCCGCCGCGGTCAGGGCGGGATCATCACGGCCCTCCGATGCGGGGCCATGCCACAGCTGGCCCAGCCGTTGCCGATCTCGGCGAGCGACAGCGTCTCGCGGTCGGTGTCGATCCGGCCCGCGGCCGCGTGCTCGAGGATCTTGCTGAGCGCGGCAGCCTTCTGCTGCGGGCTGAGCCCGTTGTTGGTGTAGCCGAGCACAGAGAGCACCCCGCCGCGCAGCGTCGCCGACGACAGGCTGGCGTGCTGGCCGGCCGACGAGCCCAGATTGACCAGCCGGCCGCCAGGGGACAGCACCCGGGTGGCGGCTTCCGCAGGGATTCCCCACACCGGGTCGAGCACCAGGTCCAGGCGGCCGGCGCTGGCCTCGGCCAGCCTGCTGGCGATCGGCCCCGGGTCGTCGCCGGCCAGGTCGACGACGTCGTGCGCGCCTAGCTCGGCCGCTCGCTGCCTGCCGTGCGGGTCGCGGCATGCAGCGATCACCCGGCCAGCCCCGTGCAGCCGCGCCACCTGGATTCCGACCTGCCCGACCGTACCGCTCGCCCCGAGCACGAGCACGTGCTCGCCTGGCCGCAGGCCGCCGCGCGAGGTCAGCGCCATCCACGCGGCGATCGCCGAGAGCCCGAGAGCAGCCACGAGGTCGTCGCTGACCGTGTCAGGCAGCCGCACGATGGCGCTCTCGTCGGCCACGCACAACTCGGCGAGGGTGCCGTCGCCTGGAGCCATGCCCGCGCTGGCGCTGAACCAGACCCGCTGGCCGGCCGGAAACGTGTCTGCCTGGTCGATGACGCCGACGCCCTGAGTGCCAGGCACGTAGGGGAGCGCCGGCGCCCCGAAATAGGACACGCCGGACGCGCAGAGCAGGTCCAGCGGGTTCACCGGGGCCGCGGTGACCCGGATCAGCGCCTGTCCGGCTGCGCGGCGCGGCACCGGGTGCTGCCCGTACTCGGGCGCCTGGCCGTGGTCGTGCAGCACGGCCGCGCGCATCGTCGCTGGCCCACTGTCTCCCCGTACAGTGGAACCTGCCATCGTCCCTCAGTCCTCGGTGTAGGTGTAGGTGTAGGGGTTGTCGAGAACCCGGGTCTCCGGGATCTCCGGATGCATGCCCTCGTGCCAGGCAGCGGGCCCCAGCACGTCGTGCAGGTAGCCGACGGTTTCCTCGACGACCTGCCTGGCCTTGCCGAGATCCGAGCCGACGAGCCGGTGGTCGTACTTGACGACCTTCCCGTTGACGACGACCGTGTGCACGTCGCCGCGCTGAGCCTGGAATACGACATGCCCGTAGGGGTTGTGCAGCGGGAACATGACCGGCGAAGCGTCGTTCTTGATCAGCACAACGTCGGCCTTCTTACCTGGCTCCAGGCTGCCGGTCAGCGAGTCTAGACCGAGTGCTCGCGCCCCGCCCATGGTGGCCCAGTCGACGACCTGCTCGGCGCGCAGCTTGTGGTGGGTCACCGTCTCGTCCCTGCTGTGGGCCTCGAGGTGCTCCCGCGCGCGATCCGCGCTGAGCGTCGCGCGCATCGCGGAGAACAGGTCAGCGCTCCACCAGACGCTCGTGTCCATGGACAGCGAGACGCCGATGCCGTGCTCGCGGAGCTTCCAGGTGGGCGGGTAGCCCTGGCCCGCGCTCTGCTCGCTCTCTGTGGACATCGACGCTGAACCCCCGCTCGCCGCGATCCGGTGATAGGAGTCGGCGGACAGGCTGGCTGCGTGCACGTAGATGGTCCGCTCGTTCATGAAGCCGTTCTCGTGCATCAGCCGGATGCCGTCGTCGGTGGTCACCTTCCAGACCCCCGCGTGTGTCGTAACCGGCACGTCAAGGTCGCGTGCTACCTCGAACGCGGCCCGCTCAGGGAAGTCAGGACTCGCCGGCGGGACGTCGAAGGCCATCTGGAAACCCAGCATGTCAGTGCCGCCGCCGGGGAACCGCCTCGCGACGAAGTCACGGAACTCCGGCGTCGCTGACCACTCCCACGGCGCGGCCTGAATGTTGCCGTAGGCGAGCACGAACCGGCCTGGCACCTCGGTCAGCGCGTCGGTCGCGGCCTCGGCATGGTCGATTGTCTGGAGGTTGTGCGACCAGTCCACCGTGGTCGTCACGCCAGCGTCGATAGCCTCGATCGCGCTCAGCAGGTTCCCCGCGTAGATGTCCTGCGGCCGGAAGGACTTGCCCCACTGCAGGTAGTTCCACACGAAATACTGGGTGAGAGTCCAGTCGGCGCCGTAGCCGCGCATCGCGGTCTGCCACATGTGCCGGTGCGTGTCGATCATCCCCGGCATCAGGATGCCGCCGGTCGCGTCGATCTCCGCGGTGCCATCGGGCACTTGCAAGCGCGGCCCGACCGCGACGATCTGCTCGCCCGAGATCAAGACGTCGGCGCCGTGCTCGATCCGGTGCGAGCCGTCCATGGTGAGCACGGTCGCGTTCCTGAAGACCACTGGCCGCCCGGCGAGGTCAGCAACAGCATCAGTCATGTCGAACCTCCGGTCACTCGGACGTGGACGTACCAGACGAGGCGGACAACCGTCCGTATCACGGCCGCATGCGGCATGACCGGAAGCGTTGCCGGTTTGCGTGATCCTGTCAAGTGGTGGGAATCTACCCGGGACAGCGGGGAACGGAGACACGATGGCACGCCGCGACACGGGGCCCGAGGCGAGAAGCCGGCGCGTAGCGCCCGACTTCATCGAGGCACTGGCGCGCGGGCTCGATGTGCTCAGGGCCTTCGAGCCACGGCAGCCGGTCATGTCACTGGCGGCGGTCGCCGCCGCGACCGGCCTGGCCAGGCCGACCGCACGGCGGATCTTGCTGACCCTGGCCGAGCTCGGTTACGTGCGCCAGGCCGGCGGCGGTTTCGAGCTCACGCCGAGGGTGCTCGAGCTCGGGATGTCCTACGTGCTGTCCCGCAACCTCTGGGACATTGCCAGGCCGCATATGGAAGCGCTGGTGGCCAAGACCCACGAATCCTCGTCGATCGCGCAGCTGGACGGCTCAGACATCGTCTACGTGGCCAGGGTGGCCGTGCCGAAGATCATCGCGCTGGCGGTGACGATCGGGACCAGGTTCCCGGCGATGCAGACCTCGCTCGGCAAGGTGCTGCTGGCCGGCCTCCGCCCGAGCAGGTCGACGCCGTGCTCGCGCAGCCGAGCCGGTCGGGGATCACCGCCCGATGGCAGCCGGGCCAGGCTGAGCGCGAGGCGGCGCTCCGTGAGGTGCGGGCGCGCGGCTGGTCGCTGACCGACGAGCAGCTCGCGCTCGGCATACGATCGGTTGCGGCACCATTGCGCGACGGACACGGGAGCGTCATCGCCGCGATGAACGTCACCGTGCACGCGGCAGAGACGCCGGTGGAGGTGCTCACCGGGGAGTACCTGCCGCTGTTGCTTGCCACTGCAGGCGCCATCAGCGCCGACCTGGCAGCGTGCCAGGCAGCGCCGGCCGTGACCGTGCCGCTCGCGGTGCCCGCATCTTGACCTGCGGATCCGGATGAGTGTCCGCTAGGCGGACAGAAGGGACTTCAGGTCGTATGAACCACCCCGCGCCAGTGCCTGCGGCAAGCAGCCGGCCCGCAGGGCCCGAGGCCAGCAGCCGGCCCGCAGGGCCCGAGGCCAGCAGCCGGCCCGCAGGGCCACTGTCCGGGCTTCTCGTTGCCGACTTCTCCCGAGTCCTGGCCGGCCCGTACTGCACGATGCTGCTGGCCGACCTCGGCGCGGACGTGATCAAGGTCGAGAGCCCCGCCGGCGACGACACCAGGCGCTGGACGCCGCCAGAGACCAGCGACGGGGTGTCCACCTATTACATGGCCATCAACAGGAACAAGCGGTCGGTCGCGCTCGACTTCACCGACGCAGCCGATCTCGCCGCCGCCCGCGAGCTCGCCAGGCGAGCCGACATCATGGTGGAAAACTTCAAGCCTGGCGGCCTGGCCAGGTTCGGCCTGGACTACGAGTCGGTACGAGCCGGCAACGCGAGCATCATCTACGCGTCGATCAGCGGTTTCGGCGCGGAAGGCGGCAGCCACCTGCCTGGCTACGACCTGATGGTGCAGGCCATGTCCGGCTTGATGAGCCTGACCGGCGATCCGGCCGGGCCACCGTACCGGTCCGGCATCTCGGTCTTCGATGTCATCGCCGGCCTGCATACGACCATCGGCATCCTCGCCGCCCTGAACCATCGCGCTCGCACCGGCGACGGCCAGTACATCCAGGCCAGCCTCATGGCGTCGGCGCTGTCCGGCATGGTGAACCAGACCAGTGCGTACGCGGCGGGCGGCGTCGTCCCGTACCGGATGGGCAACGCGCACCCGAGCTTGTATCCCTACGAGCCGCTGCCCACCGGTGACGGCGACCTGATCGTCACCGCCGGCAACGACGCTCAGTTCCGCAAGCTCTGTGAGGTGCTCGGTGTCCCTGACCTTGCCGATGACCCGCGGTTCGCCCGCAACGCCGACCGCACGGCGAACCGTGACCAGCTCAGGCCGCTGCTGACCGAGCGGCTGGCCGGGCGTTCCGCTGCCGAATGGTTCGGGACGCTGATCGCCGTCGGCGTGCCGTGCGGGCCGATCAACACCGTCGACCAGGGCATCGCATTCGCCGAGGAGGTCGGCCTCGACCCGGTGGTGACCGCGGGATCCGGCGCGGCGGCCAGGCCGGTCATCAGGCACCCCCTGACTTTCTCGGCGACGCCGCCTCGATACGACCTGCCGCCTCCCGCGCTCGACGAGCATGGCGACGACATCAGGGCCTGGCTCAGCGCGGTGATCGCGGACCAGGCCGACGACATTCAGGCAGGGCGGTGACATGACGCAGCCCGCGCAGGACCAGCCAGCGTTCCGCACCTCGATCGGCGCCTCGACGCCAGACACCATCACGGTGCTCGGTCACGACCTGGCGGGCGAGTTGATGGGCAACGTCAGCTTCGGCGAACTCGCCCTGTGGCTGGTCACCCAGCGGCGGCCGGAACGTGGCCAGGTCAGGGTGTTCGAGGCCGTGCTCGTCGCGCTCGCCGACCACGGCTTCACCCCGACCGCCATCGCCTCCAGGCTCACGTACCTGAGCGCGCCAGAGTCCGTGCAAGGCGCGATCGCCGCTGGCCTGCTGGGCGGCGGATCCAGGTTCCTCGGCGTCACCGAGGATGCCGCGCGGTTCCTCGCCGCCGGCCTTGACGGCCAGCCGGTGCCGGCCGACGATGCCGGGTTCGACGACGTGGCGCTCGCGGCCGTGCGGCGTGCTCGCGAAGACGGCACGTTCGTGCCAGGTCTCGGGCATCCTGTGCACAAGATCACCGACCCGCGCACCCCCGCCCTGCTGCGGATCGCCGATGAGGAGGGGTTGCGCGGGCCGCACCTGCGGCTGTTCGAGGCGATCGGCCGCGTGCATCCCCAGGTTCTCGGCCGCACGCTGCCGCTCAATGGCGCGGGCACCTGCGGCGCGGCACTGGCAGACCTCGGCCTTCCCGCCGACCTGCTGCGCGGTTTCGCGCTGCTCGCCCGCACCGCCGGCCTGCTCGGCCATCTCGCCGAGGAGCAGCGCCGCCCTGTCGGCATGGACATCTACCTGAACGTCGAGCATCACACGCAATACCAGCCCCCCGACCCTGCCAGCACGTGAGGGAGCTTCCATGGCGACCGTCGCCGCCGTCATCGCATCGACGCACCACCCCTTCTACTACCGGGCGAGCACCTCGGCCGGCGAGGACAGGCCGCCGTTCGCCGACGAGTGGGTGGCGAAGATCGAGAACTTCCGCGAGACCCTGACCAGGGCAGAACCAGACGTGCTCGTAATGGTCGGCAGCGACCATTTCCATCAGCTCTGGCTGGACAACATGCCGCAGTTCCTGATCGGCAAGGCTCCGCACTATGACGCGAACTTCTGGAACGAAGAGCGTGAGTTCGGCCTGCCGCGCATGTTCCTGAACGGGCACGAGGAACTGTCCGGCTACCTGCTGCGGGCGGGAATCGATGCGGGCTTCGACCTCGCGTTCAGCAACGAGCTGCGGATCGACCACAGCATCACCTGCCCGCTGATCACGCTGCGGCCGCAGGCGGACCTGCCGATCGTGCCGATCTACACGAACATCTTTGCCCCGCCGCTGCCGCAGCCCAGGCGGTTCGTCGAGCTCGGCAAGACGATCAGGCGACTGGTCGAAGCGTGGCCGTCGGACCAGCGGGTGGCCATCATCGGCACCGGGCATCTGTCGCTGGAGCTCGGCGGTCCCCGGCAGTTCGGTCCGCACGGCCCCGACCCTGAATTCGACCGCAAGGCGGTCGAGTGGATCGCCTCGGCCGACCTGAACGGCGCGCTGGCCGAGGTCAGCCTCGACAGCTTGTGGCTGCCCGGCAACGCCACCCACGGCTTCATGGACTTCATGCTGATGATGGGCGTGGCCGGCGAGGCGATGCGGGCGGACTACGTCGACTCGCTCGACCTGTTCCACACCATGGAGGCCTACTTCACCTGGTACCCGAAGAATGGGGTCGTGGCGGAGCGGCGCGAGGAGGCACGGCGGTGAGTAAGTACCTGCTCGACAAGTTTCTCTACACCGTCGACCGCGACCCTGAACTGGTGGAGCGCTACAGGAACGACCCGCGCGGCACCGTCACGTGGTGGGAGGCCCAGCGTGCCAACGTCGTGCTGAACATCCCTGATATGGAGCGCAGCACATGGCTCTCGTTCACCGACGCGGAGCGCGAGGCCCTCGCGACGCATGACTACGTCGCGCTCTTCGAGCTTGGCTGCCATAACTTCCTGCTGCTGACGCTGTTCATCGCGCTGTTCGAGCGGGATTACGACGAGCCGCTGGCATTTCAGCGCGAGTTCGCTGCCCGCCTCAGTCACTGGACGGTCCCGTATCCAGATATCTCGACCTAGTCGGTAGCCCGCAGGCACTTCGTGCCGGCCGCTGGCTTCGGGCACTTCGTGCCGGCCGCTGGCCTCAGGCCGGTCCGAACGTCATGATGTCGGACATGGCATTGATTTTCGCCGCCGCATGAACGGCGCAGGCGTGCAGCCGCTCGCCATTGCCCTCGCCGTGACGGCCGCTGCCACTTTCGCGGTCGCCAACGTGGTCCAGCAACGGGTGGCGGCCAAGCTCAGGTCCGACGCGGCTTTCGACACCGCGGTCCTGCTCCGCCTGGTCCGCCGGCCGCTCTGGCTCGCCGGGCTGGGCGCCGTCGTCGTCAGCCTCTCGCTGCAGGCGACCGCGCTCGACCTCGGGCGGCTCGTCGTCATCGAGCCGGTGCTGGCAAGCAGCTTGCTGTTCGCGCTCGCGCTGGCCGCGTGGGCTGACCACCGCCGCATGCGGCCAGCCGAATGGCTCGCCGCCCTGGCCACCGTCGCGGGCCTGGCCGTGTTCTTGTCCGTGGCCCGTCCGTCGGGCGGCCAGTCCACGGCTACGCCTGGCTTGCTTGGCCTGGCCGCGCTCGCTGCCGTCCTGGTCGCCGTCATCGCGGGCTTGCTCGCGAAGCGCCTGTCGCCGCTCCGGCGAGCGCTCACGCTCGGCGTCGGCGGCGGGATCGCGGCGGGCGTCACCGACGCGCTGACCAAGACGGTGGCCGCGCTGGTCGGCGCGCACCAGCTTGGCGCGCTCGCCGATGCACGGCCGTACCTGCTGATCGTCATCGGACTGCTGACCTACACGATGCAGCAGAACGGCTACCGGGCGGCCGGGCTGGCCGCGTTCCTGCCTGTCTTCTCGGTTCTCGACCCCGCGGTCGGCTCGCTGCTCGGACTGCTGCTGTACCACGAGCACCTGGGCGGCGGGACCGGCCGGATCGCGGCCGAGGCCGTCGCTATGCTGGCGGCGACCTGGGGGATCACCCGGCTTGCCCGGTCGACGGCCGAGGCCGAACCGATCGAGCCGATGCAGCCGGTCAGGCGCCGCCGGCTGGTTGCACACCGGCCAGCGTTCCCGCCTGCAGCGCAAGTTAGGCTCGCCGCGGCGGCAATCCCGGTCGCCGATCCGCTCGTTCCGCTGGCCGACCCTTTCCCCGGCGCGCCCGAGGAGCCGCCGGCCCCGCGCTGACCTCCCGCTGGCTACGATGCGGTCGTGGCTACCCGCTACGACGTCTCTGCCGTGCCGCCACAGGGCGGCTACGTGGCCAAGCAGTGCCCGGTACGTGCCCAGTGGGACACCATCCGTCCGGGCGACCCCCTGCCGCCGAGCACCGCGCTCGAGCGCCGGCTCGCCCGTGGCAGGCAATTCGAGGCCGAGGTCGTTGCCGAGCTTGGCCGGCTCCATCCCGGCGCGACGATGCTGCGGGGAGACGATAGGGAGCATCGCGCCGAGGGCGAGGAGACGACGCACGCCGCCATGTCGGCCGGCGCGGCGCTGATTGTCGGCGGCCGTCTCCCCGCCGATCTGGCCGGCCGGCGTGTCGGCGAGCCTGACCTGCTCGTTGCCGCGGAAGGTCCTGGCTACCGCGCGGTCGACATCAAGCACCACCGCACCCTCACCCCGCGTGGGGATTCCGGGGGCCAGCTCACCGCGCGGCGGGATCCCCGGGAGGTCGTCCCCCGGGGCCAGCTCAGGGGCCAGTCCGCTAGCGAGGCGGCGCGCTGCTCGGGCCTTGCGGGCCTTGCCTTTGAGTCAGCAGCGCCCGACCCGGCCAGCACGGCGCGCAGACGGCGCGACGACCTGCTGCAGCTTGCCCACTACCAGCGGCTGCTCGAGGCCGCCGGCCTGGCGGCCGGCGGCGGCAGGTGGGGCGGCATCATCGGCGTCGAGGAGGTCGTGGTCTGGTACGACCTGGACGCGCCCGTCTGGCGGACCCCCTCATCAGCGGGCAGGACCCGGCTGCGCTCGACGATGGAGGTCTACGACTTCGAGTTCAGCTTCCGGCTGGACATCATCGCCGTCGCGGCCGCGTCCGTGGCTGATCCGGCGGTCAGGCCGCTGGTCGTCCCCGTCAGGATCACCGAATGCGCGCAGTGCCCGTGGTGGTCCTGCTGCGGCCCGCGGCTCGCCGCCGGGTCCGGCGACGTGAGCTTGCTGCCGAGGATCGGCTGGCGTGAGTGGCGCATTCACCACGACCACGGTGTGGCAGACCGGGCAGCGCTAGCAGCCCTGGACCACCGGACCGCCGCGTTGGTCGCCTCCGGCGTCGACTTGCGGCCGGTGCTGGCGGCTCGCGATGGCCTTCCCGCCCGGACGCCCCTTGCCGACGTGCTCGGGCCGCGCAAGAAGGCTCAGCTCGCCAGGCTCGCCAGGGACAGGCTGGAGACGCTTGGCGATGCGGCCGCGCTGTGCCCGCGCACCGCGTCCTACAGCGACACCCCCATGCGGGACCTGCACGAGCAGATCGACCAGGCCAGGGCCGCGCTCGGCGGCAGGCCCGTCTACCGCAGACGTGGCGTCACCGCGGTGAGCGTGCCGCGCGGCATCATCGAGGTCGACATCGACATGGAGAACACCGCTGACGGTGTCTACCTGTGGGGAACCCTGGTGACGATCAGGGCGGCCTGGGCCGGCCGGCCTGACGGCTACCGGGCGTTCCTGACCTGGGAACCCATGACTGCGGCGGTCGAGAGGCGGGTGTTCACCGAATTCTGGGCTTGGCTCACCGACCTGCGCGACGCCGCGCGCGCGGCTGGCCTGCGGCTGCGCGCCTACTGCTATAACGCTTCGGCGGAGAACTCCCAGCTGCGCAGGCTCGCCGCTGCCACTGGGCTGGCTGAGGAGGTCGCGGCGTTCACCGGATCAGCGCAATGGGTCGACCTGTACCGGACCTTCGACCGCCAGCTGATCACCGGCGGGTCTGCAGCGCTGAAGGCCGTCGCCTCGCTGGCGGGCTTCGGCTGGGAGGTGGCCGATCCCGGCGGCGACGAGGCGATGGCCCGCTACGAGCACGCGGCCGGCCCTGAGGGCGATGCGGACGCCAGGTCCTGGCTGGTCGCCTACAACAGGAACGATACGGAGGCTACCCGCGCGCTCAGGATCTGGCTGGACGAGGCGGCGAGCGCCTATCCCTGCGTCGCGGACGCGGTAAATCAGGGGCCGGCGGGGGAGTAAGCAATCGTGCCCGATACCGCAGGCGATCGCCCTGGCGGGGGGGACCAGGCAGCCGGCCAGCGGCAAGCGGGCGAGCCGAGGCTGACCCGCCGCCAGGTGCTCGTCATCATGACCGGGCTGCTGCTCGGGATGCTGCTGGCCGCGCTCGACCAGACCATCGTCGCGACCGCCCTCCCGACGATCGCCGGCGACCTGCACAGCCTGTCCAGGCTGTCCTGGGTCGTCACCGCATACCTGCTGGCCTCCACGGTGTGCACCCCGCTCTGGGGCAAGCTCGGGGACCTGTATGGCCGGAAGATCTTCTTCCAGGCCGCGATCGTGATCTTCCTGATCGGCTCGGCCCTGTCCGGCCTGTCCCAGACGATGACCGAGCTGATCTTCTTCCGCGCCCTTCAGGGCATAGGCGGCGGCGGGCTGATGGTCGGGGCCCAGACCATCGTCGGCGACATCGTCCCGCCCCGGGAGCGTGGCCGGTACCAGGGCTTCTTCGGTGCTGTGTTCGGAGTGACCAGCGTGATCGGCCCGTTGATCGGCGGGTTCTTCGTCGACACCTTGTCCTGGCGCTGGGTCTTCTACGTCAACCTGCCGATTGGCGTGATCGCCCTGATCGTGGTCGCCGCCGTGCTGCCGGGACGGCTGAGCCGGCAGCGCCGCAGCATCGACTATCTCGGCACCATCATGATCGGCGCGTCCGCGACCAGCCTGGTGCTGCTGACGTCGCTCGGCGGGGTGACATATCCCTGGGGATCGGGGCCGATCATCACGCTTGGCGTGCTCGCCGCCGTGTTCGCGGCCGGGTTTGTCCTCGCGGAGCGCCGCGCCGCCGAACCAGTGCTGCCGCTGCACCTGTTCAAGCAGCCCGTGTTCACCGCGGCCGGCGCGATCGGCTTCGCGGTCGGATTCGCGATGTTCGGCGCGCTCACCTACCTCCCGCAGTACATGCAGATCGTCAAGGGAGTGAGCCCGACGGCGTCGGGGTTGCGGCTGCTGCCGATGATGGCAGGGCTGCTGGCCACGTCGATCGGCACCGGCCAGCTGATCAGCCGGTGGGGCAGGTACAAGGTCTTTCCGGTGCTCGGAACTGCGACGCTGACCGCCGGCCTGTACTTGCTCTCGCATCTGGGCCCGGCCACGAGCACGCTCGCGAGCTCGCTGTACATGCTCGTGCTCGGCGCCGGCATCGGCGCCACCATGCAAGTACTCGTGATTGCGGTCCAGAACGCCGTCGACTACGCGGACCTTGGCGCGGGCACGTCAGGCACCACGTTCTTCCGGTCGATCGGCGGTTCGTTCGGCACCGCGGTCTTCGGCGCGATCTTCGATCACGTGCTGCCTGGCAACCTCACGGCCGCGCTGCACGGCCTGCCGCTGCCGGCTGGCCTGGGCGTGACGAGCGGCGCCAGTCCGGCGGTGCTGGCGAAGCTGCCGCCCGCCGTGCACGCGGCATTCGTGTCTGGCTACGCAGCCTCGATCCGCACCGTGTTCCTCGCCGCCGTGCCGGTCGGTGCGGTCGCCTTCGTGCTGACGTGGACGCTCAGGGAACTCCCGCTGCGCAGGACGTCCCGCGCGGTGGATCAGGCCGACCGGCTCGCGCCCACCGCCAGGCCGACCGTCAGGACGTCGGATGAGGAGATGCGCCGGGCCGTCAGCTCGCTGCTTGGCAGGGAACGCCGCCGCGAGGTCTACTCCAAGCTGGTGGCGACGTCAGGGGTCGGGGTCTCGCCGCGAGGGGCCTGGCTGCTGCTGCGGCTCGGTGAGCATCTCGGCGAGGATCGCGGGCTGCTCGCCAGGCGCCTGTTCATCAGCGTGCCAGATCTCAGCGCCAGGATGACCGAGCTGGTGCGAGCCGGCTACGTGCGACCAGCCGAGCCCGTGCCTGAGGCGCCTGACGAACTTACAGACGCCGGCGAAGCCGCCCACGCGCGGATCTTCGCGGCGCGCCAGGACATGATCGAGCGGATGCTCGACGACTGGCAGCCTGATCTGCACCCGCGTCTGCTCGAGCTGCTCACCGAGATCACCCACGAGCTCGCGGCCGGCAGCGAACGGCCAGATCCCGATCTCGACCCGGTTCGCTGACCACGAGACCGGCCGTGGCTGCAACCGCTGCCCGCGAGTCCTGTTAGGCCTCTAATTCTTAGATATCAATGGATCATGCTACGCTGCGCGCATGCAACCAGCGCAGACGCCTATCGGCCTGCAGCTCACCCAGGTGGCGAGGACCGTCAGCCGGGCGTTCGACGACTCACTGACCACGGCCGGTGGCTCGCTGCCGGTCTGGCTCGTCCTGCTGGCCATGAAGACGCGCGACCTGGCGAGCCAGCGCGAGCTAGCTGACGCGGTCGGGATCAGGGAAGCCACGCTGACGCACCACCTGAACGCGATGGAGAGAGACGGCCTGATCAGCAGGCACCGCGACCCAGCGAACCGCCGGATCCATGTCGTGCGGCTCACGCCGGACGGCGATGACATGTTCCTGACGCTGCGCGCCGCGGCGCTGGCTTTCGACCAGCGGCTGCGCGAGGGCATCACGGATGAGGAAACCGCTGGGCTGCGCGAGTTGCTCGGCCGGCTGGCCGTCAACGCGGGCACGGGGCCAGCAGCCGGCCCGGATGGCCAGCCGAGCTGAGCCGGCGAGTTCGGCCGCCGCCATCGCCAGCAGGTACGGCACCAGGTCCGTTGACCTGCTGAGCACCCAGGCAGTGCCCTTGGTCGCCAGCCAACCGACCTCAGCGAGCCTGGTCGGCGGCGGGTTGGCAGGCGCGGCTGCAGGGGCCGGGCCGAGCCGATGGCCAGCGGCCGCCGGCAGCCCGTGGAACGACCGCGCGATCATGCGGTGACCGCGCTCGTTCGGATGCAGCCGGTCGACAGCCCACATCTGCCCGTCGTAGGTCTCCGGCGTGCCCGCCGCGTCGAAGTGCAGCGTGCCGAACCTGATGGCGACGGCGTCCAGTTCGGCATTGACCTGCTGGGTTCTCCTGGCCAGCGGCCGGGCGAGGGCGCCCGGGAGCCTGAGCATCTGGCCAGCGTCTGGCAGCCGCATCGTCAGCACCTCAGCGCCGGCCGCCCGCAGCGCGCCGACTGTGTGCGCCGCTGACCTGCCGATCAGCTCGGAATCAAACCCAGGGCGCAGGGTGTCGTTGATGCCGAAGATCACGCTCGCGATGTCCGGCCGCAGGCGCAGGGCCGCGGGCAGTTGCTCGCGCTCGATCTGACTGGCACAAGCCCCGCTTGCGGCCAGGATGTGCAGGTCAGGATCGGTCAGGCTGCCCGCGAGCAGCGCGGCCCAGCCGCGCCATACGCGCTGCCCGCGCTGCGCTCCGACCGGATCGCCGATGCCGAGCGTAATCGAGTCGCCGAGCGCAGCGAACGTCGTCATGCCCGCGCCCCTGCGCGCCATGCGGGGACGACCGTGACCCGGCCGAGTACCTCCTCGTAATGGCAGGTCAGCTCCGCGCACCGGCGCGGCCATGTCCTGCCGAGCACGCCGCGTCGCGCCGCCGCTCCCTGAGCCGCGCGCAGCCGCTTGCCCGCCACCAGCGCCGCCACCGCGGCGGCGAGTGCGGCGCGGTCGCCCGGCGGCACGAGGAACCCGGTGACGCCGTGTTCCACCAGGTCGAGCGGGCGCGCGCGGCCGCGTTGTGTATGCGGCGCAAGTGCCGCCAGCCGAGCGCTTCCCCGACGCTGCCGAGATGGTAGAGGTGGGACCGGAATACGGCAGAAAGGGGCCGTGAGCGGATCTTGAGGGAACGAACGTGCTGGCCGGGGCCATATCCTTGTAAGGCCTACGGGGTCTCGGACCGTTCAGCGTCGTAGGCCTTGAACGCGTTGTAGAGGGCGCGGCGGGAGACCGTCCGCTCTTGGCCGCTAGCGGTCTTGTACGTCAGGCCTTTAGCGATGCTGGTCACGGACTCGCCGTCGGCGCGGCGGCCCAGCGCGATGCGCATCATGTCCTTGGAGATGACCGGCCGACGGCCGCCGTGCCTTCCCTCGGCCGCCGCCTGGGCGAGTCCGTCGTTGGTCCGCTCGATCATCATCTCGCGTTCCATCTCGGCGAACCCGGCGAGCATGGCGAAGAAGATCTTGCCCATGCCTCTGGGGTCGTAGACCCCGGCCAGCGGCCCGGACAGGATCTCCAGCTTCGCCCCGAGGTCTTGCAGCGACCACGCGGTCTCCATGATCTCCCGCATGTCGCGACCCATGCGGTCCAGCTTGCTCACCACCAGGGTGTCCCCGGGGCGCAGGCGGGACCGCACATCCTCCCACTGCGGCCGGGCACTGCCGGCCCGGCCGGACTTCTTCTCGGCGAACACCTTGGCCGGCGCCACCGCGGCCGCGGCGAGCGCGGCCAGCTGGACCTCCAGGGTCTGGCCCCGGGTCGAGACGCGCGCGTACCCGAACCGGCCGTGGTCGATCGATTTGGCGGCGGGCTTCGCAGAGTGCTTCATCGGATCCACGCCACTGAGTGTGCATCAAAGGCGTGCATCAAGGCAATCGGGCAAGGCGGTTTGATGCACGGATTGGTGCACGGCAAGGGCGGGGTGAATCGGACACCGTGCGGGGCCGGCCGGGTCGTGCATCTAACGATCGTTTGATTCCACCATGTGTCCGAGACGTTGGAGACCGTCCTGCGAGCGTCCGTCCGCACCCTGGCCGCGGCGGCCGGGCTATCACGCTGCTGCCACCCCTGATCCGTAGGAGTGGGGCGAGTCGTTCAGGACTGTCCATGGCTGACCGTGCGCTGGATCGACATTCGAGATCCGCTAGTGGCGGAGCAGCCAATGAACCGGGACCGACAGTCTCGTTCTGCTGCACTCCTGGTTAGCTCTTCTCCGTCTCGGTGGGCTTGACTGTGAGGCCCAGGTCCCGCATCTCCCGCACCGACTTGCCCTTGATCTTGCGTCCGAGGAGCGGGCGCCCGTCACTGTGCTGGTAGACGCCGGTCGGCTCCTTAGCGAGCGGTTCCTCCCAGCCCCGGTACAGGGCGGTCATACGGAGGGTGAAGCCGATGACAAAGGAGATCACCGTCGACGCCCAGGTTCCCAGTCCTGCGGCGTCACAGGCAATCCAGACTGCGCCGGTCAGCATCGCGATGGAAACGAACCACTCGCCGCGGATGAACTGCTTGGGTGGTACTCCACAGGTGATATCGATGTAGTAACGGCCAGCTGTGGGCCCGATCACCGCAATGGTCAGGATGCCGAGCACGGGCAGTCCGGCGGTGGCCGCGGCCTGGGCACCGGCGATCGCGTACCAGGGGAGCGAGAACGAGGTCATGAACTGGAACAGGCCCTCGCGGAACAGCTGGCCCTTCGCGAAGGCGATCCGGTACCCGATGATCCCCGCGATCAGGCACAGGGTGATGTACGCGGGGTTGGTCAGCGCGCTCGGGATCTTGTTCAGGAGCACGTCACGGGTGATGCCGCCGCCCAGGCCGCCGAGTAGCGCCATGAGCAGAATCCCGACGATCGTGAAGTTGCGGTAGTGGTCGGGCCGCCGCGCTAGCAGCGCACCGTTCAGTGCGTTCGTCGTCGCCGCGATCAGGTCGATCGTGGTGAACTCGCCGGTCCACTTCCAGCCGCCGTAATGAATCGCGGTGGCCAGGAACTCCGGTGTTCCGGTCATGTCAAGGCCTCCCGGTCACTGCAGGAGCCCGGTGCTGGGTATCGTTTTGGCGCGCATCGCTGCGCTAGACCTCTAGGAGGATGCCGTCGCCGACGGGGTTGAAGCGCAGGATCAGCCGCTTCGATCCGGGCGCCGACCAGCTGTCGATTGCCTGCTGGGTTAGGTTCCCGTCTGCCCAGGCCAGGACGCTAGAGGTGCCGGGCGGCACGAGCGAGCCGACATCGCTGAGGCGCCGGGCCGACACACCGCGGCCCGCCCACTGGCCGTACAGGGCACCGGCGACCAGGCCGAAGAGGGCCCAGGCGAGGCCGGTGACCAGTCCGCTCTTGACGGGAGCTGAGGGCCCCGCCGTTGCCAGCGAATCCGACGATGGCGCCATACACCAGGCCGAAGGCGCCCCAGCTGATGACGTCGTTCTTCGACATGGCGCCAACCCCCGTGACCGGTTCGAAGACCCGGCGCCTGCCTTGCTTATTCGTCTCGACGAAGTACTCGACCTGGGGTGACCGCGGATCCTGGTGCTTGGCTGACCCGGACGTGCCCAGGGCCTGCCGGGCCGCGTGCTCACCGCCGAACCTCACCACCAGCATGCTCAGCCCGGCAGTCCGGTCCGGTACCGCCCCGGCCGCGGTGGCCGGGGCTGCCGCCGGGTGCGCTGCGCCGCTATACACCCGAGCGGACAGGTCCGCCGCGATCGCTGCGACGCTGGCGGTTGTCGGCTCGCAGGAGGCGGTAGATGACAGGACCCGCTGGGGATCAGAGCCGTGCGCGAACGCCACGATGGCTGAGGAATTGCCCGGCAGGCGCCCGCCGATGCGCTTGAGCTCGTTCTTGGTGAGCAGGTGCTCGGTGTAATAGGCGTACACGCCGCCGCAGATGGCGCCGATGACCGCCCAGATCGCCAAACCACGCAGCCCCCCGGCGATCAGGCCGAAGATGCCCCACGTCAGCGCCGCGGTCAGGGTCCCCGCGAGGGTCCTGCGCGGGTCATACACCAGCGCCTTATGCTTGGCATCGACCGTGAGGACCAGCTGGTCCACGATGGTGTCCCCGCTCTCCCCGATCCGCTTGTCCAGCTGCCCGCGGATCTTCGCGGCGCGCTTGGACCCGGCGAAGCAGGCCAGCAGCACGCACAGCTCGGTGCCCGCGCCGCCATTGTCCGGTGGGCTCGCGGGCACCGCGCCTGCCGGGTCGCTGCTCATCCGGCATGGTGCTCGATGCCATGAGGGGGCTGCTGCACTTCCTCGTGCGTCTTGACCAGCGAGGTGACGAACTGCGTGATCGGGCCGATCTGCAGGTGGGTCTGGGGCTGGAACTCGCCGGGTGCAGGCGGGGTATAGGGATCCGGCGTCCCCGGTTTAATCGGGGGCTCGCTTGCCAGCGTGAGCAGGAAGGCGGCCGCTGCCTCGGCGATGGGGTGGGCCACCCAGCCGTGCGGGAAATTGACTTCGTGTTCCTCCCGCGGGTCCCACTGAAGGTTGAAGCACAGCGGCATGTTGTTCGGGACCCATGTGGAGTAGAAGTCGTCCTGGGTGAAGAGATGGACCTTCCACTGATGCCACTTCGCCGCCTGCAGCCGGTTGCCCTGCAGGCACAAGATGATGTCGCGGCCTGATTCCCCGGCGTCCCCGAGCAGGAAGCCGGTCATGCGTGAAGGGAAGGTAGAGGTAGAAGGGCTTGCCCGCCTCCTTTGCACGGGCCATGAAATCGCAGGCCCATTCGGTGATCTTGCGGTCGAAACCGGCCCGGAACTCCGCGTCGTAGGGGCTAACCGGCTCGGCGCTGGCGCCCTTCTTCCTTGAATAGATCGTCTGGTACTCCAGCGGGATCTTCTTATCCCCCGCGTAGGGCCTGGCCGTGACCTCCCCCTTGGGGAAATACGATTGCATGGTCCACAGGACCTCATCGGCCGTACGCGGGGACCACACTGCCTCGTCAAAGCCGAAGTCCACCGGGCTGCGCTGCCCGGGGTCGCTGCCCAGATGCCACTTGCCCCACATCCCCGTGGCGTACCCGGCGTCAGACAGCGCCTGGGCGATCGTGACCTCCCAGCGGGTCAGCCCGTCGGCCCCGCCGGTAACATCTACGGTCTGGGTGCCTGAGCGGATCGAGTGACGCCCGGTCAGCAAGGCCGACCGGCTCGGCGTGCACTGCGCCTCCACGTTGAAGTTGAGCAACTTCAGGCCCTGGTCAGCGAGGGCATCAATCCGCGGTGTCGGCGCACCCCGCAGCACCCCGCCCCCGTAGCAGCCCAGCTCACCCCACGCGAAGTTGTCCCAGAAGAAAAACACGATATTCGGCTGCTTGTCGCTCATGCCTCACCTCTGCGTGCTCGCCGACCGGCACATGAGCGTCGGCCGGGCTCTCGGGTTCGCCTCCGGCTTTGTCCCTTGCTACAGGCTCGGCGGACGCCGGGCGCTCACATCTTCGGGCGCCAGCGCTCGCCAAGAACACGCGCGGGACCCTTTCCGACTCTGTGCCTCCCGGTCTGGCCAGACATCATCCGACAGGGGTGAATTGCGTCCGGTAGCGACGTGCCTGACGCTGCCCCTGGGTTCGGGCGTTAATGGCGCGGATTCCCCCACTTCAACCGTCGCGGTAGGGCTGCCACTTTAGAACCGCCTCCCAGGCCGGGTCCTTGACGCGATGACCGCGAACTGGACAATCGGGAGCGAGGAAGACGGCCCACGCCGCACCTGGCCAGTGTTCGTTTGAGCCATCTTGATCTGCCTGCCCTGCGAAGCGCGGCCCGGCGTGCGCCGGGCGGGCCTAAGGCAGAGCCCGGCGCTGACGCCGGGCCAGCGGCGCCGCGCGCGGCGCCGCCTTGATTCTCATACACGGCCGACTTCGGCAGTGGGGCCACGTCTGGGGTCTTCCGAATGCCCATTTTGAGAAGCCGACAGTCTTGCAGACCGCTCCCTTATACCCTTCAGGTTCTTTACGATTCAAGATGAAACGCCCTCTTGTAGCTTTGTTGCTTCGCTCAGACTCGAAACAGGACGCGCGGCTCCAGATCTAGGCGGGTCGCCGGGGCACGGTCGGGCGGGGTGAGATCGACGACCCAGCTGCCGAAACGGCGTATCGTGCGCGTGATGTACGGGGAGACGGTGGCCAGGTCGTCGGTGTCCACTGGGAAGCCCTCGCCGGCCAGGGCGTTGGCCGCGTCCGTGATGTCCAGCGCGGTGGAGAAGATGGCCGCGTTCGCGACCAGCTCATTGAACTTCACCACCCGCTCCTGGTAGTCCGGGTCGTTGTGGCCGATCAGCCCTCCGCCGATCATCAGGAACTGGGCGAAGTTGTGGAACTGCTCGGTCCGGTTGGTGATCGCGCCGATCTGGTCGCGCAGCCCCGGCCCCGACAGATAGCGAAGCAGCGTGATCGTGCGGATGACGCGGCCGAGCTCCCGCAGCGCCTTGTACAGCCGATTGCGACGCGAGTGGTTGCCCAGGCGTCGCAGCAGCGTCACCGAGGACAGCCGGCCTTCCCGGATGGAGATCCCGGCACGCAGCAGGTCCGGCCAGTGCTTTTCGATCAACGCCCAGTCGATCACGTCGTCGCCGAACAGCGCGTCGATGTGCCCGTACTTCGTCGTGGCGTCCGGCCGGTAGAAGTTCAGGTCGTGCCAGTTCCGGATCCTCGGCAGCAGCTCGAACCCGAGCAACGCCGCGAGCCCGAAGACAGGCAGGCTCTGGCCTTGGGTATCGGCATGGATCTGGTCGGGCCTGGACGTCGGACTCGTTGGCCAGCAGCGAGTCCAGGATGTACACCGCCTCCCAGACCCCGCAGGGGATGAAGTGGGAGAACAGGGCGATGTAGGTGTCGGATATTAGCCGGAAGGCGATCCCGCCGAACCCGCCGTAGCGGATCGAGGACTCCGCGAGGAGGTTGTTCTCCCAGGTCTCGATCTGCGAGCCATCCACAGCCGCGGCCCGGCCGTCGCCCCACATCCGCGCCACGTCCAGCTTGGCGAACGCGTTGATGACGTCAGCAGACGCCTTGTGGATGCGCCCGGCGTCGGCGTGCTTGTTCCCGGCGGTGTAGATCTCGTGCGCGCTCACCCCGCGCATGTGACGGGCGACCTCGGTGGGCCCGAGGTTCCCCCCGTAGGCGAACGCGGTCACCACATACCGGCCCAGCGTGTCCCGGATCTTCGGATCGGATCCGGAGGCCGGGCCGAAGTGCCGGTGCCAGCCTGTCAGATGCGCGCTTCGGGCCAGGATGTCCAGCACGCTACGATCCGGCAGCCGCTCCAGGATCGCGCCCTCCAGTATGGACGCCGACGGACGCCGGTCGGCGCCCTTGCGCCGGGCCAGCACCGGCTTGCCGCCCTCCAAACGCAGGTCGGCGTTCGCCGGGTAGCCCGCATCGACAGCCGCGGCGGTCTCGGTGAGCTTCTCCTTGCAGAACGCGACCAGCGTCTTCGCGTCGGCGGGAATGCCGGCCTGCTCACAGAAGCCCGCGACCTCGGCCTCGCACTCCTCCCCGGTCATCATCTGGGCGTGCAGGTTGGCGTAGGAGTCCGAGCCGGCCACGGCGAGGTCCCCGGATCGCAGTTCGGCCGCCAGGTGGGAGAACACGCACACCTCCAGGTGCCGCCGGGCCAGCATCCCGGGCCGGCGTTTGTCCCGCAGCGTCCGTTTCCACATCTCCGAGGCGAAGGCGTTGATGTCGATCGAGACCCGGACCTGCTCGTTACCGCGGTCGACAACGCAGGTCTCCTCGATCCATTCCCCACGGCGATGCCGGACGGCGCGGATGAACTCAAGTGCGTCCAGCACCCCGCGCTCGGCACTGGTCGCCTCCAGCTCGATCGCGTCGACCAGCGTGAACAACACCGCCCGGTGGGAGCGGTAGAACGCCTCCAGCAGCGGCAGGTAGTTGTTCCCGTGGAAGGCCGCCACCGCCTGGTGCGCGGCCATCAGTTGTTCCAGGCCGCCGCCGGACTCCAGCGCCTTGAGCACCGCCTGCCCGATCCGCACCGCCACCTCCTCGCCCGCGCCGTCCGGGCCGACGTCCACAGCGGGATCCTCCGCCTTGTCGTCGGCGACGCCGTCCGGCGGGCCGATAGCGGACACGTCAACGGCGCGGCCGCCGTCCTCGTCGCCAGCGGCACCACCGACGCCTTCCAGCGACTCGGGCTCCGATGCCTCCCTGGCCGCGGCCAGCACCTCGCCGAACCTCCAAGAGTCGCTCGGATTCGGCCCGGTGCTCTTCTCGCAGGTCTTCCAGCCGGTCGCGGCCTTTGCGATGAATGATCGCCATACGCTTGCAGAACATGTCCGTCACCTCATCCCGCGCCGCGGCGCGCAGCACGTGAATGAGGCTGGCCAGCAGCGTCAGCCGCTTGGCGTCGTCCTTCATCTTCGACAGGTCCGCGACGTCGGTCACCCGCGCCTCCCCGGCGAAGTGCCCGACCTTCCCCGGCGGTATGCCCCGCAACCAGACCTCGGTCGGACCGAGCGCATCCAGCTCCAGCATGTACTGCAGCCGTTCCTTGAACCTTCCGAGCGTCGCGGCCTTCGGCGGGGCCTTGAGCGCATCGAAAGCGCTGCGCCTGGTGGCCGGGTCCACCACCATCAGCCGCTCCGGGCCCGCACGATCCGCCGGGCCGATCCGGGCTGCTGTGGCGGTGAAGAAGCCCCGGTTGACCTGGGTGCGGATCGTCTTCGTCGCCTCGTCCAAGGTGGTGTAGCCGGGCAGCTCACAACCCTGTCTGATCAGCATGTCCAGGCCGACGTTGATCAGGTCTGCCGGGTTGTCCTTGGCCTGCGCCGCCGCCCGGATCGCTTCCTCGGCCAGGATCCGCGCCTTCGCGGCGTTGTACTTCACCCCCAGCCGCGTACGGACGAACTCCCGATGCCGTTTCGCCGTCCGTGTTGCATCGACCTCGGCCACGAGTCTGCGGGCAGCCGCAGCGCCTCGCGGACATGCTCGACGACAACCTGCGGCACCTCATCCAGCTTCGGGAAGTAGCCCAGCCGCTGGTAGCTCTTCAGCCAGACCGTCAAGGCAAGCAGGTGGGGATCGGAGAGGGTCATGTCCCGAGCCCACTCGATCTCCTCGCTCGACGGGGTGAAGGAATCGGCGAGCTCGCGCGTCGTGATCATCCGCTTGAACCGCGGATAGGCGGTGCGGTCGATCGACGTCACACGCACCTCGAAGATACGGACGACAGGACCCAGGCAGCATAGCCACCTCGTATGAGGTATCTGTCACCGGCTCCGAACGGCCGGTTCACGTTCTCAAGATCAGGTCACGGCCCCTTTCTGCCGTATTCCGGTCCCACCTCTGGTAGGTCCTCGCGTACGCGGCCATGTCCGTGGCATAGACCGCGACGCAGGGGATGCCGAGCTGGCTGGCCGCCGTGCCTGCTCGGGCGACCAGGACGACGGGGCCGGCCAGATGGACCAGGTCGGCGCGGTGCCCGGTGATCGCGGCGCGGACCTGCGGACCTGGCAGGCCGACCCGGAAGCCGGGGTACAGCGGCAGGCCGGCCGAGGGAACCCGGACGACAGGGAATCCGGTCTTGACATCAGGCAGCCGCCTGGCCGGCCGGGGAGCGATCACGAGCGGCTGGTGACCGCGCGCCGCCAGCTGCTCGGCGACCCGCATCGCCGTGCTCGCGACGCCGTTGACATCGGGCGGGAAGGACTCTGTGACGTAGGCGATTCGCACGTACTTAACGGTCGCTCACGACGGTGCGAGGCCCGGCTGCGACGACATGACGACGCGTCGAACATCCGGTGACAAGTGCGAGGAGAATCCGGCGGGCCGGCGGCGCCTTGCCTGGCAGTGTTTAGACGCGGTTACACGCGGTAGCAGCGGCCAGGTGAATCCGGTCGAGCGCCTCATCCGCCGGGTCGATCGCTGGCAGCAGCGGCATGTGGCGACGGCCTTTACCTTCGCGGTGATCAAGAAGTACGGCGACGACAACTCAGGCCAGCTCGCCGCCAGCCTGTCGCACACGGCATTTGTGTCTCTGTTTCCGCTGCTGCTCGTGCTCACCACCATTCTCGGCATCGTCGCCGCCGGCAACTCGGCTCTGCGCCACGAAGTGGTGTCCGCGGTCGCCGGGCAGTTCCCGGTGATCAGCAAGCCGCTTACGGCCAACGTGCATCAGCTGCGCCAGTCCAGCGTCATCGGGCTCGCCGTCGGATTGGTCGTGGCACTGTGGGGCGCGTCAGGGCTCGCTCAGTCCGGCATGTTCGCGATGTCGCAGGTATGGAACCTGCCGGGACCCGACCGGCCAGGCTACTGGCAGCGGCTCGGCCGGGCCGGGCTGTTCCTGCTGGTCCTGGGCGGCGGCGTGATCATCACGACGCTGCTGACCAGCTTCGGCACGTGGGGGAGCAGCTCGCTTGGCTACACGATGCTTGCCGAGGTGCTCGCCGCCGCCGCCAACGTCGGGATGTACACGGTCGGGTTTCGCGTCCTGACGCCGAAGGTGGTGCCGGTCCGCAGGCTCCTGCCAGGCGCGGTCCTCGCCGGGATCGGATGGACGGTACTCGAGGCCGCCGGTACCCAGCTCGTGAAGCACTACCTGCACAGCGACTCGGTGTACGGCATCTTCGCGATCGTCCTCAGCCTCATCGCATGGATCTACCTCATCGTTGAGATAACGATCTATTCAGCCGAGGTGAACGTCGTGCTGGCGCGCAGGCTCTGGCCGCGCTCGATCGTCCAGCCGCCGCTCACGCCCGCCGACCGGCAGGCACTCTCGCTGCTCCCGCTCGCCGAGCAGCGCAGGGATGAGCAGCAGGTGGCGGTGTCCTACGACGACGTCGTCGGCGATCCGCAGGCAACGGGCAGCAACTAGCCACCGCGCGCTGCCGGCTTCAGCCGGTCGTTTGGGCGTCCTGAGTCGAGTGGTCGGGTATCACGTATATCTTGCGCATGTCAGGGGAGTTAGCCCAGGTCAGCGGCGTTCCCTTGCGGATAGCGAACGAACCGGGTAGGAGCCGATGACGGTCTCCTGCTCCTCGGCCGCCCAGACGCCAGCGAACGGGCCAGGATGGGCCCCGGTGAAGGCGTTCAGGTAGTACTCGCCTCGATTGCCGGGGTCCGGCTGCAGCGCCACCTGCGGGTCGATCGGGAAGATGCTGATCGGCTCCCGCGGCACCAGCGACTTCGAGATCGCCTTGGCGAGCTCGGTGCTGCAGTTGACATCCTTGGCCATCTCAGCCCTCGTTAGCGCGAGGATGTGGCCAGGCGAGCGGCGGCCTGGGCTGGCCGCTCCTGTACCTGGCCATCCAGGCAGCTGGCGGGCCCTGCCGGGATCTGTGCCGGCAAACGCACAGGCTAGGTTGATGCCTGCGACCCCGAAGGAGCCACGCCCATGGATGCGCTGCCGCACGACCCGCGCCTGTCAGGGCGCAGCCTGCTCAAGGAGACCGACCTGTCGAGGTCGGAGTTCCTGTACCTGGTGGACCTGGCCGAGCGGCTGCGCGAGGAGAAACGCCATGGCCTGCGCCCTAAGCGCCTCGCCGGCCGAAACCTGGCCCTGATCTTCGAGAAGCCATCGACGAGGACGAGGTCGGCGTTCGAAGTCGCTGCCTACGACGAGGGCGCGCACGTCACGCACCTCGGCCCCGACGAGTCCCAGATCGGGCACAAGGAGTCGGTCAAGGACACCGCGCGCGTGCTCGGCCGTATGTTCGACGGCATCGAGTACCGCGGCTTCTCCCAGGAGGCCGTCGAGACGCTCAGCGCGTTCGCTGGCGTGCCGGTGTGGAACGGGCTGACCGATACCTGGCATCCAACCCAGATGCTCGCGGACGTCCTGACCATGCGCGATCACGCGGCCACCGGGCTTGATCAAGTTTCTTACTGCTACCTGGGCGACGGCCGTAACAACACCGCGAACTCGCTGCTCGTCACCGGCGCCCTGCTCGGGCTCGATGTGCGCGTGTGCGCGCCCGAGGAGTTGTGGCCCGACGCGGGGATCCGTGCCATCGCTGCCGGCCTCGCGCGGGCCTCTGGCGCCTCGGTGACGGTCACCAGCGAGGTCGGCGAGGCGGTCGCCGGGGCCGGCTTCATCTACACGGACGTCTGGCTGTCGATGGGGGAGCCGACCGAGAGCTGGGACGCAAGGATCGACCTGCTCTTGCCGTATCAGGTCACCAGCGAGGTACTGGCAGCCACAGGGAACCCTGCGGTCAAGTTCCTGCACTGCCTGCCCGCGCTGCACAACACCGAGACCGAGGTCGGCCGGCTGATCTACGACAAGCGCGGGCTGACGGCGCTCGAGGTGACCGAGGAGGTCTTCGAGTCTGCGGCGTCGGTGGTGTTCGACCAGGCTGAGAACAGGATGCACACCATCAAGGCGCTGATCGTGGCGACGCTGCCGCCGCTGCCGTGATCGCCTCAGGGGCCGATGGCGCACGTTAAGGTTTGTCCATGATGGGCGAGATCTCACCGGCCGGGCAGAGCGGAAGCGCGCCGTCGCCCGACCGGCTCAGGGCGTCGCACGAGGACAGGGACCGGGTCATCGAGCTGCTCACGGCGGCGGCCGGTGACGGCCGCCTGACGGCCGAGGAACTGGACGAGCGGGTCGAGCTCGCGTTTTCCGCCCGCACCTATGGCGAACTCGCCGCCCTCACCAGCGACCTGCCGGCCAGCGGTCAGGTGATCGCGCCGATGGTACCCGCCGCACCCGCGCTGCCCAAGGATGTCGTACGTCTGGAGACCAGGAGCGGCAACCTGACCAGGGTCGGCCGGTGGGTCGTGCCCCGTCGCATCGAGGCGCGGGTAACCAGCGGGAACATCAAGCTGGACTTCACCGAGGCGGCGATCGCGCACCGCGCGATCGACATCGAGGCCGACGTGCGCAGCGGCAACCTGCTCATCATCACCAAGCCGGGCATCGTCGTGGACACCGACGACGTCGCCATCCGCAGCGGCAACGTCAGGGTGAAGGCGCCGTGGGGCAGCCAGGTCCCGGTCACTGTGCGGATCACCGTGTCAGGACGGGTCGGCAGCGGGAACATCGTCGCGCGCCCGCCGCGCCGGACGTTCTGGGAATGGCTGATGCGCCGGCCGCGGCGGTACGCGATTACCTCAGGAGCGTAGGGTCAGGAGCCGCTCGAGCGCGGTCTTGAGCATCTGCGCGTACACGACGCAGCCGCCGGGCTGCGGATGGATCCCGTCCGGCCAGAGCAGGTTCGTGCGGTGCTCGATCGTGGTGTACCAGTTCGCCAGCACGACATGGGGGTGGTCGCCAGCCGCGGCGGCCAGGGTCGCGTTGACCTCGGCCTCCCACGGCCTGTCCTCGAACGTGTTGACAAGCACCAGCTTGCGATCCGGTCCGATCTCGGCGAACAGCTGGCTGATCTCGTCAGCGGTCACGGTCCCGTTGGTGCCGAGGCCCACCACCACGATGGGCCTGAGCAGGCCCTGGGCCTTGAGGCTGGCGATGACCTGCAGGCCGGTGCTGAACTGACGGCCTACCATCGCGTCGATGTAGATGCCTGGCAAGGCTGCCTGCAGCGCGGGCGTCGAGGCGACCATCACCGAGTCGCCGACGGCGGTGATCGACTGCCCGGACACCTGCTGCGCGCTTGGTGACGGCGTCGCTGCCGGGGCGGGACTCGACGCGGCCGCAGGCGCCGAGCGCGTCGCGCGGCGGTGCGTGCGGTTGTGCAGATGCCGCCGCACCGGCGGCGGGACCAGCTTCGCGTGCCGGGATCCGCGCAGCGACGCCGCATGCGAGCCGTCAGTAACGGTCGATGCTGACGCGAAGAGCTTCAGGCTGCCGGCCAGGCAGAGAGCTATCGTGACGGCCAGCGTGCCGCCGCGGAAGACAGCTGCACGCCGGCGGGGCCGGCTACGGGTTTGCGGGTCGCGTGGTCTTCTGTGTTTTGCCATAAGGAATGTGTGCTGAGATCGGTTGTCACAGCTGCACCGACAGCCCACACTACCCTGCCGTCGCGTGCGTAATCGCCAAACGGCGAGTTCAGGGCGTTGCGGCCGCCGTCAGCAGCGACAACCTGACCGTCCGTTCAGTGTTGTCGGCGTTCAGGTCGACGAGGGCAACCGACTGCCAGGTGCCGAGGGCGAGGCCGCCGCCGACCACGGGAAGGGTGGCGTGCGGCGGCAGGAACGCGGGCAGGATGTGCGACCGCCCGTGACCGCGTGACCCGTGCGCGTGCCGCCAGCTGTCGTCGGCCGGCAGCAGCCTAGCGAGAACGGCGAGCAGGTCGGCGTCGCTGCCCGCGCCGAGTTCCATGACCGCGAGCCCGGCCGTCGCGTGCGGGACGAACACGTGCAGCAGCCCGTCGCCGCCTGCTGCCGCATCCCTGGCGAATTCCTCGCAACGCCAGGTGATGTCTGTGATCGACTCGCTGCCGGAGGTCCTGAGCCGGAAGGTGGTCGTCCTCATGCCGGCCGCTCGCGTTTCGGCAGCTTGGCCACGACGGTGTCATAGGACGCGTCCACGGCCTCCAGGATCTCGTCATCGGGGATCGCGCCGCCGACCCGCAGCGTGTTCCAGCCCGACCGTCCGATGTAGGCCATCACAGCAGCGTCGTCTGGATAGCGAGCCAGCCATTCATCGGCGACCTCCCTGGTCGGCCCGCACTTCAGGCCCACGGTGGCTGCCTGACCTGAGCCGAGGAAGGCGAAGATCTTGCTGCCGACCTTCGCGACGATGTCCTCGTCCCACGGCTCGTCCCGCCAGGCGCCCGGCTTGCTCAGGCAGTACGCGAGCATCTCTGCCTTCGTCATGGCGCCTTAACCTACACGGACTCCTGATGCGTCCAGCTATCGATAAGTCGATAAAGACCGAGCCCTGCGGGCCGGCTGCTGGCCTCGGGTCCCCGCCCGCGCGGCGAGGACCCGGCCAGCTAGCGAAGCCCGGGCGTCAGTGCTTGCCTGAGGTGGCCATTCCGTTCTGCCAGGCACTGGCGCCGGCCGCCGTGGCGGCCTTAGCCTGGGACAGCTTGCGCTTCATGACCGCGCTCGGTGGCTCCTGCTGAGCGCGCATCCAGCGCCTGAAGCCGTTGACCATGGCTGTGCCGCTGATGCCGATGCCGCACATGCTGATCAGGCCGCCGGTCGCCACGAGGGCGAACCCGACGATCATGGCCTTTGAGTTGGCCGAACTCGGCTGCATGTCGGTCATGGCCGACCGTGTGCTCGTCATTGTTTCCCCCGATGTCGATCGTGTTCAGTCGGCTAGCGTTCCCGCCCTCCGCACTCGCCAGTCACCCGCGGCGGGTGATGTCGGGCCGGGACGGCCGGGTTTCACGCTGTCTGGCCAGGGCAGATAGCGGCGTCCTTATCCGGTTACATCACCGCGTTCATCGATTACCGACAGACTGGCATGCTGTGCACATGACAGACGACGGCCAGCCCGCTGACGACCTGCTCGAGCTGAAGCGGCCGGATCGCGCAGCGGCAGGTCCCACCCGCCGCGCCGTGCTGTGGACCGCGGCAGAAGCCAGGGGCGTGCCGCTGCGAGCGATCCTGACCGCGATCGTGGCCGTCATCGCGTTCTACCTCGCCGCCAAGGTGATCTACCGGCTGCGCGACGTCATCCTGCTCATCATCGTGGCCGGCTTCATCGCCTTGCTGCTGAACCCGCTCGTCGTCGGCGTCCAGCACCGGGTGCGCAGGCGCGGCGTCGCGGTCGCGATCGTGACCCTGGCCGCCGTTGTGGTGTTCGCCGGGCTCGCGGTGGCGTTCGGATACCCGCTGGTCAACGGCATCACCCACCTCGCCGACAACCTGCCCGGCTATGTCACCAAGGCCGAGCACGGCAAGGGCTGGATCGGCCACCTGGTCACCAGGTACCACGTCCAGAACTGGGTGAAGGCCAACGCGCCGAAGCTGGCCAGCTACGGCAAGGACATCGCCAATCCGGTCATCAGCGTCGGCAAAGGAGCGATCACGCTGATGATCACCCTCTTGACGATCTTCGTTCTCGTCGTGCTGCTGCTGATGGAGGGCCCGAAGCTGCGCTCGGGGTTGCTCGGCTTGATGGTGCCTGCCAGGGCCGAGCGGCACCGGCGGATCGCGTCGGAAGTGAACCGGTCCGTGACCGGATACATGCTCGGCAACTTCGCCACCTCCATCACCGCGGGCCTGGTCGTCCTCGCGACCTTGCTCATCCTGGGAGTCCCGTTCCCATTCCTGTGGGCGCTGTGGGTCGCGCTCGTCGACTTCCTGCCCATGATCGGCGGGGCGCTGGCCGGGATTCCCGTTGTGCTGTTCGCGCTCACCCAGAGCCTGGCCGCCGGGCTGGTGACGCTGCTCGTGTTCCTGGCCTACACGCAGCTCGAGAACCACGTGCTCAACCCGCTGATCATGAGCAGGACGGTACGGATCAACCCGCTGCTCGTGCTGATCTCGATCCTGGTCGGCGCGTCGATCGGCAGCTGGATCGACGGGATCTTCGGCGGGTTCGTCGTGGCGCTGCTGTCCATCCCGCTGGCCGGCGCGCTGCAGGTGATCGTGCGCGAGGCCTGGCGGTCCACCGACCCCGCCGGCCTCGATCCTGCCGTGACCAGCCCGGCGGCCGCGCTGCCAGCTGTCGGCACCGGCAGGCCGGAACGGCGTGCCGTGCCCCGGCGTCCTTACCTGCGGGGCCGGCTGCCTCTCCGGCGGCCCACCACCGCGAACGCGGCGGAGCCGCCGTCCGAGCCTGCCCAGCCAGTTCAGCCTGACCCGTCTTCGCCCTAGGCCGGGCCGCCAGCGGCCAGGCCAAGCGTCCGCATCGCCTTGCGGTAGGAGACGGCCACCACGTCGAACTTCAGGTGCAGTTCGTCGGCCAGATCGAACGGGACCCGGTCAGGCCGCTGCGACTCGACCACGACCTGGTCCTGGCCGAAGATCGTGTCCTCGAACTCCTGCAGCACGCGCTCTGACTGGCCGAAGTTGTAGTTCCGGCCGACAACGACGTAACCGGCGCACCGATCCACCCCGATCGGCTGGGAGGCGAAGAAGTACACCATCCCGCGCTCGCCGCCCCAGCCGAGCCGGAGCACGATCGTGTACGGCAGGTGCAGCTCGTAGCTGCTGCGCCGCTCCGGCGGCCCGGACCCGGTGTTCGCGAAGACCGGAAAGTCATCGGTGTTCGGCGCCTCGGGACGCACGATCGAGTACCGGAGCACGTGCCCGTCGGTCTGCACCTCGTGCCGCGGGACGACGGGCCGGTCGGGATCGCCGAGCAGCCCGGGATGCACCCAGGGGAAGTGCCCGAAGTCGGTGAAGTTCTCGACCTGCCGCGCGGCGTCGCAGTGCCACACGTACGGTCCGGCCGGCACGTTCACCCAGGAGCCGTCCTCCAGCTCGGGCACCTCGGGCAGCGGCCAGCGCGGCTCGGCCAGCGCGACCCAGATCAGGCCGTACCGCTCCGTTGCCTGATAGGCGGGCACCCTGGCCTTGGCCGGCACCCTGCCAGGATCGGCGAGCTGGGGAATCGCGACGCACCGGCCATCGCCCGCGTACCGCCACCCGTGATACGGGCACACCAGTTCATCGCCGCTGACCCAGCCGAGCGAGAGCGCGGTACCGCGGTGCACGCACAGATCCGCCATCGCCCTGACCCCGGCGGGCGATCGCCACAGCACCAGCGGCTCGCCAAGCAGGTCGGCGGCGACAGGGCGGTCGGTGAGGCTGGCCGCGAAGGCGACCGGGTGCCAGCACTCCCGCAGCGCCTGCAGGTCGGCGAAGACGCCAGGACGGGAGCCGGAAGGGGAGCCGTAAGGGGCTGAAGAACTCATAGCTGACGATAACTGGACCCACGGGGCCAGCGTGACTGCTGTCAACGATCGCCGCCGACCGCCAAAGCGGCGGGGACACGCTCTTGCCTCGAACCGGTTGTGCGGCCTGACCGCGTGGGCGATGCTGAGCTGACGCTCACCGCACTACGACAGCAGGAACACCGCAGCACATGGAGTTATCCGCACTGCTCGCGCCCGGGGCAGGCCGGCTCGCCAGCGAGGCGCTGACCGCACGGCTCCCCGGCATCGCGATGTTCGCTGCGGGGCTGCTGGCCGGTGCGCTTGTCGTGGTTCTCGCCAGCTGGCTGGAGAGCCGGAGGCGTCGCCGGTCGGCTGCCGGCCGGGAAGAAGATCCCGCCGATGCCGCGCCAGCCGGCGCGCCGGAGAGCGTGCCCTGCGCCGAGCCTCGGCTGGTGCCCTCCAGGCAAGCACCGGCGATGCCCGCCGGCCAGCCCAGGCGACCAGCTGACCAGGCCGCGCCCGCCGAACCCCAGGCCGCCGAGCCTGACGCCGCCGAGTCCCAGGCCGCCGAGCCGCAAGCTGCCGAGCCCCAGGCCACCGAGCCCGCTGGTGCCAGGCAGCCTCGGCTGCACATCGGCCTGCTCGGCTCGCTCACCGTCAACGGCCAGGCCGGAGCCCTCGTGCCGGCCCAGAGCCAGCTGATCGTCGTCCTGGCGCTGAACAGAAACGGCTTGCACAACAACCAGCTTCGCACGTTGCTGGGGGCCGACCCACGGCACCCGAAGCCCGCGGACTCGCTCAGGCAGCTCATCGTCAGGACCAGGCGAGCTCTCGGCCGGGCCGCCGATGACCGGGAATGGATCGAGCATCTGGGGCACGGCCGCTATGCCCTGCATCCGGACGCCTGGGTGGACTGGCGCGAGTTCGAGACGCTGACCGCCACGGGAATCAAGCGCGCCGACGCCCAGCAGCTGTCACAGGCACTTGGCCTCATCCGCGGTCAGCCGTTCACGGGGTGCTACTACTGGTGGCTCGAGCCTGAGCTCGCCGACTCCGTGACGGCGCGGATCGTCGCCGCCGCGGAGACGCTGGCCGAACTCGCGCTCGCGGCACGCGATCCGGCGGCGGCGGTCAGGGCGGCCAGGATCGGCCTCGCCGCCAACCCGTCCGCCGAGCAGCTGTGGCGGGCTACGATGCGCGCCGAGCACGCTGCGGGGAACCTGGCAGGTGTGCGCGGCGCGTGGGGCCGCTGCCTCGATGTGGTGTCCGAGGTCGCGGTGGATGGCCGGCCTGACTCGGCCACCTTGGCCGTCTACAGCGAATTGCTCGCGCGCTGACCGCGAGCCTGGCACAGCCCGCCCAACACGCCTCATCTGCCCGTTTTCCCGGCTGTTCGGCACCTGACCGATAACATGCTCGGCAGCCAGCACTTCCGCCGCCGGGCGCTCTCGCCTCGGGGCACGGCCCCGTTTGATGCCGAGCGGCGGTGTCAGGTTTGGACGCAGGTGAAACGATCGTCTTATGAGCTCGCGTCACAAGCCGCTGCGACCAGCGGTCACGGCGGCATTGACGCGCGCCGGTAGCATCACCAGGCCGGCGGCTGGCGACGCCGGCCTGCTGGTCGAAGATCAGCTGGAGACGCGGGTCCGGATACCAGCTGACCTGGTCCGCTTCGTCATCGCGGTGACCGAGATCGCGATCCTCGTCGGGATTGCCCTGCTGGCCAGCGCCACCGCCACCGGCGTGGAGTTCGATCTGGTCGGCGCCAGCAAGCATCTGCCGCGCGCCCTGCTGCACCTGATCGGCTGGGCCGGCGGAATCGCCCTGCTGATCCTGCCGATCGCGCTCGCGATCAGGGCGCTGATGGTCAGGCAGTACCGCAAGCTCGGCGAGGCCGTGGCCACCGGCGGGGTCGCCGTCGGCGTCGTGGTGCTGGCCAACCTGCTGCTCAACCAGCCCGCCCTGCTTCAGCTCCACAATGCGCTGCACACGACTACCGGCGGGCTGACCGGGCGGCACGAGGCGACGCTTGACGGCTACCTGGCCGGCCTGGTCGCCTACGTCACCGTCATCGGCCTGCGGGGCCGGACGCAGTGGCGCACCGCGTTCTGGACCACGATGGGCTTCTACTTCCTCACGAGCCTCGCCGACAAGCACGCCACGGTGCTCTCGCTGCTGATCACGATCGCCATCGGCTCAGCGGTCGGCTCCGGGCTCAAGTACACGTTCGGCACCACCACGGGACGTCCGTCCGCCGCGGTCATCGCGGCGGCCCTTAGCACTGACGCCGATCCGATCATCGCGATCCGCCGGGTGGCCAACGGCGGCTCTGAGGTCCGCAGGTACGCGGCAACCGTGCGCAGTGGCGATCGCGTCGACGTGACCGTCTTCGACCGTGACCAGCAGGCGGCCGACGCCTTCTACCGGCTGTGGCGGCGGGTGCGACTGAAAGCAAACGTCTCACGGAGCGCCCCGCTGTCGCTCGAGGGCGCGATCGAGCGGCAGGCGCTCCTCATCTACGCGACCGAGGACGCCGGAGTGCTCACGCCGCGGTTGCGCGCGGTGATCCGCGTCGGCCCGGATGCGGCGGTGCTCGCCACCGATCACGTGGAGGGCACAACGCTCGCTGAACTCGGCGCGCTGACCAGCGACGATCAGCTACGGGAGATCTGGGACACGGTCCTTCTGCTGCACAGGCACCGGGTCACGCACCGCGCGCTGACCGACGAGCGGATCATGCTGGTCCGCCGGCCTGGTCAGGAGGAGATCGCCCTGCTCGAGCCGGGCAACGGCGACGTCGCCGCCACGGACCTGCAGTTCCGGCTCGATCTCGTCCAGCTGATCGCGCAGACCGCGCTGCTGGTCGGCCCCGACCGCGCCGTCGACATCGCCACCGAGAAGGTGCCGCGAGAGGGGCTGCTCGGGCTGGTCTCGCTGCTGCAGCCGGTCGCGCTCTACCGCTCGACCCGATCGGCCCTGCGCGGCAAGAAGCAGGTGCTCGCCGACGTCCGCAAACGGCTGCTCGCTGCCGCCCCCGACGGCGAGGTGATGCCCGCCCAGCTCGATCGCGTCCGGCCGCGCACGCTGATCACGCTGATCGCGGGCGTCTTCGCTGCCTACGTCCTGGCCGGCCAGCTTGCCAACGTGTCGTTCTCCAAGCTCCTCGCTGAGGCCAACCTCGGCTGGAGTCTCGTCGCGCTGGCCTGCTCGGCCGCCACCTACCTGGGCGCGACGCTGGCGATATCCGGCTTCGTGCTCGAGCGGCTGAACCCGCTGCGGACCCTCCTCGTCCAGATCGCGGCTTCCTTCGTCATCCTCGTGACGCCAGCCGCCGTGGGCGGCGTCGCACTCAACGTGCGCTACCTGCGCAAGGCGAAGCTCAGCGCCGCTGACGCGGCCGCGAGCGTCGGTGTCACCCAGGTCATGTCGTTCGCCGTCTTCGGCGTGCTGGTCCTGATCTCGGCCGTGATCGCCGGTTCATCGAAGGCCGCCAGGGCCCTGACACCGCCACACTGGGCGTACATCGCGCTCGGCATCCTGGTCGGCCTCGCGCTGATCGCGCTGGCCTTGCCGGTTGGGCGGCGGCTGCTGTTCTCCCGCGTCGGCTCGGTCGCGAGTCAGGTCATCCCGCGCCTCGTCGACGTGGCGCAGCGACCTGTCAAGCTCGTCCAGGGGGTGGGCGGGACGGTGCTGATCACCCTCGCCTACATCCTCTGCCTCGCCGCTTCTGTGCGCGCCGTCGGCGACGCGAGCGTGCCGCTCGCGAGCATTGCCGTCGTGTACCTGGCAGGGAACGCGGCAGGCTCGTTTATCCCGACTCCCGGCGGCATCGGCGCCGTGGAGACTGCCCTGTCCATCGCCCTCGCGGGCGCTGGCATGCAGCCAGCACAGGCGATCACCGCTGTGCTGCTGTTCAGGACCGTCACGTTCTGGCTGCCCGTGCTCGTCGGCTGGATCTCCTTGCATTACCTGCAGCGCCGGGACGTGCTCTAGGAGCCTGCTGAAGAAGGGCGGGCTGGCTGCGGCGGGTTGCCGGCCGGGTGTTCGATGACCTGGGAGAATCCTGTCTTGCAGGGATTCGAGCGGGCGGACCGGCGGCTTCTGGACGCGGAGGCGCTGGCCGGGCACCTCGTCCCGGCGGGCAGCATGTTCGCGTTCTTGGCCGCGCACCGGGCCGAGGTGTTTCCCGGTGCCGGTTACGCGGACTTGTTCGCCCCCCGGGGGGCTGGGCCGGCCGTCGGTCCCGGCCACGCAGATGGCGGCGGTGATGACGCTGCAGGCGCTGCACGATTACTCCGGCCGGGAGGCCGCTGAGGCGGCGCGGTTCGACGTGCGGTGGAAGGTGGCGATCGGCGTGTCGCTGGATGATCCGGGGTTCGACCCGTCGGCGCTGGTCTGCTGGCGGCGCCGGCTGGCCCGCTCGCAGCGGCCGCACCGGGTCAATGACGCGGTGAAGGAGGTGATCGAGCAGACCGGGGTCCTTGCGGGGCCGGCGCCGCCGGGCGGCGGGCCCGGCGATCCTGGCCGGCGCGGCGGCCAGTCAGGACACGGTCACCCAGCTGATCTCCGCTACGCGCCGGGTGGCCCGCGAGGTTCCGGGCGCGGCGGAGCAGATCGCGCAGCTGTGCTCCGGGCACGATTACGGCAAGCCGGGCAAGCCGAAGATCGGCTGGGATGATCCGCAGGCGAAGAACGCGCTGGTGCCGGCACTGGTCAGGGACGCCAGCGTGGTGATCGAAGCGTTCAGGAACGCGCCGCTGGACGAGCCGGCCTGCTCGGCGCTGGCGTTGCTGGCCCTGGTTGCCGGGCAGGACGTCGAGCCCGCGGAGGGGCCGGACGGGACGGACGGGCGGTGGCGGATCGCCCGCTGGGTCGCGGAGGACCGGGTGATCTCGACGGCGGGCCCCGGCGCCCGGCACACCCGCAAGTCGCCCGGGGCCCGCCGGGACGGGTACCGGGCGCACCTGGCCGCTGACCCGCAGACCGGGATCATCACCGATGAGAAGCTCACCAGGGCCGCGGGGCCGGAGAATTCAGACGCTGCGGTCGCGGAAGAGTTCGTCGCCTCCGAGGCCGCCCGCGGCGAGCAGGGCGACCCGGCCAGATGGTACGGCGACTCGGCGTACGGGTCCGGTGAGCTGCGGGAGGCGATCCGCAGCGCCCGGCACGACGCGGTGATCAGGCCCATGCCGGTGCAGCGCCCGGTCGAGGGCGGGTTCACAATCGATGACTTCGCCGTCAGCCCGGACGGGACCGCCGTGACATGCCCGGCCGGCCTGACCCGGCCGGTCGCGGCCAGCGGCCCGGTCACTTTCGGCACTGCCTGCGCCAGCTGCCCGCTGCGCCAGCGGTGCACGACCTCCGCTACCGGCAGATCCCTCAAGCTCACCCGGCACGACGCCCTGCTGCGCGCCGCCCGCACCGCCTGGGCCGCCGGCACCGGGCTGCGCGAGGACTACATGAAACACCGGCCGGACGTCGAACGCGCCATCGCGCAAGCCGCCACCTGGCGGGGACGCCGGATCAAGCTCCGCTATGCGGCACCGCCGCGAACCACGCCTGGCTCAAGCGCCGCACCGCCGCCCTCAACCTGCGCAACCTGATCAGCCAGGGCCTGACCAGACAGGCAACCGCCTGGGTGCTGGACTCCTGATCTGACGGCCAGCCCGCCCGCTCCCGGCCGCCGCGGCCCGCCCAGCTCGCGGCACCGCCACCCCAGGCCGACCCGGCAACAGCACACCAGCCCGCCATCACGCGTGACCAGAACCACCACAACCGGCCCAATTCAGCAGGCTCCTAGCGGCGCGCCCCGGCAGTCCGGCAGTGCGCCTAGCCGGCCTGCCGGCTGGCGGGCAGGGCGATCCTGGTCAGCGACGTCGTGCTGGCCACCCAGATGGCGTGCCTGAACGCCGCGATGCCGGCCGGGTTGTCGAAGCCATAGGCACTGCCAGCGAGCACCGCGACCAGTCGTCCGGTTGCCGCGTCGATCTCGGTGACCGAGTTGCCCGTCGGGTTCAGTACCCACAGCTTGCCGTCGGCCAGCGCCATCGCGCCGGGGACGCCGAACCGGTAGCGACGCCCGCCGATGATCCGCACCGGCTTCCCTGTCACGGTGCTGATCTGCGTGATCGTGCGTGCTGACGCGTTGGCGACCCACAGCATGGTCCGGCTCGCCACCTCCGCGACCGGCTGGCCGAGGCCGTACCGCGTGCCCCGCAGCGTCGACTTCCAGGCTCCCGTGGCAGCGCTCAGCACGGTGATGGTGTCCTTCGCCTCGTTGGCGACCCAGAGCAGGTCATGGCTGACGGCCAGCGCGCTGGGATACTTCAGGCTGTCGTGCCGGAATGCCCGCACCTTCGACCCGGTGCGGGCATTTATCAGGTAAATTGAGTTAGCGCTCGGATTCGCGATCCACAGCCGGTTGCCGAAAAGAACGAGCGAATGCGGTGAGGGCGTTTTCCTTATTGTCCTGATAACAGCGCCGTCGGCCGCGCGCAACTCGGTAATCGCGTTGGCCACGACATCGGCAACCCACACGTGACCAGCCCCGGCCGTGATCGCGCCAGGCACCAGGAACCCGTACTCGGGCCCAGTCCTGACGAGGGGGCGCCGGCCAGCTCGCACGTCCAGTTCCGTGACCGAGTTGCCCGCGGAGTTGGTGATCCAGAGATGCTGCCCCTCGCCCGCCAGGCCCGCAGGTCCGCGCAGGCCAAGCGGGGTCGCGGGGTAGATGTGCACCGTGAACCTTGTCGCTGCGGCCGACGGCGGGCCGGCCTTCTGGCGCAGCGCGCTGGAGACCCCGTAGGCCGCGCCGCCGAGCACGGCCAGCACGCTCAGGATGGCGGCGAGCCGCAGGAGCCGCCGCCTGGGCGGTTCCGACCCGGGCGCTAGCACAGCGTGCCGCGGTGAATATCCAATATTTATGGCTAGCACGGCGCTCATCAACCCTTAGGTAATAACTGCTGAGAAATGGTGGGGACCGATGACGGATGCGGGTGATGAATACGTTACTCGTGCCGAAAACTAATAGCGAGTTTGACAATCCATTGCACGCTCGTGGCGTCGCCAGAAGGTGCTAGAGGGTAGCGAATGCGGTCAGGAGGCGGCGCGGGCCCGCCGGACGGCGATGACGGTGATCAACAGGCCGATCACGGCGACGATAGGGCCGATGACCGCCCACACCGAGTCGCCAGACATGAAGCTGCCGCCGATGACTCCGAACCCCTGCAGCGCCCAGATCACGCCGGCGATGGTCAAGATGACGCCAACTGCCGTCAGTACGCCGCTCCGCACCGTCTGCCTCCAGGTCACTCGGCTGAGGGGTGTCTCCTACGCCAGCCGCGCCGTGGCGAGCGCGGCGGCAAGCAGCACGACGCCCCATGACAGCGAACGCAGCGCCCGTTCCAGCGGTTCAAGCAACCCGGCGGCGTCCAGCCTGGTCACTTCGCCGGAATACAGCGTGATGCTGCCCGTGACCGCCGCTGTGCGTCGGCGCAGCAGCCGTGCCGGGGTGCTCAGGTGCCGCTGGCCGGCGGAGAGCGCCATCGCGGCGCCAGCCGCGACGACCGGCGCCACGGCGAGACGGCCCGCCTGGGCGACGTAGCCGGTCAGGGCGGGGAAGGCCCCCCAGGCGGCCGCGAAGCCGAGGTCCGTGTGGATGAGCCCGCCGAACAGCTCTGCGTTGTACCCGACGACGAGGAGCGGGCCGATGATCATGAACGGCAACAGGCCCCAGCCGACCCTGGTGATCCCGATCGCGCCGAGTGCGACCGCGCCTGCCAGTCCCGCGGCAGTCACCACGATCAGCGCGGTGCGGGATATCGACGTTCGCAGCGGCCTCCCGTTGAGCTCGTCAAGCGCGTGCGCGGCGATGCCGACCGCGAGGAAGAACGCGATCAGAGCCGCTATCAGGCGGTCGAGCCTGACCTCGGGAGCCAGCATCGCGCCGAGCACCACGTAGGACAGGTGCCAGGCGGTGAACGGAGGGTGCAGCAGCGTCCACCAGTCCCGCAGCGGCCCAGGCCCGGCGGCGTAGTAGGCCGGCCTGGCCTGCGGTTCAGCCACCTGACCGAGTTCCCCACATGACCAGGCCGCCGCCGAGGCTCATCAGGGCAACGCCGACGTCGGTGAAGCCCGCGTTCCGCCAGGCCTGCTCGGTCCACGCGACGGGGTAGCGGCGGTAGTGCCGCGAAATGCTCGGCCCGAGGAACTTGCCGACCTCGAACCACTCGCGGCCGCCTGTGACCAGCCCGCCGAGCGGCAGCAGCAAGCGGGTGTACAGCCACCACGCGGCGTGCCAGAAGGGCGAAGGCGGAACGCAGAACTCCAGGCTCGCGACGCGGCCGCCTGGCCGGACGACCCTGGCCAGTTCCGCCAGCGTCGCCTGCGGATCGTCGACATAGCGCAGCAGGTAGGTGAACGTCAGTGCGTCGACGCTGGCGTCGGGGAGCGGGATCTGCTCGGCCCGCCCGGCTACCAGGCTGATCCGGTCCGTCTGGCCGGCCGCGGTTACATTCGCCTTGCCGCGCCGCAGCATGTGCTCGGTCAGGTCGAGCCCGACGACCCTGGCCCGGGTGCGGCTGGCCAGCTGGAGCGCGACGCCCGCGGTCCCTGACGCCACGTCGAGCACGACGTTGCCGGGAGCCGGCACGATCTGGTCGACCATCGCCCGGCGCCAGCGCCCGTTCTGCCCGAAGGACAAAAGCTCGGCCAGACGGTCATAACGGGCGGGAAGCGGGGTGAAGAGATCCTGGGCGAAGCTGTTGCGCTCGGCAGAAGTCGAGAGCGGCACTGGTGTCTCCTTCGAGGGGTGCGTGCAGCGTCCCCTTAGTTCTCGCAGAACTTCACCGTACGCCTTGCGGGCCGGTTCAGCCCGTGGCCGGCCGATTGCTACTCGACCGTGACGGACTTGGCGAGGTTACGCGGCTTGTCGATGTCACGGCCGAGAGCACGTGCGGCGTGGTAGGCCATCAGCTGGATCGGGATGATGAGCAGGACCGGGTCCAGTTCGCGCTCGTTCTTCGGCACCGTGATCCGGACGCTGTCGCACTCAGGCACGCCGGGATGGGTGATCATGACGAGCCGCCCGTTCCTGGCCTTGATCTGCTCGACCGCGCCCATGTTCCTGTTGGTCAGCTCGTCGTCGGGCACGATCGCCACGGTCGGCAGCTCCTCGTCGATGAGCGCGAGCGGACCGTGCTTGAGCTCGCTGGCCTGATAGGCCTCGGCGTGCCGGTAGGTCACTTCCTTGAACTTCTGCGCTCCCTCCCTGGCGACTGGGTAGGCGCGGACCCGGCCTATGAAGAACAGGCTCCTGGCCGTCGCCAGGCCGGTGGCGATCTCGGCGATCCTCGCTTCGCCGGAGAGCACCTCCTCGATCTGTGCAGGCAGGTCCTTCAGGCCGGCCACGATGCGCTGCCCGTCGGTGATCGACAGGTCGCGGACCCGGCCGAGCACCAGCGCGAGCATCGCGAAGCCGATCGCCATGTGCGTCAGCGCCTTGGTCGAGGCGACCGCGATCTCCGGACCAGCGTGCAGGTAGATCCCGCCGTCGCACTCCCGCGCGATTGTCGATCCGACGACATTGACCAGGCCGACGACCTGACCGCCCTTCCGCTTGACCTCGCGGACAGCGAACGCCGTGTCTGCCGTCTCGCCGGACTGGCTGACGGCCACGTACAGCGTGTCTGGTTCGATCACGGGGTTGCGGTAGCGGAACTCAGAGGCCGCCTCGGCGTCGGCCGGCATCCTGGCCAGCTCCTCGACCAGCTGAGCGCCGATCTGGCCGACATAGTAGGCGGACCCGCAGCCCAGGATCTTGACCCGCCGGAAGCCCCGCAGGTCTCGCGGGCCGAGGTTCAGCCCGTCGAGCCGCGCCGTTCCGAACCGTTCGTCCAGTCTGCCGCGCAGCATCCGCTCGACCGATCCTGGCTGCTCGAGAATCTCCTTGCGCATGTAGTGCTGGTAACCGGACAGTTCCACGTCGTCGGCGTCCAGCTCGATCTTGACCGGCTGCTTGGCAGTGTTCTCGCGCTCGCGGCTGAAGGTGCGGAAACCGGCCGCGGTCACCGTCGCCAGCTCGCCGTCATCGAGGTGGACAACGGACGTGGTGTGCCTGACCAGGGCCGACAGGTCGCTCGCGACGAACATCTCGCGGTCGCCGACGCCGAGGATCAGCGGTGAGCCGTTCCTGGCCACCACGATCCGGTCAGGGTGCTGCTGGTCGAGTACCGCGAACGCATAGGTGCCGGTGATCTGCCCGAGCGCCTCGAGCACGGCCTCCTCGAGCGTGCCTGCCGCCGAGTTGGCGATCAGGTGCGCGACAACCTCGGTGTCGGTCTCCGAGCTGAATGCCTCGCCCTTGGCGATGAGTTCCTCGCGCAGTTCCATGGCGTTGTCGAGGATGCCGTTGTGCACGACGGCGATCCTGCCGTCCTCGCTCACCTGCGGGTGCGCGTTTGCCTGGGTCACGGGGCCGTGGGTGGCCCAGCGGGTATGCCCGATCCCCGTCTTGCCTGACAGCCGCCTGGGCAGCGCGGCCTCGAGTTCGCGAACCCGGCCGACCCGGCGGAACACCTGCGTGCCCTTCGCGGACACGATCGCGATCCCGGCGGAGTCGTACCCGCGGTACTCCAGCCGGAACAGGCCCTCCATCAGGATCGGAACGGCGTTCTGCCCGCCGATGTAACCCACGATTCCGCACATATACCGACAGGTCTCCTTATCCGTAGACGATCCTGCGCAGCTGCCGCTCGGTGAGGTCGGGCGCCGCGACGAGCCGGTCACCAAGCTCAGCGGCGATCAGCCCGAAGATCTCGTTGTTGCGCTTGCCGTACGTCCGCAGGTAGGAATGCCGGCGCCGGACGTAGTCCTCGACCGGCTCGCGGTACCAGCCGACGACGTCGGCGACCACGCGAGCCGCCTCGCCGCGGGACAGCCCGGTGGAGGCGGATACCCGAATGATCAGCTCGGCGTCCACCACCTCCCCATCCTGGTGTTCGCGGGCCTCAAGCGCCAAGTTCTTGCCCGAATCCGGGCAGAGAATTGACTCCCGAACCCAGAATCGCGGCGCGGACCGGGCAGGCGATACTTTCTCCATGCCCTCGCCAGCGCTTGACGCCGCCGACGGTGCCGGCCTGCGCTACCGCGTCATCACGCACGGCCCGGTCCGCAGCCTCGCAGAAGCCGCGTCCGCCAGGGGCGTCACGCCAGCCGATGTCGTCAAGACGCTGGTCATCAGGCGGACGGACGACGATTTCCTCTTCGTGCTTGTGCCGGGGGACCGGACGGTGTCCTGGCCTAAGCTGCGGTCGCTGCTCGGGGTGAGCCGCCTGTCGCTGCCCGACGCGGCCGTCGCCAAGGCCGCGACCGGCTACGAGCGCGGGACGATCACCCCGTTCGGCTCGTCGCGAGACTGGCCGGTCATCGCCGACGCGCGGCTGACAGGTCGCCAGATCACGCTCGGCACTGGTGAGCACGGCGTCGCCATCGGGGCGGCCGCCGACGACATCATCAAGGCTCTCGGCGCGACCGTCGCCGATATCTCCGATCAGGAAGCAGACAAGTGATGACCGAGGGAGCCGAGCGTCATACCGTCGTGCGTCCGGGCATGAAGACAAGCTCAGCCTGGCGTTCGGCCGTTGTCAGCGAAGCCATCCGGCTGTCCGCCGAGCTCGCGACGGCGGTGGCGGCCGGAGGCGGCCAATTCGCCGGCGGTGTTCCTGCGGCGACGGCTGAGCGCGCGATCGAGCGGGCTAAGGCGATCGCCGCCTGGCCAGTCGGCCCCGCAACTGCCAGCACGGCAACGGCCAGCCCCGCAACTGCCAGCACGGCAACGGCCAGCCCCGCAACTGCCAGCCCCGCAACTGCCAGCGCCGGAACTGCCGGCACGGGGGCGGCGAGCCAGCGTGGCGGTGCCAGCCAGGGGCCAGACCCTGCTGCGACGTCAGCGCCGACCGTGCCGCTCGGCACGGCGCCCAGGCTGGCCGCTCCAGCGGGGCTCCTGGCCAGGGCGCGGGACTGGTGGTCAGGCTCAAGCGTCGAAGCAGCCTGGCAGGCGCTGCACCTGGCCAGCGAGCAGCTGATGCTGATGCTCCCCGACGAGCAGGCGAAAGCCGCGGTACCAGGCGCGGCCGACCGGCATGCCGCCCAGCGGGCCATGGCCGCCCAGCACGCTGAGTCGGACGCGCACCATCAGCAGATCCGCGGTCTGCGCAATATCACGACCGTTCTGCTCATCGCCGTGCTGGCGCTCGACGTCGCGTTGTGGGCCGCTGGGGTGACAACGGGTGCCGTCGTCGGGCTCGGCGCACTCGGCGGCGCGCTTTCCGTTGTGTTCGCGCTGCGCGCCGGGACGCCGCCAGGTCCCTATAACGTCCTCGTTTCCCAATCCTTGCTCAAACTCGTCAGCGGATCGGCGACCGCGCTGATGGCGGCCAAAATCCTCGATTTCGCGACTGGCGTTCCCGCCAGCACAGGACGGGACGCGATGTATGCGGTCGTGTTCGGTTTCAGCCAGCAAATGTTCACGCGGCTGGTCGACCAGCGCGCCAGCACGCTGGCTCAGGTCGCGGCCCCGCGCAAGGCGCTAGCGGCAAGCGCGACGGCCCTCGCCGCGTAACAGTGCCGACAGACCCGGCCGACACGATCGGGCCGACACGATCGGGCCCGGCGCGGCCGGTCCCAGGCACGCGGTCCTGTGCACGGCGCTGTGGAAAAGACGCGCACAGCTGCTGGCTCCGGTGGATAAGCACGACAAGTCCTGTGGACAGCCAAAAGAATCTTGTCTTTACTTGCCGAACACCTTGTGCGACCTGCCGCTGTGGCAGTAGAAATTCTCTCACCACCGACGGCGGGCCAGTCCCGGGGGAGACCCCGAGAACGCAGGGGGAGCCGGGAGACCGGCGATTTCCAGCGGAGCCCGATACCCGGTGGCCGCCAGGCGGCGCACGGGCAGCCGAGTCATCGGTTCGCTAGCGCGCCAGGCGGGGCGTGAGGCCCCTCCATCTCATACATGGAGGGGCCTCCGCTGTTTTCCGGCCACTCCGCACCGTGGAGGCTGTTCCCGCCCGGCTGATATTCCTTTCACGTCCGGCATGCCCGGCAATGTGAAGTGAATAGCATCTCATATGGCTGTTCTTTGTTATTGCGGCGCTAACGGCGATTCCGGGGGTAGTGCTGGCCTTTTAGTTGCTTTCAAATTGCTGGCTAGTCATTATCGCTGCCGATAAGCACGGTGATGGCCTGTTAATTCCCGCGTCTCGCGCGGCGCTGCGCGTGTTTGCCGGGCGCGCCTCCGACTACGATGCGACACTGGCCGTTGACAGTGCGCGCAAGGCGCCCGGGGCGAAGGCGCGCACCAGGGCTGCCCGGCAGGCATCCGGACCGCGACATCGCGGGGCGTGCTGGGTGGCCTCCCTGGCCGGCACCCGCAGCGGCCGCGCATGCAGACAGGGACGGGGAAGTGAATGGGCCTCATGATTGAGCAGGGCGGGGCCTTCGAAGAGTATGAGGCCGTCGCGCTGCCGCCTGCCCCCGGGCCTGCCAGTCCCTCTCTCGGCTCGGCCGTCTTCCTGCGCCGCTCGGCGCGGCCGAGCAGGCGCGCCGTCCTGCACCTGCACGATCTCACTGGCTCGTTCGCGCCAGCGGATCTCGCCCGCTGGTACAACGAGCGAGGTTTTCACTTCTACGTCACCGACGTGGACGTGCGCGAGCCGCTCGACGGCACGGTCCGGCGCAGGACGCCGCGCTCCATGCGGGCCGGATTCGCCTCACTGGACGCCGCATGCCGGCACCTGCGCCAGGCCGACGGCATCGACGCGATCATCCTCAGCGCCGAGGAGGATGCCGCCCCAGCCGCCGCCCTGTGGTGCCATGCCCGCAGGGCTGTCAGGCCGGTGGACGCTCTCATCCTGTCGAACCCGGATTTCGGCAAGGGGCTGCGCGGCCGGCTGGACATCTCCTGTCCGGTCCTGGTGATCTCAGCGTCGGGCCCGCCGGGCAGCCGGGCAGCCGCGAGCCGGTCGGGCAGGCGGGAGCGCCGCGGCGCCGGCGCGATCAGGCTCGGTCAGCACGTGACGTGGCTCTACCTGGATCAGGGCGCGACGGCAAAGGGGTCAGCGGACACAGCCGCGCGCAAGCGGCTCTTCGATGAGATGGGCCGCTGGCTCGGCGCCTACATGTACGGCCAGGTCCGCGATCAGCTGCTGTGATCTCAGCCGCGCGCGAGCCGGTAGATCTCGATCACGAGGCCTACCAGGGCGAGCGGCACCGCTGCCTTGATCGTGATGGCTCGCTCTGAGCGTGCGTCGGCCCTGGTCCGCGCGACGAACTCGGCGGGCAGCGGCTGGCCGTCAGGCAGGCGAGCCGCGGGTTCATCGCTCATCGTGGCACGTCAACCTTCCCGGTCTTCACCGTCTTGTCCCAGCTGGTCTCCGCCCTCCGGAACTCCTTCAGGTAGGCGGCCAGAGTGATCGCGCAGAGCAGCGAGCCGTACCCGGCCACGTAGATCAGCGCCGCGCTCAGGTATTTGCCAGGCCCGTGCTCGCGCTCGACCAGCTTGGCCGCGCAGGCAACGCCCATGGATGCGGCCAGCCAGACGTAGGCGAAGAGCACCTGCGCGCGCGCCGCCGGCGTTCCGTATGCGAATCCCGCGACCATGAAGGCGTTCCTGGTGAGCCAGTGCATCGGCGCCGGCAACAGCACCGCGGCCATGATGCACAGGCTGATCAGCCCAGGGAAGAAAACGCCCTGCAGCCATGAACGGCGTCCAGACCTGGTGTCGATGAGAAGGGTGTAGGCGAGCAAGAACACGTAGGTGACGACATTGATGATCCACAGGGCACGGAAGGCCGTGTGGCTCAGGTCATTGTCGACGAAGTACAGGGCGATCAGCGCCGCCGATGCGAGCAAGAGCGTGACCGGGAGCAGGAAGACGGAGAACCAGATCGCGCCGAAGCTTATGCTGCCGAGGCGGTGCGTCCTGCTCGGCCTGAACCATACGTGCCTGAACCGCCAGGTGACCTGGACGTTACCCCTCGCCCAGCGCAGCCGCTGCCGCCAGAGCGCCGCGATCGAGCCTGGCTCTTCGGCCCAGACCCTGGCGTGCGGCTCGAACAGCACCCGCCGGCCTGCCAGCTGGGTCCTGAAGGTGCTGACGGTGTCCTCGGCCAGCGTGCCGGTGTCGATGCGGCCGCCGATCGCCTCGATGTTCGCCCTTGAGTGCAGCTGAGCGCCGCCGGCCAGGCAGGCGAGCGCCCCGATCACGTTCTGCGCGCGCCGTGCCGCTGCCTGCGCGGTGATGTACTCATAGGCGATGAACTTCGTCAGGTAGTTGCCACGGCGGCTGCCTTCCTGGATGTAGCCGGTGACGGCCCCGACGGCCGGGTCGGCCAAATGCCTGGTCATGGCGCGCAGTGAGGCTGGCTCGTAGACCACGTCGGCGTCCATGATCAGCAGCGCCTGCATCCAGCCGTCGCGCATGATCGTGTCCAGCCCGTGGTTCAGCGTCTGCGCCTTGCCCTCGCCGCCCTTCTCGCGGCGCAGGTGCACCACGTTGCCCGGGTACTCGGCTGCCTTCGCGCGGACGACATCGGGCGTGCCGTCGGTGCTGGCGTCGTCCACGACATAGATACGCAGGGCGTCCCTTGGGTAGTCCAGGCGCATCAGCCGGTCGATGGACGTGCCGAGCACAGCGCCCTCGTTCCAGGCCGGGATGAGGATCGCGGTGCGCGGCAGCCACGGCGCACACCGCGCGTAATGCAGCCGCGCGGCATGCGCGATCACGAGCAGATACTGATAGATGCCAGTAACCAGCGGGAACGCCCCGGCGATCACGAAGGCTACGAGCACCCAGGCCGCCACGAGGCGGACACCGCCAACGGCCATCATGCACTGCCCGCCGCCACCGCGCAGATGGTCTGCCGCACGCTCGCGAACATGCCGATGCTGGCGGCGTCGTGACTGTCGCTGCCCGCCGCTATCCGCACCCCTGCTGACGCGAAGGCCTGCACCGTGCCTGACGAGGGGCAGGACCACTTCTCGTTGATCTCCAGCACCGTGCCGGTCGCCGCGGCGCGCCAGGCGAGCCGCTCCAGCGCCTGGTCAGGGACGCAGGATTCGTCCAGGCCCAGCTTCGGCAAGATGCTGAACAGATGCGCGATGACCGGTTGCGCGTCGCCTACCCGGCCGAGCGCGGCGGCCGTCGCGTCCGCGACCGCTCCTGCGGCGTCCCGCCGGCCGATAGCGCCCCGCAGGATCTCAGTACGCATCTGCTCGGGCGGCACGGGACCGTGCAGGGACGGAAACTGATGGTCGGCGATGAGCACGACCTCGACGCCGCTCAGATCGCCCGGCAGATCCAGGTCCCCTGCGGCATTCAGCATCTTCACCTCGACGCCGGTCACCAGTTCGGGCGCCGCAGGGCCACGCAGGGCTGTCACCGCGGCGACGTACTCAGGCAGCCAGCCGGTACTCGCCCGAACATGATCGGTCAGGCACAGCCGCCGCAGGCCCTTGTCCCGCGCGGCTGCGACGTTCTGGGTGAGGGTGCTCGCGCCGTCGGAGAACGTGGAGTGCACGTGCCAGTCTTCGTCCAGCGGGACGTCGAGCATCATGCGGCGACCCGGCTGAGCTCCGCGATTTCCACCACCCGCTCGTCAAGGAACCTGACCATCGCGACTTCCCTGAAGCTGGCGTGCTCGGGCACGTCGCGACCGCGGATCAGGTCCATCGCCAGGCGCGGCATGTCGACGCCGCTGGCGATCGTGAGTGCCAGCGACCCAGGCGCCCGCGGGTTCACCTCCAGCAGCGCGGGCATGCCTGCAGCATCCCGCTTGGCCTGCACGTTGGCGATGAAGGTCAGTCCCGTCGCCGCGGCGACCGCGGCGCCGAACCGCTCGAGTTCCGTGTCCCGCACGGTCCGGCCGGCCACCGAAATGCCGGAGTCGACCTTGGCCCGCAGCCTCGGCACTGCCGCCACGACGTGCCCTGGCCGGTCAGCGAACACGTCAATGGAGTACTCGTCGCCAGGCAGGTAATCCTGCACGAGCACCTGCTCGGAACGCGGCAGGGCGGCGAGTTCAGGCGCGGAGCGCACGATCCGGATGTCCCGCGACCCGCTGCCAGAGCGCGGCTTGACGATGACGGGATACGTCCACACCGCTGGGTCAAGGGCAGGACCGAGCGGCTCGGTCCTCGGCACCGCGACAACGCCAGCGCAGTGCCTGGCGAGGGCGAGCTTGTCCAGGATCGCCTCGAGTGCGGCGGCGGAGGAGAGCATCAGCGTGATCCCTGCTGCCGCGAAGCTGTCCCTGGCGGCTGCGAGCGGGCGCATCTCGGCATCCACGGTCGGCACGACGACGTCGACGGCCGCCGCCCGGCAGCGCGCGAGCACCGCACCCGGGAACTCAGGGTCCGCGCCCGCTGGCACGAGCAGGCGGTCGGCGGGCGGCACCAGGTACAGCCCGGCCGCCCATGGATCCATGTCGGCAGCGATCACGCGGATCGTTGGATCGGCCAGCAGCGAGCGCATGACCGCGATCGCAGCAGGGCCGCCTGCGCCAGTGACCAGGACATTGGCCCCGGCGGCGTCAGCTGACGGCATGCGGATCCTCCGTTCCTTCTGGCCCTGCGGGCCGTTCGGCTTTCGTCGGTGCAGCGGTGCGCACCGCGCCGCGGTCGCGCACCACCTCGAAGGCCTCGGCGTACCTGGCCTGGGCGAAACGGCTCCAGTACCTAGCGGTCGAGGAGATCAGGTCAGGCTCGAGGTACTCGCGGACCGCCGTCTGGGACGAGAACGCGCCGATAGCGGCCAGCTTGCCGTCGAGCTGACCGTCGATCCCGACGAACAGCGACGGCCCGAACTCCACGGTCGCCGACGGCGACTGGAAGCAGTACACCCGCCCTATCCCGCGGCCTGCCACCATCGCCGCGCGGTGCGTGTTGCGGTGATCCTGATGGACGTCGTGGATCGAGTGCGTGTACATGATGGTCGGGCTGACCTGCTCAACGACGCGGCTCATCGCCGTGATCGTGGGATGGCCCTCGCTGACCATGGTGTCGTCCAGGTCCTCGAGAAACAGCTCGGCGCCCAGGACGGCCGCCGCTGCCTCCGACTCGCCTGCCCGCGTGTCTCCGAGGCCGCCGCGTGCGCCCCTCGTCATCGTCAGGATCGCGACCCGGTGACCTGCACCATGGTGGGCGAGCAGGGTTCCCCCTGCCCCGATCTCGACGTCGTCAGGATGCGCCCCGATCGCGAGCACCACCTCGCGTCCTGACCGCCGCGCGGCCCGGCCCTTGGCCACGAGTGCCGTGACGGTCTCGATCAGCGGGCCCGGCCGAAGGGGCTTCTCCAGGAACTCGTCAGCGCTGCCGCGCAGGGCCCCGACCGCGTTGCCGACGGTCACATGCCCGGTCACGACCACGACCGGCAGCAGCGGATCAACCTCTCGAACGCGCTCGAGCAGCTCGATGCCGGTCATGCCTGGCATTTGGATGTCGGTGATCATCAGGTCCCAGGCGCCGCGAGTGACCGCCTGCAGAGCCGCTTTCGGGTCGGCTTCATGGCTGACCTCGAAGCCGCCGTGACTCGTGAGCACCTGCACGGTGAACAGCGCAGCCACGCGGTCGTCCTCGACCAGCAAGACCTTGGCGGGGGCCGACGCACCCGACTTGCGTGCCGCGAACGCCCTGCCGCGAGATTCCCCCATACCCCCCGTGCCCCGCTTCGCCGGTTGCCGGGTAGTTCCATACCCTGGCGACCCGCGCCGAACACGACCTGTCCGACTAGGCCGGGATGGGCACTCCCAGGCCGCGGAGCTCACGCCTCAGCTGCTCAGCGCCCCGATACTGGAGCGCGGCGATGCCGAGTTCGCGCGCGACGGCGACGTTGGCCGCCTTGTCGTCGATGAACACGGTGGCCCCGGCCTCGAGGTCGTAACGGTCCAGCAGGATCTCGAAGATCCTGCGATCCGGCTTGGCGACGCCTTCGATGCCCGAGATCACGCACCCGTCGAAATGTGCGAAGAATCCGAACCTCGCCTCACGCAGCACGAACTTGTCCGCCTCCATGTTGCTCAGTGCCAGGCACCGGAAGCCGGCCGCCCTGACGTCCGCGAGCACCGAGATCGCCGCGTCGAGCTGTCCGGCGATCATCTCCTCGCTGCGCTCGGACCAGGCCATGATCAGGTCAGCGAACTCAGGGTGCGCGGCGGCGAGCTCGTGACAGGACTGTTCGGTGTCCGCGCCCAGATCGTGCGCCAGGTGCCAATCCGGCGTGCAGATCCGGCCTAGGAAACTGGCCATCTCGGCCGGGTCGGCGATCAGCGTCCGGTACAAATGCCGCGGATCCCAGTCCAGCAGCACGCCACCGAGGTCGAACACGACAGCCTTGATGTCCGGATTGGCCATGGGCCGACCGTAACATCCTGCCTAACCGGTCACGGTCACCGTGGCAACCGGGTAGCCGGTCGCTCCGTTCGGCTCAGGCGGCTCGGTGAGCGCGGTCTGCGTGTATCCGGTCGCGTCCGTGGCGCGCGCCTCGATCCGGTGCGTGCCTGGCGTCGCGTTCCAGTCAAGCGACCACTGCCGCCAGGTGTCGATTCCCGGCACGCTAGCGAGCGTGGCCTGCTGCCACGACCCGCGGTCGACCCGCACCTCAACCGCGTCAATGCCCTTGCGCTGGGCCCACGCGACGCCCGCGATCGCCGTCTGCCCCGCCTGGACGGGCCCTTGCCCTGACGGCACGTCGATTCGCGACTCGGTCTTGATCGGCGCCTGCTGCGACCAGCCGCGCTCGGTCCAGTACGCGTGGTTCGAGGCATAGGTCGTCACTTCGATGTCCGTGATCCACTTGCAAGCCGAGACATAGCCGTACAGCCCCGGCACGACGGTGCGGACGGGGAAGCCATGCGCGGTCGGCAACGGCTTGCCGTTCATGCCGATGGCCAGCAGCGCGTCTCTGCCGTCCATGGCTGTCTGCACCGGCGTTCCAGATGTGAAGCCGTCGAAGGACGTGCAGTACAGCTGGTCGGCGCCGGCCTTGATCCCCGCTTCACGCAGCAGGGCTCCGAGGCTTGCTCCTAGCCAGCGCGCGTTGCCGATGTACGGGCCGCCCACAGGATTCGAGACGCAGGTCAGCGTGATGTAGCTCTCGATCAGCGGGCGCTTCAGCAGGTCATCGAAGCTGAGCGTGAGCTCACGGCTGACCATGCCGTGAATCCGCAGCTGCCAGGACTTCGGCGGGATCTGCGGCAGCACAATCGCGGTGTCGACGCGGTAGAACCCGGGGTTCGCGGTCACGAACGGACTCAGGCCAGGTATCCGCAGATCGACGCCGGCCGTCAGCGCCGGCGCAGGCGTGGCAGGAGGCGGCAGGTGCAGCGACTTGACCGCGGCGGCCACGTTCTCGCGCTCGCTGAGCAGCCGGCCGCCGAAGTACGAGGCCGCGGCGGCGCCGGCCGCCACCGCGCTGGCCGTCATGAACTGGCGCCTCGGCGGCTCGGAAACGCTCAGCCTGGCCGGGCTAGGCTGCCGGGCTGAGGCACCGGTCCCGGCATCACGTCCGTCCTCGCCAGCCGCGGCCGGCTTGCCCGTGCCAGGTCCTGCCGCGCGGGTGAGCCTGACCAGGGCAAACGCCGCCGCGGCTGCGCCGGCCAGGGACGGCAGCAGATCGGCGGCGGTGGCCGTCGGCCTGGTGCCGGCCGCGACCAGCCCGATCGCGCCGAAAATGGCGACCCCGACCAGGCCGTTGGATTCGTGCCACCGCGCCAGCACCCCGATCGCGGCTGCGAACAGGGCGAGCACGATCAGCACGCCGATCTGCAGCACCAGCTTGTCGTGGCTGCCGAACTCCCTGATCGCGAAGTTCTTTACTGGCGGCGGGCTCAGGTCGATGGACAGCTCGGCGGTCGCGACGACCGGTGAGCCGACAGGCCCGGTCACGCCGCTGACGAGGAAGCCGACGCAGACTCCGACCGCGCCGGACAGCAGGCCGGCCACGACGCCGCGGACCGGCAGGTGCTTCGCAAGGGTCACACTTGTTATTCGTACCAGTGCTGGCGAAGGTTCGGTCGCCAGGATGCGGCAAGCCGTCCTGGCACCCGGCGACGAATAGAGAGTGTGGGCATGAACCAGGGCCGATGGCGTGAGCGGGCATGGGACGGGACCCCGCGCTCTGTGCGCCCCGCCGCGCCAGGCCTGGACGACCTGCTCACCGCCGTCGCCCGCGGGGACGAGCGAGCCTACGACGCCGTCTACGACCTCACCTCTGGCTGGGTGCTCGGCATCGCCAGGAAAGTGCTCCGTGATCCCGCTCTTGCCGAGGAGGTCATGCAGGAAGTCATGCTCGAGGTCTGGCGGCTGGCGAGCCGCTTCGATCCGGCCAGGGGGAGCGGGAACAGCTGGGTAATGACGCTCGCGCACCGCCGCGCCGTTGACCGGGTCCGCTCCGAGCGCAGTCACGCCGTCCGCGAGTTGCGCGCCGCGACGGCCGTCATCGACTACGACGACGTGACCGAGGCGGTTGAGGCCAGCCTCGAAGCCGAGCGGGTGCAGCGGTGCCTGGCCTCGCTCACCAGCCTGCAGCGCGAGTGCGTCAGCCTGGCGTACTACAGCGGGTACACGTACGCCGAGGTGGCCGAGCTGCTCGGCGTGCCGGCCGGGACGGTCAAGACCAGGATGCGCGACGGCCTGATCAAGCTGCGTGACTGCCTGGGGGTGCCGTGATGACTTCCGGCGAGCACGACCTGCACATCCTCGCGGGAGCGTATGTGCTCGACGCGGTCACCGGCGAGGAGCGGGCGAGGTTCACCGCCCATCTGGCCGGCTGCGCGCAATGCCGTGCCGAGGTCGGCGAGTTCCGCGAGGCGGCCGCCAGGCTCGGTACGGCGCAGGCCGTCCGGCCACGTCCTGAGCTCAGGGAGCCGGTGATCAGCGCGGCGTACCACATGGGCCAGCTGAGCCCTGTTATCGCTGAAAAGCAGGTGCCGTCCAGGGCCCGCAGGGTGCCGCGAGCGCCCGCGCTGCTGATCGCGGCAGCGGCTGTCGTGGTCGCCGCCGCTATCGGGATCGGGACGCACTACGCGGACATGGCTGACCAGCGGTCCGCGACGCGGGCGCGCACCGTGGCCGCGGTGCTCGGCGCACCCGATGCGGTAATGCGGATGGCCCAGGTGCGCAGCGGCGGGATGGCGATCGTCGTGACGTCGCGGCGCGAGCACATGGCCGTCTTCATCGCGAACGGCCTGCGGGCGCTGCCCGGCACCAGGCGCTATGAGCTCTGGCTGATGGGACCAGGCGGCGAGCGGTCGGCCGGCATGCTCGCGGTGCATCGCAAGGACATGGCAGGACCCGCGCTGATCACCGGGTTGTCCGCGGGCGACATGGTGGGCCTGACCGTCGAGCCGGCCAGCGGATCGCTGCGACCTACGTCGGCGCCCGTGGTGCTGATCAGGCCGGGGCAGCCGAAGCGGCGCTAGCCAGCGGGCCTGCGCTTTAGCGAACGGTGCCGGGGCATTGAGCTAGAACATGCCCGCCCTGGGTAAGAACGATCTTCATGCGGCTGCACTCCTTGCGCACGGCGCCAGCGGCCTGCGCCGCGCTCGCGGCTGGCCTGGCGCTGGCGGCGGTCGCGTGCGGCAGCACCACGACGACCTCGGCCACGCCGACGGGCGGAGCGGGGCCGGTGAGCGTGACGCCGAGGCCGGCTCCGTCGGCTGGCTCACCGACCGGGACAGCCGCGCGGGTCGGAGCCGACTGCGCGATGATTCCCGCCAAGGGCAAGGGCAGCGTCGGCTCGATGAGCAGGGAGCAGGCCGTCAAGGCGGCGTCGACCAATCCGCAGCTGTCGGTGTTCACCGCAGCGGTCAGATCGGCGGGACTGGACAAGACGCTCAACTCGCGCCGTTCCTACACGCTGATCGTGCCAGTGAACAGCGCCTTCGCCGCGCTGTCGAAGACGCAGATCGTCCACCTGCACAACGCCGGTGACCTGCACAAGATCGTCAGGTATCACGCGCTCAAGGCGAGGATCAGCCCGCAGCAGTTCGCGAGCGGCGCTCGGCCGCTGACGCTGCAGGGACAGCCGCTCACGCTGTCTAAGTCAGGCTCGGTCTACAAGGTGAACGGCGCCACCGTGCTCTGCGGCAATATCCAGACCAGCAACGCGACGGTCTACATCGTGAACGAGTTGCTGCTGCCACCAGGCTGAGCTCGCTGGGGCGCACCGCCTGACCGGCCATCGCGGCCAGCGCTGTGCGCGCCGGTTGCCGGGAAGCGCTAACGTGGCCTCGTGAAAGCTTCTCCTGAGGCGCAGCTTCGGCTACTTGAGCTAGCGGACATCGATGCCGAGCTGACCAGGATCGAACACCGCCGGCGGGGGCTGCCTGAGCACGCCGAGCTGGCCAGGCTCGAGGCCAAGGACGACGAGCTGCGCGACTCGATCGCCGCGCTGACAGCCCAGAACAGCGACCTCAGGCGCGAGCAGGCCAAGGCCGAGGCCGACGTGGAGCAGGTGCGGGCGAGGATCGACCGTGATCGCCAGCGGCTGGACACCGGAATCGTCAACTCCCCGCGCGAACTGGAGAACCTGCAGTCCGAGGTGCAGTCGCTGAATCGCAGGCAGTCCGACCTCGAAGAGGTCGTGCTCGATGTCATGGAGCGGCTCGAAACCGCGCAGAGCGCGCTGACGTCTGCAACGTCCGACCGCGACCAGCTCGCCACCGAGCTGCTGAGCGTCACAGCCGCCAGGGACACGGCGCTGGCCGAACTCGGCGAGCAGTCGGTCAAGGCGGCTGACAGCCGGGTCGAGGTCGCCGCCTCGATCGCCGCTGACCTGCTCGACCTGTACGACAAGCTCAGGGTGCAACACGGCGGTGTCGGCGCGACCGCGCTGCGGCTGCGCCGGTGCCAGGGCTGCAATCTGACCATGAACACGGTGGACCTGAACGCGATCAGGGCAGCGCCTGCCGACGAGGTACTGCGCTGCGAGGATTGCAGGCGGATCCTGGTCAGGACGGCTGACTCAGGCCTGTGAGCAGCAGCGACACGACGGGTCCGGCCGGCGGAGCGAGTCAGCACGGAGAAGCGGCTCCGCGCGGGGGAGCTGCTCAGCGTGCGGGGGCGCCGCTGGGGGCCGGCGTCACCATCGGGGCGGATCCGGCGGCGGCCGCAGACACGGCGGCGGGTGCTGGACCTGGCTGGGGAACCTACACGGGAAAGCCGACGGTCACGCTGCTGCTGCGGCACGGCGCGACCGAGTTGTCGGCCGAGCGCAGGTTCTCAGGACGCGGCGACATCGCGCTCAGCAAGGACGGCATCAAGCAGGCTGAACTCGCAGCGCGCAAGCTGGCCGCGGAGCCGGGCGTGGACGTCATCATCACCTCGCCACTGCAGCGCGCCAGGCGGACAGCCGAGGCCGCAGCCGAGGCAACCGGCGCGCCGCTGATCGTCGACGACGACCTGATCGAGGCCGACTTCGGCCAGTGGCAGGGCCTTACCTTTGCCGAGGCCCGCGAACGCTGGCCAGAGGAGCTCGCGGCCTGGCTGGCCACTCCGGACGCCGCGCCGCCAGGCGGCGAGAGCTTCGCGATGGTCGCCATGCGCGTCCTGGCCGCGCTCGAACGAATCGTCGAGGCGCACACGCACAAGCGGGTGGTCATGGTCAGCCACGTCACGCCCATCAAGACCCTGATCTGCCGCGCGCTGCTCGCACCTCCCGAGGCGATGTTCAGGATGAATCTCGACGTCGCGTCGCTGACCAGGATCGACTGCTTCGACAACGGCTCGGCTCTAGTTCGCTCGCTGAACGACACGTCTCACCTGCACGAGCCCCGGCGCCGCTGGTTCTGAGGCCGGAGAGCTCCCGGCCGGTCGCTGTCCGCCGGCCTTTGCCCGCGCCGCGCGCGGGCGCTTTCTCAGAGGTAACTCTGACCACTTCAGAACCCCTGGCCAAGAATGGCCGTCGCTGAGGCGGTTAGTCGGTGCCCGCAGACTGCTCACCGCGTATGGAAGTGACACCCATCACCTCGAGCCGGTATGGGTGTCACATCCATACCGGGCACCGCCCGCCCGCCGCCGTCTCAGACGTCACACTGACCACGTGAGCCACGCTCGCCCCTGCCGGCGGTCGCTGAGCTGCCCAATCGGGATGCCACTGACTGCTCACGGTGTATCGATGGTCCATTCATCACTAGTTCCGCAATGGAGGGACCATCGATACACCCACTCGGGCCTTCGCGCCGCGACTGACCAGGGGCACGGAGTCACCCGATGCGCCCGGTCAGGCCCGGTGCCATGCGCTCGGCGACCCACCGGCAGGTGCCACGCTCTCGGCTGGTGCCGATCCGTCGGCAGCCCGGCCCTGCCAGAACTCGTCCGGCAGCTCGGCCACCTCGTTGCCGGACCGTTCCAGGTCCGCGGCCCATGGCAGCATGCGCTGGAAGACCAGCTCACCGCCGTCGGCCAGCTGCCGGATCATCGCCACGTTGCGCTCGACACGCCCGATGATCGCATCGCGGATCGCGGTTCTGTCGCTGGTGTATCCGTACGCGTCCAGGAGCAGATGGAACCGCCGGTGCCGGTCCGCTGGGTCACCGAATCCGGCTGGCTCGGCGATCTCCGCCGTCAGCAGCGGCACCCAGCCTAGCGCCGAGAAGGCCAGGTCATCCTCGCGCCGGGACGGGCTGGCAGTGTCCCAGTCGACGAAGCCGACCAGGGCGCCGCCGGCCCATACGGCGTTCCACGGCGACGCATCCAGGTGAGCGATCAGAAGTCCCGGCTGCCACGGCCGGCCGGTGAACCAGACGGCCTCTCCCGCCGGCCGGAACGTCGCGGTCGCGTCGTGCAGCCTCCGAAGCCACGCACCGACCTGCCGGAGCGCGTCGTCGGAGCGCAACCAATCCGGCCATGGATCGGTCTCGCCCAAGGTCTGGCCTGGCAGGAACGTCAGGCGTTCGCGGCCCTGGTCATCGAACCCGAGGGCTCGCGGAGCGCCGTCGAAGCCGACGTCTTCCAGATGCCGCAGCACCGAGTGCACGGTCACCGTCCACGGCTGCGCGGGGCGGCGGACTTCGTCGCCAACGCGGACGGCTCCGAAACTGCGCCCGCCTGGCAGCCGTCGTTCGGTCATCTCCTGGTTCTACCGCGATCAGGCATCCACGGCGACCGAATAATCGACGCCGTCCACGTCTGCATAACGAACCGGACTGGACTACTAGACTGGGCAGAAGCGGCGGGTGAGCTGGCCGGGCGGCCGCGGCGGTTCCGGTTCGCCGGTTCCGCTGAGGAAGGTCCGGGCTCCGCTGGGCAGGGTGGTCGGTAACGCCGACCCGGGGTGACCCGCGGGAAAGTGCCACAGAAAACAGACCGCCGCCGGGTTCCGGCCCGGCGGTAAGGGTGAAACGGTGGTGTAAGAGACCACCAGCGCCGCAGGTGACTGCGGTGGCTCGGTAAACCCCACCCGGAGCAAGGTCAGAAGGGTAGTGCCGCGCGAGCGGCACGAGCCTGCGCGAGCGTTCGAGGGCGGCCCGCCCGATGCTCGCGGGTAGACCGCACGAGGCTGCCGGCAACGGCAGTCCCAGATGGATGGCCGTCGGCCCGCGCGAGCGGGTGCACAGAACCCGGCCTACAGGCCAGCTCGCCCGTCGCCCATCGCCTGACCTCCGGCTGCACGTTCATGATCGTTCCCGCGCGCACATCGGGCGCACATCAGCCGGCGCGAACATCGCGTCGAGCGCGCATCTTGGCACCGGACGTATTTCAGCCGGTCATGCCTCACTCGTCGGTCGGGCCGGGCGGTCCTGGTCAGGTTGCTGTCACCGCTGCCACGCGGCGCCGTAAGGAACCGGCACCGAGCACGCGGGCACGAACGCCAGCGGCACTACCCGGTGCCCGCACGGATCCGGCAACGGCGCCACCAGGTTGCTGAACGAATTGCCGATCATGGTTCCTCCTCTTGTGATTTTCCTTGTGGTTCATCGCCACAGCGACCGCATCAGCGACCGGGTGACGCGGCGGCGGATGAGCCGTTGCGGGAGCCGTCCGCGGCGCAGTGCCTGGTAGTCGCCGATGGTCCGCTGCCCGATGTACAGGCCGCGGCGGCGGTCGTGGAGGTCGGAGCGGTGCCCGCAGTTGGGGCAGTCGTGATGCACGCTCACCGGATGATCCAGATGGTCGCGGCGCGGGGGCGGTGGATCACGCCGCTGGCCGTCCCGCCGTGCTCGTCCCAGGTGATGGCGACGCCGGGGCCGGACTCGCCGGTGTTGAACCAGAACGTGCCGGGGCGGACGTCCGACACGTCGCCGGTCATGCCGTCCTCGAAGGCGATGCGGTCGCCGGGGCGGATCATGGCCGCGTCGACCGGCTCGAGCGCGGGGCCGCTGATCCACGCGCCGGGGTCGCGTAGCACTACTTCGGGCGGTCGTCGTGGGGGATGATTCGTCATAGCCACCTCCAGTTAGGTGGTCAGGCCCGGGATCACGGCGTGACGAGCGCCGCCCGGGCCGCTTACGTTGCGGACCTTCACGCTACGTCCGGACAGAGGCAACCGTCTATAGACAAGTGCGTAAGACTGTCGTGGCGAACGTCCGGGTACCGTCGCCGCGTGACCGTCGACCATGAGGCGCCGCGGCCGGTCTACCTGCAGGTGGCCGGCATCCTGCGCGCCGCGATCGAGTCCGGCGAGCTGGTGCCCGACCGCGCCATCCCGAGCGAGTCACGGCTGATGCAAGAGCACGGCATCGCGCGGGAGACGGCTCGCAAGGCCGTGCGGGTGCTCGCCGATGAGGGCCTGGTCTACGTCGTGCAGGGGCGCGGCGTGTACGTGTCCAGGCGGTAGCGCGCACATCGGGCGCACATGACGCACCGTGCGCTACCGAGTTGCACCGTAGAGCACCGTAGTGTTCGGGCAGGTCAGAGGGCATGCGGGGGAGTAGCCGCAGGTCAGGATTCTGCAGGTGACAGAACCCGGCCTACAGGCCACCTCGCCCGCCGCCCGCACGTTGACCTGCTGGTTTGTAGTCATGGTCGCTCCAGTTCCGTTCTGGTTCCTTCAGTACGGGCTTCAGGATCTGGTCAACGGCGGTGCGGCCGAGGTCGTCGGCGTCCGCGAACAGGTGCCCGTAGGTGTCCATCGTCTCGGCGAGAGTCGCGTGGCCCAGCCGGGCCTGGATGATCTTCGGGTTGAGGTTCGCGGCGATGAGCGCGCTCGCGTAGAAGTGCCGCAGGTCGTGGAATCTGGTCCCGGCCGGGAGCTGGTGCGCGGGGTCGGCGCAGGTGTCGCCGCACCCTGGAGGGGCGCTGGCGTCGGCGGGTGGCTTGCCGCAGGTGCGCGCGGCGGCGACGGCGGGACGCCACATCATTCCGAAGGCGTTGCGGTTGATGATCTTCTTGGCGGCGTTCGACATGACGACCTGGCCGGTGCCGGGCCCGAACTGATCAAGATGCGTGGCGATCTCCTCGATCACCCAGTCGCCGATCGGGACGACACGTCGTGACGCCTTGGTCTTCAATGGCGCCAGGCTGCCGTTCTGTGCTTGCTCCAGGACCTGGATACGACGGCGAAGCAGCTGAGCCCGCGGAATTGTGAGGCCGGTTGCCTCGCCGAATCTGAGACCCGCACCGGCGCCGAGCGCCACGCCGACCCGGTAGCGCGGGGAGACGGCTCGAGCCAGGGCAAGTACCTGGCCGGGCTCCAGCGGTGTCAGCACGCGGGGCCTCACCTCCGGCAGGGACACGCGAGCGGCGGGGTTGACCGGGATGTAGCCGTCCTCGACCGCCGACGCGAGCATCGCCCGGAGCACGGCGACGATGGTCTCGACCGTTGACGGGGCGCGTTCTGCCGTCTTGGCCGCGACGAAGGACTTGATATCGGATCTGCCGAGCGAGCCGAGGCGCCGGTCGCCGAGCAGCGGGTAGACATGGTTGCGCACGTGTGATGAGTAGGTGGCCACGGAATTCGGCCGCAGGTGCAGCCAAAAACCCGCTGTGCCATTTGGGTTGGAAGTCCATGGGGCTGCTGGAGCCCACTGCCCTGCCCAGCATCGAGGAGAAGAATTGGGTCCCGCTGGTCCAAGAGACCGATGCCTCAGATTCCTCGTGAGGGCTAGTGGGATGGGACTGGTTGATTTTGCCGTGATTCCGCATCTGGATAATGAGGATCACCCGGACGCTTCCATGGTCAACGCCGAGATCTGGGCTGCGAAACTACCAGTTCCGGTGTACGCCATCGACGATCAGACCGCCCTGAAGGTGGTCGACGGCACCGTCGACGTCGTGTCGGAAGGGCACTGGAAGCTGTTCACCCCGTAGGAGCTGAGACGGTGCGGTCGCGGGAGTGGCAGGAGAAGGTGAGCGCTGCACCATCTGGCCGAGCTTGCCGCACCCACGTCCCAGGCCTAGACGTCCGGCGGCTAGACGCCTGACGGAAGGCGTTGCCTCTAGTCTCGGCCCGGTCGGCGGTGAACCGGCGCTGAGTCGAAGGGATACGATCGCGTCAGTGTCAGGCTTCTGGTGCCTGAGGGGTTGGCTCCTACGATCGGTGTCTTTCGTGGACAGCATGGCTTGTGCCGCCCCCGGGTTTAGCGGACCAGCTGGCCTGGCTTGATAGGAGCGTGGCATCGCCCCCACTGAGGTGTGCCGGCCAGCCGGTCCTGGTCACCTGTCGGTTAGGAGGCGACAATGCCCATGGTGGTGCTGGGGATCGATGCGCACAAGCGGACGCACACGTGTCGTGGCGGTGGATGAGGTGGGCCGGCAGCTGGAGGGAGGCGCCCGCCGGACGGGCTTGCCGCCATCTTCATTCGACCTCGCGCACGCCCGCACGCTGCTGGTCAACATTCCCGACCCAGCCGCCGTGGTCGCCGAGATGGTACGGCTGGTCAGGCCGGGCGGCTGGGTCGCGGCGGGTGGTACAGGCTGCCGCCAGCATCAGGTTCATCCGGCGGGTCATTCTCGCCGTACCGTGCGCCTTGACCTCGTGCGGAGCATGCGCCCCAAGATCTTGGCGCGAGGCGTAGCTAGTGGTCGCGAGCTCGACGACTTGGAAGAGGCCCTCCGCGCACACCTAGACGACCCTGACACTCTGGCCTTGCCGCATCTGCTCTTCCTAGCCTGGGGGCGCAGGCCGGTGACCTAAGAGCGATGGCTCCGTGGCCGGGCTCCTCGGCTCGGTGCCAGGCCGCCAGAACCACCGTGCTTCCAGGGCAAGCCGGGTCAGGCCACTACTGAACCCGGCTATGGGGCTTCCAGCACGGCCAGGTCGCGTACCGCGAACCGGTAGTGCTCGATCTCCTCCTCCATCACGACGGCGATGCAGTCGATCACGGTGCGCTCTTCTTCCGGGTATCCGGGAGCGGGCGAGCGCCGGCACAGCCGTCCCAGGTCCGCGTCGGCCAGGCCCCCCAGGATGCGCCGCATCACGGCCATCCGGTCGGCGCGGACGGCCTGGATCTCGGCGTAGCTGGGCTGTGCGGTCAGGTCGATGCCAAGCGCGGCCGCGTCCGCCGGCGGGTACCAGCTCTGCGGCAAGCCGAGCGGGTGGTAGGGCATCGGCTCGTCCAGCACCGTCCGGCTAGCCCACGCGTCGGTGATGAAGACCAGATGGCGCAGCGTCTGCTCGAATGACCACTCCTCGTCGACCTGCTCGGCCAGCGCGGCAGCGGGCAGCTTCCCGGCTCGCTCGGCGGCCTCGCCCCACAGCCGCTCGATGGTGTCCCAGATCGCGCGGACGTCGTCGGCTGTCTTCCCCCCGCGGAACTGAACGCGCTCCGGGTGCCGCCGGTCCAGCTCGGCGCTGACGAATTCGGTCACGTCGACGCCGTTGACCATGACATTGCTGAGGTAACCGGAGATGCTCACGTTGACCAGCCAGCCGTCCCTGATCGTGACGCCCGTCAGGTCACAGTCGGTGAACCGGGCACCGCGCATGTCCGCGACGTCGAACCGGGCGCCCCGGAATGCTGTGCTGCCGCCGCCCTCGCCGGCGTAGAACCGGTGCGGCCCGAACTGCGCCTCCGCTGGTTCGTCAGGCCCGGCGGAAGCCGGATCGTTGGTTGCTGTCATGGACTGCATGGTAGCGCTGGTCCCGGACGATCTGCGTCCGGGAATCGGCATGCGGGAGTCCTGCATCCGGCGCGACCTAAACCGGCAGGTCAGGATACCGGCAGGTCAGGATAGGAGTCGTACTTCCCGGCCAGGGAAGCGCGGATCTCCTGACCGGATCTGCCCTCGGCCAGCCGAGCGCCGAGCTCGGCGAAGTATGCTCCGAGGCCCGACGGGATGATCAGCAGCAGGGCCGTCGAGCCGGGCTCGATCGTGAAGGCATGCCGTGCGCCCCTAGGCACCACCACGATCGACCCGGCCGGCGCGTCGGCGACCTCGTCGCCGAGCGTGAACCGGAAGCTGCCGGTCTGGACGAAGAAGACTTCCTCGTGCTCCCTGTGAACGTGCGGCGGCGGGACGGCCGGGCCAGTGAACTCGATCACCTCGAAGGCGCCGCCGGTCTCGGCTGCTGACGCCCGCAGCGTTCCGATAAAGGGCAGGTGCTCGCCACTACCTGGCAGCAGCACCATCGGCGCCGGTCTGGCGCTGTCCGCCATATCTCACCTCCAAGGTCTCACGTGCGCCATGCGCCAGCCTGCCCGGCGCCGGCCTGCCCGGCGCCGGCCTACCGCGGGTCGGCGCCGTCGACGTTGAAGTGCCTGGCGGCCGACGCGACCCAGCGGCCTTCCTGACCGGGCTCCTCGCTGTGCATGAATCGAACCGAGAACTGCGTGATGACCCGCTGGCCGCCCTCGAAATCGCCGTAGAGCAAACTCAGCACAAGGAGCTCTTCCGCCTCGATCGCGGCCCTGACCGCCTTGAAGATCTCAGTGTCCGGGTCGCGGAACGCGCCCTGCCACACGCCGTTGTCACCTGGCCCGACGTAGATGTCCCTGATCTGGCTGGTGAAGTCCGCCAGCGGCGGATGGGCCCGCTCGCTCGGCACCTCGAGTTGCACGTGCCAGCCGTGCAGCACAGCCAGCCCGGTTCCGACATTGCGGACTGAGACCGCGAGGTAGACGGCGTTTTCCGAGGTAGCCACGGCTGCGCCGGCACCGGGCACAGGCAGCCAGTTGCCCTCCACGAACTGGATATTCTGCTCGGCGTCCCCGAGCCGCGAGTTCACCAGCAGCGGCCGCTGGCCGGCCAGCAGCGAGCGCTCAGCGATCCTGGCCGCCCGCTCGGCCGTCCTGGCCGACTTGTTCGCCGACCTGATCGACGCGAACGTCGCCACCGCCAGGACCAGGGTGCCGCCCGCAGTCGCGAGGGAAGCGGCGTTTGCCCAGTCCGTCACGCGCCGAATCCTAACCTTCCTGCAGGCTCGCGTGATACGTCACGTGCGGTCTAATCGGGTGCCCAGTCCGCCCGAGGGGAGGCCTCAGCTCGCAGCCAGCACGCAGGCCAGGTCGATGGCCGGCTCCCACCGTGCCGCGGACCGCGCCGCAACGTCAGACGGCGAGTCGCTGATGATCAGCGAGTCCGTCACGAGCCGGAAGATAAGCGCGCGGAGGAGGTACTGCCCGAAGTCCTCGACGCGACCGGCCGCGTCGAGGACGCGAGCGTCCGCCCCCTCCCAGACCATCGCGTCCGCGAAGACGATCGCTGACGCGTAGCCGGCCGGCCGCCAATAAGGAGACAAGTCGATAATCGCCGGTGGCACCGAGCTGTCGAACAGCACGTTGCCGGTCAGGTCGCCGTGGATGAGCTGACCGGGCTCGGAGACCGGGCGGGTCGCGGCCACCAGCCGGGCAAGGGGCCGGCCGTCAGCATCTGCACGCTGGGGGAGGTCGGGTGAGAACCCGGGCGGCAGTTCGGGCGGGAGTTCGCCCCAGGCGACGCGGTCCGCGACCGCCCACGGGCCGGAGCGCCGGTCCAGGAAGGCCGGCCTGGGGACACCGCGCAGCGCGGCGTGGAACCGCTCGCCCACGGCTACGATCTCACCCCACCGGCCGTGCTCGTGACTGCCAGGCAGGTAGCTGCTCGCGCACCAGCCGTCCACGCACAGCGACCCGTCTGCGGCAGCAACCCACGACATCAGCCGAAAGCCGTCACCTGCAGCCTGCGGGAGCAGGCGCGCCTGCCAGGCGAGTTCCTCCATGCCCAGATCGGCCTTCTTCAGGACCAGATCGCCCACGCGCCACGGGGTGCCCCGGCCGCCGCCGAGCGGGAACGGACGGAGCCCTGCGACCCCGAACGCGCGGAGGACACCATCCGGCGGTGCTACATCTGCCACGACGCCTCAGCCCGCGCCGCCGGCCAGGTGTTTCTCATGGGACTTCCGGGCGGCTCAGGTGATACGTCACGTGCGGCCTGAGCGGGTCGCCGACCCGAATCCGCGGGTGATCGAACCTGGCGACCTCGGCAAGCCCGATCCGCCGCATCACGGCCTGGGACGGCTCGTTGAGCACCGACGTCATCGACCAGATCTCCGGCAGGCCGACGCCGCGGAACGCGACGTCGAGTGCGGCGGCGGCGGCTTCAGTGGCATAACCACGATGCCAGGCGTGATTCACCAGCCGCCAGGCAACCTCGACGCCGCCGGCTCCCGGCACGTCGTCGGGCATCGGGTTGAGCCCGGTGAAGCCGATGAACTGACCGGTTTCAGTCACCTCGAGCGCCCAGAGGCCGTAGCCCTTGTGCTCGAACCGCGCCTCGATCACCTCGATGAGCGCGTCGCTCGCGGCCCGGTCTAGCGTCGCGGGGAAGTACAGCATGGTCTCCGGGTCGGCGTTGAGCGCAGCGAAGGGCTCCCGGTCGGATTCGCGCCACCGCCGCATGAGCAGCCGGTCGGTGCGGATCGCATCGAAGCGGGGCTGCGTGGTCATTGCGAGTCCTCCTCGGCAACCGCGGATCGAGGCCGGTACAGAATGGAGGCTAATTCGAATTCCGTCAAATGGGTTAAATTACACGGTCGAGCCGGGACACGGCAATGCGCCGGGGCGCCGGTCGATGAAGGTCGGCGCCCGGCGCATCTGCCGGATCCCCGGTCGCTAACTGGCCGCTATCGCTAGCAGCGGCGGGTCCTCAGCATCGGGCCCACGAACGCGCCGAGCGAACCCGGCCTGACCGTGCCGTACTGGGCGGCGCCGCCAAAGCTGATCCCGTTCGACAGGTTGCCGAACTCCCAGACGCAGCTTCCGCTGACCTTCGCCAGCGTCCAGAACGGATAGAAGCTGCCTGGCCCGTCCGGCGGCAGGACGCAGCCAGCGCCGGTGAGCAGATCGCAGTTCGTGTTGAGCTCGCTGGCGCTCGCGTCGGTCATGAACTGGAAGTGCCGGTACTGACGTCCGTGCGACGTCGGCTGCTGTTGCAGGAACGGTGATGGGAACCGGTCGGCCGTCGTCGAGGATGGCCAGTCCGGGTAGTAGGACGTGCCGTCGAAGTCGAGGTCACCGACCGCGTTGAAGAACACGTCGCAGCCGGTCACGAGGTTCGGCGGCGCCTGGCCGCCGTGCGTGTCACCCGCCCGGTAGCACGGCGAGTCGTCAGGCTCGAAAAGGTCGGCGCTGTCGCCAGGCCGCTCATACGGGCCCCGGCAGGTCGTGTAGAACAGATCGGGGCGACCGTTCAGCAGGGTGTGCGAGATTCCGCTGACCCCCGTGCACGGCTCGAAGTGGCCGATCTCGAACTCGTTGTTGATCATGTAAGGCCCGATGCCCCACGGGATGATGTTGGCCGCCTTTGCGGTCGAGTACTCGGGCTCGAAGTTGAACGGATGGCCGCCGCATGTCACCGGGTTGGTGTTCGCGAAGCCGTTGGCAGCTGAGGCGATCATGAAGCCGCTCTGCCCGGTCGTGTGGTCGGTCTCCTGCGCTTCCATGGCGTGACCACCGCGGCCACCGCGTGTCTTCGCGTCGAAGAGCCTGATCGTGATCTTGTCGCCGGGATTCATCAGCAGCGTGCGCCCGTTCGGGTTGAACGTCGCGTCGTCGGCGAGCTGCGGGCTCGGCGGGCCGGCCGGAACGCCGTCGCGCTGCACGAACGCGAAGTTGATCGGCTCGACGCAGTCGTTGTTGCATCTGCCCGACGTCGTGCACTCCAGGCTGTCGATGGTCAGTGCCGAGCACCAGTGTGTGTTGTCGCAGCTGATGCTGTCAGCGAACGGCGCGAAACCGGGCGGGTAGAACTGCGGTTCCATGAACGCGGCACCGGCGCCTGGATGCCGGCCGCGCGGCGCGTTCGCGTCCGACCTAGGCTTGCACGGCAAAAGCGGCGTCGAGTGCGGATCGCAGAGCGTCATGGACAGCCACGGCGCGAGCGAGAGCTCGAACCAGTGCGTGGCGTCCTGGCCGGGGTGCCCGCTGGTCGGCCTGGACGCCGGATCAAGCGGCAGCCGCTCATTGAGGGTGTAGCTGGATCCCGAGCCTGGCCGGTCGGACAAGAACCTGACCGATGGTTCGTCGTGCCCGATGTAGTGGCCGTTCTCCTCGAACCTGCCGTGGTCCGTGCCGCGCGGATCGGTGCACGCCAGGCCCCGTTTCACCGGCTTCTGCACCGGGCTCAGGCCGTTGCAGTCAAGCTCGCCAGACGGACGCGGACGCGCAGCCCGCCAGGCCAGGTCCTTCTTCGGGGCGGCGCCAGCCGCCGACGTCGTGCTCGCGAGACCCTGCGCAGTGAGCGACAGGACCGCGCTGATGGTTAGCGTCGCGCCGGCAGATAGCAGCAGCGCTCTGCGATTCCCCCGCATCGTGATCTCCCCCCGGATTCCTGATCACGAACGATAGTCATTGCCGCTGGCAATTCACGGGAACCGCGCGGCGGCGCGGAAAATGATCTCCGCGCCGCCGCTTAAAACACGTCAGGAGCTAACACCGCGGATTCTGCATAATCGGCCCGACAAATGCGCCGATCGTGCCAGGGCCGACCGATCCGTACTGCGCGTCCCCGCCGAACGTGTTGCCATTCGGCATGTTCCCGAACTCCCAGACGCAATCCCCGTTGACACTGGCCTGAGTGAAGTACGGGTAGAAGTGGCCAGGACCCTTCGGCGGCAGCACGCAGCCGGATCCTGTCGTCAGGTCGCAGGCGGTGTTGAACTCGGTCGCGCTCGCATCGGTCATGAACTGGATCTGGCCGTACCTGTGCCCGCCAGCCGTTGTCGGCTGCTCCTGCAGGAACGGCGTCGGGAACGGTCCTGACCTGGTCGAGTTCGGCCAGTTGGCCCGGTATGAGGTACCGTCATAGTCCAGGTCACCGATCGCGTCGAAGAACACGTCGCAGCCGGTCACGAGGTTCGGCGGGGCCAGGCCGCCGTGCGTGTCACCGGCCTTGAAGCAGGGCGAGTCGTCGGGCTCGAACTGGCTGTCCTTGCCTGCCTCGTACGGGCCGTGGCAGCGCGAGTAGAAGACGTCCTTGACCTTGTTGATGGTCACGGTGCCCTTGCCGGTCACCGAGGTACAGGGCTCGAAGTGGCCGATCTCGTACTGATCGTTGATCATGTAAGGCCCTATGCCCCAGGGGATGATGTTCCGCGCCCTGGCGGTGGAGTACTCGGGCTGGAAATTGAACTTATGCCCCTTGCAGCTGAACGGGCTCGTATTCATGAACCCGTTGGCTGCCGAGGCGATCATGAACCCGCTCTGGCCCGTTGTCAGGTCCGTTTCTCGCACTTCCAGCGCATGACCGCCAGGAATCTTCGCATTGAACATATGCACGGTGATCTTGTCGCCCGGGTTCATCATCAGCGTGCGCTTATTCGGCGTGAATGTCGCGTCGTTAGAAAGCTGCGGGCTCGGCGGGCCTGGCGGTACGCCGCCGCGCTGCACGAACGCGAAGTTGACCGGCTCGACGCAGTTGTTGTTGCACGGCCCTGAGCCGTTGCCGGTGCACTCCAGGCTGTCGATATTGAGCGCCGAGCACCAGTGCGTGTTGTCGCAGCTGATGCTGTCAGCGAACGGCGCGAAGCCGGGCGGGTAGAACTGCAGCTCGACGAACGCCGCGCCGCCGCCAGGGTAGGAGCCGCGCGGCGCGTTCGCGTCCGAAGTCGGCTTGCACGGCAGCAGCGGCGCCGAGTTCGGGTCGCACACGGTCATGGAAATCCACGGCGCGAGCGAGAGCTCGAACCAGTGCGTCCTGTCCTGGCCGGGGTTCTTGACCGTCGGACGCCTGCCAGGGTCCTTCGGCAGCGTCTCGTTCATCGTGAAGTTATTGCCAGAGCCCGGCCTGCTGGACAGGAACCGCACCGACGGCTCGTCGTGCCCGATGTAATGGCCGTTCTCCTCGAACCTGCCGCCGTCCGCGCCGCGCGGGTCCTCGCACATCACCGTGGGCTTCGCCGGGCGCTGGATCGGGCTGAGCCCGTTGCAGTCAAGCTCGCCGACCGAGCGCGGCTTGACGGTCCCTGGATGCGCGATCGCAGGATGCGCGGCGGCCGCGGGGCGGGAACCCACCGCGGGATGCGACGTCGCGGCGGTGGCGACACCTTGCACGCCGACCGACAGCACTGCTCCGATGGTCAGCACCCCGAAACTCCAGAGCTGGCGATACTTGCGGGCAGTGCGCATCGCAATCTCCTCAGGTAAGCCTGTCTCAGCACATTAGCGAGCGAGATAGTTGCGACGTGAGCGAATTGGCGCGGGCAGAAGTAACGGATTGCTCGCGGATTTATAACGGCGCGAACAGTGACATGATCGGCTCGCTTTAACGGGACGCAGGCGCTTACGTGCCTGGCTGGCCGGCGTCCTTGCCGCGAGCAGGTCATGCCGCCGGCCAGGATGCTAGGGCAGCCACCAGGTCTGGTTCTTAGCGTTGACGCACCGCGTCGCGGTCACCTGGGTGCCGGCCTTCAGGCTGCTGCTCGGGTCGGTCAGGCATTTGCCATCGGCCTTGTTCCGCAACTCGAACCGGCCAGCCACCGACCAGTGCTGGATCTTCTGACTGGCGCAGCGCCTGAGCACGACACCCGGGCTGGCCGCCGACGTCGAGGAGATCGCCGCGCACAGCTGGTACCCCGGCCGGAGGCGAGGTAGGCCGTCTTCGCGTTGCATACCGGATTGAACGCGCACGCGTCGCCGACCGCCCCAGGTACGGCGGTGTTGAGCTGCCAGAGCCCGCGATCGTAGGACACGGTCCCAGCCGGGCACTTCACCGGCTGGCCGGTGACGAACTCGCCATGCCCGACAGCCTGGCCCGCCGCGTTGTCGCAGACATACAGCCTCGGATCGCCCGTGCTCTCGGCCACGCAGATGGCCGCGGCCGTCACCAGATCGCCCGCGAAATATCCGTTGCCGGCCCAGCCTGCCCCTGTCGCGTATCGCACGCAGGTGCTCGAGGCCGTGGCCGCCTGCGCGGCGGTCTTCGGCGCGATCCCGAGCAGAGGCGAGATCATGGCCGGCCGCTGCATCGGATTGGCTGGACCTGACGCGGCGGAGCCACTGCTCGACGCCTCGGCGGGAACTACGATGGCAACGCCGACGGCTGCCACCGGAATCACGAGCTTGACGAACCAAGGCAAGGATAATTGCACGCGAAAGCGAGGCAGTTGGCGCATTTAGCCAACAATAGCGCTCAGGCGCGCTCGAAGTTGACCTGATCGACGGGAGCCAGGTCGATCGAGACGGCCAGCACCTCGGCCGCGATCCAGTCCCGGTAACCAAGCAGGTCCCCGTCTGAGGAGGGCAACGACAGCACGATCCGGTCGGACAGGCCGAGGCCGGCCTCCTTGCGCATGGTGTTCACCTGGTGGATCAGCTCGTAGACCCGGCCTTCGCGGCGCAGCTCGTCATCGAGCCCGGTGTCCAGCGCGACCGTCACGCCATCGTCGGCTGCGACGGCCCAGCCTGCCTTCTCGAGCCGCTCCACGAACACCTCGTCGGGCTCGAGCACGAAACCCATCACCTCGAACCTGCCGCCGTCCAGCTCGCTGAACTCGCCGACGTCCAGGGCCTTCTTGACTAGCGGCATGCTCGCGCCGAGCCGCGGCGCGACGACCGGGAATTTCGGCTTGACCCGCAGCCCTGTCGTCTCGATGCGCTCCTGGCTGACCTGCTTGACACGCAGCTCGTCGGCGATCTCAGCGAGGTGGCCCTCGATTCCTTCGGCGCCCTCGACGACCAGCATCCGGAGCGGCTGGCGGGTCTTGAGCTTGGCGTTCGCCCTGGCCCGGCGGCCGAGGTCGACGACCTTGCGCACCGCGGCGACGCCGGCGACCAGCTCGTCGTCGATCGTGCCAGCCTCGGGCCAGCCGGCCAGGAAGATGGACTCTGGCGCGTCAGGGCAGACCGCCACGACCAGTGACTGCCACATGTGCTCGGCGAGGAACGGGGTGACCGGCGCGAGCACCCTGATCGACTGCACAAGCCCGGTCCACAGCGTACGCAGGGCCGCCTCGTCGCTGTTCCAGAACCGCCGCCTTGACCGCCTGATGTACCAGTTCGACAGGTCATCGAGGTAGGACTCGAAGGCACGCAGCACGTTGACGGTCAGGTACTGCTCGTACCCGCGGGTGGCGTCCTCGATCAGCCGCGCGGTCCTGGCCAGAAGCCACCTGTCGAGCGGCTGCATGCCAGGCCACGGGTCACTGCCGTCCTGGCCGACCGACGCGCCGAGGTCGGTGAGGTTCGGCGTGAAGTCCGAGGTGTTCGCGTAGCCGGCCAGGAACGAGACGCTGTTCCACAGCGTGAGCAGCTTGCGCTGGATCTCCTTGCCAGGGCCGAACCCGAACAGCAGGTTCTGGTTCGGCGGCTGGGCGCTGTACTGCCAGCGCATGACGTCCGCGCCCATCCTGGCGAACGCCTCGTCCGCGCTGATCGCGTTGCCCCACGAGCCGTGCATCTCGCGGCCGCGCTCGTCGAGCATCTTCTCGTAGCCGAGCACCCGCTGGTACGGCGCGCGTCCGGTCAGGGTCACGGACATGAACAGCTGCGAATAGAACCACAGCCTGATCTGCTCCCGCATCTCCGACACCCAGTCGGCCGGGAACCACTTCTCCCAGTACGCCTGGTTGGGAAGGTCGGCCGTGGTCAGGCCCTTGGCGGCACCGGTCGCGTAGCCCTCATCGACATACTGCTCGTTCTCCCAGCCTAGCGTGGAGAACGGCACGATCCCGGCGTCCAGCCAGACGTCACCGACCTCGGTGATCCGCCGGACTTCCTCGCCGCATGCGGAGCAGCTGATCCGCACGGCGTCGATCCACGGCCTGCGCAGTTCCTTCAGGCCCTCGACGGCAGCTGGATCGACGGCCCGCTCGGCGAGCTCGGCCCGCGAGCCGATCACGTTCAGGTGCCCGCACGAGCACGGGTAAAACGGCAGCGGCAGGCCGTAGTAGCGGCGCCGCGAGATGTTCCAGTCGGACATGTTGACGAGCCAGTCGTCCATCCGGCTGCCCATATAAGCGGGCGTCCATTCGACGGTCCTGTTCGCTGCCCGCATCGGCTCCCTGACCTCGGCGACCGAGATGAACCAGTCGTCGGAGATCCGGAAGATAAGCGGCGTGTGGCAGCGCCAGCACACCGGATAGCGGTGCGTGATGTGCCCGGCCTTGACCAGCAGCGAGCGCTGCCTGAGGTCGTTGACCACCTTGTCGGCCACCTCGGCCGTGGACAGCCCGGCGAGCCAGCCGTACTCGGGGTAGAACCGGCCCGACTCATCGACGGGCGTCAGCACCGGCAGGTCGTGCGCCTTGCCGAGGTCGAAGTCCTCCGAGCCGCAGCCAGGGGCGATGTGTACGACCCCGGTGCCCTCGTCGAGCGACACCTCGTCCCATCCGACGACGCGGTGATCGACTCTGCCGCCTGGCGCCAGGTAGTCGAACGGCCCGCTGTACCGCCAGCCCACGAGCTCCGAGCCAGGCAGCACCTCGGTGAACTCCTCGTCCTCGCCGCGCTGCACGGCCATCCAGTCGCCGCCGGCCGTCTTGCCGTAGTCGGCGTCGGGCCTGACCGCGGCGGTCACGTTGGCCGGCAGCGTCCACGGCGTCGTGGTCCATATGACCAGCGCCTCGCCAGGCCGGTCGAGCAGCGGGAAGCGGACGTACAGCGATGGGTCGGATCGCTCTACGTAACTGCCGACGAGTTCGTGCGCCGAGATGGAGGTGCCGCACCGCGGGCACCACTCGGTCGGCCGGTGGCCCACGTACAGCCAGTCGCGCTCGTGCACCACGCGCAGGAACTTCCAGATGTACTCGGTGTTCGTGTCGGAGAAGGTGTAGTAGTCCTTGCCCCAGTCCATCCACTGGCCGAGCCGGACCGACCCGGCGATCAGCTCGGCCGCAGACCACTCGACAACCTCGCGGCACTTGGCGGCGAACGCCTCGAGGCCGTACTCCTCGATCTCGTGCTTGGAGTTCAGGCCGAGCTGCTTCTCAACGCCGACCTCGATCCACAGGCCCTGGCAGTCGAAGCCGTTCTGGTAGCGCTGGTCGAATCCGCGCATCGCCTTGTACCGCTGGAACGCGTCCTTCAGCGTCCTGCCCCACGCGGTGTGCACGCCAAGCGTCTTGTTCGCGGTAACCGGCCCGTCGATGAAGCTGAACGCCGGGCCGCCCGCATTCCTGGCCCGCACCTTGACGAAAATGTCCTGACGATCCCAGAAGTCGAGAATCGCGCGTTCGAGCGCGTCGGCATCTGGCTTGTCAGACAGGACAGGAAACATGGGCCAGAGTCTATCGCCCTTGCCCGCCTGGCCAGGCAGCCATTAACCCCCCGTCAGTAGCCCCCGCAGGTAAGCGGCCTGCCCGGCGTGCTGCGCGTCGTCGTCGATGACGCTGACCAGCCGTACGCCGAGCGAGACCGGCGGGTCCCAGCGCTCGTCCACGATCCGGTCCAGGTCGTCGTCGGTCAGCGTGCGAACGAACCGCAGCGTGGCCTCGTAGACAGCGTCGTGGTAGCCGGTCAGCAGGCTGGCCGACGTCACGTGCAGCAGGCCGACCTGATCGGCGCTGTGACCCCAGCCGGTCTCGGCAGCGTGGAAGGGCAGGCCGAACCGCTCGGCCCAGCCGCCTGCCGTCCAGACCTGCTCGGTGCCGGCGACATCGGAGACATGGTCGTCTTGCACCCGGGTCAGGTGCCAGATCAGCCAGGCGATCGAGTTCGCGGTCGGGCCAGGGCGGAAGGCGAGCTGCTCGGGTCCCAGGCCGCCGGCCACCTCGTGGACCACCTCGCGGACCCGGCTGAGCCCATCGGCAAGCAGATCGGCTGACCTCATAACGACACCCCTTCCCAGTAGTCTCACATCATGACGCCCAGACGCCGCGGCATCGAGGTCAACCCGCTCTTTTCGCGGCCTGGCGAGGCCACAGTGCGACCGCGGTTCGCGCTGGCCGACGACCCGATGCTGCCCGAAACGGCCTATCAGATCGTGCATGACGAGGCGATGCTCGACGGGAATGCCCGGCTCAACCTGGCGACTTTCGTCGGCACCTGGATGGACGACGCGGCCGGCCGCCTGTACGCCGAGTCCTTCGACAAGAACATGATCGACAAGGACGAGTATCCCGCGACCGCGGAGATCGAGGAGCGCTGCTGGCGGATCCTGGCGCGGCTGTGGCGCGCGCCGGATCCGCACACGGCCATCGGCACGTCCACCATCGGGTCATCCGAGGCCTGCATGCTCGGCGGGCTCGCGTTCAAGCGCCGCTGGCAGCGGGCCAGGCAGGCGGCCGGCAAGCCGGCCAGCCAGCCGAACCTCGTGATGAGCTCGGCCGTTCAGGTCTGCTGGGAGAAGTTCGCCAGCTACTGGGACGTGGAGCCGCGGCTGATTCCGGTCACCGAGCAGCACAAGACCTTCGACGGCCACGACCTCGCGTCTTACGTCGACGAGAACACGATCGGCGTGGTCGCCATCATGGGCGTCACTTACACCGGCCGCTACGAGCCGGTCGGCGCGATCGCCGCGGCGCTCGACCAGATCCAGGAGCGGACCGGCCTGGACATCCCGATCCACGTCGACGGTGCCTCAGGCGCCTTCGTCGCCCCGTTTCTGCAGCCCGAGCTCGAGTGGGACTTCCGGCTTGCCCGGGTGCACTCGATCAACGCCAGCGCGCACAAGTACGGCCTGGTCTATCCGGGTCTTGGCTGGGTGGTCTGGCGCGGCAGGGAATACCTGCCTGAGGACCTGATCTTCGACGTCAGCTACCTGGGCGGGTCGATGCCGACGTTCGCGCTGAACTTCTCTCGCCCTGGCGCGCAGGTGCTGCTGCAGTACTACAACTTCCTGCGGCTTGGCCGCGAGGGTTACCGGTCGGTGCAGCAAGCCTCGCAGGACGTCGCGGACCACCTGGCTGAGCGGATCGCCGCGATGGCGCCGTTCGAGCTGTGGGCTGACGGCCCGGGGATTCCCGTGTTCGCGTGGCGGCTGAAGCCCGGCTACACCAGCAAATGGGACCTGTATGACCTGGGCAATCAGCTGCGCCAGCAAGGCTGGCTGGTGCCGGCTTATCCGCTGCCGGGCGACCTGAGTGACATCACGGTGCAGCGGGTGGTCGTGCGCAACGGCTTGTCGATGGACCTGGCCGACGCGTTGCTCGACGACATCGCGGCCGCGGTCGAATACCTGGACGGGCTAGACGGCCCGCTGCCCGGGGAAGGCAGGAAGACCACCGGCTTCCACCACTAGGGCGTGCCGGGCAACGCCTCCGCTACGCGGGCAAGCTCCCGCCGCTAGGGAGCAGCGCCCCGTCGGCCGTGAGCGGCAGGGACCGCAGCCGCAGGCCGGTAGCCTCGAAGATCGCCGAAGCGATCGCCGGGGCCACGGCGATCATCGGCGTCTCGCCGGCGCCGGCGGACGGCAGATCGGGCCGGTCGAGCAGGATCACCTCGATCGGCGGGATGTCAGCCAGCCGCGGCACCCGGTAGCCGGAGAACCCGGCGTTGGTAATCGCGCCGCCCGAGAAGCTGATCGCCTCGAACATCGCGCCGCCGAGCGCCATCACGGTGGCGCCCTCGATCTGGCTGCGCACCGCGTGCGGGTTCACGATGGTGCCGCACTCGTAGCCGGTCACCAGCCCGGTGACCCGCACCTGGCCGCGGGAGATCGCGACCTGGGCCGCGGTCACGACCCGCCCGTCCTTCTCCAGGCCGCACGCGATGCCGACGCCCATGCCCGGCACGCGGTCTCTGGTGCCTTCCCAGCCGATGTGTTCGGCGACCGCGCGGAGCACGGCGGCCAGCCGGTCGTCGGCGAGATTGCGGAGCCTGAACTCGACCGGATCGGCGCCGGCCGCGTGGGCCAGCTCGTCGATCATCGACTCCCTGGCGAACGTGTTAGCCGTCGCTGCGAGCGCTCGGTAAGACGCCTGGGGGAGCGGGCTGGCCGCTGGCCGGTACTCGAGCCGACGGTCCGAGACCAGGTAGGGCGTGGCCAGTCCTGGTGCCCCCGAGTTGATGTTCAGGTGCGTCCAGCCGGACAGCGTGCCGTCGGCTGCGACGCCGGCCGCGATGTCGATGACGGCGGCGGGCCGCAGCGTGCCGACGGTGAACTCCTCCCGTCTGCTCCAGGCCACCCGGACGGGCTTGCCCGCTTCCCTGGCGAGCACGGCCGCCTCGATCGCGATGCCAGGGGCGTGCTTGCCGCCGAAACCGCCGCCAGTCGCCGGGACGATGACCCTGACGTCGTGCTCGGGCACCCCGAGCGCGTCAGCGACCTGCGCCCGGACCGGGAACGGCGTCTGCGTGCCTGTCCACACCGTCAGCCGTCCGTCGTCCCACGCGGCGACGGCGACCCTGGTCTCCAGCGCCGCCGGAGCTATGTAGGCAGCGGTATAGGTCGCCTCGCGCCGGACCGCCGCGCTCTCGAGCGCGCTGGCGGCCGAGCCCACTTGCTCCTCGTGCGGCCCGCCCCAGCGTCCGGGCCCGCCAGCCGACGGATGGCCGCGCAAGTACTCGGCCAGCTCATCGTCCGACGGCCAGGCAGGCAGTTCCCAGGTCGCCGCGGCCTGCAAGGCGGCGATCGCGTCCGCAGCGGCCGACGGGTCCGCTGCGACGACGCCGGTCAGGCCGGCCGTCTGGATCACCGTGACGTCGGCCAGGCCTGCCACCAGCGCCGGGTCAACCGAGCGCAGCGTCGCCGCCGGCACCGGCGGCCGCAGCAGCGCGCCATGCCACAGGCCCGGCTGGCGGAGGTCGGAGACGAAGCGCCGAGCGCCGGTCACGGCCGCGACTGAGCCGGGCGCCAGCTGCGGGCGTCCCGCCAGCCGCCAGTCAGCCGGATCGGACACCGCTGGCTGGCCAGACACCCGCTCGACCCGCCGCTCACCTGCCAGGACCGGCAGCACGGTCCTGGCGTACGCGGCCGTCCTGCGCAGCACGCCGCCAGCGTCAGGCATCGACCGGCTGCCGAACGTTCCCATGTCGAACGGGCACAGGTCGGTGTCGCCCATCGCCAGTCGCACCGCGTCCAGCGGCACGCCGAGTTCCTCGGCCACGAGCATGCGCAGCGCGGTCCTGTTGTCCTGGCCGACGTCGACCTTGCCGGTGAACGCGGTGACCAGCCCGTCCGTCGTGACGTGCAGCCATGCGCTGCTCGCCGTGGTCCACGTGCCTGGCTCGCCAGGATCTGGTTCTCCGAACACCACGAGCCCGTCCCCGAGGATCGCGAACCAGTCACGCTCAGCGGCATCGGTCAGGTCCCACGGCCGTGGCGGCCGCTGCCGCGGGCCGCCAGGGAGCGGCGGGCCCCACCGGTCATCGTCCGGTTCCCTGGATCCGGTGTTCTGGCCGGCAGCATCATCGTGGCCGGCCAGGAGGGCTGCCGCCCTGTGCACGGCGGCGCGGATGCGCTGATAGCTGCCGCACCGGCAGATCTGGCCCGCCAGCGCCTCGTCGATGGCCGCGTCGCCGGGACGCGGATCGCGGTCCAGCAGCGCCGCGGTCACGAGGATCATCCCCGGCGTGCAGTACCCGCACTGCGCGGCCGACTCCTCGGCGAACGCCTGCTGCACCGGGTGCAGGGCCGTTTCGCTAGCTGGGCCGAGGCCCTCGATCGTGGTGATCGCCTGGCCCGCGGCCGACTCGACCGTGCGCTGACAGGACCTGACCGGTTCGCCGCCGAGCAGGACAGTACACGCTCCGCAGGCGCCCTCGCCGCAGCCGGGCTTGGCCCCGGTCAGGCCCAGGCGGTCACGCACCGCGGACAGCAGCGGCATCGATCCTGGCAGTGCGGCGCTGGTCCCGTTGACCGTAATGGTGACGTCGCTGGCCGCCACTGCTCAGCCGCCAGCGATCGCGCCGACGGCAAGCAGCGGCTCGGTCTCGAGTACTGGTTCAGGCAGCAACCGGATCAGTAGCCGCTGCCGCCGTACCCGTGCTGGCCGTAGGGGTCCACGGCATACGGGTCAGCGCCCGCGTAGCCGTCCGGCTCCCGCGCCGGGAGCTGATAGCCGGCCGGGTCGAATCCGCCGGGATAGGCCGGCGTGTCGTAGCCGGGCAGCTGCGGTGCGGCCGCGGCGTAGCCGTTCTGGCCAGTAGGCACGGGCGCCGGGTACACCGGGTAGCCGAGGTCAGGCTGCGCGGCAGGGAGCGAGGAAGGCAGCGCGTGCTCGGCTCCGCCGGGATAACTTCCATTGAGATAACCGGGCTCAGGCCGCTGGTGTGACCCGGAGGCCGAGGCAGCAGCGCCGTAACCTTGATACTCGGCGGGCTGGTAGCCGTTCGCCGGGTAATTGGCTTCCAGGTCGGCGGGACCTGAGCCGTAGCCCGCCGGCCGTGAGTAACTGCTCGTGCCCTGGTAGCTGTCTGGTCCGAGGTCGGGCCGGTACGGCTCAGCGGCGGGCGGCAGGCTCTGGTAGCTGCCCGTGCTTGTCTCAGCGGCGAAGCCGTTCCCGTTGCCGGCCGGCGGCAGGTAACCGCCTGACCCGTTCTGGTAGCCGCCCGCCGGGCCTTCGGCGGGATAGCTGGGCGCGGCCTGGTAGCCACCGGATCCGCCGTACGGAACCTCGCTGGGCACGGGGTAGCCGCCAGAGTGCGCGGGCACCGAGTAGCTGGCCGTCGGGCCGTCCGCTGCGAGCCCTCCAGGCCGGCTGCTGGCCTCATAGCTCGCGGCTGGCGTCTGGTAGGCGGCCGGCGCTGAACTGCTCGCCGGCAATGAACCGTAAGGATCGCCGGCCGGGGCCTGGTCATGGGCCGGGTAGCCGGCGGCAGGCGTGCGGTATCCATCGGTCAGCTCCGCAGCCCTCACCGCTGGCAGCGAGTGGCGACGGGTGCTGGCGCCGTCGATCCCGCGCACCGGCTCTACTCGCGGCATTCCCGGATGTGACGGCGGATCGGCGGGCATCCTGCTGCTCGCGCTGCCGTGCCGGGACTCACCGGCCGCCGGCCCGGTCCTGCGATAGGACCTGCTGTCGTCGGCCGCGATCCGCGGGAACGACGGGCTCGTCAGCGGATCGTCGTCAGCGATGGCTGGCAGGGGGTCGGCCGCCCGCGGGGCGGACGACCGGTCGGCAGCGAGATCCCGGTGGCGGGCGGCCGGCAGCAGCCCGGAATCCAGCTCGCGTCGCTGGCGGCTGAACTGCTTGGTGACGGGATCAGGCAAGAGGCCAGCAGCCGACCCGGCGGGCCCGAGGCCAGCAGCCGGCCCGGCGGGCCCGAGGCCAGCAGCTGCGTCCTGGCGCGCGTCGCGGTCCCGGCGAGCGTCCCTGTCTTGCCGCGCACTCCGCTCTGGCTTCGCGTCCCCGTCGGGCCGCACGTCGCGGTCTGCCCGCTGGCTGCGGCGCTCGGTTCTGGCATTCTCAGTCTTCGCCAGCTCGGCTCTGGGCAGCTCAGTCCTGGCAAGCTCGGTCCTGGCAAGCTCAGCCCTGGCAGGCTCGGCGGTCTCCTGCGAGGGGAAGGGCTTGTCGGAGGCCAGCTCGGCCCAGAAGTCGACGTCGGAGAGCTCGTCCCACTCGTTGCTCGGCCAGTCGCCCTCGTCGTCGCGCTTGCCGCGGCCCTGGCGGGGCTTGACCGCAGGCAGCAGGTCGTCATCGGGCACAGACCCGTTCTTGCGCGCGTCGGGCCGCGCGTTCGGCCTCGTGGCTGACCGCCGGTCGCGGTCGTCCCGATCGGAGTCATCCCTGCTGCCGGGGACGGAGTCCCTTGGGCTCACGGCGGGCTTGTCGCGAACGTCGGACCTGTCCCTGCTCACGCGGCCGTCGCCCCGATCGCGCCGGTCCCTGCCTGGCTCGCGGCTGTCCCTGCGGGCCGCGTAGTCGTCGTCGATTCCGGCCGGCCGCTCCCGGGAGACCTGAGAGTCCCGTCGGTCACGGGAATCCCGGCTGTCGCGCGGGTCGCGGTCGTAGTCCGGCACTCGCCTGCCTGGCTGGCTGTCGTAGTCGTCGCCGCCCCGGCTCGCGCCGCGGGCCGGCAGCGAGCGGCTGGACCTGGCTACCGCGGCCATCGGCTCGCTGATGTCACGATCGCGCCGTCCGCCCCTGGCCGGACGCTGGTCTCTGGCGGCGGGCGCTGACCTGCCGTTGCGCTCCTGGCCCGCCTCTGGCCTCAGGCCATCCTGGCCGGCTGCCTGCCTCGGGCCATCCTGGCCGGCTGCTTGCCTCGGGTCCTCGCGCCAGGAGCGGTCATCGCCCCGGCGGCCTGGCCCGCGCTGGTCGGTGCCGCGCTGGTCAGGACCGCGACGGCCGGCGCCACGCTCCTCGCGGCCCTGGACGGGCCTGGCGCCCCTGGTAGCTCCTACCCGCTCGCGATGCCGGTCGTCTGCCCGGTCATCGAGGTGCCGCTGCCTGGGCCGCGCCTCGTCGCCAGCGGGGTGGTTGCCGTGGCTGCGGGAACGGCCGTGCTCGGCAGGAACGTCGTCGTCGAAGTCGTCCTCGTCGTCCGCACGCAGGTAGCGCATGCCCGTCAGAACGACGATCACAATCAGGGCGACCACGGCTGCCAGAATGATCAGCACGGTCTTCGGCATCGCACCATCCATCACGGTGTATGACCCTGGGTGACGCTCGCCAGGCCTCGCGCGGCCATTACGCGAGCCTCCCTGATACCGCGAGCGCCCTGGACTGAGAAGCCAGGCGAATCGTTAAATGTCAATTGTGGCGGAGCGCTATGGTGCGTGTCAGGACTTTCGAGAAGTTTAACCATCTCTGTCTACTGTCTGTGACCTCACCGCTACTGTCTGGCTTTCACTGTGAGGCGGCCGACTCCGATCACGTGTCTCGCAATGGCCGACCAGGTTGCCCGCAGGCCAGCGCCATCGGGCAGCTTCAGAAACGCGTCCAGTGCGTACACGGTGAACCGGTATGCGTGCAGCGTGCTGCCCTGCGGGCAGGGCGGATCGTAGCGAGCCGTCCCGGCACTATTCTGTGCCTGCCTCGCCCCTGTTGGCAGCCGGTTCTGCGCGATGTCAGTGGTACTCGGGCTGATATCGAAGACAATCCAGTACACGTACGGGGTAATTGGCGCCTGCCCGTCGTCGACCACGACAGCGAATGATTTCGGCTGGTGCGACAGCGCTCCCGACCAATAAAGCGGCGGGCTGAAACCCCGGCCCGCGCAGGTGTACTGCGGAGGCAGTTCGACGTCGGCACGGAATTCCGGGCTCGTGACGGTCATCGACTGGGGCGAGACCTGCCGCGAGCCGCTGAGGCTGCCCAGCAGCCCGCACCCGCTGAGCCCGGGGACGATGATGGCCAGGGCGGCGAGCCTGCCCAGCCATGACCGAAGCCAGGCTGATCGGTTCACTCGCGGACAGCGGCCCAAGCGGTTCATCCTTACCGTGCAACAGACACGCATCGCCGTCGGATCCTACGCGGGCCGCCAGGATGCTCCGCGCGGTCGGCGGGCACCGCGGCGGCTAATCGGGCTGGCGGGAATTGCCGAACATGATCTCGTCCCAAGATGGCACCGATGATCGCCTGGACCGCCCGCCTGAGCTGCGGCGCTTCGGCTGGCGACCGTCGGCCGCCGGCTTGTCCTGGCTGGCTGCCGCTGGCCCGCTGCTGGCAGCAGCTTCGTCGTCCTGGGGGCCGTCGGCCTGCTCCTGACGGGGCTGGGTGTCCGCATGTCCGGCGCCGCCAGCCGCCGGCGCTGGGTCACGGCGCGCCGCGAAACCCGCCTCGGCTGCGCGGCCAGCGGCGGTCCGCGCTGGCGCGGCGGGGACCGCATCACCGGCCCGCCCGGAGAGCCTGGCGGCAGGCGCTCCGCCAGCCGCGACCCCGGCCGGTCCGAGGCCAGCAGCCGGCCCGGAGGGCCTTTGCATGGACGGATGCATGATGCCGTTGCCAGCCGCCCGGTCCGAGTGCGAGCGGTCAGCGTGCACAGCCGGGCCTGACCGGATGGGCGTCACCGTAGCTGCCTGCCTGGCTGGCTGGCGCGGGCCCGGCCATTCGGCTTCGCTCAGGCAGAGCCTGACCGCCTCGTCGTCGTCGGGAATGACGTGCTTGCTCCGCGGGTCGTACACCCATTCGGCCATGTACATGCGGCCGGCGACCGTGTAGGCCAGCTGAACCTGCCAGTTGCCGTCCTGCCGCTTCCGCGAGTCCCAGTCGACCTCGTCCCCGCTCGCGCCTTCGGAAGCCAGGCGCTCAGTCACGATCTCGCCGAGCCGCGGCCCAGGACCTGACTGACCGCGCACCGTTGCCCGCTGGGCTTCCTTCGCACGGAACTCCCGCTCGGCCAGCACAGGACCCTCGAACCTGCGGATGCGTTCGACAGGCAGGCCAGCCGCGTCGGCGATCTCCTCGGCAGTCTCGCCAGCGCGGATGCGGTCCTGGATCTCCTTGGGTCGCAACGGACTCTCCACTTCGATCTCGTACTGAGCGAGCCGGGAGAACTGGCCTCGCGCCACCGTTCTGAGCCGTTCGTCGATGGGCAGCGCGAAACGCCCGCTACGACCGGGAACCACGAGGACGGCGTAGCTGCCGTCCTCGCTTACTGCGACGAGTCGCAGCTCCTGCATCCGTGTCCCTTTCGCGCTGTTTCCTCGCGCTGTCCTTTCCTGGCTGCTCGTCTCTGTAGGCGAGTCCTCCCCAGGACACGAGTTTGACTGGCCAGGAGGCCGGTGGCCAGCACCTTCATCGGCATGTCCCGTAAATTGCCACCTGATCCTGCCGCGGTGGTGCCTTGCGAGGACAGCCAGGTACCGCGCTCGCGGTCAGCGCCACGGCCAGGACTGGCGGACCAGGCACCGATCGGCAGCGTATTCACCCGGCGGGGGCGGGGTCCGCCGAACGGCGATAATGGCCCTCGCCTGGCTGATCACAGGCCGATCAAGGGCGCCGGGCCAGGACAGGACGGCCGCGCAGGTCCACTACGCTCACGGCCATGAACGTCGACGCCATCTTCAGCGCTATCGGGCGGTTCAGCGTGCGGTTCCGCTGGACGATGCTGCTGACGTGGATCGCCGGCGCGATGGCGGCCTCGGCCTTGCTGCCGAGCCTGGCCAGCGTCACGCAGAATGACAACACGAAGTTCCTCCCGGCCAGCGCGCCCATTTCAAAGGCGGCCGCGCTAGCCGAGCCGTTCGGCACATCGAACCTGCTGCAGGTCCCGATGATCGCGGCCAGGCAGAGCGGGCCGCTGACGGCCGCGGACACGTCCGCGCTCTCCTCCGTGCAAGCCAGGCTGAAGGCCAATCCGGCCGTCGTCCGCGTCATCGACCTCGGCCAGTCGGCGACGCGGCAGGGCGGCCCGGCGGGCCAGGCCAGTGAGTTCACGATCCTGACCCACCAGCTCGGCGGGGATCCGAACGCCGCGACCACCCTGATCGACGGGCTGCGCGCCGCGATCAGCAAGACACAGCGGCAGGCCGGCCTGCGGGTGCACCTGGCCGGCAGCTACGCCGTGCAGGTCGACCAGCAGAAGGCGAACGGCAATCAGGGCGGCCAGATCGAGCTGTATTCCGTGCTCCTGATCGTCGCCCTGCTGGTGCTGATCTTCCGGTCGCTGACGCTATCCCTGGTCACCCTGGCGCCCGCGTTCCTGTCGTTCGCGATCTCCGGGCCGCTTGTCGCCGTGGCGGCCCAGCATGGGCTGAAGGTCTCGCCGATCGCTCAGTTCCTGATGATCGTCCTGGTGCTCGGCGCTGGCACCGACTACGGCCTGTTCCTGGTGTTCCGTGTTCGCGAGCAGCTGCGGATCGCCGGCCACGAGGGCGGGCCAGGCACGTCGGTCTGGGCTGACCTGCGCCGGCCGCGCGAGCCAGCCAGGCAGGCCGTCATCACGTCGGTCACCAGGGTCGGGGAGTCCATCACCTTCTCAGCGGCGACCGTCATCGCGGCCGTGCTCACGCTACTGCTCGCCAGCTTCCCGTTCTTCTCCGACCTCGGCGTCCCGTTCGCGATCGCGATCGGCGTCACGCTGCTGGCGGCGCTCACGCTGCTGCCTGCGCTGCTGTCGGTCAGGCTGTCGCTGCTCGGCGTCAAGCGCACGCTGTTCCAGCGCGCCTTCGGGCGGCCGAAGCTGCTGCCATGGAACATCCAGGGCGCAGGCAAGCCAGGCTTCTGGGGCTCCGTCGCTGGCCGGATCGTCGCGCACCCGGTCCCCACGCTGCTCGCCGGCCTGGTGTTCTTCGGTGGCCTCGCGATCGGGGTGACCGGCTACAAGGGGGCCGGCTTCGGCGGCGACACCGCCGCTCCCGCTGGCAGCGACTCGGCCGCCGGACAGACGCTGCTGACCAGGTACTTCCCGCAGGCGTCAGCGAACCCCACCAACCTGATCTTCAGGTTCGCCACGCCGGTATGGGACAACCCTGGAGTGCTGGGCGCCGGCACCGCGGCGCTCACGTCAAGTCCGCTGTTCACGCACGTGACGGGTCCGCTGAACCCCGTCGGGTTCGCGCTCACGCCTGCTCAGTACGCCGGGCTGCATTCCGCGCTCGGCCCGGCGCAGAAGCTGCCGCCGACCGCGCCCGCTGGCGGCAGGATCCCGCCCGCCGCCTACCAGCTGTACCGGGCGACCGCGAACTACGTCAGCCAGGACGGCAAGACCGTCCAGTTCTCTGTCGGCCTGGCCGCCGGTGATCCTGGCCACACCAGGGCAATGAACGCGGTGCCATCCGTGCGGGCCGAGACCACCATGGTCGCGACGGCCATGCACGCGACGGTCTCAGGCGTGGCGGGGATGGCGCCAGCACTCTACGACATCAGCTCCATCTCGAACCACGACCTGAAGAGGATCGTCCCGGTCGCCATTCTGGTCATCGGCCTGCTGCTGGCCATCGTGCTGCGCAGCCTGGTCGCGCCGCTGTACCTGATCGTCTCGGTCGGGATCTCGTACCTGGCCGCTCTCGGCCTGGCCGCGCTGCTCTTCATCAACCTGGGCGGGGCCGGCGGCCTGGTGTTCTTCCTGCCCTTCCTGATGTTCATCTTCCTGCTGGCGCTCGGGGAGGACTACAACATCCTGGTGATGACCAGGATCAGGGAGGAAGCTCACAAGCTTTCACTGCGCGACGCGGTGTCCCGCGCCGTGGCGGTCACCGGCACCACCGTCACATCTGCTGGCCTGGTGCTCGCCGGGTCGTTCCTCGTTCTCACGCTCGTCGCCGGCGGCTCGGGCGGTGAGCAGATCCGCGACATCGGGCTGTCGCTCGCCCTGGGCATCCTGATGGACACGTTCCTGGTCCGAACCTTGCTGGTGCCCTCGACCGTGGTGCTGCTGGGCCGCTGGAACTGGTGGCCGTCGACGCTGAACGTCGACGAACCCGATGTCCCGGCTGGCCAGCCGCCGGCGCTTCCGCAGCCCGCCGACTCTGCCGGCTAGCGACCGCCGATGCCGAGCCCGCATGACCAGCCGCTGATCAGCATCGTGGTTCCGGTCTACAACGTCAGGCAGTACCTGTCCGCGTGCCTGGACTCGCTGCTCGGACCGGCTGTCACCGCCTCACCTTGCGAGCCTGCCATCGAGGTCATCGCCGTTGACGACGCGTCGGACGATGGCAGCGGCGACCTGCTCGACGACAGGGCCACCCGCGACTCCCGGCTCACCGTCGTCCGCCTGGCCAGCAACGACGGGCCAGGTAACGCCAGGAACACCGGCCTGGCGAGGGCGAGCGGCGCGTACGTATGGTTCGTCGATGGTGACGATCTTCTTCCTGACGGGGCGCTGACGGCCGTCGCCGCCCGGCTCGAGGCCGACCGCCCAGACGTCCTGCTGATCGACCACGAGGAGCGCTACCCGGACGGCAGCACAGGACCAAGTCAGGGTGAGCCGCTGCTCGGCACCGCGCCCGCCGGCACGTTCACGCTCGCCGACGCACCGCGGCTGATCAACCTCACGATGACGTCGTGGAGCAAGCTGCTGCGGCGTGAGTTCCTGGTCGCGCTCGACCAGCCGTTCCGTGCCGGCATTCACGAGGACATCCCGGTGACCTGCGCCGCGCTGCTGGCCGGTCAGATCAGCGCGCTCGACCAGGTCTGCTACACCTACCGGCGATCGCGGCCAGGCTCGTTCATGGCGACGACGAGCACCGCGCACTGGGGCGTGTTCAGCGCCTACGAAGCGGTGCTTGACAAGGTCCGCAAGCTCGCCGAGTCAGGCGACCCGGTGGCGACGCCCGCGGTGCAGCGCGCGGTGTTCGAGCGCGCCATCTGGCACTACAGCACGGTCTTCCAGGCCACGGGATCGGGAACAGGCGGCCGCTGGCTGGTCCCGCGCTCCGAGCGCAGGCGGTTCTTCGCGCGCATGCACGCGGACTTCCTGCGCTACCGGCCGGCCGGCTACGCAGTGCCGGCCGGAGCGCGCGGCGCGAAGTTCCGGTTGATCGAGCGCGGCGCATACCGGACGTATGTCCTGCTCGAACCGCTCAACAAGACGCGCGTCGCGATACGCCGCAGCCTGGGCAAACGCGGGGCCCGCTGACAGCCTGACGGTCGAGTCGCGGCGAGGCGCTTTCCCCGGTTTCGAGGTTTGGCCGGCTAACGGTCGGTAACCTGGCCTGTGGCTGAGCCACACGTCAGCGAGCGTCTTACGCCGCGGGCGCGTGCTCGGGGAGCTGCCTGCAGGCCGGGCAGCCACCAGCTGACCAGTCGTGCCTCGCTGGTCAAGCCGGTGCAGGGGAGCCAGGTCCTCGGACGTGATGTTGACCGGAGGGTTGTGGCGGATGCGGCACGTGACTGGTTTCTTTCTGGCCCTGGCTGCGGCGGCGGCCTTGTTCTTCGGCGGCGGCTGGGGCATCGCCAGGTTCAACGACATTCTCGCGGCGCACGGGCTGCGGGACGCCGCCGCGTGGACGAACCTGCACAACGTCCTCCCGCTGGCCGCGCTGTTCGGCGCCGGGCTGTTCATCGGCATCCTGGTCTCGGTGCGCAGGGTCTCGGCCCTCGCCCCTGGCCTGCCTGGCCTGGCCCTGATCGGCTGGTCCGCGCTGCTGATCTTGCGCGGCAGGACGGCGCTCACCTACATCCCGATGCCCGGCAGCCACTACGCGACCGGTTTCGCCGCGATGCTGTCAAGCGGCGCGCTCATGCTCGTCGGCGCCGGCCTGATCATCCCGCTGTTCATACCGTCGCGCTGGCGCAGCTACCAGTCCGAAGTCGAAGAGTACGACGATGACGACTTCGCCGCGACGTCCTCCACCCTCGGCCTCGTCCCTTAGCTTGCGCCTGATCCGGCTCCGCCAGCCGTCGGTCGCGCAGCTGCGTGAGTTCGTGGCGGATCAGTCGGCGAAGGAGCTGACCTACCACGAGATCGGCGCCACCCGCGGCACGCTCCCGCCCGGCTACGTGCACGACCGGGAGTCGGCCGATCTCGGCCCGTTTGATGAGGCGACCTTCGGCCGCGCCGCGGCGGCCCTACTGTCCTGGCAGGTCCAGGCCCGCGCTGGGCTGACCGTGTACGCAGATGACCAGGTTCAGGACGGCGCCACATTCGCGCTGCTGATCAGGCTGCCGGTGGCTGGCTATGTGCTGGCGGCCGGCCGCGTCGTCTTCGTTCATGACGAGCCTGACCGCCGCGGCTTCGGCTACGGGACGCTGCCAGCGCACCCCGAGCAGGGCGAGGAGGCCTTCGCCGTCGTGCGCCGAGGGGACAGGATGTCCTTCGAGATCACCGCGTTCTCGCGGCCACGGCACCCGCTCGCCCGCGTCGGCAAGCCGGTTAGCCGCCTGCTCCAGCGCAGGACCACGCGCCGCTACCTGGCCGCCATGCGGAAAGCCATCGCCGACGCCCCCTGACCCCGCGCCGGCAGGGATCAGTGGTGAGCCGCGGCGAACTGAGCGGCCTCGGTGGAGCCCGCCAGGGCCGTGGTCGAGGCATCCGGGTTGATCGCGGAGGTAACCAGGTCGAAGTAGCCGGTGCCGACCTCACGCTGGTGCCTCGTCGCCGTGTAGCCCTCGTCCTCCGAGCCGAACTCGGCGTCCTGCAGCCTGACGTAGGCCGGCATGCCCTCCTCGGCGTAGCCGCGGGCGAGGGCGAACATCGAGTGGTTCAGCGCGTGGAAGCCGGCCAGCGTAATGAACTGGAACTTGTATCCCATCGCGGCGAGCTCCTTCTGGAACTTGGCGATGGTGGCGTCGTCCAGGTTCGCCCGCCAGTTGAACGACGGCGAGCAGTTGTAGGCCAGCATCTGGTCCGGGTACACGGAGTGGATCGCGTCGGCGAACTCGGCGGCGATCGCCAGGTCGGGGGTCGAGGTCTCCATCCAGAGCAGGTCGGAATAAGGCGCGTAGGACAGCCCGCGCGCGATGCACGAGCCGATTCCGTTACGCACCCGGTAGAAGCCCTCCGCCGTGCGGTCGCCGGTCACGAACGGCTGGTCCCGCTCGTCGACGTCGCTGGTCAGCAGCGTCGCGGCCTGGGCGTCGGTCCGCGCGATGATCAGCGAGGGCACCCCGTATACGTCGGCGGCTAGCCGCGCGGCGCTCAGCGTCTTGATGTGCTGGCCGGTCGGGATCAGCACCTTGCCGCCCATGTGACCGCACTTCTTCTCGGAAGCGAGCTGGTCCTCCCAGTGCACGCCGGCCGCGCCAGCCGCGATCATGGACTTCATCAGCTCGAACGCGTTGAGCACGCCGCCGAACCCGGCCTCCGCGTCGGCCACGATCGGCGCCATCCAGTACGGGGCGCCCTCGCCGGCCGATTCGGCCCAGGTGATCTGGTCCGCGCGCATCAGGGCGTTGTTGATCCTGCGGACCACCTGAGGCACCGAATTCACCGGGTACAGGCTCTGGTCAGGGTAGGTCTGCCCGGCCAGGTTGGCGTCGGCGGCTACCTGCCAGCCCGACAGGTAGATGGCCTTCAGCCCGGCCTTCACCTGCTGCACGGCCTGGTTGCCGGTGAGCGCTCCCAGCGCGTGCACGTACTCCTCGCTGTTCAGCAGCGACCACAACCGCTGGGCGCCCAGCCGCGCCAGCGTGTGCTCCTCCTGCACGGAGCCGCGCAACTTGACGACGTCCGCGGCGGTGAAGCTGCGTTCGGTCCCGTCCCAGCGCGGGTCGGCCGCCCAACTCTGCTGCAGATCGGCAACCTGCCCGTCATAGCCCGCCCTGTCATAGCCCGCCCTGTCATAGCCCGCGCTGTCAAAGCCCGCACCGTCAAAGTCCTTACTGGCCTCGAGGCGACGATTGTTCACTGGACCTCCTGATGACTGCCGTCCCCGGGTGTTGCATCAAGCTTCGCCTGGTTTGCGGGCAGCCGGTAGAGACCAAGGTCATGAAATTCTTCAGATCTTCGTGTAGCTTGAAGATATGGCAACTTTCGTTGAGAAAGATTTCGCTAGTTTGCCTGACGGCGGCCTGGATCTCGTTCTCTTCGGACAGCGGCTCCGGCACATCAGGCGCAGCAGGGGACTGACCCTCACCGAGCTCGGCGAGCGGGTCGGCCGCGCCCCCTCGGTGCTCTCGCTGCTCGAGAACGGAAGGCGCGAGCCCAAGCTCTCCCAGATCGAAGCGCTGGCGACCGCGCTCGGAGTCTCCGCCGACGAGCTGATGCGCCGCGAGGCGCCGAGCCGGCGCGCGCAGCTCGAGATCGCGCTCGCAGAAGCCCAGCGCGATCCGGTGTACGCCAGGCTCGCGCTGCCATACTTGCGGCCAGGCCCGCGGGTGCCGAGCGAGGTGATCGAGCACATCCTTGCCCTGCACGCCGAGCTGCGCAGGCAGGAGGCCAAGCCGACCGCGACGCCCGAGGAGGCCAGGACGGCGAACGCTGGCCTGCGCGCGATGATGCGGGACCGCGGCAACTACTTCGCGGAGATTGAGCAGGCCGCGGCCAGGGCGCTCGAGCCGGTGGCGTACTCGGGCGGCGCGCTCTCCCAGGGCATGCTGCTGTCGGTGGTGTCACACCACGGCTTCTCCGTCCGCTATGTCCAGGATCTGCCGCGCTCCGCGCGCTCGGTCACCGACCTGCGCAATCGCCGGATCTACCTGCGCCAGGAGTCGCTGGGCATGCACACTCCCCGTGCGGTCTTGTTGCAGACCCTTGGTCATTTCGTGCTCGGACACAGCGCGCCAGAGGACTTCGCCGAGTTCCTCAGCCAGCGGGTCGAGGCCAACTACTTCGCGGCCGCGGTGCTGGTGCCCGAGCACGCGGCGGTCACGTTCCTGCGCAACGCCAAGGAGAACAGGAACCTGTCGGTGGAGGACATGCGGGACGTGTTCTCGGTGTCCTATGAGATGGCAGCCCACCGCTTCACCAACCTGGCCACCCACCATATGGACCTGACCTGCCACTTCGTCAAGAACGACGCGAGCGGCATCATCTACAAGGCCTACGAGAACGACGGCGTCGTGTTCCCGGCCGACGCGACCGGCGCGATCGAGGGTCAGCGCATGTGCCAGCAATGGTCGGGGCGGCAGATCTTCTCCGCGGCGGACCGGTTCAGCCCGCACTACCAGTACTCGGACACGCCGTCCGGCACGTACTTCTGCGTCGCCTCGATCGACCCTGGCAGCGAACGCGGCTTCGCGATTACCCTCGGCGTCCCGTTCGACGACGCGCGGTGGTTCCGCGGCAGGGACAGCACCAAGCGCACGAAGTCGACCTGCCCTGACCCGTCCTGCTGCCAGCGCCCGCCCGCCCGGCTGGCCGCCCGGTGGGACGGGATGGCCTGGCCGTCAGCGCGCGCGCACTCGCACATCCTGCTGGCGCTGCCGTCCGGCAGCTTCCCCGGCGTGGACGAAGCCGACGTCTACGCCTTCCTCGACCGGCACGAGCGCGATTAGGCGCCGCGATATTCGCTGGCGGCGGCCACGGTGCTGTCTTTATGGTCGCAACCATGCGTTCGGAGCCGGTGTGGCACGTTGAGCTGCTCGCCGATCACCCCGACCTGATCCCGGCCGTCGGCGAGTTGCGCCGGCAGGAATGGGGCCACTGGCGGGATCCGCCAGAGTCCGTGGACCCGTCCTGGTGGGTCGGCGTCACCAGGCGGGAATCAGGCCGCACCGAACTGCCGGTGACGTTCGTCGGGCTGGGTCCCGACGGCGCCCTGGCGGGCGCCGTCGGGATCGACAAGGTCGACCCGGAAGAACTGCCTGACCGGGGGCCGTGGGTGGTCGGCGTCATCGTCGATCCCGCGCTGCGCGGCCAGGGCGCCGGGCGGGCGATACTCGCGCACACCCTGCGCTGGGCTTTCGAGCGGGATTACGACCCGGTCTGGGTCGCGACGGGGCCAGAGGCGGCCGGCTTCTACCAGCGGTGCGGCTGGAAGCTCACCCAGACCTACCACCGCGAGCACCACGAAGGCGCGATCCACATCCTGCGCCACCTGGCACGTGACAAGGCGTAGAGAAAACGGCAAATACGACCACTTTCTCTACGCCTAAGCGGCTCCGCGGGCCGCGGATCAGGCGAACTTCGGCGGGCGCCTCTCGCGCAGGGCGGCGGCGCCCTCGGCTAGGTCGGGGCCCATGAACGTGAGCATCTCGTAAGCCGCCGACTGGTCGAAGATCGGCCCCGCGGTGCGGAGCCAGCTGTTCATGGCCCGCTTCGTCAGCCTGATCGCCAGCTGGGAGCCGGTCGCCAGCGTGCCGGCGATCCTCAGCGCCTCGTCCAGCACCTCAGCGCGCGGCAGCACCTTGCTGACCAGGCCGATCCGCTCGGCCTCCACGCCGTTCACCATCTCGCCGGTGAGCAGGTAGTAGCGGGCCTTGGCCATGCCGCAGAGCAGCGGCCAGATGATCGCTGCGTGGTCGCCGGCCGCCGCGCCGAGCTTGACGTGCCCGTCGCCGAGCCTGGCGTCCTCGGCGCAGATGCTGATGTCGGCGAGCAGCGCGATAACGAGCCCGGCGCCGACCGCTACGCCGTTGATCGCGGACACGATCGGCTTGTCGCAGCTCGCCATGTTGTAGACCAGGTCGCTCATCTCGCTGAGCATCCGCGTGGTCCTGTCGTAGTCGCCGGCCATCCGCTGCACCATCGCGAGATCGCCGCCGGCGGAGAACGCCTTGCCAGCGCCCGTGACCACCACGACCCTGGTCTCTTCGTCCCGCGCCACGTCGGTCCACACGGTCGCGAGCTGGCTGTGCATCTCCTCGTTGGCGGCGTTGTAGACCTCTGGCCTGTTCATCGTGATCAGGAGCACGCCGTGCTCGCGCCGCTCGAAGAGCAGGTGGTGGTAGCTGCTGTAGTCCATGCCGCGCGGCTCCTCGGTGCGCTCGGATCGGGTCTGCTCGAAATGATGACATCTGGCCTCACCGGCCAGGGCTGCGGCATACTACTGTTCAGTAACTTAGTGGTGTCGCGGCAAGGAGTTCCCACCCATGAGTGAAGCCGAGCCGGCGAGCGGCGGGTTCACGCTTGACCTGTCCGATGACGTCCGCGAGATGCGGGACTGGGTGCACGAGTTCGCCGAGAACGTAATGCGGCCGGCGGCCGCCGAGTGGGACGAGCGCGAGAAAACGCCGTGGCCGATTCTCGAAGAGGCGTCCAAGATCGGGCTGTACTCGCTGGACTTCTTCGGCGGGCAGTGGTTCGAGCCGACCGGGCTCGGCACGCCGGTCGCGTTCGAGGAGTTGTTCTGGGGTGACGCGGGGATCGGCCTGGCCCTGGTAGGCACCTGCCTCGCCGCCGTGGCCGTCAGCGGCAGCGGCACGCCCGAGCAGATCGGCGAGTGGCTGCCGCAGATGTTCGGCAGCCCGGGCGACGTCAAGCTCGGCGCGTTCTGCTCGTCCGAGCCTGACGCGGGCAGCGACGTCGCAGCCATCAGGACCAGGGCTGTGTACTCACAGGCCACCGACGAGTGGGTGCTGAACGGCACGAAGGCGTGGGCCACCAACGGCGGCATCGCTGACGTGCACGTGGTGGTCGCCTCGGTCGACCCCGCGCACGGCAGCCGGGGGCAGGCCAGCTTCATCGTCCCGCCCGGCACGCCAGGGCTGTCACAGGGCCAGAAGTTCCGCAAGCACGGTGTCAGGGCCTCGCACACCGCCGAGGTGGTGCTCGGCGACGTCCGGGTGCCTGGCCGGTGCCTGGTCGGCGGCAAGGACCGGCTCGACGCACGGCTGGCCAGGCTCGCGGCGGGCCAGGCGAGCGGCGAGCAGGCCGCGATGAAGACGTTCGAGGCGTCCAGGCCGACCGTCGCGGCGATGGCGGTCGGCGTGGCCAGGGCCGCGTTCGAGTACGCCAGGGACTACGCGATCACCAGGGTGCAGTTCGGCAAGCCCATCGGGCAGAACCAGGCGATCGCGTTCATGCTGGCCGACATGCAGGCCTCCGTCGACGCGGCCAGGCTGCTGACCTGGCGGGCCGCCTGGATGGCCAGGCACGGCCGCAAATTCACCAAGGCCGAGGGCTCGATGTCGAAGCTGGTCGCGGGGGAGACCGCGGTCCGGGTCACCGAGCAGGCCATCCAGATTCTCGGCGGCAACGGCTACACCAGGGAGTACCCGGTCGAGCGCATGCACAGGGACGCGAAGATCTTCACGATCTTCGAGGGCACGTCAGAGATCCAGCGCTTGATCATCGGCAGGGCCGTCACGGGGCTTGACGTGCGCTAACAGGGTTCTGCGGGTGAACAGGCCGCACGGCGGCGGGTAGCTAGGACTTCCCGGTCATCGCCTGACTGGAGATCTCCCGGTCGACTACGCCGAGGGCGACGGCGGTGAGCTTGAGGTTGCGGTCGCGCGCGTACTTCCTGAGCAGCAGGAACGCGTCATCAACGGTGGTGCTCAGGTACTCGGCGAGCATGCCCTTGGCTTGCTCGATGACGATGCGGCTGTGCAGGGCCGTCTCGAGTTGCTGAGTCACGAGCGCGCGCTCGCGCAAGGCGCGTGCCTGGATCAGCGCGATCGCCGCGACGTCGGCCATGGCCTTGGCGATCTCCAGGTCGGCGGCACTGAACGGCTCGTTGGTGCCGCGGAACAGGTTGAGGGCGCCGATGACGCTTCTGCGTACCCGCAGCGGCACGGCGCACATGACACGGAACCCGGCCGCTGAGGCCCGCGGCCCGAACAGCGGCCACCGCCGAAGTCCCTCGGTCTCGTCGGCCTGGACTGTCTGGCCAGAACCAAATGCGTCCAGGCAGGGGCCCTGGGCACCCTGAATCTCGAAGAGCTCGAGTATGCGCATCCGCTCTTCTGAGGATGCGAGCAGGCGCAATTCACCGCGCGGGTCGGCCAGCATGACGCCGGCTGCCTCCGCACCGAGGATCGCCACCGAATCTTCCGACAGGCCCTGCAGGAAGTCGACGACGTCGAAGTCCTCGACCAGCGTGTCCGCCAGTCGCACGAACGCACAAGCCAGCAGGCTCTCCCGCCGCGCCGTTCTGTCGATATCGGCTCTGTCGATATCGGCCGTGCGCTCGTTCCACGCTCGTGCCGACTCGCCTGCGATCTCACTCATCGAACCTCACCCGCCGTGCGACAACATCCTGAGCAATGTCATAGATCGAGCGTCCGCTCTCGAATCCTGCTGCCCGCAACCGTGCAAGCGCGTTGACGGTGCTCTCATCCAGCTGGGCAGCGAGCATCCCGACCGCCTGGTGCACAACGAGGCGGTCGGTGCCAACAGAGTCGATAAGCGGCGCCAGGGCAGCGTTAGCTGCACGTTCCTGCAGGGACAGGACAGCATCGCGGGCGATGTCCGCGGCCACGAAGGCGTCAGCCAGCTGATGCTCGGTGAGCATGCCAGGTTCGTCCCTGCACATGTCGAGGGCGCCGATGCCATGCGGTCCCTCGGTGAGCGGCAAGGCGAACTCAGCCTTTATCCCCGCTGCCACGGCGGCCGGAGCGAATGCCGGCCACCGCTGGGCCCCGTCCGCCGCCAGGTCCGGCAGCAGGACAGGATTTCCTGATCGGCAGGCATGCAGGCCTGGCCCCTCGCCCAGCTCGAACTGCAGGTCACTCGCGATAGCCGCGTGCCGGCCCGTGCCGCCGAGCATCCCAAGTGGCATGTTTCCCGACATCAGAACCATTGCGCAGCCCGACAGCATCAGCTCTTCCGCCGCCAGGCGGCATAGCCGGTATATCAGTCCCCCCACACCCGTACCGTCGTCTGGCCGGGTGACAGCGGCCGCGATCCTCGCGTGCCGCTCACCGTCGAGCATGTCCCTCCTCTGCGGGCCGCGGCGCCTGTTCCTGGTTCCTCAACCTGCCGTCCGCTAGGGGCCTGGCCTGACTCTTCGCACTGTAGTGCCCCGGACCGGACCGCGCTTGCGCGGCAAACATGAACGCGGGCAGGTCACGCCGGGTGCGGGATAATCGGATGGCGGCCGCATGATGTCGCCTAAAAATGATCCGGCTGTAGTGTTGTAAATGTCTGGTGCTGCTCTGGACCCCGGTAGCGAAGTTCCGCTGATCTGGGGCCCCGATGATTCGCGATAATCTGCACCTTATTGGCCGCGCCCAGACGGCTGGGGCCCTGAGGTGACCCGCATGCTCGCAGCGGTTGGCATCGCCGTGTGCGTCGGCGTTGTCGTGGTCGTGTGGGTGACGGGCGCTCTGTACAACGCCTTCTGTTCTCCGCATAGGGCCCCTCATGCTCCGCGTGAGCGGACCCGCAGCCAGCCCGGCTCGACAGCGCTTATCGTCGTGGCGGCGATGTGCGCTGGCCTCGCGGTAGCCAGCCGCAGCCGCTTTGATGTCCTGGCCGTCGGGGCCTTGTGGGTCCGGGTCCTCGGGCTTGCGGTGCTTGTCGCCTCGACCGGGTTCACACTGTGGGCCCGGTTCTGTCTCGGCACCATGTGGAGCTTGGCGCCCAAGGTCAATGATGACCACCAGCTCCGCACTCACGGGCCGTACGCGGTGACACGTCATCCGATCTACACCGGAGTGCTCGGGATGCTGGTCGGTGCCACGCTGCTCAGCGGGATCGGTCAGTGGATCGTGCTCTTCCCGGTCGGCTTGATTGTGTTTGAGGTCAAGATCCGCATGGAGGAGCATCTGATGCTGGCGACGTTTCCCCAGGAGTACCGCCGGTACCGCCACCGGGTGCCCCAGCTCATCCCCGGCCTGTACGCACTGCGTCAACACCGCTCACCCAGCTCCCAGCCATGACCGCAGACATCCGGCCGGTCAGGGCGCGTCGATTATGCGTCGCCCCGGTCGGCAAGGAAATAATCGCCGACAGCGAGAGTGAGACTCGTGCGCTATACCCCAGCAGCTACGCTGCAATTTCCTTACCTCAAGCTCCATCAGTTCGTCTACAGCCACTCCGGAGGACTCATCGGTTCGCGGATCATCGCTGGCCGGAACTTGCTCCTGACGACCACAGGGCGAAGAAGCGGTGAGCCGCGAACCTGCGCCCTTATCTACGTCAAAGATGGCGAACGGCTGGTCGTGGTGGCGTCCAACGGAGGGAGTGATCATCCGCCGTCCTGGCTGCTGAACCTCCAAGCCCATCCCGACGTAACGGTCCAGATAGGCCTAAAGAAATTCTCAGCGCGAGCCTCGGTGGCCTCAGTCGAGGAGCGCGAACGCCTGTGGCCGCGCGTCAACCGCCACAACATGGGTCTCGCTCCGATCATGCACCCCGGCGCCCGGGGTCGATACGACGTGTACCAAAGGCACACCACACGCGTGATCCCTCTCGTGCTGCTGGAACGAAGCACGGGAGAATCATCGGCGGTCGCCTGACTGCCTGCGGTCGTAGCGGACTGGGAGCCGGAAGAGGTTCGGATGCTAACCTCGCTGCTCTAGAAGCTGGAACAAGTCCAAAGCGGCAGCCGCAGCCAGGCAGCGCCCTCCGCCAGGTCGCCACTGGGCCCGCACGACCACGTGACCCGGCATCTCCCGATAACCGGCAGGGCATCCACATCTGGAGGCACCGCCACTGTCCGCCGATCCGGTGTTGCCAGGCCGGTGACGCGCAGCGAAGCTGGACGGGAGCGAAGGAGCGCCCGATATGAAGACCCCGATCTGCGACATGCTGGGCATCGACCTGCCGCTGCTGGCGTTCAGTCACTGCCGCGACGTGGTGGCGGCCGTGACGAACGCGGGCGGCTTCGGCGTACTGGGCGCCTCGATGCACTCGCCGGATCAGCTCGAGCACGAGCTCGCCTGGATCGACGACCATGTCGACGGCAGGCCGTACGGGGCCGACATCCTGGTGCCCGAGAAGTACGAGGGCAAGGGCCTGGGACTGGACGCGGCCGCGGTGCACGCGCTGATCGGGCAGGAGCAGAAGGACTTCGTCGCCGCGCTGCTGGAGGAGCACGGGATTCCGGCCGGCGGGCCGTCCGGCGACGCGCTGCCGCCCACGACCTCGATCAGCGACGACGCCGGCGAGAAGCTGCTCGACGTGGCGTTCCGGCACCCGATCAAGCTCATCGCGAGCGCGCTCGGCACGCCGCCCGGGTACATGATCGACCGCGCCAGGCAGGCTGGCGTGCCGATCGCGGCCCTGGTCGGCGCCCGCGAGCATGCGATCAAGCAGGTCAACGCCGGAGTCGACATCCTGGTCGCGGCCGGCACCGAGGCTGGCGGGCACTGCGGCGAAGTCACCACGATGGTGCTGGTCCCCGACGTGATCGAGGCGATCAGGCCGATCAGGGAGGTCCCCGTGCTCGCCGCTGGCGGGATCGTGACTGGCCGCCAGATCGCGGCCGCGATCGCGCTCGGCGCCGCTGGCGCCTGGACCGGCTCGGTCTGGCTGACCACCGACGAGGCGGAGACCGCGCCGTACACGAAGCAGAAGATGATCGCCGCCACCTCCCGCGACACGATCCGGTCGCGCGGCCGCACCGGCAAACCGTCCCGCCAGCTGAAGTCGGACTGGACGGCGGCCTGGGAAGGGGACAAGAGCCCTGGAGCGCTGCCTATGCCGCTGCAGTCGCTGCTGAGCGAGCCGGTCATGCGCCGCATCGATGTACTAGCTCAGCAGGGGAACAAGGGCGCACAGGAACTCGCCACCTACTGGGTCGGTCAGGGCGTCGGGCTGATGAATAAGGCCACCACCGTCCGGGACGTCATCTACGAGATGGCGCAGGACTACGCGGAGGCGACCGAGCGCCTGGCCGCGACCATGTCGGACTAGCCTCCCGACTGGCCGGGAGGCTAGTCCCGCGGCCATTTCGGCATTGGACACGGACCCGGCGCGACAAGCCGCCGCGGCCATTGGCCTGTCACCCTGGCGCACCGCCCCGTTGCTGGTTACCATCCGGTGAATTCCAGCTAGCGCAATGCGGGGTCAGGAGCATTAATGACCCAGAATGACGACGTTCAGGTGCCGGAGAATGAATCGGGTTCCGTTCTCCCCGATAACGCGGCCGATCTTGTTCCCGCGCCCGCATCGCCAGCGGACGACGTGCCGGAGGACGGGGCGAGCCAGCCAGCCCCGCCGGGCCCGCGCCGGCCAGGGCAGCCGGCCCGCCAGTCCTGGAACTGGCTGACCACCGGAGTCTGGGCCGCCCTGGCGTGGCTCGGCCTGGCGCTGGCTGCCTGGGTAGCGAAGGGCCAGATCAGCTCGGTCGTCGCGGAAGTGACCTCGACCGGCCAGTATCCGGTCTCGGCCCTGACCGGCATCGGCCAGCTCGGCGCGATCGGGACAGCCCCGCACGCACCGCTGATGGCATGGGTCGAAGCAGGCCTCAATTTCCCCGCGCTGCGCACCTGGCTGTGGACCTACATCGGCATGAACCTGCTCTTCATCGCTGGCTTCACGCTGCTGGGAATCACGATCCTGAAGAACAGGCCTCAGGTCAGGCGCACCCGCTGGCTGCTCGCGGCCGTCGCCGCTGGTTACGCGCTCGAGACTGCCATGGGCGCGATCACGCTCGTCATCGCTCGCCCCGACGGCGCCGGCAACGGCGGACAGGACGCGATGGCCTGGCCCTTGCACGTGGCCACCGACCTCAAGTGGCTCGCCGTCATCGCCCTGACCGGCTGGCTGGCGTACCGGGTGCACGCCAGCTACCGGGACTACCGGGCGAGTTCGCTGCCCATCTATGCCCGCGCCGGCATCTACGCCGACCTGCGGCGGCTATACCAGGCTCTGGAAGTGCAGCGCTTTTCGCTCGTGGTGGTCCTGCTGCTCGGGCTCATCGCGATCGGTCCGCCGCTGAGCGGGACGCTCGAGCAGATGCCCGACGTCCAGCGAGCGTGGCTGAGCAGCGGCTCCCACGCGGGGCTGAGCCAGATGTTCCTGGCCGCGCTCACGCAACTGCTGCTCGCGGTCATGCTCGCCTCGCTCGGCCGGATGCGGACCGTCAGGGCGCGGGCCAAGTTCGCTGGTCATGGCGATGACCGCAGGGCCGACCCCCAGCTGCGCGCGTGGATCGCGGTCGCCCTGTCCGTGCCAGCCCTCGCGGGCATCCTGGTGCTGACCAGGGCGGCGGCTGTGTCGTGGACGCGCGTCGCCGCCTGGAGCGGCATTCTGCTGATCTTCGCGCTGGTGTCGTGGGTAATCGATCTCCGCGACCGGCACCGTGCCGGGTTCATCGCGCCATTCCCCAGCCGGCAGCTTCCAGACCAGGATCGCAACGTCGTCGGGATCACCAGGCTTGCCGGCGACGCCCTGGCGGTCATGGTGGTCGCGGTCACGCCGCTCGGCGCTGTGCGGTCGTTCATGGCCCCCGCGCTCGTGATCGGCGGGACAGTGCCCGTCCTCGCTCTCGCGATCGGCATGGCCGGAGCGCTAACCGTCCCCCTGCTGTGCGGGCGGCTGCGATCGATCAGCAATCCGCAGGCGCACGGGCCGGCCGCGGACGCGCCGGAACCGCGGACCGCCAGGGCGCAGCGGCGGGACAGTGTCAGGCATCTGGCCGGCACGGTCCGGTTCCTGTGGGTGATCGGTGCCTTGTTCCTGCTCACCGACCTCTGGCTGATCGTCGCCCCGCTCAGCGCCACGCACGAGCTTGGCGTGCTCGCGACGGCCGTCATCGCGATCGGGTCGCTGGCGACGCTGCTCGGAACGCTTGCCTTCCTCGTCCAGACCAGGAAGCCGCTGTCGGTGTTCCGCTTCCTGCGGCTGAACGTCACGCCGGTGCTGACGATCATCGTGATCATCGCGGTGGTCGGCGGCGTCCTCGACAAGAACTCGTCGCTGCATCAGGTCAGCGGCCCGGTGGCGGCAGGCGGAGCGCCGCGTCCTTCGCTGTCCGCCGCGCTGAGTACCTGGCTGCACAGCCCGCTCACGACGGCGTGCGCGGTGCCGACACCGGGGGCGGCTACCGCGGGCGGCCATCAGGTGCGGATCGAGCCGCTGGTTCAGGTCGCTGCCTCCGGCGGCGGCATCAGGGCGGCCTGGTGGACCGTCCACGTGCTCGGCACTCTCGCGGGCACGCGGTGCGGCAAGCACGACGTCTTCGCAGTCAGCAGCGTCAGCGGCGGCTCGGTGGGCGCGGCAGTGCTGGCCGCGGTACCCAGGGGCACGGCCCGCCCCGTCGCGGCAGCCAACGCCAGCATCGCGACCATCGCGGACCCGGACGCGCTGGCCGCCGGGATCGACGGTTTCATGCTGCGGGACACGATCGCGGGCTACACCGGGCTCGATATCCGGGCCGTCCAGATGCCGGGCACGGCGCGCTTCCCTGATCGCGCGGCCTTGATGCAGGCGGTCTGGCAGGACCAGGACGCCAGGCTGGCAGCTCCCTTCCCGCTTCGGCACAGCTGGCTCCCGTGGACGCTGCTGTTCAACTCCACCTCGGTCGCCACCGGCTGCCGCGCCGTCCTTTCGAGCGTCGCGCTGCCGCATCCGCCGGCGAGCATGGTCCAGGATGACGGCCTGTCCTGTGGTGTCGGCGCCTCAGGTCCGAGCGGCAGCTACGACTTCTTCGCCAGGCTTCGCTGCATGCGGAACATCTCGACGGCGACAGCGGGCATGCTCTCCGCCAGGTTCGCGTACATCACGCCGTCGGGAACGCTGAACGGCTGCGGCCAGGCGAGCGGCACGTTCTCCGATCAGCTGGTCGACGGCGGGTACGGGGACGCCTCTGGGCTATCCACGCTGATCAATCTCGCACCGACCCTGACGGCACGCGTGCGGGAGTTCAACAGCCGCGCGATCGCGAGCGCGGCGCCCGGCCAGCCCGTCACGCTTGTGGTGCCGGTGACCGTCTATCTGGGCAATAGCGTCCAGCCCGCGAGGGCGATCGTCGTCCCCGCTAGGACACCCGAGATCAGGGTTCCGACCAGCGCGCTGTCGATCGGCGCGGCGACGGAGCTCACCGGCACCGAGGCACTCTTGCAGGAAGCCGGCGCCGCGACGGCGGCTTCGGCGTGGCTGACCTGCGGCAGCGCCGACGCGGTGTGCGCGGACGCGCGCGCCATCGCGAGCACCGCGGTCCCGGATCCGCTGATCATGGTGACGCCGAGGGAGTTCCCAGGGGTTGGCGCGCCGCTGGGCTGGCTGCTCTCGCAGGCCAGCCAGCAGGCGCTCGAGATGGCCCTGGCGCGTGACACCGGTGACCCCTGCGGCGTGTACCAGCCCTCCTACCTGACTACGCGCCCGTATTGCCTGCCTGGCGTCGGCGGTCTGGCTGACCTCCTCGGGCTGACCAAGCCGGCACACTGACCAGGCCTGCCGCTGGCCGGCTTAGACTCGGGCCCATGCCCCTTGAAGGTGAATATGTCCCCAGTCCGCGCGGCTGGGTCCGCGATCAGGTCGAGCGCTTCGAAGGCTCTGGCGGCTCCGAGGGAACGACGCTCGGCGACACGGACATGCCGGTCGTTATCGTGACCAACGTCGGCGCCAAGACCGGCAAGATCCGCAAGACGCCGCTGATGCGGGTCGAGCATGACGGGCGGTACCTGGCCGTCGCCTCGCTCGGCGGGGCGCCCAAGCACCCTGTCTGGTACTACAACTTCAAGGCGAACCCCAGGGTCGAGGTCCAGGACGGGCCGAAGAAGATCGAGATGGTGGCACGCGAGATCACCGGCGAGGAGAAGGCACAGTGGTGGGAACGCGCCGTCGCTGCCTACCCGCCCTATGCCGACTACCAGGCCAAGACCTCCCGCGTCATCCCCGTCTTCGTCCTCGAGCCCGCCGTCGGCTAGCGCCCGGCGACCTCTTGTGATTACAAGGTAATCTTGTAATCACGGCAGGAGGTGGTCGCGTGGCAGCAGCCGACTCACCGCTCGACGCCTACTCGCGGATCGTCGCGGGCGTGGCCAGCGAGCTGACGCCGAAAGTCGCGAGCTTGCGCGTGACGCACGGCTCGCGGCGACCAGGGGAGAGCCTGGGCTCGGCCGTCGCGTACACCGGCGACGGGTTCCTGCTCACGAACGCGCACGTGGTCGGCGGCGCCGCCGGCGGGACCGCGCTGTTCTCTGACGGCACGAGCTCGCCGTTCACCGTTGTCGGGGTCGACCAGCTGTCCGATCTCGCCGTGGTCAGGGCCGGGGCGGGAACTCCGGCGCCTGCCGACCTCGGCGAGGCAGAGGATCTGGTCGTCGGCCAGCTTGTCGTCGCGGTCGGCAGCCCGCTCGGCCTGGCTGGCTCGGTGACCGCCGGCGTGGTCAGCGCGCTCGGCAGGTCGCTGCCCACCAGGAGCGGGTCGGCTGTGCGGCTGATCGAGGACGTCATCCAGACCGATGCGTCGCTGAATCCGGGCAACTCCGGCGGCGCGCTGGCCGACGCGAACGCGCGGGTGGTCGGCATCAACACCGCGGTGGCTGGTGTCGGGCTGGGGCTCGCGGTGCCGATCAACACGACCACCAGGAAGATCATCGCGGCGCTCATGCAGTTCGGCCGCGTCCGCCGGGCGTACCTGGGCATCGTGGCAGCTCCAACGCCATTGCCTGCCTGGCTGCACGACCGGGTGGGCAGGAAGGACGGGCTGCGCGTCGCTGAGCTGGTGCCGGACGGCCCGGCCGCCCGCGCCGGGCTGCGGACGGGGGACATCCTGGTCAGCGCCGCTGGCAAGCCCGTGACTACCGCTCAGGACCTGCAGCGACTGATGTTCGCCGAGGCGATCGGCAAGCCGCTGGAGATCACGGTGCTGCGCAATGGCGCCCTGGTTGACGTCATCGCCGAGCCCTCCGAGCTGGCCGCCGCGTGAACCGGGAGACGGGCGCGGCCGAATTGCTCCCCGGAGTGCGTAAGAATGACGTATGAGCAAGCAGCCGAGTGCGCCGCCACCAGGTGACAAGCCAACCCCGACGGCACCGCCGCCTCCGCCGGCCTGGCGGCACTGGCTATGGCCCCTCGCGCTACTCGCCACCCTGGCGCTTTTCTATTTGCTGCCGCGCGTGGGCGGTCCTGGCCCGGTCACGCTGAGCTACAGCCAGTTCATCACCGCCGCGGACCAGCACAGAGTCAAGGACGTCACGTTCGAGTCGTCGTCCAACGGCGGCAACACCGCCGCCAGCGGCACCCTGACGAACGGCAAGTCCTACACCACAGTCGTCCCTGGCGCGCCAACCACGCAGCTCGCCAACCAGCTGCGCGCTGACGGCGTGAAGAGCGTCGAGGCCAACGCCAGCTCCGCGGGGCTCGGGACCGAGATCTTGTACTGGCTGATACTCCTCGCACCGGTGATCTTCGTGTTCTGGCTGTTCCGCCGCATGTCACGCGGCGCTGGGGGAGCGTTCCAGGGGGCGCTCGGCGGGGTCGGCAGATCGCGGGCCAAGGTGTTCGACGCCGAACGGCCGAGCACGAAATTCGACGATGTCGCCGGCTATGAGGGAGCGAAGGAGGAGATCAGCGAGATCATCGATTTCCTCCGCAATCCCGGCAGGTACCAGCGGGCCGGCGCGATGGCACCGCGCGGCGTGCTCATGGTCGGCCCGCCTGGGACCGGCAAGACCCTGCTCGCCAGGGCCGTCGCCGGAGAGGCGTCGGTACCCTTCTTCTCTGTCACCGGGTCGAGCTTCGTGGAGATGTTCGTGGGCGTCGGGGCCGCCAGGGTCCGTGACCTGTTCAGCGAGGCGCGCAAGCGCGCGCCTGCGATCATCTTCGTCGACGAGGTCGACGCGATCGGTCAGCGCCGCGCCGGATCAGGTGCCGTCGTCGCCAACGACGAGCGTGAGCAGACGCTCAACCAGCTGCTGTCCGAGATGGACGGCTTTGACATGACGCAGGGCCTGGTGGTCCTCGCGGCGACCAACCGGCCTGAGGTGCTCGACCCCGCGCTGCTGCGGCCTGGCAGGTTCGACCGCCAGATCACGATTCCGCTGCCGAACCTGCAGGAGCGGGCCGCGATCCTCGCCGTGCACTGCCGCGACAAGAAGCTCGCGCCCGACGTGGACCTCAAGGTGGTGGCCAGGGGCACGCCAGGGTTCTCCGGCGCCGACCTGGCGAACCTGGCCAACGAGGCGGCGATCTTCGCGGTCCGCGGCAACCGCGACGTGATCACGGCCGACGACTTCGACGAGGCGCGGGACCGGATCCTGCTCGGCCGGCGCGAGGGCTCCAACGTCCTGCTGCCCGAGGAGAAACACGCGGTCGCGGTGCACGAGGCCGGCCACGCCCTCGTAGCCGCGCTGTCCGCGCACGCCGACCCTGTCGCCAAGGTCACGATCCTGCCGGCCGGCCAGGCGCTCGGCGCGACCCAGCAGCTGCCGCTGATCGAGCGGCACCTGTACGGGGAGGACTACCTGCACGACTCGCTGTCGGTGCGGCTCGGCGGCCGCGCCGCCGAGCTGGTGGAGCTGGGCCAGGGCTCGACCGGCGCGGCCAACGACCTGTCCACCGCGACCGACATGGCCACCAGGATGGTGCGCGAGTTCGGCTTGTCGGACAAGCTCGGCCCCGTCGGGTACCCGCAGGGCGGATCGGTCTTCCTCGGTGGCGGCGGCAGCGGCCTGTCCAGCAGGCCGTACGCCGAGTCCACCCAGGCGCTGATCGACTCCGAGGTGTCCAGGCTGCTCAGGGAGGCCGAGGAGATGGCGATCGGCTTGATCAGGGCGCATCGCGAGATGCTGGCCCAGATCGTCGAGCTGCTGCTCGAGCACGAAACCGTCGACGGCGTCCAGGTGTACAGGATCGCCGGCCGTCCGGTTCCTGAGCACCGGGCGCCAGAGGAGGTCTCGATCGGGCCCAGGGCCAGGGCCCTGACGTTCGGATCCGGTTCCGGCGAGCATCAGGCCGCCGACAGCGAGTAGGAGGCAGCGCAGATGGACCTGCTCGTGCTGTCGGGCGACGCTGTCCGCTCGGTACTCAGCTATCCGCTGTGCGCGGACGCCATGCGCTCCGGGCTCGCGGCCAGGGCGCGCGGCGAGGTGTTCCAGCCGCTGCGCACCATGCTCATGCCGCCCGACGCGCCCGGGTTCATGGGGCTGATGCCGTCCTTCCAGGCCGGCGGCTACGGTCTCAAGGCGATCATCGTCACTCCCGGCAACCCTGCAGCCGGGCTAGACAGCCATCAAGGCATCGTGCTGCTGTCCAGTGAGCAGACCGGGCAGCCGCTCGCCGTGCTCAACGCGTCGGCGGTGACCGAGATCAGGACCGCGGCCGTCTCCGCGGTCGCCACCGAGCTGCTCGCCGCGCCGGGAGCTGACGTTCTCGCGATCGTCGGCACCGGCGTGCAGGCCAGGTCGCACCTGATGGCGATCGCCGCGAGCATTCCCCTCGCCGAGGTCAGGATCGCGGGTTCGGGGCCGGCCAGGGCGGCGGCGTTCGCCGCCGACGTCGCGCCGGCCGCGCTCGCCGAGGTCGGGGTGACGTCGGTGCGCGTCACCGCCTGCGACTCGGCAAAGGAAGCCGTCGACGGCGCCGGCATTGTCGTGACGGCCACGACCTCGCCGGTGCCCGTGCTGGAGCGGGGCTGGCTGGCGCCTGGCACGCACGTCAACGCGGTCGGCGCCTGCCTGCCGCACGCCAGGGAACTCGACACCGAGACGGTCGCTGACGCTGCGCTGTTCGCCGACAGCAGGGAGTCGGTCCTCGCCGAGTCTGGCGACTACCTGCTCGCGGCGGCCGACGGCGCGATCGGGCCCGATCATGTCCGCGCCGAGATCGGCGACCTGCTCGCGAGCCTTGCGCCAGGGCGGGGCCGCAGGGAGCACGCCGAGATCACGATCTTCGAGTCGCTCGGGCTCGCGATCGAAGACCTTGCCGCAGCGGCCGCCGCCTACGAAGCCGCACGCGAGACGGGCGCGGGCAACTGGATCGAATTCGGCTAACAACGGCGCGAATCTAACCGGCTCCCGGTATTTCGCGTTGCCGCATAATGGGCAGCGTGCCATTCTCTAGGGCATGAGCCATCGTGCGGCACTCTACGTCGCCGTTTTCGCAACTCTGGCGATCTTCATCGGCTGGCACTTTGCGCTCTATCGCGGCTTCTCTAGTGAGCTAGCCACCCGCCTGCGCCAGGTCCCCGTGCTGCGCGAAGGGCGTGACCGCCACTTCTCGATTCTTGCCCTGTTCGCCGTCATCTTCGCGGTCGTCCTCTACATCGTCGCCACCAGGCATCACCACCACTAGGCCACCAAAACGGCGGGAACCGGCGACTCGCCGCGCGCGTCTCAGTCGCGAGTACACGCAGACTGGGAGAGCTGCCATGACAGTTGCTGTAAAGCCCTCGGTCCGGGCAATCGGTGCAGGCATCGCCGCCGCCGCGTTGCTGATCGGCGCATTCCTGCTGGGATCGGCCCGGTCGCCAGCACCAGCCGGCAGCGGCGCCAGCGCTCCCGGAAATCCCGGTGGCGTGGTACTGACCGCCGCGCAGGCGGGCGGCAAGATCACGGTCACCGGCACGGGAACGGTGACGGGCACGCCCGACCAGCTCATCCTGTCCATGGGCGTGCAGACCAACGCGTCCTCGGTGTCGATCGCGCTGCGCCAGGCCAACGAGGCGGCCAGCCGGGTGATCCGCTCGCTCAAGGCCGGCGGCGTCCGTGCCGCCGACACCCAGACCTCCGGCCTGTCGATCCAGCCGAACTTTACCGACGGCAGTCAGGTCCCGGTCGGCTACGGGGTGAGCGAGCAACTCACGGCCACGCTGCGCGACCTGCGCAAGGCCGGCAGTCAGATCCAGGCCGCGGCCAACGCCGGCGGCAACGCCACCACCGTGAACGGCGTCTCGCTGAACCTCGCCGATACGAGCCACCTGCTCGCCAGGGCACGCGCCGCCGCGGTCCGCGACGCGCAAGCGAAGGCCAGCCAGTTCGCCCGCGGGCTTACCAGGCCGCTCGGCCGGGTGATCAGCGTGTCCGACCAGAGCCAGGTGTTCCCGTACCCCGAGTTTGGCGGCGTGCCGACCGCGGCCAAGTCGGCGGGCTCCGTTCCGGTCTCGGCTGGCTCGCAGCAAGTGAGCGTGCAGATCACGGTCGTGTACGCGATCGGGTAAGCGGCCGCGCGGCGGCTCGTCCGACGCGCGCGCTCCGGCCAGCACAGAGCGGCCGCGCGGCGGCCCGTCCGACGCGCGCGCTCCGGCCAGCACTGATAGGGTTACGCCATGTCATCGCTGAGCCGCGACTGGTGGCGCCGCCGTTAGGCGGGCCTGCTTCGCGCGTTTCAGCACCCAAGGCGACCGCCCGGAATCCGGCGGTCGCCTTCGCGTATCCGCGCCGGGTCCGGCCTGAAAGGCAGGACGGCTGCATGCTAGATCCGAGCGTTGACTACGGCGCTGATTTCGGCGCCCAGCCGCCGCGCGGCGTGACCAGGTTCGTCACCGCGGGCGGCATCGAGGTCACCAGGACGGTCACGCCGTTCGAGCCGTCCGTGCTTGCGGCGGTGACCAGGCAGATCGATGAGCGCCGTGGCGGTACGTTCAGCTCGGGGATGGAGTACCCAGGGCGCTACAGCCGCTGGCACATGGGTTACGTGGACCCGTGCGTCGAGTTCGCCGCGCACGGCCGCGAGCTCACGGCCACGGCGCTGAACGAGCGCGGCGCTGTGCTCCTGCCCGCTATCGCCGCGGCGATCGGGGGAGACGGGGGAGACGGGGAGCGCACCGCACCCGACGTGACCGCGGCCGACCGCTCCGTCCGGGTGATCATCGCCGAGCCCGCCGGGATCGTCCCTGAGGAGGAGCGGAGCAGGCGCCCGACCGTGTTCAGCGCGATCCGGCAGGTCATCGCGCTGTTCGCCGCGCCCGACGAGCACCTGGGGCTGTTCGGCGCCTTCGGCTATGACCTGGCGTTCCAGTTCGAGCCGATCAGGCTGAGGCGAGGAAAACGCGAGGACCGGCAGCGCGACCTGGTCCTGCACCTGCCTGACGAGATCTACGTGATCGACAGGAAGCGCGAGAGCGCGCTGCGGTACAGCTACGAGTTCGCCTTCGGCGGCCGCTCCACCGCTGGACTGGACCGCACGACGCCGGTCGCGGCGCCGGCCAGACGGGCCGGGACCAGCGGGGCACGTCCCGTTAATCTGCCAGCTGACCCTGAACCTGGCGGCTACGCCGCGGTCGTCGAGTCGGCCAGGGAGCGGTTCGCCGCAGGGGACCTGTTCGAAGTCGTGCCGAGCCACGAGTTCTGGGCCCGTTGTGGCTCGCCGGCGGCGTTCTACGAGCGGCTGCGGCGGCGCAACCCGGCGCCGTATGAGTTCTTCCTGAACCTCGGCGATGACGAGTACCTGGTCGGCGCGTCGCCCGAGATGTACGTCAGGGTCACCGGCGACCGGGTGGAGACCTGCCCGATCGCCGGCACCGTGCCGCGTGGCGCGAACCCGCTCGCCGACGCGGCGAATATCAGGGACCTGCTGACCTCGGCCAAGGACGAGTCCGAGCTCACGATGTGCACCGACGTAGACAGGAACGACAAGTCCCGGATCTGCGTGCCTGGCAGCGTGCGCGTGATCGGGCGGCGCCAGATCGAGCTGTACAGCCGTGTGATCCACACCGTCGACCACGTCGAGGGACGGCTCAGGCCCGGGTTCGACGCGCTTGACGCGTTCCTCACCCATATGTGGGCGGTCACGGTTACCGGCGCGCCGAAGACCTGGGCAATGCAGTTCATCGAGGACCACGAGGCTGGCCAGCGGCGCTGGTACGGCGGCGCCGTCGGGGTGCTCGGCTTCGACGGCTCGATAAACACCGGGCTGACGCTGCGGACGGCGCACATCAGGGCCGGGCGGGCGTCGGTGCGCACCGGCGCGACGCTGCTGTTCGACTCCGACCCGGCGGCCGAGGAAGCAGAGACCCGGCTGAAGGCCAGGGCGCTGCTCGAGGTGCTCGCTGCAGACGAGAGGCCGGCGCCTGCGAAGACGGGGCCTTCGACCACGGGGACTGCGATGCCCGGCGCGGACACGCGCGGCGCAGGACCCGGGCTGGCCGGCGAGGGGATGCGGGTGCTGCTCGTCGACCACCAGGACAGCTTCGTGCACACCCTGGCCGGCTATTTCGCGGAGCACGGCGCTGCGGTCGCGACGCTGCGGGCCGGATTCGATCCGGCGCTGCTCGAGACGTTCGCGCCGGACCTGGTCGTGCTCTCGCCGGGACCTGGCCGGCCCGCCGACTTCGATTGCGCAGGCCTGCTGTCCGAGCTCGACGCGCGCCGGCTGCCCGCGTTCGGCGTCTGCCTCGGCCTGCAGGCGATGGTCGAGCACGCGGGCGGCACGCTGAACCTGCTCGCGACGCCGTCGCACGGCAAGCCTGGCCGCGTGCGGGTGCTCGGCGGTGAGCTGTTCGCCGGGCTGCCGCAGGAATTCACGGCCGGCCGGTACCACTCTCTGCATGCCACTCCCGACCAGGTCGGGCGCGCGTTCGCGGTGACGGCGGTGACCTGTGACCAGGCTGCGACGCAACCCGGCGAGGTCGTAATGGCTATCGAGAACCTGGCAGCCGGACGATGGGCCGTGCAATTCCACCCTGAGTCGATCCTGTCCGCCGACGGCGATGCGGGCCGTCTTGTCGTCGCCAATGTGCTGAGGCTCTGCCGCGCCTATCACGCGGCGCCGCAACCTGCGACAAGATGATTGTTATCGTTTCGTGATTTAACTAATCTATCAATCGTTATAGCGTCAAATGCGGTTCAATCACGTCAATGGCTTGCAGACTTTGGCCTGCCGCCAATTCTGGCTGCTATTTCGCATGCCGGTCAGTGGCTTGCTTGAGGCTGCGCACGTGACAGAGGAGTCCAAAGTGGTACGTCGCTGGCACATTTCCCTTGCATCGCTCGCTCTAATATCCGGCTCTATGCTCGCCGCAGCAACATCGGCGTCGGCGGCGCCAGCCACTCATCACGCCGCGCACCCAGTCGCGGCCGCGCACGGATTCCGGCCAGGCGGCCGGATGATAAGGCCGGCCGGCGGCAGTCACCTGTCGACCCACGCCGGGCACACCACGGCCCAGTCGACGAACTGGTCGGGCTACGCGGCCACCGGCGGAACCGGCGCCTTCACCAGTGTCTCAGCGAGCTGGACCGAGCCCACGGCCACCTGCGGCAGCCGCCGGGCCCAGTACTCGAGCTTCTGGGTCGGCCTGGACGGCTACAGCAGCAGTTCGGTCGAGCAAACAGGAACCGACGCCGACTGCTCGGGCCGCACACCGGTCTACTACGGCTGGTATGAGATGTACCCGGCCTTCCCTGTGAACTTCAGCAACACCGTACGGCCAGGTGACCACATGAGCGCGTCGGTCACATTTAGCGGAACGAATACCTTCACGCTGGTGCTCAAGGACACCACGCAGGGCTGGACTAAGACAATCGTCAAGAACCAGTCAGGGCTCGCCCGCTCCTCGGCAGAGGTGATCACTGAAGCCCCATCATCGAGTTCCGGGGTGCTCCCGCTTGCCAACTTCGGCACGGTCAGCTACTCGGTCTCGGCGGCGAACGGAACGTCCATGGCAAGCCACAACCCGGTTGAGATCATCATGATCGACAACGCAGGGCGGGATAAGGACAGCACCAGTTCCATCGGTAGCGGTGGTGCGTTCAGCAACACCTGGCTCCGCTCGAACTAACCGCTCACAGGACTGCCCGGCGGCCGCTGGCCGCCGGGCAGTTCCTTGTTCGCAGGCGCAGGCCCGCTTGCGTCGCGGCCTAGCGGACCCGGCGCAGGCCGGTGGCGAACCCGACGAGCGTCTTCGACGACACGCCGAAGGACGTCGCCATGTAGTAGACGTGCTTCTTGGTCCAGGTCAGGAACAAGAAGATCTTCTTGGACTTGCAGGACCGCAGCCCTTTCATCCCGCATTTGCCTGACAATTGCGCCGTGGCGCCGTTGACCTTGACCTTGCGCAGGTGCGTGACCTTGCCGATCGTGCTGCAGGGCTTGCCCAGGTTGTTCTGGTACAGCGCGAGGGTCGAGAACGGCGTCAGGCCGTAGTTCGCGATCACGACCCGGTGTCCTGCCTTCTTCTTCTTGACCGTGGCAGCGCACCTGGCGACGATCAGGTCACCGTTGCGCACATGTTTGTACGTGCGGGTCGGCGCGAGCAGCTTAAAGCCCGCCGCCTTCTGCGCGGCCTTCCAGCCACCGAACTGGCCCGTTCCGGCCGCGGCGGCCTGCGCCGCGAACGCCGGCGCCGCCAGGACAGGCACTGCGCCGCTGGCCGCGCACACCGCCCCCGCTGCCAGGAATGTCGCGGTTATCTGGTTCCAGCGCATGATCACGTACTCCTTTGCCAGGAAAGGCGAGCGATGTCGCCGTGGTCAGCTGCCGATCGCGTGCAGCGATCCTAGGCGGGATCGGATCGAGTTTCGATCACAATAAGGAGTTGTCTGATAACGCATCGTTACGTAGCTGGAGCGGATCTGTCCGGGCTGCACGGGCGCCAGGGCGGTGTCAGCCGGCGCCGGTAAGGTGCCAGGTCATGAGGAACGTGCACCCTGAGGTCTTCCTGGTAGCCAGGCCGCAGCTGGACTACGACGCGATCGCCGGGTACCTGGGCGAGGTCGGCGGGACAAGCTGGCTCGAGCGCCTCGACACCGGGCACCTCGACAATGACGCGCTGAACCTTGCCGAGTTCGCCGGGCGGCTGTGTTACCGGTCCTGGGAGCCCGGCTTGAATCCCAACGTCACCAGGGTCCGCTCCGAGCAGGACGCCTACCTGAAGAACATCCTGTCGAGCGCGCACGGGTCGGTGCTCGAGCATGTCAGCTTCAGCTTTGCGCTGCACAACGTAAGCCGGGTACTCACTCATGAGCTGATCCGGCATCGGCCAGGCGTGGCGATCTCCCAGGAATCGCTGCGGTTCGTGCGGCTGAACGACATCGGATTCTGGTTCCCGGAGTGGGCAAGGGCAGACCCCGAGCTGATGGAGCGCGCGAGCGCGCTGCTCGGCCAGATGGAGGAATTCCAGCTCTGGATGGCTGATCATTTCGGCCTGGACGCCGAGGGCGTGAAGTTCAGCGAGAAGAAGCACAAGACCTCGTTCATGCGCAGGTTCGCGCCGGACGGCGTGGCCACGGGGCTGCTATGGACGGCCAACATCAGGACCCTGCGGCACACCATCGAGGCGCGCACCGACCCTGGCGCTGAGGAGGAGATCCGGCTGCTGTTCGGCAAGATCGGCGAGATCATGCGGGCGGAGGCACCAGCGCTGTTCGGCGATTACACGATCAAGGACGGCGCCTGGATTCCTGGCTGGCGCAAGGTCTAGGGGACTTACCGCCCGGCCGCTGGCCGGCCGAGATACTCCTGCCGCTGCGGATGCCTGGCCACACGCAGCGCGTCGACGGGGTCGTGGTGCAGCCGGCCGGCGGGCACCCGCTTGGACAGCAACTGAACCGCGCCGCTCACCAGGCCGGCGGGCCCGGCAACATACACGTCGCAGTCGCGGAACGACGGGTGCGTCCACACCACCTCCGGCAGCCGCCCGATCCTGCCCGCGAAGTCCAGCTCATGCTCGGCGACCTGGATCACCGTGAGCGGCGGATAGGAGTGCGTGAGCGTCTCCAGGTCCCTGACGTCGTACAGATCGCGCTTGCGGCGCACCCCGACGTACAGGGTGATCGCGCGGCGCCTGCCCTGGCCGGCCGCGGCGACGACCGCCTCGGTAATCGCCTTGAGCGGGGCGAGCCCCGTGCCGCCCGCGACGCAGACCAGGTCCCTGCCGGGGTCATCCGGCACCGCCATGTCGCCGCGCGCCGCTCCGAGCAGCACGGTGTCGCCCGTAGCGCAGTGACCGACCAGCGCCGTGCTCACCATGCCGCCAGGCACCGCGCGGACGTGGATGTCGATCAGGCCGTTGTCCCGCGGCGCGTTCGCGATCGAGTAGCTGCGCCAGATCCGCGGCCAGCGCGGCGTCTGCACGTGGATGTACTGGCCAGGCACGTAGCTGAGCGGCTGGTCCGGCCTGATCGTCAAGACGGCGACGGTGTCCGTGCGCCGGTCGTGCTGGACGATCTCACCGGTCCACCAGGCCGGCTGGTGGCCGGCGTCCTCCGCCGCGGCCTCGGCCATCACCGCGGCGAACCATTCCGTGGCCGCGCGCCAGGCGGCCACGGAATGGCTGGTCCAGGACGGCCCGGCCAGGTGCTCCGCCATCGCCGTCAGCGCGTCGAAGAAGGGCTGGTAGTGCTTCTCCCGCACGCCGAACTTGCGGTGGTCCCTGGCTGCCCTGGCAAGCGCCTGCTCGGTGCGGTCCTGGTCGTCCAGGCCGGCGATCAGGCTGGCGAGTTCGCGGAACACAGCCGCGCGGGTTTGCGTCATCGCGTGCGGGAACAGTCCGCGCAACTCGGGATGGGCGGTGAACAAGCGCGCGTAGAAGTACTCCATCGCAGCGTCAGGATTTGCAGTCGCATCTACGAGCAATTCCTTGATAGCTCGCCGGTCGAAATCAGCGGCCTTCACCCGCGCGGGCGGCTCGGATTCTGCCAGTCCCGCCGAACTCTCGGTGTGCGCGAATTGCAGCGGAATTGCCGACACCGGATAACCACCGGGAATATCCGAGTTAGGCCCTTCCCGGTCCCGCGCGCTCGCCACGAGATGCAGTCTCCCAGCTACATCCCGTATCTACCACTGATTCAGGACAAGGCTCGGGGCGCCCGCAGCGCGTAGTTGATTACCCAGAGTCCTCTGTCACATGCGCTCAGTAGCTGCCGCCGTGGCGCCAAGCGGGCACGGCAGAAATGGGAGAGGCTCGGCTGATCTACGATGTTCCGGTGACTGAATCCCGATACTTTCGCCACCCCAACCTGCACGGGGACCTTCTGACCTTCGTCGCCGATGACGATGTCTGGCTCGCTCCAGCCGCTGGCGGCCGGGCCTGGCGGATCTCCGCCGACCGGGCGCAAGCCGCGGGCCCGAAGTTCTCTGGCGACGGCAGCCAGGTCGCCTGGACAAGCTGGCGGGACGGCCCGCCGGAGATCTATCTGGCAAGCACCGACGGCGGCGACGCCGCCAGGGTCAGTTACTGGTCGAACCAGGGCACGAGGCTGCGCGGCTGGAGCCCCGACGGCGAGATCCTCGCCACGACCGCCGCCGACCAGCCCTTCCAGCACCACACGTGGGCGTACGCGATCCCGGTCACGGACGGGGCCAGCCGCTTCGCCGAGCAGCGAAGGCTGCCGCTCGGACCGGCAGGCGACATCGCCGTGAGCGCCACCTCGATCGCCCTGCTCACCGGCAGCTACCAGGACCTGGCGTTCTGGAAGCGGTACCGCGGCGGCACCTCGGGCAGGTTGTGGGTCGCCGACCAGCCAGACGACGGGTCGGCGCCCTCTTTCCGCAGGCTTCTCGCCGACCTGGCCGGCCAGTTCTTCAGCCCGATGCTCGCCGGCGGCAGGCTGGCGTTCCTCAGCGACTTCGAGGGCGTCGGCAACGTGTACTCGTGTGCGCTGGACGGCGGCGACCTGCGCCGCCACACCGACCATGACACCGTGTACGCGCGCAACGCGAGCACCGACGGCACCAGGATCGTGTACCAGAACGCGGGCGAGATCTGGATGCTCGCCGACCTCAGCCAGGACAGCGAGCCGGTGAGGCTCGACATCACGCTGGGCGCTCCGGCGTCCGGCCGCGCCACGAAGCTGATCTCCGCGGCCGACCATCTCGACGACCTCAGCTGCGACGCCTCCGGCAAGGCCAGCGCCGTCCAGGTGCGCGGTACCGTGCACTGGCTGACCCACAGGGAAGGCCCGGCGCGTGCGCTGTCGGCGGTTCCCGGACCGGTCGCGCGGCTGCCCAGGGTGCTCGGTGACACCGGCCAGGTCGTCTGGGTCGTCGAGGCCGATGGCAGCGACGCGCTCGAGATCGGCCCGGCCGACGGCCTGGCACCCGGCGAGGCGCCGCGCAGGATCGCGGCAGGCGAGATCGGCTGGGCTGGCGACATCGCCGCCGCGCCCGACGGCAGCGCGGTGGCCGTCGCCGCCAGGGACGGTCGGCTGCTGCTCGTCGACGTCGCATCGGGAGAGGTCACCGAGCTGGCCAGGTCCGGCAACGGCCGGGTCAGCGGCCTGGCGTTCGCACCGGACTCTGCCTGGCTTGCGTGGTCCCAGCCAGAGCCCGCCGACTTGCGGCGGCTCAGGCTTGCCAGGCTGGCCGACCGCCAGGTCACCGACATCACCGACGGCCGATTCGTCGACACCGATCCCGCGTTTACGTCAGACGGGCTCTACCTGGCCTTCTTGTCCAGGCGGAACTTCGACCCCGTCTACGACGCGCACATGTTCGACCTGAGCTTCCCCTACGGAAGCCGGCCCTTCCTGCTCACGCTGGCGGCCAGCACGCCGTCACCGTTCGGCCCGCTGATCGGCGGCCGGCCGATCGGAACAAGCAAGGATGAGGACGACGGGAAGGACGGCGGCAAGGATGGCAAGGATGGCAAGGCCGCCGCGTCCGATGGCACCGATGAGACCGGCGGCGAGGCCGCGGGCGCCAAGGACGGCAAGCCGAAGGTGAAGCCGGTGACGGTGGACCTCGGCGGGCTCAGCGCCCGCATCGTTCAGGTGCCAGTCCCCGAGTCGCGGTACAGCTCCCTGCAGGCAGCCGAGGGCGGCCTCGCCTGGCTCAGGGAGCCGCTGACCGGAAATCTCGGTGAGGGCGGGGCCCGGCTGGACGAGGACGATCCCCGTCCGGCGCTCGAGTACTTCGACATCAAGCGCTCCAAGTGCACCGAGCTCGCCGACGAGGTGAACTGGTTCGCTGCTAGCGGCGACGGCAGCAGGCTGGTGATCAAGGATGGCAGCCAGCTCGTCGTCGTGCCGGCCAACAGGAAGGCCGACTCTGACAACAGCGACGACCGGATCAGCGTCGACCTGTCCAGGGCCAGGTTCCTCGCCGACCCGGCGGCGCTGTGGCGCGCCGCCTACGAAGAGGCGGGCCGGGCCATGCGGCACGAGTTCTGGGTGCAGGACATGGCCGACGTGGACTGGGACGCCGCGCTGGCCTTGTACCGGCCGCTGCTCGACCGGATCGCCACCTCCGACGATTTCGCTGACGTCCTGCACGAGGCCGTGGCCGAGCTCGGCAGCTCGCACGCGTACATTCTGCCGGCCGGCGGCTCGGACAGCACGGGCCAGGTGGCCGGGCTACTGGGCGCCGACCTCGAGCCGGATACCGACGGCTGGCGGATCACCAGGGTCGTGCCAGGGGAGTCCTCAGATCCGCGGGCGCGATCGCCGCTGGCCGCCCCCGGCGCCGAGATCACCGCCGGCGATCTGCTGCTGGCCGTTGACGGCCGCGCCGTCGATCCGGCCACCGGTCCTGCCCCGCTGCTCGTCGGCGCGGCAGGCAAACCGGTCGAGCTCACCGTCAGGCGCGCCGACGGCACGCCGCACCGTGCCGTCGTGGTGCCGCTCCGCAACGACGTGCGACTGCGGTATCAGGACTGGGTCGCTGGCCGGCGGCAGCTGGTCAGGGAACGCAGCGGCGGCAGGGCCGGTTACCTGCACGTGCCCGACATGGTCAGCGAGGGCTGGTCGGACTTCCACAGGGACCTGCGCGGGGAGATGGAGAAGGAGGCGCTGATCGTCGACGTCCGTGCCAACCGCGGCGGCCACACCTCCCAGCTCGTGGTGGAGAAGCTGGCCAGGCGGATCATCGGCTGGGACACCGTGCGGCACGCCAGGCCGGAGAGCTATCCGCTGCAGGCGCCCCGCGGCCCGGTCGTCGCCATCGCCGACGAGTGGGCAGGCTCGGACGGTGACATCGTCACGGCCGCGATCAAGATTCTCAAGATCGGCACCGTGGTCGGCGCCAGAACCTGGGGCGGCGTGATCGGCATCGAAGGCTGGCATCAGCTCGTCGACGGCACATCCATGACGATGCCCAAGGCCTCATTCTGGTTCAGCCAGTACGGCTGGGGAGTTGAGAACTACGGCGTTGACCCCGACATCGAGCTGCTGATGACACCGGACGACTGGATCAGCGGCACCGACGTCCAGCTGGAGCGGGCCGTGAGCCTGGCCATGGACGCGCTGGCCGCCGAGCCGGCCGCGGCGCCGCCGGAAACCGCGGACCGCCCATCCCGCGCCAGGCCAGCCCTGCCCGCCCGCCCGGGCTCTTCCGGGTAGGCGCGGCGAGGTGGGCCCGCCCAGGCCAGGTGTCCCCGCGTCGCGCCTGGCTTGCGTTTCGCTCAAGCCGCGGGCATGGTGCGGACGAGCGCGGTCGCGCCATGGCCGCGGCGGCGGTCAAGGGTGCCCCTGATTCTCGCGAGCACCTTGTCCGGCTGGTCGCGAATCTGGCGCGGCGTGAAGTGCAGGACGAGGATGTCGAACTCGGACATGCGATCGTGCTTGTCCATCGTGCGCTCCCAGTCGGCGGGCGAGAGGTGCCACTCCCGCGAGTCGACCTCCACCGCCACGCCGAACTCTGGCCACCACGCGTCTGGCCGGCCGATCAGCTCATCACCTGCGAAGATCCGCGGGTTCAGCCAGGGCTCCGGCAGGCCGCCGCGCCTGATCAGCGCCAGCAACGCACCCTCGGGCCCAGATCGCGTGCCTTGCCCGACCTCCGCCAGCGCCGCGCGGAACAATGCTGAGCCACGCACGGGGCCAGCTTCCAGTTCCGCGAGGAGTTGCCCGACGGTGCAGCGCTTGTTCTGCACCGCTGCCGCGACGACGGCACGCACATCGGCCAGATCGCCCATGGCGCGCACCGCATCGGCGACAGCCCTGGCCGGTAGCGCGAACTGGACGGGACCCTTGTAGCACACATACGGCGGAAGCCGCGTCGTCCGGTGAACGACAACGAAGCCGAGGCTTTTGCGCTGACGTTTCGCCGGAATGAGCACATCGACGACTCGCGAGTCCGCCCGGATTCCGTGCTTGGCTAAGGCCGCTGGGCCCGTCAGAGTGCCGCCAGAACCGGCGTAAAGCAGCGCGGCGAGCTCTCGCTGATTCCGCGTCGGAGTTCCCGTCACCGTGAGATAGACCCCGGGCAGTATCCGCTGCCAGGGCCCGCCAGGTCGGGTCCGCCGATGCAGTACGTCAGGATGGATGCAGGCCGCGAGAGCCTGACGCCGCGTGAGGAGATGGTCCTGCCGGCTGAGGAGCCGCCTCAGCTCTAACTGGTTGTCCATGACGGCACTGTGGCAGCACCCACCGACAGTCCGGCCCTGCCCGGGTCACGTTCCGCGACTCAATGTGAGATTCAGTACGGAAAAAGCGACTGAATACCGCATTGACTCAGCCGGGCGGGGCGGGTCGGGGCGGGAGCGGCTAGAACGGGGCATAGTAGCCGCTCAGCCAGTGCACCTTCAGCCACGTCATCGCGCCTGACCAGGCGCCGGTGACCTCGAGCACGCCGACCGCGATCAGCAGCAGGCCGCCGATCCTGGTGATCAGCCGTGCGTGGCGGCGGGCGAAGCCGAGCACCTTCATGCCGCGGTCGACGGCGAACGCGACCAGCAGGAAGGGCACGCCGACGCCGAGCGCGTAGACGAACGCGAGGAACGCGCCCCTCGCGGCCGTGCCAGTCGTCAGGCCGAGCGCCAGCACCGCGCTCAGCGTCGGGCCGATGCACGGGGTCCAGCCCAGCCCGAACAGCACGCCGAGCACGGGCGCCGTGGCCAGGCCAGCACGCGGCCGCAGCGACGGCTTGATGATCCGGCCGGTGACGCTGAACCGCTCGAACGCGCCGGCGAACAGCAGCCCGAGCAGGATCAGCACGATGCCGAGAATCTGGCTGAGTCCCTTGGCGTGCTCCTGCACGGCCGCACCCAGGCTGCCAAACGCAGCGCCGTAGAGCGCGAACAAGGCTGAGAAGCCAAGCACGAACAGCGAAGCCCCGGCCACGGCGCGACCGCGGCTGGCGGCAGGCGGCGCGGGCCGTGCGGGCGCGACCGCCGTCGCCGTTACCGCTCCGCCGCCTGCTGAGCCAGCGGGGCCTGGCGCGGTGGCCGAGTCCGCGTCGCCACCCTGATCGGCCGCGCCGTCGTCGGGCTCACCGGGCCTGACCGCCGCCACGGCCGTCCCCGACATGCCGGTGATGTAGGACAGGTAGCCGGGCACCAGCGGCAGGACGCACGGCGACAGGAACGTCACCGCGCCGGCCGCCGCCGCGACCGGGATCGCGAGCAGCAGCGGGCCAGAGGAGACGAGGCTGCCGACGCTCATCGACGTTCCTTCTGCCGCGTGCTGATGTCGGCCTCTAACTTATCCGCGCGTCAGCAGCCTGGCTCAGCCAAGGTCAGTCAGCGCGTCCTCGACGGTGCGGTGGAACGTCGGGTACGCATAGATCATCTCCCGCAGCCGCGGCGCGGGAACTCTGGCGTGCACCGCGAGCGTCAGCATGCTCAGCACCTCGCCGCCGACCGGCCCGGCGGAGGTGGCGCCCACGAGCGTGCCGTTGGCCGCGTCCTGCACCAGCTTGATGAAGCCCTCGTTGCCCACCTTGTGGATCCAGCCCCGCGCCGACGCGGGAACCTTCGCGATGCCGGTCCGCACGGCAACGCCGTGCTCGCGGGCCTGTGCCTCGGTCAGCCCGACCGAGCCGATCTCCGGGTCGGTGAAGGTGACTCGCGGCACCGCGTGGTACTCGGCGGCGTGGTGCTCCTCATCGAGGATGTCGGCGACCACGATGCCGGCGTGATACATCGACATGTGCGTGAAGGCGCCGTGCCCGACGATGTCGCCGAGCGCCCATACCCCTGGCGCTGCCCGCATCCGGTCGTCGACCGCTATCACCTTGGCATGCTCATCAATGCCGGCGACGCCTGCCCCGATCCCGGCCAGATCGGTCCGCCGGCCGGTCGCCACCAGCAGTTCTGCGGCGCTGAGCGTCTCGCCGCCGTCCAGCGTGACCGCGAACCCCGCGTCACCGTGACTGACCTGGCTCGCGGCGATCCCGGTACGGACCCCGATACCCTCAGCGGCGAAGACGCCGGCCAGCAGCTCGCCGGCCTCCGGCTCCTCAAGCGGCACCAGCGGGCCGAGCGCCTCGACGACGGTCACTGTCGCGCCGAAGCGCGCGAACACCTGCGCGAGCTCGACGCCAATCGCGCCGCCGCCAAGCACGATCAGCGACGAGGGGACCGCCGTGACCTTGACCGCCTCCCGGTTCGTCCAGAACGGGGTTCCGGCCAGCCCGGGGATGGGCGGCACGGCGGGAGCGGTTCCCGTAGCGATCACGATGCCGCGCCGTGCGCGCAGCACATCGTGGCCCTGGCTGCCAGACCGGTCCACGGTGACCTCGCCGTGGGCCGTGATCCGGCCGAAGCCCCTGAAGAGGTGACCGCCCTTGCCGGTGAACCGGTCGGCCGCGACCGTGTCGTCCCAGTCATCGGTCGCCTCGTCCCTGATCCTTCTGGCGACCGGCTCCCAGCTCGGCTCGACCACAGCCCGACCAGCCATGCCGGTCACCCGTCGCGCGTCGGTGACCAGGTTGGCGGCCCTGATCATCATCTTGGACGGCACGCAGCCGAAGTACGGGCACTCGCCGCCGACCAGCCGGGACTCCACCCCGGCGACAGCCAGGCCGGCCTCGGCGAGGCGGCCGGCGACATCCTCGCCACCTGGACTCATGCCGATGACGATGACGTCGAACTCGGTCCCGCTCACGCTGGCCTCCCGCCCTGTCAGCTAGCCCTGTCAGCTAGCCCTGTCAGCTAGCCCTGTCAGCTAGCACTGTCAGCTAGCCCTGTCAGCTAGCCCTGTCAGCTAGCACTGTCAGACCCGCTTGCTATGGATAGGTCAAGCACATCAGGGAATTACCTTGCCTTGCCGGCAGTTGGCACAGCCAGTGCCTGGTGCCGCCCGCCGATTCGCCTGGGAGGGTGAGATAGCTGCCCGCCGACACTACGGATTCAGCTACGCCAGATCACCATCTGCCCCGGACTCGTACCGGGGAAGTGCAGGACAGCCGTCAGCGGCCAGGCGATTCGCCTGCTCAGAACACTGAGCCGCTATCAGAAACCGACGCAGAACAGCTGATCGGTGCGATCTGCTTCAAGACCGGCCCACCGGGAACTATCGGCGCCGAGCTGGAATGGCTCGTGCGTGACAGCGCTGACCCGTCACTCGCGGTGCCATTCAGCAGGATTCAGCAGGTATATGACTCACTCAGCAAACCGGGCATCTTGCCCGGAGCCGGCCTCCTGACCCTGGAGCCTGGCGGCCAGGTCGAACTCAGCACAGCTCCAGCCAAGGACCTCAGCGAATGCATCGCCGCAGCGAGCGGCGACCTCGCGGTCCTGCACGAGGCGTTCGGCGATGCCGGCCTCGTCCTCACCGGTCGCGGCATCGACCCCCTCCGCCGCCCGAACCGGGTACTCGAGCTTCCGCGCTACGCGGCCATGGAAGAGTTCTTCGACCGCGACGGCCACTGGGGCCGGCTCATGATGTGCAGCACGGCATCTGTCCAGGTATGCGTCGATGCCGGCCTCGACGGCGACGGCACGTCGGGCTGCGCGTTCCGGTGGCGCCTGCTGCACGCGCTCGGTCCCGTGCTCGTCGGCACGTTCGCGAACTCCCCCCTGCGCCGCGGCCAGCTGACCGGATGGAAGTGCACCCGCCAGCTCGTCTGGTCCAGGCTCGATCCTGGCCGGACCCGCCCGCCGGCCGGCGCAGAGCCAGCAGCGTTTCCAGAACCAGCAGGGCCCGCCGAGCCCGCCCCCGGCGCGGCGCTGGAACACTGGGTCAGGTACGCCATGGACGCCGACGTGCTCTGCGTGCGCAGGCCAGACGGGCAGCCGTGGACGGTTCCCGCGGGGCTCACCTTCAGGGACTGGCTGCGCGGCCCGGGCCGGCCGCGGGCGCCAGTACCGCAGGCCAGCCCCCTGCCTGAGCCGCCGACCGCCGACGACCTCAGCTATCACCTGTCCACTCTGTTCCCGCCGGTCCGCCCGCGCGGCCACTTCGAGCTGCGGATGATCGACGCCCAGCCAGGCGACGGCTGGATCGTCCCGGTCTCGGTTGTCGCGGCCCTCACCGACGACCCTGTCGCCGCGGACGCGGCCATGGCCGCGGCCGAGCCGGTATGGCGGGAGAACGGCGCGCTGCGGGATGCCGGCCCTGTCCCGCGGCAGCGAGCCGCAGGACGGGACGAAAAGACGCCGTGGCTACGCGCGGCCAGGCTCGGCCTTGCCGACCCGGTGCTGGCGAGGGCCGCGCAGCAGTGCTTCGACGCCGCCGCCGCGTCGCTTGCCAGGGCCGACGCTCCGGCCGCCGCCAGGACCGCCGTCGCCGACTTCGCCGAACGGTACGTCCAGCGCAGCCGCTGCCCAGCCGACGACATCCTCGACAACATCGCCCAGCTGGAGGGACAGCCATGACCATCGCCCCTGACACGGCCGCGCTGCGCGAGCAGATCGCGACCAGGCTGATCACCGCCAGGGAGCGGACCCGCGAGCTCACCGATTGCGTCGACGAGCCTGACCTGATGATGCAGCACTCGCCGCTGATGTCGCCGCTGGTGTGGGACCTCGCTCACGTCGCCAACCAGGAAGAGCTCTGGCTGCTCCGCGGCGTTGGCGGCCGCGAGCCGATGCACCCGGAGATCGACCCGCTCTACGACGCGTTCGAGCACCCTAGGGCTAAGCGCCCGACGTTGCCGCTGCTGCCGCCCGCGCAGGCGCGCAGCTACGCCAGCGACGTCCGCGGCCGGGTGCTCGACCTGCTCGAACGCGTCAGCTTCGGCGCCGGTCCGCTGGTCGACCAGGGCTTCGTGTTCGGCATGATCGCCCAGCACGAGCAGCAGCACGACGAGACGATGCTCGCGACCCATCAGCTAAGGGACGGCCACCCCGTGCTGTCAGCGCCGCCGCCGGGCCCCGCGCCAGCCGACGTGCTGCGGCTGCCAGCCGAGGTGCTGGTGCCCGGCGGGCCGTTCACGATGGGCACGTCCACCGAGCCGTGGGCGCTGGACAACGAGCGCCCGGCCCACCAGGTCGACGTGCCGTCGTTCTACCTGGCCACGACGCCGGTCACGAACGCCGCCTACATCGAGTTCATCGCCGACGGCGGGTACGCGCGTGAGCAGCTGTGGAGCCCTGCCGGGTGGGCGCACAGCCAGAAGGCCGGCCTGGTCGCGCCGCAGTTCTGGGAGCAGGGCGGGGCGGGCCAGTGGCTGCGCCGCAGGTTCGGCGTGACCGAGCCGGTGCCGCCGGCCGAGCCCGTCATGCACGTGTGCTGGTACGAGGCCGACGCCTACGCGCGCTGGGCCGGCCGGCGGCTGCCCGCTGAAGCCGAGTGGGAGAAGGCCGCGCGGTTCGACCCAGCCACCGGCCGCTCCCGCCGCTACCCGTGGGGCGACGACGAGCCTGCGCACGACCTGGCGAACCTGAGCCAGCGGCACCTGCAGCCAGCGCCGGCCGGCTCCTACCCGGCCGGTGCCGCGCCGTCCGGCGCGCGCCAGCTGATCGGGGATGTCTGGGAGTGGACGGCCAGCGACTTCCTGCCGTATCCCGGCTTCCGGTCCTACCCGTACGAGGAGTACTCGGAGGTCTTCTTCGGCCCCGAGCACAAGGTGCTGCGCGGCGGGGCTTTCTCCGCCGACCCGGTCGCCTGCCGCGGCACGTTCAGGAACTGGGACTATCCGGTCAGGCGCCAGATCTTCGCCGGATTCCGCACCGCCCGCGACGCGGACCTGGCCTGATGTGCAGGCACTTCGCCTACGTCGGCGACCGGATCAGCATCAAGGCCGCGCTGTTCGACCCGCCGCACGGCCTGGTGCAGCAGGCCTGGGCGCCGCGGCGCCAGCGGCACGGCACGATGAACGTCGACGGATTCGGCGTCGGCTGGTACGCCGACGGTGACCTGGTCCCCGCGCGATACCGCGGGAGCGGGCCGATCTGGGCGGACGACTGCCTGCCCGACCTCGCGCGGGTGACCACGACGCGAGCGATGCTCTGCGCGGTGCGGTCGGCGTCCGTCGGCACCGATTCCGGCGCGTCGGCCGCAGCGCCATACGCCGAGGGCAGCTGGCTTTTCAGTCTCAACGGGGCGCTCGTGGGATGGTCGGCGGCGGCAGGCGGGTCGACGACCCCGCGCCGCAGGACGTCGGCCGCGGCCAGCGCCGAATCGGCGGGGGAATCGATCACCGAGCCGGCCCCGGCCGTGCCGTCCAACCCGGCTGACGCGGCCGCGGCCGCGCTGCGGCTCGCGGACCGGCTGCCGGCAGCCGATCTGCTCGGGCTGCAGGCTCGCTGCGACACCGCGCTGCTGTGGGCCATCGTGCTGGCCAGGCTGCGAGCCGGGGAACCCGCTGCCGCCGCGTTGGCCGGCACCGTCACCGACATCTGGGCCGCGGGCGGGACCGGCCGCTTCAACCTGCTGCTCACCGACGGGCAGCAGATCGCGGCGACGGCCGCCGGTGACTCGCTGTGCTTCCGGCACCGGCAGGACGGGGTCGTCGTCGCCTCTGAGCCGTCCGACGACGACGAGGACTGGCAGCACGTGCCGGACGGCAGCGTGGTCGAGGCGACCGCGGCCGGCGTCGAGGTCAGGCCGCTCGGCTCCGGATCAGCGGCCGGCCAGTTCCCGCCAGCACCGCTCTCGCAGGCGCGGTCAGCGAACCCGAACGGAAGGCGGCGCGCATGACCAGCATTCCGATCGACAGGCGGCTGCCCGATCGGTTCTTCGAGGAGTCCCTGCGCGCTGACGTGCTCGCCGGGCTGACCGCGACGCCGAAGTCGCTGCCGCCCAAGTGGTTCTACGACGAGCGCGGCAGCGAGCTGTTCGACAAGATCACGATGCTGGACGAGTACTACCCGACCCGCGCCGAGCGCGAGATTCTCGCGGCCTCGGCCGCCGCGATCGCCGCGGCGACCGGGTCATCGACGCTGGTCGAGCTCGGCTCGGGGAGCGCGGACAAGACCATTCTGCTGCTCGACGCGCTCCGCGATGCTGGCCAGCTCACCGCGTACGTCCCCGTCGACGTCAGCGAATCGGCGCTGGTCACGGCCGCTTCCCGGATGCTGGCCAGGTATCGCGGCCTGCACGTCCACGCGGTGCTCTCCGACTTCACCGTTCCCCCGGGATTCCCGGCACCCACCGGGCCGCGGCTGATCGTGTTCCTGGGCGGGACGATCGGGAACTTCCTCCCTGACGAGCGCGCCGCGTTCCTCGCGAACTTGCGGGCGCAGCTGCGTGCGGGCGACGCCCTGCTGCTCGGCACCGACCTGGTCAAGGACCCCGCGGTGCTCGTCGCCGCCTACGACGACGAGGCCGGCGTCACGGCCGAGTTCAACAAGAACATCCTGCGCGTGCTCAACGCCGAGCTCGACGGCACCTTCGATCTCGACGAATTCGACCATGTCGCGATCTGGAACGCGCAGGCCGAATGGATCGAGATGCGGCTGCGTTCTGCCACCGATCAGACCGTGCTGCTGAGGGGGATGGATCTGAGCGTCCCGTTTGCCGCCGGAGAGGAGATGCGCACGGAGATCTCCGCCAAGTTCCGGCGCGAGGGGATCACCACCGAGCTCGCCGCGGCCGGCCTTGAGCTGCGCTGCTGGTGGACAGACGCGCAGGCCAGGTTCGGGCTGTCGCTGTCGGTGCCAGCCTGACAGGGTCCTAGTGGCCGGCGCAGCTGACGCAGGTCGCGGCCGCCGGGCGGGCGGCCAGCCGTTCCGGCGCGATCGCCTGTCCGCAGCGTTCGCAGCGGCCGTAACCGCCAGAGCCGAGCCTGGCAAGCGCGGCGTCGATTTGCGCGATCCGCCCCCTGGCGTGGCTGATCAGGGACGCCAGGTGCTGGCGCTCGAAGGCGATGGTCGCGCCCTCAGGGTCGTGCTCGTCGTCGGCGTTGGACTGGCTGGCCGACTCAACCACGGACCTGAAGTCACGCCGCAGGCCTGCCAGCCTGCCGGCCGCGGCCGTGCGCTCGGCTTCGAGACGCACCCGCGTGTCCTCGTCCGCCCGGCCGGCCAGCTACAGCTCCTCGGGCGGCGGGGCGGCCCCCGCCCCGGCCTGCGTGCCGGCTGCCGGGTCTGGTGCCTCGATCGCGCGGAACCGCCAGCGCGCCAGCTCGGTGCCGTCGACCTCGAGCAGCGCGGCGTAGTCGCCTGGATGATCAAGCACGAAATTTGTCACGAACGCCGCAACCGGCATGACGGTGAAATCGCCGACCCGCATGCTGGGTGACGTACCCACCCTGAACTGACCCTCGAACCGGGCGCTGAGCGGCCGTCCGTCGGCGTCTTCGAACGTCACGGCGAAGCCATGACCCTGGTGGTGCTTGCGCCACGGGATATGCAGCACGGCGGCTAACGCGAACGCCCTGACGACCGGGTATTCGGCGCTGTAGACCTGGTTCCAGAAGCCGCCGTTGACGTACAGCTTGCCGTTCTCCACGACCGCGTGATCCGCGAGGAAGAACGCGCACGCCTGAATGTCCTCAGGCATCGGCTGCTCGGTCATGGGACTAACCTATGTGGCCGGCCAGTGTCGTACCGACTCAGAACCGAGCAGGGAGGCTCTATGCCAGACCAGCTGACCGCCGAGGGCCTGGAACGGCTACACGAGGTCGCGGCATCGCACGTCGCCGACCACAAGATCCCCGGCCTTGTCGCCCTCGTCGCCAGCGGTGACCAAGTGCACGTCGAGACGCTCGGGACGCTGTCCATCGGCGGCGCTCCCGTGGCGAGGGACTCGCTGTTCCGGATCGCCTCCACCTCCAAGCCGATCACGGCGGCGGCCACGCTGGCGCTGGCCGGCGAGGGGCTGCTCGACCTGGACGAGCCCGTCGACCGGCTGCTGCCCGAGCTTGCCGACCGGAGGGTGCTCGTCAGGATGGACGGCCCGCTCGACGAGACCGTGCCAGCAGACCGCCCGGTCACGGCGCGGGACCTGCTGACGTTCACGTTCGGCTTCGGCATGGTCCTGGAGATGTTCACGACGCCGGGGCCGTGGCCTGTGGTCACCGAGGCCAGCCGGCTGCGGCTCGCCACGTTCGGGCCGCCGGAGCCTGAGGTGCAGCCGGACCCGGACACGTGGATCGCGGCGCTCGGCAGCCTCCCGCTCCTGGCCCAGCCAGGCGAGCGCTGGATGTACAACACGGGCGCGCAGGTGCTCGGCGTCCTGACGGCCAGGGCGGCCGGCCAGCCGGTCGCCGACGTGCTCAGGACGCGCGTGTTCGAGCCGCTCGGCATGAAGGACACGGCGTTCTTGACAGCGCAGCCTGACCGCCTCGCCACCGCGTACATGGCGACAGCGGACGGGCTCGTGATCACCGACGAGCCTGACGGCGCCTGGAGCAGGCCGCAGGCGTTCAATGACGCCGCGGCTGGCCTCGTGTCGACCGTCGATGACCTGCTGGCCTTCGCCAGGATGCTGCTTCGCGGCGGCGCTCCTGTGCTGACCGCCGACGCGGCGAGGGCGATGACGTCCGACCAGCTCACCCCGGCCCAGAAGGCTCACGGCGGCCTCGGCCGCGACTTCTTCAACGGCCAGTCCTGGGGGTTCGGCCAGGCTGTGCTCGACAGCGGCGCGTTCGGCTGGGCGGGCGGGCTCGGCACGACCTGGATGGCCGACCCGGCCAAGGACCTGACCGTCATCGTGCTGACCCAGCGGCAGTTCGAGACGGCGGGCACCCCGCAGGCGCACCGTGAAATCCAGGAAGCGGCGTACGCGGCCCTGGCCTAGCTCTGCGCGGCAAGCTGATCGCCGAGCGCGCTAGCCGCTAGAGCCGACGGGCGACGCCCAGCGCGGGCGCGGGATCAGGCAGAACGGGTGCCCCGCCGGATCGGCGAACACGTAGCCATGCTGGTCAGGACCGTTCGGCTCGAGCCTGCGGGCGCCGATGGCCAGCACCCGCCCGGTCGCGTCGTCAAGATCGTCGACCATCACGTCGAGGTGGAACTGCTGCGGCACCGCGGGGTCGGGCCAGGTGGCGGGCCTCTGGTCGGGCGCGAGCTGGAAGCCGAGCCCCGATGTCCTGTCGTTCGCGGCCACGACGACGAAGTCCGCGCTTGAGTACGTCACCGGCTGCCCGAGCAGCTCGGAGTAGAAGGCGGCCAGCGCCGCCGGGTCAGGACAGTCAATGATCACGTGGTGCATCCGCCCGATCACCGAGGCCCTCCGGCGCCGCGGGGCGGGCCGGACTCGAGGCGTTCGCGCATCGCGGTCATCCGTTCCGCAAGGTCTTCCTGTACGCCCCACCTGGTCTCAAGCCACCACGTGCACCCTGCCTTCGCCCAGGCAACTGCCTGCGCCGCTGCCGCCGCCCGGTCATCGGCCGGAGTCTCGCCGTCGGCGATCACGTCCAGGCCGGCGCTGGCGCCGTTCTCGCTGAGCCAGTCCCTTGCTGCCCGCACCCCATCTGGCCCTGTGGCCGTCGCTGACTGGCTGAACTGGGGGATCAAGCCGTCACAGCGCAGCACCCGGCGCATGGACTTGCGGACTGGCCACACCCCGACGACCCAGATCGGGATCCGCTCCTGCACTGGCTTGGCCGCCGCCACCAAGTCGAAGCGTCCGGAGTGGTACTGGTAGTGGCGGCCTTCGTAGCTGCCCTGGCCTTCCCACAGCGCGCGGATCAGGTCGATGCCCTCGTCCAGCATCTCGGCCCTGGCGCGGATGCCGGTCTCCTCACCGGTATCTGGCAGGTTCGTATCGGTCGCGCCGACCCCGACCGCGAGGATCGCCCGGCCGCCGGAGATCTGATCGAGTGTCGCGACCTGGCTGGCCACCTTCCACGGCCGCCGCCACGGCAGCGGCGTCAGCATCGTGCCGAGGCTGACCCACGACGTCCGCGCCGCGATCGCCGCGAGAACGGTCCACGGATCGACGCCGTAGGCGGCTTCCCAGGCGAACACACCGTCCCAGCCGGCCCGGTCGGCCAGCAGGCCCATCTCGACTTGCTCGGCTGCCGTGCCTCCTGGCAGCACGGCGCCATATCGCATCCCGCGAGTCGTCATGCCTTCGTCTTACCAGCGGCCTCTGACAACCGGGCAGGTTGCCCTATCGTCGCCTCATGCTGACACCCGCGCAGCAGCGCACGCTGGCCGGGATCAACGCCGGGCTCACGAAGATGATCAGGTACGACGACGAGTCGATCGTGCACGAGCTGTGGATCAGGCAGCGCTATGACTGCGGCTGCTATCCGACGTACGGACCAGCCAGGAAGGCCGCTGTCCGCACCGCGTGGCACGAGGCTGGCCACGCGGTCGCAGCGCTTGCCACGGGCGCCCGGTTCACCTCTGCCAGCATCCATCACGGCCGGGACTCAGAAGGCCGGGTGCATCGCATCAGGGGTGGCGGCGACACCGGCTTCGTGATCGACGCGGGCGGGCAGATCGCCGAGCGGCTGATGACGTGGTCGATGCTGGATGACGACGAGCTCACGCGCTGGCTGCCGACCTGGCGGGCCGACGGCGGGGACGCCAGGCGCTTCCGTCGCGGCATCGCCGGCAGGTTTTCCGGCGACGAACCCGGCGCCTGGCGGCACAGCGAGGCAGTGCTGGTGCCGCTGCGCCCCGCGATCAGGCACCTCGCCAGGGCGCTGCTGGTCCATCCGCGGCACCTGCCCTACCCCGTCGTCGCCGCGCTGACCGAGCCGCTCACCACCACCCAGCGGGCCGGTCAGTAGGGTGGTGGGAGGGCGCGATCACCGGTCATCCCGGCGCCCGATCTGGCGACGTATCGGGAGGCATAGGACCATGCGCGGCGCGCGAATCGCCCTGCTGACGATCATCCTGGCGAGCGCCGCCGTCCTGGCCGCTCCCGCGCTCCTGGCCGGCGCCGCGCCTGCCGGAGCCCAGACGGCGCGGCCAGGCGTAGTGCTCGTGAACCAGCCATCGCGGTCGGTGTGCTCGGGGCATAGGTTCACCGTGGGTGTCTGGTACCAGCGGAAGTCAGGCGGGTCGCGTGCCTACCGGGTCGCGGTGTCGGGCCCCAGGCACAAGCGGTTCTTCTACCGGGCCGGCAAGGCGCCCGCGTCGCACTGGCGGTTCTGGGAGGTGCTGGCTGGGCGGGCAGGGAAGTACCGCACCGCCTATTCCGGGCACCGCCCGGGGTCAAAGAAGTGGGCCACGTACGTGGCCACTACCCGGGCGCATCGCTGCCGTGGCCGCTGAGCCGTTCCCGCCGCGGATCAGCCCGCCCGTCACCGCGGGCGAGCGCGAGACGCTGCGCGCCTTCCTCGACTACCACCGTTCGACGCTGGCGATGAAGTGCCACGGCCTCAGCGATGACGAGCTCCGCAGGCAGTCCTCACCGCCGTCGACGCTGTCGCTGCTCGGGCTGGTGCGCCACATGGCCGAGGTGGAGCGAACCTGGTTCCGGCGCGTGATCGACGCGGAGGACATCGGCTTCGTCTGGACGGACCAGGCTGACTACCAGGTCGCCTACGACGCCCGGACGTCGACGAGGTCCGAGGCGTTCACCGCCTGGGAGGCGGAGGTGGAGCGGTCGCGCCAGATCGAGGCGGCCGCGCCGTCACTGGACGTGACCGCGCACTTCGCGCGCTGGGACGAGGACGTCTCGCTCAGGCTAGTGATGGTCCACGTCCTGCTCGAATACGCCAGGCACAACGGGCACGCGGACTTCCTGCGCGAGGCCATCGACGGGACCGTCGGCGCCTGATATTCGCTGGACCGTGGCCTGGCCAGGCCGCCAGGGTGGAACCATGACCCGCACCCGGCTGTCCCGCGCGACCTGGCTGCTGATCGCCGGCGATGCGGTCTCCGCCCTGGGTACGGGGCTTGTGCTGCCGCTGACGCTGATCTACCTGCATCAGGTCAGGGGCATCTCGCTGCCCGTGGTCGGCGCTCTGATGGCGACCACGGGAGCGGTGGGGCTGGTCACCGTCCCGCTGGCCGGTATCGCGCTTGACCGGCTCGGTGCCCGCGCCGTCCTGCTCGCCGTCCTGTGCGGCCAGGCCGTGGCCGAGGCCGGCCTTGCCTGGGCGCACAACGTCGCTACCGCGCTGCCGGCCATGCTCGTGCTCGGGGCATCGCTCGGCCCGTCGTTCCCGGCGTTCCAGACCATGCTGGCCGGCATCAACTCAGAGCCCGCCATGCAGCAGCGTGCCTTCGCGATCAACTTCACCGGCATTAACGCAGGCATCGGCGTCGGCGGCGCAGTAGGCGCGGCGGTCGTCGACCCGGCTGTGCCTGCGTCGTTCCAGCTGCTCTTCCTGGCCAACGCGGCCTCCTGCCTGGTATTCGTCGCGATCCTCGGCACGCTGCCGAACGTGCGGCACGCCCGCGAGTCTGACCGGCCGGAGGGTAGCTACCGCGAGGTGCTCGCCAACCGGCCGCTGCGCACAGCGCTACTCGCGATCCTGGCACTGGCCTTCACCGGCTATGCCGCGCTCGACTCAGGGCTGCCCGCCTACGCGACCGTCGAGGCACGGGTCTCCGTGCACGTGGTGGCGTTGTCGATCACGCTGAACACGGCCATGATCGTGATATCGCAGCTGTTCGTGCTGCGACTGGTCAGGCGGCTGCGACGGAGCCGGGCGCTCGCCGCGATCGGCCTGATCTGGGCGGCATCGTGGGCCATCTTCGGCGTGTCGGCGCTGCCGGGCTCGGCCGGGCTGCGGATCGCGACCGTCCTCGCGTTCAGCGGCCTGTTCGCGCTCGGCGAGACGTTCATGGCGCCGACCACCTCGCCGCTGGTCAACAGCCTCGCCAGCGACCAGGTCAGGGGCCGCGCCAACGCGCTGGCCAGCATGGCCTACTCGATCGCCTTCGTCGTGTCGCCTGCGATCTGCACCGCCTTGATTGCCGCTGGCCTGGCCGGCGTGTGGATCGGATTGCTCTGCGCTGGCTGCTTCGGCACCGTCCTGCTCGGGCTGCGGCTTGGCCGTCAGCTCGGCCAGCACCAGGACGTGGTCGAAGCGCCCCTGGCCGCCGAGCCGGCCCTGACCTAGGCTGCCAGCATGCCCGACACCGGTCTGCTCGCGGTCTTCGCGCTCGCGACGTTCGTGCTCACGGTGACGCCAGGACCCGGCGTGCTCTACGTCATCGGCAGGTCGGTCGGCGGCGGCCGCAGGACGGGCCTGGCCTCGATGCTCGGCATCGAGACCGGCGAGGCCGTCTACATCACCGGCGCTGCGCTGGGAATCACGGCCCTGATCGCGGCGTCGCCGGTGGCGCTGTCGGTGCTGCGCTACGCGGGCGCCGCGTATCTGGTCCTGCTCGGGACCAGGGCCTGGCGCGACCACCGCGCCGCCGAAACGGACGGCGAGGAAACTGGCGGCAGCGACTGGGGCGCGTACGGGCGCGGCCTGGTCGTCCAGCTGCTCAACCCGAAGGTGGCGGTGTTCTTCCTCGCGTACTTCCCGCAGTTCATCAGGCCAGGACAGGCCGTCGCACCGCAGGTGGTCCTGCTCGGCCTGATCTACATCGTGATCGCGATGAGCGTCGACACCTGCTACGTGCTGCTCGCCGCCTGGCTCGCTGACCGCTTCGCGCGGACCGCGAAGGCCCGGCGCCGCCGCGCCAGGATCAGCGCGCTGACCTACTTCGCGCTCGCTGCCGCCGCTCTGGTGCTGGGCGACCGCGGCGGTACCGCCCACGCGCTGACGCCCGTCCGCCCTGGCGGACCGCGTCCTGTGGCAGGTTAGGACAATGGCAAGCACCCACCGCACCGTGACCGTCCGCCGCGTCGCCAGCGGACGATTCGCCGTCGCCAATGAGCGTGGCGGCGAGATCACGTTCGGCACCGGCGACGGCACCGAGTTCACCCCCACCGAGCTTCTGCTGGCCGCCGTCGGCGGCTGCACGGCGATCGACATCGACATCCTCACCTCCCGCCGGGCCGAGCCTGAGGCGTTCGAGGTCGTCGTGGAGGCCGACAAGGTCAGGGACGCTGACGGCAACCGGCTGACGGACATCGTGGTGACGTTCAGGGTCGCGTTTCCCGCTGGCGCGCAGGGCGATGAGGCCAGGGCGATCCTGCCCGACGTGGCCCGCAAGTCCCATGACAAGCTCTGCACGGTCGGCCGCACGATCGAGCTGGGCACGCCGATCGCCACCCGCGTCGAATGACCGGGCCTGCCGGCACGACCGGGCAGAACGGCATCGTCGACGCGCATCAGCATGTCTGGGATCTCGCTGCCCACGCGCAGCCGTGGCTGGAGCTGCCGGGGAACGAGCCGCTGCTGCGGAATTACTCAGAAGCGGACCTGCGGCCGCTCGCGGCGGCGGCAGGCGTGACCGCGACCGTCGTCGTGCAGACGATCACCGAGGCCTCCGAGACCCCAGAGCTGCTCGCGATCGCGGCCGCGAGTGACCTGATCGCCGGCGTGGTCGGCTGGACGGACCTGCAAGCGGCGGGAGTGGCCGACGCGCTCGCCGCGCTGCTCGCGCAGCAGGGCGGTGATCTGCTGAGCGGCATCCGGCATCCCGTACTGATCGAGACCGATCCCGGCTGGCTCACGCGCCCAGCCGTGCTGGCCGGCCTGGCGGCGGTCGGAGCCGCAGGCTTGTGCTACGACATCGTGGTGCCAGCCAGCATGCTGCCCGCGGCGACCGACGCCGCGGCGGCCTGCCCCGAAGTCACGTTCGTGCTCGACCATGTCGGCAACCCGCACCTGGACGGGAAGCCTGATTCGCGCTGGGTAGGTGACATCCGCAGCCTGGCCGCCCTGCCCAACACCGTGTGCAAGCTCTCAGGAATCCTCGGCGAGGCGCCGCCGGCGCCCGAGGGTGCCAGCCCCGTCGCGCATCTCATCCCGTACTACGAGACTGTGCTCGCTGCCTTCGGGCCCGACCGGATGATGTTCGGCTCGGACTGGCCGGTCTGCACGCTCTCGGCCACGTACACGGGCGTCGTGACAGCCGCCAGGGCGCTCACCGGCGAGCTCAGCCCTGCCGAGCGGGCCGCCATATTCAGCGGCACGGCGCGCCGCATCTACCGGCTGCCCGAGGCGCTCCTGCCGCCCGGCTGAGGCTGGGTACCCCGAGTGCCTCAGCGCCCGCCTGGCCAGTGCGCCGCTGCGGTGGGCGGCGAGCTGAGGTACGAGGCGAAACCGCGGATCAGCACGTCCAGGCCCCATTCGAACCGGTCGTTGCCTGTGCCAGCCACCATCACGTCAGCGACCGCGACGGTGTTGGGGAACTGGTCCCTTGGCAGCGACTTCAGCCACGCCGCCGCCTGCGCGGCGAAGTCACCTGGCTCGGCGACCGGGGTGACGTCCTGCTCGTGGGCGAAGGCGGCCACGTACAGGCTGCCCAGGTCGCCGACGAACGCGGCGACCTGGTCGGGGAGCCCGGCCGCTCGCAGCGTGGCGAGCATCCGCTCCACTGCGACCAGCATCGTCGGGCCGAACGGCACGCGGCCGAGCGTGAGACCGGCGACGCCAGGATGGCGCCGGAACACCCCCAGACACTCGCGCGCCCAGGCGCGCAGCATGTCCTGCCAGTCGGTACCTGAGTCGGGCACAGGGATCTCGGTCATGATCTGCTCAAGCACCAGCTGAACAAGCTCCTCCTTGTTGGCGACGTAGCCGTACAAGGAGGAGGCAGACACGCCGATCTCGTCGGCGACGCGGCGCATGGTGAGCGCGTCGCCGCCCTCGGTCTCGACGACCTTCAGCGCCGCGGTCACGACGACGTCCCTGCTGAGCTGTGGTCTAGGTGCGCTGCGTCCGCGCTTGGGAACGGACCGCCACGGGGGCTGCGGGGCCGTCGCCGCTGGCTGCTGCCGCTCGTGATCACCGCGCGTGCTGGTCATGCCAAACAGTGTACTTGACCAGAACAACGTTCTGTAGTAAACGTTGTTCGTCTAGAGAACGTTGTTCAGAACAAGAACGCCGTAAGGGGATCAGTCGCCATGACCGCGAGCACGACCACAGCAGTGGTGCAGGCAGAAGGCCTCCAGAAGACCTACAAGGGCGACGTGCGCGCGCTCGACGGGCTCAGCTTCCGCGCCGCCGCTGGCAGCATTTTCGCCTTGCTCGGCCCGAACGGGGCTGGCAAGACGACTACCGTCAGGATCCTGACGACGCTCGCCAGGCCGGACGCTGGTTCAGCCAGCGTCGCCGGGATCGACGTGCTCAGGCGGCCGGGCCAGGTCAGGTCGGTGATCGGCGCTGTCAGCCAGCACACGGGCGCTATTCCGCAGCTGACCGGCAAGGAGAACCTGACGATGCAGGGCAGCCTGCACGGCATGCGAGGAACGCAGCTGCGCCGCAGGGTTGCCGAGCTGCTCAGCCAGTTCCGACTGGCCGATGCCGCGAAACGGCAGGCCAGGACCTACTCAGGCGGCATGCGGCGGCGGCTCGACATCGCCACCGTGCTCGTGCACCGGCCCGCGGTGCTCTTCCTCGACGAGCCGACCACCGGGCTCGACCCCGAGGGCCGCGCGAGCCTGTGGGCCATCCTCACCGGCCTCGCGGACCAAGCGGGCACGACGATCCTGGTGACGACCCACTACCTCGAGGAGGCCGACCAGTACGCGGGCAGGATCGCGATCGTCGACCGGGGCAGCATCGTCGCCGAGGGAACCGCTGACGAGCTCAAGTCCGCGCTCCGCGGCGACTCCGTGCTGCTCGAGGTCCCCGACGAACGCCGGGCTGAGCAGGCCAAGCAGGCCCTGACCCGGGTTCCGCAGGTGCACCACGCCGCCGCGGACGGCAGCGTGGTGCGGGCGCGGGTGGCTGACGGGCCCCGGACGCTGCCCGCCGTTCTGGCAACCGTCGAGGCCGTCGGCGTTCCCGTGTTGTCCGTGTCCGTCGCCAGGCCCTCGCTTGACGACGTCTACCTGCACCATGCCGGCCGTGCGTTCGGCCAGGCGGAAAGGATCAACCTCTGATGAGCAGCCAGCACACCGCCCTGACTCCTGGTATTGCGCAGCCCCAGGTCGTGCCGGCCGGCGCGGCCGCTCCAGGTCAGCCGGCCCCGAGCGACGCCAGCGGCCGGCCCAGCCAGCTGCGGCAAGCCTGGATCATCCTCACCCAGCGCTACCTCCGCCAGTTGTACCGCGTGCCCGTGGTCATCTTCATGACGCTGATACAGCCGATCATCTGGCTGCTGCTCTTCGGCGCGCTGTTCAAGAAGATCGCCGAGATCCCCGGGTTCGGTGGCGGCAACTACATCACGTACCTCACCCCTGGCGTGGTGATCATGACGGCGATGTTCTCGGCGAGCTGGACAGGCATGGCCTACATCGAGGACATGCAGACCGGCGTGATGGACAGGTTCCTCACCGCACCTGTCGGCCGGGGTGCGCTGACCGCCGCGATGCTGGCCTACCAGGGGCTGACGACGGCGCTTCAGTCGGCGATCATCATCGCCATCGGCTGGGGGACCGGCGCGACGTTCCCCGGCGGTGCCGCCGGGATCGCGGCGCTCGTTGGCGTGTCCGTGCTGATCGCGGTCGCCATGGCCGGGATCTCCAACTGGTTCGCCCTCCTGACCAGGCAGCGGGAGGCCCTGATCGGCGCGTCGACGACCCTGGTGCTGCCGCTGACGTTCCTGTCTGGCGCGTTCTTGTCCCTGCAGCTCGTACCGGGCTGGATCGCCGACGTGGCCAGATTCAACCCGGTCAACTGGGCGGCAAGCGCTGGCAGGATCGCGGTCGAGGCGCACCCGCACTGGAGCACGGTCGGCTCCTACGCAGGGTTCCTGACCCTCGCCGTGGCCGTCACCTCCGTGGCGGCGACCCGGGCATTCGGCAGCTATCAGCGGGCCCAGTAATCGGGCCCAGTGATCGGGCCCAAGTAATCGGCCCAGTGATCGGGCCCAGGTAATCGGACACTGTGACACCGCCCGCCCATGCGAGATGATGCGGTCCTGCCCGCATAACCCTGGGAGCGCCATGACCGAGCAGATCGCCACCGGCGACATCCACCACCTCAGGCTCACAGTCACCGACCTGGAGCGCAGCCGCTCCTTCTACACCAGCTTGCTCGGCTTCAGCGTCGCGGTGGAGTCGCCTGAGCCCATCGACCCGGCGACCACCGCGATGGCCGAACTGCTGTTCGGCGGCGTGGTGATGATCCGCGGCAACCTGCTGCTCGGCCTGCGGCCCGTCGCGCAGGGCGGCGATTCATTCGACGAGAACAGGGTCGGCCTCGATCACCTGAGCTTCGGGGTGGCTGGCCGCGATGAGCTGGAGCGCGCCGTCGCGCTCTTCGACGAGCACGGCGTCCCGCACGGCCCGATCACCGGCCTTGACTCGTTCGGCATCTACGTGCTGCCGTTCCGTGACCCCGACAATGTCCAGCTTGAGCTGACGGCGCCGATGGCCTGACCTGGGATTCGCGGCCACAGCTGGTGTGACCAGCCGGGCTCAGATCAGCGTCTCGAGCTCCGCCGTCCTGTCACCGCCTGCGTCCCCGGTGTTCACGACGCCGCGGGGCTCGATCAGCAGCACCGCGGTCTCGACGTCCGCGCGCGGGCAGTGCTCAGCGCCGCGCGGCACCACGTACAGATCGCCAGCGCCGAGGCTGACGTCGCCCTCACGCAGCTGCAGCGTCAGCGCTCCGTCGATGACCAGGAACAACTCGTCGGTGTCGGCGTGCGCGTGCCAGGCGAAGTCGCCCTGGACCTTCACGATCTTGATGTCGTAGTCGTTCAGCTCGGCGATCTTCTTCGGCGCCCAGTGCTCGCTGAAACGCGCCAGCATGGCGCCGATGTTGACTGCGTTCATGCGGACCATCCTGACATCGCGTCCTGACACCGCCAGGACGCGGCGGCCGGGCGAAGACGCCATTCTGGTGAGATGAAGACATGTGCACCGCGGTCCTCAGCATTGAGGCTGGACGTCCCGTGCTCCTCGCCGGCGTCAGGGACGAGCTCACCGACCGGCCCTGGCAGCCGCCGGCCGCGCACTGGCCGCGCGACCCTGACCTGATCGGCGGCCGGGACCTGCAGGCGGGCGGCACGTGGCTTGCCGTCGCGCCAGCACTCCGCCGCGTGTCCTGTGTGCTCAACGGCACTGGGCAAGTCGCTCCAGCGGCATCCAGGCGGTCACGCGGCGAGCTGCCGTTGCTGGCGGCCGCTGGTCAGCAGCCAAGGGCCGACGAGCTCGCTGATTTCGATCCGTTCCTGCTGATCGTCGCCCAGCCTGGCCTGGCCGTGCTGCGGACCTGGAACGGCTGCGAGCTCACCGAGCACGTGCTGCCTGGTGGCCTGCATTTCGTGGTGAACAGCGGTCACGCGAGCGAGCTGGCCGGAGCAGGCGGGACAACGACCGACTGGGCAGGACCCGACTGGCAAGGAGCGCCGCCACCTGACGGCAGGGCGCACGAGATCGCGCGCGCTGCATGGTTCCTGAGCCGGTTCAGGTCGTCGAGCCGGCCGGACCCGGTGCCGGGAAAGCCGGTCGCGGACGCCTGGGGCGACTGGTTCCCGCTGGTGAACGGCGACGGCATCGAACCACACGACGAGCGCGCCCTGATCGTCCGCAGGGAACTGGACGGCGACCGCACCTGGGGGACGACCTCGGTCTCGCTCGTGGCCCTCACGCCAGACTGGGCACGCTACGACTTCTGCCCGGCGCCTGGCCACGCGGCGGCCTGGTACCAGGTGCTCTGAGCCTCGCCCGGATCTCAGCCCATCGACTTGGCGCCGTCGATCGCCTCCCGCATGATGTCCGCGTGGCCCGCGTGCTGTGCAGTCTCGGCGATGATGTGCAGCAGCACCCGCCGCGCCGACCAGGAAGCGCCACGCTCGAACCAGGGTGCGTCAGGAAGCGGCAGCTCCGCGTCGAGGTCCGGCAGCGTCCTGACGAGCTCGTCGGTCTCCGCGGCAACCTGGTCGTACTGCTCGAGCAGCCCGGCCAGGGTCTCGCCGTCGACCATCTGGAACATGTTCGCCCAGGTCTCGGCAGCCGTCGCCGGGTCGAACGCCATGGCATCCGCGCCCTCGACAATGAACCGCGCCCACTGCCGCTCGGTCAGCGCCACATGCTTGATGAGCCCGCCGAGACAGAGCGCGCTCACCGTCGTCCGGCGCCCGGCCTGCTCGTCATTCAGACCCCTGGTCGTGAACCGAAGGAAGTGCCGCTGCTTGGCCAGCGAGGCCAGCAGGTCGGCACGCTCGCCCGTCATGGTTTGCGTAGTGCTCACGGTGTCGGCCTCTCCTTGGCTCCGTCTAGACAGCACGCTACGCCCCGGTACTGACAGCGCGAGCCGGACTGGCACACCTAGACCAGGACAGACCGGCTTGCCCGGCAGGTTCCTTAATCGGCGGCTGCCGGAATGCGCGACTCGCGGAATTGGTTGCTGGCGGGCATGGCATCAGTCGTGATCGCTGCCGCCTACGGCGGCCCCGAGGTGCTAGCAGTCACGGACGAGCCGACGCCCGACCCAGGTCCTGGCGAGGCCAGGATCGCGGTGCGGGCGGCGGGTGTCAATCCCGTCGACTACAAGTCATATTCGGGCAGGTTCAGTTCAGACCCGGCCGCCTTGCCGATCCGGCTGGGATTCGAGGCGGCGGGAACCGTGACCCAGGTCGGCGCCAGAGCGCCGGTCGGCATCGGCGACGACGTCATCGCTTACCGGATCGCAGGCGGCTACGCCACCGAACTGGTGGCGCCGATGAGCACGCTCGTTCCCAAGCCCGCATCGCTGGGCTGGCCGGAGGCGGCTGGGCTGCTGCTGACCGGCGTCACGGCGTGGCACTGCCTGGTCGCGACCGGTGTGAGCGCCGGTGACACGGTGCTGATCAACGGCGGCGCCGGTGGAGTCGGCCTGATGGCGACCCAGCTCGCCGCCGACCGCGGCGCGACGGTGATCGCGACAGCCAGTCCCGCCAGGCACGAGCTGCTGCGAGAGCTCGGCGCCCGCCCTGTCGCGTACGGGCCAGGGCTCGCGGAGCGAGTCCGCTCAGCCGCTCCTGACGGCGTCACGGCCGCGCTGGACCTGGTCGGCACCGACGAGGCCGTGGACACCTCGCTCGAGCTCGTAGCTGACAAGGCGAGGATCGCGACCATCGCCGCGTTCGGACGCGCCGGCCAGGCGGGCATCAAGGCGCTCGGCGGCGGCCCAGGAGCCGACCCGGGTACTGACATCAGGACAGCGGCCAGGCCGGAGCTCGCGAGGCTGGCCGGGGAAGGGCGGCTTCGCGTGATCGTTGCCGCGACCTACCCGCTCACCGAGGCGGCCGCGGCCCATCGCGCCATCATGACCGGGCACACGTCGGGCAAGATCGCGCTGATCCCATAACGAGCGTGTATGCCTTGACAGGTATATACGTCGTCAGGCATATTAGCGGTCGATGGACACGCTCTGGCCAGCCCTGGCTGACCCGCACCGCCGCGCCATGCTCGACGAGCTGCGCGAGGGGCCGTGCCCGGTCGGCGAGCTCGCCAGCAGGCTCGGCCTGTCCCAGCCGATGACCTCCAAGCACCTGCGGGTGCTGCGGGACGCGGGCCTGGTCATCGTGCGCAAGGAGGCGCAACAGCGCATCTACGCGGTCAATCCGGTCCGCCTGGCCGGCCTCGACGCATGGCTGGCCCCGTACCGGAAGCTGTGGAACGACTCGCTCGACGCGCTGGCCGGTTATCTGGATCACGAGGAGGAGAATTGATGGAACGCGGGACCCTGATAGACCACGACGGCCGCCCGGCCGTGCACTTCAGGCGCGAGTTCGCCCAACCGGTCGAGCGGCTCTGGGCGGCGATCACGAACCCGGATGACCTCGCGCACTGGTTCCCGTCCAACGTCAGGATGGAGCCGCGGGCAGGCGGGGCCGTCGAGTTCCCTGACCGACGTGCTTGCGGCCAGGGACACGGCGGCGCGCAACGCGGCAGGCTGGACCGTGTGCCTGGCTGAGCTCGGCAAGCGCCTGGGCGGAAGGAGGGCGGACGGCCCGCACAGCGACTCCACCGAGTCGTGGCAGCGGCACTACGACGAGTACGTCGCCGCCGGAATGCCGTCGGGCGCCTGGATTCCGGCCGTCGGCACCGCGGGCTAGCCTCAGCCACATGCCTGCACGCGACAGCGAGCCAGATCCTCGCTATGAGGACCTGATCGACGAGCTGATCGGGGAGCCCGGCGTGTCGCCGCCGCACGGTGGCGGCTTCGGCCGGTCAGCCTGCCGGTTCCACGGCAAGATCTTCGTGATGTTCGTGCGCGGGCGGCTCGTGCTCAAGCTGCCAGAGGACCGGGTCGACGACATGATCGCCGCCGGACATGGCGTCCGGTTTGACGCGAACAAGGGCACGCCCATGCGGGAGTGGCTCAGCCTGGATCCAGCCAGCGACCAGCCATGGCTGCCGCTAGCCAGGGAGGCGCTCAGCTTCGCCAGGTCCTGACCGGCCGGCCCGGACGGCGCGGTCACAGCAGCCCTAGCCCCGCGGTCGCGATGTCGATCCGCTCGGCCTGCGCTGGACCGATGGCGCAGCAGGTCAGCGTGCCAGCCGGGACCTGCGTCCGGCCCGCGTCGTGCACGAGCTCGACAGGCAGGCCGGCGGTCCGCGCCCGGGCGATGACCTGTTCAAGCGCGTCCGCGTCCGGCACCTTGAGCACGACCTTCGGCTGGCCGTCCTCGCGCCAGCGATGGAAGATCGCACCGCGCTGGTTCGCCAGCACGGCGGCGACAGCCGCGTGCGCGACCTGAGCGGCGATCTTGCCGCGTCCCATGTCGAGGTCGGTTCTGACCACGAGCGCCAGCTTCATCGCCACGGGTACACCGTATGCCGCTGGCGGCCGGGCATGGCGCGTCGCCGGCGGTATCGTGAGGGCCCGTGACTCCGACCGCCGACGACTCTGCTGACCCCCCCGGCTGGCCAGTCCGGCTGTTCAACACGCTGACCCGGCAGGTCGCCGACTTCGTTCCGGCCAGCCCGCCCGACGTCGGGATCTACACCTGCGGCCCGACCGTCTACGCGGACCAGCACATCGGGAACATGCGGGCCTATGTCTTCGCGGATACGCTCAAGCGCGCGCTGACCTGGAAGGGCTACCGCGTACGCCACGTCATCAACATCACTGACGTCGGGCACCTGACCTCCGACGCCGACGAGGGCGACGACAAGCTGGAGGTCGCGGCGCGGCGCGAGCACGCGAACGCCTGGGAGATCGCCGAGCGGTACACCAGGGACTTCAAGACCGACCTCGGGCGACTGCGCATCATCGAGCCCGATGTCTGGTGCAAGGCGACCGACCACATCCAGCAGATGATCGGCTTCGCCGAGGTGCTGGACGCGGGCGGCTGGTGCTATCAGCTGCCGTCGGGACTGTACTTCGACACCTCGAAGATCCCCGACTACGGCGCGCTCGCCCGGCTCGATCTGGCCGGCCAGCAGGCTGGCGCGCGGGTGGAGGTCGCCGAGGGCAAGCGGAACCCGGCCGACTTCGCGGTCTGGCGCACGACACCCCCGGGCGAGAACAGGCAGATGGAGTGGGATTCACCGTGGGGCCGCGGCGCGCCAGGCTGGCATCTCGAGTGCTCGGTGATGTCGATGCGATACCTGGGTCCGCACTTCGACATTCACACCGGCGGGGTCGATCACATTCCCGTGCACCACACCAACGAGATCGCGCAGAACGAGGCGTACCTCGCGGACGGGCAGCCGTGGGTCCGCTGGTGGCTGCACGGCGAGTTCATCAACCTCAAGGGCGCGAAGATCTCCAAGTCGACGGGCGGTGGCGTGGTCGTGAGCGACCTCATCGACCGCGGCTACCATCCCGCGGTCTACCGGTACTTGCTGCTGCAGTCGAGCTACCGCAGCCAGTCGGAGTTCACCTGGTCCGGCATGGACGGCGCCCAGGCGGCGCTCAGGAGACTGCTCGACCGCTTCGCCACGGCCCGATCCCACGCACCGTCCGCCCGTACCGGGACTGATCAGCCGCTCAGCGCTGCTGCCGCCGGGCACCTGACCGCGTTCAACGGAGCAATCTGCGACGACCTGAATACGCCACGGTCGCTGGCCGCCGTCGCTGCCGCGTCGCGGGACGACCAGCTCAGCGACGCCGACCTGACCGCGCTGGCGCGCCAGTTCGACCAGGTGCTCGCCGTCGGCCTCGCCGACCTCGCACCCGCCGACCTCGACCTGAAGCGCAGCGACGTGACGCTCACCGACGACGAGGTCAAGGCGCTGGTCGCGCGGCGGAACGCGGCACGAGCCGGCAGAGACTTCGCGACGTCCGACCGGATCCGCGACCAGCTCGCCGGGGCCGGGGTGGCGGTCGAGGATCACCCGGACGGCGAGTCGACCTGGCGCTGGCGGTGACCGGTCAGTTCACCCTGGTCGAGCTGACGCGCCGAACCTCAGATCGCTTCCTCGCGCTGCCGCAGGGCGTTCAGGACCTTCGGCGGCACGGTGAGCCGGTCGTCGCCGGCCATCAGCTGCTGCAGGAGGTCGAACGCCGGGTCTGGCATCCGCGTGTAGCCGGCGAGCTGGTCGAACAGCGCCAGTTCGGGCTCGCCGATCTCCGCGTCAGGGGGCGGCATCGCCCCCCAGCAGTCCCACGGCAGCAGCTCGACGTTGCCGAGCGCCGCGGCGTCCCGCATCAGGTTGCCTGCGATCCACCACAGGCCAGATTCCTTGATCGTGCTGAGCCCGAACTCCGCGGCGTCCGCGGTGCCCTCACGGCACTGCGACCAGCCGTCGCCCGCGATCAGGAACTGGTCGCGAGGCACATCAGTCACGTCGAAGCTGACCGGGAAGATCTCCCGCTGCCTGGCGTCGATCTGTGCGTCCGCGAGCTTCCACAGCTGCATGGAGGCGTCCCAGTACTCGCAGACCCAGTGATCCTCGAACATCCCGGTGCCGAAGTACCGGCCGAAGCCGCACCGTGCGCGCGCGGGTGTGCCCTGCGCCCGCAGCATCGCGACCAGCAGGACCGTGAAGTGGCGGCAGTTGCCTGCCAGCCGGGCTGCGGGCTCACGCGGCCCGGCAAGCGGACTGCTGTCCTTGCCGACGATGAGCCCGAACAGGTCTTCCGCGCGCCTGATGTGCACGCTCGCGCGGTCCTCGTCGCTGAGGGCCACTCCGTAGAGCCCGGCGAGGTGCTCGTGGATGATCAGCCCGTGCAGCACGGCGGCCAGCCCGGCGACGTCGCGTGGCAGGTCGCTCAGCAGCGCGGCGTGCCGGCCAGGCGACGTCATCGGTCCGTCCTGGCTGTAGTAGGCGACGGTGGGCGGAGTGTTGAAGACTTGCATGAGCTCCCTCGGTGCTTGACCGGATCGTTCCGCAACCGGACTTGTTGCTGCCTTCAGCGTGCGCCCCTCATTCCGGAGGATTGCGGATATGAGCCGCGCACTACTCATCATCGACGTTCAGGAGTCCTTCCGCCACCGGCCGATCTGGCGCACCGTGTCCGATCCCAAGATCGCCGATCATCTCCGGCCCCTGGTGCGTGCGGCTCGCGCCGCCGGCGACGAGGTCATCTGGGTCCTGCACAGCGAGCCTGGCAGCGGCGGCCCGTTCGATCCGTCATGGGGCTTCGTCACCATCATGCCGGCGCTCGCCCCTGAGCCCCGTGAGCATGTGCTGACGAAGACGTCGCACAACGCCTTCACCACCACGAACCTGCAGCAGCTGCTGACCAGCCGCGGTATCACCGAGCTGCTCATCACGGGTTGCGCACCGAGCAGTGCTGCGAGACGACCGCCAGGCTCGCCTCCGACCTCGGCTACCAGGTCACCTTCGTGCTCGACGGCACCGCCACCAACCCGTCCCTGACCCGGCCGCCAAGGCCGGCCAGAGCATCGACGAGATGCTCGCCGATCCGCGGACGCTGACGGTGGAGGCGATCATGGACAGGACGCGTTACGCGCTCGCCGGCCGGTTCGCCGACATCTGCTCAATCGCCGATCTGCTCGAGCGGTACGAAACCAGCACGGGCTAGCCTGACCAGATCATGCCTACCGTCGCGTTCATGCTCGCTCCGCAGCTGCACGTGCTCGACCTGGCCGGCCCTGCCCAGGTGTTCTCGACGGCGGCGGACGAAGGGCACCGCTATGTGCTCAGATACGTCGCCGACCAGCCCGGCGTACCCACCGCGCAGGGCATCACGGTCAGGGCGGAGACTAGCTGGCCCGATCTCGGCCCGCAGGACCTGATCCTGGTACCTGGCTGGCGGGCCAGCGCGTTCGGGCACGGCCAGCCTTTCGGCGAAGCCACCCTGCGCAGGCTTGCCAGGCACCACGCGGCTGGCGGGATGGTGGCGAGCGTGTGCGCGGGCGCGCGTGCGCTCGGCGCCGCCGGCTTGCTCGACGGCCGCCGCTGCACCACGCACCACGCCATACAGGACGACCTCGCAGCCCTTTACCCGCAGGCGCAGGTCGTGCGCGACGTGCTGTACGTCGTCGACCGGCGGGTCGCCACCTCGGCCGGGATCGCCAGCGGCATCGACCTGGCCCTGCACCTGATCGCGGCACGGCACGGCCCGGCCGCGGCCGCCAGGGTGGCCAGGGCCATGGTCGTCTATGCCAGGCGCAACGGCGACGAGCAGCAGGCGAGCGCCATGCTGCGGTACCGCGGCCACCTGAGCGACCTCGCGCACCGCGTGCAGGACCAGATCGAGTCCAGATTCACCGACAGGCTCCCGCTGACCGAGCTCGCTGCCGCCTGCGGCGTCAGCGAACGGTCCCTGACCAGGTATTTCGAGAGGGCCACCGGCATGACGCCGCTGCGCTACCAGCAAGCACTCCGGCTGGAGCGAGCCGAGCACCTGATCGGGCATGGAACCAGCGTGGAAGCGGCGGCCCTGGCTGTCGGCTTCCACGACGCGAGGATGCTGCGCCGCCTCCGCGCGAGGACCAGGTACTAGCCGACGCCCTGCGCCGTGATCAACTCGGGCACGCGGTCGAGGTCGACCCCGAAGTGCTCGCGGTAGGCCGCGAGAACCTCGTCGTCGCCGGCCAGTTCCTGCTCCGTCCTGCTGCCGTCGCTGGTATTGATCAGCGTGCGGCCGCTGAGCGAAATCCGGCCGCCGTCGGTGAGCAGCGAGCAGATCAGCCCCGTCCTGAAATGCGACTGCGGCGACGTCTGCTGCCACCAGCAGGTCGGCGCGAAGTCCTCGAGTGACCTGGCCCGCCGCTCGAGCCGGTACTGCGGCTCTGAGCCTTTCAGCACCTCCACATCCCCGTCGGGAGCCGCGGCGATCTGGAACATGCCAGCCGGGTCGTGCTGCTCGGCCCTGTCCTCGAGCAGCAGCGGGTACGTGCTGTGACTGCCGAATCCGACATCAGCGAGCCACGGGCCGCTGCCATCGGACGGCCGCACCACGAGCGCCATGTGATCGAACGGCGGCCCGAACCCGCCGCCGCCGAAGACCCGGGCGGCCGCCCGCTCAACCCCGAACCCGAGCGCCTCGAGCAGCAGCCCGAACGCTCCGTTGAGCTCGTAGCAGAACCCGCCGCGCCGCCGCGTGACGATCTTGGCGAGCAAGCCGGCCTCGGTCAGCACGATCGGCTCGCCCAGGTGAATGCTCAGGTTCTCGAACGGCACGGCCATCTGGTGCGCCCTGTGCAGCGCCCGCAGCGCCCCGGCGTCCGGGCGGTCAGGGCGCGGGCAGCCGATCCTGGCGAGATAGCCGCGGGTTAGCGTGTCGTCCACGTTCCTACCGTAATGACGCCAACCGCAGGAGGTGCACCCGGTGACCGCAGCGGCCGAAGTGCTCAGGATCGAGATCGACGGCCGGCCTGCCGGAGCGAGCGAGCTCCGCGCCGCCGCGCTCTCCGGGTTCGGGCACTTCACGGCCATGCAGGTGCGGGACCGCAAGGTCAGGGGATTCAGGCAGCATCTGGCCAGGCTCGACGCGGCGAACAGGGAGCTGTTCGGCTCCGGGGTCGACGAGCGGGTGCTGCGCGCCAGGATCAGGCGCGCGCTGGCCGACGACGTCGCCGACGCCTCCGTCCGCGTCTACCTGCTCGAGACGGCAGGGGAGCCGGCGCTGATGGTGACCGTCAGGCCGCCTGGCGGCATGCCGCCAGGCCCGTGGCGGCTCAGTTGCGTGCCTTATCAGCGGTCAGTGGCCCACATCAAGCACACCGCCGACTTCGGCCAGCGTTACTTCCAGCGCCTCGTCCACGCCCGCGGCTTCGATGAGGCGCTGCTGACCGGACCGGACGGGATCATCTCCGAGGGCAGCATCACCAACGTCGGGTGCTTCGACGGACGGCAGGTCATCTGGCCTGCGGCGCCCGCGCTCAGCGGGATCACCATGCAGCTTGTCGAGCCCGCGCTCGCCAGGAGCGGGCTGCCCTCGGCCCGTTCCCACGTCAGGGTCGCCGATCTTGGCTCGTTCGCGGGCGTCTTCGTCACCAACGCCCGCGGGGTAGCCGCGGTGGGGCGGGTCGACGACGTGCAACTGCCTGTCTGCGACCACCTGATGAGCACGCTCACGCGGTGCCTGGACGCGCTCCCGTGGGACGACATCTGAACGCGGAGCGCACATGATGGCAAGGGGGAGCGGCGCTAAGCGCACGAGCGGGAGGGCGATCATGGGCAAGTACGGCGACTACGTGCGGTGGATGTACAGGCACGGCCGGCCGAACGCGTGGGCGCGCTGGCAGAACCGGCTGTCAGCCGCCGTGTTCGGTGCCGGAGCATGGCCGCGGCGCGCTGCGGCGCTGGAGGTCACGGGCCGCAAGAGCGGCCGCGTGATCACGTTCCCGATCGTGATCACGGACTACGACGGCGACAGGTATCTCGTCTCGATGCTCGGCGAGAACGTGAATTGGGTCAGGAATGTACGGGCCGCCGACGGCGCGGCAGTGCTGCGGCACGGCAAGTCAGAGGCGATCCGGCTCGTCGAGGTGCCGGCCGAGGCCAAGGCCCCGATCTTGCGGCGTTACGTCGAGGTCGCCCCAGGCGGACGGCCGCACATCGCTGTCGACCGCCGCGCACCGCTCGAAGAGTTCGAGAAGATCGCGCCGACCATTCCCGTGTTCCGCATTACGCCGAGGACAGCCGCGAACGCCGCCTAGGACCACAGGCCCGATCTGGCGCCGAGGAACTCCCGCACAGCAGCCACGAACCCCGAGAGCTCGTCTTCGCCGAGCGCGAGGCTGAGCGCCATGTAGCCGCGCGGCGCGATGTAGTAACCGGACTCGAGCAGATCCAGGAAGAGCAGCTCGAGCAGCCGCGGGTCACTGTTGCTCAGGTCGCGCGGAGAGCGCAGCGGCGCGGCCGTCGCGTGCACGGCGAGCAGGCTGCCGACGCCGGTCGCCTGGAACGGCGCGCTGGCGGCCTGGAACAGCGCGCCGAGCCTGGCTCGCAGCGCATCGCCGCTGGCCGTGTGCCGCTCGGCCACCTTGGCCGGGTAGACCCTGGTCAGCCCCGCGTGGCCGGCGGCCATCGAGGCGACGTTGTTGTTGAAGGTCCCGGCGTGCGGCAGCGCACCAGGACGTGCCGGGTCGAAGAGCGCCATCACGTCGGCGCGCCCGCCGAACGCCCCGAAAGAAGACCCGCCGCCGACGTACTTGCCGAGCGTGGTCAGGTCGGGCGTGATGGCGAGCCTGCCCTGCAGGCCGCTGGCGCCCGTGCGGGACGTCATCACCTCGTCGAAGATCAGCAGGGCGCCTGCCTCGCTGGCTCCCTCGCGCAGCACGGTCAGGAACTCCCTGGTGCCCGGCAGGCAGCCGCCCGAGCCCAGCATCGGCTCGACCAGCACGCACGCGAGCACGTCGCCGTGCTCGCTGATCAGGGCCCTGGCCCCGGCAGCGTCGTTGTACTCACCGAGCAGCACGTCGTAGGGAGCGTTCACCGGCGACTGCCCGGCAACGAAGCTGAGCACCCCGCCGTGGTAACCGCCGCGGAAGACCAGCACCCGTTCCCTGCCGGTGAAGGCGCGCGCGGCCGACAACGCCATCAGGTTGGCCTCGGTCCCTGAATTTGTGAACCGCACCCGCTCGATCGACGGAAACCGCGAGCACACCGCCTCGGCGAGGTCGACCTCGTACCTGGTGTGCGCGCCGCGGCTGACCCCTTCGCGGAGCGCGGCGATCATCGCGTCGATGACGACGGCGTTGGAGTGCCCGTACAGGCCGGCCGAGTACTCGCCGAGCAGGTCGACGTACTCATGGCCGTCCACGTCGGCCATCCGCGCGTCCCACGCCCTGGCGATCCGCAGCGGGAACGGCCGGTGGTACAGCACCGACCTGGTGTTGCCGCCTGGCAGGTAGGCCAGGGCGCGGTCGTGCAGCGCGGCGGTGGCCGGGCGGCGGGCAGCGTAACGGGCGCGCGCCTTCTCGACCGCTTCGCTCGCCGCCTCTGATTGCGTGCTGGTCACTGTCATGAGCCACCGCCGGCGTAGATTGCGAATTGTGAAGAAACTATTCGAGATCCTCGTCTGCTACCCGGCAGTAGCCATTGTCCTAACCAGCGGTTTACCTGCGAGTTTACGGTGGGCGTCAAGGCCAATGTCCTTGTGGTTACCTCGGGGGGAATCGGCCGTTCCGCCGCTCCTCGCGCAGCCCGGCCAGCACCGCGTCGATCATGGCCTCGGTGATCTCCACCGCCCCGTGGTAGCGCTGCTCCAGCATCCGGCGGATCGCCTCGCGCTCAGTCACTCGGGGATCTCGATCTCGCGGAGCCGACGCAGGTCGTCCTGCTCCTGCTCGATCACCGCGTCGAACGCCTCCCGGTCGAAGAACTCGCTCAGCGCGTCGGCGTACAGGGCGCGCAGCGTATCAGGCGGCAGGGCGTCCACCTCGTACTGCACGAGGCTGCCGAACTCGCGCCGGAACGACTTGGCCCTCGGGTCCTTCTCCAGCTTCTCCGCGACTTCCGGGCTGACGCTCTGCGGCAGGTTGTACTCGGTCACCTGCTCAGGGGTCAGCGCCACCTTGATCACCTTGTCGAAGGTCGTCCGCTCATCGAAGTCCCGCAGGATGTCCACCCCGCTCGGGTCGTGGTCGCCCGCGTAGATCAGCACGGTGTTGTGGCCGATCCCGGCGCGGTTCACCAGATCAGTGTCCACACCCGTGCAGAGCGTCTGGCTGGCGTATCCGCCGAGCGCGACGTGCGGGATGCCCAGCGGCCCGGTGAACCAGTCGTCAAGCTGCGCCGACAGCCCGGCCTTCTCCACGTCGAGGTAGACCGTGTACGGCTGGCCCTCGGTGCGGTCGCGCCGGTACTCGCCCGCCGCCCGCTCGATGGCCTGCTCTGGCCCGGAGTGGAACCTGTACCGCTCGATGCGGCTGGTCCGGTCGGCCAGGTCGGGAAACGACCCGTCACGGCGTCCTTCAGCCGTCAGCTTGCTCAGTCTCCGGTAGTGGTGGATCAGGTTCGGCAGGGCGTTCTCGGCCACGAGCCGGTAGAACAACTGCCGCACAGTGACCCGCGTGCTGTAGGACTCCGCGATGTCGCGGGCCCGGTCGAGCACCGGCCCCCATCTGATGCGATCACCCAATGTGATCACCTCCTCTCACTTAGTTACAACGACATGGTTCCCGCAGGTCATACCGGGTCCGGGCAGGTTTCTGGTACGTGGTACCATTTGCTGGCCGATGCCAGATAGTCCTGAGCTACATGCAGTCGCCTGTTGGCCGCGCGGCCCACACCCTGACAAGCTGAAGGCCGCGCCCCGGTGGCTGACTACAAGGCCAGGACGCGGCCCTCGATACGCGCAGGTCGGGCGCTCACTCGGGGCCGTGACGGCGTAGGAGATAACCGCCCCGGCCAGTCCCGGCCTTAGCTCCCGGCGACCGGCGATGCCAGGTTGTCGTTACCCGACCGGCCCCAGGTGACCTTAACGCGCTTCTCCGCAGGTCTAAGGCGAGACGTAGCCGTCCCAGCTTTGAGCCTTCAGTTCGACGTGCTCGGGCGCTGGCGGGCGCTTACGCCGCGTCGGCGCGTTCTTCCGGCTCGGTGCGCTGATCGTCAGCTTCCTGACCGGGCGTACCGGCTTCGGCTTCGGCTTGGCCATGTCAGCCTCCCTGCTCCTCGATCTGACCTGTCGCCAGGTGATGCCGGATGCTGTCCTCGGTCGCCGTGTCGGGCACCGCCTGGCCCTTCGACAAGGCGACGAACATGGTCGCGCTGCGGATGACCGGAGACTCAGCCGGTGTGCTACAGGACTGCCGAACCAGGCGGCCGGGTCGGTCGGGTCACCCCGGGGAGCCGTGGCGGTCCAACTGCACTTCCGGCAAGGCCCGATGAGCCTGGTGCTCGGGCCTCGGCCGGCACCCCTGGGCTGGGCCGGGAACCGGCTCGCCAGCGGTCGCCGCCTGGTAGCGTGGCCTTCGATCCGATCGGCTCGACCGCTGGAGGACGTTGGCAGCCTGGGCTGGCCGAGAGGATGTCGCGTCGTGTGACGCCGAAGTGCCGACCGGTGGCGTGCGGCCGACCTGCTGTCGCCCGGTGCGCTGGGATGGCAACTTGCTCGTCGACCCGGAGCGGTGCGCATGTTCCAGACGCTGTCCCTTTCTGTCCTGCTGCTGATCTTCGCCGGTGCCGCCGCAGCGATCTGGGTGGCCGGCATCCAGCTGGCCGACACCACCGATGTGCTGTCCATGCGCCTGGGGCTGGGGGAGGCCCTGGGTGGGCTGATCCTGCTCGCCATCGCCACAAACCTGCCCGAGATCGCCATCACCGCTACCGCCGCCCTGGCCAACGACCTCGGCATCGCCGTCGGCAACATCCTGGGGGGCATCGCCATCCAGACCGTGGTGCTCGCCGTTCTGGACGTCGTCGGGGTGCGGGGCCGGCGGCCCCTCACCTACCAGGCGGCCTCCCTGGCCCTGGTCCTGGAGGGCGCGCTGGTCATCGCCGTGGTGGTCGTGGCCATCGGCGCCAGCCGTCTACCCACCTCGCTCATCGTCGCTCGGGTAGCCCCTGGTGGCCTGCTCATCGCCGTGCTGTGGGTCGTCGGGATCTGGCTGGTGGGCAAGGCCCGGTCCGGGCTCCCCTGGCACGAGCAGGGTGATGCGCCCGACAGCCAGCCCGAGCCCCGCGGTGTCGCCATGGTCATGAAGGAGAAGACGGCCAGCGAGCAGGGGCGCAGCACCACCCGGACCGCTCTGGTCTTCGCCGCCGCCGCCCTGGTCACCCTTGCCGGCGGGCTAGCCCTGGAACAGAGCGGCGAGGCCATCGCCGGGCACATCGGCCTGTCCGGGGTGCTGTTCGGCGCGACCGTGCTGGCCGCCGCGACCTCCCTGCCGGAGCTGTCCACCGGGCTGGCCTCGGTCAGGTTGGGCGACTACCAGCTCGCGGTCAGCGACATCTTCGGCGGCAACGCCTTCCTGCCGGTGCTGTTCCTGCTGGCGAGCCTGCTGTCCGGCCAGGCCGTGCTGCCCCTGGCCCAGGACACCGACATCTTCCTGGCCGCGCTGGGCGCCCTGCTGACCGCTGTCTACCTCTTTGGGTTGATCTTCCGGCCCGGCAGGCGTGTGCTCCGCATGGGGATGGACTCCCTAGTCGTGCTCTGCTTGTACGCCATCGGCCTGGCCGGGCTGTTCGCCATCGCCCACAGCCAGGCCTAGCCGCTCGAGGAGCGAGGTTATGTCGACGGACAGCGCGTCAAATGAGCCTGCCATCGACCGCCGTCACAATTGCGGCATCGGCCGGACTGTGATGGAGTGGGAGTATCTGCTGTTCACCGCCCGCAAGATCTGAGGCAGCCAGCACATCGGCGTCGGCGAAAGTTGCCTGGCGGGACCGTGGACAGGGTTGCTTACGTACGACTGCCTGGTCTTTACCTGTAACTGCCGGATCTGAGGGCGTGCGGCGGAGGTGATGCGGGGAGACCTTGGCCGTTACGCAGCGAGCAGGGGGGGTGCTTGAAATGAGTACGAGCTTTGAGGGTCACAAACTGGTGGCAGTCGGGGGCAGCAGCGGGCTTGCGCGGGAGTCGGCCGCTGACGTGGTCGCGGGCGGTGGCAGTGCCGTCATCATCGGCCGCGATCAGGACAGGGTCGACGAGACCGTCGCGGGGCTGTCGAAGGACGGCCCGGCTTATGGCATCGCCGCCGACCTCGGGGACCGCGGGCAGGTGGCCCGGGTCCAGCAGCAGTTGGCTGACGAGCACGCCGATGCGAACTTGCTGGTCAATGCGGCCGGCTTCGTCGCGCCTAAGCCTTTCCTGGAGTACGAGGGCGCGGACTACGACTCCTACCTCGAACTGGACCGGGCGATTTTCTTCCTCACGCAGACTGTGGTGCGCGGCATGGTCGACCGGGGCGGGGGCGGGGCCATCGTGAACATTGACAGCGTTCCGGGGGCACATAAGGCCTTCGCCGCTTTGCCGGTTTCGGCATATTCCGTGGCAAAGGCCGGGCTGCAGGCCCTCACTCGTAACCTGGCCATCGAGTTGGCGCCCTACAAGATCCGCGTCAACGCGGTCGCGCCCGGGTTCGCTGCCACGCCCTTCTACGAGGCCTTCGTTCCCCAGGAGAAACTCCAGGAGACCTTCCACGGCCTCGAGGGATTCGAGCCGCTCGGCCGCCTTGGCACGGCACGCGACATCGCGTCCACCATCACGTTCCTCCTCTCGTCGGCTACGAGCTGGGTCACCGGCGCCATCTGGAGTGTCGACGGCGGCCTCCTGGCCGGACGTAGCTAGTACCGCCGGACGGAACAAGCTCCATCGACAAGCTCCCGGCGGCTGCAGCGCGGCGAAGCTTGCAGAACTACCCGCGCTGCTGTACACAGCGGGCTAGGCGTCGCGTTCACATGAAGGGGCGCCGGCCACAGCTTCTGCAACCGTCGGATAAATCCCAATCACCTGGTCCGCGCCGAGCAGATGCAGCACCCGAACCACTTGACCGCCCGGCAGCAATACGAACCGTAGCTGGCAGTCCAAGTGCGAAGCCTGACGGTGAGCTGCAAGCAATACCTTGATTCCCAGCGAGTCACAGAACGCAGTCGCCGTCATATCAGCAACCACGATGCCGCCCCAGGTGAACGCTGACATGAGCCGAAAGCCAACCTCGTCGGCGTTCGCCATATCTATCTCTGCGGGAAGCTTGATGACTACCGGCTCGGTCAAAGGTGGCAAGTCGTTCATTCGGCATCATGGCCGGGTTGTGAGTGACAAGTTGGTGCCAGGCACAGGGCTGCGACCCCCGCGCACAGTCTGCCTGCGCCCGGCTACGCAGCGTCACCTACCCGGGCGAGCCAGAGTAAACGAGCAACGGCCGAGCCGACAGGCCGGCCGAGCCAGACAGCCGCCGTAAGCCTGTCCTGGCTCCTTCAACGCCGCCAAGTGTGACGAACAAGACGCGACCCTCGACGAGGTCGCGGTGACGGACTGCTCCCACCCCGCCCGGCGCCTCCCGGGCAAGGCTGTCCTCAGCTCCGCCGAACCGCTGCGACGGCCCGGCGATGAAGGTCTCTCACCTCCACTCGAATCAACAGCGCCTCACGGTGCACGAAGCAAGCCCTGCAGGCGTTCACGATCTACTTCGACGGACGAATCCCGACTGGCCGTTGGTGCTCAGCTTCGCCAGGGCGACATCCCAGCACAGCAGGTTCAGCTTCGACTCGCGCTCCAGCGACGGCGCTCGGTAGTCCGTCACGCGGGCCTTCCCGGTGGCCACTCAGGCACGGCGCGGTCAGGCGGGCCTGGCTTGCGGCCCTGGTCGTACTCGCGGCGGCACCTGCGGCAGACGGTCGTATGCCGGTCGAGCGGCTTGGACGCCCGTCCGAACGCGGGCAGGCTGAGCCACTGGCGGCACCTCGGGCAGCGTTTCTCGCCAGCTTCGAGGATCGCGGCGGCGCGGAGGACGAGCCGTTCCTGTAGCGGCCGGTAGCGGGCCACCTCGTCGGGGTCGAACCGCCACCGGGTGCCGTTGCGCTTGACGGCGCGGAGCGTCCCCGTCCGGGCCAGGCGGCGGACCATCGTCACGTCGATCCCGAGACGCTTGGCAGCTTCGGTCGCGGTCAGCCACTCGCTCACGCCAGCGCCCGTCTCTCGTCCTCGTTCAGCCCGGCGAAGATGCCGCCCCGTGCTTCCGTCTTCAGCGCCCACGACAGGCACTTGGCGGACTCGGGGCAGGCTGCGCAGATATGCCGGGCTTCGGGCCAGCGTTCGGCGTCCCAGAACGGGTCCGGGTTGCCCCGGCACGCGGCGTCCGGCATCGCGGGTAGCTCGGGCATCATCAGGTCGATCAGGGACGGCTCGCCGCCGTCGCTGCGGAACACGTCGTTGCCTTTGTAGGTCACGGCTGGTCCCGGTATTCGCGGTACAGCGCCCAGAAGGACTCGCGCATGATGCCGTCCACGTCATCGAGCAGTTCGGCCTCGTCCACCTCGCGCCGCAGCTTGCGGAAGTGGTCGAGCAGCACCTCGGGCGTCAGGTCGGCCACGGGCACGCCGACCATCTCAGCCAGCTTGGCGTCCTCCTCGGGGGTCGTGTGGAAGGCCACGACGGTCACGTTCCGTCCCACCGCGCCGTGCGGACGCGGCTCGCCAGGGTTCGCGGTGCCCTCGCGGACTCCACGGGGAACAGCGCCAGTTGGCTCATGATCAACAGGTTAGTTGAAAGCTGCACAACCGTCCCGACCGAAGATGACCAGCCGGTATCACCTATGCATTTGCATCACCCGCTGCGGTCTTGCCGCAGGTCAGCCGCCCGGCAGCTATGCATCTGCATAACCAGGGCCGCGCCAGCGGAGGTAACCGGCCAGTAAATGCCCGATGTTGGGCCATTTACCGCCTCACGCGGCGTCGTTCCCGTCCGGGCCTGCATCGCCCAGTTCGGCCACGAGACGGCGGATCTCAGCGTCAGCGCCGGTCGCCTCGATCCGGGCCGGGGCGTTCAGCCCGAGCAGGGCAGCCCGCCGCGCCGACACCCGCAGCAGCCGGTCGATGGCCGCGAGCACCGGGCCGTCATCGGGCAGCGGCACGCCGTCGTCACCGAGCACGATCCGGCCGCCCGAGATCATGACGTGCGCGGCCCTCAGCACCCGCCACGCCTCGCACTCAGCGGCGTCCAGCTTCGCCGCCTCCAGCGTCCGGGCCTCATCAGCGGTCGCGGCCTGGTCGCGGCGCAGTTCCCCGAGCGCCCGCTGCCAGTCCTTCTTCGCCGTCTCCTCGCTGACGCCGAGTTCGGCTGCGATCACGGCGTACGGGACGCCCTGCGTGCGCATGCGGACGACGCGGGTACGGCGTGCTGCCACGTCGGCGCGGCGCGTGAATCCCGGCCTCACGGGACACGCCTCACGGGACTGTCCATGCCGTCCATGATGGCCCGCAGCGCGTCGACGGGCAGCTTCCGCGCGGCCTCGGCTGGCCCCAGGAGCCGCTCAGGGTCACCGGGGTCGGGTATCCCGGTCAGCACGTCGCGTACCCGTTCCCAGTTCGGCAGGGCGACGTTCAGGCGCTCGCTGATGATGAGCGCCGCCGTGGTCGCCTCAGCGCGTCCCACGATCACCGCTCGCCTCGCCGTTCAGCATGGCCTGTAGCCGCGCGGTTGGCAGCGTCCGCGCGAGGTGCGGCAGGAGCGCGAACGTCCCCGCAGGGATCTCGATGCGGTCAACGATGCGCTGGGCGAGGTGGACCGGGACGCGGAGCCGCTCGGTCACGACGGCAACCGCTGTCGCCGTCTCGGTGGCGCTGGCGCGGTAGCTGCGCTCAGGTGCGGGATTCCCCGCAGCTTCCGTGTCGCTGACCTGTGGCCCGTCCGGCTCCGGTGCGGGATTTCCCGCAGCCGCGTTAATCACCCGCTATCTGGCGTCGGCGGTATGCCTTCTGCCTGCACGCGGCCGAGCAGTACCGGCCGTCTGCACGCTCAGGCGTGAACGTCGCGGAGCACGTCTCGCACTCGCGGTCGGCGCGGGCCTGGCGGCGCAGGTCACGCTGGCGCTCGCTCTCCATCCGTGGGACGCAGCGCCAGCAGTAGCCCGCCCAGCGCCCGTACCGGACCTGGTGGTTGTCGCTGCCGATCCACGGCTGATCGCAGCGCTTGCACCGGCTCGGCCCGGCGTTACGGGTGACACCCTCGCCACGTGACACGTTGCTATCCGTCACAGGCTTAGGCACCTTGCGCAGCAGCACGTCCCGTGCCCACACAAGCTCCGCCACCTCGGGCCTGCCCGCCGCCAGCTTGTCCGTCGCCTCCTGCAACTCGGGCACCGCCGCGTACGCGCCGACATCCGGGTGGACGACGGCCAGCCGCTTGCGGAACGCCGACTTGATGCGATCCCGGTGCTTCGGCTCGGGCAGCCGGTCCAGGCCGAGGAAGCGCAGCGGCACCGTGTCCGGTGGCTCCGGGTACGAGCCAGCGCCGAAGAAGCTGAGCGCGTTAGCCGACCAGCGGTCAGGGTCGGACTCGCCCGCCAGATGGCCGAGCAGAACCACGAGCGCCATGTGATCGAACGGCGGCCCGAACCCGCCGCCGCCGAAGACCCGGGCGGCCGCCCGCTCAACCCCGAACCCGAGCGCCTCGAGCAGCAGCCCGAACGCTCCGTTGAGCTCGTAGCAGAACCCGCCGCGCCGCCGCGTGACGATCTTGGCGAGCAAGCCGGCCTCGGTCAGCACGATCGGCTCGCCCAGGTGAATGCTCAGGTTCTCGAACGGCACGGCCATCTGGTGCGCCCTGTGCAGCGCCCGCAGCGCCCCGGCGTCCGGGCGGTCAGGGCGCGGGCAGCCGATCCTGGCGAGATAGCCGCGGGTTAGCGTGTCGTCCACGTTCCTACCGTAATGACGCCAACCGCAGGAGGTGCACCCGGTGACCGCAGCGGCTGAAGTGCTCAGGATCGAGATCGACGGCCGGCCGGCCGGAGCGAGCGAGCTCCGCGCCGCCGCGCTCTCCGGGTTCGGGCACTTCACGGCCATGCAGGTGCGGGACCGCAAGGTCAGGGGATTCAGGCAGCATCTGGCCAGGCTCGACGCGGCGAACAGGGAGCTGTTCGGCTCCGGGGTCGACGAGCGGGTGCTGCGCGCCAGGATCAGGCGCGCGCTGGCCGACGACGTCGCCGACGCCTCCGTCCGCGTCTACCTGCTCGAGACGGCAGGGGAGCCGGCGCTGATGGTGACCGTCAGGCCGCCTGGCGGCATGCCGCCAGGCCCGTGGCGGCTCAGTTGCGTGCCTTATCAGCGGTCAGTGGCCCACATCAAGCACACCGCCGACTTCGGCCAGCGTTACTTCCAGCGCCTCGTCCACGCCCGCGGCTTCGATGAGGCGCTGCTGACCGGACCGGACGGGATCATCTCCGAGGGCAGCATCACCAACGTCGGGTGCTTCGACGGACGGCAGGTCATCTGGCCTGCGGCGCCCGCGCTCAGCGGGATCACCATGCAGCTTGTCGAGCCCGCGCTCGCCAGGAGCGGGCTGCCCTCGGCCCGTTCCCACGTCAGGGTCGCCGATCTTGGCTCGTTCGCGGGCGTCTTCGTCACCAACGCCCGCGGGGTAGCCGCGGTGGGGCGGGTCGACGACGTGCAACTGCCTGTCTGCGACCACCTGATGAGCACGCTCACGCGGTGCCTGGACGCGCTCCCGTGGGACGACATCTGAACGCGGAGCGCACATGATGGCAAGGGGGAGCGGCGCTAAGCGCACGAGCGGGAGGGCGATCATGGGCAAGTACGGCGACTACGTGCGGTGGATGTACAGGCACGGCCGGCCGAACGCGTGGGCGCGCTGGCAGAACCGGCTGTCAGCCGCCGTGTTCGGTGCCGGAGCATGGCCGCGGCGCGCTGCGGCGCTGGAGGTCACGGGCCGCAAGAGCGGCCGCGTGATCACGTTCCCGATCGTGATCACGGACTACAACGGCGACAGGTATCTCGTCTCGATGCTCGGCGAGAACGTGAATTGGGTCAGGAATGTACGGGCCGCCGACGGCGCGGCAGTGCTGCGGCACGGCAAGTCAGAGGCGATCCGGCTCGTCGAGGTGCCGGCCGAGGCCAAGGCCCCGATCTTGCGGCGTTACGTCGAGGTCGCCCCAGGCGGACGGCCGCACATCGCTGTCGACCGCCGCGCACCGCTCGAAGAGTTCGAGAAGATCGCGCCGACCATTCCCGTGTTCCGCATTACGCCGAGGACAGCCGCGAACGCCGCCTAGGACCACAGGCCCGATCTGGCGCCGAGGAACTCCCGCACAGCAGCCACGAACCCCGAGAGCTCGTCTTCGCCGAGCGCGAGGCTGAGCGCCATGTAGCCGCGCGGCGCGATGTAGTAACCGGACTCGAGCAGATCCAGGAAGAGCAGCTCGAGCAGCCGCGGGTCACTGTTGCTCAGGTCGCGCGGAGAGCGCAGCGGCGCGGCCGTCGCGTGCACGGCGAGCAGGCTGCCGACGCCGGTCGCCTGGAACGGCGCGCTGGCGGCCTGGAACAGCGCGCCGAGCCTGGCTCGCAGCGCATCGCCGCTGGCCGTGTGCCGCTCGGCCACCTTGGCCGGGTAGACCCTGGTCAGCCCCGCGTGGCCGGCGGCCATCGAGGCGACGTTGTTGTTGAAGGTCCCGGCGTGCGGCAGCGCACCAGGACGTGCCGGGTCGAAGAGCGCCATCACGTCGGCGCGCCCGCCGAACGCCCCGAAAGAAGACCCGCCGCCGACGTACTTGCCGAGCGTGGTCAGGTCGGGCGTGATGGCGAGCCTGCCCTGCAGGCCGCTGGCGCCCGTGCGGGACGTCATCACCTCGTCGAAGATCAGCAGGGCGCCTGCCTCGCTGGCTCCCTCGCGCAGCACGGTCAGGAACTCCCTGGTGCCCGGCAGGCAGCCGCCCGAGCCCAGCATCGGCTCGACCAGCACGCACGCGAGCACGTCGCCGTGCTCGCTGATCAGGGCCCTGGCCCCGGCAGCGTCGTTGTACTCACCGAGCAGCACGTCGTAGGGAGCGTTCACCGGCGACTGCCCGGCAACGAAGCTGAGCACCCCGCCGTGGTAACCGCCGCGGAAGACCAGCACTCGTTCCCTGCCGGTGAAGGCGCGCGCGGCCGACAATGCCATCAGGTTGGCCTCGGTCCCTGAATTGGTGAACCGCACCCGCTCGATCGACGGAAACCGCGAGCACACCGCCTCGGCGAGGTCGACCTCGTACCTGGTGTGCGCGCCGCGGCCGACGCCCTCGCGGAGCGCGGCGATCATCGCGTCGATGACGACGGAGTTGGAGTGCCCGTACAGGCCGGCCGAGTACTCGCCGAGCAGGTCGACGTACTCATGGCCGTCCACGTCGGCCATCCGCGCGTCCCACGCCCTGGCGATCCGCAGCGGGAACGGCCGGTGGTACAGCACCGACCTGGTGTTGCCGCCTGGCAGGTAGGCCAGGGCGCGGTCGTGCAGCGCGGCGGTGGCCGGGCGGCGGGCAGCGTAACGGGCGCGCGCCTTCTCGACCGCTTCGCTCGCCGCCTCTGATTGCGTGCTGGTCACTGTCATGAGCCACCGCCGGCGTAGATTGCGAATTGTGAAGAAACTATTCGAGATCCTCGTCTGTTTCATCCACCCGCTGGCGGTCGTGCTGATGTGGATCGACCTGGCGAGCCGATCCGACCTGGGCACCGGCGCGAAGATCGCCTGGGCGCTCTTCGGCCTCATCCCGCTCGTGCCGTTCTTGTACGTGCTTACCGGCGGCGACCTCTGGTAGGTCGCGAGGCCGGCTAGCTCGCTCCGATCAGGCGCAGCTCGGCCAGCTCGCCTGGGCTCAGCCGCCGCAGCAGGCTAACCGCCTCGACATTGGCGCGCAGCTGTTCGGTGCTGGTCGCGCCGAACAAGACGCTCGCGACCGGCTGGCTCGCCAGCGGGAAGACCAGGGCCAGCGCCGCGGGGCTCGTGTCCAGCCGCGCGGCCAGGTCGGCCAGATCAGCGGCTGCACCCACGGCGGCCGTGAACCTGGGCTGGCCGAGCACCTCAGCCGCCCTGCCCTCGGCGCCCTGGTCCAGGTACTTGCCGCTGAGAATGCCGCCCTCCAGGCAGAACGACGCCACGACGGCCGTGCCAGCCTGAGCGAGCTCCCCCGCCATCGCGGCGTCCTCGACCGGCGAGCGCCTGACCAGGCTGTATGGCAGCTGAGCGGCGCACGGCGGCGGAATGCCCACCGACGCGGCGACCGAGGTCGCGTGGGCGATCGCCTGCGGCGCCCAGTTCAACACCCCCCATGCCCGCGCCCGGCCGGCAGTGATCAGCCCGCCGACCTGCCCGACGAGGTCGGGGACAAGAAGGCCAGCGGGCGGCGGGGCCGCGTAGATCAGGTCGAGGTAACCCAGGCCCATCCGGTTCAGGGAGCCGTCGAGCTCGGCGGCGGCGTCCTGCTCTGGCCAGAACTCCCACCACAGCTTGTTGGCGATGACCACCTCGTCCCGCCGCAGGCCAGCGCCGCGGAACAGGCTCCCGAACACGACCTCGGAGTAGCCGGACGGGATCGGCGCGCGGCCGGTCTCGTCGTTGTAGCGGGCGTCGTCGAAGAACGTGATCCCCTCGTCGCGAGCCGCGCGCATGATCGCGACGCCGGTATCCGCTGGCAGCCGCTCGTACGTGCGCCACGAACCGAGCGACAGCGCTGACACCTCGATTCCTGACGAGCCGAGCGGCCGGGGGTCCAGGCAGTCCGCGGGCGTCACGCCTCGATGCTACGGGGCGTACCGGGCATACTTGCCTGGTGCGAATCGACGGACAGGCCGACCCGCGCTTCGCGGACGTCCGCGACGCCCTCGCGGACGTGCTGGCGGAACAGGGCGGCCCTGGCGCCGCGGTAGCGGGGTGGGCCGATGGCAGCTGGGTCGTCGACCTCTGGGGCGGTCAGACAGGCGCGGCCGGCCAGCAGTGGCAGCGCGACAGCCTGGTCCAGCCGTACTCGGTGACCAAGCCGTTCGCGGCCGTCTGCGCGCTGGTACTCGCCGCCCGCGGCCAGCTCGACCTCGACGCTCCCGTGCAGCGCTACTGGCCCGAGTTCACCGCGCCGGCCACGGTCAGGCACGTGCTGTCGCACCAGGCCGGGGTGGTGGCGCTGGACGAGCCAGCGCCGGCCGAGGCTTTCTACGACTGGGCCTGGCTCTGCGACCGGCTGGCGAGGCAGGCGCCGCAGTGGGAGCCGGGTAGCCGGCCCGCCGAGTCCGCCCTCTTCTACGGCCATCTGGCCGGCGAGATCGTCAGGCGGATCGACGGGCGAATGCCGGGGCGATTCCTGCGCGAGGAGGTCTGCGGTCCGCTCGGGCTGGACTTCCACGTCGGCCTCGAGCCTGCCGAGCAGGCCAGGGCCGTCGACCTGACCGGTCTTGACGAGCTGGCCAGGCAGTGCTCGCTCGCGCCGCCGCTGTACCAGCGCGCGATGTCCAATCCGGCTGGCGTCTTCGACCCGGCGGTGGTCAACGGCCGGGCCTGGCGGGCCGCCCAGGTACCGGCCGTGAACGGGCATGGCACGGCGCGCGGTGCCGCGGGGCTGTACGCGGCCCTGCTGTCTGGTGACCTGCTCCCGCCGAGCCTGATCGCGCTGGCCACGACGCCGCAATGCACGGGCACGGACGCCGTGTTCGGTGAACCGGTCTCGTGGGGGCTCGGTTTCGCGGTCGAGGACGGCACCTTCGGCATGGGCGGCGTCGGCGGCAGCTATGCCGGCGCGGCCGACGGCTACGCGTTCTGTTTCGTGACCGCCGCGATGGGCAGTCATGATCGCGCGACGGCCGTCGAAGACGCGTTTCGCGCCGGCCTGGGGCTACCGCCGCTCGAATGAACCTCGAGCGCCTCAACGGCCAGCAGCTGAACGGCTAGCAGCTGAGCGACGAGGCTTCACCGGCGCGATCGCCGGCGTTCACCCCCGGTGAACCAACCGGGCAATCACGGCCGTCATCATGGAAGTACCGCGATATCCGCGCGACCATGGGGGCTCGCTGCATGCTGACCGGACTCGTCCGTCAGCCGAACGCGGCCGCGGCTCCCGCGCCCGAGCAGGTTCATCTCCAGTTCGGCGCCGACGCGTCAAGCCAGGTCGCGGTGTCCTGGGCAGCGCCGGCGGCGGTCGCCAGGCCGCGGCTGCGGTTCGGGCCGGCCAGCGGCCAGCCTGGTACGTGCGTTGACGCGGACGAGCGCTGCTACACCGACGCGCTGACAGGCGAGACCGTCTGGACGTACCACGCGGCGATCGGCTCGCTCGAGCCGGACACGCCTTACGGCTACCAGGTGCTGCACGACGGCGCCGCGCCGGTGACCGGGACGTTCAGGACCGCGCCGCCTGGCCGGTCGCGGTCGTTCCGCTTTACCAGCTTCGGCGATCACGCGATCCCGGCGCCGGTGGGCGACGGATCAGGCCCGCACTCGCCGAACGCGGGATACGTGGTGGCGGCCGTGGACCGGCTCGACCCGCTCTTCCACCTGGTCAACGGGGACCTGTGCTACGCGAACGCCAGCGATCAGCCGGTCGCCACCTGGACGTCGTATCTCTCAACCATCAGCAGGTCGGCCAGGTACCGGCCGTGGATGCCAGTTCCCGGCAATCATGAGAACGAGAGCGGTAACGGACCGCAGGGGTATCTGCCGTTCCGGACCAGGTTCTCGCTGCCGGGCAACGGAACACCGGCGTTCCGCGGCAACTGGTACGGGTTCACGGTCGGTTCGGTGCGTTTCCTGGCGCTCAACAACGACGACGTCTGCGTGCAGGACGGCGGATTCAGTGGCCTGCGCAGGGACAACGTGCCCGGCTACCGCGCCGGCGGGGTCGATCCTTATATCAGCGGCTACAGCGGCGGGCAGCAACGCCGCTGGCTGGAACGGGAGCTGGCGGCGGCAAGCCAGGACGACGACATCGACTGGATCGTGGTGTTCATGCACCAGGTCGCGATGTCATCGGCGCACTTCAACGGCGCCGATCTCGGGATCAGGCAGCAGTGGCTGCCGCTCTTCGACGCCTATGGCGTGGACCTCGTCCTGTCCGGGCATGAGCACCACTTCGAGCGGTCGCACCCGGTCCGCGGCGTGCTATCGGGCAGCGCGCTGCTGACCCCCGCACCCGCGGCCGCTCCCAGGCGCCGCGACACGGCCAAGGCCGGCACGGCCAAAGCCGACACGGCCAAAGCCGACACGGCCAAAGCCGACACTGCCGAGGTCGACACCAGGATCGGGACAGTGCACCTGACCATCGGGGGCGGCGGCCACCCGTACCGGGTGCCGGCCAGGGCGCTGCATGGCCCGCACGAGGGGATCGTGGTGGCCGGGGTGGAACCGGGCAGCCCGATCGCGCACCGCAGGTCGGTACTGCAGGCCGAGCCGAACCTGTGGTCGGCGTACCGGGACACCAAGAACGCGTTCGGATTCGCTTCCTTCGACGTCGCGCCCGCTGAACCAGGCGGCACGACCTCGATCACGGTCACCTACTGGGCCGCGGCTGACGGGTCGCCCCACTACCGCCAGCGGGACCGCGTCGTGCTGCGCAAGCCGGTACGGACAGCGCAGCACCCGGCGGACCGGCTGGCCGTTACGCGCCTGGCACGGTAGAGCGGCGCTTGACCACATCGGCCAGCTGCGCGCCGATACGCGTCCAGCCGCGAGCGTGCTGACTAGTCAGCCCTGACGGCAGCAGGGCGTGCTCGATCGTCAGCAGCGACGCTCCTGGCCCGTCAGCGTCGATCGTCACGGTCACCAGGCTCTGCACGGCCGGATCCGGCCAGGTCGAGCAGCTCCAGGTGAACGCCAGCCGGTGCGGCGGTTCGAGCGTGACGTAGTTGCCGCTCACCAGGAACCGCACGCCGTCCTCGTCGATCTCGAACCGCACGGCGCCCCCGATCCGGGGGTCAGCGGTCACGCTCAGGCACCGCGCCGGACGCGGGCACATCCACGCGGCCAGCCGGTCAGCGTGCGTCCACTCGTCGTACACGACGTGCGGCGGCGCGGCCAGCCGCTGCCTGACCACCGCGACCCGAGCGGGCTGGCTTGCCCCGGCGGCTGCCTCGCCGGTCATCGCGCGTCCCCGTGCTCGAGCCTGGCTGCCAGGGCAGCTGCCCTGCGCGCCCAGAACGAGGTCTGCTCGGCGATCCACCGCTCAGCGGCGCTCAGCGCCCCAGGCTCGAGCGAGAGCCAGTGCTCGCGCCCCTTGACCTCGCGCTTCACCAGGCCAGCAGCCTCGAGGACGCCGACATGCCTCGACACCCCGGCAAACGACATCGGCAGCGGGCCCGCCAGATCGGTGATGCGGGCCTCGCCGTCGCGGAGGGCGACGAGCAGCGCACGGCGGGTCGGGTCGGCCAGCGCCGAATACGTCCGGTCGAGCGCCGAATCTTCAACCACCTTGTTGACCTTACCGCAGCCGAGTGATATTCAATGACTTTGTTGAACGACTAGGCTGAACGACAAGGGGGGCCGAACGTGCCGATCTACCAGACCGCTCACTATCAGGTGCGGCCAGAGGCGGTGGACAAGGTCAAGGCGGCGATCACCGAGTTCGTCGGCTATGTGGCCGGTAACGAGCCAGGCACCAGGATCTACGCGGCCTGGCAGCAACAGGACGACCCGACTAGGTTCGTGCACCTGTTCGAGTTCGCCGACGCCGCCGCGCACGAGGCACATGGCCGCTCCGACGCCGTGCGCAGGTTCGAGGACGTATACCGGCCCGAACTGGTCAGCGGCCCCGTGGTCTTCACCGACTACGAGCAGATCGCCGCCGGCAGGCGATAACCGGGCCAGGCCTGGCCGACAATGGGATCGTGATCGACATCGACCCGGCCAGGTTCGAGGAGATGGTCAGCGAGGCCCTGGACGGCCTGCCCGACGAACTCGGCGAGCTCATGCGGAACGTTGCCGTGCTCGTGGAACACGGCGACGGCCCGCCAGGGCTGCTCGGCCTGTACGAGGGCGTGCCGCTGACCGCCAGGAGCACCTACTACTCCGGCGTGCTCCCTGACCGGATCACGATCTACCGCCAGGCGATCTGCGCGACCTGCTGGTCGGTGTGGGAGGTCGAAGACCAGGTGCGCAAGACGGTCATTCACGAGGTCGCGCACCATTTCGGAATCCGCGACGAGCGGCTGCGCGAGCTCGGCTGGTAGCGCTCAGGGGCGCCAGGCCGCCTGGGTTGCGGCGTACACCACGTCACCGTGCTCGGCGCCTTCGATGTAGGCGGGCCACGCGGCGAGGAGGGTGCGGACCAGCGACAGCCCGGCCTTCTCGAGCACGCGCTTCGACGCGAGGTTCACCGTCATGGTCGTCGCGACCGCCTGCTCGAGGTCAAGGTCGGTGAACGCGCTGCCGATCAGGGCGCGGGCGCCCTCGGTCGCGTAGCCCTTGCCCCAGGCCTCGGGAAAGAGCCGGTAGCCAAGCTCCGCTGTGCCCACCGCACCCGGGCGGAGCCCGGTGCTATCTGGAGGCCGGAGCCCGAACCAGCCGAGCGGTTCCCCTGTTGCGCGCTCGATCGCCGCGAAGTAACCGAGGCCGTCGGGAAGCCGGTCATACTCGCGCAACATGACGGGGAGCGCCTGCGACGCGACGACCGCTGCGGGCACTGGCCGGCCGTCGTCGATGAAGCGCATGACCCGCAGGTCGCCGTGCAGCCTGGTCAGCCAGCCGAGATCAGCGCCGGTCATGGGTCGCAGCAGCATTCTCGCCGTCCAGCGTTCCATCGTGCGATCCGATCACCATGGCCGGTCGGCGCGCAACCGCGTTTCCTGCCCGTGCGGCTACGGTGACGAGGCATGACTATCGTGCGGATCACGCGCGCGCCACTGGCGGTCGGGGAGCTGATCGCTATCGTCGACGGCGCCCGTGTGGAACTCGACGACGCAGTGCTGGCCGGGATCGCGGCCGCGCGGGCGGTCGTCGACGAGGCCCTGCGATCTGGCGCCGCGGTCTACGGGCTCACGACGCAGGTCGGCCACGGCAAGGACGCTCGCCTCGACGCGGATCAGATCCGGGGCGAGCAGCAGTTCCTGATCACGTCGCACGGCGGCGGGATGGGCGGGCCGCTGCCTGCCGAGCTGGTGCGGGCTGCCCTCGCTGTGAGGCTCAACGGCATAGCGAGGGGCGGTTCAGGAGCAAGCGTGGCGGCCGCAGAGACGCTGGCCGCGATGCTGAACGCCGGCGTGCATCCGCTGGTGCCGGAGACCGCCTCGATCGGCGCCGCCGACATCGGGCAGATGGCCGTGATGGCCCAGGTAGCCGTCGGCATGGGGCGCGCCGAGTATCGCGGTGACGTCCTGGATGGCGGCGAAGCGCTGCGCAGGGCCGGAATCTCGCCGCTCGTGCTCAGCGGCAAGGACGGCCTCGCGCTGATGTCAGCGAACGGAGTTTCTGTCGGTCAAGGGGCCCTGGTTGCCGCCAGGGCAGCGCTAGCGGCCGATGCCGCCGATATCGCGGCGGCCCTGTCGATGGAGGCGATTGGCGCCAACGTCTCGGTGCTTCATCCTGCCGTGGGCAGGGCCAAGGGCATTCCAGGTCAGGTCGCGGCCGCCGACCACCTCCGCAACCTCCTCGAAGGCAGTCCCCTGGGCGAGCCGGCGGGCGCGCGGTCGGTCCAGGACGCCCTGTCCTTCCGGGTCGTGCCCCAGGTGCACGGTGCGCTGCGCGAGTACGTCTCGGCGGCCACATCTGCCGTGAGCACCGAGCTGAACGCGGCAGCCGACAATCCGCTGGCGGCAGCGGGTGAGCGGATGCTGATCAGCAACGGCAACTTCCATCCCATGGTCATGGCGATCGCGTTCGACGCGCTGCGGATCGCGCTGGCACATGTCGGGCAGCTGAGCGACCGCCGCATGGCGCATCTGTGGGACCACTTCTTCCGGCAGCTGGCGTCTGGGCAACCGTCCTGGCCCGCTTACGGCCTGCAGGTGCGCTATCCGGCCGCCGCCAGGTACACCGAGCTCAGGCAGCTGGCCGCGCCAGCCACCCTCGACACCCCGACGCTCGACATCGGGGTCGAGGACCACGGCACCAGCGCTCCGCTGAGCGTGCGGCTGGCCGACCGGGCGCTCGACGTGCTCGAGGACATCCTGGCCTGCGAGCTGTTGCTGGCTCATGACGTGCTCACCGCGGCGCCAGCCGAAGCGAAGCTCGGCACGGGCACCGCGGCCGCCCTGCGAATGGTCGAGGAGGCGATCGCGGCTGCGGACCCGCGCCCTGACGCGGTGCACGGCGCCCTTCGCGCCCGCTTCCCAGGCCCGCGCCGGCCCACGGGCCGCTAGGCTCAGCGACCGGACGGAGTTGGTCTGCCGTTGGAGATGCCATGCCGTTTTGCACCATCGTCGAGTTCGAGTGGACAGCGGACTTCGGGCGGGCTGGTTTCGAAGCGATGATGGCCACCGCGGGAGCCGATGCTCAGGTTCCTGACGGGCTGCTGACCAGGATCGTGGGCATCGACGACTCCGCGGCACGGATCGTCGAAGTGTGGCGGTCAGGTGCGGACGCACAGGCCTTCGCGGCGGCGAGTGCGCCAATGACCAGCCGGATGCCCGCACCCGCACGGGTCGCGGGATTCGAGGTTTCGTCGTACCAGACGGCGTGAGCGGGTGGTGCCTTGTCTGCTGATCGCACGTCCGCTGATCATCCGCTTCCCGGGAGCCTGCACCATGTCGAACTCTGGGTGCCTGACCTGGTCAGGGCGCTCGCCGAGTGGGGCTGGCTGCTTGGGGAGCTTGGTTATGCCGAATTCCAGCGCTGGCCTGGTGGTCGCAGCTGGAAGCTCGGGGCCACCTATCTGGTCGTGGAGCAGTCACCGGCGCTGACCGCCGGCACGCAGCAGCGGACCGGGCCAGGGCTGAACCACCTGGCCTTCCACGCCGGGGATGCCGCCCGGGTGGACGCCCTGCACCGGCAGGCGCCCGAGCACGGCTGGACGCCGCTGTTCTCCGGCGCGTACCCGCACGCCGGCGGTCCTGAGCACTATGCGGCCTACCTGGCCAACACCGACGGATACGAAGTCGAGCTTGTCGCGACTGTCGGCACCGGTCCGTAGCCTGCGGCCATGGCTGTCTTCGTCCTGACCCAAGTCAACGGCCCCAACTACGACGAGTCCAGGCACCGGCGCGAGCAGGCGGCCTGGACGGAGCACGCCGCCTATATGGACAAGCTGCTGGCGGACGGCTTCGTCATCATGGGCGGCCCGCTGGGCGACGGCCAGCAGGTGCTGCTCATCCTGGAGGCCGCCGACGAGCAGCAGGTGGCGGCGACGCTGGCCGCCGATCCGTGGCGGCCGATGGGCATACTCGCGACGAAAACGCTGCAGCGCTGGGACGTGTGGCTGGACAGCAGGTCCGCTACCGGCCAGCGCCGCGCGGCACCTGCCTCACGGTCACCGACTCGAGCCGCAGGCCGCTGACGAGGTGATCGATAACCAGCCCGCCGTCGATCGCCCCGCAGCTGAACAGGTCGATCGCGACCATGCTCTCCTCCGGCCAGGTATGCACGCTCAGGTGCGACTCGGCGAGGATCAGCACGAGCGTGATCGCGCCGTTCGGGAAGATCACGTGCGAGGTGTCAAGCACGTGGCCGGAGCCAGCCGTCACCGCGGCCACCGCGACATCGGTCAGCTCAGCAAGTTCGTGAACGGGCGAGCCCGGCGCGCAGATAGCGTCGACGGCGAACAGGACCTTCGGCGACGTCGCCTCTTGCCGCCGCAGCTCGGTGTACCTGCTGGCCGGTTCGATGACGGGCATGATGTGGCAGGATACCGCAGGACCGCGAGAGGCCTACCGGGTCACGGCGGCCAGTAAGCAGGCAAGCAGCGTGCAGGAACGCACAGTGGACAGGCCAATGGACATAGCAGCGATCGCAGCCGAGGTTGCCGCGGCCGTCGGCCTGGCCGAGGGAGAGTCGGGCGTCCTGGACATCCTGCTCGCGGTCGCCCGCAGCGAGCCGGTCGCGACCAGCCAGATCGGCCGGATGGCCGAGCTGCCTGTCCCGATCGTGACCGCGGTCTGCAACGAGCTGCGCAAGCGCGGCGTGATCGACAAGACCAGGCCGGTCAGGCTGACGGCGGCTGCCAGGGCCGTGCTCGCGGCCGGCGGCGCTCAGCTGGATCCGACCTGTCGCCGCTGCGACGGCCTCGGCCTGAGCGTTCCTGACGAGCTCGGGCCGCTGAGCGAGGAACTCGAGGCCGTCGCGGCCGGAGCGCCGCAGGCCAGGATGGAGCTCGATCAGACGCACTGCACCGTGCCCACGAAGATCCGCAGGGTGCTCACGATGCACCAGGCAGCAGCGCTGGCCGGCCGGAGCATCGTGCTGCTGGGCGACGACGACCTGATCGCGGTCGCGATCGCGCGCTTCGCCAGGCGGACCGGCGTCGCTACCGGGCGGCTGACCGTCATCGACACCGACCCGGCCGTGCTCGGCTGGATCGGCGCGCAGGTCGCGGGCACCGGCACCGACGTCGAACTGGTCGAGCACGACCTGCGGGCGCCGCTGCCCGCAGGCCTGACCGCGAGCTTCGACGTCGCCTGCACCGACCCGCCGTACACCGTCGCCGGCGCTGAGCTGTTCCTGTCCCGTGCCGTCTCCGCGCTCACGGCGCGGCCAGGCCAGCACGTGTTCTTCAGCTTCGGCGCCAGGAGGCCGACCGAGACGCTGGCCACGCAGCGGCTGATCGCCGGCCTCGGGCTGGTCGTCAGGTCCGTGACGCCCGGCTTCAACAGCTACGTCGGCGCCGGCATTCTGGCTGGCACCAGCCACATGTACCACCTGCGCACGAGCGAAGAGACCGCGCCGCTGGTCGAGGGCACCTACCTCGGCCCGCTCTACACGGCCGACACCAGGGCCGGGCAGAGCCGTCCGTACCGCTGCGCGTCCTGCGGCTCGGTGTACCTCGTCGGCCGCGCTGGGCCAGGCGAGCGGGCGCCGGAGTGGGAGCAGGTCAAGGACCTGCAGGCGGCCGGCTGCCCGGCCTGCGGCGGAACCGCGTTCCGGCCGATGCCAAGGCGGGCGCGCTGACGGACGCCGGATTTGCGAAAATGCTGCCGTGAGCGGGCAAGATTACCTGATCAGGCCGGCGACCGATGCCGACCTGGACGCTATCGCGGCCTTCGAGGTCGACATCGCCATTGTGTCGTTCGGGGACGAGGCGATCACCGACCCCGCGTTCCACCGGCGCCGGGTGGCCGGCGCGCTCGGCAAGCCGGGCGAGATCACGCTGATCGCCGCGGCCGCTGCCGCTCCGCAGACCCCGCTCGGCTGGGCGTGGCTGTCGGCTCGCACGAACTCACTGACCGGCGAGCGGTACGGGAACTTCCGCTCCCTGGCGACCGCTGAGACGGCCGCCCGCGGCGCCATCGGCGAGCTGCTGATGGCCGCCGTGCTCGATGAGGCGGGCCACGCTGGCCTGACGCACCTGTCCGGCAAGGTGAACGCGGCGAACCTCGGCATGCGCGCGCTGTACCGGGCCTTCGGCTTCACAGCGACGCACCTGACGATGGAGAAGCGGGTCCCGTGATCAAGTGCGTGATCTGGGACCTGGACAACACGCTGCTCGACGGCGTGTACCTCGAATCAGCTGGCGACCTCCCAGCGGCGAACACCGAGCTGACCGGGGTGCTGCACGAGCTCGCTGGCCGCGGCATCCTGCAGGCGGTCGCCAGCAGGAACCCGCCAGGCGCCTGCGAGCACGCGGCCGAGGCGACGGGCCACGCGTTCGCCGCAGCCCGGTGCGGCTGGGGCGCCAAGTCTGCGGCCATCAGGGCGATCACCGCCGAGCTCGGTCTGACAGCCGACGCTGTCGCGTTCGTCGACGACGACCCGCTCGAGCGGGCCGAGGTCTCGTTCAGCCTGCCCGATGTTCTCGTGCTCGCGCCGCAGGACGTGCCTGAGGCTGCCGCGTGGCCGCAGTTCAGCCCCGCCGTGGTGACGGCCGAGGCGCGCCGGCGCGGCGAGTTGTACCTGCAGCGACGCGCCAGGCAGGAGGAAGCGAAGGCGTTCGGCGGCTCCCGCGACGAGTTCTTGCGGTACTGCCAGACCACGGTCACGATCAGGGCGGCCAGCACCGACGACGTGGCCAGGCTCCATGAGCTGTCGGTACGCACGCACCAGTTCAACTCGACCGGCACGTCCGTGCCTGAGGCCGAGTTCGCCGGCCTGCTCGACTCGCCTGGCCACCGCGTCGTCACCGTCCGGCTGTCCGACCGGTTCGGCGACGACGGCATGGTCGGCGCATGCGTGCTGGCGACCGGCCAGGACTGGCGCGTGCCGCTGCTGATGATGTCGTGCCGCGCGCTCGGCCGCGGTGTCATCGACGCGCTGCTGACCTGGATCTGCCGGGCCGCGCTGGCGGCCGGGGCGGCGCGGGTCACGCTGCCGTGCGTGATCAGCCCGCGCAACGTGCCGCTGCGGATCGCGCTCACCGGGGCCGGGTTCCGTACCAGCTCACGGGCGGGCACCGGACAGGTCGCCGAGTACGCCAGGGACCTGAGCCAGCCCGTTGCCGAGCTGCCAAGCTGGGTCGTGTCGTGACCGCGGATCAGCTGACCGGCGAGCTCAGGCGGCTGCTCGCCGAGCTGACGGGAGACCCGCTGGCCTTGACGGCCCCGCTGGACACGGCCCTGCTCAGGGACGGCATCGGGCTTGACTCGCTCGGCGGGACTATGCTGCTGACCGAGATCGAGCGGCGCTACGGCGTCGACGTGGCCGCCGAGGACCTGAATCTTGACGCCCTGGCCAGCATCGGGGCGCTGGCCGCGTACGTGGCACGGCGGGGAGCTTCGGGGGGTCGTCCCCCCAGGTCAGCACCGAGCCTGGAAGGCGGCTGGCCGTGATCGGCGGCACCTGCGACGCGCGGTTCGAGCCGGTCCGCGCCGCCTTCGTCGCGAACTTCGACTCGCTGGGCGAGACCGGCGCGGCCATTTGCGTGATGACAGCGGGGCGCCCGGTCGTGGATCTCTGGGGCGGATGGATGACCGCGGCCAGGAACACGCCATGGCAGGCCGGCACGCTGGTGAACTTCTTCTCGGTCGGCAAGGGCTTGCTCGCCGCGCTCGCCGCCCGGTGCGCCGGGCGCGGCCTGCTCGACTTCGACGCACCGGTCGCCAGGTACTGGCCGGAGTTCGGTGCCGCCGGCAAGGACGCGGTCACGGTCCGCCAGCTACTCAGCCACCAGGCAGGAGTCCCCGCGATCCGGCGCAGGCTGCCGCCGGGCGCGATGCTCGACTGGGAAGTGATGACCGGCGCCATCGCCGGCCAGGCTCCGTGGTGGGAGCCGGGTTCGGCGCACGGTTATCACGTCAATACCTTCGGGTTCGCGGTCGGCGAGCTGCTGCGACGGGTGTCGGGCCGCACGGTGGGCGCGCTGCTGCGCGCGGAGCTCGCCGGGCCGCTGGGGGCCGACGTGTACATCGGCCTCCCGGCGAGCGAGCACGGCAGGGTCGCCGAGTTCTCCTGGCCAGGCCAGGTCGCCGGCGAAACCGACAGGGCTGACCTGGACCCTGACCGCCTGATGGAGCACAACGCGTACTTCAATCCGGCCGGCCTGTCCGGCGGCGGCGTGGTCAACACCGCGAGCTGGCGCGCCGCCGAGGTGCCGGCTACGAACGGGCACGGCACCGCGAGGGGCATCGCGCGCGTGTACGCCGCGCTGGCCGCGGGCGGCGCGGCCGACGGGGTCAGGATCGTCGACGCGGCAGCGCTCGCGGACGCCGTCGCCGAGCAGGTCTACGGCGAAGACAAGATCCTGCATCGCCGGTCCAGGTTCGGGCTCGGCTTCCAGCTGACCCAGCCGGAGCGGCCGATGGGCAGCGGCCAGGCCTCGTTCGGTCACTTCGGAGCGGGCGGCTCGCTCGGGTTCTGCGACCCCGAGGCCGGCCTGGCCGTCGCGTACGTGACCGGACAGATGGGCCCGCGCTGGCAGAACCCGCGCAACCGCGCCCTCATCGAGGCGATCTACGCCTGCCTGTGAGCGGGGCCAGGCTGGCAATTCGCGCCATATGCCGGCCGCGCGCCGGCCGGTAGGGTGATAGCCGGGAGGTGGCCGATGTCCGCTGTATTCGCCGTCGACGCTTGCAGAACGCCGATCGGGAAGATCAAGGGAGCTCTCGCGAGCGTCCGTCCCGACCACCTCACCGCCGACGTGATCGCCGCGCTGCTGGCGCGAAATCCCTGGCTCGACACGCAGACCATCGACGACGTTTACTGGGGCGCCGCCAACCAGGCGGGCGAGGACAACCGCAACGTAGCCAGGATGGGCGTGCTGCTAGCCGGGCTGCCCGTCGAGGTACCAGGCGCCACCGTGAACCGGCTGTGCGGATCTGGCATGGAAGCGATCTGCTCGGCCGCGCGGGCGATCGCGGCCGGCGACGCTGACATCTGCATTGCGGGCGGCACCGAGTCGATGACCCGTGCGCCGTTCGTGCTGCCGCGCGCCAGCGAGGTCTTCCCTAGGGACGCCGGCCTGGCCGACACCAGGCTCGGCTGGCGGCTGGTCAGCCCCAAGATGGCCGAGATGTACCCGCCCATCACGCTCGGCGAGACGGCGGAGAACGTCGCGGACAAGTACGGCGTCGGCCGGGCCAGGCAGGATGAGTTCGCGTTGCGCAGCCACCAGCGCGCGGCCGCTGCCGCCGGCGCAGGAAGGTTCGCCGCCGAGCTCGTCCCGGTCCAGGCGAAGGGCGCGGCGGTGACCGCCGACGAGGGCATCAGGGCCGACCTGACGGCCGGGGAACTCGCGGCCAAGCGTCCAGCCTTCCGCGAGGGCGGCACCGTCACCGGCGGCAACTCCTCGCCGCTGAACGACGGGGCCGCCGGCCTGCTGCTGATGTCGCAGCGCGCGCTCGCCGCAGTAGGCGCGGACCCGCTGGCCAGATACGCGGGCGCCGCGTCTGCCGGGGTGCACCCTGACTACATGGGCATCGGCCCGGTGCCCGCCGTGACCAAAGCGCTGCACAGGAGCGGCTGGCAGCGCGGCGAGCTAGCCCTGGTCGAGGTCAACGAGGCGTTCGCGGCTCAGGCCGTCGCCGTCATCGACCAGCTGAAGCTCGACGAGGACTTGGTGAACGTCAACGGCGGCGCGATCGCGATCGGGCACCCGCTCGGCTGCTCGGGGGCCAGGATCACCACAACGCTCCTGCACGAGCTGCGCCGTCGCGGCGGCGGCAGGGGAGCGGCGACGATGTGCATCGGTGTCGGCCAGGGCATCGCGAGCCTGTGGGAGGCCGCGTAACTCGGCAGCCGCCTCCTCCTCGGCGGTCCTGCCAGGACCGGCCCGGCGGCCGCGGCGGTTTAGCGTCACCGCGATGAGCGGGCAGATCAGCACGGACAGCACCCCGGCGCCGACCAGCGCAGCCCTGCGCGGACCAGGTAGCCGACGCCGCGCTTGCCGACCGTGAGTACCAGGCCCTTGCTGGTCAGGGCCGGCGTCAGGGAGCCGAGATCCAGGTCGTTGCGGTTGTCGTCGACCCAGGTCGCGGGCGCGAACACGCCGGTCCTGTGCAGTCGTGGCGTCAGGGCGGTCACCGAGTCCGAGTCGTCGAAGGGCGGCGAGGTGTCGCCGTTGCCGACGCCCACGAACGGCGCGCGTTGGCGTGGTATGTCGGCCAGTTGGCGTGCTTGCCGACCGAGATGCCACCAGCGGCAGGGCCAGCCGCCGTGGCAGCGCGCGGGGTAGTGGCAGCCGTGGCAAGCGTGGCAGGCAGGCTCGACGCCACCAGCGCGGCGATCGCCACGATGGGTAGTGATGACGCCTTGATTCCCATACGGAGGAGTCTGCCCTGAAGTCACCTGGTTCCGCCGCCGCTCGCCATGATCCGGTGTGGCGGGCAGCAGGACCGACCGCGTAACGTCTGCGGCGGGGACGGGAAGCGGGTGATACTGGATCATGGCTGAGGCTCAGCCACGCCAGCACGACCGGGTCTTCACGATCCCGAACCTGATCAGCCTCGCCCGGCTGGCAGGAGTTCCCGTCTTCCTCTGGCTCGTTCTCGGCGTGCGGACGCAGGCCGGTGACTGGTGGGCACTCGGCCTGCTCGCCGCGGCGGGCGTGTCTGACTGGCTGGACGGCAAGATCGCGCGGGCGCTTGACCAGCAGAGCAGGATCGGCGAGCTGCTCGACCCGTCAGCCGACCGGCTCTACATCGTCTCGACCGTCGTCGCGCTGGCGATCAGGTCGATCATCGGGTGGTGGCTGGTCGCCGCCCTGGCGGTCAGGGAGCTCGTGCTCGGGGTCGTGCTGCTGCTACTCCGGCGGCGCGGGTACGGGCCGCTGCACGTCAGCTTCGTCGGCAAGGCCGCGACGCTGAGTCTTCTATACGCTTTTCCGCTGCTTTTTCTTGGATCCCACTCGACGTCATACGCGGAGGTGGCGCGCGTGTTCGGTTGGGCCTTCGCTCTATGGGGAACTGCACTGTACTGGTGGGCGGCTGTGCTCTACATCACGCAAGCCCGCCGCCTCCTCGCCACGGACCGTGCCACCGCGCATCGCGGCGAGGGCAACCGAACCGGGTAAGGAGCGCTGGCAGGCGTGAAGGCTGTAGTCATGGCAGGCGGCGAAGGGACCAGGCTGCGCCCGATGACCGCCAACCAGCCGAAGCCGATGCTCCCCGTCGTCAACAGGCCGATCATGGATCACGTGCTGCGCCTGCTGCGCAAGCACAGCTTCGACGAGACGATCGTCACGGTGCAGTTCCTCGCCTCGATGGTGCGCAACTATTTTGGCGACGGCGAAGAATTCGGCATGAGCCTGCAGTACGCCACCGAGGACATTCCGCTCGGGACGGCGGGCAGCGTCAAGAACGCCGAGTCGGCGCTGCGCGACGGGCCGTTCCTGGTGATATCCGGCGACGCGCTTACCGACATCGACCTGTCCGACCTGGTGCGCTTTCACAAGGACAACGGGGCTCTGGTGACGGTCGCCCTCGCCAGGGTGCCCGATCCGCTCGAATTCGGCATCGTCATCGCCAATCCCGATGGCCGGATCGAACGGTTCCTGGAGAAACCCACATGGGGCCAGGTCTTCTCCGACACCGTGAACACCGGCATCTACGTGATGGAACCCGAGGTGCTGGCCCAGGTGCCGTCCGCTGAGGCGGTCGACTGGTCAGCCGACGTCTTCCCCCAGCTGCTCGAGCGAGGCGCACCGGTCTTCGGCTGGGTCGCCGACGGCTACTGGGAGGACGTCGGGACGCACGAGGCCTACCACCGGGTCCAGGCCGACGTGCTGTCCGGCAAGGTCAAGGCCCACATCGACGGCTTCGAGATGTCGCCAGGCGTCTGGGTCGCCGAGGGAGCGGAGGTCGATCCTGACGCCATCCTCACCGGCCCGCTCTGCATCGGCGACTACGCCAAGATCGAGGGCGGCGCTCAGGTGCGCGAGTACACCGTGGTCGGAAGCAACGTGGTCGTCAAGGAAGGCGCGTTCCTGCACCGCGCGGTCGTGCACAACAACGTCTACGTGGGCATCGGCGCGACCCTGCGCGGCTGCGTGATCGGCAAGAACACCGACGTGATGGCCTCAGCCCGGATCGAGGAAGGCGCCGTCGTCGGCGACGAGTGCGTGATCGAGCCGGAGGCCTACATCTCGGCAGGCGTGCGGGTCTACCCGTTCAAGACCATCGAGGCCGGCGCCGTCGTCAACACGAGCGTGATCTGGGAGTCTCGCGGTCAGCGCACGCTGTTCGGCCCGCGCGGGGTCTCCGGGCTCGTCAACGTCGAGATCACGCCGGAGCTGTGCGTGCGGCTGGCCAGCGCCTACGCGACCACGCTGAAGAAGGGATCGATCGTCACGACGTCGCGTGACGTCTCAAGGGCGGCCCGCGCGCTCAAGCGTGCCGTGCACGGCGCGCTCAACGCCAGCGCGATCAACGTCGTGGACCTGGAGGCGCAGCCGCTGCCGGTTGCCAGGTTCGAGACCGCGCGGAGCGAGTGCAGCGGCGGCATCGCGATGCGCACGACGCCAGGCGATCCGCAGTCGATCGACATCATCTTCCTAGACGAGCACGGCGCCGACCTGTCCCAGGCCTCCGCGCGCAAGCTCGAGCGGGTCTTCTCCCGGCAGGAATTCAGGCGCGCGTTCCCCGGTGAGATAGCCGAGCTCACCTACCCACCGCGGGTGATCGAGGCCTACACCGCGGACCTGCTGCGCTGCGTGGACATGAGCGGCGTGAGGGAGGCCCAGCTGAAGGTCGTGGTCGACTGCGCTGGCGGCACCGCCTCGCTGGTCATGCCCGGCCTGCTCGGCCGGATGGGGGTCGACGTGCTGACCGTGAACAACCGGCTCGACGAAGCCACGCCCACCCAGTCGCTTGCCCAGGTCAGGGCGGACCTGCACCGCCTCGCCGAGCTGGTCTACTCATCCCGTGCCGCGTTCGGCGTCAGGTTCGACCCGGTGGGCGAGCGGATCACGCTGATCGACGACAAGGGCGCCCTGGTCAGCGACGACCGCGCGCTGCTTGTCGTGCTCGACCTCGTCGCCGCGGAGCTCAGGAAGGGCAGGGTCGCCCTCCCGGTCACCACGACCAGGGTCGCGGAGGAGGTCTGCAGCTTCCACGGCGTCGAGGTCGGCTGGACCCCCACGTCGCCGCACGGCCTGTACGAGGCGACCGCCGCTGATGACGTCATCTTCGCCGCCGACGGCCGCGGCGGCTTCGTGGTGCCCGAGTTCTCCAGGTCCATCGACGGAATCGCCGCGTTCGCGCGGCTGACCGGACTGGTCGCGCGCACCAGGCTGACGCTCAGCCAGATCCACGCCAGGATCCCGGTCGCGCACCTGCTCAAGCGCTCGGTGCCGACGCCGTGGGCTGCCAAGGGCAGCGTGATGCGCACCATCGTGGAGGCGGCCGGCACGCGCGAGATCGACACCACCGATGGCGTCCGGGTGATCGAACCCGATGGCGGCTGGACGCTCGCGCTGCCCGACACCGCGCACGCGATCACGCATCTGTGGGCCGAGGCCGCCGACACCGAGCGGGCGCAGGCGCTCATCGACGAGTGGGCCGCCGTGGTCGAGGGCGCCAGCCGCGACCGCTGAGTGCGCGACCGCTGAGTGCCAGAACGGCCGAGCCTCCTCAGTCGGGCTGAAGGCCCGGCGCTGTACTAGCTGCACGTGAGACAATTGCCGTCACTAAGTGGCTACCGGATGTCAATCGGGTGGCGGCAGGACGTCGGAGGTGTGCAGCGTGATCTGGCGCAGGCGCCGTGGTCGGGCGCGTTCGGCTGCGGCACGATCAGCTGGCGCGCGGCCGAACGCGCCGGTTGAGGCCGGCGCGCGGGCGGAGCACGCTCTTCCGCATTACGGTGCGCCAAACTACGGTGCGCCAAACTACGGTGCGCCAAACTACGGTGCGCCAAACCTCGGTGCGCCAAACCTCGGTGCGCCAAACCTCGGTGCGCCAAACCTCGGTGCGCCTGACCGTGCACCTGACCGCGGAGACTACGAGAGCGGCACTGCGTGGCAGATGGACCAGCCGCGGCGGCCGCGGGTAGCGTGGGCACCGCAAGCGGATGTGGCCAGGCAGTATGCCCGCTCGGATCGTCGTTCCGGCGTGGCTCGGCCGACGATGGGGAGGCTCGGCGCGTCGATGCCCAGCGTGTATTGCCCGGGGTGCGGTGAGGCCAATCCGGACACCGCGCGGTTCTGCTCACAGTGCGGAACGCCTCTGACCAGGGCCGCAGCCGACCGCGGGACGGTCGGCGAGACAACCTCCATGATCTTCACCGGTGCAGAGACGACCGACGTCGAGCCCGGCGACGAATCGGCGGCCGACACCTCCGTCATCGACGCGCTGCCGCCGAACACCGCGCTGCTGGTCGTCAACCGCGGCCCGAACGCGGGCAGCAGGTTCCTGCTCGACAGCGACCTGACCGAGGTCGGCAGGCGCCCGGACAGCGACATCTTCCTCGACGATGTCACGGTGTCCCGGCGGCACGCCGAGTTCTACCGGCACGCTGGCAGGTTCGCGGTCCGTGATGTCGGCAGCCTGAACGGCACATACGTGAACAGGGAGCGGATCGAGGAGGCGGCGCTCAGCGGCGGCGATGAGGTCCAGATCGGCAAGTTCCGCCTGGTCTTCCTGCAGGGCCGCCTGTCGCATGCTGACTAGGCCGCCGCGATGAACGCTCAGTTCGCGCGCGCGTACCTCGGTATCGGCGAAGTCCTCGTGGAGCTGAGAAGCGAGTTCCCCGACGTCAGCGTCTCGAAGATCCGCTTTCTCGAAGCCGAGGGGCTGATCTGCCCGGCCAGGTCGCCGTCGGGCTACCGGAGGTTCGCCCCAGCCGACATCGATCAGCTCAGGTTCATTCTGACCGCCCAGCGCGATCAGTACCTGCCGCTCCGCGTGATCAAGGAGCGCCTCCACGACCGCGCCGAGGCGGGCCGGTCGGACGGCCAGGCGCGGGATGGCCGGGCGGGCGGGGAGGGCCGGGCGGGCACCGAGTGGGTGAGCCGCCGTGAGCTGCTCGAGACCTCAGGGATTGATGAGCAGCAGCTCGCCGAGCTCGAGGCGCACGGCCTGGTCAGGCGCTCTGGCCGGCTCTACGGCCAGGACGCGCTCGACGTCGTGAGTACGGTCACCCAGCTGGCCTCCTTCGGCGTCCAGGCCAGGCACCTGCGCGCGGTCAGGACTGCGGCCGAGCGGGACGTCGCGCTGATCGAGCAGGTGGTGGCGCCCACGCTGCGCCAGCGCAGCCCGCGGGCGAGGGACGAAGCCGCCAGGACGGCTGGCCAGATCGCCCAGCTGCTGATCCGGATGCACGGCGCGATGATCGAAGCGGGGCTGGCTGAGGCCGGCCTGCCCGCCCGCGCAGGTACCGGGCTGACAGGGTCCGCGGTCCCCTCTCCGCGCCGCCAGGACGAGGACGCACCGCTTGCCGATCGGCGTGGATTCAAGGGCGCGAGCGCGTGAGCAGGGATGTCGGGTACCGGCCAAGCAGGTGTCCGGTCACGGCGGCAAGGGGTGTACGTTGACAAGGGAGTGCCGGCCGCACGGCAGGGGTATGAGGCGCAGGTGAGGACGGAGACGCGGTGAAGGAGATGGAGGTCGTAGGCGTCCGGGTCGAGATGCCGACGAACCAGCCCATCGTGCTGCTGAAGGAGACCGGCGGGGAGCGTTACTTGCCGATCTGGATCGGTCCGATGGAGGCGACGGCCATCGCCTTCGCACAGCAAGGCATGGTCCCTGCCCGCCCGCTCACACATGACCTGATGCGCGACATTCTGCAGGCGCTCAAGGTGGAACTGCGCCAGGTCAACATCACTGCCTTGCGGGATGGGATCTTCTTCGCCGATCTGGTGTTCTCCAACGGAACGACGGTCAGCGCACGCCCGTCCGACTCGATCGCTCTCGCGCTACGCACCGGGACGACGATTTTCGCGCAGGACGAAATCCTCGACGAGGCCGGCGTCTCCATTCCCGACGAGCAAGAGGATGAGGTCGAGAAGTTCCGCGAGTTCCTCGACAACATCACCCCAGAAGACTTCGGCTCTGCCACCTGACGCGGCGCGCCGCTCTGCAAGCCGAGGCGGCCTGCGCCGCGACGCGCCGGGCCGGATCGTTGACGAGGTCCCCGGCCGGCGCCTAACGTGCGAAACGTGCACCCCGACTGGAGGTGGGCGTGGCGGTAATCAAAGACGATCAGCGGAGCGTCGCGGCTCAGCGCGCCGGCGAGCAAGGCCTGCTCTTCGACGATGAGCTTGCTCCGCTGCCCGAAGACGTGGGCTACCGCGGCCCGACCGCATGCGCCGCAGCCGGGATCACCTATCGTCAGCTGGACTACTGGGCGCGGACAGGCCTGGTCGAACCGAGCGTCAGGGCAGCCGCCGGCTCGGGCTCGCAGCGGCTGTACGGCTTCCGCGACATCCTCGTGCTCCGGGTGGTCAAGCGACTGCTCGACACCGGGATCTCGCTGCAGCAGATTCGCTCGGCGGTCGAATACCTGCGCCAGCACGGCGCCACCGACCTGGCTCAGATCACGCTGATGAGCGACGGCGCGAGCGTATACGCGTGCACATCGCCTGACGAGGTCGTCGACCTGCTGCAAGGCGGTCAGGGCGTGTTCGGTATCGCGCTCGGCCGGGTCTGGCAGGAGGTCGAGGGATCGCTGGCCGACCTGCCAGCTGAGCCAGGCGAAGAAGCCGGCCGGGCGGCGGGCTCCGACGAGCTTGCCAGCCGCCGCGCGGCGCGGAAGATAGGCTAGCCTGCGGGATCTTGCCCCCGAATGTCATGTTAGCGTAGCGGCTTGTGCCAGCCACCATCACGGTTCGTGACCTGCGCAAGTCCTATGGCGATGTTGCCGCTGTTGACGGCGTCAGCTTCGAGGTAGGCCAGGGCGAGTTCTTCGGCATACTCGGCCCGAACGGCGCCGGTAAGACCACGACGCTCGAGATCATCGAGGGGCTACGCGAGCCAGATTCCGGCGACGTCACCGTCCTGGGGCTGCCTGCATGGCCGCGGAACGGGCAGCTGCTGCCCAGGATCGGCGTCCAGCTCCAGGCTTCGTCGTTCTTCGAGCGGCTGACGGCCCGCGAGCAGATCCGCACCTTCGCCTCGCTGTACGGCGTGTCAGCCAAGCAGGCCGACGACATGCTCGGCACAGTCGGCCTGACCGAGCAGGCCGGCCTGCGCACCGAGAAGCTTTCCGGCGGCCAGGCGCAGCGGCTGTCCATAGCATGCGCCCTCGTGCACGACCCTGAGCTGCTCTTCCTGGATGAGCCGACCGGCGCGCTCGACCCGCAAGCCAGGCGGAACCTCTGGGACCTGCTGCGGACGATCAACACATCGGGCAGGACCGTGGTGCTGACCACCCATCACATGGACGAGGCAGAGACCCTGTGTGACCGGGTCGCGATCATGGACCACGGCAAGATCCTCAAGGCAGGACCCCCCGCTGGGCTGGTCCGCGAGCTCGACCAGCCGCTGCGGATCTCGGTCGAGTCCGGGCTGATCCCGGCCGAGCAGGCGGCCGGCCTGACCGACGGCTCCGTCGCCGATGACGGCGTCTCGCTCTCGATCGCGACACGCGACCCGGCGCAGGTCCTGGCGGGCCTGGCCAGGGCCGACGCGCTAGCAGGCTTGCGGGTGTCGGGCGCGACCCTCGAAGACGTATTCCTGAACCTGACCGGACGGGAGTACCGGGCGTGAGCGGCTTCACCACCCTGTCCCGTGCCATATTCCGCGGATTCGTCAGGGACCGCGCCGCGCTGATCTTTTCGATCCTGCTGCCTGTGCTGTTCCTGCTCTTCTTCGGCACCATCTACAAGAACACGTCGGCGCCGAAGATCAGCCTGGTCGCAGTCGGCCAGGTCCAGCTGCTCACGCAGGCGCGCACCGCCGATCCCGGCCTCGCCAAGGTGCTGACCATCAGCCATGCGCAGTCGGAGCGCGCCGCGCTCGCAGACGTGCGCAAGGGCAACAAGGACGCGGCTGTGCTACAGCACGGCGACCACATCATCGTCCGCTTCTCCCTGGCCGATCAGACCAAGGCCGGGCTGGTCAATTCTGTGCTCAGCTCGATCGTGCAGGACGCCAACCTGGCCGCGTCTGGCAAGGCGCCCACGTTCACGCTGTCTGCCAGCCAGGTGGAGGACAAGTCGCTGAAGCCGATCCAGTACTTCACGCCTGGCCTGCTCGGCTGGGCGCTCGCGTCAGGAGCGACGTTCGGGGCCGCGATCACGCTGGTTAGCTGGCGGCAGGACAAGCTGCTGCGCAGGCTGCGGCTGGCGCCGGTCGGCACCGGCTCGATCATCGCGGCGAGGATCTGGATCGCCGTGGTCATCGGGCTGATCCAGCTCGCTTTGTTCCTCGCGATCGCGAAGCTGCCGTACTTCGGCCTGCAGCTGACGGCCGCGTGGTGGATGACGATCCCGCTTGTGGTCTGCGGCATCGTGGCGTTCATGTCGATCGGCCTGCTGGTCGGAGCGATCGCGAAGACGCAGCAGGCCGCGACCGCGATCGCGAACCTGATCATCTTGCCGATGGCGTTCCTCGGCGGCGCCTTCATCCCGCTGGACTTCGCGCCCGACTGGGTCAGGCAGGCGTCCTACGTGATGCCGCTGCGCTACCTGGTCACCGGCATGCAAGACGTCATGGCCAGGGGAGAGGGCCCCGCGGCCGCGCTGCCCGCGATCGGCATCCTGCTCGGCTTCACCCTGGTCGTCGGGCTCGTCGCGGTCCGAATGTTCCGTTGGGACGACATTTAGACGACATCTAGCTCGTCTTGCCGGTATGCTCCGACACCTCCATTTCCCGCCTGACTGGAGCCAGCCACATGCGGCCGCTGACGATCTTGTTCATGCCGGAGAGCGCCTACGGCCCGACGAACAACTGCATCGGGATCGGCGACGTGCTGCGCCGCCGCGGGCACCGGGTCGTGTTCGCGGCCGAGGCCTCCTGGCACGGCAAGCTTGAGCCGCTCGGCTTCACCGAGGACCTGGTCAACCTCGCGCAACCGGCTGAGCAGGAAGGTGACGCCGGGCAGTTCTGGAAGGACTTCATCGCCAGCACGGCCGCCGAGTTCCGCAAGCCGACGATCGAGCAGCTCGACACGTGGATCAAGCCGGTGTGGGAGGAACTGGTCGCCGGTGCTAGGTACAGCCACGACCAGCTCACCGCCATCATCGCCAGGAACAAGCCCGACGTGATCGTGGAGGACAACGTCGTCGGCTTTCCCGCGCTGATGACCGCGGGCGTCCCGTTCGCGCGAATCGTGTCGTGCAATCCGCTGGAGCTGAAGGGCCCCCCGGGCCGGCCGCTGGCCTCGGGTCCAGACGTGCCGCCCGCGTTCTCTGGCTACCCGGCCGGCGACCGCGGCGCCTGGCCGGAGTTCCGCGCCGAGTACGACCGGGTGCACAGGGCGCTCTGGACCGAGTTCAGCGACTGGTACGCCAGTCAGGGCGCTGCTCCGCTGCCCGACCTGGAGTTCATCGGCGAGGGCGCGGTCAACCTCTACATCTACCCCGAGATCGCCGACTACGCCAGGGCCAGCCGGCTCGGGCGGTCCTGGCACCGGATCGACTCGTCGGTGCGCCGCACCGACGCCGCGTTCACGGTGCCCGACTACCTGGCCGACGGCGAAGGAGCGCTGATCTACTTCTCGCTCGGGTCGCTCGGCTCGGCCGACGTGGCGCTGATGCGCCGCGTGATTGACTGCCTGGCCCGCACGCCGCACCGGTACATCGTGTCCAAGGGACCGCTGCACGAGGAGATCGAGCTCCCGGCCAACATGTGGGGCGCCGAGTTCGTGCCGCAGACGTCGGTCATCCCGCTATCCGACCTCGTGATCACCCACGGCGGCAACAACACGACGACCGAATGCCTGCACTTCGGCAAGCCGATGATCGTGCTGCCGCTGTTCTGGGACCAGCACGACAACGCGCAGCGGATGGCCGAGCTCGGGCTCGGGGTCAGGCTCGACACCTACCGCTTCGCCGATGAGCAGATGCACGCCGCGATCGCCGGCCTGCTCGGCGACGAGGAGCTGCGCGCCAGGCTCACGACGTCGGCCGCCGAGATCCAGGGCATGGACGGCCTGACGGCTGCCGCCGACCTAATCGAGGGCGCGGCCGCCTGAGAGCCCGCCTGGCGGCCCAGCAGGGAGTAAGCTGAGTGGCGCCAGTGACACCGTCCGGGAGAGACCGGACCGAGCGCCCGGCGCCGAAGGGGCAACATCCCCGGAACCTCTCAGGCACCAGGACCGGACGGGAGAGGCAGCTCTGGAGTTCTCACCGGCGACAGAGGGGGACGCGTATTCGCGACCCTACCTGGAGGTCCCGGTGAACTTCGCGCAGCGGCACATCGGTCCCGACGAGTTCAGCCAGCAGCAGATGCTGACCGCGCTCGGCTATGCCTCGCTCGACGAGCTGACCGCGGCCGCCTTGCCGGCCGGCCTCGCGATCGCGAAGCCGCTCGTGCTGCCTGACCCGCTGCCAGAAGACCAGGCGCTCGCCGCGCTCCGCAAGATCGCCTCTCGGAACACGGTGCTGACCTCGATGATCGGCCTCGGCTACTACGGCACGATCACGCCGCCGGTGATCCGCAGGAACGTGCTGGAGAGCCCGGCCTGGTACACCGCGTACACGCCGTACCAGCCCGAGATCTCCCAGGGGCGGCTTGAGGCGCTGCTGAACTTCCAGACCATGATCGAGGACCTCACCGCGCTGCCTGTGGCCGGCGCGTCGATGCTCGACGAGGCGACCGCGGCGGCAGAGGCCATGACGCTGGCGCGTCGTGCGGCCAAGCGCGGCAGCATCTTCCTTGCCGACGCCGACTGCCTGCCGCAAACCCTCGCGGTGCTCGCCACCAGGGCCGAGCCGCTCGGCATCGAGCTGGTGACCGGCGCTGTCACGCCCGAACTGATCGAGGCGCAGCCCGACGGCGAGCTGTTCGGCATCTTGCTGCAGTACCCGGGAGCCAGCGGCGAGGTCCGGGATCTGCGCCCGGCCATCGCGGCGGCCCGTGCTCAGGGCGCCCTGGCCGCTGTAGCCGCCGATCCGCTCGCGCTCACACTGCTCACGCCGCCCGGTGAGCTTGGCGCCGACATCGCAGTCGGCAGCACCCAGCGGTTCGGCGTCCCGATGGGCTACGGCGGCCCGCAGGCCGGCTACATCTGCGTCCGCGAGGAGCTCAAGCGCCAGCTGCCAGGCCGGCTCGTGGGCGTCTCGATCGACGCCGACGGCCACCCTGCCTACCGGCTCGCCCTGCAGACCCGTGAGCAGCACATCAGGCGGGACAAGGCGACCAGCAACATCTGCACGGCGCAGGTCCTGCTCGCGGTGATCGCCGCGATGTACGCGGCCTACCACGGCCCCGACGGCCTGCGCGCCATCGCGACGCGGGCGGCTGGCAAGGCGGCTGGCCTGGCCGCGGCGCTGCGGGCAGCCGGATTCGCAACCGGGCATCAGGCGTACTTCGACACCGTCACCGTGATCGTGCCTGGCGGAGCCGCCGAAGCCGTCGAGCGAGCCAGGTCGGCGGGCTACAACCTGCACCTGGCCAGGCCCGACGTGGTCCAGGTGGCCTGCGACGAGACGACCACCGACGAGCACATCGCCGCCGTGGCGGCCGCGATCACCGGTTCGGATGACGTGGCCCTGATCAAGGGCAATGGCCTCGGTGCGATCCCTGAAGGGCTGCGGAGGACCAGCGACTTCCTCAGCCACCCGGTGTTCTCCTCCTACCGGAGCGAGACCGCGATGCTGCGGTACCTGCGCAGGCTGTCGGACTATGACATCGCCCTTGACCGGTCGATGATCCCGCTCGGCTCGTGCACGATGAAGCTCAACGCGACCGCCGAGATGGAGCCGATTAGCTGGCCAGAGTTCGCGGGGCTGCATCCGTTCGCTCCCGCCGAGCAGGCGGCCGGATACCGGGAGCTCATCGCAGGCCTGGAAGACGCGCTGATCGCGATCACCGGCTACCACGCGGTGTCGCTGCAGCCCAACGCCGGATCCCAGGGAGAGCTGGCCGGGCTGCTGGCGATCAGGCACTACCACATGTCGCGACGCGAGCCCGAGCGGACGGTCTGCCTGATCCCCGAGTCGGCGCACGGCACGAACGCGGCCTCCGCGGTGCTGGCCGGCCTGAATGTCGTCGTCGTCACGTGCGGCTCGGACGGCGCCATCGACCTGCAGGATCTGCGCGGGAAGCTGGACCTGCACGAGGGCGCGGTCGCGGCGATCATGCTGACCTATCCGTCCACCAACGGCGTGTTCGAGCCGACCGTCGCGGAGGTCTGTGACCTCGTGCACGCGGCCGGCGGTCAGGTCTACCTGGACGGCGCCAACCTCAACGCGCTGGTGGGCCTCGCGCAGCCTGGCGTCTTCGGCGCCGATGTGTCGCACCTGAACCTGCACAAGACGTTCTGCATCCCGCACGGCGGCGGCGGCCCGGGCGTCGGTCCGGTCGCCGTCAGGGAGCACCTCGCCCCGTTCCTGCCCAGGCACCCGATGCTGCCAGCGGGGGCGAGCAAAGCGGGCGTCGCGGTGACGGCAGACGTGCCTATCGCGGCCGACGAGGTGCCAGCCGCGTTGCGCACGGGCCCGGTCGCGGCCGCTCCGTTCGGCTCGGCGGGGATCCTGCCGATCTCGTGGGCGTACGTGGCGATGATGGGCGCCGAGGGACTGCGCCGGGCCACCCAGGTCGCGATCCTGAACGCGAACTACGTCGCCAGGCGGCTGGACGAGTTCTTCCCCGTCCTGTACGCCGGACAGGGCGGGCTTGTCGCGCACGAATGCATACTCGACCTGCGTCACATCACGGCGCAGACCGGGATCACGGCCGAGGACGTGGCCAAGCGGCTGATCGACTACGGCTTCCACGCGCCGACGATGTCGTTCCCGGTCGCCGGCACGCTGATGGTCGAGCCGACAGAGAGCGAGAACCTCGCCGAGCTCGACCGGTTCTGCGCCGCGATGATCGCGATCGCCGGCGAGATCGCCAAGGTTGCTAGCGGTGACTTCGACGCCAAGGACAATCCGCTCAAGAACGCGCCGCACACGGCGTCCATGCTGCTGGCGGACGAGTGGGAGCACCCGTACGGCCGGACGGAGGGTGCCTACCCGGCCGGCGGGGATCGCAGGTCAAAGTACTGGCCGCCGGTCAGGCGCATCGAGGGCGCCTACGGCGACCGGCACCTGGTCTGTGCCTGCCCTCCGCCCGACGCGTTCGAGGGCTGACCAGACTGGCAGGACCGCTACGGCGAGCGGCAGGTAGCCGAGCGCCATCGCCGCCGCGGTGAACCGCGTCCCGGCGGCGACGATCAGCAGCCCGCCAGCCGCGGCGCCGAGCGGAAAGCCGACGGCGCCGAGCGCACCGCTGGCGCCGGCCACCCTGCCGCGCACCTGCGCGGGGATCAGCCGCTGCCTGATCGTCGCCGAGATAGGGAAGAAGCTCCCGTCCGGCACCGCCGCCAGCGATACGAAGAGGGCCGCCAGCCCCCATGACCCGGCGAATGCGATCGGCAGGACCACGAGCCCGCGCACGGCCAGCACCACGATCAGCGCGGGCCCGTATCCGAGGCGGGTGACCAGAGGCGTCAGGCACAGGGTTCCGACCAGGCAAGCGAAGCCGGCCAGCGAGACCAGCAGGCCGTAGACTGCCGGACCCTGGTGCAGCGTCAGCTTGCTGAACGCTGCCAGGAAGACCTCCATCAGGCCAGCAAGGAACAGGTCGGCCACCCCGATCACCGTGATGATGGCGACCGGCCGCAGTCGCCAGAGCAACCGGAAGCCGGACGCCAGGCCATGGTCACCGCCCTCCTGCCGATGGCCAGGCCGGCCAGGCAGCCCGAGGGCGACCACTGCCATCGCGAAGAACGTGGCCGCGTCGGCGAACAGTACGGGCGCGGGACCGACCACGCCCATGGCGATCCCGGCCAGCGCGGGGTCAAGCCAGGCGGCGACGTCCCAGCTGCTGGCGAGCAGCCGGTTCGCCGCGTCCAGCTGGCCCTCCTCGACGAGCCGGGAGCGCCACGTCCCGCGCGAGCTCGGTCGCGGGCGACAGGAGCGCAGCGCCTACCGCGAACGCGACCAGGTATCCCAGCCTCGCAAGGCCCAGGTCGGCAAGCACCGCGAGACCCGCCATCAGGCAGCCGCGGATGAGATTGTCGGCCAGTATGAGCGGCCGCAGCCCGAGCCGGTCGATTAGGTGCCCGATGAGCGGCGCGGTGACCGGCCCGGCACAGGCCGCGGCGAAGGCAACGAGGCCGACCGCGCGCGGGCCGCCAGCGCGCAGCGCGAGCCAGGACACGACGATGAACGTCATCGCGTCCCCGACCCGGGAGAACGTCATCCCGGCGACCAACCGCAAGAACGGCCCGTTCCCGAGCACCCCGTCCAGCCGCCTGCCCGCGCCCATCCACGGAAGAATAGCCCAAAGTCATTTGAACGTAAATTAATATAAATCAATCGTGTAAATCAGAGCAAATGACGGAGAACCTCCGCCTCCGAAGTCGCGCGCATCCGCCTAGAAGCGACACCCCTCAGGATCCGCCGGTCGCGGCCGACGCGGTCAGCTTGGCGGGATTGGCCAGGGTCTGGTAGACGACGCAATACCTCAGCGTCAGGTCCTTGAGGGTCTCGATCTGGTCGGCGCTGGCGTCGGTGTCCAGGTCGAAAGAGAGCCGGATCGCGCTGAAGCCGACTGGAGCGTCTTTGCTCACGGCGAGCGTGCCGCGAAAGTCCAGGTCGCCCTCGGCATGGACGGTCCCCCCGGACACCGCGATGCCCAGCGAGGTGGCGACCGCTCTGAGCGTCACGCCTGCGCAGGCCACGAGCGCTTGCAGCAGCATGTCGCCCGAGCAGGCGAGGGTGCCGTCGCCGCCCGAGGCGGGGTGCAGGCCGGCCTCGGCGAGTGCGCGGCCCGTCGCGACCGAGCAGCTGACGGTCTCGGTGCCGAGCTCACCATCGGCCCGCAGGGTAACCATGGCCTGCGCGGGATCCGCGCGGTAAGCGTCCTTCAGCGGCTGCTGCAGCGCGCGTAGCGAGTCCTTGTTCATGATCCTCCCGTCTTACCGGCCGGCGTGCTTGCCAGGGGGCCGACCCCCTAACCCCCCGTCGACCGCTGGATCGTCCGGCCTTTCCATTCGCCGCCCCGACCTGCCCGGTGCCGGAGCGCCGAGCTGACCGTCATCGCGGTGTACAGGACCCCGATCAGCGGCATGCAGACGGACCAGGCAGAGGACAGCCGACAGAGCCGCAGCACCGGCAGGTAGCTCACAGCCATGATCGCCCACGATGCCAGGCCAGCGACGGCGAGCCACGGTGTACCGCCGCCCGCGATCACCGCCAGGCCGGCCACGGTGGCCGCGACCGGCACCAGGTACAGCCAGACCATCCCGAGCACCGTGCCCGCGAGCAGCAGCGGCGAATAGCGGAGCTGGGTGTAGGCGCTCCTGGCCACCATGTCCCAGATCTCGCCGACGCGGTCATAGCGCCTGCGGCTTGCCACGTCCGTGGTGAATCCGAGCCAGCAGTCGCCGCCGGACCGCTTCAGCAGCCCGCCGAGCGCCACGTCATCGATCCTCGCGCCGCTGATCTGCTCCAGCCCGCCCGCCGCCGCCAGCGCCGTTCGGCTGACCAGCATGCAACCGCCAGCCGCCGCCGCCGCCCTGCCGCCGCGCCTGTTCACCAGGCGGAACGGATACAGCTGTGCGAAGAAGTAGACGAAAGCCGGGATCAGCAGCCGTTCGGCGACGGTGTCAGTGCGCAACAGCGCCATCTGGGACACGAGCACCCGGTCATCAGCGACCGCTGACATGACCAGCGACCGTACCGCTCCAGGCGCGTAACCGATGTCGGCATCGGTGAACAGCACGTAGTCGGCCTCGCCGGCGGCGCGCAGCCCCTGCGCCATCGCCCACACCTTGCCGGCCCACCCTGGCGGAGTGGACTCGCCGGACAGCACGCGGAGCCGCAGGCTAGCGTCCTGGCCGAGCTCGGCCGCGAGCTTGGCGGCGACCTCGCCCGTGCCGTCGCTGCTCTCGTCGTCGACCAGCAGCACGGTCAGCGCGCCCTCGTAGCGCTGGCTCAGCAGCGTCGGGAGCGTCTGGGGCAGCATGTCGGCCTCGTCCCTGGCCGGCACGACGGCCACCACGGCCGGCCAGGCTGGCGGGTCGGAGCTCGCCGTTGGCAGCCGCTGGTCGGTCCGCCAGAACCCGCCACGCCCGAGGAGCAGGTAGATCCAGGCCGCCACGGCGACGGCGCTGGCAGCGAGCAGGATCGGCACCAGCACAGCCTGGCACACGCCGCGGCCTGCGGGGGTTATGGGGGGATCGGGGCGCCCGTGCGGGATACTGTCCGCGAGAGGGAGGCGCGCGTGCGAATCATCGATGGGGCCGGGACGTTCACCAGCGGAGCCGAGCCGACCCACTGGGTCGAGCAGCTGCGGGTCCCCGATCTCAGCGTCGGCACCTACTCGATCCAGGCGGGCGGCGTCGATGACCAGGAGCCGCACACCGAGGACGAGATCTACGTGGTCACGGCCGGCCGCGCGATGTTCGAGGCAGGGGGCGACCGGCTCGCCGTCGGGCCAGGTTCTGTCATCTTCGTCCCGGCACGCGAGGTGCACAGGTTCGCCGAGATCACCGAGGACCTGGCCGCCGTTGTGATCTTCGGCCCAGCGGAAGGATCGCGGCAATGACCTCGGCCGCCGCGGGGGGTTCCGGGGCCCTCCGGGCCGGCTTCTCGCCTCGGGGGGCGTCCCCCCGGGCCAGCACGCCATTCGTCACGGACTACGTCGCCGGGTTCAACGCGGCCGTTGCCGCCGGTGACTACGGCCCGCTGCTCGCCAGGTTCACCGATGACGCAGTGCTCAGGTTCGAGAACGTTCCGCCGGAGGCCGCCAGCCTCGTGTTCGCCGGACGCGAGGCCATCGCGGAGGCGTACGCGCAGAACCCGCCTGACGATCAGATCGACCTGACCGGCCAGCCCGTCGCCAGGGGCGAGCACGTGACCGTCCCCTTCGCGTGGCGCGCGGATCAGTCAGCCGGCGTGCTCGACTTCGTCCTCAGCGACGGGCTGATCGCCGCGCTCACCGTCATCTTCGGGTAACCCGTCGCGGCCTAACCTGTCGTCCGGCACGATTAGAGTTGCTGCGTGGCAGATCCGGCAAGCTACCGGCCCGCACCTGGCTCGATCCCCGAGTCGCCAGGGGTCTACCGGTTCCGCGACTCCCGCGGCCGCGTGATCTATGTCGGCAAGGCCAAGAACCTGCGCTCCAGGCTCAACTCCTACTTCGCCGACTTCGCGAGCCTGCTGCCGCGCACCCAGTGGATGCTCCAGGACGCTGCCGGGGTCGAGTGGACGATCGTCGGCACCGAGGTCGAGGCGCTGCAGCTGGAGTACTCCTGGATCAAGCAGTTCGATCCGCGCTGGAACGTCAGGTACCGGGACGACAAGAGCTACCCGTACCTCGCGGTCACCCTGAACGAGGAGTACCCGAGGGTCACGGTGCTGCGCGGCACGAAGCGCCGCGGCGTCAGGTACTTCGGTCCTTACTCACACGCGTGGGCGATCAGGGACACGGTCGACACATTGCTGCGGGTCTTCCCTGTCCGCACCTGCTCGGCCGGCGTGTTCAAGCGCGCCGGGCAGATCGGGCGGCCCTGCCTGCTCGGGTACATCGGCAAGTGCTCCGCGCCGTGCGTCGGGCGGATCGGCGCCGATGAACACCGGCAGCTGGCCGAGGAGTTCTGCGACTTCATGGCGGGCCAGACCGGCAAGTTCACCAGGCGGCTCGAGGCGCAGATGCGCGAGGCAGCGCAGGCCGAGGAGTTCGAGCGAGCCGCGAGGCTCCGCGACGACCTGCAGGCGCTGCAGCGCGCGCTCGAGAAGCAGGCCGTCGTGCTGCCTGACGGCACGGACTGCGACGTGATCGGGCTGGTCGAAGATCAGCTCGAGGCGGCGGTCCAGGTGTTCTACGTGCGTGACGGCCGGGTGCGCGGGCAGCGCGGCTGGGTCGTGGACAAGGTGGAAGATCTCTCCGCCGGCGAGCTGGTCGAGCACTTTCTTGGCCAGGTCTACCGCGACGACCCTGGCGCCCAGCAGGAGAGCGACGAGCAGCTCGAGCTGACCGGGCCAGCGGGGCCAGCGCCGAAGGCCGGGCGGGCGAGCGCGGACTGGCGGGCAGTCGCGCGCCGGCAGGCCGTGCCGCGCGAGGTGCTCGTGCCCGTCCTGCCGCCCGACGCCGACGCGATCCAGGAGTGGCTGACCTCCCTGCGCGGGGGACGGGTGACGCTGCGGGTGCCGCAACGCGGCGACAAGCGCGCGCTGCTCGAGACCGTCACCAGGAACGCGACCGAGTCGCTGGCGCTGCACAAGACCAGGCGGGCAAGCGACCTGTCCACCCGCAGCCAGGCGATGCAAGAGATCCAGGACGCGCTCGGCCTTGACCAGCCGCCGCTGCGGATCGAGTGCTTTGACGTGTCGAACCTGCAGGGCACGCACGTGGTCGCGTCGATGGTGGTCTTCGAGGACGGCCTGGCGCGCAAGTCCGAGTACCGCAAGTTCGGGGTCAAGGGCGCAGCCGACGACCTGGCCGCCATCTACGAGGTCGTCACCAGGCGGTTCCGCCGGTACCTGGCCGAGCGCGATGTGGAGATCGCTGAGGATGCGACCGACGGCAGCAGGCGCAAGTTCGCCTATCCGCCGAGCTTGCTCGTCATCGACGGGGGAGCGGGTCAGGTCGACGCGGCCGTGCGTGCGCTGTCCGACCTGGGCATCACCGACATAGCGGTCTGCGGCCTGGCCAAGCGGCTCGAGGAAGTATGGCTGCCGGGCGAGGACACCCCGGTGATCATGCCGCGCAGCAGCGAGGGCCTCTACCTGCTACAGCGGGTGCGGGACGAGGCGCACCGGTCCGCGATCACCTACCACAGGGCCAAGCGGACGGCCGCGCAGCGGGCCAGCGAGCTGGATTCGCTGCCAGGGCTCGGGCCAGCCAGGAAGGCCGCGCTGCTCAAGCGCTTCGGCTCGGTGAAGCGGCTGCGCGAAGCGAGCCCTGAAGAAATCGCTGAGGTGGAAGGCTTTGGCCCGAAGCTAGCCGGCCAGGTCGCGCAGGCGCTGCACGGGAAAGGGGGGTCATGACCAGCCACGGCGCTGAGCCGCAGATCGTCATTATCACCGGGATGTCAGGGGCCGGCCGCTCCACCGCGGCCAAGGCACTCGAGGATCTCGACTGGTTCGTGGCCGACAACCTGCCGCCGGCCATGCTCGTCACGATGCTCGACCTAGCCAGGCGGGCCAGAGCCGACGTTCCTAGGGTGGCCGCCGTCGTGGACATCCGCAGCCGGGCGTTCTCCACCGACCTCAAGTCAGCCATCGCCGAGCTCGACGGGACCGGCGCGCACCCGTTCGTCATCTTCCTCGAGGCCAGCGACGAGACGCTGGTGCGCAGGTTCGAGAACGTGCGCCGCCCGCACCCGCTCCAGGAGAACGGCAGGGTGATCGACGGGATCAAGGCCGAGCGCGCCCAGTTGGGCGGCATCAGGGCCGAGGCCGACCTGATCCTCGACACCTCTGGCCTGAACATCCATGAGCTGCGGTCCAGGCTTCGTGAGGCCTTCGGCAACGAGAGCGACACGGCCGTCCGGGTGACCGTGCTGTCGTTCGGCTACAAGTACGGCCTGCCCGTCGACGCGGATATGGTAGCCGACTGCCGTTTCCTGCCGAACCCGCATTGGATTCCCGAGCTGGCGCCCAAGAACGGCCAGGACCCTGCCGTCAAGGAGTACGTGCTCAGCCATCCTGGCTCAGAGGAGTTCATCAGGGCTTACCTGGACGTGCTGCAGATCACGCTCGGCGGCTACGAGCGCAGCGGCAAGCTGTTCATGACCGTGGCCATCGGCTGCACCGGCGGCAAGCACCGCAGCGTGGCGATCGCCGAGGAGATCGCGTCCCGGCTCGCCGGGCCGTGGCCCGGCGTCCAGGTCGCGCATCGTGACCTCGGGCGTGAATAGGCCAGCCCGCCGCCAGGTGGTCGCGCTGGGCGGCGGGCACGGGCTGCACGCGTCGCTGTCCGCCTTGCGCCGGGTCACCAGGGACCTCACCGCGATCGTCACGGTCGCCGATGACGGCGGCTCGAGCGGCAGGCTGCGCCGGGAGTACGGCGTGCTGCCGCCTGGCGACCTGCGGATGGCGCTGGCCGCGTTGTGCGGCGACGACTCCTGGGGCACCACATGGAGCAAGGTCGTGCAGCACAGGTTCACCGGGCCGGGCGAGCTCGGCGGCCATGCCGTCGGCAACCTGCTGATCGTCGCGCTCTGGGAGCTGCTCGGGGACACGGTCACCGGGCTCGACTGGGTCGCCAGGCTGCTCGGCGCGCACGGCAGGGTGCTGCCGATGGCCTCGGTCCCGCTGGAGCTTGCGGCTGAAGTGGAGGGGGTTGACCCGAACTTCCCCTTGCGGATCAGCACGATTCGAGGCCAGGTCGCATGCGCGAAGACGACCGGACGGGTACGGTCGATGTCGTTGGTTCCTGCCGACCCGCCCGCCTGCGCTGAGGCTGTGCAGGCGGTCGCAGAGGCAGACTGGGTGGTGCTCGGCCCGGGCTCGTGGTTCACCAGCGTGCTTCCGCACCTGCTGGTGCCCGATCTGGCCGGCGCGCTGATCGCCACCCCGGCCAGGCGGCTGGTCACGCTGAATTTGGCGCCCCAGCCGGGAGAGACCGAAGGGTTCTCTCCGCGTGCTCACCTGGAGGTGCTCGCGAGCCATGCCCCCGACCTGGCCATCGATGTCGTGCTCGCCGACAAGGCTGCGGTGAAGGAAACGGCAGGAGAGCTGACCGAGGCAGCCGATCTGCTCGGCGCGCGACTGGTGCTCGCTGATCTGGCGGTGGCGGGCCGGCCTGACCGGCATGACCCGCTGCTGCTCGCCGGCGCGCTCGCGCGGATATTTGAGGGGGAGTGAGTGTCGTGGCGCTGACCAGCCTGGTCAAGGACGAGCTCAGTCGCGTCAGCGTGCTCAAGCCATGCTGCCGCAAGGCCGAGGTATCAACGCTGCTGCGGTTCGCTGGCGGGTTGCACCTGTCCAACGGCCACATCGTCATCGAGGCCGAACTCGACACCGGCGCGGCGGCCCGCCGGCTGCGCAAAGACATCATGGAGATCTTCGGTCACAGCTCCGAGCTGATCGTGCTCGCGCCCAGCGGGCTGCGCAAGGGCAACAGGTATGTCGTGCGCGTCAGCAAGGACGGCGACAGCCTGGCCAGGCAGACCGGGCTGATCGACGGCCGCGGCCGGCCGGTGCGCGGCCTGCCGCGGCAGGTGGTCGCGGGAAGCACCTGTGACTGCGAGGCGGCCTGGCGCGGCGCGTTCCTCGCGCACGGCTCGCTGACCGAACCTGGCCGGTCCATGTCGCTGGAACTCACCTGCCCGGGACCTGAGGCCGCGCTCGCGATGGTCGGCGCCGCGCGGCGGCTGCGGATCCAGGCCAAGGCGCGCGACGTGCGCGGCGTCGACCGGGTGGTGGTCAGGGACGGCGACGCGATCAGCGCGATGCTGACCAGGCTGGGCGCCCACGACAGCGTTCTGGCCTGGGAGGAGCGCAGGATCAGGCGGGCTGTCCGCGGCACGGCCAACCGGCTGGCCAACTTCGACGACGCGAATCTGCGCCGCAGCGCGCGCGCCGCGGTCGCCGCTGGCGCGCGGGTAGAACGTGCGCTGGAGATACTCGGCGACGAGGCGCCCGAGCACCTGATCGAGGCCGGTCAGCTGCGGATCAAGCACCGGCAGGCCAGCCTGGAAGAGCTCGGCCAGGCCGCGGAGCCGCCGCTGACGAAGGACGCGATCGCGGGCCGGATCAGGCGGCTGCTCGCGCTCGCCGACAAGCGCGCGCTCGATCTCGGCGTTCCCAGCACCGAGGCGCACCTGACCCCTGAGATGCTCGCCCCGTAGCTGGCGCGGCTACTGGGGCTGGGGACCCGCGGTCTCAGCTAGAGGGCGGCTGCTTGAAGCCGAACCCTGGCTCTGGCTGCCCGGGCGCGCCCGGCTGGCCGAACTGGCCGTCACCGGGCGGCGGTGTGCCGTACGGCTGGGGCGGCGTGCCGTAGGGCTGGTTCACGGTGCCGTAGGGCTGGTTCACGGTGCCGTATGGCTGGCTCGGCGGGCGCATCCGCCGACTCCAGCCCCAGCGCATCGAGTTGCCCATCCCGATGCGGTACCCATACAGCGCCGCGAAGATCCAGAACAGGAACCCCAGCCCGCCGACGGCCTGCGGGTAGTAGTGGAAGACGACGCCGAGGTGCGCGAGGATGTCGCTCATCGCCACGCCATGGCGGTTCAGGACCAGGATCTCGGCGACCAGGCTGCCGAGCGCGCACCCGAACACGGCGAGCGCCGCGCTCACGATCGCGAACGCTGGGCTCTTGACCCGGCCGATCCTCGCCATGACGGTGCCGACCGCGAGGCCAACCAGGATCGCCATGATCGAGAACTGGTATTTGGTCGAGTACGAGATGACGCCCCAGACCAACGCGCAGGCGACCGCGACGACGAGACCGGCTAGTACTGCCATGCCGACATTGCCGCGCTCGGATTGGTTACCGAAATTGATCATATTTACTCTCATTCATTGAACCCGTCGCGGGCAGCATAGCCAGGGCGCCAGGGCAAGGGCTAGATCCGCGCCCGACGGCATCCGCCTGAGTGCCGGGATGTCGGCCCCGCGTCCTGTTACTGCCCGATGTTATGGTGCGCGTGGCACGTGATCAGCGATGCGAAGGGAAGCTGCAGGTGACTGTCCGGGTAGGAATCAACGGGTTCGGCCGGATCGGACGGAACTTCTGGCGTGCCGTGCACGCGATGGAAAACCCCGGGATCGAGATCGTGGCGGCCAATGACCTCGGCAACATCAACACGTTCGCGCACCTGCTGAAGTACGACACGGTGCTGGGCACGCTGGACGTCGACGTGTCGGCGGCCGACGGCAGCATCGTGGCGGGGAACTCCAAGATCAAGTGGCTCGCCGAACGTGATCCGGCCGCGATCGGCTGGGGCGACCTCGGCGTCGACGTGGTGATCGAGTCCACCGGAATCTTCACCAGCTACGACGGCGCACACAAGCACATCGAGGCCGGTGCGAAGAAGGTCATCATCTCGGCGCCGGCCAAGGGCGAGGACATCACGATCGTGCTCGGCGTCAACGACGACATGTACGATCCGGCGACACACAACATCATCTCCAATGCTTCCTGCACGACGAACTGCGTCGCTCCGCTCGCGAAGGTCCTGCTCGACAGCTTCGGGATCGTCAAGGGCCTGATGACGACCGTGCACGCCTACACCAACGACCAGGTCATCCTGGATTTCGCGCACAAGGACCTGCGCCGGGCCCGGGCGGCCGCGCAGAACATCATCCCGACCACCACAGGAGCCGCCAAGGCGACCAGCCTGGTCCTGCCCGCGCTCAAGGGCAAGCTCGACGGGATGGCGATGCGCGTTCCCGTGATGGACGGGTCGGTCACCGACCTGGTCGTGCAGCTGGAACGGGAGGTCACGGTCGAGGAGGTCAACGAGGCCTACAAGGCCGCAGCTGCCGAGGGCTCGCTGAAGGGCTACCTGCACTACTCCACCGACCCCATCGTGTCCTCCGACATCGTCGGCACGCCGTGGTCGTGCACGTTCGACGCGCCGCTCACGATGGCCTCTGGCGACCAGGTCAAGGTCATCGGCTGGTACGACAACGAATGGGGTTACTCCAACCGGCTGGCAGACATGGCCGCGCTCGTCGCCAGCAGGCTGGGATAGGCGATGCGGGGCATCGCCGGCCTCGACGCTGGTGGTCGCGTCGTGCTGCTGAGAGCGGACCTGAACGTGCCGCGGGACGGGACTACGATCACCGACGACGGCCGGATCAGGGCCAGTCTGCCGACGATCACCGCCCTGACCGGGCAGGGAGCGCGGGTGCTGGTCTGCGCGCACCTTGGCCGGCCCACGGGCGACGGCTACGCCGCCCGCGCCGCGGGAGGGCCGTCGCTGCGGCCCGTGGCTGACCGGCTCGGCGAGCTGCTCGGGCGGCCCGTGCGCTTCGCGGCCGACGTGGCAGGGCCGTCGGCCGTCGCGGTCGCCGCCGAACTGTCCGACGGCGAGGTCGGACTGCTCGAGAACGTCAGGTTCGAGCCCGCCGAGACCAGCAAGGACGACGCGGTGCGCGGCGAGCTGGCCAGGCGGCTCGCGGCGCTGGCTGAGCTCTACGTCGGGGACGGCTTCGGGGCGCTGCACCGCAAGCACGCGAGTGTGTACGACGTGCCAGGGCTGCTGCCGCACGCAGCGGGGGAGCTTGTGCTGGCCGAGGTGGCCGTGCTCCGCCAGCTCACCGAGAACCCGAAGCGGCCGTACGTGGTCGTACTCGGCGGCGCGAAGATCTCCGACAAGCTGGCCGTGGTCGCCAGCCTGGCCACGATCGCCGACCGGATCCTGATCGGCGGCGGCATGGCGTTCACGTTCCTCGCCGCCCGCGGCTACGACGTCGGCCGCTCGCTGGTGGAACAGGACATGATCGGCGAGGTAGGCCGCCTGCTCGACCAGCCGGGCGGTGCGGAGATCGTGCTGCCGGTGGACATGGTTGCCGCCACCGACTTCGCCGCTGACGCCGAGCACGAGACCGTGCCGGTGTCCGTATTCCCCGCCGACCGGACGGGGCTGGACATCGGGCCGGCCACCTGCGACGTGTTCGCCGCGAAACTGGCCGACGCGGGCACGGTGTTCTGGAACGGGCCGATGGGCGTCTTCGAGTTCCCGGCCTTCGCCGCAGGCACGAAGGCCGTGGCCGAGGCGATCAGCCGGGTGCACGGGCTGACCGTGGTCGGCGGCGGTGATTCAGCCGCGGCTGTCCGGCAGCTGAAGTTCGGTGAGTCCGCGTTCAGCCACATCTCGACCGGCGGCGGTGCAAGCCTGGAGTACCTCGAAGGCAAGGCGCTGCCCGGCCTCGTTGCGCTGGAGGCGGGCACGTGAGCGGATCTTCCGGCCGCAAGCCCCTGGTAGCCGGCAACTGGAAGATGCACAAGAACCACCTCGAGGCGCTCGCGCTCGCGCAGCAGCTGGCGTTCCGGCTGAACGACAAGGACTTCGCGGCAACTGACATCGCCGTGCTGCCGCCGTTCACGGCGCTGCGCAGCGTGCAGACGCTCGTCCAGGGCGACAAGCTGAAGCTGCAGTACGGCGCCCAGGACATCTCACCGCATGCCGACGGCGCCTATACCGGAGACGTCAGCGGGCGCATGCTCGCCAAGCTCGGCTGCCGCTACGTGCTGGCCGGGCACTCGGAGCGGCGGCACTACCACCACGAGAGCGACGAGCTAGTCAACGCCAAGGTGCGGGCGGTGTTCGCGAACGAGATGACGCCCATCCAGTGCGTTGGTGAGTCGCTGACGATCAGGGAGGCCGGGGAGCACGTGCCGCACTGCACGTCGCAGATCGACGCCGGCCTCGCAGGCCTGACCGCCGAGCAGGTGGCCGGGATGGTGATCGCTTATGAGCCGATCTGGGCGATTGGTACCGGCAGGGTGGCGACTCCCGAGGACGCCCAGGAGGTCTGCGCGGCAGTCAGGGAACGGGTTTCCGTTTGCCATCGGCCCGAAGTGGCAGCCAGAGTGCGTATCCTGTACGGGGGATCAGTGAACCCCGACAACATGCCTGCCATCATGGCGCAGCCAGACATCGACGGCGCGCTCGTCGGCGGTGCCAGCCTCGATTACGAAGGATTCGTCAGGATCTGCCGTTATCAGCAGGGCCCCGTGGTTTAGCTGACCCCGTGGTGGGCTGGTACTGACCTGACTCGCGCCCGGAGGGACGAGCTAGTAGTGGTTATCGCGTTCTCTGTCGTCCTGATCATCACGAGCCTGCTCATGGTGCTGCTCGTGCTGCTGCACAAGGGTAAGGGCGGCGGGCTGTCTGACCTGTTCGGCGGCGGGATGTCCTCGTCACTCGGGTCGTCGTCGGTTGTCGAGCGAAATCTCGACCGGATTACTGTCGTTTGTGGGATCTTGTGGTTCGTCTGCATTGTCGCGCTGGGTCTGCTGCTGAAGTAACGTCGCGCGGAAGCGACGTCGCTCGCGGCGACGCCGGGACCGGTGCTTCACCTAGAAAGAGGCAAGCATTGAGTAGTGGTAACGCCATTCGCGGGAGCCGTGTCGGCGCAGGACCCATGGGGGAGGCAGAGCGGGGCGAGGCGGCGCCGCGGGTTCGAGTGTCGTTCTATTGCTGCAACGGTCACGAGACGATACCCAGTTTCGCCAACGACGCCGCGATTCCCGAGACCTGGGACTGCCCGCGCTGCGGCGTCCCTGCCGGTCGTGACGCCACGAGCCCGCCGCCCCTGCCGCACGCCGAGCCGTACAAGACGCACCTGGCGTACGTGAAGGAACGACGGTCGGCCAACGACGGCGCCGCGATCCTCGCCGAGGCGCTCCAGCGGCTGCGTCAGAGCAGCAACGTCTGACTCAGGCGGTTCCTTCGCGTCCTGCCCTGATGTAGCGGCTGAGTAGAAAGCCGTCGTCCTCGAGCAGCGTCGCCAGCGTCATCGCGGCGGGCGCTGTGGGCTCGCCCCGTGCCGTGAGACTCTGCGCGGTCAGCCGGCCCGCGGCGTGCCCGCCTTCGAGCACGGGGCTGAGCGTCAGGCAGAGCTCGTCTAGCAGCCCTTCGGCGACGACCTGGCCTAGTAGCATCGGGCCGCCCTCGATCAGGATCCTGCGGTAGCCGCGCGCGGCCAGCGCGTCGACGATTGCCTTGGCCGTCACGGTTTCGGCGCCGGCGACCACCACCTCGGCGACACGCGCCGCCTCGGCGCGGCGGTCCTCGCCGGCGAGCTCGCTGGTCAGCACGATCGTGCGGGCAAGGCCAGGTCCGCGTCCGAACAGCCGGCCTGACAAGTCGAGGTCCAGGCGCCTGGTGACGACCGCAATCGGCGGCGCGGGCGGACGCCCCGCGCGCAGCCCCTGCCACAACTCGCCGGGCTGGGCTTGGCGGTACCGCTCGGCCCTGACCGTGCCCGCGCCGGCGACGACCACGTCGGCGAGGCTGCGCAGCACCGTGAATACGAGCCGGTCGGCGGGGCCCGACAGCCCTGCCGATCTGCCGTCTACGGAAATCGCGCCGTCGATGCTCGCGACGAAGTTCGCCTTGACCCACAGCCGGTTCGGGTAGCGGTAGATGTCCGCGATAGCTGCCGCGAGGTCCTCGGCGGCCGCTTCGCCCGGCTCGGCCGACCCGGCCGCCCTGAGCGGATCCGCCGGCCCGATCGGGTCGCCGTTCCCTGGGAAGATCTGGCGCACGTCGCTCCTCTCGTCCGTACTACCAGGCGATATCCGTGCGCTGCGGCATGTAAGCGGATGGACACACCGGAATAGGCAATGTGCCGGGGCACTCCGCACTACCATGATGCGCCATGCGACTCCTGGTCGGTGTGTGCCTGTTGGGTATCGTCATCGCCGGGTGCGGCGCCCCCGCGCCGGTCGCGAAGCCCGTCTCGCCGCGGCATCAGGTCCAGGCCCGCCACCATGTCCAGGCCCGCAGCCATACCCAGGCCGGCAGCCAGGCTCAGGCCCGGCACGCCAGCACCGCGGCCGTGCACGCGGTGGCGTTCGCGGCTGGCAATCCCGCCGGCCACGCGTTCGTCCCCGTCGCCGGGCGAGCCGTGGACACCTCGCACCCCGACCACGTGGTCGGCACCGGCACGCCTGGCAGCTGCACGTCGGCGGCCGTCGTGCGGGCCGTGGCTAAAGGCGGCGTGATCGCCTTCAACTGCGGGCCGAAGCACGTCACCATCATCATGCGGGCCACCGCCAAGGTCAGGAACACCAGCTCGCGCGTCGTCATCGACGGCGGCGGGAAGGTGACGCTCAGCGGCGCTGGCGTCCGCCGGATCCTGTACATGGACACCTGCGACAAGCGCCAGGTGTGGACGACGTCGCACTGCGACAACCAGGCCAGCCCGAAGCTGACCGTGCAGAACATCACGTTCGCGCACGGCAATTCGACGGGCGGCAAGTTCGACGGGGGCGGCGGCGGCGCGATCTTCGCCCGCGGCGGCCAGCTCAAGGCCGTGAACTCGACGTTCATCGGCAACCGCTGCGACCGGACAGGACCTGACCTGGGCGGCGCGGCCATCCGCGCCCTGAGCGAGTACCGGAACCGGCCGGTCTACATCACTCGCAGCACGTTCAAGGGCGGCTACTGCTCCAACGGCGGTGCGCTCAGCAGCATCGGCGTTTCGTGGACCGTGCTGAACAGCCTGATGATGCACAACAAGGCGATCGGCCACGGCGCGAACCCGCCCAGGTCAGGTTCCCCCGGCGGCGGCAGCGGCGGCGCCATCTACAACGACGGCGACACCTACCACCTGGTGGTCTCCGGCACCGTGATCAAGTTCAACCACGCGCGTGAGGGCGGCGGCGCGATCTTCTTTGTCAGCAACGACCGCACGGGCACGCTCCGGATCTCGCATTCCACACTGCACGACAACCCGAATGCGGGCTTCCAGACGGCCGGTTACCCCGGCATCTTCTTCCTGGGCAAAGGCCACCCGGTCGTCGTCCACTCCACGATCAACTAGCCCGCCTGCCGCGCCACCTCTAGTTAGACGTAGAGAAAACGGCATATGCGACCGTTTTCTCTACGTCTTGCATAAACCCTTCCGGTTACGATCAGCCGCCGTTCGGCTTGGCTCCCCGCAAGACGACAATCGTCCGCGACTCAACATCCAGGGTCATGTCAGAACCGACCCGCCCAGCCGTGCTGCCGACGCGTCCCATAGGGCCGTCCCGAGCACCCTCGCCATCTCCCGAGACAGCCACGCCGGTGTCGACGAGCACCTCCCAGGTGACGCCGGCGGAACCGAAGCTCGCGGGCACCGTGAACGACACGGTGTCGCTGTGCGCGTTGAGCATCAAGATGAAGTCCGCGTCGGTGATTCGCTCGCCCCGCGGCCCAGGCTCGGTGATCGCGTCCCCGTTCACGCACACGGCCAGGGCCTTCGCGTCCCACGAATTCCACTCGTCAGGACCCATCTGATGCCCGCCGGGGGACAGCCAGATGATGTCCTGCTGCCCGTCGCCTGATCCGCCGGCCTGGCCGCTGAAGAACCTGCGCCGCCGGAACACGGGATGGGCCTTACGCAGGGAAGACAGCGAGGCAACGAACTCGATCAGGTCAGAGTGCTTCGCGGCGGCGTCCCAGTCGATCCAGGAGATCTCGTTGTCCTGGCAGTAGCTGTTGTTGTTGCCGCCCTGCGTCCGCCCGAGCTCATCGCCTGCGAGCAGCATCGGAATGCCCTGCGAGAAGAACAGCGTCACGAGGAAGTTCCGCACCTGCCTGTCCCGCAGCGCATTGATCTCGGGGTCGTCGGTCGGGCCCTCCGCTCCGCAGTTCCACGACCTGTTGTCGTTCGACCCGTCGTGGTTCTCCTCGCCGTTGGCCTCGTTGTGCTTGGCGTTGTAAGACACCAGATCGCGCAGCGTGAAGCCGTCGTGGCAGGTGACGAAGTTGACCGAGGCAACCGGCCGCCGCGCGCTGGTCTCGTACAGGTCACTGGATCCGGTCAGCCGCGATGCCAGCTCCGGCAGCTGGCCTGGCGACCCGCGCCAGTAGTCACGCACCGTGTCGCGGTACTTCCCGTTCCATTCGGTCCACAGCGGCGGGAACTGGCCCACCTGGTATCCGCCCTCGCCAACGTCCCATGGCTCGGCGATGAGCTTGACCTGGGAGACCAGCGGGTCCTGCTGCACGAGGTCGAAGAACGTCGCCAGCCGGTCGACGTCGTGCAGCTCCCTGGCGAGCGCCGAAGCGAGATCGAACCGGAACCCGTCGACGTGCATCTCATCGATCCAGTACCGCAGCGAGTCCATGATCAGCTGGAGCGCGTGCGGGTGCCGCACGTTCAGGCTGTTGCCGCAGCCGGTGTAGTCGAGGTAGACGGCCGGGTTCTGGTCTGACAGCCGGTAGTAGGCGGCGTTGTCGATGCCGCGAAAGCTCATCGTCGGCCCGAGCTCGGCGGCCTCGGCTGTGTGGTTGTAGACCACGTCGAGTATGACCTCGATACCAGCCTGGTGCAGCGTCTTGACCATCGACTTGAACTCGGCCACGTGCCCGTGCGCCGCGGCCGATGAGCCGTAGCCCTGGTGCGGCGCGAAGAAGCCGATGGTGTTGTAGCCCCAGTAGTTCGTCAGGCCGCGCTCGGCCAGGATCGGCTCGGGCACTGCCTGGTGCACGGGCATCAGCTCGATCGCGGTGACGCCGATCCGCTGCAGGTGCTCGATGACCGCGGGTGACGCCAGCCCCGCGTAGCTGCCCCGCAGCTCCTCAGGGACGCCAGGATGGCGCACGGTCAGCCCGCGGACGTGCGCCTCGTAGATCAATGTCTCGTGATACGGCCGCCGGAGCTGCTGATCACCGGCCCAGTCAAAATACGGGTTGATGACAACATTCCTTGGCATAAACGGGGCGCTGTCGTCAGTGTTCAGCGCAGCCGGGTCTGAGCCACCGCGGACGTAAGAAAACAAGGCGGGGCTCGCGGTGACCTCGCCATCGATCGCCTTGCCATACGGGTCGAGCAACAGCTTGGCCGGGTTGCACCGGTGCCCGCGACGCAGGTCATACGGTCCGTGGACGCGGAAACCGTACTTCTGGCCTGGCCCGACGTCGGGCAGGTAGCAGTGCCAGACGAACCCGTCGACCTCGCTCAGCGCCACCTTGGTCTCGACACCGTCCGCGTCGAACAGGCATAGCTCGACTAGTTCGGCAACTTCTGAGAAGATCGCGAAGTTAGTACCCGAACCATCCCAAACAGCGCCAAGCGGATAGGGGGTGCCGGGCCATACGCGCATCAGGAGACCCTACCTGGCAAGGACTGGCCGCGTCCTGTCGGCGATCGCGGCCAGGTCAAGTCCTGGCGGCAGCGTGCCGAACGTCACACCTGGCCCGCCCCGCCCGCCTCGCTCGCCCAGCCGGGACACGCAGAAGGCGTCACTGACCGGTGCGGGCGCGAACCTGATCAGCAGCGCCGCCTGCATGACCAGGGTCAGCAAGCCGGCCAGCGCGCGAGCCCGGTAAGGCCCGGTGGTCGGGTCCGCGGAGATCTCGGCCAGCGTCCCCCAGAGCCGCCGCACCGCCGCATCGAGCCTGGGGTCAGCGCCAGCGACCTGCCCGAGTTCGGCGCGCAGCGCCTCGATGCCGCCCGGTGAGCGGGCGAGAGCGCGCAGCAGGTCGAGCGCCGTCACGTTGCCGGAGCCCTCCCAGATGGAGTTCAGCGGCGCGTCCCTGTACAGCCGCGGCATGACGGACTCCTCGACGTAGCCGTTGCCGCCGAGACACTCCAGCGCCTCGGCGACCACCATCGGCGTGCGCTTGCAGATCCAGTGCTTCGCGGCCGGCAGCAGCAGCCTGAGCAGCGCGGCCTCGCTGGCGTCGGCGCGGGCGGCTCGGTCCGCCGCGGCCGCCAGCCGCAGCGCGAGCGTCGTCGCGGCCTCGGACTCCAGGGCCAGGTCGGCCAGGACCGCCGTCATCGCGGGCTGGCTGGCCAGCGTCGCGCCGAACGCCCGCCGGTGGCTCGCGTGGTGCGTCGCCTCTACACAGGCTTGCCGGATGGCGGCCGCGCTGCCGAGGATGCAGTCCAGCCTGGTCGAGCTGACCATCTCGATGATGGTGGCGACGCCGCGGCCTGGTTCGCCCACGGGCCATGCCACGGCGTCGTCGTACTCGACCTCGGACGAGGCATTCGATCGGTTGCCGAGCTTGTCCTTGAGGCGCTGGATGTGCATCCGGTTCCTGGTGCCGTCAGGGAGCACCCTGGGCAGCAAGAAGCAGGTCAGCCCGTCCGGGGCCTGCGCGAGGATCAGGAACACGTCGCACATCGGCGCCGAGCAGAACCATTTGTGGCCGGTGATGAGGTAGCTGCCGTCTCCGGCCGGAACGGCGCCCGTGGCGTTCGCCCGGACGTCGGAGCCGCCCTGCTTCTCGGTCATCGCCATGCCAGCGAGCAGGCCCGACTTGGGTACCCGCAGGCCAGGGTCGTAGCTCGTGGACGTCAGTAGCGGCTCGAACGTGGCCGCCAGGTCAGGAGCGTGCCGCAGCGCGGGGATCACGGAGTACGTCATCGAGATCGGGCAGCCGTGCCCGGCCTCGGCCTGCGTCCAGACGAGGAACTTGGCAGCCCGTGCGACGTGCGCGCCAGGCTGGACACGGGCCCACGGGGCCGCGTGCAGGCCGTGGCTGACCGCGGTTGTCATCAGCTGGTGCCACGCCGGGTGGAACTCGACCTCGTCGATCCTGTGCCCGTACCTGTCATGCGTGCGCAGGACCGGATCATGGGTGTTGGCGAGCCTGGCCTGCTCGATCACCTCGGCCGAGCCCGCGAGCTCGCCAAGCTCGTGCAGCTCGGGCAGAACCCAGTTCGCGTCGTGCTCGGCGACCGCGGTCAGCAGCGCCTGGTCGGCGGCGACATCGTGGCCGGCCAGCGGCGGCGGCTGGTTGGTGACCTCGTGGGTCAGGTGTGGATGCCGCACTCGGTCTTGGCGGTGCCAGCCCAGCGGCCGCTGCGCGGGTCAGCGCCGGCCTCGACGCGCGCCGTGCACGTCGCGCAGCCGATCGACGGGTAGCCGTCGTAGACGAGCGGATTCACCAGCACGCCACGGGACGCGATGTAGTCGTCGACTTCCTGCTGGGTCCACTCGACGACGGGGTTGACCTTGACCATCTGCCGCCTGGGGTCCCACTGCACGACCTTGGTATCGGTCCTGGCGTCGGTCTCCTCGCGGCGAACGCCTGTGATCCAGGCGTCGTACGGCTCGAGTGACTGCTCGAGCGGGACGACCTTGCGCAGGTAGCAGCACAGGTCAGGGTTGCGGGCGTAGAGCTTGGCGCCAAGCTCGGCATCCTGCTCGGCGACCGTGGTGGGCGGCGTGACATTGATCACATTGACCGGGTAGACCGCCGAGACGGCGTCGCGGGTGCCGATTGTCTCGGCGAAGTGGTAACCGGTGTCGAGGAAGAGGACGTCGATCCCGGGGATCTGGCGCGATGCGAGGTCGACGATCACGGCGTCGGTCATCGACGACGTGATGCACAGCCGGCTGCCGAACGTCTCGGCTGCCCACTTGATGACCTCGTCTGCCGATGCGCCCTTGAGCGCTTCGGCCGCCTCAGCGGCCAGGGTCTCCATACTGCGTGCCTCCTCTGAACCCGCGGAACCAGGCTGGCCAGGCCGGGACGGCCGTGGCTGTGCTGGCCGGTACTGGGGAGTCATGCTTTATCCCTAGGGACACGATGGGCATCCCTGAGGACAGAGTATGTCCAAATGACCCGGAATGCACGTGAAGCAGGTGAAGAGAGGTGCGTCACGGCCCATTTCCTCCCGGCTGCATTGGCGGTGCTGTGCGTGTTCGCTGTGCGGGTCGTGCTGTCGGGGTACTCGCGTCTACGTTCTCGCGTTCGAGGCAACCGCCGCGCTGACACCGGTATTCCGGGCGGTGCCGTGCTCTTTGAACGCAGGCGCGTTCTAACCCAAGCCTGCTTCTGCACAGGAACTGCCCGCCCGCAGCCGGGCTAACCCTGCCTGACCCAGCCCATGGCCGGTTCTGGCTGCAGCGCGGCCGGCTGCTTGTGCTGGCAATCGCACCAGGTGCCGCCCTTGCAGGAATCGTGCTCGTGGTGACGGCAGCTCCGGCAGATCATGGTCTCATTCTCGCTCGCGTGCGGCCAGCCAAACCGCCGGCCGCGTGCGGACGCGCCACGGCAGGGCATGCCGCGGCGGATTGACAAACGGGATCAGGCCGCGTTCGTGTTGGCGCGGCGCATCCGCCTGCGGCGCTCGGCTGAGCGCTCGTCCTCGTTCAAGCCGCCCCACGTGCCGTACTTCTCAGGCCTGCTGACCGCGTAACCTAGGCATTCCATTCTGACCGGGCAAGATCCGCAGAGCGCCTTGGCCTTGCGCTCCCTGATGTCACGCTCGGGCTGCCGCTCACCGTCCGGTCCGAAAAACAGCACAACATCGGCGCCCTTGCAGGCGGCCCGGTCCTGCCAGCCCCAGTTCGGCCGTGGCAGGAGCACGGTCTGACGGCGTACCTCAGACATGGAAAGCTCTCCTCAACCAGCTCATCGTTAACGTCCGCCCAGCGAGCACACGTCTCACCAGACGCAAATACAACGAAAATCGCGCGATGCGGCATCCGCCCCGTCGCAACATCCAAACGCCTTGCAGCGCCGAAGTGTTCCCCAGGTCGCCCGGTTCGGAGGCCTTCGCCCGGCAGCGTCCCTCGATGGGGGCACCCGCGCCCGAGGCCGGCACCGGGCTCGTGACCCTCGCCGGCGGGCAGCTGGGCTTAACAATCCGCGACGTCAGCGCACCGCCTGACAATCATGTCATCGCGCACACTGCCGCACGGCCAAGATTACCAGACTCGCTCGGTCCACAGCGGGGCGTAATCGGCTGAGGTCGGACGCGTGGCGCGGCGCGGTCGACGCGAGATCCGGTAATGTGGCGCCATCCGCCCGATTCCGGGCGGTCTGACCGGCCAATGCGTTTCATTGGCTAGACAACCCTGCCCGCCGGGGCGACGATAGGCAGCATGTCGGAGCCGGATGCCGTTCCCCTGCCCCGCGAGGGCGAGGTCTTCTTCGACGTCAGGGGTGAATCACGGACCATGCGGCTGAGTTGGTACGCGGACAGCTCGGTCGCGGTCTTCAGCATCTGGCAGGGCAACAGGTGCACGAGCACCTTCAGGCTGCCCTTTGGCGATCTGGCCAGGATGGTCGAAACGCTCCAGGCAGGACCGCCGTCCCGAGAACTTGATCGGCAGCCCGGTGAGCCGTCCTACGCAAACGCCGGCTCCGATCCCGGCTATGGCTATGCGGAACCGGCAGGCTACGGCGACCAGGCCACTTATGCAGGAGCGCCCGGTTACGGCTCAGGCCCGCCATACGGAGCCGGGCCAGCTTACGGCTACCAAGCCGGTCAGTACGGCGCGCCCGCGGAGGCGGGCGGCCAGTACTACGGGGACTATGAGCGCCCGGCTGCCGGGCCCGGCCATCGCTCAGGTGAAGGCCACGGCGAGCCTGACGAGTACTACGCCCCCCGCTACGTTCCCGACGTCGCGCCTCCCGCGCCGTACCAGCCCGACTATCAGGGCCAGCGGCCAGCCGCCGGCCCGCATGGCCAGAGGCCGGCGGGCGGTCCGCAGGGTCCGGTGCCGCCACGCCCAGATGGTCCTGGCTATGAGGGAACCGGCGCCTACGCCCATCCGTCCGGATACGCACAGCCGCCCGGATACCCGGAGCGGTCGGGATACGACGAGCGGTCGGAATACGCTCAGGGACCCGATTACGGCCAGCCGGCCGACTACGATCGGCCGCCTGAATATGCCGCGCCGCGCGGCTATGCCGACTCGGCGCACGGGCCTTACCAGCACGACCAGCAATACCGCGGCGAGCCGGACGCCGCCTATCGCGCCGAGACCCAGTTCCTGGCCGCGCCGCACGGGCCGCACGGCGCCTATCAGGAAGGCGCGCCGACGCGGGCCTGGCCAGAAGACCAGCCCGATCCGGCGCCCGAGGACTCCCTCGGCGGATATGCGCACTCGGCAAAGACCGAGCAAGCCACCACGGATTGGGGTCCTGCCGCCGCTTCCTATCGGGCGCGCTGACTGCCTCGCCAGTAGGCACCCAGGCCCGAATTCCCAGCTCAGGGCACCGCCTGAGCTGATCAGCCGTAAGCGGTGCCGGCGCCACGCGGTCGATCCGCGCTCAATGCGCACTCTGTGAAATTGCCTCATCACCCTCTGTTATGAACCGAGCACGCGCGGGAATATTGTCGCGGTTAGGGGAAGGGGGGAAAGACGTGGCACAGAAGGTCTCAGTCACATTCGCGTGTGACTACGACGCTAAAGAGATTCCGAACGGGGAGCACGTCACTCACGCGTTCAGCCTTGACGGCCGCGACTATGAGATAGACCTCTGCGAGAAACACAGCCAGAAGTTCGACGAAACGATGAAGCGCTTCGCCGACCGGGCTCGCAAGGTTTCATCCAAGGTCGGGCGGACCAAGAGGCGCACGACGGCACATCGCCGTCGCAGCGCCGAGATCCGGGCCTGGGCAAAGCGCTCCGGCATGGACGTCAGTGATCGCGGCCGGATTCCGGCGCAGGTCATTACGAAGTACGAGGCGAATCACTGAAAGGTCGCCTTACGGCACCCGTGGTGATAGCGCTGCGATGGCCGGCACCCGATGGGTGCCGGCCATCGCGTCTTACGCCACTCCCGCACCCGCTCCAGCTGCGTCGTCTGCCGCGTCTGACATCGGGCTGACGGCCGCGGCCAGCACCTGAGAGTTGGGCAGCAGGATCTGCCCGTCGGCGGTCACGAGCCTGACGTAGGTGATGCTGAACTCGGTCACGGTGCCCTCGATCGTGCCCGCCAGCGCCCCCGACCTGATCCGCACCTGGTCGCCAACCCTGAACGGCTGAGCGAACTGCAGCATCACGCCGGCGAACAGGTTCGACAGCGACTGCTGCGCGGCGATGGTGAGCAGCACGCCGGTGACCGCGCCGCCGACTACCAGCTGCGCGATCCTGAAGCCAAGCATGGACAGCGTGACGAGCACCACCAGGCTGGTCCCGATGAGGATCATCACGTACCTGACGATCGCCGCGTAGGCGCTGCCGATGAATCGCTGCAGCGCGTCGCGCGCCCAGGCGGCGAAGGCGAACGTGGACGTCAGCGCCAGAACGAGGAAGGCGATCGAGGCGCAGATCGTGACCAGGTGCCCGATGTCGAGGCTGACCAGCGTGTTGGTCTTGGCCGCGGCCTGCCGCGTCGTGACCGCGAGAGGGATGCCGACGACATCGGCCGTGACGGCGGCCGCTACCGCCAGCGCGAGAGTGACGATCGCCCGCCACGGGCGGTTGCGTGATCTCGGTAGTGCCACCGCCCAACGGTACCGGGCGGCGCGCTGGTCCAGTGCGGGACCAGCGTGCCGCCCGTTCGCGCCTACATGCTCATCAGCGGCTTGCCGACCGGGAAGACCTCGCGGCCCTTGTGGCCGTTCATCACGCCAGCCGCCGATGTGTACCAGGCGACCAGCGCCGTGATGACGCCGAGGTAGCCGCCGACCATGATCAGGGTTGAATTGGTCGGGTCGGGCGGCAGCGCGGGCGAGGTGGTGGTGAAGTTGCCGAGGAACAGGAAGATCTCGGTGAGCTCTAGCGTCAGGAAGACGCCGAATACCGCCATATTCAGCTGGGTGCTGATGATCAGCATGTACGTATTGAAGATCGCGAATGCCAGCAGGATCCAGCCGAGGTCCCTGTTCAGCTGCAGCGGGTCATGGGCGGTTGGCGCTACGAAGTGCAGCCAGAGGCCTACGCCTATCCAGAAGCCGCCATAGGTCGAGAACGCCGTCGCGCCGAATACATTCCTGTTCCTGAACTCCCACATGCCGGCCAGCAGCTGGATGATGCCGCCGTAGGCGATCGCGTAGCCCCACCAGTCGCCGCCGGTGCTGTTCTTCGCCCAGCCCGCGTTGATCGCTGAGAGCAGGAACGTGGTGAGCGCGAAGGCAGCGAGCCCGAGCGGCGCGGGGTCAGCGACCCCGGTGGCAGCCGCCGCGGGGGCTGTCGCGACCGCGGTTTCTTCGGAAGTACTCACGTGCATCCTCCTCGGGAGGTTGGCATCGATCCGAGGGGAACCGGATCGATGGAGGGGGGAACCTACACGGAACGGATCATCGGACTACACCGAACACAAGTGATGTCATCGCCCAAACTGGCCATAACGACGACCTGATCGATTTACTGGATGTCCCGGTCAATATGGACTTAATCACCCAATCGAAGCGCACACATTGATAACGGATAACGCTCGTATCACGGGGTTGAAGTGGCCAGTTATCCATATTCCGGGCCTTCCTTACTTCCATGACGCCTGATTCACCCATCAGACTCAATATGGAAGTTATGCACTGAGCGTAACTCTGGTTCAGCGATTAGGCGAGACCCGGTTACTAGATATGTCATGGCAGGGTCATCGAAACATAGCGAATGGGCACGCTATGTTACTCAGTGCGTTATAAGCGTGAAGAAATACCGGGGTTGCGCCGATCAGGGCGAGGCGAACCTGCTGAGCTGGACGGGCACTTCGGCCGCCGCCGCGCGGTCGAGCAGGAACAAGGTCTGCTGCACACCGCGGGCCCCGGCGGCGGGAACCTGCACCGGTCCGGCGCCGGAGAGCGCGAGCCGCACAGCCCCCGCCTTTTCGCTCCCTGACGCGAGTATCCACACCTCGGAGGCGGCCCTGATGGCGGGCAGGGTCAGCGTCAGCCGCACCGGCGGCGGCTTGGGCGCGCCACGGACGGCCACCACGGTGCGCTCCTCTTCGTAGAGCGCTGGCAGACCGGGAAAGAGCGAGGCAATGTGCGCGTCGGGACCGATGCCGAGCATCAGCACGTCGAATCTCGGCACGCCGACCCTGTCCTGCGGCTCGGCGATGCCGCGCAGCCAGCCCGCGTACCGCTCGGCCGCGGCTTCGGGGTCAGGGCCGTCCGGCCCGTCCGGCCCCGGCATCGGATGCACCCTGCTCTCATCGACGTCGACGTGGCTGAGCAGGGCGCTGCGGGCGCCGGTCTCGTTCCGCTCGGGATCGCCGGCCGGCCGGAAACGCTCGTCGCCCCACCAGATCTCCACCCTGTGCCAGTCCACCGCGTCCCTTGCCGGAGCCGCGGCTAGTTCGGCGAGCACCTTGGTGCCGATGCCACCGCCGGTGAGCACCACAGAGGCCAGGCCCTTCGCGGCTACAGCGTCGACGAGCCTGGTCACGAGCCTGGCGGCAACCGCCTTCGCCAGCAGTTCGCCGTCGTGATGAATGAGGATCTGCGGGACAGAAATGGCCTTACTCCTTGTTATTCCTCGTCGGCTCTCGCCAGCTGGCCAGTCGCCAGTTCGGCGAGCGTCTCCCCGTATACCTCGTCAGGATCGAGCCTGCGCAACTCCTCGGCCAGCAGCTCGTCGGTCTCCCTGCGGTGCAGGGCAACAAAGCGGTCAGGTTCCCCTGGCCTGGACAGCGTGGCGTTCCGCCCGTCCGCCCTGCTGATAACGATCTTGCCGTCCGTGGTTATGAAGCTCACCTCGGTCACGCCGGGGCCCGCGGTGGCTTCCTGGTGCACAGGGACGCCAAGCCTGAGCGCCAGCCAGGCGGCCATCAGGTCAGCGCTCGGATTGTCGGCCTCCGCGCCGACCGTGACCTCCGCGATCTCCTGATATGGCCGGTCCAGCGTCGCGGCCAGCAGCGACCTCCAGTTGGTGGTCCGCGCCCAGGCCAGGTCCGTGTCGCCGGGGCGGTAACCAGCCGACAGGCGCAGCAGCCGTTCCCTCGGCTCCTCGTCGGCGGCGGCGTCGGTGATCCGCCGCTGGCCGAGCACTCCGAGCGCGTCGGCGGCTGGCGCCTCAGGCGCCTTGCCAGGCCACCAGATCACCACTGGCGTGTCAGGCACCAGCAGCGGCGTGATGACGGAGTCGACATGCTCGTTCAGCTCGCCCTGGATTCGCAGCAGCACGGTCTGGCCCGGCATGTTCTCGCCGACGGTGACCTCGGCGTCGAGCCGGCGCGGCCCGCGCCCGGCCCTTGCGATCACGCCGAGTATCTGGCAGGGATGCTCGCGGCCGGCATGGGTCGCGGCCCGCATCGCGTCGTACTGGCCGGCCTCGTCGGTCATGATGACCAGGTTGAGCACGACGCCGGTGGTCAGCCCGCCCATCTGCTGGCACATCCTGGTGAGCTCGTTGCGCACCGTGCTCGCGCTGGTGTCGATCAGCTCTACCTTCATCGCTCATCCGCCCGCTAGAGCCGTCGCCAGGCCCGGCCGTCCCGCGCCATCATCGCGTCGGAACAGGCCGGTCCCGCCGATCCGGCGAGGTAGGGCTCTGGCCGGCCGTTGGCCGCCCAGAACTGCTCGATCGGGTCGAGGATCTTCCACGACAGCTCGACCTCCTCGTGGCCAGGGAAGAGCGGCGGATCGCCGACGAGCACGTCGAGCAGCAGCCGCTCGTAAGCCTCAGGGCTGGACTCGGTGAAGGACTCGCCGTAGGCGAAGTCCATGTTCACGTCCCTGACCTCCATCGCCGAGCCCGGCACCTTCGAGCCGAAGCGCATCGTGATGCCCTCGTCCGGCTGAACGCGAATCACCAGGGCGTTCTGCCCGAGCTCCTTCGCGTCTGTCGCGTTGAACGGCAGGTGCGGCGCGCGCTGGAAGATCACCGCGATCTCCGTCATCCTGGTCGCCAGCCGCTTGCCGGTGCGCAGGTAGAACGGAACCCCTGCCCACCGCCTGGTGTCCACGCCCAGCTTGATCGCCGCATACGTCTCGGTCACCGAGTCTGGCGCGATGCCATCCTCGGCCAGAAAGCCGTGCACAGGAATGCCGCCCTGCCAGCCTGCCGCGTACTGGCCGCGCGCCGTCCCGGTCAGCGGGTCGTCGGGAATCTGCACGGCCGACAGCGCCTTCTGCTTCTCCGCGCGCAGCCCGTCAGACGCGAACGAGACAGGTTCCTCCATGGCCGTCAGCGCGAGCAGCTGGAGCAGGTGGTTCTGGATCACGTCCCTGGCCGCGCCGATGCCGTCGTAGTAGCCGGCCCGGCCGCCGATCCCGATGTCCTCGGCCATCGTGATCTGGACGTGGTCCACGTACCTGCGGTTCCAGATCGGCTCGAAGAGCGTGTTGGCGAACCGGAGCGCGAGCAGGTTCTGCACGGTCTCCTTGCCGAGGTAGTGGTCGATTCGGAAGACCGAATGCGGTTCGAACACGGAGGCGAGCAGGTCGTTCAGGTCCCGCGCGCTGGTCAGGTCGTGTCCGAACGGCTTCTCGATGACGACCCGCTTCCAGCCGTGCTCGTTCTTCTTATCGGTGAGGCCAGCCTGCTCGAGCTGGCGCACCACGATGGGGAACTGCCCAGGCGGGACCGACAGGTAGAACGCGCGGTTGCCGGCCGTGCCGCGCTCGGCATCGAGGCCGCCGACCACCGCGGCCAGCCGGTCGAAGGCCTCGGCGTCGGAGAATTCACCGGAGACGAACCGCACTCCGTCGCTTACCTGCTGCCACACGCTCTCCCTGAACGTGGTCCTGGCATGCTCGCGGACCGCATCGTAGGCGTGAGCGACGAACTCTTCGTCACTCCAGTCCCTGCGGGCGAAGCCGACGAGCGAAAACCCAGGTGGCAGCAGTCCCCGGTTGGCCAGGTCGTACACGGCAGGCAGCAGCTTCTTGCGGGCAAGGTCACCGGTCACGCCGAACATGACCAGCACGCTCGGCTCGGCGACCCGCGGAATCCGGCGATCACGCGGGTCGCGCAGCGGGTTGCTCATCGTGCTGTGCTTGCCCGGGAGGACGACCCCCCGGAGCCCTCCGCCCTGCTTGCCCCCGCCATGCCGCTCTTCGCCGGATCGAGCTGCTCGCCGATGGTCTTGAGCACACCGTCCGAGGAGTCGGAGAACTTGCGGACGCCCTCGTCTTCCAGCACGGCGACGACGTCGTCGTAGCCGATCCCGAGCTTCTCGAGGTCCGCGAAGACCTTCCGCGCCTCGTCGTAGGTCCCCGCGATGGTGTTCCCGGTCACCACGCCGTGGTCGGCCATCGCGTGCAGCGTCGCCTCGGGCATGGTGTTGACGGTGTGCGGCGCGACGAGGTCCTCGACGTACATGGTGTCCCGGTAGGCCGGATCCTTGGTGCTGGTCGAGGCCCAGAGCGGGCGCTGCACCCGGGCGCCCCTGGCCGCCAGCGCGTCCCAGCGCAGGGTCGAGAAGTGTTTCTCGAAGATCTCGTAGGCGAGCCTTGCGTTCGCGATCGCTGCCTTGCCGCGCAGCGCCTGCGCCTCGGGGGTACCGAGGGCGTCTAGCCTGCGGTCCACCTCGGTGTCCACCCGGCTGACGAAGAACGACGCCACCGACGTCAGCGTCGCGACGTGCGCCTCGTCGGCAGCCTCCAGCCCGGACATGAACGCGTCGATGACTTCCTCGTACCTGTCCAGCGAGAAGATGAGCGTGACGTTGATGCAGATGCCCTCGGCCAGGCAGGCCTGGATCGCGGGGATGCCCGCCGCCGTCGCCGGGATCTTGATGTACACGTTCGGCCGGTCGACGAGCCACCACAGCGCCCGCGCCTCGGCGATGGTCGCCGCCGTGTCGGCGGCGATCCGCGGGTCGACCTCGATCGACACCTTGCCGTCGACGCCGTCCGATGAGTCGAACACGGGTCTCAGGACGTCGCAGGCCCACCTGATGTCGTAGGTCGTGAGGGCACGCGAGGCCTCGCCCACGTCGACCCCGCGCAGCGCCAGGTCGCCGAGCTGTTTGTCGTACGCGGAGCCTTGCTCCATCGCCTTCGCGAAGATCGTCGGATTGGACGTGACGCCGCGCACGTGGAAGTCCCTGGCCAGCGCGGCCAGGTTGCCAGAGGTGAGCCGCTCACGGCTGATGTCGTCCAGCCAGATCGAGACGTCTTCCGCGGTCAGCTGCGCGAGCACGTCCTGCTTGTCCTGCTGTGCTGTCATGACTATTCCTTCCTGGCTGTGCCAGTCCTAAGCGGGCGCGCCGACCCTGCCGAGGCTCTGCCGGGCGGCCTGCGCAACCCGCTCGGAGGTGATTCCGAACTCGGCGTAGAGCGTCTGGTACGCCGCTGATGCGCCGAAGTGCTCGAGGCTGATCATCTCGCCCGCGTCGCCGACGATCGCGCGCCAGCCGAGCGCGATCCCGGCCTCGACGCTGACCCTGGCCCTGACCTGCGGGGGAAGCACCTGATCGCGGTAGGCCTGGTCTTGCTCGGCGAACCACTCCAGGCACGGCATCGACACGACCCTGGCCGCGATCTTCTCTTCCCACAGCGCATCGCGGGCGGCGAGCGCGATCTCCACTTCGCTGCCGGTGCCGATCAGGATCACGTCGGGCTCGCCGCCTGGCGCCTCGGCCAGGACGTACCCTCCGAGCGCTGTGCCATCGGCGTCCGCGAGCTCGGCCCTGTCGAACACCGGGAGCTTCTGCCTGGTCAGGCACAGACCGGCGGGCCTGTCGGTGTGCTCGATGATGGTCTTCCACGCGACGGCTGTCTCGTTGGCGTCGGCGGGCCGCACCACATCAAGCCCTGGGATGGCTCGCAGCGCCCACAGCTGTTCGACCGGCTGGTGCGTGGGCCCGTCCTCGCCGAGCCCGATCGAGTCGTGCGTCCAGACGAACGTGACCGGGATCTCCATCAGCGCGGCCATCCTGACCGCCGGCCGCATGTAGTCGCTGAAGACGAGGAACGTTCCGCCGTAGGGCCTGGTCAGGCCGTGCAAGGTGATCCCGTTGAGGATCCCGCCCATGCCGAATTCCCTGATCCCGAAGTGCAGCGTCCTGCCGTACGGGTTGCCGGGGAACATCTTGGTCTGGTGCTCGAGCGGGATGAACGACGGCTCTCCGGCCATCGTGGTGTCGTTGCTCCCTGCCAGGTCGGCCGATCCACCCCAGAGCTCGGGGAGCACCGGCGCGAGCGCGTTGAGCACCTTGCCGGACGCCGACCGGGTCGCCATCGGGCCGTCGTCCGCCGAGAACACTGGCATTACATCCGACCAGCCAGGCGGCAGCGCGCGCGCCGCGAGCCGGTCGAGCAGCGCGCGCCGGGACGGGCTGGCCTCCGCCCACCGCGCGAAGCTCTCCTCCCACTGCGCCCTGGCCGCCTTGCCGCGGTCGGCTACCTCGCGGGCGCGGGCGACGGCCTTGTCGTCGACCGGGAAGTTCACGGCGGGGTCGAAGCCGAGGATCGCCTTGGTGGCGGCGACCTCGTCAGCGCCGAGCGCCGAGCCGTGCGCCTCGCCCGTGTTCTGCTTGTTCGGCGCTGGCCAGCCGATGATCGTGGACAGCGCGATGATGGACGGGGCGTCGGTGTGGTCGCGCGCGTTGCGGAACGCGCGATAGAGCGCTTCCACGTCCTCGTGGTAACCCTCTGGCGTACGCCAGCTGACCCGCTGAGTGTGCCATCCGTAAGCGGCGTACCTGGCGAGCACGTCCTCGGACTTGGCGATGTTCGTGTCGTCCTCGATCGAGATGTTGTTGTCGTCGTAGAGCAACACCAGGTTGCCGAGCTTCTGGTGGGCGGCCAGCGAGGAAACCTCGTGGCTGATGCCCTCCTCCATGTCTCCGTCCGACGCGAACACGTAGATGTGGTGGTCGAACGGGCTCTGCCTGGCCGGAGCGTCCGGGTCGAGGAGCCCGCGCTCGCGCCTGGCAGCCATGGCCATCCCCACCGCGTTCGCCAGCCCCTGGCCGAGCGGCCCCGTGGTCGTTTCGACGCCAGGGGTGAGGTTGTGCTCGGGATGGCCTGGCGTCCTGCTGCCCCAGGTGCGCAGCGCCTCAAGGTCGTCCATGGTGAGCCCATAGCCGGACAGATACAGCTGGATATACAACGTCAGGCTGGAATGCCCGCAAGAGAGCACGAAACGGTCCCTGCCCAACCATTGCGGATCTGCCGGGTCGTGCCTGAGTACCCGCTGGAAGAGCACGTACGCGGCCGGCGCCAGGCTCATGGCCGTACCAGGGTGCCCGGAACCAGCCTTCTGGACGGCATCCATGGCGAGCACGCGAATGAGATCTACCGCCCGCGCGTCAGTCGCCGTCCACTGAAGATCCGCCCCGGTCTGCCCGCTCACGCAGCCCCTCCTCACACAGTCCCTTTCAGAATCGACCCTATCGTCCGCCCCGCCAATGCCCGCCGGAGCCTACTCCTGCACTTACCTCGATTACGGTTCTTATGAATAGGTTGATATAGCCTAAAACGCGATGTCTCACGATGTCTCACGCGGTCTCACGCGGTCTCACCCGCTCGCACGCCGAGGCCGATGGCGCGGTCAGGTACGCCGATCCTGACCGGGCCAGGCAGCAAATACAGGGCCGGCTAGACAGGGCCGGCTGACGGGCCGGCTAGACACAATGCCGGGGAGTTAAGGGCTCGGCGTGCTGGTCAAGGACCGGGCTCGGCGTGTCGCTGGCGACAGGCAAACGGAGGTCCGGTAAGACGGGAATCGACCAAGATCACCACGTCGCCGAGGACCTCCGTTGCGCGTCCAGTCTGCCATCGATTCCGCTGTCACGACCATCACCACGACGATTACGGTGGCGGCCGGGGTGTTCGCCCCGGGTCACCTGCGTGAGCTGACGCGGATCGTGCCGTTTGAGTTAGCGGACGCCGTGCTGGAGCAGACGCGGACGCGGGAACGGCGGCTGCGCATGCTGCCGTCGCGGGCCCGGATCTACTTCCTGCTGGCGATGTGCTTGTTCGCTGGCCGCGGGTACGCGGGCGTGTGGGCGGAGCTGACCGCTGGCCTGGGCGGGCAGGCACGGCCGCCGTCGGCCAGGGCGTTGCGGGACCTGCGCCGCCGCCTGGGCCCGGCGCCGCTGCAGGCACTGTTTGCGATGCTGGCCGGGCCGCTGGGCCTGCCGCGCACGCCCGGCGTGACAGCGGGCCGGTACCGCACGGTCGCCTTCGGCGGCTGCCGGTCCCTCAAGGTGCCCGACACGGCCCGGAACCGGGGCTGGCTGGGAACGATGAAGGCACCAGGCGGCGAGACAGGCTACCCGGTGCTGCAGCTGATGACGCTGTGCGAGACCGGCACCCGGGCGCTCATCGGCGCGGCATTCGGCACGACCGCCGACGGCGAGCTGGCCTGGGCCCGTAAGCTGCCGCACCGGCTCGATGAGACGATGCTGGTGCTGATGGACCGCGGCTTCGACGCCGGCACGTTCCTGGCCGAGGTCGCCGCCACCCGCGCCCAGTTCCTGGTCCGGCTCACCGCCACCCGGCGCCCGCCGGTCCTGTCGCACCTGCCCGACCAGTCGTTCACCTCGCTGATCGGCGGCGTGCGGGTGCGGATCATCACCGCCGAGGTCACCGTCACCTGCCATGACGGCACCCGCTACGGCGGGCACTACCGGCTGGCCACCACCCTGCTCGATCACCGCGCCTGGCCGGCGCAGGAACTGATGCGCCTGTACCACGAGCGGTGGCAGCATGAGACCGCCTACCTCGCGCTGCGCCACAGCCTGCTGAACGGCCGGGTGCTGCGCTCGGGCGACCCCACCGGGCTGGAGCAGGAGATGTGGGCGCTGCTGGCCCTCTATCAGGCACTGCGCATCGCGATCACCGACGCCGTCGCCACCATGCCGGGCACCGACCCCGACCGGGCCAGCTGCCAGATCGCCGTCCAGGCAGCCCAGCGGCTGGTCACCAGCGCCCGCAACATCATCAGCAGCGACTGCGACCTGGCCGGCGACATCGGCCGCGCCGTCCTGGCCAGCCTGCACCGCCCGCGCCGGCCCCGGGTCTGCCCCCGCAGAGTCAAATCGCCGCTATCCCGCTGGGCCAAGCACCCGCCCGGCAAGCCGGCCACGACCCTGCGCATCAGCAAGATCACCACCACGACCAGGTCCGGCTGCCTGCCAGCAACACGCCGCGGGCAATCCCTGACACAAGCCGCGGGCCCTTAACTCCCCGGCATTGCGTCTAGACAGGGCCGTCTAGACAGGGCCAGACAGGGCCGGCTGAGACAGGGCCGGCTGAGACAGGGCCGGCTAGGCGGCGGGGGCGCGCTCCGCGTCGCCGGCGGGCAGGGGTGTTTCGACTTGGCCGCGGTCGCGCAGCGCGAAGGTCAGCCTGATCACGGCGATCCAGATCAGGGCTGTGTTGGCCACGTGCACCCAGACCAGCCCGGCCGGCAGGCCGGAGAAGTACTGGGCGTAGCCGATCGCGCCCTGCAGGCCGATGAGGCCGAGCACGATCCAGGACAGCCTGACCGCGCGCCGCGGCGCCTCGGTCAGGTGCATGATCAGCGCCAGCATGACGGCCAGCGTGCCGAGTACCCAGCCGATGTCCGCGTGCAGCTGGGTCACGGCCGTCAGCGACACGAAGTGGTATCGCGGTACGTCGCCTGCCCCGGCGAGCGGACCCGTCCCGGTCACCAGCGTGCCAGCAACCATCATCAGCGACGCCACCACGACGAGCGCGCGCGCGACGAGGCGTACCAGCGGAGCCGCGAGCGGCGTGGCCGGCCGCGTGCTCTCCGTGCACCGCACGTGCAGCGCGACAGCCGCAGCGAGCACCGGAAGCGTCGCGAGGTAGTGCAGCGACACCCAGAACGGCGACAGCTTGGTCAGCACCACGATCCCGCCGATGAACGCCTGCACCGCGATCCCGGCCGGCTGCGCGGACGCGAGCCAGACCAGGTCACGCCGCCGCTTGCGATCAGGCCCAGGACGGAACTGCCATGCCGCTATAAAGACCGCGATAGCGACAACAAAGATCGCGGTGGTGACCAGGCGGTTGCCGAACTCGACCCACTGGTGGATCATCGGGTCGCCGTGCTCGCCGGAGGCGACGAAGCTGGTGGCCGTGCACTTCGGCCAGTCCACGCAGCCGAGTCCTGACTGGCTGAGCCGCACGGCGGCGCCGCTCGGGATGATCGCCAGCGACGCAAGCACGCCAGCGAATGCGATCCTGCGCATCGCCAGCGGCGTCGGCCGCACCAGCACGCCCGCCCACTGCCTGGCCAGCGCGGTCACGCGCCAGGGGGCATGGGCGGTAGCGGGCTGCGCGGACACGGCCCTATCGTATGGCGCGCTCGCGGCCCGCGCGCAGCGCGATGACCGCACTGTCACGTCACGCCTGAGGGGCCGTCGCTGACCTGTTCTCGCCGAGCGCGGCCCCCGCGCTCGCGACGACGACGCTTCCGATCGCGATCCACTGCGGTGCCGACAGCGCCTGGCTGAGCAGCACGACGCCGACCAGCGCGGCGACCGCGGGTTCCAGGCTCATCCAGATGCCGAAGACCCGCGCCGAGACCCTGCGCAGCGTCTCGAGTTCGAACCGGTAAGGAATCACCGACGACAGCAGCCCGATCGCCAGCCCGGTGCCGAGCACGGCCGGCGTGAACAGGGAGCGGCCGGCGCTCACGACCGCGATGGGCGTGACCAGGACCGCGGCCAGGCCCATCGCGATGACGAGGCCTGACGACCCGCTGAACCGCCGGCCCGTGGCTGCAGACAGCATGATGTAGCACGCCCACGAGGTGGCAGCGGCGAGGGCGAACAAGACCCCGGTCACGACCGAGGGCGGCCCTGCTCCGGTGCCACCAAGCCCGGTACCGCCGACCTTGGCGACGCTGACGCCCGCGGTGCTCAGCAACGTCACGCCGGTGCCTGCGAGCAGCACCCAGACCACGTCAATCAGTCGCCTGGACGACGCGATGGCCACCGCGAGCGGCCCGAGGAACTCGATCGTGACCGCGATCCCGAGCGGAATCCGCGCCATGGCCTGATAGATCGAGAAGTTCATGACGCCGAGCGTCACGCCGAACGCGAGCACGACGCCCGCGTCCCGCCAGGCACGCTCGGCGATCACGCCACGGATCGCCCTGATCGTCGGGCGCGCGCCGAGGGCCGCCAGCATCAGGGCCGCCGCCCAGAGCCGAACGCCGGTCAGCCCGGCCGCGGTGACCGTGCCGAACAGTCGCGCGGCCAGCCCGGCCCCGACCTGCACGCTCAAGACCCCGGCGCCGAGCAGGAGCGGGGAGGGTACCCGGCCGAGCGGGTCTCGCCTCGTCCGGCCGCGAGCCGCAGACCGCGGCGCGGTCACCGACTCGGGGACCGGCGGCACGCTACTCCCAGCGGAACGTGCGCGCGGCCAGGCCGATGCCGACGGCCGCCCAGACCGCGAGCACGAAGACGTCCCTGACCGGCAGGCCAGCGCCGTACCGCAGGACGGCCCGCAGGCCGTGCGATAGCGCGCCGGACGGCAGCAGCCGCAGCACCGGCCGGGCGCCGGCCGGGAACTTGGTCAGCGGGAAGACCACGCCGCCGACGCCGAGCAGCACCAGGTACACCAGGTTCGCGGCGGCCAGCGTCGCCTCGGCCCGCAGCGTTCCCGCCATCAGCATGGCCAGACCGCTGAACGCCGCGCTGCCCGCGAGCAGCAGCAGCACCGCCGACAGCACGCTGGTCGCGGTCACCACCGGCTGCCAGCCGAGCAGCGCGCTCACGACCACGATCAGCACGACCTGGCCGGCCTGCACTGCCAGCACGGACAGGGCTTTCGCCCCGATCAGCCCCTCGCGCGCCAGGGGAGTGGCGCCGAGCCGCTTCAGCACCCCGTACCGCCGCTCAAAGGCGGTGCCGATGGCCAGGCTGGTAAACGACGTGGACATGACCGCGAGAGCCAGGATGCCCGGCGCGATGAAGCCGATCCTGCTGCCGTGGCCGACGCTGACCAGCGCTTCCGAGCTGAACACTACGAGCAGCAGCAAAGGGATGATGAGCGTCAGCAGCAGTTGCTCGCCGTTGCGGAGCAAGGTGCGCAGTTCCAGGCCGGCCTGGGCCGCGATCATCTTCGGCCGCGGCGCGGCGCCCGGCGCCGGTGACGGCCAGCTCAGCTCGGTCACGATCGCAGCTCCCGCCCGGTCAGCTCGAGGAACACGTCCTCAAGGGTCCTGCTCTCGATCCGCAGGTTCTTGGCCAGCACGCCCTGCTCGGCGCACCACGCCGTCACGGTGGCGACCACCTGCGGGTCCACCCCGGACGGCAGCTCGATCAGGTAGGCGCCGGCCGGGGACTCCTTGACGACGCTCGCGGCAGGCAGCGCGCCGAGCAGCCCCGAGGTGTCCAGCCCAGGCTCGGCCTTGAACCGCAGCTGGCCCTGGCTCCCGGTCAGCTCGGCCGGCGTGCCCTGCGTGACCAGCGATCCGTGGTCGACGATCACCACGTGATCGGCCAGCCGCTCGGCCTCTTCGAGGTAGTGCGTGGTCAGGATGATCGTGGCGCCCGCGGCCCTGAGCCCGGCGATCAGGTCCCAGGTGGCGTGCCTGGCCTGCGGGTCCAGGCCGGCGGTCGGCTCGTCAAGGAAGATCAGCTCGGGACGGCCGACGATCGCGGCGGCCAGCGCGAGCCGCTGTTGCTGGCCGCCTGACAGGCGGCGGAACGGCGTCCTGGCCGACTCAGTCAGGCCGAGCCGGTCAAGCAGCAGCGACGGCTCGAGCGGGTGAGCGTAGAACCGCGCCATCACCCCCAGGTAATCGCCGGGCCGCGCGGTCGTGGGAATGCCGCCTGACTGGAGCATCACCCCGACGCGCGGGCGCAGCTTCCTGGCGTCCCTGACAGGATCGAGCCCGAGCACGCGCACGGTGCCCGCGTCGGCGCGCCGGTATCCCTCGCACACCTCAATGGTGGTGGTCTTGCCAGCCCCGTTCGGCCCCAGCACCGCCGTGACTTGCCCCCTGGCGGCAGCCATGGACAACCCGGCCACTGCCGTGGTTCGTCCGTAGTTCTTGACCAGCCCGCTGATCTCGACGGCCGGGGTATCGCTCACGCACGCGAGTCTAGGGGTCCACGATCAGCGCTCGCGCTAGCGGCCAGCGCAGGCGCCGAGCCTGATCGTGACGGGATGCCCGCGTCCTGGCAGCCATGCGTGCACGGGCACGCAGCGCGCGCCCCTGACCAGGTAGCCGCCGTAGTAGTCGGTGAACTGCCTCGATGGCACGATCTGCTGGCCCGGCGAGCAGGCCATGAACGTCACGCCCAGCTCCCCGTGGCCGGCCAGCCGGGTCAGATGCTGGGTGTGCGGAGTCATCTCGTCCGCGGGGGCGTACAGAAACCGCAGGTCATGGCGCCAACCAGGCGCCACCTTGAGGATCACAGCCGAACCTGGCCTGAGCCCGTCGAGCACGGCGATCGCGACGTACAGCCTTATCGAACCTGACGAGTGCCCGCCGCCGATGAACCAGAGCGGCCCCGCCGCATGCCCAGCGGCGGTGCGCCAGTGCGACCCGATCGCTCCGCTGTTCGCGCCGCCGCAGCCGGCCAGCACCGTTCCTGGCGCGGCCACCGGGCGGCTGACGCGCGACGGCGATGCCGCAGGAGCCGGTCCCGGCCAGGACGGTGCACGCCCTGTCCCGCGCAACGCGGCCGACACGGGCGGAACGGCCAGCGCCGTGGCCGCCGCGACCGCGAGCACGCCGGCCCCGACCCTGATCTTGTGACGCCTGCGCCGGCGCATGACGGCGGCGAACAGCCCGGGCGGCGCCGCCTCGGCCGCTCCGTGCAGGGCCGCGCGCAGCCTGCACTCGAAGTCGCTCATCGTTCTTCCCTTCGGTCGGCCATGTCACCAGCCATGTCGCGCAGCCGCGCGAGCGCCCGGGACGCCTGGCTCTTAACCGTGCCTTCTGAACAGCCAAGAACGGCCGACGTCTGCGCCTCCGACAGGTCCTCCAGGTAGCGAAGGACGATGACGGCGCGCTGCCTGGCAGGCAGCGTCGCCAGGGCACGCAGCAGCTGATCGCGGTCGGCGACTGCCCCGTACTGATCTGCGACCGCCTGGCCAGCGTCAGGTGACGTGACGGGCAGCTCGGGCCTGCGCCGCAGCAGCCGCCAGCGGTCCACAGAAGCGTTGACGAGCATCCTGCGGACGTAGCGCTCGGGGTCACCGTCCCGGCAGATCCGCGTCCACCTGCGGTAGGCGCGCTCGAGGACGCCCTGCAGGAGGTCCTCGGCTTCGGCGCGGTGGTGCCCGCACACGAGCAGCGCGAGTGTGAACAGCCTGGACGACGACGCGGCGACGAACTCCTCGAAGGGCATTTCGCAAGCGGCAGCGGAGCAGCCTGGCATGCTGCCTACGGCGTCGTGCGGGCAGGTCATACCTACACCCACGATGCGGCAGCCAAAAAGGTTGCAGGAAGGAGCGCTGGTTTGGCTACAGTGCGGCAGGCACTCGATCCGCCTCGATCCTCGCGAAGACCTGCTCAGGCGCAGCCAGGGTCGCGGGGCTGACCTGGGCCGCGATTCTCGCCGCCGCGTCGGGCAGGAACGGCTCGAGCTGGCTGGCCAGCTCCTGGCACGAGCGCACGAGCAGGGCGAGGATCGCGTCGAGCTGATGGCCGGCCCGCTCGTCACCGGTGGCAGCGGCGCTGGCGAGCAGCCAGGGCCTGGCCTGGCTGATAAAGCGGTTCGCCGCGACGGCGATGGCCCACACCGCGGAGGTGGCGGCGCGGAAGTCGCCGACCGCCAGGGCCGCGTCGGTCTCCGCGAGGGCTCGTCGGCTCGCGTCCACCAGCTCCCGCGAGCCCTGCGGCTGGTGCTCTCCGGCCGGGAGCTGAGCAGCCAGCTCGGGCACCACGCCGTCTCGGTACTTCGTGACCAGCGAGACGACCCTGTTGACCAGGTTGCCGATGCCGTGCGCGAGCTCGTCGTTCGCCCGCGCGATCAGCCGCTCCCTGGTGAAGTCGACATCGCCGGCCCTCGGCGCTTCCCGCAATAGCCACCAGCGCAGCGCGTCGGTGCCGTAGGCGGCCGCGACCTCGGCCGGGTCGGCGCCGCCGCCGCCGGACTTGCTGATCTTGCCGCCGTCGACGGTCAGGTAGTCGTGCACGAGGATCTCCGTCGGCAACGGCAGGCCGGCAGAGGCGAGAATCGCGGGCCAGTACACAGCGTGGAACCGGAGCACGCCCTTGCCGAGGACGTGGACGCGCCGAGCGGCGCCCGTCCACCACTGCCGGAGCCCACCCTCGTCGCCACCGTAGCCGAGCGCGGTGATGTAGTTGCCGAGCGCGTCCCACCAGACGTAGATCACCTGGCCCGGATCGCCCGGCACCGGGATGCCCCAGCCGTGCGCCCGGTCGACGGATCGCGACACCGAGAAGTCGGCCAGCCCGCCTTCGATGAAGGCGAGCACTTCGTTGCGGCGTCCCGCGGGCTCGATCCGCAGCCGGCCGGCGCTGATCTCGTCCCGCAGCAGCCCGGCGTACCTGGACAGCCGGAAGAACCAGTTCTCCTCGGCCACCAGTTCCGGCCTGACGTGATGCTCGGGGCACCGTCCGCCGTCCAGTTCGTCAGGGGCGTAGAAGGCCTCGCAGCCCACGCAGTACAGCCCCTCGTAGTGCCTGCGATACAGGTCATCGGCGCAGGCCAGCCATAGCCGCTCCACCCCGGCCTGGTGCCGGGGGTCGGTGCTGGTCCTGATCACGTCGTCGACGCTGAGTGACAGCGGTGCGGCGAGCGCGACAAAGGCATCGGCGTTGGCGTCGACGAACTCCCCGACGCCCACGCCGGCTGCCTTCGCGGCAAGCACGTTCTTCAGCGAATTGTCGTCGGTGCCTGACTGAAACCTGACCGGGTGCCCCAGCCGGCGATAGTGCCTGGCGAGGACGTCGGCCTGGACGTATTCGAGCGCGTGACCGAGATGCGGTCGCGCGTTCACGTAGGGAATTGTCGTGGTGACATAAACAGATGCGGGCATCGGAACCTCCGGACGGATTGCCGGGGCTCCGACATGCAGCAGAACTGAATCGAGGCCCCGGAACAGGGCCTCGAACTGGTCGTCCGCACGCGTCAGTGGCCCCGCGAGCGGGGCATCATCTCCACGTGAGCTGACGTTGCCATAACGGCATTATAGCTTCTCCAGGTTCGGCCTCAGGGCGAGCGCGAGTTCGGCCGATAATCGGACAGAATGCTGACGACGGCGTCCTGGGCAGCGCGGGGAGCGAGATGACACAGACCGGCTGGCGGCAGGCTGGTTCGCCGAGCGGATGCCGTTCACCGACGACGCGTGCACGTGGGTCGTCGCCGAGCTCGCGATCGCGCTCGGGGCCGACCCGTCGATGGTCGCAGGGGCGACGCTGGCGGACACCGTCCCTGCCGGTCCCGAGGACCTGTTCGAGGCGACGGCCAGCCTCGGCACGGTGACAGGCTGGGGTGACAACGACGAGGGCGAGATCGACGTGCCGGCTGGCCTGCATCATGTGGTCGCCGTGGCCGCTGGCTGGTACCACAGTCTCGCCGTCACGTCGGCCGGCCAGGTCATCGCGTGGGGCAGCACGGCGGACGATCTCACGAACGTTCCCGCAGGCCTGGGAAGCGTCACAGCGATCGCCGCTGGGCGGCTGCACAGCCTGGCGCTGAGCGTGGCGGGGACGGTAACCGCGTGGGGCAGCAACGGGTTCGGCCAGGCCCGGGTGCCGACCGGCCTGGGCGGCGTGACGTCCGTGTCGGCAGGCGCTGAGCACAGCCTGGCCGTGGCCGACGGCAGGGTGGTCGCGTGGGGCGGCAACGGCTGCGGGCAGTCCGACGTGCCACGCGGCCTGCCCGAGGTAACCGCGGTCGCCGCGGGAGCCGAGCACAGCCTTGCCCTGACGGCGGACGGCAGGGTGGTCGCCTGGGGGCTGCCCGACTTCGGCGAGACGACCGTGCCGCCTGACCTGGAAGGAGTCGCCGCCATCGCGGCGGGGGTCAACCACAGCGTTGCGCTCACCGCCGACGGCGGCGTCGTGGCGTGGGGCCGCAGCGACAACTCAGAGGCTGCGGTCCCGCCCGGCCTTCGCGACGTCGTCGCGATCTCCGGCAGCGGCACCCACTGCCTCGCGCTGACAGCGGCGGGGACCGTGGTCGCGTGGGGGAGCAACGACTGCGGCGAGCGCGATGTGCCGGCCAGGCTGTCCGGCGTCACCGCGATCGCGGCCGGATACGGCCACAGCCTCGCGGTGACCGCGAGCTAGCCGCGGGCTAGCCGCCCGTCACGAACGCCGCCAGCCGCTCGGCCTGATCAAGCCTGCTCGGCTCGTGCATGTACATCATGTGGCCGGCCTCGTAGTGCGCGAACTCGATGTTACCGATGAGCTCGGCCGGGATCGCCAGGTGCCTGATGTCATTCTCCGCGGCCAGGTAGGGGGTGGCTGCGTCGTAGTACCCGCACGCGACGTGCAGCCGCATGTGCGGGTTGACCCGCATCGCCTCTGCCAGCTTGTCGAGCACGAACAGGTGCTGTGCCTCGAACTCCTTGTAGGACCACGGGTGCACCCGGTCCGTGAGCACCTCGTAGGGCAGGTCGCTAGCGTAGCCGAGCTCGGCCCGCACGTAGTGGTTCAGCGCCGCCGCGTACGGCCCGATGATCGCGTCGATCGACGGGTCCGTGGTCCAGCGCTCCCTGCCGTAGTCGGTGTCCCAGCCGGCGAACCTCCCGTCGATCCTGCCCACGGTCCTGCGCTGGTCCCGCAGCAGTTCGGTGAGGAACCTGATGTGCTCTGGCCGCAGGTCGACGCGGCCCACGTAGTCCTCGGACAGCCCGGTCAGCGCCGCGATCCTCGCGACCGCCGCTTCCCGCTCATCGGCCCCGAGTCGCGAGCCGAGCGCGAGCACGCGCGGGTATTCGCCGGCCGCGTACTCCTCGGCCTCGTCGAGCACGTCGCGCAGCGGCCGGTCCCCGTGCTTGCCGTGGTAGTTCGCGATCGCGGCGTACGTCGGCAGATAGCTGATGTACGGGTCGTCGTTGCCTGGGGTGAACATCACCGACCCGCCGTTGAGGAAGCAGGAGATCAGCATCAGGCCGTTCAGGTACAGCCCGTACCGCTCCTGCAGGTGCCTCGCGAGCGCCGCGGCCCTGGTGGTGCCGTAGGACTCGCCGCACAGGTACTTGGGCGACATCCACCGGCCGTTGCGCGTGGTCCAGAGCCTGATGACTTCGCCGACCGACTCGACGTCGCCGCCGAAGCCGTGGAACTCCTTGCTCTTCTCGCCCTTGACCGCCCGCGAGTAGCCGGTGGAGACCGGGTCGATGAAGACCAGGTCGGAGTGCCTGAGCAAGGTCTGCTCGTTGTCGGACAGCGCATAAGGCGGCGGCAGCAGGTCGCCAGCGTCGCCCATCAGCACCCTGCGCGGCCCGAGCACGCCGAGGTGCAGCCAGATGCTCGAGGATCCTGGTCCGCCGTTGAACGCGAACGTGACCGGCCGGCTGGCGGCGTCGACGGTGTCGACGGTGTAGGCGACGATGAACACCTCGGCCTTGGCCTGCGGGCCGTCGAACTTGTCGTCCGTGTGCGCCTCGGAGCGCAGCACCACCCGGCCGGCCGTCGCCGTGTAGCTCAGTTCCGCGCCGCCCACGGTGATCGAGTGCGACGTCGTGACCAGGTCATCGGCTGGTTCCTTAGCAGGCGCCTTGCTGTCGCCGGTCTCGCTGCCTGCGTTCTCAGGGTCGTCGCTGCCTGCGGCCATGGGGACTCCTCGTCAGTGGGGGCGCAGACAGGCTAACGTCCGCGATCCTGGCCCACGAGCACGACCCCGGTCAGCGCGTGGCAGCCTCGATCAGCGCATCGAACAGGGCCGGGTCGTCGCCAGCCTCTGGGTGCCACTGCACGCCGAGCGCGAATGGCGCGTCCATCTCGACAGCCTCAATGGTCCCGTCCTCGGCCCACGCTGTTGCGGTCAGCCCGTCAGCCAGCCGGCCGATGCCCTGATGGTGATGGGTGGGCACCACGATCGGGCCGGTCCCCAGGATCTCCGCCAGCCTGGACGGGACCTGCCCGACGGTCACCTTGTGCTCACCCATGGTCCCCGGGGTCGGGGAGTGGCCATCGTGGCCGACGACGTCCGGGAGGTGCTGGATCAGCGTGCCGCCGAGCGCGACGTTCATCACCTGCAGTCCGCGGCAGACGCCGAGTACATGGACCCCGGCATCGATCGCGGCGCGGAACAGCGCGGCTTCGGCCGCGTCCCTGGCAGGCCGCACGATCGTGGTACGCGGCCCTGCCTGCTCGCCGTAGCTGGCCGGCTCGACGTCGGGGCCGCCGGAGATGATGAGCCCGTCGAGGCTGGCAACCGCCGCCTCGATGCCGGACACCGGCGGCAGCAGCACGGGCGCGCCGCCCGCTGCCGCCACCTGGTCGACGTAGTTCTGCGGGAGCAGCGATGCGGGCAGGTCCCATACTCCCCACCGCGCCCGCTCGCTGTAGGCGCTGATGCCGATCACGGGCCTGGTCATAGCGGCGTCACGTACGCGCCGGAGATCCCGCCGTCGACGAGGAACTGCGAGGCCGTGATGAACGAGGCGTCGTCGCTGGCCAGGAACGCGACCGCGGCGGCGATCTCCTCGGGCTCGGCGAACCGCCCGGTCGGCACGTGCACGAGCCGGCGCGCGGCGCGCTCAGGATCGGCAGCGAACACCTCCCGCAGCAGCGGCGTGTTCACCGGGCCAGGGCAGAGTGCGTTGACCCTGATGCCCTCCCTGGCGAACTGCACGCCCAGTTCCCTGCTCAGCGCCAGCACGCCGCCCTTGGACGCGGTGTAGGAGATCTGGGATGTCGCGGACCCGAGCACGGCGACGAACGAGGCCGTGTTGATGATCGAGCCCTTGCCCTGCCGCTGCATGTGCGGCAGCACGTACTTGCAGCACAGGTAGACCGAGGTCAGGTTGACCTCCTGGACGTGTCGCCAGGCGTCGATGCCGGTGGCGAGGATCGAGTCGTCCTCTGGCGGCGAGATCCCCGCGTTGTGGAAGGCGATGTCGATCCTGCCGAACTCGGCAGCGACCTCGTCGTACAGCCCCCTGACGTCTTCCTCGACGGCGACGTCAGCGGCCAGGAACACGCCGCCAGTCTCCTCGGCGGCGGCTTGCCCTGCTGCCTTGTCGATGTCGACGGCCACCACCGTGGCGCCCTCGGCCGCCATTCGGCGGGCACTGGCCAATCCGATACCGCTGCCAGCTCCTGTGATGACAGCGACTCGGTCCTGCAAGCGCTCCATTGCGCGACTCCCGTTATTCGGTAGCGATGAACACGTTCTTGACCTCGGTGAACGCGTCGAGCGCGTCAGGCCCGAGCTCGCGGCCGAGGCCGGATTGCTTGAAGCCGCCGAATGGGGTCCAGTACCGCACCGACGAGTGCGAGTTCACCGAGAGGTTGCCAGTCTCGACCGCGCGCGCCACCCTGATGGCGCGGCCGACATTGCTCGTCCAGATCGATCCTGACAGCCCGTACGGCGTGTCGTTCGCGATCTCAATGGCGTCGGCCTCGTCCTCGAACGGCGTCACGGTCACGACAGGACCGAACACCTCCTGGGTGTAGGCCGGGGCGTCAAGCGCGATCGGCGCGAGCACGGTCGGCGGGAACCAGTACCCTGGCCCGTCAGGCGCGTTCCCGCGGAATGCCACAGGGGCGTCTGCTGGCACATATTCCGAAACGGAAGCTCGGTGGCTGGCCGAGATCAGCGGGCCCATCTCGGTGCCAGCCAGCGCCGGGTCGCCGACCTTGACGCCCTTGACCGCGGGCTCGAGCAGTTCCATGAAGCGGTCAAGCACCGAGCGCTGCACGAGTATCCGTGAGCGCGCGCAGCAGTCCTGGCCAGCGTTGTCGAAAACGCCGTACGGGGCGGTCGCCGCCGCGCGCTCGAGGTCAGAGTCGGCGAAGATGATGTTCGCTGACTTGCCGCCGAGCTCCAGGGTCACCCGCTTCACGTGCCTGGCGCAGCCCGCCATGATCTGCTGGCCCACCTCGGTCGAGCCGGTGAAGACGACCTTGCGCACCGCCGGATGGTCCACCAGGCGCTGGCCGACCACAGAGCCCTTGCCTGGCAGCACCTGGAACACGTGCTCGGGCAGCCCGGCCTGCAGCGCCAGTTCGCCGATCCGCATGGCGGTCAGCGGCGTCATCTCGGCCGGCTTGGCCACCACGACGTTGCCAGCTGCCAGCGCCGGCGCCATGCCCCAGGACAGGATCGGCATGGGGAAGTTCCATGGCACGATCAGGCCGACGACCCCGAGCGGCTCGGCGAACGTCACGTTCAGGCCGCCGGCCACCGGTATCTGCTTGCCGGTGAGGCGCTCTGGCGCTGCCGCGTAGTAGTGCAGCACGTCGCGGACCTGGCCGGCCTCCCAGCGAGCCGCCCCCACCGGGTGCCCGGAGTTCGCGACCTCCAGCTGGGCGAGCTCTTCGGCGTGCGCGTCCACCTCGGCGGCGAACGCGCGCAGCAGCCGCGCCCGGTCGCCGGGAGCGACCGACCGCCACGCTGGCAGCGCGGCCTGGGCCCGCGCGATCGCGGCGTCGGTCTCCTCGGCCGAGGCACCAGCGACGGTCCGCACCGGCTCTTCGCTCGCCGGGTTCAGGATCGTGTACGAGGTCATGCTCGTCATGGCAGTCACAACCGCTCGAAGCCGCGACGTAGTTCCCAGTCGGTCACGGCAGCGTCGAACGCCGCGAGCTCGATCCTGGCGTAGTTCGCGTAGTGGCCGACGACCTCGGCGCCGAACGCCTGCTTGGCGAGCGCGCTGTTCTCCCACAGCTCGAGCGCGTCGCGGAGCGTATGCGGCACCTTCGGTCCGTCGTCGATGTAAGCGTTGCCGTCGAACGCCGCCTCGAGCGGCAGCTCGTTCTCGATTCCCGCGAGCCCGGCCGCGATCATGCCCGCGACCGCGAGATACGGGTTCACATCGCCGCCCGGCGTGCGGTTCTCCGCCCGCAGCGAGAGCCCGTGGCCAACAAGACGAAGCGCGCACGTCCTGTTATCCACGCCCCAGCGAACCGCGGTGGGTGCGAAGCTGCCGGGAACGAACCTCTTGTAGGAATTGATGTTCGGCGCGTACAGCAGCGTGAGCTCGCGCATGCCGACGATCTGGCCGGCCAGGAAATGCTCGCCTGTCTTCGACAGTCCGTACGGGCCGTCGCCAGCCAGGATCGGCCGGCCGCCCCCCTGCTCGCGCAGCGACAGGTGGATGTGGCAGGAGTTGCCCTCGCGCTGGTTCGGCTTGGCCATGAACGTCAGGGACATGCCTTCCTGGGCGGCGATCTCCTTGGCGCCGGTTTTGTAGATCGAGTGGTTGTCGCAGGTGGTGACCGCGTCGGCGTAGCGGAACGCGATCTCGTGCTGGCCGAGGTTGCACTCACCCTTGGCCGACTCCACGTACAGGCCCGCGCCCGTCATGCCGCCGGTGATCCGGCGCAGCAGCGGGTCGATCCTCGAGGTGCCGAGTATCGAGTAGTCGACGTTGTACTGATTGGCTGGCACCAAGTTGGCGTAGCTCTTATCCGCCGCCTGCTCGTAGCTGTCGCGGTAGACGATGAACTCCAGCTCGGTGCCCGCCAGGGCCACCCAGCCGCGCTCGGCCAGCCTGGCGGCCTGCGCCCGCAGGATCTGCCGCGGGGAGGCCACCACCGGCGTGCCGTCCAGCCAGGTCAGGTCGGCGAGCACGAGGGCTGTCGACGGAAGCCACGGCACGTGGCGCAGCGTGGTCAGGTCGGGCTTCAGCACGAAGTCGCCGTAGCCACGCTCCCACGAGGACATCTCGTACCCGCCGACGGTGTTCATGTCCACGTCCACCGCGAGCAGGTAGTTGCAGCCCTCCGCGAAGTGCTCGGCCACCTCGTCGAAGAAGTACTCGGCCGACAAGCGCTTGCCGGCCAGCCTGCCCTGCATGTCGGTGAAGGCGAGCGTCACCGTGTCGATCTCGCCCGCGCCGGCCGCGGTCCGCAACTGGTCCAGGCTGAGCATGCCTGGCCTGCGGGCCGCTTCGCTGCCGTGACTGTCCGTCATCAACCGTCCTATCTCATCTGATCGGCCGCTGTCAGACCTCGAGCTCATGCTCGATGGCGGCCAGTTCCTCGGCCGTGCCCTGCACCTTCGGGCCGGTGAACCAGTTCTTCGCCGAGACCATCCAGTAGATCCAGGCGAAGCCGAGCACGACCGCGACCGCGACCACCGCGTAGTTGAACGTGAGCCACGTTATGGGGCTCGCCTGCGGCAGCATGAACAAGATCGTGATGATGCCCACCCAGATCACGGCAGTCCACCCGACAAGGTAGCTCCACCGGCCGAGATGCCATGGCCCGCGCTGGAAACTCTCGCCCTGGCGCAGCCGCAGGAAGGTGGGCAGCACGTAGGCGATGTACAGGCCGATCACGGCGATGGACGTGACCGCCGCGTAGGCGGTGTAATTCTTCAGGTAGGGCAGGCCGAGCAGGAACGCGAAGCCAGCTCCGAGCCAGATCGCGTTAGTTGGCGTGCGGGTCCGCTTGTTGACCCGGTGCCAGAATGCCGAACCTGGCAGCGCTCCATCGCGTGAGAACGCGTAGATCATCCGCGAGTTCGCGGTGATCGAGGACATCCCGCAGAACAGCTGGGCTCCGATGGCGATCAGGAGCAGCAGCTTGCCGCCCGTGTTCCCGACCGCGTCGATGAAGATCTGCGCGGGCGGCACGCCGGTGGCCGAGGTGCGCTCGGGCTCGTAGTGCTGGATGGCGAACGTGAGACCGATCAGCAAGATCCAACCCGCGGCCAGCGAGACGACGATCGACATCACGATCCCGCGCGGACCCGACACCGCGGCCTGATGCGTCTCCTCGGTCATGTGCGCGGACGCGTCGTAGCCCGTGAATGTGTACTGAGCAAGCAGCAGGCCGATCAGCACCACGTAGAGCGTCCCGACGCCGAGTCCTGTGTCGTTCACGAAATGACCGAACACCTGGCTGGCTGGCAAGTGATGCGACGGGACGAACGCCAGCACGGCGACGATGATCAGCACGCCGATGATGTGCCACCACACGCTCACGTCGTTCAGCAGCGCGACCAGCCTGATACCGAACTGATTGAGCAAGCCGTGCAGGAGCAGCACGCATCCGTAAATCAGGATCGTCATCCCTGGCTTCGTCGAGACGTTCCACTGCAGCGCGAGGAAAGCGTTGATGAAGAATGCGGCGCCGAAGTCAATGCCCGCCGTCACCGCCACTTGGCCGAGGAAGTTGAACCAGCCGGTGAACCAGGACCAGGCTGCTCCGTTCCTCTTGGCCAGCTTGGCGGCCCAGTAGTACAACCCGCCAGCGGTCGGGTAGCTGGAACACACCTCGGCCATGGCCAGGCCGACGAACAGCGTCATGATGCCGACGAACGGCCAGCCCCAGACGATGACGACGGGACCGCCCGTGGCCATGCCGTACCCGTACAGGGTCAGGCAGCCAGACAGGATCGAGATGATCGTGAACGAGACGGCGAAGTTCGAGAAACCCGACATCCGCCTCATGAGTTCCTGCGCGTAGCCGAGCCTGTGCAGCTCTTCTTCGTCGCTCAGCGTCGCCGAGGGCGCTTGGTTGTTGACCGACACGACTTGCTCCTTGGGGGTGCGGCCCCGGATTCGGCCTGGGTCTGTGAAACCCCTGCGCGGGGGTCTGGCGGCGGCGGAAATTTAATGGTCTAATAACAGACCAATTGAGGGTCTAGCCGGCCACAATGTCAAGAGTCAGGGCCGAAACGTCTGACAGGGTCAGAACCGAAGAGGCCAGATGCGCCCAGAGACTCCGGCGCGCGGGTTAGGGGAGGCCCGCGCGCCGGACTTTGCGTGCGTCAGGCCAGCATGCGGCTGCTCGGTGCCGACCAGCGAAGGCGGTGGTAGTGAGCATCGACCTCGGCGGCGTGCTGCGGCCGGTGCGCGAGGGCAACGCGTTCGAGGAGACAGTCGAGCGGCTGCTGACCGTGATCAAGCTCGGCCTGATCGGGCCAGGCGACCGGTTCCCGCCTGAGCGCGAGCTCGCGGCGCAACTCGGGATCAGCAGGCTGACGCTGCGCGAGGCGATCAGGGAGTTGCAGCGAGCCGATTACGTCGAGTCGAGGCGCGGCAGACTCGGCGGGACCTTCATCACCTATACCAGGCCAGCGCCGAACGTCAATGATCTGCGCAGGCTGGCGCTCGAGCGTGGCCAGAAGCTGACCGACGCCCTGACGTACCGGTTCGCCGTCGAGACCGGGGCCGCGGACATGCTGGCGCAGCAGGTCGCCGCCGCTGCCGACCCCGCGGTGGCGCCGGTCGCCCGCCTCGCAGCGGAAGACGACTCGCTGGCGGCTCAGCGAGATGTGCTGCTCACGAGGCTCGAGGACGTGAACAAGGCGGGACCGGCCGACTACCGGCGAATGGACACGCTGTTTCATCTCTCGATCGCCGAGCTGACCGGCTCCAACCTGCTCTCGACCGCGTGCGCGGAAGCCAGGATGCAGCTCAACGACCTGCTCAACGCGATCCCCATGCTCAAGCTGAACATCGCGCACGCGGCCGCGCAGCACGCCGCGATCGTCGACGCGATCCTGACCGGCGATCCCGACCGAGCGCGGCACGCGGTTGCCGAGCACCTCGCAGGCACAGGGTCCCTGCTGCGCGGTTTCCTCGGCTAAGACCGAGGAAACCCGCGCAGCCCAAGCTGACACCGCGCGGTTTCCTCGGCTAAGACCGAGGAAACCCGCGCAACCCAAGCTGACACCGCGCGGTTTCCTCGGCTAGCCCGTTCAGCTGCCGATGTTGAGCGGATGATGGCAAGCGGCCTGGTGGCCGGACCCGTGCTCGGTAAGCTGCGGTTCGATCTGCGAGCAGATATCCGTGGCGTACTTGCAGCGTGGGTGGAACCTGCAGCCTGACGGCGGCGCGATCGGGCTCGGCACGTCTCCCTCCAGCACGATCTGCTCGCGCTGGGCCGAAATATTCGGGTCGGGGATCGGGACAGCGGACAGCAGCGCCTCGGTGTACGGGTGCACGGGGCGCTTGTACAGGTCCTCGGCGGGGGAGACCTCGACGATCTTGCCGAGGTACATCACCGCGATCCGGTCCGACACATGCCTGACCACGCCGAGGTCGTGGGCGATGAAGATGTAGGTGAGCCCCAGGTCGTCCTGCAGGTCGTCGAGCAGGTTTATCACCTGCGCTCTGATGGACACGTCCAGGGCCGAGACCGGCTCGTCGGCGATGATCAGCTTGGGATGCAGGGCAAGGGCCCTGGCGACGCCTATCCGCTGCCGCTGGCCGCCAGAGAACTCGTGCGGGTACCTGTTGACGTGCTCGGGGGACAGGCCGACGAGCTTGAGCAGCTCCCTGACCCGCTCCCTGATCTGGGTGCGGCTGGTGCGGCCGTGGATGCGGAGCGGGTCGGAGATGATCGTCCCGACCCGCTTGCGCGGGTTCAGCGACGCATAGGGGTCCTGGAAGACCATCTGGAGTTCGCCGCGGATCGGGCGCAGCGACCGCCTGGACAGCTTCGAGATGTCCTTGCCGTCGAAGGTGACCGATCCGCTGGTCAGGTCCAGCAGCCTGATGATGCACCGTCCGAGCGTGGACTTGCCGCAGCCTGACTCCCCGACGAGGCCGAGCGTCTCGCCTGCGTTGATCTCAAAGCTGACGTCGTCGACAGCGTGGACCCGGCCGATCTCGCGCTTGAAGATGATGCCGCGCTTGATCGGGAAGTACTTCTTCAGGTGCTCGACCCGCAGCAGCACCCGGTCATCCCGGCTCACGCTCGCTTCGTCCTGGCTCACGCTGGCCGTCACTGTGCTGCCTCGATCACTGTGCTGCCTCGATCACTGTGCTGCCTCGATCACTGTGCTGCCTCGATCACGCTGCTGCCTCGATCATTGGGCTTCCTCGATCAGCTCGGGGTGAATCGTGGTGTCCCGGCGGGCGCGCTTGAGCACGGGGTCGAGGTGACAGGCGTCCGTGTGGTCGAAGGCGGCCCGGTTCGCCAGCTCGGGCACCTCGGTGCAGGCTTCGAACCGCTGCGGGCATCGCTCGCCGAACGCGCAGCCGGCGGGCAGGTTGATGAGCGAGGGTGGTAGCCCGGCGATGGTGGTCAGCCGTCTTGGCTTGGGCCGGTCGATCCTGGCGATCGAGCCGAGCAGGCCCCAGGTGTAGGGGTGCTGGGCGTCATAGAACACGTCGTTCTTGGTGCCCTGCTCGATGATCCGGCCCGCGTACATCACCGCCACCCGGTCGGCCACGTCTGCCACCACGCCCATGTCGTGGGTGATCAGCACGACCGCTGAGCCGAACTCGTCCTTGAGCTTCTTGATCAGCTTGAGTATCTGCGCCTGGATGGTCACGTCGAGTGCGGTCGTCGGCTCGTCGGCTATCAGCAGGCTCGGGCTGCAGGACAGCGCCATCGCGATCATCACCCGCTGGCGCATGCCGCCGGAGAACTGGTGCGGGAAGTCGTCAACCCGCTCAGCGGGATGCGGGATCCCTACCGACGTGAGCAGCTCGATCGCCCGGGTCCTTGCGGCCTGCTTGGAGACCCGCTCGTGCGCCCTGATCTGCTCGCTGATCTGCCAGCCGACCCGGTACACGGGGTTCAGCGACGTCATCGGGTCCTGGAAGATCATGGCGATCTCCGAGCCCCTGATCCCGCGCAACTCCGGCTGGCTCAGCCCCATCAGATTGCGGCCCTTGTAGATGACCTCGCCCTCGAACCGCGCGTTCGGGTCGATGATCAGCCGCATCACCGACATCATCGTGACGCTCTTGCCGGAACCCGACTCCCCGACGATGCCGAGGGTCTCGCCCTCCGAGACGGTGAACGAGACGCCGTCGACGGCGCGGACCAGCCCGTCCTCGGTGCGGAAGCTCACCTTGAGGTTCCGTACCTCGAGCAGCGGCTCGCTCATGCCGGCCGTACCCGAGGATCGAGCCCGGCGTAGGCGATGTCGACGAGCGTGTTGGCCAGCACGATGAAGAAGGCGCCGTAGATGACCGTCGCCATGATCACCGGAAGGTCAAGATTGGTTAGCGACTGATAGGTCAGGAAGCCGACCCCGTGGATCGCGAACACCACCTCCGTGAGCAGCGCGCCGCCGCCAACCAGGACGCCGAAGTCGAGCCCGAACAGGCTGACGAACGTGATCATCGAGTTCCGCAGCGTGTGCCTGACAAGTACCCGCCGCTCGGTGAGGCCCTTGGCCCTGGCGGTCCTGATGTAGTCCTCGTTCTGGATCTCGAGCAGGTTCGCGCGCAGCACCCTGGCGTAAAAGCCGATGTACAGGATGGACAGCGTGATCCACGGGAAGAAGAGCCCCTGGAACCACCGCACCGGGTTCTGGGTGAACGGCGTGTACCCGAGCGGTGGCACCCAGCTGAACAGGAACGAATGATGCAGGCGGCTCTGGGTGATCAGGTTGACGACCTCACCGAGCCAGAAGACGGGCATGGATATCCCGATCAGCGCGATGATCATGAGCAGCGGATCGAGCAGCGTCCCGCGCAGCAGGGCCGCGGCCACGCCCATCAGGATCGCCATCACGACCCAGATGAGTGCCGCGCCGAAGACCAGCGATAGCGTCGCTGGCGTGGCCGCGACGATCTCGGGGACGACCTTCTGGCCCTGGTTGGAGTAGGAGACCAGGTCACGGGTGATGAAGATCTTCTTCATCATCAGCCCGTACTGGACGGGGAACGGGCGGTCGAGCCCGAACTGGTGCCTGATCTCGGCCATGACCTGCGGGCTCGGGTTGCGGCCCGCGATCTGCCTGGCCGGGTCGATACCGGGGGTCTTGAAGAAGATGACGAACACCAGCACCGTGATCGCGAACATCACGCCCACGGTCCACAGGACGCGCCTGACGATGAAGGTGAGCACTATCCCTCCACCCGCAGCTTCGCCCGCGGGTCGAGCGCGTCCCTGACCCCGTCGCCGAGCACGTTCAGCGCGAGCACGGTGAGCACGATCATGATGCCGGGCGCGATAGCCACCCAGGGCCTGGTGTACAGCAGGTTCTGGCCGTCGCTGATGATCGTGCCCCAGCTGGCGTTGGGCGGCTGCACCCCGATGGATAGGAACGAGAGCGCCGACTCCGTCAGGATCGTGGTGGCGATCATCAGCGGCAGCAGCACGATCACCACCGACACGACGTTGGGCAGGATGTCGGAGAAGATCAGCCGCACGTCAGAGGCACCCTGGGCGATGCCCGCCTGGACGAACTCCTTCTCCGACACCGACAGCACGTGGCCGCGGATCGGCCGGTAGACGTACGGCAGGTAGATGAACGCGATGATGATCGTCGGCAGCCAGAGGCTGGTCGCGACGAGGTGTATCGGGCCGACGGACAGGCCGGTTGCCTGCGTGAGCAGCACGGTAGAGATCGAGATCGCCAGCAGGTAGACCGGGAATGCCCAGATCACGTCCATGATCCTGGACAGGATCGCGTCGACCAGGCCGCCGAAGTAGCCGGCGATCAGCGCGATCACGGTGGCGATGACGCAGCAGAACAGGGCAGATCCGACGCCGATCTCCAGCGAGCTGCGACCGCCGTACAGGACCCTGGCCATGACGTCCCTGCCCTGCTGGTCAGCGCCGAGGAAGTAGTGGCCGACGTTCCACGTCGGCCCGATCGGGGTCTCGCCCAGCTTGAGGATGCCGCCGCCTTGCTTCATCAGCGGCACCCTGTGCCCGTTGACGATCGTGGTGCCGTTCAGGTTGTTCTCGAACGGATTCACGTGGGCGATGTCGTGCGCGTACAGCGGCGCCGCGAAGCTGACGAGGACGATCAGCAGGAACAGGACGAGCGCGGCCATCGCGACCCTGTTACGCCAGAGCCGTCTCCCGGCAAGCGCCCACGGGCTGCGCCCGCTGATCTCCGGCGGCAGGTCGGGTGCCTGCGCCGGAGGCTCAGCGGACTCAGTGAGGGCTATCGCCATCAGCGACCGCCTCTGCGGCCGGTTACTTCACCCACTGCTGATCGATCAGGATGTACCACTGGGGGTTCCACTGGTATCCGTGCACCCGCTTGGACAGGAAGTCGATCTGCTTCGGGTTGAACATGTCCACCCACGGCGCCTGGTCGGTCACTGCGTGGTCGACCTGAGCCCAGATGTTGTTGGCGGCGCTGGGGTTGGTCTGGCCGAGGGTCCGCGCCTTGTTCATCTGTGTCTGGATCGACGGGACGCAGAACTCGGCGATGTTCGGGCTGGCGTCACTGCCCGGATGGAAGTTGTCGCAGCCCAGCAGGACGTCCAGGAAGTCGGAGGCTGCCGGGTAGTCCTGGTACCAGGCCGAGTAGGCGACGCTCCACTTCTTGATGTTGTTGGAGTTCTGGATGAACGGGTACTGGATGCTGCCGGTGAGCAGCTGGCTCGAGGCCTTGTACCCGATCTTGTTCAGGTCCGAGACCATCTGGGCGGCCAGCGCCTTGCCGGTCTCGTCGGTCGTGCTGTTGACGACCACCTTCATCCCCGCCGTGCCCGAGGCCTTGACAAGCGCGCGCGCCTTCGCCAGGTCAGGTCCGGTCCACTTGGTCATGCCGCCGCCAGCGGTGTACGGGCAGTACGGCTTGTAGCCGGGGAAGTTGGGCGGAAGGATCTGACAGGTCGGGACCGCCAGCGACGGCCCGCCGCCGATCTTGACGTACGCGGCGCGGTCTGCGGCGTAGTTGATCGCCTGGCGTGCCTTGACGTTGTTGAACGGCGGCTGCTTGGTGTTGAGCGCCCAGTACCAGTCGGCCGTGAGCGGGTTCACGTGCACCTGCTTGGCGTACTGCGCGCTGTTGAGCTCGCTCAGCCGGTCAGGCGGGATCACGTCGCCGTCGAACACCTCGTCGGCCTGGCCGTTCTGCACGGCCGTGACCTCGTCGGAGATCGTTTGCCCGTACTTCTCGATGATCGAGTCCGGGTAGCCGGCGGCTGGGCGTCGGCGTTCCAGACGTGGAAGTACTTGTTGCGGACGAGCACGGCCTCGGAATTGGGGTTGTACGACACCCACTTGTAAGGCCCGGTTCCTGGCGGCACGTTGTTGCCGGTGAGCTTCGGCGACGTGCTGGCCGGCACCACGTAGGCGAACGGAAGCGCGACCTTGTCGAGGAACTCAGGGTCCGCCGCGGTCAGGTGGATGGTCAGCGTGTATGCCTTGTCGTCGGCGACCACGCCCTGACTGAGGTCACAGCCCTTCGTGCTGCACTTGTCGGCCCCGATGATGCCGGAGTAGAACGACGTCGGGCCAGGCACCGTGAACTGCCGCTCGAACGTCTTAACGAAGTCGCTCGGCTTCATGACCTGGCCGTTGGAGAACTTGATGCCCTTCCTGATGTGGAACAGGTAGGTCTTGCCTCCGTCGGTCGGCGCCGGAATTGCCGTCGCCAGGTCAGGCACGATCTGGGTGCCGGCCGTCCCGCCGACGCGCTTGAACTGCGTCAGGCCGTCGTGGGTGTCGATGAGGAGCTGCCACTCCTCGAGCGTGTAGTTCTGCGCCGGGTCGGCCACGCCGAACGCCGAGTTGGCCAGGATCGTGTACGTGCCGCCCGCGTGCCCGTTGCCCTGGGGCGTGTTGCCGTTGCCTGACGAGGATCCCGAGCTGCCGCACGCAGCAGCAGTCAGTGCCAGCGCGGCGACGGCCGCCACGCCGGCCACAGCCTTGGTGCGGCCGGCAAACCGATGACGAGCCTGCCACCTCGCGCCTCTAGGCATATCCGATTTTACCGGAATAGAATGCATCTGGCACCTCCCTACGGTCCGTTATACAACGATCAGCCGCAGTACCGTAAGCAATTGCCGGTAACTCTTTGGGCGCAGTTGACGGTTTCGGCGGGCATGAAAGCCGCCAGTCCAGTCAGCGCTCTGGCCGGATGCCGTCGAGCCTGATGACCAACCGCTCTGGGCCGCGAAGATTGAAGTTCGGCTTATACACGAGCGCGGATTCATCAAGGACGGGGCCGGCCATGCGGACCGCCAGCGTGCGCAGCGCGATCGTGGCCTCGAGCCGCGCGAGCGGCGCCCCGAGGCAGAAGTGCGGGCCAGCCGCGAAGGCCAGGTGCTCCCTGGCTTCTCGCCTGATGTCGAAGACATCGGGATCGGAGAAGACCGCCGGATCCCGGCCCGTCGCCGCGAGCAGAAGCAGCAGAACGGCGCCGTCGGCCGGCTCGAGCTCATCGATCGTGATGCCGCGCCTCGCGACCCTGCCGGTGAGCTGGACCGGCGGGTCATAACGCAGTGTCTCCTCGACGGCGTTAGCGGCGAGTCCCGGGTCAGCCGCGAGGGCGGCGAACTGGGCGGGGTTCCTGAGCAGCGCCAGCATCGCATTGGAGATCAGGCCGACCGTCGTCTCGTGCCCGGCGACGAGCAGCAGCACGCAGGTGGCGATCAGCTCCTCGACGGTGAGCCGGTCCCCGGCGTCCTCGGCCCTGACCAGCTTCGTGAGCAGGTCGTCGGCGGGGTCTGCTCGCCGCGCCGCGATCAGCTCGGTGAAGTACTCGCCGAACTCCAGCGCCGCCTGCTCGGCCGCAGCGCGCTCGGCCGGGTCAAGAGCTCCGAAGCTCGGCTGGACAGAGTGCGCGAGCTTCGCCGACCAGCCAGCAAACCTGGAGTGATCCTCGGGCGGGACACCGAGCAGCTCGGAGATGATGCGCACCGGCAGCGGATAGGCGAGCTGGCTGACCAGCTCGAGCTTGCCTTCTGCCATGGCATCGGCCCGGGGGGACGACCCCCGAGGCGAGAAGCCGGCCCGGAGGGCCCCTGAACCCCCCGCAGCGGCGGTGAGCAGCTCCTGCGTGATTTCCGTGATGCGGGGTGCGAGCGTGGCCACCACCCGCGGCGTGAAGGCCGAGGCCACCAGGCGCCTCAGCCTGGTGTGGTCGGGCGGGTCGAGCGACAGAAACGACCTGGCCCGATCCCGGGCCCCGAGGCCAGCAGCCGGCCCGGAGGGCCCCGGATCGGCACTGTCGGGCGGGGCCAGCCTGGACCGCTCGCGCTCGCTGCTCGCACGCGGATCGCGCAGGATGCGTGAGCACTGGTCGTAGCGGCCGAACACGACGAGCGCACCGTCCAGCTCGCTGAAGGGTGACGCCGTGCGAAACCTGGCGAGCAGCGGATAGGGGTTGGCGATCACGGCGGGATCGGCCAGGGTCGCCAGGTCTGCCAGGCCAGGCTGGGATATCTCAGCTGTCAACAACTGCCTCCCTGAGAACGGGCACGCCGACGGGGTTCAGCGCAGGCAGCTCGGCCGAGCACGCCCTAGCGATCGGATAGAGCACGTCAGCCAGGTCGGCAGCGAACCCCTCGTCGAACCAGGGCCTGGCCGCCACCGCGTCGGTCGTGGCCTCGATGCTCGCCCGCAGCTCAATCCCGGCCGGCGTGGCCTTGCCGTCCTCGCCGATCACGCCCCGCTGCGATAGCCGCCGCGTCGCGGCGTCCCACTGCTCGTCGGTCCAGCCCCGCAGCGGCTGGATCGTCTCGCGCGGCAGATCGAAGCCCGCCCTGAACACGTTCGATTCGCAGCCGTCGATCCCCGCGGCCAGCAGGGCCGCGAAATGGCCGTCGCCGCGGTGCTCGCGCAGCACCGTGGCCGCCTGCCAGAGCCGCGCGACGGGGGCTGACGGCACCGGCTGGGCCGCAGTGGCCGCGGCCAGCACGCGCCCCGAGCAGTCCACGCACGAAGCCGCGACCGCGAGCATGTCGGCGGCTACCCCCGCGGCGTCGCACAGGTCGCCGAGCACGCGGTCCAGGGCCGCGACCGCGCCGGCCTGGCGCACCGCCAGCGCCTGCCCGGGCGTGATCAGGTCCCAGACGCCGGGCAGCGCCCTGCCGACCATCTCGGGGGCGAAGGTGTAGAACGAGGCGGTGACAGGGGCGGCACCCACCCGGCCGAGCGCCGCGGCCCGGCCGGCGAAATAGCCACGCCAGAAACCGCGCAGCCCGGCCCGGTCGTACGCCGCACGTGCTTCGGCGGCGAAATAGGTCATCGCGTGAATCGGTTCGAACAGTGTCCACATCCGCCGGGCGACCAGGCTGGCGCTCATCTCGGCTCCCGTCTGCGCGTCGTTGCGCGATAGGTGCGCTGGTTCCGACATTAAGTGCATCGCACCTGATGCCGGAAGGCCTGAGCCGGGGTTCGGCGGTTAGCGAGAGCTTGTTCCGGGGCCGGTTTGCGGCTCGGGAACGATTTACGGCACAATGATGTTGTGAAAAACATGGGCCAGCCGACCGTGGGTCAGCTCGGCGCGCACGCGGGCGCCGAGCAGAGTACCCGTGCGCGTATTGCCCGGCTGATCCTGGAGAACGGGCCGGTGACGGCCGCCGCGCTAGGAAGCTCGCTGGGCCTCACGCCCGCCGCGGTCAGGCGGCATCTGGACCACCTGCTGCGCGAGGGCATGATCGAGACCCGGATGGCCAGGGTTTACGGCAACCGCGGGCGGGGCAGGCCGGCCAGGATGTTCGCGATCACCGACGCCGGCCGGAGCGCATTCGAGCACGCCTATGACGACCTGGCTACCAGCGCGATTCGGTTCCTTGCCGAGCGGGCAGGACCTGAGGCCGTCTCGGCTTTCGCCCGCCGCCAGGTGGATGAGCTTGAGCGCAGGTACCGGCCAGTCGTGGCGAAGGCGCCGCTGGCCGATAGGGTCAGGGCGCTTGCCGAGGCGCTCTCGGTGGACGGCTACGCTGCATCCGCCAGCGCCGGACCTGGCCCGACCGCTGGCGAGCAGCTCTGCCAGCACCACTGCCCGGTGGCGCACGTCGCCGCCGAGTACCCCCAGCTGTGCGAGGCAGAGACCGAGGCATTCGGGCGCCTTCTCGGCACGCCGGTGCAGCGGCTCGCCACGATCGCTCATGGCGACGGCATCTGCACCACCCACGTGACCGCCAGGTCTCTTCAAAGAACACCAGCTGCCGGCCAGGACGAGGCCGGCGACAACGCTACTGAGGTCGGAGGCTTGTCCGCATGACCACTACTGCCCGCCCGGAACTCGAGGGTCTCGACAGGTACAAGTTCGGCTGGGCCGATACGGATGTGGCAGGCGCGAGTGCACGGCGCGGCCTGTCCGAGGACGTCGTCAGGGACATCTCGGCAAAGAAGAACGAGCCTGAGTGGATGCTCAACCTCAGGCTCCGCGGCCTGCAGCTGTTCAACCGTAAGCCGCTGCCGACCTGGGGCTCTGACCTGTCCAGGATCGACTTCGAGAACATCAAGTACTTCGTGCGCTCGACTGAGAAGCAGGCAGCCAGCTGGGATGACCTCCCTGCCGACATCAAGAACACCTACGACAAGCTCGGCATCCCCGAGGCGGAGAAGCAGCGCCTGATCGCCGGCGTAGCAGCCCAGTACGAGAGCGAGGTCGTCTACCACAAGATCCGCGAGGATCTCGAGGAGAAGGGCGTTCTGTTCCTGGACACCGACACGGCGCTCAAGGAGCACCCCGACCTGTTCAAGGAGTACTTCGCCACCGTGATCCCGGTCGGCGACAACAAGTTCGCCGCGCTGAACACGGCCGTATGGAGCGGTGGCTCCTTCATCTACGTGCCGAAGGGCGTGCGCGTGGAGATCCCGCTGCAGGCCTACTTCCGGATCAATACCGAGAACATGGGCCAGTTCGAGCGGACGCTGATCATCGTCGACGAAGACGCCTACGTGCACTACGTCGAGGGCTGCACCGCGCCGATCTACTCGTCTGACTCGCTGCACTCCGCGGTGGTGGAGATCATCGTCAAGAAGGGCGGCCGCTGCCGGTACACCACGATCCAGAACTGGTCGAACAACGTCTACAACCTGGTCACCAAGCGTGCCATCGCGCACGCGGGGGCGACCATGGAGTGGATCGACGGGAACATCGGCTCCAAGGTGACGATGAAGTACCCGGCGGTCTACCTGATGGGCGAGCAGGCGCGCGGCGAGACGCTGTCGGTCGCGTTCGCCGGCGAGGGCCAGCATCAGGACGCCGGCGCCAAGATGGTGCACATGGCTCCGAACACGTCGTCCACGATCGTGTCCAAGTCGGTGGCGAGGGGCGGCGGACGCACCTCATACCGCGGCCTGGTTCAGGTCGCCGAGGGCGCCGAGCACGCGAAGTCGACAGTGAAGTGCGACGCGCTGCTCGTCGACACCATCAGCCGCTCGGACACCTATCCCTACGTCGATGTCCGCGAGGACGACGTGGAGATGGGGCACGAGGCGACGGTCTCGAAGATCTCCGACGACCAGCTGTTCTACCTGATGAGCCGCGGCATGACCGAGGACGAGGCGATGGCGACCATCGTCCGCGGTTTCGTCGAGCCGATCGCGCGTGAGCTGCCGATGGAATACGCGCTCGAGCTGAACCGGCTCATCGAGCTGCAGATGGAAGGGGCAGTCGGCTGATGAGCCCGCTCTCAGGGGCCGTCGAATCCGCCGGCCCCGTATCCAAGCTGCACGCCCTCGAGTCGTTCGACCCTGAGGACTTCCCGGTGCCGCGCGGTCGCGAGGAGGAGTGGAGGTTTACTCCGCTTCGCCGGCTGCGTGGCTTGCATGCAGACGCGGAGTTCACTTCTGACATCAAGCCCGAGGTCAGTGCCGAGCACGAGATCACCGTTGTGCTTGCGCAACACGGTGATCCTCGACTCGGCACCGCCCTCGTGCCGTCAGACCGGGTGAGTGCCAGGGCGTTTGCGGGGTTCACCGACGCCACCGTTATCAGCGTTCCTGCGGGTTTCGCGGCGTCGCGGCCTGTCGTCGTTACGGTGCGCGGGAACGATCCGACTGTCGCGTCCGCCGGGCACACAGTGGTCGAGGCGGGAGCCAACTCATCGGCCGTGGTGGTGCTGGACTACGGCGGTGAGGCGACGTATGCGGACAATGTGGAGTTTGTGGTAGGGGAGGGCGCGTCGCTGAGCGTTGTCAGCTTGCACGACTGGGGGCCCTCGTCGGTGCATCTTTCGCACCAGCACGCGCTGGTCGGAAAGGATGCGTCCATCGCGCATACCGCTGTGTCGCTGGGCGGGGATGTTGTGCGCATGGCGCCGTCGGTCACGTACGCAGGGCCGGGCGGCAATGCTGAGCTGCGCGGCGTGTATTTCGCGGATGCGGGGCAGCATCTGGAGCACCGGCTGCTCGTGGACCACAACCAGCCGAACTGCCGGAGCAGGGTGACCTATAAGGGAGCGCTGCAGGGCAAGGAGGCGCACGCGGTCTGGATCGGTGACGTCATCATCCGGCCTGAGGCTGTCGGAACTGACAGCTATGAGAGCAACAGGAACCTGGTGCTGACCGACGGCACCAGGGTGGACTCGGTGCCGAACCTGGAGATCCTGACTGGCGAGGTGACCAGGGCCGGCCACGCGAGCACGAGCGGGCGGCTCGAAGACCAGCACCTGTTCTACCTGATGGCCAGGGGAATCCCGCTCAGCGAGGCCAGGCGCCTGGTGATCAGGGGCTTCTTCGGCCAGCTGATCGGCGAGATCGAGGTACCTGAGGTGCGCGAGCGGATCACGGCCGCGATCGAGGTTGAATTGGAGAAAGGGCTGGCATGAGCGACTTCGTGCGGGTCTGTTCCCTCGATGAGCTTCCCGGCCAGGGCACCCTCGGGGTGGAGCTGAACGGCACCCCGCTGGTGATCGTCAGGAGCGAGGGCGAGGTCTACGCCCTCGACGAGTTCTGCACGCACGAGCAGGTCTCGCTGGTCGACGGTGAGATCTACGACCACACGGTCGAATGCTGGCTGCACGGTTCCTGCTTTGACCTGCGCTCAGGAAAGCCGACCGGACCTCCGGCGACCAAGCCACTATCCACCTACCAGGTATGCATCGACGGCGGCGACGTCCTCGTCGCCGTCCCCGAATAGGAGAGACATGTCCACCCTTGAGATCCGCGACCTGCACGTCAGCGTTGCCGGGCAGGGCAGTGCTGGCAGTCAAGCCGGGGAGAGCCAGGAGATCCTGCGCGGCGTAGACCTGACTGTCGCGGCTGGGCAGACCCACGCGATCATGGGCCCGAACGGCTCAGGCAAGTCCACGCTGGCCTACTCGATCGCTGGCCACCCGAAGTACCAGGTCACCAGCGGAACGGTCACGCTGGACGGCGAGGACGTCCTCGCGATGACCGTGGACCAGCGGGCGCGTGCCGGGCTCTTCCTGGCCATGCAGTACCCCGTGGAGGTCCCTGGCGTCACGGTGTCGAACTTCCTGCGGACCGCGGTGACCGCGGTGCGCGGTGAGGCGCCTCGCCTGCGCGACTTCATCAAGGAGATGAACGGGGCGATGAAGGACCTGTCCATCGACCCGGCCTTCGCGCAGCGCAACCTCAACGAGGGGTTCTCAGGCGGCGAGAAGAAGCGGCACGAGATCCTCCAGCTCCAGTTGCTGCAGCCGAAGATCGCGATCCTCGACGAGACCGACTCGGGCCTGGACATCGACGCGCTCAAGGTGGTCGCGGCCGGCGTTAACGCATACGGTGAACAGCCCGACCACGGCGTGCTGCTGATCACGCACTACACCAGGATCCTGCGGTACGTGCGGCCCGACTTCGTGCACGTCTTCGTCGGCGGCAAGATCGTCGCCGAGGGCGGCCCGGAGCTCGCCGACGAGCTCGAGGTCAGCGGCTACGAGCGGTTCGCGCCGGCTGCGGCGACGGCAGGCTGACATGAGTTTCGACGTCGGCCGCGCCCGCAAGGACTTCCCGATCCTGGACAGGACGGTCCGTGGCGGGCGTCCGCTTGCCTACCTGGACAGCGCCAACACGTCGCAGAAGCCGCGCCAGGTGATCGACACGCTGACCGAGTTCTACGAGCGGCACAACGCGAACATCCACCGCGCCACGCACGAGCTCGGAGAGGAAGCCACGGCCGCCTACGAGGGCGCCAGGATCAAGGCCGCGCGGTTCATCGGCGCCTCGGACGAGACCGAGGTCGTGTTCACGAAGAACGTCTCCGAGGCCATCAATCTGGTCGCCTACTCGCTCGGCAACGCGTCAGGCCGGCTGAGGATCGGCGAGAGCGACGAGATCGTCATCACCGAGATGGAGCACCACTCCAACATCGTGCCCTGGCAGCTGCTCTGCCAGCGGACCGGCGCCACGCTGCGCTGGTTCAGCGTCACGCAGGACGGGCGGCTCGACCTGTCCAATGCCGATGAGCTGATCAACGAGCGGACCAGGATCGTGGCGCTCGCGCACCAGTCGAATGTGCTCGGCACCATCAACCCGGTCGCCGAGATCGCCGCCCGCGCGCACGCGGCCGGCGCGCTCGTGCTGGTGGACGCAGCCCAGTCGGTCCCGCACGGCCTGATGGACGTCAGCTCGATTGGCGCCGACTTCGTCGGCTTCACCGGCCACAAGATGTGCGGCCCGACGGGCATTGGCGTGCTGTGGGCGCGCCGGGAGCTGCTCGGCGAGATGCCGCCGTTCCTCGGCGGCGGGGAGATGATCGAGACCGTCTTCATGGAGCGGTCGACCTACGCGCCGCCGCCGCACAAGTTCGAGGCGGGCACGATGCCGATCGCCCAGGCCGTCGGGCTCGGCGCTGCCGTGGACTACCTCAGCGACCTGGACCTGGCCGCCGTGCGCGCGCACGAGCAGAACCTGCTGGAGCGCGCCCTGCACGCGCTTGGCGAGATCGACGGGCTGCGGATACTCGGGCCGACCGAGGCCGCAGGAAGGGGCAGCGCGGTCTCGTTCACGCTGGACGGCGTGCACCCGCACGACGTGAGCCAGGTCCTCGACGATCGCGGCGTCGCTGTGCGGGCCGGGCATCACTGCGCCTGGCCTCTGCACAGGGCGCTCGGCGTGCAGTCCTCCACCAGGGCCAGCTTCTACCTGTACAACACGGTCGAGGAGGTCGACGCGCTCGTCGAAGGAATAAGGACGGCGCAGAAGTTCTTCGGGGTGACGTGATGCAGCTCGAGTCGCTGTACCAGGAGATCATCCTGGACCACTACCGGCACCCGCATCACAAGGGGCTGCGGGATCCGTTTGACGCCGAGGTCCACCACGTGAACCCGACCTGCGGTGACGAGATCACGCTCCGGGTCGCGCTGAAGGACGCGGGTGCCGAGCCAGAGGTCGCCGACGTCTCGTACGACGCGCTCGGCTGCTCGATCAGCCAGGCGAGCGTGTCGGTGCTGACCGACCTTGTGATCGGCAAGCCGGTCAGCGAGGCGCTGAAGATCCTGGCGGAGTTCCTCAACCTGATGCGGTCAGCGGGCGAGCCGGACGAGGACCTGCTCGGCGACGCCGTGGTGTTCGCGGGGGTGGCCAAGTACCCCGCGAGGATCAAGTGTGCTCTGCTTGGCTGGATGGCATGGAAGGACGCCACTGCGCGGGCGGTAGCGTCACGGGGGGATTTCGGGGGGTCGTCCCCCCTGGCTAGGGAGCAAAGATGACACAAGCACATGACGCCGAGGTCGAGGGCACCAGTCCTGAGGAGGCGGACGTTCTCGAGGCCCTCAGGGATGTCGTCGACCCCGAGCTCGGGGTGAACGTGGTGGACCTGGGCCTGGTCTATGGCGTCACCCTGGACGCTGACAGGGTCGCGACCGTCGACATGACGCTCACCAGCGCGGCCTGCCCGCTGACCGACGTCATCGAGGACCAGACCCAGGTGGCGCTCGACGGCCTGGTGAGCGACGTCAGGATCAACTGGGTCTGGCTGCCGCCGTGGGGCCCTGACAAGATCACCGAGGACGGCCGCGAGCAGCTCAGGGCGCTCGGCTTCAACGTCTGACGGGCGTGCCCGCCCGCAGGTTTGACGTCGCGCCAGGACGTTTCCCCGGCTGGATCGGCTCGTTCGGGCAGCGGCACGGCGGCGGGCTGACCGCGGAACCTGGCATCCAGACCGTGCTCTTCCGCGCGGCCGACGGCGCGACCGCGAGCTGCGAGGTGCCGTTCCCGCCGCTCGCAGCTGCCGGTGACACCGAACCAGGAGACCTCGCGCACGACCTCGCGGCGCACGCCTGCGCCGGGCGCACCGTCGGCGTGCTGCTGGTCAGGCTCGGCGGGTACGCGGCCGGCGTGTTCACCGGCCAGGAACCGGTGCTGGCCGCGTCGAAGGTCGGCAGCCGGCTGGTGCACGGCCGCAGCGCGGCCGGCGGGCAGTCGCAGCGGCGCTTCGCGAGGCGCAGGGAGAACCAGGCGCACCAGGCGCTCGCCGCCGCCGCCGATACCGCCGCCGCGGTGTTCGGCCCGTACCGGCTCGACGCTGTCGTCCTCGGCGGCGACCGCCGCGCCATGGCTGGCCTGCGGGACGATCCCAGGCTGGCCGGCTATTTCGAGCAGGCGACCGGCGCGTTCCTCACCGTTCCCGACCCCAAGCTGGCCGTCCTGAAGGACGCCCCCCGGATGTTCCGCGCGATCAGGATCACGCTGACCGAACCGGGCTAGGCGGGAACCTCGGAGCCGTCGCCCGCCCAGAGCGTGTGGAAGGTCCCTTCCTTGTCGACCCGGCGGTAGGTGTGGGCGCCGAAGTTGTCCCGCAGGCCCTGGATCAGCGCCGCGGGCAGCCGGTCCCTGCGCAGCCCGTCGAAGTAGGCGAGCGAGGACGCGAACGCCGGCACCGGCACGCCTGCCATCGCGGCGTCGGACACGATCCGCCGCCAGCTCTGCACCCCAGCAGAAACGACCTCGGCGAAATAGGGCGCGACCAGCAGGCTGGGCAGCGCGCGGTCCGCGTCGTAGGCTTCGCGAATGCGGTTCAGGAACTTGGCCCTGATGATGCAGCCGCCGCGCCAGATCGTGGCCATCGCGCCCCTGTCGATCTGCCACCCGTATTCGTCGCTGCCTGCCTGGATCTGGTCGAACCCCTGCGCGTACGCGCAGACCTTGGACGCGTACAGCGCCTTCCGCACGTCGTCGGTGAAGCCTTCCCTATCAGCTGGCAGCGAAGCGACCTCGATGCCAAACGCCTTCCGCGCCGCGGCGCGCTGGTCGGCGTGGCCCGACAGCGAGCGGGCGAACGTGGCCTCGGCGATGCCCGTGATCGGGACGCCGAGGTCCAGCGCGCTCTGCACGGTCCACCGCCCCGTGCCCTTCTGCTCGGCCTGGTCGAGCACGACGTCGACGAACGGTTTCCCGGTTGCCGCGTCCCCGTGTGCCAGCACATCGGCGGTGATCTCGATCAGGAACGACTCGAGGTCACCCTCGTTCCAGGTGCGGAAGATCTCGGCCAGCTCGGCCGGGCTGGCGCCTGTGCCGGTCCGCAGCAGGTCGTAGGCCTCCGCGATGAGCTGCATGTCGGCGTACTCGATGCCGTTGTGCACCATCTTTACGAAATGGCCCGCGCCGTCCTGACCGACGTGCGTGCAGCACGGCGTGCCGTCCACCTGGGCCGCGATGGTCTCGAAGATCGGGCCGAGCGTGCGGTAGGACTCGGGCGAGCCGCCAGGCATGATGCTCGGCCCGTTCAGGGCGCCCTCCTCGCCGCCTGAGACGCCCGCGCCGACGAAGTGCAGGTCGTGGTTCCTGAGCTCGCGTTCCCTCCGGCGGGTGTCCGCGAAGTGCGCGTTCCCGCAGTCGATCACGATGTCGCCTGCGTCAAGCAGCGGCACCAGCTCGCCGATCACTGCGTCGGTGGGCTGACCGGCCTTAACCATGATGATGATCGCCCTGGGCCGCTCGAGCGAGGCGACGAACTCCGCCGTGCTCTGACTCGGCACGAACGTGCCCTCGTGGCCATGCTCAGCCATAAGGCTCTGAGTCCGCTCGTACGTCCTGTTATGCAACGCGACCCTGTAGCCGTGCCTGGCGAGGTTGCGCGCGAGGTTGCGGCCCATGACGGCGAGCCCCGTGACACCGATCTGCGCGGTCTGCTGCTCTGTAGTCACGCGTCGCACTCTATCGAGGCCGCCTGCGATGCATGCCGGGGCGCTGGCCGGCTATCCTGGCCCGATCATGATGCGCGGCCTGCTTCTTCGCAGCCGCGGCGAGGCCCGCTAGGGTCGGCCCCTCGCCGCGGGGTGTTGCGCTGTCGCCGACCACGACCAGTGACGTCGACAGGACAACAGGAGCAGCATCATGACTCAGCCTTCGCAAGTCCCTTCCGGTATGCCGTGCCACCGCTACCGCCCGTTCCCCGCCGTTGACCTGCCTGACCGGCAGTGGCCGTCGCGTACCGCCACCGCCGCACCGCGATGGCTGTCCACCGACCTGCGGGACGGGAACCAGGCACTGATCGACCCGATGAACGCCGCCCGCAAACAGGCCATGTTCGACCTGCTCGTACGCATGGGCTACAAGGAGATCGAGGTCGGCTTCCCGGCCGCGAGCCAGACCGACTTCGACTTCATCCGCAGCCTGATCGAGTCCGGCTCGGTGCCCGATGACGTCAGGATCTCTGTGCTCACCCAGGCGCGCGAGGAGCTGATCGAGCGCACTGTGACGTCGCTGATCGGCGCGCGCCAGGCCACCGTGCACTTGTACAACGCAGCGGCCCCGATGTTCCGCAGCGTGGTCTTCGGCTGGGACGGCGACGGCCGCGATGAGTGCAAGGCGGTGGCCGTCGAGGGGACCAGGGCGGTCATGAAGTTCGCCGGGCAGTACCTGCCAGGTACCGACTTCGGCTACGAGTACTCGCCTGAGATCTTCATGGACACCGAGCTCGACTTCGCGCTCGACATCTGCGAGGCCGTGATGGACGTCTGGCAGCCAGGCAGGGACCGGGAGATCGTGCTGAACCTGCCGTGCACGGTCGAGCGCTCCACGCCCAACGTCTACGCCGACCAGATCGAGTGGATGAGCAGGAACCTGTCCAGGCGCGAGCACATCGCGCTGTCGGTGCACACGCACAACGACCGCGGCACCGCCATCGCCGACGCCGAGCTGGCGGTGCTCGCCGGGGCGCAGCGGGTCGAAGGCTGCCTGTTCGGCAACGGCGAGCGATCCGGCAACGTCGACCTGGTCACCCTGGGCCTGAACCTGTACAGCCAGGGCATCGACCCGATGATCGACTTCAGCGATATCGACGAGATCAGGCGCACCGCGGAGTACTGCAACAGGATCAGCGTGCACGAGCGGCACCCGTACGCGGGGGATCTGGTGTACACCTCGTTCTCCGGGTCGCACCAGGACGCGATCAAGAAGGGCTTCGACCGGCTGGAGAAGATCGCCGCCGAGGCTGGCAAGTCAGCGTCGGAGATGCCGTGGCAGATGCCGTACCTGCCGATCGACCCGAAAGACGTCGGCCGGTCCTACGAGGCCGTGATCCGGGTCAACTCGCAGTCCGGTAAGGGCGGCGTGGCCTACATCATGAAGCACGACCATCATCTGGACCTGCCCCGCCGGCTGCAGATCGAGTTCAGCCAGGTGATCCAGCGCCGCACCGAGAACGAGGGCGGCGAGGTCGACGCCGCGCAGATGTGGCGGGCCTTCGAGGCCGAGTACCTCGCGCCTGGCGCATTCGAGCTGGTCAGCTTCGCCTCAGCCAGTGAGGACGGCACCGAGCGGATCAGCACGTCGGTGCGCGCGTTCGGCACGGACTACGAGCTCACCGGCATCGGCAACGGGCCCATCGCCGCCTTCTGCGACGCGATGTCGGCGCTCGACATGGGCCTCGGCGGCGTCACCGTCCGCGTCCTCGACTACGCCGAGCACGCGCTCACCGCGGGCCGCGACGCCGAGGCCGCCGCCTACCTCGAGATCGAGATCGGCGACCGCGTCTACTGGGGCGTCGGCGTCAGCGAGTCCATCGTCCGCGCCTCCCTGCGCGCCGTCACCAGCGCCCTCAACCGCGCCGCCCGTCGCCTCCCGACCCCGGCACCCTGATCCGCCGCCCCGCTTCCTCCCCCACCTATGAACCCTTGGTGGTGCTCTGGGCCCACCAAGGGTTCATAGGTGGGGGTAATGCGTTGGGGGCGGCGGGCTCGGGCCGGTAGACTGAAGGCATGCATTCGCTCACCTCTTAGCGGGACGCCCACGCCCATAGTCGGCGTGGGCCCATTGGTGTCCGATATATCCGCTAAGAGAATTTTTGAGAGTGAGCGATCCCGATGATTACCGTCCACGACCTTGAACTGCGCGCTGGCGCGCGCCTGCTCGTGGAGAACGTGACATTCCAGGTCGCGGCCGGCGACAAGATCGGCCTGGTCGGCAGGAACGGCGCCGGCAAGACCACGCTGCTGAAGGTGCTGGCCGGCGAGGGCCAGGCGGCGGCCGGCCAGATACTGAGCAACGAGACGATCGGGTACCTGCCGCAAGACACCAGGACCGGCGACCTGGACGCGCTGGCCACGGACCGGATCCTGCAGGCCCGCGGCCTCGACGAAGTGCTGGCCGGGATGCGGCAGGCCGAGCTCGGCATGGCCGACACCAACCCGGCCAAGCGCGACGCGGCCGTGCGCCGCTACGGCCAGCTCGAAGAGCGGCTCACCGTGCTCGGCGGCTACGCCGCTGAGGCGGAGGCGGCGTCGCTCGCCTCGAGCCTCGGGCTGCCCGGCAAGGTGCTCAAACAGCCCCTGCGCACGCTCTCCGGTGGCCAGCGGCGCCGGGTCGAGCTCGCGAGGATCCTGTTCGGCGGGGCGTCCACCCTGCTGCTCGACGAGCCGACCAACCACCTGGACGCGGACTCGGTGAGCTGGCTGCGCGACCACCTGCGCACCTACCGCGGCGGGCTGATCGTGGTCAGCCACGACACCGACCTGCTGGCGGCGCTGGTGACCAAGGTGTTCCATCTCGACGCCGACCGCACGGCCCTCGACGTCTACAACGTCGGCTGGAAGACCTACCTGGAGCAGCGCGAGACCGACGCGCGGCGGCGCAGGCGGGAGCGGGTCAACGCCGAACGCCAGGCCGCCGCGCTGCAGTCACAGGCCGACAAGATGCGGGCCAAGGCGACCAAGGCGAAGGCAGCGCAGGGCATGGCCAAGCGCGCCGAGCGGCTGCTGGCCGGCGTCAGCGCCGACCGTCAGCCCGACCGGGTCGCCAGGCTGAGGTTCCCCGAACCGGCGCACTGCGGCAAGGTACCGCTGACCGCCGAGGGACTGTCCAAGTCCTACGGCTCGCTCGAGGTCTTCACCGATGTCGACATGGCCGTCGACAGGGGCGCGAGGATCGTCGTGCTCGGCCTCAACGGCGCTGGCAAGACCACGCTGCTGCGGCTGCTCGCCGGCGTCGAGCGACCGGACACCGGCGAGGTGCGGGCCGGGCACGGGCTTCGGATCGGCTACTACGCCCAGGAACACGAGACGCTCGACAACGCGCGCAGTGTGCTGGACAACATGAAGGCAGCGGCGCCGCAGCTGACCGAGGCCGACCAGCGTGGCATCCTCGGCTCCTTCCTGTTCTCCGGCGACGATGTGGCGAAGCCCGCAGGAGTTCTCTCTGGCGGCGAGAAGACCAGGCTCGCGCTGGCGCTGCTGGTCGTCTCCGGTGCGAACGTGCTGCTGCTCGACGAGCCGACCAACAACCTCGATCCAGGCAGCCGGGCAGAGATCCTGTCGGGCCTGCGCCGGTATAGCGGTGCAATTGTTCTGGTTACCCACGACGAAGGTGCCGTTGACGCGCTCGGACCCGAGCGAGTCCTGTTGCTTCCCGATGGTGTTGAGGATCTTTGGAGCGCTGACCTGACCGATCTCGTTGCCCTTGCGTGAGGAGATACGGCTTTCTGGCGATCTCGTAGATAGGCGCGGCGATGGTCATCAATTGTCACGATCTTTTGCTGCCGTGTGGGTAGCCGATCACGCCTTCTTGCGTGATCATGGCGAGGTACGCAGTGCACCAAACGGCAGTCAGCGGCCGCTTCAGTTCTCCGGGAGGAAGGCGTGACCGAGACCCTCAAGAAGGGCACTAGGGTGACTGGTGCCGATCGCACGAAGCTCGCCACTGACCTGCAGAAGCGGTACAGCGCAGGGGAGAGCATCCGCGCGCTGGCCGCCTCGACGGGCAGGTCCTACGGGTTCATCCACCGGATACTCGCCGAGTCCGGTGTGGCGCTCCGCAGCCGCGGTGGTGCGACGAGGGGCCGGGCCAAAGGGTGACCGACGGGCTGCGGCTCGCCATTGACGGTGCGGTCGCCACCGTCACGCTAGGACGGCCGGAGCGCAGGAACGCGATGACTCCGGCCGTCTGGCATGGCCTCGCCGAAATCGGCGCGAGCCTGCCGCCAGACGTCAGGGTCGTGGTCGTGCGCGGCGACGGCCCGTCTTTCTGCGCCGGAATTGACCTGAACCTGCTGACGGGCGCGACCGGCGATGAAGCCATCGCCAGCCCGGCTGACCCGGACTTCGAGCAGAAGGTGGCCAGCTATCAGGCTGGCTACCTGTGGCTGCGGGACCCCTCGATCGTCTCGATCGCGGCCGTGCAGGGCCACGCGATCGGTGCCGGGTTCCAGCTCGCGCTCGCTTGTGACCTGCGCATCCTGACCGAGGACGCCAAGCTCTGCATGAAGGAGCCAGCCCTCGGCCTGGTGCCAGATCTCACCGGCACGAAGCCGCTCGTCGACCTCGTCGGCCTGCCGCGCGCGATCGAGCTGTGCCTGACGGCCAGGACCGTGACCGCCGCCGAGGCGCTGCTGCTGCGGCTCGCCGAGCTGGTCGTCCCGGCCGGTGAGCTCGATGCGGCGGTCGCCGACCTGGTCGCCGCGCTGCTCGCCACCGACCCTGCGGCCGCGCGGGCGACCAAGGCCCTGCTGCAGCAGGCGCCAGGCAACACAGTGACCGGGCAGGCCGCCGCTGAGCGACGAGCCCAGGCCGAACTGCTCAGCGGCCGGTTGCGTGACTAGCCGGTTACGCCCTTAGCTGACAACGGAAGCACAGCGGCCACCGCGCCGTTGCCTACCGGCATGAGTTATGGCAGCTGGCACGCGATGCGCTCGTTCTCCAGAGACCGCTCCATCACCCAGCAGCGAATCAAGCCGGGCACGGTCCGCCGGATCATGTCCTACGCGCGCCCGTACCGCCGCGAGCTCATCTGGTTCCTGATCATCGTCGCTTTGGACGCCTGCATCACCGTTGCCGTGCCTTTGCTGTTGCGCAGCCTGATCGACAACGGCATCCTGCCGCGCAATACCGGGGTCGTGCTCGCGATCGGCGCGGCGGTCGCTGGCCTGGCGCTGTTCGACGCGCTGCTGTCGATCGCCCAGCGCTGGTATTCCGCGCGGATCGGCGAGGGCCTGATCTACGACCTGCGCACCGAGGTGTTCAGGCACGTGCAGCGGCAGCCGATCGCGTTCTTCACCAGAACTCAGACCGGTTCGCTGGTGAGCCGGCTGAACAGCGACGTGATCGGCGCTCAGCAGGCGCTCACCTCGACGCTGTCGTCGGTGGTCGCGAACGTGCTCTCGCTGACCCTCGTGCTGATCGTGATGGTCTCGCTGTCCTGGCAGGTCACGCTCGTCGCGCTGGTGCTGATACCGCTGTTCATCGTGCCCGCCAGGATCGTCGGGCGGAAGCTGCAGCGGCTGACCAGGGAGTCCATGCAACTCGACGCCGCGATGGGGTCGACGATGACCGAGCGGTTCAACGTGGCGGGCGCGATGCTGGTCAAGCTGTTCGGCAGGCCGCGCGAAGAGGCCGACGTCTTCCGGAACCGGGCAGGCCGCGTCCGTGACATCGGTGTAGAGACGGCCATGTATGGTTCGGCGCTGTTCATCGCGCTGAGCCTGCTGGCCTCGCTCGCGACCGCGGTGGTGTACGGGCTCGGCGGCTGGCTCGTCATCGACAACTTCTTCAAGATCGGCACGCTGGTCGCGCTTGCCGCGCTGATTAGCAGGCTTTACGGGCCCATCACGTCACTGTCCAACGTGCAGGTAGACGTCATGACGGCGCTGGTCAGCTTTGACCGTGTGTTCGAGGTGCTCGACCTCAAGCCGCTGATCGAGGACGCGCCCGATGCCGTGCCGCTGCGTACCGGCGAGTCGGCGCCGGCTATCGGGTTCGACCACGTGTGGTTCAGGTACCCGACGGCCGCCGACGTCTCGCTGGCCTCGCTCGAGTCGATCGCGCTGCCGATCCCCGAACGGACCGACGCCAACACCGACGTGCTGCGGGACATCAGCTTCGAGGCACCGGCCGGCCAGCTCACCGCGCTGGTGGGGCCGTCTGGCGCGGGCAAGACCACGATCACGCACCTGGTGGCCAGGCTCTACGACCCGCGCTCTGGCACGATCACGATCGACGGCAACGACATCAAGGGCGTGACGCAGGAGTCGCTGCACGACGCCATCGGCGTGGTAACGCAGGACGCGCACATGTTCCACGACACGATCAGGTCCAACCTCAGCTACGCCAAGCCGGGGGCCGCCGAGGCCGACCTGATCGAGGCGTGCAGGGCGGCCCAGATCTGGCCGCTGATCGAGACGCTGCCCGACGGTCTCGACACGGTCGTGGGGGATCGCGGCTACCGGCTGTCCGGCGGGGAGAAGCAGCGGATCGCGCTGGCCAGGCTGTTGCTCAAGGCCCCGTCCGTGGTGGTGCTCGACGAGGCGACCGCGCACCTGGACTCCGAGTCTGAGGCCGCCGTGCAGCGTGCGCTGAAGACCGCACTGGCGGGCCGCACCTCGCTGGTGATCGCGCACCGGCTGTCGACGATCATCCAGGCCGACCAGATACTGGTCATCGATGGCGGCAAGGTGACCGAGCGCGGCACGCACGCCGAGTTGCTCGCGGCGGGCGGGCTGTACACCGAGCTGTACCACACGCAGTTCGCCAGCCAGGAGGTTCGGGCGGGCGTGGAGGCCGAGGCAGTCCACAGCTGAGCACGGTTGCATCCGCGTGCCGTGGCGGCGCCCCCGCGAGCGTGCTGGCGAGATACGGCGTCTCGCCGTAGATCCTCCGCTCAGGTGCGCCGGTAGCGCCTGCGGTGGCCGCGCTCGGCCCCGCTGAGCCGCATCAGGATCAGCACGAGGATGGCGCCGAGTATCGACCCGATGATGCCGACGGTGTGGAATTTGGCGGGGGCGATGCTGTGGTACTCGACCAGGTTCCAGATGAAGCCGCCGACGAAGGACCCGACCACGCCAAGCAGGATCGTGCCGAAGAAGCCGATCGGGTCACGGCCCGGCACGAGCAGCCTGGCGACGGCGCCCGCGATCAGCCCGACCACCAGCAGGACGACGATGTAAGTAACCATGGCCCGTTAGCTACCGTGTTTCGCCGATTCCATGCGGTCCTGCCGGACCGGCCGGTCCCCGGGCGATGCCACACTTGATCCCAGCCATGTCCACACGCCCGCGTCCCTACATCCTGGTCGTCAACGGACGGAAGGTCCGCCAGCCGGTCTTCGTGATCGGAGCGCCGCACTCCGGAGCCGACCTGCTCACCCGTGCTCTGAAGCGCACTCCTGGCTTTCACTTCACCGTGGGGCAGCCGAGCGTGCTCAGCGTGGTGTTCGCGTTCGCCCGCGCGCCGTCCATCCAGGAGGGCAGGGGAGAAGCAGCGGCCACGGTGCTCAGGGACGCGTACGCGCAGGGCTGGCAGGTCAGCGCCCACGCGTGCCTGGCCTGCAGGCCCGAATGCCAGGCCGCCGTCACCAAATCCGCGGTCGGGACCTGCGTGGACGAGCGAGAGATCAGCCGGTACGGCGACGCGAGCCCGGCGCTGATCTACTGTGCCGAGGGACTCGTGGACGCCTTCCCCGATGCCCGGATTATCCAGATCGTTCGCGATGCCCGCGCGGTCACCGCCGCGATGCTGTCCGATCCCGAGGAGCTCACATGGTTCCGCCGCGGGGTAGCCAACGTCGAGTCCGAGTTCCCCAACCCGTTCTTCGGCGTCGAGACCGAGGACGACAGGACCGCCTGGTCCGCCCTGTCCGCGGCAGGCAAGTGCGCGATGCGCTGGCGCGGCGCCGTCACCAAGATGGCCAGGCTGCGCAACAGCCTCGGCGCGGATCAGCTGACCACGCTCCGCTACGAACAGGTGATCAAGGAACCGCGGGCCACCGCGGCAGCCCTCTCGGACTTCATCGAGGCGAAGATCACCCCGATCGAGGTCCCGCACGGCCGCAAGCAGATCGAGGGCTGGCGCCGACTGCTCAGCCCTGCGCAACTCGCCGAGATCGAGAAGGTCGCAGGACAGCAGCTACGCCGGGTCGGCTACGGCGACTGAGCGCCCGCCATGGCTACGCGGCTGCGGGTGGGCTGTGGCTGTGCAAGATTCGGCCGTCGGGGCTGGTGGCCGTCGTGGTGCCGTCGGCGTTCAAGCTGATGACCCAGCCCCACCGGTGCACCATGATCAGGTGGTGGAAGCTGCACAGCAGGACGCAGTTCCCGAGGCTGGTCGTCCCGCCCTGGCTGCGCGGCACGATGTGATGCACGTGGGCCACCGCCGGCGGGGCGTCGCAGCCGGGTGCGGCGCAATGCTTGTCGCGGGTGATGATCGCCTTGCGCAGGTGTGGCGGCACCAGGTCGGTCACCGCTCCGACATCCAGCGGCAGGCTGACCGACCCCGCGGGCGGGGGCAGCGTGCCGGTGCGCAGCCACGACGCCAGGCCGCCAGGCCCGGACAGCAGCGCGGCCGCGTTGCGCAGGATGACCTCCCGGGCCGCGGCCTTGGACAGCTCCTGCCGGCGTTCCCATCCGGCCCACGCGTCATCGCGTGCGTCCTCGGGTGGTTCGCGGAGATCGCAGCGGCCGTGCCGCCCGCCGCAGCCGCCGAGCCCGCTGCCGTCGCACGGTGAGCGTGCCGGGTCGTATCCGGCCCAGGTCCCGGCCAGCCGGCTGGCAAGGCGGTCGAGCAGGTCGTGGTCGACGCGGCCGGTGACGATCGGGGCGAGGGCGGCGTCGCAGTCATCGCCCGGCCCGGCCCATGGCCCGGTTAGTGCGGGCCTCTCATCCGTCCCAGCGCTGGCTGCGGGCCGGGCGAAGCCGGGCGGCAGCCACGGCTGTCCCGGCTTCCCGATCCCGCCTAGCAGCTGATCCAGAGATAGCTGCAGCTGCAGGTGGACGGGCTGGCCTGCCCGGCCGGGCAGGCACCCAGCGGCGAGCAGCCGCCGACACGCTTCTTCGAGGGCGTCGTGCTGGCGCTGCGCGATGCTGCGGGTGTCTTCGGCGCCCATCTTCTTGCCCAGCGAGCTCAGGACTTCCTGCAGCGCGGCGGCGCACCGGGCGGACAGGTCACCGGTCACCCGGCCCGCCCCGCCCAGGGTCGTGTCCAGCCACAAGCCCCGCTGCGCGAACCCGTCATCACGATCCCGGTCCGGCCCGGCCGTCCGGCGGCGGATCTCCTCGGCCAGCGCCCCCAGCCCCGCCAGGTCCAGCCCGGCCGCGGCCGCGGTGGTGAGGATCACGTCCGCGTCGCGCCGGTGCTCCACAGGCAGGGCATCGGTCCAGTCGGTGATCTGCCTGGCCCACGACACCGACAACCCGCCGCCCGCCAGGGCGTCGGCGATAGCGGGGTGATCGGCGAGCCGCCGCATCCAGCCAACCGAAGCGCGGGCCGCGGCAGCGGTCGTGCGGGTCTGCCAGGTCAGCCACGTCCTGGCCGATCCGTGCCCGTCGTCTTCGAACCCCCCCTGCGCGGTGAACCCGGCCAGCACCTTCGCGCAGGCGGCGGCGTGCATCGACTGCAGCCGTTCCAGTTCCCGCAGCGCGTCGGCCTGGATTGCCGACGGCATAGCCGCCGCATCCGCGACTGCCAGCCACCTCAGCCCCGCGACGGCCATCCGCAAAGCGTCGCGTGCCGACGACGGCTCCGCGACTTCGCTACATCCAGGGGATGGCACCGCACCTCCCTCAGCCCATGAACCTTCGCGGGGAGGAATCAGGAAGAAGAGCCGGGTCCGGCCTGCCGCAGCCGCCGGGGTCAACGAGGAGGTATCACCCCCGGGGCTTCCAGTCTTACGGCTCCGGGTGCCATGTCCCGCGATCGAACCTGCACTCGAAATACTAACACCAGCCACCGACAATTTGCCGCGACACGCTAGCGCATGCCGTGGCGCGCGTGCTGCATTTCGTGGTGCTCCAGATTGAGCGCGGCAAGGATCAGCGGAACGTGGCTGAACGCCTGCGGGCTGTTGCCAACCTGGCGGTGGTACCGCGAGTCGTACTCCTCGCTGAGCAGCCCGACGTCGCTGCGCAGTTTGAGCAGCCGCTCGAACATCGCCCTGGCCTCTGCCTCCTCGCCGATCACGTTCAAGGCGTTGACCAGCCAGAAGCTGCAGGCCAGGAACGCGCCCTCGGACCCTGGCAGGCCGTCGACGGAGGTGCCGGTCTCGGGCTGGGAGTAGCGCAGCACCAGGCCGTCATGGGTGAGCGTCCGCCTGATCATGTGCACCGTGGAGATGATCATGGCGTCGTCGGGCGGCAGGAACCCGGTCTCGACCATCACCAGCACCGCGGCATCGAGCGAGTCACTGCCGTAGTACTGCGTGAACGTTCCCCGGGCCGCGTTGTACCCCTGCTCGCACACCTGAGCGTGAATCTGGTCCCTGGTCGAGCGCCACCGCTTCAGGTTCGACTCTGGCGTGAACGACAGCCCCGTTTCCGCCATCTTGATCCTGCGGTCGAACGCGACCCAGGCCATCACCTTGGAATGGACGAAGTGCCTCGGGCCGCCGCGCACCTCCCAGATTCCTTCGTCCGGCTCGGTCCAGTGCTGCTCGAGGTAGCTGAGCAGCCGGTCGAGCAGGCTAGCCGAGTGCTTGTCGAAGGCGAGCCCGGCCTGGCGCCCGAGCATGAGCGTGTCCACGATCTCGCCGTAGACGTCGAACTGAACCTGCTTGACCGCGTCGTTGCCGATTCGTACCGGGGCCGAGTTCTGGTACCCGGGCAGCCAGTCGGCGGTCCATTCCGGCAGCCGGCGCTCGCCGGCCACGCCGTACATGATCTGCACGTCAGCGGCGGACCCTGCAACCGCCCTGCCCAGCCAGTCGCGCCAGGCCGCGGCTTCTTCCATGTATCCGGTACGCAGCAGCGCCTCGAGCACGATCGTCGAGTCGCGCAGCCAGCAGTACCTGTAGTCCCAATTCCGCACGCCGCCGATGTCCTCGGGCAGCGACGTGGTCGGCGCGGCGACGATACCGCCTGTGGGCTCGTAGGTCAGCGCCTTGATCGTGATCAGCGACCTGACGACAGCGTCGCGATACTTGCCCTGGTAGGAACACCGGGATACCCAGTCCGCCCAGAAGGCCTCGGTCTGCGCGAGCGCCTCGTCTGCCTGCACCTCGGGCGCCGGCCCTTTGTGGTACGACGGCAGCCACGTCAGCACGAACGGCACCCGGTCGCCGGCCCGCACCACGAAGTCGGCATGGTGGGCCATGTCGCGTCCGACCAGCTTGACCGGCGTGCGCAGCCAGACCGAGTCAGGTCCGGCGACCGCCCAGACGGCCTGGTCGACCCGGCGGACCCAGGGCACGATCCGGCCGTACCCGAAGCGCAGCGTGAGGTAGCTCTCCATCTCCACGGCGCCTTCGACGCCCTCGACGATCCTGATCAGCACCGGCGTGTCATCGCCGCGGGGCGGCATGAAGTCGATCACCTTGACGACGCCACCGACGGTCGTCCAGGTGGTCTCCAGGATCAGCGTGTCCTTCTGGTAGTGCCGCTCGACGTGGCCAGCCCGGGCTTGCGGCCCTTCCTCGGCGGCAGGGTTCAGCCGCCACTGCCCGTTCCTGCCGTCGCCGAGCAGCGCCGCGAAGACGGCGTCGGAGTCGAAGCGAGGCAGGCAGAGCCAGTCGATCGAACCTTCCCTGCTGACCATCGCGGCCGACTGCATGTCACCGATCAGCGCGTAGTCCTCGATCGGGGGATTGCCGGGCCTCGCCTGTCGCATCCTGCCTCCTCACGTCCCACCCTGCCATGGCGGTGCGTGCGCCAGCCTAAGCTTGGCCCGTGTCCACCACCCGCGCCAGGATCGCCGCGTGCGCAGCCGTCGCCGCGGCCGCCCTGCTCAGCGGCTGCGCGGGGATGGACTCAGCGCTCGGTCAGCAGTGGGTGGTCGTGCAACTGGCGAGCAATACCTCGCTCGCCGCGGCCCGGCACGTGACCGCTGCCTGCGCCCACGCCTCAGGCCTGCGCGCCGAGCCGGTCAAGCCGACGTCGCCAGGGCGGATCGTCGGGTCGGTCAGGTTCATCTCCACCCAGGCGACCGACGCCGACATGGCCAAGCTGCAGCAGTGCCTGCAGCGCTTCCCCGCGGTGCAGGGTCTCACCATGACCGAGCCAGGGGACTAACCGGGGGACTGACCCAGGACGGACCGGCGGCGCCGGGTTCTGGTCAAGTTTTGATAAACCCTAGTTTTCAAATATAGATAGAATCCTAGTATGTAGATAGGCAAACCTGGGAGGTCATACATGAAACGAGCACTCACCGCTGCGGGGGTCGCCGCCGTCACAGCTCTGGCGGCGGCAGGCTGCGCATCATCCTCGGCCGCCAGTTCAAGCGGCGCGGGGGGTGCGGGGGACCCGGTGGTCCTGCGGCTCGGGTTCCTGACCAACATCACGCACGCGCCAGCGCTCATAGGCGTCGCGAAGGGCTACTTCGCCAAGGCGCTCGGCAAGAACGTCAAGCTGGAGGTGCACCCGTTCAGCACGGGCACCGAGGAGGGCACGGCCTTGCTGGCCGGCCAGCTTGACGCGGCCTATGTCGGTCCCAACCCGACGATCAAGGCCTGGCAGACCTCCAACGGCAAGCTGATCAAGGTCATCTCGGGCGCCGCGTCCGGCGGAGCCGCGCTGGTCGTGAAGAAGGGCATCAACAGCCCCGCGCAGCTCAAGGGCCAGAAACTGGCGACACCGTCGCTCGGCAACACCCAGGACGTCGCGCTCAGGTACTGGCTGAAGAAGAACCACCTGACCGCCACCCAGTCCGGCGGCGGCGACGTCCCGATCACGCCGATCACCCCGAACTCCGCCGCGGTGCTCCAGTTCAAGTCCGGCCAGATCGCCGGCGGCTGGGAGCCAGCGCCCTACGACATCGAGATGGTGCAGGATGGCGGCCACGTACTGGTCAACGAGGCCTCGCTGTGGCCGAAGGGCCAGTTCGTCACCACGAACCTAGTTGTCACGCAGAAGTTCCTCGCCGCTCACCCGTCGGTCGTGAACGGGCTGCTCAAGGGCCAGATCCAGGCCAACAACTACATCCACGCCAACGTGTCCGGGGCCGAGGCGGCCGCCAGCAAGGAGCTGACCTCGCTGCTCGGCAAGGGCCTGGACCCGAGCGTGCTCTCCGCAGCGTTCAAGGAGATCACGTTCACCGACGACCCGATCGCCTCGTCGCTGGCCGCTGACGCACAGCACGCGGCCTCGGTCGGCCTGCTGACGCCGGTCAAGAACATTTCCGCCCTGTACGACCTGAGCCCGCTGAACGCTCAGCTCAAGGCGGCCGGACAACCGCAGGTCAGTTCATGAACGTACTGCAGCGCTACAGCCCCGGGTCGCAGGCCGGTCGGGGCGGCCAGCGGCCCGGGGCCGCGCCCGGCGAGGACGCGATCCGCCTTACCGAGGTATCCAAGGTCTACGGCCGCGGCCCCGGCGCCGTGCACGCCGTCGACCGGCTCTCGCTGACCGTCCGCCAAGGGGAGTTCGTCTGCATCGTCGGCGCGTCTGGCTGCGGCAAGTCCACGTTGCTGTCCATCGTCGCCGGCCTGGACACGCCGACCGCCGGTCAGGTCGACACCGGCGGGCGGCGGATCGCGATCATGTTCCAGGAGCCAGCCCTGTTCCCGTGGCTGACCGCCCGGCGCAACGTCGAACTGGCGCTGCGCGCGCTGAAGGTGCCGAAGGAACGGCGCAGGCGGCGCGCCGCGGAACTGCTCGGTGCGGTGCATCTCGGCGACTTCGCCGACAAGCGTCCGCACGAGCTGTCCGGCGGCATGCGGCAACGCGTGGCCCTCGCTAGGGCGCTCGCGCAGGACGCCGACGTGCTGCTGATGGACGAGCCCTTCGGCGCTCTCGACGCCATGACCCGCGACCTGCTGCACGACGAGCTGGAGCGGATCTGCTCGGAGCGCTCGCTGAGCGTGCTGTTCGTCACGCACAACGTCCGGGAGGCAGCCAGGCTCGGCGACCGGGTGGTGCTGCTCAGCAGCCGGCCAGGCCGGGTCATCGAGGAGTACGACGTGCCAAGGACAGGCCCGCGCAGGATCGACTCCGCCAGCGTGGCGAACCTGGCCGGCCAGATCACCGACCGGCTTCGGGAGGAGATGAGGCGCCATGGCTGACACTCGGACGCCCGCCAGCACGGCCGATAGCCAGAACAGCGCGATCGCCGGGCTCGACAGCCTGGAACTCGCCGACTTCACCAAGGAAAAGGGTCCCGGCCGGATCGCGAGGAAGGGCTGGAAGGCGATCTGGCCGAGGCTGCTCGCGATCGGGCTCGTCCTTGGCGCGTGGCAGCTCTTCTACCTCAGCGACTTCCACGGCGACGCCTCGACCGGCCTGGTCAAGGGGCCGGGAGCCGGGCTGGCGGACCTGTGGGACCAGATGCAGCACGGGCAGCTCTGGGACGCCATCGGGAACACCATCAGGACGGCGGTCCTCGGCTACCTGGTGGCCATGCTGATCGGCTCGGTCATCGGCGCGGTCGTGTCCAGGATCCCGCCGCTGCGCGCGGCGACCGGGTCGATCATCAGCGGGCTGCAGACGATGCCGTCGATCGCCTGGTTCCCGTTCGCGATCATCCTGTTCGGCACGACGGAGTCGGCCATCCTGTTCGTGATGGTGCTGGGCGCCGCTCCGTCGATCGCCAACGGCCTGATCACAGGCGTCGACTACACGCCGCCGCTGTTGCTGCGGGCCGGCCGGACCATGGGCCTGCGCGGCGTCGCGCTGTACAGGTACCTGATCCTGCCCGCGTCGCTGCCCGCCTATCTCGCGGGGCTCAAGCAGGGGTGGGCGTTCGCCTGGCGCGGCCTGATGGCCGGTCAGCTGCTGGTCATCATCGTCGGCAAGCTGTCCCTCGGCATCCTGCTCAACAACGCGCAGGACAACCAGGACCTGACCGGAGCGATCTCGATCATGATCGTGATTCTCGTGATCGGCATCGTCGTAGACACGATCTTCAGCAAGACCGACCTCGCCGTCAGGCGACGCAGGGGCCTGCTGACCGACGCCCAGTCGGTCTGACAGGGGCCGATCGGGCTAAAACGGGGGCTGATCGGCCAGACGGGCCGGATCGCCGGGCACTGGCTCGCCCGGCGATCCGGCCTTTCGCTACCCGTCAGCGGGCGCCGTCCGCTTACCTGGCGGCCGCGCTTTCCGCGAGCACCCGGTCGCCGCGCGTGTACACGTTCATCGAACCGCCGCGCAGGAAGCCGACCAGCGTCAGCCCGGCCTCCTCGGCCAGGTCAGCGGCGAGCGAGGACGGCGCCGAGACCGCGGCGAGCACCGGGAACCCGGCGAGCACGGCCTTCTGGACGAGCTCGAACGACGCGCGCCCGCTGACCAGCAGGACGCAGCCGCGCATCGGCAGCCTGCCGTTCCGCAGCGCCCAGCCCACGACCTTGTCGACGGCGTTGTGCCTGCCCACGTCCTCGCGCGTGACGACCAGCTCGCCATCGGGTGCGAACACGCCGGCCGCGTGCAATCCGCCGGTGCTGGCGAATACTCGCTGGGCGTCACGCAGAGCCGCGGGCATCGCGGTCAGCCTGGCAGCCGGGATGCACGCCTGGTCTTCGTTAATCTCCCAGGTTTGTTTAACGAAGAGCTCGGCGGTACTCGCCTTGCCGCAGACGCCGCACGCGCTGGTGGTCATGAAGTTCCTGCGGGCCGCCGGCGCGACTGCCAGGCCGGGACGCAGTTCGACGTCGACGATGTTGCCGAGTCCGTCGTGCCCGGCATGGCCGCAGGCCGTCCCGTCGCACAGGCGGATCGAAGCGATGTCGCCGGCATGCCTGACGATGCCCTCGCTGACCAGGAAACCGGCAGCGAGGTCGATGTCATCGCCTGGCGTCCGCATGGTCATGGTGAGGGCCTGGCCGGCCACCCTGAGCCCGAGCGGCTCCTCCGCGGCGAGCAGGTCGGAGCGCTCGGTCTGCCGGGCCGCGCCCGGTTGATCGGGCAGCCGGATCCTGCGTACCCGCCGACGTGCCGTCCTGCCGCTCATCAGCCCGCGCCTCCCTTCTGGTCCAGCTTTGAGGCTACGCGCGCACAGACGGGGCGTGTAAACGTTGTCTGCTCGGCGTTTGTGCAGCACTATGACGTGATGACGCAGTCATCGGATGACCGCGGCACCAGGACCCGCAAGTATCTTCGCAGCAGCTATCACCATGGCGACCTGCCGAACGCGCTGGCCGACGCCGCGACCGACATGGCGCGGGCCGGCGGCCCGGATGCCGTGGTGCTGCGCGCGGCCGCCCGGCAGGCCGGGGTGTCGGCCGCGGCCGCTTACCGCCACTTCGCCGACCACGACGAACTGCTCGGCGTCGTCAGGCAGCGCGCGATCGAGGCACTGGGCACCGCCATGCGGCAGAGCCTCGAGTCAGGGACCCCTGAACCTGATCCCGCGCAGGAGGCGATGCGCCGGCTGCGGGCGCTTGGCCGCGCGTACATCAGGTTCGCTGTCGACGATCCCGGGCTGTTCAGAACCGCGTTCTGCCCCCCTGACAAGTTGCTGCCAGGCGCCGCCGAGCGAATGGTCAGCCAGGGTCCCTACATGCTGCTCAGCGGCGTGCTGGATGAACTGGTCGAGCACGGGGTGCTTGACCCGGCCAGGCGGGCTGGGGCGGAGATTCCCGCCTGGGCGACCGTGCACGGCCTGGCCACGCTGCTGACCGACGGCCCGCTCGCGACGCTCGGGCCCGACGACCAGGCCAGGGCCATCGACCGCACGTCGGACTTCCTGCTGAACGGCATCAAGGGCGCTCCGCTCGAGGCCAGGTAACCGAGTCTCCTCGCCAGGAAGTTGCGGCGATCTGGGAACAGCATTCATGTTGACAGCGTTAACTTCATCGGTCATCCTCATGGATGTGAACACCGTGCACATGGAGATTCGTCCACAGAACAACAGAGGAGGCGGACGATGATTGACCTCCACCTGATCAACACCGCGCTTGCGAGCGTGGGCATCGGAGCGGCGGCTGTCGTGCTGATCGCCGCGGCCATTCTTGTCACGTTCGCGCGGCGCGGCCGCTCAGGGCACCAGATCGCGCCCGCCATGCCGGGAGCTTCCGCGCACGCCGCCGTCAGCCAGGACAGCGAGATCAAGGAGCCCGCGCTGCGGTAGCGGGCGCCAGCTCGCGGATCGCCAGCGAGCTCCCGGATTGCTAGCGAGCCTGCGGAACGTCAACGAGCTTGCGGATCGTCAGCGAGCCGGTCGCGGCACATTAGCCGTCGGCCGGCTCGCGTCATCATCGGCCTTGTCCCCGCCGCCGCGGGACCCTGCGGACTCACCGTTGGCCTCGCCGCTCTTGAGCTCACCGTTCGAGCCGGCCGTCCGCCGGGCACCGGCCCCGGCGTCGCCGTTACCGTTACCGCCGGTCATCATGCTCGCGCCCGCGTCGTCGCGAGCGGGCGGCTTGTCGCCTGACACTCCTACCAGCGGGCCGCCGCGCAGGACCGCGTCGGCACGCGCCAGCAGCGCATCGACCGGGCTCTGCGCCGTGATGAAGGGAACCTGCCGCCGCGGGCGCTTGCGCCACGCAACGATCGCCGCCGCGATCAGCGCCAGGTAGATCACGATGCCGACGGCGACCCAGAGATTCCAGGTCAGCAGCTGCCAGCCGTGCACGACCATGATCTGGGTGACTTCTGGCGGTTTCACGAACCAGCCGAGCAGGCCGCGCCGCGGGACGAAGGCCTGCGGCCCGCTGTACCGCCACGGCCAGGAGGCCATCACGCCGGAGATGATCACGATCCCGGCGATGTAGCAAGCCTTGACGACAGGCCTCGCCGTGAACGTCAGGCCCGCCATCAGGGCGAGCACCGGGACCACCCACACCCAGTGGTGGTCCCAGCTGATCGGCGAGACCAGCACGCTCGTGATCCCGACCAGGGTCCAGCCCTCGACCGGGCGCCCTGTCCTGCTCAGCAGCGCGCCGCCGACGAGGCCGCCTGCGGCCACGACCAGCGCAAGCGGCAGCCAGACCGGCTGTGCGGGAGCGACGGTGCCGTACAGCCGTGCGAGCGTGCCGAGCAGTGACTGATTGACAAGGGAGTGGACCGAGCCGGTCCGGCCAGGGCGCATGAAGTACCCGGTCAGCCAGTACGAGGCCGACGGTCCTGGCAAGGTGATGAAGCCGATCACGACGGTGGCGAGGAACGCGCCGGTCGCGACCGCCGCCTGCCTGACCTTCCCGGCAAGCAGCAGGTACGGGATAAACAGCAGCGGAACGAGCTTGATCCCGGCCGCGATGCCGATCCCGATGCCCTTCCAACGCCGCGAGTCCTTCCTGGTCAGATCCCAGACCACGAGGAGCATCAGCAGCGGTTCGATCTGACCGAGGAACATGGCCTTGACGACCGGCTGTAGCCATAGCGCAGGGGCGCTCACCGCGAGCGCGGCCGCGAGGCGGCTAGGACCGCGGCGGCCCATGCCGCCAAGCGTGAGCCACGCCGTCAGCGGGATGGCCGCCAGGCTGGCCGCCGTCATGATCCAGCGGAGCGTCACGATCGGGAGCAGCGAGCCGCCGGCGAAGACGAGCCCGGCAAACGGCGTGTAGGTGAACTGGACGCCGACCTTCAGCTCCCAGGTGTACAGGATCGATGGCAGCTGCCTGGTGATAAGGCCAGCGTCGTTGTAGACGTTGAGGTCATACCAGGTCAGGATCGCGTGCCGGTGGACTGCCTGGTCGACCAAGAACGCCGTCAGCGACAGCAGGAAGAACAGCGTGGCCAGCGTCAGCCAGCCGCTACCGAGAAGCAGATGCCACGGCGACCGCCGCGGCCGATCTCCGCCCGCGGCGTCGGCCGGCTCCCTCTCGGCCTGTGGCTGCACGCTCCGATCCTCCTTGTCCACGGCCGGTTGCCGGAGCCGGTCGCCGTCCTGCGCTGAATACCATCGCCCTCGCGCGAACGTCCGCATTCTCCTGTTGGACGAGTGGCAGCTGTTGCGTATTGCGTCTGGCGGCGGCTAGGACCGCGCCACCGCGGGCAGGGCCATCGGCATAGTCTGCCCGATGTCGTGCATGCCGTGAGTGCAGCCTGCCCACAAAACCCTCACGGTAACTACAGAAAGTAATTGCTACGTAACTGTTATGACACTCGTGCCGCGTGCCACAAGCTCGCCGATGACCGTCGCGCCAGGAATCTCACCCGCGAGCAGCAAGCCACCTGAGGTCTGAGCGTCGGCCAGCAGCAGCAGTTCGTCGTCGGACAGGTCGCCGAAGTCCGCGTGCGGCGCAACCCAGGCCAGGTTACGCCGGCTGCCACCTGGCAAGTAGCCGGCGCGCTGGGCCTCACGTGCTCCCTCGATCACCGGGACCGCGCGGTGATCGATAACCGCGCTGACCCCGCTGGCCCGCGCGAGCTTAAACGCGTGCCCCAGCAGCCCGAATCCGGTCACATCGGTGCAGCAGCGCAGGCCGGCCGCCAGCGCCGCCCGGCTGGCGTCCGCGTTCAGCGCGGTCATCACCGCGATAGCCGCCTCGCTGGTCTGGCCCGTCGCCTTGTGCATCGCGTTCAGGATGCCGGTGCCCAGGGGCTTGGTCAGCGACAACGGCGTGCCGGGAGTGCCGGCGTCGATCCGCAACAGCCTGGCGGGGTCGGCAAGGCCCGTCACCGCCATGCCGTACTTCGGCTCAGGGTCGTCGATGCTGTGGCCGCCGGCCACGTGACAGCCCGCCTGCCTGGCGACCTCCAGGCCGCCGTAGAGCACCTCGGCGGCGATGTCCGCGCCGAGCACGTCGCGCGGCCAGCCCAGCAGGTTGAGCGCTACCAGCGGCTCGCCGCCGACCGCGTAGACGTCGGACAGGGCGTTGGCGGCCGCGATCCGGCCGAAGGTCCGCGGGTCGTCGACAACCGGGGTGAAGAAGTCGGCCGTCGCGACGATGGCCCTCGTGTCGCTGATCCGGACGACGGCCGCGTCGTCGCCGTGCTCTACCCCGATCAGCAGGTCGTCTGGCCGGTGATCGGGCACGAGCCTGGCGACCGCCTCCTCCAGTTCGCCAGGCGGGATCTTGCAGGCGCAGCCGCCGCCGTGCGCGTACTGGGTCAACCGAATCGACTGTCGCACGTCCATGCATGAACTCTAGCCAGGTCACATCTTGCGCCGTCCGGCCGCGCATGGTGGCATATCGCCCAAGCGACCAGCACGACGGAGGACGCAAGTGACCAGTGCAGTCATCGAAGAGCGCGCGGACATCGAAGCTCAGACCGCTGGCGTGACGCTGTGCGGCCTGCTGCGGCAGACGGCGGCAGAGCACGGCGACGCGCCGGCCTACTCCGACCGGGACGGCGACGCCACCTGGCAGACGGTGACCTGGCAGCAGTTCCGCGACCAGGTGCTGCGGCTCGCCGCCGGCCTGGTCAGGCTCGGCCTTGAGCCGGGTGACCGCGTCGCCCTGATGCTGCCGAACAGGACGGAGCACGTGCTCGCCGACCAGGCTGTGCTGCACGCCGGCGGCGTTCCCGTCACGTTCTACGCCACGCTCGCGACCGACCAGATCAGGTACGTGGCGGCCGACTGCCAGGTGCGCATGGCCGTGCTCGACGGCACCTCCGAGCTTGGCAGGTGGGAACCGCTGCTGGCCGAACTGCCGAACCTGACCACGGTGATCGTGCGGGACGCGGCGGCCTGCCCGTCCGACGAGAGGCACCTGAGCTGGGAGGCCTTCGCCGCTCTTGGTGAGGAGGCGAGCGGCTCGGAGGCCGCCGAGGTCGGCCGGCGGGTGGACGCGATCAGGTCGTCTGATCCCGTCACGCTGCTGTACACCTCTGGCACGACGGGCAACCCCAAGGGCGTCGTCATCACCCACGGCAGCGTGCTGTATGAGTGCAGGACCGCCGAGGTTCTCGGCACGGTGATGCGCGGCGTGCGGTGGGTGTCGTACCTGCCGCTCGCGCACATCGCCGAGCGGATGTTCACCCTCTACCTGGCGTTCTACAGTGCAGGGCACACATACTTCTGCCACGTGCCTACCGACCTGATCGGGGTCGTCGGCCAGGTGAAACCCACTGCGTTCTTCGGCGTGCCGAGGGTCTGGGAGAAGGTCCAGGCGGGCATCCAGGCGCTGCTCACGATGGAGCAGGACGACGCTAGGAAGGCGGCGGTGGCCGCCGCGATGGAGACCGGCCGCGAGTACGTGCTGAGCTGCCAGTACGGGCACTCAACATCTGACGAGCTCGCCGCCAGGTTCGCTGCGGCCGACGAGCAGGTGCTGCGCCCGATCAAGGGCCTGCTCGGGCTCGACGAGGCCGCGATCGTGCTCAGCGCCGCGGCGCCGCTGCCGCCCGACGTGGCCACGTTCTTCGCCGGACTCGGGATGAAGATCCTGGACGTGTACGGGATGACGGAGACCACCGGCGCGTTCACCTTCAGTACACCGGAGGCGTTCAAGCTCGGCACCGTCGGCAGGCCGGTGCCCGGCATCGAGGTGCGGATCGCCGACGACGGCGAGATCCTGGCCCGCGGCCCGCTGAACACGCCCGGCTACCTGAACCTGCCCGAGCAGACCGCCGCCCTGCTCGACGAGGACGGCTGGCTGCACACCGGCGACATCGGCGCCATCGACGACGACGGCTTCGTCAGCGTAGTTGACAGGAAGAAGGAACTGATCATCACCTCCGGTGGTGAGAACATCTCGCCTGCGGCCGTGGAGAACGTGCTCGTCGCGAACCCGCTGATCGGCCAGGCGCTCGCCTTCGGCGACCGGCGGAGGTTCGTCATCGCACTGCTGACGCTGGACGGCGAGGTCGCCCCGGCCTGGGCGCGGGCACGGGGGATCGAGGCGACCTCGCTGGCCGAACTCGCCGAGAACCCTGTCGTGCTCGAGGCCGTGAGCGCCGCTGTCGAGACGGCCAACGCCCAGCTCGCCAGGGTGCAGCAGGTGAAGCGCTGGCAGTTGCTGCCGGTGGAGTGGACGGCCGAGAGCGAGGAGCTGACGCCGACCTTCAAGCTCAAGCGCCGGATCATTCACAACAAGTACGCCGACGTGATCGACTCGCTCTACGCCGGACTCGACTAGGGTTCGGGGCGGAGGCGTCTGGGCACCTGGTGGGCTCCCCGGTCTTCAAAACCGGTGTGCGGCGCTCCGCGTCGCAGGCGGGTTCGATTCCCGTCCGCCTCCGCTAACCGGCGTGAGCCCATGGGGTGACGGCGCCGGCCAGCCGGTCTGCCGCTTCGAGGAACGGCCGGGCCTCGGCTTGATGGCCGAGGCTGAGCAGGAACAGCCCGGAAGAGACCCGCTCGACGTATGACCACTGCCAGATGCTCTTCCGGTCGACGCCAGTGCGGCGGCTCACCGCCTCGCAGCGCCGGAAGGCAACCGCAGCCGCGTCGGCGCCCGCCAGGAGCTCCTCGTTCCAGCCGCGCAAGACCACGCCGAGGTCATGAGCGGGTTCTGAGGCCAGGCCTTCTGGGTCGATGAGCCTGAACGCCTGGCGGGCGCTGTGATCACTACCCACTTGAACCTCCAGCACGTTGGCCGGGTGGGCATCTCCGTGAACCAGCACGGCGTGCCCTGGGTCAGCGCGCGACGCCCGCTCGGCGGCGTAGTCGACGGCCCGCCTGGCAGCCCGCTCGGTGCAGGGCTCGCCGAGGTCCCGCCATGCGTCGGCGATGAAGCCGGCCAGCCACTCTGCCTTGGCGGCGCCTGTTGGCAGGCGGCTGGAGCCGGCCGGGCGCCAGCCGCGCGCCAGCGTGGCGGTGATGGCGGTGATCTGCCGATCGCTGGGCCAGCCCAGGCTGGCCAGCGGGCGGCCCAGGCGTTCGAGCAGCATGCTCCGCCGTTCTTCGTCGTGGCAGATCAGCTTCACGTAGGGGTCGCCGTCCGCGTCCTGGAGTGCCCGCAGTTCCTGCTCGAAGGGTGCGAAGCCATCGATGCCAGGCGGCAGGGCAATCTTCAGAACATCGAGCCGTCCGTCGGTGGCGACCGCCTCAGCCACGAATGCGGCGTTGCCGCCTTCAAGCGCCGTCCCGCAGGTCACGCTCCAGTCCGCTTCGAGGCTGGCGACAAGATCCGGCAGCCCGGCGAGCCAGCGCTCTCCGGCCGCCCCCAACGCGGCCACGCTCGCACGCAGACGCTCGGGAACACGAATCGACGACACGCCTGCGATCACTTCCCGTCCGCCTCCGCCAACGGGCATAGGGCGAAGACTCAAACCTATGGCGCCGTTTTCTCTACCGGTAAGCGCTACTGCGCCTGGTCCTGGCCGTCCGGACGGTCCATCGCCGTGGTGGACTCCGGCGTGGTCGGCTGGTCAGGGTGGCCGGGGAACGGCGCTGGCGGGAAGGGGCTCTGCGAGCGCGGGTACTGGGTCGCTGTCGGGTCCTGGCTGAGCCCGAACGGATCGTGCTGCGGGTACTGGCCGCCAGGCGGCTGGTACTGCTGCTGAGCCGGGTACTGCTCGGCGGCCGGGTACTGCTCAGTGGGCGACGAGTAGTGCTCGGGCGGGAACGGATCGGTGCTGGCCGCCGGGTACTGGTACTGCTGCTGAGCCACGTACTGCTGCTGCGTGTCCTGGCTCGCCTGGTACCCGCCGTACGCGCCGCCAACGCCTGCGATGTTCCCGACATCGACGTCCTCGCTCACCCCGCCGTCGTAGTCACGGTAGGCCGCGATCGAGAACCGGCCGAGCGCGAGAGCCGCGAAGAACACGATGAGGGCGCCGGTCCCGGTGAACAGTGCCAGGTTCGTCAGGATCGCGATGTGGGCCCCGGTGCCGAGCGGGTTGCCCGTGCGGATCGTCGCGACCTGGTGGCCGGGGACCAGGGCGAGCACCGCGGCGCCGGCGATGAACCAGGCTCCGCCGAGCGCGGCGAGGAAAGCCCAGAACCCGCCGAACCCCCGGCTCCGTGTCACCATCACGATCAGCCCGGCGAGCAGTACGACGGCGCCCGGCACAGCCGACAGGTACAAGCGGCCTGAGGTATAAGCCCAGGCCCGGTCCGGTGTGTAACCGAAGCCGAACGACGGCCCGGCGAACGGCGCCACACCGCCCCAGCCGCCCAGCAGGAGCAACGCGAGCCCGCAGAGGGTGCCCCTGCTGCGCGGTGTCCGCACGCCATCGGCCATGGTCACTCACCTTCTCCACAGTCAGTGCTAGCCGGAGCGCGCCCGTCGGACGAGCCGCCGCGCGGCCGCTCTGCGTTATCAGGAGCGCGCGCGTCGGACGAGCCGCCGCGCGGCCGCTCTGCGTTATCAGGAGCGCGCGCGTCGGACGAGCCGCCGCGCGGCCGCTCAATGATCAAGACTGGCACACCGGGACGCATGGTTGGCAATACCGCGGCCCTGCCAAACATGTGTCGCGGCCCAGTCGGCTAGCTGGCATACCAGCGGGCCAGGCCCGCGAGGTATGGTCACGGTCGTGGAGGACACCCGCAGGCTGGTCCCGCGCACGGATGCGGTGCTGGCCGACCCGCGGCTGGCTGCCGCTGAGGGGCGGCTCGGCCGGTCCCTGGTGCGGGACGCGGTCCGCCGGGCCCAGCAGCGAGCCAGGGACGGCGAGATCGGTCCCGACGAGGTCGCGTCCGCAGCCCTGACCAGCTTGCCGCGGCACGCGACCAGCCTGACCTCCGTCATCAACGCTACCGGCGTTTTGCTGCACACCAACCTGGGGCGGGCGCCGCTGTCCGCCGCGGCCCGCGACGCCCTGACCGTCGCGGCCGGGTGCACCGACCTCGAGTACGACCTGGCGGCCGGCGCACGCGGCCGGCGCGGCGAAGCGATGCTCACAGCCCTGGCCAGGGCTGTGCCCGACGCCGAGGCCGTGCACGTGGTGAACAACAACGCCGCAGCGCTGGTGCTCGCCGCCACCGCGCTGGCCGCCGGCCGGGACATCGTCGTGAGCCGCGGTGAGCTGATCGAGATCGGTGACGGATTCCGGCTGCCCGAGCTGCTCGCGAGCACCGGCGCGCAGATCCGTGAGGTAGGCAGCACGAACCGGACGTCGGCGGCCGACTATGCCGCGGCCATCGGGCCGCGCACCGGATTCGTGCTGAAGGTGCACCCGTCGAACTACCGCATAGAAGGCTTTACGCAGACCGCGGACGTGGTCGAGCTCGCCGGGCTCGGTGTGCCCGTGGTCGGTGACATCGGCTCAGGCCTGCTCGCGCCGCACCCATCACTGCCCGGCGAGCCGGACGCGGCGACCTGGCTCAGGGCCGGTGCCGCCCTGGTGACCGCGAGCGGCGACAAGCTGCTCGGCGGCCCGCAGGCCGGCCTGCTTCTCGGCCGGGCCGATCTGGTCAGGCAGCTCGCCAGGCACCCGCTCGCCAGAGCGCTCCGGGTGGACAAGCTCACCGTCGCCGCGCTGGAGGCAACGCTGACCGGGCCGCAGGCTCCGGTGCCGCGGGCGTTGTCGGCCGGCCAGGACGCGCTCGCGGGCCGGGCCAGAAAGCTGGCCGCCGAGCTGGCCGCGGCCGGGATTGACGCCAGCTTCGTCGCCAGCGAGGCCGCGGTGGGAGGCGGCGGCGCTCCCGGCGTCCCGCTGCCGAGCGCGGCGGTCAGCCTGCCCGAGGCCGTTGCCGCGCCGCTGCGCACCCCGCCAGGCGCCCTGCCGGCCGTGGCCGGCCGGATCGCCGACGGCAGGCTGCTGCTCGACCTGTACGCGGTCGAGCCAGCCGACGACAACGAGCTAGCGAAGGCCGTCATGGCTGCGGAACAACGGGTTCGGACACAGCAGGTTGCGGCACGGCACGCTGGGGCGCGGGCTCCAGAGCAGGCTGGCTGACCAGCATGCACGTCATTGCCACCGCGGGGCACGTGGACCACGGCAAGTCGGCCCTGCTGCGCGCGCTGACCGGGATGGAGCCTGATCGCTGGGCTGAAGAGAAGCGCCGCGGCATGACGATCGACCTGGGCTACGCCTGGATGACCCTGCCGTCGGGGGAGCGGCTCGCCTTCGTCGACGTGCCAGGGCACGCGAGGTTCGTGCCGAACATGCTGGCCGGCGTCGGCCCGGTTCCCGCCGTGCTGTTCGTGGTGGCGGCCGACGGCGGCTGGATGCCCCAGTCGGCCGAGCACCTCGCTGCCATCGACGCGCTCGGGATCACCAGCGGCCTGCTCGTGATCACCCGATCGGACCTGGCCGATCCTGGCCACGCGATGGCGCAGGCGTCAGCGCAGCTCAAGCGGTCGAGCCTGGGCGACGTGCCAGCTGTCGCGGTCAGCGCACTCACGGGGGCAGGCCTGCCCGAGCTCACCGAGGCGCTCGGCGAGCTCGCCAGGTTGCTGCCGGCTGCCGCCGCGAGCGCACCGGTGCGGATCTGGATCGACCGCGCCTTCAGCATCACTGGCAGCGGCACCGTCGTGACGGGGACGCTGCCCGCCGGCACCGTGCGCCAGGGCGACGAGTTCGCCCTCACTCCGGCGATGCGGCCGGTCAGGATCCGCGCGCTGCAGTCGCTCGGCGAGGACACGGCCGCGCTGGCCGGCGTGGCCCGCGCGGCGCTGAACCTGCGCGGAGTCGATCGCTCCGATGTTCGCCGCGGCATGGCGCTCGTGCAGCCTGGCCGGTGGATCCTCGCCAGGCAGGTCGACGTGCGGCTAAGTCAGGGCGGCGGGCTAGTCAGGACAGTCACCGTGCACGTGGGTTCCGCGCGAACTCCTGCCACGGTCAGGATGCTCGGTGACCGGCACGCCAGGCTGACGCTTCGCGACCCGCTGCCGCTGCACGTCGCCGACCGGCTGCTGCTGCGCGATCCCGGCTCCGCCGGGGACTCGCCAGCAGGGGAGCAGGCACTCTGGCACGGCATCACAGGTGCGGTCGTGCTCGATGTCAATCCGCCGCCGCTGACTCGCCGCGGCGCTGCAGCGGCCGCCACCGCAGAACTCGCCGCCTGGCCTGATCGTCCCGGTGCCGACGACCTGCTCAGACGGCGCGGGCTGGCCAGGGCCGCGGACCTGGCCGCCATGGGCATGACCGGGTTGCCCGAGCCGGTGGCGGCAGGCTGGCTGGCTGACCCTGGTCACTGGGCCAGCCTCGCCGCGCGGCTGACCTCGCTGGTGACCGGGCATGCCAAGCGCGAGCCGCTCGCTCCCGGCCTGCCTGCCGAGGCGGCACGAGAGGCTCTGCGGCTGCCCGACCGGCGGCTGGTACCTGCCCTGGCCAATGCGGCCGCGCCGGTACGGATGGACGGCGGCCTGCTGACCGCCGCCGCGAGGCCCGCCGGGCTGCCGCCGGCCCTGGCCAGGGCGGTCGCGGCGGTCGTCGCCGATCTTGATGAGCGGCCGTTCGACGCGCCCGATGCCGCCAGGCTGAGCGAACTCGGGCTGGACAAGCGCGATCTGGCCGCGGCGGCCAGGCGCGGCGCGCTGCTGCGGATCAGCGACCAGATCGTGCTCGCGCCGGGGACAGACCAGCGGGCTGCGCTGATCCTCGCCGGACTCGAGCAGCCGTTCACCGCGGCCGATGCCAGGGCGGCGCTCGGCTCGACCCGGCGGACGGTCATCCCGCTGCTCGAGTACCTGGACCGGCAGCGGATCACTCAGCGCCTTCCCGACGACCGCAGAAGAATGCGCTAACGGGCGCCGAATCGCTCCGCACTCCACGCCCGCGCTTCCGGCGGCGGCTTGTCGGCCGCGATCCACCTGCTGATCGCCATGCCGGTGGCCGGCGCGTTCAGGATTCCGGTGCGGAAGTGGCCGGACGTCAGCCAAGCGTTACGCAAGCCGGGAACCCGGTCGATCACCGGCCGCCGGTCAGGGTGCCGCGGCCTGAAGCAGCACCACTGGTGCGAGACCCCGACGCCGGCGATGCCTGGCAGGGCGGCACGCAGGCCGCCCATGATCGTGTCAATGACCTCTTCCCTGACGACCGGGCTCTCGTCGCCGTAGTCGAACGTGCCGCCCGCCAGCAACCTGCCGTCCTCCAGCGGCGTCGCCACCGGCGCCACCGTGCAGGGCAGGTGCACCTTCGCGGGCTCGGTCACGATCAGGTGGCCCTTGACGCGGTCAGAGGGGATGTCGAGGTCGAGGCCGTCCAGGACTGGTGGCTGCCCGGTCGCGAAGACGACCGACCCCGGGCTGATCTCGCCAGCCGACGTCGTGACCGTCTCGAGCTTGTCACCGCGGATCGTGACCGCAGTGGCGGCGACGCCGGTGCCAACCGCCGGCAACCCGCTGGCGAGCCCGACCAGCGCGCGGAGCGGGTTCACCCTGGCCTGATGGCGGATCAGGGCGCCGCCCAGGTGCCAGGCCAGTCCGGGCACCAGCGCGGCGATCTTGTTCGCGTCCAGCCACTCGATGTTCTTGGGCTGGTGAGCGGCCAGGCCGCCGGGATCGGGGGCCAGTCCGATCCAGTCCAGCTCGACCAGGCCGAGGCCGCCGGGCGTGAGCTGGTCGAGGTAGCGCCAGCGCTCCAGGCTGGCGCGCTCCATGTCGACAAAGGTCTCAGGATCGCTCCACTGATGCGGTTCGGGGATCAGCAGGCCGGTCGCCCCGCCGGTCGCGCCAGCGCCGAGCCGGCCGGCCTCGATCAGCTGCACGGACCCGAGCCCAGCGTCGTGCACGGACGCGGCGACGGCCACGCCGAGTATCCCGCCCCCGATCACCAGCACGTCAGGACGCGGATCGGCGATCGTGCCCGCGTCCCTGCCGAGCACGGAGCGCTGCTCGGCCGTCAGCTGCTCGCGCCAGATCGCGCCTGTCATGGTCATAGCCCCATCCTCCGGGATCTGACCTCGATTCAGGGAACGATTCGGCCGTCAAGTTGCTTGTTGCTACCAGGAGCGTTTGCCTGCTATCAGGCAGGCAAGCACGTCCGTAAGTTATCCGGACCGAGAAGAATGCGGACAGAGAAGTAGGCTGGGCCAGCGTGAAATCGATATCGCTGCGGGAGGAGGCAGGTCATGCTCGCCGACTCGTATGGCCGCGTGGCCACCGACCTGCGCGTTTCGCTGACAGATCGGTGCAATCTGCGGTGTAGCTACTGCATGCCCCCTGAAGGGCTCGACTGGCTGCCTGGCGCGGACCAGCTCACCGACGACGAGCTGATCAGCCTGCTCGGCGTCGCCGTGCGGCGGCTCGGCATCACCGAGATCCGGTTCACCGGCGGTGAGCCGATCTTGCGCCGCGGCCTGGCCGGCATCGTGGCCAGGACGGCTGCGCTCCGGCCGCGGCCTGAACTGTCCATGACGACAAACGGGATCGGACTGGCCAGGCTCGCCGCCCCGCTGCACGAGGCCGGGCTCGACCGGGTCAACGTCTCGCTCGATACGCTCGACCCGCAGACGTTCGTCACCCTCGCCAGGCGGGACCGGCTCGCTGATGTGCTTGCTGGACTCGCCGCAGCGGCGGGCACCGGGCTGGCCCCCGTCAAGATCAACGCCGTCCTGATGCGCGACGTCAACGACCACGAGGCCGTGGACCTGCTCCAGTTTTGTCTTGACCACGGCTACCAGATGCGCTTCATCGAGCAGATGCCGCTCGACGCGCAGCACGGCTGGCGCCGGGAGAACATGGTCACGGCCGACGAGATCCTTGAGGCGCTGTCGACGAAGTTCACGCTGACGCCCGATGACCCGAAGGCGCGCGGGTCAGCGCCTGCCGAGGCGTTCCTCGTCGACGGCGGGCCAGCGAAGGTCGGCGTGATCGGCTCGGTCACCAGGCCGTTCTGCGGATCCTGCGACCGCGTCAGGCTGACCGCCGACGGCCAGGTGCGGAACTGCCTGTTCGCCAGGGAAGAGAGCGATCTGCGGACGCCGCTGCGGGCTGGAGCCGATGACGACGAACTGGCCGAGCGGTGGCGATCAGCCGTCGCGGCGAAGCTGCCAGGGCACGGCATCAACGACCCTGGGTTCCTGCAGCCGGCCAGGCCCATGTCGGCCATCGGTGGCTGACGAACCCGGTGGTTGACGAGCCCCGTGGTTGACGAACACGGCCGGATCGCCGCTGTGCTGCTGGCTGGCGGACGGGCCAGCAGGCTGGGTGGCGCCGACAAGCCGGGCATCAGGATCAGGGGACGTTCGCTGCTCGCCGCCGTCGCAGCGGCTGCGTCGGACGCCGGCGCGAGCCGGGTCGTGGTCGTCGGGCCCGCGAGACCCGGGATTCTCGCGGAGTTCACGAGCGAGGAACCGCCTGGCGCCGGGCCAGTGCCCGCGCTACGGGCAGGCCTGGCTCGCGTGAGCGAGCCCTGGCTGCTGCTGCTCGCCGCCGACCTGCCCTTCCTGACCGGCCAGCACCTGCGGGTACTGCGCGCGGCGGCGCAGGACGCCGAGGCCGGCGCCCTGCTCACCGACGGCGATGGCACGCCGCAGTGGCTGGTGAGCTGCTGGCGGACCGAGCAGGTTCGGGCTGCGCTGTCGGGGTACGACGGCGCGTCGCTCGGCGGTCTGCTTGGCCCGCTGCGACCAGCCCAGCTGGCGATCGGCCACCAGCCAGGCGAGCCGCCCCCATGGCTGGACTGCGACACCAATGACGACCTGGCAGCGGCGATGGCGCTCGCCGGGCAAGACAAGAAGGAAGGCACGTGATGAGCACGCTGGAGCGGTGGATCGACGCGGCCTGCGCCGAACTCGGCGTTGACAGGGCGACGGTCGACGAGCGCATCATCCTCGACCTCGCCAGGGACGCCGCGCACCAGGTGGACAGGCCCGCCGCACCGGTCACCGCCTTCCTGGCAGGCATCGCCGCCGGCAGCGGCGAGTCCCTCGCGGACGTGGCGAGCCGGCTGACCGCGCTGATCCGAGCCTGGCAGGACGCCGGCCCCGGCCAGCCCTGACGTACGGCCAGCCCTGAGGTCCCGGCCAGCACAGAGGTCCCGGCCAGCACAGACGTCCCGGCAAGCACTGGCATCTTCGCGACGACCCTCAGTCGCCAGAGAATGATCCCGGTTCCGCGGAATACAGTCTTGCCATCTCCTTGTTAACGATATATCTTTGAACTATCAAGAGATACCAAGGAGATTCGATATGAATGAGCGAGACACTCGCAACCAGGAGTTCGGCGGGCACCACGGCTCGCATCCGCACCGGCACGACGCCGGGCGACGGTTCAGGACAAGATTCGGTCCGCCTGACTTCGATCCAGAGGCCGGAGAACAAGGCGTTCCCGGCGGCCCCCGGATGCGCGGCAGGGCTGAGTCGCGCAGCCGAGCAGACTTCGGCGGCCGCGGCGGTTACGGGCCAGATCTCGGTCCCGACTTCGGCCGCCCCTTCCACGGGGGACAGGGCGGATTCGGGCCACGCGGGAGGTACGGCAGGCGCGGCGGCCGCGCGAAGCGCGGTGACGTGCGCGCGGCGGCGCTAGCCCTGCTTGCTGAGGAGCCGATGAACGGGTACCAGATCATCCAGCAGATCAGCGAGCGCAGCGGCGGTCTCTGGCGGCCGAGCCCCGGGTCGGTATACCCGGCGCTCGCCCAGCTTGAGGACGAGAACCTGGTGGTGCTGCAGGCGACGGCGGGGGAGCGGCGCTCGTACGCGCTCACCGATGCCGGCCGCGAGTACGTGGCCGAGCACGCCGACGACCTGGAGGCACCATGGTCGGCCGTGTCCGGCGACGCCGCGAGCGCGGCCGCCGACCTGCACGCGCTGGTCCGCCAGGTACACGTCGCCGCCTTCGGCGTGCTGAACGCCGGCACGGAGGCTCAGATGGCCCAGGCGCGCAAGGTACTCGCGCAGACCCGCAGGTCGCTGTACCGCATCCTGGCAGAGGACGACGAGGCTGATGACGGGAAGGCCGAGCAAGCGCAAGACCGTGATTAGGCTCGGAGGCGAGGCCAAACTAAGGAGATGCCGGTGAGCCTGGAAACTGCCGCGGCTAACGGCCAGCGCCCGGCCGGGCAGGCCGATGGCGCGGGGCGCAGCGCCGCCCCCCGGCCCGCGATCGAGGTATCGGGGCTCACCAAGCGCTACGGCGAGGTCGATGCGGTACGCGGCATCGACCTCGCCGTCTACCCGGGCGAGACCTTCGGGTTCCTCGGGCCGAACGGGGCTGGCAAGACCACGACCATCAAGATCCTCTGCACGCTGGCCAACGCCACCTCAGGAACCGCGAAGGTGGCCGGCCTCGACACCGCGACCCAGCGTGACGCGGTCCGGCGCAACATCGGCCTCGTGTTCCAGGACACCACCCTGGACGGCTACCTGACCGCCGAGCAGAACCTGCGCTTTCACGCCGAAATGTACGGCGTCCCGAAGGACGCCCTGATGGCGCGGATGCGCCAGGTGCTCGACATGGTCGGGCTCTGGGATCGCAAGGACAGCCTGGTCAGCACGTTCTCCGGAGGCATGCAGCGGCGGCTGGAGATCGCCCGCGGCCTGCTGCACGCGCCGCACGTGCTGTTCCTTGACGAGCCCACGGTCGGCCTCGACCCGCAGACCAGGTCCTCAATCTGGGCCTACATCAACGAGCTGAAGGGCCGCGAGGACATCACGATCTTCCTGACGACCCATTACATGGACGAGGCCGAGCACTGCGACCGGATCGCGATCATCGACCACGGTCAGATCGTCGCCATCGATACGCCTGAGGCGCTGAAGGCCAGCGTCGGCAAGGACAGGGTGCAGATCCACACCGCCGACGACCGGGCCGCGATCGCGGCACTGGCCAGGACCTTCGGCATCGACGCCGCGATTCACGAGGGAGCGGTGACGTTCCCGGTGCAGGCAGGCGAGCAGTTCGTGCCCAGGCTCTTCAGCGAGCTGAGGATTCCGATCAGATCGGTCAGCGTGTCCCGGCCGTCGCTCGACGACGTCTTCATGTCCTACACAGGCAAGACCATCCGTGACGCCGAGGCATCCGGCACCGATGCCATGCGCCAGATGGCCACGCGCTTCAGGGGAAGGCGATGACCGATACCACCACCGCGGGGGGTTCCGGGGGGTCGTCCCCCCGGGCCAGCACCGCGGACTCCAGCACCACGCGGGCCGCTGAGTCGGCCGTCATCGATTCGATCAGGGTCGCGGCGCCAAGTCACGGATTCCGGCACGACCTGCGGGCCGTCAGCGTCGTCTGGCGGCGGGAGCTGATCAGGTTCAGGACCGACCGGCTGCGGGCGGTGACATCGCTCGTGCAGCCGGTGCTGTTCCTCTTTATCCTCGGGACCGGGCTGTCCACGCTGGCCGGCGGCGGCCTGCCGGACGGGGTCGACTTCAAGACCTTCATCTTTCCCGGCGTGCTGGCGATGTCGGTGCTGTTCACCTCGATCTTCTCGGCAGGCTCGATCGTGTGGGACCGTGAGTTCGGGTTCCTGAGGGAGATATTGGTCGCGCCGGTCAGCCGGGCGTCGATCGTTGTCGGCAAATGCCTGGGCGGTGCGACGATCGCTACCTTCCAGGGCATCATCTTCCTCGCCCTGGCGGGGTTCGCGCATGTGCCGTATAACCCTGTGCTGCTGCTGACTCTGGTCGGCGAGTTGCTGCTGCTGTCGTTCACGCTGACGGCATTCGGCGTCATGATGGCGGCCAGGATCACGCAGTTTCAGGCGTTCATGGCGCTCACTCAGATGCTCGTCATGCCGCTGTTTTTCTTGTCAGGCGCGCTTTACCCGCTCAACGGACTGCCGGGCTGGCTGACGATCCTGACCAGGATCGATCCGCTCACTTATGTCGTCGGCCCGATGCGGCACGCGGTATTCAGCCACCTGAGCCTTCCAGGGGGCGCTCAGCATCTGCTCGCGCCTAGCGTCACCTGGGGCGGCTGGGCTGTGCCTGAGTGGTTGTCACTGGCAATCGTCGCGGCCATGGGCCTGGCGATGATGGCAATCGCGATCGCCCAGTTCCGCAAGACCGAATAGGCAGTTCCCCCAATAAAAAGGGCGACGCCGGGTGGCTACGGGGGCAAACCACCCGGCGTCGCATTCATCGGCGCTCCGACGGGGGCCCGGAACGCCGGCAACGGTGCCCCAGCGGGGGACCAGAGCACCGGTAAGCATGTTACACCGAACCGCCCCCATGTGCGTCAAGACCGGATTAGAAGCGAATCTAGGGATGACGGGTAGCTAGTACCAGCCTGGATCGCCGATTTGCGCCCGACATTGCTGCCTTGCTGCTCCCTTACTGCGAAACACGCCGGTGCTGCCCGATGCGCCGGAAGGGCCCGAGGCCAGCAGCCAGCCCGAAGGGCCGAGACCGGCAGTCGGCCAGAAGGGCCTGGGCCAGCAGCCAGCCCGACGGGCCAAGACCAGCGGCCGGTCCGAGTGGCCGCTACCGGCCCTCACCAGAGTCGTCGCCCGGCGGGACGTAGCGCTCGGGAAGGCGCGGCTGGTACGGCCGGAAACCAGAGGACGCGGCCGGGCGCCTGCTATTCGCGACCACGACGGCGAAGTACGGCAGCGCGATCGCTCCCACCGCCGGGATCACCGTCAGCCAGCCCGCGTGCGTGACGAACATCACCACGGTCACCACGAAGCACACCACGCGGATGCCCATCATCAGCAGGTAGCGCCGCTCGCGCTGGCCGATCTCGGCCGAGCGCGATTGCGGGGCCTCGGTGACCAGATGCGCCTGGTTGCGCTGACGGTGCCGCATGTCTCCACGTTAGGCCGCTGGCTGGCGGGAAGCTAATCAGTCCCGCGGTACGCGGAACGGGCTCGTGACACAGTGGTCCAGGGGATAGCACCGCGGGGATCCCGGGGGGCGTCCCCGGGGACAGCACCGCGGGGGATCCCGGGGGGTCCCCGGCCAGTAGCCATGTACCTGGAGGAACTCATGTCTGATCGCACGTACCGGGTCACCGAGATAGTCGGCACCTCGCCGGCGAGCGTGGACGCGGCCATCCGCAACGGCCTGCACAGGGCCAGCGAGACCCTGCGCCACCTGGACTGGTTCGAGATCACCCAGATCCGCGGCCAGCTGGATGGCGGCGAGGTGGCCCACTTCCAGGTCGGCATGAAGGTCGGGTTCCGACTCGAAGACTCCTGACCGGCCTGCGTGGCCCGGTGACGTTCCTGGCGTCTGCGATACTGACTGCCGCGAACGGGCGATTTTGCGCAGGAGGTAGCTGATGAGCCGGTCCGTCCTGGTTACCGGCGGCAACCGGGGGATCGGGCTGGCGATCGCCAGGCGCTTCGCGGCCGCCGGCGATGCCGTCACGGTCACTTCCCGCTCAGGCGAGGGCATCGGCGGGCTCACCGTGGCGCGATGCGACGTGCGGGACGCGGCGTCTGTTGACGAGGCGTTCAAGGCAGCCGAGGCGGCGCACGGGCCGGTCGAGATCGTGGTGGCCAACGCCGGCATCACCGCCGACCAGCTGCTGGCATTGATGAGCGAGGACGAGTTCACCTCGGTCGTCGACACCAACCTGACCGGTGCGTACCGGGTCGCCAAGAGGGCGGTGCGGCCGATGATGCGGCAACGCAGGGGCCGGATCATCTTCATCTCGTCCGTCGTTGGGCTGCTCGGATCTGGCGGCCAGGCGAACTACGCGGCATCCAAGGCTGGCCTGATCGGCATGGCGCGCTCGCTGGCCAGGGAACTCGGAAGCCGCAACATCACCGTGAATGTGGTCGCACCAGGCTTCGCCGACACCGAGATGACCGCGGCGCTGAGCGAGGACCGCAAGAAGGCGATCGTCGCCGGCGTGCCGCTCGGCAGGATCGCGTCTGCCGACGAGGTGGCAGGGGTCGTGCAGTTCCTCGCGGGACCTGACGCGGCGTACATCACTGGCGCCGTCATACCGGTCGACGGCGGCCTCGGCATGGGCCACTGAAAGGGGCTAGCGATGGGACTACTCGACGGCAAGCGGATTCTCGTCACCGGGGTGCTGACGGACTCATCAATCGCCTTCCACGTGGCGCGGGTCGCCCAGCAACAGGGCGCGACCGTCGTGCTGACCGGCTTCGGCCGGCTGAGCCTGGTCGAGCGGATCGCGAAGCGGCTGCCGGACCCGCCGCCCGTGCTCGAGCTCGACGTGATGAGCCAGGAGCAGCTTGACTCGCTGGCCGACCGGGTCAGCGAGCACGTGGACGGCCTGGACGGCGTCTTGCACGCCATCGCCAACGCTCCTCAGGGCGCGCTCGGCGGCAACTTCCTCGCCACGCCGTGGCAGGACGTCGCGGCGGCCATGCACGTGTCGACCTACTCGCTGAAGGCACTCGCGATGGCCACGCTGCCGCTGATGAAGGAGAAGGGCGGCTCGCTGGTGGGACTGGACTTCGACGCCCGCCTGTCCTGGCCGGCCTACGACTGGATGGGGGTGGCGAAGGCTGGTCTCGAGTCGTGCGCCCGCTATCTGGCGCGCTATCTCGGCGAGCACCAGATCAGGGTCAACCTGGTCGCGGCTGGCCCGCTGCGCACGATGGCGATGCGCTCGATCCCAGGAGCCGAGCAATTTGAATCGCTCTGGAGCCAGAAGGCTCCGCTCGGCTGGGACCAGACCAACCAGGAGCCGGCCGCGCGCGCGTGCGTCGCGCTCCTCTCCGACTGGTTCCCCGCGACGACGGGGGAGATCGTGCACGTTGACGGCGGCGTGCACGCGATGGGCGGCTGACCGCCCAGCAGCCGGAATCGCCGGCCGCAGCGAACCTACTCGTTACCGTCTGTAACCGAATAAGTCCCACACGGCTATATCCGAGCGACATCTCCTGGCATCGATAGCAATTTGTGACGATGTTGGCCTGGGTTCGCTACCTCAGGCGGTTTACGCTTCGGCAAAGCTGCCGGCCTGGATCTTGCGCTGCAGGCCAGCCCGGCGCGGACCACAGGAAGGTGGCAAGGCCTGTTCGCGATGCTGACTCCCGCTCATGGCAGCCGTCGCCCCGCTGGCCTTGTTCACCGTGACCGCCCTGAGAGCAAGGGGATCTGATGAAAGTCGCCCATCCGGTTATGAAGATGGCGGTCTGTGCCGTCGTCGGCGCAACCGCTCTTGCCGCCTGCAGCAAGAGTTCCACGACAACCACCCAGACGCCAACGATTAATGGTGGCTTCGGCTCGGTGCCCGCCGCGTCGGGTACGCCGCACGCCGGCACGATCACCGTCGCTGAGCCGCCAGGCGCAACCCCCACCTGGATCTTCCCGGTGACCCCGGGCGCCAACGGCTCCGTGTACACCGCCTACTCATTCCAGTACGAGATGTGGCGGCCGCTCTACTTCTTCCCCAACGGTGCGAAGATCGAAGAGAACAAGGCCATGAGCATGGCCTCGGACCCAGTCTGGAGCAACGGCAACAAGACCGTCACCGTCAAGCTGAAGAGCTGGGCGTGGTCCGATGGCCAGCCGATCACCTCCAAGGACGCTGAGTTCTGGGTGGACATGACCAAGGCCGCTGTCAAGGTCAGCGCCGCCGACTACTCGCAGTACGTGCCCAAGGTCGGCATCCCCGACCAGGTCGTGAGCATGTCGACGCCGGACGACCAGACCCTGGTGATGAACCTCAACAAGTCGGTGAACCCGACCTGGTTCTTCGAGAACAACCTGTCCGGCATCTCGGTGCTGCCCGTGCACGCGTGGGCCAAGGCCACGGCGAATGGCCCGGTCCTTGACCCGAACAACCCAGCGGACGCCGCCAAGATCTTCAAGTTCCTGTCGACGGAGTCCAAGGACGTCTCGACCTACGCGACCAACCCGCTGTGGCAGGTTGTCGACGGGCCGTACCACTTGACCTCGTTCAACAACACCACCGGCGCGTACACGATGTCGCCGAACCCGAAGTACAGCGGCCCGCATACCGCGAAGCAGTCCAAGCTGCAGGCCGTGCCGTTCACCTCGGACACCGCCGAGTGGAACGCGGTCAAGTCCGGCACCATCGACCAGGGCTACGTGCCGCTGTCTAACCTGCCGCAGGTCGACAGCGTCAAGTCGAACTACAACGTGTTCGGTTACCCGGGCTTCGGCTTCAACTACGTCGCCTATAACTTCAAGGACAAGACCGGGGACTTCAACAACATCATCGCGCAGCTCTACATCCGCCAGGCGATCGCACACCTGGAGGACGAGGCCGGCTACATCAAGGCCTTCTTCCACGGCGCCGGCGGACAAGCCTACGGGCCAGTTCCCGCTATCCCGCCGAGCGCGTTCACCCCGGTCAGCGCCACCCACAACCTGTTCCCGTTCAGCATCGACGCTGCGAAGAAACTGCTGAGCTCGCACGGCTGGACCGTCAACGCCGGCGGCACCTCGGTCTGCAGCAAGGCAGGAACGGGCGCGGGGCAGTGCGGCGCGGGCATTCCCGCGGGCACCAAGCTCGCGTTCAACATGATCTACAACACCTCGCCGTCGACCATCGGCCAGATGATCACTGACCTGGTCTCCAAGGCCAAGCAGATCGGCATGAACATCACGCTGAAGTCCGACAACTTCAACCACATGATCGCGACGTACTACAACGTGGCCGCGCCGCAGAACATCAACAAGTGGGCGATGGAGGACTTCGGCGGGTTCAGCATTGCCACGTACCCGACGATGAACGGCATCTTCAACTGTTCAGGCACGTACAACATCGGCAGCTTCTGCGACAAGCAGGCCGACAAGCTGATCTCGGCGTCGACCGCCAGCAGCGACCCGGCTGCGGTGAAGGCGGAGGCCGACTACCTCACCAAGCAGCAGCCCGGCCTGTTCGAGCCGCTGAACGACAATGTCATGGTGTGGAAGAAGACGCTGTCTGGTCAGCCGCAGTCCTTCGAGTCCCTCACCCAGTTCCAGCTCACCCCTGAGTTCTGGTACTTCAAGAAGTAGATCCCTGGTGCCGGGCCTCGCCCGGATTGCTGGACACTCCCTGTTCTCCTGTGGTAGCAGGAGAACAGGGAGTGCCAGCGCGGTATGTGTGCGCGACATGAATGTCCGCGCCTAAACGGCGCGAGAAGGGGCGATGCGTGACCGCCTACCTGATCCGCAGGATCTTTACGTCGCTCATCGTGGTGCTGGGCGTCTCGATCTTCATCTTCTTCCTGCTGCACCTGATCTATCCGTCGCCCGCGCAGGACATCCTCGGTGCGAAGGCGACGCATACTGCTGTCCTTTCCTGGAATAAGCAGCACGGGTTCGACAAGCCCTGGGTCGTCCAGTACCTCACGTACATGAACCACCTGATCCACGGCAACCTCGGTTACTCCTTCAAGGTCAACCAGAGCGTCGCGACGCTGTTCGCCCAGCGCTGGGTGCGCAGCGCTTACCTGTCCGGCATATCGCTGCTGCTCGCGGTGCTGATAGCTATCCCGCTCGGCATCTACCAGGCCGTCAGGCGCAACACGGTCGGCGACACCGTCGTCACCTCGCTCGCCTTCACCACCTACGCGATGCCGGTCTTCTTCATGGCGCTGATCCTCATCCAGGTCTTCGCGCTGAGCTTCCCGATTTTCAACTTCGAGGCCAGCCAGTCGCTGTCGATCTGGCGCGTGATCGGCGACTGGCACTCGATGACGCTGCCGATCGCGACGCTGACCCTGCTCTCTGTGGCTGGCTTCTCACGTTATATGCGCTCCACGTCCATTGACACGCTCGCCCAGGACTACATCAAGGCGGCCAGGGCCAAGGGACTCCCTGAGCGGCTCGTGATGACCAGGCACCTGGTGCGGAACGCGAGCCTGCCCTTGGTCACGCTCATCGGCCTGTCCATCCCGTTCCTGCTGTCCGGCAACCTCATCACCGAGCAGGTCTTCAACTACCAGGGCCTCGGTCTGCTGTTCTACAACAGCCTGGGCAATGTCGACTACTACGTGCTGCTGGCCTACACCCTGGTCGGCGCCTTCCTGACCGTCGCCGGCAACTTTGTCGCCGACATCGCCCTGACTATCGCGGACCCGCGGATCAGGCTTTCCTGACGGCGCTAAGAAGTTCTGGAGACACCGGTGGCCAATATCGCACCCTCGCTCAGCCCCCTCGATATCGAACGCGCGCCGGAAGGCGGCGAGGTCGGCGCTGTCCAGAGTGGCTGGCGGCTCGCGTTCCGCGAGTTCTCGCGGAACAAACTCGCCGTGCTCGGGATCGGGATACTGCTGTTCTACGTGGTGTTCTGCTTCATCGGGCCGCTCTTCTACCACGGCAACACCGTCAATTCCGACCTGGTCCACACCGACCTGGCGCCGCAGGCCGGCTTCCCGCTCGGCACAGACGATCAGGGCTTCGACGAGCTTGCCCTGCTCATGAAGGGCGGCCAGGCCGCGCTGGAGGTCGGATTCTGCGCGGCGGCCATCGGCATCATTATTGGCATGCTCTGGGGCGCGATCGCCGGCCTGGCCGGCGGCGTCGTGGACTCCGCCATGATGCGCGTGGTCGACATCTTCCTGTCTATTCCGTTCCTGTTCATCGTGCTGATCGTGGCCGTGCGCTACGGCGCGTCGGTGCTCGGCCTGTCTGTGATCATCGGCGCCTTCACCTGGCTGGTCCCGGCCAGGCTGGTCAGGGGTGAGGTCCTCACGCTGCGCACCAGGGACTTCGTCTCCGCGGCCAGGACGGCGGGCTCCAACCGGTGGCGGCTGATCAGCAGGCACCTGATTCCCAATGCCATGGGCGTCATCATCGTCAACGTCACCTTCAACGTTGCTGACGCGATCCTCGCGGTGGCCGCGCTCGGCTTCCTCGGCTTCGGTCTGCACTACCCCAACCAGGACTGGGGTGACATGCTCGGCGCTGGCGTCGCAGACATGCAGAATGGGTACTGGTGGCTTGTTTTCCCCGTCGGTGCGTCTATTGTCCTTGTCGTGATGGCCTGCAACCTGATCGGCGACGCCTTGCGTGACTCGCTCGACGTCAGGCTGCGGCGCAGGTAACGGCTCATGTCTGCCAGCCCAGCCCGCCCCCGATGTAACGCCCACTGAGCTGAGAGGTCCCCCGGATGGCCCCCGTCATCGCGATCGACGACCTGTCGACAAACATCCAGCTGACCAAGACGGTCGTGCAGGCAGTCGGCAATATCAGCCTGCGGATCGAGGCAGGCGAGACACTCGGCCTCGTGGGCGAGTCGGGCTGCGGGAAGTCGATGACGGGGCTGTCGGTGATGGGCCTGCTGCCGCCGGGCGGGCACATCATTGGCGGCTCGATCAAGCTCGCGGGCCGCGAGCTGGTCGGGCTGCCGGACGCCGAGCTGCGCAAGATCCGCGGCAACGAGATCGCGATGATCTTCCAGGACCCGCTGACCTCGCTCGACCCGACCAAGACGGTCGGCTACCAGGTCGCCGAACCCTTCAGGCTGCATCGCGGGGGCACTAAGGCCGAGGCGCTCGAGCGGGCGGCCGAGGTGCTCGGCCTGGTCGGGCTGCCCAAGCCGAAGGAGCGGCTCAAGGACTACCCGCATCAGCTCTCCGGTGGCCTGCGGCAGCGCGTGATGATCGCGATGGCGCTCACGTGTGAGCCCAAGCTGCTGATCGCGGACGAGCCGACTACGGCGCTTGACGTCACCATCCAGGCCCAGATCCTCAAGCTGCTCGACGACCTGAAGACGCGGCTCGGCATGGCGATGCTGCTTATTACCCATGACATGGGCGTGATCGCGGGTCACGCGGACCGCGTCAACGTCATGTACGCGGGCCGGATCGCCGAGACCGCCGAGACCGACAATCTGTTCTCTCACATGCACCACCCGTACACGCAGGCGCTGCTCGCGTCGATACCGCGGCTTAGCCAGGACGCGAGCCAGCGGCTGCTGAATATCCCTGGCCTGCCGCCGGACCTGACCAAGCCGCCGGGCGGATGCCGGTTCGCCGCGCGGTGCAGCAAGGCCACTGACAAATGCACGTCCGAGGAACCGCCGCTGACCGGCGAGACCGGCGAGCATCTGTTCGCCTGCTGGCACCCGGTGGACGGCCCGATCGATTCGGGCAACGGCGGCAAGACCGCCGTGACGGTGGCCAGGCAACGGATGGCATCCGAGGTCGAGATGGCCCCCAGCCAGGTCCTGCATGGCAATGTCCTGCTCGAGGTCAAGAACGTGGTCAAGGAGTACCCGGTGACCGCGGGGGCCATCTTGCAGCGCAAGGCGGGCGCCGTGCACGCGGTCTCCGACGTGTCCTTCACCGTCAACGCCGGCGAAACGTTCGGGCTGGTCGGCGAGTCAGGCTGCGGCAAGACCACGATCGGCAAGCTGATCGTGGCGCTCGAAAAGCCCAACTCAGGCAGCATCCTGCTCGCGGGCCGCGACATCTCCGCGCTCCGCGGCAACGAGCTGCGCAGGAACCGCAAGCACCTCCAGCTGATGTTCCAGGACCCGTACTCCTCGCTGGACCCGCGCATGCGCGTCGGCGCCATCATCAAGGAGCCGCTGACGATCCAGAAGATCGGATCCCGGGAGGAGCAGAACAACCGCGTCTACGACCTCCTCGACGAGGTCGGCCTGCCGCGCAACGCAGTAGAGCGGTACCCGCACGAGTTCTCAGGCGGCCAGCGCCAGCGCATCGGGCTGGCCAGGGCGCTGACGCTGAACCCGCAGGTGATCGTGGCGGACGAGCCGGTCAGCGCGCTGGACGTGTCGATCAGGGCCCAGGTACTCAACCTCATGAAGCGGCTGCAGGCCGACCACGACCTGACCTACGTTGTCATCTCGCACGACCTGGCAGTGGTCAAGTACATGGCGACCAGGATCGGCGTGATGTACCTGGGCAAGCTCGTGGAGCTCGGCTCTGGCGACGACATCTACCAGCGCGCGGCGCATCCGTACACCGCTGGCCTGATCGCGACCATCCCGGTGCCCGAGCCAGAGGTCGCCAGGCTCCGCCGCGGCGCGGGCATCGCCGGCGAGCTGCCCAGCCCGATCAACCCGCCGTCGGGCTGCCGGTTCCGCACCAGGTGCCCGCTCGCCCAGGACATCTGCTCGGTCGAGGAGCCGCAGCTGCGTTCGTTCGGGCCCGATCACGTCGCTGCTTGTCACTTCCCGCTGCAAGGCCCCGCCGACCTGCCGACACCGGCGAGCCTTACGACGACCGAGGCACAGGCCGCGGGGTAGAGACTGCCCGCCCCCGCACCCTGGGACGATGTAGCTGCGCCAGAGCGCTTGTGCGCCGGGCACGGTGATCCGATACTTTCTGGTATGCGGCCGTCCAGTGACCGGGTCGCCGACGACAATGGCGGAATGCGCGCCTCCGACGCCGAGCGCGACCGCGCGATCGGCGAACTCCAAGACAGGTTCGCCGAGGGACGGCTGAGCCAGGAGACCTTCCTATACCGCATGGATGCCGCGCTCAATGCGAAGGACAGGTCAGATCTCTCTGAGCTGTTTACGGATCTGCCACCGGATCAGCACCGCCACGCCGGCGAGCGGCTGCGGGACAGGCTCGCCTTGCTCAGGATGGCCGTGACCGGCCGGCCTGATCCGAACACCCGGCTGCTTCGCGCGCAGAAGGCCCAGCTCGGACCGCCGCAGGCGGCGCTGCCGCCGTTGCCGCTGCCGCCCCAGCAGGACCGACGGTTCACCATCGGCCGGGCGATGGCCTGCGACTTCACGCTCGCCGACCTGAGCGTGTCGCGCTGGCACGCGCGGCTGTACAAGGAAGCCGACGAGTGGCTGCTTTCCGACCTGGGCTCCACCAACGGCACCAGGCTGAACGGCTGGCGGGTGACGACTGGTGCGCCCATCAAGCCAGGGGATCACGTGAGCTTCGGCTCGATCAGCTTCGTCATCACCGATCGTCCGACCCGCGTGGACTGAGGACGCGCATACTGCCCGTGCGCCGTAGAGTCGGTGCGTGACTTTGGTCCTCGTGGTACGCCATGGCCTCACGGCCGCGACCGGCACGGCGCTGTCCGGCCGAACGCCCGGCATCTCGCTCGACGACCGCGGGCAGGCCCAGGCCGCGGCGGTCGCGGAGCGACTAGCGCCCGTCAGGCTCGACGCGATCATCTCGAGCCCGCTCGAGCGATGCGCCCAGACCGCGGCCGCCATCGCAGCCAAGCAGGCAGAGTGCAGGGAGGTGACGGCCGACGACCGCCTCATCGAGGTCGGATACGGCGACTGGACCGGCCAGTCCCTGCGCAAGCTGGCGCGCGAGCCGCTCTGGCGCGTCGTGCAGGCTCATCCGAGCGCGGTGACGTTCCCTGGGCCCGGCGGCGAGAACCTGCCAGACATCCAGCGCCGGTCGGTGACCGCGATCAGGGACTGGAACGCCAGGCTCGGGCCCGAGGCCGTTTACCTGATCTGCTCGCATGCGGACGTGATCAAGGCCATCCTGGCCGATAGCCTTGGCCTGCATCTCGATTTGTACCAGCGGATCCAGGTCGATCCATGCTCGTTGAGCGTCATCCGTTACACGCCGCTCCGTCCTTTCGTCGAGCGGATGAACGACACCGGCGGAAGCGTGACGTCGCTCATCAGGAAAGACAAGACCACGGCGGGGTCACCAGGGCTGCGGCCTGGTGATGCGCCTGTGGGCGGCGGCGCGGGAGGATAGGCACATGCCTGTGTATGCGTATGACCCGCCCGAGCGGTTCGTCGCGGGAACCGTCGGCCAGCCGGGCCAGCGTGCGTTTTACCTGCAGGCTGCGGGCAACGGCAGGGTCACCAGCGTCGCCGTGGAGAAGGGGCAGGTCAGCCAGCTTGCCGAGCGTCTCGACGAGCTGCTCGACGAGGTGCTGCGGCGCACCGGGGGCTCGGCGGCGATCCCTGCAGTGGCCCCTGAGGCGCTGGCCGACGACGCGCCGCTCGACCAGCCGCTGATGGAGGACTTCAGGGTCGGAGCGATTGCCCTGGCCTGGGACGGAGACAGCGACCGGGTCATCATCGAGGCGCAGGAGCTGAGCGACGAGCCGATCGAGCCGCTGACTGAAGAGCTGCCAGAAGACGGCCCGGCCATCTTGCGCGTGACGATCACGGCGGCCGCCGCGCGCGCGTTCGCCAAGCGCGCCATGCAGCTCGTCTCGGCCGGCCGCCCGCCCTGCCCGCTATGCGGCCTGCCCCTTGACGCGTCCGGCCATGTCTGCCCCCGCCAGAACGGACACCGGGTTGGCCGCGATTGAGCGGCCGCGCGGCGGCTCGGCCGACGCGCGCGCTCCGGACGGCACTGATAGGCCGTGCGAGCGTGCGCCCAGATCGGCTGACCCCGACATCGAGCTACTGACGGCCGGCGAACTCGAGATCGCCGGCCGGCTCGCCGAAGCGTCCAACGCAACCCTGTACTGCGTCATCTCCCACGAGGGCCGCGAAGCGGCGTGCGTCTACAAGCCGGTCGCGGGGGAGCGGCCGCTCTGGGACTTCCCGCACGGCACGCTGGCAGGCCGCGAGCTCGCCGCCTATGAGGTCTCCCGCGCCTCTGGCTGGGACGTCGTCCCGCCGACCGTGTACAGGGACGGCCCGTTCGGCCCCGGCATGTGCCAGCTCTGGATCGACTCCGACCCCGCGGTGGACCTGATCGCCCTCGCCAGGAACAGCAGGCACTCCGGGCTGCGGTCGATGGCCGTGTTCGACGCGGTGATCAACAACGCCGACCGAAAGATCGGGCACCTGCTGCCAACACCCGAGGGTCACCTATACGGCTGCGACCACGGAGTCTGCTTCGCCGAGGAGTACAAGCTGCGGACCGTGCTCTGGCAGTGGCGCGGCGACCCGCTGACCAAGGACGCCGTCCAGGCGCTGGAACGCCTGGGGTCCATGCTCGAGCACGGCGAGCTGGCCGCGACCTTGCGCCAGTGGCTCACCGAGGACGAAGTCGCCGCGACCAGGATCAGGATCGAGATGCTGCTGCGCCGCAAGGTCCACCCGTATCCGCCTGAGGACTGGCCCGCGGTGCCCTGGCCGCCGATCTAGGCGGGTGCTAGCACAGCCGCCGATCTAGGGGGCTAGCGGCTGCCCGTGCCGCCGTGCTCGCCGCGGCGGCGCAGATAACGCTCGAACTCGCGGGCGATCGCGTCGCCGCTCGCCTCTGGCAGGTCGGTGGCGTCCTTGGCCTCCTCGAGCGCCCTGACATACTCCGCGACTTCCGCATCCTGCTCAGCAAGCTCGTCGACGCCGCGTTCCCAGGCCCTGGCCTCGTCTGGCAGGTCGCCAAGCGGCATGGGCACGTCGAGAATGTCCTCGACGCCGCGAAGCAGCGAAAGCGTCGCCTTCGGGCTCGGCGGCTGCGCCACGTAGTGCGGCACGGCAGCCCACAGCGAGACCGCGGCGATCCCGCTGGCCGTGCAGGCGTCCTGCAGCACGCCGACGATGCCGGTAGGTCCCTGGTAGTCGACGGGCTCGACCTGCAGGGTCGACGCGAGCTTCTCGTCCGACGCCGCGACGGTTACCGGCACGGGCCTGGTGTGCGGTGAGTCGGCGAGCAGCGCTCCGACCAGGATGACGAGTTCGGCGCCGAGTTCGCTGAAGCCGTCGACAAGCTCGCGGCAGAAGCCACGCCAGCGCATGTTCGGCTCGATGCCGTGCACCAGGATGATGTCCCTGTCCAGCCCGTCCGGCCTGGTGTGGGCCAGCCTGGTTGTCGGCCAGGCGAGCTTACGGGTCTGGCCATCGGTGACCTCAAGCACCGGCCTGGTCACCTGAAAGTCGTAATAGTCCTCAGGATCGATCTCGCCGATCGTCTTGGCGTCCCAGACCGTGCTCAGATGGGACACAGCGGCGCTTGCCGCCTCGCCCGCATCGTTCCAGCCCTCGAAGGCCGCGATGACCGCTGGCGACGTCAGTGCTGACATGCCGTCGAGCTTGATCTGAAGCCACCTCCTTGATGACGCATCGTGACCGCCGGCCCACCCCGTTACCTGACTGTCGGGGCCAAGCCTACGTGCACCCGGAGAGCAATCGTGGGGTCGTCCCCCCGAGCCAGCGGCTTCCTGGCCTTAAGATGGGGGCCATCATGTCGCGAACCGCCGATCCGCAGCAGCCGCTGCGCACCGCCCTAGCCGAGCGCGTAGTGATCGCGGACGGCGCGATGGGCTCGATGCTCCAGGGCAGCCCGGCCACGCTGGACGATTTCGCCGGCCATGAGGGTTGCAACGAGATCCTGAACGTGACAAGGCCCGACATCGTCCGCTCGGTGCATGACGGGTACCTGGCGGCCGGGGTGGACGCGATCTCGACGAATACCTTCGGTGCGAACCTCGGCAATCTTGGCGAATACGGGATATCCGATCGGATCCACGAGCTCTCCCTAGCCGGAGCTACGCTCGCGCGGCAAGCAGCCGACGATGCGGCAACAGCAGACGGACGGCCCAGGTGGGTGCTCGGCTCGATCGGGCCAGGCACCAAGCTGCCGACGCTCGGTCACGTCCCGTTCACCGAGCTGCGGGATGCCTACCAAATCAACGCGGCGGGGTTGCTGGCTGGCGGCGTCGACGGGCTGATCGTCGAGACCTGCCAGGACCTGCTGCAGGCCAAAGCGGCGATTATCGGCGCCAAGCGCGCTATCGCCGCGGCTCAGTCGGACCGCGGCACGGGCGACGTGGTCCTGATCGCGCAGGTGACCATCGAGACGACCGGCGCGATGCTGCTCGGCAGCGAGATCGGCGCGGCGCTCACCGCGCTCGAGCCGCTCGGAATCGACCTGATCGGGCTGAACTGCGCGACCGGGCCCGCTGAGATGAGCGAGCACCTGCGCTTCCTGGCCGCGCACTCCAGGGTGCCGGTCTCCTGCATGCCCAACGCAGGCCTGCCAGAGCTGACATCCAGCGGCGCCTACTATCCGGTCACCCCTGACGAGCTGGCGGCCGCGCACGAGACATTCGTCCGCGAATTTGGTTTGTCCCTGGTGGGTGGTTGCTGCGGCACCACGCCAGAACACCTTGCCGCCGTGCGGGAGAGGCTGGCAGGCAAGGTGCGCGCCAAGCGCAGGCCGCGGCCCGAGCCTGGCGTGGCATCGCTGTACCAGCATGTACCGTTCCGGCAGGACACCGCGTTCCTGGCGATCGGGGAGCGGACCAACGCCAACGGGTCGAAGGCGTTCCGCGAGGCGATGACGGAAGGCCGCCTGGACGATTGCGTGGAGATCGCGCGGGCGCAGACCAGGGACGGCGCCCACCTGCTCGACCTGTGCGTGGACTACGTCGGCAGGGACGGCGTGGCCGACATGGCCGAGATCGCCAGCCGACTTGCCACCGCAGCGACGCTGCCGCTGGTGCTGGACTCGACCGAGCCAGACGTGATCAGGGCTGGCCTCGAGCGGCTAGGCGGCCGCGCGGTGGTCAACTCCGTGAACTACGAGGACGGCGACGGACCAGACTCGCGGATCGCCAAGGTGATGCCGATCATCCGAGAGCACGGCGCGGCCGTCGTGGCGCTCACGATCGACGAGCAGGGCCAGGCCAGGACCGCCGAGTGGAAGGTCGCGGTCGCCAGCCGCCTGGTCGAGGACCTAACCGGCAACTGGGGAATGCGCCAGTCCGACATCATCGTCGACTGCCTGACCTTCCCGATCGCGACCGGCCAGGAGGAGACCAGACGCGACGCGATCGAGACGATCGAGGCGATCCGCGAGCTCAAGCGGCGGTACCCGGACGTGCAGACCACGCTCGGCGTGTCGAACGTCTCGTTCGGCCTCAATCCGGCCGCCCGCGCGGTGCTGAACTCGGTGTTCCTCAACGAGTGCGTCAAGGCGGGCCTGGACTCGGCGATCGTGCACGCGGCCAGGATCATGCCGATCGCCAGGATCCCCGGTGACCAGCTGCAGGTCGCGCTCGACTTGGTGTACGACCGGCGCAGGGACGGCTATGATCCGCTGGCCAGGCTGCTCGAGCTGTTCGAGGGTGTCGACACCGCCTCCCTGAAGGCGAGCCGCGCGGCCGAGCTGCACGGTCTGCCGCTCTGGGAGCGGCTCAAGCGCAGGATCATCGACGGCGAGCGCATCGGCCTCGAGGCGGACCTGGACGAGGCGCTGGCGCAGCGGTCAGCCCTGGAGATCGTCAACGACGTGCTGCTCGACGGCATGAAGACGGTGGGCGACCTGTTCGGCTCGGGGCAGATGCAGCTGCCGTTCGTGCTCACCTCCGCCGAGGTCATGAAGGCCGCCGTCGGCTACCTCGAGCCGCACATGGAGCGCTCAGGCGAGGCCGGCAAGGGGAAGATCGTCCTGGCGACGGTCAAGGGCGACGTACATGACATCGGTAAGAATCTCGTCGACATCATTGTCAGCAATAATGGATACGACGTCGTCAACCTCGGCATCAAGCAGCCGATCTCGGCGATCGTGCAGGCTGCGACCGACCATGACGCTGACGTGATCGGCATGTCAGGGCTGCTGGTCAAGTCGACCGTCGTGATGCGGGACAACCTGGCCGAGCTCAACTCGCGCGGCATGGCTGACCGGTGGCCGGTGATGCTCGGCGGGGCGGCGCTGACCAGGTCCTACGTCGAGCAGGATCTGGCGAGCTTGTTCGATGGCGAGGTCAGGTACGCGCGGGACGCGTTCGAGGGCCTGCGGCTGATGGACGCCATCATGGCCGTCAAGCGCGGCGAACCCGGAGCCACCCTGCCCGCGCTGCGGCAGCGCAGGGTCCGGCTCACCGAGATCAGCAAGGACGCCACCGGCGACCAGGAGCAGCCCGGCGCCGCGACCGTGCGTTCTGATGTCAGCACGAGCGAACCGGTGCCGCGCGTGCCCTTCTTCGGTACCCGGGTTGTCAAGGGCATCCCGCTGACCGACTATGCGAGCTACCTGGACGAGCGAGCCTTGTTCCTCGGTCAATGGGGTTTGAAGCCGACCAGGGGAGGCACCGGTCCATCCCATGCCGAGCTCGCCGAGACCGAGGGCAGGCCGCGGCTGCGGATGTGGCTCGAGCGGGCGCAGACCGAGGGGCTGCTGCAAGCCGCGGTCGTGCACGGGTACTTCCCGTGCGTCAGCGAGGGCGACGACCTGGTTGTGCTCGATGAGGATGGCGGCGAGCGGGAGCGGTTCACGTTCCCGCGGCAGCGCAGGGACCGCAAGCTCTGCCTGGCTGACTTCTTCAAGCCGCGCTCGTCAGGCGAGACCGACGTCGTGGCGTTCCAGCTCGTCACGATCGGGCCGCGGATCAGCGAGGCCACAGGCGAGCTGTTCGCTAAGCACGCCTACCGTGACTACCTGGAGCTGCACGGCCTGTCCGTCCAGCTCGCCGAGGCGCTGGCCGAGTACTGGCACGTCAGGACCAGGGCGGCGCTCAGCATCAGCGGCTCTGACCCTGATGACCTCGACGGCATCCTGCGGGTCGGCTACCAGGGCTGCAGGTACTCGTTCGGCTATCCGGCCTGCCCTGACCTGGAGGACCGCGCCAAGGTGATGCGGCTGCTCAAGCCTGAGCGGATCGGGGTCGTGCTGTCCGAGGAGTTTCAGCTCGCGCCCGAGCAGTCCACCGATGCGCTGATCGCCCATCACCGCGAGGCGAAGTACTTCAGTACCTGATGAACGGCAACGGCGCGCAGCTGCGGGCTGTGCTGTTCGACATGGACGGGCTGCTGGTCAACACCGAGCCGTTCTGGTTCCAGGTCGAGCACGAGGTGATGGCCAGGCTGGGCGGCGAGTGGACCCCCGCCGACCAGCAGGCACTGGTCGGCGGCTCGCTGCACCGCAGCGTGGGCTACCTGCTGAGCCGTGCCGGTCCTGGTGCCACCGCGAGCCATGACGACGTGGCCGGCTGGCTGCTCGGCGGCATGGCGGCCCTGCTGGCGGAGCGCGAGGCGGCGCTGATGCCCGGCGCGCTCGACCTGCTCACCGAGATCACGCGGGCCGGGATCCCGCGGTTCTTGGTCACCTCGTCGGAGCCGGTGATCATGGATGCGGCGCTGACCAGCCTGGTCAGGCACGGCGTCACGTTCACCGGCACCGTGTGCGGCGCCGACGTGTCAGAGCCCAAGCCGCATCCCGAGCCCTACCTGCTCGCCGCGGCGCTGACCGACGCGGATCCGCGGCACTGCGTTGCGCTTGAAGACTCGCCGAACGGCGTCGGATCAGCGCTCGCCGCCGGCTGCGTCACGGTCGCGGTGCCGGGCATCGCGCCCGTCGCGCCGCAGGCCGGCCTCACCATCGTGGATTCGCTGGCCGACGTCGACCTGCCGCTCCTGCGGCACCTGGCCGCCCAGCGCGACCTGGGCGATCCGCACGGAGCTGTCGCCCGGGGGGCTGAGCGGGACGACGGCTGAGGCTCACGCGTTCCCCCCGGCCGCGGCGCCCTCGAGGGGACGCCGACGCTGGCCGCGGCGCCCGCAGGCCGATCGGAATAGAACACCTATGGCTCATCGGTGGTCTTCATTGAACGCCGATGAGCCATAGGTGTTCTATGGCCGGGACCAAGCCGAGGGTGATTTGCGTGGCATGTCCGTGCTTGAGCCGTCCCCATCACCCGCTTCGGCGCCTCAACCGGCCGGTCGCGGCCGCCAGCCAAGCAAGGTTCCTGGCGGCTGGGTATCGCCGCGTGGCCGGCCTGGCCGCCCGAGCAGGCCGGTCCACGCGAGCTGCCGCCATCCTACGTACTATCGCGAATCGAAATCAAGTAATATCTTGTGCTGGCCTCACGGTTCGAAGTCCTTCTCCCTGGCCAGGGTGGCATCGGCCAGGGCAAGCTGATCGTCGCGGCTGACCTCGCTCGCCTGGCTCGCCGTGCCGGTCGCGCTCGCCGCGCCAGCCGCGCTTGCCCGACTTGCCGCGCCAGCCGCGCTTGCCCGACTTGCCGTGCCAGCCGCGCTTGCCTGACTGGCCGAGCCGGCCGCGCTTGCCTGACCGGCCGAGCCGGCCGCGGTGGCCTGGCCGACCGCGGTGGGCTGGCCGGCTCCGCTGGCGTCCGATGGCGCGTGGTCGCCTGGCTCGGGCAGCGGCGGCGGGGTGCCGCCGAACGCCGGGCACAGCGACTGGTGCGCGCACCAGTCGCAGAGCTTGCCGGGGCGCGGCCGCCAGTCGCCCGCCCGCATGGCGCGCTCGATGGCCAGCCACAGCGCCTCGATCTTCCGTTCCGTCGCGAGCAGATCGGCCTCGTCGGGCGCGTACCTGACGATCTCGCCGTTGCCGAGGTAGATCAATTGCAGCAGCCGGGGGACCACGGCCCGGGTGCGCCAGAGCACCAGCGCGTAGAACCGCATCTGGAACAGCGCCCTGGCCTCGAAGTCGGCCCTGGGCGCCGTTCCCGTCTTGTAGTCCACGATCCTGACCTCGCCGGCCGCCGACACGTCCAGCCGGTCGATGTAGCCGCGCAGGCGAAGGCCGGAGTCGAGCACGGCCTCGACCAGCAGCTCCCGGTGCGCTGGCTCGAGCCTCGTCGGGTCCTCGAGCGTAAAGTACCTGCCGATCATCTCTCTGGCCTGGGCGAGCCAGGACGCGTGCTCGTCCTCGTCGGCGAACAGCGCGGCAAGCTCGGGCTCGGCGGCCACCAGCCGCTCCCATTCTGGCCCGACCAGGCTCTCCGCCGTCGCCGGGCTGCGGCCGGCCGCTGGTTCGTCGAACAGCCGCTCCAGGACCGCGTGCACCAGAGTGCCGCGGGCCATGGCCGGGCTCGGCGCCTCTGGCAGCCTGTCGATCACGCGGAACCTGTACAGCAGCGGGCAGGTCAGGAAGTCGGCCGCGCGGGACGGCGACAGTGACCAGGTCCAGCGCCGCTCCGCGGCCTCCGGGCCCTGCTCCGCGGCCTCCGGGCTCTGCTCGGCCGCCGCGGGCTCTGCCTGGGCCGGCACGGGCGCGACGGCGAGCGCCGATCCGGCCGCGGCACCGGGCTGCGGGCTGGTCTGTTCCACACTTGGCAGCGTAGGACAGAGCTCCGACAGTTCGCCGTCGACCGGGCCGGCGCACATCCGCCGATCACCCGACGAGCATCGGCGCGCCGGACCACGTAGCATCGTGTCGTGGCCACCAGCACGCCGGACCGCGACACCGCGAGCTCCGGGCACCAGGCGCCCGACCGGCCGCCGAGACGCGATCCCAGGCTCGGGCTGGTTGTCGCGCGGCCATTCGGGATCCCGGTCTACATCTCGCCGTACTGGCTCATCTTCGCCGTCGTGCTGGTGGTGATGTACGCCAACAGCGCCGAGGCGAACCTCGCCAGCACGCCGAGCCGCTACATCGTCGCGGCCGCGTTCGTCGTGCTGCTCTACGTGTCGGTGCTCGTGCACGAGCTGGCCCACTGCGTGGTCGCGCGCGGGTTCGGGCTGCCGGTTCGCCGGGTGCTGCTGTACCCGCTCGGCGGGTACTCGGAGATCGAGCAGGAGCCTGCCACGCCAGGCCGCGAGGCGCTGATCTCAGCGGCCGGCCCGCTGGTCTCGCTCGCGATCGCCGGGGCCGGTTACTTGATCGCCAAGGCCATTCCGCACGGCCTCACCCACCAGCTGGTCGCCCAGCTGTTCTTCGCGAACCTCGTCGTCGGCATCTTCAACCTGCTGCCTGGGCTGCCGCTGGACGGCGGCCGGATCTTCCGCGCTGGCGTATGGAAGATCACCGGGCGTCAGGTCGCCGCCACCATGGCAGCGGCGTGGGCCGGGCGCGCGCTCGCGCTCGTCCTGGTGGGGTTCGCCCTGTTCGGCCAGCGCAATTCCGGCTCGTTCATCAGCCTGTACTGGCTGTGGCTGCTGATCATCGCCGGGTTCATCTGGATCCAGTCCACCCAGGCGATCAAGGCCGCCAAGATCAGGGAGCGGCTTCCGATGGTGAGCGCGCGCGCGCTCAGCAGGAAGGCCATCCCGGTCGCGGCCAACACGCCGCTCTCCGAGGCCGTCAGGCGTGCCCAGGAGGCTGGCGCACGGGCGCTGGTGGTCGTCGACCACGAGAACACCCCGACCGCGCTGGTCAGCGAGGCGGCCGTGCTCGCCACGCCCGAGGAACGCCGGCCCTGGATCGAGGTCAGCTCGCTCGCCAGGACGCTCAGCCCCGAGATGGTGCTGTCGGCGAACCTGTCGGGCATGGACCTGCTCAAGGCCGTGCAGCAGGCACCCACCAGCGAATACCTGCTGATCGAGCCGTCCGGGCAGGTGTTCGGCGTGCTCGCCACCGCGGACCTCGATCTGGCGTTCGCCGGGGTTTAACGCGCTAGCCTGAACCGGGTGATCATCAAGCGCCGCGGGCCTTTCTCGCCAGGAGATCAGGTCCGGCTGACCGATGAGAAGGGCCGCAGCCACCGGCTGGTCCTCACGCCTGGACGGACCTTTCACACTCACCGCGGCTCGATCGCTCATGACGACCTCATCGGCGCCGCCGAGGGCAGCGTGGTGCGTTCTGCTGGCGGCATGGCCTACGTCGCCCTCAGGCCGCTGCTCGCCGACTACACCGTGTCCATGTCACGCGGCGCGACCGTCGTCTACCCGAAGGACGCCGCTCAGATCGTCGGCCTCGCCGACATCTTCCCCGGCGCCAGGGTGCTGGAGGCTGGCGCCGGGTCAGGGGCACTGTCTTGCTGGCTGCTTCGCGCCATCGGAGAGGACGGCACGCTGGTCTCCTACGAGCGCAGGGCCGACTTCGCCGCGGTCGCGCAGGCTAACATCGAAGGCTACTTCGGCGGTCCGCACAAGGCCTGGCAGCTCGTCACCGCCGGCCTGCCCCGCGACGACACGCCCGCCACCGGCGACCCGACCGCGAGCGACCCGACCGGGTTCGACGTGACCGGGGGCGACGTGACCGCGGGCGAGAACCGCGATGCCACGCCCGCGCAGGCACCCGAGGCGGCCTGGTTCGACCGAGTCGTGCTGGACTTGCTGGCGCCCTGGGAGCACGTGGCAGGCGCGGCCGCGTGGCTCGTGCCAGGTGGCCTGATCGCCTGCTACGTGGCCACGACAACGCAGCTGTCGCGCGCGGTCGAGGCGCTGCGCGGGCACGGCGGCTTCACCGAGCCAGCGGCCTGGGAGTCGATGCAAAGGGGCTGGCACGTGGACGGCCTCGCGGTCAGGCCCGACCACCGGATGGTCGGGCACACCGGCTTCCTGCTGACCGCCCGCAGGCTCGCGCCAGGGGTCACCGCACCGCCGCGGCGTCGCCGGCCAGCGAAAGGCGCCCATCCTGAGACCACCGGGACCAACCTGGATGGATAATTCACGTATAACGGAAACCAAGCATGTGAGCACGCGCGGGGGCTGGACTAGCCGGTCGCTGATGAGTAACGATGCGACCGCGAGACCGGATCGTATCGGCAGAAAAGACAACTCTGGAGGCCGGCGCGAGGTTACGGAATGACCGCGCGTAGGTAGGGTCTAGGTAAGTCCGCTCTCAGGAGGGGGTGAGGGGCATGGCCGCTCGTGACGACAGCGCTCGCGCCGCACGCCATGAAGACGAGGTCAGGGTCAAGGTGCTGACGGACCAGGTCTCTTTCCTCGAAGAAGAGATCGCTGCGCTCCGCAGCAAGGTCGCGGACTCGCCCCGTGCCTCCCGGCTGGTCGAAGAGAGGCTCGCCCAGACCGAGGCGGCCCTGGCTGGCCTGACCAGCCAGAACGAGCGCCTTACTAGCACCCTGCGCGAAGCCAGGGACCAGATCATCGCTCTCAAGGAAGAAGTGGACAGGCTCGCGCAGCCGCCGTCTGGTTTCGGGGTTTTCCTGTCGGCCAATTCTGATGGCACTGCCGATGTGTTCACCGGCGGCAGGAAGATGCGCGTCGCGGTGAGCCCCAGCATCGAGCTCGACGAGCTGCGGCCAGGCCAGGAGCTGGTACTGAACGAGGCGCTGAACGTCGTGATCGCGCTCGGCTACGAGACGGTCGGCGAAGTGGTCATGCTGAAGGAGCTGCTCGAGGGCGGCGACCGGGCACTGGTCATCTCGCACGCGGACGAGGAGCGGATTGTCCGGCTGGCCGAGCCGCTGCTGGCTGGCACGCTGCGGGCTGGCGACTCACTGATGCTCGAGCCCCGGTCCGGATATGTCTATGAGCGGATCCCCAAGGCCGAAGTCGAGGAGCTCATCCTCGAGGAAGTGCCGGACATCACCTACGAGCTGATTGGCGGGCTCGGCCCGCAGATCGAGCAGATCAGGGACGCCATCGAGCTGCCCTACCTGCACGCCGACCTGTTCAAGGAGCACCAGCTGCGGCCGCCGAAGGGCGTGCTGCTGTACGGCCCCCCCGGCTGCGGCAAGACGCTGATCGCGAAGGCCGTGGCGAACTCACTAGCCAAGCAGGTCGCCAGGCGGACCGCTGAGCTGGCCAAGCAGGCCGGCAACGGCAGCGCGCCCGGCAAGGCGACCAAGGAAGGCAAGAGCTTCTTCCTCAACATCAAAGGTCCTGAGCTACTTAACAAGTACGTGGGGGAGACTGAGCGGCACATCAGGCTGGTGTTCCAGCGGGCCAGGGAGAAGGCCAGCGAGGGCATGCCCGTGATCGTGTTCTTCGACGAGATGGACTCGATCTTCCGTACCAGGGGCTCGGGCGTGTCAAGCGACGTGGAGAACACGATCGTTCCGCAGCTGCTCAGCGAGATCGACGGCGTTGAGGGCCTGGAGAACGTCATCGTCATCGGCGCCTCCAACCGGGAGGACATGATCGACCCCGCGATCCTCCGGCCAGGTCGCCTGGACGTCAAGATCAAGATCGAGCGGCCGGACGCGGAGGCCGCCAGGGACATCTTCTCCAAGTACGTGGTCGCCGACCTGCCGCTGCACCCGGACGACGTCACCGAGCACGGCGGCTCATCCGAGGCCACGGTGGCCGAGATGATCCAGCGGGTCGTCGAGCGGATGTACAGCGAGACCCAGGAGAACAGGTTCCTCGAGGTCACGTACGCCAACGGCGACAAGGAAGTGCTCTACTTCAAGGACTTCAACTCCGGCGCGATGATCCAGAACATCGTCGACCGGGCCAAGAAAATGGCGATCAAGGAATTTCTCGAGACCGGCAGGAAGGGCCTGCGGGTCGCGCACCTGCTCACCGCCTGCGTGGACGAGTTCAGCGAGAACGAGGACCTGCCCAACACCACCAACCCGGACGACTGGGCCAGGATCTCTGGCAAGAAGGGCGAGCGGATCGTCTACATCAGGACCCTGGTCTCCGGCAAGAGCGGCAACGAGGCTGGCCGGTCGATCGACACTGTCGCCAACACCGGTCAGTACCTGTGAGCGGCCGCGCGGCGGCCAGCCCGACGCGCGCGCTCGGGGTAACACTGACCTTGCTCGCGCGTGCCCGGCGGATCGCTTGCGTCACGGCACTACGCTGTGAGCCATGAGCGTCCGCCGCGTGATGGGCATCGAGACCGAGTACGGGATTTCCGTGCCCGGTCAGCCTGGCGCGAACGCGATGGTGACCTCCTCGCAGGTGGTGAACGCCTATCACTCGGCCACGGCCGCGAAGGCCAGGCGGACCCGCTGGGACTTCGAGGAGGAGAACCCGCTGCGCGATGCGCGGGGCTTCGACCTGTCGAGGGACACCGCCGACGCGAGCCAGCTCACCGACGAGGATCTCGGCCTGGCGAACGTCATCCTGACCAATGGTGCCCGGCTGTACGTGGACCACGCGCACCCGGAGTACTCGGGTCCTGAGTGCACCGACCCGCTCTCCGCCACGCTATGGGACAAGGCGGGCGAGCGCGTGATGGAAGAGGCGGCCGCCCAGGCCAGCGCGATCCCCGGTACCGCGCCAATCCAGCTATATAAGAACAATACGGATAATAAGGGTGCATCCTACGGTTGCCACGAGAACTACCTGATGAGCAGGGCGACGCCGTTCGCCGAGATCGTCAGGTACCTGACGCCGTTCTTCGTCACCAGGCAGGTCATCTGCGGCGCTGGCCGGGTCGGCCGCGGCGCCGACGGCCGCGAGGACGGCTTCCAGATCAGCCAGCGCGCGGATTTCTTCGAGGTGGAGGTCGGCCTCGAGACCACGCTGAAGCGGCCGATCATCAACACCAGGGACGAGCCGCACGCGGACCCGGAGAAGTACCGCAGGCTGCACGTGATCCTCGGCGACGCCAACATGAGCGAGCTGTCGACGTACCTGAAGCTCGGCACGACCGCGCTTGTGCTGGCGATGATCGAGGACCGCTTCCTGGCGGCCGACATGAGCATCGACGGCGCGGTCGCCGAGCTTCGCGCTGTCTCGCACGACCCGACCTGCCGGCACCTGATCCAGCTTCGTGACGGCAGGAAGCTCACGGCCGTCCAGGTCCAGATGGAGTACATGGAGCTGGCACGCAAGTACACCCAGGAGCGGTTCGCCGGCGACGTCGACGACCTCACGGCCGACGTGCTCGACCGCTGGGAGGCCGCGTTGCTGACGCTGGCCGATGACCCCATGCGGCTGGCCGGAAAGCTCGACTGGGTGACCAAGTTGCAGCTCATGGACGGCTACAGGACCAGGGACGGGATCGGCTGGAACCATCCGCGTCTGGAGCTCGTCGACCTGCAGTACTCCGATGTGCGGGCCGAACGCGGCCTGTACAACAAGCTGGCGGCCGCTGGCCGGATGGAGCGCATGCTCGACGAGCAGGACGTGCGCGCCGCGGTCACGAACCCGCCGGAGGACACCAGGGCCTACTTCCGTGGCCGGTGCCTGCAGCAGTACCCAGACTCGGTGGCCGCCGCGTCCTGGGACTCGGTGATCTTCGACATTCCTGGCAGGGAGTCGCTGCAGCGCGTGCCGACGCTCGAGCCGCTGCGCGGCACCAAGGCGCATGTCGGTGACCTGCTCGACCGCTGCGCGACGGCCGCCGAGCTCGTCACGGCCCTCACCGGCAAGTAAGAACCAGCAGATGCCGCTGCACCGGTTCCCCGCAAAGCGGAATGTCGGAAACGCCGGACAGGGTTAGTACGAGTGCCGGGCGGCGAGGATAGCTTTAGGCTTCGCACAACAGGCGGAATACGGAGGATCACGATGGCGACGAAGGACACCGGGGGTCAGCGGCATACCACTAAGCGGGAGCAGGAGGAGCAGGAGGCCGTCGAGCAGGACACCGAGGAGGGCAGAGAGCGCAGGGAGAAGCTGACCGACGATGTCGACGCGATCCTGGACGAGATCGACGAGGTGCTCGAGGAGAACGCCGAGGAGTTCGTCAGGTCCTATGTCCAGAAGGGCGGCCAGTAACCAGGCGACCGGCTCTGCCGCGTGCCCGCGGTGGCAGTAGGGTCGGTGGCGTACCTGTGGGCACCAGGAAAGGACTCCGTTGGGTTCTGACTCCAATGCCGGGCTGATGGCCGCCGCCTACCTCAGCGCGGGAACCTCCTCGTTCAGTGAATTCCTCACCTCAGCCGCGCCCGAGCTGCTGCCAGGTTCCGGTGGCGTGAGCGTGCCGAGCGGCCTGGCCAGGGAGCTGCCGCACGGCACCACGATCGTCGCCGCGGCCTTTAACGGCGGCGTCGTGATGGCCGGTGACCGGCGGGCAACCGCAGGGAACGTGATCGCCCAGCGGGACATCGAGAAGGTCTACCGCAGCGATGAGTACTCGTGCATCGGCATCTCCGGCGCGGCCGGCATCGGCATCGACCTGGTCAGGCTGTTCCAGGTCGAGCTTGAGCACTACGAGAAGCTCGAGGGCAGGGTGCTGTCGCTGGAGGGCAAGGCGAACCGGCTGGCCGGAATGGTCCGCGCCAACCTCGGCGCCGCCATGCAGGGCCTGGTCGTGGTGCCGATCTTCGCCGGGTACGACACCGACGAGGGCGTGGGCAGGATCTTCAGCTACGACCCCACCGGCGGCCGTTACGAGGAGCAGCGGTTCTTCTCGATCGGCTCCGGATCGGTGTTCGCCCGCGGCGCGCTGAAGAAGCTCTACACAGACGGCCTGGACAGCTCATCGGCGATCATGGCATGCATGGAGGCGCTCTACGACGCGGCCGACGACGACTCAGCCACCGGCGGGCCCGACGTGGCCAGGCGGATCTGGCCGATCGTGGTCACCGTGACCGCCGACGGCTACCAGCGGCTGTCGGAGGACGACTCAGGCTCCTACGCGGAAGCCGTGATCAGCGAGCGGTTGCGCGAGCCGGACGGACCGACCTCGCGCTTGCGCCCGCCGGGCAGAGAATCCGAATAAGCCGCGGCCAGACAACTCAAGTAAGGGAAGCACTGCCGGTGTCGATGCCGTTCTACGTGTCGCCTGAACAGGCGATGAAGGACAAGGCGGATTACGCGCGCAAGGGAATCGCCCGCGGCCGCAGCGGAGTCGTGATCCAGTTCGAGGCCGGGATCTTGTTCGTCGCGCCCAACCCTTCACGAGCCCTGCACAAGATCAGCGAGATCTACGACAGGATCGCGTTCGCTGCCGTCGGGCGGTACAACGAGTACGAGATCCTGCGCAAGGCTGGCGTCCGGTACGCGGACCTGACCGGCTACCAGTACGACCGCCAGGACGTCACCGCGCGCGGCCTCGCGAACTGGTACGCCCAGACCCTCGGCACGATCTTCACAGACAGCCCGAAGCCCTTCGAGGTCGAGATCGTCGTCGCCGAGGTGGCCGAGGTTCCTGCCGAAGACCAGATCTACCGGATCACCTTCGACGGATCGGTCAACGACGAGCACGGCTACGTGGCGATGGGCGGCCAGGCCGAGGCCATCGCGGTCGTGCTCAAGGAGCAGTACGCGGAGAACATGACCCTGTCGGGCGCGCTCGCCGCCGCCATCGCCGGGCTGACCGCCCAGGCGAACGGCGACCGGGTGGACATGAGCACCACCCAGCTCGAGGTGGCGGTGCTCGACAGGACAAGGGACCACCGCACGTTCCGCCGCCTGACCGGCACCCGCCTCGAAGCGCTCCTGGCTGAGGTGAACCAGGCCAAAGCCGCCAGTCAGCAGGACTCGGGCCAGAGAGAGTCGGCACAGCAGGAGTCGGCACAGCAGGAGTTGGCACAGCAGGAGTCGGGCAAGCAGGCCGCTGGCGAGCCGGCCGGCGATGAGCCGCGCGAGGACGGCGCCGACCTAGGCGGCACGCCGTCAGCGACGCCAGACGCCGAGGGCGACCAGGGCTCTGGCGACGGCGCGGGCAGCTAGCTCAGGTCTCAGCTCAGCAGCGCTTGCGGATCACGACGTCGCGGTTATGATGCTATTGTGCGTGTCACCAATCCCATCATGGAAATCGACCACGCAAGCCCCGTTCCCTTGCACGAGCAGGTAGCGGCGGCGATTCGCCGGGCGATCGCGGACGGCGAGGCCCGGTCCGGCGAGCGGCTGCCGCCCGCCAGGGACCTCGCCGCGGTTCTCGGCGTGAACGCCAACACCGTCTTCCGCGCCCTGCGCACACTGCGCGACGAGGGGCTGGTCGAGTTCCGGCGCGGGCGCGGGGTCACGGTCACTGGCATCGCGCCGCACCGCAGCGCCGTCATCGACAAGGCGCGTGAACTGGTGGCGCTCGGCCAGCGCTACGGCTACGCGCCTGACCAGCTCGCCCAGATCGTCAGGCAGGTGTCCTGACGCCCGGAGAGGAGCCGGCCATGCGGACAGTTCTGCGGCCCACGCCAGCGCGGCTGCCGGCCGATCAGGCTCTGGCTAGGCGGCCACGCGATGCGCGTGCTACCAGGCAATCCTTACTGGGAAAACGGGTTCGCGATCACGCCCGCAAAGATCGCTTACGGGACGCACTGCCGCGATGCGTTCATCCCGGTCAAGGCTGCGTTCGAACCGAATACCGGCTACCAGACATGCTCAATGCTGCGGGTCTTCGACCTTCGCGGAGGACGAGTGGACTCGTTCCGGTCACCGGCCGGCACGGCGGGCTGGGTGCCGCCGGAGTTCGACCTGGAGAACCCGATGGCTCCTGCTGGCTCGATGATGGCCGCCGAGGCTGTGGTCCCGTCGCATGACCACAATCGCGGCCGCCTCTACGTCCTGCGCCTGGCGGCAGATCACGGGCCGCCCGTGCCGGTTCCCGCGTCGGGCGGCTATCTCTTCAGCAACGCGGCGTGGTCACCGGATGGCTCCTGGCTCTCGTACCAGGGCCCGAGGCCAGCAGCCGGCCCGGAGGGCCCGCACTTCACACTCTGGGGTTACCACGTGCGCAACCGCGCCGTCCGGTCTTCGTCGGCGCCATGCTGTATCGACACGATCATGGCGGTTGTTCGCGCAAACCACTGACGGCCACCGCGCGGTGCCGTTGACTTCGACCGCGGCGGGGTATGAACCGGGCCGTTGGTAATGTCGGCATAGGCGCGCCGATTGGCGCGCCGCTGCATGACTTCCTGGAGGGGACGTGGCCGCGGACCTCGCGACGATCACCGGAATGAGCGCGCCGACCGGACTGCTGATCGGCGGCCAGTGGTCGACGGGACGCGCTGGGTCGCTGACGGTCATCGACCCGGCGACAGAGGACCCGATCGCCGAGGTCGCCAGCGCCTCGCCGGAGGACGCACTCGAGGCCGTGGGCGCGGCGGCCCAGGCACTGCCTGGCTGGGCGGCGACCCCGCCGCGGGTGCGCGGCGAGTGCCTGCGCAGGGCCTACGAGCTGATGATCGCCGACACCGAATCACTCGCGAAGCTGATGGTGATGGAGAACGGCAAGGCCCTCAGGGACGCCAGAGCCGAGATCATCTACGCGGCCGAGTTCTTCCGCTGGTTCGCCGAGGAAGCCGTCAGGATCGACGGGCTGGTGACCAGGTCGCCCGCCGGCGCGAACCGGATCCTGGTCCAGCATCAGCCGGTCGGCGTCTCCGTCCTCGTCACGCCCTGGAACTTCCCGGCGGCGATGGCGACCCGCAAGATCGGCCCCGCGCTCGCGGCCGGCTGCACCGTCGTGCTGAAGCCTGCCAAGGAGACGCCGCTGTCAGCGCTGGCGGTGGCCGCCATCCTGACCGAGGCAGGCGTGCCAGATGGCGTGGTGAACGTGCTGCCGACGCGCACGCCTGGCCCGGTCGTCGGGGCCATGCTCGCCGACCCGCGGGTACGCAAGCTGTCCTTTACAGGGTCCACCGAGGTGGGGCGGGCACTGCTGCACACCGCCGCCGATACGGTCACGAACTGCTCGATGGAACTGGGCGGCAACGCGCCGTTCCTGATCCTCGGCGACGCCGACGTGGACGCGGCCGTGGACGGCGCGATGATCGCGAAGATGCGCAACGGCGGTGAGGCCTGCACCGCCGCGAACAGGTTCTACGTGCACGAGTCGGTCGCCGACGAGTTCGCGCAGAAGTTCGCGGCCCGGCTGAGCGCGCTGACCGTCGGGCCTGGCCTGGAGGACGGCACCGATCTCGGCCCGCTCGTCAACTCCGACACCAGGACCAAGGTCGCGACGCTCGTCGCCGAGGCGGCCGGCGACGGCAGCCGGGTAGTCACCGGCGGGACGGCACCCGACCGGCGCGGGTACTTCTACGTGCCGACGGTGCTCGACGACGTGCCGCCGACCGCCGGGATCCTGAGCGAGGAGATCTTCGGGCCGGTCGCCCCGATCGTCAGGTTCGCTGACACCGATCAGGCGATCGCCATGGCCAACAACACCGAGTACGGCCTGGTCTCCTACCTCTACACGGCCGACCTGCGGCGCGGCCTGCAGGTCGCCGAGGCGCTGGAGGCCGGCATGGTCGGCATCAACCGCGGCGTCGTCAGCGATCCAGCGGCACCGTTCGGCGGGGTCAAGCAGTCCGGCCTCGGCCGCGAGGGCGGGCACGAGGGCCTGCTGGAGTTCACCGAGACCAAGTACATCGCCGTGGACTGGTGAGCTGGCGCTCCGTGGACAGGCGAATATTCGGGCTGGAGAACGAGTACGGCGTCACGTGCACGTTCCGCGGTCAGCGCAGGCTCTCTCCTGACGAGGTCGCCAGGTACCTGTTCAGGCGGGTGGTGTCCTGGGGCCGGAGCAGCAACGTGTTCCTGCGCAACGGCGCCAGGCTCTACCTCGACGTCGGCAGCCATCCTGAGTACGCCACGCCAGAGTGCGACAGCCTCATCGACCTCGTGACGCACGACAAGGCAGGGGAGCGGATCCTGGAGGGCCTGCTGGTCGACGCCGACCGCAGGCTGCGCGAGGAAGGGATCGCCGGGGACATCTACCTGTTCAAGAACAACACGGACTCGGCCGGCAACTCCTACGGCTGCCACGAGAACTACCTGGTGGCCAGGCACGGGGAGTTCGGCAGGCTGGCCGACATCCTGATCCCGTTCCTCGTCACCAGGCAGATCATCTGCGGTGCCGGCAAGGTGCTGCAAACCCCGCGTGGCGCCGTGTACTGCGTGAGCCAGCGCGCCGAGCACATCTGGGAGGGCGTCTCGTCGGCGACCACTAGGTCCCGGCCCATCATCAACACCAGGGACGAACCGCACGCCGACGCCGAGCGGTTCAGGCGGCTGCACGTGATCGTCGGCGACTCGAACATGAGCGAGACAACCATGCTGCTCAAGGTCGGCGCCACCGACCTGGTGCTGCGGATGGTCGAGGCTGGCACCGTGATGCGGGACCTGACGCTGGAGAACCCCATCAGGGCGATCAGGGACGTCAGCCACGACATGACGGGCCGCCGCAAGATCAGGCTGGCAAACGGCCGGGAGCTGAGCGCACTGGAGATCCAGCACGAGTACCTCGCCAAGGCCAGGTCGTTCGTCGACGGCCGCGGCGCCGACCGGACCACGGAGCGAGTGCTTGAGCTGTGGGAGCGCTCGGTGCGGGCCGTGGAGACCGGAAACCTCGACCTCATCGCCCGCGACATCGACTGGGTGACGAAGTACCAGCTGATCGAGCGGTACCGGAGCAAGCATGACCTGCCGCTCGCCTCGCCGCGGGTGGCCCAGCTCGACCTCGCCTACCACGACGTGCACCGCGGCCGCGGCCTGTACTACCTGTTGCAGCGCCGCGGCTCTGTCGAGCGGGTCTGCAGCGACCTGGCCATCTTCGAGGCCAAGTCGATACCGCCGCAGACCACGAGGGCCCGGCTGCGCGGCGACTTCATCAGGCGCGCCCAGGAGCGGCGCAGGGACTTCACGGTCGACTGGGTCCACCTCAAGCTCAATGACCAGGCGCAGCGGACCGTGCTGTGCAAGGACCCGTTCCGATCGGTGGACGAGCGGGTCGAGAAGCTGATCTCGGGCATGTAGGCAGTCGGCTAGCCGGATTCGCCGACCACCGGCCACAGGCCAGGCGGCGGCACGATCCTGGCCACCCGCAGGTGCTCGTCGCCCGGCCGCCAGTACGCGATCTGCGCGGGCCCGTCCAGATGGCCGGCAATGGCCACCAGCCGGTCGCCGCCCGCATGCCAGCCGAACGTCAGCAGGTCTTCCGTGACGGCACGTACCGACGTTCCCGGCAGCACCGTCAGCCGTCCGCTGGTCGTGTCGATCACGCCGAGCCGAGCCTGCGTGACCTCGCCGCCATGCGTGGCGCTGGTGCTCATCGCGATCGCGAGAAGGCGCCCGTCTGCGCTGAACGTGCCGCCGAAGGCCCGCGTGTTCCGCGGCAGCGTGACGGCGACCGACACGCCGGTCAGCATGCTGGTGAGCCGGAGCGCGCAGCGTCCGCAGCCCAGCGAAGACTGCCAGGCGATTTGCGTATCGCTCGCGCCGATCACGCCGGTGAAATCGCGGACGACGCTGTCGGTGACCGGGTCCCAGAGCTCGTCCACGGCGGGCATTGGCCCCTGATCCGCCTTGCTCAGCAAGAGGTCGGACACTACCGCGCGATCGAGGTAATACCCAGCGGGCAGCCGCACGGCCGGGCCGAGCGCACGACCGCTGACGCTGATCTCCCTGACCGTGCCGCGCGCGGTGCCGATCCTGGCCCTGCGCCCTCGATAGGTGGTCAGCCACACAGCGCCTGATCGCGCGGCCGCGCTCGCCGAGTAGCCCGTGCCGATCCGGGTCGCTGCCCGTGCACCATCGGCGACGAAGTACAGCGGCACCGCGGGGCCCGCGCAGCACGCCGGCGCGCCCGGGTACGGCTCGGCGACCCAGCCGCCGCTGACCCTGGTCAGGTTGTAACTGTTCTTCTCCCACGGCAAGCCGGCGATGGGCTCGAGCCGGTGCCCGGTGGCGGCCAGCAGCCAGGCAGGCCGGCAGCCGGACAGCGGCAGCGGCAATGGCAAGTCAGACGCGGGCATGGGCAGCCCGCGGAATCTCGACGACAGATGGTGGGACCGCGCCGGCCCGGGAGAATGGGAATGGCCTGCGCTGGCGGCACCGGAACGCTGCGCCTGGCTTGCTGCGACGGCCGCGGGAACCGCGACGGCCGCGAGGGCCAGGACCATCAGGCCGACTACCACGCCGACGTGCCGCCGGTGGCGCCTGACGACGGTGCCGACCAGGTCTGCAGGCGGCATCGCGTCATCGACGGCCGCATGCATGGCGGCGCGCAGCCGGTTCTCGATGTCGTTCATGACCGCCCTACCTTTCCCGATTGGTCAGGCGCTTGGCTGATTGCTGGTCGGCGGCGGCGCGCAGCCTGGCCAGGCCGCGCGCGGCGTGACTCTTGACAGTGCCGATGCTGCAACCGAGCGCCCGCGCTACCTCAGCCTCTGAGAAATCGTCGTAGTACCGGAGCACGAGCACCGCGCGCTGCCGCGGCGGCAGCGCGGCCAGCGCTCGCAGCAGGTAGTCCCGCTCGGCCAGCGCCGTGACCTGATCAGGAACACCGGGACCTGCGTCGTCAGGCGGCAGTGTCAGCCCTGGCCGCCTGGCAAGGCGGCGCCATCGGTCCGCCGATGCATTGGCCAGGATCCGCCGGACATAGCGCTCGGGCTCACCGGACCCGCAGACCCTTACCCAGTGCCGGTAGGCCCGTTCGAGCGCGAGCTGCAGCAGATCTTCGGCTTCCGCCCGGTTCTGGCCGGTCAGGAGCAGCGCCGTGCGAAGCAGGCTGCCGGACCTGGCCTGCACGAAGTCCTCGAAGGCGAGCTTGGCCTGCTTGCCGCGCATATCCAGCTAACGCCGGGCTGGCCGAAAAGGTTGAGTCAAAGTTTCAGGAAGGACTGGTACTACTAATCGTCATCGCACGACTACGTATCGTCGCTAGAGTCGTCAGGGCGCCAGCCGGGCGGGGGCATGGCCGCGCAGCCAGGGTCGATGCAGCACGGAGCCGGGGGGAACCTTCGTGGCCGGACGGGGACAGAGCGGTAGTTTCACGTGCAATGCGGTGATTATCGGGGGTTGCGGCCGCGTCGGGCTGCCTCTCGCGGTGGCCTTCGCCGACCGCGGCGCACGGGTGATCAGCTATGACATCAACGCCGAGGCAATCGACGAGGTTAATGCCGGGCGGCTGCCATTCCACGAGCCAGCCGCCGAGCTACCGCTGCGTCGGGTGACCGGCGCCGGCCGGCTAGTGGCATCGGCCGATCCCGCCGTCGTCGCCGCGGCCGAGCACGTCATCGCCGTCGTCAGCGGCGATCCAGTGGCCGCGCTTGCCAGCTGCTCAGGGCAGTTCAGGGACGGGCAGATCCTGATCCTGCGCAGCACCGTCGCGCCTGGAACCACGGCGGCCGCCGAGAAGATCGTCGCGCGCCTCGGGATCGACATGGATGTCGCGTTCTGCCCGGAACGGATCGCCGAGGGGGTGGCGATGGCCGAGTTGCACGAGCTCCCGCAGATCATCGCCAGCAGGTCGGCCAGCGGGCTGGAGCGGGCCAGCGAGCTCTTCTCGATGCTCACCGCCGAGCTTGTGCTCATGACTGTCGAGGAAGCCGAGCTCGCCAAGCTCTTCACCAACGCCTGGCGGTACATCAAGTTCGCGGCCGCGAACCAGTTCTACATGATCGCCAGCGACCTCGGGCTGGACTACGAGCGGATAAGGCAGGGCGTGATCCTCGACTACCCGCGCGCCAGCGACCTCGCCAAGGCCGGCCTCGCCGCCGGCCCGTGCCTGCTCACCGACACGTCAGGGCTCGCCAGGGTCAACGCCGGCTTCACGCTCGGCCGGGCGGCGATCGCCGTCAACCAGGGTTTGCCCAGCTACCTGGTCAGCAGGCTCGATCTCGCCTACGACCTGCCGGCCATGACGGTCGGCGTGCTCGGGATGGCCTTCAAGGGCGATTCCGACGACACCAGGTCCAGCCTGGCCTACCTGCTCGCCGATCTGCTCGCGGCGAGGGCGCGCGAGGTGCTGTGCACCGATCCGCTGGTCAGCTCAGACCCAGATCTGGTGCCGCTCGACGACGTACTCAGCCAGGCCGACCTGCTGGTGATCGCCGCGCCGCATCCGCAGTACCGCGACCTGCGGACCAGCGCCCCCGTCGTCGATATCTGGAACCTACGTCGCCAAGGAGTCCTGATTTGAGCAGCATGCCCGCCGCCCCCGCTGGCTCCGGCCAGCCGGCGCCGCAGATCTCGGTCATCATCCCCGCCAAGAATGAGGCCGCCAGGATCGGCCGCGCCATCGCGAGGATCTTCGCCTCGGTCAGATCCAGCTGCGAGGTCATCGTCGTCGTCGACTCGACGGACGATCCCACCTGGCAGGAGGTGCGCGCCTGGGCCGTCAGGGAGCCGCGGCTGCGCTGCCTTACCGGCGGCTACGGCCCTGGTCCTGCCAACGCCATCAGGTACGGGATCGACCAGGCGCGGGCCGAGATCGCGGTCGTAACGATGGCCGACAACAGCGACGACCCGCGGCAGATCGACGACCTCGCCGCGCTGGTCAGCGCTGGTGCCTGCGTCGCCGCGGCGTCCAGGTACGCCAAGGGCGGCGGGCAGATCGGCGGGCCCCTCATCAAGAGCCTGCTTTCCAGGGTGGCCGGAGGGACGCTGGCGCTGCTGGCCAGGGCGGGCACCTGCGACGCGACCAACTCATACAAGGCGTACTCGGCACCCTTCGTCCGCGAAGTCGGGATCGACTCGCGCGAGGGCTTCGCCATCGGCATCGAACTTGTCGCCAAGGCGCGCAGGCTGCGCCTGCCCATCGCGGAGGTCCCGACCGTCTGGCTGGACCGCGACGAGGGCGAGTCGGGCTTCAGGCTGCTGGCCTGGATGCCGTGCTACCTGCGCTGGTACCTGTTCTGCTACGGGCGCAGGCTGACCGCCGAGCAGCTCGCGGCGCGGCGCGCCAGGCGCTTGCAGCCTGACCGGGCGGTCACGCCGTCAGCGGCCAGGTCGGCAGCTGCCAGGGCCGCCGACGAGAGCGCGGCGCTTGTTCAGCACCAGCCAGCCACGGACGCGCCGGCACCGGACGCGCCGGTCGCTGCCGGACCGGCGGCGCTGGTACCGGCCCAGGCGCATCCGAGCGACTGGGCCGCCTGGCACGTCATTCCTGTCGGCGCGCTCGAATCACGGGGAGCGGCGTGACGGTCCGGGTACTCGTCACCGGCGCGGCCGGCTTCATCGGCGGCTACCTGGTCGCCGAGCTGCTCGACCGCGGGTACCAGGTCACCGGCCTCGATAACCTGTCCAAGTACGGCGAGCCAGGCCCGGCGGAGCGGCCTGGCTACGTGTTCGTTCGCGGCGACGCGCGCGACCCTGCGCTGGTGGGCGAGCTGCTCGCCGACTGCGACCACCTGATCGCTACGGCCGCGATGGTCGGCGGCATCGGCTACTTCCACGCCTATCCCTACGACCTGCTTGCCGCCAACGAGCGGATCACGGCGGCGGCGTGCGACGCGGCCATCGGCGCGCACCTGGCAGGTACGCTGCGCCGGGTCACGTTCGTGTCCTCGTCGATGGTCTACGAGAACGCGGTGAGCTGGCCGTCACGAGAGGGCCAGCAGCTGCGGATCGCGCCGCCCGGCACGGCGTACGGCTTCGCCAAGCTCGCTGTCGAGTACTTCGCCAGGGCGGCCTGGGACCAGTACCGGCTGCCGTTCACGATCGTGCGGCCGTTCAACTGCGTCGGCGCTGGAGAGCGCCGCCAGGCGCGTACAAGCCCTGTCGAGGCCAGCACAGTCCAGGCCAGCGCCGCCACCAGTCATGTCGTGCCCGACCTGGTCTATCGGGTGCTGACCGGCCAGGATCCCCTGCACCTGCTCGGCTCGGGGGAGCAAGTCAGGCACTACACCTATGGCGGGGACCTGGCCAGGGGCATTGCGACGGCGATGCAGCATCCGGCCGCGGCCGGCCAGGACTTCAACCTGTCCTCGGACCGGGCGACCACCGTGACCGAGCTCGCGACCCTGATCTGGCACAAGGTCAAGGGGCCTGACGCGCCGCCCAGATTCGTCTACCACGAGCCGTACCCGGGCGACGTGCAGCGCCGGGTTCCGGACACCGCGAAGGCGAAGCAGGTGCTCGGCTTCACCGCGACCACCACGCTCGAGCAGATGCTCGACGAGGTCATCGCCTGGATGCGGGAAGCGATCTCGGCAGGGCACATGTGACTACCCAGCGCACGCCTGAGCGCGGCAGGCTGAGGCGGCGTCCGCTAAGACGCGGGCCGCTCGCAGGCCAGGCACCGGCCGGACAGCCGCCCGCACCAGCTGGAACCGCGCAGGCTGAACCTCTCGCGGCCGAATCCGTCGAGCCAGGCCAGGCGTCGCGAGCGCGGCTGAGGATCCCCGTCGGCGTCCCGTCGGCGACGATCCTGGTGCTGTCGGCGCCAGGGCTGATGATCCGCAGGGCCCTGGCCAGGATCCGTCCCGCGTCCATCGCCGCCCTGCTCGCCTGGGCGGTGGCCGGCGTCACCCTGTTCGTGGTCTACCTGCACGTCGCGCGGACCTCGGCGGTTACCTCCGACGGCGCGTCCAACGCGCTGCAGGCATGGGACATGCTGCACGGCAACCTGCTGCTGCACGGCTGGCAGCTGTCCGACGTGTCGTTCTGGCCGACCGAGCTTGGCCAGTACATGCTGATCGAGAGGTTCGCCGGGCTGACGCCCGATGTCGTGCACCTGGCCAGCGCGATGACGTACACGCTGCTCGTCCTGCTGGCCGCGCTCCTCGCCAAGGGCCGTGCCACCGGGCGCGACGCCATCGTCGCCAGCACGCTGGCGGCCGGCATTATGCTCGCACCCCAGGCGGGCAACGGTATCTACGTCCTCATCGGATCGCCTGACCACATCGGCAGCGCGGTGCCGGTGCTTGCGACGTTCTTGCTTCTCGACCGGGCGCCCAGGCGCTGGTACACGGTCCTGACGGCCGGCCTCATCCTGGCCGCGGGGCTGACAGCCGACGGCATCGTCGCCTACACCGGGATCGCGCCGGTGCTCATCGTCTGCCTGGCGCGGATCTACCTGGGCAGGTTCACGCGCGGCGGGCGCTGGCGCGACTCGACGTTCGAGCTAGCCCTCGCCGCGGTCACCGCCGCGGCCATCTGGCTGGCCAGGCAGGCACTGATCATGATCGCGAGCCACGGCGGCTTCGCGGTCTGGCCGGTCAGGCCCACGCTCGCCGGGCCCGGCGACCTGGGCAGGTCCTTCGCCGCGGCCGGCCGCGGGTTGCTGCTGCTGTTCGGCGCCAATTTCCTCGGCCATACCGCTGGCTTCATCGCCGCTCTCGCGTTCGCGCACCTGATAGGGCTGGGCCTGGCCTGCTGGGCCACGTGCGCCGCGATCAGGCGGCTGCCCAGCCTCGATATGGCCCCGGCGCTGCTGGCCGCGGGGGTCGTCGTCACGCTCGTCGTCTACGTGTTCAGCACGCGCGCGTCCGGGCTGCTGAGCGCGCGCGACATCACCGCGGTGCTGCCGTTCGGCGCGGCGCTGGCGGGCCGGATGCTTGCCAGCCGGCTGACATCGGCCAGGCTGGTGCCAGCCCTGGCCGCCGTGCTGGCCGGCTACCTGATCAGCCTCGGGCAGGTGGTCACGCTGACGCGGGCGCAGCCGCAGAGCGCGGACCTCGGCTCCTGGCTCGCGTCACGTCACCTCGGCTACGGCCTGGCTGGCTACTGGAATGCCAACGTGACGACCCTGGACACCGGCGGCGCGGTCGCGGTCCGCGCGGTGCTCGCGCACGGCACGCAGATCACCAGCGACTACTGGGAGGTCAGGTCGGAGTGGTTCAGGCCGGCCTCGGGCTACGCGAACTTCATCGTCCTTGTCCCTGCCCCGGCCGGATTCAGGCGCTACCCGACGGTCGCGTCCGTTCGCCGCACCTTCGGGCAGCCAGCGCACATCTACTACTTCCGCAGCTACACGATCATGGTATGGAACAAGAACCTGCTTGCTGACCTCGTTCCCGGCGGACCGCTGCCGACGGGAAACAACCAGAAGAAGCCTCCCGTCCCGCCGCTGCCCGCGCCGCCAGGCCAGTAGGGGCCGCACAGTAAGGCTGGTGCGCGCCGCGGCACCGGTAGGCTGACCGAACGCCACCTCTACGCAAAGGACAGTCATGCGACGCCTCACCGCTGCGCTCCTTGCAGCCCCGCTGGCCGCGACCGCAGCCCTGGCCGGATGCGGGTCATCTCCCGCCCAGACAGGCAGCAACGAGTCTGTCAAGGTCAGCGGCACCGAAGGCAAGGCACCGACCGTGCGCATCCCGGCACGGAAGGCGGACAGCGCGCTGGTGACTAAGACCCTGGTCAAGGGCAAGGGCGAGAAGCTGACTGCCAGCGAGTCTTATCTCGCGAACTTCGACGTTTACTTGTGGCGCGGCAAGACGAACAAGCTGCTGTTCTCCAGCTTCACCAGCACGCCTGAGGTGCTGCCGGTGACGATGGGCCTGACCGGGCTGCAGAAGGCGCTGACCGGGGAGCGCGTCGGCGCCCGGGTGCTGGCGGTGCTGCCGCCGAAGTTCGGCTACGGGACGCAGGGCAATTCCCAGATCGGCGTGAAGCCCGATGACACGCTGGTCTGGGTGGTCGACCTGCTGCACGCGTTCCCCGCGAACGCGAGCGCCACGGGCAAGCACCTCAGCAACGGCGGCGGCAGCCTGCCGCTGGTGTCGACCGGCGCGGGCGGGGTCCCGCAGATATCTGTCCCGAAGGCCAAGCCGCCAGCCAAGCTGATCGTCAAAACGCTGATCAAGGGCACCGGAGCGCCGGTCAAGGCGCAGCAGTCCATCGTGGTCAGGTATGTCGGCTCGATCTGGCGCACAGGCAAGGTGTTCAACAGCAACTGGCCGTCAGCGACCCAGCCCACGGTGCCACCGAGCGTGTTCAAGCTCGGGCAGCTCATCCCGGCATGGAACACCGGCCTGGTCGGCATCCCGACCGGCAGCCGGGTCATGCTGGTGGTGCCGCCGGCGCAGGGTTACGGCAAGAAGGGCAACCCCCAGGCGGGCATCAAGGGCACCGACTCGCTGGTCTTCGTGCTCGACATCCTCGCTACGACATAGCGAGGCCGGCCGCGTGCCGCCCGGCCGCCGCGGCAGTAAGGAAGTAGGCCAGGTCCTCCTCCAGGGCGCGTCCCATCGTGGTCAGGGGGACCTGGCACGCGGCCAGCACCTCGCGCAGCCCGTCCACGCTGACCCTGACCAGGTTGTGCCGGGAGCCGAGCGGCTCGGCGGCCGCGCGCACCTGCGCGCCGAACGCGCCAGGCAGGTCAGGCACGACCACGTCGGCTCTGGCCAGCGCGACCTTGCCGTACGCGGTCAGGCTGTGGTGCGAGATGCCGCGATGCCGCTCCCGCGGGTCCGCGTCGCTGACCCGCAGCGAGGCGACCGGCCTGCCGCCCAGGACCGCGGCCGCGTTGACGGCCTCGCCGCACGCGATTCCGGAGAAGCCCCACCTGGTTCCCGTGCCGAGATTGCCAGGACCCTGGGCGACCACCACCATGCTCGCGTCCAGCGCGTGCCTGGCGGCCAGCAGGCCGCTGTGCAGCGTGACGGCTTCCAGGTCGCCGCCGAACGCCTGGCCCACGGTGATCGTCGCGGCCAGCCAGCCAAGCTCGCTGAGCATCGCGACGGTCCTGGAGAACCACGCGGGCAGCGCGCCGCCGTCCAGCATCACGTAGACGACCCGGTCACGGCCGACTCGGCCAGCCTCGCGGCCGGCGCCAGCGGGTGCGTCCTGTTGCGCGAAATATGCGGCGAGCACCGCTGGCAGCGCCGAGTGCAGGTCGGCGATCACCACGGGCATGCCGCCCAGGTCATCGGCCTCACGCAGGATGTCGTGGTACGGCGAGCCCTGCTCGTCGGCGCCAAGCACCGTGGCCTGCAGCGGCGTGTACCTGGCCTTCACCAGGTGCCCGGTTACGGGCCCGTCCGGCGGCAGCCGGCCCGGCACGGCGACGACGAGCGCGTAACCGCCGGTTCCGAGGCCGAGGTCGAGCGCGCTGGTGTTGAGCAGCACCTCGTCGCCTGGCTCTGGCCTGCCGGTGAGCCTGGTATAGGCCAGCGCCCGCACGTTCGCCCCGCCAGTGATCACGACCTCGAGTTCGGCCGCACCCGGCCATTCGCGCCTGATGGCGCTCACCGCGCCGCGCCGCCACCTGATCACTGTCGCAGGCTAGCGCGCGGAACCCGGCACAATCCGCCGAGTCGGTCCCCGCAGGCGTTATCGTCGATCGGAGACGGCATGTGAGCAGACACGGAGTGGCGATGTCGAAGCAGAAGACCGAGCGTCTGCTCAGCCTCGTCGTTTGCCTGCTCTCAGCCCGCAGGTACCTGACCGCCGGCCAGATCCGTGCCGCCGTGCCTGGCTACCCGGAGACGTTCGACGCGTTCAAGCGGATGTTCGAGCGGGACAAGGACGAACTGCGCGAGCTCGGCATCCCGCTGGAGACCGGGACGAATCCAGGCACCGACGACGAGGTCGGTTACCGGATCTCGCGGCAGGCCTACGAGCTGCCGGAGATCACGCTCGAGCCGGACGAGGCGGCCGTGCTTGGCCTGGCCGCGCGGGTCTGGCGGCAAGCCGAGCTAGCTGGTGCCGCCGCTGGCGGCCTGCTCAAGCTGCGGGCGGCTGGTATCGACGCCGAGGAGACCACGCAGCCAGGGATCGAGCCGCGGCTGCAGACCGGAGACGCCGCGTTCGGCCCGCTCTGGCAGGCGGTCAGGGACCGGCGGCCGGTGAGCTTCGGCTACCAGGCGGCGGGCCGGGCGACGCCGCACAGCAGGAACCTCGAGCCGTGGGGCGTGGTGAACAGGCACGGCCGCTGGTATGTCGCCGGGTTCGACCGCGACCGGGGCGAGGAGCGGGTGTTCAGGCTCAGCAGGATCGACGGTCCCGTCACGTTCACGGGACCGCCCGGCTCGGTCACCGTGCCTGCGGGTACCGACGTGCGCAACCTGGTCCAGTCCTGGGACAGCGAACCGCCGTCGGTGCGGACCGCCCTGCTGCGGATCCGGCAGGGCACCGGGTACGGGCTGCGCCGCAGGGCCAGCTCTGACCGGCCTGACGCTGATGGCTGGGACCTGGTGGAGGCGCCGTTCTCCGAGGGTGGCTGGTACGCCGACTACATCGCCTCGTTCGGCTCCGACGTCGTCGTCGTCGAGCCGGTCGACCTGCGCGAGGCAGTGATCACGAAGCTGAAAGGCGCGCTGACATGAGCCCGAGGCGCAAGGCGGGTGCCTCGCCTGAGCGCAGGTCGGGGACCGCGACTGACCGGCTGCAGCGGCTGCTCGCGCTGGTGCCGTACGTGGTGAGCCGTGACGTCGTCGGGCTGGCCGAGACCGCGGGCGCGTTCGGCGTGACCGAGAGCGAACTGGTCGACGACCTGAACCTGCTGTGGTGCGTCGAGCTGCGCTCACCAGACCCCTATTGCCCGATCGACCTGTCCTACGAGGGCGGCGAGATCATGGTCAGCCAGGCCGAGTCGATCGACAGGCCGCTGCGGCTCGGCACGGACGAGGCCAGCGCGCTGCTGATCGGACTGCGGATGCTGGCCGAGCTGCCAGGCCCGCAGGACAGGTCGGCGCTGAGCCGCACCATCGCCAAACTGGAGGCGGCCGCCGGCGAGGCAGCGACCGCGAGCGCGCAGGTCGCCGTGCACATGGACGGCCGGGCCCCGGCCGACCTGCAGGTGCGGGTCGCCGACGCGATGCGGCATGGCCGGCGGCTGCACCTGTCCTACTACGTGCCCGGCAGGGACGAGGCCACCGAGCGCGACGTCGATCCGATGCGGCTGCTGCTGCTGGAGGGCCGGACCTACCTGGAGGCCTGGTGCCGCAGCGCCGAGGCGGTCCGCCTGTTCAGGCTCGATCGCGTGCTCGGGCTGACGGTGCTCGACGTGGCAGCGCAGGTGCCGGACAGCGCCGAGCACCTGGACGTGGACTCCGGGCTGTTCCGCCCATCGCCCGACGACGTGGCTGTCGAGCTCGAGCTGGCCAGGAATGGCCGCTGGGTGGCTGAGTACTACCCGTGCGAGGAGGTCGCCGAGCTCGGGGACGGGCGGCTGAGGGTGGTGCTGCGCACGCCGGACACCCGGTGGGTCAGGCGGCTCGCGCTGCGGCTCGGCGAGGACGGGCGGGTGACCGCGCCGGCCGGACTGGTGCGCGCGGTGGAGGAAGAGGCCGCGGCTGCGCTGGCACAGTACGCATGAGGGGGTCGCGGCTGGAGCATGGTTCGCCACGTTACGCATGTAGAATACGGTGCGGGCAATCTAGCGCCTCGTCGGTGACGAAGTACCGCTGACCCGACGCGAGTACGCCTCCCGACTGGATTGGGGACCAATATGTTCGATCCCAGCGCGCCGCACATCATCATCCTGCTTGTCGTGGTGCTGCTCCTGTTCGGCTCGACGAGGCTGCCAGGTGCCGCGCAAGCGCTCGGCAAGTCCATGCACATCTTCAAGAGGTCGGTCAAGGGCATGGACGACGACGACAAGGACAAGCAGGGCGAAAACGGAAGCGGCACAGTGACCACAGTCGTCCAGCCGACGCCGCGCGAGCTGGCCAGCCCGCAGCCAGACCCGGCGCAACAGGCGCAGATCGACGCGCTGCAGCGGCAGCTCAACGACCTGCAGCGGCAGTCGGCCAGCGGTGACGCTCAGCAGTCCAGCGGCCAGGCCGCAGCCGGTCAGCACGACAGCCGCTGACACCAGGCACGGTGATGTCCGCCCAGGAGGACAGCCCGGCCAGCATCGGCGGTGCGGCGAACGGCGCCAATCCACGCAAGCTTCGCGTACCGCGCGGCCGCCGGGTGGTCAACCCAGAAGCTCGGATGCCGCTCGTCGAGCACATCAGGGAGCTTCGTAACCGCGTGCTCAAGGCGCTGGCGTTCGTCACCGCCGGAGCCATCGCTGGCTGGTTCATCGAGGAGCCTGCCTTCAAGTTCATCACCGGGCCGTATTGCAAGCTGCCTGCCCGCGTCAGGGACGGCTTCCAGCCCGGCCTGCCAGGCGGCCATCAGCCGCAAGACTGCCACCTGATCGTGACCGGGCTGTTCGACTACTTCTTCCTGCACCTGAAGCTCGCCATCGTCATCGGCATCGTGATCTCCGCGCCGTTCTGGATGTACCAGCTCTGGGCGTTCATCGCACCAGGGCTGCACGCGCGGGAGCGGCGCTGGACCTACCTGTTCGTCGGCACCGTCTTCCCGCTGTTCGCCATTGGCGGCACCTTCGCGTACTTCGCGATGACCAGGGGCCTGCACTTCCTGCTCGGCATGCTGCCGCAGACCGTGGTCCCGTTCATCAGCGTGACGTCGTACATCGGCTACGCGATCGCGATGCTCCTGATCTTCGGACTGGCATTCGAGTTGCCGATGGTCATGGTGCTGCTCAACCTCGCCGGCGTGCTCACGCACAAGCGATTCGCCAAGTGGCGGCGGATGATCATCTTCCTGGTCTTCGCGTTTGCGGCCGTCGCGACGCCGAGCCCTGACCCGTTCAGCATGCTGCTGCTCGCCGTTCCTTGCGTGGCGCTCGTCGAGGGCGCCGAGCTCTTTGCCTGGGTCAACGACCGGAGGAAGGCCAGGCGCGGCGTACTTTATCCCGGTCTGAGCGACGATGAGATCGCTGAGTACGGCCTCGATACCGAGCGCGTCACGGCCGACGATCTCGACGACGTCGAGGCACGGTAGACCCTGTAGCCGGCACCGTAGGCCCTGTAGCCGGCACTGTAGGCGCGGGCCTGCGGCTAGCTGTCCCTGACGGCCCGTAGCCTTGTTTGCATGACCAAGCCGGGCGGTGCAACGAGTCCTGCTGCAAGCCCGGCCGACAGGTACGCGGCGTTCATGCGTGGCAAGCAGGCCGACGACCCTGACCTGGCCCCCTTCCAGGCGCTCTACGACTTCGAGTTCGACGACTACCAGATCGCCGCGTGCCGCGCGCTCGGCGACGGCCACAGCGTGTTGCTCGCAGCGCCGACCGGATCCGGCAAGACCGTCGTCGGCGAGTTCGCCGTCCATCTCGCGCTCGCGCAGGGCCGCAAGTGCTTCTACACCACGCCAATCAAGGCGCTGTCCAACCAGAAGTACGGGGACCTCGTCAGGCGCTACTCGGCCGCCAACGTTGGCCTGCTGACCGGCGACAACAGCATCAACGGCGAGGCGCCCGTCGTGGTCATGACCACCGAGGTGCTGCGGAACATGCTGTACGCGGGCTCGCCGACCCTGGCCGGCCTCGGGCACGTGGTCCTTGATGAGGTGCACTACCTGGCTGACCGGTTCCGCGGCGCGGTGTGGGAGGAGGTGATCATTCACCTGCCCGAGTCGGTGGCGCTCACCGCGCTGTCAGCGACGGTCAGCAACGCCGAGGAGTTCGGCGACTGGCTGACCTCCGTGCGGGGCGGCACAACGGTGATCGTCGACGAGCACCGCCCCGTGCCGCTGTGGCCGCACATGATGGTCGGCACCAGGCTGTACGACCTGTTCGCCGATCCGGATGGCCTGCGCGCTGTCAACCCCGAGCTGATCAGGATCGCCCACCGCGAGGCGATGACGCCGCGTCCCGCGCGTCCCTACGAGGGTCAGCGCGGCCGTTCGCAGGACTCAGGGCGCGGCCGCCCGCGAGATGCCGGGCGCGCTGGCCAGCGGGACGCCGGGCACGGTCGCCAGCGGGACCGGCGCGGCGCCCAGCGACGCGGCGCACTGGTCACGCCCAGATTCGCTCCGCCGCGCCGGGCCGACGTCATCGCCAGGCTCGACCGGGCCGCGCTGCTGCCCGCTATCACGTTCATCTTCAGCCGGGCCGGCTGCGATGCGGCCGTGCGGCAGTGCCTGGCCGCGAACCTGCGGCTGACGACGCCAGCGGAAGCCGAGGAGATCGCCGCCGTCGCCGCGAGGCGCACGGCCGACATACCGTCACAGGACCTGCCCGTGCTCGGCTACGACGACTGGCTGGCCGGCCTGATGCGCGGCATCGCGGCGCACCACGCGGGTCTGCTGCCCGCCTTCAAGGAGGTCGTCGAGGAGCTGTTCGCCGCCGGCCTGATCAGGGCGGTGTTCGCCACGGAGACGCTGGCACTCGGCATCAACATGCCGGCCAGGACGGTAGTGGTGGAGCGGCTGGACAAATGGAACGGCGAGACGCATGCCGACCTGACGGCGGGGGAGTATACCCAGCTGACCGGGCGGGCAGGGCGGCGCGGCATCGACGTCGAGGGGCACGCGGTCGTGCTGTGGCAACGCGGCGTCGACCCGATCGCGGTGGCCGGGCTGGCCGGCACCAGGACGTACCCGCTGAACTCGAGCTTCCGGCCGTCCTACAACATGGCTGTGAACCTGCTCGCCCAGGTCGGCCACGAGCGAGCGTCCCGGCTGCTCGAGTCGTCGTTCGCGCAGTTCCAGGCCGACCGGGCGGTCGTCGGGATCGCGCGACAGGCCAGCAGGATCCGCGAGTCCATGGCGGGCCTGGCGGCGAGCTGCGATCGCGGCGACTTCACCGAGTACGCGAGGATGCGCGCCGAGCTCTCCCAGCGCGAACGTGAGCAGTCCAGGGGCCGGTCAGCGGCCAGGCGGGCGGCCGTCGTCGAATCGCTCGCAGCCCTCGGCCGCGGCGACATCGTCGTTGTGCCCGGCGGCAGGAGAGCTGGCACCGCCGTCGTGCTCGAGCCCGCCTCGAACCCGGCCGCCCCGCAGCTTGTGCTGCTCACCGAGCACCGGCAGATCAGGCGGCTGTCCGCGACCGAGTGCCCGGATCCCGTTACAGCCGTCGAGAAGATCAGGATCCCCGGCCGCTTCAACTCGCGCTCACCTCAGCACCGCAAGGACCTAGCCGCGACAATGCGCAACAAGCTGGCGGGCGCCAGCGCGCGCCAGCTCAGGAAGGCCGCCAGGACCGAGACCGCGAACGGCGCTCCCGGTGCGGCTGAGGCGGCCATCGCCGAGCTGCGCCGCACTCTACGAGAACATCCCTGTCACGACTGTCCCGACCAGCAGGCACACGCCAGGCAGGCGGAGAAGTTCCTGCGCCTCGAGCGCGAGGCCGAGGCTCTCGACCGCCGGGTGGCCGGGCGGGCGCACGTGATCGCGAGGACCTTCGACCGGGTGTGCGCCGTGCTCGAGCAGCTCGGCTACACCGACGGCGACAAGGTCACCGCGGACGGGCGGATGCTGGCCAGCCTCTACTCCGAGCTTGACCTGCTGACCGCCGAGTGCGTCCGCCGCGGCGTCTGGGACAACCTCAGCGCGGCTGAGCTTGCCGCTTGCGTGTCGGCGCTGACGTTCGAGGCCCGCCGGCCAGAGGAGGCCGAGCTGCCACGAATGCCAGCGGGCCAGTCAGGTGCCGTGCTCGGGACCATGGCCAGGCTGTGGGCAGAGCTCGACGGCATCGAGAAGCGTCACAAGCTGTCGTTCCTGCGCGAGCCAGACGCCCGATTCGCGGCCAAGGCACACGCCTGGGCCTCCGGCCGGCCTCTTGAGGAAGTGCTCGACGAGGGCATGACGCCCGGTGACTTCGTGAGGGCCGTCAAGCAGCTCATCGACCTGCTCGACCAGATCGGCGACGCCGCGCGCGGCACCGCCGTCGCCGCCACGGCCGGTGAGGCGATCAGGGCGCTGCGCCGCGGCGTGGTCGCGTACAGCTCGGTTCAGTGACCAGGTTCAGCGAAGGGAGCGAGAGAGCGGCATGTCAGACCGCGTGGTGGTGCGCAGGATCGGCCCGGACGACTGGGAGGTCAGCCGGCAGGTGCGGCTGACGGCCCTCGCCGAGGCGCCGTACGCGTTCATGTCCACCCTCGCCAGGGAACAGCAGTTCGACGACCACGTCTGGCGGGACAGGCTCGGCTCACCGGCCGCGGCGACGTTCCTTGCCTGGGTGGACGGCGAGCCGGTCGGCACCGCGACAGGAAAGATCGACGATCCGGCCGACGAGTTCACCGTTCAGGGATCCTGGCAACTCGTCGGTATGTGGGTCGATCCGTGTGCCCGCGGCACCGGCGTGGCCGACCGGCTGATCGAGCGCGTGACCAGCCACGCAAGGGAGCAGGGCGGCACGTCGGTGATCCTGTGGGTGACGGAGCTCAACGCCAGGGCGCTCGCGTTCTACCAGCGGACCGGTTTCGTCTTGACCGGGGCACGGCAGCCGGTCAGGGAGACGGAGCCCGACCACTGGGAGGAGCAGATGATCCGCCGTTTCAGCTAGCGAGTCCGGTGCGACCCACCCATCCAGCGTCACGAGCCGCCAGGTACTAGCCGGCGGTCTCTGGCAGGATGGCGAAGATGGCCCCGCTGATGCTGCTCGACTCCGCGTCGCTGTACTTCCGCGCCTACTACGGGATACCGCCGGACAGCATGACCGCGCCTGATGGATCGCCGGTCAACGCCGTGCGCGGCCTGCTCGACATGATCGCGAGGCTCGTGCGGGCCCGCCATCCCGGCCAGCTGGTCGCGTGCATGGACGCCGACTGGCGGCCGAAGTTCCGTGTCGCCGCGATCTCGTCGTACAAAGAGCACCGCGCCAATCCTGACGGCTCTGAGCAGGTGCCTGACGCGCTCAACGCCCAGATCCCTGTCATCGTCGAGGTGCTCGCGGCTGCGGGGGTCGCGATGGCATGGGCTGACGGCTTCGAGGCCGACGATGTGATCGGCACGCTCGCCGGCCGGGCCGACCGCCCCGTCGAGGTCGTGACCGGGGACCGGGACCTGTTCCAGCTGGTCGACGACGCGCGGGAGGTGACGATCCTGTATACCGCGCGCGGCATCGGCAAGCTGGAGGTCATCGACGAGGCCGCCGTGACAAGGCGCTATGACATACCAGGCCGCGGCTACGCGGCGTTCGCGGCGCTGCGCGGCGATCCGAGCGACGGCCTGCCAGGAGTGCCGGGCGTGGGGGAGAAGACCGCGGCGGCGCTGGTGCGCTCGTTCGGCACGGTCGAGGCCATGCTGGCCGCCATCGACGCCGGGCACGGCGGGTGGCCTGGCGGCAGCAGGGCGAAGCTGGTTGCCGCCAGAACCTATCTAGAGGCGGCCATGCCGGTCGTGCGGGTCGCCTCGGACGCCGCTGTGATACAGGGCGCCGACGGGATCTTGCCCTCGCACGTGCACGACCCGGCCGCGCTCGCTGCCCTGGACGAGCGCTGGGACCTGGGTAACTCGCTGGGCCGGATGATGTCGGCGCTCGCGGTCAGGCCCGACTAGTCCACCCTCGTCGCAGAACAACGGCTGTCTCGCGGTCACGACAGCGGCATCCGCCAGGCAAGCTCGAAGGCCAGCTTGGCCGGGTCAGCCGCCAGATCGGCAGGGGTCAGCTTCAGCGCCGCTGCCTGGCTCTGGTAGGCAGCGATCAGCCGCGCCTTCCGCTCCCGCTGCGCGGCGCTGAGCCTGGTCACTACCGGCGTGAGGCGGCTCGCGTCCAGGCCGGCCGCGGCGATCTCCTCGGTGAGCCAGAACGCGGCGTCCAGGTAGGTCGCCGCCGGCTGCCCGGTGACCCAGTCCGGCCAGCCGAAGGCGATCACGTAGGGGAAGTCGGCGTACAGCATCAGCTCGCGGTGGCCTGCCGCGGCCGCCGCCCGCAGCCCCGCGTCCCTGGCGAACCTGTGGTCGCGGTGCCCGCCGATCGCGGACGGCAGCCACACCTCGCCGGCGCCGGCCAGCAGTTCTGTCAGCCGCTCGATGACCGGGCCGAGATCAGGGTCACCGTCGCGATACTGCGCCTCCGCCGCACCCAGGTGCACTGCGCTGGCGGACAGCAGCCGCATCGCCGCGGCGTCTTCCGCCAGCCGTTCCCGCTGCCGCTCGACCGAGCTTGCCGCACCCGTCAGGCGGTCCCACCAGCTCACCGGGCGGCCGGCGGCGGGCAGCGCCGTGAAGACGGTCGCGACCGTCGCGCCGCCGGCGCCGAGCGCCACGCTGGCCGACAGCGCGGCGTCGTCGAGGTGGGGGGAGACGGCGACGGTCATGACTGCTCAACCTAGCGGTCAGGCCGCCAGCCGATAGCCAGCGGGCCAGGCGCCAGCGGGGCGGATTGACGGCAGGCTTGTCGCTGCGAAGACTGGCGCCATGACGCCGCTGCTAACGCCCTGGCTGCCGTTCCCGCTCGAGCCCGGCGGCCACCCGCCCGTGGGATACGAGCTCGGGCCGGCGGAGCTGACGCTGACCGCGGCGGCGGGCACCGACATGTTCGTGGATCCGGCCGGCAGCGGCCAGGTACCGGACGCAGGGCGGCTGACCGGCACGCCGCCCGCCGGGGACTTCAGCCTGGCCGCCCACGTCAGCGTGGGGTTCGCCAGCACGTACGACGCTGGCGTGCTGGTGCTCCATGCCGGGCCGCGGCACTGGGCCAAGCTCTGCTTCGAGCTCTCGCCGCAGCTCACCCCCATGGCGGTGACGGTGGTGACGAGGGGAACCTCGGACGACTGCAACTCCTTCGAGGTGACCGGCGACTCGCTGTGGCTCAGGATCACCAGGTCGGGCGCGGCCTGGGCGTTCCACGCCTCGACCGACGGCGGCTGGTGGCGCCTGCTGCGCTACTTCTCGCTGGGCGCCACGACTGGGGCCGGCGGGGCCGGCGGGGCCGGCCGGGCCAGCGGCGAAGCGAGCGGCGCCGGCGGCGAGGTTAGGGTCGGCTTTCTCGCGCAGTCGCCGACCGGCCAGGGCTGCACGGCCACCTTCGGGCAGATCTCGTTCCGCTCCGGCGCGCCAGCTGACCTGCGCGACGGCAGCTGACCTGTGCGACGGCAGCTGGGCGGCGCCGCCTACTGGATTCCGAGCGCCACCAGGCAGGTGTCGTCGTCGGTGTGGGTCGGGCCGAGCGCGTCAAGGGCCACCGACACGAGCCGCTCGGGATCGCCGACCCCGCGGACGGCCGCTACCAGCTTCGCGACCCCCTCATCGATGGATCTGTCCCGCCGCTCGACCAGCCCGTCGCTGTAGAGCAGGAGCAAGTCGCCAGGCCGCAGCAGCAAGGTCTCCGCGTCGTAGGAGCCGCGGCCGGCGCCCAGCAGGATCCCGGCAGGCGGGTCGAGCGGCAGCGCCCATGCGCCCCTGACCAGAACCGGCGGCGGATGGCCGGCCTGCGCCCAGGTCAGCACCCGCTCGCGGGGATCGAAGTAACCCGCGATCACCGAGGCGGTGTGCTCAGGAGAGACATGCCAGACCAGGTCGTTCAGCCAGCCGAGCAACCGCTCGGGCGGCGCGCCGGTGATCGCGAGCCCGGCCAGCGCGCCGCGCAGCCTGGCCATGCCGGCCGCGGCCTCCAGCCCGTGCCCGCCGACGTCGCCGATCGCGAGCAGCACGCTGCCGTCCGGCATCTCGGCCGTGATGTACCAGTCGCCGCCGACCCTGCTGTCCCTGGAGGCGGGCAGGTACCGGACGACGGTTCGCAGCCCAGGCAGGTCAAACGGCGTGTCGTGCAGCGGCAGGATGGCCCGCTGCAGCTCGAGGGTGATGTGACGCTCCTGAGCGAGCTCGGCGGCCAGGCTGGCCTCTGTGGCGCGGGCACCGAGGAAGCGCACCGGCGCGGTGCCGCCGGCAGCTGGCACGCCGGATGGCGCTGGCACGCCGGACACCGCTGGTACGCCGGATACCGGGGGCGCGCCGGGCACCGCGGGCATCGCTGCGGGCACAGGCGGCGGCACTGACGCCTCTGAGATCATCTCTGCTCACATTTCGTGAGAGGTCGCTCACCAATCGTGAGGCATGACGGGTGCGCCTGTCTAGATGCGGCCGCGCTGCAGGCAGGGTGAGATGATTTCGTAGATGCGTACTCGGTGGGGGCCAGAGCTCGGCGTCGTAACCGTGCCGGTGCGGCGCCATCCCAGGGAGCTGTCACAGTGACCATGCTAGACGAGTTGTACCCGGCGACGCGACTGCCGGATGCCGCGGCCGCCGCGGCCAGGGCCGGGCTCGACGCCCTGCTGCTCACGCCGGGCCCCGACCTGCGCTACGTGTGCGGGTACGACGCGCACGCCCTCGAGCGACTGACCTGCCTGGCAGTTCCTGCGGACGGCGATCCGTTCCTGGTGGTGCCCAGGCTCGAGCTGCCGGCCGCGCAGGCGTCTCCGGCCGGACGGCTCGGCCTCGAACTGGTCCCGTGGGAAGAGACCGACGACCCTTACGCGCTGGTGGCAGCGCGCCTCGGGACTCCCGGCGCGGTCGGGCTCGCGGACCGGATGTGGGCGCTGATGGTGCTGCGGTTCGCCGCCGCGCTGCCTGGCGCACGGCAGGAACTGGCCAGCGCCGCGCTGAGCCCGCTGCGCTCGCGCAAGTCGGCCGGGGAGGTCGCGGCGCTGCGCGCGGCTGGGCAGGCCATCGACCGGGTGCACGCGCAGGTTCCTGGCTGGCTGCGGCCCGGCCGCACCGAACAGCAGATCGCGGCCGATATCGGCGAGGCGATCCTGGCCGAGGGCCATTCCCGCGCCGATTTCGCGATCGTGGCCTCTGGCCCGAACGGCGCAAGCCCGCACCACACCGCGAGCGACCGGGTGCTGCGGGCGGGAGACGCGGTCGTCGTCGATATCGGCGGCACGATGCCGAGCGGCTACTGCTCGGACTGCACGCGAACCTACGTGATCGGGGCACCCGAGCCCGAGTTCGCAAGCTACTACGAGGTGCTCAAGTGCGCGCAGGACGCCGCGTGCGCCGCGGTGCGGCCGGGCGCGAGCGCGGAATCGGTGGACGCGGCGGCCAGGGAACCGATCACAGCGGCCGGCGACGGGGACTTCTTCCTGCACAGGACCGGCCACGGGATCGGGCTCGAGACGCACGAGGACCCCTACATCGTGTCCGGCAACGCCGAGCCGCTTCAGCCAGGGCACGCGTTCTCGGTCGAGCCTGGCATCTACCCTGGCCGCGACGGTGCCAGGATCGAGGACATCGTCGTCTGCACGGCGGCCGGCTGCGAGCGCCTCAACAACGCGACTCGCGAGCTGGTCAGCGTGCCGGCTTGATGCGCCCCGCCGAGCGCGACAGCCGCGACGACGCGGCCAGGGCGCTGTTCGAGCTGACCGCCGAGATCACCAGGAACGAGCTGCGGGCGGCCGTCGCCGCCGCAGAGCGCGACGCCCGTTTCCCGCGCGAGGAGTTCAGGCTGCTCGGCCGAGCTGGCCTGCTCGGGCTGCCGTACCCGGAGGAGTTCGGCGGCGCGGCCCAGCCGTACGAGACGTACCTGCAGGTGGTCGAGGAGCTCGCCGGCGCATGGCTGACCGTCGGCCTCGGCCTGTCCGTGCACGTGCTCAGCTGCTTCTCGCTGATCACCGCCGGCACCCAAGCGCAGCGTGAACGCTGGCTTCCAGGCCTGCTCGGCGGCGACCTGCTCGGCGCCTACTGCCTGTCGGAGCCCGGCAGCGGCTCAGACGCGGCTGCGCTGCGAACCACTGCCCAGCGCGATGGCTCTGTTTTTATTCTTAACGGGACCAAGGCGTGGGTCTCGCACGCTGGGCAGGCCGATTTCTACACGGTTTTTGCCCGCACGTCGGGCGACCCTGATGGGCGGGACAGGGCCAGGGGGATCAGCTGTTTCCACGTGCCAGCGCAGACGCCGGGCGTCAAGCCGGCCGAGCCCGAGCACAAGATGGGCATGCGCTCATCGACCACGGCTCAGGTGCTCTTCGAGTCGGCGGCCGTGCCGGCCGACCATCTGGTCGGGGATCAGGACAAGGGCTTCGCGATCGCGCTGTCCGCGCTCGACTCAGGGCGGCTCGGCATCGCAGCGTGCTCGGTGGGCGTCGCGCAAGCGGCGCTCGACGCGGCGACAGCCTACGCCTGCGAGCGGCGCCAGTTCGGCCGGCCGATCATCGAGTTCCAGGGGCTGTCGTTCATGCTGGCCGACATGGCCACGGCGGTGGCCGCGGCCCGGGCGCTGTACCTGGCGGCGGCGCGGCGCAAGGACGCTGGTCTGCCGTTCGGCCAGCAGGCCGCGATGGCCAAGCTCTTCGCGAGCGACACCGCCATGAAGGTGACGACGGACGCGGTCCAGGTGCTCGGTGGCTACGGGTACGTCGAGGACTTTCCTGTCGAACGGCTCATGCGCGAAGCGAAGGTGCTGCAGATCGTTGAGGGAACCAACCAGATCCAGCGCCTGGTCATCGGCCGCTCGCTCGCTGCGGCGGAACCCGCTGCCGGGAGAGGCTAGCCACGTGGAGGAGACGAATCGCAAGATCCTGGCGCTGCTGGCCGGTGACGGGCGGCTGAGCTTCACCGAGCTGGCCAGGCACACCGGGCTGTCGGTGTCGGCGGTCCAGCAGCGCGTCAGGCGGCTCGAGGAGCGAGGCGTGATCCGCGGCTACAGCGCGGTGGTGGACCCAGCGGCGTCCGGGCTCCCGCTGACCGCGTTCGTGTCGATCAAGCCGTTCGACCCGGCCGCTCCCGACGACGCCCCCGACCGGCTCGCGCACCTGCGCGCGATCGAGGCTTGCCACAGCGTGGCCGGCGACGAGAGCTACATACTCAAGGTGCGGGTGGCCTCGCCGGCCGCGCTCGAGGACCTGCTCCAGGAGATCAGGGCAGCGGCCGGGGTGTCGACCAGAACCACGATCGTGCTCAGCACCCCGTACGAGGGCCGCCCGCCAGACGTATGAGCTTCAGGACGTCAGCGCCCACGTACGCGCAGGGAAGTCGAAGAGCCAGTCGGCCTGGCTCCAGGTCGGGTAGCCGAGTATCAGGTCCATCGGCCGATCCAGCGTGGCGTTGGCCGCGCTCAGGTCCACCACGGCTGCCTTGTGCGGCGCGAACGGCCGCCCCCCGATGACCGCACCCGACATCAGCACCAGCGGCGTCTGCACCTGCGTCCCCGAGGCATCGGTGCCATCAGCCGAGCCGGCCTCGGTGAACAGCTCGCGATGCGCGCGCCAGAAGCCCTCGTGCACGATGGTGATCCCGGCGCCGCTGTCCCAGTTGGCCGACCCGGACACGCCGGGTGCCTCGGGCCAGCCGACGTCGACGTAGACGTGCCCGCGGCTGCCGGTATACAAGGCCGACGCACTGCCCGCAGCCCGCGCACCAACGTCGACGACACCGGCCGCGAGCCTGAAGTGGCAGCGATACCGCCCGATCAGGTCCATCCCGAGGAGGCAGGGCGCGCCGTGCGCGGCGCCGGCGGCCAGCGTCACGTCCAGCGACGGGGCGTGCATCGGGCCGACCGACACATCGGCGACGGTCACGATCGTCTCGGTCACCGGGCCGAACGCGCCGTGACCGCCGTCGGTCCCGGCCGGCTGCAGGGTCGTCGTGTACTCGTCGGCAGCCATCCTGGTCCTGGCCGCGCCGGTGTCGAGCAGGAAGCGGTACGGGCGCCCTGCCACGGTGCCGTCCGCGCACGGCACCGCGCAATCCTGGTCGTCGGGGTCGTGCTCGAGGGTTATCCGCAAAGCGGTCATCGGGGAAGGGTAGTCCACGTGAATGTAATCTGCCGGCCGCCACATGGCGGCCGGCGAGACCACAGCTCCCCCCGGAGCAAAACTTTGTGAACCGGGCAGCGGGGCTACCCGACCGGGATCGCGCGGACGGAGCCTGGCACGGTGATCCCCGCGTCCTTCGGTACGACCATCACGGTGCCGCAGTGCGCCGCGGCAGCCATCGTCAGCTCATGCCTGCGCAGCGCGCACACGGTGGCGCCGCGCAGCAGCGCGCTGTCGATCAGCGCCGCGTAGCCGAGCCCGTCGCCGCATGGCGGCATGGCCAGCACGACATCGCGGCTGGTGATGCCGGCATCCTGATCGGCTCGGTCCACGAGCTCGACCAGCTCCCTGTGGCTGACCGGAGCAGGCCGCAATCTGCCGTCCTGGCCGCGCGAGAACGGCAGCAGCGCGACGTCATCCGGCCGGCCCCTGGACGGTCGGATCATGTCGAGCCCGAGCAGATCACTGAATCGGGTCGCGCCGGCGACGTCCACGAACGAGAACACCTGGCGGACCCACGACCGGTCGACGGCGGCGAGCGCGGTGTCGGCGAGCGGCGGTGCCGTGATGACCATCCTGGCGCCGCTCTCAGCGAGTTGCCCTGCCGTCTCGACGGCGCAGAGGCTCGCGTCAAGCGGCGACGGCACGCCTCCGGCGGCGCGAACCGCGTGCGTCGCCAGCGTGAAGCCGACTACGTCGGGCGCGAGGACCCCGACGACGTCCCTGGGCCGCAGTCCGCGCCAGGTCAGGCCCGCCGCCGCGGCCTGAACGGTCGTCGCCAGGCTGGCGTAGCTGTACGAGCCGCCGCACGGCTGGCCGTCGGGACCAGGCCCGCCGACGAGCGCGGTCAGCCCGGCGCGATCGGTCGCGATGGACACAAGCCGCTTCGTGACCGACACCTCAGCGATGAGGTCGTCGAGCTTCGACATGTGGGGGTGTCCTTCCGCGGCTGCACGCCTTCAGGGAAGGACAGTAGGAGACCGGCACCCAATCCGGCATCGGCAGAAATGTGCACGGTGCTATGTATTCGGTACCACGGCCGTATGTAGACGAGCCTGCCGGATATGCAGTGCAGCCTCGCGCTGCCGCGCGACCGGGTGCACAGTCCGGCTACTCAGGCCCTGGTCCGTGCTCTGCCATCCACGCGGCGAGCTGGGCGCGCGAGCTGACTCCCAGCTTGGTGAAGATGTTCGCGATGTGCCTGGCGACGGTCGCCGAAGCGATGAAGAGCTGCTCGGCGATCTCGCGGTTGGACAGGCCGCCGACCGCTAGCGTGGCGATCTCGAACTCCCTGCCGCTCAGCGGGCCGGTCGCCTCCGCCGCAGGCGCGGCCGCAGGCGCGGCGAGCAGTTGCATGGCCTGGTGCGGGCTCATCGCCTGGCCCTCGGCGAGCAACGACGCGACTGCGCCGGGCCCCAGGTTGCCGGCTGCCGCCTCGAGCAGGCTGGCGAGCCCGCTGGACGCCGAAGCAGAAGGCTGCGCGCCGATCGCCTCGCTCGCGGCCTGCGCGGCACCTGCCAGTTTGACCGCCTGTGCGGCCTCGCCCAGCGCGCTAGCCAGCGCGGCCAGCGCCTGCAGCCCGCGCGCGATCGCGAGCCGGTGCCCGGTCGCAAGGCTCAGCCGCACGCTCTCAGTGAGGCTGTCGGCTGCGGTGGTCAGGTCACCCTGGGTCAGCGCGATCCGCCCGATCCCGGCCAGGCAGCGGGCCATCTCCGGGCGCGCGTCAATCTGCCGGTACAGGGCGAGCGCCGCGCCGAAATACTCGGCGGCCGCGCCGAGGTCGCGGCGGGCCCTGGCGATCTGGCCGAGCCCATAGAGCACGTTGGCGACACCCCAGCCGTTGTTGTCCCGCAGCACGTCGAGGGCCTGCCGGAAGGACTTCTCCGCGGCGGTCAGGTCGCCACGGGCAGCGATGACCACCGCCCGGACCGCGATGGCGACGCCTTCTTCCCAGTCGTCGGCCATCTGCGTCGCGGCCTCCACGGCCGCATCCGCGTGGCCAAGCGCCTGCTCCGTGCGACCGGACATCAGCTCGGTGAGCGCAAGCAGGCGGTACGCGGCGGCCGGATTGCCGTCCTTGACTGGCTGACTCAGCTCCAGGCACTCCCGGGCGTACCCGGCAGCGGCGGCGTAGTCGAGCTGCTCGAACGCCAGCTCGGCGCGCACCGCGAGGGCCCTGGCGCGGACGCCAGGCGGAACGGCTGCGACTTCGGGCGGCGAAGCCGCGATCGCCAGCAGCCGGTCGATCCAGCCAGCTCCCTCGGCGACCTCACCGCTGGCCAGCCAGTAGCCGCTGAGCGCGTGGCTCAGGCGAAGCCCTTCCGCCGCGTCGCCGCGCTGCAGGCAGCACGCGAGGGCGAGGTTGAAGTTGGCGCGGTCGGCGCGGACCCTGTGGTACAGCGCGACACGTTCAGGCCAGCTCGGCTCGCCGCGGACATACGCGACCGAGGCGATCTCCTCGGCGATGCTGAGCATGCAGTCGCGGTGCGCCGCCCGCAAGCCCGTCGTCTCGCTTGCCGCGGCGGCCTGCTCGGCGGCAAGCTCCCTGACGGTGTCGAGCAGGCGGTACCTGGCATCGCCGTTGAGCTCGCCGTCCAAGCTCACCAGGGACTTGTCGATCAGGGCCCTGAGCGCGTCAAGCACCTGGCAGGCGGACAGCTGGCCGTCGGCGCACACCCGCTCCGCCATATCCAGGTTCCAGCCGTGGAAGACGGAGAGCCTGCTCAGCAGCAGCCGCTCGGGGGCGGTGAGCAGCTCGTTGCTCCACTCCACGGTGGCCCGCAGGGTCTGCTGGCGGGCCGGCGCCGTCCTGTTGCCGAGCGCGAGGAGCTCGAATCTGTCGGCGAGCCGGTCGTGGATCTGCTCGGGCGACAGAGCGCGGACCCTGGCTGCCGCCAGCTCGATCGCCAGCGGAACGCCGTCGAGCGTGCGGCAGATGCCGACGACCGCGGCGGCGTTGCTGTCGGTCAGCTCGAAGCCAGGTCGCACCGCGGCGGCGCGCTGCAGGAAGAGCTGCCCGGCCTCGCTCTGCGTCACCTCCCGAGCGGCTTCGCGCTCGCCGGCTGGCGGCAGGCCGAGCGGCGGGACGCGCCAGATGATCTCGCCGCGCACGCCGAGCGGCTCACGGCTGGTCGCGATCACGTGCAGTCCAGGGCACCCGGCGAGCAGCCGCTGCGCCAGTTCAGCCGACTCGGCGACCAGATGCTCGCAGGTGTCAAGGATCAGCAGCATGGCCCGCGGCCTGAGCGCCTCGGTGAGCGTGTCGGCGAGCTTGCGGCTGGCCTCAGCGCGGATCCCGAGCGCCGCGGTGACCAACCCGATGAGCTGGTCGCGATCCTCGAGCGCGGGTTCGGCAGCTTTGGCCAGGTCGGCATCGGCAAGATCGGCGATCCAGATACCGTCGCGGAACCGCTCGGCGAGCATCGCGGCGAGCCTGAGCGCCAGCCTGGTCTTGCCGATCCCGCCTGGCCCGCAGAGCGTCAGCGCCCGGCCGCGGCCGAGGATCGCGACCAGCTCAGCAAGGTCACGCTCGCGGCCTACGAAGCTGTTCGGCTCCGCCGGAAGGTTGCCAGGCGCCGAGGGGAGGTCCGAGGTCATATGCCGTCAGTGTTTGCCAATTCTGGGACTCGTCCGAACTTCGTGAATTCATCTATTGTCACACTATCGGGACGCCGGGTCAGGGGTGACGGTAATCCAGATCGGCTCGCTGTACCTGAGCCTGCCGAAGTACATGACCTTGACCAGTGCCCACCATCGCTGACCAGGGCGAGCATCGCGGGGGATGGCCACACCGAAGCTCAGCTCCGTCTGCTGGCCAGGCTCGGCGGCGAAGCCGGCCTGCCAGGTGCGGTGCGCTGACCAGCTGCCGTGCGGGGAGATCAGCTGCGCCTCACCGCGGATCTCCGAGGCTGTCGCGTTGGACAGGCTGGCGATGACGTTCCCTGAGCCGCCTGGCGGCAGCTCGAGATGCCCGGTCACCATGCTCAGCACTGCCTCGGCCGCGTCAGCCTGGCTGATCCGTTCCAGTTCAGGCAGCAGCTGCTCGAGCGCGACGTGGGCCCCTGGCAGTTCGGGCTCGCCCACGGCGATCACGGCCACGTCCTCGAGCAGCTGCCCGGCGTCATCGATGAACCTGGCCGCGATGAAGTGCCTGGCCGGACCGGCAGCCGCCGGCACCCGCACCAGCACGTCCCAGGCGGCGTAGCCGCCCCCGGCAAGCCGGAACGCCAGCTTGCCTGGCTCGGCGTCCTGGCCGTCCGCGTCGACGGTGGCCGCAGGTCCTGCGCACGTCGCAGAGACCAGCGTGACCGCCGCTGGCACGTCCAGCAGCACGGTTCCCGCGGCGGGCGCTGGGCCGCACGCGACCGTGACCCTGATCCGCGCATCAGCGCCCGGCCGCAGGGCCAGCCTGGCTGGGGACACATGCACCGCGACCGGCATGTTGCCGGCCGGCGCCGGGCCCTTGCCGTGCAGCCAGTACCTGGTGAAGACCGGTTGCGCAGGCTCAGGCGGCGCGGCGGCCAGCGGCGCGTCCTGCCGCGGCGTGACATCCGGGCGGATCGCGAGCGTGACCGTGCCGCGCTCGGGCACGACCGCGGTGACCACGCCATCCCCGCGACCGGCCGGCTGGCGATCGGCATCTTCCAGCAAGCTGGTGACCGTCGCCGCCGAGGCGCCGGTGAACAGCCGCACCGCGGCGGTCGTCCGGCCGTTGCGGCCGGCCAGGTCGCGCAACCTGACCGTCACCCCGTCTGCCGGGTCGGGCTGGGCCAGCGGCGCGATCGGGTTGCCGCGCGGCTTGAAGGCCATCAGGTCGACTCCGGCGGGCGTGACGCTGGCCAGACTCGTCGCGGCCGGCAGCGGGCCTTCGTGCAGGTCGGTCTCGCAGGCCAGCAGCCGGTGGCTATATTCCTGGCCCGCGACGGGGAAGCCAGCCGTCCGCCAGTCACCAGAGCCTGCCGCCAGGGCGTACTCGAACGTGTGGCTCCAGTGCTGCCAGGCAAAGCTGCTGCCGTCGGGGACAGTGCGTTTCTCGCCGTCCATCCAGGTGCCGCTCGGCCAGGCGCTGCACGACCGCATGAGCGAGATGCATGCGTCGCCGGCGGGCGTGACCAGGCTGCTCGGCAGGCCTCGGTTGAGGAGCGCGATCATGTGGTTCGACAATCCAGGCTCGTCGCTCCAGCTGTAGTCCGACCACGGCGCGTCGATCTGGGCGTCAGCCAGGTCCTCGGTCAGGGCCGCGATCGTGGCCCGCAGGTCGGTGCCGGCCACGATGAGCACCGGCAGGTCCGCCGCGCCGCGCAGGTCAGCCCCTGGCCCGAAGGAGTCCCGCCTGCCGCGCGCGGCAGGTGTCCAGATCCGCGCATTGCCGGTCTCGGCCATCTGGACCTCGAACCTGTCCGTGACCGCCGGGCCGGCGGCGGCCAGGACCTGCGCGGTGAAGTCATTCTTCTCCGGCCCGCCGAGCGCGATCCTGACGTCAGGCAGGTTCGAATCAAGCTCCGCCGCCCCGTACCTGGGGCCTTCGGGGACCGAGCACGTCGCGGTGACGCCCTGCCTCGCGAGCGCCACCAGCAACGCCCTGACCTCATCCCGGCACTCGCTGCCAGCGCCGGTGTCCCGCGGCGCGAAGCCGTCGGTTGCGGCGTCGGCAGGCGCGATCACCTCGGCCACGCCGATCGCATGCTGCCGTCGCTCGCCCGCCTGACCGGTCAGTGACACGCGGGCCGTACTTCCGACGCCGAACCACTCGTGAGCAGGGTTGTCGAGAGTGTAGGTGTGCTCGGCGACGTCGATCTCCGCGTCACCGAACGGCCGGCCGATGACGGACAGCCCGGTCTGGTAGACCGGCAGCCCGCCAGGAACATTGGTCGCGAACCTGACCCGCAGCAGCCGGTCGTGCCCGATCGAGCCGTCCACGTGGGTACGGAACTCGATCACGTCAGATCCGTCCCAGAGCAGCGTCTCCTGGGTGATCCGCAGGTCGTCGAAGGAGAACTCGGTCACCAGCCGCGAGCCGATCGGGCACCGCTGCGACCGTACCCTGGCGTGCCGGTCTGCAGGACCGTGCCAGCGGCCCTTCTGGCAGAGCAGCCAGGGACCTTCGCCCCAGCGCGGATGCGTCGGGTACTCGTCCTGGATCACCAGCTCGTTGCCCGATCCTGTCAGCAGCTCAGAGCCAGTCCGCCGGTCCACGATGGACTCCAGCGAGCCATGGTCGGCATCGGTGGCCAGCACCCTGAACGCGTCGTTCTCGATCATCAGGCCAGAACTGGCCTGCCACGCCGACTCCTCAGGCGGCTGGCCGTCCTGGCCAGGCGCCAGCACGTGCGCGAGAAATGTCCGGTAGCCGAGCGGTGGGATGTCGGCGGCGCGGAAGGTGAGGGTCGCGGCCGCGAGCGAGCCGTCACCGTGCCTGCCGAGGCCGTCGGCGAGATAGGCGATCTGCGCGCCGTCCTGATCGGTCAACCGCACGGATGCGCACTCACCCTCGGCGAACGTCAGCGCGATGGCTGTCAGCCCGGAGCGCGGCCAGGCGAGCGTGTTGAAGACCACCACGGCCCGCACCGCGCCTGAGCCGGCCCAAGACCCGGCTGACACTGACCCGGCTGACACTGACCCGGCTGACACTGACCCCGCTGACACTGACCCCGCTGACACTGACCCCGCTGACACTGACCCCGCTGACTCTGACCCCGCTGACGCCGTGTCGGCCTGCCGCGTCAGGTACGCCATCGCGTCGGCGCGGGCCGCCGCCCCGCGCTCGTACGCCTCCCGCCAGCCAGCCAGCAGGTCCAGGTACACCTGGTCGCCCTCGGTTCCGGTAATAGCGTCATGGTGCGCGCCGAACGCGAGCAGGCGCCACGCCTTGTCCAGGCTCACCACCGGGTAGGGCGCCCCGGCCAGCCACGCGGCCGTGGCCAGCCGCTCGCCGTCCAGCAACGCGACCTCGCCGTCGCGCTGAGCCTGCTTGGTGTCGATATAGGTGACATCCTTGCCGGGGTAGACCGGGTTCATGTCCCTGGTCTGCGGCATGAACCAGGCGCCGCTCGCCGACTGCTCGGCCCGGACGGCGGCGAAGAACTCCCGCGGCACGGCCGTCACGAACCGCGGCCACACGTAGCGGGTGTTCCAGTCCCTGTGGATGGCCGTCGCCCACCGCGACGGCACCACGTGGTCGCCGCCCACCGGGAGCAGCACGTTGCGGGTCGCCGCGACCGGGGCCAGGGACCGGAACTGGCTGTAGGCGTCCTTCTCGGCAGCGACCAGGTCGGCCGCGTGCTGAGTGATCCAGCCGGCCGAGTAGTGGTTCGGCATATAGCTGGTGAGCAGGCCGTTGCCGTCGGGAGACAGCCATTCGAAGTCGGCAGGGAACTGCATCCTCCGGTTCCCGCCGAAGACCTTCTCAGGGCCCCACTGGTGGAAAGGCCCGCGCGCCCACGAGGATTCGGCCAGGCCTGCGGCCGCCATCAGTCCCGGGTACGACGGGTCGAAGCCGAACGCGTCCAGCATCCAGGACGTGGTCGGGGCGGCGCCGAGCACGTCACGCTGGAACGCCAGCCCGTACATGGCGTTCCTGATCGTCGACTCCGCGCAGGTGAGGTTCGTATTCGGCTCGTTGTAGCTGCCGCCGACGATTTCGATCCTGCCGTCGGCGATGAACGCGAGCAGATCCTCGCGATCCTCGGGATGCGCGTCGAAGTAGGGCTTGAGGTAGTCGATCTCGGCCATCACGAACTTGTAGTCAGGGTCCTGCCGGGCCTCCCGCAGGTGCAGCCTGACCAGCTCGAACGCCGTCCGCACTTCGGGCAGCGAGCCGTCGGTGGCCGGCAGCTGTGGCCAGGTCTGGGTGTACTGCCCCTGGGTGTTCCACCAGACCGGGTCATAGTGGAAGTGGCTGACCATCCACATCGTCCAGCCAGGCTCGGCGACCGTGATCTGCCCGGATACCTGCCAGTGCCCGGTCGCGCTCTGCGCAACGGCCGTGACCCGGCGCGCCCCGCCCGGCGCGGCGGGCGCCGCGATCTCGACCGGGACCTCGACCGTGCGCTGCTCGCCGTGGTGCAGCTTGGTGACCATCACGGGCCCGGGCGTCACGACGCCCGCGCCGTGCACGCCGACGGTGACCTGGCCGGCGGGATCGCTGATCATGCCGGGTCCGTCGTTGACCAGGGTGACCCTGACTATCTGGAGCGGCCTGACGGCAGTGCCGGAGAACAAGTCGGTCGAGACAACCTCAGTGATCCGCATGCCTCATCGTGTCACGACTGGTCGTCATGATTCCACGCCCGGAGCGACCGCGTAAGTTACGCTGCACCGCGGTTAGCGCCAGGTCAGCGAGCGGCTGACCGGCCAGCCGCTGCACGGTCCACTCGCTCATCGGCTCAGCGCCGATCGAGCGGTAGAAGCCGATCGCTGGCTCGTTCCAGTCAAGCACCCACCACTCCAGCCTGCCGTAGCCGCGGCGGACGCAGATGGCGGCGAGCTCGGCGAGCAGCGCCTTGCCGAGGCCACGACCACGCAGCGCGGGCGTGACGTAGAGGTCTTCCAGGTAGATGCCGTGCCTGCCGAGCCAGGTGGAGAAGTTCACGAACCACAGCGCGAACCCGACGACCACCCCGTCCACGTCCGCGACGTGCGCGAACACGGCCGGCTGGGCGGCGAACAGGGCACCGCGCAGGCCATCCTCGGTCGCCGTGACCTCGTCGAGCGCACGCTCGTAGGCCGCGAGCTCCCTGATCATCTCGAGAATCCCGGGCACGTCACCGGCGGTGGCGGGCCTGATCACCGTGCCGCACTTCTGGCTGGCTCGGTGACCCCGAACCGGTACCTGAGGCGGTACCGGCCGGCCGCGACGAGCACCTCGGCAGCCTCCACAGCCTCGCTGGCGCAGTAGTGCACCCGCTCGACCGCCAGCAGGGCCGCGCCAGCGGGCACCGCCAGCTCGGTCGCCTCGGCGAGCAGGGCCGGCCTGACCGACACGTCCTCGGTGATCTCGTCGACCTCGATGCCGATCGACCGCATCCGCTCGACCACGCCCCGGCCGGCCAGCGGCCCCTGCTCGGGCAGCGCGATCGGCGTGCCGGCCGTCAGCCCGGCTGGCTCGCTGCTGACGGCGAGTTGAACCGGCTCGTCGTCGGCGCGCATCAAGTACCTGGTCTGCACGACAGGCTCCGCTGGCGGCAGGCCGAGCCTGGCGGCCACCGCGGGCGAGGCTGGCACCTGCTCGGTCTGGTGCTCCCAGGTCAGCTTCCTGCTCGCACCAGCAGCCGAGCCGTTCGGATGACTGGCCGTGATGACCTCGTCGACGCCAAACGGGGAGCCGGGGAACTGCGGCCGGTCGTGCTCGAGATACGCAGCGGCGGGCGGCCTGCGCACGTAGCAGCCAGAACCCGGCCTGGCCTCGATCAGGCCCTCGGCGATCAGGACCTGGAGCGCGTGCTTGGCGGCCGTTTCCCCGACGCCGTAGTTGGTGATGATCGCGTTCCTCGACGGCACTCGCGCGCCAGGCGGGAGCAGGCCGGAATGGATTCTGGACCGAAGATCCTCCAGGACGCGAAGGTAGACAGGCTCTATGCGCATGACCAAGCCATTGTTGCCGAGTTGGCCCGCACCCGTAGGCCGACTGCCATTTTGCGGCGGTGCTGGCTGTAGCGGGGCTATCTGCTGCCCTCCTCGAGCAGCAGGTGGTACCCGTTCGGGGTCCTGGCGTGCAGGACCCGGTACTGCCAGTCGGCGCTCGGCCGCATCAGCTCCTCGCGGTACGGCACCCCTGCCGATTCGAATACCTTCTTCGCCTCGTCTAGGTCGCCCACGCCGAACTGCCAGGTCAGCACGCGATCAGGGCCTGCGGGAGAGAACCCCTCATGCCATTCGATGCCGAACTCGACCGGGCCGTGGCCGAGGGCGAGGAAGTAGGGGTACTCGGGGCCCTCGTACGTCACGCGGAACCCGAGGCGGAGGTAAAAATCCCGCTCAGCGCGCAGATCGCTGACGAAGAGAATCGGGATGATCCTCCTGAACAACGGTGCCATAGCGCGACATAGTATCGACCCACAGTCCCTTGGGAGGCATAGTGCTTCCTCGTGTCGAGGCCCAACCGGTCAGAATCGCCGCGTGCCAGGTCAGCCTGCGTGTCGGAGAACTCGACCAGAACCGCGCGGCCGCTGCTGCCGCCGTCACGGCGGCAGCGGGCCAGGGCGCCAGGATCGTGGTGCTGCCCGAGCTGACGCCGAGCGGCTATGTGTTGCGCGATCCCGCCGAAGCTCGCGCGCTCTCCGAGCCGCCAGCCGGGCCGACCGCTGCGCAGTGGCAGGACCTCGCTGCCAGGCACGACATCGTGATCGTGGGCGGCTTCAGCGAGCTTGGCGACGACGGGCTGCTCTACAACAGCGCGATGCTCGTCGACCAGGCCGGGGTCCAGGCCGTCTACCGAAAGGCGCATCTGTGGGACGCCGAGGCCGACTTCTTCACGCCAGGCAACCAGCCGCCGCCCGTGGCGAAGACGAGCGCCGGCGCGATCGCGATGATGATCTGCTACGACGTGGAATTCCCGGAATGGGTCAGGCTGCCCGCGCTGGCAGGAGCCGACTTGCTCGCCGTGCCCACGAACTGGCCGGCGGAGCAGATCCCGGCCGGTGAGCGGCCGATCGTCACAGCGAACGTCCAGGTGGCGGCGTTCGCCAACAGGATGTTCATCGCCGCCGCCTGCCGGTGCGGCGACGAGCGCGGGGTCGCGTGGACCGGCGGCAGCATCATCGCCGGGCCCGACGGCTATCCGCTGGCCGGGCCGGCCAGCACCTCGGCGTCGGACGGGGGCGCCCAGCCTGAGCTGCTCATCGCCGACTGCGATTTGGCACTGGCCAGAAGCAAGGCGACCGGTCCGCGGAACGACGCGCACGCCGACCGCCGGCCTGGCCTGTATTAGCCAGCACCGCGCCAGCTAGCACAGCACGGCTAGCCCTCAGCGCTTTCGTGCCACGGTCACGCCATCGCCAATCGGCAGCAGAACCAGTTCGGTCCTGTCGTCGGCCAGCGCGTGGTCGTTGAACCGCCTGATGCCCTCGACATTCGCCTCGGTGTTGCCCTGGTCGACGACCATGCCGTGGGAGAGCGTGTTGTCGACGATGATCAGGCCGTTCTGCCGGATCATCGGCACGATCAGGTCCCAGTACTCGACGTAGCCGGTCTTGTCGGCGTCGATGAACGCGAGGTCGAAGGTGCTGCCCGCGGGCAGCGCGCGCAGCGTCTCCGCGGCCGGGGCCAGCCGCAGCTCGATCCGGTCGGCGAGCCCGGCGCGCTTCCAGTAGTCGCGGGCGACCGATGTCCATTCCTCGCTCACGTCGCAGCACAGCAGCGTTCCGTCCCCGGCCAGGCCCCTGGCTATGCAGATGGCCGAGTAACCGGTGAAGGTCCCGACCTCCACGGCTCGGCGCGCGCCGATGAGCCTGGCCAGCAGCGTCATGAAGATGCCCTGCTCGGACCCGATCTGCATGCCAGACGCACCGCCGAACCTGCTGGCGGTCTCCGCCGCCAGGTCCTGCAGTATCTGATCGGCCGGGCTGCTGTGCGTCTCGACGTATCCGGCAAGTTCCTCGCTGAGCTGCTCGCTTCTCCTAGTCACCCACCGACGATAACCCAGGCTTCGCCAACTACTCGCGCAGCGGGTCTACGCTCTGAAGCATGACCCAGGTGCGGCACCCGCTGGCCTACATACCGAGCCCGCCCATCGACGGCTTCCACATCGGGCCGCTGTTCGTGCACTTCTACGGCCTGATGTACGTCATCGGCATCACGCTCGCCGTCATCATCACGCAGCGGCGGATCCGGTCGGCGGGCGGCGACCCGTCCGTCGTCGGCGACATCGCGCTCTGGGCGGTGCCCGCGGGCATCATCGGCGGCCGTATCTACTTCGACATCACCACCCCGGCTCAGATCCCGCATGTCTGGTACGGGGTCTTGGCTGTCTGGACCGGGGGCCTTGGCATCTGGGGCGGCATCGCCGCTGGGGGGCTGGTCGGCGTGTGGCGGGTGAAGCGGCGCGGGCTACCGGTCGCGCCGTTTGCCGACGCGATCGCGCCTGCGCTGCTCGTCGCTCAGGCGGTTGGCCGGATAGGCAACTATTTCAACCAGGAACTGTACGGCCGGCACACCACCATGCCATGGGGACTGAAGATCGACGGCCACCCTGGCTTCTACCACCCAACGTTCCTCTACGAGCTGATCTTCGACCTCGCCCTGGCAGCGCTCCTCGTCTGGCTGGGCCACCACACCAAGATCAAGCCGCCTGGCCTGTTCGCCCTCTACGTGACCGGCTACTCCGCCTTCCGCATCTACGAAGAGTCACTCCGCATCGACTACTCCCAGCACTTCCTCCACCTTCGCCTGAACACGTTCGTCGCGTCCGCTCTCAGCCTCATCGGCGTCGTCTGGTTCATCTACGCCCAGCGCCGCAAGCCAGCCCCCGCCGAAAGCTCACCCTCCCCCGCCAGTCCCGCCGCTGACGAGGCCGGCGAAGCCGACAATCCCGAAGCCGGCGGCTCCGCCGCCGGCGAGGGCAGCGCCGCCACTACCCCAGAGGCGGAGGCGGACGCTCAACCAGGCACCGGAGGCGAGGACGCGGCATCCGTCCCGGATAAGACCGGCCGCCGGGCATAGCGTCCCCGGCTGACGGCGTTCAGCCGCAGCCGGGCTGGCGCTATGCCCGGGCGGCCGGCGTGGTGAGGGTTAATTCCCTCGACATTGACCCCGCGCAACACCAGCATTTCCTCGTAATGATCATCTCCCGCTTCAAACCAGACCTCACCCCCTTCAAGCACTCCCGCGACTTCCGCCTGCTCACTACGGGCCAGGAAGCCAGCTCGATCGGGATGATGATCTGCTATGTCGCGCTCCCGTATCAGGCGTACCTGATCAGCCACTCGTCACTGATCGTAGGCCTGCTCAGCGTCGCTGAGCTGCTCCCCGTCCTACTCGCCGGCCTGATCGGCGGCACGCTCGCGGACGCCCTCGAGCGGCGCCGGCTCATCCTCATCACCCAGGCGGCCGCCATCGGCTGCTGCGCCCTCCTGCTGGCGAACGCGCTGCTCTGGCAGCAGCTCTGGCTGCTCTTCGTGCTGGCTGCGGTCTTCACAGGCGCGCTGGGCGTCCAGCGGCCGTCCGTCGAGGCGCTCGTCCCGTTGTTCATCCCGCATGAGGACCTGCCAGCGGCGGCGGCGCTGGCCGGCCTGTTCGGCACCGTCTCAGGGACCGGCGCGCCGCTGCTAGCGGGCGGCCTGCTGACGGGCGGCCTGCCGCTCGCCTACGCCGTCAGCCTCGCGGCCTGCATGACGGCGACGGTGCCGTTCGCGCTGATGCGACGGTGTCCGCCAGCCCCGGACGCCGACCGGCCCAGCCTGCGGGGAGCCGCCGACGGGTTGCGTTATGCAAAAAGCAGGCCTGACTTGCTCGGGACCTATCTCATCGACATCGGCGCCATGTTCTTCGGCGCGCCATACGCCGTGTTCCCGCAGATCGCCGCTGGGCTCGGCGGACCCGCGGTGCTCGGCCTCCTGTACGCCGCGCCCAACATCGGCTCGATGCTGGTCAGCGCCACAAGCACGTGGACGAGGCACGTGCACAGGCACGGGCGGGCGATCGCGCTGGCCGTGTGCGGCTGGGGAGTCGCGATCGCCGCGTTCGCGTACGCGCCGAACCTGCCGCTCGCGGTGCTCGCGCTCGCTGTGGCCGGCGGCTCCGACATGGTCAGCGGCATCTTCCGGATGACCATGTGGAACCAGACGATCCCCGCCAGGGTCCGTGGCAGGCTGGCCGGGCTGGAGATGATCAGCTACTCCACCGGCGAACCGCTCGGCAACCTGGAGGCCGGGGCCGTGGCCACGCTGACCGGCTCGGTGCCGATCGCGGTCCTGTCCGGCGGTCTCCTCAGCCTGCTCGGCGCCCTCATCGTCACGCTCGCCCTGCCCGCCCTCTGGCACTACGACGCCCGCACCATGCGTCCCGCGCAGGTTCAGGCGGGCACTGGCTCGGGGGCGGTCGCCGACGGCTCGGCGGCCTTAGCTCGCCACCAGTCCTGGCCGGACTCGGGGAGCAGGTAGATCGGGTCGTAGTACTCGTACTCGCGGTTCAGCGCGTCAGGGTCATCGGCTTCGACGGCCGTCCGGTAGTTCTTGGTCCAGTACGAGATCCCGCGCTCGGTGTCGTACCTGGCGGCCTGGTGCACCCAGCGCTTGCCCACATACGGCACGTCGCACAGCATCCGCGGGGTGGCGAAACCGGGCAGGTAGCCCATGATCTGATGCTGCAGCTGCTGCGCCTCGCCCAGGCCGAGCCGCCAGTGCTCGGCGTTGGGGATCATGTCGCACATATAGAAGTAGTACGGCATGATTTTCGCGTCATCCAGCAGCGCGAAGCACAGGTCGAGCAGCTGCTCGGCTGAGCTGTTCACGCCGCGCAGCAGCACCCCCTGGTTGCGCACGTCCCTGATCCCGGTCGCCAGCATCGCCTTGGACGCACGCGCGACCAGCGGCGTCACGGACTGGGCCGCGTTCACGTGCGTGTGGATCGCGATCGAGACGTCGCGCTCCCTGGCGGTCAGCGCTAGCCGCTCCATCCCGGCCCTGACCTCGTCGGTCAGCCAGAACTGCGGCAGCCCCATCAGCGCCTTGGTGGCGAGCCTGATGTCACGGACGGACTCGATCGCCAGGAGGTCGGCGACGAAGGCCTCCAGCCTTGGCCAGGGCAGGTTCGCGACATCACCGCCGGAGACAACTACGTCCCTGACGCCGGGATTGGCCCGCAGGTACGCGATCATCGCGCCGAGCCTGTCGTCCCGCGCCATCCCGAACTTCAGCTTCTCGATCACCGGCGTGGGGTTGCCGACCAGGTCCATCCTGGTGCAATGGCCGCAGTACTGCGGGCAGGTGGGCAGCACCTCGGCGAGCACCTTGGTCGGGTAGCGGTGCGTGAGCCCCTCGACCACCCACATCTCCGCCTCGTGCAGCGAGTCGCGGGAGGAGTACGGATGCGAGGGCCAGTCCGTCTTGCGGTCGCTGTAGACCGGGATCATGTAGCGGCGGACCGGGTCGGCGTACAGGGCCTCGGTGAAGCCCGGGTCGGCGGGGGAGAGCAACGGCACCATCGTGTTGATCATCTGCGGCGGCACCAGCATCGACATGGTGGCCCGCTCGGCCTGATCGCGCTCCAGGTCGGCGTAGAACGCCTCGTCCACGCCGTCCCCGAGCACCGCGCCCAGCTGGCGGATGTTCTTCACGCAGTGCGAGCGCTGCCACTGAGCCGACTCCCACTCCTGGTCGGTCACCGCCGCCCAGCCGGGCAGCCTGCGCCAGTCGGGCTCGACGAGCTCCGTATGCCGGTACACATAGGGCTGCTCGATCACCGCGGCACCCGCCTCCCTCACGAATCTCCCTCCCGGTCTCCCGCCGGAAACCGGACGATAGCCTGTCCACCAGGCTTGCTACGCAAGAAGCTACTGTCTGTATAGTTCGATACGAAAAATTCTACGGATTCAGAGCCTACCCGGCCGGACCGGTCCCGCACCATCCCGGACCCCGGGGGCAGGCTTTCAGGGACGGGCCTGACCGCGACGCGAGGATCGCCGTTGCCTCGCTGTACCGCCATGTGGTTACCAAGGAGGGACTGCTCGAACGCATGATGGACAAGAGCATGAGCAAACCGGGCGAGCGGGCCAGGTCAGAATGAGCACCCAGCGCGCTGGGCGTGGGCTGGACGCCAATGACCAGGTTGTGACGTATGAGTCTGGCGCCGGCATCGCCGTCATCACCCTCAACCGCCCGCACCGGCTCAACGCGGTCGTGCCCGAGCTTGTGGAGCGGCTGTGCACGGCGCTCGGTCAGGCTAGGCACGACGACGTCGCGGCCTGTGTCCTGACCGGCGCTGGCAGGTCCTTCTGCGCCGGCCACGACCTGCGGCGGGAACGCGAGCCGATCAGCGAGGCCGAGGACCGGCGGCGGCTGCACCGGATCCAGGATGTGACCCGGCTGGTCCGGCAAGTGCCCTTTCCGGTAATTTCTGCCGTGCACGGCTATGCCCTGGGCGCGGGGTGCGAGTTCGCCCTGTGCTGTGACCTGATCGTCGCGAGCACGGACGCGACGTTCGGCTTTCCCGAGGTCAGCGTCGGCTTGGGTGTCACCGGCGGGATCTCGCGCCTGCTCCCGATGATCGTCGGCCTGGCCAAGGCCAAGGAGCTGGTGCTCCTGGGCGAGCGCTTCAGCGCCGAGCAGGCGCTTGAGTACGGCCTTGTCAACTGGGTGGTCGAGCCTGGCCAGCACCTCGGCTTCGCCATGGACCTGGCAGCCAGGCTGCGAGCCAGGCCGCGCACGGCGCTGGCCAGGGCGAAGCACGCGCTCGACCTCGGGCCCGAGGTGGGGATCGAGGCCGCCTTCGAAACCGAAATCGCCGCAGCGCTTGCGCTGCACGCGGGCGCTGACGCCCAGGATGCCGCACGGGCGTTCAGGGACCGGGACAGCCCGGTGGTAGGGAACACAGCCGCGGCAGAGAATTCAGCCGGGGCAGAGAATCTGGAAAAGGATCAGTAGGGAGAAGATGCGATGCCGAAACACTTCCGCGTAACCTACGCGACTTTGTCGGCAGACAACGAGGACCTGCAGGCAGCCTATGACGAAGGCATCCGGGTGGCGCGATCCTGGTTCGGCCAGGCACTGCCCGCGTTTGTCAGCGGACAGCCACGCACGGGCGGCGCCGCGTTCGACGTCGTGAGCCCGGCCGACCAGGCAGTGCTGTGCCGCGTGCACGAGGCCACGGCCGCCGACCTCGAGGATGCCGTGGCTGCCGCGTCCGCCGCTGCACCCGGGTGGGCCGCCACCTCCTGGCAGCGGCGGATCGCCCTGCTGCGAGCCGCGGCCGACATTATCAGTGACCGGTCCAGCGAACTGTCGGCGCTGATGAGCATGGAGGTCGGGAAGAACCGGCTTGAGGCACTCGGCGACGTCGAGGAGACCGCGGATCTCATCCGGTACTACTGCAAGCAGATCGAGGACAACGACGGCTTCAGCCGGATGATGGACCGGCTGTCTCCGCACGAGTCAACCGTGAGCGTGCTGCGGCCGTACGGCGTATGGGCCGTGATCAGCCCGTTCAACTTCCCGATGGCGCTGGCAGGCGGTCCCGTAGGCGGCGCGCTGGCAGCCGGCAACGCCGTCTTGCTCAAGCCGAGTATGCAGGGATCGTTCTCGGCGGTGAAGCTGTACGAGTGCTTGCGCGACGCGGGGCTACCCGCGGACGTCCTGCACCTGCTGCCCGGCGGCGACGAGGTCGGCAAGGCACTGGTGGCCCATCCAGGCATCGCGGGTCTCACGTTCACCGGGTCCTACGAAGCCGGAATGTCAATATACCGCGGCTTCGCGAGCGCCTACCCGAAGCCACTGATCTGCGAGATGGGCGGCAAGAATCCCGTGATCGTCTCGGCCAAGGCCGATCTCGACACGGCGGCCACCGGGGTGGCGCGCTCGGCGTTCGGGTTCTCCGGGCAGAAGTGCTCGGCTTGCTCGCGGGTCTATGTGCAGCGCGACGTCTATCCGGAATTCGTGGCGAAGCTGGCCGAGAAGGCGCGCTCGCTGGTCGTCGGCGACCCGACGGAACGCAGCGTCTTCGTCGGTCCGGTCATCGACGCCGCGGCGGTGGACCGCTTCGCGGCGGCGGTAGCGCATGCACGCGAGCGCGGCAGGGTAGTCGCCGGCGGCGAGGTGCTCCGCGGACGCGAGGGCTACGGCGGCGGGAACTACGTGGCACCGACCGTGGTTGCCGACCTGCCCGCCGACGACCAGCTGCTGCGGGACGAGCTCTTCGTCCCGTTCGTCGCCGTACTCCCTGTGGACTCGCTGGCAGAGGGAATGGCCCTGGCCAACGCCACCGACCTGGGCCTTTCGGCCGGGTTCTTTTCCGCCGACCAGGCCGAGATCGACCGGTTCCTGAGCGACATCCAGGCAGGAGTGGTGTACGTCAACCGCAGCGCGGGCGCCACGACCGGCGCCTGGCCCGGCGTGCAGCCGTTCGGCGGGTGGAAGGGCTCGGGAAGCTCCGGCAAGGCCGGAGGGGGTCTGTACTACGTACAGCAGTACATGCGCGAGCAGAGCAGGACGGTGGTGGAGTGATGCCGACTTTCGCGGACCTGGCAGGACCAGCGTGGCTAGATGCCAGCAGGCCGGTGCCCGATATCCGCACCCCGCTGCCGGGGCCGCTGGCCAGCGCCATCTACCAGCGCGACCAGCGGATCACCAGCCCGTCGCTGCCGCGCGCCTACCCGCTGATGCCGCAGCGCGGATCGGGCGCGGTGATCGAGGATGTGGACGGCAACCTGTTCCTTGACTTCAACGCCGGGATCGCGGTGAACTCGACGGGCCACTGCCATCCCGCGGTGGTAGCCGCCGTCCAGAGGCAGGCGGCTGACTTGCTGCACTACTCGGCCAGCGATTTCTACCTGCCGGTCTATTCACAGATGTGCGAGACACTGGCGGCAACGGCCCCGATGTCCGGCCCGGTCCGGGTGTTCCTGACCAACTCGGGCGCCGAGGCTGTCGAAGGCGCGCTCAAGCTCGCCAGGTACGCGACCGGGCGGCCGAACGTGATCAGCTTCTTCGGCGCGTTCCATGGCCGCACCTACGGCGCGGTGACGCTCACCGTGTCCAAGGCCAAGTACCACCAGGGATTCGGGCCATTGCTGCCAGGCGTCTTCCATGCGCCGTACGCCTGCAACCAGATTGACCCCGTTTCTGGCGCGCGCTCGCATGACCCGGCGGAGACGTTCGACTACATCGAGAACGTCCTGTTCCGATACGAGACACCGGCGTCGGAGGTCAGCGCGATCTTCGTGGAGCCGGTCCAGGGCGAGGGCGGCTACATCATGCCGCCAGCCGAGTGGCTCGTCCGGCTGCGTGAGCTGTGCACCAGCCACGGCATCCTCCTCGTGGCCGACGAAGTCCAGTCAGGGATGGGCCGTACCGGCCGGATGTGGGCCGTCGAGCACGCGGACGTGGAGCCCGACATCATCATCAGCGCGAAGGGGCTTGCATCCGGCTTGCCGCTCGGGGCCTTCATGGCCCGGGCAGACCTGATGGAATCCTGGCCCGCCGGAGCGCACGGGTCGACCTATGGCGGCAGCCCGATTCCATGTGCGGCCGGAATCGCGACGCTGGAGGTCATCAACTCGTCAGGGCTGCTGGCCAACGCGGCCGAGCAGGGTGAGTTCCTGATCAGCGGGCTGCGCGAGCTGCAGCAGAAGTATCCGGGTTTCATCACGGACGTGCGCGGCATCGGGCTCATGATCGGCGTCGAGTTCCGCACCGGCGAGTACGCCGATGAGGTTCAGCGTGCGGCTTTCGAGCGCGGGCTGCTCGTGCTCGAATGCGGCGAGCGGTCGATCCGGATCTCCCCGCCGCTGGTCGTCAGCAGGGAACAGGCCAGCATCGGGCTGCAGCTGCTGGGCGAGGCGATGCACGCCGTAGCCCGCTGACCCCGGGCCGCTCGGCCGCGGGCGGCACCGCAACTCCGTGCAGATTGTGACTACACCATGAGATTTGCAGGACTGGACAGCGGTTCGGCGCAGGCGCGCAGAGGCCTGGACTTCATGTTCCGGCCGAGCGTCATCGCCGTGGTCGGGGCGTCCAGGGACCCGGCCAAGTGGGGCAGGCGCATCCTGGAATACACCGGCCGGGCCGGCTTCGGCGGCGCCCTGTACGGCGTCAATCCACGGGTGGCCGATCTGAACATGCCCGGGGTCACGACCGTGCCGGCGCTGGCCGACATCGGCCAGCCGATTGACCTCGCGGTGCTGGCCAGGCCCGCGTCCGCGACCGCTGAGCTGCTCGAGGAGTGCGCGGACCTGGGAGTCAGATCGGTCCTTGTCACCGCGGCCGGGTTCGGCGAGCTCGGGGGCGAGCATCTTGCCGCCGAGCAGCGCATGGTCGCTCGCGCCCGCGAGGCGGACATCCGGCTTCTCGGCCCCAACACCTTCGGGATGTTCATCGCGGCCAGCCGGATCAACCTCACTCCGCGCGAGCACATCCCGCCCGGCTCTGTTGCCATGCTGAGCCAGTCAGGCAACGTCGTCGTCGGCATGTACGAGCAGGCCAGGCAGGCAGGAATCGGCTTCTCCGCCTGCGTCGGCGTCGGAAACCAGGTGGATGTGGGCCTCGGCGAGTTGCTGGCGTATTTCGCCAGCGATCCTGGCTCGGACGCCGTAGCGGTGTATGTCGAGGGCCTCAGGGGCGGAGGGGCGGAGTTCAGGGCCGGGCTAGCCGCCTGCCGCGCGGCCGGAAAGCCCGTGGTTGTGCTCAAGGCAGGACGGTCCCGGCATGCCGCGTCGGCCGTCGCGACGCATACCGGCGCGCTGGCATCGGACGAGCGCGTCTGGCAGGCGGTTCTGGCCGAGGCGGGGGCGATCCAGGTCGGGTCCACGCAGGACCTTGTCGATACGCTGGCGGTCGCGTGCAGCGTCGGCAGGCACCGCGGCCGAGCCCTGGTGATCACCGACGGGGGCGGTGATTCGGTCATGGCGATCGACTGGCTGACGGCAAGCGGCCTGTCGATGGCAGCCCTGTCGGCCAGGACCAGAGCCGGGCTCGACGAGCTGATACCAGCTGCCGCGCCGCGGGCCGAGGGCCGCAATCCCGTGACCCTGGACACGGCAGGCGGGGTCGAGGACGATCCGATGCTGCTGGCCCGATGCGCCAGGCTGGCCGCCGAGGATGACGGTGTCGACGTGATCGTTGCAGGCGGGCTGTTCGGAGGGTACCCGAAGATGCTCGACGGCGAGCTGGCCTGCGCCGCGGAGCTCATCAAGCTGCACCAGTCCGGTCATCGGTTGGTCATGCAGTCGGCGTTCGCGCTGAGCGACGCAGAGCCGCTGCTCGCGCTGAGGCGGGCGGGCATCGTCGTGCTGCCGACCATCGACCGGGTCGCCATGGCGCTCTCCGGGACGCTGCTGCCAGCCATGTCCCGCAACGGCACCCTGGCGGGGACCGTCGGCCAGAGCCCGCCAGCGGCCGGACCGGTCGTGCTGCCGGTCGCGGAGAGCATCGAGCTGCTCCGCGCGAGCGGCATAAACCTGCCACCAATATCGGTGGCAAGGACACCAAGGGAACTGGCGGCCATCGCGGCCACGGCTAGCTATCCAGCCTGCGTCAAGATAGCCGATACGGCAGTAGCCCATAAGTCGGATGTCGGCGGCGTGTTCCTGAATCTCGCGGACGCGGCCGAGGTCGAGCTGGCCGCCCGCCGGCTGTGGGCGCGCTTTCCTGGCAGCCCGCTGCTGATGATGCCGTCGCTGCCAGGGGGGACCGAATTCCTGGTTGGCACCGGCAACGACCCGGTGTTCGGCCCGTTCGTGGTCGTCGGCAAGGGCGGCATCTGGGCAGAGACCGACGCCGACCTGGCGATCCTGATGACGCCTGTCGATGAGAAGGCAGCCCGCCAGGCGCTGCTTTCGCTCCGCTGCGCGCCCACGTTCACCGGCCGCAGGGGCCGGCCGGCGATCGACCTGGCAGCGATGGCAGGCCTGATAGTCGCGATGTCAGGCCTGGCCGCCGAGCATCCCGAGCTGAGCGTGGAGTCAAATCCCGTCATCGCCTATGCCGACGGGTATGCGGTGGCAGACGTGCGGGCATCTCTGCGGGCGCTCTGAGCGATGCCCGGGTCCGGCTTCATATATAGCACATGGTGACTGCACGCTTGCTACCAGTAATATCGGTTCGATGGTGGCGATGTTGTGTCCTGTGCTGATCAGCCGTGACGCTGAGCTGCACGCCCTCGAGGCGGCTCTCACCCGCGCAAGGGACGGCTCAGGAGGCGTGCTCATCCTCGCCGGGGATGCGGGCGTCGGAAAGTCCAGGCTCGCCACCGAACTGGCCGCCCGCGCGAGCGAACAGGATGTCGACGTCCTGCGCGGGCGGGCGACCGAGTCTGTCGTCCCCGTGCCGTTCAGGCCCATCACCGAGGCGCTGATGAAGGTCGCCAGGACAGGCATGATTCCTGACGCACCGGAGATGGCCAGCTACCGCCCGGCGCTCGGGTCGCTCGTTCCCGAGTGGAGCAGGCCGGAGGACGGTGAGGCGGAGATCTCGCCCCTGATACTCGGCGAAGCGCTGATCCGCCTGCTGAGCAGCCCTGGGGGGACGACTCCCGTGGACCCGAGGCCGGCAGCCGGCCCGCAGGGCCCGAGGCCAGCAGCCGGCCCGCAGGGGCCCCCCGCGCGGACGCCCCCAACCGCGAAGGGCACGCTTCTCATCCTCGAGGACGTGCACTGGGCCGACCCTGAGACGCTGGCGATCCTGGAGTACCTGGCCGACAATCTCGCCGGAACTCACGTGCTCTGCGTCGCCACGCTCCGCGACAGCGAGCCGTCGGCCGGCCTGGATTGCGTGCGCGCGCTGAACGCCAGGCGTTCGATCGCGCTGGTTGAGGTCCGCAGGCTGATGGACTGGGCCGTCAGGGAGATGGCCGCCGCCTGCCTGGGCACGCAGGACGTGCCGGCCGCCGTGACCGCGCTGCTGGCCGACTGCGACGGCCTGCCTTTCGCCGTCGAGGAGATACTCGCAGCCGCGGTCTCGTCCGGGCAGCTGATCAACGGCCCCGACGGGTGGGAAGTCAACAACCGGGTCAGTACCGGCGTGCCCGACTCGATCGTCGGGTCGGTACGGCACCGGCTCACCGGGCTCGGGCCGCTCGCTGGCGACTTGCTCGCTTCCGCCGCGGTGCTCGGCAGGCAGTTCGACTGGACGCTGCTGCCCGGCATCGCGGACGCGGCAGAGACCGACGTACTCGCCGAACTGCAGCGGGCGCAGCACGTTCAGCTGATCGAGCCTGTCATTCCCAGCAATCACATGTTCCGGTTCAGGCACAGCCTGACCAGGCACGCGATCCTGTCGGGCCTGCTGCCGCCCGACCTGGTCTACCGGTCGGCTATCGCCGCGGCTGCCGTCGAGCACGCCCATCCCGAGCTGCCAGGATCGTGGTGCGAGCTGGCCGCAGGGCTGCACGAGGCGGCAGGCGAGCGGGTGCGGGCGGCCGAACTCCTGCTCCGCGTCGGCAGGCGGGCCCTCGGCAAGGGCGCACTCAGCACAGCGGCGAGCTCGCTCGGTGATGCCCGTGACCTGATCTCTGCCGTTACAGGAAACGGGACCGCAGGGCTGCGCGCGGGTGGCGTGCCATCGCCGCAGAACGGCACCGCCCTGGCCGCCGATCCGATGCTCGCCATCGAGATCGACGATGCCCTGGTCCAGGCGCTCGCGCTGGCTGGTGACCACACCAAGCTCGCGCCGGTCGCGAGCGATCTGATCGCCAGGCTCGCCTCGGCCGGCGTCGATCCGCGGCGCGAGGCGCTGATCAGGATCAGGACCGCGCGGACGATGTCCGAGGACAGTCCGGCCGACGCCGTCGAGCACCTCGCGGCAGCGCGGGCCATCGCGGCCGACCTCGGCGACCCGGCGCTGGCCAGCCGGGTGGACGCCACGGCCGCGCACTGCTCGGTCGACGCTGGCGACCTGGCGAAGGCTGGCGAGCTCGCGCACCGCTCGCTGGCACAGGCCGAAGCGGCCGGCCTTGAGGGCTGGGCGGCCGACGTCGCCTTCGACGCGCTGCAGGTGATCGGGCGGACTGAGCGGGCCCGCGACATGGAGGCAGCCAGGGCCGCGTTCGAGCGGGCCGATCAGATCGCCGCGCGAGAAAACTTCGCCGTCCGCAGGATCAAGGCGCTGCATGAGCTCGGCACCGTCGACATGCTGCAGGACGGCGGCACCACGAGACTGTCAGAAGCCAGGGAGCTGGCTAACAAGGCGGGCGCCATCTCGACCATGACCGTCATCGACCTGCAGCTCGCGAACGGCTGGAGCGTGTCGGAGGATCTCGACCGGGCGCTCGAGTCCGCCCGCCGGTGCCGGCAGCGCGCGAGCCGCATCGGGGCACGGCGGATCGAGGCCAGCGCCCTCAGTGTCGAGGCGTTCATTCACGGCGTGCGCGGGGAACGCAGGCAGGCAGAGCGCGCCGCGGAAGAGGCCGAGCGGCTGCTGCCAGGCGACCCTGAGTTGCTGCTGACGACCTGGGGGCAGGCCAGGGTCGCGGCCTCGCTCTTCCTCGATGACCAGGCCAGGGCGCTGCAGGAGAGCATCAAGGGGATCTCTTATGCGTTCCAGGCGCCGCTGCGGGCGCCGCGGCGGGCCTGGGGTTTCCACGCGCTGCTGCACGCGGTCGCCGACGATGACGGACCCCTTGCGCTGCGCCAGGCACAGGCAGCGGCACCAGCCGCCGGGTGGAATCGCGGGCTGCTGGCCTACGCCGAGGCCGTTCTCGAGGGCCAGCAGGGCCATGCCGCGCGGGCGGGCGCGCTGGCCGAGGAGGGCGCGAGGCATATGCGCACGTTCGCGCCGTGGTGGAACCACCTGGTCCGGCGCCTCATCGCGCCGGCCGCGCTCGCGGGCGGATGGGGCCAGCCGCTGTCCTGGCTGCGCGAGGCGACCGCGGAGTTCGAGATGAGCGGGCACTCCAGGCTCGCCTCGGCCTGCCGGGGGCTGCTGCGGCAGGCGGGCGAGCGGGTGCCACGGGCCGGCCGCGGCAACGCGCAGGTGCCACCGCAGATGCGCAGGCTCGGCATCACCAGCCGCGAGATGGATGTGTTCCTGCTCGTCGCGCGCGGCTTCTCGAATACCGAGATCGCCCAGAAGCTCTATATATCTCCCAAAACCGTCGAGACGCACATTGCCAGCCTTGTCGCCAAAACTGGGCAGACAGGACGCCGCGAACTCGTCGCGCACGCGGCGCGCTTTGTACCTTCTCAAGCCTTATGGGCGAGTTGCAGGGCGCTGGCTGAACGGCGGCTCAAGATCCGGCCCTTAACTCAGGACGGCATCCGCGCTAGCTCAGGATGCTCCCGATGCCTTCAGGCGGTTCGAGGCGCGAACATAAGTGCGTTGAAAGGCGCTGCCGGGATGCCGGACCTGACCCGCGGGGTCGGAAGCCGACAAGCCGACGGCGCGAGCTGCCCCCGTGCTCGCGCAGTACATGGCGGGCTCGCACGCGTTCTTCGCGTGTGAGCCCGCCGGCCAGGGGCGTTCCCGCAAGGAGGACGCATGACTATCAGTGCCGCAGTACCACCGCCGGTGACAGCTGGACCGGACGGCGATCACGAAAGCCGCTTTACCGCCGAGGCCATCCCCTACATGAGCCGGCTCTACCCGGCGGCATTGCGGCTCACGCGCAACCACTGCGACGCCGAGGACCTGATCCAGGAGACCTTCGCCAAGGCGTACGTGAAGTTCCACCAGTTCAGCCCGGGCACGAACCTCAAAGCCTGGCTCTACACGATCCTGGTGCGGACGTTCTACAGCACGTGCAGGCACCGCGACCGCAGGGTCGGCGAGGTGCTCGCGGCGGAGATCTACGACGCCTGCGACGCCAGGGACGCCCTCAGCGAGCCGCCAAGGTCAGCGGAGACCGAGGCGCTCGAGAATCTTGGCAGCTCGACCGTCATGCGCGCGCTCGAGGAACTGCCAGAGTGCTTCAGGGCCGCCATCTACCTGGCGGACATCGAGGGTTATCGCTACAGCGAGATCGCCGACATGATGGGCACCCCGCTCGGCACGGTGATGTCCCGCATTCACCGCGGCCGGGCCATGCTGCGCCAGAAGCTGCGCCGGTATGCCCCGCGCGCAGGGCACTACCCGCCGAGGCTGGCCGTCCCGGCGGGCCGTGAACGAGTGGCGCCTCGCGGTGCTGCCAGCTCGTCTTCGGCCGCGGAGTCGTTCCTGGACGTCGCGGCCTGACCCGGGCTGGCCACCCGGCGGCGATCACCGGCACCCGTCACCGGTGATCGCCGGAACCAGGGGGCCGTGCCGAGGCACCCCCGTCCTCGGCACGGCCCCGCTTCGCGGGCTTCGTCCCCCGCGCGGGCTTCGTCCCGCGCGGTTACTCGGCTGCGCCGTACTTGGCGATCTCCTCGTACTCCGCCTCGCTGAGCTCGCGCGGCAGCTCGCCCTTGCTGACCTTGGCGCCCTGCACGTGATGCCGGATGCTCTCGACGACCTCAGGGTTGGCCAGCGTCGTCACGTCTCCTACATCGGCGAAGTTGGAGACCGAGGCGATCACCCGGCGCATGATCTTGCCCGACCTGGTCTTGGGCATGTCCGCGACGATCCAGACGTTCTTCGGCCTGGCGATCTTGCCGATCTCGACCTCAATTGCCTTGATCACCTTCGCTTCCACGCCGTCGGGGGCGACGCCGGGCTTGAGCGAGACGTACATCTCCACGATCCGGCCCCTGATGTCGTCGATCACCGGCACGGCCGCTGCCTCGGCCACCTCGGGAACCGTCAGCGCGGCAGACTCGAGCTCCTTGGTGCCGAGCCGGTGGCCGGCCACGTTGATCACGTCGTCGACCCGGCCAAGGATCCTGAAGTAACCATCCGCGGCCTGGACGGCGCCGTCGTTGGCAAAGTACGGCCAGTCATGCCAGTCCTTACTGTCCGGGTCCTTGTTGTACTTCCGCCAGTAGGTGTCAAGGAAGCGCTCAGGATCTCCCCAGATCGTCTGGAAGATGCCAGGCCAGGGGTTGCGGATGCAGATGTTGCCAGCCCGGTTGCTGCCGGCCGGTATCTCGTTGCCGTCCTCGTCGTAGATCACCGGGTAGATGCCGAGGACGCCGGGACCGCAGCTGCCTGGCTTCATCGGCTGGAGCGCAGGCAGCGTGCTGCCGAGGAATCCGCCGTTCTCGGTCTGCCACCAGGTGTCGGTGATCGCGGCCTGGCCCTTGCCGACCTCGGAGTGATACCACCGCCAGACCTCGGGCTCGATCGGCTCGCCCACGGTGGTCATGGTCTTGAAGCGGTAGTTGTACTTCTTCGGCTCTTCAGCACCGACCTTGCGGAGCATCCTGATCGCGGTTGGCGAGGTGTGGAAGATGCTGACGCCCAGCTTCTCGGCGATCCGCCACGGCCGGCCGCCGTCTGGGTAATTCGGCACGCCCTCATAGATCACCGTGGTCGTGCCCAGCGCGAGCGGGCCGTAGACGATATAGGAATGACCGGTGATCCAGCCGATGTCGGCCATGCACCAGTACACGTCGTCTGGATGGATGTCCTGGTAGTACTTGGACGTGCCCGTGACGTACGCGAGATAGCCCCCGGTGCTGTGCTGGCAACCCTTGGGCCGGCCGGTCGTCCCGCTCGTGTACATCAGGAACAACGGAGCCTCGGCGGACATGGAGACTGGCTCGACGATCGCACCCGCGTGCTCGGCGAGCAGTTCGTCGACGAAGAAGTCGCGCCCAGGCGCCATCGGCGTCGCCGACGCGTACTGGCCGGCGTGCCGCCGCCAGACGAGCACCTTGTCGACTTCCTGGCCCTGCCTGGCCGCCTCGTCGAGCGCTTCGTCGGCCTTCACTTTGTGGTCGGTGAGCTCGCCCGCCCGGAAGTAACCGTCCATGGTGATGAGGACCCTGCTGCCGGAGTCAGCGATCCTGGTGCCGCAGGCGTTCCCGCTGAAACCGCCGAAGACCTCGGAGTGAATGACGCCGAGCCTGGCGCAGGCCAGCATCGTGACGGGAAGCTCGGGGACCATCGGCATGTGCAAGGTCACACGATCGCCCGCCTGCAGCCCGGCGAAGTCCCGCAGGACCGCGGCGAACTCGTTCACCTGGCGGTGCAGCTCGCCGTAGCTGATCATGACGTGCTCGTCCGTCTCGAGCTCGGGCACCCACGCGATCGCGGTCTTGTCGGGGCTCGCCTGGGCGTGCCGGTCGACGCAGTTGTACGACGCATTCAGCTTGCCGCCGACGAACCAGTTCCAGAAAGGAGGATTCGACGTATCAAGCGTCGTGTGCCATCTTTCATCCCAGGTGAGAAGATCGGCGTACTCAGTGAAGCACTCAGGGAACTTGTCCTCGGCAAACCTGTCGAAGATGGCGGGATCGGCGGCATTGGCCTGGGCGGCGAACTGCGGCGGCGGCTGGTAGTAGTCCTCTTCCCGCCAGTGCACTGCGATCTGGGATTCGGAGACCTGGGTTTCCGGGCTTTCCGTCATTTGCTCGTCCTCCAGCTGAAAGCGGATTCCGCATAGCGGCCCACGCCGTTCACGTCAAGCAGACCTGGCCGCACGATTTGAGTGCTATCAAATCGTATCGCCGGCACACAAGATTCGACAGGCCGGTATCGGCGCCTCCTGGCCTGGAGCCGAACCGGGTTGACATCGCTGCCAGGGAAGGTATCTTCGTCCCAGTCATGTGCCCGGCAGAGGGGACGAAGCCCGCGCAGCGGGGAACGAAGCCCGCGCAGCGGGGAACGAAGCCCGCGCAGCGGGGAACGAAGCCCGCGCAGCGGAGCCGAGTCACCGGGCGGCGAGACGTAATTGGACCTGGAAGGGGCCCAGACATCCAGTAGACAACGAAGGGCCATCTCGTTGCCGACGGGACGCCCCTCGGTCCGAAGGATGTCTGGGCCTCTTCCTCGTGCAGCCGCGCGCGGGGGACAGCGGCCATGATCACCGGAACCCGCCGGCGGGCAGCAATCGTTAGGCTGTGTGCATCGACTACCGCACACACGTCCGCACGCAGGTACCCGATCTCAAGGGCAGGAACGAGTGACTTCCACCGAGCCTCCGGCCGGCCCGGCGCATGAGCTGGGTCAGGTAGCTGTCATCATCCCGACCTACAACGAGCGCGACAACCTGGAGCCGATCGTCGGCCGGATCAGGGCAGCGGTCCCTCCCGCGCACATCCTCGTGGTCGATGACGCCAGCCCGGACGGCACCGGCGAGATCGCCGACAAGCTCGCGGCCTCGGACGCCCAGGTGCACGTGCTGCACAGGTCGGGCAAGTCCGGCCTGGGCACCGCCTACATCGCCGGGTTCACCTGGGGCCTGCAGAACGGCTACGACGTGCTGGTCGAGCACGATGCCGACGGCTCGCACGATCCCGCTGACCTGCCGAAGATGCTCGCTGCCGCCGCGGCGGGGGCCGACCTCGTGATCGGCTCCAGGTACGTGCCAGGCGGGACGGTCGTGAACTGGCCGAAGAGCCGCGAGATCCTGTCCAGGGCCGCCAACGTCTACGTCAGGGTGATGCTCGGCATCGGCGTCCACGACGCGACCGCTGGCTTCCGCGCCTACCGGGCGGGCACGCTCCGCGCGATCGGCCTTGACGAGGTCGAGTCGCAGGGCTACTGCTTCCAGGTCGACCTGACGTTGCGCACGGCTGAGCACGGCTTCACGATCCGCGAGGTGCCGATCACGTTCACCGAGCGGGCAAGGGGAGCCAGCAAGATGAGCCGGGGCGTGGTGGGCGAGGCACTGTGGCGGGTCGCTCAGTGGGGAGTCGCGAAACGGCTCGGACGGCGTCGCCGTCCGAGCCGCAGCACGAACTGAAAGGCGCTTGCGCGGGCGCTAGGCGCTCTTGCGCTGCCGCGCCGATGAGGTGGTCTGCTGGGTCTCCCCGCGCTGGCCTCTGATGATGGCAAGCCGTTCGGCGAGCACTTCCTCCAAGTCGGAGATGGAGCGTCGCTCCATCAGCATGTCCCAGTGACTGCGCGGTGGCTTCACCTTGGCGGCGGCCGGCTGGTCACCGGTCGCGGTAGTGGCGGTAGCGCCGCAAACCCGGCACTCCCACTTCGCCGGGATCTCGGCCTCCGCAGCGAACGGCACGCTGAACCGGTGGCCCTTCGGGCAGTCAAAGGCCACCTCCTGGCGTGGCGCCAGGTCGGTGTTGCGGTCGTTCTCGTAGCTCGTGGCACCTAGACGGGTACCGCGTAGGGCGCGTTCGGCCATATGCTTGCTGCCTCCGGGCGCTCGGCGTTCGTAGATAACAACGGCAGGGGCACCAACAAGATTCCCGCAGCGGCCTTCTTCCAACCGTGTCCGGGCAGAGAAGATCGTTTCCGTTGCGCGGTTGACCCCTGATTGGGCTGGTCAGGCGCTCATGCCCAGGCCCGGTATGGTCCGTGCCTTCAGGCCCGTGGGTGCCACTCGCCCCGCTGAATCAGGACATCTCGCAATAGCTCGGTCTCGTCGGTCATGATGCCGTCGACGCCGCGATCGAGCAGCGCGTGGATCACGTCGCGGTCGTTCACGGTCCAGATGTGCACCTGCAGGCCAGCCTCATGCGCGCGGCGGATCAGCGGCGCGTCCGCCATTCTGATCGGCAGCTGAGCGCAGCGGACGTTCCGCCTGGCGAACCGCTGCGCGAGCAGCCTGCCTGGCAGGCCAGAGCGCAGCGCGGCCGCGCCGACCGGTGAGGTGGATGTGCAGACCGGCCGGCCGAGCAGCCGCCTGGCGTCCCTGAGCCTGAAGGCCGAGAACGAGGTGATGCAGACCCGGTCCCAGGAGGCCGTCTTGCGGATCAGTTCCGCAAGTGGCCTGGCAGCCGGTCCGTCCTTCACGTCGATGTTGAAACGCACGTCGGGCCAGGCGCCAAGCAGGTCCTCCAGCAGCGGGATCGGCTCCGTGCCGGCGATCCTCGCCGCCGTCACCTCGCGGGCCGGCAGCGATGCGATCGCCCCTGTCCTGTCGGTGACCCGGTCCAGGGTCTTGTCGTGGAACGCGACGAGAACGCCGTCGGAGGTCGCGTGCGCGTCGGTCTCGAGGTAGGCGTAGCCGAGCTTGACGGCGTGCTCGAAGGCGCGCCAGGAGTTCTCGGCGAAGTGCCCTGCGCCGCCGCGGTGCGCGAACGCGAGCGGCTTCGGGTGATCAAGGAACCCGGCCGGCACGGTCATCCCCCCACTCCCTGCGGCGTGCCTCGGCAAGCACGATAGCGGCCGCGGCGGCAACGTTGAGTGAACCGACCCTGCCAATCTGGGGAATGTACGCGATCTGGTCGGCGACCGAGAGCAGGCCTGGTGAGCAGCCCCTGTCCTCGTTGCCCAGGGCCAGGCAGACGTCGCCGCCCACGGCGGCCTCGTGCAGCGGCACCGCCCCGTCGGCTAGCTCGATGGCGACGAGCCGCAGACCATCGGACCGCACCGCGCTGGCTGCGTCGGCCACGCCGGCGTTGCTGATGCTGAGCAGCCGACTAGTGCCGAGCGCGGTCTTGCGCGCGGACGGGTGAGCCGGGTCCGCGGTGTCGCCGCACAGCCACACGTGCTCGACCCCGAAGGCTGCCGCGGTGCGGATGATCGACCCGACGTTGAACGGCTGGGTCACCGAGTCGAGCAGCAGGCAGATCCTGGCCTGCGTGGCCTGCCGCCAGGACCGGTTCAACCGCTTGACCTCGGTCTGGCCGAGCTGACGCGTCACGGCGACGCCTCGGCATTGCGGGGGGATCCGGGGGGTCGTCCCCCCCGGCTAGCACCGTCGTCCGCGCCCATCACCTTCAGCACCCGGTAGCCGGATCTGGCCGCGGCGCGCTCCACCGTCCAGCCCGAGGCTGCCAGCCATCGGTGCAAAGAGTCAGACCCGAGGTTGCGTTGCACCACTAGATAGGCAGCCGCCCCTGGCGCGAGCCGGCCAAGCCAGCGGGCCAGCAGCTCGTGCAGGGCCTTCTTGCCGATCCGCACAGGCGGATTCGACCAGATCAGGTCGAACACCGGAGGCAACTCTGGGTCCTCAGGGAGCGCGCAGCTTACGTTGGGCAGCCCGGCACGCGCTGCGTTCGCGCCGGTCAGCGCAAGCGCCCTGGCGTTGACGTCGACCGCCCAGACCTGCGCGCCTGGCGCGCGAGCGGCGAGGACCAGGGCCAGCGCTCCGTAGCCGCAGCCGAGGTCGAGGAAGTTCCCCGCCGCGGGCGGCGGCGGCGCGACGTCAAGCAACAGCCGCGTCCCCGCATCGAGCCGGCGCGGCGAGAAGACGCCGGCGTCGGTCTGCAGCTCCAGGTGCAGGTCAGGCAGGAGCACGCGCACCTTTCCCTCGCGGTGCGGCGCGGACGGCTCGGTCGCGAAGTACTGCTCGCTCACGTGCTGGCTCTGGCCGCCGCTCTCGGCAGCGCAGCAGCGGCCAGCGCGGAATCGATGTAGGTGCGGGTCACCCACCGCTCGACGACGAACGTCAGCACCGGGATCGTCCCGGCCAGCAGCACGATCACCGTGCCGGGGCTCGCCACCTTCATCCGCACCATCCTGGTCATCGCGAAGGCGACGATCACGTACGCGATATAGAGCATCCCGTGCGCGGTGCCCACGTACTTGACGATCACGAGGTTGTTCGCCCAGACCTGGAGCGGGATGCCGACGAAGCACAAGACGAGCAGCCCGGTGCCGGTCACGTAGGCCAGCGCCCGGTAGGCGCGCACGACCAGGGTGAGCTGCCTGTCGGCGTTCACGCGATTCCTCCTCGCTGCCCTACCTGATCAGCACTGCCTGGCTCGCGCAGGCTGTTTCTTTCTAGCGCAGGCCGTGCCACTTGCCGTGGCCCTTGACCTGGTTGCTGAGCTTGGCCAGGTAGGCGTTGTACTCGGCCAGCTCGACGTCGGCAGGTCCGCCCTCGCCCGCATCGCCAGGCGAGCCAGGCCCGTCTGACCGGGAGCCTGCCTGCCCGCCCGCCGCGCCAGCCGTCATCCCGGCCGGGAGCGTGACCTCGGGGGCCTGCGTGCGGCCGTCCGCCGCCGGGTGCAGCTCGTCCCTGATCGTCTTGATCCAGAACACGACGCCGAAGATCGCGAAGATCGGCCATTCGAACGTATAGGCCCAGCTCAGCGTGTTACCCGCCATCGCACGCCGGAACTGCCAGTCGCCCAGCCAGCACATGCCGACCACGGCCAGCACCGCGAACAGATGCCAGCCGAGCCACCTGGGCGTCAGCAGGATCCGCCAGCGCGGCTGCACCGGTACCTCCGACATGCCTTTGAGCCTAGCGGCACGATCCCGCTGATCGCGCGTCCCGCCCTCCGTCCCGTGCCGTGCGATGGCGTGCCATCTCACAGAGGACGTGCGCGGGTATGAGGTCACCACGGACGATGAGCCCGCCGGCCCGGGATTGAGGCACAGCGGGCTGAGTGGTCACTCAACGCGACACCCAGCAGGTCGTCGTCAAGCATTTCCCAGGTGACCGCGACGGTGCCGCCGCCGAGTGGCATGCGCTCACAGCCGTCGAGCGCCTCGCGATCCCCAGCCCGCCGCCCCTGTTCTTGGACCGCGACGGCGTTTCCTTCGGTGACCCGGCCATCGTGATGGGCGCGCTGCCCGGGATCGTGCTGCCCAGGATGGCGCGCGGCGGGACCTGGCTCAGGAACGCCGCAACCGCCATTGCCAGCCTGCATGCGGTCCCGCTGTCCGCGGTGCCGCCTGAGATCCCTGAGTGGCCGCGCCTGCTTGATCGCTGGACCCCAGACGGACTGCCGCCGGCACTTGGCCGCGCAGCGGCCGAGGTGATCGCCGAGCTCCGGCACCGGGCCGGCGCAGCGCGGCGTGCCTTCTGCCACGGCGATTTCTACGTCGGCAATCTCCTGTTCTCCGGAGAGACGCTGACCGGAATCGTCGACTGGGAGCGGGCCAAGGTCATGCCGCCAGGCAACGAAGTAGCCCGCTTCCGCATGGATCTGGCGATCCATCCCGGCGGGGACGCTCCCGGCATCTTCCTCGGCGCCTACCTCCAGAGGGCACCGGCTCCGGCAGTGCAGGACCTGGCGCTCTGGGAGGTACCGGCCGGAGCGGTCGGGCTCGCCGGTGCCGGGCACTCCTGGCGAGCACTGCGAGATCTTGGCGTCGAGCTTGACACAGCCACCGTGATGCGCCGCGCTGCCGCCTTCCTCGAGAACGCCCTCGCGCGATGCTGACACCGCGCCCGAGCGATATCGGTGAACCTCTGGTGCTGTTAAGAGGTAGAGAAAACGGTCATATACGACCACTTTCTCTACCGCTAAACGGCTACGGCGCAGGCATCTGCGGCGGTGCTGCCAGCCGGCGACAGCAGCAGGCCGAGCAGGACGAGCGCCACGAATCGGGCACGTGAGCGAGTCGTTACAGACCGTAGTTTGGGCCTCGGCCATAATCAGCGTCATGGCAATAGCGGACATGCTGCCCGGGCGGCTCGGCCTGGCTGGGCGTCTTCCCCGAAGGATCGACGACCTGCGCGGGCCGGCCAGGGGAGTGATCAAGCTGCCAAGGAACTTGTCCTGGCCGGGGATGCGCGAGTGCGACGTCAGCGACGCCCGCGGCAGGCGCAGCTTGTACGGCATGCTGCTCGCCCAGGGCCAGCGCAACGACATCGCGCGCTTCGTCAACGGCGGCCTGCTCAGCCAGGACTGGCCCCTGATCAAGAACACGCTCGACGGCAGGCTGTCGCGGTCGTGCGAGCGCAGGTTCGGTCTCGGCAAGGGCGCCGTGGGGCTCCAGCCATCTGGCAGCCAGGCCGGGCCCTGCGGGCCGGCTGCCGGCCTCGGGCCCGGATAGCCTGAGCGGGTGCGCAAATACGTCATCATGGGGGTTCAGGGGAGCGGCAAGGGCACCCAGGCCGCGATGCTGGCCGAGGACCTCGACCTCGTGCATATCGCGGTCGGTGACATCTTCCGGTGGAACGTTCAGCACCACACCAAGATCGGCGCGCAGGTCAGGCGCATCATGGCGGACGGCCTGCTGGTCAGCGACGAACTCGTGGAGGGCGTCGTCAGGGACCGGCTGACACAGCACGACTGGAACTACGGCTTCATCGTCGACGGCTTCCCGCGCAACGAGCGCCAGGCCGAGTTCTTCCTGGAGAGCTACGACATCGACGGGGTGATCCACCTCGACCTGCCGGACACCGAGGTGCGCAGGCGGGTGCTGGCCAGGCGGCTCTGCTCGGGCTGCGGCATGGACTACAACCTGATCGCCAGCAGCCCCAGGGTGCCAGGGCAGTGCGACGCGTGCGGCTCAGCGCTGGAGACCAGGGAAGACGACACCGAGGAAGCGCTCGCGGTCAGGCTGCGCGAGTATCACGAGAAGACCAATCCGGTGCTGGAGATCTTCCGGCGCAAGGAGTACGTGATCACCGTCGACGCCCGGCCAGAGCCCGGGCAGGTTCAGCAGGAGATCAGGAACAAGCTCAGCCTGCCGCCTTACCTCCAGGCCGCGGCGTCCTGACCCGCCTGCGTCATCGCGACGGTCAGCGTTCCGCGGCTGCCCGGCGGCGGAAGGCCCGCGATTTCGCCCGCGAACCGCAGATCGCCATGCTGCACCAGCAGCCGCTCCTCGCCGGCGACCGGTCGTAGAACGCCCACCGGCAGTCGTCGGCGCCGCACACCTTGAGCCGCGGCCAGGTCCCTGCCGTGGCCGCCTCCGCCGCGATCAGCAGCAGTTCAGCCAGCGCGCACACCGGCCCCGTGCCGCCGGGCCCGGTTCGGTCCGGCACTGTGCGCACGGTTCCGTCGTCGCCGACGACCAGCCTGACCCGCAATCCGGGCACCACAGAGCACAGCGTGTCAGCGGGAGCCGCCGCCTGTCCTGGCACGTGCGTGGTGAGCATGTCGCGCAGCGCCTCGCGAATCGTGACCGCCAGCCGCAGGTCGCGATCGGTGGCACGGGCGCCGTCGGGCCCGGTCAGATGCCGCGCACGCAGCCAGGCATCGAGCGCGTCAGGGGAGCTGAGCTCGTCCGTACCTGCCTCGATGTCGAGCGTGTTCACGAACGCGCGCACCAGCTCAAGGCGGCCAGGCGCCCGCCCGGTGGCCGCCGTCCTGCTCGGCTTCTCCCGTGCTGCTGTTACCACCATCCCAGCTTAGCTGGTTGCGCAATCCGGATCGCCGGATTAAGCTCGGAGTAACCAGCTAGAGCATTTTGATGGTTACGTGAACAGATGGAGGCCGACATGAGCGAGTGGGTGATCATCGGAGTCCCGACGAGCGCCGGCGCGCACCACGCGGGCCAGGATCTGGCGCCAGACGCGCTGCGGGCCGCTGGCCTGATCGAGCAGCTGACCAGAGCGGGGCTGACAGTCACGGATGCCGGCAACTTGTCAGGCGCGGTCTTCGCTGCGGACCGGGCGAACCCTGCGGCGCGCAACGTCGAGGCAGTCGCCCGCGTGGCCGGCGAGGTCGCCGATGCCATCGCCGCGGCCATGGGGAGCGGCGCGCTGCCGCTCGTGCTCGGCGGCGACTGCACGATCACGCTCGGTGCGGTCGCGGGCATGCAACGCCAGTATCCCGAGGGCGGCCTGGTCTACCTGGACGGCGACACCGATGTCGGCGTGCCGGGCGACGGTTCAGGCATCCTGGACTCGATGGGCGTCTCGCACCTTCTTGGCAGGGGAGCGGCAGAGCTAACCCACCTCGGCCAGGCCATCCCGCTGCTCGAGCCGAGCAGGCTCGCGATGCTCGGATCCGACCCGCGTGAGACTACGGACGAGGGACGCGCGTTTCTTGCCAGTGCCGGCGTGGACCTGCAGGAGGGGCCCGCGTTCACGGCCGACCCGGTGGCGGCGGCCAAGCGCGCGGTGACCGCCGTCACCGCGGCGAGCGGGCGGTACCTGATCCACTTCGATATCGATGTGGTCGACTCCGGCGACCTTCCGCTCGGCAACTACCCGCACTACGGCTCGGGGGTCTCGCTCGACGCCGCGCTGGCCGCGCTGCGGGTGCTCTGCTCGGATCCGGCCTTCGCCGGGCTGGTGCTGACCGAGGTCAACCCGACCTACGATCCGCGCGGCCGTGAACTCGGCAGGCTGGTCAGCGGGCTTGTCGCGGCTCTTGCGGCCTGACCAGCTGACCCTGCAGCCTGACGAACGCCCCGTGACCTGGACCGCTAGTTGACCAGGAGCGCTCGCTCGCTCTACTCTTTATCTATGACTATAGATAAAGAGTCTAAGTCGGTACCGAACGACAGGGCGGGCGCGACCGGCTCGCCGATCGCGTTCCTACTCGACCCCGGCTCTGGCGTGCCCACGTACTTGCAGCTCGTGCACCAGGTTGAGCAGTCGCTGCGGCTCGGCTACCTCAAGGAAGGCGACCGGCTGCCGACCGTCAAGGAGGCCGTCGGGGCGCTCGCGATCAACCCCAACACCGTGCTGAAGGCCTACCGGGAACTCGAGCACAGGGGTCTGGCGCAAGGGCGTCCCGGCCAGGGCACGTTCATCGCGGGCACGCTGCGCCAGGTCGGCATCGCCGAGCAGGCGCAGCTGCGCAAGGGGCTAATGGCCTGGCTGCGGACGGCTGGCGCGGCTGGCCTGGACTTCGAGGGCATCGAGGCCCTGTTCGCCGCGTCGATGCGGGATTTTCGTGAGGGCCGCGCCAGCCGGACCGGCACCGGAGCGCGAGGGGTGGCGTGAACATCATCGAGACCTGCGGGCTCGGCAAGCGCTTCGGCCGCACCTGGGCACTGCGTGCGTGCACGCTGGCCATTCCGGCCGGCCACGTCGTCGCGCTGGTCGGGCCGAACGGGGCCGGCAAGACCACGCTGCTCAACCTCGCGGCCGGGCTGCTCAGGCCCACCCGCGGCCGCCTGAGCGTGCTGTCCGGCGAGCAGCCAGGCTCGGCAGCGGCCCGGAGCAAGATCGGCTTCGTGGCCCAGGATGCACCGCTCTACGGCCACCTGCTTGTCCGCGACATGCTGAGCGTAGCCAGGAGGCTGAACCTGAGCTGGGACGACGACCACGCCCGCGCCAAGGTGACCGAGCTGGGCATTCCGCTTGACCGCAAGGTGCGCGGATAGCCGACTACCTGGTCGTGCTCAACGACGGCCGGCTGCAGCTGGCTGGCGAGGTCGAGCACCTGCTGGCCAGGCACAAGATCCTGACGGGCCCGAGCGGGGAGATGTTCGTCGATTCACAACAGGACGCGATCATCCATGCCAGCCGGGAGCTCAGGCGCACCTGCTGGTCAGGACCGCGGCCGAGGGCGATCAGGTCAGGCCAGGCTGGCAGTTGCACCCGGCCAGGCTGGAGGACCTGGTGCTTGGCTACCTGCGCGAACCAGGCGCCAGCATGCTGCCGGGCCCGGCGGTGCCGGCGTGACCGCCCTGTCGCCCGCGCCCGCGCGCAGTGAGCCAGTCACGGATGCACGGGTGCCGTGGCGCCGGCTAGCCGCGGTGACCCTGCGGCAGCACAAGGCCTCCCTCGCCGCCTCCGCCGCCCTCGCCTTCCTGGTAGCCGTCGCGATGGCGGTGACGGGACTCATCCTGCATGGTTCTGCCACGGGCGTCTTCACCGCAGGTCCGCATTCGCTGTGGCCGCTCTACAACAGCACCGGCACCGCGCTCAGGCTGGCCCTCCCGCTCATTCCGGTGCTCGCGAGCCTGTTCTTGGGAGCGCCGCTGGTCGCGCGCGAAATCGAGACCGGGACCGCCCGATTCGCCTGGGCCCAGGGCGCGGGCCGGACCCGCTGGCTGCTCGCGAGCGTCGTGCCGGTGGCATTGCTACTCATGGTCATCGCGGCCGGCCTGCGGCTGGAATACCAGTGGTGGCTGAGGCCGCTCGCAGCAGCACCTGACTGGTTCTGGCTCGGTCGCCTCTTCGCCCTCAGCCCGCTGCCCTTCGCCGGCTGGACGCTGCTCGGCCTGAGCCTCGGCGTGCTGCTCGGCGCGGCGATCCGGCGCACCGTGCCCGCCATGGCTGCGACGCTGGTCGGCGGCCTTCCCGGCATGTACGTCGCGCTCAGGTGGCAGCGCGGCTACCTGACGCCGTTGCGCCAGGCAGCCGCGCATCCCACGTTCTCCTCGCGCGGCGGATACGGCTACAGCGTGCCCTTGAGGTCACGAGCAGGCCAGCGACCTGACATCCTCAGCAGCGCGCTCGGGTGGCCGGACGGCCGGCTGCTCACCAGTGCTCAGTTGCATCACCCAGCCGCGTGGTTCCGCGCGCACCACATCCAGATCTGGCTGACCTACCAGCCGGGCAGCAGGCTCTTCCTGTTCCAGGCCATCGAGTTCGGCTGGCTCGTCGTCCTGTCGGCCCTCCTTATCGCCGCGACCGTCCTGCTCATCCGCCGCGGCGCGTCCTGACCGGAGCCCGCTGTGACAACCATCGCGGCACAGGCCGCTGACCATCGGACCAGGAACCGTGAGCACGTCGTTCTGGCCGTGCTGCGACAGCACAGGAACGCGCTCATCGGGCTGCTGATCGTGTTCGCGGCGTTCGCGATCCCGCTCGTCGTCACGGGCGCCCAGGCTCACGCCGGGCAGCTGGGCGCGGACTCCTGGATCGGCTCTCACTACGTCGGGGTCAATATCCTGCCGTTCCTCGCCGGCGCGTTCCTCGGCGCGCCGCTCGTCGCGACCGATTTCGAGACGGGGGCGTTCCGTTTCTCGATGACGCAGGGCGTGAGTACCAGGCGGCAGGTCGCGGTCAAGCTGCTCGTGATCGGCGGCCTGCTGACCGTCACCGCGGCCGCGCTCGGCGGCCTCAGCATGTGGGCCATGGCTCCCAACGTCCACGTCGCCCCGCGCATGTACTGGGCATTGAGCCACTGGTCGCCGGCATACTTCAACATCACCGCGCTCATGCTCCCGATCTGGGCGCTGCTCGGCTTCAGCCTTGGCGTGCTCGCAGGGGCGTCTATCAAGCGAGCCGGCGCGGCCATCGCCGTCACGATCGTGGCGATCGGAATCGCGGCGGCGGCCTTGAGCAGCTACGCTGCCTGGACGCCAGGCGGTGTGTACAACGAGATGCTGAAGGTGAACCCCGTCGCCGTGCGAGACGACGCCGCGCCGTTCGGGCGCATCACGTGGTCCAGCTACTGGCCAAGGCAGGTCACCGCGAAGCTGAACCGGATGCCGGGTCCGCCCGGCAGCTACACGGTCGCGAACTGGCTCGCCGGGCCGCACGGACGCCTCACTCCGAGTCAGCCAGGGGCTCTCTTTAACCAGATAGGCGCCGTCCTGCGCGATCTGACCAGGAGCCGGGCCTGGGTCGCGAGGCGGCACATCACCGCGTGGTTCGGTTATCAGCCGGCGGGCCGGTACTGGCTGTTCCAGTCAGTGTTCGCCATGATTCTGCTCGCGTTCACGGTCGCGGCGGGCTTCGCCGCCGTCTGGCTGGCCGGCCGACGACGGTGACCAGCCGGCGATAAGCAGCAGACCCCGCGGCCTACTGCATCTAGCCTGGGATTGTGCGGGAAATCTCGGTCTTCAGCGGAACGGCCCATCCCGGGCTCGCGGCGGAGATCTGCGGCCATCTCGGCGTTCCGCTGGAACCCGCGATCGTCCGCCGGTTCGCCAACGACTGCCTGGAAGTTCAGCTCCAGTCCAACTGCAGGGAACGCGACGTCTTCCTGATCCAGCCGCTCGCCGCGCCCGTTCAGGAGCACCTGGTCGAGCTGTTGCTGATGCTCGACGCCGCCCGCGGCGCGTCCGCTGCGCGGGTGACCGCGGTGATCCCGCACTACGCCTACGCCCGCTCGGACAAGAAGAACATGCCCAGGGTGTCCATCGGCGGACGGCTGGTCGCCGACCTGCTCGTCACGGCTGGCGCCAGCCGCGTGCTGACGATGACGCTGCACGCGCCCCAGGTGCACGGGTTCTTCTCGGTCCCCGTCGACCACCTGCACGCGCTGCACGAGATCGCCGACCACTTCCGCGGCACTGACCTGGTCAGCTCCGTCGTGGTCTCGCCTGACCTGGGCAACGCCAAGTCGGCCGCCGCGCTGGCCAGGATGCTCGGCTTGCCGGTGGCGGCCGGCGCCAAGGAGCGGATCAGCGACGACAAGGTCACGATCACCTCCATCATCGGCGACGTGGCCGGGCGTAACGTCATCGTCCTCGACGACGAGATCGCCAGGGGGACGACCATCATCGAGCTACTCGGCAGGCTGCGGGAGCACGGTGCCCGGAGCGTTCGGATCGCGTGCACGCACGGCCTGTTTTGCGACGGTGCGCTCAAGCGGATCGCCGCCTGGCCTGAGGTGCAGGAGATCGTGTGCACCAGCACGGTCGCGATCGCCGAGTCAGAGGGCATTGAGCGGCTGCACGTGATCTCCGTGGCGCCTGCGCTGGCCGAGGCGATCAGGCGGATCCACGAGGGCGAGTCGGTGAGCGCGCTGTTCCACGATCAGTGACCGCGCTGTGTTGGCCACGGGGGACGACCCCCCGGAACCCCCCCGCGCTGCCGGTCAGGGGGGACGACCCCCCGGAACCCCCCCGCGCTGCCGGTCAGGGGGGACGACCCCCCGGAACCCCCCCGCGCTGCCGGTCAGGGGGGACGACCCCCCGGAACCCCCCCGCGCTGCCGGTCAGGGGGGACGACCCCCCGGAACCCCCCCGCGCTCCTTGGCCCAGGCGGCGATCTGCAGGCGGGACGTAAACCCGAGCTTGGCCATGATGTTGGCCACGTGGCGCGCCACGGTCGCTGACGCGATGCCGAGCTCGCTGGCGATGGCGCGGTTGGACAGGCCCTTGGTGATCAGCGCCGCGATCTCCAGTTCGCGCGCGGTCAGCTCGGCTTCCCGCGAGGCGAGCAGGTCAGGCACGGTCAGCGCGAGTTCCACCGCCGCGTCACTGCTGAGCCGCGACCCGGCGGCCCAGAGCTCGCGTGCCTGCACCTCGGTGAGCCCGCTGGCCGAGGCGATCAGGCGGTCGGTCCTGCTCTTGGGTGCCTCTGGCAGGCCAGCCTGGCTGCGCAGTCCGGCGGCTGCACCGGCGAGCCGCACCGCCTGATCGTGGTTGCCCTGGGCGATCGCCAGCGCCGCGAACGTGTCCAGGCCCCTGATCACGCCGATCCTGCTGCCCGTTGACCGGCTCAGCTCGATGCTCTCGGTGAGATGCTGGCCGGCCAGCTCGAGCTCGCCCTGGCTGATCTCGATCCGCCCGATGCCAGCCAGGCAGCGTGCCATCTCAGGCCGGGCGCCTACTTCCCGCAGGATCGAGAACGCCTCCGCGTAGTGCCGCCGCGCCCGCGCGGGACCCGCTGTCAGCCTGGCCAGGTCGCCTAGGCCGAGCAGGGCCCGCGCGACCGCCCACTGCTGGTCGATCTCCCTGGCGATCCGCAGCGAACGCTCGCCGAGCCGCAGCGCCCCGTGCAGGTCGCCCCGATAGGCAGCGACAGCCGCCCTGGTGCCGTGCGCGTAGGTCGCGTTGAACCCGTCGCCCGTTTCGTCGGTGATCGTGAGCGTCTCGGCCGCGCGCGCGTCAGCCTCGTCCAGCTGGCCCGCGTGCAGCGCCACCTCGGCGAGCAGGTTCAGCGCCGCCGCGGCCCAGAACTCCAGGCCAGGGCCGCGGCAGAGGTCAAGCCCCGCCTTCGCCCGCTGTGCGGCGTCGGCCGGGTCGAGCGGGAAGGCGAGCTGAGCCCGTCCGATGAGCGCGGGCCCGAGCACCCGGTCGCCCAGGACTGAGGTGTCGGTGTCGAAGAAGACATCCATCCAGCCGGCGCCCTCACCGAACGACCCTTGGACGATCCAGACCGGCCTCATCGCCACGCAGATCCGCAACCCGGAATCGGCGTCGCGGGCGCGCGCACACCAGGTCAGCACCTGCGTCAGGTTGCCGTTCTCCGCCTCGAACCTGCGGAACGTATTGACCCGCTCTGACCAGGTGCCCGCCGTGAGCGCCATGCCAAGCAGCGCGGCCTCCTCGACCTCGCGCACTGCGTAATCCCGGAACCGCTCCCGAAGCCGCTGCTTCTCGCCAGCCTCGTCCAGCCGCTCGGCCGCGTACTCGCGGATGGTGTCCAGCATCCTGTACCTGATCCGCCCGGACGCGTCGGGCTCGGCGATCACCAGTGACTTGTCGGCGAGCCCAGCCAGCAGGCCGAAGACCTCGCCCGGCTCCAGGTCCGGGTCTGACCCCAGGCCAGCGCAGACCTGCTCAGCCATCTCAAGCGGCCAGCCGGCGAACACCGACAGCCGGCGGAGCAGCACCCGCTCAGGCGCCGAGAGCAGCTCGTGACTCCAGTCGATGGCCGAGCGCAAGGTCCTGTGCCTGGCAGGCGCCATCCGCTCGGCGGAGCTGAGCAGCCTGAACCGGTCTCCGAGCCTGGCCGCGATCTGCTCGACCGTCAGCACCCGCACCCACGCGGCTGCCAGCTCGATGCCGAGCGGCAGGCCGTCGACGGCCCGGCAGATCGACGCCACAGCGGTCACGTTGCCTGGTCCGAGCGCGAATCCCGGCGCGGCGGCTGCTGCCCGGTCGCCGAACAGCCGGAGCGCGTCGGCATCCATCAGCGCCGCAAGGTCGCCGGATCCCTCCTTCGGCGACCCATCCGTAGCCGGCCCCCGTTGGCCGGCATGGCCATCGGCGGGACCTGCCAGATCGTCTCGGCGGCCACCCGCAGCGGCTCCCTGCTCGTCGCGATCACCCGCAGCCCGGGGGACGCGGCGAGCAAGCGCTGGCAGATCTTCGCGCACGCATCGATCACGTGCTCGCAGTTGTCCAGGACGAGGAGCATCTGGCGCGGCCTGTACGCGTCGGCCAGCGTCGCGATCAGGGACCGGCCAGGCTCCTCGACCACGCCGGTCACGGTGGCGATCCTGGACGACACGAGCTCGTTGTGCTGCACGTCGGCGAGATCGACGAACCACGCGCCATCGGGATACTCAGCGGCGAGCCTCGCGGCGACGTGGATGGCGAGCCGCGTTTTCCCGATCCCCCCGGCTCCGCACAACGTGAGGGCACGTGCGGTGCCGGCGATGCGGCAAACCTCACTTATCTCACGTTCGCGGCCGACAAAGGCATTAAACTCTTCGCCGGTATTACCGTGAATACCCAATTCCATGTCGTCGCCAGGCTGTGCGGTCAGGGGCAATTCGCGCTTACCGTCAGGATCAGTAGCCAAGGTAACGTGCGTGAGCGACAAAAGAAACACCAAGCAGACTGAACCGCTGCGTGCCCGCCATGTCCGGCGTCCGTGGCGCCATCGTTCCGCCGCGCCGCACGCCCGCCTCAGATGAGCGTCTGGCCGCTGACGCGCTGCTCGAGCGCTAGCAGGAATCGCTTGCGGTCCATGCCGCCGCCATAGCCGGTCAGGCTTCCGTCGGCGCCGATGACCCGGTGGCAGGGAACCACGATCGACACCGGATTCCTGCCGTTGGCCAGTCCGACCGCCCGCGACGCCGACGGCTGGCCGATCCGCCTGGCGAGCTCGCCGTAGGAGATGGTCTCGCCGTACGGGATGTCCTGCAGACCTGCCCAGACCGACCGCTGGAACCGCGAGCCGTCGAGGGTCAGCGGCAGGTCGAAGTCCGTGAGCTCGCCGTCGAAATAGGCCGTGAGCTGGCGGCCTGCCTCGGCGAGCACCGGCTCGGAGCCGGTCGCGACCTCGGTGCCGAGTGCCTGGGCGTCCGGATCGTAGCGCGTGAGCTCCATGTGCACGCCGGCTAGGCGGCCGTCCTCGGCGATCAACGTCAAGGGCCCGATCGGGCTGTCGATCACGGCGTGCGTCCGCGGCCTCGTGGCTGCGTGCCGGGTCATCGTTCTTCCTTTCTCTGCACGGCTTCTCTGCACGGCGTGCCGCTAGGCAGCCGGCATGTGGTTGATGGGGTGGTCGGAAGTGGCCCACAGGTACTGCACCGCGTAGGCCCGCCAGGGCCGCCACTGCTCGGCCCGCTTGATCAGGGCGCCGGGTGCGGCGGGCAGCCCTGCCTCGGCCGCGGCCCGCCTGACGCCCAGGTCGGTCGGCGTGAAGGCGTCGGGGTCGCCGAGGCCGCGCATCGCCACGATCTCGACGGTCCACGGACCGACGCCGGGCAGCGTCGCGAGCACGTTCCTGGCCAGTTCCCAGTCGGCCCCCGCGCCGAGGTCGAGCGTGCCGCCCGCGATGGCACGCGCCAGGGCCAGGACGCTCGCGCGGCGGCTCGCCGGCATTGCGAGCGCGGCAACGTCAGTATCCGCGAGCACGGCCATGTCGGGGAAGAGCCTGGTGAGGCCGCCGCCGGGGTCCTCGACCTGCTCACCGCAGCGGCTGGCCAAGCGCGCCCCGTGGGTCCGCGCCGCGGCGGTCGAGACCTGCTGGCCGATCACGGCGCGCACTGCCAGCTCGGCGGCATCGATCGTGCGCGGCACCCGGCGGCCTCGCGCCTTGGCGATCAGTGGCGCGAGCGCCTCGTCCGTTCCCAGCTGATCACCGACTGCCACCGGGTCGGCGTCTAGGTCGAGCAGGCGGCGGCACCGGCTGATCGCCATCGCGAGGTCACGCAGGTCGGTGAGGGCGAGCTGGCACGCGACGTACTCAGGGCCCGGCCGCAGCGACACGATGCCGGGGCCGTTCGGCAGCCGCAGCGTCCTGCGGTACGTTCCGTCCCGCCATTCCTCGACGCCAGGAATGGCGGTGGCGACCAGGTGCCCGAACAGGTTGTCCTGGCACATCGGCTGCCGGAACGGCAGCCGCAGCGAGATCGCGCCCAGCGAGCTGGGAGCGAGCGGCGCTGGCTTCCCGCCGCGCGCCGTGGCCCGGCGCCGCAGCTCGGTCGGCGGCATCGCGAAGACCTCGAGGACGGTGTCGTTGAACGTCCTGATGGTAGGGAAGCCGGCCGCGAACGCGACATCGCCCATCGCAAGCCCGGTCGTCTCGATCAGCAGCCTGGCGGTCTGGGCCCGCTGCGCCCTGGCCAGCGCGAGCGGGCCGGCGCCTAGCTCGGCGAGCAGCTGGCGCTCGATCTGCCTGACGCTGTAGCCAAGGCGCGCGGCGAGGCCAGCAACGCCCTCGCGGTCGACCACGCCGTCCGCGATGAACCGCATGGCCCTCGCGACCAGGTCGGCCCGCTCGTTCCATTCAGGCGAGCCAGGGCTGGCGTCTGGCCTGCATCGCTTGCACGCACGGAACCCGGCTTGCTGGGCCGCAGCGGCGCTCGGGAAGAACCGCATGTTCTGCGGCTTCGGCGGGGCGACAGGGCAGCTCGGCCGGCAATAGATCCCCGTGGTCACCACGGCCGTGAAGAACCAGCCGTCGAACCTGGCATCCTTGCTCTGCACTGCCCTGACGCAGCGCTCGGTGTCTTCGTGCATACCTGCAAGCATCCTTACGCGGACGGCCCGAGTCTAGCGAAAATGCGACATCGCCCTGCTGGCGCCAACATTGCGCGAGATGCAAAGTGACAGCAGCATTAAATTTGCGTGTTGCGTAATTTTCAACGATACTCAGGACGTGGACTGCGCACCCGAAGGACTGCGCGAGCGAAAGAAGGCGGCGACCCGCCGTGCGCTCGGCCTGGCGGCCATGCGCCTGGCCGTGCTGCGCGGCCTCGACAACGTGCTCGTCGAGGACATCGCGGCAGAGGCCGGCGTGTCGGCCCGCACCTTCAACAACTACTTCGCCAGCAAGTACGAGGCGATCTGCGCGCTGGCGATGGAGCGCAGTCAGCGGATGGGCGCCGAGCTGCGGAGCCTGCCCGCGGCAGAGCCGCTGCCTGAGGCCATCACGAACGCCGTCCTCGAGGCCTACGAAGGCGGGACCCGGACTCCCGACAAGGAATGGATCGACGGCGTGCGGCTCGTCATCGCCTCGCCAGCGCTGCAGGGGGAGTACCTGCGGACGCACTACGTCGCGCAGCAGATGCTGGCGCAGGCGATCGCGGACCGGACGGGCACCGACCTCGACGCGGACATGTTCCCCGCCGTGCTGGCGGGCGCCGTGACCGCCGCCATCCAGGTCGCGCACGAGCGCTGGCTGCACGCGGACCCGCCGGTCGCGCTCGTGCCGCTGATCACGGAGGCGCTCGCGGCGCTGCGATTCCCGTTGGCCCCGCACGCTGAGAGCGAATTGGCTTGCCATTCGCGCCCGCGGGAGCCGATCCTGACGGCTGCGACGAAGACCTAGGAACACCACCCGACCCCCTACGACCCCAGAAAGAGAACCCGTGCTGATCCGGTTGCTGCGCGACTACCTGCGCCCGTACCGCAGGGACCTGTCCTTCGTCGTCGTGCTCCAGCTCATCCAGACCCTGGCGACGCTGTACCTGCCGACGCTGAACGCGGACATCATCGACAACGGAGTGATCACCGGCGACATCCGCTACATCATGCGGACCGGTGCGTTCATGCTCGCGATAGCGCTCGTCCAGATCGTCTGTGCGGTCGGCGCCGTCTACTTCGGCGCGCGCACCGCCATGGCGCTCGGCCGGGACGTGCGGCGGGCCGTCTTCTCCAAGGTGCAGCAGTTCTCTGCCAGGGAGGTCGGCCACTTCGGGGCGCCGTCGCTGATCACCAGGGGAACGAACGACGTCCAGCAGGTGCAGATGCTGGCGCTGATGACCTTCACGCTGATGGTCGCCGCTCCGATCATGTGTGTCGGCGGCATCATCCTGGCGCTCCATCAGGACGTGCAGCTGTCGTCACTGCTGCTAGTCGCGGTGCCCGCGCTCGGCATCATCGTGACGGCGATCATCGCCAGGATGCGGCCGCTGTTCCGCCAGATGCAGGTGCGGATCGACGAGATCGCGCGCGTTCTGCGCGAGCAGATCAGCGGCGTGCGGGTGATCAGGGCGTTCGTCAGGGAGCGGCAGGAGCAGGACAGGTTCTCTGTTGCGAACACCGACCTGTTCACCGTGTCGCTCGGCACGGGCAAGCTGATGGCGCTGATGTTCCCCGCGGTCATGCTGGTGCTGAACCTCTCCAGCATCGCGGTGCTGTGGTTCGGCGGGCACCTGGTCGCCAGCGGCAGCATGCCCGTCGGCGCGCTGACCGCCTTCCTGACTTACCTGCTGCAGATCCTCATGTCGGTGATGATGGCGACGTTCATGTTCGTCATGGTCCCGCGCGCCGAGGTCTGTGCCGAGCGGATCGTCGAGGCGCTGGACACCGAGCCAGACGTGCGGCCGCCAGGGCAGCCGACCGGGATCGGGGCCGTGCGCGGGCTGCTCGAGCTGCGCGACGTGGAGTTCCGCTACCCAGGGGCCGCCCAGCCTGTGCTGCGTGACATCGACCTTGTCGCCGAGCCGGGCCAGGTCACCGCGATCATCGGCGGCACCGGCAGCGGCAAGACGACGCTGGTCAACCTCGTGCCCAGGCTTTTCGACGCGACCGAGGGGATGGTGCTCGTCGACGGCGTGAACGTGCGTAGTCTCGACCCGGCCGTGCTGTCTGGCCTGATCGGCCTCGTCCCGCAGCGGCCGTACCTGTTCTCCGGCACGGTCGCGTCCAACCTGCGGTACGGAAAGCCCGATGCCACCGAGGCCGAGCTCTGGCACGCGCTGGAGATCGCGCAGGCTCGCGACTTCGTCGCCCAGATGCAAGGCGGCCTGGATGCCGCCATCGCGCAGGGCGGCACCAACGTGTCAGGCGGCCAGCGCCAGCGGCTGGCGATCGCCAGGGCCGTGGTGCACGAGCCGGAGATCTACCTCTTCGACGACTCGTTCTCCGCCCTGGACTACGCGACCGACGCGGCGTTGCGGGCGGCGCTGACCCGCGAGACCGCTGACGCGACGGTGCTGATCGTTGCGCAGCGGGTCGCGACGATCAGGCACGCCGACAAGATCGTCGTGCTCGAGGCCGGCCGCATCGTCGCCCAGGGCACGCACGACGAGCTGATGGCAACCGACAAGACGTACCGGGAGATCGTGCTGTCCCAGCTGACCGAGCAGGAGGCTGCGGCATGACCGGCCCGACCAAGCCGAATGGCCAGGTGAACGGCCAGCGTCGTGCCGGAGGCGCGCAAGAGGTGCGTCGTGCCGGAGGCGCGCAAGGCCAACACAGCGGGCCGGGGGAGCGGGCCACCCCGCAGCGCGGTCCGGGCCCCGCGCCAGGCACCAACGTCGGCCCGGCCAGGTTCATGGGAGGCATGTCGACGGAGAAGGCGCTGGACTTCGGCGGGTCGAGCCGTCGGCTGCTGCGCAGGCTGTCGCCGCAGCGGCCGCTGATCATCACCGCCATCGCGATGGGCGTGGCCAGCGTGACGCTGTCAGTGATCGGCCCGAAGGTGCTCGGCAACGTCACCAACCTGGTCTTCTCCGGCTTCATCAGCAGCAAGATCCCGCCAGGCCTGACCCAGGCTGAGTTCGTCGCGAGGCTGCGCGCTACGGGCCACACGTCCCAGGCCAAGCTGATCGGCGCGCTGCACCTCACGCCGGGGCACGGCATCAACTTCGACCAGGTCGGCAGGACGCTCGCGGTCGTCGCGCTCATTTACGCCGGTGCTGCGGTCTTCAGCGTGATTCAGGGCCGCGTCGTGGCCGGCATCGTGCAGAAGGCGATCTTCCGGATGCGCGAAGACGTGCAGACCAAACTCGCGCGGCTGCCGCTGAGTTACTTCGACCGGCAACCGCGAGGCGAGATCCTGAGCCGGGTCACCAACGACATCGACAACCTCGCCCAGTCGCTGCAGCAGACGCTCAGCCAGGTCGTCACGTCGCTGCTGACGATCGTCGGCGTGCTGGCCGCGATGATCTGGATCTCGTGGCTGCTCGCGCTCATCGCGCTGGTCACGGTCCCAGCCTCGATCTTCCTCGTCGCCAGGATCGGCAAGCGGGCGCAGCCGCAGTTCGTCAGGCAGTGGTCGACGACCGGCCGGCTCAACGCGCACATCGAGGAGAACTTCACCGGACACTCGCTGGTCAGGGCGTTCGGCAGGACCGAAGACTCGATGGCCGTCTTTGCCGAGCAGAACGACAAGCTGTTCCAGGCCAGCTTCCGGGCGCAGTTCATCTCGGGCACGATCCAGCCAGCGATGATGTTCGTCGGGAACCTGAACTACGTGCTCGTCGCCGTGGTCGGCGCTCTGCGGGTGGCCTCAGGTGCGCTGTCGCTTGGCGACGTGCAGGCGTTCATCCAGTACTCGCGGCAGTTCAGCCAGCCGCTGACGCAGGTGGCCAGCATGGCCAACCTGCTGCAGTCCGGCGTCGCGTCGGCCGAGCGGGTGTTCGCGCTGCTCGACGCCGACGAGCAGGAGCCCGATGACGTCGCGCCTGAGCACCCGGGCCAGGTGCGGGGGAGCGTGCGGTTCGAGGACGTGTCGTTCAGCTACTTCCCTGACGTGCCGCTGATCGAGCACCTCTCGCTGGCAGTCGAGCCAGGGCAGACGGTCGCGATCGTGGGCCCGACCGGTGCGGGCAAGACCACCCTGGTGAACCTGCTGATGCGGTTCTACGAGGTCAACGACGGCGCGATCACGCTGGACGGCGTCAACATCGCCGAGATGAGCCGGTCCGGGCTGCGCTCGCTGACCGGGATGGTCCTGCAGGATGCCTGGCTGTTCGGCGGCACCATCGCGGAGAACATCGCCTACGGATCCGACTCAGCGACCCGCGAGCAGATCATCGCGGCAGCGAAGGCGACCTACGTTGATCGTTTTGTTCAAACTCTTCCAGATGGGTATGAAACGGTCATCGATGAAGAGGGGTCGAACGTCAGCATGGGGGAGCGGCAGCTGATCACGATCGCGCGCGCGTTCCTTGCCAGGCCCGCCATCCTGATCCTCGACGAGGCGACTAGCTCGGTCGACACCAGGACCGAGGTGCTGATCCAGCACGCGATGAACTCGTTGCGTGAGGGCAGGACGAGCTTCGTGATCGCGCACCGGCTGTCCACGATTCGCGACGCCGACGTCATCCTCGTGATGGAGCACGGCCAGATCGTCGAGCAAGGCACCCACGACGAACTGCTGGCCGCCGATGGCGCGTACGCCAGGCTCTATGCGGCGCAGTTCGCCGGGGCGCTCGCCGAGGTCGAGTGATGCGTCGTGCCGGAGGCGCGCAGGTCAGCAGGGTGTCAGTGCCGCCGGGTAAACCAGGTGGTCCAGTTGGTCTCCCAGGTTCGCCCGTCGTCCACGGAGAACGCCTGGTCCCAGCGCGCCGACTCAGCGGTGATCTCGGACCAGGTGAACCTGCACCTGATCGGGCGGCCTTCCCACATCTGGTCGCAATAGAAGCGGCCTACGCCGTCGGCGAAGCTGCCCGTGACCGGCGGCGGATCCATCTGGCCGTTCTTGCTGTTCACCCACCAGAGCGACCAGGTGCGGGCGACGGGGTCCAGCAGCCGGACGGTCAGCCCGGAGAAGCCGCGGTCGGGAATCACGACCTCGTCGACGTTGGCGGCGCCGTCGAAGACCGACCAGCAGGTCGTCGTCGACGCGAACTCGTCCCACTCGTCGCAGCCGGTCAGCGCCTGGCGCAGCCGCCGGTGCCTGCCGTCCCACGAGCCGATCAGGAAATCGAAGTCGCCAGGCGCGCCCGTGCCTGGCTCTCCCGTGCCCGGTGCCCCCTCGCCGGCGGTGCGCGTCGCGTCGCTGGTCACGTCGCTGGTAATGCCGCTGGTCATGCCGCTGGTCATGCCGCCACCTCCGTCGTGCCGTCAGGCAGGACGTCGGCGAGATAGCCAGCCAGGTCCGGCCGCGCTGGGCTGAGCACGTGGCTGATCCAGGCGGCGCGCTCGTGACCGAGCGGCGCGAGCTCCCAGACGCAGCCGATCCACGGCCTGGTCAGCTCCGTGAAGTTCTCAGGGTCCTCGTCCTCGCAGCCGAGGAACGGCACGCCGGCCACCGCGGTCCGGCACTCGATCACCTTGCCCCAGACCCAGCTGCAGGCGTTCAGGTAGGCGGCGCTGCCAGCGCCGCGGTGCAGGATCGCGAACGAGGCTGGCGGGGTCTCGCCGTCGGGGGCCGGCGGCAGCCGCGGCAGGAACCCGGCGGCCGCCTTCTTGATATTCTCCTCGATCTCCGGCTCGGTGCTGATGTGATAGCGCTTGACCTGGCGCCCGCCGACGGCGACGACGCCGGCGGCGCGCAGGTGCTTCTCGGTGTAGGTCATGCGGCGACGCTAGGGCCGCGTCACTGACACCTGCTGTCAGTGATCGCCGGTACGTTCTGTGTCATGCGCGCGAGCCGGCTGGTGTCCATCCTGCTGCTGCTGCAGAGCCGGGGGAAGCTGACCGCGCAGCAGCTCGCCGCCGAGCTCGAGGTGTCCGTGCGGACGGTGTACCGGGACGTCGAGTCGCTCAGCGAGGCCGGCGTCCCCGTCTACGGCGACGCCGGGCCCGACGGCGGTTACCGGCTCCTGGGCGGCTACCGGACCAGGCTGAACGGGCTCAGCGCCGCCGAGGCCCAGGCGCTGTCGCTGGCCGGCATGCCGCGGGCGGCCGCCGAGCTCGGGCTCGGCACCGTGCTGGCCAGCGCTCAGCTGAAGCTGCAGGCCGCGCTGCCGGCCGAGTTGCGCGACCGGACGGCCGCGATCAGCGAGCGGTTCCTGCTTGACGCGCCTGGCTGGTACCACGACGGCGACACCTCGCCGTACCTGGCCGCCGTCGCCGACGCCGTGTGGAACCAGCGCCGGATCGAGGTCAGGTACCGCAGGTGGACCGCGCCCACCGACGTGACCAGGACGCTCGACCCGCACGGAATCGTGCTCAAGGCCGGCAAGTGGTACCTGGTCGCGAACGACGCGACGAGCACGGCGGACGGTGCGGCTCACGCGAACATGCGGACATACCGGATCAACCACATCCTGAGCCTGACCGAAGCGGGCGGGCGGTTCACTCGCGCGGCCGGCTTCGACCTCGCGGCGTTCTGGGCGTCCGGCGTCGCCGGCTTCCGCGCTGGGCTCTGGCAGGGCGAGGCGAAAATCCGGTTGTCCCAGGACGGCAGGGACCGGCTGACAGAGATGATGAGCCCGGCCGTGGTCAGAGCCGTCGAGGCGACGGCTGACCCGCCGGGCGCGGACGGCTGGGTGACCGCGGTCGTGCCGATCGAGTCGCTGATCCACGCGCAGCAGGACTTCCTGCGGCTGGGCGCGGATGTCGAGGTCCTGGAGCCCGCCGAGCTGCGGCAGCGGCTCGCCGAGACGTCGCGCGCGCTCGCGCGGATCTACGGGGGAGTCAGCCGAACCTGACCGGCATGTGCTTGATCCCGTTGATGAAGTTCGACCGCAGCCTGGTGGCCTCGCCGTCCGGCCTGATGCCCGGCATCAGCTCCGTCAATGTCCGCAGCAGCACCCGCAGCTCGAGCACGGCCAGGTGCTTGCCGAGGCAGAAGTGCGGGCCGCCGCCGCCGAAGCCGACGTGCGGGTTCGGATCGCGTCCTGCGTCGAACTCGTCCGGCCTGAGAAAGACGTCCTCGTCCCTGTTGGCCGAGGCGTAGAAGACTACGACCTTGTCGCCCTCGGCGATCCGCTGGCCGCCGAGGGCGGTGTCGCGGGTCGCGGTCCGCCTGAACAGGTTCACCGGGCTGACCCAGCGCACGATCTCCTCGGCCGCCGCCGGGATGAGATCTGGGTCGTCTACCAGCCGCTGCCACTGCTCTGGGTGCTCGAAGAACGCGAGCATGCCGCCGGACGCGGCGTTGCGCGTGGTCTCGTTCCCCGCCACGGTCAGCAGCAGGAAGAAGATGTCGAACTCGTCGTCGGTGAGCACCTCGCCAGCCTCGTTCGGCTGCAGCAGGCGGGTCACGATGTCGTCCTCCGGCTTCGCCCTGCGCCGCTCAGCGAGCTGGCCCGCGTAGGAGTAGATCTCCAGCGCCGCGGCGTGCTGCAGCCGCTGGCCGGTCGGGCTCTGGAACTCCGGGTCGTCGGCGCCGACCAGGTGGTTCGACAGCTGATAGATCCGGTCCCTGTCCTCGGGCGGCGCGCCGACGAGCTCGCAGATCACCTGCAGCGGCAGCGGCGCCGCGATGTCGGTGACGAAGTCAGCACTGCCGCGAACAACACTGCCGCGAACAACACCGCCGCGAACAACACCGCCGCGAACAACACCGCCGCGATCGGCACCGCCGCGCCCGAGCACGTCGCCGATCAGGTCACGGCAGATCTGGGTGATGTGCCCTTCCAGCCTGCCGATCATCCGAGGCGTGAAGCCGCGGTTGACGAACGCGCGCTGCCTGGTGTGCTGCGGCGGGTCCATGTTCAGCATCATCAGCCGCTGCATAGCCGCGCCCGGCTCGGGCACCTCGCCGAAGACGACCAGCCGGCGGGCGGACGAGAAGATCTCCGGGTGCCTGGACAGGTAGGTGATGTCCTCGTGCCTGGTGACCGCCCAGAAGCCAGGCCAGCCGTCCGCTCCGCCGTTCGCGTGCCAGTACACCGGCGCGTGCGCACGCAGCCAGGAGAACTGCTCGTAGGGCGGGCCGCCGCGCTGGTACAGGTCGGCATCGATGAGGTTGATCTCTGGCGCCACCGCCGCCTCCGTGGCCGGATAACCGGACACTGACACAGTACGGCGTACGCCAGGGCTGACCGCGCCGGGCGGCGCTCCGCGGGCCGGCTACCTGCGCAGCAGGAAGAACAGGCTCGGGCCGAACTGCACCCTGGCCAGCCTGGCCTGAGCGATCCGCTCGGCTGCCAGGATCGCCGGGCCGGGCAAGGCCTTCTTGATCAGCGGGTGCCGCAGGTTCGATACCGACAGCACGCGCTCGACCCGCAGCCCGGCGGTACGGAACTGCGCGGCGACCGTGGCCGGGTGATGGTTGACGAACGGGATGCCGCCGCGTTCCCTGGTCGCCGCCGACCTGATGTCGATCGCCTCGACCGGCAGCGGCTCGCGCCTGACCATGTGGCGGACCCGGTTCAGCGCGTGCGCGACGTTGGCGACCTCGACGATCGCGGTGCCGCCTGGCCGCAGGATCCTGTGCACCTCGGCGAGTTCGGCCGCCGGATCTGGCAGGTGGTGCAGCACCCTGACCATCGCGACGAGGTCGACGCTCTCGTCGGCGAAGTCCAGGCTGCCGGCGTCCATCAGCCGCTTCTCGACATCCGGGTGATCGGCAAGGAAATCGGCCGCGAGGGCCAGCTGCTGGCTGCTCGAATCCACCAGCGTGACCCCGTCGGCGAATTCGGCGAGCACGACACTGAGCCGACCGTAACCACCGCCGATGTCGGCGGCATGCCCGAACCTGCGGCCTTTCAGCAGCCGCCGGATCGCGAGCACCTCGGCCCTGTGCTCGTAGTTCCTGTTGGACCAGTAGCTCTGGTAGTTAAAGCCCTCATCGTCATAGAAAGCGGGCCGCTGCAGGTCGATGTTCGTCACGAGTTCCCCCCGGGTCGTGGTCCCCGGAAAATGCTCGCACGCAATCGTCTGTGCTGCTACATCGCTTGGACTTTCTTTCCGACTTTCACGAAAACTTGACGTTCGCCTAATCCGGAAATGGTGATATGCCGCCGTGCCGGTGAACATTCTGCCTGCCGCACCGTATTCGGCCCGCCGCTCCTGATTTGGCCGGCCGCGCCGCACGGGTCGCTGGTGTGCTCCCATCCCGGCCTATACGGTGCCCCATTCCCAGTGCGCCGATAATGTACATTATGTAAAGTAGCCGCTACTCCAACGGCAGGGACCCCCATTGCCAGGGCCTGCACCCGCACGATCCGCGGCCGGCCAAGGACGTATCGTCGGGTCATCCCGAAGCGGCGAGGATCGCCGCGGCTGGAGGAGCCGTGCCCGTCTCGTCCACCGGCATCGACGCCGTGCTGCATGCACAGCCGCCGGCCTTCTCGCCCGAGCAAGCCTGCGAGATCGGCATGGCGGCGTTCGGCGTCGGCGCGACGGACGCCAAGAGCCTGGGCAGCGAACGCGATCAGGCGTTCCTGCTGACCGGCCCGTCTGGCAGCGCCGTGCTGAAGGTGTCCAATCCGGCGGAAGACCCGGCCATGCTCGACATGGAGGCCATGGCGGCGCTGCACGCGGCGCGGTGCGACCAGGGCCTGACGATCGCCCTGCCCCGTCGCAGGACCGGGCCGGCGGCGACGCCGGCCTTGCCGGATACCGGGTGCGCTGGCTGCAGGACGGCACCGGCTACTGGACCAGGGCATACGACCTGCTGCCTGGCCGCGCCAGGCTTGATCCGCTCACGCTGCCCGATCAGGCGCTGACCGCGTGGGGCGAGACCACCGCGCGGCTCGGCCTCGCGCTGCGCGGGTTCATCCATCCCCGGGCGATCCGCCGCCTGCCGTGGGATGTCCAGCATGCGGCCGGCGTCCGGCCGATGACCGCGTCGATCGCGGACAGGCAGGCGCGCGCCGCGGTGACGGCCGTGCTCGACCGCTTCGACGCCGCCGTGGCGCCACGCTTGGGGCTGCTCAGGGCGCAGGTCATTCACAGCGACCTGACCGCCGACAACGTGCTAGCCGACGAGAACGGCCTGATCACCGGCATCGTCGACTTCGGCGACATGACTCACACCGCGCTGGCGGCTGACCTCGCCGCCGTGCTCGACTCGCTCGCCGGCGGACGCGATCAGGCGGAGATGTTCCGGGTCGCGCGGCTGGTCATCGACGGCTACGAGAGGCTGCTGCCGCTCGAGCCGGTCGAACTCGAGTTGCTCGGCGAGCTGTGGGCGGCCCGCGCCGCGGTCACCGTGGCGATCGGCTCCTGGCGAGCGGCGGCCGGGCTGGAGGACCCTGACTTCGCCGAGCGGTTCCACGACAGCGCGCTGGCGATGGTCGACAACCTGCTCACGGCGGGTTGGACGAGGACCGCGCGGCTGCTCCGTGCCAGCCCCAGCCAAGCCGACCGCGCGAGTCAGTCAGGCCACGCTCCCTCGCTCGCCGCGCGCAGGGACGCTGTCTTCGGGCCGGCGATGGAGCCGCTCAGCTACGCCGAGCCGATCGAGATGGCCAGCGCCAGCGGGGTCTGGATGACCGGCACGGACGGCCGCCGCTACCTCGACATGTACAACAACGTGGTCTGTGTCGGCCACGCTCACCCGCGCGTCACGTCGGCGGTCGGCAGACAGTGGCGCGAGCTGAACACCAACCTGCGCTACCTGCACGCCTCAGCCGTCGAGCTCGCCGAGCGGCTCGTGGCGACCTGCCCGCCCGGGCTGGACACGGTGCTGTTCGTGAACTCGGGCTCGGAGGCCAACGACCTGGCCTGGCGGCTTGCCCGCTGGCATACGGGCAACGCCGGCGGCCTGTGCACCGAGTTCGCCTATCACGGCATCACGGCGGCGATGGCGGACTTCTCGCCTGAGGTACTGCCTGCGGCGCAGACGCCGCCGCACGTGCAGACCTGGGCGCCGCCGGACAGCTATCGCGGGCTGCATCAGGACACCGCTGGCTTCGAGGCGGCACTCGGCCGTCTCGCCGGCAACGGCTTCGCCCCGGCCGCGGTGATCTTCGACAGCGTGCTGCAGAGCGACGGCATCTTCGATCTCGACGCCAGCTACGTGCGTGAACTGGTGCGGCTCACCCACGAAGCCGGCGGGCTGTGGATCGCCGACGAGGTGCAGGGCGGGCACGGGCGCACCGGCGAGGCGATGTGGTCGTTCCAGCGCTTCGGCATCGTCCCTGACGTCGTCACGCTCGGCAAGCCGATGGGCAACGGGCAGCCGGTGGGCGCCATCATCACCAGGCGCGAGCTCGCCGAGCGGTTCGCCCGCGACACGGTCTTCTTCTCGACCTTCGCCGGCAATCAGGTGTCGATGGCGGCCGCGCACGCGGTCCTTGACGTACTTGACGACGAACGGGTGCTCGACCGGACGCGGGTGGCGGGGATGGCGCTCCGCGCGGCCGTCCGCGCAGCGACCAGCGAGTCGGGCGCCGTCGGCGACGTCCGCGGCACCGGCCTTGCCAACGCCATCGAAATCGTGACCGACCGTGCGTCCAGGCGACCCGACCAGGTGACGGCGACCGCGGTGAAGGACGCGCTGCGGCGACGGGGCGTCCTGGTGGGGACGACAGGCCGGGCGGGCAACGTGCTGAAGGTCAGGCCGCCGCTCGCCTTCACCGAGGACCTCGTCCCCGCCTTCACCGCGACCCTGACCGCGGCGCTCGCCGATTGCCGGGTCAGCGCCGCTTGATCCGCGCCTTGTTCACGGCGCGCAGCCAGTCCCACTGCTCCCGTCGGTCACACCAGTCCCGCCCGTACCGAAATCGCACCGCGAGCCGCTACATGGCCATGTATGGATGGGACACCCATTGCGCTTTCTGGTGATGAGTGTCCCATCCATACTCGGCGCACTCATTGCAGCCCGCCGGGCAGGTGTCGTCGCCGCCAGGGATGCGGTGGCCAGCGCCGCACGCTGATCAGGACGGACGCAGCATGCGCCGGGCGGCCCGCTCAAGCAGCATGATCGCCTCGGCCGCGGCGGCCTCCTCGTGCTCGATCGCGAGCTTGATGCCGAGCCCGTCGAGCAGGCCGTGCAGCTCGACCGCCGCCTCGGCTGCCGTGCCGTCAGAGCGGAACTGGCCGGCCTGCACCCCGTCGGCGATGCACCCGGTTATCAGCCCGAGCCACTGGCTCCGCACCTCACGGCTGTCCTGCGCCAGCGCCTCGTCATGCGCCGCCGCACGCCAGTACTCGAGCCAGAGCACCCAGCCGCCGCGCCGCCGCGCAGGATCGAGCGACACGGACCTGACGATGATGTGCCGCACCCGCTCCCACGGATCGGCAATGACGCCGACCTGCTCGGACAGCGATGTCAGCTCGGTCCTGACCTTGTTCCGCAGCGCCTCGCGCCTGAGCACTTCCAGGGTCGGGAAGTGATGCTGCAAGCTAGCCACCGGCACTCCGCTGGCCTCCGCCACATCGCTGTAGCGGGTGGCCCCGTAGCCGCGGAAGATCATCACCTCCGAAGCTGCGTCGAGGATCTCGCTCCGGTTGTGACGCGGCGGGCGCCCCCGGCGCGGCACCGCAGGCATCGTCGGCACGAGCCGGAGTATAGGCGCGCCGGTCAGGCTGTTCCGCCGTCGGCGGCCGACGCGCCGTGAGCTGGCCGCCACCCGTCCAACGTGGCTGGCAGGTCGCCGAGCATGCCGGTTGCCCGCTCGGCCCAGGACTCGTCCATGGCACGGCGCCAGACGGACACGTCAAGCCCGAGCGGCGCGGCGCTGCGGGCCGTGTGCTCCTGCCACACGGCCTCGGGGGTGCTCGGGGTCAGCGTCGCGAAGAAATCGAAGATGACAGCGGCAAGCGACATGCCACTATTCTTGTTCTCGGCGGGCGGCGCAGCCCGCCGAGGGCGCTGATCGTGGCACCGCAGATCCTCAGATTCCCCTTGTATGGTGACTGACGTGGACGAACCTCAGGTCACCCGCCGTGCAGGCCGGGTCCTGGTCATCGATGCTGGCGGCCGGGTGCTGATGCTGCACGGGTTCGATCCAGCCAGGCCTGACGAGCCGTACTGGTTCACGATCGGCGGCGGCGCCGAGCCGGGCGAGAGCCTTGCGCAGGCGGCCGCGCGCGAGTTGCTCGAGGAGACGGGAATTGCCGCCAAAGCCGCCGAACTAGGCGAACCGGTCTGGCATGAGGTGACCGACTTCAGCTATGACGGCACAAGCTATCGGCAGGAACAGGACTTTTTTGAACTCAGGATCGGGAGCGCGGTCGTGCTGACCGACGGCCTCGACGACGAGGAGGCGGCCGTCATCGACGGGCATCGCTGGTGGACTGTCGCTGAGCTAGAGGCCGCGAGCGAGATGTTCTATCCACGCGAGCTGCCGCGATTGCTGCGCGATCTGGCGCTGCGCGCCCTCGACCTGCCACGGAACTCCGCGACTACCTGATCGCCGTTCCGCACGGTCACGTCGTAGATGCCGCTCCGCCCGAACGCGGCGCGTTCCGCGGCCGTGGCGACGAGGACCGCGCCCTCGCTAACCGGCGCCACGAAGCTGATGTCAGCACCGGCGGCCACCGTCACTACTCCCCTGCTGTTGCACGCGCACGCGAAAGCGGTGTCGGCCAGCAGGAACACATAGCCGCCATGCGCGATCCCATGCCCGTTGATCATCGTCCCGGTCACGGTCATCCGCACGATCGCGCTGCCGTCGCCGAGGTCAAGCAACTCCATCCCCAGCTCGTTGGACGCCCGGTCCGCCGCGAACATGCCAGCCGCCACGCCCCGCCCGGAGTCCGCAGCCGCCATGCGGCTATCCTGCCGCACCGCGGTCAAGTTAGCGTGTCGGGTATGCCCTCGTTCCAGCAGCCAGGCACGACGCTGACCGACCACGTCTTCGAGGTGCCCCTCGATCACGCTGACCCGCGCGGAGCGCAGCTCACCGTATTCGCACGCGAGGTCGTGGCCAGGGAGAATGCCGCCAGCCAGGACAGTGAGCTGCCGTGGCTGTGCTATCTGCAGGGCGGTCCAGGGCAGCAGAGTCCGCGGCCGAAGGGCAGGGATGGCTGGCTCGACCGCGCGCTGCGCGACTACCGGGTCCTGCTGCTCGACCAGCGCGGAACGGGCCGTTCCAGCCCGGCCAACCGGCTGACCCTGGCCAGCCTCGGCACCCCGCAGGCGCAGGCCGAATACCTGACGCACTTCCGCGCGGACGCGATCGTCGCCGACGCCGAACTGATCAGGCGGCGGCTCACCGGCGGCGCGCCATGGAGCGTGCTCGGGCAGAGCTTCGGCGGCTTCTGCGCGCTGACCTACCTGTCCCAGGCACCCGAGGGCCTCGCCGAGGCGTTCATCACCGGAGGGCTGCCCGGCCTCGCGGCGTCGGCCGACGACGTGTACCTGACTACCTATCCGCTGGTGGCGGCCAAGAACGCGGCGCACTACGAGCGCTATCCAGGTGACGTCGAACAGGCCCGCAGGATCGCCGCGCATCTGCTCAGCAAGGAGGTCATGCTGCCGTCGGGCGCACCGCTGACGGCTGAGGCATTCCAGTCGCTCGGCAACTGCCTGGGGATGTCCACGGGCAGCCACGACCTGCACTACCTGCTCGAGGACGCGTTCGACGGCGACGAGATCAGCGACAGCTTCAGGTACCACGCGCAGGCCACGCTGACCTTCGCCGGCGGACCCCTCTACGCCGTCTTGCACGAAGCTTGCTACGCACAACAGACCTCGACTCGGTGGGCCGCCCAGCGAATCAGGGAGCAGTTCGCGGCCTTCAGCGCGAAGGCCGCCCTGGACGGCTCAGACCCGATCCTGTTTACCGGGGAGATGATCTACCCGTGGATGCTCACCGCCGACCCGGTGCTGCGGCCGCTCGCCGAGGCAGCTGATCTGCTCGCCCAGCACGACGCGTGGCCGAAGCTCTATGACCAGGACCGGCTGAGCCGCAACGACGTGGCGGCCGCGGCGGCGGTCTACTACGACGACATGTACGTGCCGCAGCAGTTCTCGGTGGACACGGCCGAGCGGGTCCGCGGCCTGCGCCGCTGGGTCACCAGCGAGTACGAGCACGATGGCCTGCGGGCGAGCGGCGGCGCCGTCCTCGACCGGCTGATCGGCATGGTTCGCGGCACCTGCTAACCGACAGGCCCTCCGGGCCGGCTGCTGGCCTCGCCCTAGTCTTAGCCCGGTGACCACCAGGACCTGCCTCTGCCTCGTGACGAGACCAACCACCTCTGACGGGGCCGGTCTCGAGGTGCTGCTCGGGTTCAAGAAGTCGGGCTTCGGCGCCGGACGCTGGGTGGGGCTCGGCGGCCACATCGAGGACGGCGAGCAACCAGAACAGGCCGCGATCCGCGAGGTGGCGGAGGAATCCGGCCTGACCGTGTCCTGCCTCACGCACATGGCGAGGCTGAACTTCATCTTTCCTGCCAGGCCGGCCTGGAACCAGACCGCCGACGTGTTCGTGACCGGCGAATACCTCGGCGAGCCTGCCGAGTCCGACGAGGTGATCCCCCGCTGGTTCGGCACCGGCGCACTGCCCCTGGATGGCATGTGGGACGACGCCAGGTACTGGCTGCCCCTGGTCCTCGCCGGTGAGCACGTCACCGCGGATATCACGTTCGCGGACGACTGCGCGACCGTGGCGGCGGCCAGCCCCGGCCTGCTCGGCCCGTGAGGCGGTTGAAAGGCACATCTTTAGCCGTGCTAAGGTTCCAGCCGTGAGCCCGAGCGCCGTTGACAGCAGGTACAAGTGGGTCGCGCTCTCGAATACCACGCTCAGCATGCTCATGGCGACGATCGACACCTCGATCGTGATCATCGCGATGCCGGCGATCTTCCGCGGCATCCACCTGGACCCGACGGCGCCCGGCAACATCAGCTACCTGCTCTGGATGATCATCGGGTACCTGCTGGTGACGGCGGTGCTCGTCGTGACGCTCGGCCGCCTCGGCGACATGTTCGGCCGGGTCAGGATCTACAACCTGGGCTTCGTCGTGTTCACCCTGGCCTCGATCGCCCTGTCGCTCGACCCGCTCACCGGCCCGGGGGGCGCCCTGTGGCTGATCTTGTGGCGGCTGGCCCAGGCCTTCGGCGGCGCCATGCTGATGGCCAACGCCGCAGCCATCCTGACGGACGCGTTCCCCGCCAGGCAGCGCGGCATGGCGCTGGGCATCAACCAGATCTGCGGGATCTCCGGGCAGTTCATCGGGTTGATCCTGGGCGGGGTGCTCGCCGCATGGGACTGGCGCGCGATCTTCTGGGTGAATGTCCCGATCGGCGTCTTCGGCACCATCTGGTCCTATCTGAAGCTCCGCGAGATCGCGACCGTCAGGCGCGCGTCGATCGACTGGTGGGGCAACATCACGTTCGCGGCCGGCGCCGGACTGCTGCTCGTCTCGATCACGTACGGCATCCAGCCGTACGGCGGGCATCCGACCGGCTGGACTAGCCCGCGGGTAGTCGGCGGCCTCGCTGGCGGCGTCGCGCTCCTCGTCGCCTTCTGCCTCATCGAGACCAAGATCGCCGAGCCGATGTTCAGGCTCGGGCTGTTCCGCATCCGCGCCTTCGCGGCAGGCAACGTGGCGAGCCTGATGGGCTCGATCGCCAGGGGCGGCCTGCAGTTCATGCTGATCATCTGGCTGCAGGGGATCTGGCTGCCGCTGCGCGGCTACGACTTCGCACAGACGCCGCTGCGGGCCGGCATCTACCTGCTGCCGCTGACCGCTGGCTTCCTCATCGCCGGCCCGGTCTCCGGCTACCTGTCGGACAGGTACGGGCCGCGGCCGTTCGCGACGACGGGCCTGCTGGTCTCGGCCGCCGCCTTCGGCGGCCTGCTGCTGCTTCCTGTCAGGTTTCCCTACTGGATCTTCGCGATCGTCATCTGCTGCAACGGCCTGGGGTCCGGGTTGTTCGCCTCGCCGAACACGTCGGCGATCATGAGCAGCGTCCCCGCCAGGTACCGTGGCGCCGCGTCGGGCATGCGCTCGACGTTCCAGAACTCCGGCATGTCGCTGTCGATCGGCATCTTCTTCTCGCTGATGATCGCTGGCCTGGCCGCCACCCTCCCGCGCACGCTCAGCGCTGGGCTGCGCGCGCACGGCGTTCCCGCCGCCCTTGCCGCGCACGTCTCGCACCTGCCACCGGTCAGCACGCTGTTCGCCTCGTTCCTCGGCTACAACCCGATCGGCAGCCTGCTAAGGCCGACCGGCGTGCTCGCCAGGCTGCCGCACCATGACGCCGCGCTGCTGACCAGCAAGGAGTACTTCCCGCACCTGATCTCGGGCCCGTTCCATCACGGCCTGGTGATCGTGTTCGGCGTCGCGATCGCCATGTCCTGCGCTGGCGCGGTGATCTCGCTGCTGCGCGGCGGCCAGTTCTACTATGACGCCCACGAATCCCCTGCCCAGGCCACTGGCCAGCCAGATTCTGCACAGCCGGATCCAGCCGCCGCTGCCCTCTGACCGGTACGATGCCAGCATGCCCCGGTATGAATACCGCTGTCGCGCCTGCGGAGCCACGTTCGAGAAGACCCGCCCGATGAGCGAGTCATCCGCCCCGTGCACCTGCCCGCAAGGGCACGACGACACCGTGCGGCTGCTCTCGACGATCTCGGTGGGCGGCCGGGCGGGCTCCGAGCGCGGATCCTCAGGCGGCGGCTGCTGCGGGGGCGCCTGCGGGTGCCGGTGATCCCTGCCGGGCGGCTCCTGGCAGGCCTGGAGGCAGCGACGGCGTCGCTCGCGGACGAAGTCGCCGGGACCAGCCAGACGCTGCGCATCCCCGCGTGCCCTGACTGGTCGCTGCGCCAGCTGGCCACCCACGTCGGCCGGGCGCACAGGTGGGGGGCCGAGATCGTCCGCACGAGATCGGCCGAGTTTATCGAGTTCCGTGCCGTGCCTGACGGCAAGGCACCAGAGGGCGCTGCCGGCCAGGCGGCCTGGCTGACCGCGGGTGCCGCCATGCTCACGGCCACCGTCCGCGCGGCAGGCGAGGACGCTGTCTGGGGATTCGGCAAGCTCGTCCCCGCGACGTTCTGGGCCCGCCGGATGGCGCACGAGACCCTGGTGCACGCGGCCGACGTCGCGCTCGCCACCGGCGGGGCGATCGCGATACCGGCCGATCTGGCGGCGGACGCGATCGACGAGTGGCTCACGGTCATGAGCCCGCTCAATCAGGGCCAGAACGACCTTGCCGCGATCCTGCCAGCGGGCGCCGGGCTCGACGTGCGGGTCACCGACGGCGACGCCGGCTGGCATGTCACGCACGCACCCGATGGGGTGCGGGTGACCCCAGGACCTCCCAGCGACGCCGACGCGACACCGGCCGGCCAGGCCGCCGAGGTAACACTGTCCGGCCCGGCAGCCGACGTGCTGCTCGTGCTGATGCGCCGGCTGCCGGTCACGACCTCGTCGGTCAGCGTCTCAGGTGACACCGCACTGCTCGATCGCTGGCTCGAGCTGACGATGTTCTAGCCGCCAAAGGCGAGCGCGACGGGACCGGTCCCGACCACCGCCTGACGCAGCTCGCGGCCTGTCCTGGTGTCGACCAGGGAGGCGCGTGCGGTGTAGGTGTCGAGGACGACCGCGAGCCGCCCGTCGACGCCGATGGCCGTCGGGTAGGAGTACAAGCCGACGGAGATCGGCCGGCCAGCCAGCCCGGTGCGGGCCGCGATCGGCGTGAGCGTTCCCGAGATCGTGTTCACCACGTAGGCGGTGGCGCCGGACAGCGCGATCGCTGCTGGAGAGTAACCAACCCTGACCGGCCTGCCGGCCCGCCAGTGCGCGACGTCGACCGGCGTGACCGACTGGCCGTTGCCGCTGACCGCGTAGACGGTCTTGCCGTCGCGGGTCACCGCGAGGGCATCGGCAGCGGCGCCCACCCGCACCGGCCTGCCCGCCCGTCCGGTCGCGACGGACACCGGCACGACCGTGCCCGAGCCGAAGCACGCCACGTACAGGGTCTTGCCGTCGGGCGAGAACGCGGCAGCGAAGGGATAAGAGCCGACCGGGATCGGCTGGCCGGCCCGGTTCAGCCGCGTGTCGATCGGCGTCACCTGGCCGCTCCCCCAATCGAGCACGTACGCGGTCCTGCCGTCCGGGCTGACCAGGATGCGGCGGGGATTCGTGCCGACCGGTATCGGCCGGCCTGGCCTGCCGGTACTCGTGCGCACCGGCGTGACCGTTCCCGAGCGGCTGTTCGCGACGTACAAGGTCGTGCCATCCGGCGTCAGCGCCAGGGCGCGGGGATTGCCGCCGACCTTGATCGGCCGCCCAGCCTTCCTGGTGACGGCGTCGATCGGCGTCACCGCGCCTGATCCGCTGTCCGCGACGTAGAGCGTGCGGCCACCTGGCGCGGCCACGATCGCCGCCGGGTCCGCGCCCACCCTGATCGGGCTGCCCGAGCGCCTGGTCCGCAGGTCGATCGGGGTGACCGTGCCCGCGCCCGCGCTGACGACGAACGCGGTGCGGTGCTGGTCAGGCGCGGCCCTGCCGCGCCGCACGCGCGCGACCGCTGGCCCGGCAGCCTGCCAAGCGGCCGGGCGGGCACGCGGTGCGACCGCTGGCCCAGCGCCCCGCTTGAACACGTCGTTGACCGGCTGGGCGTATCTGTCGTTCGCGGTGAGCGACGGCAGCCGGAGCGCGCCCTCGATCGTGCGCGCCAGGCTGTAGTGGGTGTACCTGGCCCGCGAGACGTAGCCGTGCCTGACCCCTGACGAGGCCAGCAGCAGCGTCGCGACCCGCTGCGGGGGATTCGGGTGATCGTAGTTGTCCTCGTCCACCGTGATGATCGCCAGCGACCGCTGGGTTCGCCACGCTGGCGAGCGGAGCACGGCGCCGAGCTCCGCGGCCAGGAAGCGGTCACCCGCGTGGATGCCGCAACCCTCCATGTCCGAGCAGTCGTTCGGCCCGATCCAGGCGAACCGCGGCGTCGTGGCCGCTCTGGCCAGGTCACCGGACAGGCTCTCGAGCGGCACGACGTGGCGGGCGCAGTACGCCGGCCGGTTCCTGATGCTGGAGAAGTACAGCAGCGGCAAGTCGTCGTTCCAGTACGAATCGTGCACCGTGTCGTCACACGGCCCGTTGGCGCTCTGCAGGTAGCCACGCCAGCTCTCGTGCGCCGCGTCCAGCAGGCTGGCGATCGAGCGCGCGCGGATCGTGTAGCGCGGGTTGATCTCGAGCGGATCGGTCAGCGGCACCCCGAACGCGCTGCCGCCCGCCAGGGCCAGGTAGTTGGCGTCGCTGGGGTGCTCCTCGGCGAACATGCGCTCGAGCAGGCTGCCCGACGGCAGCAGGCCGTTGAGATACGGCGCCTGCCTGGTGTTCCCGATCAGGGAGCTGAAGTCCTGATTCTCGAAGTAGAACAGGAACACGTGCTGGTACCTGGGCACGCGCGCCGCGGGTGGCCGCACCAGCACCGGCCTTGCCGGCGCCTGGACGCTGAGGCGCAGCCCGTCGGCCACCGCCCTGTTGTAGCCGACGAGCGGTCCGTTCACGCCATCGGCGCCTGGCAGCGAGGTCCCGAGCCGGACGGTGATCCTGGCGTCGACCGCGCCAGGCGGGATCCGGCCAGCGGCTGACCGCCTGACCAGCCGCCGGTGGACGGTCGCTCCCGCCGGCCCGATGGTCTGCCTGGCCAGCACCCGCCCGGAGGCCGAGAAGAAGCGGACGGTCACCGAGGCACGGCTCGTCCTCGTGCCGCCGAGCCAGCCGGAGAGCCGGTACCTGGTGCCAGGGCGCAGCGCGCGGCCCCTGAGCGGGACCTGCTGGCTGAGCACGGCCGTGCCGCCGACCCCGCCGGCGAACAGCCGGCCGCCGCGCTGTGCGGGAAAGTGCCCGGTAACACCTGGGAAGCCACGCGCGCCGTACCGCACGACCGTTGGCAGGCCGCGCACGATCCGCCAGCCGGGGATCGTGACGGTGTCCCACCCCTGCACGCTCGCCGCGCCGGTCTCGGCGCCTGCATTGCCCACGAGGTTGACGGCACGAGCGGCGGGCCCGCTCTCGGCGGCTGAGGCGCGCTGCAAGCCGGCGCAAGCAGCCACCACCATCAACCCGGCTACCGTCGGCCGAGCGAAGCGCGCGGCTCGCGGCAATAGCGCCAATCTGCGCATTGTGGTACCTTCCTCAGCTTCGGGCATCGTAGCGGCTGAGCGATCCCGCTGTAAGTCCCCGCAGGTCAGGCACGCCGGTTCGGCAGGCACGTCCGGAGTAGGCTGGCACGACTGGCCGGGGGTGACACGAGGTGCTCCGAACTGCGAGGTTGAGCTCTTGCTGAACGCTGTGCACGAGGTCGCCGAGTTTGTCCTTTCCGTGCCCGACGGTGATCGCGCGCAAGGCGAGCGGCTGCCTCCGATCTCCGGCTCGCGGTTCACCGTCGCGCCCGCTGGCCAGTCCAGGACGGTGCGGCGGACCTGGCTCGACACCTTCGACTGGCGGCTGTTCAGGGCCGGGCTGAACCTGGAAGCCGCGGTCGGCCGCGGCGGCTCCGAGCTGGTGCTGACCGCGCGGGACGGCGAGCTGGTCGCGGCGCAGAGCGCGGGCGGGCCTGGCGGGCGGCTGCGCTGGCCGGCCAGGATCGAGCAGCTGCCGGTCGGGCCGCTGCGCGAGCACCTGGCACCGGTCGTGGGCGTCAGGGCACTGCTGCCGGTGGTCAGGGCGACCAGCGTGCAGACCAGGCACAGGGCGCTCGACGCCGATGCCAAGACGATCGCGATCGTCACCACCGACCAGCTGACCCTCACCCAGCCGGCTGAGGGCGCGGGCTCAGCCCAGGGTCACGATCAGCCCGCTGCGCGGCTACCAGGCGCAGGCCGCGAAGCTTGCCGAGGCAGTGGCCAGGGCGCCAGGCGTCGCCAGGGCCGATCACTCGGTGTTCGAGTCGGCCGTGCGGACGGCTGGCCGCCGGCCAGGCGACTACACGAGCAAGATCGACGTGCGGCTGACCGCCGACATGCCGGCCGCGCTCGCCGTCTGCACGGTGCTGACCAGGCTCTTCATGACCGCCCAGGCCAACGTTCCCGGCACCATCCGCGACGTCGACACCGAATTCCTGCACGACCTGCGGATCGCGGTGCGGCGGACCAGGTCGGTGCTCAAGCTGGCGCGCGCGGCCCTGCCGGCCGGCCTGGCCGACCGGTACCGGCCGGAGTTCAAATGGCTTGGCGACCTCACCACGCCGACCCGCGACCTGGATGTGTACCTGCTCGGCTACCCCGCCATGGCTGGCAGGCTGATCGCCGGGACCGAGCCCGAGCTCCGGCCCTTCCACGACTACCTCGCAAGGCAGCGCGCCAGCGCCCAGCGTCAGCTCGCCGGCGGCCTCCGCTCGGCCAGGTATTCCAGGCTTGCCAGGTCATGGCAGCACGACCTCAAGCAGGTCGCAGCGGCACCGGGGCGGCGTCCGGCCACGGGCAGGTTCGCGGCAGGCCGAATCGCCCGTGCGCACCAGCGCGTGCTGCGCTCAGGCGGCACCATCGACGCGGCCGCTCCCCCGCAGGCGCTGCACGACCTCCGCAAACTGTGCAAGGAGCTGCGCTACCTGCTCGAGGTGTTCGCGTCCTTGCACGATCCTGCCGATCAGTGGCGTGCCGTCAACGAGCTGAAGGCACTGCAGGACTGCCTTGGCGAGTTCCAGGACACCGAGGTGCAGCAGGCCGAGCTGCGCGCGTTCGCGACGAAGATGATGGCCGACGCCAGCGCGCCGGCCGAGACGCTCCTCGCCATGGGCGAGATCGCCGGCGGGCTCGCGGTCAGGCAGCGTGCCGCCAGGGCCGAGTTCGCCGGGCTGTTCGCCGGCTTCGCCAGCGCCAGGAGCCGGGCCAGAATCGAAGCGCTGACCAGGGCGGCACCGTGAAGGTACTCGCGACGTACAACATCAAGGGCGGCGTCGGCAAGACGGCGACCGCGGTCAACCTCGCCTACCTGGCGGCCGCCGACGGCTACCGCGTGCTGCTGTGGGACCTAGACCCGCAGGCCGCGGCCAGCTTCCTGTTCCGGGTCAGGCCCAGGGTCAAGGGCGGCGGTAAGGCGCTGATCGCCGGCAAGCGCCCGGTCGATGACGCCATCAAGGCCACCGACTTCGACAACCTGGACCTGCTCCCCGCTGACTTCACCTACCGCAACCTGGACCTGCACCTGGACAGCGAGCGCAAGTCGGTGAGCAGGCTGCGCAGCCTGCTCGCGCCGCTGCGGCGCGAGTTCGACCTCGTTGTCCTGGATTGCCCGCCGGGCATCTCGCTACTGTCGGAGAACGTGCTGCGCGCCGCCGATCTGCTGCTCATCCCGCTGATCCCGACCACGCTGTCGGTGCGCACGCTGGATCAGCTCACCGAGTTCGTGGCGGGCCTGGACCGGCACCGGCCACGGATCCTGGCGTTCTTCTCGATGGTCGACAGGCGCAAGCGGCTGCACCGCGAGATCGCCGAGGAACTGCCTGCCCAGCGCGACGACGTGGCCGCTGCCGTGATACCGGCGCTATCAGCGATCGAGCGGATGTCCGTGGCGCGGGCGCCGGTGACCGCGACCGCGCCGCGCAGCCAGGCGGCCAGGTACTACCGCGACCTGTGGGGGGAGACCAGCCTGCGGCTGGGGCTTAGCCGAGCCCAGCAAGGAAGCTGAGCATCGCGGCGCTGACCTCGCCGGCGCGCTCCTGCTGGGTCCAGTGCCCGCAGCCGGGCAGCGTCCGCGCCATGCGCAGATCCGGCACCACGCCCTTGAGCCGGTCGAGCACCGAGGCTCCGCCGAGGAAGCTCACCGTCAGGTCCCTGTCCCCCACGAGGTAGGCCGCGGGCACGGTAACCGGCGCGTGTTTCCACGGCGCCATCAGCTCCCAGGTCAGGTCCATCGCGCGATACCAGTTCAGCGGCTTGGTGAAGCCGGAGGCCGCGAATTGCGCGGCGAAGACGCCGATATCACGCTCGGTGAGCCAGCCAGGCAGCTCGCTGGGCCGCGGGCAGATGTCCAGGAACCCGCCGCCGGGCGGGACGACGGGGGCACCCCCTGCGCTGGCGTCGCCCGAGGCGGCAAACAGCAGCCGGCGGAACGTGTCGTGCGGATCACGGCCCAGCTCCGCGTCCGCGATGCCTGGCTGCTGGAAGTAGCAGATATAGAAGCCATCGCCGAACAGCGCGCGGAGCGCGGGCACCGGCGACGTGGTGCCGCGCGGCGTGTAAGGGACGCTCAGGCCGATCACTCCCGATACCCGGTCAGGACGCAGCAGCGCCGTGTTCCAGGCGACAGGTGCGCCCCAGTCATGGCCCGCTACCACGGCCCGCTCGGCGCCAAGCCCGTCCATCAGCCCGATCACGTCGCCGGTCAGGTGCAGCATCGTGTAGCTGCCTGGTCCGTCGGGCCCATCTGTGCGGCCGTATCCGCGCTGGTCAGGAGCGACGGCGTGATAGCCAGCGGCCGCCAGCGCCGTCAGCTGGTGCCGCCAGGAGTACCAGGACTCCGGGAAGCCGTGCAGCAGCAGCACGAGCGGCCCGGCGCCCGCCTCCGCGACATGCACGGAAAGGTCACCGATTTCGATGACACGATGCGTGATGCCCGCTATGGCGGGCTCGTCCGGCGGCATGGCAGGAGAATAGCCGCTGCTAGCCTGACCCGCCTGCCCTGGTGCTCGCCCCAGCCGAGCTCCATCGGGCCCCGCACGACGGCGCGAGCGTCGGGGTGCACGCCTGCACGGGGCTGGGCCGGCCCTGGCGCGCGGCCGGAACTCCCGTTCGCCCGCTCACCCTGGACGGAGGCGTCGTGAGCCGCCCCGGCGTCGGTGTCGCGGTCTGCGTTGAACGCTGGCCGTGCCCGGTGCCGGGGCTGCCCGGCCGGAGCGCGCTCATCAGGTAGATCACGGCCGCGACAGCCGCGATCAGCACGAGCAGCATGATTGACAGGGTCGCCCTGGCTCGCCTGGTCCGCAGCACCTGACCGAACCCCGGCTGGCCGAACGCGGCGAGCCGCGTGGCTAGTTTCGGGTCGTCGGCGGCGAGCATGCGCTCCATCTCCTCGAGGATGCGCTGCTCATCCATGGGAAGCGCCACGTGTCACCTCCGCCGCCGCCCGCCGCGGGATCAGTGGGCGGCGGGACTTTTCCTTACTATCCCCTGTTGGAAGATTATTTACCTGCCGATGACCAAAGACTAGCCGCGGAATAGCTTTGTTGAAATATTCGAACGTGTGTTCTACAGTGCATGCATGCGTTGGGACCGGCAGCGAGTGGAGGATGGCCCGGCCCCAGGGCTGGGCAGGGAGCAGGCGGCGCTGTTCGGGCGGGAGGCCGTCGCGCGGACGTTCGATACCCCAGGCTTCCAGGGCATGACGTTCTACGAGGTCTACGCCAAGTCGATTATCAACAAGGTGCCTCCGTCCTCGCGGATGCCTTTCCAGTTCACCATCAACCCCTACCGTGGCTGCGGGCACGCGTGCGTCTACTGCTTCGCCCGCAACACGCACACCTACCTGGATCTGAACGCCGGGCTCGACTTCAACTCCAAGATCATCGTCAAGGTGAACGCGGCCGAGCTCGCGCGTAAGGAGCTCGCCAGGCCGCGCTGGTCTGGCGAGCACGTCGCCATGGGCACGAACGTGGACTGCTACCAGCGAGCCGAGGGCCGGTACCGGCTGATGCCGGGCATCATCGCCGCGCTGCGGGACGCGAGGAACCCGTTCTCGATCCTGACCAAGGGAACGCTGCTGCTCAGGGACCTTGACCTGATCACCGACGCAGCGCAGGTCACGTCCGTCGCGCTGAACATATCCGTCGGGTTCACGGACGCCAGCCTGTCCGCGTCGGTGGAGCCTGGCACGCCGAGCCCGCAGCGGCGGCTCGGCGCCTGCGCGGCGATCAGCGAGCGGGGGCTGCGCTGCGGCATCCTCATGGGTCCTGTGCTGCCGTTCCTGACCGACGCCCCTGACCAGCTGGAAGAGACCGTCAGGCAGATTGCCGAGGCGGGGGCGGCCAGCGTCACGCCGATCGTGCTCCATCTGCGGCCGGGCGCCCGCGAGTGGTACCTGGCCTGGCTGTCCGAGCAGCATCCAGGCCTCGTCGCGAGGTACAGGGAACTGTACGGCTCGGGAGCCTACGCGCCGAAGGCCTATCAGCAGCGGATCGCGGCGCAGGCGGGCGAGTTCGCTGCCAGATACAAAGTGGGCAGGGCGACCCCCACCGCTGTGCGGCGCGTGAATCCGCGGCCAGGCCGCCAGAAGCCGCCGAATGAGGACGCGGGGCAGCTCAGCCTGCTGTAGCCCGTTCCCCGTGCGCAAGACAGCCCGGACGCGCACGTATTGTTGTCTGCCGTGGGATATCAGCACGACGAAGCGGCCGAGCGGTCGCCTGGTCGCCTGGTCGTGCGGACCATTCCGGCGCCAGATCCCGGCGACCTGATCGCCACGCTGCCCGAGCCCGGCGCCCTGGCTTGGGTGCGTCGCGGCGACGGCCTGGTCGGCTGGGGCACCGCTGCCAAGATCACCCTGCCCGCCGGGCAGGACCGCTTCGTGGCCGGCGAGAAGTGGCTGCGCGAGGTATTCGATGCCGCCCAGGTCACCGACGAGGTGGCGGTACCGGGGACCGGCCCGGTCGCGTTCGGCAGCTTCACCTTCGACCCAGCCTCAGACGGCTCGGTGCTCGTGGTGCCGAGGACCGTGCTCGGCCGCTGGCACGGCGCCGCCTGGCTCACCACGATCAGCAGGGCAGGCGAAACCGCCGCGACCTGTGACAGCGCGCCAGAGCCGCCCGTGGGGCCCGTGGGGCCCATCGGAGTGCGCTGGGCCGACGGCAGCCTGACCGCGCCCGAGTGGGAACGGGCGGTGGCGACGGCCGTGGCCGCCATCTCAGACGGTGCCCTGCGCAAAGTTGTCCTCGCACTCGAGATGAACGCGACCGCTGCCGCCGACATCGACGGGAGAGTCCTGTTGGCCCGGCTGGCCGGCCGGTATCCGGACTGCTACACCTTCGCCTGCGACGGGCTGCTCGGCGCAACCCCCGAATTGCTGATCCGCAGGACAGGCAGCAAGCTGCACTCGCTGGTCCTGGCCGGCACGATGCCGCGTGGCGGCACGCAGGAGGCCGACCGGGCGCTCGGTGCCGCCCTGCTCGCATCGGCCAAGGATCGCGACGAGCATAGCTACGCGGTCGAGGACGTCCGCGCCGCGCTGCAGCCGCTCTGCGCCGACCTGCGCATCGACGAGCAGCCGTCGCTGCTCAGGCTCGCCAACGTGCAGCACCTGGCTACGTGGGTGGACGGCGAGCTCGCATCGCCCGAGGACGCGAGCCATTCTGCATTGGCGCTCGCCGCCGCGCTGCACCCGACCGCCGCGATCTGCGGCACGCCAGCCGAGGCCGCGATGGACCTGATCCGCGACCTCGAAGGGATGGACAGGGGACGCTATTCAGGGCCGGTGGGCTGGGTCGATGCTAGGGGCAACGGCGAGTGGGGCATCGCGCTCCGCTGCGGGCTGGTAGCGGGGCGCAACGCCAGGCTCTTCGCCGGCTGCGGCATCGTGGCCGGGTCGAACCCGCCCGCCGAAGTGGCAGAGGCGCAGACGAAGTTCTGGCCGATGCGGTACGCGCTGGAGGGCTGACGGTGCAGGAGGGCTGACGGCGCTGGCCAGCTCAGCGAATACCGCACGGAAACGGCACTCCTGAAATATCCGTCTGTTCTGCCTGGCTCCGCTATCTCCGTGGTCACGATGAGATTTCGGTTGCATAAAGGCTGGTCAGCCGCCTTCAGCCGCGGCTAGACAGCCTTCTTGAAAGCGTGTAGTCACAGAGTGTATTTCTCGGACTACATATAGTGACTGCTTGTGACTACCACCACACCTGTGCGATGCGCCAGGTTCAAAGGAGCCAGCTCATGAGACGTCGTTCCCAGCGGATCGCCGTGATGGCGGTTGCTGGCTTGACAGCAGCCGGACTCGCCGCGTGCAGCAGCTCGTCAGGCGGCAGCGGATCCTCGGGATCCACGCCAGTACGGGGCGGCACGCTGAAATTCGTCGCTGCGTCGGGCCCTGACCACATCGACACGGTCTCGGCCTACTACACGGCGGACTACATCCTCGAGCGTGGCTACGCGCGTCAGCTGCTGACCTATCCGACGGCTCCCGGCACGACGCTCAACTCCGCGGGCTGGACCAAGAACACCACGCCGGTCGCCGATATCGCGACCAAGGTGCCGAGCACGTCCAACGGCGGGATCACGAACGGCGGCAAGACCTACACCTTCCACATCAAGCAGGGCGTGGACTGGAACACGAGCCCGCCGCGCCAGGTGACGGCCGCGGACTTCATCAGGGAGTACAAGGCGTTCTGCAACCCGGTCAGCCCGGTCGGCAACCCGCTGTACTACACGGCGACGATCGCCGGCCTGAAGCAGTACTGCGACGCCGAGACCGCGTATTTCGCGAACAAGAAGCACGCGCCGACCGCGGCCACCATAGCGAACTACCAGAACACGCACTCCATCTCGGGACTCGTCGCGGTGAGCCCGTCGACGCTGCGGTTCAACCTCATCCATCCGGCCGGTGACTTCCTGTACATGCTGGCGATGCCGTTCACTTCGGCCAGGCCGGTGGAGTACGACAAGTACGTGCCGAACAGCCTGGCCCTTGATCAGCACACGATCTCCGACGGCCCGTACCAGATCACCTCGTACACGCCAAGCCGGTCGATCACGATGTCGCGGAACCCGGCGTGGAAGCAGTCCACCGACCAGAACCGGCACCAGTACGTGGACAAGGTGACGGTGACGATGGGCGTCTCTGACGCGCAGACACAGTTCAACGACATGAAGGCGGGCCAGTATGACCTGCCGCTCGACACCACCATCGTGCCGAGCGAGATCCCGACGCTCGAGTCCACGCACGACCCGAAGTTCCGCGCCTGGCCAGGTTCCAACCTGCTGCCTTACATGGTGTTCAACCTGCGCAGCCCGAACAGCGGCGGCGCCATGAGCAAGCTCGCCGTCCGCCAGGCGATCCAGTACGGCGTCAACAAGGTGGCCGTGCAGAAGGTCGTCGGCGGCCCGACCGTCGCGAAGGTCCTCAACACGGCGATCTCGCCGGGCAACGTCGGCTTCCAGAACGACAACCTGTATCCGACGAACAACAGCCAGGGTGATCCATCCAAGTGCAAGTCGATGCTGGCCAAGGCCGGGTACAAGAAGGGGCTGACCCTGACCTACCTGTACCCGAACGACAGCATCAACAAGTCGGTCTTCGAGGCGCTGCAGGCCAGCCTCCGCAGCTGCGGCGTGAACCTGAACGGCAAGCCGGAGGCTGGGTCGACCTTCTTCGTCGACCTGGGCAACGCTCCTGCCAACGCCAAGGCGGGCACCTGGGACATGGGCCAGGCGGCCTGGTATCCCGACTGGTACGGCAACAACGGCCGCACCATCATCTCGCCGCTGTTCGAGACCAACTGCGTGCTGAACACCACCAACTACGGCTGCTACAGCAGTAAGGAGCTCGACGGCCTGATCAGGCAGGCCGAGTCGGCGACGAGCGTCACCGAGGCCGGCAAGCTATGGAATAAGGCCGACCACAACGTGATGAGCAACGCGGTCATCGTCCCGCTGCTCAGCCAGCAGCTGCTGATGTACTCAAGCCCGAACGTCGAGCAAGCCGGCACGTCCGCGGTGGTGTATCAGCCGAACATCGGCGGGCCAGACATCACCAGCGTCTGGCTGAAGAACGGCTAAGGCGGCACCGCATGGGGGGATGAATGAGCCTGCTCGAGGTTTCTGATCTGCGGGTCAGCTTCCCGACGGCTGACGGTACGGTGCAGGCGGTGCGGGGGGTCTCGTTCAGCATCGAACCCGGCCGCACGCTCGGCATCGTCGGCGAGTCCGGCTCGGGTAAGACCGTCCTGACCCAGAGCCTGCTCGGCCTGACCCCGGGCGGGCAGATCACCGGCAAGGCCGTCTTCGACGGCGTGAACCTGGTCGGCCTGGACCCCCGGTCCCTGCAGAAGATCCGCGGCAAGGACATCGCCGTGATCTTCCAGGACCCCCTCACCAGCCTGCACCCCCTGTACAAAGTCGGCTGGCAGATCACCGAGATGATCCGCGCCCACGACAAGACCGTGTCCAAGGCCGCCGCCACCGAGCGGGCCGTCGACCTGCTCGGCCACGTCGGCATCCCCCGCCCCCGCGAACGCGTCAACGACTACCCGCACCAGTTCTCCGGCGGCATGCGCCAGCGCGCCATGATCGCCATGGCCATCTCGCTGAACCCCAAGCTGATCATCGCCGACGAGCCCACCACCGCCCTGGACGCCACCGTCCAGGCCCAGATCCTGGACCTGCTGCTCCGCCTGCAGCAAGAATCCGGCACCGCCCTGCTCATGATCACCCACGACCTCGGCGTCGTCGCCGACATCGCCGACGACGTCATGGTCATGTACGCCGGCCGCGCCGCCGAGAAAGCCACCAAACGCGACATCTTCTACCGCCAGCACCACCCCTACACCAAAGGCCTCCTCGAATCCATCCCGCACAGCTCCGCCGCACGCGACCGGCTCATCCCCATCACCGGCCAGCCACCCAGCCTCATCCGGCTCCCCCAAGGCTGCGCGTTCCACCCCCGCTGCGCCTACGTCATGGACCGCTGCCTCACCGACGAACCAGCCCTCACCCCCGTCGGCGACGCCTCAGGACACCGATCAGCCTGCTGGCTGCCGGTCGCCGCCATCGGCCGCAGCGATGACGCCGAGCGCGTGCGCGCCCAGGCCGTCGAACTCGGCCGCACCGGCCGCGCCGCCCAAGTAGCCCAGGCCATCGCCGCTGCCCCTGAGTCACACGGTGGCGTGATCGCATGACGGACGTCCTCGTCCGCGCGGTCGACCTCACCAAGCACTTTCCCGTCTACGGGCCGGGGCTGATCCGCCGCGCCGTGACCCAGGTGCAGGCGGTGGACGGGGTGTCGTTGTCGATCCCGCGCGGCAAGACGTTTGGCCTGGTCGGCGAGACCGGCTGCGGCAAGTCCACCCTGGCCCGCTGCATCGCCGGCCTGATCCCGGCCACCAGCGGCAAAGTCTGGTTCGAAGGCCGCGACATCACCAACCTGCCCCGCCGCGCCATGCAGCCAATCCGCCGCGAAATCCAGATGATCTTCCAGGACCCCTACGGCTCCCTCAACCCCCGCCGCCGCGTCGGCTCCATCATCGGCGACCCCTACGCCGTCCACAACACCGCCACCGGCGCCCAGCGCAAGAAATCCGTCCAGGAACTCATGGAACGCGTCGGCCTCAACCCCGAGCACTACAACCGCTTCCCCGCCGAATTCTCCGGCGGCCAGCGCCAGCGCATCGGCGTCGCCCGCGCCCTGGCCCTGCGCCCCAAGCTCATCATCTGCGACGAACCCGTCTCCGCCCTCGACGTCTCCATCCAGGCCCAGGTCCTCAACCTCCTCGCCGACCTCCAAGCCGACTTCGGCCTGTCCTACCTCTTCATCGCCCACGACCTCGAAGTCGTCCGCCACGTCTCCGACTCCGTCACCGTCATGTACCTCGGCCGCATCGCCGAACAAGGACCAGGCGGCAACGTCTACGAACACCCCCGCCACCCCTACACCGCCGCCCTCCTGTCCGCCGCCCCAGCCGCCGACCCCGACGCCGCCAGCCAGCGCCAGCGCATCATCCTCACCGGCGACGTCCCCTCCCCCATCAACCCACCCACCGGCTGCCGCTTCCACCCCCGCTGCCCCAAAGCACAAGACCTCTGCACCACCAGCGAGCCAGCCCTGGAAACCAAAGCAGGCGACCCCAGCGTCCACCTGACCGCCTGCCACTACCCCGTTCAGGCGGACGAGACCCTGGCACGGACGGGCCGGAGGCAAGCCCGATGAGCATCACCGAAGTCCAGTTCCAGGCCACCGCCGTCGAAGACGCGCCCGTCCAGGCGATCGAAGGCCGCAGCCAATGGCAGCTCACCTGGCGCCGCCTGCGCTCCGACAAGGTCGCCGTCGCCTCCATCGTGATCATCGGCCTGACCTGCCTCTTCGCGCTCTGCGCCCCGCTCATCGCCGCCCTGCTGCACCACGGCGAGTACCAGGCATTCCCCAACACAGGCACGAACTCCTTCGGCCAGCCGGTCGGCCCCGGCACGCACGGCTTCCCGATCGGCACCGACCAGATAGGCCGGGACCTGCTCGTCCGCATCGCCTACGGCGCCCAGATCTCGCTGTTCGTCGGGCTGTTCACCACGGCGGTTGCCGCGATCTTCGGGGTCAGCCTCGGGCTGATCGCCGGCTACTTCGGCGGCTGGGTGGACACCGTGCTGGCCAGGATCATCGACGCGGTGCTGGCGTTCCCGTTCATCGTGCTCGCGCTCGCGCTCGCCGCGGTGCTGAGCCCCAGCCTGGCGATCGTGATCGGGGTGATCACGTTCTTCTCCTGGGCTGGCATCTCCAGGATCGTGCGGGGCCAGACCCTGTCGCTGAAGGAAAAGGAGTACATCGAGGCCGCCAGGTCCCTCGGCGCCGGGCCGTGGCGGATCATGTTCATCGACATCCTGCCCAACCTGCTCGGCCCCGTCCTGGTGCTGGCGACGCTGTACATCCCGACGGCCGTGAGCTTCGAGGCGACGCTGTCCTTCCTCGGCATCGGCATCCCGCCGCCGGCCCCGAGCTGGGGCAACATCTTGTCCGAGGCCCAGGATCACTATCAGACCGCGTGGTGGTACGTGGTCTTCCCGGCCGCCGCGCTGCTGATCACCACCCTCGCCTTCAACCTCCTCGGCGACGGCATCCGCGACGCCATCGACCCGCGCACCGAGCGCATCTTCGCCGGCACCACGACCGCGGCCCGCAAGCAGAACAAGCGGAACAGGCGGAACAGGCGGAACAAGCGCGACAAGGGCGGACTGAACCTCGACATCGCGATCATGATCGGCCAGGAAGCCGACACGAGCGTCGACCAGCCCCCGCCCGGCCCCCAGGCTGACAGGGAGGGCTGAGCGATGGGCATGGCGCGCTTCCTCATCCGCAGGATCCTGGCCGGGATCATCGTGCTCTGGGCCGTCGCGTCGCTGACGTTCTTCCTCTTCTTCGTCGCGGTGCCCGAGCAGGTGGTCGCGCGCAACCTGGCCGGCCGTGCCGCCACCCCGCAGGTCATCGCTCAGGTCGAGCGGAACCTCGGCCTGAACCAGCCGAAGCTCGCTCAGTACGGGCACTACCTCGGCAACCTCCTGCACGGCAACCTGGGCTTCTCCTATTACTCGCAGCAGCCGGTGACGACGATCATCAAGCAGGCATTGCCTGCCACGCTGTCGGTGGTCATCGGCGGCACCCTGCTGTGGCTGATCGCCGGGCTCGGCACGGGCATCCTCAGCGCCACCAGGGCGCGCAGCCTGTTCGACAGGATCGCGACCGTCGGCGTGCTCGCCGGGGTCTCGGCGCCCGTCTTCGTGGTCGGCGAACTGCTGATCGTCGGCGTCTACCTGCAGCTGAACAACCACGGCATCGGCTTCATCCAGACCGGCTACACGCCGATCACCCAGAGCTTCACCGGCTGGCTCGGCTGCATGATCCTGCCCTGGATCACGCTCGCGATCGTCCAGGCGGCGGTCTACACGAGGCTCTCGCGCGGTTCGCTGCTCGACACCCTCGGCGAGGATTACATCAGGACAGCGCGATCGAAAGGCATCAGCGAACGCCGGGTGCTGTACCGGCACGCGGTCAGATCCGCGATGACTCCGGTGGTTTCGCAATTGGGCATCGATGTCGGCGCGCTGCTCGGCGGGGTCATCGTGGTCGAGCAGGTCTTCGGCCTGCAGGGCCTCGGCCAGCAGACGGTCACGGCGATCACCCAGGGCGACGGCCAGCTTGTGATCGGGTTCGTCATCCTGGCCGCGCTGTTCGTGGTGATCGCGAACCTGATCGTCGACCTCTCCTACGCGATCCTCGACCCTAGGGTCCGGGTCAGCTAGCCAGGGCGCCACAAGCTAGATTGTGTGCGCGCCTGCCGCTATGGTACGTTTCGAGCGAATTATCGCTGCAGTGACGTTCATGGCGGGTATAAGCGGTTCATGACCTTCATTGTCACAAGGTGATTGCGGTTGCGTAAATGCCCGCGACCGCTTCCTTCCGGCCGGTAGACGACAGCGCTAATTCCGTGTACCCACAAAGGGGAATACGGACATGCCTGCGGTAAACCGCAGGCTAGAAGGAGTTTGCTCATGACACGTCAGATCCATCGAATTGCCGCGCTGGCAACCGCTGGACTGCTCGCAGCCGGACTGGCGGCCTGCAGCAGCGGCGGCAGCAGCGGCAACAATAACCCAGGTTCTGGCGGGCAGCCGGTGAAGGGCGGGACGCTGAAGATCGTGGCGGCCGGCGGACCGACGTACCTCGACCCAGTGCCCGCGTACTACACGGCCAACTACATTCTCGAGCGCACCTTCGCGCGCCAGCTCCTTTCCTACCCGGCCGCGCCCGACCCGACGATCGGCGGCAAGGGCTGGGTCAAGGACACGATTCCCGTCCCGGACATCGCGACGGCGTACCCGACCACCGCCAACGGCGGCCTGAGCAAGGACGGGCTGACGTACACGTTCCACATCAGGCAAGGTGTCGACTGGAGCACCAGCCCGCCACGGCAGGTCGTGGCGGCTGACTTCGTCAGGGAGTTCAAGGCCTTCTGCAACACGGTCGCACCGGTCGGCAACCTGCCGTACTACTCGCAGACGATCGTTGGCCTGCAGTCCTACTGCGACCAGGAGACGAAGGCCTTCGCGAAGATCAAGAAGCCGACCGCGGCTCAGTTCGCGAACTTCCAGAACACGCACGACATTTCCGGGATCACGACGCCGGACTCCTCGACGATCGTGTTCCACATGATCAAGCGCGCCGGAGACTTCCCGTTCATGCTGGCGATGCCGTTCGCGTCGGCCCGCCCGGTCGAGGCCGACAAGTACATTCCAGGCAGCAACGACTTCAACAAGCACATCGTCTCCGACGGTCCGTACAAGGTCAGCTCGTACGTGCCGAGCCGGTCGATCACGCTGGTGAAGAACCCTGCCTGGAAGCAGAGCTCGGACCCGGTCAGGCATCAGTACGTCAACGAGATCACCGTCACCATGGGCGTCAACGACGCCGCGACGCAGCTCGCTGACATGCAGGCCGGCAAGTTCGACATGCCGCTTGACACCACCATCAACCCGAGCTCGTATCAGCAGCTCCTGTCGACCCACGACCCGAAGTTCTACATCTGGCCGTGGATCAGCACCGTCCCGTACATCGCGTTCAACATCCAGAGCCCGAACTCGAACCACGCCATGGCCAACGTCAAGATCCGGCAGGCGATCGAGTTCGCGATCAACAAGGTCGGGATACAGAAGGTCGCGGGCGGCCCGCTCGTCGCCAAGATCATCAACACGGCGATCCCGCCGGGCGCCGCGGGCTTCCAGAACTACAACCCGTACCCCAGCAAGGGCAACCAGGGCGATCCCGCCAAGTGCAAGGCGCTGCTCGCGCAGGCCGGCTACAAGAACGGGATCAAGCTGAACTACGGCTACCAGAACGACAGCGTCAACTCGGCGTTCTTCCAGAGCGTCCAGTCGAGCCTCAAGCTCTGCGGCATCAACCTGGTCGGACAGGCCGAGTCAGGCGCCACGTTCTTCACGCACGTCGGAACCCCGTCCACCAACAACAAGGCGGGCACGTTCGACCTGGCGCAGGTCGGCTGGATTCCTGACTGGTTCGGCGGGAACAACGGCCGCACGGTCGTCGACCCGTTCTTCCGCACCAACTGCGTGCAGGGCACGATCAACTACGGCTGCTACAGCAACCCGCAAGTTGACAAGATGATCGACCAGGCCGAGGCAACCTCCAACCTGGCGCAGTCAGCCGCCCTGTGGCACCAGATCGACGTGACGGTCATGCACGACGCCGTCATCATCCCGCTCGTCAGCGAGTACGCACCGTTCTACTCGAGCAAGAACGTGGAGAACGTCGACACGTCGGGCATGCCCTCGGGCAGCACGGCCGTCGTCTTCACGCCCAACATCGGTGGTCCCGACCTGACGAACGTCTACCTCAAGAACGGCTAAGTAACCCACAGTTCCGGCCGGGTGCGCGTTCGTGCCCGGCCGGAACTGGCCGTACCTGATCTACGCGGTTAACCTGTGACGTAACCGACGAAGAGATGAACTCGCCTGCAAAACCCCCGCATATCGCCGAGATCCCGGTGGGTCATGCGCGCAGGCACCTTCCGGGAGGAATACATGAGCCTGCTCGAGGTTTCTGATCTGCGGGTCAGCTTCCCGACGGCTGACGGTACGGTGCAGGCGGTGCGGGGGGTCTCGTTCAGCATCGAACCCGGCCGCACGCTCGGCATCGTCGGCGAGTCCGGCTCGGGTAAGACCGTCCTGACCCAGAGCCTGCTCGGCCTGACCCCGGGCGGGCAGATCACCGGCAAGGCCGTCTTCGACGGCGTGAACCTGGTCGGCCTGGACCCCCGGTCCCTGCAGAAGATCCGCGGCAAGGACATCGCCGTGATCTTCCAGGACCCCCTCACCAGCCTGCACCCCCTGTACAAAGTCGGCTGGCAGATCACCGAGATGATCCGCGCCCACGACAAGACCGTGTCCAAGGCCGCCGCCACCGAGCGGGCCGTCGACCTGCTCGGCCACGTCGGCATCCCCCGCCCCCGCGAACGCGTCAACGACTACCCGCACCAGTTCTCCGGCGGCATGCGCCAGCGCGCCATGATCGCCATGGCCATCTCGCTGAACCCCAAGCTGATCATCGCCGACGAGCCCACCACCGCCCTGGACGCCACCGTCCAGGCCCAGATCCTGGACCTGCTGCTCCGCCTGCAGCAAGAATCCGGCACCGCCCTGCTCATGATCACCCACGACCTCGGCGTCGTCGCCGACATCGCCGACGACGTCATGGTCATGTACGCCGGCCGCGCCGCCGAGAAAGCCACCAAACGCGACATCTTCTACCGCCAGCACCACCCCTACACCAAAGGCCTCCTCGAATCCATCCCGCACAGCTCCGCCGCACGCGACCGGCTCATCCCCATCACCGGCCAGCCACCCAGCCTCATCCGGCTCCCCCAAGGCTGCGCGTTCCACCCCCGCTGCGCCTACGTCATGGACCGCTGCCTCACCGACGAACCAGCCCTCACCCCCGTCGGCGACGCCTCAGGACACCGATCAGCCTGCTGGCTCCCCACCAGCGCCGTCGGCTCCGACCGCGAAGCCGAGGACACCCGCAGGCGCGCGGTGCAGGCGGGCAGGAGCGGCGATGCCGTCAAGGTCGCTGAAGCGATCGCGGCGGCGCCAGAATCAGAAGGCAGCGTGATCACATGACCGGTATCAGACAGCCCGCCGACAACATCCTCCCGCCGGATCCGACTCAGGACGCCGACGAGCTCGTGCGTGTTGACAACCTGGTCAAGTACTTTCCGGTGCGCGGCTCGGGCCTGCTTTCGCGCACGATCGCGCACGTCCAGGCGGTGGACGGGGTGTCGTTGTCGATCCCGCGCGGCAAGACGTTTGGCCTGGTCGGCGAGACCGGCTGCGGCAAGTCCACCCTGGCCCGCTGCATCGCCGGCCTGATCCCGGCCACCAGCGGCAAAGTCTGGTTCGAAGGCCGCGACATCACCAACCTGCCCCGCCGCGCCATGCAGCCAATCCGCCGCGAAATCCAGATGATCTTCCAGGACCCCTACGGCTCCCTCAACCCCCGCCGCCGCGTCGGCTCCATCATCGGCGACCCCTACGCCGTCCACAACACCGCCACCGGCGCCCAGCGCAAGAAATCCGTCCAGGAACTCATGGAACGCGTCGGCCTCAACCCCGAGCACTACAACCGCTTCCCCGCCGAATTCTCCGGCGGCCAGCGCCAGCGCATCGGCGTCGCCCGCGCCCTGGCCCTGCGCCCCAAGCTCATCATCTGCGACGAACCCGTCTCCGCCCTCGACGTCTCCATCCAGGCCCAGGTCCTCAACCTCCTCGCCGACCTCCAAGCCGACTTCGGCCTGTCCTACCTCTTCATCGCCCACGACCTCGAAGTCGTCCGCCACGTCTCCGACTCCGTCACCGTCATGTACCTCGGCCGCATCGCCGAACAAGGACCAGGCGGCAACGTCTACGAACACCCCCGCCACCCCTACACCGCCGCCCTCCTGTCCGCCGCCCCAGCCGCCGACCCCGACGCCGCCAGCCAGCGCCAGCGCATCATCCTCACCGGCGACGTCCCCTCCCCCATCAACCCACCCACCGGCTGCCGCTTCCACCCCCGCTGCCCCAAAGCACAAGACCTCTGCACCACCAGCGAGCCAGCCCTGGAAACCAAAGCAGGCGACCCCAGCGTCCACCTGACCGCCTGCCACTACCCCGTTCAGGCGGACGAGATCCTGGCCAGGACAGCCAGGAGGGAGTCACGATGAGCATCACTGACGTCGCGTTCGTCGCGCAGGCGGTCGAAGATGCGCCGGAAGAGGCGATCGAAGGCCGCAGCCAATGGTCCCTGACCTGGCGCAGGCTGCGTTCAGACCGGGTCGCCATGGCCTCCATCGGCGTGATCGTGTTCGTCATACTCGCCGCGATCCTCGCACCCGTGGTCGCCGCCCTGCTGCACCACGGCGAGTACCAGCCGTTCACGAACACGGGCACGAACTCGTTCGGGCAGCCGGTCGGCCCCGGTGTTCACGGCTTCCCGATCGGCACCGACTTCCTCGGCAGGGACTTGCTCGTGCGGGTCATGTACGGCGCGCGGATCTCGCTCGAAGTCGGGATCTTCACGACCTTGGCCGCCGCCATACTCGGCACCAGCATAGGGCTGATCGCCGGTTACTTCGGCGGCTGGGTCGACACCGTGCTGGCGCGATTCATCGACGCCGCGCTCGCCTTCCCGCTGATCGTGCTGTCGCTCGCGCTCGCCGCGGTGTTCCACCCCAACCTGTACATCGTGCTGGGCGTGATCACGTTCTTCTCCTGGGCCGGGATCTCCCGCGTCGTCCGCGGCCAGACCCTGTCGCTGAAGGAGAAGGAGTACATCGAGGCGGCCAGGTCCATCGGCGCCGGCCCGTGGCGAATCATGTTCATCGACATCCTGCCGAACGTGCTGGGTCCCGTGCTCGTCCTCGCAACCTTGTTCATCCCGACGGCGGTGAGCTTCGAGGCGACGCTGTCCTATCTCGGGATCGGGGTGCCGCCGCCGGCCCCGAGCTGGGGCAACATCCTGTCCGAGGCGCAGCAGCACATCAATTCGTGGTGGTACGTCGTCTTCCCGGCCGCCGCGCTGCTGATCACCACCCTGGCCTTCAACCTGCTGGGTGACGGCATCAGGGATGCGATGGACCCGCGGACGGAACGGCTCCTGGCCAGCGGCAAGCTCAGCAAGCGCAAGCGGCGGCGGCTGGCGATAGCCACAGCCGACGCGGCGACGAGCGAGGCGAGCTGACGCCATGGGTACTGTTCGCTTTCTGATCAGGCGCATCATCAGCGGGATCGTCGTGATCTGGGTCGTCGCCACGCTGACGTTCCTGCTGTTCTTCAAGGCCGTCCCGCCGATCGACGTGGCGCGGCTACTGGCGGGAAAGGCGGCCAGGCCACCTCAGCTCGCCGCGATCGCCAGGACGCACGGGCTCGACCTGCCGTGGTACACCCAGTACGGGCACTACCTCTGGCGCCTGCTGCACGGCGATCTCGGGTACTCCTACTACTCGCAGGAACCCGTCACGACGATCATCAAGCAGGGCCTCCCCGCGACGATGTCCCTGGTGATCGGAGGGGTGCTGCTCTGGCTGATAGTCGGCCTGAGCGTCGGGATCCTCAGCGCGACCAGGCCGCGCACTCTTTTCGACAGGACGGCGACGATGGGAGTGCTGGCGGGCGTCTCGGCGCCCGTGTTCGTCCTCGGGCAGCTGCTGATCCTCATTGTGTTCGTGCCGCTGAGCGAGCACGGATTCACGTGGATCACGACCGGCTACAACCCGCTCTCCGAGGGCATCTCCCCGTGGGTCGGGGCGATGATCCTGCCGTGGATCACGCTGGCCGTCGTGCAGGCCGCGGTCTATACCAGGCTGTCAAGGGGGTCGTTGCTCGACACTCTCGGCGAGGACTACATCAGGACAGCGCGTGCCAAGGGCCTCACCGAGCGGCGGGTCTTGTACCGGCACGCGATCCGCGCAGCCATGACGCCGGTCGTCTCCCAGCTCGGCGTCGATGTCGGCACGCTGCTCGGCGGCGTGGTCGTCGTCGAGCAAGTGTTCGGCCTGCAGGGCATTGGCCAGCAGGTGGTTCAGGCCATCACGCAGGGAGACGGCCAGCTGGTCCTGGGTTTCGTCATCATCGCGACGGTGTTCGTGGTCGCCGCCAACCTCGTCGTCGACCTGATGTACGCGGCGCTCGATCCTCGCGTCCGCGTCAGCTGAGCCTTCTCAGCGCGGCCGCTGCGGCGCCGGCCAGCCGGTGCCGCAGCGCGGCCTGCGCCGCGCGCTCCGTCTGCACCTCGACCAGGCTCAGGCCGGAGGCGCCGGCCAGCGCGCCCGTCAGCTCGGGCGCCTCGCCGACCAGCCGGTACGGCAACCCTGCCGCGGCCGCGAGATCGGCCAGCCCGGCGCCGTGCGGGGTGCCGAAGACCCGCTCGAACGGCCCTGGCAGCGCGGCCTGCTCGAGCATCGAGAAGATGCCGCCGCCGTCGTTGTTCGCCACGATCACGCACAGGTCAGGTCGCGGCTCGCTCGGTCCGAGCAGCAGCCCTGGCGCGTCGTGCAGCAGCGCCAGGTCGCCGAGCAGCGCCACCGCGGGCCCGCCGCCAAAGGCCTGATGCGCCAGCGCCGCCCCGATGGCTGACGAGACCAGCCCGTCGATGCCGCTCGCGCCTCGGCTGGCCAGGATCCGCGGCCCCTGCCTGGGCCGCATGTGCTGGTCGAGGTCCCTGATCGGCAGGCTGGACGCGGCCCACAGCAGCCCGTTCGCCGGCACGGCCGCCACGACGTCCCTGGCCAGCCGCGGCTCGCTGAGCGTGGCATCGGCGTCCAGGATCGCGTCCACGGCCAGGCCGGCCGCACGGTCAGCGGCCAGCCAGGCGCTGAGCCAGCTGCCCACCCCGCCGGCGGCCGCGTCCCCGGTCAGCTCCACCCCGGCTGCGACCTCGGTCGCGGTCCTGGCGGGATCGGCCCACCGCCCAGGACCCTGCGCGATCACCACGTGCTTCCTTGCGCCCGACCGCAGCAGCGCGAGCTGGCTCCTCGACAGCCCTGGCCGGCCCGCCGAGACGATCACCTCAGGCTGGTGCGCGGCCATGAAGCCCGCATCGCCGATCAGGTACTGGTAGCTGCCGAGTGCGCACGGGCCATGCCGCGCGTTCGACGATGGCTCGGCGAGCACCGGCCAGCCCGCCTGTGCCGCCAGGTTCAGCAGCGGTTCAGCGTCGTAGTCGCCGTCGCCGCAGACGACCACGCCGCGCTCGGCCCACGGCAGCTCAGCGACGTCGGAGAACCTGGTCCACGGGGCGTTGCCTGCCCGGGCGACCGACCTGCGGTCAGCAGTGACCACCGCGTCCTGTGACGTCTCTGGAACGAGCGGCTCGCGCAGCGCGATGTTCAGGTGCACAGGACCCGGCGCGCCGCCTGCCGATCCCGATGCGAGCCCCCACGCGCGGCATGCGGCGCTGCGCCAGTAGCCCGCCTGGTCTTCTCGGTCCTCGGCGACGCCCACCTCGCAGAACCAGCGGACGGCAGGGCCGTACAGGCGCAGCTGGTCGATGGTCTGGTTGGCGCCGGTGCCGCGGAGCTCGGGCGGCCGGTCGGCGGTCAGCACGAGCAGCGGGACTGCTGACTCGTCCGCCTCGATGACGGCCGCGTGGAAGTGCGCGGCGGCTGTGCCAGAGGTGCAGACGACCGCGACCGGGGTCTGGCTCCGCTTGGCCAGGCCGAGGGCGCAGAACGCGGCGCTGCGCTCGTCGATCCTGACGCTGAGCCGCAGGTCGCCCGCCTCTGACCGGCGGTGGAACTCGATCGCGAGCGGCGCGCTCCGCGACCCTGGGGCCAGCACGACCTCGCGCAGGCCGCACCTGATCAGCTCGTCGGCGAGCGCGTCGGCCAGCGCCGCCGACGGGTGCTCGCCGCTCACCAGAGGAACTCCGCCGCGGCGAGCGCCCGAGCCCGCCACGGCGCGGGGTCGGCTTCCCACACCGCCAGCACCTCGTCCTCGACTCCGGCAGCACGGACCCGCAGCGTCCCGTGGTCGGGCAGCAGCGGGCTCGCGGTGACGTCGCCGGTGAGCATGCGCCCGGTTCCGAGGCCGCAGTCGTAACTGAGCTCGGGCAGCGCGGCGGCCAGTGCCACGCCGGCCGCCAGCCCGACCGAGGAGTCCACGGCGCTCGACACCACGACAGGCAGCCCGCACTCGGCCGCGACCCGCAGCGCGGGCCTGACCCCGCCGAGCGGCGCCACCTTGAGCACGACGATGTCGGCCGCGCCGGCTGCCCGCACCGCCAGCGGGTCAGCGGCTTTGCGGATCGACTCGTCAGCAGCCAGCGGGACACTGGTCAGCCGGCGGAGCCTGGCCAGCTCGTCCAGCGTCGCGCACGGCTGTTCCGCGTACTCCAGGCCGAACCTGGCGAGCCGTCTTAGCAGGCTCGCGGCCTGGTCGACGTCCCAGCCGCCGTTGGCGTCCACCCTGATCCGGCCGGCCTGCCCGAGCGCCTCCCGCACGGCGGCGACCCGCTCGATGTCGTCCCGTTCGCCCTGGCCTGGCTCGGCGACCTTGACCTTCGCGGTCCGGCAGCCAGAGCTGGCGGCGATGTCGTATGCGGCGTGCGGCTCCACGGCGGGGATGGTGGCGTTCACCCCGATCTCGGTGCGGAGCGGGTCAGGCCAGCCAACCGTGGCCGCCTCGATGGCGCTGGCCAGCCAGCGGGAACTCTCAGCCGGGCCGTACTCGGCGAACGGCGCGAACTCGCCCCAGCCCGCCGGGCCGTGCAGCAGCGCGCCCTCGCGCACCGTGATGCCGCGGAAGCTGTTCCGCAGCGGGATCGCGAAGGCCCGCATCGCCGACAGGAGCGGCTCAAGCAGTTCGCGCCGGCCCGACAGCCGGTCGACCACTTCTCCCCCTCGCTTCATGTGCACGAATACGCCGATTAACCTTACGTCCGTGACTTCACGGCCGCTCCACGCGGTCCTGCTCCCACCAGGTACGGGCGGCGGGCGGCTGCTTGAGGCGCTGGCGGCGGCGCTCGACGGCAGCGGGCCGGCCATCCTCCCGCTTGACCCGTCGTTGCCCAAGGCCAGGCTCGGCGAGCTGATCGATGCGTTCGCTCCGGCCAGCATAGAAACTGCCCAGGATTTTCAACGGACCTCGGGAGCTGGTCGCGGCAGGCAGGCCGGCGTGCGCGGGGCCGCGCCAGGGGTCGCCGAGGACGTGGCGGTCGTGCTGGCCACATCGGGCTCGACCGGACTGCCGAAGGGCGCCGAGCTTACCGCGGCGGCACTCACGGCGTCGGCGCGGGCGTCGCTTGACCGGCTGTCTGCGGCAGCTGGCGGGCGCTGGCTGTGCTGCCTGCCGGTGCACCACATCTCCGGCCTCGGGGTTCTTGTCCGGTCGCTGCTGGCTGGCTGCACCCCGGTGATCACCGATCGCGCCGACGCCGGCGTGCTCGTCCGTGAGGCAGCGCGATACGACGGCTGCCGGTTCATTTCGCTGGTCCCGACGCAGCTGCGCAGGCTGCTGGACGCGGGCGCGCCGCTGTCAGAGTTCAGCGGCATCCTGCTCGGCGGCGCGGCGATACCCGCTGGCCTGCTGGTCGATGCGGCGGCAGCGGGCGCCAGGGTAGTGACCAGTTACGGGATGACGGAGACCTGCGGCGGCTGCGTGTACGACGGCGAGCCGCTCGACGGCGTCCGTGTGATCGCGGGCGAGGACGGGCGGATCAGGATCAGCGGGACCGTGCTGTTCTCCAGGTACCGGCTCGCTCCCGAGCTGACCAGAGCCGCGCTGCAGGACGGCTGGTTCGTGACGTCTGACCTCGGCGAACTGGACGGCGGGCGGCTCGTTGTGCGTGGCAGGGCCGACGACGTGATCAACTCCGGCGGCGAGAAGGTGGTGGCTGGCGAGGTCGAGCACGTGCTGCGCGGCTGCCCTGGGGTGGGTGACGCCGTCGTGGTGGGCACACCCGACCCCGACTGGGGCGAGCGGGTGACCGCGATGGTCGTCGCGGCGGGCGGGTCGGCGCCGCCAAGTCTCGACGAGATCAGGGCCTACGTCAGGGACCGGCTGCCGCGCTACGCGGCTCCGCAGGCGATGATGCTGATGGCCGAGCTGCCGATGCTGGCCTCAGGCAAACCGGACAGGCAGCTGATCAGGGATATCGCGATCCGGCAGGCTGGTTGATCCGTGCCGCGGAAGCCTCGCCCAGGAGTGTTCCAGGGCTCGAATTTGCAGTAAATCCCCGCACGCTAACGCCGCGCGGGAAACAAAAAGACCCGTCGCGCGTTATACATAGCGCTCGCACTGCACAATACCAAGTGGCGCGCCTCTTGGGTACTGCTGGACGCGGGCGATGTGATCTGCGTCACCGCTATGTGCGCGAACGGAGGTGTCTGATGCCGAAGACCGCAGGCGTTCTGTCTGAGCGCCGCGACGAGGAGGCTGCCGCGACGCATGTCGACGACCTGGTCCGGCGCGGACGCCGTCAGGGCTATTTGATGCTTTCCGAGCTACGGAACGCCCTCGGGCAGGCGAACGTTACCCCTGCGGAGGCTCGTTCTCTCCTGCGCGAGCTGTCCGACGAAGGGGTCCAGCTCAGCAACGAGGCTGTTCCCGCAAGGCCGGCCGCCGCCGGTAACGGACTTTCTGAAGTGGAGCCTGCTGAAGTGACTCATGCCGTGTCAGACCTCGCCGATGACCTCGGCCCGGATCTTGCCGTGGCAGAACTTGATGATCCCGATCTGCTCGACGACATCGAGGACGCCGAGCCTGAGCCGAAGAGCCGCCCAGGCCGCCAGCGCGGGCGCAAGGACCGCCGCAAGGCAGGCACCGAGCTGACCGCGGTCGTCGCCGACGACGACAGCTCAGCCGAGGTTGATCTTGACGACCAGACCTCGGTCATGGGCGACTCGGTGCACACCTACCTGAAGTCGATCGGCCGCACCAGCCTGCTCACCGCTGAGCAGGAGGTCGATCTGGCGAAGCGGATCGAGGCCGGCCTGTACGCCGAGCACAAGCTCGAGACCGAGGACGACCTGAGCGATGAGCTCATCGCCGACCTCGAGGCCGTCGCTGCCGATGGTCGGCGGGCTAAGGCGCACATGCTCGAGGCGAACCTGCGGCTTGTCGTGTCGGTGGCGAAGAAGTACAGCGACCGCGGGCTGACCCTGCTCGACGTCGTCCAGGAAGGCAATCTGGGCCTGATCAGGGCGGTCGAGAAGTTCGACTACAGCAAGGGCTACAAGTTCTCGACCTACGCCATGTGGTGGATCAGGCAGGCGATTCAGCGCGGCTTCGCCGACTCGGCCAGGACGATCAGGCTGCCCGTGCACGTGCTGGAGATGCTGAGCAAGCTCAGCAGGGTTGAGCGGGACATGCACCAGCGGCTCGGCCGGGAGCCGACGCCTGAGGAGCTGGCCGTGGAGCTCGACCGCACTCCTGACCAGATCGAGGAGCTGCTGCGCACCAGCAGGCAGCCGATCAGCCTGGACTCCACGATCGGCGAGGACGGCGAGACCAGCATCGGCGACCTGATCGAGGACGTCGACGCGCCCGAGGCCTCTGAACTGGTCGACCGCCAGCTGATGGCCGAGCAGCTGCGGCACGCGCTTGACGCGCTGACGCCGCGTGAGGCGACGATCATGGCGATGCGGTTCGGCCTGTACGACGGCAACCCGCACACGCTAGACGAGATCGGCAAGGCCCTTGGGCTGACCAGAGAGCGGATCAGGCAGCTGGAGAAGCAGTCGCTGTCCAAGCTCCGCCACCCGAGCCGCGCGCAGCCGCTGCTCGAGTACGCCGTCTAGCCGGCCTGCCACAAGCTGAGCCGGGCCCGACCTCCCGCCGGGCCCGGCTCTTTCCATGCGCTATCCGGACCAGATGGCCGTGGCCTCGTCCGCGACCGAACCAGCCTGGGCGTAGCCGGCGATGGCCGAGGCTGGCCGGCGCGCGGGGTTCAGCACGTTCTTGCCGATCGCGCGCAGCGCGGCCTTGTCCGGCTTGATCACCGTGACGCGGGCGCCAGCCTCGCTCAGCGCGCGGGCCTGGCTGACCGGGCTGGCCATCGCACCGTAACCGGAAGCCAGCGGCGCGATGATGATGACCCGGTCGCACCCCGCGGCCAGGTCAGCGTTGGCGGCCGAGCGGATCCCGCCGTCGATGTAGCGCCGCCCGCTGATGGTGACCGGCGGCCAGATGCCTGGCACCGCGCAGCTTGCGCCGACGGCGTCGAGCACCCGAGCACCACTGCCGGCGTCGAACACTTGTAGCTCGCCGGTTACCGCGTCCACGGCCGTGATCTGCAGCTTCCCGGCGGGCCATTCAAGCGTCGGCAGCCTGAACTCGATCACCCGCCGCCTGGCCTCTTCGGTCTCGGTCTTCGCGCGGAGCGCCATCGCCCCGACCCGCACCCGCGCCACCTCTGGCTTCCTGGAGAAGAGCATGACCCCCAGGTACTTCGCCAGCACGCCCAGGCCCATCCTGGCGTAGATCTCCGTGTCGCCGGGCGGCTGCGTCTGCGCCTTATACAGCTCGGGCAGCCCTGTCCCCGACCGTACGTCCACGCCGACGACGGAGCCGGCCGAGGTGCCGATCACCAGGTCTGCGTCGGTCAGATCGACGCCGCGCTCGGCCAGCCCGGCCAGGATGCCGATTTCCCAGGCGATGCCCGTGACGCCGCCGCCTCCGAGCACAAGTGCCTTTTCCACCACACGTTCCTCGTATCCGACTCAGCCACTACCTTCACGGCCGATCTTGCACCATCGGCCGACATACTCTCAAACGCATGACCGCATCCCGGCCCGCCCGCGACGGCACCCTGCTCGGCCTGGCGGTCGGCATATCCGGGCTGGCATTCGGCGCAGCCGCCGTCAGCTCGGGACTGTCCGTGTGGCAAACCTGCGTGCTGAGCCTGCTGGCCTATACCGGAGCCTCCCAGTTCGCCCTGGCCGGAACCATCGCGGCCGGCGGCAGCTGCTCGCCGGCGCGGCCGGCGCCATCCTCCTTGGTAGCCACGTTCATCAGCCTGTACCTGACCTGGAACGCAACGACGCTCGCCGGCGCGGTCGGCGCGGGCAGCCTGGGTTCGCCGAAGTCGTTCGGCCTCGACGTCATCGGGCCTGCGGCGTTCCTCGCGCTGATCTGGCCCAGGCTGACGTCGGGCCGGACCGAGCGCCTCGTCGGCGCCGGAGGTGCCGCTATCGCGATCGCCGCCACGCCGTTGCTGCCGCCAGGCGCTCCGGTCATCCTGGCCGCCGCGGCAGCCCTGGCAGGAACCCTCGCCAGCAGGCCAGCCGCGTGAGCGGGGCGTGGATCGCCGTGCTGGTAACGTCGGCTGGTTGCTACGCGCTGAAGCTCGCCGGCCTGACGATTCCAGAACGGCTGCTCAGCAACCCCCGCCTGCGGCGGTTCGCCGAACTCGTCCCGGTGGCGCTGCTGGCGGCGCTGGTCGCTGTCGAGGCCGTCGCGAAGGGCAGCGCGCTGGTGTTCGATCCAGCCCGCCTGGCCGGCCTGGCGGCTGCCGTGGTCGCGCTGCTGGTGAGGGCCCCGTTCCTGGTCGTGATCATCGCCGCGGCCGCGGTAGCGGCGGCGCTGCGGCTGGCGGGCGTCGCCTAGCGTGCTTCTGGCGCGCCGGATGTCGCGTCGGCCGCGCACCGGGTAGATTGCGCCGGTGGACGTCGACATCGATGTGGTGCGGGAAGTCACGGATGAGGTCGTCGATGCGTTCGGCCGGCTGCTGCCTCAGCTCTCGAAGAGCGCGCCGCCGCTCGACGCTGACGCGCTGACGGCGATCGCCTCCGCGCAGGCCAACACGCTGCTCGTCGCCAGGATCGGCGGCGACATCGTCGGCACGCTGACGCTGGTGATCTTCCCGATCCCCACTGGGATCAGGGCCTGGATCGAGGATGTCATCGTCGACGAATCCGCCCGCGGCAAGTCGTACGGCGGCAAGCGAGTAGGCGAAGCGCTCACCGCGGAGGCGATCAGGATCGCCGACCGTGCGGGCGCCCGGACCGTGGACCTGACCACAAGGCCCGCCCGGGTCGCGGCCGGCAAGCTCTACGAGCGCCTCGGCTTCGAGCAGCGCGACTCCCGTGTCTACCGCTACGCCCCGTCTTGAGTCACAGGTGGCTCCTGATGGCCTCGGCCAGCGCCGCCTGGCTGGCCTCGTCGACCTTCAGGACGCCGTTCTCGGCCATCAGTGCGTAGAACTGCTACTGGTGGTACGGCACGCCAGGGGGTAGCGGCGCGATGTGCCAGTGCAGGTGGGCATTGCCTTGCTGGCTGCCCAGGCTCATGCAGTATCCGAGCAAGGTCGGCAGACGAAGCACGGGCCCTCACGTGACCGGCGCGCATACTGCTCGATATCAAACGGCATCCGGGTCGGCTCGAACCTGTCCACCAGCGAATTATCTACATGGCGGGCGCACCCACCCGGCTAGGCGGCGGGTGGGCTGTGGCTGCGGGTGACGCGGCCGTCGGGGCTGGTCGCGGTGGTGGTGCCGTCGGCGTTCAGGGCGATGGTCCAGCCCCACCGGTGGATCATGATGAGGTGGTGGAAGCTGCACAGCAGGACGCAGTTCCCCAGGCTGGTCGTGCCGCCCTGGCTCCGCGGGATGATGTGGTGCACGTGGCACGCCGCCGGCGGCGTGTCGCAGCCCGGCGCGGCGCAGTGCGTGTCGCGGGTGATGATCGCGCGGCGCAGGTGCGGCGGCACCAGGTCCGTCACCGCGCCGACATCGAGCGGCAGGCTGACCGACCCGGCCGGCGGGGGCAGCGTCCCGGTGCGCAGCCACGACGCGAGCCCGCCCGGCCCGGACAGCAACGCTACCGCCTGCTGCAGGATGAGATCCCGGGCGGCGGCCTTCGCCATTTCCTGCCGCCGGCCGCGGGCGGCCGATACCTCGTCATCGGCGTCCGCGTCCGGATCGGCCAGGTCGCCGCGGCCGTGCGGCCCCGCGCAGCCGGCCAGCCCGCTGCCCTCGCACGCTGACCGTGCCGGGTCGTATCCGGCCCACGTTCCGGCGAGCCGCCCGGCGAGGCGGTCGAGCAGGTCGTGGTCGACGCGGCCGGTCACGATCGGGGCGAACGCGGCGTCGCAGTCATCACCAGGCCCGGCCTGCGGCCCCGGCAGCACCGGCCCCCCGCCACCGGCCTGCCCGGCGAGCCCGCCCTCCGCGCCATCGCCGCCGAGGCCGGCGCTGCGCGGGTCGGCGGGCGGCTGGGCGAAGCCGGGCGGCAGCCACGGCCGGCCCGGCTGGCCGATCCCGGTCAGGAACTGGTCCAGCGACAGGCCCAGCTGCAGCCGGACCGGCTGCCCGGCCCGCTCGGGCAGGCACCCCGACGCCAGCAGCCGCCGGCACGCCTCCTCAAGCGCGTCATGCTGCCGCTGCGCGATGCTCCGGGTGTCCTCCGCCCCCATCTTCTGGCCCAGCGACCCGAACACCGCCTGCACCGCCGCGGTGCACCGGTCCGACAGGTCCCCGGTCAGCCGCCCGACCCCGCCGAACGTGGAATCCAGCCACACGCCCCGGTGCGCGAACCCGTCATCACGGTCCCGGTCCGGCCCGGCGGCCCGGCGGCGGATCTCCTCGGCTAGTTCGGCCAGCCCGGCCAGGTCCGCCCCGCCGGCCGCGGCGGCGACCAGGATCACGTCCGCGTCGCCCCGGGCCTCGACCGGGAGCCTGTCGGTCCAGTCGGTGACCTGCCGGGCCCACGACACCGACAACCCGCCCCCCGCCAGCGCGTCAGCGACCGCCGCGTGATCAGCGAGCCGCCGCATCCACCCCACCGCAGCCCGGGCCGCCCCAGGAGTGACGCGGGCCTGCCAGGTCAGCCACACCCGCGCTGACCCCTGCCCGTCGTCCTCGAACCCCCGCCGCGCCGAGAACCCCGCCAGCACCCTGGCCCGGGCGGCCGCGTGCATCGACGCCGCCTGCTCCAGCCCGCGCAGCACCCCGGCCTGCACGCTCACCGGCACCGACGCCACATCAGTCTCAGCCGAGGCCAGCCAGCCCAGCCCGGCCAGCACCATCCGCAGTGCGTGACTGGCCGACGACGGCTCAGCGACCTCGGCCGTGCCTGGTGACGGGACTGACATCGACCTTCACCTCCTCACGAACTCACTGCCATTCGCGGGAACCGAATCAGGAAGGTGAGCCGAGAAGGATCCGGCCAGCGGCCGGGGAAATGAGGAGGTGTCATCCCCGGAGCTTCTTGCACGTCGGCTCCGGGTGCCATGTCCCGCGATCGAACCTGTACTCGAAATACTAACACCAGCCACCGACAATTCCGCGTTGACACGCCGAATCCCCGCACCAGTCGCTGACAATTCGCGTATCGATGCGCGCCCAAAGCACGCCCAGCGCCTGAGCCCGGCTCAGCCGAGTTCGGCAACCGCCACCAGGAGCCTGGACACGTCCGAGGCCTCGTTGTAGTGGACGAGGCCGGCCCGCACGGCGCCGAGCTCCTGCCTGCAGGGGCTTCGCAGCGTGCCGCTTATGGTTTCCGCGGGGCGGTCCCAGTACGACGGAGGCGCTCGCGGGCCTCATTCTCGGACAGTGAGGTAACGGGCTGACCGACCGTGTGCTGATACTTGGCGTCGCAGGCCCGCGTCCGGATGCCAGCCGCCCACGACCGTTCGAGTTCGCCGGCGCTGAACTCCCGGCCACGCGCATGGCAATAGGCGACGAGGAACCGCCCGGTGTCCTCGACGGTGGCTAGCTCGTCCGCGCTGACGGTCGAATACAGCGCGGCAGCGAAGCCGGCGAGGACGGCTTCGCTATCAGCGGTCATGCTGTCCCAGTCGTGCACCACCAGGAGCTCGTCTGCGCTCCAGCGCAGGTTACCGGCAAGCCAGTCGCAGTGGCCGATCACGGCTTCGGACTCGCTGGCTCGCAGCCGGTCACGGGCGCGGCGCCCGGCATCGTCGATCCACTCCGGGCCCGCCACCTCGTTGAGGTTGACGTCAGGGTCTTCGGGGCACGGCCACAGTCCGTCCTCGGAGTGGTTCCAGGCCGCCCACGACGGCGCCGGGTCGAGCGCGGGCACCTCGGCCGGCTGGGGAGCTAGCCTGATCAGCCGCGCGAACGCTTCAGCGAAGGCCCCGGCCGCGTGGTCCGCGCTCGGGAGCATGGCACCGCCCGGGACGTACGCCTCCGCGGTTGCGACGTCCTCGCCGAAAGGGACGGCGCCGGTGAGCGGCTGGGGGCACGGATAACCGGCCAGGAACATCCGGCGCTGGACTTCGACGCATGCCGCTATCCGCGGCGAGTCCGGTCGAACCTTGACCACGACCTCGCGGTCATCAGCTAGCCGGAGGCCGATGACTGCGGACAGGTACCCGGATCTGAAGATCTCCTCCGCTGGCGTGCCATCGAGATGCTCCATACACCACCGGGCAAGGCGGACAGGATCGACCGCATGCGCGCGAGATGACATCTGAGCATCCTCACATGTGCTGGCGGTGTCCCGGAGCCGAGAGGCGTCGCGTCAGCGCCGCCGCCACAGCATGAAGGTCAACTAGTCGGTCCATGCCGCCGACTATCACCGGCTGGCCGCCAGCCGCCGAAGTACCCTTCCGCGCCATCCTGACCGCTCAGCTCGGCTAAGGGTAGAGAAAACGGCTGCATGTGCCTTTTTCTCTGCCTCTTAACGGGAACTCGCCTCACGCGAGCTCTGAAACCGCCGCCAGGAGCCGAGACACGTCCGAGTCGTCGTTGTAGTGCACGAGGCCGGCTCGCACGGCGCAGCCGGCGTCCCTGATGCCGAGCGCGCCGGTGAGCTCCCAGGCGTAGTTGTCGCCGTCCCACACGTTCACATGACGGCTGGCGAGGTGCTCGGCCACCTGCCTGGGCGCCAGGCCAGCGACGGTGAAGTACGCGGTAGCCGTGCGCCGTGACGCCTTGCCGTAGGTCGTGACGTGCCGCATCCCGTCGAGGCCACCGAGCAGGTCAGCGAACAGCCGCTGTTCGTGCTCCTCGGCGGCGGCCATCGAGGCCAGGATCCGCTCCCGCCTGGTGCCGGTCGCAGCGTCGTCGAGCCCGGCCAGATGGTCAACCGCCGCCGTCACTCCCGCCAGATCCGCGAACGGCGGTGTGCCGTACTCGAACCGCTCGGGCACCTCATCCGAAGCGGGAACCAGTTTGTCCGGGTGCAGCGTGACAAGCAGCGCTGGGCTCGCGATGAGCGCGCCGATGTGCGGGCCTGACCACTTGTAGGCGCTGGTCACGTAGAAGTCAGCGCCCAGGGCCGCTATGTCGACGGGGCCGTGCGGCGTGGCATGCACGCCATCGACGTAGCTCAGGGCGCCAGCCGCGCGCGCCATGCCGGTGATCGCTGCGACGTCCGGCCTGGTGCCGATGATGTTGCTCGCCGCGCTGACCGCGACGAGCCTGGTCCGGTCACCGAGCAGCCGCGCGTACTGCTCGGCAGGAAGCTCCCCGGTCGCCGCGTCGACCTCGGCCCAGCGCACGACGGCGCCGGCTCGCCCGGCCGCCTGAACCCATGGCCGCACGTTCGCGTCGTGATCGAGCCTGGACACGATCACCTCGTCACCGGGCCGCCACGTGCTGGCGAGGGTTCCGGCGATCCGGTACGTCAGGGTTGTCATGTTGGGGCCGAGCACGACGCCGGCCTGGTCGCCGCCCACCAGGTCGGCTACCGCCGCCCGGCACTGCCGCATGATGGCGTCTGACCGGGCACTCGCGGGGAACGCGCCATCGCTGTTGCCGATCCCGGTCCGGTACGCGTCGCTGATGGCGGAGATGACCGCGGCAGGAACCTGCGTGCCGGCGGCCCCGTCGAGGTAGGCGTAGCCGTCAGCAAGCGCGGGATAGGCCTCACGAACCCTGGTCACGTCGAATGCCACCGGCGATCAGCCCCTTTCGGTCCTGCTCGCCATCATCGCAGCGCGGCTAGGAACCACCCAAAGGGGCACCGGCACCGGAAGGCCGGCTGACTTCGACAGCCGGCCTGACACTCGCAGCACGGCCAGCCACGGGTCTCGCTCGTAGCCGGGCAGCACCGTCGGATTCCCCGCGAGCCACGCGGTCAGCACGGCGCCGGGGTCGGCTGGCCGGTAGCTGATCCCCAGCGCGCTGGCCAGATCCCACGCATGCAGGTGCCACTCCACGCAGGCGAGACCGGCCATCCCCGCAACCGAGATCACCTGACCGCGGTAGCTGTGGTGCGGCAGCCTGAGCAGCGGGCCGATCCTGGCCGCATAGCGCGTGGCCGATCTGGCAAACGCGGCGATGTGCTCTTCAGGCGGAACGTCGGGCAAGGTCGCGAGCTCGGCGGCGTTCTGCCTGGCGAGCTTGCGCGCGATGGATTGCGGCTGCGCGCCCGTCGCCATCAGCCGGGACAGCCGGCTGACCGGCGCGTCGTCCAGGTACTCGTTGTAGTCATCGGCAACGCAGCGCAAGTGCCCGGCCAGATCGGCGGCCCGCCATTCCGGGCAGGTCGTGGGCGAGTTCCAGGTCGCCCTCGTGAACTGCGCGCCGACCTGGACGATCGCGCGGACCCCGTCGTAGTACGCAACTGGCGCGTCGGCCTCGGCATCGGCTAGCACGGGCGCCGCCAGTGGCGCAGGCCTGTCCCATGAATTGCCAACTTCCATGGGTACCTCCCGACCACGCCGTGGCCTCCCCCGACCAAATCGACGCGCTTCGCCAGATTGCCAGATACACGGTGTGCTACGCCACCCGTGGACGACGGGAAAACGAAGTGACAGTTAACGCATGCCCGAGCTAGCATCCGGCTGGTGGCTACCCAGGATGCTGAAACTCCCGCAGCCATCCAGAGCCAGCAGCGAACCCCTTCTGCCCCAGCAGCCCCGCTGCCAGCAGCAACGCACCGGGGCGATGCTGCGGGACATCATCAGCCAGTGACACTGACTCCGCGCGCGGCGCTCTGGCGGGTCAGGGAATACTTGCGGCCCTACTACGGCCAGATTCTCGTCATGCTTTTCGCCGCGCTGCTCGGAGCGGGCGCCGAGATCGTCATCCCGCTGCTCACCAAGGTCGCGATCGACGGCCCGATCGCGAGCTCGGCTGGTTCTCCCGTGCATGGCTACGGCCTGCTCGTCCCGATCGGGCTGGCCGCGATCGGGCTCGGCATCGCCGAGGTCGCACTGAACCTGCTCAGGCGACGGGCACAGGCCACCGCGGTGGCCGGGCTCGAGCAGTCGATGCGCGACAAGATCTACCAGCACCTGCAGCGGCTCGAGCCAGCGTTCCATGACCAGTGGCAGTCCGGCCAGTTGCTGTCGCGCGCGACCACGGACCTGTCGGCGATCAGGCGTTTCTTCAGCTTCGGCATCGTCTTCATGATCACGAGCTCGGCCAGCTTCATCACGATCGTGATCCTGCTGATCAGGCTGAACCTGCTGCTCGGCCTGCTCACGGCCGCCGTGTTCGCGCCCGTCACCGCGCTCTGCCTGTGGTTCGAGCGGCGTTACAGCGTGCTCTCCAGGCGGGTTCAGGACCAGCAGGACGACCTGGCGACGTGCGTCGAGGAGGCGGCGGCCGGCATCCGGGTGATCAAGGCCCTCGGCCGGCGCGAACACTCGGCGGCCATCCACGCCCGGCTCGCCACCACCGTCTACGAGACTCAGCTGCGCAAGGCGCGCCTGCGCGGAGCGTTCTGGGCCAGCCTGGACCTCGTGCCGAACGTGGCCATCGCGGCGATCCTGATGATCGGCGCGCTCGCGGTGGCCAACCACAGCCTGACCACCGGCGGGCTGGTCGCGTTCGTCGCCTTGGTTCTGCAACTGGTCTGGCCGATCGAGGCGATGGGTTACATCCTGGCGCTCGGCCAGGAAGGCGCCACCGCCGCGCAACGTGTCTACGAGATCCTCGACACCAAGCCCACGATCACGAGCCCGAGCGCAGTCGCACGCACGTCCAGCGTGCCCAGGCCGCGCCCGGCCACCCAGCAGTCTGGCCACCTGGTGCTGAGCCACGTCAGCTTCGCCTACCCCGGCTCGGCCGAGCCCGTGCTGAGGGACATCTGCCTGGACCTCACGCCAGGCGAGACGGTTGCGCTGGTGGGCGGCACCGGCTCAGGCAAGACCACGCTCCTCTACCTGATCGCCAGGCTCGCGGACGCGACCAGCGGATCGATCACGCTGGACGGCACCGACATCAGGCAACTGCCGCTCGGGACCCTCCGCACGCTGGTCGCCTGCGCCTTCGAGGATCCCACCCTGTTCTCGGCGAGCGTTCGGGAGAACGTTGCGCTCGGCGTCCCCGCCGCCACCGACGACGCGGTCAGGGCCGCGCTGGCCGCCGCCCAGGCCGAGTTCGTCGACGACCTGCCGTGGGGCCTGGACACCAGGATCGGCGAGCAGGGCATGTCCCTGTCCGGCGGGCAGCGGCAGCGGATCGCGCTCGCCAGGGCGATCCTGGCCAGTCCGTCGGTCCTGCTCCTCGACGACCCGCTATCCGCTCTCGACGTGCACACCGAGGCCAAGGTCACCGCGGCGCTCAGCCGGGTGCTGGCTACCTCGACGGCCCTGGTGGTCGCGCACCGGCCGTCCACGGTCGCGCTGGCGGACCGGGTCGCGGTGCTCGAGCACGGCGAGATCGCCGCCATCGGCACCCACCACGAGCTGCTCGCGACCAGCGAGCACTACCAGTACCTGATGAGCACGGACGCGGAAACCGGAGCGGTGCGATGAGCCAGCCAGTGACCCAGGCGTGGCGCGGCATTGCCGCCGAGGACACCGCCGACGTCTCCAAGGGCCTGTCTTTGCTGCTTCGCCGCCGCAGCCGGGCGCTGCTGGCCAGCCTGCTCCGCCCGCACCGCGGCACGGTGGCGCTGATCGGGCTGCTTGTCCTCATCGCCAACCTGGCTGGCCTGGCCGGCCCCTGGCTGATCGGCGTCGGGGTGGACCGGGTTCCCGCGCTGGTCAGGACCCATGACGCGGTGCCAATGATCATCGTGGTCATCGGCTTCGCCGCCGCCATCACGGTGCAGGCGACGGCCACCGCGTCGTTCATCTCGGTTCTCGGCCGGATGGGCAGCCAGGTCGTGAAGGAACTGCGCGCGCGCATCTTCAGGCACTTCCAGTGGCTGTCCGTCGCGTTTCACGAGCGGTACACGTCAGGCAAGGTCATCTCCCGCCAGGTCTCCGACATGGACGCGCTGTCCGAGCTCTTCGATGAGGGCCTGGATTCCCTGCTGAACGCCGCCTTCTCGCTGATCTTCGTCGGGACCGGCATGCTGCTGCTCGACTGGCCGCTTGCGCTCGTGGTGATGGCCGGCTTCCTGCCGCTGACCTGGCTGAGCGCCTGGTTCCAGCGTGAGTCAGCGGTGGCCTACCGGCGGACGAGGGAGACCATAGCACTGGTCATTGTTCAATTCGTCGAGACATTTAACGGGATACGCGCCGTCCAGGCCTTCCGCAGGGAACGGCGCAACGACGAGATCTTCGCCGAGTTGAACAAGGGATACGCCGACGCGTCGCTGCGCTCCATGCGCCTGCTCGCGGTGTACTTCCCCGGCGTGACCCTGATCGGCAACCTGGCCGTCGGCGCCGTGCTGCTGTACGGCGGGGTGCGCGTGATCGACCACTCGATGCCGGTCGGCGTGCTCGTCACATTCCTGCTCCTGCTGCGCAGGTTCTTCGAGCCGCTGCAGGACGTCTCCCAGTTCTACAGCACCTTCCAGTCCGCGGCCGCGGCGCTTGAGAAGCTCTCCGGCGTCCTGGAGGAACCGCCGTCGGTGCCAGAGCCGCACGACCCGGTCCCGCTTCCCCGCAGGCCTTCGCGCGGAGACCAGGGGCGGCAGCTCACGATGTCGTCGATCAAGTTCGGTTACCGGGACGCCGTGGTGCTGCCGCGGCTGAACCTGACCATCCCGGCCGGCCAGACCGTCGCCCTGGTCGGCGCGACCGGGGCAGGCAAGACGACCATCGCCAGGCTGCTCGCCAGGTTCTACGATCCCGACGAGGGCCATGTCCTGCTCGACGGCGTGGACGTGCGCACCATCGCGGACGCCGACCTGCGCCGCGACCTCATCTTGATCACCCAGGAGAACTTCCTGTTCAGCGCGTCCATCGCGGAGAACATCGAGCTCGGCAAGCCGGGCGCAACCCCCGGAGAGATCCAGGCGGCGGCTGAAGCCGTCGGGGCCAGCCAGTTCATTATGGCCATGCCGGATGGGTACGACACGCAGGTGGGCAAGCGCGGCGGCCGGCTGTCGGCCGGCCAGCGCCAGCTGATCTCGTTCGCGCGGGCGTTCCTCGCCGCGCCGAGCGTGCTGATCCTGGACGAGGCGACCTCGCTGCTTGACCTGCCTGGCGAGCGGATCGTCCAGCGGGCGCTGCAGACCGTCCTGGCCGGCCGGACCGCGGTGATCATCGCGCACCGGCTGTCTACTGTGCGGATCGCCGACCGCGTGCTCGTGCTCGACCACGGCCTGGTGACCGAGGACGGCTCGCCCGCCGACCTGCTCGCCAGCGGCGGCGAATACTCCGACCTGCATCAGAGCTGGCTGGAGAGCCTGGCGTGAGCGGCCCGGCATGAGCACATCCTTCGCACAAGTCCGCTAAGCTGGCCGCCGTGATCGCAGGACGTAAGCAGGCCAGCGAGGACGCGCAGGCCAAATACCTGGCTGACGTGGCGCTCGCCGCGAACTTCGACGATCTGCTCTCCGCGGCGCAGTCGGCGGAGAAGCAGTACAGGACGGCCCAGGCGACCCGCGCCGCGCGGGCCGAGCAGTACTGGCTGGCGAAGCGACTCGACGCGGCGCTTACCGACGTCATGCGGTCCGCCTATGCCGCCGTACGCGCCCAGATCGGGCCGCGCGGCTACGACGACAGGATCTTTAAGCGCAAGGCGATGGCGACTCCCGCGGTACACGCGCTCAACACGGAGGCAGAACGCCTGCTGACGCTGCGCGAAACGCATAGGCTTACCGGCATACCGCCGCGGCCGGAGCGGGTGGGACTTGATCCGGAGCCGCTGACGGTGCACAGCCCGCACTAGCTGGTCGGGACGGCCGCCACCGGAGCTAACCGAGGGCGGTCGCAAACCGGCCGGTCCACGATACGGAAATTATCCGATCATGGGACTTCCGGGGGCTCAGGCAGGCGTTGGTACGGGTAGTTGACCCGCGAGGCCGACCGGTCACCAGGAAGCCACCAGGAAAGCTACAAATAACTTGTCCGAAAACCATCACAATGTGCCATGTCGTCGCGGAGCGGTGACCTGGCAGATTGGACTTGTGATGATCACCACTCCCCCACAACCGACCAGGAGGCGCACGGATGTGCCCGCATTCGCCCCCGTGCCCGAGCGCTAGCGACCCGGACCACGAGGCGGCCCGAACCCTCATCAGCCGCCCTGAACAAGGCTGGAGCCTGCTCTGCAACGGCATCGTGGTCTTCGATGACACCGGTGAACTGCTGCCCGGCGGCGACGCCATCGCCCCGCACCGCCCCACCGACCTGATCACCAGGCCCGTATCGGCCTCCTCGGCCGCCTGACCTGAAGTCCCGGCGGCCATTGCAGTCCGCCGACGTGCCATCCCGCCAGCCGAGCCTCCCGCACTGACGCCGGCTACCTCGCAGGGATCGCACCCAACCCCAGTGGCCCCATCGGGCTAGTCAGTCCGCTCGCGCGCTGTGCGCGCTCAGCGCATCTGCCGCGCCAGCGTGACGACCTGATCCAGCCAGGCCTCGATCTCCGCGGTGATCGCCTGCGACTGGCCGGACAGCGCGTGCGTCTGGCCAGGAAGCACGACCAGCCTCGCCGCATCGCTGGCATCGGGGACCCCGAACGGGTCGCGCTCACCGTTGATCACAAGCACGGGCACCCCCGCGGAGCGCAGCTCGCCGGCCCTGGATCGCGCGGGATCGCCGGCCTTGCCAGGCGGGTGCAGCGGAAAGGCCAGCGCGATCACCGCCGCCGCTGCCGCCTGCCGCGCGGTCCTGCAGGCCACCCTCGCGCCGTTGCTGCGGCCACCCTGGACGAGCGGCAGGCCCGGATACTGCGCGCGCAAGGCGCCGATGACCTCCAGCCACGCGGCATCCTGCCGATCCGGAGAACCGGGCGCACTGGCGCCTCTGACCCGGTACGGCTGCGTCACCAGCACCACCGCGGCGCCGGCGTTCAAGCCGGCCTTCCTGGCGGCGAGGATGTCCTTGCTGGCGACTCCGCCGCCAGCGCCGTGGGTCAGCACGAGCAGCAATTCCGGCTGTCCTGGCGCCTCTGCCTCTGCCACCGCCGGGCCGGCGGCCGTCTTGATCTCCACCGCAGCAGGCTACTCGCCGCAACCAGCCAGGTCCTCTCACAGGATCGCGATCGGGTTAACAGGGGATCCGGTGCCGCGCGGCATGCGCAGCGGCGCGATGACGCACAGGAACGACCACTGCCGGTTCTCCCTGCACAGCGGCAGCAGGTCCTCGAACTGCAGGTAGTCGAGCAGGTGCAGGCCAAGCGCGTTGATCGCGAGCACGTGCACGGGGAAATCGACGCCCTGCACGGCGCTTGAGGCGGCGTCGCTGTTGCTGTCGCTGCCGAGCGCGGCGATCTGCCGTTCGGCGAGCAGCGGCATGACGGACGGGTGCAGCCCCGCCCTGGCCGCTGCCGCGTCCCAGGGCCCGCGCTCGTTGCGGCGGCGCCGGTGACCCACCCGGACGAACAGCAGGTCGCCCCGGCCGAAGCTGACCTGCTGGCGTTCCTCGGCGGCGTGCAGATCGGCCACGGTCACGTAGTCGCCTGGCTCGAGCCAGTCCGTTCCTCGCACGGCAGGGATGTCGAGCAGCACGCCTCGCCCGGCGATGCCTTGCCTCGCGACCGCGATGGATAGCTCGGCGGCCCCCGACGCGCCGACCGCCTCAGCTGGCACGCCGTTGTAGAGCAGGCCGTCGAACATCACGTGACACAAGGCGTCGATATGGCTGTCCGCGTTGCCGTGCACGTTCATCGCGATCCGGTCGGTGCCGAACGACAGGCCGTCATCCTCAGCGTCGGCGGCGGTCCCGGTCATCTCGTGCACGGCCGGATGCGGGTTGTCGGGCGCTGCGTGGTTCTCGATCGGCGCGGCGAGCGACACTGACCGCCCGAGCCTGACCCCCCCGGCCGCGGCCAGGGTCTGCTCCGGCGTCAGGTAGTTGAGCGCGCCGCGCCGGTCGGACTTGTGCCACATCACTCCAGCGCGCAGCCGCTGGTACAGCTCGCGGAACTCGGCCTCGGTCATCCTGCCCGGCCGGCTTTCTCCGGCGTTCATCCAATCGGTGTTCATCTGATCAGGCTCGCTTGCGCGGGACCCGAAGGTCATCATCCGCTGCGGGTGGGGCACTCTGGACCAATGTCACGTCTCGTTGTCGTCAGCTACCCGGTGGACGAGGAATACGCCAGGATCAACACCGACGTGCTGAGCGGCGAAGCGACCGTGCGATTCCTCCGTCAGGTTCCCGAGCCCGAGCGGCCAGCCGTCCTCGCCAGCGCGGAGGCGCTGATCGGCTGGAACCTGCCCAGGGAACTGTCAGACGGCGCGCTAGAGCGGGCCGCCGAACTCAGGTTCATCCAGCTGCTCTCCGCAGGTGCCGACAGCATCGACTTCCGCACCATTCCCGAGACCGTTCCGCTGGCCGGCAACGTGGGGGCGTATGCCAAGCCGATGGCCGAGCACGTCATGGCCATGACCCTGGCACTGGCCAAGCGCCTGCCGCAGCGGCACGCCGGACTGGCCAGGGGCGAGTTCAACCAGGCCGAGCCCGTGCTGACGCTCGACGGCGCCGTCTGCGCGATTCTCGGGTTCGGCGGCATCGGCACGTCCACCGCCCGGCTGATGCGGGCGTTCGGCGCCAGGATCCACGCGGTGAACACCTCAGGCAGCACTGCGGAAGACGTCGACTTCGTCGGCACGCTCGCCGACCTCGACCAGGTCCTGGCCGCCGCCGACGTCCTCGTCGTCTCGGCGCCGCTGAACAAGGCCACCCGCGGCCTCCTCGGCAAGCGCGAGCTAGCGCTCATGAAGCCGACAGCAATCCTGGTGAACGTAGCCAGAGGCGCCATCATCGACGAGCAGGCGCTCTACGAGCACCTCGTGACGCACTCGGACTTCTGTGCAGGCATCGACGCCTGGTGGCACGAGCCCAGCGGCGGCAAGCCGTTCAGCACCGACTATCCGTTCTTCGACCTGCCCAATGTCCTCGGCTCCCCGCACAACTCCGGCATCGTCGCCGGCGTGCTGCCGGCTGCGGCACGGCACGCGGCGGAGAACGTCCGCCGGTACCTCCGCGGCGAGCCGGTCAACGGCGTCATGCGCCGCGAGGACTACCTGTGAGCGCGGGATGAGAGCCCGCCGCGTCCGGCAGCTCCCCCGAGCGTCCTGTTAAAGAATCCTCGTCAGGAACTGCCCGGTGTACGACTCCCGCACCCTGGCGACCTGCTCTGGCGTGCCGGTCGCGATGACCTGCCCGCCGCGCGACCCGCCCTCGGGACCCAGGTCGATCACCCAGTCGGCGGTCTTGATCACATCGAGGTTGTGCTCGATGACGATGACCGTGTTGCCGCCGTCTACGAGCCGGCCGAGCACGCCGAGCAGCTTGCGGATGTCGTCGAAGTGCAGCCCGGTCGTCGGCTCGTCCAGCACGTAGATCGTCCGGCCGGTCGACCGGCGCTGCAGTTCGGAGGCCAGCTTGACCCGCTGCGCCTCGCCGCCGGAAAGCGTCGGCGCCGGCTGCCCGAGCCTGACGTAGCCGAGGCCGACGTCCACCAGCGTCTTCAGGTGCCGGTGGATGGCGGGCACCGGCTCGAAGAACTCCGATGCCTCCTCGATCGGCATGTTCAGCACGTCGGCGATCGTCTTGCTCTTGTAGTGCACGCCGAGTGTGTCGGTGTTGTACCGCGCGCCGTGGCAGACCTCGCAGGGCACGTACACGTCGGGCAGGAACTGCATCTCGATCTTGATGGTGCCGTCGCCCGAGCACGCCTCGCAGCGGCCGCCCTTGATGTTGAACGAGAACCTGCCTGGCTGGTACCCGCGGATCTTGGCCTCGGTCGTCTGCGCGAACAGCCGCCTGATGTGGTCGAACACGCCGGTGTAGGTCGCAGGGTTGGAGCGCGGCGTCCGGCCGATCGGGCCCTGGTCGACGTGCACCACCTTGTCGAGCTGGTGCATGCCGGTCACCTTGACGTGCCGGCCAGGCACGATCCTCGTGCCATGCAGCTCCTTCGCCAGGGCCGCGTACAAGATGTCGTTGACCAGGGTGGACTTACCGGAACCCGAGACTCCGGTGACCGCGATGAACGTGCCGAGCGGGAACCCCACGTCGATGCCCTGCAGGTTGTGCTCGGATGCGCCCTTGACCACGACCTCCTTGGCCTTGGAGATCTTGCGCCGCTTCGCGGGGACCGGGATGCTCTCGCGGCCGGTCAGGTACGCGCCGGTCAGTGACTCCTCGCTGTCCAGCAGTTCGCTGAGGGGCCCTGACACGACGATCTGGCCGCCGTGCTCGCCGGCCCGCGGCCCGATGTCCACGACCCAGTCCGCCGCCCTGATCGTGTCCTCGTCATGCTCGACCACGATCAGCGTGTTGCCGAGGTCGCGGAGCCGCAGCAGGGTGTCGAGCAGCCGGTGGTTGTCACGCTGGTGCAGCCCGATCGACGGCTCGTCCAGCACGTACAGGACGCCGACAAGCCCGGAACCGATCTGGGTCGCCAGCCTGATCCGCTGTGCCTCGCCGCCCGCCAGGGTGGCCGACGCCCGGTCCAGCGTCAGGTAGTCGAGCCCGACGTCGAGCAGGAAGCCCATCCTGGCGTTGATCTCCTTGAGCACCCGGCCGGCGATCTGCTGATCGCGCTCGGACAGCTCAAGGGTGCGCAGCAGCTTGGTCAGCTCGCCGATCGGCAGCGCGCAGTACTCGGCGATCGACCGGCCGTCGACGGTGACGGCGAGTGTCAGCGGCTTGAGCCTGGTCCCGTGGCAGGACGGGCACGGCACCTGCCGCATGAAGCCCGCGTACCGCTCACGGCTCGAGTCGCTCTCCGCCTCGGCGTGCCGCCGCGAGATGTACGGGATCGCGCCTTCGAAGTTCGTGTAGTACGACCGCTCCCTGCCGTATCTGTTCTTGTACCTGACGTGCACCTGGTCGCCGTAGCCATACAGCACGGCCTTCTGCGCCGCTGCGGGCAACTTGGCCCATGGGGTCGTGACGCTGAACCCGAGCGAGGAACCTAGCGCCTCCATCAACCGGAGGAAGTAGTCGTTGACGTGACCGCCGCTCCAGACGCTGATCGCGCCCTCGGCCAGCGACAGGTCGGGATCGCCGACCACGAGCTCGGGGTCGACCTCCATCCTGGTGCCGAGGCCGGTGCAGACCGGGCATGCGCCCCAGGGCGAGTTGAACGAGAACGACCGCGGCTCGAGCTCCTCGAACGACAGGTCGTCGTAGAGGCAGGCGAGGTGCTCGGAGTACATCCGTTCCCGGTTCGGGTCGTTCTCCGGCAGGTCGACGAAGTCCAGGACCACCACTCCGCCAGACAGGCCGAGCGCGGTCTCCACCGAGTCGGTGAGCCGCCGCCGCGCGGACTCCTTGACCGCGAGCCGGTCGACGATCACCTCGATCGTGTGCTTCTCGTACTTCTTCAGCGCGGGCAGCCTGCTGCCGCCGTCGGTAGCGTCCTCGAGCCTGATCGTGACCCCGTCGACCCTGGCGCGCGAGTAGCCCTTGGTCTGCAACTCGCGCAGCAGCTCGGTGTACTCGCCCTTGCGGCCGCGGATGACCGGCGCGAGCACCTGGAACCTGGTGTCCTCGTCGAACTCGAGCACCCGGTCCACGATCTGCTGCGGCGTCTGCCTGGCGATCGGGCGGCCGCACTCCGGGCAGTGCGGCTTGCCGATCCTGGCGAACAGCAGCCGCAGGTAGTCGTACACCTCCGTGACGGTGCCGACGGTCGACCGCGGGTTGCGGCTGGCGGCCTTCTGGTCGATCGAGACGGCCGGGGACAGCCCGTCGATGAAGTCCACGTCGGGCTTGTCCATCTGGCCGAGGAACTGCCTGGCGTACGCCGACAGCGACTCGACGTACCGGCGCTGCCCCTCGGCGAAGATCGTGTCGAACGCGAGGCTCGACTTACCTGAGCCGGACAATCCGGTGAAGACGATCATGGCATCCCTGGGCAGGTCCAGCGAGACATCCTTGAGGTTGTGCTCGCGGGCACCGCGGACTACCAGTCGTTCTGCCACTGTTGCGCTCTGTTTCTCCTGGTCTGTGCTAGCTAACCGGGCGGCAAGATCGGGGGGACACGGGCTCGGAAGACGCGCGGTCAATCGTAACCGGGCCCACTGACAATTGTGGGGCGCGAGCGCGCCGCGGGCCTGATACCGCCTGGGTCATAACAATCTCCGCCGCCTAAATGATCCCGGGGCGCCGATGGTGGAAGATGGCACCGTGAGCGAGCGTCCAGGGCCGCATGCTGTCGACTTGACCATCGCCAGGATCGATGAGGCCGGTGAACGGGTGGCGGCGACGGCCGCCGCGCTCTCCGATGAGCAGATGCGGGAGCCGTCGCTGCTGCCTGGCTGGAGCCGAGGCCACGTGCTCACGCACATCGCGAGGAACGCCGACGGCCTCGGCAACCTGCTGACCTGGGCGCGCACCGGCACGGAGACGCCGCAGTACGCCAGCTCCCAGGCGCGTGACGAGGCGATCGAGGCTGGTGCGGGCCTGGCTGGCGAGCTCGTCGAGGACGTCATCAGCTCGGCGGCGGCGTTCGTGACGCAGGCACGCGAGCTGTCAGAGGATGCCTGGACCGCCGAGGTCCGCGGCATGCGCGGACCATCGCATCCGGCCTGGTACACGCTCCAGCGGCGGCTGACCGAGGTCGAGATCCACCACGTGGACGTCGCTGGCGGGTACACGACCGCCGACTGGCCTGACTGGTTCCTCGCCACCATGACCTACGAGGTGATCGGCCAGATGTCGGCCAATCCGCAGGCGCCGTCGGCGGTGCTGACCGACACCACGAGCGGGCGGCAGTACCTGCTGCGGCCGGCCGGGTCTGGAGCGGCCGGGCCGGAAGCCGATGCTGATGGCCTGGCGATCTCCGGCCCAGGTCACGAGTTGCTGGCCTGGCTGCTCGGCCGTGCCGACGGAACAGGCCTGACGGCCGATCCCGACGGGCCGCTGCCCGGCCTGCCCCCGTACTGATCACCCTGCCCTCGCACTGATGACCCTGCCCTCGTACTGATGACACCGTGCTGATGTCATGCTGATACGACCAGAACCCGAGAGGACACCATGAGCTATACCGGCAACGTCACCGTGGGGGGCCCGGCGGAGACCAGGGAGCTTCCCGGCCTTTCCATCACCAAGGTCGCGGTCGGCCCCATGGACAACAATGCCTACCTGCTGCGCTGCACGAGCACGGGCGAGCTGTTGCTGATCGACGCGGCGAACGAGCCTGAGACGCTGCTGAACCTGATCGGCGACACGCCGCTGGCCACGATCGTGACCACGCACCGCCATGGCGACCACTGGCAGGCGCTGGCGGACGTGGCCAAGGCAACAGGGGCCGCGACCGTCGCGCACACCGACGACGCGGCGGCCCTGCCCGTGACGCCGTCGCGCAGCGTCAAGCACGGCGACACGATCGGCGTGGGCGATGCCCAGCTCACGGTCATCCACCTGCGCGGGCACACGCCAGGGAGCATCGCGCTCAGCTACGACGCGGGTGGCGCGCTGGCCGACGGGCCGCACCTGTTCACCGGCGACTCGCTGTTCCCAGGCGGACCTGGCAACACCGACCACGACCCCGAGCGGTTCAACGCGCTGATCACCGACCTGGAGAACCGGGTCTTCGCCGTTCTGCCCGACGGCACGTGGGTCTACCCGGGCCACGGCGGCGACACCACGGTCGGCAACGAGCGCCCGCACGTGGCAGAGTGGCGCGCCCGCGGCTGGTGACGCCGGACGCTTCGGCTGGCGGCCGCCCGTCACCGAGGTACGGTCGGGATATGGCCGGTGATGTGAGGGTTGTCTACCGCAAGCATGACGGCTCGCTGCACTGGCACCTGATGACCAAATGGCTGGGCGAGGACGAGCACGGTGTCTGGACCGGCATCGCCAGGCCTACCCTCATGCGCAAGGGCGACGGCCCGCTGGTGCGGCTCGACTACGCCTCAGTGCTGCTGTTCCCGCGCAACGCCTGGTGGACCGCGACCTTCAACGACGCTCCCGCCGAGACCGAGATCTACTGTGACATCACCACGCCGGCGCGCTGGCCGAGCGCGGACGAGGTGACCATGGTCGACCTGGACCTGGACGTAGCCAGGAGGCGCGATGGCGACGTCGAGCTGTGGGACGAGGACGAGTTCACCAGCCACCAGGTCGCGTACGGCTATCCGGCCGAGACGATCGCCGCGGCCGAGCGCGCGGCCGCGTGGCTGCGGGACGCGCTCACGCGGAACGCCGAGCCGTTCGCGACCACCTACCTGACGTACCTGACTCTCACCCGCGACGCCGGGAGGTAACTCACCTGGCTCGCCTGGCCAGCATGGCCGCGACCCCCTACCTCGGCATCCGCGTGATCACCCCGTTCCGCGGCATGCTGCGCGCCCGCGACGAACTGCTCAGCGAGCTCATCGGGTCGTTGAACTCAACATCCGCATCGCCGGCTGGCCGCGTTCACTCCGCACGGATTAGCTGACCACAAAACGGTCAATCCGGACCCGAATCTGACTGCAAGCGGTGCAAAGTGGCTGCCGCCGCGCGCTGGTGCGGGCCGGGCGGCCGCCGCACCTCACCTAGCTCGCCTGGCCAGCATGGCTGCGATGCCCTCGAGAACGCAGTCCAGCCCGAACTCGAACCGGTCGTCCCTAGTCTCCTCGGCGTCAGGGTCGACGTCGTCGCGCAGTATCCGCAGGAAGTGATCGAACATCCCGGTCGCCGCGAGCCGTGCCCGCCACTGCTCCAGCTTGGCGGCGAAGTCTGTGCCGGCCGTGACCATCTGCTCCTGCTCGCGCTGGACCCGCACCTCGCCCAGTTCGCGCAGCACCGCGCCGAGCACGTAGGTGTTCACGGTCTGCAGGATGTTGACCGCCGTCCCGGTGTCGATGTCAAGGCAGTCCAGGGCGGCCAGCGATTTATCCAGGTTGCGGAGCACGTTCGGTCCGAGCGGCGGCCTTGCCGCGATGAAGTCGATCACCCATTTGTGCCTGAGCAGCACCTTCCGCTGGCTGCGTGCCTGCACCCGCAGGTCCTGCTGCCAGTCCCCGGTCGGGTCTGGCACGTCCACGTCGGCGTTGAGCGCGTCGAGCATCAGCTCGAGCAAGTGCTCCTTGCCGGCCAGGTGCCAGTACAGCGACATGGCGCCAGCCCGGAGCACCTGGGCGATCTTCCGCATGCTCACGGCCTCGGCGCCCTCGCTGTCCGCGATCGCGATCGCGACGTCGACGATCTCCTCGCGGCTCAGTCCCTGCCTGCCACGCCCGCGGGAGTGCTGGTCCTGTCGTTCGCGCGGATCGGGCCGCCCTCGCTGATCCGCACGCGGCACGGCCAGGCCGCCGCGCTCCTGGCGCTCGGCCCGCCCGTGCTCGGTGCGCCCGTGCTCGGTGCGCCCGTGCTCGGTGCGCCCGTGCTCTGGCCGCCCGCCCGGTCTGCCACGACCGCGCGCTAGCTGCTCGCGGAACTCTGCCGCCGGACCGAACGGCGGCCATAGCTCGTCATCCTGCGCCATCGGCCAACCTCATCTCGCTGCATCCCCGGCAAGATCTCCGGGCTGCTTGACTCTCGTACACCGTACTGGAGACATTCTGATGAGCGAGACAATGGCGCTGGAGGCAACCGGGCTCGAGAAGACGTTCGGCGGCACAAGGGCGCTCGATGGCGTCGACCTCGAGGTACCGCGCGGCTCGATCCTAAGCATGCTGGGGCCGAACGGCGCGGGGAAGACCACCACGGTGCGGGTGCTGGCCACGCTGTTGCGGCCGGACCGCGGCTCGGCCAGGGTGGCCGGTCACGACGTCGTGGCCGAGGCCGCGCTGGTGCGCAGGTACATCGGGCTGACCGGGCAGTACGCCGCCCTCGACGAGTCACTGACCGGCCGCGCGAACCTGGTGATGATCGGCAGGCTCGGCCGGCTTTCCGTCAGGGCCGCCAAGGACAGGGCCGATGAGCTGCTCAGCCAGTTCAGCCTGTCCGACGCCGCTGACCGCGGGGTGAAGACCTACTCAGGAGGCATGCGCCGCAGGCTAGACCTGGCGGCCAGCCTGGTCACCAGGCCGCAGATCCTGTTCCTGGACGAACCGACGACCGGCCTTGACTTGTCCAGCAGGATGGTCACCTGGGACGCGGTCCGCGCCCTCGCTAACGACGGCACGACGGTGCTGCTCACCGCGCAGTACCTGGACGAGGCCGACAACCTCGCGGACCGGATCGCAGTCATCGACCACGGCCAGGTGATCGCGGACGGCACGCCCGCGCAGCTCAAGGCCAAGGTCGGTGGCGAGCGGGTAGTTCTGACCGTGGCCAGGCCCGCCGACCTCGGCGCCGCCGCAGGCATCCTCGCCAGACACTCAACCGAGCCGCCCCGGCTCGACGAGGCCGCACGCGTGACCGAGGCGCCCGTGGCGGCTGCGGCCCGCAGGATGCCCGAGATCGTACGCGACCTCGACGCTGCCAGCGTGCTCCTCGACGACCTCGCCATCCGGCATCCCTCACTCGACGACGTCTTCCTCACGCTGACCGGAAGGCCGTCCCTGGAGACCTCGAAGGAGGACCAGTCGTGACCGCGGTTGCCATTGCCCCCGCCGCAGGCGAACTGGCGGCCGATACCGGATTGTCGAAGCTCTGGTGGGCCGTCAAGGACACCTGGGTGCTCGCCGTGCGCAGCATCAGGCGGATCGCCCGCGAGCCCGAGCAGCTAGCCGACGTGACGATCCAGCCGGTGATCTTCGTCCTGCTGTTCAGCTACGCATTCGGCTCGGCGATCCACCTGCCGGGCGGCGGCAACTACCACCAGTACCTGATCAGCGGCATGTTCGGGATGGCGATGGCTGGCAGCGCGCCCGGCACGGCCGTCGGCCTGACCACCGACATGTCGACGGGACTGATCGACAGGTTCCGGTCGCTCCCGATGTCCCGTGCCGCGGTGCTGGCCGGCCGGACCCTTGCCGACCTGCTGACCCAGGTGCTCGGCATCGTCGTGCTGATCGGCACCGGCGTGGCGATCGGATGGCGGATTCATAACGGGCCCGCCGACGCACTGCTGGCCGTCGGGCTAGCCTTGCTGTTCGCGTTCGCCATGACCTGGGCAGGCGCCTGTGCCGGCATGATGCTCCGCAGCCCTGAAGCGGCACAGCAGCTCGGCTTCATCATCTTCCTGCCGCTGACGTTCGTCTCGAACGCGTTCGTGCCCACCCAGGGCATGCCGTCCTGGCTGCAGACCATCGCCGACTGGAACCCGATGAGCGCGATTGCCGCGTGCTGCAGGTCCTTGTTCGGCGGCGCGAATCCAGCCGCGAGCGACCAGGCGTGGCCGATGCAGCATCCCGAGCTTGCCGTCGTGATCTGGTCGGTCGCGCTGATCGCGATCTTCGCGCCAACCGCGGTCTACCTGTTCCGCCGCAAGGTGCTGAAGTAGTCCTACTGCCTGAGCCGCCGGTACAGGTCGACGGATGCGGCGATGGCGTCGGACTCGGTCGGCAAGGCCGCCGCCCGCAAGGCGGCGGCCTTGCTCAGCCGCCCGGCGAGTCCAGGGTCGTCGAGCACGCTGAGCACCGCTGCCGCGAGCGCGGCCGGGTCGCCGGGCTCGACCAGCAGCGCGGCTTTGTCCCCCGTCAGTTCCCGTACGCCGCCCACGTCGGTCGCGACGATCGGGCGGCTGGCTCGCAAGGCTTCCTGCAGGATCAGCGGCTGACCTTCCCACAGGCTCGGCAGCGCGAGCACGTCAGCGGCGGCCAGCAGATCGGGGATGTCATCGCGGCGGCCAAGCAGGCGCACGTCGGCGCCGAGGTGCCGCGCCTGCTCAGCGAGATCGGTGCAGAGCGGACCCGCTCCGGCGATGACCACGAGCGGCTGCGGGCGACGGTCCCGCCACCTTGCGGCGGCCGCGATGAGCGTGCCGAAGTCCTTCTGGCGTGCCAGCCGGCCGACCCCAAGGACGACAGGCCGGTCGCAGGGCAGGTCCTCAGGTGGCCAGCCGTCGCCTCTGCCGGCCGGCGCCGGGACGATCGCGCGCCCGACCACAGCGGCCCCAAGCCTGCGCATCCTCGCGGACAGGTCGGACGACACGCAGAGCACGACGTCCGCGTTCCCGGCGACGAGCCGCTCGAGCAGACCGTAGATCATCGCGGCCGAGCCTCCGGCCGGAGGCGCGTTGTGCACGGTGACGACCAGGGCGGGCGGCCGTCCGCCAGGCCAGCGCGGGGCGGCGGCCGGGCGTTGCGCCGCGAACGGCCGGAGCGCGAGCGCGGCGAGCGCGCCGGCCCGCATCCCGTGCGCGTGCACGACATCGGTGTTCATCGCCATCAGCAGCCGCCTCAGCCGCCTCATGGCGGCGGTGTCGCCGACAGGCTGCGGCCGGTCGCCGATCGCCACCGTCTCGAAGGCGACGTCGCTGAAGAGCTCGCGCGTGCTGGCCGGGCCGAACACGCTGACGCCGAGCCCGGCGGCGGCACTCCCCCGCGCCAGCATGGCCACATGCCGCCCGGTCCCGCCCTCGCTGGTCCCGAGCACGTAGCTCACGCGAAGTTCGCCAGGGCGGCGTGGCTGCGTCACGACGGCCGCGGTCCGCGCCGGATCCTCGCCAGCACGCTGCGCAGGTCGCCGCCGTCGAGGATGGCCACGACGACGCCGAACACGACAAGGGCGCACACTCCGGCGAGCGCGGCGACTCCGGCGTTACGCACGTGGCCGGTTACCTCGAGGAGTTCGGTCACCCCGAATCCCGCGGCCGCCCCTGCCGCCGCCCCGGCCAGCCCTGCCGCGAGCGCCCGCCCGACGCCGCGCAGCGCTGGGGTGCCCCTGACCCTGCGCACGGCGAGCAGCAGCGCGATGCCGGAGGCCGTCATGCCGACGGTGTTGGCCAGGCCGAGCACCGGGACAACGGCCCTGGCCTCGACCAGCGGGACGGCGATCAGGTCGACCACGATCACGACTAGCCAGCCCGCGACCATCGTCACCGCGGCGATCCTGTTGCGATCGTCCGCGAGCAGCACCCTGGACAGGCATGCCACCAGGCCGTAGCCGGCCAGGCCAGGCGCAAACAGCGCGAGCGCGAGCGCGAACTCGCTGGTCACGTTGTGGCTGAGCGCGGGGAACGCGCGGGCGACGGGGAGGGCGACCGCGGCCAGCAGCCCGGCGCCTAGCCAGGACGCGAGCGCTGTCGTCCGCGTGGCCGAGGCGGCGGCATCATCGAAGGCCGCGCCAGCCCGGGCCGACAAAACGGGGAACGCGCTGATCGCGACCGGGATCGCGAGTACCGCGTAGACCGAGACGAACACCTGCCAGCCGTACTGGTACACCGTGACGGCGGCGCCGCTGCGGCCGCCGTGCGCGTTCGCCAGCCTGGTCACCACCAGCACGGACGCGTTCTGGGCGACCAGGGCGGCGATGCCGACCCCGGCGAGGCTGGTCGCTCGCCTCGCGATGCCGGGCGGGAACCGGAGCGTGGGCCGCACTCGCAACCGCAGCCGCCAGGCCGGGATCAGCGCGGTCACCGCGAGCGCCGCGACACCCAGCGTCGTGCCGACCGACAGCGTGAGCTGCGCGGCGAGCGGCAGGCCATCCACGTTGGTGGTGTACTGCCTGCCCAGCGGCACGAAGACCAGGTACGCCGCGATCACCACGAGGCTGGACAGGATCGGCGCGACCGCGGGAGCGGTGAACTTGCGGTGCGCCTGCAGGATCCCGTAGAGCACCACAGCCAGGCCGTAGAGCAAGATCTGCGGCGCGAACACCGAGAGCATGCCGGAGGCGATCGGCAGCAGGTCGTCGCGCGGGCAGCCGGACGCCGGGTTGGCGGGCATCAGCAGCGAGATCACCGGGCCGGCCGCGACCGCGAGCGCCAGGCTGACCGGCGCGAGGATAAGGACCGTCCAGGTCAGCAGCGCTGATGAGATGCGGCTGACTTCTTCGGCTGGCCCGCGGCCGTGGCCGATCGCGGAGCGCTCGGCGGGGCCGGCGAGTACCGGCACCACGATCGCGGTGAGCGCGCCGCCGAGGACGATGTCGTAGATGACGTTCGGTACCAGGTTGGCTGTGACGTACGCGGCACTGAGGCAGGACGTCTTGACCGTGCCAGCGAAGACGACGGTCCTGACGAAGCCGAGCATCCGGGAGACGACGGTCAGGCCGCCGATCAGCAGTGCGGCCCGGCCGACGCCGGCCGCCAGGCCACCAGGGCCCGCGGCGCCGGTCCCGCTGCCCGCCGCGGAATCCCCTGCATCGGGGCTGGTCCGGCCGGGCGAGCCGGTCTCAGCCGGGCCACCCCGCGCGGTCACTGCGGCCGCTGGGTCTCTGCCGCTGCCGCGGTCGGGCCGGAGTCGCCAGCGACGTAGTGCGACTGGGGCGCCGTTGTCGCGGCGGTTCCGGCGGGAGCGACAGGACTCGCGGGAGCCACAGGCCGCCGGCCGAGCATATCGAGCCAGTTCAGCGCCGGCGTCCTGGCGATGACCTTGGTGAAGCTGACCTTCTCGCTGGCCGAGGTGAGCGCGGCCACGCCGCCGAGGATGATCACCCGGGCCGGGCGCCGCAGCGACGAGGCCGCTGCCAGTCCGATCATCGCGCCGATCGCGTTGGCGCCGCTGTCGCCCAGCATCGCCCCTTCGGCGAGGTCGTCGGGCAGCAGCACGGCGGCAGCGCCCGCTGGCGCGGCGACCTCCGCTCTGGCCTGAGAACCGTGCAGGCCGAGCGCGGCGCTGGCCAGCAGCGAGATCTTGATCGCACGGCCAGGCCGCAGGTCGAACAGGTTCGTCAGGTTCGCGCTGCCGGCCACGAGACCTGCATTGATGATCAGGTCAGCTGCCCGGCCGAGCGGCGACGCTTTCGCGCCGGGACCGCCAGCAGATCCGTTGCCGTTGTCACGGCAGTCAAGCAGGAAGGCCGATACCAGGCCAGCGGCCCCGATCCCCGCGATCTTGACGGCCCCGGTCGTCACCTCGCCTCGCGCCAGGGCAGCCAGGTGCCCGCGGAATCCGCGCCGGTCGGTGCTTCCCGCCAGGTCGTCGTAGCAGCCCAGCGCGCCGGCGCCGACGCCGGCCAGGCCGAGCGCGAGGCGGGTTCGCGAGTCAAGGCCAGGCACGATAGCTGCCGCGCTCACCGCGCCAATCGTCACCGCGGGTCCAGCCAGCATCGTGACCTGCTCGCCGCGATGGTTGGTGCGCGTCCAGTTCTTCTCGCCTCCCGGCTGAGTCCTGGTCAGCCCTGAGTAAGCCACCCGTGCTCCCGCTGCCGCGGTCAGCAGCCGGCGCGCAGCCCGCATGGTCGTCATCGTGCCTTCTTCCTGGCCGGGTGCGTCCCGCTCGGCGACGGACTCGGGCTCGCGCTTGGCGCCGGACTGGGCACGGCTCCCGGACGGACTCCGTACGCGGCTGTGGTCGCGTTGGGTCCGAGTAGTTCGTGCAGCGCCTGCGCCACGATGATCTGGCCGGTAACCATATCGGCGTTGTCGACCGTGGTGAGCGAGACGCCAGCCGCGCCGCTGTTGACGGAGTCGATCGCGCTGCGCGGCCCCGAGCCCACCACCGGCCCGGCGAGCACTGCGCCCTTGCTCGCTTCCTGCAGGTCGTTGGCGAGCGAGATCAACGACAGGTTGAAGGGCCCGCTGGTCTTGGCTGACGGCACGGTGCCAGGAACGACCACGACGGCCATCGTGGCCTGTCCGCTCAGCGAATTGCCGCCACCTGGCCCGTTGATCTGCAGGAACCCGGCGTTGGCAAAGCCGGTCAGAATCTGCTGGGTCTGCTGCGGGCTGAGCGTGGCCACATCGTCCTTGTTCGCGATCGTCGCTGCGATCACGCGCGCGGCCGCCTGCTGGCCGGCAACCTGCGGGTCTGAGGAAGACTCCGGGAGCGTAAGCCCGGTGGGCGCGAGGCTCGTAGCGGTGGTCGTGAGCTGCTGCTCGGTCGTCGCGGCCGTGTCGAAGAACTGCGAGGTCAAGACGACCTGACCGGTGACGCTCGCACCGGCGCCCTTCAGCGCGCGGGTCACGCTGTCCACGGTCGGGCCGTCGGTGCCTGGTGCGAGCACCAGGACCACACGCTGGCCGGCCAGCAGGCCGTGCAGCAGGTTGGGCTCGCCGGCCTGGGCAAAGGCCTCGTCAGCGGCGATCTGGGCCTTGAGCTGAGCGTTGTGGGCGTACAGGCTCCTGTTCCTTTGTGCCTCGACCGATGAGGCCTTGTTCAGTGCGCTGACGACAGCGGGCTGCAGGGCAGTTGACCCCACCACCAGGCCGATGGCCAGGGCGAGGAAGACGGCAACGATGGATACCAGGTGGTAGCGGAAGTCGATCAATTGAATAGTCCCGTCAGCCAATGCCAGAAGGCGGTCAGCTGCAAGTCGGCGAAGCGGTAGATAGTCGGGCCTGCCGGCAGTACCGCGATCCCGACCGCAATCGTGACGACCGCGGCGACCACCAGCAACACGAGCCAGGCAGTGGATATCCGGCTCTGGTAGAGCCGGCTGACGCCCTTCGGCTCGACGATCTTGTCGCCGACTCGCATCCTAGTCAGGATCGCGCTGGCCATTCCCGGTCGTCCTTTGTCGAGGAACTCGACCAGGTTGAAGCGCATGCCGACGGCAACGATGAGCCGCGCTCCGAGCTCGTCAGTGAGCAGCACGGCCAGGTCCTCGCTGGTGCCCGCCGCCGGACAGAGAACGGAGTCAAGTCCCAGCGCCTGGATCCTGTCCAGGCCGGGGGCCCGTCCGTCCGCGTAGGCGTGCACGACGAGTTCCGCGCCGCTGGTGAGCGCGCGGTCGGTGACCGAATCCATGTCGCCGACAATCAGATGCGGCTTGTAGCCCGCGTCGATGAGCGCGTCGGCGGCGCCGTCCACGGCGACAAGGACCGGCTTGAACTCCCTGATGTAGGCGCGCAGCGCCTTGAGGTCCTCGCGGTGCCGGTAGCCGCGGGAGATCACGAGCGCATGCCGTCCTTCGAGCTTCGTCCGAAGCTCAGGGACCCGGATGCCATCGATGAGTTCCTCGAAGTCGCGGCTGATGTACTCGACCGTGTTCGCCATGAACGCCCTGATCTGGGCGGCGAGTTCGGCCTTGGACTTGATGATCGCGGTGGCGACGGAACCAGCAGTCTGGACGGTCCCTTGCGCCGCAACGGTCTCGCCGACGTAGAGCGTGTCGCCATCCAGGCGGACCGTGCGCCCCTCCCTGACCTTGTCGAAAACGTCGGGACCGACATCGTCGATCAGCGGGATGCCCGCCTCGACCAGCAACTGCGGACCGAGGTTCGGGTACCGGCCGGTCAGGCTGGGCGAGGCGTTGACGACGGCGACGACCCCGCACCTCTGCAGCGACTCCGCGCTCACCCGGTCGAGGTCCTTGTGGTCGATGACGGCGATGTCGCCAGGACGCAGCCGCCGGGTCAGGTTCTTGGTGCGGCGATCCAGCCTGGCTGGCGCCACCAGGCCGGGCAGGTCGACCGCTCCGTTGGTGCGCCCGCCAGCCAGCTTCCGCGAGTAGCCCCTCATTGCGTTACTAAGTGTGCCAGATCGGCTACGTTCCGACGGCACTGCCGGTTTACTCATCACTCACCGTCACGGCGATCACTGCGACCTCGCCGACTCCGCCCGCTCAGCGGCTGCCGCCTCGAGGAGCTCGCCGGCGTGCGCCCGGCCATACTCCGAGTCTTCCAGCCCGGCCAGCATCCTGGACAGCTCCCGCACCCGGCCTGCGTCGTCGAGCCGCGTGACGCCGCTGGAGACGACCAGCCCGTCCTCAGCTTTCTCCACGACCAGGTGCGTGTCGGCGAACGCGGCCACCTGCGGCAGGTGGGTGACGACGATGACCTGGGCCAGCCTGGCCAGCCTGGCCAGCCTGCGGCCGACCTCCACGGCAGCCTTGCCGCCCACGCCGGCGTCCACTTCGTCGAAGACGAAGGTAGGCACAGGATCGGCGCCGGCGAACACCACCTCGATCGCGAGCATCACCCTGGACAACTCACCGCCTGAGGCGCCCTTATGCAGCGGCAACGCCGGTGCACCAGGATGCGCAGCCAGCCGGATCTCGACCTCATCGCCGCCGTGCGGGCCGTACTCGCGGAGCGAGCCGATCACCACGTTGAGCCTGGCGTGCGGCATCGCCAGGGCCGTAAGCTCCGCGGTCACGGCGGCATCGAAGCGCGCCGCCGCCCCCTGCCGGATCGCGGTGAGCTCGCCGCCGAGGTCCCTGACGGTTGCTGCCAGCTCGGCCTCCTGAGCCTGCAGGCCTTCGATCCGATCGTCATCGCTGTCGAGTTCAGCGAGCCGCACCGCGGCTCCCTTAGCCCATGCGAGGACCGCGGCCAGGTCAGGCACGGCCGGCGCCGACACTGAGCCATAGCTGCGCACGAGCCTGGTCAGCTCAGCGCGGCGGTCCTGTACAGCGGCGAGCCTGACCGGGTCGGCTTCTACCGAATCCGCGTAGGAAGCGAGCTCGGCCGCGATGTCGGAGATCAGGTACGACGCCTCGGTCAGCCTGGCGGCGAGCTCGCCGAGCGCAGGATCGTGCTGAGCGGCGCCCTCCAGCGCGTGGCTCGCGGTGCCGACGAGGCTGAGTGCGTCGGCCGACTCGTAGGAGGCGCTGGACGGGTCGGAGATCAGTGCCTCGTGCGCGGTCGTCGCCGCGGAGTGCAGCGTGTCGGCGTTTGACAGCCGCTCGGCTTCCGCGTGCAACGCAAGGTCCTCGCCGTCGGCCGGCTCGAGGCGCTCGATCTCAGCCAGTCCCTGCCGCAGGGCGTCGGCCTCGGCGGCGCGCTCGCGGGCGAGCGAGGTCCGCTCGGCGAGTTCCGCGGCGACCTTGAGGTGCTGATTGTAAGCCCGCTGGTAGTCGGCGAGCGTGCGGCTGAGCTCCGGTCCGCCGAACCGGTCGAGTGCCTGGCGCTGCCTGCCAGCCTTCAGCAGCTGCTGCTGGTCGGCCTGGCCGTGCACGGCTACCAGATCCTCGGACAGATAGGTAAGCAAGGACACGGGCACCGAGCGGCCGCCAGCGAACGCCCGCGAACGTCCCTCCGCCGAGACGGACCTGACCAGCACGAGCGTCCCGCCGTCGTCGTCCAGGTCGCCGCCCGCCTCGCTGACCTGCTTGGCCACCTCGCCGTCCGGGTCGGTCCGCAGCCGGCCCTCCACGGTCGCCCGGTCGGCGCCAGGCCGGATCCTGGACGGATCAGCACGGCCGCCGAACAGCAAGCCGAGCCCGGAGACGACCATGGTCTTGCCAGCTCCCGTCTCGCCGGTGACGACGTTGAAGCCGGGAGACAACTCGAGCACTGCCTCGTCGATGACGCCGAGGCCGCTGATTCTGACTTCCTCAAGCATCGCCCGCCGGCTCCTCGTCTCGCCTCGCCGCGTCCTGCCGTGCCTCGCGACGCGCCTCGGCCCGGCCGCGCCAGCCCGAGACGGGCAGGCCGAACTTCGCCACCAGCCGGTCGGTGAAGGTCGCCGACGCCCCGATGACCGACCCCTGGCCGTCCGGGCCGGCTTCACCGGCCGCGTCGTGCCGGAGCCTGGCCAGCAAGACGGGCATATCGCCACGCCTGACCTCGACCCGCGAGCCGGGCGGCAACTCGACCGTGCGGCGGCCGTCGCACCACAGCACCGCGCCGGACGTCTCGCCCCTGGCGCCCGTGGCCCCTATGACCTCCGCGGCCAGCACCGATTCCGGTGATACCACCATAGGTCCTGCGAAAAGGGCGTGGGCGCTAATCGGGACCAGCAGCAGCGCCTCGACGTCGGGCCAGACCACGGGCCCTCCGGCCGAGAATGCGTACGCGGTCGAACCTGTGGGGGTGGCGAAGACCATGCCATCGCAGCCCCAGCGGGACAACGGCCTACCGTCGACCTCGGTCACCAGGTCGAGCATCTTTTCCCTGGCGGCCTTCTCGACTGTGGCCTCGTTGAGGGCCCAGGCGGTTGCCAGCACCGAGCCGTTCTGCTGAACGGTGACGTCAATGGTCATCCTGGGCTCCACCAAGTAGTGCCCGTCCAGGATGTGATCGACGGCGTCCGACAGCACATCGGGCTCGGTTTCCGCGAGGAACCCGACGTGCCCGAGGTTGACGCCGAGCAAGGGCGCACCTGCCGGGCGGGCGAGTTCGGCGGCCCTGAGCAGCGTCCCGTCGCCGCCGATCACCACGACCATCTCCGCGCCGGCGGCAGCATCCGGCGAGACCGGCAGCACGGTCGTGTTCGGGCAGCCAAGATCTTCGGCCTCGGACTTCAGCACCCGCACCGTCACGCCGGCCGCACAGAGCCGGCCAGCCACCTCCCGCGCGGTCTGCAGTCCTTCCGGGCGGCCGGTGTGCGCGACGAGCAACATGCTGCGGCCGCCTGGCGCGCTCATCGTGGTCCCCCCGCGATCGCTGCGCTGAGGTCGTCCTCGGCGAGCGGCGGCGCACCGCGGCGCAGCCAGAGGAAGAACTCCACGTTGCCTGACGGACCGGGAAGCGGGCTCGCGGTGACCCCGAGCACGCCGAGTCCGAGGTCCATCGCCGCGCGCGCCACGGCCGCGACCGCATCGGCCCGCAGCTCAGGGTCCCTGACGACCCCCCGTGACCCGACCTTGCGCCTGCCGACCTCGAACTGCGGCTTGACCATCAGCACGAAGTCCGCGTCCGGTGCGGCGCAGGCCACGAGCGCCGGCAGCACTTGGGTGAGCGAGATGAACGACAGGTCGGCGGTCACGACGTCAGGACGCGGGTCGACCTGCCCCGGCTGGAGGTTCCGCACGTTCACCCGGTCAAGCACCGTGACCCGGGGATCGGTGCGCAGGCTCCAGGCAAGCTGGCCGTAGCCGACGTCGGCCGCGACGACGTGCGCCGCGCCGGCCCTGAGCAGCACGTCGGTGAAGCCACCGGTCGATGCGCCGGCATCCAGGCAGTCACGCCCGGCCACTCTAAGGCCGGTGAAGGTCGCCAGCGCTCCAGCGAGCTTGTAGCCGCCCCGCGAGGCATAGTCGGGTCCCTGATCCTCGCGCTGCACCGTGATCGCCGCGTCCTGGCCGACCTGCGTCGCGGCTTTCGCGGCTGCCTGGCCGGACACGAGCACCTGACCGCCGGCGATCAAGTCGGCCGCCTGATCCCGTGACCGCGCCAGTCCGCGGCGCACCAGCTCCGCGTCCAGCCGCGTTCTCTTCGTCATCGGCCCTCGCGTCTCAGCGATTCTGCGTGCCAGGGTGGAGCTCGCCGAGCACCTCGATGAGCTGCTCGTGGACCCGCTCGTAGACGGCAGGGTGCTCGGAGACGGGCAGCTCGTCGAGTGCGTCAAGCCCGCCGAGCGCGGCATCGACCCTCGGCTCACCCGTCGGTGCCACAGCTGACTCGTCAGGCTCGGCTGGCGCACCAGTCCCGGCAGTCTCACCAGATCCGGGGTCGTGCTCCATCGTGTTACCAGCTCCTCGTGCCATAGTTAGCAGGTCCGGCGGACCCGAGGTCGCGGGCGGCGCGAGCTTCACGAGGTCGCGCCTGCCGCGTGCCGGGGTCTCGTCCTGCGTCCCTGTCTGGAACGCTACCGTCCAGCACGTCAAGCTGCCGCCATTGGAGGGGCGAGCGCGGCCCCCGATGCCTGAGTTCTGGGTTCGCGCCAGAGAATGACCGTGAAAGTGGGGTGACGATGGCGACTGCCGATGAGTGTCGCATGGCCCTGGAGACCCTCACAGGCCGCATCTCTGAGATGGACGAGCAGGTACGACAGGCCAAGCTGATCGACAGGACGCTCAGCTGTCGCGTGTCCGATCTCGGCGTGACGTACCTGACCAGGCTCGGACCGCACGGCGCCGATGCGGTCAAGGAGGTCGGCGACAACTCCCCTGCGGCGCAGATCCGCTTCACGGCCAAGAGCGACGACGTCGTCGCGATCGCCAGGGATCCAGGCAGCTTCGCTCGCGCCTGGCTGGGCGGGCGCCTCAAAGTCGAAGGCAGCTTCCTCGACCTGCTCCACCTGCGGCGGCTGCTCTAGCCCCGTCCACGGCATCGCCCCGCCCGCAGCATCGCCACGCCCCGCAGCATCGCCCCGCCCGCAGCATCGCCCCCTCCTGGCGCTCAGCGAGCCCGTTCGGTCCTGATCGGCAGCCGCGGCCGGGCTCGTCCGACCTCCAGCGCCGCACTGATCTCGGCGACCACTAACCGCGGTTCCGCGGCGATCCTTTTCGGCGGATAGGGCAAGAAGGAGATGCCGAGCGCGCTCATCCGCGAGTTCCTGGCCATGGTCCGCTCCCAGTCGGCTGGCGACAGGTGCCACTCCCTGGAGTCAACCTCGACAGCGACGTCCGCCTCAGGCCACCACGCGTCCGGGCTCCCGACGAACTCGTCGCCCACATACAGCCGCGGGTTGTAGAACGACTCAGGCAGCCCCGATCTCCCGATCAACTTGCGCAGGTCACCCTCGGCGAAAGGCCTGACGCCGTCAGCCACCTCTGCGAGCGCCTCTCTGAACCGCGCCGACCCTGCCGCGGGCCGCCGCCCGAGCTCAGCGGCTAACTCAGCCACCGTCACCTTCCGCAGCTGAACCGCCGACACCACCAGCGATCGCACGTCGTTCACGACACTCGCTTGCCGCGCCGCGTCCGCCACCGCCCTCGCAACCGGCACGTACCGCAACGCACCCTTCATGAAAACGACCTTCGGCATCCTCGACGTGCGCAATACGCGCACGAACCTCTGATCCCTGCGATGGGAAGCGGCCGGGATCAAGACGTCAACCACGGTTCTGCCGAGATTGCTGACGCCCCCCCGTGCGCGGCCATCGCGGCTTGCCCGGTGATGACGCTGCCCGGGCCCGCGTAAAGAAGGGCGGCAATCTCCTTCTGGTCGAGCGTGACCGATCCGGTAAAGGTCGCGTAGACCCCCGGAACGAGAACCTGCCACGGCCCTCCGGCACGAATGCGGTACCGGAGGGCCTGGTACGTGAGACCGCACGACAACGCCTCAGCGCGGGTGATGATGCCCTTCTGACGAGCGATCATCGCCGCCATGGTCGCTTTGTCATATAAGAGGGTGCGTCCCATGTCCGACAATCTGCCAGATGCCACCGACAGCGCCGTCAGAAATTGAACACCAATGTCCCATCGACGTTCAATGAAGGCCCTCGATGTCCCATAGGTGTTCAATTCCCCGCGCCTTGGCGCGCAGAGAATACCGGGCATATCGGTTATTGGCACGGATGCCCGCGGGTGCGGGCGCGCGGGGCGGGCGGGCGGGGCGGAACCCGGGCGGGCGGAGCGTAACCGGGTGGGGCGGGGCGGAATCCGGGCGGGCGGGGCGGAAGCCGGGCAGGGCGGGGCGGAACCCGGGCGGGCGGGGCGGAAGCCGGGCGGGCGGGGCAGAGACCCGGGCGGGCGGCGGTAGCGTGGCGGGGGTGAGCGGGTTGTTCGGGCGGCCGCGGGCCGAGATCGCGCCCGGCGCCGTGCACCTGCCCGGCTGGCTCAGCGTGGCCGAACAACGGCACCTGATCACGGCCTGCCGGGAATGGGCCTGCCCGCCTGCCGGAATGCGGCACGCCGCGATGCCGTCCGGCGGCCAGATGTCCGTCCAGACCGTGTGCCTGGGCTGGCATTGGATGCCTTATCGGTACTCGCGCACCGCGGACGACGTGGACGGCGCCCCGGTCAAGCCGTTTCCCGGCTGGCTCGCCGACCTGGGCCGGCGCGCGCTCGCCGACGCCTACGCCGGCCCCGGCCCCGGCCCCGGCCCCGACGTCGACGCCAACGCCAACGCCAACGCCAACTATGCGCACACAGGCCAGGCCGCTGCCTACGTCCCCGACGTCGCGCTGATCAACTACTACGACGGCGCCGCCAGGATGGGCATGCACGCCGACAAGGACGAACGCTCGGCCGCCCCGGTGGTCTCGTTGAGCCTGGGCTCCGCGTGCGTGTTCCGGTTCGGCAACGCCGAGAGCCGCGGCAGGCCCTGGCACGACATCACGCTCGAGTCCGGTGACCTGTTCGTGTTCGGCGGCCCGGCGCGGTTCGCCTACCACGGCGTCACCAAGACCATCGCCGGCACCGAGCGGCCAGACATCGGCCTGGCAGAGGGCCGGCGCAACATCACGCTGCGCGAGTCCGGCCTGACCTGACGCCCCCACCACGACTCGGCGACTCGGCAGCATCCCTCCGCCAGTGCCCGGCCGGTGGGATCCTGGGGTGATGCCCGAGGGTGATGTGGTCTGGCGCGTGTCGCGACAGCTTGACGCCGCGCTCGCGGGCCGCATGCTGGCCCGCTCCGATTTCCGCGTGCCGCGTTTCGCCACAACGAATCTCGCCGGCCGGGCCGTGCAGCAGGCGCTCTCGCGCGGCAAGCACATCCTGATCAGGGTCAACGGCGGCCTCACGATCCACACCCACCTGCGGATGGACGGGTCCTGGCGGATCAGGCCGGCCGGTCGGGTTCCATCTCGCGATCACCGGATCCGGCTGGTACTCGAGAACGAGCAGTGGCAGGCGGTCGGCTACCTGCTCGGCGTCGTCGAGGTGCTGGCGACCGCGCGGGAGGATCGCTCGGTCGGCCACCTAGGGCCCGACCTGCTCGGACGGGACTGGGACGCGGCCGAGGCCGTCCGCAGGCTGCGGGCCGAGCCTGACCGGCCGATCGGCGAGGCGCTGCTCGACCAGCGGAATCTGGCCGGCATCGGGAACCTGTACAAGGCCGAGGTGCTGTTCCTGAGCGGCATCAGCCCGTGGCAGCCGGTCGGCCAGGCCGCCGAGCTTGAACCGCTCGTGGACCTCGCTCAGCGCCTGCTCGAGGCGAACAAGGAGCGCGTCGGGCAGGTCACGACAGGCAGCCCAGCGCGCGGGCAGGAGACCTGGGTGTACGGCAGGGCTGGCCGCCCGTGCAGGCGATGCGGGACCAGGGTGCTGGCCGACGGCTACGCGGGGCGTGGCGGACCAGCGCAGGAACGGGTGACGTTCTGGTGCCCGTCGTGCCAGCCGGGCCAGCCGGGCCAGCCGGGCCCCGAGGGCCGGCTGCCCGACTCGGGTACAGACCGGCCATGACCGCGCAGGGCGCGTTCGTGCGCGCAAACACCGCGCTGCGGCCGGTTCCGCTGGTTCCCGAGATCAGGTTGCATCTCGCCGACGACGCCTTCCGCGTCTGGGAGGCCTCAGAACAAGGCTGGGGCGAGCGCGTACCCGGCCCAGGCGAACACGAGGCCGACTGGGACGAGCACGAGGGCGACCCTGGCGAGCGGCCGCCGCCGTTCTGGGCGTTCGCCTGGCCCGGCGGCCAGGGGCTCGCCAGGTATGTGCTCGATCATCCCTGGCTCGTCGCCGGGCGCCCCGTGCTCGACCTCGGGTCGGGGTCCGGCGTCAGCGCGATCGCCGCGGCCCTGGCCGGCGCTGCCAGCGTGCTCGCCAGCGAGGTCGACCAACTCGCGGTCACGGCGATCGGGCTGAACACAGCGGCCAACAACGTCAGGGTCGACGTCACCGGCGACGTGCTCGACGGATCAGGCGAAGACGCCGCTGTGATCCTGGCCGCCGACGTCTGGTACGAACGGGCGCTCGCCGAGCGAACGCTCGGCCTGCTGCGACGGGCCAGCGAGCGCGGCGCCGGCCTCCTGATCGGCGACGCCGGCCGGGCTTTCCTGCCCCGGCCGACGCTGCGCGAGCTAGCCGCTTACGACGTCCCGGTTCTGGCAGACCTGGAGGACGCCGCGGTCAAGCGGGTCTCCGTCATGACGCTGCGATGACACATCACGCGTCCCGGCGCAGGAAGACGATCACGCCACCCACGACCGCGACCGCCGCGTAGACGCAGAACACTGCGAACCCGATCCATGGCGAGAACGGATGAAGCCCGTTTGCCTGGTTCTCCCAGATCGACGAGCCCGCGTTGAACGGGATCCACTTGTCGATGTCTTGCTGGCCGAACCAGCCGCTCGGCGGCCCGGGCAGGAACTGGCTGAGGATCCACAGCACGAACATCAGGCCGATGCCGGCCGCGATCGCGCCTGCCGTGTGCCTGAGCATCGCGCCGATGCCGAACGACAGCAACCCGCACACGGCGAGGAACAGGCCGCCGCCGATCACGGTGCGCAGCACGTCCGGCTGCCCGAGCGTGACGTTCACGTGCTCGGCGGACAGGATGGCCTGGCCCGCGAAGAACGCGAGGAAGCTGGTGACCAGGCCGACGACGAGCGCGACCAGGCTGAAGACAACGGCCTTGGCCGCGAACACGGTGCCGCGGCGCGGCATCGCGGTCAGCGAGGTCCTGATCATCCCGGTCGAGTACTCAGAGGTGATCGCCAGCGCGCCGAGCACGATGATGATCAGCTGCCCGATCAGCAAGCCGAACAGGCTGATGCTCGCGGCCTGGTTCCTGATCTCGTTGGCAACCTGCTCGGCCACGCCCGGCGGCACCTTGCCTCCGCGCAGCGTCGTGCCGTGCTCGAACCGCAGCAACCGCTGGGTCTGGCCCCAGCTGAACAGCGAGCCGACCCCGACAGACGCAAGGACCAGAGCGAGCAGGGTCCAGTACGTCGAGCGCAGCGACCGGATCTTGGTGAACTCCGAGCGCATCGCGCCGAGGAAGCCGGCCCGGCCCGACGGCTGGCGCCCGACGGCACCGCCGACCAGAACTTCGTGACTGACTGCCGTCGCCATCTCAGGTCACCCCTCCCGCGTGCGCTGACTGCGCCATGTCGTCGGGCAGCCCCGAGTCCGGCAGCCCTGTGCCCGGCAGCCCTGCGTGGAACTCGACGCTCGACGCGGTCAGCTCCATGAACGCCTGCTCGAGCGACGCGTGCGCTGCGGCGAGCTCGTGCAGCCTGATCCCGTTCTCGAACGCGAGGTCACCGACCTGCGCGGCGGTCATGCCGAGCAGGACGAGCGCGCTCCCTGCGTCCTCGCGGACGGTCGCGCCGGCCGCGGTCGCGAGCAGGGTCAGCTTGTCCGGCTGAGGGGTCCGCACCCTGACCGACTGCTGGGAGTTGGCCGCGATGAATTCCGCGGTCGTGCAGTCCGAGATGAGCTTGCCGCGGCCGATGACGAGCAGGTGGTCGGCCGTGTTTTCCATCTCCGACATCAAGTGGCTGGAGACGAAGACCGTGCGCCCCTCGGCGGCTAGCGCCTTCATCAGGTTCCTGATCCACATGATGCCCTCGGGGTCGAGCCCGTTGACTGGCTCGTCGAACATGAGGATCTTCGGATCGCCGAGCAGCGCGCAGGCGATGCCGAGCCGCTGGCCCATGCCAAGCGAGAAGCCCTTGGAGCGCTTGCCGGCCACGTCGCCGAGGCCGACCAGGTCGAGCACCTCCCCGATCCGTCGCTTGGGCAGGTTGTTGGTCTGCGCCACGCAGAGCAGGTGGTTGTAGGCGCTGCGACCGCCGTGCACTGCCTTCGCGTCGAGCAGCGCACCGATCTCGCGCATCGGCCAGGAGTGCCTGCCGAACGGCTTGCCGTCGACCGTCACGGTGCCACTGGTGGGACGGTCCAGGCCAAGGATGAGGCGCATGGTCGTGGTCTTGCCCGCACCGTTCGGGCCCAGGAACCCGGTGATCTTGCCTGGCTCGACCGTGAAGGACAGGTTGTCGACTGCGAGCGTCTCGCCGTATCTCTTCGTGAGGCCTCGTGCCTCAATCATGTCGGGGTCCTTTCTTCCGCACAGATCAGTCTGGCCGGGCCGTCACGGCGGGGCATCGCCCTGAGGTCTGATCTTCAGGTCAGACCTCAGGGCGACGCAGGCACCGCTCAGGCATCCCGGCGGACGAACACGATCAGCCCGGCCGTGATCGCGGCGGCCGCGTAGCAGCAGAACACCGCGAACCCGATCCAGGGCGAGAACAGGTTCACGCCGCTGACGTGCTCCCAGATCGCGCCGCCCGCGTTGAACGGGATCCACTTGTCGATGTCGGCCTGACCGAGCCAGCCGCTCGGCGGTCCCGGCAGGAACTGGCTCAGGCTCCAGGACACGAACAGCAGGCCGACCGAGGCCGCGATCGCCCCCGCGGTGTGCCTGAGCGCGCCGCCGATGCCGTAGGACAGCAGCCCGCAGACGGCCAGGAACAGCCCGCCCCCGATGACGGCCCGCAGCACTCCAGGCTGGCTGAGGCTCACGCTCGCGTGCACCCCGGAGAGCACCGCCTGGCCGGCGAAGAACGACGCGAAGCTGGTGACCATGCCAGCCACGAGGGCGATGGCGCCGAAGACGAGCGCCTTGGCCGCGTACAAGGTCCCCCGCCGCGGCACGCTGGTCAGCGACGTCCTGATCATGCCGGTCGAGTACTCAGAGGTGATGGTCAGCGCTCCGAGCACGGCGATCACCAGCTGCCCGACCAGCAGGCCGATCAGGCTGCCGGGTACTGCTCCTGACCGGGCGCTGGCCAGCGCCGACGCCCGCTCCACGGCGCTGGCCGCGCCGTTGACCTGGGCGGCGTGGCCCGCGCTGAACAACGCGCCCATGCCGACGCAGACGATGATCATCACGAGCAGCGTCCAGTAGGTCGAGCGGACCGAGCGGAGCTTGGTGAACTCCGACTGGATCGCGCTGACGAGCCCGACCCTGTCACCGATCGCGGATCCTGCTGGCCTTGCGTGGGCGCCGCCTGACCGCTGCATCGTCGTCGTCGCCATGTCAGGCCGCCCTTCCCGCGTAGTCGCCTGGCAACCCGGCGCGGAAGTCGACGCTTGCCGCCGTCAGGTCCATGAACGCTTGCTCAAGCGACGCGGTCACCGGCGTCAGCTCGTGCAGCCTGATGTCGTGCTCGAACGCCAGGTTGCCTAGCTGGTCGGGTCTGAGTCCGTGCACGATCAGGCTGCCGTCACCGTCGTCGCGCACCGCGCCGCCGACCGCGGCCGCCAGCCCGGTGAGCGCGCTGCGCTGGGGCGTGCGCACGCGCACGGAGCTGGTCGAATTGTCCGCGATGAACTCGGCCACCGTGCAGTCGGCGATCAGCTTGCCGCGCCCGATGACGAGCAGGTGGTCGGCCGTGTTCTCCATCTCCGACATCAGGTGACTGGAGACGAAGACCGTCCTGCCCTCGGCAGCCAGCGACTTCATCAGGCTCCTGATCCACAGGATGCCTTCCGGGTCGAGTCCGTTGACCGGCTCGTCGAACATCAGGATCTGCGGGTCACCGAGCAGGGCGGCGGCGATGCCGAGCCGCTGGCCCATGCCGAGCGAGAACCCTTTCGACCGCTTGTCACCCACGTCACCGAGGCCGACAAGCGCGAGCACCTCGTCGACGCGCCTGGCTGGCAGCTTGCTGGCCTGGGCCAGGCAGAGCAGGTGGTTGCGGGCACTCCGGCCGCCGTGCACGGCCTTCGCGTCCAGCAGCGCGCCGACCTCGCGCATCGGCGCCGGCAGCTCGCTGAACGGGCGGCCGTTCACGGTCACGGTTCCGCCGCTCGGCCGGTCCAGGCCGAGTATCAGCCGCATCGTGGTGGTCTTCCCCGCCCCGTTCGGGCCGAGGAACCCGGTGATCTTGCCGGGCTCCACCGTGAACGACAGGTCGTCGACGGCGACCGTGTCGCTATATCGCTTGCTGAGGCTCCGCGCCTCAATCATTGCTCAGCCCTCCTGAATCGGCTGCTCAGCGGGATGCCGCGGGGTGTCCGCCGGCTCAGCCAGTCTCGCCGCGACACGACTCGTTTCGCGTCGGCCGCTGAGGGGATTCGCGGTCAGCCCGGAGGCTGATCTCAGGGCAGGGCGAGCGTCCTCCTGCTGACGTACTGCACTGCAGCGACTGCTATCCGGGTACGACGCCAGGGCGGCGCTGGCAGGTCGGCGGGGGCGGAGGACGCGGCCGACGCGGCTAGCGCTGGTCGCCGAGGCTCTTGAGCGCGGGGGCGATGATGTCCTCTGTGACGTGACCGGCCGCCCAGGCGGCCATGCAGAGCGCGCGCAGGCCGTCGATCCAGGCGCCGTCGCCGGCCAGCTCGATCGGGCTCGTTCCTCCTGGCAGGACCGCCTGCCAGTCGCCGCAGCGGAACGCGCCGTCCGCGTCAGCCGAGCCGGCGGCCTGACCATCGAGCCTGCCGCTCCCCCGCGGCCCGATCACCGGCTGCGGCTCGACCAGCCCGCCGAGATCGGCGGCGAGATAGGTAGGCCGCTGCCCGGCCGGCGCCAGCACGACATCCTTCGCGGTGCTGACTCCCGTCAGCACGAGCAAGCTGTCGGCGCCGCCGCGCACCGCCCCCTCGATGTCGGTGTCCAGCCGGTCGCCCACGACCAGCGGGCGCTGAGCCCCGGTCCGCGCGACCGCCTCGGCGTGCAGCGGGGTCTGCGGCTTGCCGGCCACGACAGGCCGCACCCCGGTCGCGGTGATGATCACCGACAGCAGTGAGCCGTTGCCCGGCTGCGGCCCGCGCGGCGTGGGCAACGTGGAGTCTGAATTCGTCGCCACGTAGAACGCGCCGTCCCTGACCGCGACGCCGGCCTCGGCCAGCAGTTCGTAGTTGATGCCGGGCGCGAAGCCCTGGACCACCGCGACAGGCCGGTCGGCGGCCACCGACACCGGCCGCATCCCGCGCTCGCGCAGCGCGAGCCGCAGGCCGTTCGACCCGGCCACCAGGACGGCAGAACCCGCAGGGAACTTGTCAGCGATCAGCGTCGCGGCAGCCTGGGCGGACGTCACCACATCTGATGACCTGGCGGCTACGCCCAGCCTGCTCAGGTGCTCAGCGATCGCCGACGGCGAGCGCGAGGCGTTGTTCGTGACGAAAGCGAGCCGCAGGCCAGCCTCCCTCGCCCTGGCCAGCGCCGCAGGCGCCCCCTCGATGGCCTGCGGACCCGAGTAGACCACGCCGTCGAGGTCCAGCAGGGCGACGTCGTACTCGGCGGTCAGGACGTGCCGCGCTGCTGCGTTCCTGGGCATAAGTCTGATTCTTTACCTTCAACAAGGCTCCGGGCGCGAAGTGTCGCCCGCACGCTGCGCAGCGCCTCGGTGTAATGCCTCAGGTCCGGGCGCATCGCAGCGGCCAGCGCGAGGTGCTCGGCCGCCGCGCCGTGATCTCCCGTCCTGGCGAGCGCGAGGCCGAGGCCGAACTGGGCGTAGTCATCGCTCGGGCTGGCGTCGACGATCCTGCGGAAGCTGCCGGCCGCCTCCACGTAGTGCCGCGTGTCGAACTGCGCGCGGCCGAGCGCCTCCAGGATGCTCCGCGAATCAGGCTCGGCGGCCGCCGCCCGCTCGAGCAGCTGCGCCGCCGCCGCCGGACTGCCGCGGCCCAGCAAGTCCAGGCCACGGCGGTAAAGGGTATATATGTCCTCCTGCCCGGATCGATCGGCACTGTGTTGATTGACACTGGGTCGATGGGCGCTGCGTCGATCGGCACTGCGTCGATCGGCACCGCGTCGATCGGCACTTGGCCGATCGGCCGAGCCAGGCTTTTCGCCGGAACGGGAATCCTGACCGCCTGAAGATCCTTCTGACATATGTGCAGATCCCTCCGTCGTCTCCGGCGTCAGCGGGCCAGGCCGCAGCGGGCCTGGAACTGGCGCCGTTTCGCGGCGTCCGTTACGCGCAGGACCGAGTGAGCGGGCTCGCCGAGGTCACCTCTCCACCGTACGACGTCATCTTCGAAGATAAAGAGGACCAGTTGATGGCCGCGGATCCGCATAACGTGGTCCGCCTCATTCTGCCCAAGCCTGTACCAGGCCGTCCCGGCGAGGAGTACCACCACGCGGCCGAGTCGCTCGGGCAGTGGCAAGACGAGCACATCCTGATCACCGACCCCGCGCCCGCGCTGTATCTGTACGAGCAGTCCGCAGCGGACTCGAAGGCCGGCTGGGTGCAGCGCGGCCTGATCGGGGCGATCAGGCTGGTCCCGCCCGAGGCCGGCATCGTGCTGCCGCACGAGGATGTGGCAGCTGGGCCGGTTGCCGGGCGGCTCGCGCTGATGGAGGCGACCCAAGCCAACCTGGAGCCGATCTTCCTGCTGTATGACAGCCACGCGACCGCAGAGGGGCCGATCACCTCGACGACCCCCTGCGACGGCGCGGTCGGCGCGACCGCCAAGATCATCGCCGAGATCGCGGGCAGTTGCAGCGGATCGTCGCCCCGCCGGCCATTGATCAGCACGTGCACGTCGGACGGGCTGCACCACAAGCTCTGGGCGATCACCGACCCTGACGAGCTGGCCGCGATAGCCGCGGACCTCGGCCCGCGCCAGGTGCTGATCGCCGACGGGCATCACAGGTACGCGGCCTACCTGAAGCTGCAGGCGCGGCGGCGCCTGGCCGGCGACGGGCCAGGGCCGTGGGACTACGGCCTGGCCTTGCTGGTCGACTCGGCCAGTTACCCGCCCCAGATCGGGGCCATCCACCGGGTCATCCCTGGACTGGACGTCCAGCAAGCGGCCAAGCTCGCCGCGACCGCGTTCGCGGTCCACCCCCTGCCGGGCGCGACGGCTGACCTGCCGGCCGCCGTGAGCGCGCTCGCTGAGACGAGTGCAACCGGCCCTGCGTTCGTGCTCTCTGACGGGGAGTCGGCATACCTGATCAGCCAGCCGGACCCGGTGCAGGCAGCCGCCTCGATGCCGGCTGACCGGTCGGCGCAGTGGCAGGCGCTGCCCGCCGCTGTGCTGCAGGAGCTCCTGTTCACCAAGATGTGGGGTCTTACCGACGACGATGACACGGTTCGCGTGGTGCATCACGACGCAGAGGCGGCGGTCAGGACCGCGCGGGCAACGGGCGGAACGGCCGTTTTGTGCAGTCCGATGACGCCGAGCGAGGTCTATGCGGTGGCAGCCCGTGGCGAGAAGGTTCCGCGTAAGTCGACCTCTTTTGCCCCGAAACCGCGCACCGGGCTGGTGCTCCGCTCGTTCGCTCAGGGCTGAATCTGCCGGCTCTCACCAGCCCGGCGTCCGGCCAGATGGTGCCTGGCTGGGACGATGACCCCATGGCAGACGACGTCGGCACAGTGGCTGATTCCGTAACTGTTACGGCGCTCGGGCACGAGGCCTACCAGATCGACACCCAGATGGCCGGGTACCCCGGCATCACCGCGGCGTACCTGATCAGGTCAGACCGTCCGTGCCTCGTGGAGACCGGCACCTCGCCGTCGGCCCCGGTGGTCAGGGACGCGCTGGCCTCCCTCGGGGTCGCCGCCGGTGATCTAGCCACCGTCGTGGTCACGCACATCCACCTCGATCACGCGGGCGGGGTCGGTGACATCGCCGCGATGTTCCCCGGCGCGGAGGTGGTCGTGCATGAGCGTGGCGCCCGGCACCTCGCCGATCCTTCCCGGCTGATGGCCAGCGCGCGAATGGTGTACGGCGATGAACTTGACGCCCTGTTCGGCGCCCTCGCGCCGACCCCAGCCGACCGGATCCGGGCGGTCGAGCAGACCGGTGTGGTCGATCTAGGCGGCGGGCGGCGGCTCGAGAGTCACTACTCGCCTGGCCACGCCAAGCATCACGTCGGGCTCGCCGACTCGGTCAGCGGCGACCTGTACGTGGGCGACGCCGCGGGAATCTACATCCCGGAGACCGGCGACCAGCGGCCAGCGACGCCGCCACCCGACTTCGACCTGCATATCGCGCTCGAGTCGCTGCGCATGTTCGGTGCACTCCGCCCGGCGCGCCTGCTCTTCAGCCACTACGGGCCGGTCGCCGCGGTCGACGAGGCGCTGGAGCGCTCGGCCGAGGAGATCGAGTTGTGGGTCGAGGAAACCAGGCACGCACGGCGCGCGGGCCTGGACCTCGATCACGCGGTCGCCATGGTGGCCGAACGCACCCGCGAGCGTTACGCGGTCTTTGCCGCTGACGCCGACCCCGACCTGGCCGCCAAGTACGACAGGATCGCCGGAGCGCCGTCGAACGTGTCGGGCATCATGCACTGGCTGGACAAGGCCCGCGACCCTGCCTAACGGCACCGATCATGAACTGGGTTCAGTGAATGACGCCGCTGCCGGAGCCTGCCGCGCGTCGGTACGGCAGGGTCTTTGACGAGATCGCGGCAGAGTACGACCGCCACCGTCCGGCCTATCCAGACGAGCTCATCGATCAGGCATGCCGCGTCGCGGGGATCGGGAGCGGTGATCTGGTGCTGGAGGTCGGGTGCGGAAGCGGCCAGCTCACGCGTTCACTGGCCGGCCGGGGTCTGCGGGTGACGGCTCTGGATCCGGGCATCAACCTCGTCTCGCTGGCCAGGCAGAACCTGGCGGGCGCCGGCGCGGTGGAGTTCGTGAACGCTCAGTTCGAGGACGCGCAGCTGCCCCGCGAGCGTTTCCTGGCCGTGTTCTCCGCGTCCGCGTTTCACTGGGTTGACCCTGAGGCTAGCTGGCAGCGGGCCGCTGACGTGCTTGTTCCCGGCGGAACGCTGGCCCTGGTGCAGTACTTCGGCATGGAGGAGGCGCGCAGCAAGCAGGATCAGGACGCGGCACTCGCGGCTGTGCGAAAGGTCGCCCCTGATATCGCCGCCACGTGGCCGGCCTACCGGGATCTCGACGCGACGCTCGCCGGCATCGAGCGCCACCGCGATAACATCTCGCAGGCCTGGTCGTGGCTCGGCAGCTACGACATCGGGCGAGACTACGCCGGCCGACTGTTCGGCGACGTTCAGGCGGCGGTCATGCCAAAGTTCATTGAGCACACGCCGGACGAACTCGGCGCTCTCGCCCGCACGATGTCGTTTTACGCCCGGCTCTCACGAGCGCAGCGTCAGGCTCTGGACCGCGAGCACGAGGCCATCTATCAGCGATTCGGGCGGCCGATACGCGCCAGCACTATCGCGGTTCTCGTCACGGCGCGGCGCCGCGATGACCCGAGCGGAGCGAAGGGCCGGGACAAGGCCGGCGACCCTGCCTAACGCTTCGGCGCGGTCCCGGGGTCGACCCGGTACACGGCAGTCTGCCCGCCGTCGATGATCACCACGCCGCTGTTGTGGGCGGACAACAGGCGCGCGGACGTGACGAGCTCGTGATCCGGTCGTCACAGGCGACGCTGCCGAGCGGCCTGAGCCTCGTGCGGGCCGCGCTCGGTGCCAGTTCGAGCAGGTCGCGCGCTGAGCCGTATCCGAGCAGGATCCGCAGCGGACCGGGGCCATCGCACCTGGCCCTGACGGCCAGCCTGCCGCTGATGCCGGTCAGGTCCGACGACGTGACACCCTGCCCGGTGAACTCGAGTACGCGCGCGAATCCCTGGCCGCCGCGAACCGCGCTCGGCGCTGCGAGCAGCGGCACCTGGCTCGCCGCGCTGCCCGGCACGCCGACATCGGCCGGACTGGCGAGAATGTTGCGGCTGCCAACGTTGAGGCTGGTCACCTGCACAGGGCTGCCGATCTGGCCAATGTCCGCGACGGCCAGGCCATGGTCGGCTGACATCATCCCTGCTTCCGCGCTCGATGAGCTCGTGGTGCCCTGGTTTGTCGTCTTCGCGGTCGATGGCTCGGCCACCGTGAAGCCGACGCCCTGGACGTCGGGGGCAGCAAGGACCATGATCCGGTTGTCGGGGTTGCGGCCTGGGCGCGCTGGGCCGGGCATGTTGAGGCCGATGAACAGTCCCCTGGACGGCTGCGGCGCGGCGGCGTCATAAAGCAGCCACGAACTCGATCGCGGCGATTTGCCGGGCTGACCGTGCATGACCGCGCTCGCCATCGCCCATCCCGCGACCCGTCGCTTGCCTGTCGCGCTGTCTGCCTCGAACACAACCGCGACGGCCTCCCCGGCGGCCACAGTCTGGCCCACGTACCAGGTCACCCTGGCGTTCGCCGTGGCGCTGAGCGGCGTGCCGTCATGCGCGGCCGCCTGATGCCGCCAGGCCAGCACGGCGTTGTTCAGCACGCGCTGCGGCACGCTGCCGTTCCGGTGATCTGGCCAGGGCAGCGCCCAGGCGGGTGCCGGCCGCGGTCCGATGCCGGGGGCGACGCCATGAGCGGAGGTACCGATACCGACGGCAAGGGCCGTCGCCGCGCCGATGACCGCGAACGTGCCGGCGGCCTGGGTCACACGGTGCAGCAGGACCTTCCTTTTGATCCGCCCGTGCCGGTAGGTCGGCGCGTCCGGCTGGCCGGCGGTCAGATCATCGAACATGCGGCGGACGGCCGTCTCGTCGGATATGACGTCCATCTCACGCACCTCCTGCCACGGATGACCGGTAGCCGTCGAGTGCATCGCCGGCGTGCAGCATCGCCAGCGCCTTGGCGGCCTGGCTCTTGACCGTGCCGACAGAGATCCCGAGCAGCTCGGCGACCTGCTGCTCGGAGAGGTCCTCGTGATAGCGCAGTACGAGAACCAGACGCTGCCGCTGCGGCAGCCCGGGCCTCTGGCGCGTCGCTCTCGATCCGCGACCAGCGCGGATACGCGCGCGAGAACGCCGTCTGGACGAGGTCTTCGGCGAGCGCCCAGTCGCTCGTCAGCAGGAAGGCGAATCGTTGCAGCGCCTGCCCGCGCGCGCTCACGAACTCCTCGAAGCCCTGCGATGCCGCCACAGCCGCCTCCCGCCGCCGGCTCCACTATCGGTCCGACCGGTATGGCCGCGCAAAAGGTTGCCTGTCAGTTCAACCCGCGCAGGTCCTTTTCCATGAGGACGCGGCGGTAGCCGTCCTGGCTCTGCCTGGCGGTCTCGCGGTAACCGAGCCTGGCGTAGATGGCCAGGTTCTCGGTCATGACCTCGTTGGTGTACAGGGTCATCCGCCTCAGGCCGCTGGCGAGCGCCTGCCGCTCGGCGAACTCCATCAGCCGGCGACCGAGGCCGGTGCCCTGCGCCGCCGGGCTGACCGCGACGTTCTCGACCAGCATGGCGTCGCGTTCTTGAACGAGCACGAGGACGGCTGTGACCGGTTCGCCGGTCACCCACACCTGACCAGCGGCGATGGCACCGCGGTAGTCGGTCAGGACAGGCGCTGGCGGCCTGTCCATCCGGTTCAGATAGCGGGCGTACGCCGCCGCGATGACCGATGTGATGGCCGGCAGGTCCGCCTGAGTCGCGAGCCGGGGAACCCGGTCAGCGGGCGTCATCGCGGGTTGCCGCGAGATCGTGGTCGGCGGTCGCGTCCTCGTCGGCGTGATCGTCTGCGTGATCGTCGGCATACCTGTCGTCAGCCTCGAGGTCATCGAGGACCAGCATGTCTATGTCGTCGGCCCGCTCGGCCGCGTCGGTTTCGCCCGCGCTATCGGACGCCGCTGCCCGGCCGAACCAGTATCGCGCCTCGTCTTCGCGGCCCGCGTCGATGAGCGCGTCGGCGTAGGCGTAGAACAGCCTCGCCGAGCCTGGCCTGCGCTGCCCGTCGGTGAGCTCGGGGATCTGCAGCGCGACCACGGCGGCTTCCGGGAAGCCCTGATCCCTGCGGATGCCTGACTCCACGATCCGCAGTTCGAGCTGGATGTCACGGCTGAGGCCGCTGACCTCGGGCCCTGTGACGAGGTCGAGCGCGCGATCTAGCCTGCCAAGCGCTCGCTCGGCGTCGGCCATCAGCGGCAGGTAGCTGCCCTGGCCGGTCAGCCGCCTCGCCGCGCGCAGCTCGGCGAGCGCCTCGGCCCACTTCCCGGCCCGATAGGCGGCAATGCCGCAGGTCTCGCGCACAATGCCGACGCGAGCGGCCAGCTTCCGAGCCGCGAGGGCGTATTCGTAGCCGCGCTCAGCGTCATCGGCCTGTGCCGCCGCGACCAGAAACCTGGCGACCGACTCCGCGAGATCGGATGGCAGCGTCCGCAATTCGGCTCGTGCCGATGGATCCAGCTGATCGGCCGTTATGCTCGCCGGCACCGACGGCAGCCTCGGGCCGTCCGGGCCCGCCGCTGGCCTCGGTCCTTGCCGCCCGGCCGCTGGCCTCGGACCCGACCGATCGCTATCCCGCCGTGTTCCGTATCGTTCCTGCCGTCCGCGAGCGGCGCCGCGCTGCCCGCCACTCTCCCTGTCCTGGCGCCCGCGAGCGTCCTCACGACGACCCGCTCTGTCGCTGCTCCTGTCCGGCCCGCCGCGCGTGCCCCGGGGCCCTGCGGGCCGGCTGCTGGCCTCGGGCCCGGCGCTAGCCCGGTAGCCTTCACCGTCCCCGCGCGGTCCAGAGCGGCCGCGGTAGCCGTCGCGGTCGCGGTCGCGGTCGCGCGAATCGCGTTCGTCGTCGCGTCGGCCAGGACGGCCGCTGTAGCTGTCCGGCCGTCCGCGCTGGCCAGCACGGCCGGCGTAGTCCTGGTTGCCGCGCGCGTCGCCGCGGGGTCCTGGCCGGCCGCCGGCGCCGTCCACGTCCTGCCGCCGACGCGCGGAGCCGGACTGACTCGTTCCGCCCCGGTACCTGTCTCCGGCCTGGCCGCCGGTCCGCGACCCCGGTCCACCAGACCGACCCGGAGCTCCGGACCGCCCTGGGGCCGCAGGCCGACCCGAACCCCCAGGCCGACCCGAACCCCCGGACCGACCCGAACCCCCAGGCCGATCGGGCTGGTCACGGCCGGTCCGATCGGAACGATTGGTGCTTCCGGTCGCGCCTGCTCGCGGAACCCGGCCGCGAGCCGGCGCACGGTCGGCCCGGTCAGTGCGGTCGGTTCGAGCGGTCCGGTCAGGCCGGTCAGCGCGATCCGTCCGGCCAGCGCGATCGGTCCGGTCAGCGCGATCGGTCCTGCCTGTCCTGTCGCTGCGCGAGGGCTTGTCCGTGCGCGGAGCCTGGTTCCCCACCCGCTTGCCTGATCCGCTCCGTCCGCCACCCGAAGCCGGAGTGGACGCGGACCGCGCGTTGGGGCGCGACGACCGCGCCGGGCGAGCCTTGCTTCGCCCGCCCGCACTGCCAGCACCGCCCGCGCCTGCCGCGCTGGCTCCGTCAGCGTTTCCGCTGGCTGCCCGGTCCTCGTCAGGATCGCTGCCAGCGCTCCCTGCCACGTCTTCTCGCCACCCATCTAGACACACTGAAACGCTGAGGGCCATCACCTTGCGGTAACGGCCCTCAGCGGGAAGATGTCCGGCGGCGTCCTACTCTCCCACGCAGTCTCCCACGCAGTACCATCGGCGCTGAAGGGCTTAACTTCCGGGTTCGGAATGGGACCGGGTGTTTCCCCTTCGCTATGGCCACCGAAACACTATGGAGATGTACTGAGCTGTTTACAACACAGCCGACCGCATCTCGGGAACCGCACAGTGGACGCAAACAAGATCTGGAATGTAGAAGCCAAGCCACTCGGCCTATTAGTACCGGTCAGCTCCACACGTCGCCGTGCTTCCACCTCCGGCCTATCAACCCAGTCGTCTAGCTGGGGGCCTTACCAGGTTAACCCTGAGGGAGTCCTAATCTTGAGGCGAGCTTCCCGCTTAGATGCTTTCAGCGGTTATCCCTTCCAAACGTAGCCAACCAGCCGTGCTCTTGGCAGAACAACTGGCACACCAGAGGTTTGTCCGTCCCGGTCCTCTCGTACTAGGGACAGCCCCTCTCAAGACTCCTACGCGCGCAGCGGATAGGGACCGAACTGTCTCACGACGTTCTAAACCCAGCTCGCGTACCGCTTTAATGGGCGAACAGCCCAACCCTTGGGACCTGCTCCGGCCCCAGGATGCGACGAGCCGACATCGAGGTGCCAAACCATCCCGTCGATATGGACTCTTGGGGAAGATCAGCCTGTTATCCCCGGGGTACCTTTTAGCCGTTTAGCGACGGCGCTTCCACATGCCACCGCCGGATCACTAGTCCCAGCTTTCGCTCCTGTTCGACATGTCTGTCTCACAGTCAAGCACCCTTGTGCACTTACACTCGACACCTGATTGCCAACCAGGCTGAGGGTACCTTTGGGCGCCTCCGTTACCTTTTAGGAGGCAACCGCCCCAGTTAAACTACCCACCAGACACTGTCCCTGATCCGGATCACGGACCCAGGTTAGACATCCAGAACGACCAGAGTGGTATTTCACCGTTGACTCCACAGAGACTAGCGTCTCTGCTTCAAAGTCTCCCACCTATCCTACACAAGACGTCCCAAACGCCAATGTCAAGCTGCAGTGAAGGTCCCGGGGTCTTTCCGTCCTGCTGCGCGTAACGAGCATCTTTACTCGTAGTGCAATTTCGCCGGGTCCGTGGTTGAGACAGTGGGAAAGTCGTTACGCCATTCGTGCAGGTCGGAACTTACCCGACAAGGAATTTCGCTACCTTAGGATGGTTATAGTTACCACCGCCGTTTACTGGCGCTTAAGTTCAAAGCTTCGCAGCCCGAAGGCCACTAACCTCTCCCCTTAACGTTCCAGCACCGGGCAGGCGTCAGTCCGTATACGTCGTCTTGCGACTTTGCACGGACCTGTGTTTTTAGTAAACAGTCGCTTTCCCCTGGTATCTGCGACCGCAGCCAGCTCATGGAGCAAGTCCAATCACCAGACGCGGTTCCCCTTCTCCCAAAGTTACGGGGACAATTTGCCGAGTTCCTTAACCACGGTTCACCCGATCGCCTTAGTATTCTCTACTTGACCACCTGAGTCGGTTTAGGGTACGGGCCACTCAAGTGCTAGCCGCGAGGCTTTTCTTGGCAGCATGGGATTACTCACTTCGCCAAAACGGCTCGGCGTCAGATCTCAGGCATGTGATGTGCGGATTTGCCTACACATCGCCCTACATCCTTACCCCGGGACATCCAACACCCGGTAGAGCTACCCTCCTGCGTCACCCCTTCGGCTTGCCTACTACCGGTCTGGGTCGCGCGATCCACAGCTCTTCCCGAAGGAATCGCCGCTTCAGGCGCTTAGCATCGCCAGATTCAGCATGGGCACACTTGTGCGGGTACGGGAATATAAACCCGTTGTCCATCGACTACGCCTGTCGGCCTCGCCTTAGGTCCCGACTTACCCTGGGCGGATTAGCCTGCCCCAGGAACCCTTGGTCATTCGGCGGAGGGGTTTCTCACCCCTCTTTCGCTACTCATGCCTGCATTCTCACTCGAGTGGCATCCACGGCTGGATCACTCCGCCGCTTCGCTCGCCACCCGACGCTCCCCTACCCATCCGCGCACCTGGACCCGCAACTGAATGCGGGCCTGGCTATCGCGCGAATGTCACAGCTTCGGCGGTGTGCTTGAGCCCCGTTACATTGTCGGCGCAGAATCACTTGACCAGTGAGCTATTACGCACTCTTTCAAGGGTGGCTGCTTCTAAGCCAACCTCCTGGTTGTCTCTGCAACTCCACATCCTTTCCCACTTAGCACACGCTTAGGGGCCTTAGCTGGTGATCTGGGCTGTTTCCCTCTCGACTACGGAGCTTATCCCTCGCAGTCTCACTGCCGCGCTCTCACTTACCGGCATTCGGAGTTTGGCTGACTTCAGTAAGCTTGTAGGCCCCCTAGGCCATCCAGTAGCTCTACCTCCGGTAAGAAACACGCGACGCTGCACCTAGATGCATTTCGGGGAGAACCAGCTATCACGGAGTTTGATTGGCCTTTCACCCCTATCCACAGGTCATCCCCCAGGTTTTCAACCCTGGTGGGTTCGGTCCTCCACGCGGTCTTACCCGCGCTTCAACCTGCCCATGGATAGATCACTCCGCTTCGGGTCTATAGCATGCGACTCAGACGCCCTATTCAGACTCGCTTTCGCTACGGCTTCCCCTCACGGGTTAACCTTGCCACACACCATAACTCGCAGGCTCATTCTTCAAAAGGCACGCGGTCACTTCACTTCAGCCCGAAGGCTGACACGCTCCCACGGCTTGTAGGCACACGGTTTCAGGTACTATTTCACGACCCCTCACCGGGGTACTTTTCACCTTTCCCTCACGGTACTTGTTCACTATCGGTCACCAGGGAGTATTTAGGCTTAGGAGGTGGTCCTCCCGGATTCACACGGGATTTCTCGGGCCCCGTGCTACTTGGGATACCACTAGGGAGTCGCAAAGGTTTCACCTACAGGGGTATCACCTTCTGTGCCGACGTTTTCCAACGTCTTCGGCTACCCATGCGATTTCTTACTCCCTGCCGGATCAGCAGCTCCGGCTAAGTGGTCCCGCAACCCCGATCACGCAACGCCTGCTGGCTATCACACGTGGTCGGTTTGGCCTGTTCCCTTTTCGCTCACCACTACTCAGGGAATCGCGGTTGCTTTCTCTTCCTGTGGGTACTGAGATGTTTCACTTCCCCACGTTTCCTCCACCTGCCCTATGTGTTCAGGCAGGGGTGACGGGCCATTACGCCCGCCGGGTTTCCCCATTCGGAAATCCCCGGATCGAAGTCTGGTTGCCGACTCCCCGGGGCTTATCGCAGGCTCCTACGTCCTTCTTCGGCTCCTGGTACCAAGGCATCCACCGTGTGCCCTTATTAACTTGGCAACTACAGATGATGCTCGCGTCCACTGTGCAGTTCTCAAGATACGGGCGGTACCCGGCCTCCATCGCCGCGTGGCTAGGGAGAGTCGGTCCGACAGAGGTAACCAGCCCAGCGGCCGTTCCCTCAGGACCCAACAGCGTGCTCGGCCCGGCCAACCCCTGGGCTCTGGCGTTCCGTGCCGAAGCGCCCGAGGGCACCTAGTGGCCGTACTAACCAGCCCGGGCAGCTGCCCAGACCGAATAACCAGTGCTCCACTAGTGAGCTGCCACCCCGAGACATTCGCTCGGGATATGGCTCTGGACGCCAGCGGATGTTCTCCGCAGGCGCCAGGTGCTCCTTAGAAAGGAGGTGATCCAGCCGCACCTTCCGGTACGGCTACCTTGTTACGACTTCGTCCCAATCGCTGGCCCCACCTTCGACGGCTCCCTCCCTTACGGGTTAGGCCACCGGCTTCGGGTGTTGCCAACTTTCGTGACGTGACGGGCGGTGTGTACAAGGCCCGGGAACGTATTCACCGCGACGTTGCTGATTCGCGATTACTAGCGACTCCGACTTCATGGGGTCGAGTTGCAGACCCCAATCCGAACTGAGACCGGCTTTTTGAGATTCGCTCCACCTTGCGGTCTCGCAGCCCTCTGTACCGGCCATTGTAGCATGTTTGCAGCCCAAGATATAAGGGGCATGAGGACTTGACGTCATCCCCACCTTCCTCCGAGTTGACCCCGGCAGTCTCCTATGAGTTCCCGGCATTATCCGCTGGCAACATAGAACGAGGGTTGCGCTCGTTGCGGGACTTAACCCAACATCTCACGACACGAGCTGACGACAGCCATGCACCACCTGTGCAGGGCCCTTACGGACACCGTATCTCTACGGCTTTTCCCTGCATGTCAAACCTTGGTAAGGTTCTTCGCGTTGCATCGAATTAAGCAACATGCTCCGCCGCTTGTGCGGGCCCCCGTCAATTCCTTTGAGTTTTAGCCTTGCGGCCGTACTCCCCAGGCGGGGCGCTTAATGCGTTAGCTGCGGCACGGAATCCGTGGAAGGACCCCACACCTAGCGCCCAACGTTTACGGCGTGGACTACCAGGGTATCTAATCCTGTTCGCTCCCCACGCTTTCGCTCCTCAGTGTCAGGTAAGGCCCAGAGAACCGCCTTCGCCACCGGTGTTCCTCCCGATATCTGCGCATTTCACCGCTACACCGGGAATTCCATTCTCCCCTACCTACCTCTAGTCTGCCCGTATCCACTGCAGGCCCAGGGTTAAGCCCTAGGTTTTCACAGCAGACGTAACAGACCACCTACGAGCTCTTTACGCCCAATAATTCCGGACAACGCTTGCGCCCTACGTATTACCGCGGCTGCTGGCACGTAGTTAGCCGGCGCTTCTTCTGCAGGTACCGTCACTCTCGCTTCGTCCCTGCTGAAAGGGGTTTACAACCCGAAGGCCTTCATCCCCCACGCGGCGTTGCTGCGTCAGGCTTTCGCCCATTGCGCAATATTCCCCACTGCTGCCTCCCGTAGGAGTCTGGGCCGTGTCTCAGTCCCAGTGTGGCCGGTCGCCCTCTCAGGCCGGCTACCCGTCGTCGCCTTGGTGAGCCGTTACCTCACCAACAAGCTGATAGGCCGCGAGACCATCCCTAGCCGATAAATCTTTCCACCGCAGCCGAGGCCGGCTGTGGTCGTATCCGGTATTAATCCCGGTTTCCCGGAGCTATCCCAGAGCTAAGGGCAGGTTCCTCACGTGTTACTCACCCGTTCGCCGCTCGAGTACCCCCGAAGGGGCCTTTCCGCTCGACTTGCATGTGTTAAGCACGCCGCCAGCGTTCGTCCTGAGCCAGGATCAAACTCTCCATTGAATGTCTTTCGCGACCACAGCTCGCAGAACGAGCGGGCGGCCGCAGACTGAAGAGATTGCCTCATCGTCCGGCGCAAACCGGGCTTTGAGGCGATCTGGCATATACCGTCTCGGAACTGGGCACGAGGCCCAGATCCCGTTGACGGGGATGTGCATGTGCACTGGCTTTTAGCACGCTGTTGAGTTCTCAAGGAGCGGACGCTCACCGTCTGGAGCCTTCAAAACTCCATCTGGGGCAACCCTGCTAACTTACCTGCGAGTCATGTGACTGTCAAGCTAGTCAGCAGTTTTAGTTATACGGGTTTGTGCAGGTAACTCAGTGTGAACCAGCGTAGTCCTTCCGTAGGCGACAGACATGAACGCCTGCCGGCTACAGGAAGGTGGTCTGCTGGCGGCTCGCGCAACCGGGGCCTTGCCGGCCGCCCGGTTCGCAACGAGCCGTAGAGAACATTAGGGAAGCCCGGCTACCGTGTCAAATCGGAACCCTTGAGCCGGGCGCACGTGCCGATGCACGTGCAGCGGACGCGTCGGCGGCCGTTGCCCGGCACCGCGCAAGCACGCTCCTGACACTCAGCGGGTCAGCTCGATGCCGCCCGCGGTGCGCTTCCCGCGCCGCAGCACGAGGAACCTGCCGTACAGCAGGTCGTCCTCGCCGGGAGCCGCGTCAATCTCGGTCACCTTGACGTTATTCAGGTACGCGCCGCCCTCCTCGACGACACGCCTGGCATCAGATTTGCTGTCCGCGATCCCGCAGGCCGCCATCAGGTCAGGCACCGTCGCTCCGAGCTGATTGACCGTGGCGTGCGGCACCTCGGCGAACGCGGCCGCGAGGACCGACTCGTCGAGCCCGCTCAGCTCGCCCTGGCCGAACAGCGCCCTGGCCGCCGCCGTCGCCCTGGCGGTCTCGTCAGCGCCGTGCACGAGCGTCGTGAGGTCATCCGCCAGCACCCGCTGGGCCGCGCGCGCGGCCGGCCGCTCGGCGATCTCCTGCTCCAGCTCCTCGATCTCGGTCCTGGTGCGGAACGTGAAGACCCGCAGCAGCGCCGGCACCTCATTGTCGGACCGGTTCAGCCAGTACTGGTGGAACGCGTACGGGCTCATCAGCTCGGGACTCAGCCAGATGGCGTCGCCCTCCGACTTGCCGTACTTGGTCCCGTCCGGCCTGGTGATCAGCGGCGTTGCCAGCGCATGGACGGATTCGCCTGTCATCCTCCTGATCAGGTCGACGCCGGAGACCAGGTTGCCCCACTGATCGCTGCCACCGATCTGCATCGTGCAGCCGAATCTGCGGTGCAGCTCGAGGTAGTCGTTAGCCTGCAGGATCTGATAGCTGAACTCGGTATAGCTGAGGCCGCCTGACTCGAGCCTGGCCTTGACCGTTTCCCTGGAGAGCATCTGGTTCAAGGGGAAGTGCTTGCCGATGTCGCGCAGGAACGCGAGCGCGGACAACCCCTCCGTCCAGTCCAGGTTGCTGACCAGCGTCGCCGCTGCCGGACCAGGGTCGAAGTCGAGGAACCTGCTGACCTGGTCACCGATGTGCTTGACCCAGCCGGAGACCACGTCAGGCGGGTTCAGCACCCGCTCGGCCGACTTGCCGCTCGGGTCACCAATCAGGCCGGTCGCGCCGCCGACCAGGCCGATGGGCCGGTGCCCGGCAAGCTGAAGCCTGCGCATCGTGAACAGCTGGACGAGATTGCCGATGTGCAGGCTCGCCGCGGTGGGATCGAAGCCGCAGTAGTACGTCACCTGGCCGGCCTTGAGCGATCTGCGGAGCTCGTCCAGGTCAGTCGAGACGGCGATCAGGCCGCGCCAGGCAAGATCGTCGATGATGTCGGTCACCGCTGCATACTCCCATCAACTGTCCCCGCTCACCTACTCGATTCCCGCCGGGCGACTCAACGCCGCTTGGGCACGTACGGCCGGTATGGCGAGACGGCCGGCTCGCCGGTTAGCCAGTACCGCCACGGTTCCTCGGCGCCCACCCGCACGCCTACCCTCGGCCCCGAGCTGATCGCGCCGGCGGCCGGGCCGCGGAAACCGGCAGGCCCGAGCACCCGCAGCGGGCCTGCCGTATCGGCAACGTCGGCACCGTTCTGAGCCCGCCCGATTCCCAGCGCCTGGCAGAGCCTGGCCGGTCCCCTCGCCAGCTCCCGCTCCGCAGGGGGTCCCAGCCGTCCGGCAGCAGGCCCACGCCGTACGGCCGCGAGTGTGGTGCCTGCCACGACCCGGCCGGCCCGCAGCAGCACCGCGGCTGCCTCGCCAGGCTGCTGGCAGACCAGGTTCACGCAGAAGTGCATTCCGTAGGTGAAGTAGACGTACGCGTGTCCGGGCTCGCCGAACATCACCGCGTTCCTGCCCGTCTTCCCGCGGAACGCGTGCGACGCCGGATCGGTCGCCCCCCGGTACGCCTCCACCTCGACGATCTCCGCCGCGACCAGCCCGTCGGCTGTCTGGTGTGCCAGCACGGCGCCGAGCAGCGCCGGCGCGACCGTGAGCACCGGACGGTCGAAGAAGTCGCGCGGCAGCACCTCCCACCCCGCAAGCGGCCATGCCGGAGCGCGATTCCTGACCGGGCTGGTCATCCCTCGGAAGCCCAGGCCGCTGCGGCGGCGACCTCCTGCCGCAGCGCCGCCAGCTGCTCGGCCACCCGGTTCGGCGCCGTGCCGCCGACCGTGTCCCTGGCCGCGAGCGCGCCAGGCACCGACAGCACGGACCGCACATCCGGCGTCAGGTGCGGGGACACCTTCTGCAGGTCCTCATCGCTGACGTCGCCGAGCTCACAGTCGTTGACCTGGCACCAGACGACCAGGTGACCGACGGCCTCGTGCGCCTCGCGGAACGGCACTCCCCGCCTGACGAGCAGCTCAGCCACGTCGGTCGCGAGCGCGTGACCGGCCGCGGCCCCGCGGGCCAGCCTGTCCGCCCTGAACTGCATGGAACTCACCAGGCCGGCCATGGCAGGCAGCACGAGCAGCAGCGTGTCGACCGCGTCGAAGACGGGCTCCTTGTCCTCCTGCAGGTCCCTGTTGTAGGTCAGCGGCAGCCCCTTGAGCGTCGTGAGCAGCCCGGTCAGCCCGCCGATGAGGCGACCAGCCTTGCCGCGGGCGAGCTCGGCAACGTCCGCGTTCTTCTTCTGCGGCATGATCGAAGACCCGGTCGCGTACGCGTCATCGATCTCGGCCCAGCCGAACTCGTGCGACGTCCAGAGCACCACTTCCTCGCCGAGCCGCGACAGGTGCACGCCGGCCAGCGCGGCGGCGAAGCAGAACTCAGCCGCGAAGTCCCGGTCGGCGACCGCGTCCATCGAGTTGGCGGCCGGAGCGTCGAACCCCAGCTCTGCAGCGACCGCCTCGGGATCGAGAGGAAGCGAGGAACCGGCGAGCGCGCCAGAACCGAGCGGGCAGATCGCGGCCCGCTTGTCCCAGTCCCGCAGCCGCGCGACGTCCCTGGACAGCGCCTGGGCGTGCGCCAGCAGCTGGTGCGCGAGCAGCACGGGCTGCGCGTGCTGCATGTGGGTCATCCCCGGCGCCGGCGTCTGCTCAGCGAGATGCCGTTCCGCCTGGTCCATCAGCGCGGTCTGCAGTTCGGCCAGCCGCGCGGCGACCTGCCTCGCGTGATCGCGAAGGTACAGCCGCAGGTCGGTGGCGACCTGATCGTTCCTGCTGCGGCCCGCGCGCAGCCTGCCGCCGAGCGAGCCGACCCGCTCGAGCAGGCCCCGCTCCAGTGCCGTGTGCACGTCCTCGTCAGCCGCCGACGGCCGGAACGCGCCCGTCTGGCAGTCCCGGCTCAGCTCGTCGATCGCGGCGAGCAGCCTGGCGACCTCGCGGTCATCGAGCAGCCCGGCCCGGTGCAGCACCCGCGCGTGCGCGCCAGACGCGAGCAGGTCGTAGCGCGCGAGCCGCCAGTCGAACTGCACGCTCATCGAGAGCCGCGCCAGGGCGTCGGCAGGCCCGGATTCGAACCGCCCGCCCCACAGCCGCACCGCAGACGTCCCCGGCTCGCCGCTCACGACCCCTCCCGCTGTCCGTGGTCTCCGCTCACCCGACAAGCTATCGGCATAACAATCCCTCCGGGCGACTGCGGCCCGTTAAGCCGACGTGATCCGGGTTCCTCGGGGCGAACGGTGCCGTCTGCGACCCGCGCCCGGCCGGAGCAACGAGGCCTTCAGGCCCCGGCGGGTGTCGCGGACGATGCAGCTGATCTTGCGGTGACCCTCGAACCAGGCCACGGAGTTGGGGTAGATGATGCCGATGCGTACCGACCGCGGCGCCTTCGACCTGTCGATCACCCCGAGCCTCCTGGCGCAGCCATGGCTGCCCTGCCTGATCAGATCCTTGTGGCCCGGGTAAGCCTCCTGGTCCGCCGCCCTGAATTGCGCGAAGACCTGGGCGTTATGGACGGTCACGGCACGGCACGGCCCGCACGCCCGCTACGCCGCGAGCGAGCGCGCTGAACGGCCGGCTCTGGAAGCAGTCCCCCGTTCGCAGGGAGAACACGTCCAGGTGCCCCTTCTTGACGATGCGGCCCGTGGTGGGCGACCGGTGCGCGGCATCGATCGCGGCCTTGACGGCGCCGCCGATAGCAATGAAGGCAACGACGGTCACCACGATGACCATGCTTCGCACGGTCCGGCGGCGACGGCTGGTCCACGGCGTCGGGAAATGGCCCGCTGTCGGATAATAGCCGGGCGGCCAGGCCGACTGCGTGCTCCACTGCTGCGGGCGCGGGTAGCCAGTCACGTAGCCGCCGCCGGCGCTGCCTGCGAGCGTGGCGCGCGGTGCGTCGCTGCCTATCCACAGTGGCCAGCCGGGCGGGGCCGACGGCCAGTCGGGATCGGGCTGCCAGCCGGGCGGCGGTTCGAACCCATAGTGAATCGGCCAACCGGGCGGTGGGTTGAATTTCCGTCCCATGGGCGGCTTTCCTCGATCAGTGGCGTATTGCCTCGCGTCGCACAGCTCGCGAGATAACACCATAGAGCAGCTGTTTGCCACTGAAAGCCGACTTCGGCGTAAGGCCAGGTCTTAGGCCAGCGCGACGTTCCTGTCGCGCTCGGCGGCGACCTTCGTCGGCAGGCCCCAGAGCTCCACGAAGCCCTTGGCGAGCTGCTGATCGAACACATCGCCCGTGTCGTAGGTCGCGAGGCCGTAGTCGTACAGCGCCGCCGGGCTGCGCCGGCCGGTGACGACGGCCTGCCCGGCCTGGAGCCTGACCCGGACGTCGCCGGTCACGTTCTTCGACGCCTCGGTCATGAACGCCTCGAGCGAGGCGCGCAGCGGCGAGAACCACAGCCCGTCGTAGACCAGCTCCGTCCAGCGCTGGCCCGCCATCCGCTTGAACCTGGCCAGATCCCGCTCCAGGCACACGCTTTCCAGCTCTGAGTGCGCGGCGATCAGCGTCATCGCGGCCGGGGCCTCGTAGATCTCCCTGCTCTTGATCCCGACCAGGCGGTCCTCGACCATGTCGATCCGGCCGACGCCATGCGCGCCAGCGACGGCATTCAGCTCGGTTATGATCTCCAGCCGCGTACGGGACTGGCCGTCGATCGCCACCGGCAGGCCGTTGGCGAAGCTGATCGTGACGTCCTCGGCTTGCTTGCCGGCGCCTGGGTCGTCGGAGTAGCCGTAGACGTCGTCGTGCGGCGCCTCCCAGATGTCTTCGAGATGGCCGGTCTCGCAGCTCCGGCCCCAGACGTTCTGGTCAATCGAGTACGGCGACCTGGCCGTGACGTCGATCGGCAGGCCCTTGGCCGAAGCGAACTCGATGGCCTTGTCCCTGGTCATGCCCGAGTCTCGGACCGGGGCGATCGCCTTCACGTCGGGCGCGAGCGCCGCCAGGCCGACCTCGAACCTGACCTGGTCGTTGCCCTTGCCCGTGCAGCCGTGCGCCACCACGGTGGCACCGTAGTCGTGCGCGACCCTTGCCAGGTGCTTGACGATCAGCGGCCTGGACAGCGCTGAGACCAGCGGATACCTGTCCATGTACAACGCGTTCGCCCGCAGCGCAGGCATGCAGTAGCCCGCCGCGAACTCCGCGCGCGCGTCGACCACGACGGCGTCCGCGGCGCCGCAGGCCAGCGCCCTGGCGCGGATGGTCTCGAGGTCCTCACCGCCCTGGCCGACGTCTATCGCCAGCGCGATGACGTCAGCCCCGGTCTGCTCGGCGATCCAGCCGATCGCTACCGACGTGTCGAGGCCTCCTGAGTAGGCCAGCACGACTCGCTGTGTCACGTGTCCTCCTTGTACCGGGCTGACGGGGCTGCTGATCCTGGTTCGTTCCTGCGGCGTCGCTCGGCGAGCCTGAGCAGCAGGTTCGCCAGGTCGTTGCCGCCGTCCGGATCGCGGGCCACGACGAGCACGGTGTCGTCGCCGGCGACCGTGCCGAGCACGGCCTGCATCGCGGTCCTGTCGATCATGGATGCCATCAGCTGGGCGGCACCCGGCGGCGTCCGCAGCACCACGAGGTTCCCGCTGGCCTCGGCGGACAGCAGCAGGTCGGCCGCGACCCTGGCGAGCCCGGTCGTCGCGGCCGCCGCCGTGCCCGCGGCGAAGCCGGACAGGCCCGCGATGGTCGCGGCCGCGTCCCAGAACGCCGCGTCGTCGACCTCGCCAGGCGAAGGATCGGCCGGGTCCGGCGGCAGCGCGTAGACCAGCGCACCGCCTGGTCCGCGCAGCCGGACGGCGCCGAGTTCGTCCAGGTCGCGGGAGAGTGTCGCCTGGGTGACCCGGATGCCGACGGACGCGAGGCGGTCGGCGAGTTCCTCCTGCGACCGCACCGGCTCGTCCGCCTGGGCGAGAATCACGGAGATCCTCGCGTGCCTGGCCGCCTTGGTGGCCGGGCTGATCCGCTCACCGACGGCGCCAGAGCCGTTCTGGCCGGCGGCGCCCCCTTGCCTGCTCATGGCCGCGCTCGCGCTGTGCTGGCCCGGAGGGACGACCCCCCGGAACCCCCCGCGGTATCCAGGATGCCGGGCAGCGCGTCGGTGAAGGTCCTGGCCTGCTCGGCGGAGAGGATGAGCGGCGGGGCGATCCTGACCGCGTCCTGCTGGACCGCGTTCACCAGGAAGCCGGCCTCGCGCGCCGCGGCCTCCACCAGGCTCGCCGACGGCGACGTGAGCGCCATGGCCAGCCATAGCCCGCTGCCACGCACGCCGGCCAGCAGCGGGTGGCTGACCGCGGTGATCCCGTCCGATAGCACGGCGCCGACCTGGGTGACGTTCGCCAGCAGATCGTCCCGCTCGATCACGTCAAGCACGGCGAGTGCCGCGGCGCACGCGACCGGGTTGCCGCCGAACGTGCTGCCGTGATCGCCGCGCTGGAACCCAGTGGCGGCCGCGCCGACGCCGATGCACGCGCCAATCGGCAGCCCTCCGCCGAGCCCCTTCGCCAGCGTCAGCACGTCGGGCAGTACGCCGGCCTCCTGGCAGGCGAACCACGCGCCGGTCCTGCCGATCCCTGACTGGATTTCGTCTAGGACAAGCAGCGCCCCTGCGGCGTCGCAGGCCGCCCGCGCGGCCTTGAGGTATCCGGCGGGCGCCGGCACGATCCCGCCCTCGCCGAGGCACGGCTCGAGAAAGACACCCGCGCAGTCCGGCCCGATGGCCGCCGTCAGCGCGTCCGCGTCTCCGTACGGCACGAACCTGACCTCGGCACCGAACGGCGCGAACGGATCCCTGATCGAGCTCTTGCCCGTCAGGCCGAGCGATCCCATCGACCTGCCGTGGAAGCCGCCCTCTGCGGCCACGTACACGGGTCGGCCTGGTCCGGCCATCCGGCGGACCAGCTTCAGCGCCGCCTCGTTGGCCTCGGTCCCTGAGTTGGCGAAGAACACCCGGCCGTCGGCGCTGAGCAGGCCGAGCAGCCGCTCGGCCAGCACGACCTGTCCCTCGTGCAGGTACAGGTTCGAGATGTGTGCCAGCCTCGCCACCTGCCCGCCGACCGCCGCGACCAGATCCGGGTGGCCGTGGCCGAGCGCGCTCACCGCGATCCCGGCGATCAGGTCAAGGTAGGAGGTGCCGTCGACGTCCCAGACCACACAGCCCTCGCCGCTGGACAGCGCCACCGGCGGCGTGCCGTAGTTCGGCATCATGACCGCGGCGAAACGCTCCTGCAGCGAGCCGGTCGTGCCTGAACCGGCCGCCTGCTGAGTACTCATGCTGCCCTCTGCCCTCCGTCCGGCACGACCATCGTGCCGATTCCCGAGTCGGTGAAGATCTCCAGCAGGACGGCGTGCGGCAGCCGTCCGTCGAGCACATGCGCCTGCGGCACGCCACCACGGACCGCGGTGAGGCAGGCCTCCATCTTGGGGATCATGCCGCCGCTCAGCCCTGGCAGCATCGCCGCGAGATCGCTCACGGTCAGCTCGCTGATCACCTCGTCGGGCCGCCCGCATTCGGCGGACGGCCCGCCGTCCGGCACGGCCTGCTCCCCTGGCCAGGTCGCGTACAGGCCGGCCACGTCGGTCAGCAGCACGATCTTGGCCGCGCCGAAGGCCACCGCCAGCGCCGCCGCGGCCGTGTCGGCGTTGACGTTGAGCACCTCGCCCGTGTCGCTGCGGGCCACCGTCGAGATCACCGGGATCCTGCCGTCTGCGATCAGCGCGCTGACCGCTCCCGGGTTGACCGAGACGACCTCGCCGACGTGCCCGATGTCGACCACCTGGCCGTCATCGGTGGTCGCGCCGACCCGCCTCGCGGTCAGCAGGTGCGCATCCTCGCCCGACATGCCGACGGCGAACGGCCCGTGCATGTTGATCAAGCCGACCACGTCCCTGTTCACCTGGCCGGTCAGGACCATCCTGACGATGTCCATGGCCTCCGGCGTAGTAACCCGCAGCCCGGCCTTGAACGTCGACTCCATGCCAAGGCGGTCCAGGTGCGCGCTGATCTGCGGGCCGCCGCCGTGCACGACGACCGGGCGCAGCCCGGCGTACCTGAGGAACACGACGTCCTGGGCGAACGCCAGCCTGAGCGCCTCATCGGTCATGGCATGCCCGCCGTACTTGATGAGGACGACCTGACCGTGGAAGCGCTCGAGCCAGGGCAGCGCCTCGATCAGCGTCGCGGCCTTCAGCAGCGCGCTGGCGTGCGCGTGTTCGGTGATCATGTCAGCCACATCGATCACGTCGAGTAGGCCGAGTTTTCGTGCACGTAGGCCGCGCTCAGGTCCGTGGTCAGCACGGTGGCGGCGGCGTCCCCTGCGGCCAGGTCGACGGTCACGGCCACGTCCCTGGCGCGCAGGTCCACGGTCGACCTGGCCGCACCTGGCGCGCCTGCCCTGCACACCCAGACCCCGTTGATCGCCACGCTCAGCTGGTCGGGCTCGAACGCCGCGCCGGTCGTCCCCGCCGCCGACAGCACCCTGCCCCAGTTCGGGTCTTCGCCGGTGATCGCGCACTTGAACAGGTTGCACCTGGCGATCGCCCTGCCTACCTCGAGGGCGTCATCCTCGCTGGCCGCGCCGATGACGTCGATCGCGATGGCCTTGGTCGCGCCCTCGGCGTCGGACAGGAGCTGGCGAGCCAGGTCATCGCATGCCTCGGTCACCAGCTCGGTGAACTCGGCCGGGTCAGGCCTGACCCCTGAGGCGCCGCTGGCCAGCAGCAGGACGGTGTCGTTGGTGGACATGCAGCCGTCGGAGTCGAGCCGGTCGAAGGTCGTTCGCACCGAGCCGCGCAGCGCCTTGTCCAGGTCGCTGGGCGGTAGGTCAGCGTCCGTGGTGAGCACGACGAGCATGGTGGCAAGCGCGGGCGCGAGCATCGCGGCGCCCTTGGCCATCCCGCCGATCTGGTATCCGCTGCCCTGCACGACGCAGGTCTTCGCGACCGTGTCGGTCGTCATGATCGCCCTGGCGGCCTCCGGCCCGCCAGCGGCCGAGGCGGAGGCCGTAGCGGCGTCGACGCCGATCAGCAGCGCGTGCATCGGCAGCCGCTCACCGATCAGCCCGGTCGAGCAGACCGCGATCTCAGCGGCCGGCACGGACAGCAGGCCAGCGAGATGCTCGGCCGTCTGCCGAGTGTCGGCGAATCCACCTGGCCCTGTGCACGCGTTCGCGCCGCCGGAGTTCAGCACGACGGCCTGCACCTGACCTCCGGCGAGAACCTGCTGGCTCCAGAGGACCGGCGCGGCCTTGACCCGGTTCGATGTGAAGACGCCGGCGGCGGCCTTAGCGGGCCCGTCGTTGATCACGACTGCCACGTCAGGGCTGCCGGACGCCTTGATGCCGGCCGCGACGCCGGCCGCCCTGAATCCCAGCGGTCCCGTGACGGTCATGGAGCTACTCCGATCGTTGTCAGGCCCACGGTCTCCGCCAGGCCGAGCATGAGGTTGGCGTTCTGGATCGCCTGGCCTGCGGCGCCCTTGCCGAGGTTGTCGATGGCCGCGATCACGGTGGCCCGGCCGGACCGGGGGTCAGCGGCCGCCTGAACCTGGACGCCGTTGGAGCCGGCCACTGGTCCGGTGGCCGGCCAGCGCCCGTCGGGCAGCAGGCAGACGAACGGCTCGCCCGCGTAGGCATGCGCCAGCGCCGTCCGCACGGCGGCAGTGTCGACATCAGGTGCGGCGAGCCGCGCCGTGCAGGTCGCGAGGATGCCGCGCGGCATCGGAGCCAGCATCGGCGTGAACGACACCCGGCTGGGTTCTCCTGCAGTGCTGGCCCGGGGTGGCGACCCCCCGGAACCCCCCGCAAGTTCCGCGAGGGCCTGCTCGATCTCGGGCGTGTGCCGATGCGACCCGCCGGCCTGGTACGCCGACACCGAGCCCATCACCTCACTGCCCAGCAGGTCGGCGCGCAGCGAGCGGCCTGCCCCCGAAGTTCCTGACGCCGCGACCACGACCACGTCGTCGCAGCTGATCAGGCCGGCGACGGCCAGCGGAGCGAGAGCCACGATCGCGGCAGTCGCGTAGCAGCCGGGAGCCGCGACGGTGGTCGCGTTGCGAATAAGGGGCCTCATCCCCGGCAGTTCCGGCAGTCCGGTGACCCATCTGCCCGGATGATCGCCGCCGTAGTGCCGGGCCCAGGCCGCCGGGTCCGCGAGCCTGAAGTCAGGGCCGAGGTCGACGATCGCGGCGTCCTCGCCGATGCTGGCCGCCATCGGCGCGGACTGCCCCGCGGGAAGCGCGAGGAAGATGACGTCGGCGCGCGCGGCCTTGACAGCGCCGTGCGGCTCGAAGACCAGGTCCGCGAGGCCTGGATGGCCGGCCAAGGCGGCGTGCACCTCGCCGGCAGGCCGGCCAGCGCTGCTGTCCGCGGTCGCCACGACCAGGTCAAGGCCCGGGTGCCCGGCGATCAGCCGCAACAGCTCGCCCCCGGCATAGCCACTCGCGCCGGCCACCGCGACACGCATCGTTATCGACCCTTCGACCCTCGTGACTGAATCGGTGTGTCCAGCCTGGGCCTGCGCGCGTGCGGCGCCGCGCCCCCGTGTACTTTCGCGACGCCGCACGCGCTGCAGCTGCCCCGCGGCCCGAGCCGGCCGCTCGCATTATTATGCATGATGATGATTGAGTATGCAAGCCTCGTCGGAGCTGGCCGCACGGTGGCCTGGCTGATTAGCGGCGAACCGGGGGGTTCGGCCCACGGGCCGGCAGCACCAGACGGCATGATGTTGTCCGCGCAGGTAAGGAGCCGCCCATGTACCCCCGCCGATCGCCAGGCCGCGCCGCCCGTCATGCGCGCGCCACGATCCGGCGATCACTCGGGCTCATCGTGCTGCTCACCGCAACGGTCGCGGGATGTAGCGGACCCGGATCGCCGCCGGCGACCAGGACCAGGGTCACCGCTTGCGGCACGGCGAAGACCGCGGCCGACGTGCCCGTCAAGGTCCTGGTCGCCAAGGGGCACCTGGCCTGCGCGAAGGCAAGGACCGTGGTGCGGGCCTACGCCAGGGCGATCAGGTCAGGGCAGGCCCCTGGCAACGGCGGCGGCGGCCCGGTGACGATCAAGGGCTGGACCTGCCAGGGGTTCACCACGCCTGTCGTGCTCCAGACCGGCAAGGCGGCCAAGTGCGCACGCCACGGCGTCGAGATCCTCGAGATCCTGCCGCCGCCACCGTCACCGTCGGAGTCCTCGGGGTCCTAGGGCGCCCGCGGCGCCCCGGCTGGCGCGCCGCGCAGCACGGCGCCGGTGCGCTCCTGCGCGGCCGCGACCGCCGCGTCCCTGGCGACCGCGACCTCCTCGTCGGTCAGGGTCCGGTCCGGCGCCCTGAACCGGAGCGTGTAGGCCAATGACTTGCGTCCCTGCCCCACCTGCTCGCCGGTGTAGACGTCGAACAGCCGCACGTCCTCAAGCAGCGGCTCGGCCCCGTCCGCGGCCGTCGCGGCGCCAGCGACGAGGGCCGCCTCCACCTCGGCCGCCTGGACGGCCTCGCCGACCACGAGGGCCACGTCCTGGGTCGCTTGCGGATAGCCGGAGATGACCGGCGCCTGGACGGGCGGCAGGCCGGCCGCCACCCGTTCGATCGCTGACAGGTCAAGCTCGACCGCGCAGGTACGCGGCGCGAGCCGGAACGCGGCGATCGCCCTGGGGTGCAGTTCGCCCGCGTAGCCCACCGAGATCAGCTGCCCGTTCTCGGCGGCTGGACCGGTCGGCCTGATCAGGAACTCGGCGCATCGCCCTGGATGCCACGGCTCGCACCGGCCCGCGCGGACCGTGTACGGCACCCGCGCGGTCGTGAGCACGGTGTGCGCGGCCTCGATCGCGTCGTGGAACGTGGCCGCTCGCCCAGGACCCCACCAGCCAGCGGGCTCGCGCTGCCCGGTAAGCACGACCGAGACCAGCCGCGGCTGGTCAGGCAGCGCGTCATCGAGCTCGGCGATCTCATCGGGCGTCGGGCGGCGGTCCACGGGCAGGATCGGCGCGACGCCGCTGTGCCAGCCGTCGGCCTTCGCCGTGGGCCCAGCCCCCGGCTTCGTCCTGGCAACGTTCCCCAGCTCGAACAGCGCGAGGTCGGCGAACCCGCGCCCCGCGTTCCTGACGGCCACCCGGAACAGGCCAGGCAGCAGTGAGGTGCGCAGCTGCGGTTCCTCGTCGCTGATCGGGTTCGCGAGGCTGATGGCGTGCCGGCGCGGGTCGCCGGCCTTGAGCAGCAGCCGGTCGAAGTCAGCCGCCGAGCCGAACGGGCTGCTGAGCACCTCGACGTAGCCGGCCCCGGCGAGCGCGCCGGCGATGGCGATCCGCAGCCGCTGGGTCGCTGTCCTGCCCTTGCCGGCGATCGCCCGCGGCGTGGCGATCCCGATGTTCTCGTAGCCTTCGAGCCTGATTACCTCTTCGGCCAGGTCATTGGGGTCGGTCAGGTCGGGCCGCCAGGACGGCGGCGTGACCGTCAGCACGGTGTCGGTCAGCACGGTGTCGGCCAGCACGGGTCCGTCCTGGCCCTCGACCGTGCAGCCGACCTCGCGCAGCCTGCTGACCACCGTGTCGGTCCCGTAGCTGGCCCCGGCGACCCGGTCGGGATGATCGGCAGCCATCACGATCCTGACGGGCTCGATCGGCGCCGACGCCAGCGTGTACCCCTCGGTAACCGCCCCGCCGCCCAGCTCGGCGAGCATGGCGACTGCCTTCGCTGACGCGCGCAGCGGCAGCTCATAGTCGACGCCGCGCTCGAACCGCGCCGACGCCTGGCTGAACAGCCGGTGCCTGCGGCTCATCCTGGCGACCCCTGGCGCGCTGAAGTGCGCAGCCTCGATGACCAGGTCGGTCGAGGTCTCGCTGACCTCGGTCGCCAGCCCGCCCATCGTGCCGGCCAGGCCGATCGGGCCAGACGAGTCGGTGATCACGATGTCGTCGGGATCGAGTTCCCGCACGACGTGGTCGAGCGTCTCGAGTGTCTCGCCCGCTCTCGCACGCCGGACCACGATCGGCCCGGTCAGCGTCGCGCGGTCGAACGCGTGCAGCGGCTGGCCGAGCTCGATCATCAGGTAGTTCGTGACGTCGACGGCGAGCGACACGCTGCGCACGTCGGCCCTGGCCAGCCTGATTCGCATCGTCAGCGGCGTCGGCCTGGCCGGGTCGATCCCCCGCACCTCGCGCAGCGCGAACCGGTCGCAGGCAGCCGGATCGGCGATGCTCGCGGAGTGCACAGCTCCTTCCGGCCCTGGTGCCTGCGTCCATGGGGGGAGGCCGGTGTCGGCGGGGTCCGCGTAGCCCACGCCGAAGGCGCTGGCCAGCTCCCTGGCCATGCCCCTGATCGACAGCGCGTGCCCCTTGTCGGGCGTGACGTTCACGTCGAGCACCGTGTCCCGCAGCCCGGCGTAGTCCACGAAATCGGCGCCTGGCGGGGCGTCGGGCGGCAGCACCATGATCCCGGTGTGATCGTCGCCGAGACCCAGTTCTGACGGCGAGCAGATCATGCCCTCAGACACCCGGCCGTACCGCTTGCTCGTGCCGATCTCGAAGCCGCCAGGCAGCACGGCGCCAGGCAGCGCGAGCGGCACCTTGTCGCCCACGCTGAAGTTGACGGCGCCGCAGATCACGCTCCGCTCGTCGTCAGCTGCGGTGCTGGCCCGGGGGGACGACCCCCCGGAACCCCCCGCGATGCCGGCGGTCGTCACCCGGCAGTACCTGATCGGCTTCTTGAGCCCGGTCAGCTCCTCGACGTCGAGCACCTCAGCCACCACGATGGCGCCGATGTCGTGCCCGACCTGCTCGACGCCCTCGATCTCGAGGCCGATGGCGGTGAGCCGCCGCGCGACCTCGCCGACGTCGACGGGCTCGGGCAGCGGCGCGTACTCAAGCAGCCAGGACAGCGGGACTAGCATGACGCCTCCGATCCGAACGCCGCGGAGAACCGGACGTCACCCTCGGTCGTGTCCCTGATGTCGCTCAGGCCGTTCCTGATCATCAGGGAGCGCTCGATGCCGAGCCCGAACGCGAAGCCGCTGTACCGGTCTGCGTCGATGCCGCAGGCCACCAGCACGCGCGGGTTGACCATGCCGCAGCCGGCGATCTCGATCCAGCCCTGGGACTTGCAGACCCGGCAGGGCGGCGCACCCGGCTTGGTGGACTCGCCGCGGCAGACGTGGCACTCCATCGATACGTCGGCGGACGGCTCGGTGAACGGGAAGAAGTCGGGCCGCAGCCTGGTCCGCAGCCCCTCGCCGAACATCGCCTCGACGAACGCGGTGATGGCGCCGCGCAGGTCGGCCATGGTCAGGCCCTCGTCCACGGCCAGGCCCTCGATCTGGTGGAACACCGGGCTGTGCGTGGCGTCGAGCGGGTCGCTGCGGAAGCACTTGCCCGGGCTCACCACGTACAGCGGCAGCGGCCTGGTGAGCATGGCCCTGATCTGCACCGGCGAGGTGTGCGTTCGCAGCACCATGCCCGACCGGCCCGTCCGGTCTTCTCCTGCCACGAAGAACGTGTCCTGCATCTCCCTCGCTGGATGGTCGGGCGGGAAGTTCAGCGCGTCGAAGTTGTACCACTCAGCCTCGACCTCGGGACCCTCGGCGATCTCATAGCCCATGCCGATGAAGACATCGGCCAGCCGGTCGGCGAGCGCGGGGACCGGATGCCGCGCACCCGCCGGGTTGCGGTCCCACGGCAGCGTCACGTCGGCGGTCTCCTCGATCAGCACCCGCCGGTCCCGGTCGGCCTCGAGCTCGGCCTTCCGGCCGGCGATGGCGTCGTCGAGTGCCTTCCTGGCGATGCCGACCCGGCGCCCGGCCTCGGCCTTGGCCTCGGGCGGCAGCGCCCCGATCTCCGCGCTCGCCAGCGTGAGCGGCGCCTGGCGCCCGCGGTGGGCGATCTCGGCGGCCTTCAGGTCCTCGAAGCTGGCCGCAGCGGCGATCTCGGCCAGGCCTTCTGCTGTCATGCGTTCGACCTCGGCCGGCGCCAGCGCGGCGGCGCGGACCGGGTCGTAGTTCTTGTTCGGTGCGGACATCGTCCCGATCTCCTAGATGTCACAGCCATTGTTACTGGGGGCGGAAGTTCACGATCAGCCGCAACAGGACGCGCCCGCGGCTGCCGCACGCCGGCCTGCCCCGCCTAGACGGGACTGCGGACGCGGCCTGCAGCGGGACGAGCCGTTGCCGGGATATCCCGTACGCCCGCCGGGCGGTGCAGATCACTCGGGCAGATCTGGTTCAGCAGTGATCTGGCACGCCAGCGGGCATGGTAAATCGGAACTCAGCGCCGCCACCTGGCGCCTGCGCAACAGTGATGGCGCCGCCATGGGCCTCGACCAGGCCCTTGACGATGAACAGGCCGAGGCCGGCCCCGCCGCGGCGCTTGGCGCGCCAGAACTGGCGGAAGACCCTGGGCGCGCACTCGGGCGCGATCCCGGGACCCTGGTCACGGACGGAAACCGCGACGCCGGGTTCGCCGTGAACCAGTGCCGACTCGATCACGGTAGTAACGGTACCAGCCCCGTGCCTGATCGCATTCTCGATAAGGTTCGCCAGGATCTGGTCGATCTTGTCGGCGTCCAGCCAGGTCTCGGGCAGCGGGTCGGCGGCGTCGACCACAAACCGGGACGCGGCGTCCCCCGCGGCGATCCGGCCGGCCACGATCTTCTCGGCCCTGGCCCGCACGTCGGTCAGCTGCTTGTGCAGTTCGATCCGGCCAGCCTCGATCCTTGAGACGTCGAGCAGCTCGGTGATCAGCCTGGTCACCCGGTCGGCGTCGGCGTTGACGGTCTCGAGCATTACCCGCTTCTGATCGTCGGTGAAGCGCGGCCATTTCGAGAGCAGGGTCGCCGTGAATCCCTTGACGCTTGTCAGTGGCGAGCGCAGTTCGTGCGCGACGGTGGAGACCAGGTCGGCCCGCTGCCGCTCGAGCCTGGCCCGCTGCTCGGCGCTGCGCAGCGTGATCGTGAGCCTGCGGACCGCGCCGCGCTCGCACGGCCAGTCGGCTCGAGCCGCCGGGTGCCGCGGGCCGCGCTGGTAGCCGATCGTGACGAGCAGCTCGGTGCCGTCCGCCAGGTACAGGGAGCGCTCGGGATGCCTCGTGCGGATCGACAGGCCGTCGTACGGGCGGGACTGCCGCCACCAGCAGCGTCCCTCGCCGTCGCAGAGCGGCAGCGCGCCGACCAGGTCGCGCCCGATGACCTCGTCGGCGCTGATCCCTGTCAGTCGCTGAGCGGCGCGGTTGAAGATGATCACCCGGCCGCACTCGTCGGCCACGATGAGCCCGTCGGGCAGCTCGTCGGCGCTCAGCAGATCGGCGTGGGCGATGGCAGGAGCGCCGAGAGGGGCCGGGCCCGCGCCCGCGGTCACCGCGCTCAGTCGCCGATTCATGTTGGCTCGCCGGTCCATTCTGGACTGCTGCCCCCAGCCGCGCCGCTGCCCCGGCATGCCTGTGCTGCCGTCCCGGGTCCGGGGGCTAACCCGCGGTCGGCAGTCGCGCGACGTGGCCCGCCTCCAGTGACCCATGCGGGTGGCGGTCATGACGCAACGTGATCAGAGCCTAGCGTGTCAGCCGGGCTGCGCGGCACCCCCATGTTGCGCGCGCGCCGAGGCATACAGGCACACGGCCGCTGCCGCGGCCAGATTCAGGCTCTCTGCCTGCCCGTATATCGGAACGGCAACAGCTTCGTCGGCAAGCGCGACGAGGTCGTCAGTAAGCCCCCAGGCCTCGTTGCCGAACAGCCACGCGGTCGGCCGGCCGAGCCGGCCGTCCTGATCCAGCCGGTCAAGTCCGAGGGTCGCGCTGCCGTCCGCCGCGAGCACCGCGACCCCCGCGCCGCGGAGCGCGGGCACGGCCTCGCTGACCGCGACCCCGGTCACCAGCGGCAGGTGAAACAACGACCCGGCCGAGGAACGGACGCACTTGCTGTTGTAGGGGTCAACAGAGGCGGCCGCGAAGATAATGCCGTCGGCGCCGGCCGCATCGGCGGTGCGCAGCACGGTGCCGGCGTTGCCTGGGTCCCTGACGTTCGCCAGAACGACGACCAGCCGCGGCCGGGCCGAGATCAGCACGTCGAGCGGCACGTCAAGGAACGGGCAGACGGCCAGCAGGCCCTGCGGCGTCACAGTCTGGGCGAGTTCGGCCATCACCTCGCCGCTGACCTCGTGCACCGGCACGCCGTCCGCCGCTGCCTCGGCGACCAGTTCGGCGTGCCGTGACCTGGCCGCGCCCGTGACGAACAGCTCGGTCAACCCGCCGCCGCGCTCGGCCTTGCACGTGAGCGCCTCCCGCACGGCCTGCGGGCCCTCGGCGAGGAACTGCCTGGACCGCTCGCGCAGCGCGCGCTTGGCGAGGGCACGGGCCGCCCTGATCCTGGGTGAGCGGGCGCTGGTAGCCATGACCTCAGTTTCGGCACCGCGGGTGCGTATCGATGGTCCATCCATCACCTGATCGCGCGATGGATGGACCATTCATACATCGCGCGCCAAGCGGCCGGGCCGCTGTGCGCCGCGCGCGATGGTGGAACCTATGTCGCCTGGGCTAGGCGGCGGCCTCGTTCACGTCGGCCGGCAGCGCCTGCCTGGCGACCTCGACCAGCGCCGAGAACGCCGCGGCGTCGTTGACCGCCAGCTCGGCGAGCATCTTGCGGTCCACCTCGACGCCGGCGATCTTCAGGCCCTGGATGAACCTGTTGTAGGTGATGCCCTCGGCCCTGGCAGCTGCGTTGATGCGCTGGATCCAGAGCCTGCGGAACGCGCCCTTGCGGTCCTTACGGTCCCGGTAGGCGTAGGTCATGGAGTGAAGCTGCTGCTCCTTGGCCTTGCGGTACAGCCTGGAGCGCTGGCCGCGGTAGCCGCTCGCGCGCTCCAGCACCACCCTGCGCTTCTTGTGGGCATTGACCGCCCGCTTTACGCGTGCCATGTGTTCGACTCCCTCGCGTCGGACCGGGTCACTTGCCCAGCAACTTCTTCATGTTCTTGGCGTCGGCGGGCGACAACGTCACGTAGTTCGCCAGGCGGCGGGTCTTCGTGCTCGGCTTGTGCTCAAGGTAGTGGGCACGGTTGGCGCGGCGGCGGGTGATCTTCCCGGTGCCCGTGACGCGGAACCTCTTCTTGGCACCGCTGTGCGTCTTCATCTTCGGCATGTCGCCGCTTCCCTCGTTCCTGGCGTGCTCGCGGCACGCGTTCCTCATCCGCCCGCCGACCTTGACTGTCAGGCGGGCGCGTCTTGGTTGTCCTGGCGGCTAGCTCGTTAGCCTCCGGCTTCCGCGCCCGCGGCACGTTGCTCGGCCGAGGTCGGCTCCGCAGCCCTGGCCCTAGGCGTGGGCACGGGCTGTGCGTCAGAGGGCTTGGCCGCTGACGAACGCGGCGGGCTTGGCCGTGGTGCCGCTGGCCTGGCTCCGCCACCTGCCGGGCCGGGCTTCGGGGCCGCTGGTCCTGGCTTGGGCGCGGCCGGCCTGGCGGCGCCCGCTTGGCCCTGCGGGCCCGCTGCTGGCCTCGGGCCCGGCCTAGGAGTCGCTGATCCAGTGGTGCCGGCGGGACCCGGTCGCGGCGGCCCTGGCCGCGGCGCCGGGGACCCGGCAGCCTGGCCGGTACCGGTCGCCGAGCCTGAGCCCTGCCTCTGACCGCTCGCCGCGCCAGGCCTGGGCTGTTCGGGCCTGGGCTGTTCGGGCCTGGGCTGTTCGGGCCTGGGCTGTTCGGGCCTGGGCTGTTCGGGCCGCGGGCCGGGCGACGGGCTTGCTGATCCCTGGCTCGCTGATCCCTGGCTCGCGGGCGCCGGACGGCTCGCTGGCCTGGCCGGCGCGGCCGTTGCGGGCGGCGCAGCCGTTCGCGGCGCGGCTGACGAAGCCGCCCGGTCCTGGCTGGCCGCGGGCGCTGACGCCCTGGCGCTTGCCCGGTCAGGGGCGCGAACGGTCTTGGCATCGGCCTTCTTCCGATGCGGGCCGATCACCATGATCATATTCCGGCCATCCTGCTTCGGCTGGGACTCGACAAAGCCGAGCTCCTCGACATCGCCAGCAAGCCGCTGCAGGAGCTTGTAGCCAAGCTCGGGCCTGGACTGCTCGCGTCCGCGGAACATGATCGTCACCTTGACTTTGTCGCCCTGCCGGAGGAACCGCTCGACGTGACCCTTCTTGGTCCCGTAGTCGTGCGGGTCGATCTTCGGCCGGATCTTGATCTCCTTGATGACCGTCTGCGCCTGGTTCTTGCGCGATTCCCGGGCCTTGAGGGCCGACTCATACTTGAACTTGCCGAAGTCCATGAGCTTGCAGACCGGCGGCCGTGCCGTCGGTGCCACCTCGACGAGGTCGAGGTCCGACTCCTGTGCCAGCCGGAGTGCGTCCGTGATCGACACGATCCCGACTTGCTCGCCGGACGGGCCTACGAGCCGAACTTCAGGTACCCGGATACGGTCGTTGATACGAGGTTCAGTGCTGATGTGACCTCCAGTGTCACCTCTGTCCCCGAGCCAGGCCGATCCCGGTTCGGGCAATTCGCGCAGCTCGCCATAAAAGCAGAAAGCCCGCGGCTCCCTGCACAGCTCGCATGCTGGGCCACCACGGGCACGACAACCGTTCGCAGGCACACGCCCGCGTTCTGTCGCCACGCGACGCCCCGAAGCCCGACCCGCCTGTGGCGCGCCAACCCGGTGCGTCCGGCCTCGCTACCCAGCGAAGCGCTGACTAGCACGTACCCGCCGGCAGCGCCGTTTCATCGACGATGAGGGTCACCGACACTCATGGTCACAAAACTACTGTGCTGACAAGGTGGGAGGTGGCCGAGGTGGTCCTCCGCTTGCGGCCCGGCATCTGCCGGACCTTAAGTTTTCCCCAGTAAGCCTAGCGCATCATGGGTGCGACATCGTAGTCGCTGCGCTGGCCCTGATGTACTGCTTCAGGGTATAACCAGTCACGCTGGCCGCTTATTTCCCGCCTGATGCCCGGGGCAGGCAGCATGATGCCCTAGCCGCGGCGACCGCGCAGTGCAGCGGCGATCGCGATGCCGATGGCGCGGGCGACGGGCGGCGGAAACGCGTTGCCGACCTGGCGATAGGCAGCGGTCTTGCGCCCGGCGAACTGCCAGCTATCTGGGAAGCCCTGGAGCCTCGCGACCATCCGCGTAGTCAGCCGCGGCGACCCGGCAGCCGGGAACGATGCGCCTGGTGGCCCGTCGGCGACGCCGAGGCCGTCGACGCCGAGCTGCAGCCACGCCGCCTTGGCCCTGGTCGGGCCGAGGTCAGGGCCGCCGTGCTTCCTGCTGCCGCCGACGATCGTGGGCGCGATGCCGTGGGCGCGTGCCGCCCACGGGCCGGCGCCAGGCCAGCCGCCGGCCGCCATCAGGTCGGCAACCGACTCACCCACCGTAGGTGGGGCGGCGCCCGCGGGCGCCGGCCAGCTGAACCGCGACGCCCACGGCTGCCTGATCGCTACCAGCACGAGGCGCGGCCGCAGCTGCGGGACGCCGTACTCGCTCGCGTGCATCAGCTGCCACCAGGTCAGGTAGCCGAGGTCCGCGAGCCTGGCCACGACCCGGGCGCGGTAGCCGTCGAACCGGCCGGCCGCCAGGCCGCGCACGTTCTCGAGCAGGACCGCTCGCGGGCCGATCTCACTCGCCAGCCGCAGCGCCTCAGGGAACAGGTCACGCTCGTCGGCCGCGCCGAGCTGGTGCCCGGCCACCGAGAACGGCGGGCACGGCACGCCCCCCGCGAGCAGGTCGGCGCCACGGAACTCCGCCCCGTTCACGTCGGCGACGTCGGCTTCGATGGTCTTCCAGCGCGATCCGCGGTTCATCCTGAGGGTCTCGCACGCGTCAGGGTCGATCTCCACGACCGCGGCGTGCCCAAAGCCAGCCTGTTCGAGGCCGAGAGCCTGACCACCTGCTCCGGCGCAGATCTCCACGCAGGTCAGTTCGGTGGGCCGCGCCTGCCGCCGGATCATGCCTGATTGTCTCCTCACCCCGATGCCGCTGGCCCCCGCCACGCCGGGGGACGCCGGCCCGCTTCATCGGTCAGCGCGGCCGGCCAGCGCGGTCTGCCAGCACTGCGCGCCCGGCCGCGCGCATCTCGGCCAGCGGTGCTGGCCGCCCGGTCATGAGCTCGACCTGCAGAGCCGCTTGCCGCAGCAGCAATTCGAAGCCGTCGACGACGACCGCGCCAGCTCGCTGAGCGGCGCTGCCGAGCGCGCTCGGCCACGGGTGGTAGCTGACGTCGAAGACCGTGTCAGGGACAGGTCGCAAGTCAGCGAGTGCCCCGGCGACAAGGTCAGCAGCGCCCGCCGGAACAGTGGAGATGATCAGGCGTGCACCGGCCAGCGCGGCCGGTTCGAAAGGGCGCAGCGTGACGGCGACCCCGAGCCGGCCGGCGGCAGCCAGCAGGTCAGCGGCCCTCGCTGGTTCTCGGGCCGCGACAATGACGGACCGCTCGCCGAGGTCTCGGAGCGCCGCGACCGCGGCGCATGCGGTTGCGCCACCGCCAAGAACGAGCGCGGGTCCGGCCGGCCGAGCCAGGCCGACGCCGTGCGCAGCGAGCGCCCGCACCATGCCGGGAACGTCGGTGTTGTAGCCCAGCCGCTGCGCAGCGGCGAACAGCACCGTGTTCGCGGCTCCTACGGCGATGACCAGCGGATCGATCCGGTCCAGCAGCGGCAGGATGGTCCGCTTCAGCGGCATGGTCAGCGACAGGCCTGCCCAGTCGGGCCCGCACCGGTCGAGCAGCGCGGGGAGCCCGGCCTCGTCGCACTCGATGGCGTCATAGCGCCACCAGGTCAGGCCGAGCGCCTTGTAGGCGGCCGTATGCAAGACCGGCGAGAGCGAGTGACTGATCGGCGAACCCAGCACGGCGGCTCGTACGCTGCGCCGGTCGATCTCGTTCAGCCCTGGAACTCCTGCTGCCATCGCTGAAGCTGCTTCAGGCTGTTCGTGAAGTGCGTGATATACGGCTTCTTCCTGGTGTCCGTGATGAAGTACAGATAGTCGGTCTTGACCGGGTGCAGGGCCGCCTTGATGGCGTCCAGGCCCGGATTGCCGATCGGTGTAGGCGGCAGGCCAGTATGCAGGTACGTGTTGTACGGCGACTTGAACTTCTCCTGCTTGGCTGTCAGCGACGTGCCGTACGTGTGCATCGCGTAGAAGACCGTGCTGTCGAACTGGAGGGGCCTGCTGAGCGTCAGCCGGTGCCACGCCACCCGGGAGATCCCAGGGAAGTCCTGGACCCGACCGCCCTCTGCCTGGATCATGCTGGCGACGATCAGCACGTGCCAGGCTGTCGTGTTGACCTTGGCAGACTCGGACTCGATGTTGATGCTGCCGACCTTCTGATCGAACTCCCGCACCATCGTCTGGAGGATTTGCAGCGGCGACTGGCTCGGCACGAAGTTATACGTGTCGGGGAACAGGAATCCTTCGGCCGAGTTGCCGTGTGCCCAGCTAGGCAGCCCGAGCGTGGCGGGCGGATTCTCGATGATGTCCAGGAACGCACTCGCCTTGTGGTGCGTGTACTTGGCCAGCTCGGCCGCTATATCCGTCGCCCGGGTGCCCTCGATGATCGTGACCCGGTTCGCGATCCTGGCCTTCGGGCTCAGCAGCAACTGCACGGCAAGTGTGGAGTTCATGTGATGGTGCAGCTTGTAGATGCCCGGCTGGAGAGTGCCAGAGGCCGCGGCCGCCGCAGCGGCCGTGTCGTACGGCCGCAGCGTCATCACCACGCCCTTCTTCACTAGCTCAGGACCGAGGCCGGCCAGCGTGTCTCCGTCGTTCACGATGACCTGGACCGTGCCGGTGCCAGGGCCCGAGTAGTCGCCGTAGCGGTTGCTGATCCAGCCATGCACGAACTTGTAGCCGAACAGGCCAGCGACGGCGACCACGAGCACCACCGCCATAACGGCGATCGTCGAGGCGGCCTTGCCGCGGAAGCGGCGGCGCTTGCGGCCGCGGACCTTCCCGCGGCCGGCCGGCTCGGGGGCGGGCGCGGCGCCTGCCCGGCCGAACCGGCGCGAGAGCAGCCCGTCCTCGTCCTCCTGCCAGTCATCGTCGGCCGGCTCGTCCCGCCAGTCCTGCCGGCTGGCAAGGTCGCCTGGACCGCGCCCGGCGAGCGCGTCGTCCGCGTCGTCGCGGGAGCGCAACTCCGGCGGCCCAGAGGTCCACCTGATGCTGCCCGAGTCATGATCGCTATCGGGATCGAACTCCTCATCCCGGTCGAACGAGCCCGTGTCAAGAGGCCCGAAGCTGCCCGAGTCTGCGTTCCGGAACGAGCCCGTGTCGGGTCGAGCGAAGGTGCTGGAATCGGCGCGACCGAACGAGCCAGTGTCAGGGCGACCGAAGGAGCCCGTGTCAGGCCTGCCGAAGGTGCCAGAGTCCGCCGCCCCGAATCCGCCGGTCGCGTCGCCGGGGAAGGGCTCGGCGGCCTGGTCGAGGCCGCCGTCGTAGCCGCCAGAATCCGGGGTGAACGCCCAGCTGTGCGCCCCGGTATCGGTGCTGCCGTGGCTCTCGGTTTCGTCTGCGCGGAACGAACCGGTCAGCGGATCGGTCTGCCCGTACTGGTCCTGCCACTGATAGCCCGACGTCGCGGGCTGTTCGCGGCTGGAGTCAGCGGACCCCCGTGAGCCGGGCGTGCCGTAAGGATCGCCGCCGCCGTAGGACTGCTGGTAGCCGTACTGGTCGTAGCCGCCTGAATCAGCCGAGTGCCGGCCTCGGCTCGGCTGGCCCGTACCGTAGGCGTCCGCCTCCTGGTAGTCAGCGGCACCAGCGTAGCCGGGAGCTGCGCCATAGCCTGGAGCGGCACCGTCGTAGCCTTGCTGCTCGCCGTAGCCTGCCGCGCCGTACCCGGAGTACCTGTCCTGGTCGCCATATCCAGCCGGTCCTGAATAGCCGGCCTGATCGCCGTAACCGCCGGGCTGCCCGTAACCGCCCTGGTCGCCATAGCTTCCCGCGCCGTAACCGGCGTCGCCGCCATAGCTCAGCGGATCGGTATAGCCGGCCTGCTGGCCATAGCCGGGCCTATCGGAGTATCCCGGCCGGTCGGTGTATCCCGAACCATCCGTGTATCCGGATCCGTCTGCGTATCCCGATCCATCCGCGTATCCGGATCCGTCCGCGTATCCCGATCCATCTGGGTATCCGGGCCCGGCCGGGTGGCCCGACGAATCGACGTAGCCCGGCGAATCCGTGTAGCCGGATGAATCCGCGTAGCGGCCGGAGCCGGCGTAGCCTGCCTCGCCGTTACCTGCGGTGCTGCCGTACGGGTCGGTTCCGCCGTAGCCCTCTTGCTGGCCGTACCCGGATGCGTCATGCCAGGCAGGCCGCCGGTAGCTGCCAGAGTCGTGATAGGCATCGCCGTGGCCGTTCTCACCAGCCTGATCGTAGCCGTCCTCGCCGTGCTCGCTGCTGGGCGGCCGGTGCCGGCCAGTCCCCGACCAGTACCCGCTGTCACTCGTCATCAGCCACCGCCCTGCCTCGGACCGACAACTTCACCAGGCGCGACGCCCGCATGGCGCTCTGTGTCGAGGGCGCCCTGGAGCAACAGAGCGGCGGCAGCCTGGTCGATCACGGAACGGCGCTCCCTAGAGTCGCGGCCACCCTGCGCAAGCGCAGCATGGGCGATGACGGTCGTGAAGCGCTCGTCGACGAGCCTGACCGGAACCGGAGCGACCACGGCTGCGAGCGCTTCGGCAAAGTCTCGTGCCTGGTCAGCAGCCTGTCCAGCAGTTCCGGAAAGGCTTGTGGGAAGGCCGACCACAATCTCGGCCGCATGCCGGGCAGCCGCTAGCCGGGCAATTTCGGCTAGATCGCCACGGCCACGCCGAACCGTCTGCAGCGGGCTGGCCAGCAAACCGCCAGCGTCGCAACTCGCGACCCCGATCCGAACCGATCCGTAGTCAATGCCAAGCCTGACACCCGCCCTCAAGGAGCCGGGCTCCCATCGGCTGGTCTCAGATGCGACACGACTCGGCTGCGGCACGATCTCACGTTACGCTACCCGCAGGCCCGATGCCGTCAATAACACCGCGAACCGCACCAAACGCCTCTGCCAGGGCCTGGGCGGACTGCGCCCCGAGCGCGGCTCCGCCGCCTTGCGCGACATCGTCGCGCCCGCCGCCGCGGCCGCCGAGGACGGCGGTTGCGGTGCGGATCAGCTCACCTGCGCGCAGTCCCCTGGCCCTGGCGGCGTCGTTCAGCGCCACCACGATCGCCGGCCTGTCCGCGGGGACGCCGGCGGTCACCACCACGCCGGCCCGCCCGGGCGGGATCTGGCCGCGGACGTCCAGCGCGAGCTTGCGGACCCCGTCGACCGCCGTGCCGTCGGGGACCTGGTGCGCCACGTACAGCACGCCGTTCACGTCCTCGGCGCGGGCGACCAGGTCGGAGGCCACGTTCGCGAGCTGCGCCGACTGCATTCGATGGATGTCCCGCTCGGCGTCGCGGAGCCTGCCGAGAATGCCGGCGATCCTGTCGGGCAGGTCCGCGCGCGGCGCCTTGAGCTGCTCGGAGAGCTGGCTGACGAGCACGCTCTCCCGCGCCAGGAAGCGGAACGCGTCGATGCCGACCAGCGCCTCGACCCGCCGCACACCTGACCCGATCGACGCTTCGCCGAGGATCTTCACGAGGCCGAGCTGGCCGGACCTGGCGACGTGGGTGCCTCCGCACAGCTCGCGCGAGTAGTCGCCGACCTCGACCACCCGTACCTGCTCGCCATACTTCTCACCGAACAGGGCGAGCGCGCCCATCGCCCTCGCCTCGCTGATCGACGTGTGGAAAGCACGGACGTCGAGGTCGTTGATCAGCACCTCGTTGACCTCATCCTCGGCGTCGGCCAGGACCGCGGGCGGCACGGCTCCCATCGCGGTGAAGTCGAACCGGAAGCGACCTGGCGAGTTCTCCGAGCCGGCCTGGGCAGCTGACTCGCCGAGCGCGCCGCGGAACGCCCTGTGCACCAGGTGCGTCGCAGTATGCGAGCGCGAGATCGCGCGGCGACGCTCGACGTCGATCTCGGTGTGCACCATGTCGCCGACGGCGATCTCGCCGGCCGAGACGCGGCACCGGTGCACGATCAGCCCGGGTACCGGCGCCTGCACGTCGAGGACCTCGATGGTCGCGCCTTCGCCGGCGCCGCTGCCGGACGAGCGCATGATCCCCTTATCGGCGAGCTGGCCGCCGCCCTCGGCATAGCACGGCGTCCGGTCCAGCACGATGTCGAGCTCGGTGCCCGCTCCCGCGGCCGGCACCGCGGCGCCTCCGACCAGCAGCCCCAGCACGGTCCCGTCGGAGGCGACCTCGTCATAGCCGGTGAAGACCACACGGCCCGCGCGCTCGAGGAACTGCGCGAAGACCGAGATATCGGCGTTGCCGGTCTTCTTCGCCGCTGCGTCGTCCTTCGCGCGCTGGCGCTGCTGCGCCATCAGCGAGCGGAAGCCTTCCTCGTCGACGCTGAGCCCCTGCTCGGCGGCCATTTCGAGGGTGAGGTCAATCGGGAAACCGTAGGTGTCGTGCAGTTGGAAGGCCTGCGCACCGCTGAGCGTCCGCTCCCCTTTGCGGCCCGCTTCCTCCACCGCCGCGTCGAAGATGGCGGTCCCGGTCCGCAGCGTGGACAGGAACGCGCCCTCCTCGGCGTCGAGCACGGTGTGGATGTGCGGAGCGTCGGTGATCAGCTCGGGGTACTGGTCGCCAAGCGCGCTGATCGCGACCGAGGCGAGCTCGTGCAGGAAGTGCTCACCTGAGCCGCCGCGCCCGCCATCGCCGCCGCGCTGGGCACCGGCCAGCAGCCGCAGATCGCGCACGCTGCGCCGCAGGATCCGGCGGAGCACGTAGCCGCGGCCCTCGTTGGACGGGAGCACCCCGTCCGCGACCAGCATCACCGCTGCCCTGGTGTGGTCGGCGACAACGCGCATCGCGACATCGTTCGCCGGGTCCCTGCCATATTTCTGGTCAGTCAGCTCGGCCGCCCGCTCCAGCACCTTCCACATCGTGTCGATTTCGTAGATGTTGTCGACGCCCTGCAGCAGCGCGGCCATCCGCTCCAGGCCCATGCCCGTGTCGATGTTGCGGGATGGCAACTCGCCGTGCGTGTCGAAGTCGATCTTGCTGCGCACCGCGCTCAGCTGGTACTGCATGAAGACCAGGTTCCAGACCTCGAGGTAGCGGTCCTCGTCGGCCTCCGGTCCGCCTTCCCTGCCGTACTCAGGGCCGCGATCGTAGTAGATCTCTGAACAGGGCCCGCCTGGGCCTGGGACGCCCATGTGCCAGTAGTTGTCGGCCAGGCCGCGGCGCTGTATCCGGTCTGCGGGCACGCCCACCGCGTTGCGCCAGATCGAGTACGCCTCGTCGTCACCGGTGTAGACGGTCGCCCAGAGCCTGTTCTCGGGGAAGCCGAAGCCGCCGTCCGACTCGGGCCTGGTCAGCAGCTCCCAGGCGAGCGGGATCGCCTGCTCCTTGAAGTAATCGCCGAACGAGAAGTTGCCGAGCATCTGGAAGAAGGTCGCGTGCCTCGTCGTCTTGCCGACCTCTTCGATGTCCGGTGTGCGCACGCACTTCTGGGCGCTGGTCGCTCGCGGGAAAGGCGGCACGAGCTGGCCGAGGAAGTACGGCTTGAAGGGCACCATTCCGGCGTTGACCAGCAGCAGCGTGGGATCCTCGGCGACCAGGCTGGCCGACGGGACCACGGTGTGGCCGCGCTGGCTGAAGTAGTCAAGGAAACGGCGTGCGATCTCTGCCGACTCCATCAACGGCCATCCTTACGGTTGTGAGGTGCTGCGCGAGCGCTGACCTACGAGGGTATTGCCTGAACCGCGTGCTGCCGATTCATATCTCGCGGTGCCGGTCGAGGTAGTCAGCCATTCCGGTGCGGACATCGCGGACGAACGCGATCGATTCGGCACCAGCCCTGCTGGCCGGCGTCGCTCGGCCTGGCCGCCTGTTCAGCTGGCCGAGCAGGTCGCCCTGCGGAAGCAGCGCCTTAGCCGCCCTGGTGACCCGCCGGTACCCGGCGATTCCGAGGACGGCGCCGGACGCGAGCCAGAACGAGCGCCGGATCATCGCCCGACCCGGTCAAGTTCCGCCCGGTCAAACGCGGCTCGATCAAGCCCCGCCCGATCGAGCCCGGCTGGATCGATCGCAGCCCGGTCGCGCGCTGCCCTGACACGTTCGGTCCGCTCCCGCCACGTCTCGCGGCGCGGCTGGGCCGGCTTCGCGGTCACCTCGCGCGCCTGACCGGCACCGTCAGCGCCGTGCGCACGAATCCCGGTCGTCTGCGCCGAGCGGCGGACGGCGAGCGCGTGCCGTACGCCGTGTCCGGCTGCGGCCAGCCGCAGCACGGGCGTGCCGAGGCCGGAGGCGATCAGCTTCGCCGTTCCTGCGACGGCCGAGACCTGGACCGACAGGTCGGCCATGCTCTCGGCGACCGCCTCGACGCCGTCCGCCATCGCGCCCGTGCGGGCGAGCTGCTGGTCTGCGCGTTCGACGGCCGCACGGGACCTGGCCAGCACGTCCTCGGCTCCGGCCTGATAGCTGGTCACCAGCGACGTCGCCGCGGAGATCAGCCTGGCGAGCCTGACCAGCACATAGACGGCCGCGCACATGGCGACCGCGAAGAACGCGGCCGCGATCAGCGCTGCTAGCTGCCCGGCGTTCATTGACCCTCCAGGCCGGTACGGCGGTCGACGAGTACGCTGCCCGACCCTATCGCTTGCCGGACCACCGCCTGCCGTGCTGCCCGGATTCAGCCATTAGCTGCCTGATCAGGCTCGTGGTCTGTGCCGTCGGCCCTGGCCAGCCGGGGCTCCGGCGTCCCGGACCAGCCAGCCGGGGCTCCGGGGGGTCGTCCCCCCGGACCAGCACAGCCGGGGACTCCGGGGGGTCGTCCCCCCGGACCAGCACAGCGGGGGGCTCCGGGGGGTCGTCCCCCCGGACCAGCACAGCCCTGATTCGGTCAAGCCGGTCCGCGTACCGAGCCTCGGCGCCATGCCTTGACGGCTCGTAGTAGCGGTGCCCGGCCGCCGCTTCTGGCAGGTAGTCCTGCGCGGCGATGCCCTCGGCGAAGTCGTGCGGGTACTGGTAGCCCTTGCCGTGCCCGAGCTTGGCCGCGCCGCGGTAGCTCGCGTCGCGCAGGTGCGCAGGCACCGGCCCGGAGTGCCCTGACCTGATGTCATCGGCTGCCGCCCCGATGGCCTTGATCACCGCGTTGGACTTGGGCGCCAGCGCGAGGTGAATCACGGCCTGGGCCAGGTTGATCCGCACCTCAGGCAGGCCGACGAACTCGACCGCCTGCGCGGCGGCGACGGCCACCGGCAGCGCGGAGGGATCGGCCATGCCTACGTCCTCGCTCGCGTGCACGATCAGTCTCCTGGCGATGAACCTGGGGTCCTCGCCTGCCTCGATCATCAGGGCCAGGTAGTGCAGCGCCGCGTCCACGTCGCTGCCCCTGATGCTCTTGATGAACGCGCTGATCACGTCGTAGTGCTGGTCGCCGGCCCGGTCGTAGCGGACCGCGACCCGGTCGACGGCCCTTGCCAGCACCGCCGTATCGATCAGGCCGCCTTGGTCGGCGCCGAGTGCGGCCGATTCCAGGTAGGTCAGCGCCCGCCGCGCGTCGCCGCCGGCCAGCCGCAGCAGTTCCTCCGTGGCGTCGTCGGCCAGGGTGACCGAGCCGCCGAGGCCGCGCTCGTCGGTCACGGCCTGGTGCAGCAGCTCGCGCATGTCCTCGTCGGGGATGGGCCGGAGCGTGAGCAGCAGCGACCTGGACATCAGCGGGCCCACGACCGAGAACGATGGGTTCTCGGTCGTCGCCCCCACGAACGACACCCAGCGGTTCTCCACGGCAGGCAGCAGCGCGTCCTGTTGCGCCTTGTTGAAGCGGTGCACCTCGTCGATGAACAACAGGGTCTGGGTCCCGGTGAGCCCGAGGTCGGTCCTGGCCGCCTCGATCGCTGCCCTGACCTGGCTGACGCCTGCCGAGACGGCCGACAGCTCAACGAACCGCCTGCTGGTCACCTGGCTCAGCACGTAGGCCAGCGTGGTCTTGCCGGTTCCCGGCGGCCCCCAGAGCAGCACCGACATCGGCGCTACGTGCTCGACGAGCTTGCGCAGCGGCGAGCCAGCCCCGGTCAGCCGCGGCTGGCCGCGGACCTCGTCCAGGCTCCTCGGCCGCATCCGGACCGCCAGCGGCGCGACCGCCTTCGCCGCCTCCTCGCCGGCCGCGTCGAACAGGCTCGCACCCGGAGGGTTCTTTGCCGCCACGGCTCGACCATACTCGCAGCTACCGTCGCTCAGCCCGCGCCGGCCACCGCCCAACCCCGCTGACCCCCACGACTGAATGCCGCATTCACTGCGGATTAAGCCTATGAATGTCACATTCAGTCGGGCGGCGGGCGGTGGACGCCGGAGACCGGCACGACATCCACGCCGGCCTCCTTGCGCTGCGCTGCGGTGATCGGCGTCGGGGCTCCGGTCAGCGGATCATTGCCGGACGCCGCCTTCGGGAACGCGATCACGTCCCTGATCGACTCCCGCCCGGTCAGCAGCATCAGCATCCGGTCCCAGCCGAACGCGATGCCGCCGTGCGGCGGCGGGCCGTACCGCAGGGCGTCGAGCAGGAAGCCGAATTGGGACCTGGCCTCGTCCCTGGACAGGCCGATGACGTCGAAGACCTGCTGTTGCATCGCCTGGCGGTGAATCCTGATCGAGCCGCCGCCGATCTCGGTGCCGTTACAGACGATGTCGTAGGCGTCGGCGAGGGCGCCGGCCGGCTCGGCGGCGAACTTGTCGGCCCACTCGGGCAGCGGCGCGGTGAACGGATGGTGCACGGCCGTCCAGCCGCCCTCGCCGCCAGCCCCGCCCTCATCGCCAGCCCCGCCCTCCCCGACCCCTTCGAACATGGGCGCGTCGACCACCCATGTAAACGCCCACGCCGCCGGGTCGATCAGCCCGCAGCGCTCGCCTATCTCCAGTCGCGCCGCTCCCAGCAGGGAGCGGGCGGCCGACGGCGTCCCGGCCGCGAAGAACACGCAGTCACCTGGCCCCGCTCCGGTCGCGGCAGGCAACCCGGCTCGCTCCTCGTCCGACAGGTGCCTGGCGACCGGCCCGGCGTCGGATACGGCGCCGTCGGGCCCGATCAGCACGTAGGCGAGGCCCCTGGCGCCGCGCGACTTGGCCCAGTCTTGCCAGCCGTCGAGTTCCTTGCGGGTCTGGCCCGCACCGCCCGGCATCACCACGCCGCCGACATGCTGGGCCTGGAAGACCCGGAACCCGCTACCAGCGAAATAGCTGGTCAGGTCCAGCAGCTCGCGGCCGAACCGCAGGTCGGGCTTGTCCGAGCCGAACCTGGCGATCGCCTCGCCGTATGTCATCTGCGGGATCGGGCGTGGCAGCTCGTAGCCCGCGATCTCCCGCCACAGCCGCTGCACCAGGTCCTCGGCGACCTCGATCACGTCGGCCCTGGTGACAAAGGACATCTCGATATCGACCTGGGTGAACTCGGGCTGCCGGTCCGCCCTGAAGTCCTCGTCCCTGAAGCAGCGCACCAGCTGGTAGTACCGCTCCATGCCGGAGACCATCAGCAGCTGCTTGAACAGCTGCGGTGACTGCGGCAGCGCGTACCAGCTGCCAGGCTGGAGCCGGACGGGTACCAGGAAGTCCCTGGCACCCTCAGGGGTCGACCTGGTCAGGAACGGCGTCTCGATGTTCACGAACCCGTGGTCCCGCATCACGTCGCTGACCAGGTAGGCGGCTCGCGACCTGGCCAGGAGCGCCGCCGCCATATCAGCGCGCCGCAGGTCCAGGTACCGGTACTTGAGCCGCACCTCTTCGTTCAGGTCTGTCGCGCCGTGCCCGTCGATCGGGAACGGCAGCGGGTCGGCTTCTGACAGCACCTCGATCGCCTCCGCCGCGACCTCGATCTCACCGGTCGGCAGCTCGGGGTTCTCGTTCCCGGCCGGCCGGCGCCTGATCTCGCCGGTGACCAGCACGCAGAACTCTGCCCGCAGGTCGTGCGCGACGTCCTCTTCGCGCATCACGACCTGGACGATGCCGCTGCCGTCGCGCAGGTCGATAAAGACCACTCCCCCGTGGTCCCTGCGCCGTGCCACCCAGCCAGCCAGCGTGACCTGCTGGCCAGCCTGTGCGGCGCGCAGCGCGCCGGCCTCGTGCGTGCGGATCATCTGATCCAGCCCCCTCTGTCGGGTGCCTGGCCGCGCCGCGCTCACAAGCCCCGGGATGGGCCTGAGGCTGGCGCGAGGCCGGCCAGGAACGGATTGGATGTCCGCTCCGCGCCGATGGTGGTCTGCGGGCCATGACCAGAAAGCACGACGGTATCGTCCGGCAGCGGAAGGCAGACGCGAGCAAGGCTATCGAGGATCGTCTGGTAGTCGCCGCCCGGCAGGTCGGTCCGCCCGATCGAGCCAGCGAACAGCAGGTCGCCCGTGAACATGGTGTCCGGCAGCCGGAATGTGACCGATCCCGGCGTGTGCCCAGGTGCGTGATCTACCACGACGCTGACCCCGGCCAGGTCGAGCGTCATCCCGTCGGTGAGTTCACGTACGTCATCGGGCTCGGTGAAGGTGATGCCGCCGAACAGCTGCTGGCCAGCCAGCAGGGAAAGGCCGCGTGCGGGATCGCTGAGCAGTGCCCGGTCGGCCGGGTGGATATAGGCGGGGATGTCCTTGGCGCCGCACACGGGAGCGACCGACCAGATGTGGTCGATATGCCCGTGCGTGGCGAGCACGGCGGCCGGCCGCAGCCGGTACTTCGCGATGATCTCCTCGATGCCCGGCTCGGCGTCCTGACCAGGATCTATGATCAGGCACTCCGCGCCAGGATCCGATGCCACGATGTAACAGTTGGCGGCGAAGGAGCCGGCCGGGAATCCGGCGATCAGCATGGGGACCTCCTGGTCGTGCCGGAGCGCGGCGGCCGCTCGCTGGCGATGCCCATAGGCTACCGACCGCCGCAGGCGGGGCGTTTCTGACCAGATACGCCAGTTACAACACGGCGCGGTTGGTGCGTCGAACCGATAACACCAGCCGTAGGGACTTGCCTGGTCCAGATACCATGCGCGAAGTTTTTCAATGGGACCACTACCGGTCTATAACGGAAAGGTTGGGCGGGTGGCGGGTAAGCAGGAGCGTCAGCGCAAGCTGGCCAGGGAGCGTCATGAGCGCCGCCAGGTCCGCGAGGCTGAGCGGCAGCGCCGTGCTCGCAGGATGGCGCAGTGGATCTCGGGAGCGGTGGTTCTGCTCGTTCTCGCCGGGATTGTGACCTTCACCGTCGTGCACCTGAGCAGCAACGCCAGCGCGAGCCCCAAGCCGAGCGCCTCGCCCAGGGTCACAAACTGCACCTACGCGCCGAGCCCGCCCGCGTCGCGCAAGGTCGGACAGCCGCCGGCCAAGCCCGACCTGAAGGCGACCTATCAGGCGACGATCAAGACCAACCGCGGCGATATCGTCATCAACCTGTTGAACTCTAAGGCCCCGTGCACGGTCAACTCGTTCGTGTACCTGGCAAGCAAGAACTTCTTCAGCAACACCCCGTGCCACCGCCTGACCACCAGCGGGATCTTCGTCCTGCAGTGCGGCGACCCAACGGGAACGGGCACCGGCGGGCCAGGTTACAAGTTCAGCGACGAGAACCTGACCGGTGCGAAATACCCGGCCGCGACGGTAGCGATGGCGAACTCTGGCCCGGGCACGAACGGAAGCCAGTTCTTCCTCGTGTACAAGGACACAAGCCTCGCGCCGAGCTACACCCCATTCGGGACGATCACGGCCGGTCTTGGCGTCATACAGAAGGTGGCCAAGGCTGGCACCGCCAAGGGAACGTCAGACGGCCGTCCGAAGGAGAAGGTCGTGATCGAGAGCGTGACCATCAAGAAAACCTGATCGGGGCATGCCAGGCCAGGCATGTTTGGGCAGGTACAAGCTGGAGGTAAGCGGTGAGCACCGAGAGCCATCCGTGGGGCCGGGTAGCCGATGACGGAACCGTCTACGTGCGCACCTCAGAAGGCGAGCGCGTAGTCGGGATCTGGCAGGCAGGAAGCCCGGACGAGGCGCTCGCCTTCTTCACCCGCAGGTACGATTCGCTTGCGACCGAGGTAAGCCTGCTCGAGCGCAGGATCAGCGCCACCGATCTCGGCCCTGGGCAAGCCAAGGCGACCATCTCCAGGCTGCATGCGGCGATCGACGAGGCCAAGGCGGTCGGCGATCTGGACGGGCTCAAGCGCCGGCTTGACGCGCTGTCCGAACGAGCCGACGTCCGCCAGCAGGAGCACAAGGCGGCGAGGGATCGCGCCAGGGTGGAGGCCATCGCCGCCAAGGAGCGGATCGTCGCCGAGGCGGAGAAGCTGGCCGCCGAGGCCACGCACTGGAAGTCGAGCGGCGAGCGGCTCAAGGAACTGCTCGAGGAGTGGAAGGCGGCGCCGCACGGCGACCGGCAGGCAGAGACGGGCCTGTGGAAGCGGATGTCGGCCGCCCGCAGCGCGTTCGCCAAGCGCAGGAAGACCTATTTCGCCGCGCTCGAGGAGGAGCGCGAAGGCGTCAGGGAGCGCAAGCAGCAGATCGTCGCGCGCGCCGAGGAGCTGTCAGGATCGACCGACTGGCCGGCTACCGCCGCCGCCTACCGCGAGCTGATGGCCTCGTGGAAGGAGGCAGGGCGGGCCGACCGCGCGGCCGAAGACGAGCTCTGGAAGCGGTTCAGAGCGGCGCAGAGCACGTTCTTCGAGGCGCGCTCGGCGGCAATGTCAGCGAAGGACAACCAGCTGCGCGAGCGGGCTGGGGCTAAGGAGGAACTGCTCGCCGAGGCTGAGAAGCTGCTCCCGATCACCGATCCGAAGACGGCGCGCTCGGCGCTGCGCTCGATCCACCAGCGCTGGGACAAGATCGGGGCCGTCGCCAGGGAGTCGCAGGAGCGGCTCGAGGGCGGCCTGAAGAAGGTCGACGACGCGGTTCGCAAGGCCGAGGACATCCAGTGGCGCAGGACCAATCCAGAGGCGCTGTCGCGTGCACGGGACACGGTCGAGCAGATCCGCAAGACGATCAGGAACCTGGAAGGTCAGCTCGAGCAGGCCAGCGAGAACGACGACGAGGCGGCCACGCAGCGCGCCAGCGAGGCGCTGGCGACCAGGCGCGGCTGGCTCGCCGAGGCCGAGAAGACCCTCGCCGACCTCACCGGCTGACCGCCGCCGCGCGCTCAGCTGGTGACGCGGTGCGCGTCGTAGACGCCGTCGATGGTGCGGACCGCCCGCAGGACGTGGCGCAGGTGCTCGGGATTGGCCATCTCGAACGTGAACTTGCTCAGCGCCACCTGATCGCGGCGGGTGGTGACCGACGCGGACAGGATGTTCACGTGCTGCTCGGAGATCGACCTGGTGATGTCCGAGAGCAGCCCGGTCCTGTCCAGCGCCTCGACCTGGATCGCGGCGAGGAAGCGCGAGCTCTCCCGCGGCGCCCAGTGCACCTTGACCGTACGCTCCGGCTCGCTCTCGATCAGGTGCGCCACGTTGATGCAGTCGGACCTGTGCACGGAGACCCCGTTGCCCCTGGTCACGAAGCCGATGATGTTGTCGCCGGGGACGGGAGTGCAGCATTTGGACAACCGGGCCCACACGTCGGCCGCTCCCTCGACCGCTACGCCTGAGTCGCCGGTCGAAGGCCGCGGACTGGTCGGCCTGGTCAGCACCGTGGCCTCGGCCAGGTCCTCCTGCGCCCCTGCTAGTCCGCCGGCCGACCTGACCAGCTTGGCGACCACCGACTGCGCGCTGACGTGGCCATCGCCGATGGCCGCGTACAGGCCAGCGAGGTCCGGGTAGCGCAGCTCGAGCGCGATGGCCTGCAGGGCGTCAGCCGTGGCCAGCCGCTGCAGAGGCAGCCCCTGCTTGCGCATCGTCCTGGCGATCATGGCCTTGCCGGTGTCGGCCGATGCCTCGCGGCGCTCCTTGGAGAACCAGTGCTTGATCTTGTTCCTGGCCCGCGCGCTCTTGACGAAGCCGAGCCAGTCCTGGCTCGGCCCGGCGTCAGGCGCCTTCGAGGTCAGGATCTCCACCGTCTCGCCGTTGGACAGCGGCGACTCGAGCGGGACGAGCCGCCCGTTGACCTTGGCGCCGACGGTGCGGTGCCCCACCTCGGTGTGGATCGCGTACGCGAAGTCCACTGGCGTGGAGCCCTGCGGCAGCGCGATCACCTCGCCCCGCGGCGTGAACACGTACACCTCGGCGCTGCCGACCTCGAACTGCAGCGACTCGAGGAACTCAGCCGGATCGGCCGTCTCGCGCTGCCAATCGACGAGCTGCCTGAGCCAGGCCAGGTCAGACGGGCTGCGGCCGGTCACGACCTCTTCCTTGTACTTCCAGTGCGCCGCGACCCCGTACTCCGAGCGCCGGTGCATGCCCCAGGTCCTGATCTGCAGTTCGACGGGCTTGCCGCCAGGGCCGATCACGGTCGTGTGCAGCGACTGGTACATGTTGAACTTGGGCATCGCGATGTAGTCCTTGAACCGCCCTGGCACCGGATTCCACCGGGCGTGCACGGCGCCGAGCACCGCGTAGCAGTCGCGGACGGTATCGACGAGGACGCGGATGCCGACCAAGTCGTAGATCTCATCGAAGCCGACGTTCCTGGCGATCATCTTCTGGTAGACGGAGTACAGGTGCTTCGGCCGGCCGCTGACCTTCGCCTTGATCTTCGCCTCGCGCAGGTCGGCGGTAACCTCCTCGATCACCTCGGAGATGAACGCCTCGCGGCGCGGGGCCCGCTCGGAGACCAGCCGCGCGATCTCGTCGTACCGCTTAGGGAACAAGGTCGCGAACGCGAGGTCCTCGAGCTCCCACTTGACCGTGTTCATCCCGAGCCGGTGCGCGAGCGGAGCGTAGATCTCCAGCGTCTCGCGCGCCTTGCGCTCCTGCTTGGGCCTTGGCAGGTACCGCAGCGTCCGCATGTTGTGCAGCCGGTCGGCGAGCTTGATCACCAGCACCCTGATGTCGCGTGACATCGCGACGACCATCTTGCGTACGGTCTCGGCCTGCGCGGCCTCGCCGTACTTGACGTTGTCCAGCTTCGTGACGCCGTCGACCAGCGCCGCGATCTCGTCGCCGAAGTCACCGCGCAGCTCATCGAGCGTGTACGGGGTGTCCTCGATGGTGTCGTGCAGCAGCGCGGCGCACAGCGTCTCGTGGTTCATGCCGAGCTCGGCGAGGATCGTGGCTACCGCGAGCGGATGGGTGATGTACGGGTCGCCGCTCTTGCGCAGCTGGTTGGCGTGGCAGCGCGCGGCGGCGTCGTAGGCGCGCTCGATCAGCTTCGTGTCGGCCTTGGGGTGAGTGTTACGAACCGTCCTGATCAGCGGCTCGAGCACGGGGTTGACGCCGCCACCGCGCGGCGAGGCCAGGCGGCCGAGCCGCCGCCTGACGCCGGCGTGGCCGGACGATCCAGACCCGAACCCGTCGGCGGCGGACAGCTCGCGCGGCATCGAGCTGGTCGGTGCGTCAGACACCGCTGCAGCGGCCTTCCTGCGCTCGCGGGATGGCCGAGCGGGCTCGCCAGCCGGATCTGACTGGCTGACGGGCGCGCCAGCAGGCGGCGTCACCCCATCGCCAGCCGCTGGCAGGTCTTGATCTTTACCGTTGTGCCCCGCGGCCTCCTGGGTGACTCCGCTGTCGGCCATCTTGGCCGTTGCTACGTCACCGGCCACTGCCGCTCCTCGCGTCAGTTGAAACAACTAGTGTATCCGCGCTGGGTACAGGCACGGGCCAGGCCCGCCGGGGCGGACCGTCCTGATTGCCGCTCTTGCGCGGGTTGCCCTGCTCACAGCCGGAGCAGCGGGCGGATGTCGAGGCCGGTGAGCCTGGCGCGGCCGCCGAGGAAGCCGAGTTCGATCAGCACGCTGAGCGTGACCACCTCGGCGCCGCAGCGCCTGATCAGCTGGGCGGTCGCCGCTGCCGTGCCGCCGGTGGCGAGGACGTCGTCGATCATCAGCACCCGGTCCCCAGGCCGGAACGCGTCCTCGTGCACCTCGACCGTGGCTGAGCCGTACTCGAGCTCGTAGGTCTGCGCGAAGACCGGGCCGGGCAGCTTGCCTTGCTTGCGCACAGGAACGAAGCCGACGTCGAGCCGGCGCGCGACCGGGGCCGCGAGTATGAAACCTCGCGCCTCGATGCCCGCCACCTTGTCGATCTTGTCGTGGCCGGCTGCGAGCGCATCGACCGCGGCCGCGAAGCCGGCCGCGTCGGCGAGCAGCGGCGTGATGTCCTTGAACGTCACCCCGGGCTGCGGATAGTCGGGCACGTCCCTGATCAGGGCGTGCAGTGTGGCCGCGATGCCAGGCGGAAGCGTGGTCTCTGCCACGAGACCGCGCCCCTACCTGCGCTTCTTCTTGCCGGCCGGGCGCCGCTGGGAGGCGCTCGAGCGGCGTGGCTGCTGCCGCGGCCCGGCCGCCGGCCGCGGCGCGCCGCCCGCGGGACGCGCGGCGCTGACGGGCGTGGCCTCGGGCTCGGCGGACTCGGCGGGCATCTCCCCCGACGCGGCCGCGTCGGGCTCGTCCTCGCCGACCTGGCCGGCCGCCACCGCGTTGCCGACGGTGACCTTCGCCTGCCGCTTCGTGCTCGACGCGCGCTGCGCGATCTGCTTGCGCAGCTGCCTGAACTCCGGCTCGCGCTCCTTCAGGTCGGCCAGCACCGGGGTGGCGATGCAGATCGAGGAGTAGGTGCCGGAGAGCATGCCGACGAACAGCACCAGCGAGAGGTCCTTCAGCTCGCCGTTCCCGAGCAGGAAGACGCTGACCGCGAGAATCGAGGCGACGGGCAGCAATGCGATCAGCGAGGTGTTGATGGACCTGACCAGGGTCTGGTTCAGCGCCAGGTTGGCCGCCTCGCTATAGGTGGTCCGCCTGGTCGCGAGCAAGCCAGCGGTATTCTCCCTGACCTTGTCGAAGACGACGACCGTGTCGTACAGCGAGTACCCCAGGATGGTCAGCAGGCCGATCACCGTCGCGGGGCTGACCTGGAATCTCAGCAGCGCATAGACGCCGACCGTGATCACGATGTCGTGCAGCAGAGCGATCAGCGCCGCCGTCGCCATCCGCCACTCGAACGCGAGCGAGAGATAGATCACGATCACGACGAGGAACGCGAGCAGCGCCTCGAGCGCCTTCTCCGATATCTGGCTCCCCCAGCTCGCCCCGACCGACCGCAGGCTCACCTGGCTCGCCTTGATGCCGAAGCGGTCCGCGATCTTGTTCTCGACCTTGAACTGCGCCTTCTGTGACAAGACCTCGGTCTGCACCTGCCAGCCGGTCCCGTTCACGCGCTGGACAGTGAGGTTGCTGCCCCCGCCCGCGCTGGTCACCGTGTTGGTCACCTGGACGGACGTCGCCGCCGGTGCCTTGAAGCTGAAGACCGAGCCGCCCTTGAAGTCCACGCTGTACTGCAGCCTGAAGACCAGCAACGCCACGACGCTGATCACCAGGATCGCGCCGGATATCCGGTACCAGAGCTTCTGCCGGCCGACGAAGTCGACGGAGACCTCGCCGCGGTAGAGCCGCCCGCCGATGTTGCCGAGCCTGGACATCAGGCCTCCTTCGCGGAACGAGCGGCGGAGGCCGACGTGAGGCCGGTGGCCGGGCGCGTCCTGCCCGACCGCGAGCCGCGCCACGGCGATTTCGCCCCTAGCCTGGCCGGATCTAGCCCTGACCAGCGGTGGCCGTCGCTGAAGAACTTGGTGCTGGCCAGCAGGGTGACCATCGGCTTGGTGAACAGGAACACGACAAGGACGTCGATCAGGGTCGTCAGGCCCAGCGTGAACGCGAAGCCGCGCACGTCGCCGACAGCGATGATGTAGAGCAGCAGCGCGGCGAGGAACGAGACGGTGTCCGACACCAGGATCGTCCGCCTCGCCCGCTGCCAGCCCCGCTCCACCGCGGCTCGCAGCGACCTGCCTTCCCGCACCTCATCGCGCAATCGCTCGAAATAGACAACGAACGAGTCGGCGGTGATGCCGATGGCGACGATCAGGCCGGCGATGCCGGCGAGCGAGAGCGTGAATCCCTGGTACTTGGTGAGCAGGATGACGGCCAGCCAGGACAGCAGCGCCGCGGTCGCCAGGCTGAATACCGAGACGACTGCCAGCCCTCGGTAGTAGAAGACCGAGTAGAACACCACGAGCAGCAGGCCGATGGCCGCGGCGACCAGGCCAGCGTGCAGCTGTGAGGCGCCGAGCTGCGGGGAGATCGAGTCCGTGTTCTGCCTGGTGAAGGCGAGCGGCACGGCGCCGTACTTCAGCACGTTGGTGAGCTTGTTCGCCTGCCCGCGCGTGAAGCTGCCGCCGGGTCCCGTGATCTCGCCAGAGCCTGTCGTGATCGGGCTCGTGACCTGCGGCGCGGAGATGACCTTGCCGTCCAGCACGATCGCGAACTGGTCGAGCACCGATGTCTGCTGGCCGGTCTGGGAGTTGAAGTACTTCGTGACCATCATGCTGGTCATCAGGCCGAAGGCCTTCTGTCCATGGCCGTCCAGGTTGAAGTTGACCACGTACTGGCTCTGCGAGTTCAGCACGGTGGCGACCTTGGTGAGGTTGGTGCCCAGCACCTTCGCGACGTCGAGCACGTACTTGTTGCCCTGGGGATCACAGCCGACGACCTGCTTAGAGGGATCATCCCAAGCGGCCGGGTTGCCGCCGTAGATCCGCTTCTGCCAGTTACTGTCCGCGCAGTTCAGCCGGTTGAAGTCGCTGATCACGGCCTTGCTCGTGATCTTGGTGATGTCGCCGGAGGCGTCGGCGGCGGTCGCCAGCCGCTTGGTGAGCTTCGGAGTCGGGCTCGGGCTGGGGGACGCCGCGCCGCTCGGGGACGAACTCGGGCTGGCCGATCCAGACGGCGAGGGACTCGGCGAGGCGCTGGCTGATGCTTTCGCGTCGCCAGCGCCACCAAGCGCGTGCGCGCCCGCGGCCTGTCCGCTGCCGCCTGAGGCAGACGGCGACGGGCTCGGCGAGGCCGACCCGCCCGGCGACGGCGACGAGGTAGGCGACGGGCTGGCCGTCGGCGGCTGCGTCGTGCCTGTTCCTGGCGGCGGCAGGGCAATAGGCTTGCCTGGCGCCGCGAGCAGCACCTGGCGGAACCTGAGGACGGCCGAACTGAGCAGCGGTGCGATCTGTTCAGCGCTCTTGCCTGGCACGGACACCACGATCAGGTCAGAGCCCTGCTGCTGCACCTTCGCGCCCGTGAAGCCCTGGCCGTTGACCCGGCTGTTCAGGATCGCGATGGACTGATTCATGGCGCTCGAACTCGGCGTGGTCTGCTTCTGGCCGTGCTCCTTCAGCGGGACAGCCTTGATCGTGATCGTGGTCCCGCTGGACAGGTCGAGGCCGAGCCCGACCTTGAACTTGTCGTGCCAGTTTCCCGGGTGCCCGATCTCGCCGCCGATGATCGTCGCGAACAAGACGATCAGCAACCCGACGAGCACCGCCAGGTACCGCCACGGCCGGGAGGCGACTCCCGGCTGCCTCGATGGGCCGCCTCCGGTTCGCGACCGGGGCGGCCTGTTGCTAGGGGGTGCCACCTGTGCCTGTCCTTTAAGTGTGAGCGGCCCGCGGTGCGGCTAGAGGTTACGGGTTCTTCTTGAGGTCGGGCGGCGTCACGTCGTCGTGCTCGTCCTCGGTCTCCGGCTCAGCCTCATGCTCGGCCTCTGGCTCGCCCGGCTCCTCGGGGACGATGTCCTCGTGCGATGGCATGGTGTCATCAGGGATGACCTCCATGATCGCGCGGCGCAGCATCGTCACCTCGACGCCCGGTGCGATCTCGATGACCACGTCGCGGTCATCGCCGGACACTACCGTGCCGTACATGCCAGCCGTGGTGCGAATCCGCTGACCGGGCATGACCTGGCTCTGGGTCTGCATCGCTTTGCGTTGCCTGTTCCGCTGCGGACGCATGATCAGCACGTAGAAGAGGCCTACCAGCACAGCCAGGATGATGAACGTGAACGCGGGGTTGCCGCTCGATGACTTGGTGGCGGCGAGAATCATGGTCCCCATAGCGGGGCTTCCTTCCGGTTGATGGCACAACGGCCAGGCGCAGCTTTGGTGCCACGCCAACGGTTCCGGCAGTGGCGCCAGGCGGCTGGGAAAGACCAACTGCCGAAGTTTAGCGGCGCGAGCGCCGCGCACAAACAGGCTACGACCTCCACGGAGTGATCGTGACCGGCCCGCAACCAGATGTGCCGTTCCGCGCTACTACGCCTGGCCTCCTTCTCCTTAGTCAAACAGCGTGATGCCGGTAGTTCCATCCCCTTGGCCGCTTTGCTGAGCCGGCGCGGGCGGCTCGAGGCCGAGATGGGCCCAGGCGGCCGGGGTGGCGACCCTGCCGCGCGGGGTCCTGGCCATCAGCCCGGCGCGGACCAGGAACGGCTCGGCCACCACCTCGACGGTCTCGGCCTCCTCGGCGACGGCCACCGCCAGCGTGGATAGGCCGACAGGCCCGCCGCCGAACCGTTGCACCAGGGCGGTGAGCACGGCCCGGTCGAGCCGGTCGAGGCCGCTCTCGTCGACCTCGTACAGCTCAAGCGCGGCACGTGCGGCGGCCACGGACACAACGCCGTCCCCGCGCACTTCGGCGAAGTCCCTGACCCGGCGGAGCAGCCGGTTGGCGATCCGCGGCGTGCCGCGGGACCGGCCGGCGATCTCGTCGGCCCCTTCGTCGCGCAGCGCGACGCCGAGCAGGCCAGCGGACCGGCGGATGATCACGCCGAGCTCGTCCGCGTCGTAGAAGTCGAGATGCCCGGTGAAGCCGAACCTGTCGCGCAGCGGCGCCGGCAGCAAGCCAGCCCTGGTCGTGGCGCCGACGAGCGTGAACGGCGCGACCTCCAGCGGCACGGCGGTCGCTCCCGGTCCCTTGCCGAGCATCACGTCGACCCTGAAGTCCTCCATCGCCAGGTAGAGCATCTCCTCGGCTGGCCTGGCCAGCCGGTGGATCTCGTCGATGAAGACCACCTCGCCGCCGTTCAGCGACGTCAGCACCGAGGCGAGGTCGCCGGCTCGCTCGATGGCCGGGCCGCTACTGATCCGCAGCGGCGCGCCGAGCTCGGCGGCGATGATCATCGCGATCGTGGTCTTGCCGAGCCCAGGCGGCCCGGACAGCAGCACGTGATCAGGCGATTTGCCGCGCCGCATGGCGCCCTCGAGCACCAGCGTGAGCTGCTCGCGCAGCCTGGCCTGGCCGACGAACTCGGCGAGCTGCCGCGGCCGCAGCGCGCCCTCGATCTGCCGCTCGTCGGCATCGGCGAGCGGCGAGAGGAACCGGTCGGTCTCGGTCACGTCCGCCCCAGAACGCGCAGCGCAGCGCGCAGCGCGACGGCCACGTCGACGTCGGGATGGCCGGTGCCGTCCGGGGCATCGGCCTGACCGGCGGCCAGTAGATCAGGCTCGACGGCCGCGATCGCCTGCTCAGCGTCCCTGGCCTGCCAGCCGAGGTTGACCAGGCCGGTGCGTACCTGATCCCGCCAGGTCAGCGTGCCAGTCCGGTCGGCGCGGCCATCGGCGCCCGCCGCCGCGGCGCCGGGCAGTCCTGACCCGCTGGCCGCGCCATCGTCGTCCGGTGAGCCGAGCCGGCCGGCCAGCTCGAGCACAATCCGCTGTGCGCCCTTGCGGCCGATGCCAGGCACGCTCGTCAGCGCGGTCACGTCGGCCGCGGCGACCGCTCGGCGCAGCCCGTCTGGGCTGAACGTGGCCAGCATCGCCAGCGCGAGCCGAGGGCCGATGCCGCTCGCGGTCTGCAGCAGCTCGAACGTGTTCCGCTCGTCGTCGCTGCAGAACCCGTACAGTGTCAGCGCGTCCTCGCGGACCACCAGCGAGGTGCTGACCTTGGCCCGCTCCCCTGGCCGCAGTCCCGCGAGGGTGCCAGGCGAGCACTGCACGAGCAGGCCGACGCCGCCGACGTCGATCACCGCCCCCTCGGGCGCAACGGCCGCCACGACGCCGTTCAGGTGCGCGATCATCGGTCTCCTTTCGCAGTGCTGACCCGGGGGGACGACGTTACGGAACCGCCCGCCAGTTCAGTAGCCGCCGTAATCCTGGCCCGCGCGCCGCCGCGCCACAGGTGGCAGATCGCCAGCGCGAGCGCGTCGGCGGCGTCCGCGGGACGCGGCGGGTCAGGCATCCGCAGCAGCCTGGTCACCATGTGCGTGACCTGCGCCTTGTCGGCGCGGCCGTTGCCGGTGACGGCCGCCTTCACCTCGCTCGGCGTGTGCAGCGCGACGGGCAGCCCGCTCCGCGCGGCGCACACGATCGCGACGGCGCCGGCCTGCGCCGTTCCCATCACGGTCCGCACGTTGTGCTGGCTGAAGACCCGTTCTACCGCGACGGCATCAGGCTGATAGTGCGCCAGCCACCGCGTGATCTGCTCGTCAAGCACCAGCAGCCTGCTGCCGATGTCAGCGCCGGGCGGCGTCGTGATCACCGATGTGCCGGCCAGCCTGAGAGGCACGCCAGGCCCGCCGTCAACCACGCCGAGGCCGCATCTGGTCAGGCCGGGGTCGACCCCGAGCACCCGCATGCGGCCACCGCCTCGGCTACGAACATGTGTTCGGCTGCGACATTACCGCCCGTCATCCCGCCCGCCCGCGACCTCACGCGGCGTGTCGCCCGCGGGCCTCGGTCGGGATCAGAGGCAGCGGATCAGAAGTAGTCGAGCAGGAAGGACCGGGCCGCGAAGACCGAGTCAAGCGCCGCGTCGGTGCCCTGGTCGCCGCCGGCCGCGAGCCCGGCGGCGCGCAGCGTCGCCATCGGCACGCCCGCGTACAGGGCGGCGAAGCCGCGCGGCCCGAGAGCGACCGGCGTGGCCGGAGGCGAGGAGGCCGGGAGCCCGGTTAGTCCCCTGGAGAGTGAACCCCGGCCGGCTGCCACGGTCAGCGTGCGGCTGCCCGCGTGCGGTGGCAGCTGCGGGTCAGCCAGCTCGAGCGGCACGACCGCCCGCACGCCGGCGGGAAAGCCCCGGCCGGCGATCGCCGCGGCCGGGTCGAGCACGCGCAGCATCCAGTGCCGGAGCCGGGTGACGCTGACGTCCGGCTCCCTGGTCAGCCAGCTCACCGGATCGCACGGGCCGGTCGTCGCGCGCACGACCTCGGTCACCGACGCGTGTGAGGCGACGATCCCCCACAGCGCCCTGACCGTGTCCGCCGAACCGGCCTGCAGGGCCTCGATCAGTATCGCCTTGCTCGTGCCGCCGTGCCAGCGGTAGGCGAGGATCCCGTCCCGCGCCAGGTAGGCGAACAGCCCAGGGTCTGCGAGCCAGCGCCGCACGCTCGCCTCGTCGCGGGTGGCCGGCCCGCAGTCACGCGCGGCGGAGTGAACCGCGCCGAGCACGGAGATGACGTCCTCGGCGTCCTGCTCGCGCGCTTGCCGGATCCCGCCGCCAGGCTCCGCACGCAGCACGAGCCCGGCAGGCAGCACGAGCCCGGCAGGCTGAGCACCGTCCGGAGACGGCGGGAGCGCAGGGTCGGCCGGCAGCAGCGCGCTGAGCGAGCGTCCGGGGATCTCGGCCCTGTAGTTGCCGCCGGCCAGCTCCCAGCCGAGCGAGCGGTAGATCTGCGCCGTCGCCGGGTAGAGCGCGGACAGCGCGTAGCCCTGCCCGGCCATCTCGGTCAGCAGGGCCGTCATCAGCGCCCGTCCGACGCCGCGGCCCCTGGCCTCTGGCGCGACCTTGACCCCGCCGACGCCCGCCATCCTGACCGGCCGGCCGTGCCAGTACTGCATCATGTCGTGGTACATGGCCGCGCCGACCATCTGGCCGCCGTCCCAGACCCCGAACTGCCTGCCGGTGCTGAGGCCATCGGCCAGCTCGGCGCGCACGCGCGCGCGTGCGTCGCTGCTCATCGGGCCGAAAGAACGGTGCCGCAAGTCGAGCTCAGCGTCGAGGTCATCGCCGGCCCGCATTGGCCTGATCGTCAGCCCGCGGGCGAGGTCAGCCAATCTTTTCCATGATCTCGTCGGACACCGCGTGGTTCGCGTACACGTCCTGGACCTCGTCGGACTCCTCGAGGACGTCGATCAGCCTGAAGACCTTCCGAGCGGTCTCCTCGTCAAGCGGCACCTCGACCGAGGGCAGAAACGGCGTCTCGGCCGAGTCGTAGTCGATGCCGGCCTGCTGCAGCGCGGTCCTGACCGGGACCAGGTCGGTCGCCTCGCTGACCACCTCGTAGGACTCGCCGATGTCGGTGACCTCCTCCGCACCAGCATCGAGGACCGCCATGAGCACGTCGTCCTCGCCGAGCGACGGCGCCTTCGGCACGATCACCACGCCCTTGCGGCTGAACAGGTAGGAGACCGAGCCAGCGTCGGCCATCGAGCCGCCGTTGCGGGTCAGCGCGACCCTGACCTCGGAGGCGGCCCTGTTCCTGTTGTCGGTCAGGCACTCCACGAGCAGCGCGACCCCGCCGGGCGCGTAGCCCTCGTAGGTGACTGTCTCGTAGGCCGCGCCGCCTGCCTCCAGGCCAGCGCCGCGGCGGACGGCCCTGTCGATGTTGTCGTTCGGCACCGAACTGCGCTTGGCCTTCTGCACGGCGTCATAGAGCGTCGGGTTGGCGGTCACGTCCGGGCCACCGCTGCGCGCCGCCACCTCAACGTTCTTGATCAGCTTGGCGAACAGCTTGCCGCGCCTGGCGTCGACGACAGCTTTCTTGTGTTTCGTGGTAGCCCACTTGGAGTGGCCGCTCATGAGAGCTCCCTCACCATGTCAGTAAAGATCCTGTGCACGCGGTCGTCCTGGGTGAGCTCGGGGTGGAATGCCGTGGCGAGCGCCGGACCCTGGCGGACGGCGACGATCCTACCGGTGCGCGGTTCTGTCGCCAGAATCTCGACGCCGGGCCCTGCCTCCTCCACCCAGGGAGCGCGGATGAAGACGGCGCGGAACGGCGGCCCGGCGGCGCCTGCGATGTCGATATCGCTCTCGAACGAGTCCGCCTGACGGCCGAACGCGTTCCGCCGCACCGTCATGTCGATCGCGCCGAACGTGTCCTGCTCGCTGGCTCGCTCCACGAGCCTGCGGGCCAGCATGATCATTCCGGCACAGGACCCGAAGACCGGCATTCCGCTCGCAATTCGCTCGCGGAGCGGCACCACCAGTTCGAAGATGTCCGCCAGCTTCCAGATCGTGGTGGATTCGCCGCCCGGAATGATCAGGCCGTCAACGGCCGCCAGCTCGGCGGGGCGGCGGACCGCGAGCGGCGTCCCGCCGGCGGCCGTGATCGCGCGCACGTGCTCGGCCACGTCACCCTGCAGCGCGAGCACACCGACCGTGACGGTGGCCGGTGTCGTCGCGCCCGGCCGCGCCGGTGCCTTCACCGCGTCGCTGGCAGGCACTCTTTACCCTCCCGTGATCTGAAGTGAGCAAGTCTGAGCGTATCCGCGCCGCATGGGTGTGCCCTCGTCGCGGCGCGGGTAGCGATCATTGATCAAGCACATGCGGTCAAGCCGCGGCCAACTCCCCGCCAAAGCCCCGCCACGACCCTGTCCCCAAGCTACGCACGTCCAGGAAGCCGGACCCACCAGGAGGCCAGATGGGCCAGGTTTGGACGTTTGACGGCACGCCGACGACCACGATGGGGGCGCCGAGCGGGCAGGTAACGCTGCTCGACGGCACCACGTTCTGCATCTGCGAGGTGTCCGGCGACCTGCGGCAAGGCGGAGCACAGGGCCTCTTCGTGCGGGACACCAGGCTGATCAGCCGGCTCGAGCTCAGCATCAACGGGCACGTGCCAGAGCCGCTCGCGCCGCAGGCACGCGAGCCGTACGCGCGGCTGTTCCTTGGCCGGATGCCGCCGCTGCCCGGCCTCGCCGACAGCACCATGCTGGTGGCCAGGAGGAGGCTGCTGCATGACGGCATGAGTGACGAGGTCACGCTGCGCAACATGAGCGCCGAGCCGATGCCGGTGACGCTGCGGATAGGCATCGGCGGGGACTTCGCCGACGTGTTCGAGGTCAAGGAAGGCCGGGTGCACGCCAGCCCGGCGGGCGAGGGCATCACGGTGGCCGTCGAGGACGACTCGATCCTGCTGAGCCGCGAGGTCGGTTCCTCGGTACGAGGCGCGAGGATCTCGGGCGCGCGCCAGCCGGACGCCGAGCTCGAGGTCTCCGCTAGCCAGCTCACCTGGCACGCTGTCGTGCCCGCGCACGGCGCCTGGAGCACCACGCTGCGGATCATGCCGTCCCTGAACGGCAAGGACCTGAGGCGAGAAGCCGGCCCGCAGGGCCTCGCCGAATACCGCGCGCCCGCCGGGCCGGCGGAACGGCTGGCCGACTGGCGTCGGCAGACTCCGCTGGTGCTGGCCTCTGACCAGCGGCTGGCGACCGTGTTCGCCGCGAGCACCGAGGACCTGGGCTCGCTGCGGATCTTGGACCCCGAGCACGCCGACCGGATGGTGATCGCCGCTGGCGCGCCCTGGTTCATGACCATCTTCGGCCGCGACTCGCTGCTGACGTCCTGGATGGTGCTGCCGCTCGACCCGTCGCTGGCGCTCGGGACGATGCGGACGTTGGCAAGCATGCAGGGCACGAAGGTCACCCCGGCGACCGAGGAGGAGCCAGGCAAGATCCTCCACGAGATGCGGTTCGGCATGCAGGCGTCGCTGTGGCTGGGCGGCAGCAGCGTCTACTACGGCACCGTCGACGCGACCCCGCTGTTCGTGATGCTGCTCGGCGAGCTGCGGCGGTGGGGCCTGGACCGCGAGATCGTGGACGAGCTGCTGCCGCACGCCGACCGCGCACTCGACTGGATCGTCAACTACGGCGACCGCGACGGCGACGGGTTCGTCGAGTACGGCCGCAGCACCGAGCTCGGGCTCGCCAACCAGGGCTGGAAGGACTCCTTCGACGGGATCACGTTCGCCGACGGCACGATGGCCGAGCCGCCGGTCGCGCTGGCCGAGGTGCAGGGATATGCCTATGCGGCGTTCGTCGCGAAGTCGCACTTCTGCACCGAGCGCGAGGACACCGCGGGCGCCGAGTACTGGGCGCAGCGGGCCCAGGACCTGAAGGACCGCTTCAACGAGGCGTTCTGGATGCCGGAGAAGGGTTACTTCGCCCTCGGCCTGGACGGCCAGAAGCGGCAGATCGACTCGCTCGCCTCGAACATGGGCCACTGCCTGTGGACCGGCATCGTCGACGCGGGCAAGGCGCCAGCGGTCGCGAAGGCGCTGACCGGCCCCGGCATGTTCTCCGGGTACGGGATCAGGACGCTGGCCAGCTCCAGTGCCGCGTTCAACCCGATGAGCTACCACAACGGCTCGATCTGGCCGCACGACAACGCGATCTGCGCCGCAGGGCTGATGCGGTACGGCTTCGTGACCGAGGCGCAGCAGGTGTTCACCGGCATCCTCGAGGCCGCCGAGGCGTTCGGCGGCAGGCTGCCCGAGCTGTTCTGCGGCTTCGACCGAGCCGAGTTCGCCGAGCCGGTCAGCTACCCGACCTCGTGCTCGCCCCAGGCCTGGGCGTCGGCCGCGCCGTTCCAGCTGCTCCGCACGCTGCTGCGGTTCGATCCGTCGGCGCCGGTCGGCAAGCTGTGGTGCGACCCGGCCATCCCGGCCAGGTTCCTGCCGTTGCGCATCGACTCTCTGCACGTGGCCGGCGCCACGGTGTCGGTCGACGTGCGGGAGGACGGCTGGTCCCTGGACGGCCTCGGCGAGGCGCTGACGCTGGTCAGGTCGGGCCGCGACCCGCACACGGCGATCGGGAGCTAAGGACCTTGCTCGCCCCGTGGTTCACTGGCCCCGTGGTTCACTGGCCCCGTGGTTCACTGGCCCCGTGGTTCACTGGCACAGCTTGGCGTGCCAGGAGGTCGCCGACGTGTCGGTCAGCGACGCGACCTGGTCGACGACGACACGGAGGCGGGCGGCGTCCGAGCCAGCGGACTCATAGCCGGCCCGGAACATCGCGTCGAGTGCTTCAGGCGCGCCGGCCGCCAGCGCCGCCGCGAGCTCTGTCAGCACCTGCCGCTCCCTGGCCTGGGAAACGACGGCGCCGGTCCTGCCCATCACGTAATAGGCGGTCACGCCCTTGAGCAGGGCGCATTCCAGCCGCTGCTGCCTGGGTACGGCAAGATCGGCGGCATAACGGGACACTGGCGTGCTCCCCGCCCGCCTGGTCGCTGTCAGCGCGGCGTCGCAGAACCGCCCGATCAGCTCGCTGGTCAGGTTCTTGACCGCGGCGACCGTCTGCGGCTCGCCGTCGAAGCGCCGCGGCCAGAAACCCTGCCCGAGCAGCGCGTCGAAGGTCCCGGCGAGTTCGTCGGCGTCGACAGAGCCGGGCGGGCAGTACTCCGCCTGGGTCAGCGCGGCGACCCGGCTGCGCTCGCCAGCGTCGCGCAGGCTGTCCAGCCCGATCAGCCCGCTGTGCAAGCCGTCCTCGAGGTCATGGACTGAGTAGGCCACGTCGTCGGCCCAGTCCATGACCTGCGCCTCGAGGCAAGGCCGCTGGTCAGGTGCGCCCTGCCTGATCCACGCGAACACCTCGGCGTCCTCGTCGTAGCACCCGTACTTCGCCCCTGCTGGCGATTCCGCGGCTTGCGAGGCGAGCCAGGGGTACTTGAGTGTCGCGTCGAGCGTGGCGCGGGTGAGGTTCAGGCCAGCGCCTGGGATCTTGGCCTCGAGCCTGGTGAGCAGCCGCAGGCTCTGCGCGTTCCCCTCGAACCCGCCGCAGTCCGCCGCGACCTGCGCCAGCGCCGACTCACCGTTGTGGCCGAACGGCGGGTGCCCGAGGTCGTGCGCCAGGCAGGCGGCGTCGACCAGGTCGGGGTCGCAGCCGAGCGCGGCACCGAGCTCCCTGCCGATCTGAGCGCACTCCAGCGAGTGCGTCAGCCTGGTGCGCGGGAAATCGGCCTGACCGACCTCGACGACCTGCGTCTTCGCTGCCAGCCTGCGCAGCGCGGAACTGTGCAGCACGCGTGCCCGGTCCCGCTGGAACGGGCTGCGCTCCTGTGCGCGGGCACGCTTTACCGACTCGGCCTCGAACCGCTCCGTCTCGTGCTCGTCGTAGCCCAGCCCCGCCGTCACCTGCTGTCGCTGCCCCCGGCGTCCTCGAGTGCCACGGCCCGGCCGGCCTCGAGCCTGGCAACCGGCACCCGGAACGGCGAGCACGAGACGTAGTCCAGGCCAGCCTGATGGAAGAAGCGGACCGACTCGGGATCGCCGCCGTGCTCTCCGCAGACCCCGACCTTCAGGTCGGGCCTGGTGGCGCGGCCCTCGGCGGTGGCGATCTTGACCATCCTGCCGATGCCCTCGGCGTCGAGTGTCTCGAACGGCGAGACACCGAAGATGCCCATCTCGATGTACCGGCCGAAGAACGCGCCCTCGACGTCGTCGCGTGAGAAGCCCCAGCCCATCTGCGTCAGGTCATTGGTGCCGAACGAGAAGAACTCGGCCGCCTGAGCGATCTGCCCGGCCGTCAGCGCGGCCCTTGGCACCTCGATCATCGTGCCGATCAGGGTGTGGCCGCTGACGCCGGTCTCCGCTGCGACGTCGGCGAGCACTTTCTCGGCTTCGTCCCTGGCGATCTCGAGCTCCTGCACGGCGCCCACCAGCGGGATCATGATCTCCGGATGCGGGTTGCCGCCCGCCTTGATCCTGTCGGCCGCGGCGTGCGCGATCGCCCTGACCTGCATCGCGTACAGGCCGGGGATGACCAGGCCGAGCCGGACGCCGCGCAGGCCGAGCATCGGGTTCTGCTCGTGCAGCCTGCGGACCTCCTCAAGCAGCTTCTTGTCCTTCTCGGTGGCCTTGTCGCCAGCGAGCGCGACCTTGACCGACAGCTCGGTCAGGTCGGGCAGGAACTCGTGCAGCGGCGGGTCGAGCAGCCTGATCGTCACCGGCAGCCCGTCCATCGCCTCGAGGATCTCCACGAAGTCGCCTCGCTGGAGCGGCTCGAGCTCGGCAAGCGCTGCCTGCCGCTCTTCGTCGGTGTCGGCCAGGATGAGCCGCTCGACGAGCTGCCGCCGCTCGCCGAGGAACATGTGCTCGGTCCTGGTCAGGCCGATACCTTCGGCGCCGAAGCGAACGGCCCTTGCCGAGTCCTCGCCAGTGTCGGAGTTCGCGCGGACGCCGAGCCTGCGCCGCTCGTCGGCGTGCGTCATGATCCGGTGCACCGCGGTGACGAGCTCGTCACCGGCTGGGTCGAGCTTTCCCTCGAAGTACTCGACCACGGGCGAGGCCACCACAGGCACCTCACCGAGATAGACCGCGCCCGACGTGCCGTCGATCGAGATCACGTCGCCCTGGCGCACGGTAATCCCGCCAGGCGCTGTGAATTGCGCGGCGGTCACGTCGACCTCGAGCTGGTCGGCACCGCACACGCAGGTCTTGCCCATGCCGCGGGCCACGACCGCCGCGTGACTCGTCTTGCCGCCCCGGCTGGTCAGGATGCCGCGAGCGGCGATCATGCCGTGCAGGTCATCGGGGTTGGTTTCGCGGCGGACCAGGATCACGTGCTCGCCCCGGTCGGCCCACTCGACGGCGGTCGCAGATTCGAACACCGCCTTGCCGACCGCCGCGCCAGGCGAGGCGCTGATCGCCTTGGTGATCAGCGTGGCGTCCGTGCTGTCGCCGAATCTGGGGAACATGAGCTGCGCGAGCTGCGCGCCCTCGACCCGGCGCATTGCCTCGTCCGTGTCGATCAGGCCCTGGTCGACGAACTGGACAGCGATCCTGAACGCCGCGCCGGCCGTCCGCTTGCCGACCCTGGTCTGCAGCATCCACAGCTTGGCGCGCTCGATCGTGAACTCGATGTCGCACAGGTCCTTGTAGTGGTTCTCCAGGGTCTGCATGATCTGCATGAGCTCGCCGTACGACTTCGGGTCGAGCTTCTCGAGGTCCTGCAGCGGGATGGTGTTCCTGATCCCCGCGACGACGTCCTCGCCCTGCGCGTTCTGCAGGTAATCCCCGTACACGCCCTGCTGGCCGCTGCCCGGGTCGCGGGTGAAGGCGACGCCGGTGCCTGAGTCCTGGCCGAGGTTCCCGAAGACCATCGCGACGACGTTGACCGCGGTGCCGAGGTCGGACGGGATCCGCTCCTGACGCCGGTACAGGATCGCCCGGTCCGCGTTCCATGAGTTGAACACCGCGCCGACGGCCATGTCCATTTGCTCGCGCGGGTCCTGCGGGAAGTCGCGCCCGGTCTGGCCCTTGACGATCTGCTTGAACGTCTCGACGAGCGCCTTCATGTCCTCGGCGTCAAGGTCCAGGTCGTTCTTGGTGCCCTTGGCGCTCTTCGCGTCGTCGATCGCCTGCTCGAACTCATGGCCCTCGATGTCCAGCACCGTCTTGCCGAACATCTGGATCAGGCGGCGATAGGAGTCCCACGCGAACCGTTCGTTGCCCGCCTGCTTGGCAAGGCCTAGCACCGAGGCATCCGACAGGCCGATGTTCAGTACCGTCTCCATCATCCCCGGCATCGAGAACTTCGCGCCTGACCTGACGCTGACCAGCAGCGGGTCATCCCCGTCTCCCAGGCTCCTGCCCATCGCCTGCTCGAGCCGCTGCAGGTGGTCGGTGACCTCGGCGGCCAGGCCGGCGGGGACGCTGCCCTCGGTCAGGTAGTGCCGGCACGCGTCGGTGCTGATGATGAAGCCAGGCGGGACGGGCAGGCCAAGGTTGGTCATCTCGGCGAGGTTGGCACCTTTGCCGCCGAGCAGGTCCTTCATGTCCTTGTTGCCCTCGATGAAGTCATAGACGAACTTCGGCACTGCGCGCTCCTTGCGGTGCCGCGGGCCCGGCCGCGCTGCAATAGCCGGGCACCCAGCGGCTCAGTGATCTCGGCCTTCTCGGCCCTCCCGCACGACTCTACCGAGCCTTGCGCGCTCCGTGCCGCGCGCACGCGGTTCTGTTCGCCGATACCCTGACCCCGTGATCGGGCCGTTGCGCATTGGGCTGCTGTATCCGGGCGAGATGGGCGCGGCGGTCGGGCGCTGCCTGGCCGACCAGGGCCACCAGGTGCTATGGGCCTCCGCCGGCCGGGGCGAGCAGACGGCCGCGCGGGCGACCGCCGCCGGGCTCGCCGACGCGGGCACCGCCAGCGCGCTGACCGAGCGAGCGGGCGTCGTCATTTCGGTCTGCCCGCCGCACGCCGCCGTCGAGGTCGCACGCTCTGTGGCCGGCTTCACAGGCATCTACGTGGATGCGAACGCGATCGCTCCGCAGACCGCCCGCGCCGTGTCAGCGATCGTGACCGGCCACGGCGCACGCTACGTCGACGGCGGGATCATCGGGCCGCCGCCGGTCGAGCCGGGCAGCACCAGGCTCTACGTGTCAGCTGCTGCGGCGGCCGACGCCGGCGAGGTGCGAGCGCTGTTCGCCGGCACCGCGCTCGACGCGCGGATCGCGGGCACCGATCCCTGGTCGGCCTCGGCCGTGAAGATGGCTTACGCGGCGTGGACGAAGGGCTCGGCGGCACTGCTGCTCGCGGCGCGGTCGCTGGCCGATGCCGAAGGAGTCGGCGAGGTGCTGGCGGCCGAGTGGGAGCTCTCTCAGCCCGAACTAGCTGCCAGGCTCCGCGCAGCGGGACGATCGGCGGCCGCGAAGGGATGGCGGTGGACCGCGGAAATGGACGAGATCGCGGCCACGATGGGCGCCGCCGGGCTGCCTGAGGGCTTTCACCGGGCGGCAGCCGAGATGTTCGGCCGCTTTCCGCGAGGCACGCAGGGAACCTGAGGTGAGCCGGCGAGCAACATCCGCCCGCCTCGTGCGTCTATATGGCATGAGCAGCATCGCGTCGGCCCGGCTCGGACCGTCTGATGACCTCGGCGAGCTCTCAGGAGCCGGCCGGGCATGGTCGCGCGCGAATTCGGCAGAGGGCTCTATCACTGCGCTGTACCAGGCGCACGCGCTCGCGCTGACGCGGCTCGCTCACGTGATGCTCGGGGACAAGGCAAGCGCCGAGGACGTGGTGCAGGAGGCGTTCTGCGGCCTGTACAGGAACTGGGCCAAGCTGACCGACCAGGCCGCCGCGCTGCCTTACCTGCGCGCCTCGGTGCTCAACGGGTGCCGGTCGGCGATCAGGCGGCGCAGGATCCGTGCCAGCAAGGCCATGTACGAGCCTGCCGCGGCCTCCGCCGAGTCCGTGGTGCTCACCGGCGAGGAGCACAGATCGGTCCTCCTGGCACTGCGCAAGCTGCCGGCCCGTCAGCGCGAGGTGCTGATCCTCCGCTTCTACACCCACGCGTCTGACGAGGAGATCGCGCAGGTCATGGGCGTCAGCCCGAGCACGGTCCGATCGAGTCGGCATCGCGCGCTCGCCGCGCTCGGGCGGCTGCTGGGGGAAGGCCAATGAGCTCACTAGAGTCCAGGATCGAGGCTGCCGCGGCGGCCGCAGCCGCCGAGATCTGTCCCGAGGACATCCCGCCGCTCCGGCTGCCGGCCAGGATACGTCCCGCCCGCCCGGCGTCGCGCTGGCTGGCGCCGCTCGCGGCGGCGGTGAGCCTGGCGGCGGTGGTGTCGTTCCTTGTCGTGCTCAAGAACGCGAACGGGCCAGGGGCAGGCGGCGCCTGGCCACGGTCGGCCTCGCTCAGCCGCTCGCAGCGGCTGCTGGTTAAGCAGGCCCTCGACGCGTACTTCCCTGCCAACGGCGCGCAGTACACCACGGGCCTGGCGTTCGCCTGGACCCGGCAGCGGATCCTGGCCAGGCAGGCCGGCGGGTGCCTGGCCGATGCCGGAGTGCCGCCCTCGTCCTTCCCCAGGTCCAAGCGGCGGTATCAGCTGTCGTTCCCCGACAACGGCCAGTTCCCCGACCTGGCCCAGCGGATGAGGACGCACACCATGGCGCCGGCCGGCGGCGGTGTCAGGTCAGACCAGGCCAGGCCATGGACGCACCCAGGCAAGCAGAGCGCGGCCGCCCGCGCCTGCATGGCCGAGCACGCGCACACGCTCGCTCGGCTCGACGCGGTCGCGGCGCCGCTGGCTCGCGCCTGGCTCAAGCGGGTCGCCGCGATCCAGTCGTCAGGGCCGGTCCGCGCCATGTGGCCAGGCTTCGTCAGCTGCCTGGAGTCCTTCGGCGTGCCAGCCAGGTTCGCGACGTCGCGCGGCCCTGGCGGCTACCGAATGTTCACCGGCTTCTTCGCGTGGATGAACTGGCTGGGCGCGAACAGCGCGAGCCCGCAGCGATACGCGAGCCAGCAGCGGCTCTGGACGCCAGTCTTCGTCACCTGCGCGACTCCGACGGAAGCCACGGCTGAGCGGCTGCAGCTCGCAGCGCGGACGGTGTTCGTGCGCGCTCACGCCGGCAAGATCCGCAGGATCAAGAGCCTGGTGGTCAGGCTGCCCGTCGCTCGCGGATAGGAGTCAGACCCCTGGTGCCTGGAACGCGACAAGCGGTATCCAGCGGACGCTCGGCGTCGAGGTGATTCCGCCCGCCGCTAGCGCGGCGCCAAGCCGCGACTCCATGAAGGCAGCCTGGTCGGCCTTGGAGTTCCACACCTCGGTGACGACGAACGTTCCGTCGTCGCCGCTTCCAGCTGCGTGGGCGATCAGCCCCTGAGGCCAGTTTCCCTCGCCGGTTTTCATGTCGATGCCGAGCTGTCGGTTGACGGCTGCGTACTCGGCCTCGCCCACACCGCTGAACTCGAGAATCAGCGCTTCGGACATGGAACCTCCCCCAGTTCTTCGTCCGGGAACTCCGCCGCAGGCTAGCAGCCGCCGAGCCGCTCGGACAGGTACGTGATCAGCTTGTCGACGCTGATCCGCTCCTGCCTCATCGAGTCCCGCTCGCGGACCGTGACGGCTTGGTCGGTCAGGCTGTCGAAGTCGATCGTGACGCAGTACGGCGTGCCGATCTCGTCCTGGCGGCGGTACCGGCGGCCGATCGCGCCGGCGTCGTCGAAGTCGGCATTCCAGTGCTTGCGCACCATCGCGGCAACCTCACGAGCCTTGGGTGACAGGTCGGCGTTGCGGGACAGCGGCAGCACAGCCACCTTGACCGGGGCGAGCCGGTAGTCGAGCCGCAGCACCGTGCGCTTCTCCATGACCCCCTTGGCGTCCGGCGCCTCGTCTTCGGCGTACGCGTCGAGCAGGAATGCCAGCATCGACCGGTCCACGCCAGCGGCCGGCTCGATCACGTACGGCACGTACCGCTCGTTCGACTCGGGGTCCAGGAACGACATGTCCTGGCCGGAAGCCTTGGCATGGGTGGACAGGTCGAAGTCAGTGCGGTTGGCGACCCCCTCGAGCTCGCCCCACTCGCTGCCCTGGAAGCCGTACCGGTACTCGATGTCGACGGTGCGCTTGGAGTAGTGCGACCGCTTCTCCGCGGGATGCTCGTAGAGCCGCAGGTTCTCCGGCTTGATCCCGAGGTCGTGGTACCAGGCATGCCTGGTCTCGATCCAGCGCTCGTGCCACTCCTCGTCGGTGCCCGGCTTGACGAAGAACTCCATCTCCATCTGCTCGAACTCGCGGGTGCGGAAGATGAAGTTGCCAGGGGTGATCTCGTTCCTGAACGACTTGCCGATCTGGCCGATCCCGAACGGGATCTTCTTCCGCGACGTCTGCTGCACGTTCTTGAAGTTGATGAAGATGCCCTGCGCCGTCTCAGGGCGCAGGTAGGCCAGGCCCGACTCGTCCTGGATGACGCCCAGGTACGTCCTGAGCATCGCGTTGAACATCCGCGGCTGCGTGAACGCGCCCCTGGTGCCGCAGTTCGGGCAGGCGAGGTCGGCCAGGCCGCCGGCGGGCTCGTTGCCGTCGTGCTTGTTCTGGTAGGCCTCGATCAGGTGATCGGGCCTGAACCGCTTGTGGCAGGACTGGCACTCGGTAAGCGGATCGACGAACTCGGTCACATGGCCGCTGGCCTCCCAGACCTCCCTGGCCAAGATCACGCTGGAGTCAAGGCCGACGATGTCATCGCGCTCGATGACCGTCGACTTCCACCACTGCCGCTTGATGTTGTTCTTGATCTCGACGCCGAGCGGACCGTAGTCCCAGGACGCCCGCAGTCCACCGTAGATCTCGCTGGACGGGTATACGATCCCCCGCCTCTTGCTGAGGCTGACGACGGTCTCCAAACGGTCACTGCGACGAGCCATCACATTCTCCAGCGCCTTGCGGCGGTTGACGGGCTGACGGGTTCTGGGCGGATAAGGGCACGCTCTATCCCGGCGTGGGGGCGGCGGCGGTGGTGCCAGCTTAGCGGTGATCGGGTGCTGCGGGTGTGCCGCTATCGTGGTCGGTGACCTGGTCAGCCGCAACCGCATTAAGGCCGGCTCGCGGTGGGCCAAGGAGGGACGACAGGGTGAGCACGAACCGCGCCAGGCAGCAGGCGAGCGGCCGGGCGCGCCAGCGCGGCCCCAGGCCGCTGCCGCCCGGCGACTCCTTGCTCTCCCAGGACGCGTCGCCGGCCAGAGCGTCGATCGAGCAGCGAAGCGCGACGCCGCTGCTGTGGCTGCACCAGCTGCCGGCCTGGCTGCTGCCCGTGCTCGCTGTGGTCTTGCTGGTGACCGGGCTGGCCGTAGGCGGATGGGGCGGCGCGATCGCCCTCTGCGGGCTCGCCGGCGTGCTGGGCTGGCTGGCGGTGTTGTCCTGGCCGCGGCTGTCGGCCCAGGGCAGGCTGCTGCGGCTGGCGACCGTCGCGGCCGTGCTCGTCGTCGCGCTGTTGCGCGCCCTTCTCTAAGTGCCGATGTCGGCGTCGGGCTCGGCTCCGCCGTAGCGCCGGTCCCGGCTGGCGTAGATCTCGCAAGCCCGCCACAGGTGCCGCCGGTCGAAATCGGGGAACAGCGTGTCGAGGAACACGAACTCGGCGTAGGCCGACTGCCAGATCAGGAAGTTGGACGTGCGCTGCTCGCCGGACGACCGCACGAACAGGTCCACGTCGGGGATGCCAGGCTCGTCGAGGTAGCGCGCGAACACCTTCTCGTCGATCTTGTCGGCCCGCAGCCTGCCCGCCGCGACGTCGGCGGCGATGGCCGCGGCGGCGTCGGCGATCTCGGCCCTGCCGCCGTAGTTGACGCAGAACTGCAGCGTGAGCACCGAGTTGCCGGCCGTCATATGCTCCGCGTCCTCAAGCTCGGAGATCACGCTCCGCCACAGCCTGGGCCTGCGCCCAGCCCAGCGGACCCTCACGCCCATCTCGTTCAGCTGGTCTCGGCGTCGGCGGATCACGTCCCTGTTGAAACCCATCAGGAACCGGACCTCGTCAGGCGAGCGGCGCCAGTTCTCGGTCGAGAAGGCGTAGGCCGACAGGTAAGGAACGCCGAGCTCGATCGCTCCCATGATCACGTCGAACAGCGAGTACTCGCCCGCCTTGTGGCCCTCGGTCCGCGGCAGGCCGCGCTGCTTGGCCCACCTGCCGTTGCCGTCCATGACCAGCGCCACGTGCCTGGGCAGCAGGTCCGCGGGAATGGCGGGCGACCTGGCGCCGCTCGGGTGCGGCTCCGGCGGCTTCACAGCGGTGCGGATGGCCTCGTCTTCCCCGTGGCTTGCCGCGCGGCGTCCGGAGTCACGTCCGCGGCTCATGCGTGCTCCACATGGCGCAGCGAACGGATCGAGTGCTCCAGGTGCCACTGCACGTACGCCGCCACCAGACCGCTGCACTCCACCTGATACCGCCTCTCGCTGGCGTCAGCCAGCCCCCAGTCGCCCCGCAGCAGCGCGCTCATCAGGTCGATCGTCGGGGCTGCCGTCGTCGCCGCACCTGGCGCCCAGCAGGCTCGGCAGAGCAGCCCGCCGGCGGCGACGCCGAACGTGCGGCGCGTCTGACCGCGCCGCGGCGTGGCCGGTTCAGCGGCCTGTTGTTCCGCTGGCGCCCTGGTGCCGCAGATCGCGCACTCGTCGAGCGCTGGCGCATAGCCCGCGACCGCCAGCGAGCGCAACAGGTAGGCGTCGAGCACCAGCCGCGGGTCGTGCCCGCCCTCGACAAGCGTCCGCAGCCCGCCGACGAGCAGCAGGAACTGGCGCAGGGCAGGCTCCTTCTCGATCGCCGTGAACCGCTCGGCGGTCTCCAGCATCGCGATGCCGGTGGTGTATCTCGGGTAGTCCCCGGTCAGCGCGTCACCGTAGCCGCGCACGGTCTCGGCCTGGGTGATCACGTCCAGGCTCCTGCCCGTGTACAGGAGCACATCGACGTGAGTGAACGGCTCGAGGCGGGCGCCGAACCGCGACTTGGTGCGGCGGACGCCCTTGGCCACGGCCCTGACCCGTCCCGACTTGCGGGCGAGCACCGTCACGATGCGGTCGGCCTCGCCCAGCTTCTGGGTACGCAGCACGATCCCGTCGTCGCGATAGATGCTCACGACCCCATTCTCGCGTATCGGGGCGACACCCCGGCGGATGCGGGAGCCGAGCCGGTCTAACTGCGCGATGCGATTGCCGGGCACGATAGATTCGGGAGCGGCGGCGATCCAGCGTGTCAGTTCTTTGGAGGCAGTGATCAACGGCCGCGCAATCCCCGAACTCCTCAATGTCCCTATGGAAAGACTGCTGCGTGGCGCGGAGTCCGTTGCCTACTGGCTGGTGGTAGCACCGCTGGCGGCACGCCTGCCTGCCAGCCTCGCCTACCGGATCGCGTGCTTGCGTGGAGACTGGTGCTTCCGGTTCCGGGCCGGGAAGCGTGCCGAGATCGAGCGCAACCTGCGCGTGGTGCTGGGTGACGAACTCAGCCCTCAGCAGGCTGAGCGCTTGGCCCGGGAGTTCTTCCGAATGACATCCTGCGAGGTCATCGACGTGATTCGGCTGCGCGGGCGGGCCAGGTCCCTGGGCAAGCTGGTCGAGATTCGTGGCCGCGAGCACCTGGATGCTGCGCTGGCTGCGGGCAAAGGGGCCATACTGTGCACCGCCCATTTCGGTTCCTGCAACGCAGCCTTCTCACTGCTCCATGCCAGCGGGTTCCCGCTCACCTCTATCGGGCGCTCGCCCGGCAACCAGGCGCTTGGCATGTCGTCTGCCGAGCAGCGGCTCTGGGAGTTCGTCTACACCAGGCGCCTGCGGCGCCACCGCCAGCGACCGGCCATCGAGCCCCTGCCGGGACGGGTTCAGGTCGCGGCGCAGGCCGCAGTCGTGCTTCGCGCCAACGAGGTGGTAACGATCTCGAGCGATGCCCCGCCACTAGACGCTGACCTGGCCCGTGCCGTCGAAGTTCCCTTCCTCGGGCGGCAGGCCAGGCTCCTGCCAGGGGTCGTGACCTTTGCACGGCTGACCGGTGCCCCGGTCCTCATGGTTTTCATGCACCGCATGGCCGACTACCGCCACCAGGTGCTGGAAATCTCGCCGCCGGTGCCGGTGGAAAGCGATACGGCGAAAGCGTTCGCGCACTGCGTGTCCGCGATGGATGCCGCCATCAGCGCAAGTCCCGCCGGCTGGGTCTACTGGGCCGATGCGGACGACCTGGCCAGCTTGGGGCTACTCAGGGCGGCTCCGTCGGCCGGGACGGCCGTGGTCAGCCCACAGCGCGCCGTCGGCGAGCCCCTATAACCGTCGGTCGTCTACCCAGGTGAGCCGCAGCTCCGACGTGTACCTGTTTCCTTCGTGATCAGCCAGCCACAGGTCGTCGTGCGCGGGCAGCATCTCGACGACGGTGATCGTCTTGTCAGGCAGCCGCTCGTCTGCATTCGTCTGCCGGACCAGCTTGGCCAGGGCATTGACGTAGATCGGGCTGGTGAAGTCGACGTAAATTGGCTTCTGCTCCCCGCTGGACTTCACGAACGCGTACCGCGGTATCCCCAGTGCCGCAGCCCATTCGCGCGTGCGCACGAACCTCGCCGCCTCGTCCTTCTCGGTCGCGAAGTCCAAGTCGGCCGGGTTGAACCGCCAGCTCTCTCTGGCAACCACCAGGTGGTCAATCTTGACTCGTGGCGTGTGTGGCCGATCGGCAAAGAGCCGGAACCGGTTGACGACCATAGTCGTGAGCATCTCCGCGAAAACATCGAGGAGCTCGAACACCTCGCCGCCTGGAAGCCGGGCCAGGACTGTGCCCTCGGTCTCCACTACCTCGACATCACGGCTGAGGACGAGCCCTGGGCGGTCGGCGGCAACGGTGTGGTGCATAACCTCGATCAGGATGTCGCGGTCGCGGATCAGCGCTGGGTGAGTGCGCACCGTCAGCTCAGGCGGGCTCTCCTTCGGCAACGCCATCAGCAAGCGGGGCTCGGGGAAGTCCTCGTCCACGCACGAGAGCAGGTCTGCCTTATCGGGGTGCTGGGTCACAAACATGTTGGTGCCCATCGTGATGATCGCCATGTGCACCTCGCCGAGCACGAGCGTGAAGTCGCCGTTGTGCAGGGCATTGAGGTCGGTAGCTGACACCATCACGTCAGGCGAAAAGTACCGGGCCCCGGCCCAACCTGGCCCTGGCGCCGCGAAAGCGTCGTCAACCAGCGGCAACAGATCCTCGAAGTGGCAGCTGACCTCGCGCGTGTCGTCCGGAACAGGGATGATCGCGGCCCACTTTTTCGTGAACTCCTGGTCGATCTGCCTCATCGACTCTTCGATCGACCAGTACAACGCGCGCAGCGACGCGAACCAGATCATGGCCAGGTCGACCGGCTGGCCGTGCTTAGCTACCGCCTTCCGGTATACGTCGCGCAGGGTGTCGCGTGCCTCTTCGCCGAGGCGCCAGCAGTACCAGCGTGCTGCCCGGCTGAGCAACGTCAGCGGTCGGGTGGCGGCTACCAGGTCATCACCGAGCACGATGTCGATATCGCGTGAGCTGTCGTGGTACACAAGGGTTCGGCCGGCGCCGGTGCGCCCTTCCTTGCGAGTCGACGCAGCACCCGTGATGCGTTCGAACAACTCATCCATTGAGGTAAGGGCGTCTGCGAGGGTGCCCGCGCTGGTGCTATCCCGCACCCGGTCACGCCCTAGCTCCAGCGAGTCCAGCCAGTCTTGTGCTTGGTGACGCGCCTTCTCGTCGTCCACGCCATCAAGGAAGCGGCGCAGGTCCCTCTCGGGCCACGGGCTGACCGGCAGTTCTAGCTTCCAGGAGATCCAGCGCCGGCTGTGCAGCTCCTGCAGGATCTCCAGGACAACAGGCAGGTCTAGGTTCGCGCGGATTGCGATGTCGTGAGTTCGCGTCTTTCCATCACACAAGCGCAGCACGCCCGCATGCGCTGGCGACAGCACCACCCGACGCCCGACGGGTTCTACGAGCGCGTCGCCATCGACCTTGATAAATGACAGGCGGCGCGGCTTAAGCCACTCGTGCATGCCGGGGATCTCCTGGATCACGTCGGCGAGCTGCTCGATAGCCCATGCCTCGAAGAAGACCTCACTGCCGCCGAGGATCTGCTTTCCAGGCGCGAACCGCGTCCGAGCGCAGTCGCCTAGCTTGCCCCATCCAGAAGGCCCGAAGAAGCCGATCGTGTCGTTCTTGACGCAATACCGCTGCCAGTAATTGGCGATCAATTCTTCCCGTTGCCGATGCCTGAAGTTCCTTTTGTCCTTCGCCGGATCCCACCGCAGGAAAGAGCGGATCGTGCCTTCAGTCAGCCGGTGGTTCTGCCACGTCACCGCCCGGAGGAAGTTGTCGTGCGAGGCAATTGACTGCAGCTCGGCGGACAGCTGAACGGTCGCCTCACGAAACTCCTCGCGGAACGCTCGCCACGGCTCGGATCCCTGGTTGGCGTTCACCAGGGAGTCAGCTTTACGTGCCAGCGCCTCGTTGGCTACGCGCAGGACGCCGTTTGCCGGAAACCCCGAGCCCCGCACGACAACCTGCCGCCACCAGCGCCAGTCGTCCATCAGCCCGCTCCGCTCTCCGAGTGCTGGAGTCGGCCGAGGTCGTCGCGTTCGGACTCCACCAGTTCGAGCACGGCTTTATAGTCGGCCTTCCCCCGAGAGCCACGCGGCATCTCGGCAACGGGCAGGATGAGATCGGGAACCATGTAGGGGGGCAAGAGCCTCGCGCAATGCGTGGCGACCGCGACGTGCTCCAGTGGCTCCCCGTCAGCGAGGCGTACCACGGCAGCCAGCACGTCGACTTCGCCCCGGCGCTGTTTGACGACGGCGGCTTCGTCGATCTCGGCCCGCTGCTCGAGCACGTGCTCGACCTCTTCTGGCTGCACGCGGTGCCCGCGAACCTTGAGCAGCCGGTCGACCCGGCCGCGGAACGTGAGGCCACGGGCGTCGTCTCGTGAGACGAGATCGCCCGTCGCGTAGAACGCGCGGCCGTCGGGCCCGGCGGAGAATACCCGGGAAGTGGCATCCGGAAGGTTCCAGTATCCCGCCATGAGCGTGTCCGAGGCGACATGCAGCTCGCCCGCGATCCCTTCGGGCATGACTGTGCCGTCCTCTGCCAGTGACATGGTGGCGTAGGGGCAAGGCATGCCGATGGGGATTGGCCCTGCACCGTCCACGTCGAGTGCCGTCAGGTCGTGGAACGTGCAGACGTTGGTCTCGGTCGGGCCATACCAGTTCGCGACCCGACAAGACGGCGGCAGGTTCTTCCAGAGGACGCGCAGCGGTCCTGCCGGTATCTCCTCACCGGCGAAGATGATCTGACGCAGGGCGCTTCCCTGGAGGATCGTAAGCGACTCCGCGCCGCTGGAACGCAGCAGAGCCGAGGGCACGGAGTACCAGACGGTGACACCGGTCGAGACGATGAAGCGGCAAAGGCTGGCAACGCGGCCGAACGTCGAGGCGGGTACGAGCGCGAGCTTGGCGGCGGCCATCGCAGCACCGAAGAAGTCGAAGACGCTCAGGTCGAACGACGGAGACGCATGCTGGGAAACAACATCGGTCTCCTCGAGTCCGACCGCGTCGACTGCCCACTGGACGAAGGCAAGCGCACTCGCGTTTGTGTGCGCCACGCCCTTCGGCCGACCTGTGGAACCCGACGTGTACAGGATGTACGCGAGCGCGGAGGCCGGTACCTCAACTGGCGAGCGCAGTCGGTCGAGCTGCTGGAGCTGAGACAGACTCACGCTCACCGGCTGGCGTTCTGGGGATCTCTCTGGACTGAACCAGCCCCGACCCAGCCAGTGCAGACCGGGCGTGTTGTCACTCGGACCTTCGTGCGCCGGGGAAGCGTCGCCGAGCAAGATAGCCCGCATACTCCGAGAGCCGGAGATGACCGCGACCGACTCGGCATCGGCGGCTATGACATGCGCTCGCGCCGGCGGAGTCAGGTAGTCGATCGGCACGTAGGCGCCACCGGCCAGCAGCGTGCCGAAGATAGCGATAGGGAGCGCGACGTCCTTGGGTAGCGCGATCACCACCCGGTCGCCAGGCTCGATCCCGTGTTCCACCAGGGCGCGGGCCAAGCGCATGGAGCGATCGCACAAATCGGCATACGTCAGCTCACCGGTCGACGACCAGACGGCAGGCCTATCAGGGTGTGCATCGGCGGCCTGGAGAAGCAGCTGTGACAGCGTCGACGTCATTGCAGTATCCCGAGCTCGGCAGCGATGATTTTCCTCTGGATGTCGGCCGTGCCCGAGTAGATCGTCCCGCCGATGGCGTTCAGCAGATCGCCCGTGCGCGGCGAACCGGAGAGAAGCTCTGAAGTCATGTCGATCGCAGCTAGGTCGCGGCTGGTCGCAAGCTCAGCGTCGCTTATCCACAGTTTCGTGAGACTTGCTTGTCCGGGCGTCAGCGTGTCTGCGGCCAGTTTCGTGACCGTGTCACGCACGAGCAGCCGCCCGACGAGGTAACGGCCAGCGATGTCGGCGGCCTGACGCACGACGTCAGGGTGACCGGCACTCATCTCTGCCCGCTGATCGTGGGCACGAGCGGTGTCGATGACACCGGTCAGCTGGCGACGCATCGCTCCGAGTGCCATGGCCGCGAGCAGGCTCCTTTCCCAGAGCATCGCGTGCCGGAAGACCAGCGACCCATGTCCGAGGCGTCCCAGCATGGCGGAACAGGGAACCCTCACGGAGTCGAGGTGCACAGTGCACATCGAGCAGCCAGTAAGCCCAATGAGTCGCTGCGGCGCTCCGACGGACAGGCCCGGCGTATCCCGTGGCACAAGGAACGCACAGACGCCCCGGTAGTTCAGCCTGCGATCTTTAGTAGCAAATATCACGAAGTAGTCGGCGAGCCGCGCGTTAGTTATGAAGTGCTTTGTCCCGTCGAGCACGTAGTCGTCGTCGACCGCGACGCAGCGTGCTTTGAGCGACATGACGTCGGATCCGGCCTCTGGCTCCGTTGCCGCGAAGGCGGCGATCACGCTCCCGTCCCGCATGAGGTCAAGAACCTGGCATTGTCGCTCGCTGCCGAACCGGGAGATCGCAGCTCCTGCGGCGAAGCTGTGGGCTCCGATACTGAGCAGGAAGCCAGCATTCCGGGTTCCCTCACCGAGCCCCTCTAGGGCGCCGAGGACAGTGTCGACGTCGAGACTCGCGTCGGGGATCGTGAGGCGGAACACCCCGAAATCGGCGAACCGCTTCCAGGCCTCCCTGAACTCCGCGCCATCGTCTTCGGCGGACGACTCGGGCGCATGCTGTCGCGCCAGATCCCTCGACGCCACGTGATCCTCGCCCGGCTGCGGCAACAGCGATGGCATGAAGCGCTCAGCGGTCACGTTGCCTCCGCGGGCTGCGCGATGCGCTGGTTGAAGTCTTCTAGCGCGCCAAGGCTCTTCGTAAGGCTGGCCTCGTCTACTGCCACTGGTTCGATCTCGCCGGCGGCGAACCTCTGGTAGGCCCCGACGTCCAGCAAGCCGTGTCCGCTGATGTTCACGAGGACGACCAGCGGGGCCTCGTCGCGCGGGTGGCGCGACACGACATCCATCATCCCGGCCACGGCGTGGGCGGCTTCAGGAGCGGGAAGAACGCCCTCGGTCTCGCAGAAAAGCAGGCCGGCCCGGAACGAGGTGCTCTGGTCGATGGCCATCGCCTCCAAGGACCCGTCCGCGTACATGGCACTGCACAGCGGCCCGGCGCTGTGGTGTCGCAGTCCGCCCGCGTACACGGGCGGCGGCACGTAGGTGCTGCCGAGCGAGTAGACCTTGGTGATCGGGGTTGTGCCCAGAGCGTCGCTCAGGTCGTAGCGGTAGCGACCTCGTGTCAGCTTCGGACAGGCGGCGGACTCGACGGCGATGAGTCGAACCGACCTGCCGCGGTCCTCCGCCGCGCCGAGCACGGGCAGGGCAGCCCCGCCAAAGTTCGATCCCGCGCCCATGCACGCGATGACGCAATCGGGGAACTCGCCCAGCAGGTCCATCTGCGCGACGGCCTCCTGACCGATGACGGTCTGGTGGAGCAATACGGAGTTCTCGCCACTCCCGATGGCAAACCGTGTTTCTGGATGCTCGGCCGCGAACGCAAGCCCTTCCCCTGTGGCCAACGCGAGGGTACCGATCCCCTCGGGGTCCTCCTTGAACGCCTTCCGCCCGACTTCGGTCAGGTCGCTCGGGCTCTCATGGACCTCCGCACCGAAGAGCCGCATGAGGTCGCCGCGGATGGGCTTCTGACGAAAGGTGGATCTGACCCAGAAGACCGTGCACTCAAGGCCCATGATCTGGCATGCATAGGCGAGAGCGGTCCCCCACTGGCCCGCACCCGTGCCAGTGGCCATGCGCTTCACTCCTGCGCGGGAATAGTAATGTACCTGCGCCAGGGCGGTGTTGAGCTTGTGGCTGCCGACGAGGTTGGCGCCCTCGTACTTGTAGTAGATACGTGCGTTGGCGCCCAGGCGCTCCTCGAGGCGCACTGCCCTGCGCAAAGGCGTCGGACGGTATTGCGCATACAGTTCGAGAACCTCGTCGGGGATCGGTATGAACCTGTCGCGCGTGTTGATGGACTGGCGTGCCAGTGAGAACGGTTGCTGGAGCTGCAGGCCGTGCCCCGCCTCGTGCTCCAATCCGGCCAATTGTGATCTCGACAACGCCGAAGCCGCGTACTGGGGCCGGTCGTGCAGGATGTTGAACCAGTGAGTAGGCAGCAGCGGGTCTCGCGCCGGGCCAACCATGCGGCAAACCTCCATTGAGCTGGGATCAAGTACTCACTTTTCGGCCGAAAGCGAGATGCGCTCGACCAGGCCAATCAGGTCCGCCACGTTCACGAGCTCGATCGTCATGAGATCCTCGTCCACTAGATCGACCTTGAGCCTGCCCTCGAGCTCGACGAGCAGCTGGACGAAAGCCAGCGAGTCCATACCCAGGTCGGCGTAGAGCTCTTGCCGCTCGTCCACTGCCTCTACCTTCAGGCCCCGGATCACGGCGGCGAGGACATCGAACACCAGGCTCTTCGCCTGGCTTCGATCCAGACCCGGCCTGATCACCATTTTGCTGCTGTCTCCAGTGGCCATAAGGGCACCTCCGCTTGCTAGGGACCATTGACCCGCTACTGTGCCGGCGAGAATCTGCAGCGGTCGTGTTTAGACACGATCCCGTGATGGGTCGGGTTCATACACCGTGCCGACACTACGTTGCCATCGTGGCACAAGCGTCCTCGGCAGCGGGCGGCGCGCCTATGCGAGCCTTTTGTCACGCCCTTTGCGACGGGACCATCAGCTGTGCTCAGCAGAGATAGGTGCTGGGGGTGACCGTGTACCGCCGGCCGTGCGGGGCTGTCCACGTGAGGGTGCCGGGTTCTGGCTGGTCAAGGGTCCAACCGGGGGCTTGCTTGGTTCTGTGGTGTTGCTTGCACAACGGCGAGTGATTCACCGACCGACCAGCGTCTGGAACCGGGCCAGCGGGTGCGAGTACTCCAGGTAGATGCCGATAGCGGCAACCGCGTTGCCCGTCGCAACGACGATCACGATTCTCTGCGCGAGGTTCAGCCGGTCTGTCAGGCGCACGGGCCAACCCTGCCATTTCTGTGTCGTTGCTGACGAGGCGACGAGAGCCGTGCCGATGAAGCCGACCTCAGTACTGGTAGGTGCTGGGGGTGATGGTGTAGCTGCGGCCGTGCGGGGCGGTCCAGACCAGTGTGCCGGGTTCTGGCTGGTCAATGGTCCAGCCGGGGGCTTGCTTGGTTCTGTGGTGGTGCCTGCACAACGGGGCCAGATTGCACAGGCAGGTCCGGCCGCCCTGGTCGAAGGGGATGGTGTGGTCGAGGTCGCAGCGTATGGCGGGTCTGCGGCAGCCGGGGAAGGTGCAGGTCCGGTTCCTGGCCCTGACCTGGTGGCACAGCATGCTGGGCGGCCGGTAGCCGGTGGCCTGGGAGCCGTGGGTGCAGCGGCCCGGGTCCAGCCAGGTGACCTTCTGGCTGGCGAGCCAGGCGCGGCGGGCGGCGGGGCCGGCGGGGGGTCCGGGTCCGGCGCGGGCGCAGGCATGGGCGGCGGCGGTGCCGTCGGGCCGGGTCAAGGTGATGCACCAGCGGGCCGCGGCGGCGCGGGCGGCGAGGGTGCTGGCGAGGTCGCGGCTGGTCCACGCGTCGAGGGGGCCGAGGCCGGCGGCTTCGCCGGGCAGGTCCGCGAGGCCGAGCCAGGTGCTGGCGGGCAGGGTCAGGTGCACCGTCCCGGACAGCGCGGCCAGCCCGCCGGCGCCGCCTCCGGGAGCGGGCATGGTGCCGGGCACCCCGCCGGCGGGCTGGCACGCGGTTCCGCTGGCCGGCGCGCCGGGCCCGCCGGGTCCGGGCGGCGGGTCCTGGCCGGCGGCGCCGGGGGCGGTGCCGGCGGCGCGCGGGTCTGGGTCGGGGGCGGGGATGAGGGTTTCTGGGTCGCGGCCGGCGAGCAGGGCGGTGAACACGGCGGCGCGGAGCTGGTCCAGGGTGCCGGCCGCGCCGGCCTGGTGCAGGGCGCGGGCGATGGCGGTGATCCGCCGGTCCGCGGCGACCTGGTCCGCCGGGGACAGTTCCCGCCCGGCCAGCGCCCTGTTCCCCGACGCCTCCTGCCAGCCCTCGACCCGGGCGTCGCCGCGGGCCTTCGCCATCCGGCGGCGGACCGCGGCCGGGTCGATCGCGTGCACCAGGGTGCGCAGCGCGTGCCGGAGCTGCCCGGTGGTCATCGCCGGGGCGCCGGGCAGCACGGCGTTCGCGGCGGCGTTCGCCGCGCAGTCGCCCAGGGCGGACAGCTCGGCGGCGAACACCGCCGCCCTCGCCCGGTCGATGGTCCCGGCGAGCAGGGCGCGGCGGACGGCGGGCAGCCGGGCCAGGTCGCGGGCCAGGCCCAGCAGGCAGTCCGCGGACCGGCCGGTCAGCGTCAGCGCGGCGGCCAGCTCAGCGGCGATGTGCTCGCTGACCGCCGACCAGCCCGGCCGCCGCGACTCCCGCAGCCGCCGGCTGTCCAGCTCGGCGACCGCGGCCAGCTCGATCCCGGACTGCCACGCCGACAGCCGCCGCGAGACGTGCAGCAGCCCCACGATCGCGTCATCAGACAGCACGCCGAGGCCGTCATCGAGGGCGTGCTGGGAGAATCCGGCCAGCGCACCGCCCGGCACCAGAGCCTCGAGCGGGCCGCCGCCGGCGAAAGCCGCGCCGCGGCCCGCGGCCACGGCCGCCAGGAACGCGTGATCGTCGCCGTCATCGTCAAGCGGGTACTCCCCCGCCAGCTCCGCCTCGGACGGGGCGTCCCGGCCCGCCAGCGCATCCGGGTCCAGGCCCGCGATGTCCGGGTCCAGGCCGGCCAGCACCGCATCCCCGTCCCAGCCATCCCGCGGCCGGGGGCCAGGGCCGGGAGGCCGGCGGGGGCTGCCCGGTGGCGGCGGGGCGGCGGGCGGGAGGATCATCAGCGGCTCCGGAGGCGGCAGCGGCAAACGAACTTGTTATCGATAAGCCTACCGACACCCTCCGACAATTAGAGTACGCGTTCGGTTCTGTCAAGCGACAGAACAAGCTGGCTAGCCCGCCTGGGCCGCTTCCTCGGTCAGCGAGATCACGTCGCGGCCGTGGGCCGCGGTCATGCCGAGGTAGCGGGCGATGGTCCTGGCGACCGTCCGCTCCGAGTCGCTCAGCGCCCCGTCGGCCAGGCCGACGTGGACGACCTGAGCCAGGAACCACTCCCTGGCGTGGGATTCAAGCTGGATTGCGACCGCCTCGACGGCCGGGCGGAGGCCAGGGACCGCCTCGTCGCCAGCTCCTGGCAAGTCTCGCCCGACTGTGGGGCGGGCCAGGGCAGCAAGCAGCCGTCCGTCGTGGTAGTCCGGCGCGCCGGCCCGCCTGATCAGCTCGATGCCGCGGGCCCTGGCTGCCGGACTGCCGGCGCCGCCTGCCCCCAGCATCGCCAGGACGGCGGCCTTAGTACTGGCGAGCAGGGCGACGAGCATTTGCTCGGTGGTTGGCACGGCCAGCAGTTCGACCCGGTAACAGGTGCGGCAATTGGCGCAGCTCAGATGCTCGCCGGTGTCCGCGATCCGCGCGAACGGGATGCCGAGCAGATGGGCCCAGCGCCGGCCCGACCGGTGCCGGTAGGGCCTGTCGCCGCCGCACCGCTCGCAGTGGAAGACGCCGTGTCCTATCGTCCGGTAACAGACTTTCGACCCGGTTAGGGCCAGCATTGCTTCCCTCCAGCCCGCCCGTCAGGGCGACTAGCCAGCCGGGGTGAACCGTACGCCGGAGTCCCGATCATCACATGCCCCGCGATCTTGGGTCAGCGGTTCGCCGGAATTCGCCGGAACAGGCTGACCTGCGGATTCGGCTGCAGCCTCGACGGTGTACTAGAACCCGAGCCTGCGCAGCTGGCGGGGATCGCGCTGCCAGTCCTTTGCCACCTTGATCCGCAGGTCGAGGTAGACGCGGCTGCCGAGCAGGCCCTCGATCTGCTTGCGGGCCCGCGAGCCGACCTCCTTGAGCCTGGCGCCCTTGGCGCCGATCACGATCGCCTTCTGGCTCGGGCGCTCGACGTACATCACCGCGTGCACGTCGATGAGATCGTCCCTGTCCTCGCGCGCACCCATCTCCTCGACGACCACGGCGATAGAGTGCGGCAACTCGTCGCGCACCCCTTCCAGGATTGCCTCCCTGATCAGCTCGGCGACCAGCTCCTGTTCTGGCTCATCGGTCAGCTCGCCGTCGGGATACAGCGGCCGACCCGGCGGCAGATGGCTGACCAGCACACTGGTCAGCACGTCCAGCTGGAACCCGGTGACCGCCGATACCGGCACGATGTCAGCCCAGCTGCCCAGCGCCGCGACCGCGGTCAGCTGGGCGGCTACCTGCGCCTGAGTGGCCTCGTCGGTCTTGGTCACGATCGCCACCACGGGCGTGCGGGACTGGCCGGTCAGCTCTCGTGCCAGGTATGTGTCACCAGCGCCGACCCGTTCGGCTGCGGGCACGCAGAAGCCGATGACGTCGACCTCGGTGAGCGTCGAGCGGACCAGGCTGTCGAGCCGCTCGCCGAGCAGCGTCCGTGGCCGGTGCAGACCTGGCGTGTCGATGATGACCAGCTCGGCGTCCTGGCGCCTGACGATGCCCCTGATCACTCGCCGCGTCGTCTGCGGCCTGCTGCTCGTGATCGCGACCTTCGTGCCGACCAGGGCGTTCATGAGCGTGGACTTGCCGACGTTCGGCCTGCCGGCGAAACATGCGAAGCCCGCGGCGAACCGGTCGCCAGCGGTGGCGGGCTCAAGCTGCGCGTTCACCCTGGTGATTCTCCCCTACCGCTGCGCGGGCAGGCTGGCTGCCGCATTGCCGTGCCTGACCGCGCCCGGGGCGGCCCGCTCAGAGCTGGAGCGTGTCGCGGACGGCGCCGTCTGATCCTGCATGAATGATGAGCGCGCCAGCCCCGACGTCCTTGACAGCTCCGATGTCCTCGCCCGCGGGACCCGGACCGTCGCTGACCAACGCTGCCGCCTCGAGCGCTACGGCCCCGCTGGACACCGCCATCGCGACTGCGAGCGTCAGCGCTGATAGCCGGAGCGACGGGAGCGCGACCGCCGCCGCCGCGTACGTCCGGCCCGTCTCGTCCCGGACGGCTGCGCCCTCGGCCGAGCCGACCCTGGCCCTCGCCGAGCGGGCAAGCGTGACGATCTTCATGTCTTCCGGGCCGAGTTCCGCCGCTGTCACGGGCCCGAGTCTAGCGATGCATGCGGTTACCAAGAATTTACTTTGGTTACTCTGCGTAACACCTATGCCCTGACCTGCGCATACTCGTGACGGTACAGGCCCGCACCGGCAGAGAAGTGGATTACGTCCAGAAATTGCTGTCAACCGCCCTGTGTGTCTGCGCGTCTCCGGTGTGTTACTCGCGCAACGTGAGTGGAGTGGGTGGCCTGCCTGGAGTTAGGCGGGTGCCTGGGGGGTGGGCGGTGGCTGAGGAAATTGCTGTCCCCGAACGGGTTGAGGTCAGCCTGCTCGCACGGCTGGCCATGGGCAGGGTTCGGGCTTGGACCAGCGCATATAAGCGCCAGCTCCTGATTGTGGACGCCTGCGCGGCGCTCGCGGCTGGCTGGCTGGCGTTCGAGGTGCGGTTCGGCAGTACGGACACGCAGGACGCGGCCTACGTCTGGCTGGGCCTGGCCCTGCCGGTGCTCTGGCTGGCCGCGCTCGAGCTGGCCGGCGGCTACGACGAGCGTTTCGTCGGTGTCGGGTCCGACGAGTTCCGCCGGGTCGTGAACGCCGGGGTCTGCCTGACCGCTGTCGTGGCGGTCTTCTCCTATGCCACCAAGACCGAGATAGCGCGTGGCTACGTCGTCGTCGCGCTGCCCTGCATGACGGTCTTCGACCTGACCGCCAGGTTCTGGCTGCGCCGCAGGCTGCACAGGCTCAGAGCGCAGGGCGTGTGCATGCGCAAGGTCGTTGTCGTCGGGCATCTGGATGTGATCAGGGACCTGGCGGCCGTGTTGCGCCGCGAGACGTACCACGGGCTGTCTATCGTGGCCGCCTGCGTCGTGGGCAGCGATCATCCGGCCGTCATCGACAACATTCCCGTCGTCGGCGGCCTGCACAACGTGACCGACGTGGTGCGCCGCTTCCAGGCCGACACCGTCGCCGTTATGGCCTGCAGGGAACTGATGGGCGCCAGGCTGCGAGACCTCGCGTGGGCCCTGGAGAAGGCCGGCACGGACATCTGCGTCGCGCCGGCCTTGCTGGACGTGGCCGGCCCGCGGACCACGATCAGGCCGATAGCCGGGCTGCCGCTGCTGCACATGGAGCACCCGGAGTTCACCGGCCTCAAGCGGCTGGTCAAAGCCGCATTCGACCGGGCGTCCGCGTGCACCGCCCTGCTGCTGCTTGTTCCGGTCCTCGCCGTGATCGCGCTGGCCATCGTCCTCGGCGACCGCGGGCCCGTGCTGTTCAGGCAGACCCGCATCGGCAAGGACGGCACGCCGTTCACGCTCTTCAAGTTCCGCACCATGGTCGTCGACGCTGAGCAGCGCAAGGCCGAGCTGATCGGCCTGAACGACAGCGACGGCGTGCTCTTCAAGATGCGCAAGGACCCCCGGGTCACCCGCGTCGGCGCCTGGCTCAGGCGCTACTCCCTTGACGAGCTGCCGCAGCTGCTCAACGTGCTGAACGGCGACATGTCGCTGGTCGGACCCCGGCCCGCGCTGCCCGACGAGACGACGCGGTACGGCGACTACGTCAAGCGCCGGCTTGTCGTCAGGCCAGGGATCACCGGCCTGTGGCAGGTGAACGGCAGGTCGAACCTGCCGTGGGATGAGGCCGTCCGCCTTGACGTGCGCTACGTCGAGAACTGGTCATTCTTCCTCGATCTGCAGATCTTGTGGAAGACCTGGTCAGCCGTGGCGCACGCGGACGGTGCGTATTGACCGGCCAATTGGCATCACCGACAGCACGACAAGGGGAGGATGGCGTGACAGTGCAGGTGTCTACTGCCGACCTGCGGGAGCATGGCCCGGACGGGATGACGGCACCGGCTGGTAACGCCGTTGCGGACAATCCGGGGAAGAGCGCCCGCACGCCGGACATCGCGCAGCTTGTGCGGGGTGCGGCGACCGGCGATCGCTGGGCCTGGGAACGCCTCGTCGAGCAGTTCGAGCGGCTCATCTGGGCGATGACCCGCGAATTCAAGCTGGCCGACAGCGATGCAGCCGATGTCGCGCAGGCGACCTGGCTGCGCTTGCTCGAGCACATCGACAGGATCGAGTATCCCGACCGGATCGGGAGCTGGCTCGCCACGACAGCGCGGCACGAGTGCCTGCGGCATGTATCCAGGGCCAAGCGGGTCATGCTTGTCCAGGACGACGTGGTCTTCGGCGGCGTCGCGACCTTCCAGCCCGACGTCGACGAGGGCTTGCTCGCCGCCGAGCGCGCCGAGGCCGTCAGGGAGGCGATGGCGCTGCTGCCCTGGCGCTGGCAGAAGCTGCTCGAGATGCTCATGGCCGACCCGCCGGTGTCCTATGCGGAGATCTCGAGCCAGCTCGGGTTGCCTGTCGGCAGCATCGGGCCGACCAGGGGCAGGTGCCTGGAGCGGCTACGCGTCCTGCTCCAGGCCGGCTGAGCCGCGGTCCGGCCAGCCAGCCAGCGAATCGGCATCCACCCAGCTGCCGCCATGGGCTTCCACTTCCGGATAGGCCGACCGCACCTCGGCCCGCAGATCCGAGAGGAAAAGCAGCACGGCGTCCGGCTTCCTGACCCCCAGTTCAGCGGGGCTGACGACGGGGATGTCCGTGCCGGGCATCCGCAGGCCCTGCTTGGCGGGCGAGGCATCAGCGACCGCTGGGAGCAGGCCGGCGCCGACCCCGGCCCGGCACAACAGCGCGATCGCGCGGGAAGCGGCGCCGTAGCCAAGCACGCTGCGCCCCTCCTCGCGCTGCGCGGAGAGCCAGGCCTTCAGGCCCTCGGCACCAGCGGTCGCATCCCTCCCGAGCCCGCCGAGCACGCCTGGGTCCATGACGCCGACCTTGGCGTCGCCGGTCAGCAGCGCCTCGACCGTCTCCCCGCCTGCCCCTTGCCTGCTGGCCGCGAGCAGCACCGTGCCGCCGTAGAGCTCGAATTCCCAGGCGTCGGTTGCCCGCAGGCCGTGCGCCGCGAGCAGCCCCGCCAGCGCCGCCGTGGAGTAATAGGCGTAGTGCGCGTGACGCAGTGCGTTCCATTGCCCGCACCGGATGATCGCGCTCAGCGCGTGGTACTGCAACAGCAGTACCCCGTTCGCCGACAGCCTGGCCCCGCGCTCTGCCAGGGCCGCCGCCTGGTCGGCAGCGTGCATCATGCCGAAGCAGTCCACGATGACGTCGGCTGGTTCGCCCGGCGCGGCCTGCGTCAGCCCGCGCTCGGCGAGCAGGCCAAGCCACGAGCCGCCGTGCGGGCTGCCGTACTCGGTGACCGTGCTTCCCGCTCGCAGCAAGCCGGCGGACCCGGCCCTGGCGACCGCGTCGGCGGCCTGGGCCACGAGTGCGGCGGGCTCGGCGCCCCTTGGCTCCTCGGGCGCGGTCGGATCCGCTGCCAGCTGCGCCAGCCCGCATGCCGCGCAGAGCCACATCTGAAGCGGGTACCGCGGGTCGGGCCCCGGATCATCAGCGCGCGGGAAATAGTCACAGGCCGGCTGGTCGCCCAGATCAAGTACCAGCTGACCGGAGCGGCTCCGGCAGGCACGGCACACGTGTTCGGTCAGACGCGACATCCGCTCCCGCTCCCGTCTCCGCCTGTACGAACTCCGCCAGTCCGAACTCGGTCAGTACGAACTCCGCCAGTGCGAACCCCGCCAGTACGAACCCCGCCAGTACGAACACTGAAATCCGCGAACAGTTTCAAAGCTGCAATTAGACGCATATCGGTTTTCTCGGAAGTTTCGGTCCTCAGCCCATGATCCACTCGATAAGTGATAACGTACTCGGCACCGTCAGGAGTGGGGGGTCGGGTTTGCCAGCGTTGCCATCATGCCGCCTGTGCGGTTCGCCCCTGACCCGAACCTTCGTAGACCTCGGCATGTCGCCGCTATGCGAGAGCTACGTGAGCGCCGACCATCTCGACGAGCCCGAGTCCTTCTATCCGCTGCACGTCAGGATCTGCGAGTCGTGCCTGCTCGTGCAGCTTCCCGCGTACGTGCCCGGCGAGGACATCTTCTCGGACTACGCGTACTTCTCGTCCTACTCCGATTCCTGGGTCGCGCACGCTAGGCGCTACGCCGAGCTGATGACCGAGCGCCTGGGGCTTGCCGCCGGCAGCCTGGTGACAGAGGTCGCCAGCAACGACGGCTATCTCCTGCAGCATTTCGTCGCCCGGGGAATCCCGGTACTCGGCGTCGAGCCGGCGGCCAACGTGGCCGAGGTCGCGAGGTCCCGCGGTATCAGGACGGAGTCGGTGTTCCTCGGGCCGCAATCCGGCCGCGAGCTCGCGGCCCAGTACGGTCAGGCCGACCTCGTAGCCGCCAACAACGTGTTCGCGCATGTGCCTGACATCACGGGATTCGCGGCGGGACTGCGGGCGCTGGTCAAGGAGTCCGGCGTGGTCACGCTGGAGTTCCCGCACCTGCTGCGCCTGATCGAGCGCCGCCAGTACGACACGATCTACCACGAGCACTACTCCTATCTCTCGCTGCTCACCGCATCCAGGGCGCTGGCCACGGCCGGGCTGAGGGTCACCGACGTGGACGAACTCGAGACGCACGGCGGCTCACTCCGGGTCTACGCCAGGCCGCAGGAGGCAGCGGACGAGCCGGCCGGCAGCGTCAAGGCGGTGCTCGCCGAGGAGGAGTCCGCTGGCCTGGACACGGTCGCTGGCCACGCTGGCTTCGCACGCGAGGTGCTGCGGATCAAGGTCGACCTGCTCCGCTTCCTCCTCGACGCTGCAGCCGCCGGCAAGCAGGTGGCCGGCTACGGCGCTCCAGGCAAGGGCAACACGCTGCTCAACCACTGCGGGATCCGCTCTGACCTGCTCACCTACACGGTCGACCGGAGCCCGGTGAAGCAGGGCAAGTTCCTGCCAGGCACCCACATCCCGATCTACCCGCCGGACCGGCTCGCGGAGACCAGGCCAGACTACGTGCTCGTCCTGCCGTGGAACTTGCGCGAGGAGATCAGCCAGCAGCTCGGCTACGTGCGGTCCTGGGGCGGCAGGCTCGTCTTCCCCATCCCCGCGCTCGACATCGTCTGATTGGGGGCAACCCGTGAAGGTCGTGCTCTTCTGCGGTGGTCTCGGCATGCGGATGCGCGATGGCGTGAACACCGGGCCGAAGCCGATGGCCATGATCGGCGAGCGGCCATTGCTCTGGCACGTGATGCGCTACTACGCGCACTTCGGGCACACCGACTTCGTGCTCTGCCTGGGATACGGCGCCTCGTACGTGAAGGATTTCTTCCTGAACTACGACGAGACGAGGTCCAACGACTTCGTGCTGGAGAAGGGCGCGACCGAGGTCAAGCTCTTCAGCACCGACATCTCGGACTGGCGCATCACGTTCGTCGACACAGGCCTGAACTCACCGATCGGCGAGCGGCTGCGCCGGGTCCGCCGCTTCGTCGAGGACGAGCCCATGTTCATGGCGAACTACGCCGACGTGCTCACGAACGCTCCGCTGCCCGACGTGATAGCCAGGTTCGAGGCGAGCACCGCGGTCGCGTCACTGCTGGCGGTGCCGATGCAGTCCTCGCACCACGTCGTCGATGTCAGCGACGACGGGCTGATCACTCAGGTCACGCCTATGCGCGATCTGCGCCAGTGGGAGAACGGCGGTTACTTCGTGCTGCGGCCGGAGATCCTGGATCACCTCAGCGAGGGCGAAGATCTCGTCGAGGACGCGATCATGCGGCTGGTCCCGCAAGGCCGGGTGCTCGCATATCCCTACAAGGGATACTGGTCAGCGGCCGACACGGTGAAAGAGCGCGCACAGCTCGAGGAGATGTACCAGCGGGGCAACTGCCCGTGGATGATCTGGGACGAGGACCGTTCAGGCACGTTCCCCGCGATCGCGATCGCGAGCGCGTTCAGCGAGGCCGCTGACGGGCCCGCCGCAGCGCTGGTGCCCGGTCAGGGGCGCGGGTAGCGGCGTGCTCCCGCTGCAGCTAGGCAGCCAGGCAGGCGGTCCGCTCTCAGTGCTGGCCATCGGCGCCCACCCCGATGACATCGAGATCGGCGCGGGCGGGACGCTGCTCACCCTTGCCGAGTGCCAGCCAGGACTGCGCGTGCGGTATGTCGTCCTGACCGGAACGGCCGAGCGTCAGCTGGAGTGCAAGGCCGCCGCGCGCTCGTTCCTGCCGGCTGCTGACCTGGCGATCGAGGTGCACGACCTGCCGGAAGGCCGGCTTCCTGCGGCCTGGACTCAGGTTAAGGACACGCTCGAATCGGTGGCGGTGGCTGGCCTGCCCGATCTCATCCTCGCGCCGTCGGCCGCCGACGCCCATCAGGATCACCGGACCATCGGCGAGATCATCCCCACCGTCTTTCGCGACCAGCTCTGCCTCAGCTACGAGATTCCGAAATGGGATGGGGACTTCGGCCGTCCGTCGGTTTATGTGCCGTTGTCCGCGGAAGTCGCGAAGCGCAAAGTCGAATTGCTGCACAAGTCCTATCCTTCTCAGCGCGGTCGCGACTGGTGGGATGACGACGTATTCCTCGGCCTTGCCCGGCTGCGCGGGATGGAGTGCCGCGCCCCTTACGCCGAGGCGTTTACCTGCTCAAAGTCAGTCATTGTGCCCGCGACCACGCAAGGATCGGGCCGCTGAGGTATCACCGCGAGGCCGAAGCTGATCTAGTGTCAGCAAGCGTTTTCCCGGCCTAGGACGGGGTCGCCGGTAAGGCGTCGGCCCGCAGACGGCCAGGACTGAACTGGGTTCGCTGGGCACGTACGCGGGAGGGGGCATGGATGTCTGTCGGTCGGAGGTTCCTCACGCGCAGTTCGACGTGCTCCAGGAGGCCCGGCGCAGTCGCGATTCGAGGGTCGCACCAGGCCCGTGTCGCCTGCCTCGACCTAGAAGGAGATGACCGCACGTGAGCCAGGCACCCCGGCTCAGCGTAGGGCTGCCCGTCTACAACGGCGAGAACTACCTCGCTGAGTCGCTCGAAGCCCTGCTCGGCCAGAGTTACGAGGATTTTGAGCTCATCATCTCGGACAATGCGTCGACTGACAGTACGGCCGACATCTGCCGCCGCTACGCGCGCCAGGACTCGCGGGTCCGCTATATCCGCCAGCCGCAGAACATCGGCCTCGCCCGAAACCACAACTGCCTGGTCGCCGAGGCCCGCGGCGAGCTGTTCAAGTGGGCGTCGCACGACGACCTGTACGCCAGGGACCTGATCGAGCGCTGTGTCGACGTGCTCGACGAGCATCCGCACGTGGTGCTCGCGCACTCATGGACCGCCATGATCGACGGCTCGGGCAGCGTCACGAGGGCGGTGCACTACTCGCTGGCCACGGGATCGCTGTCGGCTCCCGAGCGGTTCAGGAGCATGCTGTTCGACGAGGGCGGTGACGACGACAGCGGCATCATCAGGATGCCTGTCCTGAAGCACACCGCCCTGCACGGCAGCTACTACCGCTCCGACCGCACGTTCGTGGCAGAACTCGCCCTTGGCGGCCCGTTCTATCACGTCCCTGACTGGCTGTACTTCAGGCGCGACCATCCTGACCGGGCCGCGCGGGCCTTCACCAGCGTGCGCGACTGGTGCGCCAACCTGGACCCGCGCCGCGGTGATCGCAGGCGCAACCCCGTGGTCAAGTTGTACGGCGAGTATGTCTGGGGTTTCATCTCCGCGATCCAGCGCGCTCCGCTCACCGCGGGCGAACGCCTGGCGTGCTTCCGGCACCTGGCGCACTGGGCTGCCAGCCGCGCCTTCTCCGAGCACGGCAACTTCGTCTCTGACACGGAAGTCGCCGAGGCGCCGCCCATTTCCGTCAACGCCATCGTGGCAGGCCAGGAGAGCAGGACTAGATGACCGGCAACCCGCCAAGGGTTGGCCTTTTCGGACTTCTCGGATCGGGCAACATCGGCAACGACGCTTCGATGGAGTCCGTGCTGGGCTATCTGCGGGCCGCCCATCCCGGCGCGGCCATCGACGCCATGTGCATGGGACCTGAGCGGCTCAGGAGCGTGTACGGCATCGAGGCGATTCCGCTGTACTGGTCCAGGCAGCGGGTGCAGGACCTGCCCAGGCTCCCCGCCGTCGGCGTCAAGCTGCTTGGCAAGGTCGTCGACGTGTTCAGGACCGTTGCCTGGGTTCGCCGCCACGATGTCGTGATCGTGCCGGGAATGGGCGTCCTGGAAACCACCTTGCCGCTGCGGCCGTCCGGGCTTCCTTACGCGATCTTCCTGCTCTCCGCCGCAGGAAGAATTAGCGGAACGAAGGTCGCGCTCGTCAGCGTCGGCGCGAACGTGATCAAGCAGCGCGCGACTGCCTGGCTATTCAATTCCGCTGCCAGGCTCGCTTACTACCGCTCGTACCGGGATACCGCGTCCCGGCAGGCCATGGCGCAGCGCGGGCTCGACGTCAGTGACGACCCTGTCTATCCCGATCTGGCTTTCGCCCTGCCCAAGCCGGCCGACGCGCCAGGCGACCCCGGCACGGTCGGTATCGGCGTGATGGACTTCCACGGCACCAACGACGACCGGGCGCGCGCCGAGCAGATCTACACGTCCTATGTCGAGCAGATGAAGCAGTTCGTGCTCTGGCTCGTGGACGGCGGCCGCAGCGTCCGGATGTTCATCGGCGACACGAGCGGCCGCGATCAAGAGGTCGTCGACCGGATCCTGGGGCACCTGGCCGAGCAGCGGCCAGGACTGCGTCCCGGTCAGGTCGTCGCCGAGCCCGTGGCGTCGTTCACCGAGCTGATGCGCGCGATGGCGCCTGCGGGCGCGGTCGTCGCCACCCGCTACCACAACCTGATCGGCGCGCTGCTGCTCGGCAAGCCGACCATCGCGATCGGCTACGGCACCAAGCACCGGGCACTGATGGCAGACATTGGCCTGGCCGAGTTCTACCAGCCAGCCGACGGGCTCGACGGTACTACGCTGATCGAGCAGTTCACACGGCTCATGGACCGGTCCGCCGAGCTACGGCAGACCATCGCCGAGCACGACGCGGCGCACGCCGCCCGGCTGGCCGAGCAGTTCACCGCCTTGTCGGCGCTGCTCTTCCCCGCACCGGTGGCGGCGCCGGCCAAGTCAGTCTCGCCCGGCCCGCAGCCCATCACCTGATGCCTGCCGGCAGGCCGCTCAGCCTGGCAGGTTCGATCCGCTAGTCCCTTGGCCGCAACGGCTGCGGCGAGCGAGACGGGCTAGGCTGTCGCCGCGGCAGCGCGGCGGGAGCCTGGGGGGCCGCGGGGGCAGGGTCAGCCGCGGAACGGGCAGCGGATGGCGGCATGCGGTGCCGGCCGGCCGGATGGGTGGACACCAGCCCGAGGCTGGCCGAGGCGATGTCGGCCTCGCGCAGCGCAGCCCGCAGCTGCCACCACCAGGCGAGGACCGCGAAACCGCCCGCGACCGACGTCGCCCGCACCGTGCCGAGCGTTCCGCCGGTCACGGCGCCGGCGACGCTCAGCAGGACGAGCACGACCGACGAGAAGATCATCGCGCGCAGGCTGCGGCGAGACGCACCGAGCGCCCTGAGCCCCGCGCTCGCGCCGATCGTGAAGCAGCTCCCCATCACGGTGAGCGTCACGTAGATGATCAGCGGGTAGGTCGGCCGCCACAGCTTGGGCAGGACCAGGTCGCCGAGTCCGCGCGGCAGCGCGATCAGCAGCACGACCCCCCACGCCAATGCCGCGAGGGCCGCACCGAGGCCTACCAGCAGCGAGAACAGCCGCAGGTGCCTGGGCGAGTGCCGCAAGATCCTGGCGGCCTCTGGCACGGTCACCAGCGAGATGCCCATCAGCGCGGCAAGGAACGGCCCCATCATTGTCTGGGCGGCCTGTACGTAGCCGACCGCGGCCAGGCCGACGATGACGCTGAGGAACGTCAGCCGCAGCTGCGTCGAGCCGCTGAAGATGGTGTTCTCGGCGAGGTAGCGGAGGGCGAGGTCGCGGTGACGGACGACCCAGGTCCAGGCGTCCAGGATCCTGGGCACCACGCGGGCCTGGAGCGGGCCGACCGCAGCGGCGACATTGGCTGAGGCACCCCACGCCAGCACGAACCAGAACACCGTCTCGTGACCGGTGAACCGCAAGGCCAGCAGGGCCGGGACCATGGCCGCGCCCCAGACCGTGTCGTTCAGGAAGGCCTGGCTGCCCCGGCCGAGCGCGAAGAACGCGAACCGCCAGCTGTCTTGCAGCATCAGCCCGGGCATGGTCAGCCCCATCGCAACGAAGGCCGCCCTGGCCGTGCCGCCGAGCAGCATCGCCACGGCCAGCATCGCGGCCCCGCCCACCAGGCCGACTGCCAGGGCCGTGCCGGTGCAGCTGCTCACCGCCCGCCGCCAGGCTCGCGGCTCGGCTCCGGTGAACCTGACCAGCAGCGGGTCGGTCGACAGCCCGCGTGAGGCGTTGAGAACGAATGAGTAGGTCACGTACGCCAGACTGAACGCGCCGAACCGCACGGCGCCCAGCGAGTGGGCCACGTACAGGCTCACCGCGAAGTTGGTCAGGCTCGAAACCGCCTGATCCGCCATCCCCCAGCCGAAACGACGGCCGGCCCCGCGCGGCGTGCCCTTGCCCCTCGCCCCTGCCGCGCCCGAGGAGTCCTCGGCTACCACAATCGCCCCGAGAGCCCCGAGTCCTTGACCCTCAACGGCACCCCCAGGACTCGGCATCAGTTCGGGCAAGGCGGAGCGACCCTACGGCCACAGGATCCCTGGCGGACCCGTCGTGATACATCAGCGTGGCCGCTCTGGTCACGACGGGCACACCAGCGGTGCCAGGCGGTCACATGTCAGATTTTACCCTTCATCCTGCGTAAATCACATTCTCTGCCAGGTCATCACCGAACCGCCTCAGATCCGAGGTATCAGGACCGGTACCTGCTTTCTCTCATGAACGCGATCATTCACGCGGGGGCGTCGGAGACAGGAAGGCTATTGATGGCATGACAGAAATGCCGACGGCGATCAGTTCACCGACGCCCGCCGTTATGCAGCCAGACCGCGGCCAGGACGGCTACGACATCCTGGTGCTGGATGCGGGGAGCCGCCAGAGCCTGGCGAGCGCGCGCAGCTTCGGCCGGGCCGGCCTGCGCGTCGCACTCGGCGAGTGCTTCGCCGAATGCGATCCTGAGCTGCCGGTGCTGTCCTTCACGTCGCGGTACTCGGCGCGCAATGTCGTGCTGCCGAGCTACGCGACAGATGCCCAGGCGTTCGCGACAGGAGTCGTCGAATTCGTCCGCGAGCACCCGACCAGGGTTGTGCTGCCGACGACCGACGGCGCGATCGCCGCACTAACACGGCACCGTGAGCAGCTGGCCGAGCTGGGATGCGTGCTGGCGCTCGCAACAGACCAGGTGCTGGTGATCGCTAACGACAAGGACCGCACCCTGGCGGTGGCCAGCGAGCTTGGCATCGAGTACCCGAAGACGATGCGCATCGACGGCGTCGCCGACGTGCCGTCGCTGGCCGAGCAGTTCGGGTTTCCCGTGGTGCTGAAGCCGACCTCGTCCTGGGTGAGCGACTCTCTTGTGCGGCTGCAGGCGGTCGAGGTGATCAATGAGGCCGAAGCGGCCGAGGTCATCGGCGCCTTCACGAAGGCCGGGGCCGACGTGCTCGCCCAGCAGTGGGTCGGCGGGCGTCGCGAGGGCGTCACGATGTTCGTGGTCAACGGCGAGATCAGGGCGCGCTGCGGCCACATCGCGCACCGCACGAGCCCGGCACTAGGCGGCGCATCCGTGCTGCGCGAAAGCCTCGAGGTACCGCCGGACATCTACGACTCGTCGGAGCGGCTGATCAGGGCGATCGGCCTGGATGGCCTCTGCGAGGTGGAGTACCGGCGGGACTCGGCAGGCCGCCCGCTGCTGATGGAGGTCAACGCGAGGATCGCGGGCACCATCGAGAACGCCCTGCGCTCTGGCGTGGACTTCCCGCTGATGATCTGGCTCTGGGCGACCGGGCAGCAGATCGAGCATGTGGACAGCTACCGGACCGGGGTGCGGACCCGGTGGCTGCGCGGCGACATGCGCTGGCTCCGCGACAACTTCCGGCGGGTCGGGCGGCCCGACAGCGTATCCCGGGCGCGAGCACTGTGGATGTTCGGCTCGGAGTTCGCGAGAACTCGCTACTACGACTGCCTCGACCGGCGCGATTTCCGGCCGGTCCTGGCGGAATTCCGAACCACCGTGGCAGCCGTGGCGAATTCGCGGACCATCTCGACCGCGCAAGATGCAGGCCGAAAGGAAGCTTGAGATGTCAGCAGACGAGGTTCTCGTTATCGGGGCAGGGCCGTTCGGGCTGTCGATTTCAGCCCATCTGAGCGCCAGGGAGATCGGCCACCGCATCGTGGGACGCCCGATGGACACGTGGCGCGCGCACATGCCGGTAGGCATGTGGCTGAAGTCGGAGCCGTACGCATCGGAGATCGCCGCGCCCAACCCCGGCTTTGATGTCGGCTCATACTGCAAGCAGCAAGGCATCGCGTACAACAACCGCGTCAAGCCGCTCTCTGTGGAGGGCTTCACGGACTACGGCGACTGGTTCACCAAGGAACTCGTGCCAGGCGTCACCGATATCACGGTGACCGCCGTGGAGGCCGTGAGCGGCGGGTTCAAGGTGAGCTTCGCCGACGCGGACCCGATGACCGCCAGGCAGGTCGTCGTCGCGAGCGGAGTGCTGCCCTTCGCTGCCCTCCCCGACGAGCTCGCTGGCCTGCCTCACGACCTTGCGACGCACACCGCCGAGCACCGCTACCTGGACAAGTTCAGCGGCCGCACGGTCGCGGTGCTCGGCGCCGGCCAGTCCGCGCTGGAGACTGCGGCGTTGCTGCACGAGTCAGGGGCCCAGGTCCAGCTCGTCGTCAGGCGGCCTGCCGTCCAGTGGGTCGACCCGAACCCGGAGACGATCAGCGGCTTCGGCTACGTCAAGCGGCCAGTGGTCAGGCTCTGCGAAGGCTGGCACTGCGCCTTCTGGAACACCCCAGCGGCCTTCAGGATGCTGCCGCGCCAGATGCGCATCACCAAGGCCCGCACCGTGCTCGGGCCGGCCGGCGCGTGGTGGCTTAAGGACCGGGTCGACGGCGTCATCGACACGGTGACCAGCCACAAGGTTGCCGGCGCCGAGCCGCACGGCGGTGGCGTCAGGCTGACGCTTGACGGCCCGCGCCAGCAGACGCTCGACGCGGACCACGTGATCGCGGGAACCGGATTCAAGATCGACCTCACCAGGCTCGGATTCCTTGGCGACGCGCTGCGTGGCAGGATCGAGACGCTGGCCGGGTACCCCGTGCTCAGCAGGGCCGGCGAGTCAACCGTTCCCGGGCTGTACTTCGTCGGCGCTCCGGCGGCCGTCAGCATCGGGCCGTCCGCGCGGTTCATCGCCGGCACCCACACCGCGGTGCGCCCGCTGGTGCACTCCGTAGCACGCCGCGCCAGGTCAGGCGGCGCCCAGGCGGCAGCCTGAGAAACGCGCCGGAAGGTGCCAGCGCCCGACCGGTCAGGCGCTGGCATCTTCTCGTATCACCACGGCATCGCCGGTGCTCTCATAGCTGACGGGTTGCCGCTTCGCGGCTCCCGGTTCCCTGTCCGCCAACTTGAGGCGATGGAGGTGGCGCGGTGGACCTGAGAATGCTGCTGCACGCTGTCCGGCTGCACAAGGCCATCTTCGCCATCATCGTGGCGGCCGGTATTGCCGGCGGTGTCGCGTACACCCTGGTCAGGCCGCCGCTGCTGGCAACCAAGGCCCTCGTCGTCGTGCTGAACACCAAGCACATCGGCACCCAGGCGGTCATCGCGGGCAGCGACCCTGTCATGCGGGCGGCGGCCAAGCAGCTCCACTCGAGCACGCCGGTTGCGACGCTGCAGCGGCGGGTTCAGATCACCAACATCGACAACGTCCTGCAGATCAAGGCCGAGGGCGCGACCGCCGACGACGCAAGCGACCTGGCCGACGCGGTCGCGGCGGCCTATAAGGACTACCTTCAGACCCACCCCGGCTCTGGCCAGCATGCGGTCGCGAGCATCTTGCAGAACGCCGCGCCGCCCACCGGAGCGACGCTGCGCACCGCCGCGATCGAGAACGGAGTGTTCGGCGCCCTGGCGGGCGTGCTGCTCGGCGTCATCGTCGCGGTCGCGATGGGCAGGTCGGATCGCAAACTGCGCGAGCGAGACGAGATCGCGGGGGCGATCGGCGTTCCGGTGCTGGCCTCCATCCCGGTTGTGCACCCCTCCGATACGGCCGGGTGGACAAGGCTGCTGAATGAGTACGAGCCCGCCGTCGTGCACGCGTGGAACCTGCGCAAGGCGCTCAGGTACATCGGCGTCAGCGATGTCAGGTACAACGGCGGTCCCGGCGTCTCGGTCACCGTCGTCTCGCTGTCCTCCGACCGCCGTGCGCTGGCAGTTGGCCCGCAGCTCGCCGTGTTCGCCTCATCCCTCGGCATCCCGACCGTGCTGGCGGTCGGTTCTCAGCAGGACCGGCACGCGGTTGCGACGCTGTCAGCCGCGTGCACCATGACCGCCGCCGCTCTCATCGGCGAGTCAGGCGGGCTGCAGTTCGCGGTCGGCGACTACCGGGACGCGAGTCAGATCTCGGGAGCGGCGCTGACCGTAGCCGTCGCGGTGGTGGACGCCAAGAACCCCGAGCTGCCTGTCATGATGCGGACGAGCGCGACTGTGCTCGCCGTGACATCGGGCGCCGTCAGCGCCGAGCAGCTCGCCCGCGTCGCGGTCAGCGTCACGGGTGATGGCCGTGACATCGCCGGGATCCTGGTCGCCGATCCGGACTCCACGGACCGGACCACGGGGCGACTGCCACAGCTCGCGGAGATGCCGCGCCGCAGGCAATCGGCTCCGCGCCGCCTGCCAGGCCATCGATCAGCCTCGCCGCACGAATCTGAGGCCGGCGGCACGACAGAGAACCGCTGGTGACCCAGTCGCCGCCGGTTGCGGACGCGGCCAGGTTGCGCATCATGACGGTGCACAACTGGTACCGGTCGGCGACCCCCAGCGGCGAGAACCGGGTGCTGGAGCGCGAGGGCGCGGCGCTGACTGAACGTGGCCATGACGTGGTCAGCTTCGATCGGCATAGCGACGAGATCGAGCAGTGGCCAGCCCTGCGAAAGGCGGCCCTGCCCTGGCAGATCGTATGGAGCCGCGACACCCGCCGTGACCTGCGTGCGCACCTGCGCGCCACCCGCCCTGACGTGGTGCACATCCACAACACGTTCCCGCTCCTCAGCCCGTCGGTCCTGTACGCGTGCCGCGATGAGTCGGTGCCTGTCGTCATCACCGTGCACAACTACCGGCTGATGTGCGCCGGCGGCAGCTTCTTCCGCGACGGAGCTGTCTGCCGTGACTGCGTGACTGGCCCGGCCATCCAGGCAGTCAGGCACGGCTGCTACAAGGACTCGCGGCTGGCCACCGCTCCCGTCGCGCTGTCTAACGCGCTGCACAGGCAAGCGTGGCGCACGCTGGTCTCGGCCTACATCTTTATCTCGGCGGCCCAGCGTGACTTGCTGGCCGAGCTGGACCTGCCGCCTGAGCGCGTCTTCGTCAGGCACAACCTCATCCCTCGGCGTCCCAGACCGACCGCCGATCGAGGCCGCAGCGTGCTGTTTGCCGGGCGGCTCGACGAAGCCAAGGGCATCAGGGTCCTGATGGCTGCCTGGGACCAGTACCTGCCAGCGGCCGGCCAGGACCCGCTCGACCTCGTCATCGCGGGGACCGGGATCCTGCAGGCCGAGGTCGCGGCCTGGGCCGCCCCGCGCCCGTCGGTGCGGCTCGCGGGGCACGTCAGCGACGACCAGGCCGCCGATCTGATGTCCGGGTCCCGCGCGGTGATCCTGCCGTCCATCTGGGCCGAGCCCTTCGGTCTCGTAGCCGTCGAGGCCATGGCAGCCGGCACTCCCTGCATCGCCAGCGATCACGCCGCGCTCCCCGAGCTCATCACGCACGGCGTCGACGGAACCCTGGTGCCGCCTGGCGATCCGCGCGCGCTCGCCGCCGCCATCGCCGACGTCCAGGCCAGCCCCGACACGTACGCCGGGCTCGGCGAGGCAGCGCGGGAGACCTACCAGAAGCGGTTCGATCCTGACCAGAACGTTGACCAGCTGCTCGGAATCTACCGGTACGCTGTGGCCCACCCCATTGCCGTCGCTCGCAAGCCGGAGGCGCCGCGGTGACTTCCACGTGGCAACCTCGGCGTCGCTCTGGCCGGCACGCATGGGCTGACCGGAACGCGGCTGGCGCCGTTGAACTCGCCAGCGTCCGGCCGGTCGGCCTGACCAGCCTGCGTTTCATCGCACTAGCGCTCCGGCGGAGGGCGTTGCTTGGCTGCGCGATCGTGCTGGCCGGGCTCGCGGCCACAGCGGCCATCTACGTCCTCGCACCGCCGGAGTATCAGGCGTCGACCTCGATTTTGATCACGAACGACCCGGCAGCCGACCCTAACATCCAGATTCAGGGCAACGTGACGCTCGCGCAGAGCGCCAAGGTCGCGGCTGGCGCGCTCAGCAGGCTCAAGCTGACCGAGCCGACGAAGAGCTTCATGCGCACCTACAGCATTGGGTTCGCCAGCGACCGGATGCTGGTGATCACCACGAACGCGCCATCCGAGGCGGCAGCCCTTCGCAGCGCACGCGCGCTGGCCGCGGCTTTCCTGCAGGCGAGAGCCACTGCGCTGCACACGCAGCAGAAGCTGGGCGTAGCCGCGCTCCGCGGCGAGATCGCCACGGGCAACTCCAAGCTCCGCTTCCTCAACAACATGATTACCAAGATGGCCCCGTCGGAGAACAGGCATCAGGTGGTGGTGCAGTACTCACGCGAGAGCGCCTCGGTCGGAGCGCTGGTCTTCGACCTGCAGCACTACCCGGTGACCACGGCGTCGATGATCAAGGGCACGTCGGTTATCGATCCGCCAGCGCCGATCCCGCCGTCGCACAAGCATCTCGCGGCCATTTTCGGCGCGGCAGGTTTCTTCGCGAGCCTCGCGGTGGGACTCGGTGTCGTCATCATCGGCGCCGTGACATCGAACCGGCTCAGGCGTCGCGACGATGTCGCGCGGGCTCTCGGCGCTCCTGTCAAGCTCAGCGTCGGCAAGGTCAGGCCGCCTCGGGCGCTGGCCAGGCCGCACCGGCTGACCGGCGGCAACAGGCAGCAGCGCCGGATCGTCGCGCACCTGCGCAACGCCGTAGCGGACGGCAGCACCGCCCTGGCCGTCGTGCCGGTCGACAACGCGCCAGCCGTGGCTTCGTCGGTGGCAGCGCTGGCGATCGCGTGCGCGCAGGAGGGCAGGCGCGTCGTGCTGGCCGACCTGTCGGCCGGCAATCCGGCCGCGCGCCTGCTCGGGGCTGCCGAACCAGGCATTCACGAGATCAGCACCGACGGGGCAGCGCTCACGGTCGCCGTGCCAGAGCGCTACGACGTCGTGCCGGTCGGGCCGATCCGCCCGCTCGTGCCGTCCTGGCAGCACCGGCAGGCGAACAAGGAGGTCGCGGCGGCGTGCGCAGCCGCCGATCTGCTGCTGAGCACGGTGACGCTCGACCCATCGCTCGGCGGCGATCACCTGGCAACGTGGTCCACCGACGTCGTCGTGATCGTGACAGCCGGCCGGTCGGTGGCCGCCAAGATCCGCGCCACGGGCGAAATGATCAAGCTGGCCGGCACCAGGCTCTCTTCGGCTGTCCTGCTCGATGCCGACAGGAGCGATGAGAGCCTGGGTGTCGTGCGTCCGTCACCTGGCTGGCAGCAGCCGGCCAGGATCTGAAGGGCTGAGGATGACAGCTTCGCTGCTGGACATCAGGGATCGCGTGGTAGCACCGCTCGAGAGCGCCGAGGCACATGCCGATCGCTGGGTCCGCCGCCGGGTCGGAATCGCCTGGGCGCTGCTGACCGTGAACGTGCTGACCTACTACTCAGCAACGTGGAGCGGAGCACCGCTAGTCATCCCGATCCCCTCGCCGGTCGGGCGGATCATCACGCAGGGCGCGATGCCGGCCGCGTTGCTGCTGGCCATGACGGTGAACCGGCGGCTGCTCATCTACCCGAGCTTCTACCTGTGCATCCTGACCTTGCTGGTCGTGATCGCGTTCATGGTGATGGTCGAGGCCGGGCACCTCGGCACCTTCTACCGTACCTTCAGGTTCGCCGGCTTCGTGGCGACGCTCTGGCTGCTCACGCCGTGGTGGGGCCGACGCGACATGCTGCTGGTGCGCTGTTACCTGCTCACCGTTTCTGTCGTGCTCGGCATCGTCGTGCTCGGACTCGCGTTGGCGCCCTCGGCCGCCCTGGCCCAGGGCCGGCTCGCGGGCACGCTCTGGCCGTTCCCGCCGACGCAGGTCGCGCACTTCGCGGCCGTCACGACCGGGCTGGTGATCCTGCTCTGGCTCTGCGGTCTGCTTTCCGGTCGCCTCGCGTTGTTCGTTGCTGCTGTCGGCGGTGTGATCGTCCTGCTGACCCATACGAGGACCGCCCTGCTCGCCTTGCTGGCCGGGATCTTCGTCGGCGGCCTGAGTTTGTTCAAGACCAAGGCCCGGGTACGCAGGCTGTTCGCGGCTGCCGGCGTCATCGTGTCGGTAGGAGCGATGACGCTCTCCGGCGTGATCGCGACCTTCCTCGTGCGGGGCGAGGACACGCAGCAGCTGACGAGCCTGACCGGCAGGACCGACGTATGGCACGCGATTCTCAACGAGCCGCGGAACGAATTTGAGAAGCTCTTCGGCTTCGGCCTGTCGAACCTGTCGTTCAACGGCTTGTCGATCGACAGCAACTGGGTTGGCTCGTACTTCGATATCGGGATCGTCGGGGCCATCCTGACCGGCGTCCTGCTGCTCTTCGTGCTCGTGAACGCCTACTTCCAGCCGCTCGGGCCGCCCCGCGCGCTCGCGCTGTTCCTCGTCACCTACTGCCTGATCTCCTCGTTTACCGAGACCGGCCTCAGCGCTCCGTCCTTGTACATGATCGAGCTGACCCTCGCAGCCTCGCTGCTCGTCCCGGCGACACAGCAGAACCGCCGCGACAAACCATCCCAAGAAGGCAGAGGGATCAACTGAAGGCCAGGATTCGCCAGGTTCACGCCGATCGACGACGCTAAGATGCTCTACTGGCAAGTCACGTAGTTCGGACGGGCGTACTCAATCTCACGAATGGTCGCGGTAGCAGCATGTCGGCACAACGACGGAACAGCACGCGCACATCTCGGTCGCCGATCGTCTGGACGGTCGCCATCGCCCTCGTTCTCGCTCTCGGCGGTGTGGCCTGGTACCAGCTCAGGGCCGACGGTAACGCCCAGCGAGGGGCCAGAGCGGCCGGACATGCCCAGTCCGGTGCGGCGGCCAGGCCAGGGCACCGGGCACATGCCGTGCCGACACTGGAGAGCCTGGCAGCCACGGCGGCGACCAGGCCAGCCGCGGCCCTGGCGTCGCAGCATGTGCGGGTCTGCGGCAACAAGGCGGTGCTCGGCGGCGGGCCGACCTCTCCCCCGGCTGGCGCGATCCGCGTCAAGGCCGGCGACAATGCGCACGTCAACTGGGGCAGAACGCACGCCACTTACTGGTTCGCCCCTGGCGTGCACACCTTCGGTTCTGGCCGGTACACGCAGATACGGCCGGGCAGTGGGTCGACCTACATTGGCGCCCCAGGCGCGATTCTGGACGGGAAGCGCAAGAACTACTACGCCTTCGCCGACTCAGCCGCCAACGTCACGATCAGTTACCTGACCATCCAGCACTTCGGCACCTGGGGCGGCAACTTCGACCAGGGCGTCGTGAATGTGGACTCGGCGCACGGATGGACCATCGATCACTCGACGATCAGGTACAACGCGGGCGCGGGCATCATGCTCGGCAGCCACGACACGTTGTCCTATGACTGCCTCGCCGGCAACCAGCAGTACGGATTCAACGCCTACTCTCCGGCCGGGCCGATCGGCCTGGTGCTGGATCACAATGACATCTCCGGCAACAACACGTACAACTGGGAAGCTCACAAGAGCGGCTGCGGCTGTACGGGGGGCGGCAAGTTCTGGCGCGTCCACGGCGCTGTGATCACCAACAACTGGGTCCATCACAACCGCGGTGTTGGCCTCTGGGCCGACACCAACAACCGCGGCTTCGACATCGAGGACAACTACTTCCAGGCGAACTACGACGTCGGCTTGTTCTACGAAATCAGCTACAACGCTCTGATCAAGGACAACCTCTTCGTCAGGAACGCCATCGGCATGGGCAAGACGAATCCAGGGTTCCCGACGCCGGCGCTTTATATCTCTGAGTCCGGGTCAGACAGCCGCGTGCCCAGCAAGTATGGCGCGCGCTTCCAGATCACCGGCAACATGTTCATCAACAACTGGAGCGGCGTGATCCTCTGGGAGAACGCCAACAGGTTCTGCGGCTCGCCCGACAACAGCTCCACCGGCGTCTGCACGCTCGTGGCACCGAAGGTGGCCAGCCTCAAGACATGCGGCAGAACGCATCTGGTCAAGGCGACCAGGAACGGAAAGCCTGACTACTACGACTTGTGCAGGTGGAAGACCCAGAACATCTCGCTGACCGGAAACCTCTTCAGGTTCCAGCCGGAGAAGATCGGCGGTTCCTGCACGATCGCCAGGGGCTGCGGATTCATCGGCTTGTTCTCGCAGTGGGGCACCGATCCATCGTGGAGCCCTTACCGCGGCAGGTCGGTCGAGTATCACATCACGTTCGGGCAGCACAATCGCTTCGCGTCAAACACCTATCAGGGCCCCTGGCGTTTCATGGCGCTCGAGCAGGGCAGCATCGCGAGCTGGCAGACCTGGCGCCAGCGCTTCCATCAGGACACGAACAGCACGCTGACGGCCACGGCGCCGTAAGCCTCGGCTGCCAGCGGTTCCTGGGCGCCTTGTCGCTCCGTGCGGTCCCGGCTACCCGCGCCAGGAGCTTGAAGGCTCGCTGCCGATGACGTTCTCTTCGGCGTACGGCATGGTCTCCGGGCCAGGAGAGTTGACCGGACGGGCCCGCTCCGGCTTCGTCGGGTCCTCAGGGCGCGAGGATTCCGGCTGCTCAAAGCTTTCCTTGCGCAGGTCCACGACGCGCCGAGGCTGAGTCCTGGCCTCATGCCGCACCTCTGGCCTCTGCTCTGGTCGCGCCTCTGGCCTGGGTTCTGGCCGACCTTCTGACCTGGCCTCAGCTCGTGCCTCTGGCCTGGCGGTGACGGTCCTGGCGTCGCCGCGGGATTCGGTCCGCGGTTCCTGCCTGGCCTGAGCGTGTTCTGTTTGCTCTGGCCTCGCCGTTGGCTCCGGCCTTGCCTGGCTTCGCCCCGCTGAGCCGTTCCGCTGAGCCAGCCGCGCGTCGCGCCTGGGGCGCTCCTCGCCGCGGCTCGCTTGCTCGTCCGCGTCGTCCCAGCCGGTCAGCACGCCGAGACTGTCGTCGGTGCTGTCGGCACCGATCACGACCGCTGACGTAATCGCGGTGCCGGACAGCCTGATCAGCTCCGCCAGGGTCCGCACCTTCGTGGCCGACGGATTTCCGGCGGTCAGGATCACGACCGCGTTCCTGGCCCACGTGCGCAGGTGATCGGCGCCGAAGCCAGGATCGATGGCGACAAGCGTCACCAGCACGTCTGCCGCGTGGTACGCATGCTCAAGCTCGGGATCGACGCTCTGCGGCAGGACCGCGCCTGATCCGCGCCTGATCGGCCCCGTGGGCGGTGCGCTTTCGTCCTCCGGTATCGCGACCGTCAGCAGCCGCTGCCCGGCGACGTGCCGGTGCAGGCCAGGCTCGGCGCAACCAAGCAGGCGGCCCGCCTCGGCGCCAGCAGTCAGGTCGCCGAGGATGACCCGTTTGCCATCCCGCACCCAGGACAGCGCCAGCGAGACGATGGCGAGCGCGGGTACGACGGTGTCGTCAGCCGCGACCACGGCGAGCGAAGTCCGGCTCTGATCTTGCGGAACGGCACCGCGCAGGTACCTGGCGATCTGCTGGACGCCGCGGCCGCCCGCGCTCTCCGGCGCGCGCCGCGCGGACCGCCGGCTTACCCGGATCCTGCCGACGCTCAGCCGCACAGGCGCTCCGAGCGCCCTGGCGATGTCGTATCGCCGGCGCGGCCTGGTCGAGGCGAGCGCCGACACGATCACCCAGCCGATTCCGATGGCAAGGCCAGCGAGCAGCCCGCCGACCGCGTACAGAACTGGGTACTTGATCTTCGAGCGCGGGGTGGCCTGAGCCGGATCGAGCGGGCCGCTGCCGTTCACGACCTTCTGGTTGCTGATCCCGGAGTGCAGCGCATAGCTCCGCGCGGCCTTTTGCAGCGCGATCAGCGCGGTCGCCTGCTGACTCTTCTCCGCCTGCAGGCTGGCGAGCTTCGTCTGCTGCTGGACGGAGGTCGGCTGGCTCTGGACATTGGTGATCTTCGTATCCAGCGCGGCCAGCCGCTTCTTGTCAGTCGCGATGGTCGCGTTGAGCGCCTTCACGGTGTTCAGCCGCGACACGTCAAGCCGCTGAGCCCGCACGATCAGGTAGGCCTTAGCCAGAGCCCGGGCCCTGGCCACCGCGTCGTCCGCGGAGGAGGCCTTGACCGTGAACGCAATGATCTGATCGGTCTGCGCCGTCACGGTCTCGCGGCCCATGAAGGCCTGCACGCTCTTGGGATCCTCGGGCAGGCCGAGCCTGTGCATGGCTATCTCGGCGACTGTGCGGCTCTGGGCGAGCGCCACCTCGGTGAGGACCTCATCGGTGGGCAGCACACCTTCGATGAGCGCAATCGAGTCCGTTGCCACCGCCTTGTACGGCGGGGGCATCACCTTGAACAGCCCGATGCCCAGCGCAAGCCCCACGACGGCCGCCACGAGCCATACGGCCTTGCGGCGGCGCACAGCCGCGCCGACCGACGGCCGACCTGGTATCCCCATGGTCAGGTCGTTGGTCCCGGCGAAGTCGTCGTAGGACAGAATCCCCCCTGCATCGCTCGTGCCGCGGCGCGAAGTCCGCATGCCATCACCTGCTGAGCGGGCGGCCGACCTCGTCGTCCTGTGCTCACTGGCGAGGAGCTGATCGGCCCTGTGTTCACTGGCCCGGTGTTCACTAGCCCTTGGCTGATCAACCCTGGGCTCACCAGACCTGAGCTCGCCGGCCCTTTGCTCGCCGGACCTGTGCTCACTAGGCCTGTGCTGATCGGCCCTGTGCTCGTCGGCGCTGCCGCGGCTCATCCGGCCTCCATGATCCTGTTCATTGTGACTCTGCCGCACGTGCGCCGTTGGTCTTCATTATACGGCTCGTATTCAGCCCGGGATATTTGTCGTATTACTGGACTCGACGAATTCGAGTCTGGTGCACAGCGGCATCTCGGGTACCGTTCTGCCGCTTCCGACGAGCGTAAACGCCGGGGTTCTCCGCCCGAGGCCGTCGGAGTACCAGCCAAGGATCGGATCGGTTTCACCGCGGTGCAGCGTCCACCGCAGGCAGTCAGGCAGCTCAAGCCTGGCCGCGCCCGGCTCTGGTGCGCCCGGCCAGCGCAGGGCCGCCTGGTGCTGGTCAAGCTCCGCCTCGACGTACGGCCCGAGGTGGAAGGCCAGCCGCAGGTCGTGATCGCCGCAATCGATCTCGTCGACGATGTCGATCCCGCGCGAGGCGCGGTCGAGCCGGACGCAGCGACGGTGCCTGACCGGCCGCGAGAGTGAGGTGTAGCCGTCGTGCTCCGCCGTCCATTCGGCCGCGTCGCCAACGTCCTGGACGCCAATCACCGTCGCGTTCGCGTGCCGCAGCCAGAGAAAGGCGCCGCCGTCGGCTGACTGATTCTGGCCATCCACCTCGACGGTATTGTGCCCGATCGTGGAACGGAAGTACGAACGCCACTCAGGCTCGCCGTGATAGCAGTAGGTGCCGGGATCGGCGAAGATGTCGACGCCGCCATACCGCACCTCGACCGAGAGTGCGTCGGCGTGCGCGTGCGCGGCGATGCTGAGATAGCCGTGCGGACCGCCATCGCACCGGCACCAGATCTCCGGGTCATGACTGCTTGTCGAGCGCAGCAGCGTCGTCCCCGCGTCACTGAAGTGCCACGGCCGGTCCGCGGGGCGGCCAGGCACGATCCAGGCCGCCTCTGGCATGGCACCGACGAGCGTGCTGAACACGTCGGCTTCGACCGGCGGCCACCAGTCGAGGCGGCCAGCGACCGAGGCAGCCAGGGCGAGCAGGGTCGGCCACCGGTTCGCGACCGGCGCGTCGAGCAGCAGCGCGCGCCCCTCGTCGCCGTCGCCCTGCCGCGGCGGCCGCATCCGCTCGTCAAGCAGCGCCGCCCCGCTGTCGGCCATCGCGCACAGCCGCTGCCACACCTCCGAGCTGAGCGGATGTCCTGCAGAACCGGACTCGATGGCGGCGAGCAGGCCGAGTTCGGCGACGAACGACTGGTAGTCGGACGCGAGCTCGCGGTCGATGCCCGACGGGAAGGTGTTGCGGACAAGCTCGGCCTCGAGCAGCGCTGCCGACCTGCGCCGCCACGCGTCGCTCTCGGTGAACCACGGGAACGCGCAGCTCGCCACCAGCTGACCAGCCGCCTCGGCGATCACGTGGTTGTTCGCAGACGACCCTCGGCTGAAGAAGGCATCCAGGTACTGCTGGTGCCAGCGGATCTGCCGCAGCGCGAGCTGGTCCTGCTCGAACAGGGCGGCTATCTCTGGCCAGTCGTTCATCAGGCGCCTGATCCAGGCCATGCTGATCAGCCGCAGGCCGGCCTCGATGCCGCTCGTCCAGTTCACGCCGGACAGGAACGGGTTCTCCCGCCACCAGGACCGCAGATGCTCGGCGACCCGGCGCGCGTACACGTCGTCGCGGCTGACGAACCAGGCCGCGGCCAGCAGCGTGAGGTGCTGCAGCCTGGAGACCTCCCAGATCTGCTTGATGTCGCCGGTGTGGGCCTGTGACCTGTGGTTGATGCGGAACGCGTACCGGTCGGCCGGCGCCCGCTTGCCGGTGACTGGATCGCAGAACCAGTCAGGGAACACCATGTCTGTCCTGGTCGCCCCCAGCACCTCCCACTCACCCTTGAGCAGCTCGTCGGCCGCGGCCAGCAGAGCCTTCGCTGCGGCCTCGGGAACCCGCGCCGCGGTGTCAGGCGGAAGGACGACGGGAAACCGCGGCTGCGGGGACAACAGCGGCGCGTCCGCGACGAGCTGGCCCCTGCGAACCTGGCGGCGCGCCCAGGCGGTCCGCACGGCCTGGTCCCGTGCACGCCACGCCACCTCGGCCGGCGACATCCTGGCCGCCCGGCGGGCATACCAGAGCAGGCGGGAAGGGCGGGAAGGGCGGGAGGGGCGGGAAGGGCGGGAAGGGCGGGCCGGGCGGGGCTGAATGGTCATACCCGCTCCGGCTTGCCGCTGGCCAGGCTCTCCCCAGCCGCGATCGTGGCCCTGGTGGTCGCCAGCAGGGACTCAAGCGAGATCGGCATCGGCCCGCCCGAGCTGCACGCCTCGGCGAACCTCGCGACCTGGTGCCGCTGGCCCTTGTCCTGGCCGCCGCGAGCCTTGCTGCTCACCCGGCGCCGCCCCGTCCACACGGCCGCCTCCTTGAAGTTGTCCAGGCGCGCCGTCCTGCCGCCACCTGAGGAATCCAGCGTCTCCTTGGGGTACCGCGCGTTGCCGGTCGTGGCATACGTGATCAGGCCGCTCGATCCGGTGGCGAAGCTGATGGTCGCCTGGAGCTCGTCCGCCTCCAGTCCGCGCGTGGCGAAGACCTCCACTGGCACGCTGCCGGTCCACCAGCTCAGCGTGTCGATGAAGTGACCGCCCTCACCCGCGAACCGGGATCCCTCGAGATCGGCGTCGCGGTACCAGCTGTCCGATTCCAGCTGACCCGCATTGACCAGGTAGCGGCTGACCGAACCGGTTCCTGCCTGCCCGGGCTGAGACTGCTGAGGCTGGCACGGGGCGAACTGAGACCTCATGGTCACCAGCAGCGGCGCGAACCTGCGGTTGAAGCCGACCATCAGCCGGTCGTTGCCGGTGCTCGCGATCGTCTCCTCGATGCGATCCACGTCGGCCCTGCTCAGCGCGAGCGGCTTCTCGACGAAGACGGCCTTGCCGGTCTGCAGCGCACGGCAGACCAGGTCCGCGTGCGTGTGGTGGCGCGTCACGATGAAGATCGCATCGAGCTCGTCATCACCGAGCACCGCGTCGGCGGTGGTCGAGGCGACGGCGAAGCCGAACCTGCGCTGCGCGTTGACGGCAGACAACGACCGCGTCGTCGCCACGTGTGCGAGCCTGACGCCGTCGAGCTTGGCCAGATGCGGCAGCAGCATCGACGAGGCATAGTTGCCGGCGCCGATGAAACCAACGGCCAGCTGCTTGCCAGCGGGCACGCGCGGCCGCCCGCCGCCCGGCGTGGGCGGCCGGCTGTGACTGGTCGCGGGAGCTTCCTCGGTGGCTGCTCCTGCCGGGTACTCGAGCAGCACGCCGACCGCGTTCAGCGAGCCGGACGAGAGGTCGTTGTAAACCTCCGTGGCGCGCTCCATCGGGAACACGCCGGAGACGAGCGAGCCGACCTCGATGTCCGCGTGCGCGAGCAGGTCAAGGAAGCACGCGAGGTTGCGCCGCTCCGTCCAGCGGACGTAGCCGGCCGGGTAGTCGATGCCGTCGAGCTCGTACCGGTCGTCGTAGCGCCCAGGGCCGTACGAGCGGGAGAACCTTACGTCGAGTTCCTTGTCGTAGTAGGCGTTCCACGGCAGGTCAAGGCGGGTCTTGCCGATGTCGACCACCCGAGCCCTGTCGCGCGCCAGCCTGGCGGCGGCTTCGACAGGGCCGTTCGAAGAACCGCCGGCCGCCAGCAGCACGTGGTCGGCTCCGCGCCCTTCTGTGATTTCCGCGAGGGCGTGCTGCACCGCGGCCAGCCCGTCCTCCGACGGGGCAGCGCACAGGAGCGCGCCGGCCTTCTCGGCGAGCCGGCAGCGGTCCTCGATCATGTCCAGGCCGACGACCCTGACGCCGGCCGCGACCAGCAGCCGCACCGTCAGCTGGCCGACCAGGCCGAGGCCGATCACGCAGGCGGCGTCGCCCAGGGCCACCTCTGCCCGCCTGACGCCCTGCATGGCGATAGCCCCGACGGTGGCGAACGCCGCGTGCTCGGGCGAGACGCTGGCCGGCACGGGAACGCACAGGTTGACGGGAACCCAGTTGTACTCCGCGTGCAATGCGTGCTCGTTGCCCGCTGCCGCCACCAGCTGCCCGACCTTGAACTCCTCGGCGCCCTTGCCAACCTCGGTCACCACGCCGCAGAGCGAGTAGCCAAGCGGGGTGTAGGAGTCCAGCCGGTTCATGACCTTCTTGTAGGTGCTGACCGCGCCCTGCTGGGAGACCGAGTCGAGAACCTTCTTGAGCTGGTCAGGCCGTGCCCTGGCCATGCCGACCATCGACATCTTGGCCTCGGTCACCTTCATCATCTCGGTGCCCGTGGAGATCAGCGAGAACAGCGAGCGCACGAGCACGCCGCCAGGACGGCAGGACGGTGCCGGCACGTCGAGGACGATCAGGTCCCCTGACTTGTAGTTCTGCGCGATCTGCTTCATCTCGTCCCTTGCCTCACCGTGCTGGTCCTTCTGGGCGCCGCCGACCCCGGCTGCCGAGTCACGCCGTCACGCCGTCACGCCGTCACGCCGTCACGCCCAGCGACTGCATGTTGCGGTACCAGAGCTCAAGCGTCAGCAGCTGCCAGATCTGCTTCGACCGGTCTTCCCGGCCGGCCTGCTCGTCGGCGATGAGCCTGGCGAGCGCGTCGCGCCTGATCATCCCGCCGGAGACCAGCTCGCCCTTGACGAGCACGTCCTGGATCACCTCGTGCAGGTCCCCGTGCACCCACGCGCGCAGCGGCGCGCTGAACGACGCCTTCGGGCGGTGCACGATCTCGTCAGGCAGCCAGGCGGTCGCCGCTCGTTTCAGCGCGACCTTGCCCTGCCGCCGCCTGATCTTGGACTTCCCGTCGTGGCTGAAGGCCGCGGCGGCGACGACCGGGTCGACGAACGGCACCCTGACCTCGATCGAGGCGGCCATGCTGGCCCGGTCGGTGTAGGCCAGGTTGAGCCCTGGCAGGAACAGCCGCGAGTCGGCCAGGCACATCCTGTTGACCTCGTCGGCCAGGTCGTTGTCGTTGTACACAGCGGCGTGCTCGCCGACGATCTCGCCAACGTACGGCGCCCAGCCAGGGTCGACGAGGGCCTCGAGCTCGCCAGGGTCATACAGCGTGTAGCTGCGCCTGAACCGCGGCTCTTCCGGCAGCTCGGCGAAGGTCATGAAGCGCTTAGCCCAGCGGGCGTAGCGCAGCCCGCGGCCGCCCATGGTGACCGGCAGCCGCTCGACGGGACCCTGCAGGAACGGGCGCCGCAGGCCAGCGGGGATCGCGGCATACCTGCTCGCCAGGAGGCAGGCCAGGTGCTTGCGGTAACCGCCGAACAGCTCGTCGGCCCCCATCCCGGACAGGATGACCTTGACCCCGCGGTCTCGCGCCGCCTCGCACATCAGCAGGGTGTTGATGGCCGCCGGGTCGCCGATCGGCTCGTCGAGCACGTCCACGATCCTGGGCAGCATGCTGACGATGTCGGGCGAGATCTCGATCTCGTGCAGTTTGATGCCGTACCGCGAGGCCACCTTGCGCGCGTACACCGCGTCGTCGGGCATCGCCTCGAGCTTGTGGTCTTCAGGGCGGAACGTGATGGTGTACGCGTCGATCTCGGCGTTGGCCTGATGGGCGAGCACGGTGACGATGCTGGAGTCCAGGCCGCCCGACAGGAAACTCGACACCGGGACGTCGGCGACCAGATGAGCGGTCACCGAGTCCTCGATCACCTGCCGGAGGTCGGCTGGCTCGGCAGCCGCGGCCTCAGCCGCCACGTCGGCGATGCGCCAGTACTGCTCGACCGTGATCGTGCCGTCCTGGCGGCATCGCGCCCAGGACCCGCCGGGCAGCTTGCGCACGCCGTCGATGGCGCAGCGCTGCTCGGGCAGCCAGTAGTAGAGCATCGACGCCACGAGCGCGCCAGGCTCGATCCGCAGCTCAGAGCCCGCCGCCGCGACGAGCGCCTTCAGCTCAGACGCGAAGACCAGCCCGCCGCCACGCGGCAGGTAGTACAGCGGCTTGATGCCGAACGGGTCGCGCGCGAGTACCAGGTCGCCGGTCGAGGGATCGGCCAGCGCGAGCGCGAACATGCCGCGGAACATGCGGAGCGCGGCCGGGCCCCATGCCCGCCACGCCTCGAGCACGACTTCGGTGTCGGACTCGGTGCGGAAGCTGACGCCGCGGGCGGCCAGCTCGGCGCGCAGTGCCCGGTAGTTGTACAGCTCGCCGTTGAAGACCAGCGTGAGGCCGTTCTTCGTCATCGGCTGGTCGGCCGCGCTGCTCAGGTCGATGATCGACAGCCGCCGGAAGCCGAGGTGCATGGCCAGCTGGTCGCTCTCATGGCTCCAGCTCCCGCGCGAGTCAGGGCCTCGGTGCGCGATCCTGTCGGTCATGATGTCGACCAGCTTCTGGCCGTCGGCCTGCTGATAACAGCCGGCGATCCCGCACATCTCAGCCTCCGACCGGCTCGAGCGCCTGGCCGAGCAAACTGGCGTAGACGCGCAGGTAGGCGCCGGCCTGATGGCCCCACGCCAGTTCGTCCTCGACGCGCGCGCGGCCGAGCTTGCCAGCCCATGCCCGCACCGACTCGTCGTCGACCAGTTCGACGATGGCCTCGGCGTAGGCGCGCAGGTCGTTCGGCTTGACGTAGATGGCGGCGTCACCGGCCGACACCCGGGTCTCCCGCAGGTCGAAGGCGACGACCGGCAGCTCGAACGCCATGTACTCCATGGTCTTGTTCATCGTGGAAACGTCGTTCAGCGGATTCTTCGGGTCAGGTGACAGGCCCACGTCCGCGGTGGACAAGATCTTCGCGACGTCCTCGTCGGGAGCGCGCCCCGTGAACTCCACGTGACCGGCCAGGCCGAGCATGTCGCGCAGCGCCACCAGGTCGTCGAAGCAGTCTCCCGAGCCGATCAGCGTGAACGCGATGTCGTCCCTGCCCAGCTCGTGCACGACGACGTCGGCGGCGCGGACCACGATGTCGACGCCGTCCTGCGGGCCCATCACGCCGATGTACGCGGCCAGGAACTCCCGCCCGCGGCGCAGCTCAGGGCGGACTGGACCGCGCTGCAGCCGGTCGGGATCTGGACCGGTCCTGACCACCGTGACGTCGGCAGGCCGCTTGCCGCTGCGCTTGATGGCGATGGCGCGGTAGGAGTCGTTGGTCGAGATCACGTGGTCAGCGGACCGGTGCGTACGCCGTTCCAGCGCCCGCAGCAACCGGTACGGCAGCCGGTGCCCGGTCGGGAAACGCGACTCGTAGAGCTCGGGGCACAGGTCGTGGTGGTCGAAGACGAACTTCGTCCGGTCGATGCCGCGCAGCAGCAGCGCGAGCGGCCAGAAGATGTCGGGCGGGTTGCAGGCCTGCATGACATCGAAGCGCCCTCCGCGCCGTGCCTTGAACGCCAGCCAGGCGGTGGCGAGGAACGAATAGGCGTACTCGCAGACGAAGCTGAGCTTGCTGCCGCCTGGCGCATACGGCCGGTACTTGCACAACCTGACCGAGTCGACGACCTGGAAATCGGGATCTCCCTTGCCCTTCGGACAGATCACCGACACGTCGTAACCGGCTCCGACCAGCGCCTGGCACTCCAGCCAGACCCGCCGGTCGAACGGCACCGGCAGGTTCTGGACGATGATCAGGACCCGGCTCACCAGCCCGCCCCCTCGTAGCCTCGCAGCGCCTCGACCTCGGGACCGAGGCGGCCGTGCAGGTCGATCACGTGCGGCGGCGGATCCTTCAGCAAGGCGGCGACGACTGGGCTCGCGTTCGTGGTGACGATGGCGGCGTCGGCACCCGCCAGCGCGTCTTCCGGCTCGTGCACGAGGAGCCTGCGCAGGTGCGGCAGCTTCGATTCCACGTACCGGCGGTTGTTGCCGATCAGCCGGACCGGGTTGACCACCTGATCGTAGATGCGCACCTCATAGCCCTTGCCGATCAGCCGCTCGGCGAGCTCGACGTTGGGGCTCTCGCGCAGGTCGTCGGTGCTCATCTTGAAGCTCAGCCCGAACAGCGCGACCTTGCGGCCATCCCAGGCGATCACCCGGTCCAGGACCTCGCTGATCGACAGCTCGTTCGTCGTCAGCGTGGCGGCGAGCAGCGGCAGGTCGGCGCCGCTGGCCCGAGCCATCGACAGCAGCGACCGCAGGTCCTTCGGCAGGCACGAGCCGCCGAACGCGAAACCCGGGCGCAGGTAGCTCGGGGAGATATTGAGCACGGTGTCCTGGCAGAACAGCTCCATCACCGCGCGGGAGTCGATGTCGAGCAACCTGAGCAGCCTGGCCACCTCGTTGGCGAACGAGACCTTCGTGGCGTGGAAGGCGTTGCAGGCGTACTTCAGCGCCTCGGCGGTTCTGGTGTCGACGACCTGCACGGGCCGGTCGAGGAAGCCGAACAGCTCGCTGACGGCGCCGGCCACCCGCGGGTCGGCGGTTCCGACCACCACAAGCGGCGGGCCGAAGAAGTCGGCGATGCCCGACCCCTCCCGCAGGAACTCTGGGCACATCGCGGCGCCGACGCCGAAGCCGACGTCAGCGAGCCCGTCCGCGAGGGCCGCGGCCACGATCCCGTCCACGGTGCCTGGCGGCACGGTGCTGCGGATCACCACGCTGTGCTGACCGGATGCCGGCGGACGCGCGGTTCGCAGGCCGGCCACGATGTCGGCCAGGGCCCGCCTGATGTAGGTCAGGTCGGTGCCGCCGCGCTGCTCGGAGGGGGTGCCGACGCAGATCAGCGAGATGTCTGCGGCATCGACGGCGTCGCGGCAGGACGACGTCGCGCGCAGCGAGCCCTTCGCGACGGCCTCGGCCACCATCGCGTCGAGCCCCGGCTCGGCGACCGGGCTCCGCCCAGAGCGGATGTCGTCGAGCTTGCCGGGGTCAACGTCGACTCCCCAGACCTCATGCCCGTTCGCAGCCAGGCAGGCCGCCGTGACGGTACCGACGTAGCCAAGACCGACTACCGCAACCTTCATCGCTCCACCTGACTCGTCTGGTTGGCTGTTCCGCGCGAAGGAGCGCGCAAGGGAGCTTCCGACGTTCATAGGAGCGCCTAACGGGCGCGATGATACGAGCCCGCACCAGTGCCGGAGTATTAGCGCGATTGCGCGCCGAGGTATCACAGCCGGGCCACGCCGGGTCAGGTGATGTGCCAGGAACGTCCGTCAACAGCAGCTGGGGGCAACCGAACATGAAGGTCTTGGTGGCGGGCGACCGCGGCTACATCGGAGCGGTCCTCGTCCCGCTGCTGCGCGCCGCTGGGCATCAGGTGGATGGCAGGGACCTCGGCCTGTACGACGGCTGTGACCTCGGGCCCGCGTCCGAGCCGGCGCCCGGCGAGGCGACGGGAGACATCCGCGACGCCGAGCCCGCCGGCCTGGCCGGTTATGACGCGGTGATCTGCCTCGCCGCCCTGTCCAACGATCCGCTCGGGCACCTCAGCCCGGCCGCCACCTACTCCATCAACCTGGACGGCACGCTCGCCCTGGCCAGGGCCGCCAAGCAGGCCGGGGTGCCGCGATTCCTGTTCGCGTCCTCGTGCAGCCTGTACGGGGCAGCGGGATCGGCTGGCGTGACCGAGGACGCCGGCATGGCGCCGGTCACGCCCTACGGCGAGACCAAGGCGCGGGCAGAGCGCGAGCTGTCGCTGCTGGCCGGCGACGAATTCAGCCCGGTCTACCTGCGCAACGCGACGGCCTACGGCGCCTCGCCGCGGCTGCGGCTTGACATCGTCGTCAACAACCTCACCGCGGTCGCCAGGACAACGGGCGAGGTGCGGATGGAGAGCGACGGGTCGCCCTGGCGGCCGCTCGTGCACGTGGAGGACATCAGCCGCGCCTTTCTCGCCATGCTTGAAGCACCGCGAGAGCTCGTCCACGACCAGGCCTTCAATGTCGGCAGGCCAGAAGACAACGTGCAGATCAGGGACATCGCCGAGCTGGTCAGGGCCGCGGTACCCGGCTCCAAGGTCTCCTTCGCCGAGGGAGCGGGGCCAGACATCCGCAGCTACCGGGTTGACTTTTCTAAGCTCAACGGGACGTTCCCCGAACTGCGGCTCGCATGGACGGTCCAGAGCGGCGTCGATGAGCTGGCGCGCGCCTACGGCGAGTTCGGCCTCAGCTACGCGGACTTCCTGTCGTCGCGGTTCGTCCGGCTGCGCCGGATCCGTGAATTGCTCGACGCGGGCCTGCTCGATGACCTGCTGCACCGCAGGACCAAGGAGGTCTTCCCCCCGCCGCGGGATCACGGGTAGCGGGGTGGATATCACCCCGGTGCCCCGCATCGCAGGCGCGATGGTGTTCAGCGCCGCTGCCCACGTCGACGAGCGCGGATTCTTCTGCCGTACGTTCGACGCCGACGCCATCAGCGCAGCGGGCCTCGATCCAGCGGCCTTCGTGCAGGACAGCGTGTCGCGGTCGGCGCGCGGCGTGATCCGGGGCATGCACGTGCGGCGCGGGCTCGGCGAGGCCAAGCTGGTCAGGTGCTCCTACGGAGCCATCTTCGACGTCATCGTCGACCTGCGCCGCGGGTCGCCCACGTACCGCAACACCGAGACCTTCCAGCTGACCGGGGACCGGCCGGCCTCGCTCTACGTACCGGCCGGCTGCGCGCACGGATTTCAGGCGTGCTCGGATCCGGCTGACGTGTCCTACCGGATCGACCGTGCCCACGACCCATCCGAGGACGTGTCGCTTGCCTTCGACGACCCCGACCTGGCGATACCGTGGCCGCTGCCGGTGTCCGTGATGTCACGGCGGGATAAGGCCGCCCTGCCGCTGGCAGCGGCACTGGAGCTGATGACCTGAGGCGCAAGATCCTGGCCGGGCTCGCGGCGGTGCTGATTATCTTCTGCGCCGTCACGGCGCGGCTGTACATCTGGCCGGCCAGCGGGATGCCGGCAAGCGTCAGCGCCGTTGTGATGCTGGCGGGTCCTGGCGACCGGCTCGAGCTCGCACTGCGGCTCGCGCGCGAGCGCCGTGCGCGCTTCCTCGTGGTATCGCGGGGCAACGAGGGCTACGGCGGCCCCTGCCCGCGGCCCGTTCCGCGGGTCAGGCTGATCTGCTTCGACCCACGTCCGGCCTCGACTCGCGGCGAGGCCGAGTACGTGGGCCGCCTGGCCAGGAGGTACCACTGGCGTTCCGTCGCGCTGGTCACCGCCGCGGTGCAGGACTCGCGCGCCCGGCAGCGCGTGGAGCGCTGTTTCGCCGGGCCGGTCTACGTGGTGACCGTCGGACTGCCGTGGGCCTCCTGGCCAGGTCAGATCGCCTACGAGTGGGCTGCGACCATCAAGATGGCGATCTGGCAGCGCGACTGCTAGCGCTTGGTATGCAGCCAGAAGTTCTTCATCGTGAAGCTCCTGGGCTGGCCGCCGGTCGACGCGATCTCCCAGCCGTAGTTGACCTGGGTCAGGGTGACGTTGGCCGCAAGCTGGTGGTGACTGATGAGCCAGTTGAGGGAGGCAAGGATGTGGGTGACTCCCGTGGTCTCGTTGTGGTTCAAGGCGAAGGTGAAGAAGGAGTCGCCTGAGCGCCAGACGGCGAAGTGCTGCCCGAAGATCGTCGCGTGCCCGAAGACGTTCCCTGCTGGCCGCTGACCGTGGTTGTCGGTCCAGATCATGACCTCGATGTCGTAGTTGTTCAGCCAGATGTCGTTGGCGGCCTCCGCGTCCAGGCCTGACTTATTGGACGGCATGTACTCGGTGAAGCCGTTGCGGATCAGCTTGAACGACGTGACGGGCACGTGATTGAAGTTCTTCTGCACGCAGGGGTAGGTCTCCACTGCCGTGTTGCCAGCGGCCTGCGTGGACGAGGCGCCCCAGTCCTTGAAGGAGTTCGCCCAGATCGTCTGCGGGCCGTGTGAGCTGTTCCACTCATTGTTGTAGACGATGTACCCGCCGTTGTGCCAGGCACCGAACGGGTCGGATGAGCGCCACTTAGGATGGGCCGGTACGGATGCGAGCGCGGGGCCAGCTGCCATGAAGGCAGCGGCGGCGGCCAGCAGGGCTACGAATGCCCGTCGCATGGAGACTCCTCACTCGGGAGAGGGTTCTTTCAGACATCTGTGACGGGCCTGACGGTAGCGGTCCTGCGGGTTGGCTGCGGTCAAGTTACCGATATTGAATCGTGACCTTGGACACGTATTTGCCCAAGACTCAACGTTAATGTCCGTGAATATCCAGCACACGCGGCGACCCTGCGGCCTCCGCTGTAACGAGCGCATCATGGGGGAGTCACGCAGAATGAACACCGTGCCACCGCCACGCGGCAGGAATGCCAAGACTGCGGAGCGCCGGCGCTGGGCCGATCGGAGCTGGGCCAACCGGAGCTGGGCCGACCGGCGCTGGGTAGGCCGTCAACTGCGCGCGGCGGCTCTGCTCGGCTGCGTCGCGTCGGCGACCGTCGTCATCGCGCCCGCCGCACCAGCGAGCGCCGCCGCGGAGGAGCCGCCTCCGGTCCCGGCCGGGTCGTGGACCGTCTACCACGGTGACCCGGCTGGCTCGGGCAACGCACGGGCCGTCAGGTCGGTCAACCTCGGCGCCCGCGCGTGGACGTCGCCGAACCTCGACGGGCAGATCTACGGCCAGCCGCTGGTGCTCGGTCACCTGGTCTACGTCGCCACGGAGAACAACACGGTCTACGCGCTGTCGGCCGCTACCGGCGCCATACGGTGGTCGGAGCACCTTGGCAAGCCGGTTCCGGCCAGCTCGCTCCCATGCGGCAACATCTCCCCCGCCGTCGGGATCACAGGCACGCCGGTGATCGATCAGGCCAGGCACGAGATCTTCGTCGTGGCCGATGAGTACGCGGGCGGGCGTCCCTCGCACGTCCTCGTCGGCCTCGATACCGCGACTGGCCGGCGCCTCCTGACTCGCGAGGTCGACCCACCCGGTCAGGACCCCACGGCGATCCTGCAGCGCACCGGGCTGACGCTCACTGCCGGGAAGGTCGTGTTCGGCTTCGGCGGCAACTTCGGCGACTGCTCCACGTACCGCGGGAGGCTGGTCGCCGTTCCCGAGGCCGGCGGCGCGCCGGCGTTCTTCACCGTGGCGGCAGCCGGCGATACCTCCAAGGGCGCGATCTGGATGGGCGGCGCGGCGCCGGCCGTCGACAGCCGCGGCAACGTGTGGATCAGCACCGGCAACAGCACGATCACCTCGTCAGGACACCCCTATGACAACAGCGACGGCACACTCCAGCTGTCACCGTCGCTCAGGCTGCTGCAGCACTTCGCCCCTGCTTCGTGGCCCGCCGACAACGCCAGCGATATCGACTTCTCGGCCGTGCCCGCGCTGCTCCCCAGCGGCCAGGTCGTCCAGGCGGGCAAGTCAGGCCGGGTGTTCCTGCTGGACGGCGCGCGCCTCGGCGGGATCGGCGGGCAGCAAGCCGAGTTGTCGTCGGCCTGCGACGCCGACATCGATGGCGGGGTCGCAGTCTCCGGCACGACCGTGTACCTGCCGTGCCTGACCGGCATCATCGCGGTGCGGGCCAGCAACTCCCCGCCGCGGCTGAGGTTGCTCTGGAAGTCAGGAACCGGCGGCGGCCCGCCGGTCATCGCGGCTGGTCTGGTCTGGACGATGGGGCAGGACGGCAACCTGTACGGTCTCGACCCGGCCGCCGGCGCGACCAGGCGCCAGGCGAGCATCGGCTTCTCCGCCAACCACTTCCCGACCCCAGGATTCGGCGACGGGCTGCTGCTGGCGGCCTGCGCGCAGAACGTCATCGCGTTCCCGGCGCCAGGGACCGGCGCCTCGCACGCGGCTACCCAGACCCCGCGACCGTCCAAGTCCTGCGATTACACCGCTCCAGCGCCGGTGTCCCGGCGGGCGATCGCCGCCGTCGCCGCGCTCGCCGTCGCTGGCCTGGCGATCATCGCGGTCGTGGCCTGGCTGTTCTTGCGCAGGCTCAGGCGCGCACGCTAAGGCAGCATTTTAGCCACTAACCCAGCCAGTTCCGATCGGCAGAATGGCCCCTCATTGCCAGGCGCTGCCGTTCCAGGGCCTGATCACCCCTCAGACGCCTCCAGCCTGGAGCGGGTTCACGCTGCGGGCACCTGGTAGTGCCAGATGACCAGGTGCGGGCGACCGCCCGCAGCCCCGCTAAGGCGGCACCCGCTAGTCAGGCGGGACTTCGGTCTTCGCCAGCCCGTTGCTCGCCTGCCGCTGGTCAGCCGCGCCGTCCTGCCCCGTCGATCTGTCCGCGCCGGCCGCAGGACCTGCCTCGCCGGTCCTCGCTGCCGGGCCGTTGGCGGCCGGCCTGGATTCCCTCGGCGGCCGCACAGCGGCGGTCTCTGCCTGGCCGACCCGCTCGACGGTCACGGTGCTGATCCTGTTCCGCCGGCCTGCGAGGCTCTCGGCCGTGAGGCGCAGTCCCGCCATCGTCGCGGTCGAGCCAGCGATCGGCACCCGGCCGAGCCGCTGTGCCAGCAGGCCGCCGACGGTCTCCACGTCCTCAGCCTCGATCCGCACGCCGAACAGCTCGGCGAGCTCGTCCACCGACAACCTGGCCGTGACCCTGACGTAGTCGTCGCCCAGCCACTCGACCGGCGGGCTCTCCTGGTCATACTCGTCGGCGATCTCGCCGACGATCTCCTCGAGAATGTCCTCGATCGTCACCAGCCCGGCCGTGCCACCGTACTCGTCGATCACGATCGCAACGTGTGTCTGCCTGGCCTGCATCTCCGCCAGCAGATCGTCGACGGGCTTGCTGTCTGGCACGAAGGTGGCCGGCCGCATGACCGCGTCCACCCGCTCGGACGCCTGGGCGTCGGAGGACTCGTAGCCCCGGGTCACGATGTCCTTGAGGTAGGCGATTCCGATCACGTCGTCGAGGTTCTCGCCTATCACGGGGATCCTGGAAAAGCCGCTGCGCAGCGCCAGCGACAGGGCCTGCCGCAGGGTCTTGCCGGTCTCGACGAAGATCATGTCGGTTCGGGGCACCATGACCTCGCGCACGATCGTGTCGCCGAGTTCAAAGACCGAGTGGATCATCGCCCGCTCGCCAGGCTCGATCACCCGGCGGCGCTCGAGCAGATCGACGAGGCCGCGGAGATCTTCTTCCTCGCCTGACGGTCCCTTCTGCTCGCTGCCGTCCCTGCCTAGCACCCGCCCGGTCGCGAGCAGCACGGCCGGCAAGGGCCCCATCAGCCGCACGATCGGCTGCATGACCGAGGCAGCCGTATCGGCCACGCTTGTCGCGTACCGGCGGCCGAGCGTGCGCGGCACGATGCCGGCCACGACGTAGACGGCCACGGTCATGATTCCGCCCGTGATCAAGAACGCCCGCCAGGCCGGGCCGGCCCAGCGGAGCAGCACGGCGCCGACCATCAGCGTCGCGCTCAGCTCGGCGGCGACCCTGGCGAGCAGCAGCACGGCGATGTACTTCGGCACCTCGGCGAGCACGGCCTGCAACCGAGCTGATGCCTCCTTGCCGGAACTCGCGAGCTCTCTGGCGCCGGCCCTGGACACCCGCAACAGGGCGGTGTCCGCGCTCGCGCAGAGCCCGGCGAACAGCACGAGCGCCGCGGCGGCGAGCAGAAGCCAGCCCATCGCGCCTATCCCGGCCCGCTGGTGTGCTCTGCCGTGCCCTGTTCCGCTGCGCTGTGCTCGGCCGGGGCGCGCTCGGCCCGCCAGGATGCCAGCAGCCTGTCCTGCAGCCCGAACATCGCCGCGTGCTCCTTGGCGTCAGCGTGGTCGTAGCCGAGCAGGTGCAAGATCCCGTGCGCGGCTAGCAGGTCGATCTCCTCGGCCGCGCTGTGCCTGGCCCGCTTGGCCTGGACAGCGGCCATCTGCGGGCAGATCACCACATCCCCGAGCAGGCCGGGTATACCGCCCGGCTCGGAGCCGCCGTGCTCGGCGTGCGCGCCGCCGGGCTGCGGCGGCCTCAGCTCGTCCATCGGGAAAGCGAGCACGTCGGTGGGACCTTCCTCGCCCATCCACCTGACATGCAGCTCGGTCATTGCCGGCTCGTCCACGAGCAGCAGCGAGAGCTCGGCGAGCGGGTGCACGCGCATCTCGTCGAGCACGTGCCTGGCCAGCCCGGCGAGCCCGGCCTCGTCCACCGCCACCCCCGACTCGTTGGCGATCTCGATGCTCACGCCAGCTCCTGAGTCTTGTTCCTCATAGTCACAGGTATGCCCGTGATAGCGATCACCGGTTCCTGCTGGCGTCGCGCCGCGCCCTGCTGGCAGGAAGGCGGCCAGCGTCCGCTGCCGCCCTCGCCGCGTCATAGCGCGCGTACGCGTCCACGATGTCAGCCACCAGCCTGTGCCGCACGACATCGTGCGCGGTCAGCTTGCAGAAGTAGACGTCCGGCAGCCCGTCGAGCACATCCTGGACCATGCGAAGCCCGCTGACCTGGCCAGCGGGCAGGTCGACCTGCGTCACGTCGCCAGTGACGACGATCTTGCTGCCGAAGCCGAGCCTGGTCAGGAACATCTTCATCTGCTCGGCCGAAGTGTTCTGCGCCTCGTCAAGGATGATGAACGAGTCGTTCAGCGACCTGCCGCGCATGTAGGCCAGCGGCGCGATCTCGATAGTGCCCGCCGCCAGCAGCCGCGGGATCGAGTCGGGGTCGACCATGTCGTGCAGCGCGTCGTAGAGCGGCCGCAGGTACGGGTCGATCTTCTCGTACAGGGTTCCCGGCAGGAACCCGAGTCGCTCGCCTGCCTCGACCGCCGGCCTGGTGAGGATGATCCGGTTGACCTCCTTAGCCTGCAGCGCCTTCACCGCCTTGGCCATCGCCAGGTAGGTCTTCCCCGTGCCGGCCGGGCCGATCGAGAAGACGATCGTGTGCTTGTCGATGGCGTCAACGTAGCGCTTCTGGTTCAGCGTCTTGGGCCTGATGGTCCGGCCCCTGCTCGACAGGATGTCCAGCGTCAGCACGTCGGCCGGACGGGCTCCCGACTTCCTGCGCAGCATCGCGACGCTGCGCTGCACCACCTCGGCGGTGACCTCGGTGCCGCTCGCGATCAGCGCGGTCAGCTCCTCGAAGAGCTCGCCGATGGTCGCTGCCTCAGCCGCAGAACCGGTCACGGTGATCTCATTGCCGCGGACGTGAATATCGGAGTCGAACTCCTCTTCGATCACATGGAGGAGTTCGTCACGCGAGCCGAGCAGGCTGACCATCGAATGCGGTTCGGGAATCACGATCCGCAGCGACGTCGCGCCGCCCGTCTGCCGGTCGTCCTGGCCAGGCCCGCGACGCTCAGCGGGTCCTCGAGACACCGGACGCTCAGCCGGGCCGCGAGGCCCGGTCTCGGTTGGATTCTTCTTCAATACCCCCGCCTCATCGTGGGTTCCTCATCCGGGCGGCCACGCCATCGGCCGGCCGCTGAGTACATGGGCATGCGCATGACCGACCGTCTGGCCGGCGTGACTGCCCGTATTAAAGACAACGCGATAACCGGTCTCGGCAATGCCCTCAGTGACCGCGACCTCGTGAGCTTGCGCCACTACCTCGGCGAGCAACCCGTCCTCCGCGCCAGCCAGGCCCGCCAGGTCAGGATAGTGCGGCTTGGGAATGACGAGCACGTGAATAGGAGCCTGCGGATTGATGTCGCGAAATGCGAACGTGCGTTCTGATTCCAGCACGCGTGTTGCAGGGACCTCGCCAGCCACGATTCTACAGAATAGGCAGTCAGGCACGGGCCGATACTAACGTGTGACGTGCTCTGGCGGCCGGTGACATATATGGTTGCAACACTGCTAACCTCCAGCGCGCTGCGGGCCTGACCGCTCAGGCCGGTCCTCGATGCCTGAGGCACGCGGACACGCGGGCGACCTGGACCTTGCTGCCCGAGGAGGGCTGCCCTGGGTGCGCCCGCGGCGGGGGCGGGGCGCCGGGGCAGCGCCCCCGCATGGTGCGGCTGGGTCGGATTAGGTGAATCTTGGAGCGTGGGATTCGTGATACGAGGCGGTGCGCGAGGGTCCCGCGCTACATCTTGTGATGACTGGACGTGAACCTAGCGGCATGCCCGCGCGTCAAGACAAGGTGACCGAAACCCTAGTGGCGGCCACGGTGCTGGGGCGGGTCACGGCAGATCCTCGTCATGACCGCTCTGCCAGCAACGGAAGCCATGTCGGCCACGCAGTCGACGCGGATGCGGCCATAGCGGAGATATACGGCGCGCACTACCGCTCGCTCGTGCGCCTGGCGACGTTGCTCGTCCATGACATCGCGACCGCGGAGGAAGTTGTGCAGGACTCGTTTGTCGCCTTGCATGCTGGCTTGCACCGGCTGCGTGACAACGAGAAGACCCTCTCGTACCTCCGCGCTGCCGTGGTCAACCGGGCGCGTTCGGTGCTCAGGCACCGGATCGTGGTCGATCGCAACGCACCTAAGCCCGCTCCCGACATGCCGAGCGCCGAGCACGGCGCCCTCGCGCTGATCGAGCGGTCATCTGTGGTTGCCGCCTTGCGCTCCCTCCCTGAACGACAGCGCGAGGTCGTCGTGCTGCGGTTCTACGGAGACCTGTCGGAGGCGCAGATCGCGGCGGCGATGGGCATCACCAGGGGCGCGGTCAAGAGTCACACCTCGCGGGCCATGTCCGCCCTGCGCTCCGTGCTGGAGCGTGAGTCATGAGCCACCGTCGCCCTGACCCCCGCCAGGCCATGCTCGAGCAGACGCTCCGGCGTGCGCTGCGGATGGCGGCCGACACGATCGAGCCGGCCGCGGACGGGCTTGACCGGATCCACACCAAGATCGCCGCGGGGCCGCCGGCGCCGGTCCAGCTAGCTGGCTGGGCCGGCTGGCGGACCAGGTACCTGGCCGGCCTGCTCGCGGCGCTGAGCGCGACAGCCAGGTACCTCGAGCCCGCGGGGATCTGGATCCGGTACGCCTGGGGAGCGGTCGTGGATCGGTTCCGCCCCGATCAGGGGCTCTCGGGCTGGGTCGCCTGGCTGCGGCCCGCCGCCGCGGTCGCCACCGGGCTGCTGGTTGTGGTCGGCGCGTCGCTGGCGATCGCGGCCCTGCCGCCGGCCCTCATCAGCATCTCTGGCAACAGCAACCCCGTGCCTGCAGGCGGCTCGAGCAGCGCGCCGTCGTCGGCGAACCCGGGCGGTGGTTACGGCGCTGGCGGCCCGATCAGCCAGGGCGGCACGTCGTCGGCTTCGTCGTCGCCGAGCTGCACCGCGCGCTCGGGGTCCGCGAGCGGGTCGCCGAGCGGGTCGCCGTCGCCGTCCAGCGGGTCGCCGAGCGGCTCGCCGTCGCCGACCTCGACCTCACCATCGCCAAGCCCGTCGAGCGGCTCGTCCAGCAGCTCAACGACGCCGAGCGACTCGCCGACGTCAGGGCCCACCGACCAGGCGTCAGGACAGGCGACGCAGTCGGCTCTTGACCCGCCTGGCAGCGCGTCTCCGCAGGGAGCCACCCCGCAGCCGCAGTTCTCGACGCCGAAAGCGCCGCGGACGCCGCATCCGTCACCAAGCGACTCGCCTTCGTGCCATTGAGGTCTTGGCCTGCGTGCCTTGAGCCTAGGCTTGCGTGTCTTTGCGCTGGGTCCACCTGCCACAGCCGCTGAGAACCAGCGCCGCCGCCACGGCTCCCGCGGTCGAGCCCCTGAGCACCGTCGGCCCGAGCCGCACCGGTATCGCCCCAGCCGCGGTCAGATCGGCTGACTCGGCGGGGCTGATCCCGCCTTCCGGGCCTATGACCAGCAGGATCTGGCCAGCCGCGGGCAGCGAGATCCCGGCCAGCTGCTGACCTGCCTGCGCGTCGAGCAGCAGCGCCAGGTCAGCACCGGCCACAAGCGCCGCCGCCTCCGCGGTCGTCGCCTGCGTTGTGACCTCGGGAAACCTGCTGCGGCGTGACTGCTTGGCCGCCTCGCGCGCTGCCGTCCGCCAGCGGCTGAGCGCCTTGTCCTCACGGTCAGGGCGCCACCTCGCGATCGACCGCCCTGCGGCCCACGGCACGATCGTGTCAACCCCAACCTCGGTCATCAGCTCGGCGGCGAGCTCGCCGCGATCGCCCTTGAGTATCGCCTGGACAACCGTCAGCTGGCAGGATGGCGGAGGTTCCTGGCGCAGCGCGAGCACGGCCAGGTCGAGCTCGCCGGCTCCCGGCCGTGCCGCGAGCACCTCGCACTCGGCCAGCAGGCCGTCCCCGTCGGTCACGTCGACCCGCTCCCCACGAGCGAGCCGCCGCACCGTGGTGGCGTGCCTGCCCTCGGCACCGGTCAGCATGAACTGGCCGCCCGCGCTGCCGGCCGCCCTGATCCGCGCGGTGTCGCTGAGGAAAACCGGCGGCCTGCTACCGGCCGTTGAAGGCATCCCGCAGCCGGGAGAAGAACCCCTGCTCCCCTGGCGCGAACTTGCCGGGCGGCGACTCCTCGCCGCGCATGGTCGCCAGCTGCCTGAGTACTTCCTCTTGCTCGGGTTCCAGCTTGACCGGCGTCTCGACGGTCACGTGGATGAGCAGGTCGCCGCGACCCGGTCCGTGCAGGTGCGAGGAGCCCTGGCCGTACAGCGGGATTGCCTGGCCGGACTGGGTTCCCGGCCTGATGTCGATGTTCGCCGGGCCGTCCAGCGTCTGGATCTGCAGCGTCGCCCCCAGGGCGGCCGCCGTCATCGGAATCGTCAGCGTGCAATGCAGGTCATCGCCGTGCCGCTCGAAGATCTGATGCGGCCGCTGCACGATCTCGAGGAACAGGTCACCGGGCGGGCCGCCGCCCGGGCCGATCTCGCCTTCGCCGGCCAGCTGGATGTGGGTGCCGTCCTCGACGCCCGCCGGGATCCTGACCTTGACGGTGCGCCTTGTCCGCACCCGCCCGTCGCCGTCGCACTCCGGGCACGGCCGCCGGATGACGGTGCCGAACCCGCCGCAGCCAGGGCACGGCCGTGACGTCATCACCTGGCCGAGGAAGGACCTGGTGACCTGGCTGACCTCGCCGCGCCCGTTGCAGACCTCGCACGTCGTCGGGTGGGTGCCAGGAGCGCTGCCCTCGCCCGTGCAGGTCGGGCACACCACGGCGGTGTCGACGGTCAGCTCCCTGGTCGCCCCGAAGACGCACTCGGACAGGTCGAGGTCGACCCTGATCGTGGCGTTGCGGCCGCGGCGAGCCCTGCTCCGCGGGCCTCGTGCGCCCTGGCCGCCGCCGAAGAAGGCATCCATGATGTCGCTGAACGGGAACCCAGCGGCGCCGAAGCCAGGGCCGCCAGCGGGCGCGAACGGGTCCCCGCCCAGGTCGTACATCTGCCGCTTGTCAGGGTCGGAAAGCACCTCGTAGGCCTGGGTGATCTCCTTGAAACGCTCCTGCGTGACCGGGTCAGGGTTCACGTCTGGGTGCAGCTCGCGCGCCAGCCTCCGGTATGCCTTCTTGATCTCCTCGGCATTCGCGTCCCGGCGCACGCCAAGCACGGCGTAGTAGTCGGTTGCCACGCTCATCCCCTACGACTCCGCCAGGATCTGACCGGTATACCGTGCCACCGCGCGCACCGCCCCCATCGCTGTTGGGTAGTCCATCCTCGTCGGGCCCACCACGCCGAGCTTGGCGAGCGGCCGGTCGGCCGAGCCGTAGCCCGCCGCCACCACCGACGCCGTGCGCAGGCCGAGCACATCGTTTTCCGCGCCGATCCTGACCGTAACCGACGCCTGGTCGTCAGTCTCGCCGAGCAGCCGCATCAGGACGACCTGTTCCTCCAGAGCTTCGAGCACCTCGCGCAGGCCCTGCGAGAAGTCAGCGGCGGTGAGGTTCGACGCGCCGCCTATGATGATCTTCTCTTCGTGCCGCCCGACAAGTGTTTCCAATATCACTGAGAACACCGCGGCGGCGTTCGCGCGTTCCCGCGGCTCGACGCGACCGGGAAGTTCCGCGACCACGGACGCGACGTCAGTGAGCTTGCGCCCGTCCAGGCACGCGTTGAGCACCGCGCGCAATTGCATGATCGAATCTTCGTCATAGCTGGCCGGCACTTCAACCACGCGCTGCTCCACCCGGCCGGTGTCGGTGATGAGGACGAGCAGCAGACGACGCTCGGCCAGCGGCACCAGCTCCACGTGCCGGACCGACGACTTGCTCAGCGAGGGATATTGGACGACGGCTACCTGGCGGGTCAGCTGTGCCAGCAGCCTGACCGTGCGCATGACCACATCGTCGAGATCGTAGGCGCCAGCGAGGAAGGTCTCGATCGCGCGCCGCTCGGCGGTCGAGAACGGCTTGATCGCGGACAGCCTGTCCACGAACAGCCGGTAGCCCTTGTCTGTGGGTATCCGGCCAGCGCTGGTGTGCGGCTGGACGATGTAGCCCTGCTCCTCGAGCACAGCCATGTCATTGCGGATCGTCGCAGGGGAAACGTCCAGATTGTGCCGTTCGACGAGCGCGCGGGAGCCAACCGGCTCGTTAGTGGAGACGTAGTCCTCGACGATCGCCCGCAGTACCGCCAGCTTCCTGTCGTCTAGCACTCCTCACCTCCCCTGGCACTCGGGTAGCCCGAGTGCCAAGTCTATGGCCGAACGATACTGTGACACGCCGGTCAAGTCACTGCGGGAGTTACCACGGGAGCCGGCGCCTACTCCGTCAGACCGCGGATCACCGCGTCAGCGAGCAGCCGTCCTGCCGATGTGAGCACCACCAGGCCAGCCTCGAGCAGGGCAGGATCGGCCAGGCCGTCCGCCACCGCGGACTCGGCCGCGCGCCTGCCTGCCTGGTGCAGGACGCTGACCGGGCAGCCGGAGGCGAGCCTGGTCTCCAGCATGATCCGCTCGGTCCTGCGCTCGGCTTCGGTCAGCACCTCCCTGGCCTGGCCCGGGCTGATTCCTCCCGCGATCCGGCCCGCGTACGCCGCCGGATGCCGCACGTTCCACCAGCGCGTGCCGCCGATATGGCTGTGAGCGCCAGGGCCCACACCCCACCAGTTGCCGCCCGACCAGTAGAGCAGGTTGTGCCGACAGGCCGCTCCCGGTGCGAGGCCAGCAGCCGGCCGGAGGGCCCGAGGCCAGCAGCCGGCCCGGAGGGCCCGAGGCCAGCAGCCGGCCCGGAGGGGCCCTTCGCCCAGTTGGAGACCTCGTACCAGCGCAGGCCAGCCGCGCCGAACAACTCGTCGGCCGCCAGGTAGCGGTCGGCCATCTCGTCGTCGTCGGGGGGCGCGAGCTCACCGCGCCTGATCCGCGCCGCCAGCCGCGTTCCTTCTTCGACGATCAGCGCGTAGGCCGAGACGTGGTCAGGGCCGGCACCGATGGCGCTGCGAACCGAGCGCTCCCAGTCCCTGGCGGATTCGCCAGGAGTGCCGTAGATCAGGTCCAGGCTGACGTGGGCGAAGCCCGCCGACCTGGCCCACGACACGCACTGCTCGGCGCGGCCTGGTGAATGCGCCCTGTCCAGGACGGCGAGCACGTGCTCGGCCGCGCTCTGCATGCCGAGCGAGATCCTCGTGAAGCCCGCCTCCCTGAGCGCGGCCAGCCCCCGTTCGTCCACGCTCTCCGGGTTCGCTTCAGTGGTCACTTCGGCGTCAGCGGCCATGCCGAACTCGGCGCCGATCGCCCGCAGGATGCCGGCCAGGTCAGCGGGTGGCAGCAGCGTCGGCGTGCCGCCGCCGAAGAACACCGTGCTGACCGCGGGCGCCGCTGGACCCAGCACCTTCCGCGCCATGACTATCTCTGCGATCGCGAGGTCGGCGTAGCTGTCCCTGGATGCCCCTCCCAGTTCGTCCGCGGTGTAGGTGTTGAAATCGCAGTAGCCGCACCGGGACGCGCAGAAAGGCACATGCACATAGATTCCGAACGGGATCGTGTCCAGCTGGTCGAGCGCGCGAGCGGGAAGCCTGCCGTCTGGCGGAACCGGCGTTCCCTCGGGCGGTGCGCCTGGCATGCTCAGGCCTTCCCGGCGATCACACAGTCGTCCTGCCGAGGACACGCGCGGCGATCGCGTCCCACTTCGCGCCTCGTCCCGGAACCGTCAGGAGCGTCCGCATCAGGTCAGCGTCCCCGTAGTAGGCGAGCATGGACTCGGCCACGGTGACCCGCTGCGGAGGCCTGGACAGCACCTCGATCTCGTCCCCGGCCCTGATCTCACCCTCGGCCAGCACCCGCAGGTAAGCCCCGGGACGCCCGCCGGCCGCGAACCGCCGCACCCAGCGGTCTTCGCCCGTCCACGCCTTGAACGTCTCGCACGGGATCCGCGGCGACGTGACCTGGACGACCAGCTCGCCCAGCCGCCAGGTCTCGCCGATCAGCGCCGCGTTGACGTCGATTCCCGCGGTGGTGACGTTCTCTCCGAACTCGCCGTTACGCAGTTCCCGGCCGAGCCGCTCCGTCCACCAGTCCAGGTCTTCCCTGGCGTATGCGTATACGGCCTGGTCCAGCCCGCCGTGATTCTCGGTATCGCCATGCTCGTCGCCTGCCAGGCCGAGCCGGTGCGCGCGCACAGCGCCGCCGACCGGGCGCTTGTCGATGGCACTGCGGGGGGACTCGGGGGGTCGCCCCCCCGGGCCAGCACTGCGGGGGGACTCGGGGGGTCGCCCCCCCGGGCCAGCACTGCGGGGGGACTCGGGGGGTCGCCCCCCGGGGCCAGCACGGTCCGGCCGCCCTGCGATCATCAGGTCGGCAACCCGGCCGATGTTTACCGAGACAACTCGAGCGGCAATCATGTCCGCAGGTTAGCCGAGACTGGGGTTAATCTGGGAATGCGCTTCACCCGCGCGATGCCTGATGGGGACGGGACCGATGACTGCTGGTAGCTACGGGTCGATGCGGGCGACCGATGCCGACAGGGATGGCGTGCACACCCTGCTGCAGGCCGCCTACGCGGACGGCAGGCTGACCTGGGATGAGTTCGACGCGCGGTCGACCAGCCTGATGGAAGCCAAGACCTACGAGCAGCTCGGCGCCCTGACCGCCGACCTGCGCCAGCCGGTTCCTTACCGGCCTGGAGCCCACCCGTCGGTCGGGCCGAGAACCAACCAGATGGCCGTCGCCTCCATGGTCTGCGGCGTCGGACAGGTCTTCTTCTGGTTCCTGGCGGGCGTGCCAGCGATCGTCTTCGGCCACGTGGCCAGGCGCCAGATCAGGCAGACCGGCGAGGCAGGCAGCGGCATGGCGACCGCTGGTCTTGTCATGGGCTACGTGGGCGTGCTCGGCCCGATCATCGCGCTGATAGCAGTCCTGGCCATCGTCAACGTCGCGTCCTGATCCTGGCGTTTCCGCGGCCGCTCCGGCCTGCCGCCGGCTCGCCGTCAGGACCGCTTGTCGCCGCCCTGCTCGGTGGTCAGCGCGGCGACGAAGGCCTCCTGCGGCACCTCGACCCGGCCGATCGTCTTCATCCGCTTCTTGCCTTCCTTCTGCTTCTCGAGCAGCTTGCGCTTCCTCGTGATGTCGCCGCCGTAGCACTTGGCGAGCACGTCCTTGCGCAGCGCCCTGATGTTCTCGCGGGCAATGATCCTGGCGCCGACGGCGGCCTGGATCGGTACCTCGAACTGCTGCCGCGGGATCAGTTCCTTCAGCCGCGAGGTCATCGCGAGCCCGTACTCGCGCGACTTGTCGGCGTGCACGATCTGGCTGAACGCGTCCACCGGCTGGCCCTGCAGCAAGATGTCGACCTTGACCAGGTCAGCCTCCTGCTCGCCGGCCGGATCGTAGTCGAGCGAGGCGTAACCCCTGGTCCGGGACTTCAGCTGGTCGAAGAAGTCGAAGATGATCTCGGCGAGCGGCATCGTGTACCTGATCTCGACCCGCTCGGCTGACAGGTACTCCATGCCGAGCAGCACGCCACGGCGGGACTGGCACAGCTCCATGATCGGCCCGATGTAGTCCGACGGCGCCAGCACCGTGGCCCGCACCACCGGCTCGAAGACCTGGCTGATCTTGCCGGCCGCGATCACGCCGGTCGCCGTCGCGATCCCGCCAGGGCCGCTCGGGAACTCGCTCGGGTTCGTGACGACCACCTCGGCGCCGGCGTCCATCACGACGCGGTAGACCACGTTCGGTGCCGTGGAGATCAGCGACAGGTCGAACTCGCGCTCCAGCCGCTCCCTGATGATCTCCATGTGCAGCAGGCCGAGGAAGCCGCACCGGAAGCCGAATCCGAGCGCGGTCGAGGTTTCCGGCTCGTATACCAGCGACGCGTCGTTGAGCCTGAGCTTGTCCAGGGCGTCCCGCAGATCGGGGTACTCGTCGCCGTCCACCGGATACAGGCCGGAGAACACCATGGGCCTCGGGTGCGCGTACCCGGCCAGGGGTTCTGAAGCGGGATGGGCGGCGCTCGTCACCGTGTCGCCTACCCGCGCCTGCCTGACGTCCTTTACGCCGGTGATCAGGTACCCGACCTCGCCAGCGGCCAGGCCGTCGGAAGGGACAGGCTCGGGCGATATGACGCCGACCTCGAGCATGTCGTGCACCGCCCTGGTGGACAGCATCAGCGTGCGCTCGCGGCGGGACAGCCGGCCGTCGACCATCCGGACGTAGGTCACCACGCCACGGTAGGTGTCGTAGACGGAGTCGAAGATCAGCGCCCTGGCCGGGGCGTCCAGCTCCCCCGACGGCGCGGGCACCTGCGCGACGACGGCGTTCAGCAGGTCCGCGACGCCTTCTCCGGTCTTGGCCGAGACCTGGAGCACGTCATCGGGCTCACACCCGATGATCTTGGCGAGCTCGGCGGCGTACTTCTCCGGCTGCGCGGCCGGCAGGTCGATCTTGTTCAGCACAGGGATCAGCTGCAGGTCGGCTTCGAGCGCGAGGTACAGGTTGGCGAGGGTCTGCGCCTCGATCCCCTGCGCGGCGTCGACCAGCAGGATCGCGCCCTCGCACGCGGCGAGCGACCTGGACACCTCGTAGGAGAAGTCGACATGGCCTGGCGTGTCGATCAAGTTGAGCACGTAGTTCTGGCCGTCGCTGCCACGCCACGGCAGCCGGACGGCCTGGCTCTTGATCGTGATGCCGCGCTCGCGCTCGATGTCCATCCGGTCCAGGTACTGCGCCCGCATCTGCCGGTCGCCTACCACGCCGGTGAGCTGGAGCATCCGGTCAGCGAGCGTGGACTTGCCATGGTCGATGTGGGCAATGATGCAGAAATTCCTGATCACCGCCTGGTCGGTCCGAGACGGCTCAGGCAGCACGGCGCCAGCCGCGGCCTTGGCGCTGGCGCGCGCAGGCGCTGTGCTGGCCTGGGCGCCTTCCGGCGCGGGCGCTCGGGACGGATCGGACATCGGTGGCACGGTCATCCGCTCGCTGTAGGTATCGCCCATGCGCGAACCGCCGGAGCCGGAGGCCGGGCTCTCTGCGGGCTGGCCAGGGCTTCGGCCACGGCTGCTCTCGCGCATGGCCAGCGGGGTCGGAACCCTCCCCCGCCGGGAACTCGCTGTCGCCGTCTATGGTCGCACGCCGCGGCCAATGCCCATGCCAGCCCCACTGCCTGCCTGTCCAGCCCTCTGCACGCCTGCCTGATGTCAGGGCGACTAGAAGCCGTTCCCCGAACGACCGGTACTGACCGCCGCCCAGCGTGAAGCCGCCGGATTCCCCCCGTTAAGCGGGGTCGATCCAGGGATTCACCCCGCCATGTGGCCAGCGAGAGAAACGGCCTGCCAGTACTTCTGGTTTGAGCAGGCGGGGCAGTCTCGGATATCCTTCCTAGGTTGCCCGCTTGCCCGCACCTTTCGCGCCGGGCGCGCGACCGCGCCTTCGGCTAGCGCCGGGCATCCCGATGACCACCGACCGAGAAACGTAGCGAGGCTTACGCGTGGCGAACATCAAGTCACAGATCAAGCGCAACAAGCAGAACGAGAAGGCCAGGCAGCGCAACAAGGCTGTCAAGTCTTCGCTGAAGACCGCCGTCCGCAATTTCCGCGATGCTGCCGACTCCGGCGACACCGAGAAGGCGACGGAGGCGCTGCGCGCCGCCTACGTCAAGCTCGACAAGGCCGCGAGCAAGGGCGTCATCCACAAGAACCAGGCCGCCAACCGCAAGTCGGCCCTCGCCAGGCACGCCGCCTCGCTGAACGCCTGATCCGGGCCCGGCCCACGCGGCGTACGCCGCTACCGGTCGCCCGAGCGCGAGGCCACGATCACCCGAACGGCACGCTCGAGTGCGAAGCCGGCGCTCGCTCCTTCTCCCTTCACGTCCGCATCGGCCTGCGCCACGGCAGAGTGCGCCCTGGTCAAGCCGCCAGAACTCCAGCCGCGAAGCTGCTGGCGCACCTTGTCGACCTTCCAGGCGGGCATCCCTAGCTCGGCGGCCAGCGCGTCAGCGCTCTTACCCCTGGCCGTTCCGACCTGTCCGAGATTCCTGATCCCGCGCGCCAGCGCGCTCGTGATCAGGACGGGGGCCGTGCCGATAGCCAGCGCCCATCGAAGCTGGGCGAGCGCCTCGGCGAGATTGCCTTCCAGCGCGCGGTCGGCCACGCTGAACCCGCTCGCCTCGGCCCTGCCGCGCCAGTACCTGGCCACGACCTGAGCGTTGATCACCCCGGTCGTGTCCGACACCAGCTGATCGCACGCCGCTGCCAGGTCCCTGAGGTCGGTCCCGACAGCATCGATCAGCGCCCGCAGCCCGCTGTCGTCGGCCTTGCGGCCAGCCCTGGCCAATTCCGTGCGCAGGAAGTCCATCCGCTCCCCGAACCTGCGGATGCTGGGGCAGGTGATCCGCTTCGCCCCCGCCGTGCCGAGCGCGGTAAGCAGGGCTTTCCCCTTAGCCCCGCCGGCGTGGGTGACCACCAGCGTGACGTCGTCCGGCATCGACGCGGCGAGCTGGCCGATCTCGGCCGCCACCGCGGCGCTCGTGTCCTGGGCCGCCCTGATGACCAGCACGCAATCGCCGCCGAATAGGGACGGCGCGGTCAGCATGGCAAGCTCACCGGCTGCGAGATCGGCGCCGCGCACGTCGTGCACGTCAGGCCCGGCGTCGGATCCGCCGTGTGATCTGGCGGGCGGGTGGCCAGCGCTCAGCACGGCGGCGACCGCGCGCTCGACGAGAAGCTCTTCCTCGCCAACGACCACGGTGACCGGGACATGGCCGTCTGCGACGGGCTGGGATCGCGTGGCGTTCGCTGGCATGACCGCAGCATGCCAGAGCTAGCCGACAGCGGAAACCGGCCCCACCGAGACGCCGAGCATTCCGGATCCCGTGTGGATCCGGATCGCAGTACCAGCCGCCACCACCGGCACCGGGCCGGCCAGCGGAATCTCCGCAGCCAGCAGGTCTGCCAGTGCTCTGGCCCGGCCAGCGGCCGCGACGTGGTCGACCACCACGACGGGTGCTGACGGCAGCGCGGCGGCGAGCTCGGCGGCGGCTCCTGTGAGCAGCCGGGCGGCCGACGTCCAGGTCCGCACCCGGCCGACCGTGGCGATGCGGCCTGACCTGATCCGCAGCACGGTTCGCGACACGAGCCTCGGGGTCTCGTCGCGGGATCCTGCCGACGTACCGTCGGCCAGCTGTGGCTGCGGCATCCGTCCGCCGGCGAGCAGCGCATCGGGACGATCGACAGCGAAGAACGAACCGACCTGTTCAGCGCACGCGCCAGCGGCCGCGGCCACCGCGTCGAGGTTCTGGCCTGCGCGGGCGGCCGCGACCGCGGCCAGCACGACCAGTCCCAGTCCCGAGCCGATGGTGCGAGCGTCGAGCGCGAGAACAGGGAGAGGCGCCGCCGCGGCGGCGAGCGCTGCCGAGCTAACCGTCCCCGACAGCAGCCCGGACACGTGGACCGACAGCACCGCGCTGGCGCCGGCTGCAGCGGCCGCCTGGTACGCGGCAGCGAACTGCGCGGGAGCGGGCCTGGCGGTGGTCAGCCGCTCGCCACGTGCCGCCGCGCTCTCGATCGCGGCAGCCGCGCCTGGCCCGCCATCCTCGGCGACGAGCGCGCCAGCGAGCAGGCGCAGCGGCACGACCGTCAGCCCGGCCCACCGGGGTCCAGCGCTGCCTGGTCCAGCGCTGCCCGATCCAGCACTGCCTGGTGCGCCGTCGGGCAGGCTCGCGGCCGAATCGGTCACGACCGCCACCGGCCAGGCCGCGGGTGCGGCTGACGACGCCGGCGCGACCTTAGATCGGGACCGGCTCGCCGCCACGCCAGACCTTGTACGGGCGCAAGCCGTAGGACCAGGCGAAGGCGCCTTCGTGGTCGGCGTCCCAGGCGACGACGTCGGCAAGCCGCCCGCGCGTCATCGCACCGCGGTCGGGGGCGCGCAGCGCGCGCGCACCACCCACAGTCGCTGCTCGCAGCGCCTCGGTGACGCTCATGCCCAGATTGGCGATGGCCAGGGTGATCACGAGCGGCATCGAGGTGATCCCCGCAGTTCCCGGTGAGTGACCTGAGCCGAGCGCGACCGTCACGCCCCGGTCGAGCAGCGCCCGCACGGGCGGCAAGCGCCCGCCCTCCTGTGCGGTCGACGGACAGACGACCGCTGTCACGCCGGCCTTCGCGAGGACGGCCACGTCGTCGTCGTCCGCCCCGTTCAGCAGGTCAGCGGAGGCACAGCCGAGCTCGGCGGCCAGCTTGGCCGCGCCGATCCTGGAGTCCCCGCCCGCGTGCAGCCGCGGCAGCAGCCCGGCGGCCCGGCCGGCGTTCAGGATCCATCGCGACTCAGGCTCGCTGAAATGCCCGTCGTCGCAGTGCACGTCGATGCTGTCGGCGCCGGCCGTCGCGGCATCGCCACACCAGCCGCTTACCGCGTTCACGTAGTCGTTGCGGCGGCCGAAGAACTCGGGCGGGAGCGCATGCGCCGCGAAGAACGTCACGTGCACGCGCGGCATGCCGGGCTCGCTCTCCAGCGAGCGAAGCAGCCGCACGTCAGCCAGCTCGCCGTCCCTCGTCAGGTGGTAGCCGGTCTTGGCCTCGATGGTCGTGGTGCCGCTCAGAAGCCAGTCCCGCATCCGGCCCCTGACGTGGTTGCACAGCGTCCATGGGTCGGTTCCCCTGGTCACGGTGACCGTCGAGGTCAGCCCGCCGCCCGCGGAGACGATCTCCGTCATTGACGAGCCGCCCGACTTCATGGCCAGCTCTGCCCACCTGTTCCCCGCGTAGACGGGATGCGTATGGGCGTCGATCAGGCCGGGTGTCACCAGGGCGCCGCCGAGGTTCTCGACGTGGTCGACATCGACGATGTCGTCGATGATGCCGGGCAGGCTGGTCGGAAGCTGCGCGGCGGGACCGGCCCAGGCAATCCGATCGTTCTGCATGAGAATGGCAGCATTGCTCCATACCTCAGAACCGGTCCACAACCGGCCGATATTGGTAAGGAGTCGGAAAATCATCCGGATACACCATGTCCGGTCAGGAGGCAAGCCGAGGCGGTGATCGCTGCCGTGCCCCCACCTGCCATGAATCCGCCTGCTGTCAAGAAATCGCCGTGACCTGCTCAGTGAATAGCGGTATGTGGCCACAAGGCCACAGCTCATCGGGAACCCACATACCATATCGGTTGCGTAGCGCTATTGCACTACTCAATGCTGTACCAGTGCATCGCAGGACTCAGTGGTCTAAGGCCTGATCCAGGCACTACGCGCCTGCCGCAGGCCTCACGCCAGGTCGGCCGCCAGCACATACCGTCCGAGCTCGGCCGCCAGGCCAGGCGGCACCCTCGCGACGAGCCGCGTGCCCGCGCCGGTGTGCTCGGTCCTGAGGACCTCGCCCTCGGAATGGGCCCGGGCTATCAGGTCGCCGCGCGAGTACGGAACCACGACGTCTACCTCGTGACTCAGCCTCGGCAGCAGCCGCTCGATCTCGGCAAGCAGGGACGGCAGCCCGTCGCCGGTGCGCGCGGAGACGACCACCGACTGCGGCTCAGCCAGCTGCAGGCCCTTCAGCTCGAGCTCGTCGGCACAGTCGGCCTTGTTGAAGACCACCAGTTCTGGCACCTCGCGCGCACCGATCTCGGCGAGCACCTCGCGCACGGCCGCGATCTGCGAGCGCGGATCGGCGTCGGAGCTGTCGACCACGTGCAGCACCAGGTCGGCGTCGGCGACCTCCTCAAGCGTCGACCGGAACGCGTCGACAAGCTGGTGCGGCAGGTGCCGGACGAAGCCGACGGTGTCGGTGAGCGTGAACGGGACGCCTGATGGCAGCCGCGCCTTGCGGACGGCCGGATCGAGCGTCGCGAACAGCGAGTTGTCGACTAGGACGTGCGCACCGGTCAGCCGGTTCAGCAGGCTCGACTTGCCCGCGTTCGTGTAGCCGGCGATGGCCACCGATGCGATCTCGCGGCGCCTGCGCTGACCGCGCTGCACCCCGCGGCCGGTTGACATCTCCGCGATCTCCCTGCGCAGCCGCGCGATCCTGGTCCTGATTCTGCGCCTGTCCGTCTCGATCTTGGTCTCGCCAGGGCCACGGGTGCCGATTCCGCCGCCGCCAGCCACCCGGCCGCCTGCCTGCCTGGACAAGGACTCGCCCCAGCCGCGGAGCCTGGGCAGCATGTACTGCATCTGGGCGAGCTCGACTTGAGCCTTGCCCTCCTTGCTCCTCGCGTGCTGCGCGAAGATGTCCAGGATCAGCGCGGTCCTGTCGATCACCTTGACCTTGACGACACCTTCCAGCTTGCGCAGCTGGCTCGGCGTCAGCTCGCCGTCGCAGATCACCGTGTCAGCGCCGGTCACCCTGACCAGCTCGGCGAGCTCGGCGGCCTTGCCCGCGCCCACGTAGGTGGACGCGTCAGGCCTGCCGCGCCGCTGGGTAAGCCCGTCAAGCACCTGCGATCCGGCGGTCTCCGCGAGCAGGGCGAGCTCCCGCAGCGAGTTCTCTGCCTGCGCGAGCGTGCCCTCGGTCCACACCCCGAGCAGCACGACCCGCTCGAGCCGCAGTGCCCGGTACTCGACCTCGCTGATGTCCTCGAGCTCGGTGGACAGGCCGGCCACCCGCCGCAGCGAGTGCCGCTCCTCCAGGTCGAACTGGCCAGGATCGTAGATCTCGGGACCGTCGTCGGTATCGTTACGTCGTTCTGCTGTCATCTGCCGTCCAGGATGGGACCGTCGCTGGCTGACGGTCACTCGATGCTGCCACGGCCGGGCCGCGGCGTCACTTGAATAACACCGAGACGCCCGAGGATGTGCCCGGACCGCTGCCCCGGCCTGGCCGCCACATGGGATGTACCCCAATACGCGAGTATGCGATGGTTGAGTCCGGGCTCGGGCCTGGCAGGGCCAGGCGGGCGGGCGGTTCTCTAGGATCGTGTCAGCCCGCGACCGGGCGCCTGACAGCAGTAAGGAGCGACCGAGAATGAGCTATGGCGCGGGCATCCAGGTCGACGGGCCGGCCGGTGACCGGTATGAGGAGATCCTGACGCCGCAGGCCATGGACCTGATCGCGGCGCTGCAGCGTGAGCTCGGTCCTAGGCGAGCCGAGCTGCTTGCGGCACGCGCCGCCCGGCAGCGCCGGCTCAGCGCGGGCGGGACGTTCGATTTCCTGCCTGACACCGCGCCCATCAGGGCGGACCGAAGCTGGCAGGTCGCGTCGCCGGCTCCCGGACTGGTGGACCGCAGGGTAGAAATCACCGGCCCGACCGACAGGAAGATGACGATCAACGCCCTGAACTCGGGCGCCAAGGTCTGGCTGGCCGACTTCGAGGACGCGAACACCCCGCTCTGGGACAACATGGTCACCGGCCAGCTGAACCTCAAGGACGCGCTGGACAGGACCATCGACTTCACCAGCCCCGACGGAAAGGCCTACCAGCTGGCGCCCGATGACCAGCTAGCCACGATCGTGGTCAGGCCCCGCGGCTGGCATCTCGATGAGAAGCACGTCCTGGTCGACGGGCAGCGCATCTCAGGCAGCCTGTTCGACTTCGCCCTGTATTTCTTCCACTGCGCGCGCCGCCAGCTGGACAAGGGCAAGGGACCGTACTTCTACCTGGCGAAGATGGAAAGCCACCTCGAGGCCAGGCTCTGGAACGACGCCTTCAACCTGGCACAGGACGCGCTCGGCCTGCCCAGGGGCACGATCAGGGCCACCGTGCTGATCGAGACCATCCCGGCCGCGTTCGAGATGGAGGAGATCCTCTATGAGCTGCGGGAACACAGCGCGGGACTGAACGCGGGCCGCTGGGACTACCTGTTCAGCATCATCAAGAAGTTCCGCACCAGGGGCCGCAGCTTCGTGCTGCCCGAGCGCAACGCGGTGACGATGACGGCCCCGATGATGCGCGCCTATACCGAGCTGCTGGTCCGCACCTGCCACGGGCGGGGCGCACACGCGATGGGCGGCATGGCCGCGTTCATTCCGAGCCGCCGCGACCCTGAGGTCAACAAGATCGCCCTGGCCAAGGTCCGCGACGACAAGACGCGCGAAAGCCGCGACGGCTTCGACGGCTCCTGGGTGGCGCATCCTGACCTGGTCCCGGTGTGCAGGGAGATCTTCGACGGCGTGCTCGGCGAGGCGCCGAACCAGCTCGGCAAGCTACGCGACGATGTCGTGGTGACCGCGGCCCAGCTCCTCGACGTGCCAAGCACGCCAGGCGCGATCACCGAGGCCGGCCTGCGCAACAACGTCAGCGTCGGCTTGCAGTACCTGGCGAGCTGGCTGGCCGGGCAGGGCGCGGTGGCGATCTTCAACCTGATGGAGGACGCGGCGACCGCGGAGATCTCCCGCTCGCAGGTCTGGCAGTGGCTGCACAACGACATTCATCTCGCCGAGGGCCCGCAGGTCACCAGGGAGCTCATCGACGAGGTCATCGACTCCGAGCTCGGCAAGATCGCAGCGGCGGCCGGCGACGACTACGACGCGGAGAAGTACGCCGAGGCCGTCAGCCTGTTCAGGGACGTCGCGCTCGCTGATGACTACGCCGAGTTCCTGACCCTGCCCGCGTACGAGCACATGCCGTGAGGCGATCTGTCATGCCAACGCAGACCGAGAAGGCCGAACGGTTCCTCGCGCTGCACCACGGCGAGCAGCCGCTGCTCATGCCCAACCCGTGGGACCGCGGATCGGCGCTGCTGCTGGCGTCGCTGGGGTTCGCGGCGCTCGCGACCACGAGCAGCGGGTTCGCCGCCACGCTCGGCCGGGCAGACGGAGCGGTGACGGGCGACGAGGCCATCGGCCACGCGCAGTGGATCGCGGCCGGCACGGACCTGCCGGTCTCCGCCGACCTGGAGAACTGCTTCGCTGACGACCCGGCGGGTGTCGCGGAGACGGTCAGGCAGGCGGTGGCGGCTGGCCTGGCCGGCTGCTCGGTCGAGGACTACGCCAATCGCGACGAGAACCCGATCTACGACCATGCGCTCGCCGCCGAACGGGTCGCCGCTGCCGCCGAGGCAGCGCACAGCGGTCCCGTGCGCCTCGTGCTGACCGCCAGGGCCGAGAATTTCCTGCGCGGAAATCCTGACCTGGCCGACACGATCGCCCGCTTGCGGAGCTACCAGGAGGCGGGCGCCGACGTGCTGTTCGCGCCAGGCGTCCAGAAGCCGGACGAGATCAGGGAACTGGTCGCCGGTGTCGACCTGCCCGTCAACGTGCTCGCGCTGCCTGGCACGCCGACGGTCGCCGAACTCGGCGCCATGGGCGTCAAGCGGGTCTCGGTCGGCGGCGCTTTCGCGTTCACGGGACTGGGCGCGGTCGCGCGGGCCGCCGCCGAGCTACGCGATCACGGCACCTACGGCTACTGGAATCAGGCCGGGCCAGGTGCCGCGGCCGCCAGGGCGGCTTTCAGCTGAATCCGGCTGCCGCGCCCGCCAGGGGCGCGGTCAGGGCTCGTCAAGCCCGTCCCTGTCAGCCCACTTGAGCAGCGTCTTAATCGAATACGCGCGGTCGTCGATGCCGGCGTGCAGGTCGCCGAGCTCCGCGAAACGCGCGGGCACGGTCGCGATCGTGAACGCCTTAGGCTCCACCTCGTCGACCTCGTCCCAGCTGATCGGCGTGGAGACTGTCGCCTCGGGCACCCCGCGCACGGAGTAGGCACAGGCGATCGTATGGTCCCTGGTGTTCTGGTTGTAGTCGACGAAGACCTTGGCCGGATCCCGGTCCTTGCGCCACCAGGTCGTCGTGACGTCGTCCGGTGCGCGCCGCTCCACCTCGAGCGCGAACGCCAGCGCGGCCCGCCGTAGCTCGCCGAACTCCCACCGCGGCTCGATCCGGACGTAGATGTGCAGCCCGTGTCCGCCAGAGGTCTTCGGCCACCCGACGGCGCCGAGCTCGTCGAGGATCTCGTGTACGACGCCGGCGACCCGGCGCACCCGGTCGAAGCCGCACTGCGGCATCGGGTCCAGGTCGATCCGCCATTCGTCGGGCCGCTCGGTGTCGGCACGGCGGGAGTTCCAGGGATGGAACTCCACGGTCGACATCTGCACTGCCCAGATCACGCTCGCCAGCTCGGTCACGCAGAGCTCGTCAGCGTGCCGGCCATAGCGAGGGAAGTGCACCCTGACGGTCTCCAGCCAGTCGGGCGCGCCGCCGGGGATCCGCTTCTGGTGCACCTTCTCGCCGGCCACGCCTGAGGGGAATCGATGCAGCATGCACGGCCGCTCCCTGAGCGCCCTGACGATGCCGTCGCCGACGGACACGTAGTAGCGGGCCAGGTCGAGCTTGGTCTCGCCGCGGGCAGGGAAGTAGACCCGGTCAGGATTGGAGATCCGGATCGTCCGGTCTCCGACCTTCAGCTCCTGTGAAGCGGCCATGGCCCAACCGTAGCTAGTCGCGTCTCGCGGCCGCCCTGGCTGGGCCTAGAAGCCACCGAAGCGGGCCGGGAACGGCAGCGGCCCGTGTACGGCGCTCACGCCGGTTCCCTGCCCGGCGGCGCGGGCCTTGCCAGGAGTGAACCTGAACCCGGTCGTCACGTTCTTCTTGCCGGTGTAGAAACCGGCCAGCCTGCTGCGGTCGCTGGCGCACTGCGGCTCGGTGTTCACGGTCGCCGACGGGTCGGCCAACGTGCGGAACACACCGTGGTGGTAGCTGAACCCGGCGATGTGCCGGTGCCCGCGCACCTGGTAGATGCCGACCAGCAGGCCGCTGCGCGGCGAGATGCATGCGACCACCTCGATCTCGATCAGCATTCCTGCCTCGATCAGCGCGGCTACCTCGATCATCGTGGCCGCCGGCCGCACCTCGCCGAAGAACTCCCCGTGCGCGCGGCCGTACTCCTGCCAGCGCGAGATGTCGGTGACGTACATCCTGGTCTGCACCACGTCGGCGAGGCTCGCACCGAGCCCGGCCAGCGCCCCTGCCGCGTTGCTGATCGCCTGCCTGGTCTGCGCGTAGGCGTCGCCCGGGTGCACGAACTCAGCGCCGTCGACCGACGTGCAGCCAGAGACGAACACGAAGTCCCCGGCCGCGACGGCCCGGCTGTAGCCCACGACCGGCTCCCAGGTGGTCCCCGAGGAGATCCGGCGGACCTCAGGCACGGTCATCGCCGCCGCCCCCTTTCGCTGTCCGCCCCCCCGCAGGGTCATGGTCACCCTAGCCGCGTGGTCGCGATCGCCAAACAGGGGGAAGATAGACGGTAAGACCGCAAACGAGCCACAGGGAGGCGAGGACGACGATGAGCGAGGTGCTGGCCAGCCTGATCCCGGAGCTGATCAGCGCGTGCGGCGCGGACGCCGTGCTCACCGATCCGATGGAGCTGCGCACCTACGAGTGCGACGGACTGACCGCGCACCGTTGCTCCCCTGGGCTTGTCGTGCTGCCGGAAACCGCCAGCCAGGTCGCCGACGTGGTGCGGGCCTGCGCCGCCGCCCGCGTCCCGTTCGTGGCACGAGGCAGCGGAACCGGGCTCTCGGGCGGCGCGCTGCCGAGGGCCGATGGCGTGCTCGTCGTGACCGCGAAGATGCGCAGGATCATCGACATCGACCCGGCCAGCCGACGCGCCGTCGTCGAGCCTGGCGTGACCAACCTCGCCGTCAGCAAGGCGGCGCAGCCGTACGGGCTGTTCTACGCGCCCGACCCGTCGAGCCAGCAGATCTGCTCGGTCGGCGGCAACGTCGCAGAGAACTCGGGCGGCGCGCACTGCCTGAAGCACGGTTTCACGGTGCACCACGTGACGGGCCTGGAGATCGTCACCCCGGACGGCGAGCTGACCTGGCTTGGCGACGGCACAGGCGCGTCCCCCGGCTACGACCTGCTCGGCGCGTTTACCGGCTCGGAGGGCACCCTCGGCATCGTCACCAAGATCGTCGTCAGGCTGACACCGATCCCGCAGGCGGTCACCACGCTGCTGGCGGCGTTCGAGACGATGGGGCACGGCGGCGCCGCGGTCTCGGCGATCATCGGGGCCGGCATCCTGCCAGCGGCGATCGAGATGATGGACGCGCTGGCCATCGAGGCCGCCGAGGCCGCTGTCGCCTGCCGCTACCCGCAGGGCGCTGGCGCGGTGCTGATCGTCGAGCTGGACGGGCCAGAGGCGGACGTGCGGAGCGAGACGGCCGCGGTCCGCGCGATCGCCGAGAGGGCCGGCGCTTTCGAGATCAGGGAGGCAGCCGACCCCGCAGAACGCGCCGCGATCTGGACCGGCCGCAAGTCCGCGTTCGCGGCCGTCGGCAGGATCTCGCCCGCCTACATCGTGCAGGACGGCGTCGTGCCGCGAACCGCGCTGCCCGAGGTGCTCGACCGGATCAGCGCGATGTCCGCGGCGTCCGGTATCAGGGTCGCGAACGTGTTCCACGCCGGCGACGGCAACCTGCACCCGCTCGTCCTGTTCGACGATTCCAGCCCTGAGCAATCCGAGGCGGCCGAGGTCCTGTCGGGGGCGATCCTGGACGAGTGCATCGCGCACGGCGGCTCGATCACCGGCGAGCACGGCGTCGGCGTGGACAAGTCCAGGTACATGCCCAGGATGTTCCGTGCCGAGGACCTGGACACGATGCAGCTGCTCCGGTGCGCCTTCGACCCGGCTGGCCTGTGCAACCCTGGCAAGATCTTCCCGACGCCGCGGATGTGCGGCGAGGCTCCAGGCGTCCGCCGGGGGCCGCACCCGCTGGCGGCCTCGGGCGCCGCGGAGATCTTCTGACATGGATAACAGGACTCGCCCCGCTGGTGCCCATGGCAGCTGAGCCGATCCAGGCGCAGATCACCGCGGCCTGCGCGGCGGTCAGGCCGGCCACCCAGGCCGACGCGTTCGGGGGCGTGCAGCCGCTGACGGTCGCGGCGCCGGCCAGCACCTCGGAAGCCAGCACGCTGCTGCGGGCCGCCGAGGAGCTGGGACTCGCGGTCGTGTTCCGCGGCACGGGTTCCCGGCTGCACTGGGGCAACCCGCCGGAGCGATGCGACCTGCTGGTCGAGACGACCGGCCTGGACGAGGTGGTGGAGCACGCGGCTGGCGACCTGGTGGCCACCGTGCAGGCTGGCGTGCGCCTGGACCGGCTGGCTGAGGTGCTCGCCGCGGCCGGCCAGCGGCTCGCGCTCGACCCTCCAGCCCGACCGCCCGCTGCGAACGGCCTGGACGGTGGTAAAGGGACGGTCGGCGGCGTGCTCGCGACCGGCGCGGCCGGCCCGCTGCGGCTGCGATACGGATCGGGGCGGGACCTGCTGATCGGGATCACGGTGGTCCGTGCCGACGGCACGATCGCCAGGTCGGGCGGCAAGGTGGTCAAGAACGTCGCCGGCTACGACCTCGGCAAGCTGTTCGCCGGCTCGCGCGGCACGCTCGGGCTGATCACCCAGGCCACGTTCCGGCTGCATCCGCTGCCCGCGCAGACCAGCTACGTCTCCGCCGCGTGCGCCGCACCTGCGGACGCCTGCCGGGTCCTGGCGGCCGGGCTGCGGTCCGCGGTCAGCCCGGCCGCCGCCGAGATCCACTGGCCGGCTCGCACCGATCCGATTCAGGCCTGCGTGGCCATGGAAGGCGACCCGGCCAGCGCGGGCGAACGCGCAAGGGCCCTGGCTGACCTGCTCGGCACCGGTGTCGCGGCGTCCGTGCACGCCGAACCGCCTGACTGGTGGGGCGCTGGCGCCGCGGCTCAGCCAGGCGGCACCGTGCTGCAGATCGGGTTCTGGCCAGGCGATCTGGACATGGTGCTGGCCGAGTTCCGCAAGGCCGCCGACGCGGCCGGGCTGGATCCGGTGGCGGGCGGCTCAGCAGCCGCCGGGCTGCTGCACGCCGCTCTGCCCGATGACGCCGATCCGCAGGCGGTGGCCTCGTTCGTGGCCGAACTGCGGGACGCGCTCGCACGGCGCGGCCTCGGGCGCAGCCAGCCGGGCGCGGGGCCGCCGGGCGCGGGGCCGCCGGCCAGGGGCAGCGTCGTGGTCCAGCACGCCACGCCGGCGGTCGCCGCGCTCGTGGACCTGTTCGGGCCGGTGCCGTCGCTGCCGCTGATGCGCGCCGTCAAGGCCCAGTTCGACCCGGGCCGCAGGCTGGCGCCAGGCCGATTCGCGGGGGGAATCTGATGGCTGACCTCGATCCGTCCGGCGAGCTGCGCGGGGTGGTCGGCGACTGCGTGCACTGCGGGTTCTGCCTGACCACGTGCCCCACCTATCAGCTCTGGGGCGAGGAGATGGACTCCCCGCGCGGCCGGATCCACCTGATAGCGCAGCTGCTCGACGGCGCCGCGGCCAGCCCGGCGGCGGCGCTGCACCTGGACAGGTGCCTGGGCTGCATGGCCTGCGTGCCGGCCTGCCCCTCCGGGGTCAGGTACGACCGCCTGATCGAGGCGGCGCGGGCGTGGGCGACCGAGGAGGGGCCCGCCGAGCCGGTCCGCTCGCTGCCGCCGCGGTCGGCCAGGCAGCGCGCGCTGCGGGCCGCGATCTTCGCGACGTTCCCGTACCCAGCCAGGCTCAGGACGCTGATGGGCCCGCTCCGGGCCGCCCAGCGGATTGGCGCCGACCGGCTGCTGCGCGGCCGGGTCGCCGAGCGCCTGGCCCCCGAGATCGCCGCCGCGCTGCGGGTCGCGCCTGGTCGCCCCGAAGGACGCCAGCCACGCGGCCGGATGCCCGCGTTCGTTCCGGCCAGGGGCGAGCGACGGGCCGTCGTCGGCATGCTCACCGGCTGCGTGCAGCAGGTCTTCTTCCCCCAGGTGAATAGGGCGACAGCCCGGGTGCTGGCCAGCGAGGGCTGCGACGTGGTCATCCCGGCCGACCAGGGCTGCTGCGGCGCACTGTCGCTGCACGACGGTCGGCGAGCCGAGGCCAAGGCGTTCGCGAGGAGCCTGATCGAGACGTTCGAGAAGGCCGGAGCGGGGGGATCCAGGGGGGTCGTCCCCCCAGGGCAAACAGGCGTCGACGCGATCGTGGTGAACTCAGCGGGCTGCGGCTCGGCCATGAAGGAGTACGCCGAGCTGCTCGGCGACGAACCCGCGTGGGTTCAGCGCGCCGCCGCGCTGTCGGCGAAGGTCGCCGACTTCAGCGAGTTCCTCGCCAGGCTCGGACCGACGGCGACCAGGCACCCGCTCGGCCTGACCGCCGCCTATCACGACGCCTGCCACCTCGCGCACGCGCAGCGGATCACCGCGCAGCCGCGCGACCTGCTCACGGCGATACCGGGCCTCGCGGTCGCCGAGCTGCCCGACGCCGGCATCTGCTGCGGCTCGGCGGGGATCTACAACCTGGTCCAGCCCGAGGCGGCCACGGAGCTCGGCGCGCGCAAGGCCGCGTCTGTGGCCAGCACCGGCGCGGACCTGGTCGTGTCGGGGAACCCCGGATGTGCGCTGCAGATCGCTTCCGCGCTCAGCACGGCCGGCCAGCCGATGCCGGTGGCGCACCTGGCCGAGGTCCTCGACGCGTCCATCCGCGCGCTTCCCGCGTCCGCCCTCCTCCACCCGCCCGGCCGCCCCACCTAGCACGGGTTCCAGTCGAGTGGGTGGACGATTTACCCTATTTGCGGCCACCCAACCCGTGCCAAGTCGCTGGCGGCGACCTGGTGATTCCGGATCCAAGCCCTGCGGGGCCACCGGCTGACGCCAGCGTGACGTCGAGATGACGTCATTCATGACTTGACAGACGTCATGAATGACGTCATGATGATGTCATGGAACTGTCACCGTATGTCGAGGGACTGCGCAGGGAGCTCGGCTCGCTGACCCGCTTCGCCTCCGACGACGTCATCGAGGTGGCCGGCAAGCTGGCCGAGGCGCTCGACTCCTCGGTCCGGCTCACGCTGCTCGAGGTGCTGTCGGCGGCTGCAGCGGAGATCACGACCCGGCTCGACGAGGCCGTCATCGACGTCCGGCTCAACGCCGGTGAACCCGAGTTCGTCATCACGACCGTGCCGCAGCACGCCGACGAGCCGCCGGAGGCTGCCCCCGACGCCACGGCCGACGATGCCGGAACGGCCAGGGTGACGCTGCGGCTCTCCGAGGCGCTCAAGTCGCGAGTGGAAGCCCAGGCGGCGGCCGACGGCTTGTCGGTCAACTCGTGGCTCGCCCACGCGGCCATCCGCGCCCTGGAGGGGGCCGGGCAACCAGGCCGCGGCCAGCGCTCGCGCTCGGGCATCGGCCAGCGCATCACCGGCTACGCCCGCAGCTAGCCAGCCAGACCACTCAGCCATACCGACCAGCCAGACCACCAGCACCCACCATCGCACTGGAGAGAACCATGGCAACCTGGGATTTCGCCTGCTCAGAACCGATCGACGCGAACGTCAGCATCGCATCGGGCACCGTCTCGATCACCGCAGCGCCGACCGACGTGGTCACCGTCAGGATCCACAAGGGCCGGTCAAGCCACCCGGCAAAGGCCGAGGACGACGACCAAGTCCGTGACGACGTCACCGTCGACTACTCCGACCGCCATCTGGTGGTCAGCGAGCTGCCGAAGCACAACATCGGCTGGCGCAGCAAGGACCTGCACGTCACCATCACCCTGCCGGCCGGCTCGCGAGCGGCAGTCCAGGCCGCGTCGGCGGACATCACCTGTCGCGGCGAGTACGGCGCCGTCGACATCCGCACGGCTAGCGGCCGCGTGGACGTCGAGACGGTACGCGGCCCTGCGGAGATCACCTCGATGTCGGGCAGCATCCAGCTGCTCGAGGCCGCCGGGGCAACCGTGCGGACGGCGTCGGGGCGGATCTCGGTCCGGCACGTGACCGGCGACGCCACCGCCAGGACGGCCAGCGGCAACATCGTGATCGCCGCCGCGGACGCGTCGGTCACCGCGAAGACCGCCAGCGGCCAGGTGCAGGTGAACAGCATGACCCGCGGCCGCGGCGACCTGAACTCGGTCTCCGGTGACATTCAGGTCAAGGTTGCCCAGGGCACCGGGGTCTTCCTTGACCTCGCCTCGGTGACCGGGCGCGTGAGCAGCGACCTGGCCGCCTCCGACACCGGCGGCAACGCTGACCTGCACCTGCAGTGCCGCACGGTCAGCGGCTCCCTGCACGTCGCCAGGGCCGCGTCCGCGGAGATGGCGAGCTAGAACCAGCCAGTCTGCTACAACCCCCGAGAGGATCCCAGACATGTACTCCCGTTCACTCGAGCAGCTAGCCAGCCAGCGTCCGCGTGAGCTGCGGACGCCTGCCAGGCAGGCCGGGCAGGCCGGGCCGGTCAGCCCGGCCAGGGCACGGCGCAGGCCGCTGCGCCGGCAGACCGGCTGGGCGCTGGTCTCGATCGGCCTGCGGCTCGCCGAGTCAGGCAACAGGTAAGAACGTGTGCCTCGCGGATCAGGCCGTGACCGGGCTGGCCACCACGGGATCGGCCAGCCAGGCTGGGCTGGTCTCGCCCTCGGCCACGATCACCGCGGGCCCAGTCAGCAGGCTGGCCGTCGCGCTCGGCGCGACGGCCAGCCTGCCGCCAGGTACATCCACCGTCCAGGTAACCGCACCGGTGCCCGGCCACTCCCTGACCGACGCGGCGGCCGCCACGGCGGCCGCGACCGCGCCAGTCCCGCACGACAGCGTCTCCCCCGAGCCCCGCTCATGCACCCGCATCCTCAGCGAGTGGTCCCCGGTGATCCGCGCCAGCTCTACGTTGACCCCACCGGGAAACACCTCGGGGTCGACCTCGGGCGGCTCGGAAAGGTCAATCCCGTCCAGCGGCTTGGCGATCAGGCAGACCAGATGCGGGTTGCCGACGTTGACGGCCAGGCCCGTGTACCGGCGGCCGCCGATCAGCACCCATCCCGTCCGGCCTGCGCTCGCCGGGCCCATGTCCACTGCCAGCTCCCCGTCCGCCCGCTCCCGCACGGTGCGGACGCCTGACCGCGTCGCGATCGCGATCTCGGGCCCGGCCGCGAGGCCGTGGTCGAGCAGGTAGCGCGCGTACACCCTGATCCCGTTGCCGCACATCTCGGCGACGCTGCCGTCGGAGTTGCGGTAGTCCATGAACCACGGCGCGGGCCCCGGGTCCGTCCTGACCACGCGCAGCACCCCGTCAGCGCCTATCCCTGTGTGCCTGTCGCAGAGCGCGCGGACCACCGCGGCACCGAGTTCCAGCTGGTCGTCGACGTCGGGCACGACGATGAAGTCGTTCCCCGTGCCATGACCCTTGGCGAATCGCATCCCCTGATGCTATGCCCGCCGGACCGCTGACTCGGTGATGGCCGCCACCGCCAGGCGCGTCGGCACCGGCTCGGCGGCGTTCAGCCAGCGCACCCGCGGGTCACGGCGGAACCAGGATTCCTGGCGGCGCGCGAACCGCCTCGTCGCGCGCACGGTTTCCGCTTCGGCCTCGGCAGGGGTCCACTCGCCGTCGAGGTAGCGGAGCACCTGGGCATAGCCGAGCGCCCTGCTCGCTGTCAGTCCTGCTCGCAGCCCGCCGCCTGCCGCTTCCTGATCGGCCAGCCGCCTGACCTCGTCGACAAGGCCGTTCTGCCACATCTGGCGCACCCGTACCGCTATCCGCTCGTCGAGCTGCGGGCGCGGGATAGCCAGGCCGAGCTGCACGGCTGGCATCACGGCGTCGTACCCGGGCAGCGTCGCGCTGAACGGCCGGCCGGAGAGCTCGATGACCTCGAGCGCGCGCACGACCCGGCGGCCGTTGCTCGGCAGGATCGCGGCGGCGGCAGCAGGGTCGGCGGCGGCCAGCTTGCCGTGCAGGACGGCGGGGCCGAGCGCGGCAAGCTCGGCCTCCAGCCGTGCGCGCAGCGCTGGATCGGTGCCGGGGAACCGCAGGTCGTCGATCGCGGCCCTGACGTACAGCCCTGACCCGCCCACCAGGATCGCGGTCCGGCCGCGGGCCTGCACGTCCGCGATGACGGCGCGCGCCAGGCGCTGGTACTCCGACACGCTCGCGGTCTCGGTCACGTCCCAGATGTCGAGCAGGTGATGCGGAACGCTGCCGCGCTCGGCGGCCGTGAGCTTGCCCGTGCCGATGTCCATGCCGCGGTACAACTGCATGGAGTCGGCGTTGATCACCTCACCGTCGAGCGCGCGGGCGATCCGCAGTGACAATTCGGACTTACCAGCCGCGGTCGCCCCGACAATTGCGACGACCGGCCGCCCCGCGCCCGGCATCTCAATGATCACGGACTACTTTCCGCGCAAGTGCCGACAGTCGTCCGCGATCATGTCCGCTCAGTAACCCCGGGCATGACCGGCATCCCGAGCAAGACCGACCCGGACGTCGCCGGCGCGGCTCCCGCCGGGCCGGCGGCCCAGGCGTCACCGGCCCTGGTACGCCGCACCGCGAGCGGTGCGCCGTCCGCGATGAGGTAGTGCGGCGCCGCGGCCGAGACCATCGTCGTGACCACGTCACCGGGGCGCGGCTCGTCGCCTGGCACCGGGGTGACGTGCACCAGGCGGTTGTCCCTGGCCCGGCCGGACATCCGGTGGGTCGCGCCGTCCTTGCGGCCCTCGCCGTCGGCCACCAGCACCTCGACCTGCCGGCCGACCAGCGCCTGGTTCTCGGCCAGCGCGATCTCCTCGACCAGCGCCACCAGCCTGCCGTACCGCTCGGCGACGGCAGCCCGCGGCACCTGCCCGTCCATGCTCGCCGCTGGCGTGCCTGGCCTGATCGAGTACTGGAACGTGAACGCGCCAGCGAACCTGGCCCGCCGCACAACGTCGAGCGTGTCAGCAAAGTCCTGCTCGGTCTCGCCGGGGAACCCGACGATGATGTCCGTGGTGATCGCCGCGTCCGGGATCGCCGCCCTGACCTTGTCCAGGATCGCCAGGTAGGAGTCCTGGCGGTAGGCCCTGCGCATCCGGCGGAGCACGGCGTTCGACCCTGACTGCAGCGGCATGTGCAGCTGCGGCATCACGTTCGGGGTCTCCGCCATCGCCGCGATGACGTCGTCGGTGAAGTCACGCGGGTGCGGCGAGGTGAACCGCACTCGTTCCAGCCCGTCGATCTCGCCGCACGCGCGCAGCAGCTTGCCGAACGCGAGCCGGTCACCGAACCCGACGCCGTAGGAGTTGACGTTCTGGCCGAGCAGCGTGACCTCAAGCACGCCGTCGGCGACCAGCATCTCGATCTCCGCCAGCACGTCGCCTGGCCTTCTGTCCTCCTCGCGGCCGCGCAGGCTGGGCACGATGCAGAACGTGCACGTGTTGTTGCAGCCCACCGAGATCGCCACCCAGGCCGAGTAAGGCGACTCGCGCCTGGCAGGCAGCACCGAGGGAAACCGCTCGAGCGACTCGGCGATCTCGACCTGAGCGCGCTGCTCGACCCGCGCCCGCTCCAGCAGCACAGGCAACGAGCCGATGTTGTGCGTGCCGAACACGACGTCGACCCACGGCGCCCGGTCGGTGATCACCGACCGGTCCTTCTGGGCCAGGCACCCGCCGACCGCGATCTGCATGCCGGGGTGCGCGCTCTTGACCGGCAGCAGGTGACCGAGATTCCCGTACAGCCTGTTGTCGGCGTTCTCGCGTACCGCGCAGGTGTTGAAGACCACGACGTCAGCCTGGGTTCCTGGCGCCGATTTGCGGTATCCGGCCGCTTCCAGCAGGCCGGCCAGGCGCTCGGAATCGTGCATGTTCATCTGGCACCCGTAGGTGCGGATTTCGAACGTCCTCTCAGCGGCTGTCGGGCCAGGCATGCTCCTTAGGGTACGGGCCATTGACACCGCTGGCGTCTGGCTGGCATCGTCGGTCCACCTCCGGCCCGAGAGTCAAGGAGCCGTCATGCCCGAGCCTGCCGCCGACCTGATCATCCTGGAGCCCGCCAAGATCGATGTCCCGGCCGCCGAGCTCGGCGAAGGGCCGTGCTGGGACGCGGACACCCAGTCGCTGTACTGGGTGGATATCCCGGCCTCCAGGGTGCACCGGCTCACCGCGTCCGGCGTGCATTCGTCCTGGGATGTGGGCTGCCAGGCCGGCGCCGTGGTGCCGCGAGCCGGCGGCGGCCTCGTCGTCGCCGCCGGCAATGCGTTCCTCAGCCTCGACCCGCTGACCGGCTCGGTCGCTGAGCTCGCCACCGCGCCCGGCCTGCCTGACACCCGGATGAATGACGGCAAGTGCGATCGGGCTGGCCGGTTCTATGCCGGGACAATGGCGGCCGACGAATCGCCAGGCAAAGGTTCCTTCTACCGGCTCGACCCTGACCTGCACGTCACCGAGATCTTCACCGGCCTCGGCATCTCGAACGGGCTCGGCTGGAGCCCGGATGACCGGCTGATGTATTACATCGACTCGCTCGCCTACCGGGTCGATGTGCTGGACTACGACCCAGAGACCGGGCAGATGGGCGATCGCAGGCCGTTCGTCACGCTCGGCTCAGGCGACGTCATGCCCGACGGCATGGCCGTGGACGCCGAGGGCGGCGTCTGGGTAGCGGTGTGGGGCGGCGGCGTGATCCAGCGTTACGACGCGGCCGGGCGGCTGACGGGCGTCGTGCGCGTGCCAGCCGCGAACGTGACAAGCTGCGCGTTCGGCGGCCCGGACCTCGGCACCTTGTTCATCACGACGGCCGCAGGACCAGGGCGGGCCGCCGGAGCGTTGTTTACCTGCGATTCTGGCGTGCGCGGCCTGCCGGCTTTCTCGTTCGGGGGCTGACTGGAGCGGGCTAGAAGCATCGGGGGCATTCCCGCCTACCGGGTTGTCGGCATTCAATGCGAACCGAGGCAGGCAGGTAGGGCACGATATCCCTATGACGGACAAGGTGGCGGCGATGGCGGGCGACAAGGGCGAGCAAGGCCAGAGCGCAGAATCGGTCCAGGCCGGTGATGCAGCGGCAACGCTGACCCCGGACGGGCCCGCAGGCGAGCCCGCAGCCCCGTCTAGCGGACCCGAGGCCACCGGGAGCGAACCGGCGGAGTCCGCCGAGCCGCTGCCTCAGGTCCCCTGCGGAGCATGGCCGTCGCCGATCACCGCCGCCCAGGTCGCTGGCGGCCGGATCCGGGTCGCGTACCCGACCGTCATCGGCGACCTGACCTGGTGGCAGGAAGACAAGCCGGAGGAAGGCGGCCGGACCACGATCGCGCGTTGCGGGCTGGACGGCGCTATCACGGCGCTGCTGCCCCCGCCGTGGACCGCGCGGACCCGCGTCCACGAGTACGGCGGGCTGTCCTACCTGCCTGTCCAGTCGTCCGTCGCCACGGCCACGCTGGCCGGCGCTGGCCAGAGCAGCGACCCCGCTGAGATTCCCGTGGTCTTCGCGAACCTCGAAGACCAGCGCCTGTACCTCGCAGGGGCTGACGTCGCCGCGGGGAAGGCGGACCCCGTGCCGCTCACCCCGGACCCGAAGAAGGCTGGCGGCGCGTTCCTGCCCGATGGCGCCGCCGGCCCTGGCAAGCGCGCGACCGGCTCCGCGACGTCGATCGAGGCCCGAGGTCTGCGTTATGCGGACTTCACAATCTCCCCTGACAAGCGGGAAGTCTGGTGCGTACGGGAACGCCACAACCGCGGCAAGGTCACCAGGGCCATCGTCGCCGTCCCGCTCGACGGATCAGCCGCCGCCGACGCCACGGCGGTCAGGGTGCTCGTGACCGGGTACGACTTCTTCGCGTTCCCGACCCCGTCGCCGGACGGCCAGTGGCTGGCGTGGATTTGCTGGAACCACCCGCACATGCCCTGGGACGGCACCGAACTGCGGGTCGCCCCGATGGAGGACGGCACGCCGGGCAAGGCGCGGCTGATCAAGGGCAGCAACAGGGAGTCAGTGCTGGCGCCGCTGTGGCGCGACAACACCAGCCTGTACGTCGCGACAGACTGGACGGGCTGGTGGAACATCTACCAGATCGGCCTGTCCGGCGAGCCGCCGCAGGCGCTGTACCCGGCCGACGAGGAGTTCGCCGACCCGCTCTGGGAGCTGGGCGCGCGGCCGTTCGCGGTGCTGGGAGACGGCAGACTGGCTGTCAGGCACGGCCGCGGCAGCGCCAGGCTCGGCCTGCTCGACCCCGAGACATCCGAGCTGACGGACCTCGAGCTGCCGTTCACCGAGTTCCTGACCGGCGTGTCGGCTGACGGCACCGCGATCGCCGCCGTCGCCGGGGCCCCGCTCGCGGCGAACTCGGTGACCAGGATCGACGCGGCGACTGGAGCCTGTTCCGTCTTGCGGGCCGAGATCGCCGAGCTGCCTGACCCGCATTACCTGCCGGTCCCCCGCCAGGTCGAGCTCGAGGGCCCGTACGGCCGGGTCGTGCACGCGCTCGTCTACCCGCCGGCCAACCCCGATGTGACCGGCATGGCGGGCGAGCTGCCGCCGTACATCGTCTGGGTGCACGGCGGCCCGACCGGCCATGTCACCGCCCGGCTGAGCCTGGAGAAGGCGTACTTCACCAGCCGCGGCATCGGGATCATCGACGTGAACTACGGCGGCTCGACCGGCTACGGCCGCCTGTACAGGAATCGGCTCAACCGCGAGTGGGGCGTCGTCGACGTCGACGACGCCAAGGAGGCGGCGCGCTCGCTGGCCAGGCAGGGCCTTGCCGACGAGGCGCGGCTGGGGATCCGCGGCGGTTCGGCTGGCGGCTGGACCGCGCTCGCGGCGGTCACGACCGGCGCGGTCAGCGACCCGGTGTTCAGCGCGGCGGTCTCCTACTTCGGCGTGTCTGACCTGCGCGGGTTCACTGAGCACACGCACGACTTCGAGTCGCGGTACCTGGACGGCCTGATCGGCCCGCTTCCTGGCTTCGACACGGTCTACGCCGAGCGCGCCCCGGTCGGTCACGTCAACGCGAACACCTGCCCGGTGCTGCTGCTGCAGGGGCTCGATGATCCCGTCGTGCCGCCGCAGCAGTCCGAGAGCATCGCGGCCGACCTGGCGGCGCACGGCATCAGGCACGCGTACATCGCGTTCGAGGGCGAGTCGCACGGCTTCCGCAAGGCCGAGTCGATGATCACCTCGCTGGAGGCCGAGCTGTCGTTCTACGGCCAGCTCATGGGATTCACGCCGGGCGACGTCCCTGAGCTGAAGCTGATCGGCTAGGCGCGCGCGTTCTAGCGGGCGTACTCGGTAGCGCGTGACTCCCTGATCACCGTGACCCGGATCTGCCCTGGATAGGTCAGCTCGTCCTGCACCTGGCGGGCGACATCCCTGGCGATCACCTGGGCGCCGATGTCGTCGACGGCCCCCGGCTTGACCATGACCCGCACCTCGCGGCCGGCCTGCATGGCGTAGACCTTCTCCACGCCTGGCTGTGCCAGCGCGATCTGCTCGAGCCGCTCAAGCCGTTTGACGTACGCCTCGAGCGACTCCCGCCGGGCGCCGGGCCGGCCGCCGCTGATCGCGTCGGCGGCCTGAGTCAGCACGGCCTCGACGGTCCTGACCTCGACCTCGTTGTGATGCGCCTCGATGGCGTGCACCACGTCGTCGTCCTCGCCATAGCGGCGGGCGATCTCCGCGCCAATCAGCGCGTGGCTGCCCTGGACCTCGTGCGTCAGCGCCTTGCCGACGTCGTGCAACAGCGTCCCGCGCTTGAGCAGCGCCGGATCAAGGCCAAGCTCACTGGCCATCATCCCGGCGATGTGCGCGGACTCGACCAGGTGCTTGAGCACGTTCTGGCCGTAGGACGTCCGGTACCTGAGCTGGCCAAGCAACTGCGTGAGCTCAGGGTGCATGTCCGTGATGGCGAGGTCGATGAGCGCGTCCTCGCCGGCCCTGACGCACAGTTCCTGGATCGTCGTCCTGCTCTGCTCGTATGCCTCCTCGATCCGCTGCGGATGGATCCGGCCGTCGGCGACCAGCCGCTCCAGCGTCAGCTTGCCGACCTCCCTGCGCACCGGATCGAAGCAGGACAAAAGCACGGCCTCGGGAGTGTCGTCGATGATCAGGTTCACGCCAGTGACGGTCTCGAAGGCGCGGATGTTCCTGCCTTCCCGGCCAATGATCCGGCCCTTCATGTCATCGGCCGGCAGGTGCAGCACAGAGACCACCGACTCGCTGGTCTGCTCGCTGGCGACTCTCTGGATCGCGAGCGTGACGATCCTCCGCGCCCGGTGCTGACCTTCCTTCTTTGCCTCGTGTTCGATGTCCCTGACCATCAGCGCCGCTTCGCGCTTGGCCTGCTGCTCGATCTCTGCCATCAACTCGGCCCTGGCCTGTCCGGCGGTGAGCCCGGCGACGCGCTCCAGTTCCGCCTGCCGCCTGGCGTCCAGCTGGTCCAGCCCGGCCTGCCGCTCGTCAAGCTGCCTGCGGACGTCCTCGATCGAGGTGGCGAGCTGGCCGACTCGCCGCGCCTCCTCGTCGAGCCGTTGCTCACGCTCGGTGATCCTGGCCTCGCGGCGCTCAAGGTCGCCCCGCAGCTGCCTGATCTCCGCGGTAACGGCGCGCACTTCCTCGTCAAGGTCACGGCGCACCTCAGCGGCCCGTTCCGCCGCCTCCTCGGCCTTCTTGACAATGGCGGCCGCCTCGGTCTCGGCCGCCTCGAGGGCCGATGTGCTGCGGCGTTCCCGCTCGGCTTCATCAGGCCCGCCGCGATCACGCGCCGCCGGAGCCTGGGTTCTGCCGGAAGCCTGCGTACCGCCGGAAGCCTGCGTACCGCCGGAAGCCTGCGTACCGCCGGAAGCCTGCGTGCCGCCGGAACGATCGGCCGGTTCCCCGACGGCCCCGCCCGCTGAACTGGCGTCTTTCAGCGGCTGCGAAGCACGGGACGTGCGCACCATGAACGTGACCGCTGCGGCCGCGGTGAGCAGGGCGAGGATGGCGACGATAGCCAGCACAAGCGCGATGCCGTTTCCCACTATGCGCACCCCTTCCCGCTAGTAAGACTCCGAGCACCGCACTTCCGATGTCACGAATCTTTCGTAGCGAGGGTTACCGCGCCTGCGGGCGGGCCGTTTCGGGGTACGCCGTCCTGACCGAACGCGCCAGTCGCCAGCGTGTTACCGCGCGGACCCGGCGCAGCCTGCCGAGCGGACAGGAGCACCTGTACTCGCGTGCCTTACATCCTCCCTGGATATCCGGTTGCCGCAGTGCTGGCCGCCGTTCGACCAGGCCAAACAATGTCGTGGCGCCCGGGCGTGCGCTGGCCTTCCCTCAGCGCAGCCCCGCTGCTCATCACCAATCGCCCGTCACTCGTCACTCGTCATCCGCTGGCGCGGAGTAACCTCACTGTCCGCGAGGCTAAGCCGGAAATAACAGAACGGTCAAGCTCGCTCCGGGCCGGACCGGGTCGTACCCGGACGGCCTCGCGCCCGCCGTGGCCGTGCCCGCGGTGGCCCAGGCTGCCTGTGCAGCCGTCAGGTCTGCTCGGCGGCTCGCCGGTCAGTCTGGCTCGCTCGCCGCGAGTTCGGCGTTGACGAACTCGTCCTCGTGGACGGCCGCCGCATCGAGGCCGTCGCTGACCTGGCCCTGGCTGGCCTGGCCCTGACTGTCTTGCTCCAGCGCTTCCCTGACGACCCGGTACGCGAGCCCCGCCGGGTATCCCTTCCTGGCGAGCATGCCCACCAGCCGCCGCAGTCTTGCCTGGCCAGGCAGGCTCGCGGTGCCGGCGAGCCTGCGCTCCACCAGGACCCGCGCCGTCGCCAGTTCGGTCTCCGTACTCAGCTTCGCGACCGCTGCTTGGATATCTTCGCGGTCGACGCCGCGCTGGTTCAGTTCGGCCTCGAGCGCCCGACGACCAAGGCCGCGGCCCTGATGGCGGGACTCGACCCAGGCCTTCGCGAACGTCGCATCGTCGATGAGGCCAACCTCGGTGAACCTGCCGAGGACCGCCTCGGCCGCCTCGTCGGGCACTCCCCTGCGCCGGAGTGTCTGCGCGAGCTGAGCCCTCGTCCGCGGCGCAGCCGTCAGCTGCCGCAGGCAGATCAGCCGCGCGACCGCCTCAGGATCGTCGGGCTGCTCGCCGGCACCCTCCTGGTCACCCAGCGGGCGAAATCTGCCTGCCACCGCCGTTGCCGAACGCCGCCTCTTCAATGACACCGCCCTCTAGCTGACGCCGCCCTACCTCTTGACGCCGCCCTGCCCGGTCACTACCCCGAGGGTTGGGCGAGCAGGCTGCTCAGGCAGCGGCGTGACGTCGGCGTCCAGCCGCGGTCCGACGCCCAGCTTCTCCTTGATCTTCTTCTCGATCTCGTTCGCTACATCGGGGTTCTCGCGCAGGAAGTTCCGCGCGTTCTCCTTGCCCTGGCCTAGCTGGTCGCCCTCGTAGGTGTACCAGGCGCCGGACTTGCGGACGATCGTCTGCTCCACGCCCAGGTCGATCAGGCTGCCCTCGCGGCTGATCCCGATCCCGTACAGGATGTCGAACTCGGCGATCTTGAACGGCGAGGCCATCTTGTTCTTCACGATCTTGGCCTTGGTCCTGTTGCCGACTGGTTCATTGCCGTCCTTCAGCGTCTCGATCCGGCGCACGTCAATTCGCACGGAGGCGTAGAACTTCAGTGCCTTGCCGCCGGTCGTCGTCTCCGGGCTGTTGTGCACGATGACACCGTCAGCGAGGTAGTTGTGAGATCCCTCAACCTCAATGTCATAGCGGCTCATGATCGGATAGCCGACTCTGGACCCAATTTCCAAGATCTTCGCCGGCACAGGACGGATGACCGGCTCTACGAACTCGGTCTCAACAGAGAACTGCCCGCGGAATCTGGGCAGGAGCTTGTAGTCCATAGACGGGTGGATATACGGAGCTACCAGCTTCTGGAACTTCGCCGACGCGGCCGTCGTGAACACCACGTATGCGATATGCCGCGCACCACTGAGCCGGAGCCTGACGTCCAGCCCGTGAGTGTCTCGCAGATACTCGATCACTCGCTCTCGTGAACCAGGGCTCATAGCCTCGAGACAGATCTCGATCCGGCCTGATCGGCCCTGCGTCCGCTCCTGAGTTCCCTTTGACCGCACCGTGAAGCAGCCGTCGTCCATGTACCAGATCGCGAGTGCCAGCGGCGTCAACTTCTTGAGGTAGTCCCAGGTGAGATGCCTCTTACCGTCCCCTTGATAGACGATCTCCCGCAATTCGCTGAGCTCAGCGAGCGGCGTGAAGTCGGCAAACACCGCGCCCTTCACATTCTCTGTCCTGCAGTTAGGAATGTTGCCTAGCAACGAAACCTTCCAGTCGAGGTATGCCACTTGCTTCGCGCCATGTCCCATGCGGAACCGAGCACTACTATCCGTAGTCCGTACCGGCCTTGACAGATTCCCGTCGCCCATGACCGAGCCGAGGATCACCTGCCACTGCATCTCGCTCAGGTAGTGCGACTGGGCGAGCGTGACTCGGTCACCGACCCGCAACTCGCCTGCCTCGCGCCACCCGCCCGGGGTTCTGATCAGGTGGTTACTAGTTAGATCGCAGGTTGCTCGGCCGTGGCCAGATCCACCGCCAGATCTCTCGACCCGGAAGTGCAGGAACTCTTCGGTGTGCCCATTGTTGAACCAATTCACGACTCTCTTAGGAACGATCTTCCCAAGCTCAGGATCGTACGAGAGAACCTCAACGTCCATTTTCTCGTCGACGATCCTGCCGATTCGCTCTTTAGTTCCATCCGCAAGAGCGACATATGTGTACCAGGATGCACATCCGAACATTACTCCTATCTTTTCCCTAAGCTGGTTGATGAAGATCGCAGTCGTCTTGGTCTGGCTCAGGGCGCCCGCGATCTTGCGGAGCGCCTGGGACATCAGCCGCGCCTGCAGGCCAACGTGACTGTCGCCCATCTCGCCCTCGATCTCGGCGCGCGGCACGAGCGCGGCCACCGAGTCGATCACCACGACGTCGATCGCGCCGGAGCGGATCAGCATGTCGGCGATCTCCAGCCCCTGCTCCCCCGTGTCCGGCTGGGAGACGAGCAGCGCATCGGTGTCGACGCCGAGCTTCTTCGCATACTCGGGGTCCAGCGCGTGCTCGGCGTCGATGAAGGCAGCGATCCCGCCTGACTTCTGCGCGTTCGCCACGGCATGCAGCGCGAGCGTGGTCTTGCCGCTGCTCTCAGGCCCGTAGATCTCGACGACCCGGCCGCGCGGCAGGCCGCCGATGCCAAGCGCGGCGTCGAGCGCGATCGACCCGGTCGGGATCACATCGACGGGCGCGCGGGCATCGTCGCCGAGCCGCATGACGGCGCCGCGGCCGAACTGCCGCTCGATCTGGGCCAGCGCGGTGTCCAGGGCCTTGTCCCTGTCCCCGGCCTTGGTGACGCCCGCCTTGTCGTTCGGTGCCATGTGAACTCCCGTCGGGATCGAGGGGCTGCGCGTGCCCTCCGCTGTTCTTGCTGACGCTACGCGCGGCCACCGACATTCTGCTGGCGCTGTAGCTGGCCGGCGGACTGCGACCCGCGCGGAGCCACAGGACGCACCAGCCGGACCACTCTAACGAACAATTGTTCGATCATGGTGACGGCGCGCCGAGCGGCGGAAATTACCTGCAACCGCCCAGGCAGAACGCATCGAGTCAGGCGCCAGCCTCGAACGCCAGTTCGGCCAGGTCGCGCGGGCCGACCGGAGCAGCCACGAGGGCTCGCCAGGTTCACGAGCTGCCCTCGCGTGTATCGATGGTCCATTCATTGCGGATCCTGGTGATGGATGGACCTTTCATACATGGCCGAGGCCACGCAGTCGGCCACACTGGCCGCTCGCAGGCGATTCCCCGCTCCGGTCGTGGCCGGAGCGTACCGCCGAGCGGCTCGAGGCCGCCGGGCACGTGACCGACCCGAGCACCGGCCGGAACCAGCCCGGCCGGAACCAGCCCAGCCGGAGCCAGCCAGCCGGAGCCGGGAATCAGCCGCAGCCGGACTGACACGAGATACCGAGCCTGGCCCGCACTTCCGCCGCCAAGGCGGCGATGTCGACGGGCGCCGAAGTGTCGACCGTGACCAGCTCGCCAACCCCGACCGGCCGCGCCCACCTGGCCCAGGCCTCGGGCGAGACCGGCCGGTGCGCTTCTGCGTGCGCAGCGTGCCGGCTGGCCTGCCTGGCGGCATACCGCTCAAGCGCGATTGGCAGCGGGCACGCACAGTAAACCTCGACGGCATGCGCGGCGAGCTCGCGGATCCTGCTCTGATGCCGGTCGTCGTCCGGCCAGAAGTTGGCCTCGAGCACGACCGCCGGCGCGTCGGCGGCCAGCGCCCACAGCAGCTCCATGGACGCGGCTCCTAGGTCCTTCGCCAGCAGCGCGAATCCCAGCTCAGCCGCGAGCGGCCCGGCCTGGGTGCTCTTCCCGGCACCAGGCGCCCCAGACACCAGCACGATCTCGCGATGCGCCCCGCGCACGCCGCCGACCGCGGAAGCCACGGACGCCACGGACGCCACGGCTCAGCGCAGTCGTTCTGGCACGTTGAACGCCGTGCCGACGGCTCGCCAGATCACCTTGACGTCCTCGCCCTCGTCGAGCGCCTGGCTGACGGTGCGGCCGCCGAGACCGGCGAGGACGAAGTCCTTGGCCACGCTCTGGGCGTAGACATGCCCGAACTGCTCGTCCATCCGCCGCCAGAACTCAGTGAGCCGCACGGCCGCCAGGTTACCCCGGCCGCGTCGCACCCGGAATTCCCCCTTAACAAGTCGGCATTATGGGAACTCTCGCAGTGCGAAGATGCAGGTCCCGGCGGGTATGAGATCGCGAAGTGCCGATGTTATGGTCCTCAGCAGGATGGTTGCATCACCGAGATCCCGGAGGCCCGCGATGATACGCCTGGCCGCACGCCGAGACCTGATGCTTGTTTGCCGGCGCCACATCGACCAGATGCGGGTGTCGAGCGCCATCTGTCGTTCCTTCTGCTGACCACGCTCTAACCAGCCGCCGGACCGCGTCGCGGCCCTGCGGCCCGGCCGCTGGCCTCGAGCCCGGCCTGACGTCTGGCCACGCCTGCCCGGCTGGCCCGGACGACGAGACGCGCGCCAGAACCTCAAGCAGAAGGACTCCCCATGCCTCGCACGCAGCAGCGCGGTCAGGGCCAGTGGGCCCTTGGCCACTACGAGCCGCTGAATGCCGCCGAACGCTTCAAGAAAGACGACGCCGGCCTGAACGTCAGGGAGCGGATCGTCAGCGGGTACTCCCGCACCGGCTTCGACTCGATCGACCCGACCGATCTGCGCGGCCGGTTCCGCTGGTGGGGGCTGTATACCCAGCGCCGCCCTGGGATCAGCGGGGGCAAGACAGGGGCGCTCGAGGACGCCCAGATCGAGGACGCCTACTTCATGATGCGGGTGCGCATCCCTGGCGGCCAGCTCACCGGCGAGCAGTTGCACACCGTCGCGGGCATCGCCAAGGAGTACGGCCGCGACCTCGCCGACATCACTGACCGGCAGAACGTGCAGTTCCACTGGATCAGGATCGAGGACGTGCCGGCGATCTGGGACCGCCTCGAAGAGGTCGGCCTGTCCTCCCTGCAGGCGTGCGGCGACGTGCCGCGGAACATACTGGGATGCCCGGTCGCCGGCCTCGACGCCGCAGAAGTAATCGACGCGACCGCGGCGCTGCGCGCCACCGAGGCCGTCGCGGCGCTCAACCCCGAGTTCGTGAACCTGCCGCGCAAGTACAAGACGACGATCTCCGGCTGCGGCTCGCAGTGCACAGCGCACGAGATCAACGACGTGTCGTTCGTCGGCGTGATCGGGCCAGACGGCACCCCCGGCTTCGACCTGTGGGTCGGCGGCGGGCTGTCCACCAGCCCGATGATGGCGCAGCGGCTCGGCGTCTTCGTCCGCCCTGAGCAGGTGCCCGACGTATGGGCCGGCGTCACCGGCCTCTTCCGCGACTACGGCTACCGCAGGCTGCGGAGCCGGGCCAGGCTCAAGTTCCTGGTCTCGGACTGGGGTGCCGAGCGCTTCCGCGAGGTGCTCGAGACCGAGTACCTGCACGAGACGCTGCCGGACGGCCCGGCCCCGCCGCCACCGCCGCCTGGCTCCCGCGACCACGTCGGCGTGCACAGGCAGAGCGACGGGCTGTACTACGTGGGCGTCGCCCCGGACACCGGCCGCACATCGGGAACGCAGCTGTCGCAGGTGGCTGATCTCGCGGAGACCTACGGGGCGGGCCGCGTTCGCACCACGATCGAGCAGAAACTGCTGATCACCGATGTTCCGGAACAAGATCTCGCGGAGCTGGTCGCCGAGCTCGAGTGCATCGACCTGCCTGCTCGTCCTTCGCCGTTCCGGCGAGCCACGATGGCGTGCACCGGCATCGAGTTCTGCAAGCTCGCGATCGTCGAGACCAAGCAGCGCGCCCGTGACCTGTACACCGAGCTGGACAAGCGGCTGCCCGACTTCGACACGCCGGTCTCGATCAACGTGAACGGCTGCCCGAACTCGTGCGCCAGGTTCCAGCTCGCCGACATCGGGCTGAAGGGCTCGATCGTGGATGGGGTGGAAGGATTTCAGGTCCACCTCGGCGGCTCGCTCGGCGCCGACCCGGCGTTCGGCCGCAAGATCCGCGGGCTCAAGGTGACGGCCGACGCGCTGCCCGACTACGTGGAACGGCTGCTGCGCGGCTACCTCAAGGACCGGGCCGACGGCGAGCAGTTCCCGACCTGGGTCAGGCGGGCCGACGAGGACCTGCTGACGTGACCGCTGCTCCCGAACCGGAAGCCGCAGCCGAGGCCGGCGAGCGTCAGGTGCCGTTCTTCTGCCCGTACTGCGGCGAGGAGGAGCTCCGCCCGGCCGGGTCAAAGGCCGGCGACTGGGAGTGCCGCTCCTGCGCCCGCTCGTTCTCGCTCCGCTTCGCCGGAGTCCTCTCGTGATCACGAAGACTCTTGGGTCCGGCTGGACCCAACATCCTTCGCGATCATGGAAGCGAGCCAGGCGATGAGCGGGTATCCGCTTGAGCTGGATGTGGCGGGCAAGAACGTTGTCGTCGTCGGGGGCGGGGCCGTCGCGCTGCGACGGATGAAGGCGCTGGTCGACGCCGGGGCAAACGTCACCGTCATCGCACCAGAGCTGACCAGCGGGCTGATCGAGCTGCCGGTGACAGTCCGCCGCCGGCGCTACCGCGCCGGCGACCTCAGCGGCGCCTGGCTCGTCCACGCGGCCACCAGCGACAAGGCCGTGAACGCAGCCGTCGCCGCCGACGCCGACCGGGCCCGGATCTGGTGCGTCCGCGCCGACGCCGCAGCCGGGTCAGCGGCCAGGACGCCGGCGGTGACCAGGCACGGCGACGTCACCGTGGCGGTGACCTCCGGCGGTGACCCGCGCAGGTCCCAGCGGCTGCGCTCGGCCATCGCGCTGGCGCACGGCTCGCTGCCGGTGCGCCGGGGCCGCGGTCCGACCGCCGGCCCGGTGGTGATGGGCACAGTCGCGCTCGGCTCCGTAGCGCTAGTTGGGGGCGGGCCAGGCGATCCAGGGCTGATCACGGTCCGCGGCAGGCGGCTGCTCGCGGAGGCAGACGTCGTGGTCGCCGACCGGCTAGGACCGAGCGCGCTGCTCGACGAACTCGACCCTGACGTAGAGATCGTCCTGGCCGGCAAGGCGCCTGGCGCGCACACGATGACGCAAGACGAGATCAACGCGCTGATCGTGGACCGGGCGCTGGCCGGTCGCCGCGTGGTGAGGCTCAAGGGCGGTGACCCCTTCGTGTTCGGCCGCGGCGGCGAGGAGGCGCTCGCGTGCGTGCGCGCTGGCGTGCCGTTCGTCGTCGTCCCCGGCGTCACCAGCGCGGTCGCGGTGCCCGCGTACGCCGGGATCCCGGTCACGCACCGCGGCATCACCCAGGACTTCGCGGTCGTCTCGGCGCACCTTGACCCGTCGCAGCCGGGCGCGAGCGTGGACTGGGACTCGCTCGCGCACGGCCCGGGCACCCTGGTGCTGCTGATGGCCGTCGCGCACCTGGATGCGATCAGCGCCGAGCTGATCAAGCGCGGCCGGGCCGCGGCCACGCCGGTCGCGGTGATCAGGGACGGGACTCTGCCCGGCCAGCAGGTGCTGACGTCGACGCTCGAACGCGTCGCCGCCGACGCGGCCAGGCAGCGCGTGCAGCCGCCAGCGGTGGTGGTCATCGGCGACGTCGTCGGGCTCAGGGATCAGCTCAGCCCCGAAGCGCACGGGACGAGGGAACGAGGTGCGGCATGAACGGTCCGACCCTGCTCGCGGTCGCGCACGGCAGCAAGCACCAGGAGGCGACCGCCACGATCAGGGCACTGGCCGGCGAGGTCGAACGGCTCGCCCCGGTGCTCGACATCCAGGTGGCCTTTGTGCAGGATGCGGAGCCGAGCCTGCCAGACGCCCTCGACGCGGCAGGCCCGGACGTCGTGATCGTCCCGCTGCTGCTGTCGACCGGCTATCACCTGACCACCGACATCGCGGGCGCCGTCACCGCGATCGACACCGCGATCACCGCGAGCGGCAGCCCGGCGCCCCGGGTGGCGGGCCCGCTCGGACCCGACACGCTCCTGGTCACGGCGCTCGCCGGCCGCCTGGCGGAGGCCGGGGTGCCAGCCGGCACGCCGGTGGTGCTCGCGGCCGCTGGGTCGTCCGACCCGCAGGCCGCCGGGCAGGTTCAGGCGCAGGCGGACCTGCTGGCCGCCGAGCTCGGCGTTCCCGTCGTGGTCGGGTACGCGGCCGCCGGCCAGCCAGCGGTGCCGGACGCCGTCGCCGGGCTGCGGGCGACGATTGGCCCCAAGGTCGCGGTCGCGTCCTACCTGCTCGCTCCCGGCCTGTTCCACGACAAGCTTGGCCAGAGCGGAGCGGACTGGGTCACTGCACCGCTCGGCGCCCACCCCGCCGTCGCAGCGCTGATCATCGACCGCTACCGGGCGCACCGGACGCCCGTCGCAAGGGCCGCATAGACGCCGGCGAGACAATGGACAGATGTCCCCCGCTGAACAGCCCGTCACCGATGGCGCTCCGGGCCAGCCCGAGCTGGTGACCCGGCCGGCCGGGCGGGTGATCCTGCTGGATCCCGACGACCGGGTGCTGCTGATGCGCTACGACGACGGGCCGCCCAACGGGGTGCACTGGTCGACGCCTGGCGGCGGGCTGAACGCGGGCGAGGACTACCCGTCTGGCGCCGCGCGTGAGCTGGCCGAGGAGACCGGCTGGAATGACATCGTGCTGGGCGGGGAGGTCCACCGGTGGACGCACACGATGGAGTACGCGGACGCGATCGTCCGGCAGGCCGAGCGGTTCTTCCTGGCCAGGACCGATGAGCCGGCCAGGAAGATCAGCGGCGTCGAGGCGATGCACGAGGCCGACGGCATCGCCACCTGGCGCTGGTGGACCCTGGCCGAGCTCGACGCCACGTCGGAGGCGATCTGGCCTGCCGACCTCTCGGTGTTGATCAGGACGGCACTGGGCTGATCAGGAAGGTCACCGGGCTGATCAGGAAGGCTCGGCCTTGACCATGCGAACCAGCGCCCGCAGGCCGGCGAGCAGCTCTTGCTGGTCGCCGAGCCCCGTCAGGGTCTCGTCGATCCGCCTGACCATGGCGTCGATCCTGCGCGCGAGGTCGTCGTCGCGCTGGCGCGCGGCCTGCCGGTCGGTGGCCTGCGCATCCAGCAAACGCGCGAGATCGGCCGTCATCATCTGCCGCGCGTGCGCGGCCTCGTCGGCCAGCGCGCGCCCGGTTCGGCGCAGGTCGTCGCCATATGAACGGCACGAGTCGGCCAGCCCGGCCACGCGCTCGCGTAGTTCGACCACGTCCTCGCGCGGGTGCAGGCTCTGGATGGACAGCGCGCTTATCCGCTCGCGCAGATGCGCGAAGTAGGCGGCCGCGGGCCGGATCGTCGCCGACAGCAGGTATGCGGCCACGACGTAGTAGCCGATCGCCGCCCCTGACAGGTACGTGACCACGCCAGCGACTGCGGCGGTGCACACGTGCCCGCCGAGCGCGAACCAGAGCATCCGGCGGGCGATCGCGGCGGCCTCTGACTCCTCCGCTGGCCGGATGTCGATCCCCCTGGCACGGGAGGCCGCCATCTCGATGACGACCCGGCGCGCGCCGAAGTAGAGATTCCACGGCGCGGCCACCAGCACGATCAGCCACGCGAGCGCGGCGGCGCCCGCGGCGATGGACAGCACGGCGCGCAGGGGCACGCCCGTGAGGTGACCAAGCCACGCGATCAGCAGGGCCACCAAAGCGCCGATGACGATCGCCGCCCACCACTTGACGACGCCGCTGGTCCGATGAATATCGCTCATATCGCGACGGTATTGGCAGGACTAGTGCCGCGGATCGGCCCGGCTACTCAACACTGACTGAGTACGTCAACTCGCCGTGCCTCTCCTTCGTACTTGGTAGGCGAGAGAAGGAGGTGGAGGCGTGCCCGAGGCTGCGGAAGCCGACGCCCTCGAGCTGTTCCTGGCCGAGCGCGGTACCCAGCTCATGCGGACGGCCGTCCTGCTGGCCGGCGGCCGCCAGGACGGTGAGGACCTGATGCAGGCCGCGCTGGAACGGCTGCTCAGGCAGGGCCGGCGAATCCAGGGCAACCCCGAGGGCTACCTCAGGCGGACCCTGCGCAACCTCGGGGCCGACCGGTGGCGACGGCAGCAGCGGTGGCGCCGCAAGCTGCCCGTGCTCGGCGGCGGTCAGCCGGCGGCCGAACCAGACCTGACCGCGGCCGTCGACCTGCGTGACGCGCTGATCCGCGCGCTGCACCTGCTGCCACCGCAGCAGCGAGCCGCCGTGGTGCTGCGGCACTGGGAGCAGCTGTCAGAGGCCGAGGCGGCCGAGGTGCTCGGCTGCTCGGAAGGCACGGTCAAGGCGGCGACGTCGCGTGGCCTGCGCAGAATGCGCGAGCTCGCTGGCGGGCGGATCGGCAGTGGCCGGCGCGACCGCCGTGACCATCGGCGTCGTCACCGCCGGTGGCGTCCCGGTCGTGCCGCACCACCGCGGCAGCCATCATCCGCCGATTCAGACGACCGCGATGGTCGTCGACCGGGTCGAGCGCGCGCTCGCCACCGCGGCATCCGGCAACCCTGTCGCCTACACGAGGCAGACCAACCATGGCGTCAAGCTCTACCTCGCGATCCCGCACGGCAAGCCGATCCAGGTGCACGGCACCGTCACAAGGAGCTGGTCCCGCGGGCCGCTCCAGCACGTCATCGTCGGCACGCCAGGCGGCAAGCCCGCGCTCAGCATGGCCACGGCTACCAGCTCGGGCACGAGCGTCGAGACCTTCGTCAGCTATCAACGGCACGTGTGGTGGCGCGGCTCGTACCAGGCGCCGACACCGGCTAAGCCAGCACTTGGCTGCAAGCTCGGCGCGGTCGACCGGACGCCGGCGCAGTGGGCACGCGAGGTCAGGAAACTCCTATCCTGCGGCGCCAAGGTGGCCGGCCAGCAGCGGGTCGACGGTGTCGACACGGTCAAGCTGAAGCTGAGCAGCAGCTACCGCCGCGCGTGCGCCGGTGCCAGCGACGGAGGCCGCTGCCATCCCGTGCCCGTGGGCTGGACAGGGACGTTGTGGGCAAATGCCAAGACTTATCTGCCCGTTCGCCTGTCCTCGCACGGAAACGACTTCAGCTTCCTGATCGACTTCCGCTGGCTGGCGCCGACCAAGGCGAACCTGGCCAAGCTGCATCAGACGGTCCCCGCGGGCTTCAGGCGCGTCTAGCGGCGCCAGCTGTCGGTGGGTAGCGGCAGTATGGAGGCATGCCCGCGCGAGCAGCGACCGGGGCGCTGGCCGGCTTTTCCGAGCCGACAGCGTCCTGGTTCCGCGCTGCGTTCGCCGATCCGACCGCTGCCCAGGAGCAAGCCTGGAAGGCAATAGGGAACAAAGAGAACGCGCTGGTCGTCGCTCCAACCGGGTCGGGCAAGACGCTGGCCGCGTTCTTGTGGGCGATCGACAAGCTGGCCGCGGAGCCGACGCCGGCCGACCCGGCTCAGCGCTGCCGCGTGCTGTACATCTCCCCGCTCAAGGCGCTTGCCGTCGACATCGAGCGGAACCTGCGCTCTCCGCTCGCCGGGGTCGGCCAGGCGATGCGCCGGCTTGGCCTGCCAGAGCCCCAGATCCGGGTCGGCGTCCGCACCGGCGACACTGCTGCAGACGAACGCCGGCAGCTGGCCAGCAAGCCGCCTGACATCCTGATCACGACGCCCGAGTCGCTGTTCCTGCTGCTCACGTCGCGGGCCAGGGAGGGCTTGCGCGGGATCGAGACCGTCATCATCGACGAGGTGCACGCGCTGGCGGGCGGCAAGCGCGGCGCGCACCTGGCGCTGTCGCTCGAGCGCCTGGACGCGCTGCGCGAAGACGGCAAGGCAGCACCGGCGCAGCGGATCGGGCTGTCCGCGACCGTGCGGCCGCATGCGGAGGTCGCTTCGTTCCTCGGCGGCGCGCTGCCTGTCACGATCGCCGCGCCGCCCAGCGACAAGCGCTTCGAACTGACCATCGTCGTGCCCGTCGAGGACATGTCCGATCTCGGCTCGGACGGCGCGAGGCCAGCAGCCGGCCAGGAGGGCCCAGGTCAGCCGCACGGCGCGATCGTCGGGCCGGCCGAAATTGGCGGCCAGGCAGGCACCGGGACCCCTGGCAGGGGTCCGTTTGCTCCCGCCGGCCCGCCGGGAGCAAACGGCCAGGCACGCGCCAACTCGATCTGGCCGCACGTCGAGGCACAGGTGCTGGACGCGATCGAGCGGCACCGTTCGACGATCGTGTTCGCGAACTCACGCCGGCTGGCCGAGCGGCTCTGCGCCCGCCTCAACGAGCTGGCCGCCGGGCGCGCGGCCGAACGGGCCGAGCAGGCGGGCGCCGACTCTGACGAGATCACCCCGCCCGTCGTCGCCCGCGCTCACCACGGCTCGGTGTCCCGCATCGAGCGGGCTCAGATCGAAGAGGCGCTCAAGGCTGGACGGCTTCCTGCCGTCGTCGCCACGTCGAGCCTGGAGCTGGGTATCGACATGGGCGCGGTGGATCTTGTTATCCAAGTCGAATCACCGCCTTCGGTCGCGAGCGGCCTGCAGCGGACCGGACGCGCCGGGCACAACGTCGGTGACGTCTCCCGCGGGGTGATCTTCCCGAAGTACCAGGGCGACCTCGTGCAGGCCACGGTCGTGGCTGGACGCATGCGCGTCGGCGCGATCGAAGCGCTGCGGATGCCGCGCAACCCGCTCGACGTGCTGGCCCAGCAGATCGTCGCGATGACGGCGATGGACGACTGGGCCGTCGACGACCTGCTCGCGATGGTCAGGCGGGCCGCCCCGTTCAGCGGGCTGACCAGGCCGGTGCTCGAGGCCGTCCTGGACATGCTGGCCGGCCGCTACCCGAGCGAGGAGTTCGCTGGCCTGCGGCCGAGGCTGGTCTGGGACCGGGCGACGGGCATCCTGCGCGGACGGCCAGGCGGTCAGCGGATCGCGGTCACCAACGGCGGCACGATCCCCGATCGCGGCCTGTTCGGCGTGTTCCTCGCGGGCGCGGCCGACAAGAGCGGACGGCATTCGCGCCGGGTCGGCGAGCTCGACGAGGAGATGGTCTACGAGTCGCGCGTCGGCGACATCTTCGTGCTCGGTGCGAGCTCGTGGCGGATCGAGGACATCACCGCCGACCAGGTGATCGTCTCGCCGGCCCCGGGGCAGCCAGGCAAGCTGCCGTTCTGGCACGGAGACACGCCAGGTCGCCCGGCCGAGCTCGGCGCCGCGATCGGTGCGTACTGCCGTGAGCTCGGCGCCGCCGATCCCGGGCAGGCGGCCGCCAGGCTGCGCGACGCCGGGCTCGACCAGCTGGCGACGGCCAACCTGCTCAGCTACCTCACCAGTCAGCGCGAGGCGACCGGATACCTGCCCGATGACCTGACCCTGGTGCTCGAGCGGTTCCGCGACGAACTCGGCGACTGGCGGCTGATCCTGCATAGCCCGTACGGGTCCAAGGTGCACGCACCATGGGCGCTCGCGATCGCCGCGCGGCTGCGTGAGCGGTACGGCGGCATGGACGTCCAGGCCATGTACACCGACGACGGCATCGTGATCAGGGTGCCTGACGCCGACGACCCGCCGCCTGCGGGCTTCGCGCTGCTCGATCCCGAGGAGGTCGAGCAGGTCGTCACCGCGGAGCTCGGCTCGTCGGCCCTGTTCGCCGCGCGGTTCAGGGAGTGCGCCGCCCGTGCGCTGCTGCTGCCGCGCCGCCAGCCGGGCCGTCGCTCGCCGCTCTGGCAGCAGCGCCAGCGCGCCGCCCAGCTGCTGGCGGTCGCGAGCGGCTACGGCAGCTTCCCGATCGTGCTGGAGACCATGCGCGAGTGCCTGCAGGACGTCTTCGACGTCCCCGCTCTCGTCGGCCTGATGCGCGACCTGGCGGGCCGCAAGGTCAGGCTCGTCGAGGTGGAGACCGCGTCCGGCTCACCGTTCGCGCGGTCACTGCTCTTCCGCTACATCGGCGCGTTCATGTACGAGGGCGACGCGCCGCTGGCCGAGCGGCGCGCCCAGGCCCTCGCCCTGGACTCAGCGCTGCTCGCCGAGCTGCTCGGCCAGGCCGACCTGCGCGAGCTGCTCGACCCCCAGATCGTCGCCGACTCCGAACGCGACCTGCAGCGCCTGTCGGCCGGCAGGCAGTGCTCGTCAGCCGAGCAGCTGGCCGACATGATCATGCAGATCGGCCCGCTTTCAGCGGACGAGATAACGGCGCGGTGCGGCGAGGCCGCGGCGGCGCGGGGCTGGATCGCCGAGCTGGCAGCGCAGCGCCGGATCATCGAGGCCCGGGTCGCGGGCGAGCAGCGTGTCGCGGCGATCGAGGATGCCGGCAGGCTGCGGGACGCGCTGGGCGTCGCGCTGCCGACCGGCATCCCTGTCGCGTTCACCGAGCTGCTGCCTGATCCGCTCGAAGATCTGGTGTCCAGGTTCGCGCGCTCGCACGGGCCCGTGACCGCTGCCGATGTGGCGCACAGGTACGGCCTGGGCATCGCGGTCGTCACCGCCGCGCTGCACCGCCTGACGGCCAGCGGCCGGATCGTCGAGGGCGAGTTCGTGCCGAGCCTGCCGGGGCCGCAGTGGTGCGACGCGGGCGTGCTCCGGATGCTCAAGCGCCGCTGCCTGGCCAAGTTGCGCCAGGAAGTCGAGCCCGTGCCAGCCCAGGTGTTCGCAGCGTTCCTGCCGGCCTGGCAGGACGCGCTGCACGACTCGGGAATTCAGCCTGGCCCGGGCCGGGCGCTGGCCGCGGGCCTTTCGGGCCGGCCGCTAGCCTCGGGTTCCTGGCAGCCGAGGCGTCGCGGCCGGGTCGCCGGGCCTGACGCCGTCTACTCGGTGGCCGAGCAGCTCGCAGGGGCGGCGGTTCCCGCGGCGGCACTGGAATCCCTGATCCTGCCTGCCAGGGTTCCCGGCTACGCCCCTGCGATGCTGGATGAGCTGACCGCGGCCGGCGACGTGGTCTGGGCAGGCGCCGGAGCGCTGCCTGGCGGCGACGGCTGGCTCGTGCTCGCGCCAGCGGATTCCGCTCCGCTGCTGCTGCCGCCGGCCGGTGAGATCACGATGACGCCCGTGCACGAGGCCGTGCTTGGGGTGCTGAGCGGCGGCGGCGCCCTGTTCTTCCGCGCGCTGGCCGACCGCGTTGTCGACCAGGTGACGGCCGCCGACGCGAAGGCGCTCAGCCGGGTCAGCGACCAGGCCATCGCGACGGTGGTCTGGGACCTGGTCTGGGCGGGCCTGCTGTCCAATGACACGCTGGCGCCGCTGCGCACCCTGCTCGGAGCCGGCAAGACCTGGTCGCCAAGACCCGAGGCGAGAAGCCGGCCCGCAGGGCCCGAGGCGAGAAGCCGGCCCGCAGGGCCCGAGGCGAGAAGCCGGCCCGCAGGGCCCGAGGCAAGCGGCCGGCCCGCAGGGCCCGAGGCAAGCGCCCGGCCCGCAGGGCACACAGCGAACGGCCAGGGCCAGCCGCCCGGCTCGCAGTCAGGGCTTCGGTCGCCGTACGCCGGCCAGCGCGGGCCGGCCGTCGGCCGGCTGACCAGGCGGCCTGGGTTCGGCCGCGGGGCACTGCCGTCGCACACCGGGCCGCCGACCGTGAGCGGCCGCTGGTCTCTGGTACCGCCAGGCGACTCCGACCCGACGAGACGGCTGCACGCGCGGGCGCTGTCCCTGCTCGACCGGCACGGCATCGTGATCAGGGGCGTCGCCGGGAGCGAACGGGTCACCGGCGGGTTCGGCGCCCTCTACCCGGTACTGCGGGCGATGGAGGAGACCGGCCAGTGCAGGCGCGGCTACTTCGTCGAAGGACTCGGCGCCGCCCAGTTCGCGCTGCCCGGCGCTGTGGACAGGATGCGCGCGATGGCCGATTCGGTGCTCGCGTCGGTGCCCGGCCAGGCCGCTGGCCCTGCGCCCGACCCGTGGGCTATCCACCAACCTGGCGGGCGTGCCAGGGCGGCCGAGCCGCCGGTCCTCGTGCTCGCCGCTGCCGACCCGGCCAACGCGTACGGCGCGGCGCTGCCATGGCCGCCACGGCCCGATGAGACCCCGGGCGGCCACCGCCCGGGTCGCAAGGCCGGGGCGCTGGTCATCCTCGTGGCCGGGCAACTCGTTCTGTACGTCGAGCGCGGCGGCAAGACGCTGCTGTCCTGGACGGCCGATCCCGCTTTGCTCGGGCCCGCCACTGGCGCGCTCGCCGGCGCCGTCCGGGCCGGCGCGCTCGGCAAGCTGACCGTCGAGCGGGCCGACGGCGGCGGTGTCTACGAGTCGCCGCTCGCCCAGGCGCTCGAGCAGGCGGGTTTCCGCCCGACCCCGCGCGGCCTGCGCCTGCGCGGCTAGCGCGCGGACGTGTAACGCCGCCCCGAGGAGGAGATGTCGTGCCCTACGTCGAGGTCGCCGGGATGCGGGTCTGGCACGAGGTGCGCGGCGAGCCGGCTGACGGCACCGCGCCGGTCGTCCTGCTGCACGGCGGGATGGCCAGCGCGTCCTCGTGGGCCGGTCAGACGCCTGGCCTGACGCAGGCGGGCTACCAGGTGTACCTGCCGGAACGGCGTGGTCATGGCCACACCCCTGACCAGCCTGGCCCGATCACGTATTCCGCGATGGCCGGTGACACGATCGCGTACCTCGACCAGGAGGTTGCGCGCCCCGCTCACCTGATCGGCTGGAGCGATGGCGCGGTCGTCGCGCTGCTGGCCGCTCAGCGGCGGCCGGATCTCGTCGCCAGCCTCGTGCTCATCGGCCAGTACTACAACTCCTCGGGGCGCGTGCAGGGCGGTCTGACCGACATGCTCATCAACGCCGACGACCAGGTGACCGGGTTCCTGCGAGAGGCGTATGCGCAGGACTCGCCCGACGGCGCTGAGCACTTCGACGAGATCTACGGCAAGCTCAGCCAGATGTGGCGGACCGAGCCTGAGATCGACCTCGCCACGCTGGCCGACGTTGGCATGCCGGCGGCGGTGCTGCAGGGTGACAGGGACGAGGTCAAGCTCGGCCACAGCGCGGCCGTCGCCGGGGCGCTCGGAGATGGCCGGCTTGCCGTGCTGCCTGGCACGCACCTGCTGCCGATCGAAAGCCCCGAGCTGGTCACCTCACTGCTCCTGGCGGCTATCCGCGGCTGGCCGCTAGGCCTGTTGTAGGCCTGCCCGTTGTAGGCCGCACGCTGACGGAGTGCCCGGGCACTAGGCGCGGGCTGGCGTATGCCACAGGTCGGTGATCCCCATCCCGAGGTCCGCCAGCATCCGCCTGAGCAGCGGCAGCGAGACGCCGATGACGTTGCCGGGGTCGCCGTCGATTCCGTCGATAAACGGCGCGCCGAGGCCGTCGATGCTGAAAGCTCCGGCGAGCACCAGCGGCTCGCCGCTGGCCACGTAGGCAACCAGCTCCGCGTCGGTTGGCGAGCCGAACCGGACGGTCGTGCAGGCGATGGCGCTCACCTGCCGGCCGGTAGCACCGTCGATGAGGCAGTGGCCGGTGCAGAGCGTCCCTTCCCGGCCAGCTAGCCGGTGCCACATGGCGAGGGCCTCATCAGCCGATGACGGCCTGCCGAGGGCGACCCCGTCCAGGTCGAGCATCGAGTCGCAACCGAGCACCAGCGCGGCCGGACGACGGGCGGCTACGGCGGATGCCTTTCGCTCGGCGAGCGCTTGCACGAGCGCCTCGGTGTCCAGCAGATCGTCCGCGGACTCGTCGACACCGCTGATGACGACCTCCGGATACACCCCTGCCTCGCGCAGCAGCCGCAGCCGTCCCTGCGAACCTGAGGCAAGCACGAGCACTGCGGGAAGATGTGGGATCACGCAGGTCAGCGTACTTGCCGGGGCCGGGGCGAGCCGAGCCGTGTTTACTGAAAATTGTCCAGAATATCGGCCAGCGCGCCGCTCAGACCGGCTCGAGCGGCCGGTGCGGCATCAGCGGGAATGTCATAGTTACCGGATCGCCGGCCGCAACCAGGCCGCCGGTCAGCACCACGGCCATCACCCCGGCCTTACGCACCAGGCGGCCGTCGGCGTCACGGCCAAGAACGGCCTTCATCAGCCCCGGCTGGAACCCGTCCAGCTGAACGCACGGATTGCGCAGGCCGGTCACCTCCACCACCGCCTCTGACCCGAGCATCAGCCTTGTACCCGCCGGCAGCGCGAGCAGGTCGACGCCGCGGGTAGTGACGTTCTCCCCCATGTCGCCAGGCGATACCAGGAAGCCGCGGAGCCTGAGCTCGTCGTGCAGTTCTGCGTGGATCAGGTGGACCTGTCGCAGGTTAGGCGCTGACGGGTCCCTGGCCACCCTGGACAGGTGCTGAACGGTCTCGCCGGCGTGCGCGTCGCCCTCGACTCCCAGTCCCGCGATGAGCCTGATGGCGGCGCGGGCCCGCTTGCTGAACGCGTGCCTGCCGTCCCGGCTCACTGCGGTGACGTGGGCGCGCGGGGGTCCTGAGGGGTCGTCCACCCACCGCGGAAATGCCGCTGGCATCACCACAAGCCGGGGATCAGCCGGGCCGTCCGGCTGGCGTAGGCCTGGTACTCGACGCCGAGCGCGGCGGCGAGCGTCGCCTCCTCGACCCCGATCCTCACGCCGAGCGCCAGCGCCGGCACAACGACGATCAGCAGCAACGACAGCCAGTTGTCCAGCGCGATGCCCGCGCCGGCCAGCGCAAGCAGCGCGCCAGCGTAACCAGGATGCCGCAGCGCGCGGTACGGGCCGTGCTGGACGACGCGGTGATCGTCGGCGATGCCCACCACGAAGGTAAAGAACCGGTCCAGGGTCAGGATCGCCCAGATCCGCAGCGCGACCCCGGCGATGGCGACGATCTCGCCGAACGCCACCAGGGCCCGGCCGCCGCCGATCGCGAACTGGGTCAGCCTGGCCAGCCAGAGCGCCCCCGTCGCCGCGCCCGCGATACAGAGCACGACCAGGAAGAACGTCCACTCGCGCAGGCGCCCGCCCGTCGCCGCTGACCACCCGCGCAGCCGCGAGCGCCAGCCGGGGCGGGCGGCGAGCCGCAGCCTGAGCGCGAACTCGGCGACACCCCACAGCACCAGCGTCGCTGCTGCCGCGCCGTGCCACATCCCGGCCGGGAGTCGTTGTTCCACGGGTCAGCCTCCCGGTGTCGTGCCGTCAGGTTTCTGCAACTCGCGCCAGCTACCTGCATAATGCTGCGTATGCGACTGTCAGCCCGAGCCGATTATGCCCTCCGCGCCGCAATCGAGCTTGCGGCATCGGGTGACGGCCACGTGACGGCTGAGCAACTCGCGAGGGCGCAGCAGATCCCGGCGAAGTTCCTCGAGGCGATCCTGACTCAGCTGCGGCGGGCCGGCCTGGTGCGCAGCCAGCGCGGCCCGGACGGCGGGTTCTGGCTGGCCAGGCCCGCGGATCAGATCGCCCTGGCCGACATCATCAGGGCCATCGACGGTCCGCTGCTCGGCGTGCGCGGCGAGCGGCCAGAGAACCTCGGCTACATCGGCGCGGCCGAGCCGCTGCAGACCGTCTGGATCGCGCTCCGCGCGAACGAGCGGGCGATCCTCGAGGAAGTTACGCTCGCGCACCTGGTTGCAGATGACCTGCCAGAAAGCGTCAAGAAGCTCGCCGACCTGCCGGGCTCCTGGGAAGCGCGCGTCGCCCACTGACTCGCCGCGAACTGCCCGGTTCTATCCCTAGACGGGCACCATGTTGGTGATCTCGCGGACCGTGCGGGACACCTGCTCGAAGGCAGGCTCGCCGACCGCGAGGTTCGCCCCGATCGGCATCCGGCCGGGAACCGTGATCTTCTGGCTCTGGCCGAGCTGTCCGGCTGAGATGTGCCTGGCGCCCACCTGGCCGGCCCCGATGCTGTGGCCGAGCGCCCCGGCGCTGAGCTGGCCTGCGCCCGCCGGCACCCGCGAGCCCGTGCCCGCTGGCACGCGCTGCTCCGCAGGACCCACCGGGACCTGCTCCTGCTCGCCCTGGTCGCCGCCCCCGCTGCCGGACCCGTGGCTGACGCTCGCGACCTCCATGGGCGGCTCGATGACGTCGGCGAACACCGGCTCGTTCTGCAGCTCAGCGAGCGCGAAGTTGTCGGAGACTTCCCTGAGGACCTGGGACAGGGGCGCGCCAAGCGCCGAGCAGATGGCGGCGAGCAGCTCTGACGATGCTTCCTTCTGTCCCCGCTCAACTTCAGACAGGTATCCAAGCGAGACCCGCGCCGAAGCAGACACCTCGCGGAGGGTGCGACCCTGCCGCAGGCGCAGACGCCGCAGCGCGTCACCGAGCAAGTGACGAAGCAGGACCATCGTCGCAATCCCTTCCCGAGACCGGCCGCCTACACCTCCACCGTACCTGCCCTGAATGACGGAGGGGGAGAGGGCATCGGTGCGTGTTCGACATACGTAACGCTGTAATCACTCATTGTCTTCCATGAGCGTCGTCTTCCATCAGCGTCGTCACGAGCAGCTTGAGCACGTGGTCGACCGTGCCCCGCCGGATCTCTGCCCGGTCGCCGCTGAGCATCAGCGCCTCATGCCGTGCCCGTGATGCTGTGCTGACCGCGATGTGGACCGTGCCAACGGGCCGCCCGTCGGCCGGTTCGGGACCGGCCACCCCCGTGGTCGCGACACCGACCGCGGCGCCGAGCCGCTCCCTGGCGCCGCGTGCCATCGCCAGCGCAACATCGGGGTGCACCGTGCCAACCCGGGCCAGAAGCCCGGCATCGACGCCAAGCAGCGCGTTCTTCACGTCGGCGGCATAGGCGACGATGCCGCCTCGTACCACCGCGGACGCCCCCGGGATAGTGGTGAGCGCCGCTGTCACCAGGCCGCCGGTGAGCGACTCGGCGGCGCCGATCGTCAGGCCGCGCGCGATCAGCAGCCCGATGGCGCGCGCTGCCAGTTCCTCCGCGTCGCTGGTCACTGCCCGGTTCCCGATGCCGGGCCTGCCGTGGCCTGGCCGGTCGTCGGCGGGACCTCAGGCGACGGCTGGACGCCAGGCGCTGTTTGAGTACCCGCCGGTTGAGTACCCGCCGGCTGAGAGCCCGCCGCCTGGGCGCTTGCGGGATGATGCTGCGTGCCGCGGCGCAACCGCAGCGCCCTGGCCGTGTAGTCGACGCCGGTCACCAGCGTCACCGCGACCGCCGCGGCCATGGCGGCCGACCGCACCCAGTCAATCGACACCGGCAGGATGTACAGGCTGATCGCGATGATCTGCAGCACCGTCTTGATCTTCCCGCCCCGGCTGGCGGCGATGACGCCATGCCTGATCACCCAGAACCTCAGCAACGTGACACCGACCTCGCGGACCAGGATCACGATGGTCACCCACCACGGCAGGTCACCGAGCGCCGACAGCGTGATCAGCGCCGAGCCCGTCAGCGCCTTGTCGGCGATCGGATCGGCGATCTTGCCGAAGTCGGTGATCATGCCACTGCGCCTGGCAAGCTGGCCGTCCAGCAGGTCGGTGACCGAGGCAACGCCGAAGACGAAGAACGCCACGACCCGCGAGGCGGTTCCGCCGGCCACCAGGAAGGCCACGAAGACCGGCACCAGGAAGAGCCGCAGCACGGTGAGCCCGTTGGGCAGATTGACCAGCCGGGGCGAGGCCGGCGGGTTCCTCGCGTCCGGGCTAGTCAACGGTCCCAGGCTGCCCCGCGCGTCCCTGTTCATGCTCATCCATCAGATCCGCCACCAGGTCCACCCCCTCCGAGCCTGATACCCGCGCCCGGACCAGGTCACCTACCGCCAGCCGCCGGGGCGATCGCACTTCCGTGGCGCCGTCCACCTCGGGCGCCTGATGCGCGGCGCGGCCGCCGTATCGCCAGCCAGACCCGCGGCTCCCGGCCTCGTCGTCGATCGGCTCCTCGATCAGGACGTCGGCGATCTCACCGATCCGGTCGGCGGCACGCTGGTCCATCAGCTCGTCGGCCAGTCCGGCCACCCGTTCGACCCGGCTGGCGATCTCGTCGTCGCCGAGCTGGCCTGGCAGCGTTTCGGCCTCCGTGCCGTCTTCGTCGGAATACCCGAAGATCCCGATCGCGTCCAGCCTGGCCGCGGACAGGAAGCGCTCAAGGTCGGCCACGTCAGCCTCGGTCTCGCCGGGGAAGCCGACGATGAAGTTGGACCTGATCCCGGCCTCCGGCGCGAGCTTCCTGACCTGCTCGATCAGCTCAAGGAACCGGTCGCCGTCGCCGAACCTGCGCATGGCCCGCAGCACCCGGCCGCTGGCATGCTGGAAGGACAGGTCGAAGTACGGCGCCACGCCTGGTGTGCTCGCCAGGACCTCGATCAGCCCTGGCCTGACCTCCGCCGGCTGCAGGTAGCTGACCCTGATCCGGTCGATGCCCGGCACCGCGGCGAGCTTGGGCAGCAGCGCCTCGAGCAGCCTCAGGTCACCGAGGTCCTTGCCGTAGGACGTCGAGTTCTCGCTGACCAGCAGGAGTTCCCTGGCGCCGTGCAGCGCCAGCCAGCCGGCCTCGGCCACCAGGTCATCCGGCGGGCGGGACACGAACGCGCCGCGGAACACCGGGATCGCGCAGAAGCTGCACCGGCGGTCGCACCCCGATGCGATCTTCAGCGGCGCGACGACGCCCTCGCCGAGCCGGCGCCTGAGCACCCTCGGCCCGGACGCGGGCGCCACGCCGTCGGGCAGATCACCGTGCCCTGGAACCCGGCCGCCCGCGGCGCCCTGGCGCCCTGCGGGCGAGATAGGCAGCAGCTTCCTGCGGTCCCGCGGCTCGTGCGCGGCCCAGCGCTCCCCTGCCAGGATGGCGTCGAGCCGGCCGGCGATATCGCCGTAGTCGTCGAAGCTGAGCACCTGGGCCTCTGGCAGGGCCTCGGCAAGCCCCGATCCGTACCGCTCGGCCATGCAGCCAGCCGCGACGACCGCGGCACCTGACTCGGCAGCGCTCAGCAGTTCGTCGATCGACTCCTGCTTCGCGGCCTGGATGAAGCCGCAGGTGTTGACCACCACCACGTCGGCCTCGCCCTCCCCGTCACGTCCCGGCCCGTCACTGGCCAGCGTCCACCCGCCGGCCTCGAGCCGCGCGGCTAGTTCCTCGGAGTCGACCTCGTTCCTGGCGCAGCCGAGGGTCACCAGCCGCACCGACCTGCCGCCGGCGGGGCTGGCGGGGCTGGCCGACCTGGGGCCAGCCGACGGAGCGGAACCAGGAGATGACACACCGGAAGACTACGGCAGGCCGCGACCTGTGGCAGCCGCCGGAGCACGGTACCCACGCGGCCGCCAGCGCCCGCTGCGCCTGTCGCTAGCGCACCCGTCCCGCGTGCAGGCTCAGCGTCACCATGCTGACCGAACCTGGCGGCACGGGGTTCTTGCCGTTCACCCTGATCTTCACGCCGGACGGATTGCCCAGGATCATGGTCACCCGGTGCTTTTCTGTCCAGTTCATTGAGTTGCCCGCGTACACCATCCCGCTGAACAGCGTGGCGCCGCTGGCGCTGGTGAGCTGCACCCAGCAGTCCTGCGTCGCGCTGAGCCTGATGTGCAGCTTGCTCGGGCGGTGCCGGGTGGCGGCCGCCGGCGACGGGCTGACCTTGGGCTTCGATGCGGTACTGGGGTTCTGGACGCGGGCGTCCTGCTTCGCCGCTGTCGCCGAATGCGACGCGAGATGCTGATAGGCGAAGATCCCGGCGATAACGACGAGCGCGAGCGCCATGGCGGCTGTCCAGTTCGGCCGCCGCCGCTCCTTCAGCTTGACGGGCGTGACGGGCTGAAAGACATCCGCGGCGCTGATCGCCTGCGGCGCCCCGATGGTCGCGTCGTATTCCTCGATCAGGGGATCGGGATTGACCCCGACCGCTCCTGCGATGCTGCGGATGTGACCGCGGGCATAGAAGTCGCCGCCGCAGCCGGAGAAGTCGCCGCGTTCGATTCCGCGGATGATCGTTTCTCTGATGCAGGTGTGCTGGCTCACCTGCGTAATCGTCAGTCCGGCCTGGCGGCGTCCTGATGCCAGCGCGTCGCCGATACTCATGCCGCGCCTCCACGGTTCCTCATCAATGGCCGCTGTCGGTTCTGCCTTCGGGCGCATAGCTATGAATCCCGCTCCCCCGCTCCCCTTTCCAGGGGCTGGTAACCCAGTGTAGACACCCGACTACTGTGCGGCGACAACCGGACCGGATGTCTGTTAGATAGCTGCCAATAAGCAGATCCGATTGCGCAATCCCCACCCCCTCATGCCCCTGGCTCAGCCGGCCGACACCCACGCGCCGGGCGACCTTTTGCCAGCGGGCCGAAAGGGAAACGCAAAGCGCGACGGCGGAAATGCCCCTGTTGGCCGCTATTTACCGCGCAGCGAATCCAGCAGGTCGTCCAGGTCGTCGGGACGGATGAGGACGTCGCGCGCCTTGGACCCCTCGCTCGGGCCCACGACGCCGCGGCTCTCGAGCAGGTCCATCAGCCGGCCCGCCTTCGCGAAACCGACCCGGAGCTTTCGCTGCAACATGGACGTGGAGCCGAACTGGGTGCTGACGATCAGTTCCGCCGCCCTCAGCAGGTCGTCGAGGTCGTCGCCGATGTCCGCGTCGATCTCGCGCTGCCTGCCCTCGGCGGTCGTCACGTCCTCGCGGTAGTCAGGCTCGGCCTGCCGCTTGCAGTGCGCGACGATTTCGCGGATCTCCTTCTCCGTCACGTACGCGTTCTGCAGCCTGATCGGCTTGCTCGCGCCCATCGGGAGGAACAGCGCGTCGCCCTGGCCGACCAGCTTCTCCGCACCAGGCTGGTCAAGGATGACCCGGCTGTCGGTCAGGCTCGAGGTCGCGAACGCGAGCCTGGACGGCACATTGGCCTTGATCAGGCCGGTGACCACGTCGACGCTTGGCCGCTGGGTGGCGAGCACCAGGTGGATCCCGGCCGCCCTGGCCAGCTGCGTGATCCGCACGATCGCGTCCTCGACGTCACGCGGGGCGACCATCATCAGGTCCGCGAGCTCGTCGACGATCACCAGCAGGTAGGGGTAGGGCACGTACTCGCGCTCGCTGCCGGGCGGGGCCGTCACCTTCCCGGCCCTGACCGCCTTGTTGAAGTCGTCCATGTGCCGGAACCCGGACGCGGCCAGGTCGTCGTACCGGCGGTCCATCTCGCCGACCACCCACTGCAGGGCGTCCGCCGCTCGCTTCGGGTTGGTGATGATCTGCGTGATCAGGTGCGGGATTCCCTGGTAGCCGGTCAGCTCGACCCGCTTGGGGTCGATCAGGATCATCCGGACCTCGTCCGGGTTGGCCCGCACGAGCACCGAGGTGATCAGCCCGTTGATACATGTGCTTTTGCCGGCACCGGTAGCCCCGGCAATCAAGATGTGCGGCATCTTCGCGAGGTTGGCAACGACCGTCCTGCCCTCGACGTCCTTGCCGAGCCCGACCACCATCGGGTGATGGTCGCTCTCCGCGACCGGCGACCTGAGCACGTCGCCAAGGCTGACGATCTCACGGTCGGTGTTCGGGATCTCGATGCCGATCGCCGACTTGCCGGGGATGGGCGAGAGGATCCGCACGTCCGCGCTCTTCACGGCATAGGCGATGTTCTTCGACAGCGCCGTGACCCGCTCGACCTTGACCGCGGGCCCGAGTTCGATCGCGTACCTGGTCACCGTCGGCCCGCGGCTGAACCCGGTGACCTGCGCGTCGACCTCGAACTGCTCGAGAACCATGGTCAGCGCCTCGACCATGGCGTCGTTCGCCCTGGTTCTGGCCTTCGGCGCGGTTCCCGGCTTCAGCAGCGCCGCCGGCGGCAAGGTGTAGCTGGAGGAGCTGGAACTGGTCAGCGTCAGCTGCTCGCCGCCGCGGCCGGTCTTCGCGACGTCGCGGCCGCCGGCTCCCGGCTCGCGTGCCGCCGGCTCCTCGGCCACCTCGTCCGCGCCGAACCAGGACCTGCGCCACGAGGCCTCAGCACCCGAGGTGGCGCCGGCCTGCCTCAGCGGACCAGCACCGAGCGGACCAGCACCGAGCGGACCTGCTCCTGGATGGCCGTGCGGCCCGGCCGGCGACCCGAACATGAGCGCCTCGGCGATGACCTCGTCGTCGGACGTCCGGCTGGCGGCAACGCCTGCCTGGGCGGCGTCCTCCGCGCCCGCCATCTCGGCCTCGGCGCCAGCTGCCCGGGCGGCCTGCCTGGCTGCCCGGCCGCTGGCCTCGACCCCAGCACCCCGCGCTGCCCGGCCGGCCGAGCGCGGGACGAGCCCGCCGAGCAACGGCGAGTCGTACGGCCTGTCGTGCTCGCCGGCCTCGATCGCAGCCGAGCCGCGCCGCCTCGGCGACCGGGCCGCAGGCAGCTCGCCGGCGACGGCGTTGAGGTCCTCCTCGGCCAACTCCTCTTCGTCGCCGCGGAACGCCCGCCGGATGAGGAACGCGACCTCGACGCAGCGCTCGGGCACCCGGTGCAGCGGCGTGCCCGTGATGACCAGGATGCCGAACGCGGCGACGAGCGCCAGCAGCGGAATCGCCGCCCACGTGGTCAGCAGCGCCTGCAGCGGGGCGGAGATCGCGAAGCCGATCATGCCGCCCGACGCGTGCATCGCGGCGACGCCGGCGGAGGGTCCAGGGCTGCCGAGCGCGATGTGCACGATCCCGAGCGCGCCGGCCAGGAACGCGGTCCAGCCGATCACCATCCTCGCGGTGTGCGCGTTCCTGTCGGGGTGCCGCAGCAGCCGGAAGGCGAGCAGGGCCAGCAGGATGGGCAGGGCCCAGGACCCCACCCCGAAGGTGCCACGGATCAGCGACGTCAGCCCGCGGCCGACAGGCGAGCCGAGGCCCCACCAGGCTGCGCCAGCCGTGACGATCGCGGCGGCGAGGATGGCGAGGCCGGCGCCGTCCCTACGGTGCGCCCTGTCCAGGTCGCGCGCGCTGTCGCCGAACAGCCTGGCGATGTGCCCCACCCCGGTGGCGAGCTCCATCCACAGCGCCGCCAGGCTGGCCAGCAGCCAGCCAACGAGTATCACGAACGGATTGCGGGACGCGCGCATGCTGCTCGCCAGGCTCCGCCTGGGCGGCGTGGGGGTGCTGCGGCTGCGGTAGTAGGGCGTGCCGCCGCGCCGGGCGCCGGCGCCGCGACGCCGCGACGCGCTGGTTGTCCCTGCCCTGGAGCCTGACCTGCCGGACGCGGTCCTGCCTGAGCCGGCGCGCCCGCTCTTGTACGTGCCGGTATTGCTGCCGCCGCGGGTGCCGCGCGCGCCCGTTGCTGAGCCGCTGCGGGCCGAACCGCCCGCCTGGCGGTTACGCCCAGCGGAACTGCCGTTTGGGCGTGCCGCACCCTTGGGCGCACGAGTCGCCATGTTTCACACGGTAACCAAGCACCCGCCGAATTCCCAACAACCCTGCCGGAGTGTCGCGCCCCCAGCGGTCACTCGGGGTCATCCGGGGCCGGGCCGCCGGGCCCGCGGTCCCCCAGAGGGTCGCCCGTCGTTGACGATCTCCCGGCGGCCACGTAGCTTCGGGCACAATCCGGGGAAGGGGCGAGCACGTGCGCATCGCGGTCGTGGGCGGCGGGCCCGGCGGGCTGTATTTCGCCGCGCTGACCAAGCAGCTCAGCCCCGGTCATGAGATCACCGTGTGGGAGCGGAACGCGGCCGACGACACGTTCGGCTTCGGCGTCGTGTTCTCCGACGAGACGCTTGGCGGGATCGAGCACGCCGACCCGCAGATCTACGCGGCTATGGAACGCGAGTTTGCGCGGTGGGACGACATCGACGTGCACTACCGCGACCAGGTGATCACGAGCGGCGGGCACGGATTCGCCGCGATCAGCCGCCGCAGGCTGCTGCAGATCCTGCAGCAGCGCTGCGCCGACCTCGGCGTGCGGATGTACTTCAGCACGCAAGCGCCAGACCCCGCCGTCCTGGCGGCCGGATATGACCTTGTCATCGCCTCGGACGGGGCGAACTCGGCGACCAGGGCAGCGTTCGCTGACGCGTTCGGCGCCTCGGTCGAGGTTCGCGCGTGCAAGTACATCTGGCTGAGCACCGACCTGGTCTTCGACGCGTTCAAGTTCTACGTCGTGCCGACGCAGTACGGCGTCATGCAGGTGCACGGCTATCCGTACGACGCGACCGGCAGCACGTTCATCGTGGAGATGCACGAAGATGTCTGGGCCAAGGCGGGCTTCGCGCGCCTGGCGCCGGCCAGCCTGCCGCCCGGCCAGTCGGACGAGGCATCGATCGCCAGGATCGGTGACCTGCTCGCCCACATCATCGGCGGGCACGCGATCGAGGCGAACAACTCCAAGTGGATCAGCTTCGGTACCCTGCGCTGCCGGAGCTGGCGGCACGAGAACGTGGTGCTGCTCGGCGACGCCGCGCACACCGCGCACTTCTCGATCGGCTCGGGTACCAAGCTGGCCATGGAGGACGCGCTGGCGCTGGCCGCCTGCCTGAACGAGCAGCAGGGCGTCGACGCCGGCCTGGACGCCTACGAGGCAGAGCGGCGGCCCGTCGTCGAGTCCACCCAGCGCGCGGCGCAAGCCAGCCTGGAGTGGTTCGAGAACCTCGGTCAGTACACGCACCAGGAACCTGAGCAGTTCGCCTTCAACATCATCACCAGAAGCCGCCGGGTCACCCACGACAACCTGCGGCTGCGCGATCCTGAGTTCACCGAGCGGATCGACGCCTGGTTCGCAGCCGACTGCGAGCGACGCGGCTTCGGGACCGGCGAGGTGGTGCCGCCGATGTTCCAGCCGATGCGGCTGCGCGAGCTTGACCTGAAGAACCGCGTCGTCGTCTCGGCCATGGACATGTACTCGGCGAGGGACGGCACGCCGTCCGACTTCCACGTCGTTCACCTGGGCAGCAAGGCCGCCGGCGGCGCCGCGCTCGTCATGACCGAGATGGTCTGCGTGAGCGCTGAAGGGCGGATCACGCCTGGCTGCGCCGGGATGTACGCGCCGGTGCATGAGTCGGCCTGGCGGCGGATTACCGGGTTCGTGCACGAGTACTCGACGGCCAGGATCGGGCTGCAGCTCGGCCACTCCGGCCGGAAAGGCTCGACGAAGCTGATGTGGGAAGGCATCGACGAACCGCTCGACGAGGGCAACTGGGAGATCTGCGGCCCGTCGCCGATCCCGTACCTGGCGGGGATCAACCAGGTGCCGCACGAACTGACGGTCGTGGAGATGCGGCAGATCAAAGACCAGTTCGTGGCCGCCACGCTGGCGGGCGAGCGCGCCGGCTTCGACCTGATCGAGCTGCACTGCGCGCACGGCTACCTGCTCTCGTCGTTCATATCGCCCGTCACCAACCAGCGGAGCGACGACTACGGCGGTTCGCTGGCGGCCAGGCTGCGTTACCCGCTCGAGGTGTTCGAGGCGATGCGCGCGGTCTGGCCAGCCGCCAAGCCGATGACCGTGCGCATCTCCGCGAGCGACTGGGTTCCCGGCGGAGTCAATGGCGCCGACGCCGTTCGGATCGCCGAGGCGTTCGCCGCTGCCGGCGCGGACGCGATCGACGTCTCCACGGGCCAGGTCACGCCCGACGAACAGCCCGCGTTCGGCCGGTCGTATCAGACGCCATTCTCCGATTCCATTCGCAACAGGACCAGCATCGCAACCATCGCCGTAGGCGTGATCTCGTCCTACGACGACGTCAACTCCATCATCCTGGCTGGCCGTGCCGACCTGTGCGCACTCGGCCGGGCGCACCTGTACAACCCGAACTGGACCCTGCACGCCGCCGCCGCGCAGGGCTACGCCGGGGCGGCCGCGGCCTGGCCCGACCAGTGGGCCGCGGGCAGCAGGGCGCCGCAGACCGGCAGGACCGACGGGCCCAAGCCACGGCTGGCCGTGATCCGCGAGGCAAGGGCGGGCACCGGCGGAACGCGGCACGCCCGCTGGCGCCCGCACGCACGGACCGCCGCGGCGGCTGAACCAGCGCCCTCAGGAGGAGCACCGTGACGATCGAGCGCATCAATCCGCCAGAGCTCGGCAGGCCGTCCGGCTTCTCGCACGCGGTCGCGGCGAACGGCGGTCGGCTGGTCTTCCTGGCCGGCCAGACCGCGTACGACGGATCGGGCCGGATCGCCGGGAAGAGCATCGTCGAGCAGTTCGAGCGAGCGCTCGACAACCTGTTCGCGGCGCTGCGCGCCGCAGGCGGCGGGCCCGAGCACCTGACCAGCCTTACGATCTACGCCACGGACCTGCGGGACTACCGGCGCCACGGCAAGGAGCTCGGCGCCGTCTGGCGTCGCCTGGCCGGGTCCGAGTATCCCGCGATGGCCGCGGTCGGCGTGCACAGGCTGTGGGACGAAGCGGCGATCGTGGAGGTTCAGGGCTTCGCGGTGATCCCGTAACGGGCAAGCATCGGGCACCCCATTGACTGTCGGCACATAGCAGGAATACTGGGCACGATCACCGCCGATGTCCGAGGAAGGCTGGCCGATGACGCTCACGCCGTCCGCGCATGCCGACACGTTCTGCCGGGACCACCTGCCGCCCGCCGATCAGTGGCCTGACCTGGAGTTCACGCTGCCGGAGCTGGCCTATCCCGACCGGCTGAACTGCGCCAGCGCACTGCTCGGTGAGACGATCGCGGCGCACGGCGCTGACCGGCCCTGCTTGCTCCCGCAGGACCCGGACGCGCAGGTGTGGAGCTACGCCGGCCTGGCCAGCACCGCCAGCCAGATCGCCCGCGTGCTGACCGAGGACCTCGGCGTGGTCCCTGGCAACAGGGTGCTGCTGCGCGGCCCGAACAACCCGTGGCTGGTGGCCTGCTGGTTCGGGGTGCTGCTCGCTGGCGGCGTCGTCGTCGCCACGATGCCGCTGCTGCGCTCGGCGGAGCTGACGACGATCTGCGACATCGCTCAGGTCACGCTGGCGTTGTGCGACGACAGGTTCACCGACGAGCTCGCCGCGGCGAACGCGCCTGGGCTGCGCGTTGTCAGGTTCCACGCAGCAGGGCTAGCTGGGCCGGCGGCGGCGGCGGGCCCGAGTTGTCCTGCCATCGGCGCCGAGGCCGGCGCTCCCGGCAACCTCAACGAGCTCGCCAGCCGCAAGGCTGACACGTTCGATGCGGTCGAGACGGCGGCCGATGACGTCGCGTTCATCGCCTTCACTTCGGGCACCACGGGCCGGCCGAAGGCCGCCATGCACTTTCACCGCGACGTGCTCGCGGTGGCCGATACGTTCTCCGCGCACGTGCTCAAGCCCGCCAAGGACGACATCTTCACGGGGACGCCGCCGCTGGCGTTCACGTTCGGGCTCGGCGCGATCCTGATCTTCCCGATCCGGGCCGGCGCTGCGACGCTGCTGATCGAGCGGGCGACCCCGGCCGAGCTAGCCGATCACATCGCGGCGCGCGGCGTCACCGTGGTGTCGACGGCGCCGACGGCGTACCGCGCGATGCTGACCGCCGGCAAGGCGGACAAGCTGCGCGGCCTGCGCCGGCCGGTCTCCGCCGGCGAGACGCTCCCCGGCTCGGTCTGGCACGCGTTCTACGACGCGACCGGCGTCAAGATCATCGACGGCATCGGCAGCACCGAGCTGCTGCACATCTTCATCTCCGCGGCCGACGAGCAGATCAGGCCGGGATCGACCGGGCTGCCGGTGCCCGGATACCGGGCTGTGATTCTCGACGACGACGGCCAGCCCGTACCGGACGGCCAGCCTGGCCGGCTCGCCGTCAAGGGGCCGACGGGCTGCCGGTATCTGTCGGACGACCGGCAGCGCAGCTATGTCGGCGGCGGCTGGAACTTCACCGGAGACACCTACGTCCGCGACGCCGACGGCTACTTCTGGTACCAGGCACGCTCGGACGACATGATCGTCTCGGCCGGGTACAACATCGCGGGTCCGGAGATCGAGGAGGTGCTGCTGACCCATCCGCTCGTGGCCGAATGCGCCGTGGTGGGCATGCCCGATGAGATCAGGGGCCAGGTCGTCACCGCGTTCGTGGTGCTGACCGACGGCGCGGACCCTGGCCAGGACCTGGCGGCAGAGCTGCAGAACCTGGTGAAGCAGAAGATCGCCCCGTACAAGTACCCGCGTGCCATCGAGTTCAGGGCCTCGCTGCCCCGCACCAACACGGGCAAGCTGCAGCGCTTCAAGCTCAGGCAGCAGCCGCCCGGCTAGCGCGAGCGGGCACGCCGGCCGGGCCTCAGACCTCCACGACCACCGGGATGATCATCGGCCTGCGCCGGTAGTTGCTGTTCACCCACTTGCCGAAGGTGCGGCGGACAAGCTGGCCTAGCTGGTGCGTCTCGACGATCCCGTCCGCCGCGGCCGCGGCGAGCGCCTCCTCGATCAGCGGCCGCACCTCGCTGAACCCGGCCTCGTCGATGCCGGCTCCGCGAGCGTGGATCTCCGGGCCCGCCACCAGCTTGCCGTTCGTGGAGTCGACCACCACGACGATCGAGATGAAGCCTTCCTCGCCGAGGATCAGCCGGTCCTTCAGCGAGCTCTCCGTCACCTCACCGACCGAGAGCCCGTCGACGAAGACGTACCCGCACTGCACCTTGCCGGTGATCGATGCCCTCCCGCCGACCAGGTCGACGACGATGCCGTCCTCGGCGAGCACGATGTTCTGCTGCGGCACGCCGGAGAGCGCCGCCAGCTCGGCGTGCGCCTGGAGGTGCCGCCACTCGCCGTGGATGGGCATGAAGTTGCTCGGCCTGACCATGTTCAGCACGTACAGCAGCTCACCGGCGGGCGCGTGGCCAGAGACGTGCACCAGCGCGTTGCCCTTGTGTACGACCCGCGCTCCGAGCCTGGTCAGGTCGTTGATGACACGCGATACCGCGGTCTCGTTCCCCGGGACGAGCGAGGACGCGAGGATGACGGTGTCGCCCCTGGCGATCCTGATCGGATGGTCCCGTCCGGCCATCCTGGCCAGCGCGGACATCGGCTCGCCCTGCGAGCCGGTAGAGACCAGCACGATCTGATCGGGCGGCAGCTCCTCGGCGTCCTTCATGTCGACGATCAGCCCGCCGGGCACCGAAGGAATCTGCAGGTAGCCAAGCTCCCTGGCCACGCCCATGTTGCGGACCATCGACCGGCCCACGAGCGCGACCTTCCTGCCGTGCGTGGCGGCGGTGTCCATGACCTGCTGCACGCGGTGCACGTGGCTGGCAAAACAGGACACGATGATGCGCTGGGCGGCCGAGCTGAAGACGTTCGACAGGACCGCGGCGATCTCCCGCTCGCTGGTGACGATCCCCGGAACCTCGGCGTTGGTCGAGTCCGACATCAGCAGGTCAACGCCGTCTGAGCCGAGCCGCGCGAAGCCGCCGAGGTCGGTCAGCCGGCCGTCGAGCGGCAGCTGGTCCATCTTGAAGTCGCCGGTGTGCAGCACGACCCCGGCGCCCGTCGTGATCGCGACGGCGAGCGCGTCAGGGATCGAGTGGTTGACGGCGAAGAACTCAAGCCCGAACGGGCCGAACCGCCCCCTCCCGCCGGCGTCGACCTCCACGGCCTCCGGCGTGATCCGGTGCTCGGTGAGCTTGCTGGCGACCAGCGCCAGCGTCAGCCGGGATCCCACCAGCGGGATGTCAGGCCGGCGCCGCAACAGGTAGGGCACCGCGCCGATGTGATCTTCGTGGGCGTGGGTGAGAACCAGGGCCTCGACGTCGCCGAGCCGGTCGTCGATGGCGGTGAAATCGGGGAGGATCAGGTCGACGCCTGGCGTGTCCGGGTCAGGGAACAGCACGCCGCAGTCGACGATCAGCAGGCGGCCGCCGTATTCGAAGACCGTCATGTTCCGGCCGACCTCGCCGAGACCTCCGAGCGGGACGATCCTCAGCCCGGCGTCCGCCAGCGCCGGTGGCGGCCCAAGCTCTGGGTGCGGGTGGCTCACTTCAGCTTGACACCGCCAGCGACCAGGTCCGTGCGCAGCTTCTCGACCTCCGCCGGAGTGGCGTCGACGAGCGGCAGCCGCACCGAACCGCCCGGCAGGCCGAGCATCGCGAGCGCGGCCTTCACCGCGATCACTCCCTGCGTCCTGGTCATGATGCCGGTGAACACCGGAAGCAGTTCCCTGTGGTGCCGCAACGCCGTGGCTACGTCGCCGGAGAAGTAGGCGCCGATCATCTCGGCGAGCCTGTCGCCCACCACGTGCCCGACCACGCTCACGAATCCGGAAGCGCCTACCGCCAGCCACGGCAGGTTGACCACGTCGTCGCCGGAGTAGAAGGCGAGATCGGTGCCGAGCATCACCTGCGTAGCGGCGGTCATGTCGCCCTTGGCGTCCTTCACCGCGACGATACGCGGGTGCTGCCCGAGCTGCAGCAGCGACTCGGTCGCGATCGGCACCCCGCAGCGTCCGGGGATGTCATAGAGCATGACCGGCAGGCCCGTCGCGTCGGCGACGGCCGTGAAGTGCGCGACCAGGCCGTGCTGCGGCGGCTTGTTGTAGTAGGGCGTCACGACGAGCAGCCCGTCCGCGCCGGCCTGCTCGGCCTGCTTCGCCAGCTCGCAGGTGTGCGCTGTGTCGTTGGTGCCGACGCCCGCCAGCACCGTTGCCCGGCCGCCGACCGCCTCGATCACGGTCCGCAGCAGCCGGTCCTTCTCGGCGTCCGACGTGGTCGGCGACTCGCCGGTGGTGCCGCTGAGCACCAGGCCGTCGTTGCGCATCTGGGTGACGAGATGGTCAGCGAGCCGGGCGGCGCCGGCGTAGTCGACAGCTCCGTCGCTCGTCATCGGAGTGACCATCGCGGTCAGCAATCGCCCGAATGGGGCGGCAGGCGTCGGGGCGGGCTCGCCGCTCCTCGCGGTCGCGGATTCAGTCATAGCCGGAACGCTACCCGGAACAGCCAGGGCACGTAACCTTTGACAGGCAGCATGAGCCGGTTGACTGCGAGCCATGCCGATGATCTACTCGTGCCGTCCCGCGACGGACCTGCAGGAAGCCGGTTCGAATCCGGCGCGGTCCCGCCACTGTGACCCGGGAATCAGACTGGCCAGCCACGCTGGCGGGCCTGCCGGGGAGCCAGGAACTGCAGCCGTCGGCCCTTCACCGCCGGAGCGTGGTAACTCCGAGGAAGGCCATCATGTCCATGCCCTCAGGACCGCGCGGCGGCGCCAGTTCCAGCCGCTCCCGCGGCGGATCCAGCATCATCTCTGACACGATCGTCGCGATCGGCGGCCCCGACCCGGCAGCCATCGCCGAGGCCAGGGAACGGCAGGAGCGCCTCACCAAGCCGAGCGGCTCGCTCGGCATGCTCGAGGATCTGTCCGTCAGGCTGGCCGGTCTCGCCGGGCAGTGCCCGCCGCCGCTGCCTGCTCCCGCGGTGATCGCGGTTTTCGCTGGCGACCACGGCGTGCACGCCCAGGGGGTCACGCCCTGGCCGCAGGAGGTCACCGCCCAGATGGTGGCGAACTTCCTGGCTGGCGGCGCCGTCGTCAACAGCTTCGCCGCGCAGGTCGGCGCCGATGTGCGGGTCGTGGACGTCGGCGTGCTCGCCGAACTCGCCCCGGCGCCAGGGCTGGTCGCCCGCAAGGTCCGCCCCGGTACCGCCGACATGACCGCGGGCCAGGCGATGAGCAGGGACGACGCCGAACGCGCCATCGAAGCCGGCATCGAGACCGCCGCCGAACTGGTCGCGTCCGGCTACCGGTGCCTGGTGACCGGCGACATGGGCATCGCGAACACGACGCCTGCGGCCACGCTGATCGCGGCCTTCACCGGCGCGAGTCCGGCTGACGTGACCGGCCGCGGCACCGGGATCGACGACCGCACCTGGACACGCAAGGTCGAGACGGTCGGCCGCGCCCTCGCCCTGCACCGGCCAGATCCGGCCGACCCCGCGGGCGTGCTGGCCGCTGTCGGCGGGCTCGAGCACGCCGCCCTCGCCGGCTTCGTTCTCGGCGCCGCCGCTGAGCGCGTCCCTGTCGTGCTCGACGGCGTCATCGCGTGCTCCGCGGCGCTGGCCGCGGCAGCGCTCGCACCGGATTCCGTGCACGCGATGGTGGCCGGGCACCTGTCCACCGAGCCTGGGGCGCGGGCCGCGCTCGATGCGCTCGGGCTCCGGCCGGTGCTCAGCCTTGACATGCGGCTTGGCGAGGGCTCAGGTGCCGCGCTGGCCGTGCCGATCGTCCAGTCGGCAGCACGCCTGCTGCGCGACGTCGCCACGTTCGACAGCGCCGGAGTTTCCGGCGCCAAGGAATGACGCATGGCCGCACCGCTGGCCGTTGGCCTGCGCATGCACGGGAGACGGGCGGTCGTGATCGGTGGCGGCGACACCGCGGCGAGCGCGGTCAGCCGCCTGCTGAGCGCAGGCGCCGAGGTCCTCGTGGTCGCGCCGGAAGTGGGCCCTGCGCTCGCTGAGCTCGCGGCCAGGCGGCTCGTCAGCCTCCGCCAGCGCGAGTACCTCGCCGCCGACCTCGACGCCGCCTGGCTGGTGCTGGCCTGCGGTCCTGACGACGTCAACGCCAGGGCAGCCGCGGACGCGCACGAGCGGCGGATCTGGGCGGCGAGCGGCGCGGGCAGCGGCCCGCCGGCCGGCCAGAGCTCGGCTGAGCTGCTCCCTGAGCCGACCGGAGCAATGCCCGCCGGGCGTCGCGTCCTCGTGCTCGGCGGTGCCCGGTCAGGCAAGTCGGCCACCGCGGAGGCCATGCTCGCCGGCGTCGCGGTCGTGGACTACGTCGCGACCGGCCAGCTGGCCGGCGCCGGGGACGCGGAGTGGGACGAACGGGTGCGCGAGCATCAGACTAGGCGGCCCGCGGACTGGCGGACGCTGGAGACCGGCGCCGTCGCCGACGTGCTGACCAGCAAGGACTCGGCCGCCCCCGTGCTGCTCGACTGCCTGGCGACCTGGCTGGCCCAGGCCATGGACGACAGCGGGCTGTGGTCGGGCACCAAGGATGCCGACGTCCGGCTCGCCGGTCGGACCGACAGCCTGGTCGCCGCCTGGCGGGCGACCAGCAGGCACGTGATCGCGGTCAGCAACGAAGTCGGCTGCGGGGTGGTGCCCGCCACGGTGTCGGGACGGCGGTTCAGGGACGAACTCGGCTGGCTGAACTCGCGCATCGCGGCGGTCAGCGAGGAAGTGTGGTTCTGCACGGCCGGCATCCCCCGCCGACTGCGATGAAGCCCGAGGCAAGCAGCCGGCCCGGAGGGCCCGAGGCAAGCAGCCGGCCCGGAGGGCCCGAGGCAAGCAGCCGGCCCGGAGGGCCCGAGGCAAGCAGCCGGCCCGCTGGACGCGAGGCGCCGGTGCGAACGGCCGGCCGGTCCTTCCCGGCCGCCGTGAGCATGTTCACGATCATCCCGGTCCGCGGGCCAGAGGTGATCGGCCAGGACCTGGCCAGGCGCCTCATCCTCTGGCTCCCCGCGGTCGGCTGCCTGGTCGCGGCGCCAGCCGCGGGCATCGTGCTCGGCGTCGACGCCGGCGGTGCTGGCGTGCCGCGAAGGCTGCTCGGCGCCACGCTCGCCATCGCGGCGCTCGGCGTCCTGACCGGCGGGCTGCACCTCGACGGGCTCGCGGACACCGCAGACGGGCTCGGCAGCCGCAAGCCAGCCAGGCAGGCGCTCGACCTCATGCGCCGCCCGGACACCGGCCCGATGGGCGTCGCGGCGCTGGTATTCAGCCTGCTGGTGCAGGCTACGGCCCTGGCCACGCTGGCACCAGGCTGGCTCGCCGCGGCCGCGCTGATCGCTGCGGTACTCACAAGCCGCGTCGCCGTCCTGCTTGCCTCCGGTGCACCGGCCGCACGGCACGAAGGCTTCGGCGCCCTGATCGCGGGCACCACGAGCCGCGGCACGCGTTGGCTGGCGGCCGCGCTGCTTCTCGCGGCGGCCGGCGCGGCCGGAGCAGCCGGCGGCGGCACGATGCTGGCGGTCCGCGCGCTGGCGGCCGTCGCCTGTGGCCTCCTGGCCGGAGCTGGCGTGCGGTGGCTGGCCTGCCGCCGCCTCGGCGGCATGACCGGCGACGTCAACGGTGCGCTGATCGAGGTCAGCACCGCCGTCGTCCTGCTGGTCGCCGCCCTCATCGCCTGACCGCGAGCAGGACCCCTAGAAAAGGACCAGGCGACGTGAGCTCGGGGGTACCCACGCCGCCTGCGTCTACTTGCTATATCGCCGGCCGATAGCTGGCCGTTACGGGCCGCATTCGGCCGATGTCACGACTGCCGGAACGGCGCGCCCAGGATGAAATGACGAGGCCCCCGCATGTATGAGATGCAGGGGCCTCGCCAGGCCGGAAGAGATACCCCGCCGATTGCCCCGGCGAGCTGATCCGCTGGGGCAATCAGCGAACCACACTCCATTCGTCCTACCACCGGTCCAGGACACCCGCTTGGAGTCCGGTTGCCCAGTCTCCTTGCCTCCCCGGAACCAACTCCTTGGTCCCTCCAGGGTTGCCCCCGAAAGGTCCGCGAAGCCCTCCCGCTGGCCCGCAGTTGCCTGCGTGCCACGGAGCGTTCCGAGGCTCCCGGCTCTCCCTCCAGGCTCCCCGGGGTTTCCCCCAGGTCTCCCGAAGTTCTCTCCGAGTGGTACCCGTTTTCGCTGGTAGAGAAGTTGTACAGCCACTGATGCGCGCTGCACAAGAGGGTTCAGCGACTATTTTCATGATTCTTTAGCCGTCCACAGGCTGTCCACCGCGGGCGGACATCTGTCCACCGAACCCGGTCATGTTGTCCACAGAATGGCGCGTTTTCCACCTGGCTCATGCACAGCCCCTGTGCGCAAGCTGCGACCGGCAATCGGCGCCGTCAGAAGACCGGGATGATGTCCTCGGCACTGATGTCATCGGACACGTCGACGCCCTCGATGTCCAGCTCCGGCATGGCAGGGAACTCGATGCCCCAGCGCTGCACGATGACGCGGATCTTCGCGATCGCGCTGCGCCAGTTCTCGGCCTGTTCCTCGTACGACAGCACGCCGAGGCCCGCGTCCCGTGCGTGGTCCATCAGCACACGGTGATTGTTGAGGAAATACGGCGGCAGGTCCCAGAACCCTGCTGGCGGCTCCCAGAGGATCATCGACAGGAAGATGAAACCGGCCCGCAGCTGCCTGGTGATCGTCGAACGCACGTCGTCGGTGAGCCCTGGCCACTCGTTCTCCAGGATCGTCATGCAGATCTGGAGGTGCCTGGACTCGTCGCGGCCGATCCGGTGGAACATCTCAGAGAAGACCGGATGCTTGGTACCCGACGCCATGCCGCGGAACAGCGTGGACGCCGCCATCTCCCCCATCATGAAGCTGGTGAAGAGCACCGGCAGCGAGTACCTGCCGACGGCGTTGCTATAACCGTTCCAGTACCGGCCGCCGTTATGGTACAGCCACCCGATGTTGTTATGCGCGGCGCGCTCGAGATCGGTCGCCGGCGTCCAGTCCAGCGGGCCGCCAGGCCACAGCGCGGCGATCGCCCGCTGGCAGCACTCCTCGTGGTTCATCTCGTCTCTGGTGATCGAGAAGAAGCACTTGCGGACCGGGTCTTCCTCGTGTTCCTCGAACGCCCTGATCGTGGCCCTGGCGAAGACCGCGGGGCCGGACGCGTCGAAGTTGGCCAGCACGGCGAACCAGTACATGATGCCCAGCCGCTGCTCGGTCGTGAAGTCTTCGGCGCGCAGCTCCTCCCATGGCAGGTCGGCCGGGTTCCAGGCCATCAGCTTGGACTTCTGGTAGATGGCCGCGAGCTTCTCTGTCTCGACCCGCCATTCCATCGGGTAGATGTTCGGCTGCGGGATCTCAGGGGCCGGCCAGAACCCGCCGTCGGGAACAAGGAGCTCGTGGTCGATTTTCGCTTCCGACATGACGGCGCTCCTTCAGGCAGGACGAGCTGCGCGGCGGACGGCATACCCGCGCATCCCCGCGCGCGCAGCCGCACTTTGTTACAGCTTAAGCCCGAACCGGCGTTTGCTTGTAACAAGCAGGCCCTTCCTCGAACAACGCTGAAGGAGCACGCTGCGCGGCGCTCATGGCGGGCGCGGTCGCTGGTGAAGTAGGCTTCGGCTGTCCCGGAGAAATCCGGGATGACGCTGTGCGCAGCGAAGCCGGTGAGAATCCGGCGCTGTCCCGCAACGGTGATGCCTCCGGCCGGAGGACAAGCCCGGGCGCCTGTCCAGCGTCGGCGATCTGTCCTCGGAGGAAGGGCGGTTCGTTCCGATCCCTCCGGGGAGTCGCAACGGACGCACTTCGTCCTCCACGGCAAACCGGAGGATGAGTGATGACACACGTTCTGATGCGACGGCTGCTAGCCGTCGCGTTCGTGGCAGGGCTGATCACGGCGGCGTGCAGCAGCGCCGCGAGCCAGCCGTCAGGTGGCGCTGGTACGCCGAAACAGGCCAGCAGCAGCGCGTTCCCGGTGACGGTGACCGCGGCCAACGGATCGGTGCACCTGGACAAGCAGCCAGGCGCGATCCTCTCCTTGTCCCCCACCGCGACCGAGATGCTGTACGCCATCGGCGCCGGGTCGCAGGTGAAGGGCGTCGACAATGACTCGAACTACCCGCCCCAAGCACCACGAACCAAGCTCTCCGGCTTTACCCCCAACATCGAGGCGATCGCCGCCGAGAAGCCCGACCTGGTCGTCGTGACAGACAACGCCGCGACGCTGACGAAGAAGCTCGCGGCGTTCGGGATCCCCGTGCTGGCCCTGCCAGCGCCACCGAACGTGGACGGCGTCTATACCGAGTTCGACGAGCTTGGCCAGGCGACCGGCCATGAGCAGCAGGCCAGGTCTGAGGTGTCGACGCTGCGCAGTCAGATCGGCAAGATCGTCGCCGCGGCACCGCATCACTCCAAGCCGCTGACCTACTACTACGAGCTTGACCAGACCTTCTACTCGGTGACATCTGACACGTTCATCGGCAAACTGCTCGGCCTGCTCGGGATGAAGAGCATCGCGGACTCCGCGAAGGGCGCCGCGGCCGCGGGAGGCTACCCGCAGCTGTCGGCTGAGTACGTGGTCAAGGCCAATCCGGACTTCGTCATCCTGGCGGACACCGTCTGCTGTCACCAGACGGCGACCACGGTGGCCGCGCGCCCGGGCTGGAGCGGCCTGGCAGCCGTGAAGTCGAAGCACGTGATCATGCTCAACGACGACATCGCGTCCCGCTGGGGTCCACGTGTGGTCAACCTGCTCAGGACCGTGCTGGCCGTCATCAAGGGCAGCTAGGAGAACAGTTGGTCAGGTCAGCGCTGCCGCGCCAGAAATCCGGCACAACCCGGCCAAGCCAGGGCGAGGAGTCCGGTGCGGCGCGGCGCGCTGGCTCGTCCCGGCTTCGCGGCGGGCGTACCGCGCGGGCGGTCCTCGTCGCGACGGCCGTCCTGGTGGTCGCGATGGTCGCCGGCATCTCGATTGGACCGGTCGGCGTCCCGGTCGGCGAGATCATGGACACGCTGATCTCACACCTGCCCTGGCATCCGGCCATGTCGGTCCAGCCGATCGACGCGGCCATCATCTGGCAGATCAGGTTGCCAAGGGTCGTGCTCGGCGCGCTGGTCGGGGCGATGCTGGGCGGCGGCGGCGCCGCGTATCAGGGCGTGTTCAGGAATCCGCTGGCCGATCCTTACCTGCTGGGCGTCGCCGCTGGCGCCGGTCTCGGCGCGACCGCTGTGATCATCAGCGGCGCAAGCCTCGCCCTGCTTCCCGTCGCCGCGTTCGCGGGCGGGGTCGCCGCCGTCGGCCTGACCTACTCGCTCGGTGCCGCCGGGCGAGCAGACGACGCCGGCCCGCGCGGCACGACAGGCACGGCATCCATCCTGCTGGCCGGTGTCGCGGTCGCCGCGCTGCTCACCGCCGCGCAGACCTACCTGCAGCAGGCTCATACGCAGACGCTCCAGTCCGTCTACGCCTGGATCCTGGGCGGCCTGTCGGACGCCACCTGGAGTCAGTCCGGCATGATCCTGCCTTACGTGCTCGTCTCCGTGCTCGCCCTGCTCGCGTACCGGCGGCTGCTCGACGTGCTGCGCGTGGGCGAGACGGAGGCGGGGACGCTCGGCGTCAACGTGCCGCGGCTCAGGCTCATCGTCGTGATCGCCGCGACGCTCGGCGTAGCCGCAGCCGTCTCGGTGAGCGGGCTGATCGGTTTCGTCGGCATCATCGTGCCGCACGTGGTCCGGTTGACCGCGGGAGCGAGCTACCGGATCATCGTGCCCGTCTCAATGATCGGCGGGGCGGCCTTCCTGGTGCTGGCCGACATCGCCGCTCGCACCATCCAGCCCGACACCGAGGTCCCGATCGGGGTCATCACCGCCGCCATCGGAGCGCCGTTCTTCCTGTTCGTGCTCCGCTCCAAGCGCGCGCGGGCGGACATGTCATGAGCGGCGGGCCGCTGATCGTTACCGCGGGCCTGCGGGTCAGCTTTGGCGCGAGGGCCGCGCTCGACGACGTCAGCGTCAGCGTCCCGCCCGGCGAGTGGATGGCCGTCATCGGCCCCAATGGCGCTGGCAAGACCACCATGCTCCGCGCGATCGCGGGCCTGACGAGCTCGGACGGCGTGATCCTGCTGGACGGCCAGCCGGCCAGACGGCTCGGCCATCGCAGGCTCGCCAGGCTGATCGCCTATGTCCCGCAGCACCCCGTTCTGCCGCCGGAGATGACCGGCCTGGACTACCTCATGCTGGGCCGGACGCCGCATCTTGGCTACTTCGCCGTCGAGACCGACGCGGACCGCAGGATCTGCCTGGACCTGCTCGACCGGATCGCGCTCACCGACATGGCGGGCCGCCGCCTGGCGACGATGTCAGGCGGCGAGGCTCAGCGCCTCGTGCTGGCGCGAGCCCTGGCCCAGCAGGCGCCGATCCTGCTGCTCGACGAACCGACCAGCGCGCTGGACCTCGGCCGCAGGATCGACGCGCTCGAGTTGGTCGACGAACTGCGGAAAGAGCGATCACTGACCGTGCTGTCTGCCATCCATGACCTCACGCTGGCCGGCCAGTTCGCCGACCGGCTGATTCTGCTGCACGAGGGACGGGTCGCTGCCGACGGCCAGCCGGCCGCCGTGCTCCGCGACGACCTGCTCAGCGAGACCTTCGGGGCCGGCGTCGGCGTGCTGAGGACATCGACCGGCGAGCTTGCCGTGATATCCCACCGGCAGGATCCGCCGTCATGAGGTCAGCGGCTTGACCATGATCAGGCAGGGGTTGCCGGGCCAGAGCCCGGTGACCTCCTCCAGCGGCTCGAAGCCCATGGCGAGGTAGAACTGCCTCGTCAGCTTGTAGCCAGCGTCGGAATCGCTCGGCCCGAGCGTCTTGACCTGGAGCAGCCGCACCCCCTCGGCGGTCAGGTCGCGCTCGAGCGCCTCGACAAGGGCTCGCCCGGCGCCACGGCGGTGCAGATCCGGCTGCACGGCGAGCAGATGGATCTCGGCCGCCGCGGGGAAGTGCCGCTCGGCCAGGAGCACGCCGGCCGGCTGCCCGTCAGCCTGGTCGGCTGGCCAGGCGAGGTAAGTCGGCAGCGTTCGTGCCGCAGCGACGTAGCCGACGTTGGACGACTCGATCCCGAACCACCCGGGCAGCGTCCCCAGCAGCCGATCCACCGCTTCAGGGGCCTGCCGACCGGAGGTGACGGTCCAGGACGGTTCCCGTTCTGCCGGGACTGGCTGCACGGACCGAGGCTAGCGGGCAGGTCTGCGTTATCCCAAGATGTTTTGTGGCGCTCGCTAGAACCCGGCCCGCCCGCCTGCCTGCAGCCAGGCGAACGCCATAGGCGACAGCGCGGTCAGGTCGATGGCGGGCTCGACCGTGGAGTAGGACTGCACGTTGTCACGGAACACGGCCTTGTGCCCGCGGAACGCCGCGTACGGGACGTTGCCAGGCGCGTTGGCCGAACAGGGCCGCATGTTGGCGACCACGCCGGTCGCGGCGAAGCTGTTAGGACCTTCGACGGCCGCGCCAGCCAGGACCGGCGGCGTTCCGTTGTGCGAGCCGATCAGGTTCGTGACCTGGTGCTGCATGCAGTCGGGGAAGATCGTGCCGTCGCCGACGATCAGGGACACGCCCCAGGCGTTGGTGCCGAGGACGTCATCCAGCCAGCGCTGTCCCCACGCGGCGTAGACGGGTCGGCCGGTCAGCGTGTCGTACTCGCTGACCATCACAGAAAGGCCGATGCCGTGCGCCGTCGTGTCCCACTGATCCCAGGCGAACCCGAAGCCGAACGGGTCGGCCTTGGCAGTGCCGATGGCCGTGCGGATCTGGCCGCGCAGGTTCGCCAGCAGCGCGGGCTTGGTGACGGGCAGCCGCGGGTGCGCGCTGCCGATGGCGCGGTACAGCTCGTAGTCGGCCAGCGCGCTGACGTCGTAGAGGTTCAGCGTGTCCGCGTAGGCACCCTTGCTGCCGATGAACTGCCGCGCCCAGCGCGCCGCGTCGGTCAGGTAGCCGCTGGCCGACCGGACCGGCAGGCCTGCAGGCAGGGCTTCGCGCCCGGCGTGCCCGGCCGAGCGCAGCGCGAGCGCGAGCTCCGTGGCGCCGAGCATCATGTCGTCGCGCCACGAGGTCTCGCCGTAGAAGTCGAAAGGCAGCACCGTGAGCAGGTGGCCCTTCCAGTGCGTGCCGGCCAGCGCGTACACGGTCTCGGCCGAGCGCAGGCAGTGGCGTGCGTAGCCGGGGTCGCTCGAACGGAAGATCCGGTAGCAGAGCGCGAAGTCGGCGGCCAGCCGCCCGGCCAGGTTCGGGCTGATCGGCGCGCCTGGCGGACCGGCGCGGAAGACGGGCGGGTGCCTGATGTATGCCGCGTGCGGATTGGTGCCCTGGTAGTGGTCGTCGGCCTGCGGCAGCCGCCAGATGTCGTGGTCGCCGACGTAGAAGTTGTTCGCCTCGCCGGTGCCGACCTGGAAGTACAACGTCCTGGTGTGCTCGTTCCACATCCGCTGCAGGAAATCGAGCCCGAACTTCGCCTCGGCCGTGAAGTTGGTGCCGCCATGCCGGTGCCCATTGTCCGTGTGCGCGCGGCCGTGGTGCCTGCCGCCGAGTTGCGCGGGGAACGACACGATCCCCTGCAGCAGCATCGCGACCGTGTAGCTGGTCGTCTGGGTGAACTTGAGGTAGTCACCGGCGTCCCACCAGCCACCGGTGGCGTCGATCCGCACGCCCGTCGCGAACTTGCGCAGGCTGCCTCGGAAGTTGCCGTCCGAGTTCACCTTCGGCGCCCGGAACGTCATCGAGTGAGCGTCGCCCAGGTGACCGGGCGCGGTGCGCAGCGCGCTGCGGATGAAGTCAGGCCCGTCGCGCTCGTTCTGGTAAAACGACAGCGCGTTGGCCACGGCACCGGCGTACAGATCCCGGGCGGGAGCGATCCTGAACCACGGCGAGACCGTGCGGGGGTGCGCGGTCAGCGCCAGCCGGTAGGTCCCTGGCCGCTGGACGCCGCCGAACCTGATCGCCCAGACCGCCGGGTAGCGATGACTCCAGGAGCCCAGGTTGGCGGTCGCGACGCCGCGCGCGACGACCCGGCAGCGGTGCGCGCTGATCAGCTCCCAGCGGGTTCCTGGCTTGGCGCTATGCGTCATGAGGGTGGCCAGCTTCGCGGCACCTGGCGTGTACCCGACCTGGTCGACACGGAACGCGGCGGCGGGAGGGGCGCCCGCGGCTCGCGCCCCGCTGTGAGCGGCTGACGCGCCGACGCTGACGACGGAGTGCGGCGCGGCGGCTCGGCAGGCGACCCGCGCGCCCGCCTGACCAGCTACGGGGCCCGCCGAGGGGCCGGTCGCGGCCGACCAGGCGGCGGGACTGGCGGCCGCCGGTGCGGCCGCCGCGACCACGGCAGCGGCCGTCATCCCTGAAGTCGTGAGCAATGCCGTCCATCGCACGCGCCGCATCATCACCGGGCCAGGCTAAGCCCAGGAAGATTCCGGCACAATGACCCCCATCCCGTACTTACCTCGATTTGGGTCGCCTCGAATGCGACAGATCGCGCCAAACTACCCCGCCGCCCAGCCACAATCGAGGAAAGACGCGCGGGGCCCCGCCGGGGGCGGGGGCGGGAGCGGGGGCGGATGTCGGTGGGGGCGGGGAGGATGGGCTTATGGAAGCTGCGGAAGTGGTGCGGGCGTTGTGGCACCGGATTCAGGATCGGAACTGGGCTGGGGCTGGCGAGCTCATCGCCGAGAATGCCGTCTTCGACTGGCCAGCGAGCCGGGAGCGCCTGGCCGGCCGGGACACGATCATCGCGGTCAACAGGGAGTACCAGGAGGGCTGGTCCATCAAGGTGCTCAGGGTCGTCGCAGAGGACGACCAGGTCGCCGCGGAAGTCGAGGTGCCCCACACCGAGCTCGGGGTGTTCCGGGCGGCCGGGTTCTACACGGTGCGGGACGGCCAGATCACGCACGGCACCGAGTACTGGACGACGGTCGGCGCGGACGAGCCAGCAAGCGACCGGGCCCATCTCGTCCGGCGATACTGACGACGGCACTGACGACGGCACTGACGACGGGCCTCAGACGCCCAGGCCGCGCCCGATGATCTCTTTCATGATCTCCGTGGTGCCGCCGAAGATGGTCTGCACGCGGCCGTCGGCGAAGGCGCGCGCCACGGCGTACTCCCGCATGTAGCCGTAGCCGCCATGGAGCTGCAGGCACCGGTCGACCACGCGATTGCACAACTCCGTGTCCCACCACTTCACCATCGAGGCGTCCTCGTTGGACAGCAGCCCCGCGTTGTGCGTGAGCACGGCCTTGTCGGTGAACGCCCTGGCCACCGCCAGCTCGGTCGCCATTTCCGCGAGCACGAACCTGTTGTGCTGGAACTGCCCGATCGGCCTGCCGAAGGCGTGCCGCTGCTTGCAGTACTCCAGCGTTCCGGCGAACACCGCCTCGGCGCCCGCCAGCGCCGTCGAGCCGATCGCGATCCGCTCCCTCGGCAGGTTCTGCATCAGCGCGATGAAGCCGCCGCCCTCCTCGCCGAGCACGTTCGCCGCTGGCACGCGTACGTCGCTGAAAAACAGCTCAGAGGTGTCCTGGGCATGCATCCCGACCTTGTCCAGGTTCCGCCCGCGCTCAAACCCCGCCATCCCGCGCTCGACCACCAGCAGGCTGATCCCGCGGTGACCGGCATCGGGATTCGTGCGCGCCACGACGATGACAAGGTCAGCGAGCTGGCCATTGGAGATGAACGTCTTCTGGCCGTTCAGGATGTAGCCGTCGCCGTCGCGGACCGCGGTCGTCCTGATTCCCTGCAGGTCGCTGCCCGCGCCGGGCTCGCTCATCGCGATCGCGCTGATCAGCTCGCCGCTGCAGTACCCCGGCATCCAGCGCTGCGCCTGCTCGTCGGTCATCAGCCGCTTGAAGTACTGGCCGTTGATGTCGTTGTGCACCGAGAACCCTGGCCCGTGCGCACCCGCCCTGGCCATCTCCTCGTTCAGGATCAGGTAGTACCGGTAGTCGTCGTTGCCGCCGCCGCCGAGCCGCTCGTCCACGTCGATGCCGAGCAGCCCGGCCTCGCCAGCCGCGAGCCAGACGTCACGGGAGACCATGCCGTCGCGCTCCCACTGCTCGTGGTAGGGCGCGACTTCCTTGGCGATGAACGAGCGGACCGCGTCCCTGAACGCGTCATGGTCGCTGGTGAAGATGTCCCGCTGCATAGCCAGCCCGTCCCCGTCGCCGATCTGCGCCGGCACCGCACCTGCGCGGCCGGCCGGTGATGTGAACGTAGCATTCCGCGACCGGGCGATAAGCCCGGAGTCGACCTGTTCATCCGTTGAGGTGGCCGGCCAGAACTCTCGCCGTTCAGTTGTGAAGGCTTTCTTTCGCAACTAGGCTTTCACAACATGTCCTTCATAGTGCCGGACGAGGAGCGGGGAACCCAGGACGCTCCGCCCGAGCCTGGTGGCCCGCCGCAGCCGGTCGAGATCTCGGACCCGCGCGCGCTGCGGGCGCTCGCACACCCGGCCAGGCTGGCGATTCTCGAGCACCTGACGCTGGACGGGCCGGCCACCGCGACCGAGTGCGCGGAGGTCGCAGGGCTGTCGCCGTCCGCGTGCAGCTACCACCTGCGCGCACTGGCCAGGTACGGGTTCGTCCACGAGGACCCGTCGGGCGGCCACGACCGGCGGCACCGGCCCTGGCGCGCAGCGCCGTTCGTCGCGATCACGGTCGGCACCGACCCGAGGCGGCCAGAGGCGGTCCGCAGCGCGGCCGGCTGCTCGCCGAGAGCGTCCGCGCCAGGTCCGACGACGTGCGCGCGGAGTACCTGGACAACGAGTCGCGGTTCTCGGCCGACTGGCAGGCCGCCGCGGGCAGCAACATGGACGTGCTGCACGTGACACCGGCCGAGCTCGACCTGGTCAGGACCCGCATCTACGAGCTGCTCAGCGAGTACCGCCGGATGGCGCCCGCGCAGCGGCCACCTGACGCACGGCGCGTGCATGTGTTGATCGACTACACGCCCTGGTTTGACCCAGGGCGGCCACCCGAGCCGGTTCCCTGACCGAAGCTGCCCGCGATCCCCCGACAACAAATCCCCCGACAACAAAGGAGGTGCGCCCGTGTCATCGGCAACCTCGGCGCCGCCGGCCGGCGGCCGTTTCGGAGCCGCGTTCCGCAGCGGCCCGCTCGCCGTGCGCGACTTCCGGCTGTTCGGCCTTGGCCAGCTCGGATCGACGGTCGGCGACTTCTGCTACGCGGTCGCGCTCCCCTGGCTGGTCCTGTCCGGCCACGGCGGCACGGTCCTGCTGGGCACCGTGCTCGCCTGTTACGGCGTCCCGCGCACCGTGCTGATACCCGTGGGCGGGATCCTGGCCGACAAGATGAGCCCCAGGGCCGTCATGCTCGCGGCCGACACCGTGCGGTGCGTGCTCGTCGCGATCCTGGCCGTGTTCGCGGCGCGCAGCCTGGTGTCGGTTGCCTACCTCGGGCCGGTCGCCGCGCTGATCGGAGCCGGTGAGGGACTGTTCCTGCCGGCGTCGGCCGCGATCATGCCCTCCCTGCTCCCGCCAGAGCAGCTGCAGGCGGGAAACGGCCTGTCCGCTGCGATGATCCAGATAGGAAGCCTGACCGGCCCGGTACTCGGCGGCATCCTCGTCTCCACCGCCGGCTCGACATCCGCATTCGCGGTCGACGCGGCGTCGTTCGCCGTCTCGGCGGGCTCGCTAGCCCTCATGCGTGGCGCACGGGCAGCGCGGTCCGAGCCGGAGACGACCGAGCCGGTAGACACGACAGCAGTCGCTGGCGCGGCGGCCGCGCCCGAGACGGAGCAGCAGACCAGCATCTGGCGGTTCTTCCTGGGCGCCAGGGTGCTGCAGGCGATCGTGATCATCTCGGTACTCGCGAACTTCGTCATCGCCGGCGCGTTCGAGGTCGCCCTGCCCGCGCTCGCGCACGCGCGGTTCGGCCCCGCCGGCTACGGCGCGCTGATCGCCTGCTTCGGCGCCGGAGCGCTTGGCGGCACGCTGACGGCCGCGAGGCTCAGCGGGCTGCGCCGCCCCGCGATGGGTGCCTGCGGCGGCTTCGTGATCGGCGGGATCGCGGTGGCCTTCGTGCCGTTCCTCGGCGGCCTGCCAGGAGCGGCGGCGGCGGCGCTGGTATTCGGCGCGGCCGGCTACTTCGGCAACGTGGTCGTCGTGACGCTGCTGCAGCAATGGGCGCCCGGGTACCTGCTCGGCAGGGTGATGAGCCTGGTGATGCTCGCCAGCATCGGGGCGTTCCCCGCGTCGGTGGCGCTGTCCGGCGTGATCGTGCGGCACATCGGGCCCGCACCGTTCTTCCCGGCCGCTGGCGCGATCCTTGTGCTCGCCGTGCTGCTGGCCGCCACGATCCGCGAGTTCCGCGACTTCGGCGTGACACCCGGGCCTGGCACCGGTCAGGCGGCTGTGGTCGCCGCCAAGTAGGTCGCCCATTGCGGATCGCCGTCGCGCGCTGCCCCGATCAGCCGCCAGTGCATGCCGCGCGGCGCGAGCGGATCCCAGCGCAGCTTCCAGCCGATTTCCTCGATGAGGCGGTCTGCCTTGCGATGATTGCATCGCGTACACGACGCGACGCAATTCTCCCAAACATGAGCGCCGCCCCTGCTGCGCGGGACGACGTGGTCGATGGTGTCGGCCGACGAGCCGCAGTACGCGCACAGGTAGTTGTCCCTGCGCATCAGCGCGGCACGAGTCAGCGGCACCCGGTTCCGGTGCGGGATCCTGACATACCGGCACAGCCTGATGACCGACGGCACGGCCACGTTGACCGAGGCGGAGTGCAACACGAGCCCTGAGGTCTCGTTATGCACGATCTCTGCCTTGTCGCCCAGCACGAGACCCACGGCGCGGTGCAGGCCAACGGTGGTCAGCGGCTCATACGTGATGTTGAGCAGCAATACCCTGCGCAATGCCACCTCCCAGGCTGGGCCGCCCGCTGGCTGCCGGGGCACCCGTGACCAGTGTGACCGCACGACGGCCGAACCGCCAACACCTAATTGCCATCTGCTCGCGTCCGAGGTCGCGAACGAGCCGTGAATTCCAGATGACCTCGCAGCTTGCCGCGGCGGCAGGACCGGCGTGTCGGATCGGCAAATACCCAGCTGAGCCTGGCCGTACGCTCGGCAACGCGGCGGTACGCATGGCAACCCCTGCCGCGCCGGCGCAGGTGCGGGGCGGCAGTACCCTGGAGTCCGTCATGGAGAGCACAGTTCAGCCCGAGGTGAGCTTCTACGAGGCCGTGGGCGGTGAGGAGACCTTCACCAGGCTCGTCACCAGGTTCTACGCGGAAGTAGAGTCCGACCCGATGCTGCGGGCCGTGTACCCGAGCCGCGACCTGGGCCCAGCCACCGAGCACCTGCGCCTGTTCCTCATGCAGTACTGGGGCGGGCCCGACACCTACAACCAGCTGCGCGGCCACCCCAGGCTGCGGATGCGGCACAGGCACTTCTCGATCGGCGAGGCCGAGCGCGACGCCTGGCTGCGGCACATGCGGACCGCGCTCGACGAGCTCGCGCTCGAGCCGGCCCTGGACGAGCAGCTGTGGCAGTACCTCGTGATGGCCGCGCACAGCCTGGTGAACCGGGAGCCGGAAGGCGGTCCCGGCACGGGCGACCGGCGCGATCTGGGCCTGTCGCCCGCCTGAGCGCTGACCCGCTGACCCGCTGAGGGGCGTCCTAGCCGAACACCCGCTCCGGGCTGATCAGCACGGCCGCCCGCCGGTCAGCGGCCATCACCTTGTCGTACTCGTCGAAATCGTCGTGGGTGCCGCCAGCTGCCGTGAAGATCTCCCGCAGCAGCAGCCTGAGCCGGTCGGCGTCGATGCCCTCGGCCGGATCGTCAGGGCCGATGATCTGCGCGGGGCCTTCCACGCCGGCCCACTGCCAGCCCGCCCGCAGCACCACCGACGCCCGCGGCCTTGCCCGCAGATGCGCGAGCTTGCGCGCCTGACCGTGGATGACCACGGCCGCGACCCGTTCCCCGGTGAGCGGATGGTCGATCACGCCCCCGTTGACCACCGACGGCCGCATCCTGCCGTCCGGCCCGATCACGGTGATCACGACCAGGCCATGCTCCCGCGGCACGAGCGCCTCGAAGTCGGCGAGATCGGCCATCGGCCCTCCTTTGTTCGCTATCCGCTCGTCCCGCAAGTCGCGCTGACAAGCCGCAGGCATGCTACATCTGCACGCGCTTGCTCGCGGGGTCATAGAGCGGCCGCAACGATGCCCTGGCCTGGTACGTGGCATTACCAATTCGCACGGACCACTCGCCCTCGTCGAGGTAGCTCTGGGTGATGGGCTGGTCCGCGTCGATCATCGCCAGGCCGACCGCGCCGCCCAGGGTGAATCCATACGACGCGGAACGGATGTATCCCGCTGGCACGCCGTTGCGGCTGACTATCTCGGCGTGGAACAGCAAGGGTTCTGGGTCATTCAGCAGCACCTGGACGAGCCGCCGCCGCAGCGGGCCCTTCGCCTTCTGCGCGAGTACCGCATCCCTGCCGATGAAACCGCCCGGCTTGTCGAGGGCGACCGCGAAACCGAGCCCGGCCTCCAGCACCGAGTCGGTGTTGTCGATGTCGTGCCCGTAGTCGCGGTAGGCCTTCTCCATCCGCAGGCTGGCCAGCGCCTTCAGGCCCGCGTGCCGCAGGCCAAGCGGCTCGCCAGCGGCGATGAGCCGGTCGTAGACGGCGGCGGCCTGCTCGGCGGGGATGTGCAGCTCGTAGCCCAGTTCGCCCAGGTAGGTGATCCTGATGCAGAGCACCCGTGCGAACCCGACATCGATATAGCGAGCTGTCCTGAAGCCGAATCCCTCGTTCGACATGTCCGCGCTGGTCACCGACGCCATCAGCTCCCGCGATAGCGGGCCCTGCACGTTGATCTGGGCGTAGCCAGAGGTCGCGTCCGTGACGAACGCGTGCGCGCCGCCGATGTGCCGGCGCATCCAGGTCTCAGCGTGGCGGTGCGCGGTGTCGGACGCCACCACGAAGAACTGCTCGTCGTCGAGCATGGTGACGGTGAGGTCGGCCTCCAGCGTGCCGCGCTCGTTGAGCCACTGGGTGTAGGTGATCCGGCCTGGCTCGGCGGCGACCTGGTTCGCGCAGATCCGCTCGAGTTCCCTGGCCGCGTCCCTGCCCTGGACGAGGAATTTGGCCATGAACGACATGTCCATCACGATCACGCCGTTGCGCGTCGCGTGGTGCTCTGCCTCCCAGTACCCGAACCAGTCCGGCCGGCCCCAGGTCAGCTCGCCGACCTGCGGTTCGACGCCGTCGGGCGCGTACCAGTCCGCGCCCTCCCAGCCGCTGACGTCGCGGAAGCAGGCGCGGCGCGCGGCGAGCCGGTCGTAGACGGGAGACACGCGCGCGCCACGGGCCGTGCTGACCGGCCGGAACGGATAGTGCGTCGCGTACACCAGGCCGAGCGACTCCACGGTCCTGGTCGCCCGGTACTCCGGGTTCGCCTGGTAGGGGTGCAGCCGGTCGATGTTCATACCCGTGACGTCGACGTCCGGGCTGCCGTCGGTGATCCACTGCGCGATCGTCCTGCCGATGCCGCCGCCAGTCAGGATGCCGATCGAGTTCAGCCCGGCGGCGACGAAGTAGTTCTTCAGCTCGGGTGCCTCGCCGATGATCGGCAGCAGGTCAGGCGTGAAGCTCTCAGGGCCGCAGAAGAACTTCCTGATCCCGATCTGCTCGGTGACCGGGACCCTGGCCATGGTCTTCTCCAGGTACGGGCCCATCCGGTCCCAGTCGGGCGGCAGCTCGCCGAACGAGAAGTCCTCGGGCACGCCGCCGACCTTCCAAGGCGCGCACACCGGCTCGAACATCCCGAGCATCAGGCCGCCGCCCTCTTCGCGGTAGTAGCCGTAGGAGGCGGGATCCTCCAGCACGGGCCAGGAGCCATCGACGCTCTCGATCGGCTCGGTCAGCAGGTAGTAGTGTTCGGCGGCCTGCAGCGGGACGGACACCCCGGCCAGCTCGCCGAGCTGGCGCGCCCACATCCCCGCGCAGTTGACCACGTACTCGGCCTCGATGTCGCCCTGGGCTGTCCTGACTCCGGTGACGGCGCCCCGGCTACGCAGGAAGCCCGTCACGGGCACGCCCTCGATGATCGTGGCGCCCTGCATCCTGGCTCCCCTGGCGAGCGACATCGTGACGTCGACGGGGTTCACCCGCCCGTCGTCAGGGATGTAGAAACCGGCCAGGACGTCGTCTGTCCTCGCCAGCGGCCAGAGCTCGGCGACCTCGCGCGGCGAGATCTCCTGCACGTCCACCCCGAGCAGCCGGTTGAACTGCGCGACTCGCCGGTACTCCTCGAGGCGGCCCGGCTCGATCGCCAGCTCGATCAGCCCGCACAGCTTAAGGCCGGTGGCCAGGCCGGTCTCGTCTTCGAGCCTCGCGTACAGGTCGCGGGTGTACTGGCGCAGCTCCGTCGACGTCTGCGACGTCGAGCCGAACGTGGCCATCAGCCCGGCGGCGTGCCAGGTCGTGCCCGAGGTGAGCCGGTCGCGCTCGAGCAGCAGCACGTCCTTCATCCCCATGTGGGCCAGGTGGTAGGCGACCGAGGTGCCGATGATGCCGCCGCCGATCACGACAACCTGCGCCCGGCCAGGAATCGTGCGACCGCCACGCGGCCCGGCAGGCGCCGCCCGCTCGTCACCTGCTCGCTGGCCTGGCTGCGTGGTCATCAGGCGGCTTCTCCCTGCAGATCGGCGGCGTTGGAGTCGATGGATGAGCATATGCCAGGGATCCGCAGGTCATGTCGGCGCGCTGACCATGCATGGCGCACGGAGGTCCGGGTAGCGCGCCGGTTAGGCGCCGCTATCTCGACAAGGAGGCCAGAATCCGATGAAGGCCGGGACGCTCGGGTTGCGGACCGTGCCTGCGCTGCCGGTTGCGGAGCTCGCGCCGCTCCCGCATCTACGCTCGCTGCGCTACCCGCTGCCCTGACCAGGCTGAGGAATCGCCGACGGCTCAGCCGCGGGTGAGCTTGCGGTAGGTGACACGGTGCGGCCGCGCCGCCTCTGCACCGAGCCGCTCGATCTTGTTCTTCTCGTAGGACTCGAAGTTGCCCTCGAACCACAACCAGCTCGACCCGCCCTCCCAGGCCAGGATGTGCGTCGCGATGCGGTCGAGGAACCACCGGTCGTGGCTGGTGATCACCGCGCACCCGGGGAACTCGAGCAGCGCGTTCTCCAGCGACGACAGCGTCTCGACGTCCAGGTCGTTGGTCGGCTCGTCGAGCAGCAGCAGGTTGCCGCCCTGCTTGAGGGTGAGCGCCAGGTTCATCCTGTTCCGCTCGCCGCCCGACATGACGCCGGCCGGCTTCTGCTGGTCACTGCCCTTGAACCCGAACGCCGCGACATAGGCGCGGCTGGGGATCTCAGACTTGCCGGCCCTGATGTACGACTCGCCATCGGAGATCACTTCCCAGACGTTCTTGTCCGGGTCCATCCGGCCCCTGGCCTGGTCGACGTAGGCGATCTTGACGGTCTCGCCGATCTTGATCGTGCCCTCGTCGGGCTCTTCCTCGCCGATGATCATCTTGAACAGCGTCGTCTTGCCGACGCCGTTGGGGCCGATCACGCCGACGATGCCGTTCGGCGGCAGCGAGAAATTGAGGTCCTCGATCAGCATCCGGTCGTCGAACCCCTTGGACAGCTTGTCGACCTCGACGACCAGCGTGCCGAGACGAGGGCCAGGCGGGATCTGGATCTCCTCGAAGTCAAGCTTGCGATTCTGGTCGGCCTCGGCGGCCATCTCCTCGTACCGCTGCAGCCTGGACCGGCTCTTGGCCTGGCGAGCCCGCGGGCTCGAGCGCACCCACTCCAGCTCTTCCTCGAGCCGCTTGCGCGCCTTCACGTCCTTCTGGCCCTCGACCTTGATCCTGGCGGCCTTGGTCTCCAGGTAGGTCGAGTAATTGCCCTCGTACGGGTACGCGCGACCGCGGTCGAGCTCGAGGATCCAGCCGGCCACGTTGTCGAGGAAATACCTGTCGTGCGTCACGGCCACGACGGTGCCCGGATACTTCTCCAGGTGCTGCTCGAGCCACTGCACGCTCTCCGCGTCCAGGTGGTTGGTCGGCTCGTCGAGCAGCAGCAGGTCAGGCTGGGACAGCAGCAGCCGGCATAGCGCGACCCGGCGCCTCTCGCCACCGGACAGCACGCCGACATCGGCGTCGGGCGGCGGACAGCGAAGCGCGTCCATGGCCTGGTCGAGCTGGCTCTCCAGGTCCCAGGCGTTCCTGTGGTCGAGCTGCTCCTGGAGCTTGCCCATCTCCTCGAGCAGCTCGTCGGAGTAGTCGGTCGCCATCTGCTCGGCGATCTCGTTGTACCTGTCCAGCAAGGCCTTAGTCTCGGCGACGCCTTCCTCGACGTTCCCGAGCACAGTCTTGGTCTCGTCTAGCTTGGGTTCTTGCTCGAGGATCCCGACCGAGAATCCCGGCATGAGCCGTGCGTCGCCGTTGGAGGGCTGTTCGGTACCCGCCATCATCCGCAGCAGCGTCGACTTCCCTGTGCCGTTGGGCCCCAAGACGCCGATCTTCGCCCCTGGCAGGAACGCGAGCGTGACGTTGTCGAGGATGACCTTGTCGCCGTGCGCCTTTCGCACGGCCTGCATCTGATAGATGAACTCGGGCATGCCATCAAGAGTAGGGGCAGCGGCAGCGCACTTCGGCCGGTGCTAGCCAGTGCCGCACCCGCTCGTGCCGCACCCGCCAGTGCCGCACCCGCCAGTGCCGCACCCGCGCTGGCCGAGGCTGAGACCCAGCCGCGCCCAGCCCGCCGGCCCCAGCCGACCCCAGCCGGAGTTCCGCCCTCGTGCCCGCTATGTCGGCCGTACCCCCTTCCATCGGGCCGGTTGCTGCGTCTGAGGCGGCGTGGCCGCGTATCGATGGTCCATTCATTGCGAGATCTGGTGATGAATGGACCATCGATACATGTTGGCCAGTCCGCTGTGCTGGCGGTTGACAGGCGGTCAGGCCGCGGCCGCGGCCTCCTCTGGCTCGTCCTGCTCGCTGATCGCCGTCTCGTCGAAGAACGGGCCGTCGGGCTCGACTGGCGCCATCGCGCCGTTGCCGCTCCCACCGAAGCTGCCGCTGCCGCTGCCGCTGCCGCCGAAGCCCCCGTCTTCGTTGCTGAGAGAGCCGTTACCGCCTTCCCCGTTGCTGAGAGCGCCGTTCCCGGCGCCGCCGGTGCCGCCGGCCTCACCCTGACCGTCGCCGTTCTGGGCCGCGGCGAACTCCGATGCGGTCATGCCGGTCTGCGGCCTGACTCGCGCGAACGTGGCGACGCCGCGGTTCAGGTCGTGACCGACCGACGAGGCGTCGATCTCAACCGAAGTCCTGGCCCTGCCCTCCTTGTCCTGGAATTCGCGCACCGACAGCCGGCCTTGAACCGTGACGGGGTCGCCCTTTCGCAGGCACACCGCCGCGTTGGTGGCCAGCTTGCGCCAGCAGATCACGGTGGCGTAGGACGTGTTGCCGTCGACCCACTCGCCGGAAGCGCGATCCTGGCGGCGCGGGGTCCAGGCGACCCGCATCGATACGTTCGTGACACCCGTCTTCACGAGCCTGGTAACCGGCTGAGTAGCGACATAGCCGGTCAGGCTGATATGAGCCTCGTACAGCATCGCCATCCTCCTGAGCTGCGCGGCAGCAGCGCGCCTCTCGCACTGGGACTGCCGCGCCGGCGGCCAAGCGCCGCCTGCACCCGACCTACGATCGCGGCTGGGGCAGGCATCCGGGAGCGGGCATGTTCCGGCTGTGGATGCGCCCGCGTACGGCCGGCCTGGCTGTGGACGGCGACTAGCTGGCTCGCGGATCGTGTGGCATCATGACCGGCCGGCGTCCACCCGTGCGCCCGGTCACGGCTCGCGGCGGCCAGCCTGTCGAGTCTGATCAGTCAGCCGCCAGAAACCGGCGAGAGCTTGGCGCTCGAGGCCGGCTGGAGACCGCGGGCGGCGATCCTGGCTTCTTCGCGGTAACGCTCGAGCTCGGCCAGTTCCCGCTCGGTCGGCGTGATCACCATGCTGGCGGCGACGCCAGCGACGCGCTCCTTCATCGCGGCGGCGACGTCCACGTTCTCGCGATCGGCGGTGGACACGACAACCTTCATGCACACCGAAGCCGTCACCGCCCCGATCGCGAGCGCCCCGGCCGCGAGCGCGATGATCCACGGCAGCGCGCTGGTGTCGCTCAGCAGCGTCGGCAGCCCCGATGCGGCGTGGAAGACACCGAACGCGATGATCAGGGCGATCCACGCGATCGCCACGGCCGCCGCGCCGAGCAGCAGGCCCTGCCAGACGCCCGCGAAGCGCCACCACCAGACGACGCTGTCCTCGTCAGGCAGGGCCTCCCCGATCGCGGTGCCGAGCGCTGCAGGGATCTGCTCTGCTTCGGACCTGACGGCGTCGCGGACGGTGTGCGACCACGGCCCGGGCAGCGGCTCGGCGAGCTCGTTGCCGAGGTCGGTCAGGGCGTTGTCGATCTCGGCCTGCTGAGCCCCCGCCGGGCCGGCGGTGACGGAGCGGAGGTCGTTCCAGAGCATGCCGAGCCTGACCTTGCGGAGCGGATTCCGTCCGCTGAGGCGCTGCGCGAACCAGGCCACCGGCCAGCCGACGAAGTCAGCGGCACGCAGTTCCCTGGCACTGCGCAGGGCGTCGCCGACAGCCGTGATTCCGGCAGCGGCAGCGAACCTGTCCGTCAGCCGCGACTTGCTCGTCACAGGAACCCGGCCGACCGGTGCGTCCACGTCCCCGCCGAACGGATCGAACCTCGCGACCACGTCGTCCAGGTCAGCGGAGATCCTGGCCGCGGCGGCCCGCCTGGCCGCGACGCCTTGCACGAGCAGGCTGCGCAGCTCATCCATGCCTGCGCCGGTGACGGCGGAGGTCACCAGGATCGCGACATCCGGCAGGTTCTCCGAGTCGAGCAGCCTGCGCAGGTCGGCAACGCAGTCATCGGCCTGATCGGGATCAAGCAGGTCGGCCTGGTTCAGCACGATGGCGAGTACGTCGGAGTGGCCGGCCATCGGGACGAGGAATCGCCGGTGCACAGCCGCGTCCGCGTACTTCTGCGGGTCGAGCACCCAGATCATCACGTCCGCCATGCTGACCAGCCGGTCGACGAGGGCGCCGGAGTGGTTCATGACCGAGTCGTGGTCGGGCAGGTCGAGCAGGACGAGTCCGGCGAGGTCGTCCTCGCCGCTGTCGAGCGCGCTGGCCCGCGAGTACCGGTACCTGGCAGGGACGTCCAGCCAGTCCAGGATCGCGCCTGATCCCGGCTCGCCCCAGACGCAGGCGTGCGCGTCGGCCGTGACCGGCCTGGTCACGCCCACGGTGGAGAAGTCAGCGCCGGCGATCTTGTTGAACAGCGAGGACTTCCCGCTGCCCGTTCCGCCTGCCAGCACGACGACCGTGTGGCTCGACGAGAGCCGCATCCGGTCCCCGGCCCTGACCAGGACCTCCTCGGCGTCGGCGAGCAGCCTCTGGCCGAAGCCATCGCGGCCGCTTCTGGCGGAACCGATCTGAATCATGCGGGCCAGCGCCATCAGCCTGGCGGACAGCCCGGAGACCGACTCGTGCGCCGGCGCCGGCGGCAGTGGGAGCGGCGGCGGCGCAGGCTTCCCGAGCGCGACATCCAGGAGGTCCGGCAGGTTCGGCCCCGGGCCCGCGGGCCGGGCGCCAGGCGCGGGCCGCACAGCCGGCGCGGGCCGGACAGCCGGCGCAGGCCGGACAGCCGGCGCAGGCCGCACGGCCGGCGCGGGCCGGACAGCCGGGGCTGCCCTGGTGCCAGCGCGCGACCTGATCTGCGGGCCCGGCGGGACCCGGAGCGGCAGCCGTCTCCTGCCGATTCTGGTCGGGCCCACGTCGGTGCGCCCTGGAGGGTCCTGGCCGGCCGGCGAGCCAGCAGGGGCAGCCCCGCCGGCCGCCTGGGCCGCCGCGGCGCCGGCCGGCCGAGCGCCCGCGCGTGCACCGCCGCCGAGCGGCCCAGCATCACCAGGCGCGGCCTCATCTAGGGCGCCGCCGCTCGCGGGCGCATGAGCCCCGGCATGGCGCGCCGGTGTGGCGCGGCCCGAGGTCCCGGTCGCCGCGGCCCGTGCGTTCCGCGCGGCAAGCCTTGCCGCGTTCGTGGAGGCTATCCAGGCTCCTGCCACCGATCCGCGCGCTCCCGCAGCCGCGTTCCCCGTACCGCCGACTCCGGCAGCGGCGTTCGGCGTGCCGCCGGCACCCGCGGCCGCGCTCCCTGAACCGCCGGCTGCACCGGCCGCGTTCGCGGCGTCGCCGGACTCGGGGGCCGCCCCCTGACTGGCTACCGGGCCAGCTTCCCCAGCGGCTACCGAACCGGCTCCCCCGGCGGCTGCCTGACCGGCTCCGCGGGCGGCTTCCGCGGCCAGCCCTGCCTCCTCGCGCGGTGCAGCGTCATCGCTCGGCACCGCGTCATCGCGCGGCGCCGCGTCATCGCGCGGCGCCGCGTCATCGCGCGGCGCAGCGTCATTGGCCCCGCCGGCCCCAGGACGGCGCACCTTGATCCGGCGTTCTCGGTCGGCCGTTGCCTGCCGTCGCTGGTTCATCGCGCAGACTCCAAGGAGTAGCTGGCCTGGTAGAGATCGGCGGGCGCGGCGTCATCGGGAGCGCCGACGGCATCGATCAGCGCCGTGAACCGCAGTGCCTCTTCAGCGAACAGCCGGCCGATCCTCTCGTGCAGGTCCTGCCGGGCCTGGCCGCCGATGTCGCGGAGCAGCCCGGCCCCGAACAGCGAGGTGAGCAGTCGCTGCGGCGCGGCGCTCGTACCGTCGCTGACCAGGACATCTCCTGCACCATAGCCAAGCACGCCGATGGTCATGACCAGCGAAAGCGATTCGGGATCGAACGAGGCAATCCTGGCGATCGACCGCCTGGTGACGTTCTCGGTCTGCACGAGATGGAGCAGGTAGTCCTGCCAGGCCGACACCGCCTGGGCTACCCGGCGCGGCAGGTCGGCCGACGAGCGGCCGAGCGCGTCGACGCCACCCTGCGGCAGGCTGGAGGCCAGCCCGCTCTGCACGCCGGGGAAGCCCCACTGCAGCTCGCCTTCCCACTTCCGCAGCGAGGCGTACGTCGGGTCAGAACCCAGCGGCAGCTGCTGCGCCTGCCGGGCCTCGGCCAGCAGGCCGGCGCCAGCGGGACTGGACTGCCAGCGCTCCATCGCGTCTTCGGCGGCCCGGTCAGCGAGCGACGTGGTCAGCGCCTCGACGCACTGCCGCAGTGCCGCCTTGAGCGCCTGTGCCCTGGCCGGGAACGCTCCGTGTTTCTTCGACCGCTGTGCCCGCTTGCCCTTGCGCATCTCCAGCGTCCGCATCAGGTCGCCGGTGCCTGCGAAGTCCTGCCACCTGGCGACGACCTCGCCGCGCAGCAGCGAACCGCTCCTGATCGCCTCGTCGTGCTCGGCGAGCGCGGCCGCGTAGGCCGCGTCGGCCGCGGAGCGGAGTTCCGCGCCGAGCTCGAGCTGCGTCTGCGCCTGGGCCGCGAGCGCGGGAACCCTGGCCTCGAACGAGTCGAGCACCCCCGACATGGTCTGGGTGAGGATCGCGATCCTGCGGTCGTCGCGCTTGGAGGTGTCCTCGAGCCAGGCCCGCACCGGCGCGGAGACCTCGGGCGGCAGCTGGGCGTCGGTGACGACCGTTTCCGGTATGACGAAGCGCGGCACGTCGCCGAGCCCGTTGGCGTCCAGCATCGCCCCGAAGTGCCCGGTCAGCTGGCCGATCGACGCTGGCGGCACCCTGGACAGCACGATGCCGAGCGAGGCACCCCGGTCGCGGGCGTCCTTCAGCAGCTCCCAGACGACCGCGTCGGCGTACCGCCGCGCCGTGGTGACGAACAGCCACAGGTCCGAGGCGTCGAGGAACTGCCTGGCGAACTGCCGGTGCGCGGCGACGACCGAGTCGATGTCGGGGGTGTCGAGCAGCGCGATGCCGCGCGGCATCCCCGCGCTCGTCGCGAGCACGAGCAGGCCGTCCCTGCCCGGCATCGCGAGGCCCTGCTGGCGTACCCGCGGCAGCGTGGGAAGGAAGACGTTCTCGGCGAACCAGCCGACCTCGTCGGGGTGGCAGGCGAGCACGGGGCTGTTCGTGGTGGGCCTGCGGATGCCGGTCGCGCTCACCTGGCGCCCCGCGATGCTGTTGAGCAATGTCGACTTGCCGGCTCCGGTGGAGCCCACCATGGAGATCAGGATCGGAGCTCCTGACTGGCGGAGCCGCGGCAGCAGGTAGTCCTCGACCTGACTGATCACCTGCTGCCGTTCTGCCCTGGCCGCCTCGATCCCAGGGAAGTCGAGCAGCAGCTGCGTCCTGGTGACCGCGTCGCGGAGGTCGATGAGAGCCGTTTCGAGCTTGCGGGCATCGATGCGGACATGCGGTTCTGCCTCGCCGCCCGCGCCGGCCAGCGTGGCCGCCTCGGGCGGCGTGGCCGACGCAGGCGGCGCTGGCGCACGGACCTGGCCGCCAGCAGGACGTGCGGGAGCCTCGGCGCCACCCCAGGGCACCGATGCGGGAGCCGCGCCCTGTCCCTCTGTCATTGCCTCCGGGCCTCCGCTATTCAAGCCGCCGGTCGAAACACCCATCCAACCAGGTCACCGGCCACAAGAGCCATAGCGCCAAACAACCCCCATGGCGTAATTGTGCGCCGCTGACGCAGGCTACCGCCGAGATTGTGCAAAACGAGCCACGGGCGATACGCCAGAGTTGTCGGTATCAGTAGCCTACCCCTGGCAGACCCCAGCTAGCGCGTGCGAATCCGCTCCGTGCGGCCAGCGTTCTCTGCTGGCTGGCCGGCTGGCCGCGACGCCGCGATCAGCACCCGGCATGCGGCGGCCGCGGCCACGGGGCCGCCTTTCTCCGAGGCGTTGGTGAGCATCGGCAGCCCGCTCTCCCTGAGCGTCCGCTTCGCCTCGACGGCCGCGACGAAGCCGGCGGGCATCGCGATGACGAGCGTCGGTTCCACGCTCCTGGCGATGATCTCGAAGATCGCGACGGGTTCCTCGCCCACGACCCAGATCGCGCCAGGCCCGGCCTCACCGAACGCCAGCCGGACCGCGGCCGCCGCCCTCGCGATCCCCGCGGTGCGCGACAGCCGCTCGGTCAGGGACTCGCCCGACTTGCAGATCGTGATCTCGCTCGCGATGCCGGCGGTCACCACCGGCCCGTCGGCGACCACGGGCGCTCCTGCGGCCAGCGCGCCGACCGCGGCCTCGAGCCACGGTTCTGAGCAGACAAGATCCTGCGCATAACTAACCTCGGCAGTGCTGCCGATCACCTGCTCGGTCACTGCCCTGGTGAGCGCAGGGAGCCCGACGAGGTCGATCCGCGACCGCAGCGCGCTCAGTTCGGGGTCAGAACCGTCGCCCGCCGACCCGTCGTCATCAAGACCGCCTCGCCAGCTCACAGTCGACCAGCATGGCACAGCCACACGACCTCGGCATGCCATCTGACCAGCGCCGCGGCGTGACGGACCTGGCCATCTGCGCCTGCGCGGCACCGCCGGCAGCTACACTGACCTCGCATCTGCGCACGTAGGCTGGCCTTCTCGCGGCGGCCAAGGGAACGGCCGCCTGGGCAGCCGCGGTACGCAAGGTCGCCTTGCGGGCACGATCACGCCGATTGGTTCGTTCAACCTCAGAAGTCAACGCCGGGACATGGTTGACCGGCTCGCGGTCGCGGACTCACGCGAGGAGCGTTCAATGGCGGACGGGAGCCTGTCCCGGGTGCTCGTCACCGGTGGCGCCGGGTTCATCGGGCGCCGCCTTGTCCGCGCGCTGCTCGACCAGGGCCACGAGGTCACCTCGGCAGACCGGCACGCGTGCACCGACGAGCGGGCCAGTTCGGTGGTCGGCGACCTGCGGGACCCGGCGCTCATCGCGGAGGCCGTGCGGCCGGGCACCGGCGTCATCGTCCATCTCGCGGCGGTCACGTCCGTGCTCCGCTCAGTGCAGGACCCCGTCGGCACCCACCAGCTGAACGTGGACACCACGGCTTCCTTGCTCGAGCTCGCCAGGCAGCGCGACGTGGGTGTCTTCCTGTTCGCTTCCACCAATGCCGTCGCGGGCGACGTCGGCACGGCCACGATCAGCGAGCGGACGCCGCTTCGCCCGCTGACCCCGTACGGCGCGACCAAGGCTGCCGGGGAGATGCTGCTCTCCGCGTACGCCGCCAGCTACGGCATCACCGGCGCCGCGCTGCGCTTCTCCAACGTCTACGGGCCCGGCATGGCAGCCAAGGACTCCTTCGTGCCGCGACTGCTCCGCGCTGCCCGTGACGGCAAGGGCGTCCAGATCTTCGGCGACGGCACCCAGATGCGCGACCTGGTGCACGTCGACGACGTCGTCAGCGGCATCCTGGCCGCCTGGCGGGCCAGGCATAACGGCCCGTTGATACTGGGTTCGGGAGAATCGGTGACGGTGAACGATATCGTGGAAGCCGCGCGATCAGTTACAGGCGCGGAAATACCGGCCGAACATATCCCGCCTAAACCTGGGGAGATGCCGGCCGTGATCATCGACATCTCGGCCGCGAGAGCCCTGGGGTACGCGCCCCGGTTCGATCTCAAGGCAGGTATCGCCACTGTGTGGCCTGAATTCTCGGAGACAACCAGGTGACATCACAATGAGCCGCGCCGACAGCGGCGCCACTGACCACGGGGCCACTGACCACGGGGCCACTGACCACGGGGCCACTGACCACGGGGCCACTGACCACGAGACCATCGACGCCGCGGCGATCGAAGCGTTCTCCAGTCAGTACGGTGCCCGCGCCACCGACCTTCCCCCGCTGGCCATCGTGATCGCCGCCTACAACGAGGAAGGCGCGATCGGCCCGGTCATCGAGGCGCTGCCGCCTGTCGTGTCCGGGCTCAAGGTCGCCAAGATCGTCGTGTCAGACGGGTCAGCCGACGCGACCGTCAAGGAGGCCGACGCCGCCGGAGCGCTGGTCTGCGACGTCCCGGTGAACCGGGGCCAGGGCGCGGCCCTGCGGCTCGGCTACCGGCTCGCCCGCGAAGGCGGGGCACAGTACATCGTGACGACCGACGCGGACGGCCAGTACAACCCGGCGGAGATCCCCGCGCTGATGGCGCCGATCCTGGCCGGCGACGCGGACTTCGTCTCCGGCTCGCGGACCCAGGGCAGCGAGGAGACCAAGGACCCGGTCCGCAAGCTCGGCGTCCGGGTCTTCGCGCTGACGATCAGCATGCTGACCGGCCAGCGCGTCACCGACCCGTCCTTCGGCCTGCGCGCGATGCGCGCCGAGGTCACCGGCGCGGTCCGGCTCGAGCAGCCCCAGTATCAGGCCTCGGAACTGCTCATCGGCGTGCTCGCGCACGGCTACCGGGTCAGCGAAGTGCCGGCGACCATCCACAGGCGCCAGGTGGGACAGAGCAAGAAGGGCCACAACGCGCTCTACGGCCTGTACTTCGCCAGGGTCATCGTCGACACCTGGTGGCGCGAGCGGCGCAGGACCCGCAGGGGGGCCTGAGCCGGACCTGGCTCTCGGCGCCCGGCGGGTCAGCGCCTGGCGTCGTCCCGGCTGGCCAGCGACGGGCGCTGGCCTGGCTCGTCCGCGCCGGACACCATCGCAGCGATTGGTGACAGCGCCTCGGCCTCCGGGGAGTCTGCCGTCCCCAGCTTGGCATTCCTGTCGGCAAAGAGCACGTAGTGGAAGATCAAGAACCTGGTTATGAACGTCACGAAGTTAGCCACCAGGTAGGCGAGCGCGACGACGACCACGGCCTCGTGCTTGGGCATGCCCTGGTCCTTTGCGTAGCTGGCCGCGAAGTGCGAGGTCAGCGACAGCACAGCGGCCGTGCCGATCGAGATGGCCCAGAACGGCAGCGTCTCCTTCAGCAGGTGCGGACGGCCCTTGCGCTGCCACGCCCAGCGGCTCAGCACGTAGCTCGTGCCCGCACCGACCAGCCACCCGCACAACCCCGCGACTCCGCCGGTCGCGCCCGCCAGGTACGCGATGCTCAGCGTGAGCTCACTAGCGCCCAGCGAGACGATCGCGACCAGCGCGAACCGGCTGAACTGCCGGGCGAATCCCGACCTCAAGCGGGTCGCGAGCGCCTCAGGCAGCTTGTCCATGAGGTTTGGCATTGATGTCCTTGCTGAGCGAAGACATGCTGGTCAACGGACACGTATACAGTACGGGAACCGCAAGGCCGGACGCGGTAACGCACCCGAAAGGGCGCGCTGACCTCGGCTTACCCCCGGCCGGCTTCGCTGGTCGCCTGGCATTGGTTAGTACCCCGTGTGCGATGGTTGATGCAGGACGATCGCAGGCAGTACCCCCTCCTCATCCGGCGCGGACAGCGGGAGCAATAGTGAAGATCTTGATACTCGGCGGCGACGGCTACCTCGGCTGGCCGACGGCCCTGCACCTGTCTGAAGCCGGACATCACGTCGCAGTGCTCGACAACTTCGCCCGCCGCGGTTACGACTTCGAGATGGGCGTCGACAGCCTCGTGCCGATCGAGGCCCTCCAGACCAGGATCCGGGTCTGGCACGAGCTGACCGGCCAGGAGATTGGCTGCTACATCGGCGACCTGACCGACGCCGATTTCACTCATCACGTCGTGCGCGACTTCCACCCGGACGCCATCGTTCACTTCGCCGAGCAGCGCGCCGCGCCGTACTCGATGGTGGACCGCAAGCACGCGGTCTACACCCAGGTCAACAACGTGGTCGGCACGATGAACGTGCTCTACGCGATCGCCGAGACCGATCCGGACATCCACCTGGTCAAGCTCGGGACCATGGGCGCCTACGGCACCCCCAACATCGACATCGAGGAAGGCTGGATCGAGATCGAGCACAAGGGCCGCAAGGACCGCGTGCTCTATCCGAAGCGGCCAGGCTCGTACTACCACCTGTCGAAGGTGCACGACAGCCACAACATCGAGTTCGCCTGCCGGATCTGGGACCTCCGCGCGACCGACCTGAACCAGGGAGTCGTGTACGGGCAGCAGACGCCGGAGACTGCCAAGGACGACCGCCTCGCGACCAGGTACGACTACGACGCCGTCTTCGGCACCGTCCTGAACAGGTTCGTGATCCAGTCCGTGATCGGCGAGCCGCTGACGGTCTACGGCAACGGCAGCCAGGTCCGCGGCATCATCGAGATCAGGGACACCGTCCGCTGCCTGCAGCTGGCCTGCGAGAACCCGGCGGAGCGCGGCGAGTTCAGGGTCTTCAACCAGATGACGCAGTCGCTGTCGATCACCCAGATGGCGCAGACCATCGCGAGGCTCAGCCCGGAGAAGGTGACGATCGAGCACCTCGCGAATCCCCGGGTGGAGGAGGAAGGTCACCACTACAACGTCGTGCACTCCGGTCTCGTCGAGCTCGGCCTTGAGCCGCACCTGCTCTCCGACACCCTGATCGAGTCGCTGTTCGAGATCACCAAGCGCTTTGCGCACCGGGTCAGGTCAGAGGCGATGGTCCCGACGATCGACTGGCGCAGGACTGCGAGCCAGATCGGGCTCTAGCCGAGCCTGACCGGCTTGCCCCAGCTATTCTTCCGCAGCTGGGCCGTCCACAGCTTGCCGTGCCTGCCCAGCCAGAAGACATGCAGGTCAGCACCTGGGCTGCCGACGGAAGCGAAGGGCGCCGAGCCGAGCCAGCCGAGCTTCAGCGGTACCGGCCCGCGCCACGAAAGGGCATTCCACTGGCGCGCCGAGCGATGCCTGATGTAGGTGAGCCGGTGCCCGGGTCCGCGCCAGAGCACCCGCACCGTCCCCGTCGCTGTCGCGGGCCATAGCGCGGAGCGGACGTTGCCGCCGAGGTCGCGCGGTCCGAACCAGCCAGTTCCCGGCCGGTAGAACGCCTCCCAGATGAACGAGTTGCCCGACCCGCGCCAGTAGACCTGCACACCGCCGTCGGGTTGCGCCGTCGCCTGCGGCGGGCCGCCGAGCGGGCCCATGCCAAGGCGGCGCGGCGGCGCCCAGGTGCCGACCAGCCCCCGGGTCACGCACCACAGGCTCTTGTCCAGCCCCTTCCATACCACCGTCGTCGTCCCGGCGGCCGACACGACAGGCGAGGGGACCGACGCGAGGTCGCCGCCGAGACCCTGAGGGCCGCTCCAGCCCGAGCCTGGCAGGTACTGGCCGTGCCACAGGTGATCGTCGGCTGACCCGTGCCAGAACACGTCGACGGCACCGTCCGGCTGCGCGACCGCACGCGGGGCCGAGCCGAGTACCCCCATCATTGCCAGCCTGTGCCTGCCATGAAGCTTCCCGTCCGGGCGGTAGGAGTCGTCCCACAGGTATCCCGCCCGGTCGGAGTAGAAGACGTGCACCGACGAGCCGGCGTAGACCACGGACGGCGCTGAGGACGCCTTGCCGCTGACCTGAACCGGCCGCGACCAGCCCTTGCCAGCGTTCCTGTCGAACCAGATCCGGCCGCCGTGCGCGCGGTAGAACAGGTCGGTCGAGCCGTCGGGCAGCGTCACCGCGGATGTCGCCTGCGAGGTCGTGATCGGCCGCCCCAGTCGCACGTCGAGATAGTCCTTGTCGATGTTGATCGCGTGCCCGCCGAAATGCCTGGTCACGTTGCCGCTGAACTGGTGAATGCGGTGGTGGTGCCACTGGCCCTTACCCAGGTTCCGGTCGTGGGTGCCCGGCGAGCCATTCCACAGCGCGTCGTAGATCACGTTCGGCATCGCGTACTTGCCCTTGCGGTACTGCCTGGACAGGTAGGCGATGCCGGAATCAGAGCTGCTGTAGACGCCCGAGGAGAAGTGCAGCCTGTGCACCTGCGCGGTCCAGGCAGACAGGAAACGCAGCGCCGCGCGCCTGGCGCCAGGCAGGAAGGCCTCCATGTCGTAGTAGATCGGCGTCTTGCGCCCGAAGCCGAGCCGCCGCGCGTGCGCCACCGCGTCCCGTGCCGCGGCCCTGCCCTGCCTCGCCGGGGCGTGCAGTTCGCTGAAAGCCGCCTGCGGGCCGGCGTACAGCGGGATGAACCGCCAGCCTGCGCGCGCCTCAGCGCGCACCCAGGACTGGCTGAGGTTGGGCTGTGCGCAGGCCCGGTCGGCGCCGCCGATATAGATGCCGATGGCACGGTACGGCGAGTGACGCCGCCAGGCGCGCATCGTCGCCCGGCTCGGTGCGGTGCACGAGTCGAAGCCCAGCCCGCGGTACCTGGCCACGGCATTGGGCAACGGCGGCCGCGGTGTCGGGCGGCGGGCCAGCGCCGACCGGCGGCTCGCCCTGGTAGCGGCGCCGTCGGCGCTCCCCTGCCCTGACCGGTGCGGAGGATCGGACGGCGTGATGACCGGCGGCGGCAGCTTGGCGCTGGCGAGTATCCGGTAGATCACGGTCGGGTCGGTGCCGAACGTGGCGGTGATCGAGACGCCGGCGGCGCTCGCGGTGATCTGCCGCGCGACCGGGTTCTCCGCCGATGCCCTGGCGGCCTTCGCGGCACCCGGCTGGATCAGGATCGACTCGGTCGTGCCGAGCAGCCAGCTCGGGCAGAATTCGTCGCCGCTCACGGTGCCCAGGTAGACCGCGTGCTGATCGAACCTGACGCAGGCCCTGGGATGTGTGCGATCGTCGATGACTGGCCACGACCCAGGCACGCGGAACGTATAGCCGCGGTACCTGACGGTCTTGACGTGCATCGGGGCGCTGGCGTGCGCGGCTGGGGAGGCGGCGGTCTCAGCGCCGGCCCGACCGTGCACAGCCTGACCGTGCACAGCCTCAGGCTGCACAGCCTGGCTCGCGCTTACGGGCAGCAGCGCGCAGAGAGCCGCGGCAGCTATTCTCCCGCCAGCCATGACGAATGACGTCCTCCCCCGAACAGCCGCAGCCCGCGTCCTGAACCGGACTCCCCGCCGATGCTTGCGGCTTGAGCGTCATTTACAACGTCGCAATAAAGCGATATTGCAAATGCATTGCTAATTGCAAAACCTGACTTTGCAATTACCCTGATCCGGAAATCGAGATTAGTATCAAAGTCGTTTCTGGAGTGGTCGACGCGCCGCGCATTTATGCGGCACGTGCGCATCCGCGCTGGCTGTCAGCGCTGCCTCGTCCGGCATGTCCGCCGTGCCTGCCGTCGGCGCCCATCCCGGCCGGCGCCTATCCCGGCCGGCGCCTATCTCGGCCAGCGCCCATCCCGGCCCGCTAGCCAGCCCGCTCGAGTATCACCACCGGGATCTGCCGACCGGTGCGCTGCTCGTAGCCCGCGAACCCCGGCCATTCGCTTTTCTGCGCCTCCCACAGCCGGGTGCGCTCGGTGTCGTCCGCGACGCGCGCGACCGCTTCGCGGGTCTCGGTGCCGACCTCCACAGTGACTCGCGGATGGGCGCGCAGATTGTGGAACCAGTCAGGATTGGTATCCGCGCCGGCCTTGGACGCGAATACCACGAGCCGGTCGCCGTCGGTTCTGTACATCACGGGATTGACGCGTACCTGGCCCGTCCTGGCGCCCGTCGTATGCAGGAGCAGCAGCGGCGCCCCGTCGAACTGCCCGCCGACCTTGCCGCCGTTCGCGCGGAACTCATCGATGATCTTGGAATTCCAGTCCTCCGCCATTGCTGCCCTTCCGCGTGCCCGCTGCCAGGAGCGCGGCCGGCCCGCACTCCGGCACATCGCAACAACCAGATCGGGGCGGCTATTTCAGTGCCGGCGGCGATGGCTCAGCAGGCGTAGGTATAGCCTCAAGCAGCGCGCGTCAATGCGAGTCGACGGCATGGCCCTTCGGGATCCCCGCGCTCGGCCGGCAGCCGCCGCGCCCTATCGTCCGTTCCTGGTCAGCTGCCAGCGGCCGGTCGAGGGGTCCAGGCAGAGCCGGTAGATGTTCGCCGGGACGTTCCGCCCGGATGAAGCGGTCACCTTCCAGCAGCGCAACGGGACCTGCCCGCCCGGGCGGTCCTGCTCCTCATGGGCATCTTGCTGATGGGCCGCCGGCTGCGCCGGCGGCCGCTCCAGGATCGACAGCACCGTGTACAGGCGTTCCCGCCAGACGAACCTGGCCGGCCTGCCGTCGATCACCCACACGTCGACCGGCTCCGATCGGACACCGCTCACCTGCTCACCTGCCTGCGCGTCCGTGCGGTCCCGGACGAGCATCAGTCCCCTGGTTCCGGCCCGCGCTGGCCAGAACCGGGCGCCGGAAGACATCCCTGAGGACCGCTCGCTCCGTCGGCTACCCAGGGGAAGACAGGCAGCTGCGCTTAGTTCGAAACTATATTCGATCACAGCGAATGGCAAGAGCTAGCCGGTGAAATGGCTTTCGTTAATGGCTGGTCTAAGTGCTCCGCGATGCTCTCAGGGCTGCCCCGCGGTCAGGCTTGCACCGCGGGTCAGGCCTGGCCGGTGGTCAGGCCTGCACCGCGAAACCCGGCATCGGGAAACCTGCGAGCAGGTCGCGAACCTGGCCGGCGACCCGGTCGATGACCGCGTCGTCCTGCTTACTCGCGGCCCTGATCGCCTCGTCCATCCAGGCGGCCACCTGCGGCATGTGCTCCTCGGTGAGGCCACGGGTGGTGATCGCCGACGCGCCGATGCGCAGCCCGGAAGGATCGAACGGCTTGCGGGTGTCGAACGGCACGGTGTTGTAGTTCACCTCAATGCCGGCCCGGTCCAGCGCACGTGCCGCCGACTTGCCGCCGATCTCCTGCGGCGTGAGGTCGATCAGGATCAGGTGGTTGTCGGTTCCGCCGGAGACCAGGCTGTAGCCGCGCTCGGTCAGCGCGGCAGCGAGTGCCTTCGCGTTCGCGACGATCTGATGCGCGTAGCCGCGGAACTCGGGCGCCGACGCCTCCTTCAGCGCCACCGCGATCGCCGCCGTCGTGTGGTCGTGCGGGCCGCCCTGCAGGCCAGGGAACACCGCCTTGTCGATCTCCTTCGCGTGCTCGGCCGTGCTCATGATCATCGCGCCGCGCGGGCCGCGCAGCGTCTTGTGCGTGGTCGTCGTGATCACGCTCGCGTGTCCCGCCGGCGACGGGTGCGCACCGCCCGCAATGAGGCCGGCGATATGGGCGATGTCAGCGACGAGAACGGCCCCCACCTCCCCGGCGATCTGCGCGAAGGCCGGAAAGTCGATGGTCCGCGGAATGGCGGTGCCGCCGCAAAAGATGACCTTCGGCTGCTCCTTGCGGGCCAGGTCACGCACCTCGTCGAAGTCGATCATGCCGGTGTCCGCGCGCACGCCGTACTGGACCGGCCTGAACCACTTGCCGGTGACCGAGACCGGCCAGCCGTGCGTGAGGTGCCCGCCCATCGGCAGCGACATCCCCATCACGGTGTCGCCAGGCTGCAGGAACGCCAGGTACACGGCGAGGTTCGCTGGTGAGCCCGAGTACGGCTGGACGTTGGCGTGCTCGACACCGAACAGGTCCTTGGCGCGCTGCACCGCGAGCATCTCGATCGGGTCGACGTTCTGCTGGCCCTCGTAGTAGCGCTTGCCCGGGTAGCCCTCTGAGTACTTGTTGGTCAGCACTGATCCGCTGGCCTCGAGCACCGCCAGGGACACGTAGTTCTCGGACGCGATCATGCGCAGCTTCTCGAACTGGCGCCTGGCCTCGGCCTGGATCAGGTCAGCTATCTGCGGGTCGGTGCTCGCGACATGCGGGACCGGCGGCTGGTGCATGGACATCCTCCCTGGTCACGGCCCTGAGTTGGCGGCAGCCAGGGTATCGGCCTAGCTGCTGTCGGGCCAGCAGTACGAAGGCCAGCGCCCCCGCGTGCTCCTGACCTTTCATGATGCCGGAACTCCCCCGCGCCCGCACGCCCGCCCGCACCGCTCGCCCCCTGCCGGCTCGGCCGAACAGTCGCCGCGGACGGAGCTTGTCATGCGATGCCCGGTTTCTCCGCTCCTGGGGCCGGCAGTTACCCTGGCTAACGAACCCCGCGGCCGGAGCCTGCTGCCGTCAGGGTGCGGCACACGGACGGAGCGGGATGCGGATCGGCCAGATCGCCATCGACGTCAGCCCGCTGCGCGAGGGCCGGGACTTCCGGTTGCTCTTCACCGGCAGGTTCGCGTCGATGGCCGGCAACGCCGTCGCCACCACGGCCGCCAACTGGCAGGTCTACGCCCTGACCAGGTCCTCGCTCGCCGTCGGCGCGCTGACGCTGGCGGACGGCATCGGCATGTTCGCTGGCCTGATAGCCGGCGGCATGCTTGCCGACCGGCACGACCGGCGGTTGCTGATGGCGGGAACCCGCGCGCCGCTCGCGCTCCTTGCCGCGCTGCTGATGGTCAACAGCCTGATCGCGCGTCCCGCCCTGTGGGCAGTGTTCGTGCTCGTGACCGTTATCGGTGCGCTCTCCGGGCTCGGCTCGCCTGCGTCGACGGCCGCCATGCCGGCGCTGATCAGGCCCGATCAGCTCGCCGCCGCGGCGGCGCTCGGCGCGATGAGCGGCCAGCTCGGCAACCTGGGAGGGCCAGCGCTGGCCGGCGCGCTGATCGCCGGACCCGGCCTGGCCGCGTGTTACGCGATCGACACCGCTTGCTTCGCGGTCTTCGCCGTGACCGCGTGGTTCATCAGGCCGCTGCCGCCCACCGTGCGGGCAGGGCGGCCAGGGTTCCGGTCAATGGCCGAAGGGCTGCGGCACGTCCGCCGCAACCCGGTCGTCGGCGGCATGCTCGCCGTCGACACCAGCGCCATGCTCTTCGGGATGCCGGCGGCGCTGTTCCCCGCGATGTCTCAGGAGCACTTCCACGGCGGTTCGGCTACGTTCGGGCTGCTCGCGGCCGCGCCCGGGTTCGGCGCGCTGGTCGGCGCGGCGACCAGCGGCTGGACCAGCAGGCTCAGACGCCCGGGCATCGTCGTCATCGGCGCGGGACTTTCCTGGGGCGCTGCCGTCGTCGGCTTCGGGCTCAGCACGAACCTGGCGATCGCGCTCGCGTTCCTCGCGCTCGCCGGGATGTCCGATCTCATCTCCGAGGCCCTGCGGAACGCGCTGCTGCAGCACTACACGCCCGACGCGCTGCGCGGCCGGGTCTCCAGCCTGTACCTGGCGCAGGTGACGACCGCTCCGTCGCTTGGCAACCTGGAGGCAGGCCTTGTCGCCCAGCTGTTCTCGGTGACCATCTCCGTGGTCAGCGGCGGCCTGGCCTGCGTCGCAGGCGCGCTCGTGCTTGGTGCGATCAACCCAGCCCTCCGCCGCGCGACCCTCGTCAGCCGCGCCGACGACGACCCCGGCGGCGGCGTCCCCCAGGAAGCCCCAGCCCCGGCCTGACCGCCCGATCGGGCGGACACCAAATGCTCCGTTTAAAGCCAGAACAGACCGTATGCCCGACTTTGCGAGCAGGCGAGCGCGCTCGGGGCTGAAGTACGGCGTGTATCGATGTGACACCCATCACCTCAGACCGCCATGGGTGTCGCACCGATACACGGTCCACGCGGCCGCCCGCCCCTCGGTGGCGCCGTCCGACGGCCATCGCCCGCTCATCTGGCGCCCGGGGCGCGCGGGCGGGCGATCGGCGGCGGGACGGCGCGGTGGGACGGCGCGGTGGGACGGCGCGGTGGGACGGTCAGGGGGCAGGGTGGACGGCCGGCGGAGCGGCCAGGCGGTCAGCGCGGGCGGCAGGCGGGAGCCACGGCGCCAGCGTGCGCTGGGCGGTCAGCGGGAGCGGCGGCGCCAGCGTGCGGCGCGGCGGTCCGCGAGAATCTGGCGGACCACGTTGCGGCCTGGGATGCCCGTGACACCGCCTCCGCCGTGCGTGGACGAGCCCGCCTGGTACAGGCCGCGCAGCGGGGTGCGCAGGTCGGCGTAGCCAGCGGCCGGCCTGGCGTGGAACATCTGTCCCATGGTCAGCTCGCCGTGGAAGATGTTGCCGCCGACCAGGCCGTACTCCTGCTGCATCTGGTGCGGGCCGATCACCTGGCGGTGCAGCACCGACGCGGTGAACCCGGGAGCGACCTCCTCCATCCTGGCGATCACGCGGTCCGCGTACCGGTCAAGCTCGGCCTCGTCGGGCTCGTCGGCGTAGGTGTGCGGCACCCACTGCGTGAACAGCGACATGACGTGCTGCCCGGCAGGGGCGAGCGAGTCGTCGAACACGCTCGGAATGCAGATGTCGGCGAACGGCGCCGTCGACGGACGCCCGCTGGCCGCCTCCTGAAATGACGTCTCTATCTCATCGAGGCTGTCGGCAAGCACGATGGTTCCGCCGTGCACCTGCGGATCGGCGTCAGGGTGACTCGCGAAAACCGGCAGCCGGTCCAGCGCCAGGTTCACTTTCACGGTGCCGCTCCTGCTCTGCCAGCCGCGGATGTCGGCGACGAAGCCGGCTGGCAGCACGCCGGGGTCGACCAGCTTGAGGAACGAGAGCTTCGGATGCGCGGTCGTGATCACCACCGGCGCCGCTATGTGCCCGCCCGCGGCCAGGTCCACGCCGGTCGCCCGGCCGCCTGATGTCGTGATCGCGGTGACCTCGGCGCCCGTCCTGATCTCCGCGCCGAACGACGTCGCGGCGCCGGCCAGCGCGGCCGTGACGGCGCCCATGCCGCCGCGCGGGAAGCCCCAGGCGCCTGCCTGGCCATCGGTGTCGCCGATGTGGTGATGCAGCGTCACGTAGCCGGTACCGGCCGACCGTGGTCCTGCCCACATCCCGATGACGCCAGACACCGACAGCAGCCCGCGCAGCGCGTCGCTGGCGAAGTACTGGTCGAGCAGGTCGGCGATGCTGCCGGTGAGCAGCCTGGTGATGTCGACGGCCAGCCGGGTGTCGACCTTGCGCAGATGTCGCAGCAGCAGGCCCTGGCCCAGCAGGTCGGCTGGGCGGCGGGATCCCAGCTTCGGCGGGATCTCGGTCAGCATGGGGCCGAGGATGCCGGCGATCCTGACTAGCCTCGCCTCGTAGTCGGCGTAGCGGTCGGCGTCCCGCGCCGAGAACTTGGCGATCTCCGCGTGGCGTTGCGCTGGATCGGAAGGCAATCGCAGGTAGCGGCCGTCAGCACGCGGCGCGAAGTAGGGACCCTGCGGGTAGACGTGGTAGCCGTGCCGGTCGAGCCGCAGGTCGCGGACCAGGCCGGCGGGCAGCAGCGAGACGACGTAGGACAGCGACGTCACCGTGTACTTCGGGCCGAACGGATGCTCGCTGACCGCCGCGCCGCCGAGCACGTCGCGTCGCTCGCAGACCAGCGTCCGCATGCCGCTGCGGGCCAGGTACCCGGCAGCGACCAGGCCGTTGTGGCCGCCACCGACTACCACCGCGTCAAACTCGGCCGTCATCGGCACGGGGCCCCCGTAATCTCGCAGATACCTCAGATCGGATAAAAGCAAGCATATGACCTGCCCGTGACGTCCTCGATCATGGGCGGGCGCTCCAGGCGGCAGCGCGCTTCCGCGCGCAGGCAGCGGCCGGCGAACACGCAGCTACCTGTCCCGGCTTCCAGGCCGCCAGCGTCCCCGATCGCGGCGTCCTGCCCGGCTGCGGACCCGGCTGCCGGCTCAGGGCCAGCCGTCCGCACCGCCAGCCTCCTGTTCCCCGGGTGGTCGGCGGGGACGGCGTCGTGCAGCATCTTGGTGTAGTGATGCCGGGGCGACCGGCGGATCTGATCGGCGGGGCCGATCTCGACGATCCTGCCGCCGTACATCACGGCGACGGTGTCGACGACCCGGCCGATAAGGTCCAGGTCATGGGTCACGAACAGCATCGACAGGTGCCGCGCGCGGCCGGCGTCCAGCAGCAGGTTCACGATCTGGGACTGCACGGAGACGTCGAGGCTTGACGTCGGTTCGTCGCAGATCAGCACCGACGGGGCGGCGATCAGTGCCCTGGCGATCGCGATCCGCTGCCGCCCGCCGCCCGAATAGCGCGCCGGATAGCTGCGCAGGTCGGCGCCGGGCAGGCCGACGGCCGCCAGTCGCTCGGCGACCAGCGCGTCGCCGCCCTGCCCCCGTCCGCCTGGCAGCCCGTGCACCCGCAGCGGCTCGGTGACGATGTCCCTGATCGTCATCCGCGGGTCAAGCGAGTCGTACGGATCCTGGAGCACGAATCCGATCTGCCTGCGCAGCACCCGCAGCCCGCTCCGCGCGGACGGATACGCCGTGCCGCCGAAGGTCAGCCGTCCCGCCGTCGGCCGGTCAAGCCCGAGCGCGAGCCTGACGCACGTGGTCTTGCCGGACCCTGACTCGCCGACCAGCCCGAGGCTCCCGCCATCAGGCACCGTGAACGTCACGTCATCGAGCGCGAGCCGACCGCCCTGGTACCGCTTGCTGACGCCCTCGAAGCCGATCATGGCCGCGCCCCCTCGCCGCCGGGATGGTGGCACGCGGCCCGGTGGCCGGCCGCTACCGGCTCGAGGACAGGATCGATCTCGGTGCACACGGCCGTGACGCGCGGGCACCTCGGCGCGAACGGGCAGCCTGGAGGCTCCTCACCGGGACCCGGCGGTGCACCTGGGATCTGGAACAGCGGCGTGCCAGCGACGCCCGACCGCAGGTCCTGCCTGGTTCGCAGCAGCCCCTGGGTGTACGGGTGGGCTGGCGCGTCGAAGATCCGCCCGACCGGCGCCTGCTCGACGATCCGACCCGCGTACATGACGGCCGCCCAGTCGGCGAGCTCGGCCACCACGCCCATGTCATGGGTAATCCACAAGAATCCTGAACGCATGCTCTCCCGCAACTCGCCGATCAGGGCGAGAATCTCCGCTTGCGTCGAGACATCCAGCGCGGTCGTCGGCTCGTCGGCGATGATCAGCGGCGGGGCGAGCGCGACCGCCATCGCGATCATCACCCGCTGCCGCATGCCGCCGGAGAGCTGATGCGGGAACAGCCTGGCCACGGCCGCTGGCTGGTGGATCTCGACCTGGGCGAGCGCCGCGATCGCGGTCTCAGCGGCCTGCTGCCTGCCCATCGGCGAGTGCTGCGTGAACAGCTCGCTGACCTGCCTTCCGACCGGCACGACCGGGTTGAGCGCGGCCATCGCGTCCTGCGCAATGCAGCCGACCATGCTGGCCCTGACCCGCCGGAATTCCGCGCGGCTCAGCCCCGTTACATCCCGGCCGGCGATGCTGACCTGACCTGTGACCTCCGCCGTGCCTGGCAGCAGCCTCGCGGCCGCGAGCGCCAGCGAGCTCTTGCCGCTGCCCGTCTCCCCGATCAGCGCGACGACCTGCCCGGCTTCGACCGCGAGGCAGGCATCCTTGACGGCGCGTACCTGCGCTGACCCGAGGAGACGACTCGCCGCAACCCCCCGCAGGCCGTACCTGACGTTCAGGTTGGTGACCTCGAGCGCCGGTCCTGCGTCGCCGCCGAGCGTCACACTTCCTCCCTGGTCCGTGGGTCGACGAACATCCGCAGCAGGTCCGCCACCAGGTTGAAGAACACGACGGCGACCGCACCGACGATCACGGTGCCCATCACGACCGGGCGGTCCAGGTTGTGCAGCGAGTTCACGGCGAGCAGCCCGATGCCCGGCCAGATGAACACGACCTCCACCGTGACCACGCCGGACAGGTAAGACCCGAGATCCAGCCCGACCATCGTCAGGGCCGGCGACAGCACGTTCCGCAGCACGTGCCGCCGCAGGATGTAGGAGTCGGACAGGCCTTTCGACACCGCGGTCCTGACGTAGGACGACGCGAGCGACTCCTGCATCTGGTCGGCCACGATCTGGGCGTACCAGGGCGCGCCGATCAGGCCGAGGGTCAGCGCGGGCAGCACCAGCTGCGCGGGGCCCGAGCCGCCGGTCACCGGCGCGATCCCGAGCCGGAAGCCGAACAACAGCAGCAATAGCAGGCCGAGCACGAAGATCGGAATGGCGAGCAAGGTCAGGTTGATGGCGCTGATCAGCGCCCTGACGCGGCCGTACAACGTGGCCGCGATGCCGAGGCCGCCGCCGATGACCACCTCGGCGATGACGCCGGCCAGCGCGAGCACGCCGGTCGTCAGCAGCCTGGGACCGATCAGCGAGGTAACCGGCTGGCGCTGGACGTAGGAGGTACCGAGGTTCCCGTGCAGCAGGTTGCCGAAGTAGCTCGCGAACTGGACGATGAGCGGCTGGTTCAAGTGCAGCTGGGCCCTGATGTTCGCGAGCACCGCCGGGCTCTGTGCCCTGGGCGCGATGGCCTTGGCCGGGTCGCCGGGAACCACGAACTCGAGCAAGAACGCCAGCACGGCGACGCCGGCCACCGCGATGACGCCGAAGACCAGCCGGCGGATCAGCGCCCGAGCCACGACAGCCTCCGCAGGTCAGGGTTGAACGCCTTGATGCCCTCGCCGACGAGCAGGAACGCCAGCGTCAGGCCCATGATCGCCAGTCCTGGCGCGATCACCAGCAGCGGCGCGTAGCTCATCGCGGTCTCGCCGTCGGAGATCATGTTGCCGAGCGAGGCCGTCGGCGGGTTGATCCCGGCTGACAGGTACGACAACGTCGCCTCGAAGGCCACAGCCGACGCCGCGTTGAGCGGCGAGTAGGCGAGCATCATGGACGCCACGTGGGGCGCGAGGTGCCGCCCGACGATCGCCAGGCCGCCGGCCCCCATGGCCTCGCCAGCCTCGACGAAACCCCGCGAGCGGAGCCTGAGCACCTCGCCATAGACCAGGCGCGCTGGGTAGGACCAGAACAGCACCGTGATGATCACGATCACCCTGGTGAGCCCCGCGGACATGACCGCCGCGATCACGAGCCCGGCCAGGGTGTACGGGAGCGCAAGCCCGATGTCGGTGAACCGCATCAGCAGTTGCTCGACCGGCCCGCGGAAGTAGCCGGCGAACAAGCCGACAGCGGCCCCGATCACGATCGATGTGGCGTTGGAGACGATCGCCACGATCAGCGACACCCTGATCCCGTACACGAGCCTGACGATCTCGCTGCGGCCGAGCAAGTCAGTGCCCAGCAGATAGCGTCCGCTCGGCCCGACCGGGAGCCCGGTCGGGCCGAGGCCGTGCGCCAGATCCTGATGCGTCGGGCTGCCAAACAGCGGAGCCGCGATCGCCAGGCCAGTGAAGACGGCGAGCACCGCGACCCCGGCGACCAGCTGCCACGGCCAGTGCCGCGCCGAACGCCGCCTGCCGTCGGCCGCCGGCCCGCGCGACCATGGCCGCCGCCGCAGGGTCAGCGGCGCCCCGGCTGAGGTCACCGCCTCACACCCACATCCGGTCGTAGTAGCTGTAGGTCTCGCCGCGGTACTGGTAGTTCTGGATCCGCTGGGAGACGCCGGCCAGCCAGTCGGTGGACGCCAGGAACACGAACGGCGCGTCGTTCCCGATCAGCTGCTGGATCTGGGCATAGAGCTTGTTCCGCGCGGTCTCGTTGAACTCCGTGGCCGCCTGCCTGGCCAGCGAGTCGACCTCAGGGTTGGAGTAGCCGCAGTAGTTGCTCGATGCCTTGGTCACGTACAGGGCGTTGACCTCGTCGGCGGGCGTCGGCTGGACCATGTACCAGGAGTCGGTGGACATCTGCAGCTTCTTCCGGCCGCCCTGCTGGGCGTACTCCAGGCTGTACAGCGCGTTGGAGTCGACCTGGTTGAGCGTCACGTGCACGCCTATGGCGGCGTACTGCTGCTGCATGACCTGGGAGATGGCCGGGAACGGCGGGTCAGCGGCGACCGACAGCGTGATCGAGAAGCCCTTCTTCAGCCCCGCCTGCGCGAGCATGTCCTTGGCCCGCTGCGGGTCGTAGCCGTACGGCTGGAAGGTGGCCTGGAAGTTGTCCAGGTCCTTGGGGAACGGCGCGCCCCACGGCGTGGACGTGCCGTAGGTGATCTTCTGCAGCGTGACCTTGTTGATCGCCCAGTTCATGGCCTGCCTGACCGTGTGGTCGCGGAACTCAGGCACCGTGTCCGGGTACATCGTCAGCCAGATGTTGCCGGGCGACGGTCTGGACTTGGCCAGCGTCCGCAGCGTCGGCGAGGCAAGGACCTGGCCGGCCTCTGTCGGTGGCAGGCCGTCCCCGATGATGTCGGCGTCGCCGTGCTCAAGCTGCTGCAGCTGGATCTGCGGGTCGACGCCCCAGTGGTACTCGACAGCCTGCAGGTACGGCAGGCCCGTGTACAGGTAGTGCGGGTTGCGCTCGAACCGCGCCGTCTGGCCAGCCTGGTCGAAGGAGACGATCTTGAACGGGCCGTAGCCGACCGGCGTCTGGCCGAACTGCTTGCCGAGCCGTTCGACCTCCTCGCTCGGGACGGGCGCGGTGATGGGCTGGGTGAGGGCGTTCAGGATCGTGAAGTCGGGCGCGGTCAGGTGCACGATCAGCGTGCCGTCGCCGCTGGCTTCGACGCCTTCGAGCTGCTTGGTCTTCCCGGCCATGACCTGGTTCGCGCCGACGACAGAGGACAGGTAGCTGGCGCCCCAGGACTGGAGCTTGGGGTCGAGCATCCGTTCCCACGCGTACTTGAAGTCGCCAGCGACGATCCTCCTGCCGGTGTCGAACTTCGCGTCGGGCCGGATCTTGAACGTGAGCGTGGTGCCGTTGTCGCTGATCGCAGGCATGCCGGCGGCCAGGTTCGGCACGGGGCCGCCGAAGTCCTTGTCATAGGCCATCAGCGCGCCGAAGTAGACCAGCTCGGTCAGGCAGTCCCAGGCGGTCAGGTTCTCGCCGAGGGCAGGATCGAGCGAGTCAGGCGGGTTCGACCAGGAGACCCGGACCGTGCCGCCGTACCGGCCCCCGGACACGGGCTGCGGGCCCGGCACATACTCCTTGATCCTGGCGCCGCCCTTCTTGATCACGGCGGGCCCGGACGGAGTCGTCGAGCACGCCGCGAGCAGCGGGGCGCCGACCGCACCGAGAGCACCGGCCGCGCCGGTCAGCTTGAGGAATCCGCGCCGGGTATGACCAGCGGGGTCCGGGTTGCGTCGCGTCATGAATGAGTCGCCTCCTCCGTGTCGGCCCTGAGCGTTGAGCCGAGCCGGGCGACGACGTACGTGCGGACGTCGGCGCTCGGCTCTTCCATGGGGGCGAGATAGCCGGCCGTGAACCGGCGCGAGGTCATGCCGTCCTGCACGCGCTCGCAGATCAGCCAGTCCTGCCGGTTCACCAGATCCCAGAAGCTGACCGCGTCGCCAGGGTCGAAGTCCGGCTTGGCTATCTCGTCGGGGTGGAACAAGAAGTCGCAGACGACGGAGGTCTGACCCGCCGACCGCGGCCAGAGCGTGAAGGCGGCCACGTGATCCGCCGACATGCTGATCATCAGGTTCGGCAGGACCAGCTCGCCGAAGTGCCTGGTCAGCTCGGCCTCGGACAGGCCGGGCAGCGGCAGCCGGGTGGTGGTACCCGTCGCAGTGAACGTGTAGGCGCCCTCGCGATGCGGCACGCCGGTTTCCCAGTCCACGTCCCCGCCGCTGCGGGCGAAGTCGGGTACCAGCTCGCACAGCTCGGGGTGCACAGGGCCGCAGTGGTAGCACTCGTTGTAGTTCTCGAGCACGACCTTCCAGTTCGCCGCGACCTGGTACCGCAGCCTGGCGCCGGTCCGCAGGCTGGCCAGCCCGTACGCGGCGACGCGATCGGGAATCGGCCCGAGCGTCTCAGCCAGCGACGGCCCGCTGCCCGGCTCAAGCCTGGCGAACACGAAGCCGCCCCACGTGTCGACGTCGACCTGGTGCAGGGACAGCGCGGCCCTGTGGTTGCGCAGGTCGGGCAGGAACGGGGCGGACCTGAGCGTGCCGTCAAGGCCATAGGTCCAGGCGTGATACGGGCACCTGATCGACCCCGCGAAGCATCCGGTTCGGCCCGCAGCCGTATCCGCACCTGACGCGCCCGCACCGGACGTGCCGGCGCCGGGATGGGGCTCGCCGTCTTCAGGCGGCACGAGCCGCGAGCCGCGGTGCCGGCACAGGTTGTAGAAGCCGCGCAGGCCGCCATCGTCGCCGCGGACGACGATCACGCTCTCCCCAGCGACGTCCGCCGTCAGGAAGTCCCCAGGCTCGCCCAGGCGCTCGGCGCGGCCGACGCAGAACCAGTCCGCGAACAAGATGACGTCCCGCTCCCGCCTGAACTCCTCCTCCGACACGAAGCTTTCCTTTGGCAGGCTCAGCTCGAGCGGAACGGCGGCCGCACCTGACGGCCGCATTACTGCCTCCCTCGCGTCGGTAATCTCAGTCATCGGCGTAAGCCAGCGCCGGGCTGATGGGCTCGCCGTCGGCGAACCTGCCTGGCCGGAACGCCGCCAGGTCGACCTGCGTGGCCGCGCCCGCGACGATCAGCTCGGCCAGCGCCTCACCGACGGCTGGCGAGATCTTGAATCCCATGCCGGAGAACCCGGCCGCCAGCACCAGGCCTGGCCGGCCTGGCACGGCGCCGAGCATCGGCCGCGCGTCGGGCGTCATGTCGTACACGCCGGCGACCCCGGCGGCGATCCCCGCGTCGGCCAGCGCTGGAACCCGGCGAGCCGCCGCTCCGGCCAGTTCCGCCAGCTCGCCGGCCGCGCTTGACTGGGCGGTCGCCGGGACCCGGTCAGGGTCGGCGCCGCGCGGCCCCGTGAAGGTGCCGACCAGCGTCCGCGCCCCGGCCGCCTCAGGCCTGAAGTAGGTCTGCGTGGTCGAGTCGATGCAGGCCACGCTGGCCCCGGCTCCCACCGGGTGCGCGAGGACCGCGACGTGATGCAATTCGGTCTCGATCGGCAGGTCGATCCCGGCCGCGGCGAGCAGCGGCGGCGACCAGACCCCGGCCGCGAGCACGACCGTGCCCGCGTGCACCTCGCCATCCCCCGTCCGCACGCCGGTGATCCGGTCGCCGATCGTGACCAGTCCACGGACCCGCGTGTTCGGCCGGTAGCCAGCACCGGCGTCCCGTGCGGCTGCCAGCAGGTCGCCGGCCACGATCGCGCCGTCGCCGTAACCGCCATGCGGCTCCCACGCGGCGCACTCGACGTCGTCGGCGCGCAGCCCTGGCGCGAGTCTGGCCAGCTCGGCGGCGCCGACGACCTCGGCCCGCGCGCCACGCTCGCGCTGCATCGCGACGTTCGCTCGCAGCAGGTCTGTTTCTTCTCTCGCAACAAGGCGCACGAAGCCGGTCCTGCGCACGCAGGCCGGCCGCCCGGTGAGCTCGGTCCACGAGTCGAACATCGCGTCGCTGCGGACCGCGAGGTCGACCTCAGGCGGGAACGTGTAGTGCATCCTGACCAGCGCCGAGGACCTGCTCGACATGCCAGATCCCACCGAGCCGCTGTCCAGCACGGTCACGTTGCCCGCTCCGAGCCGCGTCAGGTGGAAGGCCGTCGCGGCGCCGATCACGCCGGCGCCGACGACGAGCACGTCGGGGGTGCCTGCTGGCGCGCCTCCGGCACGACTGCCTGCTGGCGCGCCTCCGGCACGACGCATCATCGCAGCCGCCGCATGTGCCCGAGCACCTGACGCGCAGCGTTGTAGCCGGGAGCGCCGGTCACCCCGCCGCCTGGGTGCGCGCCGGCGCCGCACAGGTACAGGCCGCTGACCGGTGTCGCGTACCTGGCCCAGCCAGGCACCGGCCGCATGTGGAACAGCTGGTCGAACCTGATGTCGCCGTGGAAGATGTTGCCCTCGGTCAGGCCGTACGTGCGCTCCAGGTCAAGGGGCGTCAGGACCTGCCTGGCCACGACGGCGGCTGGCACATTCGGCGCGAACGTGCCGATCCGCGCGAGCACCTTGTCGCCGAGCTCGTCCCTGCGCTTGTCCCAGGTCCCCTGCGCGAGCCGGTAGGGCACGTACTGCACGAAGCAGGTCATGATGTGCCGGCCGGCCGGCGCCAGGGTATCGTCCACGCTGGAGGCGACCACGCAGTCGACGAACAGCTCGTCAGCGTCGGCGATCTCGCCGCTCTTGCTCCGGTCGTAGCACCTGTCGGCGACCTCCAGGCTCGGCGGCAGCGTGAACAGCGCGCGCTGCCCAGGCCCCGCGTCCGCCGGCATCCCGCGCACGGAAGGCTCGGCGTCCAGCACCAGGTTGACTTTGGCGCACGGGCCGTCCATCTTGATCGCCGCGACCGCGTCGCGGAAGTCGTCTGGCAGCTCGGTCTTGTCGACAAGCTGCAGGAACGTGCGTTTCGGATCGGCGCAGGACAGCACCACGCGGGCGGTGAGCTCCGAGCCGTCGGCCAGCGCGACGCCGGTCGCCCGGCCGCCGGCCACGGTGATCGCGGCGACTTCGGCACCGGTCCTGATCCGCAGGCCGTGGCCGCGGCCGGAGGCGGCGATCGCGTCGCTGATCGCGCCCATGCCGCCGATCACGTGACCGAAGAATCCCTGCTGGTCGTCGTCGCCGCCGGTGAGCATGTGGAAGACCAGTCCGATCAGGGTGCCAGGCTGGTAAGGGCCGCCGTGCTTGCCGTAGAGGTTGTTGGCCAGCAACAGCGCCTTGACTTGCGGCGAGGTGAAGCGCGCGTCGATGTAGTCGCCCAGGCTGGAGGAGACAAGCCTGGTCAGGCCCTCGAGGTCGGGTCCGCGCAGCCCGCGCAGCCGCGAGCCCATCCTGATCAGCTCGGCCGCTCCGCGCAGCCGGCCAGCCCTGGTATCCGGCGGCAGCTCGGTCAGCATCGGCTGCAGCCGGGCGGAAAGCTGGCGCAGCTCGGCCGTGGCGTCGTCGAACGCGCGTGCGTCCCGCGCCGAGTAGCGCGCGATCTCGGCCCTGGTCCTGGCAGGTTCGGTCCAGTTCGCGAGCACCTCGCCGCCCTCGAGCGCGACCTGGACAGCGGGGTCGCACGGCACCATGCGCAGCCCGTGCCTGCCCAGCTGCAGGCTCCTGATCACCTCGGGACGCAGCATGCTCGCGATATACGACGTGGTTGACGCCCGGCAGCCGGGTGCGATTTCCTCGGTGACGCAGGCTCCGCCGATCACCTCGCGCCGCTCGAGCACCAGCGTCGCCAGCCCCGCCTTGGCAAGCAGCGCCCCGGCCGTCAGCCCGTTATGCCCCGCCCCCACCACAATCGCATCCCACCGCCGCTCCCCGCCGCCCCTCACGTCTCAGGCCCCCGCTCAGCGAGGCCCACCTGTGAACCCTTAGTGGTGCTATAGGCCCACCAAGGGTTCACAGGTGGGGCCAGCACGAGGGGCCGGGGCGCGCGGGGCGGGGCCGCTGGGCGCTGACTTGGCATGCGCCGGCCTCCCGTGATCGGGCGCCAGGAACGGGCGCCGTAATTGACCTGAGGTCTGTTAACTCGTGTGGATTTTGCCGAGTATGCAGTGTTAGCTTGTGCGATGTCAATGACTGGGTAACGGTAGGAAAATGACTTCTGGTCAGATAACGACTCGCCGTACGATGCGCCGCGCGGGTGAGCGGCAGCGCGCCAAGCAGGAGCGGATCGTGGCTGTCGCGATGGAGCATTTCGCCAGGCACGGCTACGAGGGAGCCAGGGCTGAGGCCATCGCGGCGACGGCCGGTGTGTCCAAGGGCGCGGTCTTCGGCTACTTCGGCAGTAAGGCTGGCCTGTTCCTGGCCGCCTACGAGAGCGCGACGCAGACGTTCAGCCGGTACCTGCAGGCGCCTGCCGACGTGCTCGAGCGTGGCTTCTTCGCGACGATCAGCTACTGGCTCGCGCACACGCCGCACATGATCCACGAGGACTGGATCCCTTACCGGGTCGTGCTGATCGGCAGCTACTGCTCCGACCTGGCGCTCAAGCGCGAGATCACGAAGTACATGCAGAGCCAGGACCCGTACGGCACCAGGGAGTTCGTCCAGTTCGGCGTGGACCGCGGCGAGGTGCGCCAGGACATTGAGATCGGGCTGATCATCTCGCTGGTGGACTGGCTGATCGACCGCTGCCAGGACGCGATCGTGACCGAGGAGCTCGACCCTGGGCTGTTCGGCTACTTCACCCAGTCGCCGCAGCTGCGTGAGAAGCGGATGGCTCAGTTCGTCGAGCTCTTGCGCAGTGCCATTTCGGTACCGGCCGGCCCGGTCGGTGAAAGGAGCGGCTCGTGACCGTGATCATGCAGGTGCGGATCCCGATGCAGGACGGCGTCCGGCTGGCCGCGACGCTCTACCTGCCGCCGGACGCCGACGAGACCCCCGTGCCCGCGGTGCTCGAGTACCTGCCGTACCGCAAGGACGACTCGGTCGGCAGGAACCTGGAGCTGAACTCGTACCTGACCAGGCGCGGCATCGCGGGCGCCAGGGTCGACATCAGGGGCACGGGCAACAGCGAAGGCGAGCTTCCCGATGGCGAGTACACCGAGCAGGAGCAGCGCGACGCCGAGTCGGTGATCGCGTGGCTGGCCGGCCAGCCGTGGTGCACCGGCTCGGTCGGCATGTGGGGCATCTCGTGGGGCGGCTTCAACTCGATCCAGATCGCGATGCGGCAGCCGCCGCCTCCGGCCCTCAAGGCGATCATCGCGGTCGAGGCGTCCGACGACATGTTCCACGACGACGTGCACTACATCGACGGGCTGCTGCACCTGGACGAGTACTCGGTGATGATCGACCAGCTGAACATGCTGCCGCCGTCGCCGCAGTACCCGCTCGACGAGGACATGCTCGCCCGCCGGTTCGACGCCGATCCGTGGCTGCTGACCTGGCTCGGCCAGCAGCAAGACGGCCCCTACTGGCTGCGCAACACGCTGCGCACCGACTACTCGAGGCTGACGATCCCCGCGTTCCTGATCACCGGGTGGTGGGACGGCTACCGCGACTCGGTGTTCAGGATGACCCAGAACTGCCACGCCCCCGTCCGCGCGCTGATCGGGCCGTGGAACCACACCTGGCCGCACGACGCGATGCCTGGGCCGGCCGTCGAGTGGCGTGCGCACGCCGTGCGCTGGTGGGAGCACTGGCTGAAGGGCATCGACACAGGCCTGCTCGACGAACCGATGGCCGACGTGTACGTGCAGACCTGGCGCCCGCCGGATCCCGACCTGACCGAGCTGCCAGGCCACTGGCGCAGCGAGGACGCGCTGCCGCCGGCCAGGACCAGGCACGAGGTGCTGTACTGCGGTCCTGACCGGACGCTCTCCCCTGGCCCAGGGCCCGAGGATAGCGAGAAACTGCGGTATGTGCCGTCGGCGGGGATCGAGGCCGGTCACTGGTGGGGCGAGCTGACCGTTGACCAGCGCGGCGCGGACGCGTACAGCCTGGTGTGGGACTCCGCGCCGCTCGAGCAGGACACGGAGATACTCGGGTTCTGCCGGGTCGAGATCCACGGCAGCGCCGACGTCTCGCCGCTGAACTGGTTCGCCAGGGTCAGCGACGTGGCGCCGGACGGCACCACCACGCTGGTCGCCGGCAGCGGCAGGCCCGACCGCGCTGACCCGCTGCGCGACCCTGCCGAGCCGGTGCCCGCTTCCGCGTTCGGCACCGGGCAAGCACCCCTCGGCGACGCGGGATCTGAGCCACGGCCGGACTGGCTGCCGCTGCAGCTGCACGCGTGCTCGTGGGTGTTCCCGCGCGGGCACCGGATCCGCCTGGCGATCTCGAACGCGATGTGGCCGATGATCTGGCCCACGCCGCACCCGGCGACCGCGACCGTGCGGCTCGGCGCGACCGGGACCAGGCTGGTGCTGCCCGTGGTGCCCGCCGCCGACCGGCCAGTCCCGGCGTTCGGGGAGCCCGAGCCTGGCGAGGAACTGGACGGCGTGCGCAGCTGGGGCGACGTGCTGCCGGTGCGCTGGACGCTGGTGCGCGACGACCAGGGGGTCGCCGCCATCTCCTGGCGCGGGACGGCGGGCAGCGAGTACCCCTGGGGGCGGGTCGTCGACGAGGAGTACCTGCGCTACGAGGTCCACGACGACCGGCCGGCTGAGGCGTCGGCCAGGGGCGAGGCGCGGACCGAGGTGCACCTGCCGGACCGGCTGCTGATCTTCAGCTCCGCGCTCGACCTGGACGGGGACGCCGAGTCGCTGCGCTACAGGTTCCGGCGCGAGCTGCGCCGCGACGGCGTGCTGATCAGGGAGCGGAGCTGGGAGCGCCGGTTCCGCCGCGACGGCCACTGAACCTGAGGTACAGCGACGGCAGCACGAACAGGTTCAGCAGCGTCGAGGTCGCCAGGCCCAAGCGACGATCATGACGTTGCCGGTGGACGAGACGGTCTGCAGCATCACCGGCGGCCTGGAGACGTTCGGCAGCAGGAACCCGGCGGTCAGCCGCTCCTGCACGAGCTGGCGCGCCTGGTACAGGTTGGTGCCTCTCCAGATCGGAGCTGGTTCACTCTGGCGTGGAGGCGGAAGTGTCAGACCCGGCTGCGACGATGATCGCAGTTCAGCAAGGCCCTTGAGGAGCGCTCATGACGTCGCCGACCTTCAGCATCGTGCCGCGCGGACCCTATTCCCTGGCCGAGGCAGCCGCGTTCGGGTTCGGACAGCGCGATGCCAGTGAGCCCGACGATGTGATGCGCCTGGCGTTCTGCCTCGACGGTTACGCGGTCCAGGTTGGGGTCGAGGTGCGCCAGGATGGCGATGGCGTCGTCCACGGCGCCGTGCACGGGCCTGCCGGCGCGGACGTCGAGGCGGTCAGGGGCCAGGTCGCCAGGGTGCTGTCGCTGGACCACGACGGCACCGAGTTCACCAGGATCGGCGAGCGTGACCCGGTGATCGGCCGGCTCCAGCAGATCGCGCCAGGGTTGCGGCCGCCGCTGTTCTACTCCCCGTACGAGGCGGCCGCCTGGTCCGTGCTGAGCGCGCGCCGGCCGGCCCGCCAGATGATGGCCGTCAGGCAGCGCCTGTCCGAAGCGCACGGCGCCGTCTTCGACCTGGCCGGCCAGCGCGTCGCGGCGTTCCCGACGCCTGAGGCGTTGCTGGCCGTCACGGAGGTCGCCGGGATCCCAGCCGACAAGCTCGACAGGCTGCATGGCGTCGCCAAGGCCGCGCAGGCCGGTCGGCTGAGCGCCGCGCACCTGCTCGAGCTCGGACCCGATCCGGCGATGGCCGAGCTGCAGCAGATCAAGGGCATCGGGCCGTTCTACAGCTCGCTGATCGTGATCAGGGGAACCGGATTCGCTGACGTGCTGCCCGTAGCTGAGCCGCAGGCGCTGGCGCTGGCCGCCCGGCTGTATGACCTGGAGGAGCCTGTCACAACGGACGCGTTCGCCGAGATCGCCGAGGCATGGCGGCCGCTGCGGACGTGGGCGGTCGTGCTGATCAGCGCCGCGGGGCCGCGGTTGCTTGAGGCGGAGCGCGCAGGCGCTGGCCGCGTCGTGAGCGCCAGCTAGCCGCCGCTCGTCGCGGTTGGCCAGTGCCACTCGGTGACCTCGCCGCCGGTGATGGTTGCCGATCCGGCGGGTGTGCCGGAATCGCGCCAGATCGCGTACGTGCCTGCGGCGAGGCCCGGGTACACGGCCGCGTAGCTGACTCGGTCCGCATCGGACGGACCGGGGCCGGCGTGGGCGGCGTGGCGGCCCAGCGCGGCCTGACCAGGGAGTGAGTGCGGCCGGCAGCGGGGGCGTCCGCCGGGCTGATGTCGATCTCCGCGCCCTCGAGGTCGGCCGGGGTGAACAGGACGAGGGCGCCGGTGCCCGGGCCGATGTCGAGCAGCACGCTGCCGGGCCGGGACGGCCCGGCAGCGTGCTGCCCCGATTCGCCGCTGGTCACGACGGGTTGTCGTAGCCGTTGTACGGGACCCCCATGTACGGGAACCGGTCGAGCGGCTTGTTCTTCACGCTCTTGTTGGTCAGGCCGTCAGTGATGATCTTGGCGGCCGCGTCGACCTTGTAGCTCGGGTCGATGAGCGGGTAGGTGAGCCCGGCCAGCGCGCGCGACTCGACGGTGACGACGTCGTCGACGATCCTGCGGCCGTTCGGGAAGCCGGCGGGATCGCCGCCGAGCAGGCCGAGGATGTTGACCGAGTTCTTCGGAGTGGGCTTGATCGACGTGTTGAGGCGCAGCATGTCCGACTGAACTGTCCCGGTGAAGTTGGTGAACCCGGGGATGAGGCCCTTGGGGATCCCGGTCAGCAAGATCGCCTCGATGTCGGCCCTGACCTTGCCGGACTTGTTCAGCGCCGCCAGGTGCGGGAAGACGCCGGGATACAGGACGGGCAGCAGCCCAGAGAGTTCCGGGCGCGTAGTAGTGCGTGAACTGCTTGTCGTGGACGGGGGGCTGCCGGTTCCAGCTGTCCTTGTCATCAAGCGCGATGATGACCTCGTTGATCAGCGGATTGCCCAGCCGTGAGACCTGCGCGAACGGGCCGTTCGCCACCCCCTCCTCGGACATGTCGGCGGCGATCCTGATCCGCGGCCTGCTCGCGGTGGTCCAGACCCCGATGGTCGGCCAGGCCCGGCAGCACGAGCTGGGAGATCGGGACCTGGATCGCGATCGAATGCACGTTCAGCTTGTTGGTCGCGTTGACTCCGGGCTGGCTGGCCAGCCCGGCCAACTTGCCGAAGACGTTCAGCTGCTGGAACGGGCGCAGGTTGGCGAGGTCGAAGATCGAGCCAAGGTCGACATAGAACTCCTCGGCGCGCTGCCCGGCAAAGACCGTCATCCCGTTCGGGAGGGTGTGCACGGCCTTGCTGCCAAGCCGCGCCTCGTAGTGCGGGGTCGACAGGATCCCCCACGTTGCACGGCGGGCACGGCAAGTTCCTGCCGAGCAGGCGGTAGCCGCTCTTGTCCACCCTCGCGACGCTGTAGAACTGCTTGCTGTTCCAGTTCGGGTCGCCGAGGGACCTGATCGGGCCCGTGTTGTCGAGGAAACTTCCCGGCGTCGTCAGCTTCGTCTGGAATCGGAACTGGTACGTGATTTCCGCCAGCCCGTCTCCGTCATTGTCGACATGAATCTCATAGCGAACGTCATTGCCGAACTCATAGAAATTGGGCCCGCCGGCGGGCGATTCCAGCGGGATGTAATTGGCTATCAAGGTGACCGTGCCAGGACGGTCCTGGCTCACAAACGCATATAGGTCGGTGCTATCGGCGACGGGATCCTTCGAGATCTCCGGAGCCTCACGATGTGATGACATGAGCAACCTCACTCGGCGCGGCGCGATGATGCGGACGAACGGACGGTGGGAACTGGCGGCCGGCGTCAGCCGCGACCGAGCCGGTCCAGGAGCCTGGCCAGGTCCCGGTCGTGCAGCCGGACCTGGCCGGTGCCGCGGAACACGTCGATCTGCCCGGACCTGGCGTCCCTGACGTGGACGACGACCTGCTCACTGCTCTCTGCCGTGCTTGCGGCATGCGCGTCCGCCGCACGGTCGTGCTGGTCGGTCCTGCCTTCCGCGGCAGCGGCGGTAGCGCCGAGGCCGGACAGGGCCGTGGCCGCGACGCCAGCCGCGCCCGCTCCAGCAGCGCTACGCAGCACCGCCCGCCTGGACGGGCGCTTCGAGCCGCCCTGCTGTTCCTGACCTGCCATGGCAATCCCTTCTGGGACGTCGGTTGGTGTGATGTCGTACCTGGCGAGGTCGACCGCATGCTTTGCGCCATAACTTAGAGAGTTTGAATCGTCACTGTCAGTTATATCTTCGCGTGGCGCGGTCCCGTCCATTGGATTGGGCGCCTTTGACGGGCTGCGCTCGGCGGAACCTCGCGCTCAGCTCGGGTCCCGCGGGCATCGAATCGAACTGGACGCGGGTTCAGTTCCGTGGTCTTACTGTCCAATAAGCTCGGGTTGCGGGCGGAGATGAGGTATCCGGCGGCCCCGCTGCTACCCATGACAGGAAGGTCGCTCAGTGTCCAAGGCGAGCAGGAACCGTGACGTCGCCAGGGCGAGGGTCGCCGAAATGCGGGCGCGGGAGGCGCGGAAGGCCAGGCAGCGCCGGCTGCTCATGTGGGCGGGTGCGGGAGTCCTCGCAGTCGGCGCGGCAATCGCCATCGTCCTCGCGGTGACCAGCGGCGGCACGTCAGGACCGCAGGCAAGCAGCTCAGGGCTCAAGCTCGGGCCGCTCAGCGCGCTCGGCACGCTGAAGCCTGCGCCGAGCCCTGGCAGCAACGGGTTCGAGGGCGTGCCCATCCCCGATGCTCCGGCGCTGGCGGGCCTGTCCGCCGCCGCTACCGGCTCCCCGGTCAACGGGATCCGCTGCCAGACCTCCGAGCAGCTGATCTTCCACATTCACGCGCACCTGACGATCTTCATGAACGGGACGCCGCGGCAGGTCCCCGCCGGCGTCGGAATCCCCGGCTCGCAGCCGCAGCAGACCGCGCAGGGCGTCGTTGCCCAAGGCGGCTCCTGCCTGTACTGGCTGCACACCCACGCGCCCGACGGCATCGTGCACGTCGAGTCGCCCATCCACCGGATCTACACGCTCGGCGACTTCTTCGACGAGTGGGGCCAGCCGCTGGGACCGTCGCAGCTCGGCCCCGTGAAGGGGCACGTCGTCGCGATCTACAACGACAAGGTCTACGAGGGCGACCCGCGCAACATCCCGCTGCACGCCCGCGCGCAGATCCAGCTCCAGGTGGGTAAGCCGCTCATCGCCCCCGAGACCATCACGTTCCCGAACGGCCTGTAGCGCCCGTCGACCTCGCCAGTCGCGACATGGCACGGCTTGGGTGGCCACAAATGGGGCGAATTGACTGCCGACGTGACTGGAAGCCGTGCCATGTGGGGCGGGGCATTATCGTCCAGATGTGACGACGAGCTTCGAGTGGCGCGGTGCCTTCACCAATGAGGAGGTCAACGCGCTGCACGCGGAGGCGTTCCAGACCCGGGTCTACGACGAGGCCGAGTGGGACTGGGTGCGCCTGACCAGTCAGTACAGCCTCGGCTGGGTCGTCGCCAGACAGGGCGGCGAACTGGTCGGCTTCGTCAACGTGCTCTGGGACGGGCTGGTGCATGCCTGGCTGCAGGACACCATGGTGGCCAGCAGGTCGCGCGGCGAAGGCATCGGCACCGGGCTCGTCGCCCGCGCTCGGGAAGCCGCGCAAGCCGCCGGATGCGAATACTTGCACGTCGACTTCGACGAGCACCTGGCGCCGTTCTACTTCGACGCATGCGGGTTCAGCCCGACGTGGGCAGGTCTCATCGCCCTGAATTGACCTCGCGGCACGGCAGAAACTTGCAGCGCTAGTTTCGTGACAACTGGCCATAGTGCTTGAATAACCAGGCCATCATGTGCTCCTCTGGTCGTCCAGGACACGACGTCGGGCAGAGGAAAATAGCGCTGCGGGGTACCGGGGGTGAGTCGGTTGGCTGACGACAGCCCCGATCCGCCACTCTCCAGGCGCGTTCCAGGTGCGGCCAGGGGCGGCCCGGCGTCCCCGACCCGGCCTGTGCTTCCCGAGGCTTTACTGCAGCGCATGCGGGCGGCCGTCGAGGCCGCCAGGACGGCGCAAGAACGGCAGGCCGCTGACGCTCAGCCGGTGACCAGGCCCAAGCAGCTCTGGCCACCTGTTCAGGCCGATCCGCCAGCGCGCAGCGCGCCGGCCGCGCAGCCAGCAGGCGGCGAGCCGCCAGCCGCTCAGTCGCCGGTCCCGACCGGTCACACGGACAGCACCGCTCCGGCTGACAGCCAGGGCTGGCCGGGGTGGGATGGCGACAGCGGTTCCGTCAAGCAGCCGAGCCCAAGCGGTACGGCCTTTGCCCCGGTCAACGTTCAGGAGCCGGCGCCAGCCAAGCGCAAGGTCCGCAGCCGGGGCGCGAGGCCAACAGCCGGCCAGAAGGGGCAGAGGCCAACAGCCGGCCAGAAGAGCCCAAAGTCAGCGGCCCGCCAGAAAGGGCCGAGGCCAGCCGCCCGCCAGAAGGGTCCGAGGGTTGCGGGAGTGGCGGCGCTGGCGGTGATCCTGGTCGCGGCCGCCGCCGTCGCAGTCGTGCTGGCCGCTCGCGGCGGGCGCACGCACGCATCAGCCACCGGCCAGCCCGCGACCGGGCAAAGCCAGGTGCCCGGGCACAGCGGCCAGCCCGGCGGGCCGGCCGCGACGACTACCGTCGCCGGCATGGCCGCGCGCTGGGTCGACCGGCAGGTGGACCACGACGCGATCGTCGCGTGCGACAAGGCGATGTGCGGCGCGCTCGCCTCATACGGCTTCCCTGGCCGGCATCTGAAGCTGATCAGGCCGGGCTCGCCCTATCCCAGCCACGCTCATGTCGTGGTCGAGACCCCGGCCGTCAGGCAGGAGTTCGGCACGCTCCGTAACGTCGATCTGGCGCCTCCTGTCCTCGCCAGGTTCGGGCGCGGCGGCGCGGCGATCAGCATCCGGGTCGTCGCCGCGCAAGGAGCCGCCGCGTACAAGGCACAGCTCAAGGCGGATGAGCGGCAGCGGCGCGGCGCAGGCGTGGGGCTGCTGACCCGGAGCCGGATCAGGGCGTCGCACGAAGCCAGGAAGGAGCTGATCGCCGGCCGGGTCGACGCGCGCCTGATCGTCGTGCTGACCGCGCTCGCCTCTGTGCACCCGATTGACGTCCTGGCTTTCGGCACTGCCTTCACGGGCGCCAGCCCTGGCGTCCCGCTGCGCACGGCCGAGCTCGCGCTGAACGCCCCGGCCGCCCACCTGAGCGCGGCCAGCTACCTGGTGTTCCTGCTGACTCAGTTGCACGCGGAGCCTGACGTGTACCGTCCGCTGACCGCAGGGCCCGTGCGCGGTGCGGCAGGCACGCGGGTCTTCCAGATCACGTTCGCTGCCCCGAGCCCGCTCAGGCTGCTCCGCTAGCGCGCTTGCCCAGCCCGGCCTATACGCTCACCGGCCACGTGTGCACTGGCTCATTCGTGTGCATCTGCTCGATGTAGGTCTGGGTCATCAGCCGCAGGGCCTCGCCGCGATCGCTCGCGCCGCCGTCCGCGGCCGCCTCGACGGCCGCGACCTGCCAGGACGCTCCGGTCTGGCCAGTCAGGCAGCGCTGCTCGATGATGCCGAGCAGGCGATCGGCGTCTGCCTGGCTCACGCCCCACCTGCTCAGCCCGTCCCTGGCCATCGGCAGCAGCCGGCGCAGCACAAGCTCGGCCACCGGCGCCTCGCCTAGCCCCGGCCAGTACAGCTGCGCGTCCAGGCCGTTGCGGGCCGCCGCCTGCAGGTTCTCCGCCGCGGTCCCGAACGACATCTGCGTCCAGATCGGGCGCTGCGCCTCCGCGAGCGCGCGCACGAGTCCGTAGTAGAACGCGGCGTTCGCGATGGTGTCGGCGACCGACGGGCCGGCCGGCAGGACCCGGTTCTCCACGCGCAGGTGCGGCTTGCCGTTGACCGCCGCGTAGACGGGGCGGTTCCACCGGTAGATCGTCCCGTTGTGCAGGTTCATCTCGTCGAGCTTCGGGCACATCCCGCTCTCCAGCGCCGCCAGCGGGTCCTCGGCCTCGCAGATCGGCAGCAGCGCGGGGAAGTACCTGATGTTCTCCTCGAACAGATCGAAGACCGAGGTGATCCATCGTTCGCCGAACCAGACCCGCGGCCGCACTCCCTGCTGCTTCAGCTCCTCTGGCCGGGTGTCGGTGGCCTGCTCGAACAGCGTGATCCTGGTCTCCTGCCAGAGCTGCCTGCCGAACAGGAACGGCGAGTTCGCGCCGAGCGCGACCTGGACTCCGGCGATCGCCTGCGCGGCGTTCCAGTAGCTCGCGAACGCGTCGGGGCTGACCTGAACATGAAGCTGGACGCTCGTGCAGGCCGCCTCAGGGGTGATGCTGTCCGCGTGCGTGAGCAGCTGCTCCGCGCCGTCGATGGCGATCCTGAGGTCCTCGCCCCTTGCGGCGAAGATCTGCTCGTTCATCACCCGGTACCTGGCGTTGGCCGACAGCGTGCCCTCGTGCACGTCGTCCTGGCGAAGCGTCGGCAGGATGCCGATCATGACGAGGCGGCTGCCGCTGCCGCGCGCCTTGTTGTCGGCAGCGGTCAGGTCCGCACGGATCTCGGCTTCCAGGCCGCCTAGCGCGTCACCAGCGAGCTCCCTGGGCGGTACGTTGATCTCGATATTGAACTGGCCAAGCTCGGTCGCCCAGGCCGGGTTGGCGATCGCGTCGAGGACGTCGGCGTTGCGCATCGACGGCTCGCCCCGGTCGTCGACGAGGTTCAGCTCGATTTCCTGGCCCACCAGCGAGAGGCTGGTGTCGAAGATGCTCTCGCGCAGCATCCGGTCAAAGACGTCGAGCGAGCGCCTGAGCTTCTCCCGGTACGTCCGCCGGTCTTCGCCGCTGATCTTGATCGGCTCAATGTCACGGCCCATGTGGTCTCGCTCAACTCGATCGGGGCACGGACGGTACCTGCCCGGCTAGGTTTCCCCCACGGTCCCATGTCACCGCAGCTTGCGCCAGCACGCGCATTGTCATCCCGGCAGGCGGCGGGCAGGATGTGCGAATGATCGCGGATTCCGGCGTGGTGACCTTCCTGGTGCCCGATCATGGCCATCGCCTGGCCGGCGTGCCCTACTACCAGCGAGATCCGTATCTCACCAGGCTGCCGCGGCAGATGCTGCGATGAACTCCGAAGTGGTCGAGCTCTGGTCGGATGCCATCGGCGCGCCGGGCACCGTCGTCCGCTACGGCCACTGGGGCCGCCCGGTACTGGTGTTCCCTTCCGAGCAGGGCAGGGCCGCCGACTTCGAGAACAACGGCATGGCCAGCGCCGTGAGCTGGCTGCTCGACGCCGGCCGGCTGAAGCTCTACTGCGTCGACAGCTACGACGCGCAGTCCTGGTCCGACACCGCGATACCCGTGGAGGAGCGGGCGCGGCGGCATGGCAGGTACGAGTCCTGGATCACCGACGCTGTCGTGCCGTGGATCCGCGCTGACTGCGGCGGCGAGGTCGAGCTGGCGACGCTGGGCTGCAGCCTCGGCGCGTTCCACGCCGCCAACTTCGCGCTGAAGCGGGCTGACCTGTTCCCGCTCGCGATGTGCTTCTCCGGCAACTATGACCCGGCGTCGTGGAACGCATGGGGCGATCGCGGCACGGCCGCCTACTTCAACAACCCGCTGGACTACGTCGGCCACCTGCATGGCGATCACCTCGACTGGCTGCGCCGCCGGGTCAGCCTGCTGCTCGTCTGCGGCCAGGGCCAGTGGGAGGACACCACGGGCTCGCTGCCGAGCACGAAGCAGTTCGCCGCGCTGCTCGCCAGCAAGGGGATCAGGCACGAGCTTGACCTGTGGGGCCACGACGTCCCGCACGACTGGCCGTCCTGGCGCGCTCAGCTCGCTCACCACATGCCGCGATTCTGCTGACGAACGACGGGAGGCGTAGTGACCAAGACCAGGCATCTGATCGGCATGCTGCTCGGCACCGAGGAGGACTGGCCGCAGGCGTTCGAGGAGATCCTGCGCCGACTCGGCCCGGTTACAGGCCCGGATGGCACCCGGCACGTCTTTGACTGCGAGCGGCTCACGATCGAGCCGTTCAGCCTGCGCGACCATCCCAAGTACAGCCTGGCCGTCGACCGGCTCGCCTACTGGTATTACCACCCTAGGGAGTGGCTCAAGAAGGTCGCGCTGATGGACAACGTGTACCTGCTCAACAGCCCGTTCACGTTTCAGTCGATGGAGAAGCACGCGGCCTACTGCGCCATGATGCGGCTGGGCCTCAAGGTGCCGGAGACGGTGCTCGTCCCGTTCAAGAACCCGGTGGACAACGCCAGGTACGCCTACACGTCCGCGAGGTACAACAGGCCTTTCGACCTGGACGCGATCGCCGAGCGGATCGGTTATCCGCTGTTCATGAAGCCCTACGACGGCGGTGCCTGGCGCGGCGTGTCCAGGATCCGCAATCCAGCTGAGCTGCACGCCGCCTACGACCAGAGCGGCGAGATGCTGATGCACCTGCAGAAGGCGATCGAGGGGTACGACGTGTTCGCCCGCTCGCTGTCGATCGGGGCAGAAACGATGGTGATGCGCTTCCAGCCCGACCAGCCCATGCACCTGCGGTACGCGGTCGAGCACAGCTTCCTGTCACCGGAGACTGGGGCCGAGGTCGTCACGATCGGCCGGCTGGTCAACGCGTTCTTCCGGTGGGAGTTCAACTCATGCGAGACGCTGGTCAAGGGTGGCGAGGTGTACCCGATCGACTACGCCAACGCCTGCCCTGACGTGGCGCTGACCAGCCTGCACTACTACTTCCCCTGGGCGATGAAGGCGCTGGTCAAATGGTGCGTCTTCGCGGTCGTCACCGGCCGCAGGCCGAGGCTCGACCTGGAGACTGACCGGTTCTTCGAGATCGGCGACGACCACGGCCTGTCGTACGCGGGCAAGCTGGCCGCCTACAGCGAGCTGGCCGACGCGTACTTCGACACCGAGCGCTACCTGGATTTCTGCGCGAGCAGCCTCGCTCGCATCGACGATGTGGTACTCGACTGGGTGGCCGGGCCCGACTTCGACCGGCTCCTTGTCGAGACCGTCAGGTCCGTGTACCCGCCGGCCGAGCACGAGCAGTTCACCGCCCACCTGCGCGGCCTGGTCTCGCTGTGGGTCAAGGACGAGAACGCCCGCCTGCGTCCCGCGTGATCAGTGCGGTGCTATCAGCACAGGGGCGGGGACTGGCCGCGCTCTGACTCGGGCCGGGGACCGAAGATCCGCCGGTCCGCCTCGGTGATCGGGAGGTCGTTGATGCTCGCCTCGCGGCGTCGCATCAGGCCATCCTCGTCAAACTCCCACAGCTCGTTGCCGTAGCTGCGGTACCACTGACTCGCCGCGTCGTGGCACTCGTACTGGAATCGCACGGCGATCCTGTTGCCTTCGAACGCCCACAGGTCCTTGCGCAGCGCGTAGTCGAGCTCGCGGCTCCACTTGCGCCGCAGGAACTCGATGATCTCGGCGCGGCCGGTCACGAACTCGTGCCGGTTCCGCCAGACCGAGTCCTCCGTGTAGGCGCCGGCGACTCGCTCAGGGTCCCGCGTGTTCCACGCATCCTCCGCCGCCTGCACCTTCTGCCTGGCGGTCTGTTCGCTGAACGGCGGCAGCGGCGGGCGCGGTGCCATCGAATCTCCTTCTGACTCTGTGCGAGGGCGCGCGGCCAGCCTAGTACCGCGGCCCGCCGCCGCCGGCCGTCAGCAGTGCCCGGCCGGCCGGCTATCCCCTTGGCTTGCCGCTCACGTGCGGCAGCCGCACGAGGTCGAGCAGTTCGGCGGCAGCGCAGCCGGCCGGGGCGATGATGGCCAGCTCCTGCTTGTGCACAGTGAGCAGCTCCCTGACCTGGTAGATCGCCCTGACGGCCGAGCTGGCCAGGTACGTGACGCCGACCAGGTCGATGACCAGCGGCAACGTGCCGCCCCTGCAGGCCGCGAGCAGCCGCTGGGCAAGGCGCTCTGCCGAACCGCCGTCGACGGCGCCGCTCACGATGGCGCGCGGAACGGCACCCGCGCTGTCCAGCCCGAGGCCGAACGGGCTGCCAGGCCGGCCGGCGCGGCTCTGGCTGACGTCGGTGCTGATGCTCGGCGGGCGCCCGAGCCGGTGCCGCAGCGTCACCACCGTGCCGCGTCCGCCGCCTGGCCCGCCGTCACCGCCGTCCTGCGCGCTGACCAGCATCTGGTCGACCACCTGGCCCGCGACCATCAGGCCGTGCCCGCGATGAGCGGCCGCGGGATCAGGCGGGCGCCACCGCCCGTGATCGGTCACCTGGCATTCCAGCGTCCCATTCCGGCCAAGGTCGGCGCGGAACTCCACGATGCCCCTGCGCTCTGGCGGGTAGGCGTGCTCGACCGCGTTCGTGACCGTCTCGACGACGGCAAGCATGAGGTCGTCACGGTCCTGAACCGCCGCATCGATCCCGGCCAGCCAGCCGGAGAAGGCGCGCCGCACCCGCAGCACGCTGTTCTCCTCGGCCGGCAGCGACAGGCTCAGCGCGGCCACCGGGTCGGCCGTGACATGCACGGCCAGGGTCGTGACGTCAGCTGCGTAGCCGCCCTGGCCGAGTAGCTCGACGGTGCTGCGACACAAGTGGTCAGGCTCCGGAGCGAGTACGTCCCGGCCGGGAACGCCTGGCCGCACCGGCCGGCTCGCCACAGCCGCGTCAGCGGCCACGGCCAGCTCGGTCATCCCGTCGGCGACGGTGCTGCCTGGCCGCTGGATCAGGCCATCGGTGCAGAGCAGCAAGAAGTCGCCCGGGCGCAGCTCAGCCGTTCGCACGGTCAGATCAGAGCCGGTGCCGAGCGGACCGGTCCCGGTCGCGTCGAGGAACCTCGCGCCGCCCGTCGCGCCGATCGTCAGTGACGGCGGACTGCCGCAGGTGACGTGCCTCACCGCTCCGTCCGCCGGATTGAGCTGGACCAGGACCATGGTGGCCGCCAGCAGCTCAGGCGTCCGCTGCGCGTACGCGTCGGCCCGTTCCAGCGCAGCTGCCAGGCCGGGTCACACGGCCAGCTGGTCGCCGAGCACCGCGCGCATCTTGCCCATCGCGGCTACTGCGCTGACCCCCCATCCGGCGACATCGCCGACCGCCAGGGCCACCGTGCCGTCGGTCAGCGGAATCGCGTCGAACCAGCCGCCGCCGGCGGCCTCGCTGTCCCTTGCCGCCTGGTACCTGGCCGCGATCCTGGCGCGCGGCAGCACCGGCAAAGATGATGGCAGCAGCGCGCGCTGCAGTTCTGCCATGATCGTGGGGACGGCGCGGAAGCGATACTGCGAAGCGGTAGCCTGGCGCCGCTCATCAGGCCGACCAGGCGCATGCTCACTCATCGGAGATCATCCGCAGTTCGCACGCCGCTCTTCTCGCTCACCAGCAGCTCCCGGCTCCTCCTTCGTCCCGCGCGACCAGGCTCGGCGGCTACCCCGACTTCGCGGCATCATGCGCAGGCAGCGGCCGGTACCCGCGGCGGCAGCGCGTACCTGTCAGCCCTGACCTGGCTTCTCGCCAGGCGGCGCGGCCAGGGATTGCGTGACGTCGCTGAAGAGCGGCAGCACCTGGTCGAGACCCGTCAGCTGCAGCACCCGGACGGTGGGCGATGCGCCGACGGCGAGACGGAGCTCGCCGCCGTTGGCGGTGGCTCGCCTGTGCGCGCGCGCCAGCGCATGGATGCCGCTTGAGTCGCAGAACACGGTGCCCGTCATGTCCGCTGTGATGACCTCGGGACGCTGCGCGGCAACGCCGGCCAGCACGCTGTCCACGCTGGCGGAGTTGGTGATGTCGATCTCGGCCGGCATCGTCACGACCACATGCCGGCCTGACCAGTGCACGGTGAAGTCCGGCGCGGTCACGCCGGCGCCACGGGCGAAGGCGCCGTTCCCGCGTCCGGCGGATCGCGGCGGATGATGAGCAGTGCGACATCGTCGGTCCGCGGGTTCGCGTCGGTCATGGCGGCCATCACGCAGGCGCAGGCCACCTCGGGCGCGCTGGCAGGGAGCGCCGAGCACAGCCTGGCGATGCCCTGATCGATCGGGCGGTTCCGGCGCTCGACAAGCCCGTCTGTGTACAGGCACAGCGTCGCGCCGGGAGGGAACCCGATGCTGGTCGCACGCCTGGATCGCTCGTCCGGCACGCCGATCAGGATGTCGGAGACGATCTCAGCAGGAGCCGCGGCCTCGCCGGGACGGGCCAGGACCGGCGGCAGGTGACCCGCGCTCGCGATGCGGACGCTGTCGAGGGCCAGGCTGAAGACGGCGCATAGCAGGGTCACCATCGCGTCGGGCTCGAAGTACCGCAGCTTCCGCTCGAGCCGTGTGATTATCTCGGCCGGGTCACTGGTCTCAAGGGCATACGCCCGCAGCGCGCTCCTGACCCTGCCCATGATCGCCGCGGACCGCAGTCCGCTGCCCGCGACGTCGCCGATGACCGCGCAGAGCTCACCGGATGGCAGCGAGAACACGTCATACCAGTCGCCGCCGACGTTTCCCTTGCCCGGCACGTACCTGGCCGCCATCGACACCCCTGGCACGTCAGGGAGCGCTGACGGCAGCAGGCTCCGCTGGAGTGCCGATGCTGCCGTCCGGTCAAGCTGCGCCTGCAGCGCCTGGACCGCGACCGCTGCCCTGTCGGCTGCGAGCTGGAGCAGATCCACGTCCTCGGTCGAGAAGACACGCGGGCTCAGGGTGCCGACGTGCAGGACGCCGATAACGGCGCCGTTGGCCACCAACGGGGCACCCATCAGTGACCTGATGCCCTTGGCAACCAAGATCGGGTTGACCACCTTCGTATTGTCCACCTCGTCGAGGACGACCGGAGCGCCCTGCGCCGCGATCCGGCCAGCGAATCCCCAGCCGATGTGGATCCTGAACCCTTGCTGTACTTCCTCCTCAAGCCCGCTCGCCGCGGTCGCGATCAGCAGGCCAGAGGGCTCATCGAGCAGCAAGACCGCGGCCGTGTCCGCCTGCAGTGCCTGCCGCACCCGTTCGACTAGGACCTCAAGCAGAGCCTGAGAATCAAGCTCGGACAGCGCGCGGTCCGTGATCGACTGCACACCGCGGAGCTTCTCTTCCCAGTCAGGCACCATTGCAGGCGCGCCCTGCGCAGCGCCCGCTGTGTCGTCGTGCCCGGCCGCCCGCACGCCGTTGCCTGGGCGGCGCTCGCTGTCAGGCAAGAGCCCGCACCGCCCTTCCGGGGTCTGCACCGCAACGGTGGACGACCCTGGTTCGTCAAGGCGCCCGTAGCAGTCAATGTTAGCCGCGCTGCACGGGCGGACGTGCGCTCCAGACCGGGTAGCGCTGCTGGCAGGACGGGCAGACCAGCCGGCCGAAAAGGTCAACGCACCAGCCAGCCGCCACGGCCCTGTTCCTGATGTCGGCTTCGCCGAGCGCCGCGTCGTCGGTGTGGCTAGCGATGCAGGCGCCGATCTGGCACCACGCCGCGAGCTGCCGCAGGAGGTCACCGATGATGGCCCGCTCGGTGGTAAGCGCCGGCCCGAGCAGCGCGTCGGCGTGCGACTGTCGCCGCCGCACCGGCTCTCGCCGCTCCGGCTCTCGCCGCTCCGGCTCTCGCCGCTCCGGCTGTGGCCACCGCTCCGGCTGTCGCCGCCGCACTGGCCGTCGCGGCTCGCCAGCCAGGTCGCCGGCGGTGCCGGATCCGTCAGGCGCGGCCTCGCCGCCGTCCCAGACGTACGGCTGGCCGATGGCCTGACGCGGCGCCGGCCTGCGCCCGGGCGGCTGCCACAGCTGGCGGTATGCCTCAGGGCGCACCCGCAGCTCAGACCGCGCAACATCGGGAACCGGCTCCTCCTCAGGCTCTGCGGCCGACCAGCCTTGGTCTACCGCCGTATCCGAAGCGATCATGGTTACGCTCCAAGCGTTCTGGCCGACGGCCGGACTACGAGTGCTCGCAGCATCTCCCCCGCCTTGATCACGAGAAACCGTCTCACCGCCAGTTTCCCTTGGACTGTGGTTCAGGCTCGTGAGAGCCGGTCCTGCCCCCTGGCCGGTGTCAGGAGCGGCCCTGTCGGCGGCTCGCCTGGCCAGGCTGCGCGACCACGCGAACGCGGAAGACTCAGCCATTGGCAGCTCGTGCTCGCCATGGCGGACCCGCTGGAAAGACAGCGCCAACCGAAACTCCACAGGATGGAGTCGCGACCCCCCGGCACTCGGATCGCGCGAGCCAGCTAGGACAGGCGACTGGCTCAACCGTGCGCAGCAGTCTGCCGCACCGCTCACGACCCGTCCAGACCACGGGTCCTGACTAGCGACCATCCCGGCTGGATGTTCGCTTTCGCCGGTTCACGCCGACCCGGCCCTGACGACGTTCCGCAGCGGGCGGCCCGCGAGGTGGCGGACTGCCTGGTCAGCCACGAACACGGGCGCGCGCGCGGCGAACGCGGTCGTGTCGCCGCCGATGTGCGGCGTGATCAAGACGTTCGGCAGTCCCCATTCCGGCCGGTCAGCCGGCAGCGGTTCAGGGTCCGTGACGTCGAGCGCGGCGCGAAGCCGGCCAGAAGCCAGCGCGCTAGTCAATGCGTCGGCGGCCACGATCGGCCCCCTGGCCACGTTCACGACGAGCGCGCCGTCAGGCAGGGCAGCCAGCGTTTGCACGCCGACCAGGCCGCGGGTCGCGGGGTGCAGCGCGATGCAGACGACCATGATGTCGGCAGCCGCGGCTAGCGCCGGCAGCTCTGGGAGCCCGCTGACGCCGTCGCGCGGCGTCCTGGACACCCTGGTGACCGCGGCGCCGAACGGCAGCAGCCGGCGCTCAATCGCCGCGCCGATCGGGCCGTAGCCCACGAGCAGAACCCGCTTGCCGTCGAGCGACTCCGTCCTGACGTGCGACCACGCGCGCCGTGACTGATCAGCGGCGAACCCGGGGAGCTGCCGCAGGGCGGCGAGCATCAAAGCCAGCGCGAGCTCGGCGGTGCCCTCCTCGTGTCCGAGCCCGTGCCCGTTACAGAGCGTCGCCTGCGCAGGCACAGCCGCGATGACCTCGTCCACGCCGCTGCTCAGGCTCTGAATGACCGTCACCTTGGGCAGGCTCGCGACCAGCTCGATGCTGGCCGCGTCGCCCATGTAGGGCAGGCAGTAGAAGGTGACCTCCTCGAGCCGGCCGCGACCGGCTTCGCCATAGCTGAGCACATCAGCGCCTGGTAGCTGCCGTGCCACGAACTCGGCGACCCCGTCTGCCTCCGGCAGCAGCAGCGTCATGTCCGCCCTTCCCTTGCCGTCAGGCAGATCGTATCGAGCCGGACACCGGGGTCAGCGCGGCCAGGCGGGTGCATCATGGATTGACCATGAGCGCTATGGGTAGAAGGCGCCCGCCGACGGGCGCCGGGCAGGTTGCCTGTGCAGCCAGGCTCGCTAGCCGGGAAGGGTGGTACTGGTGACGGTCAGTCCTGACACTCAGATCACTGACCTCACGGTTAACGATCATGCCTGCCTCACCTTCGGCGAGCCAGAGGAGCTCTTTGACCTGACCGCGGCGTTCGTCAGGGACGGGCTGTCCGGCGGGCTCAAGGTCCTCTGGCTGAGCGACACGGCACCCGGGCAGGCCGTTGCCGAGCTGGCCAGGCGCGGGATCACCGTCGACTCCGCGCCATCAGCTGGCCAGCTGATGGCGCTGGCTTGCGAGAATTACCTGCTCTCCGGGCAGTCGTTCGCGGCCGGGCACGCGGTCAGCTGGCTGCACGAGCAGATAACCGCGTGCCGCGATGACGGCTTTCCCGGGCTGCGGGTGGCCGTCGACATGAGCTGGGCGCTACGGCCGATCGCCGGTGTCGAGCAGCTGCCCGACTTCGAGGAGAACCTCGGCACGGTGCTCGCTGACACCGCCGTTTCCGTGCTCTGCCAGTACGACCGCGAGCGGTTCGACCCTGTCACGCTCGCGTCGGTCGCCGGGCTGCACACCAGATCCGTCGCAGCCGCCACGTATCATGCCGACGCGATGCTGCGGATCTGCCGCCAGTACGCACCGCCCGGCATCCGGCTGGCCGGCGAGATCGATTACCACGCCGAGGAGGCCCTTGCCCTGGCGCTTGCCGAAGCGCTGCGGCTGGACGGGGACATCACGGTGAACATGGCCGAGCTTTCCTTCATCGACGTGCCCTGCATGCGCATGATCGTGAACCTGGCCAGGAGCCTGTCACCGTCCAGAACGGCAATACTCCGGTGTCAGCCCGGCATAGCGAGCCGGTTCGCGACGTTCGGCGCTACCGAGGTGCGCAGCATCAGCCTGGTGACCGTCGATGACGAGTGACGCGCAACGCGGCCCTGAGCGAGGCAAGCGGACCGCAGCCGGGCCCGCTGGAACCGCACCGTCGGCAGATCGCGGCACGGAGCCGATCCTGGATCAGCCGCTGGACGGAGACTCGCTGTATCAGCTGCGGGCCTCGGTGGCCGCACATGCTGTCAGGGCCGGCCTCCCGCAGCGGCGGGCTGACGACCTGGTCATCGCCGCGCACGAGCTGGCAGCCAACGTCGTCCGGCATGGCAGCGGGCGCGGGCGGCTCAGGATCTGGCGGCACGATCAAGCCCTGCACTGCCAGGTCACCGACGACGCCAGCGCGGCCGATCCCTCGTCCTGGCGGGTCGAGCCTGGCCACGGGCTCTGGCTGGTCCGCCAGCTGGCCGACAGCCTGAGCCTGCATTCCGGGCAGGCCGGGCCCGCCGTCACCATGAGCTTCGCGCTCAGCGGCGCGGCCAGCGTGCGGCCGTTCACGCTCACCGAACGTGCCGACGACGGGTCGACCGAACTGGCGGTTTCCGGGCAGCTTGACCATCACTCAGCAGAGCAACTCACGGGCGCGATCGAGCGGCTGCTCGCCAGGGACCCGGCCGCCAGCATCGTCATTGACCTGGCAGGCCTGACGTTCTGGGACGCGTTCGGCCTGGCCGGCTTGCTCAGGGCGCAGGGAAGAGTGCAGACCAGCCAGGGAGCCAGCCTGAGACTGGCCAGGACGCCGCCTCAGCTTGCCGGGCACCTGCGCGAAACCGGCCTCGCCGGTCAGTTCACCTTCGCCTGAGCAGCACGCCAGGCGGGACACCCGCTAGCCGGCCAGTTCGCTGCCTGGCGTGCGCACGGCGGCGACGGCCAGGCGCACCGCGTCCCGATGCTCGCCGCTGAATGCTCCCTGGCCTGATCGCCAGGTCTCCCAGACGCGGTCCCGCAGGTACTTGGGCACCATGTACCAGTGCGTCCGGCACATCAGGCGGGACAGGTCAACCTGCACGTCGCAGCGCGGGATCGAGCACCGGTCGGCCCCTGACGATAATGTCGTCAGCTGTCCACGCGGTCCGCGGCCCACTCCGCCTGTTACCGCACGTGACGCCAGCTGACCGGTCATCGTTGAGCCTCCTTCGCGCCTTCCCGCGCCGGTTACGGCACGACTCGTCTGCACCATCCGGGAACGCCCTCGGTTCGAGCCTGCCACGATGGCGTGGTGGCGACAATCGTTTGCGTGCACGCACATCCCGATGACGAGGCGCTTTTGACCGGCGGGACGATAGCTCAGCTGTCGGCCGAGGGGCACCGGATCGTGCTGGTGGTCGCCACGGACGGAAGCACCGGCCTTCCGGAATCGGTGAGCCAGCACCCTAGCCGGCTGGATGAGCTCAGGGCTAGCGCGGGTCTGCTCGGCGCGGCCATGGTCGCGCACCTGGGCTCTGATGGCGCCACGACCATGACCCGCCGGCCGACGTCATCGGCGGCCGGCGGGCCATCTTCGGAAGAGACGTGCGTCAGTGGTTCACGACGATCTTCCCGAGCAGACCATGCGACTCACCGTCGGGTCCCGCCGAGAAGATCAGCTGGTTGGTCTTGGCGGCGTTGCCGTTGCCGAACTGCAGGCCCCAGAGCCCGTCGATGACGATCGGCATGCCGTTCGGCCGGCGGACCTGGCCCAGGTGCCTGCCGGTGACCGGGTTGTAGACATTGATGTGGCCGTTGCCGAAGTTGCCGACCAGCAGGTCGCCGCCGAACCGGCCGAACCCGCGCGGTGCGAGCGCCATGCCCCATGGCGAGTCAAGCGCGCCACGGGTCACGAGCCTGCGAACGAACCTGCCCGAGTTGGTGAACACGTCGACGAACCCGTGCCCGCGCCCGGCGACGTCGTCATGCAGCGTCGCATCCTGCTTGGCGAAGGACACATAGAGCTTGCCCATGATCTCGGCGATTCCGAACGGCCCGTAACCCGCGGGCAGCCGCGGATCCACGAACAGCCCGCCTGACAGTCCGACCGGCTTGAACCTGGAGTTGTACGCCTCGACCCGGCCGGACCGGAAGTTCGTGGCGTACAGGAATGACTTGCCCTTCATGCTGGCGATCGCGAAACCCTTGTACACGGCGTTCGCGCCGTTGTTCCTGGTCACTTCCGTCACCGTGGACGGGTTGCTGCCGTTCGGGTTGACGCCAGGACTCCAGCCGTCGATCGTGCCGTTCTCGGTGTCGAACAAGAACAGCGAAGAACCGGAGTGGCCCTTCTTGTCCTTGACGATGAACGCGGACTGGTCGGCGTTGAACACCTGGCCGGTCGGCGCCGCGCCGGTCACGTTTACCACCAGCCCGACCTTGCTGACCGCCACCGTGCCCATGCCCTGGTACAGCGTTGCCTTGTCAGAGCCGTTGTCGGCTACCCACAGCGGCCTACCAGGCTTGCTGTTCGTGCCAGGCGAGGCAGCCAGGCCCCACGCGTTGACCAAATCGGGGTCCGTGAGCCTGGCCTTGCCGTGCTGATCGGACACGAGATTGATCTTGCGGAAGCCGCTCCCGTGCGTGTGAGCGCTCGCGGGGACCATTCCGAAGGCCATGGTGGCCAATGTCGTGCCGATCGCCACCGGCCAGAGACCGCGCCTGGCGCGGCCCGGTCGGATAACGGGAAATCGCAACACAGGGATCCTCCTTGCTCCGGACGTTGGTTACCTGGGCACCCCGAAGCGCCCGCACCACCCTCATGTACCGCGGACCCCATGGGTTCACGTGCCGTAGCTTTCTTTGGTTCAGCATTGCCAAAAGCCGCAATACGCGATATCGCTGTTCCGCTGGCCGGCCTTCTCGCCCGACTGAAGACGGTGTCATTGATGAACCTTGGGCTGAACGGCAAGGTCGCGCTGGTCGCCGCTGCGAGCAAGGGCCTGGGCCGGGCGTCGGCGCTGGCGCTCGCCGCGGAGGGGGCGCGGATCGCGATCTGCGCGCGGACGCCTGAGCGCCTGGAGACGACCGCTCAGGAGATCCGCGCCGCGACGGGCGCCGAGGTGCTCGCGGTGCGGGCCGACCTCGCGACGGCCGCCGGCATCAGCGACGTGGTAGCCGCCACCGCCGAGCGGTTCGGCGGCGTCGACATCCTGGTCAACAACTCAGGCGGGCCCGCGCTCGGCCGGTTCGGCGATTTCACTGACGAGGACTGGCGGCAGGGGTTTGAGGTGGTCACCCTGAACTTCGTGCGCTTCGTGCGCGAGGTCGCCCCCTACATGCGGCGCAAGCGCTGGGGTCGCATCGTCGGGATCCAGTCGACCTCGGTGAAGCAGCCGGTCGAGGGCATCGACCTGTCCAACGGGATCCGGCCTGGCATCGCCGGGCTGGCCAAGGCGATCATGCCGGAACTGGCAAGGGATGGCATCACGATCAACCTCGTGCTTCCCGGCTCCTTCCTCACCTCTAGGATCAGTCCCGGCCTGGAAGACCGGACACAGGCGGAGCGAGCCGAGATCGAGGCGCAGTTCGCCCCGGCAGCCGCGGCGATACCGGTCGGCCGTCTCGGCGATCCGATCGAGCTCGGGCATCTCGTAGCCTTCCTGGCTTCGGAGCGCGCCGCGTATATCACCGGCGCCGTCTACCAGATCGACGGCGGCAGCATCCGAGCGAACGTCTAGCGGCGGCTATAAGCGCTTGCGGCAGCCGGCTCGCTCTCCTACCGTCAGCTGGGTGACCACTGGCTACTGGCCGCTGTTCGACCTGAGCATCAGCACGCCAGACCTGAGGCTCCGCCCGATGCGGGAAGCCGACCTTGGCCCCGTCTCCGACCTGCTGCCCGCTGATCTCGAGCTTGATCCGGCCGCGACCAGGTACGAGATCGGCGATGAGCGCCGCAGCCGCGGGATCATCACCCACCAGGGCTACTGGAAGGCGTACGGGACCTGGAGCCCGTCGGCCTGGCGGCTCGGCTTCGTCGTCACGTCCGGCGGTCAGATCGTGGGATTCCAGGAGCTGGAAGGCAACGACTTCATCCTGCTGCGCACCGTCGACACGTCCTCGTTCCTCATCGAAGCCGCGCGCGGCCGCGGCTTCGGCAAGCAGATGCGCCGCGCGGTACTCGCGCTGGCCTTTGGCTCGCTGGCGGCGGCCGAAGCGATCACGTCAGCCTGGCACGACAATCACGCCTCGCTCGGCGTCTCGCGCTCGCTTGGTTACCGGCCGAACGGCGAGTCCCGGCACGCGCGCGACAACGGGTGCGACGTCATGGTGCACCTGCGGCTGCCGCGGGCCAACTGGCTCGCGTCCGATCTGGGCAGGGACGTTGCGATCAGCGGGTTCGATCCCTGCCGGTTCCTGTTCGGCGTGTGATCGCGCTGCAGGACATGGACTGGAGCTGGGCGGGACCGCCGATCGACGCGAGGCCGCAGTTCCCGCGCGAGCGGGACCAGCTCATCGCGTTGCTTGACGACCTGGCGGCGGACGACTGGCAACGCCCAACGGTCTGCCCTGGATGGAGCGTGCACGACATCGTCGCCCACGTGGTGCACGACTACGTGCGAAAACTAGCCCGCGCCAGGGACGGCCATGCATCGCCAGGACCACGCCCCGGCGAGGACCTTCCTGCATTCCTGCACCGGCTGAACCAGGATTTCGTCGACGTGGCCTCGCCCTGGAGCGCGCGCGTGCTGGCCGGCCTGCTCGGCCACCTGGGCCCTCAGCTCGACGCGTTCTGGGCCGGGCTCGACCTGGGCCGGCTCGGCGAGGCGGTGTCGTGGGCAGCGCCAGGCGAACCGGCGCCGGTCTGGCTCGATATCGCGCGAGAGTACAGCGAGTACTGGGTGCACCAGCAGCAGATCCGCGACGCGGTGCGGCGTCCAGGCGCCAACTCGGCTGACCTGACCGCGCCGGTCATCGACGTGTTCCTGCGCGCCGTCCCGCACGCGCTCAGGGACGAGCCGGCCAGCCAGGGCACCTGCCTTGAGATCACGCTCTCCGGTCCTGGCGGCGGCGCATGGACGGCCAGACGCGGCGAAACGCGCTGGGCGATCAGCCCTGGCGAGGCTCAGGATCAGGCAGTCGCGCTCGTCTCCGTCTCCGTAGACACGCTCTGGCGGGTCGCCACCCGCGGCATCAGCGTCGGGACGGCGCTGGCGGACGCCAGCATCAGCGGCGATCATGCACTGGCCGCGGCTGCCCTGAGCCTCGTCTCCATCATTCGCTAGAGACACTCCTAGCGAGCCTCGCGGAGCATCCTCGCGGCAGCTTCAGGTCTGACGTCGCTGACGAACGCGCCCATCGCTGACTCCGAGCCAGCCAGGTACTTCAGCTGGCCGACGGCGCGCCTGACCGAGAACAGCTGCAGATGCAGATAGGCGAGGTCGCGATCCACCCGCACGGGCGCCTGGTGCCACGCCGCGATGTACGGGAGCGTGTCGTCGAAGACGGCCTCCATCCGGCGCAGCACGTCCAGATAGACGATCGCGAGTTCGGCGCGCTCCGGGCCGCTGATGGATGGCAGGTCAGGAAGCTGCCGGTGCGGATAAACGTGCACCTCGAGCGGCCAGCGGGCGGCGAAGGGGACGAAGGCGGTCCAGTGCTCGCCGCGCAGGACGACCCGTTCCTCGCTCCGCTGCTCGGCGGCGAGCACGTCGGCGAAGAGATTCCGCCAGGTGCGCTCGCGGTGCGAGCGGGCCGCGGCCATCATCTGCCTGGTCCTCGGCGTCAGGAACGGGTACGCGTAGATCTGGCCGTGCGGATGCGACAGGGTGACGCCGATCTCGGCGCCTCGGTTCTCGAAGCAGAAGACCTGCTCCACGTGCGGCAGGGCGGACAGCGCCAGCGTGCGGTCCGTCCACGCGTCGATGACGGTACCCACGCGCCGCGGCGTCAGAGCGGAGAACGAGGAATCGTGGTCCGCGGTGAAGCACACGACCTCGCAGCGCCCAGCACCGCCGCGCTGCTGCCACAGGCCAGCCTCCGCACCCAGGTCAGGCCCGGCCGGCAGGGCCGCGAAGGAAGGGAACCGGTTCTCGAACACGACTACGTCGTAGGAGGCCGACGGAATCTCCGTCGGCCGCGCTGGCGTGGACGGGCAGAGCGGGCACTGGTCGTCAGGCGGGAGGTACGGCCGGGCCTGCCGGTGATCGGCCTGGCCGACCCACTCGTCGAGCAGCGCGTCGTAGCGGACCGAGGGACGCGGCAGGAACGCGGGGAGGTCGCGCGGGTCGCGGGCCTCGCGTTTCGCGTCGTCCGATTCGTCGAAGTAGATTATCTCGCGGCCGTCGGCGAGCCTGGCCTGGGTCTTCTTCACGCGCAGGCCCTCCGTCGTCCGCCATCGCCCGCCGCGAGCCGGTTTCTAAGCGACGCGGCGAGCAGCAGAATAAGTCATATGCGCTGGCAGCCATTATTCGCCGCCCTCATCGTGGCGACGCTCAGCTGCGCCATGCTCGCGGGCTGCACGGGATCAGAAGCGCCAGGCCCGCCCAGCAGGCCGCACACCACAGGGCCGCTCGGCAGCCCAGCCAACCCGCTGGTGGTGACCTGCGGCATGGAAGCCTGGCCGGGCTCCCCGTCACCGCCTGCGCCAGTCAGACCAGGACGCCGCGACCTGGCCGTCGGGCCGCTGTACTTCGCGGGCGCACTATCCCTGGCCTCGACCAAGCCTGCCCGGTATGGCTATGCGCGGTTCGGGCGGCACGGCAGGTTCTATAAATTCGGCATGGTAGTCAGGCCGGGAACGACGGTCACGGTGACGATCGGGGCCAGCCAGCGCGGCCACGCCGTGATCGCCCTCGCCGAGGGCGCGGCCACGTCGGTGACGTACCACGCCTGCCGCAGGGCGGGCGGATTCTTCGCCCAGGGCTTCGCGTTCACCCACCCGCCGTACCGCGGTTGCGTGCCGGTGAGCGTGCGGATCGGCAACTCAGCCGCAGTGCGGAACGCGGTGGTGTCGCTGTTCGCCGGGTCGTGCGCAGCAGGCCGGCGAGGCGGAGCCGACTAGCGAGCGAGTCCTGTTGAGCCCACATGTGTTTGCCGTTACGGCCTGACGGCCTCGAAGGCACGGCCCGCACGGGTGGCGACCGCGCCAGGGTGGAACAAGCCCGCCGTGCCGTCGCCAGTGGTCGCGGGCAGCGCGAACCACGCGTACCGCTGCACGTAGCGCAGGCGCCTGAGCATCGCGGTGGCCGCGGTGACGAACGCGGCCTGGCGGCCAGGCGACGGGAAGGTCACCTGAGCGCCAAACCGGATCAGCGCGAACTCGGTGAGCCAGAGCGGCCGGTGGTAGCGAGCGTGTATCGCCCGCAGGTAGCCGCGCAGTTCGCGGACGGCTCGGCTAGTCACGAAGTCGCCGCCGTACCAGTGCACGGTGATGAAGCTGACCCGGTAGTGCCGGGCCGACGCGCCCCGCATGAACCGGTCAAGCCAGCCGCCGCGCGTCGCGGCGCCGGTCGCGACGGCCGGGCTGCCGAGCCGCATCCCGGTCGACATCAGGCGCGGCCACAGCTTCAGCGCCCGTGACACCGTCATGTTCGCCTGGCCCGCGTTGTCTGGCTCGTTGAAGCCGAGCAGGTACCGGCCCTCGTGCCTGACCTCGCGCAGGCTCGCCGTCGTGACGCTGCCGGCGCCCCAGATCATCGGCACGAAGGCGATCCCGCGCGGGTTCGTGATTCCATGGTGATCAGGTCCCCAGGTGTAGTACCAGGACACGCCGGACTTGACCAGCGCGCGATGAACTCCGTTGAAGACCCAGACGCCTGCGCCTTTCCTGGCGTGCGCGGCTGAGCCTGCGACAGGGGCAGGCGCCCCGACACCCGTGACGGCGGTGGCGTCGGGTGCGACCCGGCGCGCGACGCCGGCGGACGCCGAAGCGGGCGCGGCCAGCGCAGCCAGCGCTCCTAGCGTCAGCGCGGCACCTGCCGCGCAGCCGGCGGCGATGACCACCGTGATCCGTCCGTGCCTTGCGGCCACTGTGCTCGCCTCCCGCGTCGGCTTCGCGAATAGGCATCATCTCGCGCAAGGCATCGTGAATGGCGGGAAACGGCAGATCGGTCCCGTTCAGGCCCCGGTTGGCGACATCGCCGGTGCCTCCTCGCTCGCGGTGCCCGCAGGGACCTGGTCAGGCTGCGCGGAGGGCGTCCTGGCTGCCGTGACCCCGAAATAGTCGCCGCCCTTGTGCCGCGGGCTGTCCGTGCCCCAGTGTCGCACCCGCGACTGCGGTACCAGCTTGGGAATGTGCTTGGAACAGTGGATATAGGCCTCGGTGACGTTCACGAGCACCCAATGCACGGGCCGCCGCCCAGGATTCGAGAGTTCGGCCGCCGGGATGTCGATGTCGAGTTCCTGCATGCGGGCGTGCGTGACGATGCTGGCGTCACCGTTCACGTGCAGGCCGATAAGGTCTCGCGTGAAGTCGATGAGGAAGATGCCGATATGCGGGTTCTGGAGCATGTTGCCGAGGCTGGCCATCACGCCGTTCCCGCGGTACTCGGGATAGGCGATGGTGCGGTCGTCCAGCACCCTGATGAATCCCGGCGAGCCTGCGCGGAAGCTGCAGTCGCACTCCCCCGAGCCGTCGCTCGTCGCGATGAACGCCATTTCCATTCGCCCGATGAATTCAGCCATGACCGGTGTCAGCTGATCGGTGACCTGATTCTGGTAGAACTGCCTGGCTCGCTGTGCCGTTCCGAATCGCTCCTGGAGAATCCGCTCGCCGAGCGAACCTGGCTGGCGCCGGTGATCGCGGTGCTTCCGCGTCGGCGTGAGTGCCCGGGCCGCTCGTTCTAGCGCTGTCCGCATGACGCCCTCCACGTGCTGGTCCGCAGGCCAGCCGGCCTGCCGCGCTGCGCGGTCCGGATTGGCCGTCCGTGACCGCAGGCTCAGCGTGCAGCGCCGACCTTGATGCCTGCCTTGCACTCGCCTTGATGCTTGCCTTGCGCCGGGCGCCGCATGCCGGCCTTCGTGCCGGCGGCCACCCGGGCCAAATGACCCGGTAACAATGCCAATGGCGGCATTCATCAATCTGCTAGGTACGCCGGAAAGATCATAGCTGCGCGTTCCTTGCAATTTGACCAAGTCGGCGTTTGTGTTTATCAGCAATGGGTGAGGAACGGAGCACCCAATAAGAAAGGGAACGAAATTGCCCAGCCGAATCAGGCACGCCAGCCCTGTCCTGTGCGCGGCGGCTTCGGTCGGCGCGGCGGCCGCGCTGACCGTCGCGTGCACCGCAGGGTGCAGTGCCATCAGTCCCAGTTACGCGTCGTCGGGCCTGGCAAGGCAGGTCAGCAACGGCGAGCGCATCAGCGCCGCCACGCGCGCCCGCGCCGCGCAGCAGCGCACCGCCGCCACGCACGCCAGAACAGCGCGGCAACGGGCAGGGGCAGCTGCCATGCCCGCTCCCGCCGGCGTCCGCCGCAAGATCGCCGGCGGGCAGGTCACCGCCATCGGCGATTCGGTCATGGCCGCGAGCGCGATGGCGCTGGCGAAGGTGCTGCCCGGCATCTACATCGACGCCGTGCCGAGCCGCCAGATGCCCGCTGGCCTGGCCGTCGTGCGCCACCTCGCCGCCACGGGTCGGCTGCGCCAGGTCGTCGTCATGGGCCTCGGCACGAACTACGTCGTGACGAGCAAGCAGCTCACCCAGCTGCTGCGGATCATCGGGCCGCACCGGCAGCTCGTGCTGGTCAACACCTATGTGCCCGACGAGTGGAGCAAGGAAGTCAACGAGACCGACGCCAGCTTCGTGCACCGGCATCCGGACGTCGTACTCGCCGACTGGTACGACACGATCAGGAACCGGATGTACCTGCTCTGGCCCGACCACGTGCACCCGCAAATGCCTGGAACGTCGGTCTACGCGCGCCTGGTCAACCGGGCCGTACAGGCAACCAGGACCGTTTCAGCCAGCCAGCCAGCCCGAGGACTCTGAGCGCGGAGCCGGGTCGCGGTAAAAGGTAGCGTTTGCGGTTCTATTTGCCGCCAACGCTCCTTTTACCGAGGTGCCGCGTCAGCAGCCGCGGCTCAGCGCCGCCCGCGTCGGCGAAGACCAGCACGCCTGGCCAGGGCCTTGCGCCGTCGGGGACGTGCAGCGTCCCGGCAGCGCGGCCGTCGGCTGCGGGGATCTCAACCTCAAGGCGCGGCATTCAGCTACCTCCTGGGCCGGCGCGGAGCGGCAACCTCAGAGCGACTTCAGGAAGTCGAGCAGCCCTGGGAAGTAGTGCTCAGGATCGTCGAACTGCGCGAGGTGGCTGCCGTCCGGGCAGTGCAGGTACCGGCCCTGCGGCAGCCGCTCGGACATCCAGCGCATGTGAGCGGGGTCCATGGTGTCGTGCGCAGCGCCGATGACGAGCGCAGGAACGTCAATGCTGTGCAGGTCGCCCGAGCGGTCCCAGTCCTCGAGCGTGCCGCTCAGCCCGAGCTCGCTCGGTCCTTGCATCGGCACGTAGATCGCCGGATTGATGTGGCCGATCGCCCGCTGCACGGGGTCGGGCCAGTCCTCGAACGGCATCCGGCAGACGTGCAGGACGTAGTGGTGCTCCATGAGCAGCTTCTCGTAGCGGGGGTCATCGGTCTGCCCCTCGGCCTCGAGCCGCTTGATCTCCGCGAGGACGTCCTGGTCCATGGCCGGCATGAGCACGTCGTTGGCGTAGGCGTTGTAGAGCGCCGAGCTGGACATCATGTTGGAGATGACCAGGCCCTTCAGGTGCTGCTGATGATGGACCGCGTACTCCATCGCGAGCAGGCCGCCCCAGGACTGCCCGAGCAGCACGAAGTTGCCGCGGTCGAGCCCGAGCGCCCGGCGGACCTGATCGACCTCGTCGACGAACCTGTCCAGGTCCCACAGGGAGGCGTCATCCGGCTGGTCGCTGCGGAACGATCCCAGCTGGTCGTAGTAGTAGTACTCGATGCCCTCGCGCGGGAACCAGGTATCGAAACACTCATACGCCTCGTCGCTGGACCCTGGCCCGCCGTGCAGCAAGAGCACCTTGAGGTCGGGGTTATTGCCGACCCGTTTGGTCCATACCCGGAAGTCTCCGCTCGGCGTGCTGACCGGAATCATGCGCGACCCGCCGGAGAGCACGTCGCGTCGGTCCCAGGTGGAGGTATCGAAATATGACGCAGGGGGCCCATTCATGGCTGTAAAACTAACCCACCGCCGCTCCCGTGCACCTGGCGGGCCAGCGGATGCGATTATGGCCCGGTGCGGGCCCGGATTGAGCGCATGAAGGTCTGCGTGAACGGCGGGCGCGGCAGGACGGATCACCCTGCCCTCCCGGTGACCCACGCTGAGCTGGCCGCGTCGGCCGCGGCGGCGGTAGCGGCCGGCGCAGAAGCTGTGCACATGCATCCGCGCGACGCTCACGGCGCCGAGTCGCTCGCCGCCGCTTACATCGCGGCTGCCGTGACCGCCGTACGGCACGCGTGTCCGGGCATCGCGGTCGGGGTGTCGACGGGTCTGTGGATCACCGGCGGCGAGCCTCAGGCCCGCTCGGAGCAGGTGGAAGGGTGGACTGGCCTTCCTGCCGTGGCCCGGCCGGACTTCGCGTCGGTCAACCTCTCGGAACCGGGCTGGGCCGAGCTTTGCGCTCAGCTGGGCGCTGCGGGCATCGGGGTCGAGGCCGGCATCTGGTCGGTGGCAGATGCCTGCGTGCTGGGGGCGACGGCAGGCACCGTGGACTGGCTCAGGATCCTCGTCGAGGTCATCGACGCCCCGGCAGCCGGCGCGGTAGCCGCAGCCGATGAGATCCTGCGGTGCCTGGATGAGGTGTCGGCCGCGGCGCCGAGGCTGCTGCACGGCGAAGGGCCATCATGCTGGCCGCTGATCGCCCATGCTGGGCGGCTGGGCATGGCGACCAGAGTCGGCCTCGAAGACACCCTCGCCGGCCCAGACGGCTCCCCCGTCACCGGCAACGCGGACCTGGTCAGGCTCGCGATGCCGATCTGGTCGCACCCCTGACCGGGCAGCCGTGGCCTCGGCGGGCCCGACCTCGTCATCGCCGGCGAACAGCTTGAAGATTTGCGTAACTACAGGTGCTCGGCGAAGAAGGCCGCGGTTGCCTCGACTGCCTGGGTGACGTAGGGCTCGCCGTCGTAGAGATCGATGTGCAGGCTGGCGTCCAGCCAGACCAGGCGCTTGGGTTCACTCATGCGCTCATAGGCCTCGCGGGCGCCGTCGGGAGAGCAGTACGCGTCCTTGACGCCGTGCACGATCAGGCCAGGCGTGGACGACAGGAAGTCCGCGCCGATCATGTTGTCGACGGTGAGCAGCTCGCGCACGGACGTGCGGGTGACGGAGTTCTCCCAGTGCGGCGAGGCCCCGCGGTCGGTGCCGTAGTAGTCGAACGGCTCCGCTCCAGCCATCGCGGCCTCCCCCTCGGAAGCGACCGCGGGCAGGTAGGCGACGTCGCCGCCGCGGTCATGCTGCTCGGCTACGCCGGTGAAGAACGCCAGGGTCTGGCGGTAGGACTCTGGCCCCATTCCCGAGCGCATCGCGTACGGCGTGTTGTAGGCGCCGGCGATGCCCGCGAACACCTTGACGCGCGGATCGAAGGCGGCGAACTTCAGCGCGTAGCCGCCGCCCAGGCAGATTCCCACCGCGCCGATCCGGTCGGCGTCAACCTCGGGGCGGGCCCGCAGGTACGAGACGGCCGCCCGCAGGTCGGCGAGCTTGCCCTGCGGGCTCTCGTGCCGCCGCGGTTCGCCGCCTGACTCACCGAAGTTGCGGTGATCGAACGCCAGCGTGACGTACCCGGCCGCGGTCAGGCGATCGGCGTACAGGCCGGCCACCTGATCGCGCACGCCCGTGAACGGCCCGGTGAAAACCAGGCCGGGCGCAGGTCCACCAGACTCAGGAACCCGAAGGTCGCCTACCAGCGTGAGGTCATCAGCCTCGAACTCGACACGCTCCATCGACACGTCCGCTTCGCTCACATCCGACTGATTACACCATTACACGCCTAGGCTACTCCGCCAGGGCGCGATTCAATGCACGCGTCAGCCAAGCCCGATCAGCACCAGGCCGGCGATGATGCCGAGCACGCCGGTGAGTTGCCTGCGGGTGAGGTGCTCCCCGAACAGCAGAACGCCGCCGACCAGCGGGATCACGGGATAGACGCTGGACACCGCCGCGGTCACTGCCACCTGGCCGGCCTGGCCGCCCTTCGAGAACGCCAGCAGGCCTACCGCATCGGTGAGGCCGGCCGCCGCAGCCCAGGCCACGCCGGACGCCGTCCCGCGCCAGGCCATCTTGCGCCGCAGCAAAGGGAGCGCCATCAGCATCACCGTGATCGACGCGCCGTGCGCGACCAGCGCGGCGGTCAGCCATCCGGCCCTGGCCGAGTACTTGCCGAGCATGAAACCGCCGACCCCGTACGCGAGCGCGCAGATGATGGCCAGCGGCACGCCGGCCCGCGACAGGCTGCGGATCCGAGACGGCGCCGGAACGACGCCGACGATCGGCTCGCCAACCGCGACCGTGGCAGGCAGCGCAGCACCTTCCGCCGCAGCACGTTCCGCAGCAACACCTTCCCCCGCAGCACCCTCCGCCGCAGCACCGTCCGCCGCGGCGCCCTCGGGCACGGCACCATCGGGTACGGGCGCCCTACGCGAGCGCGCGGCCGCCAGCGCGATGCCCGCGACGGCGAGCACGACCCCTACGGCGCCGGTCACGCCGAGATGCTCGCCAAGCACGGCCACCGCCAGCACGGTCGTGACGCCGCCGTAGGTCGCGCTGATCGCGCTCACCAAGCCGACCGCACCGCCGTACTCAAGCGCCCGGTAGAACGCCAGGTAGCCGAGCAACCCAAGCAGCCCGGCAGCTACCAGGCTCAGCGCGACCACGCCGCCGGCCGCCGCGAAAGACGGCTGGAGCAGCAGCGCCAGCAGCACGAGCACGATCACGCCGAGCCCTTGCCCGCTGAGCACCGCCAGATAGGTCCCCGCCCGCCTGGCCGCGTTGGTGGCAGCCACCGCCGACAACCCCCACCCCAGGGCCGCGACCAACCCGTAAACCACCCGCCAGCCTCCGCTCGGCCCGCACCGCGCCCGTCTCCGGTCAGGTCTCTGGCGTCCGCGCGGCCAGCAACATCCTCGCATCAGCGCGGGCAGCCAGATGACGCGAGGCCGCCCAAGCCACCCGAACCACTCCAAGCTGCCCGTCACTGCCCGAACCGCCCAAGCCGTCCCAGTGCGCGCCGCGCCGTCGCGCGCCGCTTTCAGTGGTCAGCACTGCTACCTGCTTAACTTGTTCCGCCGGGTTTGTCAGCCTGCGGAAGGAGACGTGATGGTCGGCGAGAACGCGGCCAGGCTCGCGGTGCTGATCGACGCGGACAACGCCCAGCCTGGGATCATCGACGAGCTGCTCGCCGAGGTCGCCAAGTACGGCACCGCCCACGTCAAGCGCGCTTACGGCGACTGGACAGGGACGAGCCTGAAAGGCTGGAAGGATCAGCTGCTCTCGCAGTCGATCCAGCCGATCCAGCAGTTCGCCTACACCAGCGGCAAGAACGCGACCGACTCGGCGATGGTGATCGATGCGATGGATTTGTTGTACTCAGGGCGGTTTGATGGTTTTTGCCTGGTATCCAGCGACAGCGACTTCACCAGGCTGGCGTCCAGGCTCAGGGAATCTGGCCTGACGGTGTACGGGTTCGGCGAGCGCAAGACGCCCAAGGCATTCGTCGCGGCTTGTGACAAATTCATCTACATCGAGAACCTGGCGCATCAGGCCAGCGCGGCAGTCGATGCCGGTGCCGTGCCAGTGGCTGCGCCCAGAGCGTCGTCCACCCAGCTCAAGGGCGATGCGGCGCTGATGAGCCAGCTGCGCCATGCCGTGGAAGCCGGCTCAGACGACGACGGCTGGGCGCCGCTTGGCCACGTCGGCCAGCTCATCACCAAGCAGCGGCCCGACTTTGACTCGCGCAGCTACGGCTACGCGAAGCTCAGCGACCTGATGGCCGCGACGACGCTGTTCGAGCTTGAGCGCCGCAGCGTGGGCGACGGCAGGCCAGGTGTCATTTACACGCGCGACAAGCGGCGCCGCCAGCCGGCGAGGAAGGCACGATCCAGCCAGGCCAGCTAGGGCGCGCTAGCCTGCGCGCAGGGTCGCCACAAGGTCGTCGGCCTGCTGCATCGTGAGCGCGGACAGGTCGGGCATCGGCAGCACGCGATAGCCGCCTGCCAGGAAGATCACCGAGTCGCCGAGGCAAGCGCGCAGCTCGGGGTACTTGTCGGCGATGGCGATCTGCGTCCTGAGCACTTCCTGGTTCTTCGCCGGCACCGCGGGCTGCACCCGATCGGCGGCCCGCTGCGCTCGCCGGCCGATCCTGCGGCCGATGAACTTGGCGGCCTCGGACATCGCCAGCCCGGCCAGATCCTGTCCCGGCGAATAGCCGGCGCCTGAACCGGGACCCGGGCGGTACCCGCCCTGGCCCGGGTAGCCGTATGGGTCAGGGATGGGCCCGGTCGTCGGCTCCTGCATGTAGCCGGGCAGCGCACCAGGCGGCGCCCCTGGATAGGGCTGCGGCGACTCCCCGAGCTGCATCCTCGCCATCGCGGCGAGTTCCTGAATCGCGTGCACGTCGGCCGCGCTCCCGCAGCGGGGGCAGGGGGACGTCTGCTGGTAACCCTGGTAACCGTTCACGGGCCCATTGTGGGCTGGTTCGTGCCCGCCGGCCAGTGGGAACGCTGATCTGGGTAGCCGGGGAGTGAGAGACGGGGGCGACGTGAGCATTCTGTGCGGCGCTAATTCCAAGGCCTTTGACGCGATGCTCGACGCGGGGATCGACGTCCGTACGTTCCGCGCGTACCGCGACAGGTACAACTTCATACCGACGGCCTGGCCGGCCAAGCAGGCCGTGCCAGCCGCGCGGGTCACGCTGTCGATCAGGCCGGTTCCCGCCGACCTGCTCGCTGGCTGGCTCGACGAGCAGCTCAGGGCCCTGATCGCGGCCGCGCCGCCAGGGGTCAAGCTGTCGGCCTGGCACGAGGCGTCGAACCTGGACGGATACCCGGACTACATCACGGCCGGCACCATGTCGGCCGTGCACGAGTACATGCACGACCTGTGCCGTGGCTCGAACGTCCGCTATGGCTCCATCATCTGCGCGGTTCCGAGCGCCACCAGTGCGTGGATGGGCACCGGCCTCGACTGGTACGGCCTCGACGTCTACGACTTCGGCGAGGGCCAGTTCCGCGACCGGCTGACCGGCCGGCTCAGCAAGTCCAAGCTGCACGCGCGGCTGGACGACATGCTCGGCACCTGCCGGGAGCTGGCCGGACGCGACTCACCGGAGATCGACATCTGCGAGACCAACAGCCCGCGCCAGCGGCACAGGGCCGAGTGGTTCGCGCTGCTCGCGGAGTGGCTGGACGGCAACGGCGGCGGCCGCCTGCAGGCCTTCTGGAATCCGTCAGGATCGCTCAGCGGACCCTGGCTGCCAGATGACACCGAGACTGTGCGCGCGCTGGCTTCGATCGCGAGTGCCTACGCGGGGTCCTGAGTCGCCGTGCTGACGCCCATCTCCTCGGCGAGCGGAACCCGCACCGCGTGCCGCCTGGTCCTGGCTCCTGCCACGAAGAACAGCAGCCCGGCGATCAGGAAGACCGATAGCGGGATGATCTGGGACAGCTCGAACTGTGTCCTGGTGAATCCCGCCGGCAGGGCGTCATCGGGGCTGCCCGTGCCGAAGCCCGGATAGATGAGCACCACGCTCGCGAAGATCGCCCACAGCGTGCAGAGGCCGCCGACGACCCAGGGCATCGCCCTGCCGCCCGGCACCCGATAGGGCCGCGGGACGTGCGGGTGGCTGTACCTGAGCCTGATGATCGCGGGGAAGATCACGATGTACGAGATGGTCGTCGTCGAGATCGTCAGCCCGAGCACGACCGTGAAGTACTTCAGGGCGTTGCCGCCCGTGATCGTGAAGGCCAGCACCATGACCGCCGTGGCGACGATGCCGGACAGCAACTTCACCGCGATGGGCGTGCCGAACCTGGCCGAGAAGCGGCCGAGGATCCGCGGCGCCGCGCCGTCCAGCGCGGCCACCGCCTGCGCCCGGTCCGCGCCCATGATCCAGGTCGTGCCGCTGGTCAGCAGCGCGAGGATGAACGCGATGGCCATGAGGTAACCGAGCACCTGCCCGGCTCCGGTCAGCACGGGCGTGCCGTTCGCCGCGATGTGGCCGCCGTACACGGTGAAGACGGACTTGATCGCGTCAAGGAAGCCGCACGTCGCGCTGCGGATTCTTCATCTCCTCGCCGGCCGCGCTCGGCAGCTCGAAGCCGACGTAGTTGAAGAACAGCACTGGCACAGCCGCGATGAACACCGCGTAGCTCGGCAGGAACTTGCCGCCGCCGAAGGTGCCGTGGACTCCGTTCTTGATCGCGTAGATGACGACCGAGATCGTGAAGAACCCGAGCACGGCAATCCGCACGAACGCGCCGATCGTCGGCACCCACTTGCCGACTCTGAACGAGACGATGGCGGCGATCACGGCGAACCAGATGAACGCGAGCACGAACGCGACGTCGAGCACCGTCGCCCCGCCGAGGATCTTCGCGCCTGGCAGCGGCTGCCCGTTGTTGAAGAACTCCGTGAAGGCAGTCAGTGCGGTGATGCCGAGGACTCCGCCGACCCAGATCGGATTCGATATCCAGTAGATCAGCGCGTTGACCGCGGCCACCCCGCGGCCGAACGCCAGCCTCGTCCAGATGTAGGGACCGCCCTCCTCGGGGAAGGCGGCGCCAAGCTCGGCGGTCAGCAGGGCGTAAGGAATGAAGAACAGGAAGGCCAGGAAATCAGCCAGGTAAAGGCCTCGCGGCCCGTTGCTCGCGACCGCGCCCAGCGTGTCTACGCCGATGATCGTGCATATCAGGAAGAACAAGATGTCGAACCTGGCGAAGTGCTTTCGCAGCTTCTTCTTCTCGGACAGCGCATCGGTCGTGGTGACGTCGAGCAGATCGTCAGGAACAGCGGCCGCGGCCATCGCATACCCCTCCCCTGCGCGGCGAGGACGCGCGCATAGACCTCATTGTCAGCAGATCGCCGCGGCCGGACATCTGCGAGATCATTCAAATGTGGACGCGACCGGTTGTAGCTTCCAGTTCCAGGTGATCCCGGCTGGCGAGGGCACGGCGCGCCGCCTGCGGGCCGGCCAGCGCGTCAAGGTGATCAATACGGCAGGCACCCAGGTCGTGGACTGCTGGGCGTTCGCCCTGGATGATCCGGGTGAGTTCATGTCCATGGAGCACACCAGGGTGGAGATCGAGCGGGTCGCGCCGCGGCGGGGCGACCAGCTCCTCACGAACCGCCGCCGCCCCGCGCTGACCTTGGTCGAGGACACCTCCCCCGGCGTGCACGACACCACGCTGGCTGCCTGCGATGTCTACCGGTACCAGCGCCTGGGAGCGCAGGGGTACCACAGGAACTGCACAGACAATCTCGCGCAGGCCATACGGGCTGCGGGCCTGGATGTCGCAGGCACGCCGTGCCCGCTGAATCTCTGGGAGAACGCCAGCGTGCAGCCGGACGGCAGCCAGGTCATCGCTCCTCCGGTGTCGGCTCCAGGGGACTTCGTCGTGCTCCGTGCCGAGCTCGACTTGATCATCGTCTTCTCAGCCTGCCCGCAGGACATGACGCCCACAAACGGAGCGGACGCGACGCCTGCGGACGCGCACTTCGTGGTCCTGGACTGAGCGCGGGGGCGGGCCAGGACCCGTTCAGTCCTGGCCGTTGCGCAGGTAGTCGTGGACCATCCGGATCGCGATGGACCCTTCGCCGACCGCGGATGCCACCCGCTTCACCGATCCGTGGCGGACGTCACCCACCGCGAAGACGCCCGGAACGCTCGACTCAAGGAACATGGGCGGCCGCTGGAGCTGCCAGCTCGTCGACGTGCGTGTACAGCGACGGCGAGCGCATCCCGATCCGCTGGGCCACCTCGCGCAAGGTCACGGCGGCCAGCCCGTCCCGGCGCGCGATCGCCCATGCCGTGTCGAGTATCTCCCGGCTAGTCGCCTCACGACGTTCGGCTCTCCTATCACGATTAGGCAAAGCGCTCATGGTTAGGCATTATCCGGACGGTCTCCGCATTGCAAGGCCCGCTGTGTGCCCTGCGGCCAGGAGATGCGCAGATCGGAAGGAGAAACTGCAGATCAGCACGTCACGTGCGAGGAGCGGGCCGCATGCGCGCGCAGGACGGCCCGGTGTACCTGGGCCCGCAATCGCTCCGTCTCCGCCTGCCGCCGCACCGGATGGACGAAGTTGGTAAGCAGGACCACCGCGGTATCCGCGCCGGGCGACACCAGCACCGAGGTACCCGTGAATCCGGTATGCCAGAACGTCCCGCGCGGCCATCGTCCCCAGCCTCCCGGCTGGAGCCGCCAGCCGAGGGCGCGAACGTCCGCGCTGGTCGCCGCCTGCAGCGAGGTCATCGCGCGGATGGACGCTGCGTTCAGGACCGGATGGCTGCGCGGCCGCAGCAGAGCCGCGGCGAACAAGCCAAGGTCATCGACGGTCCCGAAGAGACCGGCGTGGCCGCTGACACCGCCGAGCGCGAAAGCGTTCCCGTCATGGACCTCGCCCCAGATCGCCTCGTCCCTCAGCCGCTGATCCCCGTTGACCTCGGTGGCCGCGATGCCCGCGACGTCGTCGCCTGGCCGGAATCCGGTCCTGGTCATCCCGAGCGGGTCGAGCACGTCCCGCCGGGCGAGCACGTCGAGGCCGACTCCCGCGCAGTTCTCCACGGCCCAGCCGAGCAGCATAAAACTCAGGTCGCTGTAGCAGATCGATCCGGGAACAGCCGTTGCCAACTCGGCCAGCACGGCTGCCTTGAGTCCTTGTGCGTCCTGTTGAAGAGCAAAGAACGGCCGGTGCCAGACGAGGCCGGCCGTATGCGTGAGGCAGTGCCGGATGGTGACGGCAGAGCGCGGGGCGCCGGGCAGCCATGTGGAGACCAGGTCATCCAGGTCCCACGCCCGCCGCTGCTGCAGGAGCATCACCAGCGGCGTGGTCACGATCACCTTGGTCAGCGAGGCCAGGTCGAACAGCGTGTCCGCGGTCGCGGCGACCGGCACGTCAGTGCCGTAGCCGAGGTTCGCCCAGCCGCCGGCCGCCCGGTAGCAGACACCGCGGGCGGATAGGACGGTCAGCGCCACAGCCGGCGGCAGGCCCTCGTGCAGCCCGCTCAGCAGCAGCCGCGACAGGCCGGTGAACCCGCCTGCCTGCAGCCCGGGCAGGTCGTGATAGCCGGCGGTCAGGCTAGGCGGCGGGATCTCGCGCTCGATCACGACGCCGAGGTCGGGTCCTGGTGGCTCATGTCCTGCTCCGCCTCGTGCGTTTGGCCTGGGCCGCCTCGAACGTTCGCTCCAGTGCCCGTCTGCTGGCCGGCAGATCGTGCTGCGCGAGCACGACGAACAGGCAGTCGACGACCGTGAGCTGCGCGATCCGGCTGGTCATCGCCCCTGACCTGAACGCCGTCTCGCGGGCGGCCGTGGCGAGCACGAAGCGCGCGGGCAGGGTGATCGGCGAGCGCGGAAAGTTGGTGATCGCCACCGTCGCGGCGCCGTGGCTCGCCGCCTCGCTGAGCGCGTCGATGGTGTCAACGGTCGTGCCGGTGTGCGAGAGCGCCACGGCAGCGTCGGCCGACCCGAGCAGCGCGGCCGACGTGATCGCCAGGTGCGGATCAGTCCAGGCGAACGCCGGCTTGCCGATCCGCTGCAGCTTCTGCTGGAGGTCGAGTGCGACGTAGCCGCTCGCGCTGACGCCGTAGATATCGATCCGCCGTGCCCCGGCGAGCACATCGACGACCTTGATGAGGGTGTCCATATCCAGATTGCCGACCGTATCGGTCACTGCCTTGGCGTCGGCGTGCCCGATCTTGGCCGCGATCACCGCTGGCTCATCGCCAGGCAGGATGTCGTGCCCCGGCGCCGCTACCGCGTCCGCTCCGGCGTAAGCCGCCGCCGCGGCGAGGGCGATCCGCAGGTCAGGATAGCCGCGCAGCCCGAGGGCGCGGCAGAACCTGACCACGGTCGTCGCGGAGGTGTCACATGACCTGGCGAGTTCGGAGATCGACTGCAAGGCCGTGCCGAACGGGTCCTTCATAACCTGGTGCGCGACCCGCTGCTCGACCGGCGCAAGGTTAGGCAGCAGGGCCCGGATGGTGATCAGGATGTCGACGCCCTGCGCGTGCTCGGGTGCGTGCACCCCAGCTTCACCGTCTGCCGCCATCGTGTCCTCCGTCAGCAAGCGGCCTCAGTGGCGTCGACGCTGCTCATCGAGTCCGAGCCGATCGCCGTGAGCGCGGCACGGACGCTGCCGAGCGCGGCCGCGAGGACCGGCCTTGCATGTTCGGGCGTCAGCCCGGATAGCAGGCAAAGCAGGGCAAGCCGCAGGTCGCCGTCGCACCGGGCAAGTTCATCCCGGCACGCCGTCTCCGTGCCGCAGGACGCCTCCATCAGTATCGTGATCTGCCGTTGCCTCAGCTTGGCATTCCTGACATTCATCCCGATCATCAGATTCGAATACGTGCGGCCGAGCCTGACCATCGCGGCCGTCGACAGCGCGTTGAGCACCATCTTCTGCGCGGTCGCGGCCTTGAGCCTGGTGGAGCCCGCGATGGCCTCTGGCCCAGTGTCGACGAGGACGCAGTGCTCGGCCAGCGGCCCGAGCGGCGCGATCATGTTGCTGCTGACCAGCACCGTGAGCGCGCCCGCCGCGCGAGCGCCGCGCAGCGCACCGCGGACCCACGGGGTCCTGCCGCTCGCCGAGAGCCCGACGGCAACGTCGGCCGGCGTCAGCGTGGCGGCAGCCTGGCGGCCCAGGTCCTCGTCGTCTTCCGCGCCCTCGACGGCGGTGGCAACCGCGCCGTCACCGCCCGCGTGATGCGCGATGAACACGCGCGGATCTGTCCCGAAGGTGGGAACGACCTCGGCGGCGTCAGCGACGCCGATGCGGCCCGACGAGCCTGCCCCGAAGTAGTGCACCCGGCCGCCGGCCCGCAGCCGCTCGACCACCAGGTCCACGACGGTCGCGAGCACGGGCAGCGCTTCCTTGACCGCCCCGGCCACCGTCGCGTCCTCGGCGTTGAGCAAGGCCAGCAACTCGAGTGTCGGAACCGTGTCGATGTCGCGCGTTCGCCGGTTGCGCTCCTCGGTCCCGGGCTGATGTGCGGGCACCACGATTCCTTCACGGCGGAGAGCAACTGCTCCATGTTACTGTTTTCCATCGTGCGGTCTAGACCCGTTGCATATTCACCGAGGCGGGGCATGCGGGTGCTGGGATGCATGTCGGGCACGTCGGTGGATGGCATCGATGTCGCCTGCGCGGACCTGGAACTAGCCGACGGCGAGCTCCGATGCCGGTACCGGGGGCTGACCAGCAGGCCGTTTGAACCGCGGCTGCGACAGCGCATCGTCGCCGCGCTGCCGCCAGGCCTGCCGGGCGCCGGCGAGCTCTGCGAGCTGCACGCCGAACTCGGGCACGCGTACGCGGCCGCGTTCGCCGCGGCCAGCGACGACCTGGCCGGCGGGTCGGCGGACCTCGCGGTTCTGCACGGCCAGACGTTCTATCACTGGGTGGACGAGGCCGGCCGCGCCCTCGGCACGCTGCAGCTCGGCAACTCAAGCGAGGTCGCCGAGCGTCTCGGTGTCCCCGTCGTCTCCGACCTGCGCAGCCGCGACGTCGCGGCCGGCGGCCAGGGCGCTCCCCTGGTGGCCATGTTCGACGCGCTCCTGCTGGCCGGGCGGCCAGGCCCTGGCGCGGCCGTCAACCTGGGCGGCATCGCGAACCTGACGGTCGTCGATGGCGGCCAGGTGGTGACCGCCTACGATCTTGGCCCGGCCGGCGCGCTGATGGACCCGGCCGCCGCGGCGGCGAGCGGAGGAACGCTCGGCTACGACCAGGACGGCGCGATGGCGGCGCGCGGCCGCGTAAGCGCGCGGCTTCTCGACCGGCTGGAGGCCGAGCCCTACTACGGGCTCCCGGTTCCGCGCAGCACGGGCCGGGAGCGCTTCAACGCCAGCTACCTGGCGCGGATGCTGGCTGGCCTCGATCCGGCTCCTACCGGGCAGGACGTGGTGGCGACCGTGACGAGGTTGCTGGTCGACCTGCTGGCCGCGGCCGGGCGCGAGCACGGCCTGGCCGAGCTCGTCCTGTCCGGCGGTGGCAGCGAGAACGCCACGACCCTTCGCTGGCTCCGCTCAGAGCTCCCCGGCGTTATCGTGCTGACCACCGACGAGCTAGGCGTTCCCGTGCAGGCCAAGGAGGCGCTCGCGTTCGCCGTCCTCGGCTACCTGACCTGGAACGGATTGCCGGGATCGGTGACGGCCGCGACCGGCGCGCGTCATCCGTCCATCCTCGGCTCGATCGAGCCAGGCGCCGGACCGCTCGTGCTCCCGCCGCAGCTGGAGACGTCGCCGTCACGGCTGCGCTTGCTGAGCGGCGGCTGACGCGCGAGCCTGCCGCCTTCTGGCCGGCCCGTCGCCGTCTGGTGGCCTGTCGCCGTCTGGTGGCCTGTCGCCGTCTGGTGGCCTGTCGCCGTCTGGTGGCCTGTCGCGTCTCGTCGGGCTGTCCCGTCTCGTCGGGCTGTCCCGTCTCGTCGGCTGTCGCGTCGCGCCTTCCTGAGCCACAATGACGGCCATGGCGACGAACTACGAACTGGCCTTTGAGCAGCGACCCGAGGTCTACGCGGCGTGGGTGCAGCTGAACAGCTCGATCAAGGCCGGCATGGACCTGCGCAGATACGAGCTGGCGACCCTGGCCGCCGCCAGGAAGCTGCGCTCCAGCTACTGCTGCCTGGCCCATGGGACGGTGCTCGCCGAGCGATTCGGCGAGCCGGTCGCCGAGATTGCCGCCGACCACCGGGCCGCGGGACTTGGCGAGACCGACGTCGCCGTGATGGACCTCGCCGAGAAAGTCGCCGATGACGCGGCCGCCATTACCGACGCTGACCTGCAGCGACTACGTGACCTCGGCCTGTCGCAGCAGGACATCATGGACGTGGTGCTAGCCGCCGCGGCCAGGTGCTTCTTCTCCAAGACGCTCGACGCGCTCGGCGTGCTGCCCGACTCCAGTTACAGCGAGCTTGATCCAGCCTTGCGCGAGGTCCTCGTCGTCGGCCGCCCCATCGCCGCCGGCTGAGCGTGTTAGGCGGCGCGCGACAGGCCGGTCAGCTCCCGTTGTACTCGGCGTCGGTCACGTGCTCGCCCCAGTGCGCGTCCGGCCGAGCATCGCCAGGGACGGCTTCGGTGATGGACAGGTGGCTCATGAAGTGATCGGGCGCCGCGCCGTGCCAGTGCCACTCCTCCGCCGGCGTGCTGACGATGTCGCCGGCCCTGATCTGCTGTATCTCGCCCCCGCGAGCCTGCACGAGCCCGCGTCCTTCCGTGACGTTGAGCGTCTGCCCGACAGCGTGCGAGTGCCAGGCGGTGCGCGCCGACGGCGTGAACCTGACCGCACTGACACGGACGCGGGACGTTCCCTCGCCGCGCACGATGCCGTCGATCCAGACGTCTCCTGTGAACCAGTCCGCTGGCCCCTTGGCGGTCGGCGGCTTGGGCTGAATGCTCACTGTGTCTCCTCGCTCACTCGTATGCTGTTCAGTCCTAGTCGCAGACGGCGAGAACCGCGTCGGTCAGCCGTCGGCCAAGGTGCTCCCGTCCGCGCAAGGGGATTCGGTGGGACACCCATACGTGAATCTAGCGATCGGTGTCCCACCGATACACGGTCGGCATGAGCCCGACCTGCTCAGGCTCCCAGTCAGCGTCCCGCAACGGGCGTTTTGCCGGGCTCGGCAGGCCTCCGGCCGGAGCGTGACCGCACTCCGCACGGATTTCAGTCAAGATCGCGTCCGAATTGACCTGTTTGTGGTCAGGAAAACCGTGCCTAGTCGCGACCCGGGCCGCACCCGCGACTGCGTGCGCCCTCGTGACGGCAGGCCGAGCGCCAGCCTCGTCGAGTTCAGCGGCGAGCCGCGCCTCGTTCTCGGCTCGGCCGGCCGCGGTGAGCGACCATCCCGACGAGCCAGCGAAGCTCGTGCGGCTGACCCAGCCGTAGGCCTCGAAGTCCAGCAGCGCCTCGGCTACCGCGTCGGCGTCGAGGCCGTAGCGGCTCGCGATCCTGGACGCGCTCGGGAAGCCGAGAACCCGGACGCCATGCAGGGTCAGGTCGCCGGGAGCGGACGCGTAGGCCATGCCGAAGTCTAAGCAACAGGTCGATCACGCCGGCCCGAGCAGGTCAGCACCGGGCAGGCCAGCACCGGGCAGGCCAGCACCGGGCAGGCCAGCACCGGGCAGGCCAGCACCGGGCAGGTCAGCGCCTGTCACCGTCGTGGCGTAACCGACGAGCGCATCCAGCGCACTGCCCGCATCGACCGACGAGGCCTTCGCGAGCAGGTGGAAGCCGTAGGCGTCCTCCAGCGCGACGAGGTTGCGCGCCACCGTCAGCTCAGGCTCGCTCAGCCGGAACGTGCCGCTGGCCGCGCCGTCGCGCAGGACCGACAGGTACAGCGAGACCTCGCGGTCGAACAGCTCGGTCATCAGCCGCGCATGCAGCTCGCTGCGGCTGGCGCTCACGCTCAGCTCGTTCAGCACCTGGCTGAGCCTGCGATCCCGCTGGCCGGGAAACCCAGACCTGATCAGCTGCACCATTCGCCGCTCTGGCGCGGCCGACTCGTCCAGCGCTCGCAGGCGTTCCCAGTAGTACCGCTCGGCAGCGACCTGGTGTGCCTCGAGTACGAGGGAGTCCAGTTGAGCGTAGTAATAGGCGACCAGGCGGTGCGAGATCCCGACGCGGTCGGCGATGGCGGCGTGCGTGAGTGCCTCGATGCCGCGGTCGGCGATCAGGTCGATCGTGGCCTGCACCAGCTGCTGCCGGCGGACGGTCTGATCCTTCTTCCGCGCCACGCCTCACCCTCTCCGTTCACCACTGCCGGTCACGCGGGCGCAACCCCTGGACACGGCCCGGCTCTCCAGCATAGTTTGCTCTCAACCGCAAAGAAAGGCGAAGCGAGCGAGGATGGCCAGCCCCAACCCCGAGGACAGCAAGCCACCGGCGCCGTACGACATCCTGTTCGAGCCGGTGCCGATCGGCCCGAAGGTCGCCAGGAACCGGTTCTTCCAGGTGCCGCACTGCAACGGCATGGGCTACCGCGACCCGAGCGCCGAGGCCGAGATGCGCAAGGTCAAGGCCGAGGGCGGCTGGGCCGTCGTATCCACCGAGCAGGTCGAGATCCATCCGACGTCGGACATCACGCCGTTCATCGAGCTCAGGATCTGGGACGACAGTGACCTGCCCGCGCTGGCCAGGATCGCGACGGCGATCCACGACGGCGGCGCGCTGGCCGCGATCGAGCTGTGCCACAACGGCATGAACGCCCCGAACTTGTACTCCAGGGAGACCTCGCTCGGCCCGCAGCACCTGCCGGTGGCCAGCTACGGATACGAACCGGTGCAGGCGCGCATGATGACCAAACAAGACATCGCCGACCTGCGCCGCTGGCACCGCAACGCCGTGCGCCGCGCGCTCCGGGCGGACTACGACGTGGTGTACGTCTACGCCGCGCACGGGTTCGGCGGCGTCGAGTATTTCCTCTCGCCGCGGTACAACCAGCGCACCGACGAATACGGCGGCAGCGGCGTCAACCGGATGCGGCTGCTGCGCGAGATCCTCGAGGACACCCTCGAGATCGCGGCTGGCCGGGCGGCGGTGGCGTGCCGGATCAGCGTGTCGGACGGCCCCGCCGGCGCCGGCCCAGGCCTCCGCCGCGGCGACATCGAGGAGATCCTGAGCAGCCTCGGCGAGCTCCCTGACCTGTGGGACTTCGCGATGGGCACGTGGGAGGCAGATTCGAACACGTCGCGGTTCGGCCAGGAGGGCGAGCAGGAGCAGCACGTCATCGGGCTCAAGCGGCTCACCAGCAAACCGGTTGTCGGCGTCGGCAGGTTCACCTCGCCCGACTTGATGGTCCGGCAGGTCACCAGCGGCGTCCTCGACCTGATCGGCGCCGCCCGGCCGTCCATCGCCGATCCCTTCCTGCCTGAGAAGATCCGCACCGGCCAGATGGACATGATCCGCGAGTGCATCGGCTGCAACATCTGCGTGTCAGGGGACTTCACGATGTCGCCGATCCGGTGCACGCAGAACCCGAGCATGGGCGAGGAGTTCCGCCGCGGCTGGCACCCGGAGCGGATCAGGGCCCGCGCGTCCGACGCGAGGATCCTGGTCGTCGGGTCGGGGCCAGCGGGGCTCGAGGCGGCGCGCGCGCTGGGCGTGCGCGGCTACGACGTCGTGCTCGCGGAGGCGACCAGGGACCTCGGCGGTCGCGTCGCCAGGGAGTCGAAGCTGCCGGGCCTGGCCGCGTGGGCGCGGGTCCTGCACTACCGGCAGCAGGCCATCGAGTCGATGCCCAACGTCGAGGTCTACCGCGAGAGCCGGATGAGCGCCACCGACATCGTCGACTTCGGCTTCCAGCACGTCGCCGTGGCAGCCGGCGCTACGTGGCGCCGTGACGGCGTCGCCCGCTGGCACACTCAGCCAGTCCCCGTCGAATCCGGCGCCGACGTGCTCACGCCTGACGACCTCATGGCCGGGCGGCGACCGTCAGGCACCCGCGTCCTCGTCTACGACGACGACCACTACTACATGGGCGGCGTCCTGGCGGAACTGCTGCGGAGCGACGGCTACGAGGTCGAGGTCGTCACCACGGCCGCGCAGGTATCCGCATGGACCGTCAACACCATGGAGATTAACAAGGTCCAGCGCGGACTGTTGCTCGCAGGCGTGATGCTCCGCACCGGGACTGCGCTCACCGCGATCGGCGCGGGAAAGGTCACCGTGGCCTGCACGTACACGGGGCGGCTCAGTGAGCTGGCGGCCGACAGCGTGGTCCTGGTGACCGCGAGGCTGCCCGAGGAACAACTGTTCAGCCAGCTGCTCGACCGCCAGCAGCAGGGTCAGGTGACGTCGGTCCGCGCGATCGGGGATGCCTGGGCTCCTGGCACCATCGCCGCGGCCGTCTGGTCAGGCCGCCGCTTCGCCGAGGAATTCGACGCCGACCTGCCGGGCAACGACGTCGTGCCGTTCCGGCGCGAGATCACCCAGCTCCACCAGTACCCGGGGAACATGAGCATCGTGAGGGACGCATCGTGAGGGACGCATCGTGAGGGACGCATCGTGAGGGACGCATCGTGATCAGGACGGGCAAGGAGTACAAGGATTCCCTGGCAGACGGCCGCGAGGTGTGGATCGACGGCGAGCGGGTCGCTGACGTCACCACGCACCCGGCGTTCAAGCCCATCGTGGACGCGCGAGCGCGGATCTATGACCTCGCGCACGAGCCAGCAACGGCCGCGACGATGACCTACGTCGATGACGAGACGGGCCAGACCTGCGCGATCGGCGGCAAGCCGCCGACGACCAAGGCAGACTGGCACGCCAAGCACGCGGCCGTCGAGACCGTGCTCGACGACGTCTCCTGCGTGGTCACGCGGGTCGGCGACGAGACCGTCGGCGAGATGTGGTCGCTGTATGACGGCCAGGATGTGCTTAACGAGATCGACCCGACCTTCGCCGCGAACATCCGCGACCACGTACGCCGCGCCGCGCTGCTTGACCCCTTCCATGTCTCGGCGAACACCGACCCCAAGGGAGACCGCAGCAAGCACCCCCGCGACCAGGATCCCGACGTGCTCCTGCACGTCGTCCGCGAGACCGACAACGGCATCGTGGTCCGCGGCGCGAAATTCGAGACCGCCGCCGCCTACGCCAGCCAAGCCTTCGTCAAGCCGACCATCGGCGACTGGGGAAACGACGCCCTGTCCGACTACGCGGTCAGCTTCATCGCGGACATGGGCGCGCCGGGGATCATGCACATCTGCCGCTCCGGATTTGCTGGCCGGCTGCCGCCGGCTGACTACCCGCTGACCAGCCGCGCCGACGAGGTCGACACGATGATCGTCTTCGACGACGTCGAGATCCCCTGGGAGAACGTCTTCTTCTACCGGCACACCAGCGCAGCCGCGTTCATCCGCGCGACCCTGCACCGCTACAGCATGTACGCCTTCGTGCACCGGCACCTGCGGCTCGCCGACCTCATGCTCGGCGTCGCGTATGCGAACGCCAAGCAGACCGGCGTGACGATGCACCAGGGCGTGCGCGAGAAGATCGCGCAGCTGGCGTGCTACCGGGAGGGCATCGCCGCGCACCTGGCCGCGTCGATCGAGCTGGCTCAGCAGAGTCCCGGCGGGCTGCTGATGCCCAACCAGGCCCTGCTCTACACGGGCAGGGTGCACGCCTGCTCGCAGCTGCCGGAGATGATGCACATCGTGCGCGACATCTGCGGCTGCCAGATCAGCCTCGTGCCCAGCGCGGCGACGTTCGGTGCGCCAGGCCCCTCGCAGTGGCTGGAGAAGTACTTCAGGGTCGGCGACATTGCCGCTGAGGAACGGCGCAAGATGCTCGCGTACGCCCGTGACCTGCTCAACTCCGACTACGCGGGCCACCGGCTGACGTTCCAGCTGTTCGCGCAGTCGCCGCCGTTCTCGCATCTGCTCGCCGTCTACAACAACTATGACTTCGGGCCGGCCGTCGAGCGGATGGCGAGGTCGGCGGGACTCGATGACCCGCTCGGCACGGCGAAAGGGTCAGTGGCATGACCGAGTCGATCACGGTTGGCGGGCATCGCAGGATCCGCCCGTTCAACACCGCCGACACCTATCCTGAGCAGCGCCTGTCCAACGACCTGTGCCAGGCCGTCGTCGCCGGCAGCACGGTCTATCTCCGCGGGCAGGTGGCGCAGGACCTGGACACCAGGGAGTCGGTCGCGGTCGGTGATCCGGTCGGCCAGGCCAGCAAGGTCATGGACAATATCGAGCTGCTGCTCGGCGAGGCCGGCGCGCGGCTGGAGCACATCGTCACCTGCGATGTCTACCTGACCGACATCCGGCATCGCGAGCCGGTCTACCGCGTGCTCGGCGAACGGCTGAGCGGCGTGTATCCGTGCTTCACTGGGCTGGTCGTGCAGGCGCTGGCACGGCCTGAGTGGCTGGTGGAGGTCACCGCCGTGGCCGTGCTGCCATGACGTTCTCGCTGGTCGGGCGCTGCGCTCGAACCGGGAGGCTGGGCGTGGTCGTGACATCATCGAGCCCCGCGGTGGCCGCGCGCTGCGCCTGGGCGCGCGCCGGCACCGGCGCAGTCAGCACGCAGAACGTCACCGATCCGTCGCTCGGACCGCGGGTTCTTGACGTGATCGCGTCGGGGCGGCCGGCGGCCTCGGCGATCGACGAGGTGCTGGCCACCGCGCCGCACGCCGAGTTCCGCCAGCTCGCGGCCATCGACGCGGCCGGGCGGACCGCATCGTACTCGGGGGCACGCACGCTCGGCAGGCACGGCGCGCGCGCAGGCCAGGACTGCCTGGCGGCCGGCAACCTCCTCGCCGATGACGCGGTTCCCGAGGCGATGGTGCTCGCCTATGAACGGCGTCCCGACGACCACCTCTCCGGTCGCCTCCTCGCGGCACTGCAGGCCGGCCTGGCGGCGGGCGGCGAGCAAGGCCAGGTGCGGTCCTGCGGGATGCTGGTCGTCGACCAGCTGGCCTGGCCGGTCACCGATCTGCGGGTCGACTGGCACGATGACCCGGTCGGCGAGCTGGCCCGGTTGCTGGCGATCTGGCTGCCGCAGGAGGCCGAGTACGTTCAGCGCGCCGTCGATCCGACGGCGGCGCCGAGCTATGGGGTTCCTGGCGATGAATGACTCAAGGAGCAGCAATGGCGAGTAACCAGCCCGTTCTCTGTCACGGCGGCCGCATCTTCACCGCGGATCCGGCCAGGCCCTGGGCGCAAGCGCTGGTGGTAGACGGGGAGCAGATCACGTTCGCCGGTGACCTCAGCGCCGCGCGGGAGGCGGCCGGGCCAGCCAGGCGCGAGGAGGAGCTTGGCGGCGCCCTCACGCTTCCCGGCTTCGTCGACGCGCACGCGCACCTGCTGATGGCTGGCGAGGCTCAGCTGCGCGTCCCGCTCACCGACGCCGGCGACCTCTCCGAGATCCAGCAGCGCCTGGCGATCAGGGCCAAGGAGCAGCCTGACGCGCCGCGGGTCCTGGGCCGCGGCTGGCTGTTCTCGGCCGTGCCAGGCGGGCTGCCCGCGAAGGAGATGCTGGACGAGGTCGTGCCCGACCGGCCGGTCTACCTCGACGCGAACGACTATCACTCGTGCTGGGTCAACAGCGCCGCCCTCGCCGAACTCGGGGTCAGCGCGAACACTCCTGACCCGATCGGCGGCCGTATCGTCAGGGACGCCGACGGCGAGGCCACCGGGTTTCTCGAGGAAACCGCCGCGGCGACCCTGGCCTGGCCGTTCCTTGACTCTGTCGCCACCGACCGCGACCGTGATCGCGCGCTCGCCGCCATCGTCGCCGCTTATATCTCCAGCGGCGTTACGACGGTGGTCGACATGGCGCTCGATCACGTCGCACTGGCCGCTCTGGACAGAGCCGGTCAGGCGGGGAGGCTCGGCCTGCAGGTCATCGGGCACTGGCTGGTCCCGCGCGGCGGCTCAGCCGCCGACCACCTCGCGGAGGTCGAGCGCGCCGCGGAGCTCGCTCGCAGCGAGCGCTCAGCGCGGCTGCGGATCGCGGGGATCAAGCTGGTGGTCGACGGCGTGATCGACGGCTGCACCGCGGCCATGCTCGAGCCGTACGCGAACGGCAGCAACGCCGAACCCATCTGGGACCTCGACGCCCTGGTCCCGGTGGTGACGGCCGCCGACGCGGCTGGTCTCCAGATCGCCATGCACGCGATCGGCGACCGGGCCGTGCGGACCGCCCTCGATGCGCTGGATCGGGCCGTCGCGCGCAACGGTCCGCGCGAGCGGCGGCACCGCATCGAGCACCTCGAATATGTTGACCGCGCCGACGTGGCACGGCTCGCCAGCCTCGGGGTGACGGCGTCCATGCAGCCCGTGCACTGCGACCCGGCCATCATCAGCAACTGGCTCGCGGTGCTCGGCGACGCCCGGGGCGACCGAGGCTTCGCGTGGCCCGAGATGACCGCCGCCGGGGCGCTGCTCGCCTTTGGTACGGACACGCCCACCGCGCCCCTGTCTCCCTTGCACAACATGTTCATCGCGAGCACCCGGCGCTCCGCACTCAACCCCCCGCTCGCTCCGTACCTGCCGCACTTCGCGCTGCCGCTGGCCGACGCCATCGCGCACGGGACCGCCGACGCGGCCTGGGCATGCCGCGGAGACGGCACGTTCGGCAGCCTCAGGCCCGGGCTGGCCGCGGACTTCGTCGTCCTGGATGCCGACCCGTTCGCCGAAGGACCCGAGGCGCTGCTGACGGCCAGGGTCGTCAGGACCGTGGCTCGCGGTGCGACCGTTCACCGCCTCTAGCGGCATGACGCCCCGCGCGAGCGTAGTCAGGGCGGGGGCCAGGTGTGGACGGGCTGGCTGGTCGCGGCGCGATCCAGGTAACCGCCGAGCATCACGGCGAAGGGATCGGGCGACGGTCCTTTCATCGCGGCTGCCAGGGCGGCGCGCTGCCAGGCCGCACCGGTCTGGCCGGACGAGGCGCGGGCGCCGATCACCTCCAGCAGCCGGTCTGCCTCAGCGGGCGTGACCCCGGCGGTCAGCAGGCCCTGCCGCGCGGCTGGCAGCGACTGGGCGACGAGGTCGGCCGCGCGGACCGTCCTGATCTGGTCCGGCCGGAAGGCCGGCCAGCTCAGCTCGGCGGACAGGCCATCCTGCGCGGCGCGGTAGAAGCTGTGATCGGCGCGCTCGAACGGCAGCGCGTACGTCCATCGCTCGTCCTGATCGGCTATCCACAGCGAGAGCCCGATCAGGTACGCGGCGTTCGCCAGCATGTCGACGACCGTCGGGCCGGCCGGCAGCACCCTCATCTCGATGCGCAGGTGGCCGCCTGCCACGGGGTCGTAGATCGCCCGGTTCCACGGCCATACGGTGCCCTGGTGCAGCCTGAGTTCCTCAAGTGCTGGGGCCTCGCCGGCGGCCGGCGTGGTCAGCGGGTCAGTCTCTGCCAGCACCGGCAGCACCGGCTCGTGCAGGCGGACGCTCTCGGCGAACAGCTCGCCGGCGCCGCCGCGCAGCCAGCCTGTCCCCAACGTCGTCCTGGCGCGCCGTCGGTGCGGGCCAGCGCGGCGGTCGTCGACCGACTGCTTGAACACGGCGATCCTGGTCTCTTCCCAGAGCCGGCGGCCGAGAAAGGTGGGCGAATTGCCAGCCACCGCGAGCACGGCGGCCGTGGCCAGCTGAGCCGCGTTGTAGACCCTGGCGAACCTGGCAGGGTCGACCCGCAGATGCACCTGGAACGAGGTATTCGCGCCTTCGGGCGTGATGTCGTCGCTGACCAGGTCCAGCCGATCGACGCCAGCGATCTGGATCAGGAAGGGGCTGTGGCGCAGCCGGCGCAGGCCGTTGCTCAGGGCGCGGTAGCGCGGGAGGTCCGTGATCATCGCCTGACCGAGGTCCGCGGAGCTGACAGTGGGCAGGATGCCGATGACGGCGGGCCGGCCCCCGTACGCCGCGGCCTTGTCAGCCACCAGGTCAAGCAGCGTGGTCAGCTCGTTCCCGAGTGCCTCGAACGGCCGTCCGGCCAGCGGCACGGGCGACGCGTTCAGCTCCAGGTTGTAGCGGTTCAGCTCGAGCGCTACCCGTGGGTCACCTGTGGCCGCGCGGATGGCCTCATTGCGGGCCAGCGGACGTCGATCAGCGTCGACAAGCGAGAGTTCGAGCTCGGCGCCGATCGTCGTCGTGCCGACTCCGAATCCAGGCCGCTCGATAACCGCCCTCAGCACCTCAAGGCATGCGTCGAGCCGTCCGCGGAAGAGCCGGTACTCGCTCTCCTCGAACGCGTCCTTCTCGATGATCTTGCCCATCAGCTGATCATCCTGGTCGGTATCAGGGGTCCCGGTCTCGGCGGAGCGCCTCGGTGTCCCGGTCCCCGGGCCGGTAACGGGCCAGGATGCGCCGGCCGGTCACGACGGCCGGCAGAATCCGCACGACATGCGCCTTAGCCCCCGGTGCCCAGGGCGCTGGGATGATCTCGCTCAGCCGCCGCAGCTCGGAAGGGTCAGTGACCTCGACGGCCTCGCCCCTGATCAGGACGCTCCATCCGGTGCAGGTGGCCGCGTCGACGCCGTCGATCTCGAAGGCGACCCCGCTGCCGCGGCAGGCGGCGTCGAGCTTGCTGCCCTCGTCGGTCCTGAACACGACCATGTGGCTGTCGAAAATGAAGTTGACGGGAAAGACCACTGGACCCTGCTCATCGACGATGGCGATCCGGCCAAGCGGTTCCCTTGCCAGCAGGTCGAAGCACTCTGACTTGGTCAGTTCCTGCCAGCTGTCCCCAGCACGCTGGTTAGCCACGCGGCCATGCTAAGTCCGGCCAGGAACACGGGACAGCCGCAAAGGTCCCGGCCGCCCCGGACCTTCGCACCTGCGCCGATCATGGGGCGCGTCAGGGTCGCGCTGGATACTCGTCATGGCGATGGAGCCACATCTGGCCCTCGTCTCCCTCATCGCGGCCGGTCGGGACCCGGTCGAGGAAGGCGTAATAGCCCATCATGAACTCCAGGCCGCGCGCTGTCGTGGAGTACGTCATGTAGGCCGTGCCGTTCTCCAGCGCGTACGTGGTCATCACCGGTGACTCGGACAGGTAGCCGGCCGGCTCGGTCCCGCATTCCTCGGCGTTCCTCGCGGCCACCGGCGGGACGCCGCCGGCCAGCCATCCGGCGACCTTCTCCCCAGGGTTGGAGATGTCCAGGTCGAAGTTGTAGTCACTGCCGTAGGACGAGGCCCACGGGAAGCTCCAGCCCATCCGCTGCCGGTAAGGCAGCAGCTTGTCCAGCGGCGCCCGTGAGATGCAGGTGAACGTCACGTCGCGGGCGTTCAGGTGCGAGACCGCGCCGTCGAACGTGTCGGCCATCGACGAGCACGTCGGGCAGCCAGCGGCGTAGGCCGGGCCGAACATGAAGTGATAGGCCACCAGGTAGGAACGCCCGTCGAACAGCTCGGGCAGCGTCCTCGGCCCGTTCGCGGTGTCGAAGCGGTACTCCTTGTCGATCGGCACCCACGGCAGCTCGCGCCGCTGCGCGGCGAGCTGGTCGCCGCGGCGAGTCAGCTCCTTCTCCATGGCGAGCAGGTCGTTGCGGGCGGAGAGCCACTGTGCACGTGTTCCGGTCTTGTGACTGGCCATGGTTGAGTCTCCTTCTTGTCGTTACAGCGAGTGACGGCTCACATCGATGGCATGAGCCAAGGAAACGACGCAGGCGCGATGACGATCCAGATTCCGAACCCGGTCATCGCGAGCGCCAGCGGCACATCAATGGCTGGCCTGGCCGGCAGCAGCTTCTGGGCCAGCACCAGGGCGGCGATCACGACCATCCAGAGCAGGCTCATGAGGCCGAGCGCCGCGAGCACCAGCATCAGGCCGATGCTCGAGCCGACGCAGCAGAGCCCGAACTGCCAGCCAGAACCGGTGCTCTCGCGGCAGCGCCGCCGGAAGTACAGCTTGACGGGCGTGAGCTCGTAGACCCCCGCCGCGATCACCACCGCGCCGGCGGCAGCCGTGCCGTGCGGCTGGTACAGCGCGTACACAGCGGCACCGACCAGCGCCCACACGGCCAGGTAAGACACGACGAACAGCGGCACGGAGAACGGCTGGCCGGTGGTGCGGGCCCGCCGGGCCAGGGCCGGTGCCGCGCCTGGCAGCATCATCGCCGCCATCATCGGCATCCAGATGGCGGCGAATAGCGCGAACGAACCGAGGCTGGTCGCCACGCCCATGTCCATCCCGTTCATCTGCCAGAGCGAGACGACCCAGCAAACGGCGGCGAGCCCGAGCGTCGCGGCCACCACCACCACGGTCGCGCGCGATCCCGCGGTCGCGCGCGATCCCGCGGTCGCGCGCGATCCCAGGGTCGCTGGCGATCCCGCGGTCGCTGGAGACCCCGCGCTCGTGGGCGGCCCAGTGCTCGTGGGCGACCCGGCGGTCACCGGCTCATCCCGCATGATTGTCTCCTCAGCTGGCCGTGGCACGCCCGCGAGCATGCTGATCCAAGTGGTCTTTCAGAGCGTTGAGCGTGCCGTCCCAGTCACGGGCCAGCGCGGCCAGGAACTGCTGCGCCACGCGCATCGGCGCTGAGCGAAGCTGGTACCGCACCCGGCGCCGCTCCCCAGGCTCGGCCGTCACGAGGCCGGCCTGGGACAGCAGCGCCAGGTGCTTGGCGACCGCCTGGCGCGTAATCGGCAGACGCCCTGCCAGGTCCGTCGCCGTAGCCGGGCCGCTTGCCGCCAGCGACGCCAGGATGGCACGCCTGGTGGGATCGGCCAGGGCTATGAACACCTGCTCGGCGATTGCCTCACTCTCAGGACTGTCAGGCGGCATCGAGGTAATCGACCAGCTCGCCCAGTTCGCCGCGCCATCCGTCGGTGTTGCCGTCGTAGGCCTTGCGGAACAGGTCCTCAGGCAGCTGGGCGAAGCCGCTCTCGACGACCGTCAGCCGCGTGCCCTCGTCCGTCGGCTCGAGCGTGAACTCGACATAGGTCCGGCGCGGATCATCCTCTGGCAGCCCGGAGATAGGCCAGGTGAACCCGAACACCCTCGGCTCCTCGACCCGCTCCACGCGCATCTGAGCCGTGTACCCCTCGGTCCACCACCGCATCTGCGCTGACCCGCCGGGACGCAGGTCGATCGTCGCCTCGTTCCCGAACCACGAGGCCAGCCCCTCGGCCGTGGTGAGCGCCGCCCATACCTTGCGTGGCGGGTGCGCGATCTCGACGGTCCGCTCGATGCGATCAGGAAAACCCATGCCAGCCTCCACGAGTAGCAACCAGTTGGTTGCGACATTATAGCAACCGACGGGTTGCGTCAACATTCGAGCGATGGCCTGTGCCGGGCGCGGGGACGAGCGTAAGGTGCGTCAAGGACATTGTCAGCGTTTGCCGCTCATTGCATGATTGGCTCGTCAGCCTGAGGAAGGTCGCCATGCCCAGCGCTGACCCCCGGGTGCTCTACGTGCTCGGCATCTACCACAGCGGGACGACGCTGCTAGGTAACCTCGCAGGCCAGCTCGACGGCTTCTTCTCGGTGGGCGAGCTGCGGTCCTTCTGGCGTAAGGCGACCCTTCCCAACGCGCGATGCGGGTGCGGAACGCGGCTGTCAGAGTGTGCCGTCTGGAGCCCGATCTTGCAGTCGGTGCTCGGACAGGGCGAGGAGCGGGAGGCCCTGGCCAAGGACATGTGGCAGTGCCAGCGGGAAGTCGTCCATGAGGTTCACACCTGGTTGCGGGTTCCCTCGCTGCTGCGAAAGCGCGCCCATGAACTGCAAGCCGGCACCCCGCTGGCCCGATACGCCGAAGGGCTCGAGCGCCTGTACCGGGCAATTGCCCGGGAGACCGGCGCCGAAGTGATCGTCGACTCGTCCAAGGAGCCGACGGACGCGGCCCTGCTGTTGCTCATGCCGCGAATCCAGACGACCTTCGTCCAGATCATCCGCGATCCGCGCGGCATGGTGAACTCCATCTTGCGGTTCCGCGATGACGGCCAGCCGGTCGTCGAGCGCCGCCTGCAGCAGAGCGTGTACGCGGCCCTCAGCTGGTCGCTGGGCAACATGGCCGCGACCGCGGTCAGGCGGTCAGCCGGCCCGGCGCGATCGACGCTGCTCAGGTACGAAGACTTCATCGACGAGCCCGGCGAGACGATCGAGTCGCTGGCCAGGATGGCAGGCCGACCAGCGCAGCTCCCCGGCTCGACCGAGCCAGGCACAGTGACCATGGAGCAGGTGCATACCGTCGGCGGTAACAACAACAGGTTCCGCACGGGCACCGTCCAATTGCGCGAGGACACCACCTGGCGGTCGCAGCTGCATCCGCTCAACAGGGCCGCCGTCACGGCTGTGTGCGCACCGCTGATGAGCAGGTACGGCTACCGCCTCGTGCACTGAAAGGCTGCGCGCCGCTGCCGCCGCCACTGGTGAACCAGGTGGTCGTATCGATCGTGAACTGGCATGACGGCAGCGGCTGAGCGGCAAGGGAGCGGGCCCGGTGAGCGACGAGAAACGGCAGCCGCCGCTGCAGAACCGGGTCATGCCGACTGGTGAGATCGTCTCGCACCCCGGACGGGGGATGCTGATGGGCAACCGCGGGTGCATCCACAACGCCGACCGGACCCTCGGGGTGAGCCGCTGGCGCTCAAAGCTGTGGATCTGCTGCGTGCTCGAGTTCCGCGGCTGGCGGCGCGACGTGATGCCGCCGGGGCGATGGACGGCGCTGTTCTTCCTCGACGAGGCGACGGCCCTGGCTGCCGGTCACCGGCCGTGTGGCTACTGCCGCGAAGCCGATCATCGCTGGTTCGGCGAGAGCTGGCGGGCCGCCAAGAGCCTGACCACACGCCCGTCCGCCGCCCAGATGGATGCCTGGCTGCATGCCGAGCGGGTGGACGGCCGGACCAGGCGCAAGCGGACCCGCGAGGTTGTGCTCGATGAGCTGCCGGACGGCGCCATGGTCAGCTATGCGGGAGGCCCGGCGCTGTGCACGGGCGGCGTGCTGCTGCCGTGGTCGTTCGACGGGTACGGACCGCCAGTGCGCCCGGCGCCTCGCATCTCTGTCGACCTGCTGACGCCGCCTGCGATCGTCGGCGCGCTGGCGGCCGGGTACCTGCCGCTCATCCACCCGAGCGCCGGGCAGACATCGATGCGCGAGCTCGGGCGAGCCTGAAGCCACACCAAATCCGCGGCGGCCGCGCGTTTCGGCCTCGCTGAGGGACCTTTGGCCGTTCAAGAACGGTCAAATGGATCTGCCGCTTTGACGGTTCATAAGCCCACGTTAAGACGGGAGACGAAGGCACGCAGGTGCAGGGTCGGGTAGCGCGCGGAAAGCTGCTGCAAATGGCCAGGAAGGACGATCGCCATGGTCATCGGCTGGGACAAGACCGAGAAGAACCCGAACCTGACTGCGCCTGCCGCAGAGGTAACCCCGGGCCTGCCGCCGGAAGCCGCGACGCAGCATGACCTGCCGCTCGGACGGCGGGTGGCCGCCGCGTTCGTCGATCTGGGGCTGCTGTCAGGGCTCTACATCATCATGGCCCTCATCGTCGGGCCGACCAGCCCGGGAATCGGTCGCGTGACCGTCACACTTGTCAACATCACGGTCACCAGTCCTAGCGGCAGCGTCTTCAGATTCGGGCTCTTCGGCGCCTGGGCCGTCTTGTATCTGATCCTGGTGGCCTGTTACTACTTCGGGCTGGAGGCGCTGACCGGACAGACCGTAGGCAAGGCCCTGCTTGGCCTGAGGGTGTTGCATCCCGACGGCGCCCGGCCAGCAGCCCGGCAGATCGCGATGCGCACACTGCTTCGGCTGTTTGACGTGCTGCCAGCGCTCTACCTGGTCGGGTTCATCGCCATGCTGAGCTCCGGCCGGCAGCGCCGCCAGCGGCTAGGCGACATGGCCGCCGGCACGGTCGTGGACCGCACGGCGAGGTCATCGCGGTCCCTGGTGCTGGCGTGGACGTGCGTCGTCGCCGTCGTCCTCGCGACCGCCGGCCTATCAGCCGCCCGGCTTGCGTCGCCCGCGGGCAGTCAGACATACCGCGGGCACGGCATCTCCTTCAGCTACCCGGCCGGATGGCAACAAGATCACGGCACGAGCAGGCACGAGAGCGGCAACAAGCTGTGGGAAGTGGACGTTTTCCCGGAACACGGCTCTAACGGTGTCGGCGTTAACAGCTACCGGCTCACCAGGGCGGTCGGTCCGCGAGACCTCGGCAAAGTGACCACCGACTTGCGGCACCTGATCCGAGGCGCGCTCGAGCGGCAGGGGGGCGTCATCCTGAGCGGAGCGCAGCGGACCACCCTGAGCAGGATGCCCGGCCTGCGGTTCGTGATAGGTACATACCTGTCGGGCGGGACGCCCATCAAGCTCTTCTCCACCTTCGCCTTCAGCGGAACGACCGAATACGAGATCACCTGCCAGGCCACCCGGCCAGCCGCAGCGACGATCGTGGCGGGGTGCAAGCAGGTCCTCCGCACGTTCCGCGCGACCGCGTCGCCCGCCGCGCAACCCTCCAGCTCGCCATCGGCGACCCTGCCGGCTCCGCCCCTCACCGCGGCGCAGTGGCGGCACGGCCTGCGGCTGCTGCTTTCGCAGATGAACAGGACGCTCGGGGTATCCGGCGTCGTTACGCGGGCCAAGCTCAAGGCTGAGGCAAGCCAGCTTCGGCGCTGCACGCCCACCCTTGCCAGTCTAGGGAAGCCACCCCCTTCGATGCGCTCGGCCTACCGGACAGCCGCCAGGGCATGCGCTCAGTTCACCCGGGCCGCCACCTACTACGCGGCCGCGGCCCGGGCGTTCAGCCCCTACAACGCGACAGCGCGGTTCACGAAGCTGCTGGACCGCGGCGACGCCGCGGCGAACGCCGGAAGCCCCCTGCTCGCCGACGCCGTCGGAGCGAGCCTGACCGGCGGCTGACCGCCCAAGCCTCTCCCGCCTCGTGGCCGATGAGACCTGGCGTAGCTACCTGTTCGCCATGAACGGGAATAGCTTTACCGAGCGTGACGGCGTTTATCCTGGCTTGCCAGAAGACGGGCGGCCACGGGCCGAGGTCCTGAGCGAGCTGGCCTAGATCGCGGCCGAGGAAGACGCCTTCTGGGAGAGGGCAAGTGCTCGGGGACGATGTACTGCGGTGACCACGAGCACTACCGGTTCCTCAACGAGGCGTTCGGCCGGTTCGCGCACGCACTCGCGATCGACCTCGGAACGAGCGGGCTCAAGGTTGGACTCGTCTCACCTGCGGGCTCCGTCATCTGGACGACCGGCGCCGATCTGGCTACCGCCCTGGTCCCGGGCGGAGGCGCCGAGCAGGACGCAGGCGAGTGGTGGCGCCTCATTAGGGACGCCTGCCAGGCCGCGCTCGCCAGCGGCGTCGTCGCCCGCGACGCCGTGGTCGCTGTCAGCGTGACCGGACAGTGGGCAAGCAGCGTCCCCGTCGCGGGCGACGGCACCCCGGTCGGACCCTGCGTGCTGTGAACGGACTCACGGGGCGCACGCTATGCACGCAAGCGCTTCGGCGGCCCGATATCCGGCTACGCGCCCCGGCCCCTGCTCACATGGGTACGCAGGACGGGCGGCGCGCCGTCTGCCAGCGGTGCCGATCCGATCGGACGCATGCTGTTCCTGGCGAACGAGTGCCCTGAGACTGCCAGTGCGGCCAGCTGGTACCTGGAACCAGTTGACTACGTGTCGATGCGATTCACGGGACAGGCATGCGCGTCGCCCGCGTCGATGACGGCGGCATGGTTCACCGACAACCGGCGCTAGACCGGCTCGAGTACGACGCTGGCCTGGTCGCTATGGCCGGCATAGCCGCCGCCAAGTTGCCGCCGTTGCGACCCACCGGCACGGTGATCGGAACCGTCACCGACGAGGCCGCCGCGGACCTCGGCTTTGGCCGGGGCGTCGCGTCATCACGGGGACTCCGGACCTGCACTCCGCCGCGGCGGGCACCGGCACCCTGGACGGGTCACGCTGCCACATGGCCATGAGCACGACGTCGCGGATCAGCTGCGCCTAGCCGGTCACTCAGCCGACAGCGTGCAGCATCGCCTCGGCTTCGATGTGCTGACCGACCTCGCCGCGACCGCCGCGCCCAGCTGCGGAGGAGTCTGCTCACGTCCTGGCTGGCCGGTGAGCGCGCCGAATTCCCCCGGCTGTATAAGGCGCAGAAGGCGATGTTCTCCTGGCTCAACGGCCCTCACCGGGAGTGAGTTCGGCCTGAACGGAAAGCCGACGTCCGCGCCGTCAGCCGCTGGACGCGATGAAGTCCCTGATGGCCCGCATGACCGGGGCTGGCTGCTCGGCGTGCGGGTTGTGACCAGCTCGATCGATGAGTTCCAGGCGGGCGTGTGGGATCCCGGCGGCCAGTTCGCGCTGATGCTCAGGCGGAAAGATGAAGTCGTCCCGCCCCGCAACGATCAGCGTCGGCGCGGTGATCTCGCCGAGCCGGTCCATAACGGTCCAGCCCTTGAGCAGGTGGCGGCCGCCGAAGATCATGGCCTCCGGGCGCATCTTCGAGCGCCACTCGCCGCGGATCAGCTCGCGGGCAACAAGCGACAGGCTGGGACGGGAGTAGTAGGCGCTCCCGATACGCATGAGGATCAGCGCCATCTGGCGGGGCTCGAATTCCCCATTGAACAAGCGACGGACCAGCTCCGTCTTCTCCGGGCTGTAGCCGCGGCTGGCGAGCAGTTCGGCGGCGTTGCGCTGTGACCAGCGGCTGTCGCCGCCGGTGTCGACCAGCACGAGGTGCGACACGCTGCCGGGATAACGCAGCGCGTACTCCAGCGCTACGTGCCCGCCGAACGAGTGGCCGAGCACCGCCCATCGGTCGTAGCCGAGCGTGCGCCGCAACGCGTCAGCGTCCGCGGTCAGGTTCTCGAAGGTCATGGACGAGGTCGGAGCGCCTTGCGAGCGCCCGTTGCATCGGTGGTCGTAGAAGATCAGCGTGAACTGATCAGCCAGCTCCCTGAAGGGCAGCAACGTCAAGTGATCGGCGCCAGGGCCGCCGTGCATGAGCAGCAGCGGGTACCCGGTGCCGGTGACGTTGACGTAGAGGGACGCATCCCGGACTTGTATCCTTCCTGGCCGGAGCTGGCCATCGGCTGAAGTTGTCATCGGTCCTTGCCTCCCGGTCACAGTGACCACCTCTCCGTGCCGTGGCTCCGCACGGTCGCCGTGTTCGACGCTTCCACGCCACGGGACTCCGGCTCCGGAGGCCTATGGCCCGCGTCGGCGGGACCTCAGGCCCTGAAACACCGCCACACCGCGCCCGATGCTGGGGCGCCGGAATCGATGGAGCTTCCAGCGCCTACGAGTTGACGTGCTCGGAGATGATCCGGCTGACCGTTTCCGCGTCATCGGGGGTGATACACGCGCGGACCGTCCCGCCCGTGTCGATCTCGATGCCGGTCTGTTTGTTCGGCCGCGTGCCATCGAGGTTGTACCAGTGCACGAGGTCCCCGGAGCCCCAGATCCGCCACTTCCCGCGAATCGGCGCAAGCGTGAACAGCTTCGCTGAGCGGATCGCCCGGAACGGGATTCGCTTGGCACCCCACAGGTAGTACCACCGGATGGTTATTCCCTCGTCGTCGCACGCGATCCGGCCGTCGTCGTAGATGGCTGACTCGTTATTCACGACACGATTGTGAATCTGCCTCTTCATGCTGGCAAGGGTCCAATGGCCCGCCTGACTAGGCAGTTAGTCGTACGCAGTGCCTCAGCGCGCTGCGGTTTCGAACTCGCTCCAGGTGGCCACGGTGACTATAGTGCCTGCATCCTCGGACAGGGCAGGAACGAGCCGCGCGGGCGACCAATTGCGCGAGCAGGCCTCCCCAGCTGTGCCCCGCCACGATTGACGGCCCGTTTCCTGTCTCCCGGATCACCGCAGTGAGGTCATCGACCTGAGCGCTCAACGCCAGGGGCCAGACTGGATCACTGGCACCAATTCCCGCTCTGTCGTAGGCCACAACGCGGGTGCGGGCCGCCACGATCGGCATGACTCCTGCCCAGGCCAGCGATCCAGGCTCGCCGGCGGCCGCGTCGAGCACGACCACCGGGCTGCCTGAACCGGCCTCTACCCATCGCAATACGCGGTCGTCTCGCGAGAGCTGGCCGCGCCGCACGCCGCCGGGTACCAACTTGTCAAGCGCCTGCGCGACAAGATCATTCATTCTCTGACCGCCTAGCCATATCGCGTGGAATCGCACGCTAGCCAGACACGCGCTCCCCGTCGAACGCCCTGCCCGTTGACATGCGCCGGTGCTCGTGGCAGCTTCGGCTCGGATGGTGCCCGATAGGATGGCCTCTACTTCGCGACTGTGGCGACGGCTGCTGCCGCGCTGATCGGCGTCCTCTTCGTTGCCGTGTCACTGCGGGACGAGTCAATCTTCGGCGGCAAGGCGCGCGCAGCAGGCTGTCTACGGCGTCGTGCTGATCACCCAGCCGCACGCCGTCGGCGGCATGCCGAGCCGAGCATCCCGATGGAAGCGACCAACCAGGCGCCTGAGCCGATCGCGGTGACGTGCGCGGTGCGGCCGCCGAGGCCTACCGCAAGCCTGTCCAGGAAGCCGTCCAGCATGGCGCGCTCGTCGCCGGCGAAAGGCTCGTCGATCCGGGTTACATCGGGTGCTGTTCAGGTCATCGCATGATTATCCCACGCAACCACATTGCCATACAAACGGATCAACAGGGCACTTATCGTCATCCGAGCATCCTGCTGTCGCACAATGACGTAGTTAACAGGCGACAGGCTCGACACGTACCTTTAGCTAATGCTTAGGTGTTCACTACCTGCATGGACAGGAGCGAACAGATGAGCGTGACGCGGCGTGTTTTCCTCGGCGGGGTGATCGGCGGGGCGGGAATAGCCGGATTGGCCGGCCTCGATCCGTTTCCAGCCCGCCGCGCTCTTGCGCTCCCTGCTCCTTCCCACGGCGGGACAACGCTTGAGCAGGTCATCGTGCGAGGCGCCGCAGGTTCGGGCGGCTACGCGGCGCTGGTATCGGGACCCGGCGAGCCGTACCTGCGCCGCACTGACCTGGGAGGGTCCAGGGGCGGCGGTCGTCACGCCCACGTCCTGGCTTGCTTCGCGCAGCTCACCGACGTCCACGTCACGGACGTGCAATCACCTGCCCGCTTCGAGTACTTCGACAGCTACGGCACCCTCCCTGGCCTGTCGGACCTGATCAGCGCGTACCGCCCGAACGAGCTACTGAGCGCGCAGGTCGGCGACGCGATGGTGGCACGGCTGCGGCAGGTGCGCCGCGGCCCAGCCACAGGTCGCCCGCTCCAGTTCACGATCGTCACCGGCGACAACACCGACAACTGCCAGTTCAACGAGCTGCGCTGGTATATCGACTTGCTCGACGGGCAGCCGGTTCGACCGGACTCGGGGGACCTCACCCGGTATGAGGGAGTGATGGACGACGTCGCGCCCGACCCGTATTTCTGGCATCCAGAAAGCGGGTTCGGGACCCCGTCGTCGGCGTTCGGCTTCCCGACCGTCCCCGGCCTGCTCGACGCGGCACGGGCACCGTTCAAGGCGACCGGCCTACGTATGCCCTGGTACGCGGCCTACGGCAACCACGATGGGCTTGTCCAGGGGTCGGTGGCCAGAACACCGCTGCTGCAGCAGCTCGCCACCGGGCCGCTGAAGCTGACCGGCCTGCCGCCATCAATCCTGGCGCAGCCGCTCAGCGCGCAAGTCGCATTCCTCGTCGGGCTGCTGCAGGAGGACCCGGCAGCGGTCAACCTCGAGTTGTCCCAGGGGAGTCGGCGGATCGTCACTGCCGATCCCGACCGCAGGATCATCGACCGCACGACTACCGTCACTGAGCACTTCAATACCACGGGAACCCCGGCCGGCCACGGGTTCACCGCAGCCAACATCAGCCAGGGCACCGCGTACTACACGTTCGACATCGGCCTGATGCATGGGATCGTGCTCGACACCGTGGTCAGCGCGGGCGGTGCCGACGGGTCGATCGACCAAGATCAGCTGGCCTGGCTGGAATCCCAGCTGCAGGCGGTCAGCAGCCGGTGGCTCTCGCCGGGCGGTGACATCGTCACCCGCCGGGGCCGTCATGACAAGCTCGCGGTCATCTTCAGCCACCACACCATCGGCACGATGGGGAACGTACCCGCGGGCAGCGGCCGCATTGGCGGTGACGAGGTCGCGGCGCTGCTGCTGCGCTACCCCAACGCCATCTTGTGGGTGAACGGGCACACGCACCGCAATCAGGTCATCCCGCACGCCCGGGCAGCGCAGGACGCTTTCAGCGGCGGATTCTGGGAACTCAACACCGCCGCCCACATCGACTGGCCCGAGCAGTCACGGATCGTCGAGATCGTCGACAACCTCGACGGGACGCTATCGGTATTCGGCACGATCCTCGACCACGCTGGCCCCCTCGCCCACCGAGGGCTGTCAACCACGACCGCGCTGGCGGCTCTTTCCCGCGAACTGGCCGCCAACGACTGGCAGGACCGGACCGACTTCCGGCGAGGCAGCATCAGTGACCGCAATGTCGAACTCGTCGTCCCGGCGCCGTTCGCCTCGTCCGGCCGCCGGGCCCATGTCGTGCCGGCGGCGCCGGCGGCACGGCAGGCCGCCTCGCGCTCGTAGCTGCGGCCGCCGAAGATCGTCTCGCCATTCCTGGGGCCAAGCCTGGCGACCGTCCTCACGGCAGTTCCGAGCAAGCCGCCTCGCGCCGCTCGAGCAGTGGGTCGTCCATCCGGCGGCGCCCAGCTACGCGGTCACCAGGCTGGCCACGCCCACCGGCAATAGGCGAGCGAGAAAGGCAGCCGGGGTGGGCGTGCATGCGCTGATGCCGGGGAGCATCCGGGCCTGCGGCAGCAAGCGGGCTCCGCGCGGGACGCGGGTCCGCAACGCCGCGCGCAGGTGTCACTCGCTGCCTTCCGGCCCACCCGCAGCATGACCTAGGTCACCAGTGCGGCTGCAGAGGTCACCCCTCGTTCCCTCCGGTAACCGGCGAGCCCAGGGCGCCGTCCTTAATAGTGAATGCGAAAGGGGATGAGTGCCATGAGGGCATTCCATCGGCGTCTGCCAGCCGCGAGCCTCGCTATCATCAGCCTCGCCTCTGCCGGCCTGCTCGCGACAGCGTGTACTTCTGCGAGCACGCCAGGGGCGACGAAGACCGTTACGGTCACCCCGGCTCCGTCCACCAAGACGGTCACCGCCAGCCCGACGACCGCGCCTCCCGGGCTGTGCAGGACCAAGGACCTCCGGCTGGCCGTAGGGCGGCAGAACGGCGCTGCCGGCACCATCTATTACCCGCTCGACTTCACCAACGGGTCCTCGGCCGCGTGCACCATGTACGGCTACCCGGGCGTGGCCTTCGTGACCGCGCACGGCGGCCGCGTCATCGGGGCGCCCGCCGGACGCCGCCTGATCGGCGGCACCGTGCCTGTGCTGATCACGCTCCAGCAGGGTGCGACCGCGCACGCGACGCTCGCCATCAGTGACGTGCTGCTCAGCAACCAGTGCCACAGCCATCAGGTGCCGGTGAGCATGATCCAGGTCTACCCGCCGGACCAGTACACCGCGCTGTTCGCGCCGTTCAGCGCTACCGGCTGCGCGGATAAGTCGCTTGTGGTGATGTGGGTCAGCCCGGTGACGCCGGGTTCGTAAGCGACACGGCTGCCTGAGTGACCGGGACCGGGCACGGCGCTCGGGCGGGGACTCGCGGTAGCTCCCCGGAGGGCTGGCCGCTTCCTGCCGAAGCGAACAATGGGCGGCCGGGCCCGAAGCGCGCCTGGCAGTGCGCGCCTGGCAGGGATCGAACCTGCGACCCGCTGCTTAGAAGGCAGCCGCTCTATCCGCTGAGCTACAGGCGCTCGGTGCATATTGTGCCGGATCCAGGCTACGCGCCGGACATCACGACGTCCCTACGATCGCGGCGCTGCGCCCGCGGAACGCGCGCCCCACGGGCCGATCGCCACCAGCCGCGGCTTCAGGCAGGCCTTACCGCCGCCTCCGGCGACCGGGCCGCGCACCGCCGAACCGGTCTCCTGGCAGGTCACGAGCAGCACCGTGCCGCTCTCGGGGTCGACGCTGCCGCCCACGCCTGAGGTCTCGGCGAAATAGTGCGGCCATGGCAGCGCCTTCGCGGTCCACACGAGGTGCCGCCCGGCCACGCTGTAACCCCAGGCCGCGCCTCCGGCCCCGTCGTCGAGCCCGAGCGCAACGCCCGCGCGCACGCCGTAGACACCGTCAGGCACCGTGCCAGGCTGTGCGGGCAGGCTGCGTCCGGTGGCCGGGTCGATGCCGGTCAGGTCGCCCCCGACGCTGGCGTACAGGACACCGTGCACCGGGTCGCTGCCCTCGGCGATAGCACCGGGAACCTCGGCGGTCAGCCGGCCGTTCGCGACGTTATACATGCTCAGGCCTGAACTGCCGGAGAAGATCATCGAGCCGCCGACGACCCCGTTCAGCGCGCCGTCGAAAGACCGGCCGGCCGGCCTGATCAGGCGCTCGGCGCCGGTGCGCAGGTCGATCTGGCGGACCGCGGTCACCGGGTCGGTGCCGACCTGCCCGCCAGCGGACACGGTCACGTAGAGCTTCCTGCCGGCGACCCGCCAGGCCTGGCCAGATGCGCCCGTCGCGTCGCGCCAGATCGCTCGCCCGGTCCCGTTCAGGTAGCTCGTCACCGCGGCCTGGCCGACGATGACCGTGTGCTTGAGGCTGGCCCGCACGGCGCCACCGGAGACCCCGGCCTGGTACGTCCTGATCTGCTTGCCGGTCACCGAGTTCAGCACGATCTCCCGGCGCGCGCGAGCGGCGCGCGACGACGAGCCAGCGGCCGTCCCCACGGCGGATGAACCGGTGATGTCCGTCGGGGCCGCGCCGGAGGGCGTGCTCACTCCGACGGTCACGACGCCATCCCACGCGCGCACCGACACGATCGCCGATCCGGCTGGCAGGCCGATGAGGTCCTGCGTCCAGCGCGGGAAGCCCGTGCTCACGTCATAGGCACTGACCGTCAGGCCGAACCCGATCACTGCCACCCCGTGCCCGGCCGCCGCAGACGCCTGGCCCTGGCTGAAGATCGTGCCCTCGACGCCGTCCTGCGCGATCCATGATCCGCTGAGCGGGCGCGACCAGCGCACGAAGTTGCGGGCCGCGCAGGCGCTCCGGCCGCCGCGACACGACCCTGAACCCAGCCGGGTGGCGACGACGGCGGCGATCAGCACGGCGGCCAGCAGCAGCGCGAGCGCGCCACGCTGCACGGGCACCTTGGCCAGCCGGCCGAACGTCACGTCCGCGATCCGCCTTTCCAGCCTCCGACCGCCGGTGATCATGCCACGGTATACCCGTCGGGCGGCGCCGCGGGTGTGCCCGCGGATAGCGTTGGCAAGCAGACCGGCACTGGCTCCCACCATGTTCATTGCTAGGAGGATCTATGTCCGACAGGGCTCCGCTGCCCTACGACTTCATGCCGCAGGTGCCTTCTTTCAGCGTCGAGAGCGACGACGTCGCCCAGGACCAGCACATGGGCGATAACCAGGTATACAACGGCTTCGGCATGAGCGGCCAGAACATATCCCCGCACCTTCGCTGGCACGGCTTCCCGGCGGAGGCCAAGAGCTTCGCCGTGACGTGCTATGACCCTGACGCGCCGACCGGCTGCGGCTTCTGGCACTGGCTGGTGCTCGACATCCCCGCATCGGTCACTGAGCTCGCTGCGAACGCGGGCGCGTCAGACGGCGGCGGCCTTCCGGTCGGCGCCTTCTCGGTCCGCAACGACTACGGGACCAAGGACTTCGGCGGCGCCGCGCCCCCCGCTGGCGACCCGCCGCATCGCTACGTGTTCGCCGTCCACGCGCTCGACACCGAGTCGCTCGGGATCGACTCCGACGTCTCCCCCGCGGTGGCCGGCTTCAACCTCCGCTTCCACACCATCGCCCGCGGCCTCATCGTTTCCGTCTTCGGTCACTAAGGGCAGCCGGACGAGCCGCAGTCACGGGCTGCGTTTAGTTTCGCTTAACAAAACGCGCGCCGCTGGTGCACTAGCTCAGGCCGGCCAGGAGCTCCCGTTCCTTCTCGGGGTCCAGGCCGTGCCTGAGGCCGCCCTCGCGCACCGGGGGGTCGCCCTCGGTCTGCAGCCAGCGCCATGTGTCGGCCACGGTCTGCGACACCGGGCGGCACGTGAGCCCGGCCGCGTAGATCGCGTCGACGTTGCCGTCGTGCAGCGCGGCGCCCTCGCCGACCGGCGGAACCCACACCGGCAGCTCGATCCACCCCTCGATGCCGGCCCCCTCGACGACGTCAGGATCGACCCAGATCAGGTTCGCGTCCGAGCCGGTCGCCGCGACCGCGGCCTCGAGCAGTTCCCCCATCGTGGCGTGGCCTGGCTTGCTGACCGAGTTGAACGCGCCGTTGATGCCCTCGTCCGCGGCGTGCAGCAGCCAGGCCGCCAGGTCCCGGCAGTCGATGTACTGGATCGGCATGTCTCTCGGACCTGGCGCGAGCACATCGCCGCCGCGCTCGATCCTGCGCAGCCACCACGGCATCCGGCCGACCAGCTCGTAGGGGCCGAGGATCAGCCCGGCCCTGGCCAGCACCGACGGCCCGGTGAAGTGCTCGAGCACGGCCAGTTCGCCGCCGCGCTTGGCGGCCGCGTAGTCCTCGGACTCCTCGCTCGCGGCGTCGCCGTCCACGACCGGCGCGCTCTCGTCGGCGCCAGACGGGATCGGCCAGGCGTATACCGACCGGCTCGAGACATAGCCGTAGTGCCCGGCGCGGCCGGACAGCAACGACGCCGCGTCCCTGACCACGCGCGGGGCGCGGCTCCACGTGTCCACGACCGCGTCCCAGGTGTCATCGCCGAGCGCCGCGCGCAATTGGGCGGGGTCCGTGCGATCCGCGCGCCGCACCTGCGCGCCCGGCACGTCGTTGCCCGTTTCGCCGCGGTTCAGCGTCGTGACCTGGTCGCCGCGGGCGATCGCGGCCTCGACCACGGCGCGCCCGACATGGTGTGTTCCGCCAAGTACGAGAAGTCTCATGTGCTCATCTTGGCCGATGCGGGGTTTGCGGCGGCGGTGCGGGCCCGGAAATTGAACACCGTTGTCCCATCGGCGTTCTAAGAGAACGCCCGATGTCACTTTGGTGTTCTATTTCGCCGCCGCTAGTGGCGGCGGCCAGCGCTTGAACGCTGCGGCGACGGCTGCGCGGGCACAGGGGCGGGAGCGCCGGCCTCTTCTAGGTGCAGGCGCGGCACGAGCGGCTCCATCCAGTGCGGCATCCACCAGGCGTGCCGCCCGAGCAGCGTCATGATCGCCGGCACGAGCACCATCCGGACCAGGGACGCGTCGATCAGCACGGCGAACGCCATCCCGATCGCGAGCATCTTGATGGTGGGGTCGGTGTTCAGCACGAAGCTCGCGAACACCGCCACCATGATCGCGGCCGCGGTGGTGATCACCCTCGCGGTCGCGCCGATCCCGATCGCCACGCTGCGGTGCTCGTCGCGGGTGCCGAGCCAGGCCTCGTGGATCCTGGACAGCAAGAACACCTCATAGTCCATCGACAGGCCGAACACGATGCAGAACACCAGCATCGGCACGTAGGCCGGGATCGGCAGCGTGGTGTGCAGGCCGATCAGCGGCGCCAGCCAGCCCCACTGGAAGATGGCCACGATCACGCCGACGGCGGCGCCGATCGACAGCAGGTTGAGTATCGCCGCCTTCGTCGCGATGACAATGGACCTGAACGCCATCGTGAGCAGGAAGTAGGAGATCGCGATCACGGCCAGGATCAGCCACAGGAGCCGGCTCGTGATCCGGTCGGTGAAGTCGACCGCTCCTGCCGTCGTGCCGGTCAGGTAGCTGGTCAGGTGCTCCTTGGGCAGCACGGTGTTGCGCAAGGTTCTGACCAGGTCGGTCGTCGCCCTGGCCTGCGGCCTGGTCGTCGGGATGACGTTGATCACCCCGACCGTCCCGGCATTGTTGACGACCGGAGGGCTTACCGACTTCACGCCGTTGGTGTGCGACAGGTCGGACTGCATGGTGCTGAGTTTGGAGTTCGTCGTCTGCGCCGATTCCTTCGGCAGCTTGACCACGACGGTGAGCGGGCCGTTCACGCCGGTCCCGAACCCCTGCTTGATCAGGACGAACGCGCGCTTGTTGCTGTCGGAGTACGGGTTGGTGCCGTTGTCTGGCTGACCGAGCATGATCGAGAACAGCGGGATCGCGAGCACGACCAGCACCGCGACGCTGGCCACAGCCCACGGCCACGGATTTCTGCTGACCCGGCGGCCCCAGCGGGCGAACCCGCTGTTCTCGTGCTGCTCCTCGGTCCTGGCGGCGGTCTGCTTCGCCTGCTCGCGGGCCGAGACGTGCGCCTTCCAGGCGTGCAGCCGGGCGGGCAGGCTGCGCACGTTCTGGCGGACGACGCCCATGAACGCGGGCACCAGCGTGAGCGCGACCAGCATCGTGAGCGCGACGACCACGGCCGCAGCCAGGCCCAGCGAGCCGACGAACGTGACCCCGGCGATGTACAGGCCGAGTATCGAGATCACGACGGTGCTTCCGGCCACGACGACGGCCGCGCCCGAGGTGCTCTCGGCCCGCCGCACCGAGCTGGTGACGTCCATGCCCTGGTCGAGTTGCTCGCGGTGCCGAGCGGTGAGGAACAGGCCGTAGTCGATCGCGACGCCGAGGCCGAGCAGGGTCGCAATGGTCGGCGCGGTCGTCGGGAACGTCATCGCGGACGCGAGCAGGCCGAGCAGCGACAGGCCAGCGCCGACGCTGAACAAGGCCGACACCAGCGGGATCGCGGCCGCGATCAGCGACCCGAACATGAACACCAGCAGCGCCAGCGCACAGATCAGTCCGATGAGCTCGGAGGTGGTGTCGCTGGTCTGCTGGCCGATGTTGCCCGCGTTCGCGCCGTAGTCGACGACGAGACCGGCCTTCCTGGCCGGCGCGACAGCGTTGTTGAGCTTGTGCAGGTAGTCCGTGCCGAGCCCGTCCGGGTTCACGTTCCACGTCGCGTTCGCGTAGGCGATCGTGCCGTCCTTGGAGACCTGACCCGACTTCGACGAGGCGAACGGGCTCGTCGCGCTGATGACGTGCGGCAGCTTGGAGACGTTCGTGGTCGCCTGGTTAATCGCGCCCTGGTCAGCCGTGACCGTGCCGTGCCTGGCGTGGAACACGATCTGGCCGCCGTACCCGCCTTCTTTCGGAAACGAGGCGTTCAGCGTGTCCAGACCCCTGGCGGAGTCCGTGCCGGAGACCGTGTAGTTGTTGACGTAGTTGCCGCCGTACTCGTGCCTGGCCCAGAACAGGCCGCCGAGAATGATCACCCAGCCGATGATGACGGCGTAGCGCCACCTGACCGCACCGCCGCCCAGCCGCTCAAGCAGGCGATTCACCGATCGTGCCCTCCCCGGTTCCGTGCAGGCCGGCTGCATGACGGCACGGCGGATCTCCAGATGTCAGGACTGCGATGTCAGGGCAACATCCTCCGCTCGGCGCGAGCCGCTTGCCTCACCCGGCGAGGGTGAACTAGCCCGTATGTCCGCTCGCCGGGAATGTCGCGATGTGCTGACCGCACGACGCCGGGTCATACCCGGGCAGGCTTGCGAGCTGGTCGAGCAGCCAGCGCGACCCGAGCACCTTAGTCAGCGCCTGCACCTCCCGCGACGCCGCGTGCACCGCCGGGATCACCAGGTCGAACCGCTCGGCGGCTAGCGGCACGAACGCAAGCCCGTACGCCAGTGCCGCTGGCTCGCACGCGACCCCGACGTCGGCCAGGCCTGCCGCGATCGCGTCCGCCACCTGCAGGTGACCAGCCGCCGTCGTCAGGTATCCGGGAACCCGCTCGCCCGCGATGCCGGCGCTGTCGAGTTCGCGGTCAAGCACGCGACGCGCCTCCGCGCCGGGCTCCCTGTTCACCAGCCGCAGCCCGCGGTCGACGACGTCGCCGACGGCTTCGACGCCGTCGCCGGCGGCCGCGCCGAGCACCAGGCCTTCGCGCCAGGCGCTGAACCCGATCACCTCGCCGCCCGCCGCGAGCAGTTCCGCCGCCGGCGCCGTGTTGTACTCCCCTGACCGGTCCCGCAGGTGCGCGCCGGCCGCGTGCACGAGGCCGGCGGCCGCGAGCCGAAGCGCCTCCTGGCTCGAGCACGGCCACCAGCTGAACCCGATCGGCGGGTCAAGCAGGCTGAGCGGTTCCTCGAGCAGCGGCAGCGCCGGGTCGCACCCGGCGACGACGAGCGTCGGCCGCGGCGGCCCGATCGGCAGGACCCGCACCGCCGGTGTCCGGTCAGCGGCAGCGTCAGCGGCGGCCTTAGCGGCGTCGGTGGCCTTGGTGGCGGTAGCGGCGTCTGCGGCTTGGTCGGCGGCGGCGCCCGTCTCCGCGGTGAGCAGACCGCCGGCAGGCAGGAAGCCGGCCCGGCTCACCGTCGGCCCGGCCAGCGGAAGGGCGACGAAGGAGTCGCCGATCGGCGCGAGCGAGACCCGCGCCCCAGCCGCGCTCCCCCGGTCAGCGGGCTGGCCCTGGCCCTCCCGCTGACCTCGGCCTTGGCCCTGGGCTTGGCCTTGGCCCCGGGCTCGGCCTTGGCCTTGGCCTTGGCCTTGGCCTTGGCCGACCAGCCTCGCCGATACCGCGGCGACCGTGCGTTCCGCGCCGAACAGTTCCTCGACCGTCACCCCGAGGGCCTGCGCCAGCGCGAGCGCGACGCGCAGCGACGGGTCAGACAGACCGGATTCAACCGCCGAGACGGCCTGCCGTGACACCCCGGCCATGCCGGCGAGCTGCTGCTGGGAGTAACCCCTGGCCTGCCGCGCGAACCTGAGCTTGGCCCCGCTGATCATCGCCTGACCCCCGAGTGTCCTGTCTGGCCGATCGTCGCCTGGTCCCCGGCAGATCCCCCCGCCGATCCAGCCGCTGGTCCCCGCGCCCGTTCTCCGCCGAACCCGAACACGGGCGGGTCGAGCGCGGTGAGGGCGAGTTCATGCCCCGTCGCCGCCGGCTCGGCCAGCCGGCCAGTCACAGCGGCGTTCCCGGCCTGGACCGTGATCTCCCACAGCGCCCCTGCCGGACGGCACGCCGTGACGACGCCCTGCAGGACCAGGCCGCGCTCGGGGTGGCGGCCAGCGATGACCCGGTCCGGGTGGATCGCCGCGACAGGCTGAGCGTCCACGGACTGAGCGTCCACGGACTGAGCGTCAGCGGACTGTGCTGCCGACGATCCTGCCGAGCCCGCCCTGACCGCCGGCAGCCGCACGAAGGACGTGTACCCCACCAGCTCGGCGACCCGCCGCGTGGCCGGTGCCAGCACCACCTCGCCTGGCGCGCCGGTCTGGAGCACCTGACCCTGGTCCAGGACGGCGAGCCGGTCCGCGAACGCCTGCGCCTCGGCGAGCTCGTGAGCCACCAGAATCGACGGTACGCCACGCTCCGCGACGAGCGAGACGACCAGGTCGGTCAGCGTGCGCCGCAGGTTCGCGTCCAGGCCGGAGTACGGCTCGTCCAGCAGCAGCGCGTCGCAGTGCGACAGCAGCAGACGGCCAAGCGCGACCCGGTGCGCTTGCCCGCCTGACAGCCGCGCTGGCATGGAAAGCAGCAGCCCGTCGATGCCGAGCACGCCTGCCAGCTCGGCAAGCTCGGCCGCCGCGGCCGCGTCGGCCGAGCCGCCACTCCGGCCGAACAGCAGGTTGGCCCGCACCGTCAGGTGCGGGAACAGCCCAGGGTCCTGGCGCAGCAGGCCCACCTTGCGCCGCCACGGCGGCAGCATGGTCGCGGGCTTGTCGGTCGAGGTCAGCACCCTGCCGCCGAGCAGGATCAGCGCGCGCCGCGGCGGGACCAGGCCAGCGATCATCTCCAGGATGGTGGTCTTGCCGGCTCCGGACGGGCCGAACAGGGCCAGCCGCTCCCCCGGAGCAACGCTCAGCGCGGCGCGGACGGTGAAGTCGCGCCGGTCAACCTCGGCGTCGGCTTCTAGCACGGGCGCTCCAGATGTAGGCCGCGATCGGCAGCGGCAGCGCGACGACCAGCAGGACGAGGGCGAACGGCAGGGCCGACGGCAGGCCGGTCTCCTGCAGCGTCGTCCAGATCTGCAGCGGAAGCGCGGTCGGATGGTAGGCGATGATAACCACGGCGCCGAAGGCGCCCATCGCCCTGGCCCACGAGATCGCCAGCGCCATCGCGAGCCCCGGCGCGGCCAGCGGGACGGTGACCCGCCTGAAAACCCGCATGGGCGGGTCGCCGAGCAGCGCGGCCTGCTGTTCCAGCCGTGGCTCGACGCTGGCGAACGCAGCCTGCGCGCCAAGGATGTAATACGGCGCCGACTCGTACACCTGGGCGATGACCAGGGCGAGGAACGTATCAGTCGCGGACAGGTTCAGGCCGGAGAGCAGGTGCCCGATCGGGGTGAACGGGCCGACCATGAACACCAGCAGCAGCCCGATGACCAGCGGCGGCAGCAGCAGCACGGCCAGCACGCCCGCCTCCCAGACCCGCGGGAACGGCATCGTTCCCCTGGCGAGGGCCCACGCGAGCGGGGTGCCGAGCAGCACGAGGACGCCGAGCGTGACCGCCCCCGACTCGACCGACAGGAGCAGCGGCTCGAACGCGCCTGGCGCGCTGAGCGAGGTCGTGATGGCGTGCCACGACAGGTGGGCGAGCAACGCGATCAAAGGCCCGAGGAGAGCGACCCAGATGATCGCGGTGCCTGCGATGGCTAGCGAGCGATTTGCGTAACGCAACCCGCGCGGTACCGCCGCCCCGCCGTGCCCGCCCCGTCCGGGCGCCGGCGGAGTGACGGTGACGGTAGGACTAGCTGCCAAGCTGTTTCCTGATCGAGGCTGGCACAGCGCTCGCCGGGCCGGTCAGCGTGGGCTTGAGCAGCGTATAACCGCCCTGCTTCGCGTACAGCGAGCGGCCGGCCGGCGAGAGCACGTACGCCACGAACGCGTTGCCGGCCGCCGCGTCCTTGGCGCCGGTGATCGTGGTGATGTCGAGCGTCAGGGGCGAGCCGGTCTTGGTGTCTTTGCCGGTGCTGTCCGTGATCGTGATCGATGCCTTGGCGTAGTTGTCGGCGAACGACGCGTCGCCCAGGTTGATGTCGGGCGGCAGCGAGATGTACTTCAGGTGCAGCTGCTTGGCCTGCGACAGGTAGGCACTGGCCGCGTCGACCTGGCCGGCCTGCAGCCGCGAGTCGAGCGCCGCCTCCTCGAAGATCTGCGTCGACTTCGCCGATGCGAGCGGGCCGCCCAGGATCTTTGTCACGGTGTCCTTCGGCAGGTGGTAGTTCATCTGCGCGAGCTCGAGCATGAAGATGAAGGCCCGGCCCTGCGGGTCGGTGTTCGGGTCGGTGCGCCCGAGCTGGAACCCTGGCTGCTCCATCAGCTTGAACAGGTCAGAGATCGGCTTCTTGCCGCTCGCGATCACGTTGAACTGCGGGGCGTACTTGCTGGTGGGGTTGTACGCCAAGACGATCGACGTCGACGCGTACTGGACGAACCACTTAGTGAACTTGGGACCGGGCGACTCGATCGACTTGCCGCCCACGGTGATGAAGACGTTCGGGAAGATCGTCTTGGCAGCGATCTCGCTGGACAACCCGTCGGACGGCCCCGCCTTGCCCTGGTACGTAAACCCGGTGGCCTTCTCGAAGGCAGGGCCGAACACCTGCTCGTTGAGGTAAGTCAGCGAGGCCGCGTACGCGACGTTGGCGGTGCCCGACGGCTTGGCGTTGCCATCGCCGCCAGAACCACCGGGGCTACCTGATGAGCTGCAGCCGGCCCCGGCCAGCCCGAGGCACGCTAGCGCGATCAAGCCGGCCTGCAACTTACCTACTTTCAACGTCATAACCGCGACGATAGCCACTGTGACTTGCGCAACGCAAGAACTCCTGACACACGGCGCGCCGGGGAACCTGGAGCGCGCGTTCAGCCAGCATTCAGCCTGACCTGCTTAGCTTGCCTGGGCTTTCTGACCTGCGCCGACCTGCTCAGCGCTTCGGTAACAGCGCAGCCACGGCGGTCCGCGACCCATAGCATGGTCTCCGGCAGGCGCCAGGAACGGTTCCTCTACCCCCGAAGGCGGTCAGGAATGAGTAAGGCGGTACAGGGCCGCCCCCAGAGCGCCCGGGATAAGATCGCCGCTCAGCAGGCGGACGCCCGGAGTGCTGACCTGCGGAAGAAGACCCTGGTCGCGGCCGGCAGCGTGGTCGCGGTGCTCGCCGTCATCGTCGTCCTCATCGTCGTCAAGGTCGCGGGCGGCACGCCGGCTCCGGCGCCCCGCCAGGCCGCGGGCATCGCGAACTCGGCCGCCAGCGTCACCCGCGCCATCGCCTCGGTCCCTGCTGCCACGCTGGACAAGGTGGCCGCGGGTTCCGCTTACCCGGCAAAGGGCGGCATCTACCCAGGCGCGATCAAGACCATCAAGCCGCCGGTTCCGCTGCTGACCAGCGGCGGCAAGCCCCAGGTCGTGTATGTCGGCGCCGAGTACTGCCCGTTCTGCGGCGCCGAGCGATGGGCGCTCGCGGTGGCACTGAGCCGGTTCGGGACGTTCTCCGGCCTGCGCCTGATCCACTCGAGCAGCGCCGACGTCGACCCGAATACGCCGACGCTGAGCTTCTACAAGGCCACGTACACCAGCAAGTTCGTCTCGTTCAGCCCGACCGAGGCGCAGACCGTCGACCGGGCGCCGCTGCAGCCGGTCACGACGCTGGATAAGTCGCTGATGGCGACGTACGACGCGCCGCCGTACGTGCCGGCCAGCTACAACGGATCGTTCCCGTTCGTGGACTTCGGCAGCAAGTACGTCATTACCGGCGCGAGCTACGATCCCGGCATCCTCGCGGGCCTATCCTGGGGCCAGGTTTCCGCCGATCTCGCCGACCCGACGAGCCCGCCCGGCCGCGCGATCGACGCCACCGCCAACCGCATCACCGCGGCCATCTGCGCGATGACCGGCAACAAGCCAGGTGATGTCTGCACCTCGACCGGAGTCACCTCAGCCAGCGGGAGCATCTGATGGCAACACGGCAAACCGCCGGCAATCCCGGCAAGCGCGGGTCAGCCCCGGCCGGGAGGAAGCCGCGCGGCGGTGCGACCTCGGTAGCCAAGCCCGCTGCCAAGCCTGCGGGCCAGCCCCGCTCCGGCCAGCCCCGCTCCGGCCAGCCCCGCTCCGGCCAGCCCCGCTCCGGCCAGCCCGCGCGCCCTGGTCAGGCCGCCCGCTCCGGTCAGGCAGCCCGCTCCGGTCAGGCGCAGCCTGGCGGCCGCCATGCTGGTGCCGCGAACACCCCTGCCGGCACCGCGCTCGGCGGTGTCGGCGCGGCGTGGCGGGCCGTGCTGCGGTGGTCGGGGGGTGGACTCGCGTTCGCGACCATGATCGTCTCGGTGCTCGGCCTGGCCGACGCTTCCTACCTCACCTACCAGCACTTCAGCGCGTCCACGACGTTTGCTGGCTGCGCCGAGCAAGGAGCCGTCAACTGCGAGGCGGTCACCACGAGCGCTTGGTCGCACGTAGGGGTGTTCCCGGTGTCTGTGCTCGGCCTCGCCTTCTTCGCGTTCATGGTCGTCGTGAACTCGCGCTGGGGCTGGAAGGCGCCGCGGCCGGCGGTCCACTGGGTCAGGCTGATCTCCGTGGTGGTCGGGATCGTCTTCGTGCTGTATCTGATCTGGGCCGAGCTGTTCAGGATCAACGCGATCTGCCTGTACTGCACGGGCGTGCATATCCTCACGTTCATCCTGTTCGCTCTGATCGTCGGCCGGGCCGCGTACTCCGGCCTGCATGCGACACCAGACAACGACAAGCCCCCGCGACACTAGCCCCCGCGACACTACCCCCGCGACGGAAGAGAAGGCAGAACGGCTGCGATGAGCAAGGCAACACGGAACCGGGCACGTAACGCCCGCGAGCGGATCGCCGCCCAGCAGGAGGAGGCCAGGAAGGCCGAGCAGCGGCGAAGGCTCCTGATCGTCGGCGGCTCGGTCGGGCTCGTGATCGTGATCGTCGTGGCCTTCATCGTCGTCAAGAGCCTGGCCAAGCCCGGCAAGAACCTCGGCTCCGGCAATCTCCCCGCCGCGGTGTCCGGCAACATCACGAACGTGCCAGCAAGCACGCTGTCCGCCGTCGGCGCCGGCTCGCTCCCGACGTCAAACCTGCCGCTTAAGCCCATCTCCGGCTCGGCCCTGACCGCTTCCGGCAAGCCGGAGATGCTCTACATCGGCGCCGAGTACTGCCCGTACTGCGCAGCCATGCGATGGTCCATGGCCGTCGCGCTGAGCAAGTTCGGCACCTTCGGCCCGTTCAAGGGCATCCACTCGTCCTCGACGGACGTGTACCCGAACACCCCGACGCTGACCTTCTACAAGCAGAAGTACACGAGCCCGTACCTGACGTTCACGCCGGTCGAGAACCTCACCGTGCGGAAGAAGCAACTGCAGCCCGTCAGCACGTCGCAACGGGCGCTGTGGAGCCAGTACGGCAGCACGAACGGCCAGGTCGGCTACCCGTTCATCGACTTCGGCAACAAGGTGGCCCTGACCGGCCCGCTGTACGTTCCGAGCGTGCTGCACGGCCTCACCTGGTCCCAGGTCGCGAGCAAGCTCAAGAACCCCAACGACCCGGTTGCGCAGGCCGTCGACGGCGCCGCCAACTACGTCACCGCCTCGATCTGCAAGATGACCGGCGACAAGCCAGGCTCCGTCTGCTCCGTCCCCCAGATCAAGGCCATCGAGGCCAACCTCTAGCCCGGACGCGCTCGTCACCCAGCGCGCCCCACATAGCACGCGTTCCAGTCAAGATCGCGATCGTTTTGGGGCATTTGTGCTCACCTGGTCCGTGCCATGTGCGGCGGCGGCCGCTGGCCGGGTGGCCTATGCGGGCGAAAATATTTGTTAGGCTAACGAACTAGGGTCGGCCGGGGCGTGGGCTGGCTCGAGCGTTGGCGGCGAACCGGTGTCGGTAGGCGACCGCATACTGAGTCGGGGGCCGCTGCTAGCGATCGGGTCAGCACATTGCCGGGGTGAGTCCCGGCTGATGCGGAATGCGAGCGCCGCTAGTTCCGCTGATATCTGCGGGCTAGATGGCGCTACGGCGGCGAGAAAGCGTATGCCGGCCGGACGCAGCCCGCCGCGCGGAGTGGACCGCGTAGCCGAGTTTCGAATGGTCAGCGGCGCCCTCTGGTACGCCCCGCGGCGCTCGGCCCCGCGGCACGAACGGCAGGACGCGAGCGGCAGGACGCGAGCGGCAGGAAGGAGCAGGCAGTATGAGGTCGGCGGCCGACCCGCAAACGCGCTGGTTGCGGCGGCTGATCGGGTACTGCTGGCGTTACCCGCGGCTAGTCACGTTCGCGCTCCTCGGATCCCTGGTCGCCACCGTGGTCGCGGTGATCATCCCCCTGATCCAGCGCGACATCGTGAACAACGCCATCCTGTCGCACCGCCAGCCGATCTGGCTGGGCGCGACCGCGCTGGTCATCGCGGCGCTCGTCGCGTTCGGCGGCGTGTTCACCAGGCGCTACCTCGGCGGCAGGATGTCGCTGGACGTCCAGCACGACCTGCGGACCGAGATGTTCGCCTCCCTGTCCAGGTTGGACGGCGCGCGGCAGGATCAGCTGCACACCGGTCAGATCGTCAGCCGGTCCATCTCGGACGTCAACATGATCCAGGGCCTGCTCGCGATGATGCCGTTCCTGCTCGGCAACATCTTGCTGTTCTTCCTGTCGCTGATCGCGATGGCCGTCTTGTCGCCGCTGCTGACCGTCGTCGCCATCGCGGTCGGTCCAGCCCTGTTCCTGATCTCGCTCGCCTCGCGGAACAAGCTCTTCCCCGCGAGCTGGGACGCGCAGCAGCACGCCGCGAACGTGGCGGGCGTCGTGGACGGCGCGGTCACCGGGGTCCGCGTCGTCAAGGGCTTCGGCCAGGAGGAACAGGAAGTCGAGCGGCTCGAGTGGGCGGGCCGTCTGCTCTACGCGGCGAGGGTTCGCGCAGTCAGGCTGATGGCCAGGTACAACCCGACCCTCCAGGCCATCCCTGCGCTCGGCCAGGTCGGGGTGCTGGCGCTGGGCGGCTGGCTGGCCATCCACGGCGAGATCAACCTCGGCACGTTCTTCGCCTTCTCGTCCTATATCGCCCAGCTGGTCGGCCCGGTCCGCTCCCTGACCGGGCTGATCACGCTGGGTCAGGAGGCGCGGGCCAGCGTCATCCGGGTCTTCGAGGTCATCGACTCGCGGCCGGTGCTGACCGAAAAGCCAGGCGCGGGCACGCTGCCAGCCGGCTCGTCCGATGTGCAGCTCGACAACGTCACCTTTGGCTACCTGCCGTCAGAACCTGTCCTGCGCGGGCTCTCGCTGCGCGTGCGGCCTGGCGAGACGGTCGCGGTCGTCGGCACGTCGGGCTCGGGCAAGTCGACGATCTCGTTGCTGCTCCCCCGCTTCTACGACGTGACCGGCGGCGCGGTCAGGATCGGCGGGCAGGACGTCAGGGACGTGACCCTCGACTCGCTGCGCGCGGCGATCGGCCTGGTGATGGAGGACAGCTTCCTGTTCTCCGACACGATCAGGGCCAACATCGCCTACGGCCGCCCTGACGCCACCGGGGAGCAGGTCGTCGCCGCCGCGCGGGCCGCCGAGGCCGAGGAGTTCATCCTCGACCTGCCCGACGGCTACGACACCGTGATCGGCGAGCAGGGCCTGACCTTGTCCGGCGGCCAGCGCCAGCGGGTCGCCCTCGCCAGGGCGCTGATCACCGACCCCGCGATCCTCGTCCTCGACGACGCGACCTCGGCGATTGACCCTCGCGTCGAGGCGCAGATCCACGAGACGCTACGCCGGGTCATGGCCGGCCGCACCACCATGCTGATCGCCCACAGGCGGTCAACACTCCAGCTCGCTAACAAGATCGCGGTGCTGGACGAGGGCCGCCTGGTCGATCTTGGCACGCATGAGGAACTGACCGAGCGCTGCCCGCTCTACCGGCTGCTGCTGGCCGGGCCAGGCGACGATGCCGAGGGCGTAGACGCGGGCGAGCTCGCCTACTACGAGAACGCGCCAGCCGTCGGCGCCGCGCCGATCACCGAACCAGCCCGCACCGCGAACGGACACGCGGCGATCACGCCGCGGCTGTGGCCAGGCAGCGCCACGGACGCGAACGGCGGGGCTCTGCCCGACGGCGGGGCGCCGCAGCACGGCGACGCGCCGCCCGACCGCGACCGGGCAGGACAGCAGCTCACCGCCCAGGCCAGCTCGGCGATCGGCGGGCGCATGGGGATCGGCGGAGGCAGCAGGGGCCGGGCGAGCGCGGCCGGCCGAGCCGCGGCGGCTGGCGACTCGAGCATGCTCGCTGGCATCCCGCCCACGCCCGAGATGCTCGCGAAGGTCGCCGCCCTGCCGCCCGCCAACGACGAGCCGAACGTGGACAAGAAGTTCAGCCGGGCAGGCGACCTGCACTTCACGCTGCGGCGGCTGTTGCGGCCGTTCGCGATCGCGCTGATCGCCGGGCTGCTCCTGGACGGGCTCGACGCGGTTGCCAGCATCGCGCTGCCGTGGCTGATGCGCGGCGGCATCGATCACGGCATCGAGGCGGGAATGTTCCGGGTGATCGTCCTCATCTCGCTGGCCGGCCTGGCGATCGTGCTGGCGGACTGGCTGGTGAACGCGGTCCAGACGGTGGTCGTCGGCCGCAATGGCGAGCGTTTGCTATACACGCTGCGCGTCAAGATCTTCGCCCAGTTGCAGCGGCTCGGCCTCGACTTCTACGAGCGCGAGATGGCCGGCCGGATCATGACGAGGATGACAACTGACGTGGACGCGATGTCCACGTTCCTGCAGACCGGGCTCATCACGATGGTCAACGCGGGGCTGACGTTCTTCGGCGTGATGATCGCGCTGCTGCTGATCAACATCAGGCTGGGGCTGACCTTGTTCAGCGTCCTGCCCGTGCTCGTTGCCGCGACGGTCTTCTTCCGCAGGAAGTCGTCGCGGGCCTATGCCGACGCCAGGGAGAAGGTCAGCGCCGTCAACGCGGACCTGCAGGAAAACGTGGCCGGGCTGCGGGTTGCCCAGGCCTACCGGCGCGAGCAGGTCAACCACGACAGGTTCGCCGGCCTCAGCAACGCTTACCTCAGGTCGCGGCTGAAGGCGCAGCGGTACATCGCGCTGTACTTCCCGTTCGTTCAGGCGTTGTCCACGATCGCCGGCGCGCTCGTGCTGTTCGCGGCGGCGAGCGAGGTGCACAGCGGTGTGCTCACGGCGGGCGGCCTGATCGCGTACCTGCTCTACATCGACCTGCTTTTCTCGCCCGTCCAGCAGCTGTCGCAGGTGTTCGACGGGTACCAGCAGGCAGTCGTCGGGCTGCGCCGGATCTCGGCGCTGCTGAGGACACCCACCAGCACGCCGGAGGCCGCACACCCGGTCAGGCCCGGCCGGCTGCGCGGCGAGGTCCAGCTCGCCGGCGTGCACTTCAGCTACCGGGGCGCGAGGCAGCAAGCAGTCGCCGGGGTCAGCCTGACGATCACGCCAGGCGAGACCGTCGCCCTCGTCGGCCAGACTGGCGCCGGCAAGTCCACGCTGGTCAAGCTCATCGCCAGGTTCTACGACGCGACGGCGGGCCGGGTGCTCATCGACGGGACCGACGTCCGCGACTTCGACCTGGCCAGCTACCGCCAGCAGCTCGGCGTGGTGCCGCAGGAGCCCTACTTGTTCCCCGGCACGCTCCGCGATGCGATCGCCTACGGCAGGCCGGACGCGACCGACGAGGAGGTCGAGGCCGCGGCCCGCGGGGTCGGCGCCATCGAGATGGTCGCCAGGCTGCCTGGCGGCTTCGAGCACGAGGTCGCGGAGCGGGGCAGGAACCTGTCGGCCGGGCAGCGGCAGCTGATCGCGCTGGCCCGCGCGTACCTGGTTGACCCCGCGATCCTGCTGCTGGACGAGGCGACGGCGGCGCTGGACCTGGCGGCTGAGGCCGCGGTGATCAGGGCAACGGAGCAGCTGACGGCCAGGCGCACCACCGTTCTGGTCGCGCACCGGCTGACCACGGCCGCGCGCGCCGACCGGATCGTGGTCATGGACTCGGGCCGGATCGTGGAGGTCGGCACGCACGCGGACCTGCTGAAGGCTGGCGGCACCTATGCCGCACTCTGGTCAGCGTTTACTGGCGAGGCCACGCTCGCGGCCTGACCGCCTGGCCCGTACTGCCAGCACCGCGGGTGCGCGCCCTAGTCAGCCGGCCACTCGTAGTGCAGCTCCCACTGGTGCGCGGGCAGCACGATCTCGTTGACCTCGACGACCCGGCCGGCGGCGGTCAACGCGAACCTGCGCACGGTCAGCACACGCTGCTCGGCGTCCATGACGAGGAACGAAGCCTCGTCCTCGGCTGGCAGCCTGACCCGCACCGACTCGCTGAACCGCACGGGCTCGTAGCCGAAGTCGGCGAGCCTGGAGTAGATGCCGCCAGGGCCCGGATCCACCGAGGCGAGCGCCGTGCCGCTGGCGATGTCCGCTGGCAGGAACGAGGTTGCCAGCTGCACGGGGACGTCGTTGCCGTACATCCGCCGGCGGCGGGTCACGACCGGGCTGCCTGGCTCGATCCCGAGCAGCGCGGCGACCTCCGCCGAGGCTGGCTCCGTCGCGACCTCCACATCGGATCTGGCGGCCAGGCCCAGTCGCTGCAGCTCAGCCTGAAACGCGCCGCGCGCGTCCCCTGCCCCGCGGGCGCCGGCGCGCTGCCTGGCGATGCCCTCGCGCCGCAGCACGGGGAGCTCGCGCACCACGGTCCCCTTTCCGCGATGCACCCGGACCGCGCCCTCGCCCCGCAGGATCAGCACGGCGCGGTTGACCGTGGCCCGGCTGACCCCGTGCAGCCGGGCGAGCTGATCTTCGGGCGGCAGCTCCGATCCAGGGGCGTACTCCCCCTCCTCGATCGCAAACCGGATGAGATCGGCGAGCTGACGGTATTGGGGACGGGGGGACTGAACCGGCATGTAGTAGAGCTTAGACGTCTGATGTGTTGCCTGGACGCGAATGAAGATTAAGAATGGACATCAGACGTCGGATGTCCAATAGGCTTACTACCAGGAAATGAGCAGCTGAAAGTCCAGTGAGCGTTCGCAACGGCCAGTGAGGATGACGCCTTGGCAGTGCTACCACGAAGGCGCCCGGAGTCTGACTTCTCGCTCACCATCGACGTCAGGCCGCTTCCAGAAGCGGTGCCGCACGCTCGCCACGCGGTCGCGAAGGTGCTGATGAGCTGGGGTCTGGCTGACATCTGCGACGACGCCGCGCTGTGCCTGACCGAGGCGGTCACGAACGCGCTGACGCACGCGAGGCCATCGGGGATGGTCACGGTTCGCATTTATCGCGACTGCCGCTGCCTGCGCATCGAAATTGCCGACGCTGACCGGCGGCTGGTATGGCCAGTCGATCACGATCGGGACCTGGCTGCCGGCGAGGCCGGCCAGGAAGGCCCGTCGGCGGCCCACTTGTCGGCTGCCCATTCATCGACGGCACTTCCCAGCGAGCACGGCTGGGGCCTGCACATCGTCGACGCATTGTCGTCCCGGTGGGGCGCGGTCGCCGACGACACTGGCAAGCGAGTCTGGTTCGAACTGGATATACCCGCGCAGCGAACGGCCGGCCTCAGCGAGCCGCCTGCGAGGCCGAGGCGGGCTCGGCCGCGACCACAGCCACCGGCACCGGCGCGGCCGCCACCAGGTCCGCCGGCACCGGCGCGGCCGCCGGCACCAGGTCCGCCGGCACCAGGTCCGCCGGCACTGGCTTGATCGAGTCGGCCCGCATGGTCCGGACGTCGCGCGCGATCAGCGTGAGCAACGACGCGACCAGCGTGATCGCGGCCGCGCCGTACTGCGTCGCGGACACTCCGATCCTGGCCGCCAGCGGACCGGCGACCAGAGCGCCCACGGGCATGCCCATCGTCGTGCCGAGGCCGTCGTAAGCCGAGACCCTCGCGAGCTTGTCGGTCGGGATCCTGGTGGCCATCGTGACCGTCCAGACCACCGACATCCACTCGATGGCAACGCCGAGCACGAAGGAGATCGCGCAGATCTGCCACAACGGCAGCAGCATGGCCAGCGACAGCGGCGAGAGCGCGATCGCGCCCCCGCACGCGACGATGAACAACATGGGCCGCTGCGGTGTCCAGCGCAGCGCGACGATCCCGCCGGCGATGAGCCCGGTCGCCTCGGCGGCCGAGATCAGGCCCCAGGCCGCGGCGCCACCGAGGTGCGCGTTGGCGACGGCGGGACCCAGCACCTGGAACCCGCCGCACCACGCGGCAAGCACGACGAAGAACTGGAGCACCGTCGCCCACAGCCAGGTGTGCGACCGGAACTCCGACCAGCCGTCGCGAAGGTCGCGCAGCATGCTGGGAACGTGCTCGGCCTCGGCGTCCAGGCCAACCCGCTCCCGCGGCGCCACCTTGATCGCAAGCAGCAGCGGAACGGTCGCGAACATGCCCACGCCGCAGACCGCCAGCGCCCAGCCGGCACCGAACAGCGCCACGCACTCGCCGGCCAGCGCGGCGCCTGCCATCATCGCGGCGTTCATGATCAGCCTGCTGATCGCGCTTGCCTCCTGCATCTGCGCGGGCGCGACCAGCCTGGGCAGCAGCGCCATCGACGCTGGGTAGAACAAGGCGACGCCTGTACCGGTGACCAGCTCGAGCACGATCATCACCACGATCGAGGGATGAGCGGTCAGCACCAGGATTCCGAACAGGCCCTCGCCGAGCGCGACCATGACGTTCGCGGCCACGATCACGAGCTGCGGAGCGATCCGGTCGGCGATCACGCCGCCGACGAGCAGGAAGACCAGCGACGGCGCGGCCTGTGCCGCGATCACGTACGACAGGTCAGCGGTCGACCCGGTGGCGGCCAGGACCGCGAAGGAGACGCCTACCAGCGAGAACGCGGCCGCCATGGGGGCCAGCAGGCGATCGACCAGCAGCAACCTGACGTTGCGGTTGGCTAGGGTCGGGAAGCGGCGCGTCAGCGCACGCGTGAACATTTCGAATATCCAATCTGGTCAGAGGGCGACCGGCGCTCGATCCTATCTGGGCTGGTCAAGGCCACCACAACTGGTTTTCGGCCCGCCCGCTGCCGGGCCAGCGCCGCAGCATGTGCCCGGACCACCCCCGCCCCCGGTGACCGGACTCTTCGCGCGCGGCCCGTGCCGCCGCGCCGGGTCTCCGGCCCTGGTCGCCCGGCCGGTCATGCTGCGCGCCCGACGGCACGCCAGATACGACATCTGAGACGTCGCTCGCCCAATACGCTTGAGCGCCGGATATGCCCGGCGCCGACGAGTTCAACGGCCGGCGGCGATGCGACATTCCCGCACGAGCCTGATTCGCCGGACTTGCAGCCCAGTGACCGGACCTGACCGGGATCCAGCCACCGACCTCGCGGCGTTGATCGGTAGAGTCTGCATGCAGGGTGTCGGCTCGAAGGAGCCGACTTCCCGCATCTAGCGGGCGAATTCCTGCCCTGCGCACAGCGACGAGGAGGCTAGCCGCCGATGAGCATCCTTGGCACCAGGGTCCTGCGGACCGAGGACCCGAGGTTCCTGACGACCGGCGGTGTCTACACCGAGGATCTGACGGACGAGCGGCTGGCAGGCGCCTGCCACGTGTTCTTCGTCCGCTCCCCCGTCGCGCACGCGCGGATCACCGGCATCGACACGACCGCGGCGCTCGCCGCGCCCGGCGTGCTCGCCGTGTACACCGCCGAGGACGTCGCGGGCCTGCAGGCCATCGAGCCGATGATGGCGGGCCTGGTGAACGCCAAGATGACCAGGCCGCTGCTGGCGACCGGCAAGGTTCGCTTCGTCGGCGAGCCGGTGGCAGTGGTGGTCACCGAGGACCCGTACCAGGGCGAGGACGCCATCGAGCTGGTCGACGTGGATTACGACCCGCTGCCCGCGGTCATCGACTTCGACGACGCGTTCGCCGACGAGGTGCTGGTGTTCGAGGACGCCGGCACCAACGTGGTGGCGAACTTCGGCGACGCCAGCAGCCTCAAGCAGGACCTGTTCGACGGCTGCGAGGCCGTCGTCACGCACACGTTCACGAACCAGCGAGTCGCCCCTGCGCCGATGGAGTCAAGGGCGGCCGCGGCGGTGTGGGAGGACGGCAGGCTCATCAGCTGGATTCCGAGCCAGGGCGCCCAGGGCGCGCGCGACGACATGGTCAAGTACCTGAACCTGGAAGAGGGCCAGGTCAGGATCATCACGCCGGACGTCGGCGGCGCGTTCGGCGCGAAGTTCGGCGCGGACCCCGAGCACGTCCTTACGGCCTGGGTCGCCATGCAGCTCGGGCGCCCGGCCAGGTGGACCGAGACCCGGTTCGAGAACCTGGTCGCGATGACGCACGGCCGGGCACAGCGGCACACGATCACGATCGGCGGCAGCAAGGACGGCAACATCCTGGCCTACCGGCTGGAGGTCGTCCAGGACGCGGGCGCCTACCCGCGGATCGGGGCGATCCTGCCGTTCCTGACGATCCTGATGGCCTCTGGCCCGTACGACATTCCCAACGCCGAGGCCATCGGCAGGACGATCGCGACCAACACGACGCCTGTCGGTGCCTACCGCGGCGCCGGCCGCCCCGAGGCAACCGCCGCCCTGGAGCGGGCGTTCGACCTCTTCGCCGCCGAGATCGGGCTGGATCCCGCCGATGTCAGGCGACGCAACTTGCTGGCCCCGTTCACCGAGCCGCACCAGACCTCGTTCGGCGCGCTGTACGACAGCGGTGACTACGTGGCCGCGCTGGACAAGGCGCTCGAGGCTGCCGGGTACGCCGGCCTGCGCGCGGAGCAGGCCGCGCGCCGCGCGAACGGTGACGTCATCCAGCTCGGCATCGGCGTGGCCTGCTACGTAGAGATCACCGGTGGCGGCGACGAGTCGGGCCCGCCGTCAGAGAACGCGACCGTCGAGGTGCACGCGGACGGGACCGCGACGATCCTGACCGGCACGTCGCCGCACGGCCAGGGCCACGCGACGGCCTGGGCCATGATCGCCAGCGAGGAGCTAGGTATCCCTGTCGAGAACTTCACCCTGAAGTGGGGCGACACCGACCTGATCCCGGTCGGCGGCGGGACCGGCGGCTCACGCAGCCTGCAACAGGGCGGCGCCGCGGTTCAGCAGGCATCCAGGGAACTACTCGATGTGGCCAGGGAACGGGCCGCTGCCGCGCTCGAGGCAAGCGCCGACGACCTGCGGTTCGACGTGAGCCGGAGCGCGTTCGCGGTGGCAGGCGACCCTGAGGCCTCGGTTCCGCTGACCGACCTGGCCAAGGAAGAGCGCCTGTTCGTGCACTCGATCTTCACGGCGCCGGGCGCGACGTTCCCGTTCGGCACGCACGTCGCCGTCGCCGAGGTGGACACCGAGACGGGCAAGCCAACCTTGACCCGCGTGATCACCGTTGACGACGCTGGCGTGGTGCTCAACCCGCTGCTCGCTGAGGGCCAGCGGCACGGCGGCATCGCACAGGGCGCAGCCCAGGCCCTGCTGGAGGAGGTCGTCTACGACGCCGACGGCAACCCGCTGACCGCGAGCTTCGCCGACTACCCGATCGTGTCCGCGACCGAGCTGCCGAGCTTCGAGCTGGCCAGCATGGAGACGCCGACCAGCTACAACCCGCTTGGGGTCAAGGGCATCGGCGAGGCGGGCACGATCGGCGCGACCCCCGCGGTGCAGAGCGCGATCGTCGACGCCGTCGCGCACCTCGGCGTGCGGCATGTGGAGATGCCCGCCACCGCGATGCGCATCTGGCGTGCGATCCAGGCAGCACAGAATCAGCCAGCACGGGCTCAGCCAGCACAGCCCGAACCAACCGAAGCGGAGAGTGCATGATGCAGGTCGAGCTCACCGTCAATGGCGAGCAGCGGTCCGACGAGGTAGAGCCGCGGCTGCTGCTCGTGCACTACCTGCGCGAGGTGTGCGGCCTTCGCGCCGCGAACATTGGCTGCGACACGACATCCTGCGGCGCCTGCACGGTCCTGCTGAACGGCGAATCGGTGAAGTCCTGCACCGTTCTCACCGCGCAGGCAGCCGGCCAGCAGGTCGTGACCGCCGAAGGCCTGGCCGCCAACGGGGACCTGCACCCCGTGCAGCAGGCGTTCAGGAACGAGCACGGGCTGCAGTGCGGCTTCTGCACCCCTGGCATGGTCATGGCGGCGGTCAGCCTGCTCCAGGAGAACCCGAACCCGACAGAAGAACAGGTGCGCGAGGGGCTTGAGGGCAACCTCTGCCGCTGCACCGGCTACCACAACATCATCCGCGCTGTGCTGGCCGCCAGCACCGCGTCAGCACCCGCAGCGAACGGCCAGGCCGGGGTGACCGCATGATTCCAGCCCGGTTCGACTACCTGGCAGCCGACTCGGCCGCGCACGCGATCGACCTGCTCGGCCAGCACGGCGACGACGCCAAGGTGCTGGCCGGCGGCCACTCCCTGCTTCCGATGATGAAGCTGCGGCTCGCCGCGCCTGCCGTGCTGATCGACATCACCAGAGCCGCCGGCCTGTCGGGGATCAGCGTCGACGGCGACGAACTGGTCATCGGCGCGACCACCAGGCACGCCGACCTGGCCGCCTCGGAGCTGGTGCGGGCTGACGCCCCGCTACTCGCGCACGCGGCGTCGCTGGTCGGCGACCCGCAGATCAGGCACCGCGGCACGATCGGCGGCTCGCTCGCGCACGCCGACCCGGCGGCTGACCTGCCGATGGCGCTGGTCGCGCTCGGCGGCTCGGTCGAGATCACCGGCCCCGACGGGACCCGCCTGGTGGCAGCGGACGACTTCTTCACCGGCTTCTTCGAGACCGCCGTCGCCGACGACGAGCTGCTCACTGCCGTGCGGGTGCCGCGCCAGCCGGGTGTGCTCTGGGGCTACCAGAAGTTCGTCCGCCGCGCCAACGACTGGGCGATCGTCGGTGCCGCCGCGATTGACGGCAGGATCGCGCTGGCCAATATGGCATCCACGCCGGTGCGCGCCCGCGCCGCCGAGCAGGCGCTAGCGGATGGCGCGACCCCGGCCGAGGCAGCCGCGCTGGCCGCCGAGGGAACGTCGCCAGGCGTGGACATTCACGCCGACCGCGAGTTCCGCCAGCACCTGGCGCGGGTCCTGACCAGGCGCGCACTCGAGCATCGTTCCTAACAGGACGCACGCCGCTGGTCGCGCCTGGCAGGCCGGGCAGCGCACGGCGGCATTTGGCGGGTCGTCGTCGCCCTGACGGAACTCCGGCGACTACTCTGGTGCGATCCTCAGACGCCACCGCGGCTGAGCACGCCCATGACGGCCGGGCCGTAACCGGGGAGAGGAACAGCCGATGACCGGGCATGTCTCGGCAGACCAACTGCGAGCCGAGCTCAAGCAAGTCGATGCCGACCTGGAGCGGCTGCGCAAGTCCGCTGCGGAGATCCGCTCGGGCGTCGGCGAGGCCGAGGACCCTACCGACCGCGGATCGCTGATCCAGGCCGCCGACGAGCAAGACAGCCTCGCCGAGGCACTGGCAGCCCGCCGCGAGAGCCTGCTCCGCCGCCTCGCCGAGGCCGACCAGTAGCCGGACTGTCCGGCTAGCCGGACACTGCGACCGGACAGCCAGGAGCTGCGCATTCCACACTCTGGCTGACAGTTCGGTCACGTTCTCGTTCCGGCTCCACAACGAACCCTGCTGGCAGGTGCCAGCAGGGTTCGTTTCTTTCGTGTTCTCAGCTGGACGCCCGTCGGGGGCGCGCCAGCGAACGGCTCGCCCGTTCGCGACGTGACAGCTGCCCGCTTGGGCAGGAGGGGATTCAGCTTGAAATCTCGACGAATTCGGTCACTGCTGCGTGCCTTCGCTGGCCCGTTGCTCGGGCTCGCCGTGGCCGGCGCGGCGATGTCCGCTCCAGTGTCCGCCAGCGCGCAGGTGAGCCCGGCGGCGACGTCAACGTCAGGCAGTTGGCGCCGGGCGATGACCTGGTCTCCTTTGTCGGCATCGAGGGCAACGGCGGCGACGCTCAGGTATCGACGCCGATCACGAACGCCTCATGCAGCGTGGAGTTCGTCAGCGTGGCCGCCGTCGAGGGAAGACAGGCCCGAGGCCAGCAGCCGGCCCGCAGGGCCTGGCCGGCGGCGGACACGCACGCCTTCCTCGTGCAGTGCTACGACCAGGCCGGAGTACAGACCGAGGAGCCATTCGACCTGCTCGTGTCGCACGCCCCGAGCCATCCGAAGGGAGTGCCCGACTACGCCTTTGTGTACAAGGGCGCGCACGGCAGCCTGAGCGCCAATCCCACGTTCAGGCCGTTCCAGTTCAACTCCGCTCACAAGACGAACTCCGTGGCGCATCCGAGCACCGGGGTCTACCTCGTGACGATGCCCGGTTCTGGCAGCGCCGGCAACGCCAGCGGCACCGTGTCGGTGAGTCCTGTCGGGCCAGGCGCCGGTAACTGCCAGGTCGAAACGTGGAAGGCCACGAAGACCGCGCAGAAGATCACGGTGGTGTGCTCTGCCCAGGACGGCGGCCTGCGGAACAGGCAGTTCACGGTGGCCTATGCGCGCTGGAACAACCTGATGGGCCGCGGCGGCCTGGCCGACGCCAACGCCGCGGCTAAGCCTGGCGGAGCGGTCTACCAGCCAGCGACCCAGTTCGACAGCAAGCACGGTGCGCGGATCACGTCGTGCACACGAATCGCGGTCAGTACGTCGTGCTGTTCGGCGGCTCAAGCCCGTCCGGCAACCCCAACGGCGGCAATGGCCACATCCAGGTCACGGCCGCGGGCCCGCGTCTCCGCCACTGCGGCTACACGATCATGCCGACGCACACGCCCGAACTGGATGTGAACTGCGCCGGCCCCGGCGGCACGCTCGCCGATTCCGCTTTCACCGTGCAGTGGGTCGTCCGCTGACCGCCGCCGTACCAGGAAAGGAACGCCAACCATGAGCCGGCGACGCCACAGGCTCGTCCCGATCCTCGCCATGCCGCTGATCGTGCTCGCCGCGGCGACGCCCGCGATGGCAGTGTCAGCCGCACCGGGTCCAGCCGCACCGGGGCCAGCCGCACCGGGGCCAGCCGCACCGGGGCCAGCCGCACCGGCGGCGGCCAAGACCGCCGAGGCCGGATTCGTGCATTTCGACGCGGCCAGCGGGCCCACGACCACCTATAGCTCCAACGGACAGCTCGTCAGCATCCTGCGGGACAATCCTGGAATCGAGGTCGTCAACTTCCCTGGACTCCTGAAGGTCCGCAACGCGCATGTGTCACTGTCCGGGACGGGCACCGACAACCGGTCCTCGTGCTCGGTGGAGAGCCTGACCGCGATACCGGTCAGGAACCCGACCACCCTGTCGGCCGAGGTCGACTGCTTCGACGGCGGCGGCAGGTTCGCGGACGAGCCTTTCGACCTGCTCGTCACGGGTCCGGTCAGCAAGCCAGCGGGAGCGCTCGACTTCGCGTTCGTCACGGTTCCCAACGCGGCGATCGGGGCGCAGTACAACTCGGCGGGCAAGCGCAACTCGGTGGTTCGGGCGGCGGCCGGCGTCTACAACGTGACCATGCCCGGCTCGGGAAGCGCGGGCAACGACAAGGGCACGGTCAAGGTCAGCCTGGCGTCCGACCAGCCCGGCATGTGCCAGATCGGCAGCTGGACGGCCACCAAGACCGCGCAGAAGATCAACGTGAGGTGCTTCGATCCGGCCGGTACCCCAACTGACCAGGAATTCTTCGTGACCTATGCGCGCGGCAACAACCTGATGGGGCAGAACGGCCTGACTACCGCGAACGCGAAGGTCCAGGCCGTCGGCCGGGCGCCGGTCTACCAGCCGGCGACCCAGTTCGACAGCAAGCACGGTGCGCGAATCACCGTGGCCCACCTCGACCGCGGCAGCTACAAGGTGTTCTTCGCTGGGTCGAGCCCGACCGGCAAGCCCAACGGCGGGGACGGCAACATCCAGATCACGCCGATCGGCGCCGGCTACCGGCGCTGCATCTACAACCTGCTCCGCACGCACACGCCGCAACTCGAGGTCGTCTGCGCGGACGCGAACGGCACCAGGCGCGACACCGCGTTCACCGTTCAGTGGGTGGTCGCGGGCAGCTAAGAGCTGAGCTCCCGCTCGGTCGGGGTCCGGAATCGCGGTATCACCCGGACCCCGGCCAGCCACGTCCCGACCCGCTCTGCCTCCGTGTCGATCAGCTTCCTGTGCTCGGCGCCCACGTCTTCCAGCAAGCGCAGCGCGATCTCGCCGTCGGCGCGCTGGGCCCAGCCGCCGACGATCCGGCCGTTCAGCCAGATCGTCGGGCCCGCGTTCCCGTTGACGTCGAACAGCGCCGTGCCGTGCGGCCCGAGGAACCAGGACCGGTCCGACCAGCCCATGACCGTCGGGTCGAGCGCGGGCAGCAATGCCGCCCAGTCACCAGGGTCATCGGTGTCCCCGAGGTCGCCGGGCAGCGCGAGCCCGATCCCGGCATCGAGGTTCACCTCGACGGCTCCGATGTCCGCGACCGCGCGCCTGGCCTGCGTCATCGTCCACCCGGTCCACCACTTCAGGTCGGCCAGCGGCGCAGGCCCGAACGCCGACAGCCACAACCGCGCGAGCTCGGCCCGCGCGGCGTGCTCGCCGATCGCGCTCGCGTCTGGACGTAGCCAGTGCTCGGCGAGCACCCACCGGTACTGCTGTGACAGCCAGGTGCCGATGGGTCGGCCGCGCACGAGCTTGCCCTGCGCCGCGAGCACGAGCAGCACCCGGCTCGTGACCGTCTGCGTGGCCTGATACGACTTCCCCGCCGCCATCACCAGCTTCGTCTTCAGCCGCGGCTCCGCAGCCGACAGCTCAGCGGCCGTAGCCGTGCCGCCTCGCTCGGCGAGCACGCGCAGCACGACGGCTTCGACGTCGGCGAGAAACGACTCGGGATCGGTGACAGGCGTCAGCTCGGCAAGCAGCTTCAGCAGCCGGGCACGCTGGTCCCTGGCGATGCGGCTGGTCGTCGATGCCTGCAGGACCGGCACCGTGCCGGCCGGCACGACGAACACGGTCCTGCGCATAGCCAGCATGCGCACCAGATCCCGCCGCTCGTACAGGGACGCCTCGATCACGCTGGGTGCGACCGGCTCGGCTGTCCTGCTCATGATCGACAGGTAGACGCTCGCCGGGTCGGTGGAGTGCAGCGCGACCAGCTTGCCAGCGACCGCCGCTGGATCCGGTGGCTCGCCGCCGATCCTGGCCGACGGCGCCAGCGCGTGCCGCACCGCTAGCCGGCGCCTGCGCTCTGCGTCTTTGACCCTGTGCACGGCCCTATGTTCCCAGAGGCGTCTGACAGGGGTTAGCCTGCGCAGTCATGGAGGAGAGTCCAGCTCGTCGCCGGATCGCCGCTCGCAGGGTCGCGCTCCTCGTCGCGACCTGTGTGGTGTTCGGCATCGTGATGGCCTGGATCAAGGGCAACGGCCCAGGTCTGTCCGACGCCGTCGGGAACATCAGCGCCCTGTGGCTGCTTGTGCCGTTCCTGGCCGGCGCCGCGGCCAGCAGCCGCCGCCTGATCCTCGGCGCGCTCTACGGCCTGACAGCCACGCTCGCGGCGCTGACCGGGTTCTATTTCGCCGAGAGCTTCGTGCTGGACCTCGGCAGGCACTCGTGGCTCACCGATCTGTCACTGACCATGGGAACCGTGGTGTACTACGCCGAGCGCGGCCTGGTGACTGGCCCGGTTTTCGGCGCGCTCGGGCTGTGGTGGCGGCAGCGCCACTCGGCGGTCGCTGCCATCCTGATGGCCGCCGTCTTCGTGCTCGAGCCGCTGGCCTGGTGGCTGTACGGCCTGCGCATTGGCGGCGGCGCCGCGTATCCCGTGCCCGGCTATCCGGCGCTGTGGCTCAGCGAGATCGCGGTCGGCGTCGCCGGGTTCCTCCTGCTCCGCCTGCTGGCCCGGCAGCGGGCCGAGCCTGCGTAGGCGCCGCGTCATGGTTACCTTCGAGGAGCTCATCGCCGAGGCGACGGCCGCCCCGTTCACCGGCTGGGACTGCAGCTGGCTCGACGCGCGCTCGACCACCGAGGACCTGCCATGGAGCTACGCAGGAGAGGTGGCCAGGTACGCGGCGACCGCGCGCACCATGGTCGACGTGGGTACCGGCGGCGGCGAGGTGCTGGCCGGCATCACCCCGAGGCCAGCGCACACGATCGCCACCGAGTCGTGGCCGCCAAACGTGCCGGTCGCCGTGCGCCGGCTGCGGCCGCTAGGGATCCCCGTCATCCATTCCGACGGCGCGCCGGAGAACATGAGCGAGGCAGGCGCCTCGGCCGAACCAGGCCGGCCAGGCCGGCTCCCGTTCGCCGATGGCGCCTTCGACCTCGTGATCAACAGGCACGAGTCGTTCCGCGGCGACGAGGTGTACCGCGTGCTCGCACCCGGCGGGACCTTCCTCACCCAGCAGGTGGACTATCACAGCGATGACGCATTGTTCGGCGTGCTAGGGCTCGACCCGCCCGATGCGCCGCAGACCTGGCTGCCGCTGGCCGAGGGGCAACTGACCGCGGCAGGCTTGAGGATCGCCAGCACCGCCGCCGCTCAGTCCACCCGCTACTTCGAGCACGTCGGCGCCGTTGTCTACTACCTGAAGATCGTCGGCTGGGCGGTACCTGCGTACAGCCTGGAAGCGTTCCTGCCCGCGCTCCGGGCGGCGTGGCAGCGACCAGGCACGTGGCCGCTGCCCGTGACCGGCAGGCGATTCATCGTGCTCGCGAGGAAGGCCACAGCGGCAGCGGCCTGACGTCAGAACGGGTGAGTAAGGTACCGACGGGCAGTACCGGCGGAATCTGTCCGCCAGAGCCGCGACCTTCGAGGAGGCAGCAGGTGGGCGACGCGGCCCAGTGCAGGGTGCTGGTCATCATGGGCTCAGGCGAGACGAGCCCGACGATGGTCACCATCCACAAGGCGCTGGCCGCGAGGCTCGGCCCGGGGAGCCACAGCGCCGTCCTGCTCGACACGGCTTACGCGTTTCAGGAAAACGCGAGCGACATCTCCGCACGTGCTCAGGCCTACTTCGCACGAAGCGTGGGCCTGAATGTGGGTGTGGTCAGCGACGCCGACCTGCCGCCGGAGAAGAACCCGGAGGCGCCCGCCGGGCTCGCGGCCATCCGGTCGGCGGACTGGGTGTTCGCCGGGCCAGGGAGCCCGTCCTACGCGCTCGCGAGATGGCGCGGCGGGCCGGTCGCCGACGCGCTGCGCGACAGGATCGCAGCCGGAGCCGGGATCACGGTGATCGCGTCGGCTGCGGCCGCCGCGATCGGGATCGTGGCTGTGCCGGTCTACGAGATCTACAAGGTCGGGGCCGACCCGCACTGGCTTGACGGCCTCGACCTGTTCAGCGTGATTGGCCTGAAGGTCGCGGTGATCCCGCACTACGACAACGCCGAGGGCGGCACGCACGATACGCGGTTCTGCTATCTGGGTGAGCGCAGGCTGGCCATCCTGGAGCGCGAGCTTCCCGCGGACGCCGCTGTGCTCGGTGTCGACGAGCACACCGCGCTGATCATCGACCTGGCGACAGCGGAGGCCGAAGTCGTCGGGCGCGGCGGTACGACCGTCCGGAAGGCAGGGGTCAGCACGGTGCTGCCGGCCGGGACCCGCTCGAGCCTGGACGAACTGCGCGTCCTGGTCCGCAGCGGCGCGGTGGCCGGCGGTCAGTCCGCGGCGCGTCAGGGCGAGCCCGGCCAGCCGGACGGGGGTCATGCCGCGCAGGCGGCCGGCCAGGACCGGCAAAGCCGGGCGCTGAACGATGTGACGACGGATGCGGAAGGCCGGTTCGACGCCGCTACCGGTGATCGCGACAGCGCCGCAATGGTCACAGCCATCCTCGACCTGGAAGCGGCGATCGAGGCCTGGTCCACCGACACCGACGAGAACGATGACTCCGACCGGGCCAGGGCGGTGCTACGCGGCCTGGTGACCAGGCTCGGCCGGGCAGCTGACCAGGGCCTAACCGACCCCGGCGACCGGCTGCGGCCCGCGGTGGGGCCGCTGGTCGCGCTCAGGGAATCGCTGCGCAAGGACCGCGCGTACGCTGCGGCTGACGTCATCAGGGACGCGCTCGAGGCCGCTGGCGTCGAGCTAAGGGACACACCGGACGGCACCCGGTGGGAGGTCAGGAGCGGTCACTCATGACATCCGCATGGGGCCGCGGACGAGGCGTTCACCGCTAGCTCCAGGGTACGACTTCGCTGTTCTGTCTGGCCGCAGCACATCGCTGAGCCCATCCGCGTCGCCGCTCACCTGGCCGCAACCTCGGGGAATTGTGACACTCCCATAGGGTGTGTCGCTGCCAATTGCAGACTTCAGAAGTTAAGGTTCAAAAAAGTTAGACATTGAGAACGACGCCCCGGACCTTGGTGTCAACGATATGGCCTGAATTTCCGAATTGCGTAACTTGTGGGAATGGTTGGGATGGTAGGGATAGTCGGGATTCATAATTCAATGATCGCAAATCAGATGGCTCATACCAAGTGTGCGTGCTTGGTGACTTAGTGACGTAGTCCGATGTAGGTCTTAGTAGGGGAGATACGTAGATATGGCTGACGGGGCAGCGGAGCGAAGGCACGCCGGGACGCGCATGAGGCCGCGTGTCCGGACAGCGGTTGTATCTACCTGCGGAGGCGTTTTACTCGTTCTCGTCACGACGGTCCTCGCCGGATCCAATGCGATCAGCACGACGCAGGCCATCGCCCTGGCGCTGCCTGCGACGGTGGTGACGCTGGGCGGCTGGATCAGCGTGACCGTGCCTGACGCCTGGATCGCGTGGCGCCGGGGGTTCAAGCAGGGCTGCAAGGTCGCGACGAGCTGCCAGACATCTCCCCTGCCTGCCAGGCCAGCCGCCAAGCCGAAGCCGGCCGAGCCAGGTGAGTCAACCGTCACCGATCTTCTTGCCCGGCCCCGCTACGGCAGCCGTGCTGGATCGAAGGCTCAACGGGGTGATGGCAGCTAGCTGGGTCGGCGCCCAGCCTGCCTGGAGTCCCGGGTCAGCTGTTCGGCTGGGGTCTCATTCTCGGCATCGGGAACGGCACGCAGGATGCGGCGCGTGTTGATGTCTTCGACCCCCACCAGCGCCAGAACCTCAGCAACCGTTGCCTCGGTCGCTTCGGCTATGCGCCTGACGGCCGAGATCGTGGTCGGCTCACGCGGCAGGCCTTCTGCGTCGAGAAAATCATGGATGACCTCGTCCTCGTAGCCGCGCTGGCTCATCCGGACGTAGACCCAGCCCGCGAGGCGCTCACCGGGTGTCGGCGGGGCGTCCGGGCTCGTGATCGAGTTGCCGGGCGCGGGCGGCGCCTGCAGCGGACTCGGCTCTCCTCCCGTCAATACGGACTCAACGCTCCCGGCCGACCATCGGTACATGGCTTCAACGGTCCCGACCGTGGACTCTGGATACGATTCCCTTTCGCCGTTTTCAAGTCTGCTTAGCGTCTTCACCGAGATCATCCCGCCGCCGCAGTCTCGGGCGAACCGGGCCCGCTGCCTGAACCCATAGCCGAGCTCGCCCCGCCTACGCTCGAGCATGCGGCCGAGGCGGCGCCAAGCCTCCGCAGGATATGTCTCCATTACAGTCCATCCGCAGCGATCCGGGCAGCGTCAGTTTCGGATATAGCTTTCATCTCGTTGATGATAGCTCTAACAGGGGCGGTTCCCTACAAGGATCGCTCATCGGCGAGGCGACAAGCCCGCCGCACGAACTACCGGCCCACCTCGGTCTTCGCCATATCGCAGCGTCGCTACCAGCGGCGATTGCGGTCGCTTCGGGCGCCATTTAAGTCCCGGCATCGCGTGTCGAACGCGCCAGGGCGCCGGGCCGATAGCGTTGCATGGCGCCGCCGGAACCCGCTCGCCCGGCCGCCGCGACGTCGCGACGCGATCACTGTGCATACCGCCTCGTTGGACAATCGTGACCATTGGTGCCCGTCAGTGTCTCCATTCTGGTTGCGACATCCCTGGTCGCACCATAGATTGTCTCGCATGAGCAGGACACAAACGGTCACCGTCCCGCGCGTGTTCACGGGCGGGGCACCAGGAAGGCTTCGACAAAATGGCGCAGCCATCCGCTCTCTTCGCGAAAAGGATGGCTGGCATCAGCCTGAATTTGCCCGGCAAGTCGGAATGAGCCAAGCCGCGCTGTCCAACATCGAGCGGGAAAAGCGAAGCGCGCGTCCCGCCACGATTCACAGGATCGCCCGAGCCCTGCGCGTTCCGGTCGCCGCGATTACCCGTGACTTCGATGAAATGGAGGGACCCGCAGCCTTATCGCATGCTTTGCAAGGATGCATCGCATAGATACGTTCTCCCGGATGGTCCCGGGTGCACTCTACTCTACCAAATTACCCATGTAAGGAGCATTACCATGAATGGAAGCCAAGCAACTCGCCCGCCGAGTTCCTTGCTTACGCCGGCCGAGGTCGCCGCGGCATTTCGTGTCGACCCAAAGACCGTTACCAGATGGGCCAAGGCGGGCAAGCTCAACTCGATTCGCACCCTGGGCGGTCACCGGCGTTACCTCGCGGCCGAGATCCAGGCCAAGCTCGCCGACATCGGCGGCCTTGAGGAGCCGTTCCACTGGGCCGCCCGTGACAGAGGAGCCATTCGTGCCCGCTGAGACAGCCGTCCCGGCACAGGCCAGGACAGTTGCCCTCCGAGCGCGACCACGAGACTGGCTTCGACACCTGGCATGGGGGCCGAGCGGATGGCATTGACGTGGCTCTCCTTGGGACTGCTCGGGGAGCAGAGATATCAGCCCCGCCACCGCTCGACAGCCAGGACGGGGAATGGCTTCGATGAGCCAGACTCGTACTGGATGGGCAATTCGTCAGGCCTTGGTAACGGACCGGCAACGACCAGTTCACACGCCGAAAGGCTCGAGATCGATGACGATCAGGGGTCGCAAGACTTCCTCGATCAAATGACGTTCGGCGAAATCCGCCGCATCTTGGAGGGTTGCGCTCTCGATGATCCGACGACCGTCGTTCCAGACTTGGTGCAGCTTATCGCCCATTCGTCGCACACCCCCGCGACGCTAGCAAGCGCATGGAGACTGTTCGAAGAGGCGACTCGCGACGTGTATGCATTGCACCTTCGGATCCGCGATTGGTCGGCTCTGTTCAGGCGCGACGAACCTGAGGACGCGGGCGAGCTCATGCTCAGCCACGCGGATGAGGCTTGGCGGATGATCACCCTCGGCCCGCTGGCAGCCTCCAACCAGGGCGTCAGCCGGATATAGCCGATGAGACCGGCAGGTTCCCCGCCAGTGGGGGCGGCGGGGGACCTGCCATTCGACTCGCTGCCGCTGGCCGGTCAGCTCGCCGACCATGCCAGCGGCAGCGACTCGATTCCGTAGATTCCCTCGACCCCGCCGAGCTCTTCGGTCCCCCCTGGCCTGAGGCCGGGCAGCCGCGGGGCGAGAAAGCCGATCGCCTCCTCCAGTTCGGCCCTGGCCAGGTTCTGGCCGAGGCAGAAATGGGCGCCAGCGCCGAACGTGAGCGCGCGCTGCGGGGGGTTCGGGGGGTCGTCCCCCCGGCTGGCACTGCCCAGACCTGGCTCCGCGGTGATGTCGAAAACCTCGCCAGAACCGGCTTCCCGGTTGGCCCGCTCGGCGCATACCGCCACGATCGTACCGGCCGGGAAGATAACACCGCGGTGCTCGAGCTGCTCGGTGCAGATACGCGCGGTAAACGGCGTGATCGGCTCGAACCTGAGCACCTCGTCCACAGCGCATCGGACAAGCTCGGGCCGTTCGCGCAGCGCCTGCCATTGGCCGGGATGGCGCGCGAACAGCCGGAACGCGTGGGCGAGCTGCGCCGCGGTCGTGTCGACGCCGCCAGCCAGCGCGTTGAGCACCAGGTTCACGCACTCGGGCCCAGCGAGCCGCTCCCCTTCTGCCTCGACCCGCAGCAGGGTGCTGATCAGGTCGCCGGCGGGCTCGCGGCGGCGCTGCTCAAGCAGGCCGTCGACCTAGTCGTACAGATCGCAGACCGCCTGCTCGATGAGTTCGGGCTCGGCGGCGAGTGCCCGGATGTCGAACTGCCGCTGCACCAGGCTGGACAGCCGGTGCAGCTCGGCCGCGTCCTGCTGAGGCGCACCGATGACCGCGGCGATTGTCCTGGCCGGGAACGGCCCGGCGAACCAGGACACGAACTCGCACTCGGTGGCGCCGTCCACGTCGGACCACAGCGACGCAGCGATCCCCCGCATGACCGGCCGCCACTGCGCTGTCGCCCGCGGCGTGAAGGCGGGCGCCACCAGGGCGCGGAGCCTGCGGTGCCGGTCGCCGGTCAGGTTCAGGATGTTGGCGTCGATCTGCTCGGCGAGCCTGCCGCCCGTGATGCCGAAGAGCTCGGCGATCTCCCGGCCAGGGAACGCTGTCTGCCTGGCCCGCAGGAAGAACTCGCCGGCCTCGCGGTCGAGCACGACGTACGAGATTGGCGACTTGACCAGCCAGCCGTGCTGTCTGGCCGCCGCGAGGCGGTCATGATAGGCGTCCCCGGCGAGCCCGGCGTCGGAGATGTCGAACTCCGCGAGCTCCAGGTCACCGACCAGCTCAGCCATCGCGCCGCCTCTCCGCCCTGGCCGTTTTCTTACGCGCAACGCTACAGCCGGGCCGCGTCACCAAAAAGGTGACGCGAGATCGATCTTGCGGCCGGCGCCGGATGCTGCCGGTGTCCCTACGGTCATGTCATGGACGCGATCATGTGCATCGAGCTGAGCAAGCGGTTCGGGCAGACCCTGGCGGTCGACCGGCTGGAGCTGGCTGTTGGCGCCGGCCAGGTGTACGGCTTCCTCGGACCGAACGGTGCCGGCAAGACGACGACCATCAGGATGCTGCTCGGCCTGATCGCGCCGACCGGCGGACGGATCGAGTTGCTCGGCGGGCTCCTGCCCGACCCCAGGCTCACGGCCAGGACGGGCTCGATGATCGAGGAGCCCGCGTTCTACCCGTGGCTCACCGGGCGCCAGAACTTGCAGGTGCTCGCCGCGACGAACGGCGGTGCGGCATCCCGAACGACCGGAGCCGCCGAGATCGGCCGGGTGCTCGGCATGACCGGGCTGGCTGCCGCGTCCGCGAAGAAGGTCAGGACGTACTCCCAGGGCATGCGGCAGCGACTCGGCATAGCGGCAGCGATGCTCGGCCGGCCGCCGCTGCTGATCATTGACGAGCCGACGAACGGCCTTGACCCGTCAGGGATCAGGGACATCCGCGAGCTGCTGCGCGGGCTCGCGGCCGACGGGACGACCGTGTTCCTGTCCAGCCACCTGCTCGCCGAGGTGGAGCAGGTCTGCGACAGGGTCGCGGTGATCGTCCGTGGCCGGCTCGTCGATGAGGGACCGCCTGCCACGCTGGGCGCGATCAGGCGTCAGGTCAGGGTGCTGGTCGACACCGCGGATAGCGGTGCGGCCGCCCGGCTGCTCAGCCGCTGGGCGCCCGTGCTCGCGCCAGCCGGCGGCCGCCAGGAACTCCTGGTGCAGCACGACAGCGGCAGGGACGTGAACGCCGCGCTGATCGCTGGCGGCGTCGTCGCCGAGTCCCTGGTTGTCGAGCAGCCGCCGCTCGAGGACAGGTTCCTCGAGATCACTGAACCAGAGACCACGGGACCAGAGACCACGGGACCAGAGACTGCCCTTGGCGACGAGAGGATCGACAATGATGTCGCTGCTGCGGGCTGAGTTCCGCAAGCTCGCCAGGCCCCTGACCTGGGTTTCAGGCCTGACCGTGACCGGCTTTTGCCTGCTGATCACGTGGGGCGCTGCGAACAACGCCAGGGGCGGGCTGGCGAGCCCGCGGATTCCCGACATCTGCGATCACGCGGCCACGGCACAGTGCCGTCACGTGATCGCCAGCGCGCACGCGGCCGCCAGGGCCGCCGCGACCGCCACCGCCACGCTCGCCCAGCCTGGCGAGATCGGGCACATGGCCGCCGGCATGCTCGCCTCGCTGCCAGGACTCGTGCTGATCGCGTTTGTCGCTGGCGGCCACTGGGGCGGCGAGTGGGGCCTCCGCACGATCAGGCAGCTGCTCAGCAGGCAGGGCCGCCGCGGCATGGTGCTCGTCGCGAAGTGGCTCACGATCACCTCGGCCGGGATAGCGACGATGCTCACATGCTGGGCCGTGCTTGCCCTTGCCGGACCGCTGATCGCGGCCGGCGCCGGGCTGCCTGCCTCGCATGGCGGCCTGTGGACCGGGCTCGGCTCGTCGGCCGCCTCCGTCGGCCGGGCGGCGCTGGTGCTAGGCCTGTTCGCTGCCGTCGCGGTCGCGGCAGGGACGATCGGGCGCGGCCAGCTGGCCACGGCGGCGATCACGGCCGGGGTGTTCTTGCTTGCCCTGCTGGTGGCGGGCATCGCCAGCGTGGGACGGCTATCACCGGCCTCCTTCGTCCAGTCCTGGATGAGCTTCGCGCGAAGCGGCTACCTGCCGACAAACTTCTGGAGCAGGTTCAGTGGCGGCGGCGGCCAGCACCTCGGGGTGGTTGCCGGCCTGGTCGGGATCGCCGTCACCGCCGCGATCGCGGGCCTTGTCGCTCGCTGGCGGTTCGCGGCGGATGTGACCGCATGAACCGGGCGCCCTGGCGACGCCCGTGGTCGCGGGATTCGGCCGGCCCGCCCGGGACGTATCGTCAAGGCATGTCCCGTGCCCTCGTCCGGCATCTGACGCCGGTGACCGCCGACCGCCTCGTCGCGGCCGGCCTCGCGATCTGGGCGCTCTTCGACGTGCCATGGTGGTGGCGGCCACCTGGCCACGGCGGCTCGAACCTGGAGATCGCCGGCTTTGTCGCGCTCGCCGCCGCCCAGTCCGTGCCGTTCCTGTGGCGGCGCCGGCTGCCGCCCCTCGTCCTGGCGGTGACCGCCGCCACGCTCGCGGTCAAGTTCGCCCTGCACCTGAACCTGTGGTCGGCGAGCGCCGCCGTGCTGACCGCCGCCTACGGGCTCGGCGCGTACGGCAGCAGGACCCTGCGGCTGGCCGTCAGGGTCCTGGTGGCGCTGGCCGTCCTCGCGGCGATCGTCACCCTGCAGGCCATCGAGAACAACCACACGACCGCGATCGGGTGCGCGCTGTTCGCGACCGCCCTGGCCGTCGGTGAGATCACGGCCGCGCACCGGGATCTCGTCACGAGCCTGGCCAGGCAGGCCTACGACGAGGAGCGGGCGAGCCTGGCCCGCGAGGTGCACGACGTGGTCGCCCACCAGCTCAGCGCCATCGCGGTGCAGGCGGGAGCGGCCAGGCTCGCCGCGGCGCGCGATCCGCAGGCCGCGGTGACCGCGATCGCGACGATCGAGCGTGGCGCTCGCGAGGGCCTCGACGAGCTCAATGCGCTTGTCCGCCGGATGCGGCAGACCGAAACAGCGAACGCGGCCGGTCCTGGCCACCAGGCCGGCGGCCCGCACGTACCGCAGCCGCGGCTGCATGACGTGCCGGCTCTCGTCGAACGGGCCAGGCAGGCGGGCCTGAGCGCCGAGCTCACGGTCGACGGCGAAGCCAGGCCGCTGGCCGACGCGATCGAGCTTGCTGGGTACCGGGTCGTACAGGAGGGCCTGACGAACGCGATCAGGCACGCGGGCGGCGCGGCCGCGACGGTCCGGCTGCGCTACAGCGGGACCGGCGTCCTGATCGAAGTGGCTGACGAGGGCCCTTCGGGCCGGCTTCTCGCCTCGGGCCCTGCCGGTGCGGAGGCCGGTGTCGCAAACGGCGGTGGTGCGGGACTGGCCGGGCTCAGCGAGCGAGCCAGGCTGCTGGGAGGGGATTTCGAGGCCGGGCGGTGCCACCGCGGCTTCGTCGTCAGGGCGTTCCTGCCGAGCCCGGCATGACGATCAGGATCCTGATCGCCGACGACCAGCCGCTGGTGCGCGCTGGCGTGGCCCAGCTGATCGGGACCCAGCCCGACCTTGAGGTCGTCGGCGAGGCGGCCGACGGCCAGCAGGCCGCCAGCAAGGCCGCGGTCCTGCGGCCCGACGTCGTGGTGATGGACGTGCGGATGCCAGAGATGGACGGCATCGAGGCGACCAGGCACGTCGTCGGGCTGTCGCCTGACCCGCCGCGGGTCGTGCTGCTCACGACCTTCGACCTGGACGAGTACGTGTTCGGCGGGCTGCTCGCTGGGGCGAGCGGCTTCCTGGTCAAGCACGCCCCGCCGGAGGAGATCGTGCTCGCGATCAGGGCAGCGGCGGCTGGCGATGCCCTCGTCTCCCCAGCCCCGATGCGGCGTCTCGTCGAGCATTTCGTCCGCGGCCGTCCCGCGAGCGCGCCCGACCTGGGCCAGCTCACGGAGCGGGAACGCGAGGTGCTCGGCCTGCTAGTCCGCGGCTTGTCCAACGCCGACATCGCCAGGACGCTGGTGATCGGCGAGGCGACTGCCAAGACGCACGTGAGCAGGATCCTGACCAAGCTGCGGCTGCGCGACCGGGCGCACGCCGTGGTCTACGGCTACGAGACCGGCCTCGTCCGGCCGGGCGACGCCGGCCTGCCTGAACAGTCCCGCTGAGCCTCAGACCTGGCCGGACGCCAGGGCATCGGTGATCGCCTGGACGCACGCGATCGTCTGGCCGTAGAACTCCTCGCTCCACGCGACCGGCCAGGTGGACAGCTTCGCGACCACGGTCTGCGACGGACCATGCACGAACACGGCCTGCCCGTTGATCCCGCTGCCGTGGTAGAACGGCAACGCCGGGTCGCGCACCCACCAGCAGTTCCGGTAATGGCCGCCTGGGGGGTACCCGGCCCGCTCGTCTCCCTCGGTGAACGCCTGCGGCCCGTCTGGCGCGCCGCGCACCGTGTCGTCGACCCACCAGGCCGGCATGACCTGGCAATTCCCGGCCAGGCCGCCGTGCAGGTACAGCAGCCCGAACCTGGCCAGATCCCGCAGCGTAGCGCTCACCCCGCCGTCCGCCATCGGGTTGCCGTGCCGGTCGAGCGTGATCTCCGCGTCGAATTCCGCGCCCATCGGCTGCCACAGCTCGCGGCTGATCAGGTCCGCGAGCCGCTCCCCCGCGGCCCGTTCGATCACCCAGGCGAGCACGTCGGTCAGGATCGACCGGTACCGGAACGGGCCGCCGTGCGGACCGTCGTTCGGCAGCGCCGCGAAGTAGCTGAGCGCGTCGGCCGCGTCCTGACCGCCGGCCGGCGGCCGCCACAGGTAGATCCGCTCATACGCGCGGACATCAGCGTCGAGGTCTGCGTAATCCTCGTTGAATCGGGTCCCTGCCCGCATGTCGAGCAGGTGCTGCACGGTGGCGCCCGCGAAGGACGTGCCGGCCAGCTCGGGCACGATGCTGCTGATCTCGGCGGCGGGGTCGAGCACGCTGCGGCCTGCTAGCACGCCGGCGACGGCCGCAGTCACCGATTTCGAGACCGACATCAGCAGGTGCGGCGTCTCAGGCCGCATCCCGTTGAAGTAGCGCTCGGTGACTACCTCGCCTCGGTGCACGACCAGGAACCCGTCGGTGTAGCTGCCATCGAGGAACTCATCGACGGTCAGCTCCGCTCCATTTATGGCGAACGCAAGGCGCCCTAGCTGGCGTTCGTCCCTAGGCAACGGCCGAGCCTGGCCGGTGCTGGCGATCCTGGCGCTCGGGATCAGCTCCCGCACATGCTGGAACGCCCACCGGTTGAACGGCGGATCCTGCCAGTTGGCAAGTGTTGCCTGCGCTGAACCGCTCATAGGCTGGGCCGGGGACCTGCGGCGGTCAGCCAGGGCAGGCGCGCCTCGTGCGCGGCCGCGACGCGGAACGCGGTCACGTCGTCGTAGGTCTTGCCGACCACGGCCAGGCCGGTCGGCACGCCGTCCTTCGACAGGCCAGATGGGATGCTCATGACCGGGCAGCGGCTGGCGATGTTGAACGGCACCGTCATCATCACGTCGAACCACCGCGCGACGGGCGTGCCGTTCACCTCGACTGTGTCGCCGGTGTCGTAGTCGGCCGGGAGCGCTGGCACCGCGAAGGTCGGGCAGATCAGCGCGTCGTGATCGTCCAGGATCTGGCCCAGCGGCGCGTAGAACTCGGCCTCGAGCAGCAAGCCCGCGTAGAAGTCATCCTTGCTGATCTTCTCCGACGCGGCCACCAGGCGCTGCACGTAGGGCGTCAGCTGGTCATGGTGCAGATCGTCGATTTCCTTCATCGAAGCGCCGAAGATCATGCCGAAGTGGATGTCGACGGTCCTCGCGATCGTCTCCAGGTCCCAGGGCAGCGTGACCTCGTGCACGGTCGCTCCCGCGTCCCGCAGCCGGTCAGCGGCCGCGAGCGTGTTCGCAGCGACGTCGTCATCGACGCGATAGCAGCCCAGATCCACCGAGAGCGCGATGCGCATCCCCTCGATTCCCTCGAGCTTGGCAGGGATCTCCAGCTTAGGCCGCAGCGAGACGACGTCGCTGGGATGCGGCCCGGCGATCACGTTCTCCAGCAGCGCGCAGTCAGCCACGGTCCTGGCCATCGGGCCCTCGTGGCAGTAGTGGTCCAGATTGAAAGGAGCGACCTCGGGCACCCTGCCGTACGGCGGCTTGAACCCGACCACGCCGCTGAAGGACGAGGGGATCCTGATCGAGCCGCCGATGTCAGAGCCGGTAGCCAGCGTTGTCGACCCCGCCGCGAGCGAGGCGCCAGACCCGCCGCTCGAGCCACCAGGCGAGAACGCGGTGTTCCACGGGTTCCTGGTGACGCCCCAGAGCTTCGTCCACGTCACCGGCGCGCTGGAGAATTCCGGCGTCGCGGTCCTGGCGTGCACGATCCCGCCGGCGTCGAGGATCCGCTGCACGAACGCGGCCGTCTCGGTGGCCACGTTGTCCTTGAGAGGGAGCGAGCCGAGCGTGTTGCGCTGCCCGGCGATCGGCGCCTCCTCCTTGACCGCGACCGGCAGCCCGTCCAGCGGCCCGAGCGGCTCGGCACGACCCGCGTACCTGGCCTCGGCCTCCTTCGCGGCCTGCAGCGCCTCGTCGAAGCGCGACTCGGCGAACGCGTTGATGGCCGGCTCGACGACCTGCGCGCGGGCTATCACCGCCTGGAGCAGTTCCACCGGCGAGAGTTCCTTGCTGCGGAACTTCGCCAGCGCGTCGGTCGCGGACAGGTAGTTCAGGTCACTCATGGCGTGTGCGGCTCCTCCCCCGCCGTGCTCGCGCTCAGCGCCCCGCGGCGCGGCTTCCAGCCGGGCCGTGGCACGCTCGCGCGCAGCCGTTTCGTGTACTCGTGCCGCGGGTCGTCCAGGACCTGTGCCGTCGGCCCTTGCTCGACCACGACGCCGCGGTGCAGCACGATCGCGTCGTCGGTGAGCTGGCGTACCACGGCCAGATCGTGGCTGATCAGCACGTAGGAGACGCCGGTCGAGTCGCGGATGTCGGCCAGCAGGTTCAGCACCTGGGCCTGGATCGACACGTCGAGCGCGGCCACCGACTCGTCGAGGATCAGTACCCGCGGCTCGGCGGCGAGCGCCCGCGCGATCGCGACCCGCTGCCGCTGGCCGCCCGACAAGGCCCGCGGCAGGGCCCTTGCCTGCCGCTCGTCGAGGCCGACCAGCCCGATCAGCTCCTGGATCCTGGCCCGCCGCCGGTCGGCGGCCAAGCTGTGGTGCAGCCGTAGCACCTCGTCGATCGTGGCCTCCGCGGTCTGCCGCGGGTCCAGGCTCGTGTACGGGTCCTGGAAGACGATCTGCACCTCGCTGCCGCGCCTCCGCCGCACCCTGGCCGAGCGGGCCGGTGTCGACCGGTCCCGGCCGCAGGCCGAGATCGTCCCCGCTGTCGGCCGTTCCAGCCCGACGATCATCCGCGCGATCGTCGTCTTGCCAGAGCCTGACTCCCCCACGATCGCGAGCGACCTGGCCTGCTGAACCGTGAAGGTCACGCCGCCGACGGCGACGAGCTCGCCGAACTCCTTGCGCAGCGCGCTGACCTCGAGCACCGGCTGGCCGCCATTACTGGCAGGGTCAGGTGTCACCACCGCGACAGCCTCAGACATCGCCATCGCCCTTCCCGGTGCCCATGGAGCCAGCGCTCACGGACCGCAGCTGGCCGCGCAGGTCGATCGCGCGGACACACCGGGTCAGGCCGCCGTCGAGCCCCACCAGCTCGGGGACCTCCGACCGGCAGATGTCCTGCGCGTGCGGGCACCTGGGGGCGAACGCGCATTCGCTGTCCGGCGCCTCGAACGCCGAGAGCGGCCGCCCGGGGATCGCCGCGAGCCGCTCCGCTGTCTGGGCGATGTCCGGCCTGGCCGCCGCCAGCGCGGCGGTGTACGGATGCAGCGGATCGTCGTGCAGCAGTGTCGACTCGCGCACCTCGACGATCTGCCCCGCGTACATCACCGCGGTCCGGTCGCATATCGCCGCGGCCAGTTCCAGGTTGTGCGTGATGAAGAGCATCGCCAGGCCGAACTCGCGGCGCAGGTCATCCATGATCGCCATCACCTCGGCCTGGGTGGTGACGTCGAGCGCGGTGGTCGGTTCGTCGGCGAGCAGCAGCTTCGGCTCGGTCAGCAGCGCGGCCGCGATCATGACGCGCTGCAGCATGCCGCCGGACAGCTCGTGCGGGTACTGCCGCAGCCGCCGTTCGCCGTCGGCGATGCCGACCTGACCGAGCATCTCCGCCGCCCGCCGGCGCGCCTCGCCCGCTGGCACGTCCAGGTTTGTCCGCAGCGCTTCGGTCATGAAGTCGCCGATCCGGCGGACAGGGTTCACGTGGGCGCGCGGGTCCTGGAAGATCATCGCGACCTGGTTCCGGTACCCGCGCAGCGCGGCGCCGCCGAGCGCCATCACATCCGAGCCGTCGAAGCTGATCTGGCCGCTCACCTCGGCGCCGCGCGGCAGCAGCCGGTCGATCGCCCGCGCGGTCATCGACTTGCCAGACCCCGACTCGCCGACCAGCCCGACCGCTTCGCCTGGCCGGACGCTCAGCGAGATGTCCCTGAGGACTGCCCGTTGCGTGCCTTCGACGTTGAGCCTGACCGTCAGGTCCTCGACCTCAAGCAGTGAGCCAGCCTGACGCGTGCCCGCTGCCCCGCCTGTGTTCGCCGCGCTCGGCGCGGCTTCCGGCCGGCTCACTGCCTGGCCTGCGCTTGCTCGAAGAGGCGCTCGCCAAGCAGGTTGAACGCGATCACGACCGCGACGATGCAGAGGCCAGCCGCCAGGGCCGGCAACGGGTAGCCCTGCGGAATGCCGACCTGGTTCTCCGAGATCATCACTCCCCAGTTCGGGGCCGGCGGCTGGACGCCAAGCCCGAGGAAGGACACCGCCGCGAGGTCGACCATCGCGTAGCCGAAGAGGATCGTGGCCTGGGCGACGATGAGGGGCATGATGTTCGGCACGATGTGGCGCAGGCAGATAGCCGTGGCCGAAGCGCCCTGAACCTCGAGCGCGGCCACGTATGGCTGACTTCGTTCCTTCAGCGCCGCGCCGCGCAGCACCCTGGCGACATACGGCATGTAGGCGATCGCCAGCGAGATCGCCGCCGCCCACAGCCCGGCGCCGAACACCGCAGCGGCCAGTACCGCGAGCAGGATGCCAGGGAAGGCGAACAGGATGTCCAGCCCAGAACCGATGAACGCATCCACGGTCCCGCGGCGCCAGGCCGCGATCACCGCCAGCGCGGCACCGATCACGAGCGCACCGATCACGACGGCGAGCGGGCCGAGCATGGATGACTGCGCGCCGGCCAGCAGCCTGGACAGCACGTCCCTGCCCTCGTAGTCGTAACCGAACAAGTGCGCGCCGGACGGGCCGACGAATGACAGGGCGAGGTTCGGCAGCGTCGGGCTGAACGGCGCGATCAGCCCGCCGAACACCGCGACGAGGGTCGCGAGGGCGATCACGCCCGCCGAGATCATGCCAGCCACGCCGGTTCCGCGCAGCAGTCCGACTGCCCGGCCGCGCTTGGTCATGACCGGCGCCTGAACCGTCACCAGCGGAGCCGCGGTACTCACTGGGCACGGCTCCCGAGCGAGACCCGCGGGTCGAGGACCGCGTAGGCGAGGTCGACCGCCACGTTGATCACCACGAACGCGGTGACCAGCACCAGCGAGATGCCTTGCACGACCGCGAGGTCCTTGTCCTGCGCCGAGGCGACCAGGTAAGCGCCGAGCCCGTTCAGGCTGAACGCGGTCTCGACGACCGCGGCCACCGCGATCAGCGAGGCGATCGTGATGCCCGACACGGTGGTGATCGGGATCGCCGCGTTGCGCAGGATGTGGCGCCGCACAAGCTGGCGCCTGGGGATGCCCCGGCTCGTGGCCGTCTGGACGTGCTCCCGGTCCGCCTCCTCCCTGATCGCCGACCTTGTTACCCGCGCCACGATCGCCAGCGATGACAGCGCGAGCGCGAACGCGGGCAGCGTGAAGTGCCTGATGTTGCTCACCAGGTCCGTGCCGTTGCCTAGGGCCGGGAACCAGCGCAGCTTGACCGCGAACAGCGCGATGAGGATGATCGCGGCCACGAACGACGGGATCGCGGCCGAGATCGCGCTGGTCACCAGCACCGACGTGTCCGTGATGCCGGGCCGTAGGCCAGCAAGTACCCCTATGCCGATCCCGATCACCAGGATGATGACCGACGCGTACAGCACCAGCCCGGCCGTGGTCCAGATACGCGACGCGATCAGCGTGGTCACGTTCTCGCGCAACGTGATCGAGATGCCCAGGTTCCCGTGCAGGGCGTTGTCCAGCCAGTACCAGTACTGGGCGAAGAACGGCTGGTTCAGGTGATATCGCGCCTCCAGCACCTTCAGGCTGCTGGGCGGCAGGGAACGGCCGCCGGACAGCGCGGCGACCGGGTTCCCTGGCGCCAGGTACAGCGCCCCGAAGATGACGAAGCTCGCGACCAGCAGGCTGGCGACCAGCATCGCCAGCCTGCGGGCCACGAAGCGCGAGCGCACCGGCTCACCGCCCGCCCAGGCTGTTCGCCCAGGGCGCGAACATGTAGGCGAATGACGCGGTCGCGCCGGTGAGGTTCTTGGACATGATCAGCAAGTTGTCCGGCTGCACATCGGGGATCCACGGCAGGATGGTCGCCGCGCGCTCCTCGGCCTTGGCGACCAGGGCGGCCCTTGCGTCCGGGTCGGCTGTCGAGCGGGCCGTGTCCAGCCAGTTCAGTATCTGCTTGTCGTTGAAGTTGTCGTAATTCTGCGACGCGCCCGGGACGACCAGCGTGGACAGCAGCGCGGCCGGGTCTGCGTAGTCGCCGTAGTTCACGGTCAGGAAGCCGTCCACCCCGGTCCTGGCCTTGGGGTCGATGAAGAAGTTGATGTAGTTCTGCGCCGACACGTTCTTGAGCACGGTCTTCAGCCCGATCGCGTTCGCCGCGGCCTGGTAGGCACCGGTGACGGCCGCGATGTTGGAGATCTGCTGCGAGGTGCCCATCGTGAACGTCTTGCCGACGGCCCCGGCCGCCTTGACCAGCTTCTTGGCCTTGGCCAGGTTGTACGACATCAACGGCGAGGCGTCGTAGGCCTTCGTGAACGTCGATTTGCCGTAGCCGAACACGCCAGGGTTGGACAGCCACCGCGGCATCAGCGCCGCGCCCTTGTACACGTTGGCGATGATCGCCTGGCGGTTCAGCGCCAGCGACAGGGCCTGCCTGACCCTGACGTCGCCGAGCACGCCCTCTGTGCTTGACACGATGAACGCGTCGGTGGACCAGCCCTGGCCGTTGTAGATGTTCACCGCGCTGCCCGCCTTCAGCTGCGGCAGCGTGGACAGGCCGCCGGAGGTGAAGGTGCCCTGGATCGCTCCGGTGGTCAGCCCCGAGGTCAGCTGAGTGTCGGAGGCGACGCCCTTGACGATGATCTGACTCACCAGCGGCTTGACCGAGGGCTGCCAGTAGTTTGTGTTCGGCACCGCGGTGACGCCGACGCCAGGGACGAACGACTTGAATTTGTACGCGCCGGTGCACATGATGCTGCCGGACGGGGTTCCGTACTTCTTGCCCTGCTTGGTGGCGAACGCCTTCTCGATGATGACGCCTGGCATCGAGGCGAGCTCGCCGGGCAGCCAGTAGTCCGGCTGCTTGAGCGTGATCGTGACCTGATCACTGCCCGTCGCCGCGATCGACTTCACGCGGCTGAACACCAGCGTGTAGAACCCGCCGAGGCTCGTGCTCATCGCGCGGTCCAGGCTGTAGACCACGTCGGCCGGCGTCACCGGGTGCCCGTCCCAGAACGTGGCCGCCTTGTTGATGGTGAACACCAGCGATGTCGGCGACGGGTTGGTCATGGTTGCCAGCCCGGTGCCGATCGACCCGTCGGGTGCCTGCTTCAGCAGCGACTCGCACATCAGGGAGACCGCGGTGTTCTCCGGGTAGTCGAACGCGAAGATCGGGTCCAGCGAGTTCACGTCGCGGTAGACCGCCCAGGTGACCGACGAGACCGGCTTGGTCCCCGCGGTCGTGCTCACCACCAGGCCCTGGGTCGGCGAGATGGTGGTGCCTTGTGTTCCGCCGTTACCGCCGGTGCCAGGCGCTGACTTGCCGCACGCGGCGAGCGCCAAGGCTGCGGTCGTGGCTGCCACCGCGACGGACATCGCGGCCCGCCGGCTCGTTGTGCTCGCCATGTGTCCTCCTCTGATCCCCCCCGGCGCTGGCCGCCTGGGTGTGGAGTAACTGGTCAGGTGCGCTGGTAGGCCACTTCGCCGCGGACCCAGGTCTGCATCACCGACCCCTGGCCGATCTCGGTCGTGGCGCCGTGCGCCAGGTCTGCGTCGACGACGGCGAAGTCGGCGTCCAGCCCAGGGGCGATGGCGCCGGTCACGTTCTCCAGGCCGTTGACCCTGGCGCTCCCCGCGGTGTAGGCCGCGAAGATGGCCTCCGGACTGAGCGCCTGGTCCGGCAAGAAGGGCTCAGGAGCGAAGAGTTCTGGCCCGCCGGGGGCCGTCCTGTTAACCGCGACGTGCGCTCCGGCGAGCGGGTCTGGGCTCGACACCGACCAGTCACTGCCCGCGCACATCGGCGCTCCGGCGGCGAGCAGAGCGCCGAACGGGTACTGCCAGGCGCTCCGCCGTTCACCGAGGAACGGGATCGTGAGCTCGTCCATCTGCGGCTCGTGGGTAGCCCACAGCGGCTGAATGTTCGCGGTCGCTGACAACGCGGCGAAGCGCGGGATGTCGTCAGGGTGCACGACCTGCAGGTGCGCGAGGTGATGCCGCAGGCCGCTGTTGTTCGCCTGCCTGGCGGCCGCGATGGCGTCGAGGGCGTTCCGCACCGCCCGGTCGCCGAGCGCGTGGAAGTGCACCTGGAAGCCCTCGAGGTCCAGTGCCGTCACGTACCGCGGCAGCTCGCCGGGGTCGATGAAGTCAAGGCCGGACGTCTCGGTCGCGCACCCGTGGCCGTCCAGGTAGGGCTCGAGCATGGCCGCGGTGTGGTTCTCGGCGACGCCGTCAAGCATCATCTTCACGCTGGTCGCGCGGAACCGGCCGGCCTGGCCGCCGCGGCGCCGCTCGATCAGCTCGGCGAGCTGCTCGATGCCCCTGTCCCGCTCCCACCACAGCGCGCCGACCACGTTGGCCTTGAGGGTGCCCGCTTCCGCCGCCCGCAGGTAGGCGTCGATCGGGTCGGGAAGTCCAGGGTGGCTGCCCACGATCGCGTCCTGCCAGCCCGTGATGCCGAGTGCGAGCAGGTACGCCTGCCCGGCCAGCAGCCCGGCGTACCAGTCATCGGTCGTGGTGGCCGGGATCAGCCGCGAGACCAGGTGCTGTGCGCCCTCCTGGAGCGTGCCGACAGGCTGCCCTGAGGCGTCCCGCTCGATCCGGCCGTCTGGCGGATCAGGGGTGCTGGCGTCGATCCCGGCGATTTCCAGAGCCCGGCTGCTGACCCAGGCGCCGTGACCGTCCCGGTTCGGCAGGAACGCCGGCCGGCCGCCGGTTACCTGGTCGAGCAGGTCCTTGGTCGGGATCCCGCCGGGAAAGGCCTCCATCGACCAGCCACCGCCCGTGATCCACTCAGCGTCGGGGTGCGCCTGTTCGTACGCCGCGATGACGTCCGCGTACCCGGCCGCGGTCGTGATCCCGGCGAGATTACAGCGGCACATCCGGTCGCCTGCGAACACCGGATGCACGTGCGCGTCGATGAACCCGGGGAACAGGGTCCCGCCGGCCAGGTCGACAGGTTCGGCGCCGCGCAGCGGCTCGCCGCCGGCCTCGACGGCGGTGATCGAGCCGTTGCGTACCCGGACAACGGTGCCTGGCGGCAGGAAGCGGGCACCGTCGAAGACCGCTCCGTTGTGGAAAGCCAGCTCGGGATCCGGCCGCACCCGGACCTCCTGTATCAGGGGGTTTCAATGCGGGTGATTAGATCACTTACCGGGCTCATAGTCAATGCCTCTGACAAAGCCTTGTAAGGGCCGCACCTGTCGAGTAGCTTCCTGGTTAGCGACGGTAATCAAGCTGTTATCTGCGACAGCGCGAGCGAGGCAGGGCGGGCGATGGCGAGCACTACCGCTAGGCGTCGGACCGGGCGGCTGCGCCGTGGCAGCCTGACGCCGGAGACGATCGTCGCTGAGAGCCTGCGCCTGCTCGACACCGAGGGGGCCGACGGCTTCAGCCTGCCGAAGCTGGGCCGCGCGCTCGGTGCCGACCCGACCGCCGTCTACCGGCATTTCGGCAGCAAGGACGACCTCGTCCTGGCCATCGCCGACCGGCTGATCGAGGAGGCGATGACCGGGCTCGTCGCGCAGGAATGCTGGGTCGACACCGTCATCGACGCCACCAGGAGGTTGCGCACGACGTACCAGACGCACCCGGCCGCGGCCGCGCTGTCGGCGTCGCGGACCACCCAGCGGCCGGCCGAGATGCGGATCGTCGACGCGCTGATCGGGGCGGTGCTGGAGGCCGGGTTCACTGGCGCGGCGGCCGCCAGGATGTACCGCGCGCTCGGCGACTTCATGCTTGCCTGGGCCGGCAGCGAGGCCGCGTTCCTCGCCCTTGACCCGAGCCAGCAGGAGGCGGACATCTCCGCGTGGACCAGGGCCTACCTCGCGGTCGACAGGACCACCTACGCGCACATCTGGCAGATCAGGGATGAGCTCGCTGGCGTGACCGAGGACGACGTCTTCGAGACCATCCTGGACCTCGTCATGCAGGGCTTCATGGTCAAGGCGCCGCGCCCGTGCGGCTGCGGCAAGCACGGTGCCGGCGCTGCTGACGGCGGCGCGCGCGCCGGCGAGTCCCCTGCTCGCAAGGCGCCGTGACCGCCCGGCTGACCCGCGGCTACGGCGGCCCTTCTGGCCGGCCGCTGGCCTCGGGCCCGGCGCGCCTGCGCGAACTGCTCAGCTCGGGCGAGACGATCGTGGCGCCCGGCGCCTTCGACCCGCTGGCCGCCCGCCTTGTCGAGGAGGCAGGGTTCCCCGCGGTCTACATGACGGGCTTCGGCACCTCTGCGGCGCTGCTCGGCCGCCCTGACGTCGGGCTGCTGACGATGACCGAGATGGCGGACAACGCGGGGCGGATCGCGGCCAGCGTCGACATTCCGGTGATAGCTGACGCCGACACCGGCTACGGCAACCCGCTGAACGTGATCAGGACTGTCGGCGCGTTCGAGGCGGCGGGCGTGGCGGGCATTCACATCGAGGACCAGGTCGCGCCGAAGAAGTGCGGCCACATGGAGGGCAAGCAGGTCATCGCGCCGCAGGAGATGGCGCAGAAGGTGCGGGCGGCAGCCGAGGCGAGATCCGACCAGGACTTCGTGATCATTGCCAGGACCGACGCCCGCGCGGTCGAGGGCCTGGACCTGGCGATCGAGCGGGCCAGGCTCTACCGCGACGCCGGGGCCGACGTCCTGTTTATCGAGGCGGTCGTGAGTGATGCGGAGGCGGCGGCCGCCGCCGCGGCGTTTCCCGACGTGCCACTGCTTTTCAACTGGGCAGAGGGCGGCAAGACGCCGCCGATCAGCCTCGCCAGGCTGCGCGACCTCGGCTACCGGATCGTGATCTTCCCGATCGGCACTCTGCTGGCCGCGACGGCGGCGATGCGCGGCATACTGCAGGAGATCGCCAGGGCTGGCACCCCCGCTGCCGTTCTGAGTGAGCTGCCCAGCTTCGGCGAGTTCACCGATTTCATCGGCTTGCCTCAGGTCCGCGAGGTCGAGCAGCGGTATGCCGCCAGCGATCCTGCGCCTGAGGAGCGGACGGAGGGTAGCCATGGCAGCGACATTTGACCGGTCCAGCGTCTCCACCGAGCTTGCGCACTCGATGATCGACGCGGCAGAACGGAAGGCGGCCGAAATGGGCCACCCATTCGTGATCGCCGTCGTTGATGACAGCGGCGTGCTGAAGGCGTTCAGCCGGATGGACGGCGCCGCACTGCTGTCGGTGCAGATCGCGCAGGACAAGGCCTACACAGCGGCTGGATTCGGGCTGTCGACCGACGGCTGGCACGAGTTCGTCAAGGACGACCCGCCGCTGGCCCTGGGCGCCGCGGCGGGCATCGACCGGCTGATCGTGTTCGGCGGTGGCTTCCCGATCATGATCGACGGGAAGATCGTCGGCGCGATCGGGGTCAGCGGTGGCCACTACACCCAGGACATGGACGTGGCCAAGGCCGGCCTCGCCGTCATCACGCCTTGACCGGCGTCGCGGTCGTCACGGGCGCGAGCTCGGGCGTCGGGCGCTGTATTACCAGGACGCTGCTGGCGGCCGGCTGGCGGGTTGCCGCGGCCGGCCGCCGGGACACCGAGCTGGCTGAGACGATCGCGACTGCCGGATCAGGTGCGGCCGCGATGGCGGTGCCGGCCGACGTCAGCGCGCCCGACTCGGTCGCGGGACTCTTCGCCGCTGTCGAGCGGCGCTGGGGCAGGCTGGACTTGCTGGTCAACAACGCAGGCGTGTTCGGCCCGGGTGGGGCCATCGACGAGATCTCGTTCGACGGCTGGCAGCAGATCGTGGCGGTGAACCTGACCGGTTCGTTCTTGTGCGCCAGCCACGCCGTCCAGATGATGAAGGCGCAGCGGCCGCGCGGCGGAAGGATCATCAACAACGGGTCCATCTCCGCGCACAGCCCGAGGCCGCGGTCGGTCGGCTACACAGCCACCAAGCACGCGATCACCGGCCTGACCAAGTCGCTGGCGCTCGACGGGCGCGAGTTCGACATCGCCTGCGGTCAGATCGACATCGGCAACGCCGCGACCGAGATGACCCGCGGCCTAGAGCGCGGCGCGCTGCAGGCCGACGGGACGGTGGCGCCGGAGCCGACCTTCGATCCGCAGCACGTCGCCGACGCGGTCCTGTTCATGGCGGGCCTGCCGCTCGACGCGAACGTGCAGTTCCTGACCATCGCCGCGACGAAAATGCCGTTCATCGGCCGCGGCTAGCACCGCCTGCCGGCCTGCCCGGCCGCGCATGCGCCCTTCGCCGTGTATGGGTGTGACACCCATCACCGCCAACCGCAATCGGTGTCACATCCATACCGGGTCCTGGCCGGGCCGGCGTCGGCTAGCTGGCCAGCGTCGGCTAGCTGGCCAGCGTCGGCTATCTGGCCAGCGTCGGCTATCTGGCCAGCGACCCCATGGGGTCCCAGGCCGGGAGCACGATCGGCTCGGTGCCGAGCGCCTCGCGGAGCGACTCGGGCAACGCGTCCTTGCGGGCGGCGATCTCGAAGACGTGCTCGTCGAACCACGAGTCGTTCATCGTGTAGAAGCCGTCCTTGCCCCGGCTGGTGCCCCAGCTGTTCTCGACCCGCCACTTGCGGGTCGCACCGTCCAGGATGTCGACGCCGGTGAAGAGCATGGCGTGCGTCATCAGCGTCTCGTGATAGAGCAGCCGGTCGCTCTTGCCCAGCGAAAACTCCGTGCCGTACACCGACGGCAGGTCGTACAGCTCGGCGTCCCACAGGCCGTACTCGTTGCTCATCATCTTGCCGACGTCGCAGCCGAACCACACCGGCTCGCCGCTCTGCAGCGCCCGGGCGGCGATCTCCTTCATCAGCGGCATCTCGACGTTGAGGTAGGTGACCGGCGGGGCGCCGAGCACGTTCCCGAGGTACTGGACGGTGAACGTCTTGCCGGTGGGACTGCTCGGGCGCGGGTCGTGCACCAGGCAGACGTAGTCGTCGATCGGCAGTTCCACGTACGCGGCGGCGAACTCCTGCGGCGTCAGCACCCCGTCGCGGTGGAAGTGCCTGTCCTTGTCGGTCCACTGCCAGTCGAACCGCTCGGGCGGGGTGCCGAGGTGGATGCAGAGCACGCGGTAGATGACCTTGAGGACCTCGGCCTTCTCCTGTCGCGCCGCGTCGATGCCGTCGCTCGCGAACGCCGCACGCACCGCCTTCGCGCCCTGCCTGAGCTGACTGCGCAGCACGGAGTTCATCCGCCCGGTGTCGCCGGAGCTCTGCGTCTCCGGCATGTACACCTTGGGCACAAGACCGTGCTTGTTGACGATGGCCACGAACATGTTCCACTGGCCGCCGTCCTCGGCGGCCGCCTCGAGCAGGTGCGCCACTGTCCGGTCGTCGATGTCCCGGTCGGCGGTCTCGATCACCGCTTCGAGGAGGTAGTTCGCGCGCTCGATCTTGTCCCAGAACATGGCGTAGTTCTGGGAGAACTCGAACTCCTTGAGCCCCATCTTCTTCATCGCGCCGACTCGCAGCAGGTTCAGCCCCGCGAACAGCCAGCACCGACCGCTGCGCTGCTGGTCGGTCACCTTCCAGTCATCGAGCAAGATCGACAGTGAATGATCGGAGTTGTTGACCACGTCCCTGTTGATCGCTACGTCGTCAACGGTCACCCGGGTGACCGCGTTCTGTGCCAGCTTGTACGCCGGGTTCGCCGAGAAGTCCTTGCGGAGCAGCTCCAGGTCGCCAGCGCCCAGGATCTCTTCCATGCCCGGGGATTCCTCTCGCTCGATCTCGCCCTCTTTGCGCCTTTTAATCTATCAGCGGCGCGCGCGGAGACCCGAGGCCAGCAGCCGGCCCGCGCCGTCATGCGAGAAACTGGCCACAGCGCCTGCCACCCGGTGCAGACAAGGAACGGATAGGGCTTTGAGCGATCACGCAGACCCCGGCGCTGACGAGGGCACGGAGCCCGACGCCCGGTTCACGATGGCCAATGAGCGCACCTTCCTGGCCTGGAGCCGCACGTCACTGGCTCTGGTCGTCGGCGGCCTGGCCGTAGCCCAGCTGCTGCCGCCGTTCCCCCATGTCCCATGGGGCCGGTCAGCCATCGCCACGCCCCTGATACTCCTGGGCGCGGTGATGGCGTCGCTCAGCTACTTCGAGTGGAAGGCCAATCAGCGCGCACTCCGGCTCGGCGAGCCGCTCGGCCGCTCGCAGCTGCCTAAGATCCTTGCCGCCACGATCACGGTGATCGCGCTGCTCGCGGGTGCCGTCGACATCTACTCCAGGGTGGCCTCGCGGTGACGCCGGACGACGGCGAGCGGCGCGATCCCGCGCTGGCCAGGGAGCGGACGGAGCTGGCCTGGACGCGCATTTCGATCGCTTTCTTCGGGGTCGGGGGCGCGCTGCTGAAGTTCAGGCCCGTGAGCGCGGTCCTGGTGCTGGCGATCGGCGTCGCCGTTTGGCTGATCGGCCACATGCCGCCAGGGCCTGGCCCGGCCGGGTCCCTCGGGTCGCGCCGGGTGCTGGCCGTCACGGTGGCCGTGACAGGGCTTGCGCTGGTGGCGCTCGGGCTGACGCTCACCGGCTCGTCCCGCGGCCTGCGGCCGTAGCCCGCCAGAGAGCGGAACTCAGCCGACCCAGACCGCCTGCAGCGCGCGGTAGATGTTGCCGCCAGCGACCGCCCTGATCTCGTCGTCGTCGTAGCCGTGCTGGACGAGCCAGCCAATGATGTTGGCGAAGTTCTCTGTCGGGTTCTCGAGCCCGTCGACGTAGGCCACCGGGTCAAAGGCAGGACCGCGGAAGGCTCCCAGGCTGAGGAGGCGGGCGAAGATCTTGTGCAGCATCACGTGATCTCCGTACAGGGTGTCGGGGCCGAAGGCCACGTGCTCGATGCCAACCAGGTCGACGCAGTAGCTGAAGTGGTCCATGACCGACTCGATGCTGTGCCTGGGGTGCGGCGCGGAGAGCGTGGTGTGCGGTGCCGCGGACATGCCGATCACCCCGCCGCTCTCTGCCACGGCCCGCAGCACGTCATCGGGCTTCATCCGCGGGATGTCCCACACCGCCCGCGCCCCCGCATGGGTGATGAACACGGGCTTGGTGCTGTGCGCGCACACGTCAAGCGCTGTCCGGTCGGAGGAGTGGGACAGGTCGACCGCCAAGCCGAGCTGGTTCATCCTCGTGACGGCGCGGTTGCCGAACGCTGTCAGCCCGCCGTCGACCGGCTCGGCCAGGCCGCTGCCGAGGGTGTTGGCGTCGGAGTACGCGATGCCGATCTGCCTCAGCCCGAGCCCGTACAGGACGTCGAGCCGGTCGAGCTCGTTCTCGATGGGCGTGGCCGCTTCGAGGCCGAACACCAGCCCCACGCGGCCTGACCGGTAGGCCTCGTCGATGTCGGCCACGGTGCGGATCGTCATCACCTGCCGCTGATGCGCCAGGTCGGCCTGCCGCATGCCGAGGTCAGTGATGATGTCGTCCCATCGCCACGGTGCGTTCCCTGTCACGCAGGCGGTGCCGTCCATCATGTTGTCGAAGATCACGGTCATGCCCGAGGCGGCCAGCCCGGCGTAGGCGGCGTGCTGGCGGCCTGTCCTGTTGTACTCGGGCGTCTCCTCCATCCGCAACGGGAACCTGACCGGGTGGTCGTGCAGGCTGATGACCATGCTGTCGGCCAGCAGGGCGCCGGCCCGCTGCGCTTGCTCGTCAGTCAGGCCAGCCTGGTACGGCGGCACCCGGCCGAACTCAGGGGCGAGCTCGAACGCGCGGAAGTCCTCCCCCGCCCTGAGGTAGGAGTAGGCGATGTAGCCATCGCCGCCATCTGACCGATTCTCGCTGCCGATGCCGCTCACGGCACTATTGTCGCAAACCTCCGCCTTCATGACCCGCTGAGGTGCCATCGCTCCCCGCGCTAGGGTTCGTGGTATTCGGCCCGGTGAATTCGGGCTCGCCTGAAAGGCATGGGTGGGGACATGGATATCTGGCCGGTGATCCATGCGGAGCGGAAAGCGCTGGCAGGTGACCTTGGCTCCCTGCAGGAGGCCCAGTGGTCGACCCCCTCCCTGTGCACCGAGTGGACGGTGCGCGACGTGCTGGCCCACATGACGGCGACCGCGAAGATGAGCCCTGCGGGCTTCTTCGTCAAGATCGCCGGGTCAGGGTTCAGCCTCGGCAAGCTGCAGAGCAAGGACATAGCGGCCGAGAAGGGCGCGTCAGCGGCGGATACGCTCGCCGGGTTCGAGGCGATCATGACCTCAACCGGGCACCCGCCTGGCCCGCCCGACACCATGCTCGGCGAGACGATCGTGCACAGCGAGGACATCAGGCGCGCGCTCGGGCTGAAGCACGCCTACCCGACCGAGGCAGTCGCGGCGGCCGCTGACTTCTTCAAGCGCTCGAACCTCATCATCGGGACCAAGCGGCGCATCACAGGGCTGAAGCTCCGCGCCACCGACACGGAGTGGTCAACGGGCGACGGGCCCGAGGTCGCCGGGCCGATGCTCGATCTGCTCATAGCGATGACCGGCCGGCAGGCCGCCAGCAGCGAGCTTACGGGGGAAGGCGCAGAGACGCTGTCCGCGCGCCCGTAAGGCCCGCTTACCAGAGCGCCAGGCTCAGGCAATGCGCCCGATGTGGACGTGCGAGCAATGCGGCCGCACCTTCGCCAGCAGGAACCAGACGCACACGTGCGCCCGCCTCGGCGAGCTTGACCGGCACTTCGCCACGTCCGAGCCCGCGGTGCGGGAGACCTTCGACCGCGTGCTCGCCGTGGCGCAGAGCCTCGGCCCCGTGCAGGTGCTGGCAGAGAAGACCAGGATCGCGCTGCACGCGAGGATGAGCTTCGCGGCGTTCGTGCCGCGGCGGCACTGGCTCTCCGGGCATCTGATCCTGGCCAGGCAGATCGCGAGCCCGCGCTTCAGGAAGATCGAGACCTATTCCCCGCGTAACGTGCTGCACGAGTTCAGGCTCGGCGCACCTGACGAGGTCGATGAGCAGTTCAGGGCCTGGCTGGCCGAGGCCTACCAGGTCGGGATCCAGCAGCACCTGTCCAGCTGAGCAGCACAACTGAGTGGCCCGGCTGAGCAACACAGGTGAGCAGCACGCCTGAGCAGCACGCCTGAGCAGCACGACTGGACCTCACGATGGGGGCGCCAGGACCGTCTCGACGAAGAGCCCGGTCACCGCCGTGGCCAGCCGACGCGGATCCTGCTCGCTAATGCGCTCAGCGAGCCGGCCGCTCAGCCAGAGCCCGGCCAGGCCGTGCACCAGCGACCAGGCGCTTACGGCGACGACCTCGGTGGATCGCCCGCGCAGCAGGCCAGCGGCCCGGCACCGCTCGATGGTCGCGGTCAGCAGGCCGTAGGCTGCCTCGCTCGCCGCGACGAACTCAGGTTCGCCCGGGTTCAGGACGTCCAGCCTGAACATCACCTCGAAGTGCGACGGATGCCCGATCGCGAAGCTCACGTAGCCGCGGCCGATCGCGGCCAGCTCGCTCGGGCAGTCGGCCGGCCGCGCCAGCGCGACCTCGGTCAGCACGGAATCCGCGAGCAGCTCGTAGCCGGCCGCGGCGAACGCCGTGAGCAGGCCGGCCTTGCTGCCGAAGTGGTGCGCGGGCGCGCCGTGCGAGACACCGGCCCGGCGCGCGACGTCGCGCAGCGACACGCCGCTGACGCCGCACTCGGCGACCGCGCTCTCCACCCCCTTGAGCAGGGCGGCCGGCAGATCGCCGTGATGGTAGGCCACACCTCATCTTGACATCATCAGCAGATCTTGACATTGTCTAGATGTTTCGGTGCCAGGGAGGGGTTCATGGAGTCAACGCCAGTCCATGCCGCGTACCTGCCGTTCGCGCAGACGCTCCGGGACGGCGGGTTCGGCGAGCCGGCCGAGGGCTGGAACGCCAGCCAGATCGGCGCGCACATCTCGATGAGCAACGACCTGTTCAGCGAGCTCGCTGACCAGATCCGTGCGGGCGGCGAGGCGAGCTTCGACAATGCTGCTGTCAGCGCAGGAGCGCGACCGCCCCGTGCCAACCAGGATCTGGCACGAAGGGCAGATCGTCCGGGACAGCCCCATGTCGATCGGCGAGCTGATCGTCGGCAACGGCGACTTCCACCTGGCCATGCACCTCGAGCAGCTGCGAGCCCTGCTGCCAGGGCCGGCGGCCGCCGGCCAGTAGCGGCAACCCGGCCCGCCCCGGCTGAGATCCCTGCCGCGCGGGACTGGCCCGGGTTCAGCGCGGGCCAGCTGCTCATCGCGATGCCGGCCAGGATCGCCACACCGCCGGCGACCTGGCCGGGTCCGGCCGGGTCGCCGAAGATCACGATGCCGGCGACGGCACCGACCACCGGCTCGATGTTCACGAAGGCGCCGGCGACCTCAGCGGGCACGCCCTTCTGCCCGAACGCGAAGAGCGTGAACGGCGCCAGGGTCCCGGCCACCGCGAGCGCCAGGGTGGCAAGCACCGTGGTCGCGCTGGCCGCTGACGTTGCTGGCAGGCCGCCGGAGCATGCGGCGACCGGCAGCACGCCTACGGCCGCGCCAAGGAACTGCACGGCCGTGACCGCGACAGGATCACGGTCGCGCAGCACACGGGGCTGCGCGACCATCAGCGCCGCCGACAGCAGGACGGACATCACGACCAAGCCGTCGCCGGACGCCGCCCCGCCTGCCACGCCCGATCCGCCCGCATCTACGACGGTGACCAGGCCGACCCCAGCGAGAGACACCGCGAATCCGGCCCAGGCCAGCGGCCTGGCGACGGCGCGATGCCAGAGCGCCGACATGAGCGCGACCAGGACTGGCATGGCACCGATCAGCAGAGCGGCGTGACTGACGCTCGTCCTGGTGATGCCGGCGTTCTGCAGCAGGACAGAACCGCCGTAGCCGATCGCGCCTGACGCGAGCACGGCGGGGCGGAACGCGGCCTTGATGCCTGGCTGGCTGACGGCCAGCAAGATGGCGCAGGCCACGCCGAACCGCGCGAACGTCAGCCAGGCCGGAGGCAGCCACGCCAGTGCCACCTTCGAGAGCGGGACGGTCGTGCCCCACAGCAGCCCGGCGGCGATCAGCGCGGCGACGGCTCGGCTGCGGTTGCGTTCCATTCGTCCATGCTCGTTCTCGATAGCGTTGCATTCGTCAGTGCGTGCTAAGAACGAGATATAGTTTTGTTATATGGCCGTGGAACTGGATGAAATTGACATTCGGCTGCTCAGTGCCCTGCAGGCGGACGCGGACCGCACGAACGTCGAGCTGGCCAGGATCGCCGGGCTGTCTCCAGCGGCGACGCTGCACCGGGTGCGGTGGCTGAAGAAGTCCGGCGTCATCCGCGTCATCAGCGCCAGCCTCGATCCGGCCGCGGCGGGCTTTCCGCTCCAGGTGTACGTGGCTGCGACGCTCGGACGGCACGACCTGCGATCGAGTCAAGTCTTCGAGGAGCAGCTGATGGCGCTGCCCCAGGTCATCGCCGCTGACAATCTCGCCGGCGAGATGGACTACCTGCTGACCGTCGTCGCCCGCGATGTCACGGACCTGCAGGAAGTGCTGGCCAGACTTGCCACCAGGGGCGGCCAGCGGCTCGTCACGCACCTGAAACTGGCCGAGGTCAAGCCGCCGGCGAGGCTGCCCCTTGTCCCGACGTCGCCGCCGGCCGGAGGCCGGGCGCGCCAGCGCCGCCGCGCCGAGCGACGGACGAGACATCAGTGATCATGACGGACACAATTGAACTGGCGGTCAGTGGTGCACGTCGTAGGGATGAGTCAGGAATGATTCTGGAAATGCCCCGATGCCGTCACACCGTCAGGAGACGCGCGGACTCGTGACAGCGGCCAGGAGGATCTGATGGCAACCGGGATGCGGCACGCCAAGCGCCCGGTGAGCGCACTGCTCGCCGGACCGTACGGGCACCCGTACCATCCGATGCTCGTGACCATCCCGGTCGGGGCTTGGGTCATCAGCCTCGGCTTCGACGTCGCATCGCACCTGGCGAGCAGGCCAGGGTTCCTGGCGATGGGATCGGAATGGCTGATCGGCATCGGGGTGATCGGCGCGATCGCGGCCGGCCTCGTGGGGTTTCTTGACCTGGCTGGCATCCCTGCTGGCACCCGGGCGTTCAGGACCGCCTGTACCCACATGTTCATCAACGTGACGCTCATCGTCGCTTACGGGGCAGACTTCGCCTGGCGCTACCGCAGCGACGCGCACGGCTCCCCGGTCGGCGACAAAATGATCGCGCTGTCGGTCGCCTGTGTCGCGGCCCTGGCGGTGTCCGGCTATCTCGGCGGCAAGCTCACCTACCGGTACGGCGTCCGCGTCGCCTCTGAGGCCAGCCAGGCTGACGGCTACGTGACCGCCAGCCAGCGGGCGGTGCCCGGCACACGCGGTACCGGTACCGGAGGGCTACGGCCGGCCAGGCGGGCCCGCCGCGGTCACCGCGCCTGAAGGCCGTCCGCACGGCCTTCCCCTTCCGGCCCCCGGCGGGCAGTGACCGGCGCGGCCGTCTATGGCACGACGCAGGTCAGGGTGACGCTGACGGAGCCCTGGTCGGTGACCGTCACCGTCTTCGGAGTCGTGCACGGACGCTGCCTGCCCTTGCCGGCCGGGCTGCCGCTGCTCACCTCGACGACGGCCGGCGACCTGCCCCTTACCTGGTAGGTGCCAGGAACCAGGGTGACGGTGAAGGAGCCCGACCTGCCGACCCTCGTGGCCAGGACGACGTGCCCGCCAGGAAGCGTGAACTGCACGAGCCCGGAGATCGGCCGGATCGCGGGCTGCTGGCCCCCTGGCCCGAGCGGGCCGCCCTCGAGCACCAGCCGACCGGTCACCGTGCCGCGCGCTGGCCGGAGCGCGAGTCCCTTCCCGGTCGTCCCGCCCGCTTGCGCCGCGCATGCCGTCAGCGCGGCCGCCGCCGCGACAGCCGCGATTCCCGTGAGTGTCCGTGTCGCCACCATCGTGGTCCGCCCTTTCGCCCCCGCTCGGGACGAGCGGGCCTGAGGTTAGACGGCCGTCTTCGATGCGCGGGTTCCAGCGCAGGGAAACCCGATCGGCTCGGTCCTGGCGGCAGCGCCGGTCACGGCTTGCGGGCGACTGCGCCGTACGCCGACACGGTGTCAGGGTCGGCGTCGTCGCCAGGGTCGGGCCGCCAGGCGTGCACGTACGTGAGCCCGGGCGGCACCAGCTCGAGCCCCTCGAAGAACCTCGCGACCTGCTCCCTGGTGCGCAGCGTCTGCGGGGTGGACACGCGCTCGTTGTAGCGCCGCTGCGCCTCGGCCTGCGCGGCGTTGATGTCGATGGCCGGATGGGACAAGGCGAGGTAACTGCCAGCGGGCAGAGCGGCCATCAGCCCGGCGACGGCGCCGTACGGATCCTCGGAGTCCTGGACCAGGTGCATGATCCCGAGCAGCATGAGAGCCACTGGCCTGGTGAGATCCAGGGTGCTGGCGGCGGCCCGCAGTATCGGCCCCGCATCCCGGACGTCGCCCTCGACGTATTGCGTCGATCCCTGCGGGCTGCTGGCCAGCAGCGCCCTGGCGTGCACGAGCACGATCGGGTCGTTGTCGACGTAGACCACCCTGGCGTCAGGCGCGACCGCCTGAGCGACCTCATGCGTGTTGTTCGCCGCCGGAATACCAGTCCCGATATCGAGAAACTGGCGGATCCCGGCCTCACCAGCCAGGAAGCGGACGGCTCTGGCCAGGAAAGCGCGGTTGGCCTGCACCCGGAACCGCAGCCCTGGCGTGACCGCGAGCACGCGCTCGGCGGCCTCGCGGTCGGCGGCGAAGTTGTCCTTGCCGCCCAGCCAGTAGTCGTAGACGCGGGCCGGATGCGCGACTGACGTGTCGATCCCGCGTGGCGCTGGATCGTCGGATGCGGGCCGGCCACCCGCACCACCCGTGTCGTTCTCGGTCACGACGTGCCTCTTCCGCTCGCCCCTGAGTACGTCAATATCCTGACACGCCAGGGTTCACCGCACGGCCGTTGCCGCGCTCCTGGCAGCCGCACCGGTCCCATACGCTGAAGCCGGGGTATCAACCACTGAGCCAGTTCCAGCAACAAATCTCTCATCTTTGGGAAAATCCGGCATCAGTGATGTAGTTTGCCTAGAAATATCGGTACCGAACCACGTGCCGCAACGCCGGAGGTGCCTTGTCCCGCCCAGCCCGCCGCCACTCCAGGTCGGCCCGGATCGCGATCCGCGGCGCGATCGCCTGTGCCGTGCTGGCAGGTGCGGCCGGAGCCGCCGAGTTCGTCGTGCACGAGGAGAACGCGGTGCCGCCCGCAGCCGGGTCGCACCTTCGCCCGCCGCTCCCGCCACTGATCCACAAGCCATCCGGCGCGCCTGGCCAGCCCGCGGTGCGGTCGCCAGGCCTGCCTCATGCCACCGTGCCGCACCTGCGGGTACCGCCGTCCCCCGGGCCGTCGCCCACGCTGCCGGGCACCGGCCGCGCGGCTGACGCGAGGACCGGGGTCATGGCAGCCAAGGCCCGCCAGGCGTCCCCCGCGTTCGGCGTGACCTATGTCCGGCCCGGAACATCGCTGGCGTCCGTTCACCCGCACGCGGGCGGGATCTATGCCTTCAAGCGGGACTCGACCTACACGGGCACCTTGAGGATCACCGCCAGCAACGTGACCATCCAGGCCTACGGCGCCGGGCGGGATCCGGTCTTCAGCAGGAGGACGGAAGGCAGCGACATCACGGTGTCAGGTGACGCCGTCCGGATCTCGCACATCAGACTCACTGGGCACGGCTACCAGACCGTTCCTGGCTGCGGGCCCGCCAGGTCGGCCGGTTACGAGATCGGCGTGGACATCACCGGCGAGAACGTGACGGTCGAGTCGGTGCACGCGTACGGCAATCTCTACGCCGGCGTGTACGTGGAATCCTCGGCATCGCACGCGACGATCAGTCACAGCGCGTTTAACGGCGTCAACGCGCTCAACCCGGCCAACTTCGGCTCAGGGGCCTTCGGCGTCCTGCTCTGGGGCAGCCACAACACCATCGAGCGCAGTGTCTTCGCGAACCAGGACACGTGCAGCCCCTCGTTCGGCCGCGACGGCTCGGGCGTGGAGGTCTACCACGGCTCGCACAACATGATCAAGTACAACACCGGCTGGAACGACGTCGACTTCAGCGAGCTGGGCGGCCGCGGCGCCACCGGCAACGTGTACCTCGGCAACACCTTCTCCGCGCCTGGCGAGTTCCTGGTCACCAGGGGCAGCGGCGACCACGCGGACGGGCCGGTGCACAACACGGTCCTGGTTCGCAATGTCGCGCACGGCGCGGTCGTCAGTTACGCCTGGCAGCGAGGCGACGGTGCGCTGCTGATCATGAAGAACAACCACGTCTCCCGGCTGTCACAGGACGGCGGCTTCGTGAACAAGGGCGGCACCGTCATCGGCTTCTGAGCGGCTGCGTCTCGGCCGCGACGACCGGATCGCCGCACGCCGCGCAGACTAGTTCCGCGCTCAGCCGATGCCCGCACGTGTGCTCGAGTGTGAGCGGCGGCCCCCCAGGCCCGGCCAGGTAGCGGTCGCCCCACCGCATCAGCGTGAGTATCACCGGATACAGGTCACGTCCCGCGGCGGTGAGGTGGTACTCGAACCGCACGGGACGCTCGCAATACAGGCGCCGCTCGAGTATCCCTGAGGCGACCAGCGCGCGCAGCCGGGCGGCCATCGTGTCACGCGGCGCGCCGGTCCTTCGAACCATCTCGTCGAAGCGGCCGTTACCGAGGAAGACCTCCCGTACGGCGAGCAAAGCCCACTTCTCGCCGACGATCTCCAGCGTGCGCGCCACGGAGCACTCCCGCGGCTGCGCAGAGACGACAGCCATGAACGAGAGCATAGCAGGTGAGTCCGAAAACTGGATGGAGTCGTCTCCGCCAGGCTCCAGTGACTCCAGATTCTGGACTGACCAGGCGGACTCGTGGCACGTGAACGGCTCGCACCTCACCTCAGCGGCCGCGAAGGAGACAGTCAGGTACATCCGCCCGGCCGACGTTACCCAGCCGGATGCTGCTGACCAGGCGCGGCCGAAGGTGGGCCTGATCATCGGCGTCCTGTCGATCGCGGTGTTCATGTCGAGCCTTGACTTGTTCATCGTCAACCTCGCGTTCCCCTACATCGGCAGGAATTACGCCGGCACGACGCTGAGCTCGCTGTCCTGGGTGCTCAACGCGTACACGATCGTGTTCGCCGCCGTCCTGGTGCCGGCCGGACGGTGGGCCGATCGGATCGGGCGGCGCCGGGTCTTCGTCGCGGGATTGGCCGCGTTCAGCGCCGGGTCGCTGCTGTGCGGGCTCACGCCATCGGTGCCCGCGCTGATCGGCGCCAGGATCATCCAGGCAGCCGGCGCGGGGATGATGGCGCCAGCCTCGCTGTCGCTCCTGCTGGCCTGTGTGCCGGCCACGCGCAGGACGGCGGCCATCGGGACCTGGTCAGCCTTCGGCGGCATGGGCGCGGCGTTCGGGCCAGTCGTGGGCGGAGCGCTTGTGCAGCTGAACTGGCGGTGGGTCTTCCTGATCAACATTCCGATCGGCCTGGCCGCGCTGGTCCTGGCGGTCAGGGTGGTACCGGAGAGCAAGGACGAACGCGAGTCAAGGACGCCCGACCTGCTCGGCGCCGCCCTGCTCGCGGCCAGCGCTGGCCTGGTCGCCCTGGCGCTGGTCAAGGCGCCGGGGTGGGGCTGGTTCTCCGGGGCGTTCACAGGCACGCTGGCGGCGGCGATCACCTGCGGCGCCGCGATGGTGGTCAGGTCGCACCGGCATCACGCGCCCGTGATCGAACTCGGGCTGATGCGATCCCGCTCGTTCAGCGGGGCATTCGTGGCGTCGATCCTGTTCTACGCGGCCTTCGGCGCGTTCATACTCAACTTCGTCGAGTTCCTCACGGGCGTGTGGCACTACTCAGCGGTGCAGGCCGGGCTGGCTATCGCGCCTGGTCCGCTGATGATGCTCCCGTTCGCGGCGATCGTCGCCCCGCTGGCGGCCAGGATCGGCGGGCCAGGCCGGGTCGCGGTGATCGGCTGCGTCGTGCTCGCCGGCGGGCTGCTGCTCTGGTACGCCAGGATCGCGCTCGAGCCCGCGTACGTCGCCCGGCTGCTGCCCTCTCAGCTCATCGTCGGCGCCGGTGTCGGTCTCGCGATTCCCGCGCTGCTCGGCGCCGGCAGCGCGTCGCTGCCGCCCGCCAATTTCGGCACCGGCAGCGGCATTCTCAACATGGCCCGCCAGCTCGGCGTCGTGCTGGGCGTTGCCGGGCTGGTGGCGATCCTGGCCAATCTCGTGCCGAGCGACCCGCTGAGCGCCTTCCGGCACGGCCTGGCGCTCATCGCCGGCCTGCTCGCCGGCGCCACCCTGGTCGCGTGCGGCCTGCTGACGGGCCGGCCATCCGTCGCACCGCCGGCCACCGGAACCGAATCGTGACCGTGCTGTGGCCGAACGGCCTGCCGGCCCGACCAGCCACGGCGGGCTACGTTAAATAGATGGTTCTGAGTTATTGCGGGCATAACTAAACGCGCGCCGCCGGGCAATGCTGCGGAGGATAACGAGGTCAGCGGTGCTGCTGCCAGTCGCGTGCGCCGGTGTCGCGCTCGCTGCGATCGCTCCAGACGCCAGCGGCGTCCAGGTGCCCAGGCACCAGCTCGTCAGCGCCCCAGTGGTCAGCAGCACGCAGACCGCGCCAGGTATCGACCCCGGCTACATCTACTCCCAGCCCGAGTACCTGGTCACCCACTTCCAGCGACGCCGGCGACGCCTACCAGGCGCGCTGGGTCCTCGCCGCTGCCGTGGGCGCTTGGCGCGGCCGGCGCGCTCGTGCTGCTCGCGATCCTCCCGCTCGCCTGGGGCCGGGCCAGCCGGGCACGGCAGGGCAGGCAGACGGGATAGTCTTCCGCGACCACAGTTCCCGCAACCACGGTGTCCGCAACCACGGTGTCCGCAACCACGGTGTCCGCAACCACGGTGTCCGCAACCACGGGGCGAGCGTTGCCGTCATAGCTTCCGTAAGGACGTTGTTTCTTAACGGAAGGCATTTCTCATGTTCGGTGGATTGCCGTTCTCCCACCCCATCACCCGCGCCGGATCGGCGCTGCTAGGCCTCGCCGGCCTGGTCCTGACCGGCTGCGGCGCTGCGCAGGCATCAAGCCAGCCCGCTGCCGCCTCGACGCTCAAGGCCCAGATCGCGCACGACAAGGCCTTCGTCGCCGACAGGTATCACGGCTGCGCGTCGCTGCACCTGAGCCCGCGGCACTGCCCGTTCAAGGTTGCGACCACGTCGAACGGCCACGGCGGCAAGCTCATCGCCATCGACCTCACCCAGCAGACGGGCGACGACTGCAACCGCGGCCGGGTGTTCTTCTTCACCAAGGAGCACTTCCTGGCCAGCACCAGGAAGCTCAGGCCGCACAGCCTCGGCGGGGTCGTCGGGATGCACGCGCACGGCGCGGCAAAATTCGCGGTGATCTACGGGGTCAGCGCGAACACGAGCACCTCGTGCGCCGACGCAGGAAACGCTGGCACCGACTCATACGTTTATGCATACAACGGCCATCGGATGGTCAAGAAGTCAGGAACGCCGCCCAAGCTGCCGAAGGTGATAGTGGGCACCTGATCTGATCGGCAGCGTGCGGGTCACCGGGGACCCGGAAGCGGTCACCGGGCTGTCCCTGGTGGGTCCGGCCGGCTGGCGCGAGCCAGCCGGCCGGACTGTGTTCGCGGGCGGTAAGCTTGGCCGCCCAGCAAGACGCGCCGGGAGGAGGATCCGCATGTCCTTCCGAGGGTGGCCGAAGGCGGCGCTCGACTTCTTCGACGGCCTGGAGGAGGACAACTCCAAGGCGTACTGGACCGCGCACCGGCAGATTTACGACGAGGTCGTGCTCGCGCCGATGACGGAGCTGACCGAGGACCTGAGCCCGGAGTTCGGCGCCGTCAAGATCTTCCGGCCGTACCGCGACATCAGGTTCAGCGCGGACAAGTCGCCGTACAAGACCGAGATCGGCGCGTCGCTCGGGCCGGCGTATATCCGGCTGTCGGCGGCCGGCCTGGCGGCGGGGGGCGGCATGTTCCACCTGGCTGCCGACCAGCTCACGAGGTACCGGGAGGCGGTCGATGACGACGGCACCGGCGGTGAGCTCGCCGGCATCGTGGCAGACCTGGCCGCCGACGGCAGCACGATGATCGGCCACGACATGCTCAAGTCAGCGCCGCGCGGCTTCGCCGCCGATCATCGCAGGATCGAGTTGCTCAGGTACAAGGGCATCGCCGCGTTCCGGCAATGGCCGGCGGAGCCTTGGCTCGGCACGCCGGCCGCCGCCGATCGGGTCAGGGACTTCCTTCGCGGCACCCGGCCGCTCATCGGTTGGCTCGACGCCCACGTCGGGCCGTCCGAGCTGCCGGAAGGCAGGCGCCGGTGAGCGCGGGCCTGGGCCGGGGACCCTGATGCCGGACCCGCAGTTCACCACCTTGGCCGGCGAGCGGATCGTGCTGCGCCGATTCGCCCTTGCCGACCTCGCCACCTTCGTGGCCTACCGGTCCGACCCTGACGTCGCCCGGTACCAGAGCTGGGAGGCCCCTTACCCGCGGGCTGCTGGCCAGCAGGCGATCAGGGAGCTGCTCCGCGAGCACCCGGACACGCCTGGCGAGTGGTTCCAGTTCGCGGTCGAGCTGCGCACGACCGGCGAGCTGATAGGCGACTGCGCCTCGTGCACCGACGCCGAGGACCCGCGGCAGGCGGAGATCGGGTTTACGCTCCGGCCGGAGTTCCAGGGCCAGGGGTACGCGACCGAGGCAGCGCGGACGCTGCTCGGTTACCTGTTCGGCGCGCGCGCCAAGCACCGCGTCGCCGCGCGGTGCGACCCGCGGAACGCGGCGTCTGTCGGAGTGCTCGAGCGGATCGGCATGCGCGCAGAGGGGCACCTGGTAGAGAGCACCTGGGCGAAGGGCGAGTGGACCGACGACCTGCTCTTCGCCATCCTCGAGCGCGAGTGGGCCCGGCGCGGCTAGCTCTCCGGCTGCCCGCCAGGGTCAGTCACTGCCAGGTAGCCGGCGAAGCGCTCGTCGACCTGCTCGGCGGTCAGGCCGAAGTCGGCGAGCGCGTAGCGGTGCGCCGGGACCGACCCGCCGCCGGTGCCGCCGGTGCTGCCGGCGCCGCCGGCCTGCATCGCTCGCATCGCGTCGGCCGCGGTCCCGGAGAGCGTCAGCCCGAAGGCGTCATAGACGCGCTCGACGGTCCCGATCGGGTCGGCCACGAACTCCGCGTACCGCACGTCGCAGAACCTGGCCCCGTGGTGACTAGCCCCGTGGTGACTAGCCCCGTGGTGACTAGCCCCGTGGTGACTAGCACCGTGGTGACTAGCACCGTGGTGACTAGCGCCTTCGTGCCTGTCCCGCGCTGCCATGAAGCTGTCGAGCCCGCGCGCCCACAGCGCAAGCTGATCACTCCCGATCACCGTGCCGGTGAACCGCCGCGACCAGCCGTCGGTAGCGTGCGCTGCCAGGCTGCACGCGGAGGCGATCGCGTCCCTTGGCGGGCGGTGCGTCTGGATCACCAGCGCGTCCGGGTACACCGCGAGCAGCTCGTCGAGCGCGAACAGGTGACTCGGATTCTTCAGCACCCAGCGCCGGCCGGCGTCCCGCAGCCCGATCAGCTGCAGGTTGCGCCGGTGCCTGCGGTACGCGCCGGTCCAGTCCTGCGCGGCGAGCCAGGACGAGTAGCCAGGCAGGTGGGCCAGGCACTCGAACGAGATCGAGCGCATCGACTGGCGCAGCAGCTGCCAGCACTCCTCCACCTGGTCGGCCGCGATGTAGTGCACCCCCATGAACTCGGGGTACTCGACGTGGTGCTGCGCGTAGGCCGCCTGCAGCTGCGCGTAGACCGGGTCGGCAGCCCAGGTCTCGCGCGGTGGCCTGGGCTGCGGTGCCTGGGTGAGCCAGAGCTCAAGGCCCTGGTGCGCGGGATCGGCGGTGAGCAGCCTGTGCAACGCGGTGGTGCCGGTACGCGGCAGGCCGGTCACGAAGACCGGCCGGTCGATGCCGGCCGAAGCGTGCTCGGGGTACTCGCGCCAGCCCGCCTCGCTGAGCAACCGCGCCGCCAGCGCGCCGCGGAGGAAGACGCGGCTCATCTTGCTGCCGAGCGGCGTCAGGTCCTCGTCCGCGGAATAGGAATCGAGCAGCACGGCGAGGCCGTCGGTGTAGTCGTCGGTGCCGAAGTCGTCGAGCCCCGTCATCCTGGCTGCCGAGGCGTGCAGGTCGGCGACGGTGCCGACGGCCGTGCGGGCGCTCACCGCTGCGCTGCCTCTCAGTGGTGGTATTCGCCGCAGTTCACGTCGAGGCACTGCCCCGTGATCGCCCGCGCCATGGGCGAGGACAGGAAGACCACCGCGTCGGCGATCTCGTCTGGCTCGGGCAGCCTGCGCAGGTCGATCGTGGCGGCGGTCTCGTCGTAGATCTGCTGGGCGTCGACGCCGCGCTTCTTTGCCAGGTAGCCGAAGTACCACTGCAGCGAGTCGCCCCAGATGTGACCTGGCGCGACGGAGTTGACCCTGATCCCCCGCGGCCCCAGCTCGGTGGCCAGCGACTGCGCCACAGCGAGCAGCGCGGCCTTGGTCGCCTTGTAGGGTCCCATGGTGCGCTGAGAGAACCGGACCACCATCGAGTTGATCATCGTCACAGAACCTGACGTCGCCGTGAGGGCGTCGGTGAACAGGCGGGTCAGCCGCAGCGCCCCCAGCACGTTCACCTCGAACGCGGCCTTGACCGCGTCGAGATCGACGACGGACAGGTCCTTGATCGGCGGCATCGCGAGCGCGTTGTGCACCAGCGCGTCAGCGCGGCCGAACTCGGCGAGGGTCGCGTCCCTGAGCCGCTCGGCCGCGGCCGGGTCGGCGATGTCGGTCGGGACCGCGAGCGCACGGCGGCCCAGCGCGGTCACCTCCTTGGCGACCTCGTCAAGCCGGGAGGCAGTCCGCGCGGCGAGCACCACGTCGGCGCCCTGCTCCGCGCTGCGGACCGCGATCGAGCGGCCCAGGCCAGGGCCAATGCCAGAGACGATGACGACCTTGTCCTGCAGCAGCATCTGATGTTCTCCGCTCTCAGCTCAGCGCGCCCTGTTGCTCGCCTGGTCGCTCGCCGCTAGCCCAGCATCCGCCGGGCGACGGCGGCCTGCCGCCCCGCGATCCGCTCTGTGTACTCCAGGCCAGTGATCCTGGCCTGCTGGTAGCCGGGCAGCCGGTCGGCAAGCTCGGCGAGCTTGACCACCTCGGCTTGCGGGCCGTCATCGGGCCGCAGGTCGCGGGAGAGCCGCTGCCAGCGGAGCTGGATGTAGCCCGTGCGGTGCCCGGTGCACTCGAGCCAGTTGGCGACGCCGGGATCACGCTCGCTGATCACGAACCTGAACATCCCGTCGGGGTCCGCCCTGGCCTGGTCGGCGGTGAGGCTGGTCTGGTGGTTGATGTAGTCGAGTGAGATGTACCACCTGCTGCCGAGCTGGATTCCCTGGTAAGGGGCCACGTCCCTGGCGGCCGCTGGCACGGTCACGATCATGGCCTGGTCGTCGGCGAGGTCGTAGTGACCGACGGAGGAGAACTGGGTGGTCAGCCCGCCCGGCGTGGACCGGGGCTCGGTCAGCGTGTTGACGGGCAGCTTCAGGTAGAACCACTCAGGAAACGCGAGGAAGGTCTGCAGCCGGGAGATCAGGATCTTGCCGGCCACGCCGTATCGCTTCGCGAGGGCGCTGATGTCAGCGGGCGGCGGGGCCGACCCTGCCGTATCGGCGCGGCGTATCGCGATCGTGCCGCGCTGCTCCCCCGACCAGTCGCTGTAGACCTCCCTGACGATCAGCATCGCCGAGCCGGCGCCGAGGACGACGTAGCCGCGCGGCGGGTCGGGCCCTACGGGCCGGCTGCTGGCCTCGGGCCTGGCCGGGCCGAACCGCAGCTCGAACGTTCCGTCGGCTGCGATGTCGAGTTGCCTGTCGTCGAACGCGGTCAGGCTGTCGGGCACCTGCACGGGCGAGTAGTCGCCGCCGAGCACCTGGAAACTGAGGTCGGCGGTGCTGCCGCGGCGCCCGGTAACCACGTACTCCGCGTCGTCACGAAGGTAGGCGTGGAAGTACAAGGTGTCAGGGTTGTCCAGGCCGAGCTTGGTGTAGGGGCCAGTCGACGCGACGAAGAACGGGTAGTCGCGCTGATAGGCCCAGGCCATTGTCAGCGACGCGCGGATCGAGCCAGCCAGGTAGTCATACCCCTCGGCGAGGTCAAGCGGGGTCTGGATGTGAGCCGCGCCGGTAATGATCTTCTCCGCCTCGGCAATGGCGTCGGCGAACGGCTGGGTCAGGGGGGACACCGGTCAGGCCGACCAGCGACTGGCTGTCAGTTTCCAGCTCGGCAAGTCGTCCAGCGACATGGTCGCCTCGTAGATCCGCTCGTACCCGGTGTGGGAGATGCGCCAGGCGCCGTCGTCGCAGCGCCGGTACCGGTCCTCGTAGAACGCGGCCCCGGTGATCACCACCTTGAACTCGGTGGCGATCACGGTGTCCTCGAACCGCCAGGTTCCCGTCGCGGTGTCGCCGTCGATGTCGATCTCGGGCTGACCGGCCGAGTGCAGCGTGATGATGCCGTTGCCGAGGCTGCCGCGCAGGAAGGTCACGATCTCGTCTCTGCTCGCCAGTTGCAGCGGGCGTCCCGCCGACGGTGTTCCGTAGTCGGCCGTCGCGTCCGGCGTGAAGACGTCGCTGATCTCGTCCCATCGCTTCAGGTCCACGCAGCGCAGGTAGCGGTACTTGAGCCGGCGGATCCTTTCCAGCTCGACAAGGTCCATCTGACCGGCCTCTCGCTCGCGTAGTTCACTCGCGCCAGTCGTCAGGCGCCAATACTAGAACCTGTTCTACATTCGGACCGGCCCCGCGGGCAAGGCAGGACCTTCCTGGCTCTCGTTGGGGCCGACCGGCGGAGCAAGGCTGGGCATCCGCAGCCGCCGCCATCCGCCAGGACTGCGCCAGGACGACTCTGGATCCGTCGGGACGGCCAAAGCGGTCAAATCGGGCACAAGAGTGGCCGAACGGATCCAGAGTCGCCGCGAAATGCGGCAAGCGGCGGTCCGCCGGGGTCGCAGGACCGACATAGCACGGGTTGCAGTCGCTGGGTGCCCTGGTTTGCGTGCTTTGCGTCGCTGGGATCCGTGTGAAGTCCCCGCATCGCATCCGTGACGGCCGCAGGAAAGGCCGGGACCGCTAGCGCGCGGCGACAGCCTCGATCTCGACGAGCTGGTTCTGGTAGCCGAGCACCGCGACACCGAGCAGGGTGCTCGGCGCATCGTGCTCACCGAACGCGCTGGCAACCTCGTTCCAGGCGGTGACGAGATCGTCGCGGTCGGCGCTCGCCACGTAGACGGTCGTCTTCAGCACGTCGGCGAACCCGCAGCCGCATTCTCCGAGCGCGACGCGCAGGTTGGCCAGCGCCTGCCTGGCCTGCGCCGCGATGTCGCCGGGCGCGACGACCTCCCCGGCCTCGTCGAGCGGGCAGGCGCCCGCCGCGAAGACCAGGCTGGTCGCCGGCGTTGTCGCCGCGTAGGCATACGGGGCACCCTGGTACAGCTGAGTTGCCCGGATCAGTCGCACCACCATGCCGCTGAGTCTCGCACTCCCCCGCCGTCACCCGCACTCCCGCCTCACCTACGCTCCCGCCTCGCCCACGCTCCCGGCTCGCCCTCGCCTGGCCTCGTGATGTCATGGCGTGATGAACGCCTCAGCACGCGACTGGGTCGACGCATTGCCCGACGACATGGCCGGGCAGCGAGCGCTGCTTCGGCGACTGCTGGCGGAGTGCGAGGCGAACGACAACATCAGGTGGCTGGTCGTCGCCTGCTCGGTCGGGCGCGGAGCCGGTGACAGCCTCTCCGATCTGGACATGGGCATGGGGATCAGCGACGACGCATTCGACGCGGGAATCACCAGATGCCAGGGCGCACCTTGCGGCACGAGCGGATCTTCGCCCAGTACGCGGACCGCTGCCAGGTCGACCTCGTGGTCATCGAGGCCTCGAAGACCGTCGGTCCGGTACGCGACGAGGTCGTGCTCTACGACCCCGACCAGCACGGCACGACCGCATTCGTGCAACAGGAACCGACGCCCGAAGCAGTCGGGCGAGTGGGCGTTCACGGGCTGGTGTTCGTTCGTGGACCTCGGCAAGTACCTGCGCCGCGTCTCGGCGTGGGAGGCGCTGCAGCGACTGCACGATGCCAGGGAGGCGGCCTGGCGGCTCTGGGCCGCCGCGCTCGACGTCCCGAACCCGCAGTACGGGCTGACCAGCATCCTGGACTTCGCCCCAGGACGGGTCCCGGCCGGTATGGAACCGACAGTCTCCGGTCTCGACCCGGCCAGCCTGCTGGCGTCAGCACGGAGCCTGGCCTGGCAGCTGGCTGCGGCCGGCGAGCAGCTGCCGTCTGCCCAGCGCGCGCTGCTGCCGGACGCGATGGCGCGCTTTGTCACCGACGACCTGGCCAGCCTGGAGCTGGCAGACGAGCACTCCTGAGCGGCAGTAAGGAGACAGCCCGAAGTAGAACCTGTTCTACCTTCTTGCCTGCCGGGCTGGCAGGATCGGGCCAAAGGCGAGCAGCCGAACAGCCGGAGGGTCCAGTGCGCTTCTCGTACGCCGAGTCGATGACCGATCCCTCGTTCTATATGCCGCTGGCGCAGGCCGCCGAGGCCGCCGGCTACGACTCGATGGTCATCCCTGACAGCATCTGCTATCCGCAGCACGCCACCAGCACGTACCCGTACAGCCCGGACGGCACCAGGGAGTTCCTCGACGGCAAGCCGTTCCTCGAGCCGTTCTCGCTGATCCCGGCGCTGGGCGCGGTGACGACCCGGCTTGCATTCGTGACGTTCGTGCTGAAGCTCCCGGTCCGCAATCCTGTGCTCGTCGCCAAGCAGGCCACCTCCACGGCCGTGCTCACGGGCAACCGCCTGCTGCTCGGGGTCGGAACCAGCCCCTGGCGCGAGGACTACGACATACTCGGCGTCCCGTGGGAGCGGCGCGGCCGGCGGATGGACGAGTGCATCGACATCATCCGCGGCCTCGCCGGGGGCGGCTACTTCGGCTATGACGGCTCGGTGCTGACGATCCCGCCGGTCAAGCTCGCGCCCGTTCCGACGGAGCCGATTCCGATCCTGCTCGGCGGGCACAGCGAGGCGATGCTGCGCAGGGCGGCGCGATCCGGAGACGGGTGGATGCATGGCGGCGGCGATCCTGGCGACCTGCCCGGGCTGCTGGCCAGGCTCGGCGAGCTGCGCCGCGAGGAAGGGACGGCGGACCGGCCGTTCCAGGTTCACGTCATCTCGGTCGACGCGTTCAGCGTGGACGGCGTGCGCCGCCTGGAGGATCAGGGCGTGACTGACGTCATCGTCGGCTTCCGCTGGCCGTACACGATCGAGCCCGACACACAGCCGCTGGCCGAGAAGGTCGGCGCGCTGAACACCTTCGCCGACAAGATCATCGCCAAGGTCAGGCCCTGATGCAGCAGCCGCCCACCGCGCGTGACCTCGCCAGGCAGTCACAGGATGCCGTGCACCGCAAGGACCGGGAAGCGTGGCTGAGCCTGTTCGCGCCAGACGCCGTCGTGGCCGATCCGATCGGGCCATCGCCGCTGGACCCTGACGGCAACGGTCACCGCGGTCTCGCGGCCATCGCGGCGTTCTACGACACCGTGATCGCACCGAACGAGCACATCAGCTTCGAGATCGAACGGTCCTACCTCTGCGGCGACGAAGTCGCCGACGTCGGCACGATCCGGACGACGCTGCCAGGGGGCGACCACGCCGTGGTGGTCCGCGGCGTATACACCTACCGTGCCGACGGCGCGGGCCAGCTGGCCGCGCTGCGGGCGTTCTGGGAGTTCGACGCCGCCGAGGTCAGGGCGGCTGGCGACTAGCCCTTCGGGCAGGCCGCGTTCATCTGCGCGACCGTGGTCTTGGACTGAGTACGCAGGCCGGACAGGGCGGTGACGACCGCGGTGATCTGCGAGCCCGAGGGCGGGGTGGACAGGTTTCCTGCCGCCTTCTTGACCTTGTTCAGCGAGTCCGACAGCTGGTTGACCTGATGCGAGAACGCGCCCCCGCCCTGATGCTTCAGCTCAGAGAGCTGCGTCTGGATCTTGGTCAGGTTCGTTCTGATCTGACTAGCCGAGCTCGCGTTCAGCTGCAGATGCGTGAGGGTCTCCAGGGACCCGCGCAGCGAGTTCACCTGCTTGCACGTGGCCTGATTGGCCGTCGCTGCGCCGGATTGCGCCGGGCTCGCGCTCTGGCTGGTCGTGCGCGGCGCTGCGGTAGGGCTCGAGCCGCTAGTGCTCGTGCCGGAACTGCACGCCGCCAGGCCGACGGCACAGCCAGCGACGAGGAGCGCCGCCGTCATCTTGGCCGGCCCGGCTGAGCGTCCCCGGACGTCGAGCCTGACCTGCGACTGCTTGTTCATGCGCACATGCTTCCCGATATGGCGCGGCTCGACGTCACCCCCCGCGGGCGAATTCGCGCGGACCCCAAAGCCGGGCAAAAAGTCAGCCTTCGCGGCAAGCTCAAGAATGCGCGACTGCACACGGCCGTCCTGATGCCTCGCTACCCCGTGGTCGCGGTGAGCGCCGAGCGGATATGCCTGTTCGACGGGCCGGTCGCGAGGACGGGGCCGTTCGCTACCCTGCAGCGTGACCAGGTCGAAGTCAGGCATGGCGGCGGTCCGATGTGGCGGCGGCTTGACCTGATAGTCCCGGCCACCGACGGCGACCGCAGCTAGACGATTATGTTCTTCGCCTTGTTCGGGAACAGGCGGCTGCGCGTGATGATGACCGAACTGGCGGCAAGCTAAGCGCCCACTAGCGCCTGACCGATCATGGACAGCCGCACCGGGCGCAGGGCGTCGGAGCGGTTCCAGGTCCGCGTGCCTCCGATGTCGTACTGCCCGACGTGCCGGACCGGGGTGAGGCCGTGGCGCAGCAGCAGGTCTGACATCTGCTCCGGCGACAGGAACGTCAGCCATGGCTCGCCGCGGTCTGCCGACGACGGCGCGACGAGCTCGACGTAGGTCGCTCCCGCGTCGTCCCTCAGCTCCGCCGGCAGCATGTAGTCGGCGACGACCTCGGATCCGTTCGCCAGCGTGCCGAGCTCGCCGAGCGTGCGCGCGATGGCCTCGGCTGTCAGGTACATGGTCACGCCCAGCCAGCTGACGAACGCGGGCTTCGCCAGGTCAAGGCCGGCCCTGGCGAGCTCCGCTGCCAGCGGTGCCGACTCGAAGTCGACGGGCACGAACACGACGTTGTCGGGCTCGGGAATCGCGGCCGCGGCCAGCCTCGCGCGCTTGTCGTCCTGGGTGACCTGCTGGTCCACCTCGAAGATCCTGAGCCGCCGGGACAGCCCTGGCCGGTACGCGAAGGAGTCAAGGCCGGCGCCGAGGATCACGTACTGCGTCGTGCCGGCCTCGACCGAGGCGGCGAGCGCGTCCTCGGCATACCGGCTGCGGCAGGTAGCCTGGCCGCGGGCGCCGGCCAGCACGACATGGCTACCGTGCGCGCGGTGATACGCGATCAGCTCGTCGGCTTCCTGGCCGAGCAGCCGCCGGGCCAGCGTGTCGGCGAAGATCACGGGCGGCTGGTCGACGATCAGATGAGCGGCCCTCGCGGCCGCGGCGGTCCGTGCGGTGAAGCTCGATGGTGTCGTCACAGGCCGAACAGTATCAATTAACGGCGATACTACCACAAATTAGGCAATTCCGCAACCGTCACCGCGTTACGATCCGGTTGCCATTGCATCAGCCGCCCGCGCAGCCGCCAGAGCCGCTGAGCGCAGGAACAAGGCGATGACCTCGGCCTGCTCGGCGGGAACGGTCGCAACCAGCTCAGCAATGGCGGCGTGATACGAGGCGAGGCCAGCGGGCGCGCGCCGGACGGCATGCGCGGAGAGTTCGAGCACGACGTACCGCCGGTCGGCCGGATGCGGCCGCCGCCGCACCAGGCCAGCCGCCTCGAGACGGTCGGCCAGCATCGTGACCGCGCCGGAGGTCAGGGAGAGGCGCTCGCCAAGCTCGCGCTGGGTGAGAGGTCCGGCAGCCTCTAGATGCTCAAGCGCGTCGAGATCGCTCTGGCTGACTCCGGCGCGCCTGGCGAGAGCCGACCGCATCCGATCCCGCTCAAGCCCGAACGCCTGCAGGCTGCCAGCGAGGTCGCCTCGCTCGGACGATGTCATGTTGACCATGATAGCGCCATCGGCTAAGTTGCTTATCTACTAAGCTACTTATCGACTAAGGAATATCCATGGGACATCCGACGCCGCCCGCCGCAGGGCGAGCCAGCCACCGGAATCCGGTGGCCGCGGTCGGCGAACTGGTGATGGCCCTGTCGATGATCGGCGGCCGCGGCGCCGTCGCGCGCGCGACCATCGGCGAGGCCAGGCTGAGCGCGGACGACCGTGCCGTCGACGTCGGGTGCGGGCCGGGCACCGCGGTGCGGATCGCCGCCGCGCGCGGGGTGCCTGTCACCGGCGTCGACCCGTCCCCGATCGCGCTCAGGCTCGCTCGCGCGCTCAGCCACGACTCCGGTGCTGCGCCGGTCACCTGGGCACCGGGCAGCGCGGAGAACCTGCCCCTCGCTGACGGAGCCGTCACTGTCGCGTGGTCGATAAGCTCGGTGCACCACTGGGCGGACCAGGCCGCCGGCTGCGCCGAGATCCACCGCGTGCTTGCTCCAGGCGGACGAGTCGTGCTGGCCGAGAGGCTCGTCAGCGCGGGTGCCAGCGGCCTCGCGGCCCATGGCAGCACTGCGGAGCAAGCAGAGCAGCTGTGCCGCGCTCTCAGTGCCGCTGGCTTCGTCACCGTGACCACTCGCACGATGAACGCTGGCCGCCGGATGAGGATCGTGGTCAGCGCCGTGCGGCCACCCGCCTGACTGGCCCGGCGGAACGGCGGCAGGGCAGGAGCGGAGGATGGATCCATGACAGCGACGCCGTACTCGGCTCTGACCCACCTGGAGTGTTCCAGGTGCCGCACCGAGCACAAGGCCGAGGAAGTCCAGGGGACCTGCTCGTGCGGCTCGCCGCTGCTGGCCAGGTATGACCTGAACCAGGTCGCCGCCTGTACGGGTCCAGCCGAGATCGCTGCCAGGCCGCCGGACCTGTGGCGGTACCACGAACTGCTGCCGGTCGCTGACGCTGGCAACGTCGTGAGCCTCGGGGAGGGCATGACGCCGCTGCTCCCCATGAACAGGATCGGCCCCGCTCTCGGCGTTCCGCGGCTGCTGATGAAGGACGAGGGCGTGATCCCGACCGGGACGTTCAAGGCAAGGGGCGCCGCGGTGGGCGTCTCGCGCGCGATCGAGCTCGGCGTCACGGGCATCGCGATGCCGACCAACGGGAACGCTGGAGCGGCATGGGCCACCTACGCGGCCCGGGCTGGGCTGGCCAGCCTCATCGTGATGCCGGTGGCCGCGCCGTCCATCACCAGGGCCGAGTGCGGAGCCACCGGGGCCGAGCTCTACCTCGTCGCTGGGCTGATCGGGGACGCGGCCGCGCTGGTCAGCGGCGCGCTGGCGGCGCGCCCCGGCTACCAGGACGTGGCGACGCTCAGAGAGCCCTACCGCATCGAGGGCAAGAAGACCATGAGCATGGAGATCGCCGAGCAGCTTGGCTGGCGCCTGCCCGATGTCATCGTGTACCCGACGGGCGGCGGCGTCGGCATCATCGGCATCTACAAGGCCTTCCTCGAGCTCCGCGCGCTTGGCTGGATCAGCGGTGACCTGCCGCGCCTAGTCGCCGTTCAGGCGACCGGGTGCGCGCCGATAGTCACCGCCTTTGCCAGCGGCGCGGCGGAGAGTCAGCCGTGGCCGGACGCGAAGACCGTCGCCTTCGGCATCACGGTCCCGAAGGCACTGGGTGACTTCCTGGTGCTCGAGGCGCTGTACGCGACGGGCGGCACCGCCGTCGCGGTCGACGATGACGCGCTGCTGGCCGACCAGCGCGAGGTCGCCAGGCTCGAGGGCTGCCTGATCTGCCCAGAAGGAGCCGCTTGCTTCACCGCTGTCCGCCGGCTGCGCGAGTCTGACTGGCTGTCGGCCGATGACGAGGTCGTCGTGCTCAACACGGGTACAGGGCTGAAGTACCCGGAGACCGTGCCGGTCGCGGCACCGGTCCTCGCGGCGGGCGGCGTGATCCCCGGGCGCGACCGGTCCTGACGAGGAGGCCTGCGTGCCTGACCTGTATGACCTCGAGCGGTTCGTCACCGCTCAGGACGCCGGCGGCACCTATCGCAGCGCCGTCGACGAGCTGCGCGCTGGATTCAAGTCCGGTCACTGGATGTGGTTCGTCTTCCCTCAGATCGCCGGGCTCGGCCAGAGCCCCATCTCACGGCGGTACGCGATCACCTCGCTCGGCGAGGCGGCCGCATACCTCCGGCATCCGGTGCTCGGCTCCCGGCTACGGGAGTGCGCAGGGATCCTCGCGGCGCTGAAGGGCCGCAGCGCCGATCAGATCTTCGGCAGCATCGACGCGATAAAGCTGCGTTCGTCGATGACGTTGTTCCATCGCGCCGCGCCCGATGATCCGCTGTTCGAGCAGGTGCTGACCCGCTTTTTCGACGGCATCGCCGACCACGCCACCGACGCGCTGCTGCGAGGTCGGCCGCGCGACGCCGGCAGCTAGGGCGTTCTCGCGCCGTCGATCTGGTCGAAGTCGCCGTAGCCATTGCTGGTCCCCCCGCCGCCTGACCACTGCCACATGAGCGCAGTGCCGTCGCTCACGTGCTGGCCGCCGAAGAAGTGCGCACATGTCGACGTGCTCTTCAGGCACCAGGCCGACGGATGGCGGGCCAAGCTGCTGGTGTTCTCTGTGTAAGTCCACTCGTACAACCCTGGAACCGCCGCCGCGCTGCCGGTGCCGAAGATGGCCCTCCAGGCCGGCGGCGCCGAGTACACGCCGGCCTTGTAGGAGGAATGCGCGGTCAGGTAGCTGGCGAAGCCGTCGACCACGCCGCGGTCCACGGCCGGATCGATGTGCCGGATCTTCACGTGGCCGCTGCATGGCGTGGTGTAGACGGCCTTCCACCCGTTGTCCCGCGCCGGCGTGAACGTCGGCGCGTTGCCCGGCAACTCGACGTCCATCCACACCACGGGGTAGTTCACCGAGCGTCCGATGCCGGCCAGGGCGCGGGCCCCCTGCTGCTGGCCCCAGGTCGTGGCCTCTGACACGGTTCCGTCATAGTGCGGGTCGACGCCTGGCCCGGCCATGAACCAGTAGACGCCCGTCCCGACTCCCTTGTGGTAGGTCGAGAAGTTCGTGCGGGCCTGGCGTGCGTTCGTGGCCGACCAGACCAGCTTGCCGCCGCAGCCCTGCCAGTGCGCCCAGTTGCCCGCCATGCCCGTGTAGCCGCCGTAGGTGCCGCCGATCACCGGCTGGATGTAGGGTCCCGTACCGGTGACCGCCATCGTGAAGCTGTCGGTCCCATGCCAGAAGCGAGACCGCGTGTCGCCGGCCGAGGCCGTCGGTCCCCCGGTGCCCGCAGTGCCTGGCGCAGAAGGCTGCGGGCTTACATGAGCTCGTCCGCTCGGCGCGGGCTTGTCGGAAGCCGCGCTCCGGCGCGGCGAGGCGCCGCCTGGATGGCCGCTGACCGCCGGGGCCGACGCGCCGCACGCCGCCAGGACAGCGGCGAGCGTCGCCCCCGCCAGCGCGAGGGCGACGCGCGACCAGCCGCCCGCTGTTCGTTGTCGGCTCGGCATGCCGCTACCCCCGGTAAAGCGACCATCACGAATAGCTACAAATCTAGTGCGCCGGATTCGCTGGACTCTCCCGGCCGCTCCAGCCGTAGCTGCGCAGCAGGTCACGCAGTACGTCGGGCCAAGGCGTCGGCTCCAGCCCAAACTCATGCTGAGCCGCGGTCGAGTCCATCACGAAGTCCTCGGCGAACTGGTACCTGGTCTCGGCGAGCTCGCGCATCAGCGGCGAGAACAGTCCGGCGATCCGCAGCACGGCGGCCGGCACCGTCCGCACCGGCACCTGCGCCAGCCCGGCCGCGGCGGCGAGATCATCGATCACCTCGCGCTGCGTGCGAGGCGGCCCTGACGGCGTGTGCCAGGCGCGGCCCCAGGCCCGGTCCTCCCCGGCCGCGATAACGGCCAGCCGCGCGACGTCGCGGGTGTACGTCCAGGTGTGCAGCCGGTCGGTGCGGCCGAGCACGGACACTCCCTTGCCGCGCAGGACATTGGGCACCACCCGGTCGCCCAGCACGCTCGCGGCGCCCGGGCCGGCGTAGTCGGACGCACGGACCTCGACCGCCCTGACCCGCCCGGCCTCATGCGCGGCCAGCGCGTCGCGCCACATCTGAGCGCGGACCCTGCCCTTGCTGCCCGTCGCGGTGAGCGGGGTCGCTTCGGTCATGGGATGCGCACGGTCATAGCCCGCGGTGCCCTGGGACTGCGAAGCGGAGCCATATCCGTACAGGTTAGCGATGGTGACCAGGACTGCGCCGTTTCGCTCGGCCGCGCCGAGCAGGGCAGCGGCGATCGGCGGCCAGAGCTCCGGCCACCGGTGGTACGGCGGATTCGCGCAGTTGTAGATGGCGGCCGCATCCCTGGTCAGCCCGATCATCCCGGCCGCGTCACTCGCATCGGCGGCGACCAGATCAGCGCCGGTGCTCGCGGGACCCGTTGCTGACCTGGTGATGACCCGCACCCGCTGCCCGCGGTCCACCAGCTCCTGCGCGATGCCGCTGCCGATCGGGCCAGCGCCAATGACGACGTGAAGGTCGCCGGACCCGGCGTTCTCGTTCATGATCAGCTCCGGTGGTTACGTGCTCAGATTCGCGAGCACTGCTCTCGTTAGCTCCACCATGGACCCGAGTGGGCCTGCTGTCAAGAGCACCGCTCTGTTTTGTTGCCGATGCTCTCGTCTTGTGGCAGGATGCGGGCATGGCACAGACAACTCGTGACCGGCCAGCCGCGCAGCAGGCGCCGTCGGTCCCGCGCACGGCCAGGGAGCGCGCAAGAGCCGAGATCACCAGGGAGATCCTGCAGGCCGGACGCGAGCACCTGGCAACCGTCGGCGCTGCGGCGCTGAGCCTGCGCGCGATCGCCCGCGACCTGGGCATGGCCTCGTCAGCGGTCTACCGGTACGTCGCCAGCCGAGATGACCTGCTGACCAGGCTCATCATCGACGCCTACAACTCCCTCGGCGCTGCTGCCGAGGCCGCCGCGGCGGCGGCCGGCCACGACGATCTGGCCGGCCGGTGGTCGGCGATCTGCCGGGCCGTGCGTGACTGGGCGCTGGCGAACCCCAACGAATGGGCGCTGATCTACGGCTCTCCCGTGCCCGGTTACGCGGCCCCCGCCGACACGATCGGCCCGGCCAGCCGGGTCACGAACCTGCTGGTCCAGATCCTGGCTGAGGCCGCCGAGCGCGGGATCGCGCTACCCGACCCTGCTAGCCGCGAGCTCAGCCCTGCCGCCAGGACCGCGCTCGCGCCCGTGCTGGCCGTCCTGCCTGACACCGTGACCGACACGGCGATCCAGGCCGGCCTGATGCTGTGGTCGGCCCTGCTCGGGACCATCTCACTGGAGTTGTTCGGCCAGTTCCACAACGTCGTCAGCGACGCACCAGCCGACCGGGAGGCGTTCTTCGCCGAATGCGTGAACCGCTGGGCGGCCCAAATCGGCGTCGCCTGAGCACCTCACCGCCCCTGGCCAGGTCGAGATCGGCGTCAGCGGTCACGGGCTTAGCCGCCAAGCACGTCCCTGGCGACCCTGACCAGCAGGGCCAGCTTGGCGCGCTGGGCTTCGTGCGTGATCGCGTTACCCGCCGAGGAGGTCGCGAAGCCGCACTGCGGGCTAACTGCAAGGCGCTCGGCTCCGACCCTGGCTGCCGCCTGCCTGACCCGCCCCGCCACGACATCCGCGGCCTCGAGCCGCGAGGATTTGGTGGTGACCAGCCCCAGTACGACGACCTTGTCGTCGGGGATCAGGCTGAGCGCATCGAAGCTGCCTGAGCGCTCGTCGTCGTACTCGAGCAGCAGCCGGTCGGCATGCACGCCGCCGAAGACGGGGCCTGCGATCGGCTCGTACCCGCCGGCCACCAGCCAGCGGCTCAGCTGGTTCCCGCGGCAGAGATGAAAGCCGAAGGTGGCTGGCCGCCCGGCATCTATGACGGCATTGTCCAGCTCGATCCCGTACGACAGCCACCGCCGCATGGGCCAGCCGCGCGCCTCGTAGAACGCGCGCCAGGCCGGGTCGATCAGCAGCGGATAGTGCGGCGCGTCCAGCTGGATGTAGCCGCATCCCAGCCTGACCAGCTCGGCGACCTCGTCGCGCAAGATGGTGACGACGTCTTCCATGAAGGCGTCCAGGCTCGGGTAGGCGTCGGCTGAGCGGTCGGGTGACCAGAGGTTGGCGAACAGCGTCGGGCTCGGCAGGGTCACCTTGACCTGCCGCTCCGCGCCCGGGTCAGCGCGCGCGCGGACGAAGGTGAATTCCTCGGCCGCCAGGTTGCGGCGCTTGCGCAGCGGCGCGATGACCGCCAGGTCGGCCGGGCGCACGATGCTCGCGTCGCCAACCTCGCTGGAATGCCAGTCACCCCACAGCCAGGCGTCGAGGCTGACCCCGGTGAAGCCGTCGCAGGCGGCCGTGAGCTCGGCCTGGAACGACTCCCTGCGCATCTCCCCGTCGTTGATGACCGGCAGGTCCAGGTCCTCTTGCAGCGCCAGGGCCTCGCGGACGGCGCGATCCTCGGCAGCCTTGAACTCAGCCGGCCCGAGCTCGCCGCTGCCCTGCGCCTTCCTGGCCTGCAGCAGATAGCCGGGGCGCAGCAAGCTTCCGACATGCTCCACGCGCGGGATCCTCGTCACGCTCCAAGCCTGCCATGACCGAGTATTGACACGGGTCACACCGCTCCTCCACAGGATCTTCATCGCGCTCTGGCCTAGCTGGCCAGAAGCAGTCGATCTCGGGGGAGCGCTGCCATGACCAAGCCATCGACGCAGGACCTGCGTGAGCAGGTCAGGGCGCCAGTCCTTACCGCTGGTGACGCGGGGTATGACGAATCACGAACCGTCCACAACGGCATGTTCGACAAGCACCCGCAGGCGGTCATCCGCGCGCAGCAGGTGGCCGACGTGATCGGTGCCGTGAACTTCGCCAGGGACGCGGAACTGGAGCTCGCAATCAAGGGCGGCGGGCACAGCGCACCAGGCTTCGGCACCACCGACGGGGGCCTGGTGATCGATCTGGGCGAGATGCGCGACGTTCACGTCGATCCTGCCAGCCGGACGGCGCGCGCCGGGGGCGGCGCGACCTGGGGCGACTTCAACTACGCGACGCACGCCTACGGCCTGGCCACAACCGGCGGGATCGTGTCGACGACCGGGGTCGGCGGGCTGACGCTGGGCGGCGGCATCGGCTACCTCTCCAGGCCTTACGGCCTGAGCATCGACAACCTGCGGTCGGCCGAGGTCGTGACGGCCGACGGCCGGGTGCTGACCGCCAGCGAGGACGAGAACGCCGACCTGTTCTGGGGGCTCCGCGGCGGCGGCGGGAACTTCGGCGTCGTCACCAACTTCGAGTTCGAGCTGCACCCGGTCAATGACATCTACGGGGGGCTGTTCTTCTACGAACTCGACGACGCCACCGACGTGCTGCGGTTCTTCCGTGAGTTCATCAAGACCGCGCCAGAGGAGTACGGCGCCTTCCCGGCGTTCCAGATCGCGCCGCCGCTGCCGTTCATACCGCCCGAACGGGTCGGTGACACGTTCTGCGCCGCCATCGTGCACTGGTCAGGCCCGGTCGAGGCTGGTGAGCGGGCGATGGAGCCGTTCCGCGCGATCGCGCCGGTCGTGGCGGAGATGGCCGGGCCAATGCCGTACCCGGCCCTGAACTCCGCGTTCGACGCGTTCTTCCCCAAGGGCATCCGCAGCTACTGGAAGGGGAGCTTCGTCAACGAGCTCACCGACGAGGCGATCGAGCAGCACGTGAAGCACGGCTCACAGGTGCCCGAGGTCAGCGCGACCATGCACCTGTACCCGATCAACGGCGCCTGCCACCGGGTCGGCGCCGACGACACGGCGTTCGCGTACCGGAACGCCACGTTCGCGCCCGTCATCGTCGCCGCCTGGCAGGACAAGGCTGTCGATGACGACAGGATCGGCTGGGTGCGCGACTATTACCGCGCCACCGAGCCGTATTCCGAGCCGGGCGGCTACATCAACTTCATGGCCGACGATGACTGGGAGCGGATCGAGGACAACTACCGCGGGCACTACGACCGGCTGGCGCACCTCAAGCGCAGCTACGACCCTGGGAACCTGTTCCACCTGAACCAGAACATCCGCCCGGCCGCCTGAGGTCGGGCAGTGCGCCAGACCTGACGGCCGGCGGGCTCACGTCAGCTGGCGACCGAGGCGAGCAACTCGGCCCTGGCCTGATCGACCGCGGCGAGGATCGCGCCGCGCAGCACAGGACCGCCGCTGATCCCGGTCGGGACGACCTCCGGCTTCGCCGGGCTGATCCTGCCGACTTCCGCGGCTACCAGGTCAGCCAGCGAGGTGCCGCCGGCCAGCCCCACCTCGCCGCCAAGCACCACGAGGCCAGGGTCGAGCACGACGCAGATGGCGGCCACCCCGGTAGCTACCCGGCTGGCCAGCTCGGCAAGGAACTGCTCCCCTGCCTCGCGCCGCCGACCGCCAGCCCCCACGGCGTCGATGGCCGCTCGCACCGCACCAGCGGCCGTCGCCGCGCCGAACCCGTAGCTGGCCGCCAGCGGCAGCACCGCCTGCGCGCCGACCAGTGACTGGAACGCCCCGGTCGCCGGGTGCGTGATGTCCTGCGGCAGCGGCACGCCGGGGACTGGCAGGTAGCCGATCTCGCCGGCAGCCCCGCCGACGCCCCTGTGCAACCGCCCGCCGAGCATCGTCGCGAGGCCGAGGCCGACGCCGATCCAGACCAGGACGAAGTCGTCGGCGCCCTGTGCCGCGCCGGCGGCGCGCTCGGCCATGGCGGCGAGGTTCACGTCGTTCTCGATCGTCACGGGGCGACCGAGGTCGGCACGCAGCGCGTCGTGCACGCCCTCGTGCCAGGCCGGCAGGTTGACCGCGAGCCGCAGGTCGCCGGTGCGCGGGTCGAGCACGCCAGGCGTCCCGATCACGAACGCGCGCAACGCGTCGGGGGCGATCCCTGCCGCGCCGCAGGCGCGTCCCACGGCTCCGCGGACCAGCTCGACCGGGTCGCCCGTGCCGTTCGGGTCCACCGAGACTTCCGTCACGACAGTGCCCGTGACGTCGGCGACGCCCGCGCTGACCTCGTCCAGCTCGACGTGCAAGCCGGCGACGTAGGCACTGGAGGGAACGACTCCGTAGAGGGCCGCGTTCGGGCCGCGGCCGCCCGCCTGCTCGCCGGTGACCGTGACCAGGCCACGGTCCTCCAGCCTGGCGAGCAGCTGCGACGCCGTGACCTTCGACAGGCCGGTGCTCTCGCCGAGCTGCGCCCTGGTCATCGGCCCGCCGGTCAGCAGCAGCTCGAGCGCGGCCCGGTCATTGAGCTCGCGCAGCAGGCGCGGGGTCCCCGGCCGTCGGTCCATTCAGCCCCCCACTCGAGCTTTGTTGTCTCAAATCTGCAACAGACTCTATCTTATAGGAAAGTTTCCTGTTAGTTTCTGGCCAGACCCAGTGAGCGAAGGCCACCAGCCATCAGCTTAGAGGCGGAAAGCGCGCAAACGGGGCCTGCGGGAGGCGTCCGCCCGGAGGGCGTCATTCGTCAAGAAATGCCGGGAAGGGAGATCGAGCAGTGAAACTCACCAGAGCGGCAGCAGCGGCCGGCGCTGCCATCGCGCTCGCGGGAGCAGCAGCGGGCTGCGGCTCGAGCGGCGGCTCATCGAATTCCTCGGCGGCACCGGCCAAGCTGGTCGTGTGGCGGATGGGTAGCTCCGTTCCGTCACAGGTCACCTGGATGAACGGCGTCGTCAAGCAGTTCCACAAGCAGTTCCCGCAGTACAAGCACACCAAGGTGGTCGTCAACTGGATCCCGTGGGGCAACCGGGTCACCGACTGGACGAACGCGCTGACCAGCGGCAAAGGCGGCCCCGACATCACCGAGCTCGGCAACACTGACACGCCGGGCATCGCCTCCCAGGGGGCGCTGGCCAACATCACCTCCGACGTGAAGTCCTGGTCGAACGGCTCGGACATCATCCCTGGCAACCTGCAGAACGACACCGTCGGCGGCAGCAACTTCGCGGTGCCGTGGTTCGGCGGCGTGCGGGCCATCTGGTACCGCAAGGACCAGTTCGCCGCGGCCGGCATCAGCGCTCCGCCCACAAGCTGGGCACAGCTGGTCGCCGACGCCAAGCTGCTCATGAAGAAGTACCCGGGCACCTACGGCCTGGGCGCGCCGAGCAACTTCAGCAACGGCATCGTCAGCTTCATCTGGGGAGCCGGCGGCCAGGTCGCCGTGCAGCAGAACGGCCAGTGGAAGGCCGAGCTGAACAGCCCGCAGTCCGAGGCCGGCATCAAGTTCTACGCCGACCTGTACCTCAAAGAGCACGTCTCCCCCGCCAAGTACATCGGCCAGACCGAGCTCGGCGCGCCAGGCGCGACGTCGGGCGGTTCTGACGAGGACTTCGCCAAGGGCACGCTCGACATGTACATCGACGGCCCGTGGGCCAAGGCGTCGCTGACAGCCGTCAGCACCAAGTACGCGTCGCAGTGGGCGTCGTTCCCGATACCGAGCGAGCAAGGACCGAACCCGGCGCCCGCCTTCGCCGGCGGATCTGACCTGGGCGTCTGGGCGAAGAGCCCGAACCAGAAGTCCGCCTGGGCCCTGCTGACCGTGATGGACAGCCCCGCCAACGCCACCACGTTCGCGAACGCGTCTGGGTTCTTCCCCGAGTTCACCTCAGCCCTGTCCGGCGGCGGCTACTCAGGCAACCCGCTGCTCGCCGGCTTCGCCAAGGCGGCCGGCTACACCCAGATCTCCCCGCTCAACTCGAAGAACTGGGCAACGGCTGACGCCACCGACGCGATCATCCCCACGATGATGAAGGCGCTGATGAAGGGGGCGCCGTTCACCGCGACGGTCAACAAGGCCAACGCCGAACTCGAGAAAGTGCTGAACACCGGCAGCCAGTAGGCTGCCTGGGCCCCGGGGCGACCTGGTGGCGCGCAAGCCCCCGGCCGGCGGACCTCCCCTCCGAGACCACCCGGACCCGCCGGCCGGGGCACCCAACCACCGAGAGATGGGCCCACGCGATGGCTGAGCGCGATGGCTGAGTGCGATGGCTGAGTACGTATGGCGGCGCGAACGCCCCCTGCGCGGCACGTCACCCCGCGGGACCTCGGTCGCGGCGTTCGTCAGGCGGCACAGGCTCGCCCCCTACCTGCTGCTGGCCCCCGGCCTCGCCGGGATCGCGGTTGTCCTGCTGTGGCCGCTCGTCCAGGTCGCCCTTTACTCGTTCCAGAACTACGGCCTCCCGCAGATCACCGGCGCCGAACCGGTGCAGTGGGTGGGCCTGCGCAACTTCAGTACCACGTTCGCCGACGCGGAGTTCTGGCTGTCGCTGCGGACCACGGTGCTGTTCGCGGCCGTGGTCGTGCCGCTCACGCTCGTCACCGGCACGCTGGTCGGCCTGCTGCTGCACAGGCTCGGCAAGAAGATGGCGGCCTTCGTCAGCACCGCGGCACTCCTGGCCTGGGCCACACCGCCGATCTCGGCGAGCGTGCTGTTCTACTGGCTGTTCAACCCGGACGGCGGCCTCGTCGACTGGACGCTCAGCAAGATGCCGCACTGGCTGGTCGGCAGCACGGACTGGGCCGGGTTCAACTGGACCACCAGCGGCGCGCTGCCGGCCTACACCGTGCTGACGATCCTGGTCGTCTGGCAGTCGTTCCCGTTCATCGCGGTCACCGTGCTGGCCGGGCTGAAGACCGTGCCCGCCGAGCTGTACGAGGCCGCCAGGGTCGACGGCGCGACCCCGTTGCGGGTGTTCAGGAAGATCACCTACCCGCTGCTCAAGCCGATCTTCCTGGTGCTGCTGCTGCTGTCGGTGATCTGGGACTTCAACGTCTTCGCGCAGAGCTACATCATCACCGGCTTCCCAGGTAACCGGGACGAGTTCAACCTGTCGCTGTACATCTACGACAAGGCGTTCCAGTTCCCGCCGAGCTATGGCCTCGGCGGCGCGCTCGCGCTGGTCTTCACGCTCATCCTGCTCGTGGTGACGGTCGGCTACGTCCGCGCCTCGGTCCGGCAGGGGGCATTGAGATGAGCCGGGCGGTCGCCGTGCGGAGGTTCAAGAGCGTCAGCATCAACGGGACCGGGGTGCTGGTCGCCCTCGTCACGCTGTTCCCGATCGCGTGGATGGTCTCCACCGCGTTCAAGCCGTCGCAGGAGATCTTCTCGCTCACCCCGCAGCTGACCCCAAGCCATCCGACGCTGCGCAACTTCAGCGAGGTGATCAGCGGTCAGGCCTCAGGGATCGGCTCCGTGTGGCTGTTCTTCCGCAATAGCCTCGCGGTCACGCTGGCGACCGTCCTGGTCGCCTCCGTCATCTCGTTGCTGGCATCCGTGGCCGTCGCCAGGTTCCGTTTCAGGTTCCGGGCGTCGGTGCTTGTCCTGCTGCTGATCGTGCAGATGATCCCGGGACAGGCCCTGATCATCGCGCTGTTCCTGGACTTCAACAGGCTCGGCCTGCTGGAGAACCTGCTCGGCCTGATCCTCGTGTACGCCGCGCAGGCACTGCCCGTGTCGATCTGGATGCTGCGCAACTTCGTGGCGACGGTTCCGAAGGAACTCGAGGAGGCCGCGGCCATTGACGGCGCGAGCGCGCCGAAGATCTTCTGGCGGATACTGTTCCCGCTCGTCGCCCCCGGGCTGGTCGCGACCAGCATCTTCTCGTTCATCACCGCCTACAACGAGTTCATCGTCGCGCTGACGTTCCTTGGCCAGGCGCATTCGGCCTACACGCTGCCGATCTACGTGACGTACTTCTTCGGCCGCGGCGGCGCGCAGTGGGGCCCGATCATGGCCGCGTCCACGATGTACACGGTCCCGGTCGTGCTCTTCTTCCTGGTCGTGCGGCGCCGGCTCGTCGGCGGGCTCGTCGCTGGCGCGGTGAAGGGGTGACCTCGTGACGTCGCAGGCCGCCGACCCGTCGCTGGCCAGGCTGGCCGACGCGCTGCTGATCCCGCCGTTCCCCGGCAGGACGGCCCCCGCCTGGGTGCTCGACGCGCTGGGCAACGGCCTGGCGGGGGTCACCGTTTTCGGCCCGAACATCGGCAGCACCGGCCAGCTCGCCGGGCTCATCGCCCGGCTGCGGGCAGCTGGATCGGAGACCTCGGGGCAGGAGCCGATCGTCGCCATCGACGAGGAAGGCGGCGACGTCACCAGGATCGCGCACCTCACCGGCAGTCCGTACCCGGGTAACGCCGCGCTCGGCGCGGTCGACGACCCGGCCCTGACCAGCGCCGTGTACCGGGCGCTGGGCGCGGACCTGGCGGAACTCGGCGTCACGCTGAACCTGGCGCCGTCGGTGGACGTGAACACCGCCGCCGACAACCCCGTCATCGGAACCCGGTCGTTCGGCGCCGATCCCGCCCTGGTGGCGCGGCACGCGGCCGCCGCGGTCACCGGGCTGCAGTCGGCTGGCGTGGCCGCGTGCGCCAAGCACTTCCCTGGTCACGGCAGCACGAGCATCGACAGCCATCACGCCGTGGCGACCATCTCCGGCTCGATGGACCTGATCGCGCGCCGGGACCTGCCGCCGTTCGTGGCGGCGATCGAGGCCGGCGTCCGCGCGGTGATGCCGGGTCACCTGCTGATACCGGGGCTGGCAGGTGACCTCCCCGCATCGTTGTCGGCGGCGGCCCAGACCGGGCTGCTGCGCGGCGAGCTCGGCTTCGACGGCGTCATCGTGTCCGACGCGCTCGAGATGCGCGCGGTGAGCGCCCCGTACGGGATCCCCGAGGCGGCCGTCATGGCCGTGGCGGCCGGCACCGACCTGCTCTGCTTCGGGCGGGACCAGAACCAGCTGACGTACCTGCAGGTCAGGGACGCCCTCGTGGCGGCTGTCGCGTCGGGGCGGCTGCCCGCGTCCAGGCTCGAGGAGGCCGCGGCGCGGGTCTGCGAGCTGCGGGCTTGGGTCACCGCCGCGAGGGAACTCACCCCCGACGGGCCCGCGGGCGGCACTGATACCGGTGCCGTCGCGGCGCGCCGGGCGCTCCGGGCTGACCGGGATCTGGCGCCCGTCATCGACCCGGTCCTGGTCGAGATCGTCCCGCCGTCGAACATCGCCGTCGGCACGGTCCCGTGGGGGCTGAGCAGATGGGTGCGCCCCGGCAGCGTCTACCGGATCAGCGCGAGCAAGGACGCGACCGGTGCTGACGGCGCCGGCCCGGCGCCGGCGGCCGGCGGGGCGCTCGCGGCCACGGCCGGCGACCGGCCGCTGGTGATCGTGGTCCGCGACGCGCACCGGTACCCGGTCGCCCAGTCGGTCGTCCGCGAACTCCTCGCTGCCAGGCCAGCCGCCGTGGTCGTGGAGATGGGCTTGCCGATCTGGCATCCCCCAACTGCCTCATATCTGGCTACATTTGGTGCAACACGTGCAAGCAGCCTGGCCGCGGCAGAACTGCTCGGCCTCGCTCCTGACTTGACGCAAGAGGTGAGCGCCCGTGGGCCAGATCGTCCTTGACCACGTCAGCAAGGTGTATCCCGGCGGCGTGAAAGGCGTCGACGACTTCAGCCTGGACATCGCCGACGGTGAGTTCATGGTCCTCGTCGGCCCCTCTGGCTGCGGCAAGTCCACCGCGCTGCGGTCCATCGCCGGGCTCGAGGAGATCACCTCGGGCACCATCTCGATCGGCTCCCAGGTCGTGAACGACCTGCCGCCCAAGGACCGCGATATCGCGATGGTCTTCCAGAACTACGCGCTGTACCCGCATATGACCGTGGAGCAGAACCTCGCGTTCGGCCTGCAGCAGCGCAAGACGCCGAAGGACCAGATCAAGCGCCGGGTCGGTGAGGTAGCCGCGCTGCTCGGGCTTGAGGAGTACCTCAAGCGCAAGCCTGCTGCGCTGTCCGGCGGCCAGCGGCAGCGGGTCGCGATGGGACGCGCGATCGTGCGGGAGCCGAAGGCCTTCCTGATGGACGAGCCGCTGTCCAACCTGGACGCCAAGCTCAGGGTGTCGATGCGGGCGTCCCTGTCGCAGCTGCACGAACGGCTCGGCGTGACCACTGTCTACGTGACGCACGACCAGGTCGAGGCCATGACGCTCGGCCAGCGCGTCTGCGTGATGCGCGACGGCAAGCTGCAGCAGGCCGACAGCCCTCAGGCGCTGTTCAACGCGCCGGTGAACCTGTTCGTCGCCGGCTTCATGGGCTCGCCGGCGATGAACTTCGTCTCGGCCAAGCTGGTCCGCGACGACGGCCCGGCCGTCGTCTTCGCCGATCACCGGCTGCCCGTCCCCGACACGTTGCTCGAGGCCCGTCCTGGCCTGGCCGGCTACTTCGGCCGCGACCTCATCCTGGGGATCAGGCCGTCGGACTTCGAGGACAGCGAGCTGGCCGAGCCTGGCTGGCCGCGCATTCCGGCCACCGCTGACGTCACCGAGGCGCTTGGCAGTGAGATGCACGTTCTTTTCAGGGTTGACGCCCCGCCGGTCCAGCACGCCGCGCTCGGCGACGCCGCTGCCTCCAACGACGAGGACGACGCCCTGCCGCTGGTGGCCGGCAAGGCCCTGTGGACCGCGCGGGTAGCCGCGCGCAGCAGGATCAGCCCAGGCCAGCCCGTTGAGCTCGCGGTCGACACGTCGAACCTGCAGTTCTTCGACGCCGATTCGGGCCTGTCCATCGGCCACCCGCAGGCGCTGGCCGCCTAGGCCACCGCCGTCCATGATCCTGGTCATCAGTCGGCACATTCGCTGATTGGAGTCCAGGATCACGGTTATCCACAAGCTGGGAAGGGGAGCGTGACGACGGGGCAGGGGCTGACGAGGCTGGTCGCATGGCGAGTCGTCCGTCGGACCAGTGCAAGGACCTGATCGAGCTGCAGCACGGCGTCGTCGCGCGCTGGCAACTGGGTGGACGGGCCTCGGACCTCGTCCTCGCTGACAGCCGCTTGCGGTCTGGCCGCTGGCGGGTGATGTACCGCGGCGTCTACGCCGCGTACACCGGGCGGCCGTCCCGGACCAGCACCTTATGGGCCGGTGTCCGCCGATGCGGACCGGAGGCCGCCCTCAGCCACTTCACCGCCGCCGAGTTAGACGGGATCCTCGACGGACGAGCCGATGCCATTCACGTCACGGTCCCCGAGGCTGTGCGGATCAGGTTCGCGTCGTGGGAACTGAGGAACGGCCTGCCGCGCATTGTCGTGCATCGTTCGCCGCGGATCGATGCCGCGCGCCACCCGGCCAGAACGCCGCCTCGAACCCGGGTCGAGGAGACCGTGCTCGACCTCACGGACGTGGCCAGGGACTTCGACGCGGCATTCTCCTGGCTGAGCGCGACCTGCGGCCGCAGGCTGAGCACCGCGCAGCAGATCAGGGCCGCCGCGAACTCCAGGGCCAGGCTGCGCTGGCGGAGCGACATTCTCGAGGGACTGGCACAGATATCCGGCGGCGTCATGTCGGTTCTGGAACGTCGCTTCGTGCGCAACGTGGAGCGGCCGCACGGGCTGCCCGTCCCGAAGCGGCAGGCTCGCACGCGGCGAGGAACGAAGTCCGCTTACCTCGACAACCTCTACGCGGAGTTCGGTCTGGTCGTTGAGCTCGACGGCCTTGCCTCGCACCCAGCCGAGACAAGATGGCAGGACATCCACAGGGACAACGACCTCGCCACGTCCGGGATCACCACGTTGCGCTACAGCTGGATCGACCTGACGCGGAGACCATGCCATGTAGCCGCGGAGATCGCGGCGGTGCTGCGCCAACGAGGCTGGCGCGGCACGATAGGCCGCTGCCCGTCCTGTCCGCCATGATCCTGGACTCCTGTCAGTACATGTGCTGACAGGAGTCCAGGATCACCAGTGCTCGCGGTGGACGAGGTCGGTGAGGGGGCGGCGGTCGGGGGTCTTGATGGGCGCCAGGGGGCGGGCGGCCGGATAGCCCAGCGAGATCAGCAGGCAGCAGGTCGAACCGGGCGGATGCCCGAGCAGCTCACGGGCCAGATCCTGGTCGCCGACCGCCGAATGGCAGCTGCCGATGCCCAGGCCGGCGGCGGCGATCATGATCGACATCGTGGCCTGGCCCAGGTCGAATTGCACCCGGCCGCTCGCCGCCTCATCGGCGGGAGTGATGAGCCCGATCGTCGCAGCCGAGCTGGCGATGTGCTTGCCGCCGAACCATACGCCGGCCAGCCGCGTGAGCCGGTCGCGATCGGTGACGAGGACGAAGTCCCAGGGCTGGGTGTTCTGTGACGACGGCGACCTGCGGGCGGCTTCGAGTATCTGGTCGAGCTCGGCTCCCGCTATCGGCTTGGGTGCATACTGCCGGATGTTGCGCCTGGATCTGATCGCGTCCCAGGCGCTGACCCCGTGGCTGCCTGATTCCTGGCTTTCGATGGGCCGGTGTAAGGCCATCGCCCCTTTCCCTTCCCTGGCTAGTCCGCCGTGCGCTCAAGCACGAGCTGATGGACATCGAGATAGCCGGCCGCGAATCCCGCCTGCGAATAGGCGAGGTACAGCTCCCACATGCGCCGGAACGGCCGACTGAACCCGAGAGCGTCAACCTCGTCTTCCGCGGCGGCGAACCGGGCCCGCCACTTCGACAATGTCCGCGCGTAATGGTTCCCCATCGCCAGATCCGACGTTACCCGCAGGCCCGTGTGTGACGCCAGTGCATCGTTAATCGCGCCCAGCGACGGAATCTGACCGCCGGGGAATACGTACTGGTGAATCCAACTCTGACCATTCATTGTGGCGAGCATCTGGTCGTGCGGCATCGTGATGGCCTGGATCCCGGCCAGGCCGCCGGGAGCTAGCACCCGGTCGATGGTGCGGAAGTACGCGGGCCAGTACCGCGCCCCGACGGCCTCGATCATCTCGACGCTGACGACTGCGTCGTAACGGCCTTCCGCCTCCCGGTAGTCACGCAGCCGCACGTCGATCCGGTCGGTGAGGCCAGCGTCCGCCGCGCGCCTCGTCGCCATCTCGAACTGGGCACGCGAAATGGTCAGCGAGGTGACGCTGGCGCCCCGCTCAGCCGCCCGGAGTGCGAGCTCGCCCCAGCCAGTGCCGATTTCCAGGAGCCGCGTTCCCGCGCCTGTCCTGGTGCCGTCGAGCAGGCGATCTATTTTGCGGCGCTGCGCCTGCTCGAGCGTGTCTCCTTCCTCGAATAGCGCGCTGGAATACGTCAGCGTCGGATCCAGGAATAGCTCGAAGAACTCGTTCGACAGGTCGTAATGATGCTCGATATTGCGGCGAGCGCCGTCAGCTGACCCGTCCTGCTCGGCCGGCCGTGGCGGAACGTAGACGCGCCGGAGGGCACGCAGCGGAGCGGGCAGCAGTGCCGGCATGCGCGCCGCGAACACCGTGAACAGCGCTGGCAGGTCGTCGCTGTCCCACTCGCCCGCCATGTAGCTCTCGGCGAATCCCGCGGCCGCCGATGTCGATCCCGTGCCGCCTCAGGTAGTCACCGACGTTCGCCCTGATCGACGCCGCACCGGGATCGCCGAGATGATCTCGCACCGCAAAGCTGACCAGCGGGCGCAGCGGCCGTGGCAGCCTGGGCACCCTGTCCAGGTCCACGAGCCACAGGTAGCTGCCGTAGCTGAACGAATGCCGGACAGGACTGGTCCGCAGGTGCGTGATCGAGCACCGGTAGAACGCTGGCCTGACGTCGTTCACCAGCGCACCCCCAGCGCCGCGGCGGCGGTCACCGCCGAGCGGCAGCCGTCCTCGTGAAATCCCCAGCCGTGGTAGGCGCCGGCATAGGCGAGCGGCCCTGCGTTCAGCTCGCCGAGCCGTTGCTGCGCGGCCACCGATTCCGGCGTGTACAGCGGATGCTCGTACCGCATCCTGCGGATGACGAGCTCGGGGCTCACCTGATCAAGCCGGTTCAGCGTGACCACGTAGTCCTCTGGCTCGTCAAGCGACTGCAGCCGATTGAGGCAGTAGCTCACGTGCACCTGGTCAGCGGAGCCGGCACAGTCGGAGAGCAGGTAGTTCCAGGACGAGCGGACGGCCTTGCCGCGCGGCAGCACGGACGCGTCGGTGTGCAGGGCGACGTCGCTGACCGCATACGTGAAGGCGCCGAGCACCTCACGTTCTGCCCTTGTCGGCGACGCTAGCAGGGCGAGCGCCTGGTCAGGATGGGTGGCGACGACGGCCGCGTCGAACCGGCCGGTCTGCCCGGCGTCGTCGGTGACCTCGACGCCTCCGGCGCCGCGCCGGAGCGCCCGCACCGGGGCCGCGGCCCTGACAGACGTGATCTGCTTGGCGATCTGGTCCACGTAGGTCTTCGAGCCGCCGGAGACCGTTCGCCAGGCTGGCGACCTGCCAAGCGACAGGATGCCGTGATTGTCGAGGAACTCGAACAGGTAGCGCGCCGGGTAGGCCAGCGCCGCGTCAGGCGAGCACGACCAGGTGGCCGCGACCAGCGGCACCACGAAGTGCCCGGTGAAGTAGGGGTCGTAGCCTCCTGCGGCCAGGAAGTCGCGGAGGCTCAGCTCGTCGCCGCCGCCCTTGCAGGCATCGAGGTGATGCCTGGCGGCCCGGTAGAAGGCGGGCACGGCGCCGAGCATGCGCAGGTACCCGGGCCTGGCGAACCAGCCTGGCTGGGTGGTCAGGCCCCTGATGCCCCTGGACCCCGCGTACTCGAGCCCGCAGCCTTCGCAGCGCACCGACAGGCTCATCTCCGTCTCGGTTGACCGGATGCCGAGCTCGCCGAAAAGCCGCATCAGCGTCGGGTAGGTCTGGGCGTTGAAGACCAGGAAGCCGCTGTCCAGCCGGAGCGGCCTGCCGTCAGCGGCGGGCACCTCGTGCGTGTCGGCGTGGCCGCCGAGCCGCCCGGCGGCTTCGTACAGCGTGACGTCGTAGCCGCGCTGCAGCAGGTACGCGGCCGTCAGGCCGGCCACTCCCGCGCCGACGACCGCCGCGGTCGGCCGGGAAAACGGCCCGCTTCTGTTCATCGCGTGTCCCCTCGTTTGCCTCTGAACAAAATCAATACTAAATTATACTAAGCTCGATGGTGCCGGCGGACCTCGGTGATGCCGACGGAACTCGCACGACCATCGAGTGCCGGCTGGGGCCGGGTGCGACTTGCAACCGCACGGGGGCGGCCCCAGCCGGCGGCGGGACCGAGGATCGCGGCAGGGCGGGCAACAGGAGGCAGGATGGCGACGTACGAGGCCACGATCCCGTCGGCATGGCCGGCCGATGAGACGTTTGGCTACCTGGCGACCTTCAGCAACGCGGCGCACTGGGACCCAGGCGTCCGCAGCGGAGAGGCTCTCGACGCGGGGCACATCCGGGTCGGGAGCCGGTTCCGGCTCGTCGTCTCGTTTTTCGGCCGCGAACTGCCTCTCACCTACCAGGTCACCAGCTATTCGGCAGAGAGCCGGGAGGTCCTGCTGGATGCCGCGAGCGGCCCGCTGCGAGCGCGGGACCGGATCACGGTCCGCCCGATCGGGCCCGCGGACGAACCCGCCGGCTCGCGTTCGGTCGTCAGTTACCGCGCCGATGTCATGATGCGGGGCCCGCTCCGCCCGCTTGAGCCGCTGCTCAGCCGCGGCTTCGCGGCCGTCGGTGCCCGCGCCGCGGCCGGCCTGGCCAGGGTCGTCGGCGCTCCGGCAGGCAGTGCAGCGCGCGCCTCATGACCTGGGCCGGCGCGGCCCGCGACCTGCTCGCAGGCCCGGTCGACGCGATGCTGGAAGCGAGCGTGGCCGGCAGCTTCTCCCGGCTCGGCTACGAAGTCCGATCCCGGCTGCTGCCGGAGTTCACAGACCGCCGCGAGCGACGTCTCGACGGCCGCACGGTTCTCATCACCGGCGCAACGTCAGGGATCGGGCTCGCCGCCGCGGTAGCGCTGGCCGGCCTGGGCGCGAACGTGCACCTGCTCGCCCGCAGCGCTGAGCGCGCCGAGCGAGCCACGCGGCGTATCGCCGCCGCAGCGAGGCCAGGATCCGCCGGACCACGGGGCACGACCGGCTTCGGGCTGGCCGACCTCGATGACCTTGAGTCGGTCAGGCAGTTCGCCGCGCGATTCCAGCACTCCCATGACCGGCTTGACGTCCTCATCCACAACGCGGGCGCGGTGCACCCGCGCTACCAGCAGACCGCCGGCGGCCTGGAAAGAACCGTCGCCGGGCAGGTCGTCGCTCCCTTCGCGCTGACCGCGCTGCTGCTCAGCCTGCTCGGCCGGTCGGCGCCGGCCAGGGTGCTCACGGTCTCATCGGGAGGGATGTACGCCAGGTCCGTCGATGTCGCCGGGCTGGACGCTGGACCGGCCGGCTATCGCGGCGTTGCCGCCTACGCGCTGGCCAAGCGGGCGCAGGTGGCGCTCAGCGCCGAGTGGGCCGCTCGGACAGCGGGCACCGGCGTCGCTTTCCACGCCATGCACCCCGGCTGGGTGCGGACGCCAGGGATCGCCACGTCGCTCCCTGCCTTCTCCCGGCTCGCGGGTCCCGCGCTGCGCACCCCTGGCCAGGGCGCCGACACGATCGTCTGGCTGGCGTCGGCCGACCAGGCGCTGCTCGGCTCCGGTGGCTTCTGGCACGATCGGCGCCCGCGACCCTTGTACCGGTTTCCCGGCGCCAGGCCCGCCCGCGCCGACGCGGATCGCAGCCTCTGGGACTGGGTCGCGGCCATGGCCGGCCAGGACGAGGCGCGATGAGCGGTCGTCGACCACGCAGCGGCGGCCGCCGCCTGGCGATCCCGGCACCACCGCTAGCCGATCGCCTATAGTACAAACATGCGTCGCATCTCGTGCCTGACCTGGTGGCCGTCCTAGGACGGCCAAGCAGCGCATGCACGACGAGGGCCGTCCGGCTGGACGGCCCTATGCATTTTCGATAACAGGACGCGGCCGGACTGTCCTCCTTCAACCGAGAAGGAGAGTCCCGTGAATCAGAACACAGCCACGACGCCAGCCGCCTCGCTGCTCGCCGAGCAGCGCAGGAGCTCTGAGCTCGAGTCCTTGATCGCGGCCGGCCCGGCGCGGTTCAGGATCGCCACCGGCGACCGGCCGACCGGCTCGTTGCACCTTGGCCACTACTTCGGCACCCTGGCCAGCCGGGTACGGCTGCAGCGTGCAGGCGTGCAGCTGTTCGTGCTCATCGCCGACTACCAGGTGCTGACGGACCGAGACGTGGCCGATGAGCTGCCCAGGCACGTCGAGGGCCTGATGGCCGACTACCTCGCGGCCGGCATCGACCCCGGCACCGCGACGATCTTCACGCACAGCGCCGTGCCCGCGCTGAACCAGCTGATGCTGCCGTTCTTGTCCCTCGTCTCCGTACCCGAGCTGCGCAGGAACCCGACGGTGAAGGAGGAGATCGCCCTGTCCAGGCAGCAGCCCGTGAGCGGCCTGATGCTCACCTATCCGGTGCACCAGGCCGCCGACATCCTGTTCTGCAAGGCCAACCTCGTGCCAGTCGGCAAGGACCAGCTCCCGCACTTGCAGATCACCAGGGCGATCGCCAGGCGTTTTAACGAACGCTATGCGGCCGGCGCCGCGTTCTTCGCAGTTCCTGATGCCTTGCTGTCGCCAGCGCCTAACCTGCTCGGCACCGACGGCGCGAAGATGAGCAAGAGCCGCGGCAACGCGATCGCTCTGGCGGCGACCGCGGACGAGACAGCGCGCCTGATCAGGAGCGCCAAGACCGACGCGCACCGGCACATCACGTTCGACCAGGCGGCCAGGCCAGAGGTGGCCAGCCTCGTCCTGCTGGCCGCGCTGTGCCAGGGCCGCGACCCTGACCAGGTCGCAGCGGAGATCGGGGCTGGCGGCTCGGCCGAGCTCAAGCGTGTGGTCACCGAGTCGGTGAACGAGTTCTTCCGCCCGATCAGGGCCAGGCGCGCCGAGCTGGCCACCGATCCCGGCTACCTGCGACAGGTGCTGCGCGAGGGCAACGCCAGGGCCGGCGCGATCGCCTCGCGCACCCTGGCAGAGGTACACGCGCTGATGGGCACCGGGCACGGAGCACCCGAGCAGAACGGCCTGCTGACCGGGCAACAGGCACCAAACTGACCTACCCTCTGGATAGCGGCCCCTGGTGAGTTAGACGGCCGGATCCAGCCAGAGAGCGCGGGTCGGGATGCACGGTGCAGATTGATGTCAGGCCGGTTGCCAGGCTGCGCGGCCCGAGCCCGCTGGACATCACGGCTGTCCTCGGGCCGCTGTTCGTGGCGCTCAGCTCGACATCGGCGGACCTCACCAGGCTCAAGGTCGTCTGCGACTGGATCCAGTACCGGTCCAATTTCGCCGAGCCGGTCAGGTGCAGGCCGGTGCTCGCTGACCGCCCGGCGAGCGAGGACTCCGACCGAAGCGACCCTGGTGCCGAGCCAAGCCACCCAGCGGCGCCCGCCGTCAGCGCCCTCGAGCTCGCGCTCGATCTGCGCCGCTGCGCGGACCTCGACCTGGCGACGAGCGTCAAGCAGGCGCTGGCGGAGCACACCGTGCTCGGCGGCCAGGCCCGCATGTACCTGGAGCCGTGGGTGCCCGCCAGCAGGAGCTGTATCTGGCGCTTCAACGCCCTGTACTGGCAGGCCCTGGCCAGCTGGGAGCAGGTGACAGGGCGCGAATACGAGCAGGCGCTGCCCGGCGGCAGGAGCGACGCCCGCAACGCCGAGGCCGTCCGCGAGCTCATCGGGGAGCTGCTGGCCGTCTGGGACTCGCTGGACGCCAGGAGCGCGCTGCCCGAGCAGCTCTACGTCGTCGAACTCGGGGTCGGCAACGGCAGCCAGGCGCGCACCTGGCTGGATGCCTTCGTCGAGCTGGACCGCGTGCACGGCCGCGACTACTACCGCCGCCTGCGCTACCTGATGGGTGACTATTCGGGACATGTGCTCGAACGGGCGTGGCAGCAGGTGGCGCAGCACGGCGAGCACGTCAGCGCGCTGGTGCTGGACGCGAGCCGACCGCAGCGCACGCTCGGCTTCCTGAAGGACAAGGCGTTCTGCGTCTACATCTCGAATATGTACGACAACCTGCCCACCGACGAGCTGGCCAGCATCGGCGGCCGTCCGTACCTCGTGGAAACCCGCGCGTACCTGCGCGACGGCGACGCCGCGCGGATCGCACGCCGGCTGCGGCTGCCGAAGGCCAGGCTCGGCACGATGGTCGACCGGCTGCTCAGGCTCGGTCCTGAGCTCCTGGCCGAGACCGCGCCCGAGCAGTTCCCCGACGTCGCCAAGGCGGTGGCGCTGTGGCGTGACGTCTGGGCCGCCTTGTACCTGCAGGAGCGGTACGCGCCGCTGGACGGCCTGGACGCGTACCAGGTGGCGCCAACCCTGACCGGCGAGATCCTGCGGCCGCTGCTTGAGGCGGCTGGCGACGTCAGGATGCACGTCAGCAACGGCGCGCTGGCCAGCTTCACGCAGACGCTGCCGCTGCTGCATCCGTTCGGCCGGCTCATCTGCCACGATCTGTTCCTGACCAGCCCGCAGGCCTATCACGCCGGGTTCTACGGCCCCGGCAAGTACGACGGCTCGATCCTGAACTGGGTCAACGGCCCCCTGCTCAAGCTTGCGGGGAACCGGCGCGGATTCGACGTCGCGATCACGCCGTTCTCGGGCCGCCCCGAGGCCAACGTGCGGACCCTCGTCGCCCAGGTGCGGGACTGACCATGCTGCTGCCCACCACGGTTGTCGGCTCGTACTCCGTGCCCGAGTGGCTGGAGCGCCTGAAGACCGACTTCTACCAGCGCAGGATCAGCGCTCAGCACCTGAGGGAGATCCATGATGTCGCGATCAAGGCGGCGCTGAAGGATCAGGAGCTCGCTGGCCTGGACATCGTCTCGGACGGCGAGCTGCGCCGCGACAACGACATCGACTATCTGCTCGCGCGCATTCCCGGCGTCGACATCCCGCACCGGGCGAAGACTGACTACTACGACTACTACGACGCCCAGGTGACCAGGCCGCTGCCCGAGACAAGCAGCCTCGCTCCTGGCCTGGCCGACGACTACGCGTTCACCAGGGCGCACACCAGCAAGCCGGTCAAGTTCTCTTTCACCGGGCCGTTCTCGCTGTCCAGGCGGATTCGCGACAACGCCTACACCGACCCGGCCGAGCTGGTCCGCGCGCTCGCCAGGTGGCTGAACGGCCAGGCGGCCGAGCTGGCCGCGGCAGGCGCCGAGCTGCTGCAGATCGACGAGCCGTTCCTGGCCGGGTATCCCGAGGCGGCCGAGCTCGCGATCGCTGCCGTGAACACCGTCACGGCAGGCGTCGACGTCTCGTGGGCACTGCACGTGTGCTACGGCAACCGCTATGCCAGGCCGCTCTGGGAAGGTCACTACGACTTCCTGTTTCCTGCCGTGCTGTCGGCCGCGGTTGATCAGCTCGTGCTCGAGTTTGCCAGGAAAGGCCCCGAGGACCTGCGGCTGTTCAGGCAGTACTCGTGGGATCGGGGCGTCGGCCTCGGCGTCATCGACGTCAAGAGCACGGACGTGGAGTCCGAGCAGCTCGTCGCGGACAGGATCCGCCGCGGACTGGAGTTCGTCCCGGCTGACAAGCTGACCGTCAACCCTGACTGCGGGCTCAGGCACCTGTCGACGGAGGTGGCCAGGGCCAAGCTGCGCGCGCTCGTGGCCGGGACACAGCTGGTACGCGCCGAGCAATCAAGCGGACGCACGCGCTCAGCTACGTAGAGTAATCGTGACAGGCAGGGGTAAACTCGGGGCGCTGGCCGGCGCGAGTGACGACGGGGACGACATGCGGATTGCGAGCACAAGGACCCTCGGACGAGGGCAGGCTGCCTGCCTTCGCACGAGGCAGTCAGCGCCAGGCCGGCTGATGGGTGAGAACGCCCGCAACACCCGCCAACGGCCCCGCACCCATCCCCGCCAGCCCCGCGCGAGCAGCGCAGAAGAAATCGGCCTGGCGATGCTGGCAGCTGCCGCCGACGGCGTTGTGGCCATCGACGACCGTGGCATCATCAGGTTCGGGAACAGCGCCGCCGCACAGCTGCTAGGCCTGCCAGCCGACGAGGTGGCCGGCCGGCCCTTCGGTTTCGACATAGCGCCGGGACAAGCAGACGAGATCGCGGTCAGCGGACCAGACGGGGAGCGCGTGCTCGAGGCGCGCACGACAACGACAAGCGTCGCCGGGGAACGACTGCGGGTGGCGGTGCTCCGCGACGTCACGCAGCGCAAGCAGTCAGAGCGCGCGCTTGAGGCGGCGGTCGACCAGCAGAGCGCGGCGCTGGCGGTGGCGGCGCACGAACTGCACAGCCCGCTGGCGGCTATCGGCGTGCTTGCCCACGTGCTCGCCGACCAGCAGGTCTTGATGGAAGTCCCAGAGCGGGTCAAGCTCGCCGAGCGGATAGCTGAGCTGTCAGGACGCCTGCAGATGCTCATGCGCAGGCTCCTCACCAGCGTCCAGCTCGAGTCTGATGGCCCCCGCTCACCGCCAGGGCCCTGCCGGGTCCTCGAGGTGATCGTCGATCAGCTCGCCCTGGTCAACCCCGGGCCAGGGAAGGTGCGGGTGCGCTGCAATCCCGGCCTGGCCGCCGCCGTCGACCGGGCTGAGCTCACGATGATGCTGGCCAACTATGTCGACAACGCCCTTGCCTACGCCAAGCCGCCGATCGAGATCTCGGCGGCGGAGCGTGGCAACTGGACCGAGATCGAGGTCAGGGACCACGGGCCGGGCGTGCCAGCCGGGTTCGAGCCGCTGCTGTTCGAGCGCTTCGCGCGGGCACCCGAGGCAGAACGGCAGGCAGCCGGCATCGGCCTTGGCCTGTGGATCGTGCGGACGCTGGCGCGGACGGCCGGCGGTGACGCATGGTACGAACCGGGCGAAGATGGCGGATCTCGCTTCCTGCTCCGCCTGCCGAAGCCAGTGCCCTGACCGCGGCTCGATGCCGTCGTCCTGAGCGGTGTCTGCGGCGTGCCCTGGGTATGTCCAGGCCGAGGGCACGAACATCGGAGGCAGGCAGCATGACCGGCGTTCTCGTGGTGGAGGATCAGCAAGTGCTGGCCGCCGCGCTGGAGATCGCTATCGGCACGCAACCTGATATGGACTGCGTCGGCACGGTAGCGACGGTGCAGGACGCGCTCGCCACGGTCGCGCAGCGCCGGCCCGACGTGGTGCTGATGGACATCCAGCTGCCGGGAACCGACGGAATCGAGGGGACCCGGCGGATCAAGGCCGCCTATCCGGACGTGAACATCCTGATCCTGACCGCGGGCGCCACAGCCGGCCGGCTGGCGGCCGCGGCGGAGGCAGGCGCGGGCGGTTTCCTGGCAAAGAACGGCCCGTTCTCGGACATACTGGCCGCGATCAGGAACCCGATGCGGGGCAAAATGGTCGTCGAGGGCACCACTCTCCAAGAGCTCATCAAGAACATTCCTGGCCCGCCAGAATCTCTGCCAGCGCAAGCACGGCCAGCGCAAGCACAGCCAGCGCAAGCACAGCAGCGGGCAGGTGCAGAGGATAGCGGCCAGTCCCCGGAGCCCGTGCGGCTGACGGCGCGCGAGCAGGAGGTGCTCGCGCTGATGGGCGAGGGGCTCGATCCGAGCGCCATCGCCGAGCGGCTGGTCCTCAGCGTGTACACGGCCCGCGGCCACGTCAAGAACGTGATGATGAAGCTCGGCGCGCATACCCAGCTCGAGGCCGTGGTGCTCGCGACGAAGTCCGGGCTGCTGCCGCCGCGGGGCGCGCCGCTCGGCGGCTAGCGGCAGTCGATCTTGGCCTCTTCTGCCCGTTCAGGCTGTTTAGCCCATTCGATGTGATCAGCCTGATCAGCGCGGATAGGCCTGATTAGCTCGCATAGCTGCACGCCAAGTTCGCTCAGATGGGGGCCAGAAACAGACCATCTAGGGGTCGTCGTGACCGTTCTGCGACCGTAAGGTCTCACTGTGCGACGGATCCCGCACAGCAGCTCTGAGACGCTGCGCGGTACCAGGGCAAGGGGGGCCTGCGGTACCCGCTACTCCGAGAGCTGCAGGCTCAGGCGGGTCAGGATGACCGCCGCCCCGCACTCACCGCGGCCGCATGTCGAGCGGTGATGGTGCCAAGGGTGCGGTGGCTGACCGGACGGTACGGGGGTACGTCCGGACCTGGCCCGCCGAGTCGTTTCCTTACTCGCCTGCCGCGAGGACCTTCCGCGGATGGCTGCCGTCGACGTATCCGACAAACGGCGGGTAGATGTTGTAACCGAGCAATTCAGCGAGCCGCTCAGGCAGCAGCCTGACCGTCGCGCGCGGGACGGCCAGGCAGTGGTTCTCCTGCTGGCGAAGCCAGCCAGCCGCATACTCCAGAATCACGCCGAGCCTCGGGCGGCTGGTGCGGTTCTCGCCGCCCCCATGCCAGAGGCTGCCGAGGTAGAACATGGCCGATCCGGGTGACATGGTCGCGGTTCTGATGGCGTCGCTGCCGGCTGGTCGCCGGCCTGGTTCCCAGCGGTGGCTGCCCGCGATGAACCTGGTGGCGCCGTTCTCGTCGGTGAACTCGTCAAGCGGCCACATCGTGTTGACCACGACCGGCGGGTGCGGCTGCGGGATCGGGTAGATCATGTCGTCGGTGTGCAGCACCTGAGCCTTCTCGCCTGGCCCGATCCTGATCCCGACCGGGGCGCTCAGCTGGTAGTGCCCGAGCACCTGGTCGAGCACGTCGAGCAGGAACGGGTGGATGGCGGCCTGGTCGAAGGTCCTCGTCTTGGCGAACAGCGCGTAGACCCGCTGGGTCGAGAAGCCCTCAAAGGCGTTGCGCCCGGTTCTGGTTGCCTCCAGCACCCTGCTGAGATCGGCACGCGCGTCCTGCACGTCCTGGTCGGTCATCATCCCGGACACGACCACGTAGCCGTCCTGCATGAGCCGGCCGGCGACCTCGGCGCCTGATGACGTCGCGGCCGGGATCGGCTCGGTCATCTGGCGTCTCCGCGGTGCCTGAAGCCGTTGCTCGGCTGCAGGGTCTTCGGCAGCCTGAACGCCTTGCTCAGCCTGGGTCTGCCGGCCGGGCCTGCCGGGCCGGCCGTACCCCGCCCGGCCGACTTGATTGCCCCGGCCGACCGCCACGACAGCAGCGACCAGCGGGAGAGCGCGGACAGGACCGAGCCCACGCTCAGGAACGAGCCGACCGAGAGCGCCGACGCGAACGAGCCTGCCGAGCCGATCGACAGGATCGAGCCCGACGAGCCAATCGACAGGATCGAGCCCGACGAGCCAATCGACAGGATCGACCCTGACGAGCCGATCGACAGGATCGAGTCCGAGGCGGGGCGGGCGCGTGATCCGGCATCAGGTCTCATGCGGGCATTGTCGCAGCCGCCTCGCCGCGGCACTAGTCGCGCCCGGGCTGCTCTAAGGTGTGTGCCGTGGATCCGGTATGGGCGCTTCGGCAGATCGCGTTCCAGCTCGAGCGGGCAGGCGCGCCGACTTACCGGGTACGTGCCTTCCGCCGCGCCGCGGAGGTCACAGGCGGCCTCGGTGCCGGCGAACTGGACCGCAGGATCGCCGACGGGTCGCTGCAGGCGCTGCCTGGGATCGGGCCGGCCACCGCCGAGGTGATCACCCAGGCCGCTGCCGGGCAGGACCCCGACTACCTCACCAATCTGCTCGGCGGCGCGGAGCCCGCCGCGCCCAGCGTCATGCGAGACGCCCTGCGCGGCGACTGCCACACGCATTCAACCTGGTCTGACGGGGGCAGTCCGCCTGCCGAGATGGCCGAGGCTGCCCGCGATCTTGGTCATGAGTGGATGGCCCTAACCGACCACTCGCCGAGGCTGACCGTTGCGAACGGACTGTCCGTCGAGCGACTGCAGGAGCAGCTTGAACTGATCGGGCACCTCAACGCCCAGCTTGCGCCGTTCAGGATCCTGACCGGCATCGAGGTCGACATCCTCGAGGACGGCAGCCTCGACCAGAGCGAAGACCTGCTGGCCAGGCTCGACGTGGTGGTCGCGAGCGTGCACTCCAAGCTGCGGATGCCGGCCGCCGAGATGACCAGGCGGATGGTCACGGCGGTGTCCAACCCGCACGTCGACGTGCTCGGGCACTGCACGGGCAGGATGGTCGCCGGGCGCGGGCGGCCCGAGTCCCAGTTCGACCCTGAGCGGGTCTTCGGAGCGTGCCGCGAGCACGGCGTCGCTGTCGAGATCAACTGCCGGCCAGAGCGGCAGGATCCGCCAGACCGGCTGCTGCGCATCGCCGCAGGCATGGGCTGCCTGTTCGCCATCGATACCGACGCGCACGCGCCAGGCCAGCTCGACTGGATCGGCAGCGGCTGCGTCCGCGCGGAGGCTATGGGCATCGAGCCAGGACGGGTGATCAACACCCGTGACGCAGGCACGGTGAACGCCCGCGCAGGCTAGGACACTCCCTAGTCCCAGCGGTGCGCGTTCTGCTCGTGCAGCGAGCCAGGCTGGTCAGGAATCACGCAGAACAGCAGGCCCGCCGGATCACTCATCACCCACCAGGAGTGCGCCTGGAACTCCCGCTTGGCGCCGAGCGCCTCGAGCCTGCTGAGCTCAGCCTCCAGGTCGTCGGTGTGGATGTCGACGTGCATCCTGGACTGGCCGCCGCCGATTCGCTGGACGAGCAGCCCGATCTCCTGGCCGGGCAGGTCCGCGCCGTGGTACTCGGGGAACTTCTCGGCCTGAACCATCTCCTGGCCGGTCGCCGCCCCCCAGAAGGCGAGTTCCTCGCCGTGGACGTCCTCGGGCACGTCGATGACGATCTTGTACAGCCGGCTGTAGTGGGTCACGGATCATTACCTTAAGGCAGGAAGCGCGTCGGTCCGAGCGGCCGGCCCGATCGCGCTTCCGCGCCGGGGTCGCGCTGGGACGGCCGGTGCCAGCACGCCATGATGACCTCGTGCCTCTTGCGCTCCGCCATCCGTGCCGCCTGGTCGCTCCATCCCGGCCATGCAGCCGCTGACGCCAGGACCGCTGGCCCTGGTGGGCAGCGGCGAGTACCTGCCCGTGATGACCGAGGTCGAGGGCCTGCTGATCGAGGGCAGGGCGCCGCGGTACGTGCAGCTGCCGACGGCCGCGGCGCCAGAAGGCGAGCGCAGCCTGCGCCGCTGGCTCGACCTCGGCGCCGCACAGGCGGACCGGCTCGGCGTCGAGCAGGTTCCCGTTGTGGTGCGGGATCGCGCCGACGCCGATTCGCCTGACCTGGCAGCGCGGATCGCCGGGGCAGGGCTGATCTACCTGTCCGGCGGCAGCCCGCTCTTCCTCGCCCAGACGCTGCGCGGCACCAGGGTCTGGCAGGCCATCCTGGAAGCCTGGCGGTCGGGATCGGCCCTGGCCGGCTGCTCGGCAGGGGCGATCGCGCTGACGGGGTGGGTCCCATCGATGCGGGCTCCGCTCCGTGCCCCGGACCCTGGCCTCGGCGTGCTGCCAAGGCTGAGGGTGCTGCCGCACTTCGACAAGATGCTCGCCTGGGTTCCTGACCTGCTGACCGGGGCGCTCATGCACCCGCCGGACGGCACCGCCGTGCTCGGCATCGACGAGGACACGGCGCTGGTCGACCTGGCGGGCGGTGGTCACAGCTGGCATGTCTACGGCCGGCAGCAGGTGTGGGCGCTCGCGGACGGCCCGCGGCGCGGCTACCCAGCTGGCGCGACGCTGACCACACCTTAAAACCGGTTTGCCCCGGTTCAAGCCGGCCGCTACCGTGCATCCGGTGGAGATCCGCGAGTTCGACGATGCCGACTGGGCGCAGGTGTGGCCGATCATGCGGGACGTGATTCAGGCCAGGGACACCTACGCCTACGACCCGGACATGACGCAGGAGCAGGCCAAGAGCCTCTGGCAGGAACCGCCGCCCGGCCATACAGTCGTCGCCGTCGAAGACGGCCACGTGCTCGGTACCGCCAAGATGGGTCCCAACCGGCCGGGTCCTGGCTCGCACGTCTCGACGGCGAGCTTCATGGTCGCCGCACGAGCCCGCGGAAGAGGAGTCGGCACCGCACTCTGCCGCTACGCGCTGGACTGGGCCAGGACGAACGGCTACGCGGGCATGCAGTTCAATGCCGTCACCGAGACGAACCGCTCAGCCATCGAGATCTACCAGCGGCTCGGGTTCGCCATCGTCGGCACCGTGCCGGGAGCCTTCGAGCACCGGGACCTCGGCCGGGTCGGCCTGCACGTCATGTACTGCGAGTTCTGATCCGGCGAGCGACCCCATGATCAGCGCTTCTGCTTCCGCCCAGTCCCTGGCGTAGATTCCGTAACCGGGGACACCTCCGGGCTGCGGGCCGAAGAAATACTGATGCGCAACAAGCCCGCGGATGGCGATGTGGACCTCAGGGTGATCGTCCACGAAGTGGGTCAGGGACAGGTCCTGGCAGTGAATCCGCTTGTCCGCGCGCCTGCGGCAGAACCGCACCTGGTCCTGCCGCAGACCGGTCCTTGCGTAGAAGTCATGCCCGGCCAGCCAGCGCATCGTGCGCGCCTGCACGGTGGGCCCGCACTTGGAAACGAGCCAGACCCGCCCGGCGAACACGCCGACCAGGCGCGCGATCGCGGCAACCGACCCGGCTACCTCAGGCGTGGCGAGCATCGTGGCCTCGTCGCCCTGGAAGAACGCGGTGTCGCCGCCGTCCGGGTGCGCGGACCCGTCGATGATCACCCTGCCGATGTCGACTCCCAGCCGCGGCTCGCGCAGCGGAAGGCCAGACCACGTGTTCATCCCTTCATGGTGCCCGACGGCGCGTAAAACCGCTTGGCCCGGCCGCCCGCGCTCGTGATGATGGAACCCATGAACGTGGTGGAGATCAACATCGGCCCTGGCGCGAGGCTCGCGCCTGTGGAGTCCGTCGCGGCGCTGGCCGGCAAGGGGCTCAAGGGGGACCGGCAGTTCTGCGAGGACGGCGCCCGCCCCGGCGGCGCTCTGACGCTGATCGAGGCCGAGGCGCTCGCGGACGTCGGTCTCACCGGCGCGCAGTCAAGGCGCCAGGTGGTCGTGCGCGGCGTGCGGCTGAACGACCTGGTCGGCAGGCGGTTCAGGGTCGGCGACGTGGAGTGCATCGGCGTGGAACTCTGCGAACCGTGCCTGCACCTGCAGCAGCTCACCCGCCCTGGGATCATCAAGGACCTCATCCACCGCGGTGGCCTCAACGCCGACATCCTGACCGACGGCCAGATCAGCGTCGGCGACAGCCTGTCAGCGGGCTAGGCGCCGCCGGGCACGCTCAGGTCAGGCGAGGACCACGCGGACGCCGGCCTCGGCCAGACCTTCTGACTGAGCCTGGTCGATGCCCGCGTCGGTCACCAGGACGTCGACCTCGTCAGCCGCGCAGATCCTGGCGAAAGCCCGCCTGCCAGCCTTGGACGAGTCGGCGGCCACGACCACCCGGTCGGCCCGCTGCGTCATCAGCCGGTTGATACTGGCCTCGCCTTCGTGATGGGCGGTAGCGCCGCCGACCGCGTCGATCCCGTCCACCCCGAGGATCGCCACGTCGAGCGTGACCTGTTCGAGCACGCCGGTCGCGAGCGGGCCGGTCAGCTCGTACGACTGCGGCCGCGCCACTCCCCCGGTCACCACGATCTTGATGTGCTGCCTGACCGCGAGTTCCGCGGCGATGTTCAGCGCGTTGCTGACCACCGTCAGGGCTGGCGCGAGCGGATCGCCGGACTGCAGGTCAGCGCGGACCGCGAGGGCCCTGGCCACCTCGGTGGTCGTCGTGCCGCCGTTCAGGCCGACTACCTGGCCTGGGCGGACCATGGCGGCTGCCACGGCCGCGATCTTGTGCTTCTCTGTCGGATGCCGCTCGGTCTTGTACCGCAGCGGCAGGTCGTAGGTCACGCCGCGGGCCACGGCACCGCCCCGGATCCTGGTCAGCATCTGCTGCGCAGCCAGGTCGTCGAAGTCACGACGCACGGTCGCTGCCGACACGCCGAGCGCCGCGGCCGCCCGCTCCACCATGAGCTGCCCGTCGGCCGCGAGCATCTCGAGCAGGTCGTTGAGCCGCCGGTACCTGGTCATGGCTGGAGGACCGTGAGCAGCCTGGCAACCTCCGCCGCGACGGCGTCGCGGCCTGCCGCGCCGTACTTGCGCGGGTCGACGAGCCGCTCGTCGGCGGCCAGGCGCTCCCGCACCGCCGCGGTGAACACCTTGTTCAGCTGCGTCGCGATATTGATCTTCGTCATGCCCGCGATGATGGCCTTGCCGAGCGCCACGTCGGGAACTCCCGAGGACCCGTGCAGCACCAGCGGCACGGCGCCAGGAACCTGCGTCCTGATCCGGCCGATCAGGTCGAAGTCGAGCACGGCGTCCCTGGTGAGCATGGCGTGCGAGGTGCCGACGGCCACGGCCAGCGCGTCCACGCCGGTCGCGCTGACGTAGGCGGCGGCGTCGCCTGGCCTGGTGCGCGCCCCGGGGGCGTGCACGCCGTCCTTCCCGCCGATCTCGCCGAGCTCTGCCTCGACCCACAGGCCGCGCTCGTGGCACCACGCGGCCAGGCGGGCGGTCGCCGCGACGTTGTCGGCGTAGTCCAGGGCAGAGGCATCGAACATCACCGAGCTGATACCGAGGGCGGCCGCCTGCTCGACGAGGTCCGTGCTGGTCGCGTGGTCGAGGTGCACGGCGACCGGCACGGCGGCCGCCCTGGCGATCGCGAGCGCGGCGAGCGCGACCGGCTCGAGCGCACCGTGGTACCTGACGCAGTTCTCGCTGAGCTGCAGCACAACCGGCAGCCCGGCGCGTTCCGCGCCGGCGACGATCGCCTCGGCGTGCTCGATGCCGATCATGTTGAACGCACCGACTCCACGCTCTGCGGCGCGCGCGGCCGCGATGATATCCGCGGTGCCAGCGGCCGGGATCATGCGGCGCCGACAATCTCGACGGTGGTCACAAGCCGCTCGTAGTCGGCGGTCGCGAACTCACCAGCCACCGGAGTACTCACGGCGGCGGTACCGAGCGCGGCCGCGTGCCGCAGGCTGGCGGGCCAGTCAAGGCCGCGCGCGAACGCGTCGGCGAGGCCGGCGGCGACCGCGTCGCCCGCGCCGGTCGGGTTTCCCGGCACGTGCCTCGGTGGCCGCGCGTGCCACGTGCCCGCGGCGGTCACCGCCAGCAGCCCGTCAGGGCCGAGCGAGACTACGACAGCGCCTCGCCCCGCGCCGCGTAGTGTGCTCGCGGCCCGCTCGACGGCATCGAGCTCAGGCCCGTCAGGCCCGCGCAGCGGGCGGCCTGCCGCTTCCTCGAGTTCGGCCAGGTTCGGCTTCAGGATCGCCGGGCCAGCCGCGGCGGCCAGAGCGAGCGCGGCGCCGCTGGCGTCGAGCAGGGCAGGCACACCGGCCGCGGCCCCAGCGGTGACCAGCCCGGCATACGCGTTATCCGGCACGCCGGGCGGCAGGCTGCCCGACAGCACCACAAGCTGACTGGACGCCACCATCTTCTCGTAGGCCCTGACGAACTCGCGGTACTCGTCCTCGGTCACGGCCGGTCCCGGCTCGTTGAACAGCGCCGTCTGCCCGCGCGCGCTGTCGGCGACCGCGAACGTCCTCCTGGTCTCGCCCGCGATGGAGGTGAAATTCGCGACGATCCCGGTGCCGGCCAGGCCGTCGAGCACGGCCTGGCCGGTCAGCCCGCCAGCCAGCCCGGCCACCGTCACCTGCTGCCCGAGCGCCCGCAGCGTTCGCGCCACGTTCAGTCCCTTGCCACCTGCCCTGCCATGCACGGCGAACGGCCGGTTGACCCCGGCCCAGTCGGCACCGTCTACATGATGGGTGACGTCGAGCGCAGGGTTGAGGGTGACGACCAGGATCATCGCGCTCAGTCGCCGGTATCCGCGCCGAGTATCACCGACCTGGTCAGGTTCCGCGGCCGGTCAGGGTCCAGGCCGGCGGTCCCGGCCAGCGCGACAGCGACCCTGTGCACCCGGCAGAGTTCGGCGAGGGGATGCTCGCCGGTCTGCCACATGAATCCCCCTGCGGCCGCGACCTCGGCGGCTAGCTCCGCGGGAGCCCCCCCGAGCATCCAGACCACGCTGCCAGGGCCGGTTACCGCGATGGGGCCATGCCGGAACTCCATGGCCGGGTACGCCTCGCTCCACATCCCGGCCGACTCACGGAGTTTGAGCGCGGCCTCGCTGGCCAGGCCGCAGGTCCAGCCGGTGCCGAGGAACGTGAACTGGCAACCGCGCGTCAGCGTCGCTGGCAGCGGGTCAGCGAGCACCCGCTCGGCGGCCTGGGCCATCGGCTCGATGTCGGCGCCCAGGTGCGCGAGCAGCAGGGCGAGCTCGGTGGTCGCGAACCTGGTCTGCACCACCGACTCCTCATCGGCGAAATCCAGGGCGATCAGCGAGTCGGCGACCGCGGCGATGGGCGCTGCGTCGTCGGCGGTGATCGCGATGGTCGGCTGGGCCTGGCCGATCTCGCCGAGCAGCCGCAGGATCTCTGTGGTGGTGCCCGAGCGGGTCAGCGCGAGTACCCGGTCATACCGGCGGCCCGACGGCATCTCCGACGCCGCGAACGCGTCCGTCTCTCCCTGGCCGGCCGATTCCCTGGCCGCCGCGTAGGACTGCGCGATGAACCATGACGTGCCGCAACCGACGACCGCGACGCGCTCACCTGCTGCCGGCAGCAGCCCGGCCACCTCGGGCAGCAGCGCGACGGCCCGACGCCAGCACTCCGGCTGCGAGGCGATCTCCGCTTCGGTGCTGGCCCCGGGGGACGACCCCCCTGATCCCCCCGCGGTGCTGGTGCGCCCCGTTGTTGCGTTATGCGTCATATCCCTTCCCCATCCTCATGTCCCGGACAGCCCGGTGGCGGCGACGGACCGCACGAAGTAGCGCTGTGCCAGCAGGAACACGAGCAGCATCGGGGCCAGGCTCATCATGTTTCCGGCCATCAGCAGCGTCCACTCGGTGGAATGCGCGCCCTGGAACGTGGCCAGCCCGAGCGGCAGGGTCATCGCGCTGGTTGAGTTGATCGTGATCAGCGGCCACAGGAACGAGTTCCATGAGTCGAGGAACGTCAGGGCGGCCAGCGTCGCCAGGGCTGGCGCCGAGAGCGGCAGCACGACCCGCAGCAGCACGGTCAGCCGGTTCGCGCCATCCACCCTGGCCGCCTCCTCGTACTCGATCGGAAGCGTGCGGAAGAACTGGCGCAGGAAGAAGACGCCGAACGCCGTCGCGGCGTTCGGCACGATCAGCGAGCCGATGTGGCCGATCCCGGCCCCGGCCAGCAGGTTCACGCCGATCCACCTGGTGATGAGGAACTGCGGGATCATCGTCACCTGGAACGGCACCATCAGCGTGATCATGATCGCCGCGAACAGCAGCCCGCGGCCGAGGAACCTGAACCTGGCGAACGCGTAGCCCGCGGCCGAGCACAGCACGAGGTTGCTGACCACCGTGCTCACCGCGACGACAGTGCTGTTCCAGAAGAACCTGCCGAACGGGGCGGCGTTCAGCGCGTCCCGGTAGTTGGCGAACCGCAGCACGTGCGGGGTCAGGTCGGGCGGGAACCGCAGCGCCTCGGACGAGGTCTCGACCGACGTCACGATGATCCAGAGGAACGGGAAGATCAAGATGATCGTCGCGGGCACGAGCACCAGGTGCCATGGGCTGAAGGGCAGGCCAGGGCGGCGTCGCCGTGGCCGCGCCGCGGCAGGCACGGCCGGCGGCGCCGACGCGGGCTTGGTCAGGTCGACGGTGCTCATCGGCACGCCTCCGGCATGACGCTCATCGGCACGCCTCCGGCATGACGCTCATCGGCACGCCTCCGGCATGACGCTCATCGGCACGCCTCCGGCATGAGGTTCATGACCGGTAGTAGGTGAAGCGCCGGCCGACCCTGAACTGGATCGCCGTCACCACCAGGATGACGATGAACAGCAGGTAGGCGATCGCCGAGGCGTACCCGAAGTGGAACTGGAGGAAGGCCTGGTTGTACAGGTAGTAGACCAGGACCGTCGTCGCGCCGAGCGGGCCGCCCTGCGTGGACAGGTACACCTCGTCGAAGAGCTGGAGGGCGTTGATCGTCAGCCACACGGCCAGGAACAGCGAGGCGGGACTGAGCAGCGGCAATGTCACCCGGCGGAATATCGTCCAGCGGCCTGCCCCGTCGATCGCCGCGGCCTCGGTGAGGTCCTTCGGTACGCCCTGCAGCGCGGCCAGGTAGATGACGACCGCGAACCCGGTCCAGCCCCAGATCGTCATCACCACGATCACGCCGAGCGCTTGCGACGGATCGTTGAGGAACTGTTGCTGCGGCAGCCCGACCAGGCTGAAGAAGTAGTTGACGACGCCGTAGGACGGGTCGAAGAGCCAGATGAAGACCAGTGCCTCGCTGATCGTCGAGATGGCCATCGTGGCGTACGCGGCGGTCCGGTAGAGCCAGATGAAGTTCAGCGGCCTGTTCATCGCGACCGCGAGGAACAGGCCGACGATCATCGTGCCTGGCACGAACAGCGCGGTGTAGATGATCGTGTGTCCGGCGGCCGACAGCACGGCCGGATCGTGGATCACCTGCCGGTAATTCCGCAGGCCGACGAAGGGGGTGTGCGGGGAGAGCAGGTTGTTGTGCTGGAACGACATGATCAGCGACCAGACGATCGGCACGGCGCCGAACAGCAAGATGATCACCGCGGCGGGGGCGACGAAGGCCCAGCCAGTGACGGACTCGGAGCGCTTCAGCACGCGCGACCGCGCTGGACCCCCCCGGCTCCCCCGTGCTAGTACGGTCGCCGCCACCTCAGCCGGAACCTGCCAGGATCGCGTTGACCTTCGCGGCGGCCTGGTCGAGCGCCGCCTGCGGCTGTGACTTACCAAGCAGCACCGACACGATCATGGTGCCGAGCACCTGCGAGATCTGCGGGTACGTCGCGATCTGCGGCCTGGCCTGCTTGACGTTGCCGAGGTTAGCCACGAACGTGTTCACGCCGGGCAGTGCCTTGTTCATGTCGGTGCTGAAGCCGGGCGCGTCCGCCACCGACTGCCGGATCGGCAGGTCGCCGGTCGCCAGCGAGAAGGCCTTGGCCTGGGCGGTCGCGGTCAGCCAGAGCACGAACTTCTCCGCGGCGCTCACCTGCACGGCGCCATTGTTGAACAGCACCCAGTTGTCCGGGCCCGAAATCGTCTGGTGGCCGCCGCTCGAGCCGGGGAACGCCGGCATGACCTGGACGCCGTAGTCGACGTTCGGGAAGGCGGACAGGTCCCATGGTCCGGTGACGACCATGCCGAGCTTGCCGGAATTGAACAGGTTGGCGTAGGGCGAGTCGGCCGGGTCCAGGTACATCGAGTGGTCGGTGACCGCCATGGTCCGCAGGGTGTTCAGTGACTGCAGGCCGGCCGCTGAATCAAAGGCCGCCTTGGTGTTCGAGGAGTTCAGGATCTGGCCGCCGGCCTCCCAGAGCAGCGCCTCCCAGTGCCAGACGGTGTCCTCAGAGCCCGGCGTGACATAGGCCGTGCCGAACTGCTTGACCGACGGTTTGGTGAGCGCCTTCGCGTCGGCCTGGAACTGGGCCCAGGTCCAGTTCGCGGCCGGCGGCGTGAGGCCCGCCTGCGCGAACAGCTTCTTGTTGTAGACGACGGCCAGGTTGTCGACAAGCGCGGGAACGCCGATGATCTTGCCATTGACGGTCGCGACGGCGCGCTCCCCGACCCAGAAGTCGTTCCAGTCCACCGACGGCTTCCCGACGGCCTTCGTCAGGTTCACGACCTGGGGGATCTTGGCGACGTTCGGGGCCCACGAACCGTACAGGTAGGCGATGTCGGGCTGGGTGCCGCCGCGGACCGCCGTGAGTACCTTCTGCAGCGTGTTGTCGTTGTTGACGTACAGGACGTTGACCTTGACGCCGGGGTTCGCCTTCTCGTACTGGCTGACCAGCTTGGTGAACTGCTTCTGCTCCGCGCCGGTGTAGCCCTCCCAGATCGAGATGGACTTGCCAGAACCCGAGCCGCCGCTACCGGTCCCGCAGGCCGCGAGTCCAAGCCCGGCGAGCGCACAGGCTATTACGGCGCGCAGTGCTGGCCGGAGCGCGCGCGTCGGCCGAGCCGCCGCGCGGCCGCTTAGTGCGCGCTGGCGATTGGTTGCCATCGGTGCCCTCGCTCACGCTGTCGGGGTAAGAGAACCACGCGGAACGGACATGCGGTGTTTGACGCATATCTTGGGCGCCTCCGGCGCACGGTGTCAACGGGGTACAGAGCACAATCGCGCATATCTCGCGCATGTCATGCACGCGCGCCGACGTCATCGCTGAGCGATCTTGCATGAATCTGATCGCAATGGAACACTTTCGAGCTGTGACCAAGGTTGCGTTCATCGGCGCAGGAAGCATCGAGTTCACCCGCAATGTCGCCACTGACCTGTGCGGATTCGCCGAACTCGGCGACGATCTGCAGCTGGCCTTGCACGACATCAGCGCCGAGCGGCTGGCATTCGCCGAACGGCTTGTCGGCCAGATCGCCGCCCAGACCGGCTCGCCGGCCACCATCACGGCATCGGCCAGCCGGGAAGAGGCACTGCGGGACGCGGACTACGTGATCAACGAGATCCAGGTGGGCGGGTACACCGCGACCCGGCTCGATTTCGATCTGCCAGCGAAATACGGGCTGAGGCAGACCATCGCCGACACGATCGGGATCGGCGGGATCTTCCGCGGGTTGCGGACCATCCCCGTCGCGGTCGCGCTCGCGCAGGACATGATGCGCTGCTGTCCAGGCGCGTACCTCCTGAACTACACCAACCCGATGGCGATGCTGCCGTGGGGGGTGTACGCGGGGACAGGCTTCGACCGGGTCTACGGGCTGTGCCATTCGGTCAGGGACACGCACGCGTTCCTGGCCGGGCTCGTCGGCGTGGACCAGGCGGAGATCACGTTCCAGACGGCTGGCTTCAACCATCAGGCGTTCGTGCTCCGCTTCGAGCACCAGGGCGTGTCGCTGTACCCGAAGCTGAGGGCGGTGATCGACGCGGACCCTGAGCTGCAGCGCCGGGTGCGGGTCGAGCTGTTCCGCCGGTTCGGCTACTTCCCGACCGAGTCGAGCGAGCACTCGGCCGAGTACGTGCCCTGGTTCATGCGGCACGCCACCCAGATCGAGCGCTTCCGGATCTTCGTCGGCGACTACCTGGCCCGCTCGGAGGAGAATCTCCGCGAACTCGACGAGCTCAGCGACCAGCTAGCGGCCGGCCGGCCGCTGGACCTCGAGCCAGCCGGCGAACTCGCCTCGCAGTTCATCTACTCCCAGGAAACCGGCGCCGAGCAGGAGATCTACGTCAACGTCCGCAACGACGGGCTGATCGGCAACCTGCCGTCGAACGCCTGCGTCGAGGTCCCTTGCCTGCTCGGCAAGGGCGGTCCGCGGCCAGTACCCGTCGGCGACCTCCCCGTCCAGCTGGCTGCGCTGAACCGGACGTTCCTCAATGTCGTCGAGCTGACCGTGCAGGCCGCGCTGACCGGCGGCAGGGACTACGTCTACCAGGCAGCGCTGGTCGACCCGAACACCGCGGCGACGCTGACCACCGACCAGATCGTGGCACTGTGCGACGAGTTGCTCGATGCGCACGCAGGCCTGCTGACGATCGGGTAGCCAGACCTCCCGGGGCGGCTGGCTCGCTGGGGCGGTTACCCGCCTCAGCCGCCCCGGGACCCGGATCAGGCACAATCGGGGGCGTGCCCATCTTCGTCGGAACCTCGGGCTGGCAGTACCGGCACTGGCGGGACGTGCTCTACCCGCCCGGCGTGCCGCAAAAGCGCTGGCTCGAGCACTACGCGAGCCGCTACGAGACGGTCGAGAACGACGGCACGTTCTACCGGCTGCCCGCCAGGGAGACATTCGCTGATTGGCGCGCGAGAACACCTGACGACTTCGTGATGGCGATCAAGGCCAGCAGGTACCTGACCCATATCAGGCGGCTGCGCGAGCCGGCCGAGCCGGTCGCGCGGCTCATGTCCAGCGCCGCTGGCCTGGGCAGCCGGCTGGGGCCAGTGCTGCTCCAGCTGCCGCCGAACCTGACCGCGGACCCGGCCAGGCTCGATGGCTGCCTGGCCGAGTTCGCCAAGGTCAACGCCAAGATCGCGGTCGAGCCCCGGCACCAATCCTGGTGGACCGACGAGGTCAGGGACGTGCTCGCCGCTCGCAAAGCCGCACTGTGCTGGGCAGACCGGCGCGGGCGTCCTGTTACGCCGCTATGGCAGACCGCGGACTGGGGCTACCTCAGGTTCCACGAGGGCGCGGCGCAGCCGTGGCCGCGCTACGGATCGGCGGCGCTACGGTCCTGGCTTGAGCGGATCCAGGCAGCCTGGCCAGGCCGAGCGCCGGTCTACGTCTACTTCAACAACGACCAGTATGGCGCGGCCATCGCCGACTCGGCGGAGTTCGCGAGGCTCGCCAGCCTGGCCGGGCACGAAGTCTCGCGGACACCCGGCGCGCCTGGCTAGGCACCAGGACCGCCCAGTGCCGTCAGCTCTGGTGCAGGAACGAATTCGCGATCGGTCCCGCGCTGCTCGCGCCGAAGCCGCCGCCCTCGACCAGGACGGCGAAGGCCAGGTCACCGCGATAGCCGATGAACCAGCCATGCGACTTGATCTTGTTACCGTCCTGGTACTCGGCCGTGCCGGTCTTGCCGAAGACGTCAGGCGGGAATCCGACACCGGCCGCGGTCCCGATCGTGACCACCGCGTGCATCATGGGCCGCAGCGTGTTCAGGATCTTCGGGCTGATCGCGTGCGGATGCGCCGTCTGCTTCGGCGCCGGATTGGTCACCAGGATCGGCGGGCGCCAGGTGCCGCTCTCGACAGCTGCCACCACCGACGCCTGACTGAGGGGGCTGACCAGGTCTGTGCCCTGACCGAAGGCGTCGGCCGCCAGCGCCGCCTGATCCTTCGGCAGCTCGAACGAGCCGAGCTTGGCGTCGATGCCGAGCCCGGGACGGACGTTGAATCCGTACGCCCTGGCCATGGACCTCAGCGACATGCCGTTCAGCCGCTGCGTAGCAAGCTCGGCGAAGGTCGTGTTGCACGAGATCGCGAACGCGTGCAGCAGGTCGGTCGCGCCAAGGTGCTCGTTCTTGTCGTTGTGGAACGTCGCTCCGTCGATGTTGACCTTGCTCGGGCACTGCACCTGGCTGGACGGAGTCATGCCGCCCCTGGCCAGGCCGGACGCCGTGATGATCTTGAAGGTCGAGCCGGGCGGGAACGTTCCGTCCAGCGCCCGGTTGAAGCCGCCTGGCCGCTCGACCACGGCGAGCACCTTGCCGGTCGAAGGCTGAATGACCACCATGTCGACGGGCTTGCTCGTGGCGGCGGTGGAAACCGCGTGCGACGCCGCCAGCTGCACGGACATCTCGATGCTCGTCCGCACCGGCAGTCCTTTGATAGCGGGGAAACTATGCGCTGTCCGCACGGTGTGCTTGCCAGGGTCGGCGATCTTGATCGTCAGTGACGGGCTGCCTGCGAGCCGGCTCTGGTATGCCTGCTCGATGCCGCCACGCCCGATCAGGTCACCGGCCTTGTACGGGGTGCCGAGCTGCTTGGCCTCTTGCGCTGTCGCGTGCACGACAGCGCCGGTGAGCAGGCCGAGCGAGCCGGACTCCGCCACGGTCGCCGGGGAGCTGAGCACGGTGCCGTCGGCGCTCAGGATCTGAGCTCTGGGCGGCCAGGATGTCGTCAGGGTGAACCGGTCGCCGGCTCGCAGGCCCGGATAGATCGCGGCCGGGCTCCAGTTCACCCACCAATGCCGGTCCCTCTTCACCAGCCGCAGCTGGCTCTGGTAGATCCACGTGTGGTTGCTGGTGAGCACGTCAGTCACCGTGAAACTGGCGAGCGCCGTGCCATTGCTGACGCTGACCCGGCCGAGCTTGACCGTGGTGCTGCGGACGCCGAGCTGGCTGTCCGCGTCGGTCAGCGGCGCGGTGACGCCGCCGCGCGGCACGCCGACGCTGACCTTGTTCATGGCCCGGTAGTCGCCCTGCTGCCAGCCGCTCAGATAGGCGGCCGCGGTTTGCTGCGGATTGCCCTTGGTGCGCAACAGCAGGTAGCTGCCGCCAACCGCGATCACGCCGGCGACGAGCACGGCGACGACCGTGACGATGATCAGGGTCCGGCGCTTCGGCCGGCCCTTGCCTGGCTTCGGCAGCCCGGCGAGCTGCGGCGGCACCCCTGATGTGGCCACGCTAGGCGCACTACCCGGCTGCTGCTGCTGTGACGCCTGCGTCGCTGGCTGCGTCTGCGAGGCTTGTGACCCGAGGGGCTGCATGACCCAGTCCGCCATCGCCGTGGAGTCGAGCCACCGGTCATGCTGGCCAGGACCCGGCAGACCCAGAATCGGCTGACCAGGAGCCAGCTGACCAGGACTCGGTAGACCTGGAATCGGCGTGCCCGCGCCGGGCTGACCAGAGCTCGGCTGAGAGGTTGCCGGCTGACCAGGAGCCGGCTGGCCAGAAGCCGGCTGACCAGGAGCCGGCTGACCAGGAGCCGGCTGACCAGGAGCCGGCTGACCAGAAGCAGGCTGGCTGACCAGAAGCCGGCTGACCAGAAGCCGGCAGGCTGGAACTCGGCAGGCCGGGGCCGGTCTGCTGACCCCATGAGCCTGGCTGGCCGGCGTAGCCCTGCTGGCCCGCATAGCCTGGCCGGCCCGGCTGGTCCTGCTCGCCCGCCCGGTATCGTGTCTGGGTCGGGTATCCGCTCTGATCGCCGTAGCCGCCCTGGAACCCGGAACCGCTATGGCGCCCGTACCCGCTCTGGTCGCCGCCGTAGCCGTTCTGGCTCGCATAACCGTTCTGGGAGCCATAGCCATTGTGGCCAGTGAAGCCGGTCTGGCCAGGCTGGGAGCCCCGGGCAGTGCGGCCGTTGCGGCCGGTGTGATCCTGGCCGGTGTAGCCGTTCTGGTCAGACCGGTCTAGCTGACCCGGGCTGCCCGCCTGGCCGTAGCCGCCGTAGCCCTGCTGGCTGGTACCGCCCGTTCCGCCCGGCCCCCGCGAGGTGTCGAGGTCGCGCTGGCCAGCGCCGCTCCGATAGCCGGTGTACTCCTGCGGGCCGTCATGGCCGCCCTGACCCTCGGTGCCTCGCTGGCCGTGACCCTCGGTGCCTCGCTGGCCGGCGCCGCTGCCATGGCCGGAGTAGCCCTGCAGAGGGTCGTAGCCGCCCTGACCTTCGCGAGAGCCGGAATAGCCAGGCAGCCCGCCGTAGCCGCCCTGGGCTTCCCCGGAGCCGGAATAGCCAGGCAGCCCGTCATAGCCGACCTGACCCTCGCCGGCTCGCTGACTCGCGCCGCCCTGACCGGCGCGGCCAGACCGATCCTCGTAACCGCCGTGGCCGTAACCCTGCTGACTCGGGCCGCTCCGCTGGCTCCCGTAACCTTCCCGGCCGCCGTAACCGCGCTCCCCGCCGTAACCGGGCTGTCCCGAGTTGCCGTCCTGCCCGGGGTACTGATCCGCGAATCCGCTCTGGCCGGAGTAGCCCTGCTGTCCGCCGTAACCGCTCTGTCCGCCGTAACCGCTCTGTCCGCCGTATCTACCCTGGCCGCCCTGCCCGCCGTATCCGCCCTGCCCGCCGTAACCGCTCTGCCCGCCGTAACCGCCCTCGCCGCCGTAACCTGACCGGCCGGCCTCACTCCCCCGGCCGTAACCCTGCCGATCGCCGTAGCCCTGCTGATCACCATGGCGGCCGTAGCCGCCGTGCCCGCGCTGTCCCGGATCAGCCTGGTCGCCCGAGTAGCCCAGCGGACCCGAGTAGCCCGGCTGACTTTCATAGCCGGACGAGCCCCGCGAGCCTTGCTCGCTCCCCGAGCGGCCCTGGCCGGTGTAGCCATGTTGGCCGGGATAGCTCTGCCCGCCCCGGTCAGGCTGGCTCGGGTAGCGCCCGCTGGACGGATACGACTGATCGGCTGAGGCTGATGGCCGACCAGGTGCTTGATCGAGGTAGCGCTGCACCGTCTCGCGCAACCGCGCGTCCGGTTCCTGCGTTCCTGGGTCTCTCGAGACGGGGCGAGTCTGCTGGCTGGCCGGACCGGCGGACGGCGGCTGAACCTTGGTCCAGCGATCCTGGCCGACGGGCTTTACGTCAGGCGTGCGTATTTCGGTCTCGCCGGCGCCCGCTTGCTGGCTGGCCGATTCGGCCCCCCCTGACTCCGCGGCCGCGGAGTGCCCGGCAACCGGCCGGCCGGGTGTCCAGTATGCGGCCGTCGGCGTGCCTGCCGAGTCTGCTGGTTGCGGCCCTGCTGGTTGCGGCCCTGCTGGTTGCGGCCCTGGTAGTTGCTGCCCTGCTGGTTGGGGCCCCACCGCCTGGCCGCCAGGCGGTGGCAGCTGGTCAGGAGCTGGCTCGACGCCAGGCGTGCCTGCGGGATCGCTGGCCGGCTTGCGCTCACGGCGTCGACGCATGGTAGCCCTCCCGCTCCTCGCTGCTGCCGTCCCGCCAGCCCAACCGGCTGGACAGCAGCCACATCCTCGGCACTGCTGAGGATCACCCCCGCGCCGCCTGCTCACCTGCGGCAACCAGGAAATCCGGTCGACCTGACCGACGATCGCGACTATTGCCCCACGTAAATCCTAACCGGGACTTCGATCTGGCACCTGCGCTTCTCCGTTGTCGCGGTGCGAATCACAGGTTGTCGTGCCGGCTGTCTGCCGTCTCAGCCCGCGTCCAGACACGTTCGGGCAGCGGAACGAACTCGCACCTCGCAGGCGGGCCGTGCAGGCGTGATTGCGGAGCGGGCGGATTTAGTTCTCGCTTTCGCAAGGCGAGCACGCAATAAACCCCGCGCATTCGACGCGGAAATCGGGACGGGCTACTTTCCGCGCGTATTCGGCTTCGCCGGCTGTGCCCCAGGCGGGAGTCGAACCCGCTGCGCGCCGCTCTAGAGGCGGCCGCCCTGCCGTCGGGCCCCTGGGGCGCGGGCGAGCGGCGGCGCCTGCCGCTCACCTCATGATGCCTGATCCGGTCGCCTGGCGACCCGGCCGTGATCGCCCTGGCCAACCGGGATCAGGCTCCCGGATCCGCGATCCGGCTCAGCAGAACCTGATCGCGGACGCGGGCCCTGGCCGACTGGTACTCGGCCGCGGTCAGCGACCTGCCCAGCTCATCCAGCGTCGGCAGCGCGAACTGCTGGCTGACGACTCGCCGGTTCAGCGCGTCAAGCGCGCCACACTTTCCGCTGCAGCCAGCGCGTCGCGGCGGGCAGGTCACCCTCAAGCTGGGCACGCAGCGCGTCGCGCTCGGCTTCCAGCTCCACAAGGTCCGCCCGCAGGTCAGCGGTCGATATCGGAGTGCTCATCTTGTCACCTCCTCTCGCATAGAGGAGGTACGTGCCTTGACCGGCGCCCGGCTCGCCAGCGCGAGCGGAACTCCGCGCAGGAGCCGGGCGCCGGCTGGCTCGATGACGGAAGCGGTCAGCGCAGCACTCAGATCGGGCTCGTAGCACCTCACCAGCCGAAATCCGGCGGCCTCGGCGTCCCGGCAGAGCCAGCACAGCGTCAGTTCGTCGGGGACCGCGAGAATGACCAGCGTGTTGGATGCCGCATGCCAGTCACCCGTCAGATCCGGATAGGTGACAGCGAAGTCAAGCGCCGCGTGCGCCGCCTGGCAAGCCTGCGTCCTCGCAGGCAAATCGGCCCTGGTGACCAGATACAGGCGGGCAGGATCAGAACCCTAGCGGTGTGGCATATCGGTAGCTTGCCCGCGAGTCGGTTATGCGTAACATATGGCCGCGCGACGTCGCGGTCATGGGCGATTCATGGCACGCGCGTGGGCGAGTCATGTTACGTAGACCAGCCACGGGTAGGAATCCGCTCATGTCAGCGGGAGCCCTGTGATCAGCTATGCGCTGGCGTTCCTGGCCGCGATCGTGAATGCGGTCGGCGATGTGCTCAATCGCAAGGCGAGCCGCGAAGCACCAGCGAACCTTGCCTTCCGGTTCAGGCTCTTCGCCGACCTGCTGCGTCGCAGGGCCTGGATCGCCGCTGCGCTGCTGATGCTGACGTCCTTCGTTCTCGCGGCCGCGGCGCTTGGCACAGGGCAGCTTGCCACCGTGCAGCTGATCGTGATCCTCGAGCTGCCGCTAACCCTGGTCGGCAGCGCTTTGTTTCTTGGCGGACAACTGCCACCGAGGGACTGGAGCGCGATCGTGGTGATGACGGCAGGCGTGATCGGGCTGCTCGTGCTGCTCGATCCGCAGCCCGGGCACGGCGCTCCAGCGTCGGCCGTCGTCTGGCTGGCCGGCTCGGCGGCCAACGTGGCGGTGATCGCGGGCTTGTACCTGGCCGCGAAGGCGCAGCGCCGGCCCGCGGTCAGATCCGCTTTGCTCGGGATCGCCGCCGGGTTCGGCTACGGGCTGACGGCTGCCTTCGTCAAGGGGATGGCTGGTCAGTTCACGGGGCAGGGCTTGGGCGGCGTGTTGTCCTCCTGGCAGCTCTACGCGTGCGGGGCGACCGGCCTGATCTCCACCTGGCTTCTGCAGAACGCCTATCACGCGGGGACCCTGGCGGCAGCTCAGCCGGGCATCACCCTGATCGATCCGCTGATCGCGACCGTGTGGGGCGCGGTGGCGTTCGGCGAGCACGTCAGGCAGGGATGGGTCTTGCTGCTAGCGCCGCTGCCACTCGTTGTGCTCACCGCGGGCGTGCTCGCCCTCAGCCGGTCACCATCATGGCAGCGTAACGAGGAGCAGCCGCAGATCAGGCAGGAGGCGTCCGACCGGTCGCGGGCGTCGCTCCGGTAGCCGCTTCCTGCCAGCACAGGATCTCGCCGTGCGGGATGAGGAACCAGCCGTCCTCGTCGTCAGCCCAGCGCAGCCACGCGTTCGCCAGCCGGCCCAGGTCCGGCCTGCTCGCCAGCCCGAACTCGACGGCCCGGTCGCCGAATGAGGACTCGGTGAGCCGTTCAGCCCAGAGCCTGCCCCACCAGGATCGGTCCTGCCGGCTGGTGTAGCACCACGCGCTCGCGGATGCCTCAACCCTGATGAATCCGGCCGCCCGTGCCCAGGACAGCAGGCGACGGCCGGCGTCTGGCTCTCCTCCGATGGCTCGCGCCACCCGCCGGTAGAGGATCAGCCACTCGGCCAGGTCGTCGTGGTCCGGGTACCAGATCATGCCGCCGTAGTCGCTGTCCCTCGCAGCGACGACACCGCCGGCCCGGCACACTCGCCGCATCTCGGCCAGCGCGGCAACCGGATCCGACACGTGCTGCAGCAACTGATGCGCGTGCACGACGTCGAACGAGCCGGCACCGAACGCCAGCCGGTTTACGTCGCCGGTCTCGAAGCTGACGTTGGTCACGCCGTGGCGCTCAGCGGCGGCCTGCGCCTCGGCCAGCACGTCGGCCGACGCGTCGACGCCGACGACGCGACCAGGCGCGGTGAGGGCAGCCAGGCCGGCGGTGATGGTGCCTGGCCCGCAGCCGACGTCGAGGATGTCCGCACCAGGCGGCAGCCCGGCGATCAGGTAGGCGGCGGAGTTCTCCGCGGTCCGCCACCGGTGCGAACGCAGCACGCTGTCGTGGTGGCCGTGCAGGTAGTTATCCGGTCCGGTCGGCATCACAGCAGTATCGCGGCCGGGCGGTAGCGGGTCAGCGCCGGTTCACGGAGCCGAGCACCGGCTTGATGTCGAGCACGGGCGTGCGGTCGATCGCCTCGAGCTTCCTGACCGCGATCCTTGTGCCCTCGATCCCGGTGATCAGCACCGTATGCAGGCCGATCGGATTCGGCCGGTCCGGCGACCTGGTGCCGAAGACGCCAGTCAGCGGCCGGCTCTCGTCGCCGCGCGGATGCACCTGGCGGACATCCCTGCTGGCCCGGTCGAGCCAGGTGAGCACGATGACCTCCGAGCCCACCTGCAGGCCTTCCATGGCCGCGGCCATCGCCGGTTCCAGCACCAGCCAGGCATCTGGCGCGCCCTCGTCGCCCTGGCAAGGGGCCAGGTCGAGATCCGTCAGCGGTGACTCGACCCAGCCGACCGGGCGTAGCGCGTAGCTGGATTCGCTGATGGCTGTCGTCCCCCTTTCGGCCCGCCATCGTAGCTCCTGGGGCGACATAGCACGGGTTGCAGTCGGTGGGTGCCCTGGTTTGGGTGGTATGCGTCGCTGGAATCCGTGTGGAGTCGCGGCATCGTCGTCCGCGACCGCGTGGCCGCCCCGGCGCGGCAGGTTGAGCGGCGGGGCAGGACGGCAATAGCGTGCGGACCATGAGCGGGGACTGGCCTGACGTTTCGTACCGGCACTGGAGCGAGACCTGCGACACCCTGCACGCGCACAGTCAGGTACTCGGCAAGCTGGCTGCCAGGCTCGCGCCGCCCGAGCCGCAGCTCCAGCACGCCGCGCTCCACCTGACGGCGCGCGGCTGGGAGACCGCGCCGCTGCCCGCCCCGAACGGCTCGGGCGCCGTGGTCGTCGCGCTGGACCTGCACGCGCACGAGGCGGTGGCCGAGCACAGCGACGGACGGTCGGCGCGCATCGCGCTCACGCCAGACCGGCCGGTGGGCGACGTGACGACGGCCGTGCTCGCGGCGGTGCGCGATCTGGCCGGTCCTGTGCCGTTCGACCCGGCACCGCAGGAGGTGCCGTGGAGCATGGCGCTCGACGAGGACACCGAGCACGCCAGGTACGACCCTGACCAGGTCAGCGCGTACTTCGCCGCGGCGACGAGGGCGGCGGCGGTGCTCGCAGAGTTCCGTGCTCCCTACCGCGGCAAATCGACCCCGGTCAACGCCTGGTGGGGGTCCTTCGACCTGGCCGTGAACCTGTTCTCCGGGCGGCCGGCCGACCCGCCATCTGACGACTTCATCATGCGCAATGCGATGGACTCCCAGGAGGTCGCCATCGGGTGGTGGCCCGGTGACCCGCGGCACCCTGACGCGGCGTTCTACGCGTACGCGCATCCGGCGCCCGATGGTTACGGCGGCGCGAATCTGGCCCCGGCGGCCGCCCATTGGGACGCCTCGCTCGGCGAGTACCTGCTGGCATGGGACGATGTGCGCGCCGCGGCCGACCCACACGCCTGCGCGCTGGAGTTCGCCAGGTCAGCGTTCCGGCACGCGTGCATCGCGTGTTCCTGGAATCCCGGCCTCGCCGCCACTGCCGACGCGATCCCTCCGCCGATCAGGTGAGCCAGGCGCCGGCCGCCTTCGCTCCGGCCTCAGTACCCCGAGGCGGACCGGCCTTGCGTGCCGGAGTCACGGGCGCGGGCCGTTAACGCTGAAAGGGATTCCGCAGCTGCGCGGCCACGCTGCCTGGGGCCACCGGCCCGGCCTCGTCACTCAGCATCAGGCGCAACTCCTCGGGCTGCTCGGCCACGAGCGCGAGGGCCAGGCATGCCGGGCAGGCCGCCTCGGTCAGGCCGCCAGCGCCTGCCCGCCTGCCGCGCCTGACAAGCCAGAAGCCCACCGCGGCCAGCACCACGGCGGCGAGCACCGCGAGGGCCGGGCCGGTGGCCGCGTGCAAGGCGCGCTCGGCGGCCGTGCCGAGGAAATAGCCGAGGAACAGGTGCAACTGCAGGAAGACGCTGCTGCCAGCGATCAGTGCAGGCAGTGCCCGCCGCGAGGACATGCCTGACCCGCCGGCCGCGATCACCGTCAGGGTGCGCAGGCCAGGGGTCGCCCTCCCGACCGCCAGCAAGGGACGGCCTCGCCTTTCTATCAGGCTGGTGGCGCTGGCGATGCGTGCCTGGGTCAGGCCGAGACGCGGTCCGAGCCGGGCCAGCAGGGCATGCCCAGGGCCGCGCGCGGCCAGGAACAACGCAGTCGTCCCTAGCACCGACACAGCCTCGAAGGCCAGGACCGCGATCCACAGCGGGATGTCTCCGGCACCGACTCTGGCACCGACTGCCAGCATGACCAGGTCGGCGGGAATCGGGATCGGGATGCCGGCTTCCATCGGCACCATGAGCGCGAGACCGGCGATCGCGCCGAGGCCAGCGGGCACTACTGAACCAGCAACCTTCGCCACCATGACGCGACCCCCCAGCCGACTCAGCGGTGGCTAAATCGTGGTCCTGCTGAAACTCTGAGTCAATGCCAGGCTGCCCGAGGCTACCGGCTACGACGCGCGCCTGATCATCATGTGCTCGCAGGGCTATGCCTCCAGCCTCGCCGCCGCCTCGCTGCAGGATCTTGGTATGCAACATGCGACCGACCTGATCGGCGGATTCGCCGCCTGGGCCAAGGCTGGCCTGCCGGTTCAGCCAGGATGATCAGGCTGAGCGATCCGCCGCGTCAGGCGGCGCTCGTTCTGGGCGGGTCGTGGCTGTGCAGGACGCGGCTGCCGTCGGGGCTGATGGTGGTCTTGGTGCCGTCGGCGTTGAGGACGATCTTCCAGCCCCACAGGTGGATGGCGATCAAATGGTGGAACTTGCAGCCCAGGGTGAGGTTCTCCAGGCAGGTCGCGCCGCCTTCGGAGACCGGAATGATGTGATGGACCTGGCAGTCGGTTTTTGTGCAGCCGGCGAAGCCGCAGTGCTTGTCGCGGAGGATGACGGCCCTGCGCAGGTGCGGCGGGATCGTCTCGGTGGCGGTGCCAACGTCGAGCGGCAGGCTGATCGAGGCGGCTGGCCCGGCCAGGAGCCCGGTGCGCAGCCGCGACGCGAGCCCGGCCGGGCCGGACAGCAGCGCGACGGCGTTGCGCAGGATGAGGTTGCGGGCGAAACCGACGCCGAGCCCTGCTGCTCCGCTGTGCCCGGTTGGCGCCTGCTCGGCGCCGGAGCCGGCGATGTGGCTGAGCAGTGAGTTCGCGAGCTTGTCAAGGAGCTCATGGTCGACGTGGCCGGTGACGACGGGCACGATAGACGCGTCGCACAGGTCGCCAGGGGTGGCCAGCGGGCCTGGTCCTGTCCGGGTGCCTGGCTGCTCGCGGGTGAGGTCGTCACGGTTCGGGAAGAGCCGCCGCACGACGTCATCGCGGTTCGGCCGCAGCCACCCGGACCGCCCGGCGCCGCCGCCAGTGCCATCACCACCGCTGTCCGCGTCGGTGCCCCAGCCGCCCGCGGCTCCGTTGATGAGGTCGACGAGCGCCATCTGCAGCTGGACCTGGGTGGGCTGCCCGGCCCGTTGCGGGAGATTCCCGGCCGCGATCAGCCGGTAGCAGGCTTCCTCGAGCCCGTCGTGATCACGCTGCTGACGGTTCCTGGTGTCCTCGGGTCCTGCCTTCTTGCCGAGGGCATCAAGCAAGGCCTGCAGCGCGGCCGCGCATCGCGGCGTCAGGTCGCCGCGCAGCCGGCCCGCGCCGCGGTAGTGCAGATCCAGCCGCAGCGACCGGTCGGCTCCGTCGTCGCCGCCATCGGAGTCCGGGGCAGCGGTACGGGCGCGCATCTCCTCGGCCAGCCCGGCCAGGTCCTGCAGGCCGGCCCCGGCAGCGGCGGCGGCGAGCAGGATGCCGTCGGCGTCCTGGCGGGCCGATTCTGGCAGCAGGTCGGTCCAGTCACAGATCTGCCGGGCCCAGGACGCCGAGATCTGGCCGCCGGCGAGCGCGTCCCTGACGGCGGGATGATCCGCGAGCCGGCGGGTCCAGGCGACCGCCGCGGATGCTGCCGGCCCGGTGATCCTGGCCTGCCAGCGCAGCCAGGTCCGGCAGCTGCCATTGCCGTCATCGGCGTAGCCCTGCCTGGCGTCGAACGCCGCGAGGGCCGCGCCCTGGGCGGCGATCCGCACGGACTCGGCGCGCTCCAGCCCGCGCAGGCAGTCAGCCTGCTCGGCGACCGTCAGGGCCGTCATGTCGGTCGTCGCGAGGAACGTCAACGCCTCGTTCAGGGCAGTCAGCGCCTGCCCTGTGTTCGCAGGCGACGCGTCAGTCTGGCCTGGCCCGCACATGACACCTCCGCTCACCGCACGTCGCTATCAGACCGGATCACTGGCACCAGGTCATTGACGGCCGATCGGCCGGATAAGCGGCGTGCGCGCGCCGCGAAGAAAGGACTGTCTATCCCGAGCCAGTCATGCTGGCGGAGGGCCGATACCGGGGGCGGACTCCCTTACGGGACCACAGAAGAACCTGCCTGACCGCGCATCTCGCGTGCGCCCCGGCTTTGCCATCTCTCTCGAACAACTATTCGTATGCTAACACCAGCCTCTGACAGCCTGTGCTCCGACACGCGCGGATCGCACCTAAATGGGCACGAGGAATAATGGCGACGTCACAGCATCTGGGTCAGCATGCACGCCATCGCGATGCCGAGCACGACCTGACAAGAAGGCCGCAGTCCCTGACGCGCGGGCAGCAAGGCGGCCGGCCTTGGTCGTGCCCCTGCGAGAGCGGGGAGCCGGTCGGCGAGCAGCACGACGGATCCGGCCATCGCCACGGCGAACGTGGCTGCCAGCGCGGGCACCAGCGCCCCGGGGCTCTGGCCTCCTGCTGCCATGCTCATCGCGCCGACCCCGGCGCGCGGCGTCGCGAGCATGACCAGCATCCCGCCACAGGAGAGCAGGTGCATGACGTGCTGTCCAGGCGCGGCGCGGCGCAGCCAGACCCTGGCGGCGTGACCGGCGAACCACGCCGACGCCGCCGCGAAAGTGACCAGCCAGACCACGTCGAGCACCGGGTTCAGCCGGCCGGCGAGCATCGACGCCATCGCGATCGCCATCAGCACGTTCATCACGTCGATGTCCCGCCTCACCCATGACCGCGTGCGAGCCCCCGGCTCGCCGGGTGGCTTGGTGCAGGGCGGGGCGGCGGCCGGGGCGCGGGCGACGGCGGCCGCGCGGACGGGCCAGTAGGCGGCGAGCGCAAGCAACAGCAGCGGGCCCGAGTTCGGGTCGGTCGCCATCCCGGTCAGCAGTCCGCCGCAGCCCTGGCCGAGCGTCCAGACCGCGACTGCCAGCACCGCGCCGGCGCCCAGCACGGCTCGGCGGGCCGGAGCCGGCAGGAACACGGCAGCCGCGATCACGGCGAGCACGGCGGCGAGTGCCCAGCTGACCAGGGCGCCGTGCCCGCTGAGCGCGCTGCCAAGCGCGGCGCCGGCCAGCGCCAGGAAATGCGGCTGCCCGTCGGCCATGCTTGCGATCGAGCGAGGGAGCGCTGCGGGCGCCACGGCCGCCTGCCACGAGCTGAGCACCGCGAGCCCACCCCAGAGCGCCAGCCACAGCGCCCTGGCGGCTGTGCCCGAGGCGGCCGCCCTCCCATCAGCGCACTTCCCGTCAGCGCGGCCCCCGTTCGCGCCAGCTTCAACGCCGCCAGCCCGCCGCCGGGGCGGCCACAAGACCACCGCGAGCATCGCATAGATGATCACGGCTCCCGGGCGCCCCGGCGACGACGTTCGCGTCGGGGGTCAGCAGGCCGCCAAAGCCCTCGCCCAGCCACCAGACGCCCAGCGCCCAGGCGACGGATGCGCCGAGCGCTAGCCTTACCGTCGGCCGCCAGGCGATGCCGAGCCCGATCGCTACCACGACGATCGCGATGACGACCGTGGCTAGCGCACCATAGGCGCTGATCAGCCCGCTCGTCCAGCTGACCGGTGCCGCGACCGCTGCCGGGTTGCCGCTCGCGGCGTCGGCGACGGAGTCGGCGAAGCCGCGGCTGAACATGAAGGCCTGGATCTGCAGCACGCCGTCGAGCAGCCACAGCCCAGCGAGGCAGAGCTGGAGCGCCCGCCGCCAGCGGCCGGCAGGCGCCAGCTCGTTAGCCGGCATCAGATGCGCCAGCAGCATGCCGTCAGGAGTAGCAGTACGAGTCGCTCGATGCATCGCCGCCTTCAAGCCTGACCTGGTGCACCCGCCGGCCGCGGAACACATCGCCCTCGAGGAAGAACCGCGGGTCGAAGCTGATGCCGCCGTCCTCGCCGACGTCGAGCTTGGTCATCCAGGCGCCGACGCCATCGGGGTAGAACTGCTCGTCCCACGCGCCGTACAGCGAGTTGGTGAAGTACACCCGCTTGCCATCGCGGCTCACCTCGACCATCTGCGGGCCGCCGGCGAGCGGCTGGTCTGGCCTCGCCGGGTGCGGCTTGCGCCCGACGATGCCGCCGACCCGGACCGAGCCGGTCTCCACCGGGTTGAACGGGTCGCTGACGTCGTACTGCTTCAGCTCGCCGGTCCCCCAGCAGGAGACGTACAGGTACTTGTCGTCCACCGACAGACCGATGTCGGTCACCAGCGGCGGTACCGCACCGAACCCCTGCAGCAGCGGCGGAAGCTGCTCGGCCGGCGCCGGCTCGGCGGGGATGGTGATGACCTTCGTCGCCGCCCACTGGCCGCCCGCCTGGTGCCAGAGCCAGATGGACGCCGACAGGTCCTCGACGCTGACCACGACGCCGACGAAGCCGTACTTCCTGGCCGGGTCGTGGGCCGGGCGAAGCTCCAGTGCCATCTGGTGCTGGTCGCCCAGGTCGACCGTCTGCACGTGGTTGCGGGTCTTCATGTCCCAGAAGTGCAGCCGGTGACCGTACTTGCGGCCGAGCAGCAACTCAGGCACGATCCCGTCCTCGATCATGGACGGCGTGGCCCACTCGGAGGTGACGAGAACGTCGTCGTTGATGTGCCACCAGACGTCGTAGGCCAGGTACTGGTCGCCCCGGTCCTGCTCGAACTGGCCGATCACGTCGAACGTGGCGTGGTCGAGCAGCGCTACGCCGCCAGGACCGTCCTCGCCGTTCGCCCCGCCCAGGCAGGACATGTACAAGTAGCCAGGACCGCAGTGCACCGTGTGCGGGCGCGAGTAACCCGCCCTCTTGCCGAGTTCCTCCGGCCCGAGCACCCTGGTGATCTGCGGAGAGGTGGGCGTGTCCTTCGTGTCGAGAATGTAGACGCGTGATGACCTGATGCCCGGCACGACCAGGTACCTGCGATCGCCGTGGTTGTGGTCACCGGTAGGGCACAGCGCGCTCGAGCATGCGTTCCAGCCAAAGTGGTGCAGTTCGTCACCGGTATGCGGAAGCTCGGTGAGGCCGACAACCGTCGCGTAGCTGGGCGATGCCGGGTCGGTGTCAACGACCGCGATCGCGTCTGGCTTGTCGGCGGGCCTGGCGAACGCAGCCACGTAGGCCAGCTTCTCCGGCGGCCCCGCAGCGGCGTCGCGCGGAGACCGGTAGAAGGTCGGATCGTGATCGTGAGCGTGGCCGTCGTGCTGAGCGTGATCGTCAGACGTCACGGGGGTCCCCTCTCATAATGTACATATTTTCGATCGGTCAACTCTAATTTGTCGGCGAGCGCGTCTACCTGGCTCGCTGCCTCACCGATCGCGGGCCTGGAGGTACCAGGCCGGACGAGGCGCCGGACAACGCGAGGTTCAGGCTCTCGCCGCGCGGGTGTAGCCGGGCCCATGGAAACGTAAATCCCCCGTCGGCATGATCATCAACCCAGGCGCCACAACTGACGCCCTAGCCCTCGCCGGGCGGACCTCGCGGTTACTCCCGAACCGCCCATGACCGTACAACGGACCCCGGCGAGTTAGGGTTCACGCCGGGTTCTCCGGGGGGGTTAGTGCCGCGGCCGGCTGGCCAGCCTGATGGTGAGCAGCAGCCGGTGGCTGGCCGACTCCACCCGCAGCGCCGTGAGCTGGGCCTCGGGAATCGCGCTGGTGCCGATGATCCTCGCCGTCCCGTCGTACCTCGCGCTCCAGCTCGCGGCCACGTCTGTGCCGCGGCGCGAGACGGCGACCAGGTGGCAGCGCTCGTCGGCGGGCAGCCCGCTGATGGTCAGCCTGATCCTCGTTCCGGCCGGCGTCGCCTGCAAGCGTGCCTGCCCGTGCACCCCCGTCACGTGGTCGGCGGCCCGGAAGGCCGACACCGCAGGCACGCTGCCCAGATTTGTCAGCACCCCGAGCGCCGCAGCCGCTGCAGCTACCGGGAACGCGGCCAGCCAGCGACGGCTTTTCCGTTCTTGACCAGGATTAACAGCCCGCAGGACGGGACCGCCCAGCTTGCGCCGGACAGCGGGGCCGCTGGCGCCGCGCGCCGTCGTGAGCCAGTCACGGACCGGAAGCAGATCCTCGTACTCGGATCGGCAATTCGCGCACGTCCGCAGGTGCCGCCGCACGTCAGCGCTCGCGCCGGATTCCAGTGCACCGACGATGTACGCGCCGATGTCACCTCGCCATCGCGCACACGCCTGGCTCATCTCTGTCGCGCGTCCTTTCCTTCGCAACTCTGACGTCCGTGACTGCGGGTCCGCCGTCCGGGCTCCGTTCAGTTGCCGTAGGAGCCGCCGGCCGGGTAGGAGTAGCCGCCGCCAGGCTTGGCGGACTGGCTGGAGCCAGGCTCGGCACCACTGGCGGCGACGACCTCCCAGGTGAAGGACGTACCGCGGAACTGGTCGCTGAAGTTGCTGCCGTGCAGCTCGCCTGGACCCTGGTCGAGCCGGAATGTGTAGAGCGGCCGACCGTTGTAGGTCAGCTGAGTCAGCCCGTCGTCATTTCGGCGGATGGTGCCAAGCGTTCCGCTCATGCCGGGCACAGCCTGCGGCTGCGCCCCGGCGGCGACGGACACCGGGAACCAGAACCCGAGGCAGCTGCCGGTGCACAGGATCTTGCCGTGCGCCTCCTGCTGCGGCGAGTAGACGGTCTTCCCTGAACGATCAACGAGCACCGGGCCTACTCCCGGCAGCTTGCGCGCGTCTACCGCGGGACCGTGCGATGCGGCGGACTGGTGTCCTGCGCCCTGCTGCGCAGGCTGGCCGCCGTAGCCGGCCGCCCCCGCGCTTCCGCACGCCGCGACAAGCCCGGCCAGCGCGATCGACGCGAGGCCAGAACTGGCCGCCCGCATTCCAGAACATGACTTCCTTCCCTCTCATCGGTTTGTTCGTTCTCGTCTGCTATTACGCTCCAGGTACGGGCTGCGTTCAGCCCTCCCCTTCTGGCTGATCCGGCGCCGTTGGTCTCGGGTCCTGAGCGCGCCACGGTGATCAGCGACCTGACTGTGACGATGAGCCCGCCGGCGTCAGCCGCGCCGACGACATCGTTACGAGCGTTCGTGTACCGGCAACGACCGCGAGGCTGGCTATGTCCGACGGCCGCCAGGCCGCGCTGGCCGGCACCATGATCGGTCCCTCGCGCCAGGCTTCCCACAGGCCCGTCGTCTCGGTGCGGCCGGCGGTTGACCGCACGACCAGCCGGCAGCGCACATTCAGCGGGACGCCGCGGACGGTCAGCCGGATGCTCGTTCCCCACGACGTGGCCAGCAGCCGCGCGGTCGCGTGCACGTGCGAGGTCCGGCTGGTACCCGACAGCGTGACTGGCGCGGCCGGGTGCCCGCCAGGTTGCGCTGGCGGCGACGCGCCCCAGGGTCCGGTGATCAGGGCCGCGGCAGCCGCGACAGAAGCGGCCAGCCCCGCGGCTGATCCGGCGAGCCGGGCCCGAGGCCAGCAGCCGGCCCGGAGGGCCCCGCGCAGCCGGCCACCGGGCCTGATCCGATGCGCGCTGCGAGACCGCGCGGCTCGCCCGGCGGCTGCTGGCCGGACGGAATCTGGCTGGGCGGCCGCGTCGCGCCGCAGCCGCGGCGCCGCGGCGGGCGGGACCATGGCGAGCAGGCCGGGAATGGGAGCGAGGCGGATCAGCTCCGCGCGGCACGACTGGCAGTGCGGCAGGTGCGCCTCAACCTTGCGGCGCTCCTCATGCTCGGCCGCACCCAGCACGTAGACGCCGAGCGATGTCATCATCATGCAGGTCATGGGCCGGTGATTCCTTGCCTCTCGAGTTCCTGCGCAGTGCTCGCAGTCCGTAGAAGCAGCGCGATCGCACCGTGCCTTCGGGTATCTCCAGTAGCTCGGCTACCTCAGCGACCGATTTGCGCTGGTAGAACAGCGCCGTCATCACATCCCTGTGCTCCGCGCTGATGGCGTCGAGTGCACCCGCTACCAGCCACCCGTCGAAGACTCGGTCAAGGCCGTCGTCAGCCTGCGGCAGCGCCTCCTCGTCCAGCGGTACCTCGCGGGGGCGCACGCGCCGGCGGCGCTGGTAGCTCGAGATCGCGATGTTGCGCGCCTCGGTGTGCAGCCATGACCTGGCATGCTCAGGGCTCAGGTCGGTCGCGTGCTGCCAGCCGCGCAGCATCGTCTCCTGGACGACATCCTCAGCGGCCTGGACATCACCGTTGACATAGGGCAGCACGAATCCCAGCAGCGGCCTGCGGTATGAGGTCATCCACGTGGCCGCGATGTCGTCATAGCCGGAAGCACCCACGACAGCTACTACGCCGGGCCACCGCCCGGCGTTCATCCCCACCGGCGAGAGATCGCCAGCCAGGCACGGTCAGGGCCGGGCCGTCGCAGACGGCCCGGCCCCTGTCGCGCGAGTCCCGCTCGTTATCCGCGCATCGCGCGCAGCGACTCCTTCAGCGAGCCCATCGTCGCCAGCACGGCCGACGGCTCGTAGCCGCAGTGCGCCATGCAGTTCGCGCAGCGCGGGTCCTTGCCCCGGCCGTACTTGTCCCAGTCGGTGTCGTCGATCAGCTCGCGGTAGGTCTTGGCGTAGCTGTCGCCCATCAGGTAGCACGGCCGCTGCCAGCCCTTGAGCGAGTACGACGGGATGCCCCACGCGGTGCAGGCGAAATCGCTCTTGCCCTCGAGGAAGTCGAGGAACAGCGGTGAGTGGTTCAGCCGCCAGCGCTTCCTGTTGCCGTCGGCGAAGGCCTTGCGGAACAGCTCCCTGGTCTCGGTGACGCCGAGGAAGTGCTCCTGGTCAGGCGCCTTCTCGTAGGCATAGGCCGGCGAGATCATCATCTGGTCGACCTTGAGGTCGTCGTTGAGGTAATTGAGGACGTCGATCACGGTCTGCGGCGAGTCGGTGGTGAAGAACGTGGTGTTCGTCGTGACCCGGAAGCCGCGCCGCTGGCATTCCTTGATGGCAGCGACGGCCTCGTCGAACACACCCTCCTTGCACACCGACTCGTCGTGCCGCTCCTGCAGGCCGTCGATGTGCACGGCGAAGGCGAAGTAGCGAGACGGCGTGAACTTGTCCAGCTTCTTCGGCAGCAGCAGCGCGTTCGTGCACAAGAACACGTACTTCTTGCGCTTGATCAGCTCGGAGACCAGCACCTCGATCTGCGGGTGCATGAGCGGTTCCCCGCCAGCAATCGACACCATGGGCGCGCCGCACTCCTCGATGGCGGCGATCGCCTGCTCGACCGGCATCCGCTGCTTGAGCATGGAGGCCGGCTCCTGGATCTTGCCGCAGCCCGCGCACTTCAGGTTGCAGGCGAACAGCGGCTCGAGCTCTACGATCAGCGGGAACTTGTCCCTGCGAGCCAGCTTCTGGCTCATCAGGTAAGCCCCGATCCGCAGGCTCTGGCGCAGCGGCATAGACACTTGGGCACCAGCTTTCTCTTTAGTTACGCTCTGCCTCGGCAGTTACCTCCGAGGCCCTCGTTGTTATCCCCTGTTGTGGGCTGGCGCGGCCCCCGTCGGCCGGTTCAGCCTGGTGACTGCCGTAGCTCCCTGGGCAAACCGAACTGAACGGCCTCGGTCGTCACGACGATTTCCTTCGTCTCGATCGTGCCGAGGCCAGACAGCGCCGTGACGATCTGCCCAACCATCGCCGGCGGCGCCGAGGCACCCGCCGTAATGCCGACCGTCGCGGCGCCGGCCAGCCAGCCGAGCTCGACGTCCTCGGCGCTGTCGACCAGGTACGCCGTTGTCCCGGCCCGCTGCGCCGTCTCCACCAAGCGCAGCGAGTTCGATGAGTTGGCCGATCCGACCACCAGCACGACGTCGGCGTCGGCGGCGATCGCCCGGACGCTGCGCTGACGGTTGGTCGTCGCGTAGCAGATGTCATCGCTGCCTGGACCGCGCGCCGCGGGGAAGCGGTCCAGGATCGCGTCGACCATGCTGCCCGCCTCGTCGGCCGCAAGCGTGGTCTGCATCAGGTACGCGACCTTGCCTGGATCGGCGGGCTTCAGCCCGGCGATGTCGGCTTCGCTTTCCACGAGCGCCATCGACGCCGGAGCCTCGCCCAGCGTCCCCTCGACCTCCTCGTGGCCGGCGTGCCCGATGAGCGCGACCAGGTACCCGTCGGCGGCGAACCGCCGCGCCTCGGCGTGCACCTTCGCGACCAGCGGGCAGGTGGCGTCGACCGCTGCCAGGGCGCGCCGCCGCGCCTCCTCGCGCACCTCGGGCGCGACGCCGTGCGCGGAGAACACGACATTGGCGCCGTCGGGTACTTCGTCGAGCTCGTCGACGAAAATCGCGCCCTTGCGCTCCAGCTCGGCCACCACGGTCTTGTTGTGCACGATCTGCTTGCGCACGTAGACCGGCGCGCCGTGCCGCTGCAGGGCGAGCTCGACGATCTCGATGGCCCGCTCGACTCCGGCGCAGAACGACCGCGGGCTGGCCATCAGCACCTGCCGCGGGCGCACGGCGGCCGCCCATCGGGCGAGCGCCGGCCCGGCCTGCCGCAGCGACCGCAGTGCCGCCAGCCCGCCGCTCACGATCCGCGGGCTCGCCAGCGGGTGGGCGGGCGTGTCCGAGATCGCCCTGACGACGACAGAAGGGCGGCCGACGGCGCCGCGCAGCAGCAGGGCCGACTCCATGTCGACGGCTATCGCCCCGGCCGCGGCCAGCGCGGCGTGCTCGCCGCGCCCAACCAGGTGGTCAACGGTCGCGATCGGTCCGACCCTGACCCGCAGCCCGGCCCGCCGCAGCTCGCCCGCGAGCAGCGGCGCGGAGGGGCAGCTGACCGTCTCGTCGCCGCCAGTCACCTCGGAGGCGACGACAAGCTCGCCGACGCTCAGGTCGCCGGCCAGCGCCCCGGCGACGCCGCCGACCACGATGCCGGCGCCCGATGGCTCAAGCCTCGCCGCGGCAGCGGCTGACCTGGCCGGCCCGTAGCCGGTCCTGAGCACATCCACGCCCGCCTGCCCGTTCTCGCCGCGCAGGCCGCGCCGCAGTGCCCTGGCCTCGACCCGCAGCGGCGCGCAGATCACCGGTCCGCTCATTGGCTCCCACCCAGGTATCGGCCGAGCGCGCTGACCGGGAAGGTCAGCCGGTACAGGTGATAGTTGATGTAGAAGTCACCGGGAAACCCGGTCCCGGTGAACTGCGGCTCATCCCAGGTCCCGTCCTCGCGCTGGCTGCTGGCGAGCCACGCGACGCCGCGGTCAGCGGCGTCTTGCGCGTCCGCACCGCCGGCCGCGAGCAAGGCGAGCAACGCCCAGGCGGTCTGTGACGCGGTGGACTCGCCGCGCCCTGCCCAGCTCGGATCCTCGTAGGAACGCAGGTCCTCACCCCAGCCTCCGTCGGCGTTCTGGTGGCTGACCAGCCAGCTCACCGCCCGCCTGATGGCCGGCTTCTCCGGCCTGACGCCCGCGGCGATCAGCGCGGGGACGACGGCGCCGGTCCCGTAGATGTAGTTCGCGCCCCAGCGGCCGAACCACGAGCCGTCCGGCTCCTGATTGCGCAGCAGCCAGACCACGCCCCGGCGGGCCGCGTGGCTGCCCGCCAGCCCGGCCGCGGCGAGCGCCTCGACCGTGTGCGCCGTGACGTCCGCCGACGGGGGGTCAATGACCTCGCCGAAGTCGCAGAACGGCAGCTTCGTCACCAGCGTGGCCGTGTTGTCGGCGTCGAACGCTCCCCAGCCGCCGTCCTTGGACTGCATGCCGGTCAGCCAGGTGATCGCCCGCTGCGCGGCCACCGCCGCGTTGCCGCTCGTGCCCGCTCCCGACCCGGCTGGCAGCCGCACCCGTCCCAGCGCCAGGACTGCCTCGGCCGTGTCGTCGATGTCCGGATAGCCGTCGTTGTCGAACTCGAAGGCCCAGCCTGCCGGCGCGAGGCCTGGCCTGCGCACCTGCCAGTCCCCTGGCCCGCGGATCTCCTCGGTCAGCACCCATTTCGTGGCGGAGACCAGCGCCGGATCGTCCTCAGCTAGGCCAGCGTCGCGCAAGGCGATCAGCGTGAGCACCGTGTCCCAGACCGGCGACTGACAGGCCTCGAACCTCCGCACCGGCCCGTCTGGCGTGTCCTCCCAGATCGTGAACCTGTCCAGTCCGGCCAGGCCGCGCTGGATGACCGGATGCTCCAGGCCGTATCCGAGCAGGCTGAGCGCGATCAGGCTGTATACCCACGGCGGTTGGATGCCACCCCAGCAGCCGTCGCGTTCTTGCCTCGTGATGATCCACTCGGCGCACCGGCGCATGGCCGCGGTCCTGACCGCCGTGGCCGGAGCAAGGCCGCGCAGATGTCTCTCGTACCCGTGCAAGACGCGGTCGAGCCGCTCGAACGCCTTGCCCCAGCCGTCCGCTTCCGGCTTCGGCCTGGTATCGCCAGCCGGCGCGAGCAGCTCGTCCAGCCCGAACGGCAGCGACTTGGCTGGCCGCAGGGAGCCAACGATGGTCAGCGGGACGATCGTCTGCCTGGCCCAGCATGCCCAGTCGTAGACGTTCAGCGGGAACCAGGCTGGCAGATAGATCAGTTCTGGCGGCATGACCGGCAAGTCGTCCCATGACCACAGGCCGAACATCGCCAGCCAGATCCTGGTGAAGACCCTGGTGGCTTCGATACCGCCAGCGCTCCTGATCCAGGCCGCCGCCGTCGCCATGTGCGCGGCCGCTGGCTCGTCACCAGCCAGCCGCAGTGCCACGTATGCCTCGACCGTGGTCGACAGGTCGCCGTCACCGGCGCGGAAGTTCGCCCAGGTGCCGTCGGCACGCTGGCACGACTTGATCCACCGCGCCGCTGCTGCCGTCTGCTCCTGCGTCCGCACTCCGAGGAACTCGCGGAACAGCAAGTCCTCGGCGTCCATGGTGACGTTCGTCTCCAGCTCGCCCTGCCACCAGCCCTCAGCGTGCTGCAGGCCGAGCAGGTGGCTGGTCGCGCGATCGAGCGCGGCCCTCGCGGCCGTCCGCTCAGTCACAGTCCGGCCACCCCCGACCTCAGGCTGCGCGGCCGGCGTTCCGACGGCGGTTACCGGTCCCGGGTTCACCACTGCCTCGCCGTCACGAACTCCGCGATGGCTGCGAACTCCGCGCGCACGTCCTGCGGCATCTCCGCCTCGTGCAGGCTAGTCATCGCCGACGAGAGGGCAGTGTCGGCCTCGGCTTCCACCCACTTCTTGCCTCCCGCGGCTTCCACCAGCTCGGCGGCAAGGAGCAGTTGCTCCTCGGTGAGCGGCTCAGGAACAGCGAGCAGGCTGGCGAGCTCGCGGCCGGCGTCGCTCTCGCTCGCCAGCGCCGCGACAACAGGGAGAGACTTCTTCCTCGACCGAAGATCCGACCGCACCGGCTTGCCGGTGACGTCGGGTGCGCCCCAGATCCCGAGCAGGTCGTCGGTGAGCTGGAAGGCCAGACCGATGTAAGCGCCGAACGCGGTCAGGCTCATGGCGGTACTGGCCGGCGCGCCCACGTAGATGGCGCCGATGCTGCAGGCGCAAGCCATCAGCGCTGCCGTCTTGTCCGCGGCCATGTCCAGGCACTCATCGACGCTCACCTGCTCGCGCCGCTCGAATGCCAGATCAGCACCCTGACCCGAGATCAGCCGCTGCACGGCCGCCGCCAGGCATCGCGATGCCCAGACGGCCTGCGGCGCCGGGCCTTCGAGCAGCAGGTCGTTCGCGAGCGCCTGGAGCGCGTCCCCAGCCAGGATCGCCGGGCCGATGCCGAAGACCGTCCAGGCGGTCGGCCGGTGCCGGCGCTCGGTGTCGCCGTCCATGATGTCGTCGTGCAGCAGCGAGAAGTTGTGCACGAGCTCCACGGCTACCGCGGCGGGCACGGCGGTCTCGGCCGGCGCCCCTGCGGCGCGCGCCGACAGCAAGGTGAGCGCCGGGCGGAGCGCCTTTCCCCCCGACTTGTTGCCGGTCGGGTTGCCATCGGCATCGCTAAGCCCGAGGTGGTAGCCAGCCACCGGGCGGATCTCGGGGCTCAGCCTGGCGACGGCAGCCTCGATCCCCGGGCCGACCAGGTCGCGAGCCGTCTCGACGCCCGCCGGGATGGTCGCGGTCACGACGCCATCCTGGTCTCGGTCATTGTCGCTTTCGGCTGGCTCGCCAGCTCGCTGACCAGCCTTTCCGCCGCATGCTGTCCACTACGCACGGCACCCTCCATCGTGTCCGGCCACCCTGTGTCGGTCCACGCTCCGGCCAGCACGAGCCCGGGCACCGACGTTGCGGTGCCAGGTCGGAGGGCGCCTATGCCCGGCGCCTGCCGGAACGTCGCGCGACGTTCCCTGGTGACGAAGAAATCGGTAACCCTGGCGCCGGCAGCCGCGGGGAAGAGCTGCTCGAGCGCGGGAATGAACTGCTCCCGCAGTGCGGCGGCGGGAACGTCCACATAGCTGTCGGCGGCCGACAGCGAGATAGCCAGGTACTGACCGGCCGCGAGCCCGGCCTGCCTGGTCTTGTCGAATACCCACTGCACCGGCGACTCGACCGCCGCCGCGAACGGCAGGCTTGTCACCTGCCGGTCATAGATGACGTGAACATTGACGATCGGCGACGACCCAAGATCATCCCAGCTGCCCGCACCGGCAACGCCGAGCGGCCCCGCGAGCCTGGCCGCCTGCGCAGCGGGCACGGCGAGCACCACCGCGTCGGCCGCGAGCTCGCTGACTTCCGCGGCGGACGGCCCGCCCCCGTTGCCGTCGGCCAGGCGCGTCCCGCCGGCGGCCGACTCGATCCTGACCACGAATCCGCCGCCATCGCGCTGCTCCACAGCGGCCACCCTTGAGCCGTACATCACCTGCGCGCCCAGCCGGCCGAGCAGCTCGCCAGCAGCCCGGCCGTGCAGGTCGCCGAGCGGCACGTCGGCGATGCCGATGTCGGCCGCGCCACGAGACCCCAGCAGGGCCATCTTGATCACGGTCGCCGACAACGGCAGGCTCGCGTCGTCTCCCCCGATGTTCAGCGCGGAGACGATGAACAAGTCCCACATCAGCCGGCGTGCGGCCTCGTTCTGCCCCTTTGCTGCCAGCCAGTCACCAAGCGCTGTGCCATCGAGCGACGGATCGGCAGGATCCAGGAAGCGCATCGCGAGCGCGGCCCTGGCCACCCTCATCCGCTCGGGCAGCGTCAGCAGGCGGTAGCCGGCGAGCGCCCGGCCGAAGTGCAGCGGCCCGGGCAGCGCGGTGCGCCGCAGGCGGGCCGTTCCACGCGGCGACAGCACGGTCACGTCGAAGCGCTCCTGCACCGTCACCAGCCCGGTCGCGCCGAGACGCTTGAGCAGTTCCTGATAGCTGGTGCAGCACCTGAGGAACACGTGCTGCCCGTTGTCGATCGTCATATCGCCGCGGGCGAAGGACGACGCGGCTCCGCCCAGCCTGGGCCTGGCTTCGACGAGTGTGACGTCGACGCCCGCGTCGCGCAGGCCGATAGCGGCCCTGATTCCGGCCAGCCCGCCGCCGATCACGACGACACGGTGTGAAGCGGGGTTGCTCATGCCTGTTCCGCCTGTCCGTTCGTAACAGACGCCGCCCCGCCTGACCCGTTCCTTGCTGCTCGGCGCCACGCCAATCCGGCCAGTGCGCTCGCGGCCACCATCGCCTTCTCGCCTGCTGGCAGTGACATCCGCCGCTCGAGCGCTGTCTGCGGTTCCGCGCAGATGTGCTCGAGCAGCCGGAAGTAGATGCTCGCCATCGCGCCAGCCGAGGCTGCGCTGCGCCGGTCGAGCAGTGGCATCAGCCGGAGTCCGCTGGCATACCAGTCCTTGGCTCGCTGCGCCTCGAACCTGATCAGCCCCCCGAGATCGCCGGTCAGCACGCCCTGGCCGTCCTGGCCGCCAGGTGTCAGCGTGCACCCGAACCGATTGATGTCCTCGGCGGGCAGGTATACCCGTCCGTTCCCGAGATCCTCACGGATGTCCCGCATGATGTTGGTCAGCTGAAGCGCGACGCCGAGCGAGTCAGCGAGCGGCTCAGCCGCTTCCGGGTCGCGGCTGCCGAATATTCCGAGCGAGAGCCGGCCGATCGACCCGGCCACGCACCGGCAGTAGTGCTTGAGTTCGTCGAACGTCGCATAGCTGGTGCCGCGCACGTCCGCCTCGCAGCCGTCGATCAGCTCGCCGAAGGCGCCGAGCGGGATCGTGAACCTGGTTGAGGCATCCCGCAACGCGACCAGTACCGGGTCGGTGCTGCCGAACGCGCGAAGCGAGGTGATGTCGTCCCTGGCCCGCTCGAGGGCCTGGATCTTGTCGTCGGCAGGCATCGAGCCGTCACCGATGTCGTCGACCCGGCGGGCGAACGCGTACACGGCAGACAGCGCGCGCCGCTTGTTGCCTGGCAGCAGCGTGATCCCGTAGGCGAAGTTCTTGGCCTCCTGTCGGGTGATCCGCTCGCACTCCCGGTAAGCCGCCGTGACGTCCGCGGCCGTGCTGGCCGGGCTGCCTCGACCGGCGGATGGGGCCTGATCGCGCGCCACGCCCGTCACCTGCCCCTCGCATACGCCTTGGCCAGCTCGACCACGGTGCGGGCCTTGCCGGGCCGCGGCGTGACGGCCATCACGTCGTACTCCGCTGCGTCGATGGCGGCCAGCGCTGCCCGCCCGCCTGCCACGTATCCGGCCACGGCGACGCGCGCGGCGCCGCGGAGCGTGCCAATCAGCGGGGCGCCCGTGTCGATCAGCGACCTGGCCCGCCCGACCTCGAATGCCATCAGCTCGCGGACCATCGGGCCAGCGTGCGGCGCTGCGAGGTCATTCTCGTCGCAGCCGTGCACGGCCATGTCATCTTGCGGCAGGTAGATGCGGCCGGCCCTGAGGTCCTCGGCGACGTCCTGCCAGTGCTCGGCTAGCTGCAGGCCGGTGCAGACGTGGTCGGACTGCTCGGCCCGGTCAGCGGAATAGCAGCCGAAGACGTGCAGGACGAGCCGACCGACCGGGTTGGCCGACAGGCGGCAGTATCCGGCGAGGTCCTCAAACGTCTGGTACCTGGTTACGACCTGATCTTGCTGATTTGCCCTGATCAGATCCACGAGCGGCTGCATCGGGATCTCGCACTCGAGCACCGCCCGCCGCAACCCGGCGACGGCCGGCTGGGTCGGCGGCCCGCCGTCCGGTCGGCCGAGGCCGTCGTAGAGCGCGCGTACGTCTGCCTCCAGTTCGGCGAGCAGCGCAAGCCGCTCGGCAGCGGGGGCCTGATCGCCGAGGTCGTCGGCGGTCCTGGCGAACACGTAGACGGCCATCAAGTGCTGGCGGTAGGTTCGCGGTAGCATGCGCAGCGCGACAGGGAAGTTCTCGTGGGCGGCCTTTGCCGCGACGGCCTGGGGGGCCAAGCCCTCTGCCGACGCGGCCGGGATGCCGGGTGTGGGGCTACCGGAAACCGGGACCTGGCGCAGGGCAGCATCCTCAGGCAGCACGGCCGATGGCTGCTGCGTCGCGGAGCGCTCTGTCACAGGTTCTGCCATAGGTTCCCCCAGGAGCGCAGCGGTGCTGTGCCCCGTCCGTCCCCACATTCCTTATTCCTGCATGGACCCTAAACGAAATGCAAACGATGACATCGACGTCACCTGATACGGGTGTCGCCTTCTGTCACGTGAGCACTGCAAACGCGGACGGGGCTGGTCGGCACAAGCTTTGAGTCGAAAAAACCTTTTCGACTGCTTTGAGGAGGAATACCCGTTCGCGCTCTCTCGCCAGTGCTGGCCTGCGAAAACTACCAGGTGGCTCGGAAAGGATAGAGAAGCTAGTCTCCGATCATGACCCGGGAACCTTCCTGTGACCCGGGAGAGAGCGACGGGCTAGTCTCCCGAACATGACCAGGGAACCGCGCCAGGATGCGCCGCTGGAGCCGAGTGTGCCGGCCGCCAGCGGTGAAAGTGGGCTGCCTGCCGACGGCATGCGGATGGATGCCGTCGCTGTGGGGGCGTTGCCCAGGTCCGCGCTGGCTGGCCGTCAGCAGGTCCCAGTCGCCGGGGACGTATCCGCGCCCCAGACCCCGCCGAGCCGCCCGAGCCGCGGCACCGGCGTCCGGCCCAGGCGGCCGTCGCTGGGGGGCGGCATCCCGGCTCAGGGAAGAGAACTAGGAGCCCAGGGCCGGCAGACCGTGCGCAGGCTGCTCGAGGCCGGCCTGGCCGAGTTCGACGAGCGTGGATTCCAGGCGGTCAGGGTCGACGACGTCGTCCGGCGGGCCAAGACCTCGCATGGCACCTTCTATCTGTATTTCGCCAACAAAGATGACCTGTTCAGGACGCTGCTGCGGGACGCGCTCAAGGACATGGAGACGATCACCGACGAGTTCCCCGTGGTGACGAGCAACGAGGGCGGACGGGCGGCCCTGCGGCGCTGGATCATGAGCTTCACCGATACCTATGCGGCGCACGCCACCGTCATCCGCATCCTCAGCCAGGCAGAGATCGTCGGCGAGCAGGTCTACGGCGACGGGCTGCGCCTGCTGTTCCGCCTCTCCGAGGCCATCGCCCAAGGGATGACCGTGGCATCCGCCGGCGTGCGCGCTGCAGGAGAGACGAAAAATCCCGCCCAGCACGCGGAGCTGACCGCGCTGGCTTGCCTGATGATGCTCGAGCGGATCAACTACCTGCTCAGTGTCGATGTACGGCTGCCGCGCGAGGAAATGGTCGACCGGCTGAGCGCCATCATCTACGCGGCCTTCCACACGCCCTGAGGCAGCGGCAACCACGCAGGAGCCCGGCGGGAACCGGGGCCGAAGGTCCCGGCACTTCGGACCGTTTGCCCGCATCGATCGCTGCGGTCATCTGCTTACGATCAGCGCAGAAGAGTAGATAACCGCGCGCGGCGGGGAACTTCTGCGAGTGCGGAACAATGGATGGGGGCTGCGTCATGCGGCAGCTGAACCCGATCGACGCGCAGTTCATCGATGCCGAGGACCAGGACAAGCACGTATCCTTCGCGATCGCCTCGATCGCTATCTTCGAGGGCCCGGCGCCGTCCCGCGAGCAGTTCCTCAGGGCCCTGACCGAGCGGCTCCCGCGGATACCGCTGTATCGCAAGAAGCTGCGCACGGTCCCGCTGCGGCTCGGTCCGCCGGTGTGGGTCGACGACCCGGACTTCGACCTGCGCTACCACGTCAGGCAGGTCGCCCTGCCGGCGCCCGGCGATGACGCACAGCTGAGCGAGCTGATGGCGCGCGTCATGAGCCAGCGACTGGACCGCGACTACCCGCTCTGGGAGTACTGGGTGATCCGCGGGCTCAGTGGCGATCGCTGGGCGCTGATCTCCAAGGTGCACCACTGCATGGTCGACGGGGTTTCCGGCACTGATCTCTACCGCGTCATCTTCGACAGCTCCCCGGAAGCGGGCCGGCTTGCGGCCGGCGACCAGGACGCTGTGCCTGAGTCCGACCCGCTCGAGGCCGCTGAGCCTGAGCCGTCCGCATTCACACTGACCGTCAGGGCCGCGGCCGACATAGCACGGCTCCCTGTCCGGCAAGCGGCGGTGCTTCGCGGCCTGCTCAGCCGCCCATCCGAGGCGGCCAGCCAGATAGCGCGGACAGCACGTGCGGTCGCCTCCCTCGCGCCGGCCATCTTGCCTGCCGCCGAGTCATCGTTGTGCGGTCCGATCGGCAGGCAGCGGCGGTACGTCTGGGCGCGGGCATCGCTCGCGGATATCAAGACGATCAAGAATGAGCTCGGCGGTACCGTCAATGACGTCGTGCTCGCGGCGATCAGCGGCGGCTACCGTGACCTGCTGCTGAGCCGCGGCGAGGAGCCAGGTCCGCACATGGTTCCCTCGCTCGTCCCCGTCTCGCTGCGCGCGGCCGGCGAGGAGAGCATCTACGAGAACCGGATCTCGATCCTGATGACCGACCTGCCGGTTCACCTAGCCGATCCGATCGAGCGGCTCACCGCCGTCAGGACCCAGCTCGCTGCCCTGAAGGCGAGCAAGGAGGCAGCGGCTGGAGAAGCGCTGGTCGCGCTCGGCCGCCTGACGCCGTACCCGTTCGCCTCGCTGAGCGTCAGGCTCGCCTACCGGCTGCCGCAGCGCGAGATCGTCACGGTCACCACCAACGTGCCAGGTCCTAGCCAGCCGCTCTATGCCATGGGCCGCAGGCTGCTGGAGATCATCCCGTACGTGCCGATCGCCACCACGTTGCGCACCGGCGTGTCAATCCTGTCGTACAACGGCAACCTCGCGTTCGGGGTTACCGGTGACTACGCCACGACGCCGGATATCGAGGTACTGGCACGCGGCATCGAAAGCAGCGTCACCGAACTGCTGGCTGCAGCTCAGCCAGAACCAAAGGCTGCGCCGAAGCCGAAGCCGCAGCCGGAAGCGAAGGCACCGCCACAGCCGAAGCCTGAGCCGAAGGCAGCGGCACAGCCGAAGGTACCGCCGAAGCCGGAGGCCCAGCCGAAGCCGGAAGCGAAGCCAGCGCCGCAGCCGAAGCCGGAGCCGGAAGTAGCGCCGCAGCCGAAGGCAGCGCCGAGGCCGGAGGCACTGCCGAAGCCCCAGCCCAAGCTGGAACCGAAGGCCGCGCCGCAGCCCAAGCCGGAGCCCCAGCCCGAGCCGGAACCGGAAGCCAAGGCAACGCCACGGGCGCAGCCGACGGCACCGCGCAAGCCGCAGGTAGCGCCGAAGCCGAAGGCCACGCCACGGCCGAAGGCAGGTCCACAGCCGAAGCCACCGCAGAAGCCGCAGCCGACAGAGCGCCCGCGCGTGCGACCGCACACGGAGCCACGCACGAAGTCACAGTCGAAACCACACGCAACAACCAAGAAGCGCTAAGCCGGGCAGGCCGCCAGGCGGAAGGAGGGCGGCCGGATGAACTTCAACATCGCGGTGATGCTGCAGGAGACCGCCTCAGCCCATCCCGACAAGAACGTCGCCGTATTCGACGGCGGGCAGCTGACCTACGGCGAGCTTGACGCGCTCTCTGACCGATTCGCCGCCGGCCTCACCAAGGCTGGCGTCGGGCGCGGCGACCGGGTGGCAGTGCAGTTGCCGAATATCCCGCAGTTCTTGATCACCTACTTCGGCATTCTCAAGGCCGGCGGGGTGGTAGTTCCGCTCAACGTTATGTACAAGGCCCGTGAGGTGGCGTTCCATCTGCGGCACAGCACGGCCAGGCTGCTCGTCACCTGGGCCGGGGTGCTCGCGGAAGCCGCCGCGGGCGCCAGCGACGCGGGGGTCGCGGACGTCTACGCCGTGGGTCTGCCCGATGGCGCCCCAGGTGCCCTGCCGTTCGAGCGGCTGCTGGCCGACGCGGCCCGAGCGCCGGTGCTCACGACGACGGACATGAGCGACACCGCCGTCATCATGTACACCTCGGGCACCACGGGACGGCCAAAGGGCGCTGAGCTCACGCACGTACAGCTGTACATGAACGCCGACATCCCCGGGCGGCTGTTCGATGTGCAGGCGGACGACGTCGTGATCACGGTCCTGCCGCTGTTCCACATCTTCGGCCTTTCCAGCATCCTCAACGTGTGCGTCCGGTTCGGCTGCACGATGTCACTGATCCCGCGCTTCGACCCTGCCACCGTGCTGGCCGCGATCCAGCGCGACCGGGCCACGATCTTCGAAGGCGTCCCGGCCATGTTCGGCGCCTTGCTCGCGCACCCGGGCCTCGAGGAGTACGACCTGTCCTCGCTGCGGATCGCGATCTCCGGCGGCGCCTCCATCCCCGCTCCTGTTCTCGACGCCTTTGAGCGGCGTTTCGGCGTGCTGATCCTCGAGGGGTACGGGCTCACGGAAACGGCGTCCACGACGACGTTCAACAAGAGCGCCGCTGACCGCAGGATCTACAGCGTCGGCAAGCCGATCTGGGGCACCCAGACGCAGGTGTGGGACGAAGCGGGCAGGAACCTGCCGCCAGGCAGGGAGCACGTCGGCGAGGTCGTCACCCGCGGCATGCATGTAATGAAGGGCTACCTCGACAACCCTGAGGCGACGGACGCAGCGTTCGATGGCGGCTGGTTCCACACCGGGGACCTCGGCTATTTCGACGAGAGCGGATTCTTGTTCATCGTCGGCCGGATCAAGGAGCTCATCATCAGGGGCGGCTACAACGTCTACCCGCCGGAGATCGAGGATGTGCTGCACGCCCACCCGGCCGTGGTCGAGGCCGCAGTGGTTGGCGTCCCCGACGGCCGGCTCGGCGAGGAGGTCAAGGCCTTCGTCAGGCTCCAGGCCGACGCCGAACTGACTCCCGCTGAGCTGATCAGTTTCTGCCGGGAACGCATGGCGGCCTACAAGTATCCGAGGATCATCGAATTCTGCGCCGAGCTGCCGAAGAACGCCCTCGGCAAGATCCTCAAGGGCGAGCTGGCCAAACGGTAGCCTCGCGCCAGCCGAACACGCGGCCGGGACGCAGGTCCGCGCCGCCCCGGCTGCTAGCCACCATCGGCGGTCGCCTTAACCTATGGGCCATGTCAGCCCGCACCGACGAGGTCGTCAGCGGTCCAGGCCTGGTCGACGTCCTCTCCCTGGAGCGGATCGAGGCCGACCTGTTCCGGTCCCGCGTCGTCTATGACGACCCGTTCGGCCTGTACGGCGGGCAGGTGGCGGCCCAGGCCCTGCACGCCGCGGCACAGACGGTGGATCCTGCGCGGCAGCCGCATTCACTGCACGGCTACTTCCTCAGTCGCGGCGTCCCGTCGCGCCGCGTGCTGCTGATGGTGAACAGGGACAGGGACGGCAGGTCCTACTCCAACCGGCGGGTGATCGCGGTGCAGAACAGCGTCGTCATCTTCAACATGGCTGCCTCGTTCCACATCGCCGAGGACGGTCCTGGCTACCAGGCACATCCGATGCCGCAGGTCGTCGCGCCCGAGGACGCGCCCGCGCTCACCGGCAGGACCAGGATGCTCGGGATCGAGATCAGGGTGCCAGCGCAGCCGGTTCCCGGTCAGGAATGGCCGTCGCGCGTGTGGATGCGGACTCCCGAGCTCCTGGCCGGCGAGACCATGCACGCGTGCGCCCTCACCTATATCTCTGACATGTTCACCGGCCTCGCCAGCGTGCCGGGCATCGACCAGGTCGGCCCCGTGACGAGCATCGACCACGCGGTGTGGTTTCACCGGCCAGCCGCGCTTGACGACTGGGTGCTGATGGACCTGCTCCCCGAGTCGGCCGGCGGCGGCCGCGGCATGTACACGGGCCGCATCTTCAGCAGGGACGGCTCTCTGGCCGTCGGCATCGCCCAGGAATCGCTGTTCAGGCCGGGCACCCGCCGGCGTGGCCCGCTCGCCGAATGAGGGCGGCGCATGCCCTGGGGGACGACGCCAGAACCCCCGCACGGCGGCGGAAGAGCATTGCGGCCTTCCCGCCAGCAGGTATTTTCACGTATCGTGCAAAATGAATCCGGGGTCCCGCACGCCGTCCGTCCTCACCGTATTGGCCGAATAATAGAGGGTACTGTTTAGCCATGTCGATCGCCATTACCGATGAACATCGCGCCCTGGCGCAGACCGTGTCTGATTTCCTCGAGAAGAACGGCGCCCGCGCCGCCGCCCGCGCCCTGCTGACCGCCGAGAACGAGGAACTGCCGTCCTTCTGGCCAGAGCTCAGCGGGCTCGGCTGGCTCGGCCTGCATCTGCCGGAGGAGCACGGCGGATCGGGATTCGGGCTGCCCGAGGTGGTGATCGTCGCCGAGGAGATGGGCCGCGCGGTCGCGCCTGGCCCGTTCGTGCCGACCGTGATAGCCAGCGCGGTCCTCGCCGCAGCCGGTTCGGCGCAGGCTCAGGCCAGGCTGCTGCCCGGGCTCGCGGACGGCTCGGTGATCGGCGCCGTCGCGCTCGGCGGGGACGTGCGCGTAGCCGACGGCAAGGCGTCAGGCCGCGCGGGTGTCGTGCTCGGCGGGAAACTGGCCGACGTACTGCTGGTGGCGGCCGGCGACGACGTCGCGATCATCGACGCGCACGGCGACGGCGTGACCGTGACGGTACCAGCCAACATCGATCCGGCCAGGCGGGCCGCGCGGATCGCCTTGGACGGCGCCCCGGCGGAGGTCGTGGTCGGCGGCAGGCAGGTGCTGACCGATATGGCCAGGACCATCATGGCCGCGGAGGCGGCCGGGGTGGCGCGCGAGTGCACGGAAATGGCCAGCGCGTATGCCAAGGTCAGGGAGCAGTTCGGGCGGCCAATCGCGATGTTCCAGGCGGTCAAGCACCATTGCGCGAACATGCTCGTCGGGGCCGAGCTGGCCACGGCCGCCGTCTGGGACGCTGCCAGGGCAGCCGCGGCAGGAGGCGAGCAGCTTACGTACACGGCCGCCATCGCTGCCACGCTCGCGCTGGCCGCCGCGGACGAGAACGCGAACCTCAACACTCAGGTGCATGGCGGGATCGGGTTCACCTGGGAGCACGATGCGCACCTGTACCTGCGGCGGGCGACCGCGATCGAGGCGGTCATCGACGCCGAGGCCGCCGCCCTGCAGGTCACCGACTCCCTGCGGAGGGGCATCAGACGAGAGCGGGCTATCGACCTGCCAGCCGAGGCCGAGCCGATCCGCGCGGTCGTGCGCGAGTTCATCGCCAGGATCCGCGACCTCGAAACGGACGCCAGGCGCAAGGCCATGATCGAGGCCGGTTACGTCATGCCGAACTGGCCGAAGCCCTGGGGCAGGGACGCAGGCGCGGTCGAGCAGCTGGTGATCGAGCAGGAGTTCAGCGCCGCGGGCATCAAGCGGCCGTCCTACGGCATCACCAGCTGGGTAATCCTCACGCTGATCCAGTACGCCACCCCCGAGCAGATCTCCCGCTGGGTGGAGCCCGCACTGAACCAGGAGGTCATCTGGTGCCAGCTGTTCAGCGAGCCGGGCGCTGGCTCTGACGCGGCCGGAATCAGGACGAGGGCAACAAGGACAGACGACGGCTGGCTGATCAACGGCCAGAAGGTATGGACCAGCGGGGCGCATCAGAGCAGGTACGGCCTGGCGACCGTGCGCACCAACCCGGACGCTCCCAAGCACAACGGCATCACCATGATGGTCATCGACCTCAAGGCGGACGGCGTCACGGTCAGGCCGCTGAAGATGGCGACCGGCAACTCCGACTTCAACGAGGTCTTCTTCGACAACGTCTTCGTTTCCGACGCCGAGGTGGTCGGGCCGGTCGACGGCGGCTGGACGGTGGCGCGCGCGACGCTCGGTAACGAGAGCGTGAGCATCGGCGGTGGTGGCGGCGGAATGGCGATGCCATCCGAAGCCTTCATCGGCCCGCTCGATGCGCACCCTGAGCGGCTGGCGGGCGGGGCCGGCAGGGTCGGCAGGCACATCGCGCGGAACCAGACCATGGGGGTACTCAACCTCCGCAGCGCGCACCGTGCGGTGGCGGGCGGCGAGCCGGGGCCAGAGGGCAACGTCACGAAGCTGCTGCTCTCGGAGATCGGGCATGAGAGCGCGGCCATCCTGGCCGCGCTCGCCGGGCCTGACCTTGCGTTCCTGGAAGGACCAGGCGCCATCGGAGGGATGCTCTCGCTCGGCCACCGGGCGATGTCGATCGCCGGCGGCACGTCGGAGATCAAGCGCAACCAGATCGCCGAGCGGATACTCGGCCTCCCCCGCGATCCGCTGATCAAGTAAGAGTCGTCATGGCCGCGAGCACGGATCAGATCGCCATCGTCGCCGTGGCCAGTGGCAAGGGTGGTGTCGGCAAGACCACGGCGGCTGTCAACATCGCCTTGGCGCTCAGCGCACTCGATGTCCGCGTCGGCCTGGTCGACGCCGACCTGTACGGCCCCGATGCCGCCCACATGATGGGCTTGCGGCGCCGCGAAGATGCGGCACACGTCACCTTGTTCGCGGCGCGGGGAGCCGGATCCTCGCGGCTTCAGGCCGCCGAGCGGCATGGTGTGCAAATCGCCTCTGCGGCCTTGCTGATCGGCGAGGGCCAGGGGCTTGGCTTCCAGGCGCCGCTAGCCGAACTGCTGGTCCATCGCCTGATCTCAAGCACCACGTGGGACGCCGTGGACTGCCTGATCGTCGATCTCCCGCCTGGTACAGCAGATATCCAGCAGCTGGTATTTGGCCAGGGAGCACGGACGACCTTCGTGCTTCTCGTCGTCACACCGCAGCTGGTCGCCCACCGTGACGCCCACCGGTTGCTGCACCAGCTAGAGCGGAGCAAGGCCATGGTCCCCGGGGGGATTGAGAACATGGCAGGCCAGATCTGCCCGAGCTGCGGTGACTTCACGGCCCTCTTCGCTGCTGCTCCTGCCGAAGAGGCCATCTGGACTCGCATTCCCAGGCTGGCCAGCATCCCGTTCAGCGCCGCCGCTGCGCAGGACGCTGACCGCGGCCAGCCAGTCATGATCACGCGTGCCGTCCCGCAGCAGGTGATTGCCTACCAGAGCGTGGCCCAGAGCATCCGTGACGCTCTCCGCAGCGGCATCAACCGCCCGGACATGAACTAGAAGGCGGCGTTGCAGTGAGCCCGCCGCACGCCGGGGCCGCGGGCAGGACCAGCCGCTGAGTCCTGTTAACGCAACTGGGCGGCGAGCGCGTCGAGATGACGTCGCATCCGCTGCCTGGAGAGCTCGCGGTCACCTGACTCCACGGCCACCGCGATGGCCTGGTGCGCCTGCGTGACCTCGCCGCGCGCCCGCTGCCGCGCCGCCGACGCGAGCCGGTCGATCCGATGCAGCCTGCTGAGCCTGATCAGCACCAGCGCGACGAGCTCGAGCACCCGGTTGCCTGCGGCGCCGGCCACCGCGGCGTGCAGGTCGAGCTCGGCGTCGTTGTGTTCCTGCTCGCGACCGATCGCGTCGCCTAGCAGCGCGGTTCCCGCCGGGTCGAGCCGCTCGGCAGCCAGCCCCGCCAGCGCGACCTCGACGCCCGTGCGCAGCTCAGCAAGGTCAGCGAGCCGCATCCCGCGCCTGGCAAGGTAGATCGCCGCGATCTCGGTGACCGCGCCGGCGCTCGGCTCGAAGACGAACAGCCCGCCGCCAGGCCCGCGGCGCATCCGCGCGATCTGATGGTGCTCAAGCAGGCGCACGGCCTCACGCAGCACCGCCCGACTGACGCCCTCCTGCTCGATCAGTTCCTTCTCTGCGCCGACCAGCTCGCCTGGCCGCATGCCGCGGTCGGCGATCTCCTGGGTGATCCGGCGCGCTACCGCTTCCGCTCGTTTGCTGTCGCCTGACTCGCTGACCACAACGACGTGGTCGGGCAGCAGCTCGGTGGTCGACGCTCGGCCGCGCAGGACGTCGCGCTCGGCCTGCAGGTGCCTGCGCATCCTGTTCCTCGCGAGCCCGGAATCGCCCGCGATCACGGCGTCGGCGATCCTGGCGTGCGCGCGGGCCGATTCGGCGGTCACTGCGGGGCCCAGCGTCTGCCAGTCCGTCGTGTACAGCATCGAGACCCGGTTGAGCACGTCCACGAACAGCTCGAGGGCCGGGTTCCGCGTGATCGAGGCGAGCAGCGCGTGCAGCGCGCGCGGATCCGCGTCCTGGCCTTGATCGCCAGCCCGCTGGAACGACCGCAGCCTGGGCAGGTCTTGCTCGCCGAGCCGGCCTGGGGCCAGCTCGGCGACGATGTCCTCCAGGACGATCCGCGCCTCGAACAGCTCGTCGATCCTGGCCTCGACCCGGTACAGGTAAAGCACGACGGCGTCGATAACCGCGTGCACGGTTGGCTCGGTGATGACCAGCCCGCCGCCAGGGCCGCGCCTGGTCCTGCCGACCTGCTGATGCTCGACCAGGCGGACCGCCTCGCGGAAGACGGCCCGGCTGACCCCGTACCGCTCGAGTAGCTCGGCTTCGGCCCCCAGCAGCGTGCCGACCGGCCAGCCCATCGCCATCACGTCGCCGACAATGCGGTCAGCGACCTGTGCCGCTCGCTTGGCTGCCGGGCTCGGACCAGGACGCGCGGAGACCTCGTCTCGCGCCGTCGCCGTGCGGCTCGCCATCAGCAAAGGCTATCCCGGCGCCCGGCACGTCAGACGGGGGCTGTGCAGCGGGCTTGCCTCATCGCGCCTGGTCCAGCATTAGCCCAGGAAGGCGCGGCTCTAGGACGCCATCAGCGTCAGGAACTCGGCCGCCTTGGCGAAGTCCGGGTTGGGGCCAGGCACATTCAGCCAGTAGCCGCCGACATCGACAGAACGCGCCGCCCCGGCCATCTCCTCTGCGCTGCCGTACTTGGTCGAGACGCCAGCCAGCTGGATCGCATACGGGTTCGCCGCTCGCGCCTGGGTGCCCGCAGCCGCCACGAAGCGGGTGTAGGCGCCCCGGTCCAGCGTGAGCGCCTGCGCCTGGATGTCCACCATGTCGGCGTAGCGCGCGGCGCAGCCGGCCATTCCGGTCCGCAGGTACCAAGCCGAGATGGTCTCGCCCGGCTGCCTCGGGTCGGACGCGTTGGGCACCAGCGCGAGGTCGCGAGCCGGCGTGTGGATCACGCGGTAGCCGAGGCTGTGCGCGAGCTGGCCAAACGACTGCATGGCCGCGCACGGGTCGACCTGCTCGGCTTGCGGGGTGTCCGGCCAGCTCTCCGGGTCGTACAGGACCCACCTGAACGCCTTGTGGGTGGTCCCGGCCCGCGCGTCTGCCTCGAACTCAGCAAGTGACCTGTACCGGGCGACGGGCGTGCCGGTCGGAGGCGGGGAGTGCGGGTCGCTGAGCACAAACGCATGGTCGAGCATGTGCCCGGCGGCAGGGTCCGCGTTCTGGATCGGCCGCACGACATAGGCGGCGACTAGCCATTTGCCCACTGGCCCATTCCCCTCCATTCCGGAAATAGCTCAGAGAGACCTTAGCCCTTTCGTGCGCAGATGTGGCTGCGGCGGGCGGGGACGGCGAGCGGTTAGCTGAGACAGCCGCTAGCCAGGCAGCCGGCCGAACCGCGGCGGCCGCCGCTCGAGGAAGGACTGCACGCCCTCGGCGAAGTCCTGGCGACCGAAGCTCTCCAGCATCAGCTGGCGCGCCTCGCGCTCGGCGGCCAGCATGCCGGCGTGCATCTGCTGGTAGACCTGCCGCTTCATGATCGCCATGGACGCCGGCGAGGACGTGACCGCCAGGTCCCGCACGTACTGCTGCGCGTGCCCGAGAACCTCGCCGGCCGGCAGCGCCGCGTTGACGAGCCCGAGCCTGGCCGCCTCAGCGCCGGTCACCTTGCGCGAGGAGAACAGCAGGTCAAGCGCGACCGCCGTCCCGGTGAGACGCGGTAGCAGCCAGCTGATCCCCCACTCGGCGATCAGGCCGCGCTGCGCGAACGCCGTGAGGAGCACAGCGTCCTGCGCCATGAACCTCAGGTCGCACGCCAGCACGATCGGCACGGCCATGCCGGCGACCGGCCCGTTGATCGCGGCGATGACCGGCTTCGGCACCGACAGGAAATACGTGTGGGTGCCCGCGTGCAAGTCGTCGCCGAACGCCGCATCGCCTGGTTCGCTCGCCAGCTCGTCCGGCATCGCCTCTGGCCGGTACTCGCCCGAGCTGACCGCCGATAGCCGGCGCATGTCGGCGCCCGCGCAGAAGCCTCGCCCGGCTCCGGTGATCACGATGCCGACCACCCGCGGATCGCGCTCGGCCTGGCCGACGGCGTGCCGTACCTCCAGGCCCATCCGGTCGGTCCAGGCGTTCAGCGCCTCTGGCCGGTTCAGCGTGATGGTTGCGACCGGGTCGTCAACCTCGTAGCGGATCTGCTCGTACCCGGTCACCCGACTCCCCTTCGCCGCCGATCGCGAGAGCATTGCCCCGATAAGGGATACTCTTTCCCCTCCGCACCCTACCGCGAACCGGGCGTTGCTCACTCCCAGCGTTCGCATCCGGCCGGCAATCTGGAGAAATGAGGGCAACAACCACGCGACGGAAGCACACATTGTGATTCGATTGCCCTGCACACGAGTGTTCCACCAGCGGGATGCAGGGCAGATCTGGGCTGGAACCCCGCGACTGGTCGGCTGAGAAAGGACGAGTGGCTGACTTGAGTCTGGCGATGCTGAATCAGGTACTCGAAGCCAGCCTGGCATTCATGATCCTGCTGCTGGCCATGTCGATAGCCGCGATCGTACGGGTAGGCCCGACGGCCCCGGCCCCGGCCCCGGCCCCGGCCCCGACCGAGTCGAACGTGGATACCGAGGCTCCGATGCAGCAGCCAGTCCGGGTGCTCGCGGGCCCGCCGCTGGCACCCGGCCCCGCAGGCCCGCCTGGCCCAGGCCCCGCGGGCCGGCCGCTTGCCCCTGGCCCGGCCTTCGCGGGTCAGACCCCGCCGCCCCTCGGGGCGACCCCCATGCCAGGCAACATGGGGCCGGCCGCGCCTACGCCGGCTCGCAGGCCGAGCTTGCTCGGCCGCGCCAGGTACGAAGCACGGCATGTACGCGGGCGGATGCCCAAGCCCCGCCCGGCGGCTCCGGCCGGGCCGCCGTGGGGACCCGCCACGCCGCCTCCTGGACGGCCGCAGCAGTCCTCCGAGCGCTGGGCCTGAACGGCCAGAGCGCGGTTGCCAAACTGCGGCATTGTTTCCGGGCAATCTGGTGAACCAGCGCGGGACGTTCTGCGTGTTACAGGCAGAGGTCGGCGGCAGGGCTACCCTTGACGTGCGGGTGAGCCAGGGCCAGATCCGCCACATCGGGCCCGAGGCCCTGCCGCCGACCCAGCTACTCTTCAGGTGCTGCCAGGCTCAGACCGGGACCGCGGCCCCGTTGATCAGGCCAGACCCCGGCGCCGCGAGGTACAGGTAAGTCCTGGCTATGTCCCGCACCTTCGGCCACGCGTCGTGGTCCGACGACGGCATCGCCGCCCGGTTCGCCGGCGTGTCGATGATGCTCGGGACAACGCAGTTCACCGTGATCCCCGAGCCGCGCACCTCGTCCGCTGCCATCGTGACCAGGTGCAGCACCCCGAGCTTGCTGACCGAGTAGGCGAACCCTGAGCCCTTGCTGACGACCCCGGCCCGGCTTGCCGTGTGCACGATCCGGCCGGTCCCGGCGGTACTGGCCCCGGGGGACGACCCCACGGAATCCCCGGCATGCTGCATCACCCTCAGCGCGTGCTTGGTGATCAGCGCGGCGCTCACCAGGTTGAGCTCGAGCTGCCCGGCCAGTTCGGCCGCGTCAAGCTCGGCCAACGGCCGCCGCGGCGCGAACCCGCCGACGGTGTTGATGACGGCCCACGGCACGGGCACCCTGTCGAACAGGGCGGCGACGGCCACATCGGAGAACACGTCAGCGGATACATAACCAATCGCTGCCAGCTTGCGTTCACCCGCCGGCGTGACCTTGTCCACGCCGGTGACGGCGGCGCCAGCCGCCGCGAACGCCGCCGCGACGCCGGCCCCGAGCGCACCGGATGCCCCGAACACCAGGACCGCACGGCCCGCGTAGTCCTGCTCAGCCATCGGCTGCTCCCTCCCGCTCGTGCCCGTGATGTCACGGCTCCTCGTGCACCCGCAGCGAAGCGACCAGGTACGCCACCCCGAAGGGGTCGTCACGGTAGCGGATCTCGGTGGAGACCTTACGGCCAGCCAGCGCGCCGGCGAGCACATGCCACGCCGGGCGGCCGGTCGCCATCAGGTCGCGCGCCAGCACCGGGTCGATGTCAAGCAGCGCGTCGAGCTGACCGGCCCGCACCGCGCTCTCGACCGCGGCGTCGAACCCCGTGCTCCGCTCGTCCAGGTACCCGGGTGCCCTGAGCCCGCGACGGGCGCTGCCGTCGGCCATCACCAGCAACGCGACCCGCCCGCTCGCGCCGGCCAGCTCGGCGCCGATGCCTGCGCACCGGCTGGCCGGCTCATCAGCGCTGACCGCTCGCAGGACGCGCCTGCCGTCATGGCTTGGCGCAGGCACAGCGCTGCCCGCGTGGCTGAGCAGCCAGGCGCCTACGCCGAGCGAAGACGGCAGGCATGCCTGGCCGCGCTGCGGTGGCGGGCTAGCCTCGCCGCTGCGCGGCGGCGAGCCCGCCTGCCCGTTCAGCAGGACCGGCCCTGGCGCATACCTGGCAAGGTCGAAGCCGGCGCCGTCGTCCCAGGTGCCGGTGCGGTCGGCCGCGCCCACGACCGCGACCACATCGGGGCCCGCGGCCATCAGCTCGGCCACCGCGGCCAGGCAGGCGTCCCGCAGGTCGGCGGCGACCTGCTGCGCGCCGGTGAGCTCGGGCACGAGCAGCGGCGGAGCCGGGCACAAGGCTGCGGCGACGATCATCGGCTAGGCCAGCCCCCTGACCGTACGGGCAGGCGGGGTGTCGCCGCGGATCGCCGAGATCATGTCGAGCACCTGGCGGGTCTCGGCCACGTGGTGGGCGCGGAAGATTCTGGCGCCCAGCCAGGCGCTCACGGACGTCGCCGCCAGCGTTCCCGCGAGGCGGCCGGCCAGCGGCAGGTCCAGGGTCTCGCCGACGAAGTCCTTGTTCGACAGCGAGACCAGGACAGGCCAGCCGGTGGCGGTCAGCTCTGACAGTCTCCTGGTTACCTCGAGGGAGTGCCAGGTGTTCTTTCCGAAGTCGTGCGCGGGATCGATCACGATCCTGGCCGGGTCGACGCCGGCCGCGACGGCCAGGTCGGTCAGCTTCTGGGTGCGGGCGATCACGTCCGCGACCACGTCGGCGTAGCTAACCCGGTGCGGCCTTGTCCTCGGCGCCTGCCCGCCAGCGTGCGAGCACACCAGGGCCGCGCCCGCCTCGGCAGCCACCTCGGCGAGCTTGTCATCCCAGCCGCCCCAGCTGTCGTTGATCAGGTCGGCCCCCGCGGCGCACGCCTCGCGCGCGACTTCGTGCCGCCAGGTGTCGGTGCTGATCACCAGGTCCGGGTAGGCGGCGCGCACCGCCGCGATGAACCCCGCGGTGCGCCCGATCTCCTCGCCCGCATCGACGTCCTTGCCGGGAGCGGCAGGCACGCCGCCGACGTCGACGATGTCGGCGCCCTCCGCGACGACCTGGTGCACCCGGTCCATCGCGGTCTGCTCATCCCACGTGTCGCCCGGCCGGAAGAACGAGTCGGGCGTCCGGTTGACGATAGCCATCAGCAGCATCCGCCGCGGCCCGAAGCTGTGCTGGCCGAGCCGGAGCACGGACTGCTCGCGCATGCCCGGTGCTGGCTCCCTTCTGTGCGCGTGCGGCCAGCTTAACCGAGCCGCGCCGGGGCTCACGGCGGCCGGATCGCCTGCCCGGCCGTCAGGGGCGTGCCTGCAGCTGCTGGGGCACCCGAGCCCCGCGATGGCTCTGGGCCAGCCTGACGTGGTACAGCCAGCGCCACCGCTTGCCGGTCAGCAGGAGTTCTCCGGGTATCGGCAGCGCGCTGATCCCGTTCATGATCGCGTCAGGGTCGCGGTAGAAGCGCTCCCTGGCGGCCCTGCCGTCCACCACGTCGGTTACTTGCCCCGTGGCCGGGTCGATGGCCGCGAGGTACGGCTTGGTCCACACATTGGCCCAGATCCTTGCGCCGTCCCAGGTTAGGTCGTTGAGGCCGTCCAGCCGTTCGCCGTCGAGTCGCACCCGGATCAGGCCGGCCGGCTTGAGCCCCTGCGGGTCGCGCCAGATCAGCTCGCTGCTGCCGTCGCTGGTCACCAGGTGATCGCCGACCTGACAGATGCCCCAGCCCTCGCGGTTGTACGGAATGGTCTCCAGCAGCTGCATCGCGTGCGGATCCCACCGCAGCGCCACCCGCTCGCGCCAGGTGAGCTGCCACATGTACTCCCCTGCCTGGCAGATGCCCTCAGCGAAGAGATCAGGCGGCAGCGCGACGCTGCGTTCCGGCTGCGGCGCCCCGAGCTGGTAACGGTGCAGCGCGGACTGCCCGTACAGACCCGTGCTCTCCCACGCCGTCGAGCCGCGTACAACCATTCCCTGGGTGAACCCGCGACCGGGGTGCGGGAACCGGCCGAGCACCTGGAGCCGGTAGCTAGTCAGGAGGCCACCTCGATCCTGACGCAAATCGGACGGAGCGCTCCGCTCCTGACCGAGCAGGCTACCCCGACTCCCCGCTCGCCTCCCGCCCACCGCCCGCCCGTGCTTGCTCGCTAGACCTGGCCTGGGAAGAAGCCGAACCTGCACAGCGGCTCGGTGATCTGCTGCTCCTCGTACGCCAGGTGCGAGCGAAGCGCCTCGGTCAGAGCGTCGACCGCCTTCTGCAGCTCGGTGAAATCATCAGGACTGGCGACGAGCCTGACGAGGGCGCGGTCGACGCCCTCGACCACCTCGTGGATGATCACGTGCTCCTGCTCGAGCCTGTCGATCACCGGGACCAAACCGGGCTCGGCCCGGCGCAGGTGCGGGAAGACGGCCCGGTCTTCGAGCCCGTGGTGCTGGGTGATCATGCTGCAGTACGCCGCGCAGTACGCGCCGAGCGTCCAGTTGTTCTGGCGCATGGTCATCTCGTTCAGCACGGCGCGCGCTGCCCCCGCCGTCACGCGGCCCCGCTTGACCTGCTCGAGCAGCTCACGGACCTGATCGAGCTCATGCCGCAGGTGGTCGTGGACGTCCGTAAGGTGCCTGCCGACCGCCTGCCCGCGCGCGGAGTACACCTGGCCGGGCGGCGCAGGCGGTGCGATAGGGCGGGCCGACTCATCCCAGATCCGGCTCGCGTCCTTTCCGTAACCGGACTCTCGCGCCAGCCTGGCATTGCTGGCAAGCGCGGCGCCGCCGTGCTCCTCGGCGCCGTCCTGGCCGGTCTTCTGCCCGCCGCCTTGCTCGGTTCGCCCGGCGGCGACCAGGTCCCGTACCGCTGGCGCGACCTCCTGGCCGAACCGCTCGATCGCGAGCGGATCGTCGCCCATCAGGATGAAGCCGGAGATCCCGCAGTCCGCGACCAGCCCGGCGAGCTCCTCAACCCACTGGCTGACCGGACCAGTCAGCAAGCCGGAGCCCGAGCTGGCGAACTCACCTGAGATGTTCAGGAGCCGCCGCACCGACGCTGGCTCGCGACCCGCGGCCACCGCCGCCTCGTCGATCAGCGCGTTGAGGTCGGGCAGCCGCGCGACACCGCCCGGCAGGCAGGGCAGGCTGGGCAGCCAGCCGTCGGCGCTGCCGCCGATGAGCCTCCGCATGCGCGGCTTGTAGCCGCCGACCCAGATGCCGATGTCGTGCGCGGGAGCAGGTCCGCGCTTCGCGCCGGCCACCCGATACCGCGCGCCGTTGACGCGGGCGCCGCCGCGCTGACCGGTGTCCCACACCTGCCTGATGATGCCGATCGCCTCGCCGACCGCGCCGACGGCCTCGCCTGGCGTGAGGCGGTGCCCGCCGTTCGCCTCGATGGCGTCCCAGAACGCGCCTGCGCCAAGGCCGAGTTCCACCCGGCCGCCGCTGAGCAGGTCAAGGCTCGCGGCGCTGCGGGCCAGCACGACCGGCGCCCGCAGCGGCAGGTTGATCACGTTCGGCGCGAGCCGCTCGGACAGCTGAGCGAGCGCGATCACCTGACCTGGCCCGGCGGCGGCCGGCGTGATGAAGCTGCCGAACAGCGGTCGTGCCCGTAGTCCGTCATCGGAAGCCCGTCATCCCCTCCGTGCGCTGCGTATTCGCCAGCCCGCAGCCTACCCGGCCAAGTTGAACCTTCAACCGAGTGGCTCCCGTCCGCCATCTGCGGCGAGCCCCGTGCGGCAGCAACGGTAACGTGTGTGTTACGGTAGCGTGGCGGTTACCGAGGGGAGGTCGTGGACATGGCGCAGGCGCACGCCGCCGGGGACCCGTTCGAGGCCCTTGGCGACCCGATCAGGCGCGAGATCCTGCGGCTGCTCGCGGCTGGCGACAAGCCTGTCGTCGAGATCGCGGCCGCGCTGCCGATCAGCCGCCCAGCGGTCTCCAGGCATCTGCGCCTGCTGAAGGAGGCGGGGATGGTCGCCGAGGAGGCGCACGGCACCAGGCGGATCTACCACCTGCGTGACGAAGGCCTGCACGCGATCCAGGTCTACCTCGAGGGGATCTGGGGCAACGCTGCCGCGCGGTTCAGGCTGCTGGCCGAGAATACCGCCGAGGAGCAGCGATGACCGCCGAGCCCAGGACAGCACCGCTGCGGGTCTCGTTCGAGGTCGCGTGCTCACCGGAGCGCGCCTTCCTGGTGTGGACGTCCAGGATCGGCACCTGGTGGCCGCACGACCATACGGTCACCGGTCAGGCTGAGCAGGGTGGTCATGCAGGCTGACGTCGGCGGCCGGATCTATGAACGGACGGCCGACGGCGCCGAGCACGACTGGGGCGAGGTCACGGTGTGGCAGCCGCCGTCGAGGCTGGCGTACCTGTGGCACCTGGGGCTTGACCGGACCCGCGCCACAGAGGTCGACATCCGGTTCGTCGCCAGCGGCGAGTCGGCGACCACGGTCGAGATCGAGCACCGGGGCTGGGAACGACTCGGCCGCGAGGCGCCGGCCTGGCGCGAGCGGAACGTCGCAGGCTGGCAGGGCTTGCTGCCGCACTTCCAGGTCGCCGCGGGGAAAGCCGTATCGCAGGAGGGAGATTACTGATGGCCGAAGGAACGAAGCAGGACCCGTGGGCGCTCACGACCCCGCCAGGCACGTCGGGCTACACGATGTACGCCGACCGGGAGGCTGACCCGCCGGCGCTGGTCTGCCAGGTCGGCTCCACCACGCTGACGTACCATCTCAGCGCCATCACCGACCTGCACGCCTGGCTGATCGAGCAGGGTGACTGGGTGCCGCTCGGCGCCGCTGACGAGAAGAAGCCGGCCGCGGACGGCAGCGTCGAGGCGTGGGGCCGGTCGGCAGGCAACCCCGTCGGCGGCTGGTACGGGCTTCGCAACGGCTACCGCGGCAGGTTCGGCGTGTACCTGCCGCCGCTGCTCGAGGAGCTCGGGCTGGCCGAGGTCACGCATGACGCGCGCAACAACCGGATGCGCGCGATCGCCTGAGAAGGAAACTCCGAGGAGGGGAACAGTGTCCGTCGCGAAAGTAGTCAGGTACACCACGAAGCCCGAGCACGCGGACGAGAACGAGCGCCTTATCCGCAAGGTCTTCGCCGAGCTGGCCGAGCAGGAGCCCGACGGCCTCCGCTATGCGTCCTTCCGGCTCGACGACGGCGTGAGCTTCGTGCACGTCGTGGTGCTGGAGGGCGAGCAGAATCCGCTGGCCGCCTCGGCGGCTTTCGGCCAGTTCCAGTCCGGCATCGCTGAGCGGTGCGCTGAGGGCCCCGTCGCGGCCGACGCGACGGTCGTGGGCAGTTACCGGCTGCCCGTCGGGTAACCAGCCCGCTGCTGCCACTGCGGCTGCCGCTTCTCGAGGAAGGCCCGCATGTTCTCGCGCGCGTCAGGCAGCTGGCTGGTGGCGGCCATGACCTCGACCGCGTAGGCGTAGGCCTTCTGCTGATCCAGATCGATCTGCGCGTAGAGAGCCTGCTTGCCGATGCCCTTGCTCTGCGCCGATCCCCTGGTGACGCGCTTGAGCAGGTCGAAGGTTGCCGAGTCCAGCTGGTCGGCTGGCACCACCTGGTTGACGAGGCCCCAGTCGAGCGCGGTCCGCGCGTCGATCACGTCGCCCGACAGGGCCATCTCCGCGGCCCGCTTGCGGCCGATGTTCCGCGCGACCGCCACCATCGGCGTGTGGCAGAACCAGCCGCCCTTGCCGCCAGGAGCCGCGAAGCCGGCGGTTTCGCTGGCCACCGCCAGGTCCGCGGACGCGACGAGCTGGCAGCCAGCCGCGGTGGCGAGCCCGTGCACCCGGGCGACCACAGGCTGGGGCACCTGCTGCATGATGGTCATCAGTTCCGAGCACGTCGTGAGCAGGGAGCGCACCTCGGCGAGGTCGGCGTCGGCCACATCAGCGAAGTCGTGACCAGCGCTGAACACCGGGCCATTGCCGGCCAGCACGATGCCCAGCGCATCGCTGTCACCGATCTGCGAGAACGCGGTGATCAGCTCGCGCATGTGCGCGCGGGACAACGCGTTGCGCCGCTGAGGGCGGTTCATCGTGACGGTCGCGAACTCGCCCGACCAGTCCACACCGATGTGCTCGAAGTCCATGACGGCTCCCCTCTCACTCGCAGCCTACGTCGCCCGCCCCCGCCCCACCCGCAGCGATGGACCCCTGCTGGGCCGGTAGCACCACCAGGGTTCATCGCCGTGAACCGGTTAGGGTGAGCCCGCCGGGCGAGAGTTGCGGGTTAGCCGGCGGGGCCGTTCTTCAAGGTCACGGGCGCGGAGTGGCGGGCGCCGTTCTGATCGACCCAGGTGAGGCCGACCCGGTCGCCTGGATGGTGCTGTCCGAAGACGGCCTGCAGCCCGTCTGGCGATGTGACCCGCTGGCCTCCGGCCGCGACGATCACGTCGCCAGGAGTCAGCCCGGCCGCGCTGGCCGCCGTCCCGGGGAACACGTCGCCGATGAGCGCGCCGCTGCCGGGCTGGACGCCGTGGACTTGCGCCTGCTGGGCGGACAGGACGCCGATGCCCAGGAAGGCGGTGGCGCCGATATGCACCGAAGCCGAGCCCGCTCCAGCCTCGATCTGCCGCGCGATCGACAGCGCCTTATTGATCGGGATCGCGAAGGCCTGGGTGGGGCCCCGCAGCTGGAAGTTGGACCCCGTCGACGCGGCGGTGTTCATGCCGATCACCCTGCCAGTGAGGGTGACCAGCGGGCCGCCGGAGTCTCCCGGCCTGATCGGGGCGTTGTGGCCGATCATGCCGTGCAGCGTCTCTGAGGTGCCGGCCGAGCCGTCGGTCGCGGTGACCGAGGCGCCGAGCCTGATGATCCTGCCCGTCACCACGGAGGGCGTGCCCCCCTTGCCGCCCGCGTTCCCGAGCGCGACCACCTTCTGGCCTAGGTCGGCACTGGCGGAGTTGCCGGTGGCCACGGTCTCCAGGCCGGACGCGCCCTGCAGCTTCAGCACGGCGACGTCATCACTGCGGTCGTATCCGACGACCCGAGCGCGGTAGGTGCGCCCGTTGCCCACGTCGGTGGCCTGGATCGAGGTCGCCCCCTCGATCACGTGGTTGTTGGTCAGGATCTCGCCTGAGGAGGTGAGGACGATGCCGGTGCCGGCCGCCTGGGCACGCTGGAAGCCGAGCGTCGTGACGATGTCGACCAGGCCGCCGTCCACCTTCGCGGCGATCGCGCTGGGCGACTGCACGGCGGCGGGATGATGGCCGCGCGCGGCCTCGAGCCCCCAGAAGCTGGCAACGGCGATGACCACGACGGCGACCAGCGCGAGTAGCTGGCGCCGCAGCCTACGGAACGGGCCGTTGGGGCCGCCGCGGCCGTAGCCGTAGGGGTCGTAGGGGCCTCCCGGTCCACCGGGACCCGGCCAGCCGTAAGGCTGCTGGGCGCTATACGGCGGCGGCGCATCCGGCGGTGCCCACGGTGGTCGGGATCCGGCTGGCGGATCGTAGATGCCTGTCATGCGATCGGCTCCCTCGGCACGCGCTGCACTGCTTGCTCTGCGGCCATGGTTAAACATTGACCTGAAGGAAGCCTGAAAGCCCGCTGAGCGCCACCTCGGACTGTGCCGAGGGCTATCGCCTGGGTTAGCCACCTGTGTGCCGGGTCCGCATCGACCTGTGCTGTCCCATCCGGGCTTGCCTATTTGCGCAGACTATGCGCCGAGGGCTGGCAGACCGGCCGGATCTGGCCCACCCGATGCGCCGAGCCCGTGGGGCACGGGCTCCCCTGGGACGTCACGATGCCGAGCGCGATGATCGCGGCCATGAGCCCGGCTACCAGCACGATCGGAATGGCCGCCGATGCCTTCGCCGCGCGTGCGGGCAGCAGGACCAGCCGCCGCAGCAGGCCAGGGCCGGGGGCCAGGCGCTCGGTGCGCGGCGGCCCGTCCTCCCTGGTCAACCGCGTGAAGAGCGCGAACATGGAGGCGAGTCGGGGATCGCGTGCCTCGAGAGCGCGATCCATTCCATTCAAAAGGGACTGCTGGTAAGAGGGCAGGCTCACTCGGCGCACACTGCCCCGTATCGACCCGGCCAAACGCCGGCTAGCCCGTCAGTGACGCACTTCCTCGGGGGTTTCGTACCATTTGATCCGCTCGCCGATCCGGCTCCGCAGCTTTCATGTCCTCGACTTCGGCGCCGCGGCGACTGCCAGCGGAACGTCGCCTTCGTACCGCGGATCAGGATGAGCGTCTGCAGCGCGACCATGGCCAGTGACGCGATAAGGATCCACGTCTTGTCGGTCTGGAACGAGGTTCCCAGCGCACGAACGTGTCATTGGTGGTCAGGGTGCCCAGCGCCACCAGCGCGGGACCCAGCGCGAACAGCGCGAAGAACTTCGTGAAGAAGGCGGCGCCCGAACAGCCGCCGAAGATCATCGCGACGTTCGAGATCAGGGCCAGCGGCGGCGAGAGCACCAGGCTGACCCAGACGTAGTCACCGCCGACCCGCGGCATACTGGCCGCCAGCAGCGCGAACATGATCAGCACGCGGATGTTGATGATCAGCGTGATGCCGAGTACCCCGGCCACATCGGCACCGGGAAAGGCGACCAGCGTGAAGAAGATTGAGTACGCGATCGTCGACCCGATGGGCGCGGAGATCACAGCGTTGAAGATCGTCGCGTCGACCGCTGAGGCCTCGCGCACCAACACACCGAACATTGGCCACTGTAGTGCGCTGGCTTATTATGCCCGCATGTGGCGGCTGCGGACCCTCTTCCGGACCGGCAAGCCGATCATCGCCATGGTTCACCTGCCCGCGCTGCCCGGCCGGCCGCGGCATGACAAGCGCGCGGGGATGGGGAAGATCGTCGATTCCGTCGCCGCCGGCCTGACGGCGCTGCAGGCCGCCGGCGTGGACGGGTTGCTCTTTTGCAACGAGGCTGACCTGCCCTATCAGCTCGCCACCGGCCCAGAGATCGCGGCCGGGATGGCCGCCGTGATCGGCCAGGTGCGGGCCGGCATCGCGATCCCGTTCGGGATCAACATCGTCTGGGGACCCCATAGCCAGCCTTGCTGTCGCGGCCGCTACCGCCGCCGCCTTCATCCGCGAGGTCGCCGCGGGCAGCTACGAGAGCGACCACGGGCCCATGCGCCCTGACGTCGGCGCGATCGCCGCCTACCGCGCGCGGATCGGTGCCCCCTCGGTCGCGCTGTTCAGCAACATCACGCCTGAGTTCGGCAGCACCGTGGGCATCGCCGGCCGGGTGCTCACGGCCCTCGACGAGTCAGGCGCCGGGCAGGTACAGCTGATCCTCGAGGTGATACCGCCGTTCGAGCAGGACGACGGGACCGTGATCGGCGAGCTGCGGGAGTCCTGCGACTACTGGCGGGCTGCCCTGGCCGCGCACGGGCATGGCTGAGTCCAGACATGGCTGAGTCCAGACATGCCTGAGTCCAGACATGGCTGAGCACGGCCGCGCCGTCGCGCACCTGCGCGGCGTCATCTTCGACATGGACGGCGTGGTCGTCGATTCCGAGCCGCTCTCGCTGCGCACCATCGCGGAGATCGTCGCCGGCGACGGGGTTGCCGGCCACGGGGTTGCCGGCCACGGGGTTTCCGGCCACGGGGCCGTGGCCGACCCGGCTAAGCTCGGCGACCTGGTCGGCCGCACCCTGGACGACGCGCTGACGATCGCGGCGGCCAGGTACGGGCGCCGCCTTCCCGTCGACGACCTGCGCCGGGCGTACGACGAGCGGTACCTGCCCAGGCTCAGAGCCACGGCTAAGCCCAACCCCGGGCTCAGGACGCTGATAGCAGCGATGAGCGCGGCCGGCATCCCGATGGCGCTGGCCTCCTCCTCCAGGCTGACCGAGATCGATGCGGTCGTAGCGGCGCTCGGCCTCGGCGACGTGCTGGCGGCGATCGCGTCGGGCCAGGAAGTGCGGCACCCGAAGCCGGCGCCTGACGTCTACCAGCTCGCGATGTGCAGGCTCGGCCTCGGACCGGCCGGGCTGGTGGCGATCGAGGACTCGGCCTCAGGTGTTGCGGCGGCCGTCGCCGCCGGCCTCGCTTGCGTGGCCGTCAGGACGGCCCTGACCAGCGGTCACGATCACGGTGCCGCGGCGCTGACCATCAGCTCACTAACGGAGCTTGACCTGCAGACGCTGGACAAGATCGCAGCTGCCGGCAATTCGTAGCCGGCACACCCACGCAGAGCAGACCCACGCGCCCTCCTGAGCGCTAGCCCTGGGCGCGGCCTCGATCGATGACGGCGTCGCGCTTGCTGGCCACCAGCGCGGCGTCGATCCCGCCGACGTGCCAGCGTCGGTGAGCCTCGGCCTCCACCAGCGCTGCCTGTTCGGCAGTCACCAGCGAGCCCTCGTTATATGTCCTCAGTATTTCCCGCACCGCCGCCGGATCGGCTGAGGCGATGTCGGCGGCTAGCCCTCGCGCGAAGCCGAGCAGTTCCTCGTGCGGCACGACGTGGTTGACCAGGCCCCATGCCAGCGCGGTCGGCGCCGTGATGAAGTTGCCCGTGGCGCTCATCTCGCGGGCCCTGCGCAGCCCGACCGCCTCGGGCAGCGCGACCGTCAGGCCCCAGCCCGGCATCACGCCGACCCTGGCGTGCGTGTCGGCGAACCTGGCGCGGTCGGAGGCGACCAGGAAGTCGCAGGCCAGCGCCAGTTCGAGGCCGCCCGTCACCGCAGCGCCGTTGATCGCCCCGATCAGCGGCGTGCGCAGCCGAGGCAGCACCCCGAGGCCACCGGCACGAGAGAGCGGGCCGCCGGGCTGGCCGAGCTCGGTCAGGTCAAGCCCGGCGCAGAAGGCCGGATCCGCGCCGGTCAGCACGATCGCGCGGACGTCGGCCCTACCGTCCAGCCCGGCGACTGCGTCGCGCAGGGCTGCCAGCAAGGTCCCGGAGATGGCGTTGCGCCGTTCAGGACGGTTCAGCGTCACGACCGCGATCTGGACGTTCGCTTCGACGTTGACGAGCACCTCGGTCATCGCGACCGCCTCCCTCGCTGCCGGAGGATCCTAGCTGTCGCCGTCGGCCGAGCTCGCGGGCAGGCTGATCAGGAACGTCGTGCCGCCGGGTTCGCTGGCCAGCTCGATCCGTCCGCCATGCGCGGTCACGACCGCGCGCCCGACCCGCCAAGCGCTACGACTTCGATATTCTATGACTGTCGAAGTATCTGGACGCATTCCCTGAACGGGGGTTGGCTGTGGCCGCGTCATCGGACCGGGAGCGCCGCCGGAGAACGGCAGCGGCGACCAGCGCCATGCGCGAGCTGCGGATCGAGCTCGCGCTGCTGAACCACAGGGTCGGCGCGCGGGTCCAGCTCAGGGACCTGGATTTCGACTGCCTGGACGTCATCTCGCGGCACGGCCCGATCAGCCCCACAGCGCTGGCCGGCCGGGTAGGCGTGCACCTCGCGACCATGACGGGAGTGCTCGACCGGCTGGAAAAAGGCGGCTGGATCAGCCGCGACCGCGCGAGCGACGACCGCCGCGCTGTCGTGCTCGCGAGCCCACCGGACCGGCAGCGAGAGATCTTCGCGCAGTTCGGCGGCATGAACTCCCGGATGGGCCAGATCCTCGCCGGATATACCGACGACCAGGTCGACACGATCATTGACTTCCTGCGCAAGGCGGCCGACGCTGGACGGGCTTCCGCCGACGAGGTCGCGGGATAGGAGTGACGGCGTGCTCACCGACGAAGACGACCGGCTGATCGAAGGCCAGTACGCGGACCGGCCCGCGCTCAGGCCCGTGCTGGGCGCCGTGCTCACCGCAGTCCTGCAGCTGCCGGACGTGGCCGTCAACGCGCGCAAGACGATGGTGACGCTGGTCTCGCCGGGCTGCACGTTCGCGGTCCTGCAGGCCCGCACGAAACAGCGCCTCGACATGGGCCTGCGCCTGGACGGAACCGCGCCGCGGGGTCGGCTGCTGCCAGCCAGAGACCTCGGGGCGTCCACTGTCCGCCTTGCCCTGACGACGCCCGCCGACGTCGACGCCGAGGCGGTCGCCTTGCTGCGCCAGGCCTACGAGCAGAGCGTAGCCACTCCCCCGCCGCGCAAGCGTCCCGCACCGAGGCCGCCCGCGGAGCGCCGGCCCCTGCTTGTCCGCATCGAGGGCTTCGATCTGCCCGGCCGGTCCTGCCGCCCTGGGCCAGACCGATCCGGGTACCAGAACGTGCACGTCGGCATCGGGAGCGACCGGGCTGACGCGGCGGGCCTCACGGTGCCCGACCGGCGCTGGGTGGCGACGGAACTGGTGCCTGGCGACGCGCCGTCCGCGACCTGGGAGGTCACGGTCACCATCAGGCGCGGCGCGGACGGCATCGACTTCGGCGGGCCCTCCGTGCGCGGCGATCGGAGCGACCGCCACCTCGGGCTCGTCTGGGGCGAGGTTCCCGGTGACGGCACGTTCCGGCTCTTCCGCGGCGCCAAGCTGCGCCTCGTCGACGTCGACCAGGCCCTGGTCGAGCGGGCCTGGCAGCCGGGTTACGCGCTCGTCGCGCGGGTCAGGCTGACCGACGCGCGCGGCAATCCGATCTGCGCCAGGGTCAGGCCGCCGGACATCGAGTGGCTGGCGTCCCCTGCCGGGCGGTCGTCCTTCTAGGGCGAGCGGGGGTAGTCCCGGATGCGCGAGCCGCCAGGCCCAGGCGAGACAATACTGCGGTGAGCAGGGAACCACGGTGCCTCGGTCTCACCAGACAAGGAGTAGCAAATGAGCATAAAGCTGGGTGACACGGCTCCGGACTTCGAAGCCGACACCACGCAGGGCCGGATCCACTTCCACGACTGGATCGGCGATTCCTGGGCTGTGCTGTTCTCACACCCGAAGGACTTCACCCCGGTCTGCACCACCGAACTCGGCTACATGGCCAGGATCCAACCGGAGTTCGACCGCAGGAACACCAAGATCATCGGCCTGTCCGTGGACTCCTCAGGCGACCACGAGAAGTGGGCGCAGGACATCGAGGAGACCCAGGGCGCCAAGCCCGAGTACCCGATCATCTCCGACACCGACTTCAACGTCTCCAAGCTGTACGACATGCTTCCCGCCAGCACGTCCGGCGACGCCAAGAGCCGCACCCCAGCCGACAACCAGACCGTGCGCAACGTGTTCGTGATCGGGCCCGACAAGAAGGTCAAGCTGGTCCTCGTCTACCCGATGACCACGGGCCGCAACTTTGACGAGGTCCTCAGGGTCATCGACTCGCTCCAGCTCAGCGCGAAGCACAAGGTCTCGACCCCGGTGAACTGGAAGCAGGGCGAGGACGTCATCATTGCCGGCTCGGTCTCCGACGACGAAGCCAGGCAGACCTACCCGGACGGCTGGCGGTCGCCCAAGCCGTACATCCGCATTGTCCCGCAGCCGAGGTAACGCGACAGCGGAGCGGCTCGACTGGTGCGGCCCGGGCCTTACAGGCCCGGGCCGCGGGTCCCGCGCTAGCGGCTACAGGTGATAGGCGTACTCGCGGAACTCCCAGTCGGTCACGTGGTGCTCAAAACGCTCGATCTCGTTTCGCTTGAAGGCAAGGAACGAGCCGACGAAGTACCCGCCGAGCACCTCGCCGAGCGCGTCATCGCCCTCGAGGGCGTCCAGCGCGTCGGACAGCCGCGCAGGCAGCATCTCGGCCGACTCAGGGTCGTAGCCGTAGCCCTCGAGCTTCGGCGGCGGCTCGACCTTGTCCTTCAGGCCGAGGTACACGGCCGCGCCGACGGCCGCCATCGCGAGATAGGGATTGGCGGTGGCATCGCCGAGCCTGACCTCCATCCGCGCGGCCGGACCGCGTTCCGGCGGGATCCGCACCATCGCGCTGCGGTTGTCCAGCCCCCAGTCGATCAGCCAGGGCGCGAGCGTGTCGGGGCCGAACCGCTTGTAGGAGTTGATCGTCGGGTTCAGCAGCGCGCTCAGCGCTCGCGCGTGCCTGAGCACCCCGCCGATCGCATGCCTGCCAGCGGCCGAGATCCCGTCCGGCGCGTCCGGGTCCCCGAACACGTTGCTGCCAGCGTCGTCGTCCAGCGAAGCGTGCACGTGGAAGCCGGAGCCGCCCTCGTCGTTGAACGGTTTGGCCATGAACGTCGCGAGCAGGTCCTGCTGGCGCGCGATCTCCTGGACCGCCGACTTCAGCCGGAACGAGCGGTCCGCGGCGTCACACATCTCGGAATGGCCGAGGTTGATCTCGAACTGGCCAGGCGAGAACTCGTGATTGGCCGCCGTGACGTGCAGCCTGGCGTCGCGTAGCTGCCTGAGCATGCGCAGCAGCAGGCCGCGCGGGTCGCCCTTGCGCCCCACGACGTAGACGTTGCCGACGTCATCGGCGTAGCGCCGCCAGGTACCAGCGGCGTCGCGCTCGCAGACGAAGAACTCCAGCTCAGGACCGCAAGTCAGGCGGTAGCCGAGGCCGGCGAGCTGATCGGCGACCCGCCGCACGACAACGCGCGGCGACTCGGGCGCCGGCTGGCCGTCAGGCGTGGTGGCGTCGCCGAGGCACCAGGCAGCGTTCGGCTCCCACGGCAGCGGCGTCAGGGTGGACAGGTCGGGCCGGACGACGATGTCGGGGAGGCCGGCCTCCAGGCCGCCCTGCACCGGCACCACGTCTCCCATCGGTGACGTGTGATAGACCGCACGGCAGAACGCGAGCCCGTGGCCCGCCGCGGCGCCCAGCTCGTCGATCAGCACGTCACGGCCGCGATCCACGCCGATCAGATCGGGATAGGAGACCCTGACGACGTCCACGTTCTCGGCCCGCAGCCGCTCGGCGATGCTGGCGTGATCGGCGCCCGGCACGTTCTGCACTGTGACTCCAACCAAGAACGTTCGGTTACAAATGATCTGGAAGCGTAACTGGCCGCACAATGGGCGGGCAAGGATCGATCTGGGAGCAGGCAGTGAGCGAGATGACCGGGTTCTTCTATCCGCGTACCGCGACCGGCCGGGCGTCGCTGATCCCGCCGCCGCCCTGGCACTACTCGGGTGACCTGCTCACGGTGGAGTACAGGACCGACCCGGCGAACGTAGCGCGGCTGCTGCCTGAGCCGCTCAGCCCCGCCGGCGAGGACCCCGGTGCGGTGGCGCTGATCTGGGCGGACTGGCAGTCTTGCGGGTCGGATGGAGACGAATTGCTCGACCCAGTGCGGGCGCAGTACTCCGAGTGCTTCGCCGTCGTCCGGTGCACGTTCGGCGGTCGGGTCTACTCCAGGTGCGTGTTCATCTGGGTCGACACGGACTTCGCGCTCGCTCGCGGGCTTGTGCAGGGGTATCCGAAGAAGCTGGGCTCGATCCACCAGACCAGGCCGCATCCGTTCGGCAGGGCGGCACCAAGGATCGCGCCTGGCGGCGTGTTCGCCGGAACGCTGTCCGCCGGCGGCCGCCGGCTCGCCCAGGCCGTCGTCACGCTGCGCGAAGAGGCACCGGCCAACGGCTTCGTGAACGCGCACCCAATGGCCCATCATCGCTGGATGCCGTCGGTGCGGAAAGGCGCCCCGGACGCGCTCAGCGAGCTGATCTCCTCAGCAAGCGCGAGCTTCGAAGGCGGCCCCGCGTGGCGCGGTGACGCTAGTCTCGAACTCTTCGACTCCCCCACCGAGGAACTCGCCGACCTCGCCGTCGGAGAGATCATCGGCGGCTACTACCGCCAGATCGGCGTCACCTGGGACGGCGGCCACGTCCTGGCGGACAGAGCTTAGCCTCGATCCACGCCCGCCTCGGCACACGCGTGCCCTCTTAGCCCGGCCGCTGGCACTGACCCAGCGCCGACGGCATGGGCTGTGTATGGGTGGGACACCGATAACTACCAGGCGCAATGGGTGTCCCACCCATACACGAACGAACCCTCGCGAGCAAACCACCGGCCGCCCGAGGCGCCCCGCCCCTGCGATTCATGCGACATTCAGTCGCTCAGCGGTCCGGCACCCCCGGCCTTGACCGCTCTCGCGCCCGCTCCCTAGTGTTTGGTTCCAAACGACCGGGCCCGCACGCGGCGTGCGGGCCGTGGGCGGTGGCGGCGCGGGGACGGCGGGATGTGAATGGGCGAGAGCCACGTGGCGCGGGTGGCCGGCGTGAACGTGGACACCCGGCACTGGATCGGCGGGCGCCGGGTGGCATCGGCGTCGGCCTTCACCGACATCTCCCCCATCGACGAACAGCCGCTCGCGCAGGTCGCCAGCGGCGGCCGGGACGAGATCGACGCGGCGGTCGCGGCGGCCAGCGCCGCGTTCCCCGCGTGGGCACGCACGCCAGCCGCCGACCGGGCCGCCGCGCTCCGCAGAATCGCCGACGGCATCGACGAGCGCGCTGACGAACTCGCCAGGGTCGAGACCGCCGACAACGGCGCGCTGCTGCGATCGCACCGGCGCGGCGTCATCCCGCGGGCCGCCAGCAACTTCCGCTTCTTCGCCGACTGGCTGACCGAGCTGGACGGCGGCGGGCTCGAGATCGATGGCCATCGCGAGCAGGTCTCCTGGGCACCGGCGGGCGTGACGGCCGTGATCACGCCGTGGAACGCGCCGCTGATGCTGGCCACCTGGCGGATCGCGCCGGCCCTCGCGGCCGGTAACACCGTGGTGGCCAAGCCGCCGGAGTGGGCGCCGCTCACGGCCAGCCTGCTCGCCGACATCACCAGTAACGCTGACCTTCCAGACGGCGTGTTCAACATGGTCCAGGGCCTCGGCGGCAGCGCTGGCGCGCCGCTGGCCGCACACGCCGGCGTCGCCAGGGTCGCGTTCACCGGCTCAGCGGCCACGGGACGCGCGGTCGCGGCGGCCGCTGGCGCGAACCTGACCCCCGTCTCCCTTGAACTCGGCGGCAAGTCCCCGCTCATCGTCTTCGCCGACGCGGACCTCGATCTCGCCGTATCGCTCGCCGTCGGCCAGTACGACAACGCGGGCCAGGTGTGTCTCGCCGGCACCAGGCTGCTGGTCGACGAGGCCGTCACGGATGAGTTCACCGAGCGTTTCGTCGAACGGGCGGCGAAGCTGCGCCAGGGTGATCCCCGCGACGACGACATTGGCATCGGCCCGAACATCACCCGCGCTCACCTGGATCGCGTCGACGGTTTCGTCCAGCGAGCCATTGCCGCCGGCGCCAGGACGCTAATCGGCGGCGCGGTAGACCCCGAGCTGGGCGGCCTGTACTACCAGCCCACCCTGCTCGCAGGCGCCGCGCCGGGCTCGGAGATCCTCACCGAGGAGGTGTTCGGCCCCGTGCTCACCGTCCAGGCTTTCGGCAGCGAGGACGAGGCTGTGGAACTCGCCAACAACACCAGGTACGGGCTGGCGGCCACGCTGTTCACCGGCGATCAGGAGCGAGCCCAGCGGGTATCTGGCCGGCTGCGCGCCGGCACGGTCTGGGTCAACTGCTTCTTCGTCAGGGACCTGCGCGCCCCGTTCGGCGGCGCCGGGCAGTCCGGCATCGGCCGGGAGGGCGGCACCTGGAGCTTCGACTTCTACTGCGACGTGAAGAACACCGTGTACGCCCCGCAAGGCTGGCGCGCGGGAGGAGACGGCCGGTGAGTAAGAACAGTGAGTAAGAACAGTGAGTGATAACCATGGGTGAGGTCGTCGGCGCTGGCCTGCTCGCGCACGTCCCGACCATCATGCTGGCGCCCGAGCAACGCCGTGAGCTCAACGAGGGCAAGGAGATCAGCCTCGTGCCCGGGCTGCGGCGGCTCCGCGAGGAGATCTTCGAGACCCTGGATTACGACACCGTCCTGGTCCTGGATTCGCACTGGCACACCACCGTCGAGTTCGTCGTCGCAGCGCACCAGGTGCGGGCCGGCCTGTTTACCTCCGACGAACTGCCGCGCGGCATGTGCCGCGTCCCGTACGACTGGCGCGGCGACCCCGAGCTCGCGCTCGCGATCGCCGCCCAGGCGGATGAGCAAGGAACCTGGATCACCCCGATCGACGACCCGTACCTGCCCGTGCACTACGCCACCGTCAACCTATGGACCTACCTGGGCAAGGGGCTCGACCGGCGGTGGATGTCCATCAGTAACACCGCCTACACCGGCGACACCGAGGACTTCCTGCGGGCAGGCCGCGCCATCGGCGCCGCGATCGCGGCCACCGGCCGGCGGGTGGTGCTCATCGCCTCCGGCGCGCTGTCGCACACCTTCTGGTCGCTGCGCGAACTGCGCGCGCACGAGGCCAGCGACCCGGTGCACATCAGGACCGAGCAGGCCAGAGCCGCGGACGAGGACCGGATACGGTGGCTGCGGGCAGGTCAGCATGTCCGGGTGATAGACACGATGGATGACTACCTGGCCGTGCGGCCCGAGGCCAAGTTCGCGCACTATCTGATGATGATCGGGGCGCTCGGCGGCCCCGCGGTGACGGCACCAGCCAGGCCGTTCAGCGACTACGAGAACTCGATCGGCACCGCGCAGATGCACCTGTGGTTCGACAGGCCAGGCGGCGGCTGGACCGCACCGGCCGTGCGATCGCCGGTCAGCGCAGACGGCCACGCGCCACGCTAGGAGGACGGCATGCCGGAGTACCGGCGGATTCTGCTCGATGGCGCGGCCGTTCAGGTGCGCCGCGACGGTGCCGACCTGGTCGCGGGCGACGGCCGCAGGATCGCTGCCGACCAGGCCGTTCACCTGCCGCCCGTCACGCCCACCAAGATCATCGCGGTGCATCTGAATCACCGCAGCAGGGTCACCGAATTTCGCGCGACGCTGCCCCATGCCCCGACCTACTTCCACAAGCCGGTCTCCGCGCTGCTCGGTCACCGCGGCGCGGTGATCAGGCCGGCCAACTGCAAATACCTCAACTACGAGGGCGAGGTCGCGATCGTGATCGGCAGGACATGCCGCGGCGTGTCCCCCGCTAAGGCCGGCGATTACGTCGCCGGGTACACGATCGGGAACGACTTCGGGCTGCACGACTTCCGCGACACCGACGCCGGGTCGATGCTGCGCGTCAAGGGTTCCGACACCCTCGCGCCGCTCGGCCCTGGCCTTGTCACCGGCTGGGACTTCCGCGGCAAGCGGCTGCGCACCTACGTGAACGGCGCTGTCGCCCAGGACGGCTCGACCGATGAGATGGCCTGGGACATGCACTACCTCGTCGCCGATATCGCCAGGACGATCACGCTGAACCCGGGCGACGTGCTGCTCTCTGGTACGCCGGCCAACTCCAGGCCGGTCCAGCCTGGCGACGTCGTGGAGGTTGAGGTCGACGGCCTCGGCAAGCTCGTCAACCACATCGTCGCCGGACCTGACAAGGTCGCCGCCGAGTACGGAGCCCAGCCCACCGCGAGCGAGGAGGTCATCTCGACCGCGTTCGGCGGCGACTGGGAGTTCCGCGGCGTCCGGCCACCGGCGAGAGCCTGAGCGGCCGCGTGGACCTGCAGCGCTGGCTGAGCCAGGCGGCCGACTCGGTGCTCGGCTGGCAGGCAAGCTATCCGCCGTTCGAGCCGCACCCATCCCTGGTGGTCAGCGAGGAACGGTTCGACGCCGCGTTCGCGGAGTTCGCCGACCGGATGCGCGGCAACTACCCGTACTTCCACCCGAGCTACGCCGGGCAGATGCTGAAGCCGCCGCATCCGGCCGCGATCGCCGGGTACGTGGCCGCCATGCTCGTGAACCCGAACAACCACGCCCTGGACGGCGGCAAGGTCACCTCAGAGATGGAGAAGGAGGTGGTCGCTGAGCTCGCCGCGATGTTCGGCTTCACTGCCAACCACGGGCGCACCCACCTCGGGCATCTGACCAGCAGCGGCACGATCGCCAACCTCGAGGCGCTGTACGTCGCCCGCGAACTGCATCCCGGCAGCGGCGTCGCCTACAGCACCGAGGCACACTACACGCACGCGCGGATGTGCGGCGTGCTCGGCATCGAGGGAACGGCCGTACGCACGGACTCCGCAGGGCGGATCGACCTGGCCGCACTCGATGACCTGCTGGCCGGCGGGACGATCGGCACGGTCGTCGCGACCGCGGGCACCACCGGCCTCGGCGCGATCGACCCCGTGCACGACGTCGTGGCCGTGGCCCGCGGGCACGGAGTCAGGGTGCACGTCGACGCGGCGTACGGCGGGTTCTTCGCACTTCTCGCCGATGCCGATGCCGGCGAGGCCGGCGCCGGCGCCGCCGCCGCGGCCGACGGAAGGACGCGCCTGGACCCGAGGCCCTGGCGCGCGATCGCCGAGTGCGACTCGGTCGTCGTCGATCCGCATAAGCACGGGCTGCAGCCCTACGGCTGCGGCGCCGTGCTGTTCGCCGATCCCGCGGTCGGCCGGTTCTACGCGCACGACTCGCCCTACACGTATTTCACCTCCGACGAGCTGCACCTCGGCGAGATCAGCCTGGAGTGCTCGCGGGCCGGCGCCGCCGCTGCCGCGCTCTGGCTGACGTTCCGGCTGCTGCCGCCGACTCCTGCGGGGCTGGGCCGGGTGCTCGCGGCTTGCCGCTCAGCGGCGCTGGACTGGGCAGAGCTGCTGGCCGACTCGGACCGGCTCCGCCTGTACCAGCGCCCCGAACTCGACATCGTCAGCTACTTCCCCGTGACGTCGGGGACCGGCATGGCGGCCATCGACAAAACCTCGGCGCGGATTCTCGCCGACGGCATGAACGACCCAGAGCGGCCCGTGTTCGTGAGCACGCTGACGGTTAGCGCCGACGCCATGACCCGCCGCCACCCCGATGTCACCGCCGACCAGGATCAGGCCAGGGTTTTGCGCAGCGTGCTGATGAAGCCGGAATCGCAGGGCTACGTCCCCGGACTGCACGCGAGGATCGAGGCGCTGGCCTCGCCCTGACGCCGCGTACCATCGTCCCATGTCACGTCGCCTAGCCGCCGATAGCGCCAGTGACCTGGTGCAGGCCGAGCGCGACATCAGGGGCAGGATCGGCGGCCAGCCGCTGGACTTCGCGGCGATGGCGGCGGTGTCGAACATCTACCGGGCCGCGAACGTGGTCCGCAATCACCTCGAGCGGCAGATCCTGGCCGACGAGGACCTGTCCTGGGCCGCGTTCACCGTGCTGTTCGTGCTGTGGATCTGGGGCGACCAGCAGACCAGGCACCTGGCCGACGAGGCCGGCGTGACCAAGGGAACGCTCACCGGCGTGCTGAAGACGCTGGAGAAAAGGGGCCTGACCAGGCGGCGTGCGCACGACGCCGACGGCCGGCTCGTGCTGGTCAGCCTGGAACCGAAGGGCGCGGCGGTGATCGAGCGGCTGTTCCCCGCCTTCAACCAGGGCGAGGCATATGTCAGCGCGGCGCTGGCCCAGGAGGAGAAAGAACAGCTCGCCGCGCTGCTCAGAAAGATCATCCGCTCGGTCGAGGACAGCTAGTCGAGCGGCCGGCGGTTGTCGAACAGGTGTTGCCCGCGCGGCTGAGGGACTCAAAGTCGTAGCCGCATTCGCCGCAGGCCGTCATGCCTTGCACGGTAGCCGGGCCTGCCCGCAGGCATACCGCGCGCCTGCCGGTTGTTCTGCGATGCGCCGCACACCGACGTGAGGGAGGAACGATGGACCACGACGAACTGCAGCGCAGGATGGCTGGCCTCAGCGCCGCCAATGCGGCAGACGGCTGCGTGCGCCTGGGCCTGCCGGTCAGGTTCGGCCCGCCGCTGCTGCGCGCGGTCGTGCCAGGCAGCCGGATCGCCGGGCGGGCGCTGCCGGCCAGGCACGCCGGCAGCGTCGACATCTTCCTCGAGGCGTTCGAGCGCGCCGAGCCCGGCGACGTCCTGCTGGCCGACAACGGCGGGCGGCTCGACGAGGCCTGCATCGGCGACCTGGTCGCGCACGAGGCGCATGCGGCCGGGCTGGCCGGCGTCGTGATCTGGGGCCTGCACCGCGACACCGCCGACATCCAGGCGATCGGGCTTCCCGTCTTCAGCCTCGGCTCGGTCCCCGCTGGCCCGGTGCGCATCGATCAGCGCCCGGCGGACGCGCTGGTGAGTGCCATTATCGGGAACTGGACGCTCACCGCGGACGACCTCGTCATCGCGGACGACGACGGGGTGCTGTTCGTCCCGGCCGACCGCGCCGGTGAGGTTCTCGACCTGGCCGACACCATCCGCGACACCGAACGCGAGCAAACGGACCGGATCAAGCTGGGCGTCACGCTCCGCGCGCAGCTCAGTTTCGGCCAGTACCTGGAACGTCGCGCGCAGTCCGAGTCGCTCTCCTTCCGCGACCACCTGCGCACGATCGGCGGCGCCATCGAGGAGTAAGGCTCGCTCGCGCGACCTCGCTAGCTGGCCAGCGCGTCCGCGCTGGCCAGCTCGAGCGCCGCCTGGACCAGCAGGTCGGCGCGGGCGCGTGCGGCCAGTTCCTCGGCGTATGCCTGGGCAAGCAGCGCGTCGGGATCCTGCCCGGCCGCGAGCGCCTCCTGCCTGCCGCCCGCCGCGAGCCACAGCGCGAGCTGCGCGCCGTCGACCTCGGGGTGGAACTGGACGCCCAGGTGCCTGCCGATCGAGAACGCCTGGATCCCGGTCTCGTTGCTCGCCAGGACCGTCGCCTCGGCGGGCGGTTCGCACCGGTCGCCGTGGAACAGCAGCCACGGTCCAGACGGGACCAGGTCGGGGCTGACCGTGTCGATCGTCAGCCAGCCGACCTCCTTGTAGCCGGCGGCCAGCACCTTGCCGCCGAAGAGCGTGCACAACTCCTGGGCGCCGTAGCAGATCCCCAGCACGGGCACGCCCGCGTCGTGCACCGCGCGCAGCCACTCCAGCTCGGGGTCGATCCAGTGCACGTCGGTGTCGTAGATGGACGGGATCGCGCCGAGCATGACGATGTGGTCCACGTCGTCGAACGCTGGCAGCGGGCCGTCATCAGGGAACAGGTGCGTGCTGAGCTCGGCGCCGCGCGCCTCGAACGCCTCAGCGATGAACCCCGCCGAGTCCTCGGCGTGGTGCCTGATGACCATGACGCGCATGACCGGCTCCCTCGATTGCCGCGTAATTCGTTTGGTGCCAAACTATCTGCCATGACACCCACGCCCACAGTCGATCTGACCGATCTGGACGTGTGGGCGCGCGGGGTCCCCTACGAGCAGTTTGCCCGGCTCCGCCGAGAAGCGCCAGTGGCGTGGTCCGAGGAGCCAGACGGCGGTCCAGGCTTCTGGTCGGTGCTGCGCTACGACGACATCGTGACCGCCAGCCGCGACACGCGAACGTTCTCGTCCTCGCGTGGCATCTCCTTCGAGGACCCGACCGACGAGGACATGGCAGCGAGGCGGACCATCATCGACACCGACCCGCCAGACCACACCAAGCTGCGCAAGATCCTGTCAGGAAGCTTCACCCAGCGGGCAGTCGCCGTCTACCAGCACTTCGTCGAGGGCCTGACTGAGCACGTGCTCGACGCGGGCCTGACCACGGGCCCGTTCGACTTCGTCGACGCGGTCGCCAAGGAAGTCCCGATCCGGGTGCTGGCCGAGATCATGGGCTTGCCAACGGACGACCTGCCGCTGTTCATCGATCTCGGCGACCGGCTGATCGCCAACACCGACCCGGACATCACCGACGTGGTCTGGGGCCGTGACGACACCGATGCCTACCGCCTGTTCCCGTTCCGCAGCCCGTACGGCAAGCAGCTGTGGGACCTGGGCAGGACCGTCATCCGCGGCCGGCTGGCCGAGCCCGGCAACGACCTGCTGTCCGCGCTGCTGCGGGCCGAGGTGGACGGCGAGCGGCTGACCGAGCGGGACCTGGACAACTTCTTCTCGATCATGGTCATCGCCGGGAACGAGACCACGAGGATCGCCATCGCCCAGGGCGTGCTGGCGTTCTGCGAGCACCCCGAGCAGTGGCAGCGGCTGCGCGCCGAACCTGGGCTGCTGGACTCCGCCACCGAGGAGGTGCTCCGCTGGACGTGCCCGACGCACTTCATGCGCAGGACGACAACCGCCGACCTGGAGTTCGGCGGCACGAGCATCCGCGCGGGCGACAAGGTCGTGCTCTGGTACGTCTCGGGCAACATGGACGAGGCCGAGTTCGACGACCCTGACAGCTTCGACATCGCCCGCTCGCCGAACCGGCACCTCAGCTTCGGCCGCGGCGGCCCGCACCTGTGCCTGGGTGCCCACCTGGCCAGGCTCGAGATCCGCGTCGTGCTGGCAGCGCTGGCACAGCGGGTGGCGGCCTTCGAGCTAGCCGGGGAGCCGCGGCGGATCCGGTCCAACTTCACCAACGGCCTGCGCCAGCTGCCGATCCTGATCAGGCCCGGGTAGGAGCGGCGGGAACGATGCCGCCGCGGATCCTGCTCATCCTGACCGAGAACCACACCATGCGGCCCACGCCGGATGTCGCGGACCTGGTCGCGTTCGCGGTCGAGGCCGAGCGCGCCGGACTCGACGGCGTCATGGTCAGCGAGCACGTGGTGCTCGGCCCGTCCGCCGACGCCGCCGGGCGGCCAGCCAACCCCAGGGACTACGCGCTGCCTGGCAACCAGGACCCGGCCACGCCGTGGCCGAGCCCGCTGGTGCTGCTCGGTGCGGTCGCCGCGGCGACGGAGCGGATCAGACTGGTCGCCGGGGCCCTGATCAGCCCGCTGCGGCATCCGCTGGCCCTGGCCAAGGACCTCGCGACGCTGGACAGGCTCAGCGGCGGCAGGCTGGTGGTGCAGCCCACCGTCAGCTGGCATCGCGAGGAGTACGAAGCCCTCGGCGTCCCGTTCGCGCGGCGCGGCAGCATGCTCGACGAGCAACTCAAGATCTGGTCGCTGGCCTGGGCGGGATCGCCGGTCTCATTCGCTGGCACGCACTTCCGGTTCGGCGACGTGTGGGTCGAGCCGCAACCCGTGACACCTGGCGGGCCGCCGCTGTGGTTTGGCGGGTCGACGGTGCATCGCGGCGTGGTGGAGCGGATCGCGGCGTACGGCAGCGGCTTCAACCCGCTCGGCCAGCCGGACGACGCGGGGATGGCGAGGCTGGAGCGGGCGCTGACCGCGGCCGGGCGCAACCCGGCCGAGATCGAGTACGTGGGCGGCACCCGCGGCACCTTTCCTGGCCCCGGCCAGGTCGCCGATCTGGACCAGGCCCTGGCCGCCATTCCCGCGCTGATGGCGCGCGGGTTCACGACGATCTGCGTGAAGCCTTCGCAGTTCCTCGACGACGCGGCGGGCATCGCCGGCTTCTGCCGCGCGCTGGCGGCCAGGGCCGCCGATCTGGGCTGAGCCTGAACCTCGTCGCATCGGCACCTTTTAGCCCGGTCTTGAACCTTGACACGTGATCGTTCGGTTCCATACGATCCCGACATCGCCGGCGGTCCCGTGCCACCCCGGAGGGGGAACGTGACGAAGATCGATGCGTTCGCCCACATCCTTCCGCCGTCTTACGGCGAGCGGCTCGAAGCCCTGACAGCCGGCCAGGTGAGCGACCGGATCCTCGGCTACCGGCCGTGGATCCGCGAGGATCCCGCCCTGCTTGACCTCGACGCGCGCTGGCGGACCATCGACCCGTTCGCGGACTACCGGCAGATCCTCACGCTCGCGGTCCCGCCCCTGGAGGAGCTCGGCGAGCCCGCGGCCGCGCTCGACCTCGCAAGGGCCGCCAACGACGAGCTTGCCGCGCTGGTCGCCGCTCATCCTGACCGGTTCGCTGGCTTCACGGCGGCGCTGCCGATGGGCGACCCGCAGGCCGCCGCCGCCGAACTGGACCGCGCCATGACCCAGCTCGGCGCGCTCGGCGGGCAGGTGCACACCAACGTCGCCGGCGCCCCGCTGGACGAGCCCAGGTTCGAGGTCATCTTCGAGGTCGTCACCAGCCATGGCGGCGCGCTGTGGATGCACCCGACCCGCAGCCCTGTGTGGTCGGACTACCCGGCAGAGACCGCGTCGAAGTACGGCATCTGGTGGTCGCTCGGCTGGCCCTACGAGACGTCGGTCGCCATGGCCAGGTTGGTCTACTCTGGCTGCTTCGACCGGCACCCCGGCCTGACGGTGATCACGCACCACGCGGGCGCGATGGTGCCGCATTTCGCCGGCCGCCTCGCCTCGCCGCTCGAGGACCCCGACCGCGAGTCGATCATGGCCGGGCTGAAGGCCGATCCGATGGACTACTTCCGCCGCTTCTACGCCGACACCGCGATGTTCGGCGCCAGCCACGCGGTCCGCTGCGCGGTCGAGTTCTTCGGTGCCGGTCACGTCCTGTTCGGCACCGACATGCCGCTCGGCGGCCCGACCGTGGTCGCCGACACGATCGCCGACATCACGGCGCTCGGCCTGGACGAGGCCGATGAGACGGCCATCTTCGCCGGCAATGCGATCCGGCTGCTCGGAATCGCCCAGCCCGGATGACCAGACCTAAGGAGATGACATGACCACTTCAGACTCGGGCTACGAGCGCCTGGGGGCCAAGCTGCTGTCACTGCCCGATGTGGTCGCGCAGTCGGTCGGTTTCATGGGCCCGGTGTTCTCATCCGCGTTCGTGATCCCGCTGGTCATCGGCGTGATCAGCGCGTCTGGCAAGGGCGGCGGGGTGGCGTCGCCGCTATCTGTGCTGATCGCCGCTGTCGGCGTTTTCGCGCTGGGCTGGATCGTGTCCAGCTACGCCAAGCAGATTCATGCGGCCGGGTCGCTGTACGACTACGTGACCAAGGGCCTCGGCGAGCGGACGGGCACGGCGGCAGGCTGGCTGTACTACGGCGGCGTGACCGTCCTCATGACCGGGCTTCTGCTGCTGATCGGCGGCTACCTGGAAGGGACGATTCAATCCGAATTCAAGGTGGACCCGCTGCCCTCGTGGGCGTGGACGTTGCTGCTGATCGCGCTGATCGCCGGCATCTTGTACTTTGGCGTGCGGATCTCGACCCGCAGCCAGCTCGCGCTGGCGCTGATCAGCATGGTCGTCGTCGGGGTGTTCTTCATCTTCGTGATCGTGAAGCTGGGTTCCGCCAACAGCATCAAGCCGTTCAACCCCTCGTCAGCGGCTGACGGCTGGTCCGGCATCTTCTTCGGGGTGCTGTACGGCGTGCTGATCTTCGTGGGCTTTGAGACCGCGGCCAACCTGGCCGAGGAGACACCCAATCCGCGTCGGGAGATCCCGATCGCGGTCATGGCCACTGCCACGATCGCCACGGTCATGTACGTCGTCGCCGCGTACGTGGAGGTGGCCGGCTTCCACTACAGCCTCAAGACGATCACGCAGACCGCGTCCGCACCGCTGTTCGCACTCGGCGCTCCGGAGAGCGCTGGTGGCTACGGCGGCACCTGGATCGATCGGCTGCTCGAGCTCGTCGTCCTGTTCGACATGATCGCGGTAGCGATCGGCTGCGCGGTCTCGGCGTCCAGGGGCGTCTTCGCGATGGCGCGCGACCGCCGGCTCCCCGCCGTGCTGGCCAGGACGTCGCGTCGGCACGGCTCGCCGATCGGCGCCGCGGCGTTCATCACCGCGGCCGCGATCGCCACGCTGCTCGTCAATCAGTTCTGGACGGGACTGTTCGCGCTGCCGCAGACCCCGCACTTCTTCGCGCTGTTCGCCTGGGGCTCGACCTTCGGCGGCTTCGCGCTCGTGGTGGTTTACCTGCTGATGTCCGTCGGCGCGCTGCGGAACTTCTGGCGGTCAGAAGGCCGGGTGCGGCTGGTCATCGCCGGTGTGCTCGGCATCTTGATCACGGCTGGCACCATCTTCGGATCGTTCTACAAGGTGACCAGCCCCACGATCTGGGCGCCGTGGTTCGCCCTCATCCTGCTCGTCATCGGCTTCGCGTCCACGTTTGTGCTGCGGCCGCGGCAGGCAGCGAGCACCAGGCTCGCCGACCTGAGCGCGGCGCCCGATCCGGGTGACAGACCGGTGACCACCGCGTGAGTCGTGCCGGAGGCGCGCCATCGAGCACTGGTGGCGGCGAACCTCGCGCGTACCTGGTGACCGGCGGCGGTAGCGGTATCGGCGCGGCGGTCACCAGGGCGCTCACCGCTGCCGGGCACCGGGTCGCGATCTGCGGGCGGCGCCCCGACGCGCTCAGGGCCGTCGCTGCCGGGACCGGGGCGCTGGATCTCGTCTGCGATATAACCGACGCGGGCCAGGTAGACGAGCTGATCGGAGCGGTCAACGGAAAGTTCGGCCGCCTGGACGGGCTCGTGCTGAACGCCGGGATCATCGCTCCCGGCGGCGTCGCGGAGCTCTCGGCCGAGGATTTCAACGGGATGCTGGCGATCAACCTGACAGGCTCGTTCCTCGTGGCCAAGGCGGCGCTGCCGCACCTGATCGCCGCGCGCGGCGCGGTCGTGTCGGTCGCGTCGGTGGCTGCGCTCCGGGCGGCCGCCGAGATGGGCGGCTACGCCGCCACCAAGGCCGGCCTCGCGATGCTGACCCAGTCGCTGGCCGTCGACCATGCCCACGAGGGGCTGCGAGCGAACGTGGTCTGCCCTGGCTGGACGGTCACGGAGATGGCCGACGCCGAGATGGCGGCGTTCGGCGGCGAGCGAGGGCTGGCCGTCGGTCAGGCTTACGACCTGGTCACGGCGCTGGTGCCGGAGCGCAGGCCGGCCAGCGCCGACGAGGTCGCCGCCGTGATCACCTGGCTGCTCTCTGACGCCGCGTCCTACGTCAACGGCGCGGTGATCCCGGTCGACGGCGCGGCCGTCGCGGTCGACGTCGGCACCGTCCCGTTCGACCCGCGGGTCAGGCTGGCCTAGGCGCGCTCGGTCAGCGCGGCGACCACGGCAGGGACGATGGCGTCGGCCCGCTCAACCAGCTCAGCCCGCGTCAGCAACTGCACAGGGTGCGGGATGTACAGCATCCGGCAGCCCGGCATGGCGAGCAGCCTGGCCTGCTCGACGGCTTCGTCGGCGAACGGCGTCGTCGCGATGCCGACGGCCGGGATGCCCCGGCGCTCGAGGTGAACGAGGTCGCACACACTGCACGACGTACAGGAGCCTCAATCGGCGAGCGCTTCGACCACCAGGTGAGACCGCGCCGCGATCTCGTCGATGACGGCTGGCGACGCGGGCTTGGAGAAGATCTCCTTAGCGATACGGAACGTGACCGCTCCTGCCGCCCGCAGCCGCGAGTCGACCTGGTCGAGAAACTCCGCGCCCCGGTTCTTGGTGATGTCGAGCAGCGCGACCGTGCGGCCCTCGATGCTGCCTGGCCGCGCCGCCAGCGGCTCGGCCGGCCTGACCCGCTCGTCGAACGGGCTGACGTAGTCCCCGCGGTCAACAGGGCTCTTCGCTTCGTCAGGTGTCACAGCGGCTCAACCTCCCGGGAGACGATCCGCGCCCCCATGCCCGTGCAGGGACCCAGAACTGCAGAGTAACGGCCGGCCTCGCCACCGGCCACGAGCACGACGATCGCGTCGGGCGATGCCCACTTGGGAATCACGTCGGCGGCGCCGGCCCGCGCCACGGCTGGCGTGGTCTCGCCGCGCTTCAGGCCGGCCGCCGGACGGTGCACGGCCTCGAACATGAACTCGCGCAGCCGCTGTTTGGTCCAGCCAGCGCCCCTGAACATCTCCGCGTGCTCAGGGCAGATCACGAACACCGACGGTTCAGCCAGCGGCCACCAGTTCGTGGACCACGCGCTGGCCGCTGCCCAGGCCAGGACGTAGGCGAGGTCCTCCGGCGTCCTGCTGCGATGATCGGAGATGTTCTGCGGAGCGTCGCTGCCGATCAGCGTCACGACAGACTGGCCAGCCGCAAAGCCGCGCTCGACGTGCAGCGGCTCCCACGGGCTCGTTTCCTCGTCCTCCGCGACGCAGAAGCCGACCTTGCCCATGTGCCCGAGGGTGGCCCGGTCCAGCGTCCCCGGCATGGCGCCGCCGAGGAGCGTGACGAGCAACCGCACGGCACGGCCGATAGTCAGGTTCGGGCGCGAGCCTGGCCCGAGCGCGCCCATCCCGCTGTTCAGCCCCAGCGCCCGGCGGACCGGGCCGTTCACCACGACAAGCTGGCCGGCGGGCTGCGTGGTCACCGCCTGGCCGTGCAGGTTGAACGTCGGATCGAGCATCGCCTTAGCGGCGGCCACCACGACGGGGAAGTACGCGGGCCGGCAGCTGGCCAGCACGGCGCAGGCGGCGACGCGCTCCAGTGTCGCCTCGCCCATCGACGGCGGAACCTCGCCAAGACAGATCGCGCCGTCGGCGGCGCCGAGCATCGCATCCACCCGCTGCCTGGTGGGCGGCACGACGGGCAGCCCGTCGGTCCAGCCCCGCTCGAACATCTCCTCCATCTCGTCGGCGGCGGCCGGGCGCGACACGGCGGCGGCGATCTCGGGGTCCATGGCCGCCTTGGACGAGCAGCCTGGCTTCAGCAGTGGTTCGGCCGCGCCGGGCACGGGCAGTGCGGCGCCGCCGAGCAGCCTGCCGGCGCGCTCGATGAGCGCGGCGATGGCCGGCTGGTTCCAGCCGACGACCGAAGCAGCGACGACCCCTTCGCTGTCGACGAGGACGGACGTCGGCACCGCGAGCAGGCCGTAGTCGCGAGAGGCCGGATAGGGCGGATCCTGCGACACCACCCGCCCGGTCCAGCCGGCCGTGCGAGCCGCTCGCAGCGCGATGTCCAGCGACTCCTCGAAAACCGCGGTAGCGGTCAGACCCGCGATCTCCCACGCACGGCAGAGCGGCCCGAGGTTGCGCAGCGCCAGCATCGAGGTCGGGCAGTCCTCGGACACGAACAGCAGCAGCGCCGCCCCGCGCGCGGTGAGCTTCTCGAGGCTTGCCTGCGCCGGATCCACCGCAGTCACCGCCAGCGCGGGAGCGGTGCTGCCCGGCGCGAGGCCGGCTGACTCGGCAGCAACGCCAGACGCGGCGCGCGCGAACCCGTCAGTGACGCCCATTACGCCCACACTAACCTCCGGCTGCCGCCCACGCCGGGCTCGGTAGCGGTGCGCGAAGAACACCTATGTCACATCGACTGTCTTCTTTGAACGTCGATGGGACATTGGTGTTCAAAGGTTGGCCCGCAATCAGGACCCGCACTGCCTGGGCCATCGGCAGCGCGTTGAACCACCGGTATCCGGCCTGCTTCCTTGCCGCCGCATCGATGCTGCCGATCGCCCGCACCCTGGACAGGCCGCCATCGGGGAAGGCGTCGAGCCTGATCGCCGCCACGGGCTCTGGATGATCCACCGCGAACTCGTGCCGCGTGTCGGGCTGCAGCGTCGTGCGGGGCAGCAGCGGCGCACCTGATGAGCCGCGTCGCAGCAGGTCCTCCAGCGCGCCGCCGTGAACGGCGACCGACTCAGACGCGTTGTACCTGAAGTACGACGTGTCCACGATCACCCGCCTGACCCGGCCGGCGAACCCGAGCCTGAAGACCACGAAGTCGTTGCCCGCGTCCCTGCGCCGCCGCGTCTCCCAGCCCTCGCCCATCGAGCGGGCCAGGCCAGGCCGGTTGAGCGCCGCCGCGGCCGAGAAGTAGTCGTCGCTGCTGGCGACGACGGCGCCGCCGTAACGCTGGCTGACCAGGTCGATGGTGAGGTCCTCGAGCCCCCGCGGGTCGGGCAGCGCCTGGCCGTGCACGCGCAGCCTGGCTACCCCGCCGTCCGGGTACACCGCGAGGCGCCGAGGGCTGGACCGTGGTCACGGGCGGCTACGGCGGCCTCATGGCTGCCGCGGCCCGCGGCGCCTCTGCGGCCGGCGGCCGCACCGTTGGGCTGCCGATGCGGGCGTGGCAGCATCTGACGCCCGATCCCAGCGCCGCCGGGCTCAGATGGAGCGTGAGCTATACCGAACGGCTAGGGCACCTGCTCGCCGCCCGCGTCGCGATCGCGCTGCCTGGCGGCGTCGGAACGCTGGCGGAGGCGTCAGCCGTCTGGGCCGCGGCGCAGACCGAGCCTGGCGCCGCTCAGCTCGTGCTGGTCGGCCCGGCCTGGCGGGCGCTGATGGCCGCGTTCGCTGAGCAGCTCGTGGTCGGCGCGAAGGACCATGATCAGCCACCCGCATGGGCGGTGGGCTAGGCGGGAATGACAGGGGGCGGGCGTCGCAGGCACCAATGGGGGCACGGTGCGTGCAGAGAGCAAGAAAAGAGCAGGGTCTGACCCGGTCAGTTCCTTCTTCGCCGGACTGGCGGCCGCGGGTCACGTGCCGACTTTCGAGCGGAACTCGGCGACGCTGCGCTTCGACGTCCTGGGCGACGACGACAGCGGCAGCCGCGCGACCGAGCGCTGGTACGTGACGGTGACCAACGGCGACGTGGCCGTCAGTCACAAGAACGGGCCAGCCGACGCCGTCGTGCGCGTCGGGCGCGGCCACCTCGGGGCGCTGGTGACCGGCAGGCTCAACGCGACGGCTGCTTACCTGCGCGGGCTGCTGAGCGCCGAGGGGAGCATGGCCGCCGTGATCATGTTCCAGCGCTGCCTGCCAGGCCCGCCCGGGTCGAAGGGCCGGGTCGCGCCGATCAGCTCGGCGGCCGTCACCGCAGCGCAGGCCATGCCGGGGCGGAGGGCGGCGGGATGAGCGACCGGCTCGTGCAGATCCTGGAGGGCAACACCTTCGTCGTCAGCGATGACCGCGGCGATATCGAGGCCAGCGCCGACGACCCGACCGGCCTGTTCGCCTTCGACACCAGGTTCTTGTCCCGGTGGGTGCTGACGGTCGACGGCGAGCGGCTGACCGCGCTGTCGACCGACGACCTGCAGTACTTCAAGGCCAGGTTCTTCCTGGTGCCCGGCACCGGCACGGTCTACGTCAACGCGACGATGACCGTGATCAGGCAGCGCGAGGTGGCCGACGGGTTCCACGAGGAACTGCGGGTGCTGAACCACAGCGCCGAGCCTGCCGACGTGACCATCAGGATCGACGCGGCCAGCGACTTCGCCGACCTGTTCGAGGTGAAGGACGCGCTGAAGAAACGCGGCAGCTACGCCCATCAGGTCGCCGGCGGCAACCTGGTGCTCAGGTACCAGCGCGACAGCTACGTCCGCGAGACCTGGATCTGTTCAAGCGAGCCCGCCGATGTCGACGGGAGCGGGCTGGAGTTCGCCGTGACGATCCCGCCGCACGGCGAGTGGACGACCGAGCTGGACGTGCTGGCCACCGAGGCCGGCCAGCACGCGCTCACCGGACGCCGCCTTGCACACGCCGACATGGCGAGGGGCCTGGGGAAGTGGCTCGACCGTGCGCCGCGCCTGAGGTGCGAATGGCAGCCGCTCGAGCAGATCTACCGCAGGTGCCTGACCGACCTGGCAGCCCTGCGATTCTCGACGCTCACCATGCCAGGCCGGTCGCTGCCGGCCGCCGGCCTGCCCTGGTTCATGACGATCTTCGGCAGGGACAGCATCTTCACCAGCCTGCAGGCGCTCCCGTTCGTCCCCGAACTCGCGGCGACGACGCTGCGCGCGCTCGCCGAGCGGCAGGGCACCAGGGTCGACGACTTCAGGGACGAGGACCCGGGACGGATCCTGCACGAGATGCGGTACGGCGAGCTGACCGCGTTCGAGGAGCGGCCGCACTCGCCGTACTACGGCACCGCCGACGCGACGCCGCTGTTCGTGGTGCTGCTCGATGAGTACGAGCGCTGGACAGGCGACACGAAGCTCGTCAGGGATCTCGAGCCTGCCGCCCGCGCCGCGCTGGCCTGGATCGACCAGTACGCGGACCTGCAGGGCAACGGCTACGTCAGCTACCAGCGCAGGAACGCGGTCACCGGCCTGGAGAACCAGTGCTGGAAGGACTCATGGGACTCGATCTCCTACGCGCGCGGCGACCTGCCAGGGTTCCCGCGCGCGACCTGCGAGCTGCAGGGGTACGCCTACGACGCTAAGGTGCGCGCAGCCAGGCTCGCCAGGCTGGTCTGGCACGACGAGTCCCTCGCCGACCAGCTGCGGAAGGAAGCGGCCGCCCTGAAGCGCAGGTTCAACAAGGACTTCTGGGTGGCGGATGGCGAGTACTTCGCCGTCGCGCTCGACGCCGACGGCCGCCAGGTCGACTCGCTCACGTCGAACATCGGGCACCTGCTCTGGAGCGGCATCGTCGATGTGTCGAAGGCCAACGCCGTCGCCAGGCACCTGATGGGCCAGCGGCTCTACTCGGGCTGGGGCGTGCGGACGCTGGCCGACGGCGAGGCGCGGTACAACCCGATCGGGTACCACACCGGCGCGGTCTGGCCGTTCGACAACTCCATCATCGCCTGGGGCCTGCGCAGGTACGGGTTCAAGGAGGAGGCGGCAGCCGTCGCGGCCGGCGTCCTGGAGGCCGCTGACGTCTTCGCTGGCCGGCTTCCTGAGGCGTTCGGCGGCTACCCGCGCAACCTCACGAGGTACCCGGTCCAGTACCCGACGGCGTGCAGCCCGCAGGCATGGTCGACTGGCGCGCCGCTGCTCCTGCTGCGCACCGCGCTCGGGCTCGAGCCGCACGAGGACCGCCTGCTGATCGACCCGGCGCTGCCGAAGCTGATCGGCCACCTCGAGCTGCTTGACGTGCCCGGCCGCTGGAAGCGGATCGATGCGTTCGGGCGCGGCCTAGTCGACACCGCCCGGTTCACAGCCCGATAACCGGGCCCAGGGCTGACTGCTGACCGCGAGCAGGTCAAGTGCCTGCAGCGCGAACCACCACTCGGCGAGATGCTGCGTGCGGGCGAAGCCGCGCCCGGTGAGCTCCTCGGTCTTGCGCAGCCGGTAGCCGAGCGTCTGCTTGTGCACGTGGACCTCGGCGGCGGCCCGCTGCCAGGACCCGTCGGCGCGGATGAACGCACGCACGGTGTCGACGTAGTGCGACCCGTGCGCACGGTCGTAGGCGAGCAGCTCGCCGAGCACCTGATCGACGAGCGACTGCGCCTCCGCCGGACTGCGCGGCATCAGCAGCCTGGCGCCGTCGCCGTACCTGACCAGCGGGATGGCGTTCGCCTCCGCGATGCCGAGCGCCCAGAGCGCTTCCTGCGCTGCGTCCGGCGTGCGGTCAGCCGAGCCGACGACGTCGCTGACGCCTGCGCAGCAGCCTGACTCGGCAAAGTCGCGGGGCATCACCATGTCGGCAACGGCTCCCTCGGGCACGATGGCGAACAGGACGTCGTCGCGGCGCAGCAACATGCTGGGAACGTGCGCCCGTGAGTATGCGCGGTGCAGGGTGTCCTCGGCTCCTGGCCTGGTGACCCGCTGCACCAGCAGCACGCTGGCCGCGAGGTCAGGGCCGTCGGCGCCAGGTTCTGCGCTGGCAGGCCTCCAGCCCCGGTGCGGGTCGAGCAGCTGCGCGAGCTGTTCGGCGCCCTGGCGCCGGTCGCGCTGCCGCTGGGAGACGATGTGGGCGAGCTGGACCGCACCGGCGATCGCGACGTGCTGCAGCACGGCAATGCTTGGCAGCCGGCCGCCGAGCGGCTCCACGATCAGCGCGATCAGCGGGTCCCCAGGCACGGCGACCGCGAGCGCGCACACGTCGCCGTCGGCGCTGCCGTCCCTGCTCAGCCGCAGCAGGCCAGGAATGGCGTGGCCGTGCTCGGCGACGCTACGCGCGAGCACGTGGCCGAGCGGCACCACGTCCTGGTCGTCGAATACCGACGCCCCGGTCTCGGCGTCCACCAGGTGCAGCCGCAGCCCCAGCCTGCGGCCGAGCGAGTCGAAGGTCGCCGGTCCCAGTTCGCCGGCAACGAGGGACAACCGCAGCAGGTCGTAGAACTGGGCGACGTCGCCGAGCTGCTCGGACCCGTGCTCGTCGTTGGCCCCGGCGACGGCCCGCACGATGTCGCTGAACCTGATCGAGTACGGCACGGTGAGCAAGGGCAGCTCGAGCTCGCAGACCCGCTCGGCGAGCTCGGGCGTCACCGGTGCGCCGCCCGTGCCAAGCCCGACCACCAGCCCGCTCGCGCTGATCCTCGCCAGCCGCTCGGCGAAGTGCACCTGCGCGCCAGGCGCTGACCCGATCCCTGTCCCGTTCGTGAGCAGCAGCTCGCCAGGGCCGAGATAGTCCCACGGCTCTGGCAGGTCAGACGCGTGCGCCCAGGTGATCTCCCTGTCCAGCCCGGTGGCGCCGCCGACCAGCTTGAGCTGCAGCCTGGGGCGGTCAAGCAGTCCTCGGACGGTCATGGTCATGGCTGTCCCACCCTGAGTTCGCCACTCTGTGTTCGCCTCTAGGGCATGCCCGTCATACCACGTTATGAAGGGGTGCGGGAAGTCTGCACCTCAGTCGGATGGTCAAGATCGGGCAGACACCCGATGCTTGCCGGCATGAGTGCCGTAGGCGATCTGGCTTCCCCGGCAACGCCGGCCGGCCCGGTCGCCTGGCCCGCCGGGTACACCGCGGCTGCGTGCCTGACGTTCGACATGGACGCCGAGGCCGCGGCGCTGACCGCGGACATCAACTCGGTCAACCGGATGAGCCCGATGAGCCACCAGGCGTACGGGCCGCTGGCTGGCATTCCGCGGATTCTCGACCTGCTGGCGCGGAACAACGTGCGGGCGACGTTCTTCGTCCCCGGCTACTCAGCGCACCGCTACCCGCCGGTCGTGCGGGCCATCGCCGACGCCGGCCACGAGATCGCGCACCACTCGTACTTCCACGAGAACACCATCGGCATGGATGCGCAGACCGAGGCCGACATGATCGACCTGGGGCTTGAGGCGCTGTGGGACGTGGCAGGGGTGCGGCCGACCGGCTACCGGGCGCCGATGTGGGAGATGACGTACAACACGCCGCTGCTGCTGGCCGAGCGCGGGTTCCTGTACGACTCCAGCCTGATGGACTCCGATCACCCCTACCGGCTCGCCGTCGGGCAGGCAGGCGACGCCGCCAGCCTGATCGAGGTGCCGGCGTACTGGGGGCTCGATGACTGGGAGCAGTACGCGTTCCTGCCCGACCTGATCGGATCGGGCGTTATCGAAAGCCCGGCCAAGGCGCTGGAGATGTGGGCACTCGAGCTCGAGGCCATGCACGCGATCGGCGCGGCCTTCGTCCTCACCTGCCATCCGTTCCTGTCCGGCCGCCCGGCCCGCGCCCGCGCCCTCGAATTGCTGATCGACCGGATGGCTGCCCTGCCAGGGCTCTGGATCACCACCGTCGGCGAGGTTGCACAGCACGTCGCCGGGCTCGGCCTGACCGCGCGGCCATGTCCGCAGCCGGCCTTGCCCGAGGCGGCGTACTGGGTCGCGCGGCCCGCACCAGGCAATACCGAGAAAGGAGACCGTCATGACCGAGATGGCGCCTGAACAGGCAAAGGTTGCCGACCTGTCGCACACTCCCGTACGGGACTTCACGCTGCGGTCGGCGTTCGCGCTGGCGTTCTCTGACGTGTCGCCCATCGTCGGCATCTACTCGGTGTTCTTCATCTGCCTGATCACCGCGGGACCGGCGTTCTTCTGGGGCTTTCCCGTCGTGCTCATCGGCCAGCTCGCCGTCACCGGCGTCTTCGGCGACCTGGTCTCCAAGTGGCCGTTCCAGGGCTGCGTCTATCAATGGGCGCGAGAGCTGTTCGGCGCCAGGTACGGCTGGTTCACGAACTGGGCCTTCAGCTGGGGGCTAGTGATCGCCATGGGCGCGGTCGCGCTGTTCGCGGCCGAGTTCCTCGGCCCGGCGATGGGACTCAACTCGCTTACCCAGACCGAGACCAGCCTGCTCGCGCTCGGCATCCTGCTCTTCGGCACCATCGCGAACATGATCGGCAGGAGATTCCTGCGCGGTCTGCTCTACGTCTCCATGACCGCCGAGCTGATCGCCTCGCTGGGGATCGGCATTGCGCTGCTGTTCTTCCACCGGACGCACTCGTTCTCGTTCCTGTTCAGCGGTGCGGGGACCGCGCACGGCGGCGGCTGGCTGTTCGGGCCGTTCCTCACGATCGTCGCGTTCATCGGCTTCTCCTTCGTCGGCTTCGAGTCGGCTGGGTCCATCGCCGAGGAGGTCAAGGGCGCCAGGCACGTGCTGCCGAAGGCGATCAGCCTGTCCCTGCTGAGCGTGGGCCTCCTGGTAATGTTCGCCACCCTTGGCCTGATCCTCGCCCTGCCCGACCTCGGTGCCGTGCTCGCAGGCAAAGACTCCAACCCGATCGCTACGACACTCGAAGCCCGCCTCGGCTCAGGCACGGGGCGAGCGCTGCTGGTCATGCTGACTATCGGCTTCACTGCCAGCATGATCGCAGTACAAGCGTCGGTGTCCCGGGCCATCTGGGCCAGCGCCCGCGCCCACGAGCTGCCGTTCCACGGCCTGCTGAGCAGGCTCACCGGCCCGGAGCGCCTGCCCCGCCACGTGATCGGCCTGACCTTCGTCGTGGCCGGAATCCTGGTGTTCATCCATAACGCGAACGTCTTCACGCTGCTGCTCAGCGGGGCGACCGCCGGGTTCTTCGTGTCCTACGCGCTGCCGGTCGTCGGGGCGGCCATTACGCGGCTGCGCGGCAGGTGGAACCCAGGGCCGGTCTCGATGGGCAAGGCCGCGGCCACGGTGACGTACTTCGCCGCCATATGGATGATCGCCGAGATCATCAACATCGCCTGGCCGCGCAACACCTACGGCGGCGTCTGGTACCTGAACTGGGGCATCATTCTGGCGATCGTCGTTCTCGGCGTCGTCGGCGTGTTCGTCTCCGTCTACGTCTTCCGGCCGGGCGGCGACGCGGCGACGGCCAGCTTCGAGCCCGTCGTCACTGACCCGGAGGGCGAGTGAGCGATCCTGTCGTCGTCGTTACCGGTGCGGCCAGCGGCATTGGCGCGGCGGCCGCGGCTCTGTTCAGCCAGCGCGGCTGGCGGACGGCCGGTCTCGACCTGCGGTCGTCCGCCACCGACCTGAGCCTGACCTGCGACGTCACCGATACCGCCAGGGTCGGTGACGCCGTCGGCGCGGTCATCGAACGGTTCGGCCGCGTCGACGCAGCGGTCACGGCGGCCGGCTACTACGAGGAGGGCATCGACGTCTGCGACATAACAAAGGCACAGTGGGACTCGATGCTGCAGGTGATCCTCGGCGGGACGGTCAACACGTGCGCGGCCGTGCTCCCGCACATGATCGCGAGCCAGCAAGGCACCATCGTCGCGATCTCTTCCGAGCTGGCGCTCGGCGGCAGCGCCACCGACCTGCATTACGTGGCCGCCAAGGGAGCGGTACTCGGGCTGATCAAGTCGCTCGCCGCTGAGTACGCGGCGACGCCGATCCGCGTCAACGCGGTCGCGCCTGGCCCGACCGACACCCCGCTGCTCGCGGCCGATTCGCTCTGGCGGAAGCCGGACTACCTGGCCACCTTGCCGCTCGGGCGGCTCGTCACGCCAGGCGAGATCGCCGCGACGGTCTATTACCTGGCGACCGAGGGCCGCATGTACTGCGGCGAGGTGCTCTCGCCCAACGCCGGGGCGGTGATCTGACCATGGCAGGGACACAGCGCGTCGCGCTGGTCACGGGCGCTGCCCAGGGCCTCGGCCACGCGACGGCGCTCCGGCTGGCGGCCGACGGCTTCGACGTCGCCGTCAACGACATCAGCGACGACGGCAGGCTAGCCGCCCTGGCCGGGCAGACCGGCGGACTCGCGATCCCTGGCGACATCGCCGACCAGGACGCGGTGACGGCGATGGCGGCAGCCGCCGCCGAGCGCTTCGGGGGCGTCGACGTCCTCGTGGCGAATGCGGCCGCGATGGAGATGGGGCCGTTCCTGACCCAGGACCCTGGAATCTGGTGGCGCCAGATCGACGTCAATCTCTCCGGCCATTTCCGTCTCCTCCAGGCCGTGGTCCCGCAGATGCGGGCCAGGGGCGGGGGCCGGATCGTGCTGATCGCGTCCGGCTGGGGGGTGATCGGCCACCCGAATGCCACCGCCTACGCCGCGTCCAAGGGCGGCCTGATCGCGCTGGCGAAGGGGCTGGGCCGCGAGCTCGCGCCGCAGGGCATCCTGGCCAACGCGATCGCGCCCTCCTACATCGACACCGAGCAGCTCGGCGTTGACGCGGCTGACGCGGGGATCTCGCTCGACGAGATGCGCCAGCGCTACCGCGATCTCATCCCGACCCGGCAGCTGGCCACCGTCGACGACGTCGCTGCCGCCGTCGCGTTCCTGGCCAGCCCTGGCGCCAGCGCGTTCGTCGGGCAGGTGCTCCAGCCGGCCGGCGGCGTCACCAGGACCAGAGCCTGAACCGGCACGAACCAGACGAGACACCGTGGAGGCAGCGTTGCCCGAGTCACGCCCCGAACCTGTGGGACCGGTTGACGGGCGCCTGGTGCCGCGCTTCGCCGGAGCAGCGACCTTCGCCAGGCTGCCGGAGATCGACCGGGTAACGGACTACGAGGTCGCCGTTCTCGGCGTCCCGTTCGACAACGGGACGTCGTACCGGCCAGGTGCCAGGTTCGGTCCGATGGCCGTCCGCCAGGCGTCCAGGCACCTGCGGCCCGGCTACCACGTCGAGCTTGAGCTGTCCCCCTTCCAGGCCGTGCAGGTCGCCGACGCGGGCGACGTGGCCGTGACGCCGTTCGACATCGCCGCGGCCATGTGCCAGATCCAGGATCACGCGGGCGAGCTGGTCGGCGGCGACCGCAGGGTCGTCGCCATCGGCGGCGACCACACGATCGCCCTGCCCATGCTGCGCGCGGTGGCAGCGCAGCATGGGCAGGTCGCGCTCGTTCACTTCGACGCGCACCTGGACACCTGGGACACCTACTTCAACGCGCCTGTCACGCACGGCACCGTGTTCCGGCGGGCGTTCGAGGAAGGACTGCTTGTCGAGGACCACTCGGTGCACGTGGGCATCCGCGGGCCGCTGTACGGCGAGGCCGACCTAGCGGACGACCGCCGGTTCGGCTTCCGCACGATCCGCACCAGCGACGTCGACGACCTCGGCATCCGGGGCACCATCGAGGCGATCCTCGACCGGGTCGGCGACCTGCCGGTCTACCTGTCCTGTGACATCGACGTGCTTGACCCGTCGATGGCGCCGGGAACCGGGACGCCGGAGGCAGGCGGGCTCACCAGCCGCGAGCTGCTCAGGGTGCTCCGCGGCCTGACCGAGATTCAGCTGGTCGGCGCCGACGTGGTCGAGGTCGCACCCGCCTACGACCACGCCGAGCTCACCACAATCGCGGCCGCGACGGTCGCCTACGACCTCATCACCCTCATGGCGCGAAGACCCCTGGCAGGCAGCTCGTGACAGCAGAGATAAAGCCGCTCCATCCCGCGCTGCGCCGCAACGGCTGGGACATCACCGCAGACGGCGAGTTCTACATGCCGACCAGGGTGCTGTTCGGCCGCGGCATCGCCGGGCAGGTCGCCGAGCACGCCGCCGCGCTCGGCGGCGCGGGCGGTGCTGGCCCTGGGGGGACTACCCCCTGGACCCCCCCGCGGGCGGTGCTGGCCCTGGGGGGACTACCCCCCTGGACCCCCCCGCGGGCGGTGCTGGCCCTGGGGGGACTACCCCCTGGACCCCCCCGCAGTGCTGCTGGTCACCGATCCTGGGGTAGTCGCTGCCGGGCTCGTGGCGCCGGTCGAGGCGGCGCTGACCGGGGCAGGTTTCGCGGTCACGGTCATCGACCAGGTGCGGCCGAACCCCAGGGACACCGACTGCCTGGCCGGCGCTGACCTGATCAAGTCTGGCGGGCAGCGGCTGCTGGTCGCGGTGGGCGGCGGATCGGCCATCGACACCGCGAAGTGCATCGGCCTGCTGCTGACCAACGGCGGGCACCCGCGGAACTGGGAGGACTTCGGGGCGCTCAGGAACGATCCGCTGCCGGTCATCGCGATCCCGATGACGGCGGGAACTGGCAGCGAGGTCAGCCCGTCCGCTGTCATCACTGACACGGCGCGCAAGAAGAAGATGAACCTCTTCGACATGCGCAACTGCCCGCGGATCGCGCTGGTCGACCCGGACCTGACGCTGTCCTGCCCCGCGGCCGTGACCGCCGCGTCCGGCATGGACGCGCTGTCGCACGCGGTCGACTCACTGCACTGCCGCCTGGCGACCCCCGCGTCGGACGCGCTCGCGCTCGAAGGAGCAAGGCTCGTCGCGCTGTACATCCGCCGCGCGTTCGCTGGGCCGTCCGACATCGAAGCGCGATGCGGGATGGCGCAGGGCAGCCTGACCGCCGGCCTGGCCGTGGGGCTCACCGACGTGTCTGGCGCGCACGCGCTCGCCGAGGCGATGGGCGGCCTGTACGGCCATCCGCACGGCTACTGCTGCGCCGTCAGCATGCCGCCGATCATGGCCTACAACCTGCCGGTCAGCGCCGGGAAGTACGCCCGCCTCGCGGTCGCGCTCGGCGCCGACCACCCTGGCCTCAGCCAGACGCAGCTGGCCAAGGCCGCCATCGGCGCGATCAGGGACATGAACGCCGACCTGCGGGTGCCGCCGATGCGCGACCTGATCAGCGCCGAGGACCTGGACGTCCTCGCGCAGAAGGCCGAGGCCAACACGAGCACGCCGTCGAACCCGAGGACAGCGACCGCGGCCGACTACCGGGCCATGTTTGCGCGGGAGCTCGGGTAGCCGATCGAGGGAGAATTAGACGGCTGTAGTAGCGTTTGGCCGGTCTTTAATGCCGCGCTCTGAGCTGAGGAGCCCATGACGAAGAGGCTGACCGGCCGGACGGCGGTGGTCACTGGCACGGCCCACGGCATCGGGGCCGGGATCGCGGACGCGCTCGCCGGTGATGGCGCTGACGTGCACCGCGTCGACAAGGACACCGTGGACTTGACCAGCGGCGCGGCGGTGCGCGCGTACTTCGCTGTACTGGGCGCCGTGGACATCCTGGTGAACAACGCGGGCGGGGTGTGCGGCCAGGTCGGCGTGCCGCTGGACGACGTCACCGACGAGGCCTGGCACGCGATTGTCGACGCCAACCTGACGACCGCGTTCCACTGCGTCCGCGCGGTGATGCCAGCGATGAAGGAGCGTGGCTGGGGCCGCATCGTCAACATCTCGTCGGGGGCCGGGCTGAGCGTCAGCAAGACCGGCATCCAGGCTTACACGAGCGCGAAGGCAGGGCTCATAGGGTTCACCAGGCAGATGGCACGCGAGCTGGGCCCGTTCGGGATCACAGTGAACTGCATCGCCCCCGGCTTCATCCTCTCCAACCCGACCAGCATCGCGCAGTGGGAGAATTACGGCCCCGGCGGGCAGCAAGCCCTGATCGACGGCATCGCGACCCGGCGGCTCGGCAAGCCAGCCGACATCGCCAACGGCGTCTTGTTCTTCGTGTCCGACCAGTCTGACTGGGTTACCGGGCAGACGATCGCGATTGACGGCGGCGATGCTTTCCTTTAGCCACGACGACGCGGGCTACGTGCGCGAACTCGCCGAGTTCGTGGCAGTGCCAAGCGTGAGCCGCGATGCCAGTGCGGACACGATGCAGGCGGCGGCCCGCTGGGTCGCGGCTCAGCTGGGCTTCGCCGGCGGCCGGGTGGTGCAGACCGCGGGCCATCCCGTCGTCCTCGGTGAGTGGCTCGGAGCGCCGGGAGCGCCGACCGTGCTGGTCTACGGGCATTTCGACGTCCAGCCGACCGGCGACCTCGCCGAATGGCGCACGCCGCCTTTCGAGCTCACCGTCGACGGCGACATCGTGCGCGGTCGCGGCGCGACCGACGACAAAGGCCCGGTCTACATCGTGCTGAAGACCGCGCAGGCGTTCGTCGAGCAGGAAGGCGGCCTGCCACTCAACGTCAAGTTCCTGTTCGAGGGCGAGGAGGAGATCGGCAGCCCGAACCTGCCAGCCTTCCTGCGCGAGCACGCCGGCGACCTGGCCGCCGACCTGGTCATCTCGGCGGACGGGGCGATGTGGCGGCCCACCGAGCCGTCGGTCGCGCTCGCCTCCAAGGGCCTGGTCAGCCTGGACATCCGGGTCGAGGGTGCCAGTACCGACCTGCACTCAGGCCGGTTCGGCGGCACGGTCGCCAACGCGTTGCACGTGCTCAGCGAGATCCTGGCCAGCCTGCACGACAGCGACGGCACCGTCGCGGTGCCCGGCTTCTATGACGGCATTCCGCCGCTGGCGGCCGAGCGCCGTGAGCAGATCGGCGCCGTCGCCTTTTCCGAATCTGGCTACCTCGGCGATCTCGGGCTTGCGCAGCCGCACGGCGAGGCGGGCTACTCGACGCTCGAACGGCTGTGGGAACGGCCGACCCTGGACGTCAACGGCATCGCCGGCGGCGGCAAGTACACCGTGATTCCGCACGTCGCCGTCGGGCATGTCTCGTGCAGGCTTGTCCCCGGCCAGGACCCCGACGCGGTCATCGACGCGATCACCGCGCACGTGAGCAGCGCTCCGACGGCAGGTTTGCGGGTCACCGTGCTCCCGGACCTGGCCAGGGTTCCCGCGTACACCATCGCCGCCGATCATCCGGCCATCGCGGCGGCGACCGCCGCGCTGGAGGCCGTCTACCCAGGTCAGCAGGTGCTGCAGGTCCACGTCCCCGGGACCCTCCCGGCGACAGTCCTCTTCGAGCGCGAGCTGGGCGCGAAGACCTTGTTCTTCTCCTTCTCGACCGCCGACGAGAAGCTGCATGCGCCCAACGAATACCTGCGGCTCCGGCGGCTCAGGGAAGGGATGCGGGCCTGGGAGCAGCTGTGGCGGCTGCTGGCGGCCGGAACCCGGGCAGGCTGAACAGGAGCGGCCATGTTCGTGACCATCAACGGCAATGACCTGAACGTCGAGGTGCTCGGTCCGCGGGACGGGCCGGTGCTGATAGCGCATCATGGCGGCGGCGGGATCGGCTCACTGGCCGAGCCGAAGGCGACGTTCGGCCCGCTGGCCGACCAGATGCGGGTCGTGGTCTTCGACGCCCGCGGCTGCGGGCGCAGTCAGGGCACGCCGCCGTTCTCGCACGCGCAATGGGCGGCCGACGTCGACGGGCTCAGGCAGTGGATCGGAGCCGGTCAGGTCGTCGTCGCCGGCGGCTCTTACGGCGGGTTCATCGCGATGGAGTACGCGCTCGCCTACCCCGACCGGGTCGCGGCGATGATCCTGCGGGATACCTCGGCCGACAACTCCAACCTGGAGCGCGCCTACGAGAACGCCCGCAACCAGAACCGGGTCTCGATCAACTGGGAGAACTTCGACCGGTACTGGACCGGCAGGATCCGCGACGACGCGGACCTGAAGGCGCGGTGGGCCGAGATCATCCCGCTCTACGACTTCGAGTACGACCCGGCCGCCGCCGCGGCCAGGGTCGAGTCGGGCAGCTACCGGTACGAGACGCACAACTGGTGCTTCCAGCAGAACATGCCGGCCTACGACCTCAAGCCGCGGCTGCCCGCCGTGCGCTGCCCGACGCTGGTCACGGTCGGGCGGACGGACTGGATCACCCCCGTGTCCTCGGCCGAGACGATCGCGTCGCTGATCCCGGACGCACGGCTGGTGATCTTCGAGCGGTCCGGCCACTCGCCGCAGACCGAGGAGGCCGCGAAATTCCAGTCCGTGCTCCGCGACTTCCTGCACGAGGTGCTTGGCGAGCCTGGGTCCTGATCCGGCCGCGGTCAGAGGGTCAGCCTTCTGGAGGCGGCGCGGTCGCTGATGGCTTGTCCCAGCGCAGGGTGTAGCGGAAGAACAAGCGCCGCCGGATTGCGGCGCCGGGGAGGCGGGCGCGGGCCGCAGCGGCGATCTCAGCCAGGGTCGTGGCGGGATCTCTGACCGGTATGACCGGCTGGCCGGACGGTCCGTCCGATGGGCGGGCGGGCCTGGGATGCTTGATCAGCCCCATGACCGGGTTCGCCGCGGCAGAGATGATGTCCATGGCCAGGTCTGGCAGCGAATCGACGCGGGCGAGTCCGACCACCAGCAGGCGGCCGCCGGGTGCCAGGAGCCGGGGGACGCGTGCCAGGGTGTCATCGAGATCGAGGTGGTGCAGCACGGCCACCATCGTGATCAGGTCAGCCTCGCCGTTGCCGGCTGCCGAGGCGAACTGCTCGAAGCCGCAGCGGCGGATGGTTACCCGCGGCTCGCTGGCCAGGCGCGCGCTCGCGGCGGCGGCCATGCCTGCATTGGCGTCGATCCCGGTGACGCGTTCGAAGCGCGATGCCAGCTTCCCGGCGAGCACGCCCGTCCCGCAGCCGACATCCACGGCGACCCCGCGGCGGGCGGGCAGATTGCGCAGGATCCAGCCGTGGTAGTGCTCGTTGTGATTCCACGGGCGGCGCGCGTTGACCCGGGCCAGCCGTCGCCCGGCACGGGCCAGCACCGGATTCGGGCCGTCCCTCACATCAGGCAGCGTCCTCACGCGTCTGGCCCGTACGCCGCCGCGATGTCTTCTGAGCCGCCCCACCCGCTGTACGTGGGCGACTTCGGCCATCCATCGGGTGAATCTTGCCACTCCTCCTGCCGCCCATAAGGCAGCAGATCGATCAGCGCGAAGGTATAGCTGAGCTGCTCGGTGCCACGTCCGCTGGTGTGCCAGGTGCGATACACGGTGTCGCCATCACGCAGGAACACATTGACAGCGAATCCGCCGCCTGGCGGGGCGCCGACGTCGCTGCCGAACGGACTGTTCGCCGTGGAATACCAGGTCATCTTGTTCCCGACTCGATGCTTGTATCCGAGCGCCTCGTCGATCGGGCCCTGGGTGACGATGACGAACCGGGCGTCGTAGCTGTTGAGGAACTCCAGGCGAGTGAAGTGCGAGGTGAACCCAGTGCAGCCCGGGCACTGCCACTGCTCGCCGGGGAACCACATGTGGTTGTAGACGATCAGCTGGGACTTGCCGCCGAAGACGTCGACCAGCCTGACAGGTCCCTGCTCACCCTCGAGGGTGTAGTCGGGCATTGTGACCATCGGAAGTCGCCGACGCTGCGCGGCAATCGCGTCGAGTTCGCGGGTGGCTGCCTTCTCCCTGGCGCGCAGCGCGTCGAGCTGGCGCTGCCACGTGCCGGCATCGACAACAGGCGGTAGTGCGGTGGCGGTCATGGGGTCTCCTCACTGATCACATCTTCAGCCTGCAGCTTGCGGTCTGCAGTTCGTGACCCTGCCCGACCGGCAAATTCATCGGTGGATCGCCATGCCAAAGCCGTCAGGCCCCAGGACGGCCGGGCCAAGGCGCGACGGTCGTGCAGCCGTAGTCCTCGGGCGCCACGTCCCGCACGGTCTCGGCGAACTGCCAACGGTGGCCCGCCACATCCTCCACGGTGCAGTCCCGCTCGCCGTACTCGCGATCGACGGGCGGCTCCAGGACGCGTGCTCCGTGCGCACGGGCACGCTCGAACTGGGCATTGACATCCTCGACCCTGACCCGGATGAGGTGCGTCGCACCATCGTCATGCGCCGGCATCTCGCCCCGGCGTTCCGCGACGATCACTGCGCCATCCGTGCCGATACTCATCTGAGCCCGGTGACTCTCGCCTATCCGCGTGCGCTCGACGAAGTTGAACGCCGCGCTGAGCCAGGCCACAGCCGCCCGCACGTCCGGGTAGGAAAGGACGGGCACCACGGTCGCCGGCGGGACCGACCTGTTGGGCTTCACGGGCCCGATCTTGCCACAAGCCACGCGCCGCTAGCCGTCAGGGACTGTCGCTGGCTGCAGCTGCGGCTTGCCGACCGCGGGGATCAGCAGGCCAGCGCCGACGCAGCAGGTCAGCGCCAGCGCAGCCATGGCGAACGTCTTGGTGAACCCGGTCAGCGCCGGCAGGCCGCCCGCGGTGCTGCCCGCTACGAACGTCGCTGCGATCTGTCCGCCCAGAGCGCCGCCGAGCGTCCGCAGCACCGTGTTCATGCCACTGGCGATGCCGGTCTGGCTGGCCGGAACAGCCTGGACGATGAGGTTGCCGAGCGCGGCGAACGCGAGCCCGATCCCGACCCCGAGCAACGCCGAGCTCACGACCATGTCGTACGGATGGCGGCTGGTCAGCGTCAGCCATCCGCACGCGACCGCGCTCAGCGCGGTCCCGGCGATCAGCGCGCCGCGTGAGCCGAAACGGCGCTCCACCCGCCCGGCCGCCGAGCCGAGCACGCCCATGCCGATCGCGCACGGCAGCAGGTACAGCCCCGCGGTGACAACCGACGCGCCGTAGCCAAAGCCGGTGCTGACCGGCAGCTGCGCGAACTGCGGCAGCAGCAGGAACCACGCGTACAGCCCGGCGCCGAGCAGAAAGGCGGCGAGATTGGCCGTCCAGACGCCGCGGACGCGCATCATCGCCATATCGACAAGCGGGTGCTCACTGCGCAGTTCCACGGCGATCCACAGCGCGCACACCGCGAGACCGGCCGCGAGCAGCAGCAGCGTCGGGCGCCCTGTCCAACCCCATGACGTCGCCTGAGCGATCGCGATGAGCACGGCGGACAGTCCGCAGCTCATGAGCACGGCGGAAGCCCAGTTCACCCGGGCCGGCGACCTGACCTGCGACTCGGGGATGAACCGCCACGTGGCGGCCGCGGCCCCGATCATGACCGGCAGGGGGATCCAGAACAGCCAGTGCCAGCTCAGGTGCTCCTCGATCAGCCCGCCGGCCACCAGGCCGAGCCCGCCGCCGACGCCGAGGATCGCCGACATCAGGCCGATGCTTCCGGCCACCCGCTCCCGCGGGAACTCGTCCCTGGCGATCGCGAACGACAGCGGGAAGATGCCGCCGGCCACGCCCTGCATGACGCGCGCCACGATCAGCAGCGGCAGCGATCCGGCGAGCGCCGCCAGCAGCGTCCCCGCCGACAGCGCAAGCAGCGTCCATACCAGCAGCCGCTGCTTGCCGTACATGTCGCCGAGCTTGCCGATGATCGCGGTGCCGACCGAGGCGGACAGCAGGAATCCGGTCAGCAGCCAGGTGACGCCGGTCTCGCTGGCGTGCAGGTCACGCTGGAGCGCGGGCAGCGCGGGGATGACGGCTGAGCTCAGGGCGGCGTAGGCGAGCGCGGCCAGCGACAGGACGGCCAGGATCACATTCGGGTGCACGCGCTGGACCTCGCGCGATCCCCCCTCACGAGGCAGCACTCCGTCACTGTAACTGAGCGCCTGGCGGCCGCCCTGACGGTACCGTCGCTGGCCGGTCGCCTAGGCTCGAAACAACCGAGGGAGGCGAGAGACAGGACATGACAGAGCGCAAGCCCGCCGGGATGAGCTTCCGCTCGTGGATCGACCAGCAGATCGAGGACGCCGCCGATCGCGGCCTGTTCGACGACCTGCCTGGTGCCGGCAAGCCGCTGCCCAAGCGGGACGAGGACGCCGCCCAGGCCTGGCTGCGCGAGTACCTGCGCAGGGACGGCCTGTCCACGCAGGACGTGCTGCCGGCCCCGCTCAAGCTGCGCAAGGAGCGCGAGGTACTGGCCGAGATGGCACCCGCCCTGCCGTCCGAGGACGACGTCAGGCATGCGGCGGCCGACCTCAACGAACGGATCATGCAGTGGCGCAGGTTTCCGCTCGACTCCCCCATCTTCGTGCCGCTCGTGGACGAGGAGCAGATGGTAGCCCTCTGGCGCTCAGCGCATCTCGAGCCGGCCGCCGAGGCGGGCCCCGACCTGGCTCCGGCCGCAGCTGAACGCCCCCGGCGGCCATGGTGGCGCCGCCTTTCCCGTAACAGCTAAGTGCCGCTGGTGTTCATTCAGTGCGGGGGCCGGCACGACGCTGTTCTGGATCCGGGACTAGAGACAGGGCACGGTCGGTCCTGACGATGCTGGTCGCCAGCTCGGTGCGCTGATACAGGTTCTTGCAGGTCTTGGACGTGACGATGTAGTCGTCGCGCATGGTCAGGCTCGGATGCATCCCGGCCACCATCGTCGCCAATCCGCCGCGGGTCAGCTCACCGGCACGGTAGGCGACGTCATCCTCAAGCACGGCGCGGATGCTCGCCCAGTGCGGCTCAATTGCGACGGCCCAGTAGTCATACATGACGTCAGCCAGGTATCGCGGCGCCTTGCATCCCATCGCGAGCAGGGCCTGGGCGCGCGGGTGAATCTCCGCGTCGGTCCAGACCGCCTTGAGTTCCTTCGCCAGCGCTTCGAGCGGGACTTAGCGACCAGGCCGAGCTGTGTCTCCATCCTGGTCGTCGCGTCTGTGGCGCCGACGAAGAGGAAGTCGCCGAGCGAGCCCCGGCGCGGTACGACCGAGCAGAGCAGTTCGATGTCGACGCTGGCCAGCGAAGTTGGTGCTCGCCAGGTCGGCAACGGTCATCCGCACATTGACCACGTCGGAATCGTAAGATGCGCGGCCTTGCGGCGGGAACATTCAGTTCCACGTGAATCATTGGCGATTGTGTAGCCTGCCTTCAGCCGAGCAGCGACCGCGACAGCGGAGGAGGAAGCGTGTACGCGCGCCAGCACGCTCTAGAGCACCCCGACCAGCCCGCCATCATCATGGCCACGTCAGGCGAGACCGTGACCTACAGCGCGTACGAGGCCCGGTGCAACCGCGCCGCGCACCTGCTGCGCGCGGCTGGCCTGGAGCGCGGCGACCACATCGCGGTCCTGATGGAGAACTGCCCGCAGTTGCTTGAGATCGAGGGAGCCGCGGAACGGACCGGCCTGTACTTCACCCTGATCAATACCTATCTGGCCGCTGACGAGGTGGCCTACATCATCGCCAACTCGCGCGCCAGGCTGCTGTTCAGTTCAGCCGCCCGCCGCGACGTGGCGGTCGCGGCAGCGGTGCAGTGCCAGGACCTTGAGCGCACGCTGATCACCGGGCCGGATGAGCCGCCGGCCGGCTGGGAGTCCTACGACGCGGCCGTCGCCGGCTACCCGGACGAGCCGGTGCCCGGCGAGACACTCGGCACGGCCATGCTCTACTCCTCAGGTACGACCGGCCAGCCCAAAGGAGTGCTGCGCGGCCTGCCAGAGATCGCGCCTGACGAGCCGCTGCCGGTGATGCTGTTCGTGCGCCACATGTTCGGGTTCAGGGAAGGCATGACCTATCTCAACCCTGCACCGCTGTACCACTCGGCACCGCAGGCGAGCGTCTCGGCGGCGCTGCGGCTCGGCGCGACCACGGTGGTCATGGAGCACTTCGACGCCGAGCAATGGCTGGCGATGGTGCAGCGGCACAGGGTCACGCACTGCCAGATGGTCCCGGTGATGTTCAGCCGGCTGCTGCGGCTGCCTGAAGACGTCAGGGCCCGCTACGACACCTCATCGCTCGAGTGCATCGTGCATGCCGCCGCGCCGTGTCCCGTGCACGTCAAGCAGGCGATGATCGACTGGCTAGGTCCGGTCATCACCGAGTACTACGGAGCGACCGAGGCCAACGGGTTCACGTTCTGCGACTCCGCCCAGTGGCTCGCGCACCCGGGAACGGTCGGCAAGCCGATCCTCGGCGAACTGCTCATCCTCGACGACGAGGGCAGGGAGTGCCCCGCAGGCGCGGACGGGACGATCTGGTTCCGCGGCGCGACCGCGTTCGAGTACTTCGGTGACCCGGCCAAGACCGCGGAGAGCCGCACCAGCGACGGGCTCACCAGCACGGTCGGGGACGTAGGTCACCTCGACGAGGAGGGCTACCTGTACCTGACCGACCGGAAGACGTACATGATCATCTCCGGTGGCGTCAACATCTACCCGCAGGAGACCGAGAACCTGCTGTCCGGTCACCCGGCCGTGCTGGACGTCGCGGTCATCGGCGTCCCGAACGACGACCTCGGCGAGGAGGTCAAGGCCGTCGTCCAGCTCGCCGACCCGGCCAGCGCGAGCCCCGAGCTTGCCGGGGAGCTGATCGACTACTGCCGGGCCAGGCTCACGCACTTCAAGTGCCCGAGGACCATCGACTTCGTTCCCGAGCTCCCCAGGTCGGCGACCGGCAAGCTCTACAAACGCCTGCTCAGGGACGAGTACTGGAAGGGTCACAGGACCTCGATCGTCTAGCCGGGAGATACCTCATGAAGGCGGTTGTCAGTGCTGATGCTCCCGGTGCCGAGGACGTCAGCGTCACGGAGGTTCCTGACCCGGTCCCTGGCCCTGGCGAGGTCCTGATCAGGGTCGGCTACTGCGGGGTGAACTATCCCGATGTCCTGCTGCTGCAGGACAAGTATCAGCTGCGGCCGCGGCGGCCGTTCACCCCTGGCGGCGAGGTCGGCGGCGAGGTGACAGGAACGGGCCTCGGCGTGACCGGCTTCGCGCCCGGCGACCGGGTGATGGCGCGGATGAGCCTGGGCGGCATGGCCGAGCTCGTGGCGGTGCCCGAGGACCGGGTGCAGACGATCCCGGCCAGCATGCCGCTCGACGAGGCGGCGGCCATCCAGACCACCTACCTGACTGGCTACCACGCGCTCGTTCAGCGCGCAGCGCTGCGGGCCGGCGAACGACTGCTGGTGCTAGGCGCGGCTGGCGGCGTCGGGCTGGCGGCGGTGCAACTCGGCAAGGCCATGAACGCGACCGTCATCGCCGCCGTCTCCAGCGACGAGAAGGCTGACGTCGCGCGCGCCCATGGCGCGGATATCGCGTTCCGGTACCCGGCCGGGACGTTCGACGACGCTGGCCGCCGCGAGCTGGCAGCTCTGTTCAAGCAGATGTGCCCGGGCGGCGCGGCCGACGTCATCTTCGACGGCGTCGGCGGCGACTACACCGAGGCCGCACTGCGCGCGACCGCGCCCGACGGCCGGCTGCTGGTGATCGGCTTCCCGGCCGGCATCCCGCGCATCCCGGCCAACCTGGTGCTGCTCAAGCGGTGCCAGGTCGTCGGCGTCCTGTATGGCGGCTGGGCGGCCACCGATCCCGCGACCGACCGCGCCAACTGCGCAGAGGTACTGCGGATGTACGAGGCCGGCCTGCTGCGCCCGCACGTGTCCGCCCGGTTCCCCGCCAGCCAGGCGCGTGCCGCGATCGACGAGCTCAAGCACCGGCGCGTGACCGGCAAGGTCGTGGTTGAGCTCTAGCTGACCAGGCTCTGGTCGGTTTCCGGCACGTCGGTGATGAACATGTGGCCCGGCGCATGCGTGATCGCGAACGGGATCTTCGCTGCGGCCAGCGCGGCCTGCGGGGTGACGCCGCAGGCCCAGAAGACGGGCACGTCGCCGTCTCGGAGCGGAACAGGGTCGCCGAAGTCGGGGCTGGCCAAATCGGCGATGCCCAGCACGGCCGGATCACCCACGTGCACGGGAGCGCCGTGCGCGGCCGGGAAGCGGGCGCTCACCTCGACCGCGGTGGCGACCAGGTTAGCGGGAATCGGACGCATGGACACGCACAGCGGGCCGGCGAACCGTCCGGCCGGCTCGCATGAGCGGTCCGTGGCGAACATCGGCACGTTGCAGCCCAGATCCGCGTGCCGCACCGGCACGCCCGCCGCGACGAGCGCGCGCTCGAAGGTGAAGCTGCAGCCGGTGAGGAACGCGACGAGATCATCCCGCCAGAATGCGGTGACCTCGTCAGGCTCGGCTGCGCACGCGCCGTCTTCCCAGACCCGGTACGCGGGCAGGTCGGTGCGCAGGTCCGCGCCAGGCGCGAGGCGAGTCCGCGTGCTGCCCGGCGCGGTCACGTCGAGCAGCGGGCACGGGCCGGGGTTGCGCCTCGCGAACTCACCGAACTCGACCGCCGCCGCCGCTGGCAACACGATGAGATTGGCCTGAGCGAAACCGGGCGCCAGACCAGCGGTCGGTACTCGCAGGCCGGCCCTGAACCGCTCCCTGGACTGCGCGGGCCCGCCCTTCATCACCGGCCGACGTGGATGTTCGTGATCGATGTGAACTGGCAGATCAGCGCCGCGGTCAGAAAGACCAGGCCGAGCGCGATCTCATTGAAGCGGCGCAATTCGCGGCCGCTGGCGGCGAACCCGAACATCACGAGTGCTGCGACGGTCAGGATCAAGGCCAGAAGGTCCATGCGGTCTCCACGAAGTATCTCTGGGTCAGTATCGCCGAGTCAGGCCCAGAGGTCTGGGCGGTAGCGCCCGGTCGTCTCCATCTCGGACACGTAGGCCTCAGCCTGCCCGGGCGGCAGGGACCCGTGGTGCGCGACGACGTCGACGAGGGCGGAGCGGACACCGGCGCGCATCGGCTGTGAGCCGCAGACGTAGACGTAGCCGCCCGCGGACAGCAGGCGCCAGACGAGCGCGCCCTGCTCCTTCAGCCGGTCCTGAACGTGATCGCGGCGGCCCGGTCGCTCGCGCGACGCCGCGACATGCACGTGATCGAGCACGCCCTCGGCGCCGAGTTGCGCGACCTCGTCATGGTAGATGTAGTCGAGGCTGGCCGACCTGATTCCGTTGAAGAGCGCGGCCTCAGCCAGCGCGGCCCCTGCCCGCCGCATCGCCAGGCGCTCCCACAAGAACGCCCGCATCGGCGCGAAACCAGTTCCCGCGGACACGAAGATCATCGGTCTCGTCACGTCGTCTTGCAGGTGGAACCCGTCGGCGCTGTCGTGGAAGACGCTGACCCGGTCTCCTTCGCGCAGCGAATGCACGTACTGCGAGCTCATCCCGCTGAACTGGCGGCCCGCCATGCCGGGAACGGGCGCGGCCTCCAAGCCCACAGTCACGTGAGCGACGCCGTCGCCGTGGAACCGCGGGCTCGAGCTCGTCGAGTAGTAGCGCGGCTTCAGCGGCTGCGCGACCTGCAGCAGGTCGTAGATGTTCAGGCGGCACGAGCCGAACTCCTCGAGCAGGCTGAGGACGTCGAAGCCGCCAGCGTCGATCGCCGCGCGCAGCGGCGACGCGGGACCCTCCGGGTCCGCTGCGACGGCCTTGACCTGCATCAGCTTCGACCACTCGGCCTGGTCGGTGACCTTGTCGAGCAGTAGGTCCACCAGGGCGGCCGTTGGCCTGCCCGTGATGTCGACCAGGCTCGTGAGCATGTTGCGGACCTGGAGCACGACGCCCTTCGGCACGGCCGTGACGTTCATCGTCGGCGGCACCACGAACAGGCCGTCGAGCGCGGCGCCCAGCCTGTGCGCGAGCCGTTCGACCTGGTCCTGATCGTTCTTCGGGCAGAAGCCGAGGTGGTCGCCAACCTGGTAGGTCACGCCGGGCGGCAGGCTGATCTCCAGGTGCCTGGTCTGCTTGGGCGACTCTGCCGGCTGGAGGTCCCTGCAGGCCAGGACGCGCGCCTCCACGGTGGCCATCCCGACGGCATTGGTCAGGATCGTCGGCGCGAGGAACGCGCGCGGCTGCGTGCTGCCCGCCGCCGGAGAGCGGCTGCCCCTGGTCCATATCCGTGACCCGGTCGCCATCCGCCGCATCACCGAAGACACGCTCGTCGCGCGTGCTGGCACACCACTCGCCGGACGGTCCTGTGCGCCGGACGGTACGTCCTCGCTCAGCGAGCGCTGCATCGCGACATTGGAGTTGGTGCTCGTCAGCGCGCCGGCGCTGGCCTGCCTGGCGGCCTCGCGTGCCGCGGCGGCATCGGTGGGCCGCGCCCCCGACAGCTCGAGCAAGGCTGGCCAGACCCGCGTGTTCCACTCGGCGTGCAGGCGCTCCCAGGCCGGCGAGCCCACGTCGCCGTAGCCGAAATCCGCGAGCGGACTGGCACCGAGGTCGGACAGCTTCTTCTGGACGTAGCGCGGGAAGGCGAGGAACGCGTTCCACTGGGTGTTGCCGAGCCCCCAGACCAGGTACCGGCAGTTCTCCCAGGTGGGTGTTCCAGGCTCGGTGCGCTCGAGCCACGTCTTGAACGCTGCCGCGTTGGTGGGCGGGTTCGACGTGTAGGTCGAGGTCATGACGACGAGCAGCCACGGGGCGGTCCTGGCAGGCTGCTCGGCGAGCTCGTTGAGGGTGCTGACGTCGCAGCTGTATCCGTGGTACTGACCGCGTTCCGCGAAGCGCTCGGCCAGCTCCTTGTTCGCGCCGAAGTTGCTGCCGTACGCGATCACGATGTGCCGGTACTGGCTCGTCTCGGGGATCTCCGTCGGTGGCCCGCTCCGGTCGGGCGCGGCCGTAGCGGGCCCGGCGACAGCCGGGGCTGGCGAGGCAGCGGCGACGGCCTGCTCACTGCCGAGTTCCGCGGCCGGCTTCTTCTGGCGCACGATGTCGGCACGGGCCAGGCGGACGATGGGTACCGAGGCGGGCTTTGTTGTGACTATTGCGTTTTTTACCACGGTCGTGCCTGGAGCCAGCCGCAACCGGTAATGCTTGTAGATCTCGTACAGCACGACGCGGAGCATCATGAACGTGACCTCTTGCGCCATGCACTGCCGCTTGCCGACCGAGAACGGGATGAACGCGTGCCGTGGCCGGTCCACGACCTTCTCGACCGCGAACTGGTCAGGATCGAAGCGGTCGGGCTCCAGGCCCCAGTAGCGCGCGTCGCGCTGCGCGGCGAGCGTGCCGACGAAGATGATGTCGCCCTTCCTGACCCGGTACCGGCCGAGCCTGCCGTCCTTGAGGCTGCGTCGGATCGTGACCGGCATCGGCGGGAAGATCCGCATCGCTTCCTTGATCACCTGTGTGGTGTACCGCAGCTCGAACAGGTCGTCATACTGCAGGTCGTGGTCGGGGTCGCCGCCCGTGATCCCGTCGATCTCGGCGATCATCTTCTCCTCGACATCCGGGTGCGTGGCGAGCAGGTACGCGAGCCAGCCGCCGGTGATCGACGGCCCGTTGAAGCCGTTCGAGAGGTGCATGAGGACCTGATCGCGGACCGTCACGGTGTCGAGCAGCTCGCCGGTTTCCGGATCCGGCGTCGTGACCAGCCGGCTGAGCAGGTCAGTCTGCGCCCCGGCCGGGCAGGTATGCATGCGGGCGCTGACCAGCGCGTCGGCCGCGCGAAAGAGCTCGGAGTTGTTCTGCCGGTATCGCTTCCGCTTGGCTCGCTTGGCACGCCCAGAGAAGAGCGTGAAATCGGGCCTCGGCTCGGCAACCCGCAGGATGGATTCCTTGGTGCTCTCGGGCACCGCGACCGCGAACGGGTGCGGGTTGCTGCTGCCGTCGAGCAGGCCGAAGTCGTACTTGCACGCCCCGCGGCCAGACACCTCGAGGGCGTAGCGCTCCATCCAGGAACGGGCGTCAAGCGGCTCACTGTCGGGCATCGCTGACCAGCACGCGACCAGCTTCCTGGCCTGTTCCTTCATGAGCTCGAGCTGGGTGCGCTGGTTCATCGGCGCGTACCAGGGCAGCATCACCCGGCGGATCCGCTCGTAGTGCTCGCCGTCGCCGATCACCGAGATGCCGCCGCCGCGGGAGTTGCTCAGCTGGTCGAAGAAGTTGATGTCCTCGATCTGCTTGCCGAACTGCAGCTCGTTCCCCGCGACCTCGTCGAGCAGTTCAGGGTCAGACACGACGACGATGCGCCACTTCTTGGTCGGGATCCCGACCGCGTAGATGTGGCCGAACTGGCGGTAGTAGTCGAGCTGGGTGTCGTTGTCGTTCAGGATGTCGAAGTTCGCGAACCGCTCGCCCCTCGGAACCAGCCAGCGAACCGCGTACGGGATCTCGAGCGGTTCGCCTGGGCGCTCCGGTTCGCCCCCGCGCTGCGGTTCGCCCTCGCGCTGTGTTTCGCTAGGGCGCTGTGGTCCGCTAGGGCGCTGCGGTCCGCTAGGGCGTTGTGGTCCGCTGGCGCGCTCGGGCGCGGGAGCTGGCGAGGGGAAAGCCGGGCCAGTGCCTGGCTGCGCGGCCACCTGCGGCCCGCTCGGTGCCATTCCGAGCACCGTGACCGCCGACTCGGCGGACGCGCCGTTGCCGTTGCCGTTGCCGTTGCCGTTGCCGGGGGCGGCTGCGCTCACGGTGCAGGTCAGGACCAGGCCATCGGCCGGATGACCAAGCCGGACCATGCACTCGCCGTAGATCGCCAGCGTCGTGATGCGCTGGTCGCCGGCATAAATACCATTGGCGCTGCCGCTATCGGCCAGCACCCAGTGGCCCTCTTCGAGCCTGAGCACAGCGTGACGCCGCGACACCCGCGGATCGTTGATCACGATGTCGCAGCTCGGGTCACGGCCGATCTGGTACGAAGGGCCTGGCTGCAGGCTTCGATCGGAGCCCGTCGTTCGCACCAGCAGCGGCGGTGCGGTCTGCCCCTTGCGAGGCTGATGCTCACCCACGGCTCAACTGTACGTCTCTCCGAATTGTCAAAGTTACCTAGTCAAACCGGACGTCCTAAGGTTCACGTGTCCCCATACCCCGCGGTTCACCCGCACGACCACGTTGCGGTGATCCCGCGTGGCACTTAGCACGGCCTTCAGTCACGCAAAACGGGAATACTGGGTTGTCCAGCGACTGGAATCCGTGCTAGGTCGCGGGTCACGGGAACCAGCGGGCCGCCCGCAGGCGTCCAACACACGCTTAGCGCCTATCGGAGGTCCCATGTTCGTCACTCGCGCGCTCCGGATCGTTCTCCTCTTCGTGGCCGCGGCCTCCGCTCGCGTGCTCCGGCCCGTCCTCGTCTCCGTCGTCGCCGCTTCGGCGATGTTGGCTGCCGGCTGCGGCGTCGCTCATCCCCGAGCAGGCGGGCCGGCGCCGGTCCCGCGGCTCATCACCGAACACGACCGCGCCAATGGCACGACCATTCATGTGGGCGTTGGCGACAAGGTCGCGCTGATCCTCGGCAGCACTTACTGGCAGTTCGCCGGGCAGCTCGAAGCCGGCCGTCCTGCGCCAGGAAGGCCCGGTGACGCTGATGAAGGCCGCGCACAAGTGCCTGCCTGGCGTGGGCTGTCAGCCGAAGCGCGCCGTCTACAAGGCGCTGGCGCCCGGCAAGGCTGTGATTACGGCTCACCGCGTTACCTGCGGCGAGGCATTGGCCTGTACCGGATCACGCGGCCACTTCAAGCTCACCATCGTCGTCGGGTAGCCGGCCTAGGCCCGACGGCAACCCTTAGGAGGCGTTTTTCCGGTAGGGCGGGATGGGGCCGCGCCGCCGGTACGCATCGGCGGGCGGGACAGGTTCCTGCTGCGCTGGCCAGGCGTTGCCGGCCCAGCCCGATGGCGGCTGCCCGGCGTACCGGCCCTGCGCGGGCGCCGCTGGACCCGCGTAACCGGCGGGCGCAGCGGGACCCGCGTAACCGGCGGGCGCAGCGGGACCCGCGTAACCGGCGGGCGCAGCGGGACCGGCGTAACCGGCAGGCGCCGCTTGCGTGACCACAGACCTGCGGGCGATGAAGCCGCGCGCCTGCGTTTGCTCGTCGGCGACGCGTACCCCGTAGCGATAGGAGAGCTTGCCGCCCAGGTACCCGGACACCGCGAGGAGGGCCAGGCTCGCGGCGGAGGCCGCGATCTGCCCGGCAGGCACCGCTCCTGGCCGGTGATAGCCGCCGTAACGCCAGACGAAGCCGGCCCCGAACGCGACGATCACCAGGAGGTTCAGGCTCATGTGGACGACCACGGTCCGGTACGCGCGAGTCCCCGGCTGTATCACGTAGAAGTCCAGGATGCCCGCACCGGCGGCGGCGAGCGCGCCGACGACCCCGACGGCGATCAGCCATTCCGATCCCCAGGCCAGGAACGCAGGGCCGGTCACCAGCCGCGAGGCGATGTCGAACACGAGGCTGGCGATCCACGCGCCGATGGGAACCGTGACCAGCATCGGGTGCAGCGGATGGCCGTACCTGCCCGCGAGCACGGTCATCGGCCGCTTGGCCTCATACAGCCCGTTGGTCACGCCAGACCTCCCATTTAACTAATAAGTCTTGTCTTATCGGGCTCTGGCGTCAACTGAAACGGTGTTATCCGACGTCTGTCAGTTCTCTGTCAGGTTTTCAGCCAGACTGATGGGCGATACCCTGGCTGTGTGAGTCTGGATGAATCGCGGGACGCCGCCTCCATCGCGGCCATCGCAGCGCTGGCCGATGATCTTCGCCGGCGCATGTACGCGTTCATCCGCGATGCCGGTGAGCCGGTGACGAGGGACCAGGCTGCCGCCGAGGTCGGTATCTCCCGCAAGCTCGCCGCATTCCACCTGGACAAGCTCGTCGACGCGGGGCTGCTGCGCGCCGGAGCGGCCAGGGGCCTCCGGCGGGCAGGACGGGCGGCGAAGACGTATCAGCCGACCGACCGGGTGGTCCAGATCAGCATCCCGCCGCGCCAGCACCAGTTCCTGGCCGAGATCCTGCTGGACTCCGTGCTCGATGGCGGGCCCGACGCCGGCGTCAGGCAGGTGGTACTCGACACCGCCGCCGCACGTGGCCGGCAGCTCGGCGAGATCGAGCGGCACCAGGGCCGGCCGGGGCGGCTCGGCGCCGAGAGAGCGCTGGCCCTGGCCAGAACCTTCCTCGTCCGGCTTGGGTTCGAGCCGACGCAGGCGCTCCCAGGACAGCTGATCCTGCGCAACTGCCCCTTCCAGCCCCTCGCCGCCAGGTCCACAGAGCTGGTGTGCGGCATCAACCACGCCTTCCTCGCCGGGTTCCTCGAGGGCCTCGGAACCTCGTCGGCTGTTGCCGTGCTGGAGCCGCAGCCTGGCGCCTGCTGCGTCGAGTTGCGCGCGGCCAGCGCACCAGCGAACGCCCCTGGTTAGCCGTTAGCCGGCCAAGAGCGCCTAGCCGAAATCGAAGTTGAACGACGTGATGTCGGACCGGTAGACCATGCGCGCGAATTCGAGCGGCGCGAACTCGCCGTCGGCCAGACGGCCGAGGTCCCGGTAGGTCCCGAGGATCGTCGGCGAACCGGCGTTGATGCCCAGCCACTCAGCCTCGAACGGGCTGGCGGAACTTACCTCGATCTCTGCCTCGCACCGGCCGAGGCTCAACTTGCCTGGAAGCCTGAACCGGCCTTTCTTCCCCGGGCCCGCATCGATCCTCTTCAGCACTGCGTCGGCGATGAGCGGCGAGATATAGGAATCGCGGATCCCGATCGGCCGGCCTTCCACCCCGACGACGCTCATCACGTGAGCCACCTTCGTCTCGTCCGCGGTAATGCCGAGGGCATGAGCGAGACGCTCGTCGAGCTCCTCCTCGCTGGAGTCCATGATCTGGTTGCCAATGCGCTCGGCTCCGGCCAGCAGGCTTCTGACGAGCCCGTCCATCCGGTAGCTGACCTTCTTCTGGGCCACGAAGACGCCGCGGCCCTTCAGCTTGACCAGCTGACCGTCTGTGACCAGGATCGCGATCGCGGGGCGCACGACGGCCCTGCTCACGCCGAACTCCGCGCCGATCTCGCCCTCGGAGGCGAACCGGCTGCCCGGCTCCCACTCGCCGAACTCGATGCGCTCTTTGAGTATCTCGGTCAGCTGAATGTACAGCGGGATATGACTGCTGAGATTCAGCCGTCTGGTCACGTACCTCTGCCGGCCCTTTGCTGACCGCGATGGGTCACCGAATGCCGTGGTCTGCATTGCCAAGCGAACCTACCGAACGTCTAGGTCTGAGCGGCGGTCTCGAGCTCGCCAGCGACGAGACGGCCAGCACGGAGAACCGCGACCCGAGCCCTGTCATTATCAAGGACACGGATGTCCTCCAGGGGATCCTCGCGGAACATCACCAGGTCAGCCTCGCGGCCAGGCTGAATGGAACCGGTCACCTCTTCGATGCCGAAGACCCGAGCAGGGGCGCTGGTCAGCGACTTCAGTGCCGCCATCGGCGACATTCCGGCCAAGTCGACATAGGCCTGGACCTCCTTCAGCGCGCCGCCCTGCGGGAATCCTGGCACGCCAGCGTCCGAACCGGCGATGATCGTGGCACCGGCTGCACGGGCGCGGCGCACGCTTTCGATGTGGCGGTCCCGCGTGCTCTTCTGCAGGTCCACGATCGCGGCCGGAATGCCGACGTCGCCGCCCCAGTCCGCGAGGCCGACATACAGGGCAAGCGTCGGCGAGTAGGCAATGTTCTTCGCGAGCATGAGCTCGAGGCCCTCGTCGTCCATGAAGATGCCGTGCTCAATCGTGCGCACGCCCGCTCGGGCAGCCTTCAGAACGCCGAGGCGCGATTCGGCGTGGACGGCGACCGGCCGGCCTTTGCGATCGGCTTCGTCGACGATCGCCGCGAGTTCCTCTTCTGAGGTCGTGTCGCGGTCGGCGGGACACATCGGGTTGAAGCCGGTTCCGCTGGCCTCGGTCTTGATCCAGTCGACGCGGTCCTTGACCTGCTGGCGCACCGCGTCCCTGGCTTCCCAGGGGCCGCTGATCGTCGTTCCGTGACCGTACTTGTAGCGCCCTCCGTCGAAGAGGTGGCTTGGATGACCGTCGAGCAGGCCGCCCACTGTCGTGATGATGTTCCCAGCGGCGAGCACCCGCGGGCCTGGTAGCCCGCGGTTGATCGCGTCGCGGATGGTCACGCCGATATTGGCGCGCGAGCCCAGGTCGCGCACCGCCGTGAAGCCGAGTTCAAGCAGCCGCTTCGCGCTCGCGACGGCGTCGAGCGTGGCCTCGGGGATCGACTTCGCGATCTCGAGGTCGTAGAGGTCCTTGGCGTCGTTGTAGATCAGGTGGCAGTGCGCGTCGATGAATCCGGGGCACACGAACAAGCCACGGCAGTCGATCACAGTGTCGCCGGCGGCAGGCGTCAGGCCGGTGCCGACAGCCCCGATCACCTCGCCGTCCACCAGTACGGACCCCGTGAACCCGGAATCCGCGAGGCCGTCGATGATCGTTGCTCCCTGCAAGAAGGTCCTGCCCACAGCACTCCTCCTCACGCGCGCACCCGACGCGCGGAACCGCGGCCGGCCGACACGCGGAACCGACGCGCGGAACCGAGCCGAACGGCGCAAACCCATGTTCTTGGTCCGCTCGAATCCCGAGCTTGACAAAGGCGGAATCAACCTATCATCCTAGGCTCCTATCCGCCTCCCGCTGTTCTTGTGAGGAGCGCCCGTGGAAGAGCCAGCAGCGCAGTATCTCGATGACGACGCCTACCTGCGAGAACTTGGCGTCCAGCCGAAGCTCAGGCGTGGCCTGAACCTGCTCGAGCAGGGATTCTTCGGCATCGCGTTCCAGGGCCCGACCGCCGGATCGATCCTGGTCACGTCTGCGGCGTTCGCCGTGGGCGGCCCGGCGTTCATCTGGGTCTTCCCGATCTGCCTGGTCTTCCAGACAGTGATGGCGCTGCAGTGGGGCGAGCTGGTCTCGCAGTACCCGATCACCGGGGGCATCTACCAGTGGGCGAAGTACCTGGGCGGCGAATGGTGGGGCTGGCTCACAGCCGTCTTCTACACCGCGTGCGTGGTCATCATCCAGCCAATACTGGGCGTGATCGTGAATGTCGTCCTCAGCGGGCTCTTCCCCAGCATCGCGTTCAGCACGCGGAATTCGATCATCATCGCGATCATCCTGACGCTCATCGCCGGGATCGTAATCAGCTCCAGCGTGCGGCTGGCGGGCCTGCTCAACGGCGTCGGCGTCGTCCTTGAACTCGTCGTCCTGTTCGGGGCGACGATCCTGCTGCTCTTCCACACCAAACAGCCCGTGCACGTCGTGTTCCAGTCCGCCGGCGTACAGGGACACGGCAGTTACTTCGTGCCGTTCATCGTCGCGCTGGCGCTGGAGCTCACGTTGCTCACCGGGTTCGAGAGCGCGGGCTTCTTCTCCGAGGAGGTGCGCCGCTCGCGCACGGACGGCCCTCGCGCCATCCTGCTGGCGTGCGTCGGCACCGCCGTCTTCACTGGCCTGTTCGCCTTCGCGATGCTGCTGGCCACGCCTGACATACCGGCAGGCATGGAGGCGGAGGCCGCCTGGGTGCCGCAGACCCTGCACGCCGCGCTCGGCACCGCGGGTGAGGACACCATCCTGGCCGCCGCCCTCGTCGCCCTGGTCAGCACCGCGATCGCGAACATGGGCGCGATGACGAGACTGATCTTCGGCATGAGCCGCGACGGCTATCTGCCAGGTGCCACCGCGCTGAGCAAGGTGTCGACGCGAACCGGCGAACCGTTCTACACAGTGGTGCTGTGCGTGGTGCTGAGCTTCATCCCGCTGCTGATCATCTCGAAGATCACGGTCGTCGTGGACGCGGTTGCCGGCCTGCTGCTCTCCACCTACCTCATCACCGCGGCCGCGTCGCTGAGGCGCCGCCTGCGCGGCTGGCCGGAACGCCGGGCGCCGTTCCGGCTCGGCAAGTGGGGCGTGCCGCTGAACGTGATCGGCCTGATCTGGGTCGCGATCGCGCTCACGGTCACGGCATGGCCGAGGGACATCACGAATCCGGCGCTCGGGCCGACGAGAGTGATCTGGGAGATCGGCGCTGGGCTCATCATCCTGGCCGCGCTGGCGTGGTTCGCCAGGTCCCGTCAGGCCCCTGCCGAGGCCGCGCCAGCGGCCGCGGCGGCGAGCTCAGGACCCTCCGGAGGGCCCGCCAGTGGTGGCGGAGGCTCGGACTTGCCGGCCGCCGGGTCATGAGCCTGCTCCCGGCCAGCCCATGGGGACCCGATGACCAGGCAGGCGCAGCGAACCGGCTTACCGGGGACCTCATCAGCCAGGCGCTCCGGCTGGGCAAAACCGGGCGGGTGTTCGACCTGAGCTTCCCGGTCTCGAGGCAGGCCCCGACCCATCCGGTCTACCTGACGCCGTACTTCATCTGCCTCAACCATCAGCCGTGGGCGAGCGCGAAATACGAGCGGGAGGTGACGGGCGCCACCAACGACATCGGCTGGGCACAGGAGCGGATCGAGCTCGACATGCACACCGGGACCCACGTTGACGCGCTCGGCCACGTAACCGTGTCAGGCCTGGCCTTCAACAACCGCCCGCTGCTGGACGTCTACGGCCAGTGGGGCCTGCTCAAGCTCGGTATCGAGAACCTGCCGCCGGTGCTCACGCGTGGCATCCTCGCTGACGTCGTCGGGCACCGCGGCCGCGACATGAAACCCGGGGACGCGATCTCCGCCGATGAGCTGCAGCGGGTGCTGACGGCCCAGCAGGTGCAGGTCAGGCCCGGCGACGTGGTGCTGGTGCGCACGGGCTGGGCCAGGTACTGGGGTGTTGACAACGAGACGTACATGCTCGGCGGCTGCCCGGGCATCAGCATCGACGCGGCGAAGTGGCTGGCCGCGCAGGGCGTCGTAGCGGTCGGCGCTGACCAGGCGTCGGTGGAGGTCTGGCCGGCCGAACGGCCGGGTGAGGACTTCTCCGTCCACATCGAGCTGCTGGCGAAGTCCGGCGTGTACCTGATCGAACAGGCGCAACTCGAGGAGATCGCGCGCGAGCGTGTCTACGAGTTCCTGCTGATCTGCGCTACCCCGAAGTTCGCCGGGGCGACCGGCGCCCCCGTCCGGCTGCTAGCGGTCGTCTGAGGCGACCAGAACCTCGGCGCGCCTGCGCAGCTCGACCCGGTCCACCTTGCCATTCGGCAGCTGCGGCATAGCGTCCAGCAGCTCGAAGCGCTTCGGCACCTTGTAGTTGGCCAGCTCGGAACGCAGGTACGCGGTGAACTCAGGCAGGGCGAAGTCCGCGCGGTCGTCGACGACGAGAAACGCGACGCCGACCGATTCCCAGAGCGGGTCGGGCGCGCCGACGACCGCGACCTGCACGACGTCGTCGTAGCCGCCGATGACATTCTCGATCTCCGGCGGGTAGACGTTGTAGCCGCCGGACTTGTACATCTCCTTCATACGGCCGACCAAGCGCATAGTCCCGCCGGGATCGGCGACGGCCACATCGCCTGTGCGCAGCCAGCCGTCCGCGCCAATCGTGTCCGCGGTCGCCTCCGGCCTGTTGAGATAGCCGAGAAACACCGTCGAGTCGCGGATGAGCAGCTCGCCAGGCTCCCCGGCCGCCGCGGCCTGCCCGGACTCGCCGACGATCCGCACCTCGACGCCTGGCACCGGACGCCCGATGGATCCGGCCACCTCGTGCAGGCTGGCGTTGTCATCGGTGACCGTCACCGCTCCCCCGTGCGCCTCGGTCAGGCCGTAGCTGACGCAGAAGATCGCGTCAGACCCCGCGCGAAACTGCCTGAGGATCTCGACCTCCGGGGCGGTGCCGAGCGCCACCCGCCGCAGGCTGGCCAGGTCGCTGTCCAGCCAGGCCGGGCTCTGCATTGCCAGCCGCAGCATGGTCGGGAACGCCACCCACAGGTTCAGCTTGTGCTTCTCGATGAGCCGAAGCGTCGCACCCCCGTCGAAACGCTCCATGAAGTAGAGCGATCCCCCGGCGACCAGCCCGGCCACGCACTCACAGACCAGCCAGCCGACGTGGTTGATGGGGTGCTGGACGACGGTCCTGAGCTCCTTGTCGCCGCCATACCAGTGTTGCCAGCTCAGCCTGGCGCTCCGGACAGTTCCGTGCTCAGACAGCAGCGCGCCCTTGGGCATGCCGGTAGACCCCGAGGTGTAGACGATCGCGCACGGCTTCGCGGCGTAGCGATCGATGCTCCGGCTCGCGCCGGTGACGACGGCCACCGCTCCGGACATGTTGAGCTCAGGCAGACCAGCCGAAATCGCGGATCACCCCGCTCCAGCACCGGCACGGAACGCGGGCAGGACGTGGTCCGCGTAGAGCCTCATGTGCTCGTCAAAGTTCCCGAGAATGTTGCCGAGAACGATGGCGAGGATTCCCCACCACAGGCTCAGCCCGATGAAGTCGGCGGTGGCGAGGGTTCCGGTGAAGACGGCAGCCGGCACCAGGTTTGGCGCGAACCACACCGTGAACAGGCGGAACTTCCTGCCGTAGCGGCCGTCCTCGGGGATCGGCGCCATGCCCTGCACTTCGAGCTGGGTGTCGCCTTCCCGAGTTGGCCTGCTGAATTGGTCGGCATCCCAGTCCTTGTGCACCTTCCGCGTAGCGCTGCCAGACATGGCCGCCCCTCTCCCGCGACGTTAGGGCCCTGAAGCTGTTGTCCTAGGATCCTAACTGGACAGATGTCGCCAGCGGAAGGTACCGGCGCAGCCTGGGCTACTTCGACCGCGGCTTGCTCCGCCCGGCCCTGGCGATGGCGCCGATCGCCGGAGCCAGGGTCAGCCACAACGCGATCGTGACGACCATCGCGGTGAGGTAACCGATCGGCTTGACGCCCAGATCGCTGGCGAATCCGCCGGCGAACAGCATCAGCACCCAGGAGCTGACGAAGAAGAACGGCCCGGCCGCGAGGAGGCCGAAGAAGTCACCCATGACGATCGCCCTTTCCAATCTCTACCGTGCAGGCTGGGCTTGCCGCGGCGCCGGCCCTCCGGACCGCCTGACCGCGATGACGACAAGCAGCGCACCGCCAGCACCTAGCAGTACGCCAGCTGCCAGCAAGCCACCCGCGATCCACGGCAGGCCAGGGGCCGTGGCGCCGACATCAGCGCGCACGGTCAGCCCTGCCGATGCGTCCGGATTCATGACGACGACCGCCCAGTTTCCTGACGTGATGCGGGTGACAACTGTCTGCGTACCCAGTCCGGCCGAACTTGCCGCCCAGAACTTCACGCTAGCCGGGTCGGCGGGCACCACCGTGCCCGGCGTGATAACCGCGGTCCCGGCGGTGCCGATGTCCCTGACCGTCGTGTACTTCACCCCTGCCAGGTACCTGGCCACATCGTGCGCTCGCGCCAGGCCCACGAAGACCGGCGTTCCGCGCTCAGCGGACGTGACGCGGATCCGCACCTTGCCGACGATGCTCCTGCCGAACCGGTCTAGGCCATTGCCAGGAACCTGCAAGGCGTCAGTGACCAGCGCGCGCCCGCCGGTGGTGTACGTCGTGCTCGCCGACGTCACGTACCCGCCGTCACGCATCACCTGGCCGGCCCAGAGTGACCCGGCTCCGCCAGCGACCAGGCCGGTGGCACCCAGCAGGAACACAGAACCTACGACCGCGCTCGCGATGAGCCCGCCACTCCAGCGTGCTGCCGACTGCGGCGGCCGCTGGACAGAGGGCTCTCCCTGTGCCTGGCCAGGCTCCAGCCCTGCAGGCCCGGTCATGATCATTGCGCTCGGATCCGCGTCGCCGGTGTCGAGCCGGAACGGCGGGTACTGATCAGTCATCAGGCTCGCGTACGCGGCCACGCGCAGCACCCAGCGGTTCATGCCGAGTATGAAGCCGAAGATCGAGTCCGGGTAGCGTCCGGTTATCGCCAGTATCACAGCGGCGACAATGACCAGAATCCCGATGAGGCCGCCACCACCAGGCCAGTTGACGTCGTGGCCTCCCAGCCGGATCACCGCGACGGTGCCACCGCCCGCGAACAGCCCGACAATGAAGTAGTGCGGGATGGCCAGCAGCCACCACTTGACGAGCACGAGGCCGCGGGACAGCCGGCCGGGATAGTCGATCTCCAGATGCGCCGGATAGCTCGGGTCATCCTGCAGGCTGAAGGGCGGGTACCTGTCGGTGCCGAGCGCCCCGTAGGCGTAGTACTGGACGCGCCAGGTCCAGCGCAGGACCCCGACGTTGAAGTCGAATATCGCCCGCGGATACCGGCCCGTGAACAGGATCGCGAAGAACGCGACGACGCTCAGGACGACAAAGGCGGCCCACAGGAATCCAAGTACGAAGTAATGCGGAATGGCCAGCACCCATTTGAACAGCCAGAGCCATCGCGACAGCGGGGCATCAAGCTTGGCATTCACCCTGACCGGGTATGCGGTAGCAGACATCTTCGCCACCTCCAGATCTGACGTTACGAGCCGGCCCAGTCACGAGGCAGGGCCGCTGGTCACCGGCCGAATGGCCGTTGGTCACGATTCAGCTAGCTGGGGCCAATGGTCCCGGCCACAGAGGGCGCAGTGCCCTGCCGCCCGCGGCCTCCGCACCGCCAGAGTGGAGCTAGAGCCCTGGCCGGAAGTAACGACCAGAATCGTCCCCGGTCGCCGGCCAGGGCGCCCCTGAGCGCGGGCTTCCCGCGCACGACGAGCCGGCGCGAGGTCCGCATGGAATCACCCGCGAAGGTATTTGCCGACATCAACGGCGTACGGCAGGGAATGTTCATCCAGGGTGCGGACCCTGGCCGCCCGGTGCTGCTCTGCCTCCACGGCGGCATGCCTGAGTTCTTCCTGACGGAGCGGTATCCGACCGGGCTCGAGAAGGACTTCACTGTTGTCTGGTGGGAACAGCGCGGCACGGGCCTGTCCTTCAGCCCTGACATCCCTCCAGGAACGATGACGAGCGAGCAGTTCATCGCGGACACGCTCGAGCTGACCAGGTACCTGCGCGCCCGTTTCGGCAAGGAGAAGATCTACCTGATGGCGCATTCCGGCGGGACGTTCTTCGCCCTGCAGGCGGCCGCTCGCGCGCCGGAGCTGTACTGCGCCTACATTGGCGTGGCTCAGATCGTTCGCCAGCTCGAGTCAGAACGGCTTGCGCAGCAGTACATGCTCGGGCAGTTCAAGCTGCGTGGCGACAGCCGCATGGTGCGCAGGCTCGCGGCAGCGCCGGTGACAGGGTCAGCAGGAGCACCGCGTGCGTATCTCGCGGTGCGGGACCGGGCCATGCACCGCCTGGGGGTTGGCACCACCCACGACATGACGTCCGTGCTGAGCGGCCTCTTCTGGCCGTCCCTGACGTGCTCGGCGTACACGCCTGCCGAGAAGGTCAGGTTGTGGCGCGGCAAGCTCGCGACAGGAGTCAGCGCCCTGTGGGACGAGATGATGGCGACCGATCTGGCTGAGCGCGTCCCTGGGCTTTCCCTGCCCGCTTACTTCTTCCACGGCAAGCACGACTACACGGTCAGCTATCAGCTGGCACAGGAGTACGTGGCGAAGCTCAGGGCACCGCTGAAAGGCTTCTACACATTCAGCGACTCGGCGCACAGCCCGATCTTCGAGGAACCTGAGAAAGCCTGCAGGATCCTGCGCGAGGACGTGCTGGCGGGAACTAATGATCTCGCGGACGATCGCCGCTGACGGGAGCGCCTGACCTCGGCTCTCCGCTGGCCAGCCACGCGCCGAAGCTGACCATGCACAGCACCACCGGATAGGCGTTCCTCGTGAGGGCTGTCACTGGATCCGCACCTCCGTCAGCGCGTGCAGGGCGCCGTCCGCGTCCCGCGCGCACACGAGCGCGTAGCGGCCGGGAACAAGCGCGATACCCCAGACCGCCGCGGCGCCAGGTGGCGCCGGCAGCACGGACATGATCTGGAACCAGGCGGGCGTGCTGGTGACGTGGCCGCGCCTGATCACGTCGCTGACATCGGCGAGCGTCTTCCCCGCGCCCAGCCTGCCGACGATCAGGTGGAAACCGCCGGACCGCGCCGACGCGCTGTTGGACAAGCGCACGGCCATCTCGCCGGCGGCGAGAGATGAAGGCACGCGCGAGGCGTAGCCGGCGCCGTTGAAGCCGATCGCCAGGTGCTGAGAAGCGGGCACCCCCGGCACCGCGACGTCCCTGCCGCGATTGAGCGTCGCCAGGAAGTCCCGCGCGAACGCCCCGGCATTGGCGGACGTGCCCAGCATGACCGGCGCGCCGGCCGGGCCGATGGTGGTCTCGCCCGATCCTGCGCCCGGGGCCTGGGTGACGATGAGCCGCGCCCGGCTTTCACGCAGGACGTGCCTGTCGGTCGCCGCGACCGCCGTCAGCGGGTCCCAGAAGTAGACCGGCGCCTGCGTGTAGAACGGGTCGTTCAGCAACTCCGCCAGCAGGCGCATCGCCGGCGTGGAACGGTTCGCCTGGACCGCGCTGGCGAAGAACGTCGTGATGGGGACGCTGTTGGACGCGTCGAGCGGGACCACCGTCACCGGCGCGCCCGAGTGCAGCACGACGTCGGCCGCCTTCGGATCGATGTAGGCGTTCCATTCGGCGCGCTGATGAGCCGGCTCATTGCCGGGCACATGGATGGCACCGGCCATCGCGTAGATCCTCGCGATCTTGGCCGCGATCGCCGGCCGCGCGCGCAGCGCGAGCGCGACGTTGGTCAGCGGGCCGAGCGTGATCAGCGAAACCTGGCGAGACGAACTGAGCGTGCGCGTGAGGAGGCTGACGGCGTCCGGGCCGGGCGCTGCCCCTGACCAGGCCGGGATCTTCAGCCCGTACATGCGGTCGGCGGTCGCCCGCCAGGCGGAGGGAAACGCCGCCTGCCCGGCGAGTGGCTGAGCCGGGCCGTAGGCGATGGGAATGTGCCGGCGGATGCCCAGCGCCCGGACGAGCCTGCTGACGTTCTGCGAGCCGGACAGGCCATCGGCGACGCCGGTTCCCTCGACCGTGATCGCCAGGACCGAGAGACCTGGCTTCTCCAGCAGATAGGTCAGCGCCATGATGTCGTCGGAGCTCATGTCCGTGTCGACGATCACGGACCGTGCCGCGCGCGCCGGTGCCTGGGCGCCGCTGCTGCACGCGGACAGGCCTGGCAGCAGAGACGCGGCCAGCGCGAGAGCGGCCATGAGCCCAGTGCGGGAAATGAGACCCTTCATGCCCTGCTCCGTGCCGTTCGCCACGCTCGACTGACTCAAGCATCCGGCGCGGGAACCGTCACGTCACGAGTCGCAAGTCCTGGCTCGCCAGGCCGAAAGACAGGTTCGCGATGCGGCTGATAACACGATATCGTATAATCCGATATCGTGGAAAGTCAACAAGCATCGTGGTCCGCGGTGCTCGCCGTGCAGCGGGCCGCTCACGCCAGCGTGCACGCACTGGCAGCGCAGCTCGCCGAGCTGAGCCTGACCGGATCGGAAATCAACGCACTCGCCAACCTGGCCAACATCCAGGGACGCACCGTGTCCGAGCTCGCCGCCGCGGCGGGCGTGCGGGCCACCACCATGACCAGCGTGCTTGACCGGCTCGAACGCCGCGGCCTGATCCGCCGGGCACCGCAGCCCGGTGACCGCCGGGCCGTGCTCGTCCAGCTGACCGGCAGCGGAAGCCAGGCCTCTCGCGCCATCAGCGAGGCCATCGCTCGCCTCGAACGTCACGCCCTGGCCGGGCTGGACGCAGCCGCGACCGGCGGCCTGCGGGCTGGTCTGGACGCCCTCGCCGAGATCACGCCATGACCCGTCCTGGCCAGTACGCGGCTGCGGACCCTTTCGGAGAGCTGATGGCTGAGGTCATGGCCAGCGCGCACCGGTTCGGCCACCGTGAGCACGTCCACCTGACCTGGCTCGCCGTCCGCCGGTACGGCGTGCCCGCCGCGATCGGGCTGGTCAGCGACGGCATCCAGCGGACCGCCCGGTATGCGGGCGCACCGCAGAAGTACCACGCAACCGTGAGCAGGGCCTGGGTGGAGCTCGTCGGGCACCACGCCGGCTCAGCGCCATTAGAGGACTTCGCCTCCTTCATAGAAAAGAACCAGGCGCTGCTCAGCAAGCGGCTGCTCACCAGGCACTACACTTCGGCCGCCCTCGCCAGCACACCCGCCAGGACCGGCTGGATCGAACCCGACCTCACCCCGTTCCCCTGGCGCCATCCCCTGCCAGCTAACAGATGCTTGCCTGAGCCCTCATCTGACTGATCGCGGCAGTCGCTTCGTGAATGCAGACGACGAGCGAGGTGACGTTCCCTTCTTCGTCGAGGAGGGGGCTGGTCACCACCGACCAGTAGCGCTCTTCGAAGACACGTGGCCGGCCCGCGTCTTCGATGTCGTATCTCACGAGCCTGACCACATCCGGTTCGGCGGTGGAACTGGCGCGGTCGAACGAGGAACGGATCTCCTGTGACCCGGTGTCACTGGGGTCGGCCGGGTTGCCAGGGAAGATCTCGAAGGCATTGCGGCCGATGAGCTGATCGCGCGTCCGGGCGATGGTCTCCACGAAGCAGTCGTTGACGTCACGGATCACGTAATCAGGGTCGAGCACGACGAGCATGCCGGGCAATACATTGAATATCGCCTGATAGTCGATGTCTTCGAGAAACTCGACCATGACACCCCCCGCGACGGGCCTCCCGCAGGCGGTCGCGGGCGGCAACGGTCCTCTGACATGCGACGATAGACGTTCAGTCGCTGCCGCCCGCTCCCGCCCCGCCGTTGAGCCGATCAGATGAGCTAACCGATCAAGAGCTGGCTGACGAGCATGCTGGCGAGCCAGCTTGCGTAGTCGGCGTCAGGCCAGCCGCAACCGTCGGTGGCGGCGAGGTAGAGCTCAACGCCGGTCAACATCCACGCCCGGTCCACGGCCCGCCGCCGACTCAGCCCCGCGGCCAGCGCACCGCCGTCCGCCAGCGTGTCGATCAGGCTGACCAGTGCCTGGCGGCCACGGCGCTCCGGGTCGCGGCGGTCGTGGCCTTCGCCGGGCTCGCCGCCCTCCTCGCCCGTGGGCAGCGCACCCCGGCCGGTTCGGGCGCGCGGGGCGGCTTCGGCGGCGCGTACTGGCTGGTCGTCGCCTGCGAGCTAGCCGCCATCCCGGCTGGCGCGGCCGTCCTGAACGGGCCAGCCGGGCTCCCCCACGCCGTCGTTGCCTGGGTCTCGGTCGTGGTCGGCGTGCACTTCGTCGTTCTCGCGCACCTGTGGCGCCTCCAGCTATTTCGCTACCTCGGCGCGGCGATCCTCTCGTGCGGAGCGGCAGGACTAGCTGCCGCGGCCGCCGGCGCCGCGGCCGCGGTCATCGCCGTGATCGGAGGCGTGCTACCCGGCGCGCTGCTTCTCGCTGCCGGTTACCTGGGAGCCACCAGGACTGTCCGATGAGCGGCGCGAGCCGCGCTGGTGGCGCTCGGGGTGCTCGGCGGGCAGCTGGGCCGCGTAGGCCAGCAGCTCGGCCAGGTGCATCGCCTCGCGTCCGCCGCTGTCCAGCTCGTGGATCTGGGTCCGGCAGCTGAACCCGTCAGCGAGCACGACGGCGCTGGCGGCCGCGTCCCGCACCCTGGGCAGCAGCACCCGCTCGGCCAGCGCCCTGCTCACGTCGCCGTGGCCAGGCTGGAAGCCGAAGTTGCCGGCCAGCCCGCAGCACCCGGACTGCAGCGCCTCGGCCCGTGCCCCGGCGGCATCGAGTAGCTGGGCCTCGGCGTCCCAGCCAAGCACGGCGTGCTGGTGGCAGTGCACCTGGGCCAGCACCTCGCGGTCCACCCGCGGCGGCTGCCATCCCGGCGTATGCCGGGTCAGCAACTCGGCGAGCGTCACCGTGTGATCACGGAGCCGGCCTACGTCCTGTTCGTCAGGAAGAAGCTCTGCCGCATCGGAGCGGAACACAGTCGTGCAGCTCGGCTCGAGCCCCACGACAATGCCCCCGGCGCGCACGTGCTCGGCGAGCCGCGCGACGGTGCGGCCGAGTATCCGCTTGCCGGTGCGGAGTTGGCCGGTGGAGATCCAGGTAAGACCGCAGCACAGCGGGCCGGCAGGGATGTCGACAGCCCACCCCGCGTCCTCGAGCACGCTGACCGCCGCCTGGCCGACGTGCGGGTGGAAGTAGTTGGTGAACGTGTCAGGCCAGAGCAGCACGGTACCCCGCGAGTCCTGCTGCGGTCGGCTGTCGCCGGCCGAGACGCGCCTGGCATGCCATTGCTGCAGGCTCTGCGTGGCGAACAGCGGCGCCTCCCGCGGCTCGATTCCTGCCGCGAAGGCGGCCGCCCGGCCCAGCAAGCGGGTATGAGTCAGCGCATTGGCGGTGGCTGCCAGGCGGAGGGCGGAGATCGTCCGCGCGGCGGCGGGCAGCCAGCCAAGCGTCAGGTCGGACCGGGGCCTGCGCCATGGCCTGCCGCGGAAATGCTGGGCCAGGAACTCGGCCTTGTACGTCGCCATATCCACGTTCGCCGGGCAGTCGGTCTTGCATCCCTTGCAGGCCAGGCAGAGGTCGAGGGCGTCGCGCACCGCGCCTGACCTCCATCCGTCAGTGACCGGCGAGTCACCGTGGCCGTTCAGCATCTCGAACAGCAACCTGGCCCGGCCCCTGGTGGAATGCTCCTCCTCGCCCGTGACCTGGTAGGACGGGCACATCACCGAGCCGCCGCTGTGCGACTGCTGACGGCACTTGCCGACGCCGACGCACCTGTTGGAGGCCTGCACGAAGGACCCGCCGTCGTCCGGATAGCCGAAGAACAAGTCTTGCGGCGCGGCCGGCGACCAGTCCCCGCCAAGCCGCAGATGCTCGTCAAGCCTGGCCGGGTGAACGACCTTGCCCGGGTTCATCCGGTTGTCAGGATCGAAGATCGCCTTGAGCTCGCCGAAGGCGCCGACGAGCCGCGGCCCGAACATGCGCTCAAGCAACTCGCCCCTGGACTGCCCGTCGCCGTGCTCGCCGGACAGCGAGCCGCCGTATGAGACCACCAGGTCTGCGGCGCTCTCCATGAAGCGGCGGTACGCCGCCACCCCCTCGGTGCTGTACAGGTCGAACGGGATCCTGGTGTGCACGCAACCCTGGCCGAAGTGCCCGTACAGGCTTGGCATCAGGTCGTTGCTGTAACCGAACTCGTCATACAGCCGCTGCAGGTCACGCAGGTAGTCGCCGAGCCTGTCAGGGGCAACCGCGGAGTCCTCCCAGCCCTCGAACGTATCGGGCTGGCCAGGCACGTGAGCGGTCGCGCCGAGGCCTGCCTCGCGCACCTGCCAGAGCTCGTCCTCGCGCGCCGGATCATCGAAGAACTCCACCGTCGGGTCATGCTCGGTCTCGTGCAGCGCGTCGAGCATGTGCTGCGCTGCTTTGTCGACGTTCTGCTGGCTGGTCCCGCCGAACTGGACCATCAGGAAGGCCGATCCGTCCGGCAGTTCCCGCAGCGCTTGCGGGTTGAGGTGCTTGACCTGCTGGTCGCGGATCAGCCGGTTATCGAGACCCTCCAGCGCGATCGGGTTGTGCGGCAGGACAGCGGGCACGGCATCGGCTGCCCTGTCGATGCTCGGGTAGCCGAGCACGACCAGGCTGCGTTCGGGCAGCACGGGCACCAGCGCGAGTCTCGCGCGCAGCACCGTCACGAGCGTCGACTCGCTGCCGACCAGCAGGCCCGCGATATCGAAACCGTTCCCTGCCAGCAGCGAATCCAGGTTGTAGCCGGAAACCCGTCGCGGGATATCCGGATAGCGGGCAGCGATCTCCTCGGCGTTGCTATCCCGCAGCCGGCGCAGGCGGCGGTAGATCTCCGCCCTTCGGTCACCGCGCCGCTCGATCTCGCGGTACTCCTCGTCGCTTGTCGGCCCGCACCAGAACCTCGTGCCGTCATAGAGCAGCACTTCCAGTTCCGCGACGTTGTCGACGACCTTGCCGGTGCGCTGGGCGGTTGCGCCGCAGGAGTTGTTCCCGATCATGCCGCCGAGCGTGCAGTTCATGTGCGTGGCAGGCTCGGGACCGAATCGGACCTTGCGCGCGGCCAGCTGCGCGTTGAGGACATCGAGCACGATGCCAGGTTCGACGACGCAGGACGTTGCGTCCTCGGCGACGCTGACGATCCGGTGGCAGTACTTCGACCAGTCGAGCACGACGGCCTCGTTGGTGCACTGGCCTGCCAGGCTGGTCCCGCCGCCACGCGACAGCACGGGCGCGCCGTGCTCCCGGCAGACCGCGACCGCTTCGACGGCCGCGTCGACGGTCCGCGGAACCACCACGCCGATCGGCACCTGGCGGAAGTTCGAGCCGTCGGTGGAGTAGGTCGCGCGGCTCCCTGGATCGAAGCGGACCTCTGCATCGACGCGGTCGGTCAGCGCCCGCTCGAGGTCGGATGCCTTCCCGCGGCCTGGTGTCGTCAGCAGCTCGCTCATCGCCGCTATGCACTGCCCGCCACGCGCGCGTCAAACATCGCCGGCATGTTTGCTGCGTGCGTTCCGGGACAGTCGATTGCAAGCGAGAACGAGGAGGATAACGGTGGCACGAATCGCATCAGAGGCGATCGTCGAGCGCCTCGCTGACTGGGGCGTGGACACCGTCTTCGGGATACCGGGCGACGGGATCAACGGCATCATGGAGGGCCTGCGCAGGCACCAGGACCGGGTCAGGTTCGTGCTCGTGCATCACGAGGAAGCCGCCGCCTTCATGGCCACCGGCTACGCGAAGGCAACCGGCAAGATCGGGGTTTGCCTGGCCACCTCAGGGCCCGGCGGCATTCATCTGCTCAACGGGCTCTACGACGCCAAGCTTGACCACCAGCCCGTCCTGGCGATCACGGGGATGCAGGAGACCTCGGTGCTGGGCACCGGCTACCAGCAGGAAGTCAACCTCGACAAGCTGTTCGCCGACGTGGCCGAGTATGACCAGATGATCTACAACCCAGCCCAGCTGCCGACGGTTGTGGACAACGCGATCCGCACCGCGTATGCCCGCCGCGGCGTGGCGCACATCACGGTGCCCAACGACATCCAGGTCGCCGACGCTGACGCCGACCCGTGGGCCCACGTCGCGCCGGCCAGGTCGCCGCACACCGCGCCGGTCATGCGGACGGCACCCGGCCGTCCCGAGGACGATGACCTCCGGGCGATCGCCAGCCTGCTCGAGGACGGCAGCAAGATCGCGATCCTGGCGGGCGCCGGGGCCTTGCACGCACGCGAGGAGGTGCTCGAGCTCGCCGAGGTGCTCGCGGCCCCGGTGGTGAAGACCCTGTCGGGCAAGGCAGTGATTCCTGATGACTCGCCGTACACGACGGGCGGCATCGGCCTGCTAGGCACGCGGCCCAGCGAGGACCTGATGGAAGACATCGACACGCTCCTCATGCTCGGGACGAACTTCCCCTACACCAAGCACCTGCCGGCGCCGGGGAAGGCGAGAGTCGCGCAGATCGAGGCCGACCCTGCCAGGGCCGGCACGCGGGTCCCGACCGACGTCCCGGTGGTCGGGGACGTGAAGCTGGCGTTGCAGGGCCTGCTCCCTATGCTCAAGCGGCGCACCGACACGTCGTTCCTGGACAAGTACGCCAGCGCGATGGACACGTGGCGGGAGCAGATGCGGGCACAGCACGACGGCGCCAGGGACCCGATCGCGCCGCAGTTCGTCGTCGCCGCGCTGGACCAGCTCGCCGCCGAGGACGCGATCATGACCTGCGACAGCGGGACGATCGCCACCTGGGCGGCGCGGCACTGGACGATCAGGGGCGACAGGCAGTTCTACCTGTCGGGCAATCTGGCCAGCATGGCGCCAGGCCTGCCGTACGCGGTCGGCATCCAGCACGCCTACCCGGGCAGGCAGGTCATCGCCTACGTCGGCGACGGCGGATTCGCCATGCTGATGGCCGAGTTCCTCACCGCCATCCAGCACAACCTGCCCGTCAAGGTCGTGATCAACAACAACAACTCGCTGGGCCAGATCTTGTGGGAGCAGATGGTGCTCGGCTACCCGGAGCACGGCGTCCGGTACCCGTCGCCGCCTGCCGACTTCTCGGCGTTCGCCAGGGCCAACGGCGGCCTGGGCATCAAGGTGGAACGCCCTGGCGATGTCCAGGGCGCGATCAGCCAGGCCCTCGCGCACGACGGGCCCGCCCTCGTCGACGTGAACGTCAACCCCGACGAACCCCCGCTGCCAGGCAAGGTCGAGTACAAGCAGGCGGTCAAGTTCGCCGAGGCGTTCCTGCGCGGCCAGCCGCGCAAGGCCACGATCGCGACCACCTTGTTCAAGGACAAGATCGACCAGCTGAAGGCCTGACAGGCCCGCGATGAAGCTGTCAGACATCGCCGATCTCATCCGCGTCGGCCGGCCGCCTGCGCCATACGGTGTCCGGGCCCTGGCGCGCTGCTACGACATCGACGACGTTGCCGACCTGGCGAGGCGGCGGCTGCCGGCCGGCGCGGCAGGTTACCTGGATGGCGGCGGCGAGGACGAGTGGACGCTGCGCCGCAATCGCGCGGCGTTCGGCGAGATGGAGTTCCTGCCGCGCATTCTTCGCGACGTCAGCGAGGTGCAGACCGGGACGACGGCACTGGGCACCGCGATGCCGCTGCCGATCATCCTGTCACCGGTGGGGGCGCCGCGGATGTTCCACCACGAAGGCGAGCTGGCGGTCGCCAGGGCCGCCAGGGCCGCCGGCCTGACCTATGGCGTCTCCACGCTGGCGACCCAGCCGCTCCCTGCGATCGCGGACACCGCCGACGGCAGCCCGCTGTGGTTCCAGCTGTACCTATGGGGTGACCGGTCGGTCGCCAAGGACCTGCTGGTGCACGCGCAGGATTGCGGCTACCGGGCATTGCTGCTGAGCGCGGATACCACGGTGCGATCCGAGCGCGACCGGGAATTGCATCGAGGTATGGAACTACCCACTCCCCGACTCACCCTCCGCACCGTGCTCGACGGCGCCAGGCACCCCGCATGGGCGTGGCACTTCGTGACCTCCCCGGCGCCCAGTTTCCCGAACCTGTCAGCCCACGGCCCCACGTCCAGGCAGCAGATGAAGGAGATGTTCGACGGGACAGTGCGCTGGGCCGATCTGGACTGGATCCGGGACGCGTGGAACGGACCCGTCGCGATCAAGGGCGTCCTGCGCCCCGACGAGGCGGCCAGGGCGGCGGATCACGGGGCTGACGCCGTCATCGTCTCCAACCACGGCGGCAGGCAGATGGATCACCTCCCGGCGACGCTCGACGTCCTGCCGGGCATCGTCGACGCGGTCGGCGACCGGGTCGAAGTGCTCGTCGACTCGGGGTTCCGGCGCGGATCTGACATCGTGGCCGCGCTGGCGCTCGGCGCTCGCGCCGTCCTGATCGGCCGCGCCCACCTCTACGGGCTCGCTGCGGCCGGGGAACCAGGCGTCCGGCACGTCATCGACATCCTGGCGCAGGAGTTGCGGATGTCGATGGCGCTGTGCGGAGCGCGCACGCTCGCCGAGCTCGACCGCAGCCTGCTCCGCGTTGCGGGCTGAGGCGCTGCGGGCAAATTCAGGAGGTCATCCAGGTGTAAATCCTGACCTGGGGAAACAGTGATGGCTTGGCTGTGCAGGCAACCAACCGGGGGGAGGGTGGCCATGCCATCCGATATCAACAGGAGGCCGACGAACAGTGTTCGCGGCGTCGCAGACGGCGAGCGGTCAGCGCCGAGGAAGGGCACGCACGATGCTCGCCACGGGCCTGGCACCCAGGGCCGGGCGCCGAGCGACCGGCCCGACGTCTTCCTGCACGTGCCTGACCTGCACGTCGGCGAGATCTACCTGGACGTCGAAGACCTGGACGCGCATCTGTCTCTGCAAGCGCGACTGGCCAATCTCGTGCAGATCGTCGCGGGCGTCCACGTGCACATCGGGAAGGTCGAACTGGACATCGAGGACGTTGATGCGGAGGCGCTGCTCAAGGTCCGGCTGGAGAACCTCTACAGCATCCTCGATCGGGCGCTGACCACGATCGATCGCAACCCCGAGATCCTGGAAGGCCTGCTCGAAACGGCGGATACCGCGGTCGGCACAGTCGGTGAGACGGCCGGGCAGGCGGTCCAGCCCGGCGGCGCCGTCAGTGAGCTGGCTGGCGATGTCGGCGAGGCCGGCAAGCAAGCGCTCGGCCCCGGCGGCGCGGCAATTCAGGCGGCCGGCCAGGTAGGCGGCGTCGCGCAGGAGGCGGTCGGGCCAGAAGGAGCGGTCAGCGAGTCGGCTAGCGCGGCCGGCCGAGCCGCCGGCCGGGCCGCCGAGGGAGCCGGCGATGCCGTCTCAGGGACCGTCGATCCGGCGGGTCAGGGCGTGGGCGCCACGCTGCGGGCCGGCGACGTCGGTCAGCAGTCTGCTGACGATCGTCCCCGGCGCTCGAGGCCTGCGGATGCGAGGCGCAGCGCCCGTCCGCACGCCGCGGGCCGGTCGTCCCAGCCAGGCACGGCCAGGCCCATGCGGCGTGCACCTGCGTCATCGACCGGCGCCCGGGGCTCGCGTGTGCGTCGCGAGAACTCTGGCGCATCGGGCAGGACCAGGGACTAGCGGCCGGGTTGCTGGGATGGGCAGGCGAAAGCCCGCCGGAGGTCGGAGGCCGCGGAGGCCGCCAGCGCTGGAGATCAGCGGGGCGATGCGGGCCGGCCAGATCCGCTATCACGTGCCGCCCGGCACCCGGACGCGGACACAGGGAGTGCGGCGCGCGGACCACACGTCGCGGCGTGACGGCCTGCGTCAGGTGCCTGAGCGCGGCGTGCGGTACACCGACATGAGCACCTCGTTTCGCGTGGCCGCATGGCTGGAGGGCGATGACGACGGTGAGGTCGGGGACGACGGTGAGATCGGAGACGGCAACGCCTCGAATTGAGAAATCTCCTGAGCGCCGGAAACCCCTGCGGCTACTGGGTTGGCGGGCCCACGAGGCATCCTGCCACGCAGGTCATCGCTGGTGCCGCTGTTTCTCCTGAGCACGCTCGGGTAGCCGGCGTGCAAGTGATCGATGAGACCGGATGATGCGCCTGAGCCACAGTGCCACTCGCGTCGTGACGCCGTAGGCGCCAGGCAGATCAGGTCGAAGGCCGTCGAGCCGCGACTGGAGGGATCAACCAATGAGGAAAGCATCGAACGTCGCGCTCGCGATCGGGGCCGGCTACTTGCTCGGCAGGAAGCGGAAGGGGCGCCTAGCCCTGGTGCTGGCCGGAGCAGCGGCTACGGGCAAGGTCGGAGGCGTGGCCACCCAGGCGATCAAGCGTGGCGGCTCACTCGTCGGATCGTCAGAGGCGGTCCGCAATCTGTCTCCTGAGCTCGGCAACGTCATGGGCACGGTCAAGGGCGACTTGGCTGACGCTGGTAAGACCGCGGTGCGCGCCGCAGCGGCAGGCCGGATCAACCGGCTGACCGACTCGCTGCACGAGCGGGCCGAGGGCATCAGGAGTCCGCGTGACGAGGAAGTGGAGGAGGCCGAGGCCGAAGAAGAAGAGCCGGAGGAGTCAGACGACGACAGGCGGAGGGACCGGGGGACGGATCGCGATGCCAGTGGTGTCGGGTCCGGGTCCGGACGAGGTGACACAGCCCGACCGCCCCGGCGCGAGCCGAGAGCCAGAAATACAGATCGGCCCAGCCGGCGTCGTGAGTCAGAGCGCGGCGACCACGGCGGCGGGCCCAGCAGACGTGCGGCCAAGCGGCCCGCCGCGGACGGCGGCTCGCGCTCGTCGTCTGCCCGCAAGCGAGGGAAGTGATGAGCGATGGCTGACAAGACAGGTAGCAACGGCAACCCCGACGCACCCCTCGGCCGCCTTAAGGCAGAAGCGGGCAATCTCGCCGGTGCCATGGCGGGGCGCGTCCTTGAGTCGGTGGTCGGCCGGATCGAGGGCTCGACGGGGCGGCTGAAGGAGTACGCCGAGAACGGCGGCGGCCCCGGCCTGAAGGCAGCCCTGACCGGTGCCAGCAAGCTCGCGGAAGGAGAGTCCGGTTCGCATGCCATGCTCAGCGCCGGCACCAGCGCGGCCAAGCAGGCCGTCGGCGGCGTGTTCGGCAAGGGCAAGGGCAAGGGCGGAGGCGGTGGCGGCGGCGGTGGGAGTGGCCTGAAGGTCACCAACATCGTCGAGTCCATCGACGTGGGCGCCCCGCTGCGGCTCGTCTACGACCAGTGGACCGAGTTCGCCGGCTTTCCGAGCTTGATGAAGAAGGTCGAGAAGGTCGAGCAAGGCGAGGACGCGAAGCTCGACTGGCAGGCCCAGATCTTCCTGTCCCATCGGGGCTGGGAGTCGACGATCCAGCAGCAGCTGCCTGACCGCCGGATCGTCTGGACGTCGGAAGGCCAGAAGGGGCACGTCGACGGCACCGTCACGTTCCACGAGCTCGGGCCCGAGCTGACCCGCATCCTCGTCGTGCTCGAGTACTACCCGCAAGGCTTCTTCGAGCAGACCGGCAACATCTGGCGGGCACAGGGCCGGCGAGTCCGGCTGGAACTCAAGCACTTCAGGCGGCACGTGATGCGGCAGGTCATCGTGCATCCTGACGACGTCGAGGGCTGGCGGGGTGTCATCGAAGACGGTGAGGTCGTCAAAGATCACGAAACCGCGCTCCAGGAGGAGCAGGCGTCCGGCGACGAGGCTGGCGACGGCGAACGCGGCGACTACGAGGACGAGTACGCCGAGGACGAGTACGAGTACGAGGGCGAGGCCGACTACGACGACGAAGACGAGACCGACGCCGACGACGAAGACGACGACGAGGTCGACGATGCGGAACCCGTGGAAGCCGGGTCGCGGCGCAGCCGTCGTCGGTGAGCGCCCGCTAGCCTGAACCCGGCACCACTGGTCGGCAGCTACTCAGGTTTGAGGTTGCGAACGAGGCCCTCGAGAAGGCTGTCAGCGATCGGGTCGAGCCCTGCGGCTGACCGCTGCTCATCCATCGCGTCGGCGAGCGTCGACAAGAGCGCGAGCGCCACGATGAATCCCTGCCAGAGCTCGTCAACTGTCAGCTCACAGACCGCCCGAGTGAGCATTTCGGTCTCGCCGCTTCGCACCGCGCGCAGCAAGCCCAGCACGTCACCCACGCTCTGTCCGACCGGTTCCCCCGTCATGACCCTCCAGAATGTCCGTCGCGAACCCGGCGCAGTTGGCGTGTCAGCTCAGCGCGCGTTGCAGCTGAGTCTTGGTCATCGAGGACCTGCCCTTGATCCCGCGCTGCCTGGCCTCGTTGTACAACTGCTTGTAGGTAGGCCCGCCGGCGCCACGGTGCGACCGCAGCCCGCCGCGGCGCGACGAGGAGATGTCATCGATCGAGCTGCGGCTGGCCGTCCGCGTCTTGCCCGACCTAGCCCGCTCCTTGTTCACGGTTCGGGCCGCGATCTCGGTCGCCCGCTTCGGGTTCTCGCCTCGTGCCCGCGCGCTGTCCTTGATGTGCTCGTATTGGCGCTCCTGCTTCGGGCTTGAACCTCGTGGCATCGCTATCCCTCCGTCGGGTGCCGCTGGCTGCGAGCTTGGCTGGTAAGCCGCTACCCCGACTTGGCCGCTCCATGCGGCAGCGATGACCGGCTCAAGCACCGTCCCTGGAAAGCAACCTGGCCATGAATCGCCGACCTCAGCTGCCGCGCGGCCGACCAAGGTCGCCGACGGTGCCGCTCGTGCAGGCCGTTTCTTGTGACTGGTGTGGCGTGTGTTAGACAAGAGACATCAAGACGCGGCCGGGCCGCGCGCGTGTCCGGGCATTTCGTTCATGCATGAACCATCACGAACATCACCAGCCTTGCGTGAGGAGCATCGCCATGACCGCTGCCAGCCCGATCGTCCTTGAGCCCGCGGCACAGCAGGTCGCTGACGCGTTCTCCAAGCCGCCCTTCTTGTGGGATATGGCGCCAGCTGACGCCCGGAAGGTCCTCGACGACGCACAGTCCGGTCCGGTCAGTAAGCCAGCCGTCGACGAGGAGTGGATTTCCGTCCCGTCCCCTGCGGGAGACGCGCGGGTGCGGATCATCAGGCCGCAGGGCGCCAGCGGCATGCTGCCGGTGATCGTGTACATGCACGGCGGAGGCTGGATCCTCGGTAACGCGGGCACCCACGACAGGCTGGTCAGCGAGCTGGCGGTCGGCGCCCGGGCCGCCCTGGCGTTCGTGGAATACCCGAATTCGCCGGAGGCGAGCTACCCGACGGCGATCGAGCAGGGCTACGCCGTAGCCCAGTGGATCACCCGCAACGGGGCGTCGAAGGGGCTTGATGCATCCCGGATGGCGGTGGCCGGGGAGTCGGTGGGCGGCAACATGACGGCCGCGCTGACGCTGATGGCCAAGGAACGCGGCGACGTCACCTTCGTGCACCAGTCGATGTACTACCCGGTGACCGATGCGGCGATGGATACCGCTTCCTACGAGCGATTCGCCAGCGGCTATTACCTGAGCCGCCCTGAGATGGAGTGGTTCTGGGACGCCTATACGAGCGACCCTGGGCAGCGCGCTGACATCACGGCCTCACCGAACCAGGCCAGCATCGAGCAGGTCAGTGGCCTGCCGCCCGCGTATCTGTGCGTTGATGAGGCAGACGTGCTGCGTGATGAGGGGGAAGCCTACGCGGCCAAGCTCCGCTCGGCTGGCGTCCCGGTGACCACCGTCCGCTATGACGGAACCATCCACGACTTCATGCTGCTCAACGCGCTTGCCGATACCCGTGCCAGCCGCGCAGCCATCGGCCAGGCCACGGCTCACCTGCGGGCCGGCCTGGCAACCGGCTAGGGCTCGCTCTCTCGGGTGGTCGCCTGGCCGCCCGGCGGCGGGCACGTTGAGCCTGACCTGCCCGCATGCAACTCGATGGTGGTGGGGGAAAGATGGCACGCAAGTTCGCGGCCGAGTTCGTGGGTACCGCCCTGCTGGTGTTCTTCGGAGTCGGCATGGCGGCCCTCGTCTTTGGTTTCCGGATCTTCGGCTCCAGCCTCGTAGGCGGCGTGCTCGCGGTCGCGATCATGTTCGGCCTGATCTACGCCGCGCTGGTGTACGTGATAGGACCGATCTCGGGCGGCCATGTGAATCCGGCGGTGTCGCTCGGCGCGTTCCTGGCGCGACGCATTACGGCTGTCGACCTGATCGGCTACTGGGCGGCCCAGCTGGTCGGCGCCATCGCCGGCGCGGCGCTGGTGCTGTGGCTGCTGAACACCTCGCCGCTGTACAGCAAGTCCCGGGAAGGCCTCGGCACCAACGGATACGGCGCCAGCTCGCTCCTGCATGTCGGAGCCGACGGGGCGTTTCTCGCCGAGGTCCTGCTCACCACGGCATTCGTCCTTGTCGTGCTCAGCCTGACCCGCGAGGGAGCAACCACCGCCGTGGCTGGCATGGGCATCGGCGTCGCGCTCACGCTGGTGAACCTGATCGGCATCTTGTTCGACGGGTGTTCGGTCAATCCGGCGCGCAGCTTCGGGCCTGCCGTGCTCGTCGGCGGCGCGCCGCTGAGCCAGCTCTGGGTCTTCCTGGTCGCTCCGCTTGCCGGCGCCATCCTGGCTACGGGGATCCACTTGCTGTTCTATCCGCTAGCTCCGCACACCGAGGCTCCCGAGGACAGCACGCTGACCGAGCAGACGCCGCCGCCCGCGGCGGCCGCCGAGAGCGCCGGTCCGGCCAGCCAGGGCCCGGGCACCGGATAGCGGAGGCCAGGCCTGAACCGCAAGGAAGGAACATCCAGGCTGCCATCCTGGGGCCCGCTACGAAATCAAGATGCACGCAGACCGAGGCGATTTCGAGGACCTGACGTACCGCGTGTCTTTCGGCGAAGCGGACTCGGACGGAGGCCAGGCCCTCCAGCCTGCGCGTCCTCACCGGCGCGGATGCGCGCGACGACGCCGCGGCCGGCGAGGTCGTGCTGACGGGCAGTACCGGCGAGCTGGCCAGCGGGGGCAACACCCGGATCTGGGCCGGGCGCATCGCTGACTCGTTCTATGTCGACCTGTCGCTACTGGCCATCGTCAACGGTGCGATAGCTGACGGAAAGGCGGCGGACCTATCTGTGTGGCGGCCGGAGAACGCGCAGAACAGTTTCGCCGGGACGTCCGTCGAGTCGATCGTGCTCGAAGTGTCCCATCAGCACCCGCAACTGCGGCCCGGCGCCCGGATCGGCGTGTGGTGCGCCACAAAGCTCGCCACCGATGCGGGCGGCTGGCGGAAGATCAACCGCGCCGGGCACCCCATGATGTGGCCGATCTTCTGGCCCGGTGACACTGATTTCTCCGACCCCGCCAACGCCAGGCAGCTGTTCCCTGACGTCCTGCCGTACGTCGTCGGCACGCCCGCCAGCTACGGCTTCGCCAACCGCCACGGGCGGACGCTGGCCGATAATGCGCCCGAGGCGATGCTGTCCCTCGTCACCAACACCGCTGTGCCGTCAGGGCTGAGGCCGTCCGTGGCCAAGCAGCTCAGGCAGAGCGCGTTCCCGTATGTCATGGCTGTGTGACGGGCCCGCACGCGGCCACGGCACGCCATCCTGCCGAGCCGAAGGTGCTGGGCTTCCCGATCAGGGCACCGGGAAGCCCTGGATGACCACCGGGCCGTTGACCCGGTTCAGTTCGGTAGCCTGCGAGAAGCCCGATGGCGTGATCACGTCCATCGCCTTCGCGACCGTGCCGGGATCGAGCGCGCAGATCGGATTGGAGTCGCCTGAGGCGCACACGCCGAACTCGAACGGCTGCGCCGTGGGCGCGAAACTGCGGGCCTGATCGGGGCTGAAGCCGTCCTGGCCGGTCAGCACCACGCTGAACGACCATCCCGTGCCCGGCGTGCCGAACTGGGCTTCGGGCAGGGCGATGGTGACGGTCTTGGAGATCTGCGAGACCGCCATGGCGGCCGTGCCAAGCCCGTTGCCCGCTGCGTCCTGCCACACCGGCGCGGCGAATCCCTGGACCTCCACGATCTCGCTCCAGGCGTCGGCCGGGGCGATGGTGTAGTTCCGCGCCGGGAAGGCGGCGGCCGTGGATGTCGTGCTGGCGCCCGGCGCGTGCACGTAGACGTCGAGCAGTTGCGCGCCGAACGCCGAGCCGAACGTCGGGTCCAGGTTGGCCAGGGTGGCCTGCAGGTAGACGGTGGTGCCGTCGCTGATGACCCGGAACCTGGTCAGATCGAACGCCCCGGAGTGGAAGTCGGACGCGGTCGGGTACTGGTAGGTGCCGGGGCCGTTGTCGTCTTCGGTGGGGTCGCTGACGTCGAGCACGGTGGTCCCGCCAGTCACGTCGCTGCTGACCGACGTCTGGGCGTAGCCGGTCCGGTTGCCGCTGGCGGTCGCCGAGACGGTGAGCACGCTGTCACCGAACCCGACCGGCACGGTGACGGTGAACGAGCCGTCCGCGCCCGCCGTTGCGGTCGCGGTAGCTGACGGCGCCCCGGTTGTCGTGTCTTCCGATTCCACAACGAGGTGCGCGCCGGGTGACGTGGTCCCGGTGACGTCGGTGGTGGCCGTGGTGATCTGGGCCCCAGGGGCGGGGGCGGTCAGCGTCAGGGCGACCGAGCCTGGCGGACCGTTCGCGACGTAGCGGTGCGTGGTGACCGACGGCGTCTCCAGGGTGCGCCCGGCGCCGATGTCCAGGATCAGCCGCAGTTCCTGAGCCTGCGCCCAGGTCAGCGGCGACGCGGACCCCGCGGCCTTGCCGTCGATGAACCCGATCGACGCGGTGGCTGGGTCGCTGCCGAACGGCGAGGCGGCCAGGTCCGGGTCTTCCCATGCCTGCTCGGGTACCAGCCCGACGCCTGATGAGAATTGCGCCATGGCCTGCACCAGCGCCGACGCGCCCGTCACGTTTCCGCTGGCTACGTCGGACTCCGCCCGCTCGCCGGAGAGAACCGGCCACAGGTGCCCGGTGCCGGTATCGGTGGTCGGCCACGGCTCGCCAGGCACGGCGCAGGACGTCTGGCTTGGCTGGTAGCAGTCGCCGTAGCCGTCGGCGCTCCCTGCCGACGCCGAGGTGCCGTACCGGTAGTAGCCGGTGCCGCTTGGCGTGGTCACCGAGATCTGCTTGTCAAGCACGCCAAGCGAGGCCGTGATGTCGGGGTCGCTGACCGGGAGCTCGCCGAGCCTGACCAGCTCCTGGAACCCGCCGTCGATCACCTGGCGCTGGTCAACCGTCGGGCCGCCGTTGCCCAGGTTGTAGGTGATGGCCGCGTTCGGGTCGCCGGTCTTGGACAGCCGGATGAAGTACCGCGTGGCGTCCTGGCCGGTCGTCGTGACGTCCCAGGTCTTGATGCTGCGCTGGAAGTCGTCGGCGGTGGCCTGGTACAGCTGCGCCCTGGCGGTGTCGCCGTGCGCGGCGGCGATCACCGAAGCGGCGGTCAGCCCGGCGATCTCGGCGGCAATCGTGGACGGTGAGTAACCCGACTGCTCCTCCCACCGCTCCGAGCCGAACGACGGCCCGCGCGAGACCAGGAAGTCGGCGGCTGGCCTTATGTGCTGCTGCCAGAGCGCGGTGTCGCCTGTCAGCCCGGACTGCAGCGCCATCAGGATCGGGTAGGCGGTCTCATCGAGCTGGGTTCCGCCGGTGTCGGGGGCGGCGGCCCCGTTGATCAGCGAGTTCCGCGGCAGCTGACCGTTGGCCAGCTGCTGGTGGTCGAACAGGAACAAGGTGGCGGCCCTGGCCGTCGCGATGTCGCCGTCGGTCAGCAGCCCGGTGAATGCCTCGTAAAGATCGCGCGAGAACACCTCGCGATAGGAACCGAAATAGACCGGCTTGCCATTCACCGCCGTTCCCGCCGGGACCGCCTGTCCCCACGGGCTGGCCAGCGACGCGACGATGGCCCCTGGGAAGGTCTTGTCCTCGCTCGCCTTGAGCACGTTCGCCGACAGGTAGTAGCGGCGCCGCAGGTCAGCCGCCTGTGCGCCGGACAGGCCCGGGAGGTGCGACGGCGGCCGGCGCAAACCGCTGTCGTAGGCCGCCCATCCGGCCAGGTACCTGGCCTCGGTCAGGGCGAACCGGCTGGCCAGGGAGGCGCCGGCGGTGGCTATCGCCGTTGCCTGGGTGCGGCCGAAGCCGAGGGCCAGCGTCACCACGCCGTCGCGGCGCGGCGTGACGTCCTGCGTGGCTACGATATGGCCGTCCTGGGCAGTGTCATAGCTGGTCAGGGTGTGCGTGGCGTCGAGCTGGGTCAGGCCGTCGCTGGCCGTGCCCGCGTAGCCGACGCTGGCCGCACCGGCCGGGCTGCTGCTGGTCAGGGCCATGAACGTCGGCACCGCGTAGTCGCGGTTGACCGCCTGGCTGAGCGTGGACGTGCTGGAGATGACCGGCACGGGGTTCCCGGTCGACGTGTCGATCGTTCCGTCGTTGCCGCCCGCGTTGGGAGTGCCCCCGCCGCCGTCGCCGTTGACGTGCGCATCCAGGCGCGCGTACAGGTGCAGGCTGGACAGGTTGACGTGCGAGCCAGGCATCGCCTCGAGCCGCGTCCGCATCAGCACGGTGTCGCGGACCGGGTCGGTGATATAGGTGGTCACCAGCCTGACGCCGGCGGTGGCGTCGGAGCTGGTCACCGTGCACGCCATGCCGGTCGGGTCGGCGCTGACGGTGTAGGTCATGTCCCTGGTCTGCAGGTCAGTGACCGTTGACCCGTCGGTGAGGATGTACTGCAGCGTGCTCACGTCGGTGTTGTCGATGGTCGGCTCGTAGACGTCGGAGAGCACGCCATCGGCGATGGTGTACCAGACCTTGGATCCGGACGTGCGGGAGGTGCCGACGCAGTCCTTGCGGGCCAGATCGAAGTGGGACATGGTGCCAGGTGCGCCGGGGGCGGTACTCGCGGCTGATACCGCTGCGGCGGCACGGGCCGAGGTGGCGGTGCCAGCCGCGGCCGCCGGGGCGGCGAGCGCGGTTCCGAGTGCGAGCAGGCAGATCGCGGTGCCTGTTGCGGACACTCCGTACAGCCGGCGCCAGCCCGAACCTGACAGCCCCATCGGTCCTCCACGTAGCAGGCACATGCCTCAAGCCACTGGCCGACGGCCGTTCCTGGTTAAGGCGCGCGTCCGGATCATGTTTTGTGGCGCAAAAAGCCGCTCGCAGCAGCGTCCCCCTGCGTTTCCGGCCTGTCAACCGCTCCTTACTGCTGGTATTAGCCAATTGCATGAGGGAAACCTCATCAACATGCTGATTAACCAGTCCTGGGAGAAGTTCGGCTGCTGCCCGTCGGAGTGACGAGCCCTTGGACGACGATCAGGGTGTGACGCACCCGCAGGTGCGGCCCGATCCAGCGTTCGGGCTGCTGAAGCTCTACGACGATGCGCTGCCGCACGTCTACGGCTACCTGCTGGCCCGCTGCCGCGACACCGGCCTGGCCGAGGACCTCACGGCCGACTCGTTCCTGGCCGCCGTGCACGCGGTCCGCAAGCCGGGCGCGCCCGATCCTTCGATCCCGTGGCTGATCGGGGTAGCCCGGCACAAGCTCGCCGACCACTGGCGGCGGGTCGAGCGGGAGCAGCGCGGGTTGCGCCTGCTGGCCAGCGAGCCGGCGTGCGCCGACGACCCGTGGGAGATGGTGGTCGACCGGATCCGGGCCCGCGAGGTCCTCGGCCTGCTCGGCGCGCACCACCAGGCCGCGCTCACGCTGCGTTACCTTGACGGCCTGCCGGTGCCCGAGGTGGCCAGCCACCTGGACCGCACCGTGCACGCCACCGAGGCGCTGCTAGTGCGCGCCCGCGTCGCGTTCCGCCGGATCTACGAAGGAGAGGAGGGCTCGCGATGACCGATCCGTTCGAGGCTCTGCGCGAGCCCGTCACGCCGGTCGATCCCGACCCCGAGTTCGCCGGGCGGCTGCGCAGGCGGCTGACCCGGGAAGTCTTCGCACTCCCAGGAGGAACCATGTCCCAGCAGACCGTCGCGACCCCGGTCGAGCGCGAGCGCGCCTGGCCTCCGGCGCTTATTCCCTACATCGTGGTGTCCGACGCCCGGGGCGCCATGGACTGGTACGTCGAGGTGTTCGACGCGCAGCGCCGCGGCGAGTTGCACGTCAACGCCGACGGCACGATCGGCCACGCCGAGGTCGGCATCGGCGACTCGGTGCTGATGTTCTCAGAAGCGTCCGGCCTCTGGCCAGACGTGCCCGTGCGCGCGCCCGACTCCCCCGCGACGTTCAGCCACAGCTTGCACCTGGAGGTCGACGACGTCGACGCGAGTACCGAGCGGGCCAGGCGCGGCGGTGCCGCGGTGGAACGAGAGCCGGCCGACCAGCCCTACGGCCGCGCCGCAGTGATAGTCGACCCGTTCGGGCACCGCTGGATCCTGCTCAGACGGCCGGCCAGGGCCATCAGGCCGCGCCAGGGCGACGTCGCAAACGTGACGATGGTGGCGCGGGACGCGGACCGGGCCAGAGAGTTTTACGAGGCCGTGCTGCAGGTGCCGTTCTCTGCCGGTCACCCCGGCACGTGGCGCACCGACCAGACCAGGCCGCCGCTTGGCATCTGGTCGTCGCACCGCCCGGAGCCAGGGGCGCAGCTGTCTTACAGCGTCGACGACATCGCGGCCGCGGCCGAGCGGGTCAGGGCGGCCGGGGGCCACGCGGACGAGCCAGAGCGCAAGCCCTACGGGCTGCTCGCCGAGTGCGTCGATGACCAGGGCGCCACGTTCCGCCTCTGGCAGCCAGCCGACTTACCGGTGTGACCGCAAGTCAGCCGCGTGTGATGGATATCCGGCGGGTTTCCTGCGAAGCCGGAGGGCGACCATGATGACGGTCACATCGACGAGCAGGGCGACCGCATTGGGGACTACCAGTGCCGGGTTTGCGGCCGCCGCGCCGTAGCAGATCCACAGCATGAACCCGATCAGCAAGATCATGAAATAGCCGATCGACACTTCCCGCGAGGATTGCTCGCGCAGCATGCGGCGGATCTGCAGGACCGGTGCGAGGCCCATCAGGACAGCCCACGACGATGCGGCGACGGTGATGATGGTCAGTGCCACGGCGTTCCTCCTGGTGAGGCGCCCTGGCGTCTGGATCGTGCTCGCCAGTTACCTGGTGAGGGGCGCAAGCACGATCACCACCAGGCTAACAGCGCCTTCCAGGCGCCTCGCCCGCAGCAGTCGGCCAGCGAACGCCAAGGCGAGCGCAGCAGCCTCATGAGTACTGGTCAGCGAAGTCCCAGGCACGCAGGTCACCTGGTTCCAGGCGGATCAGCAGGTCGTCGGGGCCGCTGTCGGCGTAGGCGGCGCCGGCTTCGCGGCCGAGGTAGCGGCAGGCGATTCGCCTGACGGCTTCTTCAACTCCTGCGGTGAGCAGTCGTGCGGTGCCGCGGAGCTCGACCCCGCGATACGGCGGGCAGTGTTCGCAGACCACGATGCTGGCTCTGGGATTCCGCCGCAGGTGGGACGCCTTCACGTCGCTGCTGCGGGTGACGACATTGAAGCCGCCGTCGCGCCACTCGTGCCACACAGGAGACAGAAGCACGGTGCCGTCTTGCCGGTACGTGGCCAGAACCGCCAGCAGGCCAAGTTCGGCCAAGTCTCCGAGATCGTCCATGGCCAGGCGCTTGCGCATGAAGGCAGGCTAGCCGCACATCCCGCGCCTTCTGGCTGTTAGCTGGCTGGCCGGTCCTGGAACGTGCGCCGGTACGCGTGCGGGCTGGTGTGGACGGTCTGGCTGAAATGCTTGCGCAGGTTGGCTGCTGTTGAGAAGCCGCTTCTTTCCGCGACGGTATCTACCGGCAAGTCGGTCATTTCGAGGAGTCGCTGGGCGAGCTGGATGCGCTGCCGTAGCAGCCATTGATACGGGGTCGTACCGGCGGCGGCCAGGAAGCGGCGGGCGAATGTGCGGGGGCTCATGGCGCAGCGCGCTGCCAGGTCTTCGACAGTTACTTGCTCGTTCAGGTGCTCCTGGAGCCAGCGGATGGTGTCGGCGAAGAGGCTAGAGCTGTCGAGTTGCGGCATCGGCGCGTCGATGTACTGGGCCTGGCCGCCGTCGCGCTGCGGCGGGACCACGAGCTGACGGGCGAGCTGGGTGGCGATCTCGGCGCCGTGGTCCTGGCGGACCACGTGCAGGCACAGGTCGATGCTGGCGGCGCTGCCCGCTGAGGTCAGGATGTCGCCTTCGTCGACGAACAGGACCGCGGGGTCGACTGTCACGTTCAGGTACCGGCGTGCGAGCGCGCCGCATTCTGTCCAGTGGGTGGTGGCGCGGCGGCCATCGAGCAACCCCGCGGCGGCTAGCGCGAATGCGCCGGTGCACAGCGAGACGATCCGGCTGCCTCGTGCGTGCGCCTGTCTCAAGGCCTCGGGAAGCCCGGCAGGGATCTCCCGAAGGACACGGTGGGCAGGACGATCACGGTGTCAGCGCCGATGATCCGCTCGCGTCCGTGATCGGCCAGCATCCTGAATCCGGCATCGACCGTGATGGCCCCAGGCGTCATCGCGCAGACGTACGAGCGGTACCAGGGAACGCCCAGGATCCCCGGCCAGTGGCTGCCGAAGATCTCGCAGGCGATCCCTAGTTCGAACGCGGTGACTCCCTCGGACACAACGATGGCGACGGCATGGTCAGAGGGTCCCTGCCGCGTATCGCGGACTGAGGTTCCGGCGATCGGTCGTCCGCACCGCGACGCGCTGCGGTCTCGCTTCCTGGCCCGTGTACTGGCCCCGTCCCTGGATCGCCAGCTCGCCGGGGGGCGCCAGCCGCGATCCGGCCGGGCGCTGGCAGTTCATGCCAGGGAGGTCGTCTCGCCAGCAGGACGGCTGGAGCTCGCCCACCGCTGGATCGGCGTCCTGGAACTGGCAGATCGGCCGCCGGTACCGCGCACGCCGCGCGGGCCGTTGTGCCGCGCCCGCATCGCTGACGCCGAAGACGACGTGCGCGAGATGATCGCGGTCCTAGCTGGCGGCCTGCCCATAGCGTCCCGCGGCGCCGCGATGGCCAGGTTGCTCCTGCGCGACGGCACTGGGCCGCTGCACAACCAGCGCTCTCCCCTGGACCTGGGCGCTGCGGTGCGAGAGGCGACCTATCAGATGGCCTCGCCGGCTGACGTTCCAGCTGAGATAGCGGATCGCTGCTGAACCCGGGCGCGATCGCGGCTGTCGCGCAGGACCTCGCCGCCGCGGTCGAGGCTGCACTCGACAGCGGCCGGTTCCCCGTCGTGCTCGGCGGCGACTGCAGCATTCTGTTCGGGCCGCTGCTGGCCCTGCGGCGCCGGGGCCGTTACGGCCTCGCGTTGCTCGACGGGCACGCCGACTTCCAGCACGCCAGCGACGAGCCCAGGGGCGAGGTCGCATCCCTTGACCTGGCCCTGGCGACCGGGCGCGGCCCCGGAATTCTCGCCGACCTGGACGGGCTGCGGCCGCTCGTCCAGGACGAGGACGTGGCGCTGGTCGGGTACCGGGCCTTCGATGACAACGACCACGTTCTGGACGAGCACGTTCGCGACACGGCCATCACAGTGATCGACTGCCCCGACGTCCGCGAAGCCGGCACCGCCCAGACTCTCGGAAAGGCACTTGCCGCGGTCAGCCGCCCGGGTACCGAGGGGTTCTGGGTGCACCTGGACGTCGATGTTCTCGACGACGATCTGATGCCTGCCGTCGACTACCGGCATTCCGGCGGCCTCACCTGGAACGAGACGACGGAACTTCTCCGCGGGCTCCTGCGCGCCAGCGGCGCTCGCGGCCTCGATGTCACCATCTTCAACCCGCGCCCCGACTCCAGCGGAAGCCTCTCCGTCCGCCTCGCTGACCTCATCGCCGGTGCCCTGGACCCAGAGCCCTCGTCGCGCAGTGGTACCCGGTCGGCCAGCATCCGAGCTGCTCGTCGTAGGCCGCCGGGCGATGGGTAAGGCGCGCAAGGTCATCCCCTCACGCAGGCTTGAAACGGCCCGGGTCAGGCGCGTGACGCCGTCTGCGATCACCCGCTCGTTGAAGTTCGAGTATCCGAAGATGAGGCCGCCACGCGGCGCCGGGGACAGCCGGCAGGGCGTTACGCCGGCGACGGCAACTCCTTCGCGAGCCGCCGCCGCGATCACCGCCGCCTCGTCGAGATCCTGAGGCAGCCACGCGACCAGATGCAGGCCAGCGGCGATCCCGGCCGGCTCCAGGTCGGGCAGGTGCTGGGCCAGCGCCCTCAAGAGCGCGTCGCGGCGGGAGCGATATATGGGGCGCATGCGCCGTAGATGGCGGTCGAACTGGCCTCGCGAGAGGAAGTCAGCAAAGGTCAGCTGGTCCAGGATGGGTGAGCCGCGGTCGGCCAGCAGCTTGGCTTCGGCTACTGGCTCGACGAGCTCCCGCGGCAGGATGAGCCAGCCGAGCCTGAACCCTGGCGCCAGGGTCTTGCTCGCGGTCCCCGCGTAGGCGACCCGGCCGGGATCCAGGCCCTGCATGGCGCCAATGGGGGCGCGGTCGTAGCGGTATTCCGCGTCGTAGTCGTCCTCGAGGACCAGCGCCCCGGTCCGCTGCGCCCACGCGAGTACCTCGGCGCGTGCCTGGGGGGAGAGCACGCCCCCGGTCGGCCATTGGTGTGACGGGGTGAGGATGAGGAGGTCGGCGCCGAGCTCGGCCACGGCGTCCACGCGCACGCCGTCGTCGCCCACCGGCACGCCGACCACACCGAGACCCAGCGCATGCGTGACGGGACGGGCATCGTCCGAGGCCGACGGGTCCTCGACGGCCACACTTCTCGCGCCGCGGGCGGCCAGCACCCCTATCAGCAGCGACACCGCCTGCGCGTAGCCATTGGTGATGACGATCGTTTCAGGATCGGCGTTGGTCCCCCGCACACGGTTGAGGTAGGCGGCGAGCGCCGACCGGAGCTCCACCGCCCCGTGGCCGTCGAGGTAGCCGAGACGCTCGTCGGCGGCCTCGGTGAGAACGCGGCGCACTGAGCGCAGCCAGGCGGCCCGCGGGAAGGCGGCGAGGTTGCAGCGGCCGTAGCCGAAGTCGACCACCGGGCGCGGCGAGTGCGATCGGGTCGGCGGCCCGGGCCTGGGTGCGGCGGGCGTCGGCGCGGACGCCACCTGCGTGTAGCCGCCGCTGCGGCTGGTCAGGTACCCCTCGGCCACGAGCTGCGCATAGGCCTCGACGACAACGCCGCGCGTGACACCCAGCTCAGCTGCCAAGGTGCGGGTCGGCGGGAGCGCAACGCCGGCCGACAGGGCTCCCGAGCGGATCCGCAGGCGGATCGACGTCTCGATCTGGCGGTGCAGCGCGCCGCCGCCGGCCCGGTCCAGGTCGATCGCCAGCTCCGAGACCGGCGACAAATTGGTCCTCAAACTCGTCACAGAACCGGATCTTATCTAGGGAACCGATTCCTGGAGACCATCGTGCCATGACCACTACGGCGCAGTACCCCGCCACCACCGCTCACCGCTCGCACTTCGACGGCCGGGTCCTCACTCCCGGCACCCGCGGGTACGACTCCGCACGGTTGGTCTGGAATGGGATGATCGACCACCGCCCGAAGCTGATCGTCCAGTGCACCTCGGTCGCCGACGTCGTCACCGGGGTGCGCACCGCCCGTGAGCGCGACCTGGAGATCGGCGTCCGTTGCGGCGGCCACAACATCGCCGGCCTCGCTGTCCCGCACGGCGGGCTCATGATCGACCTCACCGCGATGGGCCGCGTCACCGTCGATCCGGTCATGCGGCGCGCCTGGATCCAGGGCGGCGCGATGCTCGGCGCGCTGGACCGCGCCGCGCAGCCCTCCGGCCTTGCTACCACGGCCGGCAATGTCTCGCATACCGGCGTCGGCGGGTTGACGCTGGGCGGCGGTATGGGCTGGCTGGCGCGCCAGTACGGTCTCGCCTGCGACAACGTCGTGTCCTGCACCGTCGTCACTGCGGACGGCGACGTCGTGCGCGCGTCCGCCGATGAGCACCCCGAGCTGTTCTGGGGTCTTCGCGGCGGTGGCGGCAACTTCGGAATCGTCGTCGAGTTCGAGTTCCGGCTACATCCCGCCGGCACCCGGACCCTGGTCGCGGAACTCACCTTCTCGCTCGATCGCGCCGCCGCAGCGCTGCGTGGCTGGCGCGACCTGGCCGAGGAGGCCGCCCGCCCGGCCACGCTGACCGCCGAGGTCTCCGGCGACACCGTCACCCTCGGATATGTGTGGGCAGGCGACCCGGAGGCCGGCCGCGCGATGCTGCCGGCGCTGCGCTCCATCGGCGTGCCGAGCGGCGAGGTCGTGCGCGAGCTCTCCTACCTGGGGCTGCAAACCCGCGACGACAGCACCGAGGGCCACGCGTACCGGCGCTACTGGAAGGGCCACTACCTCCCCGAGCTGGCCGACGGCGCGATCACGGCGCTTGTGGACCGGGACCTGGCGGACGCCACCCTGCCTGGCCTCAGCCTCCAGGCTTACGGCGGCGCGATCGCCGACGTCGACGATGACGCGACGGCGTTCAGCCATCGTCGCGCGCGCTTCGAATACGTCGCCGCCGCGAAGTGGAGCGATCCCGGCGAGGACATCCTGCGGATGGGAGCCGCCCGGCGGGAGGCCGCCAAACTCGACCCGTTCGCCGTTGGCGCCTACGTCAACACGCTCAGCGACGAGGGCGCCCCGGGTGTGCGCCGCGCCTACCCCGATGCCAAGCGCGCGCGCCTGACCGCGGTCAAGGATGCCTACGACCCGGACAACGTCTTTCACCTCAACCACAACATCGCCCCCACCAGGCACTGAGCCGGTGGCGCCGGACCATGCCGTCAGCGGGCCGATGAGTCCGGGCGCGCAACCTCGCCGCTAACCTGCGTGCACGATCTCAGCGTTCACATGACCACGGAGGTTGACATGGCCAAGCTGATCTACTCAGCAATCACTTCGCTTGACGGGTACGTCGAGGACAAGAAAGGCAATTTTGACTGGGCCATGCCCGATGCTGAGGTACACGCGTTCGTTAATGATCTCATGCAACCGATAGGCACCCACCTATACGGGCGCCGCATGTACGAAACCATGACTTTCTGGGAGACCGCGCCGACCAACACCGATCAGCCCGCCGTGATGCGGGACTTCGCGGAGATCTGGCGGGCGGCCGAAAAGATCGTCTACTCCCGAACGCTGCAGACGCCATCGAGCGGGCGGACCCGGATTGAGCGCGCCTTCGACCCCGCGGCGATCAAGCACCTTAAGGAGGCATCGGCCCGCGACATCACGATCGGCGGAGCCGAACTGGCTGGCGAGGCGATGGCCGCGGGGTTGGTCAACGAGTGCCATCTATTCCTCAACCCGGTCATTGTCGGTGGCGGAAAACGCGCGCTGCCGGACGACGTTCACTGCCAGCTCAAGCTGCTGGCCGAGCACCGCTTCGATAACGGTGTTGTTCACCTCCGCTACGGCGTGAGCGGGGTGCCCGCCTGACCGGTCACTTCCCGCACCTTGCCCACCCAGTCAGGTTCGCCGAAAGGCTCGCTGCTACCGCTCGATGGCCGAAGCAGCCATGATCTGCTTGATGCCGAGGGCGGCGGCCAGGCACAGCGGCGGGATGTCGCCGACAAGGTAGCGCGGATAGGACTCAGCCAACGCGGCTGCGGCTACCAGGAGGCAGAGGCCAACCAGCCATGGCAGCAGTGCCGCGCCGCCGATGCGGCGCCATGCCACGATCAGGCCGCCCAGGCCGGCAAGCACGATAACGCCGAGCAGCGGACCGGGCACGATGATGTAGCGCTGATATGTCCTGATCCAACCGGCGTAAGGCTGGACCACCCGGGCGTCCGGGCCGGCCGGGTCATATCTGGAGAAAACGCCGGTCGTTTGCGGCGGCGCGTGCCTCGGAGATCCGGCGGGGAACATGAACTCGTTCAGATGCCGCGCCCGGTTGCGCTCCGTTATGTCGGGTGAATGAATGCTCGGTGGTAGCAGGAAGTCCTTCCAGAAATAGCGACTCACTGTCCGCAGATAATCCAGTGGCTGCGCCCTGATCGCCCGCAGGGCAAAGCTCTTGCCGAGGCTGTCGGCCCGCTGCCCGAACGGGCCGCCTGGAAGGCTGCTGATAGGACCGCTCCAGATGTAGTAATCCGGCCACTTCCGCTCGCTCACGGCCTCCTTCAGGCACAGCTGCCGTTCGGAGGCCGGCGGCTTGATCGTGGCGCAGTCCGCGAACGTGGCGACCCCCCCATACAGGAAGGCGCCGGTGCTGGAGGTGAGTTCGAACGTGCCATGCGCCCGGTCGTACCAGGCGGCGTAACCGGCCACCGGGATGGCGAAGGCCGCGCTCATGGCGAGAACGCCGGCGACGGTGCGCCAGCCCGTGTATTTGCCCATCAGGTAGCCAAGAAAGACGATCAGCAAGGGCATGCCCTCGGACCTGGCCAGTGCCGCCGCGGCCAGCAGCAGCCCGGCCAGCGCGCACGTCCACGCCGGCGGGACCGGGCGCCACAGCATGAGCGCCACCGCGATCATGACCAGCAACGCGAAGAGCGTGTCGCTCATGATGAAATGCTCGAGCTGGATGGCATATGCGGATAGCAGCACGGGAGCCATCGCTGCGGTGGCACCCCAGCCGGGCAGGCCGGCGCGCCTCAGCAGCGCATACCCTGTCACGCCGATAGCCAGGCCCATCAGGTGCTGCACGGCTACCACGGCCGTCAAGCTGTGGAGGGGTTCGAGCAGCCACAACATGACGGAGTAGCCGGACGGGCGGACCGAACTCGGTGACAGCTGCACCGCACCTTGGATGTAACGCGTGCTGTCCTGAGTCCAGAGGGGGCCACGGAAACCGAGCATCGCGATTACCCGGACGGCGACGCCAGCGAGCAAGACCGCGCCAAAAAGCTCATGCCTGCTGGCAAACCGGCTAACGGCCCTGCGAACCTGGCCGGTGTCAGGCCGGTCCGGCGACCTGACGAGATCGCCGCGATCTGCAACGCCTTGCGCGGTATCCGCAATTGACGATGCCGGGGCCCCTCCCGAGCGGAAAGTCACAATTCGGCATAGTAGCCTGGCCGCAGCCTAGACCCGACTGAGAGCCGGCCCGTTGGTGGTGGTTCACTCAAAACCGGACGTATCGCCTGCCCCGCGCCGGACGATCTCGGGTTCCTGACCGGAGAAGTCGATCACCGTTGTCGGCTCGGTGCCGCAGTCGCCGGAGTCGATCACCGCGTCCACAGCGTGGTCCAGCTGCTCGGCGATCACCCACCCGTCGGTCATGGGCTCGTCCTGGCCGGGCAGCAGGAGCGTGCTCGAGACGAGAGGCTCGCCGAGCTCGGCGAGCAGCGCCTGGGCAACCACGTGCCGCGGGATCCGCACGCCGACGGTCTTCTTCCTCGGGTGCTGCAATCTGCGCGGCACTTCCTTGGTCGCGGGCAGGATGAACGTGTAGCTGCCGGGGGTCGCCGCCTTGATCGCCCGGAACACCGGATTGGCGACGTACGCGAACTGGCCGAGCTGGGCGAAATCCTGGCACACCAGCGTGAGGTGGTGCCGGTCGTCGAGGTGGCGGATCGATCGGATCCTCGTGAAGCCGTCCCCGTTGCCGAGCTGGCAGCCGAGCGCGTAGCAGGAGTCCGTCGGGTAGGCGATCACGCCGCCCGCGCGCACGATCTCGGCGACCTCAGTGATCGCGCGCTGCTGCGGGTTGGCCGGGTGGATGTCGAAGTACCTGGCCATGCGACGAGCTTAAGGGCATCTGAGCCGCGCAGGCCATGGCTAGGCTCTGACGAGTGAACGAGTCGGAAGTTTCGGTACCGGCCGGGCTGAGGCAGGCGATCGACGTGCCGCCGTTTGGCGAGCTTGCCGATCCGCGGGTGCTGGCCCGGCTCGCTGCCGCCGCGGAGGAACGGGGCTGGGATGGTTTCTTCGTCTGGGATCACATCGCGTATCGCGCGCCGGTCAGGGCCGTGGCCGATCCGTGGGTGGCCCTGGCGGCAGTAGCGTGCGCCACGACCAGCCTGCGGATCGGGCCGATGGTCACCCCGTTGTCGCGCAGGCGGGTGCACAAGCTGGCCAGGGAGACTGTGACCCTGGATCTGCTGAGTTCGGGCCGTCTGATCCTCGGGGTCGGGCTCGGCAGCGCGCGCAACGGCGAACTGGAGCCGTTCGGCGAGGTCGCTGATCCGCGCGCACGAGCCCTGCTGCTCGATCACGGCCTGGCCGATCTGAGCAAGTACTGGGCGGGAGGCTTCGAGCCGGTCCCGGTGCAGCGGCCGAGGATCCCGGTCTGGGTGGCGGCGGAGTGGCCGCATCCACGGCCGGTACGGCGGGCATTGCGGTGGGACGGACTGTTCCCCACCGGGCTGCCAGATCCGGCCGCACTCGCCGAACTGACCAGCGAGATCTGGAATGCACGCCCGGCCGGCGAGCCGTTCGACGTGATCGTGGACATACCTCCGGGCGACGACCCGGTGCCGTGGGCGCGGGCCGGGGCGACCTGGACGGTCACCGATTTCGGCATGCAGCCGACCGAGGTTCAGGTCCGCGAGGTCATTGACGCGGGACCTCGCTGAGGCGGCGGCAGTCCTGGCTGGCCCCGCGGAATTGTCCCGTTGAGGAAATGCTCGATCGGGAGCGTGGCGGCGCCGAGGCCGACGGCGTCGGGACCGAGACGGCCAAGTTCGATCGACGTCCTGGCGAACGGATGGCTCAGCGCATGCTGGCGCGCTGCCTCGCGGATGTCGGGGAGCAGCCGTTCCCCGAGCAAGAGCCCGGCCCAGCCACCGAGGATGATCCGCTCGGGACTGAGCAGGTTGATCAGGTTGGCAATGCCGACGCCGACGTACAAGGCCGTCTCGGCAAGAACGTCTTCCGCCGCGGGCGACGCGGCGGCCATCTCGATGAGCGCGGCGAGTGCTGATTCCTCGTCATCGCCGGGAAGCGGGGAGCCGAACCGGTCAAGAATCGCCTCGGCTCCTACGTATGCCTCGAGGCACCCGCGCGATCCGCACCGGCAGGACCGCCCGCTCACCGCGACGGTGGTATGGCCCCACTCGGCCGCCTTCGAGGTGACGCCGCGCTCGGAGCCGGCGATGAGGCTGGCGCCCACGCCCGAGCCGATCAGGCATACGACTGCGCGCCGGGCGCCCCGGCCAGCGCCGAGCCAGAGCTCCGCCTGGCCCATTGTCCTGGCGCCGTTGTCGATGTACAGGGGCAGATGCGTGCCTGATTCCAGGAGCCGTTGCAGCGGAACCGACTCCCAGCCGAACGGCTGCCCGTGGACGAGCAGTTCCGCCCCGTCCTCGATGATGCCAGGGACACCGACACCGACTCCGAGGACCGCAGCAGGCGCGACGCCTGCGCTGGTCATGACCGCGTCCAGTCCGGACAGTATCGCGCCGACGATCACGTCAGGGCCGTGCTGGCGGGGGTCGAGCGGGTAGTCGGCCTTGGCGCGTTCGGCCAGCATGAGGTCGAACAGCTCGACCCGCACCCGGGTCTCGCCGACGTCCACCCCGATCACGTATCCGTAGTCCTCGTTGATCTGAAGCAGCACGCGCGGGCGGCCGCCGTCGGAGTCCACCGAGCCTGCCTCGGCGACTATCCCCTCGTCGATCAGCTCCCTGATGACGTTGCTCACCGACGCGGCGCTGAGCCCGGTGGCATCGCTCAGATCGAGACGGCTGCATGGCTGATCGAAGTACAGCGCCGACAGCAGCACTGACCGGTTGTCCCGACGCAGGTCACGGACGGTCGTTCGGCGTCGCGCCAGCATGTGTGCCCCCCGCGGTTCAGTCTTAGCCTCGTCCTGGGTCGCCCGGTCAAGGTTCCCCTCCAGAAGCTTGACCGGCTCGTGCAGCCCAGTTAAATTCCGGTATGAACTAAGTTCTGAAATAACCCTACGGCCAATCTGCGGCGGCGCACAAAAATAGATAGGTTCGCCATGGTTTCGGTAGTCGCGTCTGCGTTAAAGTCGCAGCGGCGGATCTGGGTTCTCACAACGGTAGCGGCGCTTGCCGCAGCAATGGCCCTCGTGGCCAGCCCTGGCAGCCGGGCCGGTGCCGCGGCGACGTTACTTTCGCAGGGCCAGCCGGCGAGCGCATCGTCGACCGAGAACGCCAACTTCCCGGCCTCGGCGGCTGTCGACGGCAACACCGGCACCCGCTGGTCGAGCGCGTTCTCCGACCCGCAATGGCTGAAGGTCGACCTCGGCGCGAGCGCCTCGATCACCCAGGTCGTCTTGCAATGGGAGGCCGCGTACGCGACGGCTTTCCAGATCCAGACGTCGAACGACGGCAGCACCTGGACAACGATCTATTCCACGACGACCGGCACGGGCGGTACCCAGACGCTGAACGTGACCGGCTCGGGCCGGTACATCCGCATGAACGGCACGGCGCGCGCCACTCAGTACGGCTATTCGCTCTGGGAGTTCCAGGTTTACGGCTCCCTGTCCGGCGGCGCTTGCGGTACCGCGAACGCCGCCCTCAACCATCCCGCCACAGCATCGTCGACCGAGAACGCCAACTTCCCGGCTTCGGCCGCTGTCGACGGCAACACCGGCACCCGCTGGTCGAGCGCGTTCTCCGACCCGCAATGGCTGCAGGTCGACCTCGGTTCCGCCAAGAACATCTGCCAGGTCACCCTCAACTGGGAGGCCGCCTACGCCACCGCATTCCAGATCCAGACATCGAACGACGGCAGCACCTGGACCTCGATCTTCTCCACGACCACCGGCACCGGCGGCAGCCAAACCCTGAACGTGACCGGCTCGGGCCGGTACATCCGCATGGACGGAACGGCACGCGCCACCCAGTACGGCTACTCCCTCTGGGAGTTCGGCGTGTACACCTCCGCCTCCGGCGGCGGGAACACGGTCACCGTCACGAATCCCGGCAGCCAGACGTCTACGGTCGGCACGGCAGCCAGCCTGCAGATCACCGCCACAGACTCCGCTTCCGGGCAGACGCTGACTTACAGCGCGACCGGCCTGCCCGCTGGCCTGTCGATCAGTTCCTCCTCCGGGCTGATCTCCGGGACGCCGACCACCGCGGGATCCGCCAGCGTGACCGTGACCGCGAAGGACACGACCGGCGCCTCCGGGTCAGCAGCCTTCGGCTGGACGGTGACCACGACCGCCTCGTGCCCGGCGCAGTCGAACACGCCCAACCTCGGCCCGAACGTCGTCATCTTCGACCCGGGCATGTCGAGTTCGTCCATCCAGTCCACCCTCGACTCGGTCTTTAACACCCAGAAACTCAACCAGTTCGGCACACAGCGCTACGCGCTGCTGTTCAAGCCCGGCACATATCGCGTCGAGGCCAACATCGGCTACTACACGTCCATCGCCGGCCTCGGCCAGAACCCGGACGACGTCACCATCAATGGCGACGTCACCGTCGATTCCTTCGACGGCACAGGCAACGCGACGCAGAACTTCTGGCGGTCCGCTGAGAACATGGCGATCAACCCGTCCGCGGGTTCTGACCGGTGGGCCGTGGCCCAGGCTGGCCCGTTCCGCCGGATGGACGTCCACGGCGGGCTGGAGCTGTACCCGGCCAGCTTCGGCTTCGCCAGCGGCGGATACATCGCCGACACCAAGGTCTCCGGCCAGGTGTCCTCGGTGTCCCAGCAGCAGTGGTACTCCAGGGACAGCGCCTTCGGGAGCTGGAGCGGTTCGGTCTGGAACATGGTGTTCTCGGGAGTCAGCGGCGCCCCGGCGCAGAGCTTCCCGAGCCCGCCGATGACAACCCTTGCCACCACTCCCGTATCGCGGGACGTGCCCTACCTCTACGTCGACTCCAGCGGCAACTACCACGTCTTCGAGCCGTCACTGCGCACGAATGCGTCCGGTCCCAGCTGGGCGAACGGCCCGGCGCCTGGCACCTCGGTGCCGATGAGCCGGTTCTTCGTAGCCAGCCCGCCGATGAGCGCTTCAACCATCAACACCGCGCTGTCGGAGGGCTGCAACCTGCTGTTCACCCCCGGCGTCTACAACCTCAACCAGACGCTCAACGTCACCCACGCCGACACCACGATTCTCGGCATCGGGTTCCCGACCCTGATCCCGCAGAACGGCGTCACCACGATGGCCGTGTCGGACGTGAACGGCGTACAGATCAAGGGCCTGCTGTTCGACGCCGGCACGACCAACTCGGCTGCCCTGCTGACCGTCGGCACCTCGGGCTCAACGGCCAGCCACGCAAGCAACCCGATCTCGGTGCAGGACGTGTTCTTCCGGATCGGCGGCGACATCGCCGGCAAGGCCAGAGCCAGCCTGGTCGTGAACGCCTACGACACGATCGTGGATGACATCTGGGCCTGGCGCGCCGACCACGGCAACTCAGGGACCGTGGGCTGGACGACCAATACTGCCGACAACGGCATGATCGTCAACGGCAACAACGTCGAGGCGACCGGCCTGTTCGTCGAGCACTACCAGAAGACCGAGGTCGCCTGGAACGGCCAGAACGGCAAGATCATTTTCTTCCAGAACGAGATGCCCTACGACCCGCCGAACCAGGCGGCCTGGATGAACGGCTCGGCCAATGGGTACCCAGCCATCGCCGTGGCCAGCAACGTCACCTCGTTCGGTGGCTGGGGCCTGGGCAGCTATTGCTTCTTCAACGTCAATCCGGCCGTCACCGCGGCCAGCGCGTTCTCATCGCCCACTACCGCCGGGGTGGCTTGGCACGACCTGCTCACGGTCTCGCTCGGCGGCACGGGCACCATCACCCACGTCATCAACACAACCGGAGCGGCGACGCCGTCCAACACGACACCGAGCGACGTCGTCAGCTATCCGTAGCGCATGCCAGACGGCGCTTTAAGAACTACATGACAGGAGCTGGCCGACCCGGCCCGCCGCGCAATCAGACTGTCAGCCTCACGTGCTTGATAGTGCCCGAGTGCGTGCCTCAGTAGGATGGCGGGCAATGGAGTATCTGGCCCTGCATGACGGAATGCTGCAGCCGGTCACGACGGCAGGCCGGTCGTTGGTGCCGCACGGTGCGCCGTTCCGCGAGCGGCCAGAGACCAGAGACCGTTCAGGGGTGCCCCTGGGCGTCGTCACCACCGACCGCGTGCCGGGCAGCTGCCGGTGTTCGTGGTCCTACACCATGGGCGCGCTGACGCTGAAGTACTCCAGCACCGCCTGCCCGCTGCTGCGCGACCACCAGCGATCCGCGGGCACACGGGGCGCCGGCGATCCAGCCCTCTCCCGCCAGGGCCCGCCGGGTGCCGGGGCGTGAGTTAACCAGGGTTCGCCCTGCGCTGTGCGCAGTTGACCTGGGCTGCGAGTGCCGATTCGTCAGATGCCGGAAAGTGTTCTGTCCTCTGTCGACGAGCAGCGGAAGCGCCCTATCACGGACTTCTGCGACACTTCCCGATACTGCTGGATCTACGAGTGCCTGAGGAAGGATTCGCATGTCCGACTGCGATGTGATCATCGTGGGCGGCGGGTCGGCTGGCGCGACCATGGCGGCCCGTCTGTCTGAGGACGCGGCGCGTGAGGTGCTGCTGCTTGAGGTCGGACCTGATTACCGCTCGGCCTCGACACCTCCGGCACTCCGCAGTCGTGATGACACCGGGATGCTGATAGACGGCTTTCCTCCACCGGACGAGATCCTCGCGCGGCACTTCTTCCCGTCTCTGACCGCGCGCCGAACCTCAGAACAAGCGCCAACAGCGCTTTTGCGCGGCCGGGGAGTTGGCGGCAGCTCAGCGGTCAACGGCATGTTCGCGATTCGGCCGACGGTCGAGGACCTAGACGGCTGGTGCGCCGCGGGCGCCAGCGGATGGTCGTTCGCCGACACGCTTCCGCTGCTCATGCAGCTTGAATCCGATCAGGACTTCGGGAGCGCTGACTATCACGGCACTGACGGCCCGATTCCGGTCGTGCGGCCGGCGGAGGACGACTTCCTGCCGATCGACGAGGCGTTCCGGCAGGCCGCTCTCACTATGGGCCATGTGTGGGCGCCTGATCACAACGCTCCGAAGACCTTCGGGATCTCCCCCTACGCCTACAACGCGCCTGGCGGCACTCGCGTCTCGACCAATGACGGATATCTCGAGCCAGCGCGAAGTCGCAGGAATCTGCGGATCCTCGGTGACACGCGCGTCGACCAGGTCCTCTTCGAGGGCGGGCGAGCCGTGGGAGTCCGGGCGGTACGAGCAGGCGAGACGGTGGAGTTCCGGGCGGCGGAGGTGATCCTGTCAGCAGGAGCGGTCCATTCGCCGGCGATCCTCCTTCGTTCGGGCGTCGGACCGGCAGCAGATCTCCGCAACCTCGGCCTTGACGTCGTCACAGACCTTCCGGTGGGCAGCGGACTGCAGGATCATCCGCTGATGCTCATGCGCATGAACTTGATCGACGGCGCGCAACCGCAGGCCCCGGGAACCCGTGCTGCCCGCTACTGCATCCGCTACGGACTGGGAGCGACAGCTGAACCGGCAGACGCCATGCTGACGCTCATGAGCGTCGCGTCCGCGCCGAACCTCGGCATGTTGTACGGATGGCTTAATAATGTCGCGTCGACCGGTTGCATCAAACTCGCATCGCCCGATCCGGCGGTGGATCCCATCGTGGAATCTAACCTCCTCTCCCATCCAGAAGATATGCGCCGCATGCTGCAGATGATCGACGACATGAAGACACTGGTGAGCGAGCCTGCGTTTAGCCGGCATACGTCCTCAGCCGACCTCGCGCCCATGGATACCACCTACGCCTTCAATGTCGAAGAAGAGGCAGCTGGCCTGGACGTCTATGACAAGTCAGTGACAGCGGCCGAGACAAGGAGCTTCGTGCTTTCAAATGTCTTCGACGCTGCACACATCAGCGGGACCTGCCGAATGGGTTCCGCGGATGATCCTCACGTCGTCGTCGACAGCCACGGTCGCGTACTCGGCCTTGAGAACCTTCGAGTCGCCGATGCCAGCATCTTCCCGTGGGTTCCCAGCGCAAATACCAACTTCAGCGCGATACTCGTCGGCGAGAAGGTTGCCCATCTCATCAGGACTGAAGAAAAAACATGACCTGACGTGGGCTGTCGGCTAGTCTTGTGCGGGTTTGCGCACATGCCGACACTGCGAGGTTGCACAGGCAATGAGCTTTGCGCTGCTCTTGGTCAGGAGACTGCTGGCGATCGTCGTCCTGGCCTGGGCGGTCACGGTGGCCGCTTTCACGTTGTTCCGGGTGGCAGGGCTGAGACCAGCCACAATCGCACAGATCAACACACAACTCGGCGCGGGCGAACCGGCCGCCGTGCAGTACCTCCACTATCTTCAGAATCTGCTGCATGGTGACCTCGGCCAGACAATGGTGACCGGGTTGTCGGTCACCACCGAGTTGCGAGAAGCTCTTCCGGCGACGTTGTCCTTGATTATCGGCGGAATGGTCCTGTGGCTGATCACGGGGATCTTGTTTGGCACGATAAGTGCTCTGCGCCCCGGTTCGGTTGCTGACCGGGCTGTCACACTGGGGGCACTTACTGCCATCGTTCTGCCGACATTCCTGAGCGCGCTGTTTCTGCTCTTTGTGTTCTCCTACCTGGCTCGGCTCCATTACTTCTGGCTGCAGCCCGGCTACGTGCCGCTCACCCACAGCCCGGGACAGTGGCTCGGCCGCATGATCCTGCCGTGGATCGCCATCGCCGCCACTCAAGTGGGGGCGACGGCGAGGCTCACACGGTCATCGGTCATGGATGTATTGGGCGAGGACTACATCCGGGCCGCGCATGCCAAGGGACTCCCTGGCCGGCAGGTATTCTGGCGCCACGTGCTGCGGCCCGCAATCATTCCCGTGATCGCGAGCTTCAGCATAGGTTTCAGCACGCTCCTCGGGTCGGCGGCAATCGTCGACTATGTCTTCGCGCTCGGCGGGGTCGGCCAGCAACTCCTGACGGCCGTCGGAGAAGGCGACCTGATGTTCGTCCTGGGTGCCACGGTCGTCACGGTCATCTTGATCTCGCTGGTCAACCTGATCATCGACATCTGCCAGGCCGTACTCGACCCGCGAGTACATGTCATTTGATCAGTGGGCTGTCGCGCGGGCACAGGACGACTCCCGCCCGGCCGGCGAGATCTGCGACACCAGCGTGAAGGGCTCTGTCAGCGGAACTGCTCGATGCCTTTGCCGTCGTCTTGGTCCCAGCCGTAGGCGGCCAGATAACCCCAGCAGTCTGGCTTGCTGCCGTCAGTGTCGGTGACGCCGTAGCTGTCGGCCAGCTGGCGTGCGCTGATGATCGAGCCTGCCCACCGGTCAGTGTCGTCAGCCCTGGCCAGCGCGGCCACTCCTCTGGCGACGTACGCAGGCGATTCCGAGATCCCGAATCCAGGGGTCTTGACGCAGGCGTCGCGCCAGTTGTCCTCGGTGACGCCGAAGTTTACGAGCATCTTCTCAGAACGTAGCCAGCCCGGCGTGACGCCCACGGCGGTTACCGGGTGATCGGTGAGTTCGGCGCTGAGGCCTTTCACGATCCGCTCGACGTTGGCCTTGACCAGGTCGTAGTAGAAGCCGACGTTCCGCCGGAAGTCAGCGTTGGCCGCGGAGGTGCCGTCGGTCATCTCGACCACCAGGCCGCGGGTGCCGCGAGCGGTCGCCGTGCGGAGCATCAGCGGTATTGCCGCGTGGCAGGTGATGAGGTGGGTGTGCACGCCCATCTGCAGCATGCGCAGGCCGCCTGCCCAGTCGTGCTCCCACAGCGGCTTGTCCCACTCGGCGTACCTGTCGCCGCCGAAGATGTCGTTGACGAGCACGTCCAGGCGGCCGTGGTCTCGCTCGATCGCGGCGACCAGCGCGGCCACCGCGGCCGGATCTTCGTGATCGACAACAAGGGCGGAACCGGACCCGCCAGCGACCTGGATCAGCTCGCCGGTCTCTTCGATGGTTTCTGGCCTGTCCATCTCCGAACGACCCGATACCCGGCTGCTGCGGCCGGTCGCGTACACGAACAACCCAGCCCGGGCCAGCTCGACAGCGATCGCCCGGCCTGCCCCGCGCGTTGCGCCGGCCACCAGAGCGATGCGCATCTCACCCTCTGCTTCGGCAGTCATCTGGCCAGTAAAGCACCCGGCCGCGGACGATCACTTGATCGATTTTGCGGATTCTGCCGGCCGCCTAGGTTTGTCATCTCGACGGTGCCGACCGCTTCGAGCGGCCGACGCATCATCGGCGCTCGCAGGCGGTGGTCTCAGGTAGGGCGCGCTTCTACGGGCAGTCCCAGCGCCCGAAGCAGTTCACCCAGGCTGGCGAGCGTGGCGCCGTCCGGGAGCGAGGACACCAGGTCCAAGAGCCGCTGATCGGCCTGGTGCGCCTCGAGCATCACCCGCAGCTGCGCTCCCGTCGCCGGGAATGCGGTTCTGTCCAGGTGACGCGCCAGATCGCTGCGCAGCTCAATGGCATCCCACTGCTCCCCTGGCAGCGTTCCGGCGAACCGGCCCTCCGGCGCCCAGGTTGCCTGCTGCTCGTCCTCGCCCGCCGACTCGGGGTCCGGCCATTCCTCGCCGTGTGCCTGCAGTTCGCTGCGGTCCTGGCGCTTGATCGCATCATCTTCGCGCGGCCCGTGAGTTCCGCTGGCCTGTTCGCTCATCGGCTTGCCTCGCTTATGCGGACGGCCCCGGGCGCCGCGGCCCCAGACCGGCTGATGGATAGCTGCCAACCATGCCCACTGAAGCGACCAGGGAAACGTCCCGGGCACAGACAGGGTCGTGAAGGACGCGGACGCCGGAACTCGCCACCCCGGCTCGCCCTGGATTTCCTCGCCGGCTAGCCAGCCTGCCGTCGTGTCACCCGATCGGGCGTCATGACAGTGTCGCCCTCGATCGGGAATGCTGATTGTGTGCCAGCCCGCGATCTGATGACGCCGTGGCGCCAGGCCCAACAGCCCGGCGCCGGCCTGCGGTCGATTCGCCTGGCGGGCAGCTCCGGGGGGCTTGGGTGTCCTGGGTCATTCAACGGCCCGGGGCACCCAGGCTGGGGCCGTCGGCCGCGGCGCGGGCGAATGACTTGTACGGCATGATCTCGCCCGGCTTGATCACGCCGTCCTCGATCGCGCGGGCGAGCAGCGCATCCTTACTCGGCGCGGTCCGCCCGGTGGCCGCGTACTTGGCCCGAGCGCGGCTGATGTACTGCCGGACCGTATTCTCGCTGATCGACATGCGCCGTCCGACCGACGCTTTCGACATGCCCTGGAACCACAGCAGCAGCGCCTGCCGCTCTTGCTCCGACAGCGCCGGCCGGGCCGGGCGCTGGTCGGCGAGCATCGCCCTTGCCTGCGAACGGGTCACGTACGGCCGGTCGACGGCGGCCGCCAGCACGGCCTCGACCAGATGGTCGCGGCCCTCGTCCTTGGACACGTAGGCGTGCGCACCGTTATCCAGCGTCTCCATGACGATTGCCGGATCGCTGTGCCCGGAGAAGGCCACCACCCGGTATCCGGATGCCACCAGCCCGGGGATCTCCGTGGTGACCAGCGCGCCGGACAGTTCCAGGTCCAGGATGACCACGTCGGCCGGCGGCCGCGGCCCGGCGCCGAGCCCGGTCAGGTCGCGCGCCGTCTGCACTAGCCGCACCCGCTGGCCGGGATCGGACCGGATCCAGGACGCCACCCCCTCGGTGACCACAGGATGGTCTTCAATGATGGCCACCGTCACCGGCTGTTCCATCGTGCCTCCGCCCAGAGCATGCCGCCATCTTGCTGCTGTTCGATGGCAACCCCCTCGCCGGCTGCGGGTAGCCGGACGACCGCGCCGGTATCGGCGACGAAGCTGACGGCGATTCCAGCGGCCACCGCCGCCAAGGTGATCCGCGCCTGGCTGCGCGCGCCGGTCAGGATCGCGATGGCAGCGTCGGTGATCACCCGCCGGGCCCGGCCGGGCACCTGCGGCAGCTGTCCGGCCGTCTCGATCTCGACGGCAACCCCGCGCCGCTCGGCCACGTCGGCGCTCGCGTGCAGTTCGTGCACGAGCGACCCGGGTACCTCATCGCCCTCGGCCAGCAGCCGGCGCAGCCGCGCCGCCTGGACCGCGCACCTGATGCGCACCTGCGCGTCGCCCGGGTCAGCCGTCCCCGCCGCCAGCTCGCCGACCAGCGGGACGGCGCTTTCCTGTAGCGCCAGCCAGCGGGCGTGCCTGGCGGCCCGGATAACCTCCGCGGTCGCGGCCCGCTCGCGCGCGGCGTGCTCACTCCGCGCCGCCGCCGCGGCCTGGCCGGCGGCGCCATCCAGCGCCCTGACCAAGACGGCGACAGCCACCTGGGCGCCGGTCGACCAGGCCAGAAGGGCGAGGAACCCGGCCAGGTCGGTGCGGTGCAGCCCGTCCCACCCCTGCACGCCCAGGGTTGCCAGCGCCTCCGCGGCGAGGAAGCATGCAAGCTCGGCGGACCGGCGGCGGAGCAGCACGAGCACGCCCGTCCAGCCGGCGCTCCCCCACGCCCAGTTGACCGCCAGCATCTGGCCGGCCGGGCTGGCCGCCGCCGCAGCGGTGCTTGCCACGAGCGCGATCACGGCCACCGCCCAGGCCGAGCGCCAGCCGGGCGCTCCGCGCAGCACCAGGACCGACCCGAAGGTGATCGCCAGCGCCATGACCAGCCACATGGCGCCCTGGAAGGCGAACGAACCGTAGGCCGGTCGGTCATGCAGCAGCTGCCCGCCAGCTCCAGCGAGATGCCAGCCAGCGACCAGGAAGACCACAGCAATGGTGAAGGCCCGCTGATAGCGGCCGGACATCATCACCGCCGGCTGCACGGCGGTCATGCCGGCCAGCTCACGGTGACGGTCGTGCCCGCGCCGGGACGGCTGGCGATCGCGGCCCGGCCGCCGGCCGCCAGCATCCGCCCGGTGATCGACTCACGGATGCCCCGGCGGGATAGCGGGGTGGCGGCAGGGTCGAACCCGCGGCCGCGGTCAGTGATCTTGACGATCGCCCAGCCCGCGCCACCGGTGACGGTCACATCCGCCTGGCCGGTTCCGGCGTGCCGCTCGACGTTGCGCAGCGCCTCGCCGACGCAGGCGACGAGCTGATCGGTGACCGGAGACGGCAGCGTGACAGGGTCGAGCTTCAGTCGCACGGCCAGGTCGTCGGTGCTGGCCGCGGCCCGCTCAAGCTTCGGCCTCAGGTCAGTCAGCGGCGCCGACCCACCAGGCGGGGCCGCGGCGCCCGCGAGCCCTTGCAGCACGCGCAGGTCCCTGGACGCCTGCGCGGTCAGCGCCGATGACGGTCCGGCAAAGGCGCCGGCCGCGACCATGGTCAGGGTCGACAGGACGGTGTCGTGCAACTGGCGGTGCTGCTCTCGCTCGTCAGCGCGCCGCGCCTCCTCGGCCCGGATCTGCCGCTCGGTCTCCAGGCCGGCGGCGACGATCGCGTCCGCTTGCCGGGCGCCGCCGCGGATCACCGCCACGAGCCCTGCGGCGACGATCGTCTCGACCACCAGCAGCCAGCCATCGGCCATGTCGCCGGCGCCTAGCCCGTACGCGATGACCACGCCCGCGGCCCCCGGCAGCGCGAGCCACGGCCGCACTGAGATCTGCAGGATGTACACCGACGTGCAGGCCAGCGGGAGCATCCAGGTCGTGTTGTCCATGATCAACGCGGCCGGGACGAGTTGCTGCTGCGCCAGCGCCAGCGCCGAGATGACCGCGGCATCGGCCAGTACCACAGCAGGCGTCAGCCCGCCCCCCCGGACCCGCCATGCGAAGAAGGCCGACCACAAGCACAGCGCAGTCAGCGGCAGTGCCAGCCACCAGCCGGAGGTCTGCTTGGTTGCGGCCAGCACGGCTACCGCGGTGAACAAGAACGCGCCGCCGAGGCGCAAGGCGATCGCATACCACCCGGCCAGCCGGTGCAGGGCCTGGTCGGACGGCCCTGCTAGCCGCGGGCTGCGTGCCCGCCTGTGGCGACCCGCGGGAGGCTGGATCGGCCTCCCGACGGAATTCGCTGCCGGTTCCACCGAACCAGTATGCGGCAGGACCACGGCACCGGGAACGATGATGTTTCAACATCTGGGCCGGACTGGACGATCTGCGGTTCTTTCTGTTGAACGGCAGTCGTTACAGTCAGGCCTAGCCAATGCCGATCAGGCGCGCCGATTGCCTCATCTGCACATCCGCTAACCACGTTGCCAACGGCGCGGGCAAAGAGCGCACGTCGGCTGTTTATCGCTGACCGTCAGCCGCGCCTTTTTGTCGATTCGTCATTGACTGGAAGCACCCGGCACCGACGAGTCTTCCTGACCGTGCCCGAATTGCTGCACGTCGCGGAACGGGCGCTGGGATTCGAACCGAAGGTCCGCGATCGGAGCCGACCCGCCGACGGCGGCGGCGCCGAGGGTTGGCCGCAGGAGGCGGGCGTCGCTCGACGAGTTAAGGAAGAGGTCAGGGCGGCCGAGGTCCCGGGCAGCATGGAACTCGGCGGTCTCGGGCAATGCACACCCCCGCTGCGAACGATCCAGCGGGGATGTTTCGCGAGGTGGACCGGGGATCAACAACTTCCCAATCGATCGTCGCGGTTGCAGAGCCATTGATGTGCCGGGTGTGGATGATGCTGCCGATCTGGCGGGCTTGAGGGGGGACACCGACAATCAGCCAGTACTCGATTTCCTCCCGGACGGGCGACTGCTGGTGGTGGACTCAGCGCAGCGGCGGCTGCTGCGTATTCGGCGGCAGGTGCCCGCTGGCGAAAGCTCACCCGCGCGACAAGCGTCGGCTCATCCGGATCTGGCAGCACGTGGGCTTCCGGAATATAGCCGAGCGATCTCAGGGCGAGCCGAGCGGTGCTCCAACGTCCACGCACAGAACTCCTGGCGCCACCCCCGCTCGTCGAAGTCGTCCGGGAAGCGGCCCTGAGCACGCGTCGCCTCAATCACCACGTCGGCGAGAAACCCGACACCCTCGTCGGTAGCTGCCCTTATCCGGTAATCCAGCACGAAAGCATGCTCGCACTGCTGGCCATCGGAAGTCGCGTGGTGCGCCTTCTAGAAGTTCTGGCCTCGGCCTGTAGCCTCGCGCACCCTCGACGGTAAGCGGCGCCGGAGAGGACGAGTGCGTTCGCTGCAGATGGTGGCCGCGATCGCCTCAGCGGAAGGCTCGAGCTTGTCGATGTTGAGCACGTCGGCGCTGCGGTCAGCCGATCGTCCGCTGGAGGGGCCAGGAGCTGTTGATATCAAGAGACGGCTCCGAGTGACGCACCGCGAAGCTGACGACTTCTACCTGACGCCGGCCGAGCGGGAGGAAGAACGGGACGAGAACCTGCTGACCGCCTCGCGGATGTTCGCCGCCCTGTCGCGCAGCCCGGAGGGGGCTCAGGCCGTAGTTACCGCCGCGGGAGTGGTGTTCGCATGGGCCAGGCACCTCTCGGCCGCCGAGCGGGCGGAGTTCGCGGCTGAGCTGACCGCGGCCTTGTCGGATGCGGCTGAGCTGGGGATCGATGCGACCCCGGGAGGTGATCGCCGGATGGAGGCCACCGCGCGGATCAAGGCCGACAAGAACTTGTATACGCAGGCGGCGGCGCCCACTGAGGGCGACTCCGGGCCGGTAGAGGGATTGCGTGAACCCGCGCCGCGGTGACCGGGTCACGGTCCCGCCACCGGAGAGCCGGTGGGACCGGTCCGCCACCGGGACGCGGCTACCGGGTGGGAGGAACTGTGCCGGCACGCCCTGGGCGACACCAGGCGCTGCTTACAGACCTTGCAAACACGGCCGACGGCGGCGACCGGCAGGACCGGCTGCGCGGCGACCTGGCCACGCACCGGCACAACAGCAGGGACCTGGACAGTGGGATATGAGGTCACCAGCGGCGGCCCGGTCCGCTACCTGATCGACGACCAGGCCCGCACCGTCTGGCTGGTCTACGCCTCATCGTGCCACCCCAAGGAAACCGACTGATAGCGGTTTCCCGAGCTCCGCGGGTTGGCGCTTGGCGCGCCCCTAGAGGGCTTGCGGACGCTTGCGCACGTCCGTGATCTGGCATATTCGGCACGACGCGACGATACGATCCCGCAATGGCTCACTATCTGTTCAACTTCTCCCAGGGCGACCGCGAACAGATTGCTTCGCTTCTGCGGGCGAAGATGTGGCCAATCGGCGGGGACGAACGACATCGCGATGCGCTTGCCCCTGGCGACCTCATCCTCATCTACCTGGCGCCTCCCGGAGAGGAGTTCATCGGTCAGGCCGAACTTGCGTCGGCGGTACATGAATGGACAGCTGCGGAAGCAGAGGTTTACCCGGGCGATGCGCCGGACGGCGTGTTGCTGTCGCACGCCGAAGAATGGAACCCGCCGGTGGCGATGACCACCGTCCTGCCCCGCGTCGACCCGGAAGCGTCGAACCCGCGCGTCCAGGCGAATGCCAAGGCGGGCTTCCGAACGGGCGTCATCCGTATCACCACGCACGAGTATGAGACCGTCCTCGCGGTCCGGGCGGAAGCCATGCCCTCGGCCGGCTGAATCTCGGCTCTCCGAGACACTTCCTGAACATTGGCGCACGATCTCCGCAAGCCGGAGGTCGGCGAATATCGCATTGCCGCACCGCGAACTCCCGGGCCTCATCCAGGCACTCTTCGGTGTCGGCCCGGACATGCCCGCGACGCTGCTCATCGCGACCGGGGATAATCCTCCCGGGCAGCATGGAACTCGGCGGTCTCGGGCAATGCACACCCGGCAGCGGCCGAATGGCCGGCAACGGCCTGGCCTGATGTCGGCGTTGCGAGATGGCATGGCCCGAGGTGGCAGCGAGATGACTTCTGAAGGTCCGATGCGCGCGGACGTTCGCTCCTGCAATCCGGTTTCGTTTCCGTGTCAGACTGATGATGAGCCAGCCGCTATCTGCCGGGGGAAGTCATGGGCGACGTGCCGCTGCCGGAAGAGCTGGTCGGCCCGCAGCCGCCTTCCGCCGAGGATGTCGTCCGATATGTCGTGGCGACCGCGGTATGGGCGCCATCGGTGCACAACACCCAGCCCTGGCGGTTCAGCGCCGACGAGCGGGAGATCAGCCTGCGTGCCGACCCTAGCCGACAGCTGCCTGTGGCAGATCCCGACGGCCGCGAGATGTTGATCAGCTGCGGAGCTGCGCTGTTCACCGCTCGGCTCGCCCTGAGATCGCTCGGCTATATTCCGGCAGCCCACGTGCTGCCAGATCCGGATGAGCCGACGCTTGTCGCGCGGGTGAGCTTTCGCCAGCGGGCACCCGCCGCCGAATATGAGCTGCGGCTTCTCAGCCAGGTGCGACAGCGCCGTACCCACCGTGGCGGCTTCGACTCCGCACCTCTGTCCCCGGACCTGCTGGCCGCGCTACGCGAGGGCGCTGCCCGGGACGGGACGACGCTGCGAATCATGGCCGATGACGGGCGCCGGGCGCTCGCCGCAGCCGTGCAGACAGCTGAGCGTGCGTTCCGCCTGGATAGCGCCCGCGTTCAAGAACTGGCCCGCTGGACTCCCGCCCCTGGCAGCGCACGGGCCGACGGGGTACCGCCCACCTCCTATCCGGCGCATGCCGAGCAAACCAGCCCTGACTATCCCGGCAGGGACTTCGCCCACGGTCACGGATGGGGCCTCCCGCTGTTCAGCTCGACGCCATGGCGGCGGACCGCAGGGACCGTGGGGTTGCTCACGACGGCCGATGACAGCCCCGCAGACTGGGTTAATACCGGACATGCACTCCAGCGCATCTTGCTTATCGCTAGCACGAGCGGAGTGGCAGCAGCCCTGCACAGCCAGCCGATCGAGCTTCCCAGCCTGCGCGAAGACATCCGCACACAGATGAGCGGCGGCGCCTACCCGCAGCTAGTCCTGAGGCTCGGCACAATCATCCAGGTCGCCGCCAGCGTGAGGCGCGCGCCCGATGACGTCATGTTCTAAGCCTCACAACATGGGAGGTAGCAAGCTTGTCGGCGTTGCTGCTCGCCCGCAGCCGACCTGGAGAAAGCGGCCCGCACCAGGGATGTTCACCGAGCCCAACCTCACGCTGGCCTAGCTTGGCTGGATGCGTCGCCCGCTGATCCGGGTCGGCGCGATGCGCACGTACACGTCGCGGCCGCCGGGTGCCCACGGCTCGAGGCGGGTTGTGTCCTCAAGGTGCTTCACCTCACGCTCATCAGTGACCTTGTGCGCGTGACCTTGCACTAGAACGCTCCAGCCTTCGTGGAGCGCCTCGTCGAAGCGGTCAACCTCGAAGCTGACCTGAGCATCGGCGTACAGAGCCAGCAGCGTGTCCGGTGCGGTGCGGAAGATAATGGTCTTGCCGGTTACGGCGAAGTTGACAGGCAGCATCATGATCCCGTCTGCGGATGTGAACCCGACGCGGCCGATGCCGACCGGTTCCAGCAGGTCGAAGCACTCAGCTGCGCTGAGCGTCCGCAGGACGCGCTCGTTGGTAGCGGGCTCGGGGGCCGGGGACTCCCGGTTGGGCAAGGCCCTAAGGGCGTCCCGGCTGCTCGCGTGTCCCCTCCCGGTAGTCATCTGTGCTCGCCTCCGCCATTCGCGTCCTGCTTCGTTTCTTCAGCTTCGTCTTGCAGCTTCAGCGGGCGCTGCGGCCCGAGGTCCCGCCTGGCCGGGCCGTTCGACCCTGGGCGACATCCGCGAGGCCCGCGCGGAGCCCTGCCGCACGCCAACCGCCATCCGATGCCCGCCAGCACCCCGTCCGGTTGAGAGCCTCGCTCACTCTCCTGACCCGGAACGAAGGTTAGCGAAGTATTCGAATCAACACTCTCGGCGGCACGTGAATGCTGACCCGGCGTGGCATGGCCGCCAGGGGGTCAAAATTCGCGCGCCGTTGACAAACACCTTTGCCAGGTCATGGTGGAGCTAAGGGGATTCGTACCCCAGACCTCTTGCATGCCCCAGCGCAGCACATCGCGGCGTGCTTTCTGGCGCGCTGCGGACTTTTGCGGTCGTGGTAGCCGTCCCCGATGGCGGCCATCAAGGCGAGGCTGGCTGGACTGAACCTGCGGCAGCCAGGAAAGCTGCATCCGGCCCAGCAGCACCGCATTCCTCTGGTTCATCGACTTGGTGGAGTAGGTCGCCCAGCCGCTTCCACAACGCCACGGCGGTGAAGTGATTGATCCCCACGGCGCTCTGGACGCTGGCGTTCTCGAACGTCAGGTTGACGGTCATCCCGCGTCTGTCCGCGGTGAATCCTTGGGCGTACACGTCAGACCGCCGTGGCCTTGGCTGTGCTGTCGCTAGCAGGCTTGCCAACCCGAGGCTTCGTGGCGATGACGGGCTCGGCGGCCGCGCCATTGGCCGCCGCACTGATGTCTGGCTCGCGCAGGGCCACCGGGAGTGTGGGATCGATCGTGCCCTGGATCACGGTCATGACACCGCGCTCAGCAGGCTTGTTGGCCTGGTCAGCTGCATAGGCGGCTTCCACCCGAGCCGGGATGCGCCCTCGCGCGCCGACCGGCATGTGATGAGCCGCAGCCCACTCACGTACGACCTGGGCATGTTTCTTCTGCGACCAGGCACGGACCTGCGGCTTCGGCTTGGCCTTGACGTCCGGCCTGGCTGCGTCGATGAAGGGTGCCATCGTTGCGCGCATCTTGTTGGCGTCGTAGGCGCAGGCATCCAGCTCGAACGCCGAACCGTTTAGCGTGAACCTGATTGTCTTGGTTGCCGCAACCTCCATCGGATGCGGCAGGTCACAAACGAGTTTGACGGTCACCTTCTGCATTTCCTGTGCTCTCCATTTCATTGGTGCTTTCCTGCGCTCGGTAAGAGTATGAGGGAGACATCGCACCTGCGCGAAGGGATCAGTCAAACAGCCGGTTACCGCCGACCTCTTCTGGCTATTCAGGGCTATTTATTTATTGAGGGACTCGGCCTGCCGGGGAAACTCGAATTTCCGGACCGGCTCCCCGCTTATCCGACCGAGACGCGCCTATTGACCTGCGTCGACGATCCTGCTCTTGCGCTTGCGGGTGAACCACATGACCGGGGAAGAGGAAGAAGATGACTGCCGCCCCGCTCAAGATCGGCCATAGCTGAATCACTCAGGTAGGGCCCTGACGGCACGCTCGGCAGATCAGCGGTCTGGCACAGCCCCGGGCATGGTCGTTGGGTCGGCCGGCGTTGTCGTCGGGCGGCGACTGCCCTCCGCCGGGTCAGCGGCCGGGTGGCAGCCCAACTGGCTCCCACGAGGTTGCAACGGTCGAAAGGCCGTTCTGCCTGCCGATGTCGCGTCCGCCGTCGGAGCGCATGCACCGGTCCCCTGCCGCCCGGCTCACCGCCTGTCCCGTGGCGGCTCCGCCATCTGATCGGCACGGAACAACGGGCGTGCGTGAGCGGATCAGCTGCAACCGCCACACAGCCGCCGGCCAGCTGGGGATTTAGGTCCCTTGCCGGTCATGCCCCGGGCGGTCAAGATTGGCCGCAGCGCTGGGCCATGGGTTACTGGCATTGGCCGGGCCAGAGGTGACGGCGAGATGACAGCACAGGAAGCACATCAGAGCGGCGATCGCCGCGACGCGTTGGAGAATCGCGAGGCGGCCGCAGTCGATGTGCGCGGCATGGTGAAGTCGTATCAGGACACCCCAGCGGTCCAGGGCATCGACCTGACGATCCGCCAGGGCGAGGTGTTCGCGCTGCTCGGACCCAACGGGGCGGGCAAGACCACCACGGTCGAGATCCTGGAGGGCTAACGGACCCGTGACCGCGGCGAGGTGACCGTTCTTGGGTTCGATCCGGGCCGTCAGCGGGCCGTCAGCGGGCCAGGCTGAAGAGCCGCACCGGATCGTGCTGCAGTCCACGAGCATCGACCGGTACCTCACGGTGCGCGAGACCATCGCCATGTATGCCACCTTCTATCCGCACCCGCGGCCCGTCGACGAGGTGATCAGCCTGTTCGGCCTGCAAGACAAGCGGGGCGCCCGGGTGGGCAAGCTGTCCGGCGGCCAGCAGGGGCGGCTGGACGTCGGGATTGCGCTGGTCGGCAACCCGGAACTGCTGTTCCCCGACGAGCCGACCACCGGCTTTGACCCCTCGGCACGCCGCGAGGCATGGGACGTGATCAAGAACCTGGCGACGCTGGGGATGACGGTGCTGCTCACCACGCACTACATGGATGAGGCTCAGGTCCTCGCCGACCGGGTCGCGGTGATCGCGGCCGGCCGGATCGTCGCAGAGGGCACGCCTTCCACGCTCGGCGACCGGCAGCTGGCCAGGGCGAAGATCCGGTACCGCCCGCCCGCTGGCATGATTCCGCCTGACGGGCTGTGCGCCGAGACAGGGCCGGATGGATACACCGAGATCACACCGCGCGACGTCGTCCAGGCCTTGCACCAGCTCACCGGGTGGGCCATCGATCACCGAGCCAGCCTCGACGGGCTGGAGGTGACGAGGCCGTCGCTGGAAGACATCTACCTCACGCTCACCAGCTCGGCAGGGACACCCGAAGGACGCGCGGGATGAACGCCGTGGCGCTGACGTTCTCGCAGCTGCGGTACGTGAACAAGGCCTCCTGGCGCAGTCCGGCCCAGGCGTTCTTCGCCTTCGCCTACCCCCTCATGTTCCTGGTGATCTTCACATCGATATTCCGCAATTCCGACGTCCAGTTCGGCGCGGGGCGGGTAGACGAGGCCACGTTCTACGTGCCAGCCATGGCGGCGCTGGCGGTGATCACGGTCTGCTTCAACAACATCGCGGTCGCGGTCACCTTCCAGCGCGATTCCGGGGTGCTCAAAACGCATCAACGGGACCCCGTTGCGCGGCGCGTCGTTCTTCGGCGCGCGGATCCTGCACGCGGTGCTGGTGTCGGCGCTGCTGGTGATCATCACCGGAGCGTTCGGCCGCGCGCTCTACCACGCCGACATTCCCACCGGCCTCACCCTGCTGCGGATGCTGGTCATGCTCGCGGTCGGTTGCGGCCGCGTTCTGCGCGCTCGGATTCGCGATCTCAGCGGTCATCCCAAACGCCGATGCCTCGCTGCCAATCGTCAACGCGATAATCTTGCCGCTCCTGTTCCTGTCCGGGGTCTTCATCCCGCTCGGCAACACCCCGCCCGCCTGGATGGCCTGGGTCGGCCGGATCTTCCCCGTCCGCCACTTCCTTTCCGGTATGCAGGCCGGGTTCCTGGGCGGCCCGTTCAGCTGGACCGACGTCCTGGTAGTAGCCGCCTGGGGCCGGGGCTGCTCTTCGCGATCCGCTTCTTCCGCTGGGAACCGCGCGCAGGCTGACGCCCGCGGACACACGTGCCCGCCGCGCCTTATGGGCCAGGCCTTCGGGCGGCTGGCCAGGCCAAGGATCGAGGTGCCGGAGGCGGCGGAGAGTCTGTGCGAAGCCCCGGCCGACGGTGAGTTGCACGCCAGGGTGGTCGCCGTCAAGGGCTGCCAGGTCGGCGCGGGCCAACTGCCGCGCCGTCAGGACACCGGGGTGAAGGCCGTGGAACAGGTGGCGGTCTTAGAGCTTGCCGACGCCGTGACGCTGACCGCGACCGTGTAGCCGGGGGTGGCGCCGCTGATGTAATAGGCGATCGTGGCCCGGCCCGCCGCGTCGGCCACAGCGCTCTTCTGGTTATCTGTGGTCTTGTAGTGCGCCACCGTGCTGACCGAAACGCCGGTCACGGTCCGGATATAGACGTACACCGTGTGGTAATCAGCCGGGGACGTGGTGCTGACCGAGGCGGCGCACCAGAGCTTGCCCACATGGGTCGGCTGCGGCTGAGGAGCTGGCGCGGAGCCGGAGCCGAGACCGAGACGGGTCTCCGCGGTCTCCCAGTCCCGCGCGATCGCCCGCTGCGCGCGGGCCAGTCTGACCTCGCCGTCGCACACGGCAGTCTTCAGAGCGTTCTCTACGGCATCCTTCGGATTCGGCAGGGACCCGGCCTCGGGCCACAGGTTGGCGGCGTCATTGGCTCCGCCCAGCTCCAGCGGCACCAGGTGGTCCAGCTCAGACGTCGTGCCGGTCACGATGCCGTAGGCGGGGTACGCCTGGCTGAACTTGAAGCCTTCGGTCTGGCTCTCCGGCGGCCTGACCCGCTCGGTGTAGCCGGTAGTGCAGATAGTGGCCCCGATATCGGCCTGCGTCACGGCAGGGTCGACGGCTCCCGGCGTGCACCGCCGGTCCGGGAGCCGGCCGCGGTCGCGGGCCTGGCATGGGCCAGTCTGCGTTCCGGTGACCTGCCCCGGGTCGTGTACCGAGACCAGGTGAGCCACTGCCGGGCGCCGCGCGTGCCGTGTCCTGTGCCTGGCTGGTGAGGCTAGTGAGGAAGCAGGACGCCGTGACGGCATCGCGGCAGCGTGAGTGTGCCGGGCCGGACCGGGCGAGCTGGCATGGCCGGGGCCGGCGCATCCTGCCAGAGCGAGCGCGCCGGCCGCCATGAGCATCCCCGCCCCGCGAATGACAACACAGTGCACACCCTCATGCTGCACCCGAAGACGCCTGCAGGTCACCATGCGCGGCGCCTCACGGCGAACTGTTGGACTTCGCAGTGCCTAGCCCGGGCACCAATCCGGCCCCGCCAGAACGCCTGGCTGGTGCATTTCCTCAGAAGCTGAGTGCTTGCGAGTGTAGCGAGCTCTCCGTCAGGTGCCTCGAACACTAGGTGGGCAGTTCCGAGAATGCCGCCTAGGGGCCGAATTGCCTCACCACGACCACGACCGCTTGATGGCCAGCGTTCGGGCTAGCCGCCAAACCATCCCGACAAGCTGCGGTACACATCGCGGTCAACCTCGCGCCCGCGACCGCGGTCCATGAAACGACGGTCTCGCGCCGCCGGTGGCCGTTCTCCCGAGCTCGAGCGATTAGATCCGCTCCAACGCCGCGCCGTCGAACAGCGGTTTGATCTCATGCCGCTCGACGTCGGCAGCCATCTCCTCGTCTGTCGGAGCCGACCCGCCGACGGCGGCGGCCTCGAGGGTTGGCCGCAGGAGGCGGGCGTCGCTCGACGAGTTAAGGAAGAGGTCCGGGCGGCCGAGGACGTAACGCACTGCCCGAACCAACGCGTCGCCATCGGCTAGGGGCTCATACCAGCTGAACTGCGGCCCCGCTCCTTCCGGCCAGCGCCGACGCGCAACCGACTTGATCGTCTGCACCGCCACGCCGCGCTGCTCGCACACACCTAGCAGCGCTTCCACGTCGGCCCTGTACCGGTCATCGGACATCACCGCGTAGTTGTAAGGCAAGAGCACCGAGCTGAAGTCGAATCGCTCCAGGCTCCGCAGGTGCATTCCCGCTATCCGCAGTCCATGGCCGGTCACACCGATGAACCTGGCAAGCCCCTCGTCTCGCACCCGGGACAGGGCCTCGACTGCGCCGCCGGGGCCATGGGCCACCTCCCATTCACCTGGCTCGACGAGATTGTGGAGCTGGATGAGATCGACAGAGTTGACGCCGAGGCGGGTCAGCGAGAGTTCAAGGCTGGCGCGCGCGCCATCGCCCGAGCGCTCTCCCGTCTTGGTGGCGATGAAGAACCGTCCCCTGTGCTCAGCCATCCATGGCGCGATCCGAAGTTCTGAGTCGCCGTAGGATGCCGCCGTGTCGATGTGGTTGACACCGAACTCCAGCAGCGTCGCAAGGACCTCGTCGGCGCGCTCCTGCCGCATGGACCCCAGCGCCGCCGCGCCGAAGATGACACGGCTGCTCTCATATCCGGTCCGACCAAAAGGCGCGCGATCAATCATGGTCGCAGACTACCCATGGCCGACGCCTTTACATCCGCGAACGAACTCAACGCAGGTTGACAACATGTATGGCGGACGAGCACATAGCAGGCCTTCGGCCAACGGACAGAATGGAGGGTAATGGAGAGTCGGCTCCGGTCCGGTGCAGGCGGCCGTCTAGCACCAACCCGCGGGTGCTGGAGGGCCCTGCCGGGACGGATGCCTGGCCGGGCTGTGCGGCAAGTGAGCGATCCACCGTATGCAGTCAGACTGGCGATACAACGACTAATGCGAAGCTACGGAAGGCCTCCGGGTCTGAGGCAGCCTCACCGCGAGTGACAGACAGTGCGATGCACGTGATTTGCTCATCACAACCTGGTCAACTTGGGTGATGAAGGTCGCCATGCTAGCGCCGATCGCCTGGCGCACGCCGCCTGAGCATTACGGGCCGTGGGAGTCGATCGCCAGCCTGCTCACGGAGGGGCTTGTCGCGCGAGGAGTCGATGTCACCCTTTTCGCAACGCTGGATTCGGTGACGGCGGCAGCCCTCGATGGCATCTGCCCGAACGGCTACGCCGAGGACGCCCAACTGGACGGCCGGGTCTGGGAGGCACTGCACGTCTCGCATGCGCTGGCCCGATCTGGCGACTTCGAGCTTGTGCACAATCACCTCGACTGGCTGCCGCTCGCATTCGACGAGCACGCGCGGGCGCCGATGGTGACAACCATCCACGGGTTCTCCGGCGCGGGCATCCTTCCTGCCTACAGTCGGTCACGCTCGGCCTTTGTCGCGATCTCAGATTCCGACCGCTGCGTCGGGCTCAACTATGCCGCGACCATTCATCACGGCATCGACCTCACGATGCTCCCGTACCGCGCCAGCTCCGGTGACCAGCTTGTCTCGTTCGGTCGCATCCATCCTGACAAGGGAACTGCCGACGCGATCGAGATCGCCCGTCGCGCGGGTCGACGGCTGGTGATCTGCGGCATCGTGCAGGACGAGCGGTATTTCGCCGACGCCGTGGAGCCGCATATCGACGGGGACCAGGTCGTATTTCTCGGCTCGGTGGGCCCGCAGCGCCGGGCGGATGTCCTCGGTGATGCAGCCGCGTTCCTGCACCCGATCCATTTCGATGAGCCGTTTGGCTTGTCCGTCGTGGAGGCGCTGGCGTGCGGCACCCCCGTCGTGGCCTATCAGCGCGGTTCCATGACCGAGGTCGTTGACGAGGGCGTGAGCGGGTACCTGGCCCATGACATCGAGTCAGCGGTCGAGGCTGTCCGTGCGGCGGTGCGGCTAGACCGCTGGGCAGTCCATGCTCGCGCCGCCTCGCGGTTCGGTGCAGACCGCATGGTCGAGGACTACCTTCGTACCTACGAGGCACTGCTCACGTCGGCCAGCACGTCGCCGAGCGGCGCGTAGGCAACCCCGATACGGCTGTCATCTATGCCGTAGGGAATCCACACCAGGCCGTCGTGCAGGAAGGCTCCGCACGAGTAGACGACATTAGGGACATAGCCATCCTGCTCGTCCGGGTACGGGGACAGGAGCGGAGTCTTCGAATAGCCGACGACGCGGGTCGGGTCATCGAGGTCGAGCAGCAGCGCGCCGATGACGTAGACCCGCATAGGGCCGACGCCGTGTGTGAGCACAAGCCAGCCCTGGTCGGTTTCGATGGGCGGCCCGCAGTTCCCGACCTGCAGCATCTCCCACGGAGCGGACGGCTCCTGCAAGGTTACCGGCCGGTCCCATACGTAACCGTCCGCCGAGAAGGCCAGGCTAGTACTCTCGCCGTCGGAGCGGCAGAGGGCGAGGTACTGTCCGTGCACCTTCCGGGGGAACAGTGCCATGCCCTTGTTCCGGGCAGCCGACCCGGCCAGCCGATGAGCACGGAACACTCGCAGGTCCGAGCTGATGAGCAGGCGCGGGGCGATGCGTGTCCCGTCATAGGCCGTATAGGTGGCGCGGTACTCGGCGGCTCCGTCATCGTCGACGAACCGCGTGAACCGCGCGTCTTCCATGCCATTGCTTTCCTCAGCGGCGGATGGCGACAGGATCCGCTGGCCGAGGTCGCTGTTGGGGGCGAAGGTGGCATCGTAAGCAGACGAGACCACCTTGCGCAGCAGGTCGACGGTAGCGGCGGAACCGGCCCGGGTCAGCAGGTCGCGGTGGGCCTCCCCCAGTGCGCGCTCAAGATCAATGGCATCGAAGTCGGCGGGAAGGGCGTGCACGACGGCCTCAGCGAGTTCATCGAGATGGCCCTGGTCGGCGAGGACAGCAAGCAGGTGTGCCCGGCGCCAGCTGGCCGGCGTCGTGTCTGCCACGGAAACCGGCAGCAAGCGCGGCTCGAAGGACCACTGAGCGCCCGGGCCGACGACGGCCGAGCAGAAGCCGATGGATGAAATGTGGCCTTCACCGATGCCCCGCAGGCTGAGTGCTACCCGAGCCTGGCCGGTGCGCAGGCCGATCTGGTCGGGACCCAGCACGGCGCTCGGATTGCATAGGGCCGCGCCCTCCGTCGCGTACTCCGCAGTGAAGGTTGCGCCCAGGAGCAACGTGCGTGCAGCCGTCAGCTCACGCGACTCCTCGATGTGCGCGGAGACAATTGACGCATGCCGCTGCAGGAGCGCCTGATAGCTGTGATGCCGGGCTTCGAAGCAGCGGAGCAGGTCCGCAGCCAGCCGCTCGACCTCGGCTTCCGCCAGGCTCATGACGCGGTCGATGACCTGTCCGGCCCGCGAATGGCCATTGTGCAGCTCCTCACCAGGCAGGAAGAGCCGCGCGATGACGCGGGCCGGATCGGGGTGCAGTCCGGCTTGAATGCGGTGCGCGATCACTCCGGCTCGCTGATCTGACGTGCGCGCTGCGCGGTCGCGAGCATTGCCAGAGTGGACTCGGCACCCTGGTTGAGGTTGCGGCCGTGACGTTCCAGGCCGTCGTAGCCGCCACCAGTACGAGGGTCGAACATCGGCGTTCCGCTGTCGTTGTCACCGAGGAACCAGTTCCATGCGAGGCGGACAGCCGTCAGCCAGCACGCCTGATGCGTAATCCGGAACGCGCTCGCGCACGCATCAGCGAGCGCGGACACCTCGATCGGCTGCTGGTCGTAGCCGGGCCCTACGTCGTCGCGGCCGCGGCCGCCGACCGGGGTCACCGACAGGTGGCCATCACGAATCTCACTGCGCAGCAAGAACTCCAGGAGGCTCAGGCCACGGTTGAGCGCCGCCATATCGGGAAGCGCGTGACCCGCGACGATCAGCGCTTCCGCAATCGACGCGTTTCCGTAGCTCAGGCGCTCTTCCGGCCAGGGCCACCGGGAATCGTTGCCCGCTGGCTTGCCGATCGCGGCCAGCGTGTCCGTGAGTAGTCGCCTGGCAGCCACTTCATCGGGTCGATCCTCGAGCAGCTCAGCGGCGCCTAGTGCAGCAAACGCCATCGACCGCAGGTGCGGGGAACGGCACTGCGCCGCTATGCGGAATCCACCGAGCGCCCTGGCCCGCATGCCCGGCGTCTGTGCGCTCGTGGCAGCGACACCGAGGCCCCATAGCGCCCGTCCCCACCAGTCACCGACCCCGGGCTCGTCGCGCCATTGCCCGTCCACGGCCATCCTGTTGTGGCATGCCCCGGCGGGATCGAGTGCGGCAAGGACAAAGCCGAGGTAGCAGCGGGCCAGACGGCGGGCAGCCGGCCCGGGCGCTGGCTCACGGCACACCACCACGAGCCCGCGGGCGACGTCATCGACGCAATAGCCATGAGCCCGCCGGGGGACAGCGTGGAGCGCGTGCTCGAAGAGCCCGCGGTCGTCAGTGAGCCGTTCCAGGTGATCGAACACCAGCTGAGGAGCGTCGCCCGTGGGAGTAACGCGACCAGCGGTCATGCGGCCACGCTCGCTGTGATCAGGCGGCCGGCCAGCTCGCGATACCGGTCCGCGATCGCCGGCCACAGCACCTGCGGCGCAGTCGCGGTAGCGGCGGCGGCCATTCGCGTCATGATGTCCCTGCACGTGATCACAGAACGGAGCGCTGCTGCGATCGCGGCTGGATCGCGGTGCGGCACGAGTAGGCCCGCTCCACCCGAGAGCAGCTCTCTGGCGTGCGGGAACTGCGTCGCCACCACCGGCTTGCCGGCAGCTACCGCCTCGATGAGCACGCCCGAGGTCACCTGCTCAGTCGAGTCGTATGGCAACAGCACCACGTCGGCGGAGCGGACAAGGGTGGCCAGCGCGCGGGTGTTCCGGTAGTGACCGTCGAAGGTAATCCAGGATCCCATCTCGGCCTGCCGGACTTGCTCGCGGAGGCGATTACGGTAGGCCTCGCCTTCGCGGAGTAGAACTTTCGGGTGCGTCTGGCCGGCGACCTTGTAGCGCGGCATTGGCTGGAGATCGCGGAGCAGCGCCATTGCCCCGATGCCCCACTCGATGCCCTTGCCGGGCCCGAGCAGACCCCATGTCAGGACCGTAAACTCCCCGGTGCGGAACGTCGGCTCTGCCATGGTCGTCTCGAGACCGGGCGCGCCGTGCGCGATGATGCAGACCTTCGTCATGTCGGCGGCATACCCTGACGCGAGCCGGTCGCGCGCAGTCATCGTCATCGTGACGACGGCATCGGCCTTCGCCACCACTGACTCGAGGACCCGACGCTGGTGTGGCGTGGGCTCGGTCAGCACAGTGTGCAGCACGACCACGCATGGCACCCGGACCTGGTCCAGCAGATGCAGGATCTCGCTGCCGTCGGCTCCGCCGTAGACGCCGTACTCGTGCTGCAAGATGGCTACGTCGCACAGGTTCAGCTGCGCGGCCGCCGCGCGAAGCGACGCGGAGTCGCCAGAGATCAGCTGTACCACTTCCGGGTCGCCCGGAGGTGGTGCAGACGCGTCGACCAGGCGAACGACCCAGCCCTCATCAATGGTGGAGCGCAGGAGGGCGCTACGGAGAGCGACGGTAAAAGTGGCCAGTCCGCACTGGGTTGGCGGGAAGGTGCTGACAAAGCCATATCGCGTGCCCATTGTTCAGGTACCTTCCGGTCGGACGGCCCCGAGAGAATCGAGATCGAAGCCTCACGCAAGAAAAGCTGAGGCCCGCGGGCAGCGTGTCCGTGCCCGACCAACCGCAGTAACACGCCTACATATGTGGCGCAAATATAGAAGACTAGTACGCGCTGCGCAGCAGCTGCCAACCTAGTCGGGCGCACCAAGCAGGTGCGACGAACGTCAGTCTATCCGGGACGGCCCATGACGCCAGCCGGGGCGTCTTCACTCTGGCTGCCGGTACCGCAGGACCCAACCAGCACCAGCCGTAGGATCTTTGCGAGCAATCACAGAACGACGTCGGTTGATCCGGCCGATCCTGCCGCGGCCCTGCACCGCGTCCGCTGGGACAAGCGGACCGAAGATGAGGTCGGCGAGGATCAGTTCATCGGTCGGCTGTTCAACGAGCATGGACAGATCTATCAGGGCTGCACCGCGTCTGACGCCGCGACCTATACCATCAAGCGCCTCGCAGCACTAGGCGGCAACACCTGCCCGGCTCAGCAAGCACCGGGGTCGGTCACCACGTCGGTCGTCATCGAATCTGCGGGGCGCAGCAATTACGCAAGCGAGAATTTCAACCGCGTCGCCGTAACGCCGATCAACTCGCTCTACCCGCTCTCTTACGAGCCGGGAAGCCGCTACGGCGCGACTCCGAAGTACTGGCTGATTGTCGGTGTCCCCCCTCAAGCCCGCCAGATCGGCAGCATCATCCACACCCGGCACATCAATGGCTCTGCAACCGCGACGATCGATTGGGAAGTTGTTGATCCCCGGTCCACCTCGCGAAACATCCCCGCTGGATCGTTCGCAGCGGCCGAAAGGGTGGCAGAAGCACTGAGTCGCGCTGAGCGCCACCGTCGAGAACCTGACCTGGCTTTTCTGGCCGAGGGCGCTGCTGCTGGCCTCGGGTGCCGTTCAGGTCTGGCCTGCCATCCGGTCAAGCCGCCACAATGCACGGCTCAGGCCGAGCCAGTGAGCGGGTGCCGCTGCCGGAGCAACTTGCTCGCGGGTGGCAGTCGGCGCTCGAGGGACACGCGAAGGCTCGACAGGTACTCCAGCCCGGGCCGACGGGCGGGGCGGTAGCCGAATCGAGCCCATGTACACCGGCGTCACCGCGCCGTAGCGGGATTCCGGCGGGTTCCGGGTAATTCATGGAGAGCATGTTTAACCGGATTAGCACTGGTGCCGGAAATGCCAGAGTGGCCGGGGTCTCGCGTAATCCGGGTTGCTGGGCTCAGCGTCTTAGTTATGTGGCCATCTTGCATGTCCGCTGAGCGCAACTGACCACCTTCGCACCGCCTGCTCAGCGGCGCGGCTGTAGCAGCCGGGCAGGAATATGTCAGATGGTTATCAGCTGGGACAAGAGTCAGGGTATCGGGGATGTAACCCAGGCGGCGGACACGATCGGGGAGCTATCGCCGGCTGAGCCGCCGCCTGCCGGCGTTGCCGGAGCGAAGGATGTGGCCGGGCAGGACGCCTCGGCGCTGCCGGCGGACCGCCCGCTCGGCCGGCGCGCCGCCGCCGCCCTGGTTGATCTGGGTCTGCTGGCCGGGCTGTTCGTCATTTTGAGTCTCATCGCCGGCCGGACCAGCCCGGCATTCGGGCCGTTCACGATATTCCTGCGCCTGCTCAGCATCACTGTGAACGGCCAGCCCGTCATCAGCGTCAGCCTGTACGGGGCCTGGGCGGTGCTGTACCTGACCCTGCTGCCCGCCTATTACTTCGCGCTGGAGGCCGCAGCCGGTCAGACCGTCGGCAAAGCCCTGCTGGGTCTGCGGGTGCTGCGCCTGGACGGCCGACGCCCGTCTGGCGGGCAGATCGCCGGCCGCACGCTGCTCCGCCTCATCGACTGGCTTCCGGTGCTGTACCTGGCCGGGTTCATCACCCTGCTGGCCACCGGCCGCCGGCGCCGTCAGCGCATCGGCGACCTGGCCGCGGGAACGATCGTCACCCGGGAGCAGCCGGCCCGGCACCGGGGCCTGGCGGTGGCATCGGTGGTCCTTGTCGCCGTGGCGGTCGCGGGCCTGTCGGCCTACCGGATGGCCTCGCCCGAGAGCTCCAACAGCTACCGGGGCCACGGGATCTCATTCAGCTACCCGGCCGGGTGGCAAGAGGAGAGCTGGACCAGTTCGAGGCAGCTTGGCGCCTCCCCGCAGTGGCGCGTCGTGATCAGCCCGGGAACCCAGGGCGACGACGGCATCGTCTTGGAGGAATACCGGCTGAGCCACCCCGTCGGCGCGGCGAACTTCGCGGCCCTGGCCGCCCAGCTGCAGCGGCTGCTCCAGAACGCCGCCAGCCAAGACGGAGGCGCCGTCCAGGCCGGCCCGCAGCCGATCACGATCGCAGGGCTGCCCGGCCTGCGGTTCCGGGCCACCGGAATTCCGCAAGGCGGGATTCCCGTCGTGAGCACACTCACCTTCGCCTTCCACGGCACGACCGAATACGAAATCGACTGCCAGACCACCCGCCCAGCCGCAGCGGCGGTCGCGGCCGCCTGCAGCCAGGTGATCCGCACATTCAAGCCGACCCGGCCGCCGGGCGCTGCCAGCCCTATCGCTCCACCCGCGCACGGTACCGCGCCAGTGCCGCTGACCAGGACCCAGCGGTGGCTCACTGGCCTGACATCGCTACAGGAGCACCTAAGCACCGCCATGCCCGCGGCTGAAGTGCCGGTAACGCCAGGCTCACTGCGCGCCGCGGCCACGGCGCTACGCCGCTGTTCCCTCGAGCTGGCCAGGCTCGGCCCGCCGACCCGCTCGCTCCAGCCGGCCTATCAGCTAGCCAGGCAAGCGTGCCACACCTTCCAGCCCGGAGCCAGATGCTTCGCCACAGCAGCCCGGGTCCTCGCCGCCAGCGGCGGGAACGCCGCGAAGCTGCCAGCCCTGTTCGCCTGCATCCAGGCCAGCACCAACAGGGGAACCGACCTCATCGCCAGCGCTGTTGCCAGCGGCTCCAGCATTCAGCCCAGGGAACACACGAGCGCGCCGCCGAGCTTGACCTGACAGCGCAGCTCGGCATGAGAAAACCCGGAGCGGCGGCCAGATCGCGCGACGAGGACTCGATATGCGTGGAAACAAAGCAGGTCAAGCCCACTGCTGATCACCGAGAATTTTGCCGTTCATCAGCGGCGGAATAGCTATTGTCAGCCCCGCCAAGAACGAGGCCGCCCTCGACCACTATCAGGCCCGCAAGCACGGCACCTGGCATCGCCACATCACCCTGGCCATGTGCGCGCACGCCTGGCTCGCGGTCGTTGCCGCCGGCAGCAGGCCGCCGCCGTTCCCAGCCGGTCCGGGCAGGCCTGGCGACGGCGGCCAGGCCACACAGGGGGCCCGGCGCCTGTGGACAACGCTCTGGCCCGCCGCGGGGCAATCGCGACTATCCGGGCAGCGGGCAGACGGTCAGCCTGTCGGTGAACGAGATCCGGCGGCTGCACGCGCTGCTGTGCCGCCCAGCCCATCCGCCCGGCCATCACCTGCACTGGTCGCAATGGCGCCGCCGGCACCAGGCCCGCGCCCGGCACTGCCACTACCAGCGGCGGCGGCTGCGGCAGTGAACCCGGCCAGGCCGGGCCGGCGCGCCGGCTGGCCAGCGGGCCGCCGCGGCGCGACTATCCCGGCATGACGACAGCTCCCCCGGCCCTCACCCATCCCGCCCGTCATGTCCTGGCCCTGCCCGAAGACTGCGACTGCGGCATGTGCACCCCGGCGTGGATGCGGCGGCGCGGCAAGCAGAGACGCTACTCCGAACCGGTCACCCTGGCTGACGCCCTGGGGCGGGAGGATCGCGCTGCCTGGCCAGCCATGGTCGCCCAGCACGCCGCTTGCCTGATCGCGCTGACCAGCGCTGCCGCCCGGGCCGTGACCGATGATCCCGGCGGCGATCTCGGCGCGCCCGAGGTCGGCCTGCCGGTGCTCATGTTCGCCGGCGAGCTCGCCGCCGTCGTCCAGCCCGGCGAACACCGTGACCAGCTCCCCGAGGGCCTCGTCGCCGCTAGCGAGCAAGCCGTCACCACAGCCACCCTTACCGCTGCCGGATGCCTCGCCGGCCTCGTCGACGCCGTCCAGACCCTATCCGCGCTCGCCAGCTAAAACCGGGCCCGCGCGCCAGTCCGTTAACACAGGTCACTATCTGCGGCTGCCCTACTAGGACGTGAATCGTGAGGCGACTGAGGCCCGTCTTGCCTCACATTTCTGGGTTCTGGGCTGGCTTGAGGCTGTGACCTGCGTGTTCCCGTTCGTAAGAGCGGAAACTGCCCACTAAGCCAGGTCGTTGAGTTACTCGTGCCGTCGGTGCGGACGGTAAAGACCAGCGTCGGGCACGACGACCGTGCATATCGTCTAATCGTCGTCCCACCGGGTCTCGCCGGCAACAGAGCGCAGACCTGTTGATCTGGCGGCGCCCATCCCAGCGAGTCGAGGTCGATCACCCAGCGAATTCGTGCGCGGCCCGTGCCGCCGCGCACGGAGCGCACAACGGCACATCAATATCGCCCAGCAAGTCGGATCTGTGCTGGCCCGTAATCACCGCGTCGAACGCCTCGCAAATGCTGCGGTCAGCCGGATGAGCCCTCGGGCAGAAGCAAAGGCAGGGCTTGCGCCGCATGACCTGCTCCGCGCGCTCGATCACCGCCCGGACCTCGGGGCGGTTCGCAACCTCCGCGAGCGCATCGAAGGCCGGCCGTATGCGCTCAAGCGCATCAGCTATGGCCTGCCCGACCTTCCGGCCAACCTCTGCCAGTGTGTCAGCGAGTTCGGTGTCCCTGTCATCGCTCACCGTCGCATCCTCTCATTGGCACAGACCCAACGGCTGCTTGATGATGGCGGATGGACGAGGAGTACCGAGCCGGCGATCGGGTGTTGGGTGCGGACGATTAGCAGGCTCACAGCGGTGACCTGGAGTAGCCGGAAAGGCGCCGAGCAGCTGAGTGCTTAGGTCGGCGTCCGATCCCACTGCGCGGGTCGTCACTGGCCCGCTGGGCGGTGCGCTTCGCCGGTACAGCTAGCTGAGGCTGCCAGCGGCCGGCCTTCCGCCGCTGCCCTGATGACGGCATGAACCCTTGCCTCTGGGAAGAACACGGTGAGATTCCTCGCCGCGGCCAGAGCCCGGTCGCGGGCCTCGCCGTCGAGCTGGCGAGTTGCCCGTACGGCATAGATGGCCGCCCGGCGGCGGGCTTCAGCGCGGTATTGCCCGATGTCCATGCTGATCCTCATGCCGTGAGCATCGGCCAGTTCCAGCGCCTCGGCGGTGATCTTCTTGCCCTTGGCCGAGTTGCACTCCTGGTGCAGGAGCTGAAGATTCCAGCGGCGATGCGGTCCGCCGTAAACCCTGGAAATGATGTGATCGATCGCGGTGCCGCGCGGGGCGTCTGGCAGGTAATCCCCGCACCACGGGCACCGCCAGTGTTGCTGCTCTGCCAGTTCGGTCATGAAGGCCAGGCTGTGCGATGCCCACGGCACAACCTCGTCGTGACACTGCCCATCGCCGGCCTGGGCCCCGAACGGCCAGCGGCAGAACCTCTCCCCGGCGGACACCGGCAGCCCGCACACACCGCACCAGCCAGCCTCCATCGACATGAGCTCAAGCTAGCCAGACGGTCAGACATCGCGGCAGGTGCCGGCGGGAGCGAGGAGGACCTTGCGGCGGCCGACTCGCAGCGCGATCTGCTCTTGGCGCTGCCGGGTGATCAACTTTGCCAGGCGGTGCTGCGCACGAACCGCCGTGGCATCGCGCGTCTCGGGCTTTATGGACCAATGATTCTTGAATCGCCGCCCGCTCAGCACGCGACCGGCACCAGCCCCAGGCTTCCGGCGCCCTACTAGAGTGCCTCCGGTCGACGACGGCCAGAACAACAGAACCGGATGATCTGCGTGGCTTCATATGCGCACCCAACTCAGCTCTCTGCCGCTCCGAGTCGGCGACCCGGACCGGAATTAGGTCACGCTCACTGAGTGGTCCGGCCGGCGTGCTGCGGCTTGCAGTCAGGGCTGACCGTCGGCCTGACATGGCGTGCGGTTGGGATACTGGCGGGGTGGACGGATTGACCCTGCCGCCCGGCTCGCCGTTGCAGGTCTTCACTGCCGAAGATCGGCCTGGCCTGTGGGAGCAGGCCAATGATGGCTTCGCCGGCAGCTGGCCTGAGTACAACATGCACGGGAACCACGCTGCCGCGTACTTCGGCGAGCTCGTCCCGCGGTTCGCCCGGTTCCAGGTGCTGGTCTACGACCGATCCGCGGACCGGGTGGTCGGCCGCGGCCGGTCCGTGCCGTTGCGCTGGGACGGCACCCTGGCTGACCTGCCGCCCGGCATCGACGCGGCCGGGCTGCGCGCGGTGACCGGGCGGGCCGAGCCGACGGCGGTATCGGCGCTTGCCGCCGAAGTGGAGGGCGACCAGCAGGGCAGGGGGCTGAGCCGTTTCATCATCGAGGCTATGGCCGCCGCGGGCCGCGCGGCGGGCCTGGGCCCGCTGATCGCGCCGGTCCGGCCCAGCTGGAAGGACCGCTACCCGCTGATCCCGATCGCCGCCTACGCCGCCTGGCGGCGTCATGACGGACTGCCGTTCGACCAATGGATGCGGGTGCACGCCAGGCTCGGCGCGGCCGTGCTGCGGCCCGACTCGAGCCACATCATGGGAACGAAGATCCAGAACGGCATCGGCGGGTCAGGTGACTTCGCGAGAAACGCCTATATCTCCTTCTTCCTCAGCCCATCTATGGCTAAAGGCACCATGATCTCCTCGATTGTCCCCATGGCATCTCACGTCGATCACACAGAGCACGACGTCGACGTCATCGTCACAGAGCAAGGCCTCGCCGACCTTCGAGGGCTCACACCGCGCCGCCGCGCCCGCAAGATCATCGACAATTGCGCCCACCCAATTTTCCGCGCCGCCCTCAACGACTATTTCGAGCGCGCACTCGCGACATCGTGAGGCAAGCACACACCCCATCTTCTCGACGAGGCCCTACCCTGGCATTCCCGTTTTCTCACTGACGGCACAATGAGCACGGCCGAACGCAAATCTGGCAGGAACCCACGATAACGCAGCCCGATACCTTAACCCAGGCGATCGGATGCCGAAACCGGCTCACGGCCGGTGGACCACGTCGGCCGACCTGCATGGCCTTCTGCGGCGATTTCGTGCTGTTGCCGGCCGACCGCCTGCCGCGTCATCGTCTGCGCCAACGACCGCGAGCCGCTGGCAGCGGATTCAAGCCCGGCGCGGCCCCGGTAGCTGCCCACCTCGCGGTAGGCGGCCAGTATGTCCATCCGTTCCCTCGCGTTCTTCAATGAAAGCCCTGTGCGGTGACCGGCTGACACCGAGACCGTCGCAGCGCATGGCCGCAGACCCGACAAGACACGCGAGGAACGGGGACTTCTAGCTGGCCAAAACGGGGACCTAGATCTGGCCACCAGTGGGGACTTTTTCACGGCCACGGACAGCGCGCATCAGTGAGCGTCGGCGGAGCTGGCTGGCACGCTCATTGCCTGCCCGGTGAATGCGGCGTAGCGTCGAAGTCTGGAAGTCGTTCTCTCGTTTGCCCGCGTGCAGACGAGACTGAGGTTTCCGGCTGCTCTGGACCTCGGCGGTGCTCCCTTGCCCGCAGTCGAGCCGAGGTGGCAGATGACGGCACCAGTCCCCCGCCGCGTCCTTGCCTGCGCGACCGCACTCGCCGAGGCCCGGGCCTTCGCTGCCGGGAAAGCCTGATGGGCACCTGGCCGGGAAGGTCCCGCGCCGCGCGGTCACGCTACGTGACGAACGGCGCGCAGACTGAGCTTCCCATTCTCATGGAGAGCCTGGACGACTTCCCGGTCATGGGCGTCGTGTGGGACGCTGACCGGTCAGTGACCGAGCTGTACGGCATGCACTACCAGTCGCTCGTACAGCTCGCTGCGCTCCTGATCCGCGACGTCGCCACCGCGGAGGAAGTGGTCCAGGACTCGTTCGTCGCCATGCACAGCGGGTGGCGGCGACTCTGCGACCGCGACGAAGCGCTGTCCTACCTGCGGCAGTCTGTGGTGAACCGGGCGCGTTCCGTGCTGCGGCACCGGGTCGTCGCAGTCCGGAATGCGCCCGAGCCTCCGGCGGATATGCCCAACGCCGAGCACGGCGACCTCCCGCTGGAGCGGTCAGCCGTCGTGGCCGCCCTGCGCGCTCTGCCTCCCCTCCAGCGCGAGGCGCTGGTGCTGCGGTATTACGGCGATTTGAGCGAGGCGCAGATCGCTTCGGTCATGGGCATTAGCCGCGGGTCGGTGAAGACCCACACGGTGTCCGCGATGAGCGCACTCCGCTCCACTCTCGAGGCGGAGGCATAGTCCGGCCTGACCCCGGCCGGGCGACGCCGCTGAAACCCGGTTTCCCGATGCTGCGGGGCGGACCGGCTGCATGGCACGATTGTCGCCGGCCGAACTTCCAGGTCCCCGGCGCGGGCCGTCCGCTCACCATGGTGGACCAGTCCCGCCTCCGGCCCACACCAGCCCGATCGCCCGGCTGACAGCCCGGCCGGCCCGCCTAAGCGCTGACAAACGACCATCACGCTGTGTGTTACCCAGATGGAAAGTCCCGCTCGCGTAGAGGCATCCGGCCCCTTATCTCCGCGACTCGCGATCACCGAGGGTGATGACGCTGCGACATCAGCGCGACAGCGAGCGTCCGCGGCGGCGTGCCTCGCTCGCGCTAATGGGCTGGGTCGGTGCAATATCAGCTCGGCTGGGGCGAGGGCAGCGGATGGGCTAGTTCCCGGCAATCACGTCTTCGCCGGAGGCTCTTGCCAGGTCAGGCGGTGGCAGTCGCCCGAAGCCGGTCAGGGCTTCCCGGCGCCAGGCGCGGGTGCCGGGAAGGCCACGACCTGCCCGCTCGGCTGCGCTGACTCGGGTCCGCCATAGTTCTGGCCTACGACGAACAGCTGCGGGTCCTGGCCCCGGCTGAGCGCGCAGGCGAACGCGCCGCGGTCCAGGTTGACCGTGGCCAGCACTTCGCCGCCCTCGCGCACCCGCACGCAATGCTGGTTGCCCACGTCGGCGTACCAGACAGCGCCCTCGGCATCGATGCAGATCCCGTCCGGGTGATCGCCGGGCGTCTCCGCCCACACCCGCCGGTTGCCGAGGCCGCCGTCCGCGCCGATGTCGTATGCGGTGAGCCGGCTGGCGTGCGACTCAGCGACGATCAACGTCCGGCCGTCCGGCGTGATGGCCATCCCGTTCGGGAACGCGACGTCGCCAGCGACCTGACGCACATTGCCGTCTGGCGTGGCGAGCACGACGAGGCCCGGCGCGAACGCGCCGCCGGGGAAGTCGAAGCCGATGGTATTGACGTAGGCGTTGCCCCGATCATCGACCACGATGTCATTCCACGGCTTAGTCGAGACTCCGGACAGGTCAGCATGCGTCACCAGCGACCCGTCGGGCTCACGGCGCAGCAGCCGCCGCTGCGCTGAGTCCACCACCAGCAGTCGCCCGTCCGGGAGGAAATCGATGCACATCGGGAACGATGCGACGGTCACCACCACCTCCCGGCTGCCGTCGGCGCCGAGTGCAATCACCTGGTTCGCGCCCCAGTCAGAGAACCAAAGCCGCCCGTCGTGCCAGCGCGGCGACTCGCCGAAAACGACTCCTTCCATCAGGACTTCAGCTGCGCCCACCCTTGAGTCTCCTTCTCGCCGATGGCCTGGCAACGCCGACCGCGCCAGGCTCCAGAACTCATCGCACACCGCCGGCTCCGCCGAGGCCGCCTCCCTGAGTATGCTTCTCCGCCGTCACCCTGGCCGGCCCCTGACTGGCGCAAACGTTCGCTGACACACTGGCATAAGTCGGCCGGAAAGTCGGGCAGGCCATAGCTGATGCGCTTGAGCGCATACTGCCGATCTTCGATGCGCTCACAGAGGCTGCGAACTGCCCCGAGGTCCGGGCGGTGCTCGTGCGCGCCGAGCAGGCCGCACGTGTGCGCGCAAGCTAGGCGCCCGGCAAGGCAGCGCGAGTCCGGCCGCGCTCCGGCGCGATGCCGATTGCTCCATGCTTGGCAACGGCGGGATCGCACCATGCGAGTCCAGCTCGTTCGGGCGGTGTCTCCATAGCTCGCGATGAGCATGTAGTGGCCGGCTGGCGTCGCTGCCGGTGTGGATGTGTTTGCAGGGCAGCCTGCGGGGGTTGTCCTTTTCGTGTGCGACGGCACGGTGATCACGTCTGGGCAGCCGACGGCGCTGCAGCCGGGTCGTGCTAGACCGGATGCGCCCGGTTCAGGCGGGACAACCAGGTCCAGGCGGTCGCGGTCCGCCATGTGGGTCCGGGAATGCAGCGCATGCTCGGCTCGATGGCGATCCAGGTCGTCGACGGCCTTGACGGCGACGCGCGCAGCGCGGCGAGCGCGGCCGCTCTCTGAGGCCGTTGGCGGGCGGTGCGGGCGGTTCGTGCGAGGCCGAGGCGACGGTGGTCCGTGGTCAGGCGGAGCGAGCGCTTCCAGCGTCTTCAAGCTGGTGCTTCAGCCCGGTCCAGATCCGGCGCTCCATGCGTCCGCCAAGGGCGGCGACCAGCGGACCGAGCATCCGCATCCAGCCCTTCGGGCGCACCTGCCAGTCCCAGCTCATGACCGTGCCGTCGCCCTCAGCGGCGAAAGTCAGCCCTCCGGTCGTTTCCATCATCGAGCTGGCCGTGCGCGAACTGAGCCGGTGCGGCCGTTCGAACTCGGTCAGCTCAACAAGCATCTCCCCGCCAGCCCTGCCCATCCGCGCGCGGAACCGCGTGCCCAGACCGATCGGCAGCGGAGTGAGCAACTCGACGCCGGTCATGGCCGGGTTGAATGACGGCTCGTTGCGCGAATCGGCAGCCGTGTCAAATACCCGCTCGACCGGCGCCGCAATGCGGATACGACCGCTTATGCGGGCCATTGCTCCAGGGTACTTCGCCCAGCGCCTGGATCGTCCAGAGTCCTCACCTGAGGGTCATGCTCAGCCAGCTCGGGCCGCCGAACAGCGCCGAGAGACTACCGGCACAGGTCCGGGCGCCAATTGGGACCGCCCTCAATTGCCGCGATGAGGCACGTCGATACGTGCCTGCTGGTGGTCCGGCTATGGGCAACTGCGACCCAGCTCTGCCCGACCAGGCAGGGCGTCGAGGACGCTGGGCGTCCACCTCGCTCCACAGCCGTTCGCAGAGCGTGACCAACTTGTTGAGGCAGCCGCTCATGGCAGCACGCATCTGGCTCGTTCGGTACTCAAGGCCAAGCGCGACGGTCTGGCCACCTCAGCGGCGCCCAGCTGGTCGATCTGAGCGGTGCCCCGGGCGCGCGGCCACTGCGCGAGGCGGGTGCCGCGGCCACACCCCTCAGAAGCCGGGACCGGGCGCCTGACGCCCAGCAATCCGGTATCACGAACCCATAACAGGCAGTCCGAGCGGCGCGCCTCGCGAATACCCACCACCTCAACGGGAATCCATACTCGGCAAGCTCTTGCTGATTAGGTAGGCCGATGTCACGGCAGTCACGCCGCGCAACTGCGGGTGGGCATCAACCTGGCCATCTGCGCCATGGCGGCGATGACAGCCGATGCCGGCCGAGCTGATTCACCGACTGGCGCAGGTCTCGAACCGTCGCATGCGCCAGGCCCTCGCCGCGGCGCGATAGGTCCGCGCCGCTGGTCCGGCGTCAGTCCCGCCTGGTGCTGGCGGCCACCGGGGAACGAGGTGCTTATGCGGGTGAAGGCGTTGGTGATCGCCGCCACCGCGCAGCCGCCACCGCGCTGGTTGCGTCCAGCTCTTCTTGCTGTACGTCGCTGCTGTACTCGCCCCGAACTACCTACTCGAATTCGAAAATCATCCGCCTTGCAGGGAGAGCAATGGTTTCGGTGCGCGGACCTCTTGCTTGCCGTGCGGACCCCGCGCGTGGCCCTGTGTCGCCAGGCATGGCTCTGCCAGCAGTTTCTCTCGCCTGAAGCCGCTCGCTGTCGCCTGCAATCGCCTCCCGCTTGCTCTCCGTCTTGCTCCCCTGTCAGCGGCGGCGTCGATGAGCACGACGTTCCTCAAAGCGTCCCTGGTCATCATTCGCCAGGCGCCGAGGATCGTCCAGTCCGCCAGCCAGGCGATGATGACCCAGCTGGCTTGAGCGGCGGACTGGGGCAGCAGTGCGGCACCGGGGCCGCCGCGGCCTCCGGTTACCCTCGGCAGTCCGAAAAACAGCGGCAGCCCGGAAGGCTCCAGGTGCGCCATGGCCAGCCCGACGAATGTTCGCTGCAGGCCCGCAGATGGGGAATGGCAACCCCTATCGCTGTCGTATGGGTCAGCCCTTCTGGTATTTCAGCAGGCGCAACCCTTCTAGGCGCAGTGCCTCGGGAAAGATGGCCAGGTAGATGGAGCAGTTTGGCGACTTGATGTCCCACCGGCCAGTCGCGCGGAACGTCGTTACCGGGCACCCGCCAGAGCACCATTAACGCCAGGTGCACTCACGGCATCCTTCCTTCTCCTCGACCGGGATGCTTTTGATCGGGGCGGCACTGTCCCTCTGGTTAATGCGCATTCTTTCCTCCCCTTGGTCGGAACTTAGGTGCGGTGCGATTCTACGAGCCTCCGCACGCCGGCCCAGCAGGCCAGCCAGGACCGAAAGGTGACACCGGGCCTGCTGGCGCGGCCGGTCCGGCTGGGTCCTCAGGCCCAGCGGGAGCCGCCGGCCCGGCGGGACCTGCAGGGCCATCAACGGCAGGACCGGACGGGCTGGATCTGACCAGGGTCGTAGCAGAGGGTACGGGCACCGCCACTGCTCAATGCCCAGCCGATCACCCGTACGCCATCAGCGGCGGCGGGTCCGGTGACACTCGTCATGGACGAGGAGCAGCGGGTCGTCGCGACGGACGTCACCGAGGACTCGGCCAATCTCCATGTGGCACTGGGCGACGCGGCCGCGGTGATCGATCACCACGTAGTCCTGGCCCACGCCACAGCACTGTTGGCGTGGCCTGAGCATCTGACCGCGATCGAGCACCGAACCAAGCACGCTGCGCCGGGGCATGATCTCCTCGATCACGGCGAATGCCTCGCGCAGGCAAGAGATCATGACCTGGTTGTCGTATGGCAAATCGGCGACCCCTGCCGACTCGTCGTTGTCACGGAAGAAGTTGAAGCTGAACGTCAGCTGACGTTCCAGCGCGAAACGCACGACATCGGCCAGGCCGGCAGCGTTTCTTCCGGTGATAGTGATCGACAGGTGCGGCGGATGGCCATGTTCCATCAGCCGGTCGACGGTGCGAATGACATGGCGGAACGACGGCCGTCCGCTGATCAGCGGACGCACGCTGTCATGTACCTCGCCGATTCCGTCCAGCGAGATCATCACCCGGATTCCTTGGGCCTTCAGCGTTCGCACTAGCGCAGGCGATAGCGCGACACCATTGCTTAGTAGGGTTGCCCACAACTCGAGGCCGTATTCGGCGGTGAGCTTCCTGGCTAGTTCGTGGAGGCTAGCGACCAATCGGTGGTTCAGGCTGGCTTCGCCGCCCGCGTACTTGAGCTTGACGCCGTGGAAGCCGTGCACTGCGGCCGAGGCAATGACGGCACGCACAGCCTCCCGCCCCGTTGACTCGTCCATACCCTCGCTGGACTTGCTCACGTAACAATAGGGACAGCGCAGGTTGCACTCGTTGGTCACGTGCAGCCAGGCAGTCAGCACCTTGCTGGCGGCTGGGGCCGACCGGAGAGCCGTGCCCGGCGGCGCGTCGACGGGAACTGGCTGGATCATGCCGCGCTCGGCTAGGTGGCTGAGAACCGCGATGGCCTCGTATCGCTTGCCCGGCCAGCCTCCGAGCACATCGGCAAGAGTGGATCGCTGTCCGACCGACCCGAAGATCTGGTAGGCGGCGTCGTTCACGACCGTGACTCCGCCACCGCCCAGCGGGTTGAACAGCGCCCGGTGCGCATTATCGAGGCGCACCTCGACGGTCTCTCGGTTCTTCGTCCATGCGGCCGCCGGAACTCCCGCCCCGTCCTGGCCAGCTCGGTCCGCAAAAGCGAGTGACAGCGAGCCTGTCCCGGCGAGTTGCACGACTGCATCGCTCACCTCGCACGCGCAATCCTCGCAATGATCGGTAAACGGTCCGTCGGATTCGAGTGGTGGAGGGCTGGAGAACGCCAGAGCCTTTCCGGGTGGCAGCGAGGTTATGTCCGGCTCCCCTCACGCGACGTCAGACCATCGGACGGGCGGCCCTAGTACAGTTCCTCAAGCCGGGCCAGTAGATACGTTGACGCGTCATCTTGCGCTTCCGTGCTCCAGTATCGCCGGAACTCGACTAGCCACTCCGCCCCGACTTCAGGGGGCAGCGCCAAAAGCAGTTTCCGGAACCGCTCGAACTCTCGGTTAAGTGTAAAGCCACTCGACGATCCGGCGAAAGTCTGTGCGATAAGGACGAAGCCGATCTTGTAGTTCTCCACGGCACTGCGCAACACGGACACGTCAGCGCCGGTCGTCCAATCCGCGACCTTGAGGTGGCCTTGCAGGAGATTCCATTTGCCTCGCAAATCGACAAAATCGGTCTTGTCCGTTGCTTCCTCGACCTGATCCGCATGGCTGCGGATCAGGTCGCGATATTTATCGTCGTGCGTCCCATTCCAGGCCTGGTAACATAGCTCGACGTACTCCACCAGGCAGGCAGTTGATTTCCAGCCGTCGGAGAGCCGCTCGCCCCAGTCGATTCCCTCCTCCGCATAGCGGAGCCCTACCTCGATATCGTCGGGACCGAAAATCCGGGCCGCCCGGTTTAGCGCTGACGGGTAAGCTCTGAGGTTCAGCTCCCGGCATATATCGAGCGCCTGCCTGATCAGTCTCTTAGCCTCTTGGTTCTGGTCTCTGCCCGGGATCAGGACAACACCGTCGCGCTCCGCCTGGGCCAGGCAGATCGCCTGCTCCTGCTTGATGACTCCTAGCCAGGTACGGTTCCGTAGGCTATCGAAGATCTGCTCGGCTGCGGCAAACGACTGCCATGCATGGTCAAATCTGTAGGCGTACCGGTGAGATTCTCCCAGGATACTAAGGGACGCGGCCTCCTCCTGCCGCATGCCATAGGAACGATAGATCTTGATCGCACTGTCGATCAGGTGTAGAGCGGCGGTGTACTGGCCTGAGATGCCCTTGACATAGGCCCAGTTGCGCTGCACCGAGGCCATTTCCTTGCGATCGTCCTCCGTCACGCTGGTGAGGAGCCTCGCTGAGATAGCGTCTCGCGCCCGCTGATAGTTGTCATCGGCCAGATGCCACAGACCGCGTTGCCGGTTGTAGAACCCCAATTCCTTGTAAGCCTGTGCCTGCCGTAGTCCTGCGTCTGGCGATGTCATGCTCAGCGCGAGTTCGAGCGCGGTCTGGAAGTAGGGATCGGCGTGCTCGGACTGACCGGCGGTGCGCATGAGCGCGTTGCCCTTCGCGACGTTCAGGCGGAAGCGCCGCTCCGGATCGCTGGTCTGCTCCGGCAAGTTTCCCAGGATCTCGTTCGCCGCTTGCGGCTGTTCGATACCGATCTGGTATTCAGCCAGTTCCAGCGCTATCCGCTCATAGAAATCTTTGCCGCCCTCCTTCAGCCACTCACGGAAAGCCTTGACCACTTGGCCGACCACATCTTCGATGGGCGGGGGGAGCGCACTTGGCAGAAACCGCTGCATCTCGAGTGCGAGTCGGTCTTGCCCTAGGGCGTCCCGGCGCTGCCGCGCTTGCTCGAATAGCTCGAGGAATCGCTTGGCACCGATCTCGGGATTGGCCAGCAGCTTGTAATGCAAGCTGATGGCGCCGAGCTCGTCGAGCTCCCGCTTACGCCGGTCGAGGTCGGCGATGTCCTCGATGACGGACGCGGAATCCACATCGGTCTGGTCCGCTGGGGAGCGTCCTACGAGCACGTCTCGCTGTCGTCCATCGAGACGCTGGAGCCTGAGGTCGAGCTGCTCGCGCTCGTGCTCGAGTTCCTCGGCCGGCGCATCGCTGAGCTCGGCGTAGATCGCGGCGGCGCGGTGCCAGAGGTCTCGCCGCCAGCTTCCATCCGGATCCTGCGTCGGAATGATGTGCAGCGAGAGCTCCTCAGCTACCGCGTCATGCAGCGTCACATAATGATTGTTACTCCGGGTCCTGATCCAGGGCGTCTGCCGCAGCTTCTCCCACTCCTCATCCCAGGAGGCTATGCCGTCGTGCTGGGCGCGATCGGCCATCAGCTGTTCCCAGATCGGCTGGTTGACGCTCTGTCGGACGACCGCTAGCCGCTTGATCGTCTCGTGCTCGAAGTCCGCCTGCTGGTATGGGGTCCCTAGCCGACGCTTGTAGCTCTGATACCACAGGCTTCCCTTGCCGGACATGTCACCGTCATAGGGCATCTCCTTTGCTAGCTCGGCGAGGTCATGCTCGGCTTCCTCAGGGACGTCGACCTCGACGAGATAAGTGATCGTGAATGCCAGCCAGAGCGGATGCCCTCGCGTCAGCAAGACCAGCTTGGCCATCTCGTTCTCGCTGAGCCCGGTCGTGGCTTTGCTCTTGCGCAGGAAGTCCAGCGCCGCGTACCAGCCGAATTCCCCTAGCCGGATGCTGGTGACCGGCAGCTTCGTCTGGCCTTGCTGCAGCTCGCGCTCGATCGGGTCCGGTCCGGTCTGGTCGCTCGGCATCGGTCGGCCGGAAAGTATGAAAAGGGTCGCAGGCAGCGACTTCATCCACTCAGTCAACGTGTAGAGCAGAGAGGCGCCGCGGATCACCTCGACAGTGTCGAACACGATCACGATCGTCTTGCCAGTCTCTTCGGCAAGCCGCGCGTAAGAGCTCGCGAAGACCTGCTTGATCGCGTCCAGGCGGCTGACTACGGTATCGCCATCGATCCGGGCCAGGGTCTGGCCGGGCAGTCGGCGCACGTAGTCCAGGTACGGCTCGAAGTACCTCAGATCCGGATCAAGTTGCCTGATAACCCGCCGCTCCAGATTGGACAGCAACCAGTACTGCGCATCGTCCACATCGACCGGATCCAGCCAGGTCACATCTGAATGCGACTGACTCACGGTCGCCATGTGTCGTACCAGTCGGGTCTTCCCGATGCCGCCCGCGCCGTATAGCAGCACAACCCGGCTTGAGCCGTCCTCACCGACCCGCCGGATCTCGTCACGGATCTGCCGCTCTTCGTCGTCGCGAGGGATATAAGGCGGAAACAGGGCCTCGTCATTCATCACGGTGCCCTACGCCCGCGTAGCGATGTCGATCAGCCGGTCCAGAAGGCCCGTCTCGGCAGCCATGAGCTCGTGCAACTCCGTATCGGCGCGAAGTCTCTCGCGGAGTGCATGTGTTGCCTCACCATTCTTGGCAAGGTCGACTTGCCGCAGCGCTCCGGCGATTGCCCTGGCCGACTCGGTCAGTCGCAGACCGAGTTGATGCGGCGCTGCCAGCTGGAGGGCTGAAGCCTCATGCCACAGGCACTCGGTTAGTCCGGCCACCTGCTCGATCCCGATTTGACGCGAGGACCAGGCGCGGTCGAAAGCAAGTGCCTTGAGTTGGGCGTCGGAGCGCTGCCCGTCGGTCGGATAGGAGTACCGGAAAATTAGCTTGCGAACCGCGGGATGGATGACCTGCCATGGCTCATGGACCGGCCGGGCAACGAGCGCGGAACCGATGATGGCTTGCCAGAGATCCTCGATCGACCAGGCCGCAGAGGCAAGCGTTTCGCTCAGCGGGCCGCCCGGCGTCAGGTGCTGCTTCAGGTGCGCCTGGGTCACGATCCGGTACGGACTGACGAGGCGCAGCGCGTCCTCGACGAGTTGCCGGCGCTCGTCGCTGCGATCTCGCGGCGCCACGGGCAGCAAGCTCTCCGGCGCGAGCAGACGATCACGCATGAAGCGTTGACCAAGGCCCTCGAAGAGTTCCTGACTGCCGAGGGATTCCAGCTGACGCCAGTGTCCATGCTCGACCCGTTGCAAGCAGGACGCGAGCAATTCGGGCAACCCCGAGCTGACCCTGGCCAACGAATTCATCGCTTGCCTGAACTGTCGGGTATTGAGCTTTTGGCCGGTTCGGCGCGTCAGCGCATGGAGTGCAGCATCGATGTCTTCGACCCCGAACGCTGCCAGCGGCAGCAACTTGAACCTAGGCGCTGGAATGGTTCCGACCCAGCCCGCATCGAGTCTGCTAGCCACGATCAGCGCTACACGGCCTGCGCCTGGAGCGACTGTAGATGCGTACGTGGCCTGGTGGATGTCGCTGAATACTTGCCTGAACTCGGCCGCTGCCCGCTCGCTGAGAAGGTCTGCACTATCGAGCAAGCACACATATGATTTGCCGCTGTCGAGCACCGATTTCGCGACGCGATCCGCAAGACCTGAACGTGCCGGGCCACGCAATTCCGGGCTAAAGAACCGAGCGATCAGTGCTTCCGCCGTGCCACCGATCGGCTCATGCGGATCGCGAAGATCAACAAACCTGACTTCGCGTCCAGGATCATCGGCTTCCAGTTCTGATGAGATACGGCGGAGAAACTCGCTTTTCCCTAGCCCAGGAGGGGCGACCACCAGCCAGAACCTCGTCCCGGCGGGACCGCTGAGGTCTTGCAGGATCTGCTCTATCTCTTCCCGTCGGTCTACGAACTCTGATCCAGCCCACTCCGCCAGGCTCGGCCCGGGCCAGGGCACCGCTGACCACGGGGGGTCCGCATCCGCCGTCTTTGCATCTGGCCATGCGGAGGCGGTGTCAGACCCTGCGACGTCGGCCGTGGCCAGGCCAAGCCCCGCGGTCATCCGCGGCAGGCCAGTGTCACCGACCACCCATCGAGGCCGAAGCGCGCACACCAGGTATAACGTGTGATTCCGGACACGCCAAAGCCCTCCTCTATTGAGCTACCCAATTCTCGCAGTTTCTGAACCGGAACACCAGAAATAGCGTCTCGGGCCATTCCTCGGCAACGACACGCCCGCATTACCTCACGCATTACAGCTGATGGCAGGTGCATTGCCGACCTGCGCGCCGCTACCATCGAATGGCGCGGGGCCAAACGAACCTTACGCCACCTAGATATATTCAGCCACCGCCTCCCCATAGGTCACTAGGCGGAACGTTGACCAGGCCAGCCTCGCTGCCTGTCACAGAGCTTCCTCGGCCAGCCCGCGAGCAAGGTTCCAAGTCCGGAAGCTGTACCTGGCAAGCTCGGGGCACCATTTCCGGTACTCGGCAACCTCCAGCGGCAGGCCGTCCTCGTCATGCAACTGCCGCAGCTTCGCGCAGATCCCGGCGATCGGACTGGGCTTGCCAAGCCCTTCGCTACCACCGAGCACGTGAAGCAGGTCAGCGCTTGGATCGGCGGCCAAAATCCGCTCGTATATCTCGCACGCGCCGTCCTGGCTGCCAGCCAGGATGGCGATGAGCACCTGAACGACGCGGTAGGAGCCGCCGTGCGTATCGCCCAGAAAGGCGGTGAGCTTCTCATCGGGAATGCTGATCCTGACTAGCTGGTAGATGTTCGCCATCCGCTTCGCAGCTCGCGGCCACGGAGCCAGGCTACCGAGCCTAGTCATGAACTCGACCTCGGCATGGCTGAGCCGCAAGCTGGGCGGCTGCAGGTCGGTGACCATCCGAGAAACGGCACTGTGCTGGTATGTGCCGTTCTCGTCGCCGCCATTCCCGTCAGCAGCGTACTTATCAGAACCGGCGCCATCCTTGCCATGCTGATCTGTCGCCGAAAACGCCTGCTCTCCTCTATCGAGGCCGACCGGAGAGTCGGCGGCAGAGCCAGCCGCCGACGCGCCGGAACCGGTCGGCTCGGCAACCTCGCCATCGCGGGATCTCGAGCCGGTCGTCAGCCTCGGCTCGGGCAGTAGCTTGCGCATGTACCCGGCGGCCCTTGCACGCGTCGGCGGCACGAGCGTGTAAGGGACCTGGAAGATCTTGTCCAGATAGTCGTATGGCGCTATCACGTTGTCGTCCGGCGCTGCGGGAATGTCCGCCGCTGCGAGCACTGCACGGCCGGTTCCGAAGAAGGGGTGGTAGTGATACTCCAGAGACCTGATCATCCAGCGCGCGTCGACCGCGACGATTACAACGAAGAGGTCGAGGGTCAACATCAAATGCACAGCTTCGAGCATCTGGACGACCTGATCCGGCGGACACCTGTCCAGGTCGTCGATATAGAGGACGATCCGTTCGGGCGGCTCCTCCCCCGCATCGCCGCTCGTCCACTCCCGGCGAGCTGCACGGAGATTCTCCGTCAACAAGACCAGGTCATCATGTACGGATCCGATAAGGCCACGGCCGTCGCGGTAGACTGCCGAGCTGCCCCGGTCTTGCACGAACACGCCAAACCGGAAAAGCGCGTCGACAAGTTCCAGCTGTTTGGCGGCCTCGGCCTTTTTCCGCTCAAGGTCGGCTTTCTGCTTCTCCAGATCCGCGAGCAGCTCATCCGCCTTGCCGGTGAGCAGCTGATGCCAGGTTCGCAGCTGTCTCAGCACAGGTAGCAGCGGGCCGAGAGTCGCGGCGACAACCAAGACGCCTACCCTTACGTCAGTGCTGCGGGAGAGCCACCATGCCCCGGCGGCGATCCCGGCAAGCATTAGCCAGCCGACCAGGACTTTCCAGGACGTCCTTGAGTCCGTGCGCAGTTCTCGATACGAGGACGCAAACACCTTCGCCATATAGGACGGGGAACTGAGCGACCTCAGGAAGCCGGCTGGAGGCCGAACCTGCCTGGCCTGATCCAACTCCGCCGTCAGCCGCTTGATCCCGTCGGCGCAGTCCGCGAGCTCCGCCAGCACCTGCGCCCGCTCGGCGCTGAGGTCCTGGCCGGGCCCTGCGCCCGGTCCGCTCTGGCTCGAGCGCGAGAGTGCCTGGAACATGTTGCGAGCCACGCTCGCCCAAAGCTGATCGCTGCTGTAATGCCACGCATTGAAGGGGATCTGGCAGACGCTGGTTGCGAACGCCGTCGCCCCGCGGTTGTTGCGGGATAGCTCGGCGAGCCGATCGATCTCGGCCGAGACGAGCTGCATCACGCTCGACTTGCCTGCTCCCCACTCGCCGATCAGCGCGATAGCGAGCGGAGTGCTGGTCTTCGTTGCGGCGATCAGTTCGGCCAGCGTCTTCACGTCCCGATCGACCCCAAGCAGGTCGACGGTGCTTGGACTATCGCTTTTCACCCCTGCCAGGGGCACCGAGCGGGGCCGGGATTCGCCGAATCCAGATCCCGGGATTGATGCCGAGATCTGGCTGCCAGTACTGGCATCCCAGATCCGGATGGTGCCGTCGTAACCGCAGGTGGCGATCCTTGCGCCATCGGGGCTGTATGCCAAGGACCGGACCGCGCTCGTGTGGCCGGTCAGCTGGGTGCGCTGCGTGAAAGTACTGGCATTCCAGATCCGGACCATGCCATCGCCGCCTGCAGCGGCGATCTCAGCGCCAGTCGGGTCATATGCCATCGAGTAGATCGGACCGGCCTGGCCGGTCAGCCGCGCTACCTGCTCGCCAGTGGTGAAATCCCAGATCACGACAGTGCCGTCGCTGCCTGCGGCCGCTATCGTGTGATCGGCCGGATTCGCGCTGCTGGCGACCGACCATACCTCGCCAAAGCTCCCATAGAACTCCGCCTGGACCCGGCTGGTGCCCGCTTCCCATACACGTACGGTGCCGTCCTGTCCGCCGCTGATGACCGCGCCGCTCGGGTGGAAGGCAACGGAGCTCACCGGACCGGCAGGGTCGGACAGGCGGAGGGTGTAGCTGCCGTTCCGGATGTCCCAGATCAGCACGGTCCCGTCATCGCTGGCAGTCGCGAAGGTCTGTCCGTCCAGGCTGTACGCCACTGCGCGGACCCAGTCGTTCTGCAAGTTAGGCAATTGCCGATGCCGCCGGTTGTCCACGTCCCAGATCCAGACATCTTGGCGGTCGACGGTCGCCAACTCCCCGCTGCTCGGCTCGTAGGCCAGCGCACTAACCGGCCCGCCATGACCGAGCAAGCACGCCCGCTGGTCACCCGTGCTCACATCCCAGATCCGGATCGCTCGGTCATCGCCTGCGGTCGCGATTGTGGCACCGTCGGGGCTGTACGCCACAGCGTTCACCGGCCCTGTATGACCTGCCAGCCGCTGCCGCTCGGCTCGCGAGGCAACATCCCAGATTCGGGCGGTGCCATCGGCACTAGCGCTGGCGACGGCGGCAGCCGCGCCCGCGGTGTTGTACGCGACGCAGTAGACCGGCCCCTGGTGGCCCTCCAGCCGGGCCTGGAGCTGCAAGGTGCCCAGACTCCAGACGAGTACTGCGTCATCATCGCCTGCGCTCGCGACCGTCGTCCCGTCCGGGCTGAATGCCACCGCGTTGACTCTGCGAGTGTGCCCGCGCAACTCTGCCTGCTGGGTGCCAGTTACCGCATCCCAGATCCGGATCACCCGATCGCCGCCTGCACTGGCGATCACTGCTCCGTCGGGCCTGAATGCCACACTATTGATCGCGCTCGTGTGCCCAGTCAGCCGTCTCGGTTCGGAGTCGGCGAAGACTTCCCAGAGCCAGACTGCCAGGTCACGGCCAGTGCAAGCGAGGACCGCCCCATCCGGGCTGAACGCCACGGACTTCAAGACGCCCGGGTTCGCGGGCAGGCGCCGAACTTGCTCCCCGGTACCGGCGTCCCAGATCAAGACCATGCGGTCGTCGCCAACGCTCGCCAGCAGGGTCCCGGTTCGGTCGTAGGCAACGGAACGAACGAGGCCCGAATGGCCGGTCAGTTGCGCCCGCTGCTGACCGGTTCCTGGATCCCAGATCCGGACCGTGTGGTCGGATCCGGCGCTCGCGATCACCGCGGCGTCAGGGCTATAGGTCACTGAGTAAACCGGTCCGGAATGGCCGGTCAGCAATGCCCGCTGCTCACCGTTCGCGTCGTCCCAGATCCGGATCGTGCCATCGTCGCCGCCGGTAGCGACGAAGAAACCGCCAGGCCGGAACGCGACTGACCATACCCGGCCAGCGTGGCCACCGAATGGACCACGGCCAGCACTTCCTACCGCCATAGCCGTCCCTATTCATCTGTTGCACGGCTAATCAGAGGAATGTCATGCTAGGTCATCCCGTATAACGGGCGCCTGCTTCCATAGCCATAATGTATGCGCATTCCCTACTAGAGCGTACAGGCCTCCGCCGTCGGCGATTAACCTGACAGTGTTTCACGACAACCACACTTAGTGATCTTGCCCTCGTCGCCGCCGCCGACGTCTAGCGGGTCCTGCTCAGCGGCTACGGCTGGCACGTCACCGGTCGCCCAACCGCGTTTTGATCACAGCAGGCGGTGTTCGCGGCCGCAAAGAAGGATCGAACGGGTGCGCTGCCGGCGGACCCGTCTGTACTGGCGGAATGGTCGCGGTGCAAGGTCGGCCGCGATATCCAGTCAAGGTCGGCCGAACCTTTTACTCGGTGCCGTGGAAGCACATCGGCAAGACCCTCGACGCGAGGTCGACCGCACATGGTGCAGTTGTTCACTGGCGGGGACCTGGTCAAGACCCATGTCCGCGAGGCTCAGGGCAAGCAGACTGACCTGGGGTGATTACCTATTAGTTACTTGGAATCAGGCGTGCCGGGCGGTGGGCTCCGGTACGGTCTCGCCGGTAGCTGAGGAGCAGTGTTGGGCGCCGTGGTACTCGAGGAGAAGTGGCCTGTGCTGGGCCGTCACGATGCTGCGGCCGGGTGGCTGCGGATCTGGACCGATCTGGGGCGGGCACCCCGCACGATCGACGCCTATGCCCGTGGGCTGGGCGAGTATCTGCAGGTCTGCGAGCGGGAGGGCGTCGATCCGGTCACGGCGAACAGGGCGCACGTCGCGGTGTTCGTTCGCGAGCTCACCAGCAGACCGGGCCGCCACGGCGCCAACGTGGTGTCGATCGATTCCGGGAGCGGGTTGTCCAACGCCACGATCCAGCAGCGGCTGGTCCCGGTCCGGCTGTTCTATGACCACCTCGTCGAGGAAGGCCTGCGCGAGTCCAACCCGGTCGGGCGCGGCAGGTTCACGCCGGGCCGCCGCTTCGGAGGCCAGCAGCGGGGGCTGATCCCGCGGCTGGTCAAGCTCCCGTGGATCCCGGACGAGCAGCAGTGGCGGCAGGTCCTGGCAGTCGCGGCTGATGAGCCGATCCGCAACCGGGTCATGCTCGCGCTGGCCTACGACGCGGCGCTGCGTCGCGAGGAGCTGTGCTCGCTGGACTCCGAAGATTTCGATCCCGGACAGCGCATGCTGCGGATCAAGGCGGAGCACACCAAGAACCGGCTGGAGCGGGTAGTGCCGTACTCGGCGCCGACCGGGGTGCTGCTGTCGGACTACCTGGTCCACCGGACGACGATCAGCCGGGCGCGTGGACCGCTGTTCTTGTCGGAATCGCGCCGCAACTACGGCCAGCCGGCGACGTTGTGGACCTGGTCGAAGGTCATCCGGCGGATCGCCGTCAGCGCCGGGGTGCCGAGGTTCTCCACCCACACGACCCGGCATCTGTGCCTGACCGACCTGGCGCGGATGGGCTGGGAGCTGCACGCGATCGCTACCTTCGCCGGTCATCGCTCGACCGAGTCCACTCTCACCTACATCCACCTGTCCGGCCGGGATCTGGCCGACAAGCTCAACCGCAGCATGCAGCATGTCCACGGCTGGCGGGTGGAGATGCTGGCTCGCGCCGGCGAGCAGGCGGCGGGGACGGGCAGAGGGTGATCGTCACCTCATCGGCAGCCGCCAGTGACGCGGCCGCACCTTCGGCCTGGCCCTGGCCTGTTGACTTGGACCGCTACCCGCGGCAGGGACAGCTTTCCGCGTCCGAGCTGGACGGGCTGCGAACGCTCGGGCTGGACCTGCTTCGATGCGGTGACCAGGACCTGCGTTCAGCGCCCCGGCGCGCGATCGCGAGACTGATGCAACCGCTCCACGACGCCCAGTCCGCTTTGCGGTGGCACCCGGATACCCGCCACCAGCGGCGGTTCGCTCGTGACGCGGCCGCGTTAGTGCTGATGCGATGCGCGGAGCTGAACCGGTCGTACTGGGCGTGGTCAGCGCAGGACTGGGCTGACCTGATCGGGACGGGCGCCGACGAACTGCGGCAATGCTGGCCAGGGCAGGTGGGCTCCAGCGCACGCCCCTGTCTGCTCGTCTACGCCTGCTTGCTGGGCGGCTTCACTGCCTTCGACCGCGTCGGCCGTTTCCACCGCCGGTCGCTGGCCTGGCGCGTGTTCGGCAAGGAACCGGTTGACGATGCTATCGGGCAGATCCGCCAGGTGCTGGCCGGCTGGGGCTACCATCGCCGCTGCGAACGAGACCTGACGGCCCTGGTCTGCCACGTGCTGCTGCTCAACCGCAGCCCGCTGCTGGAGGACCTGTCCGCCGGGGCGCTGACCCGGTTGCGCAGCGATCCCGCGATGGGACAGTACTTCCCTGGTGACCTGCACGGCGTTCACCGGGCCGTGGCCGCTCTCGGGTTCGCGGAACCACCGGCCGCGCCGACCTACGGTGACGGCCCAGCTGTGATCACAGGAGCACCGCATGCCTGGACGCACTGGGTTGAGCGCTGGCACATGACTTCCAACCTGGCGCCCGGGACGCGCAGCATCTACCGCGTCGTGCTGGCCAAGATGGGCCGGTGGCTAGGAGCGCCCTGAATAATGGGGCGCTGTGACAGCGCGTTGCCGGCAGTGTGTTCGATCATCTGGGATGATTGTCCTATGCAGGGCAGAGAGCGGGCGGACCGGCAGCTGCTGGATGCTGGGGCGCTGGTCGGGCACCTGGTGCCGTCGGGGAGCATGTTCGCGTTCCTGGCGGCGCACCGTGGTGACTTGTTCGGTGATGGGGATTTCGCGGACTTGTTCCCGTCGGGGAAGGGCCGGCCGTCGGTCCCGGCGAGCGTGATGGCGTCGGTGATGGTGCTGCAGGTGCTGCACGATTACTCCGACGCCGAGGCCGCTGAGGCCGCCCGCTGTGACTTGCGGTGGAAGGCGGCGTGCGGGTTCCCGCTGGATCATGCGGGCTTTGATCCCTCGACGCTGGTGTACTGGCGGCGGCGGCTGGCGAAGTCGCAGCGCCCGCACCGGATCAACGACGCGGTCCGGCGGGTGATCGGGGAAACCGGGGTCTTGGCGGGGCGCCGGCGGCGGGCGGTGGACTCGACGATCCTGGCCGATGCGGTGGCCACCCAGGACACCATCACCCAGCTGGTCAGCGCCGTCCGCCGGTGCGCCCGGCTGGTACCGGGAGCAGCGGAGCTGATCGCCTCGGAGTGCACCGGCCACGACTACAGCCAGCCCGGTAAGCCGCGGATCGACTGGGACGACCCGGCCGCGAAGGACGCGCTGGTGTCGGCCCTGGTGAACGACGCGAACGCGCTGGTTGCTGCGTTCAAGGACGCTGAGCTGGATGAGCAGGCCGCCTCCGCGGTGGCGTTGCTGGCGCTGGTCGCCGGGCAGGACGTGGAGCCCGCGGAGGGCAGTGACGGCACGGACGGGCGGTGGCGGATCGCCCGCAAGGTCGCCGGGGACCGCGTGATCTCCACCGTTGACCCCGACGCCCGGCACACCCGCAAGTCGCCGGAGAACCGCCGCGACGGGTACCGCGCCCACGTGGCCGCCTGCCCGGAAACCGGGATCATCACCGGCGAGCAGCTGACCAGGGCCGCCGGGGAAGAGAACAGCGACGCCGCCGCGGCGGTGGCGCTGCTGGCTGACGAGGGCTCACCCGCCGGGGTCTACGGAGACTCGGCCTACGGCACCGCAGACCTGCGCGCGGCGCTGAACCAGGCCGGGCACACGGCGGTGATCAAGCCCAGGCCGCTCAGGCCCGCCGTCGAGGGCGGGTACACCCTCGATGACTTCACCGTCGATGACAGCGCCGGGACCGTCACCTGCCCGGCCGGCGTCACCCGGCGGATCAGCGCACGCCGGAACGTGACCTTCGGCGCGGCGTGCCGCGGCTGCCCGCTGCGCGCCCGGTGCACCGCGAGCAAGACCGGCCGTGCCCTGATCCTGCACGAGCACGACGCGCTGCTGCGCGCCGCCCGCCGTGACTGGGCTGCCCGGCCCGGCCTGCGCGCGGACTACAAGAAGTACCGGCCCAACATCGAACGGGCCATCTCCCAGGTCGCCAGCCGCGGCGGGCGGCGCCTCAAGCTCCGCTACCTCGGCACCGCCCGGAACAACGCCTGGCTCAAGAACCGCACCGCCGCCCTGAACCTGCGCAACCTCATCAGCCGCGGCCTGGTCCGCCAGAACCGGGCATGGGCACTGGCCTGACCGCCCTGCAGCGCGGCCCCTGCAACGCTTGCCGCCATCCCGCACCCCTGCCAGGCTGGCACCAGCGGGAAGAGCGACCACGTAGCCGGCCCGCAAGGGCCTGGCTCACTGCCGCACAGACGGCCTTGCCGGCACTCTTCCCGCCCCCAGCATCCCCTTTGTTCAGCGGGCTCCTAGCCCAGGAGCAGCCGGAGGTCACCGAACCCGGCCAGTGGACCCGCCAGACCTGCGCGTCCTGGGTGGCGGCCGTCGACCGGATGGCCGTCGGGGACTACTCCCAGTCGCTGGACGGCAAACGCGGCCGCGCCGGAAAGCCGTTGTCGCCCAAGACCAAGTCGAGTTACCTGCGGATGGCGCGCGCGTTCTTCCGCGACCTGCAGGAATGGGAGTGGATTCCCCGCAGGTTCGACCCCGCCAGGGCCCTGGGCGCGCCGCGCAGCCTGCGCGCTCTGCTCGGACCCGATCCCCGAGTGATCGCCGACGACATCTGGGCCAGGCTGCTGTGGGCCGGGCTGAACCTGGAAGCCGCCGACCTGCCCCGCGCCGACGGCCGCGTCCACCCCGTCGAGTTGGTCCGCGCGATAACCCTCACCTGGCTGTTCTCCGGCCAGCGCAGTGATGAGATCGCCCGCCTCCGTGTCGGCTGCATCCGCTGGCAGCATGACGGAATGCCGATCTCCGGCGACTGCAACCAGGTCCTCGCCCGGGACGCGGTCTGCTTGCTGGACGTTCCCGTCCACAAGACCGGCGCGGCGTTCACCAAGCCCGTCGACCCGCTGCTGGGCCAGGCCATCGAGGCATGGCAGGCCGCCCGGCCGGACCAGCCGGCGATGCTGGACCGCAAGACCAGCGAGCGAGTGGACTTCCTGTTCGCCATCCGCGCCAAGCGGGTCGCCAAGCACTACGTCAACGAGAAGATCATCCCCATGCTCTGCCGCAAGGCGGGAGTACCTGCCAGCGACGTGCGCGGCAAGATCACCAGCCACCGGGCCCGGACGACAATCGCCTCCCAGCTCTACAACGCCAAGGAGCCGATGACGCTGTTCGAACTGCAAGCCTGGCTAGGACACGCCTCGCCGGAGACCACCCAGCACTACGCCAAGATCACGCCCGGCACGCTAACCAGGGCATACCGGGACGCCGGCTACTTCGAACGCAACGTCCGCACCATCGAGGTTCTCCTCGACCGCGATGCCGTCACCTCAGGCCAGGCTGCCGCCGGAGAGCCGTGGCAGTACTACGACCTCGGCCACGGGCTGTGCTCCTACACGTTCTTCGAGCAGTGCCCGCACCGGATGGCCTGCGCCAAGTGCGACTTCTATACTCCGAAGGACTCGGCTAAAGCCCAGTTGCTCGAGGCGAAGAGCAACCTCCAGCGGATGCTCGTGAGCATCCCGCTGACCGACGATGAGCGTGCCGCCGTGGACGACGGCCAGACTGCTCTCGATCGCCTTCTCGGACGCCTCGCCGATGTCGCCACTCCCGCCGGCCCGACTCCACGCGAGCTCCGCGCCGAGCCCGGCAGGCTGCTGCCGTTGATCGTCGAGTCGCGCGCTGCCCGCCCCGATCGAAGGTGCTGCTGACAATGCGCCCAACCCTCTACACCATCGACCACCCTGGCCCCGGCCTGCTCAGCACCATGGCCAAGCCCCGCGGCGGAGACTGGCTCGAAGACGAGATGGCCGCACTCAAGGCCCACGGCGTCGACGTCCTGGTCTGCGCACTCACCAGCGCTGAACTCGAAGAAACCGGCCTGGAGACAGAAGCGCGGGCAGCACACGAGGCCGGCCTGCATTTCGTTCCCGTCCCGATCCCCGACAGGGACGTCCCCGACCTGGCAGCCGCCCTGCCCATCCTCCAGCAGCTCTCCGCGCAGCTACGCGACGGGAAGCACGTCGTCACGCATTGCCGCTTCGGCATCGGACGCGCATCCCTCCTGGCCGCGGCACTCATGGTCCTGAACGGAGTCCACCCGGACACCGCATGGCACCGGCTCCAACAAGCTCGCGGGCTCGCCGTCCCCGATACAGCCGCGCAACGACAGTGGGTCAGCAAGCTTCCGCGCGAAACACCCTCTTGACAACTGGTGCTCAGATTCCACATAACGCCGGAATAGATCGCGTTCTATATGCGCACCCCGGCCATGTGCCGCAAAGTGGCCGGCCGAGGTCGGCCGCCACTGCGAAGCGCTGATATGCGGGCTACTGGAGCAGAACGCGCTCTGTCGGCTGCGGGCCGCCAAGGGCGTGCTGCACCTGGCCGACAAGCACCAGCCCGGCCGGCTCGATGCCGCCGCGCGAAGGCCGCTGCGGCTGGGGCCCGTCCTACCTGACCGTCAGGGCATACTGGCCGCCGGCACTGAGGCGCTGCCGGTGACCGGTGGGCGGTGGGCGGAGCGGCCGCGTTCCTGCACGACCCGGCCACCTGTTCGCGGCCGCCGCGGGCAACGTGGCCTCGCTGCGCGCCGGCGGTCCTCACAGCGGACAGGCATCATGACCGGCTTCACCACCAGAAGAGCCGGGTATGTGGTCGTGTTCCGCACTTGTGGCTCCTGGCTGCGCACCGGGTGTGATCACCTGCGCGCGCATCAGCACACCGAACGACGCCGGCCGTCACCAGCCTCGCGTCAGACGCACAAGCGATATTGACTACCTTCGGTCATCACAACGAGCAGCAAGACGGGTACGCGTACGGCTCGTTCGGCGCGTAGGCCTATCCGATTGTTCCACCGTGAAATACGCCACCTAATTGGTCTTCTGCGCTCTGCGCACGCCATTTCGCGTCGAGCCGCTGCGTAACGGCGCGGCTTGGCTCCCGCTCAAGGCAACGGCAACCCTAAATCAGGCTCAGCCAGCCAACCGTCCTGGCCTGGCGCCCGACTCCGCGGCGCGCTGCTCGGCTCCATCGGCAGCATCGGCGGCTCATCCGCCCGGAGCCGAGGCCGGCCGAAAGTGCGCAAGAACCTCCATGAGCTTGTCACCGTCGACGTCCATCTATCTACTGCCGTTCCAGTGCTGACACGGTGAGCCCATTGTCGGCCGGATGGCTTGAAGCACGGCTGACATCGCGCTGAAATGGCAGTGATTGCCCGACGGAACGGAGAATCTTCATTGCAGGTCAGGCTGCTAGGGCCGGTCGACGTGATAGTCGGCGGCAGCCCACGTGACGTCCCTGGGCTGCGTCGCAAGGCAGTGCTGGCCGCGCTTGCCCTGACGCCTGGCCAGGTGCTGAGCACAGATCGGCTTGCCGACGTCGTGTGGGGACCTGGCGCCGTAAGAGATGCCAATACCCTGCAAAGCAATATCTCTTACCTGCGGCGGGTGTTCGGCAACCCGGCTGCGATCATCGCCCGGTCTCCGGGGTACCAGCTGAATCTGGGCGGTGATGCTACCGATGTGACGGTTGCCGAACGTCTCATCGAGCAAGCCCGGCAGTGCACCGACTACGCCACTGCGGCAGCGTCCTTCCAGCAGGCGCTCGGCTTGTGGCGTGGGCAGGCGCTGGCCGGCGTGGCTGATCTCGGCTGGTTCGGCGAGCAGGCGCAGCGCCTGGAGCAGCTGCAGCTCATGGCTGCCGAAGGACTCGCCCGCGCCCGGCTCGAACTCGGCGAGCACGCTGACCTGATTCCCGAGCTGCAAGAGCTGGTCCGGCGATACCCGTTTCAGGAACGGCTGCATGCTCACCTCATGCTCGCGCTGTACCGGGCCGGCCGCCAGCAGGATGCTCTGGCATCCTTCCACCGGCTGCGTGATGTCCTTGACTCCGAACTCGGCATCAGGCCCGGGAATGCCCTGCGCGCCCTGCACACAGCCATCTTGCGTCAGGATCCCAAACTCGAACCCGCAGCGCGACCTGTCACCGTCGCCCAGCCGCTGCTCGGCTTGCCGGTGCCGACACAGCTGCCCGCTCCGGTTGCGGTCTTCGCAGGCCGGGCCGGCGAATTGCGCCGCCTCGACGAGCTGATCGCTACCGATCCGTCGGCTGCGCAGCCGGTCGTGACCATCGTGGCGGTGTCCGGGACGGCGGGGGTCGGCAAGACAGCGCTGGCGACGCACTGGGCCCACAGGCGCGCTGACCGGTTCCCTGACGGTCAGCTGTATGCCAATCTGCGCGGGTACGACCCGGCGCAGGTGCCGTTGGAGCCAGGCACGGTGCTGCACGGCTTCCTCGACGCGCTGGGCGTGCCAGCGCAGCGTATCCCCGCCGGGGCTGACGCCCGTGCGGCCATGTACCGCAGCGTGCTGACCGGCAAGCGGGTTCTGGTCCTGCTGGACAATGCCCGCGACGCTGATCACGTCCGGCCGCTGCTGCCTGGCTCGTCGGGCTGCCTGGCGATCGTCACCAGTCGCAGCCAGCTCACCTCCCTGGTCGCAACCCACGCCGCCCGGCCGCTGCCGTTGGGGCTGCTCGCCCCCGATGCGGCCCGCGAGCTGCTCGCGCGGCGGCTCGGCAGCGGGCAGGTCATGGCGGGGCACGCGGCCGCCGAGGAAATCATTGCCTGCTGCGCCGGCCTGCCGCTAGCACTGGCGATCGTCGCGGCGCGCGCCGAGACCAACTCCGCGGTGCCGCTCTCCGCTGTAGCCAGGCAGCTGCGGGACTCACCGGGAGCGCTCGACACGCTGACCGCCGGGGATCAGAGCACTGACCTGCGCGCCGTGTTCTCGTGGTCGACTGCGGCACTCAGCAAGGACGCGGGCGAACTCTTCCGGCTGCTGGGCCTGTGTCCCGGCCCGGACCTGACCATGCCAGCTGCGGCGAGTCTTGCCGGGCGGCCTGCTGCGCAGATCCGGCCCCTGCTCGACGAGCTCGTCCACGCTCACCTGCTCACCGAGCACATCACCGGCCGGTTCGCTAGTCACGACTTGCTCCGAGCGTATGCCGCAGAGCAAGTCCGCGCCCAGGGCACCGGCCAGGACCGGCGGGCGGCGGAGCATCGGCTGCTCGACCACTACCTGCATGCCGCCCAGGAGGCAGCGCGGCTGCTGTACCGGCCATGGGATGACCTTGCGCTGACGTACCCGCAGCCGGGAGTGGTGGTGGAACGATTCGCGGACGAAATTCGAGCCACCGCGTGGCTGCGCGCCGAGCACCAGGTGCTGCTGGGCTGCATTGCCTACGCCACGGATGCTGGGTTCGAACGGCACGCCTGGCAGCTGGCCCGCACGATGGCAAGCTACTTTGGGCGGAGCGGCTACTGGCCGGAATGGGCTAGAGTACAGCAGCTGACCGTCTCGGCGGCACAGCGCATCGCTGACGCAGAAGGCGAAGCGCACGCTCGCCACCAGCTCGGTAATGCCCTCACCCACCTGGGTGACTACGAACAGGCCGAAGCCGAGCTGCGGAGTGCCCTGAGCCTGTTCCAGGATCTGGGCGACGATATCCACCGCGCTCAGGTTCACCTGAGTACCGGTTATCTGGCCGACTGCCGGGGCGCCGACGTCGAAGCCATGATGCACAGCCAGCACGCACTGGCCCTGTACCGCTCGGCCGGGCATCTGTCCGGGCAAGCCATCGCGCTCAACAACATCGGATGGTCCCAGGCCCGCCAGGGCCGCCATGCTGAGGCGCTGGAGCTGTGCCGTCAGTCGCTGGACCTGCACGAGCAAGCTCGCGATCTGCAAGGCCAGGCCGGGGCGTGGGACAGCCTGGGTTATATCCACCACAGCCGGGCCGACCACGCCGCAGCCGTCGCGTGCTACATCAAGGCCGCGGAGTTCTACCGCAGAATCGGCGACCGCTTCAACGAGGCAGAGACCTTGACGCGCCTTGGCGACACCCAGCAGGCGGCTGGCGACGAGCGCTCTGCCCGGGAGGCCTGGCGGCAGGCGCTGACTCTGCAGCAGGCGCTCGGGCACCCTGACGTCGCGCCGCTCTGCCAGCGGCTCGGCATTTCGGTCCCGGCACAAGCAACGCGATAAGCACAGTAGCAATTCGCAGTCTTTCGGGCGCGCCGCTGCTGGCCGTTGCAGTCCCGTTGCAGCGCCGTCTCAGCGCGCTGGGTGAGGCTCGCGGGTACGTGACCTGTTGAGGTCAAACCAGCCGAAAGGTCCTGCCATGACGATGATCTTCCATGAGCCGCCTCCTGACAACGGGCTGCCGGTGCCGAGCATCCACCTTCAGGTGCAGGCTCCCTCAGCCCTCGAGCCGCCGCAGCCGCCGTGTCTCGACGACAAGACCCGTGACGAAATCCTCGGCGGGATCCAGAGCCTGATCGGCGACCGGTACCCGCACGCATTCCTCACCAGCCTGTGCGTGCCTGACCAGGCCGCGGGTGATGCGAGGGCGTTTGGCCTGTGGCCGGCCGGGCCGCAGAACCCGACGCCGGACCAGCTCGACGAACTGCTTGGCTACCTGCGCGGGCCGATCGGGCGCCAGTTCGGGGAGACCATTGCCTTCGCGTTCAGCGAGGACTTTCTCTCCCGGCAGGCCTATGCGCGGGTCGGGAGGTACGACGGCGAGGGCAATGCTGATCCGAACGGTCCCGTCCACATCGAGAACGCCTGGGTGGAGCTGTCGCCCCCGGACACGGTGATCACCAAGGCGACCGGCTTCGACGAGCGCCCCGTTCCTGACGCCGATTTCACGCTGACCTTCACCGAGCCGCTGACCCTGAGCCTCGGTCAGTTCGATGTCCAGACCAAGCGGTCCCTGGACGTGGACAGCACCTGGCAGGACATACTTGACGTCGCCCTCTCGTTCACCGGGATGCCGTGGTCTGATCTTGGCCTGTACCAGTCGATCGAGCTGCACACGGCGGGCCCGCCCAAGGACAAGACCGGCGTCGGCGCCGGCATCGTCGATGCCTTCCTGCATCCCACGTTCGCGGTGCCGGGCGGGACGAAGATCGCCGTCTTCTACACCCACGTCGAGGTCACCGCGCAAGGGATCGAAGTCGGCGGCCAGATCACCGGGCAGGCGGCCCGCATCCCGGCGCTGGCGGTCAGTCCCTTCGGCGGCGTCGCGGCCTCGATTGAGTTCTCTCAGACGCAGACGATCGCTGAGCGCGGCTTCGGCATCTCCGGCCTGCAGGACCTGCTTCCGCCGCTGTCGCTGAGCTGGGCCGTGGACGGCGAGCCGGCCGGCAACCAGCCGACCCTGACCGTGCAGTTTTCCGCGCCCGCGCCGGGCACCGCCACGGTCGAGACGGTCTCCCTGACCGTGACCGACCGGGACGGGCTCACAGCGCACGCTGAGATCCCGGTCCGGCTGAGTTCGCCGCGGGACAAGCACCACGGCCCAGGTGGGTCCGGCGGCTCGCTGAACGAGCCATAGCTGGCCGGGCGACTCGGACCATCGGGGCACAAGTCACTCCGCGACCGGCTCCGCCAGTGCCGGTGCCGTCGCCCGGACCGTTTCGCAGCGCTGTCAGGCGGGCACTTCCAGCCATTCCTGTGTCGCGGGCCAATACGCGAGGCGACTCCAGAACCGGAGATTCACTCGTTCAAGGAGAACCAATGGCATCACCACGTGTTGACCAGCGTGTCTTGCTGGTGCTCACTTCCGCCCCGTTCTCCGGGAGGGCGCTGGCCGCCGATGAGGTGTATTCATTCTGGGGGTACACGCAGCATTTCAAGATCTATCTGGCTAGCAGCCTGCTGGGTGCGGGAGTACCGCTGGCGGAGGCGATCAAGGACGGGTGTGAGAATGACTACGAGCGGCTTCGCCGCTACTTCGGGGGTCTGACTCCTGACGATCTCCCCTTCAGCATCTACATCACTCCAGGGAACCAGGGCGCTTCTCACAGCGGCTGTGACGGCACCGACCTGTACTGCGATGCTTTCGACGCAAACGACGGGGTGCTGTTGCGGTACCTTGTGGTGGCCGAGGCTGACGAGGTCTTCATGGACACGCAAGGGCGCGGCTGGCTCTGTGACTGGAGCAACGGGGAAGGCCTTTCCCGTGTGCTGGCCGCCGACGCCTATCCGCCTGGAATGGCCGGATTCTTCAGCGCAGGGTCGTGGCTGAACAGCGATCGTGCGGACTTCGTAAGCAGCAACGACCCGTCCGACGTCAACTACCGGTCGATCGGATGCTCGACCCTGTTCCTGTACTACCTCAGAGCGCAGCTTGGCTTCGGCTGGAGTCAGATCGTCCAGGTGGGCGCGCGCAGAGCCGACAACCCAGCGCCGTCGCTGGCCAACACGTTCACCAATCTGACCGGCCGCACGGACGCCTTCGGCTCCTTCTACTCGCTGGTCACCCGCAGGTTCCCGTACGGCGTGGAGGCCGAGCTACCGACCGACAACCCATTCCCCATTCGGCCAGACCTGTTGTTCTACGCGCAGCCCTCTGGAATCGGGCAGTTGTATGCCACCAACCTGGCAGGAGATATCGGGCTGCTCAGTACCTACACCGACTGGCGCACGACGTGGACGTTGATAGTGCCGATGCATTTCAGCGGCGCCCGGCACTCCGACATCGTGTTCTACAACGCGGGGGCGGGGCTCGGCGAGCTGTACAGCACCAACGGGCTCGGCGAGCTCACTCCTATCGTCCGGCGTTACACGAACTGGCGCACCAGCTGGTCGATCATCGTCGCTGGCAGCTTCACAGGGAACGGATTCTCAGACCTGCTTTTTTACTCCCGGACGGCCGGACTCGGCGAGTTCTATCAGGTCGACAAGCACGGCAATCTCGGCATCCTGGCCAGGCACACGGACTGGCTGACCACCTGGACCCAGATCGTGACGGGCAACTTCTCCCGGCCAGACTCCTCCGATCTTCTGTTCTACGAAGCGACCGCGGGAGTGCTCGAATGCTGGACCGTTGACGGATACGGCAATGTCGCCTTCCTGAACAGCACGCCGACCAGTAACAGCTGGACCATCATCCTGCCGCTGAACGTCACCGGCTCTCCCTTCTCTGATCTCCTCTTGTACGACGCCAGCCACGGCACCGGTGAGCTGGTTACCAGCGACGGCGAAGGTAGCCTTCATCACGTCAGGTCGTTCAGCGGCTGGCGCACCAACTGGTCGGCGATCCTTTCGCCATCCTTCGGTCAGCTGCTGTTCTACTCCGCCGCATCCGGGGTCGCGCAATTCTACGAGATCGACCCACGGGGCGCGATGACGCTGCGGCGAACGTACGAGAACTGGCGCACTGACTGGTCACTCATCCAGACAGGCAACTACATCGATCACGTCTGACCCGTCGCCTGCTACCAGGTGCCGGCCCCGCACAATCTCACGTTCCTGGCGCCCGGCGCATGGTAGGCATGGAGACAGCGAAGCAGAAAATTCACCCTGGCGTTCTACTCGGCGTGCCGCTGATCGCCCCGTTCATGGCGCAGGCTGACGCCACGATAGTGAACGTCGCCACCCCGGCGATGCGGACCGTACTCGTCCCTGGTCGTCGCGGGTCAGGTCGACCATCCCGGTCAGTTCCTTGGGGCCACGCCCGCCCTGCTCTTCGTGCTTGGTGGACACGTGGTGCCACACGTGCTCATCGACCCCGAGCGTAGTGACGTCCGCGAACCTGCTCTCGTCAGCAGCAAGTGCTTCCAGCAGCGGCTGGATCGAGCGCCACACGGTGCGCCATGCAGTGCCCAGCTGCCGGGCCAAGCCCCGCACGGAGGCGTGCTCACGGCGCAGTTGGCCATTCACCCACCAACACGCCCGAGTGGTCAGCATCGCCCGCCGCACAGCCGGGTCATCGTCGCGCTCGGTGAACGATCCGGCTTCGCAGGCCGGTTCGGCGCACCGCCAGGTCCGCTTGCGCCACACCAGCTCCACTGGCCGGCCGAAGCACGGAGTGTCGACCAGTCGGACGGTGCGGCGGCCGTGACTGTGCGCGACCACGCCACAGGAACGACAGGCCTCCACCCGCGACGGGGACTCGAGCACGACGCGCAGAAACAGCCCGCGCTTGCGTTCATGCTCGGTGACGGCGACGACGTGGAACCCATCGAGACCGACGAGCAGATCACAGCGGTCGCAGTAGGAAGAGGAATCAGGACAAGAGCGCGACGGGTACACGCCGTAGGCTCAGGCACCGTCGAAGCCTTCCGGTCAGCAGCTTGGTCGCTGCCGATCCTTGGGAGGCCTCGACCCCTTCTCCCTCAGCCAGTTACCGCGAGTCGCTCACACCCCGCCGCAGGTAAGAAGCCAGCAACCCGCGAGGGTGAATGATCATCCAGCGGATTGCTTGAATCCGACCGTGGATCGCTAAATGATTGCTGGTGACTTAGATATTGAGCGCGCGACGATCCCGGGCGCGGTCGATGTGGATGGTCGAGCCGGGAGCGACCACCTCGCGTGCGAACACCTCGATCGTGTGGCCGTCGTCGGGCGCCGCGTGGCCGGGTGACAGCTCCACCACGTGGTCGGTCAGGACGAAGCCGGGATCCGCGTGGCGGGCACGGACCGAGTCCGGCCCAGCCAGCAACCGGACCAGGGCAACCGAGCGGCGACCGAGTGAATACCCCGACGCTGCCCGGCAGAATCGACCGGAGTTGTCGTATTCGGGCCGCGATGTTCGTAGCTCGGGTGAGAGGCCGCCCGCGAGGGCGCTGTCACGACCACAGGAGGTGCCGACGATGCCGCATCCGCAGGCCAAGGTCCACCACATGTTCGAGCTCGTCGAGCCGATCGCCACCGTCACCTTCTCCGAGGTGCCGAACGAGGCGTTCCTGGCCCTAGGCATGCGCAACTACTGGGACGGATACTTCGCGGGCCGGGCCGCGCCGCTGGGGCTGGCACCGGCCGGGGTGGTGCACGCGGTCTTCTACAACTTCGCCGACGGCGAGGTGGCGCGCCACATCCCGTGGGTCTGGGGGAAGACCACCCCGGAGGAGGCGATCGCCGTGCGCGAGCGGGGCAGCGCCGCCGCACTGCGGCAGATGATCGGGAAGCTCGCCGACTCCCCGGTCTGGTGCGGGTCGCCGACCTCGCCACTCGAGCTGCGGTCAGCGCGCCGACCGAGGGCCGGGCGCTGTACGCCGGGCTCCGGACGCTCGACGTGCCCGAGGAGCCGGTGGCCAGGCTCTGGCACGCGGCGACGCTGCTGCGGGAGCACCGCGGGGACGGCCACAACGCCGCCCTCGTCGCCCACGGCATCGGCGGCACCGAGGCCCACGTCCTCCTCGCTCTCTCCCTCGGAATGAGGGCGGAGGAGTTCGGCCGGATCCACCACCTGCCCCAGGCACAGCTGGCCGCTGTCGTCGACGGGCTGCGCGGCCGCGGCCTCGTGGACGCCGCCGGCGGGTTCACCGACGCCGGCCGGGAGACCAGGGAGCGGATCGAGGCCCTCACCGACGAGCTGGCGGCGCCGGCGTACGACGTGCTCAGCGCGGACGAGCTCGACGAGCTGGTCGCGGGGCTCGAGCCCATCGCCGCCGCGGTAGAGGCCGTCGACGACTGAGCGGGCGCATCAGGCAGCGGCCACGACCCCAGCTCCGCCACCGAGGTGAGCAGGTCGTTGCGCGGGATCACCCGCACGGTGTAGCACCGCCGCTCTTGCCAGCACCTCAGGGCTCTGGCTCGCCGGAGCGATCCGCTACTCGACGCCTGGCATGGGCGGCTCCAGCCAGGTGCGGCCACCGACGTCGTGGGTTCTGCGCAACAGAGCATCTCGGACCCGCAAGCATCGCGTTCGAGCTGAACGGCCGTGCCGTCCGCAACGCCGTCGGTCAGTCCGAGCAAAGCGCCGAACAGGTCGATATGAGCCAACCAACGTCCCTGCCAACCCAGCACGACGGCCGCGCCTAATCGGCTCGGGTGCGCTTCCCGCTTGACGCAGTGATTTCGAGATACTGCCTGCTCTGATGCTGTGAACTGGTCGTTCTTACGTTGAGGTGGTCATTCGCTGCCGGGACCGCTGCCGGTCCCGGTCCTCACGCGGGAGGTATCCCATGTCCACCACGCCGTCGTCCGCTGTCCTCGCCGTGATCGAGCCGGCGTTCACCGAAACGGAGAAGCTGGCGTTAGCCGGATTCCTGGCCGGTTACTCCGGCATGACCCGCGAGGCCTACACGCTGGACCTGCGCCAGTTCACCGCCTGGTGCCGCCAGCGGCAGCTGCACCTATTCGCCGCGCGCCGCGCCGACATCGAGCTGTTCGCTCGCGACCTCGAAGCTACTGGAAGAGCCCGCGCCACCATCACCCGCAGGCTGTCCTCCATCGCCGGCCTGTACCGGTACGCCGTCGAAGAAGACCTGCTCGACCACTCACCGGCCGTGCACGTCCGCCGACCGCGGATCGACTACGAATCCCATGCCACCGGCCTGGACCGCAACGAAGTCGGCGCGCTGCTGGTCGCCGCGGGACTCGGCACCCCAGCCGAGCACGCCCTGATCTCCCTGCTCGCCCTCAACGGGCTGCGGGTCTCCGAGGCAACCGGCGCCGACATCGAAGCCCTCGGCACCGAACGCGGCCACCGCACGCTGGCGATCACCCGCAAGGGCGGCAAGAAGGCCGTCATCCCGCTCGCCCCGCGCACCGCCCGCGCGATCGACCTGGCCATCGGCGAACGCTGCGAAGGGCCGATCTTCACCACCCCAGCCGGCCAGCGGCTCGACCGGCACGGAGCCGGAAGGATCGTCCGCCGCGTCGCCAGGGCGCGCCGGGCTGACGAAGAAGATTGGCCCGCACACGCTCCGGCACGCGTTCATCACCGCCGCCCAAATGAGCAGAGTTGCATCGGATGCATCATTCAGCACTCTGCATGAATGGCGTTCTAGCTGCGCTGCAGCTTAGGGGCGTGCTCGTGAACTCCGGCCGGGCTTAGCCGCAACACGCGGCTGACCTGCGGGTTCATCGCACTGGTTGCACCGGGTGCCATGATGTGGCGCCTGATCGTGTTGCACTGGGTAACCGGTCTGTTGCTTCTGGTGCATGAACTGGGGGTGCCGTGCCCGGGACGGGAAGGGCCGCGGGGTCGGCGGCGCTGGTGCTGGTGGACGGGCCACGCCGCTGCGGCCGGAGCCGGCGTTATTCGAGGCGATGCTGGAGGGCTGGCGGCGCCAGCAAGCAGCACGGCGGCTGAGCGTGCCGCTGGTCGATGGCCGGGTGCGCCTGGTGCGCCGGTTCCGGGCGTTCACCGGTGCGTGGCCGTGGCAGTGGACGCCCGCGCAGGTCGAGAGCTGGATCGCCTCCGGCAGGTGGGCGCACTCGACAGTCCGGTCCTATGAGGGCGCGTTAGCTGTCGTTCCTGGACTACGTGTGCGATCCCCGGTACGGCTGGGTCAGCTGAGTGCCGAGCAGCGCGTCGGCGCCGCGCCGGAGCAGGTCTGCCATGCGGGCAACACCGCGGTCCATGCCGCCGATTACGAGGGCCGGCCAGAGCGCCGGCCGCTGACCCGGGCGGAGTTGCAGGCCTTCTTCGACGCTGCCGATGACCACGTGGAGAACGCGGCGGGCTCGGGGCGAAGGGGTGGCTTCCGGCATTCCGCGATGCGGCGCTGTTCAAGGTGATCTACGGGTGGGGATTGCGGCGGCGGGAGGCAGCGATGCTGGACGTTGCCGACTTCGCGCGCCAGCCCGGCCGCGCCCGAGCTCGGCGGCCTGGGAGTGTGCCATGTGCGTTACGGGAAGGCGATGCGCGGCAGCCCGCCCCGCCGCCGGGCGGTGGCCACGGTGATGCCGTGGACGGCTGAGGCGCTCGGAGCAGTACCTGTCCGACGTGCGGCCGCACTACGGGTGCGGCGGGCACCCGGCGCTGTGGCTGACCGAGCGGGGCGAGCGGATCTCCGCGCGGCAGATCGACGACCGGTTCGCCTGCTGGCGGACAGCGGCCGGGCTGCCGGCCGAGCTGTCGGTGCACTGCTTGCGCCACTCCTATGTGTCGCACCTGATCGAGGACGGCGTGGATCCGCTGTTCGTGCAGCACCAGGTCGGGCATTCCTGGGCTTCGACCACGGCCACCTACACCGCCGTCGGCAGCTGACGCGATGAACCGGATGCTGCGGGCAGCGCTGGCCCGCGCCTACGACGGAAAGGAGCCGGACAGCCGTGATCCGGAAGGTCGAGCTATCACTGGCACCTGCGGCGGCTGATGGCCGACCGGGACATGTATGCCACCACGGCGCTGGCGGCCGCCGCTGGCTGAACGGGGCATCAGCTTGTCGCGTGAGCAGATTTACCGCCTGGTCACCGGCACGCCCGAACGGCTCAGCCTGGCGACGCTGGCCGCGTTGTGCGACATTCTCGGCTGCGGGCCCGGCGACCTCATCGAGCCGGTCGTGTCACCGGGGCGCAAGCCGGTCACGGGCGCAGGCCCCGGAGCAGCGGCCCCGCCCGCTGCGCGCCCGGGTCGCCCGGCCCGCGCAGCCCGCGGTGATGGCCGCGGCCAGCTGTCCCGGCAGGTCACGCGCCTTAACCAGCCATGGCCTGCGGCGGCCGTGTGCCGCGCTGCCGCCGGGACGTGTTAATCCAGTACGTGATCGCGGCGGACGGGTCGCTGGCGGCCAGCGAGATCGCTGCCGCAGTGGATGCGGTGGCCGCCAGCCCGGCCGGGTTACGGGGCCTGGCCGCGGCGCTGGCCGCTGACCCGGACATGCTCCGCCGACGGGGCGCCGCCGGTGGCCGGGCGGCTGGCCGGCGAGCTGATCGCCCGCGGGCCGGTGACGCTCACCGCGCCTGCATGCGCGCGCTGCGGCCGGGCCGGGATGCCTTTGACCCGGACGCCGGCGCGGGGCCATGTGCAAGCCGTGCGCGGCACCGCCGGCTCACGGCTGCCTGCGCGCACTGCGGCGAGGTTAAGCCCGTTGCCAGCCGCGACGCCGCTGGCGAGCCGGATCTGCGAACGGTGCCGCCGCCATGACCGCGGACATCGCCCGTGCGGGATATGCGGCAAGACCGCGTCGATCATCGTGCGGGCCCGCGGCGACAGCGAGCCGGACGTCGGTGCCCGCTGCTACCGGATGCCGGAGGCGGTCTGCAGCGTGTGCGGCAAGACGCGGGAATGCAACTTCGCAAGCACCAGCCGGCCGGTCTGCCCGTCGTGCTCGCCACGGGCCACCGCGTGCTGCGCCCGCTGCGGGCTTGACCGCCCGCCCACTGCCCGCTGGCCAGAAGGCCCGGTCTGCGACCCGTGCTACACAGCGGCGCTGCGCAGCCGCGGGCCATGCGCCCGCTGCGGACAGATCCGGCGGCTGGTCGCTCCGCCCGGGCCGGGCGCTGACACCTGCGCGGACTGCGCCGGGATCCGGCGTCACCCACGCCTGCTGCGACTGCGGACTCGAGGACAAGCTCTACGAGAAAGGCCGCTGCGATCGGTGCAGCCTGAGCCGCCGGACACGCGAGCTGCTGTCCGCAGGGCCCGGTGACGTCCCGTCTGACCTGACGGGCGTGTTCGAAGCGTTCACCGCCGCGCGCCAGCCGCGCAGCGCGCTGAACTGGCTCCGCCGCGGGGCGGGTGCCATCCTGCTCGCCGGCATCGCCGCCGGGCGCCTCGCCGCAACCCACGAGGCGCTGGACGCCCACCCACGTCAGCGGGCCGCTGACTACCTGCGGCACATGCTCACCGCCAGCGGGATCCTGCCACCCCGCGACGAAGGCCTCGCCCGCGCTGAGCACTGGGCCGCCGGCGTCCTCGCCTCGATCACCGACCACGGCGACCGGCAGCTGATCCAGGCCTGCATCACCTGGCACGTGATGCGGCGGCTGCGTGCCAGCGCCGGCCACGACCACCGGAGCCGCACTCGCACAGCTCACGCGCGAAACAACGTCCGCGTGGCGGTCAGCCTGCTCGCCTGGCTGCGTGACCGCGGCACCAGCCTGCCCGCATGCGGGCAGGCTGACATTGACCTGTGGCTGGGCACCGGGCCGGCTGCCTGCCAGGCACGAGACTTCCTGCTCTGGGCCGCAGCCCGCGGCCACTGCACGGACCTGGACATCCCGGCCCCCGCCCACCACGACGGCACCGCTGCCACCCAGGACCAGCGGTGGGCACAGGTGGCCCGGCTGCTGCACGACGACACCCTCGACCTCACCGACCGGGCCGCTGGCTGCCTGCTCCTGCTCTACGGCCAGCAGCTGTCGCGTATCTCCGCCATGACCGCCAGCCAGGTCACCCGCCGTGACAGCAGCGTCTTCGTCCGGCTCGGCCAGCATGACCTGCCCGCGCCCGAGCCGCTTGCTGTCATCCTGACCGAGCTCATCCGCACCGGCCGCCCCCGCACCGGCACGCCATGGCTGTTCCCCGGCGGACTGCCCGGCCAGCCGATCACCGCGGCCCGGCTCGGCCAGCGCCTGCGCAACCTCGGGATCTACGCCATGGCGAACCGCAGGGCCGCCCTCACCGATCTCGCCGCCCAGCTGCCCGCCGCCGTCCTCGCCGACCTTCTGAGCCTGTCCCCGCGAACCGCGGTGCACTGGGCACGCCAGGCCGGAGCCGACTGGTCAGGCTACGCGGCAGACATCGCGCGGACCAGTAATCACCAGCACTGACGAATACCTCCCACCCAACCGCCAGCACAGCAGCTATTCGACACGGCCGGAACAACGCTCTCTACCAGTTTCGACGCCGGCGTCCCGCTGCGAGACGTCCAGGAAGCCGCCTCCCACGCCGACCCGCGCACCACCAGGAGATACGACCGGGCCAGGGTCTCCCTGGATCGCCACGCCACCTATATAGTCGCTGCCTACGTCGCCGGAGCCGCCCGATAGAGCGCGCAAAGGCAATGGACACCGCCTGGCAGGCTCAGCGCCGCCAGGCGGGGGGCTGCGTGTCAGCTGCGGGGCAGTCAGCAACGCACCGTGACCAGCGTGACCCATCCGATCGCATGTCGAGGGCTCGTTCTGGCGTGGCTTGCAGCTCTCGCCTCAGGCCCTATAGCACGCTCCGTAACAGCAAATCTGCGCTTGGGCTTAGCCACCCGGGCCCAATGTTCGATCAGTGAAGTTCCCGCGCTGCTGCCGGCGCTGGCTTGCGCGACGGCGCATGCTGGGGAGGGGACGGTCAGCTAGACAACCGGGTCTGCCGCCCGTTGTTGCCGCCTGAAACGGAGTTGGACACTGACTTTATGCAGCAGGATCCCGCAAGGTCGGGCATCCTGTTGTGATATTCGCGGCGGGCTGCTTTCATGAAGCGAGTAGCGAAAAGGGCAGGCCATCGCCGCCCTTACCGTTTCATGACATTTGCGAATACCACGCTGGCAAGTGGCACCTCTTGCTATAGAGGTCGTGTCGTGGCAGACAGGGGGGTACCGAGTGTCGTGGTGGCAATACGCCATTCTTGGCGCGGTGGGTGGTGCGCTCGTAGAGGTACTGGCGCTGCTCAACTGGATCGTTGCCTGGCAGAACGGTCGGCGGGCGGCTACTGGCGAGCTCAAAGCAGCCTTGCCCAGTTGGAAGACGTACGTGGATATACCCGTACAGATATGGCTGCTGCTGATCAGGGCGCCGCTGGGTGCGGGTTCGGCGCTGGTCTTCGGGCTGTCCGGGCAGATCAGCGGAGCGTATGCCGCCGTGGCTTTTGGGTTCGCGGCTCCAGCGGTCCTAGCCCAACTTGGCTCGCTAGCCCCGGCAATGGTCGATGCCGCCGTAGAACCTCGGAGCGGGACAAGCGGGACTGGGGCCGATGATCCAGAGCGGCCCTGGAACTTGGGACAGGCTGAGCGCGGCGGGGCGACATGACTCAAATGACAACGCCACGCCGCGCTGTTGACCACTTGCTGGGCAGAATCCCAGCTCGTCGTGCGGGGCCGCCCGCGATCAGCGGTTATTCGGTCCGAAAGCGCGTCATTGCTGGTCTGCTGGGCGTAAGGCTGCCCGAGCATTCGGCGTCATCCGGAGAAGGTCAAGCGCGCTCGTTGCGAGGTGTCCGGGATCTGCCACGCGTGAATATCGGTCCTGGTCTCACTTCCAGCTCATCGTCGGCCGATGTTGAGTCCGCGGTTGAGCCCACGGCGGAAGAGCAAGATGCGATCTCCCTGCTGCGGCGCCTTGCCGCGGGCTTGGCAACCAGGTTGCCGCTGCACGGCGAGTACGTACAAGGGTCGGCAGCCTTGAGGCTTGGCCCGGCTGCTGGCAGTACCAGCGATATTGAGATGCGACTGCAGGCTTCGGCGGCGCTCGTGGCTGCGTTGCACAACACGCCGCTCGTCCTTTCGTTCCGATCTGACCACAGCCGCGACACGAGCGGCTCGGGGGACCTGATATTGCTGGGTCGACTCGACGAAACCGGGGTCGCCCGCTTCAGGATGCCGGGGAACGGGTCCATTACTGGGCTGCGGGTCCCAAATAGCAAGCATCTGCGCTTCATCCAAATGCCGGAACTCGCCCGGCACGCACCAGCGGCAGCGACTAAGGACAGCGAAACCTGGCTTCGGCAGCGCGTGGTGCTGGCGACGCCTCCATTGAGCGTCACAGCGTACGAGGCGCCAGACGGGAAGGTGCATATCTCGGTCGAAGGTCTAGTCGAATCCGGCCCGGACACCGGGCTGCTCGTCTCTTCCCAGATAAACGGTGGCACCGTCAGATCCTGGGTGCTGTATCTGAGATGGTCCTCAGCCCTTCGAGGGGTCAGCGCATCTCTGACGATCGGTCAGGCGCGGGCCGGGCTCACTTGGGCGCTCGATCCGACACCGGTGATGCTCGCAGACCTGCCTGCCGACCTCCTGCGGCACAGCCAAGCGGCCGCGGACCGAGAGTCCAGCAAGCGTATTGCCGAGATTCTGGCAAGCCGACGGTGATCGGAGTATCTCGGATCCGCGAGGTCCTGCGTCCCGATCAGGCCCGCGCAAAGGGACACCGCGCCGTCGAGGCCCGATTTCCGGTCGCTGATGCAGGTACTGGCAGATTGTGGACTCTTCGGCTGGAGCAGGTTGACGGCCGCCCGGGGTTGTGGCCAAATCCGAGTGCAGCTGACGCCATTGAGGTCGAGTCCAGCTTTGACCAGGCCTTGGTGACTGCCTGGCGCTGGGCCTGCCGCACCGAAGCGGGCACCAATCGGCTCTGTGTTCGCTGGCAGGTCCTGCGCGACCGGGGTGATCCCCGGGCCTTGGACGATTCGGTAGGTGCCACAGGCGCTTCGGTCGGTGCAGCCGCTGCTGTCGGCTTGACCTACCTCCTGAGGCTCGACGGAGGTCATCGACGGATCGACCCACGCAGCGCGCTCAGCGCCACGGTGGACGACCAGGGCAGGCTGGGATCCGTCTCGGGACTACCGGCCAAGCTCTCCCGGGGCGGACGCGACTGGAGACGGCTGATTGTTTGCAACGACGACCAACAGACAGCCGAGCATGCTGTCCGGGGTGACCTGCTCAAGGTACTTGCCGCCGGAGATGTGCTGGAGGCCGCCAAACTCGTGGCTCGGCCGCGACTTTCCCGCCCGACTGCCTTCACCGCCGCCATCGTTGTCGTGCTCGCACTGGCGCTAGCGAGCTGGTATTTCATCGGCGCCGCGGCCTCTGCTGGCCGCGCGTCGTCGGCAAGTGTCAGCGAGGCGCAGGCTTCTCACCTGGCCTCGCTTGCGGACAAACTGGCTGGTAGCGAGCCGCCGACCGCGCTCCGTCTCGCCGTCTCCGCATTCAAGTTTGATCCAAGGTCGGTGGACGCAAAGGCGTCATTGATCCAGCTGACACAGGCTGACCCTCGCATTATCTCCTATCTCGGATCCAGCGGCGAACCTGCCGTTACCCGCCTCGCGGGATCTGCGTCGGGCCGCTTGGTGGTATCGGCAGACGCTCGCGGGACCGTCCGCAGTTGGCGCCCGGGCTGCGAGGGATGTTCACCGCTCGTGTTGTCGCGGGGAGCGAGTGTAACGGCTATCGCTGTCGCGGTGGATGGTTCCCTCGTCGCTGTAGCGCGGGGTAACCGCATCACCCTGACGACCGCGACGGGTCAGCTGGCCACGGGATGGCCGGCGGGGGACCTCCACGTCGCCGGCAACTTGGAGACATTGGCGATCAACACAGATGCGACCCAGGTGGCGGCTGGCACGAGTGGCGGAGACGTGTATGTGTGGACACGCGGTCGGCGCGTACCAGAACACGCCGTCGTCCACGGCGCAGGATCAATCTCCGCGGAGATCTTCCTTCCTGATGGGCGTCTGGTGACCGGCACTACAGCAGCGCAGACGCCGTCTGCGCAAGACTTGTCAGTCTGGCGGACAGAGGCTGGGCACCTTGTTAGGAGGAAACTCTTGCCGCCGGCGGCAACTGTAGCGTTGGCTATTCCGGGTATCGACGCACTAGCAGTAGTCGGAAACGACTTGGTCATAGGCGAGACGTTCCTGGACGTACGGCCGCTGAGTTCCCTGAACAAGCGAAGGAAGATCCAGCTTTACGCTCATGTGGACGCGCTGACGTCGCTCGACCGCACACACGTACTGGTCGGCACGACCGCTGCGCTGGTTGTCGGTGGCCCTTCATCGGCCCCTCCGACCAGTTTCCTGGACACTGACATCTCCACTGGGCGCCGGCAGGAGTCGGCATTCTCGGCAAGCCTTACCTGCCTGACGTCAGCAGTTGCTCTTGGCCCGGGCCACACTGTGCTGACCGGTACTAGCGCAGGCGTCCTGGCCCAATGGTCGCCCGCTCCGCGACCAGGGTCTGAGGTCCTGAGAGTTGTCCCGGATCCGCTGGACCGCGACGGTGTAGTCGTCTCACGCCAGAGTGGCTCCGTCGACGCGCTTGACGCGGCATCGGATCGCCTGACGACCCTAATCCGGGCGGGCCGTCACGGACCAGCCACGGCCCTCGCCGCGAAGGGCGCCGATATCTTCGTGGGATACACCGATGGCACCGTGCTGCGGCTCACCCGCAGGCGCGGAGCGGTGCCCGTTACATTGCTGCGCCTCCGGGAGCAGGTGCTCAGCCTGGCTGTCGATCCAGCAGGGACCACGCTAGCCGCAGGCGGCACCAGCGGCCTCGTGCAACTGTTCGACGCCACAAGCGGCAAGCTCGTGCGGACGCTGCCCCATCCGCACCACGGTAATGTGTTCGCCATCGCGTTCGACCCAGCGGGCAGACTCGTCGCCAGCAGTGACGTTAAGGACGAAGTTCTCGTCCAACGCACGGACGGCGCCGCGACCCAGTCGGTGGCCCTGCTGTCCGTTGGCCTGCTGGCATGGCTGCCTCACGAACAACTCATCGCTGGCGACGGTCTGGGCAGTCTGTATCGCCTCCGCTTGCCACTGCCGGTGCACCCATCGCCGATTGCGCATCCTGATACACATAACATCCTTGGCGGCAGCCTGGACGCCGCGCGCCGTTTGCTCGTCCTCGCCTCTGCAGACAAGTCGGCTGTTCTGTTCGACGTAAGAGCAGACAGGCCACTAGGCAAGTTCGCCACTCTCGATGCCGACAGATCCAAATCCGGGGCGTTCGCCGCGGCCGCCTGGGACGCTTCCTTCACCCCCGACGGTCGGTACGCAGTATTCGGCACGGCAGCGGGACATTTGCAGATCCTGACTGCCGACACCGCTAGGCTTGCCGCCAAGGCCTGCGCCATGACGCGTTCCGCACCCGTCGCGTCGGGTGCCCTGAGCCGGGTGGACCTGCACGCCGCAATGATGGCATGCCCATGACCAGCCACTACTTGGCCACCGCCTTGCTCGTCAGGCCTGGGACTTACCAGAGTCTGCTGGCAGACGGCGAGCTTTCTACTGCGATCGACACCCTCTCCGCCGGTGATACGTGGATGGCTGCGTGCGTCGCAGCAGTTCGCGAGGCACCGGACTGGCTTCGGCAACAAGTCGGCGAGCACGAACACGGCGCGCTGATCCCGCACATCATCGCCGACACGAAAGGGCCTGAGGCGCGAGCCGTCTTCCTAGCGCAGAGCGCTGCGGCCGCCGCCGCCGGTGCTTGGGCCAGCGACGATGCGGCAGGCTGCATGGACCTCGCCCGCCGCGCGGCACGATGGTGGTCGGCGGTGGAAGGGCTCGCGTACCACGCCCCCGCCGCACCGTCCAGGCCGCTGGCCACGCTCGCCGACAGCCTCCAATCCGAGCGGGGCGCGCAAGATCCTCGCATCTGGGCTCCAGTAGAGGACATGGTGCTCGCAGCAGATGCGGCCATCAATAGCGGCACGAGCGAGCCTTGGCCGAGTACAAGATATAAGACCGGACGCCCGGCCGTATCTCGGGCAGACACCCCGACCTGGATCCAGGAGCCAACCGGTGCCGTCGCCGCGATGCTTGTGCTGGAAGTCATCGCCGACGGCCAGCCCGGGCTATGGCGCGCATTCGAGGCCGGTCTGACAGTTGCCGACCAGCCATTCCTCAACGCGTTGCAGAGCGCATGGGACTGGGCCACCACCCGCAACGGAATCGATAGGCAGGCTAGCGTCCGATGGCGGCTGCGGCTTATAGATGAGAATGAGAACCGCGCGCCAGCTGGAAATGGTGATGCAATCGGGCTTGCCTGCGCGGTCGGCCTGCAGCAGCTAGCTGTGCGCCATCAGCGGCTGCACCAGCTCGACCGGCGCACGGGGTATCTCGGCGCCGTCTCGACCGACGGCAGGGTGAAGCAACCAACACATCGGGTCTACCCGGACCACGTCTTCTCCCATACCAGGTCGCCTCTGCGCCGCCTGATCACGGCAAAGCCGCAACAGGTGCAGCCAGGAACGTTGACTATCCGTCTCGCGAGCTCGGTCAAAGAGGCTGTCGCACTAGGCCGCCGACCGGTCAAGGCCCGGCGAGCGGGACTTGCAGCCACAGCCTGCGTGCTGGCGTTCGCGATGACGGCCGCGGGCGTGACTGCGGTTCGCTCCGGTCAGGCCAACTCCCGCACATCCGCTGCTGCTGCCTCGCATGCCCGGCGAGCCGCAGCCGTCGCGCTGGCCAATACGGCACAGGCGCACGCAGGTTCCGACCCGCCGCGCGCGATCGCGGCCGCCGTTGCCGCGTACAAGCTTGCGCCAGGTGACCCGACGGTCACAGATGCCGTCATTGCCGCGACAGCAAGCGACCCGCGCGCTCTTCGCTACCTGTCCCCAGCGGCCACGGTCAAGCAACTGAGCCTCTCTGGCAACGGCAAGCTGCTTGCAGCATTGCTGACCACTGGCAAGATCGAGGTCTGGAACCTGGGCACCACAACGCCAAGAGTGCTGAGAATCCATCAGCCACCCGGTATCACTTCAGCAATGGGATTCCTCGATGGTGGTCCTTCGCTCGTCGCTGCGGGCACCGCCGTTAGCATCCTTAACCCCATTAGCGGAGCTACACGCAATGTCGGTGAAGCCAGACCGGGCATCAGCGCGCTATCCGTCAGCTTGACCAGCCACGCCTTCGTAACGGCCTCACCGACAGGAGTCCGGCTCTGGAATGGCGCCACGGGCGCATCGTCAACACTGTCCAAAACGGCCGCAAGCGTCGTCTCGCTATCACCCGACGGCCGGACTGTACTCACAGGGGGCGCGTCTGACACCCTGCGCCTGCTGACCGCGACTGGCAATGTTGCCGCCAGTACTACGCTGCCATCGCCAGCGACCAGCGTACTGCTTGCGCCCTCGGGTACCGCCTACACCATGACCACGGCCGGCCGTCTCTATTTCCTCGACTCCGGCTTGCATTCCGTTCGTAGCACCATCGACCTACCGCCAGACATCACGCTGTCGCTTCGCCCTAGCACTGTCATCCACGAGTTGACGCCGTTCGGCGCCAGGCATGCGCGCCGACCCGGTGAAATCGTGGCTACCGCATCGAACGCGGCGCTCGTATTCGCGGACAACCCGGCTGAAATCGCATCAGGAACTGGAAGCAACTTCAGCTTGAACCACGTCAGCGTGCCGATCCGCAGCCTTGGGGCAGCGTTGTTCGCCACGGACCGCAGCGGTGACCTCGCGGCCACGGTGCTGTCCGACGGCCAGATTCGACTCTCCACAATCGACCTGGCTAACGGTATTCCATTGCGGGCCCAGGACGTCGCTGCGGGGGCAGCCGTCAGCCATTCCACTCTCGCGCTGACCTCTGGCCTACTTTATGTCTCAGCATATACAGCATTGGTGAACAGAAGAACTGGTCGTATTAGTTCCCTAATACATTTCACGCATGCCCACAGCCATACTTTCCAGCGGCCGGTAATCGGCGCGCACTATATTGTAGACACCGGCTCGACCACCTCCTCCTTGGATATATGGCGCATCCATGGAGGTCGCCTGACCGCGACGGCACACGACCTCAAGGTATCATCCACCACAATCGCCAGCCTGGCGATTGATGATAAGGTCGGCCTGCTGTTCGTTGCCGCGGGTGCGAGCCTGCAAGCCCGGCGACTCACGATGCCTGCCCGGCTGCTGTCGCAGGCCTTTGCCAACTCGCCAATCTTCTGCCTAACGACTGTCCCAGCAAGCAGAATGGTCTACGCGTGTACGAACGAGGGTATTGTGGCCTTCACGTACAGCGCTAATGGGCAATTGAGCCGCCCTAAGACGGTCAATACTCTCCAAGCTTCAGCATTGCAAGTAGGGCCTGACAATCGGGCCCTGATCACACTGCCTGCAGGGGACTCGATATTGCTGCCGCAGGGCCTCGGCCAGGGTCGGCGAGGCAACGACACGCTGACTGGCGGCGGTGCTTATATCTTGAGTTCTGCTCTGACGAGCACTACCGCAATAGTAAGCGGTAGAAGCTCAGAACTGCTTCTATATTCGGCCGTATCCGGCTCACGGCTCGCCGATATTCTGCTTGGCGGCGGCGAATTCGCTACCGTCCTATGGCCCGATGGCAACAAGACGATCAGCGGTGCCACCTTCGACGGGTCGCTGTTCACGCTTCCGCCGACCATTCCATCGCGCGCCGCGCGCTACGCCTGCACGCTCCTGGGCAATCCGAGGGCGGAATGGCAACATGACTTCGGTACAAGCCCGGCCGCAGCGCAGTTGCCTGCCACTGGTGGTTGCTGAGCAGAGTGAGCTACAGACTGGGACCAGCGGTCCGTGGCTTCCCAGGACCGTCCTTCGTTGGCTGACTGGAGACGACCCCGGTGAGCCAGGCGACCCCAAGAGCCGGCCGGGGCAGTGCTTTCCCCCTTCGGAACGCGCGACCTGCATCTGGTGTTCCGCCGGGTCCCAGGGCGGCACTCAGGGCAGCGATACCGGTGTCGACGGCATCGTGCCATCCGCGGCAGGCCAGCTTGTGCTCCGCTAGGTCGAACCAGGGGGCCGCCGCCTTCAGCTGGTCGACCAGAGCGCCGAAGACCCGTCGTCGCCGGGCTGCTTGCAGCCGCGGGCCCGGCGACACAGCCGCGCACACCCCGACTACCAACGCTAGTTGAGCCGTCCTGCGGTTCTCGGCCCGGCACCTCCCGCCCGAGCATCCACTGCCGAAGCTCCCCGTGCTCAGAACTGGTTGATCGTGCGACGTGAGGTCGCACGTTGTGAGTGAGTACGTCGAAGGAGGCTGGCTTATGTCAGGGACGTAGTCCAGGCAGTGTCCGGGCCTGTCCCCGCCCTGGCGTGCGCTGCCGGGTCCTGCCCGGTGGGGTGCGAAGCCCAGGGAAAAGCCCGGGGATCCCGTTCCGTCCGGGGTTACAGGTGAGGGGAAGGCTGGTGCGGGGTGAATGACAGTGAACCCTTGCTGATGCCTCGTAACAATTCCTTCCCGGGGCGGGTCGTTGTCCGGGATGTCAGGGGCGTGCCGTTGCGATGCGGCAGGCGGGCGGCCGGGAGATCGCCGGTCGCTGCGGACACCGCCGTTCCCGGGGTAAAGAGGGCGCCCTGAGCCAGCCGGGTCTCACGCGTGCGGAACACGGAAACCTCGTCCGGGTCCGCGCCGCCGGTGGCGGCGTGGCAGGCCGACCGTAAGGGGGGCTGGATCCCCGGGCGGGAAAGGATGCCCAGGAAGCGAACGCCGGCGGCCGAAAGGCAGCGGGAAAGCACGGCTGGTATGCCCGGCTCCTCCGCTGGGCGGCTGCGTATAACTGGCCGGATACCGGGACTGGTGCCCGGGCGCGAAAGCGCGCTGACGTGGGCAGGTGAGCCTTTGAGGCAAGGCAGCGGAAACCGCTGGAACCGAAGGGCAAGTTAGGCGCGATGACGGGCTATTCCTGGTCCACCCCAGCGGTGGACATGGGTGCCGTCACCGTGAACGGACCTGAGGACCAGGCCCGGAACCACGATCTCGCCGGATGGGACGCGATTGACTGGCGGGCGTGTGAGGGCGAGGTACGGCGGCTGAGGCAGCGGATCTTCAAGGCGTCGCGGGAGCAGGACTGGGCGAAAGTCCGGAACCTGCAGAAGCTGATGCTGCGCAGCCGGGCCAGCACGCTGGTCAGCGTGCGGCAGGTGACGCAGCGCAACGCGGGGCGCAGGACCGCCGGGATCGACGGGGAGGTCGCCTTGACTCCCGAGGCCAGGGCGGGCGTAGCGGTGCGGGTGCACCAGTCGCGTTCGTCGCGGAATCCCCGCGCGGTCAGGCGCGTGTACATACCGAAAGCATCAAACCGTGCGAAACTCCGCCCGCCCGCCATTCCGGTGATCATGGACAGATGCCATCAGGCACGGGTCCGTAACGCGCTGGAGCCCGAGTGGGAGGCCCGGTTCGAGCCCAGATCCTACGGGTTCCGGCCGGGGCGCGGCTGCCACGACGCGATCGCGGCGATCTACAACGCGTGCAAGGGCCCGATGGCCAGGCGCGTGTGGGCGCTAGACGCGGACCTGGCGAGCGCGTTCGACAAGATCGATCATGATCATCTTCTAGCCGCTATCGGATCGTTCCCGGCCAGGGACATGATCCGGGGGTGGCTGAAGGCGGGCGTGTTCGAGGCGGGCAAGGGGTTCGCGCCGACCTGGGAGGGAACTCCCCAGGGCGGCTTATGTTCAGCTGCGCATAAGCCGCCTTATGAACAGCGCCGGGTTATGCGCAGCGCTGGCCTGCCGGCCCTGGTGACAGCGCTGCCGAGGGCCGAGCGCTGCGCATAACCGTTCTTGGTGCCGAAGCTCACAGGCTGGCGAGCCAGCTGAGCAGTCCGGGGTTCTGGTTCCATTCGGGTAGGTCGTCGGTGACGATTTCGGTGTAAACGGCCTCAAGGGCTTTGCGTTTTGCCTCGGTTGAGGCCCTGGCGTAGATCTCCGTGGTCGCCAGGTCGACATGCCCGAGGATGTCGCGGATGTAAGGCAGCGGGATACCTGCCTCACAGAGGTGCATGGCCTTGCATAATGCCGCAGGACATGGGGGCTGACGTGGGCGCTGGCTAGTGCTGGGTCGCCGGCCTGGGCCTGGTACTTGCCGATGATCCAGGCGATTCCGCCGCGGGTGAGCCTGCTGCGATGCTGGCTGACGAACAGCGGGTGGTCGTCGTGGCCGGGCTTGTCCAGGCCATGCTCGGCTGGGTAGGCGCTCAGCAGCGCAGCGGTGTATCGCTGAGCGGCACGTGACGGGTCTTACGGCCCTTGCCGGTCAGCACGGCCAGGGCCGGGGGTTGCAGGCGGATCTCGCGCACGGTCAGGCCGGCGAATTCGGAGACCCGGGCGGCGGTGTCGTAGAGAGTGGCCAGCAGGGTCGCGTCCCGGCGGCCCCGCCGGGTGGACCGGTCGGGCTGGGCGAGCAGATGGCGGGTCTGCTCGACGGTGAGGTGGTTCACGCCCGGCTGGGCCTGCTTTTTGGCGGGGATCGCGAGAATTTCCTGGCAGTCGGCCATCCTGGCCGGGTCCTGGGACTGCAGCCACCGGAAGAACGAGCTGACCGCGGCCAGGCGCTGGTTGCGGGTGGCGATGCTGTTGCCCCGTTCGGCTTCCAGCCAGTTCAGGAACCCGGTGATGGCGTCGGCGTCGATGAGATCGAGGGTGAGCTTGTCGGGCGGGATGGACCTGACGTCGCTGAACCAGGCGATCAGCAGCTTGAACGTGTCACGGTAGGACGCGATCGTGTTCGGTGAGCAGCCGCGCAGCCCGGCCAGGTGCGAGGTGAGGAAGCGGTGCAGGAACACCGCGAAGTCAGTCGCCATCGCACGTCCCCGGGGCAGCGGCGGGACGACGTCGCCGAAGGCACGCTGGATGGCCGCGGTGATGTGCGGGTAGGACTCGGCGGTCAGCCTCAGGTAGTAGCCGGTGTCAGCGATCGAGGAATGACCCATGTAGGCCTGCAGGACCGGCAGCAACGCGCCGACGTCCTCGCCGGCGGCGAACCAGAGCCGCAGGTTGTTTACCGCCATCGAATGGCGCAGATCATGGACACGGGGTCCGTGGCCCCGGCCGCCGTGGGGAATGCGGGCCTGCCACAGGAACCGGCGGAAGTTCCTGTCAATGTTCACGACCGTCAGCGGCTTCCCCGGCGTGCCGGGGAAGAACCAGTCTGCGCCGGTGCGCCCGGCCACTTGGGCGTGGTAGCCGGCGACCCGTTCGCGCAGCGGGGCGCTGACCGGCACCTGCCGGTCTTTGCCGCCCTTGCCGTCGCGGATGGTCAGGACCCCCGCACCGAGGTCGACGTCGCCGAAGCGCAGCAGCCGTGCTTCTGAGGCCCGCAGGCCGCAGGCGTAAATCGTGCGGAACAGCACCGGCATGACCAGGTGCCGGAACGGGACCTGCGAGTCGTAGTGACAGCGGTCGGTCTGGGCGAACAGCGCCGCCAGCTCCTGGTCGGTGTAGATGTGCGGGACGTAACGGGCGGGCCGGGGCAGCGCCCCGGCGGGCAGGACGTAAGCGCTCACGCCCCGCCGGCCCAGCCAGCGGGCCAGCTCCCGCACCGGTGCGGCCAGGCCCTGCAGGGTCGCCGGCGTGACCCCCCGCTGCCGGGCCGAGGTGATCCACGCCTCGACCGGCGCCCGGTCGGGGGCTTCCAGGCCGGGGAACTGGCTGGCGCTGAACGCGGCGAAGCGGGCCAGCACCCGCTCCTCGGTGTCGTACTTGAAGCCGACCGCGCGTTTCTCGGCGACCAGGGCCGTGATCGCGCCGGACATCGTGATCGCGGGGCTCACCGGGACCCCTCCCGTCCCGGCTCGTCCGGGTCCAGCGCGCACTTCGACAGCAGGCCCAGCGAGGTTTTCAGGTAAACGCCGGTCGACTCGACGGACTGGTGACCGAGGATGTCGGCGATCTGCTCGACCGGCGTGCCGCCTTCCATCAGCCGCGTGGCCAGCGTGTGGCGCAGTGAGTGCATGCCGTGACGGCGTTTGTCGCTCACCCGCACGTGCGCCACCCGGGCGTGCTTGACCAGGATCTGATGCAGATGGTCCTGGTCGGAGAACGGGCCGAAGGGGGCCAGGTGCCGCACGAACACCTGCGGGCAGTCGCAGGCCGGCCGGCCGTGACGGATGTAGTCGATCACCGCCCAGCCGACCTCTTTCAGCAGCGGCAGCTGCACCGGGTGACTGGTCTTGGCCTGCGTCAGCAGCAGCCGGTTGCCGGCCCGGTCGAAGTCGGCGAACTCCAGCCGCCTGACGTCGACACCGCGTAGCCCGAGCCTGGTGATCAGCAGGATGATCGCGTAATCCCGCTTCCCGCACGGGTTGTCCCGGTCGATCGCCGCCACGATCCTGGCGACCTGGCCGGGATCCCACACCGACGGGATCCGGGCCCGCTTGATCGAGGGCACCGCCGGGACCGCCACCAGGCAGCCGGCATCGACCAGCCCGGCGTCAGACGCGAACCGCAGGAACGACCGCACCGCGCGCAGCTTCTGCTCGACCGTCTTGACCTGGTATCCGGCCAGCGTCGCGACGAACGCGCCGATCGTGGCGGCGTCACAGCAGCCCAGCCCGCCGCGGGTGCCGGTGAACGCGACGAACTCCCCGGCCACCGTCCCGTAGGTCCGCACCGTCGATGCAGCGCGGCCGGCTGCGCGAAGGTGCGCCTGAAACCGGGCGACCGTCTCAGCGCCCGCCGCGTCCACCTTGCGCACCGACCGGTTATAACGGCGCAGCACCGCCCCGTGCGCCGCGTACTCGCCCAGCATCGCGGCGACCCTGAACATGTAGATGTCATTCGGCTTCAGGGTGCCGGCCTGCTCCCTGGCGAAGAAACCGCACGCATCGTCGACCCACGCCATCGCCGCATCCAGGGAAAACTCCTCGACACCGCGGGCAGCGAAGTACTTCTGCATCCGGCGCCAGCATCCCCGGTACCAGACCATCGTCGAGTCCTTATAACCCAGACGCCGTAACTCCGCGTCCAGGCTCGATACCAGCGCAGACAAAGTCGCCATAACAGCTGACCTCCGATCACGCTGGTCCGGCACCATGCCGGACCGCCTGATCGGCAATCCTCAGGGTTATGCGCAGCGCTCGGCCCTCGGCAGCGCTGTCACCAGGGCCGGCAGGCCAGCGCTGCGCATAACCCGGCGCTGTTCATAAGGCG
>CAVTYS010000005.1:0-879010 GCA_963739025.1 uncultured Actinomycetota bacterium | reverse complement strand
ATGACGTCGGCACTAACCCAGTCATCTCGCACTTGCGTGCCAGCGGCGGTTCGTCTCTCGCGCGGTTCACGAGCAACGTCGATCTCATCGGGCTCGTGCTGGGTCATCATTACTCCGGTAGCGGATCAGATCCGCCAGAGCACGAGGCCTGCGACGCCTAGCGATGCGCACAGGCATATTGCCGCCATTGCACCCGCCATCTCAGCGGAGTCGTGGGCAACCGTCCGTGGACGTCCTCGCCCGTAGAGCGCAGGCCGATCCCGTCCGGTTCATCGGCATGGCGGATGCACTGTGACCTTGCCTTACGCCATCAGTCTGCAGCCGTGCCTAGAAGTCCCGAAACGGGATCATATTATCCGCACTTGCCTCGGCAAGGCGCTAAAAGCTCAGCGCCAGCGCAGGCGGCAGCGTCCCTGGTGGGCGCGCTGGTGGGGGTGGCTGCAGGATGCACTCGCCGGGTATGGGTATGCGCCGGGCCGCGCCTTGCTGCTGCTCGCAGGTGCGTTCGTTGCTGGATGGCTGTTCGGCGCCCGCCACCCGGTCCCCTCGGTCCGGGCCCGCACCCAGCCTTCAATGCCGCGTTGTACACCCTCGACGTGCTGGTCCCCGCGCCCGCACTTGGGCAGGCGGGCGACATTGATCCGCAGGGGCAACCTTCGCGGTGGCGGCCGGGCTCCACATCTTGGGCTGGCTGCTTGCCATCACGGTGATCGCCGCAATCACCCGCTCCTTCAGCAGGACTTAGGGCAATTACCTGGGCGAGCTGGCGGTAGGCTGCTCCTGGCCAGTCGGCGAGGTGTGTCTGCCAGACTGAAAGGCGGAAGGTCGGCGGCTCGCCCCCTGACCACAAGTCTCGCGGCCGGTCATTAGACCGCCTGGCCTGGCAAGATGTGATCAAGCGCTGCTTCCCGGCGTTGAGATCGACGGCCGTGCTCGCTCTCGTAGATCACCGTGGTTCGCCTTGAGCTATCGCACGCGGATCGCACGGCTTGGGCCTCGGCCTCGGTTGGATGGGGCGGAAGGGTTGACGACCATGGCATACGACTCACGCGTCTTCCAACTGCTCATCGCATCACCCAGCGATGTACCGGCAGAACGTAAGGCTATCGCAGAAATTGTTCATGATTGGAATGATCTTAACTCCTCCGAGAGGCAAGTTGTCGTATTGCCTGTTCGTTGGGAGACTCATTCTTCACCAGAGCTTGGCGAGCCTCCTCAAGCTATAATCAATCGCCAATTGGCCGATCAGTGCGACTTTGTCGTGAGTGCATTCTCGACTCGGATGGGTACGCCAACGGAGCACGCGGATAGCGGGACTGCTGAGGAGATCGACCGTGCGGGAAATTCCGGTAAGCCGGTGATGCTCTATTTCTCTAATGCCCCTGTCCCGCCCGATGAGATTGATACCGAGCAGCTTGAGCGCGTTAGACAATTCAAAGCTAAGACCTATCCGCAAGGCATCGTAGAGAACTACGACTCCCTCCAAGAGTTCCGGGATAAATTTGCTCGTCAATTGTCCCGTGTGGTGAGAACTCTTATTGAGTCAGATGCCGAGAGTGCTACTCAATCTCCTACTGGGCTGCCGATAATTGTCGCCTTGGCTGAGGGGCAGCCTCCTGAGATCCTGCCGTCACCGATTTCACTCGGAATACAGCTAGTTCGGTGCGTCAACATTGAAGAAATTCCCGACTATAGGGCCCCCATCAGCACTATCCCGTCTGGTGGTGGGTTTTCTCTGGTTACTGCCACTTCTGGTGTAAGTTCTGGTGTAAATAAAGATTACTATAGAGATATCGTAGAATACTACCGCAAATTGCGGCTATTTCGATCTCTGCGTTTCGCGATAGAGAATCCCAGCGACGATGGCATACGCGACCTCTACTTCGATATTCAGGTAGAGAGCAAGGCCGATGAGGCCACGTTGCTTTTCACGAGCGATAGGCCGGAGTTCCCGCGCAGAGAAGTGGAATATGGCACTCTATATGGCAACCTATTTTCCTGGCCCTTGAGCTCTATCCCTCTAGGCGGTACGCCGCCGACCTCATCGCAGAGCAGACAAATAGAGTTGGGCGAAGGCGGTTCGCGGATGAACCTGGAGCTTTCAATCCTGCAACCAAAACGAGCCGTTTACTCCAACAATAGCTTTTTTCTTGGAGCCGACCGCGCAACGGATGTGGTTCTCCATTCTGTTATTTATTCCAGTTCCGCCGCGCCAGCTCTTCGTGAAATTGAACTCTCCTTGGAAACTGTCGAAGCAGAAGTCACGTATCAAGAAATCTTGAATCTGTTCCAGATTGATTTGCCTTCCTAAGCGGCGCCACACTGGTATAGCCTCAGACCTGCTAGTTCGTCGCAGGTGCCAAGGTCCTGGTCAGTAGCCGCCGGGGTCAGTGGTCGGCGTAGCCGATCGCATGCGACGGCCCGTAGGGCCGCCACTGACGCGGTGGCCGCGAGTTGGACAATCGGGAGCGAGGAAGAAGGATCTCGCCGTACCTGGTCAGTGGTCGAGCGGGCCTCCTGGATCAGCGTGCCTTCGGAGAGCAGCTCGGCGCTGACGCCGGGCCCAGTGGCGCTGTGTGCGGCACCGGCCTGATCCAGGGACCGCGTAATTCGGCAACTGACGGTCCTGACGGCCCCTGCGGCGTTGTCCTGCGACGCGAGCACCGGATTTGACTCGGCCTCCGGTTCGGTGGGCCGAGCGGCGCCCCTGATGCCTTCGTCGAGCCAGCGGCACGAGTACGCGACGAGCTTGGCTGCGTCGAGCTAGGTGGGGTCTGTCGTTGCCCACTTGACAAGCGTGCCGCGCAGGGTCTTGAGGTCCTGGCCGCGGCTGCGCGGTGCAAGGGCTGCGACGAGGCACCGAGCGTTAGCGTTCCCGAGGCATCGCCGGGAGGTGATTGAACACTGAAGGTCCCTGGTCAGTCCGTCCAAGCTCGGCGAAGCCAAGTCAGCGTGGCAGATGCGAGCCGCATCATTCACCCCGACGCAGGGAGGCGACCACTGCACACCACGCTCAGACTCGTGCCGATGCTCGATCATCCCTGCCCATGGCGGCGGGCGACGGTATGGATAGCGGCGACAAACGGAGAATCCTCAGCCTGCGTCGCGGATGGCAGTTCAGCGAACGGCACCATCGACTCGTGCTGCTCATCGTTGCTCAGCATCCAGGCAACCCAGGCGTTGTGAACATCCTCCCTCCTGACTTCCTCGCCCTTCGCCAGCAACAGCACCGCGTAAATCAGGAACAGATTCGAAATGTCGCCCTCCGGCGGAGCGTCACCGGGAACCGACTGGCGGATCTCCCTTGATAGTGCTTCGAGATAGTTCACTAGATAACCACCCTGATGGCCAAAGCAAGATAGATTCCCATGAATACAAAAGGGATCAGCTGTTCCACAACGGTCGCTTCCCGGTGCTTTACCTCTCGCCGCCACCAGCGATTCCATCTCGACCGGCGCTGCTCGGCACTTGCTGGAGCAGGGCGAAGAATGGCCCACTCATCGGTATAAGGCCGGACAGGCAATCGCTCCTCTATTTTGTTAATAACCTGAAACTTAGCCGCGTTTAGTCGACGGTAGTAGCGCAAGAGCATCCACCACGCGAAAGCCAGGACAATTCCGGCAATGGCCGTGATGAATAGTCCAGGAGCATCGAAGGACGAGACCGTGCCGTGAGGCGAAGGCTTTCTCGCCGAGCTGACGATTCCGACCACAGCGGCAAGAGCTGTATTGACCGTCAGAAAGAAGCTGTTCGCTCCAGCGCGTCGAGCGGAGGTCCGGTCTGCCATCTCGACCGCTGTCTTGTACAGCTCCAAGATCGTACTTGTGTCATCCGGCGCCATGTGCCGTCCTCAGCGGCCTTCGGTGGTCATAGTACGGAGGCTGTCCCAGGTCCACGGATGCACAGTGTCCCACCAGACCGAAGCCCCGCGCGGTCGCCGGACCCAGCCGTTCTTGCGTCCGCGAAGGAGGAAGTACGGTTTCTCCTCTTTCTTCGCAATCCCCAGCTCAGCGCTGACCCCCACGGCCTGGTGCGTGTGGTAGCCGCAGATAACGATGACTTGATCCGCTCGCCTGATGCGGTCACGGGCATCGGACTTCCAGGCTGTCGACGCCTGCTTGATGGACCAGTCCTCGACGGAGAATGGCGAGCGCTCGTGCCTCGCCTGCCCGATGAGGAGGTTCTTGAGGGCCTGGTCGTGGTCGTAATCGAAGCTGATGAAGACCCGAGTCTTCGCTTGTGGCGCCATAACTCTCTCCCGTGGTCTAGCGAGAGCCACCGATGAGTTTCTTGAGGTTATCCCAAGTCCACTTGTAGATCTTGTCGCCATCGAGAGCTGCCGTCGGCTTCTTGTTTCCTCCGTCAGCACGACCAGCGAGGAGGAAGTACGGCTTTGCCTCATCTCGCGCAATCCTGGTCTCCGCGTTCACACCGGTCGCCGTATCCGTGTGTTTGCCACATATCACAATGACCTGATCAACCCGCTTGATCCGAGCCCTCGCCTTCTCCTTCCAATCGCTCGACGCCTCCTTGATCGACCAGTCCTCGATGAAGAACGGCGAGTCGGCGTTCTTCGCCTGCCCAACCAGAAGCATCTTCAAGTCATCATCGTGGTCGTAGTCGAAACTGATGAAAACAGGAACACTCTCTATCGCCATGCCGTTCACGCTCCTTGCTGAACCAACGGCGAACACGCCGCCCGAAGGTAGATCACCCGGCCCTAACGATACGAGGAGGGTATGACATGCACGCCTAGCCAGTCCCGCCGCGTCCGTGTTGCGGCATTGACGTCCGGCGCGCATCGGCAATCGGCGCCAGCCAGGTCCGTCCCGCCAGACCGGGATGCAGCATGTCGGGGCTCACGTTACTCGGCCGATGGAACGGAATGGGAGCCGACGCTGCTAGCCCTACGCAGTGGTTTGGAGGGCTGCCGGAGGTGTGCGCTGCCGCCACGCCTGCACCAGCGAACTGGCTAGCTCAGTCGTAACACCGGCCGTCGTGTCGACCTCCAGGTCGTAAACCCGAAGGTGTGAATGCCGTCGATGACCACGTGGGTGCGGCCCCCGCCCTTCCGGCGGTCACCACGCTCTCTCTCGCGCCGGTCAAGCACGTCGAGATCGCAGTGGATCTCGATCAGGTAGACGTCTAGGCCCGCCAGCAGGCTGGCCAGCTCCCAGCGCCAGGACGCGAACTCAATGATGTGGTCCACGATCAGGTCGTTGCCAGCCAGAGCAAGAGCGGGCAGGCAGCGATGGAAACCTGCGAAGAACCGCGGTCTCACCTGATGCCACCAGTCGAACGGCTGTGCGAGACCTGGCGTGGCTACCGTCAGCCGCTCCAGACAAGCTCTCCGCGGAGCAGTCCTCCATCAAGCGCAGCCTCGGTGGGCTTGGCCGACCTCCTGTCGGACGACGACGTTAGGAACCGCCGAGAAGTCCTAGCACCAAGTCTTTCTGAAGCGCCGACTAACTGCACCGACCTCGCCTACTGAGCTGTGAAGACCGTCGACCTCAAGCTGACCACGCTGGGCTGGACGTCCCGGCTGACAATGACACTGGCGCTGGCCTGGCGCCGAGCAGCTATGAGTGATCGCGAGATACACGATAGAGAATTTCGGTTGTCATGACTTCCTGCGACCTTTCCGCAGGTCAGAGCCGTGTTGTGGCATGCACTGGCACGGCCTCCGGAGCCGTGTGCGCAGGTTCGAATCCTGCTGGGGGCGCCCTGTGAAGGACCTGCTGAAATACCTCTGACCTGTGGGAACGCTGCGTGTGGCACGGCGCTGGTTCCGCCACCGTCCGTCACTCAGAGCCGCCTCCCGCCGGTCTCCGTCCCCATACGCCCCCCAAAATGGCGGGCGAAGAGTGGCGTCCATTGATGTGGTGTTCGGAGATTCCGCCGCTCGCTCACGGTCCAGCAGCAGCCAGTCAGCGCCATCGCTGGGCACAAGAAGGACCCGGCCAGGACGGCCCCGACCGTCATTGGCGGCCAGAAGGAGATGGCGACACAGTCCGCGCGGTAGACCCGGGCGGGCACTGCTGATCTGCGCCTGGCGGAGCCTACTGGCCGTCAGCACATGATGGCGGCGCGACGCCGCTTGTTACCCCGGCTAGGACCGCTGCCGGAGTCCGCATCCGGATGCAGCCGACCCTCAACTGTCCCGCGCAGGACGATCACCGGAACCGAGATCTGCCAGGGATTCATCCGCCAGGGATGATGCCGCGGATCGTGCTGAGCAGTCTGCTGTGGGAATGTCATTCGCCAGATGCGCGGGAGGGCCGCATGGCTGAGTCCGGTACGCCAGAGACGGATGGCGATCTCCCAGCCGCCGTAGGGCGCCGCTACCTGGTCAAGTTCGAGGAGGACACGCTCAGGGAGCGCCCGCTGTGGATCCGAGTGATCGTCGAGTTCATCGGCACCTTCGTGCTGGTGACGGTGGCCGCCGGCGCCGGGGTCATCAATCACTACGCTGGTGATACGCCGGTTACCCGCGCCGCCGCGGTGATCGCACCGGGCGCGGCAGTCATGGCCATGATCTACGCCTGGGGTCCGCTGTCCGGCCTGCATATCAACCCGGCGGTCACGTTTGCGTTCGCCGTGCGGCAGGTCTTCCCCATAGCCTGGATTATTCCCTACTGGGTCGCGCAGTTCGCCGGCGCGATCGCGGCCGCCTGGTTCCTCCAGGCAGTGTTCGGGCACGTCAGCGCGGGCGGGAATTACCCGATCCCCACGCCCGGCGGCGACTGGAGGTCGCTGGTCATGGAGATCGTGCTGACCTTCATCCTGGTGAGCATCATCCTCAATACCGCGACCGGCAGCCGCAGCATCGGCCATAACGCCGCCATCGCGGTCGGGTCAACGGTCGCGCTGCTCGGATTGTTCGCCAGCCCGATCAGCGGTGCCTCGATGAACCCGGCGCGCTCGCTCGGGCCGGACATCGTCGGTGTCGACTTCAACGGCTGGTGGGTCTACGTCGCCGGCCCGGTCACTGGCGCATTCGTCGCCGTCGTCATCATCACCGCCCTCCGCGGACTACCGGACAAAGCCGAGCGGAGCGCCGCCGAAGGCGGAGATCTCCCGCAATAGCCGCCTCGGGCATTGAACCCTAAGGCTGACCGCCAACGCGAAGTCATCGTGGCTGAGGCGAAGTAGTCAGACGGTCTCCTCGTCCGACGGACGAAATGGCCCAGCAGCGCAGAACGTAACCGAGTACACCATCTGCGACCGGCGTGCCCGTAGCCGCCTGTTGACCTCATCGACGAGATCCTTTGCCTGCTCGATGAGCGCGCAGTCTCCGGGCTCGACGCCGACATCAGCCAGTGTGGCAAGGTCTGCAGACCTGGCTGCATGGCTGCGTTATATCGCGGTTGTGGATTCAACGCGGCCATCCTTGGCCGCGGCCTGGAAGGAGGCGTAATCGCGTTCGTTCTGCTCGGCGTAGGTTTCCGCGAAGTCGGCGATCGCCCGGTCGAACTTGCCGGAGCGGCCGAGATAGGACGCCAGGGCGATACGGTCACCGGACCGGGCGTGTGCCCGGGCCAGTGTCCACCCGCACAGGCTGGCGTAGACCTTCATGCCTGATGGGATCATCTGCTCGATCGGCGCGGAGAATTTCCAGTCCTTAAGCTGGCGGACGTAGAAGTCGCGGTCAACCCGATCGGCCCCGGTCGCGCGGGTCCAGCCCAGGAAGATGTCACTCTCGGCCTGCATGAGGTGCTGACCGGCCACCACCCGCTCGCCCTCGTTGCTATAGCTGCTGCGGCCGCAGTACTCGGCAAGAACCGATGGTTGCGCCTCCTTTGCCTGCAGGAACAGCGGCTCGGTCCCGTCTCCGGCATCCATCAGCACGACCCAGGCGCGGGTCCCGACGCTGCCGACCCCGACGACCTTGCGGGCCACCTGAACCAGGGAGAACTGTTCGAGGAGATGCCGCCGGTCGGATTGCAGGGTGCGCCCGTACTTGCTCAGCACGGCGCGTATCTGCTTGTACAGTGCGCCGGCCTGGACGTCGGAGAAGACTTCCTCGGCCGGGACGATCATCGGGGGGTCGCTGATGATCTGCCGCTGCCCGTTCACCTGGGTGGTGAGCTTGCCCAGCGCCTGCGTGCTGTCCTTGGTATGAGCCTTGGCCAGCAGTCCCTCGGCGGCCTTGAGCCTTTTCGACTTCATCTGCGATCGGAAGCCGGCGATAGCGCTCTCGATGTCCAGGTGCGCGTACCAGACACCGAGGAAGGGCTGCTCGGCGAACTGCCGCATCGCCGTGCGATAGCCCTCCGCCGCTGCTAGTACGATCCGGCGGCGGGCCTTGGCCGGATAGCCGTTCTCCCGCCCCGCTACCGCCAGGCTCGCCGCCAGTCGCTTGACGTCCCACTCGAACGGACCCGGCAGGGTCTCGTCGAAGTCGTTGACGTCGAAGACCAGATTCCGTTCTGGCGAGGCGAACGCACCGAAATTCGAGAGGTGCGCGTCACCGCACAACTGCACCCGCAGGCCGGAGACCGGCGTGGTGGCCAGGTCGGCCGCCATCGGCAGCGCCGCACCCCGCAAGAACGTGAACGGGGAAACGAGCATCCGCCCGTGCCGGATGGGCACCAGTTCGGGCACCCGCGATTCTGCCTGCCCAACCAGCAGCCCGACCGGATCCCGCGACCTGCCTGGCTCGAACTCCGCCTGCGACTCCAGCGGCGTCATCGCCCTGGCATCCTTCCCTAGCGCCGCCCGGTCCGCATGGCTGAGGTGCTCCCCCGCTCCGGCTCGTGCGGGGCCCCGACCAGCACGACGGGTACCTGGCCTTCGAGCTGTGGCGCGCTCAGTCGTCATCGTCATTGCGGGCTCCTCAGTTGCAGCGCCTGATGCCGCTGGTGATCGCCCGCAGCAGACCTTAACTCCAACTTCGCGGGCGCTTCCGCAAGCCAAGCATCACCGGCTCGTGGCACGCATCGCCCTCGACGGGTGAGGCCCTGCTCGCTCACGGCCAAGCCGCAGCACGGAATCGCCCTTGCTGGGTGACGCGCCCAGGCAGATCAAGGGGGAGCCTTGTCAGAGCAGTAGGGAACCGGGCAGGCACAGCAGAGGAGAGCGGCATGGAGCGGTATCCGAATATCAGCGACCACGGGCTCATCGGTGACCTGCAGACGGCGGCGCTGGTGACGACGGACGGTGCGGTCGACTGGTTCTGCAGCCCACGGTTCGATTCGCCGAGCATCTTCGCGTCGTTGCTGGATGCCGATAAGGGCGGCTACTGCCGGATCGCGCCCGATACCAGCGAGTACACGAGCAAGCAGCTGTATTTCCCGGACACGGCGATGCTGATCACCCGGTTCCTGACCGAGGACGGCGTCGGCGAGGTGACCGACTTCATGCCGGTCGCCCCGCATCAGCCGACCGACAAGCACCGGATCGTGCGGCAGATCAGGACCGTCCGCGGCACGATGAAGTTTGTCGTCGAGATTAAGCCGAGGTTCGATTACGGCCGGGCTCCGCACAAGGTCGACATCACCGAGGACGGCATCGTCTTCCACACCGACAGCGGCATGGAACTCACTCTGAGCCCGGTCGGCGAGCGGGATACCTCGCTTGGCGACCAGGGCGTGGGCGTCGAGCGGGCCGGCGACGACATCCGGATCACCCGCACCCTGCGCGAGGGCGAGAGCGCCGGGGTGGTGCTGGAGTCGATGGGCGGCCGGCCGCACCGCGTATCGCAGGCCGAGCTGCAGACCCTCATCGATGACACCAGCGCGTTCTGGCGCAACTGGGTGCACCAGTCCACGTATCAGGGCCGGTGGCGTGAGATCGTCTCCCGGTCGGCGATGACGCTGAAGCTGATGACCTACCAGCCGACCGGGGCCCTGGTCGCCGCGCCGACTGCCGGGCTGCCCGAGCAGGCCGGCGGCGAGCGGAACTGGGACTACCGGTACACCTGGATCCGCGACGCGTCGTTCTCTGTCTACGCGCTGATCGGGCTGGGCTACACCGGCGAGGCCGCGGCCTTCGGCCAGTGGGTCCGCGACCGGGTCGTCGAGCACGCCGGCAACGGCGACGGCGCCAGCCCCCTGAAGATCATGTACCGGGTCGACGGGACCTCCGACCTGACAGAGGAGATCCTCGATCACTTCGAGGGCTGGCGCGGATCGCGCCCGGTCCGGATCGGCAACGGGGCCGCCAGCCAGCTCCAGCTCGACATCTACGGCGAGGCCCTCGATGCAGTCGCCAAGATCGACGCCCGCGGCCTGCAGCCGGCCCATGTGGGCTGGACCGCCATCGCGGACATGATGAACTGGCTGTGTGACCACTGGGACCAGCCTGATGAGGGCGTCTGGGAGACCCGCGGCGGCCGCAAGGACTTCACCTACGGCCGGGTGCAGTGCTGGGTCGCCCTCGACCGCGCGATCAGGATCGCCGAGGGCCGCGGTCGGCCCGCCGACATCAACCGGTGGCGCACCGAGCGGGACAACATCTACTCCCAGGTCATGACCAAGGGCTGGAACCCGAAGCGGCACGCCTTCACCCAGCACTACGACACCGACGTGCTCGATTCCTCGCTGCTCGTGATGCCGCTGATGGGCTTCGTCTCACCCTACGACCCGCTGTGGCTGCAGACGTTGCAGGCCATGGACAACGAGCTGGTCTCGGACAGCCTCGTCTACCGCTACAACCCGAGCGCCTCGCCGGACGGCCTGGCCGGGAACGAGGGCACCTTCTCCTTGTGCACCTTCTGGTATGTCGACGCCCTGGCCCGCTCCGGCCGGCTACAGGACGCCGAGTTGGTCTTCCAGAAGATGCAGACCTACGGCAACCATCTCGGCCTGTATTCCGAGGAAATCAGCGCCACCGGCGAGCAGCTCGGCAACTTCCCGCAGGCCTTCAGCCACCTCGCGCTCATCAACGCCGCCATCAACCTGGACTACCAGCTCGACCACGGGGCCGGCGACGTCGAACCCGTCCTGGCCAGGGCCGGCGGCGCTATCCCGGCACCCGGCTGACCGAGACCTTGACGTGGAGGCGACGAGATGGTGAGCGATCCTGACCGCACGAGACTTCCGATCCGCAGGCCGCCATTCCAGGGGGTGAGCAACAAGACGCTGCAGGGGTCGCAGCCGGACTGGAACCTGATCGGGCACCCGCGCCCGCCGCAGGGGGCGCCGAATGTGCTGCTGGTGCTGATTGATGACGCGGGGTTCGGTAACCCGGGCACCTTCGGCGGCCCGATCAGCACCCCGCGGTATACGCGGATGGCCGAGGCGGGCCTGCGGTACAACCGGTTCCACGTCACCGCCCTGTGCTCCCCGACCCGGGCAGCCTTGCTGACCGGGCGGAACAACCATGCGGTCGGATTCGGTTCGGTCGGCGAGTTCTCCAGCGGGTTCCCCGGCTACACGGCCATGGTTCCGCGTGACTGCGCGCCCTGGCCGAGAATCCTGGCCGAGAACGGGTACAGCACCGCTGCGTTCGGGAAGTGGCATCTGACCCCGGACAGCCAGCAGGGCCCGGCCGGGCCGCTCGACCGCTGGCCGACCGGGTGGGGCTTCGACTACTTCTACGGCTTCCTGGGCGGGGACGCTGGGCAGTGGGACCCGTGCCTGGCCGAGAACCAGAAGATCATCGGCACCCCGGACGGGTTCTACGACAAGGAGAAGCCGTACTACCTGCCGGACGCCATGGCCGACAAGACCATCGAGTGGCTGCACGGGATCCGGGCGCAGGACGCCCGCAAGCCGTTCTTCGTCTACTACTCCACCGGGTGCAGCCACGCCCCGCACCACGTCGCTCCCGAGTGGGCTGATAAGTACAAGGGTAAGTTCGACCAGGGGTGGGACCGGCTGCGCGAGGAAGTCTTCGCCCGGCAGCAGGAACTGGGCGTGGTCCCCGCCGACGCGAAGCTGACCGCGCGTGACGACGCGTTCCCCGCCTGGGATGACGTCCCGGGCAACCTCAAGGCCTACTACGCCCGCCAGATGGAGGTCTACGCCGGGTACTCCGAGAACGCGGATCACAACGTCGGCCGGGTCATCGACGCAATCGACGAGCTCGGCGAGCTGGACAACACGCTGGTCATCTGGATCTGGGGGGACAACGGCGCCAGCATGGAGGGTACGATCACCGGCTCGTTCAACGAGATGACGATGCAGAACGGCATCCCGCTCACCGACGAGATGCAGCTCCAGCTCGCCGAGCGGTACGGCGGCATCGATGCCTGGGGCAGCGAGCTGATGGATCCGCACTACTCCGCCGCGTGGGCGTGGGCCGGGAACACGCCGTTCCAGTGGGGCAAGCAGGTCGGCTCCCACCTCGGCGGCACGCGCAATCCGATGGTTATCCACTGGCCCGCGCGCGTCACCGACGCCGGCGCGCTGCGCTCACACTTCACCCACGCCATCGACGTCGGGCCTACGGTCCTGGACATCCTGGGCATCCCGGCGCCCTCGCACGTCGACGGGATCGCGCAAGCGCCCTTCCACGGCGTGACGTTCGCGGACTCGCTGACCGACGCGGCCGCGCCCGAACGCCACACCCAGCAGTACTTCGAGACCATCGGCAACCGAGCCATGTACTGCGGCGGCTGGTGGCTGGCCATGAAGACCCCGCGCATTCCGTGGGTCGTCACGCCCGAAGCGCTGCAGCCCTACGCTCCCGGGGTATGGGATCCCGACGCCGACCCCGCCGAGCTGTACTACCTGCCCGACGACTTCACCCAGGCCCACGACCTCGCCGCCGAACACCCGGACAAAGTCGCCGAGCTGAGGGAGCTGTTCTGGTCCGAGGCGGAGAAATACAAGGTGCTGCCGCTGCTTGCGACGCTGTCCGCGTTCTTCGGGATCCTTCCGCCCGCGCCGGATGCGGCCCCGGTCGAGTACCGGGGCGACGTCCAGAACGTCATGTCGGGCATGATCCCGCGGATCTACAACCACTCGTATGCGATCAGCGCCGACCTGGTCGTCCCGGCCGACGGGGCCGAGGGCGTGATCGCCGCCGAGGCGGACCACCTCGGCGGGTTCTCGCTTTACGTCGCCGACGGCAAGCTCACCCACACCTACTCGATGATGGGCGTGTTCATCTACCGGCAGCAGGCCACCCAGCCGCTGCCGGCCGGTGAGGTGAACGTGCGGATGGAGTTCGCCGCCGACGCGGCCAAGCCCGCCACCAGCGGCACGGTGACGCTGCTGGTCGACGGCGACACCGTCGCCACCGGCCGGACGGACCATACGGTCCCGATCCGCTTCTCCGCCTACGCCGGCCTGGACATCGGCCGCGACAACGGCGGGGTCGTCGACCTGAGCTACGAGGACAAGAAGCCGTTCCCGTTCACCGGCACCATCAAGAAGGTCGTGTTCGACATCCAGCCGCACCCGTCGGCTCACGACGAGGAAAAGCTGCACAAGGCCGCCCACCACGGCCACGCCGCGCACGCACTCTCGCAATAAGGCAGCCCGCACGCTGAAGGAGCGACCGATGAAATTCGATGACGAGACAACCGACGTGCTCATCGGCGGCTACCTGTCCAAGAACGCCGCCCAGGACGACTACGAAGCCGCCCTGGCCAGCGGCGGCTACCTGCACGGCGCCGTGATCGTCAGCAAGGACCTCAAGGGCAACCTGTCTGTGGAACAGACCGACCACATGGTCCGCGAGGGCGCAGCCGGCCTCGGTGCCGTCGGCTTCGCGGTTGGCCTGTTCGCGCCGCCGTTGCTCGAACGCGACCGCGGTCGGCGCGGCCCTCGGCGCCGGGGCCGGCAAACTTCTGCACCACCGGACCGCCGACAAGCTGGAAAAGCAAGCCGGGGCCACCATCCCAGTCGGCGGCGCCGGCCTGATCCTCGCCTACCCCCACTCGGCAGCCGGAAAGGTCGAACCGACCGTGACGCGACCGGTCAAGAAAGTCGTCGGCGAAGCCGAGGGACATCACGTGAAAGCCCTGAAGGGCGCAATTGCGGACGCCCAGCAGAAGATGACGGCCAACGGCGCATAGCCTGGCGGCTCACGCGCTGCTGGCATGCAGCGTCGCGGCGAATCATGAGCGATTCGTGAGCAGCGGCGCGATCGGCGATGCCTGCCGGTACGTTCTCCGGAGACCCGCTGCTCAAGCTCGTGAGGTACCGGCTATGAGGGCGGACCGGGAAGATCCCGCTGACCGGCCGCCGTATCGCTGAAGGCAGCCCTGACGTGATCTTGCTGCTGGACGGACAGGTCCGAGCGGGTCAGTTCCATGCCTAGTCCCTGGAGCGCCCCGGCGACGGCATCGATGGCGGCGTCTGAGCTCAGCAGTACCAGGACCGAAGTGCCGGGCGCCATGTCGCCCTTGGCCGACTCGATCATTGAGCTGTCGATCGCGGCATGCTTCATCTTGCTGACCATCGCGAAGACCTTGCTGCCCTCGTCGGTCACGTGCTCCTGAGCCATGGGCGCAGCTGCATACTGCGGCCATCGGATCACCGCGACGTCCTGAAGGTGGATGAACTCCTTGGCATCAAGATCCTTGAGCGTGAGGACTGCCTCGTCGGCTTTCTCGGTTCCGCTGAACTTCCAGGCGGTTGTTGACATCGATGTGCTCCTTCTTGGTGACCGGTTCGAGCGCAGGACCCAGGGCGCGTGCACCGCTGTGCCCGGCACTATGGCTAGCTGACGGCTGTCCGTTCCCGGCCTGGAGCCAGGGTGCGATTGCCGACCAGGTAGGCGGCGATCAGCGCTGCCGGGAAGAAGAACAGGCTGAAGATGAAGAACCCGACGAAGCTGTGGCCCTTGCGGCCAGCGACCCGGGCCGGCCAGAACGCGATAGCGATCCAGACGATGGCGATGAAGATCCACCACAAGGTGCTCATGGTGGCCCCCCTTCAGAGTCCGCGAGTGCTCATGCTCACTACTCGGTAGCAGCAGCAACTACTGGCACTCCAGCACCACCGTGCACAGACGATGTGGTGGAGCCGTAGTGCCGTTGGTCCCCATGGATGGGGACCAACGCTGACCCGCGGATGATTTGTCCACCGCGGTGCCGCTTCGGAGGTATCGGCAGGTCAGAGCAGCCGGACCAGGCCGCTGATCGCCATGTAGGTGCCCACGAAGATCGCGACTCCGGATATCAGCTGCCGCGCGTGGGTCGTGAGCCAGTTCTGGGCGCGCTTGAGCTGCATCTTGGTGCCCTCGGGCCGGAACTCCAGGAAGGCGAACGGGATGATGACGAAGCAGAACTCGATCAGGACGAACACGACGACCGCGACGGCTTGCGTCGCCGTGGACGCCTTCCCGGTGATCATGTCGTGCAGGGCGGTGATGTAGAGGGCGCCAGGCGTCCCGCACAGCGCGCCAATGAGCACCGCCAGGCCTGGCCGGGGCTCGCGCAGCACCCGCTGCGCCCGGCCTTCCTTCTTCGGCTGCTGTCCGCCATCTGGTCCCGCCGGGACGGGCTGTTTCTTGCGGAGGCCGTGCAGGTGGCCGGTCGCCAGGAGCAAGCCGACGATGACCAGTGGCACACCTACGACGAGGTCCAGGCCTGCGCTGGCAGAGCCCTGGGTGGAGACGGCGTCGGCATGGAGAACGAAGACATCCAGCAGCCCGATCGTCAGGGCCACGCCCAGGGCGCCGGCCAGGAAGCACAAGAACATCCGGCGTGCCCGCTCGTTGTCGACTAGCAGCAGGTCAACGCCAAGCAGCTTCGGGTTCACTGCCGACAGGAACGCCAGCGCGAAGAACGTCCCGGTCATCGCCAGGCGACCCGGCCCTTCCCGTGCTCAGCTCGTGCCATCCCGCGGCTCCTCAGTAGCGGGCGTCGCCTGACCTCCGCCCAGCAGTGATTCCGCTACCCACGAGCAAATACCTGTCACAGCGCCGCTGTCGTCACCCGCAGCGGGTGGATAAGGCCGCGGATAACCCACGGCAGGGCCGTGATCTGGGGCTGGCGGGATGTAGCCCGTTCCGGGTGATGTGCCGCTGGCCATCCGGGCGAGATGCTTGCCGCGCAAGTGGCCGATGTTCGGTCATCAGCAGCCGCCCGCAGATGGTCAGACACGCTGTGGCCAGCCCAAGCCGGCGGCCCGGCAAAACGGGGGTGCGCGTGGCAATCGGACCTGTGCAGCTCATTGTCCTGGGGTTCAACCGCCCCGACTTCCATGGCGAGATCATCAGCGAGCTCGAGCGGCTACGCGAGAACGACACCGTCCGCGTGATCGATGCGCTGGCCGTCTACAAGGATGCAGCCGGGGACCTCGAGGTCGAGCACCTGAGCAACCTGTCTGAACAGGAGGCCATCGAGCTCGGCAGCACGGTCGGTGCGCTCATCGGCCTGGGCATTGACGGCGAAGAAGGCGGCAAGGCAGGTGCCGCGCTAGGCGCCGAGCGGGCGGCCAGCAGCGGCGTCAGCCCGCTGGGAAATGGTGAGGAATGGGATGTGCTCGAAGACATTCCCAATGACTCGGCGGCCGCGCTGATCCTGCTGGAGCACCAGTGGGCGGTGCCGCTCCGGGACGCGATCGCGCGGGCCGGGGGATTCCGGATCAGCGACGGGTTCATCAGCCCGCTCGACCTGATCGAGATCGGGCTGGTATCCGCTGAGGACGCGAAGGAACTCCACGACCTGGAGACGGCGGCCGCAGCGCGCAGCTGACCGGCCCGGCGGCAACTGACCAGGCCACGACAACGCTGAGCGGAGGTGTGAGATGTTCGGATCCCGCAGGGTCGCGCGGCGCACAGCACGGCGCACAGCGCGTCGCGTGTCCCGCCGAAGGTGAGTGCCCGGACACGGTGACATTGGCTGCGCGCACACCGGAGCACTCGGCTGGGACATGGCACGCCGGACGGCAAGGACGGGAAGTAACGCTGTGACCTCTCCTGGGGAACCGACCGTGACAGGTGCCCGCGCTGCGGGAGAGCGGCTCCGGGCCGGGGGGCCGGTGCTGACCGTGCCGGATGCCCCGGTGGCGTTTCACGTGATGGCCAAGCCCACGGGAGCGGTCTGCAATCTGGACTGCGAGTACTGCTTCTTCTTGTCCAAGGAGATGCTGTATCCGGGCAGCAGGTTCAAGATGGCAGCCGGCCTGCAGGAGACCTACATCCGCCAGCTGCTGGAGGCGCATGCCGGGGCGCCTGAGGTGGTCCTCGCGTGGCAGGGCGGCGAGCCGACGATGATGGGCCTGGATTTCTTCCGCCGGTCGGTCGAGCTGGAACGACAGTACGCGCGGCCCGGGCAGCGGATCTTGAACACGATCCAGACCAACGGCACCCTGCTCGATGACGAGTGGGGCGCGTTCCTGGCCGAGAACGGGTTCCTGGCCGGGATCTCGGTCGACGGGCCGCCGGCGATGCACGACGCCTACCGGGTCGACAAGGGCGGCAAGCCGACGTCCCGCCGGGTGCTGACGGGCCTGGACGTGCTGAAACGGCACGGCGTGGACTGGAACGTGCTGACCACGATCCACGCGGTCAACGGCGACCACGGCCGCGAGGTCTACACCTACCTGCGCGACGACCTGGGCGCCACGTTCATCCAGTTCATCCCCGTCATCGAGCGGGCCACCGAGGACACCCTGCCGATCGCCGACGCCGGCTGGGGCCACGGCGTGCGCGGCCGCCCGCTGTACACCCAGGACGGGAACCTGGTCACCCGCCGGTCAGTCAGGCCCGAGCAGTACGGCCGGTTCATGATCGGCGTGTTCGAGGAATGGGTCCGCCGCGACATCGGCACCGTCTACGTCCAGCTGTTCGACACCGCGCTCGCGCACTGGCACGGCGAGCCCGGCGGAATGTGCGTGCACGCCGAGACCTGCGGGCAGCAGCTAGCGCTGGAGCACACCGGCGACCTGTACTCCTGCGACCATTACGTCGAACCCGGTTACCTGCTCGGCAACATCAGCGAGCGGCCCTTGCTGGAGCTGACCGTCCTTCCCCAGCAGGCCAAGTTCGGGCGGGACAAGCGCGACACCCTGACCAGGTACTGCCTGGACTGCGACGTCAGGTTCGCCTGCAACGGCGGCTGCCCGAAAGACCGGTTCGCGACATCTGCCTACGGCGAGCCGGGCCAGCACTACCTGTGCCCCGGGTACAAGGACTTCTTCCACCACGTGAACGAGCCGATGCGGGCCATGTCCGCGCTGCTCCGCGAGGGCAAGGCACCCGCGGACCTGATGAGCACCTACGCCGCGGCCGACTCCCGGCGCGGCCGCAACGACCCCTGCCCGTGCGGCAGCGGCCGCAAGTGGAAACGCTGCCACGGCACCAGCCCAGCCAGCCCGGCGAACAGCGCGGCTAGACAGACAGCCTCGCCAAACCCGCGTGGCGCCGATGGATGATGAACTCGGCGCCGCTGATACCTCGCACCCCCCTGCGCCCCCCAAGTAAGCCCTCTGATAGCACGTTTCCGCAGTTCATCGCTGGGTCGGCGTCGTTCGGCGAGCCTTAAGTTCGCGCTCGATCATCGCTACCAGATCCGGGTAGTCGCTCAGACCCCGCAGGACATCCGCCGGAATGCCCAGCTGCCGACTCGCCTCCTCGACCAGCGGCTGGATCATGCCGAGTGCCTTCGCCAGGACCTCGTCCCGCTTGTAGCCCGCTGGCAGGTCGTCAGCGCGGAGCTCAGCTGGACGATGGAAGATCCCATCTGGGCCAGGTAGCCATGCTTGCGTCGTCGCGGCGACGCCGACCGTGGACCTCTCCTCGCGGCGGCTGGAATCGGCGAAGCTATCGCGAGGCGAGCTCTCGACTACTCCGGCAACGAGATGCCGGCTGGCGCTAAGCAGGACATTCCAGACGTATTCCGATCGAGCGTGATTCGGGTGGCGCAGAGCGAAGTCCAGGCCGTCGATGTCTGCCGCCGGGTCGAAGCCGTCAATGCCACGCTCGTGCCGGCCGAATTCGTCAATGGTGACGACGAACCCGACCTGGTCCGGGTTGCGCGCACGCGGCCGCACGCTCGCCCGAACGCCGATGTCGCGGAGCTGAGCGAGCCACGGCCCGTAGCCATCGTCAGCGAACCAGGCATCGGGGTTCGCGTCGAAGTAGACCTCCAGGTCCTTGGTCCGCTCGTAGAGCGTGGCCAGCTTCATCGGGCGCCGTTCACCAGTCCCGGCGTTCTCGCCGATCAGGAACGCGGTTTGCTGCAACTCCTCTTCGAGACGCTGGCGCCTGGTAGGCGCCGCCTCGTCTAGCGCCCGCCAGATGCATTCAAGATCAGCAGCATGCTGTGCCAGGTCCAGGTCCGCGGCCTCCGCGCGTGCATACCGGGGCAGGATGTTCTCCAGTACCTCGTCCACCGCGTCGGGCACGGAGTAGTTGAGCGCATCGAGGAACTGCTTAGCCGCTGGTACGCCGGCGATGGCCCGCCGGACCGTAGGAAATCCTGTGCCGGAGAAGCTGCCAGGCAGGTACGCGGCAGGGCGGCCGGCGATGTCAAATGGCCCTACATGGCTGCCATCTTCGAGGCGGACGATCGGCTTGGACAGGGCCGGGCCCGATAGCTCGCCAAGGGATTCCGGCGAGCGCCACAGAGCGGGGTGCTGAGACAGGAACGCGTAGAGGCGGCTGATCCAGGCATCGGACTGGGCCATCAGAAACTCGTGCGTGAGCTGCCCGACGAAGCCTTCCGGCGTGACCTCCTCAATGCCGACCTCATCTCGCAGATACCGCCACAGCGAAGGCGTCCGGCTATCGGTGATGGCCTCGTTCGCGAAAGCGAGAGGCTGACCGCCGCCGTAGAGCGCGCCCAGCTGATCGGGTGAGAGAAGGTCAGCAAGTCCCTCGCCATGCGGCAGCTTCAACTCGGCGGCTGCACAGTAGCCGCCTGTTGCGACGGGAATGAGCTGCTGGGTGGCCAGCGCCGCGCGCACCGAATCGAACAACGGGCGGAACATCGTGCCAGGCGCGAATCGCCCGGCATCCAGTGGCAGTGCCTGGAGTACCTCGACCGACAGCAATCCGTCCTGTCGCAGCTCAAACAGCACATCAGTGAGCAGCGCAGCCGTCTCGCGCACCAACGCCAGGTTCGACGGGTCGTGCTCGGGGATGTTGTCCCTGGCGGGCGTCGTGCGGTAAGGACCCTGGACCCAAAATCCAAGGAAGGTCTCACGCTGGGTAGGAAAGAACACCACCAGCGGCGAAGCGTCACGTCTCGCGAGCAGGTACCGGCCGTCAGTTCCGCGAACCTGGAAAGCGATCTCGACTCTCAAGTCTGTCAGGCCGATCGCGTCGAGCTGGCGATGCCAGACGAACCACTCCTCGTCTCCGCGGGCGTGGCCGCGCCCGTCCGCCAGGACGACGTGACGACTTGAGGTACTGCGGCTAGTTGTGCTCCGCTCAAGGACAGCGTCAGCGACCTGAATGCCGCCGATATGCATGCGGCGGATGTTGCGAATGAAGAGCAGGGTGCCGACCTCGATCTCATTCAGGGCCGAGGAGATCTCCGCGACGGCAACCGCTGGCGGGACACCGGCGTGATCGAAGGGGAATACGAACAGGGTCCCGGCGGCGGACCCGTCCGGCTCATCCGGCGGGTCTACCGGGAACGGCCGGACGTATTTCTCGATCCGGAAGCACTCGCCCGAGCTGAAGATTCGGGGCGCAGTGGTGTATGCGTATACGGATTTGAAACCAATGCCGAACTTGCCGATCTTCGTGAGATCGCCGGACTTCGCGCTCTTGCCAACCCCGCACACACCGCGGACGTCGGTCTCGGTGAAGGGGCGCCCGTCGTGCCGGACCTCGAGCCGGTCCTCGAAGATCTCGAAGCTCAGCTCGGTCGCCCCTGCGTCCTCGGCATTCTGGATGAGCTCGAAGATGAAGTGGGTGCGGTCGCTGTACAGCTGGCCGAGCAAGTCAAGCACCGCTGTATCCCAGCCGTACCGGCCGATGTTGTCGTCGCGGATCTTCTTGTAATCAGCGGTCATCGATGACCTCCCCAAGTCCCGTGGCCACCCGCAGGGACCGAGATCATGAGGTTAGTACCTGCGCTAGTTGCTCGGCCGGGCAGCCAGGGAGCCATCTGGGATCGAAGGCGAGTGGCCCGTCTCTCTTAGGTCACCGTGGCTGAGGGTCGGAACCTGATCGGTAGAGGGCAAGGGCGACAGTGATGCCTGCGCCGGCAGCGAGCATCAGTGTGTTGCGCGCCTCGGCGAGCCGGCCTGACCTGATGGCCGCCTGCAGTGCGGCGATCGGCCCGGTCGTGTAGGCGCCTTCGAGGTCTTCTGTCACGTAGGCGACACGATCGCCAGGAACGCCAAGTCTCACCCTCAGGGGGTCCACGAAGTCCGCGGAAGAAGGAGCAGGGACGAGTAGGTCGATTTCGCCGATGCCCATCCCGAGGCGGCCCAGGAAGCGGTGGGTGGCTTCCTCGGCGCAGTCGACAAGGCGGGGCCGGTAACCGGCTTTCTCGTTTATGACCATCTGGTTCTGGCCGGTTGCTCGCGCTGGGAGACGCGGTCCACGTCGCTCCTGCCAGGCCAGCCCGCTCGCGAACAGGTCTTCGTACTCCGGGAACGTCTCGGTGTAGAAGTCGGTGAACCCTGGAATGTCGTCGTCCCAGCCAAGCAGCAGCGCGCCGCCCGTCGGGCGGAACGGAGCAGTGCCAGGATCCTTGAGATTCAACTCAACATCGCTCGTGACGATCGCGCCGAGGCGGATGACGCCGGAGCGCAGGAAACCAGCCTCAAGCCGGATGGCGCTGATTACACCGCGGGTGCCGTCGAGGACATCGAACGAGAAAGTACCGTGTCCGCCGACGGGCGGCTGGCCCAGGTTAGCTCCCATGTCCTCCTGCACGAGGGCAGCGAGCGCGGGCTCACCCATGTGGTCTTCCCGGTAGATACCGGCATTGATCAGCATGTCGATATCGCCGGGCTCTCGTCCCGCGTGCGCGAGGCTGGCTCGGGCGGCGGCCTCCGCGAGGCGCCGCGCGCTCGGTTTGCGCAATCCGTGGCTGGTCAGCGCGCTCGCGGCTTCAATGCAGGCGCCCATAGTGGTCCACCTGACTGTCGATGGTGAATATGGCTATGCCGATCTCGATGCCGGAGGCGAGTGCGAGCAGCATCACCCGGTCTCCCTTATGCAGTCGCTGCTCCACGAGGTACTTGTGTAATGCCAGGAACAAGGTTGTCGATGAGGTGTTGCCGTACTCCTCCAGGTTGACAACCACGTGCTTCGGCTTGGCTCCGAGGCGCTTGGCGAATTCCTCCGTGCCCTTGCGGATGGCCCGCGCCGAGGTCTGATGCGGAATCAGGTAGTCGATGTCGGACAGGTCGATTCCGGCTTCGCCGATCGCCTCGGCGACCAGTGGCGCCATGTCCTCGATAGCCACCCTGTGCAGTTCCCTGGACTTGGTGTACATCTGCGCGCCCGCGCCCACTTTGCTGGGGAAGGCGAGGCAAAGCCGGCTGTGCTCGGCGAGGGTGGTGAAGCCGATGACCTCGATGCCAGGAGTGTCGTGGGGCGCGCGTTCCACGATTACCGCGGCGCCCGCGTCACCGAGCGTGAGCGAGGCGAGCTGCTTGCTGAACAGCGAGCGGATCTGCTTCGCCGCGTTCCAGCTGAGTTGCGAGATGTACTCGCCGGACACCACCATGCCACAGCTGATCTCGCCTCGCGTGATGAGGTCCTGAAGGACGAACACGCCGGTCAGCATTCCCGCGCAGGCGTTTGAGAGGTCGAAGTTCGCTGCCTTCGTCGCACCGATCGCCTGTTTGATAGAGAGGCTGAGCGGGGGCTCGAAGGACTGCGAGTACGCGCCCCTGGAGCGGGTGATGCTGGTGCTGACCAGCATCTCGATATCTGAAGCCTGATGTTGGGAATGCGCCAGGCAGTCGCGGGCCGCTCCGGTCGCCAGGGTGAAGGAGTTCTCGCCCGGTCCGACGACGTGACGTTCATGGATGCCCGTCAGCCGCTCTAGCTGGATCCTGGTGTGGTGTTTGGTCTGATTCATCAGGTCTTTGGTTGTCAGCATCTCGCTGGGCAGCTTCACGCCTACGCTCTCGATCCGGCACCCCCAGGAACTGCCGGACTTGGGCGACTCGAGCGCCAGCCAATGTTGATCCGCCCGCGTGCTACCGGGTTCGGCCATCGAATGCCTCCGCGAATCCGCAGCGCATAGCACCTGCAACTAGACTCATGCCTAACGATGTCCGGTTTGGGATGCCCGGCACTAGGGGCAAACGTCACCTGCGGAGGGCCTTCTGTCCCGGCAGCCGATCGTCCGCACATCGATACTCGAGTCTTGGTTTTGCTAGCAAGCGACGGCGGTGCACAATGCCGGTATGAGCTTGGCAACCGAACATTATCCGAAATCAGACGTTGATGTCAGTCTGCACATGTTGTCCTATGGGCCGTACCGGCTGGGCTACGAGATCTACGGTTCGGGCGACAGAGTGCTTGTGTGGCTGCACGGCTTGCTCCTCGACGCCAACCTCAGCCGTAACCTTGCCAAGGCTTTGGCCGCCCAGGGCAACAGGGTCGTGCTCCTCGACCTGCTGGGTCATGGCCGCAGCGACAAGCCTCGGCATGCTGGCGCCCACCGGATGGACCTGTACGCCCAGCAGGTGCTGTCCCTCCTGGACGAGCTCGACGTGGATCAGGCGGTGCTCGGAGGCGTCTCGCTGGGTACCAACGTGAGCCTGTTCACTGCGGTGCAAGCACCCGAGCGGGTCCGCGGCCTGATACTCGAAATGCCGGTGCTCGAATGGGCCGTGCCCGCGGCAGCACTCGTGTTCCTGCCGCTCCTGCTCGGGGTGCACTACGCCCGAAGCGCACTTCGAGTGGTCTCGTGGGTGGCCTCGCGCCTGCCGCTGCCAAATTTCGGTGCGCTCGACTCGTTTGTCAACGCCGCCGTGTCAGATCCGGACGAAATCGCCGCCGTGCTGCACGGCGTCCTGGTGGGCCCTATCGCTCCGACCGTTGAACAGCGCCGGTCCATCACCGCCCCTGCGCTGGTATTGGGACACGGGATCGACCTGATCCACTCATTTACTGACGCGGAGAACCTGGCGAAGCAGATTCCCGACGCCAGGCTGATCCGGACCCGCACCTTCGCCGAGTTGTGGGTGCGGCCCGCTCGCTTGACCGCCGAGATCAGCGACTTCCTCGATCGCGTCTGGGGGCGCGCCGAGTTGCAGGACACGATTTCTGCGGGATGAATCAGGGCGGGCCGCCCCTAGGTTGCAGCTCGGCCCTTGTGGGTGGCGGCTGCCAGCAACTCAGACACGTCCTGCTCGATGCCGCGCGCCAGCACGTCCAGATCCGGATTCGCGGCGAAGTCGCCAGTGATGCCGAATGTGACGTTGCCGCAGTAGGAGAAGATCGCAATACCGGTGCGAACCGTCGTCGCGATAGGAACGTAGGGGATGATCTCCACAAGCCGGCGGCCCATCCAGTACAGCGTCTGGCGCGGACCAGGCACGTTGGTGGTGACCGTGACGATCTCCCGTTGCGGCAGCGAGAAGACGAGCCGGGCGCCACGCGACATCAATGGGAACGGCGTGTAGCGGCCAAGCGACACCAGCGCCTCGCCAGCCATCGCTTCGTTGCTCGCCTTCAGGTCCGACAGCTGGGTCCGCACGGCTGCGAGCCGCTCGACCGGGTCGGCAACATGCACGGGCAGATGGGCGACCACAGCCGAAACCCGGTTCTCATAGACGTTCTCCTCGCCAGGCGGGCGGAGCGAAACGGGAACCAGCGACGGAACCGTATGCGGATCGGGTTGCTCGCCACGCGCGATCAGCAGTGCCCGCAAGCCGCCGCTGATCGCAGCCAAGACGACGTCGTTCACGGTACCGCCAAGCTCCCGCTTGATCGTCTTGACGTCATCGAGCGATGCCCTGGCCCACGTGTAGCGCCGTTGCTGACCGATGTGCCCGCTAAGGGATGATCCGGCGGCGGGCCACAGCGTCGGTCCGAGCTTCGCGATGGCCCGTGCCGTGTCGGTCGCCTGCTGGATGGCCCGGCCAGGATTCGCCACGGCACCGCGAAGAGCGATCGCCTCCCGCAACGGAAGCAGGATCGCGTCCATGGCCGCCTGGCCAGCGAGTGTGACCGGCGAGGGTTCCGCGTTCACGATCCTGTTGTCAGTGGCGGGCGGCAAAGGTTCGGGCGAGGCGTCGAAGATCACGCGGTATAGGTCAGTGGCGGAGACCCCGTCCACCATGCAGTGGTGCAGCTTTGAAATGACCGCCCAGCGACTCTGGGCGAGTCCGTCGATCAGCCAGTACTCCCAGAGCGGGAAATCACGGTCCAGCCGCTGGCCCATCACCCGTGCCATCAGCTCGCTGAGCTGCTCGTCCCCGCCAGGCGCGGGCAACGCGGTTCGCCGCACGTGGTAGCGGAGGTCAAAGTTCGGGTCATCAACCCAGACCGGCCGCCCCAGGCGGAACGGCACCGTGCGGAGCTTCTGGCGGTAGCGGGGCACGAGAGGCAAACGCCCCGCAAGGGCAGCGAGGACCTCGTCGTAGGACGGCGATGGGCCCTCGAACACGGCGATAGACGCGATCGCCATCGATGTGTGCTGGTCCTGGTCCTCCGCGTCGACGAATAAGGCGTCCAGCGGGTTCAGCCGCTCCATTGCGCCTCCTGACCAAATCGCATCGGCTCGCATCGATGCCGCCGCCAGAACGCTGGGCGAGGCACTGGTGTATCGCACTCTTCAATTAGGATCGTAAGTCGCGCGAACGCCGGTTCCATCCGGTCAATCGTCCCGCCCGAAGGGACCTTCGACTCTGAATCGCCAGCGGGCGCGTCTTCAGCGCTCGCGCCCGTTAGCTCCGTCTGGGATGGTGAGTCCATGACCGCAGATGCCACGGTTCCCGACGGCGCGAGGGATCTGACAGTCGCGGTGACGGGCCCGACCGGGACCTTCGGTTTCGGCCTGGTCCCCTTGCTTCAGGCCGATGAGCGAGTTGCACGGATCGTGGGCATCGCACGGCGCCCGTTCGACCCGGCCGCATACGGCTGGGCCAAGATGGAGTACCGGCGAGGGGATGTCCGCGACCCCGAGGCCCTGCACGACGCGTTCGTTCACGCTGACGTGGTGGTGCACCTGGCGTTCTTGGTTACCGGCGCCGCGTCACGTGATGCGATCCGGGCGATCAACGTCGAAGGCACGCTGAACGCGTTCCAGGCCGCGGCGGCGGCCGGCGCCCGCCGCTTTGTCTACGCCTCCTCGGTGGCGGCTTACGGCTTCCACTCCGACAACCCGATCGGGATGACTGAGGAGTGGCCAGTGCGCCCCGCGGCCAGGCTCTTCTACGCTCAGGAGAAAGCCGAGGTTGAGGACCTGCTGAAGGCCGAGGCTGCCCGGTCTGCCGGGATCGCCCTCTACCTGCTGCGCCCGTCAATCGTCCTTGGCCCGCATACCGTCGGCGCGAAGGGCCTGCTCCCCGGACCGCTCGCGCCGCTGACCCGCTATCTGGCCGAGCGGGTTGGCCGGCTGCCGGTGCCGCTGCCGGTGCTGGTGCCAGCCCTGCCACTGCAACTGGTGCACGAGGACGACGTAGGGCGTGCCCTGCTGCAGTGCGTCATTGCCGCCGGGCCGCCTGGTGCCTACAACATCGCCGGCGACGGGATCGTCACGGCCGCCGACGTCGCCCGCGAGTTCGGCGCGTTCCCGCTGCCGCTTCCCGTGGCCCCGGCGCAGGCCGCGGCCCGGGCGATGGCCGCCATGCCCTTCCTGCTGCCCGTGGCGGAGTGGGTGGAGGTTGCCAGCCATCCGGCGATCATGGACACGACACGTGCGAAGCGTGAGCTTCACTGGGTTCCCCGGTTCACCGCGCTCGGAGCCTTGCGGGACACCCTGCGGCGAAAAGGAGAGCCGGACCCTGCGGGCCAGTGAACCGCACCAGCCCCGGGCGCCGCGGGCAGGCACACAATCAAGGCGCTGCGTCGCCGCGATCTCTCCTCAGGACGTGACCGGGATGAGATCGATGACGACGGCGTTCCCTGCACCAGCGATCAGCAGGTTGACAAGCGGAGTGATCCGCCCGCATCCGGTGAAAGGCGGCCGGTGATATCTGCCGACCAGGCGGCCGCCCTCGCTCAGCTCAAAGCCGGGCCTGGAACGAAGTGGCACAACGGCGTGAGTACGGGTGCGGCATGAACCTCCGCTCATCAGTGTCCGCCCGCCAGCGCGGACATCATCGATGACCGCGTTCACCGTCACCGTCGCGAACAACTGACTATCGCTGTCGACCACGCCGATGACCGGGGAATCAGCCGTGACCTGGACGGTAGCGCTGAAGAGGTCGGTGCCAAGGACCGTCCGGCTGACGGCGGAATCGTGGAGGACGAGGTCCCCTGTGAACAGACCAGAATCTGGATCCTGGCGGACTGCCAGCGACCCGGTCAGGGGTACGCGCAAGGAATCCCTGCGGACAGTGAGGAATCCACGTACCGTGTACGCGATCTCGCGCATGAACATCCTCTTCGCTGCTGTGGTCATTGCCTGCGGACACTGCGATCTTCGAACGGCAAGCAGTATTCTGCACCTGAAATCCCGCGATTCGGCCGGCAGGGTTCAATCCGGCCGCCGCACGTGGTCCGGCGGCAGGCATGCTGGTTCGTTGGCCGTGCCCTGGTTGACTGAGAGCCATGTGCGACACGATGGTGGTGGTCGGGCCGGCCTCGGTGCTGTTCGCCAAGAACTCCGATCGCGATCAGAACGAGGCCCAGTTCCTGGACTGGCAGCCCCGCGCCCGCCATCCGGCCGGGGCCAGGGTGCGGTGCACCTGGATCGAGATCGGGCAGGTCCGCCAGACCCACGCGGTACTGCTGAGCCGTCCGTTTTGGATGTGGGGCGCCGAGATAGGCGCCAACGAGCATGGCGTGGTTATCGGCAACGAGGCGGTTTTCACTGATCAGCGGTATGCGAAGTCCGGGCTCACCGGGATGGATCTGCTTCGCCTCGCGCTGGAGCGGGCGGCCTCGGCGGGCGATGCGGTGGCTGTCATCACCGAGTTGCTGGAGCAGCATGGGCAAGGCGGCGGGTGCGGCCACGAGCGCCGCGGCTTCACCTACCACAACAGCTTTATCGTGGCTGACGCGGCCGGGGCGTACGTGCTGGAGACCGCCGGAAGGCTGTGGGCCGCCGAGAAGGTGGAAAGCGGCGGCCGCAGCATCTCCAACGGTCTGACCATCGAGCCGTTCGCACACCAGCACAGCGACCGCCTGAAGTCGGCGGTCTCCCGTTGCAGGGTCCGCCAGGCGCTGACCCAGGACCGCGCCGCGCGCGCGACTGGCGCCGGCGACCTGATGGCGGCGCTGGCCGATCACGGCAACGGGGCTGTCGTCCCGCGTTACTCCGTGATCGACGGCGGGGCGGCGGCGCCCTGCATGCATGCCGGCGGCCTGGCATCGAACGCGCAGACCACCGCGTCCTGGGTGACCGAACTGCGGCCGGACGGCGCGGCGCACTGGGTCACCGCGACCGCCGCCCCTTGCACGTCGCTGTTCAAGCCGGTGCAGGTCACCAGCCCCATCGACCTCGCACCGCGGCCATCGGACTGCTACGACCCGGCCGCGCTGTGGTGGCGGCACGAAGAACTGCACCGGACGGCGATGCGCGACCCTGCCGGCGCGTACCCGCTGTTCGGCCCCGAACGCGACGCCGTACAGGCCCGCTGGCTGGCCGCGGCGCCCAGCCCGGCAGCAGCGTTCGCCGAGGCCGACGAACTGCTGGCACGCTGGACGGCTGCGGTGGCCGCCAGGACCGCCGGCCGCGACACGCGCCCCGCCTGGGCCAGGAGGTACTGGCAGAAAAGGAACACCCGAGCCGGGCTGCCCGGCCACGCAGCGCCGCGCGCGGCGGCGCCCGCACCGAACTGAGCCCGCCCCGGCCGGCAGTGACCCCACCTATCCGGCCGGCCGCGCTCGCGACCGGCCGGTGGTGCGGCAGCAGCGGGCGCGCGGACCACGGCTCGGTCTTGTGCGGGCGCGGCATAGATTCGCGGGCCGACGCGCGTCTTAACGGGTGAGGAAGGCTGGAGGCTGACGTGGACGAGCGTGCCCGGCAGGAGTTCGCGGCGTTCGCGGCGGCCCGGTCCGGCACTCTGATCCGCGTTGCCTATCTGCTCGCCGGTGACCAGCATGCGCCGAAGACCTGCTCCAGACCGCCCTGACGAAGGCTGCCGCCCGCTGGGGCCGCATCCATACCTCGCCAGAGGCGTACGTGCGCCAGGTCATGTACCGGGAGCAGGTGCGCTGGTGGCGCGGCCGCGCCCGGCACCATGAGACAACCATGGCCGACGTGCCCGACCAGGCTGCTGCCGCACAGGCGAGCGCCGAGACCCGGCTGAGCGTGCAGCAGGCGCTGCGTGCCCTGCCAGCGGGCAAGCGGGCCGTGCTGGTCTTGCGTTACTTCGAAGACCTGCCCGAGACCCAGGTCGCCGGCATCCTGGGGTGCTCTGTCGGCACCGTGCGCAGCCAGACCTACAAGGCCCTCACCCAGCTCAGGGCGGCACTGGCCGCGGCCGGGCTGACCAGTACAGAGGTGGGATCATGAGCGAGCCCGATTATCCGATAGCCACCGCGCTGCATGACCTGGCCGACCAGGCCGCCCAGCCTCGCATCCGGGTTGATGCTGCCTGGCGCGCAGGCCGCCGACGGCGACGGGCAGCGGTCACCGCCATGGCCGGGGGCGGCGCGGCCGTGGCGGCGCTGACCGTGGGCCTGCTCACCGGGCTGCCCGGCCCTCGTGACACCCACGAGCCAGCGGCCGGCACGGCCCGCACCGCGGCCTACGTGCTGACGCGCGCCGCCCGGGCTGTCACCCGGCCTGGCCAGCCGGTCCCCCGCCCCGGCCAGTACATCCTGGTCACATCGGCCGGCTTGTCGATGACCGACGGCGGGGGAAAGAACAACTGGCTCACCGCCGAGCGCCGCAAGATCTGGTGGCCGGCTGACAGCCGCAAACCGGGGGTGGAGTGGTATGACGCGGTCCGCAACCAGCGCCTCCCCTGGAGCGTCGCGCCGCCAACCACAGGGCTCGGCGCCTCCTGGCTGCCGGTGCCGCCCCAGGGCTGCCCTGACGCGCCCCCGGCTCGCTTCACCTACCAGTTCCTTACCACGCTTCCCACCAACCCGGCCAAGCTCCGGACCTGGATCTACGCCCATCAGGGCGGCGGCCAAAGCGCCGACGACCAGGCCTGGACCGACATCGGTGACCTGCTGGGGACCACGCTGACGCCGCCTAAGCTCACAGCCGCCCTGTTCAGAGTCGCGGCAACTATCCCCGGCGCCACCGTCGTGCGGCACGCCACCGACGCGGCAGGCAGGGCGGGTATCGCGGTCACCCGTCTCATTCAAAGCACCACGCAGGACAACCAGCTCGTCTTCAGCGCCCGCACCTACCGCCTGCTCGGCGAGCGCACTATCCTCACCGTCCCGGCGAAGGGCGTGGGCCCGGCTGGCACGGTCATCGGCGGGTGGGCACTGCTGAACAAGACCGTAGTCAGTCACCTGGCGCGCCACCACCACGGCCGGCAAAGCGCAGCCAATCAGTGCTAGCGGGCCGGGCGATCAGTTGATAGTCGAGTGGATCACCGTCGGCTGAACGTCGTGCCCGTTGCGGCTGTCGAAGATGCCGGGGGCGTTCTCGAATTGCCCGCTCGGGTTGCGGTGCAGTGTCGAGTACTTGATCGTCAAGCCGCCGTGATCATTGTTGACGACGCAGAAGATGCCACCGCCACCCTCCCGGGCGCTGTTGTAACGGATGACGGTGCCATCGATGATGAGCTTGTAGGAGTCGCCGTCCGTGTAGATGGCGCCGCCGCTCCCGCCGCCCCGCGTGCCAGGCTGCGTGGGATTCTGCCCCCAGCCGGTCGCCTTGTTGCCGGTCAGCAGGCTGTTGATGACAACGAAGTTGGCGTACAGGCCGCTGAGCGCGCCGCCGTTGGAGCATTTGTTTCCGCGGAAGGTGTCATTGGTGATGTAGACCGGAGTTTTCATATCCATGCCATAGGCACGGATCGCGCCGCCGCCGAGATCGGGACCGTACTTGTAGCAGCGGTTGCCGACGAATTCGGAGTTGACCACCTTGAGCTGACCACCCTGATCGAAGATGGCGCCGCCGCCGTAGTTCGATGATGACTTGGTCTGGCGGGCACCCCAGTAGCCGTTCACGAATCTCATGTTCTGCACGATCAGCTTCGGTCCGGCCTGCTCCCAGCAGTGGCTGCAGGTGTTCATGGACAGGATGCGGATCTTGCCGCCGCCGTTCAGCGTGACCTTGCCGCCGCCGTCAATAACGATCCGGCGACCGTGCACGATCTTCGCAGTGGCCCTCATCATGATCGTGACCGGCTTCGGGCCGCAGTTGAAGGTGATGATGCCGCCCTTGGCCACTGCCCGGACCACTGCAGCCGACGTGCAGCTAGCCGCCGTACCGTGGCCGATGACATGGTTCGGGTGCGCGGTACTCACCGCCCGGCCCTCCGGCGGGACGTAGACACGGCCATTCGGATTGCCATACCGAGGCATCTGCCGGCGAGTCACTGGCGGCGACGTGGCGGGTGTACGTGAAGGCGATGCCGCCGGCGTCGGTGACGCCGCTGACGCGGAATTTACTGTCTGCGGTCCTGCCGGCGCCGCCGCAGTGCCTGACTTCGTCTGCCCGGGGCCTGACGGAATGGTTGCGCTCGCCTGGTAAGCGGTGACGCCGCAAGCGGCGACCGCCAGCCCTGCACCCAGAAGAGCCAGGCATTTCCCGAAAACACCCATAGATCGCATGGCGCCACATGTTAGCGGCCATATTCATGATCAAACTGACAAGTTGGCGGTTTGAGGCGGCCGGTCGACGGCGGGCCTGACAGCCAGACACCTTGCATGGCAGCATCTTGGTGACGAGAGCATGACCGTCAGGGTCACGACGAACCTGCCTCAGGCCGGCAACACGGTAGGAGGATCGCAAAGACCATGAGTGTCACCTTGATCAACATCTTTGAAGTGCCAGCAGGCGAGGAAGACCAATTCATCGCCGCCTGGGAGAAGACCCGCGACTACCTGAAAACCTTTCCCGCGCATATCGAAACCGCACTGCACCAGTCGCTGCACGACACGCAGTTCCGCTTCGTGAACATGGCGCACTGGACGTCAGAGGATGAATTCAATGCCGCAGTCGGCAGCCAAGGATTCCGAGAGGCGGCATCTGACTTGCGCTGGCCGTTCCACCCGGCGCTTTATCACGTGGTGCGGACCGGCTAATAAGCCTCGCTAGCGGCGGCGCAGTCTGACGTCCAGCGAGTCGCGCAGGCCGTCGATCAGGCCTGCCTCAGCCGAGCGAGCGCTGCGACGGCCAGATGGCACGCCAGCTCGCGCGCAGGTTCCGGCAGATCCACACCGGAGCGTCCTGCTCGTCGCCGCTGACGTGCTCGTGGTTGTTCAGGCGGGTGGCCAGCTTCACTGAGCCGCAGAAGCCGAGCTGGCCGCGCGGGTAGCCGACCACGATCGCGGTCGTCGCCGAGGCGGACGGCGGACCCCAGTACCAGAACGACATGTGCCCGCTGTAGGCACGCGGCAGGCCATCGGCAGGCCCGAACCTGTCCACGGCCCCTGCCTCGCCGTAGTTGCTGGCGAGCACGGTCGCGCTCGCCCGCTGGGATGCGGGCAGCGAACGGTCGACCGCGGCGATCTCGCGCACGAACGCTGGCCAGCCGATGGTCTCGCCGGCATCGTAGTTCAGCGCCACGACCGGAGAGTCGTGCACCACGGACACCGGCAGGACCGGCAGCGTGATCGGCAGCTCGGCGATGCTGAACGCGAACGCGGCGAGCAGCAGGCCGCGGCGCAGCCGCATCCGCTCGCGCCCCAGCCAGCCCACGGCCGGCTCGGCTCCGGCGGCCAGCAAGACGGAAAACATCCCGGCCAGGTAGTAAGGCTTGCCGCCGGTAGCCATGAACACCACGGCAAGCACCGGGTACACGACGCCGGCGGCGCGGCACCACCGCAGGCCGGGGTCGCGGAACAGGCGGACCAGCCCGGCGATCCACACCGGCGAGAAGTACCACGACACCAGCACGAACTGCTCGGGCACGATCAGCCACCACGGCGCGGACGTGCCCGACTGGCCAGCCGCGATCGACCGCGCGACGGTCAGCTCAGGCCAGCCGTGACCGGCCTGCCAGGCCAGATACGGCGACCAGATCGCCAGAGCGAGCGCCCCGCCCGCGTAGAACCATGGGGAACGGAATGGCTCCCTGGGCCCGGCCACCGCCAGCGCGACGACCACGGCGATGACCAGGAACGCGATCAGGTCGGTGTCCAACAGCCCGACCCCCGCTGCCAGCCCCGCGGCGAGCCAGAGGCGCTGATCGCCGGTCCGCAGGATGCGCGCAAGCAGCCAGGTCAGCAGCGCCCAGACAGCCAGGCCGAAGGTCGTCGTGCTGAGCAGGTGCCCGGCGCCGGTGACCACCGGCGCCACCGCTATCACCGCGGCGGCCAGCGCCTGCGCCGCGCGGCCGGCGCCGAGCTCGCGCGCCGCCAGCGCCGTCAGCACCACCAGCGCGCCGGTGACCAGCGCGGACGGCAGCCGCAGCAGCACAAGCGAGCCCGGCGCCAGGTCCGACATCAGCCGGGCGATCAGCGGGACGAACGGCGGCTGGTCCGGGTAGCCCCAGGCCAGGTGCCGGCCAGCCGCAAGGAAGTACAACTCGTCCCGGTGATAGCCGTACCGGCCGGAGAACACGACCAGGACGGCGACGACGGCCGCTGCGATGGCCAGCACCGGGGCCACGGCCAGCGGCGCCAGCGCCGCGGGATTGGACCGTGGATAAGACCGGGCGGAGGCATCGGCTCCGGCCCGCGGCGTTCTCCTGACGGGCTCGGCGGCCCCGTCCGTACTGTCGGACACACCGGAATTGTCGCACGGCAGGAACCGGCTACCGGCCCGTTCGAGCGCGGCCCGGCGACAAGACCAAGCAGGGGGCCTAACAGGACGCGCACGGTAGACGCTCACGCGAGCCGAGCCCTGCTGCGGCCCGCGTAGCGCCGCCGCTGCACAATCTCATACAGCTGTAGGTCGCGATCGGCGGTGACATTTGCCATGCTCGCCAGGCATGCGAGGTCTGTACTCGCCCGTCGCGGGTTCCGGGTTCCGGCGGCACGCTCGCCGGAACCCGGGTCGGACTGAAAGACCACATCAGCGTTGCCGGAGTCCCCCTGACGTTCGGGTGCCGGTTCCTCGAGCGCTACGTGCCGAGCTTCGATGCCACTGTCGTGACCCGGCTCCTTCGAGCGGGCGCGACGATCTCGGGAAAGCTCAACATGGAGGCTTTCTCCTGCGGGGCCGGCCTCAGCGGATACCGGGACTACGGCCGCGTGCTCAACCCCTGGGACGTGTCTCGTTCGGCCGGCGGATCCTCATCGGGTTCTGGCGCCGCGGTCGCGGCGCGACTGCTGGACGTCTCGTTTGGCGGCGACCAGGGCGGGTCAGTCCGGTTGCCGGCCAGCTGGTGCGGCGTGGCCGGCCTGAAGCCGACCCATGGCCTCATCCCGCACACCGGGGCATTCGGCGTGGAGTTTCTCCATGATCATCTGGGCGTGATGGCCCTCGGCCGGTCATGACACCCTCGACCGAAACCGAAATGTGCTTCTCGATATCGCGGTCACGCATCAGGGCTACTTCGCCGACATAACCCGCCAGGTCGCTCTGGGTGAGCCAGCACAGGACTACATGGCGGTATTTGATGTCGTGCGCGCCGCTCAGGCGGCGGGAGTCAGGGCGGCCGTCCCCGGCGCGACCGTGCACGACGTGGACAGAGCGTGCCGTGAGGTCATTACCGCCGTCGGGTTCGGCGACGCATTCTTCACGAGAACCGGTCACGGCCTCGGCCTGGAGGTTCACGAACCCCCGTCCGTCGTGGCGGGCAACCATTTTGTGCTGGAGCCGGGGATGGTTATCACGGTGGAGCCCGGTATCTACCTGACCGGCAAGTTCGGCGTGCGCATCGAGGACACCGTAGCGATCACGGAATCCGGTGCTGACAAGCTGACCGCCTCCGATCGCTCTCTCGTCCTCGCGACCTGACCGCTGCCGCCGCCTGTGCGCTGATGCGTTCTGGTTGCACCGGGACCTTCGGCCCTACCGCTGGCGCCAGCCGGCCGCGAACGTGGTGGCATGAGAGGTCCCCTCCAGAATGCGTTGCGCCTGTTCACTCGAGTCATGCGGCCGCTCGCTCTGAAGTCAGCCGGCAAGGACGGATCCAACACGTCAGTTGTCTGCCATGTCGGGCGACAATCGGGCCGGACCTACCAGACACCCGTCATCGCGGTCCAGCACGATGACAGCTTCCTGATCGCCCTCCCCTATGGCGAGCGCACCGACTGGCTGAAGAACGTTCTCGGCAAAGGCTCGGCGGCCATTGTGAACAACGCGCACACGTACCAGGTCGACCAGCCCAAGGTAATCCCCATGTCCCAGGCGACCAGATACTTCGCGCCCAAGGAGCAGCGCATGCACCGGCAGTTCCATGTAGACACCGCACTCCAGGTCCATCAGCAGGTGGAAGCCGGCCGATAGCAGCGCAGCCCAGCAACCGGACTACGGACGCTGCCGACGGCGGAAGGCCGATCGCCAGCGGTTCATCAGAGTGCCGGCCCGCAATCCAGCGCGGAAGCCGAGCCAGCGACTGGCCGCCGGCCCAGGGATAGCTAGTGTTATCGCCCCGCCGATGGCAAGCAACGCCGCCGGGAGTGCCATGCCCATGGCCTGCCGGGAACTGATCGCGCCTGCAACCAGGCCCGTCACCGCCGCCGCACCGACAGCCAGGCCAGCGGCCAAGGACCAGGCCGCCAGCCGTGCCCGGCGAGGGCGCTCGGGCTCCCCCTGCGGTGCGGTCTGCATTCCCGTCCCCCGTCCCTCGGCTGCGCCGTGCCTCGCGCGCCACCCGGCCGATGGCGCGGGCCGTTAGCAAGATCATCGGTCTGACCCAGGCGGACTCTAAGCTGACGTCGCCCATCCCCCGCGCCCGCAACGACGCGGCGCGGCCGATCCGGGGCATTCCTTGGCCCCGGCTTTGCCTTCAGGAGGGAATCCGGCCTTCGCGAGCCTACGAACCGCGCAAGACCGTACTCACGGCGTACCGACGCGGGTCCTATGCGTTTGCGCGCACCCGGCGGTCACTCAAGGTCGGCGTCAGATCTCTGACCCGCCTGCGGGCCATTTGTCAGGCGATCAGGACCGGGGCCGACCTCGACAGCGGGCGCCCCGCTGCGTCATGTGGCTGGACAGCGAAGTACGGACCGGCGCTCCGCACGTCGATCGCTGTCTCGAACCCTGCGCGGCGAGCCGAAGCGACCGCGGCCAGGGATGTCTGCGTCTTTCCGGCAAGAACCGTCCAGGATGTGACCTGCGTTGCGCCGTTCCAGCTCGCGAAGACGACGGCGCCGCCGTTGCGGTGCCGCGCGGCCACGGCGGGGGGTTCGGCGGGATTGCCGGTCCAGATCTGGCTGAAGGCCCGGTAGGACGAGTCTCCCTTTTCGATGTCACCGTCGAGCAGGAGCCTGCCGTCGGCTGAGAACTCAGAGAAATGCGGCTGCGTGCCCCAGCCGACGAACATTCTGTCGCTGGCGAGAAGCTGCGCACTGCCCATCGCCCCGGCGAGCAACTTCTGCCGTGGGTGGGTGTAGGCCCTCTCTAGCGTGGCCCGCATGGCATGGGAGTCGAGGCGGAGTATGAGCGCCCTGGACTGCTTCTCGTTGATGGTGGGGCCGTTGGCGGCGTTGTCGAAGATCGAAAGCCGGCCGTTGCTGTGCGGGCGCACATGGTGCTGCCACCAGAACTTGCTTCCTGGCCCCATGGTGAAATCGGACCTCTTGCCGTTCAGCCGCCAGACGATATCGCCGGTCTTCCTGCTGACCTTGTAGACGGCGCACGTGTTCCGCGCCGAGATCAGCAGGTCCCCGTCCTGGTCAATGGCGAGGGAGTTGAGATGGCAGTAGTTGTATGGCCTGTCCGCGGTGCCGTCGCCGCCATCGCCGACGCCGCGCAGCTGGTAGCTCTCGGTGATCTGGACATGCGTGTGGCGGCCGTTCCAGCTGTCCCACTCGAACAGCAGCTTTCCTGTCGCGATGTCGATCTCCTGGACGACTCCGGAGACTATGTGTCCGCGGGACGGGCCGCCGACCGGACGCAAGTCGATGCCCGAGTGCCGCCGGTAGATGGTGATCAGCGCGGTGTCTTGCGGGGTCACGACGAACTCGTGGAAGTCGGCGAGCTCGCCATTGGCGGGCTGGATCACATGGATGATCTTGTACGAGGAATCGGCGATGATGAGCTCGCCCCTGCCGAACCCGCCCGTGACGAGACCCTGATACCAGGTCAGCACGGGACTCCCCTGGTACGTCTGGACGCTGAAGTTCATCTGGTGATGCGCGGCGGTGTTCGGCCCGAACCAGACGAACTCGCCATGCCGATCAAGAATTATCGTGCCGCCATGCCCGGGGCCTGAGTACGGGGCATTGAGGAAGATGTAGCGGGAGTCGGCCCCTGGGCCATGCCGGGTGATGCTGATGCGCGGAGGCGTCAGGTCGGGACGTGACGCAAACGGTGGCCCGGCGGCGAGACCCCTGCCGTTCGTGAGTTTCGGCGGGGAACTGTCCCCGGCCGAGCATCCGGCCATGCTGAGCCCGGCCGCACCGGCTGCCGATGCGCCCGCGAGCCCGAGCAGGCGCCTGCGTGTCAGGTCCGCGGTCATCAGACGAGCCTCCAGATCGGCTGAGTTCGCACCAGCCGCAAGGGTTCGCTGCGCCTGACTGTCCCAGCGGCAGGGCGGCCGAGCGGTCAGCGTAGCCGGTGCATCGTGGTGCTATGGCCGCGGCGCGGACGTAGCGGAAAGATTCGGCGCTGACCGTTGCGGTCACGGCATCGCGATCCGGGCCTTGAGCTGCGCGTACTCACCGTATCTTGCCGCGGCGTGGTCGAGGGCTTCGATGTCCGCGGGTGCCAGCGCCCGGTATGGCCGCAGTTCGAACCGCACATGATCACGGGCGACGGTACGCCGTACGGTGGCGATGAGCTGCGCGTCGGCGAGGGCCATCCCGGTCGCTGCTTCCCTGGTGCGCGGAACGGCGCCGGCGGCATCGAGTACCCAGCGGGAGTCCTGGTAACCGCGGTAGGTCTCATCGAGAATCTGAAGGAGATGCGCCGCGGGCTCTTGCGGTCCGCCTGGAGGATCTCCGGGAGCGTGCCAGAAGGTGCGCCCGTCGTGCTGGAACGAGCCGAGCCGATCGCGTACCTGCTGCAAGCCCGCGCGCACATCGGTCAGGCTGAGGCTGGCCCAGTAGGCAAGGTCCCGTTCGGTCGCCGGGCCATGCCCGGTGAAGTAGCGCAGGGCAATCTCGGCCAGTGCCGCGGTCCGGTCGAGCCGGCGTGGGGCCCGCACCCGCTCGCTCATGAGCGCGTATGTGTGCTGGCCGCCGGCGATTCTTCCGCTGCAGATCAGTCCGTCAAGTTCGGCATGGGCCAGAAAGATCATCAGCATCTGACCGCTGATCTCGATGCCTCGATCGCCGAGCGCGTCAGCCAGTTGCGCACGGGTGAGGTGACCCTGGCTCGCCAGCGCCTCCGCAACGGCGGTCACCGCGTGGTCGACCGCACGGTCGTCGAGGCCGTGCGCGTTGCGCAGCGCCTGGCCGGTGCTCCGCCGGACGCGGGGACCAGTCAGGTCGAGCAACCAGCAGATGTCCTCGGCCCGCACGAAATGCCACGTGGGCCGGAGCACATGCGTCCGCAGCACGGCACCGTCGTCCAGAAGAGCCGCCAGCTCAGCTTGATCAGGGTTCGCGGTACGCGAGGCTACCGCCCACGCCGCCTGACCGGAGTTCTCCGCCTGGACGGCTAGCAGCGAACCGACGACCTCGCGCGCCGAACCGGCACGTGGCCCGACCAGATGCTGACTGCGCAAGCGCCAGCGAGCGATGTCGAGGTCCTGCACCTTTGCGACCACCTCCCTGGTCAGGCCGGTCTATGGAGCGCCGGGGTAGCTGAGCCGGTCGCGGGCCGCCACGACGCCCTGGACGTGCCTGACCGCCTCGAGGAACATCCTGGCGTCCCGTTCGCTCTCCACAGAGCCTGCCAGCGTCACGATGCCCTCACGAACGGTTACTTCACAGTCAGCCGGTACGGTGCCGGCCACTCCGGGCAGCACATCCCTGACGATCTCGCCCCGGATCTGGTCGTCCGGGCGTTCGAAGACGCTCAGCACATCGACCCTGCTGATGATCCCCACCAGCAAACCGGCACTGGTAACCACCGGAAGTCGTTTCACCCGGTGGTCATACATGAGCCTGGCAGCCTCCGCCACCGCGGTGTCCGGGCCGATCGTGAGGGCGGGCGTCGTCATCAGGTCGCCAGCAGTGACTCCGGCCTCCTTCTCGTCCTCACGCCAGTGCCGCAGAGCGGCGAGCATGCTCACGCCGTCGGCCTGAACCGCCTCCTTGACGAGCAGATCAGCCTCGGACACGACCCCGATCACCCGGCGGGCGTCGTCTACGACAGGGAAGGCGCTGATCCGGGAGCTGCGGAGCATCGCTGCCATCTCCTTGAACGACGCGTCCTTGCGCACCGCTATCACCCGCGTCGTCATCACGTCCCTAACAGTTGCGCTCATGCGCTGCCTCCTACCAGGATCGGCACCAACCCACCTCTCGCATCCTGTCAGCGTCTCCCCTCCCGCGACGGGTCGCCGTCCGCCTGCAGCCGGGACTCAGCCAACTCGGACCTGGCACTCGGGTTGGCCGGCGGCGGACCGGGCATCATCGTGACTTCCTCGCGGCAGGGCGGTGACGGCGGGTACGCGGAGGTCTGGGTGTTGGTCACGGCGGTCGGCTGGGTCGTGACGATCGGCCTGATCGTCGGGTTGCTCGCGCTCGACTTCGCCGTGGCCACCATCCGCCCGCACGCCGTCGGATATCTCGAGGCGGCCGCCTGGTCGGCGTTCTACATCGCCGTCGCGGTGGTCTTTGGCCTTGTTCTCGGTGCGATCTCGGGGTGGAACTTCGGCGCCCAGTACTTCGCCGGCTACGTCGTCGAGAAGAGCCTGTCCGTCGACAACCTCTTCGTCTTCGTGATCATCATGGCGACGTTCGCGGTGCCCCGCGAGCATCAGCAGCGCGTGCTCATCGCCGGCATCATGGCCACGCTCGTGCTGCGCGCGATCTTCATCGCCCTCGGAGCGACCTTGCTGTCGCTGCTGTCGTTCATGTTCCTGTTCTTCGGGCTGCTGCTGACCTGGACGGCGGTGCGGCTGTTCAGGCACCGGAATGAGGATCCCGATATCGGTCACAACGCCCTCGTAAGGTCAGCGCGCAGGCTCCTGCCGGTCACCGACAGTTACGACGGCGGCAAGCTGACCATGCGCGTCGGCGGGCGATTTGTGGTCACGCCGCTGTTCATCGTGTTCATCGCGATCGGCGGCACGGACATCTTGTTCGCGCTGGACTCCATCCCTGCCGTGTTCGGCGTGACCAGCGAGGCCTACATCGTGTTCGCTGCCAACGCCTTCGCCCTGCTCGGCCTGCGAGCGCTGTTCTTCCTGGTCACTGGCCTGCTCGACCGGCTTGTCTACCTGTCAACCGGGCTCGCGCTTATCCTCGCGTTCATCGGCGTGAAGCTGATCTTGCACTGGGGTCACGGGATAAGCCACAGCGTGCCCGAGATCAGCACGGCGACATCGCTGGCGGTCATCGGCGTGATCCTCGCGGTCACAACCGCGGCCAGTCTGATCAAGTCCAGGCGCGACCCGGCAGCCAGGGCGCACGCCGGGACCGTGCTCGGCAGCCCGCCGCGCTCAGAGCAGGAGTCCAGGGCGCAGGCGCGATAGCTTCACGGCACCTTCGCTCAGAACGTCGCCCCGGCTATCCCGACTACCTGGCAGCCCCCAAAGGTTCCAGCGACGCCATCATTCTGATTGCCTGTTTCCCGCACGGTCGTGGCAGAAGGCGGCGTATGGTATCCGATACGTTTATGACCATTGAATGCCCTCAAGGCGCGGTGATCGGCCATCGGACCATTTCGCAGGATGGCGTCAGCCTCATCGCTGACGGCGGTCATGCTGGTGGCGCTGTCAATCTTTGCCCCCTGGTCACAAGCGAGCGTGGGAGTCGGAATCCAGGCAAACCCGGTCAGCTTGCTGACGGTGGCTCATCCGGGTGCGAGTTACACGCTCCCTACATTGCATATCGCCAATACAGGCTCCCAAGACGAGTCAGTCACCGTCAAGGTCGAGCGCCTATCTTCCGGTAGCGGAAAGGCGGTGCCGCCGACTTGGATCCACATCTCTGACACGCCGATGCAGTTGTCGCCCCGCCAGCAAGCCCTGGTCCCTCTCGAACTCGTCCTACCAGGCAATGCCAGGTCAGGTACGTATCTGAGTGACGTTGTGGTGACCGGCTCAGCCGTGACGTCTGGCGCCGGCATGCATTTCGGCGCCGCCGCGGCGACCAAACTCGAATTCCGCATTGTACCGGGAGCGCCAGGCGGGTTCTGGTCCTGGCTGCAGCCATGGGCGTGGTGGCTCCTGGCCAGCATCTTGTTCATCGCGCTGGCTCGCCTCGCGGCTGGGCGGTACCGCCTGCAGGTGCGACTCGAGCGCAGGAACTTCAGCAGAACTGGCATCACGAGTTCAAGGAGGTTCCGTGCCTGACTATACGGTCCGGGTGCGCCCCAACTCCGGCTGGGCAATTCTGGTCGGCATGGTCGCGGTCGGCGTGATCGCGGTGGCGGGATTCCGGTCGGCGCCGGAAAGTCCGGCTGGAAGCGGCAGCACGACCGCCACCCTTCAGGTCGTGCCGACCATGCGCACGGTCACCGTGTCGCCAGTGGCGACGAAATTCGGGCGCTGCTATGGCGGAAAGTACGCGCTGCGGTCAACCGGCAAGGCTCTCGGTTTCCCGAACGGCCACTGTTCGGTCGGTTCGCGAGAAAAGCGGGTCTTTCCCATCACGATCGCCAACGGCCGCGAGGCAGAGATCTATGTCAAGAGCTCCGCCGCTGTGCCAGCCGACGGCAAGACTGAGTGGAAGCTGTGCAATCGCGGCTCTGCTCCCGTCGTCGCATGCAAAGGTCCAAACGACAATCCCGCCAAGGATCAGTTTATCGTGCAGAACTTCTCGAAGTGGGCGCTGAATGAGGCCGGCCTCACCAGGTCGCGGAAGTGCGACGCCGAATTCGGCCAGTCGGGCGATTGCCTGGCGGCGACCGGGCAAACCGAGCGTGAGGGAATTCTGCTGATCGGCCCGCACTGGCCCGACGACCCGTCGACGACCTGGACGGTCACGATCACCTGGACGGTCGCGCCACCGCCATGAGTCGCCGGGCGGAGGCGGTCACGGGAGAACTGCGGCAGGCCGGCCGGTGCCATACTGGCCGCATGTCCAGGCGAGCAACCACGGACGCGGGCGGCGCCGGGCCATCGGGGATGCTCCGCTCGCAACACGCTGAGGCCACTCGGCGGGCCGTGCTCGCCGCCGCGCGCTCCTTGTTCGGAAGGAAGGGTTACGCGCAGACGTCCGTCGACGAGATCGCCGACGCGGCCAGGGTCACCAAGGGCGCGGTCTACCACCACTTTGCGGGCAAGGAGGCGCTGTTCCGCGCCGTGCACGCCGAGGTCGAGGCCGAGGCGCAGGCCCGTGCGGTCGCGGCCGGGGACCCGAAGGCACCGCCGATCGACCAGATCGTGGCAAAGGTGAACGCCTACCTGGACGCCGCGCTGGACGAAGAGATCAGGCGGATCACGCTGATCGACGGGCCAGCCATGCTCGGCCTGGAGTTGGAACCTCCCTCTGAGCAGCAGGCGGCCCAGGCGGGCCTGCGATCGTTCGTCGCAGCGTCCATCGCGCGCGGCCAGATCGCCGATCTCGATCCTGACCTCCTCACCGACATCATCGGGGGCCTTGCGCTGCTGGGCGGTCTGCTCATCGCGCGTGCCAGCAACCCCGACGTGACCAGGGCGGCACTCGGTCGGGCGCTCGACGCGATGCTCAGGGGGCTGGCGCCCAGCACGTAGCCATGAAACGTGCCGGGCCAGCGAGCCGGCCTTGCATCGATCACATACTGAGAGTATGTTAAATACTCATGGAATCCGAAAGACTGCAAACACGGCTCGGGCCGTTGGCCTGGCGGTCGTCAGGACAGGGGCCGGCACTCGTCTTCTTCGCCGGCGCGTTCGCGAATGGCGACCTGTGGCGTGACGTCGTCGCGGCGCTCGAGGACCGGTACCGGTGCATAACGATCGACCTTCCGCTGGGAGCGCATCCCTGGCCGCTCGCGCCGGGCGCGGACCGGTCGGCCACCTCCCTTGCCAGGCTGCTCCTCGACTGCCTTGAACTGCTCGACGTGCACGATGCCACGGTCGTCGCCAACGACACGGCCGGCGGACTGCTCTTGCTGTCGCTGGCGAGCGGTCATCCGGCGCTGGCGCGAGTCGGCCGGCTCGTGCTGACGAACTGCGAGAACTACGACCAGTTCCCGCCTGACAAGCTCAAGAAGGCGGCGGTGCTGTGCCGCACGCTGCCCGGACTAGCCCGATCGCTGATCCGGCTGCAGCTTCGATCGCACGCCGGCCGGCGCAGGCTATCCGCCACAGTCGCCGCGAGCGGCCTGGACGACGAGCGCGCAGAGTCGTTCTTCGGGCCGGCCTCCCGTGACCCGCGGGTAGCCGGCGATCTCGTCGCGGCCCAGGGCGGCTTCCGCCCGGAACTGCTACTCGACGCCGCGAAGGAGATCCCGCGGTTCGACCGGCCGGTGCTGCTGGTCTGGGGCGACTCGTGCGACTTCTTCCCGATGGCGGGGGCGCAGCGACTCGCGTCTGAGTTCCCCCGCTGCACGCTCGTCCCGGTCCCCGGAGCCAGTACGTGGGTCCCGGTCGACAACCCGAACGCGGTTGCCGAAGCCATCGTCACGTTCGTGCCGACGCCTGTGCGGTGACCGCTGACGCCTGCTGCCGCAGGACGGCGTGCATTGCCGACCGGCCTGAGCGCATGAAGGCGGGCCAGTCGCGGTTGTCGAGGAACTGCTCGTAGAAGCCGGTCCCCGCGACCGTGCCGTACGGCACAGGCTCGACAAGCAGCGTCCGTGCCTCGCGGCGCAGCCTGGCGAGGTGCTCCCTGGCAAGCTGGGAGTGCTGGCTCGTGCGCACCTGTGACGCGGCCGCCAGGATACTGAACAGCCGGTCGTTCCAGCCGGTCACGTCGTCACCACGGAACTCGGTCGGGTAGAAACCGTTGACGGCGATGGCCACGTCGACCGCGGGCTCAATGTCGAGCACCGGGCGCACGGGGAAGATGTCGACTATGCCGCCGTCGCACCAGGACAGCCCGTCCATCGTGACCGGCTGCATCAGCAGCGGCATCGACACGGCCATCCGGATCGCGTGCGCGACGGGCATATCCGGGTGGGTGCGCGGGCCGATGAATTCCAGGCGATTGTGCTCGACGTTCCAGATAGGCGCGTAAGTCGGCGTCCGCAATTGCCGGAGCGTCAGGTCGCCGAGGTGGCTTCGGTAGAACGCCTCGAGCTTGTCGCCGCGCAGAACCCCGTTCCAGCCGCGCCCCAGCGTCGGAGCGAGCGCCGCGAGCTCCCGCCAGCCGACGTCAACGTAGTCGCTGGGCCGCACCGACGCGGTGAGCTCGGCCACCTCGTCGGGCGGCAGGCCGGCGCCAAGCGGGAATCCGAACAGCGCAGAACCGGAGCACAACGAGTAGACCGACACCTCAGTGCCGCAGTCCTCGAGCGCCTTGGCGACGCCGACCAGGCACGCCATGGCACCGCTGCCACCCGTGGCCACGACGCCGACGCGACCAGGCAGCGACGGCGGGCGGTCGCCCGTCAGCGGCTCGAAGACCTGACCAGGCGCAGGCCGGCGGTCGAATGGCAGTGGCAGCATCCCGCGCCGGAGCGCGTCAAGGAACTTCGCGTCCTTGCGGCCGGCTGCGGCGGCGTCGCGTCCGCGGACTATGACGTCGAAGTACTGCCGCACGCGGTGAATGTCCAGGGCCGTGTCCAGGACGCTGCGGCTGTCGGAGCCATCGCTGACAGTCATCGTCATCGCCTCCGCCTGCCATCGTCCGCCGCTGATCGGCCATCAGGTCAGAGGCGAAGGTCCGTGCCGGTCTCGTGTTCGAGGACCTGGGTGAGGACGTTCGCCCCTGTCTGCCCGCCGGCCAGCGCCGTGAAGTGAGATCAGGAGGTTCAGACCGCCTTCCGCCCGATGAGGAGGCACCGATGAGGAGGCCCGATGAGGAGGCCCGATGAGGAGGCACTTGCGATGACGAGAACGAGCCTCCAGCGGCGGGCGCGGCCGACCAGATCGGAGTTGACGGCCGAGGCGCGGCACGTGATCGCCGACCTGCCGAGGTTTGTGACGGCGCCGTTCTACCGCGACTGGCACCGGCGCTGGGGCGCGATGGACGCAGAGGTCGAGGCGCCCATGCCGGGCGACGAGATCATCACTGACACCGCCTACGTGGCCACCCGCGCGATCACGATCTACGCGCCGCCCCACGAGGTCTGGCCATGGCTTGTCCAGGTGGGCTGCCTGCGCGCCGGGTTCTACGCCAACGACCTGCTCGACAACCTCGGCCACCCCAGCGCGCGGACAATCCTGCCCGAATACCAGGACCTGGAAGTCGGCCAGTGGATCCCGATGTCGCCAACGCCGTCGGATACCACGGCGTTCAAGGTTGCCGGATTCGAGCTGAACCAGTGGCTGCTGTGGCAGCAGCCGCTAAGCACCTGGTCGTGGCGGCTGACCCCGCTCCCCAAGGGCCGGACCAGGCTGGTCACCCGGCTGCGCATCCACCTCGACTGGCACAATCGGGCGATGTCGCTGTTCTCTGTCATCCTCAACGAATGCGGTGACTTCCCGATGATGCGCAGGATGCTGCTCGGCATCCGCGACCGCGCCGAGGCCGCATATCAACCCGAAGCGACCGACGCCCCGTACTGAACGCGACACCCTAGCCTGATCGTGACGAGGCTCGCCGCCGCCATGCCATCGCGGCCACTGCCGCCCCGGCGGCGCACACGACGACCCAGTGCGCGACCCGCACCGGGCGGCGCGGCTGCCGCGGCGTGTCCGGCATGACAAGCTCCGCCCCCAGTCGGGCAGCCAGGCTCTCGCCTCCCGTGCTCATCAACTCGTGGTGATTCCAGCTGAATGCCGGCCGGGCGACAGCTGCCAGCAGGTTCATCCACCACCGGGTCGTGCGGATATCCCAGGTGTAGCGGATCAGCGTGCCGCCGTCGGCCTGGCAGAGCCGCCAGCGGCCGGTGCCCTCGAGCTCCCCTCTGGCCTCCGCGTCCAGCTCGGACGGCGGCTGCACCCGGGTCACGCACACATCAAAACCGAGCGTGTAGGGCAGCCGGGTCCTGAAGAGCAGGTGCATGCGCTTACCGACCCCGTCGGCGGCACCGGGCTCAAGCTCCTCCACGCCGGCCACGTACTTCCACCAGGTCGGCCAGCGCTCGGCGTGGTAGATCTCCTCCCACACCCGCTCGATCGGCGCCTGGATCTGCCACGTGCTGACGAAGTGATAGTCGGCCATGTGCCCCCCGGTTGAATCCGCGCCGAGCTTATCGCCATGGGGGCGCCGAGCCCACTCATCTGCTTCCTCCTTGTCTCGTCGAACCCGGTGTCGGACCTCGCTGGGTGGTGTGTTCTTCTCGGCAGGTACGACGACACGACCTCCGCGAAGGTGAGGCGACGCGGCCGTCTCACATTCCGGTGCCGTGTTTCGTCGGAGTGGTGAGGGCAGCTGCGACGAGGGGATAGCCGGCACCATGACGAGCAAGCATGAGCCAGCAGGCGGCGGGACTGACCCGAGCCTGAGCGCGATCATGAGCGAGCGGCGTCAGCTGATCAATCTTGCGTACCGGCTTCTCGGCTCCCTGGCCGAGGCCGAGGATGCTGTCCAGGAGGCCTACGCCCGCTGGTACGCCATGTCGCGGCAACAGCAGGAAGCCATCGAATCCCCCGGTGCCTGGCTGACGAAGGTCGCCAGCCGCATCTGCCTCGACCTGCTCGGCTCGGCGCGCGCCCGGCGAGAGCGCTACGTGGGCGAGTGGATCCCCGAGCCGCTGCCCGAACCTGCGGAGTGGATCGGCGGGAGGCCAGGCGGCAGCACGGCCGACCCGGCCGACCCGGCCGACAGGGTCACCCTGGACGAGTCGGTCAACATGGCCTTCCTCGTCGTGCTCGAATCGATGACACCGGCCGAGCGTGTCGCGTTTATCCTGCACGATGTCTTCCGCTACTCCTTCACCGAAGTAGCCGAGATCGTAGGCCGTACCCCGGGCGCCTGCCGTCAGCTGGCCACCTCGGCCCGCCGCCGCATCCAGACCTCGCAGCCTCCCGCCACCCCGGCGGCCCAGCAGGCCAGCATCGTCAGGGACTTCAGGCAGGCATGGGAAGCCAAGGACATCCACGCCCTCATCGGTCTGCTCGACCCCAGCGCCACAGTGACCGGCGACGGCGGCGGCATCGTCAGCGCCGCGCCGCGCCCTGTCGAGGGCGCCGAGCAGATCGCGCGCTACCTGGTCGATCTCGCCGGCCGGGCACCCGGCACCGTCGTATTCTCCGAACGCACTGTCAACGGACAGCCCGGCCTGACAGCCCAGCTAGACGGCCGGACCGTGGCGGTGTATGCGTTCGACATCACGGGTGGCCAGATCAAGCACATCTGGGCGGTCCTCAACCCCGACAAGCTCCGGCCCTGGACAAGCTGACCGTAGGGTCCGCGTGGACCGTCTGCACGCCGCTCAGCTCGACGCTGTCGCGTCGGGTCCCCAGCGCTTCTCGATGGCGCGCCCGCCAGGGGTGTCGCGCAGGAGCTTGCGCAGCAACCTGGCGATCTCGGTCATCTCGTCGGGGGTCAGCCGGGCAGCGATGAGGTCATCGACGGCCGCGGTCTCCGCGCGTCCGTCGGCGAGCGTCTGCCGGCCCGCTGGCGTGAGGCGCAGCAGCACGACACGTTTGTCGTCCCGACCGGGCTCCCTGGTGACCATGCCTCGCGTGACAAGCGTGTCGACGAGGCGGCTGGGGCTGCCGGTCTCGGAGATCATCAGCCTGCCGAGCTCGATGAGGGTGAGCGGCTCGTGGCTGGCCAGCACGTTGAGCACTTCGGCCTGGGCTGGGGTCAGCGCGGCGACACGCAGATGACCCGTCATCATCCGGCTGCCGTGGCGCTGCGCGGCGAGGATGAGGTGGCGGATCTCAGTAGCGCTGGTCGCGGACACTGCTGGCTCCTTCGGCTGACTGGCGAGCGGAACCCGATGGGCAAATTTGATGACGCATCATCAATGATGTAGCATCAATGGCGTGTCATCAACAAGTACTCACCGCTCCAAGCCTAGGAGGTGCGCCGTGGCGGCGACACCCAAGATCAGTTCAGCCGATGGCAACCAGGCAACCAGCGATGTGCTGCTGCTGGGCGCGACGGGGAACAGCGGCCATGTCATCGCCGCCGAACTGGCAGCCCGCGGCCTGTCGCTTCGGCTGGCCGGACGCCGCCGGGGCCCGCTGGAGGACCTCGCCTGGGCGATGGTCGCCGTTGGGGCGAAGGCAACCGTGCGGGCCGTCGATGTCGGCGACCGGGGGTCGCTGGCCGACGCAGTCGCCGGCGCCGGGGTCGTCCTGTCCGTGATCGGGCCGTTCGCCAGGCACGCCGGTCCTGTGATCGATGCCTGCCTGGCCGCCGGCGTGCCCTATGTGGATATCGCGAACGAATGGCCGGCCGTGCGGGGACTGCTTGACCGCGGCGAGGAGGCCCAGTCCCGCGGCGTCGCCCTGGTCACCGGTGCCGGATTCGGGCCGGCCGCGACCGAGGCGCTGGTGCTACGCCTGGTCGAGCTCCTGGACGCGGTGCCCGCGCGGGTGCGCGTCGCAGCAGCCGCTGCGGTGGCCCGGCAGAGCGACGGCGTGCGCCAGACGGTCCAGGAGTCCCTGCCGCAAGGTGCTATCACCTACCGTGACGGTCAGCTCGTCAGGGAGCCGCTCGGCAGCGGCGCCACGGTACTGACGTTCGGCGGCGCGCAGCGGCAGATGCTGCCTGGCCCGGTCGGTGACCTGGAGACAGCGAGGCTGGCCAGCGGCGCGCCCAACGTGGTTGCGTACATCGAGAATCCGGCAGCGCACCGCGGCGGAACCGACTCCTGGACCTGGGCTGAGATTACCGGCCAGGACGGGCGGATCGCTTCCGCCGAACTGCGGACCGGTGAGGGCGTCCGCGCCACGGCCGCCATCGCGGCCGAGACGACCCAGCGCGTGCTGGCGGGCGTCGCGCCCGGTGCGTGGACTCCAGGCAGCCTGTTCGGCGCCGGTCTCGTCACCGACGCCACGGGCGCGCAGGTCACCCTGAGCGGACAGCCGGCATGAACGCCACGAGCAGCGCGGTCACCCGGGTGTCGGTGATCAGCACCGGCACGGTGGACATCCGGCCGCAACACGTGCGCGCTGACGGCACTCCGCCACTGTGGTGGCTGCTGACCTCGCGGCGCTGGACAGGCCCGCGACCGATCAACGCCTTCGTCATCGAGCGCGCCGACGGGCTTGTCCTGTTCGACACCGGGCAGGACCGGGCGTCGGTGACAGACCCCAGCTATCTCCCTGAGGGCCTGGCCGGACTGCTGAACCGGCGCCTCGCGCGCTTCGACATCGCCCCTGAGCAGACGCTGACCGCGCAGCTGGCCAGCATCGGATATGACATCGCCGACGTGCACACCGCGGTCCTGTCGCACTTGCACGTGGACCACATCGGCGGACTACCCGACCTGACCCACGCCGACATCGTGACCAGCCACGCCGAGCGGCAGACACTGGACCGGCCGTTCGCGCAGCTGAACGGCCTGATGCGAGACCACATCATGCTCCCTGGCCTACGCTGGCGACTCGTCACCCCGCAGGGCGCCGACGACCCGTCACTCGCGCCGTTCACCGCCGCGCATGACTTGTTCGGCGACGGCAGCCTGATCCTGCTGCCCACGCCAGGCCACACCCCAGGCTCGCTCTCGCTACTGGTTCGCAGGCCAGGCTCCCCGCCGCTGCTGATGGTCGGCGACCTCACCTTCGACGCGGATCTCATCGAACACGAGCACGTGCCAGGCATCGGCCAGCACCGCCTGCTGCTCGACAGCACCCGAAAGATCAACATGCTCCGCGCGAGGTATCAGGACCTAGTCGTGCTGGCCGCCCACGACCATGGCGCCGCGGCCAGCCTGGCCGCGGCTGAGCAGGCCACATCCCGGTAGACAGACGCGTCAGCGCCCGTAGGAGGAAGACATGAAGATCGACACGCTCGAATCAGTTCAGCTCGGCGGCGTCGCCCAGCGGATCCGCATTCGCTCGGCCGACACGTCCAACCCGGTGCTGCTGCTGATGCAGCAGGGCCCGGGGCTGCCGATGATCAACGAAGTGCGCCGCTTCGAGCGCCTTCTCCGGCTCGAAGATGCCTTCACGGTCGTGTACTGGGATCAGCGAGGCACCGGCCTGTCAGCACTGCCGCTGCGCAAACAGCAGACCGGATTCGACATCACAGCGTGGCGCATGGTCGACGACGCTGTCTCGTTGCTTGAGCTGCTTCGCGATCGATTCGGCGGCAAGACGTTCATCGCCGGATTCTCCTTTGGCGCGACGTTCGCCGCGCAGGCCGCCGTGCGGCGCCCCGAACTCGTGGCGGCACTGGTCGCGACCGGCATGGACATCGACATCCCGGCGGCCGAAACCCACACCTACAAGTACGTGCTGACCGCCGCCCGCCAGCGCGGCAACCGACGTGCCATCCGGCAACTGGAGGCCATCGGCCCGCCCCCGCATATCCGCGTGAAGGAGTTCACCACCCGAGCGCGCTGGGCGGCCAACTTCGGCGGCGTGGCTAGCGGTGCCACTTTCACCAGCATCTTCCGCGACCTGCTGACCAGCCTGGTCCGCTCGCCCGACTACTCGGTCACCGACGTCATAAGGTCCGTGCGCGGGATCAGTGCCTCCTCGGCCGCGCTGCTGCCGCAGCTCGCCGTCACGGACCTGGTCCGCACCATCCCCCGGCTCGAGGTGCCCATCGTCATGGCGCAGGGACGCCTTGACCAGGTGGCGCCGGCCGCCGCGGCGCAGCGATTCCACGACTCGCTGACCGCACGGAGCAAGCGGCTGGTGTGGTTCGAGAAGTCTGCCCACACGCCGCACCTCGAGGAACCGGCCAAGTTCCGGAGCCTGCTCATGAGCACCAGGGACAGCCATCTCGCCACGGCCAGGAAAGTACCGCCAGCCAGGAGCATCTAAGGGTCATCGGAGCAGAACTAAGGACCTATCCCCGATGCAAACCATGGTTCCTGAGCCGCAGCCTGGCTAGGTTGGGACAGCGAAAGGGAGAAAGCCATGACGCACCCAAACGGCGGAGGCAACGAAAACGGCGGAAACGGGGACGGCGGCGGCGCCTCGACGTCGGCCCAGAAGCAGGAGTACGAGCTGCTCGGGTTCATCCGCATACTCGGCTTCACGGCCAACCCGCCCGAGGTGGCGCCGTTTGAGCCAACGACGGTGTCCTGGAGCGTCAGCGTGCCGACCACCCTGCACGTGCCGGTGAGCCTGGGCATGGCGGGACAGATGAGTCACGGTGCGTCTGGCAGTGCGACCGTGGCCCCGTTCGCCACCACCGAATATGGCCTAGTCGCGCAGACCGCAATCGTTTCTCGTGTGATCGGATCGCTGACCGTCCCCGTGGTGCAGTCTGCCTGCCAGTCAAGCCAGATTGACGGTTTCGTCATCACCAGCCGTCTTAAGGACATCATCAGCCAGCAATTCCAGAGCAGCAGCCAATTTTCGCTGACGGGCAACGGGGTTAGCGTCAGCATTACCGATCACGCCACCATCCTGATCACTTTCTCGCTCAACCTGAACATTCCCGACTGGTTCGACGCAAGCATGAGCGTCAGTATCGAGATCGAGGTTGGAATGCAGGGCGTGCCCCCGCAGGCGGCGGTCCTGACTAGGGCCGGCACCACTGTCGATGTCAGCTGGGACTGGTATTCAACCGCACTGAGTCTTGGCGTGACATCCCTGGTCGCCGACGGCATGCAGCAGCTCGCCCAGGCCTTCATGGCCGAAATCGCGAGCGCTCAGATTGCCGGCGGTATCGAAGATGAAGTGAGCGGCCAGGTCAATGCGGCCGTCATGCAAGCTCAGCAGGGCGACCCGCAAGGCCGTACCTTCGTACTCACCTTCCTGACCCTTTCGCCCGACGGGATCACGTTCACCATCTGCCCCCAGCCAGGTCTCTCGCCCTGTCCGGTCCTGCGGGCGGGCGAGCCGCCGGTTCGCGGTACTTCATCGCAGGCGTGACGGGTGGTCCGGCGGCGGGAACCCGGTCCGGCTAGCCTCGTGGTCGACCATCCGCGAACTTCATGCGCTGCACGGCTACCGCCGCGGGCTCATGCGCAGGCAGAGCCTGATTCAGCAAGCCCTCGATTGTCCCGTGGGCGAGTGCCCGCCGAGGACGCCGCTGTCACCGCCGCCGAAGCGGGCTGTGCCTCGGACTCAGCAACAGGTTCAGGTTCAGATTCAGCGGCGGCGGTCATGACGAGCCAGGTGGACGGCCGCTTCTTGCGGCTGCAAGTCCGGCGCCGCCGCAAGCCGGTGGCTGTCGTTACTGGCTCGGCGCTTTGGTGATGGCTGGATCGAGCGGGTGGCCGCAGCGCCGGTCTCACCGTCTTCGGCGACGTCGGAGGGCAAGGGCCGTTATGCCTATTATTGTGATGATTGCACCCAGAATGGTCATCGGTAAGCAACGCGGAACCCCGCCGCTGGCGATCGGGGAACTGGCTTCCTGACATGTGTCCCAACCTGATCCCGGCCCGCAGCGCCGCGCCAGACAGCAGATACTCAACCAGACTGAGTACCATCCCCCCAGATTGCACGCCACGGGCCACTGACACGCTCATCGGCGGCAAGCTGGCGGTGATCTGCGGGTACGGCGACGGCGGCAAGGGCTGGGCCGAGTCGCTGCGCGGGCAGCCGCGCAGATGATCATCCACCTCACTAGTCCGTGGCATCCAGGTGGCTGCCGATCCCGCCGACCAGGCGCTCACCCGGAATGTCGTGCTGGATGCCCTGAACGCCCTGTCCCCCCGGCAACGCGCCTGCGTGGTCCTGCGCTATTACCAGGACCTGTCCGTAGCCCAGGTCGCGTCTGCGCTGGGCATCGGACAAGGAACGGTCAAGCGGTACCTAAGTGAGGCGATGACCCGCCTCGCCCCGCGGCTGTCCCCCGCGGACAGCGAGTGAACGGAAAGGCGAAGCCGATGGTCCTTGACGAGCAGGAACTGCACCAGCACCTGGCGACGGCGGCTGACCATGCCAGCGCGCCACGCTTCTCCATTGATGACCTGACCGGCCGGATCCGCCGCCGCCGCGCACGGATCATCGGACTGGTCTCGGGGTCGCTGCTGGCAGTGGCTGCCATCGCCGTGGCAGTTCCGGTTGCCTTGAGCGGCCCGAGCTCCCCGCCGACGGGGCACCCCGCGACGATTCCCTTCCGGCTATCGTTCACGGTAGCGGTGAATGGCCAGCCACGAGTATTCCCACTAAACGGGCCACCGCCGAGCTTTACCGTTCTCCCGGGCGAACACCTGAGGATCCTCGTTGGCGTGACTGTCCCCGCGCACGCCAAGGTGACAACGCTGTGGCTCGGGATCAGCAAAGGCGTCTATACCTCCCCCGGTCAGGACGGCCAGCGCCCAGCCAGCATGCGCCCGGTGCTGGCGCACACCCGAAAGCCCCTCACTGCCGGACTGCACACATTCAGCCTGACGTGGACGATGCCGACCGGACTCCCCCGCGGAACCACCGTGTCGCTATTTGCGGGATGGACGACAAGACAGGACTACGCCAGCGTGGGCCAGGGCGTTGCTGAGCTGGTCACACCCCGCTGAGCCAGTCATGAAGGGCAAGGGCAAAGTCGCCACCGCCGGAAGCCGGGCACGTCGGATTGGTCTGCTCGCTGCCATCGTCCTGGCCACTGCCGGGTGTGGCAGCGCAGCGAGGGCCAGCCGGTCGAGTCCCAGGGTGACATTAGGTCCGGCATGCCGCTCCGGGCGCTGGTCTGGGTGGTCGAGGTCCATGCCAAGGCGATCAACTGGGACCATGGCGGCCCGCCTGGCTACCACCCGTCAACGCGGCCTTACACCGACTACTCTCTCGTGATGAACGCCCGGACGGGCCTTATAAGCGACCAGGGCGAGTGCAGATGCTGGCCGCTTCCATTGTCGATGGTAGGCACCGTCGTAAGCCTGCCACCGAAGTGCTAGTCAGCCTCCATGCCAGGGAATCGCGTTCAGATGCACACCTAACAGCAACAGGGCGCCCCCGTTGTTCAGTGGTGAAGACGGTTCGGTGACCACGTCCAAGTCCGGCAACAAGTACGGCTGCCGCCACGCTCGCGGGCGCACATCTTGCCGCCGTTCTTGACCATTGCTGCTAGTTCGGGCGCACACTGATGTGGGATTGACGAGGCGGTTGCGGCAGCTCGCTGGAGGACAGCGGTGTTAGAGGAAAGCGGCGTCCTGGAAGAGCGCGGCTCGCGCCGGGTGGCGGTTGGCAAGACGCTGCTGATCGCCGCGGTATGTGCCATCATCCCGCTGATCGGCAATGTCATCGCCTCTTTCTTGACGACCTGGACTGGCGCGGAGACATGGCTGGCGGGCCCCGCCATCGGCGTGGGTGTCGCGATGCTGACGGCCTTGATCCAGGCGTACGGCTCAGCCCCTGCTGAGGAACGTCCCCGCCCGCGCGCGGCTCCCTACCCGGCCGGCTGGGCGCCCCGCCAGGCGCCGGGGCAGTACTACCCGGCAGCACGGCCGCCCTATCCGATCGCCAGGGCCAAGCCACGCGGAACCCGTCTGCCAGTCGCACTCCTCACCGCGCTGCTGGTGATCGGTGCCGGCGGGCTGGCCGTCACCGAAGGTATCCGTTATGCGGTCGGGTACATCTCGGGCAACGAGACGGGAACTGAACGGCTGGTCCAGCCAGCCTCAGCAACCGCCAGGGGCGTGGCCGTCACGGTGCAAAGCGTCACCTACACGGCTCACTTCACGCGCCTGGACGTGGCGGCTCGCAACCTTTCCCGAGAGACACTGTCGCTGCCGTTGTACGGCTACTGCAATTTCACCGGCAGCGACGGCACCACGTTGGGGGCTGATCCGTTCCGCAGCCACTGGTCCGACACCCTGCCGCCGGGCGTTCTCCAGCGCGGCGTGATCGTCTTCAACGGTCACCTGGACCCGTCAATCCTGGAGGCATCGTTCAGCTTCACGCAAATCTTCGGGCCCAGCGGAGGATCCATCACCATACGCCACATCAAGCTAGAACCCGGATAAGGCGCGCACCGTCCCCTGACGGTCGAACGTCATCGCCCGCTGGAGCGCCGCGGCCCGCAACTCGGCGGGAATCTCGACCGGGCCGCCGAGCCCGCCCGCGTTGATGCCGGCCTGGGCCGCCTCCTCGATGACACCGCCGACGAGGATGGCGAGGTCAGGGTTCCGGTGGAACACCAGCACGCCGTGATTGGCCAGCAGCACCCCCGGCACTCCCTGGGTCACGGCCGCCCGGATGTTCGCGATCGCCTCGTCGGAACCGCGCGGCCGGTAGCCGACCACCGGCACGCCGTCCGCGAGCCCGAACATGGCCATGGCTTCCACCCAGCACCCGATGGGCCGGTGCGCCACCGCGTACGCCGTCGCGTACGGCGAGTGGGTGTGCAGCACGCAGCCCACGTCCTGATGATCGGCGTACATGGCCGTGTGCATGGCGACGACTGCCCCCTGGATCGGCGGCAGGTCGCCTTCAAGCAGCGTCCCGTCGAGTCCGACCCGAACGACCGCGGAGACGGGATGACCGCGCAGGGACGGGCCGGCGGTGAAGTACATCTCATCGGCGCCGGGCACCCGGATGCTGACGTTGCCGTGCCCGTTCGCTGAGATAGCTCCGCTGGCGACGACTCGCTGAGCGATCTCAACGACCTGCCCTGCCAAGTCCTTGTCCATGAGAACCCCCTTCGCGTAAACCGGTCAGGGCCGCCTGCCTCCGGCCCCCGCGCACTACCAGTGGCCTGGCCAAATTATCCGCACGCAGCGCACCGATCAAGCCTGGAGCCGCCACGGCAATGGCCTCGTGGGAAGATTGCGCTTCGTCCTGAGCGGCCAACCCAGGAGCGGCAGTGAGACGTAGCACGGACCGGATCCTCACCACTCACGCCGGCAGCCTCCCCTACCCAGGGTCCGGCCTGGCCCAGGATCCCGACGGTCTCGCCGCAGCCGTGGCGGACGTCATCGCGCGTCAGCGGGAGACCGGCCTCGATCTCGTCAACGAGGGCGAATACACCAAGGGCGGTGACTGGCTGTCGTTCGCCGACGACCGCTTCGGCGGTTTCGAGGAGCGCGAGCGAACCGGCGTGCCCATGATCGCCCTGGGCCGCGACCGCGAGGAGTTCGCCGGCTTCTACCAGTACGCGACCGAGCGCGGCACGCTGTTCTACACGCCCGGTGGGCAGATCCGAGCCAAGCGCCCGCAGTTTGTCTGCACGGAGCCGATTACCTATACAGGCCACGAAGCCCTGCGCCAGGAGATCGCGCTGCTGTCCGAACGCGTCGAACCCGCTGACGGCTTCCTGACGTCGACGGCCCCGGCGAGTCTCGAGGTCTCCCGCAGCAACGAGCACTACCCGACCGAGGAGGAGTACCTCTACGCGCTCGCCGAGGCGCTTCGCGAGGAGTACGAGCTCATCGCAGCCTCCGGCCTGGTCCTGCAGGTCGACGACGCATGGCTGCCCGCGCTGTGGGACCGCATCGGCATGCAGATGGGGCTGGAGGCGTTCCGCCGCCGCTGCGTGGTCCGCGTCGATGCCCTGAACCACGCGCTCGCGCGCATCCCCGAGGAACAGATCCGCTACCACATGTGCTGGGGAAGCTGGCACGGCCCGCACGCCTACGACATCGAACTGACCGACATGGTCGACATCGTCCTGCGGGTGAAGGCCCAGGCGTACCTGCTCGAAGCCGCCAACGCCAGGCACGAGCACGAGTACGCGGTCTGGGATCAGGTGAAACTGCCCGACGGCAAGATCCTGATACCCGGCGTCATCACGCACTCCACCGACGTGATCGAGCATCCGGAACTGGTGGCACAGCGCATCAGGCGCCTCGCGGCGAGGGTCGGCACGGCGAACGTCATCGCCGGCGCGGACTGCGGGTTCGGCGGCCGGTCGCATCCGCAGATCGCCTGGGCGAAGCTGCGCTCGCTCGTCGAGGGAGCCAGGCTCGCGAGCGCGCGGCCATGAAACGGGCCGTCCTCGATCATGTCGCCATCGGCACCCGGAGACTGACCGACGGCTGGCAGCTGTTCGGCGGCCTGCTCGGCGGCACCTGGGTCTACGGCGGCGATTCGCCTGGCTACTGGTGGGGCCAGCTGCGGTTCGCGGCTGGCCCGAAGATCGAGCTGCTGACCCCGACCAGCGGCCCAGACGGGGCGTTCCTCGAGCGATTCCTGACCTCGCACGGCCCCGGCCCGCACCACCTCACCTTCCTCGTCGGCGACATCAGCCAGACGTTGTCCGCCGTGCGCGCCCTGGGCATCGAGCCGGTCGGCGTCAACCTCTCGAACACGGCGTGGAAGGAGGCGTTCCTGCATCCCAGGGACGCTCACGGGATCGTCGTCCAGCTCGCCGAGCAGTCCGGCGCCCCCAGGCTCGCGCCGCCTGCCGAACTGCCGGAACCCGGGCCGGCGTCGGCATTCGCGCTGGTCGAGCATCACGTGACTGATCTTTTTGGCGCAACAAGGCTCTTCGCTGAACTGCTGAACGGCGAGCTGGTCACCCCACCGGACTCAAACGGCGCTGGCGTGGCCGAGCTGACCTGGCAGAACGGCACGCGCCTGCGGCTGGTTGGCACCACAACCCGCCGCACGCGCCTGCACTTCACCCGCGGAGGCGCCCCGTTCAGCCCGGCCGACCTCAGTACCGCCGCGGACCTGGCCGGCAGGCTCGGCACGTCCATTCGCCTGACCGAGCCGCCTGACTGAATCGCGCATGCAGGCAGGCGTGGAGTTTGGCCCGGACCAGGCGGTTCGTGATATGTCCTTGTTGATGGAGGGCGATATGCCTGGCGGAACCGGTCCGAGCGCCGCGCCGCCGGAGACCGCGAGCCAGACGCTGCACCGGCTCACGTCCTATGACGCGCAGTGGCATGAGACGCATCGCTCCATGGCGGATGCGGACTGGCTGCCGCCCGTCACCGACCCGCGCGTCGTTGACATGCGAACCAATGACGAAGCCAGTTTCCCGTGGTTCTACAAGCGGTACGCCGAGCCGCTGCCGCGCCTGCCGCTGCCGCGCACCCTGCCACCCGCGGCAGCCCCGGCTGTCGCGGTGCTGGCCGGCCCGGCCGATATAGCTCCTAGTGACCTCGACCTGCCCGGTCTGTCTCGCCTGCTGTACTTGTCCGCCGGAGTTGTGCGCACGATGGAACGGCCCACCAGGACCTGGCTGTTCCGCGCTGCGGGATCGGCCGGAGGCCGCTTTCCGCTTGAGCTGTATGCAGCGATCCCAGCGGGAACGGGCCTCCCAGCGGGGGTGCACTGGTACGACCCGCACGAGCACGCGCTGGTGCACATCGGGCCAGCGCCGAAGGCAGGGGCGCCTTCGATCGTCGTGACCGGCGTTCCGTGGCGGACCGGGTGGCGGTACCGCGAGCGCGGCTACCGCCATGTCTACTGGGATGCGGGCACGATGCTCGCGCAGACGCTCGCGGCCGCGACTTCCGCCGGGATCGCGGCGCGGCTCTATACCAGGTTCCCTGACGCGCCGGTCGCGGCGCTGGTGGGAGCCGACGGTGTGCACGAGCTGCCGGTAACGGTCGTCGCGCTCGGAGACGGCGCGCCAGCCATCGAGCCCGCCGGCTCAGCGGTCGCTGGCATGGTCGACGCGGCACCCGTGGAGTTCCCTCTTGTCACCGCGGCGCAGCGGGCAGGGGACCAGGATGTCCTCGGGCCGGCCTGGACGAGCGCCGCGCCCGCGGTCACGCCAGCGCAATCGGCGGCCACCGTGGAGGAGGCGGTGCTCAGGCGCGGAAGTCAGCGCCGCATGGACCCGACGCGTGCCTTGCCTGGCAGCCTGCTGCGCTCCTGCTTGCATGCGGCGCTGCGGGGAGTTGACCTGCGGCATTACGTGGCCGTCCATCAGGTCGACGGATTCGCGCCTGGCCTGTACCGCTGGCCGGACATGTCGGCCCCGGTCCGCCCAGGCGATCTGCGCGACGAGATGCATCGGGTGTGCCTCGAACAGGCACTCGGCCGCGACGCGGCGTTCGTCGTGATCTCCGCAGCCGATGTCGCCAAACTCGACGACCTGCAGTACCGCGAAGCGCAGCTCGCAGCCGGGCTGGTCGAAGGCAGACTGCACCTGCTCGCCTACAGCCTGGGGGCAAGCGCCAGCGGCATGACGTTCCTCGACAGCGAGATACCCGCCCTGCTCGGCGAACCGCTGGACGGCCTGCTGTTCACGTGCGTTGGCGTCCCGGCCTACGCCTCAGCCCGCGCTGGCCTGCCGGGTGCGCCAACCGCCGTCGGCCGGGTCGCTCCCACCGTCGGCTCCGCGACCGAAGTTCAGCAATAGACGCACCTGCGCCAGGCGACAAGGAACGACATGGACCTCACCGGCCAGGCCGTCATCGTGACGGGATCATCGAGCGGAATCGGCGCGGCAATCGCCCGGCGACTGTCTAGTCTGGGCGCGGGTGTCGTGATCAACTCGGCCAAGTCCGCCGAGGCCGGACAGCGCCTCGCCGCCGAGTTGCCCGACGCTGTGTACGTGCAGGGTGACATTGGCGAACCCGCTACCGCGACGGCCCTGGCCGCCGCCGCCGAGCGGCGGTGGGGACGCCTCGACGGTCTGGTCAACAACGCTGGCGTCACCGTCAGCGTCCCGCTGCCCGACATCGACGCGGTCACGGTCGAGCACTGGAACACGGTGCTGCGCACCAATGTGGTCGGCACGTTCCTGGTCAGCCAGGCCGCCCTCCCGCTGCTGCGGCGGGCGGACGACGGCTGGATCATCAACATCACCTCGCTCGCGGGTGTCAGGCAGACGGGCAGCTCACTGCCCTATGCGGTCTCCAAGGCCGCGCTCGATCACCTCACGGCGATCATGGCCAAGCACGCCGGCGACGGCGTCCGCGTCAACGCCGTCGCCCCCGGCCTGGTCGCGACGCCGTGGACGCAGGACTGGCACGAACGCAAGGCAGGCGTGGAACTCGTCGCGCCGCTGCACAGGGTGGCCACGGCAGAGGACATCGCGGACGCCGCGCTGGCCCTGATCGGCGCCCGCTACGCCACCGGCCAGACCCTGGTCGTCGACGGCGGCCTCGGCCTCGTGATCTGAACGCGCCGGTGACGCAGCGGGTTCGGCGAGTGCGGCGGGTCGGCCGCACGGTCCGGCGGCCGCTGGCGGCCTGGTCGCCGACGGTTCACGAGCTGCTCCGCTACCTGGAATCGGCCGGGTTCCCGCGCCGGCGGTCGTCGGGACCGACGGCGAGGAAGAGATTCTGACCTGGATCGATGGCGGATCGGGAGCCGACGGCTGGGCGCGTATCGTGTCCGAGACCGGTCTGCGGCGGTGGGCGAGGTTCCTGCGGCGCTACCACGACGTCGTCGCCGGCTACCGGCCAGCGCAGGCCAGCGAATGGGCGTCCGGCACCGGAACCTGCGGGCCAGGCGAAATCATCTGCCACGGCGACTTCGGGCCGTGGAACACGGTCTGGCGCGGCCGCGAGGTCGCCGGGCTGATCGACTGGGATATGGCCAGGCCGGCGCAACCTGTCTTCGATGTGGCGTGCGCGCTCGAATATGCGGCCCCGTTTCGCGCCGACGAGGAGTGCGTCCGCTGGCTGCGCTACCAGGAGCCGCCGGATCGCCGTCGCAGGATCGAGGTGTTCTGCGCCGCCTACGGCACAGCGGTCCCCGATGACGTCGCCGCCTGCGTCGCGGACCAGCAGCGCCTGACGGCCGCGACCTGCGAAGCGCTCGGTCGCCGCGGAGTCGAACCACAGGCGACGTGGGTACGCGAGGGGTACCTCAAGGAGCTTGCGGCCAGGATCACCTGGACCGAGTCGATCCGCATCTAGCTGCAAGGCCCCTGGACGCGGCCGGGTTCCCGGCGCCGGCGGTCGTCGGAACGGACGCCGAGGATGAGATCCAGACCGGTCCAATCGTCACCAGATCGACCCTGACCCGTGTATGGGTGTGACACCCATTGCGCGAGCAGGTTATGGGTGTCGCACCCATACACGGGTCACCGAATTGATCGTGTGACCCAGGTGATGTGAGTGAGCAACGGAGCTGCTGCGGAGAACGTGGCGAGGAGGCGGCGAGCTGGTGCGCGGCCGATGGGGCTGCCGGAGCCGACGCACGACGTGCTCGGCGCCGAATAAGTCGCGGCTGTCTGGCTGAATCGGCGGGCAAGTCCGTCAGCGCAGGCGGCGAGCGCCTTGGGACGGCGCGACGGAGGTCACGGCGGGCTGCGGCCAGCCGCGGCCGCTGAACTGAGCGCGGACCGCCTCGGCAACCGCTCCGGTCAGCTGAGCAGGAACCAGCGCGATCACCGAGCCGCCGAAACCGCCTCCCGTCATCCGGGCACCGAGCGCGCCGGCCTCGAGCGCCGCCTGCACCGTCACGTCGGCTTCCGGCCAGGACACCGCGAAGTCGTCCCGCAGCGACACGTGCGAGGCGGTCAGCAACGGGCCGATCGCATCCAGCCGACCGGCCCTCAGCAGGTCCGCGACGTCGAGGACGCGCTGATTCTCGGTGATCACGTGCCGCGCCCGGCTGCGCACGACCGGATCAGCGAGCCTGGCGAGAACGCCGGCGTCAGCGACGTCGCGCAGCGCGGTCACGCCGAGTTCGCTGGCGGCCCGCTCGCAGGCCAGGCGACGAGCACCGTAGCCGCCGTCAGCGAGCTCGTGCTGGACGCGGGTGTCGATGACCAGCAGCGCCAGTCCCGCCGCCGCGACGTCGAGCGGCACGGCGACGCCGGACAGCGCCCGGCAGTCGAGCAGCAGCGCATTCCCCTGCTCGCACAGCATGACGGCGAGCTGATCCATGACGCCGGTCGGCGCCCCGACGAAGTCGTTCTCCGCCCGACGGCCAACCGCGGCCAGACCGGCGCGGGACACCGGCAGGCCGCACAATTCGGCCATCGCCAGCCCGGTCGCGCACTCGATCGCCGCGGACGATGACAGGCCAGCGCCCAGCGCCAGATCGGCGTCCACTGCGATCCGCAGGCCGGCCACGCCGTGCCCGGCCGAGCGCAGCGCCCAGGCCACGCCCGCCGGGTAGGCCGCCCAGCCGCCGACGGCACCGGGAGCAAGCCCGGCCAGCGGCACGGTGACGACCGTCTCCCCCTGCTGCCTGGACGACAGCATGAGGCGGTCACCCTCGCTTCTTCCTGCCGCGACGCAGACGCCGGCCGCGAGCGCGAACGGCAGCGCGAACCCGTCGTTGTAGTCGGTGTGCTCGCCGATGAGATTGACCCGGCCCGGGGCGTGCCAGACGCCATCAGGCGCCGTGCCGTAGCTGGCCGCGAACAGCCGGGCAGCGCCCCGTTCCGCGCTCACGTGAGGCCTGCCTGCGCGCGGCTGAAGGCCCACGCGTCGTCCACTATGTCGAGTAGCCCGAGGTCGGGCTGCCAGCCGAGTTCGGCGCTGATGCGCTCGGACGACGCTATGAGAACGGCGGGGTCGCCGGGCCGGCGGGCAGCAGTCCTGACCGCGACCGGTTGCCCGGTCACGTCCCTGCACGCGGCGACCACCTCACGATTGGTGAAGCCGGATCCGCTGCCAAGGTTGTACACGGCGTGCCGGCCAGGCGCGCACGCGCCCAGGGCCAGCACGTGCGCCGCCGCCACGTCGGTCACGTGGATGTAGTCCCTGATGCAGGTGCCGTCCCTGGTCGGGTAGTCGTCGCCGAAGATGCTCACCTCGCCTGATCCCCGCATCGCCGCGGCGAGGACGTTCGGGATCAGGTGCGTTTCCACGGTGTGCCGCTCCCCCAGCCACCGTCCGCCGGCGGCTCTGTGCGCGCCTGCGACATTGAAATACCGGAGGCTAACCGCCCCCAGACCGTGCATCCTGGCATGCTCGGCCAGCGCCGTGTCGGCGGCCAGCTTGGAGGCGCCGTACGGGGTCGTCGGCCTGGCCGGAGCGGTCTCGCTGATCGGCATCGTCTCGGGCTCGCCGTAGGTCGCGGCCGTGGAGGAGAAGACCAGCTTCCGCACCCCCGCGATCCGCATCGCGTCAAGCAGCGCGAGCGTACCGCCCAGGTTGGCGCTCCAGTACAGGTCCGGGTGCGCGACGGACTCCGCGACGAGCGACTTGGCCGCGAAATGCAGCACCGCGCCGATCCCAGCGAGTTCCCGGGGCGCGTCCTCGCGAAGATCGCCGCGGACGAACCTCGCGCCCTCGGGGACCGCGTCCGCGTGCCCGGTGGACAGGTCGTCAAGCACCACGACCTCGTGCCCGGCCGCGAGCAGCTGCGCGGCGACGACACTTCCGATGTAACCGGCACCGCCGGTCACGAGCAGCCTCATGGGTCGTTTCTAGCAAGTTCCTGGCAGCTAGAAGCGCAGAGGGCGCAACGGGCACCGTCCGCCTGGCTGCTTATACCGCCGCGCGTGCTGGCGCGGTCAGCGTGAGGTGCGACTGGACGTCGGCGAACCGCGTTCGGCTCGCGGACCTGGTGGCTCGTCGCGCCCCTTACCGCGGCGCTTCAGGTACCAGCGCACCACCTCGATCAAGCCGGTCAGCGCGCAGCCGGTGAGGAGCGCGACGAGCAGGCCCTTCCAGGCCGCTCCCTCGAACGCCTGTCCGCCGAAGTAGCCGAGCAGGGCGGCGTACGAGGCCCACAGCACGGCGGCGATCGCGTCGAACACGACGAAGCGCCGCCAGGGATAGCGCAGCGTGCCCGCGCTCAGCGTGACGGCGGTCCGGCCGCCTGGGATGAAACGGGCGACCGCGATGAGCTCGCCGCCGCGCATCTCGAGCTGTCGCTCCGCCCAGTCGAAGGTCTTCTGGCTCTTCTTACCGTGGAAGATCTTCTGCCTTGCCCGCGGGCCGAAGCGGTAACCGAGGTAATAGGCAGTGTTGTCCCCCAGGAAGGCACCGAGCGCTGCCGCGAGGATAACCAGCGGCAGGTTCATTCCGCCGGTGGCTGCCACCACGCCCGCCGTGATCACCGACGCCTCACTCGGCACGATCGGCAACAGCGCGTCGAGCAGCGCCAGCGCCAGCACGATCGCGTAGGCCCACCCTGACGCGTCCGCGACGAGCCGCAGGAACTCGTTAAACACGGCCGGCGGGGTGCTGCGCTCGGCTAACCGGGCCAGTCATCCAGGCCACCTGGCATGTGCAGCAGACCGGCCATGGGCAGGCACGCTGCCTAGCAGCTTCCGCGAGACTGCCCGCCGCCCCCATCAGCGATCCCTTCCGCAGTCAGACCCGCTCCAAACGTTCCGGCGCGCGCCCGGCGTGTGATCCGGCTTGCCGCCCGGGCCGCAGGATGTCGCGAGGGACGGGACCTGGCGAGCCGTCAGATGACCGCCAGAAAGCCCAGGCTACCCGACGTCACCGGCGGCAACTGGACCGCTGACGCGCCGCGGGCAAGGTTGCCTCGTCGTTCCGCCATGACAGCGACACGCCCGCCGTCAGCCAAGACGCGTCAATGCGGCTCATGAGTCGCGCGAGGCTGGAGAAATGCCTTGGGCCTACGTGACTTTGGAGTCCGCTGATGCTTAAGATCACAACCGATCGTGCGGCGGCCATTTCCTTTCACCCATCATGTCCATGGCGTGACTGTACATTCAGTAGGCGAGCATTTACTCTACGTGTTCGCTGGTATCCATTCCCACCGGAGCAACATTCTGAGAGGTACGGCATGAGAAGAGACACACTGGGTCGTGACCAGGAGAATCACGGTCAGGACCAGCACTGGATCAAGAGTTCCCTCAGTTTCTCCAACGGCAATTGCGTCGAGGTTGCCCATCTGCCGGGCGGCCACATCGGCGTTCGCGACAGCAAGGACCCCGCGGGCCCGGTTCTGCAGTTCACACCGGACGAATGGAGTGCATTTCTCGGTGGTGCGCGAAACGGAGAGTTCGACGGTTTCGGCAAGGAGTTATCCCCGCGGACGAAGCGTCGCGCCGTCTTAGCCGCCTTAGCCGCCAGCGCGATCTCGGGCGAAGGCCCCTCTCAGCCACGAGGGACCTTCGCCCTTGTGCATTCCGCACCGCCGCCGCCCGGGCCTGGTCACGACCTCAGCGCGCCAGGACCGGCGCGTCATACGTCCGGCGGACGCTCGTCCCCAGCTTGCTGATGTCGGTGCCGTAGATGTGCACAGAGACGGCGATATCGCGCCGCAGTTGCGCACGAGATGGATATCCCCGGGCGGCGCATCCGCGGAGCCGTGATCAGAGAACCGCCACGGCGGCCAGTTCAGGCTGCCTGACCTGATCCCGACCACGATGCTCATGCCGATGCAGGCGGGCAGGACCGCCCAGCGAACCCAGTCCCCGGCGCTCGCGACCACGGCCAGTTCATGCGCCGGCCAGCCGCGGTGCTGCGCGAACGCGCTGACGACCTGCCATGTTGCCGGCAGCACGACGCCGGCCAGCAGCCAGACATTGCTCGCATCTCGGTGCCGCTTGACGATCTGGAAGATGAGCACCCCGGTGAAGGCGACCAGCGTCGCGATCGAGTCCTCGAGGGGCGTCCCGATGACCATCAGGTAGATGCCGGCGCCCATCCCCGGGATCACAGCAATGACGGCGAGACCGGTCAGCAACGATCGGGCCCTCGCCGCCGGACGCTGGCGCAGGCGGTGTGCCCCGCTCACGACCAGAGCGTAACTCGCCAGCCCGCATGGGCGAAGGGACCGGCGGCCGGGATCGGATTGCACGTGATCCGACAGAAAACCCGGCGCGAGAATTCGGGAAAAACGCGCTCCGCGGACTAATCTCCCCGCCGCTTCCGCTGGCAGGTAACGGTTTAGCCACGGCCGCGGACAGGCACGACTGTTTCCGCTTTGTCGCTCGTGTGAAAGAAGTCAGTCAATGTGCTTACGCGCCTGGTGCCGCGAAGTGTATAACTTAGCCAAACTTCTGCGAGTGGCGGCAAAATGAAGCTTCGGTTGATTCCTGCAGCTCTGGCATGCGTGGCGCTAGCCAGCGGATTCGTCACGGTCTCGGCTCAGGCGAGCACGACTGGCACCCACCATCGCGCTTCGGTCAGGCCCGCCCCGGCCACGCTCAAGGCTGCCGCCAGGAGTGCGAGCGCCTCGTCCGGCATTCCGAAGAGCGCGGGCGCTATTACCGGTGTCATAGCCGGAACAGGCCGCAAGCCGCTCGCGGGGGCTTGCGTGTTCGCAACCGGGCCCGCTGGAAACGCGATGGCGATGACGGGCCGGGATGGCCGGTATTCGATCAATCCGCTCCGGCCAGGCACATACACGCTCCATTTCAGTGACTGCTCGGCTCCCGGTCGTTACCTCGACCAATGGTCAGGCGGCGGTCTCGTGCCCTCTGGTGCATCGAGCGTCGTGGTGACCGCCGGCCAGGTCAGGAGCGCGGGGCGGGCCACGCTGCGCGCCACGGCGCCGTTCCTGGCCCGTGCGGGCACCCAGGCGGCCGCCATCCCTGGCGTCCACCGCGCCCAGGGGACCGCCCCGCCCCGGCGCCCCACCGTGGCTGGCACCTCGGCCCTGGCCGCAGGCAAGGGCGCTATAGCGGGCCGGGTGACCGGCCGGGGGAAGCCGCTCAAGGGCATGTGCGTTGACGCGTTCCCGCGCGGCCGCGGCCGTGGTGCGCGGGTCAGGACGTCGAAGTCGGGCACCTACCGAATTGGCAGCCTGAAGCCGGGCCGGTACTTCGTGGCCTTCTTTGACTGCACGCGGAAGACCAATTGGCTGGGCCAGTACTACAAGGGCGCCATGTTCTACTCGCACCACCGGCCGAAGACCGTTCCTGTCGTCGCCGGCAAGACGACGCGCGGGATCAACGCGGCGCTCAAGCTCGGCGGCGAGATCGGCGGCACGGTGCGGGGCCCGCACGGGCGGCCGCTGCCCGGGATCTGTGCCGAGGCGATCGCCCGCTCCGGCCGGGGATTCGAGTTCGGCGGGTTCGTCAGGACGAGCGCCAACGGGCAGTACGTGATGCACGCGCTCGTTCCCGCCACCTATCAGGTTCTGTTCTCACGCTGCGGCAACAGGGGCAACTTCGCCCCGGTGTGGTGGCGGCACTCTCTGACCAGGGCACACGCTACGAAGATCGTCATCAGGAGCGGCACGGTCGCGGCGCACATCGACCCCCTCATGCCGACCGGCGGTGCCATCAAGGGAACGGTCAGGGCCGTGGGACCGCACGGCAAGCGACTGCGCAGGATCTGCGTCTTCGCTGAGGGCCTGACGAAGAACACGGGTTTTGACTACACCGTCACCTCCAGGACCGGCACGTACCAGCTGGTCGGGCTGACGACCGGGAAGTACCGGCTGTTCTACCAGCGGTGCGGCAACCGGGGGAACTATCTCCCGCAGCGGCGCACGGTCATGGTCAAGATCGGCAACACGGTGTCGGGCTTCGACACCTTCCTGCGGCTCGGCGGCATCGCCAGAGGTGTGGTGACCGACAGCCACGGCAATCCGGTCGCCGGCATCTGCGTGCAGTTCCATGGACGGCATGGCTTCGGTGGAGCGCGGAGCCGCAGCAACGGCTCGTACTCGGTCAACGCCATGCCGAGCGGGTCCTACACGGTCTCCTTCTCCGGCGGCTGCGGCAACGCGGGAAGCTATGCCCCGCAGTTCTACCGTGGCCAGACGAACCGCGCGACCGCCAACCGGATCGAGCTCACCGCCGGGCGAACGGTCAACGGGATCAACGCGGCCATGCTGCCAGGGGCAACGATCACCGGCGCCGTCACCGATGCCAGCGGAAACCAGGTCAGCGATGTCTGCGTCAGCCTGGTGCCCGTGTCTCAGCTAGAGTTCGGTTTTGGCTTCGGCAACGTGGCGTTCGCCTATGACGGCGCCTACACCGCCCGCAACCTCAGCCCGGGCCTCTACGCCGTCAACTTCGGCTGCTTCTACGGCACAGGCAAGCTTGCCAGGCAGTGGTTCATGGCCAAGCCTGATTCAGGTACCGCCAACCTGGTCTCGGCTCCCGCTGGTGTCGTCACGTCCGGCGTCAGCGCCGTGCTGCAGGCAGGCGGGACGATCACGGGGACGGTCACGAACGGTGCCGGCAAGCCGCTGCCGAGGATCTGCGTGCAGGCGACCGTCAGCGGATCGAGAGCATCCACGTTCTTCTTCGGCTCAGGGTTCGCTCTGACCAAGAAGGACGGCAGCTATGCGCTCAAGGGCCTGCCTCCTGCCAGCTACGTGGTCCAGTACCTCGACTGCGGTCACGAGGTCTACGGCAGCCGCTGGTACCAGCAGAAGGCAACACCGCAGTCGGCCACCCCCGTCACCGTCACAGCCGGCGGCACCGCGACAGGGATCGACGGGAAGCTGGCGCGTGGCGGCTCGATCTCTGGCGTGGTCAGGGGCAGCACCGGAGCGGTGCTACGAGGAGCGTGCGTCGAAGCCTTCGACGCGAACACGCAGTCCTCCGGCTTCGCCAGGGCGAACCGCGCCGGGCACTACACGGTTGCGGGCCTCGCCACCGGCTCGTACCAGGTCGCCTTCTATCCGTGCCGGGGCGGCAAACCGCAGCTCGCGGCCGCGGTGCGCCCGTCGCCCGTCGCGGTCACCGCGCCGGCCGCGGTCACCGCGATCAACGGCAAGCTCGGAGTCGCGGGATCGATAGCCGGGACGGTGCGCGATGGCGCTGGCAAGCTGCAGGCAGGGGTCTGCGTCGTGGCCGTGCCCGCTGACCCGGGCAACGCGATCGACTCCGGGGTGACCGGCCAGCACGGCATGTACCTGATGCGCGGGCTCGGAGCTGGCACCTACCACGTGTACGCAGGCGATGCGTTCTGCGGCGGCGGCACGGGCGGTCCCAGCCTGGCCCCGCAGTGGTACAAGGGCCAGCAGTCGGAAGCGACCGCGACGGATGTCACCGTCACGGCGGGAGCGAGCACGGCCGGCATCAACGCGAAGCTGGCGGCGACCGGGGCCGTTTCCGGCACCGTCACGCATCAGGGGCAGCCAGTCGCTGGTGAGTGCGTGACCGCGTTCCCGGTCAACCCCACGCCTGATCCGCTGATCGGCTCGACGCTGAATCCGGTCACCGCGGTCACGGTCGGCGACGGAAGTTACACGCTCACCGACCTGCTGCCCGGCCGATATCACGTCGAGTTCACGATCGGATGCGGCGCCTCCGGCTTCGCCGCCCAGTGGTGGCAGCAGGCCACGTCCGAGCAGACGGCATCGGTCGTCACCGTCGCGGACAACGGGACGATGACCGGAATCAACGCCAGCCTGCCCTAACACAGGGGCCCGACGGCACGCCGTGCTGGCACGGCGTGCCGTCAGGCCCTGTTCTCGCCGCCGATGACTCGCCATCATGGGACGTAAGTCTCGGGAGGTGCGGGTGGGGAGTACGTCGCAGGCCAGCGGTGTCAGGGACGTGGTGATCGTCGGCGGCGGGCATAACGGCCTGGCGTGCGCGGCCTACCTGGCCAGGGCCGGGCTCGACGTGCTGGTGCTGGAGCGCAGGGACGTGCTCGGCGGCGCGGCAGTCACCGAGGAGCCGTGGCCGGGCTACCGGATCTCCAGCGCGTCCTACGTGGTCAGCCTGCTGCCGCCGCGGATCGTCAGGGAACTGGACCTGGAGCGGCATGGCTACCGGGTGTCGATCGTCACGCCTGACTACTTTGTCCCGTTCCCTGACGGCTCGGGGCTGACCTTGTGGGGCGACGCGACCCGCGACGCCACGGAGATCGGCAGGTTCTCGGCCGCGGACGCCGATGCGTACCTGGAGTTCGACCGGCACTTCGAGCGGGTCGCGCACCTGCTCAAGGACCTGCTGTTCGTCGTGCCGCCCAATCTCACGCTGGCCGAGCTGCCGAAGTGGGCCGCGGTCGGCGCCCGGCTGCGCGGATGGACAGGGCGGGACGTGGCCGAGGCGGTGCGGCTGTTCACGATGTCGGCCGCCGACTTCCTGGACGAGTGGTTCGAGGACCCCAGGGTCAAGGGCGCCCTCGCGACGCAGGCCATCATCGGCGCCTGGTGCGGCCCGATGAGCCCGGGTTCGGCGTACGTGCTGATGCACCACTGGATCGGCGAGGTGAACGGACATCAGGGCGCCTGGGGCTGGGTGCACGGCGGGATGGGCGGCGTGAGCGGCGCCCTGGCCAGGTCCGCGCAGGCGGCAGGGGCGGAGATCAGGACGACCGCCCAGGTGCGGCGCGTGACCGTCCGCAGCGGCCTGGCAGCCGGGGTGGAACTCGACGACGGGTCCCGCATTGCCGCGCGCCGCGTCGTCTCCAGCGCCCACCCGATCACCACCTACCGGGACCTGGTCGGGTTCGGCCACCTGCCCGACGACGTCGTCCGCGACGTCAAGCGGCTGCGGACCAGGTCAGGGTCGGTCAAGGTGAACCTGGCGCTGTCCGAGCTGCCGCAGCCCATGGCATGGGACGACAGCAGGCCCGAGCGGCTGCACCGCGGCCTGATGGCCATTTCGCCGTCCGTGGAGTACCTCGAGCGGGCCTGGGACGACGCGAAGTACGGGCGCTGCTCCCGGCATCCCTACCTCGAGATGGTCTTCCCGACCGCGCACGAACCAGGACTGGCGCCGGACGGCAGCCACATCGCCCTGGCGTTCACGCAGTACGGCCCGTTCGAGCTCGCCGGCGGATCCTGGGACACCGAGCGGCCCGCGTATCTCAAGCGGGTGCTCAAGACGGTCGAGGCGTACTGCCCGGGATTCACGGCGTCGGTCCTGCACGACGAGGTGCTGGCCCCGCCGGACATCGAGGAGCGCTACGGCCTGCTTGGCGGCAACATCTTTCAGGGCGAGATGACGCCCGACCAGATGCTGTCGCTGCGGCCGATCTTCGGTTACGGCGACTACCGCTCGCCGGTAACCGGACTGTACCTGTGCGGCTCGGGCACCCATCCCGGTGGCGGCGTGATGGCCGCCCCTGCCCGCAACGCATCGAGGGCGATCCTGGCCGACGTCCGGAGGGAACGGCTGCGCGCCCGGCTGCGCCGACACTAGCGTGGGGTGCGGCGCCGCGATCACGCTCGTGCGAGACTGGCAGCGACATAAAGTACATTCGACGGTAAGGAACCCAGCGCACCCGCCGGCCGTTGGTCATGCTGCGGCCGACGAGCGCATGAGTACTCCGATCTGGCGCCTGAATGCGAGCCACGATGTCTGGCTCGCCGGAACACGTTCACCCGTGTTGCATGGAGGCCGTGTGTGCCACCCACCGCTCCGTTAGGACGTGCTGCTGCCATGCAGGAACGTGCAGGGATGCGGACGACCGACGGCGATGCCGGGCCGGCCGTCCCTGCCAGCCTGAACGGCTCCGCTGACGATCCGGAGCCCGCGCTCGTCACCGCGGGTGCCGGTGCCGGGCAAGCCAAGAACGGAACCAAGCCCGCTACCGGGCCTGAGCCCCAGACGGCGACCCCGCAGGAGCCCGGTGGACGACAGCCGGCCAGGGGACCCGTCGACTGGGTGATGAGCGAGCTGATCCGCAAGCTCGCCTGGAGCAAACTGTCCGACCCGAAGTTCGCGATCTCGATATCCGCGCTCGGCCTGCTGCTCGGCATGCTGGTGGGCGCCACCGCGCCGAACACTGAGACGCTGCGGGTCAACCTCCCGTTGTCGACCCTGCTGCCGTCCCTGGCCAACCAGAACGTGCTCGCGTCGGTGCTGCTCTACACCGGCAATATTCTCGCGTGCCTCGGGCTGGCGGGCATGCTCTGGGCGCACAGCCAGGGCTGGCGGCCCAACCCGCGCCACCTGCTGATGGCCAGCGCGTGCGTCGTCGCGGTCATGGTCAGCCTCACCCCGGTCGGATCATCGGACACCGCGAGCTATGCGGCCTACGGCCGGATCGCGGCGCTGGGCGGTAACCCGTACACCACAAGCCCGCTGGCCTTCCTCGGCGCGCACTCCCCCTACACGAAGGCCGTCGGCGACCTGTGGAAGTCGCAGCCGTCCGTGTACGGCCCGCTCGCGACCGTGATCCAGAAGTTCGCGGCCCTCATCGGCGGACCGCACGTGGCCAGCACCATCTGGGTCCTGATGATCCTCAACGGCCTGGTCTTCATCGGCGTCGGAGTGCTCTTGCTCAAGACCTCGGACGACCCGATCAGGGCGACGCTGTTCTGGGTCGCGAACCCGGTCATCCTGCAGCAACTCGTCAGCGGCGGCCACCTGGACACGCTCGTGGCGGCGGCAGCGATCTGCTCGATCCAGGTCGCCCGCCGGGTCTCTGGCCTCTGGGGCGACGTGCTCATCGGCGTCCTGATCGGCCTCGCGTGCGGGATCAAGATCAACGCCGTGCTCATCGGCATCGGGCTCGCCTGGCCGCTGCTCAGGCGCCGTGAGTGGCTGCGCACGGCCAGGATCGCGCTGGTCGCGATCGCGGTGATGGCACTGCAATACAGTTTCTACGGGATCAGCGCGCTGACGCCGCTCGCTGGCGGGGCCAAGTGGATCTCACTGCCCTCGCCCTGGTGGCTGGTCGAGGTATCCGGCAAGGCACTCGGGATCAGCCAGGGCACCATGACCTCGGTCATCAGCTTCCTGTGGCCGATCGCCCTGCTCGTGGTCGCATGGCTGGTGTACCAGCGGATTTCATCCGACCAGCCCCGTGAGGTGGTCGCGCCGTTCGCGGTGACGTTCGCCTGGATCGTGGTTGCCCCCTGGGTCTTCGCGTGGTACACCGCGATCGCGTGGGTCACGCTCACCCAGGTGCCGCGGAACCGGATGACCAGGTGGCTGGCCTTGGCCACCGTCTTCCTGGCCCTCTGGCACTCATCCGGCGGCCACCATCCGACGCCGCAATGACAAGCCAGGACACCGACCGCGCGACCGCGCAGCAGCCGCCGGCGCATCCTGATCCGCGAACCGGGCGGGCAGGCTGGCCGGCTACCGCGGCCGCTGCGTTGCGCCGGCACTGGCCGGCCGTCGTCCTGCTGGCCGCCGGCACCGCGCTCCGGATCCTGGCCGTGCTCGCCTACCGCCCCGCGCTCTTCTACATCGACACGCCCAGGTATCTGCTCGGCGAGGCACCCGGCATGGATCCAGTCGGCTACGGCGGAGTACTGCGGGCGATCCTGGCGGTCGGGAACCTCGACGTGGTCGTCGTCATCCAGCACCTGCTCGGCCTGGCGATGGCCGTCGTTATCTATCTCCTGCTGCTGCGCCGCGGTGCCGGACGCTGGCTCGCCGCGCTGGCCATCGCGCCCGTCCTGCTCGATGGCTACCAGGTGCAGATCGAGCAGGTCCTGATGCCCGACGTCTGGCTGGAGGCCCTGATCGTCGCGGGCCTGGCGATCCTGCTCTGGCACCCATCCGCCGGGTGGCGGCGGGTACTCGCGGCCGGCTTCGTGCTAGGCGCGTCGGCCACGATCGCGCAGGTAGGCGAGGCGCTGTTGCTGCCCGCCGTGATCTACCTGCTGGTGCTGGGCCGCTGGGCGGACGGGGGCTGGCGCCTGGCGATCGGCAAGGCCGTGGCCCTCTGCGCGGCCTTCGCCGTGCCGATCCTGGCCTACATGACCGGCAACTACCTGATCGCGGGCGACTTCTTCCTGTCGCACACCGGCGCGACGTCCTTCTACGGCCGGACCGCGGCGGCGGCCGGATGCGCCACGCTCAAGCTCCCCGATGCCGAGCGCGCCATGTGCCCGACGCCGCGGCAGCAGGCACACGGTCCCGACTGGCTCGAATACAACCAGGGCTCCCCGATCCGGCCCTACTACGACAACCAGCCGCGCCCGCGAACCGACGCACAGATCACCGACTTCAACCACCGGGTCCTGACCCAGCAGCCGCTGCGGGTGCTGGCCGCGTACGGCTCCGACGTCGCCAAGCTGTTCACGGGGAACCACACCACCGGCGCCGGCGACACGCCGGTCTACCGGTGGCAGTTCCAGACCAAGTACCCGTACTTCCCGCCCTGGACATCCGCCAGCAAGATCGACAGCGTCATCGCCACCTACGGCGGCGGAAAGCCTGCCGTGTGGCGGCCCGCAGCGGGGTTCTTGCGCAGCTACCAGCTCGGCGGCGGCTATACACCGGGAGCGCTGTACGCGCTGCTCGCCGCGGCGGGTCTGGCTGGCTCAGGACTGCTCCTGCTGAGACGGCGACCGAGCGGGGGCTCTGGGGGGTCGTCCCCCGGGCCAGCACCGAGCGGGGGCTCTGGGGGGTCGTCCCCCGGGCCAGCACCGAGCGGGGGCTCTGGGGGGTCGTCCCCCGGGCCAGCACCGCAGGCCGGCGCTCGTCAGATCGCGCTCGCGTGCCTACTCTGCACGTTGTCGGGTGCGTTCGTGCTGCTAGTTTCTGATCTTTTTGAGTTTTCCTGGAGATATCAGCTTCCAGCGCTCGTGACTCTCGCGCCTGGCGGCGCGCTCGGTCTCGCGGCGGCGATCCGGCATATTCGGGGCCGGCGTCACGCCCAAGCTCGATCTTAGGTTAGGCTAACCTAACTTCAGAGCCGACAATTCGGTCCCGCGTCCCAGTCTCCTGGAGTCCTCAACCATGAGTGAAGCTCAGACCGTGCTCCTGGGTCTCATCGCCGGCGGCACCATCGTCCTCGGCCTGCCAATCGGGCGGCTCCGCTCACCCCGACCAGGACTTGCGCAGTTCCTGAACGCGATGGCGATCGGGATTCTGCTGTTCCTCGTCTGGGACGTGCTCTCGCACGCCTTCGAACCGGTCGACACCGCGCTCGGGAACCTGCACGAGGGCAGCGGCGGGATCGGGCCGGTCCTGGGCTACGGCGCGCTCTTCCTGGGCGGTATCAGCTTGGGGCTGCTCAGCCTTGTCTACTACGAGCGGTGGCTGGGCCGGGCCAAGAAGGCCAGGCGCTTCGGGCCCGGGACGATGACGTCGGGCGAGCTGTCAGCCACGCGCGCGGGGATCGGCGGATGGCCCCCGGCACGGCGCCTGTGCTTGCTGATCGCCGTCGGGATCGGCCTGCACAACTTCGGCGAGGGCCTGGCAATAGGTGCGAGCGCGGCCGTTGGCGCTATCGGGCTCGCGACCGTCCTCGTCATCGGCTTCGCCCTGCACAACGCGACGGAGGGCTTCGGCATCGTCGCGCCGCTCGCGGCAGAAGGCGACCGGCCATCCTGGCGATTCTTGCTGATGATGGGCCTGATAGGCGGCGGACCGACCGTCATCGGAACCGCCGTGGGACGTCAGTTCACAAGCGACGCCGTCAGCGTCATCTTCCTGACCTTGGCGGCGGGCTCGATCCTCTACGTCGTCATCCAGCTGCTCGGAGTGGCGTTCAAGAGCACCCGCAAGGACCTCATCTACCGTGGTGTCCTTCTCGGCCTGATCGCGGGCTTCGTCACGGACATGATCGTGACCGCCGGCGGCGCGTAACCAATCTATGCGTTTGAACCAATCGGGACTTCGCTACGTATGCACTACAGGCCGGTGAGCGGCGACTGGCGGCGCATCCTGGCTTGTTCTAGGAGGACTTGTGTACCTATCTCGGGCTGCTCATCGTCGGGCTCGCCTTCCGGCGGGCAGAGGCAACTCCTCCGGAAGGTTGATCATATGAGCACAAACACCAGCACTCAGCAGTCCGCAGCGGGCCGCCAATCCCTGATAACCATGCTGCTCAGGAACCCGCGCGTGATCGCAGCGCCAGGCACCCGCGCGGTCGTCACCGGAATGATCGTGGTCGGCGCTCTTCTCACGGCGGCCTCTGGCGTCATTCACCTGTACCTGTGGGGTCAAGACAACGGATACCGGCAGATACCGACGATCGGCCCGCTGTTCCTGGCCCAGGGAATCGGCGCCATTCTGCTCGCGCTCGTTCTGCTCGGGACCCGCTGGCTGGCTGCGGTCGTCGCAGCGGCAGGCCTGCTCATCGCCACCGCCGTCGGGTTGCTGATCAGCATCGAGGTTGGCATGTTCGGGTTCCAGGAGACGTGGTACGCCCCGTGGGCCCGCACGTCGTTCGCCGAGGAACTGGCCGGCGGCGTCCTGCTGCTGATCGCGGCGTGGCCGCTGGTCAGGCCGCTGGTCAGGCCGGACCGGGAGGGCTGAGCCGGTCAGAGCCCGCGCTCGCCGAGCCAGCCGGCCAGCTTGCCAGCCCGGCTGACGGCGCGGAGCCGCCGCTCGGTCTGCTCGCGGACCGCGGGCGCTGCGACGACAAGAAGCCAGTCGGCCGCGCGCAAGGTCGTCGTGGGCTGCGGCACGAGTCCGCGCCCTTCCCTGACGATCAGCGCGACGTTCGCCTCGGCAGGCAGCCGCAGCTCGAAGACCTCCACGCCGTGCAGCCTGGACCCGTCAGGAATCTGCACCTGCAGCATCTCAGCGGCGAGCGTTTCCAGCGGCGCCGCTTCCACGTCGATCTCCAGCGGCTCGGCCGGCGTCACCAGGTTGAGCCGCCTGGCGAGCCACGGCAGAGTCGGCGCCTGCACCAGCGTGCAAACCACCACGACCACGAAGACGACGTCGAACACTCGCGTCGCTCCTGGCACGTGCGCGCTGATGGGGATCGTGGCCAGCACAATCGGCACCGCACCCCGCAGACCGGCCCACGACAAGAATGCCTGCCAGCGCCACGGAATACGGCGAAGCCAGTCCGGCCCGCGCCGCCCCAGCAACCGCAAGGGCAGCGCCGCCACCAAGACGGCGGCTGGCCGTGCGAGCAGGATCAGCACGCACCCGATAGCCAGCGCAGGCAGGATCACTCCTGGCAGCCGCTTGGGCGAGGCGAGCAGCCCCAGCATGACGAACAGGCCGATCTGCGCGAGCCACGCGATTCCCTCGGCGAAACCTCTGGTGGCCGGCCGATGCGGCAGCCGGACGTTGCCCAGCACGACCGCCGCCACGTAGACCGCGAGGAAGCCGCTCGCGTGCGCAAGCACCGCTGCCCCGTATCCGGCGACGATCAAGGCCAGCACTGCCACCGGGTACAGGCCCGATGCGGGCAGCGCCAGCCGCCGCAGCGAGACGGCGCCGATCATCCCTGCGAGCAGCCCGATGGCCGCTCCAGCGGCCAGCTCGTAGACGACAGCGCCGACCACGACCGCCGGTCCCGGCGAGCTCAATGCCAGGCCGCTGAGCAACGTCACCGCGAGGACAGCGGGAGCGTCGTTGAGGCCGGACTCGGCCTCCAGCGTTCCCGCGAGCCTCGGCGGCAGCGGCAGCTTGCGCAGCACGGAGAACACGGCCGCGGCATCGGTCGGGGCCAGCACCGCGCTCAGCAGCAGGGCGTTCCGCCAGCTGAACGACAGCAGCCAGTGCGAGACCACCGCGACAACCGCGATGCTGACCGCGACGCCGATCGTGGCCAGGAGCAGCGCGGCGGGCGCCGCGGCGCGGGCGTGTGACCAGTTCGTCGTGATGCCGCCCTCGGCCAGGATCAGCACCAGCGCGCTGGTCCCGAGCGCCAGCGCGAGCTGTGCGTTGTCGAAACGGACGCCGAGGCCCGCCTCCCCAAGCGCCAGGCCGAGGCCGAGGAAGACCAGCAGCGCAGGCAGGCCGACCTGGTGGGTGATCCTGGACGCGACGACAGCAGCCAGCACCACGACGGCGCCCACGAGCAGGATCAGGCCCGGGTCGCCCGCGCTCACGGCAGACTCCCCATGACGGCCCCCATGCCACGGCGTTCGAGTGAACCAACAGTCTGCCAGACGAGCTGCTACCAGCAGCGGGTCGAATACCGGCATAGCAGCGCCAAACGGAGCAAGTCGCCGGTCGCGCGCCTGCCTCCCGGCCCGCTAGTTCTGCTGCGTCGGAAGCTGCGGTGTCAGCCAGCCGATAAAGTCCGCCGGGCTGCGGGTCTGCAGCCACAGCGCGCCGGGTCCGGTGAACGTCGCGACCAGTCCCTCCCCGGACAGCAGCGTTGACTTCCAGCCGCCGACCTTGCTGACCTGGTAGCTGATCCCCTCGGCGAAGGCGACGATGTGCCCGGTGTCGATCTTCAGGACCTCGCCCTCCGCCAGGTCGCGCCGCTCGATCGCGCCGAAGCTGGAAACGATCATGTCGCCTGCCCCGCTGCAGCGGAGCAGGAACAGTCCCTCGCCAGAGAAGAACGTCCGGGCGCCGCCCCACTTGGTGTCGACATCGACCGCGGGATCCGAAGCGAGCCACGAGCCGGACTGAACCATCATCGCCGCATGCCCCGCCTGCATTCTGACGATGTCACCGGGAAGCGTCGGCGCGACGGTGAGCTCACCGCCCGACGGAGCGGTGAACGTGTTGATGAAGAAGCTCTCGCCGCCCAGCATGGATCGCTTGAGCCCCTTCAGCAGGCCGCCCTGCGCCGTCGTCTCGATCTCGACGCCGCCGGACATGCTCGTCATCGCCCCGGCCTCGGCCTTCACCTCACCGCCGGGCGGCAACGTGATGACTCCGAGTGCGAACGACGGGCTATACCGGATATCTACGTCCATGACGCGCCTCCCCATGCGCACGCGATCGCGGCCGCCGACGGCGCGCGGCCCGACGCCAGCCGGCCAGTCCTACCGTGATCACTATTCCCAGCCCGGGACGAACCGCCCCTGTTCAGGTCCGGCGGCGAGCTGCGGCGGTTTCTCGTTCATCCAGGATCTCGCCAGCCAGCGCGACGCACTCCGAGCAGATCCACACGCCAGGCCCCGCTACCAGCGCGACACCGCTGTCCTCGGCCTTCCCGCAGAACGAGCAGCTGTGGTCGCGGCCCTTGCCGCGCCGGCGTCGCCGCCTGGACGGGCTGATGTAGCACTCAAGCTCGCGCTTGATCGCCGGGATGCTGGCGTCCAGCTGGATGAGCACCCGCCTCGCCCGCGATCCGGGATCCAACGCCAGCGCGCCGAGCAGGTGCTCGGTGCCGACATAGCGGCACCCGGCCCGGCGGGCCAGGCTGAGCGCTCCTGCCAGCGCCTCCTGCGCGGCGACCGATTCCGGCGGCAGTTCCGCGCCGTCCGCAGTCGGCGTGCCCGGCGTGGCCGGCGTGGCCCGCGTGGCCGGCGTGGCCGGCGTGCTCGGTGTGCCCGGCGTGGCCGGCGTGGCCGGCGTGGCCGGCGTGGCCGGTGTGCTCGGCTCGCGGGCGGCCGGGAACAGCGCGTGCGCGGCCTCGCGGACGCTATCGCGGCGCAGCCCCAGCTTCTCCATAATCGCCGCCGCCGCACCATCCTCGAACAGCCCGACCAGCTGATGATGGGTGCCGACCTCGGCCGCTCCGTCGGCAGCGGCCTCGCGTCGCGCGGCTTGCCGGCACGCCGGCAGCATCGGCTGCTCGGTCAGTTCGCCAGGTGCCCTCGCGGCCGGCCTGGTGAACCGCTGGCGGGCGGCCTGTTTGGAGACACCGAGCCGCTGCCCTATCTCGGTCCACGAGCAGCCAGCGTGGCGAGCGTGCGTCACGAAGTGGCCGACCAGATCGTCGGCACGTGACTGGAGCTCCTCGCTGGCGGCCAGGGCGGCCTCGATCTGGTCGAGCGGCGAGCCGTATGCACGCCGGCCGACCTCGCCGATCAGGGCGCGCAGGTCCACGGTGTCCATACCGACAACTTAAAGTTGTCTGCCCCAGGGCGTCAACGTTAAGTTGTCGCCTCGCGCCCAACGCGCCACGGCCGCGGGTACCGCTGCCTTGCTAGTAGTTGTCGATGAAGAACGCAAGCGCGACCAGGCCGATCAGGACGCCGCCCGCGATTTCCAGCTGCGTGACGTGCACGACCATGCCGGTCACCAGGAGAGCCCCTCCCGACAACAGCATCACCGGCGCCCACTTGGGAGCCGTCTGACTGAGGACGGCGGTGATCTGGTCGCTGAGCACAGGGATCCACAACAGCACGACAATGACGACAATGGCCGCCAGCGCCAGCACAATGTAGCGGCCAGAGAATGGCATCGAGCCAATGGTGTAATCGCCATGATGGGCGAGAATCCACACCGGAACAGACAAACCTGCCATGACCACAGCAGGCGTCGCCCGGTTTCAGCGCGCAGAAACCCCGCAACCGGCAAAAAGCCGTCTCGTGCCCGGCCGCGCAGGCATCCGCGCGGGTATGGGAGAGACACCCATTGCGCTTCGCGGTGATGGGTGTCCCACCCATACCCGGTCAACGAGCGGTCAGCGATCAGCGGCCAGCGGCCAGCCGCTGCCGCGCGCTGACGCTCGAACGCTGCCAGCCGCACGTTCCCGCACTGATACATGCCCGTTACGCGTAACATAGGCAGGTGGCCGATACACGCACCTGCGATCAGTGCGGCATGCCGTTCGAGCCGCGCCGTGAGCACGGCCGGTTCTGCTCGGCGCGCTGCCGTGTCGCATGGAACCGGGAGAACGCAGCCGACCGCACAGCAGGCGGAACCGCCCTGGAGTGGTCGGTGAGCGCGATGCGCGATGCGACCGGCCGGCTGCTGCGTGCCAGGGCGAAGGACAGGTCCAGGGCGTTCGCCATGATCAGCGAGGCCGTCTGGTGGGTCACGATCGTGGATGGCACCCTCGTGCGGTATCACCCCGACGGCTATGACGCCGTGCTGGCGAAGCAGGAAGCGGCGGATCGCGACCTGATCGAGGGGACGCTCGCCGGGCTGCGCTTCGTGCGGAACCGGGCCGGTCAGCACGTGGACCATACCGACTTCATCGAGCCAGAGGCGCCTAGGGATGGCCGCGTCGCGGCGTGGCGGTGGGCGTCGGTGCCCGAGCCCGCTCTCACCTCGCTCCCGCCCAGGGGACAGGCGTGGGAGGCGTCGCGCTATCGGGACTACGAGGCCTGCCTGGCCGGACGGACCATCGAGGAGACGTTCGGGCTGGCCAGGACGTTCCTCAAGCGGGCCGCCGGGTGCGCCATCGCCGCCGAGCCTGCAGCGCGCACCCTCGCGCCGCGGCGCCTGGCTTGAGCGCCGCTATGTACTCGAGCCAGCAGGAACCGCCCGCTCGGCGGCCGCGATCAGCCGCCGCATGATCTCCGGATACAGCCTGACGAGCGTGCGATGGACGATTGCGCCGCCGATCGTCCGGTCCCAGGACGCCTGCCAGCGCACCTGGGTCCCGTCGGCGACTGGGCTGAGCGTGACGTCGGCTCGGTAGTTCCGCACCGGGATGCCGCCGATGACGATGTAGCTGAGCCGCCCGCCGGGCTCGGCCGCGATGACCTCCTCGACCGTCGTCGCGCGGCCGTGCCTGAACCAGCGCACGGCGCCGGTCCCGCCTGGCACATTCCCACCGTGCCGGTAGTAGCCAGCGTCGCTCCACGGTCCCCATTCCGGGTAGCTGGTGGCGTCAGAGACGAGCCGCCACACGGCGACGGCAGGAGCCCTGGCGACGCCCTCCGCTTCGACGGACAGCCGCCGCCGCGATCCTCGTTGTACCAAATGGAACATGTACCGCATGGTACAGTAAGCTATGCCGCCATCGCAAGCCAGGGACCGGCTGCTGGCCGCCGCCGTCCGCCATGCGCTGAACGCCGGGATCGCCGACCTGAGCTTGCGCGAGCTTGCCGCGGCGATCGGAACCAGTCACCGGATGCTGATCTACCACTTCGGATCGCGGGAGGGCCTGCTCGCGGCGGTAACCAGGGCGGTCGAGGACCAGCAGCGGGCCGCCCTGCTCGGGGCAGGGCCCGCGGCCCGGGCAGCCGGGGCCGGGGCCGCCGGGGCCGGGGCCGGGGCCGGGGCAGGGGGCACGGCAGCGGACGCGGGCAGGCAAGCCTGGCGGCGGCTGAGCGATCCTGGCCTCTGGCCGCAGGAGCGCCTGTTCTTCGAGTTGTACGCACACGCGCTGCTCGGTCGGCCTGGCACCGACGGCTTCCTGGACGGCATCGTCGAGAGCTGGGTCGCTCCGATCGCCGCCGGTCTGGTCGCGGGCGGTGCCGACGAGCGCGCCGCCCGGGCGGACGCACGCCTCGCCGTCGCCGTGGTGCGCGGCCTGCTGCTTGATCTCCTCGCGACGAAGGATCGCGCGGGCGTCGACGAGGCCTACGAACGGTTCCTGCGCTACGCAGCGCAGGCTGAGCGAGAATAAGAACGGGACGCAGACACGTCAGGAGCCCGGCAATGTCGCAGCAGGACGGCGAGCGCAGGCGGTGGGACACCGACAGCAGGTACCAGGGAGTCGCCGACGCCAGCGCGTTCGCGGAGCCGATCGACGAGCTAGCCGCGCTGGCCAGGCGCCCGGCCTGGGTGGCCGAGGAACCTGACGCTCATCTGGTGCCGCACCTGCGCGTGGCCAGCGCCCAGGACGCCGGCACCGGCCTGCGACTGGTGCGCACGACATCGGGCGCCGACGGCGTGCTGACAGCGGTACTCGAGCACCAAGGCAACGCCAGCAATGGCGACATCAGGCGGCGGGCCTGGGCCTTCATCGCGGCGATCGCCGAGCCGGCCACCAGCGTCCGCGAGCACAGGGACGGCGACCAGGTCTGCTTCGACATCGTCACCGGCATTCCTGACAACGTCGGCCCGTTCGCCAGCCACGGCCACGCCATCCGGCTGATCGTCAGGCAGTCAGCCTGACCGCCCTATCCTGGCCTCGTGCGCCTGGTATCCCTGCTGCCGTCGGCCACCGAGATCGTGTACGCGCTCGGGCTCGGGCCTGACCTGGTCGGCGTGACCTTCGAATGCGACGAGCCACCCGCGGCCAGGGCGGAAAAGACCGTGGTGGTCGGCGGCCGCGACACCACCGGCATGTCCCCAGGAGAGATCGACCGGTACGTCCGCGCGCAGTTCGCCGCCGGCGAGGACCTGTACACCCTGCACGCGCAGGCGCTGGCGGCACTGCAGCCTGACCTGATCCTCACCCAGGACCTGTGCCGGGTCTGCGCGCTCCCGTCCGGTGAGGTTGACGCGGCTCTCGACTACCTCGGCTGCCAGGCTGACGTCCTCTCCCTTGACCCGCATACGCTCGGCGAGGTCCTGGATTCGATCATCACCGTCGGTCAGCGGGCCGGCGTCGCTGACCGGGCCGCCGGGCTCGTCGCGGCGCTCCGCTCGCGCCTTGATGAGGTCGCGGCGCGCGTTGCCGGCCGGCCGAAGCCCAGGGTCGCGGTCATCGAGTGGACCGACCCGCCGTTCACCGCAGGACACTGGATACCCGACCTCGTCAGCGCGGCGGGCGGCGAGCCGGTCGCGGCCAGCCCCGGCGCCAGGTCAGCGCCGGCCAGCTGGGAGGAGATCGCCGCGGCCAGGCCGGACGTCGTCATCGTCGCGCCGTGCGGATACCACCTGGCCGGAGCCGCCGAGCAGGCGCAAGCCGTCGCGGCTGCCCTCCCTGACTGCCAGGACTGCCCTGTCTGGGCGATCGACGCCGACGGCCTCGTCGTGCGGCCAGGCCCGCGGCTGGCCGACGGGGTCGAGGCGATCGCTTCGATCCTGCATCCCGGCACGGTTCCCGAGGTGCCGCCTGGCCGGATCGCGCTAGTCAGGCCAGGGCAGGGCCGGCAGGACCGGCAGGGCTGATGGGCCAGCCTCGGCCTGCCATTCCCGTCGAAGACATTGCCGGGTTCGGCCCGTTCTTCGCGTTCGCCAGCGCACCCGCCGCCGCGACCGCTGGCTGGCAGACGGCCCGCGCGCTCATCGACGATCAGGATGGCCTGCGCCGGATGATCGACGACGTCGCGGCACGGCTGGGCACCGGGCAACGCTGGATCGCCGCGTCGGTTTTCTACCAGGGCTGGGCGGCGCGGCTGACCTCGATCTACGCGGGCTCGGCAAGCCTCTGCGGCGTAGTCCCTGACCTGCGCGGCGACCTCGTCAGCTACCGCCTGCGGCAGCCAGGATTTGTGGAGCTGAGCGTCACGCCGCTGCGCGCGCTGGCCCCTGCCGCGGGCTGGCGCAGCCTGCGCGACGAGTACCTGGATCCGCTCGCCACCGCGATCCGCCGCCAGGTCCGCATCGGCGGCTACCTGCTCACCGGCAACATCGGCGCTGCCCTGGCCGGCGCGCTGAGCACCATCGCCACGCAGCGCCGGCATCCGGTCGGCTCGCTCCTCCGTTTTAACTGGGCGCATCCCGCTGATCTGGCTCCGTCGGGCCGGTGGCTGCGGACGCCTGACGGCACCCGCTACGCGCGCACGACGTGTTGCGGGTATGACCTGCTCGACCGTGGCGGACGCTGCGGTGACTGCTCGCTGAACTGGCACGGCCACCGCTGGCCAGTATTCACCGCGGGCCAGGATGCGCCGCGGGCAAGCGAGCGACAGGAATGAGCGCGGGCCATGCCAGGGCGCGAGGCGGCGGGCCACGCGGCGGCCCGTTCCTCCGCTGGCCGCTGATGGCCGGGCTGGTCGGCGGCGTGGCAGCCGATGCCGCGTTCGGTGATCCGCGCCGCGGTCATCCCGTCGCGGGATTCGGCGCTGCCGCCCGGCGGCTGGAAGACCTGATGTACGCCGACACCAGGGCAGCGGGCACGGCGTTCGCCGCCTGCGGCGCCGGGCTCGCCATCGGACCAGCGTTCGCGGCCGCGCTGGCCTGCCGAGGCCGTCCGGCGGCGCGCCTGGGCCTGACGATGACCTGCACCTGGATGGTACTCGGCGGACAGTCGCTGGCACGCGCGGCCGGCCAGGTCCAGATGGCGCTGGCGGCCGGCGATCTGGACCGGGCGAGGCGGCTGCTGCCCAGCTTGTGCGGCCGCGATCCCGGTCACCTGGGCGCGACACAGCTCGCCGCGGCCGTCATCGAGTCCGTTGCCGAGAACACCAGCGACGCGGTCGCGGCGCCGTTGCTGTGGGGAGCGCTCGGCGGCGTTCCTGCGCTGGCCGGCTACCGGGCGGTGAACACGCTCGACGCCATGGTGGGCCACCGCAGCCGCCGGTACGAACGATTCGGCTGGGCTAGCGCCCGCCTCGACGACGTCGCCAACGTCGCGCCCGCAAGACTGACCGCACTGCTGGCTTCGGTCTGCGCGCCGGCGGTGGCCGGCTCGCCTGAAGCGGCCTGGCTGGCGGCGCGGCAGGACGGCCCGCTGCATCCGAGCCCGAACGCCGGCTGGTGTGAGGCCGCGTTCGCCGGAGCGCTCGGCGTGCGCCTGGGCGGGCCGGTTAGCTACAGCGCAAGGGCAGAGAACCGGCCGGTGCTCGGGACCGGGCGGACACCGGAGCCCGGCGACATCAGCCGCGCCGTGCGGCTCTCCCGCACCGTCATCGCCGCAGCGACCGCGGTCGCCGGGGCGCTCGCGCTCGCCCGCTAGCTGACCGGGCCGTGCGCGTGCTGATCGTGCTGGCCGTGCTCGTCAGGCCCGCCGCCCATCATCCTCAGCATCGACGCTCCGCCTGTTCTGAGGAACCTGATGATCAGCGCCGCGGCGATCAGCAGGAAGATGATGTTCAGCACCGTGGTGTAGTTCCATGTAATGCCCGTGTCGCCAACCTTCGCGGCACGCGCCTGCGGGATCAGGCCAAGCCCGCCGAACAGAAACTCGACGATGTACCCGGCGATGACCATGGTGAGGTAGAAGATCCCGAGGATCGCGAGCATCATCGCCGTGCCGTAGTACTTCCGGTAGATGACCAGGATCGGAATGATGATCAGGTCGGCGAAGATGAACGCCACCACTCCGCCGAAGCTGATCCCGCCGTTCCACAGCACAGCGGCCAGCGGAACGTTGCCGATCGAGCACACGAAGCTGAGCACCGAGATGACCGGGCCGATGACTGGCCCCCAGAGCTTGGAGCCGAGCGGGTGGCTGGTGAGGAACAGGTGCTGCCAGAAGCTGTCAGGCACCCACGCGCCGACCGCCCCGGCGATCAGCAGGCCGAGGACGACGTCACGGATGACGGCGGCCCACTCCATCACGAAGATGTGGCTCACTGACGTGTACCCGCCGCGGCTCAGCAGCCGCTGCCAGAAGCTGCCGTCCGACTTGATGCTCATGTCCATCGCCGCGTGGCCCTCCATCGAGCCGGCCAGCCCGGCGTCAGCCTGCCGTCGCGCCGCGGCGATCAGCGGCTGCCGGACGACGAGCCGGAACGCGACCGCGACCAGGACGATCATCACAGGACCGCCGACGAACTCGGCCGCCGTGAATTGCCAGCCGATCAGCAGCGCGAGGATGATGCCGAGCTCGATCACCAGATTCGTGCTCGCGATCTCGAATGCCATTGCGGCGACGAAGCTCGCGCCGCGGCGGAACAGCGACCGCGCGAGGGCCACGGCCGCGTAGGAGCACGACGACGAGGCGGCACCGAAGCCTGCGGCGATCGCCAGCGTCTTCGGCCGGTCATCGCCCAGTAGCCGGATGACGGTCTGCCTGCGCACCACGGCCTGCACGACGGCCGACAGCGTGAACCCGAGGATCAGCGACCAGGTGATCTGCCACGTCATCGAGCCGGCGAGGGCCAGGGCGTGGCCGATCGCGGCGAGCACTCGCATCACCGCCGCCCCGCTATCCCTGCGACTCGCGCGGCAGGTACCGGTACGGCTGGCCCCGGCCGGCCTGGTCGTCACCGAGCACGATCTGCAGCGACGCCCAGGCGTGCTCGGTATTTCCGTTCTGCCGGTGCGCCGACCTCAGCCGCCCGGTGAAGCCGGCGAGGTCCGCGAGCCGCCAGGCCACGCGGTAGTAGCGAAGTGCCATCGGGTCCGCAGTCCTGCCTGTCGCGTCGGTGTAGGCGGCCAGCGTCCCGGCCGTCCCGTCGTCCAGCATCCACAGGTCCCGCTCAGGCGGGGCCAGGGCAACAGTGTCCCAGTCGATGAGCAGCCGCCGGCCGCCGGCGCGCATGATGTTGCCGCCGTGCGGCTCGCCGTGGGTGACGACCTGGCTGGCGCTGGACGCGGCCACGTGCGCCGCGAGCCGGTCGAAGTCGGCGAGCCAGCCGGTTACGACCCCGGCCCGGGCGGCCAGCGCCCTGCGTGCGGGTTCGGCGAACGGACCGCCCGCCCACGGATCGTCGAGATCGCTGAGCGCGGCCTCCAGGATCGCCCGCTCGTATACCTCTCCCGCCCGCGGCCTGACCAGCGATCGCACAACGGGCGTGGCCACGTGCAGGTCGGCGAGCATGCGCAGGATCTCGTCGCGGTCCCGTGCCGTGAGGACATCGCCCCAGTGCCCGGACTCGGCAGGCACGAAAGGAAACACCGCGATGCTGTACCGGGCGGTGAGCCGCACCACGGCCTCGCCTCGCTGCGAAGGCAGCGGAGCCACGACAAACCGCGGGCCGGCCCGGTCATGCAGCTCGCGCGCGGCGGCGAAGGCATCGCGCAAGCCGCGGAAAGCCGTGTCCGCGCCGGCTCCCAGCCAGGGCTTATCGAGCAGGTCATCCACGGTGAGGAAATACCTGGCGCCGTCCGCCGCCGCCGCCCAGTGATGGCTGCCGCCGCCGAGCGCCTCATAACGCAGGCCCGTTACTGGCAGCCCCCAGCCGCTGGCTACCGCGGTTGCCACGTCCGTGGCATCCAGGTCCGCCGCCGGCGCACGCACATCGGGATCCCTTCGCTCCGGTTCATCTGACCGCGCCCGCCCTGGCCGGGGCAAGCCATTTGATGCCGCGCGGCGGCGGTTCTTTGGCTGGCGCGGTCGCCCGTCGATAGGCTCAGCTCGTGGCAGGCAGCCCCGGTTCCGGCGTGGGCGCGGGATTCGACCCGACCGTCCCGAACGTCGCCCGCGTGTACGACTACATGCTGGGCGGAAAAGACAACTTCGCGGTCGACCGCGAGCTCGGCGACCAGCTGCTCGCTGCATTCCCCGAGAGCGCCTGGATCGCGCGCCAGAACCGCGCGTTCGCCGGCCGGGCCGCGAGGTACTGCGCCGAGCAGGGGGTCAGCCAGTTCCTCGACATCGGCAGCGGGCTGCCGACCATGGACAACGTGCACGAAGTAGCGCGCAAGATCGTCCCGGGCGCCAGGGTCGTCTACGTCGACAACGACAAGGTGGCCAACAGGCACGCCGACGTGCTGCTCAGCACCAGCGACGGGGTTGCCGCGATCCTGGGCGACCTGCGCGCGCCCGAGCAGATCCTGGCTGATGTGCGGGCTCGCCGCCTGATCGACCTGAGCAAGCCGTTCGCCGTCATGATGACGGCGATCCTGCACTTCGTCACCGACGAGGAGCAGCCTGAGGATCTGGTCAGGGTCTTCAAGAACGTGATGCCGAGCGGCAGCTTCCTGGTGCTCACGCACGCCACGCACGACTACCAGCCTGAGGAGTCAGAGCGCGCGACCCGCATGTACCGGCGCGCTTCAGCGCCGCTGGTGACCAGGTCCAGGATCGACATCGCGGCGTTCTTCCGCGGGCTTGAGATCGTCGAGCCCGGGCTGGTCCGCACCTCCCGGTGGCGGCCGCCAGAGGAGACCACCGCGGACTCCTCAGATCTGTTCGGCGGCGTCGGCCGCAAGCCCTAAGCTCGGCAGGAATGTCCACCTCCGTTGCCGTGCTGGCATTCATCGCCGCGGCCGCCGTCAGCCTGGCAACCAGCTTCCTGCTCGTCGCCAGGCTGGAGCGAGTCGGCGAGGCGGCTTGGCCTGTCCGAGGCACTGCTCGGGATGGTCGCGGCGCTGGCCGCCGACGCCCGAGGTCACGGCGGCCGTGACCGCGATCGCGCATCACGAGCAGCAGGTCGGCGCGGGGGTCGTGCTCGGATCACATGTCTTCAACCTGGCTGCGCTGCTCGGCCTGGGCGCCGTCGTCGCCGGGCGGATCAGGCTGCACCGCAGGGTGGTCCTGCTGGGCGGCACCGTCGCCGTCTGGGTCGCCGCGGTGTGCCTGATCGTCGTGGCCGGGGCGCTGCCCGCCGCCGTCGGGCTCGCGCTGGCGCTCCTGATGCTCGGCGGCTACCTCGCGGTCCTGGCAGCCGCTCAGGGCGTCATCACGTGTGGCGGGGCCGGACATGGGCAGGGCTAGGTGAGCGAGGCGATGCCCCTGGCTGCGTCCTGGAGCCGACCGAAGGAGGCTGGAAGTGCCGATCGCGACCATCAATCCCGCAACCGGCGCGACGGTGCAGACCTACGGCGAGATGAGCGACGCCGAGGTCGAGCGTGCCGTCGCTGCGGCCGCCGCCGCGCATGCCAGCTACCGGCTCATCAGCTTCGACGTGCGTGCGGACTGGATGCGGCGGGCAGCGGAAATCCTCGACGGCGAGCAGGACAAGATCGCCGCCATGATGACCATGGAAATGGGCAAGACCCTCACGGCGGCCAGGCAGGAGGTCGCCAAGTGCGCGACGGCGTGCCGGTACTACGCGGACCATGCCGCAGGGTTCCTGGCCGACGAGCCGGCCGACGCGACCGCGGTCGGAGCCGCTGAGGCCTACGCGACCTATCAGCCGCTCGGGCCGGTGCTGGCGATCATGCCGTGGAACTTCCCGCTCTGGCAGGTCATGCGCTTCGCGGCCGCTGCCCTGATGGCGGGCAACGTCGGCCTCCTGAAGCACGCCTCGAACGTGCCGCAGACAGCGCTGTTCCTGCAGGACCTGTTCGCCAGGGCCGGTTTCCCCGAGGGAACCTTCCAGACGCTTCTCGTCAGCTCGGCCAGGGTCGAGCCGATCCTGCGCGACCGGCGCGTGGCGGCGGCCACGCTCACCGGATCCGGGCCAGCCGGACAGTCGGTGGCGGCCATCGCTGGCAGCGAGATCAAGAAGGTCGTGCTCGAACTCGGCGGCAGCGACCCGTTCATCGTCATGCCGTCTGCCGACCTGGGCGCCGCGGCCCGGGTGGCGGCGTTCGCGCGCTGCCTGAACAACGGCCAGTCCTGCATCGCAGCCAAGCGCTTCATCGTGCACGACGCGGTCTACGACGAGTTCGCGCCCATGTTCGCGGCGCAGATGGCAGGGATGTCGGTCGGTGATCCGATGCTGGACAGCACCGACGTGGGCCCGCTCGCGTCCGAGCAGCAGCGCGATGACGTCGAGAAACTGGTCGCCGACGCGGTGGCGCGCGGCGCGAAGGTGCTGACCGGCGGTGCCGCGCCCGATGATCCAGGCTTTTACTACCCGCCGACGGTGCTCGCTGACATCACCGACGAGATGCGCGTCCACCAGGAGGAAGTCTTCGGGCCGGTCGCCACGCTGTACCGGGTCAGCGACATCAACGAGGCCATCGAGCTCGCGAACGGCACCGAGTTCGGGCTCGGTGCGAACGCGTGGACGACCGATGCGGGCGAGCGGTCCAGGTTCATCCGTGACCTGGAGGCCGGGATGGTCTTCATCAACGGCAACGTCACCTCCTACCCGCAGCTGCCGTTCGGCGGCGTGAAGAACTCCGGGCATGGCCGGGAGCTCTCCGCGCACGGGATCAGGGAGTTCTGCAATATCAAGACCGTCTGGGTCGGCGGTCAGGTCAGCCGGTGACCTGACCGCCGCTGACCTGACCGCCGGCGACCTGACCGCCGGCACCGTAGGACTGCCTGAGCGTCTTCTTCGCGATCTTGCCGGTGGCCGTGCGCGGCAGCTCGGCCACGAACCGGACCGACCTGGGGATCTTGTAACGCGCAATCCGGCCGTCGAGGAAAGCGAGGATGCCAGCCTCGTCGGCCTCGGCGCCCGGGCTCAGCACCACGACAGCGCGCCCGACCTCCCCCCACCGGTCGTCGGGCACGCCGATCACACCGCAGTCGGCGACCGCGGGGTGCGCGCGCAGCGCGCTCTCGACCTCGGCCGGGTAGATGTTCTCGCCCCCGGAGATGATCACGTCCTTGACCCGGTCAGCGACAAACACGTAGCCGTCCTCGTCGGCGCTGGCGATGTCGCCGGATCGCAGCCACCCATCGTCGGCGATGACCTGAGCCGTCTCGTCCCGCTGGTTCCAGTACCCGCGCATCACGTTCGGCCCGGCGACGAGTATCTCGCCCCGCTCCCCAGCGGCCAGGTCACGCGGCCCGGACCCGACAATGCGCACATCGGTGAAGAAATGCGGCACGCCAGCCGAGCCCGCCTTTTTCTGCGCGTGCGCGGCGTCCAGCAGCAGGACGCCTGGCGCGGCTTCGGTCATGCCGTAGCCCTGGATGAAGCTGAGGCCACGGTCCAGGTACGAGCGGATCGTGGCCAGCGGCACCGGAGCGCCGCCGCACAGCAGGGCGCGCAGGCTCGACAGGTCGGCGGTAGCCCACTCTGGCTGCGCCGCCATCGCGTCGTACATGGCGGGCACGCCGAACAGGACCGACACGCGATGGCGGGTGATCAGCTCCAGCGCCCCGCGCGGGTCGAAGCCCGGCTCGATGACGAGCGTGCCGCCCTTGATCAGGACCGGCAGGCTGAGCATGTTGAGCGCGGCTGTATGAAAGAGAGGGGCGGCCACGAGCGCGACGGCGTCGCTCGTCAGGTCCGTGTCAACCAGGACATTCAACGTGTTCCAGGTGATGTTGCCATGCGTCAGCGTGGCACCCTTCGCCCGCCCGGTTGTTCCTGACGTGTACATGATCAGGCACGGATCGTCCAGCGTGACCGTCTGGTCCAGCCACGCTGGCGCCGCGGCGGCCAGCATGTCCTCGTAGCCGTGCACGCCGTCGGCGCCCGCGCCCTCCAGCGCCACCAGATGCGGCACCGCCACGTCGTCGCGCAGCACCGCGACGGCGGCCGCGAAGGCGGGCGCATAGACCAGCGCCGCCGCCCCCGAGTCGGCGAGCTGATGCGCCAGTTCCGGCGGCGCCAGGCGGAAATTCAGCGGCACGAAGATGCCGCCATCAGCCCAGGTCGCGAACATTGTCTCGAGGAACGCCGGATGGTTCTGGCCGAGGTAGGCGACCCGGTCACCGCACCGCAGGCCAAGCCCGCGCAGCGCCTCGGCCAGCCTGGCCACCCGGTCGTGCAGGCCAGCGTAACTGACCTCTGAGCCGTCGTGGATCAACGCGATCCGGTCCGGCGTCTTGCGCGCCCGCCGCGCCGTCCACGAGCCCACGCCCTCGTTCAGCACCGCCGGCCCTCCGCCTGAGTCTCCGGCCAGAGCAATCCCCGCCAGCCTAACGGCGCCGCGGCCGACCAGGAAGCGGATGCCACCCGGGCCGTGCGACGCCGCAGCCATGCGGTTGCATGGGAGAGATGGACGCCGACCACGATGCCACCGTTCAGCACGAGGCCCGCGCCGCCGCCAGGGCAGCGCTGCGCTGGGTCATCGGTGCGGGAGTCGCGGTCGCCGGGGGCATGACCTGGCCGCAGAGCCGCGCGCCTGGGGCGCCGGTCACCGACGACCTGTACTTCGGCACGGCAGGGATCCTTGCCGCCCTGGCCGAGGCCAGGCTCGGCGGCCTGACCGAGTTCGACGACTACGCGCGCGCTGCCGCCTTTCGGCTCCGGCAGATCGCCGCCCGTTCGGCGAGCGATGACCGGAGTGTCTGCGCCTTCGAACTCGAGCCCGACATGGACGTGCCCGACCTCAGCCTGTACACCGGCCTCAGCGGCGTAGCGGCGGCCTTGCACATGTGGGCAGGGGCGAGCGGCGACGAGCAGGCGGAGGATGCCGCTCGGGAGCTCGTACGCACGATCTCCGCGCGCGCGGCGGTTGAGCGCCGCCATCTCAGATGGCATGACCTGATGTCAGGCAAGGCCGGGGTGCTGCTGATCCTGGTCACGCTCGGAAACACGGGCGCCCAGGAAGCCAGCATCGATGCAGGCCAAGGCTCCGGCCAGGTGGCGGCCGACCTGGCCGATCAGCTCATCGCCGACGCCCGCTGGATCGACGGGCTGCCCGACTGGTTTCCGCGCCGTGACCTGCACGTGTTCCAGCCGAACTTCTCGCACGGGCTGGCCGGCATCGGCTACGCGTTCGCCGCCGCCGGCCACGCCCTCGCCAGGCCCGACTTGCTGGACATCGCCACCCTCGCCGCACGGCGCCTGATCCAGCTCGGTACCCAGCCGGACGGGACCCTCGCGGTGCCGCACAGCATCCCGCCCGCCGATCCGCGCGCGCCGGTCAGCTACGGCTGGTGCCACGGCGCGACCGGGACGCTACGGCTGTTCGAGCTGCTTGACCGCGCCCAGCCGGGCGCCGGCTGGTCTGGGTATGCCGCGGCATCCCGCCAGGCGGTCAGGGCCAGCGGGCTGCCTGCGCGCCTGTACCCAGGATTCTGGGACAACCTGGGTCAATGCTGCGGAACCGCGGGCGTCGGCGAGATGGCGCTCGATCACTATCAGCAGACAGGTGACAAGGACTGGCTCGGCTGGGCTGAGGCGCTCGCGGTCGACGTACTCAACCGGAGCAGCACCGACGAATCCGGCGTCACCTGGGCTCACACCGAGCACCGGCTCGACCCGCCCGACGTCGAGCCCGCCGTCGGCTTCATGCAGGGAGCCGCCGGGATCGCCAGCTGGCTGCTGCGGCTGAGCCGCGTGCAACGTGACGGCCCCGACGCGGCGGCGATCTGGTGGCCGGACCGGCCCGCGATTTGGTTGCCGGATCGGCCCGCGATCCGCTGATCGGCACCTCAGCCCCAGATGCTCGCAGGTCCGGTCTGTGGTGAGATTCACGGTTTTGACTACACAGGGTAATTCAAGACTACTTAAAGCGACGGTACAGTGACCGGATGGGTGGGATGCAGTGCCGGGTACTGATCGGCCGTGACGCCGAGCTGAGCACGCTGACGGCGGCGCTCGATCAGGCCAGCACCGGCGGCGGGCTTGTGGTCCTGGCTGGCGAGGCCGGGGTCGGCAAGTCCCGGATAGCCAGGGAGCTTGCCGCGCTCGCGTCGGCAAGGGACTACACGGTCGTCTGCGGCCGTGCGGTGCAGGCTTCGAGCCCGGTCCCGCTCCGGCCGTTCATCGAAGCCCTGATCGCCGTGGCGCGCACGACGGCGATGCAGGACCTGCCAGCGGTCGCCGAGTATCGCAAGGCGCTGGCCTCCATCGTTCCCGACTGGGGCCAGCCCGGCGAGAGCGCGGCTGAGATGTCGCCGCTGATACTCGGCGAGGCGGTCCTGCGGCTGCTGTCCGATCTCGGCGGCAAGGGCACCGTCCTGGTGCTCGAGGACCTCCAGTTCGCCGACCCCGAGTCGATAGCGATCGTCGAGTACCTGGCCGACAACCTGGCCAGTGAGCGGGTGCTGTGCGTCGCGACCCTGCGTGACACCGAGCCGTCGCTGGCGCTTGACATGGTCAGGGCCGTGCACGCGCGCCGGGCGGCGACCGTCATCGACGTACCGAGGATGGCCGCGGGCGAGGTGGAGCAGATGGTTGCCGCGTGCCTGGATCAGCAGACAGCGCCGAGCCTGGTCGTGAGCCGACTGCTTGCCGACTGCGAGGGCCTGCCCTTCGCGGTCGAGGAGATCCTCGCCGACGCGGTCTCGTCCGGCGAGCTGGTTCGGGGGGACGGAGGCTGGCAGGTGAACGACGCTGTCACCACCGGTGTGCCCACCTCGATCGCCGAATCGGTGCGCCGCAGGCTCACCGAACTCGGTCCGCGGGTCTCCGACGTCGTCGCTGCCGCGGCGGTACTCGGCAGGCAGTTCGACTGGACATTGCTACCCGCCATGGTCGGCACCGCCGAGCGCGACGTGCTGGCCGCCCTCCGGCAGGCGTGCGAGGCACAGCTCATCGAGCCACACGCGCCGCGGCAGTCCCTGTTCAGGTTCCGGCACTCCCTGACCAGGGACGCGATCATGGCGGATCTGCTTCCGCCGTTCCTGGCTGAGCGCTCGGCAAGCGGCGCAGCCGCGATCGAGGCGGCGCACCCTGGACTTCCTGGCGCGTGGTGCGAGCTGACGGCTGAGCTGCACGAGGCGGCAGGCGAGCGGATCAGGGCTGCGACCCTGTTGCATGAGGCTGGCCGGCGCGCCCTGCAGCGCGGTGCGCTGACCAGCGCCGCCGCGTCGCTTGACCGCGCCAGGGACGTGCTGGCACCGGTGACGCCTGAGCCCGTGCAGATGCTGGCCGACATCGATGACACGCTGGCCAGCGTCTACACGCTGACCGGCAATTGCGATCAGCTGGTGCCGGCGGCCGAGCGGCTGCTGGCCGAGCTGGACGCGGTGGAGACCGACAATGCCCGCAAGGCGGTCATCCACCTACAGGTCGCGCGCTCCCTGTCCGAGTGTGATCTCGCCCAGACTGCCGCTGATCAGGTGGCGGCGGCGAGGGCGCTCGCGGACAGCACGCCTGATCCCTCGCTTGGCGGCTGGGCCGACGCGGTCGCCGCGCGCTGCGCGATGGACAGCGGCGATCCTGATCGCGCACTCGAGCTGGCCCGTGCGGCGCTGGCGAGCGCCGAGGCCGCGATGCCTTCGGCCAGCGCCGCTGACGCCGCGTGCGAGGCGCTCGAGGTGATCGGCCGCCGGGAGCGGATTAGGGATACGGGTGCGGCGAGTATCGCGTTCGAGCGCGCCTTCCAGATCTCCACGAGCAACGGCCTGCCCGTGCGGCGGATCCGCGCCATGCACGAGCTCGGCACGATCGAGATGCTGGAGCAGGCTGAGGCGCACCGGCTGGAAGAGGCGAGGCGGCTGGCCATAGACTCGGGCGCGGTCTCCACGGCCGCCGTGCTCGACCTGCAGCTGGCCAACGCCTGGAGCCTGGGAACGGACCTGAAACGCGCCCTCGAGGCCGCGCGGCGCAGCCAGGAGGCGGCGCGCCGGCTGCAGTTGCGGCGGGTCGAGGCGGCGGCCATCGCGTCGCAGGCTTGCATTGTCGCCGTCAACGGCGACCGCGACTACGCCGAGTCCCTGGCCGGGCAGGCGGAGCAGATCGCTCCCGACGACCCGTCGGTTCTGATCACCGTCTCGGGCGAGGCGCGGGTCACTTCTGCGATCGTCAGCAATGATCTTGCCCGCGCTCTCCAGCTGAGCCGGATGGGTATCAGGCACGGCAGGAACGAGCCCCTGACCGCGCCGTCCATGGCCTGGGGATACTGGCCGCTGCTCGAGGCCGCCGCCTACCACGACGGCGCTGCCGCACTCGAGGAGGCCTTGCTCGCGGGCGCCGAGGTCGCCTGCTGGAATCGCGGCTGCCTGGCCTACGCCGAGGCTGTGCTGGCTGGCCGCCGCGGCGACGTACGGCGGGCCGACGAACTCGCCGAGCGCGGACGACAGTACTACGCGGGTTGCGCGCCCTGGTGGAACCACATCCTGCACCGGCTGGTGGCCACGGCGGCGCTGAGGGACGGCTGGGGTGAGCCGGCGACTTGGCTGCGCGAGGCCGCGGCGGGACTCGATGAGGCCGGGTTCGCGCTGGTCGCATCGGCCTGCCGCGGGCTGCTGCGGCAAGCCGGTGAGCGCGTGCCGAGGCAGCGCAAGGCCGGGGCCAGTGTGCCGGGTCAGTTGCGCAGGCTGGGCATCACGAGCCGCGAGCTCGACGTCTTCGTGCTCATCGGGCAGGGCTGTTCCAACGCCGAGATCGCTGCCCGCCTGTCCATCTCTCCGAAGACGGTTGAATCCCACGTCACGAGCATCATCGCTAAGACAAGCCTGACCTGCAGGCGCGAGCTGGTGGCGTTCGCCGCGCGGCCGCCAGCCTCGGCCTGAGCGGCAGCCATCACATTCCGCCCGTCCCTGCGGCCCTCTACAATCGGCTGAATGCCGCCGCCGTTCCGCGCCGACCACGTCGGCAGCTTGCTGCGCCCACCCGAACTGCTGCGCGCGCGCGACGATTTCGCCGCTGGGCGCATCGGCGCCGGCCAGCTCAGGGACATCGAAGACGCCTCGATCCGTGACGTCGTGCGCCGTCAGCGAGATCTCGGGCTGCGCTCAGCGACCGACGGCGAGTTCCGCCGCGAGTCCTGGCACATGGACTTCATCTACCAGCTCGGCGGCGTGCGGCAGGTGCAGGACGACACCATCAGGGTGCTGTTCAGGAACGAGCAGAAGAGCTACGAGTGGGCGCCGCCGGCCGCGCACATCGTCGAGCCAGTCACGCTGCCGCACACGATCTTCGGTGACCATTTCAGCTTCCTGGCCGAGGCTGTCACCACGGCGGTGCCCAAGCTCACGATCCCGTCCCTGAGCATGGTGCACTACCGCGGCGGGCGGTCGGCGATCGACAAGGCCGTCTACCCTGACCTCGACCAGTTCTGGACCGACCTCGTCGCCGCGTACGCGGAGGAGACGAGGCGGCTGTACCAGCTCGGCTGTCGTTACCTGCAGTTCGACGACACGAGCCTGGCCTACATGAACGACCCGGCACAACGGCAGCACGTTGCCGAGATCGGCGGCGATCCCGAGCACCAGCACGAGCACTACATCGCGAACATCAACAAGGTGCTGGCCGACCGCCCGGCCGACCTCGCCGTCACCACGCACATGTGCCGCGGCAACAACCAGAGCATGTGGGCTGCCGAGGGCAGCTACGACTTCGTGGCCGAGTCGCTGTTCAGCACGCTCGACGTGGACGGCTTCTTCTGCGAATGGGACGACGAGCGATCAGGCGGCTTCGAGCCGCTGCGGTTCGTCCCCAAGGGCAAGCGCGTCGTGCTCGGACTGGTCACGACCAAACGCGGCGACCTGGAGAGCAAGGACGACCTCAAGCGGCGGATCGACGCGGCCGCCAGGTACATCGATGGTGATCAGCTGTGCTTGTCCCCGCAATGCGGGTTCTCCTCCACGAAGGAAGGCAACGACCTCACCCAGGAGCAGCAGTGGGCCAAGCTCGCCCTGATCGTCGAGACCGCTCAGGAAGCCTGGAATTCGTGGTAGCCGGGCGCCTGCCATGACCGCTTCGCAGGACGCTGGTGCTGACCGCGACGGCCGCGGCGGGCCCGAAGGCCCCGTCCTTGTCGTCAGCGCGCACGCGGGCGACTTCGTCTGGCGGGCTGGCGGCGCGATGGCTCTGGCCGCGTCCCGCGGCGCGGCCGTGACCGTGCTCTGCCTCACCTTCGGCGAGCGCGGCGAGTCGGCGCGGGCCTGGCGAGACGGGATGCGGCTCGGCGAGATCAAGGAACTCAGGCGGGCCGAGGCGACGAAGGCCGCCGAGGTGCTCGGCGCCTCGGTCGAATTCCTCGATGCCGGCGACTATCCGCTGCGCGAGTCCGCAGAGCTCGTGGATCAGATCGTGCGATGCTTCCGGCGCGTCGAGCCCGCCGTCGTGCTGACGCACCCGCTGGCGGACCCCTACAACCCCGATCACCCGGCGGCGGCCAGGATGGCGCTGCAGGCCAGGGTGCTCGCCCAGGCCGCGGGCTACGACGCGCCTGGTGAACCGCTCGGCGCTCCCCCGGTGTTCTTGTTCGAGCCGCACCAGCCCGAGCAGTGCGACTTCCGGCCTGAGGTCCTGCTCGACATCACGGGGGTCTTCGCGGTCAAGCGCCGGGCGATGGAATGCCTGGTTGCCCAGCAGCACATGTGGGACTACTACACCGACCTGGCCAGACGGCGTGGCGTGCAGCTGCGCAGGAACGCAGGACCCAACCTGGGCCTGGCTCACGACACCATGGCGGAGGCCTACATGCGCGTCTATCCGCAGGTCACGGACGTCTTGCGATGAGGAACGTGGTGGTGACCGGCTGCCCGCGAGCCGACCAGGCCGCGGTCGCGGAACTGGCGCTGCTCGGCGTTGCCACCGTGCACGAGGCAGCCGGGCGCACCGGCTATCTCGGGCCTGGCATCCGGCCGGTCCATCTCGGCACGCGCACCGGCGGCACCGCGATCACGGCCATCTGCTGGCCAGGGGACAACCTGATGGTGCACGCGGCCGCTGAACAGTGCCGCGAGGGCGACATCCTGGTCGTCACGACCACGTCGCCGAGCACGGACGGCTACTTCGGGGAACTGCTCGCGACCTCGCTGCAGCAGCGCGGCGTGCGCGGCCTGGTCACGACCGGCGGCGTGCGGGACGTGGCCGACCTGCACACGATGGGCTTCCCTGTGTTCTGCGGCGCAGTCTCCGCGCAGGGCACCGTCAAGTCCACCGCCGGGGCCGTGAATATCCCTGTCAGCATCGCCGGGCAGCGGATCTGCCCAGGCGACGCGATCGTCGCCGACGATGACGGCGTCGCGGTCGTCCCGCGTACCGCCGTCGCGGCAACCTTGGCAGCCGCGCGGGCACGCGCCGAGAAGGAGAACGTGACCCGCGAGGCGCTGCGCCGCGGCGAGCTCGGCCTGGATATCTACGGGCTGCGCACGATCCTGGCCGACCAGGGTGTCGAGTACCTGGACCACGGCTCCTACCAGGAAACGCCATGACCGGGGTGCGGTGCATGCTGATGCGCGGCGGCACGTCCAAGGGGCTGTACTTCCTGGCTAGCGATCTGCCAGCGGACCGCGCTGAGCGGGATGCGATGCTGCTGGCGATCATGGGCAGCGGGCATCCCCTGCAGCTTGACGGCGTTGGCGGCGCGCACCCGCTGGCCTCCAAGGTGGCCGTGGTGTCGCCGTCCCGGAGCGGCGACGCGGACGTCGACTACCTGTTCCTGCAGCTCGGAGTCGACGAGCCGACCATCACCGACCAGCAGAACTGCGGCAACATCCTCGCCGGGGTGGGCCCGTTCGCCGCCGAGCGCGGCCTGATCCGTACCGCAAGCACGTCGACCACGACGCGGATTCACATGGTCAACTCGGGCAGCGTGGTCACCGCGACCTTCGCCACGCCGGGCGGCCTGCCCGAGTACGCCGGCGACACGGCGATCGCCGGCGTTCCAGGCAGCGCCGCTCCCGTCGTGCTGCGCTTTGCCGATACCGCGGGCTCGGCGACCGGGAGCCTGCTTCCTACCGGCCAGGTCAGCGACGTCGTCGAGGGCATTGAGGTGAGTTGCGTCGACAACGGCATGCCGGTCGTCGTCGCGCGCGCCGCCGACCTCGGCATCACCGGCTACGAGCCGCACGAGGACCTGAACGCTGACTCCGGGCTGGCGGACCGGGTGCAAACACTCCGCCTGGCGGCCGGCAAGCTGATGGGCCTCGGCGACGTAGCCGGGCTGACGGTGCCGAAGACGACCCTGGTCAGCGCGCCCCGCGACGGCGGCACGATCTGCACAAGGACGTTCATCCCGGTTCGCCCGCACCAGGCGATCGGCGTGCTCGGCGCGGTGAGCGTGGCCACCGCACTGCTCCTGCCGGGCGGCGTCGGCGCCGACCTTGCCGTGCTGCCCGGGTCGGGGCACCGGTTCGACATCGAGCACCCGACCGGGCACCTGGAAGTAGACGTGGACGTCGATGTCACAGCGAACCCGCCGCAGGTGCGCAGCGCCGGAGTCGTCAGGACCGCGCGCAAGCTATTTGACGGGACAGTCTTCCCAGCCCGATAGGACGCCAGCAATGCCCCTGCTGCACGAGGTAGCCCATCTCGGCCACGCCGAGCTGCTGACACCGGAACCCGAGCGCAGCCTGTGGTTCTTCACCGAAGTGCTCGGGCTGACCGAGAACGGCTCGTCCGGTTCCTCTGTCTACCTGCGCACCTGGGATGACTATGAGCACCACAGCCTGAAGCTGACCGCGTCTGACACGTCCGGCATCCGCCGCACCGGGCTGCGCGCGGCCAGCGAGGAGGCGCTGCAACGGCGGGTTGCCGCGATCGAGGCGGCGGGCCTCGGCATCGGCTGGCGCGATGGCGACACGGGCATCGGCCCGACTTACCTGTTCCGCGACCCTGACGGCCATGAGATCGAGCTGTACTTCGAGACCGAGCGGTACCAGCCTTCCGGGGAGCTGAAGCCGGCGCTGAAGAACCAGGCGCAGGCTTACCCCGGCCGCGGGGTCGGCGTGCGGCGCCTCGATCACGTGAACTTCCTGGCTGCCGAGACCGAGCCCAATGGCAGGTTCATCTGCGACGCGCTCGGTGCGAGGGCGACCGAGCAGATCGTCCTGAATGACGGCACGATCTCGGCGCAGTGGCTGCACTTCGCCCAGAAGTCCTACGACTTGGTCTACACCAATGACTGGACAGGCACGGCGGGGCGGCTGCACCACCTCGCCTTCGGCACCGACACCAGGGAGGACATCCTGCGGGGAGCCGACATCTGCCTGGACAAAGGCGTCTTCATCGAGACCGGGCCGCACAAGCACGCGATTCAGCAGACCTTCTTCCTGTACGTCTACGAGCCTGGCGGCAACAGGATCGAGCTCTGCAACCCGTGCGCCAGGCTGATCTTCGCGCCTGACTGGCAGACCATCAGCTGGTCGGAGCAGGAGCGCGCCAAGGGCCAGGCCTGGGGGCTGGCAACGATCGGCTCCTTCCACACTCACGGCACTCCCCCGGTCCCGTGAGCGGCGCGCAACCCACCGCGGGATCGCCGGTCATCGCCGTCCTCGGGCTCGGCGAGGCTGGCGCGGCGATAGCGGCCGACCTGGCCGCGGCCGGCGCAGGCGTGCGCGGATTTGATCCGGCCGTCCCGGCCGGCCCGGGCATCACGCCGTGCGACGGTGACGCCGACGCCTGCCGCGGCGCAGCCGTCGTGCTGTCGCTGACCTGCGCGCACGAGGCCGAAGACGCGCTGCGGGCCGCGCTGCCCGGCGTCGGGCCCGGCGCCATCTACGCGGACCTGAACACGGCGTCCGCGGGCATCAAGGAGCGCCTCGCCGGCTTGTCGGAGGCCGCCGGGACCGCGTTCGCCGATGTCGCGCTCATGGCCCCGGTTCCCGGCCACGGACTCCGCACGCCGATGCTCGCCTCCGGCCCTGCCGCCGGCCAGTTCGCCGCGGCGCTCGGCCCGCTCGGCGCGACCGTGGAAGTACTGCCAGGGCCGCCAGGCACAGCGGCCGCCCGCAAGCTCGTGCGGAGCGTCTACTACAAGGGTCTGGCCGCCGCCGTGACTGAGGCACTCAAGGCGGCCGCGGCTGTCGGCTGCGAGGACTGGCTCAGGGCGACCATCGCCGCCGAACTGGCCGCGGCGTCGTCCGGCACGCTGGACCGGCTCGAGCAGGGCAGCATCCGCCATGCCCGCCGTCGCGCCGACGAGATGGCAGCGGCGGCCGACATGCTCGCCGAACTCGGCGTTCCGGCCCGGATCGCCAGGGCCAGCGAGCAATGGCTCCGGGACCTGATGGCCGAGTCCGCAGGAGCAGGTTAGCGCCGGTTCGCGCCGGTTAGCGCCCCTCCCGCCCCTCTCGCCAGCCCCGGCGCCGCATGCCGTCGGCGAGCGCGCCGTCACCGCCGTCGCCGACGGTCACGACGCGCCACCAGTGCTCGGCCGCGCCGATCATGTCGTCGCCGACGAGCTTCAGGAACTGGCCCATCTGAGCCATCCGGGTTCCGGCCGGCGTCGACTGGCCGAGAATGTCAGCACCTTGCAGCGCCGCGCCGGCCAGCATCGCGTTCGTACGGGCGCTGACCATCCACGCGCGCAGCCAGGCGTCATCGTCGAAGATGTAGAGCTCGCGCCGCGCGCTCCGCTCACGCCTGAGCAGCCCCTGCTCCTCCAGGTAGCTGACGGCCTTGGAGATGGACGCGGGGCTGACCTTCAGCCGCTGCACGAGCTCAGCCGCGCTGAGACAGCCGGAGTCGGTGATCGCGATACAGGTGAGCACGCTGGCCGTCATCCGCGACAGGCCCATCTCGACCAGGACTGTCGTCAGCCAGTCCTGGTACTTCCTGACCGCCTCGAGGTCTCGCTCGCCGGCGCCGGGGGTCGCGGGCACCGCCGCGGGCTCGCTCGCCCTCGCGCCTTCGCGGCCGGTGAGCGCTGGCCGGCGGCGCTGCGCCCGCCGCTCCGTCGCGTGGTGCGCCCGATCGGCGCGATAGCCCGCCTGACCGCCGTTGCGTTGGACTTCGCGGCTGACGGTTGATGTCGGCCTCGACAGCCTCCTGGCGATCTCGGCGTGCGAGATCCCTTCGGCAAGTCCAGCCGCGATCTGCTCGCGGTCCTGGTACGTCAGCCGGCCACCTGGCATGTCCGTTCCTATCCGCCGCGTCGCTGGCGCGTGCACGCGAGCGGCTTGACAGCCCGACTGTATGCGATCGGGTTACATCATTGCAACACTCGGAGCACGAGAAGTTGCGTTTAGCTTCACGTTCATTGCAATACAATTCAGGTATTGACCTGCTAATATTTGCACTCCCATGTCGGTTGTCTTGACAGATTCGTAAACGCAACGTAACTTTTCCGAAATGCTGAACGTAGCGCTTGAGCTCGCTGCCTAGTTGCGAAGGAAGAACATGACAAGCCATCTGTCCGGGACGGCGATCATGGCCGCTGGCTTGCGGAAGTCCTACGGCGACAAGACCGTGCTAGACGGCGTCGACCTGCACGTCGACACCGGCACGGTCTTCGCGCTGCTCGGCCCCAACGGCGCAGGCAAGACGACGATCGTGCAGATCCTGTCCACGCTTATCCCCGCCGACGGCGGCGTGGTGCGGGTGGCCGGCCACGACCTGGTACGCGAAGCCGACGCGATCAGGGCCGCGATCGGTGTCACCGGCCAGTACTCGGCCGTAGACAAGCTGCTGACCGGCGAGGAGAACCTGCTGCTCATGGCCGACCTGCGGCACCTGGACCGAGCCGAAGGCCGCAGGCGCGCCGCTGAGCTGCTCGAGCGGTTCGACCTCGTGGACGCTGCCAGGACGATGGCCGCCACGTACTCGGGCGGGATGCGGCGCCGGCTGGACCTGGCCATGACGCTCGTGGGCGACCCCCGCATCATCTTCCTCGACGAGCCGACAATCGGCCTTGACCCGCGCAGCAGGAAGTCGATGTGGCAGATCGTCCGCGACCTGGTCGCCGGCGGCGTCACGATCTTCCTCACCACGCAGTACCTGGAGGAGGCCGACGAGCTCGCCGACCGTATCGCGCTGCTCGATCAGGGCGTGCTGATCGCTGAGGGCACGTCCGAGGAACTGAAGCGGCTGATTCCTGGCGGCCACCTGGAACTGAGGTTCACTGACCCGGCAGGACTGGCCGCGGCGTGCGCGGTCGTGGGCGCTGGATCGCGGGACGAGCAGGCCCTGACGCTGCAGGTTCCGAGCGACGGCAGCGTCGGTGCCATCCGGTCGCTTCTTGCCAGCCTGGACGGCCAGTCGATCGAGATCGCGGAGATGTCGGTACACACGCCCGACCTGGACGACGTCTTCCTCACCCTGACCGGCAGTCCCGGGCAGAACGGTCCCCCCGGGCGGCCAGCCACGGAAACGCCAGCCAGGGAAACGCCAGCCAGAGAAATGGAGCAGGCCAGATGAGCCTTTCTTATGCCGTCCGCGACTCGGCCACCATGCTGCGCCGGGAGCTGCGGCACATGCAGCGCTACCCTTCGATGACCCTGATGATCATCGCGATGCCGGTGATCTTCCTGCTGCTGTTCGTCTACGTCTTCGGCGGCACCATGGGCGCCGGATTGGGCGGGGCCGCTGCCGGACGCGCGGTCTACGTGAACTTCGTGACGCCAGGCATCCTGCTGATCACGGTGGCCGGCGGCGCGACGAGCACGGCCGTCTCGGTCGCTATGGACATGACAGAAGGGATCGTCGCCCGTTTCCGCACGATGGCCATTTCGCGGGCGTCGGTGCTGACCGGCCACGTCGTCGGTGCCGTGATCCAGGCGCTACTCAGCATCTGCGTCGTGATCGGCGTCGCCTACCTCGCCGGGTTCCGGCCCACCACGGGGCCGGGCTGGATCGCCGCGATCGGCATCCTGGCGCTGTTCATCGTCGGGATCACCTGGCTCGCCGTGGCGCTCGGCCTGATCTCCAAGACCGCTGAGGGTGCCAGCAACCTGCCCATGCCGCTGCTGATCTTGCCGTTCCTGGGCAGCGGCTTCGTGCCGACCGCGTCGATGCCCACCGGGCTGCACTGGTTTGCCGAGTACCAGCCGTTCACGCCGGTCATCAACGCGACGCGGGACCTGCTGTTCGGTCAGCCCGCAGGGCACAGCGTGATCGTCGCGATCGCCTGGGGCGCGGGCATCACGCTGGTCAGCTACCTCTGGGCGGTCCGGCTGTTCCGCCGCGCGCCGGTTCGCTAGGAAGCAATTCGCCGACGCCGTAATCGTCCTGGCGGCCCTGCGCGTCCTATAGCCACCGGAGTACGTTTCCGGCGGCTGCGACCAGAAGGATTGCCATGACCGTTCACGTCTGCTCCGTGCGGCACAGGCAGCCGCGCTGGCAAGTACCGCTGTTAGCGCGGCTTACCAGCGGCCGCCGTGCCGCACCGGAGTCCGGAGGGGAGTTTCCGGTGACCTACGGCGCCGATCGCCTTGATATACCGGGGTCATGACTACTGACAGCGTCGCCGCGGACATGCGCGCGGCCGCGACCGTGCTGCTGCGGGCCCTGGACGACGAGCAGCGCGCGCTGGCCGCGCTGCCCTTCGCCGATGAGCCGGCGCGGCGCTGGCTGGAGTACCGCCCGCGGCAGCGCCCGGGCGCCAGCCTCGCGCTGATCAGCCCGGCCGCGCGGAAGGCCGCCCACCGGCTGCTGGCGACGGCGCTCAGCGACAGGGCCTATGCGCAGGCCATGGCCATCATGGCCCTGGAAGAGGTGCTCGACCGCAGGGAAGGATGGCGGCGCGGCCGGCACAGCGGCGACTACTGGGTCAGTGTCTTCGGCGAGCCCGGCAGGGACGAGCCCTGGGGCTGGCGATTCGAAGGGCATCACCTCTCGGTGAGCATGACGGTGCGCGGCCGGGAGGTCTCCCCCGCGCCGGTGTTCTTCGGCGCGAACCCCGCCAGGATCAGCTACGCGGGCCAGGTCGTGTCGGGGCCGCTCGCGCCCGAGGAAGACGTGGCGCTCGCGCTGGCGACCGAGCTCGGTCCGCGCGACCGCGCCGTGGCCGTAGTTGCTGACCGGGCCCCAGCCGACATCAGGACGAACACCAAGCCGCGTGTCGCCCGCTCGCTCGAGCCGCGCGGCATCGCGGCGGCGAGACTCGGCCCCACCGCCCGCGCCCTGCTCGGCCAGCTCGTAGCGCTCTACCTGGACCGGCTCCCCGCCGAGCTGGCTGCCGCTCATTCGGACAGGCTCGCGACCGGCGACCTGCATTTCGCCTGGGAAGGGGCGACCAAGCGCGGAACCAGGCACTACTACCGCGTGCAGGGCGAGGACTTGCTCATCGAGTACGACAACACTCAGGATGACGGCAATCACGCACACACCGTGCTGCGCAGGCCCCGCGGCGACTTCGGCGAGGACATCCTCGCCGCCCACTACGCGCAGGCCCACTCCCCTGCCTGACCAGGCACGCCTAACCCGGCGTCAGCCCCGCTTGGCGGCCACCGCGCAATACAGCCAGCGTGAGCCCTCTGAGTCAGCGGCGGCCGGGTCCTCACAGCCCCACAGACCAACCCAGGTGACCTCGGGCTGCGCGCCGTCGTACGGCGGGACGATCTCGAGCTGGCCAATGATCTGGCGCACCTGCGCGCGGCTCCTGACGTAGTTGCCGCCAGCGGAGCGGCGGCCCGCCTCGTTCATGGCAGCGACCGCTTGCGGCGGCTTGTGGTCGCCTGTCGTGTGCGAGAGCGCGAGGTAGCTGCCGGGCACCAGCGGCGCGAGATAGCGCGCCACGACGCCAGCCGGGTCATCGGCGTCCGAAACGAAATGCAGCACCGCGGTCATCATCACAGCCACGGGCTGGCGGAAGTCGATCAGGCGGCGCACCGCCTCGCTGCCCACCACCGCGTCCGGGTCCTTGAGGTCGGCGACGACGACAGCGACGGTGTCGTCGCCCTCGAGCAACCGGGTGCTGTGCATGTGGACCATGGGGTCAATGTCGACGTACACGACGTGAGCGTCGGGGTGAACCTTCCGTACGACCTCATGGGTGTTCCCGACCGTCGGCAGTCCAGAGCCGAGGTCGATGAACTGCCGAACGCCCCGTTCCGCGATCCATTTCGCCGCGCGCTGGTGGAAGCCACGGTTCGCGAAGGCCGCATCGACAAGCTCAGGGGCCCTGGACCGCATCAGGTCGGCGGCCGCCCGGTCTGCGGCGAAGTTGTTCACGCCGCCGAGCAGGCTGTCGTAGATGCGGGCGACGCTCGGCTTCGACGCGTCGATGCCAGGGGGAACCTGGTCGGATTCGGCCATTCAGTTGCCTCCGCGTGATCGCTTTTCACGGACATTCTGACACAGATCGATCAGCCATTTTCCGTCCGCGGCGGCGTGGCAGCGTGACCGGCGTGAACGGCGTCACGGCAGGGCTGACGACGCGCCGCGTCGCTATCCGGCCGTCAGCGGCACGGCTGCCTCGGCCGTGTGCACCAGGAACGTCAATGCCTGGATGAAGTACAGGTGCACGCTGTCCGCGTCGTGGGACTGGTAGCCGATCGACAGGTCCTGGGCGAGGTGCATCTCATAGTCACCGCCGCGGGTCGTCAGCACGAACGCGCCGTCGATGGCCGGTGCCCAGATGATCGGCCCGTCGACCAGCCGGCTGAGGTGCTCACGTACCGGATAGCCGTGGTCGGATGTCTCGCTCACCGCCGTGTACGCGTCCGCGCTCAGCAGCAGCGCGTACAGGCCGCCGACGCCGGCCAGCCGCAGCGCGGACAATGCCTCGCTGACGACGTCCGGATACTGCCTGGCGTCGGACGGCAGCGCCATCGCCGGATTCGACGCGGTCGCCCTGATGCCGGCGATGCCGCCAGCCTGGTAGCCCTCGAAGACGGCCCGGTCCTCGGCGAACGCCATCGTGCGCGCGGCGTCCTTGACCGGCTGCCAGTCAGGATCCTGCGCGCCGCGCTCGACGTCATCGACGGCATGCCGGCTGACCGCGAACGGCACCTTGAGCTCGATCACCGGCTGGGCGGTGCGGGCCCAGGCGAGCACGCCGGGCGCTGGCGAGGTGATGTCGCCGATATGGCCGGTGCCGACGGCGGCCAGCGCCTCGTCGCCTGGGCCATTCACCTCGGCGACCCGCCGGCCGGCGAGGTGCAGCGTGAAGGTGCGCCTGGCTTCCTCCTCGATGCTTGCCCAGGCAGCGGCGGAGACCGGCGCGAGCTCGCGATGCAGGTTGTTCATAGCTGAGCGCTCCTTTGCAGGCTGCCGATGCGCAGTGAGCCGTCCTGCTGGGCGGCGGCTGTTGGCTGCGGCTCGGGCGGCCCTGGCGGATCGTCGAGGAAACCGGCGGCAGGCACGAAGAAGAGGCCGCCGGTCACGGGCGTAGAGAAGTCAAGAATCCGGTCGTGGTTGCCCGGCGGATTGCCGATGAACATGTTGACGAGCATCTGCTCGGTGACCGATGGCGTGGCCGCGTAGGCGACGTAGTAGGTGCCGAACTCGCCACGGCCCGGCGCGCCGAACGGCATGTTGGCCCGCAGGATCTGCCGCTGGGTGCCGTCCGCGTCAAGGATCGTGTTGAGCGCGACGTGCGAGTTCGACGGCTTGACGTCGTCGGGCATCTCGATGTCGGACAGCTTGCTGCGGCCGATGACCTTCTCCTGCTCTTCCACCGGCAGCGCGTTCCACGAGTCCACATCGTGCAGGTACTTCTGCACGACGACGTAACTGCCGCCGGCGAAATCCGGATCTTCGCCGCCGACGATGGCCGCCTGCGCGGCGGCCTGCCCCGACGGGTTCTCGGTCCCGTCGACGAACCCGATCAGGTCCCGCTCGTCGAAGTACCGGAACCCGTGCACCTCGTCGCAGACCGTGACCACGCCGGCCAGCCGGCTCATCAGCTGCGTCGCATACTCAAAGCACAGGTCCAACCGGTTCGCGCGGACATGGAAGAGCAGGTCCCCTGGCGTGGTCACGGCGCTGTGCTTGCTGCCGGACAGCGGCTGGAACGGGTGCAGCTCGGCAGGCCTCGGCCCGGAAAACAGCCGGTCCCACGCCCGCGAGCCGATGCCGGTGACGCAGGCGAGCTTGCCCTCGGGGATCCGGAATCCGACCGACCGCTCCAATCCGGACAGGTCGCCGAGCAGATCAAGAACGGCGGGCTCACAATCGTCGTTGATGGTCACGACCAGGAAGATGGCAGCCGCCGTAAGCGGTGAGAGCACCGGCTGGGGCGTGGCGTCGCGCACCGTCATCGCCTGGCGTCCTCCCCTCCGCCGGATGTACCGCTCTCCATAACGGAAGCCAGTTTTCCATAGGGCCCTGTCCGCGCCGCGCAGCACCACCGCGACACCGCCGGCCACCGGCCAGGACAGCGGCGAAATCGGTTGCGGTCCAAGCCAGAGCGGTCAGGATGGGACGGGTGACGGCAGAACCTGGCGCTTCGGGCGGCGAGATCATCGCGGCGATCCGTGCGGGCCAGGTATCGGCCACCGAGGTCGTGACGGCGCACCTGGCCGAGCTGCGCGCGGTGCACGAGCGGACGGGAGCGGTCGCGGCGTTCGGCGACGAGCGGGCGCTGGCCGACGCGCGTCGCCTGGACCAGGTCTTCGCCGCCGGCGGCGCGACCGGGCCGCTGCATGGCCTGCCGGTGACCGTCAAGGACTGGATCGACGTTGAAGGCTTCCCCTGCGCGGGCGATCGCGGCCAGACCGATCGCTGGCCCGCTTGCGATGCCACGGCCGTCGCCAGGCTGCGGCTGGCCGGAGCGGTCGTCCTGGCCAAGACGCACGCCTGAGGACCGGACTCGGCTGAGCGCCGGGCCCGCCATCCGGCCGATCCTGACCGCACGCCAGGCGGCTCAGGCACAGGAGAAGGCGTGGTCGTGGCCGCTGGCGGGTCCGTGCTCGGCCTGGGCAGCGACTCGGGCGGCTCGATCAGGCTGCCGGCCGCCTGGTGCGGCGTCTTCGGGCTGAAGCCGACGGCCGGCCGGGTTCCTGGCACCGGGCACTTCCCGCGCATCGGCGCGCTCAGCGACGGCCGCACCCAGATCGGCCCGCTGGCCCGCGACGTCGCTGACCTCGAGCGGGTGCTCGCCGTCATCGCGGGACCGGACTGGCGGGATGCTGGCGTGCCGCCCGTGCCGCTGCTGCCCGCTGGCGCGACCGGGCTTGAGGGCGCGACGTTCGCCGTGCTGGGCGGCGAAGAGCCGTGGTGGCCGGAGGCGAGCCAGGCAACGGTCCTCGATCGCGCCGCCGCGGCCCTGAGCGCTGCCGGGCTGACCAGGACCGGCTGGCAGCTGCCGTGGCTCGCTGAGGCGCTAGATATCACCACGCGTTACTGGACTCGCTCGGAACTGTCCGGCGAGCAGGCCGATCGCCAGCTTTGGGACTGGGACCGGTTCAGGCGCCGGTACCTGCAGGCGGCGGAGACCATCGACTTCCTGCTGACGCCCGCCTGCCTCGAGCCGGCGCCGTTGCATCGCGCGATCACCGGCGAGGCCCTTCGTCTTCACACTGCCGGCCAGCCTGACCGGATCGCCAGCTGTCGCCATCCCGGCCGGCACCGATGCCCGTGGCCTGCCGCTGGCAGTTCAGCTCATCGGCCGCCCGTGGGAAGACCACCGCGTCCTGGCCGCCGCGAGGCTGCTGGAGCGCTGATGTGCGGCCGCCGCGTGCGCGGCGGGTGCGATCGTCTCCTGCAGCCGCCTCGTGGCGTCCAGGTGGTCTCCCGTCCAGACGATCCGCACGGCTGTCGCCGCGGCCTCGCTGTCGCCGCTGTCGAGGTCGCGGCGCACGGCCCGGATCAGCCGGTCGTCGGCTGCCTGGTCGTAGGCCACCGGGTCATCGGCCTGCTTCCCGTCACTCAGGCTGGCTGCCAGGTCGTCGTACCAGCCGCGGACGCTGGTCAGGGACTGGAGTATCGCGCCGCGCGCCTCAGACCGGTCAGCCGCCGCCTTGCCAGGATCGCCGCGCCACAGGTCGAGCACGGCGCCCGCAGCTAGGCGGAGCGCGGATACCCCCGTCACCAGCCTGGTCACCTCGGCGAGCGGCGCCGGCTTGGGGCCGTGCTCGGCCAGGTACGCGCGGAACGCGTCGTCTAGCCGCCGGTCGGCGGCGTCGGCGCGGCTGGCCTGCATGTCGGGCAACCCGGGGCGCGCGCCCTGGGTGGTGCACCGCAGGATGCCGTACTGAACGGCGCTGGCCAAGTACGCGGCGCTGTCGGTATAGGCGTCGGCGAGCGCTTGCCTGAGCGCGGCGCCCGCCCCGCGCGGCCAGAACATCAGCCCGACCACGATGCTCACGGCGCACCCGAGCGCAATGTCCTCGAGCCGCAGCAGGCCGACCACCCAGCCGGCCGGCCTGACCAGGTTGAACAAGATCACCAGCGTGAGCGTGAAGGCAGCCTGACCAGCGGCGAACGAGATCGCGGCAGGCGCCACGCCCGCCAGCAGCACGGCGAACGGCAGCAGGATCCACAGCGCCGTCGGGTTGGTTCCGATCGCGCCGAGGATGCCAGCCCCGACGAGCAGGCCCACTACCGTCCCGGCGAGCGCGCGCAGCGCGTCCTGGCCCGTGCTGAGCGCGTTCGACCTGAGTACTGACAGCGTGCCGAGCACCACCCAGAAGGCGTGCTGCACCCCGGTCAGCCTGGCCACCAGCACGGCGACGCCGAGCCCTGCCGCGCCGCGGATGCTGTTCCGCAGCCACACAGAGTGCGGCTGCACGTGTGCGGCCGCCCTGGTCTCAGCGACAGACAGGGTGCCTGCCAGGCCAGCGGGCCTGCGGCCCAGCATGCGCTGAAGCCAGCTGCGCCGTTCAGCGGCGGCGGTCAGCGCGATGGTCCGTCCGATCAGCCTGACGGCGAAGCCGGCCTCCTGAGCGCGGAACGCGGGGTCGAGCGCGCTGACGAGCATCCTCTCGCCGTCTCCAGCCCCGTGGTGGCTAGCACGGTGGTCGTCGGTCCCGTCGTGGTTGGGACTGCCTGGCAGCTCGGCTGCCGCGTGGCCCTCCAGCGCCGTCAGCGCCTCGTCCAGCCCGGACATGGCTCGCTGCAGCTCCTCGTCGCTCCCGCCGGTGACCTTTAGCAGTTCGGCGCCCCGCTCGAGCACGCCAGCGGCGGCGACCTTCACAGCGCAGGCCGGACGGCTAACCCTGGCGGACGCGGGAGACGGGCCGTGCTTCTTGATGATCAGGCTCAGCCAGCCCACCTCGGCCACGAGCCTGGTGACCGTGCGCGCCGACGTCCGAAGCCCGCCAGGCCGGTACGGCGTGGCCAGGAACGTCCTGCGTAGCGCGTCGGCGGCGCCCTGCGCCCGGGCGACGGCCAGGTCACGGTCGGCGACGAACGCCGGATCGCACCCGCTGACCAGGAAGGCCACCTCGGCTCGCAGCCGCCCGGCCAGCGCCTCGCACGCGGCCGCTGCGGCCGGCCGCAGCGGCTCCCTCACAGGCGAGGGCCAGAGCACCGCGATGGCGACCAGCCCGGCCACCGCGGCGAGGCCCCAGCCCGCCAGCCGCTGCGGGATCGCTGAGACCGGAGCCTGCAGCGAGACCGGCAAGATGAACGCGAGCAGCATTGCCGTCGACGCGGTCGCGAGCGTCGAGCTGACGACGCCGGAGAACAAGACGCCGAAACCGACGACGGCCATCGAGACCGCGGCGAGCCACGGGCTCGCCGAAGCCGCGGTTCCCGCGCAGATGAAGACGGCACCGACGACGGCGAGCGTGGCCTGCGCCTGCAACCGCTGCGTCATCGGGCCGCTGAAGTCGACAAGCAGCAACATCGCGAACGCGCCGAACGCGCCGAACGTGGCGACGTCGGGGTTGCGGAAGACCGTGTCGCCGACGGCGAACATGGCCGGCATCACGATCGCGCTCCGGCACGCCCTGCGCAGCGCGGCGTAGTCACGATCGCGCGCGCCGAGCCACTGCCACAGCCCGCCGAGCCACCGCCGCAGCCGGCCGAGCCACTGCCACTGCCACTGCCACAGATGCATAGCCCTCCGCCGTGTGCGCGTCTGCACGATTGTCTCAGCTGGTCCGGCCCTCGGCCGATGCGACTGAAGTTCACGGATAGTAGGCCCGATTGCGGGTAGCCTGGCCCGGATGTCCCGATCGCTCAGCGCCGGGGTGCTCGCCTCCCGGTACCGGCTGGATGCCCTCATCGCCTCGGGTGGCATGGGTGCGGTATGGCGCGCCGCGGACCTGGTTCTCGACCGCCCGGTGGCAGTGAAACTGTTGCGGGCGGAACTCGCGCAGCACGCGGACACCGTCGCGAGATTCCGTGCCGAAGCCCGCCACGCCGCCGGCCTTTCGCATCCCTCGATCGCCCAGGTCTACGACTTCGGCGAGGCAGCCGCCGACCAGCCCGCCTTCCTGGTGCTCGAGCTCGTCGACGGGCCGCCGCTGACCGAGCTCATCGCTACCGGCCAGCTCCCGCCTGACCAGGTCATGGACATCGTTGCCCAGGTGGCATCCGGCCTCGCCCTCGCGCATGCCGCGGGCGTGGTGCACCGCGACATCAAGCCAGCCAACCTGCTGCTCGACAGCAGCGGGATCGTCAAGATCACCGACTTCGGCGTCGCCTACGCGGCCGGATCAGCCCCGCTCACGAGGACGGGCACGCTGATCGGCACGCCTGCGTACCTCGCGCCGGAGCGTATGGCTGGCCAGGCTGCCGGGCCCGCCAGCGACCTGTACTCGCTCGGCATGGTCGCCTATGAGTGCCTGGCCGGCGCGGTGCCGTTCACCGGCACCGCGATGGAGATCGCGCTCGCGCACCGGATGCAGGGGCTGCCGCCGCTGCCGGCATCTGTGCCTGCCAGGGTTGCCGGGCTGATCACCGACCTGACCGCGAAGGATCCCGGCGGCCGCCCGGCCGGCGCGGCCGAGGTCGCGACCCGAGCCCGCACCCTGCGCGACGACATCCGCGCCGGGACAATCGGGCCAGGCACAGACGTCGCCGGCGCCGCCGCAGATGACCTGTCCGAGTCCGGTGACCTGTCCGAGTCCGGGCACCTGGCTGCGTCCGGCTGGGCCGCCGGTTCCGGCTCGCCGGACGTGACCGCCGAGCTGCCGGTGGCGGCCGCCTGGCAGCTGGCCGAGCCCGGCGGATTCGGCCCGGCCGTAGGAGCCGGCGGATACGACCAGCCAGCGGGACCCGGGTACGGCGTGCCATCCAGGCCGCCGCGGCTGCGCAGCCGGCCTCGCGGTGGCAGGGGCCGGATCGCGGTCATCGCGGCGGCCTTCGCGGTCGCCGCCGGCCTGGCGGGCTGGCTGCTGGTCAGCATGGCAGGCACGGCATCGCCGCAGGCACAGCAGCCCAGGTCGCACGCCAGCGGGCACGCACGCGACACCGTCACGATCAACGCCGCCGCGCTGATCGGCCAGCCGGTCCGCGCCGTCGTACGCGAGCTGCGCGACCGCGGCCTGCGGGTCGCGGTCTCCTGGCAGCCCACCAGGGACGCCAGGCCGGGAACGGTGCTCGCGGTGCGACCACACGGCAAAGTGCTGGGCGGCACGACGGTCCAGATCACCGCGGCCCGCAGGGACCATCACCGTGGCCGCGGTCATGACCACGGACACGGACATGACGGCAACGGCCAGGGCGGCAACGGCCACGGCGGCGACTGACCCAGTCACGGGACCAGGCCGGCCGGAGACACCGTTTCAGCCGAAGACAAAGTCATCGATGAAGAGAAAACGGCGCCATAAGGTCCTGAGTCTTCCGGTAAGCCCGGAGCTGCGCTCCGGGACAGCGCGCCGGGCGCTAGTTCAGGTGGGCTTGCCAGTCGCCTGGCACCCGGCCGGCCGGACCTGGCACCGGCTGGTCGACCGGATGGTGCTGCGGCGGCGCGAGCGGAGGCCCGCCCTCGTACATCTCGCTGGTCTGGTAGCTGAAGAACCAGTCCTCGCCGGGCTCGAAGCTGCGGATGATCGCGTGACCCGTCGCTTTCGCGTGCGCGCTGGCGTGCTGCGAAGGTGAGGTGTCACAGCAGCCGATGTGCCCGCACTGCGCGCACCGGCGCAGGTGCACCCACCAGCCGCCGGCCGCGTCGCACTCGACGCATCCGGTGCCGCTCGGCGGGACCGTGGGCTCAACGCCGGGAAGTGCCGTCATATCTGGTGCTCCTTCGCGTTGTCGCTGGCCGTGCCGTTTCCTTGGTCGCCCGTCGCCTCGTCAGCGGTTTCGGTGGCCGTGACGGGCAGCCAGACCAGGAATCTGGTGTCACCTGGCACGGACTCGACCTTGAGGTCGCCGTGATGCCTGCTCACGACGATCCGCCAGGAGATGTCCAGGCCGAGGCCGGTGCCCTGACCGACCGGCTTGGTGGTGAAGAACGGCTCGAAGATTCTGCCCTTGATCTCCTCAGGTATGCCGACGCCGGTGTCGGCGAACTCGACGAGCAGCCCGTCCCTGTCGGGCGAGGTCCTGATCGTCAGGGTGCCGGTGCCCGCCATGGCCGCAACGGCGTTGTCGATCAGGTTCGTCCAGACCTGGTTGAGCTCGGCGGGGAACGCGGGGATCCTCGGCAGGCTCCTGTCGTAGTCCTTGACCACCCTGATGTCATGCCCGATCTTGCTGTCGAGCATGACCAGCGTGCTGTCCAGCAGCTCGTGCACGTCGATGACCTGATAGGGCGCCCGATCGAGCTGCGAGTACTGCCGCGCGGCGCCGACGAGCGCTGAGACCCTGGTGACCGAGTCTGTGATCTCGGTCATCAGCACCTCGGTCTCGACCGTGTAGGCCAGCCACCGGACCGCGCTCTCCAGCGATCCTTCCGGCAGGCCGAGCGCGACCTGATCGAGCCACTCGCTGCCGAGCCCGGCCTGCACGAACAGCGGCGCTAGGTCCCAGCTCGCCGCGACACCGTGCGTGTCGAGCCAGTCAGCGACCTCGTCCTCGGCGTCCGCGGTCTCGATGGGACTGAGCGGCCGCGCTTTCGCCACCCGCTCAACCGCTTCCTCCTGGAGCCTGACCAGGCTCGCCACGACCGCGCCGTCCAGGCCGGCCGAGGCGATCGCGGCGAGCTTGCCCCGCATGCCGGCGATCCGTTCCCGCAGCGAGCCTGCCGCCCTGACGGCGGCCGCCGCCGGGTTGTTCAGCTCGTGCGCGAGGCCAGCGGACAGCGACCCGAGCGCGAGCAGCCGCTCCCGCTGGCCGATCGCCTCCTGGGTGTTCTTGGTACCGAACAGCAGCCCCTCGAGCAGGTGCGCGGCCATCGGGAACCATTCGGTCATCAGATGGGCGAACTTCGGCGCGGACAGCACGTAGAAGCGCGAGGGCTCGGTCGCCCGCAGCGAGTTGTTGTAGACCTGCGGCACCCGGTCACCGAGGTAGGCGAAGAAGGCGCCAGCGTACGCGCCAGGACCTGATGTCCTGCTCACCTCGACCTCGTCGGCGCCGATCCGGCGCGACAGCACGATCGTGCCGTTCAGCAGCACGTACAGGTTCTCGGCAGGCTCGGCTTCGACATAGACCATGCCAGGCCGGGTGGATATCACCGTGCCCTCGCGGCACAGCCAGTCCAGCTGGTCATCGGTCAGTTTCTCGAACAAGAACAGCTCGCGCAGCTCTGCGGCGCTGCACTGGGCCGGGCTCTGCGGGGCGGCCGATGTCGTCACAGCACCTCCAGGTAACGGTGCACCAGCATGACGGCCATCGCGCCTTCACCCACTGCGGAGGCGACCCGCTTGGCCGACTCAGCCCTGACATCTCCGGCGACGAAGACTCCTGGCACGCTGGTCTCCAGGTGGTAAGGCGGCCGGTCGAGCGGCCATCCCTTCGGCCGCTCGCTGCCGCTGAGCAGGTCGGGGCCGGTGAGCACGAACCCGCGCTCGTCCCGCTGGACGACGCCGTCCAGCCAGCCGGTCAGCGGCGCGGCGCCGATGAAGACGAACGCCCACTGGGTGTCGACGGTCTCCGTGGCGCCCGTCCTGCTGTCGCGCAGCGTCAGGCGCTCGAGGTGATCGGTGCCGTCCGCGGCAGCGATCTCGGTGCAGGTGCGCACGGAGATCTTCGGCATCGCCTCTACCTGCTGGATCAGGTAGTGCGACATGGACCGCTCCAGCGAGGACCCGCGCACCAGCATCGTCACGGACTTGGCTGATCTGGCCAGGTAGACCGCGGCCTGCCCGGCGGAGTTCGCCCCGCCGACGATGTAGATGTCGTGGTTCATGCAGCTGCTGGCCTCGGTCAGCGCGGAGCCGTAGAACACGCCGCGGCCGGTCAGTTCGGCGATCCCCGGCACGGTCAGCTGGCGGTACGTCACGCCAGTCGCCAGGATCACGGTGTGCGCGCCGACGGAGGTCCCGTCCCCGAACAAGACCCGGCGCGCCGATCCGTGCACCTCAAGGCCCACGACCTCGCGCGTGGTCAGCAGCTCGGCGCCGAACTTGGCCGCCTGCCGCCTGGCCCGGTCGGTGAGCTGCGCGCCGGAGACCCCGTCGGGGAACCCGAGGTAGTTCTCGATCCTGGAGCTCTGGCCAGCCTGGCCGCCGGTGGCGGTCCGCTCGACCAGGACCGTCCGCAGCCCTTCTGACGCACCGTAGACCGCGGCGCCGAGGCCGGCCTCGCCGCCTACGACGATGAGGTCGTAGAACGCCTCGGCGGGCGTCGTGGCAAGCCCGACCCGGCCGGCCAGCTCCTGGTCGGACGGCTCGACCAGCGCGTCACCGTCCGGCGTGATCACAAGCGGCAGCCGCATTCCGTCGGCTCCGGCGGCTTCGAGCAGCCGGCGGCCCTCGGGCTCGTCGGAGCCGTACCAGCGGTAGGGCACCTGGTTGCGGGCGAGGAACTCACGCACCTGTGAAGAGCGCGCCGACCACCGGTGCCCGACGATCTTGGTCTCGGCGACTGGCCGGTGGTCTGCTGACCGCCACGAGTCCAGCAGCGAGTCGACGACGGGGTAGAGCTTCTCTTCCGGCGGGTCCCACGGTTTCAGCAGGTAGTAGTCGAGGTCCACGACGTTGATCGCGTCAATGGCGGCGCCCGTGTCGGCGTAGGCGGTGAGCAGCGCCCGGCGCGCCGACGGGTAGACGTCCATCGCCCGCTCCAGGAACTCGATGCCGTTCATCTCTGGCATCCGGTAGTCAGCCAGGATCACCGCGACCAGGTCGCCGCGCAGCTTCATCTGGCGCAGCGCGTCAAGCCCGGCTGCACCGGACTCCGCGCGCATGATGCGGTGGTCCTCGCCGTACTTGCGCCGCAGGTCCCTGGCGACCGCGCGGGACACCCCAGGGTCGTCGTCGACCGTCAGGATCGCGGGCCGCGGTGCGGCCTGCCCGTTGGGTGTTCCGTGCTTGGTCACCGTTTCGCCCTTTCTGTCATGCCGCGACCAGATCGGCCAGCCCGCGCAGGTCGACGCAGTTCATGCCGTGCGCGGTGACGATCACCATCAGGACCGCTGAGCACGTGCGGCACCGCGCGACGGTGCCCGGCGCCCGCAGGAACACCGTGAACCCGGCGACCGGCCCGCTCGCTCCGCAGGCGGCGCAGGTGCCGGTCGCGGCGGTCATCTCGGTGCCGAACACCTCGTGCAGCAGCCCGCCGATCGCGTTCCCGTCCAGTACGTCCATTACGGTCCTCCTGGCCCGCCGAAACGCTCGGTCTTCACCCGCTGCGGCGGGTAACCAAGCTTGGTGAGGTCGTCCGCGATCGTCTCCACGAAAGCCGTGGGCCCGCAGACGAAGGCCACCGCGTCATCGTCAGCGGGCCAGGCGACGCGGCCGAGCAGCGCGCGGTCGACCCGGCCGCGATGGCCGGTCCAGCCTGGCGGCTGAGTCCTGGTCAGCGCGTAGCTGACCGAGACATCTCCGGCGTACCGGTCGAGCTCCGCGCGATAGATCATGTCGGCCAGCGAGCGAACCGAGTAGAGCAGCCTGGCCGGAACCGCCGAACGGGTTCGCTCGCGGTGCCGCAGGATCGACCTGAGCGGCACGATCCCCGAGCCGCCGGCCGCGAGCAGCAGCGGGCTGCCCGCCTCGTCAGCGTCCCAGACGAAGTAGCCGCCGATCGGCCCGCGCACCTCGAGCTGGTCACCGGCATGCAGTTCGTCGGTCAGGTACGGCGAGACCTCGCCGTCGTCGAGGCGCTGCACCGTGATGGCGAGCGGCTCGCCTGGCGCCGACGCGATCGAGTAGGACCGTTCGGCGGTGTAGCCATCCTCGGCGGTCAGCCGCACATCGACATGCTGGCCGGCGCGATGTCCGGCCCAGTCTGCCGCCAGCTCGATGGTGCGTGCCGTGGCGGTCTCGGCGCGGACCGCCCCGACCGTGGCGAGCTGCCAGGTTAGTCGCCCGCGTACCGCTGTTCCCGCCATGGGTCTCCGTACATGTGGTAGCCGTAGGTCTCCCAGAAGCCCGGTTCGTCCTGGCTGAGCAGGTCAAGGCCGCGCACCCACTTGGCGCTCTTCCAGAAGTACAGATGCGGGACAAGCAGCCGCACAGGTCCGCCGTGCTCGGGATCGAGCGGCGCGCCGTCGTAGCCGAACGCCAGCCAGGCCTGCCCGCCGGTGACATCGGCGATCGGCAGGTTAGTCGTGTAGCCGCCGTCGCTGTAGGCCAGTACGAACTCCGCCTCGGCGCCGGCCTGCCCGAGCAGCGTGTCGAGCGAGACCGCCTGCCACCGCGTGTCGAGCTTGGACCACCTGGTCACGCAGTGGATGTCGGTGGTGACCGTCTCGGCGGGCAGCGCGCGCATCTCCGGCCAGGTCCACGATCTGAGCACCGAGCCAGCCTGGCGGATCGAGAACGTCCACTGGTCCGCGGCAACGTGCGGCGTGGGCCCGGCGGACAGAACAGGGAAATCGCTCGTCACGTACTGCCCTGGCGGCACCCGATCAGGCGCTGCCTCTTCCCTCCGGCGACCGTGAAACCCACGCGATACTGGACTCATCCGTGCATCGCCTCCTGCCCCCGACTCGCGGCACCCGGTCAGAAAACATCCCCTCACGAGCACCCTAACCGTAGCCAAACCAGGCGCCCCGCCGGCATGTCAGGGTCCGCAGCCCAGCGAGCCCGCCGCCCAGGCCGGTCAGGGCCGGACCGGCCCTGATGGGCCACACTGGAGCCATGACGGCCCCTGAAGCTGGCAACGAACCAGCGCTCAGGCTGGCCAGTCCGTCCGGGCGCTGGGTGCTCTTCGCAACGATCCTCGGCTCCGCGATGGCCTCGATCGACGCCACGGTGGTCGGAATCGCGCTGCCCGCGATCGGCAAGGAGTTCAATGCCAGCCTCCCCGACCTGCAGTGGGTGGTGACCGCCTACACGCTCACGCTGGCCGGGCTGCTGCTCGTGGCCGGCGCGCTCGGCGACCGTTACGGGCGCAAGCGGGTCTTCCAGATCGGCGTGGTCTGGTTCGCGATCGCGTCCGGGCTGTGCGGGCTCGCGCCCAGCGCCCCGTTGCTGATCGGCGCGCGGGCTCTGCAGGGCGTCGGCGCCGCGCTCCTCACGCCAGGCAGCCTGGCCATCATCGAGGCCTCGTTCCGTCCTGACGACCGCGGCAAGGCAATCGGGGCCTGGTCGGGCTTCGGCGGCGTGGGTACCGCGATCGGACCCTTCATCGGCGGCTGGCTGATCCAGGCCGCGTCGTGGCGGCTGATCTTCGCCATCAACCTGCCGATCGCGGCCCTGGTCGTGGCGGTCACCTGGCGGCACGTGCCTGAGTCCCGCGACATGGCCGACACCGGGCGGGTCGATGTCAGCGGCGGGGTGCTCGTCACGCTGGGATTGATCGGGCTGACCTACGGCCTGATCGACGGCCCCGGAGCCGGCTGGAGCCGGCCAGCGCCCGTGACCTCGCTGATCGCCGGGGTCATCCTGCTCGTCGCGTTCGTGCTGCGCGAGCGCCGCGCAAGGAACCCGGTTCTGCCGCTCAGGCTGTTCTCATCGTTGCAGTTCACGTCCGCGAATATTGTCACCTTCATCGTTTATGCGGCACTCGGCGGTGCGCTGTTCTTGCTGCCCATCCAGCTGCAGCAGGTATCCCGATATACCGCGCTTGAGGCCGGGATTTCACTGCTCCCGGTGACGGTCATCATGCTGCTGCTGTCGGCCAGGTCGGGAGCCCTGGCCGGGAAGATCGGCCCCAGGTTGCAGATGACGCTCGGCCCGCTCGTGATCGCGGCCGGGCTGGCGCTGTTCGCGAGGATCGGACCGTCGGGCGACTACCTGACCGAGGTGCTGCCGGCGGTTCTGGTTTTCGGCTTCGGCCTGGCCATCAACGTGGCGCCGCTGACCTCGACAGTCCTGGCCGCCGCCCCGGCCGAGAACGCTGGCGCGGCGTCGGCGATCAATAACGACGTGGCCAGGGCGGGCAGCCTGATCGCCGTCGCGGTGCTGCCGGCCGCCGCGGGGCTCACCGGCGCCGCCTACCTGCATCGCGAGGCTTTCTCGGCCGGTTTTCAGATGGCGTCGTTCATCGCGGCCGGCCTGTGCGTGCTCGGCGGCGTGCTGGCGGCGGTCACGATCCGCAACCCCGGCCAGGCCGCGAAGGCGGCAGGGCCGTCAGCCCAGCGCCCCGTCCTGCACTGCGGCCTGGACTGCCCTGGGCCACGGTCGCCCGCACCGGCGCAGCAGGGCGCTGGGTCCGGCACGTGAAAGACCGCTCCTTCCCGCCGTGCTGATCCGGTGGCGATCCCCGGATCACGGGGGGCGGGAAGGAGCGGTCTCTTCTTCGTTAGCGGTGCACGTGCGACAGCGGCCCGGCGTTGACCGGGAACTGCGCGGTGTTCAGCACTTGGATCCCGGCGTGCTGCTCGCCGTTGAACGGCGTCACGATCGGGTTCGGCGGACCGGTCTCGCAGCCCAGGTTGAACGGGGTCCGCGGGTTGTTAAACCACAGGCCCAAGTGGTACTGGTGCGTGGGCGCGATCGTCTTCGCGGGATCCGGCGAGACCGTGAAGGTCTCCTTGTCGAAGATGCCGCGGACCGTCGCGGTCCCGTTGCCGTGCCGGCCGGCCTGGATGTCGGTCTGGTACCACGAGATGCCGAAGGGCTTGGCCGGCTGCTCGATCACGAACAGGTCGAAGCCCGCGTTGCGCGGCATGCCATGAATCGAGACCTTCATCGTGTCGTTCAGCCGCCCAGGAGTGATCGTGACCTTGCCGCCGGCGTGCGGCAGGCAGGCTGCGATCCCGGCGGACGGCACGAGCTTGAACGTGAACGACTTCGCGTGCGCGCTCGTGACGGCCGCCCCGGCCGGGCCGGCGCCGACCGTGAGGGCTGCCGTGCCTGCCAGGCCAACGGCGCTCAAGGCCGCGGCCATAGAGGTCAGCACGCGTCGGCTGGGAAATGTGTATTTCATGATCGGGAATCTCCTGTCTCGATGGCGGCCATTTCGGCGCCGCCGGTACTGGCGTTTCCCGGGCCCGGGATGTCAGGCAGGGGTACGCACTGCCCGGGCCGCAAGGTTCAGCGATGGCTCAGGAGATTTGGAGCTCCTGCTCAGCGGCGCCATGACAGGAATGGCTGTACGATCTCATGCGATCCGCTGACAGAAAGCCCTGCGAACGGGAGCATCGCGATGGCAGTCCCTGAGCCGTCGGGCCGGGCGGCCGGCCGGCGCCGGCGCTGGGGCGGCGCCGCCGCGAGCGCCAGCGCCGGTGATGACGCTCTGGTCGCCGAGTTGTACCGGCGCTACCGGACCCCGCTGCTCGCGTTCGTGCTGCGGCTGACGGCCGGCGACCGCCAGCACGCCGAGGACATCGTGCAGGAGACGATGCTGCGGGCCTGGCGCCAGGCCGACCAGTTCGACCAGCCTGAGCGGTCGCTGATGCCCTGGCTGGCCACGGTTGCCCGGCGTATCGTGATCGATGAGCAGCGTAAGAGGAATGCCAGGCCGATGGAGACTGACGAGGGGATGCTGAGCAAGGCGTCCACTCCCGACTGGACGGAAGACCTGCTGCGCAGCGTGATCGTGGCCGACGCGATGCTCGAGCTCTCGCCAGCCCACAGGGAGATACTGAACGAGACGATCCTGCGCGACCGTACCGTTAACGAAGCGGCCGAGGTGCTCGGGATCCCGGTCGGAACCGTGAAGTCACGGGTCTACTACGCGATCAGGGCGCTACGCCTGGTCATGGCCGAACGGGAGGTGTCGATGTGAGCGTGCAGCACACCGACGTCGCCGCGTATTCGTTCGGCCTGCTCGAGCAGCAGGACCGGCTGGAGTTCGAGGCGCACCTGGCCGAGTGCGAGTCGTGCGCCGCGGAACTCGCTGAACTGTCGGCGATGTCCAGCTTGTTCGCGGGCGTCGATCCGGTCGAGCCCGAGTCAGACGAGTCAGCCGGCGCCCAGGTCGATGACCTGATGCGGCGGCGCGCCAGCGCGCGCAGGCGCGCGGGCCGCCAGCGGGGCTTCCTGGCCGCTGCCGCCTCCCTGGTTCTGCTCGGTGGCGGCGTGGCGGCCGGGGTCGCGGTCGCACCGCAGCAGGGCCCGCCGCCGGTGCTGGCGATGCAAGGCCAGCGGCACGCGGCCGCGAACGCAGCGACCGGGGCGCGCGGAACGGTCGGGCTGGTCGGTTTCGCGTGGGGCACTCAGGTGATCCTGGATCTCGCCCACGTCCGCGGGCCGATTACCTGCCAGCTCGTGGCGGTCTCGCGCTCGGGCGAGCGCCGGGTCATCGCCGGCTGGCAGGTACCGGCAGCCGGGTACGGCGTGCCCGGTCATCAGGCGCACCTGCTCCTGGCCGGCGGCACCTCGATCATGCGGGACGACCTGGCCCGGGTTGACGTAGACGTCGTCGGCGGCCGCAGGCTGCTGAGCATCAGGATCTAGCCGGTCTCCTGTGCCGGTCTCGTCCGCACCGCCTGCTGGACGTCCCTGCGGGTGATCGCCAGGTACGTCACGAGAACAGCGATCAGGCCGGTGAGCGCGAAAGCAACGGGGCCGTCGCCCCAGCCGAGGCCGCCAGATGTCCTTGGCTTGCCGAGCCAGTCGGCCACCGAGGCGCCGAGCGGCCTGGTGAGCACGTAGGCGCACCAGAAGGAAAGGATCGGGTTCCAGCCGATCCACCGGTAGCCGATGGCGGGAATCGCGATCAGGACGGCGAACAGCACCGCGGACAGCAGGTAGCCCAAGTGCAGGGTGACCGCGGTCATGTCGCCGACCGCGGTTCCCGTCGCGAACGTCGCGACGACCGCTGCCCAGTAGAACAGTTCCCGCCTGCTGGTGCTGATGGTGTGGATGGACAGCGTCCGTTCCGTCCGCTGCCAGGTCCAGAACACCGCCGCGAGAGCCAGCGCGCAGAGCGCGGACGAGACGACGTAGGGCACCCCGAACCCGACGTGCAGGACGTCGGCCGCCATGGTCCCGAATACGCCGACCATGACGACGGCCAGCCAGTAGGCCCAGGCCACATAGCGGCGCATGGCGAGCTGCAGGCTCAGCGCCGCCACGAAGGCCACGAAGCAGAGGCCCACAGCGGCCACAGGCGCGATCGCGTGGACGCTGTAGTCAGACGTCGACTCGCCCATGGCGGTCGACAGGGCCTTGATGGCCCAGAAGTAGACCGTGACCTCAGGAACTCGAAGCGCTCCGCGTGCCGTCGCGGGCGGCAGGCGGCGCCGGCTGCTCGCGGGGGCAGCGTGGCGCCCCCCGGGCCGGGCAGGATTCTCGTCCACATGTGCTCCGTCAAGGAAGGCGTGAGGTGTGCGTCTGCGGTAACGATCCCTATGCGGCAGAAGGTTCCACGGGATCAGCGGATCGCGACGGCCAGCACTCCCCCGACAGCAGCGACACCGAGAACGATCCAGGTTACGTAGTCGTTGACCACGCCGCTCTGGATGCCATCAAGCGACCTTGCCAGCGCCATCGCTTTGCCGGCCACGCGCCGCGGCAGCGGCAGCCTGCGCCCGTACAGGGCCAGCCCGGCGAGCGCGGCGGCGCACGCGGCGGAGAGGAGCCCGGCCGCGACGTCAGCGACAGTGCTGTCAGCCGCTCCCCGCGCAGCAGGCGGCACGGACGTGGCTGCGGCCGCTCCCGGCAGGACGGCCCGGTCATAGCCGGCCTGATCCTGAAGCCGCTCGGCCATGCCCTGGACGGCCTGGCCCAGGTGCGGAACGAAGGTGAGCGCCAGCGCGCCAAGGATCAGCACGGCGGCCGGCACGATCATGGACAGCGGCGACCGGCGCCTGGCGCGGCGGGATTCGCCTGTCTCCTCGCTGGCCTGCTCGGCCATCTGCCGGTCCTCGGCAGGCGGATCTCCGAGCCCGTAGAAGACGCCGCCTGCCACCCGCAGTACGGCCCCGCCGGTGAGCACCGAGCAGGCGGCCATGATCACCGTGACCCAGGCCAGACCCTGCTCGTCCGCGCTGGCCGCGATCCAGCCCATGCCGAGGTAGGTCGCGAAGGGCGGTAGCCCGGCCAGGCCCAGCGCGGCGACCGCGATCCTGAGGCGGAAACTGACGGCGGCCTGGTGGCTGGCCACCTCAGCCAGGAGCGCGCCAAGCGCCGCAGCCCCCGCTCCTGCGAGCAGTTCGTCAACGGCGATGGAATCGTCCGTGAGAACCCAGAAGGCCATCAGCACGGCCCACCAGCCAAGCCATGCGGCCGCGCGGCGTCTCGCTGACCGGGGGTGCCGGTTGGTCATGCGCACCGGCTTCCCGGAGCGTAACCAGGCAAACTTACGCCTGCTGGTGGCGGACAGGCGACCGGGTGATTTCCGGTTCTCAGTGAACTCCCAGTGAAATCCCCGTCCCGTTGGCCTCGCATCTGGGCTGATAATGGCGGTATGCCGAACAACGCCGACCCAGCGGTGCCAGCGAAGCGGCTCGTGGCGTACTGCCTGGCGATCGCCAGCGTCGCGGCCGCGGTCATTCATTTCGCCGTGGCTGGCTCGCACTTCCAGGAGTACTGGGTGTTCGGCGTCTTCATGCTGACCGCTGGCTGGCTGCAACTGGTCTGGGCGATCCTCGCGGTCGCCAGGCCCTCGCGGGCCGTGCTGTGCGGCGGCGCGGTGCTCAGCGCCAACATCATCGCGATATACATCCTCACCAGGACCGTGGGCGACATGGTCGGGCCGACGCCGAACGAGGTCGAGCCGGCCGGGTTCGGCGACGTGCTGTGCACTCTGTTCGAGGCGCTGATCCTGATCGGCTGCTTCTGGCTGCTGCTGACGAGGACTGTCTGGCGGATCAGGCGCAGCGAGCTCATGGCCACGGCCACTGCGGCTGGCGGCGTCACCGCCGTCCTGCTCAGCGTCGCGCTGGTGGCTGGCGGCCCCGAGATGGTGATGGCAGCAGGCCCAGGCTCCGCCACCAAGGCCGGCTCGTCGCACATGCGCATGCCTGCGGCGCGCCGATCGCTGCTCAAGCTGGCGACCAGCACGCCGGGCGGCGACATCACGATGCCCGATCCGAACATGCAGATGGCGCCCGGCATGGCCATGGCCAGTTCGGCGGCGTGCGACGCCAGGCCCACCACGGCGCAGCAGCGCGCCGCCGTGTCCCTTGTGAGATCCAGCTGGCGAGGGGCGAGCAGGTTCCAGAGCTTGGCCGCCGCGAAGGCCGCAGGCTACCGGGCGATCACGCCGCCAGGCCTGCCGGTCGTGCACTACCTGAACGTGTCGTACTACCTGTCCGACGCGATGGGCGGGCAGGTACTCAACGCCGCCAAGCCCCAGTCGCTGGTCTACGCCAACACGCCCAAGGGAGCCGTGCTGGTCGCCGCGATGTACATCACCACGCCAGGTGGTTCCACGCCGCAGCCGGGCGGTTGCCTGACTCAGTGGCACGTGCATACCAACCTGTGCCTGAGCCGCGGTCTCGGCGTCGTCGGTGTCGTCACGGCCGCGCACCCTACGTGCCCGCCGGGATCGAGGAATCACGTGACTCCGCCGATGATGCACGTCTGGTTCGTGCCGATCCCTGGCGGCCCGACCGCGATCGACGCGTCCGACGTCCAGATCGTGCGCGCGGCCGAGCATGTGCACGCTCAGCGCAACGGTCCCGCGTAGCGCCGCTTACGCCTGCCGCGAAAGCCACTCGGCGTGGCGGCCTGCGGAACGTAGCGTGGTGACCCACGGGTACGGCGACTGGTGCCGTCGCGGCCAGGAAGGGAACGCAGATGTCCGATCCGGTCGTGATCGGCCGCCCGCTGGACAAGCAGCGGCGACGGCCGCTCCTGCGCACGATGCTCGGCGATGTCCTCAGGCGCACCAGGCTCGAGCAGGGCAGAACCCTGACCGACGTAGCAAGGGCCGCACGGGTCTCCATGCCGTACCTGTCCGAAGTGGAGCGCGGCCGCAAAGAGGCGTCATCTGAGGTGCTCGCCGCCATCTGTGACGCGCTGCGCATCGACCTCGCCGACCTGCTGGCGGCCACCGGGCGTGACCTGACGGCAGAAGGCGACCGCCACGCCAGGATCGTCAGGCTCGACTCCATCCGCGGCACCGGTGCACCCGGGCCGCAGCGCGGTCCTGGCGACGTGACCTGCCTGCTCGCCGCGTGAGGTTCAGGCCCAGTGACAATCAAGCACTGAGCAGTTCAGCGGCCGCGGCGGCCTTCCGGCTCGCGATCACGGCGTCAGCCAGGCCATAGTCGACCGCTTCGCGGGCGCTGAACGTCCTGTTCCTGTCTGTATCGCCCCTGATCTTGCTGACCGGATGCCCCGTGTGCCTGCTCAGGATCTCGTCGACCTCCGAACGCACCTTTGCCAGGTCCTTGGCATGGATCGCGAGGTCCGGCAAGGCACCATGGGCCTGGCTCGATGGCTGATGCAGCAGCACCTTCGCGTGCGGGAGCACCGCACGTCTGCCGGGTGCGCCGGCCGCGAGCAGCACAGCGGCCGCCGACGCCGCCTGGCCCATGCAGATGGTCGCGACCGAGGGCCTGATGAACTGCATCGTGTCGTAGATCGCCGTGAGCGCGCTGAACGATCCGCCTGGCGAGTTGATGTACAGGCTGATCTCCACGTCGGGACTGACCGACTCCAGGTGCAGCAGCTGCGCCATCACGACGTTCGCGACGCCGTCGTCGATCTCGGTGCCGAGGAAGACGATCCGCTCGGAAAGCAGCCGGGAGTAGATGTCGAACGCACGCTCACCGAGCGGCGTCTTCTCGATCACGGTGGGGATCGTGTACTGACCCATCGTCACAGCCCCGCCATCCTGGCCGAGACGGCCGGGCGGACGTCGTCGAGCCGCTCAACAATGTGGTCGATCATCCCGTAGTCGCGTGCCTCCTCGGCGCTGAACCACCGGTCGCGCAGGCTATCGCGCTCGATCACGTCGGCAGGCTGCCCGGTGTGCTGTGCCGTCAGCTTGATCATCGTCTCGCTCGTCTTCTCCAGCTGCTGCGCATAGATCTCGACGTCGGCCGCCGTACCGCCGAAGCCGGCCGATCCCTGGTGCATCAGCACCTGGGCGTGCGGCAGGCTGAAGCGCTTGCCAGCAGTGCCCGCGCACAGCAGGAACTGGCCCATGCTGGCGGCCAGGCCCATCGCCAGCGTGCTGACGTCGTTAGGGATCAGCCGCATGGTGTCGTAGATTGCCAGGCCAGCGGTCACCGAGCCGCCAGGCGAGTTGATGTACAGGCAGATGTCGCTGCGAGAGTCCTCGGCCGCCAGTAGCAGCAGCTGCGCGCACATCCTGTTCGCCACGGCGTCGTTCACCTCGGATCCCAGCACGATGATGCGGTGATACAGCAGGCGGCTGACCAGCTGATCATCGAGCGAGCCTGGATTGGTGCTGGTCTGATCGAGCGCGGTCGTCATCGGTATCCCCTTGATCTGCGTTCCTGCCTCTTCGCGATCCACAGTGCTCGACGCGCAGGGGCATTCCAAGGCAATCTGCTGACGGCAGAGGATCAGCCGGCGGAACTACAATCGCCTGGTGATCAATGGCGTACACGCGATTGTCTTCTCGCCAGAGGCCGATGCAGTCCGCTCCTTCTTCGCTGACGTGCTCGGCCTAGCGTCGGTCGACGCGGGCGGGGGCTGGCCCATCTTCGCCCTGCCGCCAGCCGAACTGGCTGTCCATCCGGCCGAGGGCGGCACCCGGCACCAGCTGTTCTTGATGTGTGATGACATCCATGCAACGCTCGCCGAGCTGCAGGGCAAGGGCGTCGAGATCGCGCAGGAGGTCACCGATCAGGGCTGGGGCCTGCTCGCCGCGATCCGGTTGCCGGACGGCGCTGAGCTCGGCGTCTACGAGCCGAGGCACCCGTCGCCGGGGATCAGCCGCCGTACGGGAGGGTGATGATCTCCATCAGGTGACCGTCGGGGTCAGCGAAGTAGACGCCGCGACCACCGTCGTTGTGGTTGATCTCCCCTGGTCTGGTCCGGCCAGGATCGGCCCAGTGCTCGATGTGCCGTCCGGTGATCCGCCCGAAGATCGCGTCGAAGTCGTCCTCCCCGATGAGGAACGCGTAGTGCTGGGTCGCGATCTCACGGTCGGTCTCCGCGTAGTCCAGCGACACGCCGTTGTCCGTGCCGACGACCAGGAACCGGCCGAATCTCGTCGGCGCTGCGAGGCCGAGTATCTCCGTCAGGAACGAAGCAGACCGCTGCTGATCGCGGCAGGCGACGATCGTGTGATTCAGCTCAACGCTCACCGGGCTGCTCCTCTCCCTGGCATGGCCACGCCCTTGGCCATTCTGAGCACGCGCGGCCTTGCCGATCAACTCAGGCGGATATTCCGGGCAGGTGACCGCCACCGCCGCCTATGCTGCCGGTGTGAGGTCAAGGCACTCGGTGGCCATGCTCAGCCACGGCGGCGGGATGCCGCGCGGGTCGGCCGCCTACGGACCAGGTTCTGCGGAGCAGGACCGCCCCGAGCTCGCCGACATCGGCAGGCTCGCGCGGCGCGTGATGCGGCGCACCGTAGCGGCGGCGCGAGCCGAGGAGGAATCTGTTGGCCGGCTGCTCGCCAGCCACTTGGGGACCGGCGCTGCGATGCCTCCCGTAGCCAGGGGATCCTGGCCGGCCTATGACCAGGTCAACGTCCAGACCGGCCTGGAAGCATGGCTGGCTGAGCCGGGACGCAGCCACGAGCTCGTCGGTTTGACCAGGTTCCGGCACGGTGACTTCGGCCTCGCCGACCTGCTGCAAGGCGCCGGCCAGCACTGGCACCCCGGCGTCGGAAGCGTCGCGACCGAAGCGCTTCCTGCCGGTCCAGACGGCTCGACCACTGAGTGCGTGCAGTGCGGCATCTACCTGACCACCGATGGCGAAGGCGTCGCCGCGCTGCTGGTGCGCGGACCAGAAGAACACGGCGCGATCGAGGGCGTGGAGCTGGAGGTCACCTGCTCGCCGCCAGGGCGCGCCTCGGAGATCGTCGGCCAGATCCGCGAGCTCGCCCTGCGGCACAACGTGTTCCGCGGCCACGTCATCGCGTTCGGCGACGAGGTCTTCAGCCACCACCGCGGCGCCCTGCTCAGCTTCGCCGGCCGCCCGGCCGTCGACCGCGCGCAGGTAATCCTGCCGCCTGAGCTGCTCGACGGGATCGAGCGGCAGGTGCTCGGCGTCGCCAGGCACGCCGGCCGGCTGCGCGCCAGCGGTCAGCACCTGCGCCGCGGCGTCCTGCTCTACGGCGTGCCAGGCACGGGCAAGACGCACACGATCAGGTACCTGCTCGGGCAGCTGCCTGGCACGACAGTCGTGCTGCTGTCCGGCGGCGCGCTCGGCATGCTCGCCGCGGCATGCTCGGTGGCAAGGGCGCTGCAGCCATCGCTGGTTGTCGTTGAGGACGTGGACCTCATCGCCGAGGAACGCGACCATCACCTCGGCGAGAACCCGCTGCTGTTCGAGTTGCTCAACGAGATGGACGGACTCGCCGCTGACAACGACGTGACGTTCCTGCTCACGACCAACCGGGCCGACCTGCTGGAGGAAGCCCTCGCTGCCCGACCTGGCCGGGTCGACCACGCGGCCGAGCTGCCCGTCCCCGATGCCGGCGCCCGTGCCAGGCTGATCCGCCTGTACCAGGGCAACCTGGTGCTCGATCTGTCCGACCTCGACACGGTGATAGGGCGCACCGAGGGCGTGACGGCCTCCTTCATCAAGGAACTGCTGCGGCGGGCCGCCTTGCAGGCGGCGGAGGACGAGGACGAGGACGGCGACCTGAACGACGCACCGCTGCGGGTCTCCGACGCGCACATGGCGGCCGCGCTCGATCAGCTGCTCGACACCCGCAGCGCGCTGACCAGGGTGCTGCTGGGCGGGGCCGAACCTGGGTCGCGACGGCGAGGCGGAGGTGAGGGCAGTTCCTGAGCCCGGCTTTGACCTGGTAATCCGCGGCGGCACCGTCGTAACGGCCGGCAGCTCGGCCGTGTGCGACGTCGCGGTGCGGGACGGCACGATCGCCCAGCTAGGCGGCGCCCCGCGCGGTCGCCGCGAGCTTGACGCGACAGGCGCCCTGGTGCTGCCTGGCGGCATCGACATGCACGTGCACCTATCGGAGCCAGAGCAGGCAGAGCCCGGCGAGCCCGCCTGGGTCGACGACTTCGCCAGCGGCTCGGCCGCCGCGATCGCCGGCGGGATCACCACGATCGGAAACATGACGTTCCCGGCGGACGGCGACTCGCTGCACCAGTCGCTCGAGCGGGACCTGGCGGCGGCCAGGGAACAGGCCGCCGTGGACTACGTACTGCATCCGATCCTGATGAACCCGTCCGAGGACGCCCTCGCGGAGCTTCCCGAGCTCGCGGCGGCCGGGCACACGAGCCTGAAGCTGTTCATGGTTGCCGAAGAGTTCGATGCACAAGCGGACGGGATGATCGAGGCAGTGCGGATCGCGGGCCGCCACGGCATGCTCACGCTGCTGCACTGCGAAGACGGTGCGCTGGTCAGGTTCGCCGGAGAGCAGCTGCTAGCCGCGGGGCGCGGCAGCATCGCCAACTGGTCGCCGAGCCGCCCTGTAGCGGCCGAGCGCGCCGCCGTCGAGCGGGCCGTCGCGATCTGCGAGATGACGGGCTCGCCGATCTACATCGTGCACCTGTCGTCGGGAGCCGCGCTTGCGGCCGCCCGCCGCGGCCGCGCCAGCGGCCTGCCCGTCTTCGTCGAGACCAGGCCGCTGTACCTGTACCTGACCAGCGAGCTGCTAGCCGGGCCAGAGGGAGGCAAGTACATCGGCGCTCCCCCGCTGCGCGAGCATGACGATGTCGAGGCGCTCTGGGCCGGGCTGTCCGACGGTTCTGTGGACACGCTCGGCAGCGATCATGCGCCGTGGGCGCTGGCCGACAAGCTCGATCCTGCTCAGGACGTCACGAGGGCCCGCCAGGGCGTCGCCGACCTCGAGACGATGCTGCCGATGCTGTTCGACGCGGGCGTCGGCACCGGCCGGATCTCGCTGCACAGGTTCGTCTCGCTGATCTCCTCGGGCCCCGCCCGCTTGTTCGGCCTGTATCCGCGCAAGGGAACCATCGCCGTCGGCAGCGACGCCGACCTGGTGGTGCTTGACCCGCGGCTGCGGCGAACCATCGATGGCGCTGCGATGCGCTCCAGGGCGGGCTACTCGGCCTACGACGGCCGCGAGGTCAGCGGCTGGCCGCGGTTCACGATTAGCAGGGGCGACGTTGTGCTCGAGGACGGCCAGGTGCTGGCTTCGGCTGGCCGCGGCCGGTGGCTGCGCCGCGGCGCCACCTCGCCGCCGTAGGCGGGCCGCGCGACAGCCAGGCTCAGGATTCCTCGACGCGGAGTTTTGCGTCGGCCTTAGCGCCCTTGTCAGCAAACAACGCGAAGTGGAAGATCACGAACCTGGTCAGGAACGTGAAGCAGTTGGCTGCCAGGTAGAAGCCCTGCACGAACGCGTCGTGCGCGGCGCCGTGCAGGCCGAGCGCCGCGGCCTCGCGGTAGCCGAAGTGACTAGCCTCGGTCAGCACGATGCCGACCACCAGCGAGACAGCGACGAATGGCAGCGTCTCCCTGAACAGGTGCGGCTTGCCCTTGCGCTCCCAGGCCCAGCGGCTGACCCCGTAGCTGACTGCCGCGCCGGCGAGCCACCCGGCCGCGCCAGCCGTACGGCCTGTCATCGCCAGCACGCTGAAGCAGATGAAGTACGTGATCTGCGTGGCCGCCAACGCGAGCGCCGCCGCTGGCGCGAACCTCAGCAGCCGACGGGCGCCAGCTGACGCCGCCCACCGGCGCAGCGGCTCAGGAAGCCTGGACCAGACGGCATGCGGAAGGGGGCGCGATGCGAGCGGCATTACTTCAAGCTACCCCAAACCGGCCGTTGCGGTGGCCCGAACGCGCCGCCCGCGGCCGCCAGGAACCCGGCAAGAAAGGATCAGTGCCATGAACACCAAGACGCACGAGACGGAGATCGCCGTCGACTCAGAGGTGCCGCTCGTCCGGATCACCAGGGACTTCGACGCCCTGTCGAGAACGTGTTCCGCACGCACATCGACCCCGGCCTCGTCAGCCAGTGGCTGGGGCCGCGCAGCGTGGAGATGCGGATCGATCACTACGACTGCCGCACCGGCGGCTCCTACCGCTACGTCAGGGGCGCCGACGAGTTCGGCTTCCACGGCAGCTTCCACCAGGCCAGGCGGCCGGACAAGGTTGACCTCCACGTCCCTGGTCGACTCGTTCGCGGCACGCGATGCCTTCGTCGCCACCGGCATGGAGACCGGTGTGAGAGAGAGTTACGAGCGCCTGGACGAGGTGCTGGCCGGCCAGGCATAGGCGGTACGCCGCTGGCACTCAGCCGATTCGGGTGGCCTTATCCGGTTGCCGCCGCCCGTCAGGGGAAGAGAGAACCGCAGCGTGACATCACGCAGGACATTCGCGGAGGTTCAGATGTCCCCGAAGAACAGAAGCGATGCGATCAAAGAAGGCGCGCGGCAGGCGGCCGCTCAGCTCAAGCCAGCTGCCGAGCGCGCGAGGCCGCTCGCCAAGAACACCAGCGAGGCGGCCAGGCGAGGGTTCCTGCGGACCCGTGCCTGGGCAGCACCGCAGGTCGAGCGCTCAGGGCAGGTCCTGCAGGACACCGTGGCGCCGAAGGTATCGGCCATGCTCTCGTCAGCGGCCAGCAGGATCGACCCGGCGCAGCCCCGGCATCGCCGCTGGCAGAAGCCGGTCGGCCTCGCCACGCTGACCGCTGCCGCCGGCGCGGTCGCGGCCTTCCTGCGCAACCGGAGAAGGCCAGGCGGCGCGACCGAAACCACGGCTGACCAGGCCAAGGCCGCAGGCAACGGCCAGGCGACGACCGGCTTCGGCGCGGACAGCGAGGTTGACTCTCAGGTCAAGAGCTGACATCAGGTCAGCGGCGGGCGGCGCGCCGTCAGGCGCGCCGCCCGCCCTCGTACCGCCCGCGCACGCCGGCCGGCGGCGGACACCAGCGGGCGAGTCCTGTTAAGAACCCTCGTTGACTTCAAACACCTGATCGGCTACCAGGCCGTGCGCTTCACGATGCACGGTCGACGCCGCGTCCGCCGACGGCGCCTTCACCAGGCAGAAGACCTTGCCCTGGGCCTGGTCGACCCAGTACCGCAGGTAGTGCACGTCGTATTTGCTCTCGGTCTGCAGATCAGCCATGTGCGCCTTGGCCACATCGTCGGCCGAGACCCCGCCTTCGATCGTGTGGACGTCCATGTACAGCGGCATTATTCCTCCTGTCGTGGCGATCAGCTACTGCCGCGACGGTAGGCGGGCCGCTCCTGGCCGGGCATCGGGTGTACGCCCCCGCCGCCCGGCTGGCACCGACTTGATGCCAAGAAGGCGCATCTTCTGCCTGGCGATCTTCGCCGCTGATGCCGCCCCGAGTTCGCCGAACACGCGCAGCGCTTCGCGGAGTGCGCTGTCGTCGGCGGAGTCGGCAAGCGCCATCGCGGCCTCGTACCGGCACCCGAGCCTGGACCATGCCGCGGCGGCCTGCCGCCAGTCGCCCTCGACCTGCACCAGAAACCGGTGCGGCAGCTCTCCCTTCGGCCGGCGTGGTGAGCCGGTCCGGCTCAGCCAGACGCAGATCCCCCCCGCGGTCCCACGTGTCGCATGAGTCAGCCACGTCGCCCGCCAGCTCGGCCTCGCGCCGCGCAGCTTCCCAGTCAGCCTGCAGCCAGTAAGCCTCAGCCCTGGCAAGCCGCGCCGCGACGATGTGCGGACCGTCACCAGAACCTTCGGCCGCGGCCGCTGCCTCGTCCAGGCACTCCCAGGCGCCTGGCTCGCCGCGCCGTGCCCTGATCTTGCCCAGCGTGATCAGCGGCGCGAGCTTGTTGATCGGGGAGGCGCCGATCCTGTCGATCAGCTCAGCCGCGAGCAGCGTCGCTTCCCGCCACTCGCCGGTCTTCTCGAGCACGCTGGCCCGCTCGCCGCGCAGGCAGGTGCCGTAGGTGGCGATGTCGTGCTCGTCGCAGTAAGCGATGCCGTCGAGGTAGATCTGCTCACCGTCAGCGAACAGCCCCCGCGCGGTGTGGAAGGTGTACAGATTCGTGAAGGCACGGCCCGCCTGTTCCTCGTGCCGGCCGGACACCGCTATCTCCAGCGCCCGCCGCAGCATTGGCTCACCGTCGTGGCCCTGTGCGAAGAGCGCGCACGCCTGCGTGTCAAGCGCGTCGCTGACGATCTCGCCATAGCCGAGCGGCTCGGCGATCCAGACCGCCCGCTCAGCCAGGCTGATCGCCGCGTCGTTGTCGCCGTCGAGCATCCGCTCGCTCGCCAGGTTCGCGTAGGCGCTGGCTAGCTCGACGCTCGGGCCGAGCGGCTCGAGCACGTCGAGCGCGCCCTGAGCGGCCGCCGCGGACTCCTCGCCACGGGCTAGCCGCCACATCGTGCGCGACAGCAGGCGCAGCGTGTCACCCTCGCGTAGCCTGTCACCGGCCTCGCGCCAGTGCGCAAGCGCCTGCTCGCCCGCGTCGGCCGCGTCCTGCCACCGGTCCACCAGGGACAGCTCGGTAGCCAGGCCGTCGTACAGCACCGCGCGCTCGCGAAGCCCGGCATCCGCGGCGAACCGCAAAGCCCGCCGGTACTGAGCGGCTGCCTCGCGGTGTGAGGCGAGCTCGGCGGCTCGGCGGGCGGCCTGCGGCGCGAATCGCAGCACGGCGTCCCGGTCTCCCGCCACCTCCGCGTGGTAGGCCAGGCTGGCGTCGTCGTCTGAGCCGAGGCTGAGCAGCGCCCGCAGGATCCTGGCGTGGATCGGGCCGCTGCGATGCGCGACAACCGCCTGGGCAACGGCCAGCCTGGCGATTTCGTGCCGGAACCTCAATCCGGAGCCCTCGCCGGTGATCAGGCCTGACGCGACCAGTTCGTCCAAGTCGGCAGGCTGGCATCCGGCCACCGTCTCGAGCAGCGCGACGTCGACGCGGGAGCCAATCAGGGCCGCGACGTCGAGCGCGTGCCGCGCCTGCCCGCCGAGCCTGGCCGTGCGCGCCAGCACCGCGTCTCGCGCGGACGGCGGGATCTCGTCGGTACCGGCGGTCACGACCTGGTTGACATAGAACGGGTTGCCACCGGTCAGCCTGAACAGGTCAGCGGCGGCGAACTTGCTGCCGCTTGCAAGCGTCCGCACCGCGTCGGCGGACAGCGGCGCGAGCGCGATGCGCCTGGTTGACCGCTGATTGGCGAGCTCGCCGAGCGCGATCCTGAGCGGGTCACCGGCGCTCAGGCCGTCGTCCCGGTAGGTCGCTATGAGCAAGGCGGACGCCAACCTGATCCGCCGGCCTAGGAACCTGAGCAGATCGACGGTCGCCTCGTCGGCCCAGTGCACGTCCTCGATCACGACCACGTTCAGCCTGCGCCGCTCGCTGATCTGGCGCAGCAGGGCGCCGAACAGGTCCTCGCGCGGAGCGCGGGCGCGACACAGGTCGGCAAGCTCGCCGCCGAGCTGGCCGGCCACGTCGAAGAGCGGGCCGAGCGGGCGGGGCGTGAACAGGCCGTCGCATGCACCCCACGACCATCTCGCGTCTGGCATTTCCGCCGCTAGGTGCTCGACCAGCGCTGACTTGCCGATCCCCGCTTCCCCGCTGACCAGGATCAGCCGTCCGTCGCCTCGGACGGCTTCCCCCGCGTAGTCGCGGAGCGCCGCCAGGTGTGACTCCCGTTCTAGCAGCACCATGGGCTACAGTCTGCGGCATCCTGGCCAGCCCGGGCCAGCAGCCGCCTCCTGGTCGCCGGTTCCCCCGCTGGCAGGTCCTCCTCGCAGAGCACCTGGTATCCAGCCGGCAGCAGGCTCGCGGGCTCGCCAGGACGCACGCACCAGCTGGCGGGCATGCCAGGCCGCCGCCGCGCCCCCGTGGTTAGCGACCCGGTGGTCAGCGCCTCCCAGCCGAGCAGCCCGCCTGGCATCACGGCCCTGGCCGCCGCCGCGAATAGCGCGCTGTCCCAGTAGCCGGTGCACAGCACGAGCGCGAAGCTCGCCTGGAGCGGGCGCCAGGTATCCAGGTCGGCTTGCACGATCGCGACCAGGCCGGCGGGCCGCTGCGCCCGCACCCGCGCCCTGAGCAGGCGCAGGGCCACGTCGGAGATGTCGACGGCCACGCTCGGCCGCCCGCTGGCGGCCGCGAGCAGGACAGTCCCTGACGGCCCGCTTGCCAGGTCGAGCACGGGCCCCGCGGGCAGCGGCAGCGCCAGCGCGCGCTCGGCAAGCGGGTGCGGCAGGAACGACGCGGTGAACTCGCCGCCGTACCGCGCGTTCCACCGCTCCAGGTCAGCGCGCATGCTTGGAACACTACGGCGTAGCGAAACCGAGAGACGCAACCGAGGAGGAGAGCCGATGTCAGCTCGCGGTGCCTGGGCCTGCCTTGGCGTGCCGATCGACAGCGTCGGGAGCCCCGACGGCGGGCCGCCGTTCGGCACCGAGACGGCACCGGCCGGACTGCGGGCGCGCGACATCGCCAGCCGGCTCGGCGCGGCCGACCATGGTGACGCCGCCGTCCGGGTCACCGGCTCCCAGCGCGACCCGGTCAGCGGCATCGTCGGCTGGCCGAGCGTCGGCTCGATCACCGCGACGGTGCGGGCCGCGGCTGGCGGGATCATCGCCGGCGGCGAGCGGCCGTTCCTGCTCGGAGGGTGCTGCGCCATGGTGATGGGGGCCGTCGCGGGCGCGAAGGATCAGCTCGGCAGCGTCGGGCTGGTCAACGTCGACGGGCACCTTGACCTGTATGACAACCAGACCTCGCCCACCGGCGAGGCGGCCGACATGCCGACCGCGGCCTTGCTCGGGCTCGGCTGGCCGGCCCTGCTGGCCGAGCTGGGCCCTGAGCCGGTGCTGACCGGATCGCACGTCGCGCTGCTCGGAGCGCGCGATGCCGACGAAGCGCGCGATGTCGGCGACCTGCCGCAGCGGCTGGGCGTCACGGTCGCAGGCGGTGCGGCGTGCGCCGCATCCCCTGGCCGCGTCGCCGCCGGCGTGATCAGCGCGTTCGCGGCGGCCGGCCTGCCGTACTGGCTGCACCTGGACGTCGACGTGCTGTCGCCTGAGGCGTTCCCGGCCACCGACTACCTGATGCCAGACGGTATGGACCTGGTGCAGCTCACCGGGCTGCTGAGCCCGTTCGGCGGCGACGACGGCCTGATCGGCTTCTCCGTCGGCTGCTACAACCCGTCCAAGGACGCGACCGGCCGGTGCGGCGATGACCTCGCCGACGTCCTGATCTCATCCTTCGGTTAAGGCCCGGCGGGCCCGTCGGACCCGGCGGCGAGCAGGCCGTCGCCGACCCGCCGCAGCCGGCCCTGGCCGACGAGCTCGTCAGGCAGGTCGGCTCTCCAGTACCAGGTCCACGAGAACCAGCCCCGCAGCTCCCGTTCCTGCGCGAGCACGGCGGCACGCACGCCTGCGACCAGCAGGTCGCCAAGCGCGCCGACCGGGTCTGCTTCGCCGGGCCCGCCCTGCGAGGCGTGATCCCAGCGGATGAGTTCCCGGCCCTGCGGGCGGTCGTGCGCTGACGTCATGGCGACCGAGCGGGACACGATCGCTCCGCATCGCTCCAGCGGTGACCGCAACGCGCTCAGCTCCTGCCGCGTCATGCGCAACTCGGTCACCAGGTCATCGGCCAGCGAGGGTCCGGCATCGGCCAGATGATCAAGCAGCCTGCGGGAACCAGGGTCAGCGGCCCGCATCCGCGCGATCTCGGCCCGGCAGATCGGATCGAGCAGCCGGGCTCCGTCTGCTGAGACCATCAGGTTCTTGCCCCGGTGGACGGCTGTGACCAGATAGCCGCGCTCAGCCAGCTCACCGAACCACGGCCACTTGGTTGCTGGCCAAGTCGCGAAGCCCTGGCTGCCTGGCCGGTACGGCTCCTCATGGCAGGCTCCGTACAGGCTGGGCAGTGCGCAGTCCGGCGTCCTGGTCAGCAGCCACCGGTCGGTCAGGAACGTTTCGGCGTCCAGCACAGAGCCGAGCGCTCGGTCGGGCGTGAGCCGGCACTCGCGCTCGCGCCGCCACCGCAGGTCAGCCAGTGACTCCACGATCCGATTCTGCCGCGTGTGCCTGGCGGGCGCCTGGGCCCAGCTCAGAACTCAGAGGTCAGACCCTGCGCCAGCGGGCCTCGCAGAGCCCGTAGATACCGAAGATGAGCACGCCAAGCGCGGTGATCAGCAGCAGGAACTCGCCGAAGGTCTGGTGGCGCAGCGTCAGCAGGGCCTTGTCGAGGCCGCCGGACTTCTTCGGATCGAACGTGACAGCCGCGTCGACGATCAGCGCGCCCACGATCGCGAACACGACGCCTCTTGCGGTGGTGCCGATCATGCCGAGCTTCTCGACGATGCGCCTGGTCCGCACGCTCATCTCACCAGTCCGCAGGTACTTCATGAACTTGCGCCTGATCCCCTCGGCCACCAGCGTCAGCCCGACGACCACGATGGCCAGCCCGACGATGCCGACCAGCCACTGTCCGCCGGTGTGCCGCATCACCGTGGCGGTCAGGTCCTGCTGCTTTCTGGCCTGGCTGCCCGCAGCGCCGGCGATCACCTGGAAGGTCAGCAGCGAAAGGAAGGCGTAGACGATCGCCCGGACCAGTGACTTCAGCCGCGGCCCTGCGCCACGGCCTTCGCCCGTCACGCCGAACGCCGCTTCGCCCAGCCGCCACAGCGCGTACCCGGCGAAGCCGATGCCCAGCAGCCAGAGCGTCACCAGGCCGTACGACTTACCAGCCAGCAGCTGCAGCGCTCCCGCCTGGCTCGGCCGCTGCGAGCTGTGCCCGATCGCCACCTCGATCGCGAGCCAGCCGATCAGGATGTAGATGACACCGCGTGCGACCAGGCCCACCCTGGCCAGCGCCCGCGCCGCTGGGCTATCTGACGCGCGCCTGGCTGACATGGACGCGCGCCTGGCAGACAGCGAGGCCCGCCTTGTCTGGAACGATGTCGATCCCATGGCTGCTTGCTGCCTTTCGCTCGGGATTGGCAGCCAGCCACTACCCGCGCCTAACCGATTCATGCGCCAGCGGCGGCGGGAACCACCGTCAGCGCGGTGTTCTCGCCATTCAGCCTCATGCTGATCGGCCTGGCCTGCCTGGCCCTGCACCTGGCCGGGGTCGGCACCGGCTGGAGGCTGCGCCGCTAGGGACACGCCCAGCGGCATAACCGGCATTACGCTGTGACGATGCCGGCCGTCACCGTGCCCGATCCCGCGCTCGTCGTGCTGGTCGGGGCGTCAGGATCTGGCAAGTCGGCCTGGGCGGCCGGGCGGTACCGGCCATCGGAGATCGTCAGCTCCGACCAGCTGCGCGGCGTCGTCGGCAGCGGCGAGCACGATCTCGACGCGTCCGCGGACGCCTTCGCGCTGCTCGACCACGTCGTCGCGGCCCGGCTGCGGCGCGGCCTCACCACGGTCGTCGACACCCTTGGCATGGACGCCGAACGCCGCCGCGCGCACCTTGAGCTAGCCCGCCGGGCCGGGCTGCCGGCCGTGGCCGTGCTGTTTCACACCGGCGCGGCCGAGTGCCGCCGCAGGAACCGGGAGCGGGCCAGGCCCGTTCCCGCGGCTGTGCTCGACGGCCAGCTCCGCCGGATGGCCGACGCGGCCGATGAGATCGCAGCGGAAGGCTGGTCGGTGATCAGCGAGGCTGACCAGGCCACGATCGAGCCGTCGCACTCGGCGGGAAGCAGCGCCGCCGCCGCACTGCAGCGCAGCGAGCCGGCTGAGCTGAGCCTGGTTCTCCAGGTCTCCCGCTTCCCGTGGGGCGACGACCCGATGGCGTGGCTCTCGGCCGTCGCATCCGCCGCCGTGGAAGCCGGGCTCGCCGGCATCGCACTCATGGACCACCTGATCCAGATCCCGCAGGTCGGCCGCGCCTGGGAGCCGATACCCGAGCCGTGGGTCACGCTCGGCATGCTCGCGGGCATCGCGCCTGGGCTGCGGCTTGGCACGCTGGTCAGCCCGGTGACGTTCCGCCCTCCCGGCGTGCTGGCAAAGGCGATGGCCACCCTGGACGTGCTCAGCGGCGGCCAGGCGTTCTGCGGTCTCGGCGCGGGCTGGTGGGACCGCGAGCATGCCGCCTTCGGGCTGCCGTTCCCGCCTGCCAGAGAGCGGTTCGATCAGCTTGAGGTCGCGATCGAGACGATCAGGGCGCTCTGGCAGCAGGGCACTCGCGCCTACGCGGGCGAGCGGGTGTCGCTGCCGGAGACGACGTGCTATCCGCGTCCGGTCTCGGCGATCCCGGTCATCGTCGGCGGCGGAGGCGAGCGGCGCACGCTGGAGATCGCCGCGCGGCTGGCCGATGGCTGCAACCTTCCGGCCGGCCTGAACGTGCTCGACCGCAAGCTCGCCGTGCTGCGTGAGCACTGCGAGCGGGCCGGCCGAGATCCGGCCGGGCTGCTCATCACGGTGCTTGATGTCCCTGTCGTGGGCCGCGACCGGGAGCACGCGGCCGACCTCGTCGAGCGGCTCAGGGGACGCACATCGGCGGCAGCGTACGCGCGCCAGCATCACGCGGGCACGGCCGCCGATCACGTCGGCCGGTACCGGCTGCTTGCCGAGCGAGGAGTGCGCACTGCCTTCGTCTCGCTGCCCGACCTGAGCGGGCCTGAGGATGTCCTTCGCCTGGCACCAGTCGCCGCCGCGTTCGCCTGAGCCAGGCCACCGGGCCGCTCACAACCCGAGCAGCCGGGCAGGATTGTCGTAGCAGACCGCGCGCAGCCAGTCATCGCCCAGGCCAAGGCGGGCAAGCGCGTCAAGCTGCGTCAGGTAGGGATAAGGGATGTTCGGGAAGTCAGTGCCGAGCACGATCCGGTCCCCCATCGCCCCCAGCCTCGGCACCAGGTCGGCGGGAAACGGGGCGATCTTGTTCATGAAGTCGGTGCACGCCATCGTCGTGTCGAGATAGACGCCGCGATACCGCCCTGCCAGGTCGAGGAAGTCCTGGTACTCAGGCGCGCCCAGGTGCGCGACGATCACGACCAGGCCCGGATGTCGCGCCAGCACCGCTGAGAACGGGCCAGGGCCCGTGAACGCTCCTGGCGTGGGACCCGAGCCGCAGTGCACGACCACGGGCACGCCAGACTCGGCCAGCAGGCCCCATACCTGGTCAAGCAGCTCATCGCGCGGATCGTAGCCGCCGACCTGGACGTGCGCCTTGAACAGCTGCGCCCCGGCAGCGATGGCCCCGGCGACGTAGCCGGCCGCCGTCGGCTCAGGAAAGAAGGTGGCGCTGTGCAGCGCGTCCGGCGTGCGGGCGGCGAAGTTCGCCGCCCACCCGTTGAGCCAGGCGGCCATGTCAGGCTTGTGCGGATAGAGCAGGGCGCCGAACCGGCGCAGGCCGAATTTCCTGAGCACGGCGAGTCGCTCAGCCTCGGGCAGCCGGTACGCGATCGGCCACGGGTGACCGCGCCCGCCGTCTCCGCTCTCGAAGAACGCCCACACCTTCATCAGCACATTGGGCGGCATGAAATGGGTATGCACGTCGATCAGCCCAGGCAGACCGAGTGCCAGCCAGAACGAGGTCACCGTCGCGACCTCGGAGTCGTTGCCCGGGTCCGCGTCCCCTGTCGTGCAGGCGTTCGTGCCCCCGTCCTGGTCCACGGTCTTCCCGGCGTCATCATCCTCGTCGGCCATGCGGCAAGTCTGGCAGCGCCAGCGCCAGGTCAATCACGCGCATGGCCAGCACCGGAGTATGGCAATGCCAGCCGCTTCGCGCTTCAACACCCGCTGGGTGGGTAGTGAAATGCCGCACAGCTGATTACATGCATGCCGTTTTCAGTCCAGGAATTCAGGAGTGCCGGCCCGAAAATGGCGCTGCGCTATTCGCCAGAGTTGTATTCGCCTTAGCCCGTTATCGCGAACACAGTGGAAATAGAATTGATCGTCGACGCCGCCTCAATTCGCCGTGGCCGCTGGCGGGCAGGCCGGCCGGCGACCGGCGACGCCGCGGGCGTGAGTGGCTGCCGGCCCGCTCCGCTGTGGGCGCTCAGGCGGGCGCTCGTGACAACCGATCGGCCGCGTGGCGCGTCTCCACACTGTGCTCGGATGGCTGCAGGAGGTTACGGGCGACCGCAACTTCCGGTCGCGCCTGCCCGGGCGGCCGTCCCTGAGGGCACCGTCCCTAGCAGGCTAGGGACCACCAGTAAGGCCCAGGCAGACAGGATTGTCACGCAAGGCGCACCGCACTGCATGACCGCCGGAACTTGCACGTCTCACTCGGGAAGGCCATCGTGCCAGCGACGGTTTGTGATAATTTACCGCCGCAGGCAACGGGAAGGTCGCGGAAGGCACGGGCGCGTCCTGGTCGACGTGATGACCATCCGGTGAGCCAGACACTCCGGCGGTCGCACCGGGCGGCGGCGTGGCGGTGAGCTTTTATTACTGTCGGCTCTAAGATTCTTCGCCAAGGTAAACGCCGCCTCGAAGGCGGGGCAGACAAAATGGAGGTCCAGATGAAGGTAATCGGTGCGGGTTTGCCGCGCACGGCTACTCTCACACAGAAAATCTCGCTCGAGATGCTCGGGTTCGGCCCGTGTTATCACATGGTGAACGTCCTGTCCGACCTCAGTCTCGCGCCGCAGTGGGCTGCCGCCTTCGACGGCAACCCCGAGTGGGACAAGATCTTCGGCGACAGCCAGGCGTCGGTCGACTGGCCAGGGTCGTTCTTCTGGCGCGAGCTGGTCGAGACCTACCCGGACGCCAAGGTCCTGCTCAGCGTGCGCAGCGGCGAAAGCTGGGCGCACAGCATGAAGAACACGATCTGGGGCGTCTTCTACGACGACGTCGTCATGCGGCACCTCTCCGACGCCCGCGCCAACATCGACCCGGGCTGGCACGACTACATCGAGCTCATGAAGGGGATGTGGCAGAAGAGCGGCCTCATCGGCGAGATGACCGGCCTCTTCGACCCCGCCGTGCTCGGCGCGGCCATGGAGCGCCACAACCAGGAGGTCAGGGACACCGTCCCGGCCGAGCGGCTGCTGGAGTGGAAGCCCGCCGACGGCTGGGAGCCGCTGTGCGAGTTCCTCGAGGTGCCGGTGCCGCAGGCGCCGATCCCGCACGTGAACGACTCGGCCATGTTCGCTGGCCGGATCGTCGAGGGTTCCCTGGCCGTGCTGAACGCGTGGCAGGCTAAGCAGGCGGAGGCCGCGGCCAAATGAATTTCCGCGTCGGCACCCTGCGGAACAGGACCGAGGACAAGCAGCCGGCAACCAGGAGCGAGCCAGGCACCCGCCTGGGGCTGCTGCTGACCGTCTGCTGCGTGGCGCAGTTCATGGTCATTCTTGACCTGTCCATCGTCAACGTCGCGCTGCCCTCGATCCAGTCCGACCTCGGCTTCACTCCGGTGAATCTGCAGTGGGTGGTCGACGCTTACGCGATAGTCTTCGCCGGCTTCCTCATGCTGGGCGGACGCGCGAGCGACAGGTTCGGGCCGCGGCGCATGCTGGCCGCGGCCCTTGTCCTGTTCGCGTTCTCCTCGCTGGCCGGCGGCGCGGCCACCACCCAGGCCATGCTCATCATCGCCAGGTCCCTGCAGGGCCTGAGCGGCGCGTTGATGGCGGCCTCGTCGCTGGCGGCCATCGCGATGTCGTTCCCCCAGGGCCCGGCGCGGCATCGCGCCATCGCCCTGTGGGGCGCGATGAACGGCGCCGGCGGCGCTGCCGGCGCGCTCTTCGGCGGGATTATCACGCAGGAATTCGGCTGGCGCTGGGTGCTGCTGATCAACCCGCCGATCGGAGTCGCCGCGGCCGGCGTGGCCTGGGCCGTGATCGCCGAGAGCAAGAAGAAGGAGGGCGCCGCCCGCAGCTTCGACCTGCCAGGCGCCCTCACCCTGACGCTCGGCCAGATGATCCTGGTGTACGGCATCGTCGAGGCGGGCACCCACGGCTGGGGCTCGTCGCTGTTCTATGTTCCGCTGATCATTTCGATCGTCCTGTTCGTCCTGTTCGGACTCATCGAGGTGAAGTGGGCGAGTGCCCCGCTGGTCCCGTTCAAGGCGATCACGAAGCCGCTCGCGGACGCGAACACCATCGTGTTCATCTTCAGCGCCGCGCTCTTCCCTATGTGGTTCGTCAGCTCGCTGTACCTGCAGGAAGTGCTCGGGCTATCCCCGCTCAACGCGGGCCTTGCCTTCTTCCCGATGGCCGTGGTGATCATGCTCACCGCCAGGCAGGCGGGCAAGCTGGTCGGCCTCTTCGGCCTGCGAGCGGTGCTCACCTCGGGCCTCGTGCTGATGGCCAGCGGGATGCTGCTGTTCGCCAGGATCGGGCCGACCGGCAGCTCGCTCGGCTATGTCGTGCTGCCTGGGATCCTGGTGGCCGGCGGCATCGGGCTCGCGGTCGTCGCGTCGACGATCGCGGCCACACAGTCGGTACAGCCGGCTCAGGCTGGCCTGGCATCCGGCTTGGTCAACACGTCCAGGCAGGCGGGCGGCGGGCTCGGCATCGCGTTGCTGATCTCCTTCGCGACGTCCTACACCACGCAGCAGATCGGGCAGAACAGGCCGGTTCCGGACGCGCTGACAGCCGGGTTCAGGCTGGCCTACCTGATCGCGGCCGGGCTCGCGGCCCTGGCCGCTGTGCTCACGTTCAGGCTGATGCGGCATCAGGCCGCGCCCGAGTCCGCGTTCGCGTCCCCGCACGGCGCCGCGGCCAAACCCGCCGCCCCATCGCCTGCCGCGCCGCCTGCCGCCGAGCGTGGCGCGCAGGCTGCACCCGAACTGGCTCCTGACGGCAAGGCGGCGTCCGCCGCCCAGCCTGCTGGCCCGGCTGGCGGCCAGCCGGATGGCGCGCACGCCGGTGCGGGGCGGAAGAGGCCATCGCCGTTGCGGCTGGCGGCCGTCGTGGTCGGCGTGCTCGCGGTGTTCGCCATCATCGACTTCACCGTCGGCGCCCGGCCCGGCCCGCCGATCGGCGCGTACAAGCTCGACGATTCGTACTCGTTCGTGTCGGTGCCCGGCCTGCACCCGCCGGTCGTCAAGCTCGCCTCGCACGCGACGAGCGGCACCCCGGCCCCCGGGCTGATCCTGACCGGTGCGTTCTACGACCTGAGCAAGCCGCCCATGCGCGGCCAGAGCGGCCCGCTCATCCTCGACAACAACCTGCAGCCGGTGTGGTTCCAGCCGGTGCCGCAGAACGTCGTGGCCGCCAACCTGGACGAGCAGGTCTACCGCGGCCAGCCGGTGCTGACCTGGTGGCAGGGCGTGGTCACGAACACCGGCCAGACCTCCAGCGGCAAGTACATCGTGGTCAACCAGCACTACAAGACCGTCGCGACGCTGCACGGGGCGAACGGCTGGGTGCTCACCCTGCACACGATGGTCATCGACGGCGACCACGCCTGGGTGACGGCCAACAAGAACGTGCCGATGAACCTGTCCAGGTGGGGCGGGGTGTACAACGGCACCCTGGTCGACTCGGCCCTGCAGGAGTACGACCTGCGGACCGGCAAGCTGCTGTGGACATGGGACGCGTACAAGCACATCGGCCTCGCCGACACGCACTCGCTGCCGCCGGGCAACGGGTTCCCCTGGGACGCCTACCACATCAACTCGATCGACCTGATCAGCAAGAACGCCGCGCTGGTCTCCATGCGCGACACCTGGGGCGTCTACAAGATCAACACCGTGAGCGGGAAGATCGACTGGACGCTCGGCGGCAACCACTCGAACTTCACGTTCGGTCAGGGCGCTGAGTTCAAGTACCAGCATGACGTCACGCTGCTGCCGAACGGCGACATCAGCATGTTCGACGACCACTGCTGCTTCCTGGAGAGCGGCGGCACCTACCTGGCGCCGACCGGCCCGTCGCGCGCGGAAGTGCTCAGGATCGACGTGGACAAGCACACGGCGACCATGGTCAGCCAGTACCGGCATCACGACGAGGACGGACGCGAGGGCACTGACGCGTCGTACATGGGCTCGGCCCAGTTGCTGCCGAACAGCAACGTGTTCGTCGGTTACGGTAACCTGCCGTTCTTCGCCGAGTACACTAAGTCGGGCAAGATGGTGATGGACGCCATGTTCCCTGGACCTGACCTGACGTACCGGGCCATCAAGATCCCGACGACGGCGTTCGTCGGTTCGCCGCTGACGCCGCCGGAAGCCGCGGTGCGCCAGGCCCACGGCAAGACGACCGTCTACGCCAGCTGGAACGGCGCGACCCGGGTGACTTCCTGGCGCGTGCTGGCCGGCCCGAGCGCGGACCAGCTCAAGCCGGTGACGACGGCAGCCAAGTCTGGTTTCGAGACGGCTATCGTGGTGAGCCTGGATGACAAGGTGTTCAAGGTTCAGGCGCTGGACGCCACCGGCAAGGTGCTCGGCACCTCCAAGGTGATCCAGGGACATGCCTAGCGCAACGGCATGTGGCGTAGCACACGCGCCAGGGCCGCGAGGCCAGGTGCGTCGGGTGAAAGGAATGCAGTGGAGCACGCAACAGTCCGGCCGAAGCCGGCTTCGAAGCTGAAGAAGGTCCTTCGGGCGCTGCTCGTGGCCATCGCCATCACCGGCACAGCCGTCGGCGCGGCCGCCTGCGGCCCGTCGCACGACCAAAACAAGCAGCAGAGCGGGCCGGGCGGGTACTAGCCGCCCCCGGATTTCAGGCGGGCACGGCGCGGCCGATTGGCATCTGCTGGGTGATGCAGTGCGGCCCGCCGCCGCCATAGGAGAGCGCTGCCCCTGGCACGCCCACCACCTCACGCTCTGGGAAGACCTCCCGCAGCAGCGCAAGCGCCGCCTCGTCCGCTGGTGTCCCGCTCACCGGCGCGATCACGGCCCCGTTGGCCAGGTAGCAGTTCAGGTACGGCACGTCCACGACCTCGCCGCCCGCCTGCGCCGAGGCCGTGATCCCGAACGGGGTCACGCCGATGCTCCTGCCCCTGGCGTCGACGGCGCCAGCGAGCCTGCTGAGGTTCTCACGTGCGAAGTCGTAGTTCGGGTCACTGACCGCTGCCGGAACCAGCAGCAGGATGTGGCCGGGGCGCACCAGCTGGGCGATCCCGTCGACGTGACCGTCGGTGTCCCGGTCCGGATGGGCGACCAGCCACACCACCGCGTCGATCCCCAGGTACTCCGCGACCACCTGCTCGAACAGCTCCCGTGAGGCTGCCGGGTTGCGGGCGGGATCGAGCACCGGTCCCTCGGTGGTGACCAGCGTGCCCTGCCCGTCGGCGTAGAACGAGCCCCCCTCGAGCACGAACGGGGCGGCGAACCGCCGCACGCCGAGCACGTCGGCCAGCGCCTTGCCGAGCGCGGCGTCGTGATCGTAGGGCAGGTACTTGCCGCCCCACGAGTTGAACCCGAAGTCGACGGCAGCGACGCCGCCATGGTCGTTGACGACGAAGACGGGCCCGCTGTCCCTGGTCCAGGAGTCGTCGATCTCGATCTCGGTGACCTGCACGGACGACCCGCAGCGGGCGCGCACGTCGGCGGCATCGCCAGGCCGGCAGATCATCATGACTGGCTCGAAACCGGCTATCGCGCGTGCCACCTCCGCATAGTCTTGCTTGGCCTGGCCGAACAGGTCGCCCCACAGGCTCCGTCTGGTCGGCCAGGCCATGAAGCAGCACTGATGCGGCTCCCACTCGGCTGGCATCCGGAACCCGCCGGCCCGCGGCGTTGCCTGCTGGTCCGCGCCGTTGCTGGTCATGCGAGCAGGTACCTGCGTGACAACGGCACCTCGGCGACGGGCTCGGCGGCAAGCTGCCTGCCGTCCAGCCGCACGGTGCCATCTGCCGGATCGATCGTGATGGCCGGGCTGCCACGCCCCGCGACCAGGCTCTCCGGCCTGACCGAGCGGGTCCCGGCGACGACCGCGAGCCGCCGCTCTCCGCCGAGCCTGGCCGCGATGCCCCCGTCCATCGCGGCGCGGGACACGAACGTCACCGACAAGCTGGCCGGCGTGCGCCCGTACCCGCCCCAGTGCGCTGCGTACCGGCGTGGCTCGGCACCCTCCACGGTCGCGTTCCCCTCTCCCAGCGCTCCCCAGGCGAAGTGACCCGCCTTGAGTATCAGCTCAGGCTTCACCCCGAAGTATCCAGGCCGCCACAGCACGATATCGGCCAGCCGGCCAGGCGCGAGCGTCCCTACCTGGTCAGCGATGCCGTGCGTGATCGCCGCGTCGATCGTGTACTTGGCCAGATAGCGCAGCACCCGGTCGTTGTCGTCGGGCCCGAGGCCGTCGTCGGCGAGCGATGCGGAAGGGCGCTGGCTTGTCCTGCGTACTGCTGGCGCTTGCGGCCAGCCGGCGCCGGCGGCCCGAGCGCGCCAGGTCTTCATGGCGTCGGCCAGCTGCCAGGTCCGCCTGATCGTCTCGCCGATCCTGCCCATGCCCTGTGAGTCGCTGTTGATGATGGCGATCGCGCCGAGTTCGTGCAGGGGGCCTTCGGCGGCCAGGGTGCCTGGCCTGACCCGCTCGGCGGCGAGCTCGAGATCGCCTGGGTCGGCGCCGGATCCCCCGTGCACCGCGAGGATCATCTCGGGATGCTCGGCCGCCGTGCCCGTGCCGTACGGGATGGTCGGCGTCGTCGACGAGCAGATGATGCTGGGCTCGCGAACCAGCCCGAGCAGGTCAGGGATGTGCCCGCCGCCCGCGCCCTCGACGTGGTAGGCGTGCACCGCCCGGCCGGCGATGGCCGCCACGGTGTCCTCGAGTTCGCAGGACTCGTTCAGGCCGTCGGTATGCAGCGCGACCGCGATGTCGTGCTCGTCGGCGATGCCCAGGACGGCGTCGATGATCTCGGGGTACGCGCCCCAGTCCTCGTGGATCTTCAGGCCGATCGCTCCCGCCTCGATCACCCGCTGCGCCGCGTCCCTGACCTCGCTCCTGGCGCTTGCCTGCAGGCCGAGATTGACGGGCAGCTGCTCGAACGCACGCAGCGTGGCGGTCATCGCCGCAGGCGGCTCCTCGAATCCCGCGGTGATCAGCGTCGTCACGCCGCCGGCCAGCGCGACCGGAATCAGCCGCGGGGTGATCAGGTGCACGTGCGAGTCAACCCCGCCGGCGGTCGCGATCAGGCCGTATCCCATCACCGGCAGCGTGTTCGGCCCGATCGTCAGGTCGACGCCGCTGGTGACGTCGGGGTTGCCGGCCCGCCCGATCCCGGCGATCCTGCCGTCCTTGATGCCGATGCTGGTCTTCACGACGCCCAGCAGCGGATCGACGAGCAGCACGCCGGCCACCAGAACGTCCAGTTCGCTGTCGGCGCTGGCCCGGTCCTGCTGGGTCATCCTGGAGCGGATGTTGCGGCCGTACCCCCAGACCGGCTCGTCGCCGTAGCCGACGTGGTCGTCCTCCACGCGCAGCCACAGGTCCGTGTCGCCTAGCCGCACCCGGTCGCCCGTGGTCGGGCCGAACCTGGCGGCGTAGTCGCCCTGGCGCATGCCGGTCACAGCCCGGCTCCGCTCGTTCCGCCCAGCTTTACCAGTCGCACGTCGCGGCTCTGGCCAGGAGCCCAGCGCACCGAGGCGCCAGCCGGGATATCGAGCCGGTAGCCGGTCGCGGCCGCGCGATCGAACTCCAGGCGCGCGTTGACCCGCCAGAAGGGGTAGTGCGAGGACACCCTGATCGGGCGGGACGACCGGCTGGTCACCGTGATCGTCACCCTGGCCAGGCCCGCTGCAAGCTCGATCTGCCGGTCAGGACTGCGAACCTCGCCCGGCTCGGGAACGCCCGCCTCGAGAACGCCCGCCTCGGGAACGCCCGCCGCGGTCACGGCCGCCGCCACGGGTCTCGCAGCACGACAAGGCGCATGCCGTCGCCAAGCAGGACCTCGAGCCTGATCTCAGCCAGCAGCGCCTCGATGCCGTCCATGAGGTCCTCCCGCCGGAGAGCCGCCCGCCCCGCGGCCAGCACGCGGTCGGCCGACGCGCCGCGCCGCGCGGCGCGGTGCATCTCGTCGCAGATCAGCGCCGTAGCCTCGGGGGCGTTCAGCCTGGCGCCGTCTGCCAGCGACCTGCGCGCTAGCTCGGCGGCCGTGAAGATCGCCAGCCGGTCTTCCTCGGTCGGGGTGAGGTACATGCCCGCAACATAGCGGACGCCCGGTTACGGCCGGCACGGCCGGCGCGGACCGACCGTCTCGCCCGTGTATCGATGGTCCATTCATTGCGGTTCCTGGTGATGGATGGACCATTCATGCACGGACAACTCCGTGTTAACGTCCGCTAGAACACGTTTCAGTTGCGGCGCGGGCCGAGCTGTCTGCCCGGTCCGGCTGCAGGCTGCAGGAGGCGCCATGGCCGAGCCTGTCGTAGCCCCGGAGGACCCGCCCCCTGCCGTTAAAGGCGAGCGGATCCAGATGACGGTCAGCACGCGCGATCCGGCCGCCTTGGCCGGTGCGCTGCAGGCCTGGCTGGCTGCCAAGCTCACGCTGACCGAGCCGCCGCAGATCAGTGGCGTGCGGATGCCGCCGAGCGGCGGCCTGTCCAGCACCTCGCTGCTCTTCGAGGCTGACTGGTCGAGCGGCGGAACACAGGGCCGTGGCGCCTACGTCGCCAGGATGGCGCCTGAACAGAGCGCGGTTCCCGTGTTCCCGCGCTACGACCTGCCTGGCCAGTACCGGCTGATCGACCAGGTCGCCAAGCGCTGCGCCGTGCCGCTGCCGAATTTGCGCTGGAACCAGCCGGACGGCGCGCCGCTCGGCACCGCGTTCTTCGTGATGGACCAGGTCGATGGCAGGGTTCCGCTGGACAACCCGCCGTACGTCTTCGGCGGCTGGCTGCTCGAGGCCACGCCGGACGAGCGGGCGCGACTCGAGCGGGCCAGCGTCGAGATCCTGGCGAACCTGCACGCGATTCCCGACCCGCTCGAGGCGTTCGGCTGGCTCAGGCCGCCGGCCGGCACGTCTGCGCTGCGCTGGCACGTCGACCAGCAGTACGCGTACTACCGCTGGGCGCTGGCCGACGACGGCATCACGATCCCCATCATCGAGCGCAGCCTGGACTGGCTGGAGCAGCACTGGCCGGCCGAACCGGGTCCCGACGTGCTGTCCTGGGGTGACTCCAGGATCGGCAACATCATCTACGACGGCTTCACCCCGGTGGCGGTGCTCGACTGGGAGATGGCCGGGCTCGGCCCGCGCGAGATCGACGTCGCCTGGTTCATCTTCCTCCACAGGTTCTTCCAGGACATCGCGGAGTTCTTCGAGGTTCCCGGGATGCCCGATTTCCTCTGCCGCTCTCGGGTGGAGCGCCTGTACACCGAGCTCAGCGGTCATCAGCTGCGGGACCTGGAGTTCTATCTTGTCTACGCCGCGCTGCGGCACGCGATCGTGATGGCCAGGATCAAGCGCCGGATGATCCACTTCGGCGAGGACCAGGTTCCCGACGACATCGACGACTACGTGATGCACAGGGCAAGCCTGGACAAGCTGCTCGCCGGCACCTACCGATGGGACTGACACCTTGTCGCTGACCGCTGGACCGATACCGCTCGACGAGTACCCGATCCACCAGACGCCGCTTCCGATGAACCGGGTCGTGAGCAGTGACCGCAACTTCTACGACCGCTGTTACTACAACGCGCACGACCGCACCGGCGAGGTCTTCCTGGTCTCAGGGCTTGGCGTCTACCCGAACCTCGGCGTCATCGACGCCTACGCCGCGGTCAGGACCGGAGACCGGATCTGGAGCGTCCGGTTCTCCGATGCCCTCGCGCATCGAAGCCTGGACCAGCAGGTCGGCGGCTACCGGATCGAGGTACTCGAGCCGCTCAGCAAGCTGCACCTGACCTGCTCATCGCCGGATTCGAGCCTGGACTTCGACCTGCACTGGACCGGCTCTCTCCCTGCCGTGCAGGAAGAACCGCACCTGATGCTGTCCGGCGACCGGGCGATCGTCGACTCGTCCAGGTTCTGCCAGCTCGGCAGCTGGAGCGGCAGCCTGCGCGTCGGCAGCAGAGAGTTCGAGGTCAGCGACGACCGCTGGGCGGGCGCCAGGGACCGGTCCTGGGGAATCAGGCCGGTCGGCGAGGGCGAGCCGCCAGGTCGGGCGGCGGCCGAGGCGCTCGCCGGGTTCTGGTGGGTGTACCTGCCGCTGCGCTTCGAGAGCTGCGCGCTGATCGTGATCCTGCAGGAGAACCCGGACGGCTACCGGACCCTGAGCAACGCCAAGCGGGTCTGGCCAGACGGCAGCGTCGAGCAGCTCGGCTGGCCGCGCGCCGAGATCAGCTACGCACCGGGGACCAGGCAGCCAACGTCGGCACGGATCCACCTGACGGACAGCACAGGCAAGCCGGTCTGCGTTGACATAGAAGTCATCACGTCCCTGCCGCTGCACGTCGGCGCCGGGTACAACGGCGACCCCGACTGGACGCACGGCCGGTGGATGGGCCGGGGCTGGAGCAGCGCGGCCGTCTACGAGCTCGCCGACCCCGCCGTCGCCGGGCGGATCCCGTGGGGCGTGACCGACCACCTGGCCAGGGCCAGCATGGACGGCGAGGAGGGCTGGGGGATGTTCGAGCACGCGAGCATCGGCAGGCATGACCCGACCGGGTTCGCCGACTGGTCGTCGGTCGCGCCTGGCTGACGCGAGACTCGCTAAGGCGAGCCGGACTGGGACGCGGCCGGCTAGGGCGAGCCGGACTGGGACGCCGCCGGGCTCGTCGAGGCCGGCGGCGAGCTTGACGGTGCGGACGTCGGCAGGGTCGGCGTGGGACTCGGCACCGAGCTCGACGACGGCGGCGACGGCGACGGCGTGCTCGTCGGCGACGTGCTGTGCGACGCCGGCGGGTGCGAGGCCGGGTGGCTGTGCTGACCCTGCGCCGGGCCCACGAGCGTCGGCGACCGGACGAAGTGGTGACTCGGCGCGAGCAGCAGCGCCACAGCGGCGACGACCACGGCCGCGACCGTGACGAGACCGCCGGCCGCGGCGCCGGCGGCGAACGAGCGCCGGTCGCGGCGGTGTTCGGTCGTCCTGCGGGCTCGCAGCGCGGCCGGAAGGACGGCCCTGCGCGCAGCCCAGCTGTTGAAAGGCGCAGCCGCCATGCCAAGCGTCGGGAACACCAGCAGCGCGGCGAGCAGCCACCCGCTGAGCTGAGCGGGCCTGCTCAGCGCCGCGGCGATGCCAGCCAAGCCGAGCACCGCGAGCAGCGACTCAGCCCAGTTGGCGCGCAGGTCCTCCCACCACCTGGCCTGCTCGCTGGTCTTGGGCGTACGCAGGAACGCGGCCTTGCGCGAGAACAGCCCGAGCACCGACGCCCGCGCGACCACCAGCGACGTCGACTGCCAGATGAAGAACGCGCCGATCGCGTCCCGCCAGGACGCGCCGGTGCCGCGGCGCAGCAACGCGACGGCCCTGACCAGGCCGAGCACGACGAGCACGGGAACCGTCGCGACGAGGAACACAGTGAGCTTGCGGAACAGCGCGCCGCCGCCGAGCGCCTCGTTGGCGGCCCCGGCCAGCAGGAAGACCAGGAAGGCCAGGCCGAGGAAGTCGCCGTACCACTGGACGCCGCCGGCCAGGTAGGCCCAGCGCTGAGCCGTTGTCAGGTGGTTCTCTTTTGACGTGCGGCCGGGGATCAGCGACCGCCAGTGCAACCGCAGGATCTGGATGCCGCCGAAGCACCACCGGTAACGCTGGCCCTTGAGCGCCTCGAACGTCAGCGGCATGATGCCGTACCCCCACGACTGGTCCACGTGCAGCCCGGAGAACCCGGCCCGCAGCAGCCGAAGCGACAACTCGGCGTCCTCGGTGATGCACCACTCGTCCCAGCCGCCGAGCTGCTCGAGCGCGACCCGGCGGATCAGGCCCATCGTGCCCGCGAAGATCGCGCCATCGCGCTCGTTGCGTGAGGGCTGGGAGACCGCGAAGAAGTACTTGTAGGAGTAGTACAGCCGCCGGTAGTACGGCGCGTTCTGCCAGCCGCGATAGTCCTGCGGCGACTGGACGAAGCCCACCCACGGCTCGGCGAAGGCCGGTGCGCAGCGGCGCAGGAACCCCGGCTCGATCTGGTAGTCGGAGTCCACGACGCCGATCACCTCGGCGGCCGGGTCGGTCATCTCGCGCAGCGCGTAGTTCAGCGCGCCCGACTTAAAGCCAGGCCAGTCGGCCAGGTGCTTGAACTTGACGCCGTGCCGCGCGCACCAGGCCTCGACGGGGCGCCACAGCGCCTCGTCGTCGGTGTTGTCATCGATCAGGATGATCTCGTAGCGGGGGTAGTCAAGCCGCAGCAGGGAGCGGAGCGTATCGATCACCATGTCGGGCGGCTCGTTGTGCGCGGGCACGTGCAGGCTGACCATCGGCAGCTCGGCGGCCGGAAGGTCGAACCTGACATGCGGGGTGACCCGCCTTGTCCAGTGCTCGGTGCCGAGCGCGTCGCAGATCTCCCACAGGTACGCGCACGCCATGACGGCGGCAAAGAGGTCGAACACCCACAGCAGCAAGGCGCCGATGGTGCTGGCCAGGCCGAGATGGCTCGCGAACGTCCAGTCGAACGCGAAGGCCAGGTAGGTCACGAACAGGAAGATGCTCGACGCCCAGCACAGATGCGCCCTGGCCCGCCACCGCCTCGTCACCGGCAGCCAGATCAGGCTCGCGATCGCCACACTGGCGACGCCGATGACGAGGTTGTGCTCGGAGACCGAGAGCAGCTTCATCACCCCGGCGACGGCGCAGGCCAGCACGACCGTCCCCGCAACCGCGAGCGCGACCCTCCGGATCGCCGGCCAGGTCCCAGCCGCCCGGCGTCGTCGTCTCGCGGGCACGAACAGCAGAATCGAGCCGAGCGGCGCTGCCGCCATCCCGGCCAGCAGCATGGCCGCCAGCATCTCGACCCTTCGTTCCTGAGTGGCGTGGATCCGAGCTGGCGAAGTACCTGAATAAACGGACATCAAACGCGTTCGTCCGATCGCGTTGCAGCAGCCCCGCAGGCGGAGTACATATAACGGTTCATGCAGCCACGTCGGCCAAGCCTGTCCAGCAGCGCGATCCAGCGCCTCGCAGCCGTCGCCGCGAGCGGCGCCCTCCTCGCGCTCGCGCCGCCAGCGGCAGCGGTGATGCCGTCAGGCGCGACGGCGAGCGCCTCGGCGCCCGCCTACTTCCACACCCTTCCTCCAGGCACGAAACTGCCCACAGGGGCGCAGTGTGCCACCTGGGTGCGGGCCAGGCCCGTGAAGGAAAACAAGGGCGTCAATCACAAGTACAACCACGCGACCGGCCACCACCTGAGCAAGACGTTCTTCTCCGGCGACAAGCCGCAGGCAAACAAGTGGATCGCGCCGCGGGTCAACGGCAACTTCACCGGCACGACCGAGGAAATCTTGCGCTGGGCGGCCTGCAAGTGGGGTATCGACCAGAACATGGTGTTCGCGCAGGCCGCGGTCGAGAGCTGGTGGCGGCAGACCACCGAGGGCGACTGGGAGTCGAACGGCTGCCCGCCAGGGCACAAGCCAGGGGCCGACGGGCGGCCAGGCCTGTGCCCGCAGAGCTGGGGCATCCTGCAGAACAGGTACCCGTACGAGAAGTCAAGCTGGCCCGGCATCGCCAAGTCCACGGCGATGAACGCAGACACCGCCTACGCGATCTGGCGGACGTGCTTCGACGGCTACGAGACGTGGCTGAACACCGTCGAGCACGGCAAGCCCTACAAGGCGGGCGACGCGTGGGGATGCGTCGGGCGCTGGTTCGCCGGGCGCTGGCACACCCAGCCAGCCCAGCAGTACATCGCCAAGGTCAGGCAGTACCTGCGCCAGAAGATCTGGAAGACCAAGAACTTCCAGCAGCCCTGATGTGAGCGCCAGCCGTCAGGCAGCGTAGCCTGGACCGTCAGGCGGCGTAACCCGTCGCCTTCTCGACGGCCATGCGGACGACGACGCGCACGGCCCCCGGCTTGTCTGGGCCGGGGTCCTTGCCGTCGTACTTCCAGGACAGCTGGGTATCGACCTGGCGGCCGATGTCAGGCGTCATCGTCACCCGCCCGCGCAGTTCGACGTAGTTCTCCGGGTCGGCGGCGTCGAGCACCGCCACGCTGACCCGCGGGTCGCGGAGCATGTTGCGGTGCTTGACCCGCCCCTGCACGGTCGAGAAGAGCAGATCGTCGCCGTCCCTGCCAACCCACATCGCCGACGTCTGCGGGCTGCCGTCGGCATTGACGGTCGCCAGGACCGCGTAATTCCTGCCGTCGAGCAGCCTGAGCGTCGCCTCACTGAACGAGATAGCCACGCCCGCACCGTAGCAAGCACGAGCGGCGCAACGCGCGGGCCGGTCACGGCCGGGTGCCGAATGACGGCGGACCGGTGAGCTCGGGCAGGACCCGGTAGGCGTCGCGCACCCAGTCGCAGAGCAGCGGCCGGCTGTCACGGGGATCGATCATGTCTTGCACGCCGAACCGCTCCGCCGTGCGGAACGGCGAGGTCACGGCCGCGAGCGTCTGCCTGATCCGCCCGATCTCCTGGTCAGGATCCTCGGCGTTCTCGATCTGCGCGCGGAACGCCGCCTCGATGCCGCCCTGCACGGGAAGCGAGCCCCAGTCGCCGGATGGCCACGCCCAGCTCCGCCCGACCCGGTGCCTGTTGATCATCCCGGCGCCCGCGACGCCGTAAACCCTGCGCACGATCAGTTCGGCCTGCGGAACCCTGGCCTGGTAGACGGCGGCGATGGCGCGCGCCGCTTGCCTGATCGTGCCGCGCTCCTCGGCGACCCGGCCGATGGTGATGCCGCCCTGGTCGGTGAGGCTGACCAGCGGCAGGTGGAAAGTCTCGCAGAGGTCGGCGAGCCTGGTCAGCGCGAGCGCTCCCTCGAGCGACATCGTGGTGCCGCGGTACGGGTCGGTGCCGATCACGCCGACCGGGTGGCCGTCGAGCCTGGCCAGCGCCGTGATGGTGGCTCCGCCGTACTCCGCGTACCTGAACACCGATCCGCGGTCGAAGATCGCATCCAGGATCGGTGCAATCCGGTAGGGCAGGCGCACATCGCGCGGAACGGCATCGATCAGCGACTCGTCCCGCCGGCCAGCGGGATCCTCGCTCTCGATGACGGGCGGCGTCTCGTGCACGCTGGCCGGCAGGAACGACAGGAAGTCGCGGATGATCGCGAATGCCTCGTCCTCGGTCGATGCGAACCGCTCGATGGCACCGTTGCGGCGGTGCACAGCGACCCCGCCGAGTTCCTCCTTGGTCAGGTCCTCGCCCGTGCCGCTGCGCACCACGGGCGGACCCGCCGTGAACAGCTGGCCGACGCCGGTGACCATGATCGCGAGGTGGGACATCACGAGCCTGGCCGCACCGAGCCCGACCACGGGGCCCAGGCAGGCAGCGACCACCGGCACCAGGGACAGGTTGGCGACAACGGCATCCCACGCGGGGTTGACCGGAATGTACGTGTAGCCGGTATCCAGGGTGGTCTTCACGCTGCCGCCGCCGCTCGCTCCGTCGAGCAGTCGCACGACCGGCAGGCGCATCTCGGCCGCGTACTCCTCGGAGAAGACCTGCTTGGCGTGGATGGCCGCGTCGCCAGAGCCGCCGCGTACCGTGAAGTCGTCGGCGCCGAGCATTACCCGGCGGTCGCCGACCATCGCCGTTCCCGCGACGAAGTTCGCGGGCAGGACGGCGACAAGCCGTCCCTCCTCGTCGTAGCTGCCGAAGCCGGTCATCGCGCCGATCTCGGCGAAGCTGCCGGGATCGGCTACACGCTCGATCCGCTCGCGCACGGTCAGCCGGCCGGAGTCGCGTTGGCGCCGCACCTTGTCAGGTCCGCCCATGGCCAAGGCGAGCTCGCGCCGACGGCCGATCTCCTCGACCTCCGGCGTCCAGCCGGCCACCTCGTCTGCCCCGCTCACCCGCGCCTCCTGCGGTCCCGGCCCTTCCGGCATGCCTCAGCCGCAGCTTACGGGCAAAGACGGCCTATACGGCCAATGCCGACAGCTGCGGCCGGCCGTGCCGCCGCGGCCCTGGGACGCCCGCTAGCCGAGGTCCTTCTCGAACCAGTGATGCGCGTAAGTCTCGTCGTTGAAGGCAGGTACCTCGCGATAGCCAGCAGACCGGTACAGGGTGATCGCCTCCTCCAGGGACCGGTTGGTCTCGAGCCTGACGACGCGGACGCCGCGCTCGGCCGCACAGCGCTCGAGCTCGCTGAGCAGGCGACGGCCGAGGCCAAGGCCGCGCGCAGCCCTGGCAACCCACATCCGCTTGATCTCAGCTGGCCCGGCGCCGTGCAGCTTCAGCGCCCCGATCCCGAGCGGTTCGCCGTGCAGCGTCGCCAGCAGCACCAGGCCCTTTGGCGGAGTCAGCTCCGCATCGCCGGCCGAGATGCTGAGGCCCGGGTCGAAGCCGGCGTCGAATCGCTCGGCGAGCTCGGCGAAGTACGCCGCCATGCAGGCGCGAGCCGCCGGATCACGGGGATCGGCCACGGCCACGGCGACGGCCGACGCCGTCAGCACCTGTACCACCTCTGCCATCGCGGCGACCAGGCGTGCGCGCTGCCCGTTGCTGAGCGGCCGCAGGATGCTCGACGCGGCGGCATCGGAGCGCCGGTCGAGCTCGTCCCGCTCAGCCGCGCCCGCCGCGGTGAGCCTGGCGGTCCGTACCCGGCCATCCGAGGTGCTCTGCTCCACCACCGCGAGCCCGGCGTCTTGCAACGACCTGAGCGTGCGGCTGAGGTAGCCCGAGTCGAGCTCGAGCCTGGCCCTGAGCTGCCGGACGTCGCACCCGTCGGGCCCGATCTCCCAGAGCACGCGCGACTGGCCGAGCGGCCGCCGCCTGGCCAGGAACGCGTCGTTCAGGGCACCGACGCGCTGGGTCACCGTGCGGTTGAAGCTGCGCACCTGGCCGATCATGACATCGTCGTTCATTCTCTGACTTTAGTCAGAGAAGTGATCACGTTGCGCCGGTGTTGCTAAGGGAGCAGGAAAGCCGCCCAGACAGCCTTCTGGCAGGCGCCGAGCATGGCCCAGCCCCATGCGGCCGTCAGCGCGTGCACGACCTGAAGCCCGCGGCCTGACTCAGCGGTCATATCCGCGTCTTCGAGCACCGGCGGCAGGTCGCTGCTGTCGGTGACGACGCAGACGATCCGGTCGGCCTGGCGCTGCCATGCAAGCTGAACGGTGACCTCGTCAACGGTCGGCACCGTGCACCTGGTGCCATGGCGAATGGCATTCGTCACAAGTTCTGAAGCGACGATCACGGCCTCCTCGAGGAGATCGTCGAGTTGCCAATCCCTGAGCGTGACAGAAGTGAACTCGCGTGCCGCCTTCACCGACTCAGGGCCAGGTTTCAAGTCGAGTTCACAGGGACCAGCGACCGCCTCGAGCGGGTCGGTCATGCCGGGCAACGGCATCTCCCGCTGCCGCACGGTAGCCGGCTGGCGCAGGTCGCCATTGGCGCGCAGCCCAGGGCCGCCATAAGTCAAGTCCCGTGCCTGCGCGGAAGTCACTATTTCGTGTCCCTTATGCATGAGTCGGAACTCAAGCGTGGTCTCGGCCGAGTCCATTCGGGCCTGCTCGTCCGTTACGATGCCATTAATCGGTGTGCACATGCAAGTGCCATCGCACACCGGGCCGGGTCTGTTCAGGCAAGTTCGTCCCGCTATGATGGCGTTCAGACGTGCAGATGCACGTGCGTTTGCACAGGATCTCGGCCCGTCGGCAGCTCCCAAGTCCCCGGAGATGTTCCAGCGAGGCTGAGCATGGGCGGCGAAGGGACTGACAAGTGGATCGTGCGTTCAACGGGGTCCGGGCATCGCTCTTGCGCGCGGCTGCGTGGCGGAAGAGCAGCTACAGCAACCCCAGCGGTAACTGCGTGGAGGCTGCCCCGCTTGCCGACGGCATGGCGGTGCGGAACTCGAGGTTCCCCGACGGGCCGGCGCTGGTCTTCACAGGAGCGGAGTGGGACGCGTTCCTGCGCGGAGTCAAGGACGGTGACTTCGGCTGAGGGCCAGGTCAGCCGAGACCGACAATGGCTGACAAGGGTCTGGTAAGGAACTTTCGGCATTTCACAGCGGTTAACGTCGCGCTTATGGCGCAATGGCCACCATGCGTGGGAGACTCTTTGAAGTCAACCTATGTGAGCTGACCGACGCAGGGGGATGCAATGGTCACTACAGCCGGACCCTATGGGGGCCCGGTGCAGAGCGTTATAGCGCCGCCGGGCTCGGGCAGCCCGACGGTGCTCCGCATACTGCTCGGAGCCCAGCTACGGCGCCTCCGCGAGGCTAAGCGCCTGTCCCTGGAAGATGCCGGCAACGTCATCCGCGCGTCACACTCGAAGATCAGCAGGCTCGAGACCGGCCGGGTGGGGTTCAAGGACCGCGACATTGTCGACCTGCTGACGTTCTACGGAGTGACCGACGAGAAGGAGCGCGAGGCGCTGCGCTCCCTCGCTGCCCGGGCGAACTCTCCCGGCTGGTGGCACGATTACGCGGACATCCTGCCGAGCTGGTTCGAGGACTACGTCGGCCTCGAGGAGGCCGCGAGCCAGATCCGGGCCTATGAGGTTCAGTTCGTCCCTGGCCTGCTGCAGACCGAGGACTACGCCCGCGGCGTCACGATGCTCGGATACTCCAACCCCAAGGAGATCAACCGCCGGGTAAGCCTGCGGCTGGCTCGTCAGGCCGTTCTGAGCCGGGATGAGGCGCCGAGCCTGTGGGTCGTACTTGACGAGGCTTTGCTGCGCCGCCCGATCGGCGGCACGAACGCCATGCGCGCGCAGCTGAAGCACCTCATCGAGATGTCGCAGCGCCCCAACATCAGTGTCCAGGTGATCCCGTTCAAGGCTGGCGGTCACGCGGCCGCGGGGGGCCCGTTCAGCCTGCTCCGCTTCGCCGAGTACGACATCCCTGATGTGGTGTACCTGGAGCAGCTGACCAGCGCCCAGTACCTGGACAAGCCGGACGTCGTGGACGGCTACCTGGCGGTGATGGAGCGGCTGTGCATCGACGCGCAGACGCCGGCCAACAGCATCAAGACGCTGAGGACGATCCTGCGCGAGGCGTGATCCGCGTTTCCTCGAGCACGAGCCGGTCGGCGGGCCGCGCCAGGGACTCGCGCAATTCGTCGAGCGCGGCGCGCTCGCCGCGGATCCGTACGTTGATCCCGCAGTCGCAGAGCTGCGTCAGGCCGGCCACCACCCCGGGACCCATCAGCCGCGCCGTCGCCAGGTCCACCACGACGTCGGCGCGCACCGGCAGCGTCTCAAGGGCGAGCCAGAGCTGCGTGATGGCGTAGGCGTCCACCCGCCCCTCGACGTGCATGGCCTGCCCGCTGCAGAACAGCCGGAACTGAGGCACAGGGCCGGATGCCGAGGACAGCGGGTGCACCGTGGCTAGCTGCCGGAGCGTACCGCTCCCGACCTTGTCCTTGCTGAATGCGCACAGCGCGGTGAACGGCTGCTCGGCGACGGCGTGGTCAGCGATGATCTCCCACTGGATCCATGCCTTCACCCGGTTCTCGTCGCTCACCAGTGACGTATTGTCGGCGGCGACCCTGAGCCCGGTGTATCCAGCGGCCTTGGCGTCGGCGACCTCACCCAGGAAGCTCGCGAGCTGACGCGGCGGATCGACGATCCCCCGTGACCCGTAGACCTCCGCGACGCTGGCGATTCGCAGGGCGCCAGGATCAACTGCGTCCGCGAGCTGGACAAGATCCCGCGGATCCGGGTCCTCGGCGACGTACATGAGCCGCTCGCCCAGCGCCGCGCCTTCGGTCAGGTACGGGGCGGCCAGCGCGGCGAACTCGCTGGCCCCTGCGAAAACCCAGCCCATGTGGTCGTGCGGGCGCATCCTCAGGAACTCGAACCGTACACCGCGTTCCCGGTCAACTAGCATGACGCATCGATCCCGTGGTCTAGGGGATGTTCCCTGGGCCAGCCTGTCGCATCAAGCCAGCCAGGGCCGTTCTGGGCGACTGTCTCATCATTCAGGCTAGTCACAGCGACGCGTGAGCTGAACATCAGGGGCCGAATTCCGCGGCCGGCGTGTCCTTTTCTGTTCATGTCATGGCCGCGAGGGACCGGCGGATCGCCTGCAGGTTCCGCAGCCTGGCCTCGTACGTGGCACCCGCCCACAGCAGCACGGCGCCGCCCGCCGCGACCGGGACCCAGCCTGGCATCGCATGGACCAGGTGCATGACATCAGGCGCGAGCGCACGGCCTGCCACCAGCACAGCCACGGCCGTGCCGGTGAGCAGCGGCGCCTGCGTCCTGGTCCTGGCGCCTGCGACGGCGATGCCGATCGCGGCCAGGCCGGTCAGCACCGGCCTGATCCAGCCGGTTCCCTGCCAGGCCAGGACCAGGCTGGGCACCAGCAGCACCGCCAGGCCCGGCCCGTACGCGAGCCACGAATGCGGCCGCGGCTCACGCTTGGATGCTCGCCAGCCAGCCGCGATGGCGATCAGGCCAGCCGGGACGGTGTACGGCTCTGGCACGCTAACGGCGCCAGCGGCCAGGCCGGTGCACCATGCTGCGTAGCAGAGCGCGAGGCCGGGCCAGAGGACTACGCGGCGGTCTGGCCTGGCGGCCACGCCCAGAGCTGTGATCCCCGCGATGGCAGTGGCCGCGCTGGCCGTCCATGGCCGCCCGAGGCAACCGATGACGCCTGCGGCCGCGGCCAGCCAGCCAGCGACCTCGACGGCGAGGCTCATGGCGGTGCCTGTGTCCAGGCCTGATCCGGCCGCCTCAGTGACCTCTGCCATGCTCAGGCCGCCGGGGCGCGCGATCTGCCCCGCCCTGATCAGCCCGGCCTTGATCAACACCGCCGCGATCTGCGCGGCTGCCCCGACCCCCAGCGCCGCCAGCCCCGCCTGCCAGACGGCCAGCCCGGGCGCCAGCATCACGGCTTCGGCGAACGCTGCTGACCAGAGCACGCTGAGGCAGCTGGCCGCGATCCGGACGACGGCGAGCCTGGACCGCCAGGCGCACAGGGCGTAGCCAGCGGCCAGGCAGCCAAGAACGGTGACCGTCGGGAGCGGCTCAGCGAGCGCCCAGGCGATCGTCAGCACCGCGCTGACGAGCGCTGCCCCGGCTGGCGCCAGGCTCTCCCCCAGCGCAGCCCAGGCGGTGAGTCCGGCGGTCAGCGCGAGCAGGGCGCCGACGACGGCGACATATCCAAGACCGCCGTCCAGGCCCGCCAGCCCGGCCTGCGCGGCGACCAGCGGCAGCGCCACGGCCACCGCGTCCATGCTGACGCGCCCGCTTCCTCGCCAGGCGCCGGCCGCAGCAGCCAGCGCCGCCAGGCACACGACGAGCATGACGACCGCGAGCGATAGCCCGGCCGGATGCGGCGTTCCGACGGCCGGTCCCGGCGGCCGCCATGGGTGCGAGAGGATCTGCGCCGGGGTCAGCAGGGCCCTGCCGAGCAGCCCTGCGTGCGCCAGGATCGCCGCCAGTGCGGCGCAGGCAGCCGTCGCAGCGGCGACCGCCCGCTCACGCCCCGTCCGCAGCCACGCCGTGCAGCTGCTGACTAGAGCCGCCGTGACGGCCACGACCGCGAAGGTGTCCTGCCGGCCGACGGAGACGACGGCAGCGAGCAGCGCGGCCAGGCCGGCGCCCGCGTCGAGCACGACCGCTTGCAAGGGCCGCGCCCGGCGCAGCGCCGTCGCCACCGCGACCGCGGCGACCGCCACGCCGAGCCCTGGCAGGGCGGCTTGCTCGGCGGTCCATCCGGCGGCGAGCGGCGCCGCCCAGGCCAGTCCGGTCGCTGCAGCGATGGCGCCAGCGGCAAAGAGCACGACGGCCTGCCTGGCCAGCGAGGCGAGCAGGCCGAAGATCACTGCCAGCGCGGCTAGCTCGGCAATCGTGGTTGTGCGTCCTGCCAGCGACCACGCCATGGCCGTCAGAACGAGCGCGCATCCGCAGCCGGCCGTGACCGTGGCGAACGTACGCTCGCGCACCACCGCGCTGACGATCAGCATGATCGCCGCCACGGCAGTCAGCTCGATCAGCGCGGCCCAGCCCGTCAGCCTCGTGGCCTCGGGCAGGGATCCCGCGGCCAGGGCCGCGGCAATCAGCCCGGCGACCGCGGCAGCCAACCGGAACCTGGCCGGAGCCGCTGTGCGGCCGTACTGCGCAAGCAGGCAGGCGAGCGCGCACAGCGTGAGCACCGCGATCGCCGCCGGCAGGTACGGCCAAATCGGCTGCCCTGTCCAGGCGGAGGCGGATCCGGCCCACGCGGGCAGCACCTGGCGCGCGGGAACCAGGCCGGCCACCGCAGCCGGCGCCACGACCACGGCGGCGGCCGCCAGCGGCACCGCGGAACCCGCGGCGAAGTCACGCCGTCGCGCGGTGTCGCGCCCAGATCGCGGCCCGACGGTCAGCGCCGCCACGCTGAGGCAGCAGCCGCAGGCGCCGGCCCAGACCAGTCCCCAGCTCGCATCCAGCACGGGGCTCGCGAGGACGGCGAGGCCGATCGCGGCCAGGACTCCGGACACGACCGCGCCGGGCCGCGCCAGCGACGCCAGTTCGACGCGGCGGCCTGGCCCGGCGACGGCAGCGACCGCCGCTGCCCAGAAGACCGGCGCCAGCCATGCCACGTCGCCCCACGAAGCGCCGTGCCGCGCGCCCTGCCAGGAGACCAGCATGGCCAGCCCGATGCTCGCCGCGACGACACCGCAGGCCCATGCGACGACGGCCGCGACCGCTGCCACCTGGCTGTCGGAGTGCCGCTGCACAGGGCGCGCCGCTTCGCCAGGCTGCGGCTGGCGGCCACGTGACAGCACGCCAGCGAGCAGGATGTCGGCGGCCGCCGTGGTGATAAGGCCCGCGGCGGGACCGGCGATCGACGCCACTGGGCCGCGGAGCAGATCCGCGATGCTGGCGAACGCCAGCGGCGCGATCAGCTGGACAAGGGCGATCGCGGCCAGCCGCGGTCCCCTGAGCCTGATCGCCGTGCCGTAAGCGGCCCAGGCCGCGGCACCAGCAGCACAGAGGCCGGCCGCCGCCAGCGGCCCTATCCGCAGCCCCGTGAAGCGATGGACCAGGTAAGCATCCCCGATCGTCATGACCAGGCCGGTCGCAGCGACCGCCTCGGCGGTCGCGCGCAGGCGGCGGCTGACGAGCGGCCGCGGCACCGCCAGTACGCCGACCGTCACCGCGAGCAGGATGGCGCAGCGGCCGAGCGGGCCGATCCTGCTCCAGCCCGCGACCGTGAAGATCGTGATCGCTATCGCGACCAGCACGGCACCGGCACCGAGCAGCAGCCTGGCCGCCGTGCGGCCCGATATCTCGGGCCGCTGCCGCTGCATGGCAGGGGTCGCGGCCCGCGGCGCCTCCAGGTCAGCCGGCCCGACGGGCCCGGGCTCGGGTTCTGCGGATCTCGCTGGCATCTGCCGCCGCAGCCTGGTGAGGTCGTCAAGCAACTGCGCGCGGCGGCTGATCAGCCAGGTCCTGGCCGTGTCGACGCGCGTGAGTTCCGTGTCGATCCAGCGGATCTCGGCCGCCTGCGGTCCGGCCAGCCAGATTCCGCAGGACGGGCACGTCGGCACGCCGGTCCCGATCGGGCTGACACAGCCGGGGCAGTGCAGGCCGGTGGTGCTGGGGCCGGTGGTGCTGGGGCCGGTGGTGCTGGGGCCGGTGGTGCTGGGGCCGGTGGTGCTGGAACCGTTGACAGCTGTGCTCATGCAGTCCACGGTGCCGGTAGGCGCGGCCCGCGATAACCGCCGCGCTACTCAACGTTCCAGCCCCCGTACCTAGGGCGGCACTGAGTATCTCGCACCAGAGCCAGGACCGGCGAGCAGCCGATACGCTCTCTTATGTGGTCGTTCCACCCGCCAGGTAGCCCGTGATGAGCCTGCAAGCACCGTTGTGGCGCTCGATCGCCGTCTTCAGGGCCGCCTCGCTCGTCTACGCAACAGTCTTGCTCGCCATCAGGCCGCAGTACTACCAGCACTGGGGCTGGGCATGGGTCGTCCTGGCCGCGATGACCGTATGGACGGCACTCAGCACCGTGGCTTACACCCGGCCCGCCAGGCGGACCTGGGCGCTGCTGGTGACCGACCTGGTCATCACCGTTCTCGCGCTGATGTCGACCGCGCTCGTGCAGGACCCGAGGTGGACGACGATCGGCGTCATGCCGGTCACCGCGACGTGGCTGGCCGGCCCGGCGCTGACCTGGGCCATCGCCAAGGGCGTCTCGGCTGGCGTGGTCGCCGCCGCAGTGATCGGCTGCTGCGTCGTGTCGCTCAGATGGCCGATCGCTGGCACATACTCGAGCACGGCTCTGGACGGGCCGGTCATCTTGCTGCTTGCGGCGGCGCTGGTCGGCTACGTCTCCACCCTGTCCGGCCGTGCGGAGCGCGCGCTGCAGCGCGCGACCGAGATCGAGGCATCGAGCCGGGAACGGGAGCGGCTGGCCAGGACGATCCACGACTCCGTGCTGCAAATGCTCGCGATGGTGCAGCGGCGCGGCGCCGAGGCGGGTGGCGAGGCTGCCGAGATCGGGCGGCTGGCCGGCGAGCAGGAAGCCGCGCTGCGCGCGCTGGTCACCGGCGACGAGCACGCGTCGGCTGGGTCGGGCGGGCTCGACCTGAGCGCTCGTCTCGGTCGGGAAGCATCAGCCTTGGTGTCGGTGATTACCCCGGCTGATCCCGTTATTCTCAATGAGCGAGCAGTAATAGAAACAGCAGCAGCTGTCAGCGCGGCGATCGACAACGTGCGGCGGCACTGCGGCGCGACGGCCAGGGTGTGGGTGCTTGTCGACGACGAGGGCGCGGCAGTGACCGTGATGGTTCGCGACGACGGGCCTGGCATCCCGGCCGGGCGGCTGGCCGAGGCCGCGGCCGAGGGCCGCCTGGGGGTCAGCCAGTCCATCAGCGGACGGATCAGGGATCTGGGCGGTTCGGCGGATATCAGCAGCACGCCAGGTGCCGGCACCGAGGTCCGGCTGCGCCTGCCGAGGGCCGCGCTTCCGGCTTAGGGTAAGGCTGTGGAAACGGCCGATAGCGGCGGCGATGCGGTGAGCGAGACCGCAACGCGGGTCATGGTCGTCGACGATCATCCAATGTGGCGCGACTCGGTCAGCAGGGACCTCGGCGAGGCCGGCTTCGAAGTTGCCGCCGCGACCGGCGAGGGAGCACAGGCAGTCCGCATCGCCGCGTCGGTGCGCCCGGACGTCGTCGTGCTCGACCTGCAACTACCCGACATCTCGGGGGTCGACGTCACCCGCGGCGTACTAGCCACGTATCCAGGCGCCAAGGTGCTGATCTTGTCAGCCAGCGGCGAGCATCACGACGTGCTCGACGCCGTCAAGGCCGGCGCCACCGGCTACATACTGAAGTCCGCCAGCCGCGCCGAGTTCCTCGACGCCGTACGGCGGACAGGAGCGGGCGACGCCGTGTTCTCCCCTGGGCTGGCCGGCCTCGTGCTCGGCGAGTTCCGCCGGCTCGCCACCGACCCGGCCCCCGACATGCCGCGGCTCACCGATCGCGAGGCCGAGATCTTGCGCATGGTCGGCACCGGCATGTCGTACAAGCAGATCGCCGAGCGGCTGTTCCTGTCGCACCGCACTGTGCAGAATCACGTCCAGAACACGCTCAGCAAGCTGCACCTGCACAACAGGGTCGACCTGGTCAGGTACGCGATCGAGCACGGCCTGGATACCGGCCCGCGATGAGACCGCCGGTGCTGGCAGCGGCCGACCACCCTGACGCACCGCGGCCGTGGTTACCGGCTGATCAGCCGCAACGCCGCCTGCTCGCCGACCGCCTCGCGAAAGCCGCCGATCCCCCTGCGACCCTTCGCGATCTCCGGGACCGCTCGGAGAAACTGGCCCCGGGCAACCCCTCGTCGCAGTATGACGAGAACGGCTCGCCCCGCCCCCGCGAACCATCGCTCGCGGACTACGAACGACCGTTCCCCCCGCTCTCCGACGCCGACTGGTCCGACCATGTCGAGCGCGTAGCCACCCTCCTCGACAGAGCCATTAGCGACGGACTAACAACGGACCGGCTGCACAAGCTTGACCCACGCTCCGAGGTCTGGGCCGTCGAGCGGGCGAGGATCCATGGTCAGATCCTCGATGAGATGTATGCGAAGTCCGCTGACGTTCCCTGCGCCAGACAGGCAATCATGGCTGGCGGACTCGGCGGAGCTGGCAAATCAACGGTGCTGGAGAAATACGCCGGGGTAGATCGCTCGGCCTATCTGACCATTAACCCAGACGATGTGAAGGAAGAGCTTGCTCACCGAGGACTCTTACCTGACGTCCCTGGCTTGTCGCCGATGGAGACGTCTTCACTGGCGCACGAGGAGGCGTCCTATCTTGCGCGCCAGCTTGCCAGGCGCGCCTTGGCCGACGGCAAGAACATCATCTGGGATATAACAATGTCCTCCAGCGAATCAGCCAGTCGCCGGATTGGCGAATTGCGGGCCGCGGGCTACCGTGAGGTCCACGGCGTGTTCGTCGACATACCGGTCGAGGTCAGCATCAGGCGCGCAGAAGCCCGGCATCGACGCGATCATGATCGGCTTCTCGCGGGCGAAGGGCTGGGCGGCCGTTGCGTACCTCCGGCCGTGACCCGGCGACAAGCAGATCCAACGTTCGGCAGTATCAATAGGCGGACGTTCGAAGGGCTGAAGAACGAGTTCGACAGCTGGTCGATATACGATAATTCCGAGGATGGCGGAGTGCCCGTTCTCGTCGACCGAGGTCGTCGGCACCCGGAGCGCGAGCAATGACCAACGAAGTATTCGATCTGCTCGATGCCCTCAAGAGGGGCGACATGACGCTGGATGAGGTTGCCCAGCGATTCCGGGAACGCAGGTGGCCGCGGCACCGCCATCCACAGCCTGCTACGTTCATGGAACTGGCCGCTGCTGAGCTCGAGGACCCCGAACCTTACATCCCTGGGTCGTACGACGACGTCGCCGCCGCGTTCCACCAGGGACGGCTCACCGATGCCGAATACTCGGTGCTTGCGAGGGCGATCGCCGAGGCGCAGCGGGCCGAGGACGCTGCGGGCGAGTGACCCGGTCATCCAAAGCGCTTCGGTGAAGAGAAACGGCGGCATAAGGTCCTGAGTCTTCCTCTAAGCCGAGATCCTGCCGAGGCGCGGGTGACTGAGTTCCCGGTAAGAAGTGGCGTTTGCGGTTGTATGTGACGCAGACGCTACTTTTTGTCGGGCTGGCCCTCGGCGCGGCGGCCAGGTGTCACAGCGAATAGCGGGTGCCGACGCTGTTAGGGATGTACGCCTCACCGAAACGGGCCGCCATCGCGTGTCCCGCACGCCAGCCGCTGCAGTGCGCGGGAACCAGGACAGCGGGGTCGAGCTCGGCGAGGCCGTCGAGGACCTGGGGAATCAGCGGTTCGAAGATGGGGCCTTGCAGGTGGAACCCGCCGATGATGGCGTACAGCGGCTGGTCGCCGGTGAGCCGCCCGGCGTACCTGCAGATGTTGACCACGCCCGCGTGCCCGCAGCCGGTGATCACGACCAGCCCCTTTCCTGCCACGTTGACGATGAGCGCCTGGTCGTCCAGGACAAGCGGATCTGGTTCCCACGCCCCGCCCAGCCAGGCCTGCTGCGGCGGGAACCCGGGCTCGTAACCCGTGACCCGCGGCACCTCGCCCGTGATCAGCACCGACCCTTCCAGCAGGAAGCTTGGCTGCTGTTCCTCGATGACCTCGAAGCCGGCGCCGGTCAGTGCCTGGCGGCTGGTCGCGGGTATCTCGCGCGGATCTGAGCCTGGCACCATGATCCGGCGGCGGCGCCAGAAGTGCGGGTGAATGAGCACCGGAAGTCCGGTCCTGCCGAGCACCCTGGTCAGCCCGTCAAGGCCGGTCGTGTGGTCGAAGTGCCCGTGGCTGCAGACGATCGCCTCGATCGAGCCGGGGTCGACGTCCAGGCGGCGCATGTTCTCCAGCACTCCGTCCGGGCTCGTGCCGGTGTCGAATAGCAGCCGGTGGGTTCGCCCGCCCTTGACGACAGTGACCAGCATCGCGAACCCGTGCTCGGCGATCAGCGCGTCCGGCGCCCAGCCCTCGGCCATGGTGGCCGACGGGCGTGTCGCGCCCATCCGCAGTCCGATCCGCTTGGCCGGCCCCTGGTCCGGCATGAACATGTCGGTGACGTTGTCGATCAGGCTCACCAGCTCAACCGAATCCACCGGCTCGAGCGGCACAGTGAACGCCGGCTCGAAATCCTGCCCCAGGGAACCAGGGACAGCTGACTCATGCTGGGCGCGGGTGTCATCACACATGAACACCACGATAGGGGCGGGCTACTCCGGCTTCCCCGCCAGACTCACCGCGCCCAGGTAGCCGGCCAGCAGCGCGCTTGCCGCCTGGCCGACCATGTCGTCGGGCGGGAGGAACAGCGGATGGTGCAGCGCGTGCGGCCCGCCCGTGCCGAGGAACAGCATCAGCGTGCGCCCGCCGCGGGAGAAGTACGAGAAGTCGTCGGCGCCGCAGGACCGGAAGGACGTGTCGATCGTGAACCCCGCCTCGAGCAGCCACGGCCACGTCGCCATCGTCAGTGCCTCGTCGTTGACCAGGGCCGGCTCGCCTTGCTCGATGGTGACGGTGCCGCGGCAGCCGTAGGCCAGGCAGGTGTGCTCGACGATCTCGCGGGCGATCTGGTGCAGGCCGGGCCGGTCAGCCTCGTCGAGCACCCGCAGCGAGCCCTTGGCAACGGCGTGAGCGGGGATGACGTTGGCCGCCTGGCCGGCCTCCAGCATCCCGATTGACACAACCACGGCGTGGGTCGGGTCGGAGCGGCGGCTGACGGCAGTCTGCAGCGCGACCACGCTCTGGCAGAGTGCGAGGACGGGATCGGCGGTCAGCTGCGGGTACCCGGCATGCCCGCCCACGCCCTCGACGGTGATCGTGATGTCGTCGGTCGCGGCGTTGACGGTGCCGACGGTTGCGGCAACGGTGCCGAGCGGCAGCTGGTGCTGCAGGTGCAGCGCGACTATCGCGGTCGGCTCGTGCGCCGCGAGCGCGCCGGACGCGACCAGGTCCCTGGCCCCCGACGGGATCGCCTCCTCGCGCGGCTGCAACACGGCCAGTACGGGAACGGGCAGGTCAGCGCCTACGGCCCGGGCCGCCCGGCACACCGCCGTCAGCGCGGCCAGGTGCACGTCGTGGCCGCAGGCGTGCATGGCACCGGTCCGCGCCGCCCAGGGCGCGCTCGTCGCCTCCTTGATCGGGAGCGCGTCGAGTTCGGCGCGCAGGGCGACGCACGGCCCGTCCTCGCCGCCGATCCGCACGAGCCGGCCGGTCTCGGCGACGACGGGCGCGTCCGGGGCATCGAGCGCGGCGGCGACCGTGGCGGCGGTCTGGTACTCATCGCCCGACGGCTCGGCGCCCGCGTGCAGCTCATGCCGCAGCTCCACGGCCGCGTCCAGCTCGGCGGCCAACCCTGCGCGGAGCTTGGCGGCCAGCTCCGCCATGGTCACGGCCGTGCTCGTCACGGCCGCGCCGCGCCGGCGCCAGGCCGCGCCGCGCCGGCGCCAGGCTGCGCCGGCGACAGGCCGCAGGCCGGCGACGGGTCCGCCGCACGAACCACCGCACAGCGTGACAGGGTGGGGGAAGGCTGGGCCAGCCTGACGACGCTACTGGCTGGGCGAGTCAACCAGTACGCCTCACATGTCATCATGACTGGCCCAGCCGGTATACGCGGGTCGCGTTGGCCGACCCGATCAGCTCGGCGACCCGCGCGGCATCCGCTGCCGCCCAGGCCCCGTCGGCCACGAACTGCCCGGTCACCGCGGCAAGATCGCGGCGGAACCCGATCGCGCCCAGGTAGTGCAGCTCGGGCAGCCCGAACGCGTCGGAGGAGTAGAGCATCTTGCCGAACGGCGTGAGCTCGAGCGCCTCGGCGAGCACCGCCGTCGACCGCGCGCCCACGTAGTTGAGGATCGCGCCGAGGTCCATGTACACGTGCGAGAACACGTGCGACAGGTAGCCCGCTGCCCGCTGATGCGGATAGCAGTGCAGCAGCATGACCGGAGTGCCGATCGGCTCGGTCGCGATCAGGAAGTCGGTCAGCAGCGACGGATCCGACCGGTGCAGCCGCACATCCGTGTCGCCGAACCCGACGTGGAACTGCAGCGGTTTGCCGAAGTCGATCGCCGTCCAGATCAGGTGCCTGAGCAGCACAGGATCGGAAATCCTGGCCGACGGATCGGTCTCAAGCGCTCGCAGCAGCCGCCCCGCAGCGGCCGTGACCTCCGCGGCGGCTGGCCTGGCGGGATCGAAGTCGAATCCGAACCGGTAGGCCACGATTGACTTGTAACCAACCGCGCCCGTAGCTGCCGTCTCGACGCCGAGCTCTTCTGCGAACGTGGCAGCCCAGCTGGCAGCTGTCGTCCCGCCGCTGGCGGCCTTCTCGGCGACCGCCTCGAGCCTGACCACGTGGCTGGCCCGGGCGCCGCTGATCTGCACCATGTCCTCTGGGGTGGTGATCTGGCCGGTCCTGAACCCGGTGTCGACCAGCCAGTGCGTCACCCGCGACGCCGTCAGCAGGCGCCGGTTCACCTCGGCAGTGCCGAGCTCGACGCGCCGGCGCAGGTAATCCTCGGCCAGAGCGTGCGGCTCCAGGCCGAGCACGGGCGCGCACCAGCGCCTGATGAGGAAGCCGAGCTGGCTATCGAACGATGACGTGCCAGGCGCTGGCGGCCCTGACGCCTCGGAAATCATGTTCTCGAAGCCGGCCCTGTCCAGGTCGGCGGTCATGACGCCGTGCACGTGATGGTCGATCAGCGCAAGCGACTCCAGACCCGCCATCGTCATGCGTCCTCCCTGGCTTCGGCGACCGTTCCCGCGGACAGCGCGTCGTATCTCGTCATTCGCTCGAGCGGCGCGTCGCCAAGCCGTTCGACCACGGCCGTGATGATGGCCTCCACCAGGGCAAGCGCCGGCGTGAGCGTGATGAAGGGCGACGGCGACAGCACGCTGGATGTCAGCAGCACGTCCGCCTGAGCTGCCAGCGGCGAAAGGTAAGGGTCGGTGAACACGATCAGGGTCGCGCCGCGCTTCTTGGCGATGGCGGCGACCCGGACCGTGTCGTGCTGGTACCGCCGGTAGTCGAACATGACCACGACGTCGCGGCGGCCGACGTCGAGCAGCGAGCCCGCCCGGTCGGCGCCGAGCGACGAGACCACGTGCACGTTGGGGCGCAGCACGCGCAGGTTCGACGCGAGGTACTCGGCCAGCAGGAAGCTGAACCTGCCTCCGAGCACTGTCACGCCCCGCCGTTGATCGGCCAGCAGTCTGATCACCTGCTCAAACTCCGCGCGGGGCAGCCGGGCGAAGCTCGCCCTGATGCCCTCGCAATACATCTGCTCGGCGCGGCTCAGCACGTCGCCGCGGTCCCTTCCCGGCCGGCCAGCGTGCACCTCGCGCGGCGACGACAGCCGCGCCGATACCTCCGACTTGAGCGACTGCTGGAATTCCGCGTAGCTGTCGAACGAGAGCTTGCTGACCAGACGGATCACCGTGGGCGCGCTGACGCCTGCCACGGCGGCCAGCTTGGCAACCGGCTCAAGCCCGCGGACCGGGTACTCGGCCATCAGCGCCCTCGCGACCTTGCGCTCGGCGGGCGTGAGCTCGGCGAGCTTGAGGTGCAGCAGCTCGGCGACCGTCACGCCCGAGTCGCCTGCCGCTGCATCGCCAACCACGGGGATGGCCATCACCACCGCCAGCGGGTGCGCGCCACGACGTCGGCCGGGCTGGCGCCGGAGAACAGCTCGATCTCGGCGCGGCGAACGGCGAGGAACGCCTCGGCCATAGGCTCGCCCATGGCCTCGCGCAGCAGGTCAGATGCCTCGAAAGCGCCGATCGCCTCGTCCAGCGACTGCGGCAGCCTGCGGGCTCCGCTGGCATTGAGGTCAGCCTCGCTCAGCGCGACAGGATCGCCCTCGACCTCGCCTGGCAAGGTCGCGCCCGCGGCCATGCCTGCCAGTCCGGCGGCGAACAGCGAGCCCACGACCAGGTACGGGTTGGCGGCCAGGTCGAAGCACTTGACCTCGAGGTTCGCGCGGACGTCGTGTTCCCCCGTCGAGCCGGTCACCAGCCGGAGCGCGGCCTCCCTGTTCTCCTTGCCCCAGCATTGGTAGGCGCCGGCCCAGTGCGACGGCACCAGCCTGATGTAGCTGGCCACGCTCGGCGCGCCGACGGCGACCAGCGCGGGCAGCGCGGCGAGCACGCCAGCGGCGAATGCCTCGCCCCCCTCGGTCAGGCCGTAGCGGCCTGGTCCGCCCGCGAGCAGGTTCTGACCGTCGCGCCACAGGCTGAGGTGCACGTGACCGCCGTTCCCGACGCCGCCGGCCACGACCGACGGCGCGAACGAGACCTGCAGCCCGTGCCGCTGCGATACCGCCCTGATCGTCTGCCTGACCAGGACGCTGTCGTCGGCCGCGGCGACGGGATCCTTGGGCGCCACGGAGACCTCGAGCTGGCCAGCCGCGTACTCGGGATGGAACTGCTCGACCTCGATGCCCTGCTGCTCGATCGCGCCGACGACGTCGCGGCAGTAGTCGGACAGCTCGATGATGCGGGTCATCCCGTAGGCGGGGCCCTCGCAGGCTGGCACGAACCTGCCCCCGTCGTCGGTGCCGGCGGCCCACTCGATCTCGAATGTGGCCAGCGCCGTGAGCCCCTGCGCGGCGGCCGTGCCGACAAGGCGCTTGGCGAACGAGCGCGAGCACGCGGCGAACGGCTCGCCCTCTTGGGTGTACCGGTCGGCGGGCGCCCATGCCCAGCCTGGCAGGGCCGCGAGCGGCGTGACCCGGTCGAGATCGGGCACCAGCCGCAGGTCACCGGCGGGCCCGCCGATGTGCTTGCTCGTTGTGATGCTGTCGTCGACGACGAACACGTCGAATACCGGCGACATGCCGATCCCCCAGCCGGCCGCCCGCTCCAGCCGGCCGATCGGGATGGCCTTGACCCTCGTAAGGCCGGCGTTGTCGACCCAGCACACCGCGAGCATGCTGGCCCCCGCGTCGGTGAGCCGCTGAGCCACCTCGCTGCCCAGTTCAGAACGCCTTGCCCGGGCCCCGGCATCAAGCACCGCGTCCCGCGGACTGCGCGTCGTCACTGAGCACCTCGCTTCAGCTCGCCGCGCGCGGGGGCCCGCGCGCGTCGGGAACGTTACACATCACGCTTCTGCGCGTCAATGCGTAACAGAAGTTTCAATCGATTCCGTTCGACCGCACGCAGCGATGACATGCCGGGGGCTGGCGGCGGCGGGGTTACCAGCCGCGGAGGTCGATGGGCCAGACGTCGACGATGTCGTCGCCGGCGACGACGTAGGCCCGCTCGTGCAGGGCCATGGTGGGGTCGATGTGCGCGGGCGCGAACCTGACCTGCTCCCCGACCGGCCGCGGGTCAGAGAACGTCGTGTGCTCGTCAGAGCAGAACCACACCGTCGCGCCCTCGAGATCGGGATTGCCGTGGTCCATGCCGAAAGCCTTGAGCCCGGCGTCGGCGACCGACCACTCTTTCGAACTCGATATGACGGTCGCGAGGACGAACAGCGCCTGGCCGAACGGCAGGCCGAGCTTGCCGTACGCGGTGTCCATCAGCGCGTAAGAACCGGCCTGGATCTCATTGGCCCAGGTGTTGAGCGTGTAGGTCCCTGTGCCACCAGCAGACACCAGGTCGCCGCCGACGTCGTCGTGCGCCGCGACCAGCATCTCCATCGCGGCCTTGGTCTTCTCCGCGCGCTCGGTCGCGTCGGCCAGGCCGACCACGTGTCCCTCGTAGCCCATCACGCCGCGAACCGTGAGGCCGGCCGCCCGCGCGGCCTCCGCCAGTGCGCCTGCCTCGCCAGGGTCGCAACCGCAGCGCGGCAGGCCGACGTTGACGTCGATCACCACCTCGCGCACGCCGCCGGCCGCCGCGGCCTCGATCGTCTGCGGCGAGTCCACCGCCAGCGTCACCCGCGCGCCGGACGCGACCAGCGCGCCCACCCGGCGTGCGTCAAGCACCTCGTTGGCTAGCAGCAGGTCCTGGCCGAGCCCCGCGGCCACCATCCCCTCGCACTCGCGGATCGTCGCGCAGGTGAAGCCCTCGTGCCCGGATGCGGCCTGCCGCCTGGCCAGGTTGGTGCACTTGTGCGCTTTGACGTGCGGCCGCAGCCTTGGCCCTGGCAGCGCGGCCGACATCGTCGCGATGTTCTGGTCGAGCACCGCCGCGTCGATCAGCAGCGCCGGCGTCTGCAGGCCGGCGATCCGCTGCTGTCCCTGACTGGTCATAGATACCTCCGCTGGCGTGACTTGGCGGACTCGCAGGCGGCGCGCGCCTGCCTGACCGGCTCGAGCTCGGACACCTCGGCCACCGGGACGTCCCACCATGACTGGCTGTCGGGCGCCGCCGCCAGCGGGTCAGTCTCGATCGTGATCACGACCGGGCCGGCCATCGACGTCGCTGCCCGCAGCGCGTCGCCGAGCTCGGCCACGCTGGACGTCGTGATCACCTGGGCGCCCAGGCTCGCCGCGTTCGCGCCGAGGTCAACAGGCAGCGTGCCGCCGTCCAGGCGCCCTGTGTCCGCATTCCGGTAACGGTACGCAGTGCCGAATCGCTGCGCACCGACGGACTGTGACAGGGCACCGATGGACGCGAATCCGTGGTTGAGCACCAGCACGACGATGATCTTGATCCGTTCCTGCACGGCGGTAACCAGCTCGGTCGCCATCATCAGGTACGAGCCGTCCCCGACGAGCACATACACCTCGCGGTCAGGCGCCGCCAGCTTGACCCCGATGCCGCCAGCTTGACCCCGATGCCGCCACATCGAGCCGGCCGCGCAGACCACGACGTCACGCGGGGCACCGCGCGGCCCCACCCGCCGGCCACCCAGACGGCCGCGCCGGCCGAGCGCCCGGCCGCTTGCCTGCCGCACGGCCGCCCGCGGACGGAACAGCGAAGTGCCGTCACCCGCACTCCTTGAACGGCGTCGGCACGTGGCTGTCATTGAACCGGCGCACACGCCCGCGCGCGGCCCGGCGCCGGCCCCCTGGGCAGCACTCAGGTGCGGCGGTTCAGCTGGTCGAGCAGGGTCGCGCAGGCGTGGATCGTCTCGACGTGCGGCACGGGCACGCCGAGCCGGCCAGCCAGCTCGGCCACCGCGCCGGTCATACAGCCGATCTCGAGCTGCTTGCCCGCCTCGAGGTCTTGCAGCATCGACGTCTTGTGATCGCCGACGGCGATCCCAGCCTCGAGCCGCCGGTCGAGCGACACAGGAAACGTGACGCCGAGCCGCGAGGCCACCGCCGCGCACTCGGCGAAGACCGCCTTGAGCAGATCGACCATCGCGGGAGCCGTTCCGAGATCGCCGAGCGTGGCCCTCGTCAGCGCGGTGACCGGGTTGAACGCGACGTTGCCGATCAGCTTCAGCCAGATCTGATCGCGCAGCTTGGCCTCGACCGGCGCCTTCAGCCCGCCAGCCTTGAACGCCGCGGAGATCTCCGTGCAGCGCTCCGACACCGATCCGTCCGGCTCGCCGATCGTGAACCTGGTGCCCTCGGTATGCCTGATCACGCCTGGCTCGATGATCTCGGTGGAGCAGAAGACCACGCAGCCGATGTTGTGCTCAGCCGCGATGGATTTCGTGATGATCCCGCCAGGATCGACGCTCTCGAGCGCCACGCCGTCCGCCTCGTCCTGGTCAGCGAGGCCCTGGAAGTACCACCACGGGATCCCGTTCTGCGCCCAGATGGCCGCGGCGCCTGGCGCGAGCAGCTCGCCGAGCCGCGGCGCGATCTCAGGCAGGCTGTAAGCCTTCAGCGCGACGAACACCACGTCAGCGTCGGCCACCGCGCCGACGTCATCGGTGACGGGCGGATGCGCGGTGAAGTCGCCGCGCGGCGAGAGCACCCGGACCCCGATATCCCGCATCGCCTGCAGGTGCGCGCCACGCGCGATCAGCGTCACGTCCGCGCCACCGCGCGCCAGCGCCGCGCCGACATACGCTCCGATGGCGCCGGCGCCGAGCACCGCGAACCTCATGACTGACCCGCCCCGCCAGCGCCGGCACTGGCAGACCCGGCGATGAACTCGCCGACCCGCCGCCGCTGGATCTTGCCGGTGGCGGTACGCGGGATCTCGCCGAGAACATGGATCGTCGCGGGAACCTTGAACGCCGCGAGCCGTCCCCTGCAGTGCTCGATCAGCTCGCGCGCCTCGGCTTCGCCCTGCAGCGTGACCGCGGCCGACACGAGCTCGCCGTACTTCTCGTCGGCAACGCCGAAGCAGACCGCGTCCTTCACCGCGGGATGGGACAGCAGCGCCTGCTCGACCTCGGCCGGGGAGATGTTTTCCCCGCCGCGCAGGATCATCTCCTTCAGCCGCCCCTCAAGGAAGAGGTAGCCGTCGCGCAGCACGCCGCGGTCCCCGGTGCGGAACCAGTCGCCGAAGAACGCGTCAGCGGTCGCCGCCGGGTTGTTCACGTAGCCGGGCATGACGCCTGGACCGCGGATCACGACCTCGCCAGGGGTGCCCGCGGCCAGCAGCGTGCCTTCCTTGCCGGCGATCCCGATCTGCGTGCCGGTCGCGATCCCGACCGAGCCAGGGATCCGCTCCCCAGGCGGCAGCGGGTTGGAGGCCATCTGGTGGCTGGCCTCTGTCATCCCGTACGCCTCGAGCATCGGCACGCCGTACTCCCGCTCAGCGCGCTCCATCAGCGCCGGCGACAGCGCGGAGCTGCACGACCTGGCGAACCGCAGCGTCCCTGGCGCGCCTGCCTCGTCTGACCGGTCCAAGATCATCTGGTGCAACGTCGGCCCGGCGGAGAGCCACGTCGCGCCGTTCTCGCGCGCCTGCCGCCAGAACCGCTGCGGGGTGAAACGCCGCGGCACGATCACCGAGCCCCCGCCGGCCAGCGCCGCGAACGTCGACGCGACCAGCCCGTGCACGTGGAACAGCGGCATCACGCAGAACGAGACGTCGCCGGGCCCGAGCTCGTAGTGCGCGGCGATCGTCCTGACCGAGGCCATCAGGTTGCGCTGCAGCAGTGGCACCTGCTTCGGCCGCGACGTCGTTCCGCTCGTGTGCAGGACGAGTCCGGCATCGGCAGGCTGACCCCCTTCGAAGCTAGCCCCGTGAGAAAGCTCTCTTTCTTCAACGAATAGCGCGGGCGGACTGTCGCCTCCTGCCTGGGCCGTCAGGACGGTTACTGAGCAGTCCTCGGCCGCGCTGATCGCCGCCTCTGGCCGGCTGGCGGGCATCAGGAAAACCCGCGGCTCGATGTCGGTGAGATAGAAGACGAACTCGCTGTGCGTGTAGGCCGGGTTGAGTGGAGCGGCCGCGGCGCCGAGAGCGGTGATCGCGAGCAGGATCTGAACCATGTCTGGGCCGTTGGGCAGCGTCAGCGCGACCCGGTCGCCCCGCCCCACTCCGGCTTCAGCGAGGCAGCCGGCCAGGCTCTGCACCCGGTCGGCGAGCTGGCGGTGCGTCAGGATCTGGCCATCCTCGGGAACCACCAGCGCCGGGCCGTCGCCGTGCCCGAGGATCGCGGTCAGTGCTTCAGCGGGAGCCTCGTTGCTCATCTGGGCCTCCTGTGGCGGGTCGTGACAATTCTGGCCCAGCTTCAGCGGACGCCGGAGGCCGCCCGCCTGCTCGCCAGCCAGCCCCGCTCTGCTTCCCCGATCGGGGTAGACGGCGGGCCCTGCACGAACGGCCAGATCTCCTCCGCGATCGATCGCCAGTCCCTGGTCGCCTCGAGCTCGCCGAGGACGGCGAACAGGCCGAGGTTGATCCGCTGGAGCACGACATAGGAGCGCGGAATGGAGACGTATCCGGCGACCGGGCTGCGCACGTCGAAGAACCTCCGCACCACGGCCGACGAGTAGTCCGGCTTGATCGTGAGCGCTCCCGGCTCGCGGATCGTCGCGTAGAAGACGGCGAGATGCTCGACGACCGCCTCGGTGGACAGCGGCGCGCCGGGGACGAGGAACCCGGCGACCTCCATGCTCCGCCGGAACTCCTCGGGGTCCTGCCGTACGCACAGATTGCGGGCCATCTGCATCAGCGGGTACAGCTCGTCCTCGGTGAAGTGCTTGACCAGCCCGAAGTCCAGGAACGTGACCTTCCCGCCGCCGTGAAAAAGGTAGTTGCCGGGATGCGGGTCGCCATTGAACGCGTGCAGCTCATACAAGCTGCGGAACACGAACCGGTAGATCGTCTCGGCGGCGATGTCGCGCTCGTCCTGCGACAGCTCGGCCAGGTCAGCGAACCGGGAGCCGGCCGCGAGATCGCTGGTCACTATCCGCGTGGTGGACAGCTCGCCGATCACGCGGGGCACGAAGATGGTCGGATGACCGGCGTAGAAGTCGGCGAACAGCGTCTGGTTCGCCGCCTCGCGCCGGTAGTCGAGTTCCTCGAGCACCCGCTCGCGCAGCTCGGCTAGGAGAGCGTCGACATCCTGGGCGGGCGCGGTGATGCGAAGCATCCTGCGGAGCAAGGCGACGTTGTCGAGGTCCGCGGCTATCGCCTCGGCGATGCCGGGGTACTGCACCTTGACCGCGACGGCCCGGCCGTCCCTCGTGATCGCGCGGTGCACCTGCCCGATCGACGCGGCCGCGATCGGCTCGGGATCCCACTGCGCGAACACGCGCTCCGGCGGCTGCCCGAGTTCCTGCTCGACCATGCCGGCCGCGAGCTCGGGGCTCATCGGCGGCACGCTGTCCTGCAGCCTGCTGAGCGTCCGGCGCACGCTCGGTGACAGGCCTTCGTCGACGTAGCTAGCCATCTGGCCGATCTTCATCAGGACGCCCTTCATCGCCCCGAGCGTCTGGGCGACGTCCTCGGCTGTCTCCAGCGCGAGGTCCTGGCGCAGCTGCTGGCGCTGATCGCCTGCGGCGGCGAAGAGCCGCGGCGCGCTGCCCGCGTAGCGTGCCCCGCCCCTGGCGACGAGCTGCAGCGCGGCGAAGCCGCGCTGCAGCCGGACCGGCCCGGGCACTCCTCCGAGCCCACTAAGGTCCGGCCTGCGCTGACCGGCCGCCAGCCTGGCCCGGCGCCGCAGCGCGGCCGCGCTAAGGCACGCGAGGGCGACGCCGCCTGCGATCGCCGCGCCCGCGGCCAGCCTCACGCGGCGTGACTGTCTCACGCCCGCTGCGCCGCGCGCACCCGCGCGGCGATCCGCTGCCGTGCCTCGAGCACCCCTGGCTCGCCGATGAAGACAGCGTCAAGCACGCCGAGCGCCTGCCGGATCTCCGTGCACCGCGCCGGGGTCAGCGCCGCGCGATCGTACCCGTACATCTGTGCGGCCCACTCGGGCAACGAGCTGACCGCGCCATCCCTGATGTCCTTCCAGATCTCGGCGATGTCGTCATCCAGGCCTGGCGGGTCGAGCAGGAAGGCCATCGACTCCGTGGCCGCCGGCGTGCACAAGAGCTCGGGCCTGACCGAGTCGATGTAGCTGGCGAGTTGCGCGACGGTCGCCGGCACCATGTCCCGCGGCACCCCGACCAGCTCGGCGGCGATAACCATCTCGGCGACGTACTCGTCGGCATCGGCGTGCGCCATCGCGGTGCCGAACAGCGACCGCGCAGCGAGGGTCGAGTCGACGAGGGCGACGTGCACCCACAACAGCAACGCAGGATCGCTGGCCGCGTAGGGGCTGCCCGTGGCGCCGTCGACGCCCGTAACCCTCGTGTGAATCCGGCGTACCCGCTCAGCGACGCGCTCGGCGGCCGCCTTGTCGCCGAAGCTGACCGTGGCCAGGTAGCCAGACGTCGCGGCCAGCCTGCCGACCGGGTCATCGCGCCAGTCGCTGTGCTGATCGACCCCTGCCATCGCCAGGGGGTGCAGGGCCTGCAGCATCAGCGCGCGCAGCCCGCCAACGGGTGCCGACAGGTCGCCGGCCGATCTCCAGGTCACGCTGGCCGGGCCGAAGAAACCGTCGTCCGCTGGGTGCTCGGGGACGCCGCGCGAGTAGGCGGCGGCCGATCGCTCAACCAGGCCGGTGACATCCTGGCTGGCCGTCATCGCGGGCTTACACCGATGTTCGCGAAGCTAACCGTCATACCAGTCAACGTACGCTAACCGACCTCGAACGCCATGCCCGCACGGGCCACGTGCACCTGCCCTGAGTACGACTCGCGCGCCAGCGATGCCGCGGCGCCGTGGTCAGATCCCGGCCACAGGTGCGTGAGCAGCAGGCCGCCAGCCCCGGCCTGCGCCGCCCACCGGCCGGCGTCACGCGCGCTGGACAGGTACCCGACGCTGTCGTCTGGCACCTGATCGGCGTACGTGGCCTCGGCCAGCAGCAGGCCGGCCCCGCTGGCGAGCTCGGCGATCTCCTGGACGGGTCCGCTTGTCGCCGGTGTAGGCGAGCACCGAACCGCCGGCCTCGATCCGCATTCCCGCGTTCGGCAGCCAGTGCGGCAGCAGCCTGGTCGCGATGCCGAACGGGCCGACGCGCAGCGAGCTTTCCGGCCTGATCTCCCGCAGGTCGATGGCGTCAGCGAGCATCCCGGGACGATCGAGCGCGAGCACGGCGTCGAGGGCGCCAGGCAGCGCGTAGACGGGCAGCGCAGGTAACCGGGTCACCGGGCAGCGCACGCGCGCGCAGCAGCGGATTGAGGTCCGCGCAGTGATCAGGGTGCCCGTGACTGATCAGCACGGCGTCGACCCCGCCCGCCTGGGTGTACCCGAGCAGTCGCGGCAGCGTGGCGTACCCCAGGTCGATCACCAGGCGGTAGCCGTCGTGCTCGAGAAGATAGCCGCTGCAGGCCTGACCTGCCTCAGGCCAGGCGCCGCAGCCGCCAAGAACGGTAAGCCACATCGGCCCGACTGTACGCCGCCGCCCATCTTGTCAATGGCAGCGGCCAGGCCACGGTCTTCGGCGCGGCCACGATCACTGACTGTGATGCCTGTCACAGATGTGCGATGTGCCGGGTGATCGAGAACGATCTGCTGGTATCGAGGAAGATCAGGGGCTGTCGGGAAGATTGCCCCTGATGCCGGCCATGACCGCTACTGCCGGCAACGAGGGAATCGGGGGAATCGGGGGAATCGCAGGAATCGCGGGTATCGCTCGGAATCGTGCTAGATCGAACCAGAACAAGCGAGAATCACCGAGATTTCGTGTTTAAGCCTTGCTGAGACCTTCAATGGTGCATCCTTGTGACCGACAACCTACCGTGCGTGACGTCGGCAAACGCGTTTTCCCGCAGGTCGGCGTGCACGGCGCCCGAATGCCGCCCGTCCCAGACCCGACGGCGGTTCGTGGGCGACCACCGAGCGCAGGCACTGCGCCCGACCGGAGGCCTAGACGTGTCGAGCAAATCCGCCAAGCACCGGAAGTCGAAACGGCCAGCCGCCAGGCAGTCCGCTCCGGCCCGGCATCGCAAGCCATCGCCAGTCGTCGGCGCGCTTCAGAATCACCCAGGCAAGGCCGCGGCCGCCGTGACGGGCGCGGTCATCATCGCCGCCGCCGTGCCGGTCGCGACGCACTGGGCGGGTGATGTCGGCGTCGGACAGGCAGCCGTGCTCAGCCACGGCCACGATGGCAAGCTCAGCGGAGGATCCCAGTCCCCGTCCGCGGGACACGACCACAAAGCGAACGGCGCGGCCGCATCGCACCCGTCGGCCAGTCGGTCGGCCGACGCCGGCAGTACGAGCCCGTCGCCGACGGCAACCCCGTCGCCACACCACGCGCGTCACCGGCACGAGGCCGCCAGCTCGGTGTACGAGAATCCGCTCCGTGACATCTCCGGCCTGATCCCCGAGCGCATCGATCAGGGCGTGGACTTCGGCGGCGCTGGCCCGATCTTTGCGCTCGGCGACGCCGTCATCACGAACGCGACGGCCATCAACTACGGCTGGCCGGGCGGCGGCTGGATCACCTATCAGCTGACCGACGGCCCGGCCAAAGGGCTGATGGTCTTCGTCGCCGAGGACGTGCGTCCCACGGTGTCGGTCGGGCAGCACGTCACCTCCCGTACGGTCATCGCGGACATGTACGACGGCGGCGCCGGCATCGAGACCGGCTGGGCGATGGCCAGTGGCCTGACCGCCGAGTCGCAGCTGGCTGAGGCGGGCGGCATCAGCGGTGCCGGCCCGTTCCCGACCTACGTTGGCCTGAACTTCGAGGAACTGCTGCAGGCGACCGGGGTTCCCGCGGCCAACAACCGCTACGACAGCCCGTCCGGGCTGCTCCCTTCGCAGTATCCGGCCGACTGGGCGACGGCGCTCAAGTCGTGACGTGCGCCGGCCGGGCCGACGCACTGAGACCGGGCTGGACCAGGATCCGCTCCGCGGTGAAGCTGGCGCGCCCGGTGCCGAGGCCGGCGTGCCCGGCGCCGAAGCCTGACTCCTCGGCGCGCCTGGTGCCGACAATGCTGGTAGCAAGGTCGGTACGCAGGTACAGCACCCGGCGGCCGACCCGCCACGATCTGACCAGGCCGTTGCGGCGCAGCACCGACAGGTGCTGGCTCACCGCGGACGCGCTCTGCGCGAGCTTGGCGGCGAGGTCGGTCGTGCAGCACGGCATGTCGAGGGCGGCCAGGATCTCGGCCCTGCTGCGGCCGAGCAGCGCCGGGAGCGGGTCGGTCCCGCCGATCTCCGGCTCCTGCCGTCCCCACAGGTTCCCTACGCCGCGGGCCGGATAAGCCAGGCTAGGCGCGCGAGCGGTGTCGACGGCGAACACGACGTTCGGCCAGACGAACACCGACGGCACGAGCAGCACGCCATGCCCCGTGAGGTGCTCATCCTGATGCAGGTCGGCCCGCTTCTTGGCGATCCGCAGGACATCGTCATGGATGCTCAGTTCCGGATGCATGTCGCCGAGCATGGCCGCGACGCCGTTCCTGGTGAGCTCGCGGGCCCGGTAGGCGACGTCTTCCTCGAGCACGGCCCGCATGGCTGGCCAGTGCGGCTCGATGGCCACCGACCAGTAGTCGCTGAGCACGTCGGCGAGAATGTGCGGCCCGCCGATCTGCGCGTCGATCAGCTCGGCGATCCGAGGCGGCGGCGGCCCGCCGCGCCAGACGGACCTGAGCTCAGCGGCGAAGGCCTCGCTCGGCAGCGCCCTGAGCCGGTCGAGTTGCGAGTCGATGGTGGTGGCGGCGTCCTCCGCGCCGATGAACAGGAAATCGGCGATCCACGGCCGTGGTGGCACGACGTTGAGCAACAGCTCCATATCCACAGAGCCCAGTCGCGGCGCGACGTCGGCGTGCCAGCCCCTGTGCAGGCCGTAGATGCTGCCCGACGACAGCAAGTACAGGCTCTCGCCGGCCTCGGCCAGGGGCGAGTAGGCGAATCGCGTCTTGGCCAGATCGCTGACGGTGAGGCGTACCTGAATCACATTCGGAATGGTAGGCACGCGATTGGCCGGAGTGAACGATTTGCGTACGCGCGAATCGTGACCACTGACGCCGTGCCAGTCCGCGCTTCTAGGCTCGTGCCGTTGCCCGGCTGCGAAGGGACGGTCATGCGCTTTGATCTCAGGGAGGTGGGCAGCGGCAGGTGTGAGTTCCTGGCGTTCGACGTCGATCCGCGATTTGACTCCACGATGGCGGCGCTTGCGTGGCAGCGGGCCGACGCCGGCTGGGGACGTCAGCTCGCTTGCCAGGTCGCCGAGGCGGAGCCAGGGCTCTCGAACCTGAACCGGTTCATGCTGCCGCTGCTCCGCCAGGCCGCCGGGCTGGAGCCTGTGCCCTGGCAGGACGCGTTGGACGAGGTGTGCCGCCGCTTCGCCGCGGCTGGCGGGGTCGGCTGGTTCCTGGGCGGTAGCGCGGCGCTCGCCGTCCGGGGCGCGCCTGTCGGCCCGCATGATCTCGACCTGATCGTCGCTGGCGAGGACGCTGTCCGAGTTGGCGACGTGCTCGCCGACGGCATCCTGGAGCCGGTCTGCACTGGCGAATGGCCGCTCAGCATCTGGTGGGGCCGGGCGTTCTTGCACGCCAGGGTCGAATGGGCGGGCGGCGTGACAGCCGCGGCCGACCAGCCTGAGGTGACCGACTTCGGCCCGGCGGCCGAGAGCCAGCTCGAGACCGTGACCTGGCACGGCTGGCAGCTCCTGGTGCCGCCGCTGCATCTGCAGCGGGCGGTATGCGAACGCCGCGGCCTCACCGCCCGCGTGGCCATGATCGACGAGCTGATCGCCGAGAGCTAACAGCTGATCAGCGCAGCGGGTCGAACGGGGTGAGATCGAACGGCTGGTGCAGGCCAAGCGCGGTCCTGGCCGCGACCGAGCCAGCCAGCGGGCCGAGCGTCAGGCCGACGGCGCCGAGCCCGGTCGCGACCACGAGCCCGTCAATGCCTGCCGGGCCGAGCAGCGGCCGGATGTCAGGACCGGCCGGGCGGAGGCCGACCCTGGTCTCCAGATGGCTGGCCACGGCCAGGCCCGGCGCGACCTCGAGGGCGCGGGTCAGCACCTCGTCCAGGCCGCCAGCCGTCACGCGCGGGTCGAATCCCGATCCGGTCTCCCTGGTAGCCCCTGCCACCACGCGCGAGTCGTCGAACGCGAGCAGGTAGTGACCGCTCCACCCCGGCAGCACGACGGGCCAGCGGCTGGTGTCCGCTGACTCCAGGCGCAGGTGGATGATCTGGCCGCGCTGCGGTGTCACCCGGACGCTACGGCCGAGAGGTGCGACCAGTGCTGCCGTCCAGGCCCCGGCCGCTGCCACCACCACGTCTCCGGGCAGTGCCTCGCCGCCGACCTCGACGCCGGTGACCCGCCCGTCCCTGGCTGTGAGCTCAGCCCGGCCAGCGACCACCGCCGCGCCTCTGGCGCGCGCGGCCCTGATCAGAGCCTCGCGCAGCAGCCTGCCGTCCACCCGTGCAGCCCCGCCGACGTACACCGCCGACGACCCGGGGCGCAGCGGCGGGAACAGTTCAACAGCCTCGGCCGCGCCGACGACACGGACCTCGCCCATCTCCGGTGTGGCTGCCAGCCCGGCGCGCAGCCGCTGGCATTCCCGCGCAGCATCATCGCCATCGCGGGTCAGCATCAGCGCCCCGACCTGGCGGTAGGACACGCCGGCCTGGTCACCGCCGGCGCCGTCAGCCAGCTCGGCTACCAGCGCCGGGTAGTCACGGGCGGCGGCGCACGCGAAGGCGTACCAGACCGGGTCGTCGATGTGCGAGGACCACGGGCAGATGATCCCCGCGCCCGCGGCGGTTGCCTGCCCTGGGAGGTCAGCGTCCACCAGCACGACCTCGGCGCCGAGGCCGGCGGCTGTGTAGGCGCACGCGGCGCCGGTGACGCCGCCGCCCACGACGATCAGCCTCATCGAGCGGCTCCTTAAGGAAGCAAGTGGTGGCTTACATGAAACATGCCCGTCGCCGCCGCTGCCTCCCGAAATCGTCAGGGACATTCCGCGTACGGCCAGGCGGCCGTGCGCGGGATGATCAATGCCACGAGCACCGAGCAGCACATGAACAGGAGTCAGATGACCGCGCCCATCCCGAGGATCAGCGAAGGCGGCCAGGTCGGCCAGGTCGACGCCATGAAGGTGCCGAGGTTCGCGGGCCCGGCAACCTTCGCCAGGCTGCCGAGGATCGACGAGGTCAGCAGGGCCGACGCTGCGGTGCTCGGCGTTCCGTTCGACAGCGGCGTCACCTACCGGCCAGGCGCGAGGTTCGGCCCGTCGCACATCAGGGAGTCATCCCGGCTGCTCAGGCCCTACAACCCGGCGCTCGACGTGTCTCCGTTCGCCAGCCTCCAGGTGGTCGACGCCGACGACGTGGCGGTCAGCCCGTTCAGCATCGACGAGGCCGTCACGGCCATCGAGCGCGCGGCCCGCGGCCTGCTCGAGCGGGTGCCGCACCTGCTGAGCCTCGGTGGGGACCACACGATCGCGCTGCCGTTGCTGCGCGCGTTCGCGGCCGTGCACGGCCCGGTCGCAGTCGTGCACTTCGACGCGCACCTAGATACCTGGGACACCTACTTCGGCGCCGCGGTCACCCACGGCACCCCGTTCCGGCGGGCCTCAGAAGAGGGCCTGCTCGACCGGTCAGGATGCATCCATGTCGGCATCCGCGGGCCGCTGTTCGCGGCCGCCGACCTCGGCCAGGACGCGGAACTCGGCTTCCAGGTCGTCTCGGCCCCCGAGGCCGACAGCCTGGGCACCTCCGGCATGATCGAGCGCATCGCGGACCGGGTCGGCGGCCGGCCCGTCTACGTCTCCGTCGACATCGACGTGCTCGACCCGGCGCACGCGCCCGGCACGGGAACCCCCGAGGCGGGCGGGCTGACCAGCCGCGAGCTGCTCACCGTGCTGCGGTCGTTCGCGAACGTCAACCTCGTCGGCGCCGACATCGTCGAGGTCGCTCCCAGCTATGATCACGCGCAGATCACCGGCATCGCCGCCGCGCACGTCGGGTACGAGCTGCTGTCCGCGCTGGCAGCCGGGCACGCCAGGAGCTGACTGCTCACCCGGCCGCCGTCGGGTTCTGGACCGGCCGGCCGGTCCTGTGGCAGGTGACGATCGCCTCGCACAGCGCGATGTCGGCCAGCCCGTCCGTGCCGGATGTGACCGGCGGGGTGCCTGCGGTGACGCACGCGCTGAACGCTTCGAGTTCGCGCCGGAATCCGCTGTCGTAGCCTGCGGTCTCCTCGTGCCGCCAGGACTGCGCGGTCCCCGGTTCGCCGCCCTCGGTGACCAGCACGGCTGGCTCGTCGCGCAGGTACGGGGATCCGAACGTGAGCGTGGCACGGCTGTCAGGCGCGTAGGCCGAGAATTCCATCTGGTAGCGCGCGATGCCGGGCAGGTCGATCCAGTGGATCGCGACCCTGACCGCGCCGAACCGCAGCAGCACCGTCACCGCATGCTCGCTCATCTCGGCGTACTCGAGCAAGTCAGGCTCACCGAGCAGGCCGCGGACCGCGTTCAGCTCGTGGACCAGCGTGTCGAGCAGCACGCCCTGATAGACCCGCAGCTCGCTATCGCTGGCCGGCCCGATCGCCGCGGCTGCCGCCGTCGTCGCTTCGGCCCTGAGCCGAGCGAGAACGTCGTCCGGCGGCTTGGCCGGCGGCAGCAGCCGGTAGTGCCGCAGGTAGGGGCGGAACGGCGACTCAAGCGTGGTGACCCGCAGCAGCCTGGTGTCCTGGCCGATAAGGCCAGCGAACCGCACGTACGCCGGGTCATAGCGCTTGGGGTAGCCGACCATCAGCGTCACGCCCGCCGACTCGGCGGCGGCGACCATGGCCTGGCCCTCGGCGGCCGAGAAGCACATCGGCTTCTCGACCAGAATGTGCAGCCCCGCTTCGGCCGCGGCGATCGCGATCGGCGCGTGGCTGCCCGAGGTCAGCACGAGCAAGGCGTCGAGATCGGCCGAGAGCAGCTGACGCCAGTCGGAGCAGGCGAGGGGGATGCCGTACCGCTCGGCGCACGCGCTCGCGTTGCCAGGCACGATGTCACAGATGGCCCTGACGTCGTACCGGTCGGCGAGTTCCCGCAGGTAGTGCAAGTGCATGACCTGCGCGATGACTCCCGCACCAACCACACCCACCCGGATCCGCGCGGCCCCTCCCCCGCTCATGCCTGACTCGACGCCTCCGCTCCGCTCACGTTTGCCTCGCCAACCTGCCTCACCGCCTACCAATATGTCAGTATGTACTTACAAAGGTTGCCCCGGTCAAGAACACCGATGTCCCCTCGGTGTTCTTGTTTGAACACCTGTGGGACATCGGTGTCCTTCGGAGCGGGCTGGAGCGGCGGGGGTTAGGGCGGCGGAGCGGAGGGTGAGCGGATGCTCGACGAGCGGCGGCGGGTGATCGGCGAGGCGCGGGCCCTCCGTCCTGGCGCCATCGCCGAGGCGGCGGCCAGGCGACGCCGGCGGCCGCTGCTCGGGCCGTCCGGCCGCCTCATGATCATCGCCGCCGATCATCCCGCCAGGGGCAGCCTGGCCGTCGGCGGCCAGCCCTTGGCGATGGCCAGCCGGACGGACCTGCTCGACCGGATCATGGTCGCGCTCGCCAGGCCAGGCGTCGACGGGGTCCTCGGAACGGCGGACGTGATCGAGGACCTGCTGCTGCTCGGCGCGCTCGAGGACAAGGTCGTCCTTGGCTCCATGAACCGCGGCGGGCTGCCGGGATCGGCGTTCGAGATGGACGACCGGTTCACCGGCTACTCGGCCAGCGGCATCGACCGGGCCGGCCTGGACGGCGGCAAGATGCTGCTGCGGATCGACCCCGCTGACACCGCGACCGCCGCGACGCTGCAGGCCTGCGGCGACGCGGTCAGTGCGCTCGCGGAACGCGGGCTGGTCGCGATGATCGAGCCCTTCATGATCGCCAGCACCGCCGGGCAGCGCCACAACGACCTGACGGCCGACGCCGTCATCCGCTCCGTCGCGATCGCCTCGGGCCTCGGCACCACCTCGGCGTACACCTGGCTCAAGATCCCGGTCACGGACGACATGGAGCGGGTCGCCGAGGCGTTCACGCTGCCGGCCGTGCTGCTCGGCGGCGATCTCGGCGGCCGCCAGGACGAGATGTTCGGTCGCTGGCAGCGGGCCCTGGCGCTGCCGAACATTCACGGCCTGGTCGTCGGCCGCAACCTGCTTTATCCCCCGGACGACGACATCGCCGCCGCGGTCGACACGGCGGTCAGCCTGCTGTGACGATCAGCGCGATCAGCATCGACCGGGCCAGCCCAGTCCCGCTGTACTTCCAGGTCGCGCTGCAGCTCCAGACGGCCATCGAGTCTGGAGCGCTGACGGCCGGCACCCGGCTGGAGAACGAGGTACACCTGTCCGAGCGGCTCGGGATATCCAGGCCGACGGCGCGTGCCGCGTTCGGCTATCTCGTCAGCAAGGGCCTGGTGGTGCGCAGACGCGGCGCGGGGACGCTGGTCGCCGAGCGGCCCATCGCCAGGGATCTAAATCTGACCAGCCTGCACGACGACCTGGCGGCCGCAGGCCGGAGGCCAGCGACCCGGGTGCTAAGGAACGAGGTCGGGCACGCCGCCCCGGCGGTCGCCCGCGCACTGGACGTCCCTGAGCAGGCGCTCGTGCTCTGTCTCGAGCGGATCAGGTTCGCCGACGGCGAGCCGGTCGCACTAATGCGCAACTTCCTGCCGTCCGGGCTCGTCCACCTCAGCACGGCGATGCTGGCCGAGCACGGTCTGTACGAGCTGCTGCGCGCCGCGGGCATCCGGCCCGCGTCGGCCACCCAGCGCATCTCGGCGCGGAACGCGACCGCGACCGAGGCCCGGCTGCTCGGCGAGACCAACGGCGCCGCGCTGCTGACCATGGAACGGATCGCCCGCGACGAGAGCGGCCGCACGGTGGAGTACGGGCGGCACCTGTACCGGCCTGGCCGCTACGCGTTCACGATCCAGATGCCCGCTGGCACGGCGGTGCTGGCCCAGGGGGGATGACCCCCCGGAACCCCCACGGCCAGGTAGCCTGGCCGCCCGACGCCCAAGGAGGATGCCCGATGCCAGCTAGCCGCTACGACGTCGCCGTCGTCGGCGCGGGGATCGTCGGGCTCGCCGTCGCGCGCGAGGTGCTCGCGCGCCGCCCCGACGCGAAGGTCATCGTCATCGACAAGGCGGCCGTGGTCGCCCGGCATCAGACCGGCCACAACTCAGGAGTGATCCACGCGGGCGTCTACTACGCGCCTGGCTCGCTGAAGGCGACACTCTGCGTGCGGGGCGCCAGGCTCATGTACGAGTTCTGCGAGCAGCACGACATCCCGGTAGAGCGCTGCGGCAAGCTGATCGTCGCCGTCAGGGAGGACGAGCTGCCGCGGCTAGCCGACCTCGAGGCCCGCGCCCAAGCCAACGGCGTTCCCGGGCTGCGCCGGGTCGGGGCCGGCGAGATCAGCGAGATCGAACCTGAGTGCAGCGGCCTCGCCGCGCTGCACTCCCCTGCCACCGGGATCGTCGACTTCGCCGCGGTCGCCAGGGCGATCGAGCAGGACCTCAGGGCCAGGGGCGTGGACTTCGCGCTCGGCTGCGAGGTCACCGCGATCCGGCGCGAGTCAGGGCCGGCGACGACGGTGCTCACGCACGCCGACGGCGCCTTCCAGGCAACCTGGGCCATCACCTGCGCGGGACTGTGGTCAGACCGGCTGGCGGTGTCGGCTGGAGCCCCTGCCGAGCCGCGCGTGGTGCCGTTCCGGGGCGCGTACCTGCGGCTCGCGAACGGGCAGCAGCCGGTGCGCGGCATGATCTATCCCGTGCCTGACCCGGCGCTGCCGTTCCTCGGCGTGCACGTCACCAGGCACATCGATGGCGGTGTGCTGCTAGGCCCGACCGCTCTGCTCGTCGCCGCCCGCGAGGGGTACCGGCGACCAGCCTCGCGTCCCGAGGTGCGGGCCGCGCTCCGGGACGCCGGCGACACGCTGCGCTGGCCGGGAACCTGGGCCCTGGCCAGGGGTTTCTGGCGGACCGGGGTGAGCGAGCTGGCGATGGCGAGTAGCCGCCGGCTTTTCGTTAAGAAATGTTCGCAATATGTTCCCGCAATCGCGTCCATGGCAATAGAACGCCGATCAGTGCGCGGCGTCCGAGCCCAGGCCGTGGACCGGAGCGGGCGGCTCGTCGACGATTTCGCGATCTCGCAGACGCCGGGCGCGACCCATGTGCGGAACGCGCCCTCACCGGCCGCGACCTCGTCGTTTGCCCTGGCGGCGCGCATCGTGGACGAGTTTGTGACGGCATCGTCATGACGCTGGACCTGGCCGGATTCACAATCAGTGCGCGATTGCGCCCGGCACGTGATGAACTGCTTTACACGTCTTTACGTGACCTAAGTAAGTTGCGTCGAGGCGGTACGCCAGGAGCCATCGGGGTGGGTCGAGAATGCCGGTTGTTGCCTTCATCACGTGGATCGTCACTGCTTTGGGCGGACTCTACCTGCTTGCGATCTGGCTGATCGAGTACGACCCGGATTTCCAGCGGGCAGCGGCAACAAGGCTCCCGGTGCCGGTCGTGTCCGGTCACGTGCTGTTCGCGGTCGGCGGCCTCGTTATCTGGCTGATGTACCTCATCACGGACGAGGCCATCTTCGCCTGGGCCACGGCAGGCGTGCTGGCGTTCGTCGCGACCTTCGGGCTCACGATGGCGGTGCGCTGGATCGGCGTCTACCGCAGCAGTCCGCTCCTGCCGCCGGCCCCGGTGATGACCGGGCCGCCGCCAGGGCGCGCCGAGGCGCGAGACGCCTGGACGCCAAGGGAACCGTGGGCGGCAGCGAGCGCCACCGCCTCCTTCAGCGACCAGGTCAGGCCGGGAGAGCTAGCTGTCCCGCCGGAGCGGCACTTTCCCGTCTCCGTCGTCATCGGCCACGGCCTGTTCGCCATCGCGACGATCGTCCTCGTCGTGCTGACCCTCGTTGGCATCGGCGGCAGCTGAGTCATGCGGCGGCGCAGCGTCCGCCGCTTCCGGCATACCTCGCATCTCCTCGCGCGGGATATCGCGCATCTTCCGCAGCGGAGAGAAGAACACCCAGAAGGCCGCGGCCCAGCTGCCGATGACGGCGATCCAGATCGTCGTCCTGACGCCGAGCAGGCTGCCGAAGACGCCGCCAAGCAGCCCGCCGACCGGCAGCGTGCCCCAGACGATCCAGCGCATGGCAGCGTTCATCCGGCCGAGCAGGTGCGGCGGGCAGATCAGCTGGCGGTAGCTGAGCTGCGCGATGTTGTACAGGACAACCGTGAAGCTCAGCCCGGCGATTCCGATCGGGAACAGGACGAGCCTGGGTCCTGGCTCGGTCAGCGGAATGACGATCGGAATCAGGCCGAACACGCCGACGGAAAACCAGATGATCCTCGCCGTGCCGATCCACCTGGACAGCCGGCCAGAGAGAACGCCGCCGAGTATGCCGCCCAGGCTGCCGATGCTGATCAGCAGGCCGGTGCCGGCAGGCGGCACGCCCAGAACCCGCACCAGGAAGATGATCTGCAGAGCACCGGACATCGAGCCGAACAGGTTCGCGGTCCCGGTACAGGCCGCGATCTTGCGGAGTACTTGATGACCGAAAACGAACGACAGGCCGGCGAACAATTCCGTGCGCAATCCGCCAAACCCTGGCCTCGCTGACGTGGCGTCCGCGACGGTGGACGACGGAGCGCCCGTATCGCGGTCGCCAGGTTCCCTGGCCTTGATCAGCAGCAACGTGGCCGTCGAGGCCGCGTAGGAGATCGCGTCGGCTGCCATCGCGCCGGCCTTCAGCAGGCCGAACAGTGCGCCGCCCAGGCCTGGCCCGGCCACCTCGGAGAACGCCTGGGTCGCACCGAGCTTGCCGTTCGCGTCGTGCAGCTTGCCGCGGGCCATCAGCGAAGGGACGTAGCTCTGGTACGCGACGTCGAAGAAGACCGTCGCGAGGCCCGCGAGGAAGCCGACGGCGAACAGCTGGGCCATCGTCAGCACGCCGAACGCCGCCGAGACCGCGACCGAGCCGATTATCAGCATCCGCGCGGCGTCGCACACGATCATCAGCCGGCGCTTGGCGACGCGGTCCACGATGAGGCCAGCGGGCAGCGCGACCAGCAGGAAGCATACCGTCGTCGCCGCGGACAGCAGTCCGACTTGGAACGTGCTCGCGTTCAGCAGCACGACCGCGGCCAGCGGAAGCGCGACGATCGTGACCGCCGAGCCGATCTCGCTGATCGCCTGCCCGGTCCAGAGCAGCATGAAGTCGCGGTGCCGCCAGAGGCTCCTGCGGGATGCGCCGGTCGCTGCAGCCGGGGCCGCGCCGTCGGGGCCTGGTGCCCCCTGGGCCGCTTGCGTCATAGGCCTCATCTTGTCGCGGATCGCACAACGAGGAGAAATCGACCGCCTGCGGGCCGAACGTCCCGCGATGCCGGGGCCAACACCCCTGGTGGAGATACCCCTGCCGGTATGTCATGGAGGCATGGAACGGGGAGAGAACCAGATGGAAGTCAGTTTCGTCAGCGGCGAGGCATACGAAATCGCGGTCCGCGGCCACCGGATCGTCGTCGACCAGCCAGAGGCGGCGGGCGGTGGCGACGCGGCGCCGACGCCAACCGAACTGCTGGTCGCGTCGCTCGCCAGTTGCGTGGCGTTCTACGCCGGCCGGTACCTGACCAGGCACGGGTACGACAGAACCGGGATGACGGTGACGGCGGACTTCGACATGGCCGCCGACCGGCCGGCCAGGGTCAGCGCGATCCGGATCAGCATCAAGGCGCCCACCGACCTGCCTGAGCAGAGGCTGCCCGCCTTCCTGGCCGTGGCCAGGGGCTGCACCGTGCACAACACGCTGCACCATGCGCCCGAGGTCGACATCGAGCTGACATGAGGGACGGGAAAGGCGCTAGGTGGCTGGTGTCAAAGGGGGCTGTCCAGGCCTGGGTTTTGATGGGTCAGGCCGCGCTGGCGAGGTCTGCGTTGTGCGGGTGGCTGTCCGGTGGCCCCGGTGATGGCGCATCTGGGGCGGTGAGCCGGGTTGCTCGCCGAAGGGATGGTGGTCCTGTGGCCCGCGGGCCTTCCCGGGTGGCCTAGCTGGCGAGCGCGGCCCAGGTTCCGGTGCTGCGGGTAAGTCCGAGGACGGCGAGCCGGGCGAGGTTGACGGCGGCGGCGAGCATGGCGAAGTCAGCGGCGATCTTGGCCAGGCCGCGGACGCGGGCGCGGCGCCCGCCGTGGCGGCGGCGCATGAGGTGGCCGATCTTGCGCTCGACCTTGGGGCGGGTGGCCTTGTAGTCGGCTCGCCAGGCGGGGCTGGCCTGGGCCTGGCGGGCGGCGGCCAGGATGGCCTCGTGCGGGCCGATGGCAATCGAGCGGCCTCCCGCGGCGGTGGTGCACCGGGCGGCGAGGGGGCAGGCCTGGCAGGCCGTGCCGAACCTGGCCTCGCCGGCATGCCGGTCACGGCCGCTGGGCCGGATCGGCACGGTGACGCCGGCCGGGCAGGTGACGGTCCTGCCGTGCAGGTCGATGGCGAAACGGTCCTTGGCGAAGTGGCCCCTGACCGCGGCCGGCGGCTGCACCTTGATGCCGCAGTGCAGGCCGCCGCCCTCCACGCGCTCCACCAGCTCGCCGGCACCATAGGCGGCGTCCCCGTAGACCGCTGCCCGGCTGCCGGCTGCCGGGCAGGCCGCGCCCTGAGCCGCCCCGCAGACTGCCGCCGGGCCGGCCTGCGCATCATCCTCGGCGGGCAGCACATCGGCGAGCAGGCTCTCCGCTGTCCCGGCGTCGCCGCAGTTGCCGGGCGTGACCGCCGTAGCCGTCACGATCTCCGCGTCGGGGTCGACAGCGACGTGGCCCTTGTAGCCGTCGAAGCTGTGGTGACGTGTCTTGTGACCGTGACGTGCCTGCGGGTCCACGGTGGAGATGACCCGGTCCGGGGCTACCCGCCGAGCGATCCGGAACATCCCCGCCGCGTCCTGCTCCAGGTCCTGCCCGGTCACCGTGGCCAGCAGCTCCGCGGCCTGCGCCAGCACCGGATCCAGCTCCCGGCCCTCCAGGGCGCCCAGCACCGCGCGGGCGTCCCCGGCCAGGGCGCCGACCAGCTCCTCGCGGGCCGCCGGGTCGTCGTAGTCACACGCCGGCTTGCCCGCTGCCGCGTAGTCGTCGTCGCGGCGCAGCAGGCCCCGCAGCTCGCCGGCCAGCTCGCCGTCGCAGGCCCTCAGCAGCCCGCGGATCGCCGAGCGGACCAGCGTGACCGTGTCCATCGTGGCCACCGCGTCATACAGCGGGGTGGAATCCAGCACCCGCCGCCTCCCGACCAGCCCGGCGGCCCGCGCAGCGTCCAGGGTCACCTCGAAGATCCGGCCCGGCCGCACCGAGCGGGCGAGCCGGGCCCGCATGTCCACCAGCACCGTGTGCGCGAACCCCGGGTAGTCAAAGTCCAGGCCGCCGCAGGCGTACTTCCACCGCGCATCGAACGCGAACCGGTCCGCCGCCTCCCGGTCCGAGCACCCCTCGATCCGCTGCAGAACCATCACCACCGCCACGATCATCGGCGGCACGCTGCGCCGTCCGACACCGGTGAACAGGTCCGCGAACATCTCATCCGGGAACAGCGCGAAGCACTCCCGGTGCAAGATCCCGTAAATCGAGTCCGGCGCCACCCGCCCCTCACACAGCGCAGCCGCCGGCCGGAACAGGTCAGCCTGCCGTGGCGTCAGGCCCAGCGTCATCGATCACTCCCGGCGGAAGTCCTCCAGATCCGCCAATTCTCCCGGAACGATCAAGGAACCTGGCGGACCGCCACACACGAAAAACACCAGCCACCTAGAGCGCGTCCCTGCCGTGCGGTAGGTCCCAGTCAAGCAGCGGCCCGTCCGGCACGATCCTGGTCGGGTTGATGGCGCCGTGCGTCGTGTAGTAGTGCCGCTTGATGTGATCGAAGTTCGTAGTCTCGCGGAAGGCGGGCCGCGCGTAGAGGTCGCGCGCGTATCCCCACAGGTTCGGGTAGTCGGTGATCCGCCTGAGGTTGGCCTTGAAGTGCGAGTAATACACCGCGTCGAACCTGGCCAGGGTCACCCACAGCCGCACGTCCGCCTCGGTCGGCGCGGCACCCATCAGGTACCTGCGGCCGGCCAGCCACTCCTCAAGCTGGTCGAGCGTGGCGAAGATGGCCGTGACCGCCTCGTGGTAGGCCTGCTGGGTCTGGGCGAAGCCCGACCGGTAGACGCCGTTGTTGACCGTCGTGTAGATCAGCTGGTTGATCTCGTCGATCTCCGGCCGCAGGGCGGCCGGGTAGAGCTGCACGTCAGGGCTGGCCCACCGGCCGAACTGGGTGTCCAGGTCGATCGTGATGTCGGGGAAGTTGTTGCTGACGATCCGGCCCGCCTGCTTGTCCCACAGCACGGGGACTGAGATGTGCCCGTCATACCCTGGCTCGGTCGCGTCGTAGGCCTCGCGCAGGAACGCGAACCCGTTGACCGGATCGAGCCCGTGCCCGTCACCCTCGCGGAACGCCCAGCCCCTGCCGTCCCTGATCGGATCCACGACGCTCAGCGAGATCACGTCCTGCAGGCCGAGCAGCTTGCGCACGATCGCGGTGCGCTGCGCCCACGGGCACGCCCACGAGATGTACAGGTGGTACCGGCCGGCCTGCGCGGGATAACCGCTCGAGCCGTCCGCGGTGATCCGGCCCTGGAACGGATACGCGGGCCTGGCGAACTCAGCCGGCCGTGCCTGCTTCGCCCGGGCCTCTGGCTGCTTCGGCACGGCCTTCGGCCCGCCGCCGTAGTCGCCGTACGCCTCGAAGTCCACCGGGCTCGCGCCGCCAGCCCGGCCCGTCCGGTCTGTTGTCGTTGCCATGTCGCCAGTTAAACCCGGCGGACCGGCGCCAGCCAACCGCGCCCCGTTCAAACTGAAGGGCTCAGTCGGCGGGCAAGCGCCGATCGGCGCGGCCGTACCGCTCGAAGGCGCTCAGGTCCTGCTCGGTCGGCGGCGGCCGCAGGCTGCGCGGCCACAGCCGCCAGGCACGGACCGTGCACACCTCGGCCGCGTACAGGGTGATCTGGGCCTGCAGGTACAGCCAGGCGAGCAGGCCGAGAACGATGCCGAACACGCCGTACAGCGCCGAGCTGTGCTGCAGGCTGCGACCGACAATGAAGCCGCCCAGCAGCTGCAGCAACTGCCATGAGGCCGCGGACAGCACCGCACCTGGGAACATCTCGCGCCAGCCCACCTCGGCGGCGGCGGCGAGCCGGAATGCGACCCAGAAGACCCCGATATTCAGAACAAAGGCCAGCGCGATGGTGCCGGCTTCAGCGGGCGCTCCGGTCAGCAGGTGACCGACACCGCCCGCGATGCCGGACAGCAGCACCGTGACGATCTGGCCGGCGCCGATGACGACGATGAGCCCGAGGCCGCGCAGCAGCGACCACGGGAAGGCTGGCCTGCGATCCTGGGGTACGGCCCAGACCGAGTTGAGCGCGTTCTGCATGGCCAGAGCGACTCCGCGGGCACCGAGCAAGGCGCCGATCAGGCCGACGGCCAGCGCGATGCCGGTGCTGTGCAGCGGGCTGACGCTGCTCTTGATCTGCGGTCCGATCACCGGGTACGCGCTCAGCGCCGAGTTGATCAGGTGCTGCCGCAGCGCGGGATCGTGCCGCAGCACCAGGTCGAGCACCGTGACAAGCACGAGCAGCAACGGGAAGATCGCCAGGAAGCTGTAGTAGGCGATCAGCGCGGCGAGATCTCCGGCCCGGTCGTCGCCGAACTTCTTCTGCACGGCCAGCAGGAACGCGAGCGCTGGCGTCCGCCGCTGGAACTCGTCGGCGCGGCCGACCAGGTCGTCGATGAGCTTCATCGCCCTGAGAGCTACCCACTGGCAGCGCTCGTCGAGCCTTCTGTTGCGCACCAGGCGGGTCGCAGGGGCTAGCCTCGAATCGCGCCAGGAAGATAGTTAGCCTATGAAATAAGTTAGGCTCGCCTCCGGTTCAGACGTGGAGTAGCGGCAGATCACACCACCCGAGTGAGGCGCAGACTTGGCTACGGCAGACCGCAGGCAGGGTGACGGCAACGTGAACGGCACGCAGGACGCGGCCGGCAAACGGGGTCTGCGGGGCGGCCACTACAAGTGGGTAGCGCTGTCCAACACCACGCTTGGCATGCTCGCGGCGACCGTCAACGCCTCGATCGTGATCATCGCGCTCCCTGCGATCTTCCGCGGCATCCACCTGAATCCGCTGACCCCCAGCAACATCAGCTACCTGCTGTGGATGCTGATGGGCTACCTCGTCGTCTCCGCGGTGCTAGTCGTCACGCTCGGCCGGCTCGGCGACATCTACGGCCGGGTCAAAATGTACAACCTGGGCTTCACGCTGTTCGGGCTCGGCGCGCTCGCGCTGCCGTTCGATCCGCTGACCGGGCCAGGCGGCGCCCTGTGGCTGATCGGCTTCCGCATCATCCAGGCGGTCGGGGGCGCGATGCTGATGGCCAACTCCCCGGCGATCCTGACCGACGCGTTCCCGTTCAACCAGCGCGGCATGGCCATGGGCATCAACCAGGTGGCCGGCATCTCTGGCCAGTTCATCGGGCTGATCCTGGGCGGCATCCTGGCCGCCGTGGACTGGCGGCTGGTCTTCCTGGTGTCGGTTCCGATCGGGATCGGCGGCGCGATCTGGTCCTACCTGAGCCTGAAGGAGGTCGGCGCGCGGACCCCCGCCAAGATCGACTGGCTGGGCAACATCACGTTCGCGGTCGGCCTCATCGCACTGCTCACCGGCATCACCTACGGCATCCAGCCGTACGGCGGGCACTCGATGGGCTGGACGAGCCCGGTGGTGCTGAGCGGCCTGATCGGCGGCGTTGCCCTGCTCACGGCGTTCTGCGTCATCGAGCTGCGGGTGCGCGCGCCGATGTTCGACTTGCGGCTGCTGAAGATCAGGTCGTTCTCGACCGGCGCTGGCGCGGCGCTGCTCGCGTCGATCTCCCGCGGCGGCATGCAGTTCATGCTGATCATCTGGCTGCAGGGCATCTGGCTGGTGCTGCACGGCTACTCGTTCATCGACACGCCACTGTGGTCCGGCATCTACCTGCTGCCGCTGACCGCGGGCTTCCTGGTCGCCGGGCCGCTGTCCGGCTGGCTGTCTGACCGGTACGGCGCGCGGTTCTTCGCCTCGGGCGGGTTGCTGCTGTCGGCCGCGTCGTTCGGCGGGCTGCTCCTGCTGCCCACGAACTTCAGCTACCCGTGGTTCGCGATCCTGATCTTCGTCTCCGGTGCTGGCATGGGCCTGTTCTCGGCGCCCAACGCCGCGGCCGTGATGAACAGCGTGCCGCCCAGGCAGCGCGGCGCCGCGTCAGGCATGCTCGCCACGTTCACCAACTCCGGCTTCGTGCTGTCCATCGGCATCTTCTTCTCGCTGATGATCGCGGGCCTGGCCTCGACCCTGCCGACGACGCTGACCAGGGGCCTGACCGGGCAGGGCGTGCCGCACGCGATCGCGCACCAGATCGGCGGCCTGCCGCCGGTCGGCAGCCTGTTCGCCGCATTCCTCGGCTACAACCCGGTGCACCAGCTGCTAGCGCCGACCGGCGTGCTGAACCACCTGCCAGCGCACAGCGTGCACACGCTGACCGGCAAGCAATTCTTCCCGCAGCTGATCTCGGGGCCGTTCCACGACGGCCTGGTGATCGTGTTCAGCATGGCCATGATCGTGCTGGTCATCGCGGCGCTGCTGGCGCTGCGGCACGGCGGCCAGGAGCTGGTCAAGCAGCGCGAGGCCGCCGAGATCGCCGCCCGCGCCGAGCAAGCCGAAGAAACCGTCCAGGCCTAGAACCCTCCCCCTCCCCGTCCCTTTCATGATCGCGAAGGATTTTGGTTCCGATCGGGCTGTTGCAGAATCGCTTGACCAAGTGCGGCGTGGCTTTTCTGATGGTTCATGATTGTCTGGGATGATTGCGGTGTGGCGTAGCGATACCGGCCGGTGGCCCGTGACCAGGCGTTCTTGTTCCCGCCGGACATGCGGGAGTGGCTGCCGCGCGATCATCCGGTGTGGCTGGTGATCACCGTGGTGGAGGATCACCTGGATACCTCGGCGTTCCGCGCGGGCCGCAAGGCCGGCGGCGCGGGGGCGGCCGGGTATGACCAGGACATGCTGCTGACGCTGCTGGTCTGGGCGTATGCGCACAAGGTCACCTCGTCGCGGCGGATCGAGGAGCTGTGCCGGACGGACGTGGCGTTCATGGTGATCTGCGGCCGTGACGTGCCCGATCACGTGACCGTCGCCCGGTTCCGGGCTGATTTCCCCGGCGCGATCGGCGAGTTCTTCGCTGAGGTGCTGGGGCTGTGCGCCGCTTTGGGGATGGGGAAGCTGGCCGCCGGGGCCGTCGCCGCGCATGCCGCCGCCGGCGCCGCCGAGGATGAGGCGTTCGGGCAGGGCCGCCGTGGCGATGAGGTGCCCGCGGAGGCAGCCGGCCCGCGGACCCGCTCGCAGAAGATCGGCGCGGCGCTGCGTGCCGCGCGGATCGCCGCGGCGCTGGCCGGGCTGGAAGCCGCCCGCCAGGCCGGGCAGGCGGAGCAGGAGCGCCAGGAGCGGCGGGGGCAGGCTTTCCTGGACGGCGCCGCCGCCGGGAAGCTGCCGCCGGGCAGGCCGCCGGCGTCGGCGCAGATGGCTGCCGCCCGGGCGCGGCCGGACCGGGTGACAGCCGCCCAGCAGGCGAAGACCGAGGACCGGGAACGGCGTAACGCGGCGAAGCTCGCTGCCAGCGGCAGGGCGCTGCCAGGCTGCCCGCCGGTTCCGGTCAGCCAGTTCGGCCTGGTCCTGGCGGCCCGGGTCAGCCTGGAGCAGGCCGAGGCCGCCGCCGGGCGCACGGCCACCGCGAAGGCCGCGAGGAAGGGACCCCCGGTGCGCAATATCACCGACCCTGACTCGCGGCTGATGCCCGTGCGCGGCGGCGCGTTCATCCAGGGTTACAACGCCCAGAACGTGGCCTGCGCCGATGGGCTGATCACCGCCACCGAGCTGACTGCCGACCCGGTGGACACCCCCCGGTTCGAGCCGATGCTGGCCCGCGCCCACGATGCCGCCGCTTTCATCACCGCCCGCCAGCCACCGGCCGCCGGCGGGCCGGGCAGCGGGATCGGGCTGGTCCTGGCCGATGCCGGCTACCTGTCCGACGACAACCTCAGGGCAGCAGGACCCGACCGGCTCATCGCCACCGGCAAGCACCGCAACCTGGAGAAGACAGCCCGCGGCACGACGGCCGGCCCCGCCCGGAACAACCCGCTGATCGCTGCCATGGCCGCCCGGCTCGCCACCACCGAGGGCATCACCGCCTGCCGGCAGCGCGGCCACATCGCCGGGACCCCGCACGGGAACATCAAGCAGAACATGGGCTTCCGGCAGCTCACCATGCGCGGCAAAGCCAAGGCAGACGCCGAATGGCGGTTCGCCTGCGCCGTGCACAACCTGTTCAAAGCCATCACCGCCGGCCACCTCACCGCCACCGCCCTCCACGCCCTGGCCGGCCAGGGCGGTCAGGCCGTAGCCAGCCCGCCCGGCCCGCCCCGCACGGCCCGCCAGCCCGAACCTGCGCGCCCGCATCCCGAAAACCCCCAGCCGTCGCCAGCCCCGCGAGCCGATTCAGCAACAGCCCGATCGGACCCCGGATCCTTCGCGATCATGGACCACGAGCTGGGGAGGGAGTGCGGGGGCTAGGCCAGGTAGGCGAGCGCGGTCTGCTCGAGGATCTCGGTGAGCCTGACGAGTTCGCTGATCGAGGCCCATTCGCCCGCTGAGTGATAGTTGCCCCCCGTGGCGCCGAGCAGCAGGGTCGGGATACCCGCCGCTTGCAGCAGGGCCGCGTCGGTCCAGCCGTTCATGCCGGTGATCGCTGGTTCGCTGCCGAGCACTGCGGTCATCGCCTTAACGACAACGTCCTGGAGCTGTTCGTGCCCCTGGGCGACGAAGGGCTCACGCTCCAGCATGACAATGACATTGCCGCTGAAGCCTTTCTCGGTCCGCGCTACTTCGGCGAAGATCGCCTCGATCTCGGCCACCCGGTCGGACAGGCTTTCTCCCGGCTGGGTGCCAATCTCGATGCCGACCTTGGCGATGTTGGGGTAGGTGGCGTAGTCGGTGCCGCCGGTGATGGTTCCCGTGTGGAACACGGTCCGGCCATTCATCAACGACGGATGCCGCTGGAACACCTCGCGATCCAGGCGGTGCAGCCTGGTGATTACCTCTGCCAGGTGCGCGATCGCGTCCACCCCGACGTCCGGCTCGCAGCCGTGCGCGGCGACACCGTGGGTGACGACATCGATCCAGCCGAAGCCCTGGTGCTCGACGACGAGTTCGTGGGTGGGCTGTGGCTCGATCACGATGGCCGCGTCGATGCCGCCCTGCTTGACAAGATGCTCGGTGCCGAGCGAGCGGCCCTCTTCGTCGGCTACGCAGGCGACCAGAAGGTCGCCGCGCAGCTGCGCGCCTGATTCAGCGACAGCCGCCAGCGCCAGCATGGCGGCGGCGCATCCGCCCTTGTCGTCGGCAGCGCCGAGGCCGTACATCCGGTCCCCGTCGACCCGCGGCAGCAGCGCCTCGTCTGGCCAGCCCGCGTACCCGACGGTGTCGCTGTGCGCGTTCAGGCACAGGACAGGCCCGCCGCCCGAACCGCGGAGCCTGGCCAGGACGTTCGGGCGGCCGGGCGCTACCTCGACGATCTCGACGTCGGCACCGGTCTTCGCCAGCCATCGGGCGATGTGGGCGGCGACCTTGGCTTCGCCCGCACCCGTCGGGATCAGCGTCGGCGTCACCGACTCGATCTGGACCATCGCGCTCAGCAACTCGATGACCTGCCTGGCTGTAACCGGCATCGGGTCTCCTTGCGGGCAGGCCACGAGTGTGTAGTTGGCGGGGTGTGCATACAGAGTATGGAAAGCATCGCGTCCGCCATCGTGCACTGTCAAGGAGCGCACGCCTGTGTCGTCAGATCGCGGCGTCTGCCACGCCGTGACCTGGCTACCGGAGGCCCACCTCGCGGGCTAGCAGGTCATCGAGCGTCTCGCGGCGTACGCCGACCCTGGCCGTGCCGCCAGCGCAGAAGATCACCGGCGGCCTGAGCGCCGCGTTGTAGTTGTTGGCCATCGTGAAGCAGTACGCCCCCGTTGCCGGGATGACGACCAGGTCTCCTATCCGCGGGCTCGCGAGCGGGACGTCTGGGGTGATCACATCGCCCGACTCGCAGTGCCGGCCGACCAGGTCGGCCAGCTCCGGCTCGCAGTCCCAGCGACCGAGCACAAGCGGCGCGAAACGCTGGCCATACAGCGAGTGCTCGAGATTGTCGCCCATGCCGCCGTCCACCGCCACGTGCAGCGGCCGGCCCGCTTGATCGTGAGCACCCGGTACAGCGTCAGGCCTGCCCGCGCGACCATCGAACGGCCAGGTTCGACCAGGATCTCGATGTCCTCGCCGAGGTGCTTGTGCGCAGCCTCGACGAGGCGATCGGCATACTCGGCGACCGACGGCGCGACGTCATCGGGGACATACCGGACGCCGAGGCCGCCGCCGAAGTCATAGACATCGAAGCGCTCGAGGCTGGCGAGCGCTTCGACGGCCGCCTCGAACTGCTCGGTGTTCAGGATCTGCGAGCCGATGTGCGCGTGCAGGCCGCGCAGGTCGATGGCCGGTACGGCCCGCATCCTGGCGATCGCCTCAGGGACCTGCTCCACGGGCACGCCGAACTTGGACGCCTTCCCGCCCGTCGCCAGGGCCGCGTGGGTGTCCGACTCGACCCCCGGGCTGACCCGCAGCAGCACAGTGACCGGCCTGCCGGCGCTGGCCAGCCGCTCGATCCGGTCGATGTCGTCGAAGCCGTCGACCACGATGTAGCCGATCCCGGCGTCGATCGCCGCCTGAATGTCCTCGTCGGATTTCGCGTTGCCATGCATGACGATGGTCGCGGGCTCGGCGCCTGCGGCTATGGCCAGCCTGAGTTCGCCGGCGCCGACGACGTCGCAGCCGAGTCCCGCGTCCACTACAACCTTGATCATCGAGACAGAGGGGAATGCCTTCACGGCGAAGCACGCCCGGCTGCGGCTGTGCCGGGACGTCATCGCGTCCAGGTACTCGGCGGCGCGGTCGCGCAGAGCCTGCTCGTCGAAGACGTACGCAGGGGTGCCGAACTCCGCCGCGATCTCCGACAGCAAGCAGCCGCCGATCCGCAGGTCGTCGCCGTCAATGACGGCCGACGGCGGCAGCAGCGACAGGTCAGGCATGCGGGCAACCCTCCGCGTCCGTGATCAGCTTGAACCAGACATTGCCCTACAGACTATGCGCTAGCGCGCGGCGCGGAGGTTCCCAGGCTGAGCGCACGGGAGCTGGCGGTCGCCGGCCCGTCAGCTTGCGGTGCCGATCTCGAAGGTCACGGTGCGCTTGGCCGCGATCTTCGAGCTGCACCGGTTGGTCCCTGCCTTCTTCAGCCGCCCGTAGAGCCGCGAGGTGAAGCGACCTGACTCGTGCAGACCGCGGTACTTGCCCGTCGCCTTTCTGACCACGAAGGTGCCGCGCTGGACGATCGTGAACCGGCACGTCCGCAGGTTCGGGCCGCTATAGGTGACCTTCTTGACGTGCCGGAAGACGACGATTCGGCCCTTCGGGAAGATAAGCGCCGCATCCTTCCTGATGAAGTGCCCGGTGGCCCGGAAGGCTCCCCACGCCCTGGCCGTCGCGTGCCGGGGCCCAGGCATCCGCGCGACGATCTTGAAGACCTCCCTGCCCGAGAACGCAGGTCCGGAATGCTGCGCGGGCGCGGCCGCTGCGTTCGCCGCGGTCTGGATCAGCCCGCCGGTCATCGTCGCCAGGACCACGGCGATCGCCGCCAGTCGTGTCGTGCGAGGCATCTGTCCTCCGCAATTCGTCTCAGGCCACTAGGTGACGTGGCGCAGGAACGCGGCGACTCCCGTCGCGGCCGCCGCGAGCAGCACGGCGGCGTCGAACCGGCGCCAGTAGATGGTCTTCAACACCATGTCCAGGTGCGTGGGCAGGACCTCCGCTGGCAGGACGTCGGCGGCCACGATCTCCGTGGTGACGGTCTCCGGCGCAGCGCTGCCAGCACCGGCACCCGCACCGGCACCCGCACCCGCAGTGGCTCCCGCCAGCGCCACGCTCGCCGGAGCCGGGCTGAGCTCGCGCGCATCTCGCAGCAGCGCCACTGCCCGGGCCGCGCCGTGCGCCAGCCCGGCAGCCGCGCCGACCGCGACGGCCGGAGCGGGACCCGGCATCGAAGCCACGGCCAGCGGCAGCAGCCCGAAGCCAGCGAACGGGTTCCTGGTCGCGAAGCCCGGCCCGAGGAGCGCACCCCATACCAGGAGCCGCCGCCGGGGCGACGCCTCGATCAGCATCGTCTGCGGCACCTGCCAGCCGCGGCCAGGCGGCGGCAGCCCGCGTCGGCCAGTCAATTCGAGCGCCCCGTAGTAGCTCGAGTAGCCCGCGACAGCCGCCAGCGCGACGCCGCGCAAGCCGGGTACCGCCGCGCCGGCGGCCCCCAGCCCGAGCCCGAGCAGCGCCCACGCGGCGACCGCGGGAACCGCGTACGCGGCGAGGACCCCGAGCCTGACGGCGCGTCTCCCGACCGGAAGACCGGCGGCCAGCGAGGCAGCCGAGTTCACACCTCATGGCGAGTACGCCTTGGCGTATCCGTTGCCGGCCGCCAGCAGCACCGCGAGGGCGGCGAGCGCGGCGAGCATCGCTGTCATTGCACCTGCGCGTGGGCGTGCTGGATCCGGTGCTGCTCAGCCCGGACGTCCGCGGGGGTCGCGCAGCCGCAGCAGATGCACGCGCTGAGGCAGGTACACCAGTCCCGGCAGCCGCCGGCCCCGATGCAGTCATAGCAGACCTTGTAGCCCAGGCCCTTGCCCAGGTTCATGCAGGCGATCCAGCTGCCCGATGGCCATTCGCAGCGGTATCCCTGGCGATTGAAGCAATTGCTCGTGAAGCTGCCCTTGCACAGGTGATGCTTGGGCGGGCAGCCGACCTTGGGGCAGCTCGCGCACCGCCTGGTCGGGCCGCAGTCGCAGGTCGCTGCCAGCGCAGGGGCCGCGCCGGCGGCGAGCGCCGCGATGCCGGCTGTGCCGCCCACTACCACCCGGCGCAGCGCGTCCCGCCTGCTCATCTTCCTGGCCACCCGCTCGGTGATCGCGCCGATCCGGTCGTCCAGGCTGATCCCGCGTCGACGGCTCATCCCGGGTTCTCCCCCCTCACTGTGGCGGTGCTTGCTGTGGCGGTGCTTGCTGTGGCGGTGCTCGCTGCGGCAGTGCTCGCTGCGGCAGTGCTCGCTGCGGCAGTGCTCGCTGGGGCAGTGCTCGCTGGGGCGGGCGGGCTCTGGCTCACCGGGATGGCGGCGAGCGCCGGTACCGGCGGCAGGCAGGCCATGGCGTAGGCCAGGGCGTCAGCGGCCCGCACGACGGACCCGGCGGCCCGCACGACGCCCGCGCCGTCGATGGCGACGAGCAGCGGCGTCGCCGAAACCCGGTAGGCGTCGAGCCCGTCTCGCCTGGCAGGCCGGCCGAGCTCGAGGCCCGTCGCGCTGAACACATCCGATATCTGCAGGTAGGACGGCGGATCGGAGATCAGCACCAGGGTCCGCAGGTCGCTGAGCTGCCCGGCTGCGCTCAGCTCGGTAAGCGCGGCGACCAGCTGCTCGCAGGAAGGGCAGGTCGGATCGGCGAACGCGACTAGCAACGGCTGCCCGTCGCCTGGGGTGAGCTGCCGCGCCCGCTGATCACCAGGCCTGACGTAGGTCAGCGCGGCCGCCTGGCTGCCCACCTCGGGACCGAGCGCGGCGGCCTCGCGGCCGGCCAGCAGCCGTCCGAGCTGGCGGTACATGATCACGACGAGCAATCCGAGCGCCGCGAGCAACGCCCACTGGGCCACGAACAGAAACACCGGAATCTTGATCATGGCACCTGCCTGCCTGCCAAGCCGCCCGCCCACCGGGGCTGGGCATGACGGCCCGCACCGATGGCGGCGGCCGCGGTCCAGGCGGACCAGGCGACAAGCGCCGCCCCCGCGAGCAGACCAAGGCGGCCCGCGGTGCCGAGCCGCAGCAGGGGCGCGCTCGCTGGCACCGCAGCGAACCCGGCGGCGATTGCGATCAGCGCCGCCCGGCCGATCGCGGCCGGCGTAAAGGAGCGCCTGGTCAGAGCGCCGAAACAACGGCAGGCGCGGCCAGGATGGCGCAGATAGCCGATCGCCGACACCACGACGAACCCGCAGCACAGCGCCAGCGCGGCCAGGTTCAGCCAGCGAGCCAGCGGGCTGGACAGGCTCGCCGTGCCGATCGCGATCTCCGTCACGGCGATCGCCGCGGCGACGGCACGCACCACCTTCTGGCTGGTCCTGGCTGGCAGGAACAGCCGCACGGTGCCGGCGAACCCGGCCAGGTCGGCGAGCTTGGCCGCGCCCGCCGCGACGAGCAGCACCGCGATGGCCGCCTTGGATGCGAGGGCCGCCACGGCCATCGAGCCGGTCACCCGCCCCAGCCCGCCATCGCGGCATCCGCAGCCGGGCCCGAGACCGGGCCCGAGGCCGGGCCCGAGGCCGGGGCCTTCCCCACCTGGACCTCGTCCTGGTCAGGCGGGATGGCGGCAACCTGCCGCAGCTTGACCAGCTGCCAGTCGTGGTTGACCAGGCTGGAGCCGCGGACCAGGCCCGCCGCGTCCACGACGATCACGAACGGCATGACCCTGACGTTGTAACCGGCGTACAAGCGCGGCGTGCCGGCCAGCACCGGCACGCCGGCCAGCCCAAGCTGGGCCAGGACCGGGACGGCGGGCGCGGACGGCCCGCGCGTCACGATCACGATCTCCAGGTCGGCGTCGGCCCGCAGGGCACGCAACCCGGCCGCGACCGACGGGAAGGACTTCAGGCTGTGATCGGCGAAGACGATCAGCTGCAGGCGCCGGTCAGGCGGCGAGGAGCAGACCCTGCCGGCGGCATCGACCAGCGTCCACGGCGGCGCCAGCTGGCCTCTTGCGAGCCCGTCTCGTTCGAGGGCGTCAGCTCCCGACAGCATCATGTGGGCCACGCGCAGCAGGGCGAGAAGGGCGGCCGCGCACAGCATTGCCGCAATCACGACGAAACTGATTGCGAGCGCCGTCATTTGACCGGCCTACGACCTTCGGCCTGCCGTTTTCATGTGCAGAACCAAATCATCCTGCGCCGGCCCGGTCAAGCGGGACACGATATGCGGTCTGCGCGGCGCGGATGCGGGCAGGGTCAGGGACCTACGGCCCTTGCGCCCAATCTGGGTACACAATCAGATGACAGCCTAAAGAGAACCGCAGGATCGCTGCCGGAAGATGGCAGCACGACAGACGAGGCAGACATGACGACAGCTGGCACATCTCCTGAGCCTTCGACCGCTGGCAACGCGGCAGCGGAAGGCAGGACGGAGAGCATCATCGTCGGGGTAGACGGTTCACAGTCAGCGGAAACCGCGCTCAAGTGGGCTGCCCGGTACGCACACGCGACCGGCGGATCGCTGGTGGCCGTGCTTGCCTGGCACTATCCGTCAGCCGTAGGCGGCCCGCCGGTCGGCGTGGCACCGGAAGCCGTGACGTCGGAGGTGGAGAAGTCCAGGTACGAGATGCTCGACAAGGCGATCGAGGCGACCTGCGGCGACATGCCGTCGCTGCGGGTCGAGCGCAAGGTGGTCTACGGGCACCCGGCGCAGGTGTTGCTGGACGAGTCGCGGCACGCCGACCTGCTCGTCGTGGGCAGCAAGGGACACGGCGGCTTCACCGGCATGATGCTCGGCTCGGTCAGCACGCACTGCGTCACGCACGCGTCGTGCCCTGTCACCGTCGTCAAGCACACCACCTGAGCGGCCAGGCGCCTGGACAGGACACCAGGACATGACTTCCCCGCGCACGCTTCCGCCTGACCAGCTGGCCACGCTCAACGCCTACTGGCGGGCCGCCAACTACATCTCCGCCGGCCAGATCTACCTGATGGAAAACCCGCTGCTCACCGAGCCGCTGCGGCCAGAGCACATCAAACCGCGGCTGCTCGGGCACTGGGGCACGACGCCCGGCCTGAACTTCATCTGGGCGCACCTGAGCCGGGCGATCACGCTCGGCGATATCGACATGATGCTCGTGATCGGGCCGGGCCACGGCGGCCCTGCGGCACTGGCGAACTGCTGGCTGGAGGGCAGCTATTCGCAGGTCTACCCGAGCGTTCCGCGTGACGCGGGCGGCATGGCCAGGCTGATGCGCCAGTTCTCGTTTCCTGGCGGGGTGCCGAGCCATGTCGCCGCTGAGACACCTGGCTCGATCCACGAAGGCGGCGAACTCGGTTACTCGCTCTCCCACGCCTACGGCGCCGCTTTCGACAACCCCGACCTCATCGTCGCGTGCGTCGTCGGCGACGGTGAGGCGGAGACCGGCCCGCTGGCCGCGAGCTGGCACTCGAACAAGTTCCTGGATCCGGCCAGGGATGGCGCCGTGCTGCCGATCCTGCACCTGAACGGCTTCAAGATCGCCAACCCGGCGGTGCTGGCCAGGATCGGCCACGACGAGCTCGACGCGCTGCTGCGCGGCTACGGCTACCGCCCGGCGTACGTCAGCGGCGACGACCCGATGATCATGCACGAGCAGATGGCTGCCACGGTCGACGCGGCGATCGAGCGGATCAGCCAGATCCAGGCGGATGCGAGACCGGCGATCAGGCCAGGCGGGCCTCGCCCTGACTGGCCGCTGATCGTGCTGCGCTCGCCCAAGGGCTGGACGGGACCCGCCGTGGTCGACGGGCTTCCTGTTGAAGGCACCTGGCGATCCCATCAGGTGCCGCTCGGCGAGGTCAGGACCAACCCAGAGCACCTGCGCCAGCTCGAGCAGTGGCTGCTCTCCTACTCCCCAGCCGACTTGTTCGATGCGGGCGGCCACCCGCAGCCTGACCTGCTCGGCCTCGTCCCGGCTGGCGACCGGCGGCTCGGCATGAACCCGCACGCCAACGGCGGGCTGCTGTTGCGCGACCTCGACCTTCCCGACCCCAAGGAGCACGCCGTCGCCGTCCCCGCTCCAGGGGCCGTCAGCACCGCGCCGACCATGGTGCTCGGCGAGATGCTAGCCGATGTCATGCGGCGGAACCTGGCGACCAGGAACTTCCGCGTCGTCGGGCCGGACGAGACCGACTCCAACCGGCTCGGCGCCGTCATCGAGGTGACCGGCAAGGCCTGGGAAGCCGAGGTGGAGCCGGTCGACGTGAACCTGGCTCCGGACGGCCGGGTGATGGAGATCCTGTCCGAACACACCTGCGAGGGCTGGCTGGAGGGCTACCTGCTGACTGGCAGGCACGGCCTGTTCTCCTGCTACGAGGCGTTCATACACCTGGTCGACTCGATGGTGAACCAGTACGTCAAGTGGCTGAAGGTGAGCCGGCGCCTGCCCTGGCGGCGCCCGATCGCCTCGCTCAACTACCTGATCACCTCGCACGTGTGGCGGCAGGACCACAACGGCTTCTCCCATCAGGACCCCGGGTTCATCGACCACGTCGTGAACAAGAAGGCCGAGGTCATCAGGGTCTACCTGCCGCCGGACGCGAACTGCCTGCTGTCCGTGGCCGACCATTGCCTGCGCAGCCGCGACTACGTCAACGTGATCGTGGCCGGCAAGCACCCGTCGCCTGAGTGGCTGGACATCGACGCGGCGATGCTGCACTGCGCGCGCGGTGCCGGGATCTGGACCTGGGCGAGCAACGACGGCAGCGAGCTGGACGGCAGAGCGATCGAAGGCCGGGCCGAGCCCGACGTCGTGCTCGCGTGCGCGGGCGACGTACCGACCATCGAGGTGCTCGCCACCGCCGACATACTCCGCCAGCACCTGCCGGACTTGCGGGTCCGCGTGGTCAACGTCGTCGACCTGATGCGGCTGCAGCCGGCGTCTGAGCACCCGCACGGGATGAGCGATGCCGAGTACGACGCGCTCTTCACGCCGGACAAGCCGGTGATCTTCGCCTACCACGGCTACCCCACGCTGATCCACCGGCTCACTTACCGGCGCACCGGCCACGACAACCTGCACGTCCGCGGGTACAAGGAAGAGGGAACCACAACGACGCCGTTCGACATGCTCGTGCTGAACGACATGGACAGGTTCCATCTGGTCATGGACGTCATCGACCGGGTCCCTGGCCTCGGCGCCCGCGCAGCCGTGCTCCGCCAGCAGATGGCCGACAGCCGGGTCAGGCACCGGGCCTGGATCGTCGCCCACGGCGAGGACATGCCCGAGATCACGCAGTGGGTGTGGGGCAGCAGGAGGCGCGCCAGCCGGAACGGCACCCAGCCAAGGACGGCCGGAGGTCGCGCGCTGCACGTTCCAGGGCTCTGATGACGCAGCAGGCCGGCGGCGTACTCGTCTTCAACGCGGGATCGAGCAGCCTCAAGCTCTCGGTCATCGGCCAGGACGAGTCCGTGGCTGAGCGGTGCGACATCGACCGCTGGGACGGCAGCGCAGGCGCGAGCGCGCTGCGCGAGTTCCTCGGCCGGCTTGCCAGGTCGGCGGATCCGCCTGCCGCGATCGGCCACCGGGTCGTGCACGGCGGCGGCGAGTTCACCGCGGCCACGCTCATCGACGACAGGGTTCGCGCCAGGATCGCCAGCCTCACCCCGCTCGCGCCGCTGCACCAGCCGCGCGCCCTGGCCGGCATCGAGGCGGCTACGGCCGCGTTCGGCCGCATTCCTCAGGTCGCGTGCTTCGACACGGCATTCCACGCCACGCTCCCGCCGCAGGCGTTCACCTACCCGCTGCCCGCTGCCTGGCGCACGACCTACGGGCTGCGAAAGTTCGGCTTCCACGGGCTGTCGCACCAGTACGCCTCGCGTCGAGCCGCAGAACTGTTTCAAGCTTCAGATTCGCAACAGGACCGGATCGTGACATGTCACCTCGGCGCCGGGTCGTCACTGGCGGCAGTGAAGGGCGGCCGCAGCGTGGAGACCACGATGGGGTTCACGCCCGTCGACGGCCTCGTGATGGCCACCAGGTCGGGCAGCGTCGATCCCGGCATGATCGCCTGGCTGGCGGACCGGATCCCGCCGGCCGAGCTGGCCGGCGGGCTTGAGCACCGCTCAGGCCTGGCCGCACTGGCCGGCCTGGCCGACGGCAGCGGCGACTACCGGGACGTGTCTGCCGCGGCTGCCGCGGGCGAGGCGGGCGCCGCCCTCGCTCTCGATGTCTGCGCGCACCGGCTGATAGCCGCGATCGCGGCCATGGCAGCGGCCATGAACGGCATCGACGCGCTCGTCTTCACTGGCGGCATCGGCGAGCACGCGTCCGCGTTGCGCACGACGGCCGCGGCCGGGCTCGGCTTCCTCGGCGTCGCCGTCGACCCTGACGCGAACGCGGCCGCGCATGGCGATGCCGACATCAGCGCCGCCGGGGCGCGCGTGCGGACCTTCGTAGTGACCGCTCGCGAGGACCTGGAGGTCGCCAGGGCAGCCTTCGGGCTCCTAGCTGACGCGGCGCGGCCCGCGAGCTGACGAGCACCGTCTCACTAACGCGGCCAGCGCCTGGTGCTCCAGCGCGGGCCGAAGCAGGCCCACTCGATGCCCCAGTGCAGCATCCGGCGCCGGTTGAGCATCAGCCTGGTCACGCACGCCAGGACCAGCAGGACGAGCCCGAGGCCGACGACGCTGCCGATCTCCAGCAGCACCGACCGCACCTGCACGTTCCCGAGCGTCATCGGATGCCGGTTCATGACCTGGCCAGCCCCGTCGACCCAGATCCTGACAGTGCCGCCAGCCGGAGCGCCGGTCGTGGCCGGGACCATGCCATGCCTGGTCTGGCCCGATGGCGCCTGCCACCTGCCTGGCACCCAGAAGGTCGCCACCGTCCCGTAGCCGTAGAACCGCCGCGGCGCCGACCGCTGCAGCACAGCCGACACCTGGCGCCAGGACGCTTCCCTGTGCACCTGCTGGAGGCCACTCACCTCGGCAAGGTGACGCGTCGCCGGCGCGAGCATAGGAGCGCCGGTCAAGAACGCGAGTAGGAGAACGATTCGCACACCGTTCTCGAACCTGTCGATCGGCCGCCGCAACGGATTCCCGTCGGCCCCGATCCATCGTCTGATCCGCTTGATCAGCGGCACCCGCGGAGCTGCTTTCTGGCTCCGGTCCCCCGTCCGTCGCACCACGACAGCATTCCCGCCCCGGCGGATCTCACCCACGCCACACAGGCATGTTCGGACGCACCGCAGCGCAAGCCAGCGAGCCGGGCAAGAAGTTTGCCCGGCGTTGACCGGCAGGTGCCAGATCGCAGGTCAGCAGGCCATTCCAGTCGCAGCCAGTTCCGCTTTCTGCTGGCCGCGCCGTGGTAGCGTTCGCGGGGTACACGGGGGTCAACAGTTGTACGGGGGATGAGCCATGCGGCTTCTCGCTGCCGCCAGGCTCTCAGTGCTTGCCCGAGCCCGCTCAGATCGCGGACCGGCGCTGGACCCGCTCGGGCCAAGGCGGTTGTTCTTCGGCGGACTTGCCATCGGCCTGGTCGTGATGTCGGTCGTCGGCCTGGCTACGGCGGTCTTCATTGCGTCACCGCACGACGTGGCGGCTCAGTCGGCCGCCCCTGCCGCGACCCCGATCACGGCCGTGGCTCGCTGGCAGGTGCTGAGGCACGCCATTACCGTGCAGGGCATTGTGCGGGCCAGGCGGCCGATCCTGGTGAGGGCGACGGCGCCGTTCAGTACCGTCACGCTCACCAGGATGCCGGAGAAAGCTGGCGACCGCGTCAAACCAGGTCATGTCGTCGCCGAAATCGACGGGCGGCCGGTCATCCTGCTCCGCGGCCGCCTGCCCGCCTACCGGAATCTGCACGAAGGCGACCACGGCCCGGACGTCAGCCAGCTGCAGCGGGAACTGCTCAGCCTCGGCTACGCCGACTACGACGCGCGCGGTGACTTCGGCCAGAGTACGGCGCTGGCGCTGCTGCTCTTCTATCGCCATCTCGGCTACGACGCCCTGGTCTACCACCGCAAGGTCGTCCGCGCCCCCGCCGCCGCTGCGGCACCAGCCGCGCCGCCGAGGGCCGCCCAAGCGGCGCGCGGGATCACCGCCAGGCGGACGGCGAGCGTGTTCTTCATTCCCAGCGCCTACCTGCCAAGGAGCGAGGTCGTCTTCATCCCGTCCAGGTCGGCACTCGTGACGTCGGTCGGGGCGCGTACCGGCGACCTGGTCGGCGGTTCTGTCGTGCTGACCCTCGCGACCGGCGATCCGTACGTCACCGCCGACCTCACCGGGCATCAGGCCGCGCAGGCGCGCCGCGGCATGTCCGCCACGATCGTCGCTGCGAGCCCCCCGCTCACCGCCCGCGGAACGGTGACCAGGGTCGGCTCGCTGCCGCCAGTGGGCGGTCCGCCGCTGCACGGCTACCCGGTTCTGGTCAAGCCGCGCAGGTCGCTGCCGCAGCGCATGATCGGCGCGAGCGTGCGCCTCACGCTGCGCGCGCGCGTCACCAGCGAGCCGGTCCTGACCGTTCCCGTGGCGGCGATCAACCACGGGCGGGCTGATCACGTAGTCAAGATGAAGGCCGGCCGCCGGGTGCGGGTCGCGGTTGTGACCGGACCCACGGCAGACGGGCTAGTGGCCGTGCAGCCCGTGCGGCGCGGGACGCTAAGGCCCGGTGATCACGTGCTGATCGGAGTCGGCCGATGGCCACAGAACCGCTAACCACGGGCCCGCTGACCAAGCCGGTGCACCGGCCGTCCGCGCAGCCGCTGATCGACCTGCGCCTGGCTGGCGTCACCTATCCAGGCCAGGGCGCGCCAGCCCTGCGTCCGATGGACCTGGCCGTCAGGCATGGCGAGCTGGTGACCCTCACCGGTCCGGCCGGATCCGGTAAGTCGACGCTGCTGAGCGTCCTGGGCTTGCTGCTGCGGCCCACCACCGGCAGCTACCTGCTGAACGGCTCAGACACGGCGACGCTGGCCGACAGCGAGCGGACCGCGTTGCGCGGCCGCCTGATCGGGTTCGTGTTCCAGCGGCCGCACCTGCTGCCGGCGAGGTCGGCGCTGGACAACGTCATGCTCCCTGTGTTGTACGCGGGCCTGACCAGGCAGCAGCGGGTGACCGCGGCGACCGGGGCCCTCGAGCGCGTCGGGCTCGGCGAACGGCCGCACGCCACCGTGAGCGAGCTGCCCGCCAGCGAGCGGCAACGGGTCGCCATCGCCAGGGCCATCGTGACCGATCCGAGCCTGCTGATCTGCGACGACCCGACGGCGAGCATGGACCAGGCCGCGGCGGCTCAGATCATCGGATTGCTCGTCAGCCTGCACAAGGACGGCAGGACGGTCGTCGTCGCGACCCGCGACCAGCTCGCGGCCGCGCACAGCTCGCGCCGCCTTGGTGTTGCCGCCGGCGCACCAGCCGGATCCCTGGACGCGGGCTCATGATCCGGCGCAGGCTCAGCCCGCCGACGACGCTGCGGCCGGCCGACGCGATCAGCGAGGCGGTCACCGCCATTGTCGCCAGGCCCGCCCGTGCCGTGGTCACCTGCATCGGCACCCTGCTCGGCGTTGCCTGGTTCGTCATCGCGCTCGGGCTGGCCAGCACCGCAAGCGGGCAGGTCGCCGCGGCATTCACGAAGCAGCTGCCCACCCACGTACTGATCAGCCCGACGGGCACAGGTCCCGTACCTGCCGCCAGCCCATACCCGATCGACGTCGAGCGCCGGCTGGATTCGCTGCGCGGCGTCGTCGCAGCTGGGGTGTTCTGGCAGCTGCGGCTCGGCCATCCTGTGGTCGTCTCGGCAGTACCGCAGCCCGCCGCTCAGGGTGCGGCTGGCGGGGGGGCTGCGCCAGCCGGTGGCGGAGCCGCTGCCCGGCAGGCGCCCGTGCTCGCGGCCTCGCCGGGATTTCTCGCCGCGGCCGGTGCCCAGGTCAGCCAGGGCCGGACCTTCGATGCCTGGGACCAGGCACATCGCGCCCAAGTCTGTGTCGCGGGCGCGGCGGCCGCGGCGGCGATGGGCATCAGCGACCTGCGGCGGCAGCCGACCATCTACATCGACGACCTGCCCTGTGTTGTCATCGGGATCGTAGGCCGGGCCAGCGAGCAGCAGTCCGTCCTGCGCTCGGTTATGCTGCCTGCCGCCACCGCTGCGGCGCTGTGGGGCCCGCCGGACGCCAGGGCAGGAGCGGTGCCAATGGTCATGATCAGGACCAGGCCAGGGGCCGCCCCCTTGGTCGCTCGCCAGGCTCCCTTCGCGATCAGCCCGACCAGGCCGCAGCACTTCGCGGTTGCCGTCCAGCCGGGGCCCGTGCGCCTGCGCGACCAGGTGATGAACACACTGACCAGCATGTTCTACGCGCTCGGCTGGGTCAGCCTGGCGATCGGCGCGCTCAGCATCGCGAGCATCACCTGGCTGTCGGTGCGTGAGCGCGCCGCCGAATTCGGGTTGCGCAGGGCGGTTGGTGCCCGGCGGCGGCACATCGTCGCGCACGTCGTGTCCGAGTCGGCGATTCTCGGTCTCATCGGGGGCCTGGCCGGAGCCAGCCTCGGCGTCGCCATGGTCATACTGCTGGCCTGGGACAGGGACTGGGTGCCCGTCATCGCGCCGCTTACGGTATTGCCAGCCCCGCTAGCCGGGGCCGCGGCGGGGGTTCTCGCCGGGCTCATTCCTGGCTTGATGGCGGCCAGGATCCAGCCGGCCGGAGCCCTCAGCACGTCGATCGCCGGCTGATCGCCGGCCGGTCCCTAGTCAGGCCGGCAGCCCCAGCCACTGCCGCCGCGGCCGCGAGCGCGCCCGCCGATCCACCCCGCCACGGTGACGAGCAGGAAGGCGGCGACCGCTGGCGCGGCTCCCGGCTCAGCGCGGACGATGCCGAGCAGGTCGGCCGGGTAGGCGCGGGTCTCCCACAGCAGCGCGCTGCGCGACGCGCCGGCCCTCGCTATCTCGCTCACCACGCAACAGCGATAGCGCACGAGGGCCGTGACAGTCCGAGGCGTCCGGCAGAGCACCCGCGCCTGCGCCACCACGCGCCGTTCGGCGTGCGCGAACTGCAGCGAGGCGGCCAAATCACCGGCGGCGGTCGGCGGCATGTCACGCAGCCTGTGGTGACCCGCTTCGTTCACGCCGAGCACGCCCCGCCCGAACAGGCCGCGGCGGATTTCCGGCAGCCGGAGCCAGATGTCGTAGTACCAGCGCACCAGCAGCGCGCAGCCATCGAGGGCCAGCGCCCGCTCTGGCACGGCGGCGAGCACCCCTGGCTTGGCCAGTTCCGCGGCCAGCGCGAGCACATCGTAGCGGCCGAGTACGACGTCGGCGTCGACGTAGATCCGCGGGAAGCCGCTCGCCGCGGCGTCACCCGCCAGCAGCGCACTGCGCTTTGAACCAGCCGGGATGTCGATGACGCGAATATTCTTTCCGAAAGACGAGGCAATCTGGGCCGTGTTGTCACTGCAGCCGCTGGCAACAACTATTACCGCCACGTCACTATTACCTTCGGCCGGAATGAGCTTTCTGAGCAACGGCTCGATCACGTGGCTCTCGTTGTGCGCGGGAATCACGACGGTGACCACGGCGAGGAGTATAACGAGGTCGCAGCGGGCAAGCTAGTATTTCTCGCCGCATCCACCGCTGTATTTAAGTTTGTCAGAAGAGATCTGACTTTTCTGTCGCACCAGAGGTGTCTGCATAGAAACAGCATTGCTATCCGCTGCATATCTAGTATTCGTGCAATTCGACCAGCAGCGAACCCGCTGAGCCATTCCTCAGGCTCTGCGCACGACGTGCCGGCGCGCACCCCGGTACCGGCCGTGGAGCCAGGCGCGAGAGGATGACGACATGGCGTGCACCGTGCATCTCGCGTGGGACGACAAGCTGACCAGCTACAACTTCGGCCCTGGGCACCCGCTCGCGCCGGTCAGGGTCGAGCTGACGATCGAGCTTGCCAAAGCGCTCGGCGTGCTCAGCGCCGACGGGGTCACCATAGTCGCGCCTGAGCCTGCGACCGACGCCCAGCTTGCGCTCGTGCACGATCCGCGTTACATCGCCGCCGTCAAGGAGGCCAGCGAGGCGGGCGCGATCCCGTCCGCCGGCCAGTTCGGCCTTGGCACCGAGGACGACCCCATCTTCCCCGCCATGCACGAGGCTTCGGCGCTCGTAGCGGGGGCGACGCTCGCCGCCGCTGACGCGGCCTGGTCGGGCACCGCCGACCACGGAGTGAACATCGCGGGCGGCTTGCACCACGCGATGCGCGATCACGCGAGCGGGTTCTGCGTGTACAACGATCCGGCGATCGCGATCAGCTGGCTGCTCGGCCAGGGCGCCGAGCGAATCGCCTACGTCGACATCGACGTGCACCACGGCGACGGCGTCCAGGCCGCGTTCTACAACGACAGCCGGGTGCTGACGATCAGCCTGCACGAGCACCCCCGCACGCTGTTCCCTGGTACCGGCCGCCCCTCGGAGACCGGCGGGCCCGACGCCGATGGCCTCGCGGTCAATGTGGCCCTGCCGGCCGGCACCAGGGACGCGGGGTGGCTGCGCGCGTTCCACGCCGTCGTCCCGCCGCTGCTGCGCGCGTTCAAGCCGCAGATCCTGGTCAGCCAGCACGGCTGCGACACGCACTGGATGGACCCGCTCGCCAACCTCGAGCTGACCATCGACGCCCAGCGCGCCGCGCACGCGGCGATCCACAAACTCGCGCACGAGACCGCGGGCGGCCGGTGGCTCGTCACCGGGGGCGGCGGCTACGAGGTCGTCCAGGTTGTCCCTCGGACCTGGGCCCACCTGCTCGCCGAGGTCACGGGCCGACCGCTCGATCCGGCGATCCCGACGCCACCGAGCTGGCGCGACTACGTCGCGCGCCGCACCAGGGCCGCAGCGCCGGAGTTCATGACCGAGCAGGCATCGGGCAGGTACCCGCCATTCGAGAACGGCTATGACCCCGACGAGCCGATCGATCAGGCGATCATGGCGACGCGGCAAGCGGTCTTCCCGCTGCACGGCCTGATGCCCTAGTGCGGCCAGGGGTCGCGGCCTGGCGGCGCGTTGGGCGGGCCGGCGGGTGGGCCGCTTGGCGGGCGGGTGGGTGGCTCCCGTCTGCCCGGCCGTCCGCCGGCGGCGCCGGCAGCAGCCTGCTGACCAGCGGCGCGCCGACGCCGGCGGCAACCGCGGGCCCGATGCCGCACGCCCAGCCCACGGGACCGAGCGGCGTGCAGCCGAAGAACTGGCTGACGCCAGGGATCTGGATGACGCCGGCAAGCGCGGCGGCCGAGCCCGCGCTCGCCGCGACCACCAGCGGGCTGCGCCACCCGGTGACCAGCGTCTGGCCCAGCTGCGCGCCGACGAGACCGACGAGCGCGGTCGTGCTCGCCCGCCTCGGCATGACGCCGGTCATCCGGCCGCCAGCCCACGCGGCCAGGCCAGCCCCGGCCGTCAGCGCGCCGCGGATCAGGATGTCCTGGTTCAGCGCGGAGCCGAGCGACGCCTCGGGTCCCTCACGGAGCAGCATCTCGGGCGTCGCGCTCTCCGGCTGACGCATTGCCAGCACGAGCGACGGAACCATGTCGGTCATCATGTTCACCAGCAGCAGCTGTCGGGCGTTCAGCGCAGACCCGCCAGGCAGCAGGCCAGTGCCGAGCGTGAACGCGATCTCGCCCAGGTTGCCGCCGAGCAGCAAGGCGATCGCGTCCCTGACCGAAGACCACATGGCCCGGCCTTCCACGATCGCATCGATAATGGTCTCGATCTTGTCGTCAGTCACCACGACGTCGGCGGCCTCCTTGGCCGCGTTGGTGCCGCGCAGCCCGAGCGCGACGCCCACGTCGGCCAGCCTGATCGCCGGAGCGTCGTTAGCGCCGTCGCCGGTCACCGCGACGACCCGGCCGGCCCGGCGCAGCGAGGCGACAATGCGCACCTTGTGATCGGGACTCACCCTGGCGAACACCGCCGCCCTGGCGACCAGCCTGTCGAGCTGAGGATCGGCGAGGTCGTCAAGCTCTGGCCCGGTGACCACCCGGCCGCCATTCAGCAGGCCGAGCTCGGCCGCGATCGCCTCTGCCGTGCTCGGGTGATCGCCGGTGAGCATCAGCACGTCGACCTTCGCGGCGCGCAGGGCTCGGACGGCCGCTGCCGCTGTGCCGCGAACAGGATCGGCGAACGCAAGCAGGCCGACGAACCGCAGCCGGGCAATCCGATCCTCGCGCAGGTCGCGGCGGCCAGACGCGTCCCGCTCGGCGACGGCGAGCACCCGGTAGCCCGCCCGCGCCAGCTCGTCGACCTCGCGCTCGATGGCCCGCCTGGCTCGGGGGCCGAGCCCGGCGGCCTGGCCCGCGGCCAGCCCGGCGGGCAGCTGCTGACCGGTGCACAGCGGCAGCACGGTCTCTGGCGCGCCCTTGACGCACAAGCGCTGGCCGGATGGCGTGCGCCCGAGCACAGCGTGGTATCCCCTGGACGGCTCGAAGGGCAGCTCGCCTGCCTGGCGCCAGCGGTGCGCGCCAAGCTCGACGGTGACGCCAGCCGCACCCGCGCCAGCAGCCACGGCCGCATCGGTGGGATGAGCGAACGCCTCGGTGCCGCGCCCCTGCGAGGGCGTCGCGCGCAGGGCCGCGGCGAGCACGAGCTTGCCCTCATCGGCCAGCGCGTCCAGGCGGCGTGCCGAGCCGGGCGCGCTGCCCGCGGCCCAGACGCTGTGCAGCCGGATCCGCCCTTCAGTCAGCGTGCCGGTCTTGTCGAAGCAGAGCACGTCGACGCGGCCGAGCGCCTCGATCGTGCCAGGGTTACGCACCAGGGCGTTCCGCCTGGACAACCGGCGCGCCGCGCTGTACTGCGCGGCTGTCGCGACGATCGGCAGGCCTTCGGGCACGGCAGCGACGGCCAGGCTCACCCCCGTGCCGAGCGTCTCCCTGAGCGGCCTGCCACGCAGCAGGCCCCCGCCGATCAGCGCGGCCCCCGCGCCCAACGTGACGGGGATGGTCTGCCTGGTCAGCTCTCGCAGCCTGGCCTGAACTCCGGCCGCTGGCCGCTGGCCGCCACCAGCGCGGGCGCTGCGCCCGAGCTCGGTGGCCTGTCCCACTGCGACCACGACGGAGGTAGCCTCCCCGGCAGCGACCGAGCTGCCTGCGTAGAGCATGCTGCGGCGCTCGGCGAGGCTGGCCGCGCCCGTCGGCGCCGGTCCCTTGGCCACCAGCTGCGACTCGCCGGTCAGGCTGGACTCGTCGGCCTCCAGCCCCTGTGCTGTCAGGATGCGGCAGTCGGCGGGGACGGCGTCGCCAGCCTGCATTATGACCACGTCTCCGGGGACCAGCTCCCCTGCGGTTCCCAGCTGCTCGCCAGAACCGCGCCGCAGCCTGACCCGGACGGCCGACTCGTCGATCAGCCGTCGCAACGCGTGCCAGACGCTGACCCGCTGGGCACCGCTGACCAGGGCGTTGGCCGCCATGAACGTGGCGATTAGCGCAGCGTCGGTGACCGAGCCTGCGACCGCGGCGAGCCCGGCTCCGCTAACCAGCGCCGGGGTGAGCGGATTGGCGAGCTCCTCGAGCGAGGCGCGGGCCAGGCCTGGCCCGCGCTGACCCGCTTCCTCTGGCAGGTCAGCGCGACGGCGGCTGGCTTCGGCCTCGCCCAGGCCAGCGTCGCTCGTGCCGAGCCTGGCCAGCACGGCGGCAGCGTCGAGGGCATGCCAGCCGGTCGAGTCAGCGGGCAGCGGCGGCGGCGTTCTCGCGAGGGTCACGGCCGACCAGAGGCCGCTTGTCAGCGCGGCAAGGGCGGCGCCGTTGACGGCCAGGAGCGAGCGCGGGGCTGCGCTGGCGCGGGGGCCAGCCACGGCGAGTACCGCACCGGCAGCTGAGCCGTATCCCGCCAGCATGGCGCCCCTGCGGCTAACGGCCCTGGCGGGCGGAATGGCTTGCACGACCTGGCAGGCTCCGGCCAGGCCTGGCGCGGTGATCAGGTCGGCTCCCCATGGCGGCTGCGCGCTGCCCGGCACGCCGATGCCGACGTCCGCGGCAGCGAGAGCCTCGTGCCTGCGCCCGGAGACAAGCGCGACGACATGGCCATCGGCCTGCAGCGCCCGGACAGACGCGGCCATCCTGGCGCCCCCTGCCATGACCCGGTCGACCGGCACCCGCCGGCCGGGGCCGGCCCAGCCTCCCGCAGCGACCAGGGCAACCGAGCGCGCCGCCGCCACCAGCGGGCCGGTTAGCGGGTCGAGTTCTGGCTCGATCGTGACCAGCCCGGCTAGCTCGGACCCGCGGAACAGGGCTCGCAGCCTGCCGCCGCGACGGCGCAGCTCAACCGCGGCCGGCTTGAACTCGCCAGGCAGCCGGCGCGGCACCTGCCCTAGCGTCCACGGACCCGACTTGTCAGGCGCCCTGGCGGCAGGTACCGATGCGGCCGGCCCAGGCCCGGCCCGCATAGTTCGAGCCCGCTTTGATTGAGCACTGAGCAGCGCGTGCACGGCCAGGGTGGCGGCTTCCCCGTCGGCCTGGTTCCCGCCAGGCACCCAGACCATGCCGGCCACCTGCTGCCCGCTGGTCAGCACCTCGGTGTCGAGCAGCACCGCGTCCACCCGGTCGAGTTTGCGCAGCGATTCGGTGTCCATCACCAGCACGCCATCGCGCGCCAGGTCCCGGCCGAAGCGGGCGGCGAACCCCTCGCGGCCGAGCTTCGCGGCCTTCGGCGCGGCCGTCGCGGTGGCCGCGACCATCAGGTGCGGGTCGCGGGTGGCCGCCAGGATCCCCGCGGCTCCGACCAGCGCGCCGGTGGCAGCCCGTGCGGTGTACGTCTCGACCGGCCCGGACGGCAGCGGGACCTCGCGGCGAGCGGCGGACGCCAGGATCGCGGGCAGCGGCCCCGCCGGGCTGCCGTGCAGTTGCGGCTCGCGGCGCTGCCACAAATCCCGCCGCGATCGCAGCTCGTCAAGCAGCAGGCCGCGATGGGCGATGTCGACAATGAGGCCGGCCGGACCTTGCGCGAGGCCCTGCGATACCGCGTTGGCCACGGCGAGGCCGAGATCGGTCGCCGCGCGGCCGAGGCGACCCTCGATGGCCTGGCGCAGCACGGGCGTCGAGTCGGCCAGCGAGAGCAGCGACGCGACCTCCCCTACTAGCGGGTTGCGCCGCGCTACGCGGCCGAACTGCCCCAGCACAACCTGGCCGGCCAGCCCGAGCACGAGTCCGCCGACGTCAGCGCCCATCGCGTAGACCTGGCGCTGGATGGGCTCGCGATCGGAGGGGTGATCGGGACGCTCGTGCGGGAACCGCTCGTCGGCCAGGTCATGTGCGTCCTCGACGCCCTCGACGGCGTCGACGATCGTGTCCACGTCAATCCTGTCGCCGTCGAACGCCACGACAACCCGGCCGGCGACGGTGTTGACTTCAGCCCACTCCACGCCGTCCAGGCCGGCCAGAACGGCCTCCACGCGCCGCGCCGCCGGGTGGTTCTCTGGCCGGTGGATGCCCTTGACCTCGATGTGGGCCCGGCCGTTGCCTGCCCAGTGACGGCGCTGCCGACGGCCAGTCGTCATCGGCAGCTTGCCTGCGATCGCGCCGAGCACGGCGCCCGCCTGCCCGATCACCGAGGCCATCGGCGCCTTCCCGGCGTGGATCGGCAGGCAGGAAGCGGAAGCCCTGGCCCCCGCCGCGCCGGGACGGCGGTGCTAGCGGGCGTGCGCCCGCTGGGACTGCCTGGCGTGCTGCTCGGCAACCCAGGTCCCGGCCCCGACGAGCGCTGCGACCGGCCAGTCCACGATGCCAACCGCGGCCACCGCGGCGAGGCCACCCCACCACAGCATGGTGCCGGCCGTGCCGCTCGGAAGGCGCAACCCGGCCGCTGACGGCAACGACCGGCCGCCTGTCTGCCCCGGGTCACCGGCCGGCTCGCCTGCGGCTCGCTGCTTTGCGCGTTGCTGCTGGCCGCGCGGTCGCGGCACCTGACCCTTCCTGACCGCGGCCCCGCTGCGAGCCGATGTGCTCGACGGCATAGGATCGCCCCCCGCCTCATCGGGTCCGCGCTGCGCAGGACCCGTCTGGTCGTATTACCTGCTATACCCAGGACGTTCCCGTGCTCACCCGTCCCGTGGTCAGCCCAAGTGCGGCCGGAGCAGACGAAACGAGAGGGATCCCTCGCGTTTCTCGCGACTTGGAGATTGCGTGGTGTCCGGGCCAGCGAACTCCCGGAACCCCGCGTCCTGGTGGATCCCTCTCGTCACAGTCATCACATCGCACCGGCGCCCTGCTACATAGAGTCGTTGGTCCTCTGCTGCCGGGACCTCAGGGCCCCTGGTACGGGGTGCGGCAGACTGGTGCCATGGCAGACTCCCCGACAACCCCTGACATGTCCGCCCCTGGCCAATACGCGCCGCGAACAGTTCGCGACATCGCTGATGGCTACGTCAGCGCGCTCACTGACCTCGATCCCATCCTGGCGACGTCGCTAGGCGTGCGCCAGGGCGAGGACCGGCTGCCTGACCTGTCTCCAGCCGGTCAGCAGGCGCTCGACGACCTGGCGCGGTCCACGCTCGCAAATCTGCAGGACGTCAACGGCGACGTCTCAGGCGACGAGCGCCGCTGCGCGCGGCTGCTACGCGAGCGGCTCGAGGCTGGCCTGGCAATGAGCGCGCAAGGCGAGCACCTGCGCGCGGTCTCGAACATCTTCGGTCCGCCGCACCGCGTCCGCGGCGCGTTCCTCGACATGCCAGCGGCCAGCGAGGACGACTGGGCCGTCATCGCCCGCCGGATGGCGCGCGTCGGCCAGGCGTTCGCCGAGTACCAGGCCTGCATGAACGAGGGAGCGAGGCGCGGCATGCTCGCCGGCCCGCGAGTCGTGCGGGCCTGCGCCGAGCAGATGGAGCAGTGGGCGGCCGCGTCGGACGGCCGCGGCTGGTTCGCCGAGTTCGCGGCCGGAGCCGACGTTCCTGCCGCGCTGCGAGCCGAGCTTGACCAGGCGGCGGCCGCGGCGAACGAGGCAACCATGGCCCTGGCCCGCTGGCTCGGCACGGTCTACCTGCCGCAGGCCGACGGCACCCAGGACGGTGCAGGCGCCGACCGGTACCTGGTGTGCGCCAGGCGCTGGACCGGAGCCAACCTGGACCCAGACGAGGCATACGCCTGGGGCTGGTCGCAGTTCTTCGACCTGCAGGAGCAGATGCGCGCCGAGGCTGACCTCGTGCTGCCAGGAGCGTCGGCTCAGGACGCGATGCGCCACCTGGAGGAGAACGGGCCTGCCATCGACGGCGTCGAGGAGATCAGGACCTGGCTGCAAGTCATGATGGACCAGGCTATCGCCGACCTCGACGGCACCCACTTCGACCTGGCGGACCCGCTGAAGACCGTCGAAGCCAGGATCGCGCCGCCTGGCAGCGCGGCGGCTCCGTACTACACCAGCCCGTCGCAGGACTTCTCCCGGCCTGGCCGCACCTGGCTGCCGACGCTGGGCAAGACCAGGTTCCCGCTCTGGGGCCTGATCAGCACCTGGTATCACGAGGGCGTGCCTGGTCATCACCTGCAGCTCGCGCAGTGGCGGTACCTGTCGAAGGACCTGTCGATGTACCAGACGACCGTCGGCGGGGTGAGCGCGTGCAGCGAGGGCTGGGCGCTGTACGCCGAGCGGCTCATGGATGAACTCGGCTACCTGTCGGCACCGGGAGCCAGGCTCGGCTACCTCGATGCCCAGAACATGCGGGCGATCAGGGTCATCATCGATATCGGCATGCACCTCGGGCTGCGGCTGCCCGGCGACTCCCCGTTCGCCGCCGGCCAGACCTGGAACCCTGATCTGGCGCTTGAGTTCTTCACGTCCTACTGCGGCCGCGATCGCGAGTTCCTGGCCAGCGAGATCATCAGGTACCTGAGCGGCCCAGGCCAGGCGATCAGCTACAAGCTGGGCGAGCGAGCCTGGCTGGCCGGCCGGGACGCGGCGACGGCGGCACACGCGGCCGGCGGGCGCGACTTCGACCTCAAGTCCTGGCACATGTCCGCCCTCTCGCTCGGCTCGCTCGGCCTTGACGACCTGAGCGACGAACTGGCCACGCTGTAGCTTGCGGCCAGCGAGACACGCCCGTAGGTGCCCATTTTATGATTTTCGGCTTACGCTACCGATAGAGGAGTTTGCCGTACTTCGTAGTTGGCTCGGAGGTCAGATCGTTATGCCACGACTGCTCGCCGCCGCTCGGCCCACCAGGCCGCACCGGTTAATCCGCCGCTCGCTCGCCCTCCTCGCCGCGCTCACCGCGGCCGGGTACGGCGTGATCTCGCTCGCCGCTCCTGCCGCGGTCGGGGCACCCGTCAGGCCGGCGGGCACCGCACCGCACCCGCACATTCCGGCCGCGCCCCACGTCGCCGGCGCGCCAGACCTGGGCCCCAGCGTGTACATCTTCACGCCGGACATGCCGCAGAGCCAGGTCCAGGCCACCCTGGACGCTATCGCCAGTCAGCAAGTCCCCAACCAGTTCGGCAGCCAGCGCTACGCGCTGTTCTTCGAGCCTGGCAGCTACGGCACGCCAGCGGATCCGCTGATCTTCCAGGTCGGCTACTACACCCAGGTGGCCGGCCTCGGCGCATCGCCTGGCGACGTGGTCATCAACGGCTCGGCTGACGTGTACAACCAGTGCTTCCCGAGCGCGCCTGGCACCACCAACTGCATCGCACTCGACAACTTCTGGCGTTCCCTGTCGAACCTGACGATCGCCATCGCCGGCGGCTCGGGCTGCCAGACCAAGACGGAGTTCTGGGCCGTGTCGCAGGCGGCGCCGATGCGCAGGGTCGACGTCACCGGCGGCACGATGTCGTTCATGGACTACTGCTCGGCAGGGCCGCAGTTCGCCAGCGGCGGCTTCGTCGCCGACTCGCAGTTCACCGGCGGGACCATCGTCAACGGGTCGCAGCAGCAGTTCATTGTCAGGAACAGCAACCTCGACGGCTGGTCGAACGGCGTCTGGAACCAGGTCTTCTCCGGCGACAACGGCGCGCCCGCGCAGGCCTTCGGCGCGCCTGGCGGAGCCGGCCCCTACACGACGCTGGCGACGAGCCCGGTGACCCAGGAAGAACCGTTCCTGTATCGCGCATCCGACGGCAGCTACCGGGTGTTCGTCCCTGCCGTCCAGCGCGACTCAGCGGGTCCAACGTGGACCACCGGGCCGCCCGCAGGAACGTCGGTCTCGGTCAGCCGATTCTTCATCGCCACGCCTGGCACACCCGTCGGCCGGATCAACGGAGCGCTCGCCAGCGGCCGGAACCTGATCCTGACGCCGGGCGTCTATCACCTGAAGCAGGCCATCGCGGTGCGGCGGGCTGACACCATCGTCCTCGGGCTCGGGGTGGCGACACTGATCCCGGACCGCGGCAACGCGGCGGTGCAAGTGGCCGGCGTTCCCGGCGTCAAGCTGTCGGGGCTGATGGTGGACGCAGGACCGGTCAACTCCCCCGTGCTGATGCATATCGGATCGCGCCCCGGCGGACGCGCGGGAGACCCGACCCTGCTGCAGGACGTCTACTTCAGGATCGGCGGGGCCGAGCCTGGCAAGGCGACCGACAGCCTGGTCGTGAACAGCTCGGACGTGATACTCGACAACATCTGGATCTGGCGGGCCGACCACGGCGACGGCGTCGGCTGGACCAGCAACGTCGCCGATCACGGCCTGATCGTCAGGGGTGACGACGTGACCGCCTACGGGCTGTTCGTCGAGCACTTCCAGAAGACCGAGGTGATCTGGAGCGGCCAGGGCGGCACCGACATCTTCTTCCAGAACGAGATGCCGTATGACCCGCCGAGTCAGGCCGCCTGGATGGCCGACGCCAGCACGGACGGCTACCCGGCATTCGCTATCACCGGCAATGTCCGCAGCTTCACTGGCTACGGACTCGGCAGCTACTGCTTCTTCAACCAGGGCCTGCCAATCGAGGCGACGGAGGCGTTCCAGGCGCCGCGCACGGCACCCGCGGTGCGGCTGCACGACCTCCTGACGGTGTTCCTCAATGGTTCCGGCAGCATCGACTCGGTGGTCGACGGGGTCGGAGGACCGGTGACCTCAGCCACCCCCGGCACCCCGAGCAACGTGGTGTCGTTCCCCTGAGGCGCCGGAGCTACTGACGAAACTGCGGCGCCGCCGGCCGAGGCCGGCGGCGCCGCTGTCTGCCTTGCTGTCCTCTCCCGGAGGGGAGGCCCGGGAGTGGACCCTGTTACTACCTTGGCCGCAGGTGCAGGATGACAACCAGGTCGGTGCCTGAGCCCGGCCCGTTGTTAGTCCCCGACGGCTGGCCGGTCTCGTACGGGTTCTGCTGGGTAGGCCAGCCAACGAAGCGCTCGCTGTTGTACTCGAACCACTGCGAGGCCGTGGTGGTGGGAATAATGGGCAGATTCGCGGCGACGTACTTCGCGATCGGCTCGAGCGCCGCGGTCTGATCAGAAACCGTTGACGCGCCAGCGAGCTTGCCGAGCGCGGAGTCTATCGTTGGTTCCTGCAGCCGCTCGTAGTCCCCGGTGGCCGACTTGCCTGTGGCCAGCGAGCTGTCGAGCCAGCCCTGGTACATGTTGTACGGGGTGATGCCGCCGTTCGACCAGTGCATCGTCAGCTGGAAGTTGCCTGCCGCGACGTCGGAAGCCCAGGTGTCGACCGCCTGGCCCTGGAACGTCGCGTCGATGCCGACAGCCCTGAGTTCCTGGGCGACGATCGCGTCGTCCTGGGCGTAGTCGGTGTAGGCGGCCGGGTCAGTGATCGTGATCGAGACCACCTTTCCGTTCTTCTCGAAGAAACCGCCCTTGTTGAGCGTGTAGCCAGCCGCCTTGAGCACGGCCTTGGCCTGAGCGGGCTCAGCCTTGGGCGAATTGTTCATGCTCTTGACTGGATCGCTCCACGCGTCATAGAGCGGCAAGGTCAGACCGGTGGCGTTGAGCACCGGGTTCTCCAGGCCCGCCTCACCCTCGGTGGCGATCAGGGTGCGGTCGATCGCCAGGCTGATCGCCTTCCTGACCGGTAGCTGGTTGGTCGGCCACTTGTTCAGGTTCGGCATCAGGCTGTTAGTGCCGCCCGGCGCCTCCCAGAAGTGGTGGAACTTCGGGTTGGTCGCGACGAAGTTCTTCTGCAGGCCGGGGATGAAGTTTCCTGTCCAGTCGATCTGGCCGGAGAACAACGCGGACAGCGCGCCCGTGTTGGACGTGTAGACCGGGAAGTAGACCTTGTCGACGTGCAGCTTGGACGCCTGCCAGTAGTTCGGGGACCGCTTCAGCGTGAAGCCCTGCGGCGTGAAGCTGTCCAGTACGAACGGCCCGGTGCCGACGGGGTTAGGGTCAGCGAATGTGGCTGGGTTGCCGACCTTGCTCCAGATCGACGCGGGCACGATCGCGACGCCTGCGATTTGCTGCAGCTTGGTGTACTGGGCCGCGGGGAACGTCAGCGTGACCTTGTTGCCAGACGTGGTCACGCTGGAGATGTCCAGGCCGCCCAGGTTGATCGCGGTGTTCTTCTTCATCATGTTGAAGGTGAACGCGACGTCCGCGGGTGTGAGCGGCTTGCCGTTGCTCCACTTCACGCCTGACCTGATGGTGAACGTGATCTGCTTGCCGCCGTCTCCCCAGGCGTAGGACGTCGCCAGCCAGGGGTAGTACTTCGGCGGGGCGGCTAGGTTGAATTCGATCAGCGGCTCGTAGATGAGGCCGGTGGCACCCATGCCGTACGCCGCCTGAGTGGCGACGAACGGATTGAATGCCTGCGTGATCGAGGTTTCCGGCGAGCTCTCCATCACCAAGGTCGCGGGCTTTCCTCCCGTGTTGCCCTGCTGCGAGTTCGGGCTTGACGAGCACGCGGCAAGCCCGCCGCAGATGGTGGCCACCGTCGCCAGGCCAGCGAGGCTCCGGCGTCTGAGCAGTCTCCTCATGCTCTCTCTCCTGTTTTGGTGGGATGCGGATATTCGTCAGCGCTCGTCCTGGCAGTCCTCCTGTTGCAGTCGCCTCGCTTTCTCGTCATGCGGCGCCCGACCGCGACGCGGCCGCGGCGTCCAGATGCCAGCAGGCCGCCGCGCGCGTATCGGACACGCGCTGCAGCACAGGATCGTCAGCGCGGCAGCGGTCGTCGGCGAACGGGCAGCGCGGGTTGAACGGGCAGCCCTGCGCGGCCGCGCCAGCGCCTGGCCTGACGGTGTGCCTGGCGCCTTCGCGCAGCGTGCTGCCGAGGTTGTCGGGGTCAGGCGCCGACGCGACGAGCAGCTGGGTATACGGATGGGCCGGCTGCTGGGTGAGTTCTTCAGCGGGACCGCGCTCGACGATCTCCCCGGCGTACATGACGAGCACCTCATCGGCGAAGTACCTGGCCGACGCGATGTCGTGGGTGATGTAGAGCAACGCGAGCCGGAAATCGCGCCGTAGCTCGTCGAGCAAGCCGAGCATTTCCAGCCGGATCGAGACGTCCAGCATGGAGACCGGCTCGTCGGCTAGCAGCACGGTCGGGCGCGCTGCCAGGGCCCTGGCGAACGAGACCCGCTGGCGCTGGCCGCCGGATAGCTCGTGCGGGTACTTCCCGAGATACTGCTCGGGCGGCGTCAGGTGGACCCGCTCGAGCAGGTCGCTGACTTCGGCTGTCATTTCGGCCTTGGAGCTCGCTTGCTGGTGCAGCCTGACCGGCCTGTTCAGGTGGTGACGCACGGTGTGCACCGGGTTGAGCGAGGCGAACGGGTCCTGGAAGACCATCTGAACCTCGCTCTTATAGCGCCGGAAGGCGCGCCTCGAGCGCAGGTCGACCGGCTCGCCGTCCAGCCGGATGGCGCCCGACGTGGGCTGTTCTTGCCCGGCGAGCAGCTTGGCCACCGTGGACTTGCCGGATCCGCTCTCGCCGACTAGCGCGACCACCGCGCCGCGGTACAAGCTGAAGGACACGTTCCGAGCCGCGTGCAGGACCTGGCCGTGGCCGAGCCGGTAGTCCTTGCAGAGCGCGTCGGCCTGCATGGCGAGCGACCCGCGCCGCGCCGCCGCCGACTCCACAGGCAGCTCTGGCTCAACTGCCATGTTCATGCTCCGGTCACCTCCCGCCGCTCCTCGGCAAAGGCCCGTTCCGGCGTCACCAGGTCTTCGGTCTCCGGCCGCACGAACGGGCAGGCGGTCGCGTGCCCAGGGTCCCCGGCGGGCAGCACGGGCGCCAGCTTCATGTCGACCTCGGTGCAGGCGGGGCTGCCGTACCCGCACCGGGGCAGGAACGGGCAGCCGGAGGGCGCGCGGCGCAGGTCAGGCGGCGTGCCGGGGATGCCGGCCAGTTCGCGGCGCGGGCCGTGCAGCGATGGGAACGAGTGCAGCAGCCCCCTGGTATAAGGGTGGGCTGGTGCGTGCTGGATCTGCCCGGCAGCGGCGACCTCCATCAGCTGGCCCGCGTACATCACTGCGATCCGGTCAGCCAGCTCGAGCAGCAGTGACAGGTCGTGGGTGATGAAGAGGATCGAGAAGCCCAGCCGCTCCTTGAGCTGGACGATCTGGGCCAGGATGTCGCGCTGCACCACGACGTCGAGCGCGGTCGTCGGCTCGTCCATGATGACGACCTCGGGGTCGGCGGCGAGCGCCATCGCGATCATCACCCGCTGCCGCATGCCGCCGGAGAGCTCGTGCGGGTAGGCGCGGAGCCGCCCGGCGGGGATCCCGACGAGCTCAAGGAGCGAGCTGACCTTCTCCAGTGCCTCATGTCGCGGCATCTTGATGTGCGCGTCGATGGCGTCGAGGATCTGGTCACGCACGTTGAGCACGGGATTCAGCGCGTTCATGGCGCTCTGGAACACGATCGCGATCTCGCGCCAGCGCAGATGGCGCAGGTCGTCTGGGCGCATCTGCAGGATGTCGGTCGGGCCCGCTGCCCGGCGTCCCCGGTACGTGACGCTGCCGCCGGTGATCAGGGCTGGCGCCCTGAGCAGGCGGCAGGCGCCGTAGGCGAGCGTCGACTTGCCTGAGCCGCTCTCGCCGACGAGGCCGACGATCTCGCCGGGGTGCAGCGCCAGGCTGACGTCCTCCACGGCCCTGACGTCGCCGCCCGGGGTGCGGTACACGAGCGAGAAGCCGCGGATGTCGAGCACGGGTCCCCCGGTCATGGCCGGTCCCCCCTGCCCCGCTCCAGCAAGGCCGTACGGGAGAAGAACGCGGTGAGCCCGGCAAGGCGGCCGCGGGACGGCGGGTCCTGCTGCCACACCGGCGTCGGGTCCGCCGGGCGCATCCGCCGGCCGGCGATCTTGCTCGCGTTGCTCGCGTCACGGAGCCGCGGGTTGCCGAGCTCGTCGATGCCGGTGTTCAGCAGGACAAGGCCGGTGCCCATCAACGCCACGGCCAGCCCCGGCGGAGCGAACCACCACCACGCGCCGAGCTGCAGCGCCTGCGCGCTCTGTGCCCAGTACAACATCGTGCCGAGGCTCCAGCTATTCACGTCGGCGAGGCCGATGAACGCAAGCGCCACCGAGGCTCCGATCGCGTAGAGCACCGTGTTCACGAAGCTCGCCGCGATGAGGCTGATCTCGTTCGGCACGATCTCGGCCACGATGATCCGCCAGCTGCTCTCGCCCGTCTCCTTGGCGGCCGCGACGAAGTCCCGCCCGCGGATGGCCATTGTCTGGGCCCTGATCACCCGCGCGCCCCACGGCCAGCCCAGCACGCTGAGCACGATGATCGTCGGCGTCTGGCCCTTCTGCGGCAAGTAGCCGAGCAGCAGGATCAGCAGCGGCAGCGACGGGATCACCAGGAACACGTTGGAGACCAGCGACAGGAGGTCGTCCCAGAGGCCGCCCCGGAACGCCGCGGTGACGCCGACGATGACCGACAGCACAGTGGCGATGACGCCGACCAGCAGGGCGAGCTCGAGGGTGAGCCTGATGCCGACGAGCAGCTGGGACAGCACGTCCTGGCCGCTCTGGGTCGTTCCGAGCAGGTGCGCCGCGGACGGGGCGTTCAGCGCCAGAGCGGGGTTGGGACTGCCGAACGAGGGGTCATAGGGCGCCACGAACGGCCCGATCACCGCGGCGAGCACGAAGAGACCGAGCAGAACGACCCCGGCCTTGGCCTTGACCGGCATGCGGCCCCACTGACCGGGGGGCTGGGCCTGTGGCTTCTCGAAGATCGCGGCCGCGCCGGCGACCAGCGGTGGTGCGGCGGTCATCGGATTGCCTCCCTCGTCCTCGCGCGCGGATCGACTGCGACGATGATGAAGTCGACGATGAGGTTTGCCAGCAGCACGGCGAACGTGATCACCAGGAAGATGGCCTGCATCAGCGGGTAGTCGTTGGACGTGACGGCGGCGAGCAGCAGCAGGCCGATGCCGGGGTAGGAGAACACGATCTCCATGACGATCGCCCCTGACACCACGAAACCGAGCGCCATGCCAAAGCCCTGCAGCTGCGGCAGGATCGCGTTCCTGGCCGCGTACGTGAACACCACCCGGCGGCTGCTCAGCCCCTTGGCCTGCGCGGCGACGACGTAGTCTTCACCGACCGTCGTGATCATCACGTTGCGCATCTGCAGCATCCAGCCGGCCAGCGTCGTGATCACGATCGTGAAGGCCGGCAGGATCGAGTGGTAGATGGCGCTGCCGATGAACGCCGAGTTCCAGCCGGGGATCAGGCCGCCCGAGTACCCCTGGCCGATCGGGAAGATGTTGGCCCTCGCGGCCAGCAGCTCGATCAGGATGAGGGCAAGGAAGAAGTAGGGGATCGCCTGGAAGAACATCAGACCTGGCAGCGCCCGGTCGAGCCAGCCGCCGTGCCGCCAGCCGGCCACGATGCCGAGTCCGGTGCCGACGAAGAACGCGATGACGGTGGCGGTGCCGACCAGCGTGAGGGTCCACGGAATGGTCTGGCCGAGCAGGGTGGAGACTCTCGCAGGGAACTGGCTCACGGCGATGCCGAAATTGAGCGTGAACACGTCGTGCAGATAGGACACGTACTGGTGCCAGAGCGAGCCAGGATGGCCGACGCCGAGCATCGCCTCGAGCGCGTGGTAAGCCGATGGCTGCAGGCTGGGGAACTTCGCCATGATGGATTGCACGGCGTTCCCCGGCATCGCCCTTGGCAGGAAGAAGTTGGCGGTCAGCGCCACCCAGGCGGCCACGAAGTAGAACGCCAGGCGCCGGATGATGTAGGACAATCCCGCCTCCTTTCCTAGCTGGTTCCGCCCGCGGTCAGGCCGCGGCCGGCTAACGGCGCCAGCGCGGTCGGCGGCGCGGCCAGCCTGCCGCCGCGCAGCCGGGGAACAGACTGGCGGATCATGGTGCCCGGCGGGCAGCCGCAGCTGGATCGCAGCACCAGTTCGGTCGGCAGCAGCTCAACCTTCTGCCGCATGCCTGGCCTGGCGATCCGGTCGAGCAGCCTGGTGCAGGCGCGCTCCCCGAGCAGCCGCATCGGCTGGTGGACCGTGGTCAGCGGCGGGTCGCACAGGCTGCCAGGGAAGATGTCGTCGAACCCGACCACCGCGACATCGTCAGGCACCCGGACCCCGGCACCGCTCAGCGCTTGCAGCACGCCGATCGCCATCTGGTCGTTAGCGCAGACCACCGCGTCGGGAAGCTGGCCGTTGCCCATGGCGAGCAGCGACTGCCCGGCTTCCTCGCCGCTGCCGACACTGAACAGCCCCTGCGAGCTGCCGACGAGCTGACAGTCTGGCCTGCCATGCAGGACATGCACGAGCGCACGCCGCCGCTCGCGGGCGTCGGGCGCGGTCGGCGGCCCGTCGACGTAATACAGCCGCCGCCGGCCGTGCACCTCGATCAGGTGCGTGACCAGGGCGGCCGCTCCTGAGCGGTTGTCGGCGGTTACGACGTCCGCCGCTCGCTCCCGCGGGTTGCCCGCGATCACCACGACAGGGAGCCGCTGGGCGAGCCTGGCCAGGAACGGCGACGGAACGATCCCCTCCCCGATCAGCAGCCCGTCGACCTTGCCGGACAGGGACAGCAGCCGCGGCAGGTCGGGGTCTCCGGTCTCTTCCAGGTAGGTGATCAGCAGCGCCCAGTTCTGGTGCCTGATCCTGGCTTCAACGCCGCGCAGGATCTCGTCGTAGAAGAGCAGGCTCATGCTCTCGATGTCGTACTGCAGCTTCAGCGCCTTGCGTTCCAGGCAGACCAGGCCGATCACGTGCTTGCGGCGACGGGACAGGCTCTGCGCGGCGCCATCGGGGACATAGCCGAGCTCTTCGATGACGGCGAGCACCCTGGTCCTGGTGGACTCCCTGACCCGGTCCAGCCCGTGGACGACGCGCGACACGGTCGCCGTGGACACGCCGGCCATGCTCGCCACGTCGTACAACGTCACGACGCTGCCGGCTTCCCGCCTCGCCTGGCGCATCGCGATCGCCCCCATCCGACGGGGTCAAATGGCCGGTCAGCTGGCACTACGTCACAGCTAGTGAGCGACGCGTGCCGTTTGTGTAAGCGGTTGCATCGCCGTTGTCTAAGCGGTTGCATCGGGCCAATCTAAGCGCTTACCCTAAAACTCGGTACAAGTCGCGTCAAGGCTTCCCAGTTCGGCCCAGATCATTCAGGCCGGACATCAAGGAGGGATTGATGGCAATGCCGGGTCCAGGTGCCAACGGACACAGCGTCAACGGCCAGGCCGTCGAGGCTTCCGAGGTAGATGGCCACAGCGTCAGGTGGCAGACTCAGGAAGGGCACGGCAACGGCCGGCTGGCCTTCCCGCCTGATTTTGCCTGGGGATCGGCGTCAGCGGCCTACCAGATCGAGGGCGCGGCGACCGCCGACGGCCGGGGCCCCTCCGTGTGGGACACCTTCGCGCACGCGCCCGGCAACGTCAGGGGCGGCGACACCGGGGACATCGCCTGCGACGCCTATCACCGCTACCGCGACGATGTCGCGCTGATGGCCTCACTCGGGCTGAACGCGTACCGGTTCTCAGTGTCCTGGCCGCGCATCCAGCCTGGTGGCCGCGGTGCAGCGAACCAGAAGGGCCTGGACTACTACCGGCAGCTGCTCGATGAGCTTGCCGCGAACGGCATCGCGGGCGCGCTCACGCTCTACCACTGGGACCTGCCACAGGAACTGCAGGACGGGGGCGGATGGGCAGCCCGCGACACCGCCTTGCGGTTCGCCGACTACGCGAGCCTGGTCGCTGACGCGCTCGGCGACCGGGTGCGGCACTGGATCACGCTGAACGAGCCCCAGGTCGTGGCCAGTCACGGCTATCGCAGCGGCGAGCACGCCCCGGGACTGCACGATCCCGCCGCGGCCACGGCGGCAACTCATCACCTGCTGCTCGCGCACGGACTGGCCACCACCGCCATCCGAGGGGCCAGCACAGACGCGTCGGTCGGCATCACGCTCGATCTGCACCCGGTGCGGCTGCTCGGGGACACCAGCCCCGACGTCCTGCACCATGCCGCGCTCATCAGCGACGCGGACATGAACGGCCTGTACCTCGATCCCGTGCTGCACGGCCGCTATCCGGAACACGCCAGCGAGGCGTTGCTGCCGCCGGATTCTCTGATCGAAGCTGACGACATGGCCGTGATCGGCCAGCCCGTCGACTTCCTCGGGGTCAACTACTACTCAAGCACCTACCTGCGCGCTGGCGACCCCGCCGACCTGCGCCGCCATGAAAGCATGCCGCGCTGCGGGCTGCCAGGCGTGGTCGAGTACAGCCCTGACTGGCTGGAGCGGACCGCGATGGGCTGGCTCGTCGACGCCGACGGCCTGAACGAGCTGCTGGTCAGGCTGTCCAAGGACGCTCCGGGTCTGCCGCTGTTCATCACCGAGAACGGGTGCGCGGCTGAGGACTACGTCAACCCCGAGGGCCTTGTTAACGATCCTGAGCGAGTCAGTTACCTGCACCAGCACCTCGCAGCGGCTGCGCGCGCCATCGAGGACGGGGTCAATCTGGCCGGCTACTTCGTGTGGTCACTGCTCGACAACTTCGAGTGGGGCTGGGGATATCAGAAGCGCTTCGGGATCGTCTTCGTCGACTACGGCACCCAGCACAGGATCCCGAAGTCCAGCGCCAGGTTCTACTCTGAGGTCATCCGCGCGAGCGCGGTGCCTGCGCTGCCCTAGCCCCTGCCGACCTGGCTGGTTCGCGGTCAGCCATCAGCTCCGCGATCGCGTGCGCGCCTTCGTCAGGCTCGTCGCGCAGCGCCGCGATCACGCCGGCCCGGTCCTGCGGCGTGCGGTTCTGAGAGAGCTTGTCCTTGGCCTCGATATGCCGCACAGCCAGTTCCACGCCGACGATCGCGCGCAACTGGCCGGCGATGAACTTCTCCGGCGCGTCCCGCACCCACCAGCGGCCTGGCCGGCCCGTCTCATGCCGCTCGGTCAGCCGCGTCACCACGTCGGCGAGCCAGTCCGCGTCCTGGTGGAACGTGACCGGTCCTGACATGTGCACGGTGGTGTAGTTCCACGTCGGGACCGTCCGGCCGTGCTCCTTCGTGCTCTGGTACCACGATGGCGAGACGTACGCCTGCGGCCCGCGGAAGATCGCCAGCGCGGGCACGCCAGCCGCTGTGTGCTGCCACTGCGGGTTGTTCAGCGCGATATGCCCGATCAGGCGGCCGTTCCCGGCATCGGGCCGGTCCCAGATGAGCGGCAGCAGGGTTGAGACCAGCCGGGTTCCATCGAATGTCACCAGGTCTGCCGCGCCTGCCTGATCGACGAACGCGGCGATCTGCGCCATGTCTTCGACGGCGAAGTGCGCAGGAACGTACATATCGCCAGCGTATCGGCTCCCGCCGCGCCCGCCGCCGCACCCGCTGGCGCGCTCGCGGCACGTCGCCGCGCCTGGGGCTTCGCCGTGTATCGATGGTCCGCTCATTGCGAGATCTGGTGATGCATGGACCATCGATGCATCTCGATCATTCCGCGGGGCCCGCGAAGCCGCTTTCGGGCGGCACTCCTGGCTGGGCCAGGAAATCAGGGTCAGGCAGGCCGGCGGGGTCAGGCAGGTAGTCAGGCCAGGTCATCGGCTTGGCGGTGGCCGCCTCGGGGAGCAGAACCGGCAGCACCCCCGGCCGGCGGGCGATCTCGCTTGCCAGCCAGCGGGCGGCGCGCGGGGTCAGCACGGCGACCTCGATGTCGTCGGGCATCTCACGCCATGCCAGCACCGCTTCGGCCTGGTCAGTTGCCGGGCAGAGGACCGCGCCGGTCAACCCGTAAAGGTGAATCCGCAGCGGCTCTCCGATGACGGCAACGCGAGCCATGGGTTAAGCCTTTCCGATCATGACGAATCAGGCAACAGCCGACGAGCAGCTAGTAGCCAGGTCATGCCCGGGCGATCCGGGCTGGCTGGCGGCATCGGACTGCCCCGCGGACGAACCGGGTAGGTACCTGCGGGGAGGGAGAGCCATGAAAGCAGCGATCGGAGATCAGCTCATCGTCAAGGGCCGTCATCAAGGTGACGGGGACCGGCACGGCCAGATCATCGAGATCCACGGCGAGCAGGGCAGCCCGCCGTATCTCGTGCAATGGCAGGACGGTCACGAGAGCGTCTTCTTCCCGTCCGCCGACACCGTCGTCGGCCAGCAGCCGAGGCGGCGACAGGCGAGAAAGTAGGCGTCGCAGCCGCTCCGTCGGCGGCCGGCGGCCGTACTCCCGAAGGCGGGCATGTCCATGGGCGGCGTGCCCCCGTCAGGCGAACGCCAGGGTCGTGCCTGCGCGAGCACCGGACAGATCGGGGGCTGGCAGGCGGTGACTGCGCGCCCCGTGCCAGCCTGCGTAACGACAGGAGGATCGCATGTCACGGACCGGAGTCGACAGCCTGGACCGCAGCATCGAGAAGACCAATGCCTGGCTCGGCGACGTCGCGGCCAGCTTCGGCACCGAGGACCGCAAGCTGGCCTACCGGGTCACCAGGTCGTGGCTGCACACGCTGCGTGATCGCCTGCCGGTGCCGGTCGCCGCGCACATCGCGGCGCAGCTGCCTGAATTGCTCAGGGGCGTGTTCTACGAGGGCTGGAACCCCAGCAAGGTCCCGATCAAGTACAGCAAGGACGAGTACATCGCCAGGTTTGCCAAGGACGCGCAGATCCACCGCAATGAGGTGCCGCGCGCCGGACAGCTGGTGACGTCGGCGCTCGGCAGGCATCTGTCGGCAGGGGCCATGAACGAGGCGCTCGGCGCCCTGCCCGCTGACATCAGGGGGCTTGTCGCCGCGCCCGGCGGCCACGAGCAACACGGCCACGAGCAGCACGGCCACGAGCAGCACGGCCACGAGCAGCACGGCCACGAGCAGCACGGCCACGAGCAGCACGGCCACGAGCAGCACGACCACGAGCAGCACGACCACGAGCAGAACGGCTCTCCGGCCGGCGATCCGCACCAGCGCAGCGGCGCGGCGGATGCGGCCGGGGGCCCGCGGTGATCACCGCGGGCGGCGTCGAGCGGCTACGCCGACGGCACACAGACCAGCCGGCCGTCGTGTCGGTGTACCTGAGCGTTCCCGTCGACGTTGCCGATCACAGGGCCCTGCCGACCCGCGCGCGCGAACTGATCAAGGCTGCGGCGCACACGGAGCCGCGCGCGGCCGGCGGGCTGGTGAAAGATGCCGACGTCGAGGCGATCGTCGACGCCGTCGGCCAGCGCAGCCAGGAGTGGCTCGGCCGCACCGTCGCCTTGTTCGCTTGTTCGCGGCTCGGCCTGTTCGAGGCGGTCGCGCTGCCGCGATCCGCGACCGAGCTGGCGGTGATCTCGGACCGGCCGCACGTCAGGCCGCTGCTCGCGGCCCTGCAGCGGCACCCCGCCTACCGGGCCGCGATCGTCGACACGAAACACGCCTGGATCCTGCATATCTCCGACGACGAGATCGAGACGGTGGCCGAGCGTACCGGCGCGGGCGTGCGCAGCCCGGCCTTCGCCGGATGGTACGGCCTGGAAGGCCACCGGGTGCAGCAGCGGATCATGGAGCTGTCCAAGCAGCACTTCCGCGACACGATCAGCATCCTGGAGCAGCAGGCCGACAGCACGGGCCGGCCGCTCGTGCTCGGCGGGCACGACAACGAGATCAGCCAGTTCCTCGGGCTGCTGCCGCGCACGGTCAGGCAGTCAGTCGCCGGGAGCTTCACCGTCGACCTGCAGACCGCGACGCCAGGCCGGGTACGAGAGCTCGCCAGCCCGGTCATCGCGAGCTGGACCGAGCGCTCCGAGGCCCAGCTCGTCGACGACACGCTCAACCAGCCGCCGGCCGGCGCGGTCAGAACCGACCTGGAGGGCTGCCTGACGGCCAGCAGGGCGCGCGCGATCGCGCAGCTCATGCTCCCCGATGACGTGCTGGAGCCGGGCTTCGCGTGCTCGGCCTGCGGGGCGCTGAGCACGCGGGCGGCGGACTGCGACTGCACCGATCCTGGCGACTGCTGTCATCCGGTGCCTGACCTGCTCGACGAGCTCGCCAGCCACACGCTGGACGGCGGTGGCGAGGTCGTCTCCGTGCGCTCGGCGCCGTTCACCGCGGCCGCGAAGCTCCGCTTCCCGGTAGGCAGCGGGCGCTAGCAGGCGCCAGCGGGCCCGCTGGAGGGCGCCGCCGAACGTCCCCAGGGTCACGTCCGTTCGGCCCTACCCCGCGAGCACCAGCAGCGATGTGCTTGAGGCGTCAGGAGACCACGGTAGGTCCGGAAGGAGGTCAGCTTCTATGAACACGCTGACTCGCAAGGAGAGCCGGTTTTTCCCCGACCTGTTCGACTGGATGGAATCTCCGATGACGATGTTCCGGCCGTTGCTGGGTCAGGGCATGCGGATGGAGGACTACGTGCGGGACGGCCACTATGTCGTCCGCGCCGAGCTGCCGGGAATCGACCCGGAGAAGGAGATCGACGTCTCCGTCAGCAACGGCATCCTCAGCATCCGCGCAGAACGGAAAGAGGAGGAGATCGACAAGTCGCACTCTGAGTTCAGGTACGGCGTCTTCAGCAGGCATATCGCGTTGCCGGCCGGTGCCGACGTAGGGCACGTCGAGGCCACCTATGACAACGGGATTCTCGAGGTCGTCGTCGCCATGAAGAGCGAAGAGGCGAGGAAGGCAGAAAAGCGCATCCCGGTCACGAGACCGACGTAAGCGGGTGCGGACAGCTAGCCCGGCACGGGCGGCTGACAGCGCAGGCCCCGCATCAGCATCGCTGACGCGGGGCATGCGCTTGTGAGCTTGTTTGCCGAACGGGGCCGCGGCGACTACGCAGCGGCGGCTACCCCGCTACCGGGTAGCTCAGCCGGTCCCGCACATCCACGACGCCAGCCACGTCCCAGATCGCCTGGAGCAGGCTGACCGCCACGTCGTGCCTGGCGACGCGCCCGCAAATGGTCGCGATGCCGTTGTCGACCGCTACGTCGAACTCACGCGGATCGAAGACGAAGTCACCTGCAAGGACCCGCTCGTTGATCTCCGATCGGATGTCCTCATCGGGCCGGTCATACACCCCGAGCAGGTCGACGCGACTCACGATCCCCACGAGCCTGCCGGCCTCGTCGACCACCGGCAGCCGCTTCACCTTGCGGCTGTGCATGATGCCAGCCGCCTCTGCGACCGGTGCCCGCGGTCCGATCGTGATCGCCGGGCTGCTCATCAGCTCGCCAGCGGTCAGCGCGCTCGCCTTGGCCGGCACCTTCCTGGCATGCCCGCCGTGCCCACCGCCGCCGTGCCCGCTGCCGCCTTGCTTCTGCCCGGCCTGGTACGCCTCGCGCGGCAGCAGATCGGCCTCGGAGACGACGCCGATCACCCGGTTGTGGGAGTCCAGCACGGGAAACGCGCTGACCCTGCGGCGATTCATGACCGAGACGATGTCCTTGAATTCAGCTTGCTGACGCACGGCGACCACGTTGTAGGTCATGACGTCGGCGACCAGGCTTGCCATCACGGTCACCCCCTTCGAGGTACCACTTGCAGCAGCAGTCTTTCGCCGGTCACGCCATGGCGGTAGGGCCGAAAGACCCGAGCCAGCTCAGGCCAGCGCCAGGAAGAGGCGCTCAAGTTCCTCGATGCTCATGGCGGACTCGCCGCTCAGGCACGGCCCCATGTTGCTGGCCACGATTTTGAAACCGGCCCGGTCAAGCGCCCGTGACACGGCAGCCAGCTGCGTCACGACGTCCCGGCAGTTCCTGCCCTCTTCGACCATGGCGATCACGCCAGCCAGCTGGCCCTGCGCTCGGCGCAGCCGGTTCAGCACAGCAGCACGGGAGTCCTCGTCAGCTGCTGTCATCCCGGGCTCCGCCGCCTCACTCGCCAGCGCCGGCACCAGTCGCCTGCTTCTCGCTGACTCCCGCCTTGACCTCGGCCATGTCGACCTCACGAGCCTGGCTGATCAGCTGCTCGAGTGATGCCTCAGGCAGCGCACCTGGCTGCGCGTACAGGATCACCTTGTCCCTGATCACCATCAGGGTCGGGATCGACGTGATGCCGAACGCCTGCGCGAGGCCGGGCTGCGCCTCGGTGTCGACCTTGGCGAAGACCAGGTCGCCGTGCTTCTCCGACGCCCGCTCGAAGATCGGCCCGAACATCCGGCACGGTCCGCACCAGGACGCCCAGAAGTCGACGAGCGCGAAGTCCGCGCTGCCCACCACAGAGTCAAAGTTCTCAGTGCTCAGTTCCACCGTTGCCACTTGCTAGCCTCCGTCCGCGTCCGGGCATCCGCTGTGATACCCACTGGGGTATATAACCGGGAACCCCGCGGCCACATTCCCGCTCCTGGCCGTACCCCGGATTCCGGGACCTACGACCCCTCTCAGGGCTGCTTACGACCCTGCCAGGAACTCGCCGCGCCGACCAAAGTGGATAGTGCGGACTGCTGGCCGCTGGCCAGCGGGGCGCCGAGCTACTGCCGGGCCACCGCGGAACTGCCACGGTGTCGCACGGCGGTGACGGGAGGCTGAGTCATGCTGAAGATCCTGGCAAACGACGGAATCTTGCGCCGGATCGTCGAGTCCGCGGGCGCAGCGCCTTCGATGCACAACACGCAGCCGTGGGAGTTCGTGGTCGTCGCCGATGACCTGCTCGAGGTCAGGGCGGACCCGGACAGGGCGCTCTGGGTCGGCGACCCGAACGCCAGGGCCCTGTACATGAGCTGCGGCGCGGCCCTGTTCAACATCAGAACGGCCATCAGGATGACCGGCTTCAACCCGCTGGTCTGGCCGCTGCCGCACCCTGAGTTCCCGCCGACCGTGATAGCCGCGGTGCAGGCCGAACCCGGACGACCGCCGACATTCGCCGAGCGCGAGATGTACGAGGCGATCTGGCACCGGCACACCAACCGCGCCCCGTTCACCGAAGAGCCCATCTCTGGCTCCGTGCGGGCGGCCCTCGCCGACGCCGCCAAGCTGGAGTTCGCCACGCTCCGGATGCTCAGTGCAGCGGAGGCCGACACCGTGCTCGACCTGGCCGGCGCCGCCAGCGCCGAACTCGCCGCAGACGTCGGGCACCGGATCGAGTTGCAGCAGTGGATCGCGACGAGCAGCCAGCACGACGGCATTCCGGCCGGAGCGCTGCCAGCACGGCCGCAGCACGAGCGCGCACCGGTTCGCGGCGACATGACCTCGGCCGTGCCGACCGTCACTCCGGCTTCGGCCGACTACGAGCTGTTCCCGCAGCTCGGCGTCCTCACGACGGCGGGCGACGAGCCATCGGACTGGCTCAGGGCAGGTCAGGCGCTGCAGCGGGTCCTGCTGACCTCGACGACACACGGCCTGTCCGCGTCGTTCCTCTACCAGTCGATCGAGCTGCGCGACATGCGCGGTGACTCAGCGCCTGCCTGGCCGTGGCCGGAGAACCCGCAGATGGTGATCAGGTTCGGCTATGGCGAGCACGCGGCGGCCACGCCGCGCCGGCCCGTGGACGACGTGCTCACCAGGACCACCCAGGCCTAGCGCATCGCGGCCACGACCTGTATGCGCGGCCCGGCGGAGGCCCTGTGTGAGCCGGGGCTGTGTGAGTCGGGGCTGTGTGAGCCGGGGCTGTGTCAGCCGAGGTTGGCGGCGATCCGCGCGCCGATCTCGGCAAGCAGGCCGGCGTTCCTGGTCATGCTGACCGCCTGATCAGGCTCCAGGTCACTGATCGCGTACGCGCCGGTGAATCCGGCGTCAGCCAGCTCGGCCGCGGTCAGCTCGACCCGGCCTGCGACGGCGACGACGGGCACGCCGCGAGCGGCCGCGGCCCTGGCGACCCCGACCGGGGCCTTGCCGCCGAGCGTCTGCCGGTCCAGGCTGCCCTCACCGGTGATCACCAGGTCCGCGCCCGGCAGCGCCGCGTCGAAGCCAGTCAGGTCGAGCAGCAACTGAGCGCCTGGCACCAGCCTGGCGCCGAGATAGGCGAGCGCCGCGAACCCGGTCCCCCCTGCGGCGCCGGCTCCCGGCACGCCGGCCACGTCGCTGCCCGTCGCCGAGTTGGTCAGCGCCGCCCAGCGGGCTAGCGCGGCCTCGAGCATGGCGATGTCGGCCCCGCTCGCGCCCTTCTGCGGCCCGAACACCGCTGCCGCGCCAGACGGCCCGAGCAGCGGATTGTCCACGTCGCTGGCCACCAGGATGCTCGTGGCGGCGATCCGCTGGTCGAGCCGGGTCAGGTCGATGGCGGCCAGGCCGGCAAGCGCCGCGCCGCCCCTGCCCAGCGTCTGGCCGAGTTCGTCAGTCAGCCGGACGCCGAGCGCCTGCACCATCCCGGCGCCGCCGTCGGTGCTGGCGCTGCCGCCGATCCCGAGAACGATCGTCGCGGCGTCCGCGAGGGCGGCGCTGATGACCTGGCCGACGCCATACGTCGACGCGGTCAGCGGCGCCAGGCCGGCCGGCAGCCGCCGCAGCCCTGCCACGTCAGCCAGCTCGATGACCGCTGTGCCGTCCCTGACCGCGAAGGTCGTCTCAACCGGCTTCCCGACCGGGCCGTCGGCGGTCACCCGCGCCGGAGCGAATCCCGCCGCGAGCACGGCAGCGACGGTCCCGTCGCCGCCGTCTGCCACGGGAACCTGCGCGATCTCCAGGTCAGGCCGCTCCCGCCGCAGCCCTGCGGCGATCGCCGCGGCGGCTTCCGCAGCCGTCGCGCTCCCCTTGAACTTGTCGGGTGCGACGACGACGCGCACGGACTGGACCTACTCGCTGAGCCCGAGCGTGGCGATCAGGCTCCTGGCGGCGGCACCGCCGGCGTCCTCGGCGATCGCCAGGGCCGCGGGCACGTCAAGGTCGTCGCGGAGCGCGGCGATGATCGCCGCGCTGGCAGCGGCCTGCGAGGCGTCGGCCGCCGAGACACCGCGCCCCGCGACGCGGTAGAGCCGCTCAAGCCGCGCGGTCGCTGCGTCGAGCTCGGCCGTCGCGTAGTCCCAGGGCAGCGCCCACGGCCGGTCGAGCAGGCAGAGCCGCAGCGCGGCGGCCGGATGCGCGGCCAGGACGTCGCTGACCAGGACGAGGTTCCCTGTCGACTTGGCCATCTTCGCCCCGTCCATGCACACCACGCCTACTTCGAAGATCGCGCGCGCATGCGGCCGGACTCCGGTGACCGCTTCCGCCATCGCCACCTGGTAGGCGTGATGCGGGTAGCGCAGGTCGGCGCCGCCGCTGAGCACGTCGATCGCCGGACCGAGCACCGACAGCGACATCGCCGCGCACTCTGCGTGCCAGCCTGGCCGGCCGGTCCCCCACGGCGAAGGCCAGCCAGGCTCGCCAGCCGCCGACCGGCGCCAGACGGCCACGTCCAGCTTGTCGTCCTTCGCCAGATCATCGAGCCGGGCGCCGTACTCGGCCGCGAGCGACTCCGCATCGTCCCTGGACAGGCCCGTCGCGGCGGCCGTGTCCTTACCGCGGAAATACACGCTGCCCTCGCGCAGGTAGGCGGCGCCGGACTCGAGCAGCCCAGTCGCCAGCCTGACCACCTGCCCGACGTTCCTTCTCGCCCGCGGCGCGAACTGCGGCTCGCGGACCCCGAGCGCCGTCATGTCCTGGTCGAACCTGAACTGCTGCACCGACGCGAAGGCGTCAAACGCCGACCCGGACCGCTCGGCCGCCGCGAACAGCACGTCATCGACGTCGGTGACGTTCCTGCACAGCTGCGTGGTCACCCCAACCGACCCGAGCACCCTGGTCAGCACGTCCACCCAGACGAACGTCGCGGCGTGTCCCAGGTGCGTGACGTCGTACGGGGTGATGCCGCAGCAGTAGATGCGTGCCCGGTCAAGCACGGGCAGGTAACTGCCGCCCAGCCGCAGCCCGGTCGTCGTGGTGGTCTCCGTCATGGTTGCCAGTATCGCGCGCGCATGGCCGGGAGCCGGCGCGCTAGGGTCGCCATCGGGCATCGGAACGCGAGAGGACGGGAGCGCAGCGGCGATGACGACACCACCTACCTGGCGCCTGCCACTACGGAGCCGGCCCGCCTGGTCGGCGCTGGCCGAGCATCACGTCAAGATCCGGGACGCGCACCTGCGCGACCTGTTCGCGAGCGACCCTGACCGCGGCGAACGGCTCACCGCCGAGGCCGCCGGGCTCTACCTGGACTATTCCAAGAACCGGATCACCGACGAGACGGTCGGCCTGCTGACCGAGCTCGCAATCCAGTCCGGGCTGCCTGAGCGGATCGAGGCGATGTTCGCGGGCGAGCGGATCAACACCACGGAGAACCGGGCCGTCCTGCACGTCGCCCTCCGGATGCCAAGCGACGCGACGCTGACCGTCGACGGCACGGACGTGGTCGCCGAGGTGCACGACGTGCTCGCCAGGATGGCGGCGTTCGCCAGGCAGATCAGGTCAGGCGACTGGCGCGGGTTTACAGGCCTGCCGATCACAGCCGTCGTGAACATCGGGATCGGCGGTTCGGATCTCGGTCCGGTTATGGCGTACGAAGCCCTGCGTTACTATGCCGACCCGCACCTTACGTTCCGTTTCGTATCCAATGTTGATTCAACCGACTTCGCCGAAGCCACCAGGGACCTCGACCCTGCCCAGACCCTCTTCATCGTCTGCTCCAAGACGTTCACCACCCTGGAGACCCTGACCAACGCGAATTCGGCGCGGGACTGGCTCACCAGCCGGCTCGGCGACGAGGCGGCCGTGGCCAGGCACTTCGTCGCGGTCAGCACGAATGCCGAGAAAGTGGCCGAGTTCGGGATCGACACGGCCAACATGTTCGGATTCTGGGACTGGGTAGGCGGCCGGTACTCGATGGACTCGGCGATCGGGCTGTCCACCATGATCGCCATCGGGCCTGACAGGTTCGGCGACATGCTCGCCGGCTTCCACGAGATGGACGAGCACTTCCGCGCCGCGCCGCTCGCGGAGAACCTGCCAGCCCTGCTCGGCCTGCTCTGGGTCTGGTACACCGGCTTCTTCGGCGTCGCGAGCATCGGCGTCATGCCGTACGAGCAGTACCTCAAGCGGTTCCCCGCCTACCTGCAGCAGCTCACGATGGAGTCCAACGGCAAGCACGTCACCCTGGACGGCACCACCGTTGACTACCCCACAGGACCGGTCTTCTGGGGCGAGCCTGGCACCAACGGCCAGCACAGCTTCTACCAGCTGCTGCACCAGGGCACGCACCTGATACCGGTCGACCTGATCGGCTTCGGCCGTTCGCTGAACCCGATCAGGGACCAGCACGACCTGCTGATGTCCAACGTGTTCGCGCAGGCGCAGGCGCTCGCGTTCGGCAAGACGCTCGAGGAGGTGCTCGCCGAGGGCACCGACCCGGCAGTCGCGCCGCACCGCGTGATGGCGGGCAACCGCCCGAGCAACGTGCTCCTCGCCGACGTCCTGACCCCGCGACTGCTCGGCACCCTGGTCGCGCTCTACGAGCACGCCGTGCTCGTGGCCGGGACGATCTGGGGTATTGACTCCTTCGACCAGTGGGGCGTCGAGCTCGGCAAGGTTCTCGCGGCCGCGATCATTCCCGAGCTGACCAGCGGGACTGAGCCGCCCCTTGAGCATGATTCGTCAACGAACACGCTGATTCGCCGTTATCGCGGAATTAAGGGAGCATAACAATGACAACGGACCACTCGATGCAGCTCGGCATGGTCGGGCTCGGGCGGATGGGCGCGAACCTGGTCCGCAGGCTGATGCGAGACGGGCACCGGTGCGTTGTCTACGACGTGAACCCCGCTGCGGTCGCCGACCTTGTCGCCGAGGGCGCGACCGGCGCCAACGACCTCGACGACTTCGTCGACAAGCTGGAGCGGCCGCGGCACGCGTGGCTGATGCTGCCGGCCGCGATCACCGGGCGGACGCTTGATCACCTGTGCTCCATGCTGGACCCCGGCGACACGGTGGTCGATGGCGGCAACTCCTACTACCGCGACGACATCGCCAGGGCCAGGAAGCTTGCCGGGCAGCACATCAACTTCATCGACTGCGGCACGTCGGGCGGAGTCTGGGGCCTGGAGCGCGGGTACTGCCTGATGATCGGCGGCGAGGACGAGCCGGTACGCGGCCTCGACCCGATCTTCCGCACCATCGCCCCTGGGGCAGGGTCGGTCGAGGCTACCGAGGGCAGGCCGGCAGGCGGGACGGCGCAGAACGGCTACCTGCACTGCGGACCCGCGGGCGCCGGGCACTTCGTGAAGATGGTGCACAACGGCATCGAGTACGGCATGATGGCCGCGATCGCGGAGGGCCTTTCGATCATCAAGCACGCCAACGCCGGCAAGGAAGAGCAGGTCACCGACGCCGAGACGACCCCGCTGACCGACCCGGAGGCGTACCAGTACGACATCAGCGTCGGCGAGGTCGCCGAGGTGTGGCGGCGGGGCTCGGTGGTCAGTTCCTGGCTTGTTGACCTGACCGCCAACGCCCTCGCGGAGTCCCCTGAGCTGTCGGAGTTCTCCGGCTATGTCTCCGACTCTGGCGAGGGCCGGTGGACGGTCATGGCGGCGATCGAGGAGGGCGTGCCGGCCCCGGTGATCACCGCGTCGCTGTTCCAGCGGTTCGAGTCGCGCGGGCTCGGCGAGTTCACCGGGCGGCTGCTGTCCGCGATGCGCTCCCAGTTCGGCGGGCACGCGGAGAAGCTGGCGCCGAAGCCGCGGTGACGGACTGGGCCGAGGTGCCGTGGCGCGGGCTGGGCTGACGGTCGCTCATCGAGGCCGAACGCGCTCGACGTCCTCGCCGCGGCCGATGAGGATCTCCGACACAAGGGCCGGCGCGAACAGGCCATGGCCGATCACGCCTGGCCTGGCCGACAGCCAGGCAGCGAGCGCCGCCGGGTCGTCGAACGCGCCGTGATAGTCGGCGATGATACCGCCGTCCGGGCTCGGCGGCGCCTCCCGCAGTGTCACGTCGCCGAGCTCGCGCAGCGTGGCAGGCTGGCCGAACTGGAGCAGCTCGAGCGGGACCGGCGGATGCAGCGCCAGGACCGGCTTGGTCGAGTCGGCGATGACGACGAACCGGGCCGCCGCGCTGGCGACGATCTTCTCCCTGGTGTGCGCGCCGCCGCCGCCTTTGATCAGCCATCCGTCAGGAGTGATCTGGTCGGCGCCGTCGATCGCGATGTCGAGCGCGTCGAACGTGCTGAATGGCTCGACGGCCAGGCCGAGGTCGCGGGCCTTGCTGGCCGTCTGGTCCGAGGTCGCCACGCAACGCACCGGCAGACGGCGCTTGGCCAGCGCCGGCAGCAGGTAACTAACGGTCGTGCCGCTGCCCAGGCCGACCGTCATGCGGGCCTCGACGAGCAGCGCTGCTGCCTCCGCCGCCACCCGCTTCTCGTGTTCAGTGCTCACGGCGCACCAGTCTTCCCGATCGTCGGTCGCATGACACTATGTGTGGCATGCATACCGGTAACAGCAGGTCGGGCCTGACCCCAGACGACCACGTCATTGTGCTGTTCGGTGCGACCGGGGATCTGGCCAAGCGCAAGCTTCTTCCCGGCCTGTTTCACCTGGCCAAGTCGCACCTGCTGCCGAAGAACTACCGCATCGTCGGCTCCGCACCTGCGAAGTTCGCGATGAGCGATGACCAGTTCCGTGCCCGCGCGAAGAAAGCGGTCGCCGAGTTCGGCCTGGCTAAGCCGACAGGAGCGGCGTGGCAGGACTTCGAGAGCAAGCTGAGCTTCGGTTTGGCCGATCCTGACGACCCCAAGCCCTTGCTACGCGCGGTCCAGGATGCCGAGCACGCGATCGGGGGCAGCCCGAGACGGCTGTTCCACCTGGCAGTCCCCCCGTCGGCGTTCGGTTCGGTGATTGCCCTGCTCGGCCAGACCAAGCTGGCAGAGAACTCGCGCGTCATCATCGAGAAGCCGTTCGGCATCGACTGCCCGACGTGCGTCAAGCTGACGCAGGAGGTGCACAAGGTCTTCGACGAATCGCAGGTGTTCCGCATCGACCATTTCCTCGGCAAGGAATCGGTCGACAACATTCTGGCGCTGCGGTTCGCGAACGGCCTCTTCGAGCCGATCTGGAACCGGGACCACATCTCGCACGTCCAGATCGATGTCCCCGAGAAGATCAGCATCGAGGGCAGGACGCAGTTCTTCGAGGGCACAGGCACCTTCAGGGACATGATCGTCACGCACCTCTTCCAGGTGCTCGGATTCATCGCGATGGAGCCGCCGACGAGTCTGTCCGCGAAGGCCCTGCGTGACGAGAAATCGAAGGTCTTCCAGGCGCTGCATCCCATCGAGCCGTCGAAGGTTGTGCGTGGCCAGTACCAGGGCTACCGGGATGAGCCTGGCGTCAGCCCGCACTCGCAGACTGAGACCTTCATCGCGATGAAGACCGAGGTCGACAACTGGCGCTGGGCAGGGGTTCCGTTCTACCTGCGCTCTGGCAAGTCCCTCGCGCAGCGCCGCCAGGTCATCACGCTCGGGCTGAAGGAGCCTACGCTCCGGATGTTCCCGAACGTTGCGCACCTGCCAGCGGGAGAGCGCCGCAACGAGGTCATCATCGACTTCGACGATCCAGGCTGGATCTCCGTCAGGTTCCTCGCCAAGCAGCCAGGCCCTTCCATGCGGCTGCGCGAGGTCGAGATGACCTTCAAGTACGAGGATTCCTTCCACCAGATGCACGAGCTCGAGGGCTACGAGCGGCTGATCCTGGAGGCGATGCTGGGTGACCAGTCGCTGTTCACCAGGGCCGACGAGATCGAGCGGCTGTGGGAGGTGGCGACCCCGCTGATCGAGAACCCGCCGCCGGTTGAGCTGTACGACCAGGGCGGCTGGGGCCCGGCCTCGATCAAGCATCTGATCGCGCCGTACCGCTGGTGCCTGCCTGACGGCAAGGACTAGCCCAGCGCCGCGGCGACCTCGGCAACCGGGCGGCCGTCTTCGAGGTAGATGGCGGTCCCGGCGGCGCAGGCGGCACGCACCCGGCGCCTGATCGGGCCCCTGAGCATGGTCAGGGCCTTGCCCAGCTTGACGATCCTGAACTCAGACAGCTCCTCGGCCTGCAGCACGATCGCGCCGAGCCCGCGATCGTCCAGCCGGCCGCAGTCGAACAGGTACCTGATCCCGCCAGGCCGGCCGGGTCGCGGAGGGCGGAAGTCCATGCAGGCCAGCCGCCCGGTTCGCACCGTCAGGCCGCATTCCTCGCGGACCTCGCGCTGGCACGCCTCCCAGGGCGACTCACCGTCGGCCTCCATCACGCCGCCAGGAATGGTCCAGCCGCTCTTGTACGTCGGCTTGAGAATGAGCAGCCGCCCTTTCCTGTCGAAGATCAGCGCCCCTGCCGACACCGGTATGGCGGGCAGCGCCTCTTCGTCGCCGGGCCCCGCCAGGTCAGGCTGCCCGGCCAGGTCTGGCTGCCCCGCGAGCTGGCCGCCGAGGTTCAGCGATTCCGACCGCGATGATTCAGGCTCCGCCTTGACCATTAGATTCCCTCCGTTCCGGGTACGGTTCCGCTACCCGGGACTTGCGATGGTCATTCCTGTACAGGAGGTCGGCGATGAGAAGACTCGTCAGCGCGGGCGCCATACTCGGCGCGGTCGCGGCCACCGCGGTGTCCGCCGCGGCAGTCGCGCCGGCCGCGGCAGCAGCGCCAGGCATGCACCGGCACGCGTGCACAGTGCACTGGGGCACCAACGCCAAGCACCGCGGCTCAAGCGCCATCACGGTGGCCACGCGGGTAAGGGACGTGCGGGCCGGCCAGCACAGGTGCTTCGACCGGCTGGTGATCGACCTCAGCGGCGGGAAGCGGCCTCCGTTCAGCACCCGCTACGTCAGGCACATCGTGGCGGATGCGTCCGGCAAGATCCTGAAGGTGCGCGGCCACGCCAAGCTCCTGATCGTCGTGCGGGGACCTGCGGGCCGTCACTACCACCCCAATGCCGTGAACCTGGCCGACGTGTCGGGCTTCAAGACCTTCCGCCAGGTCAGGGGCGCTGGCTCGTTCGAGCGGGTGACGGACATCGGCCTCGGCGTCCGCGCCAAGCTGCCGTTCCGCGTCTTCGAGCTTGGCTCCGCTCATTCAGGCTGGCGGATCGTCATCGACGTCGCGCACTGATCGTTGCGGAACGCCCGGGCTTCGTCACGGCCTGCAGCACCCGGTCGTCGATGAGCGTCACGGCGAGCAGCCCGGCGAGTGCGAGCAGCCCGGCGCAGACGATCATCGCCAGGTGAAAGCCGCTGGTGAGCATGCCAGGCGAGCGATAAGCAGCTGCTCGCAGCCCGACCACTGCGGGCAGCGCGGCGACGGCGATCAGCCCGGCGACACGGGTCACGGCGTTGTTGACGCCGCTCGCGATGCCGGCGTTGCGCACGTCCGCGCTGGCCAGCACCGTCGCCGTGAGCGGCGAGACGATCAGGGCGATCCCGGCTCCGAAGACCGCCACGGCGGGCAGCACGTCACGGAGATAGGAGGCGCCCACGCCGATCCTGAGCGCGAGCAGCAGGCCGGCGGCGCAGGTGGCCGCGCCGGCGGTGAGCGGCCAGCGCGGCCCGATCCGCTGCGCGAGCGCCGCCGACCGTGGTGACAGCACGATCATCGCCGCGGTCACCGGGAGCAGCGCCGAGCCCGCCGCGAGCGCCGAGAACCCCGCCCCAGCCTGCAGTTCGAGCACGAGCATGAACAGTTCGCCGCCGGTCGCGCAGTACACGCAGAACGTGATCACGTTGATGGCGCTGAACTGGCGGGACGCGAAGATTGCCAGCGGCAGCATCGGCGCTGGCACGCGCTCGGAGACCGATCGCCCGCGGGCCCGTTCCACGCTGAGGAAGATCGTGGCGGCGCCGACCCCGGTGATCGCGGCGGCAACCACCGCGAGCCTCTCCCAGCCATGGCTGCCTGGCCCGCTGATCAGCGCGAACGCGATGCAGGCGAGCGCCAGCGCGGCTAGGAACGCGCCGAGCACGTCGAACGTGCCGCTCGCGTGCTCATCGCGAGATTCAGGCACCCGGCGCAACGCCACGACCACGACCGTCGCCGCGACCGGCAGGTTGACCAGGAAGACCCACCGCCAGCCAGCCGCCGCGACCAGCCATCCGCCGAGCAGCGGCCCAGCCGCCGTGGCGATATTGCCCAGGCCAGACCAGGCTCCGATCGCGCCCGGCCGGTCCAGGGGCGCGAAGCTCGCCTGGATGATGGCCAGGGAGCCTGGAACGAGCAGTGCGCCGCCGATGCCCTGCAGCAGCCGCGCCGCGACCAGGACCTGAATCGTCGGGGCGAGGCCGCACACAGCCGAGGCGAGCGCGAACCAGATCACCCCGGTGACGAAGATGCGCCGGCGCCCCATCCGGTCGCCCAGCGAGCCGCCGAGCAGGATCAGCGCGGCGAGCGCGAGCGTGTAGCCGCTCATGATCCACTGCAGCCCGCTGAGGGATGCCCCGAGCTCACGTCCGATCGTCGGCAGCGCCACGTTGACGGCCGTCGTGTCGAGCAGCACCATTCCTGAGCCGAGAACCGTTGCCAGCACAACCCAGCGCCCAGACGGCGCCCCGAGCCTGGCCGGCGCCGCGGACGGGCCGGTCACATGATCGGCCAGGTATGCACCGGTTCCTTCGAATTCATCCGCTCAATGTAGTCCTGCGTCATGAGCCGCAGCGCCTCGCCGCGGTCCGCCAGCCCGCGCTCCTGGAGCCGGTGCACGGAGGCGACCTGCCAGGACGCCCCGTTCTGGGTCATCAGGCAGCGTCCCTCGATGACCTTCAGCAGGCTGCTCGCGTCGGCGGAGTCCACCCCCCAGCGATCCAGGCCGCGCGCGGCCAGCGGCAGCAGGTGCCTGAGCGTCAGGTCGGTGACCGGAAGGTGGCCGTAGCCCGGCCAGAAGACGACCGCGTCGATCCCGTCCCTGGCCCCGGCCAGCAGGTTCTCCCAGGCCGCGGGGAACGGCATCTGTCCCCACACCGGCGGCTCGGTTTCGGCGAGCTCGTGCACGAGCCCGTAGCAGAACGCCGCGTTGGCGAGCACGTCGATGAGCGTGGGGCCGGCCGGAAGCACGCGGTTCTCCACTCGCAGGTGCGGCTTGCCGTCGGCGACCGCGTAGACCGGGCGGTTCCACCGGTACACGGTGCCGTTGTGCAGCGTGAGCTCGGCGAGGTCGGGCGTCTCTCCGCGGTCCAGAACGCCGGCCGGGTCCTCGTCCTCGACGAGGGGCAGGAGCGAAGGAAAGTACCGCAGGTTCTCCTCGAACAGGTCGGTGACCGAGCTGATCCACCGTTCGCCGAACCAGACCCGCGGCCTGACTCCCTGGCTGCGCAGCTCCTCGGAGCGGGTGTCGGTCGACTGCTTGAACAGCGTGATCCTGGTCTCGCGCCACAGCTCGCGGCCGAACAGGTACGGCGAGTTCGCGCCGAGCGCGACCTGGATCCCCGCGATGGCCTGCGCCGCGTTCCAGTAACACCCGAACATCTCCGGGCTCACCTGCAGGTGGCACTGGAAGCTCGTGCAGGCCGCCTCGGTGAGGATGTGGTCGGCATAGTCGACAAACCGGTCCTTGCCGTCGATGCAGATGCGCATCTCCTCGCCGCGGGCGGCGAGCATCTGGTCGTTCAGCAGCTGGTAGCGCGGAATGGGCGAGATCGTGTCGGCCCCGATGTCTGCGCGGCGCAAGCTGGGCAGGATCCCGACCATCAGGATGCGGCTGCCCGCCGCCTCGGCCCGCGCGTACGCGTGATCGAGCGTGCGCCCCAGGCCGGCCTGCAGGCAGGAGAAGACCGAGCCGGTCAGCGTCGCCGGCTCGGAATCGAGCTCGATGTTGAACTGGCCGAGCTCGCTGGTCCAGGCCGGGTCGTCGATCGCGGCAAGCACGTCGGCGTTGGTCATCGCGGCGTAGCCGAGGCTGTCGACGAGGTTGAACTCTATCTCCAGGCCGATCCGGCGCGATCCGGCGTCGAACCGCGATTCCTGCAGCATTCGCTCGAGCACTTCAAGGCACGCGCGTACTTTCTCACGGTATGCCCGCCTGCTTCGACGGGTGATCGTGATTGCAGGTACTTCCCTGCCCATTCATGCCCTCCATGCGCTGCCTTGCCCCTTGCGCCTTCTACCCACATTTGCATGGAAAGAGCATGCTGACCAGGGTGCAGATCAGTCGCTTCCCTGGTCAGAGCAGTAGTGTCGCCTCCTGGCTACATCCAGGTAGCCGCGATCAGCCCGGTGGCTAGCTTCGACGGGATGTTCCCGTCCTGCGACACGTACAGGTCGTGATCGGCGAGGTAGAGCAGCCAGTGGCCGCTGCCATCGGCGGCGAGGCTGACGTGCTGCTTGTTCACGAACCCGATCGCGACCTGGTGGATCAGCGCTCCGGCCGGGGTGACCTCCCACATCAGCCTGGAGGTGTTGTGCACGGGGAAGCCGCCGCAGCAGGCGCGGCTGATGAACAGGTTGCCGCCGGGAAGGTAGATACCCTCGCGGATGTAGCTGCGCTGCGCGTCAGTGCCGGTGACCGGCACGGCCGTCACGCCGGTCCCGGGTATCACGTAGTACCTGGCGACCGACGTATTCACCAGGTACAGGCCCCAGCCTTCGTTGTCTTGCACCGCCGAGGTGGAGACCGCCAGCGTCACGCCGTCCGATGCCCAGGACAGATGGGAGACGGGCGAGGGAAGACCGCCTTTGGCGACTTGCGGCGGCAGCGGGAGTACCTGCTGCGTCCCCGAGCTCAGCGTCCTGACGACCAGCTTGTAGTCGCGGGCGAAGTTGGCCTGGTTCGGGATGCATCCCGTCTTCAGCAGCGGCTCATCAGCGAAAGCCAGCTTCGTCCCGTCCGGGCTCATCGCGGGGAACTCCCCCGGCGCGATCGTGACGGGGCTGCCGCCGTTGCTACTGACGGACTCGACCTGAGGATGGCAGCCCGTGCCCGCCGCGAAGTAGATGGCGGACCCGTCGGCGCTGACCGAGATCTCGTCACCGAGCACTCCGCCAGGGACAAGCGTCGCGACGATGGCGCCGCTGTGCGGGTCGAGCTCGACCAGCGCCCCTGCCGTGGTCACGGCGACGACGCCCGGCCGGGCACCGGCAGGAGCGGGGCTTGGCGATGAGACGACGACTGGCGCGCTGCCGCCTGGTGGCGGGGTCACGGTCACGGTCTTGCGCGGCGCCGCGGTCCCGCCGCTGGTGCACGCAGTGAGCAGCGCGAGAGCGGGCACAACCGACGCGATCAGCAGGGCAACGCGGGAGGAGCGAAGGACGGCAGCGGACAGGCGAACCTCGGGATCACGCAGGGATAAGGAACATCGGTTAAGACGGACAAGGCGCGCCAACCGTTGTAATGCGGCAGCCAGATGACGATGGTGGCAGTACCGATCGCTCTCCCGCAAGCAGATCAGGTAGCCGGAACGGCTGTGACGTCAGGCAGCCGGAAGGGCTGTGACGTCAGGCAGCCGGAACGGCTGTGGCCATCCGGCGCACGGCCTCGGCGATCAGCTCGGGCGAGGTGCCGATGTTCAGGCGGGCGAAGCCCGCTCCCTGCTCGCCGAAGTCCAGGCCAGGGCTCAGCGCCACCCGGCCACGTTCCAGGAACGCCGCTGCCGGGTCGTCGCCAAGCCCGAGGGTGCGGCAGTCAAGCCAGGCCAGGAACGTGGCCGAGCCCGGCACATAGCCGACGCCAGGCAGCCGCTCGCGCAGCTGCGCAGCGAGGACGTCGCGGTTCTCGTCGATCTGCGCCACGACCGCGTCGAGCCAGCTCTCGGCCTGCGTGAACGCCGCGACCGATGCGAGCAGCCCGAGGTGCGAGCACAGCAGCGCTTCCCACCGCTCGGCGAGCACCTCAGCGCCCAGCGTCGAGCCGGCGACCGCCACGCCGCACTTCAGGCCCGCGATGTTCCAGCCCTTGGACGCCGAGCTGAACACGTACGCACGCTCGGCCATCGGATGGTCGACCGCGCCGAACGGCACGAAGCGGGCCTCCGGCATCGTGAGCGGGGCGTGAATCTCGTCGACCAGCAACTGCACGTCGTGCCGCTGGCACAGGCCGGCGACGGCTGCCAGCTGCTCCCTGCTCCAGACGATGCCGAGCGGGTTGTGCGGGCTGCACAGCAGGTAGGCGCTGACGTCAGGGCGGGCAAGCACCTGATCGAGTGCATCGAGGTCCAGGTCGTAACCGCCGTCACTGAGCCGGCGCAGCGGCGCCTCGACGACCCGGCGGCCGATGAAGCCGATCCGGAGGAAGAAAGGCCCGTACACCGGCGGATTGATCACGATGCCTGAGTCGTGCGGCGTCGTCGCGAGCAGTACCTCGACGATCCCGGTCATCACGTCAGGAACGGCGAAGACCCAGTCGCTCCGCGGCGTCCAGCCAAGCCGCTTGCCCGCGAAGCTCGCGAACGCCTCGCCCAGCTCGCCGATATGCGGATAGCCGGTGTCGCCGATGGCCAGCGCGGCGCTGATGGCCTCTCTGATCGGCTCGGCGACGGTGAAGTCCATCTCCGCGACGAACGCGGGCAGCACGTCAGCGGGATAGGTGCGCCACTTGAAGCTCTTGCGATTGGCAAGGTAGGACGGAGAGCAGGTACCGAGGATCGTTTCCACCCGACGGATGCTAACTCGGGACGCTCTAGGCAACTCGCGGCGGTACGGGCGCTCCGCCTGCCGGGTGCTCGACGACCGCGATCACGCGGCTGGCCATGAACCTCGCGGTCCTCACCGCCGTGCCGCTTCTGGTCAGCTCGCTGACCTCGACCTGACCCCGCCTGGTGACCACCTCGACTCGCCGGCCTTCGTGGCCCGCACGTCGTAGGTCTTCGTCACGTCACCGGCGTCCACGACGATCTCCACGCGGTCGCCTTTCATACTGTGGTAAATACCCGCGCAGCACCGCAGATACGCCGTTCAGTTCGATCCGCTGCACTCCCGGATGTCACCGGTCAGGTAGCGGTCGACGGACGGCCCGACCGCCGTGGCAAGCTCGTCTACGCTTACCTCCGCGACGCCCGGCAGGCCAAGCACGAGCCTGGTGAGCGCGAGGCCCAGCATCTGGGTCGCTACCAGCGATGCGCGGAACTCGGCCTCGGCCGGGCTCCACCGCTGGTCAAGGCCGGTCGCCTTGGCGACGGTGGTCAGGATCGTGTCCGCGATGAACTCGCGCAGCATGACGCTGGCCTGCTCGCTGGTCACCGCTGACCGAAGCAGCCCGACAAACGTGTCCTTCAACCCGGCCGACTCCCACAGCGTGAGCACGGTTCGCACCATGTGAGCACCCAGGCCGCTGTCCTCCGGCCGGCTCGCGAGCGCGGCGGTCAGCATCTCGCTTGGCACGACAGGAAGCCGCATCGCGTCGGCGAACAGGGCTTCCTTGGTCCCGTAGTAGTGGTGAATGAGAGCGGGGTCCACCTCCGCGGCTGCCGCGATGCCCCTGATCGTGGCGCCGTGATAGCCGAAGCTGGCGAACTGGGCCCTGGCTGCCTCGCCGATGGCCGCCCTGGTGCCGCTCTCTCCTGGCCTTCGGCCGGGGGCCCGCCGTGCGGAACTCATGCGGCCTCTGGCGCGGGGCCCCTCCGGGCCGGCTGCTGGCCTCGGGCTTGCTGCGTGAGCTCGAAGAAGCGCTCCTCGAGCGTCGCGGGGACTTCCCGCACCGTCGCGCGCAGGTCCCCGAGCGCCCGCCGGACATCTGCCGCGTCAGCCCCCGGCACTCGCAGTCCGCGCCCGGCGAGCGCGACCTGCAGGCCGGCGGACTCGAGCGCGCCGAACGCCGCTGACCACGTCTCGGCTTCGACCGCAACCACCTGCCTGCCGCCGATGATCTCCGCCGCGGTTCCCTCTGCCACGACCCGGCCGTCCGCCATGACGACCAGCCGACTGCACTCGTGCGCCTCCTCCATGTAGTGCGTTGTGACCAGGACGCCTGCCCCGCCGTCGGCCGCGCCGGCGATCGTCTCCCAGAGCCTGGCGCGGCCCAGCGGATCAACTCCTGAAGTTGGTTCGTCCAGCATCAGCAGATCCGGATGATGCGACAATGCCTGCGCGAACGCCACCCGCCGCTGCACGCCGAGCGGCAGCGAGCCGACCAGCTCGCGCCCGTAGGCCCTGAACTCATCGGGCATCGGCGCGGCCGGGAGCCCGAAGATTGCCTCGGTGAACTCCATGTTCTCGGCCGCGGTCAGGTCGTCGTACAGGCCAAGACCTTGCGGGACATAGCCGAGCCGGCTCCTGGTGCGCCTGGACGGCGGCGCACCGAACAAGGTGACCTCGCCTTCGGTGGTTGCCAGCAGGCCAAGGAGCATCCTGATCAGCGTGGTCTTGCCGGCGCCGTTGGCGCCGAGCAGGCCCACGATCTCGCCGGGCTGGACGGTCAGGTCCACCTGGTCGACGGCCGTGAACGCGCCGAACCGCTTGGTCACCCGCGCGCACGACGCGATCGCGGTCATGCCGCACCCGCCGATGCCAGCGCCGCGACGATCACCGCGTCCTGCAGGTCCGCATTGATCAGGTCCTCGGCAGGACTGCTCCGCTGGCCCGCACCAGGAAGGGCGGCAGCGTCACCTGGATCCCACACCCGCCACTGCCCGGCCCGCCGCCATGCTCTGCCAGCGGCCTCGCCGCCGGGCTTGGCCGGGACCGCCCGCAGCGTGCCAGGCATGTCAGCGACGATCTTCTCTGCCGTCCCCGATGCGAGGGCTCGTCCTCCGTCGAGCACGAGCACGGAAGCGCATCGTTCCGCCTCGTCGAGATAGGTCGTCGCCAGCACGATCGCGCAGCCTTCGGCTGCCGCCCTCGCGATCAGCCACCACAGACCGGACCGGCTGACGGGATCGACGCCCGTGGTCGGCTCGTCGAGCACGATCAGCTCAGGCTGGTGCAGCATCGCCGCGATCACGGCCAGCTTCTGCCGCATGCCGCCGGACAGCTGACCAGCGAGCCGCCCCGCGGCCGAAGCAAGCCCGGCGCGGTCCAGGTACTCCGCTGCCCGCTCCCTGGCCAGGCGCTTGGACATGCCGTAGCCGACGGCGCGGAAGTCCAGGTTCTCAGCGACCGTCAGGTCCTGGTAGATCCCTGAGCTCGCCGGCAGGTAGCCAGCCCGCTGCTTCTGAGGCCGCCGCACCGTGCCGCTGTCGGGCGCCAGCGCCCCTGCCAGGCAGCGCAGCAGCGTGCTCTTGCCGGCGCCGTCGCCGCCCACCACCGCCGTCACCTGACCGGCAGGGGCGGACAGCGACACGCAGTCCAGCGCCACGATATTGCCATAGGACACGCAGACGTCGTCGGCGCCCCACAGGGATGTCATGCGCCAGCCCCTTGCGCCTGGACCTCGGCCTTGCGCGGCCGGTGCTCGCGCGGCGCCGGGGCGAGGTAACCGCGGAACCGCAGCGTCGCGCCGGTCACCACGATCGCCCCGAGCAGCGCGAGGAAGACGAACGGCTGCCAGAGCGACGTGATGGGCTCAGCGCGCAGCATGACCCCGCGCGAGATCTGTGTGAAGTACGTCAGCGGCAGGAAGTAGGCGATCCAGCGCACCCCGGCAGCGATCGAGGCGAGCGGGAAGATCAGCCCGGAGAGCAGCACCTGCGGCAGCAGCGTCATGACCGCGAGCTGAATGGCCTGGCCCTGGTTCTGCGAGACGCTGGAGATCAGCACGCCGATGCCCAGCGTCACGAACACGAACAGCAGCGCGCCGAGCCCGAAGGTGGCCCATGAACCGCGGAACGGCACGCCGAAGACCGCGATGCCGACGGCCAGCACGATCGCGAGATCCACGGCGGCGACCAGGAAGTACGGCACGATCTTGCCGAGGAACACATCGCGTGGCTTCAACGGCATCACCGCCAGCTGCTCGAGTGTGCCTGACTGCCGCTCGCGGACCACGCCGAGGCTGGTGATGATCGTGCCGACGAAGACCAGCACGACGCCGCAGAGCCCGGGGATCATGATGGCGGAGGTATTCAGGTCCGGGTTGTACAGCACCTTGACCGTCGGGTGCAGCGCTATTCCCCCTGGCTGGCCTGCGGCATGCTGCTGCAGGCCAGCCAGCGCCGCCAGTGCGGCCCTGGCCGAGAACAGCTGGCTCCCGTCGATGAGCACCTGCGGCCTCGAGCCGCCGGTGACGACGGCAACCTCGGTATTGCCGTCGCGCAGCTGATCCCTGGCCCACGACGCGCCGCGGCCAGGCGCGCTGAGCGTCACGTCAAACGGAGCCCGCAGCGTGCCAGCGACGACGCGTGCCTGCGGACCCGATACGGCGACGGTGATGCTCTTCACGTCGAAGCTCGCCGCATAGCCGAGGACGACGAGCAGCAGAACGGGCAAGACGATCATCATCGCCAGCGTCCGGCGATCCCGCCGGACCTGACGGAACTCTTTCACGATCATTGCCCACATCGGCGTGCCTCCGCCTGTCCGGGATTTGCCTGTCCCGGAATTGCCTGTCCGGGAAATTCAACGCACGTTGAACTCTACAGCCGTTGAATTACGGCCGTCAAGCCGGGCGATGGGGTAGACAGGTGACATGAACCAGACTCGGCATTCCGGGATATGGACGATCGAGGACCGGTGCGAGTCGACCTGGCATTACCTGCCGTTCAACGTGCCCTATGGCAGGGACGCCTTAAGGGTCGAGCTTGACTATGACCGCTCAGCGGCCGTGCTCGATCTGGGCTGTGTCGGGCCTGCCGGGTTCCGCGGCTGGTCGGGCGGGGCGCGCCGGTTCTTCGTTATCGGCGCAGAATCGGCCACTCCGGGCTACCTTTGCGGCGAACCTGAGCCTGGCACCTGGTTCGCTGTTCTTGGCCTGCACAGAATTCCTGCGGCCGGCGTCCGGTACGAGCTCACGGCGTCGACAGCTGGGGTCACCGCGCCGGCCAGCGACGCGGGACCGCTGCCGCCAGTGACCGACCGTCCCGCCCGGCGCGAGCTGCCCGCCGCTGCCGGGATGAGCTGGCTGGCAGGCGACCTGCACGCGCACACCGTCCACTCCGACGGCGCGATGACGGTGCAGGAGCTCGCAAGGTTCGCGGCGAGCCGCGGCCTTGACTTCCTGGCGGTGACCGATCACAACACGATCAGCCATCACGGCGAATTGCCTGACGCAGCGGCGGCACACGGGATCACGCTGCTGCCAGGCCAGGAGGTGACGACCGAGCACGGGCACGCCAACGCCTTCGGAGACGTCGGCTGGATCGACTTCCGTGAGCCGCCCGACGAATGGCTCGCCAGGACCGAGCGCGAGGGCGGCCTGCTGTCGGTGAACCATCCGTACGGCGGTCAGGTGAGCTGGACGGCCCCCATGCGGAGGCGCCCGCCGCTGCTCGAGGTCTGGCACTGGAGCTGGCTCGACCCGCACTGGACGACCCCGCTGGCCTGGTGGCAGGCCTGGCACCCGGGCGCGGTCGCGGTCGGCGGCAGCGACTGGCACCGGCCGGGATCTGACGCCCCGCCTGGCGCGCCGACGACGTGGGTGCAGAGTGACGGCACCGAACAAGCCGCCGTGCTCGGCGGCCTGGCCGCTGGCCGGGTGGCCGTCTCGGCCGGCAGGCAAGGCCCGGTACTGCTGCGGGTCGGCGGTGAACTCGTGGCGTGCGACGCCGACGGCGCGATCCTGACCGGGCCCGACGGCCCGAAGTCCCGCGTCCGCGGCGACCTGGTCAGCTTCGCGGGTGACGAAGGCCACCACCGGCTGGTCGACCCCTCGGGGGCGACCCTCGCGATCACGAGCTGACCGGGCAGCTCCGTGCTTGTTACTTGTTCACCACGTCGTCGACGAGCGTCAGGTTGCCGTCGCCCTGCGCGACGTCGTTGTCGTCGTGGCTAGTCACCTTCAGCGTGTAGGAGTGCCCGGCAATCACGGTGCGGCTGACCTGCCGCCAGCCCGCGTGCGCGGTGCACGTCTTGGCCAGGACCGTGACGCTGCTGTGCGCGGTGTTGTCGGTGAGCGTGGCCGTCGCCCATGAGTCAGCGACCGTGTCGGGGCAGCTGGCGTTGTACCAGAACGTCAGGTGCGTGCCGCGCGCCGTAAACGTCTGGGCGATGCGTGAGTTGCCGTTGGTCGGGCTTGACGTGCCGAGCCTGGCCGCGTGCTTGCCGCCGTGCGTGCCGGAGCTCACGATCGCGGTCGCCGCGCCGGACGTGGTCCAGTGCGCGAACGTGCCAGTCTCGAAGCCGCCGTTCAGCACCCAGTTGTTGGTGACCAGGCTGTGCGTGAACGCGCACCTGCCGCCCGCGCTGTCGTTGGACCAGGTCGACTGCATCGCGAAGGTGCCCGTCGTCAGGGTCAAGTTGTTGGTACCGCCAGGGCCTGGCGGATTCCACGCGCACAGGTCGGCGTTCTCCGCACCGCCGGTGAACGTGTTCGTCCAGCCGAACGCGGGCAGCTGGTCGGTGATCGTCTCCGCGTACTCGTGCCCGAGCACGATCGAGAACCCGTCGGTGACGCCCTGGGTGCCGCCGTTGACGAAGTTCTCACCGCACGACGTGCCGAGGTCGGTCACGTACGGCATATTGGTGAACGCCACGTCGAGCGATGTGACCGGGCCGCCAGGCAGGTTCGGGTCGGCGGTGTCGTCATGCCAGGCACAGAACTCACCTGTGGTGCCGAAGCCGTCAGGATGAGTCCCGGTCGGCGAGATGATCGCGTACTGGGTGTCCCGGTTGGACGCCTGCGTCGAGTTCCCGAAGTGCTTCGCTGCCTTGACCGCCTCGGCTCCGAGCTGATGGCCGGTCGCCGTGTCGGGGGCGGCGCCCGACTCGTCCACCCAGACGCCTGCCAGCGCGCCGCCGGCCGGATATGCCACGTGGGATGAGTTGGCCGGGCATGACGAGGCGTTGTACGCGACTCCGTCGCAGTACTGCGTCATCGCGCCGGACCACCGCTCGGCACCGGTGCCGATTCCCTTGAACAGCTCCTGCAGGTACGGTGCCGCGCCGCTCGGGTCGTTGGCCAGCGTCACGTCGCCGTGCGAGCCGGCGGAGCTGGCTCCCCATTGCGATCCCCAGAAGACGAGGTAGACCTTCTCGTGCCCGGTCGTCACGCCGACGCCGTGCACCCCGCCGCCGTAGCTGAGGTTGAGCTGGCTCGCCGCTGGCGTTGCGACATGCTGGCTGGCCCAGTTGCGCATCCGCCTGACCTGGCCGGTAGTCGGCAGCACGCCGTGCCTGTAGCTATGCCCGGTCGCCGGTGAGAACGGGTTCTTCGCTGACGGCGCCGGCGACGCCCCGTGCACGCCCGGCGTCGCGGCCTGCGCCCCCGCCGCTCCGGCTAGCCCCGCCGCTGCGATGACGGCTGTCGCAACGGTGCCGGCGCGAGTGACCCAACGGACAACGAGGCTGCGCCCTGTCATCGGCGTCCCTTCCCTGGGTGACCGTCGCACGGCCGCTTGGACGCGCTTGTGAGGCACCGCCCGAGAAGGTGGCAACTCGCGCTGAATCTAGCACTTCGGGAAGCGCATCATCGCTAGATAACCGTTACGAAATGATGTAGTGGGGAAGTCATGAAAGAGGCCGCTTTGCTCCATCGGCCCGCCGGCCGCGCTGCGCCCCGCTCGCTCGGCCGCGCGCCTGAATCCTGATCGCGGTGCCGCGGCAGGCCCGCAGGGGCAGTTGTGATATCTGTGCCTGAACCGGTCCACGCCTGGAGGTCATGATGGCTGCCACGCCGCGATGGGGCATCACCGTGCCCCTGCAGGGGTACTCGCTGCCCGAGCAGCAAGAGATCATCACGGCGCTGCCCGATCTTGGCTACACCGACGCCTGGTCATCGGAGCTGAGCGGGATCGACGCGTTCACGCCCCTGGTCCTGGCGTCGCAATGGACCGACCAGCTCAGGTTCGGCACCGCGATCGCGGCGATCTATACGCGCGGACCAGCCCTGCTCGCGATGACGGCCGCGACGCTCGCTGACCTCGCCCCCGGCCGTTTCATGATGGGCATCGGCACGTCGACGCCGGTCGTGGTCGAGGAGTGGAACGACATCCCGTTCGACAAGCCCTACCAGCGTTCCCGCGACACGCTGCGGTTCCTGAAGGCCGCCCTGACCGGAGAGAAGGTCACTGAGCAGTACGAGACCTTCAAGGTCAGCGGGTTCCGCCTGGAACGGCCGCCAGCCGTGACTCCTGCGCTGGCGCTCGCCGCCCTGCGCCCGCAGATGGTCAAGCTCGCCGCTGACGAGGCCGGCGCCGCGATCACGAACTGGCTGTCCCCAGCCGACGTGCCCAAGGTCCGCGCCGCGGCCGGGCCCGACTGCGAGCTGATCGCGCGCATCTTCGTGCTGCCCACGACTGACGCTAACCTGGCACGCACGATCGGCAGGCGGCTGGTGACGGCCTATCTGACGGTGCCCGCCTACGCGGCGTTCCACGAATGGCTCGGCCGCGGCGAGGCCATCAGGCCGATGCGCGAGAAGTGGGCAGCGGGCGACCGGCGCGGGGCCAGCGCCGCCATCCCCGACGAGGTCGTGGACGATCTGGTCATCCACGGCGACCTGGAGGCCTGCAGGGAGCGGGTGGCCGCGTACCGCGCCGCGGGGCTGGACACGCCCGTCATCGCGATCATCCCGCCGCCCGGCCTGGACGTCGCGGACGCCGTCCGCGGCCTCGCCCCGCCCGCCTGACCGCACTGGTATCGATGGGTCCATTCATCACCAGATCCCGCAATGGAAGGACCATCGATACATCTCGATCACTCAGCAGGGCCTGTATTCGGGCCGCATGACACCGCACAATGAGGCGTGACTGACCCCGGCGAGGACATCAGGCTGAGCGGCGGCGGCCGGACGGCCGTGCACCGGCGGGGTGACGTCGTGGTGCGCGACACCGCCCCGTGGACTCCCGCAGTGCACGCCCTGCTCAGGCACCTGGAGGCGGTCGGTTTCGCGGCAGCGCCTCGGCTGGTCGGCACCGGGTTCGGCGAAGACGGCCGCGAGACGCTGACCTTCATCGCGGGTGAGTTCACTCAGCCAGGCCCGTGGAGCATCGACGGCGCGGCAGCACTCGGCCGCATGCTCCGCGACCTGCACGAGGCGACCAGCGGCTTTCGGCCAGCGCCGGGCGCTGTCTGGTTTCCCTGGCACGGCAGGCACCTGCGCGGCCCGCACCGGGTCATCGGGCCAAGAGTCATCGGGCCAAGAGTCATCGGACACTGCGACGTCGCGCCGTGGAACATCGTCGCGCGCGACGGCCTGCCCGTCGGGCTGATCGACTGGGAAACCGCCGGGCCGGTCGACCCGCTTGTCGAGCTGGCTCAGCTGTGCTGGCTCAACGCCAAGCTGCACGACGACATCGTCGCCGAGATCGAGGGCCTGCCGCCGCTCGCCGACCGGGCCAGGCAGCTGGCCGCGATCGTCGACGGCTACGGCCTCACGGCACGCCAGCGAGCCGGCTTCCTGACCACCATCATCGAGTTCGCGATCACCGACACGGCCTGGGAGGCCGACGACGCGCGGGTCACGCCGCAGACGACGGCACACCCGGTCGCATGCTGGGCGATGGCCTGGCGCGCACGCTCCGCGGCGTGGATCATCCGCAACCGCCCAGCCCTCGAATCCGCCCTGGAGCGCGGAATCTCATGAAATCAGTGCCGGAGTGACCTGGTGAACGGCTCGAGCAGGTGGCTGAAGGCCCAGGACTTCTGCCTGATGCCCGAGCAGGAATTGCTGTCGATCACGCCGGGGCAGCCGCCATGGTCGCGCTGCATCGCCCAGATGGACAGGAAGTTCATCCGGTGCGCACGCGCGAATCGCATCATCGCCGCCGCGTCGTGGAGGTAGGTCACCTCGGTCTTCTTCGGATAGTCGTCGATGCCAGGGAGCATCGTCATCCCTTCGACATGCCAGACCCGCAACGAGCTCCACCCACGGAAGACCGCCCGCAGCTGCCGGTGCGCATTCGTCACGGCCTCGATCGCCAGGTGGCCCATCCGCAGCGGCTTCGGCTCCTTGGCCAGGTAGTAGTCGAAGACCATCAGGTTCACCGAGCTGACCCGCACGCCGTGCGCCACCGCGCTGCGCACCACGCCCAGGTTCTGCTGGTCAAGCCCGTTCGGCTCGATTCCTATCGTGAACTGGACTCTCAGCGCGATCCTGTGCCGCCAGGCCCAGCGCTGCGCGATCGCGATGGCTGCACTGCGCCGCGCGATGCCGGCCTTGCTGGTCAGCGATCTCGCCTCCACGTCCATGTCCAGCCTCGTGACGTGGTAGACGCGCACAACCTGTTCGTACGCGCGGGCGACCTTGGCCACGCTGCGGCAGGAGTCGGCGATCTCGGTGCCGCCCTGGTCGGCGCTGAACCCGCCGAACGACGGAATCACATCGCCGCCGTGCCTGCGCAGCTCGGCGATCTGCTTCTTGTACCGGCCGGCCGAGATCGGCTGCTTCTTGACCCCGTCCCAGGTGATCGTGCACGCCGCGGCGCCCTTCTTGCCCGCCGCCTGGATGAAGGCGAGCGTGAAGAACTTCGTGCCTGACCGCCTGGCGGTGCTGGAGATGCTGTCCTTGGTCCAGGTCTCGAAGTACGGCGCGTACACCCGGAAATGCCCGTGATGCGACGCCCCGCGCCCGGACGCGGCCAGCGCTGTCGTCACCGAGCCGCTCGCGGCGAGCAGAACGGCCGCCGCCGAGCCGGCCAGCCAGATCCTGAGCCTCATGAGCATCCCTTCCGCTGGTCAGCCGGTGAACGACTCGAGGAGGTGGCTGAAGTCCCACGGGTTCTGCGTGATCCCTGAGCACGTGTTGCTGTCGGTCGAACCCGGGCAGCCGCCATTGTCGCGCTGGATCGCCCAGATCGACAGGAAATTCATGTTGTTGGCCTGCGCGAAGTTCAGCATCGTCTGGGCGTCGGCCAGGGAGGTCACCTCGGTCTTCTTCGGGTAGTCGTCGATGCCGGGCAGCAGCGTCATGGCCTCCATGGTCCAGATCTGGGCCGAGCTCAGGTTCGTGAAGATGCTGGTCAGCTGGGCGTGCGTGTTCGTCGCGGCGTTGATGGCCGCCTGGCCCATGTTCACGACGCCCTCGCCGGCGATGTAGTAGTCGAACACCATGATGTTGACCGACGTGACGGTCGCGCCGTCGGCGACCGCGTTGCTGAGCACGGCCTCGCCGTTCGGGTCGAGCCCGTATTGCTCGACCGGGATCGTGTACTGGATCTGCAGCGGGATGCCGTTCGCGGCTGCCCACTGCTCGGTGAGCGCGATCGCCTTGTTGCGGCGGTCGTTGGCCGCGGTGTTGTTCAGCGCCTTCGCCTCGACGTCCATGTCCAGCCTGGTCACGCCCAGCGTCGTGATGACCGATTCGTAGGCGGCGGCGATCGAGTTCACGCTGGCGCAGGACACGGCGATCTCGGTGCCGCCGTGATCGGCGCTGTAGCCGCCGAAGGACGGGATCACATCCCCGCCGGCGGCGCGCAGCGCGGCGATGTCGGCCGCGTAGTAGTTCAGCGGCTGCGAGGAGTTCCCGTTGAAGTCCAGGCTGCACGAATGCTTCCCGGTCGACTCCAGGAACGCCAGGGTGAAGTACTTCGCGCCGGACGCCTGCGACGTAGCGGCGAGGCCCGGGGTGTTCGGCGCGAGGTACGTCTCGTAGTACGGGGCGTAGACGTGCGCGGGCAGCGGGGTGCCCGCGGCGAGGGCCGGCGTCATGGCCGGGGCTCCGAGCAAAGGACCGGCCGCTGCGGCGGCCAAGGCGATCCGGTAGCGAAGTTTCACGCCTGTCTCCTTCGATTGCGACGTGCGTCCTGTTAAACGAAAAAGGGTTAAGGAACGGGGGCCACAATGTCGATCTTCGGCAGGTTCCAGCCGGAGACGCTGATCACCGGGGTGCTGCCTTGCAGGTCGGCGGTCTGGTAGCTGACTGTCAGGGTCTGCGACTCGCCGGGGAAGAGCGTGATGTCGTTGCCGGCCCAGATGGAGGACTGCAGTTCGTTGTCGCCGGCGTTCTCCTGGCCGCCGGCCGTCCCGCGCCTGACGTCCGCGCGGAGCAGGAACGCGACTGTCGAGCTTGACGTGTTGGTGACGGTGACGGTCGTGGTCAGGTCACCGCCCGGTCCAGAGGTGTGAGTTGTCGCGGCCGTCGCCGAGACGGCGGAGGCCGGCAGGGTCTGCAGCGAGGTCAGGTTCGCGTAGGTCCTCTGGGTGCCCTGCGGCTGGCCGAGCGTCTTGGTCCAGTTCACGACGTCGGGCTGGGTCGAGAGCCAGTACACATTCCGGTCGACGAACGCCCCGTTCTGCTTGAGTATGAGCTCGACGAAGTAGACCTGGACCGGGTTGCCGGTTGGCACGACCGGGGTGAGCACGTTGTTCATGACCTGCTGGCTGGTCAGCGTGATGTTGCTCGCGGTCTGGTCGTTGAGCACCGTTCCTGCCAGGTTGAAGACCTTGGCTTCGACGGATAGCCCGGACCTGGACGTGTTGCCCAGGTTGTCCAGCGTCACTTTGCCGGTGTCGAGCGCGTAGAGCGCGTGCAGCGTCCTGTTGGCTTCCTGAGCGCCGAAGTAGCTGCCTGCCTGGTCGCCGTCGCTGTTGTAGAGCTGCCAGAGCAGGCTCGGCCAGCCCTTGTTCATCTGCCAGTAGATCGTTCCTGTGGACGGCAGCGGCGTGGCGTTCGCGTGGCCGATGAACGCCTCGAACTGGGCCCGGACGGACTCATAATTCTGCGCCTGCGCTTCCTCGACGTACTGGGCGAGGCTGCTCCACGCGCCGTACCTGCTGCTCAGCGCCGTGTCGAAGTGGCAGAGCGTGCCGAAGGAGTAGCCCGACTTGCAGCGCGGCTCGTAGTTGGCGTGGAACTGGTTGAACTTGGTGTTCTGCCACAGGTTCGACAGATCGCTGGCCGACATGAAGCGGCTGAGAGAGTCGATGGTCGGCACCGTGTCGCCGGCGCTCTCCTCGCTGTCGTAACCCCAGGCCGCGCCCGCGTTCGTGACGGTCGAGTCGGATCCGAGGTGCGTAGTGTCGTACCAGTAGTCAGGCGGGACCCAGTCGTACGGTCCCTCCTTCTCCCCCGCCGGGCCGAGCGTCGCCGTGGACTTGTACTCGGCCGAGGCGATCAGCGGCGTCTGCGGGTAGAAGTCGGCCGCGGTGAACCCGGCGATGGACGCTTGTTCCTGCTGGCTCGTGGGCTGGTTGTCGGACCACTGGAAGCTGAACACGCTCGGGTGGCTGCGCAGGTTCGTGCCGATGGTCTGGGCGGAATTCTGCAGCACGGTCAGCTGTGCCTGGGAGAGGGTGCCACCGACCTCCCAGGCGTCGCAGCACTGGAAGCCGCCGTTGACGAGGATGCCGGCGGCGTCCAGCTGCTGGAAGAAGTCCGCGGGCATGATGTGCCCCTCGAGCCTGATCGCGTTCACGCCCATGGTCTTCATCAGCGCGATCTGCTTCGCGGTGTCTGCCGCCGAGTAGTGCAGGAACAGGTTCGGGTCGAATCCGCCGCCCCTGACCACGATCGGCACGCCGTTGATCTTGAACGCTCGGGTGCCGCTCGGCTCGACGGCGTTGGACCCGGTCAGGTACGACGTGACGGTCCTGATGCCGAAGGTCGCCGTGGTGGTGTTGCTGGTCGTGCCGCCCTGCGCCACTGACGTGCTGAGGGTGTACAGGGGCTGCGCGCCCATCTGGTAGGGCCACCAGACCTGCGGGCTGGCGATGGTCAGGCTCGGGAAGCTAGCCGGGGTGAAACTTACGGTTTGCGTGCTGCTCGCGGGCACTGTCACGCTCTGGCTGACGGTGATCGGCGTCCCGTTGCCCGGCGGGGTGATCGTCGCGGTGACGGTGCCGGTCTGAGATGTTGCGGTGAAGTTCGTGACGTCGGTCTTGACGGTCAGCGCCGCGCTCGACAGGTCGACGGCGTCGGACTGGTTGACGTGCGCGTTTCCGACCCCCAGCGGGCCGTCGGTCTGCAGCTGAACCGGGAACTGGATGCCGGTGTTGTTGTCCGGCGGGATCTGTGTCCAGTCGACGTTGTCGGTCGTGAACAGCGTCGTCGGGTCGTTGGGATTGACCTCGATGGCGAGTGAGTTCGTGCCGGACCTGATCAGGCCGGAGACCGTAAAGGTATAACGCGTGTAGGCGCCGGTTACGGTCGCTGAGGTAGCGACCTGCGTGCCGTTCATCCATACGCTGGCCGAGCCGATAACACCGTTCACGAGCAGCGTGGCGGTCTGGCCGGCAGCCAGGTTCGAGGTGAAGTCGGTCCGCCACCACCAGGGCACCTTGAACGCCGCCACGGTCTCCGGGCCGATCTTGCTCATGAAGCCGTAGCAGAGCTGCATGTTGTTGGAGAAGAACACGCTGCTCGGGCCGCTCCTGGCCTGGGTCACCGGCTGCAGGGCCGTGTCGCCAGGGCAGAGGCCGTTCTGGGCGAGTGCCTCGATCTCGGTGCCTGGCGCTCCGGAGTCGTCATTGGCTACCGGCAGCCAGGTCGAGGTGTTGAAGCCCGGCGTGGAGATCTGAGCGCCAGTCTGGGTTGCCGTGGCGCTGCTCTGCACCGTCCAGCCGCCGGCGCCCAGGTTGGTGATGTCGCTGGCCCCGGTATCGGCCGGCAAGGCGAGCGCCCTCCGCACTGCTGTGCCGCCGGCTTGCCCGGTTGTGCCGGCTGGCGCCGCGTGGCGCGGGTGCGGCCCGGCAGCCGACCCGGCCGCCGCTGTGGCTGACGCCGCGACCAGTGACGCGGCTGCGGCGAATGCTGTGATCCAGAACGCGGAACTATGGCGAACGGCCATCCTCATAGCTGGCGACCTTTCCGCGACACGTCACGATCGGCCACCCCCGCTGTCCGATTGTGGACGGCGCTGCGTACCTGCTCCCGCTAACGGCTTGATTAGTTCGTATACTTTCCAAACAAACCCGTCAAGAGCCTGCCAGAAACTGCCAGGTCAACCCATGCCGCGGCCAGCCGCGGCGACGAACCCCGCGCCCAGTCCGCCCCGCCAGCCCGACCCGCGACCACCCCCGCTCACTCCCCCTCCCCGCCCCCCAACCCCCCCGCGATCACTCCGCACGGTTTGCAGTCAACGGGCGACCCAATATGTCCCATTCGGGTGACTGAAACCGGTGCTATGTCACCTCGGGACCGCGGTCAGGGGGTCACGGAGTTCAGGCAGGGCTCACCGCGGTAGGTGCCGAACGACCAGCGGTTGCCTTCTGGGTCGCGCACGGCGAAGTCCCGGGAGCCATAGCCGGTGTCGTGCAGGCCCATGATCACCTCGGCCCCCGCCCTCGTGGCACGCTCGTACAGGCCATCGGGATCATCGGTGACGACGTAGGCGCCGAAGCTGCCGGGCGGAACCGGCCAGTTGTCGGTCTCGTCGGCCTCGCGCACCGAGCCGAGCATGACCCCGCCGCCTGGCGGCCAGGACAACTGGGCGTGGTCGACGCGGTCGCCGTCGCCGTAGACGACCGTCTCCTCGAAGCCGAACGCGTCGACGAGGAACTTGATCAGCGCGCGGGCATCGCGAGCGCGCAGCGTGGGCCAGACCTGAGGTGGTGGTGTGTTCGCAGTCATGAACTCAGCCTTCCTCGGGTACCACGCTCCCGGCTTGGAGATTTCGGAACTCCCTGACCAGCCACGTCGTTGGCGCAGAACCGGCGAGCGCCCGGAAGTCGGCATCCATGTGCGCCTGGTCGTAGTAGCCGCAGTGCGCCGCCAGCGCGGCCAGCTCCAGGGGGCGGCCAGAGGCCGCGCGACGTTGCAGCAGCCCGCGCGCGCGGTCGAACCTGACCACCCTGGCGGCGGCCTTCGGCGTGAGGCCAAGCTCCTTGGCGAACTTCGCACGCAGGTGCCGTCCGCCCCAGCCGGTCTCCTGAGCCAGCTCGGCAACCGGTATCGTCCCGCCGGTCGCGAGCAGCCGCTGCCAGGCGAAGCGGACCTCGGCGCTGACCTCGTGCCGACCACCATCCTGGCTGGCGTGCAGCCTGGCGGACAGCGCCTGGTCGAGCACCGCGAACCGGTCAGGCCAGGTTGCCGCCGCCCGTATGCGCTGCTGAATCTCGGTGGCGAGCCTTCCGCATACCTCGGTCGCCTCGACGTCGATGCTGACCAGCTCGCTGGCAGGCAGGCCGAGCAGGGCACGCGCCCCGAGCGGGCTGAGCGCGATCTGGATCCCCGACTGATAGCCCTCGTGCGTGACAAGCGCAGGCGACGTGTGCAGGCCTCCGGCCAGCGTCACGAAGTCGCCGCCAGGCTGCGCCGGGTCAGGGTGGGCGGCGATGGTCAGCGGTTCGTCCAGCGTGAAGATCACGGTCATGTACGGAGACGGCAGCCCGGCGTGCCTGGCCGGCGGGACGCCCGCCTGCCGGAAGCCGCTGTAGCTGGCTATGAACGACCGCAGCGCCGGGGCCGGCAGGCGCAGGGCTGACTCATTGACCGGACCGCGCTGCGGTGCTCGCGCGCGGGAGAGATCGGTCGCAGTCATCGCAAAGACCCCTCCCGCGGCCTGCCCGGCAGCCAGCCGGCCTTCTCCTCCAGGCTAGAGGGCGGAACTGACGGTCGCGCTCACCCGCTGACGAAGCCGACCGGCGACGCCGTCCCGCTCGTTTGAACCCGCTCGCGACGTAACAGTCACCGGCTGCCCGCCCCGATCAGCAGCCTGCACGGTCCTGTGAACCCGCTCGGGCCCTCGAACTGGGCCAGGGCCGCGCCGACGCCGGCCCATGCGTGCTCGCGCTCGGCCTGTGGCAGCCCCGCGAGCATTTGGTGCAAGGCGCCAAACGACTCCCGTTCGAACCGCAGGCAGTCGGCCGCGGACGGCATCCGCAGCGGAGCGTCGACCTCACGGACCTCGATGTCACCAAACCCAGCCGCCGCGAGTTCCCTGCCGAGCGCTCCGTCGGCGCCCAGGCTGAACGGGCCTGGCTGACCTGGCAGCGGCGGGCCGAGCCCGGCGGCCTGCCTGATCACCGAGACAGGCACCGAGAAGAACCCGTTGTCCGCCGCGGTGCCGTACACGATCACCGCGAGCCGCCCGCCAGGCCCCAGCGCCGCACGGGCGCCGGCCAGGGCCGCGGCCCGGTCAGGGAAGTAGATGACGCCAAGCCGGCTGATGACGGCGTCGAAGTAGCCGGGCTCGACCGCCAGGCACTCGCCGTCCATGACCCTGGTCGCCGCGTTGCCAAGCCCGGCCAGCTCGAACCTGCGCTGCGCGCGGGTGAGGATGACCGGAGAGATGTCGGTGGCAAGTACGCGGCCGCCGGTGCCGACGCGGCGTGCGGCGGCGACCGACTGCACGCCGGCCCCGGCGGCGAGGTCGAGCACCTTGCTGCCGTCGCCGACACCGGCCAGGTCGAGCATCGCGGCGGTGGCCTCGTCCAGCCAGTCTTCGAGCGTCGGACCCCAGTCATCCCACGCCTCAGCCGCGCTGTCCCACTGCTCCCTTGGTCGTCTCCTTGTATGCGACCGGGTTGAACTGCTGTGCCGTGGTCACCGTGACCATCTCCCTTGCTAGGTCTCCTGGATCCAGCCATAGAGGTCCTGACGGTCGACGGCGGCGAGCAGGTCAGGGTGGTCGGTCGCCATGTGAGCCCGGATCGCCTCGACGACCTCGTCGTCGGTACCGCCCCTGGCCACGAACCCGCACTCGCAGTTGATCACCTTCGCCATCGCCGGATCTCCTTTCGGCTGCACAATCAGTAGGGCATGGCAGCGTTGTCGAGAACTTGGAGAAACCTTGGCGGATCCGCGGGTGCGAATCCAGCTTTGCGGCCGCGTCTGCATCGAGATTGACGGGGAGCGCCGCGAATCACGGCTTCCTGGCCCGCACGGACGGCGGCTCTTCTGCTACCTGACCCTCCGCCGGTTCGCGGCCGTGACCAGGTCCGACCTGTGCGCAGCGCTCTGGGGCGAGCGACCGCCCGCCGCGCCCGACGCCGCGCTGAACGCCCTGCTGTCCAGGCTCCGCACGACGGTGCAGCCGGTCCTGTTCGACGGACTCCGCCTCGCGCTGCCCGCTCGTGCCTGGGTGGACATCGATGCCGCCAGGGACGCGATCCACCGGGCCGAGTCAGCGATCGCGCTCGGCGCCTGGGGGCGCGCCTGGGGTGCGGCGCAGGTCAGCCTGTTCACCGCGCGTCGCGGGTTCCTGCCTGGCGAGGACTTGCCGTGGATCGCCGACATCCGCGGCGAACTGGACAGCCTGCAGATCCGCGCACTCGAGGCCTACGCAGAGGCGTCGCTGCGCGTCGCCGGGACGGAGCTGGCGACCGCCGAGCGCAGCGCGCGCGACCTGGTGGCCAGGGCACCGTTCAGGGAGAGCGGCTATCGGGTGCTGATGGCGGCGCTGGATGCCCGTGGCAACACGGCCGAGGCGCTGCGCGTGTACGACAGCCTTGTGCGACTGCTCAGTGACGAACTCGGCGTCGTCCCTAGCCTGCCGACGAGGGAGCTGCACGCCGAGCTATTGCGATCAGCCGGCCAGGACGTCCCGGCAGTCCGGACTCCGGCCTCACACGGTCCAGTCGAGCTGCGGCTCGGGAATGGCGAGCCCGCGGCCGTAGGCCTGGGCCTCGGCCCGCCCCGCCGCCGAGCCGCGCGGATAACGGAAGACGCGGCCGGCGAACACGATCCAGCTCTCCGACGGAGACTGGAAGTTCGCGTACCAGCCCGGCTGATCGAGGGCGTCCGCGAAGGCCCGCCCGAGCTCGGCGGCGGATGACTCCGCCGCTTCGAACTCCACGGCCGTCCATATGTCCGGCTGATCGCTGGTCGCGCCCTGCACCCGGTACCTGCTGATCCGGCGTACGGTCAGCGCCAGGTCGTCCAGCGTGGCCCCGACGCGCAGGCTCTCCGCGAGCAACGTTCCCTCGATCATGACGGCTCCTCCTCGCTCCTCCTCGCTTCCGTCAGCGGAGGCGGAACTCCCAGCCTTCCTGCCAGGCGAACTCCACGGCGGCCAGTTCCTCAAGCGGCACGCCGTTCAGCCAGTGCTCCAGTCCCCAGCGGGTAGCGACGTACCCGATGACCAGCACGCGCCGCCCGTCCCACCGCCGCGGCAGGTCAGCGAGGAACCAGCCGACCCGAGCGACCGCCTGCCGCCAGCTCTCCCCGCCTGGATACGGCGATTCCAGATGACCAACCCGCCCGGCGTGCAGGTCAGCGGCCGGCATCCCGTTCCGCCGCCCGTAGTCGCACTCGCGCAGCCGCCAGTCAAGCAGCACAGGAACCGGCGAGCCGGCGAACGCAAGACGCGCGGTCTGCTCGGCCCTGGCCAGGTCTGAGCAGAACACCGCCGCGAGACCATCCCTGCGACGGCGCCGCCCGAGCTCGCCCGCGCGCGACCGGCCGAGCTCGGACAACTCCCCTGGCAGCCATCCGGTGGCCACGCCGCGCTCGTTGTCGACCGTGGTCGAGTGCGTCTCGAACACCACGCTGACCGCCATCGGTCACCGCTCCGTCATCGGTTACTCGGTTACCACTGGGATCAGGGCGAGTCGCGCCCGGTCAGCCTCCGCGCCGTGGCGCGGGCGAGCTGGCGGACGACAGCTGCCTTGCACGGCCCGTTGAAGATAATGAAGTCATCGGACGTGTGCACGCCAGGCTTGCCGGCGGCGGCCCGCGCGGCGTCGCGGACCGCCACGAGCTGCGCGACAGTCATCTGCAGCGGCGGCTCGTCCGGCTGGTACTTCGACCCGAGCGGATAGTCGCGGCCTGGCTTTCTGGTCATCTCGATGTGGCAGCCCATCACGTGCGTGACCGGTCTCGCCGCCGCGAAATCCGCCATCCGGTCCAGACTGTCGGTGAAGGAAGGAAAGTCCAGCGCGTAGAGGCGGCCCGGGTAGACCGTGTCGCCGGTCAGCAGGAACCCGCTCCACGGATCGAAGATCGCGATCGAGGCAGGCTGATGACCGGGTATCCCGGTCACGTCAAGCACTCGTCCGCCCAGGTCGAAGCGCACCACCTCGGCCGGCCAGGACGTGAAGCCGAAGAACGCGCTGACGGCCTCGGCTCCGTGCGGCACCACAGTCGTCAGCGGCCGGCCGTCGAACTGGCCATCGCCGGCCATGTGGTCCCCGTGCGCGTGCGTGTGCGCGACGACCAGCTCGTAGCCATCGCGCGGGTGCTCGGCGAGCCAGCCGTCGATCAGGCCGTCGACGGTCTCCCTGAGCGGGAAGACGTCAGCCTCCTTGGTGGCCCCGGTGTCCAGCAGAATCGCGCGCTCGTTGCCGAACAGCAGGTACAGGAACGGCGCCTCGTAGTTGGCCGACTTCGCCTGCCTGAGCAGGTACGTGTGCAGGTCGTAGGCGTGCACCTGGATCGGCGGCTCGCCAGCCGCGCCGTAGTTCCAGCGGACATCCAGGTCGCCGGCGACCGGCGGGTTCACTGCGAAATCGATGCTGGTCATACTCGCGCCGTGTCCTTCCTGAACCGCCAGACCGCCCCGCCCGCGAAGATGACCAGCCATGCGACGGCGTTCAGCACCCAGGTCATGTGCACGTTGCCGCCGAGTTGCGGCGCGTGCACGAGCTGGTTGAGCCCGTAGAGCGGGGTGAACTTGGCGAGGGTCTGGAGCACGTGCGGGTAGGTGCTCAGCGGGATGAACAGCCCGCCGCCGAACGCGCACAGCATCAGCGCGATCCCGAGAAACTGCATCACGTTCTCGGTCGGCAGCAGGTAGCCCATGAACAGGCCGAACGCGGCGAAGACCAGTGATCCGATCCACACGCAGAACGGCGTGACGAACCACAGCCAGGTGTAACCGGGCGCCATGGCCGGGACGCCGCTGAGCTTTCCGACGACATACACAACGATGACGGCGGCCGCCCCCAGCACCATCGCGGTCAGCATCTTGATCACGATGTAGGCCGTCGGCGACAGCGGGGTGAGCCTGAGCTGCCGGCTCCACCCGGCCGCCCGCTCGATCGAGACCATCGCCCCGCCCGACGTCGTGGCCAGCACCGCGCCGTACAGCGCCATGCTGACCATGATGAATGCCGAGGCATTGCCGTGGCCGTCGGGCTTGTGAGCGTAAGCCTTGTTCAGCCCGAACAGCAAGAAGAACACCGCGGGGATCACCAGCGCGAAGATCACGGTGCGCCGGTTGCGCAGCAGCCGCCTTATTTCCAGGCCGAGCACCGTGGTGTTGATGCCGCCCAGGTTGGGCGGCCGCTTCACGCTGATGTCGCTGGCCGGCACCGCCGTGGCGCTCATCGTGCACCTCCTGTCATGGCGGCCGCGGCGTCATCGCTGGTCAGGGCCAGGAACGCGTCCTCAAGGCCGCGGGTGTTGATCTCCAGGTCTCGCGCGGCCGTGGCCGTCAGCAGGTACCTGGCCACCGCGTCGCTGTCCTTGGAGCGGATGAGCACGGTCTCGCCGCGCACCTCGATGCTGTCGACTCCGGGGATCGCCTGCAACGCCGCCTCGTCGACGTCAGGGACCGTGGCCCGCACCGTCCTGCCGGAGGCGAGCGCCTTGACTTCGGCGCCCGTGCCGTCGGCCACGACCTCGCCCTGGCGTAGCAGCACGATGCGGTCAGCGTAGGCGTCGGCCTCCTCCAGGTAATGGGTCGCGAACAGCACCGTGCGGCCCTGCTCGGCGTCTTTGCGGATCGCCGCCCAGAAGTCGCGGCGGCCCTCGACGTCCATTCCTGTGGTCGGTTCGTCGAGGATTAGCAGTTCGGGGTTGGGCAGCAGGGCCATCGCGAACCGCAGCCGCTGCTGCTCGCCGCCCGAGCACTTGCCCACCCGCCGGTCGGCGATGTCGCTGATACCCGCCCGGCGCAGCACCTCCCCGACCGGCGTGCTCGTCGCGAACAGGCTCGCGGTGTACCTGGCGGTTTCCTCGACGGTGAGGTCCTTGAGCAGCCCGCCGGTCTGCATGACGGCGGAGACCAGGCCTCGCTCGATCGCCTGGCGCGGGTGCACGCCGTACACGGAAACCTGGCCGTCGGTCGGCTGGGACAGACCGAGGAGCATGTCGATTGTCGTGGTCTTGCCGGCGCCGTTCGGGCCGAGCAACGCGACAATTTCTCCTGGCGCGATTGTCAGGTCTACCCCGCGGACGGCCCTGACCTTGCCGAAATGCTTGTGAACACCGTGCAGTTCGATCGCAGGTGGCCCGTTCACCCCCGGCGGCAGCTCTCCTGTTCTGGTGGTTGTCATGGCCACCATTGTTCCATCGCCTCATCGCGGCATGGGAGCCGGCGGGTCATATGCGCATATAACCCCTGCGGCGCACGATGGAGTGGGTGCGTCCGCCCGCCGACCCGGCCGCCGCGTGCGCTGTTATCCTCCAACCAGGCAACCAAGCAAGCGTTTGGTAGGAGAGCGCCAAGCACGGCACCAGGAGGCACGGGATGGGCCGACTCGACGGCAAGGTGGCGCTCATTACCGGCGGTGCCAGGGGCATGGGCAAATCCCACGTCAGGCACTTCGTCTCCGAGGGTGCCAAGGTGGTCTTCGGCGACGTGCTCGACGAGCAGGGCCGGGCCGTCGCCGGCACGCTCGGCCCAGGCGCCTGCCGCTACCTGCATCACGACGTGACAAGCGAGGCCGACTGGGCAGCGGCCGTCGCAACGGCCACCGGCACGTTCGGCCGGCTCGACATCCTGGTCAACAACGCGGGTGTGCTGGCGTTCGGGTCGATCGCGGAAATGCCGCTCGCGGAGTTCCGCCGGATCATGGACATCAACGCGGTGGGCTGCTGGCTGGGCATGAAATCGGTCATCGAGCCCATGCGGGCCGCGGGCGGCGGTTCCATTGTGAACATCTCTTCGATCGAGGGCCTGACCGGCGCCGCCGACTGCTCTGCCTACGCGGCGAGCAAGTTCGCCATCCGCGGCATGACGAAGTCGGCCGCGCAGGAACTCGGCCGGCTGGGCATCAGGGTCAACTCGGTCCATCCCGGCGGCATCCTCACCAGAATGGTCCTGGAAACGGCCGGCGGCCTGAACCCCGAGCGCGGCGAGCGCTACGTCAAGGCACTCCCCCTCGGCCGGTTCGGCAAGTCGGGCGAGATCTCGCCGCTCGTCGCGTTCCTCGCCTCGGACGAGTCGTCGTACTGCACGGGCAGCGAGTTCGTTGCCGACGGCGGGATCCTGTCAGGACCGGGGTACTGACGCTCAGGGATAAGAAGGAGATAGCTCAACATGGCCCTCGACCGGACTCTCGATGGCAGGACGGCGATCGTGACCGGGGCCGCCAATGGCCTCGGCCGGGCTGAGGCGGTCGCGCTCGCGGCGGCCGGCGCTGCCGTTGTGCTGAACGACCTGGCCGGGCCCGGCTTGCACGCCGTTGCCGATGAGATCTCTGGTGCTGGCGGGCGGGCTGTCGTCTGCGAAGGCGACGTCGGCGACTGGGCGACCGGAGAGGCGATGCTGGCGGCCGCGCTTGGCACGTTCGGCGGCCTCGACATCCTCGTGAACAACGCGGGCGTCCTGCGTGACCGGATGGTCTTCTCGATGTCGCCGGACGAGTGGGACCTCGTGCTGCGCGTGCACCTGCGCGGCCACTTCATCGGGACGCGGCTGGCGACCGGCTACTGGCGAGAGCAGAGCAAGCAAGCTGGCGGCCCGGTCTACGGCCGGATCATCAACACCTCGTCAGAGGCGTTCTTGCTCGGCTCGGCCGGGCAACCGAATTATGCCGCGGCCAAGGCCGGCATCGCGGCGCTGACAGTCACCACCGCGCGTAGTTGTGCCAAATACGGAGTCAGGGCCAACGCCATCTGCCCGCGGGCGCGGACCAGCATGACCGCGGACCTGATGGGCGCGGCGCCGGAGGGCGCCGTGGACCCGCTCGCGCCTGAGCACGTCGCGCCGCTGGTCACGTACCTGGCCGGGCCTGGCGGGGCCGCGATCAATGGCGAGGTGTTCGTGGTGCACGGCGGCGTCGCCGCGGTGATGGACCCGCCGAGGGTGCGGACCGTGTTCCGCGCTGCCGACGCGGGCATGTGGACGCTCGAGTCGGTCGCCGGCGCGCTCGGGCCTGCCTTCACCGGCGACGGCAGCGCCGCGGGCTTCGCCTGCGAGGACACCCTGTCGCTGGCCAGCGAGACGATCGGCTTCGGCGGCGCGACGTGAAGCAGCGCGACCAGGTCGCGATGTCGCCGGACGAGGCGGCCGCTTTCCTCGCGGCCGGGCGCAAGGTCCAGCTCGCGACGAACGGCCAGGACGGGTTCCCGCACCTGGTGACCATGTACTACGTGATGACCGGCGCGCAGGTCACGTTCTGGACCTACCGCAGGTCGCAGAAGGCGCTCAACCTGGAGCGTGACCCGCGGATCTCCTGCCTGGTCGAGGACGGCGATGAGTACTTCGATCTGCGCGGCGTCCTCGTCCAGGGGGTGGCGCACCGGATCGAGGACCCAGACGAGATCGCGCGCATCGGCCGGCAGATCACCGCGGTCGTCGGGCCAGCCCCGGCTAGCACAGCGCTGGCCGGGGCTGGCTCCGACGCGGTGACCCAGTACGTCGAGCACGCCGCGCGCAAGCGGTGGGCCTACCGAGTCGAGCCTGGCAGGATCAGGTCCTGGGATCACAGCAAGCTGACCGGAAACTGAGACGCAGAAGGAGCTTCCCGAAGCGCGCAGCCGACGACGCTGACGGCACGACCAGCCCTGAGGAGCTGATCGCCGCCGCGCACAGCGCCTGCTTCGCGATGCGGTTCTCTGCCCTGCTCGGCGCGGCGGGCGGCAGCGGCCAGCGACTCGACGTCAGCGCGAACGTGTCGCTGGGGCCAGACCCGGCCGGCGGGTTCCGCATCACCGGCATCGTGCTGAAGGTCTCAGGGTCCGCGGACGGGGTTAGCGCCGAGGACTTCGCCAGGATCGCTGAGGACGCCAAGCGCGGCTGCCCGGTCAGCAAGGCGCTCGCCGCCACCGACATCTCGCTGCAGGTCAACTGACTTCCGGGGCTTATACAGGCGCTCAGACGGGCCAGGCTTCCTGTCGGAACCCCATGTCCCAGAACATCCACTCATAGCGGCTGGTCGCCCTGAAGTGCTGGTGCACGAGCCGCCGTTCGGCCGCTGACAGCCCGGGGCCGAGCTTGTCCGTGACCGCGATGACGTCCCTGACCTCGGCGTCGAACTCCTCGCCGCCATAGGTATCGATCCACTTCTGGTATCTCGGGTTCAGCGAGCCGCGCCCGAGCAGGTGCTTGCCGACCTCGCCGTAGATCCAGTAACACGGCAGCACGGTGCCCACGCCCTCGGCGTACGAGCCGCCCTGGGTGCTGGCGAGCAGGTAGCTGTTGTACGCCAGGGTCGTCGGCGCCTCCGCAGCGGCGTCGACCGCCGCAGGGTCGATGTCCAGGTCGGCGAGCAGCGTGTCAATCAGGCTCATCTCGACCGCCACGATGCCCGCCGCGTGCCTGGCGAACATCTCGGTCTGCGCCGGGTCAGGCGCGTGGGTGGCGACCGCCGCCAGCGCCTGGGCGTACCTGCGCAGGTAGAGCGCATCCTGCACGACGTAGAAGGTGAAGGCGTCGGCCGGCAGGCTGCCATCGGTCATCCCGGCGAGGAACGGATGGGCCAGAATGGCCGCGTAAAGATCGGTGATGCCGTTCCACAACTCGCCGCTGAAGCTCTCGCTCATTGTTCTCCCGTCGGGCACTGCGGCCTGCACTGCGCGACATTATGGCTTACCGCGGGCGACGCGTGCTCCCGGCGTCGATGCGAGTGAGGTTGATGGAAGCCGGCGGGTGAGCCCGTCCTGCAGACAAGCTCACCCGCCGGACATCAGCGAGCTGCGCTTACATCATGTCGTCGGTCAGCGGCAGCATGACGGTCTTCAGTTCGGTATAAGCCTCTATCGCGGCCCGGCCGCCCTCGCGGCCGAGGCCCGATTGCCGGTGTCCCCCGAATGCGGCGTGCGGCTCGATCTGAAAACCGTTAATGCCAATAGTGCCTGCCCGGATGGCCTTTGTCAGGCGCATCGCACGACGCACGTCAGAAGTCCACACCGTGGCTGACAGGCCATATTCGGTCTCGTTGGCGATTCGTATGGCCTCGTCCTCGTCTGTAAACGGAATTACCGAGAGAACGGGACCGAAAATCTCTTCCCTGGCAATGGACATGTCATTGGTTACGTCGGTGAACAACGTCGGGGTAACGAAATTGCCCGAGGCGAGCTCGCCCTCCCCCCGGGTACCGCCGGAGACGAGCGTGGCCCCGTCTTGCTTGCCTTGCTCGATCAGGCCGAGTACCCGGTCCAGCTGGCGGGTGTTGACCAGCGGCGCCGCTGTCGTCGCCGGGTCGAACGGGTTGCCGTAGCTGACCATCCCGCCGATCAGCCCGGCTGTCTCGAGGAAATCATCGACCTTGTCGCGGTGCACCACGGCCCTGGTCTGCGCGACGCAGACCTGGCCGGACAGTCCGAGCGTCACCGTGCCCATGGTCACAGCAGCCGCGGTCGCCACGTCGGCGTCGGCAAAGACGAGCGCAGGACTCTTGCCGCCGAGCTCAAGGCTGACCCGCTTGAACCCGTCAGCGGCCGCGTGCATGATCTTCCGGCCGACGACGCGGCTGCCGGTAAAGGACAGCTTGTTGACCATCGGATGGTTGATCAGGGCGTCGCCGGTCGGGTCGCCTGGGCCGGTGACGATGTTCAGGACGCCAGGCGGCAGGTCGGATTCCTCGGCGATCAGCCTGGCGAGGCGCAGCACCGAGAACGTGGCGAACTCGGACGGCTTGACCACGACGGTGCAGCCGGCCGCGAGCGCGGGCGCGACCTTCTGCGCGAAGAGCAGCAGCGGCGCGTTCCACGGGATCACAGCGCCGACGACCCCGACCGGCTCACGCAGCGTCATCACCATGTGGTCGCCGCCCTGATAGGGCGCGAGTGTCTCGCCGCCGAGCTTGTCGATCCATCCGGCGTGATGATCGAAGACGTCCGCGACGAACCCTGATGACGTGGCGTAGACCGAGCCGAAGCTCAGCGGCACGCTGTTGTCGAGCGCCTGCAGTCGCAGCAGTTCATCGCCGTGCAGCCGGACAAGGTCGGCGATCGTGCGGAGCACCCTGAGCCGCTCGCCCGCCCTGAAGCGCGGCCAAGGTCCTTCGTCGAATGCCCGGCGGGCGGCCCGGACGGCGAGGTCGACGTCCGCCGGGCCGGCGACGGCGAATGACCCGACGAGCTCACCCGTGGCCGGATGCGAGTGGCGCCATTCCTGACCATCAAGCGCTGCGCGCCATTCGCCGTCGATCAGCATGAGGCCGTCGGACAGCCCGAGTTCGTCGCGCTGCGGAAGGACCGAAGCGACCATGGGCCCAACCCCCACAACTAGAACGCGTTCTACTTGTGGGCAATGTATACCCGCTGCGGCGCCCGGGGCTAGAACGTCAGCATGTGTTCAGGAAATGGCCGCTTTCACCGGTCAGCGAAATGCGCCTCGCCACCCGCGTAGGAGTAGATTTCCGCTCCGTCGACGAACACTCGCACCGCCCTGCTGAGCACGTCCAGCGGATCGCCCGACCAGATCACCAGATCGGCGTCCTTGCCGGGCTCGATCGAGCCGAGGCGATCGTCGACGCCGGCGATCCTGGCCGGGTTGATGGTGAGCGCCCGCAGCGCGGTCTCCCGGTCCAGGCCGTCCTTGACGGCCAGCGAAGCCTGGTGCACCAGGAAGTTGATCGGCACCACCGGATGGTCGGTGGTGATCGCGATCGTGACCCCGGCCTTGGCGAGCCTGCCGGGGTTGGCCAGCGACCTGTTCCTGAGCTCGACCTTCGACCTGCTCGTGAACAGCGGGCCGATGATCACCGGGGTGCCGCGCGCCGCGATCAGGTCGGCGAGCAGGTGCGCCTCGGTGCCGTGATCGATGACCAGGTCGTAACCGAACTCATCGGCGATCCTGATCGCCGTCGCGATGTCGTCGGCGCGGTGGCAGTGCTGCCGCCACGGGATCTGCTTGCGGAGCACGAGGCCGAGCGCCTCCATCTTCAGGTCGCGCTCGACCGGCTTGCGCTCCGCTTCGGGCTTGCGGGCCTCGGCGTCGATGCGCTCCAGGTAGTTCGCGGCCGCCACCAGCGCGCCGCGGATCACGGCGGCAGTGCCCAGCCTGGTGCTCGGGGTCTTCTTCTGGTCGCCATAAACCCGCTTCGGGTTCTCGCCGAGCGCCGACTTCATGCCCGATGGCTGGCGCAGCGCCATCTGGTCGACGGTCCGGCCCCAGCACTTGAGCGCGACCGTCTGGCCGCCGATCGGGTTGCCGGACCCCGGGTTGACGTTGACCGCCAGCACTCCGCCGCTGATCGCGTCGCGGAAGCCCAGGTCGGCAGGGTTGATCGCATCGATCGCGCGAACCTGCGCGGTGACGGGCTCGGTCATCTCGTTGGTGTCCTGGCCGGCCCAGCCCTCGGCCTCCTCGCTCACGCCGACGTGCGCGTGCGCGTCGATGAAGCCTGGCAGGATCCACGAACCCGCGGCGTCGATCACCTCGGCGCCGTCAGGAATCTCCACCGAGTCGCCGACAGCGGCGATCCGCCCGCCGGTGATGAGCACCGTTCCCTGCTCGATGTCGGGCCCGGTGATGGGAACGATCCGCCCGCCGGTAATTGCCACCGCTCCGCCAGCCATCTGACCTCCTTGTCACGCTGGATAAAGCACGTGCTGGCGCAGCCAGGATCGACCCGGACTGATCGCCGCATCTCACCCTAGCGACCGGTGCTCCGGCGCCAGCTCAGCCCGGCTGCTTCCCGAGCACCAGCGCGCCCGACGTGGCGAACATCCCGCCGACGCCGAGCACGACGCCGATTTCCGGCCCGGCGACCTGGGCAGCAGCCTCGCCGCGAAGCTGGCGGACCGACTCCTGGATCGCGAACATTCCGTACATGCCGGTGTGCGTGTACGACAGCCCGCCGCCATTGGTGTTCAGCGGCAGGGAGCCGCCAGGCTCGGTGTTGCCGTCAGAGATGAACGCACCGCCCTCGCCCTTGTCCACGAAGCCCAGTGCTTCAAGACCGTAGATCGGCAGGTGCGCGAACGCGTCGTAGATCATCAGGTGGCCGACGTCGCCGGTGCCGATCCCGGCCTCGGCGAAGGCAGCCCGGCCGGCCAGCAGGAACGCCTGCGACTCGGTGAAGTCGGCCATCTGCGAGATCAGCGGTGTCTCGCATGACTCGCCCGTGCCAAGCACGTGCACGGCCGGCTTGGGAAACTCGCCGGAGCGTCCGGCCGAGGTCACCACGAGCGCGCCGCCACCGTCCGTGACAAGGCAGCATTCGAGCAGGTGGAACGGGTAGGCGACCATGCGCGAAGCCAGCACGTCGTCGACTGTGATCGGATCCCGGTACATGGCGCGCGGGTTCTTGGCGGCCCAGCGCCGCTGCGCCACGGCCACGTACGCGAGCTGCTCGTGCGTGAGGCCGTACTCCTTCATGTACCGCAGCGCAGGGATGGTGAACGCCGTCGGCGCGCCGGCGACCCCGAACGGCGTCTCGAACTGGCCCTGCATGGAGGACGGGGCTGGCGCGTAGCGCGCGGCGCCGATCCTCGACCTGCCGGACTCGCCGTGGGTGATCAGCACCGTGCTCGCGTATCTGGCCGCGATCGCTGCCGCCGCGTGCCTGACGTGCAACAGGAACGACGTCCCGCCGACTCCGGTGCCGTCCATCCAGCGCGGCACGATGCCGAGCGAGTGCGCGACCTGGACCGGGCCTGGCGCGCTAACGGTAGCGATTCCGTCGATGTCCTTCACCGTCAGGCCAGCGTCGGCCAGCGCGTTGAGCGCGGCCTCGGTGTGCAGCTGCAGGGTGGAGCGGTCGGGCAGCTTGCCTACCCGGTCGGTCTCCGCGGCGCCAGCGATAATGACCCCGGTCACTGGCTCTCCCCCGTCCCGTGGCCACCTGCGGCCGGGGCGAACAGCGGCAGGCTGACATCTCCGCGCTGCTCGAAGGTGACGTGCAGGGGCATGTCGAGCACGAGATCCTCAGGCGTGTTCGGCACGCCGGTCAGGTTGGTCATCATCCGCGGCCCCTCGGCGAGCTGGACGACGGCGATCGCGTACGGCGCCTCGTCCTCGAAGCCGGGCGCTGGCCGGTGGCTGATCACGTACGAGTACAGGGTCGCCTGGCCGCTCGCGGTGAACCACTCCACCCGCGCCGAGCCGCACGCAGGGCAGACGGGACGCGGGTAGAAGTACGGCTGGCCGCAGTCCAGGCACCGCTGGATCCGCAGCTCGCCGGCCGCGCAGCCGTCCCAGAACGGCTGCGTGTCCGGCGTCGGCACCGGCACCGCCTTGCCGCTCGGCATCAGCCGTTCCGGCCGAGCTTCGGGCCGAACGAGCGCTCCACCTGGCTGGCGAGGCTGTCGGCATCCCAGGGGCCGGTCCCGATGATCCGGATCTCAGGCTCGGGGTTGCTGTACAGCGCGATCTCGTAGCCGCTCGAGTGCACGATCCTGCCGTTGATCCAGCCGGACTGCGGGCTCGCGAGGTAGGCGACCACCGGGGCGACGTTATCGGGGGACCACTCATCGGCGCTCGCCCGTGCCCGGCGGCGCTCGGTGGGCACCGAGTCGGTCATCCTGGTCGCCGCGCCAGGGGAGATCGCGTTCGTCGTCACGCCGTACGCACGGAGGGCGTTCGCGCACGAGTACGTCAGGCCGACGATGCCCATCTTCGCCGCGGCGTAGTTCGGCTGTCCTGGCGCCCCGTGCAGCCCGGAGACGGAGGTGAAGTTGATGATCCGGTTCTGCGCCTCCGCGTCGCGGATCGATCGCCAGTGCGCTGCCGCGAACTTCGTCGTGTTGAACGTGCCCCTCAGGTGCACCCTGATGACGTCGTCCCACTCCCGCTCGCTCATGTTGAAGACCATCCGGTCGCGCAGGATGCCGGCGACGTTGACCAGCACGTCGAGCCGCCCGAACTGCTCGATCGCCGAGCCGATCAGGTTCTGTGCGGCGGCGTGATCGGACACGTCCGCGCCGTTCGCGATCGCCTTGCCGCCAGCCGCGGCGATCTCCCCGACGACCTGGCCGGCCGGGCCGGCGTCGCTGCCCGAGCCGTCGACCGCGGCGCCGAGGTCGTTGACCACGACCGAGGCGCCTTCGCTGGCGAGCAAGATTGCGACCGACCTGCCGATACCGCGTCCGGCGCCTGTCACGATCGCGACGCGCCCGTCAAGCCGTCCCATCGCTGCTCACCGGCCCTTTCCTGGCTGGAACCGAGTTCGGATTACTAGAATAGCCTTCTGGAATTATCTTCAGGTTGCGACTTGGCAGAGCGGCATGACGAGCGAACTGACGAACAGGCCAGCCGGCGGCGCCTGGCAGTGGGGCCGGACCAAGCAGACTCAGCGTGCCCTGCTGGACGCCGCCCGCGCGGTCTTCGCCGAGCAAGGGTTCTCCAGCGCCAGCATCGCCGACGTGGTCGAGCGGGCCGGCTCCAGCGTGGGCAGCCTCTACCACCACTTCGGCGGCAAGAGCGAACTCTTCCTTGCCCTGTGGCAGGAACACCAGGCCGCGCACGAGAAGACAGCGAGCGAGGCAGTCGCGCAGGCACGCCGGTCAGGCGAAGCCGATCCGACCGCCCTGTTCTGCGTCGGCGCCAGGGCCTTTCTCGAGGGCAGCTGGGTTCGCCGCGACCTGGCGATGCTGTTCGTTTCCGGCGATGGCCCGCCGGGGTTCGAGCTGATCAAGCGGCAGCGTGAGCACGAGTGGGTCAGCCAGAACGACGCGTTGCTCAGACTCGCCGACACCTCGCTCGACCGGCTCTACGCCGCGATCCTGACCTCGCTGATCGGAGTCGGCGCCCGCGAGGTCGCGGCCTGCCGGAACCGTCGCCAGGCCAACGCCGTCATCGACGCCGTGATCGAGTACGCCCGCCGTGAGATGACCGGCGGCCCATGGAAGCCTGGCACTGCCGCCGATCCCAGCCCCGGCCCCTCCCCCCGCCGCCCGTAGCCGCACCACACCCGCCATTCCGCCGGTCGACGCCCCAAGAGCCGCCGGCAATTTGAACACCTATGTCACTTCGGCGTTCTAAGAAGACCACCGATGTGACATAGGTGTTCAAATATCGCGCGCCCGGAGGGCGGGGGCCGCGGGAGCAGGGCCCGGGCCGGCCCGCGAACAGCCGGTCTGCCAGCCTTGACAATGCCACGAGCGCTTTGTTCTGATCGAACTTAGAATTTGATTCTAGGATTGCACCCCCGCCCCGACCCCCCGCCGGGAGGCTCGCCATGGATCTCGACCTCGGCCCGGAGATCGCGGAGTTCCGGGCAGACCTGCGCGAATGGATCACGGCCAGCGTCCCGGACGGCCTGGCCGACCTGACCGACTGGACCATCGCGACGACGACCGGCGGGTACCAGGGAGCCGAACTGGCCAGGGCGTCCGCGCAACCGGAGTACGCCGAGTGGGAGCGCAGGCTCGCCGACGCGAAGCTGATCTGCCCGCAGTGGCCAGCGGAGTTCGGCGGCCAGGGCCTGGACGGGGTGAGGCTCGCGGTGCTGAACGAGGAGTTTCACCAGGCCGGGCTGCCCCGGGTGCGGCGGGGCATGGGCGAGACTCTGGTCGGCCCGTCAATCATCGTGCACGGCACCGACGAGCAGCGGGCGTACTTCCTGCCGCGGATCATCTCCGGCGAGGACGTCTACTGCCAGGGATTCTCCGAACCGAATCAGGGCTCTGACCTCGCCGGGGTGCAGACCAAGGCCGAGGTGCAGGGCGACGAGGTCGTGATCACCGGGAACAAAGTGTGGACCTCGGGCGCCGCGCGGGCGACCATGATGTTCGCGCTCTGCCGCAGCGACCCCGACGCACCGAAGCACGCGGGGTTGTCCTACGTGCTGTTCCCGTTCAAGCACCCTGGCGTGCAGTACCGGCCGATCAGGCAGATCTCGGGCGCGGCCGAGTTCTGCGAGGACTTCATCGACGGCGTCCGCGTGCCGCTGTTCAACGTCATCGGCGGGCTCAACAACGGCTGGAAGGTCGCCATGACCACGCTCGGGCACGAGCGCGGCGGCGCGGCGACCATCCAGCACCTGGGGTTCGAGCGCGAGTTCTGGGAGCTTGTCGACACGGCGCGGAAGTACGGCAAGGACACCGACCCGCTCGTGCGCCAGCAGCTGGCCTGGGCCTACACCGGCGTTCAGGTGATGCGGTTCAGCGGGCTGCGGACCCTCGCCCAGGCCGCCGAGGGCAGGCAGCCAGGACCTGAGGCATCCGTCGCCAAGCTGGCGTGGAGCGAGTACCACAAGCGGCTCGGCGAGATCGCCGTCGGGATCGTCGGGACGGACGCGCTGGTCCGCCCGGACGGGTCCGGTTACCCGACGTCGGCCTGGCAGAACGTGTTCCTGTCCAGCAGGGCAGGCACGATCTACTCGGGCACGAGCGAGATCCAGCGCAACATCATCGGCGAGCGTGCGCTCGGGCTGCCGAAGGAGCCGCGGGCCGCCCTCAATGACCGATGAGCACCGAGCGGCCGCGCGGCGGCCCAGCCGACGCGCGCGCTCCAATGGACGCTGACCAGGGCTCGGCCGCTGAGCGCGGCTGGGCGGCACCACCCCTGGCGCCGCCGCTGACCCCGCCCAGGTCAAGGAGCCCGCACCGTAGGGGCGCGGGCGCGGCACGCGCCGAACCCGGACAGGCGCAAGGCGGCACCGGCGGGCACCGGCAACAATCCCCGGCTGATACGCAGCAACCGGGGCTGGCCGACCTGGTGACGCCGGAGCGCCTCAAGCGATTCTTCGCGCCGCGCGACATCGCGGTCGTCGGCGCGTCGCCGACCTCGGCGTGGGCGCGATTCGTGCGGGCCAGCGCCGCGGCGACCGGATTCAGCGGCGGGCTGACCCCGGTTCATCCCCGGCACGAGACGGTGTTCGGCACTCCTGCCGTGACCAGCCTGCGCGATCTGCCTAAGCCCGCTGACCTGGCGTTCATCATGGTGCCGACCGGCGCGGTCGAGGACGTGATCGACGACGCTGGCGCGGCCGGCGTTCGGGGCGCGATCGTGCTCGCGTCCGGTTACCGGGAGACCGGCGCGAAGGGCAGGGCGCTGGAGGACCGCCTGGTGAGCCGCGCGGCCGCCAACGGGATCACCCTGCTCGGCCCGAACTGCCTCGGCTTCCTGAACCTGCACGCCAAGGCCGGGCCTTACGCGCTGACCGTCCCGCTGCCGCTTCAGGCGGGCCCGGTCGGGATCGCGATGCAAAGCGGCGCGCTGGCGAGCGTCATGCTGAGCTTCGCGAGGTCGCGGGCGATCGGGATCAGCACGGTGGCGAGCCTGGGCAACGAGGCGATGATCACCGCGTCGGACGTGGTCAACTACCTGATCGAGGACGAGGACACGAGGGCTATCTGCCTGTTCCTCGAGCAGATCGGCGATCCGGTCGCGTTCGCCGCCGCGGCGCAGCGGGCCGACCGGGCTGACAAGCCGATCATCGCGCTCAAGGCCGGATCAAGCGAGGCAGGCAGCGCCGCAGCGCTGGCCCACACCGGCTCGATCGCGGGCGACGATGCCGTCGTGGACACGATGCTGCGCCAGCTCAACGTGATCAGGGTGACCAGCATCGAGGAGCTGCTGACCACCGGGGCGCTGCTCGGCAGCGGGCGCCTGGCGCGGCCGGCGGATGGGAGTGCTGACCGCCTCGGGCGGCGCGTGCGACATCATCGCCGACCGGGCCGCCGAGCACGCCATCGATATCCCCGCGTTCGCGCCGTCGACCGCCGCCGCGATCGAGCCGCACCTTCCGCCGTTCGCGCAGGTGCGCAACCCGCTCGACGTGACCGGCTACTTCCTGGCCAACCAGCGGACGTCGGCGCTGACCGCGATCGATCACGCGCTCGACGCGGCGGTCGAGGACCCTGACCTGGACTTCGTGTTCTTCTCCGGGCTCACGTTGCCCGATGTCAGGCCGCCCGACGAGCCGACGGCGACCTTGCTGGACGACCGCGTCGCCTGGCTGGGCGAGCGGATGGCCGCTGCCCGGATTCCTGTCATCTCGGTGGCGTCGACGTGCGTGGACGTGACGCCCTTCGGCCGGGACCTGCTCGGCAGGAACGGCATTCACCTGCTCGGCGGTATGGACCTCGGCGTCCAGGCGATCGGCAACGCGATCCGCTGGGCGGAGGGCCGCGGCCGCACCTGGCGCGGTCCTGCCGCGAGCCTGGCCGGATCGGCGGCGCACGCGGAGGCGGACGGCCAGCACTACCCGGACGGAGTATGGCGGGAGACCGACGCGCGCGAGCTGCTGGCCTCCTTCGGCGTGCCGCTGGTGCCAGCCGAGCTGGTCAGCTCCGTCGACGGCGCCGCGGCGGCGGCCGGGCAGTTCGGCTACCCGGTGGCGTTGCGGATCAGTTCCGCGCAGATCTCCCACAAGTCAGACATCGGCGGGGTGGAACTCGATCTCCGCACCATCACGCAGCTCAGGGCCGGGTTCAAGCGAGTCAGGACGGCCGGCCAGCAGGCGACGCAGCAGGCGGCTCAGCAGGCGGCAGGGGGCGCCAGCATCGACGGCGTGACGGTCAGCCCGATGCGGACCGGCGGCGTGGAGCTGCTGGCCGGTATCAGCGTGGACCCGGTGTTCGGGCCGGTGCTCGCCGTCGGCCTGGGCGGCGTCTTCGTCGAGGTGCTCGGCGACGTCAGCCTCCGGGTGCTGCCCGCCGGCCAGGACGACGTGATCGCGATGCTCGGCGAGCTGCGCGGCGCTCCGCTGCTGCGCGGCGTCCGCGGTCGGCGGCCCGCGGACCTCGACGCCCTCGCGACGGTCGTCGTGCGGATCGCCGATGCGGCGCTGTCACTCGGCGGCTCGCTCAGCGCGCTGGAGGTCAACCCGCTCTGGGTTGACGGCGACCAGATCGAAGCGCTAGATGTGCTCATCGTCACCCGCCAGAACAACAAGAAGCCCGACGGCCAGGAGAGAACGGAACACCGGCAATGAAGCTCGCGTACAGCACGGAGCAGCAGGAGCTGCGGGAGTCGGTCCGGCGCTTCCTCGCGGACCGGGTGCCGCTGTCGCGGGTTCGCGAGCTGATGGAGTCCGACGACGGCAGCGACGAGAAGGTGTGGAGCTACGCGGGCAGCCAGCTCGGCCTCCAGGGCCTCGCGATTCCCGAGCAGTACGGCGGCGCCGGATTCACCTTCACCGAGCAGGCCATCGTGCTCGAGGAACTGGGTGCCGCGCTGTACCCAGGTCCGTACCTGGCCAGCGCGGTGCTCGCCGCGACGGCGCTGCTGACAAGCGCGGACGAGGCCGCGAAGCAGGACCTGCTGCCCGGCATCGCAAGCGGCGAGACGATCGCGACGCTGGCCTTCACCGAGGACAACGGCTCCTGGGAGCCGGACGCGATCAGCCTCGCGGCCAGCGAGCGGGACGGCAGCTGGACGCTTGACGGCCACAAGAGCTTCGTGCTCGACGGCCACGCCGCGAGCCTGATCCTGGTCGCCGGCCGGACGCCGGCCGGCCTGTCACTGTTCGCCGTCCAGGCCGGCGCCGACGGGCTGACCCGCAAGGAGCTGCCCACGCTCGACCAGACCCGCAGGCTAGCCAGGCTCGAGTTCAGCTCCGTGCCGGCCAGGCTGATCGGCGCGCCGGGAGTAGGAGACGCGATCCTGAGCCGCACCCTCGACGTCGCGGCGATCGCGCAGGCCGCCGAACAGCTCGGCGGCGCCCAGCGAGCGCTCGACATGGCCGTTGAGTACGCGAAGATCAGGCACCAGTTCGGCCGGCCGATCGGCAGCTTCCAGGCCATCAAGCACCGCTGCGCCGACCTGCTGCTCGAGGTCGAGTCGCTGCGGTCGGCGGTCGGCTACGCTGCGGCGGCAGTCGCCGAGGACTCGCCAGAGGTGCCGGTCGTCGCCGCCCTCGTCAAGGCACTCGCCTCCGACACGTACTTCCACGTCGCCGCCGAGAACATCCAGATCCACGGCGGCATCGGCTTCACCTGGGAGCACGACGCGCACCTGTACTTCAAGCGCGCCAAGGCCAGCGAGCTGTTCCTCGGCGACGCGAGCTACCACCGCGAGCGCCTCGCCACCAGGATCGGCGTCTAGACGCCGCTGGCCGGGTGGTGCTAGCCGGGGAGGGACACGCCGAGCTCGGCGAGCAGCTCCTGGGAGTAGGTGATCCGGCCGGTCATGGTCTGCGGGTCGGCGCTGCACAACGCGAGCGCCGCGGCCGCCATGACGGCTGGCGGCTCGGAGTTCTCGCCGCCTGGCGTTGTCAGCCGGTGGAAGATCGTCCCTGGTGTCGGCACGACCTGCGTCGGCGACAGCGCGTTGACCGCGATGTTGTCGGCATAGAGCTCGGCGGCCAGACCGGTGGAGAACCGCTCGATCGCGGCCTTGCACATGCCGTAGACGGTGCCGCCGCGGCCGCCCCACGCGTTCGGCGGGATCTCCGGGTGCAGCGCCGCCCTCGACGAGATGTTCAGGATCCAGCCGCGGCCGTGGCCGCGCATGGCAGGCAGCACGAGCGTCGCGAGGTGGAACGCGGCCTGCACTTGCACGTCGAACATCAGCTGGTAGCGCTTGGGCGTGAAGTCCTCGACCCTGGTGAAGTACGTCACCGCCGCGTTGTTCACCAGGATGTCGGGGGGACCGAGCCGCTCCGTCGTCTCGGCCACCAGCCGCTCCCGGTCCTCGGGCTTGGACAGGTCGGCTCCGATCGCAACCGCCGTGCCGCCCGCGGCCCCGATCCCCGCCGCGGTGTCGCCGATCGTCCCGTCCAACGGCGACTGGCCGGGCTCGGTGGTCCTGGCCGCGACGGCGACCGCCGCTCCCTCGGCGCCGAATCGCCTGGCGATCTCCGCGCCTATCCCCCGGCTCGCGCCGGTCACGATGGCGACCTTTCCGTCCAGCAGTCCCATGGCTCACTCCCGTCGTGCCGGAGGCGCGCCGGCCAACGTTGACACAGCGGCATAGGCATTCAGAGAATGATTTTAGAACGAAATTCTAATACCGGGCTACAACAAGACTCTGGAGTCCATGATGGCGCTCGACCATAGCTTGGTCGGGGAACCGGGAGAGCCGCACGAGCGGTCCTGGACCTCGAAGGACGCGCTGCTGTACGCGGTGGGGATCGGCGCCGGATTGGGTGATCCGCTGCAGGAGCTAGCGTTCACCACGGAGAACACCAGCGGCGTCACCCAGCAGGTCCTGCCGACGTTCGCCGTGCTGATCGCCCAGGCAGCGGTCAGGCGGAACCTCGGCGACTTCGACCGCGCGCTGCTCGTGCACGCGGAACAGTCGTTCGAGCTGCACAGGCCGCTGCCGGTGGCCGGAACGGTGCGCACCGTGTCCACCGTCACCGGGATCTACGACAAGGGCTCGGGCGCGCTCATCACGACCCAGAACCAGGCCGTCGACGCCGCCACCGGCGAGCCGATGGTGACCTCGCGCGCCGGGACATTCATCCGCGGCGAGGGCGGGTTCGGTGGCGAGCGCGGCGGCAGCGAGCCGTGGGAGCGCCCGGATCGGCCGGCCGATCATGCGGTGACCCTGGAGACTCGCCCTGAGCAAGCCCTGATCTACCGGCTGTCGGGCGACCGCAACCCGCTGCACGCCGACCCGGCGTTCGCCGCGAGGGGCGGCTTCGCCAGGCCGATCCTGCACGGCCTGTGCACCTACGGCGTCACGGGCCGCGCGCTGCTGCACGCGCTCTGCGGCTCGGACCCCGCGAGATTCGCGTCGATGGCCGGACGGTTCACCCGCCCGGTCCTGCCAGGCGACACGCTGACCGTCTCAATGTGGGTCACCGATGACGGCGGGAGCGACGAAGGCCGCGCGCAGTTCCAGACCGCGACGAAGGACGGCACCGTGGTCATCGACCGCGGCGTCATGCGCTTCCGCCCCTGACCCGCGCCGACGGGCCGCGGCGGCGAGCGGATCTGGAACAGTCAAGTGCCGTCACCCGCACTCCTTGAACGTCGCCGGCACGTAGCTGTCCTATTTCCAGCCGCCAGTAGGGTGGCGGCGTGACGAGTTCGCTGCGCTGGTTCATCCTGACGCTGGCGTTCCTGTCCGAACTCGCCCTGCTCGCCGTGCTGGCGATCGTCGGCGTCAACGCGGGACTCGGCACAGCGGCGAACATCGCTCTTGCCGTACTCGCTCCCGTTGCCGTCGCGATCATCTGGGGACTCGCACTGGCGCCTCGCGCGCGGCGCCGGTTGCCTCAGCCATGGCGGCTCGGCGCCGAGATCGTGCTCTTCCTCGCGGCTGCCTCGGGGCTGGCGGCCGTGGGGGCGCTGGCCTGGGCGATCGTCTTCGCAGCGGCGGCCATCGGCATCGCGGTGATAGCGCGAGTGGCTGTTCCTGACGGCTGAGCGCCGACCGTCAATTCGCTCGACCATGTGGCCGACGGTGCGCGAGGGTTGCGTTATGACTGCTGATGCCTTTGCCGAACCCGTGGAGTTCCCGTCGCCGACGATCCCGGCGCGCTCAGAGCGCGAGGTGTTCCTGCGCTACCTCGCGTACTTCCGCTCCCGGCTCGTGACCAAGCTCCGCGAGCTGCCGACCGGTGATCTCACCAGGAGCATCCTGCCGTCCGGCTGGACGCCGCTCGAGCTGCTCAAGCACCTGCGGCACGTCGAGCTGCGCTGGCTGGAGTGGGGGTTCGAGGGCAGGGACGTGGCCGATCCCGGGGCCGACAGCAAGGACGGGCGCTGGTACGTCAGCCAGGACGAGACGCTCGGCGGACTCATCGCCGCGCTCGCGGCGCAGGCCGAGCGGAGCACGGCCGTGATCGAGGCGCACGACCTCGCCGAGGTCGGTCAGCCGGGCGAACGGTGGGACGGCGCCGACCCGGCGACGCTGCAGCGGATCCTCTTCCACCTGCTGCAGGAGTACGCCAGGCACACCGGCCACCTCGACATCGTCGCCGAGATGATGGCCGGCTCGACCGGAGAATGAGCGACGGTCAGCCCACCCGCTCGATGATCGTGACGTTGGCCTGACCGCCGCCCTCGCACATGGTCTGCATGCCGAGCCTGCCGCCGGTCCGCTCCAGCCCGTAGAGCAGCGTGGTCATCAGCCGGGCGCCGGTCGCGCCCAGCGGGTGGCCGAGCGCGATCGCGCCGCCGCACGCGTTCACCCGGCTCAGGTCGGCGCCGGTTTCGCGCTGCCAGGCGAGCACGACGGGGGCGAACGCCTCGTTGATCTCCACCAGGTCGATGTCGGCAAGGCGAAGGCCTGACCTGCGCAGCGCATGCTCGGTCGCCGCGATCGGCGCGGTCAGCATCAGCACAGGGTCGTCGCCGCGTACGGAGATGTGGGCGATCCGTGCCCTGGGCCGCAGGCCGTGCCCGGCGACCGCGCGCTCGGAGGCGATCAGCAGTGCGGCTGCGCCGTCCGCGATCTGGCTGGAGAGCGCCGCGGTGATCACTCCGCCGTCGGCGGCCGGGCGCAACGGCTCCAGCTTGGCCATGCGCTCGGGCGAGGTGTCGCGCCGCGGGCACTCATCGTCCTTGACGGCGCCGTACGGCGCGATCTCGGCGGCGAAGTCGCCGGCGTCGATCGCCGCGATCGCCCGCTGATGACTGGCCAGCGCGAACTCCTCCATCTCGGCCCGGCCGATCCCCCACTTCGCCGCGATGAGGTCGGCGGCGCGGAACTGGGAGATCTCCTGGCTGCCGTAGCGCGCAAGCCAGCCACGCGACCCGCCGAACGGGTCGTCGTGGCCGAACGCCCGCCCGGCCGTTATCGCGGCGGCGATGGGGATCTGGCTCATGTTCTGCACCCCGCCCGCGACGACGAGGTCGGCGGTGCCGCTGAGCACCGCTTGGGCGGCGAAGTGCACGGCCTGCTGTGATGACCCGCACTGGCGGTCGACGGTCACCCCTGGCACGGCCTCCGGCAGCCCGGCGGCGAGCCACGCGGTGCGTGCGATGTCCCCCGCCTGCGGGCCGATCGTGTCCACGCAGCCGAGGATCACGTCGTCGACCGCCGATGGGTCGATGCCGGTTCGCGAAACCAGAGCCGACAGCACGTGCGCGCCGAGGTCCGCCGGATGTGCGCCGGCGAGTCCGCCGCCCCGCCTGCCGACCGGCGTCCTGACCGCGTCGACGATGAACGCCTCAGCCATCCCGGCTAACCCTTCCTCGCGCCAGAGTGCCACTCCAAGTAGAACACGTTCTACGCCTGGGCTGGCGGGCGGGCGACCGGGTGCGGAACATCACGGCGCAGGCCCGATGGCAGGTAGACCGCGCCGGGACCGCCGTTGCGAGCCAGATCCGATGGGTTGGAGAACGCGCACCGGTCCAGCGACAGGCAGCCGCAGCCGATGCACGAGTCGAGCCCGTCGCGCAGCGCGACGAGCGCGTCGATCTGGTCGTCGAGCCGCTGCCGCCAGCTGCTCGACAACCGGGACCAGTCAGACCTGGTCGGCGTCCGGCCGGCGGGCAGCGACGCCAGCGCGGCCGCGACCTCGTCCAGGCTGAGGCCGATGTTGCGGGCGGCGCGGATGAACGCCAGGCGGCGCAGCGTGCTCCGCTCGAACCTGCGCTGTCCGCCTGATGTCCTGGACGCGGGCAACAGACCGAGCCGCTCGTAGTACCGAATGGCCGAGTCGGCGAACCCGCTCCTGCGGGCGATCTCCCCGACCGTGAGCAGATCTGTGGTGTGCATCGACCGTCCCTGCCAGCATCGCTTGACTTGAAGTTGACTTCAACTACCAGTATGGCACGCATCCGACAGTAAGGAGCACGACAATGCCTGTCGCCCTGATCACCGGAGCGTCCCGAGGGCTCGGCCTGGCGACCGCCAGGGCGCTCGCCAGCCGCGGCTGGTCGCTGGTCACCGACGCCCGGCGGGAAGCTGACCTGGCCGACGCCGTACTCGGCCTTCCCGATGTCACCGCCATCGCGGGCGACATCACCAGCGCGGGCCACCGGGCCGGGCTGGCTGCCGCGATCACCGGGCTCGGCCGGCTCGACCTGCTGGTCAACAACGCCAGCACGCTCGGACCCAGCCCGTTGCCGGCACTGACCAGCTATGACCTGGGCGCGTTGCGCCACGTCTACGAGACCAACGTGATCGCGCCGCTCGCGCTGATCCAGCTGCTCGCCGTCCAGCTCGGCGCGGCCGGCGGAACGATCGTCAACGTCAGCTCGGACGCAGCGGTTGAGGCCTACCAGGGCTGGGGCGGCTACGGCTCGTCCAAGGCTGCCCTTGACCAGCTCACCGCGGTACTGGCCGCTGAGGACGGCGGCCTGCGCTGCTACGCGTTCGACCCAGGAGACATGCGGACCGAGATGCACCAGCAGGCCTTCCCGGGCGAGGACATCTCCGACCGGCCAGAACCCGAGACCGTCGTTCCCGCGCTGCTGCGGCTGATCGCCGAGCGCCCGCCCAGCGGCCGCTACCGGGCCGCCGACCTGAACAGTCCGTCGCCCGCCCCGTCCCAACCCTTCCCCGCGGAGGTGACAGCGTGAGACACGCGGCCGACCGGCCAGCCGAAGAACGCGGTCTGGCCCGCGACGGCGTCCGGCTGCTCGTCGCCACGACCGACGGCCTGGCGCACGCCAGGTTCGGTGCCCTCGTCAGGTTCCTGGCGGCCGGCGACGTGCTCGTCGTCAACACCTCAGGAACGCTCGCCGCGGCGGTCGACGGGCACCGCGCCGGCGGACGGCCCGTGACCGTCCACTTCTCCACGCCGCTGGACGACGGCTGCTGGGTGGTCGAACTGCGGCACAGCGACACAGAACGCGGCCGGGTCACCGACGCCGAGGCGGCCGAGACGATCAGCCTGCCCGGCAGCACGTCGCTGACCCTGCTCTCCCGCTACCCGGACCCGGCCGCCGACCGGCTGTGGGTGACCTCCGTCTGCGGCCCGGAGTCCGCCGACGGAGTGGAGGCGTTCCTGGCCAGGCACGGCCGGCCGGTCAGGTACAGCTACGTGCCCGGCGAGTGGCCGCTCGCTGCCTACCAGACCGTGTTCTCCCTGCATCCTGGCAGCGCGGAGATGCCCAGCGCCGGCCGCCCGTTCACGGCGGACCTCGTCGTCGACCTGATCACGGCCGGCGTGATCATCGCGCCGATCACCCTGCATGCCGGGGTCGCCTCGCTGGAGACCGGCGAGCTGCCGCTGCCCGAGCGGTTCGCCGTACCCGAGCCGACCGCCAGGCTGGTCAACCAGGCCAGGGCGGCAGGAAAGCGCGTCGTCGCCGTCGGCACGACGGTGACGAGAGCGCTGGAGAGCGCGGCCGACGAAGCGGGCACCGTCCGGCCCAGCCACGGCTGGACCGACCTCGTCCTGGGCACCGAGCACCCCGCGCGCGTCGTCGACGGCCTCATCACCGGCTGGCACGACCCGGAGGCCTCGCATCTGGCGCTGCTCGAGGCCGTCGCCGGTTCCGCCCTCGTCAAGGCCGCCTACGCCGAGGCGGACGAGGCCGGATACCTCGGACACGAGTTCGGCGACAGCTGCGTGCTGCTCCCGGCACCGTGAACTCCCCCGCACCGTGATCGCGAAGGACTCTCGCCCGCATGCGGCGGCGACGGGTCGGCGGTTAGAGTAGAACACGTTCTATTCGCGGGCCGGAGAACCGCAGCGGAGGCGGCGTGCACCTGACCTATACGGCGGAGCAGGACAAGCTCAGGGGCGAGCTGCGCGAGTACTTCGCCGGCCTGATGACGGCAGAACGCAGGGCCGCGCTGAGCAGGACCGGCGGTGACTACGGCGACGGCGTCGCGTACCGGGAGATCGTCAGGCTGCTCGGTGCCGACGGCTGGCTGACGCTCAGCTGGCCGGCCACCTACGGCGGCCGCGACGCCAGCGTCACCGACCAGCTGATCTTCACCGACGAGGCGGCCGCGGCCGGCGTACCTGTGCCGTTCCTGACCATCAACACGGTCGGGCCGACGATCATGCGGTTCGGCACCGACGAGCAGAAGTCGTTCTACCTGCCGAAGATCGCTGCCGGGGAGGCGCACTTCTCGATCGGCTACTCCGAGCCAGAGGCGGGAACCGACCTGGCGCGCCTGCGGACCACGGCGGTGCGCGACGGCGACGATTACGTGATCAACGGCCAGAAGATGTGGACGTCACTGATCGGATACGCGGACTACGTCTGGCTGGCGTGCCGCACCGATCAGGACGCGCCCAGGCACAAGGGCCTGTCGATCATCATCGTTCCCATCGGTGCCGCCGGCTTCTCGTGGACCCCCGTCCCGACCATGGCGGGCGTCTCGACCAGCGCGACCTACTACTCCGACGTCCGCGTCCCGGCGGGCAACCTGGTTGGGGAGGAAGGCGGCGGCTGGCCGCTGATCACGAACCAGCTCAACCACGAACGGGTCGCGCTGACGTCGGCCGCCCCGCTCCAGACCGCGCTGCGCGAGGTGCGGGACTGGGCGGCGCGGGCACCGGCCGGCGACGGCGGCCTGCTGATCGACGCCGAGTGGGTGCAGGTGCACCTGGCCCGCGTGCACGCCTGGACCGAGGTGCTGAAGCTGCTGAACTGGCAGATCGCAGCGCGGCTCGACGCGGGCCAGGCACTCGGTCCAGCGGCCGCGTCGGCCACCAAGATCTACGGCACCGAGCTGACCATCGAGGCTTGCCGGCTGCTGATGGAGGTGCTCGGCGCGAGCGCGCCGGTCAGGGAGGGCTCGCCTGGCGCGCTGCTCGCTGGCCGGATCGAGCGCATGCACAGGTCCGCTCTGATCCTCACGTTCGGCGGCGGCACGAACGAGATCCAGCGCGACATGATCGCGATGCTCGCGCTCGGCCTGCCGTACCGGCGCTGACTCCGGGAGAAGAGCTGTGGATTTTTCTATTACGCAGACCGCCGAGGAACTGTCGGCGCTGACCCGGCGCATCCTCACGGACAAGGAAACCCCCGAGCGGCTTGCTGAGCTCGACGCGGCGGGCCTGGGCTTCGACGGGGCATTGTGGTCCGAGCTGGCTGCCGCCGGGATCCTCAGCGCCGCCCTGCCGGAGAACGCGGGCGGCGACGGACTCGGCCTGCTCGAGCAGTGCGCCGTCCTGATTGAGGTCGGGCGTACCGTCGCGCGGGTGCCGTACCTGAGCTCGATCGTGCTCGGGGCCGGCGCCATTGCCCGATTCGGATCCGACGAGCAGGTCACCGCCTGGGCGGCTCCGGCCGCGGCGGGCGACTTTGTCATCGCGGCCGCGCTGGCCGAGCCAGGCGCCGGGGACCCGCGCGATCCTGCCACCACGGCCGAGCACGCCGGCGGCGGCTGGCTGCTGCGCGGGACGAAGACCGTGGTCCAGGCCGGCGCCGACGCCAGCCTCTTCCTCGTGCCGGCCGCTACGCCGGGCGGCACGGCGGTGTTCTGCGTGGAGCCGGTCGATCCCGGGGTAACCGCCGAGCCGCAGTACGCGACCGACGGGCCCGGCTTCGCCAGGCTCACGTTCGACGGCACGGAACTCGGCCCAGGCAGGCTGCTCGGCCAGCCGGGCGCCGATGTCACTGGCTGGCTGGCCGACCGGGCCACGGTGGGCATCTGCGCCGCCCAGCTGGGCGTCACCGAGCGGGCGCTGGAGCTGACCGCCGCTCACGCGCGGACCCGGGAGCAGTTCGGCAGGCCAATCGGCGCGTTCCAGGCGGTGGCGCAGCGCCTGGCCGACGCCTACATCGACGTCGAGGCCATCAGGCTGACGATGTGGCAGGCAGCCTGGCGGCTCGAGGCCGGACTGCCGGCCGGCGAGGAGATCGCGACGGCGAAGTTCTGGGCGGCCGACGGCGGCCACCGGGTCGCGCACACCGCCGTGCACATTCACGGCGGCGTGGGCATCGACACGTCGCACGCGTTGCACAGGTACTTCACCGCGGCCAAGCAGAACGAGTCCGCCCTGGGCGGCGCGACAGCGCAGCTTCGCCAGCTCGGACTGGTGATACGGTCGTCCGCATTGGCGGAAGCGGCTGGAGGCGGCTGGCGACATGAGTGAAGGAACACCGATCTCCTTCGCGGGCGCGACCCGCGGCACGCCGGTGCTGAGCAGCTCTGGCACGAAGATCGGCACGCTGGAGCACGTCCTGGACGTCTCCGACCTGGACATCTTCGAAGGCATCGTGATCGCGACCCACCACGGGCTGCGTTTCATCGACGCCGAGCACCTGCCCGAGTTCACGACCACGCACATTCAGTCCAGCCTCAGCGACGAGCAGGCCGCTGGGCTGCCGGCGCCGGACGGGCCGCCGGTCTACAGCGTGGACTCGCTCGCCGATACCGGGCACAGTCTGCACGACGTGATCAGGCGGCTCTTCGGCAAGCCGCACTGGAAGCGAGACACCGAGTAGTTCAGGTCCTGAGCTGACCCGCGACCACGCGGGTGACCGTCGCCGGAACGGTCACCTCCTCGCCGAGGTCCTCGCGAACGCGCACGCCTGGCACCCTATCCCGGACTCGCCGCTCGCCCCGTCAGAGCAGATCGCGGTCCTACCATGGTTGCCCGGCTTCGCACCGGCGATCGCCCGCGAGGAGGCTGATGCTGACGCAGATCGCGAGCCTGCTCCGCGAGGCCGGAATCGCGGGGCCGGCCGATGTCGTCGACGTCGCGCCGCTGCACGGTGGTGCCATCGCCAGCGTCTGGATGGTGCGGCTGGCCAACGGGACTTCGCTGGTGGTGAAGACCACCGACGACGCTCCCGACGGCATGTTCGCCGCCGAAGTGACAGGGCTTCGCGCACTCAGCGGTGCTTTGCGCACTGCGGCCGTGATCGACGCCGGGGCTCGCTGGCTGGTGCTCGAGGCGCTTGACCCGTGCCCGCAGGGCCCGGCTGCGGAGTTCTGGGTCGCGGCCGGCCGCGACATCGCGCGGTTGCACGGCGTCGCGGGGCCAAGGTTCGGGTGGCACTCTGACGGCTGGCTCGGGCGGCTGCCGCAGCGCAACGCCTGGAGCGAGAACGGGCACGAATTCTTCGCCGCGCATCGCGTCCTGCGGTACCTGGAAGAGCCGAAGGTCGGCGCGGCGCTCGGGCCAGCCGGCCAGCGCGCGCTCGAACGGCTCTGCGACCGCCTGCCTGAGCTGATACCGGCCAGCCCGCCGGTGCTCACGCACGGCGACCTGTGGCGCGGCAACACACTGTCGGCGGCCGGCGAGCCCGCCTTCATCGACCCCGCTGTCTGCTGGATGTGGGCCGAGACCGATATCTCGATGATGTACTGCACCGCCCAGTTCGCGGCGCCCGACGCGTTCTTCGCCGCGTACGACGAGGTCCGCCCGCTCGCCGCTGGCTGGCGGGACCGGATGCCGATCCTGCACCTGCGTGAGCAGCTCTGCATGCTGGCGCACTTCGGCGCCTGGCCAGAAACGATGGCCGCGATCGAGCGTACGATCGAGCCCTTTCGTGCCCGGCGATAAGGGCCGTCCTCAGCTGAGCTTTCCCAGCCTGGTCAGGACCTCGCCGGCCTCGGCCAGCAGGCCGGCCATCACCTCGGCGACCGGGCGCACGCTGTTCATGCGGCCGACGATCTGGCCGACGGGCATCGGCACGACGGCCGGGTTGCCGGACTCCATCAGCCGCTGATGCGCGTCGCTGACCAGCAGGTTCTGCAGCGGCATCGGCAGCGGCTCCGGCGCGCCTGGCTCGTCCCAGGCCTTGGTCCACTCGTTCTTGAGCAGCCTGGCCGGCTTCCCGCTGTAGATTCGCGACCGCACCGTGTCCGAGGAGGTCGCCGCCAGCAGCGCATCCCGCAGCCCGGAGACGCCAGACCCGAGCGCGTACTCCCGCGTGGTCAGCCAGTACGAGCCCATCCAGACCCCGGTCGCGCCCAGCGCGAGCGCGGCCACGATCTGGCGGCCGGATCCGATGCCGCCCGCCGCGAGCACGGGGACTTCGGCCCCGACCGCGTCGACGACCTCGGGAATCAGCACCATGCTCGCGATCTCGCCGGTATGGCCGCCGGCCTCGTATCCCTGCGCGACAACGATGTCCACGCCCCTTGACACGTGCCGCGCCGCGTGCTCGGCCTTGCCTGCCAGCGCCGCGACCGCGATGCCGTGATCGTGCGCGGCCTCGATCACGTCGTCTGGCGGCGATCCGAGCGCGTTGGCGATCAGCGCGACTGGATGCTCGAGTGCCACCTCGACATGGGCGCGGGCGACCGAGTGCAGCCAGCCGAGTACCCCGCCCCGCTGATCCTTATCAGCGGGCAGCGGCGGCACGCCGAGCCGCCGCAGCGTCTCGTCTACGAAGTCACGGTGACCGGCCGGGATCAGCTCACCGAGGTCGATCTGGCTTCCTTCGGCAGGGACCTTGGCCGGCATCACCACGTCCACGCCGTACGGGCGGCCGTCGGTATTGGCGTCCATCCAGGTCAGGGCCGCCTCGAGTTCATCGGCGTCGTTGTAGCGGACCGCGCCGAGCACGCCGAGCCCGCCCGCCCTGCTGATCGCGGCGGCGACCTGCTCGGACGGCGTGAACCCGACGATCGGGTGCTCGATCCCGAGGCGGTCGCAGATCGGCGTTCGCAGTGTCACGGCTCAGCCACCGGCCGCCGGAGCCGCAGTGGCCGCGGCGAGCCTTTCGTCCGCGAACCTCCTGGCCCAGGTGTAGTCAGCCTTGCCGCTCGGGGTCCGGCCGATGTGGTCGGTGAGCCATACCGTCCTGGGGACCTTGTAGCCGGCGATGTGCTGGCGCACCACCGCATCCAGGTCGGCCACGTCCAGGCTGACGCCGTCCCTCGGCTGCACGATCGCCGCGACCCGCTGGCCCAGGCGCTCGTCGGGTATGCCGATCACCAGCGTGTCGAAGACATCAGGGTGCTCCTTGAGCGCGCCTTCGACCTCTTCGGGGAAGACCTTCTCGCCGCCCGTGTTCACGCACACGTTGCCGCGGCCGAGCAGGGTGACGGTGCCGTCCTCCTCGACCCTTGCGAAGTCACCGGGGACGACATACCGCTCGCCGTTGACTTCCACGAACATCGCCGCGGTCTTGACCGGGTCCTTGTAGTAGCCGAGCGGCACGTGGCCGCCCCTTGCGATCCTGCCGATGTCGCCGGCGCTGACCGGGCGGCCGTGCTCGTCGATCACGATCGTGCTCGGCCCTGGCGTCACCCGCGGCCCGCCGCTGGTCTTCGCGCCAGCGCTGACGAAGCTGATCCCGGTGAAGCCGGTCTCCGACGAGCCGATCGCGTCGGTGATCACCACGTTCGGCAGCGCGGCCAGGCAGGCCTCCCGCACGGTCGGCGAGAACAAGGCCGCGCTCGACGACATCGCCAGAACCGACGAGGCGTCGTAGCCGCCGTTCGCGTACTCCTCGATCAGCGGCCTGGCCATCGCGTCGCCGATGATGACCAGGACGTTGACCTTGTACCGCTACACCGAGGTCCAGATGTCCCTGGGGTCGAACTTCGGCACGAGCACGATCGTCTCGCCGGCGAACAGGCCCATCAGCAGCGCCCACTGCGCGTTGCCGTGGATCAGCGGTGCCGTGCAGAGCTTGACGAGCCCGCCGCCGAGAGCCTTTTTCGACTGCGCCCACTCGTCGGCCAGCGGCTCGCCGGTGAGGAAGTCGATGCCGCCGCCCAGGGTCCGCCACACGTCCTCCTGCCGCCAGAGAACGCCCTTGGGGTACCCCGTCGTGCCGCCGGTGTAGAGCAGATAGATGTCGTCGCCGCTGCGCGGGCCGAAGTCCCGCCCGGCCGGCTGTCCGGCCAGCGCGGTGTCGTAAGGGACGCCGGGGATCTCGCCATCGGGGGCGGAGCCGTCGTCGATGACGACGGCTCCGCGCAGCTTGTCAGCGTCCGGCCGCACGGCCGCGACCAGCGGCGCGTACTGCTGGTCGTAGACCAGCGCGACCAGGTCCGCGTCGCCGACCATGTACCGCAGCTCGGCTTCTACGTACCTGTAGTTGATGTTCACGGCTCTGGCGCGCAGCTTGTACGTCGCGATCAGCGTCTCGGCGGCCTCGATGGAGTTGCGCGCGTACAACCCGACGTGATCGTCCGGCCCGACCCCGATGCTGGCCAGGTGGTGCGCGAGCCGGTTCGTGTGCTCGTCAAGCTCGCGGTACGTCACATGCCGATCGCCGCAGGCCACCGCCATCCGGTCGGGAACGGCGTCGGCGGCGTGCTCGAACAGATCGGCGATGTTCAGTGCCATGGGACGAAACTAGAACCTGTTACAGTCTGGAAGCAAGATTCAGCCGACGGGGAGACGCAAGACGATGGCCGCGACCGAGGGGTCTGAACCCGCGCACGCGCTGATCGAGCGGCGCGGGCAGGTGCTCATCGTCACGATGAACCGCCCGGAGGCCCGCAACGCGCTGAGCGGCCCGATGATGGCCTTGCTGCGCCAGGCGTGGGACGAGGCCGACTCTGACCCCGAGATCAGGGTGGCGGTGCTGACCGGCGCGGGGGGTGCGTTCTGCGCGGGGGCCGATCTCAAGGCGATGACCGCCGCTCCCCCTGGAGATTCGTTCCGCCATGCAGGCCTGGACCTGTCGGTGATCGACGCGCTGCTCAAGGGCAGGCGACTGGCCAAGCCGCTGATCGCGGCCGTTGAGGGCGCAGCGATCGCCGGCGGGACCGAGATCCTGCAGGCGACAGACATCAGGATCGCCGGCCAGGGCGCGCGGTTCGGAATCTCCGAAGCGCGCTGGGGCCTGTTCCCGCTCGGCGGGTCGGCGGTCAGGCTGGTGCGGCAGATCCCCTATACGATCGCGGCCGACCTGCTGCTGACCGGCAGGCACATCACCGCCGATGAGGCGCTGCGGATCGGGCTGATCGGTCAGGTGGTGCCGGACGGGCAGGCGCTGACCAGGGCGCTGGAGGTGGCTGACCAGATCGCCGCCAACGGCCCGCTCGCGGTGCAGGCCATCTTGCGCACGATCAGGGAGACCGAGGGAATGGGCGAGAACGAGGCGTTCGCGGTCGAATCCCGGATCGGCATGGAGGTCTTCATGTCGGCCGATGCCAAGGAGGGTCCGCGCGCCTTCGCCGAGAAGCGCAAGCCCGTCTTCACCGGCCGCTGACCCGCCTGCCCCGCTCGCCCCGCCCGCCCGAGAGGTGAATCCCGGGACTGACCTCACCGTGGATGGCGAGACACCTGGTAGCCGAAGGCAATCACATTGCTCAGGTAGTGCCCGGTTACGTGGTCGAACTCGCCGCCGCAGGTGATCAGCCTGATGGCGGCGTACGGCACGGGGCTGTCGACCGCGCGGGACGGGAAGGCGGACTTGGAGTACGTGCGGACTTTGCTGATCTTGAAAGCCGCGATGGTGGCGTTCGCCCGCATGACATACACCATGTCGCCCCGCCTGAGGTACCTGAGCAGGAAGAACACACCGGGCGTGGTGCGGCTGTCGACGTGCCCGGCGATGATCGACGGGCCGATGGCGCCAGGTCGTGCGCTTGCGGTGTACCAGCCGGCCACCATCGCCGTGGCCGGGACCTGGGGCCGGCCGTTCGCCGTTATCCCGAGCCTGACCAGCCTGGTCTGCACGCCGATCGCCGGGATGTAGAGGAAGATCGGGCGCGGCACCCGGTGGCTCGCTGACGCACTCGCCAGTTCGGCGACGGGGCCGTGCGGCACCGTCACGTGCCGACCTGTGCGAGGCGGGAAGCCGGCCCGAAGGGCCCGAGGGTCATAGAAGGGCCCGTCCGCGTGCAACTGGTGCACGTACGCCGCACCGCCGCCGAGCGCGACCAGCAAGCCGGCCAGCAGGGTGATGAGCCCTGCCGGCCGGCTACCCGCGCCGCGTGCCGTCCTCGGCTCATGTCACAGGCTCATGTCACCGAGGCGACGGCGCTGGCCGGCGGCTGCGGCGGAGCCGCATCAGGCCGGACGCGGCGATCAGCAGGCCAGCCGTGACGAACGCCAGCCACGCCACGCCGGAGTTCCGGACCGGAGCGGTGCCGCCCATGCCGGTGTCCGGAGGCACAATGATGGGTTTGCTGGCCGCGGCGTCCTCGAGATTGTCGATCCGCAGGCGACCAGGCTCGTCCAGCACCACGAGGGTGTGGATGGTCCCCGCCTCCAGGCTGAGCTTGCTGACCACGTGCTCGGTCTCCCCGATGGCCCGCACGGCGAGGTCGCCGCGGCGCACCGGCCGGTAGGACGTCGTCGACGCGAAGACGAGGTGCTTGCCGATCACGGCAGAGCCCGCACGCACGGTGACCTGGTGTTCCCGCATGGAGGCCTGGATCACCCTGATCAGCGCGTGTCCCCTCGGCGTGGTCAGCTTGTCCCGCATCACCTGGAGCCGCAGCCCCTTCGCCGGGCCCATGCCCGCCACCGTGTACGCGTCGCCCTGGTGCACCCGCACGCCAGTCGACAGCACCGGCGAGGACGACGCGGCGGCTCCGGCAGGGCGCATCGCCACCGTGAACTCACCTGCCTGAGCCCGCAGGTACGGCGACACAGTCCCGTACGCGACATGCCGCAGCACGACTCGTGCCTTCGGATTGCCGGCCGAGTAGAGGTAGACGTCGACGGCAGGCGTGTTCGGGGACAGGTGAGCGAGCCGGAGCCAGCCGGTTCCCTGGGCCGCCGATGTGGCGGATGTCGCGACCGACACCAGGCCAATTGACAGAGCGCATGCGGCGATGACGTTCCGTATTGACAACAGCGTGGACTTTAACCTCATTCGTTCCTCCTTGTTCAGTCAGATCGGTGTTCATTCAGATCGGTGAGCGATGTCAGGGGGTCATGCTTGACGGTTGAAGGGGGGTTGGCGCCGCGTACGTGAATCGGACAAAACTCATGCCACCGGGCGAGCTAAGCTCCTGGCAGCGCGCCGGATTCAACGGCGGGATCTGCGCCAGGCACACATTCAGGACCCATGTCAGCAGGGATGGCGTCTTCACCCGCGCGTATGCGGCGCTGACGGCGCTGTCGCCGGCGGGCAGATCACCCGCGGTGATGTCGGCCGACAGCAGCGGCATGCCGCGGCCAGCCCCAGGAGCGGCTCCGCCGATCGCGAGAATCGTGATGCGCAGCTTGGTGGCCAGCACGCTCAGTGACATCAGGATGCGAAGGTCAGCCCGGCCTGCCGCCAGCAGCCTGGCGACGTGCTCGGATTCGCTGATTCGCCGGTTCCGCAGCAGAGCGCGGCCGACCGACTTCCTGGCCGCCACGTTGGCCTGCATCTGACGCCGGTACCGCGCCGTCGCGCCCGTCTTGTCGACGGCCCTCACCTCCACCCGCGACCCGTGCGAGCCGAATGTGGCCAGCAACCCAGGCGCGTACACGCGGGCGAGCCTGCGCCCGAAGTAGGTCCGGACGACGGGAGTCGCGACCACGACGTCCGACGTCATCGGGTCGATGGCATCGGAGGTGAGCGTCGTGAGCTGCCAGCTCGGCATCCCGTGCGCGTGCAGGTCGGCGCACATGGCGGGATCGCAGGCCACGAAGGACCCGCGGGAGATCCACTGCACGACCCAGGCCGCCGCCTCATCCCTGACGGCCATCGCCGCCCGCAGCGAGGCGTCGCTCTGGGCGCCCAGGATGCGGACCACGCTCGGCACGGCGAGGAAGGTGATGCCGGCGACCGCCGCGGCGGCCAGCGTGAGGGCGATCACGCGCTGACGGAGACTCCTGGCCGACATCGACCTGGCGTGCCTGGCGTACGGCCTGGTCCCGCCGGACGCCGACTCGATTGACCACGGGCCTTCGGAGAACCGGCCCGGCTTCCTGCGCCGCCTGTTCCCCGGCTCCATCACGGAGACCGCCCGTCCCCCCGCGTAGGCCATTTGCGACCCGTTTCAGTCCGCCTGGGTGATGCTGGAGAACGAACTGTTACCCGATTTCATAGCTTTAGCCCTTGTCATTGAATCAGGATGCGTTGGAGGGACTAAAGAGATATAGCACGTCGATAGCCGCAGCGTTGCGCGCATTTGCAAAATCGATATCCTACTTGACGGTAATGCCTAAACCGCATGTCTGCCGCAACGGATTGCAATGTCTCAGTGTTCGATATTCACCCTGATTTGGGCGAGAGAAGGCAGTTAACTCTGCACGTTCACCAGCATGTACCACGGTACGTCCACGTCGCACTACAACCAGTTAACGGCCGCGTCAGACCGATTCGACCGGATCTCCGTGTCTCGCATCGGCGGGCTCGGTGACCCACGCGGAGAATACCGGGACACCATTCCATCGGTCGGTCCGCGCATTTCCGCGAACCCGGCCGCTGCCTGATTCATCGGCGGCGACAGCGATAGCGGCAAACGGGTGACCGAGGTTGGGCGTCATACTGGACAGCGTGTCTGACCACAGCACGACGGGTTTCGTGCCGTCGGCGCACGGGTTCGCGTTCGCGAACTCATGGCCGGACGGGCCGGCGGTGTCGATTCGGCTGGGTGTCGGGACGCGGGGTGTCGGGACGCTGGGGATCGGGAATGCGGGGCGGGGGCTGTGCGGCGGGATGGTGTTCGCGGCGCTGGACTACTGGCACGCTGGTGCCCCGCCGCCCGCGGACAGGCCCGCGGCGGGGACGCCGCTGTTCAGGTTCGTTGTGCGGCGGCTGGTCGATTCGTGGCGAGTGCCCGCCGGCGTGGTGCGGTACTACCGGTGGATGCTGCTGCCCGACGGCGACCGGCCTCGCCGGGCTGGCGTGAGGCGCCGGACGACAGGGCGGCACTGGCCGGCCATCAAGGCGATGCTGGACGCGGGCGTACCAGCTGCCCTCGGCGTGGTGACCGTCGCGTCGGCGAACCCGCTGCTGCTTGGCGGCAACCACCAGGTGCTCGCTTACGGCTATGAGATCGCGGGGCCGCTGGTGACCCTGCACCTGTATGACCCGAACGTGGGGCCGGACGACGCGGTCGTCATCAGGTGGGATAGCGACGCCGAGTCCGCGTCGTTCGAGCACAATCTCGGGCTGCGGCTGCCGGTACGCGGGTTCTTCGTGACCAGGTACCGGCCAGCCAGGCCGCCAGGAGTCAGAACCCGGCCACCCCGCGCGAGACGTACAGCAGGTACTCCTTCCTGTTGAGCGGGTTGTGGTCGGATCGCGGGCGGACCGGGTTCTCACCGCGGACCAGCTGGTAGTGGTCGAACGCGCTCTCCAGCACGCCCTCGCCCCTCGTGAGGCCAGGTAGCTGCTGCTGCAGCCGGTGCACAGCCGCGGCGGGCACGTCACCCTCCACGATGCTCAGCGTGCCCTGAGTGCGCTGCTCAAGCGGAAACGCCAGGAGCTTGGCGAGTGCGGGCAGCGCCCCGCCGAGCGTGTCCGCCGGGAGCTCGAGCAGGAAGCGGTGCATCGGCTCGTAGACCCTGGTGCCTGCCTCGCTCAGCGCATCCATGAGCACAAGCGGCGTGAGGTTCCTGAAGTCTCCCGCGGTACTCGACATGGACTTGTCGAAGTGCGCGTGGGCGTGGCTCTGCCGCGGATAGTAGCCGGAGTGGGTCATGGTGACCGTCAGGTCGGTGACCTCCCAGCCGTAGATCCCCTGGCCCAGCGTCTCGAACACGGTCTCCCTGACGGCCTTCAGGAACGAGAAGGGAAGGGCTCCGAGCTCGATCTCCAGGCGGAACTCGACGCCCGAGCCGACTGGTGCGGGATCGACCCGCAGGCCTACCCCGGCCAGGAAAGGATTGGGTGCCTGTCCGATGAACTCCACCGCCGCGCCGGAGCCGGCCGGGCGCTCAATGCAGATCGTGCTGGTCTGCGTGAACTCCACCGCCACGCCGAACTCCTCGGCCAGCGTGGCCTGGATGACCTCCTTCTGCACCTCGCCATACAGCGAGACCAGCAGCTCCGACCTGACGTCGTCCTGGCGCAGGTTGATCAGCGGATCCTGCTCAGCCAGCTGGGTGAGCGCGGTGTGCAAGGCGCCCTTCTCCCTGGCGCGGGCGGGCACGACTACCGTCTCCAGCGACGGCGGCGCGAAATGATGCCGAGCCTTGCCGGGCGGTGGCTCGCCGAGCGTGTCGCCGATCTGGATGCCTGGCAGCCCCCAGACCTTCGCGATCTGGCCAGCGGTGACGGCCGGGGCGTCGTCGGCCTTGCCGCGGGCGAAGACGCTGATCGCGGTGACCTTGCCGGTGCCGCCTGTGCCACTATGACTGACGGGGCCGACCTTGACCCGGTCCCTGGCACGGAGCGTGCCGGCGAACATCCGGATGTAGCCGATCTTCTCCCCGGCCGGACCGCGTTCGACCTTGAACACGGCAGCCGACACTGGCCCGTCCGCCTCCGCCTTGCGGTCGGCGGCCGGCAGCAGGCCGGTGATGCCCGCCGTCAGCTCGTCGACGCCGGCGCCGGTCATCGCCGAGCCGGCGAAGACCGGGTGCACCAGGCAGCGCCGGGACTGCGCGGCGAGCGCGGCCATGAGCCGGCCAGCGGATAGCCTGGCCTCGTCGTGCACGAAGTCGGCCAGCAGCGCGTCGTCCCGCTCGGCGAGCACCTCAGCAAGCCGCGCGGTGAAGGCCGGATCTCCTGGCCCGTATGGCGCATAGCTGGCGGCCCGCGTACCCGCCCCGCTCACCGAGCCCATCGCTACGACGCCCGGCGTCAGCCGGTCAGCGATCCCGCGAATGACCCGGTCGAGGTCGCCGCCGGCGCGGTCGATCTTGTTCACGAAAATGAGCGTGGGTATCCCGAGCCGCTGCAAGGTCCGCATCAGCACCCGCGTCTGCGCCTGCACTCCCTCGACGGCCGAGACGACCAGCACAGCGCCGTCGAGCACGCCGAGCACCCGTTCCACCTCGGCGATGAAATCCGGGTGGCCTGGCGTGTCGATCAGGTTGACCGTGACGTCGCCGACGGCGAACGACACGACCGCTGACTTGATCGTGATGCCGCGCCGCCGCTCGAGCGCGAGGGTGTCGGTCTGGGTACTGCCGTCATCGACGCTGCCGATCTCGTCGATGACGCCGGCGGCGTGGAGAAGCCGCTCGGTCAGTGTCGTTTTACCGGCGTCTACATGCGCCAGGATCCCCAAGTTCAGCGTGCGCACGAACCGTCATGTCCTTTACATAGGCGTGAGCGATGGACATGACAGCTGCTCGCATGCGCTTCTCCTTGGTCGACGGTGTGCCGCTGCACCTTGTACCGCACGACACTGTGCCGCAGGTAGTGCAGCAGAAACGCGGCGCTGGGATCAAGCTATTTTCTGCTCAGGCGCGAGGTCGCGCAGCAGCGCCGTGGTCTCGGCCGGCGTCCGCAAGCGCACGAACGACAGGTGCGCGTTCGCGGGATCGGCAGGCGCGGCCAGGTACCTGTCCCGGTACTTGCGATGGCTTGTCCAGGCGTAGAGGACTATCGACTCCTCGGGCCTGAACAGGTAGACCCACCGCTCCCGGTTTCCGTTCCAGAGCTCACCGCCCGTGACCATCCGGCGCATCGTCCTGGCGAAGAGCTGGCGCATCACCCGGTGCCGCGGCGGGTCGACCCAGATCACCGTGTCGGCCCTGCCCCAGACTATGTCCCTGACCGCGGAGTAGTTGCCGTCCACCACCCAGCTCTCGGCAGCCGTGAAATCGGACACGATGCGCCGGAATTCCTCGGTCTCCAGCGGCTGCCAGTCAGGCTGATGGAACACGCCGTCCAGCTCAAGGTGCGGGACGCCGAGCGCCTCGGCGATCGCGCGGGCGACGGTGGTCTTCCCCGAGCCGGTGTTGCCCACGACAGAGATCCGCTGCACCGAGCCAGTATCGGCGAGCCTGCAACGTCCGGCGACCCCATTTCACCATCGCACGCGCGGCGGCGACCCCGGCGTTGCTCCGCGCCGAACTAGAACGTGTTCTAGAATGCCATCCGTGGACCAGCCTCCGCAGCCGCTGCACGCCCCGCTGGAGATCTCGTTCGACTACACCAGGTCGCTGGGGCCGACGCTGGGCGCGTTCGCGACCGCGCTGGCAGGGCGGCGGATACTCGGGGCACGGGCCTCCGACGGGCGGGTGCACGCGCCGCCGTTCGAGTACGACCCGGTCACCGGGGCGCCGCCCGCCGAGTTCACCGAGGTCGGGCCCGGCGGCGCGGTCGTGAGCTGGACCTGGACGGACCGGCCGCTGGACGGCCAGCCGCTCGGGCACCCGTTCGGCTGGGCGCTGATCAGGCTGGACGGCGCCGACACCGCGATGCTGCACGCGATAGACGCGGGATCGAAGGACCAGATGCGGACCGGCATGCGTGTGACGCCGCGCTGGGCCGCGAGCGGCGGAAACGGAATCACCGACATCGCCTGCTTCGAGCCTGCCGAAGACGCGGCCAGCCCGCCCGCCAACGCTGCACCGGCACACACCCAGGATCCCGCGTCGATCGGCATGATCACCTCGCCGGTCCGGCTGACCTACGACCACACGGTCTCGCCCGGCGAGTCCAGCTACCTGCTCGCGCTAGCCGAGGGCAGGCTGATCGGCCAGCGCTGCCCGGTCTGCGGCAAGGTCTACGTGCCGCCGCGCGGCGCGTGCCCGGTCGACGGTGTTCCCACCAGGGACGAGGTGGAACTGCCCGACACCGGCATCGTGACCACGTTCTGCGTGGTCAACGTGCCGTTCCAGGGCCAGAAGTTCCCCAGCCCGTATGTCGCGGCTTCGGTCCTGATCGACGGTGCCGACATTCCGTTCCAGCACCTGATACTCGGCTGCCCGCCCGAGGATGTGCGGATGGGCTTGCGGGTGCGGGCGGTGTGGAAGCCGCGAGAGGAATGGGACGTGGGGCACAACATCGACCACTTCGAGCCGTCCGGGGAGCCAGACGCGCCTTACGACTCTTACGCGCGCCACCTGTGAACGCCACCTGCCCGACGGGATCCAGCAGATGACAGATGTCGCGGTAGTTGGCTTCGCGCAGGCGCCGAACGAGCGGCACTCCCCCGCCACCACGAACGGCGTCGAGATGCTGGTGCCGATCTTCGGTGAGGTCCTGCGGTCCGCGGGCCTGACGAAGGACGACATCGGCTTCTGGTGCTCAGGGTCATCGGACTACCTCGCGGGCCGCGCGTTCTCCTTCGTCTCCGCGGTCGACGCGATCGGCGCGTTCCCGCCGGTCATGGAGTCGCACGTGGAGATGGATGGCGCCTGGGCGCTGTACGAGGCCTGGCTGAAGGTCCTCACCGGCGAGGCCGAGGTCGCGCTCGCCTACGGCTTCGGCAAAAGCTCGGCTGGCACCCTGCGCCGGGTGCTCGCCCTCCAGCTCGACCCGTACCTGGTCGCGCCGCTGTGGCCGGACTCGGTCGCGATCGCGGCGCTGCAGGCGCGGCTGGGGATCGAGGCCGGGCTGTGGTCGGAAGCGGAGATGGCTGGCGTCGCCGCGAGGTCCCGTGCTTCAGCGAGAACGAACCCGCTCGCGCTGGTGTCCGGCACGATGCCGCCGGACGACCTGCTCGCCAGCCCCTATCTCGCCGACCCGCTGCGCGTCCACGATTGCGCGCCGGTCACCGACGGGGCGGCCGCGGTGATCATCGCCGCTGGCGACCGGGCACGCGAGCTGTGCGAACGACCCGCCTGGATCACCGGGTTCGAGCACCGGATCGACTCGGCCTCGCTGGGCGCGCGCGACCTGACCAGATCGCCGTCCGCGGTAGTCGCAGGGAAGGCGGCGGGCGCCGGCCGAGCCCAGGTCGCAGAGTTGCACGCGCCGTTCACGCACCAGGAGATCATCCTGCGCGGGGCGCTTGACCTGGCCGCGGACGCGGCTGTCAACCCGTCGGGCGGCGCGCTGGCCGCGAACCCGATGTTCGCGGCCGGCCTCGCCAGGATCGGCCTGGCCGCGAGCGAGGTGATCGCGGGCCGCGCCGACGTGGCGCTCGGTCACGCGACCAGCGGGCCAGCCCTGCAGCAGAACCTCGTCTGCGTCATGGAGGCCCGATGAGGCAGGCCCGATGAGGCAGGCCCGATGAGGCAGGCCCGATGAGGCAGGCCCGATGAGGCAGGCCCGATGAGGCAGGCCCGATGAGGCAGGCCCGATGAGGCAGGCCCGATGAGGCAGGCCCGATGAGGCAGGCACAGTGAGGCAGGCACAGTGAAGCAACGAGCAGCAGTCCTGGGTACGGGGCAGACTCATCACCGCAGCAAGCGCGCGGATGTGTCGATTGCCGGGTTGTGCAGGGAGGCGGCCGACCGTGCGCTCGCCGATGCGGGCCTGACCGCGGACCAGATCGACGCGGTGGTCGTGGGCAAGGCGCCCGACCTGTTCGAGGGCGTCATGATGCCGGAGCTGTATCTGGCCGACGCGCTCGGCGCGGTCGGCAAGCCGCTGCTGCGGGTGCACACCGCCGGCTCGGTCGGCGGCGCGACCGGTATCGTCGCGGCCAGCCTGATCCAGTCGGGAGTGCACAGGCGGGTGCTGGCGGTGGCGTTCGAGAAGCAGTCCGAGTCGAACGCGATGTGGGCGCTGTCGATCACGCCGCCGTTCGCGATGCCGGTGCTGGCCGGGGCCGGCGGCTACTTCGCGCCGCACATCAGGTCTTACATCAGGCGCTCGGGCGCACCCGTGCACATCGGGGCGATGGTCGCGGCCAAGGACCGGCGCAACGGCGCCCGCAACCCGTACGCGCATTTGCGGCAGCCCGACATGACCACCGAGAAGGTGCTGGCCTCGATGATGCTGTGGGATCCGGTCCGCTACGACGAAACCTGCCCGTCCTCGGACGGCGCCTGCGCGGTCGTACTCGGCGACCAGGCCGCGGCCGAGGCGTCTGAGCAGCCGGTGGCCTGGATCAGGGCGACGTCGATGCGGACTGAGCCGACCATGTTCTCAGGCAAGGATCACGTCAACCCGCGGGCCGGGGCAGACGCGGCCGCGGCGCTCTGGCAGGCGGCAGGGATCACCAGCCCGCTGGACCAGATCGACGCGGCCGAGATCTACGTGCCGTTCTCCTGGTTCGAGCCGATGTGGCTGGAGAACCTCGGCTTCGCCAACCCAGGTCAGGGCTGGCGGCTGACCGAGGCCGGCGAGACCGAGATCACCGGCTCGCTACCGGTGAACCCGTCAGGCGGGGTGCTCAGCTCCAACCCGATCGGGGCGTCGGGGCTGCTGCGGTTCGCCGAGTCGGCGATGCAGGTGACGGGCAAGGCCGGCGAGCACCAGGTCGCTGGCGCGCGGACCGCGCTCGGCCACGCCTACGGCGGCGGCTCCCAGTACTTCTCGATGTGGGTCGTCGCCGACACGCCGGGCTGAGGCAGGGCGCGGTTAGCCCCGACATCGGGCGACGCCGACTCCGCACGGATTACAGTAGTCGGCGGCACCCTTTTGCCCCTTTTGTGGCACGGCAATCCGTGCTATGTGAGCGGTTCCGCGCTAGCCGTATGTGACCGGGAGGCGCTTGATGCCGTTCAGCCAGCCGGAGCGGAGCCGCTCGGCGTCGCCCGACCGCCTGATGCCTGGCATGGCGTCGGCGATCGCGTTGAAGATCAGGTCGATCTCGAGCCTGGCCAGGTTCGCGCCGACGCAGTAGTGCGCGCCCGTGCCGCCGAAGCCCAGATGCGGGTTCGGGTTGCGCATGATGTCGAACCGCCCTGGCTCGTCGAAGACCGCCTCGTCGAAGTTCGCCGACCGGTAGAACAGGCCGAGCCGCTCGCCCTTCTTGATCTCCTGGCCGCCGAGCGTGGTATCTGCCTTCGCGGTCCGCTGGAACGCGGTCACCGGCGTCGCCCACCTGACGATCTCGTCCGGCGCGGTGGCCGGCCGCTCGTCGCGGTACAGCTCCCACTGATCGGGATGATCGAAGAAGGCCAGCATGCCGTGTGAGATCGCGTTCCGCGTGGTCTCGTTGCCGGCCACCGACAGCAGGATCACGAAGAACCCGAACTCGTCCGACGACAGCTCGCCGCCGTCGATCTGGGCGCTGACCAGCTTGGTGACGATGTCGTCGCGCGGGCACTGCCTGCGGTCCTCGGCCATCAGCATCGCGTAGCCGACAAGCTCGGCGGCCGCGGCCTGGCCGTCCTCGCCGAAGTCGGGGTCGTCGTAGCCGATCATGGTGTTGGACCAGTCGAAGAGCTTCTTCCTGTCCTCCTGCGGCACGCCTATGAGCTCGGCGATCGCCTGCAGCGGCAGCTCGCACGCGACGTCGGCGACGAAGTCGCCGGTGCCATCTGACAGGGCCGCCGCGACGATCCGTTCGGCCCGCTCGGTGAGCACGCTGCGCAGGTTGCTGATCGCCCGCGGCGTGAAGCCGCGCGAGATGATCCCGCGCAGCTTGGTGTGCTGCGGCGGGTCGATGTTGAGCAGGATCAGCCGCTGCATCGACAGCGTCTCCTCGGTCTGCACCTCGCCGAGCCTGATGATCGCGGTGTTCTCCCAGCTGCCGAACAGGTCGCTGTTCCTGGAGATCTCGACGATGTCAGCGTGCCTGGTCACCACCCAGTAGCCCTCATCGTCGAAGCCGCCGGCGCCACGCTGCTGCGCGTTCCACCAGACCGGCGCGGTGCGGCGGAGCAGGGCGAATTCCTCGGCGGGAATGCGGCGCACGTACAGCTCGGGGTCGGTGAAGTCGAATCCCGGCGGTAGCTGCGGGTCGCCCATGAATCCTCCCGGCTAACGGCCACACGGCGGGTCGCACGGCGGGGTCGCCCGGGCGCGCGCCCGGCAACACTGCAACGCGTTCTAGTGGGATTGAACCACGTCCTGCCGTGCCGGTGAACCTCCGCGGCGGCGATAATCAAGAACACGTTCTAGTATCGAGGCGAGGGCAGGGAGGCATCCTCCATGGGCACAGCGGTGATCGTCGAAGCGGTCCGTACCCCGATCGGCAAGCGCAACGGCAGCCTGTCCGGCATGCACGCCGCCGAGATACTCGGCGCCGCCCAGCGCGGCATCGTCGAGCGTTCCGGCATCGACCCCGCCCTGATCGAACAGCTCGCGGGCGGCTGCGTGACGCAGGCTGGCGAGCAGTCCAACAACGTGACCAGGACCGCGTGGCTGCACGCTGGCCTGCCCCGGCAGGCCGGATGCCTGACGCTTGACGCCCAGTGCGGCTCTGCCCAGCAGGCCGTGCACGTCATCGCGGGACTGATCGCGGCCGGCGCCATCGACGTCGGCCTGGCTTGCGGCGTCGAGGCGATGAGCCGCGTTCCGCTGGGCACGGCAGCTCTCGCGGGGGGATCGCGGGGGTTCGCCCCCCCGGCCCAGCACTCCGGGGGGTCGAGCCCGCGCCCGCCGACGTGGACCATCGACATGCCGAACCAGTTCGAGGCCGCGGAGCGGATCGTCAAGCGCCGCGGCCTGACCAGGGCTGACCTGGACGCCTTCGGGCTGCGATCGCAGCGCAACGCGGCGAGCGCGTGGGCTGGCGGGCACTTCGAACGCGAGGTGATCCCGGTCAAGGCGCCCGTGCTCGGCACGGACAGGCAGCCCACCGGCGAGACCGCGACCGTCGACCGGGACCAGGGCCTGCGCGAGACCACGGCCGAGGGTCTGGCCGGACTGAAGCCGGTGCTCGACGGCGGTCTGCACACGGCGGGCACGTCCTCGCAGATCTCCGACGGCGCCGCTGCCGTGCTGCTCGCCGACGAGGGGCGCGCGCGGGAGCTTGGCCTGCGGCCTAGGGCGAGGATCCTGGCGCAAGCCCTGATCGGCGACGACCCGTACTACCACCTCGACGGCCCGGTTGCCGCGACCGATCGGGTGCTGCGACGCAGCGGCGTGTCCGTCGCGGACATCGGCATCTTCGAGGTGAACGAGGCCTTCGCGTCGGTCGTGCTCTCCTGGATGAGCGTGCACAAGCCTGACCAGGACCGCGTGAACGTCAACGGCGGCGCGATAGCGCTCGGCCATCCGGTCGGAAGCACCGGCGCGCGGCTGCTCACCACCGCGCTGCACGAACTCGAGCGGCGCGACGCCAGCACCGCGCTGGTCTCCATGTGCGCGGGCGGCGCGATGGCAACTGCCACCATCATCGAGCGCTTCTAAGCCGTGCTCAGTCGTCCTCGATCGTGATGCCGAGCGCGCTGGCCAGGATGAAGGCCAGCGCGACCGCGTCCGCGCTGGTCACGATCGAGCCGCGCATGCTGGTCACCCCGCCGATGCCGGTCAGCTCACAGCGCGACAGCCGGGCGCCGGCCATCTGGGCGCCGGTGAACTGCGCGCCGGTCAGGTCGCACCCGACGAACCGGGCGCCGCGCAGGTCAGCCTCGGTGAAGTCGGCCTGCTCCATCCGGCAATCGGTGAACACGACGTCGTCGAGCTTGCTGGCACGGAACGAGGACAGGTCCACCCGGCAGCCGCTGAACGTCACGTCGCGCAGGTCGTCATCGAGCAGCGACAGGCCGGTCATCCGGCACGACGACAGCGCGACCCTGGTGAACGAGGAGTCAAGCGCGCGCAGGTTGGCGAGGTCGCAGCGCTCGAACGCCACGTCTCTGACCAGGCCGCGCCGCAGCTTGATCTGGCTCATGTTCACGTTGCTGAACCGGCATGCCTCGATCTCGGCGCCCGCCGCCTCACGCTCGGAGATGTCCAGGTCGGCGAATGCCAGCAGTTCATAGATGCCGCCGTCGTCCAGGTTGTGTTCGGGCAGCGCTGCCGGCGAGAACTCGGCGGGCAGATCGGGGGGCGACGGCTCGCGAGATCCGGCCTGACGGCCCGTGCCGCGCCGATCGGAGCGTCCTGCCATCGGGCCATGTTATCGGTCGGATAACCAATCTCCCGTGGCCGGTGCGCCCCGCTCGCCCCGGCCATCCATACCCTGCACGCCCCTAGTTGTGCTCGGCCGAAGTTGTCTCCATACTGACTGTCCACAGCACAAAAGGGGGTCTCAATGGGCCGGATCCGGCATGCCAGACGGTCTCGGATCAGATCTGCCTGGCCCGTCCTGACGGCCGGCGTCATCGGTCTGGGAATTGCCGCCGCGATGGCGGCGGGAATCGCCGCCGCATCGGCTTCGGTATCGGCCGCGGCCGGGCAGGACTGCCGCCCGGGATCAGGCCCGCACCTGGCCGGACGGCATCTCACCGCGGCGAAGATCGCTCGCTATGGCCACGACCTGACCTGCGCGAACCTGCAGGGCGCGGACCTCAGCGACCTCAGCCTGGTGCAGATCGACTTCACCGGCGCGAATATGCGCTCGGCCAACCTGACCGGCGCCGACCTCACGCAGGCCACGCTGAGCCACGCGGACCTGTCGGGCGCGAACCTGTCCCGCGCGACGATGATCCAGGTCACGGCGCACGGAACGACGTTCACCGGCGCGGACCTGAGCTACGCCAAGATGGGCCAGGCCGAAGCCCCCGACGCTCAGTTCCATGGCGCCAATCTGTCCCGCGCCGACCTAGGCCAGGCCAACCTCGTCGGCGCTGACCTCTCGGGCACCACGCTGACCGGCACGAGCTTCGTTGAAACAAAACTCGGCCAGGCGACGTTCAAGGGCGCCAAGGGCCTGCGACCCTGGAGCACGTACCTGCTGCTCGCGACCGCCGGCGTCTTCGTGCTGCTGCTGCTCGGGACCGCGACGCGGATCGCGCGGACGGCGCGGGTGCGCGCGATGGGGTTCGGCGGACCAGGGTTCGGCACCTTCCAGATGCCCGGACAGGGCAGGGCTGGCTTCCAGGGGCCGAGTAGCCCGGGCGCATCGATGGGCGGCTTCGCCGGGTCACCGATGGACGGCATGCCGGGGTCGCCTATGGGCGGAATGCCGGGGCCGGCAATGGGCGGCTTCGCAGGCTCACCGGTTCCGGGATTCGGTGGCCCTGGCCTCGCGGGCGGTTACGCCGGCCCTCCCAGCTTGCGCCGGTACGCGCGCAGCCGACGGTCGCTGACGCTCACGGCCATCTTCGGCGTGATCGGCGCGATCGTCGTCGCCGTCGGCTTCCACCTGCTCGCCGGCGGCCTGCTCAATCAGGTCGTCAGCTCGTTCGGCCCGCCCCTCGCGCAGCTGTGCACGGGCGCGCTCTGCAAGGTCGGCGTCGCGGGCACCACCACCGGCATCATCGCGGGCGCCGTCATCGCGATCGTCGGGTTCGGCCTTAGGCGGGTGTAGCGATCTAGCGCTTGCGTCCGACCCCCGCGTAGAACCAGGCACGCTCGGGGTTCCAAGGCGGCTTGCCGTCCGGGCGCCACAGCGGCAGGTACACCAGGCCGGGTTTGACCAGGTCGAACCCGGTGAAGAAGCGCATGATCTCGGCGGTCGTCCTGGTGTACGCCGAGGCCGTTGTGCTCTTGTACAGGTCCTGTACCCGAGCGGCGGCACCCGGTGCCGCCTCGTGGGTGGCGTGCGATATCGCCAGGTAGCTGCCAGGCGCCAGCACGTTCGCGAACGAGCCGACCACGCCGGCTGGCGCGTCGGAGGCCGGCACGAAATGCAGCACCGTGATCATGAGCAGGCCGACCGGCTCGCTGAAGTCGATGAGGGCCGTCACCTCGGGATGACCGACCACGCTGGCCGGGTCCCGCAGGTCCGCCTCGATCACCGTGGCCTTGGCATTGCCGCCAAGGAGGTGCCGGCTGTGCGCGACCGCGGTCGGGTCATTGTCGACGTAGACCACGCGCGCCTCTGCATCGCCCTGCTGGGCGATCTCGTGCACGTTCTCCTGGGTCGGTATGCCAGAGCCCAGGTCGATGAACTGACGGACGCCCACGCTGAGCAGGAACCGGACGGCGCGGCCGAGGAACGCGCGGTTCTCGGCCACGATGTATTTCGCGTTCGGCTCGGCCCGCAGCAGCTTGCGGGCCAGCTCCCGGTCCGCTGCGAAGTTGTGCGTACCGCCGAGGAAGTAGTCGTACAGCCTGGCGACGTTCGGCCGTTCGGTGTCGAGTCCCTCGGGGAACGCCGCGGGCGGCATCAGCGCTCCCCGTGCGGTGGATCGGGCGGCTCGCTGGCCGCCCTGGCCCGCCGGTACTCCTCCAGCTTCTCGTCGAGTTCGCGCACCGCCGGCGAGTCGTCGGCGACGCGGAGCTGGCGCCGCAGCAGGTCGACCCGCCGCGCGATGCGCCGGGAGCTGTTCAGCGTCGTCAGCCTCGCCGAGTCGGCGAGCGTCACGCAGGCCTCGTCAAACTCCTGCTGCTTGATCAGCGCTTCCGCCCTGAACGCCAGCGTGAGCGCACTGTTATGCAAATTGAGCGGAATTACCAGGCCGAGTGACCGGCGCGCCGCGTCAGACGCGTCCACGGGCATGTTCAGCCTGAGCGCGCATTCGCTCTCCGTGCCCCAGTAGAACGAGCGGTCGTAGAAGTACCACCACGGCGCGCGCGGCGTATCATCCCTGATCAGCTGCAGCGCTTCGCGCTCCCTGTCGAGCGCGGCCTGGCACCGGCCGACCTGCCCGGCAGCGGCATAGGCCCTGGCCGTCACGTCGGTGGCGTAGGCGACCGCGTACGGGCTGCCGCTTGCCTTCGCGGCCTGCAGCGCCGCTTGCGCGTGATCCACGGCGTGCCTGGGCCGCTGCCGCACGGCAGCCAGCTGGCTGGCCGCCGACAGGGTGTAGGCGACCAGGTCGTTGTTGCCCGCCCGGTAGGCGGCCGCGCGCGCGTCGTCGTAGTAGTACCGCGCCGCCTTGTGATCGCCGAGGTTGAACATCAGCCAGCCGATCAGCTGCGTCAGGTCGCCGTAGGCGGTCAGCGCGTGACCGGTGACGATCTCTGGCATGTTCCTGGCCAGCGCCGCCATGGCCGAGCGCAGCGCCATCGCGGGCTGCAGCGTGATCCGCGGACCGACCGCCCCGCCAAGCCGCCGCAGCCCGGCCACAACCTCACCGGTGTAGTTCACGATCGCCACATCGGTCTGGCTGCGCCGTGCCCTCGATGCTCCCGAGATCCGCGGCACCTCGAGCACCGGCGCCGCGGCCACGACCGCCAGCGCGCTGCTCGCCTCGAGCAGCAGCGTCCGCCGCCGCAGGCGCCTGGCCGGCTCGTCGACCTCATGGCCTTGCTGAGAGCGCTCGCTCGCCTCGGCCTGCCTGATCATTTCCAGGGCGGCCTGCAGCGTGGACGTGGACGTATCAGGGCTTTCGATGACCGGTTCCGCGGGTCTCGGCTCCGCGAAGGCAGCAACGGCCGGATAGCCGGCCATGACGCTGCCGGGAACACGGTCGCGCACCCGCAGGCCAGCGACAGGGGCCGCTTTCGCCCCGTAGTCCTGGCAATCGGTCAGCAGGTCAGTGACCTTGCACTCGTAGAGCCTCGCGAGACGGTCGAGGGTGTCGAGCGACGGTGAGTGACCGGTCTGGCCCGGCCACTGCTCCCAGTACGAGAAGTTCTTGAACGTCTTAGGATCGTCCGGCCACAGCTCCGTCCAGCGATCGGCCGCCTGCGGCTGGCTCCAGCCGTGTGCCTGGCGCAACGCCACCCTGGGATTGACCCGGTACGCCACCTGGAAGGCGGCCCCGATCTCAGCCCAGCTGCGCCCTTGCTGACGCATGTGCGCGGCCTGCATCGCTTGTGCCTGACGAATGCTGCGTGGTTTTCCTTTCACACCTACTTCCTTCGCGGCGTCGGTCGCGTCACGAGCTCGTTTCCGTCCCTTGATAAGAAGGTAACCCAGAACTATTGGCTCGCGCGCCATTATGCGGTCGTTCCTCCCTCCCGAACAGGGAGAATCTGATGAGGTTGCCTACCGCGCGTGAACTGCGCCAACTATGTGCGTAGCAAGTCGCCAGTCCGCGGCAACGGAGCACGGTCGCTGGCAAAAGCCCAGAAATAGAGCGAGCGCACGAATCCGGGGCATACATGCCGCACTTAGTTCGGACTGGAAGTAACCGGTAATGGACGGTTCCCGAGGGAGCGGGAGCCTAGCAGCGGAGGCACGGCCGCTGTTCCACCTCAGCCGCCTGGAGCTTGCGATCGCTCCGTCGGCGGTTCGCATCGCCAGGCACTGGACGGCCTATCAGCTCACGAGGAAGGACCGGCCGGACCGGGCAGGCTGTCAGGAGCCGCTCGACCCTGACGTCGCCGACTCGGCGGTGCTGGTGGTCTCCGAACTCGTCACGAACGCGATCAGGGCAGTCCGCCAGGTGACCGGGACGGGCATGATCTTGCCAGGCCGGGTGCTCTCGTTCGGCGACCGAATGGCGTTCGCCGGCGTGCCACCTCGGCAGGAACGGCTGTCGATGTTCGCCGCTGGCAGGACGGCGTCGGCGGCGTCCACGGCGCCAGCGGCGGCGGCGGCGGCTCTGCTCACGCCGGTTCCCGCCAGCGTATCGCTGGTCATCTCCCGGTTCAGCGGCGTCATCAGGATCGACGTGCACGACAGCTCCCCCGTGCCGTTACCTCCTGGCTGCCGGCGCGATGCCGACGACGAGACCGGCCGCGGCCTCACCGTGGTCGCCGCGCTCGCCGAGAGCTGGGGCTGGCAGCCAGGACCGTTCGGCAAGGTCGTGTGGTGCGAGCTGTCGGCCACGCCAGGCGACGCCGCCGTCGAGGCTGGAGGCTGATCGGCATGGCTGTTCAGTGGCGCGCCGCTCGCCGTGACGCGGACCGCGAGTCACCAGCAGAGAGGTACCGGCGCTGGCGTCTCATGCACCGGGTGCGTCGAGCCAGGTCCCGGTGAAGGTCGCCTGCCGCGGTCCAGCACGCGGATGCCGGGCTGCGGGTGCCGGGCTACGGGTGCCGGGCTACGGATGCTGGCTGCTGGCCGAGAGCACCTCACCGGTCAGGTACGAGGAGTAGTCACTGGCCAGGAACACCATCACGTTGGCCACTTCCGACGGCTCAGCCGAGCGGCCGAACGCCTCCTTGGTGACCAGCTCGTCCAGCACGTCCTGCGGCATCACCTTGGCGAGGAACGGGTGCATCGCCAGGCTCGGCGCGACCGCGTTGACCCTGATCCCGTGCTGCGCGACATCCATCGCCGCGCACCTGGTCAGCGCCATCACGCCGGCCTTGGCCGCCGCATAGTGCGCCTGGCCGGCCTGCGCGCGCCAGCCAAGCACCGAGGCATTGTTCACCACGGCACCACCGTGCCCCTGGGCGACGAGCTGGCGCAGCGCCGCCCTCGTGCAGCGGAACGTCCCGGTCAGGGTCACGTCGAGCACCCTGGACCACTGCTCGTCGGTCATCTCGAGCACGGATGCCGTGCCGCCGAGCCCGGCGTTGTTGATCATCACGTCGATCCTGCCGAACCTGGCGACCGCCCCGTCGATGAGCGCCTGGACCTGTTCCTCGCTGGTGACATCGCACGGAGCTGACCACACCCGCCCGGTGCCGAACCGGCCCGCGAGCTCCTCGTCGCTGGCGGCGAGCCGACCCGCGTGCGCGTCGCTCATCGCCAGGCTCGCGCCTTCGTCGAGGCAGCGACGTGCGGCCGCCCCGCCGATCCCGGTACCCGCCGCGGCGGTGACGACTACGACCTTCCCGGCCAGCAGGTCCCGTCCCGCCGGAAGCGCCGGATTGACCTGCACCGACACCTCCGAGCGTATCCGGCCGCGGCGCCGCGGCGCGCTCAGCCTAACGGTCCCGATTGTCGGCGCAACGGGGGCGCCCTGTTGTCATGAGAGCGACGTCAGGGCGCCCCGTTGTTCGCCGAGATCCGCAGTGACTGCGGGAAGGGGTGGATTGGCCTGGTATGCGCGAGCCGAGCGCGGTTAGGCTCCCTACCAAGCACTTGCTTGGCTCGCGCCGTCCAGCGGGCGGGAGCTGCGGGCTCAGGAGGGACACGGTGCACGGCGCGAACCAGACCATCCCGGCGGCCCAGACTATCCCGGCGGCACAGACTATCCCGGCGGCACTGCGGGCGGCCGCAGGGCAGTTCGGCGATGCCGTCGCGGTCGCCGAGCCTGGCGGTACGGTGCTCAGCTATCGCGAGCTGCTCGAGCGCGTCAGCCAGGCGGCCAGGGCGCTGATCACGAGCGGGATCGAGCCGGGCGACCGGGTCGCGATCTGGTCGCCGAACACCTATCACTGGGTGATCGCCGGGCTCGGCGCTCTCGATGCCGGCGCCACGCTGGTCCCGGTCAACACCCGCTTCACCGGGGCCGAAGCCCTCGATGTAATCGGGCGGAGCCGCGCACGAGCGCTGTTCGTCGCTGGCCCGTTCCTCGGCGCCGACCGGCACGCCCTGCTCGCCGCCGCAGCCGCCGGGGCCGGCGCGGACCTGCCGGGCGTGATCGTGCGAATCCCCGTCGTAACCGCGGGCCAGCCACCCGCCGAACCACCGGCGGAGGGAGCGGCCGAACACCCGAAGGGCTGGGACGAGTTCCTGGCCATGGCTGCCCAGACGCTGGAAGCCGACGCCGATCAGCGAGCAGCTAAGGTCGCCCCTGGCGACGTCAGCGACATCCTGTTCACCTCGGGGACGACGGGGCGCAGCAAGGGCGCGATGGCCGCGCACCGCCAGGCGCTGGACGTCGCCAGGGCCTGGGCCGCCTGCGCGCGCCTGACCAGCGCCGACCGCTACCTGATCGTCAACCCGTTCTTCCACAGCTTCGGCTACAAGGCCGGCATCCTCGCGTGCCTGCTGACCGGCGCCGCGATCGTCCCCCAGCTGGTCTTCGACCCTGGCCAGGCGATGCGGCTGATCGAGGAGATGCGGATCACGGTGTTCCCTGGCGCCCCCACGATCTACTCCTCGATCCTCGATCACCCCGAGCGAGACGCTCGCGACCTCTCCAGCCTGCGGCTGGCCGTGACCGGCGCGGCCGTCGTGCCGGTCGCGCTGGTCGAGCGGATGCGTGCCGAGCTGACCTTCGACGAGGTGCTGACGGCATACGGGCTCACCGAGGCCGTGGTCGTCACCATGTGCCGGCCGGGCGACGATCCGCGCACGGTCGCGACCACCTCGGGCCGGGCGACCGCCGGGTTCGAGGTCAGGATCGCCGGGGGCGGCAGCGAGCCCGGCGAGATACTGCTCCGCGGCCCGAACGTGATGCTGGGCTATCTCAACGACCAGGCAGCGACCGCCGAGGCGATCGACGCTGACGGCTGGCTGCACACCGGCGACGTCGGCGTGCTGGACGACCGCGGCTACCTGACCATCACGGACCGGCTCAAGGACATGTACATCTCCGGCGGATTCAACGTCTACCCGGCCGAGGTCGAGCAGGTGCTGACCAGGCATCCGGCCGTCGCCGAGGCGGTCGTGATCGGCGTGCCTGACGACCGGCTTGGCGAGGTCGGCACGGCATTCGTGGTGCTCCGCCCTGGTGCCGGAGCTGCGCCTGCCGAGCTGATCGAGTTCTGCCGGGCCAGCCTGGCCAACTACAAGGTCCCCCGCCAGGTCGAGTTCCGCACCGACCTGCCGCGCAACCCGGCGGGCAAGCCCCTCAAGCGGCTGCTCCGCGCCAGCCGTCAGGAACAGGAGTCCCGATGACTGCCCAGCAATCCGCCGACCGGCCTGGTGAGGAGAACGGCGAGCCGGTCGTCAGGTACGAACGGCGCGGCAAGACCGCCGTCGTCACCCTGAACCGGCCCAGGTACCGCAACGCCCAGAACTCGGTGATGACCTACGCGCTCGACGCCGCCTTCGGGCGAGCCGTCGACGACGACGAGGTCAGCGTCATCGTGCTCGCGGGCGCTGGCGACCACTTCAGTGCGGGCCACGACATCGGGACGCCGGGACGCGACGTGCACGTGCCGTATGAACGCAAGGCCGTGATCTGGTGGGACCACACCGGCAAGGAGGGCGCCGACGCCAGGTACGCCAGGGAGATGGAGGTTTACCTGGGCATGTGCCGGCGCTGGCGGGAGATTCCCAAGCCGTCGATCGCGATGGTGCGCGGCGCCTGCATCGCCGGCGGGCTGATGCTGGCCTGGGTGTGCGACCTGATCGTCGCCTCCGACGACGCGTTCTTCGCCGACCCCGTGGTCAGGATGGGAATCCCGGGCGTCGAGTACTTCGCGCACCCGTGGGTGCTCGGGCCGAGGTTCGCCAAGGAGGCCCTGTTCACCGGCGACCGGTTCAGCGCACAGCGCGCCTACGAGCTCGGCATGGTGAACCGGGTGGTGCCGCGGGCCGAGCTGGCAGAGACGACATTCGCGCTGGCGGACAGGATCGCGACGATGCCCCCGTTCGGCCTGTCGCTGGTCAAGCGCGCGGTCAATCAGTGCGAAGACCTGATGGGCATGCGGCCAGGGATGGACTCGACATTCGGCCTGCACCACGTCGCGCACGCGCACAACGCCGAGACGGGGACGGACTCGCTCGCGGGCATGGACACGAGGTCGATGAAGTCCGCCGGGCAGGCGTGAACCTCGATCCCGACCCGCGGTCCGAGCGGTTCCGCGCCGAGGTCCGCGGCTGGCTGACGGCCAACGTGCCCGATCCGCCGCTGCCGTCGGTGAACACGGCGGCCGGATTCGCCGCGCACAGGCAGTGGGAGCGGGCGCTGGCCGCGCAGCGGCTCACCGTCGTCTCCTGGCCTGAGCGCTACGGCGGCCGGGACGCGCCGCTCGCGGACTGGCTGGTTTTCGAGGAGGAGTACTACCGGGCCGGCGCGCCGGTCAGGGTCGGCCAGAACGGGCTGTTCCTGCTCGCGCCGACCCTGTTCGCGCACGGGACGCAGGAGCAGCGGGACAGGATCCTGCCGCCGATGGCAACCGGCGATCAAGTCTGGGCGCAGGCATGGTCCGAGCCGGGCGCTGGGAGCGACCTCGCAGCCATCAGGTCGGCCGCCACCAGGACCGATGGCGGCTGGCTGCTCACGGGACAGAAGACGTGGAGCTCGCGCGCGGCGTTCGCGGACCGGGCGTTCGGCCTGTTCCGATCCGGCTCATCGGCGGACCGGCACCGCGGCCTGACGTACCTGATGTTCGACCTGCGCGCCCCAGGCGTGACGGTCCGGCCGATCGCTCAGCTGGACGGCGAACCGGGGTTCGCGGAGATCTTCCTGAACGATGTGTTCGTGCCCGACGCCGACGTGATCGGCGAGCCAGGAGGCGGGTGGCGGATCGCGATGTCGACGGCCAGTCACGAGCGCGGCCTGACACTGCGCAGCCCTGGCCGGTTCCTCGCCGCGGCCAGCCGGCTGATCGAGCTGTGGCAGCGATCGCCGTCAGCCGGGCTCGACGCCCAGGTAGCGGACGCCTGGATCGCGGCGCGCGGCTACCAGCTGCACACCTTCGGCACGGTCGCTGCGCTGGAGGATGCTGACGGCGCTGGCTCGCTCGGCGCGAGGTCGAGCCTGGGCAAGGTGTTCTGGTCCGAGCTTGATGTCCGATTGTGCGAAACCGCCCTCGACCTGCTGGGCCCGCACGCAGAGTTGCTCGACCGCGGCGGACCGGACGGAGACTGGATCGGCGCGTACCTGTTCTCGCTGGCCGGGCCGGTCTACGCGGGCACGAACGAAATCCAGCGATCCGTCATCGCCGAGCGGCTGCTCGGATTGCCGCGATGAGGTTCGCGCTGACCGCCGAGCAGCGCCAGTTCGGCGACGCGGTGCACGACCTGCTCGCCCGCGCCGACGTCCCGGCGGCGGCACGCGCCTGGGCGGCCGGCGACCACGCTCCTGCACTGGCGATCTGGCGTGCTCTCGCCGCGACCGGCGTGCCAGCGCTGGCCGTTCCCGGCTCGTGCGGCGGGCTTGGCGCGCATCCGGTCGACCTGGTCGTGGCCTGCGAGGAGCTCGGTCACCACCCGCTGCCTGGCCCGGTGGCCGAGTCGGTCGCCGCGGTGCCGGCGCTGCTGGCCACGCTGCGCGGGAACGATGCGGCCAGGGACTGGCTCGCCGCCCTCGCGGGCGGCGAGCTGATCGCGACGCTGGCGATACCGCCGCTGCTGCCCTGCGCGCTGGACGCCGACGCAGCCGGGCTCGTGCTGCTCGCCAGCGACGCCGGGCCTGGAACCTTGGCGATATGGCAGGCACAGCCGCGCGCCGGTCATCGGTCGGCCGACCGGGCCAGGCGCCTGTTCGACGTCTATCCGGTTCGGGCGGTGGAAGCCGAGCCGGGCGGCGGAGTCGCGGCCGCCACCACGGCGGCGACCCGCTACGGAACCCTGGCCAGCGCGGCGGTGCTGCTCGGCGCCGGTCGCGGCCTGCTCGACGCGGCTGTCACGCACGCGAAGACCAGGGAGCAGTTCGGCAAGCCGATCGGAGCGTTCCAGGCGGTCAAGCACGCGCTCGCCGACGTGCTGATCGGCCTGGAGTTCGCCAGGCCGATCCTCTACGCGGCCGCCGTGTCCCTCGGCGCGAACGCGCCCACGACCACCCGCGACATCTCCGCGGCTCGGGTCGCCTGCGCTGATGCCGCGCGGCAGGCCGCGCGCACCGCGCTCCAGGTGCACGGCGCGATCGGCTACACGCTCGAATGCGACATCAGCCTCTGGCTCGCCAAGGTACGCGCGCTGTCCGCGACCTGGGGCAGCCAGTCCGAGCACCGCACCACCGTCCTCGCAGCCCTGACCGAGGAGCGCACCGGCCCCTGGCGCTGATCCTCCCCGACCAATGTGCCCTCTGATGGTGTTAGACCCACTAGAGGGCACATTGGTCGGCGGTGTTTCACATCCAGTCGGCGTGGCGGGGCCACGCCAGCAGCGTCTCGACGACCTCGGGCGGCCCGCCGGACTCGGCAGAAGTGGCGTATCTGCCGCGATAGAACAGCAGCGGCCGTTGGCTGCCGCACTCCCCTAGCTCGCGCACTCTGGCGATCACGACGTGGTGGTCCCCGCCGGGATAGACGGCCTCGATCTCGCATCCGGCCCAGGTCAGGACGCCGTCAATGACGGGCGAGCCGGCCCGGTCTGGCGCCCACTTGACGCCGTCGAACTTGTCGGGTCCGCTCCGTCCGAACTTGTTCGCCAGGTCGTGCTGGTCCTCGGTAAGGACATTGACGGCGAACAACTTCGCACGCGCGATCCTTGTCCATGTCACCGATGTCAGCGCCGGGCAGAACACCACGAGCGGCGGTTCCAGCGACAGGGCGGCGAAGGCCTGGCAGGAAAAGCCCGCCGGCTCGCCGTCGTCGATGGCCGTGATCACGGTGACGCCGGTGCCGAAGTGCCCGAGCACCTGCCGGAACCTCTGCGGTTGCGGCTCGTAGCTGACCGGCGCAGCAGACCCTGGGCCGGCGGCCGCGGGGGTCCGGGGGTCGCCCCCCGGACTAGCACTGCCCACAGTCACCGCAAGCGCCTCTCGCCTGGAGTTCATTCCCGGCAGCCTGAACTGGGTGCTTACGGTGCCGGCTGACTCAGACTAATGCGCTGCCCCAGCGGCGAAGACGTGGCCCCAGAGGCTGACGGCTGTGGATTGCCTGCTGACCCACGTGGCGTCGTCCACCAGCAGCCCGTCGGTGCCGTACTCGATGTCGAACCCGCCTGGCGTCCGCACGTAGAACGAGACCATGTGGTCGTTGGCGTGCCGGCCAAGCGAGGCGCTGATCGTCCCGCCGCGCCTCGTGCACCTGTCCATGGCCCGGCCGACGTCGTCGAGGGTCGCTACCTCGATCATCAGGTGGATGATCCCGGCCTGGCTGGTCATCGGGGCGAGTGCGAGGCTGTGGTGCCGCGGGTTGCAGCCGAGGAACCGCATCATCGCGGGCGGCCCGTCGGCCGGCAGGCCGAACAGCTCAGGCGGCAGCGCCATCGAGTCACGCAGCCGGAAGCCGAGCACGCCGGTGTAGAACGCCATCGCGGCCGCGTCGTCCGCGGCCGGGATGACGACGTGGCCCATGCCCATCTCGCCGGTGACGAACTGGTTGCCGTACGAGCTGAACATCGGCCGGCTGTCCAGCGACGCGCCCCAGAACACCTCGAGCGTGTGGCCTGACGGGTCGTCGAACCGCAGCAGCCCGCCCGCCCTGCGCAGCGCCAGTTCCTCAGGCGTGCCGGCCTTGGCCGGCACGCCGGCCAGCTCCAGTGCCCGCCCGACCGCGGCAAGATCAGCCTCGGTGGCGACTTCCCAGCCCGATGCGGCCAGCCGGTCAGTCTCCGCCGGCACGATCACGAGCCGCGCGGGGAAGTCGTCCATCCGCAGGTACACCGCGCCAGGCTCGGGCCCCCGGCCCTCGACCATGCCGAGCAGCCTGGTGCCGAACTCCCGCCACGCGCCCGTGTCGGTGGCTTCGATCCGCAGGTAGCCCAGCGACCTGATGCCGCCCATCACTGCCCTGCCTTCCTTCCTGTGCCGAGGAAATCCAGCACCAGCGTGTTGAACTGGTCGAACTTCTCCAGCTGCGCCCAGTGCCCGCAGCCGCTGAACACGTGCAGCTGCGCCTTGCGGATCTGCTTGAGCGGGACGAGAGCGCCGTCGAGGGGATTGACCCTGTCCTCGCGGCCCCAGATCAAGAGCACCTCATTCCGCAACCGGTGCACCTCGCGCCAGAGCATGCCGTCCTCGGCTGTGGCCGGGTCAGAGAATGACATGCCGAGCGCTGCCATCGAGGCGAGCGCCTCAGGGGTGCTCGCCGCCGCGTACCGCTCCTCGACCAGCTCGTCGGTGATCAGCTTGGGGTTGAACACGAGCGTGCGCAGGAACGCCGCCATCTTCTCCTTGCTCGGGCCCGGCGGCGCCGCGAAGGCGGCGAGCCGGCTGACGCCCTCGGTCGGGTCGGGCGAGAACACGTTCAGGCTCAGCCCGCCCGGTCCCATCAGCACCAGCCGGCCGGCCCGGTCGGGGTAGTTCAGCGCGAACCGCACCGCGGTGCCGCCGCCGAGCGAGTTGCCGACCAGGTGCACCTTCTCGATCTTCAGCAGGTCGAGCAGGCTGACGAGAGCGCGGGCCGCGAACGTGAAGTAGTTGCCCTCGACCGGAGGGGTCGCCGTCCTGCCGAACCCCGGCTGGTCGGGCATGAAGACGCGGTAGTGCTCAGCGAAGACGGGCAGGTTGCGCCCGAAGTTCGACCACGCCGAGGCGCCTGGCCCGCCGCCGTGCAGCATGACCACGGGAACATCTCCCCCGCCATCGGCGCCGGCCGATGCCGGCCCCGTCTCGTGGTAATGCAGCCGCATCATCGCTGTCTCAGCGAACCTGCCAGTGGAAGTCGCGTCGAGGGTGACTGTCATAGCATCGCGTCGGCGGCCGGGGGCAAGCCGAACTCGCCGCGGCCGAACATGGTCAGCGCCCGCTCCGGGTCGTTGATCGCGTGCACCCGGCCGGCGTGCGCGTCCCGCCAGAACCGCTGGATCGGCGTGCCCATCCGCAGCGCGCGGCCGCCCGAGTTCTCGAACAGCAGGTCCACCGCGCTGATCGCCTGCCCCGTCCCGCGCACCTGGTCCCGCCTGATCCGCAGTCGCAGCGGCATCGGGATCTGCTCACCAGCCCTGGCGTGCCGCATCAGCTCGGTCATGTTCCGCTCGAGGGCCGTCCAGGCGGCGTCGATCTCGGCCGCCGCCTCGGCGATCCTGGCCTGGGCGAACGGGTCCTCGGCCACCTTGTGTCCCGCGTAGGCGGCACTCACCCTGGTGCGCTGATACGCCACGTGCGCCTCGTACGCGCCGGTCGCCATGCCGATCACCGGCGTGGTGATCGCGTAGGAGAAGACCGAGCCGAACGGTATCCGGTACAGCGGCGCGTCGTTGACCTGCTGGCCAGGGCACACGCACTTGGTCACGTCGGTGAAGCTGAGCGAGCGGTGCTCGGGGACGAACGCGCCGTCGACGACGATGTCGTTGCTGCCGGTCCCGCGCAGCCCGACCGTGTCCCAGACGTCCTCGATCACGTAGTCGCTGGCGGGCAGCAGGAACGTACGGAAGTCCACGGGTACGCCGTCGTCGTTGGTCACGATCCCGCCGAGCAGCACCCATGTCGCGTGGGCGCAGCCCGACGAGAAGCTCCACCTGCCGCTCAGCCGGTGGCCCCCATCGGCGAGCTGGGCGCGGCCGGTCGGCGCGTAAGACGACGACATCCGCGTGTTGGTGTCCTCGCCCCAGACCTCTTCTTGAGCGGCCGCGGGGAACAGCGCGAGCTGCCACGGGTGCACGCCGACCACCGAGGCGACCCAGCCGGTCGAGCCGCACGCGCTGGCGATCGTCCGCACCGCCTGGTAGAAGGTCAGCGGGTCGGCCTCGAGCCCGCCGTACCTGGCGGGCTGCAGCAGCCGGAAGAACCCGCACTCCTCCAGCGCCTTGACCGTCTCGACAGGAATGACGCGCGCGTCCTCGGTCTCCTGCGCCCGGTCCCGCAGCACTGGCAGCAGGTCGCCGAGCGCGGCGAGCACGGTGTCTGCCGGATCTGGGCCCGCCGGATCTGGGCGCCCCGGATCGGGCTTTCCGACCTTCTCGCCCACTACCTGCTCCTCCCGCGCCGCCTGGATACCGTCCTACCAGCATGGCAGGTGCTCACGTTGGGCCCTAGACTAGAACATGTTCTAGTCTAGGGCTATCACCGCCAGGAGGGCCCGTGAACGGTTCTGAGTCGCGGGTACGCGCCATAGCTGCCGCACCCCCGCCGGCCAGGTACGCGCGCGGCTGGCATTGCCTGGGTCTGGCCGAGAGGTTCCGTGCGGGCGGCCCGCACCCGGTGCAGGCGTTCGGCACGAAGCTCGTCGTGTTCGCCGACTCCGCGGGGCAGCTGCACGTGCTCGACGGCTACTGCCGGCACATGGGCGGCGACCTGACCATGGGCACGATCAAGGGCGACCAGGTCGCCTGCCCGTTCCACGACTGGCGCTGGGGCGGCGACGGCAAATGCGCGCACATCCCCTACGCCAGACGGGTACCGCCCGCGGCGCGCACCGGGTCATGGCTGACCCTGGAAGAGAACAAGCAGCTGTTCGTATGGAACGACGCCGAGGGCAATCCGCCGGCTGAGCACATCACGATCCCGCGGGTTGACGGTGCTTTCTCGCCCGAATGGTCGAACTGGACGTGGGACTCCATCCTCGTCGAGAACTCGAACTGCCGCGAGGTGGTCGACAACGTCGTCGACATGGCCCATTTCTTCTACATTCACTTCGCGTTCCCGACGTACTTCAAGAACGTCCTCGAGGGTCATGTCGCCGCGCAGCACCTGACGACGAAGTCCCGCCCCGACGCCCCGACCGGGTCCAATTACGCCGACGGCGGCGAGACGACGCTGCGCTCGGAAGCCGCGTACTACGGCCCGTCGTACATGATCGACTACCTGTGGCACGACTACCACGGCATGACGATGGAGAGCGTGCTGATCAACTGCCACTACCCGGTCACTCCTGACTCGTTCCTGCTCCAGTGGGGCGCGATCGTCAAGAAGCCGCCGGGGGTCAGCGACGTCCAGGGCGACAAGATCGCCGCCAAGTTCGCCGAGTTCATCGGCATCGGCTTCGGCCAGGACGTGGCGATCTGGACGAACAAGACCAAGATCGACAACCCGTTGCTCTGCGCCGAGGACGGGCCCGTGTACCAGCTCAGGCGCTGGTACGAGCAGTTCTACGTCGACGTCGCCGACGTCACCCCCGACATGGTCGCCCGCCACGAGTACGAGATAGACACCACCCGCGCCATTAAGTCCTGGGAGTCCGAAGTCGCCGCCAACCTCGCCGCCCGTGCCAACTCGTGAGAACCCACCCTATGAACCCTTGGTGGGGCTATGACACCACCAAGGGTTCATAGGGGGGCCTCGGATCTGGCGCTCGCGGTGGACGAGAGGGCGTGGCGGTACGCGGAGGTGGGTTGCGGGAGGTGCGGGGCCGTGGTGGAGGTCGCGAAGTTCAGCTTGCAGCACACCAGCGTGCAGTGGTCGGCCGAGGCCGTGCTCCGGTGCACGGAGCTCGCGCGGTGCGTCGCGGACGGCGGGTCGTCCGCGCTGATCCCGACCTGCGCGAGCCTTCGGGCCAGCATCGACGCGGCCGTCGAAGACGGCCGCGTCGAGGTGCTGCCGCCGTGAATCAGCCGTGAGTTCAGCGCGGGCCAGCCACCAGGTCCCTGTCGCCGAGGTGATCAGCGAGACTGATCAGGCCTGCTCGCTGGTGCTGGACATTCCGGCCGACCTGGCCGGCGCCTTCGCGTACCTGCCTGGCCAGTTCCTGACGATCAGGGTGCCCACCGCGGACGGCGGCTCGGTCGCGAGGTGCTACTCGCTGTGCAGTTCGCCGCACGCGGGCGACCGGCCTGCCGTGACCGTCAAGCGCATGGCGTCCGGTTATGCCTCCAACTGGATTGCCGACAACGTGCGGCCGGGCACCGTGCTCGACCTGCTGCCTCCGGCCGGGACGTTCACCCCGCCTTCGCTCGACGCCGATTTCCTCCTGCTTGCGGCCGGCAGCGGGATCACGCCGGTGATGTCGATCCTGCGGTCGGCACTGGCCGCTGGGCGGGGCAAGATCGTGCTGATCTACGCAAATGCCGACGACCGTTCGGTCATCTTCGCCGAGCGGCTGGCGCGGCTGCGGGCGCAGGCGCCGGACCGGCTGCTGGTGCTGCACTGGCTTGACGTGCTCGCCGGGCCGCCCGATCCGGCCGCGCTACGCGAGCTGGCCAGGCCGTACGCGGGCTATGACACCTACGTCTGCGGGCCTGACCCGTACATGGCCGCGGCCCGACAGGCGGTCGCTGACCTGGGAGTTCCCGGCAAGCGCGTGCACACCGAGCGGTTCTTGTCGCTGGCGGAGAACCCGTTCGAGGCGGCCGAGCCGCCCGAGACGAGCGTGGCAGCGACGCTGGCCGTCGAGATCGACGGTTCCGTGCGCACGCTGGAGTGGCCAGCCGGGCGCCGGATGCTGGACGTCATGATCGACGGAGGCCTGGACGCGTCCTACTCCTGCCGCGAGGGCGTATGCGGCGCGTGCGCGTGCCGGCTGCTCAGCGGCGAGGTCGAGATGGCGCACAACGAGGTGCTCGAGGACTCCGACCTCGCCGACGGGTTCATCCTTGCCTGCCAATCTGTCGCGCTGACCGGGCAGGTCAGCGTCAGCTACGACTAGCGCTCACTCAGCGCGCAGGATCTGGGCGCTGTGCAGGCGCGCCGCTCGCTGGCCAGGCCATGCCGCAAGCACATTGGCGGTCAGCAGGGCGAGCGGCCCGATCAGCGCGAGCGCGATTAGCGCCAGCGGCGGGTGGTACTCCAGCGGGGTGGCCTGTGCGACCAGCCGCCAGGTCACCCGGCCGAGCACCACGCCGAGCGGGACGCCGAACGCCAGCCCGATCGCCGCCAGAAGGCAGGCCTGGGTGGTCACGACCAGCCGCGACTGCGTCCTGGTCAGGCCCAGGGCCCGCAGTACGGCGAGCTCGTGTCCGCGGCGGCGTACGGCGGTCGCCAGCGCGTGGGCGACCGCGCCGATCGCCAGCAGCGCCAGGAAGGCGCCGAGAGCGAACGGCAGCGCCGAGACGTCCCTGATCGCCTGGATCACTGTCGGCACTCCGGCCGACGCGCCGAGGCTGAAACCGGCCGCCCCCTTGATCGACTTGATCCTGGCGTTCAGCTCGCGCGCCGCGACCGCCACATTGGCACCCGGGCGCAGCACGACCTGCACGAAATGGAACTTGAAGGTGTAGAACGCGCCGGCGAAGAGCCGGTGATAGCCCGCTGGCGTCGTCCACCCGCCGCTGTCGTAGTCGTTGTGCGGGCCCTGGGGGACGAAGCCGATGCCGGTCACCCGCAGGGACACCGGTCGCGGGCGGCGTGCGCCCCCGGGGTCCGGGAGCGTCCCCCCGACGAGTGTGACGCGCGCGCCGGTCGCAACGTGCAGCTGGCGCGCAGTCGTGGGCGCGAGCACGATCTGGTCGGGCCTGGCCGGCATCCGGCCGGCGATCAGGACCACGGGCATGCGCTCGCCCGCCACGGGCGCGTACGTGTAGGTGGTGACCGACACCTGGCCGGTCCGGCCGGCCTGGGCCACCGCGCTCACCGCGTCGTTGACGCCTGTGACGTCGCGGCCGGCCGCGATGCTCCGCATGGCCTTCGCAGCGGGCCCGAAGTCCTGCCCGTTGAAGCCCAGGTACGCCTCGAGCTGGTCGGTCTGGCCGAACCGGGCCGGGTTGGCGGCGGCGTCCGCGACACCGGCGGAGAACGTGAACGCCGCGAGGACTCCGAGGACGCCCGCGATCGCGCCGGCCAGGGCCGGCCGGACCGGCAGCGCGGACCTGCCACGGCCTGGCTCGAGCGCGAACCGCGCGCCGACTAGCACAGGGACCGGGGCGCCGGTCGTGACCGCGGCCGCAGCGACCAGCGACCGGCGCGGTGGCCGTCGCCCGCGGCCGGCCGCGAGGGCCGCGTAGGCGGCGGCCACCGAGCCGGCCAGCACCAGCAGCGGGATGATGGCCCAGCCGGCACTCAGGATCAGCCAGTCCGCGCTGATCCCAGGATCGGGCTCGAACAGCGATGCGGCGCCGATCGGCATCCAGTGCGAAGCGACGATGGCTGCGCCGACGCCGAGGGTGGCGCCGGCCACCGCGGCCAGGAACGGGCCGGCGCTGGCTGCGGCCGCGGTTTCACCGGGAGTGATCCCCGATGCCCGCAGGACCTGGAGGTCGGACCCGGACGCGGTGGTGTGGCGGATGACCGACTGGCCGACCAGGAACAGGGCGGCGGCCAGCGCGGCCAGGCCGAAGGCCAGCAGGCAGGCAGCCTCGTACCCCGTCACCTTGTGCACGCTGTCACCGATGTTGGTCAGGTTGGTCCATATGTCGATGTCGCTGCGCCCGGTCACCCTGGCGAAGTCGCGCCGGAATCTGGGGATCGCCGCCTCTCCGCCCTTGAGCCTGATCAGCGCGTTCAGGACGCCGGGCCGCGTGCCCGTATGAGGGTCAACGGGGCCCAGGAAGTTGGCCGGGTACCTGGCGAGCAGCGCGGGCGATGGAATGACCGCGCCCAGCGAACGCGGGCTGTCGGCGAACCAGGGTGAGCGGATGACGCCGACGATGCGCACCTTGATCTTCGGGCCCCTGGCCGGGCCGGCCGAGCTGTCCCAGCCGGAATTCGCCTGCCGGGGTGTCGGCAGCTGGATGGTGAGCGTGTCGCCGACGCCCTTGCCGTAGTGGGCGGGGAAGAACGCCGTCACGTCTACCTCGGCGGCCCGGCTCGGGTCAGGTACGCGGCCGCTCAGGACGACTGGCCGCTCGATCGTGTGCCACACCTGGCTGTCACCGGGCGGAAAGCCGGTTTCCTGCCCGGCCAGCGGGTAGCCGTCGATCATGAAGCCGCTGATCGCCATCGTCGTCAGCGCGGCGACTTCCGGCAGCTTGCGTATGTGCGCCCAATCGAAACCGGGCTGGTTCGGCAGCACGGCGACGGTTGCGGGCAGGGTCTTGGCCCAGAGCCGGTCGAACGCTGTCTTGTCGCGGCGCGCTCCGGCGAATGCGGTGAGTATCGTCGCGGTCGACACCGCGACCAGCAGGGCAAGCACCGTCAGCGAGCGCCAGCGGCGCTGGAATTCCAGGCGCGTCCACTCCGCGGTCAGCCGCATGACTGCTCCACCACCCGGCCATCCCGCAGCCGCACGATCCTGTCGGCCCCCGCGGCCACGTCAGGAGCGTGCGTCACCATCACGATCGTCTGGCCGCCAGCGTGCAGGTCGCTCAGCAAGGCGAGCACCTGGCCAGCCCCTTCGCTGTCGAGCGCGCCGGTCGGCTCGTCCGCCAGCAGCACGCTCGGCTCGTTAACTAGCGCCCGCGCGATCGCCAGCCGCTGACGCTCACCGCCGGAGAGCACACTGGGCATCCTGCCGCCTCGCTCGCCGATGCCGAGCAGATCGAGCAGCTCGTGCGCGCGCGCCACCGCAGCCTTCCTGCGCAGCCCGCCGAGGATCGCGGGCAGGATGAGGTTCTCCGCCGCGCTGACGCCGTCGAGCAGGCCGAAGAACTGGAAGACGAACCCGATGTCCTGGCGGCGGAACCTCGCCAGCCATTGCTCATCGCGGCCGTCGATCCGCTCACCGTTCACCTCGACGGTTCCTTCGTCCGCCTTGTCCAGCCCCGCGATGACGTTGAGCAGCGTCGACTTGCCGCAGCCCGATGGCCCCATCACGGCGACGAACTCACCGGCCGCGACCTGCAGGTCGAGCCCGCGCAGCGCGCGGACCGGTGCGAGCTCGGCCTCGAAGGACCGCCTGACGCCGCTGACCCGCACCGCAGGCGCGCTGCCGGACGCACGTCTGCCTGGGCTTCGCCCCATGGTGGCTGGAACCGCGATGTTCGAGGTCACGACAGCAAGTAAAGGGCACAAGGGGCGACGGCTCAATGGTGCTAGGACGACGAGCCGGTGATGCTGGCCTCACCATGAGTGACCGGCGGAAGGGGGCGCCCCGGCCCCGTACTAGTCGCCCGTGACGCCGTCGAGCCGCTCGCGCAGGATGTCGGCGTGGCCGTTGTGCCTGGCGTACTCCTCGATCATGTGCAGGTAGACCCAGCGCAGGTCCAGCGTGTAGCCGTCCGACGAGACGAACGTGTCATCCAGTGACCGGCCGGCGGCTGCCGCGTCAGCCAGCACGCACTCCGCCCTGAAGGTCTCGAACGCTGATTCCGCCCCTGCCGGGTCGGCCAGGTCGAAGTCGCCGTCCGGATGATCGTCACTCCAGTACAGATACGGCAGATCGGCCTGCCCGGCGAGCCGCCGCCTGAACCAGGCGCGCTCGACGTCGGTCATGTGCCTGACCAGCCCAAGCAGGCTCAAGGTGGACGGCTCGGCGGTGCGCCGTACGAGCTGTTCTCCGGTCAGGCCCTGGCACTTGAAGAGCAGGGTGGCGCGGTGGTAATCAAGCCAGCCCTGCAGGGCGGCCCGCTCAGGGGCTGACTCGGATGGTTCGGTCCGCTGCGCATCCGGTGCGATCCATGTCATCGGAACATCATCTACGTATGGTGCTGCGAGGCGCAATTCGAATCCAGCTGGGTATTACTCTCGTGGGCGCGTGAGCGCTTTTCAGCGGGAACGTAAATCGCACACCAGGCGACGAACATGAAGGATTCATGAAGGTCAGGGTGCTGGGCACAGGTGTCACGGCGGTCGGCGTAGCGCTGGGGCTGACAGCGTGCTCACCGGCGACAACAGCGTGCAGGGTGCGGCATAACTACGCCATCGTGATCTTCGAGAATGGCGGCGGCGGTGTCGGTAAAACGCTGGTGACCCAATTCCGACTCAACGTAAAGTACAGCCCCTATAACATTCAGCATTTGATCAAGAGCGCGCACATAACGCTGAAGCCAGTGCGCGGAAAGGGGCTGCCGGTCGTCGTGAAGACGTACCGGGTGGGACCTGCCCGCAGCTGTCACGTGGACCGGCTCAAGACGCACCAGTAGGCGCGGCAGGTCAGTCCGAGCCGAGCTCATCGCGGGCCTGCGCGAACGCGGTCGCCGCGAGCTCCAGGTCATCGATGGTGTGCGCGGCCGACACCTGGGTCCTGATCCTGGCCTTGCCGATCGGGACCACCGGATAGCTGAATCCGACCACGTAGACGCCCTTGCCGAGCAGCGCGTCGGCAAGGCGCGCCGCCTTCGCCGCGTCACCGATCATCACCGGGACGATCGGATGATCACCAGGGAGGATGTCGAAACCGAGCCCGGTCATCCGCTCCCTGAACCACGCCGTGTTCTCCCGCAGCCTGGACCGCAGGTCGTCGCTGGACTCGAGCAGGTCGAGCACCTTCAGCGACGCACCGACGACCGCGGGCGCGACCGAGTTGGAAAACAGGTACGGCCGCGACCGCTGCCGCAGCAGCTCGACGATCTCGGCGCGGCCGCTGGTGAAGCCGCCGCTGGCGCCGCCGAGCGCCTTGCCGAGAGTGCCGGTGATGATGTCAACCCGGTCGGTCACGCCGTGCAGCTCAGGGGTGCCGCGCCCAGTCGGGCCGACGAAGCCTACGGCATGCGAGTCGTCCACCATCACCATCGCGTCGTACCGGTCGGCCAGGTCGCAGATCTCGCGCAGCGGGGCCACGTAGCCGTCCATCGAGAACACGCCGTCGGTGGCGATCAGCCTGCGCCTCGCGTCCGCGGCCGCCTTGAGCTGCTCCTCCAGGTCGGCCATGTCCCGGTTCTTATACCGCAGCCGCCTAGCGCGGCAAAGCCTGATCCCGTCGATGATCGACGCGTGGTTCAGCTCGTCGCTGATCACCGCGTCCTGGTCGGTGAGGATGGTCTCGAACAGCCCGCCGTTGGCGTCGAAGCAGGACGGGTACAAGATCGTGTCGGCGGTGCCGAGAAACTCGGTGATCTTGCGTTCAAGCCGCTTGTGCACGTCTTGGGTGCCGCAGATGAACCGCACGCTCGCCATGCCGAAGCCCCAGCGGTGCATGGCGTCCTTCGCGGCCTGGATGATCCTGGGGTCGTCGGCCAGGCCGAGATAGTTGTTGGCGCACAGGTTCAGCACCCGCGTCCCGTCGGCTACGACGATGCTGGCCTGCTGCGGGCTCGCGATAACCCGCTCGTTCTTATACAGGCCCTGCTCGCGAATCTCGCTCAGCTCGGCGTCGATCTGCGGTGCAACGCTTGAGAACATCGAGGTCTCCGTCTGTGTCAGCTAGCTGGCGGGTCGGCCCAGTTCAGCACCACCTTGCCGCACCGGCCCCCGCGCACGGTCTCGAAGGCCGCGGCGTAGTCGGCGGCGTTGAAGCGGTGCGTGATCACGGGCCCGATGTCGACTCCTGCCTGGGTCAGCACGGACATCCAGTACCAGGTCTCGAACATCTCCCTGCCGTAAATGCCCTTGATCGTGATCATGTTGACGACGAGGTGGCCCCAGTCGATCGGGAACTCAGCGACGGGCAGGCCGAGCATCGCGATCTTGCCGCCGTGCGTCATCGCGGCGAGCATCTCCCGCATCGCGGCCGGCTTGCCGGACATCTCCATCCCGACGTCGAAGCCCTCGCGCATGCCAAGGTCGGCCATGATCTGGCCCAGCGGGCGCTCCCTGGTGTCCGCCGCGACCGTCACGCCGATCCTCTCCGCGAGCTGGAGCCGGTACGGCGAGACGTCGGTGATCACCACGAACCTGGCGCCCGCGTGCTTGGCGACGATGGCGGCCATGATGCCGATCGGGCCTGCCCCGGTGATCAGCACGTCCTCGCCGTGCACGGGATACGTGAGCGCTGTGTGGACCGCGTTGCCGAACGGGTCGAAGATGGCCGCCACGTCGAGCTCGATCCCCGGCAGGTGCCGCCACACGTTGGCGGCGGGAAGCGCTATGTACTCGGCGAAGGCACCAGGGTGGTTGACGCCGACGCCCTTGACGTGCGCGCACTGCACGCGCAGGCCGGCCATGCAGTTGCGGCACCGCCCGCACACGAGATGTCCCTCGCCGCTGACCAGGTCGCCGACGGCCAGGTCCCTGACCTCGGATCCCAGTTCGACGATCTCGCCGGCGAACTCATGCCCGACGACCAGGGGGACCGGCACGTTGGCCTGCGCCCACCCATCCCATTCGTAGATGTGCAGGTCAGTGCCGCAGACCCCGGTGCGCAGCACCCGGATCAGGACGTCGTCCCTGCCGATCCCGGGAACCGGCACGTCCTCGAGCCGCAGGCCGGCCTCGGGCCCGACCTTGACCAGCGCCTTCATCAGCTGCTCGCTCCCAGCTGTCGCTGCGCGCCGCCCGGACCTCGGTGCCGGGCGAACCGGGTCGACTGTACCGCAGGGCCGGCGAATCCTCACGATGACGGATACTGCAACCAACGCTCCCGCCGAGACAGGACACCGGCTTTGACCGCTCTCATCGATCTCCGCTCCGACACCGTGACCCGCCCGACGCAGGCCATGCGCAAGGCCATGGCGGACGCCGAGGTCGGCGATGACTGGTACGGCGACGACCCGACGGTCAACGAGCTGCAGGAGCGGGCCGCCGAGATCACCGGCAGGCAGGCAGCGCTGTACCTGCCCACCGGGACGATGTGCACCCAGGTCGCGGTGCACGTCCTGGCCAGGTCCGGGCACTTCGTCGTCTGCGAGTCAAGCGCGCACGTCTGCGGCATGGAACTGCACTCAGCGGCCGCGCTGTCCGGCGTCGCGTTCCGCCGGCTCCCTGGGGCGCGGGGATTGCTGAGTGCCGACCAGGTCGCAGGTGCCCTGCGACCCGACCCGGCCGACGTGACGGTCGTCGATCTGGTCGCCATCGAGAACAGTCACCAGGTGGGCGGCGGTACCCCGCAGCAGGTGGATGACGTGCGCGCGATCGCGAAGGCGTGCGAGGCCGCCGCCGTGCCGCTGTACATGGACGGCGCCAGGATCTTCAACGCCTGCGCGGCGACGGGCGCGACGGTCGCGGACTACGCGGCCGAGGTGAGCGCGATGATGTTCTGCCTGTCGAAGGGGCTCGGCGCGCCGATCGGCTCGATGCTCATCGGCGACACGGACTTCATCAGGGCGGCCAGGCGGGTGAAGATCCTGTTCGGCGCCGCCTGGCGGCAGGCCGGGATCATGGCGGCCGCCGGGCTGGTCGCCCTCGCGGACGGCCCGCAGCGGCTGCACGAGGACCACGCCAAGGCGCGCGTCCTGGCGGAGGGCATCGCCGGCCTGCTGCCAGGCTCACTCGATCCTGACGCGGTGCCGACCAACATCGTGTTCGTCGACGTCAGCGGCACGGGCCGGTCAGCGCCCGAGTGGGCGGAGCGCCTCGCGGCCGAAGGCGTCAGGGTCACGATGGGTGCCGGGCGGGTCCGGATGCTGACGCACCGCGACATCAGCATGGATGACATCCACGCGGCCCTGACCGCCTGGCGCCGGGTCGCCGCCGGCTGAGGCGCCCGGGGCCTGGCGGCAACGTAGCAGGCGCCAACGTTGCGGGCGCCAACGCTGCGGGCGCCAAACGTAGAGGGCGCAAACGTAGAGGGCGCAAACGTAGAGGGCGCCAAACTAGAGGGCGCCAAACTAGAGGGCGCCAAACTAGAGGGCGACTGCCAGGCGGGTCGCCCTCCGCCTGGACAGCCGCCCTCGGCCGGTGAGCCTGCGTGCTACCTGGTGCCCGACGCCGCGATCCGCAGGCCGATCTGCACCAGCGTCCAGCCGGTGTGCCGCCGGATCGGGCCCGCCTCACTGCGCCGCCTGCGCGCTGGAATGACGGTCCTGGGCCGCTCGTTCAGCGCGTTTGTGTAGTGCCTGGCCAGCTCGTTGATCTGACTCGGAAACATCTGTGCCGTCACTCCCTCGATCAGGCCGGAGAAGGCCTTTCACCTCGTCGTTAACGTTCACGTATACGTGAATGATTGCACACGCGTGAACGGATGGCAAGATGGAGTCATGCAGAACTTCGGTGCGCCTGGCGAGGAAGCCGGCGACGTGAGCGGCGGCGCCGGCGACGCAGGTTCTGACAAGAAGCCGCCGGCGTCGCACATCGACGTCCTGAAGGCGCTGGCTGACCCGCTCCGGCTGAACATGCTCTACGCCCTGACCCCCGAGCGTGACCCGGACCTCCAGGCGAAAACGGTCAAGGAGCTGGCTGCCGAACTCGGCGAGCCGCAGACGAAGCTGTACCGGCACATCAAGCACCTGGAGTCGGCCGGACTGATTCACGCGGTTGCCAGCCGCGTCGTGTCAGGGATCGTCGAGCACCGCTACCTGGCGAGCCAGGCCGCAATGATCCTGGGCGACGATCTCACCGACACCGAGAAGCTCAGCCCGGAGGCAGAGGCGATGGCGGCCGCCGCCCTCGAGCTGTACCGGAGGCAGTACTTCGCCGCGCGCCGGGCCAGGCCCCATGGCGAGACCGACGCTGAGCCGCATCGCAGGGCGGTCATGGCCATGGCCGACGGTGTGGTTCCCGCTGCGCGGGCGGCCGAGATCCACGACCAGCTGCGCCAGTTGCTCGACGAGCTAGTCGAGTCAAGCCGGAGCGGTCATGCGGACGGCACAGCCGAGGAGATGGTGCGGGTCAACCTGCTGATCGGCTACTTCACCGACGACCGGCCGGCGGACTGATGAGGCGGGCGGACGACGCGGTTTGCCTGAGTACCGCGATGGCCAGCGCGGCGGCCTCCGCGGGTTCTGCGGGAGGCGAGCCGGCCGGGGCGGCACTGGCCGGCTGCGGGCCGAGCACGACGACGCGCGCTCGGTCGACGGCGGCGCGCAACGTCGGCGGCCCAGGCCGGCTGCCCCGCTCGCGGATCAGTTCGGCCGCCGCGAGCAGCTGGGCAGCAGCCTGCGTCGCGACAGGAAGCTTCAGGCAGATCAGCGCCGCCGTCTCCAGGCAGATCGCCAGCGGGCACGTGAAGGTCAGCGACCTGCTCACCGTGACAGCTGCCAGCGCAGCCTCAGCGGCGGCTTCGACGTCGCCGCGGTCGAGCAGCGCCCTGGCCACAAGGCACCGGGCTAGCGGCAGCTCCCGTTCGATGCCCAGGTCGCTAGCATCGGCGACGGCGTTGGTGCCGAACGCTATCGCGCCATCGACGTCGCCGTCGGCCAGCGCGATTCCGGCCGCCGCTGAGTACAGCACCACTCGCGCGATGCGCCGGGAGCCGGCCAGCAACGGCATCGCCTCGGCGACGTGGCGGCGGGCCGCGTCTAGGTCGCCGGTTTGCCAGCAGACCATCGCGGCCGTGGGCAACGTCGCGGCGAGCTGCTCGGCCGATCCGCCCCGCTGGCAGAGCTCGATCGCGTCGGCGGCATAGCCGGACGCCGCCGGGTCAGCCCGCTCGGCGAGTACGCAGCCCATCCCGATCGCGGCACCGACCTGAAGGTCGACCCCGAATGGAGCGGCTGCCTCGATCGACCGGCGCACGAACGCGAGCGCCTCTTCGCCTTTGTCCATGTCGTCGGTCAGGCCGCCGAGGTAGATCAGGGCACGCGCCGCGTATTCGTCTGGCTGGCCGGCCAGCATGTCCACTGCGGCCTCTAGTTCGCGTGCCGCGGCGGCGATGTCTCCTGACCAGTAGCTGAGGTAGCCGAGCGCGTAGGTGGCGTGCCCGGTCCGCTTCGATGGGCTCGCGTCCGCCAGCAAGCGCGCCAGCCAGAACCTGCCTTCTGCCACGTTGGTCGCCGCCCAGTAGCGGTGCAGCCTGACTGCCAGCTCCAGGCCGCGGCCGAGCGGAAGCCGCCCGTCGAGCGCGGCGCCGAGGAGCGACCTGACACAAATGAGCACCGCGCCGATCGGCTCCAGGTATGGCTCGGGTGCGGCCCTCGGGTCGGCTGGCAGGATCGCGCCGACGGCGTCGGCGAGCCGCTCGGTGACCTTGGCGGTCTCGCCTGCGGCGTCCAGCAGCTCCCTGGCCAGGCGATGCAGGTCGTCGTCCGCGTAGTAGCGCCAGCGCGGTCCCGACCGGTCCACAGCCAGCAGCCCGCGCGCCGTCAGCTCGCGCAGGATCCTGACGACCCGGACCGGCGCGATCGGGCCGCCCGAGACGATGTCTCTGATCAGCGGCAGCGCGACCGGGCCGTCAAGCACGCCGAATCGCCTGAACACCATCGCCTCGTCGTCGTCAAGCAGCGCGTAGCTGCTCGTCGCGACGCCGCGCAGCCAGTCATCGCCGCCAGCGGTCAGCCCGGGCAGCTGGTCGAGCAGGTCGGGCACCGACATGGCCGCGAGCTGCGCGGCCGCGAGCTCGAGGGCGAGCGGCAGGCCGCCGCACCGGCGGCAGAGCTCGGCGATGAAGGGTGCGGTGATGTCGTCCTGCAGCAGCTGGCCTCCCCCGCCGCGGACCCGGTCAGCGAGCAAGCTCACCTGCGAGGCTGGCTGCAGCGGCTCGATGTGGATCACGTGCTCGGTCTCGATTGCTAGCGGGACCCGGCTGGTAGCCAGCACGCTCAGCGTCGGGCAGAGCCCCAGCAGGCTGGTGACCAGCGACGCCGTGCCATCCACCACCGCCTCGCAGCCATCGAGGACGAGCAGCGCGCTGCCGAGCGGCGCGAGATAGCCGGACAGCAGCACTGCGGCGTCCTCGGTCCCGACCGGCAGGCCGATCGTCATGGCGACCGTCGATGCGACCAGCTCGTCCTGCGAGATAGCCGCGAGCGAGATCCAGTATTTGCCGCCGGGGAACGACGCCGATGTCGTCACCCGGAGCGCGAGCCTGGACTTGCCGACCCCGCCCCGGCCGGCGACCGTCACCAGGCCAGGCCTGCCGATCGCGGCGGCCAGCTGGCTGGCTTCGGCCTCGCGCCCGAAGAACGCCGAGGTCGCCACCGGCAGCCTCGCGGTGCCTGCCGCGGCCGCCGGCCCAGCGTCAGCGAGAGCGGCGAGGTATGCGGCCGCGGTCTCAGGATCCGGATCGACGCCGAGCTGGTCCGCGAGCAACTCACGGCACGCTTCATAAGCTCGCACCACCCCGGCCCGGTCACCGGCCCGCTGCAGGGCACGGATCAGGATCCTGTGGGCTCGCTCGTCGAGCGGACTGGCCGCTACCGCACGGCGGCCAGCCTCCGCCGCCCGGTGGTGGTCGCCAACTGCCCCTGCGGAGCTGGCCAGGATCTCCAGCGCTCGCAGCGCGAGCGCGTCTGCCTCGGAGCGGTGGGCGTCAAGCCAGTGGCCATCCTCGCCAGGCAGCAGCTGATCGCCAGAAAGCATCGCGACAGACTCGGCCGCGGCAACCGCAGCCGCATGCCGGCCCTGACCCGCCAGGCTGGCGGCGGACCGCAGCACCGCTCGCGCGTCCGGCAGGTCGACCTGGACGCCGCTGGCCAGCGCGTACCCGGACGGCGCGGTCGCGACGACCTGCTGTCCGCCAGCGCCGATTCCGCCTAGCGCGGTCCGCAGCGAGCGCACGACGCCGCGCAGGGCCGCAGGCCAGGTTAGCGGTGGCTGATCGGGCCAGAGGATCGATGCCAGCCGGTCCGCCGGCACCGGCCCGCCGGCCAGCGCGAGCGCGACCAGCGCGACCCTGGCCCGCCGGCCGCCGAGGTCATGACCGGTGAGCGCCCGCCCGGCGCGGCTCACGCTCACCGCGCCGATCACGCTCACGCGCACAGGCGCAGCTGTTTGGTCCGAGATGATCGCCGGTGCCGCGTCTGGCGTTGTGAGCGGCCAATCATCCGGCATTACACAGACGTTACGCCAGGCGCGGTCTACTCCGGTCAGACATCGTCCACACGCGACCTGCCCGGAGACACCATGCCAGGTTCGATCCGCACCCTCACTACGACGGCAGCCGCGGCGGCGGCTGCCGTGCTCTGCTTCGCCGCAAGCCAGGCGGCATTCGCCGCAGGACCTGACGGCCCGCAGGCACTCGCCAAGGCCGGGCCGGCCGCGGCAGGGCCTGGACTGACCGGCAAGCCCATCACGCTGGCCAACAACGAAGAGTTCAGCGGGTACGACGCGGCTACCAGCAAGTCGGGCACCGCGTACGTGGGCTGGATTGGCGACGCGAACTCCGGGGGCCGCAAGGTGTACCTGTGCACGCTGCCGCGTGGCGCGACGCGCTGCGCGGGCGGAGTTCAGTCCGTCGACTCGCTCGGCACCTCGTCCGCGTTCGGCCTACGGGTCCTGATCACGCAGGGTAGCCAGGTCACGCTGGTCTGGTTCCACGACACGGTGGCCTCATTGAACGGCCCGCAGGGCAGCGAGATCGCCACCGCGACCGCCACGGCGGCGGGCCACCTGTCGGCCTCGCACGACGTGGCGACCGCACCAAGCTTCGGCCTGATGCAGGACGCCGTCGTCGGCCCTGGCGGGACGATCTGGGTCGTCACCCAGGTGGAGCAGGGCGCTGTGCACAAGCTGCAGATCAGGCCCGGTCTGGCCAGCCCGCCGGTCACCATCAGCACGCCTTACTTCGTCGGCGTAGCCAGGCTTGCCTTCAGCGGCACGACGGCTGTGCTGGCCATCGACAAGGATGGCGCCATCTCCGACCCCGTGTCCTTCGCCTCGAAGAAGGCGGGCGGCGCCTGGTCAGCGTTCCGCTCGGTTCCGCACACCTGGACCTCGGACGCGAACTTCGGCCTGACGAGCACGCCACACGGAGTCCGGCTGCTGGCCACCGTCGATAACGCCACCTACCACCCGGTCGTGTCCCGCTGGACGGGTTCCGGCTTCAGCCGCCCCTCGCTCACCGGCGACACGAACAACTGCTCACCGTCCAGCCACGACCCGGTGAGCGACGCGAGCGGGCGCCTGGCCGACGTGTCGATGGAGTGCAGCGATGTCGCGATCGCCAACCTCCCGTCGACCCAGAGGTCGGCCGTGATCAGGTTCAGCGTGCATGGCACGTTCGGCGGCGGCGAGCCACAGCTCACGACCGCCCCGAGCGGGCGCGGCTGGGTCGCCTGGTCGATCGAGTCCACGGTCGCCAACAAGCTGCTGGTCGCGCCCGTCCTGCTGCCAGGTCGCGACGTGACCGTGCGCAAGTCAACGGGCGGTGACCGGGTCACGCTGACCGGGCCGGCGTCCTGCCTGCCTCCGGTCAGCGTTCACGTCGGCGTGACGGGCTCGCCCGCGGGGCGGGTCACCGGCAAGACGCTGAAGCTCGGCGGCACGACGCTGCACTCCGGCACGCTCCGCGGCGGGTCCCTGACGCCCGGCAAGTCCTACACGCTGACCGGCAGGGTGACCTTCGCGGGCGGCTCCCGCCGTACCATCGCCGCGACGCTGAAGTTCCGCACCTGCCCCAAGCCCTAGCCGCTCTCGCGCCGCGGTGCTGGTCAGCATTCTGACGCTCGGCCAGAACTGAAACGTGTTCTAGCATGGTCCCGGGAGGCGCGATGGCACCCGAGGACCCCGAGTTCGACGTCGTCGTGGCTGGCAGCGGCGCCGCTGGAATGACAGCGGCGCTGACTGCGGCCAGGCGGGGACTGAGCGTCGTGGTGATTGAGAAGACCGCGTACTTCGGCGGCTCGACGGCGCGTTCAGGCGGCGGCGTCTGGGTTCCCTGCAACGCAGTCCTCAGCGAGGCGGGCGTCAGGGATACCCAGGAACTGGCCAGCGCCTACCTCGCCCATGTTGCCGGGGACTGCGTGACGCCCGAGCGCCAGCGGGCGCTGCTCGAGCACGGCCCGGCGATGCTCGATCTCGTACGGTCGGCGGCGCCAGTCGACTTCGCGTGGGTGCCCGGCTACGCGGACTACTATCCGGAGGCGCCTGGCGGCATGGCCGGCGGGCGGACCATCGAGCCTGTGCCGCTCGACGGCCGGATCCTCGGCGACGAGCTGAGCCGGCTGAACCCGCCGTACCTGCCAGCGCCCGATGGCATGGCGATCACGGCAGCCGACTACCGCTGGCTCAGCCTGGGCACCAGGCATCCGCGGGCGATCTGGACGACCGCCAAGGTCGGGGGGCGGATGGCGAAGACGAAGGCGCTGCACCGGCGCACGATGACGCTCGGCCAGGCGCTGTCGGCTGGCCTGCGCGCCGGGCTCGCGGCGGCCGGCGTGCCGCTCTGGCTGGACACGCCGCTCACCGGGCTGCTGACCGGCGCCGGGCGCGTCGCTGGCGTGCGCGTGACCAGGGACGGACAGCCGACCGTGATCGGCGCGCGGCGCGGCGTGCTGATCGCCACCGGCGGGTTCGAGCGCAACGCTGCCATGCGCGCCGAGTACCAGCGTCAGCCGATCGGCACCGACTGGACCGTCGGCTCGCCAGGGAACACCGGCGACGGGATCCTCGCTGGCCAGGACGCCGGAGCGGCGCTCGACCTGATGGACGACGCCTGGTGGGGCCCGTCGATCCCGCTGACCGGAGGCCCGTTCTTCTGCCTGTCGGAACGGTCGCTGCCTGGCTGCATCCTGGTCAACGCCGCGGGCCAGCGGTTCGTCAACGAGGCCGCGCCGTACGTCGACGCGGTGCACGCGATGTACGACAGGCACACCGACGACAAGCCGCACATTCCGGCCTGGCTGATCATCGACCAGCGGTACCGGAACAGCTACGTCTTCGCCGGCCTGCCCCCGCGTAAGCCGCTGCCCAGGCGGTGGTACGCGGCGGGTGCGGTGTTCAAGGGCGCGACGCTCGACGAACTGGCCGGGCAGGCCGGGATCGCCACCGCCGGGCTGGCCGAGACCGTCAGGCGGTTCAACGGCTTCGCTGCGGCAGGCAGGGACGAGGACTTCGGCCGCGGCGACTCGGCGTACGACCGGTATTACGGTGACCCGCGCTGCCGCCCGAACCCCAACCTCGCGCCGCTGGCCAAGCCGCCGTTCTACGCCGTCAAGATCGTACCTGGCGACCTCGGCACCAAGGGCGGCCTGCGCACCGACGAGCGGGCGCGCGTGCTGCGGCTGGACGGCACGGCGATCGCCGGCCTGTACGCTGCTGGCAACGCGAGCGCGGCGGTCATGGGACGCAGCTACGCAGGCGCCGGCGCCACGATCGGCCCGGCGATGACATTCGGCTACATCGCCGCCCTCGACATGGCACACGCCGGCATAACAGGCACCGACATGATCGGCGCGGGCGACGGCTCAGGTGCTTAGCCTGGCGTGAGGATCAGGCCGCTGGTGGGAACGCCCGTCCCCGCGGTCACCAGCACGGGACCGTCGCCGGGGATCTGATTGGCCGCGGACCCGCGCACCTGCCTGACCGCCTCGGCGATGCCGTTCATGCCGTGGATGTAGGCCTCGCCGAGCTGGCCGCCGTGCGGGTTGACCGGCAGCCGGCCGCCCACCTCGATCGCCCCGCCGGCGATGAAGTCCCGTGCCTCACCGCGCGGGCAGAATCCGAGTTCCTCGAGCTGCATCAGGACGTAAGGGGTGAAGTGGTCATACAAGATCGCGGTCCTGATGTCGGCGGGCCGGGTGCCTGCCTGCCGCCAGAGCTGCCGGGCCACGACCCCCATCTCCGGCAGCCCGGTCAGCTCGTCGCGGTAGTAGCTGGTCATGGTGAACTGATCGGGGCCCGCTCCCTGGGCCGCAGCGCTGATCACGGCCGGGACTGACGGCAGGTCGCGCGCCCGGTCGAGGCCGGTGACCACGACCGCGACCGCCCCGTCGCTCTCCTGGCAGCAGTCGAGCAACCTGAGCGGTTCCGCGATCCAGCGGGACGCCTGGTGGTCGGCCAGCGTGATCGGCTTTCCGTAGAACCAGGCACCGGGGTTGGTGGCCGCGTGCCGCCGGTCGGCGACAGCTACGACGCCGAAGTCGGCGCTGGCCGCGCCCGTCACGTGCATGTAGCGCCTGGCCGCCATCGCAACCGTGGCTGCAGGGGTGGACAACCCCATCGGATAGTGCCAGCCGTTGTCGATCCCCGACGACGTCGGTGCCGTCACGGCACCGACGGCCACCTGGCCGAAACGCCGTCCCGAGCGCTCGTTCAGGGCCCGGTAGCACACCACCACGTCGGCGGCGCCGGTCGCGACGGCCATCGCCGCGTGCTGGACGGTCGCGCAGGCGGCGCCGCCGCCGTACCCGACCTGGCCGAAGAACGTCAGCTCCCCGATGCCGAGCTCGCGGGCGACCGCGACCTCGGCGTTGCTGTCCATCGTGAACGTGACCATGCCGTCCACGTCGGCTGGCCGCAGCCCGGCGTCGTCGAGCGCCGACCTGACCGCCTCGGCGGCCAGCCGGAGCTCGCTGCGGCCTGAGTTCTTCGAGAACTCGGTCGCGCCGATCCCGGCGATCGCGGCTTGGGTCATGTCCGGTCCTCCGGCACGTCGACGACCGCCGTCGCGATGATGTGATCGCCGAGGCTGCACCGGCCGGTGACCTGCACCTCGTACCGGTCGCCGTCCGGGAGCCTGCTCCGGTCCGTCACCCGCCCCGTGAACGTCAGCTTGTCACCCGCGTAGCACGGTACGCCGAGGCGCACCGACGTCTGGCGCAGCAGCGATCGCGGGCCAGCCCACTGCGCCACGAAACGCTGGAGCAGGCCGTTGTCGGTCAGGATGTTGACGAAGATGTCCTTGCTGCCGTTGGCGATCGCGAGATCCCTGTCGTGGTGGACAGGAGTGAAGTCCCGGGTGGCCAGGGCGCTGGCGACGACGAAGGTCGCGCTGACGTCGACCGTCATCTCTGGCAGCACGGCGGGCAGCTGACCAGGGCCACGCGCCGGCCCGGCGGGCCGCCACGCGGGCAGGACGAGCTCGTCGTCGATCCGCAGGAAGTCGATCTCGACCGGCATGCCGATGCTGACCTGGTCAGGTCCGACGCCAGGCATCTCGGCGAGCACCCGGACGCCCTCGGCGAGTTCGACAAGCGCGATCACGAGCGGCAGCCGCTTTCCCGGCACCGGCGGATGGTGGTGCACCACGTAGCTGAAGACCTCGCCCGCCCCCGACGCCACGACGTACGTGGGGTTCGGCGAGCCGCACCGCACGCACATCGGGCCCGGCGGGTGGCGGAGCGCGCCGCAGTCGCCGCATTGCTGAATCCGCAGCTCACCGTTCCTGGTGCCGTCCCAGAAGAACGCCGTGTCCGGCGAGATCACCGGCCGCATGACGAAGGCACCCGCAGCTGCGGCCGCCGGATTCGCCGCACTCGTCTCCGGGCGGAACTTGAGGATCCTGAAGTCCATCGTGGCGACCACTTCGTCGCCGCTGTACCAGGTCTGCCGCGTCGTGAAGAACCAGCCCTCGCCGAGCGCTGTCCGCTTCGGGCCGGTCAGGCCGAGAAGGCTGACGGTGACGGCGAGCCGCTCGCCATGCCGCACGTACCGGTGGAAGACATGGTCGGAGTTCGTCGCGACCACTCCGGTGTAGCCAGCGTCGTCGAGCAGCCGCACCATCTCGCCGGTCGGGTCTCCTGCCTCGCGGACCTGGCCGATTCCTGAGGCCTGCGGCCGGCCTGCAAGGCCGACCATCGTCCACACCTGCGCCATCATCGGCGGCGCGACGAGGCCGCCGTGCAGCGACGCGGCGGCGAACGCGGCGTCGGTGTAGACGGGGTTGGTATCGCCGATTGCCTCGATCCAGTTCTCGATGATGGGCAGGTTCACCGGATCGCGGGCCCGCCGCGGGTTGCTCTGGCCCGCGGCCATGATCCGCTCAGCCGCCGCCCTGATCCGGGCCGCGGTGTCCTCGGTCACGTCAGCGGCCATCAGCGCGGAACCCTCGGCAGCCGCAGCCCGGCCGTCGCGATCAGCTCACGCTGCACCTCGTTCACGCCGCCGCCGAAGGTCAGCACCAGGTTGCGCTTGTGCTGGGTATCCAGCCACGTCAGCAGGTCTGCCGTGGCCTCGTCAGCGGGATCGCCATGCCGGCCGACGACGTCGATGAGCAACTGCCCGAACCGCTGGATCCGCTCGGACGAGAACACCTTGGTCGCCGACGCGTCGGCGATGTGCACCGTCTCGGCGACCGCGACCTGCCAGTTCAGCAGTTCGTTGATCCGCACGCTCGCGGCCACCTCGGCCAGTGCGCGGCGCACGTCAGGCTCGTCGCCGACGGCGCCCCCGCCGGGTCGGCGGGTCACGCTGGCCCAGGTTCTGGCGCGGTCATGCAGGGCGCCCAAGCGGCCGGCCGGGCCGAGCATCACCCGCTCGTGGTTGAGCTGGGTCGTGACCAGCCGCCAGCCGTGGTTTTCCGCCCCGATTCGCATGCTGACCGGGACCCGGACTCCGGCGTAGTACGTCGCGTTGACGTGGTGCGCTCCGTCGCATGTGATGATCGGCGTCCAGGAAAACCCGGGATCGGCGGTAGCCACGATCAGGATCGAGATCCCCTTGTGCTTCGGCGCGTCCTGGTCGGTCCGGCAGGCCAGCCAGATGTAGTCGGCGTCGTGCGCTCCGGTTGTGAAGATCTTCTGCCCGTCGACGATGTAGTGGTCGCCGTCCCTGACCGCCCGCGTCGTCAGCGACGCGAGGTCGGTACCTGCCTCCGGCTCGGTGTAGCCGATCGCGAAATGCACCTCTCCGGCCAGGATCTTCGGCAGGAACATCGCCTTCTGCTCGGCGGTCCCGTATGCCTGCAACGTCGGCCCGACGGTCTGCAGCGTCACGGCGGGCAGCGGAACGTCGGCCCTGGCCGCCTCGCTCACGAAGATCTGCTGCTCCACCTGGCCGAACCCGCGGCCGCCATACTCGGCAGGCCAGCCGACGCCGAGCCAGCCGTCACGGCCCATCCGCCTGATCAGCTCCCGGTAGGCCGTGCCGTGCCGGTCGGTGCGCATCGCCTCGCGCTCGGCCGGCGAGATCAGCCCGGCGAAGTAGGCCCTGAGCTCGTCCCTGAGCGCGACCTGGTCGTCGGTCAGCGCGATGAACGGACCGTTCATCGACGCTGGGGCTCGGGTTGGCCGCCGCACAGTCCTGGCGCAGGGGGACGACCCCCCCGAGCCCCCCGCGAGCTCTCCAGCCCCAGCCAGCACGTCGAGGCGGTAGCCGGACCCGCCGGCGAACCTGGCGAGGTCGCTAATCATCGCCGAGTAACGGTGCAGCGGGTACTCCACGTCGAGGCCGATCCCGCCGTGCAGCTGATGACACGTCCGCAGCGCGGCCGGCGACTCCCGGGCGAGCCAGTACGCAGCGACATTGACGTCGGCGGCGGCATCGAGCCCCGCCGCGAGTCGCCAGCAGGCCGAGAGCGCGGCCAGGTGCAGCGTCCTGCTGGCGATGTAGATGTCGGCGGCCTGCCCGGCGACCGCCTGGAACGTCGCGAGCGGGCGGCCGAACTGCTCACGACCCGCGATGTACGTCGCCGTCAGGTCGAGCGCGCCAGCGACCGCGCCGTCGGCCATCGCCGCCGCCCCGGCCATCGCGAGCAGATAGAGGTCGCCGACCGCGGCTGAGGCCACGGCGGTCCCGGCGTCGGCTCCGAGGACGGCGGCGACCGGCGCGGCGTCGAGCCGGACCGTGAACTCCGGCGTGCCGCCGGAGGCAGGGGTTCCTACCGCGCTGAAGCCCGGCCCGGTCGCGTCGACGACCACGACCGCACGGCCCGGCGGCTCCGTGCCCGGCTCCGAACCCGGCTCAGAACCCAGCCACGGGCCCGCCAGCGCGGCCGGTACCAGGATCCAGCGCGCCTGCCCGGCGTGCGGCACGCCGATCTTTGTCCCCGTGACTGTGCCCGAGCCGGTCTCGTCCAGCGTCGCCAGCGTCGCGGGGACGGCAGGCAGCACGCTCGATTGCTCCCGGACGCCGGCGGTCAGGATCGTCTCGCCCGAACCGACGCCGGCGAGCAGCCGTTGCTGTGTCTCGCGGCTGCCCCAGCGGACGACGGGGAGCGCGCCGAGCATGATCGTGGCCAGTGCGGGCACGTCGGCCGCCTGGCGGCCGACCTCGGTCAGCAGCACAGCGGCCTCGAGCACGCCGAGGTCGTCGCCGCCCATCCAGCCGGGCAGCGTGAGCGCGAGCAGCCCGGCCTTGGCCAGCGCCTCCCAGGCGGCCTCGCTGCTTCCTGGACCCGCGGTGCGCAGGACGTCGGCGGCCGAGGCGGCGATGACGTGCTGAGCCTCGTTGAGCTCGAAGTCCATCAGCGGGTTTCCTCCCTGGGCAGGCCGAGCACGCGTTCAGCCACGAGGGAGAGCAGGATCTGGCTGGTGCCGCCCGCGATGCTCAGGCACCTTGTCAGCAGGAAGCTGTCGACCGCGTCCGCCGCCCGGCCGTCAGCGGCAGCTCCCTGGACGCCGGCCAGCGTGACCGCGGTCTCCGCGACGGCCTGCCGGTGCGCGACGCCGAGCAGCTTGCGGACTGCCGCCGCCTGGCCTGCCCCGGCTCCGCCGGCGGCAGTGCCGCTCGCCACCGCGCCCGCGAGCCTGTCATCCATCACCGACAGCGCCAGGCTCTCGGCGAGGCGGGCTCCGATCTGGTCGATCACGACCGGGTCACTCACCCCGCCGTCCGCGGTCGCCGCCGCGAGCAGTTCCTCGGCGTCCTCCCCGAGCCCGGCGCCGCGTACCATCGCGACTCGCTCGGTCGCCAGCGTCGTCCTGGCGACCCGCCAGCCTTCGCCTGGCCGGCCGACCACGCAGTCGTCGGGAACGAGCACGTCGTCGAGGAACACCTCGTTGAACATGGCCCGGCCGGTGATCTCACGCAGCGGCCTGACCTCGATGCCGGGGTCTCGCATCGAGACCAGGAAGAACGTGATGCCCTTGTGCTTCGGCGCGGCCTGATCGGTGCGGGCCAGGCAGATCGCCCAGTCCGCCTCGGCCGCCAGCGACGTCCAGACCTTCTGTCCAGTCAGCCGCCAGCCACCGCCCGCGTCGCCGTCGCCTTCCACGCGGACCGCCCTGGTCCTGAGCGAGGCCAGGTCTGACCCGGCCTCAGGCTCGCTGAACAGCTGGCACCAGGTGATCTCACCGGTCAGCGTTGGCCAGCCGAACCTGGACAGCTGCTCGGCGGTGCCGTGGCTGATGATCGCGGGGATCGCCCACGCGCCGACACCCAGATCGGGCCGGTCGATCCCCGCGTTCGCGAGCTCTTCGTCGATGATCAGCTGCGCGGCTGGGGACGCGGACAGCCCGTACGGCGCCGGCCAGGCCGGCGCCGCGTAACCGATCTCGGCCAGGCCTTCCCGCCAGTGATCAGGCGGGGTGGCGGACACGGCACTGGCGACCACCCGCGCTGCCGCGCGAACGGCTTCGGCGTCGAGGACTGCGTTGTCGCTGAACGTTGTTACCTGCTCCAGCCGGTGCCTGCGCGCGCCGTCGAGCGCGAGGCTGGCCGCCCGCGCGCGCCATGCCGCGCTGCCGCCGAGCAGGCTGCGCAGCGCAAGCGCGCGGCGCAGGTACAGGTGCGCGTCGTGGTCCCAGGTGAACCCGATCCCGCCGAGTACCTGGACGCAGTCCTTGGCGTTGTCGACGGCCGCGTCGAGCGCGAGCGCGGCGGCCGCCGCAGCCGCCAGCGCCAGCTCACCTGGCGCTTGATCCGCTGCGCAGGCGGCGTCCCACGCGGCGGCGGCGGTCAGTTCGGCGCGGCACAGCATCTGCGCGCACAAGTGCTTGATCGCCTGGAACGACCCGATCGGACGGCCGAACTGCTGCCTCGTCCGCGCGTACTCGGTCGCCGTCTGACAGCACCAGGTCGCGACGCCGCTGGCCTCGGCGGCGGCCAGGGTCGCCGCGAGGTCGGGTACGAGCCGCTGGCCGACGCCGCGAAGCACCTGGCCCGCTGGGACGGTCAGGCCGGCCAGGGTGACGTCGGCCAGCGAACGGGAGAAGTCGACAGGCGACCGGCCGGTGATCGCGACGCCCTCGTCGCCGCACCTGATCACGAACCAGACCGGGCCGTCGCTGGTCCGCGCTCCGAGCAGCAGCCACGCGGCGTCACCCGCGCCGAGCACGAGCCGCGCGGTACCGCTGACTCGCAGGCTGCCAGCATCGGCAGGCGTACCGGTGACGCCGTCCGGGGTCAGCGCCACCGCGGCGGCAAGGTTGCCCGCCGCGATCTCGGCGAGCAGCGCGCCGATCTCCGCGCTGCCGGCTTGGCCCGACCTGGCCAGGACGAGGCCGGCGACCAGCGTCGGCAGCAGCGGTCCTGGTGCGAGAACGGCGGCGAGCTGCTCGGCCACCACCGCGACGTCGGCGACCGTGCCGTCAGCTCCGCCAGCCTCCGCGGGCAGGGCGATCGAGAAGATGCCGAGTTCTGCCAGGCCGGCCTGCGTGTCGCCGGGCTGGTTTGCGCCGCCGCCGCCACCGGTCCGGCCGCCCGTGGCCTCGAGCCCGCGGACCGCGGCGATCGTCCCGGCCCGCTTCGCCCACTGGGCGACCGACTCGGCGATCGCCAGCTGCTCGGCTGTGACCGCGATCGGCACTGCTCCTCCTGCTGCTCCGGCGCATCAAAATTAGAACACGTTATACTAATGACGGCTACCGCGACGCCAGCCTGAGCAGGCACGCCAGCGTGAACGGTCGCGATATGGTCCGGGCCGGGCTACGCCCCGCCTGCGCGATGCTGACGGGCTCAGGAACGGGGGGCGGTCCGGCGATGCCGACACGACGAGAGGCTCAAATGACGGCTGCGAAGACCCTCAACGCGCCAGCCAGCCAGGGCGCCGGCGCGGCCGATGGCGAGCTCGGCTCGGCGGCGCAGCGGGAGCGGCGCAAGCGGATACTCGACGCGACGCTCGCGCTGGCGTCCAAGGGCGGGTACGACGCGGTCCAGATGCGTGAGGTCGCTGAGCGTGCCGACGTCGCCCTGGGCACGCTGTACAGGTACTTCCCGTCGAAGATTCACCTGCTGGTCTCCGGGCTGATCAGGGAGTTCGAGCGGACGAAGGAGAAGCTGGACAAGCGCCCGGTCCCTGGTGACACGTCAGCCGAGCGGATCATCTACGTGCTCAACAAGGTGACCAAGAACATGCAGCGTGAGCCGCTGCTGACCGAGGCGATCACCCGGGCGTTCATGTTCGCCGACCCGAGCGCGGCCACCGAGGTCAATGCCGTTGCCGCGCTGATGGAGCAGATGCTCACCGACGCCATGCACGAGGGCGAGCCGACCCCCGACGAGCGGGCCATCGCCCGCGTGATCGGCGATGTCTGGCTGTCCAACCTGGTCGCCTGGGTGACCCGCCGCGCGTCCGCGAACGACGTGTCCAGGCAACTCGAACTCGCCGCCCGCCTCCTGCTCCGCTAGGCAGGCCGCGGCAGGTCGGTGCCGTACCAGGTCTCGATCAGCCACCGCGAGATCGACAGGGACGGCGGCATGATCAGCTCCCCTGACAGCAGGGCCGCCCGCAGGTCGTCCCTGCTGTACCAGTTCGCCTCGGCGATCTCGTCCTCGTCGACCGTGATCGCCGTCCCGGTCGCGCTGGCCCGGAATCCCAGCATCAGGTTGTGTGGCATCGGCCAGGGCTGGCTGGCCGCGTACGTGACCGTCGACACGACCACGCCGGTCTCCTCGTGCACCTCGCGCGCGACAGCCTGCTCAGCGGATTCACCTGGCTCGACGAACCCTGCAAGCACCGAGACCCTGCGCTCCGGCCAGTTCGCGTTCCTCGCCAGCAGGCAGCGATCATCAGGGTCGGTGACCAGCATGATCACCGCCGGATCGCAGCGCGGGAAATGCTCGCTGGCATCGACGGTGCACCGGCGGGAATGGCCGGCCATCTCCGGCTTGGTCGGCGCGCCGCACCGGGAGCAGAACCCGGCGACCGCGTGCCAGTTGGCCAGCGCGACGGCGTGCGTCAGCAGCCCGGCGTCCCGGTCGGTGAGCAAGGTTCCCGCCTCGCGGAGGCCGGCCCTTCGGAAGCCAGCACCGCGCAGGCCAGCCCCGCCGCCGTCGGCTTCGGCAGGCACCTGGATCGCGCCGCCCACGCCGAAGTAGACAACCTCGTCGGCGTCGACGCCGAGCAGGAACCTGGTTCCCTCCGGTGCCTGCTCGGGAGGCACGAACAGCAGTTCGGCAGCTCCGTCATCAATGCTCGCCAGGGCCTGGCCGTCCTCGATGACCAGCACCCTGCTGCCCTGCTCGTCCCACGCCTTGGCCAGCCACGCCTCGTCTGTCCGCAGGTGCGTGGACCGCTCGACCTCGTGCCTGGTGAGTGCGATACCGCCGGAAATCGAAATCAGGGGCCTTGTCACCGCATCAGAATACGGCGCGGAATCGCCGCCGCCGGCAGCCGATCGGCGGTCCGCCGCCCATCCCTCAGCCGAGCGCCGCCAGCTCGTCCAACAGGTAAGCGGCCGTCTCCGCGCCCTTGAGCAGCAGCTTCATGTCGACGCGCTCGTTCGGGGCGTGGATGCGGTCCTCGTCGAGGCCCACCGCGATGAACACGAGCGGCGCGCCGAGGATGTCGGCCAGGTCGGCTTCGGGACCACTGCCGCCTTCCTTGGTGAAGAGGATCTCCTGGCCGAACGCGCGCTCCATCGCCCGGCGGCCAGCCGCGACAGCTGGCGAGTCGATCGGCGAGAACGAAGGACGGACTCCCGGCCCGTCGACGGTGACGACGATCTCGAGCCCGGGCGGTGTGTGTTGCGCGACGAATTCACGGAGCATGCCGGCCACCTCGGCCGGCTCCTGGTGGGCGACCAGCCTGAACGACATCTTGGCGTGCGCCTCGCGCGGCACGATCGTCTTACCTCCCGGGCCGGTGTGGCCGCCCCACATGCCGTTGATCTCGGCTGTCGGGCGGGCCCAGATCCGCTCGATCGTGCTGAAGCCGGCTTCGCCCGTGGCCGCGCCGCTGCTGCCGGCGGTGACCAGCCAGGCTTTCTCGTCGAACGGCAGCCGCCCGAACAGCTCCCGCTCTTGCTCCGTGAGCTCGGCGACCCTGTCGTAGAAGCCTGGCAGCATGATCCGGCCGTCCGCGTCGTGCACCGCGGCTAGCAAGCTGGCCAGCGCGTGCAGCGGGTTGGGCACCGCGCCGCCGAACGAGCCCGAGTGCAGGTCGCGCTCTGGCCCGTAGACGTCGATCTCCGCGTCGATCACCCCGCGCATGCCCGTGCACATCGACGGCACGCCCGCCGCCCACATCGTGGTGTCGGACACCACGATCACGTCGCACGCCAGCCGGTCGCGCTCGCGCCTGAGCAGGTCAGCGAAGTGCTTCGAGCCCGACTCCTCCTCGCCCTCGACGATCAGCTTCAGCGTGACCGGCGGAGCGGCGGCACCGTGCGCGGCGAGCCAGGCGCTGACCCCGAGCGCGTGGAACAGCACCTGCCCCTTGTCGTCAGAGGCGCCGCGGGCCAGGATCTGGCCGTCGCGCTCGGCCGGTTCGAAGGGCGGTGAGTCCCATTCGCCGAGCGGTTCCACCGGCTGGACGTCGTGGTGTCCGTAGATCAGCACCGTGGGGCCCGCGGCGTCGGCGGCCGTCCACTGCGCGAACACCGCAGGCAGGCCGGGCTGGTCCGCCGTCCCCGTCTCCCATACTTCGGCGGTCTGGAACCCTGTCACCCGCAGGTGATCGGCGAGCCACTGGGCGGAGCGGCGCACGTCAGCGCCGCGCGTCGGGTCGGCCGAGATCGACGGGACGCGCAGCCACTGCTTCAGGGCCGCGAAGAACTCGCCAGCGTGGGCGTCGATGTAGTCGCGGACGGCGTTGTCCATGGCTGTATCACCTCGTGGTCGCTGTCACAGGCGGGCTCCTGATCCAGTACGGCACTCTAGACCCCCGCAGACCCCCGCAGACCCCGCCCGGAGCGGTCCTGCGCCACCGCGTTGCGAACCGATGATCCCGCCGTGCCGTGCCAAGCTGACGTAGGGCCGACGCGACATGGCACGGGTTAGCTGAGCTCAAATAGGGCGAAACAGGCGTCGACATGACTGGAATCCGTGTGGAGTGGGTCGCGGCGGCCGGCGAGCCCGCGCGGACGGCGGGGTGCCAGACTGGCGCGGTGACCTCCGACGGCCAGGACCTGATCGCGCTGATGCCGTTCGCCAAGCAGCTCGGCATGACCCTCGAGGAGGCCAGCGCCGACCGCGCGGTCGCCCTGCTGCCCTGGCGAGCCGAGTTGTGCACGATGACAGGGATCCTGCACGGCGGCGTGCTGATGTCGCTCGCGGACACGACCGGCGCAATCGTCGCGTTCCTCGGGCTGGCCGAAGGCCAGATCACGGCGACGATCACCTCGACGACCCACATGTTCCGCCCGGTACCTGCAGGAACCGTCCGTGCCGTCGCCGTCCCGCTGCACCGCGGCAAGACGACCGCCACGATCCAGACCAGCGTCTTCGACGACGGCGAACGTCTGGTCGCGCAGACCACCCAGGTCCAGGCCATCCGCCAGTCGCGCGCCTGATCAGCCCGCCATCGCCGGCCCCAGCCCGCCCATCGCCGGCCCCAGGCGGCCCGCCGCCGGCCCATCGCCAGCCATCCCCAGCCGGCCCCATCGCCGGCCCCTCGCCGGCCATCGTCAGTCACTAGGCGGTGACGGGGATCCCCTCGATCAGGGCGGCGAGGCCGCCGGCGTCGAGCAGGTCGGCCGGGCGAACCGTCAGGTTCTCGCGCACGTAGTAGAACGCGGCCCGCACCTGCCCAACGGGCACACCCGCCAGCGCCGCCCAGGCCAGCCGGTAGGCCGCGAGCTGGACCGCGACGGCCCGCTCCTCCCGCCCGGGGCGCGGCGGCCGCCCGGTCTTCCAGTCGACGATGTCGAAGCCGCCGGCCGGGTCGTCGGCGAAGATCGCGTCGACGCGACCGCGGACGAGCCGGTCGCCGACCCTGGTCTCGAACGGCATCTCCACCTCAGCCGGCCAGCGGCTGCCCCACTCCCCTGCCTCGAACCGCTCCTTGAGGTCAGACAGGTCCGCGTCGTCGGCGACCAGGTCCGCGTCGACCGCGCCGGCCAGGTCGTCGACGTCGATCAGCCGCATCTGCCCGAACCGCTCCTCCAGCCAGCGGTGGAAGGCCGTCCCCCGCTCGGCCCGTGGCGCGGGCGGGCGCGGCATCGGCCGCCTGATCTGGGCAGCGAGCTGGGCCGGGTCCCTGGCCATCGTGACGAGCGCGGAAACGCCGAACCGGCGCGGCAGGTCAACAGGGATCGGCCCGTCGGGGCGTCGCCGCGACCGCTCGGCGAGCAGCAGGTCCGCGTCCGCCGCCCAGCCGGCGACCAGTTCCGCGTACGGCGCGGGCACCTCGCCGGCAAGGGCTCCGTCCTGGGGTTCCTGGGCAGCGGCGGCCAGCACCAGGTCGCCTGCCTCGCGGATGGCCTCGTACCTAGCGCCCGCGGGCGGCTGCGGCCACGACGCCGTAAGGGGCTCGGCCAGCGCCGGGTTCTGCGCGCCGTCCTCGGGCTGGTCGGTCCACACCGCGACCTGGCCTGCGCCGGCCTGACAGCTCGCTGCGACTTCCTCAAGGAACGGCGAAGGGCCGAGCGGGCTCTTGCCGGCGCCCCACCAGTACCCCGTGCAGGCCAGCCAGTACGCGGCCCTGGTCACGGCGACATACGCGAGGCGGCGTTCCTCGGCCATATTCCGGTCCCCGCAGTCCCTGCTGAACGCGGCGAGCGAGTCAGGATCGAGCCCGGCCAGCGCCGGCAGATCGACCTCATCGCCCCGCAGCCAGAACGGCAGCAGCCGCGGATTCTCCGTCCACCTTGTGGTCAGCCGCGGCCTGGCAGGGAAGTTCTGCGCCCGGCTCCCCGCGGACAGGCCTGGCACCACGACCGCGGCCCACTGCAGCCCCTTGGCCGAGTGCACGGTCGCGAGCTTGACCGCGTCGGTGTCGCTGACCTGGCCGGCCTCGAGCCCGAACTCCTCGGTCTCGGCGGCGGTCAGGTAGGCGAGGAACGCGCCGAGCGTCGGCTCGGTCGCATCCCCTGCGAACGCCGCGGCAGCGTCCGCGAACGCGTCCAGGTCCGCCCGCGCCGCCGCCTGGCTGCTGCCCGGCCGCGCGGCGACCTCGACGTCAAGCCCGAGCGCCCGCTCGACCTCGGTGACCAGCTCAGGCAGCGGCCGGCCGACGTGCCGCCGCAGCGCCCGCAGCTCCGCCGCCAGCGCCTGCAGCCGCGGATACCCCTCGCCGGTGTAGTCAGCGGGACCGCCAAGATCGTCAAGGGCCTCGACCAGGCTGCCCGCCTCGGCGGTGAAATCGGCCACCGCACGAGTGAGATGATCATCGCCTATAACAGGTCTCTCGGCCGGCTCCTGGCTCGCCTGGCCGGTCTCGCCCCTGGCCAGTGCCCTGGCCCTGCCGCCGAGCGCGACCAAGTCCTGCGGCCCGATCCGCCATCGCGGCGACGTGAGCGCCCTGACCAGCGAGTCCGAGGCTGCCGGGCTGTGCAGTACCCGCAGCGTGGCCACGATGTCGGAGACTTCTGGCACGGTCAGCAGGCCACCGAGACCTACGACCTCCACCGGGATGCTCTCGGCTTCGAGCGCGGACCGCAGCGCGGCGAACTGCGTCCGCTTCCTGCACAGCACGGCGATGTCGGACGGCCGGACGGCGTCTGCCCGGCCGTCTGGCCACGGCTGCCCGTCCGGTGCCAGCCCGGCCGGCAGCGACAGCAGCCCAGCCACCTGGCTGGCGACCCAGGCGGCTTCATCCGCTCTGGATTCGAGCAGGGCGGCGACGACGGCACCGCGGCCGGCTCGCTGCGGCGGCGCGATCAGCCTGGGCACCTCGGGTGCGATCTCGCGAAGGTCCCGCTGGATGGCGGCGGCGACGTCGAGCACCTTGCCGGTGTTGCGGAAACTGGTCGAGAGCAGCCTGACCTCGGCCCGCGCTCCCCCGTCGGCCGGCGGGAACACCTCAGCGAACCGCCGCATATTGCCGGCGCTGGCGCCACGCCAGCCATAGATCGACTGGCAGGGATCGCCGACGGCGGTGACCGGGTGCCCGCCGCCGAACAGCGCCCGCATCAGCTCCAGCTGCGCGTGGCTGGTGTCCTGGAACTCATCGAGCAGCACGACCTGGTATCTGGCCCGCTCTGACCGGCCGACCGCGGGATGGGCCATGGCGATCCTGGCCGCGAGCGCCATCTGGTCGCCGTAGTCGATGACCTCCCGTTCCGCCTTGGCCGCGGCGTAGGCACGGACTAGCGGAAGCATCTGCTCGCGGACCCGCTGAGACTTCAGCACCTTCTCCGCCGGGATCCTTTTGCCGGCCGGGACCTCGTCGAGGCGCCGCCGCAGCCAGTCGCCGGCCGCGAGCACGTCGTCGGGTCCGCGCAGGTGCTCGGCCAGCTCAGCGGACAGCTCGACGACCGCGGCCGTGACGGTGACCGGCGCCCAGTCCACGGCGTCCATCGGCCCGTCGTACCCGGCCACCACCCGGGCCGCGAGCTGCCAGGCGACGGCAGGCGTGATCAGCCGCATCGTCGGCTCCAGTGCCTCGCGAAGCGCGTGGTCGGCGATCAGTCGCGCGGCATAGGAGTGATAGGTCGCGATCGCGGGGTCACCGGCCAGGTCAGCCTGGCCTGGTGCCAGGCCGACCCGGCGCAGCCCGTCGAGCCGCGCCCTGACCCGCCCGGCGAGCTCGGCGGCAGCCTTCCTGGTGAACGTCAGCCCGAGCACCTGCTCAGGCCGCACGTACCCGTTCGCCACCAGCCACACCAGGCGGGCGGCCATGGTCTCGCTCTTGCCGGAACCGGCCCCGGCGATCACCGCCATCGGGGCGAGCGGCGCGCTGATCACCGCGGACTGCTCGGGCGTGGGCTCGTCAAGGCCGAGCAGCCGCGCCAGCTGGGCAGGACTGAACCTGGGCGGCCCGGCGGCGGCAGGCGCCTGCGGCGGCTCATCGTCCCAGAGGGTCAGCTGGCTCACGGTGTCACCTGGCTCACGGGGTCACCTGGCTCACGGGGTCACCTGGCCGCCGCGCTCGTCGACCGGGCAGCTCACTGCCGCCGGGCACCGGCGGCAGCCGTCGTTCACCGTCGCCTTGAACTGCGGCCCGGCCATCGCCGCCGCGGCCTCCTTGACCAGCGCCTGCGCCCAGCCAGGGTCCGGGTCGTCGGCCAGGGCGCGCTGGCTCTGCACGACCGCGGCCTTCTTCCCCGCGGCCTTCCCGACCTGGACCAGCTCGGCGCCGCCCGGCTCGGCGGCCCCGAGCTCGATGAACGCGCCGAGCAGCACGGCCAGCTGGTACACGCCGAGTTGCGGGTTCCTGTCCAGCTGGCCCGCCGGCGGCTTCGACGAGCCGGTCTTGAGGTCGACGACGACGGCCTTGCCATCCTCGTCGCGCTCCAGCCGGTCCACCTGGCCGGAGATCAGGACGTCGTCGATCCTGACCCGCAGCCGCTGCTCGACCGCGATCAGCTCACGCCTGTTGGCCTGGTGCCAGCCGGTGAACCTGGCGACCATCTGATCGGCGTTCTCCCGCTGCCTGGAGCTGTACCAGGCGCTGCCGAAGTCCAGCTGATGCCAGATCTCGTCGATCCGCCCGGCGACGTCCGCCTGATCGGCTCCTTCGGCGACAAGCGCGGCGGCCGCGTGAATCACGGTACCGAGATGACCAGCGACCGACGGCGGGCTGGCCCCGACCGCCGATTCGATCAGCCAGCGCAGCCCGCACGTCACGAACGTGTCGACCTGCGAAGGCGACACCCTGACCTCGCCGTCGCTGATCGGCCCCGCTCCCGACCACGGGGTCAGGGCGTACCACTGGTTCGGGCTCGCGCCGGCCACGCCGGCGGCCGCGAGCCTGGCGAGCTGGCCGGCGGCCGCGCGCCGCACGGTCGCGGGCAGCCCGCCGTCGGCGGCGGCCCTTCGCAGGTCTGCGGTCAGCGCGGGCAGCGAGAGCCAGCGCCTGCCGAGGCCGGTCACTTCCTGGACGGCGATGTCGTCACCGGCGAGTTCGGCCAGGAACCTGGACGGCCGCTCCTCGCTGTCCTCGCCGCCCACCGCGGTCACGACCAGGCTGCGACGCGCCCGCGTGACGGCCACGTAGAACAGCCGCCGCTCCTCGTCGAGCAGCTTCGAAATCAGGGCGACCACGGCGGCGTCGGAAGAGACTGCGGGGCCAGCCGCCCCGACCGCACCCCGGTCGGCGGCCTCGACCAGCTCGTCCATCCCGAGCAGTGAGCCGCGCAGCCGCAGGTCAGGCCAGGTGCCTTCCTGCACCCCAGCGACCACGACGACGTCCCACTCCAGGCCCTTGGCCCGGTGCGCGGTCGAGATCGTGACGGCTTCGCCGGACTGGGCGCGCTCGGCCAGCGTGTCACCAGCGATCTCCTGCCCCGTGAGCCCGTCCAGGAAGAGCGCCATCGAGCCAGGCGGCATCCGCGAGTCGAACCGCGCCGCGGCGTCGAACAGCGCGAGCACCGCGTCGAGATCGGCGTCCGCGGTCGCGCCGCGGGTGCCGCCAGCCGCGCTGGCGGCCTGCCACTGAGCCGCCAGCCCGCTGGCGTCCCAGACCGCCCAGAGCACCTCCTGTGCCGTCCCGGCCACGGCAGCGGTACTCACCACGGTGAGCAGCTCGGCGACGTGCCGCGCAGCGGCGAGCGCCCCGCTCGCCGCCTCCAGCCCGTGGCCGGGCGGCCAGCCAGCCGGCGACAGCAGCAGCGGGTCCAGGAGCGCGGCCGCCAGCATCCCCGGCTCGGCCGCAAGCTCGGCCTCTGACTCACGGCCCTGGCTGGCTAGCGCCGCCGCGTCCGGCTCGCGGTGCCTGAGCAGCCTGAGCAGCCGGCGCAGTCCCAGCGCATCGGTGCCGCCCAGCGGGCCGGTGAGCAGGTCGGCCGCCACCTCCTCGGACAGTACCTGCGGGTCCAGGGCGCAGCCGATCAGCCGCAGCAGCGGGCCGGTCCCAGGATCATCGGCCAGCGGCAGCTCGTCCCCTGCGACGGCGACCGGCACGCCGGCGCTGGACAACGCGCGCTGCAGCCCTGGCACTTGACGGACAGCGGACCTGACCAGCACGGCCATCGACGACCAGGGGACATGATCGATCAGATGGGCCCGCCGCAGCGTGTCAGCGACCAGCGCGGCCTCCTGCCTTTCGCTGGCGGCGACGACGATTCGCGCCTCGCCGAGGCCAGCCGAGGGCAGCGGCACCAGCGTTCGGTGGTCGCGTTCTGCTGCCATATGAGAAGTACCTCGTACCGCGGGCAGCCTGGCGGCTACCCGGCGCGACCCGTCAAGCAGCACAGGGCCGTTGCGCCGGCAGGTCCGCAGCGCCACCACAGCCGCAGGCCGGCCATTGGGGGCGCGGAACCGGTCAGGGAACCGGCCGATCGCGTCGGCGTCCGCGCCGCGGAACGCGTAGATGGACTGGTCAGGGTCGCCGACCACGATGAGCTCGCGGCCGTCGCCAGCGAGCGCGTGCAGCAGTTCTTCCTGCGCGGGGTCGGTGTCCTGGTACTCGTCGACCAGGACCACGTCGTAAGCCTGCCGCTCGCGCTGCCTGACCTCGGGCCTGGCCAGCAGCTGGCCGGCGATCCTGATGACCTCCGCGTAGTCGTATGCGGGCACAGGAGCCAGGTCGAAGCGCGCCGCGTACCTGCTCAGGAACCTGCCGGCGGCCATCCAGTCGTCCCTGTCCAGTCGGCGGCCGAGCGCGGTGAGCTTGGCGCCGTCCAGGCCCCGTTCGGCGGCCCGCAGCAAGAAGTCGCGCAGCTCGGCCGAGAACCCGCGCGTCGCGAGCAGCGGGCGGAGCCGCTCCGGCCAGTGCCTGGCCCCGTCGGACGCCTCGCCGCGCAGCATCCGCCTGACCTCCTGGAGCTGCTCGGGTCCGGAGAGCAGGATCGGCGGCTCCTGCCCGGCCAGCACCGACTCGCGCCTGACCAGCGCGTAGGCGTAGCTGTGGAAGGTCAGCGCGAGCGGCTCGGTGGTGGTGCGGTTCAGGCGCAGCGTGATCCGCGCCCGTAGTTCCTGCGCGGCCTTCCTGCTGAACGTCAGGACCAGGACGCGCTCAGGCTCGAGACCGCGTCCGGCGATCCGGTCGGCAACCGTCTCCACGATCGCGGTCGTCTTGCCGGTGCCCGGCCCGGCCAGCACCAGCAGGGGACCGCCGGAATGGCTGACGACCTGCGCCTGGGCCGGATCGAGCACGGGTGGCGCCGCGGCTTCGACCAGCCGGCGAACCAGACGGTATGCGGGCGGTTGCCTGTCCATGTCGTATCGATTCCAGCATCCGGCACCGTCACCGCGCTGGAGTCTCGCCATACCGGCGTGTCGCATCGCCCGCTGGGACCGGGCTTCTAGCCGCCAGGACAGGCCAGGCTTACCGTCAGGACGGGGGCGTGTCGCCTGCCCATCGCGCCCTGCGCATGTCCAGCCGGCCTGGCGCGCCATCGGCGCCCCTCCGCATCGGCGTTCCCTCGCTGCGGTAGTGGCGCAGGGCTTCGCGTTCGTGGCCTGCCAGCAGGCTGCCGTCGGCGTGCACGACGCGCCACCACGGCACGCCGCCGCCCCACAGCGCCATGACGCGGCCGACCTGCCGCGGACCGCCTTCGCCGACATATTCGGCGATGTCACCGTAGGACATCACCCGGCCGGGCGGGATCGATTCGGCTACGTCAAGGACCCGGCTGGCGAAATCGCCCACCTCTGGTCCGCTGGGACGTGGCTCACTCCTGGTCATCGCCGGCATCGGAGGCATCCTCCTGGCCAGGCCGCCGCACCGCCCCGGTTGGCCGCCAGGTATCCCAGACGCTCGGCAGCGGCCCGGCGTCGTCTGCCTGCCGCTGGCGTCCTGCCGACTGCAGGTCCCGCCTGAGCGGCGCGGCCAGGTGCGTCATCGGCTGCCGGCGCGGCAGTTGCCCTGTCGAAGACTGCTGCTCAGCGGGCGCAGGCGGCTGTCGCGGCAGTGCCCCTGAGTCCGGGTTCGATTCAGGCACTGACGGCTGTGCGCCGCGCAGCGGCGTGCCGACCGGGCCAGCGGCGGGCGGAACGGCGGCCGGCGCAGCGTCCTCGTCGTCGGCTGCCGCCGACTGCCGTGACAGCCTGCTCTCCCACGCCGACGGTCCGGCCTGGACTGACGGGCGCGCGTACCGGACGGTCTCGGCGGACGCCGGGTCATCAGAAGGTTCCGAACGGTTCCTGGCCACCGGCTCCCACACCGACCGCGCAGATGTCTCATTCGCGTCACCTGACCCGCGCGCCGGGGGGGCCGGCGGCCTGGCAGGCGTCCTGGTGAGCAGCACCGGCCGCCGGATCGCGCTGGTCGCCGGCGGCTCGGCCGGTCCAGCCTCAGGCGAATTGGCCTGAGCCGGAACCGACGGGCCTGGCGCGGACTCCGCCTGCCTCGCAGCGCCTGCCTGCGCGGCAGCATCCTGGCCGGCGGTGCCCCGTGCCCGTGCGGCTGGCGCCTGTGCAGCTGGCGGCTGCGCGGCTGGCGCCTGCGCTGTCCCCGCGGCCTGGGCTGGCGGCGCCTGCGCGGCTTCCGGCGACGCCCCGTGCTGGCCGGCCGCTTCCGCAGGCGCTGCCTGCGCGCCATCGGCACGGTCTGCCTGGCCTGGCTGGCCAGATCCGGCAGACTGCCCGGCCTGAGCTGGCTGCCGGGCCCTGGCCAGGAGCGGCCTGAGAAGCAGGACCGGCTGGTCCTGCCTGGTCTGGCTGAACTGGTTGCCGCAGCGGGGGCGACGACATCGGCCTGGTCACGCCTTGCCTGCTGGCGAGCCAGTCTGACCGGTAGCCACCTGGTGGCCGCAGCGCACGTTCCGCGCGGCCGTCCCTGGCGAACCGGGGGCTGGTCAGCGGGTCTTCGTCGGCCAGGCCGCCGGCGTCGGGCGCCGGCAGCAGCGTTCGGCCTGGCGGGAGCACCGTTCGCTGATCCTGTCCTGCGCGCGAGTCGCTCAAGCCACGCCGCATCTGCTGCGGCTGAACGGCGTGCTCGGCGCCTCCTGCCGGCGGAGCCGCCGGCCCGAACCCCTGGGTGGCCGCGGCGGGCGGGGCTGCGGCGGGCGGGGCTGCGGCGGGCGGCGGCCCGGCCGGACCGGCGACGAGCGCACTCGGCTCGTCCTCGAACGGCCATTCTGACTGGCTCGGTTCCGCCTGACCGGTGGCATCAGGTGGCGCGGGAACTGACCAGGGACCGGTAAGGCCAGGACCGGGCACGGCGCCGCCCGGGCTCGCGGCGTCAGGGAAGCTCGCGACGCCAGGGAATCCGGCCGCTGGACCCGTGCTGGCCGGGTATTCGGCCGGCGGGAAAGCCGGGCTCGGCGGCCCGGCTCCGGACCCGCCGAATTCCTGACCGGCGAATCCCGCCCCTGTGACTTCCTGACTGGTGAATCCTGGTCCGCCGGATCCCGGTCCAGTGAATCCTCGTCCGTCAGACCCCGGACCGGCGAATCCCGGACCGGCGAATCCCGGCCCGGCGAATCCTGGTCCGTCAGATCCCGGACCCGCGAATCCCGGCGCAGCTGCTGCCTGAGCGCTGTAGCCGGGATCCGGCTGGCCTGGCCCGGAATAGCCAGGTGCCGCGTAACCGGGTCCTGGATACCCTTGCCCCGGCTGTCCAGGCCCGGCGTACCCCTGCGCCCCGTAGCCGGGCGCCGGAGCGCCTAGTGCCGGGATGGACTGGCCCGGATAGTCATGCCCGGCCGGGATATGGCCTCCGGCACCGGTACCGGCCTGGTCAGGCTGCCCGTACTGTCCAGGCTGCCCGTACTGTCCAGGCTGCCCGTACTGTCCAGGCTGCCCGTACTGCCCAGGCTGCCCGCCCGGGCCGAACTGGCCAGGCTGCCAGTGCTGGCCAGGCTGGCCTGGCTGATCGTACTGCCCGGCCGGGCCGAACTGACCTGGCTGGCCAGACGGGCCGTACGAACCTGGCTCCCCGAACGAACCAGGCTCCCCGAACGAACCAGGCGGGCCGAACGAACCAGGCGGGCCGAACGAGCCCGGCTGGCCGTACTCGCCAGGACCGGGGTACCCAGGACCGGGATGACCGGTCTGCCCAGAGCCGATCTGAAGCTGTCCAGGCTGACCCCCAGCGAACTGGCCAGGCAGCGGCTGCCCGGGCACCGGCTGGCTCTGGCCTTGCTGGCCGGGCACCGGCTGGCTCTGGCCTTGCTGGCCGAGGTATCCGCGCACGGGCAGGCCTTGGCCTGGCTGGCTGATGTAACCCTGCACGGGCAGGCCCTGCCGCTGCGGCTGGGCCGGATAGATCTGCGTCGGGTAGCGCACGTCCAGATCGGCGCCGCTCAGCCCGCCAGGGCGGGCCACGAAGCCCGAACCCGCCGACCCACCTTGGCCGCCAGGACCCACGAGCCCACCCGGGCCCGCTGGCCCGGCCATGCCGACCGCGCCAACCGGGCCAGCGGCCAGCGGCAGGCCAGGAGGGCCTTGGGTAGCGGTCACGCCAATCGGCCCTGACTTCCGTGCAGCGCGCCGTTTGCGGCGCCCGCTCACGATCAGCCAAGCCGCCACGAGGAGAAGCAGCAGCCCGCCTGCTGCGATGCCGCCGAGCACAAGCACCTTCTCGCGGCCGCGCGGCGCAACGGGGAACGCCGCCACGCCGGTCCCGCCGTTGCCGAAGTTGCCGGACGCGGCCGCCTTTCCTGCGCGGGTATGACCGGCGGGCACCTGCTTCGTGAGCTTGCCTGCCAGCTTCAGCGCCGCTGCCGCGTCGACCGTGCCGAACCCGACATGAGGGTCGTAGCCACCATGTGGCCGATGCGAGCTAGATCCCGTGATCGCGTCCCTGATCTGCGCCGCGGTCAGCTTCTTCTTGTACTTGGACTTGATGAGCGCCGCGACCCCGGCGGTAAGCGCGCAGGCCGGGCTTGTCCCGCTGACGACCCAGTACTTGCTGCCCCTGCCCTGCGCAGGCACGTTCACGCCGGGAGCCGCGACCTGCACCGACAGGTTCTCGCTGGAGAAGTAGGCGGGCCGGCCCGACTGCGCGACGGCCGCGACGCCGATCACGCCCGGGTAGTCCGCGGGGAAGGAGTACGGGGCATTGGCGTGTCCCGCAGCGTGCGACGAGCCCGCGTTTCCTGACGAGGCCACGACCACGACGTTGTGCGCGAGCGCGTTCTGGAGCGCCGACCGCACGGCTACGCTCGGCCCGTTGTAGCCGAGCGACATGCTGATGACCTGCGCGCCGTGCCGGACCGCGTACCTGATCGCCCTGGCCAGCTCATGCTGCCCGCGCCAGGCGGGCTCGTGCTGGTAGGCGTTGTAACCGGGATCGGACCGGTCGGTGATGACCCGGATGGACAGGATCCTTGCCTTCGGTGCCACCCCGAGAATGCCGTTCTTGTTGCCGGGGCCGTGCCCGTGCCCGGCGATCAGTGACGCCATCCAGGTGCCGTGGGCTCCCCAGTTCGGGTTGCTCTGCGGGGTGTGAACGCCTGTGAAGTCGGGCCCGCTGCGCACGGACCCGGTGAGGTCGGACACGGAAGGATCGACGCCGCTGTCGATGACCGCGACGGTCACGCCGCGCCCCTGCGCCACCTGCCAGGCCGCGGAGACGTCGAGCGCGGACAGCACCCACTGCTGGCGCTGCCTGGCCTGATCGGCACTCGCCGGGCCCGCTGCCACCATGGGCAGCGCGATCGCGCTGGTGAGGGCAGCCAGACCGGCAAGCCAGCGAGGGCAGAGCCGCTGGCTTCTCGCGAGCAGGACCGTGCCGTGCTTGCCGGTCGCTGCGCGACGGATAGCCGGCCGTGCACCAGGGGTCAGCATGAAGGAACTCCCGGACAACGCGGAACAGGCGGGCGTGCTGCGAGCGGGGCAGCAACCCGGACCGCGACGCCGCGGGCCAGGCTCGTCATCTCCCGGTAAGCGTACGAGTCCCCGGCGATCTGCACCCGCGGCCTGCCGTCGGCGTAGCCGACGGTCGTCATGACCAGGTACGGCCCGGCGGCGACGACCCATGACAGTTGCCGCTGCGGAAAGCCATAGCTGGCCGCTGGCGTGCCGAACACCCGGAACGGCTTGAGAACGAGCTGGCGGGCGATCCCGCGCTGGCCGGGGGCCGCGCCGCCAGTCAGGAACCTGGCCGCGGCCGTGGCTTTTGCGTCGCTGTCCAGGACCGCGATCCCGGCCGTCACCACAAGGCTGCTTGTCGAGTCCGTGTACGTGGACCGCAAGAGCGCCGTGCACCCGTCTCCGCCGAGCACCGACATGAACTTCTTGCTGCCGCCCGCGGCAGCCGCGCAGGTGTCTTGCCTAGCGACCTCGAGCCGCCTGGCGGTCAGGCTGAGAGCACCCTTGCCCGCCGAGCTCTTTCCGAGCTTGTAGGTGATACTGGCCGGGAACAGCTGCGCCTTCGGCGTCGTCCGCCAGCGCTTGGCGATCTCCCAGGCCTCGATCCGCTTCTGCTGCGCCGGGGTGAACGTTCTCGGCTTCAGCTGGCCGCGGATCCCGTAGCCGGCGACGGCGAGCCCGCACAACCCGAGCAACGCGACGACGACGCCCACCAGCGTCCTGCGGCTGCGGCGCCCAGGCCGCAGGCGCAGGTCCGCGGTATCAGTGCCACCAGCGACGCGCTGCTGGGGAGGGGGTCCCGGCTGAATAGCCACCTGATGATGTTAAGGCCACGAATAGCGCGCGCCTACCTGAACTCCGCGTTCGGGTGACCTCGGTAGTGGCGGGCCGGTCAGTAAACCGGCAGTGACGGGTCGACCGTGCTGACCCATGAGAGCACTCCGCCGCCGACGTGCACGGCGTCAGAGAACCCCGCGTTCTTCAGCACTGCCAGGCATTCCGCGCTGCGGGCGCCTGACTTGCAGTGCAGCACGATGCGCTTGTCCTGGGGCAGCTTCTCAAGCGCTGACCCGTTCAGGAACTGGTCCTTGGGGATCAGCGTCGCGCCGGGGATCGAGACGATCTCGTATTCGTTCGGCTCGCGCACGTCGATCAGGAAGATGTCGTCGTCCCGGTCCAGCATGGCCTTCAGCTCGGCGGCGGTGATCGTCGAACCGGCCGCCGCCTCCTGTGCGTCGGCCGAGATCGCGCCGCAGAACGCGTCGTAGTCGATCAGCTCGGTGATCGTCGGGTTCTCGCCGCAGATGGGGCAGTCCGGGTCCTTCTTGATGTTCAGGCTCCGGTAGTTCATCTCCAGCGCGTCATAGACCATCAGCCGGCCGACGAGCGGCTCGCCGATCCCGATCAGCAGCTTGATGGCCTCGTTCACCTGGATCGAGCCGATCGAGGCGCAGAGCACGCCGAGGACGCCGCCCTCAGCGCACGACGGAACCATGCCAGGAGGCGGCGGCTCCGGGTACAGGCAGCGGTAGCACGGGCCGTACTCCGCCCAGAACACGCTGGCCTGCCCGTCGAAGCGGTAGATGGATCCCCACACGTAGGGCTTGCCGAGCAGCACGCAGGCGTCGTTGACCATGTACCTGGTCGCGAAGTTGTCGGTGCCGTCGACAATCAGGTCATATCCGGAGAAAATCTGCATCACGTTGTCGTTGCTGAGGGCTTCCTCGTGCACGATGACGTTGACGTAGGGGTTGATCTCTTTGATGCTGTCCCGCGCCGAGAGCGCCTTCGGCCTGCCGATGTCGGACTGGCCGTGGATGATCTGGCGCTGCAGGTTGGACTCGTCGACCACGTCGAAGTCGATGACGCCGAGCGTGCCGACCCCGGCCGCGGCCAGGTAGAGCAGCGCGGGCGAGCCGAGTCCGCCAGCCCCGACGCACAGCACTTTCGCGTTCTTCAACCGCTTTTGTCCCGTCATCCCGACGTCCGGGATGATCAGGTGCCTGGAGTAACGCTTGACCTCGTCGACGGTGAGGTCGGCAGCTGGTTCGACCAGCGGCGGCAGAGTCACGGGTGGTCTCCTGTAGTAACGAGCGTCCTAACCACCCACTGTCAACGACCGGGCCTGGCCCGGCATTCCTGGCCGCTCAGGGGTCCCTGGCTCGCCGGACCGCGAAACTGTCACCAGTGCGAGGTAGAACTCAGCCATGCCAGATGTACCTGAGAACCTCAGCCCGCGGCCGCGGAAACCGGTCGTCCGCGGGCCGTTACCCGACGCGCAGGCGATCCGCCCGTTCGGTGTTCCTGAGGCGGCGCCGCCCTATGACGACGAGGCCCCAGCCGGACCGCGCGAGCCCGGCCATCAGCGTCTGGCGGACGGCGCCGGCCGTGAGTTCCCCGGTCGCGGCGGACTAGGGGCTGCCGTGACGGGTACCTGGCCGAGCCAGTTCGCTCAGGTCCTGAGCGAGACGCTGGCGGGATCGCGACCCGCGAGCCAGCTGACCCCCTGGACGACCGAGCAGGCGCGCAAGCGGATCAGCCAGCTCGGGCCGGTACTTGCACAGCGGGGGGTTCCGGGGGGTCGTCCCTCCGGGCTAGCACGGCGGGGGGTTCCGGGGGGTCGTCCCCCCGGGCCTGCCACCGCGCCCCAGCCTCGCGTGCGCCGCGTCATCGTCGGCTCGCCCGTCCAGGGCGTCATGGAGATGACCGTCATTGTGGACCTCGGCGGCCGCTCCCGTGCGGTCGCCGTCCGCCTCGAGCGCCCGTCCCCAGGCGACATACGCAACCGCGCTCAGCCCGGCCCATACGCCCGTAGGCGCCAGCCCCCGCCCGCCGGTGGCTGGCTCTGCACCGCGATCGAGGCCGCCTAGCCCGGCCACCCGACTTCACGCGGTCTGACTTCACACGGGTCGGGTAACCCCGAACCGGGCTATTCGGGCGCACCCGTGACTGCAAGCCGTGCGGAGTGCTCCCCGCCCCGCGCGGCCAGCGGTCATCGCCGTCCGGGCCACGCCCGATCCGGGTCACGCGGCCAGCGGTCACGGCGTCCGGGCCACGCGGTCCGGGCCACGCGGTCCTGGCTCACCGCTTGCGCGGGTCCCCGTGACAGAGCTTGAACTTCTTGCCGGAACCGCACGGGCACGGCTCGTTCCTTCCGACCTTGCTGAAGTCGGCGGGGCCGGACGAGCCAGCGGTCTGCACGGACTGGCCCGTCGCGTCCTCGCTCGGCGCGCTGTAGCTGAGCCGGCCGGGGCGCTTCGGCTGCGCGAGCCCGCGCGGGACGAACGCCGCCGGCACGCTCGGCTGCTCCGGCGCGGTCGGCCCCGGCGCGGCCGGCTCGACCCCGCCCTCGAACGACGGCAGCGGCACCGCGTCCTGCAACTGGCCGCCGAGCGCGTTCACCTGCGGGCCTATCCACTCGCCGTCCGGGCCCGCCTCACCGGCGATCGGGCTCTCCTGGACCTCGACCTGCAGCGTGAACAGGTTGCCGACCGACTCCTCCTTGATCGCGTCCATCATCGCGGTGAACAGCTCGTAGCCCTCGCGCTGGTACTCGATAAGCGGATCGCGCTGCGCGTGGCCGCGCATGTGGATGCCGGACTGCAGGTAGTCCATCTCGTACAGGTGCTCGCGCCACTTGCCGTCGAGAACCGAGAGCACCACCCGGCGCTCGAGCTCGCGCATCACCTCGGGCGAGAGCTCTTCCTCGCGCTTGTCGTACGCCGCCTGCGCGTCCTCCTGCATGCGCTCGGTAATGATCTCGGCGGTCAGGGCGTGCAGGCCGCCCTCTTCCTGCTCGAGCTGAGCGGCGGTCGTCTCGACCGGGTACAAGCGCCGGAACGCGTTCCACAGCTGGCCGAGATCCCACTCCTCGGCGAACCCGTCGGCCGAGGCCTTCGCGACGTAGTCCGCGATGACCTCGTCGACCATGTTCCTGACCTGCTCGTGCAGGTCCTCGCCGGCCAGCACCCGGTGCCGCTCGGAGTACACGACCTCGCGCTGCCGGTTCATCACGTCGTCGTACTTGAGCAGGTCCTTGCGCATCTCGAAGTTCAGCGCCTCGACCTGCGTCTGGGCCGACCTGATCGACCGGCTGACGGTCTTGGACTCGATGGGGACGTCGGGCCCGGTCTTGGCCCACTCAAGGAACTGGGCGACCTTGTCCCCGTTGAACCTGCGCATCAGGTCGTCTTCGAACGACAGGTAGAACCGCGACTCACCTGGGTCGCCCTGCCGACCCGACCGGCCGCGCAGCTGGTTGTCGATGCGCCTGGACTCGTGCCGCTCGGTACCGAGGACGTACAGCCCGCCGAGCGCGACGACCTCCTCGTGCTCCTCGGCTACCGCTCGCCTGGACTTCTCGACCGCCTCAGGCCACGCGGCCTCGAAGTCCTCCGGCGTCTCGACCGGCGATAGCCCGCGCTGATGCAGCTCGAGGTCGGCGAGGAACTCAGGGTTCCCGCCGAGCATGATGTCGGTGCCGCGGCCCGCCATGTTCGTCGCGACCGTGACCGCGCCCTTGCGCCCGGCCTGGGCCACAATCGTGGCCTCACGCTCATGGTGCTTGGCGTTCAGCACCTCGTGCGGCACGCCGGCCCGCTTGAGCATCCGCGACAGCACCTCGGACTTCTCGACGCTGACCGTGCCGACCAGGACGGGCTGGCCGACCTCGTGCCGCCCGGCGATGTCCGCGACCAGCGCGTCGAACTTCGCCTGCTCGGTCTGGTAGACGACGTCGGACTGATCGTTCCTGATCATCGGCTTGTTGGTGGGAATCGGGACGACGCCGAGCTTGTAGGTCTGGTGGAACTCGTTCGCCTCGGTCATCGCCGTACCAGTCATGCCGGCGATCTTGCCGTAGAGCCTGAAATAGTTCTGCAGCGTGATCGTGGCGAGAGTCTGGTTCTCGTCCATGATCTTGACGCCTTCTTTGGCCTCGATCGCCTGGTGCATGCCCTCGCTGTACCTGCGGCCATGCAGGATGCGGCCCGTGAAGTCATCGACGATGAGGACCTCGCCGCCCGAGACAACGTAGTCTTTATCCTTTTTGAACAATTCCTTCGCCTTAATGGCATTGTTCAGGAACCCGACCAGGTGGGCATTCGAGTGGTCGTACAGGTTGTCGATGCCGAGCCAGTCCTCGACCTTGGCCACGCCTGCCTCGAGGATGCCGACGGTGCGCTTCTTCTCGTCGACCTCGTAGTCGCCCTCGCCGTCCTCGCCGCGGCGCAGCCGCGGGACGATCTTCGCGAACTCGGAGTACCAGACGCTGTTCTGGTCCGCCGGGCCGCTGATGATCAGCGGCGTCCTCGCCTCGTCGATCAGGATCGAGTCCACCTCGTCGACGATCGCGAAGTGATGGCCGCGCTGGACGCACTCATCGAGCGCCCAGGCCATGTTGTCCCGCAGGTAGTCGAAGCCGAACTCGTTGTTCGTGCCGTAGGTGATGTCGGCGGCGTACTGCTTGCGGCGAGTCTCGGGCTCCATCTCGGCCAGGATCACGCCGACCTCGAGGCCGAGGAACCGGTGGATCCGGCCCATCCATTCCGCGTCGCGCTTGGCCAGGTAGTCGTTGACGGTGACGATGTGCACGCCCTCGCCGGTCAGCGCGTTCAGGTAGGCGGCGAGCACGCCGGTCAGGGTCTTGCCCTCACCGGTCTTCATTTCGGCGATGTTGCCGAAGTGCAGCGCGCCTCCGCCCATGATCTGGACGTCGAAGTGCCGCTGGCCGAGCGTGCGCTTGGCGGCCTCGCGTACGGCGGCGAAGGCCTCAGGAAGCAGCTCGTCGAGGGACTCGCCTTCGGCGTGCCGCTCCTTGAATTCGTCCGTCAGCGCCCGGAGCTCGGCGTCGGTCAGCGCCTCGTAGTCCTCTTCGATGGAGTTGACCTGCTCAACGATCCGCTGCAGCTTGCGCAGGATCTTGCCCTCGCCAGCGCGGAGGACTCTATCGATGATTGCTGGCACGTCTTGTCGCGCTCCTCGCGGATTCGTCTGACTGGCTGACCAGGTGCTCCCGCGTCCCGGCAGAGTTCCGTGCCGATCGCGCTCACGGCAGGGCCGCCAGTTACCACTCTTTGACTGCCATGGTAGGCGAGATAACGGGCCTTGCCGAGCCGACGCAGCAATGCCACGCTCCCGGCTGAACCGGCCTGGCCAGCGCGCATAACATGATCAGCGGCAAGTACCCGGGGGGCGATCGCGAGCGATCGCACCGGCCTCGCCACAATATTAGGCACGTCGGTCCTGGCAAGCGGAAGGAGCAGGGGTTATGCAGAGCCACCCTGACCGCGATGCCGTGGGCAACACTCCAGCCGGCAACGTGACATCGCAGAGCGAGGCAGCTATGCAAGACGCATCCGTGGTGGCAGGCGGGCAGACCGGGCAGGCCGGAGTGGCGGCGCCTGGCCAGTCTGCCTCCTCCCTGGGCCCGCACCCCTCCTACCACGGGCGTACGGTCTCCTGGGTCGCCGTCGGGCTGATGACGATCGGCTTCATCATCGGCGGCCTTGGGCTCATCCTCGGACACGGCGGGCCGACCTGGTGGGCGGTCTGGGCCGGCGCTGGCGTGGCCGTGCTCGGCCTGCTCATCGCGCTCGCGACCAACATGTTCGAGGACTGGTACTAAACCGGAGTGTCAGTACCGGCGGTTACGCTCCTTTCGTGGCCCGAACTCCCGCTCCGCTTCCTGAGCTCAAGCTGACGCCCGATGACGTGCGCCAGCTGACCCTGCACGCGCAGGGGCTGGTCGGAGCCAAAGCCAGGGCGGGCGGCGTCGCGGCGATGCTGCGCCGGGTCGGCGCGGTCCAGCTGGACACGATCAGCGTGCTTGCCAGGTCGCACGAGCTGGTGGCGTACGCACGGCTCGGTGCCGTGTCTCGTTCGGCGATCGAGCGCGCGTACTGGAGTCCGCGCGCGGCGACCGCCTTCGAGTACTGGTCGCACGCCGCCTGCGTGCTGCCGATCGAGGAGTGGCCGTATTACGGGTTCCGTCGGCGCGCGTTCGCCGTCAGGGGCAAGCGCTGGCACGACAATCACGCCTCGGTGTGCGAAGAGGTACTCGCCAAGCTGAGGTCGGAGGGCCCGCTCACCACGACCGACCTCGGCGGCGCCAAGAACGGCGGCGCCTGGTGGGACTGGTCCGACACCAAGATCGCCGTCGAGTGGCTGCTCGACACCGGCCGCGTCATCTGCGCCCGCCGCACTGGCTGGCGGCGGATCTACGACCTGCCGGAGCGCGTCCTGCCGGCTGACCTGCTGAACGCCGACCCGACCGACGCCGAGTGCCTGATCCACCTGACAGGCGTTGCCGCCAGGGCCCTCGGCGTCGTCACCAAGTCCGACCTGACCGACTATCAGCGGCTCGCGAACTTCGGTTCAGGTCGCAACGCCGCGAAGCTGTCGGCCGACGACGCCGCGGTCGCCGCCGGCCTCGTTCCCGTCGCGATCGAGAGCAAGACCGGCGCGGCGGTCCCCGCCTGGGCCGACGCGGCGGCCGTGGCGGGCCTCACCGAATCGGCCGGCCAGCCCGCAAGGGCCGGCCGGCACCGGGTTACGCTGCTGTCCCCGTTCGACTCCCTGGTCTGGGACCGCAAGCGCACCAGGCGCATGTTCGGCTTCGACCACAGCCTCGAGGCCTACGTCCCCAAGCCCAAGCGCATTCACGGCTACTACACGATGCCGCTGCTCGCGGGCGGCAAGCTTCTGGGCCGGGTAGACCCAGCCCGCGAAGGCAACACCCTGATAGCCCGCCAGCTAACCCTCGACACCCCCCGCGCCGCCCAGCCAATGGCACGCGCTCTCCTCGAAGCCGCCCGCTGGGTCAACTGCGACAACATCGCCCTAGAAGTCATCAAGCCTGCCGCTGCCGACTCCCCCATGCGAGCCGCCCTGGCCGCAGCCACCTGACCGCCCGAGCCCGAGGGTAGTCTCCCCGAGCTGAGGTAGCCGTTGGATGACGGGCTGGTCCGGTCCGCTGTTCCAAGCGGCCGGGCGAGTCCGTCACCCAGACGGCGTATCCCTCAACCGAGCTCGATCAGCTTGTCCCGCACGGCAACTATGACAGCTTCCATCCGCGAGTGGATCTGCAGCTTCTCGAGGATGTTCCGTACGTGATTCTTGACCGTATTGTCAGAAATAAACAATTCCTTCGCGATATCACGATTGTTCATCCCGCGCGCGACGAGCTTCAGCACCTGCATCTCGCGATCGGTCAGCTTGGGCGCGGGAACCTGCCGCGGTTGCTCCTCAGTATCCCTGGCCAGCGACGCGAACTCGGTCAGCAACTTGCCGGCCATCGACGGGCTGATCAGCGACTGGCCCCCGTGCACGGACCTGACGGCCTCGGCGACCTGATCCAGCGAGATGTCCTTGAGCAGGTAACCGCTCGCGCCGGCCTTGATGGCGTCGAAGAGATCCTCCTCCTCGTCGCTCATCGTCAGGATGACGATCCTGGCGCTCGGCGCCACGTCCTTGATGGCCCGGCAGGCCTCGATGCCGCTGCTGCGCGGCATCTTGATGTCCATCAGCACGACGTCGGGCAGCGACTCGCCGGCCTTCTCGACCGCCTCGGCCCCGTCGCTGGCCTCTCCGACGACCTCGATGTCGGGCTCGGTGACGAGCACGATCTCCAGGCCGCGGCGGAACAGCGCGTGGTCATCGACGATCAGCGTGCGGATCGGCTCGGGCCCTCCGGGCCGGCTGCTGGCCTCGGGACCACGCCCGGCCTCAGGGGCCTTGTGGGCCGGCTGCTGGCCTCGGGCCCCGCCACCAGCCGCGCTCGGTGCCATGGCCTACCTCTCTGATCCGCCGCGGGGCGGCACGGCACAGCCGTGCCGCCCCGCGGCACCGAAGATCGCATGTAACCCAAACTCTGTCCGACCATGCACGGGCATGCAAGCGCGCCACCGGCGCGCCAGCCGTTAGCCCGACCAGAGCGCGGACGGCGCGCTGCGGGCGGCATTCCGGCCTGCCGGTGCCGCCTGCTCCGGCCGCCTCCTGCCGGGAATCCTCGCGCCCAGCGCGGCAGGCGGTGATTCGGCCGCGCGGCCAGGAGCCGCGGAGTTCTCGATCAGCCTGATAACCCCGTACTGGTAGCCGTGCCGCCGGTAGACAACGCTCGGCGTATCCTCCTCGATGTCATGGAATAGGTAGAAATCATGGCCCACGAGCTCCATCTCCAGCAGCGCCTGGTCAATCGAGATCGGTTTGGCGTGATGGAACTTCTGCCTGACGACGAGGGGCCCGTCACCCTCCATCTTGATCGCCACGACGCTGTCGCCGTGCGCGGCGATGTCTTCGCCGGAGGCCGGCGCGGCAGGAACGTCCTGATCCTGCGCGGCGGTGACCTCGTCGGCGCTCGTGCCCCCGGCACGGGCGCCGTGCCTGCCGCCTGGCGCTGAGCCTCCTGACGGCCCGGCGCTGACCCCCGCGGCGCCGCCTCCCGTAGCAAGGCCGGCCCCCGCGCCGTAGTGGTTCTTCCTCCTGTCGAGGGCTCGCCGCAGACGCGAGTCAAGCTTGGCGAGGGCAAGGTCAAGGGCGGCCATCCGGTCCTCGGCCGCGGCCTCGGCCCTGATCGCAGGGCCGCGCGACCTGATCGTCAGTTCCACGCGCTCCTTCTGGCTGGCCTGGCGGGGGTTGCGCTCAACAGAGAGCTCAACGTCGACCCTGATCGCCTTCTGATCCAGCTTCTCGAACTTGTTGAGCTTGGCGACGGCGTACTCCTTGAAGCGTGCAGGCACATCCGTCAGGCGACCCTTGAAGATGATTTCCATGCCCGAACCCCCTTACCTCGGAGTGTGGAAGAGCACCCGTCCGGCCGACCTGGTCTTCGACCCCACATCCGCCTGCTGAGGCTTTCGCGGCCTGCTTGTGCCACTACTGGCCTTCTCCCGTGCCCGCAGGCATCTGACCGGCGAGACGAGGCAGGACTTACATCTAAACCGCACCGTGATCAGTCGACGAGAAGTCGCCTTACGTGGGCCGTTTCGCCTGCGGCTGGCATCGGCTTGCCAGGCCGGCCACCCCGCGATCGGGGCGGCATGCCCGGCGCAACCACGGACCCGGACGGGTGCCACACAATGACGGTAGCCGGATGCGCGCCCGATGTCAGGACCAGGGTCGCCTCGTGTTTATCGGCTCGTAACCAAATCCGGTCGGGGGAGGGCAGCTTTCAGCCGGGAAAGACCGGAGTGATGCCTTTGGCGACCCGCCGCCAGTCCGGGTTCAGCAGCCCCGTCTTCGACATCTGGATCTCTGCATGCGGGCTGTCCGCCCGCCCGATGGCGATCGCGATGGACGGCGCGGGCTGCCCGGTGGGCCAGCTCGCGGCCACGGACCTCACGCCGTGCGGGGTAGCGATGAGAGTCGACTGGCCGCCGTTCAGCGGTACTTCATACAGCTGCTTCCTCGCGCCGACCTGACCAAGCACCAGCAGGTTATCCGGGTCCAGCCAGGTCAGGGCGATCGGCTTGGCCACGTCGGTGCCGATCCGCAGCATCTGGGTGTTCTGGGCCACGTACGTGTACTGGCCCCTGTTCCTGGTGATCGCCGCGATCCTGATCCTTGTGCTGTTGCCAGCCTTGATGAGCAGCGCGGCCCTAACCCCGTCAGGCGCCACCTTCAGCGACTCGATGCTCGCCTTGTTCAGCGAGGGGCTGAGCACACCGGTCAGCGCTGGATGGGCTGACGGCTCGTTGCCGGCTCGCGGGATCACGTAGATCTGCATCTTCGAGACGACCCAGAGTCCGCCCTGATCGTCGAAACTCAGCGAGGTGCACGGCGAGTGCAGGTGGCCGGTGATGACCTGCCCCTCGTGAGACTGGGGCATCAGGTACACGGTCTTCCCGCTGCAGCCCGCCAGTACCGCTGAGCCGACAGCTGCGGTCGACACCGCCATCGCGGTGAACGTCCCGCCGCCCAGCGCCCTCGGCAGCCGCACCGATCCGGTCTGCGACGGTTTGGCGCGCAAGACCGCGACGGCTGGCCCATCCGGGCTGGTGGGCATCTGGTAGTAGAGGATCCCTCCAGCCGGCCCGCGCGGCACCCAGCGCGCATAGGTTTGGGGCAGCATCTGCACCGGCTGCCCGTTCAGCTTGAGCACGACAGACCTGATCGGGTTCGCGGCCTGGGCCGGGTATGGCGCCAGGACAAGTGACGAGTAGAGCTGGGCTGCCATTCGCTGGCGCTGCGCCTTGTTCGCCTTCGCGGCGGTGCCGCCGAGGTCCACCACGGCGGTCACACCGGTCACGACCTGGGCGCTGAGCAGCTTCGTGCCGGCGGGAAACGCCGTCTTGGCGGCCGCGAAGAGCCAGCCCCGATCGAGCGCGGGCCGCAGCAGCGTCTTAACGAGGCCGCGAATTCCCTGCTTGCCGACCTGCGCGGGAATGTAAACGGGGTCAGGGACGAGGGTGTTGGTGGCCCCGCTGGCGGGATAGAAGTACAGGTTGCGCGCCTGATACTCGCGCTCGAAGTCGGACCTTCTTAGCAACAACAACGTGGGCTTCGCCGGGGAGTTGTTGACGAAGATGTTGTTGATGCGCCATTGCCCCGCGACCTGAGCCAGTTCAAAACCATAGGTGGTCGTCGAGGGCATGACGACCACGCTGCCCGCCTGGTACCTGCCCGACGTCCGCAGAGCGGCGACATGTCGGCCGGTCACCTCCACATCGACAGGATGCGGCCCGCCTCCTTGCTGGGACGCCCCCCTGAACGGCGCCGTCTCTTTGATATCGGGCGCATCAACGATGGTGGCTGCCCAGCCTGGCTGCCACCTGCGCGCGAAGCCGCCCTTGCCCGTGGTGAGGTACTCCTTGGCAATCTGGTGGTTTACGTCATAGTCAGCGCTTGCCGCCATGAAGCCTTGGACGATGTCCTGCGGACTCCAGCCCTTACCTGGTGGCTCGGGCACCATCTGGACGCCGCCCTGCCCGACCACGCCGGTGCCGTGCAGCGAGTTGATCTGGATTGTGCCGCTGGTCGGCAGGTTGGCGCAGGCGGCGAGCGTGGCGGTGATGGCAACGGCACCAGCTACGGCGAGCCAGCCTCGTCCGTTCACAGGAGATCCCTGAGCGCCGCGACCGGGCCGCCGCCGAGATCAGCAACGGTCAGATCTGCGGCGTGGTCAGCTAGCGCGCTCATGTCAGCTTCATCGGGCACCAGCGGCAGCGGCGATCCTGCCAGCTCGGCTCCAGCGGTGCGCGGCAGCGTGAGCCTGAACACCGATCCACGGGCAGGTCGTCCCCATGCCTCCAGCCATCCGCCGTGCAGCCTGGCGTCCTCCAGGGCGATAGCAAGGCCGAGCCCCGTGCCGCCGGTCGTCCTGGCCCTGGCCGGATCTGCCCGCCAGAACCGGTCGAAGACGAGATGCTCCTCGCCAGGCGCGAGCCCGACACCGAAGTCCCTTACCACGACGGCCACCGCGTCGCGGTCGGTCGCTGCGGTCACCACCACGTCCCGGCCCTCGCCGTGTTCGACGGCGTTGCAGAGCAAGTTCCGCAGGATCCGCTCAACCCGGCGGCGGTCCATTTCAGCCAGGCACTGCTCCCCGGGCAGCCGGAACTCGATCCGTGTGCCGCGCCGCTCGGCCAGCTGCTGGGCGATGTCCGCTGACTGGCGCACCACGTCGCACACGTCGACCGGCTCAGCTTCGAGCGTCGCCGCGTTCGCGTCGTACCTGCTGATCTCCAGCAAGTCGGCCAGCAGCGACTCGAACCTGCCGAGCTGGCTCTGCAGTAGCTCAGCGGACCTGGATGCGGCCGACTCGAGCTGCTCGCGGACATCGTAGAGCAGGTCGGCAGCCATCCTGATGGTGGTCAGCGGGGTGCGCAGCTCATGCGACACGTCGGAGACGAACTGCCGCTGCACCTGGGACAGCTCTTCCAGCTCGCGCATCTTGTCCTGCAGGCTGGCGGCCATCTCGTTGAACGACGTGGTGAGCGCGGCGATCTCGTCCTGGCCGTGCACGGCGAGCCGCTGGTCCAGCCTTCCCGTCGACAGCAGCTGAGCGCCTTGCGCCGCTCTGGCCACCGGCACCACGACCCACCTGGTGACCAGCCATGCGATGCCCGCCAGCAGGAAGACCAGGGCGAGGCCGACGAGGACAAGGGTGCGCTGGATCAGGTAGAGCTCGCTCTGGAGCTGGGTGAGCGGGAAGAAGTAGTACAGCTTGTACGCGCTGCCAAACGACGCCGCATAGAGCATTCCTGAGGTCTTCGGACTGCCCGCACCCGGGTAGGGCATGCTCGCGAAGATCATGCGCGGCTTCTTCAGGTGCCCGGCCAGCTGGTGGTATCGCGCCAGGCTGTGATAGTCGAGGGTGTTCTGGCCCGCCGCCGGACTGCCGGGCTGAAGCTGGGCGGTCTGCACCGTCACTGCCACGCCGTAATCCGCGCCCGTGAACTGGCCGCTCGCCTTCAGACTGCTCACGATCCGGTCGATCAGGTACGGCGATGCCGGCCCCGGCGCCCTGTTGGCAGCCGGCTCGGACTGCGCGAACTCCGTGCCGCCGAAGGCCTGCGTATACGCCTGCACTTTGGCGCGCTGCAGCAGGTTCGAGGCGATCTGCTGCATCAGGAAGAAGCCGAGCAAGGACACGACCAGCGCCGAGACCACCAGTGTGGTGGACACCACGCGCAGCTGCAGTGAACTGCGCCAGCGCGTTTGCAGCCGCCTGACCATCCGCACTGTCGCCGTGCCAAGGGACGCTGCCGGCTGTGAGCGCATCCGGCGGGACACGGTGCGCAGCCGCGGCACGAACGCGGTGAGTCCGCGCAGGCTGAACCGCCGGCCTGGTCGATCACCGTCGGCCAGCCAGGCCAGCCGCGACTTGGACTGGCCCGCCGCGCTCAGCCGGGTCCTGCCTTATATCCGACGCCGCGAACCGTCACGACGATCTCCGGGCGCTCAGGGTCCTTCTCGATCTTGGCCCGCAGTCGCTGCACGTGCACGTTGACCAGCCTTGTGTCGGCAGCGTGCCGGTAACCCCAGACCTGCTCGAGCAGCACTTCCCTGGTGAAGACCTGCCGCGGCTTGCGCGCGAGCGCGACCAGCAGGTCGAACTCGAGCGGGGTCAGGCTGATCACCTCGCCGTTGCGGCGGACCGAGTGCCCGGCCACGTCGATCGAGACGTCACCAATGGACAGCATCTCGGGAGCCGGGTCATCGGTGCGCCGCAGCCTGGCCCTGACGCGCGCGATCAGGACCTTCGCCTGGAACGGCTTGACGATGTAGTCGTCGGCCCCGGACTCCAGCCCGAGGACGACGTCCACCGTGTCGCTCTTGGCGGTGAGCATAACGATCGGGACGCCAGACTCGGCCCTGATCTGACGGCAGACGTCAATCCCGTCCATCCCGGGCAGCATCAGGTCCAGCAGGATCAGGTCCGGCCTGGTTTCCCTGAAGGCCTCGAGCGCACGGTCGCCATCGGCGACGAACGTCGGCTCGAATCCCTCACCACGCAGCACAATGCCCAGCATCTCGGCCAGGGCGGCGTCGTCATCGACGACCAGCACGCGACCCTTCATAGTCCCCATCGTTCCACGGAAACGGCAGCAGCCAAGCCCGCAAGGTTACGAGCCGGTATCCAGCACACGCAGATTACCCCTTGTGACCGGCTGGATGACCCCTGACTCAGTGACGATCGCGCTGATCAGGCCAGGCGGCGTGACGTCGAAGGCAGGGTTGTGCGCGCCGCTGCCGGCCGGCGCAACCTGATGTCCGGCTACGTGGGTCAGTTCTTCTGCCGCCCGCTGCTCGATCACGATCGACGCGCCGTCGGCCGTGCCGAAGTCGATCGTCGAGACCGGCGCGACCACCACGAACGGCACCCCATGGTGGCGGGCGAGCACGGCGAGGCCGTAGGTGCCGACCTTGTTCGCCACGCTGCCGTCGGCCGCGATCCGGTCGGCGCCGACCACGACCAGGTCGACCTGACCTGTCGCCATCAGCGAAGCCGCCGCCGAATCGGCGAGCACCCGGTGCGGCACCCCTGCCCGGCCAGCCTCGTACGCGGTCAGCCTCGATCCCTGCAGCAGCGGCCTGGTCTCATCCACCCAGAGCAGGTCGAGCAGGCCGGCCCGGTGAGCGGCGAGCACGAGGCCGAACGCGGTACCTTCCCCGGCCGTGACCAGCGAGCCCGTGTTGCAGTGGGTGAGGATCCTGGCACCGGCTGGCACGAGGTCAAGACCGAGGACGGCCATCTGCGCGCAGGCTTTCTCGTCGGCGTCCGCGATCGACCTGGCCTGTGCGAGGGCAGCCAGGGGCGCGTCCTGTTCCGCATCCTGATAGGCAGCGAGCGCCAGCCTGGCACCCCGCCCCAGGTTGACCGCGGTCGGCCTGGCCGCTGCGATCGCGGCCGCGGCCTCCGGCACGTCGTCGCCCCTGGCCGCAGCGAGCGCGACGCCATAGGCACCCGCGATACCAAGCAGCGGAGCACCGCGGACCACGAGCCGCCGGATCGCGTCGATCAGTGTTTGCACATCGTTGCAGGTCACAACCCTCTCGATGGCTGGCAGCGCGGTCTGGTCAAGCAGTTCGATGGCGGGTCCGCCGGGCGGGTCCAGCCAGCGCAGCGCGGGGATGCTCACCTTGTCCAGTCTGCGCGACGGGCTCGGCCGGCCCCTCGGCCGGGCCGCGATCGCGGATTTCTGTCAGAATCTGGACGTTTGCCGGCGCATGTGCAGGGCCGAGTCCAGGATCATCGCCGACGGACGCGCACGTGCCAGTATGAGCGTGCGGCCAGGCGTCGGGCGGTGGGAGATCAGGCGATGAGCGACAACGTCGAATGGGGTCAGCCTGACCAGCCGCCGCCTCCGGGGTACGGCCAGCCGCCGCCGTATGGTCAGCCGCCGCCTGGGTACGGCCAGCCGCCGCCTGGGTACGGCCAGCCGCCGCCTGGGTACGGCCAGCCGTCGCCGTACGGTCAGCCGCCGCCTGGATATGGCCAGCCGCCACCTTACGGTCAGCCGCCGCCTTACGGCCGGGCTGGCTACGGGCAGCCGGCCCCTGCCGCACCGGCTCCCGGCGGCGTTCCGCTCAGGCCGCTCGGCGTCGGCGACATCCTCAGCGGAGCGTTCACCCTGATCAGGCGCAACCCGGTGGCCACCCTCGGCCTCGCCGCCATCGTCCAGACCTGCTACGGCATCGCCAGCGCGTTCTTCTCCTACCGGGAGCTCAGCGCGACTCACCAGCTCACCGTGAGCATCTCGGGCAACCCGACTGACACCCAGGCAGCGCACGCGTTCGGTCATTTCGCATCGTCCTTCTTCCCGTACCTGGCGCTGCAGGTCGCCCTGGTCTTCGTGTTCCAGACGGTGCTGACCGGCATGCTGACCGGGGCGCTCGGCCACGGCCTGCTCGGCCACAAGGTCACGATCGGCGAGGCGTGGCGGATCGCCAGGGTACCGGCGGTGATCGGCGTCAGCCTGCTCGTGCCGCTGATCGGGATCGCCGTCTGGGTGCCGGTCGCGATCATCGTCATCGTCTTGCTTATCGCGAAGTTGACAGCGCTGGCTGTCGCGATCGCCGTCATCGGCGTCCTGGCCGCCCTCGGCGTGTCCCTCTGGATCTCGATCCGGCTGACCCTGGCCGTCCCCGCGGTGGTGCTGGAAGGCGCTGGGCCCGTCGCCGCTCTCAAGCGCTCCTGGCAGCTCGTTCATGGCAGCTGGTGGCGGGTCTTCGGGATCACCTTGCTGGCCGGCATCGTCGTCGCCTTCATCGGCGGCATCCTGCAGCTGCCGTTCAGCATCGCGAGCTCGGTCGCGGGCGGCGGGGGCGGGTTCCCGACGATTTTCGACCATGGCTCCTCGCCGTTTGCCACCGCCGCTCCCACGGTTCTCGGCGTCGTCATCGGCGCAATCGGCAGCATCATCGCCGCCACCTGCACGCGGCCGATCAGCGCCGGCGTGACCGTGCTGCTCTACACCGACATGCGGGTCAGGAAAGAAGGCCTGGACCTGGCCCTCAACCAGGCCGCGCAAACCCATGCGCTCACCGGCGACGAGTTCATGAACCTGTGGCGGCCCGGGCAGCCCCCCTGGCGGCAGCCATGACCGGCCCGCCCGGCTACCCCGGATACCCCGGCCACGGCCAGTTGCCGTGGGGTCAGCCGCCGTACGCCCAGACGCCGTTGGGTGAGGCGCCGTTGGGTGAGGCGCCGTACGACCAGGCGCCGTGGGGTCAGGGAGCGGGATACAGTGGCTGGAATGCACGCCGCCCGGCCGCGCCGGGCGGGCAGGGTCCTGGCGGCGTCCCGCTCCGGCCGCTCGGCGCCGGCGACATCCTGAGCGGCTCGTTCACCCTGATCAGGCAGAACCCTGCCGCCACGCTCGGGTTGACCGCCTCGATCGTCACGACCCTCGCCGTTGCTGTGCTCGTCATCTTCGTGATCGCCGTCAGCACCGCGGGCGCGGTGCTCCTCATCGCGCTGCCCCTGGCGCTCGCCGCGTTCGCGCTGCAGGCAGGCGGGCTCGCCGCCGCCCTGGGGTGCGGCCTGCTTGGCAGGAAGCTCGGCATCGCCGAGGCGATCAGGCGGGCTCGGGCCGGCTGGGTGCTGCTCACCTTCGTAGTGCTGGCGCTGGCGACCGCGGTGATCTGGGCGCCCTTGATCGCGCTGCTCAAAGGCTGGGGCGTGATCCCTGCCCTGCTGCTAACGGCCTGGCTCGCAGTCATGACGAGCCTGGCCATCCCGGTCGTCGTCCTGGAACGCCGGGGGCCGTTCGCCGCGATCGGGAGGTCCTGGCGCCTGGTCTCCGGCAGCTACTGGCGGGTCTTCGGGATCTACCTGCTGATGTACCTCATGGCCTCAGCCATCAGCTTTGTTGTCAACCTTCCGCTCGGGTTCGCGAGCGGGCTGGTCAGCAGCGTCGGCGCGGGCAGCAGGTCCTCGGTATCGGTCGCCGTCGTGATCTACGCCATCGGCGAGATCGTGATAGCGAGCCTGACGGCCGCGATCGAGCTCGGCGTCATTGTCCTGGTCTACGCGGACATGCGGATGCGCAAGGAGGGCATGGACCTGGTGCTCAGGCAGGCGGCCCAGGACCGCCAGCTGGCCGGCGATGAGTTCGCGTCCAGCGGGTTCACCAGCGCTTACACGGGCGGCGCAATCGCTGGCGCGGTTTATCGAGCCCCGTCAGACTGGCCCGCGTGACCGCGCACATGCCCGGTTCCGTTGTCGCGACGGCTGTCACAGCTGGCGGTCCGCCGGTCGGGCGGCACCTCGGCCAGCGGCTGGCCAGGCACGAGCTGGCGGAGATGAGCACCTGGGAGCGCATCCTGAACTGGCTGATTCACCTGCCGCGCACCGCGGGCAACCTGGTGCCTGGCGGCTGGTTCGGGCTGATCTCGCTCGCGATCATCGCGGTCCTCGCGGTCACGGTCGTGGTCTACTGGGTCAGGCCGTCAAGGACCAGGCGCGCGCGGCCGGACTCGGTGCTCGCCAGCGAATCGCTGTCGGCCAGGGACTACCGCCGCGGCGCGCGCGAGCTGGCCGCCGCGGGCGACTACGCTGGCGCGATCGTGGCAGGCGTCCGAGCGATCGCGGCCGACCTGGACGAGCGTGCCATCTTGCCGTCGCAGCCAGGCCGGACGGCCGACGAACTTGCCGCGGAGGCGGGCAGGGAGCTGCCCGCGCTGGCCGCTGACCTGAGGACCGTCACACGGCTGTTCGACGACGTCAGGTACGGCGACAAGGATGGCAGCCTGACCGGTTACCAGCTGGTCAGCCGCATCGACGAGGCCGTCGGCGCGGCCCGGCCGCTCGGCGCGGCCGCGGCCGAGACAGCCACGGCCGGCTCCGGGGTTCCGCGATGACGGCGCCGCTGGTACGGCCAGGCCACAGCGGCGCGGGTCCCGACGGGACGCCAGGGCCCGAGTTCCCGTCCGTCCCTGGCCAGCCGGGCCAGCCGGGCCAGCCGGGCCAGCCAAAGGACAGTTTGGCCAGCCGGGCCAGCGCCAGGCCGCCGCGCGCCGAACCTGGCAGCAGTGGCGGGTGCCGCTGGCGCTGATCGGCGTCATCGTGTTCGGCGGCATCGTGATCGCGGTGATCAGCAGGCTGGTGCCGCCTCCGCCGCCGAACAGCTACCTGGACCCCGCCAGCCGCGCCGTCTACGGCAGCAACGCGGTCGCCGACATCCTCGGTGAGCGCGGATTCACTGTCGTCCGTGCCTACAGCACGTCAAGCGCGCTCGCCGCCCTCGCCGGTCCGGCAGGCCAGGGGGCCGGCCAGGCCAGGCCGGCCACTCTCGTCGTCACGAGCCCTTTCCTGCTCACCAGGCGGCAGCTTGTCAGGCTCGGTCAGGCCGGCACCGACCTGGTGGCAGTCGAGCCTGGGCCGGCGGGGCTCGCGGCACTGGCGCCGGAGGTCCGCGTTAAGGACCGGTTGGCCATCCGCTCCGGCCAGCTGCTGCAGCCAGGCTGCGATCTGCCCGCGGCCAGGCTGGCGGGAACAGCCAACGTCGGCGGCTCCAGTTACCGCACGCCGGCCGCGGCCACGGGCTGCTACCTGGCCGGCGGCTTCCCGACGCTCGTGCGGTACCGGGCGGCGGGCCGGACGATCACGGTCCTCGGCAGCGGCGCCCCGCTGACGGACGGCTATCTGGCCAGGAACGGCAACGCCGCGCTCGCGCTGAACCTGCTCGCCGCGCACCGGCGCGTGATCTGGCTGACGCCCGAGCCGCCGCTCGTGCCGCTGCCCGCGTCCCGGCCAGGCCAGCCCGCGCGGCCTGGACCCGCGCTGATCCCTTGGCAGGCCTGGCTCGTGGTGATCCAGCTCGCGATCGCCGCGGTGCTCGCCGGGCTGTGGCGCGCCCGCAGGCTCGGCCCGCTGATCTCCGAGCGGCTGCCTGTCGTCGTCCGAGCGTCGGAAACGGTGGAAGGGCACGCGGCGCTCTACCAGTCGCGCCGGGCCAGGGACCGCGCGACCGCTGCCTTGCGCGAGGACCTGCTGGCCCGGATGCTGCCCAGGCTCGGCCTGATCAGGGACGCGCCGCAGGACGCCGTCACCGGCGCGGTAGCGGCCAGGTCGCGGCGCGGCCAGCAGGAGATCGCCAGGATCCTTTACGGCCCTGCGCCGGGCACCGACGCGGACCTGGTTGGCCTCGCCCGTAATCTTGACGAACTCGGAAGAGAGGTATGCACGCAGTGATCGCCGATGACCAGGTGCCGGCCGCCGACTGGCCGCCCGGCACGCCCAGCGCATCGGGCGCGCCCAGCGCGGCAAACGCCGCCAGCGCGCCCGGTGCGCCCGGTGCGCCCGGTACGCCGAGGGCGGCGCTTGCCCAGGTGCGGACCGAGGTGGCCAAGGCCGTGGTCGGCCAGGATTCCGTCGTCAGCGGCCTGCTCATCGCGCTGATCTGCGAAGGACACGTGCTCCTTGAGGGCGTCCCTGGAGTCGCGAAGACACTGCTGATCAGGACACTGGCCAGCGCGCTGTCGCTGGAGGGCAAGCGGCTGCAGTTCACGCCTGACCTGATGCCAGGCGACGTGACGGGATCGCTGATCTACGACGCGCGAACGGCGCGGTTCGAGTTCCGGCCCGGCCCCGTCTTCACGAACCTGCTGCTGGCCGACGAGATCAACAGGACCCCGCCGAAGACGCAGGCGGCGCTGCTCGAGGCGATGGAAGAACGGCAGGTCTCGGTCGAGGGCGATCCCCGCCCGCTGCCGGTGCCGTTCCTCGTGGCCGCGACCCAGAACCCGGTCGAGTACGAGGGAACGTATCCGCTGCCCGAGGCGCAGCTCGATAGGTTCCTGCTCAAGCTGACGGTGCCGCTGCCGGAGCGAGACGACGAGATCGCGATCGTGAACCGGCATGCGGCCGGCTTTGACCCGCGCGACCTGGCGGCCGCGGGAATCAGCCGCGTCGCGGCGCCTGGCGACCTCGCGCTCGCGAAGGACGAGGCCCGCAAGGTGCACGTGGCCGCCGAGGTCACCGGGTACATCGTGGACATCTGCCGGGCGACCAGGACCTCGCCGTCACTGCGCCTCGGCGTGTCCCCGCGCGGCGCGACCGCGCTGCTGGCCACCAGCCGCGCCTGGGCCTGGCTGTCCGGCCGCGACTACGTGACACCCGACGACGTCAAGGCGCTGGCCGGCCCGACGCTGCGGCACAGGATCCAGCTGAGGCCCGAGGTCGAGCTGGACGGCGCCACGGCGGACGGCGTGCTGCAGGGCGTGCTCGCCGCCGTGCCCGTGCCGCGATGACGCTGACCGGCCGCGCCGGACTGCTGGCGCTAGCCGGGGTGCTCGTGGTGGCGGTGTCCGGCACAGGGCTGGCGTCGTTCATCGTCAACGGGACGCTCGTGGCACTCGTCTTCGCCGACATGATGCTCGCGGCCCGGATCGGGAGCCTGCGGCTGAGCCGGTCCTGCGACGCCAGGATCCACCTCGGCCAGTCGGGAACGACCACGTTGACCGTCGTCAACTCCGGCCGGCGCCGGCTGCGCGGCGTAATCAGGGACGGCTGGCAGCCCAGCGCCATGGCACAGCCAAGACGGGCAGGCGTCGACGTACCGGCCGGGCAGCGCGCGGCCCTGGTCACCACCCTGACGCCGCAGCGGCGCGGCGACTTCCCCGCCGGGCCAGTCACGATCCGCTCGCTCGGACCGTTCGGCCTTGCCGGGCGCCAGCGCAGCCGGGCGGCGCCAGTCACGGTCCGGGTGCTGCCGCCGTTCCTGTCCCGCAAGCACCTGCCGGAGAAGCTCGCCAGGCTGCGCGAGCTCGACGGCCAGCACAAGTCGATGCTCCGCGGCCAGGGCAGCGAGTTCGACTCGCTGCGCCCGTACGTACTTGGCGACGACGTCAGGTCCATCGACTGGCGGTCCTCGGCCCGCATGGCCGACGTGCTCGTGCGGACCTGGCGGCCGGAGCGGGACCGCAGGATCGTCATCGTTCTCGACACCGGGCGCACCTCCGCTGGCCGGGTCGGCGACGTCCCGCGGCTCGACGCGTCCATGGACGCGGCCCTGCTGCTCGCGGCGCTGGCGATCAGGGCCGGCGACCGGGTCGACCTGATCGCCGCCGACCGGCGAGTGCGGGCGCGGGTGGTCGGCGCCGGACGCGGCGAGGTGCTCGCCACGTTCTGCAGCGAGCTCGCGCTGCTCGAGCCGGACCTGATCGAGCCGGACATCGAGCTGATGATCGCGACCGTGCTCGGCATCGCGCGGCAGCGCTGCCTGGTCGTGCTGCTCACCGACCTCAACCCAGCGGCGATCGAGTTTGGCCTGCTGCCGCACGTTCGGCTGCTCTCATCCAGGCATCAGGTCCTGCTCGCCGCCGTCGCTGATCCGCGGGTCGCCGAGATGGCTGCGAGCCGTGGCGACACCACCGCGATCTACGAGGCCGCCGCCGCGGTCACCGCGCAGGCGGGCCGCGCCCACATCGCGGCGCTGCTGCGCAGGAACGGCGTCGAGGTCGTGGACGCGCCGCCGGACCGGCTGCCGCCAGCGCTCGCCGACGCGTACCTGAGCCTGAAGGCCGCTGGCCGGCTCTAGGCGGCCAGCGGCCCGCTGAGCGGCCCCGCTGTCCGACTCCCGTTAGCCGGTTACGGGCAGCTGGTCTGGCGCCCTTGCGACGTCGCCGGTCTCGCCGGCCGCCACGGCGCGGCGGCCGAGCACGATCACGTAGCCAAGGAACGCGATCTCCGCGATCACTCCGATCCCGATCCTGGCCCAGGCCGGCAACGGCGACGGGGTCACGAACGCCTCGATCATCCCGGACACGAGCAGCACCGCGACGAGACCGACGGCGACGGTGATCAGGGCCCTGCCTTCCTCGGCGAGCGCCCTGACCCGCGGCCGGTGCCCCGGATCGATCACCGTCCAGCCCAGCCGCATCCCGGCGCCAGCGGCCAGGAAGACGGCGCTCAGCTCGAGGATCCCGTGCGGCAGGATGAGCGTCCAGAACTCCCCTGACCTGTGGTACGCGGCCATGAGACCGCCGACGATGCCTACGTTCAGCGCGTTCTCGAACAGCACGAGCAGCACGGGGATGCCGAGCAGTACCCCTAGGGTGATCGTCTCGGCGGCGACGACAGCGTTGTTCGTCCACACCTGGGCCGCGAACGACTGCGCGTCGTGGGCCGAGTAGTAGTGCCGGAACTGATGATGGACGAGCTTGGCCGCCGCTGACCGTGGCAGCAGGCTGGCCTGGAGCGCCCGTGAGCCCGCGACCCGTACGCCGACGAGCACGGCGATCAGCGCGGAACCCGCCGCGCAGCCCAGCCACCACCACCGCGCTCGGTACGCGGCCGCGGGAAAGGAGACGACCGCGAACCGGCCCGCAGCCGCCCAGCCGCTGGACGGCGCGCCGCTCACGGTAACGCGGGACCTGGCCAGCAGGCTCGACAGCCGCGCGGCCAGCGCCGGATCGAGGCCAGCGGCCTGCACGGCTGACAGCTGCGTCGCCGTCCGCTGGTAGAGTCCGATGAACTCGTCGATCTCCGCTCCGCTCAGCGTCCTGCGGCGCCTGGCCAGCTCGTCGAGCCTGGCCCACCCGGCGCCGTACTCGGCGGCGAAGACCTCCAGATCCACGGCTGGAGACTACAACCCGGTTACTGGATAGTCTTGGCCCGACCGTCAGTGCTGGCCAGGTCGCGCGCGCCGGGACCGCCGCGCGGCCGCTCAAGGCGGGTTGAATCGGAGGAAGCAGTGGCCGAGGTGGTGACCGGCGAGGCGGTAGTGCTCGACCTGACCGTCGCTCGCTTCCCCAGCCGGATCCTGGCGCTGCTGATCGACATGCTGGTTCAGATCCCGGTCCTGATCTTCCTCGCGGTGGTCGTGTCTTCGGCGTCTGCGAACCACCTCAACTCTGCCTCGGGCGCGGCCGTCTACCTGAGCGGATTCATGTTCGTCGTGATCGGTTACCCGCTCAGCTTCGAGACGCTCAGCCGCGGTAAGACGCTCGGCAAGATGGCGCTGGGGATCAGGGTGGTCAGCGACGACGGCAGCCCGGAGCGGTTCAGGCAGGCGCTGATCCGCGCCCTGTCCGCGGCGTTCGTGGAGGTCTGGCTGCCGCCGTTCAACCTGATCGGGATCCCGGCCGGGCTGATCACCTCGATGGTGTCGGCGAAAGGCAAGCGGCTCGGCGACATGTTCGCCGGTACCTTTGTCATCCAGGAACGCGTGCCGCCGCGGCCCGACCTGGCTCCCGTCTTCACGGTCATCCCGCCGCCGCTGCTCGGGTGGGCACAGCACCTGGAGGTGTCCCGGCTGTCGGACCAGACGGCCGCCGCGGCGAGCAGTTTCCTGCGCCGGTTCTACGACCTGCGCCCGGCGGCCAGGGAGCAGCTTGGGATGCAGCTCGCGGCGACGGTCGCCGCCCAGGTGAGCCCGCCGCCACCACCGGGAACCGAACCCGCCGCGTTCCTGGCCGCCGTTCTCGCGGTGCGCCGCGAGCGCGAGCACGCCAGGTTCATCGCCAGGCAGGCCGCCGTACAGCGGCCTCCATTCCCGGCGCCCGCAGCGCCGCCCGCCTACGGAGCGCCCTGGGCCCAGGGCGCCCGGTCACCGCACGGCGCGCCGCCACCGGCGCACGGCGCCTCGCCCACGGGCACGCTGCCGCTGGGTCCCGACGAGATGGTCAATTTGGCCAAGCCGGACAAGCCAGAGGACCACGGCTTCGCAACCCCGCTGTGACGCGCCTCAGCGGAGACCAAACCCGCCACACCAGTCACATCAGGCTCACCAAACCTCAGTCTTGGCGCGTCCGGCTGAGCCGCGCTGGCGAACCGGTGTATCGGTGTGACACCCATCGCCGCAGATCGCGATGGGTGTCACACCGATACAGGCACCCGACCGGCGCCGCTCCGATAAGTCCCTGATCGCAACGCCGCTGCGGGCTAGGTCCCCGGCGGCAACGCCGCTGCCGGCTAAGTCTCCGGCCGCTGCCTTTCGCAGGAACGGCCGCAGCAGCTCGCCAGTCGCCGCCGTCGCGAGCGCCAGCCCCTGCGCGACCGGGACGTCGCGGACCGAGTAGTGCTGCTGGCCAGCCGCCGTTGTGGCGGTCAGCGTGATCAGGCCCTGGCGGCGCTGGAACCACGTCTGGTGCACGCGCCAGCCGATGATGGCGTCCGTGGAGATGATGTTCCGCCGCCTGGCCAGGGTTCCTGTCCGCGTCACGAGCCACCCGCCAGCCAGCCGGTGACCGAGGCTGCGGTACCGGTCGGCGGCGAGCAGAGCGGCGGCCGGCAGCAGCGCGAACGAGGAGATCCATACCCAGGCTGGGCCGTCCTGCGCCCGGGTGGCGAGGCAGATCGCCGCGATCACCGCGGCCGCGCCAGCCAGCGCCCTGACGTAGCGGCGGCGCCGCGCGGCCGGGCCATGCTGGATCAGCGGGCCCGCGCACAGGTCTTCGGGCAGGCCAAGGACGGCGGCCGCGACGTGCAGGGCGACAGCACGCGGGGCCGGCGGTGACAGCACCGAACCCTCGCGCTCGGCGCCACGGCCGACGTGCAGGCCGGTCGCGATCGCGATGCAGCGCGCGCCGCGCGCCGCCCGCAACAGCAGCGACTCGCTGATCTCGACGCCGCGCAGCCTGGCCAGCGAGATCGTGGTCGCCCTGACGGACAGCAGGCCGCGGGTCACCCGCAGCGTGTCGGTGCCGATGCCGGTGAGACGGAAGTCCCAGAACACGGCGATGTAGCCGACCATCGCGATCAGCACGTAGCAGGCGAGCAGCACGCTCCCGCCGACCAGGATCCGCTGCACGACCGACAGGGCGGTCAAGTCGGTCACGACGTGCTGGACCGGATCGGTGGCCGCGATGTTGATCTCGGTGGCGTTGGTGATCTGGATGACGGCTCCGAACAGCACGCCGAGCACCACCACGCCGGTCAGGGTCAGCGGGGCGAACCGCAGCCAGCCGAGCTGCAACCGCAGGATCTCGGTGGTGCGCTCCCTCACCGGCCTGGCCAGCTCGGACGCGGCCGGTGCGGGCGCGGGCGGTGCGGGCGGCGCGAGCGGTGCGAGCGGAGCGGGCGCGGCGGTTCCGGTGAGCAGCTCTATCCTCAGCTGTTCGGCGTCGGCCCTGGTGACGCCGTCCAGGTGGAAGCTCTCCCCGGAACGCAGGTCGTTTCGCCCGGTCCCGATGTTGACACGGCAGACGCCGAGCATCCGGTGCAGCAGGTGCGCGGTCACGTCGACCGACCGGATCCGGTCCCTGGCCACCGACAACGTCTTCTGGTTCAGCAAGCCGCGGCGCACGTACACCCGCTCGGCGGTAATCAGGTACCTGGTCGTCGCCCAGTGCACCAGCCCGGTGGCGACGGCGAATACCGACGCCAGCACGCCCCAGACCAGGCCGCCGCCAGTCCTGGTGTGCAGGATCAGCAGCCCGGCCACCAGCGGCAGCAGCCTGACCAGGTCGGTCAGCGGGCGCACGATCATGCTCCTGCGGCTCAGCCGCCGCCAAGCCGCAGCGGGGCCGGCCAGCACCGCGACGCCCGCCAGCGCGCCGGCCGCCCGCGCGTCGCCTGCCAGCGTGCCGCCGCCCGCCCCGCCATTCGCCAGCGCACCGCCCGGCCCGCAGCCCGCCAGCGCGCCGCTGCCCGGCAGCGCGTCACCCGCTAGCGCGGCGTCGTCCGCCAGCGCGGCGTCGTCCGCCAGCGCGGCGTCGTCCGAACCGCCCGTCAGGTCAGGAGCGGTCATGTGGCGTCGCCAGGCGTCTGCCCCGTCGCGACGGCGAGCTGGTCAAGCAGCCGGTCGGCGAGCTGACGGTCGAGTCCGTGGATCCGGACCGGGCCGGCCGCCGACGCGGTCGTCGCCGTCACGTTGGCCAGGCCGAAGATCCGCTCCCCGACGGACCTGTGGCTGTCGATGGTCTGGATCCGGCTGATCGGCGCGATCCGCCAGTGCACGGAGAACCAGCCAGCGCGCGTGTACAAGGCCTCGTCGGTGATCTCCCAGCGGTGCACGCTGAACCGCCAGCGCGGCATGATGATCGCGTGCAGCGCGGCGAGGACGAACGTCGCGATCAGCGTGGCCCGCCACGGCGCAGGAAAGCCGCTCATCCCCGCGAACACGAGCTCGACGATCAGCACGACGGATCCGCTGAGCGCCGCCCGCGCGGTCCAGTAACTGATCGCCCGGCGGCTCACCCTGTTCCCTGGCACGCGCAACCCGGGCAGCAGCGGGTCAGCGGCGATGGCGTCCGTCGTCATGTCTCTAGAGTGCCATTGGCAGCGCACTAGTCACTAAACGGTGCTCGGCCATTTTCGTCACGACCGTCACCTCGTCAACTTCCGTGCCGCCACGACTCGAGGTACTCAACCTGCGCGGGGGTCAGCGTGTCGATCGCGGTTCCGTGCGCGGACAGGGTCAGCCTGGCGACCTCGGTGTCGATCGCCGCGGGCATCGGGTGCACGCCGGCGGCCAGCCCTGCCTCACCGCTGATCAGCCACATCAGGGCGAGCGCCTGTGCCGCGAAGGACAGGTCCATGACGGCGGCCGGGTTGCCCTCGGCCGCGATCAGGTTCACGACCCGGCCGTCGGCCAGCAGGATGAGCCGCTTGCCGCTGTCGAGCACGTACTCGTCGGCGTTCGGCCTGATGCCGCGGTTGACCTCGACGGCCAGGTCGGCCAGCGCCCGCACGTCGATCTCGACGTCGAAGTGACCGGCGTTGGCCAGCACGGCCCCGTCTCGCATCGCCGCCAGATGCGGGCCGGCGATTACGTCCCGCGACCCGGTCGCTGTGATGAATACGTCGCCAGCGGGCGCGGCCCCGGCCATCGGCAGCACCCGGTAGCCGGACATGATCGCGTCGAGGGCGCGGACCGGGTCGACCTCGGTAACGATCACCTGAGCGCCGAGACCCGCGGCCCGCTCCGCGATCGCCCGCCCGCACGAGCCGTACCCGGCGACCACGACGGTCTTGCCGGCCAGCAGGAGGTTCGTGGCCCGCAGCAGCCCGTCGATCACCGACTGGCTGGTCCCGTATCCGTTGTCGAACATCCGCCTGGTCACCGACGCGTCGGCGGCCACGACCGGGAAGGCGAGCGAGCCGGACGCCGCCATCTGGCGCAGCCTGACGACACCTGTGGACGTGGACTCACAGCCGCCGGTGACACCGGGGAGCAGTTCGGGGCGCTCCGTATGCAGCGTGTTCACCAGGTCGCCGCCGTCGTCGACGACGAGATCAGGCGCGCCGTCAAGCGCCCGGTGCAGGTGCGCGTAGTACGCCTCCCTGTCGACCCCGGTGCGCGCGCTCACGAAGACCTCAGGCTGGCTCGCCAGCGCCGCAGCGATGTCGTCCTGGGTCGACAACGGGTTCGACGCGGCCAGGTGCACCCGCCCGCCGCCTGCCGTGATCACGCCGACCAGGACGGCGGTTTCCGCGGTGATGTGCAGGCAGGCCGCGATCGCGCGCCCAGCGAACGGCTGCTTGCTCGCGCACTCCTCGCGCAGCAGCCCGAGCACCGGCATCGCCCGCTCGGCCCACGCGATCCGCGCCAGCCCGCCCCCCGCCAGCCCCGCATCCGCAATGTCCGAAATGTACTCCCCGCTCCCGACCATCGGACGCACCCTATGAACCCTTGGTGGGGCTATAGCGCCACCAAGGGTTCATAGGTGGGGTGAGGTTGCGGCCCATATCGCGCCCGCAGGTCTCAGTAGCGGTAGTGGTCGGACTTGTAGGGGCCCTCGAGCGGGACGCCGATGTAGGCGGCCTGCTCCTTGGAGAGCTCGGTCAGCCGGACGCCGAGCGCGTCCAGGTGCAGCCGCGCGACCCGCTCGTCCAGCTGCTTGGGCAGCACGTGCACGCCGAGCGGGTACTCGTCGGTCTTGGTGAACAGCTCGATCTGGGCGAGCACCTGGTTGGTGAAGCTGGAAGACATCACGAAACTCGGGTGCCCGGTCGCGTTGCCCAGGTTCAGCAGGCGGCCCTCTGACAGCACGATGATCGAGTGCCCGTCGGCGAACACCCACTCGTCGACCTGCGGCTTGATGACGTTCCGCCGGACTCCGGGCAGCCTGGCCAGGCCGGCCATGTCGATCTCGTTGTCGAAGTGCCCGATGTTGCCGACGATCGCCTGGTGCTTCATCCGGCTCATGTGCTCGGCCGTAATGATGTGCAGGTTCCCGGTGGCGGTGACAAAGATGTCCGCGGTCTCGACCACGTCGTCGAGCGTGGCGACCTGGTAGCCGTCCATCGCGGCCTGCAGCGCACAGATCGGGTCGATCTCGGTGATGATCACCCTGGCGCGCTGTCCGCGCAGCGACTCGGCGCAGCCCTTGCCGACGTCGCCGTACCCGCAGATCACCGCGACCTTGCCGCCGATGAGCGTGTCGGTGGCACGGTTGATGCCGTCGATGAGCGAGTGGCGGCAGCCGTACTTGTTGTCGAACTTGGACTTGGTCACCGAGTCGTTGACGTTGATCGCGGGGAACCGCAGCGTGCCGGCCCTGGCCATCTCGTAGAGCCGGTGCACGCCCGTCGTGGTCTCCTCGGTCACGCCGAGGATCTCCCCCGCGGTCCTGGTCCACTTGGCCTGGTCGGCCGCCATGCTGTTGCGGAGCACGCCGAGGATGACGTGCCACTCCTCGGGATCGTCGTCCGATCCGGCGGGCACCGCGCCAGCGGCCTCGAACTCGGCGCCCTTGTGCACGAGCAGCGTCGCGTCGCCGCCGTCGTCGAGCAGCATGTTGGGTCCGCTGCGCTCGCCAGCCGCACCACCGCCCGGCCAGGTCAGCGCCTGCTCGGTGCACCACCAGTACTCCTGCAGCGTCTCGCCCTTCCAGGCGAACACGGCGATGCCGCGCGGGTCGTCTGGCGTTCCGTCGGGCCCGACCGCCACGGCGGCTGCAGCGTGGTCCTGGGTCGAGAAGATGTTGCAGCTCGCCCAGCGAACCTGCGCGCCGAGCGCCACCAGCGTCTCGATCAGGACCGCGGTCTGCACCGTCATGTGCAGCGAGCCGGTGATCCGCGCGTTGGCGAGCGGCCTGGCGCCCGCGTACTCCTCGCGCAGCGCCATCAGGCCCGGCATCTCGTGCTCGGCCAGCCTGATCTCGTTCCGGCCGAACTCGGCCAGCGAAAGGTCGGCGACCTTGAAGGGAAGGGACTCGGCGGCCATCTGCGCTCCTCGTCTGCGGCAGTCGTCGGCTCTGGGCCTGAATCTCTGGGTCAGTTTCTCGGACGACGCTACGTGACGACGGCGCCGCTTCGCATCCTCAATGGGTTGTTCTTAACAAGAACTTGTTAGAATTGCACTCATGCGCATCACGGAAGCCTCGCAGCGGCTCGGCATCTCGCCGCGGATGCTCCGCTATCGCGAGTCGCTCGGACTGCTGCCCGTGGTGCGGCGCCGCCGCACCCAGGCAGCGGCGCGGCACCGTCAGTTCGGGGTTGCCGACCTGGACGCGGTCGCGCTGGGCCTCGCGATCGAGCAGCGCTACGACATCAGCCCGGGGGCATTGGCGTTCGGGCTGCGGGTGCTCGCCGATCCCTCAGCGCGCGCCGAAGTGGCCGAGCTCGGCCGCAGGATCGGCAGGATCAGGCCGCTTCCCGCCCTGGCCATGGACTTCGAGAAGGAACGCGCGCTCCGCCTGCTCGGCAATCCGGTGAACGCCGCCCGCCGGACATGACCGTTTCTTGAGCGAAGCGGGCGATTGCCGGCTTTAGCGCCAGGGTACGTCGTCGCCCGGGCGGTGACGCATCCGCTGACCTGCGGAAACGAGCGGCCGCAGGTCTCGGGAGGACGACGGGCGCATGATCTACCGTGCCAGGCACGCACGGCCAGCCACTCCGGTGAGCCCTCAGGTGCGTGGCCGCAAGTCGCGGGCGGGCGGCGACGGGGCTGGCGAGGCAGCGCAGCCGGGGTACGGCGGCGGTACTGCCATCGCGGGAGAACAAGATCTCACCACGAACCCAGGCCCGGCAGCGGACTCCAGGCTCGGCCGGCTCCCAAGCGCCGGCACAGCGCTGCTCGTAATCGGCGCAGTCGCGCTCGCGCTCGCCCTTGCCAGGTTCGCCCTGCGCGCCGCAGAGCCGTCCTTCTTTGCCAGGATGTTCGACCTCGGCATCTACCGCGACGGCGGGTTGATCGTCAGGCACGCCTACCACTTCCGCTCCGGTCACCCGACGCCCCTGTACGACTGGGTCTCCCCAGGCGGCGGCAATCCGTTCACCTATCCGCCATTCGCCGCGGCGCTGTTCGCGGCGATGTCCTTCCTCGGCCCGCTGGTACTGAAGTGGGGCATGACCGCGCTGAGCCTCGCGGCGCTGATAGCCGCGATCTGGCTGACCCTGGCCGGCGTGGGCGTACCGAAGGGCCGCGCGCGTGCCGGGCTCCTGCTCGCCGCCTCAGCGGCAGCGCTGTGGACCCAGCCCGTGCAGTCCAATCTCGGCCTTGGTCAGGTCAACCTGCTGCTGATGGTGGCGATCATCTGGGACCTGCGGCCCGCGCGCCGGGCCGCGGCGGGCCAGCAGGACGCGGCGGGCCCTCCTGGCCGGCTTGCCGCCTCGGGCCCTCCGGGCCGGCTTGCCGCCTCGGGCCCTCCGGGCCGGCTTGCCGCCTCGGGCCCTCCGGGCCGGCTTGCCGCCTCGGGCCCTCCGGGCCGGCTTCTCGCCTCGGGCCCCTGGTGGACGGGGATCGCGACAGGTGTCGCGGCTGGCATCAAGCTCACGCCGCTGATCTTCATCCCGTATCTGCTGGTCACGCGGCGGTTCCGGGAGGCCGGCGTGGCCGCCGCCGCGTTCGCTGTGACCGTCGGGCTCGGCTTCGCCGTGATGCCAGGGGCGTCGGCGGCCTACTGGCAGAGCGGGCTGCTCGACCGGGCGAACGGCACGTCGAGGGCGAACGTGCCGTTCTTCTTCGCCTCGGCCTGGAACCAGTCGCTGCGCGGCTACCTGAGCAGGCTGCTGCAACACGCTCAGCTCGCGGCCGGGCCATGGCTGATCGCAGCGGCGCTGACGCTGATCATTGGCCTGGTCTGCGCGACCTGGCTGCACCGCGACGGCTATCCGATGCTGGGCGTGCTGACCTGCGCGCTGACCGGCCTGCTGATCTCGCCGATCAGCTGGCTGCACCACTGGGTCTGGGTCGGGCCGTGGCTCGCGGCGCTGGCTGGCCTCGCGCTGCTGGCCAAGGGACCGTCCAGGCGGGTCTGGATAGGCGTGGCCGCGCTGATCACGCTGGCCTTCGGCAACTTTCCCGTTGTCCCGGTACTCACCGGCACGAGGAGCGGGCTCAACGTCGTCACCAACGTGCCCATGAAGCAGCCGTTCACCTGGCACGGCGCCCAGGTGATCGCAGGGAACATCTACCTGTTCGCCGGCGCGGCCGGCCTGCTTGCCCTGTTCGGCTGGGGCATCGTCAGGGCCTTCCTGCCGGGACCCGCTACCGAGCGGCTTGAGGTCAGCCCGCGGCCGCCGGCGCCTTCGAACGTCGAGGTCATCCCCAACGTGATGACCTACCGCAACTAGCCGGCCACGAGGCCGCCACTATCAGGGACGCTCAGGTCGCTGGCCGGCCGTCGCCGGAGACCGGCTCGTCCGGCCCTGAGACGGCCTCTCCGGCACCGGGATCGCCAGGGCTGCTGGCGCCGCCGCGGGCGGCGCGGACGGAGCTGACCGCGGGGTCGGCCGCGTCCTGCCTCGTCGCCTCGTAGAGGTCAGGCTCCAGGTAGATCAGCCCGGCGACCGGCACCGCGGCCCTGATCCTGCGCTCGGCTTCGTCGATGCCCGCCGCGATTGTCTCTGCCAGCTCGCCGCGCCGCACCGCCACCTTCGCGGCTACGAGCACCGAGTCCGGGCCGACGTGCAGCGTGCGCAGGTGGATGATTTGCTCGATCAGCGGCGCTTCCTCGATGGCCGCGACGATCGCGCGCTGCACCTCAGGGCTGGCCGACTCGCCTATCAGCAGGCTCTTCATCTCCACCGCGAGCACGACAGCGACGCAACCGAGCAGCGCCCCGATGGCGATCGATCCGGCGCCGTCCCACCTGCCGTCTCCGGTGACCGTCGACAAGGTGACGGCGCAGAGCGCAAATCCGAGGCCGATCAGCGCCGCGAAGTCCTCGAGCAGCACGACCGGGAGCTCGGGCGCCTTGGCGCGCCTGATGAAGGCGTGCCACTTGACCCGCCCGCGGGACACGTTGGACACGCTGATCGCGGTGCGGAACGAGAAGGCCTCCAGGACGATGGCCACGCCGAGCACGACGAACGCCACGATCGGCGAAAGCACCTCTTCGGGGTGCCTGATCCGCGAGATGCCCTCGTACATCGAGAAGATCGCGCCCACCACGAACAGCACGACGGCCACGATAAACGCGTAGACATAGCGCTCAGCCCCGAAGCCGAACTGGTGCTGCTCGGTCTCCTCGCGTCTGGCCCGCGTCCTGCCGATCAGCAGCAGCACCTGGTTGCCGGAGTCGGCGACCGAGTGCACGGACTCGGCGAGCAGCGACGCCGACCCGGTGACCAGGAAGGCCACGAACTTGGTCACGGCGATACCCAGGTTCGCGCCGAGGGCCGCGATCACGGCCCGCGGGCTGTCGCCGTGCCCGCCGTCTGAACTACTACTGCTCACCGGGCAGGTCCGGCAGGCTAGCCGACGGCTGGATCGCGGGCCTCGCTGACCAGCAGGACGGGGATGTCGTCGCGGACGGGGTAGGCGAGCCCGCAGTCAGCACCGGTGCAGACGAGCTCGCTGGCTTCGTCGTCGGCGCGCAGCGGCGCATGGCACTTCGGGCAGGCGAGGATCTCAAGCAGCCAGTCGTCGATGTTCACCGGTTCTCCATCGTGGTTCGGCTCGGAGGCACACCGGGCGGGCACTAGGCATCTTCCCGCACGATGTGCAGCACTTCGTCTGTCACCTTAGCCAGCGTCGCGTCGTCCTCGGCCTCGACGTTCAGCCGCAGCATGGGCTCGGTGTTCGACGGGCGCAGGTTGAACCACCACTGCCCTGCCGCGATCGTCAGCCCGTCGAGCTCGTCGGCGCTGATCCCCGGCCGCCCGGTGAACGCCTCGCGCACCCGCCGCGTGGCCGCCGCCTGGTCGGCGACCTCGCTGTTGATCTCCCCGGACATCACGTTCCTCGAGTACCTGGCGAGCAGCTCGGACAGCGGCTTGTCCTGACCGCCCAGGGCGGCAAGGACGTGCAGCGCGGCGAGCATGCCAGAGTCTGCGAACCAGAAGTCCCTGAAGTAGAAGTGGCCGGAGTGCTCGCCGCCGAATACCGCGCCGCGCTCGGCCATCACGGCCTTGATGAACGAGTGCCCGACCCTGGTCCTGACCGCGGTGCCGCCATGGCTCTCGACGATCTCAGGTACCGCCTTGGAGGTGATCAGGTTGTGGATCACGGTCGCGCCAGGCTCTCGCTCCAGTTCGCGGACCGCGATCAGGGCGGTCAGCACGGACGGGGAGACGATCTCGCCGCGCTCGTCCACGACGAAACACCGGTCGGCGTCACCGTCGAAGGCCAGCCCGATGTCTGCCGAGGTCTTCGTCACCGTCTGCTGCAGGTCGACCATGTTCGCGGCATCGAGCGGGTTCGCTTCGTGGTTGGGGAACGAGCCGTCCAGCTCGAAGTAGAGCGGGACGGTTTCGATCGGCAGCCCGTCGAACACCTTCGGCACGGTATGCCCCGCCATGCCGTTGCCGGCGTCCACGACTACCTTCAGCGGCCTGATCCGCGACAGGTCGACCAGCGTCTTCAGGTAGCCGGCGTAGCCGGACAGCAGGTCCGTCTTGCGCACGGTGCCAGGAGCAGCAGCGGTGCTGCGGACCCAGGCTGCGGCCATGTCGCGCACCTCGGTGAGCCCGGTGTCCTGACCGACCGGCTTCGCGCCGGCCAGGCACAGCTTGATCCCGTTATACCTCGCCGGGTTGTGGCTCGCGGTCAGCATCGCGCCTGGTAGGCCGAGGTGGCCGCTGGCGTAGTAGAGCATGTCGGTCGAGCCGAGCCCGCCGTCGACCACGTCGGCGCCGCACGCGGTGACGCCGCTGGCGAAGGCGGCGGCGAGCGGGCCCGACGATGTGCGCATGTCGTGCACGGTCACGATCGCGGGCGCACCGCTCAGCCGGGCAAAAGCGGCGCCGACGGCCTCGGCGACCCCTTCGTCAAGCTCGTCAGGGACGACGCCCCTGATGTCGTACGCCTTGAAGATCTTCCCGTAGTCGGCCACGTCAGCTTGCCCTTTCCGACCGTCCCCGTGCTCCGCCCTGCTGGCGGACAGCCCTGCAGATCCAGGCGGCCAGACTATCGCCATCAGCGACCGCCAGCCCTCGTGCCCGGGCCGGCGCGGACGGAACCTGAAGCTCAGCTGCCGCGGCGGCTACCTGGGACGGCCGCGCTCAGGCGGCGCTGACCGCAGCACGCGCAGATGCCCGCGCCTGCCGACCTCAATCCCCTGCCCGACCGGTTCCGCGGGCTTCGGCGGGGCAGCGGCCTCCCTGACGGCGTTGGCCAGGGCCTCGAGGTCGTCAGCCGCCGCCTCCTGGCTCGGAGCCAGCGGCAGCCGGACGATGTCCCAGCCGCGGGGGGCCGTGAGCCGGTCAGCATGCGCGCTGCACAGGTCGTAGCAGTGCGGCTCGACATAAGCCGCGAGCGGCCCGAGCACCGCCGTCGAGTCCCGGTACACGTAGGTCAGCGTGCAGACCGCAGGTCGTTTGCAGGCCGGGCGGGAGCAGCGGCGAGAACTCAACGACGCACCTCGCTCACAGCTCCGTTCGCGATACCGCCCGCGCGGCCGACGCTGATGACGCGGACGCCTGGCCCGGTCGGCCGCGGTGCATGACCAGACATCGCCAGCGCCCTGCGCGGCGGCTCGTGCCCGGGCCGCGTAGTTCGCTCACAACCGCTGACGGTATCGGTACCCACGGCAGTAACGCCACCACCCGGGGCACTCTGCACGATCGTGTCTTGGCTAGCCACCAGCATGCTCGCGACCTCGGTGCGCCGCATGCGGCAGTCAGGCACATTTGAGTTACGCTGTGTGATTGTGCGACCGGCTGACAGCCGACCGCCGGCGACCGCGCGGATCCGCCGGCGCGACCGGCATGGACGTGGCGTGCGCGGACCGCTTGCCCCTGTTGGCTCGCCGCTGAACCGCAGCCGGGCCGAACGCTTCGACGACCTCGTCTTGCAGGCGGTCGCGCAGCTTGAGCCGCGCTGGGAATCCGAGCTCGCCGGCGTTGAGTTCGTCGTCGAGGAGGTTCCGTCCGCCGAGCTGCCCGCTGAGGAGTTGCTGCCCGACGCCGAACCCGTGCCGCTGGCCAGGCTCGACCCCGCGTGGCCTGACCCAGGGAACCCGGAGCGCCCGGCCAGGCCGGCCAGGATCGTGCTCTACCGGCGGCCGCTGCTGGCCAGGGCCGATGGCGAGGAAGAACTCGGGGAACTGGTACTTGACGTGGTCATCGAGGAGTTCGCCAGGCTGCTCGGGCTTGATCCGCAGTCGATCGACCCCGGTTACCCTGGCGAAGACTGAGATCCAGGCGACGAACGGCGAGAAGCAGGGGCCGCGGGACGTAACGACCCGAGCACGCGCATCAGGGACTCGCGGACGCCTGGCAGGTCGATCCTGGTCGGCGACGAGTCAACCGGCAGCACCGTCATCACGTTTCCGCCGCTGATCGCGACCCTGGCAGCGAAGACCGGGCCAGACCCGGGCAGCGGGGTGACGAGGACGGCCATCAGCGTGGCTGCCGGGCCGTTCTTGGGCAATTTCAGCTTCACCTCCGTGGCTGACCTGGCCTTTATCTTCACGACCTGCCCGGACTGCCCGGTCAGCGGCGTGCCAGGTGCGGCCTGCGCGATCCTGACGCTGGCCGCCTTGCCGGGTGCGGACAGCACGATCTCGGTCGTGCCTGCCTGCCCGTCAGGGCCCGCGGCGACGACGCCTTGCTCGGTGACCGGACCCGAGCCGGTGATGAACGCGCCTGGCGCGCCGGCAGGACCTCCCGATATCTCGAGCACGGCCGTCACTGGCACGTTCGCGGAGATCGTGACCGACCCGGGGAACCCGCTCAGCGACGGCAGCGCGATCCCCGTCGTCAGCCGGCCGAGCAGGCTGATTCCGCTGCCGCCGGTCGGCTGATAGGTGCCGCGCGGCGTCACAGCGGTGACCTTGACCCTGGCCGCGGCACCGCCAGGAACGGTGATGAACAGCTCCCGCGTGCCCGTCGTGTCCGGCAGGCCAGTCAGCACCTGCGTCGTCGCGGGCTGCGGGGCAGGCGGCAGCCAGATCCCCGCCTTGCCGGCCTTGGTGGTCTCCCTGACCGCGGCGACCACGCGCCCCGCGCTGGTCGTGACGTGCAGGGCGGCCGCCTTCGCTGACCGCACCAGCTTGTCCAGGTTCTGCACCACCATCGAGTGCGGCGGAACCACGATGCCGGAGTCCGGGGCGCCGAGCCGCGGCCCGCTGTCGGTCTGCACGCCCACGTGCGCGTCGGCCGGCGCGTCATCGGCGTTGATCAGGTAGAGCTCAGTGCTCAGCTTGGTCGTCTCCGGGCCGATGAACCAGAAGTCCGAGCCGGGCGCCTCGCACCGCGCGCTCGGCTGCCCGCCTGGGCCGAGCTGCTCGACGTCGAACCCCTGTGCGTCCGATCCCGTCGCCGCGACGATCAGGCCGCCGTTGGCGAGGCTCGTCGGCACCGCGCCGCCGGCCATGCTCGGCATGGCTGACTTGGCTTTTTTCACAACGGGAGCCTCGTGGATGGCCTTGACCGCCAGCTGACCCGGTTGCGGCTCGGTCCGCACGGTCGTGACCGGGTTGGCCGAGGTCACCAGGTGCAGCGGCGTCAGGGCCACCTGACCGCTGCCCGTGCTGGCAGGTGCGCTGGCCACGGCGATGTTGCCGCCGGTCGGCAGGCCGAGCCCGGGTGACGGGCAGGCGACCAGGGCCGTGCTGACCTGCAGGCGCCCGGCCGTGCCGGCCGGCTTCACCGCGGCCGTCACGAGCACGGCGCGGCTGAGCCCCGTGACGCCATAGAGCCCGGCGAGCGCGAGTGCGACGAGAAACGCCAGGACGAAACGGTTCGCGAGCTGACGGCCCCTGGCCGGCCTGGCCTTACGCGCCGTCACCAGCTATCCCCTTCGTATTCTGGCTCGAACTCAGGCAGCGGGGCTGCCCAGCGCGGATCAGGGTTCTCGGCGTCGTCGAGGCGGCCCCAGTCGCTTTCCTCCGCGGACCCCCACGCCCTGCGCCTGCCAGGATCCCCAGGACCCTCGAGCGGCGGCAAGGGCTCGAGCTCGTCGGCGCCGCCTGACCACGCCGCCGGCTGCTCGCCCGAGGCCCAGTCGTCGCGCTCCGGCTGAAACGACCTGGCCGGCCGCTCCTCGCCACCGCGGCGGCTTCGCCGACTCCTGCCGCGCCCGCTCCGGTGGTCGCTGCTCGGGCGGTCGCCGCTCAAGCCGGCGTCCGCGTCCTGGTCCGCCCTGCGATGCGTGCCCGAGCCGCGGCTCCGCTCCGGTTCGCCGTACGGCCGCTGGCCAGACGGTGAGCTTGGCTCGCTGAGCTTGTAGCTGCGGTGGCTGCCCTGGCTCCCCCCTGCCGGCCGGTCAGGGGCGGCAGGTTCGCCATCGGGCTCGCGCGGGTCGGACAGGTAATGGTCAGGCAGGTAAGGATCGGGCTGGTACGAGTCGGGCTGGTACGGATCGGATCTGTGCTGGTCCCGGCCGCCTCGATCCTCGTACTCCCAGTCCGGCTCTGGCCACGAGCCCGCAGCTGACCGGCCAGCTGGCAGCCGTCCGGCCGCTTCGCCGCGATCGCGCTCCTGGCCAGCATCAGGGCCGGGATAGGGCCAGTCGCGCGCGGGCGACGGTCCGGCGGGCGAGCGCCCTGCCGGGGACCCGTGCCTGCCGCCTCCTGGCCCGGGTTCGCCTGCGTCATACGGCTGACCCGGGAGTCCTGTTGGCCGATAATCCTCATAGCTAGCCTGGGCGAAGTCCCGCTCGCGGGAGTATGACCACTCCCCGGTCAGCGGGTCGTCGGACCTGGCGCGGCCGCGGTCGCCGTCGTCCTCGGCCGCGTACGGCCGCTGGCCTGATCGCCGCGGGGCGCCAGACCCCTGCTCGCCAGCCCCCGGTTCGCCAGCCGCAGCATACGGCCAGCCAGCCGCTGGCCGGCCGGTCCCTCGCGCGCCCTGGCGGTCTTTGTCAGCGGGCTCGTACGGCCACGCCTCCGCCCGCCGGCCATCGCCGCTCGCGACCTGCCGGTCCCGGTCGGCCGGCGCGTACGGCCACGCCTCACCCAGGCGGCCGTCGTCGCGCCCGGAGCCCGTTCGCGCCTCGGCGTCCGGCTCGCCAGCTCGCCTGCGGCCAGGCGCTCGCCTGGCGCCGCCTGCCGCCGCCAGGCCCGCGGCCTCTGCGGCAGCCTCGACAGCCTCAACAGCGCCCGGCAGGCTCGCGCCCGCCGCGGCACGGCCGCCCCCGGCCCGGCCCGCCCTGCCGCCGGCCGCTGCCCTCGTCCTGCCCGCCCGGCCGCGCGCACCGCGCGTGAGCCCCTCGGAGCCGGCCCGTCCAGCGGTCGCGTCCGCGGCCCGGCGCGCGGCTGGCACCAGGGCAGTCGCGTCGTCAGCCGCGCCGCCCGCGCTGGCCAGGCCTGCCGCTGAGGCGCCGACCGGGGCCGGTGCTGTCCGTGCCCCGGTGCGGCCCGCTGCACGCCTGCCGGCCGCGCGGCCGGTCGCCCTGGCCTCCGCCGCGCTCGCCGTGGCCGCCACCTGCGCTTCCAGCTCGGCAACCTTGATGCCAGGCAGCGCGAGGCTGGCGACGACGAGGAACGCAAGCAGTTCAAACAGCAGCAGCAGGTCGTGGGGCAGGCCCGGGTGGCCGACGGTGAGCGCGCCGCCGCCCTTGGGCAGCCTGAACGCCTGTGCCCAGCTCCCTGCGGGTGAGGGGACCACGGCCAGCGCCTGTCCGTTGAGCGAGGCATTCCAGCCGCCGGCCGGTTCTGCCAGCATGAGCGTGCCGCCCGTCACGGGCACCGACGCGGCCGAGACCCCGACCGAGCCAGACGGGACCGGCACCACGGTGCCGTCTGCCTTGAGCACGGTGACCCTGGCGGGCGCGGTGTTGAGCTGCCACAGCGAGTAGCCGGACGTCGTGCTGTACGGGTGCAGTCCGCTCACGTTGTTGAGCACGGTGGCCAGCTGCCTGTCCACCGGGGACTGCACGAGGATGAATCCGATGTCGAAATCGGCGAGCAGCTGGGCCTGGTTCGCCGCCATGCCACCGTCGGGGGTGGCCAGCGCCGAGACGGTTTCGCTGAGCGCTCGCTGCGCGTCGGGCGGCGGCGTCAGCGCGGCGTCGGCCAGTGACGGGCTCGGGCCGCGCAGCAGCAGATAAGAGATATGACCGTTTTCCGACCTGAGCACGAGGGTCCGTACCTGCCTGGCCTGTCCTGCGGCGACGGCGACCAGCTCGGGGACGACCTGGGTGCTCACCGGGTGAACCGGGCCGCTCACGCCGTCACTGAGCCAGGTTGCCGCGGCCAGCACGGGCGCCGAGCAGGCGATGAGCCCGAGCAGCGCGGCCCATGGCCCGCGCCCGGACAGGATGGCGCGCCAGCCCTTGGCCCTGGCGAGCAGGCGCCCGAGGGCATCAGCTCCCGCCGCGGCGGCCAGCAGCAGCCCGATCGCAGCAAGCGCGAGCGGCGTTCCCGCCCAGACCGCGATCCGGCCGCCGTCGTCGGGCTGCACGACCAGGTGGCTCGTCACGACGGCCGCGAGCAGCCCGGTCATGGCCAGCCCCCACCCGGCGATGATCACCCGCCGCCTGCGGCCCGCGAACAGCGCCGCGAAGGCGACAGCGACCAGGCCGGCGGTGACCCAGTACGGCGGCATCCCTGGCCCGCCAGGGCTGAGCAGCATCAGGGACCTCGCAGGCAGGCCGAAGATCGGCGCTCCCTGCTGCGGCAGCCCGGCCTCAAGGAACAGCTGAGCCGGGTGCGAGAGCAGCGTGACGGTCCACGGCAGCAGCAAGACCAGCGGCGTCAGGGCCGCGATCGTCAGGTTGCGCAGCATGCCGCGCCTGGTGGTGCGGAAGGCAAGCGCGGCCAGCACGCAGGCGATCAGCAGGATCAGCCAGAGCAGCGGAACGAACGCGGCGGCGATCGCGACGAGCAAGCCGGTCGCCCACGCGGCCCGCCCGGCCCTGGGACCTGATTCGGTGACCATCCGCCCGGCCTGCGCGACGATGAGCGGCAGCAGCACGAACGCGGCCGCGGTGCCGAACCGGCCCGATGCGATCACGCCCGTCGCGACCGGCAGCAGCGCGTAGGTCACCGACGCCCATACCCGCACCGGCGCTGACGTGGTCACCTTGCGCACCGCGAGCATCGCGGTCATCCCGGCGAGCGGGACGCAGCCGATCGTGACCACGTCGATGGCCAGCCACGGCTTCCCGGCGAGCACCGTGGACAAGGTGGCGATGACCGCGAGCCAGGACGGCGCTGGCGCGGTCGAGCCGATGCCGGCCGGGTGGAAGGACTGCAGGTAGGTGCCCCACAGATCGGACGCGCCGCCCCAGGCAGGCACCAGGGAGCCGCCACCGAGCGGGCCCGATCCGAGCAGGGACCTGCCCGCCGCTATCGCGAAGGCGAGCAGCAGGACGAACGTCAGCAGCGACGGGCTGGTCAGCAGCCGACGGCCGAGCCCGTTGTCGATGAGCATCGAGTCGTCTTCTGTCGGGTCATCCGTCGCGTGATGCGCCCCTGCCGTGTCCGGCTGCGATTTCGACAGGGCGGCCATCGTGAACTCGACCAGCCGCCTGCCCGACCGGCCAGGCGGCACGTCGGCCCTGACCCGGCTGTAGGCGGCGCGCCGACCGCGCGACCTGGCGCCGCGCATCTTGATCAGCCTGAACGGATGACAGAGCACCGAGGTCAGCGCCGACAGCTCGTCCACCGCGGCGGCGAGTCTCTTGGCGAGCAAGAAGAACGTGATCCGCAGCAGGGATACGCAGATGTTGCCGGCGGCTGCGGTCACCATCTGCCGGAACGGCAGGTTGCCGAGCAGGGTCAGTAGTCCGTTCCGCCGGTCCAGCATCCGGGCCCGGCGGCCGAGCGATATCGGCCGCTTGTACTTGGTCGCGGCCTGCGCGTGGTAGACGATCGCGTCGGTGATGACCCTGACCCGGTAGCCGGCCGCGTGCACCCGCCAGCAGAAGTCGATGTCGTCCATGAACAGGCCCATCGCGGGGTCGAACCCGCCGACCTGCTCCCAGACGTCACGGCGCACCAGCATCCCGGCGCTGCTGACGGCGAGCGTGTCCCTGTCACCGTCGTGCTGGCCCTGGTCGACCTCGCGCGGCTCGATCCCGGTGAGCCGCCTGGTCGCTGTGTCCAGGGTGAGCCCTGCCTCGAGGATCACGTCGCGGTTGGACCAGTCCCTTAGCTTGGGCCCGAGCACAGCGGCCGTGCTGGTCTCGACGGTCCCCCGGAGCAGTTGCTCGAGTGCGTCGGGAGCCGGCTCGCAGTCGTCGTGCAGCAGCCAGAGCCATTCGATCCGGTCTCCTGACTGGCCGCCCTGGAAGCCTTGCTGGCCGCCGCTCGCGGCCGGCCTCGGGACCTGGGTGTTCGCGGCCCGGTGGTGCAGCGCGCGGGCGACGGCCACGCCGTAGCCAGTCGCCCGGTCCATGCCGAAGACGGCGGGCTGGCCGAACTTCGAGGCGAGCACGGCGCCGCTGCGGTCGCGGCTGCCCGTGTCCACGGCGACGACGCGCTGCACGGGGCGGGTCTGCCCGAGCACGGCGTCGGCGAGCTGGGGAAGCCAGTTCGCGCCGTCGTGCGCGACGATGACAGCGGTCACGATGTGCTGCGGATAAGACTCGTTCGGCGACAAAGTGGTCCGGTTGCTGCTCAGGGGGTTGACCCCGCGGGGCGGCCGGCATGTGCCGGACCTGGCCTCCTGCGGGCCGGTTTCTGTGAACGATACGCGAACCTCGGTGCCCGGCACTGGCAGACAGCGAGCTTGCCGGGGCCGACCGCCGCCAGGGAGCTAAGCACGCATAACACGCGCATGGTGCGCTGTCTCGCGCTATCTGCGACTATTTTCCCGGATGAAGGCGGAAGTCAAACAGAGCCGACGGCGGCAACGTCGGCTGGCGCCAGCGGCCTAGACTGCCTGCCGCTTCAGCCGCCTGCGCTCCCGCTCGGACAGGCCGCCCCAGATACCGAACCGCTCATCGTGCTCGAGCGCGTACTCCAGGCACTCGGTCCGCACCTCGCAACTGCGGCACACCCGCTTGGCCTCTCTGGTGGACCCGCCTTTCTCAGGAAAGAACGCTTCAGGATCGGTCTGCGCGCACAGCGCCCGATCCTGCCAGGCCGGCTCGGCGGCCTCGTCCGCGCCGATGTCGAACGCTTCGTGCACGAGCGTGACGATTGCGTCAGTCACAGCGCACCTCCACCCCTCGCTACCCCGTCTGCTCCCTGACGCCCCGGGCGAAGCCAGCCAGAGAATTACACTGATGAAATTACACGCGCGTGTCTTGCCAAACGTCAAGGCGGATACGTGATAAAGCTCTACGGCTTGCCCCGGATGACTGGAAAGTCGGGCGGAAATGCTGGGGTCCCAGCCTGGCGGCCGCTCCGAGGCGACCAGGCCGCCGTTCCGCGGCCGCGTTGGCGCGGCCGCCCTGGCGCGGCCCGCAAGGCGCGCGGGATGGCGGGGACTGGCAGACTCGGCGCATGCGCATCACACTGCTTGCCGGCGGCGTGGGGGGCGCCAGGTTCCTGCGCGGGCTGCTGCTCGCCGCGCCTGAGGCGGAGATCACCGTGATCGGGAACACCGGCGACGACATCACGCTGTCCGGGCTGCACGTCTGCCCCGATCTGGACACGGTGATGTACACGCTCGGCGGCGGGATCAGCGAGGAGCAGGGCTGGGGCAGGGCCGACGAGACCTACGTCGTCCAGTCCGAGTTGGCCGCGTACGGCGAGGGGCCCGGCTGGTTCAGTCTCGGCGACCGTGACTTCGGCACCCACATCGCGCGGACGGCCATGCTCAGATCAGGAATGCCGCTGTCCGCCGTCACCCGGCGGCTCTGCGAGCGCTGGCAGCCGGGGGTCACGCTGCTGCCGATGACCGACGACGACGTCCAGACCCACGTGCAGATCGAGGACGAAGGCCGGCGCACCGTCCACTTCCAGGAGTGGTGGGTCAGGCTGCACGCCAAGGTCCCCGCGCTCAGCTTCGTGCCAGTCGGCGCCGACCAGGCCGCTCCTGCGCCCGGCGTGGTTGAGGCCATCGATGCCGCCGACTTCATCGTGCTGCCGCCGTCGAACCCGGTGGTGAGCATCGGGATCATCCTCGCGATACCGGGAATCGCGGCCGCGGTCCGCGCGAAGACCGTCGTCGGCGTCTCGCCGGTCATCGGCGGCGCGCCGGTCCGCGGCATGGCGGACGCCTGCCTCGCGGCGATCGGAGTCAAGACGACGGCCGCGGCGGTCGCCGCCCACTACGGGCCGGAACTCCTGAACGGATGGCTGGTCGACAGCTCAGATGCGGGCGAGGTGGACACCGCGGAGCTTGCCGGGATCGCGGTCCGTGCGCTGCCGCTGTACATGAGGGACCCGGCGGCGACCGCGGCGATCGCGGCCGCGGCGGTTGGACTGGCGAGGGAGCTGTCGGGATGAGCGAGATCAGCATCTCCGGCGTGCCGGGACTCCCCGAGATCACGCAGGGCGCGAACCTTGCTGAGCTCATCGTGACCGCCGCGCCGGGCCTCGCGGACGGCGACATCGTGGTCGTCACCTCGAAGATCATCAGCAAGGCTGAGGGGCGCGTGGTCAGCGCCAGCCGGGACGACGCGATCGCGGCCGAGACCGAACGGGTCGTGGCGCGGCGCGGCGCGACCACGATCGCGCAGACCAGGCACGGCCTGGTGCTGGCCGCCGCCGGCGTCGACCGCTCCAACACCGCGCCAGGCACCGTCGTGCTACTGCCCGAGGACCCTGACGGCTCGGCCCGGCGGCTGCGCAAGTCCGTCGCCGACCTGACAGGAGCGAACATCGGCGTGCTGATCACCGACACGATGGGCCGCCCGTGGCGCAACGGCCAGACGGACGCGGCCATCGGAGCCGCAGGCGTGCAGCCGCTCCGCGACCACCGGGGCGAGCCTGACAGCTTCGGCAACGTGCTCGAGGTGACCGTAGCGGCGGTGGCCGACGAGGTCGCCGCGGCCGCTGAGCTGGTCAAGGGCAAGACGGGCCAGGTGCCCGTCGCCATCGTGCGCGGCCTGGCGGAGCTCGTCATCCCGGCCGCGGCCGACGGTCCGGGAGCGGCCGCGCTGGTACGGCCGGCGGCCGAGGACATGTTCCGGCTCGGGGCGGCGGACGTGCTGGCCGAACGCCGGACCGTGCGCGACTTCACCAACGAGCCGGTCGACCAGGCCGCGGTCCGCCGCGCGATCGCGGCGGCCGTGACCGCGCCAGCCCCGCATCACAGCCAGCCCTGGCGGTTCGCGGTCGTGTCGTCGGAGGCGGCTAGGACCAGGCTGCTCGATGACATGCTGGCCGCCTGGGTGGCCGACCTGCGCGGCGACGGCTTCACCGACGAGCAGATCGCCCGCAGGACCAGGCGCGGCGAGCCGCTGCGCCGGGCGCCGCTGCTGATCGTGCCTTGCCTGCTGGCCGAGGCCGCGCACACCTACCCCGACCAGCGCCGCAACGCGGCCGAGCGAGCGATGTTCCTGGTCGCCATGGGCGCCGGCGTGCAGAACCTGCTGGTCGCGCTCGCCATCGAAGGGCTCGGCTCGTGCTGGGTGTCGAGCACGCTGTTCTGCGGCCCGATCGCCGCGGCGGCACTTGACCTGCCCGCAGGCTGGGAGCCCATGGGCGCCGTCGGCGTCGGCCATCCCGCGGCCCAGCCGCCCTCCCGCCCGGACCGGGACCCCGAGGCCTTCCTCCTCGACCGCTAACTGCCGCCCGCGCCACCCCGGCGCCCGCGCCGACGGCTCTGGCTGTGCGGCGCAGCCGCGTCGAGTGCCGCACGTGCGGCGGCGGCGACGTCTGCGGCTCACAGCTCCAGGCGGCGCGACAGATCTGAGCTGAATACCCCTGCGGGATCGACGACAGCCCGCAGCCTGCGGAAGTCCTCGAGCCTGGGATACATCCCCGGCATCAGCCCAGCCGGGATCCTGGAGTCCTTGGCGAGGTAGAGCCTGCCGCCCGCCCCGAGCACCATCTCGTCAAGCTCGGCGCAGAGCTGGGTGAGCCACGGGGTGCGGGCGGGGAAGTCCAGGGCGAGCGTCCAGCCGGGCATCGGGAACGACAGCATGCCGGGATCGCCTTCGCCGAACCGCTTGAGCACGGTCACGAACGACGGGGCGCGCAGCGCGCTGATCCTCTCCAGGGAACGCACCACCACGTCGGAGGCGGCGAACGGCACCACGTACTGGTACTGCCGGAACCCGGCCGGGCCGTAGACCCGGTTCCAGTTCCTGATGCCGTCCAGCGGGTGGAAGAACTTTCCGATCGTCTGGGTCTCCCCGGTGCGCAGCCGAGGCGCCTTCCTGAACCACGCCTCGTTCAGCAGCGCGACCGTGCGGGCGTTGATCAGTCCGGACGGGAGCACCGACGGCGCGCCGGCCAGCGCGGACGGCGTGAACGCCAGCGGCTTGCCGCGGTCACGGTAGCGCAGCTCGCTGCTCGTGGCGAAGTCGCCGCTCGTGATGACGGACCTGCCCAGGTTGCCGCGCGTCGCCAGGCAGTCCGTCCAGGCCACGGTGTAGTCGTAGTCCTTGTCGGTGGCCGACAGGTGCGCCATCGTGTCGTCGATATTGGCGGTCCTGACGGTGTCGACGATGAGCCGGGACGTTTCCACCTTCTTCATCTGGAAGCTCGCCCGCAGGATGATGCCAGTCAGGCCCATGCCGCCGGCGGTGCCCCAGAACAGGTCGGGATCGGAATCGGGCGTGACAGTGCGGACCGCGCCGTCGGCCATCAGCAGGTCGAAGGACAGGACGTGCCGGGCGAAGCTGCCTGCCACGTGGTGGTTCTTGCCGTGCACGTCGGCCGCGATCGCGCCGCCGACCGTCACCTGCCTGGTCCCCGGCGAGACAGGCACGAACCAGCCGGCCGGCAGCAGGTCGGTCATCAGCTGTTCCAGGCTGACCCCCGCCTCGCAGCACACCACGCCGGACTCCGGGTCGAACGACAGCACGTCGCGCATGCCCGAGGTCGAGACGACGAGCCCGCCGTCGTTCTGCGCCGCGTTGTTGTAGCTGCGGCCGAGGCCGCGGGCGATCACGCCGCCGCCCGCGACGTCCTTGATGAGCTCGCCGGCCTCATCGGCCGACCGGGGCGAGGCCACGTCGGCCACCGTCGGCTCGGTCCCGCCCCATCCGGTCAGCCGCACCGCGCGAGTCACTGTCGGCATGTCAGCCACTCCCTGCTCGAACCCGGTCACGCCGGCGCGCACGTTCGCCCTGACCGCCGCACGGTGTGATCTTCCCCGGGCCGGCCCGGTCAAGACCGGGCCGGCCCGGTCAAGACCCTGCGCTGGGCAGCGAGATCAGCGGCAGCGAACGGCCAGGACGACTCAGGACCGACGAGCAGACGCCGTCCGACGCCTGGGCCGCTGCCTGCCGCTCAGCCGAGGGCTCTCCGTATGTTGTGGTGCGCTGGCGCAATGGCCTGCCTATGGGCGCAACCATATCCGCCAGCTGGCTGATCGTCTTGAACGAGCCATTCTGCGATCCGGCCATCCTGCTGATGGTTTCCTCCATCAGCGTGCCGCCGAGGTCGTTGACGCCGCCGGCCAGCACCTCACGGCACACGTCGTCGCCGAGCTTGACCCACGAGCACTGGATCGAGCCGATCGCCCCGTGCAGCATCAGCCTGGAAAGCGCGTGCACGGCCCTGTTCTCCCGCCTGGTCGGGCCGGGGCGCGCCAGCCCGGCCAGGTAGATCGGCGAGCTGGCGTGCACGAATGGCAGCAGCACGAACTCGGTGAACCCGCCCGTCCGTTCCGCGACCGACCTGATCACCCGCAGGTGCCCGACCCAGTGCGCCGGGGTGTCCACGTGGCCGTACATCATCGTCGCGGTCGTCGGGATGCCCAGCTCGTGTGCGGTCGTCATCACCTCGATCCAGGCCGACGTGGGTAGCTTGCCCTTGGTGAGCACCCAGCGGACGTCGTCGTCGAGGATCTCAGCGGCCGTTCCTGGCAGCGAGTCGACGCCGGCCGCCGTGGCTCGCCGCAGCCAGTCGCGGACCGGCAGCCCGGTGCGCGATGACCCGTTCATCACCTCCATCGGCGAGAACGCGTGCACGTGCATCTCCGGGCAGCGGCGCTTGACCTCGGCGGCGATGTCGAAGTAGGCGGTGCCTGGAAGGTCGGGGTGGATGCCGCCCTGCATGCACACTTCGGTCGCGCCCGCGGCCCACGCCTCCTGCGCCCTGTCGCCGATCTGCTCGAGCGACAGCGTGTAGGCGTCGGCATCGGTACGCCGCTGGGCGAATGCGCAGAACCGGCAGCCGGTGTAGCACACGTTGGTGAAGTTGATGTTCCTGTTCACGACGTAGGTGACGGCGTCGCCGCTGACGTCGCGCCTGATCGCGTCGGCGAGGCCTGCCAGCGCCTCCAGCTCAGGCCCGTCAGCGTCGAGAAGGGCTAGGGCCTCGGCGTCGGTCAGGCCGGCCGGGTCGCGCTCCGCGCTGCGCAGCGCGGCGGCCACCTCGTCGCGCAGCCGCGCGGGAGCCGACGTCCCGGCTGTCCGGTTGCCGCGCCTGGCGGCCGGCTCGATCCGCTCGGCGATCTCCGCCCAGTCGCCGTATACGTCCTCGAAGTCGCCGCGCCGGTCGGCGGTCCTGCCCTGCGAGTCGATCGTGACGTGCAAGTCCGTCCGGCCGGCGGATTCGCCCCAGCCGCCGTCAGGCTCCTGCCAGGCCAGCCCGGACGGTCTCGCGTCCTCGCGCGCGAGCCCGCTCGCGGGATCTGCGAGGGCGGCCACGTGCGCCGCGAGCCGCGGGTCAAGCCACGGCTCGCGGATGTATCCGGGATAGATCGTCAGCCGCTCCCGCAACGAGAACCCGCCGGAGGCCGTCCTCGCGGCCAGCTCCTCGATCTGCGGCCAGGGCCGCTCGGGATTGACGTGGTCGGGGGTCAGCGGCGACACGCCGCCCCAGTCGTCGATCCCGGCGTCCAGGATCAGCTGGTATTCATCGCCGATCAGGTTCGGCGGCGCCTGGATCCGCACCGCCGGCCCGAGCACCAGCCGCGCCACAGCAATCGTCGCGGCCAGATCCTCGACCTCGGCGTCCGGCATGCCTGCCATCTTGGTGGCCGGCTTGGCGCGGAAGTTCTGCACGATCACTTCCTGGATGCCGCCGTACTCGCGTGCCACGCCGCGGATCGCGAAGATCGACTCGGCTCGCTCGACCAGGGTCTCGCCGATCCCGATCAGGATCCCGGTCGTGAAAGGGACAGCCGACCGGCCGGCGTCCTCGAGCACCCGCAGCCTGACCGCCGGGTCCTTGTCCGGGCTGCCGAAATGCGGCCCGCCGCGCTCGGTGAACAGCCGCGACGCCGTGGTCTCCAGCATCATCCCCATCGATGGCGCGACCGGCTTCAGCCGCTGGAAGTCCTGCCAGGTGAGCACGCCGGGGTTGAGGTGCGGCAGCAGCCCGGTCTCCTCGAGCACCAAGATCGCCATGGCCCGGACGTAGGACAGGGTGTCCTCGTAACCGTGCGCGTCCAGCCAGTCCCGCGCAGGCCGCCAGCGATCCTCCGGCCGGTCGCCGAGCGTGAACAGCGCCTCCTTGCAGCCGAGCGCCGCGCCTTGGGTGGCGATGTCCAGAACCTCGTCAGGGGACAGGAACTCGCTGCCGGGGGTCAGCCTGCCAGGCACGGTGACGAACGTGCAGTACCCGCACCGGTCCCGGCACAGCCTGGTCAGCGGGATGAACACCTTCCGCGAGTACGTGATCACCCCTGCCCGGCCGGCCGCGGCCAGCCCGGCATCACGCGTCCGCGCCGCGTACCGGAGCAGCTCGGTCAGCCGCTCGCCCCTGGCGTGCAGCAAGATGGCCGCCTCGTCCCCGTCGATCGGCTTGCCGTCACGAGCCCGGGCTAGCGCCCGGCGCAGCGCGCTGGGAGGCGGGGCGTTCTCCGGCGGTACAGCCGCGATTCCGGCGGTTGGCATGCCCTCTACCCTAGGCTGACGCAGTCCAGGTCCCGGCTGCCCGGCCCCGCCGGCGCGGCAGGGCTCGCCTCACAGCCAGCTGACCCTGGCGTATTCCGGCTGGTCGCCAGGCGGTGGGGCGGCAAGCTCGCCCGCCTGCACCTTGTCGAGCAGGTTCTGGACGACCGCCATGATCTCGCCCGCGGTCCCGCGCAAGCCCTCGGCATCGGCGGCGAACCCGCCGGCGTCCGCCACGCCCGCGCGCGTGAGGAGTGCCTCCAGGTCAGACAGCTGCTCATGCACCCACTGCACCGGTGCGGCCGACAGGCCCTTCTCGAAGACCCGCCTGCCAGGCTCCCAGCCGCTCATCGCAGGGTGGTGATGCGTCCGGTCGAAGCTTCCCGGCTTCCCGTCGACGGACTCGAGCAGGTCAGCGCGCCACACTGGCCGGCCGGCCTCGATCGTCCTGGCGGAGTAGATCGAGCCATGCGGCTCGCCGTGTCCGAGCAGGCGCACTTCAAGCCGGACGCCGTGCTCCGCGCCCTCCTGGCCTGGATGCGGTTTCGGGTCGACGAAATAGAGGTCACTGACCAGCACGCCGATCCGCTCAAATCCGAACACGTAGAGCATTGCTCCTCCTGACCTGATTTCCGAGCTTTAACAATTCTCGCGGGCTACCCATCCAACACGCCAGCGGCCAGGCACGCGCTGGTCACCAGGTCCAGCGGGACGGCGTGGCAGACCCGCCCGAGGTAGCCGGTCGTGGTCGTGGCCATGAACACCGAGTTCAGGATCGCCTCCTCGACGGCGTCTTGCACGGCGGCGAAAACCGGCCCCAGCGCGGCATCGGGCGCCCTGGCCGCTGCCCCCGTCGCGACGGCGATGGCATAGTCGCCGCTGCCGTGGGCGAAGTCGGCGCCGGTCCTGCCCATCGCGAATACGGCCCTGCGCGCCACCCTGGTCAGCTGCCGCGAGCCGAGACCGCGGTCGGTCGCGACCACGATCATGCACGAATTGCCGCTATCAGCACCGCGGGCCCGCAGCTCGTCCGGCACGTCGACCCGCGCCCCTCGCACGGTCAGCGCGCCGGAGAAGTTGGCCTGGACCAGCACGCCGACCGTGGCAGGCGCGCCGTCGCCGAGCGTCATCGTCCGCGATGCGGTCCCGATGCCCGCCTTGAACCCCAGGGCAGACGTGCCGGTGCCAGCGCCCACCGCACCCTCGGCGACCGGCCCGCCCGCGGCGCCGCGCAGGGCAGCCATGACGTGCCGCTCGGTGACCGGCCTTGCCCTGATGTCGGACAGGTAGCCGTCGTTGGTCTCGCCCACGACCGGGTTGACGGAGCTCAGCCGCTCGTTGCCGGCCAGCTCAAGCACGTAGCTGACCAGGGCGTCAGCAGCGCGGAAGGCCGACAGCGTGGCGGTCAGCACGATGGGGGTCTCGATCACGCCGAGCTCGGCGATCTGCGTGGCGCCGGTCAGCTTGCCGTAGCCGTTCCCGGCGAACAGCCCGGCGGCAAGCTCCCCGCCAGCTTGGTCGACCTCGTTGGGCACGATCGCGGTGACGCCGGTCCTGATGCTGTCGCCCTCGACGACGGTCACCTGCCCGACCCGGACGCCGGCCACGTCGGTGATGGCGTTGTCCGGCCCTGGCGGATACGGGCCCAGATCCAGGCCGAGTTCCCTCGCCCGCCGGCGACCGCCTGCGGGCCAAGGACGCGGGTCAGAACGCACGGTAGTCCCTGATGGCCAGTCGCGGCCCACGGCGCTCCTCGCGGGCGCCGCTGCAGGTCGCCAGTACCGACGCACGGTGCCGATGGCCCGCGTAGGGCGCGAGCAGCTCGAGCATCCCGGCGTCGTCGACCGGCTTGCCAATCAGTGCCATGCCGACGATCGACGGCAGATGATAGTCACCGATAGAGACCGCGTCGGGGTCGCCGCACGCGCGCTGCCTGACCTCGGCCGAGGTCCAGACGCCGACACCAGGGATGGTCTGCAGCCTCCGGTCAGCCTCCTCCGGCGGCAGGTCACCGACCTCTTCGAGCCGCCCGGCGACCCTGGCCGCGGCCGAGACGGTCCGCGCCCTGACCGCCTCGACGCCTGCCTTGTGCCACTCCCATGACGGGATGGACGCCCAGGTCAGCGGCCCGGGCGGCACGCGCATCCGCGCCGGGGCGGGCCCCGGCGCCGGCTCCCCGAAGGCCCGCAGCAGGAGCCGCCAGGACCGCCACGCCTCCTTGCCGACGACCTTCTGCTCGAGCACGGCGGGAACGAGCGACTCGAGCACCAGGCCGGATCTGCCGATCCTGACGGCACCGTGCCGCCTGGCAAGCTCGCGCATGATCGGGTGCGCTGGCATGAAGTCCTCAGGACGGTCCTGCGCGCCGAGCATGGCGGGCAGCGCGTCAAGCAGCCAGACGGCACCGGGACCCCAGGCCTGCGCGACGGCGAGCGTCTGGCCAGCCGTCTCGTTCCGCTCGTGCCGCCAGGCGATCCGCAGCGTGCCAGGCCCGTCGGGGGTGCGGCAGGCCCGCCAGATGGCGCCGGCCTGATCGACGGCGTAGGCGGGGTCGCCGGCGCCCCGGCGGTGCACCGATAGGACGCTGCCCGCGTCAACGGCGAACGGAGCCAGCCATTGCCGTTCCAGCCGCCCCTGCATCGCCGCCGCCTGTCACGAGCCGGGGCACGCCGCGCCGACCGTGCACCCTGCGGCGCCCGGTCGGTCAGGCATCGGTGGAGAACCTGATCGCGGTTTCTTCCAGCCGGACTCCCGGCCAGACCCGCAGTCCGCGCAGCAGCTCATTGCCGCCGCCGACCTCGGCGCCCGCGCCGATGACGGCGTCGTTCAGCACGGCGCCTTCGCCGATCCGCGCGCCAGGCCCGACGACGCTCGCGACGACGCTGGCGCTGGCGCCGATCGTGGCGCCGTCGAACAGCACAGAGCCGTCGACGACAGCGCCGGCGCCGATCATGCAGTCAGAACCCACGGTGGTCCCGCCGGATAGCTCAGCCGACGGGTCGGCGCTAGCCCCTGGCAGCAGCAGCGCCTCGCCGTGCTCGCCAGGCAGCGCCGGCGAGGCGAGCTCGCCGAGCACCAGGTCGCACGAGCCGCGCACGAACGCCTCAGGCGTTCCGACGTCCAGCCAGTACGCCGATTCGAGGTAGCCCATGACGGTCTCGCCGGCCTCGATCAGGCCGGGGAACGTCTCCCGCTCGACCGACAGCACCCGGCCGGCGGGCATCGCGTCGATGTAGCGTCTGGTGAACACGTAGCAGCCGGCGTTGACCTGGTTGGTCACCGGGTGCGGGGTCTTCTCGAGGAACGCGGTGACCCGGCCGTCGAGATCGGTGGGCACGCAGCCGAACCTCGCCGGATCGGGCACCTTGACCAGGTGCAGCGTCACAGCGGCGCCGGCCTTGCGGTGCATGTCGATCTGGGCGCCGATGTCGTGGCCGGAGAGCACGTCGCCGTTCAGCACCACCACGGGGTCGTCGGGGCCGCTGCGCAGGCTGGCCGCGGCGTTCCTGATCCCGCCGCCGGTGCCTAGCGGCTCGCCCTCGTAGACGTAGACGATCTCCAGGCCGTAGGCCGAGCCGTCGCCGAACGTCGCGGCGAACATCTCGGACCTGAACGCGGTCGCCAGCACGACCCGCCGGACTCCCGCCGCGGCAGCCTTGGCAAGCTGATGAGCCAGGAACGGGACGCCCGCTGTCGGCAGCAGCGGCTTGGGCATCCCGATGGTCAGCGGGCGAAGCCTGGTTCCCTGGCCGCCGACCAGCAGGATCGCCTCAAGCTGCCCGATCTCCCCGTAGTGCCCTTCGCCAGCTTCGTTCGACATGACCAGGCAGACTACCCCTGCCCGGCCGACGCGGCGCGCTCGTAACACGCCATGTGCGCCTGAGCTGACGCCGCCCAGTTGAATTCGAGAGACCTGGCATAGCCGGCGTTGCCGAGCGCCTCGCGCTGCGCGCCGTCTTCAATCAGCCCGCGCAGCGCGGTCTTGATGCTCGCCGCGTCGGGTTCCGTGTAGGCCACGGCGTCGCCGCCGACCTCGGGCAGCGAAGTCCGGTGCGTGGTCAGCACCGGGGTGCCGCAGGCCATGGCCTCAAGTACGGGCAGCCCGAAGCCCTCGCCAATGCTGGGAAACGCCACGATCAGCGCTCCGCCGAAGAACCCGGGCAGGTCGGTGAAGTGCAGGTAGCCAGGGCGGACCAGGCGCAGGTGCGCGGGAACCGCGGCGACCGCCTCGTCGACCTCGTCGCTCCAGCCGGTGCCGCCGGCCAGCACGAGGGCTGGCGGCTCGGCGAGGTCGGCGACGGCCTCGGCCCAGCCGGCGATCAGCGCTGGCACGTTCTTACGAGGCTCGAGCGTGCCGAGGTAGGCGACGTAGGCGCGGCCGTGCAGGCCGAGCCTGGCGGCGACCCGGTCCAGCTGCGCTTGGGTCGGGCGGTTGAACAGGGTGTGGTCGACCCCGTGGTAGGCCACGTCGATCTTGGTGGAGTCGGCCTCGAGCACCCGCACGACCTCGTCCCTTGTGGCCTTCGACGGGACGATCAGGCGGGTGGCCCGCCAGGCCGAGGTCCTGATGGCGGCCTTGTAGAAGGTCGCTATGACCGGGCTGTGCGTATCGGGCGCAGTGAAGAAGGCGAGATCGTGGATCGTCACGACGGTCGGCAGGCCAGGGCGAAGCGGCATGGAGTAGTGCGGCGAGTGGATGACGTTGGCCTCGACCTGAGTAGCGACGAGCGGCAGCCCGCTCTGTTCCCACGCGAGCCTGGCCGGCCGGTGCGCGATGGCTGGCGGACCTGGAACGATCCGTGCGCTGGGAAGCAGCCGGGCGTATCGCTCCTCGTCAGCGCGCTGGCAGGCAAGCGCGAGGTCGGCACCGGCCTCGGCCAGTGCCTTCACCAGGCCGTCGACGTAGCGGCCCAGCGCACCGCGGTCCACGGGAACGCCAGTCGCGTCAACGAGTACACGAGGACCCACCGCGCGTCAGGCTCCTCTCCGAGACCTCTCTCGTCATCCGGGAACCGAGCGGCCGCGCCGTGGCTCGCCCGACGCGCTCACTCCGGGCAGCACCGCCACAGCGAAGTCTGCGCCCTTCTACGTCCCCGCAGCACCGAGCCTACGCCCTCATCCGGTGCACCGTGGCCCGGCAAGCGCGGCCTTTGCCGCTTTCTGCATTGCAGAGCCGGCCAGGGTAACGGCAGGCCACGGCTCCGCCCCGGTGCGTCAGCGGTCAGGGCTACGGCGAGCTCGACGCCGATGGGGATGGCGTTGCCGTCGGGGGCGGCGAGCCGTGCTGACCGGTCTTCGGTGGCTTCGCAGCGTTCCTCGCCTCGTCGAGCGCGGTCTTCATCGCCAGGATGTCCTGGTAGTACAGGTCGAGCCGGCCATGGCGCAGGTCGGCCTGCGCCTTCGCGTAGAACTTGTTCGCCTGCGCCAGGAACTGCCGCACCTGTGCGCTCACCTGCCCGCCGCCTGTGCCGCCTTGGCCGCTGGTGGGCGGCGGCTGGCCGAAGCTGCCGAAGAGGTCGGCAAGGGACTCACTCAGGGTCGGCTCATAGCCTGTCTGGCCGTTGAAGTAGGTGAAGACGCGCTTGAGCTGCGGATAGGAGCCGGTGTTGGCCTGGGCCGAGGCTGACACGTACACGGGCTCGATCGACAGCAGGCTGCCACCGAGCGGGATCGTCACCAGGTTTCCCTGGGTGACGAGTGATCCGCCCCTCCTGAGCTGCGTGAGCTCAACAGAGGCGCGCGGGAAGTTCTCGAACTGATTCTGGATCTGCCCTGGACCGCTGATCGCCTGATTCTGCGGCAACTGCAGCACCGTGATCTGCCCGTAGTGCGGGTCCTGCGGGTTGCTGTTGACCGACACGAATGCGGCCAGGTTCGCCCTGTTCTGGAACGTGAGCACGCTCGTCAGTGAGAACGCGGCGGTCGCGGTCCCCGGGGTGTTCAGCGTCAGATAGTACGGCGGCTGGCTAGTGCCCGCCAGTTGCTTCTGTTGCTTGTTCTCCAGGATGCTCGGGTCGGGCGGCACGGCCCAGAAGTTCTGGCCGGCGTAAAACGCGGCCGGATCCTGAACATGGAACTGCGTGATGATCTGGCGCTGCGCGTCGAACAGAACCTCCGGGTACCGCAAATGCGGGAGCAGCAGCTTCGGTATGTCCCGCTGTGGAGTGATGAGCCCGGGGAAGGACTTCATCCAGGACCTCAGCACTGGGCTGGCCTTGCCCCACTGGTAGAGCTGCACCGCGCCGGTGTAGGCGTTGACAGTCACCTTGACCGAGTTACGCAGGTAGTTGACCTGGCCGGTCTGGCCGACGGCGAGCCCGCCAGGGCTGTACGTGTTCGCGCTCACCTGGTTGAGGTTGACCCGCTTGGAGTACGGATAGTCGTTGGTGGACGTGTAGCCGTCGATGACCCAGAGGATCTGGCCGCCAGCGAGGACCGGGTAAGGGTCGCCGTCCAAGGTGAGGAATGGCGCGACCTTCTCGACGCGCTGGATCGGGTCCCTGATGTACAGGATCCGTGACTTGCTATCGATCGCGCTGGACAGCAAGATGTTCAGCTCACGGAACCGGACCGCGAAAAGCAGCCTGCTGCCGAACGACCCGACAGGCACGCCGCCATTGCCGTGGTAGGTGTTGTTGTGCTGGCCGCCCGAGCTCTCGTTCGGGAAGTCAAGCTCCGGTTGCCGGCCCCCCGCAATGATGTAGCTCGCTCCCTCGTGCCCGAAGTAGACCCGCGGCTGGAAGTTACCGAGCTGCCCGGTCGGCGGGATGTTCTCCTCGACGAAGTTGGGGCTTCCGTCTGAGGCCGCCGTCGCGACCGCGGACGCGACGAACCCGTATCCGTGCGTGTAGATCAGGTGAGTGTTGATCCAGTTGTCCTGGCCGCTGGGTGGTCCCTGCATGTCCCTGACGCCGACGATGGTGTCCTGGGGCAGCGGGTTCGCGCCGATCACGTACCTGTCCATCGACAGCGGGCTCTCGAAGTGGTAGTAGCTCTTGACCTGCTGCAGCTGCTCGAACGTCGGCGCTAGCACGCCCTGATCCATCAGCCGCAGGTCAGGAGCGCCCGCCGCCAGCTTTGCGAGCGCTCCTGGCGGCAAGGTGGACGTCCCCGCGTACGGCACGACCCGTACGCGCGACAGCCCGTAGGCCGTCCTTGTGCCCTGGATCTCACGCTGGATGAACGGCCGCTCTTTGACCTGCTGATTCGGCTTGACGACGAACTGCTGGATGATAAACGGGTAGACACCGCCGATGAGGACTGCTGACAGCACAAGCAGGCCGAAGCCGATTCCCGCCAGCAGCGCGCTGCGCCGGAACGCTCCGGCCAGGAGCAGCACGGCGCAGATCACGGCGATCACGGCGAGCACGGTCTTGGCGGGCAGCACCGCGTTCACGTCGGTATAGGACGCGCCGGTCTGCACGACGCCCCGCTGCGAGAAGTTGATCCCGTACCTGTCCACCCAGTAGGCGGCGGCCTTGAGCGCGACGAAGACGCCAGCCAGCACGAAAAGCTGCGCCCTGGCTCCGCGGGACGGCCGGGCGTGCCGGGAGATACGCAGCCCGCCATACAGCACGTGCACCGCCCCGGCCAGCGCGAGCGCTAGCAGGACGGCGGCGAACAGGAAGGACAGCAGCATCCGCAGGAACGGATAGACGAAGACGAAGAACGAGATATCCAGGTGGAACTGCGGGTCCTTGTGGCCGAACGGCACCCGGTTGATGAACAGCAGCCAGGTCCGCCAGTTGCTAGCCGCCGCCAGGCCGGTGATCAGCCCGATCAGGCCGAGCAGCACGATCATCACGCCCCGCCGGTGCGGGTCGATCGCCTGCCGGTAAGCCTCAACGCCCTGGTGTCCTGGACCGCTCGGCGGATCGTCGGGGCGCAGCCGGTAGGCCAGGACGAGGTTGGCGCCGACCACGCCGCTCACGAACACGGCCGTCACGAGGAACAGCAGCCACCGCGTGCCGTATGTCGTGCCGAACACCCGCGTCTGGTGGACCGAGCTGTACCACAGGTAGTCGGTCCAGATGCCCGCGACGATCGCGACCAGCACGGCTAGGACCACGATGATGACGACCGCGGGAATGACGAATCTCGGCCAGCGCGGCAGCACCACCTGGCGTCCGCCAGGACGCGGGCCAGGAACTCTGAACGTCACCGCTCATCCCTTCGACGCCTTAGCCATGAGGCGCGTGAGCCACTGGACGCGTGGCTTTCGGCCCAGTACCTGACGGACGCGGCGGCCGCGGAGCACGCGAACGCAAGTCCCTGACGGCAACTTACCGGCACCGTACCTCGCTTCCCCGCACCCCGGGCGGTTCCGGGGCGTCGTCGCCTAGGCCAGCGGAGTCCCGCTCGGCGAGCATCGGCTCCCTAGCAGCCGGGTACCGGCTTGCCGGCCTTCAGTGCCTTCAGCGCGGCGATCGCGCCATGCAGCGTGCTGACCTTGACCACCCGCAGCCCGGCAGGGACCGCCCCCGCCGTGTCCTGACAGTTGCCGGCCGGGGCGAGGAACACCGTCGCACCGGCCGCCCTGGCCGCTGCCATCTTCTGCTGGATGCCGCCGATCGGGTCGACAGTGCCGCCGACCTCGATCTCGCCGGTTCCCGCGATGAACTTGCCGCCGGTCAGGTTCGCCGGGGTCAGCTTGTCGATTATCGCCAGCGCGAACATCATGCCCGCGCTCGGGCCGCCCACATTGCCGATGTTGATCTTCACCTGGAACGGGAACTTGAACGACTCGATCACGTTGACGCCGATGACGGGCTCGCCCTTGTAGCTCGCAGTCCGCAGCGCGACCGCGTGCCGCGTGCCCGCACGCTGCACCGTCAGCACGACGCGATGCCCGACGGCACGCGCCCTGATCATGGCCGCGGCGCTGGACCTGCACGTCACCCGCTTGCCGTCGACGGCGGTGATGACGTCGCCGCGCCGCAGCCGGCCATCGGCCGGCAAGCCCTGGATCGTGCTGGCGATCGTGTCGATGGTCGCGAACGTGATGCCGAGCTGGCATAGCGCCGCCGCCTGCGCGGCCTGCTGGGAGCTCGCCATCTCCTGGGAGTCCTGCTTGACTACCTGCTGCTGCGTCTTGCCCTGCGGGAACAGTTCCTCCTGCGGCACGACGGCCTCGTGCGGGCTGAGCCACGCCTGGATCGCGGCAAAGATGTTGAACGGCGGGTTCGCGCCAGGGCCGCCGATGTAGGAGACCGTCACCATGTTCAGGTGGCCTGGCGCGGTGAACGTGCGATGGCCGGCGATCTGGATGACGGGCTTGCCGTCGAGCGGTCCGAGCGTGTTGTACGTCGGGCCCGGTATCAACGCGACGTAGGGGACGGGCACCGCGAACACGATCACCAGGCAGGCCAGAAACCCGATCCCGGCGATCAGCAGGGCGACGGCGCGACGTGACATGCGGGCAAGGTTACGCGCTGTTGACCCACTCGCTGTCACCGCTGGTGAAGCGCTGGTGTTTCCAGATCGGCACCGACGCCTTGAGGTCGTCGATCAGGGCGCGGCAGGCGTCGAAGGCGGTGGCCCGGTGCCCGCTGGAGACGGCGACCACGACCGCGAGATCGCCGATGGCCAGGTCGCCTGTCCGGTGCACGGCAGCCACCGCGTGCAGGTCGAATCGCCCGGCGACCCGCTCGCATGCCTTGCGCAGCTGGCCGGCGGCTGACGGGTGGGCCGAGTACGACAGCGCGGTGACTGACCTGCCGTGATCATGGTCGCGGACGGCGCCGGCGAAGACGGCGATGCCCCCCGCAGCCGCATCGGTGACGGCGCTGTAGACCTCGTCCACGGACAGCGGGGTTTCCCGGAGCTCGGCGAGCCGGATGACGTTCACCCGGCCACGCTACCGCCAGCCTTACCGGCTCAGGACTCTCGGCGGCGCTTGCGCACCTGGCGGACGATCGCCGCCGTGCCGATGACGGCCACGGTGGCTCCGGCCGCTGTGATCGTCGCGTCCTTCTTCGCCAGCCGACGTCCGGCCACGGCGTGATGCCCGGCCCGCTGTTCGAGCAGGACCTGGAGCGCCTGGGCGTTGGTCACCGTGGGCTGCCAGCCTGCCTCCCGCAGCGCCTGGCAGTCGACCACCCACGGGTAGACAACGTAGTGCAGGTCAGAAACTGGCGCCGGGGTGATGCCGGCCCGGTGCAGCCGCTGAGCGGTCGCGAAGGTCACTCCCGCTGGCAGCTCGATCCTGCGCAGGCCAGAGAGCTCCTCGACCTGGTCTTGCTCTAGCCAGCCGTCGGAGCCCACGGCGAAGGCGCCTTTCACCTCGCCAGCGGCAGCCAGCTCGATCGCCGACAGCAGGTCGCTCACGTGGCAGAACTGCCAGCGCGGCGCGCATCCCTTCACCGCCAGCAGCCGCGGCGCCTCGAAATGCCTGGTGATGAGGGTGTCGATGCCCTCGCCGACCAGGGCCGCTGGCCGGACGACGGCGATCGACATGCCTGGGTTCGTCCGCGGCGAGCGCTCGGCTAGCTGCTCGATCTCCATGAAGTCGCCCACGACGCTGCCATCAGGGTCGGCGCCGAGAGGCGCGCTCTCGGCGATCGGCACGGGATTGTCGGGCCTGGCGCCGTAGACCATCGCGCTAGTGATGAGCACCACGCGGCCGACGCCGCCGGCCGCTGCCGCGGTCAGCACGGTCTGGGCGCCGCGCACGTTGTAGGCCCGGCGGGCCTTCTGGTCAGAGTCGGCTGCCAGGTCGACGTCGGTGTGCACGATCACGTCGATGCCGGAGAGCCGGCCGGCCAGCGCGGGGTCGCGGATGTCGACCACGCGCCAGATCACGCCGGTGAGGTCGCCGCGGTGATCATCGATGGCGATCACGCGACTGAACCGGTCGGACTGCGCCAGCCGCGCGGTCAGCGCCAGCCCGAGGTCGTGCGCGGCCCCGGTGACGGCGACTACTGGCAGGTCATCGCGATGACCGTTCTTTTCATGTCCGCGCCGGACTGAACGCACCTGGCCCCCGCGCCTGCGCGTGCCATCGCGCCCGCCAGCAGCGCTCCGCCCTTGGCGAACCTTGCCGACTCGGTCGCTCACCGGGTAGCGCTCCTGGGATAACTTGGCGAATGTGACACTTCCATCCTGCCCGAGAGGCTACGGCCATGAGTGAGCCTCCCTTCGGCTTCGGCATGCCCGGCCAGCCGGGAGACGACCCGGAACGCGGTTCAGGCGGCGCCAGCGGCGCCGGCGGCGGAGGCTCCGGCGGGCCTGGAGGGCCTGGAGGGCCTGGAGGGCCTGGAGGGCCCGGAGCGCCTGGAGGGCCCGGCGGCTCCGGCGGATCTGGCGACTCAGGCGGGCTCATGGGCCCGGGAGGGCCGTTCGGTGACCCGCAGCAGATCGCCGAGGTGCTGCGGCAGTTCGCCGACGCGATGACCTACCAGGGCGGCCCGGTCAACTGGGACTTCGCCAAGAACACGGCCAGGCAGACGATCGCCGCGAAGGGTGACCCGAGCGTCCTTGACAACCAGCGTTCGGCCATCGTCGACGCCATGCGGCTCGCTGACCTGTGGCTGGAGGACGCCACCTCCTTGCCGAGCGGGATCCGCTCGATCAAGGCCTGGAGCCGGTCCGAGTGGGTTGAAGCCACCATGCCGGTCTGGCAGAAGCTCTGCCAGCCCATCGCCGAGCGGGCCGTGGACAGCATGGGCGGCATCCTCCCGGTGGGCGATGCTGACCTGGGCGATATCCCGCCTGAGCTCACAGGCGGCCTGCCCGCCGGTGCCATGGCGGGCGCGCTTGGCGGGCTCGGCGAGATGATGCGCAGGATGAGCGGGATGATGGTCGGCACTCAGGCGGGCGCCGCCGTCGGCACGCTCGCCGAGGACATCATCAGCTCAAGCGACATCGGCCTGCCGCTCGGTCCAGAGGGCACGGCCGCGCTGCTGCCGGCCGGGGTCGCCGAGTTCGGCTCTGGCCTGTCGGTGAGCGAAGACGAGGTCAGGCTCTTCGTCGCCATGCGCGAGGCCGCTCACCAGCGCCTGTTCAGCCACGTGCCGTGGCTGCGCGCACGGCTGCTCGGCGCCGTCGAGGACTACGCCCGTGGCATCAAGGTGGACCCTGACTCGCTGCGCGACGCCATGCAGCAGATCGACCTGGAGAACCCGGAGGCGCTGACCGAGGCTTTGTCTGGCGCAGCCAATTTCCAGCCGGAGGACACCCCCGAGCAAAAGGCCGCGCTGGCTCGCCTGGAGACGCTGCTTGCCCTGGTCGAGGGCTGGGTGGCCACCGTCGTCGCTGACGCGGCACACAACCGCCTGCCTGACGCGGACGCACTCGCCGAGGCGATCAGGCGCAGGCGGGCGACCGGCGGCCCGGCAGAACGGACCTTCGCGACTCTGGTGGGCCTCGAACTCAGGCCACGCCGGCTCCGCGAGGCAGCGACCATGTGGCAGGCGCTGACCGAGGAGCGCGGAACCAGCGGCCGTGACCAGGTCTGGGAGCACCCGGACTTGCTGCCGACCGCCGAGGACCTGGAGGACCCTGAAGGCTTTGCCCGCGGCCGGCCCGAACTCGATCTGTCCGACCTGGACCACGGCGACGAAACCGCCGAGCCGGAGCCGAAGCCCGACGATCCCGGCGGCGAAACAACTCCCTGAATGACCGGCCTGGTTAACGCGTAGAGAAAACGGCACATGCAGCCGCATTCGCTACCGACAAACCATTTCTCTACCCGCTATCCGAGGAAGCGGGCGGCCCGCAGCGACGCAACCCCTGCGTCAGGCCCTGCACATCGTTAGCGCGCGAAGGCTCAGGACCGTATGCGGTCGTTTTCTCTACCCCTGTTCCTTTGCCCACGATGCTCGCCGGGCAAGCCCGGCGAGCCCGGGCTTTGGCTGGGTGCGCCGGGCAAGACGGCGAGCCCGAGCTTTGGCTGGGTGGCGTTGTCCACAGCCGGTGGACAGGCAAACACCAGCCCGAGGCGGCCCTAATCGCCTTTCGCAGCCGAAAGCGCACAGCCACTCCCGCGGATATCCACAGCGAAACTCCCTGCATTCCCCACGCCATGCACACAGTTATCCACAGCTATTCCGCAGGGCGGTCGCACCGACCCGCTGCCTTCAAGCTGGCCCGCTGCCTTCAAGCTGGCCCCCTGCCTTCAAGCTGGCCCGCTGCCTTCAAGCTGGCCCGCTGCCTTCAAGCTGGCCCGTCACCTGACCGGTCGCGCGAATGCTGCGGCCAGTCGGCGAGCCTGCCGTCTCAACATGCGGGATGTTTGTGCGCGCGGTCTGTCGGACCCTGGTGGCAGGCTGCAGGCATGCGACCAGCTCTGAAATCCGGTCTACTCCCAGTCTGGCGCGACCGGGATACCTTGCAGATCGGCATCGATCCGCGTCGCGCCATCGCCTTATCAGGGATGGGCAAGGCGGCCTTCGTCGTCGGGTTACTCGACGGGAGCCGCGAACGTGACCAGGTCATCGCCGCGGCGGCAGCGAGCGGCGTCCCGGTTAGCGCGACCGAGCGGATCCTGACGTTGCTCGCGGCTGGCGGAGCGCTCGACGACTTCCCGGCGAGCACGGTAAGCCAGATCCCGGCAGCGCTTCGCGCGAGGCTCGCGCCTGAACTCGCCACGACTTCGCTCGCGCATCGCGACGGCGACGGCGGCGCACGCGCGCTGGCCAGGCGTCGGGCAGCCGTCGTGCGGATCGAGGGCGACCAGCGGATAGGACGGGCGGCGGCCAGGATCCTGGTCGCTGCCGGGCTCGGCAGGGTCGAGTTCGTCCGGCCCGAACAGGACGAGCCAGCGCCGCGGGAGGCACAGGTGCAGCGTCGCCCGCTCCCGCCCGGCCGATTCCCCGCCGCCAGCGGCGCCTCCACTACAGGCCGCTTCCCAGCCGCCAGCCGCTCTCCCGCTGCCAGCCGCTCTCCCGCTGCCGACCGATCCCGCGCGGCCGTCCGACCCGCCGCTGCCGACCGGGCCTCTGCTGGCGGCCAGTCGCCCGCGCCCCGCAAGTCAGCCGCACAGCGTCCGCGCGGGATGTCGCGATCGCCCGGCGCCGTCGGCGCCGAGCCTGACTTGGTCATTCTCGCCGGGCGTCAGCCGCTGGCCCGGCTCGCCCAGCTGGCCAGGGAGCACGTGCCGCACCTGGCCGTCATCGCCGGCGAGGCGATCGGAGTGGTCGGCCCTCTCGTGGTGCCGCGACGGACAGCGTGCCTGCTGTGCCTGGACTACCTGCGGGCGGGCAACGACCCGGCGTGGCCGCTAATCCTGGCCCAGCTCGGCCGCAGGCGGCCGGAGCCGCCGGCGTGCGACGCGGTGCTCGCCACCGCGGTAGCGGCCCAGGCGGCCGCCCAGGCGCTGATCGCGATCGAGAAGAGCCCGCTCGCGAGCGCCGCCGTCAACGGCACGCTCGAGCTCGTTCTGCCTGACTGGAAGTGGCGGCGCAGGAGCTGGCCGCGACATCCGTCCTGTCCGTGTGCCACTCACACCGCCAGGTAACCGACAATAGAGATCATGAACGACCTCCCGCGCCGCGCCGTCACCAGGACGGTGAAGCTCGCCGCCCTGCCGGCCGGGCTGGCGGGCCGTACCGTGCTCGGGATCGGCAAGCGCGTCGGCGGCCGGCCGGCCGAGATCGTGGCCCAGGAAATCCAGCAGCGAACCGCGGACCAGATCTTCCGGGTGCTCGGCGAGCTCAAGGGCGGCGCGCTGAAGCTCGGCCAGGCCCTGTCGATCTTCGAGGCGGCGCTGCCGCCTGAGCTCGCGGGGCCGTACCGGGCGACGCTGACCAGGCTGCAGGAGTCCGCGCCGCCGCTGCCCGCCAGCACGGTGCACAAGGTGCTCGCGGCGGATCTCGGCGAGGACTGGCGGAGCAAGTTCGCCGAATTCGACGACCGCCCGGCAGCGGCGGCGTCGATCGGGCAGGTGCACAAGGCCGTCTGGCACGACGGCAGGCAGGTCGCCGTCAAGATCCAGTACCCCGGCGCCGGCAAGGCGCTGATCAGCGACTTCGCCCAGCTGAGCCGGGTCGCTCGGCTGTTCTCCGTGCTCATGCCCGGCCTCGATGTGAAGCCGCTGCTCGACGAGCTGAGGGCCAGGGTGGCCGAGGAGCTCGACTACCGGCTGGAGGCAGCGTCTCAGGACGCGTTCGCCGATGCGTTCGCCGGCGATCCTGACATCTTTGTGCCGCCTGCGGTGCTCGCGACCGACCGCGTGCTGGTCAGCGAGTGGATGGACGGCATCCCGCTCGCCAAGATCATTAGCGACGGCACCCAGGAACAGCGGGACAGGGCCGGCCTGCTGCTCGTGCGGATGCTGTTCTCCAGCCCGGCCAGGAGCGGGCTGCTGCACGCGGACCCGCATCCGGGTAACTTCCGCCTGCTCGACGACGGCAGGCTCGGCGTGCTCGACTTCGGCGCGGTCGACCGGCTGCCCGAGGGCCTGCCGCCGCTGTTCGGACGTCTGCTCTACCTCGTCCATACCGACGGCGACATCAGCCTGGCGGAGTCGGAGTTGCGCCGGCACGGGTTCCTGCGCCCGGGCGTCCACGTCGACGCCGACGCGCTCAGGAACTTCCTGGCCCCGCTAGCCGACCCGTCAAGGAACGAGACGTTCAAGTTCAGCAGGGAGTGGATGCGCAGCGAGGCCGCGAGGGTCACCGATCTTCGCGGCGCGAACGTCGCGCGCCAGTTCAACCTGCCGCCGTCCTACATCCTGATTCACCGGGTCTCGACCGCCGGCATCGGCGTGCTCTGCCAGCTGGAGGCGGCTGGCGAGTTCCGCGCCGAGGTGCTGCGCTGGATTCCCGGCTACGGTCCCGACGAGCTGGCCGACGACCTGATGCCGCTCGATGACCAGGACCCTGGCGCGCCCGGCCTGGCGAAAGAAACGGCCAGCTAGCCGGGCGCCGCGCACGATACGTGAACGGCCGGGGTGGCGGCGGGCTGCGTGCCCGCGGCCACCCCGGACCTCACCGCGCGGGGTTCAATCAGGCCGCCACGTCGTTCTTGCGCGGCCGGCCACGCCCGCGCTTGCGGGGAACGATCTCGCCGCGGATGAACAGCTCCCCTCCCCACACACCCCACGGCTCCCTGCGCTGCACAGCGCCAGCCAGGCACCCAGGCCGGACCAGGCAGTCGCTGCACAGCGACTTGGCAAGCTCAACATCGTCGGGCGACTCGGCGAAGAAGAGGTCAGGGTCCCCGGCGCACGGCAGCGCCCTGACCCTTCCCGCTCCGGTCAGCTCCGGCTCGGGCGCGATCGCCACCCGCGCTGGCCTGCTGATCGCGGTCGCCCGCAGCCATTCCGCCTCGGCCGCCGCGACGTCGTCGATGACGGCGGCGGTTCCCGGCAGGTACATCGGTGTCATCCCCTCTCATCTGCTCTTCGTCTGGTCTGACAGCATCTCTGTCGCGTCTGACAAACGGTGGCCTCGCATGACTAAGGCCGCGGACCCGATGCTCTGGGTCCGCGGCCTTTGGGGATCTTGGCCGGTCTTTGTTAGACCGGATCCCAGGCCAGATGCGGACCCAATGCACCACCGCCAACGGCAGCGATGCGGGTCGTGCGGGCGAACTTCTTCTGGCTGGTGCGCTGCTGCAAGGCGAGCTTCGCCTGGCCAGCCGCGTGGGTGGCGTTGCCGATCACGGCGGGCGCCGTCCTGATGGCACGCTCACGTGGGACGGCCGTGCAGCCGCCGACGAACGAGGCACCCGTACGGGACATCGCGCGCGCTGGCATCGCGGCATCGGCCAGATAGATGTGGCTCAGCATTCCGGGCACCTCCTTCTTTCGTGCAGCATCACTCGACCGCCTTGCTGAGAGAACTTGCTTAGACCCTAAGCAAGGTTCCTCCGGCCAGGCAACTGATTTTCCGCGGGCTTCTTCAGACGTTATCGAAAGGCAACAGTCCAGTTCAGGACGCTGTCCTGATCAGCCCCTCCTGCACGACAGACACCACGAGCTCGCCTTCGGCCGTGAACAGCTCACCGCGTGCAAGGCCGCGGGCGCCAGCGGCAACCGGCGACTCCTGCGTGTAGAGCAGCCAGCGGTCGGCTCGGAACGGCCGGTGGAACCACATCGCGTGGTCCAGGCTCGAGCCGACGGTCTTGCCGTCGGCCCAGGACAGCCCGTTGGCGAGCAGCACGGAATCGAGCAGCGTCATGTCCGACGCATACGTGAGCATGCAGACGTGCAGCAGCGGATCGTCGGGCAGTTCGCCGTCCGCCCGGACCCAGGCCATGCTGTGGGTGACCCGCAGCGACGGGTCGCTCACCGCCTCCAACGACAGCGGGCCGAGGTGCCTGATGTCGATCGGGTTGGACCACGCGTATTCGGCAGCCGCGTCGCCGAACAGCTCCTCCATCCGCTCCGCCGCCGACGGCACCGATTCAGGAGGCGGCACGTCGGGCATCGGGCGCTGGTGCAGCACGCCTTCTTCCGGGTGGTGGAACGACGCCGACAGCGTGAAGATCGTCTTGCCGTGCTGGACGGCCGACACGCGCCGGGTGGTGAAGGACCGGCCGTCCCTGACCCGGTCCACCAGGTAGATGAGCGGCACGCTCGGATCGCCTGGCCGGATGAAGTACGCGTGCAGCGAGTGCACAGGACGGTCTTCTGGCACGGTCCGCCCGGCCGCGACGAGCGCCTGCCCGGCGACCTGGCCGCCGAATACCCGTTGCCGCCGCTCGTTCTCCGGGCTCCGGCCGCGGAAGATGTCGAGCTCGATCTGCTCTAGGTCGAGCAGCTCCACCACGGCGTCCAGGGCCTTGCTCATCGCCGTGCGCCTCCCTCAGTCCGCGGCCGGCGAGCACGCGTCATCTTTGCGGCACCGTACCCGCCGGACGCCGCGGCCGCGGCCTCGGGGACCGTCCGGCCGGGCAAGCCAGCGAGGAACCGCGACGGCTTGCGCGCGCGCCTGTTGCCCGGTGACCTGGCCAGCGACCAGGACAGGAACAGCCGGTCCCTGGCCCTGGTGATGCCGACGTACAGCAGCCGCCGTTCCTCTTCGATCGCCTCTGGGCTGGTGGCATACACGATCGGCACGATCCCGTCGACGAGCCCGGGCAGGAACACCACGTCCCACTCCAGGCCCTTGGCGGCGTGCAGCGAGGCGAGCGTGACGCCGCCGGTCTCCGGCTCGTGGCCGGACACGCTCCGCTGCGCAAGCTCGGCAGCGAGATCACTCAGCGTCGCCTGCGGCGCCGAGGCAAAGAAATCGGCGGCGAGCCGGGCCAGCGCGTCCAGGGTCTCCCACCGCTCCCTGGCCTTGCCCCGCCCGGCAGGAGGGTCACCGGTCAGCCCGAGGCCGGTCAGCACCGGCCGTACCGCAACGGCCGGGTCCTCGTCGGGCCCGACGGACCTCGCCGCGACGCGCAGCAAGGTCACCGCCTGCTTCACCTCGGCCCGGTCGAAGAACCGCTCGGTCCCGCGCAGCTGGAACCGGACGCCGGCCGCCGCCAGCGCCTCTTCATAGCCCCGCGTCATCGCGTTCGTCCTGACGAGCACGGCAATCTGGCCGGGAGGCGTTCCTGCTGCGATGAGATCAGCTGCCTGACGTGCGACATTAGCCGCTTCGTCCGGTTCATCGCCATATTCAGTCACATGCGGCACCGGACCAGCGGGCCGCTGTGCGACCAGCGGCTGGCCTGGCGTTGCGAAGACCCGGTTGGCCAGCGCCACCACCTGCGGAGTCGAGCGGTAGTTGCGGACCAGGCGGATCACCGTAGCGCCTGGGTACTGGTGCGGGAAACCGGCCAGGTAGGCGGGCGTCGCGCCGGTGAACGAGTAGATGGTCTGCCGAGGGTCGCCAACCACGCAGATGTCGTCCCGGTCGCCGGCCCACTGGTCGAGCAGCAGCTTCTGCAACGGGTTCACGTCCTGGTACTCGTCGACCACGAAGTAGCGGTAACGGTCCCTGACCGCGGCGGCGGCCGGGGAGTGTTCGGCCAGGATCGCGGCGGTCAGCTCGAGCACCGACTCGAAGTCGACGAGGTTCCGCTCCCTGCGCAGCTCCTCATAGCTGGCATAGAGCCCAGCGATCCGCTCGGCTGGCAGCGGAACGAGCCGCTCGGCCTTGGCCGCGGCGGCCGGATAGTCATCGGGACGCACCTGGGTCGCCTTGGCCCACTCGATCTCCGCGGCGGCGTCCCGCAGCTCGGCGAGCTCGAGCCTGAGCCGCAGCCGCCTGGCCGCCTCCGCGAGCAGCCCGACCTTGGAGTCCATCAGGGCGGGCGGCGGGCCGCCCACCGTCGCCGGCCAGAAGTGCGTGAGCTGCCGCAGCGCCGCCGAGTGGAACGTCCTGGCCTGTACCTGCTCAAGGCCGGCGTCGGGAACCGCGATGCTGCCGAGCAGCCGGAGCCTGCCGCGCAGCTCGCCTGCGGCCTTGGTGGTGAACGTCACGGCGAGCACCCGGTCAGGGCGGACGACTCCCGTCGCGACCGCGTAGCCGATCCGGTGCGCTACCGCCCTGGTCTTGCCCGTCCCCGCGCCGGCCAGGACGCAGACCGGCCCCTTGGTCGCCCTCGCGACCTCCTGCTGCTCGGGATCGAGCGCCGCGAGCACCGCATCGGGTCCCTGCGCCGCCGCATCGGGTCCCTGCGCCGCCGCATCAGGCCCGCGCCAGGCGGCAACTTCGCGCCCTGCGTCGTCCAAAATGGTGGCCTCCTCCCGGGCGCCATCCTGCCGCATGGTGCCGACGTTTGCCGCCGCGCCGAGGTCAAGCCGGCGGCGATGACGCAGGCCACGCGGGAGCGAACACGGACCGAACGCGAAGCGAAGCTGAAAAATCACTTCATCTCAACCCGGCGCGCAGGAAGGTCAGCGCAGATGCGGACGTTAGTAGTGTTCAGGTGTTTCAATGGCGGTCGAGGAGGACTAGGGGCATGACCCAGCCAGTGACGATGTACACCACGCCATGGTGCGGTTACTGCCGGAGGCTCAAGAGTCAGCTTGCCCGCGAGGGCATCGAGATCACAGAGGTTGACATCGAGCGCGAACCAGACGCTGCCGAGTTCATCATGACGGTGAACGGCGGCTACCAGACCGTCCCCACTCTGCTGTTCTCTGACGGCAGCACGCTGACGAATCCGTCCGTGCGCGCGGTGAAGCAGCGACTGCAGGAACTGGCTGCACCGCTATGTCCGAGTTGACCGGCCGGGCGAAGAACCGGGCCAACGGCGCGCAGGCCTCGCCGGGCCCGGCCGCCAAGGCTGCGCCAGAACCGGCCGACGAAGCCGGCCTGACTGGGCTGCCCGGCACCGAAATGTCCGGCGACGACGCTGTCGTCCGCCGCACCAAGGACGGCTGGCGAGTGGGCGACGCCGACGTGCCCGACCTGACCAGCGCCATGGTGCTCGCCGACCTGATCTCGGCCGAGCTGGCCAGGCCGGAGAACCTGGCAGATGAGCCCGCCGCGACCACCGCGACCACCGCGACCAACGCGACCACAGGGACCCCGACGAGCGGCACCTCGGCCAGCGCGACCGCGACCAGCACAGCCACGGGCAACGCCGCCGTGCCCGCCGCGCCTGAAGACACCGCGGGCGAGGCGACGGCCCCTGACCAGGCCGCCGCGACCGCCCAGGCGGCGTCGCAGGGTGGCAGCACGGGCCGGGCTGCCAAGGCCAAGGCCAAGGGCAAGTCAAAGGATCCGGCCTCGTTGGAGACCAGCAAGCTCCGCACGACGATCGGCCAGCTTGAGCACGCGCTGACCGCGCGGATCAGGGTCGAGCAGGCCATCGGCGTCCTGGCCGAAAGGCACCGGATCCAGCCTCGCCAGGCGTTCGAGCAGCTCAGGACCGCGGCGAGAAACCGCGGCCGGCGCGTCATCGACATCGCGAGCGACGTCGTCGCCAGCGCGACCAATCCGCTTCTGCAGCTGCCTGACGAGCTGTCCAGGCCGCGCGCAACCGGGCGCCAGGGCCGCAGGAACCGCCAGACACCCGGCGTTCTCAGCAGCGAGTGAGCACGGATTGACGCCACGTAACGGCGGGTAAATCTCGCCCCGGGGGGCCGCGCCGCGGTCCGGGGGACGAGGGCGACGGGCCTGAACGTGGACGACGGGAGAGTTTCTGGCCGGCTGCTGATCATCGGCGGGGCCGAGGACAGGTACTGCGGTTCCTGCGTCCTCGAGCGCTTCGCGCAGATGTGCGGCGGCAGCAAGGCGCGCGTGCTGCTGGTCACCACCGCGACGGGCCGGCCAGGGCAGGTGCTCGCCGAGTACGAGCGCGTGTTCCGCAAGCTCGGCGTCCGGCATGTCAGGGAACTGCCGATCAGCGGGCGCGCAGACGCCGACGGCCAGGATGCCGCGGCGATGCTGGGCGACGCGACGGGCGTGTTCCTCACCGGCGGCGATCAGTCCAGGCTGCAGACGCTGGTCGGGTCGCGGACGAACGACCAGCTCAGGCAGCTTCTCAGCGAGGGGCTGGTGGTGGCGGGGACGAGCGCTGGCGCGACCGCGCTCGGCCGCACCATGATCCTGGGCGGCAACGGCGCCGAGGTGTGCACCGCGACGGTCAGGACCGCGCGGGGGCTTGGGCTGTTGCCCAGAGTGCTGATCGACATGCACTTCGGCGAGCGCGGCAGGCTGCCGAGGCTGCTCAGCGCCGTGGCGCTCGATCCGGACCGGCTCGGCATCGGCATCGACGAGAACACGGCGATCTGCGTGCACCAGGACACCTTCGAGGTGCTCGGCAGCGGCGCTGTCACGGTCGTCGACGCGCAGCGCGCGCCGGTGGTCGACGCAGCCTCCGACAACGACCCGATCACCCTGTTCGACGTGCGGCTGCACCTGCTCCCCGCGGGCTGCGTGTTCGATCTCGCTGCCCGGTCGCCGGCCATCGGCCCGGCCCATGCGCGTTACTGACCCTGGCTGGTCACTGCGATGACACTCATCCCAAGGAGCGAATGTGCGGCTTGAATACGTGCGCCACCTCGGCGGCCCGAACATCTTCAGCACCAAGCCGGTCAGCCTCGCGCGCTTCGAGCTCGAGGAGCTGACCTGCAAGGAGACGACCGACCTCACGGGCTTCGCCGAGGGGCTCCTCGAGTTGCTGCCCGGCCTGCGCGAGCATCATTGCGCGGCAGGCCGGCCAGGCGGCTTCATCGACGCGATGGCCGACGGCACCTACTTCGGCCACGTCACCGAGCACGTCGCACTCGAGCTCTCCGGGCTGGCCGGCCGGGACGTGCACCTGGGGCGCACGATGCGGGCGGGCGCTGACGGCCGCTACGACGTGATGACGGAGTGCCCTCCGGACGAGCCAGAGGATTCTGCTGTCCCTGGCGAACTGTGCCGTCTCGCTATGTCTGTGGTCACAGACCTTTTGGCGCAACGCACCCCTGACCTGACTGCCCACCTTGAGGCGATCGCCAGGACCGCTGAACGTGAGCGCCTCGGCCCGAGCACGGTCGCCATCGCGGAGGCCGCTCGCCGCAGGGACATTCCTGTTCGCCGCGTCGGCGGCCTGTCCATGCTGCGGCTCGGCTACGGCTGTCATCGCCGCCTGGTGAGCGCGGCCATGACCGAGCAGACGTCGGCCATCGGAGTGGACATCGCGGGCGACAAGATGCTGGCGAAGAAGCTCATGGCGCTGGCGGGGATCGCCGTGCCGGACGGCGTCGTGGCCAAGACCGAAGTGGAGGCGATCCGCGCCGCCTCCGAGCTCGGCGGCCCCGTCGTGGTCAAGCCGAGGAACGGCAACCACGGCAGGTGCGTCACGGTCGGAGTGCAGACCCCGGCGGAAGCCCGCCAGGCGTACCGGCGCGCCGCGGCCGGGTCAGGCTCGTGCGAGGTCATCGTCGAGACCTACGTGCCAGGCAAGGATTACCGGGTCCTCGTCGTCGACGGCCGGGTGGCCGCCGCCGCCGAGCTGCGGCCGCCGTGCGTGACCGGCGACGGCGAACACACGGTTATCGAGCTGATCGACATGCTCAACGCCGATCCGCGCCGCGGCCAGGGTCATTCCAGGCCGCTCACCAGGATCACCGTTGACGACGCGATGCTCGCGCACGTCGCCGCTGCAGGGTTCCAGCCCGGCACGGTGCCGACCAGCGGCCAGCAGGTCACCTTGCGCAGGAACGGCAACCTATCCACCGGCGGCACCAGCAAGGATGTCACCGACCATGTGCACGCCGAGGTCGCAGAGCTGTGCCGTCGCGCCGCCGCCGTGACGGGCCTGGACATCTGCGGCATCGACCTGCGGCTTGAGGACATCGGCGGTCCGCTGTTCGCGCCGAGCCTCGCGGGCTCCGGGCGGTCAAGCGGCGGCCGCCAGTCGGCTGCGGTCATCGAGATCAACGCGTGCCCTGGGCTGCGGATGCACCTCACGCCCGCGGACGGCACCGGGCGCGCTGTCGCCGAGGCCATCGTCGACAGGCTGTACCCGCCGGGGGCACTCGGCCGGATCCCGATCGTCTCGGTCACCGGCACCAACGGCAAGACGTCGACGGTCAGGATGATCGCGCACGTGCTCCGCCAGTCCGGCCTGCGCACCGGCATGTCCTGCACGGACGGCGTCTTCATCGGCGGCAGGTGCGTGCTGGAGGCGGACGCGTCTGGCCCGCGGTCAGCGGAGATGGTGCTCGACGACACCACGGTCGAGGTCGCGGTGCTGGAGACAGCCAGGGGCGGGATCCTGCGCCGCGGCCTGGGCTATGACAAGGCGGACGTCGCCGTCATCACCAACGTCGCGGCCGACCACCTCGGCGAGGACGGCATCGACGACGTGGACGACCTGGTCGGCGTCAAGGCGCTCGTCGCAGAGGAAATCCGCAGGGGCGGAAACCTCGTGCTCAACGCGGCCGACCACGCGACCGCCGCGATCGCCGGCCTGCCGGCGGCGCGCGCGAACGAGCCGGTGCTCAGGTACTTCAGCATCACGCCTGGCAACGCGGTCATCGAGCGGCACAAGCGGTCAGGCGGCATCTGCTATGAGGCGTCCGACGGCCAGATCATCGAGACCGCCGGCGGCCTGCAGCGGCTGATCATGAACATCGCCGAGCTGCCTGGCGCGTTCGACGGGCTGGCAAAGCACGTGGTCGCGAACGCGCTCGCGGCGATAGCCGCCTGCCGGGCGGCCGGTGTCACGGTCAAGGACATCAGGGAGGCGCTGAGCACGTTCACCCCTGGCGCGGTGAACCCGGGCCGCGGCAACGTCTACGCGGTCACCGCGGGCCCCGCCGCGACCACGGCCGCCGGTCCCGTGCTCGTCGACTACGGGCACAACGCCGCCGCCCTGCACGCCACAGGTCAGATGGTGGCCTCGGTCTGGGAAGGCGAGCCGGTCGCGGCGATCACGCTGCCCGGCGACCGGCGCGACGACCTGGTCAGCGAGTCTGCCGAGGCCATCGCCTCCTGGTTCGGCACCGTGGTCGTCTACGAGGACGAGGACCGGCGCGGGCGCGCGCCCGGTGAGATGCGCGAGCTGATCACGGCCGCGATGCGCAAGCTCAGGCCCGAGGTGCACGTCACGTTCGCGGACGGCCCGGCCGGCGCGCTGCGCGCGGCGGTCGAGCTCGCCGCCGGCGGCCCCGTGCTGTTCCTGTACGAGAAGCTAGACCCGGCGCTCGCCGCGCTCGAGTCGCTCGGCGCGACCCCGTGGCCGGAAGAGGACCTGATGGGCGACCTCGAAGGCGAGCCGATCGATGGCGGCCTGCCGCCCGAGCTCATCAGGAACGCCGGCGATGGCGATGCTGCGCCGCTGCCGGCCGCCAGGGACACGCGGCTCGACCCTGCGCCCTGAGGAACTTCTGATCCAGTCGCACGAGACAAGACGCCAAAATGACGTATTCGACATTGGGCGTCACGATAATCAGAAGTTAAGTAACCGTGCTATTTCCGGCAGGGCCGGGAGGGGCTAAAGTAAAGCTCGCGTGCTCGCGGCTGCCTATTGCGTGGGACCAGGATTGTGTCATCGCAGCCTCGGGCGCGTGACTGCATTGTTGCCCGGCCCCCGGAGGAAGATGCGTTGAGCGACGACACCCAGCCAGCGCGCGCCAACGTCGGCCCTGGTGACAAGGTCGCTGGCTATCTGCTGGAGGAGCAGATCGGCCAGGGTGGCATGGCAGTCGTCTACCGCGCATACGACGAGCGACTTGACCGCAGGGTCGCTCTCAAGGTGCTGGCTCCGAGCCTGGCGGCCGATAACGCGTTCCGCACCCGGTTCATCAGGGAATCACGGGCGGCGGCAACGGTCGAGCATCCCAACATCATCCCGGTCTACGATGCCGGCGACGCGGGCGGATGCCTGTTCATTTCCATGCGCTATGTGCAGGGCGGTGACGTGCGGTCGCTGCTGGCCGACGGCAAGGGGCTGCCGCCGGCCAGGGCGTGGAACATCATCACCCAGGTCGGCTCGGCGCTCGACATGGCGCATAGCCACAACCTCGTGCACCGCGACGTCAAGCCCGCCAATATGCTGATCGACGCCAGCGCCAAAGACGTACAACGCGACGTCAACACCTCGGGCCCGGTGACCGAGCACATCTACCTGTCGGACTTCGGCATCAGCAAGCAGACCGTTGCCAGCAACCTGACCAGCACCGGCCAGTTCGTGGGCACGCTGGACTACATCGCGCCTGAGCAGATCGAAGGCCAGGCCATCGACGGCAGGGCCGACCAGTACTCGCTGGCCTGCGCGGCATTCGAGTTGCTGTGCGGCGTCCCGCCGTTCACCGGCCCGAACATCTTCGCGCTGATCAATTCGCACTTGTCCGAGCAACCGCCGCTGGTCAGCAAGCTGCAGCCGGGGCTCCCCGCGTCCGTCGACCGGGTGCTCAACAAGGCGATGGACAAGGCCCCTTCGCGCCGCTATGCCACCTGCGCGCAGTTTGCCGCCGACCTGGGCCGTGCACTCGGCCTCGTCCCCGGTCCCCTGGAGGCGGACTCTGGCCAGCCGGCCGGTCCGGCGGCCGGGAGCGCGGCCCCAGCCAAGCCGCATCAGGCCACCGAGCTGGCGGGTCCTGCCGTGGCTGCCGCCGCGGGCGCCGGCGCTGCGGGCGCTGCCGCCGCAGGTGCTGCGGGCGCAGGTGCTGGAGCGGCCGGGGCTGGTGCCGCCCCGACCGCGCAGGAAACGCCGGGAACCCCTGGTCCCGCCGTGACGGCAAGCCCTGGCGCGGTGCCCGAGGGCGCCGGGGCACAGGCGATGATCGACCAGCAGACGATGACCGCGGGCCAGAGCGGTCAGGCCATGCAGGCTCCGCCGGGCAGCGGCCAGCAGGCCTCGACGGACCAGCAGTGGCAGGGCCAGCAGTGGCAGCAGCAGACGCCGCCTGGTCAACAGTGGTTGCCGCAGGCGCCGCCTGGTCAGCAGTGGCAGGGCCAGCAGTGGCAGGCGGGCCCAGGACCTGGTCAGCCCGGTCCCTACGGGCAGCAGCAAAACGCACCGTTTCAGGCGTATCCTCAGCCGGGCGGCCCGATCGGACCGACCACGCCAGGCTTGCCGAACTACCAGCCGCCGCAGCAGCCAGCGAAGCGCTCGCGCGGACCCCTGATCGGCGGCCTCGTAGCCGCCGCGGCCGTGGTCGCGGCTGCCGCCGTCGTCGCGGTCGTCGTGCTCAACAAGCCGACCCCGAACCCGCCGCCTCCGCCGCATTCGTCATCACCAGCGACGAGGTCATCTCCGGGGAGCCCGCCGGTCGCTACCGCGCAGAGCCAGGCTCAGGCCGTGAACAACCTGCTGCTCACCAGCGAGCAAAGCCGCCATACCCTGAGCACGACCCTCATCAATGATGTTGGCCATTGCGGCGACGTCCAGCGCGACGTCACAAAGATCCAGCAGGTGGCTGACCAGCGCTCTGCCGAGTACAACCAGGCCACCGCGCTCCAGACCGACATGATCCCGAATGGCGCCACGCTGAAGTCTCAGCTCATGGATGCCCTGAAGATCTCACTGCAAATCGACAACGACTACCTCACGTGGGCACAGCAGCAGGCGAACTCTGGTTGCGCGTACGGATTCAATTCCAGCTATTACAGCCAGGCGACGACTCTCGACTCGCAGGCAACAACCGACAAGCAGATCTTCGTCGGCACCTGGAACCCGATCGCGCAGAAGTACAGCCTCACGCAATTCCAGGCCGGCGACATCTAAGCCCCGGGGCCGCTACGGAGCGGTGCTGCTGAGCTGACGGTAGATGCTCGCCGCGATGTGCTCGATGGTGTCGATGCCGTACTGCTCGTCGGGGTTGCCGACCGTCAGGACGGCGAGCACGTAGTCCCTGCCGTGTCCGTGCACCCAGCCGATGCTGTTGATCTGCCAGCCATGGCCGGTCAGCGGAAGCCAGCCGTTCTTGATCGCCACGGTGGTGCCCGATGGCACGCCGCCCGAGATTCCCCAGCGCTGATCGGACTCGACGTTCTCCATCAGGCCCAGGCCGTAGTTCCGGTGCCCGGTCGTCAGGATGGAGTTCGGATAGGCGAAGGTGCCGACGAGCTTGACCTCATCGAGAGCGGTCGTCGTCGTCAGGCCCCAGCCGGGCAGCGTCGTGCCTGGGATGTACTTCTGCGTGGATGGCGTCGTGGCGGTGAGCCCGGCCGCACGGTCGAACTTGGCCACAGCGCTCGGGCCGCCCACGTTGGCGAGCATCGAGGTCGCGGCGTCGTTGTCGCTGGCCTCGATCATCGGCCGCATGAGTGAGGTGGCCGTCGATGACAACGGCGTCCCCGCGTTCTGCGCGTTCCACAGCGCCGTACCCATGATCTCGACCTTGACGATGCTGGCGGTGTCCTGGCGGAGTCGGGGGTGGTAGAGCCAGGTCTTCCCGGTGCGCTTGTCGTAGACGGCCGCTGTGATCTGTCCCTGCCTGCCGGTCAGGTAGTTCGAGAGGTTCACGAACGGTGAGATCGCCGGGGCGGTCGAGTGCGTGTGCCGCGCCTTAGGGCTCTTCGGCTTGGCTGATGCGGTCGCGGATTTCGTCTTCTTGCCAGGATCGGATTTGGTGGCCGAAGGCGCGATGATTGTGCATCCGCCGATCATTGTCGCAAGGACACAGACGGCAGCTAGTTGAAATGGCTTGATGAAGCCGCGACGCATGGAACTCACCTTGGGGTTCTCCGGCCAACTCTGCCTTGATCCTAACTGCGGCGGCAGTGCGCTTTGTCCTGATCAAGAGAACGCGAACCGCACTATCCTGGTCACCCGGTCGCCCGGCCCGATGGCCAGCGTCCGGTGAGGAAGCGGATGATCGCGGCCTCAAGGGCGCGCGCGATCTGCCGCTGCACACGGGCCGTGCTCAAGAGCGCGGCGTCGGCGGGATTGGGCATGTTGCCGCACTCGATCAGGACCTTCGGCACCGTGGTCAGGTTCAGCCCGGCCAGGTCGGCACGGAACTTATAGCCGTCATGCCCGTAATAGTCGCTGGGGCGGAACGGAGTGTCAGCCAGGAAAGCCTGGTGCACGTACCGGCCGAACCGAATCGATGACGCGATGATCTTGTCGTTCGGCCCGTCAGCGACGGGCTCGAGCACGGTAAATCCGCGGCCCCATGCAGGGCCGCCGTCGGCGTGAATATCGATCGCCAGGTCGGTGTGATTGAGCATTGTCGAGCGCTTGTTGACGCACGGGCCGACGCCGTGGTTGTTCCGCCTCGTCAGCACGATGCGCGCGCCGGCCGAGCGCAAGTCTGCCACCAGGTAGGTCGCGACGTCGAAATTGAAGCGGGCCTCAGTAAAGCCGGACGCGGTCTGCGTGCCGACCGTGTTGCAGGCCTCCATCGACCTGCCGTTGAAGATCTGATGGCCGATAAAGGCCGGGTCGGTGGAGTTCCGCCCGTTGTGGCCTGGGTCAATGCCGACGACCTTTCCGGCGAGCGGTTCGCGGTGCCTGGACGCCGGCGCGCTCGCCCCGCTGGACTGGCTCACCGCACGTGACGAACGCGCCCCGGCTGCCGTGCGGCCTGGCGCCGGCGTGCGCCTGCTGTGCGGCGCCGATGGCGCTGGCGAGTGCGAGGCTGGCGCGGCCGGGGATGGGCTCACCACCGAGCAGGACGCGCTCCCGATGCCAGCGAGCAGGCCAAGCGCGACGGCCCCCGCTCTCCGCCGGTTCCCGAACCTGGGCGGCCGTTCATGCACGACCTCCGGCATCGTGGTCCTCCAGGAGCGTGCGGCTAAGGCGGCCAGTGACCCCAGTCGCCAGTGACCCAACTCGCCAGCATAGGTGAGGAATGCCTCAATCTCGCCAGGAACGGGTCAGCCTACGACGCCCCGGCCACTGATCAGGGACTCGGCGATGACGGTGCGGAGAATGTCGTTCGTCCCTTCGCCGATGACCATCAGCGGCGCGTCCCGGTAGAGCCGCTCGACGGTGAACTCCTTGGAGTAGCCGTAGCCGCCATGCACCTGCATCGCGGTGAACGCGCACTCGTAGGCGACCTCAGACGCGTACACCTTCGCCAGACCGGACTCCAGGTCTGCCCGGCGCCCGGCGTCTGCTTGCGAGGCCGCCCAGTACGTCAGCAACCTGGCCGCCTGCAGCTTCATGGCCATGTCGGCCAGCTTGAGCTGCACGGCCTGGAATCCGGAGATCTTCTGCCCGAACGCCTCGCGCTCGCCCGCGTAGCGCAGCGCCTGGTCGTAGGCCTCCTGCGCAACGCCGACGGCCCTGGCGGCGATGTTGACCCTGCCCTTCTCCAGCGCGGCGAGCACCTGCTGCAGGCCGCGGCCCTCAGTCCCGCCCAGCAGGTTAGATACGGGCACGCGGACCTCGTCGAGCACCAGCTCGCAGGTCTCCGGGCCGCGGTAGCCGAGCTTCGGCAGGTCCCTGAGTACCTCGAAGCCATCAGATGCGGGGTCGATCAGCAGCACCGACATGCCCTTATGGGCAGGCCTGGCCGACGGGTCGGTCTTGACCAGCACGGGCAGCGGGCTGGCGTGCCTGGCGTTCGTGATCCAGGTCTTCCTGCCCGTGACGACGTAGTGGTCGCCATCCAGGCGCGCCGTGGTCGCGATGCCCTGCAGGTCGCTGCCGGCGCCCGGTTCGGTCAGCCCGATCCCGGTCCGGCGCTCGCCGCTGGCGAGCGCCGGAAGGTGCGCACTCCTTTGCTCGGCCGTTCCGTGGGTCGCGATCATCCAGCAGGACAGCGAGTGGCTGCCGATGATCCCGGCAACGCCCATCCAGCCGCGCGAGATCTCCTCGAAGACCACCGCGAGGGACACCATGTCGGCCGCCATCCCGCCGTACTCCTCGGGCACCAGCAGGCCGAACAGGCCCATCTCCCGCATCGTGGTGACGATCTCCTCGGGGTAGTGGCCGGACTCCTCCCAGTCCCGCGCGACCGGCCTGATCTCGGCGTCCACGAATGACCTGATCGTGTCGCGGAGCAGCCGCTGCTCGTCAGAAAGCTCGAAGTCCATGCAGGCTCCCCGGGGTCTGGCCAGTCCGACTTGTGCCTATGAATGCCAGACACTACGGCATGCCGCACTGCACATTCTGACTCGTGCTCAGCGGGTAGCTAGAGCGGGCGTCTGCTTGATGCCGGCGTGCGCCCACGGCCTGGTGAAGCCGACCGCCCCGGCGGCCGAGTACGGCTCGATCCGCACCTGCAATCCGGGTGACGGCGCGTCGATCATCATGCCGTGGCCGATCACGATGCCCACATGGCCAGGCGCGGAGCGCGATCCCAGGGAACCCACGAAGAAGACCAGGTCACCAGGCTGCACCTGACTGGGATCCACCCGCGGCCCCCACATCCACTGCTCGGCAGCGGTCCGCGGGATGTCGACGCCAGCTGACCGGTAGGCCATCATCGTCAGCCCCGAGCAGTCGAAGGCGTCAGGACCCGTGCCTCCCCACAGGTACGGCTTGCCGATCTGCTGCCTGGCGAAAGCGATCGCCGCCGCCGCAGCGTTGCTGGAGGTCAGGCCCACGGCAGGGCCGCACTCGGGAGCGGCGTTGCCGACCGGTGAGCTGACCTGGAAGCCCCCTCTGGCGTAGCGGTTTGCCCATGTCAGCACCGACTGGACATAGGACTCAAGGTGGTTGTACGCGAAGACGGCGTTCGGAATATTGGTGAGCACGCCGTGCTCGAGCAGGTACCTGGCTGCCCCGGCGATGGCGTCGGCCGGCTGGTAGACGCTGGCGATGCCGTCGCCGTTGCCGTCCGCGGCGACGCCGCTGACGTGCTCGCTCGCAGGGTGCACGGGCGCTCCGCCCCAGGTGTTGGTCGACGCGCCGCCGATGCCAATCTGCATTGGCCCTGCCGCCCCGAACGCGTTCGACCCGCTGCGTACCCCTGGCAGCGTGGTCCTGCCGTCATCGCTTTCTATCTTGCCGATGCCGGCCAGCACCACCCACGGCACCTTGTACCTCGCGCCGATGGACTTGAACAGCGACAGGTAGTCGACCGGGATAGAATCGCTGGCCTGCGCGCTCACCGGCGGCTGCGCCGTCGTCACCGTGCCAGCGGCGCAGGCACTGCCGGTGGAGAACATGATGCCGCCGCCCGCGAAGAGCAGGACGGGTGCCACCAGCGCACCCACCACGATGAGCGTCAGCAGGCCAGCGAGACCGAACAGCGCGGGCTTGGCGAGGCCGCCGGAGAGCCGGATCATAGGTTGCCGGCCGAAGCGAGCTCGATGTCGTTCACCTGCCAGCTTGACCCTGTGCCGGTCAGCGTGACGGCATAGTTCGTGGTCCGCGTGCTGGTCCCCTTCGTGGAGCCGATCCGCTGCGAGATCGCGACCACGAACGTCAGGCTGGCAGGGCCGAACGCGCGAAGCGCCAGGATCGTCACGGTCGCGGTCGCGACCTGCTTGGTGACCGTCCTGGTCCCGCGCAGGCCTGGCGCGTCAAATGCCCGGCCGATCATGGCCGCGAGCTGGCCCGTCATCATCGGGCGCATCGGCGCCAGGTACGCCTGCGTGGTCTCGGCATAGGAGTACGTGCCGTAGTCCCTGGCGAACGCCGCCGTCGTGGCGGCCGCGCTGGTGAGGCCAGCCTGCGTGAACGGAAGCCACTGGTAGATGTCGGGAGCGCGCTGTCCCGACTGGCCGGGAGGCGAGGCGAGCGGCGAGCCGGGCGGCGATGCGGGGCCCGACGATCGCGGCTGACCGGAGCCGCCCTTGCGGACGGCGGCCGAGGAGTGCGGCAGGAACAGGTAAGCCCCGAGCCCTGCGAGCACCAGCACGACCGCGGCGAAGGCCGCGAACCGCTGGAACGGCGTCAGCTCCATGCCGATCAGCTACTTCCGCCGCCAGAGCGGACGGCTCCAGAACGGGCTGGCCGGCCGATCATCGGACGACGGCTGCTGCAGTCCGTAGGGCGCACCTGAGGCGCCGTCCGATCCGCCGCCGCCCGGATGCCCCCGCTCCGGCCGTGCCGCACCGCTCCCCGCGGGCCGCGGCGAGCTGCCGCCGCGACGCGGGCTGTCCTGCCGCGACTGCCAGCCCTGGCCTGACCTACTCCACGGCCGGGCCGGCCGGTCGGTGCTGCCGCGGGGGGACGACCCCCCGGAACCCCCCGATGTGCCCGCCGCTCGGTCCCGGCGCGGCTGCGGCGCTGGACGGTCCGCTGGCGCGCTGCGCCTCGGCGGCGGCGGGCTCGATCGCGGCGGTGCCTGACCGCGGGAGCTCCACGACGGCGGTATGGTCCTGCCACCTGGCGCTGGCGAACCGCCCTGCTGCCTCGCTGGGGCCGGCGAGCCGGCCTGGCGCGCTGGCGACCCCGTGGCACTCGCCGTCGGCCTGGCCTGGCCGCTGGCTGCCGCCCCTGCCGACCTGGCCAGCGGCGGCAGCGGCGGCGCGGCTGACCCGTTGCCGTTGCCGTTGCCGCCGACCGGACCCGCCGCCCCGCGTGCCCGGCTCGCGGCGGCGGTCCGGCCGGCCGCCGGCGACGCCGGAGCCGACGACCCGCCGGGCACCCAGCTGGCTGGCGTGCCCTCGCTTGGCGGCAACCGTAGCGGCGGCGCCTCGCTCGCGGACGCCGTTCCCGCGGACGCGCCCCAGGCCCGCGCGCGTCCCGTCGCACCGTTACCTACGCCGGCGCTAGCCGGATCACCGGCCCCGCCAGCGCCTGCAGCCACGCCGGCCGGCACCGCTCCGTTGTGCTCTGCTGTGCCCGCGCCCTCGGTACCAGCTGCGGCGCCAGCCGCGACGCCGGCCGTGCTGGCTGCGGCCGCCGCGGTGAGCGCCAGGCCAGCGGCCTGCGCCGGGTTCCGCCTGGCCCAGCGGGCGGCCCGGTAGGCCGCGAAGCCCGGCACGCCGAGGGTCGCGGCTCCCCTGGTGTTCGCCCTGGCCGTCGCCGCGGCGCGGCCGAGGTCGGCCTCGGCCCGCTCGGTCGCGCCGAGCGCGCCGTAGCCGACGGCGGCGAACAGGTGCTGGAACGGCTTGCGGTAGATGATCACCGCGACGGTGACGAGCGTGATCATGAGGATCTTCAGCGCCCATGGCAGCACCGCGTCCGCTGTTCCCATGATCAGCGCGTAGCAGTACAGGAGCACGCTCAGCGCGAGCGCCACAGCGGCCTGTTTCAGCAGGACGCCGACGAGCATCTCGAACCACCGGATCGCCACCACCCGGCCGAATCCCGGATGCGTCCCGATCAGCAGGAAGAACGGGCCGACGATGAGCAGCAGCAAGAACCCGAGCTTGAGCAGGATCAGGGTCACCGAGATCAGCAGCACCAGGACGCCAGCGACCAAGGCGGCGAGCAGCGCGGCGAACGCGATCTCGAGCCTGGTGGTCCATTCCTTGCCCTGGAACAGCGGATAGACAGACGGATCCTTCGTCTTCATGGTCTGCGCGATGCCGGCGTAGGCGGCCTGCTTGGCGTTGATCAGCGTCGTCGTCGGATGTTCGTTGACCGCGATCGCCTGCGCCCAGAGCAGCTGGCGCGCGAACGCGGGAACCGGCGTCGGCCGCCCGTTAGCGGTGAAGGCGGTGGTGCCGAACTCGCCGTCCAGCCATGGCTTGCAGACCAGGACCGTCCACAGCTCGTTGGCGTTCTGGTCGACCACCGTGCGGCTCGAGGTGTAGCTGAAGCTGGACTTGCTGATCTGCGGGTCGTGGCCGCGGACGGGCAGGCAGCTGGACTGACCAGGGCTCGGCAGGTTGGCGAAGGCGGTGTTCAGCGTCGTGCTGATGCCGTCGGAGACGCCCTTGCCGATGCCGGTGAAGTCGGCCGGCCTGCCGATCAGCCAGATCGCCGCCGCGCAGGCGAGGACCATCCAGATCGTGCCCTCGATGGTCCGCGTGCCGCGCTTGCGGATCAGCCCCTGCCAGGCCAGCCAGATCGCGGCGAGAATCACCACGAGGGCTACGTACGGGAAGTAGATAGCGTTGCCAAGCCCGCTGATGAGGTGATCGGTCACGCCCTGCAGCCAGCCGAGTATGCCCTCGCCCGCGGCCGACTGATACACCGTGATCGTCAGCCGGTCCAGGGCCTTGGCGAAGTCGAACAGCATCCCGGCGACGTCATTGCCGATCAGCGATGTCATGTCCGAGCACTGCAGGTCGGTGGCGGCCCAGTTCTGCCCGGCCATGCCGTACTGGTTGTAGGGCGTGTCGACCCGCGTGCCGGGCGAGGCTGGCGGTTTGATCAGCGCGTTGATCCCGGAGGTCGCCGACTCTGGCTGCGGCACGCCAGGCTGGCAGAGGTTGTTGATCCCGCCGATGATCCCTGACTGGCCGAGCGAGCAGAAGCCGAGCAGGCCAGCTATGTCGCCGATGCCTGGCACCGAACAGGGCCCGCTGGCCGGCAGCGACGCCGAGGTCGCTGACACGGTCCTGGCCGTGCCCGTCTTCGACAGCGGCGCCGCGGTCCCCGTGGCTGTCCCGCCCCCCGTGGGCACGGTCTTCACCGCTGCCACGCCAGCCGGGCCAGCCGCCCCTTGGCCGCCAGCCGGCTGAGGTTGCTGCGCGGCGCCGCGCAGCAAGCCGAAGAGCACGGCGAGCAGGACCAGCGCGATCGCGGCCTTGCCAGGTGCTCGGCGAATGTTGAACATCAGGGGGGCTCCCGGGGGGTCGGGTGTCAGATGCGCCGGTTAGGGGGTTGGCGCCTGGACGGGACTAGGCGGGCGGCCCCGTGCGGTGTGCAGGCCGTTCCCCGGTCCCCCGTGGCCGGCATGCGGGCCTGCATGCGAGCCAGCGTGCGTGCCGGCGGGCCAGACCGCGCCGGCCCCTGGTCGGTCTGGTTCACCCCCGTGCCCCTGGTCATCCTCAGGCCCGCCCCCAGGGACCTGAGCCGACCGTGCCCTCGTCGGATTCGTGTCCAGCCAGCGGCGCAGGCCGTCGGAGATCAGGTCGACGACGATCCGGCCAGCGCGGCCGTCCAGGTCGCGGAAGATGCACTCGCCGTTGCCCAGGCTGCGCAGCACGGCCTGATGCTCGTCGGAGTGATCGACCCCAAGCAGCGACATGACGCTGGCGACCTCGCTTCGCTCGGTGGAGCGGAACGCGAAGACCGCGGACAGGCAGTTCGTGACCTGCTCGTTGAGCAGGTCACCGGCGTTCTGCGAGACCAGGATCAGCGCGGTGTTCTTGGACCGGCCCATCCTGGAGACCTCGGGGATCAGCTTGGCGCCCTGCGGCGTGGACGTGACAGCCCAGGCCTCGTCCAGCACGATCGCCTTCGGGATCCGCCGGTCCATCCCGTTCAGCAGCCGTCTCGCGAACTGCGAGACGAGGTAGAGCAGCGCCACGGAGAGCCGCTGCTCGTAGGAGTAGTCGTCCCGCTTCAGCCCGGACTCGGGGAGCGTCAGGCCTGCCAGCGTGAAGACCGTGGTCCAGCCTTCCGCGTCGATCCGGTCGCCGCCGGAGGGCGCGAAGCACAATCTGGCCAGCCGCATCTCCGACATCGAAGCCAGCACGGCGCCCAGGTTCTTCGAGGCCGGGTCTTCTGCCGCCTCGAGATGCTGCACGACCTGGCCAAGGCTCGGCCGCTCCATCGCGGCGACCGCACCGACGGCCTGGATCATCGCGCTCTCGCGTTCCTCGCTCATGCCAGGCAGCAGCAAGCGCAGGGTTTCCGCGGCCATGGTCCGCCGCTCGGCGAGGTCGTCGCCGAACGAGAACGGGTCGAGCAACCCGGCGGCCGCGCTGCCAAGCGGCAGCACCCGGGCCAGGCGGCCGCGCTGGGCCAGGAGCCTGACCAGGGATTCAGCGTCGCCCTTGGGGTCGATCACGGCCACCGTGACGCCGCGCAGCGCGAGCTGCATGATCAGCAGCAAAGCCAGGGTGGTCTTGCCGCCGCCAGGCTCACCGGTGATCGCGACCGCGGTCGGCCGGTTGCGCGCCGCGGCGACCAGCGGGTCGAAATGCACAACCGAGCGCGCCCGGCCGATCGTCTCGCCGATGTAGGGGCCGATCCAGCCGGCTTCGTCGGCGACCCGGTCGCCGAGATCAACGGTCGCGGTCGGCATCCCGCCCGCGATCGTGTACAGCGGCTGGCGCTGCAGGTAGGACATGAGCCTGACCTTGTCGCCCGGCAGCGACTCGTTCAGCAGCGAGAACTGGTCCCCTGTGGAGTTCACGACGTCGATGCCGATGTCGCGGTAGTGCTCGATGACCGCCTCGGCCCGCCGCACGCACAGCTCCTTGCTCGGCGCGGTCACCGCGAGCCTGTGCCATCCGTAGACGAACGGCAGGCGTTCCTTCGTGATCCCGTGCTCGAGCAGTCTCGCCGCCTCGATCTGCTCGGCCAGGGCAAGCGGCATGTCCGCTCCCGCCTCGCGGATGTGCGCGTCCATGTCCCTGGCGTGCGCCAGCCGCCGGCTGACGTCCTTGCTGGCCTTCGCTGGCGGGATCAGCTTCATCCGCAGGCTCGCCTCGACCGGGAACGGCAGCGAGTCGGCGTAGTGCAGCCACGGCTCCCCGTCAGGGAAATACATGACGTCGGGAAACCTGGAGAACGACAGGAACGCGGTATGCGACCCCCCTTCAGGATGCACCATTTTCAGAACAGTGCGCCCGTTGTGAATCTCGCCTTCCACCAGGGACTCGATCTCGCCGATACCCCACCGGCGCCGGCGCGCGGCCGACGGCGGCGGGTCACCGAGGCAGCCGGTGATCGCGTGCCTGAACAGCCAGGCGACCTCGTCCGCTGTGGCGTGCCTGGCGGCCAGCGAACTCGCCGCGAGCGTCCGTCCGATCCGGTCGGCGTGCTCGGTCCACTTGGCGGTCTCGCCGTGCACCACCGCCTCGTCCTCAAGCCCGAGCAGCTGCTCGCTGGCCTTGTAGGCGCGGCCGAACTGGGCGAACACGCCGCCGGTCAGCTGGGCGCGCACGCCGCGCTGACCCAGCCTGACGCCGAGGTAGATCTCCTTGGTCCAGAAGTCCTTGGCCCAGACCTGCCGGTACATCTCGTCGAGGTAGGGAACCCAGCCGGGACCGCCATCGGAGGTCGCGTGCAGGCCAGTGGCCCACTCGGCAGCCGGGTAGCTGCGGTGCGCGATCCGCAGGTGCACCTCGGCGTCGGCCATCCTGATCCCGGCCAGCGCGACGGTCAGGTTGGTGGCCAGGGCTTCACGCTGCTGGCCGGTCATGAACTCATAAGAAATGGTCGGCACCCGGAAGTAGGCCCAGGCGTGGGTCTCGGTCAGCAGGATCCGGTCGTCGAAGAACCGCACCGACAGCCTGCTCCGCTTGGTGCCGCGCGCGCTCATCGCCGCACCTGCCCCGCGTGTGCCGGCTCGTGTTCCGTGCCGTGACCTCCCTGGCCCTGATCGCCGTGGCCCTGATCGCCGTGGCCCTGATCGGCCTGGCCCTGATCGGCCTGGCCCTGATCGGCCTGGCCCTGATCGGCCTGGCCGGCGAGGCCTGCCACGAGAACCCCGGCCAGCGCGGTGTACGCGGCCGCGGTCGCGGCGTTCAGCACGCCGGTCCAGTGCTGGCGGAGCTGCGCGCTCGGCCCGGTCGGCAGGGCGCGCCTGGGCACCTGGCTCTGCAGCTGGTCATCCCACGGGATCCGGACGATGGCGCGGCACCGGCCGGCACAGACCCGCTCGGACTGCTCGACGGAGGCGGCGCTGCGACGGCTGACGCCGTTCAGCACCATGATCGAGCCAGCGGCCAGCGCCGACTGGCCATGTGCCTCGAGCCATTCGAAGGTCATCGCGATCGCGCCGGGCGCAGCCGCGCTGGCTGGGGCGACGAGAACAAGCTGGTCGGCGACGGCCAGCAGCCTGGGCACGGCGACGGTCGCGGGGTCGGCGAGCACGAGATCGTACCTGTCGGTCGCGGCCTCGAACGTGATGGCGTCGATCGCCGGATCGCGTGGCATGGCCACCGCCTCGCTCCCGCCGGCGGCCGTGCGCGGCCCGATCACCACGAGCCTGGAACGCCCCGTCAGCGCGGCCTGGCTCGGCGCGGGCCGCGCTTCGGCGCGCCTGGCCAGCGAACCTGGCCCGGGGTTGAGGTCCATCGCGGCAACCTGGTCCTGGCGCAGGGTGGCCAGCACCTCTCCGGTCAGCAGCGTCGTGATCGTCTGGCCGGCGCCCACCGTGCAGCCGAGCATCACGATCCTGGGCCTGATGCCGATCGGCTGCTGGGCCCGCGCTCGGTCGCGCTGCAGCAGATCTGGCTTGCCCGGGCGATGCCCGCCCGGCACGACGGCCACCCGCCCCGCCCGGACGTCGCCTCGGCGCGCCGAGGGTCCGGCGAGCGCGCGTTCCACCGAGGGCGCGGCCGTCTTCGCGGCGCCAGCGCCGACGACCGTGACAGCCGGCCGCGCCGGCCCGGCTGGCTGACCAGGTCCGGCTGGCTGAGCAGGTCCGGCTGGCTGACCCGGTCCGGCTGGCTGAGCAGGTCCGGCTGGCTGACCCGGTCCGGCTGGCTGAGCAGGTCCGGCTGGCTGACCCGGTATGGACCGCTGACCCGGCACGGCCTGAGCCGGGCTCCCTTCCGGCGACTCCGCCATCGTTGATCCCGCAGCCGCCGGCTGCTCGGTCGACGGCCATTCCGGCTGATCCGGCCGCGCATGCTGGGCGGCCCGCGCTGGCGCCTCCGCCGAAACTCGCGCCGAGCCGGTATCGATGGGCCACCCATTGCGCTCAGTGGTGATGGGTGTCCCATCCATACCGGGCCGCCAAGGCTGATCGGCCCGCGCCGGCATGCCTGCGGCCGCCGGCGCGACAGCGTCCCGCGCGGGCGCCTCGACTCGCTGGCCTGACGTCGGACGAACGGCATACGCCGGCTGACCGCCCGGCGGCGCTGGCTCGGGCAGCATCGGATCGTCCTCGGCCCGCGGCCGGCCAGCCGCAGGCGGCAGACCGGCCGGGTGCGCGGGGTGCGGAACCGGCATTCGAGGCTGCGCGGGCCGACCGGACGCGGCCAGCCGGAACTCGGCGGGATTCACGCGCCTGACCTCGCGCGCTCGTTCCGCGTCGGCTGGCTGCCTGCCCGTCCTGGCACCGGCCGGCTGGCCGGCCGCGGCGATCCAGCTGGGCAGCGCGCCGGGACTCGCTGGATCGGCGGCGGGCGCCGGCGCGCTGTCGCGCGAGCGGCCTGGCGGAAGCGGCCCCTTCCGCAGCCGTCCTCGCACCCTCCCGGTCGACCCGGCCGGCATCTCGGCGAACTCCTCAGCCGCCATCTCGTCGCCGGCGTCCGCGTCCAGGAACTCGGCCTGGCGCCGGCCTGCCCTCGGGCGCCAGATCCGGCCTGTTACGACAACGACGTCACGCTCGGACAGCGGTGCCATCCGGCACAAGATCCGCGGCTCGGCCAGGTAGCGCAGCTGGGACCTGATCAGCTCAGGCAGCCGCTTGCTCTCCAGGACTGGCCTGGTGACCAGCCAGGTAGCCAGGCCAGGCGGAAGTATGTAGAGCCAGATCAGCGTGTGGTTGAACGGCAGTCCGAGCACGGTGAGGAGGACCACGTAGGGCACGGTGATCGCCGCGAACACGGTGACCTGGCCAATCGGCAGCGGCATGGGCAGCCTGAAGTCGTACAGCTTGTACAGCCGCTTTTCGATCCGCCAAATGCTCGTGTAGGTGGGCAAATCCACCTGATGGTCTCCTTCCGCCTGCCGCGGCAAGCGCTGGGATGCTCCGGTTGCTGGTGGTTAGTGCACGCCAAGGGCGTGCGCGATGCCCATGGCGAGCGAGCGCACGATGCCGGGGACATAGAAGATCACCGCGATCGCCACGGCGAGCACGAAGAACTGCACGAATCGCAGGATCTCCCTGGTGAAAAGGAAGAAGATCGCGACGATCCCCACGATCCCGAGGAACAGCGGCCCGAAGAGGGTCTGCAGGTACGTCACGAGCCCTGTACTGCTGAGCGCCACAGGCGGCGCCGTGGCCAGTAGGTGCGTGGACATCATCACTCCGGGTGTGGGGAACGGGGGCTGCGCCGGGCCGGACTGGGTGGGCGGGGGGTCATGGCGCCGGCCAGGGCTGGATGGCCGATGCGCTGATCGACCGGACCAGCCAGCTGGCGCGGTGCCGGACGACAGTCATCGCGTAGCTCATGCTGAGTTCGGCCGGCGAACCCGCTGTGCCTGCCCGGCCCGCGGCGGGTCGCGAGCCCACCTTCCACACGACCGTGACGGTCACGTGCCTGGCTAGCCCTGACGCTGCAGGAACGCTGAGCCGGCTGATGCCGGCGAACCTGACGGCACCGCTAAGGCCGGGGAACAAGCGGCGGCCCGCGGTGAACTTGCCTAGCCGGGCGCTGTCACCGCTGGCATAGGCACGGAAGAAGGCGGGGAGTTGCACGCTCAGCGACCGCCTGGCGGCCCGGTCGGGCCTGAGGCGGGCCTGGCGCGGCGGGGTGACCTGCGCCGGTGCGGGCAGCAGGGCGGGATAGCCGGACACGACCATGCCGCGGCTCCTGGCGTAGATCGGGACGCCGAGTTCGATCAGGCCGCCGTTCACCCTCGCGAGCAGCGTGACCACCGCTCGGTGCGCGCCGGTCACCCGGATGCCGGCGACGTGCTCGGACTGCAGCGTCGTTGTGGCTGCCCCGTCCCAGCCGAACATCGGATCGCTTCCCGGCGGCAGGAACGCGGCCAGGCTCCTGGCTCGCTGCGCGGCCTTGTCCGGGCTGAAGTTGAGGTAAACCTGACCGAACTCCATCGCGTAGGCCTGCGCGAGCGCGGCAGGAAACTGCCCGGACTGCCCGCCGCCAGCCACGCCAGGCGATGCGGGCCGGGCGGTCGTTGCGCCAGGTCCCTGGGCTCCCGTCACGATCGCCGCGATCCCCCGGTACCCGATCAGCAGCAGCACCGTCCAGAGCACAACGCGGAACATCCACACGAGCCACCGGCCCCCTGCGCCAGCCCAGGGCCTTGGTTCCTTCCAGATCGCGTCGTTCCCGGCCAGGCCGTCCGCCCCGGCATGGCCCGACGGCGCGGAGTATCCCGGCCGCGCCGCGTACCCGCTGCCGACCGGGATCTCGCCTGCCTGGGCAGGGGCAAACGGCCAAGCCGCCTGCGGCCCGGCCGATCCGGCCTGCCACGGCGCGTGCTCGGCTATCACCGGCGGCCCGGCTGCCGCGTCTTCGGCCAACGCCGGAGCTCCGGGCACCACCTGGTTGCCCGTAGCCATCACCCCTCCGCTCGCTCTTCTGCGCCAACCTGGCCAAGAGCTGCGGCGCACCCATGCTCGTCTCGGGCACCATCCTGCGGCAATACGCCCTGCCTCAGCGGGATTTGCGGCCTCCGACGCGCCGATGACCTGCGAATTAATTCGCCGACCTGCGCCTAATCCCCTAACGCCGATTCCCGGATTGGGTCGGATTCTCGACGCTGACCTGCATAGATGCGGTGGAATGAGCCTTTTATCCAATCCGACGGGCCTTAGCCGCTTTGATCCTGCCGGGCAGCAGCCGCCGCTATGCGGGAGCATGGGCACCTGCCTTTCCCAGTCTTCTCACCGAACAGCGGCAACGGCGCCTCGCAGGAGCCCGTATCCGCACAGCGGAAACAGTCCTCGCAGCCTGTGAACGTTTGTGTGACACCCGCGGCCACGGGCATCCGGGCAGCCCTGCACCCCGCCGGGGGCGCGCGCCAGCGGGTTCATAGCCGTGCCTAGCTAGCTTTGCGGCATAAAGTTGGGTGGCCAGGGCCCTTGACTTTGTGCCATAAAGCAGCGTCTACTTTATGGCATAGAGTCGATTCGAGGGAGACACCATGAACCCCGCACCCGACGCCACCGCTGGCAACGGCGGCCCCTTCGACCCCCGCGAGGCGGCGGCGATCCTGGACCAGACCAGACGGCAGGCGCGGCGCCAGTTCGAGCCCGCCCAGCCCTGGCTCCTGGCGATCAGGGCCGTCCTGGTCCTGGGCGCCCTCGGCGCGGTCTGGCTCTCCGTGCGCGGACAGCATCCCTACAAGGGCCCTGGCGGCTCGGCCCTGCTGGTCGTGGCCGCGTTCGTGGTCATCAACTTCACCGCGACAGTCGCGGTCCGCAAGCTCGCGACCGCCGGCGTGCGCGGGAAATCCCGGTTCAGCCCGGCCGAGATCACCGTCATGGCGGTTGCCTGGATCGCCCCGTACGTGGTCATGGCGGCGCTGGGCGTCACCCGGGATAGCCAGTCGGGGTACCTGCTCACGGTGCCGCTGATCGTCGTCGGCCTGGCCTTTGCAGCACTCATGGCGGCGCGGGCTGACTGGCGCTCGTTCGGCACCGGGCTCGCGGTCGCCGCCACCGGCGCCGTGGGCGCGTCCGCCGGGCAGGCCGCGGCGTGGGCCGTCACCGGTATCGGCCTGTGCATCACGCTCCTCGGCACCGCCGCGGTCACCGCCTGGCAGCTGCACCGCGCATGAAGGACACGGCCATGACCACCGGCGAGCTCGACCCGCTGATCCACGTCCCTACCCGGCTGAAGATCGTCGCCACGCTGGCGGCGCTGCCCGACGGCGACACGCTCTCCTTCACCCGCCTGCAGAACATGATCGGGCTCACCCCCGGCAACCTGATCATCCACCTGCGCAAGCTCGAAGACGCCGATTACATCAACACCAGCAAGACCAGCAACGGGAACGTGTCCATCACCACGGTCGCTCTCACCGGCCACGGCCGGGCAGCACTTGACACCTACACTCAGGCGCTGCGCGAGCTGCTCGGCGGTCTGTAGATGGCCCGGCAGGCACAGGTCTTCCCGTGACTGCCGACGCTGCCCTATGCGGGCTGGGCGCTCTTCTCGCTCGCTACCGCGACGATCCAGGCCAGGACCATGGCCTCCTCGTGCCATGCGTCGTACCTGCCGCTTCTGCCGCCATGCCCGGCGACCATCTCCGTCTTCAGCAAGAACGGCCCGCCCTTGGCCGTCGCCTGCAGTTTCGCGATCCACTTAGCTGGCTCGGTGTAGAGAACCCTGGTGTCATTCAGGCTCGTGATCGCCAGGATCGGCGGGTAGACGGCGTCGGCCGCGATGTTCTCGTAGGGGCTGTAGGACTTCATGTACGCGTAGAAGGCCGGGTCGTGCAGCGGGTCGCCCCACTCGTCCCATTCGGTCACGGTGAGCGGTAGCGACGGGTCGAGGATCGTGGTCAGCGCGTCGACGAACGGGACCTGGGCGGCGATGGCACCGAACGCGTCCTGAGCAATGTTGACCGCCGCCCCGACGAGCAGGCCTCCAGCGGAGCCGCCACGCGCGACCAGTGCGCCGGGGTTCGTCCAGCTCGCGGCCGCGAGGTGCCTGGCGCAGGCGACGAAGTCGGTAAAGGTGTTGATCTTGTGCAGCAGCTTGCCGTCGTCGTACCAGTGCCTGCCCATCTCGCCGCCGCCGCGGATGTGCGCGATCGCGTATCCGAAGCCACGGTCGAGCAGCGACAAGCGCGGGATCGAGAACGACGGGTCGCTCGAGTGCTCGTAGCTGCCGTACCCGTACAGCAGGAACGGCGCTGAACCGTCCCGCGGCGTGTCCTTCCGGCAGACGATCGAGATCGGGACCCTGGTCCCGTCTTGCGCCGTCGCCCACTCCCTGTGCTGCTCATAGTCCTCCGAGCGGTAGGCACCGCGGCCTGGCAGCTCGAGGATGGGGCGGCGGCGGAGCAGCGTGAGCTCACCGGTCGCGGTGTCGCAGTCGTACACCGAGTCAGGCGTCACCAGCGAGACGAAGCCGAGCCTGAACAGCCGCGAGTCGTACTCGGGGTTCGCGCCAGGCGTCACCGTGAAGACAGCCTCACCGAACGGGACCTCGTACTCCGATCCGTCGTTCCGCAGCACCCGCAGGCCCGTCAGCCCGTCCCGCCTGAACCAGACGACCAGGTGGTCACGGAAGGCACCGACGTCCATCAGCCGCGTGTCGGCCCGGTGCGGCACCAACGGCGTCCACGCGGCCGGATCGTCGGGCGTCGCCGTGCCGATCTCGAAGTTCTCGGCGCCGTCGTTGTGCAGGATCAGCAGCCGGTCCTTGCCGTCCGCGCTCACCTGATGGTCGACGCTGTACTCGACGCCCTGCCGCCTTGGCGCAACGACCCTGGGCTCGCCGGCCGGGTCGCTGGCGTCGAGCAGCCACTCCTCGCTGGTCAGCTTCGAGGAGGTGGAAATCACCACGTAGCGCTCGCTGCGGGTCAGCCACACGCCAGCGAAGAACCGCTCGTCCGACTCCTCGAACACGAGCGCGTCCTGCTCGACCGGCGTGCCGAGCGTGTGGCGCCAGATCCGGTACGGACGCCACGCGGCGTCGACCGTCACGTAGAACAGCGCCGAGCCGTCGCGCGACCAGGCCGAGCCGTAGTAGGTACCGGGGATTTCATCCACGGCGATCGCGCCGGTACTCAGGTCCCTGAAACGCATCGTGTACCGCTCGTCGCCGGAGAAGTCGGTCGAGTAGGCGAGCTTGCTGCCGTCCGGGCTCACGCTGAATGCGCCGAGCGAGAAGTACGACTGGTCCCCGGCGAGCTCATTGCCGTCGAGCAGGACCTCTTCGCCGTCCGGCGGCGAGCCGTCCTGCGTCATCGGCGGCCGCTCGTCCTCGCTCGCGACCGCGCGACGGCAGTACACGGCGTACTGCTCGCCCTCAACGGTCCTGGAGTAGTACCACCAGCCCCGCCTGCGGGTCGGCACCGACAAGTCGGTTTCCTTGGTCCTGCCCTTGATCTCGCCGAAGATCTCCGCGCGCAGCCCGGCCTGCCCGGCCGTCGTCGCCTCGGTGTAGGCGTTCTGCGCTTCGAGGTAGGCGATGGTCTCCGGGTCTTCCTTGCTCGCAAGCCAGGCGTACTCGTCGGTGAAGGTGTCGCCGTGGTGCGTGCGGTCGGACGGGATCCGCTTGGTGACCGGTGCTTCTGGGCTCATGAGTGCCGATTCTAGGGAGCCGGTCTAGGTGGCTGGTGTCAAAGGGGGCTGTCCAGGCCTGGGTTTTGATGGGTCAGGCCGCGCTGGCGAGGTCTGCGTTGTGCGGGTGGCTGTCCGGTGGCCCCGGTGATGGCGCATCTGGGGCGGTGAGCCGGGTTGCTCGCCGAAGGGATGGTGGTCCTGTGGCCCGCGGGCCTTCCCGGGTGGCCTAGCTGGCGAGCGCGGCCCAGGTTCCGGTGCTGCGGGTAAGTCCGAGGACGGCGAGCCGGGCGAGGTTGACGGCGGCGGCGAGCATGGCGAAGTCAGCGGCGATCTTGGCCAGGCCGCGGACGCGGGCGCGGCGCCCGCCGTGGCGGCGGCGCATGAGGTGGCCGATCTTGCGCTCGACCTTGGGGCGGGTGGCCTTGTAGTCGGCTCGCCAGGCGGGGCTGGCCTGGGCCTGGCGGGCGGCGGCCAGGATGGCCTCGTGCGGGCCGATGGCAATCGAGCGGCCTCCCGCGGCGGTGGTGCACCGGGCGGCGAGGGGGCAGGCCTGGCAGGCCGTGCCGAACCTGGCCTCGCCGGCATGCCGGTCACGGCCGCTGGGCCGGATCGGCACGGTGACGCCGGCCGGGCAGGTGACGGTCCTGCCGTGCAGGTCGATGGCGAAACGGTCCTTGGCGAAGTGGCCCCTGACCGCGGCCGGCGGCTGCACCTTGATGCCGCAGTGCAGGCCGCCGCCCTCCACGCGCTCCACCAGCTCGCCGGCACCATAGGCGGCGTCCCCGTAGACCGCTGCCCGGCTGCCGGCTGCCGGGCAGGCCGCGCCCTGAGCCGCCCCGCAGACTGCCGCCGGGCCGGCCTGCGCATCATCCTCGGCGGGCAGCACATCGGCGAGCAGGCTCTCCGCTGTCCCGGCGTCGCCGCAGTTGCCGGGCGTGACCGCCGTAGCCGTCACGATCTCCGCGTCGGGGTCGACAGCGACGTGGCCCTTGTAGCCGTCGAAGCTGTGGTGACGTGTCTTGTGACCGTGACGTGCCTGCGGGTCCACGGTGGAGATGACCCGGTCCGGGGCTACCCGCCGAGCGATCCGGAACATCCCCGCCGCGTCCTGCTCCAGGTCCTGCCCGGTCACCGTGGCCAGCAGCTCCGCGGCCTGCGCCAGCACCGGATCCAGCTCCCGGCCCTCCAGGGCGCCCAGCACCGCGCGGGCGTCCCCGGCCAGGGCGCCGACCAGCTCCTCGCGGGCCGCCGGGTCGTCGTAGTCACACGCCGGCTTGCCCGCTGCCGCGTAGTCGTCGTCGCGGCGCAGCAGGCCCCGCAGCTCGCCGGCCAGCTCGCCGTCGCAGGCCCTCAGCAGCCCGCGGATCGCCGAGCGGACCAGCGTGACCGTGTCCATCGTGGCCACCGCGTCATACAGCGGGGTGGAATCCAGCACCCGCCGCCTCCCGACCAGCCCGGCGGCCCGCGCAGCGTCCAGGGTCACCTCGAAGATCCGGCCCGGCCGCACCGAGCGGGCGAGCCGGGCCCGCATGTCCACCAGCACCGTGTGCGCGAACCCCGGGTAGTCAAAGTCCAGGCCGCCGCAGGCGTACTTCCACCGCGCATCGAACGCGAACCGGTCCGCCGCCTCCCGGTCCGAGCACCCCTCGATCCGCTGCAGAACCATCACCACCGCCACGATCATCGGCGGCACGCTGCGCCGTCCGACACCGGTGAACAGGTCCGCGAACATCTCATCCGGGAACAGCGCGAAGCACTCCCGGTGCAAGATCCCGTAAATCGAGTCCGGCGCCACCCGCCCCTCGCACAGCGCAGCCGCCGGCCGGAACAGGTCAGCCTGCCGTGGCGTCAGGCCCAGCGTCATCGATCACTCCCGGCGGAAGTCCTCCAGATCCGCCAATTCTCCCGGAACGATCAAGGAACCTGGCGGACCGCCACACACGAAAAACACCAGCCACCTAGGGCGCCGGCCCGGCGGCGCGGCGTTGCGTCAGCCGGCCAGCGGCGAGATGGACGGCCCGGCGAACGGACGGGTCTCGCTCTGAGTCGTCGCCATGCTGGTGCCAGGCGTGGCGGCGAGGCCCGTGCAACCGCGCAGGCCTTTCCAGCGTTGCAGGGCCGCGGCCGCCCCCGAACCCGTGAGCGGGATGGGCAGGCTGCCGGAGATCTGGGCGGGCCGCCAGTTGAAGTCGTCGACGTGGCGGCCGGTGATCGTGACGTGCAGCGCTCCGCTGTAGATCTCGGGCGGTGTCGTGTCGTAGAACGCGAGGTTCCCCAGGCCGTAGTCGACAAGCGCGCTGCCCAGGTAGCCGGCCCCGAGCTCGACGTGCGCGTGGCTCCCCACCACGATGTCGGCGCCCGCCGTCACCAGCGCCTTGGCGAGCGGCACCTGCACCGCGTTCGGGCACTCCTGGGTCTCCGTGCCCCAGTGCAGGAACACGATCACCGTGTCGCTGTCCTTCCGAGCCGCCTGCACCGCGGAGACCAGTTCGCCCTCCTGATAGGCCGACGCGAGGCCCGGCTGGGTGGCGGTGGCGGTCCACGAGGTGATCAGGTTCGTGTCGAGCACCTCGGTCGCACCGAAGATCGCGATCCGCTGACCGTGCACCATGGCCCGGTACGGCGTGAACGCCTGCGCCGCGTTCGCGCCGATGCCCACGATCGGGAAGTGCGCGGCCTTCGCGACGGCCAGCCCCTGCGCGAGTCCGGGCCGGCCGCAGTCCTCGCCGTGGTTGTTCGCCTCGGTGACGAGCGTGACGTGCTCGGCCTTGAACGCGGTCAGCGCGGCCGGCGGCGCGTGGAAGACGAACTGCTTGGGCTGCGGATCGGTGCAGGCCCCGGAGATCAGCGCCGACTCGAAGTTCGTCATCGAGATGTCGGCGCCCTTCATCAGCGTCGCGATGTCACCGCCAAGCGCGGTGCGCGGGTCGTCGGCGAGCCGGACGGCGATCGGGCCTTCGAAGTGCACGTCGCCGCCGAACGCGAGGGTGACCGGTTTGCCGTCGCCGCGCCAGGCGGGCGAGAGCGGCGAGCCCTTGGGACCGGCGGGCTTCCGGGCGGCGCTGGAGTGGCTGGCGACCGACGGACTCGGCGCCGTATCGCCGCCTGGAGTCGCGGCGCCACCTGTCCCGATCACGTTCCTGACGATCAGGACCGTCGCGGCCAGCAGGGCCACAGCGAAGGCGCCGACCGCGACCTGGAACTGCTTTCTCAGCCGCTGCCGCGAGGACCCATGGGAGGAGTGCACGACAAGACGGTAACAGCGCTACGTACCCTGAACAGGCACGTTTCGGCTCATGGTACGTTCACACGCGATGTCACGGAGGGACGCCAGAGCGGCCTCGGGGCGGGGCTCGGGGCAGCTCGGCACCCGGTTCGCCAAGCTGTGGGCCGCGAGCACGATCTCAGCCCTCGGCAGCGGGCTCGCCACGATCGCCACTCCGCTGTTCGTGGCGTCACGGACCAGCAGCCCGCTGATCATCTCAGCGGCGTTCGGCGTCGCGTGGCTGCCGTGGCTGCTCTTCGCGCTGCCTGGCGGCGTGCTCGTGGACCGGGTCGACCGCCGGCGGCTGATGATCATCGTGGACTGGAGCAGGGTCCTGGCCATGGGCGTGCTCGCGGCCGCGGTCCTCACCGGCTGGGCGAGCATCGCGCTCCTCTACGTCGTCCTGTTCGTCGTCAACACGGGCGAGATCGTGTTCCGCTCGGCGAGCCAGGCGATGATCCCCGCCGTCGTGCCGGCGGCCAGGCTCGAGCGCGCCAACGGCTGGCTCGTCGGCGGCGACACCGTGGCGCAGCAAATGCTGGCGGGGCCGATCGGCGGCTTGCTGTTCGCGGCCGCGGCCGGCCTGCCCTTCCTGGCCAACGCTGGCACGTACGCGGCAAGCGCCCTGCTCGTCGCCTGGATCGCCGGCAGCTACCGGCCAGAGCGCCGCGCTGCCTCCGCCGCTGCGAACGCTGCTGGTGCCGCTGGCAAGGGCCGGCGGACGCGCGGGCTCAGGTCCGTTCGGGCTGACGTCGCCGAGGGATTCCGGTTCCTGGCCGGGCAGCGGCTGCTCAGGACGATGGCCGTGCTCATCGGGCTGCTGAACGTGACCCTGACCGGCGCGCTCGCGGTCCTCGTGCTGCTGGCCAGGGACCGGCTGCAGCTCGGCTCCGTCGGCTACGGCCTGCTGTTCACCTGCATCGCCGTCGGCGGGATTCTCGGCTCGGTGATCGGCGACCGGCTGATCGCGAAGGTCACCGCGACGTGGACGATCAGGGTGGGCCTGCTGATCGAGGCCGGGCTGCACCTGGCACTCGCGACGTCCCGCAACACCCCGCTTATCTGCGTAACGCTCTTCGCGTTCGGTGTGCACGGCGCGCTCTGGATGATCGTGAACAGTTCGCTGCGGCAGCGGCTGACGCCACCGTCGATGCTGGGCCGGGTGGGCAGCACGAACCTGTTCATCGCGGCGGGCGGCAACTGCGCCGGAGCCCTGCTGGCCGGCGGCTTCGCCTCTCAGTTCGGTATCACGGCACCGTACTGGGCCGGGTTCGCCGTCGCCGTCGCGGTGTCGGCATCCACCTGGCGGGTCTTCAACAAGGCCGCCGTCGCGCAGGCCTACGCGACGCCGCCAGCTAGTGAGGCCGCTGGGCTTGCGGCGGCGACCTAACACGTGGTTCCAGGCTGGCAGGTGTCCATCCGGCGCGGTCCCGTTCGTCGTGCAGGTGAGAGGGCGAGAGGATGAGCAACGGAGGCAACCATGAAGTACCTGATGCTGATCTGCACGGACGGCTCGGTCGAGCTCAGCCCGCAGGAGCGGGCCGCGATACCCGCGGCCACCGAGGCGTGGGTCAAGGAGATGGATGACAGCGGCGTCCGCCTGATGGGTGACCGGCTCAGGCCTGCCAGCGACTCGACGACCGTACGGGTACGAGGCGGGGACGTGCTGCTCGCGGACGGCCCGTTCGCCGAGACCAAAGAGCAGATCGCCGGCCTCGACATCATCGAGTGCGCCGACCTCGATCAGGCGCTCGACGTGGCGGCCAGGCATCCGGTGGCGGGGTTCGGCATGATCGAGGTGCGCCCGTTCTGGCAGTGACCGGCCACGTCAGCGCGGCGGTAGCCGACGCGTTCACCGACGAGTGGGGCAAGGTCGTCGCCACGCTGATCGGCATGACCGGCGACTGGGATCTCGCTGAGGAGTGCGCGCAGGACGCGTTCGCGCAGGCGCTCAAGGTCTGGCAGCGCGACGGGATCCCGCGTCGGCCCGGCGCCTGGCTGACCACCGTGGCGCGCAACCGCGGGCTCGACAGGCTGCGTCGGCGCGCGTCCGAGGCCGCCAAGCTGCAGCAGGCAGCACTGCTGTCGGCACAGCAGGACCCGGCGGGAGCCGACATGGACACAGAAGACATCCCGGACGAACGGCTCAGACTGATCTTCACGTGCTGTCACCCGGCGCTGCCGCTCGAGGCCAGGGTGGCCCTCACGCTGCGCACCCTGGCCGGGCTGACCACCGCTGAGATCGCCCGGGCGTTCCTGACAGCCGAGCCGACCATGGCCAAACGGCTTGTGCGTGCCAAGCAGAAGATCAGGAACGCGGGGATCCCCTACCGGGTTCCGCCGGCGCACCTGCTGCCTGAGCGGACCAGCGGCGTGCTTGGGGTGCTGTATTTGCTCTTCAACGAGGGCTACACCGCGACCGCCGGCACCAGGCTGGTCCGCCACGACCTGTGTGCCGAGGCGATCAGGCTGGCGCGCGCGCTGGCCGGGCTGATGCCAGACGAGCCAGAGGCCAAGGCGTTGCTCGCGCTCATGCTGTTCCATCACTCCAGGCGCGCCAGCCGGGTCAGTTCGGCTGGCGACGTGATCACGCTGGAGGAACAGGACCGCTCGCGCTGGGATCGGGCCGAGATCGGCGAGGGCGTGGCGCTGCTGGAGGCGGCAGCCAGGCGCGAGCAGCACGGGCCTGAGGCCAGCAGCCGGCCCGCAGGGCCCGAGGCCAGCAGCCGGCCCGCAGGACCCGAGGCCAGCAGCCGGCCCGCAGGGCCCGAGGCCAGCAGCCGGCCCGCAGGGCCTTATCTCGTCCAGGCCGCGATCGCGCAGTGCCACGCCACCGCCAGGACGGCCGCGGCCACCAACTGGGCGCTCATCGCCGACCTGTACGGCCTGCTCGCCGAGCTGATCCCGTCGGACGTGGTCCGGCTGAACTGGGCTGTCGCGGTCGGGATGGCGCATGGCCCGGCGGCCGGGCTCGAGCGCGTGGAAGCTCTGGCTGCCGGCGGCGGCCTGGACGGCTACTATCTGCTGCCAGCGACCAGGGCCGACCTGCTCAGGCGGCTCGGCCGGGCCGCGGAGGCGGCGCAGAGCTACCGCCGGGCCCTGGACCTCGCCGTCAACGAGGCCGAGCGCCGGTACCTGGCCGGCCGCCTGGCCGAGATGGCGGCGAGCGGAAATGGTTCGACGCCCGGGTAGGCCGTTGCTAGCGTCCGGCACATGCGGCACGCGGAGTTCAACCACCCCGTCCTGGTGCAGGTCTATGACGCGATGTTCGGCTGGTCAAGGGACGACGACTTCTTCATGTCCGTCGTCAGCGCGACCCCGGAAGCGCGTGTGCTCGACCTGGGCTGCGGGACGGGGCGGCTCACGCTCGCGATCGCGGCGGCCGGTCACCCGGTGACGGGAGTCGACCCAGCCGCCGCGTCGCTCGAGGCCGCGCGGGCCAAACCGGGCGCCGGCAATGTCACCTGGATCGAGGGGTCCTCGGCGGCGCTGCCAGCCGCCGCCTTCGACGTGGCGGTGATGACCAGCCATGTCGCCCAGTTCTTCGTCACCGACGAAGAGTGGGACAAAGCGCTGACCGATCTCAGGCGAGCTCTGGTTCCCGGCGGCAGGCTGACCTTCGACAGCCGCGACCCGCGCGCACGCGGCTGGAAGCAGTGGAATCCCGCCGACTCGCGCCGCCAGGTGGTGCTGCCCGACGGACGCCAGGTCACCGCGACGATCGACGTCGACGCCGTCACGGACAACGTGGTCAGCTTCACGATCAGGTACGCGTTCTCCGACGGCGAGGCGCTGGCGAGCACCGGGGACCTGCGATTCCGTACTGAGGCCGAGCTACGCTCGTCGCTCACGGCGGCGGGGTTCACGGTCGAGCAGATCTACGGCGGCTGGAACCGCGAGCCGATCGGCGCGGGCGACGGCGAGTTCCTGGTCATCGCGCGGGCCGCCTGACGTCTGGACGCAGGACGGGAAACAGCCGGGTGAAGCGCTCAGCCAGAGCGCGATCCCCGGTAACGGTCAGCCGGCCGGACCGCTCCGCATCAGCTATCCGCTCGCGGCCGAAGGCCACGGCGCGCATCGTGCCCACGTCTCCGCGGAATCCCGCGGCCGGCCGGTCAGGCCGGCCGCGGCTGACGGCAAGTGAGCCGCCAGAGACCGTCATGGTGACGGCGTCGCCGCCGACTTCCAGCGCATATGTCATCTCGTCCTGCTGATACTCCCCCGCAGCGACCGCGGCTGACGGATCGAAAGCGGTCTTGAGCGCGACCAGCAGGGCATCGAGCGTGAGCTCCCGCGCAGTCGTGATCGGCTCCTGGCTGCCCCAGCGGCCCAGCTCGAGCAGCACGGGCTCGAGCGACCTGCCACGGTCGGTGAGCTCGTAGACGGGGACGCTCGCGGGCGGCGCGAGCTCGTCGCGGCGGATCACGCCAGCCGACTCCAGATCCCGCAGCCGCTGCGACAGCACGTTCGGGCTGATGGCGTGCAGCCCGGCGCGGAGCTGGGCGAACCGCTTCGGCCCGAAGGTCAGCTCGCGCACGACGAGCAGCGCCCACCGGTCGCCGAGCACGTCGAGTGCCCTGGCGATGCCGCAGGGGTCGTCATACCGCCTGGACTGGGTCACGAGCAGGAGCCTATCTCAAGTAGTTGCATTTTAGGATCGTGTGATCCTAAATTAGGACCATGACTTCAGCGACCGACGACACCCAGATCACCTTCGTCCTCATCCCAGGCGCGGGCGGCGCCGCCTGGTACTGGCATCGCGTGGCACCGCTGCTTCAGGACGCAGGCCACCGCGCGGTCGCCGTTGACCTGCCGGCTGACGACCCCGACGCGGGCCTGGCCGAGTACGCGCGGCTCGTGACGCAGGCCCCAGACGGCTCAGGCAACGTGGTGCTTGCGGCGCAGTCGCTCGGCGGATTCACAGCACCGCTCGCGGTCGCGAAGACAGGGGCACGCGCCCTGGTCTTCGTCAACGCGATGATCCCGCTGCCAGGCGAGACGCCTGGTGAGTGGTGGGATGCCACCGGCTGGGAAGCCGCACACCTCGAAGCGGCCGAACGAGGTGGCTTCCCTGCCGACGTCGACCTGGAGACCTACTTCCTGCACGACGTGCCACCGGAGGTGGCTGCCGCAGGTGAACAGCACCAGCGGCCAGAAGCCGACGCTGCCTTCGCGTCCGTCTGCGACTTCGGCGCCTGGCCGAAGGTGCCGATCAAGGTCGCCGCTGGGGCGGACGACCGGTTCTTCCCGGCAAACTTCCAGCGGGCGGTCGCGCGCGAGCGACTGGGGATCGAGGCAGACATCCTGCCGGGCGGCCACCTGAACGCGCTCTCCCAGCCGGCCGCCCTCGCCGGCTACCTGCTGGCAGCCACCAGCTAAGCCGCCCGGCACCGGGCCGTTTGACGCCCGCGAGGGTGTCGAGATCACGCGACGTTGCCGTCGCCCCACGAGCGGCCCGGCAGCGGCTCACGCAGCCACTGGCTACACGTTGAAGCGGAACTCGACCACGTCGCCGTCCTGCATGACGTAGTCCTTGCCCTCGATCCTGGCCTTGCCTGCGGCCCGCGCCGCGGCGATCGAGCCGGCCGCCATCAGGTCCTCGAACGAGACGATCTCTGCCTTGATGAACCCGCGCTGGAAGTCGGTATGGATCACGCCGGCCGCCTCGGGCGCGGTCGCCCCCGCCCTGATCGTCCAGGCACGCGCCTCCTTGGGCCCGGCAGTCAGGAAGGTGGCGAGTCCGAGCGCCGCGAACCCGGCCCTGGCCAGCTGATCGAGGCCGGGCTCGCCAAGGCCCAACTCGGCGAGCAGCTCGGCGGCCTCGTCAGGAGGCAGGTCGGCGAGCTCTGCCTCATCCTTCGCGTCGAGGAACACCGACTCGGCGGGCGCGACCAGCTTGGCAAGCCGGTCCTTCAGCGCGTCGTCGGCTACCTCGCCATCACCGAAGAACGCTGTGTCGACGTTGAACACGTACACGAACGGCTTGGCGGTCAGCAACGACAGCTCGCGCAGCCGCGCGAGGTCGATGCCTGCCGCGGCGGCGCCGGCGAACAGCGTGGTTCCGCCGTCGAGCAGCTGCTGAGCCTTGGTGGCGGCATCAGCGACGGCGGTCCGTTGCGGATCCTTGGCGGCCCTGGCCTCCTTGACCAGCCGCGGCGCAGCCTTCTCCAGCGTCTGCAGGTCAGCGAGGATCAGCTCGGTGGCGATCGTCTCGATGTCACGCTCGGGCGAGACATCGCCGTCGACGTGGCTGACATCGGGGTCGGTAAAGACGCGCACGACCTGGCAGATCGCGTCGGTCTCGCGGATGTGGGCGAGGAACTGGTTGCCAAGGCCCTGCCCCTGCGACGCGCCGCGCACCAGGCCGGCGATGTCGACGAAGCGCACGGTCGCCGGCACGATCCTGGCCGAGTCGTAGAGGCTGGCGAGCCGCTCCAGGCGCGGGTCAGGTAGCCCGACGACCCCGACGTTCGGCTCGATCGTCGCGAACGGGTAGTTCGACGCCACCGCACCCGCCCTGGTCAGCGCGTTGAACAGGGTCGACTTGCCGACGTTGGGCAGACCGACGATTCCGATCTCTAGGCTCACCCCGGCGAGTCTAGGCGGTCCAAGTTCCTAACCCGATCTTGTTTAGGCGCGGGGGCATCGGCCGATGTAAGGACGTAGGCGCAGTGACCCGGGGGCTCGCGGCCGCCGGCACAGGCGAAATTCAGGCGGAACAAAACGCTCAGGTAGCTCTCGCTACCATTCCGGACGGCCGTTCACATGAGTAACACCCCGGCCTTCGCGGGCCGCGACATCGCCGGAACGCTCAGCCTGCTGCTGCCTGAATTCAGGCGCTGACCATGCCGCGCCGCTCCAGCGGCAGGAAGGGGGTTGCTGTGGTGCCCGGCATCCGTCGAACTCATTTCGTAATCGTCACGTTGCTCATCGTGGTTCTCGCGCTGCTCGCGATCGGCTCGCTGCGCGGGTCAGCTCCGCTGCGCACGATGGCCGCGGCGGCCGCGTCGGCCGAACGCGCGGTCCGCTCGGTGGCCGGGCCCGTCGCCGGCTACCTGCGGCGCGGATCAGGCACGGCAACGCCTGGCCAGGGCCTGGCAATGCTCAAGCGCGACCTGATCAGGCTCCGCGCTCAGCTGAACGACGGACGGTTGACCCGCGGACAAGCCTCCAGGCTCGCCGCCGCGCCGCGGCTGTCCTTCGGGTCGCGCCACCGCATCGTCGGAGCCGACGTCATCGCGATCAGCCGCGGAACTCGCCCAGCCCTCGAACTCGACGTTGGCAGGCGTGAGGGAATCCGCCAGAACACGACGGTCCTGAACGCATCCGGCCTTGTCGGCACCGTCATCAGCGTGAGCCAGTGGACGTGCACGGTGCGGCCGGCGACTGCCAAAGGCGCCGTCGTCGGCGTCCGGTTGGCCGGCGGCGGCCAGGTGGGGTGGGTGACCGGCACGACGCGTAGGTCCCACGGCCAGGCGCTGCTGGCGCTGCACCTCCTCGGCGCGCACCGCCCGGTGACACCGGGCGAGCGGCTGGTCACGTTCGCATCGGTCGGCGGCAGGCCTTACGTCGCCGGCGTTCCTGTCGGCGTGGTCACCAGGGCGTGGCCAGGCGGCGCACCGACCGGGACCGCAATGGTCCGGCCGTTCGCCGACTTCTCCGCGCTGGGGACCGTCGGGGTGGTGGTCCATTCAGGCGGCCGGCGATGAGGCGCCAGTGGCGGCTGGTAACGGCCTCCGGCATCTGCGTCGCCTTGCTCATTGTCCTGGTCGCGAGACTCTGGTACCTGCAGCTATCGACCGGCACCGGCTACACCAGGCTGGCTGATCGTGAGCAGAGCAGGATCGTCGTGGTGCCGCCGGTTCGCGGGCAGATCGTGGATGACTCAGGGCACCCGCTGGTGACGAGCCGCTCGTCGCTCGTCGTCACGGTGAACCGCGCGGTCTTGTCCGGGCAGCGGGACGGCGGCCGGGCCGAATTGCGCCGGCTCGCCAGCCTGCTGGGCATCCATGACCGGCTGCTGCACGATCGGCTGCGGCTCTGCACCGCCAGCGTGCCGCAGCCGTGCTGGGCGGGATCGCCCTACCAGCCGATCCCGGTGCAACAGGACGCGCCGCCACGAGCGGGCTTGCAGATCATGGCGGATCAGCGCCAGTTTCCCGGCGTCAGAGCGCAGGTGCAACCGGTGGTGAGGTATCCGGGCGGCACGAGCGCCGCCCAGGCGCTCGGCTACCTGCAGCCCATCACGACTCAGCAAGAACGACGCCGGCACCTGCCACTGACCGGTTTCGCCCGCGCCGATCTCGTCGGTCAGGCGGGACTCGAAGCACAGTACGACGCAGCCCTTCGCGGCACCCCCGGTATCCGCCGCGTGGCAGTGAACGCCGCCGGCACGGTCACCGGCACGACATCGGTGACCCCGCGACGCGCCGGCGACACCCTGGTCACGAGCCTGAACGCGCGGGTCCAGGCGGTCACCGAGCACGCGCTGGCCGGCGCCATCCGCGAGGCGCGGGCCGCGGGCAACCTGACGGCCACGACCGGCGCGGCCGTCGTCATGTCCACCTCTGGCCGCGTGATCGCGATGGCCAGCTACCCGTCCTACCACCCGGGCATCTGGACGCGCGGCATCTCGCGGCGGCAGTACCGCGTGCTCGTCGGCCGAGCCAGCGGCGAGCCGATACTCAACCGCGCCATCCAGGGCGCGTACGCCCCGGGATCCACCTGGAAGGTGACCTCGGCCGCCGCCGCCGTGGCGGCGGGCTACAGCCTGGCTGGCCCTTACGACTGCCCGGGCTCGGTCGACGTCGGCGGCCGGACGTTCCTCAACGACACGCCGGGCAGTTCGGGCGCGATGAGCCTGCACACCGCGCTCGTGCAATCCTGCGACACGGTCTTCTACCAGCTCGCCTATGACATCTGGCGGCGCGACAACCGGCACGCGAACGTCGTGCGGAGCGTGCACGCACCCACCCAGGAGATGCAGAAGATGGAGCTGGCCTGGGGCTTCGGCACGCCGACGGGCACCGACCTGCCGGGGGAATCGGCCGGCACGGTGCCGACCCGCGCGTGGCTGTACAGCTTCTACCGCCAGCACAAGAGGGCCTGGTGCCGGCAAGGAAGCCAGTACGGCTCGTACCGCCAGCGGATCGCATACCAGGACTGCAGGTACGGCAACATCTGGGAGCCAGGCCAGGCGGTCGACGCCGCCATCGGGCAGGGCTATGTGACGGTCACCCCGTTGCAGCTGGCGAGCGCCTACGCCGCGCTCGCCAACGGCGGCACCTTGTACAGTCCTCGCGTCGGCGCGGCTCTGATCAGGCCGGACGGCCGGCTGGTCAGAAGGATCGTCCCGCCGGTCGCCCGGCACTTGCCGGTGGCCAGGCCTGTGCTGGCCTACATCAGGCACGCGCTGGCCGACGTGGTGACCCAGGGAACCGCCGCACCGGCCTTCGCGGGCTTTCCGCTGCGCACGGTGTGCGTCGCGGGGAAGACCGGCACGGCTCAGGTGGCCGGAAAGCTGGCGACCTCCGTGTTCGCGTCGTACGCACCCTGCGCCAGACCGAGGTATGTCGTCGTGATGATGATCCCTTCTTCTGGCTACGGCGCTGACGTGTCGGCGCCTGCCGTGCGGCAGATCTGGGACGGCATCTACGGCCTTGAGGGCCACCAACCGGCGCTGTCAGCGCGGCGGAGGGGCTGACAATGGCTAGTGCGAGATCGCCGGCCGGCGTGCTCTCGCAGGTCCCTGGCGTCACGCAGGGCGAACGGCGCCGCGGGTTCGACTGGATACTGGTCTGGGCGGTGGCGGGGCTCGGCGTGCTCGGCATCGTCCTGGTCTGGTCGGCCAGCCGCGCGGCCTTGCTGCAAGCGGGCGCCAACCCGCAGACATACGCGCAGAAGCAACTAATCGACCTCGTGATCGGGCTGGTCCTGCTGTTCGCGGCCGGCCTGCTCGGGGACAGGGTGCTGCGGGCCTGCGCGCCGCTCGCCTACGTGGCCACGATCCTCGGCCTGCTTGCCGTGCTCAGCCCGCTGGGCGAGTCCGTCAACGGCGCTCGGGCCTGGATCGCGTTGCCTGGCGGGTTCCAGGCGGAACCCTCAGAGTTCGCCAAGCTCGCGCTCGTGCTGATAACCGCCAGGATCCTCGGCAACGTCACCGCGGAGCGGGAGCCTGGCATCCGCGCCGTCGCCATCGCGCTCGCCTGCGCCGCGCCGGCCGTCGTGCTCGTGGCCGCCGAGCCGGCGCTGGGGGTCACGGCCCTGCTGATGGTGATCGCGGCGAGCCTTGTCGTCTTGTCGGGCACCCGGTTGCGCTGGATCGTCGCACTCGGCGGTGCCGCTGTGCTCGCGGCACTCGCCGCCTGGCGCCTGCACCCGCTGCGGCCCTATCAGCTGCACCGGCTGGCGGCCTTCCTGCACCCGGGCACCGATCCAGCCGGAGCCGGTTACAGCGCCACCCAGTCGAAGATCGCGGTCGGCTCGGGCGGCGTACTCGGCCAGGGGCTCTTCCACGGCCAGCTCATCGGCGGCGGCTTCGTGCCTGAGCCGCACACGGACTTCATCTTCGCGGCGGCTGGCGAGGAACTCGGGTTCGCGGGAGCGGTGACGATCATCGCGCTGCTCGGGATCATCATCGTTCGTGCGCTGATGATCGCGGCCCGCGCCGGCGACCGGTTCGGCCGGCTGGTGGCGGCGGGCATCGCGATCTGGTTCGCGGTGCAGTCATTCGTCAACATCGGCATGGCTCTCGGGATAGCGCCGGTGACCGGGCTGCCCCTGCCCTTCGTCTCCTACGGCGGCTCGGCGTTGTTCGCCGACATGCTGGCGATCGGGGCGCTGCAGGCCATCTACCGGCGGCAGCCGATCGGCAGGCCGCGCGTGTCGGACGCGGGCGCTGTCAGAGCAGGCTGGAAACATAGCGGGACATGGACGCCGCCTCGCTGCTAACCGGAATCGGCGTCGGCGTGCTGCTCGGCGGCGCGATCGGCTTCCTGTTCGCGCGCAGCCGCATGACCAGCGCCATCACGGATCTCACGGCCCAGGCAACGGCCGCCGACGAGCGGGCGCGCGCAGCGCGCGAGCAGGCCGCCCTTGTCGACGGCTACCTGGCTGAGCGGTTCCAGGCGCTCTCAACGCAGGCGCTCGACGTCAGCCAGCAGCGGCTGCTTGAGGTCAGCGAGATCCGGCTGCGGGCGGCCAACCTCAGCGCCGCCAGCCAGCTCGATTCCCGCAAGAGCGCGGTCGAGCAGCTGGTCGAGCCGCTCAAGCAGACCCTGGCCAGGGTCGAGACGCAGCTTCGGGAAAGCGAGTCGGCCAGGCAGGTCACCCAGGCGGCGCTGACCGAGCAGGTGAAGTTCGCCAGGCAGGCCGCAGAGCAGCTGCGTGACCAGACCCAGGCGCTGGTCACCGCCCTGCGCCGGCCAGAGGCTCGCGGCCGCTGGGGCGAGCTGCAGCTCCGCAGGGTGGTGGAGCTGGCCGGGATGAGCGCGCGCTGTGATTTCGACGAGCAGGTCACGGTCGCCGCGGGCGCCGGCGAGCACGCGGGCGGAGCGTTGCGGCCCGACATGGTGGTCAGGCTGGCAGGCGGCAAGAACATCGTCGTGGACTCGAAGGTCTCGCTGGCGGCCTACCTGGAGGCGGCTGAGGCAGCCGACGAGCAGGTCCGCGAGGCCAGGCTCGCCGCCCACGCGCGGCACCTGAAGGATCACGTCGACCGGCTGGCGGCGAAGGCCTACTGGTCCGCGCTCAGCCCAGCGCCCGAATTCGTCGTGCTGTTCATTCCCGGCGAGGCGTTCCTGGCCCCGGCGCTGGAGCGCGAGCCGTCCCTGCTGGAGTACGCGATCGTGAAGAAGGTGCACATCGCGACCCCAACGACGCTGGTCACCATGCTGCGGACAGCGCAGTATGCCTGGCAGCAAGAGGCGCTGTCGGACAACGCCCGCGCCGTCTTCGACCTCGGCCGGGAGCTCTACGAGCGGCTGACCGGCCTCGGCGGCCATGTCGACCTCGTCGGCAAGTCGCTGACCAGCGCGGTCACCGCCTACAACCGCGCAGTCGGCGCGCTGGAGAGCCGCGTGCTGGTCACAGCCCGCAAGCTCAACCAGCTCGGCGTCACCGATGCGGACCTGGCCGCGCCGTCGCCGGTCGAGCTGCCGTCCCGCACGCTCTCAGCCCCCGAGCTCGTCACCGAGAACGCCACGCCTATCGGCGGGGGGCTCCGGGGGGTCGAGTCGCGCCCGTTCGGAGCCGTCAGTTGACCGGCCACCGGCGCACGCCTGCCTCGGCCCGGCCAGAGCTGTGGCCTGGGATGAGTGCCAGGGCGGCCATCGTGATGATGTTCGTGATCTTCGTGCTGACCGACCTGAGCGCCGGGTGGCTGCACGTGGTCGCCCTGACCGGGTTCGGCTTCGCGGCAGGAAGCGCGGCGGCGGCTGGGCGGACGAGGCGCAAGGATCTCCTGCTCGCAGCGACGACTCCGCCGCTGATCTTCATGCTCGCGGTGACGGTCAGCGAGCTGATCACGCTGCACATGAACCACGTCGCCGCGTCGGCCGGCCTCGTGCTCGCGGACATCTTCCTGACGCTCAGCACAGCCGCGCCATGGCTGTTCGGCGGCCTGGCAGGCGCACTAGTGATCGCGACGGTGCGCGGGCTGCCGCAATGCGTACGAGACCTGCGAGCGCAGCTGACCGGGGCGCTACTGCCCGATGACCTGCCAGGCGGCTCCGGCAAGCTGAGGGCGGACTGACCGCGCGGGCCTGACCGCGCGGGCCTGACCGCACGGGCCTGACCGCACGGGCCTGCCTGCGCGGCCGTGCTTAGTGACGCGGCACCCGCAGCTCGCGCGGCAACGCGAAGGACATGCTCTCGCGCACCGCTTCGACCTCTTCGATGGTCGCGAAACCAGCCTCGGCAAGCCGCTCGAGCACCTGGTCGACGAGTTCCTCGGGCACCGAAGCGCCGCTGGTGACGCCGATGGTGCTGGCCGACTCGAGCCAGCTCGGGTCGATCGCCGCGCGGTCGTCGACCAGGTAGGCGTGCGTGGCGCCTGAGTCCTTGGCGACCTCGACGAGCCGGACCGAGTTGGACGAGTTCGGCGAGCCGACGACGATGACGAGGTCGGACTCCTTGGCGATCTGCTTGACCGCCGCCTGCCGGTTCTGCGTCGCGTAGCAGATGTCGTCGCTGGGCGGATCGATCAGCAGCGGGAACCGCTCGCGCAGCGCAGAGACTGTCTGGTTGGTCTCATCGACCGACAGCGTGGTCTGCGAGAGCCAGGCGACCTTCGCCGGGTCGCGGACCTCGATCTTCGCGGCGTCCTCTGGGCCGTCCACCAGCCGGATATTGGCTGGCGCCTCACCGGTCGTGCCGATGACTTCCTCGTGGCCCTCATGGCCGATCAGCAGGATGTCGTAGTCCTGGGCCGCGAACCGGCGTGCCTCGTTGTGCACCTTCGTGACCAGCGGGCATGTCGCGTCGATGGTGTGCAGGCTGCGGCCCTTGGCTGACTCGTGCACCTCGGGCGCGACGCCGTGCGCCGAGAACACCACGACCGAACCCTCGGGTATCTCGTCGGTCTCCTCGACGAAGATCGCGCCGCGACCCTCCAGGGTCTTGACCACATGCGTGTTATGCACGATCTGCTTGCGTACGTACACGGGCGCGCCATACTTCTCAAGCGCGAGTTCCACGGCCTGGACCGCACGGTCGACTCCCGCGCAGTAGCCGCGTGGTTTCGCAAGCAGGACGCGCCTGGTCGGTTGGGACATGAGATCCATGGTAGGCGAACTCCAGAGCCCGGCCGCGGCCGTGCCCGCTCCTGCGGCCCAAGCCCGGTCAGGGTACGGCGAGACGGCGCGCCGTCGATGAGACTCCCGTCAGCGGCGCCGATGCGGCACCATGGCGATTGACGGTCCGGGCACGCAGACTCGGCCGCAGGCGCCACCGCGCGGCGGCCGCGGTGAGGAGGCCACGATGGTGCGGTTGCCGGACACAACCGGACAGCTCAAGAGTGCCAAAGATGTTCCGGTCAGGGTTATACGCGGCTTTTTCGCTGGAATCGGGCAGTTGCTGCTGGCCGCGGACCGCTTCCGCGCAGAAGAGGCGCAGCGGGAGGGCAGCGAGCACCACGAGCACGACGGCCCGCCGTCCGGCCTGGACGGCGAGCACGCGCCACACCCGATGACAACAGCGGACTACGTCAGGAGCGCCACGCCGCCGCCCGCGAAAAAGAAGCGTTCGACTCGTCCTCGCGCGTTCCGCTCTCTCGATTCGACCGGTAATGTCCGCGTTCTCACCCCTGAGATGCCAGCCGAGTCCTCGCCTGAGGACGATAAGCCCGCGCCAGGGACCCGTACCAGAAAGCCGGCTCGCAAGCCTAGCGCGAAGACAAAAGGCATCGAGGAAGAGAAAACGGCGCTATCGGACGCTAAGTCTTCGCCTAAGAGCGAAGCGGCCCGCCCGCAGCCAGCGGCGCCGTCGGCCGCCGAGGTCGGTCTTCCCGTGCCCGGATACGACGGGCTGTCCCTTGCCTCGCTGCGGGCGCGGCTCCGCAACCTCGACGCGACTCAGGTCAGGATCCTGCTCGAGCACGAGAGGTCGGCCGGGAACCGTGCCGATGTCGTTGGCATGCTCGAACGGCGGGTCGCCAAGCTCGAGGCCACTCGCGATGCCCCTTGAGACAACAGCTGAGGCGCCGATCCCGGTCCGCACCGTGCTGCGGCTGGTCGGCGAGTGGATCGGCAAGCTGGGCCGGGTCTGGGTCGAAGGCCAGATCGCCGAGCTGAGCCGGCGCGGCGGGACGGTCTATCTGACGCTGCGCGATCCGGTGGCCGTGGTCTCGGTACGAGTGATCTGCCCGCGGCTGGTCTTCGACGCGGCCGATCCGGTTCCAGCAGAGGGCTCGCGCGTCGTGGTGCTGGCACGGCCCGACTTCAACATGACCAGGGGATCCTTCTCGCTGAACGCGCTTGAGTTGCGCGCGGTCGGCATCGGTGAGCTCCTCGCCAGGCTCGAACGGCTGCGTCGCGCGCTCGGCGCGGAAGGCCTGTTCGCGCCAGAACGCAAGCGGCGGCTGCCGTTCCTGCCGGGCCTGGTCGGACTGATCTGCGGCCGCGATTCGGCGGCCGAGCGCGATGTGCTCGAGAACGCGGCGCGCCGATGGCCGTCGGTCAGGTTCAGGGTCGAGCAGGTCGCTGTCCAGGGCCCGTTCGCGGTCACCGAGGTCACCGACGCGCTGCGCGCGCTCGACGCCGACGCCGAGGTGGATGTCATCATCATCGCTCGCGGCGGCGGGTCACTCGAGGACCTGCTCCCGTTCTCCGATGAATCACTGGTCAGGGCCGTCGCCTCATGCCGCACCCCGGTGGTGAGCGCGATCGGCCACGAGCAAGACGTCCCGCTCCTCGACTTGGCTGCCGACGTGCGGGCATCGACGCCGACGGACGCCGCGCGCCAGGTCGTGCCCGACGTCGGCGAGCAGCTGGCGATCATCGCCGAGATGCGATCGCGGGCCAGGCGCCAGCTAGCTGGGCGACTGGATCGCGAGACCGCCTGGCTCAGCGGCATCCGGTCCAGGCCGGTCCTGGCCAGCCCGGCCGCCGAGCTTGACCGGCGGCACGAGCAGGTGCTGGCGCTTGCCGAACGGGCGCGCCGGTGCCTGGCCTCGGGCCTGGACCGCGCCGACACCGATCTGACCCACACAAGGGCACGCCTCGTCGCCCTGTCGCCGGCGGCTACCCTCCGCCGTGGCTATGCGATCGTGCAGCGCGCCGACTCGACCGTTGTGCGGTCCGCGAGCGAGGTCACCACGGCCGAGCCGCTTCTGATCCGGCTCGCGTCCGATCAGATAAATGTCACCGTGAGCGACTAGAAATTACCTCTGGGTTACCCGCCGGAACGCTCATTGTTACTTACTCTGCGTGGCGTTTCGTCGCGCGAGACGCGGCAGGAAAACTAAACTATCGCCCAGCGCAACACCGAGTGACGGGCGCCGCGGCGGGAGAGTCGACCTCCCTGGCCGGAGAAAGTACCTGCTCGGAGGGGGGAGCGGCGGCGATTGCCGCGTGCTCATTCAAAATTGCGGGCCACATCTGACGAGCACGCCAAACCAGGGAGGACATGTCGTGCCGATACAGCCAACCTCCGCCGATATCGGCGACTCGGCTGTGGAAGACCAGGAGGTGGCGACTGCTGACCCGAAGTTCGCAGCGAATGCCGCGTCATCCGATAGCGACACAGAAGAAAGGGCAGGGGGTCCCGCCGAGGTCGTTCCCGCGGACGGGGACGCGCTCGACGCCGCGGAGGATCAGCGTGAGCCGCGCGGAACCGAACCGCCGACCAATGAGTTCCGATCGATCAAGCTGATCGGCTGCTGGGGCGAACGCGGCGCGGGAGACGCCGACCGGCGCCATGCAGGAAACGGCAGCACGAACGGGGTCGCCGCCAGCAACGTCCGGCTGACCACGCCGGCGGCGGCCGCGACGCCCAAGCCAGCAGCGTCAGCCACGTCGGCCTCTGCGGAGACCATCGGGCTGACCGTGACGATCGCTCCAGCCGCAACTGACGGCCAGTCCGCGGCGTCTGAGACTGTCGTGCAGGCAGAACCAGCCGCCCGCGCGGCGGCGAGCACCCCGGTCACCCTCGCCGCTCCCCCGGCGAACACCGCCAGCCCGATCCAGGCTGACGGTCCATCGACGGCGCCGGGCCAGCCATCGACCGCGCAGGGCCAGCAGGCCCGGCGGGCGCCGGGCCTGGACGGCGTGCGCGCGCTCGCGGTCCTCGCAGTCCTCGCGTTCCACGAGGGGCTGCCGTGGATCCCCGGCGGATTCCTCGGCGTGGACATCTTCTTCGTGCTCAGCGGCTACCTGATCACTGACCTGCTGGTCGCCAGGTACCGCAAGGAAGGCCGGATCGGGCTCGGCAGGTTCTACCAGCGCCGCGCCCGCAGGCTGCTCCCCGCGCTCGCGCTGATGCTGATCACGGTGACGGCGGCGGTCAGCCTGCTCGAACCCGGCCAGCGAGACACGCTGCGGCCTGCGCTGCTAGGCGCCGTGTCCTACACGAGCAACTGGTGGCAGGCGTTCGCGCACCAGTCGTACTTCTCGCTGTACGGGCCGCCGCCGGTGTTCCAGCACCTGTGGTCGCTCGCCGTCGAGGAGCAGTACTACCTGATCTGGCCGCTGCTGCTCGCGGCGATCCTGGTGCTCGTGCGCCGGCCGGCCTCGCGCGCCCTGTTCGCCTGGGGCGGCGCCGTTGCCTCCGCGCTAGTCATGCTCGCGATCTACACGCCGGGCGCCGACCCGTCTCTCGTCTACTACGGCACCGACACGCACGCCAGCGCGCTGATGGTCGGCGCGGCGCTGGCGATCACGTTCCCGCTCGCGAGGGTCGCCGCGACCACTGGCCGGGCCAGGCAGGTGCTCGACATCCTGGGTGCCGCCGGCCTCATGGTCCTGGCCTGGGCAGTCTGGCACCTGGCCGGCCCTGACCCGGTGCTCTATCCCTACGGCCTCGTGCTCGCGGCGGTGGCGGCTGGCGGACTCATCCTCGCCGCCGCGGCACCGGGCAGAATCGGCAGGCTGCTCTCCTGGAAGCCGCTGCGGTGGCTGGGCATCCGGTCCTATGGCGTCTACCTGTGGCACTGGCCCGTCATCGCGATCACGACGGGCATGGCGCCGCGGTCCGCCACGTCCGCTCCTGTCCGCATCATCGACACGGTGCTGCCGGTCGCGCTGGCCGCGGCGTCCTGGCGCTGGCTCGAGGAGCCGATTCTGCGGCACGGGCTGCGCACGGAACTTGCCAGGCGGGGCAGGCTGGTGCTGCTCGGGCCGAGGGGCTTCCTGACCATTCCGTCCGCCGCCGTCCCGACGGTGACCGCCGTGGCATTGCTCGCGATGGCGGGAACTGCCGGGTACGGGCTGGCGAATTCGCGGCAGGGGCCGACGCTGCAGGCTCAGATCCGCAAGGGCTTGCGGGTCAGTGCCTCGACCCTGCCGCTCGAGCCGCCGGGTCAGGCTGACCCCTGGTGGGTCGTTCCCGGCCGGATGCCGTTCCACCGCACGGTGCACGTGAAGGCGCCCAAGCCCAAGCCGGTCCGGGTAACAGGAACCAAGGTCCTGGCGATCGGCGACTCGGTGATGCTGGCGTCGGCGCCGGAACTCGCGGCATCCATGCCCGGCATCTACATCAACGCCAAGGTCAGCCGGGCCATGATCGCCGGCATCTCGGTCGTCGACCAGCTAGCCAGGGCAAAGCGGCTGCGCCGGGTCGTGATCGTGGGCCTTGGCACCAACGGTCCCATCACCGTCGGTCAGGTCCGCCAGCTCAGGACCGCGGTCGGCGACCGCTGGCTGGTGCTGATCAACACCTTCGTGCCACGCTCCTGGGAGCACGAAGTCAACGCCACGCTGGCCAGGGCGGCCAGGCGCTACCCGAACGTGTTGCTCGTGAACTGGCACAACGCGATCGAGCATCACAAGGGCTTGCTGTGGAACGATGACATCCACCCCCAGCCGATCGGCGGCAAGCTGTACGCCAAGGTCGTGCGCACGGTTGTGCTGCATGCGCTGCACAAGCGGCCGCGGCTGTCCGTGCCGCACAGGCACGCGCCGAACCAGACGCGCCTCAGCGGCTTCCTTCTGCACGCGAACTACGCGACGCTGTACTAATGCCGGAGGAAAGCACGGCCGACCGCCCGGGTTACGAGCAGGCCCGCGACGAGCTCGCCGACCTGGTGAAGCGGCTGGAGGCGGGCGGCCTGACCCTTGAGCAATCCCTTGAGCTCTGGGAACGCGGCGAGCGGCTGGCCGCGATCTGCGAGGAATGGCTCGAGGGAGCGCGGGCCAGGCTGGCCGCCGTGACGAGCCGGCCTGGCGAGGCCGACGGCGACGGCGACCCTGCGAGGCCGTTCTGAGAAGGTGTAGCCATGGCCGACCAGACTCCGCCCATCACGCTGGGAACCGAGCCGAGCGCACCCGACCGTAACCTGGCGCTCGAACTGGCCAGGGTCACCGAGGCCGCCGCGCTCGCCGCGGGACGCTGGGTCGGGCGCGGCGACAAGAACGGCGCCGACGGCGCCGCCGTGAGCGCGATGCGGCAGCTGATCAGCACGGTGTCGATGAAAGGCGTCGTGGTGATCGGCGAGGGCGAGAAAGACCAGGCCCCGATGCTGTTCAACGGGGAGCAGGTCGGCGACGGCACGGGCCCTGACTGCGACGTCGCTGTAGACCCGATCGACGGCACCAGGCTGACCGCGAACGGCATGTCCAACGCGATCGCCGTGATCGCGGTCAGTGCCAGGGGCTCCATGTACGACCCGTCCGCGGTGTTCTACATGTCCAAGCTCGTCGCTGGCCCTGAGGCCGCCGATGCGGTGGACATGGAGGCCCCGCCCGCGGCCAACATCGCGGCGGTGGCGCGGGCCAAGCACTGCTCGCCGCACGACGTGACCGTGGTCATCCTGGACCGGGAGCGGCACACCGAACTCATCTCGCAGGTCAGGGACGCCGGCGCCAGGATCAAGCTGATCACCGATGGAGACGTGGCTGGCGCGATCATGGCGGCTCGCGAGGGAAGCGGCGTCGACCTGCTGCTCGGCACCGGCGGCACCCCTGAAGGCATCATCGCCGCGTGCGCGATCAAGTGCCTCGGCGGTGTCATGTTCGGCAAGCTGGCACCGAGGGACTCAGCGGAACGGGACCGCGCGGTAGCGGCCGGCCACGACCTTGACCGGGTACTGACAACCGACGACCTGGTCTCCTCCGACGATGCGTTCTTCGCCGCGACCGGGATCACCGACGGCGACCTGATGCAGGGCGTGCGCTACCGTTCAGGCGGAGCGACGACGACCACGCTCGTCATGCGCGCGAGGTCGGGCACGATCCGCAACATTCGCAGCGAGCACGCGCTGTGGAAGGTCTCCCGCTACTCCGTGGTGCCCTACTGATCGCGGGCGGCGGCACGCTGGCTCCTGCGGAAACCCGACCGCCAGCGCGGCCGGCGCACGGTCTGCACCTTCACCGACCCGCCCACGGTCAGCGTGCGGACTTCGATGACGGCGGTGACCGGCTCGGGTCGCGCGTTCGCGGCAGTCCTGCTCCGCACGCTCCTGGTGCCGAGGAACGACTGACCAACCATCTCCACGGCTATCCCGGCCGGGATGATCAGGCGGATCTGACCGGCCACCGCGGTCGCGTGGATGGTGATCCGCCGCTTCTGCAGCACCGCTTCTCGCAGGTCGAGCACCACATTGCCGAAGAACGCGGTCACCGGGAAGACCTCAGGTACCACCCAGCGGCCGTCGCGCCGCTCGCGGGCGAAAGCGGCCGCCACCGAACGCCGCGGATACAGCCTGATCGGCTGGCCGGACGGAAGCGCGAGGTCGGTCGTGAGGGCGGCAAGCTCGCCAAGCGTCCTGGAGGCGAGCGCCCGCTCTGACCGCTCGGCGTGCTCGGCCATGCTCAGCCTGCCATCGGCCGCGGCGTCGCCCAGCAACGTGAGGACGAGGTCACGGTCCGCGTCAGAAGCACGCAGGTCGTCGGGTCCTGGCCGCAGGCTCACATCCTGACGATACCGGACCTGCCCGCGGGTCCTGCCTGCCGTAACGTTCCCTGGCCGCGTTCCCTACGGGACAGCCGCCCTCGGTTCCCCGGCAGACGCCGATGTCGCAGAGCCGGCAGATCCACCTGGTGGCACCTGGCCCGCGCATCCTGCCGATCAGCACCTTCCCGGCCAGCCGTTCGAAGGTCGCTCGCTCGTCGGCGGAGAGCACGGCGAGCGACCTCTCGAGCACGCCAGCCCGCGCCGCGGACACCGCGATCGCGGCCTGCCTGCCCTGCTCGGTGAGAGCGACCGACGTGCTGCGGCCGTCGGTGCCGGGCTCGCGCCGCACATAGCCGGACTCGGCCAGGCGGTCGATCAGCCGGACCGTGCCGGACGACGTCAGGCCGAGCACCTGGCGGAGCCGGTCGATCGACGGCCGGTCCAGGAAATGCAGCAGCGCCGAGAGCGCCGGCCCGGCCGAGTCGGACCGCCCGGCCGCGGCGGCGACGGCATCAGCGGCCTCGTCGGCGATGACGAGTGTCAGCGCGCCGAAGACGTTGGCCGCACGGTCCAGGTAGCCCGCGCCGGCCGGGCCAGGCCCAAGCGCCGCCTCGTCATCAGGCAAGTTCGTAATCGAAGGTGAAGTCGCCGCCCGACCCGCCGGTGGTGACCGCCGTACCAGATCCGCGCAGGCCCTCGAGCCCGCCTGTGGCCGATCCGTCGACGACCTGCCAGTAGGTGCGCGCCTGGCCGTCGGAGAAGGTTCCGTCTGCCCGAAGCACGAAATCGCCTTTCTTGCCGCCGAGCGTGCCGGTCATGAACTGGAAGCCGGCGAACAACGCGGTGCCGTCCGGCTGGTAGGACATCACGGCCTCCCAGCTGCCCTCGCCCTTGATGTCGCCATCGAGGCCGAAGGTGACGGTGGCCTTGGTGAGCTTGCCGCCGTTCCCGAGCTCCCGGTAGGTGTTCTCGTCCCAGGCAGAGACCGTGAAGGTGCCCTTGGCCTGCGTCGTCATGTCGCCTCCTGCGGTTCGCAGCTCGTGGCATGCATTGATGTGTGACTCACACACTAAACTACAGGACCGCTCAGGGAACGGGTTGCCGGGGGGTCGCCAGCGCGGCCGGCCTCAGCGGCCCGCGATGCTGCAGTCGCCGCCGAGCGCCACGCGGAGCGCGTTCTCGGCGGCGTCGACAGCGGCGCGCGCCGTGATGGTGTGCGTGTGCGCCCGGTCGAGTTCGTCCAGGGCGATGCAGTCGAAGGCGACACGCACGTCGTGGGCGGCCTGCTGAAGCTGCCGGGCAGCCTCGCTCAGGTCGACGCCGTTGCTCTCGCGGTCAACAGTGCCCGTCATCGGCCATTCCTTCGCGATCGGGGGACGGAATCCAGTCTCCGTGCCGCCAGCTACCCCGCGAGGAGCGACCCACTCCCGCGATGCCGCCGGCCAGCGCGGAGACTGGTGCGCGGCCGCTGCCGCAGATATGACGCGCCGCAACCACCACAGGATGACGGCGCAGCGGCCCGCGCGGCAAGGCCGTGCAGCCTGGCCATGGGCCGGCGGGCGGCGAACTACGATGAAGCCGTCCCCTGATCTGCCGCGAGGATGTGCCGACTGATGCCCGAATTCAGCTACACCGACCTGCTACCCCTCGGTCCTGACACCACCGAGTACCGCCTGGTAAGCGAGGCAGGAGTAGCCCAGCGTCGTGCGTTCAACCGCGAATTCCTCGAGGTGGATCCGCAGGCACTGACCCTGCTCACGGCGCAGGCCATGCACGACATCGCTCATCTGCTGCGGCCAGCGCACCTGCGCCAGCTGCGGTCGATCCTGGACGATCCGCAGGCCTCGCGGAACGATCGCTTCGTCGCGAGCGACTTGCTGCGGAACGCGTGCATCGCGGCGGGCGGGGTGCTGCCGATGTGCCAGGACACCGGCACGGCGATCGTGCTCGGCAAGCGCGGGCAGCAGGTGATCACCGGCGGCCGCGACGAGGAGCACATCGCGCGCGGGGTGTTCGACGCGTACACCAAGCTCAACCTGCGGTACTCTCAGCTCGCGCCGATGACGATGTGGGAGGAGCGCAACACGGGCACGAACCTGCCCGCCCAGATCGAGCTGCAGGCGACCGACGGCGCCGAGTACAAATTCCTGTTCATGGCCAAGGGCGGCGGCTCGGCGAACAAGTCCTACCTGTACCAGGAGACCAAGGCGGTCCTGAATCCGAAGCGGATGGCGGCGTTCCTCGATGAGAAGCTGCGCGCGCTCGGCACCGCCGCCTGCCCTCCCTATCACCTGGCGATCGTGGTCGGCGGGACCAGCGCGGAGTTCGCGCTGAAGACCGCGAAGTACGCATCAGCCAAGTACCTGGACTCGCTGCCGGCGGCCGGCACCATGGCCGCCCACGGTTTCCGCGACGTCGAGCTGGAACAAGACGTCCTGGAGATCACCAGGCGCAGCGGCATCGGCGCGCAGTTCGGCGGCAAGTACTTCTGCCACGACGTGCGGGTGATCAGGCTGCCCAGGCACGGCGCGTCCTGCCCGGTCGCGATCGCGGTGTCCTGCTCGGCCGACCGGCAAGCGCTCGGCAAGATCACCAAGGACGGGGTCTTCCTCGAGCAGCTGGAGACCGACCCGGCGCACTACCTGCCGGAGACGACGGACGCCGACCTGGACGGTGACGTGGTGCGAATCGACCTGTCCAGGCCGATGCGACAGATCCGCGCCGAGCTGTCGAAGTACCCGATCAAGTCCAGGCTCTCGCTGACCGGGCCGCTGGTGGTGGCCAGGGACATCGCGCACGCCAAGATCGCCGAGCGGCTCGCGGCCGGCCAGCCGATGCCGTCTTACCTGCGCGACCACGCGGTCTACTACGCCGGTCCAGCCAAGACCCCCGAGGGCTACGCGTCCGGGTCGTTCGGGCCGACCACCGCCGGGCGGATGGATAGCTACGTGGAGCAGTTCCAGGCCGCTGGCGGGTCACACGTCATGCTGGCCAAGGGCAACAGGTCGGCGGCCGTGACCGCCGCCTGCCAGCAGCACGGCGGGTTCTACCTGGGCTCGGTCGGCGGGGCTGCCGCCAGGCTGGCGCAGGAGTGCATCACCAAGGTCGAGGTGCTCGAGTACCCCGAGCTCGGCATGGAAGCGGTCTGGCGGATCGAAGTCCGCGATTTCCCGGCCTTCATCGTCGTAGACGACAAGGGCAACGACTTCTTCGCGGACGTCAGCACCCCGCAGGCGCCGCTCCTGTCGATCGGCCAGCGCCCGTAGGACACGAGCAGGGGGCATGATCGGGGGATGAGCGATTCAGCACCCCTGCATGCCGGGTTCCGCGTCGAGCACGACTCGATGGGCGAGGTCCAGGTCCCTGCCGACGCCCTGTGGGCCGCGCAGACCCAGCGCGCCAGCGCCCACCGCATGTCGGGCGAGCCGATGCCGCGCGCGGTGATCATCGCCCTGGCCAGGATCAAGTCGGCCGCGGCTGCGGTCAACGCCGAACTCGGCATCATCGATGCCGACATGGCGGAGGCGATCGGTGCAGCCGCGCGGGAGATAGCCGTCGGCGAGACGGGCGACGGCGGTCATTTCGAGCACTTCCCGCTCGACGTCTTCCAGACCGGTTCCGGGACCTCCACCAACATGAACGCGAACGAGGTCATCGCCACGCTGGCGACCCGCAGACTCGGCAGGCCCGTGCACCCGAACGACCACGTGAACGCGTCGCAATCGTCCAACGACGTGTTCCCTTCCGCCGTCCACATCGCCGCCGCGCGCACCCTCGGCGTTCTGGTCAGATCGCTCGACCAGCTCGCCGAGGCGCTCGAGGCCAAGGCCGCCGAGTTCGCCGACGTGGTCAAGAGCGGCCGCACCCACCTGATGGACGCCGTGCCCGTGACGCTCGGCCAGGAGTTCGGCGGGTATGCGGCCGCGGTCAGGCACGGCATCGCCAGGATCCGCGGCGTGCTGCCCGAGGTCTGCGAACTCCCGCTCGGCGGCACCGCGGTCGGAACCGGGCTGAACGCCCCGCGGGGATTCGCCGCGGCCGTGATCGGGCGGCTGGCGACGCAGTCCCTGCCGTTCACCGAGGCGGCCAGCCACTTCGAGGCAGCGGGCGGCAGGGACGCGCTCGTCGCGGCCAGCGGCGTGCTCCGCACCATCGCCGTGAGCCTCTACAAGATCTGCACCGACTTGCGCCTGATGGGCTCAGGCCCGCGGACCGGGCTGGCCGAGATCGCGATCCCCGAGCTGCAGCCAGGTTCGTCGATCATGCCTGGCAAGGTGAACCCGGTGATCTGCGAGATGGTCTCGCAGGCCTGCGCGCAGGTGATCGGGAACGACGCTGCCGTCGGGTTCGCCGGCGCCGCCGGCAACTTCGAGCTGAACGTCATGATCCCGGTGATCGCGAGAAACCTGCTGGGGTCGGCCAACCTGCTCATCGCCGGGGCGCCGCTGCTCGCGCACCGGTGCGTCGATGGGATCAGCACCGATCCTGCGCGGTTGCGGAGACTGGCGGAGTCCTCCCCCGCCATCGTGACCGCGCTGAACCGGTTCATCGGCTACGAAGCCGCCGCCGCGGTCGCCCACGAGGCGCTCGCGACAGGGCAGACGATCAGGGACGTCGTGATCGCGCGCGGCCACGTCGACCGCGGGGAGATCACCAGCGAGCAGCTCGACAAGGCGCTGGACGTGCTCGCGATGGCCAGGCCAGCTGGGTGAATTCTCAGGGTTTCGCATCAAGCTCACAGAAATCTGTAAGCCAGCACGCGTAGATTGCAGCCCATGCATTCCGCCGGCGGTTCTGGCCGCCTTGTGGCCGGACGCTACCGGCTGCTTCATCAGCTCGGCCGCGGCGCAATGGGCGTCGTCTGGCGCGGCCGGGACGAACTGCTCGACCGCGACGTGGCCGTCAAGCAGATCGTGCTGGCGCCGATGGCATCGGCCGACGAGGCACGGGCCGGCTACCAGCGCACGCTGCGCGAGGCCAGGACGGCCGCGCGGCTGAGCCATCCAGGCGTCATCACCGTCTTCGACGTGGTCGAAGAGGACGGCATGGCGTGGATCGTGATGGAGCTCATCAAGGCCAGGCCGCTCGATCAGGTCATCGCCGAAGACGGGCCGCTGCCGCCGGCTCAGGCCGCCCAGCTTGGCCTCAGCCTGCTCGACGCGCTCAGCTCAGCGCACGCCGCCGGCGTGCTGCACAGGGACGTCAAACCGAGCAACGTGCTGATCACCCCCGAGGGGAAGGCCGTACTCACCGACTTCGGCATCGCGACCGTGCAGGGCGATCCCGCGATGACGCAAACGGGCATGGTGGTCGGCACGCCGTCACCTGGTCTCCATCACGAAGCGGACCTTCCACGGCTGGCAGGCCGCGGCCTGGACGTTCTGGTGGAAGCCGGCGAACGCCGCGCGGATCGACGTCACGAAGCTCATCTTCACGGCTCAGACGTCCGCCGGGCCGCAGCCGTACGTGCTGTCGATATCGGCGCCGGCCCCGCACGCCGCGGCCGCTGCCAAGGTGTTCACGGTCGCCAGGCAAACGTTCAGGCCGCTCCCCGGCTGAACCTGTTACGCGGACGTGTCGCGGGGTCTGGGCGACGGGTTTCGCTGAAATGGACATCACGCGCGCTGGGCGCTGTCAGCCATCCACCCATGCCGCATTGGCGCGCGTGCGTGCCCCGTCGGCTACTCATTCGGCCGTGTGAGAAAGGTCACAGTCACCGCTACGAACAGTAGCGACTTCGCTTCGCTAAGCGAGAACGCCGACGTCAGCGGGTGCTTGTCAGTACCAGCCGTGCCCTTGCCAGTATGCCCAGGCGTCGCAGGGCGTGCCGTAGCGGTCCTTGATGTAGCCCAGACCCCACTTGATCTGCGTTGTGGCGTTCGTCTGCCAGTCAGGCCCGGCGCTGGCCATCTTCGACCCCGGCAGGGCCTGCGGGATCCCGTAGGCGCCGCTGGCGTTCGCGGCCGTGACCCGCCAGCCGCTCTCCCTGGTCCAGATGTTGTTCAGGCAGCCGAACTGCTGCTTGGCGTTGAAGCCAAACGACGGCAGCATGTTGTAGGCGATGGACTGCGCAGTACCAGGACTCGGGATCGGGGCGTTGACGATGGGGGCGCCACCGCCGCCACCGCCCGTCGAAGGCGGCGCTGGCTTGGTCGCCACCTTGGGCTTGCCGACAAGCTTGAAGCTCTTGGTGGCCGCGGCCATCAGGATCATGTGCTGGCGCTGATGCGCCAGCTGGACGCCGGCCTTGCTGGCCGGGATCGCGGTGAGCGCCTCGGCGAGGGGGTTCGCCTGGACCGCGGAGTACTGGCCGATCATGTATTCGGCACCGCCAGCGACGAAGATCGCCGCGACGACTGTGGTGAGCAAGAAGGCACGAACGCTCCTGCGCGGCTTGCGGGCCCCGCTCAGCGGTTTCGCGTTGCCGCTTCGCGGCCTTGCGCCGCCGCTCTTGCGCGGCCTGCTGGTGCTGGCCGGGCGCCTCCGGTGCTGTGACAATGCCGTCCTTCCGTCGGCCAAGCGCGGCCGGCAAGCCGCCGGGCGCGCAGGACCGCTGCGGCTAAGGCAGCGAGTCTTGTAACAGATCGGCTACTTACAGTGGCCTGGCCATTTAGGGACACCTGCGGCAGAACCACCGAAATAAGGAGCCAACCTCCGTTGCCGCACCACGTTGCCAGAAGTGACGGGACCGGCCAAGCGTTTCCGTAGAAAAAGTTGGGGTGTTGCGAGACGAAATTGTGTCGGCCAGATCACGGAATGGCATTCAGTATCGTAACGATCACGGCGAGTAATCGCAGCCATGTTGTGATCACTAGTTGAACGCAGGACAGCGGTCTGGCGGCCGCGCGACACGCCGGCGCTACCCTGGAAACTGGTAGCTGGCTAGCGTGTCAGGCAAGCCGGCCGACGGCGAACGGACGGGCGATGAGCAACGATCCAGCGACACAAGGGCGCGGCACCAAGACCAGGCTGGCGCGCCTGGGCTGGGCGGTCGATGTCGGCGATCCCGGCACAGTGCTCGCCGGAGCGCGCAGGGCGTTCTTCGTGATGACGGGAGTCCTGGTCGTGCTCTGGGCGATCCAGATCGCCAACGTGGCCGACAGCTACCACCTGACGCTGTCCTACGGCATCAGGCCGCGCGACGTGGGCAGCCTGCCTGACATCCTGACCGCGCCGTTCCTGCACTTCAGCTGGACCCACATCGAGGGCAACTCGGGGCCGCTGTTCATCTTCGGGTTCCTGGCCGCCTACCGCGGCATCAAGAAGTTCGCCTTTCTCACCCTCATCGTGGTGCTGACCAGCGGGTTCGCTGCGTGGTTCTTCGAGCCGTCCGGCGTAGGCGCCGGTGCCAGCGGAGTCGTGTTCGGGTACTTCGGCTACATCATCGTCCGCGGGCTGTTCGACAGGCACCTGATCGACGTGCTGGTTGGCGCCGTGATGGCGCTGTGCTTCGCTTACCAGTTCGCCGTGCTGCTGCCGCATGAGGGCATCGGCTGGCAGGCGCACGTGGGCGGCCTGGTCGGCGGCATCGCCGGCGGCTGGCTGCTGCGCGAGCGGCGCGCGGCCAGGGCGGCCAAGCCTGCCAAGGCTGGCGCTGGCGGGGCGCCGGGCACGGCGGTCCAGCCCGCTCGCAAGGCCAGCAAGGCGGGCACGACCAGCGGCAAGAGTCCTGTTATCGATCCATCCAACCCTCGCGCCGAGCTGTACAAGCAGCTCGACGACCTGGGCCTCTAGCGACGCCCGTGCCTGCTGGCCGCTAACGATCCGGCGCGCCGTCGGCTTCGAGCAGCCAGCGCGCGCCCGCTCCGTGGCTGCCAGCCTCGTCCTCTGGGTTGTACAGCGCGCACGTGCGCAGCGACAGGCAGCCGCAGCCGATGCAGCTGCCGAGGGTGTCAGCGAGCCGCTCGAGCTCGGCGATCCTGTCGTGGATGCGCGCCTGCCACATGTGGGCCGCCCGGCGCCACTCTGTCCTGGTCGGCGCCTTGCCCGCGGGCAGCCGGTCAAGGGCCACCTTGATCTCGCCGAGCGACAGGCCGAGCCGCCTGCCCGCCTTGATGAACGCCACCCGGCGCAGCATGTACCTGGCGTACCTGCGCTGATTGCCCGCCGTCCGCTCGGCCATGATCAGGCCGAGGTCCTCGTAGTACCGCAGGGCCGACGGCGCGGCGCCGCTGCGCGCGGCCAGCTCGGAGATGGTCAGGTGCGCGGGCAGGGCTGGCACGTCACAGAGAGTACGGGCACCGCCGGCTTGACTTCAAGTGCACTTGAAGTCCGACACTTGCCCTCATGAGAGAAGCGAGCACCCTGCCCCGTTACTCCTACGCGGACCTGCCTGACCTGATGGCGCTGATGACCGGCGACGAGAAGCACGACGTGGCCTCCGAGTCGACGCTCGACGTCATCTGGGTCCTGTACGACCGCGTGCTGCGCACCGGCCGGGGCACCGCGGGCAGCGAATCCAGGGACAGGTTCTACCTCTCCAAGGGCCACGGACCCATGGCGTATTACGCAGTCCTGACCGCTAAGGGGTTCCTCAGCGCTGACGAGCTGCCGCGCTACGGCCAGTTCGACTCCCTGCTCGGCCTGCATCCCGACCGCAACCTCGTGCCGGGGGCAGAGATCTCGAGCGGATCGCTCGGCCACGGGCTGCCGCTGGCCGTCGGGACCGCGCTCGGCCTGCGCGCCATCGGCCTGACCGACGACCGCGTGTTCGTGCTGACAGGCGACGGCGAGCTGGACGAAGGTTCCGGCCACGAGGCGATCGCGTTCGCGGGGCGGGCCGGGCTCGAGGCTCTGCACTGCGTGGTCGTGGACAACGCGTCGGCGAGCTACGGCTGGCCAGGCGGGATCGAGACCCGCTTCGCCGCCGAGGGCTGGTCGACCGCGCGGGTCAGTGGCCGTGACCACGCCGCGCTCGAGGCGGCGCTCACCGCCCCGCACCCAGGCCGGCCGCACGCCGTGGTCGCCGTGATCGAGCCCGCCTGAGAGGAACATCCGATGGACACCATGCGTGAGCGCTTCGCGCGCGTCACCTCAGAGCTGCTTGACTCCGACCCGCGGCTCGCCGTGGTACTGGCCGATATCTCGGCCGACATGTTCAGCGCGGCGCAGCGGCGTCATCCCGACCGGGTCGTCAACCTCGGCATCAGGGAACAGCTGCTGATTAGCGTGGCGGGCGGGATGGCGCTGGCCGGCCTGCGCCCGATCGCGCACACGTTCGCCAGTTTCCTGGTCGAGCGGCCGTTCGAGCAGATCAAGCTGGACCTGAACCACCAGGCAGCCAGCGCTGGCGCGGTGCTGGTCAGCTCCGGTGCGTCGGTCGACTACCCGGGCGCCGGCCGCACCCACCAGTCACCAGGCGACGTGGCGCTGCTCGGCACGCTGCCAGGCTGGACCGTGCACGTTCCCGGCCACCCCGACGAGTCGGAACACCAGCTCCGCGCCGCTGCCGCCGCCGACGGGCTGGTGTACCTGAGGCTGTCCGCGCTGGCCAACGCCGCGCCGCTGGCCAGAGGCGATGGCTTCACCGTGCTGCGGCGCGGGACGCACGCCAGTGTGATCGCGGTCGGCCCGCTGGCCGACGCGGTCATCGCGGCGACGGCAGGGATGGACGTCACGGTGCTGTACGCGCCCACGATCCGGCCCTTTGACCGGCAGGCGCTGAGGGCGACGCTGGCCGCTCGCGTGGTCGTCCTGGCCGAGCCCTATCTCGCCGGGACGTCGGTGCCCGAGGTCGCTGCGGCGCTGGCCGACGTGCCGCACCGGGTGCTCGGCCTCGGCGTGGCCCGCGAGGAGCTCAGGCGCTACGGCACGCCACTTCAGCACCTGACGGCGCACGGCCTGGACGCGGCCTCGCTGCGACAGCGGATCGCCGCCTTCACCGGCATGCAGGACGCTGGCCGCGCGCGAGTGCCGGCCAGGACGCTGGCTTGAGGCCAGGCCGGCACTGACGGTCCCGCGCGCCGGTAGGCTCGCCGCTGGGAGGGGAGCGCCGATGACCGAGGTCGCCGCGTCCGCGGCTGTGCTGCCGCGCCGGACCGAGCGGCTGGTGCTGCGGCCGTTCCGGCACGGCGACGAGGCCGACGTGCTCGCCTACCGCAGCCGGCCCGACGTCGTCCGGTACATGCCAGCTGAGCCGCTGCAGGTCAGCGGCGCAGCCGCGTTCATCGCCGAGCGGATGGCAGCGACGCGGATCAAGGCCGACGAGGACAAGATCATCCTGGCGATCGAGCACGACGGCCGCGTGATCGGCGACCTCCTGGTCAAGGCCGGGCAGCTGGCCGACCGCCAGACCGAGATCGGCTGGGCGCTGAATCCCGCCTACCACGGCCGCGGGCTCGCCACCGAGGCCGCGCGGGAGCTGCTCGTGCTGGCGTTCGCCGGCCTGCGCATGCACCGCGTGTGGGCACAGCTCGATCCGCGCAACGACGCCTCGGTGCGGCTCTGCGAGCGGCTCGGGATGCGGCGCGAGGCGTACTTCCGCGAGGACATCTGGTTCAAGGGCGAGTGGGGCGACACGGCCGTGTACGCCCTCCTGGCCGCCGAATGGCAGGCGGCCGCACGGCCGGGATGACCTCAGAATGGCGCTGGCTGCGTGCCGAGCACGTCGATCGCGTCCAGCTCGCCCGGGCCGGCCGTGACCGGATCGGCTGACAGGAAGGTGCGGCCAGCGGCCACGTCGGTGCTGATCGCGACGGCGAGCGGCACGGGCAGCCTGGACACCTGCGGCGCGGCCGCAGCGGTTTCGAATCCCGGCCGGCAGGACCGGCCGGTCACCAGGCGGGCAAGGCCGACGAGCGGCTCGATGACCTCGATCGGGTAGTCGGTGCCTGACAGCAGCCTCGCCCCGGCCGCGGCCAGGCTGGCCCACGGATACGCGCTCCGGAGCCGGTCAGCGCCGAGGGCGACGGGGACCTGGGCCGCGTCCGTGACCGCGAACGACGGCTGGATGCAGACGAACACGCCGAGCTCAGCGATCCGGCTGACCAGCTCGGCCGACAGCACGCTGCCGTGCTCGATCCGGGGAGCCGCGGCGGCGATCGCCCCGCGGTCCCCGCCCCAAGCCAGCTCGCAGGCGTCGAGCACGGCTTCGACCGCGCGGTCGCCGATCGCGTGCGTCGCGATCCGCCAGCCAGTGGCGGCGAACGGCTCGATCCGGCGGGCAAGGGCCGCGGCGTCGGCGAACAAGATGCCCGCGGTGTCCTCGTCGTCGAAGCTCCGGCACATCGCGCAGGTGCGAGGCACAAGCCAGCCGTCGGCGTAGAACTTGACGCCCTCGAGCCTGACCCAGGGCCCGCAATCCGCCCGCCTGGCCGCGAGCTCCGCGGCGCCCGACCGCTCGGCGAGGCCGCTGGCAACGTAGATCCTGACCCGCGCGGGCAACGGCCGGTCGCCGGACCCGGCCAGGGCGTCCAGGTACCGCCAGTCCCGCATGCCCATCTCGGTGATCTCGACCAGGCCAAGGGCGGCCGCGCGGCTCAGCCCGCGATGCAGGCGCCCGCCCAGCTCGGCGGCCGCTACGTCACCGGCCGCGGGTTCCGGTACGTCCATCGGCGTGATTCGGTCGCTGTGCACCCGCTCGTGAAAGGCGCGGACGGTGCCGCCCTGCCAGGGAAAGGGAACCCCTGCCGCCTCGGCCAGCACGTGCGTGTGGTGATCGACGAACCCGCTCACCACAATGGGGGAATCAGCGGCTGGCTGCACGCCTCCATGATCGCCGACGCCCGCCGCGGTCCGCGCGGCGCGCGCGAGAGCCGTCCGCGCGGCGCGCGCAGGAGCAGCCCGCGTTTGCCTGCCAGGACCGCGGGAAGCTGCCGGCGCTGGACCCCCGTCGCGCGTATTGGAGGAGCGAGATGAGGATTGGTGCTGCACTTGCGCTGATCGCGGTGGGCGCGATACTCAGATTCGCCATCGCGATCTCCGTTACCCATGGCCTTTACCTGCAGACCATCGGCGACATCCTGATGGGTGTCGGGCTGCTCGGCCTGATCCTGTGGCTGATCGTCTGGGCGCCGCGATCGCAGGGCCGCCGCACCAGGTACCGGCAGACGAGCGCGGTCGATGGCGGCAGGCCGTACCCGGCCCGCACGCCCGGCAGCTACACCCGCGACGAGGTCACCTACGAAGACGATTACCCCCGCTAGGCGCCGCCGCGCCAGCCCGGCTAGGCAGGAACGGCGTCGGGCGCCAGCTGCACGCGCACCTGGCGCTCGTTGCCTTCCTTGAACACAAGGTCGGTGACCACGCCCGCGTGCCGCAGGTCGGTCTCGGCCCGCTGCAGCGTCGCGATCACCTCAGGCTCGTCCTCAACCACGAGCGAGAGAACCTCGTGCCGCTGTGACTTCTTCTCCGCCGACTTGGCCTTGCGGATCTCGGCGAGCACGCCGCCCGCGACGTCGAGGACTGCCGGGTCGCCGCCCTGAGCGGCGTCCCGCAGCTCATTGGCAGTCGGCCAGGCCGCCCGGTGCACCGAGCCCTCCTGCCACCACGACCACACTTCCTCGGTCACGAACGGCATGACCGGCGCGAACAGCCGCAACAGCACCGACAGGGCCGTAGCCAGAGCCGCCTGGGCCGACCGCCCTTCCACGCCGCCCCGGTACGCGCGCATCTTGACGAGCTCCAGGTAGTCGTCGCAGAACTGCCAGAAGAACGCCTCGGTCCGCTCCAGCGCGCGATGGTACTCATAGCCGGCGAACGCCTCGGTGGCGTCGGCCACGACAGCCTCGAGCTGAGCCAGCATGGCGCGGTCGATGGGCTCGGTGATGTCGGCGGCTGTGACGTCGGCCGCGCCGAGGCCGAGGACGAACTTCGAGGCGTTCAGGACCTTGACGGCGAGCCGGCGGCCCACCTTCATCTGGGCCGGATCCGCTGCCGTGTCCGTGCCGGGCGCGGCCCGGCAGGCCCAGTGCCGCAGGCCGTCTGCGCCGAACTGCTCGATCAGTGGCATCGGGCCGAGCACATTGCCCTTGGACTTGGACATCTTCTTGCGGTCCGGATCCAGGATCCAGCCGTTGATGGAGGCGTGCTGCCACGGCAGCTGGCCGTGCTCAAGCAGCGAGCGCAACACGGTGGCGAACAGCCAGGTCCTGATGATCTCGGGACCCTGCGGCCGCAAGTCCATCGGGAAGAGCCTTCCGAACAGGTCAGCGTCCTCCTCCCAGGCGCAGGTGATCTGCGGGGTGAGGGACGAGGTCGCCCAGGTGTCCATCACGTCGGGGTCACCGGCAAACCCGCCTGGCTTGCCGCGCTGCGACTCGTCGTAGCCGGGCGGCGCATCGCTCTGCGGATCGACGGGCAGCGCCGCGTCCTCGGCGGTGATGGCCTGGTCCCAGAGCGTCTCGCCGTTGTCGTCCACCGGGTACCAGACAGGGAACGGCACGCCGAAGTAGCGCTGGCGGCTGATCAGCCAGTCGGTGTTGAGTCCCTCGACCCAGTGCTCGTACCTGACCCGCATGAAGTCCGGATGCCAGCGCAGCTCACGGCCCGCGGCCAGCAACCGTTCGCGCAGCTCGGGGTCGCGGGCGCCGTTGCGGATGTACCACTGGCGGCTGGTCACGATCTCCAGCGGCCGGTCACCCTTCTCGAAGAACTTGACCTGGTGGGTGCACGGCCGCGGCTCGCCGATCAGCGCGCCCGACTCGCGCAGCAGCTCCACGACGACCCGGCGGGCCTGCTGCGAGGTCTTGCCGGCCAGCGCGGCGTAGGCCTCCGCGCCCGGTCCTGACAGCCAGGCAGGCGTCTCGGCCTGGAACCGCCCGTCCCGCTGGATCACTGACCGCAGCGGCAGGCCGAGCTGCCGCCACCAGAGCACGTCCGTGGTGTCGCCGAAGGTGCAGATCATGGCGATGCCGGTGCCCTTGTCCGGCTCGGCGAGCGGATGTGCCACAACGGGCAGCCGCACGCCGAACACCGGGCTCATGACCTCGGTGCCGACCAGGCGCTCGTACCGCTTGTCATCGGGGTGCGCCACGAGCGCGACGCAGGACGGCAGCAGCTCAGGCCGCGTGGTCTCGATCTCGACCGCGGCGCCGCCGTCGGCGGCGGGGAACGCGATCTTGTGGAACGCGCCGTTGACCTCGCGGTCCTCGAACTCGGCCTGCGCGACCGCGGTCTGGAAGTCCACGTCCCACATGCTCGGGCCCTCAGTCGCGTAGGCCTCGCCGCGGGCCAGGTTGCGCAGGAACGCGAGCTGGGCGACCCGGCGCGATCGCTCGTTGATCGTCGCGTAGGTGAGGTCCCAGTCGACCGACAGCCCGATCGTGCGCCACTGCTGCTCGAAGTCCTCTTCGAACTCCTCCGTGAGCCGCTGGCACAGCGCCACGAAGTTCGGCCGCGAGATGGGGCGCTGGGTCTTGTCGTTCTTCCCCGCCGGAGCGACCTCGAGATCAGCGTCATACGGAACGTTCGGGTCACAGCGGACGCCATAGTGCGTCTGCACCCGGCGCTCGGTCGGCAGCCCGTTGTCGTCCCAGCCCATCGGGTAAAAGACTTCGCGGCCGTACATCCGCTGGAAGCGGGCGACCGCGTCTACCTGGATGTAGCCGAAAGCGGTGCCAAGATGAAGAGAGCCGCTGATCGTCGGCGGCGGCGTGTCGATCGCGTAGATCTGATCACGTGTCTTGGACCGGTCGAAGCGGTACAGGCCGCGTGCCTGCCAGTCGGCACCCCACTTCGCCTCAAGGCCGCTCAGCGACGGCTTCTCCGGGATGATCGCCATGCGGAGAAGGATAGTCGCAACGTGCACTCCCCCGAGTTCCCTCAGCCCACGCGTTCCTGCTGCAGGATCTGGCGCGCCATCACGACGCGCTGGATCTGGTTGGTGCCCTCGTAGATCTGGGTGATCTTGGCGTCGCGCATCATCCGCTCGACCGGGTAGTCATGGACGTAGCCGTACCCGCCGAGCAGCTGAACAGCATCGGTCGTGACGTCCATCGCCACGTCGGACGCGAAGCACTTGCAAGCCGAGGAGATGAAGGTAAGGTCGGGGACCTTCTCCCCGGCCATCGCGCGCTCGGACCTGGCAGCCGCCGCGTAGGTCAGCTGCCTGGCGGCCTCCAGCTTCATCGCCATGTCGGCCACCATGAACTGGACGCCCTGGAACTCGGCGATCGCCTTGCCGAACTGCTTGCGCTCGCGCACGTAGCCAGCCGCGTAGTCGAGCGCGCCCTGCGCGATGCCGAGGGCCTGGGCCGCGATCGTGACCCTGGTGTGGTCCAGCGTGGCCAGCGCGGTGCGGAAGCCGCTGCCCTCCTCGCCGATCATCCGGTCCGCCGGGATCACGCAGTCGTCGAAGAACAGCTCGCGGGTCGGCGATCCCTTGATCCCGAGCTTGTGCTCGGGCGCGCCGAACGAGAATCCCTCGTCGCCCTTCTCCACCACGAACGCGGAGATCCCCCGCGCGCCCGCGTCAGGATCGGTGACGACCATGACCGTGTAGTAGTCAGACACACCTGCGTTGGTGATCCACCGCTTAGTCCCGTTCAAAATAAAGCTGTCGCCATCGCGGACGGCGCGGGTCCGCATCCCCGCGGCGTCAGAGCCTGCCTCAGCCTCGGACAGCGCGTAGGAGAACATCGCCTCGCCCCGGGCGACGGGCGGCAGATACCGTTGGTTCAGCTCGGCGGAGCCGGAGAGCAGGAGCGGGACCGTGCCAAGCTTGTTCACGGCCGGGATGAGCGAGCTCGACGCGCAGACGCGGGCGACCTCCTCGATGACGATGACCGTGGCGAGCGCGTCGGCGCCGGCGCCGCCATACTCCTCGGGAATGTGCACGGCCTGCAGGTCGGCCTTGACGAGCGCGTCCTGCGCCTCCTGCGGGAACCGCGCCTGCTCGTCGACCTCGGCCGCGTACGGGGCGATCTTGTCCTCGGCCAGCTGGCGGACCGACTCGCGGAGCGCGACGTGCTCCTCAGACAGGGCGTAGGCGGTGAAATCAGAACTCATGTACCCGATGGTAGGGGCCAGCGACGGCGGTTCAAGCGCCGGTGATTCAAGCGCCGGTGATTCAAGCGCCCGGAGCCTGCTGTCCCTGGCAGGCCGCGAGTTGCTCGGCCGGCTGGCCGGCGAGGACGTCGGCCCGGAGCGAGCGCTGGCGCTGTCGGAATCGCTCCGCGCCGGGTACCCGGCCGAACTCGTCGCCGCGGCGCTGACCCAGCAGGCGTTGCGGACCGCAGCGAGCGCCAAGTTCAGCCGGGCCGGCCAGATGCTGTTCACCAGGGCCGGGCTCGAGCAGGCGTCGTCCGAGCTGACCGCGCGGCACGCGGCCGCGAGGTTCGCCGGGGCGCGGGTGATCGCCGACCTGTGCTGCGGCATCGGCGGCAACCTGGTCGCGCTTGCCTCGGGGGCCGGCGCTGGCGGCGGCGCGGTGATCGGGGTCGACCTAGATCTGGTCAGCCTGGAGTTCGCCAGGCACAACGTCGCCCTGTGCGCTCCCGGCGCGGCGGCAGCGTTTGTCCAGGCGGACGTCACGCGGATGCCGCTGCGCGGCGTCGACGCCGTGTTCATCGACCCGGCCCGACGGGACGGCGACCGGCGGCTGCGGGCCGGGCAGAGCCGGCCGCCGCTGGCGTGGTGCCTGCGGCTCGCCGAGACCGTGCCGCTGGCCGGCATCAAGGCTGCCCCCGGACTGCCGCGCGAGCTGGCGCCGCCCGGCTGGGAAACCGAGTTCGTCGCGGTCGGCAGGGACCTGAAGGAGGCGCTGCTCTGGTCCCCCGCCCTGGCCGGCGACCAGGCATCCAGCCGCGCGACGGTGCTGCCGTCTGGCGACACCCTGGCGGGGACGGGCGCGCCGGGCGCGGAGGCGGATCACCACGTGCCGCTGGCCGCGCCCGGGGCCTACCTGCTTGACCCGAACCCGGCCGTCACCAGGGCCGGGCTGGTCGCCGACCTGGCCGCGCTGACCGGCACGTGGCAGATCGACCCGATGATCGCGTTCCTCTCGTCGGACGAGCCGGTCGGCACCCCGTTCGCCAGGACGCTGCGGGTGCTGGAGTCCGCGCCCTGGCACGAGAAGCGGTTCGCGCGCAGGCTCCGCGAGCTCGGCATCGGCACGGTCGACATCCGCAGACGGGGCCTGGCCGGCGACGTGGCCCAGATCCACCGCCGCCTCGCCCTGCGCGGCCCAGCCTCCGCCACCCTCGTGCTCACCCGCGTCGCCAACCGCCCCTGGGCCCTGATCTGCACCCCTTAACACCCCGCCCCCCGTCGTGCGCACCCTATGAACCCTTGGTGGTGCTATAGGCCCACCAAGGGTTCATAGGTGGGGTGCCGGTGCGAGGCGCGGCGGTGGCGGAGCCGGGCGGGGCGGGGGAAGCGGGAAGGTTGCCGGGGCTAGCTGGTCTTGCGGAACTCCTTGCCGAAGCCGGCCATGCCAGATCCGGTCGGGTAGCCGGGCTTGTGCAGGACGTGCGCCTCGGCGAAGCCGTGCCGGTGCTTGCGGACCGGGTCGGGCGAGACCGACTGCACGCTGGACGCGCTGCACACTGCGGCCGCGTCGTTGGCCGGCCCTGGCACCTCGGCGCTGGTCGGGATCACGCCAGGCCTGACCTCGTGCCGCCGCTCACGGCCCAGCACCCGGCCGAGGTCGCTGGCGTTCGCGTCCCTGGCCGTCATTGGCTGCAGCCCGAACGTCGACTCGATCAGCTTCAGCGTTGAGGCGTGCTCGAACGGGCCGTGATGCTCGACCCTGGCCGGAGCCAGGTTCGAGACCACGATCGCCGGCACCCGGAAACCGAGCTGGGTGTAGTCAGGGATCAGCTGACCGTCGGTCGGCGCGGTGCTGTCCCCTGTGTGGTCGACGGTGGCCGGGTCGGTGTCGTCGATGACGTGCGGCGGCGGCACGTGGTCGAAGAAGCCGCCCCACTCGTCGAAGGTGATCATGAAGACCGTGTTGTCCAGGTACCCGGCGTCGGCAAGCGCGTGGTAGGCATCGGCGATGAACCGCTCGCCCAGCCTGATGTCGGCCAGCGGGTGGTCGTCGGCCGAGGTCCCGTTGCCCTCGGTGTCGAACGCCGGGTCGACGAAGCTGACGTTGGGCAGGTTGCCGGCAGCCACCGTGTCGATGAACGACGGCGTGGTGACGGGGATGCCGAGCGCGTCAGTGTCACCGGCGGCGAACGGGTGCCAGAACGGGAAGTACTTCAGGCCCCACAGCGCCAGGAACGGCAGGTCCCTGAAGAAGTACCCGCCGGTCGGGATGCCCTGGGTGTTGGGGATCGGCGAGAGCTGGTCCCAGATAGACGGCAGCGTGGAGATCACCGTGTTGTTGTGGTCCCGGTCCGTCCGCGCGGCGTGCTGGTAGAACCGGTTCGGGAACGTCTCGCCGGCGAACGAGCAGAAGTACCTGTCCAGGACGGTGTAGTTCTCGGCCAGCGCGCCGATCACCGGCAGGTCGGGGGCGGCCTTGCGGCGGCCGTCGTGGTGATGGTTCGTGTAGTACCCGGCCGGGAACGTGTTGGCGGCGGCGAGCGTCACGCCAGGGTTGTTCTCCGGCGGGGTCGGCCGCTGCAGGAAGCCGTCCATCTTCCCGAAGTTGCGCTGAACCAGGAAGCCTTCCCAGCTATGGTCGGGGTCGCTGTAACCGCAGCCCTGGAAGTCCGGAGCGAGCGGGTAGTTCGGATAGACATTCCCGTCGGCCGACAGATAGGTCATGTCGTGCCGGCCGTCAGCGCCCGGCAGCCAGCTCAGGAAATGGTCGAATGAGCGGTTCTCCATCATGAGAATGACGACGTGCTCGACGCCCCCGGAGCCGTGCGGGTGGCCGGCGGTAGCCGCTCGCGCGGCCATAGCGGACAGGTATTCCGTCCCGGTAAGCGCGACTCCGGTAGAAGCGCCCATCAGCTGGAGAAAAGTTCGGCGTGTCAGCATGAGTCCGAGTATGAGGACGGCAGTGAACGGCAGACAGGAAGCGCGTGTCCTGCCCGTGACATCGGGCTGATCAGAAGCCCTTAGCTCAGCCGGACTCGCCGGCCAGGCGCGCGCGCAGCGCCGCCCCCTTGGCCTGCGCGACGTCCCGCAGCTCCGCCTGGAAGTCGATCACCTTCTGCTGCAGCGCGGAGTCCGAGGCGGCCAGGATGCGCACCGCCAGCAGCCCGGCGTTGCGAGCTCCGCCGACCGCAACCGTGGCTACCGGGATGCCCGCGGGCATCTGGACGATCGACAGCAGCGAGTCAAGGCCGTCCAGGTGCGCGAGTGGCACGGGCACGCCGATCACCGGCAGCGGCGTGACCGACGCCAGCATGCCTGGCAGGTGCGCGGCGCCGCCCGCCCCCGCGATGATCACCTTGAGCCCGCGGGCGGCTGCCGCCCCGCCATAGCCGATCATGTCGAGCGGCATCCGGTGCGCGGACACGACGTCGGCCTCGTACGCGACGCCGAACTCCGCGAGCGCGTCAGCCGCTGCCCGCATCACCGGCCAGTCCGAGTCGCTGCCCATCACGACGCCGACGACAGGTCGCTCGCTCACCGGCCGCTCCCCCCAGCTCGCTCGTCCTCGGGCTCCTCCGTGCCGTGGCTGAGGTAGTTCGCAGCCCGCCGGCCGCGGCCCAGCAGCCCGGCCACGTCATCGCCCGCGACGGTCACGTGGCCCACCTTGCGACCGGGCCGCACCTGCTTGCCGTACAGGTGCACCTTTACCCCTGGGTCGGCCGCCATCACGTGCACGAGCCGCGGGTACAGGTCAGGATCGGCGCCGCCCAGCACGTTCACCATCACGGCTGCGGGCGCGGTCAGCAAGGGAGAGCCGAGCGGCAGGTCAAGCACCGCGCGCAGGTGCTGCTCGAACTGCGAGGTCCGCGCGCCGTCGATGGTCCAGTGCCCGCAGTTGTGCGGCCGCATCGCGAGCTCGTTGATGATCAGCTCGCCGCCGAGCTCGAACAGCTCCACGGCCAGCAAGCCGGTCACGCCGAGCTCGGCCGCGATGGTCAGCCCCGCCTGCTGGGCGACGGTCGCCAGCTCAGGGTCCAGGCCGGGCGCGGGGGCGATGACCTCGCGGCAGATCCCGTCCTGCTGGAGCGTCTGCACGACCGGGTAGGCGCCGCCCTGGCCGGTCGGCGACCTGGCGACCAGCACGGCGAGCTCACGGTCGAACGGGACGAACTCCTCAGCGAGCAACCCGATCCCGTGCGCGAGCACCTCAGCGGCAGCGTCCTCGTTCTCGCAAATCCACACGCCCTTGCCGTCGTAGCCGCCCGAGGTGGCCTTCAGAGCGACTGGCCAGCCACCGCCGGCCAGCGCGAACTCGCGGACCTCAGCGAGGCTGCCGGCGCGCCGGTACCGCGGGCACCTGACCGGAAGGCCCTTGATCGCCTCCAGGGCGCTGAGGTGGTCCCGCATGGCACCCTTGTCCTGCGCGAACCGCAACGCTGGCCCGCCTGGCCTGACCGCCGTCACGTCCTCGAGCGCGGTCAGGTGCGCGGTCGGCACGTGCTCGTGGTCGAAGGTCACCACGTCACAACCGGCGCCGAAGGCCAGCACGTCAGCGGCTGACCGGTAGTCGCCGACCGTGGCACCCGCGCAGACCTGAGCCGCGCTGTCGTCAGGCCGGTCGGCCAGCACGCGGAACCCGATGCCGAGGCTGACTGCTGCCTGGGCCGTCATCCGCGCGAGCTGGCCGCCGCCCACCATGCCGACAACCGGCACCTGCCCCGCTGTCGCCACCCGCGCTGTGGCCCGTCCCGGCGTCGCTTCGCCCACGCGCCGTAGCCTACGAGGTCAGCGCCGTTCCTACGCTGGGCCGGCCACCACAGGCTCGTCCAGCTGCTCGACCACCGGCTGCGGGAAGATCACCGCGAACGTCGCAGGCCGCGGCCTGACCAGCACAAGCTGACCGCCGTCGGAGGACGCCACCGACTTCGCCAGCGCCAGGCCGAGGCCGGTGCCGCCCGCGCCGCTGACGCTCCGCTCGAAGATCCTGTGCACCAGGTCAGCTGGGACGCCCTTGCCTTCGTCTTTCACCTCGATCACCACCGACCTCGGGGTCTGCGAGGTCCTGATGCTCACGGTCCCGCCGCCGTGCGTGAGCGCGTTGTCCAGCAGCGTCGCGACCACCTGGGACACGCCGCCCGCGCTGACATAGGCGCGCAGTCCGTGCTCGCCCGTCACGTCCAGCTTCCTGTCCACCGCCCTGAACGCCGGCTCCCACTCGCTGATCTGCTGGGCGATGATGTCGTCGATGCTGGACAGCTGCGGCGCGCCTGACGAGGACCGGCGAGCCCGGCCGAGCAGCTGGCCGACGACCTGCGCGAGCCGGTCGGTCTGCGCCAGCGCGGCCGTGCCCTCTTCCCTGACCACCTCGGGATCGTCCGCGGCGGCGACCATCTCCTCTAGCCGCATCGACAGCGCGGTCAGCGGGGTCCGCAGCTGGTGGGAGGCGTCGACAGCGAAGTCCTGCTCGGCCGAGATCAGGTCGGTGACCCGCTCCGCAGCGTTGTCGAGGCCTTCGGCGATCCGGTCGAGTTCCGCGACCCCGTATCGCCTGCCGACCGGCCGCGCGTCGCCTGAGCCGATCCGGTCGGCCGCCCTGGCCAGGTCCCGCACGGGTTTGGCCAGCCGCCTGGCCTGGGCCATCGTCAGCCCGGCCGCGACCACCAGCGCGATCAGCCCGAGCAGGCCGACCTGCAGCGGCGCGAGCCGCAGCGGGTGCGCGCCGGGCGGGCGCGACAGCGCCACCACCTCGACCCCGGCCCCGAACACGAGGATCGCGGCGATCGCAACCCCGAACATCGACGTCAGCAGACGGCGCTGGATCAAGGCTCAGTCCTCGCTTGCTCCATTACTGCTCGCCTCCGGCAAGACATTACTGCCCGCCTCCGGCAAGACATTACTGCTCGCCTCCGGCACGCTCATTCCTCCCCGCGCTCGAACCTGAACCCGACGCCCCGCACCGTGGTGATGAAGTGCGGGTTGTGGGCGTCGTCGCCGAGCTTGCGGCGCAGCCAGGACACGTGCATGTCCAGTGTCTTGGTCGATCCCCACCACTTGCTGTCCCAGACCTGCCGCATGATCTGGTCCCTGGTCACGACCTTTCCTGCCTCGGTGACCAGCAGGTGCAGCAGGTCGAACTCCTTGGACGTCAGGTCGAGCTCGCGGTCGCCGAGCCAGGCGCGCCTGGCGTCGTTGTCGATCCGCACGCCCTGCACCTCCTGCGCGGGCGAGGCGCCGCGGCGCAGCAGCGCCCGCACCCTGGCCAGGAACTCGGCGAGCCGGAACGGCTTGGTCACGTAGTCGTCGGCGCCCGCGTCGAGCCCGATGACCGTGTCCACCTCTTCGGCCCGCGCGGTGAGGATCAGGACCGGGGTGTCCTGGCCGGCTAGCCGCAGCCGCCGGCACACCTCGAGGCCGTCCATCCTGGGCAGGCCGATGTCCAGGACGATGAGATCAATACCGCCGGCCTTGGCGACCTCGAAGGTGCCCGGCCCATCGGCGGAAACACCGACCTCATAGCCTTCACGGCGCAAAGCCCGTGCCAGCGGCTCGGAAATAGACGGGTCGTCCTCGGCAAGCAATACGCTAGTCATGCCCCAGATGCTAAGGCGAACAGGCGCAATTCGAGCGCTACGACGCACCCGAATATTGGCAATGAATTGGTCAAGCCCTATTCACAATTAGAACAAAACTCAGGCGCTGATGTGCTTTTGTCCGCTTGGTGTTACACGGGGGTGATGCCGTGGCGTCGGCGCGAGAACGAGCGGTCTTTGCCGCGCGCGGCCCCGAAGCGGCGGATCAGGTCGGGCCGCAGGTGCTCGGGCTCGACGATGTCGTCGACGACTAGCTCACCCGCCAGCCTGAGAATGTCGATGTCCGCTTCGTAGTCATCGCGCAATTGCTGGACCTGACGGTCCCTTTCCTCCTGGTCGGCGATGGCCGCGAGCTTGTTGTAGTAGACGGCGTTCACGGCCGCCTCGGCTCCCATTACCGCGATCTTCGCTGTTGGCAGCGCCAGCGTGGCATCGGGCTCGAAGCCAGGGCCCGCCATCGCGTAGAGACCAGCGCCGTAGGCCTTGCGGACCACGACGCAGATCTTCGGCACCGTCGCCTCGGACACCGCGCTGATCATCTTTGCGCCGTGCCTGATGATGCCCTGCTTCTCGACGGCCGTGCCGACCATGAACCCAGGCACGTCGGCCAGGAACAGCAGCGGCACGTTGAACGCATCGCAGGCCTGGATGAACCTGGTCGCCTTGTCGGCCGAGTCGACGAACAGGACGCCACCCTTGAACATCGGGTTGTTGGCGACCACCCCGATCACCTGGCCGTCCAGCCGCGCGAACCCGGTGACCAGCTCGCGCGCCCACAGTTCGTGGATCTCGAATAGCGAGCCGGCGTCGACAATCCCGCGCACGTAGCGGCGCATGTCGAAGGCCTGCCGCTCGCTGACCGGAACGAGCTTGCGCAGGTCGATCGGCTCGCAGTCGGCCGGCTCGGCCGCCGGCGGGGCCTGGCGCCAGTTGCCCGGCAGGTAGGACAGATAGTGGCGGACGGCCTGGATCGCGTCGGCCTCATCGGGCGCGAGGTGGTGCCCGCAGCCCGAGATGGTGCAGTGCATCCTGGCACCGCCCATCTCCTCCAGCGTGGTTTGCTCGCGCACCACCATCTCGACCATCCGCGGACTGCCGAGGTACATCGAGGCGTTGCCGTCCACCATCGCGACGTAGTCGCAGAATGCGGGGATGTAGGCACCGCCTGCCGCGGACGGGCCGAACAGCGCGCACACCTGCGGGATCGAACCCGAGGCCCGGACCTGGGTGTGGAAGATCTTGCCCGCGCCGCGGCGGCCGGGAAACATCTCGACCTGATCGGTGATCCTCGCGCCAGCGGAGTCGACCAGGTAGACCATCGGCAGCCCCGACGAGTACGCCTTCTCGATGATCCTGATGATCTTCTCGACGGTCCTGGCACCCCAGGAGCCGGCCTTCACCGTCGAGTCGTTGGCCATCAGCGCGACCGGGCGGCCGTCGACGAGCGCCGTGCCGGTGATCACGCCGTCGGCCGGGAGCCCCTCGGCGGTGGCGTTCGCGAACACGCCGTCCTCGGCGAAGCTGCCGGGGTCGGTGAGCATCGCGATCCGCTCGCGGGCGAACAGCTTTCCCGCGGCGTGCGCCGCCTGGTGATACTTCGGCGCCCCGCCCTTCTCGATTCCGGAGCGCACGCCAGGCAGGTCCTCGTGGCTGGTGCCCTGATGGTTCCGCACTTCTGTCACGTCCAGAGCGTACCGAGCGGGGCGGGACATCCCGTCCGGCAGGCGCTCAGCGCGTGGACTGGTGCACAGTAGTGCCATGTTCGAGACCGATGCTGAGCTCGCGGAGATGCAGTCGCTGCTCGATTCCTCACTGACGCGGGCGACCGAGCACCTGCAGTCGATCATCACGCCAGGCGAGCGGACACTGTCAGCGGCGCAGGTGTCGCTGGCTTGCCGCGGAATGTGCACGCTGGCGATCTCCACCGTCACCGCGGCCTGCGAGCCACGGGTCAGCGCCGTCGACGGCCACTTGCTGCATGGCCGGTGGTACTTCAGCACCGCCCGTGGCGCGGCCAAGGCCAGACACCTGGCGGCGCGCCCCGCGGTGAGCATCGCCTACCTGCGCGGCGAGGAGATCGGCGTGTTCACGCACGGCGCGGCCCAGCCGATGAACCCCGCCGGCGGCCCCGAGGACGCGGACTGGCCAGCGCTGCTGCAGTACATGACCGACTACTACGGCAGCTCGCCGCTGACCTGGGGCGACGTCGTCTATTACCGGCTGATCCCGACCTGGATGGTCGCCTTCGCCTCCAACCCGGCTGACCTGATGGCGAGCCTCACCGCCACCTCCACCCCCACCCGGAGTCCATGATCACGAAGGATCCGGGTCCTCGTGCAACCAAAACTCTTCGCGATCATGATGGGGTTCAGGCAGGGATGGTGCGGGTGCGCGGGCCGGCGCGCAGGACCTGGGAAGGCAACTGGCGGCCGACGATGCGCTCGGCGTCGGCCGCGGCGTCGATCATCGCGGTCAGGTCGATTCCGGTCTCGATGCCCATGTCCTGCACCATGTGCACGAGTTCCTCGGTCGCGATGTTGCCGGTCGCGCCCGGCGCGTAGGGGCAACCGCCGAGACCGCCGACCGATGCGTCGAAGTCGGCGACCCCGAGCTCGAGCGCGGTCAGGACGTTCGCCAGCCCGGTTCCCCTGGTGTTGTGGAAGTGCAGGTTCAGCGGGGCGTCCGGGTGCGCTGACCGGAACTCCGCCACCAGCGACCTGACCCGGCCAGGCGTGGCCATGCCGGTGGTGTCGCCGAACGAGATCGAGTCGGCGCCATCGGCCACGGCCCGACCCGCCACCCGCACCACCCGCTCGACGGGCACGTCGCCCTCGTACGGGCAGCCCCACGCCGTGGAGATGATCACCTGGCAGGTCGCGCCTCGCTGATGTGCCTCGTCGATGACCGCCGCGATATCGTCCAGCGACTCCTCCGTCGAGCGGCGGACGTTCTTGCGGTTGTGCGTGTCAGACGCCGAGACAACCGCCTCGATCTCGGGCACGCCTGCATCCAGCGCGCGCCGCGCGCCGCGCAGGTTCGGTACGAGCGCGGAATACCGGATCGAGGGATCCCTGGCGATCCCCTTCCAGACCTCGTCGGCGTCAGCCATCTGCGGGATCGCCTCAGGCCTGACGAACGAGACCGCCTCGATCCGGCGCACCCCGGTCGCCGACAGGCGGTCGATCAGCTCGATCTTGGCCCGCGTGGGGACGGGGTCCTCGTTCTGCAGGCCGTCCCGCGGGCCGACCTCGCGCAGCGAGAGCTGACGTGGCAGGTCAGACACGAGCGGTGCTCCCTTCCTCGTTTCCGCGGGCCGGCCAGACCGGCTTGCGCTTCTCGGCGAACGCGGCGATGCCCTCGCGCCGGTCGGCCGATCCGGCCGCGGTACGCCAGGCAGCGTCCTCGACGTCGAGCGCGGCGGCCAGGCTGAGCCCGGCGCCGTTCCGCAGCGCCTGTTTCGCGGCCCTGACGGCGACCGGCGAGTTGCCGGCGATCTGGCCCGCCAGCTCGAGCGCGGCGGCCCGCGCCTGGCCGGCCGGCACCACGCGATCGGCCAGGCCGATCGCGTGCGCCTCGTCAGCGCCGACCCAGCGGCCGGAGAAGATCAGGTCGGCGGCCCGGCCAGGCCCGATTCGCCTGGCGAGCAGCTGCGTGCCGCCGCATCCTGGCACCAGCCCGACGCTCGCCTCTGGCAGCCCGACCTGCGCGGTCGCGTCCGCCACGATCACGTCGCAGCTCAGCGCCAGCTCGCAGCCGCCGCCGAGCGCGTATCCGTGCACCGCGGCGACCGCGGGCTGCGGCAGCGCGAGCAGCGCACCGAACGCCGCCCTGAACACGGGCCGCTGCGCCATGATCTGCGCGTCGCTCATCGCGGCGCGCTCCTTGAGGTCCGCGCCGACGCAGAACGCGCGCTCGCAGGCCGACGACAGCACGACGACCCGGATCTCCTGGTCAGCGGTGATCGCCTGAAAGAGCGCGGCGAGTTGCCGCAGCGTCGCGGTGTTCAGCGCGTTCATCGCCGCTGGCCGGTCGAGCACCACTTCCGCGATCCCGCCGGCCTCGCGGCGCACGACCGCGCCGCCGCTCGCTGTCATGATTGCCAGGCTAGCCTGGCGGCCGGTCAGGTGCCGTCTTCCGACTGCCCGACCCGGCCGAGCCTGGCCTCCTCGTCGCCCACGAGCTGGAACAGGACCGCCTGCACCCGCCGCACGTCGGGAATCTCACTCAGCACCAGCTGGCCCGTCTCGCCTGGCGATTCCACGACCAGCCGGCCGCACCCGAACATCCGGTCGAGGAGGTCCTGGGAGAACGACACGTCGCTGATCCGGTTCAGCGGGAAGTCGCGGCCCGACCTGGACAGGATCCCTTCCCGCAGCCGCAGCCGGCGCGTCGTCACCTCGTAGACGGTCGTCCGCCAGCGCAGGAACGGCACGCCGAACCAGATGGCGGCGGCGAGCAGCGCGACCAGCCCGACCACCAGGCGAGCCGTTCCGCCCAGGCTCAGCGGCAGCAGCACGCTGATGACGATCGCGGCGGCCACGATCAGCAGCAGGACCAGCGCGGGGGTGACCATGGTCTTGCCGTGCGCGTGCAGCCGCAGGACAAGCTGCTCACCGTGGGTCAACGAGTCGGCGCCTGACACATGTCCATGATGGCAGCTAACTGAGTAAGTGGCGAATAACTCAGTAAGTGGCGAACGATAGCGGTGATGATCACGATAGGCCCGGATCGCCGGGCTGGCCTGCTACGAGCCAGCCGCTCGCACGTGGATGACGTCGCCGGCGCTGACCGCGACCGGGTCAGAACCGGGATCGGGCTCGACCAGCAGCTGCCCGGCGCCGTCCACGCCGGCCGCGGCCCCGGTGAGCATCCGGTGGTCGGGCAGCTGGACCCGCACCTGCTCCCCTAGGGTCGCGGACATCGACAGGTACTCCTCGCGAAGCCCGGACGCGTCAGCGTCGCCTGGCCCGGTCTCGCGCCAGCGCGAGTACCAGTGCTCGATATGGCGCAGGATCGCGCTGAGCAGCGCGGTGCGGTCGGTGCCGCCGAACCCGCAGCGCTCCAGCGAGGTCGCCGTCGCGACGGGCAAGTCGTGCTCGCCGCCCAGGACGTTGACGCCGATGCCGACCACGATCGCGTCGCCCGACTGCTCGGCGAGGATCCCGGCCAGCTTGCCGCCGCCTGCCAGCACGTCGTTCGGCCATTTCAGGCTCGCGTCCAGGCCGCACACCTCGGCTAGGGCGCTCACCACCGCGACGCCCGCCAGCAGCGGCAGCCAGCCTCTGGCGGCCGGCGGCACAGCCGTCGGCCGCAGCAGGACCGAGAACGTCAGCGCGGCTCCCGGCCTGGTCTGCCAGCTCCGGCCCAGCCGGCCCTTGCCCGCGGTCTGCGACTCGGCCGCGATCACCAGGCCCTCGGCCGCGCCGACCGCCGCATGCCGCAGGACGTCGGTGTTCGTCGAGGCGGTCGTGGCCACGATCTGGATGTCGGTCCAGATCGTGCCGCGCAGGCCACCCGTCAGCTGCCCCGCATCCAGCGGGCCGTCCCGATCCGCCCCAGCCATGCCCCTCATTCTCCCTGACCGCGGATCTCCCCGCCCCGAGCCCGACCAATGTGCGCGCGGGCCCGCCACGCGCGGCGGGACCGCGCGCGGCGCGCGGGCCCGCAGGTCCCCGGCGCCGGGCGTCAGGCGGCGCGGATGAGGGCTACCTGGGCGGGGCGCGGGCGGTCGAGGGCCCACGCCCTGAGCGCGGTCACGACCCCGCCGACCACCGCGACCGAGGCGAGCGCGAGGCAGGTCAGGAACTCCGCGTGAGCGGACAGGATCCGGAACGCGCCGTCCGCGCTGGCCGGTAGCGGGCCGGCCAGGTTCAGGTACAGCGCGCCGAACGTGGCCACCCCGGTCACCAGCGCCAGCTGGTTCACGGTCACGACTACGCCGGTCGCGTCGGCGGCGTCGGCCACCGGGACCCGCATCAGCACGCTGGTCATCAGCGGGCTGAACGCGCTTGCCATGCTCGCGCCGATCACGCCGAGGGCCAGGTACAGCCAGAAGCCGCCGGAACCGCCGCTGCGCAGCACCTCGGCGAGTACCGCCAGGCCGGCGACCACCCCGGTGAAACCGGCGATCGGCAACCACGGCCTGAACCAGTCAGGCAGCCGTTGCCAGTTGAGGCTGACGACCGCGAACGAGGCGGCGGATGGCACGAAGGTCAGCCCGGCCCGCAGCGGCGAGTCGCCGAGGCCGCCCTGCAGGTGCAGGGCCAGGACGAAGAACATGCCGCCGAACACCGTCATGACCGCGAACAGCGCCACGATCCCGGTGCGCACCCCTGCGAGGCTGAGCACGCGGGCTGGCACGAGCGGCGAGCCGCCGCGCGCTTCGAGCCGCCGCTCAGCGGCAGCGAACCCGGCGATCAGCACGACGCTGCCGGCCAGGCACAGCCAGCCCCAGGCTGGCCAGTGCTCGGGCTGGCCGAGCACGAGCGGGATCACCAGTGCCAGCACGGCCGGTGTCAGCAGCAGCAACCCGGGCACGTCCAGGCCGCGCCGATGGTCGCCGCACCCGGCGGGCAGCAGCCGCACGCCGGCCACCAGCAGCGCGAGCCCGATCGGGACGTTGACGAGGAAGACCGGCCGCCAGGTCGCACCGAACAGGTCGGCGCTGATCAGCAGGCCGCCGGCGATCTGCCCGACGACGATCGCGAGCGCCAGCACCGCGGAGTAGGCGCTCATCGCCTTGGCCCGGCTCGCGCCGGTGAACGTGCGCTGGATCAGGCTAAGCACCTGCGGGATCATCATGGCCGCACCGACGCCCTGGGCCAGCCGCAGCGCGACAAGCTGCGCGGTCGAGCCCGCCAGGCCGCAGCCGAGCGAGGCGAGCGTGAACAGCGCGAGGCCGGACAGAAAGATGCGCCTGTGGCCGACCAGGTCACCCAGCCGGGCGCCGCTGACCAGGAGCACCGCATAGGTGATTGTGTAACCGGCGATCACGAGCTGCAGCCCGGCACCCGATGCCCGCAGCCCGGCATGAATCGAGGGCGCGGCGACGTTAACCACGGAGGCGTCCAGGACGGCCATGAACTGGCCGGCCAGGACGATGGCGAGGATCGCACCCGGCCGCACGGTGCCACGGCGCTGTGGCGGGCGGCGGCTGGCCGAGACCGGCCCCAAGACCGGCACCGAGACCGGCACCGAGACCGGCACCGAGGCAGGTCCGGCGGATGCGGTGGCGATGTGTGTCATATGTTCAGACTGCGGCACAGCTGAACCTGTTACCGAGAGCCTACGTATCCTGGTACTAGCGCTACCTGGCACGGACCGCCGCGGCGGACGAGGATGGGGACATGAGCATCACCACGACGACCAGAGGCACCGCGGGCGGCACCCGCAGGGCGGAGCTCGCTGCCTTCCTGCGCAGCCGCAGGGAGCGGATCACGCCTGAGGACGTCGGGTTGCCGCCAGGTATCCGGCGCAGGACGGCTGGCCTGCGCCGCGAGGAAGTCGCCATGCTCGCCGGCGTCGGGGTCACCTGGTACACGTGGCTCGAGCAGGGCCGCGCGATCAACGCGAGCACGCAGGTGCTTGACGCGGTGGCGCGCACGCTGAAGCTCGACCAGCCAGAGCGGGAGCACCTGTACCGGCTGGCCGACGTGCCGGAGGCCGCGGCCGCGGCCGAGGGCGCGGCCCAGATCGCCCAGGTCGCCCCCGAGCTGCAGCGCATCCTGGACGGGCTGCCCACGCTGCCAGCCAGCATCATGAACGAGCGCTTCGACCTGCTGGCCTGGAACCACGCCTACGCGGCCCTGTTTCCTGGGGTCGTGCGGCAGCCGGTGTGCGAGCGGAACACGCTGTGGCTGTCGTTCACCTATCCGCCGTGCTGCCATCCGTACCTGAACCGGGACGAGCAGCTCGGCATGCTCGTGGCCCAGCTGCGCTCCGCGTACGGCAGGCACGTCGGGGAGCCAGCCTGGACCAAGTTCGTCCGCAGGCTGCAGGCGGCGAGCCCGGAGTTCGGCAAGCTGTGGGCGCAGCACGAGGTCGCGAGCCCGGCCACGTACCTCAAGATCTTCCGGCACCCGGCACACGATCAGCTGGTGATGACCACGACCTCGCTCGCCATCCTCGCCGCGCCGGGCACCAGGATGGTGGTCTACACCCCCGCCGACGACGCTACGTGCGCCGCAGTCGCTGGCCTGATCGCCGGCGAGGGCGCGGGCGCGAGGTACCCGTGCTGGACCGAGCACCGCAGGCAAGACGACGAAGCCGAGCCCGCTCTGGCTGCCCGGTAGGCCCTGGCGCGCTGCGCTCGCCTACCCTGTGCGGCATGGCCACTGACCCAGTTGAGCCCGAGGCAAGCAGCCAGCGAAAAGCGCGCGCAGACGAGCCGATCGACATCCACACCACCGCGGGCAAAGTTGCCGACCTGGAGAAACGCCGCTACGAGGCGATCCACGCCGGCTCACAGCGTGCGGTCGAGCGGCAGCACGCGAAGGGCAAGATGACCGCGCGCGAGCGGATGGACCATCTGCTCGACCCCGGCTCCTTCACCGAGCTCGACGAGCTGGCCAGGCACCGGGCGCACGACTTCGGGATGGCACAGACCAGGCCGTACGGCGACGGGGTGGTGACCGGGTTCGGCACCATTGACGGGCGGCCGGTGTGCGTCTTCAGCCAGGACTTCACCATATTCGGCGGCTCGCTCGGCGAGGTGTTCGGCGAGAAGATCGTCAAGGTAATGGACCACGCGCTGAAGGTCGGCTGTCCGGTCATCGGCATCAACGACAGCGGCGGCGCGAGGATCCAGGAAGGCGTGGTCGCGCTCGGGCTGTACGCCGAGATCTTCTACCGCAACGTGATGGCCTCGGGCGTGATCCCGCAGGTCTCGCTGATCATGGGACCGTGCGCGGGCGGCGCCGTGTACTCCCCCGCGATCACCGACTTCACGTTGATGGTGGACCAGATCTCGCACATGTTCATCACGGGGCCAGACGTCATCAAGACGGTGACCGGCGAGGAGGTCAGCTTCGAGGACCTCGGCGGTGCCCACGCGCACAACGCCAAGTCCGGCGTCGCCCACTACCAGGCGGCCGACGAGCGCGACTGCCTGGAGTTCGCTCGCGAGCTGCTGTCCTACTTGCCGTCCAACAACCTCGAGGAACCGCCCGTGCTGCCGCCGGCGCTGGGCCCTGAAGAGATCTGCGAGCTGACCGACTACGACGCTGAGCTCGACACGCTGATCCCCGACTCGGCGAACCAGCCCTACGACATGCACGCCGTCGTCGGGCACGTGCTCGACGACGGCGAGTTCTGCGAGATCCACGCCGGGTTCGCGAAGAACATCGTCTGCGGCTTCGGCCGGGTGGAAGGCGCGCCGGTCGGCGTGGTGGCGAACCAGCCGATGCACTTCGCCGGCTGCCTGGACATTGACGCCTCGGAGAAGGCCGCCAGGTTCGTCCGCACCTGCGACGCGTTCGGCGTCCCGGTGCTGACGTTCGTCGACGTGCCGGGGTTCCTGCCGGGCACCGGCCAGGAGTGGGGCGGGATCATCAGGCGCGGCGCCAAGCTGATCTACGCCTACGCCGAGGCGACGGTACCCAAGATCACGGTGATCACGAGGAAGGCCTACGGCGGCGCGTACGACGTCATGGGCTCCAAGCACCTCGGCGGCGACATCAACCTGGCGTGGCCGACCGCGCACATCGCGGTGATGGGCGCCCAGGGCGCGGTGAACATCCTGTACCGGCGGGAGCTGGCCGCCGCATCGGACGAGCAGGAGGTCGCCGCGATCAGGGATGCCAAAGCGACCGAGTACGAGGACACGCTCGCGAACCCGTACATCGCGGCGGAACGCGGTTACGTCGACGCCGTGATCAGGCCAGCCGAGACCCGTCCTGCCGTGATCAAGGCGCTGCGCGCGCTGCGGACGAAGCGCCAGACGCTGCCGCCGAAGAAGCACGGCAACATCCCGCTCTAGGCCCGGCAGGCCCCTGGCGGGACAGGAACCGGAAATACCGTGAGCGCGCAGACGATTGGTCCTCGCGCCGCGACACCCTGGTCAGGGCCGACTAGAGTCGAAGGGACATGACTGACTCCGAAGCAGCGCTCCCACTGCTCTCCCGGTACGCGATCATGGTCGATGTCGGGTACATCTACGCGTCCGCCGGCGAGCTGCTCTTCAGCGCCTCTTCCAGGCGCGAGTACCGGGTCGACGCGGACCGGCTGATCTCGGCGCTGATCAAGCAGGCGGACGAACAGGTCAGGGGTCAGCTGCTGAGGGTGTACTGGTATGACGCCGCGAGGGACCGGGTGCCGACGTTCGACCAGCGGGTCATCGCCCAGATGCCGCTCGTCAAGCTGCGGCTCGGCAACCTGAACGCGCGCGGCCAGCAAAAGGGCGTCGACGCCCAGATCCGGGCCGACATGGAGGCGCTGGCCAGGCACCGCGCGATCACCGATGCGATCCTCGTCGCTGGCGACGAGGACATGGTTCCCGCGGTCGAGGCGGCGCAGGCGTTCGGGGTCCGGGTGCACTTGTGGGGCGTCGAGCCGCCGTACGGCACCAACCAGGCCGAGCGCCTGGTCTGGGAGTCCGACACCGTCGAAGTGCTCGAGCGGGCCTTCTGCGAGCCGTACTTCGCGCCGCAGCCGACTGCCGAGCCTGCCCAGGCGTCCGGCCACGGCGCGCTGCCGCCCAGGTCGGATACTGCCGCGACCGTGCCAGGCATCACGGTCGGTCACATCACGGCGCCGTCGCCTGCCCAGCTGTTCGGCGACAAGAACCCGTTCCGCGCGCACGGCAAGTCCAACTCTGGCGTGCACGTGAACGCCGCGCACCTCGCCGCGGCCAGGCTCGGACCGTCGCGGGAGCGGGTCGAGGAGGCCGGTGAGCACGTCGCGCAGAAGTGGATCCTGACCCGCGGCGAGGACAACATCAGGGACCTGCTGCCAGGCCCGATCCTGCCGCCCGTCATCGACAAGGAGCTGCTCGTGGACGCCGAGAAAGAGCTCGGCCTGTCGCTGCGCTCCTATCAGGAAGCGCGCGAATGGCTCAGGGACGCGTTCTGGGCACGCGTGCACCGCCAGTTCGGGGTCGGCGTCGGCAAGTCCAAGGGCTGAATTCCGATGCCTAACAAAGCGCCCGGCGCGATTCCGGCCCGCCCGGGCAGCCTCGCTCCCTCCGCTCCAGACGCCAGCGCTGCTGACCCCTCCGCTGCCGGCACCACCTCCCCCGGTACCCGCCCCTTCATCTCCGTCGTGCGCGGCCAGCCAACCGAAGCCGAACTCGCCGCCGTCGTCACGGTCCTGGCCGCTCGCAGTATCGCCGCGGCCGCCGTGCCCGCACCAGCTCGTGCGTCCCGTTCTTCCTGGTCAGACGCATCGCGCCTGATGCGGGAGCCTATCGTGCCAGGCCAGGGCGCCTGGCGCAGGAGCGCCCTTCCGCGCTAGCCGTCACCCCCGCTCAGCCCGAGCACCCACGGCAGGTGCGCGAGCCTCCCCCGCAACTTCTCGTCCGCCGTATAGAACTCCGTACCGAGGCGCTCAGCGAGCGCGACGTACACCATGTCGTAGACCGGCCAGTTGTCATACCGCCTCGCCAGCTCGAACGCCCGCTCCCAGTCCTCCTGGGTGTCGGCGCTGACGACCGGGATCCCGGCCAGGGCCGCGAACGCCCCATCGGCGGCTTCGCCGTCCCACCGGCCGCGGCGAATGCCGGTCAGCAACGCGTCCGACGACTCAAGCCGGGCCAGCGCCGGAGCGAGTATCTCGATGCGCTCCGCGGCCAGGCCAGCGATCAGACGCTCGGCCGGACTGCCGACGGCAACATCCGGCGCCACCAAGTCGACAATGACATTCGCATCAACGACGGGCACGCCGGTCCTCAATGATCAGATCGGCCGCGCTCACGCCTGGCGTTGGCTTGACCTTGAGGCCCGCCTTCCACCTTGCGACTTCTTCTAGCCAGTCGAGCATGCTCTGATTGGAGGCCGCGTGCTTGGCGGCACCCGTGTCCACTTCCACCATGACCCGCTCCAGATGCACGACGTCAATGCGATAACTGGTCCCGCGCTTCGCCGCGGGGAGCCGGCCAGACCAGATCCACCGCCTGATCGTTTCTTCTGACCTGCCCGCACATTTCGCCGCCTGCCTGACGGTCAGTTCCTGCGCCGCAACCATGGAAACATACTACAACATCTACTACTACAACATCAACACGGACCCGAGCAGCGTTCAGGAGCGCGCGGACCCCGCTCGCCGCCACGCCCGCTGCTCACCTAGACTCCTGCGCAGCCGGGAAGGAGCCGATTCGTGCGCAAGGTCCTCGTCGCCAACCGGGCCGAGATCGCCGTTCGCGTCGCGCGCGCCTGCCGGGACGCGGGGCTGGCCAGCGTCGCCGTGTACGCCGAGCCCGACCTGGACTCCCTGCACGTGCGGGAGGCCGATGAGGCCTACGCGCTCGGCGGCGCCACCGCCGCGGACAGCTACCTGGACATCGCCAGGATCCTCAAGGCCGCCGCCGAATCCGGCGCTGACGCCGTGCACCCCGGGTACGGGTTCCTCGCGGAAAACGCGCACTTCGCCACCGAGGTCATCGCGGCAGGGCTGACCTGGATCGGGCCGCCCCCATCGGCGATCGAGGCGCTCGGCGACAAGACTGCGGCCCGTGCAATCGCGCGCCGGGTCGGCGCGCCGCTCGCGCCAGGCACCGATGGCCCGGTCGCCGGGCCGGAGGAGGTGCTGCGGTTCGCCGACGAGCACGGCCTGCCTATCGCGATCAAGGCCGCGTACGGCGGCGGCGGCCGCGGCCTGAAGGTCGCGCGCACGCACGAGGAGATCGAGGCGCAGTTCGAGTCCGCTGTCCGGGAGGCGGTCGCGGCGTTCGGCAGGGGCGAGTGCTTCGTCGAGCGCTACCTGGACAGGCCGCGGCACGTCGAGACCCAGTGCCTGGCCGACACCCACGGCAACATCGTCGTGGTGTCCACCAGGGACTGCTCCCTGCAGCGGCGGCACCAGAAGCTGGTCGAGGAGGCGCCGGCGCCGTTCCTGACAGCGGAGCAGGAGGCTGTGCTGCGCGAGTCCTCCAAGGCCATCCTGCGCGAGGCCGGCTACGCGGGCGCTGGCACGTGCGAGTTCCTGGTCGGCCAGGACGGCACGGTCTCGTTCCTCGAGGTGAACACCAGGCTGCAGGTCGAGCACCCGGTGACGGAGGAAGTCAGCGGGATCGACCTCGTGCTGGAGATGTTCAAGATCGCTGACGGCCAGGAGCTGTCCTTCGGCGATCCGGCCCTGCGCGGCCACTCGATCGAGTTCCGTATCAATGCCGAGGACCCCGGCCGCAACTTCTTGCCAGCACCTGGCACGCTCACCGCATGGCGGCCGCCGTCAGGCCCAGGGGTGCGGCTCGACGCCGGTTACGCCGAGGGGATGACGATCCCCCAGGCCTTCGACTCGCTGATCGCCAAGCTCATCGTCACCGGCGCGGACCGGCCGCAGGCGCTGGCGCGGGCCAGGCGAGCGCTGGCCGAGTTCGAGGTCGGCGGGATGCCGACGGTGCTGCCGTTCCACCGCGCCGTGGTCGAGGACCAGGCCTTCACCGGCTCCCCCTTCTCGGTGCACACCAGGTGGATCGAGACCGAGTTCGACAGCAAGCTGCAGCCGTACGCCGGCGACATCGACGCGCAGGCACAAGGCGGCGGCGATCCGCATGGCCGTGAGCGGATCGTGGTCGAGGTCGGGGGCAAGCGGCTTGAGGTCGTGCTGCACGCTGGCCTCGGCGCTGGCGCGGCCGGGCCCGGCCGCGCCGACGGCACCAGGCTGGCAAGCACGGGCCGCGGCAGGCCAGGCAGGCGGTCGGGGCGCGACCGCGGTCATGGCGGCGGTTCGGCGGCGGGCGGGGATGGGCTGGTCAGCCCCATGCAGGGCACGATCGTCAAGATCGTGGCGGCCGAGGGCCAGCAGGTCGCGGCCGGCGAGGCGATCGTGGTGCTCGAGGCCATGAAGATGGAGCAGCCGCTGACCGCGCACAAGGATGGAACGATCCGCGAGCTGACCGTTGAGGTGGGCCAGACGGTCTCCGCCGGCCAGGTGATCTGCCGCCTGGCGGACTGAGCGGTGGCCAGGCTGCCCGGCGACCCGGGACCGGTCCGCTGGCTGGCCTTCGCGCTGGGATTCCGGCTGCCCGAGGACAACGTCGACTGGGTCAGGCACGAGCTGACCGACGCGGGCTGGCGGCTGCGCACCATCGTCCGGCACCTGGCGATCATCGTGCCGGTCTGCGGCATCGTGGCCGTCGTACTGCTGACGCTGGTGCCGGCGCCGGTCTGGCTGGCGGCCATGATGGTCGGCCTGATCCTGGCCGGGAGCATCTTCAGCGTGGCCGCCTACGCCGACGACATCAGGACGACGCGGCTGCGCCAGCACGGCCTTGAGCCCCCCGACGATCCCGACCTCGGCCACCCCGCGCACTAGCCGGACGCGGCCGGGCGCCGGACTCGACCGGGCGCCGCGGCGGTTCGGCGCGCCTGGCGCTCGCCGTACCTACCTGGGCTCCACCGGCTGCATGAGCTGGCGGGCCGCCTCGGTGACGCTGCCGGTCAGCGACGGGTAGACGGCGAAGGTATGGGCGACCTCGTCGACGGTCAGCTGCTGCTCGACGGCGAGGGAGACGCCGAGAATCAACTCGCTCGCGCGCGGCGCGACGATCACGCCGCCGAGTACGATCCCGGAATTGCGCCTGCTGAAGAGCTTGACGAACCCGTCGTTGAAGCCGTCCATCTTGGCACGGGCGTTGGTGGCGAGCGGCAGTTTCACCGCCCGGGCCAGCACCGTCCCCGAGTCCACGTCCTGCTGGCTGGCGCCGACGGTCGCGATCTCAGGATCGGTGAAGATTGTCGCCGCGACGTGCCCGAGCCGCAGCGGCTGGACGGCCTCGCCGAGCGCGTGCCACATCGCGATCCTGCCCTGCATCGCCGCGACCGAGGCCAGCATCCAGACGCCTGTGCAGTCTCCAGCCGCGTAGACGCCGGGCGCCGACGTGCGCGACACCCGGTCGACGGTGATGAAGCCGCGATCGTCGACCTCCGCGCCGGCCTCGCCTAGTCCCAGGCCGTGCGTCGACGGCACCATGCCGACCGTGAGCAGGCAGTGCGACCCTGGCACGACCGTGCCGTCCTGCAGGACGACTTCGACGCCGCTGGCGGTTCGCGTCGCCGACATGGCCCTCGACCGGCTGAGCACCTTCATGCCGCGCCGCCTGAAGACATCCTCGACCACCATGGCAGCGTCGGTGTCCTCGTTGGGCAGCACGTGCTCGCGGGACGAGACCAGCGTCACCTGAGATCCCATCGCCTGGTAGGCGCTGGCGAACTCGGCGCCGGTCACGCCGGAGCCGACGATGATCAATTCGCTGGGCAGGTCGGGCAGGTCGTAGATCTGCCGGCAGGTCAGCAGGCGCTCGCCGTCGGGCAGCGCTCCTGGCAGCTCCCGCGGGTGCGCGCCGACCGCGATCAGCACGGTGTCGGCCCTGATCTCCTCGTCCCCGACGGCCACCACGCCTGGCCTGGCGAGCCTGGCCCGGCCCGCTATCACCCGGACTCCCTCGCGGGCCAGGCGCATCCCCACGTCAACGGACTGTGCCTGCGCCAGGCGCCTGATCCGCGAGTAGACCCGCGGGGCGTCGGCGAGCGCGTGTGACACCGACGCCGGCCCTGGCCGCGCCGCGGCATCGGCGGGGACGTCGTGGTCGAACCTGATACCGAGGTCCCGCGTGCCCTCCATGGCCGCCATCAGGTTGGACGTGGCGATCAGGGTTTTCGATGGCACGCAGTCGGTCAGCACGCACGACCCGCCAAGGCCGTGCTCCTCGATCACCGTGACGGTGGCGCCGAGCTGGGCCGCGACCAGGGCTGCCTCGTATCCGCCCGGCCCGCCGCCGATGATCACAATGTGCGAATGCGGCTGGCTCACGATGCTTCATTCTGTCGCATCGGGCAGGACGGCTGGTCAGCAGCCTCGATCCGGACGGACCTGAGGGGCCAACCTCCCTCCCCGGGGCCGCGCAGGCTCGTACTCTAAAGAACCGTGGCGTTGTACGCGGCGTACGGCAGCAATATGGACCCGGCTCAGATGGCCGAGCGCTGCCCGCATTCACCCCAGGCAGGAAGTGGCTGGCTTGACGGCTGGCGCCTGACGTTCGGCGGCGAGGACCTGGGCTGGGAGGGCGCGCTCGCTACCGTCGTCGAGGAGCAGGAGGCGCGGGTCTTCGTCGTGCTCTACGAGGTGCCGGAGACCGACGAGGCGGCGCTCGACCGCTGGGACGGCGCCACCCTCGGCTACTACAGCAAGCTGCGGGTCAGGGTCGCGACCCTGGACGGCGACGCCCTGGCCTGGCTGTACGTGCTCAACGACTACGAGGGCGGCCTCCCGGCTGCCAGGTACCTGGGGATCATGGCCGACGCCGCCGAGGCGGCAGGCGCCCCGGCCGACTACGTGGCTGAGCTGCGCGCTAGGCCCTGCGCGTCCCTCGGCAGCTGACCGCAGCTGGCGAGCTGGCAGGGACCTGCCGGGACCTGCCGGGACCCGCCGGGACCGCCGGGATCAGCCGGCGATCAGCCGACCAGCATGACGATAGCGAACGCGATGCCAGGCACCAGGAAGGCCGCGATCGCCTGCCACGACCAGCCAGCGGTGACGACCTCGCCAGGGCCAGCGGCCGCCGCGCCATCGGCACCAGCCGGATCAGCGTCAGCCGCCGAGCGTGATCCGTTCTTGCTGGCCCCGTTGAGGCTGAGCCTGGCCAGCCCAGCGTCGCCGAGCTGGGCATCGCCAAGGCCGGCCTCGCCAAGCCTTGAGTCGTCTTGGCCGGCTCCTGCCGCGCTGGCACCACCGCTCCTGGCCTTGGCTTCATCGGACAGCTTGGCCATCTCCCTTGCCATTACCTCGGTCGGCGTCATCTTGACGAGCTCTTTGGCCTGCCCTGGCAGCTGACCGTAACTCGACGGCCGGCTCCGCTTGCCCTGATCCCACTGCCAGCCGTGCAGGCGTGCCCGCGCCCTGCCGCGGCGGGCCGAGGACAGCGCCCAGGTGTAGACGGTCTTGTCCTTCTGCTGTGCTGACTTCTTATGGCCGCGCGCGCACTGGATCTCGACGGAGTCAGCGAGGAAGATCCCCCGCACCGCGGCCCATGGGATCGTGAAGCGCCGGAACGGATTCTGCACGGTCACGCCGTGGTCATCGGCGATCACTCGCGGCCAGAGCGTGCAGGCGTACACCAGGCCTGTGACCGTCAGGAGCCCGAGCGCGAACTTCAGTGACAGGTAGTCGTGACCCTGGATCACCAGGTCACCCAGGCTGAAGAGGGCAAGCGCCACCCACGCCCACCACACAACCTGCGGGCCGGTCAGCCGGTAGACCCGCCTGCCATCGGGCAGCAGGCGCCCGGCCGACAACGGCATAGCCGTCTTGGCTTGCTCATTCGGTGCGGACACGATGGCTGAGGCTCCGGGGATCGGCGAACAGGACGCCGCCAGCATGAACTGCGGCTTCGTGTTCCACAATAATGCCCGTCTCGCCGGGAACGCCCCGGCGCTGTGCCCTGATCGCGTTACGGTCAGGCAACCGAGGAGTAGCTAGCTAATAACGGACCAGCGAGCGTGACCCCGCCTGCCGACGGCCGCACCGGCCGCACCGGCTGCGCCGTATCGGGCTCGGCGAGCATCGCATCCGCTTGCCTGGTGCCGATCGCGGTCAGGGCTGTCGCGGTCATGACCTTGACGCCGACCGCGATGCACGCCTCGTCCACGTCGAACATGGGCTGGTGGATGTCGAACTCATCGACGGAGCCTGGCGCGGCGGTGCCGAGCCTGAGCAGGCTGCCGGGGATGGACTCCAGGTACCAGGCGAAGTCCTCGCCGCCAAGGCTCTGCGGTGCCGTGCTGATCGCGTCGGGGCCGAGTACCCGGTCGGCGGCGGCCGCGATCATCTGGGTGCTGACCGCCTCGTTCACGACCGGTGGCACGCTGCGCTCGTAGGTCAGGTCCGCGGTCACGCCATAGGCGCTCGCGATGGACTCGACCAGGTCCTTCATCATCTCGGGCGCGGCATGCCAGGAACTGTCGTCCAGGCACCTGACCGTTCCCTCCACCGAGCCGGAGTCCGGGATCGCGTTCGGCGCTGACCCCGCGCTGACCTTGCCCCAGACCAGGCTGAGGCCTGACCGCGCGTCGATGCGGCGCGACAGCGCGGCCGGCAGCTCGGTGATCATCTTGCCGAGCGCGAACACCAGGTCGGCGGTCAGGTGCGGCCTGGCGGTATGCCCGCCGGGCCCGCTGAGCTGCACTTTCACCTTGTCGCAGGCGGCCGTTATCGGGCCGATCCTGGTGCCGATCTTGCCGACTTCGAGCTTGGGGTCACAATGCAGGGCGAAGATGTGATCGACGGAGGAGATTCCGCCGGCCGCCAGCACGTCAAGAGCGCCGCCTGGCACTTCCTCGGCCGGCTGGAAGATCAGCCGCACCTTGCCGGGGAGCGCTCCGGCCGCGGCGGCCCTGGCGAGGAACAGCCCGGTCCCGAGCAGCACCGAGGTGTGCACGTCGTGCCCGCAGGCATGACAGGCGCCGGCGTTCAGCGAGCGGTAGGGAACGTTCTTCTCGTCAACGATCGGCAGGGCGTCGATGTCAGCCCGCAGGGCCACGGCTGGCGCGTCATCGCGGCTGCCGCCGATATCGGCGATCAGGCCCGTGCCCTTGGGCAGGACCGCCGGCTTCAGTCCGGCGGCCTCAAGCCGCAGGGCGATACGGCGGGTGGTGCGGTGCTCGGCATAGCCGATCTCCGGATGGGCATGCAGGTCACGGCGGAACTCAATGAGTTCAGCCTGGTGGTCCGCGAGAAACGCGTCTAGCTCGCCTACCAGATCACTCTCAGCCATCCGCCCTCTCCTTTGGGGTCCGGATCACATCAGGAGCGCATCGGGTCACGCTGATACCACAAACAACACCAGCACCACGGCGCATCCCCGTCCTGGAGAATGCGCGCGTCCCTGGCGCGGCACGCCGCCACCGCACCGGGCACCTCTCCCGGATCGGGAAGGCAAAACGCGTATCCATCGGTCCTTCTGCCGTCGTAGTCCGCGCACACCGGGCAAAGCCGACGCGGCGCGGCGGGAAGTGCTGCGGATCTGCAGCACGCTTACTGGCGAGGCGAATGCTTCCTTTCGCCGGTCAAACCGGCGTCGTCAGCAGGCCCTGGTCCCGTGGCCCGGAACCGGCACTCGTGCCGACGACTGGTGCAACTGCACGACATGGCGCTGGCGGGTGCTCTCGTCGCATCTCGGTAATGAGGTGAGTTGCGACCCGGTATCTCTAAGCATGGTAGCGCTCGCGACGGCGGATCGCTGACGTTGCCCGATTCTGACCGGACAGCCCTGCACCAGCCGCCCTGCCCTTAAGGCAGCCATTTCGCCTGGTTAGGCGACATCGGCCGGCTGATACATGCCCCACACAGCACGCAGCGCGTCGCAGACCTCACCGACCGTCGCCCTCGCCGCAAGCGCGGACCGCAGCGGATGCAGCACGTTCTCCGTACCCTCCGCCGCCCGCTTAACCTCGTCAATGGTGCGCCGCACCTCGGCTGCGTCGCGGGCGCTGCGCAGCGCGGCGAGGCGCTCGGACTGCTGCTGCTCGATCGCCGGATCGACGCGCAGCGGCTCGTAACGCTCGTCGTCCGCGGTGGCGAACTTGTTCACCCCGACGACCACCCGCTCCCCCGCGTCGATCTGCCGCGCAACGCTGTAAGCCGAGCGCTCGATCTCGGCCTTCTGGAAGCCGCGCTCGATGCCGGCGACAGCGCCGCCCATCTCATCGACCTGCCTGATCAGGTCGCCGGCGCAGGCCCTGATGTCGGCGGTCATGGATTCGATCGCATAGGACCCGGCCAGCGGATCGGCGGTCGCGGTCAGGTCCGTCTCGTAGGCGAGCACCTGCTGCGTCCGCAGCGCCAGCCTGGCCGCCTTCTCGGTCGGCAGCGCGATGGCCTCGTCGTAGGAGTTGGTGTGCAGCGACTGCGTCCCGCCGAATATCGCGGCCAGCGCCTGCACGGTCACCCTGGCCATGTTGACCTCGGGCTGCTGCGCGGTCAGCTGGACGCCTGCCGTCTGGGTGTGGAAGCGCAGCATCTGCGAGTGCGGGTCCCGCGCGCCGAACTCGTCGGCCATGATGTGCGCCCACAGCCAGCGGGCCGCACGGAACTTCGCGACCTCCTCGAGCAAGGTGGTCCTGGCTACGAAGAAGAACGACAACCTGGGCGCGAAATCGTCGACCGCAAGGCCAGCCTCGATCGCGGTCCGCACGTACTCCTTGGCGTTGGCCAGCGTGAACGCGATCTCCTGCACCGGCGTCGCGCCCGCCTCGGCCATGTGATAGCCGGAGATGGAGATGGTGTTCCAGCGCGGGATCCTGGCGCCGCAGTAGGCGAACGTGTCGGCCACCAGGCGAAGTGACGGCACTGGCGGATAGATGTAGGTGCCGCGGGCGATGTACTCCTTGAGAATGTCGTTCTGAATCGTGCCCGTGAGCCTGTCAGGAGAGATGCCGTGCTCCGCGGCGACCAGCTCGTAGAGCAGCAGCAGGACCGACGCCGGCGCGTTGATCGTCATCGACGTTGACACCGTGTCCAGCGGAATGCCCTGCAGCAGCGCCCGCATGTCCTCGACAGAATCGATGGCCACGCCCACCTTGCCGACCTCGCCGCGTGCCTGCGGCGCGTCTGAGTCGTATCCCATCTGGGTCGGCAGGTCGAAGGCCACCGACAGGCCCGTGGTGCCCGCCGCGATCAGCTGCTGATACCGGCGGTTGGAGTCGGCCGCCGTCGAGAAACCCGCGTACTGGCGCATCGTCCATGGCCGGCTGACGTACATGGCCGGATGGACGCCTCGGGTGAACGGGAACGTGCCTGGCTCGCCGAGGTCGCGATCTGGATCGAATTCCTGCAGGGCCTTGGGCCCGTAGACCGGCTCGATCGGCTCGCCAGACTCCGAGATACGCGCCATGGCACAAGACTACGGCCCGGGCGCCAGCCGCTCACCTGAGCGCCTCGCCAAACTCCCGAAAGGCTTGAACGACGCTGTATGTCGCATATACTCCTGAACTTCGTTAACTTCGCAGCCGACGGGCAGCGGGGCGGCCGGCCACCGCCGGGCCTGCTCCGGTGCCGGATCGGGGATCCCGATGCAGGCGAACAGGCGACCGGCGGCGGCCGCCGTAACCAGCGCTGTCGCGGCGGTTGCCGTCATCGGCTCCGCGATGGCTGCCTCAGGGCCAGGCACGGCCAACCGGGCGGCCGCCCGGGTCGCGACCACGACAACGCCGGAGACGACAGTGCCGGCGACGGGAACGCCCGCGACGGGAACGCCGGCCACGGGAACGCCGGCGACGGGAGCGGGGGCCACGGGAACGCCGGCGACGGGAGCGGGAGGCCACGGTGCGCGAGCCCGCCACTCCGGTCAGCCGCCGTCGCGCCGGGCCCCCGCGCGCGTGCCGCACCCGCGCGAGGTCGGGGGCACGCGGCTCGGGTCAAGCGGTGTGGTCGTGGCGCGGCACGCGATGCCGCTGCCGCGGGTCCCGGCCTCCGCGTTCGTCATCGCGGACGCGAAGACCGGCCAGGTGCTCGCCGCGAAGGACGCGCACGGCCGGTATCCGCCAGCCAGCACGCTGAAGGTGCTGACCGCCATCACCATGCTGCCCAGGCTCAAGCCGAACGCGACGATCACCGCGACGCGGCTGGCCGCTTCGATGGTTCCGAACATCATCGGGGTCATCCCCGGGCACAGCTACAAGGTCGCCGACCTGTTCCGCGCGCTGCTGCTGATCTCCGCCAACGACGCCGCCGTCGCGCTCGTCCAGGCCAGCGGATCCTTCGCCAAAGGCATCGCGCTCATGAACGCAGAAGCGCACCACCTGCAGGCCTACGACGTCGTCGCCAGGCAACCCAACGGCCTTCCCGCCCCAGGCCAGGTCGTCTCCGCCTACGACCTCGCGCTGATCGCCAGGCGCGCCCTGCACATGCCCGCGTTCATGAAATACGACAGAACCCTGACCGCCACATTCTGCGGCACCAGGTTCGGCCCCGTGCACATGGTCAATGAGAATGGCCTGCTGACCCAGTACCGCGGCGGGCTCGGCGGCAAGATCGGCTGGACGCAGGCCGCGGGCGCTACCTATACCGGCATGGCGCGGCGGAACGGCGTCACGCTGATCGTCACGATCCTGCATGCCAGGCCGCTCACCGAGATCACCTCCGCCGAGCGGCTGCTCGACTGGGGATTCGCCGCCAGCCGCCGGACCGATCGGGTCCGGCCGGTCGGCACGCTGGTGCCCCCGCTCGCCGGCCGGTGACCGCCCGGCTGCCGCCCGCCGCCCCGAGACTGAATGCCGCATTCACTGCGGATTCCGCCGATGAATGGCTCATCAAGTCGCGCACTCGCGGCTCCCGTTAGGCTTTGCGTGGGCTGCCCCTGCCCAAACTTTGCTGTCCTTGCGCGTAGGTCGCACCGGTTGAACGGACATCGGGCGGGATTGCGGGACGGGTGACGCCCTGGCCGCGGGGGAACGGTTCGGCGCGTGAACCGCCGCCCTCGAGGACCGGAGCGTAGATGAGCACCCGACGCAGGCCCCTTCGGGCCGGCTTCTCGCCTCGTGCCCTCGCGGTGACGGCGGTCCTCACTGTGGCGGCGACGTCGGGCCTGGCCGTGGCGTCCTCCGGCCCCGCACGGGCCGCCAGGACCGTCCGCCACCCTGCGCCGGTGCCGAGGACCGAGGTCGGCGGCTCGCTGCTGGCCAGCCGCGGCATCGTCGTGCGTTACCCGCCGCAAGGGATGCGGCCATTGCCTGCCGTGCCTGCGTCGGCGTACGTGATCGCGGACGCGAGCACGGGCGCCGTGCTGGCGGCGGAGGACGCGCACGGGCTGTACCCGCCAGCCAGCACACTGAAGGTGCTGACCGCCATCACGATGCTGCCGAGGCTCAAGCCGTACGCGAACGTGCTGGCGACCAAGCGGGCGGCATCGGTCGAGCCCAACATCGTCGGCCTCGTGCCAGGGCACAGGTATAAGGTCGCCGACCTGTTCCATGCGCTGCTGCTGATCTCCGCCAACGACGCCGCCGTCGCGCTCGTCCAGGCCAGCGGATCCTTCGCCAAGGGCATCGCGCTCATGAACGCAGAAGCGCACCACCTGCAGGCCTACGACGTCGTCGCCAGGCAACCCAACGGCCTTCCCGCCCCAGGCCAGGTCGTCTCCGCCTACGACCTCGCGCTGATCGCCAGGCGCGCCCTGCAGATGCCCGCGTTCATGAAATACGACTCGATGCGGACGGCCAGGTTCCCGCTCAAGCGGCACAAGCACGTGCTGCTGGTCAACCAGAACTACCTGGTCACGAAGTACCACGGCGGGCTCGGCGGCAAGATCGGCTGGACGCTGAAGGCCGGGGCCACCTACATCGGCATGGCCAGGCGGAACGGCGTCACGCTGATCGTCACGATCCTGCATGCCAGGCCGCTCACTGAGATCACCTCCGCCGAGCGCCTGCTGAACTGGGGATTCGCGATGTCCGGCCACGTGCGCCAGGTCGGCACGCTGGTGCCGCCGCTGTCGGCCGCTCGCCCGGTCGCCACGCGCACGACCGCGAGGCTGCCGGCGGCCGCCGGCTCGCCGGCCGGCGTGTCAGCCAAGTCGCGGGACGCGGCTCTAATCGGGGCCGGCGTCGCGGCCACGGTATGCGCCGGGGTTCTCGGCGGCCTGGCGTGGCTGCGGCGGCGCGCCTTGCTCGCCAGGCGCCAGTCCGGCTGACCGGCACCCTGGCTAACGCGCTGCCAGGAACCCGACGCGCTCCCTGACCAGCGCCATGGTCGAGGTCGCGACCTCGCGTGCCCGGTCGGCGCCGTCGGCCAGCAGGCGGTCAAGCTCGGCCTCGTCCGCGAGCATCTTCTCGGTGCGTTCCCTGACCGGCGCGAGCGCGTCCACGACGACCTCGGCCAGGTCCTTCTTGAAGGCGCCGTAACCGGATCCTGCGTACCGCTGCTCGAGGCCGGCCAGGCTCTGTCCGGTCAGGGCGGCATAGATCCGCAGCAGGTTCGTCACGCCCGGCTTGGCCTCGTCGTCGGCGAACACCCCGGCGCCCATGTCGGTGACCGCGCGGGCGATCTTCTTCCTGATCGACGCCGGGTCCTCGAGCACGTCCACGATGCCCTGCGGCGAGGACGACGACTTGCTCATCTTCACCGTCGGTTCCTGCAGGTCAGCGATCTTGGCGACGTCCTTGACGATGTACGGGCCAGGGACGACGAAGGTCGGCCCGAACCGGTGGTTGAACCGCTGCGCCAGGTCCCTGGTGAGCTCGAGGTGCTGGCGCTGGTCCTCGCCGACGGGCACCTGGTCGGTCTGGTAGAGCAGGATGTCGGCCGCTTGCAAGATCGGGTAGGTGAACAGGCCGACGCTGGCCTGGTCGGCTCCCGACTTCTGCGACTTGTCCTTGAACTGGATCATCCTGCTGGCCTCGCCGAAGCCGGTCAGGCAGCTGAGCACCCAGGCCAGCTCCGCGTGCTCGGGGATGTGGCTCTGCACGAATACCGTGCACCGCTTCGGGTCCAGGCCCGCGCCGAACAGCTGGGCGGCCGCCAGCCTCGTCCTGCGCCGCAGCACGGCTGGGTCCTGCGGCACCGTGATCGCGTGCAGATCGACCACGCAGTAGAAAGCGTCGTAGCTGTCCTGCAGGGCCACCCACTGACGGATCGCGCCCAGGTAATTGCCGAGGTGGAACGAGTCAGCGGTCGGCTGAATGCCGGACAGCACGCGGTTCGCAGACATGGCCGAAGTCTAGTGGGCGCCTCGGTGCCTTCAGCCGGGCTCCGCTCGCGCCCGACGCGCCATCCCGTCCCCTGGCCCTGCGGCCTCGTCAGCTGTGCCGGCGGCATCCGCCGCGCCCGGGTGACCGGCCTGGCTGCCGTCGTTGCCACGTGAGCCGGGACCGTGCACGACCACGGGCACGATTTCCGGAGCGCCGAGCCTGATCGCGTCCGCGTCGGTATCAGTGTCGGCCTCCTGCGACTTGCGCTCGGCCTCCGTTCTGGCCCTGTAGTGGTCGACTTCCCTGGTCACCTGCCGGCTGCGCCACTTCATCGGGCCGGCCATCAGCTCCGCCACTTCCTGCGCGGACGACAGCCCGCGATCCCAGGCCTCGATCGAGATGTGGGTACGCCTGGCCAGCACGTCGTCCAGGTGCCTGGCGCCCTCGTGAGTCACCGCGTAGACCGCCTCGACCCGCAGGTAGTCGTCGGCCCCGGCCAGCGGCTTGCCGAGGCCGGGATCCGCCGCGATCATCTCGAGCAGTTCCCTGGTCAGGGCGCCGTACCTGTGGAGCAGGTGCTCGATCCGCGCTACGTGCAGGCCAGAGGACCTCGCGATGGTTTGCCGCGCGTTCCACAGCGCCTGGAAGCCGTCGGCGCCCGCCAGCGGGATCTGGTCCGTGCAGGACGGAGCGACCTTGCCGTCCAGGCCGTGCGCGACCGCGTCGACCGCGTCCCTGGCCATCAGCCGGTAGGTGGTGTACTTCCCGCCCGCGATCATCACCAGGCCGGGCACCGGGTGCGCCACCACGTGCTCCCTGGACAGCTTGGAGGTCGGTTCCGACTCGCCAGCCAGGAGCGGCCGCAGGCCCGCGTAGACGCCCTCCACGTCGTCTCGCGTCAGCGGCACCGCGAGCACCCTGTTGACCTGATCGAGCACGTAGTCGATATCGGCCCGGCTGGCGGCCGGATGCGCCTTGGACAGCGTCCAGTCGGTGTCGGTCGTGCCGATGATCCAGTGCCGCCCCCACGGAATGACGAACAGGACGCTCACCGGGGTGCGCAAGATGATCCCGGTGCTCGACTGGATCCGGTCCCGCGGCACGACCAGGTGCACGCCCTTGGACGCACGCACGTTGATCGAGCCCCTGCCGCCGACCATCGCCTGGATCTCATCGGTCCACACCCCTGTGGCGTTCACCACCTGCTGAGCCCTGATCTCCAGCGCGGCGCCGGTTTCCAGGTCGACCGCGTGCACGCCGGTGACCCGCTCCCCCTCCCGCAGGAACCCGGTGACCTGCGTCCTGGACGCGACCTGCGCTCCGTAACCGGCGGCCGTCCTGATCAAGGCCACGACGTAGCGCGCGTCGTCGACCTGCGCGTCCCAGTACTGCAGCGCACCGGTCAGGGCGGACTTGCGCAGGGCTGGCGCCATCCGCAGCGCGTGCCGCCTGGTGAGCTGCCTGTGCAGCGGCAGTCCCCTGACCTGGCCGCGCGCCACCCCGAGCGCATCGTAGATGCTGACGCCGGTGCCGACGTAGGCGCGTTCCCAGCCGTAGTGACTGAACGGGAACAGGAACGATACCGGCCTGATCAGGTGCGGGGCGATGCGCTGCATGAGCAGCGCCCGCTCGGTCAGCGCCTCCCGCACCAGGCCGAAGTTGTACTGCTCCAGGTAACGCAGGCCGCCGTGGATCAGCTTGCTCGACCGGGAGGAGGTACCTGACGCGAAGTCCCTGGCTTCCAGCAGGCCTACCGACAGTCCCCTGGTCGCGGCGTCCAGGGCCACACCGGCCCCGACCACCCCGCCACCGACGACGAGGACCTGCAGCTCGGTGCTGGCCATCGTGGCGATGGCCGAGGCTCGCTCCGCGGGTCCGAGCCGCACCGCTCCGAGCGCATGTGTCGTCACAGTGCAGAACGCTACCCATCGGGCAGGCCGGGGATTCTCACCGACCCGGGACGGCCGGCTTGCCCGGCACGGCAGGCGTCACGATGACCTCGACGCGCTGGAACTCCTTCAGTTCCGAGTACCCCGACGTCGCCATCGTCCTGCGCAGGGCCCCCATCAGGTTCATCGAGCCGTCGGCGACGGTTGACGGGCCGTGCAGGATCTGCTCAAGCGTCCCGATTGTGCCGACCTTGAGCCGGTCGCCGCGTGGCAGCTCTGGATGGTGCGCCTCGGCTCCCCAGTGGTAGCCGCGGCCTGGCGCCTCTGCAGCCCTCGCGATCGGCGAGCCGACCATGACCGCGTCGGCGCCGATGGCCAGCGCCTTGGCGATGTCGCCGCTGCGGGTCATCCCGCCGTCGGCGATCACGTGCACGTAGCGGCCGCCTGACTCGTCCAGGTAGTCGCGCCTGGCGGCGGCGACGTCGGCGATGGCCGTTGCCATCGGGACCTTGACGCCGAGGACCGCCGCCGTCGTCTGGCCAGACCCGCCGCCGAACCCGACCAGGACGCCGGCCGCGCCAGTGCGCATCAGGTGCAGCGCCGCTGTATAGGTCGCGCAGCCGCCCACGATCACGGGGACGTCGAGCTCGTAGATGAAGTGCTTGAGATTGAGCGGCTCTGCCTGGCTCGAGACGTGCTCAGCGGAGACCGTCGTACCCCTGATCACGACGAAATCGGTACCCGCGTCGACGACTGCCTTGTGGTACTTCAGGGTGCGCTGCGGCGACAGCCTGGCTGCGATGGTGACCCCGGCGGCCCTGATCTCCTCGATCCGCTGGCCGATCAGCTCATCCTTGATCGGCTCGGCGTAGATCTGCTGCAGCCGGGTGGTCGCGGCCTCGTCGTCAAGCGTTGCCATCTCCGCCAGCAGCGGCTCGGGGTCTTCGTACCTGGTCCAGACCCCCTCGATGTCCAGCACGGCCAGGCCGCCAAGCTTGCCGATCGCGATCGCGGTGGCCGGCGAGACCACGCTGTCCATCGGCGCGGTCACCAGCGGCAGCTCGAACCGGTAGGCGTCGATCTGCCAGGCGATCGACACGTCTTCCGGGCGCCTGGTCCTGCGGGACGGCACGATGCCGATCTCGTCGAGTGCATACGCGCGGCGGCCGCTCTTGCCGCGGCCGATCTCCATCTGGGTCATGGTCAGCTCGCCCTGCCTGTCAGCTGGCAGGGCCGCTGTAGTTCGGGGCCTCGGCCACCATGTGCACGTGGTGCGGGTGGCTCTCGGTAAGCCCGGCGCCTGTGATCTGGGTAAACCGGGCATCCTGCAGGTCAGCGATCGTCACGGCGCCGCAGTAGCCCATCGCGGCCCGCAGCCCGCCGGCGAGCTGGCCGACGACGACGCCCACCGAGCCGCGGTACGGCACCCGGCCTTCGATGCCCTCGGGCACCAGCTTGTCCTCACGCAGGACGTCGTCCTGGAAGTACCTGTCCTTGGAGTAGGACCTGCCCCGCTCCCGGTTCCGCATCGCGCCCACGGAGCCCATGCCGCGGTAGAGCTTGTACTGCTCCCCGCCGATCATCACCATCTCGCCTGGGGCCTCCTCGCAGCCGGCCAGCAGGCTGCCGAGCATCACGGTGTCGCCCCCCGCTGCGATGGCCTTGGCGATGTCGCCCGAGTACTGCACGCCTCCGTCGCCGACGACGGGAACCCCGGCAGGCACGGCCGCCTTGGCGGCCTCGTAGATCGCGGTGACCTGCGGAACGCCGACTCCGGCCACCACTCTGGTCGTGCAGATCGACCCGGGCCCGACCCCGACCTTCACGGCGTCGGCGCCCGCGTCGATGAGCGCCTGCGCCCCTGCCCTGGTCGCGATGTTGCCGCCGATCACCTCAATCCGGAGATTGGCCTTGAGCTGCGCCACCATCGTGAGCACCGCCTGGGCGTGTCCGTGCGCGGTGTCTACCACCAGGAAGTCGGCGCCCGCGTCGATCAGCGCCTGGGCGCGCCGCTTGGCATCCTCGCCGACGCCGACGGCGGCGCCGACCATCAGGCGGCCCTGGGCGTCCTTCGTCGCGTCAGGGAACTTCTCGCTCTTCGCGAAGTCCTTGACCGTGATCAGGCCTCGCAGCAGCCCCTGGGAGTCGACAAGCGGGAGCTTCTCCACCTTGTTCTGCGAGAGCAGCCGGAGCGCCTGGTCGCGCGAGACCCCGACGGGCGCCGTGATCAGCGGCATCCTGGTCATCAGCTCACCGGCAAGCCTGCTGCGGTCCTGTTCGAACCTGATGTCCCGGTTGGTGATGATTCCGAGCAGCACGCCCTCCGGCGTGACAACGGGCAGACCGGAGATCCGGTACCTGCCGCACAGCTCCTCAACGTCGGAAATCGTGGCATCGGGGCCGCAGGTGACCGGATTGGTGATCATTCCGGCCTCTGACCGCTTGACGATGTCGACCTGGTAGGCCTGGTCTTCGATCGACATGTTGCGGTGCAGCACGCCGACGCCGCCCTGCCTCGCCATGGCAACGGCCATCCGCGCCTCGGTGACCGTGTCCATGGCCGAGGAGAGCAGCGGCACGCGCAGCGTGATCCGCCTGGTCAGCCTCGCGGTCGTGTCAGCCTCGCTGGGCATCAGCTGCGAATGCGCGGGCAGCAGCAGCACATCGTCGAAGGTCAGCGCGGGCGGGCCGAACTTGGCGTCGTCGGTCATGTCTCTCCGAGATGCTCGTCGCCTGGTTCTCATCCATCCTAGTTATCGCCAGGCAGCATGGCGGGCACCGGCTGGCCGGCGATCGCGCGGCTGCCGGTTCCGCCAGGATCAGGCCGGGAGAAAAGGTACAACCGCACGGAGGCATGCGTGCTCGACGACGTTGCTGGCTGGCTGCGCTGCCCGCACTGCGGTGGCGCCGTGGCCAGGGCTGGCCGCACGTTGCGCTGCGAGGCAGGGCACAGCTTCGACATCGCGCGTCAGGGCTACGTCAGCCTGCTGCAGCCTGGTGCGCGGGGCAGCGGGGGCGACACGGCCGCGATGGTGCGGGCCCGCCAGGTGTTCCTCGGCACGGGGTGGTACGCCCCGGTCGCCGCGGCGCTGGCCGACGCGGCCGGGCGAGCCTGGCGGCCTCGGCCAGGGGCGCCTGGCTGCGCCGCCGACGTCGGCGCCGGCACCGGCTACTACCTCGCGGCCCTGCTAGATCGCCTGCCAGGGGCGGCTGGCCTCGCGCTCGATCTGTCCAGGCACGCGCTGCGCCAGGCCGCGCGAGCGCACCCCAGGATCGGCGCGGTCGGCTGCGACGCCTGGCGGCCGATGCCGGTCCGCGATGGCGCCGCCGCCGTCGTCCTGAACGTGTTCGCGCCCCGCGATGGCGCCGAGCTGCGCCGCATCCTGCGGCCCGACGGGGCGCTGCTGATGGTCACGCCGACCGGGGGTCACCTCGCGGAGCTGACCGGGCCGCTCGGCCTGCTGAGCGTCGATGACCGCAAGCGGGAACGCCTCGACGACAAGCTCGGCCCGCATTTCGACCTGGTGTCCGAGCGCGAGCACCGCGGCGTCATGACGCTGGGCCACCGCGACGTCGCCGCGCTGACGGCGATGGGGCCGAGCGCCTGGCACGCCGATCAGCAGGAAATGGCGGCGCGGATCGCCCGCCTGCCTGACCCGGTCGCTGTCACCAGGGCGGTCACGCTGATGGTCCTGCGGCCGCTGCGCTGAGCTCGGCCGCCACGCCGCGCACGAACGCGACCGCGTCGGGAGCTGGCGCCCGTTCTGGCGCCCTGGCCAGCTGCTGGTCGAGGGCCCTGCGGATCACGCCAGCCGGCCCGCTGCCGTCCTCGAGCACCGCCAGACCGCCAGCGACCTTCGCCACGATCCGGCCGTGCCGCAGGTAGACGAGCGCACGGCACGCGTTCAGCACCGCGTAGTTCTCCGGCGCGTTCGCCAGGCCCCAGGCGAGCTCACCGGCCAGGTACCCGAGGACGAGCCGCCTGTCCACCCGCCCGATCGCCGCTTCAGGCGGCGGGCCAGCGAGCGCCAGGCCAGCCTCCCGGCAGACGGCGTAGTGCATCAGCAGGTCGGCGTCGCCGGGGCGGCCCGAGCCCATGTACAGCACCTGCTCGCCGTCGCGGCATCCGACGTGCAGAACGAACGGCCACGGCGGCGCCGGCCTGGCCGCAGCGCTGACGGTAACGATGCCGACCTCGAGATACCGGCCAGGGCCGCCAGCGGCCGCGCTGAGCAGCACTTCGCCAGCCCGCGCCGCGGTAGCCGCCGCGATGTCGTCGGCCACGACGAACAGGATGTCGACGTCGCTTCGCTCCGCGTTCCAGCCGCCGAGCGCCGCGGACCCGTGCAGGTAAGCGGCCGTGAGCGCGCCGCCAAGCGACACGCCGAGCTCAGCGGTGACCGCTGCCGCGTACGCGCGCGGCGCGTCGGCGGCCGTCGCGCCGGAGGATTCAGGCATGCTGACCACATTAGGAGGCGATGGTCATGGAGCAGCGGGTCAGCCTCATCACGCTCGGCGTCACCGACCTGGACCGGGCCAGGCAGTTCTACATCTCCCTCGGATGGCGGCCGGCCACCTCGCCGGCCGACGACGTGGTGTTCTTCCAGGCGGGCGGGATGGTTCTGGGTCTGTGGGACCGGGCTGCGCTGGCGCAGGACAGCACGGTGCAGGACGACGGCGGCTGGGGCGGAGTGACGCTGGCCTGCAACGTCAGGTCCCCCGCCGAGGTGGACACCGTGATCGAGGAGGCACGCGCCGCTGGCGCGGTGATCGGGCGCGAGCCAGCCCAGAACTTCTGGGGCGGCTACTCCGCGCTGTTCATCGATCCAGACGGGCACCCGTGGGAGATAGCGCACAACCCGGGCTGGACGCTGCTGGACGACGGCAGCGTGTCGCTGCCCGCCTGATACGGCGAGATGGCCGCAACCAAGCAGCCCGGCATGCTGTTGCTCGCCACGCTGCTCGTGCTGACCATGGTCAGCGGACTCGTGGACGCGGTCAGCTACCTGGGGCTGGGCCACGTCTTCACCGCGAACATGACAGGCAACGTGGTGCTGCTCGGCTTCGCGGCCGCCGGCGCATCCGGGTTCTCCGCACCCGCCTGCCTGACCTCGCTCGGCTCGTTCCTCGTCGGCGCCGCCGCGGCGGGCAGGATCGCCAGGCGGCTGAGCTCGCGGCGGAACCTGCTAGCGGTGGCGATGACGACCGAGGCCGTCGTGACCGGCGCCACGGCCGTCATCGCCGCCATGGTGAGCGGCGTTTCCTCCGGCTGGCCGCGGTTCACGGTTATCGGGCTGCTCGCGCTCGGGATGGGCGTGCGCAACTCGACCATCAGGCGGCTCGCCGTGCCCGACCTGACTACCACGGTGCTGACCATGACGCTGACCGGCCTGGCCGCTGACTCGGCGATGGGCGGCGGCGATGGCGCCCAGTCGGTGCGCCGGATCGCCGCGGTCGTCGCGATGCTGGCAGGAGCGCTGGCCGGCGCGTCATCGTTCCTGCACGCCGGAGCCGCGGTGACGCTGGCGGCGGGCGCGATCGTGGTGCTGGTGAGCGGCGTGACGTTCCGGGCGGCGCAGGAGTCGCGTCAGCTCGACCAGCAGCCGACCTGACCGGCCGGCCCGGCCAGGAATCCGCTGCCTAGGCGCTGCTGCCGTAGAACTCCTCGACCGCGATCGACCGAAGGCTGGCCAGCGCCCTGTGCTGCGCGACCCGCACCGCGCCGGCCGACATGCCGAGCGCGGCGCCGGTTTCCTCGGCCGACAGCCCGGTGAGCACCCGCAGCACGAGCAGCTCGCGCTGCCGGCCGGGCAGCCTGGCCAGCAGCGCCCTCGCGCGCTGGGCGTCCAGGCTGGCGACGACCTGGTCTTCGGGTCCTGGCTGCTCGTCTGCGCTGTCGGGGAGGTCCGCGACCGGAATCGCCAGCCGGGCGGCCGACCGGCGGGCGTCGGCAACCTTGTGTGAGGCAATGCCGAAGACAAAGGACGCAAATGGCCTGCCCATGTCCTGGTACCGCGGCAGCGCGGTTAGGACGGCGATACAGACCTCCTGCGCGACGTCCTCGGCCACCTGGTATCGGCCGGCCAGATTGCCGAGCCTGGCCCGGCAGTACCTGACCACCATCGGCCTGATCTGCCTGATCAGCGACTCGATGGCGGCTGGCTGGCCGCGCGCGGCGAGCGCGGTCAGATCGGTGATCGTTGCGGCCTGGCCAGCATCACCGGCTGCCTGCTGAGTCATGCGTCCCCCTTCGGCTTGCGCCGTTACGCATCAAGCGGTCATGAACGCATGATGCCCAGGTAAAGGGGTTGGCTAATCATGGAAATTGACATCAAAGAACGGCTGGAATTGGCGCAAAACAAACGCAAAGCGGGCCGGGACTCTGCAGTCCCGGCCCGCTCGGAGTTGTCGGTCAGTGCGTGTGACCGTGCCCGTGGCCGTGTCCGTGTCCGGCTTCGGCCTCTTCCTTCTCTGGCTTGTCGGTCACCAGCGCCTCGGTCGTGAGCAGCATGCCCGCGATGGACGCGGCATTCTGGACCGCCGACCTCGTGACCTTGACCGGGTCGATCACGCCCTGGGCCATCAGGTCGCCGTACTCGCCGGTGTCCGCGTTGTAGCCGTGGCCGGCCGGCAGGTCGCCGATGGCCGCGACCACGACGCCGCCCTCGGCGCCGGCGTTCAGCGCGATCCAGCGGGCCGGCTCGAGCAGCGCCTTACGCACCACCTCGACGCCCGTCGCCTCGTCACCGGACAAGCCAAGGTCGCCGAGCGTGACAGAGGCGTGGATGAGCGCGCTTCCGCCGCCGGCCACGATGCCTTCCTCGATCGCGGCCCTGGTCGCCGAGATGGCGTCCTCGAGCCGGTGCTTCTTCTCCTTGAGCTCCACCTCGGTGGCGGCCCCTGCCCGCAGCACGGCGACACCGCCAGCGAGCTTGGCGATCCGCTCCTGCAGCTTCTCCTTGTCCCAGTCCGAGGTCGAGGCCTCCATCTCGGCCTTGAGCTGGCGGATGCGGTCGTTGATGGCGTCCTGGTCGCCGCCGCCGTCGACGATCGTGGTGGTGTCCTTGCTCACCACGATCCGGCGGGCGGTGCCGAGCACGTCGAGTCCGGCGTTCTCCAGCTTGAGGCCGATCTCCTCGCTGATGACCTGGCCGCCGGTGAGGATCGCCATGTCCTCGAGCATCGCCTTGCGCCGGTCGCCGAACCCTGGCGCCTTGACTGCGGCGACGTTCAGCAGCCCGCGGATCCTGTTGACCACGATGGTCGACAGCGCCTCGCCGTCGACGTCCTCGGCCACCATCAGCAGCGGCTTGCGCGACTGGGCGACCTGCTCGAGCAGCGGCAGGAGGTCGGCCATCGCGGAGATCTTGCCGTTGTGCAGCAGTATGCTCGCGTCCTCGAGCACGGCCTCCATCCGGTCCTGGTCGGTGATGAAGTACGCCGAGATGTAGCCCTTGTCGAACTGCAGGCCCTCGGTGAACTCCAGCTCAAGGCCCATCGTGGCCGATTCCTCGACGGTGATCACGCCGTCCTTGCCGACCTTGTCGAAGGCGTCGGCGATGATCGCGCCCACCTTCGCGTCCTGCGCCGAGATCGTGGCCACGTTGGCGATCTCGCCGCGCTCCTCGACGTCGCGTGCGCTCTTCAGCAGGCTCTCCGAGACCGCGGTGGCGGCCGCGTCGATGCCGCGCTTGAGCGACAGCGGGCTGGCGCCGGCGGCCACCGAGCGCAGGCCATGGTGGACCATGGCCTGTGCCAGCACCGTGGCGGTCGTGGTGCCGTCACCGGCCACGTCGTTGGTCTTGGTCGCGACTTCCTTGGCGAGCTGTGCGCCCAGGTTCTCCTGCGGGTTCTCCAGCTCGATCTCCTTGGCGACGGTCACGCCGTCGTTGGTGATCGTGGGAGCGCCCCACTTCTTGTCGATGACGACATTGCGGCCGCGCGGGCCGAGCGTCACCTTGACGGCGTCCGCGAGCTTGTCTACGCCACGCTCGAGCGCCCGCCGCGCGTCCTCATCGAAATTCAGGCTCTTGGCCATGCAGCACCTCAGCTGATCGTTTTCTGATCACTTGCTCAGTCAGGTTGATGTCAGTTGTCATGCCGCCGCCCCGGGCTGGCCGGGAACCACAGGAGTCAGGCCCCTGCGGCCACCGACCGATCCGGGGCGGCGGAGTCGGGCACGAGACTGGCCCGCGCCCTTGGATCTGCTCGCTTACTTCTCGATGATCGCGAGCACGTCCCGGGCAGAGAGCACGAGGTACTCCTCACCCGCGTACTTCACTTCTGTGCCGCCGTACTTGCTGTAGAGAACGACATCGCCAGTCTTGACGTCCATGGGGACGCGCTTGGAGCCAGCGTCATCGAACCGGCCTGGGCCGACTGCGATGACCTCGCCCTCCTGGGGCTTCTCCTTGGCGGTGTCGGGGATGACAAGGCCGGATGCCGTGGTCTGCTCGGCGTCGAGCTGGCGCACTACAATCCGGTCTTCGAGCGGCTTGATAACAACCTTGGTGGCGGTCGTCACGATCTGACCTCCCCCTCCGGAAAGGGCTAGCTGAGTTACTAGAGAGGCGACCATGGGGCCTGCCGTCGCGGGTGCCAGACCATCCTCGTCGCGTTAGCACTCTATACCATCGAGTGCCAAGTCCGCACAGTAGCCGCGACGCTCGTCCCAGTCAAGCCAGCACAGTCAAGCCAGCACAGTCAAGCCAGCACAGTCAAGCCAGCACAGTCAAGCCAGCACAGTCAAGCCAGCACAGTCAAGCCAGCACAGTCAAGCCAGCACAGTCAAGCCAGCGACGCTCGTCCCAGTCAAGCCAGCACAGTCAAGCCAGCAGAGGCCGGCCGGGTTAAGGTGCGGCTCATGAATGCACCCGCCGACGACGCGACCGTATCAGCCCTCACCGAGCACGCGAGGAGGGCCGCCTCGTTCGGCGCCGCGGCGACGGCCTACGCGGAGCACCGGCCAGATTATCCGGTCGCGGCGATCCGGTGGGCCATCGAGCCGGCCGTGCGCCTTGAGCAGCGCCCGGTCAGGATTCTCGACCTCGGCGCCGGCACCGGCAAGCTCACCGCCCAGCTGGCAAGCCTGACCGTGGAGGGCGGCACCCCTGAGGTCGTCGCCGTCGAGCCAGACCCGCACATGCTCGCCGAGCTGCACCGCGGCCTGCCCGAGGTCACGGCGGTCGCCGGGCGCGCCGAGGCGATACCGCTTCCCGACGCCAGCGTGGCAGCCGTCATCGCCGGCCAGGCCGCGCACTGGTTCGACCTGGACCTGGCGCTGCCTGAGATCGCCAGGGTGCTCAGGCCAGGCGGCGTCTTCGCAGGCCTGTGGAACACCGACGACGACCGGGTCGCCTGGGTCGCCGGCCTGCACAGGGTCAGCGGCCGCAAGAACGCGGTGGCGTTCACCTCGTACCGCCCCGAGGACGAGGACGGGATCGCGGCGTGGGTGCGCGGGCCTGGCAAGCACCTGTTCCTGCCGCCAGAAAGCGCCGGCTTCCCGCACGGGCAGCTGCGGACCGCGGCGTCGCTGGTCGCGACCATGCGCACGCATTCGATGTTCCTGATCATGGAGCCGGCCGAGCGCGAAGCCGTGCTCGGGGCCGTGACGCAGTACCTGGCGGCGACCGAGGAAACCGCCTCTGGCGCGTTCACGTTCCCGCTCTGGTCGCTCACGCAGCGGATCGAGCGGCGGGGCTGATCGCGGACTGGCCCGCGTCGTCAGGCCGCGAGTACCTGCGTCACCGGCAGCCCTGAATCGGCGGCGAAGCCGGCATCTGACGGCTCAGCGCCGGCCGCGACGAGGTCGGCGCCGAGCGCCGCCACCATCGCGCCGTTGTCGGTGCACAGCCCAGGGCGTGGCACCCGCAGCCTGATGCCCGCGGCGTCGCACCGCTCCTGCGCGAGCGCGCGCAGCCGGGAGTTGGCCGCTACGCCGCCGCTGATCACCAGGTGACCGACATCGTGCCGCACGCAGGCGTCCACGGCCTTGCGGGTCAGCACGTCGGCCACCGCCTCCTGGAAGGAGGCTGCCACGTCGGCGACCGGCACCGGCTGGCCAGCCGCCTCTCGCGCCTCCACCCAGCGCGCTACCGCGGTCTTCAGCCCTGAGAAGGAGAAGTCGGCCGTGCCGTCGCGGTACTTGGACCGCGGGAACCGCACCGCGTTGGCGTCGCCGGTCCTGGCCGCCGCGTCGATCGGCGGCCCGCCGGGGAATGGCAGCCCCAGCAGCCTTGCGACCTTGTCGTAGGCCTCCCCAGCGGCATCGTCGATGGTCGCGCCCAGCGGGGTTATCTCGGTCGTCAGGTCACCAGCGAGCAGCAGCGAGGAATGGCCGCCCGACACCAGCAGCGCGACAACGGGGCTGGGCAGCGGGCCATGCTCAAGCTGGTCGACGGCGATGTGCGCGGCGAGGTGGTTCACCCCGTAGAGCGGCTTGCCGAGCGCGAGCGCGTACGCCTTGGCGGCGCAGACGCCGACCAGCAGCGCCCCGGCCAGACCAGGGCCCGCCGTGACGGCGATCGCGTCTACCTGGCCAAGGCTGACTCCAGCCGTTCGCAGCGCCCGCTCCACGGTCGGCACCATCGCCTCCAGGTGCGCCCGGCTCGCCACCTCGGGCACCACGCCGCCGAACCTGGCGTGCTCGGCCACGCTGGAGGCGACGGCGTCGGCGAGCAGTTCGTGGCCGCGGACCAGGCCGACTCCTGTCTCGTCGCAGGACGACTCGATCCCCAGCACCAGCGGCGCGGTCATGCTTGCTCTCCCGTGGCCTGCGGCTGCGGCGATTCCGTCGCGGCACGGAGGGTGCGGCGCATCACGAGGGCATCAGCGCCCGAGGGCTGGTAGTAACCGCGCCTGATCCCGATTTCGGCGAAATCGTGCCTGCGGTACAGCTCCTGCGCGCGGCTGTTGTCCGTCCGCACCTCGAGGAAGACCTCGGTGCAGCCACGCCTGCCGGCCTCCGCCAGCAGTGCCCTGAGCAACGCGGTGCCGATGCCCAGGCCCCAGCGGTCGGCCGCCACCGCCAGGGTCAGCACGTCGCCTTGCCAGCCGGCGCCGAGCAGGCCCGCATACCCGGCGACCCGGCCGCCGTCGTCGGCCACCAGGTAGTACCTGCTGGCCGGCTGCTGGTCCAGCTCGCCGGCGAGCATCTGCCTGCTCCACGCCTCGGCGCCGAAGACGGCGCGCTCGAGTTCCAGCACCGCGTCGATGTCCGCGTGCGTCATCGGCCGAAGCAGCACCGGGGTCACGGCGTAACCCGCTTGGGGCGCCCAGGCTCCCTGGCGTCGGGGCGGCGCAGGTACAGCGCCTCAGGCGGTGCCGGAGGCGCGCCGCCGGCTAGGTGCTCAGCGGCGATCTGAGCCAGCGCTCCGGCCGATGGGTAGCGCGGCTCGATCACGCCGGCGGCGCCGAGGCCTGGGTGCAGGGCCGGGCCCTCGCCGGCGACCGGCAGGCCGCCAGGCACCAGTGCCGGCGCGCTCACCTGCGGCTCGGATAGCCGCTGCCCGCTGGCCGCGTATCTGGCCCAGTAGACCTCGCGGCGCCTGGCATCGGTCGCCACGATGAACTCGTTGCCGCCGGACGCCTGCCGGGCGTCGGCGGCGATGATGTCGAGCGTGCAGACGCCGTCGACCGGCACGCCGAGCGTGCTGCCGAGCACGCGCGCGGTGACCAGGCCGACGCGCAGGCCGGTGTACGGGCCTGGCCCGGTGCCGACGGCGATCGCGGTCAGTTCCTCGGGCCTGGCGCCCGCCTTGGCCAGCACCATCGCGATCGAGGGGGCGAGGAGCTCGCCGTGCCGCCGCGCGTCCACGACCGACTCATGCGCGAGGACATCCGAGCCGTCGTGCACCGCGACCGTCACCGCGGGCGTGGCGGTGTCGAAGGCGAGGATAAACACGGCGACCAGCCTAGTCATCGCGTCAGGGTCGCCGGGACGTCCGCACTGGCCACCTCGCAGGGCGGCGGGTCGCGGTGCTCAGATGACGGGCTCGGACTTGACCCCCGTCAGCGCTGCCCGCGCGACCGCGAGCGCGCCTGACCGCAGCTCGCCGGTCGTGACCGGGCCGAAGCCGTGACCCGACTGGCCCTGCAGGCTGACGGTGATCAGCACGTTCCTGTACCGCACGAGCACCGTCACCTTGTCGGTGGCGCTCTTGTCACTGAAGGTCTGCACGGCGCTGACCGCTTGCTGGCCAAGGCCCGGCACGACCGCGATGGCGGCCGGCGGCTGTGCTGTGCGCTTCGGCGGCTTGCGGAGCTGCGCGACCTGCCGACTGAAGCTGTACGTCGCGTACGCGGTCGCGCTGCCGTCGCCGACCGGGACCAGGCTGGCTCGGAGGGCCGCGACGTTGACGTTCATGACGCGGAAGACCGGGCTCGCGTCGACGGTGAACGTGCACTCGCTCTGGGCCTGGCCCTGTTGCGGCTGGATCGTCCTCGGCGTGCCGTTCATGATCTGGTGCAGCACAGCCGCGCCGACGACCTTGCAGGCGTCCGGCACCGCGCGGAACTCGCCCTTCTGCAGTTTGGTCACGAACGGGCTCTTCTTTGCCGGGGACTGAGCCAGGTAGATCCCGAGGCCGGTCAGCATGACCGTCGCGATCGCGGCCCCGCCCCAGGTCACGAGCCGGCGCTTGGACCTGCGGCGCCGCGCGGCCGCTGCCCTGCCACGGCGCGGCCCCCTGCGCAGCCGGCTTGGCGGCTCCGGCACTGACCTGGCATCCTGCTCTGGCTCGCCGGCCTGACCGGATTCCGCGTCGACGCGCTTGCCAGGGACCTGCACTCGCGGCGGCCGGTGCCCTGGCCGCAGCGGTTCGATACCTGAGGGCCCGGCCCACGGCGGCGGCTCTGAGTCGTCCTGACCCTCGTCGAAGGCGTCGATCACCTGCCAGCCGCTCCTGCGCGGCTCATGCGAGGTTCTCGTCCTGCCCGGCCGGCCGGCGTTGCCTGGATGGCGCGGCGGGTAGCCCTGGTCGGTCACGGCACGCCTCCCAGACCGGCATGTGCGAGGGGAATTCCGGCAGTGTACTGTCGCGGGCGCCGCGCGGGTGCGACAGATCGTAACAATTGATCGGGCTGAGCCTAAGTCAGCGGCTTGGCCAGCACCGCCCTCAGCTCGCCAGCGGCAGCCAGCCACCGGTCGCCATAGCCTGCCACCCGCACGTGCCTCACCTGCTCGCCGACCTCGTCGGCTGGCCCGGTCTCCTGCTCGCCAGGTTCAGGCGCTGGCCTGTCGATGGTGAGCCGCAGGTGGCTGGCGGCCAGGTTCTCGACCAGGCCATCGCCCCACTCCACCACCGTGACCGAGTGATCGAGATCGGCGTCCAGGTCGAGGTCGTCGACCTCCAGCCGACTGCCAAGCCGGTAGGCGTCGGCGTGCACCAGGTCAGGGCCGCCGCGCAGGGACGGATGCAAGCGGGCGATCACGAAGGTCGGAGATGTCACAGGCCCGCGCACGCCGAGCCCGGCACCGATGCCCTGCACCAGCGTGGTCTTGCCGGCGCCCAGGGATCCGGCCAGCACCACCAGGTCGCCGGCGCGCAGCAGCCTGGCGAGCCTGGTGCCGAGCAGCCGCATCTGGGCGGTCCCCGGCACAGCGAGGTCCGCCGTCATCGCGCAGTCAGCCGGCATGCCCCCTCACTCAGAGCGCACGGCGAGCGCCAGCGTCACGAGGTCCGCGATGGCCTCGTTGACCTCCTCGGGCCGCTCGAGTATCACCACGTGCCCGGCGCCGCGGATCCTGACCAGCTTCGCGTCGCGGATCTCCGAGGCGATCTGGTCCGACAGGGCGGGGTCGACCAGCCGGTCCTTACTGCCGGTCAGCACCAGCACGGGCACGTTGCCGAGCACGGCCAGCGCGTGGCGCTTGTCGTGGCCGACCAGCGCCACGTAGAAGTCAGCGATGACGTCGATCGGCGTGGACCTGATGATCCGCTCCAGGAAGTCCACCACGGTCGGGCTCACGCGCGGATCGCCGAACGCGATCCGCCGGGTGCCGAGGAACGCGATGTCGCTGGCCGACCGCCTGCCGCGCTCGACGACGTCGGCCATCAGCCCGTGGGAGGCCCCTGTCATCATCGACGGCATGGCCGCCCGGACCGCGGGCCGCAACGGCGGGGGAAGCCAGGTGGCCGGATCGACGGTGGCAGCGGCCGTCGAGACCAGCACGGCGCCTATGATCTTGGTTCCGAAAAGCTCAGGGTGCTGGTCGGCCAGCGCCATCACGGTCATGCCGCCCATCGAGTGACCGACAAGCACCACCGGCATGTCGCCGGGCGCGGCGGCCAGCATCACCTCGTGCAGATCGGCGCCGAGCTGGTCGATGGTGACCAGGTCAGGATCAGACCTGCCCGACCTGCCGTGGCTGCGCTGGTCCCAGAAGACGCACCGCGCGGTGCCGGACAGGCCTGCTCGCTGGTAGTACCAGACGTCGGCGTTCAACGCGTAGCCGTGGCAGAAGATGATCGCGACTGGCGCGTCGTCAGGGCCGCTGACCTCGACGTGCAGCGGCAGGCCGTCGTCCGCGCGCACCGTCATGGCCTCGCCGCGTGCCTCGCCGAACGGCTCGCCCGCCGCCGGGTCGGGGCGCAGCCTGATCCGGCCGACCGCGATCTTCTCGGCCATCACCACGGCGCCAGCGCCCGCGGCTATCGCGCCAGCGGCCAGCCCGGTCACTCCGGTGAGCCTGCGCCAGCTGACCATCAGACCTCCTGCCCGCCCGCCTGGACCACCTCAGCGTGGCCAGCCGCCCGGGTATCCCCCGCCGCGGCGAGCACAGCCGTCGCATCCTTCCCGGTTACTCCAGAGTAGCTTCTTGGGATCTTTCCGGTAAACCGCGTGACAATGTCGTAAGACAACGTTCCGAGCAGGTCGGCCCACTCCTGCGCGGTCGGCTCACCGTGATCGCCAGGCCCGAAGAGCACGACCTCGTCTCCCGGCTCGACCGGCAGGTCACCAGCGTCGATCACGCACTGGTTCATGCAGACCGTGCCGGCGATCACCAGGCGGCGGCCGCGGATGAAGACCGGCGCCGTATTCGTCCCAGCGCGCGGGATTCCCTCGTTGTATCCGAGCGGGATCAGCCCCAGCGTCGTTGCCGACCGGGTCACGTAGCGGTGGCCATAGGAAACCCCAGTTCCTGGTGCGACCTGTTTCGACTGAACAAGGTGAGTCCGCACGGTCAAGGCCGGCCGCAGCCAGCCGGGCGGGCCGCCGGGCGACGTGCAGAGCCCGGTCACGCCACCGCCGGGCCTAACCAGGTCGAACCAGGTGTCGGGCCTGGTCAGCAGCGCCGGGGTGTTGGCCAGGTGCCGCACGGACGGTCGGGCGCCCGCCCGTTCCGCATGGCTGAGAGCGTCGCGGAAGGCCGCAAGCTGCTCGTCGACGGACGGATGTCCCGGCATGTCCGCGCAGGCCAGATGGGACCAGATGCCGGTGATCTCGCACCGGCCAGCGGCCTGCTCGGCGAGCGCTGCCTCGACCATGCCGGGCCACTGAGCCATTGGCGCGCCGCCGCGGCTCATCCCGGTGTCCGCCTTCAGGTGCAAGCGGGCCGACGTCCCGGCCGCCGCGGCCGCGGCGCCGATCTGCCTGACCAGGCTGGCCGTCCCCGCCGACAGGTCGACACCGCTGGCGACGGCCTCGCGATGCGGCGCGTCGGGCGAGGCGAGCAGGCACAGCACAGGCGCGGCGACGCCAGCGGCCCTGAGCGCGAGCGCTTCTTCGACGTGCCCGACGCCGAGCCAGCTGGCGCCGCCAGCGAGCGCGGCGGTCGCTGTCGGCACCAGCCCGCACCCGTAGCCGTCAGACTTGACCACGGCCATGACCCCGGCGGATCCGACGTGGTCGTTCAGCAGGCCGACGTTGGACCTGATCGCCGCGAGGTCGACGAGCGCTTCCGATTGGCCGTCCATGGCCCTCAAGTGTGCCAGCAGCCGGCCACCGTCCGGCCCACGCTCGCACCGCGCGTGCCAGCGTGATTAGGTACTTCCATGGTCGAACTCATTCCCCGGAAAGTCCTCTTCGGCAACCCCGAGCGGGTCAGCCCCCGGCTGTCGCCCGACGGCACCAGGCTCGCATGGATCGCGCCCAAGGATGGCGTGCTCAACGTCTGGCTGGCTCCGGTCAGCCCGCAATCCGGTGTCGACTGGGACCAGGCCGAACTCGTGACCGACGACAAGGACCGGGGCATCAGGCAGTTCGCCTGGGCGCACGACAACAAGCACCTGCTGTACCTGCAGGACACCGGCGGTGATGAGAACTGGCGGCTGCACGACGTCGACCTGACCACCATGCAGCGGCGCGACCTGACGCCGTTCGACGGGGTGCAGACCCAGCTCGTGGCGATCGAGCGGGATTTCCCCACCGAGGTCCTGATCGGCATGAACAAGGACGACCCGCAGCTGCACGACGTGTACCGGCTCGACCTGACCAGTGGCGAGCTGACCAAGGAAGTGACCAATCCCGGCTTCCTCGCCTGGCTGGCCGACACCAAGCTGGTCGTGCGCGGCGCCTTCCAGCCGATGCCGGACGGCGCGATCGTCGCGCTCGTCCGCGACAGCGCCGACGACGACTGGCGCGAGCTGATGACCATCCCGGCGGAGGACGCGCTGACCACTGACGCGGTGACGTTCAGCGCCGACGGCCAGTCGCTGCTGCTAGTCAGCTCCGTCGGGGCTGAGACGGCTCGGCTGGTGCGGTTCAACCTGGCCACCGGCGAGCAGGAGGTGCTCGCCGAGGACCCAGAGGCGGACGTCAGCGGCGTGCGCGTCGACCCGGACTCCAGGGAGCCGCAGATCGTCGTCGTGCTGAAGGACAGGTCGGAGTATGTCGTTCTCGATCCGTCCGTGGCCGACGACCTGACCGCGATCCGCGCGCTGCACCACGGTGATCCGGCGTTCGTGAGTTCCGACGACGCGGAGGCCACCTGGCTGGTCGCCTTCACCAACGACACGGGTCCTGTGCCGTACTTCGCCTACGACCGGGCGAGCCGGCAGGGCAGCTTCCTGTTCGAGCACCAGCCTGCCCTGAGCACGTACACGCTCGCGCCGATGGTCCCGTTCTCGTTCGCCGCCCGTGACGGCCTGACCTTGCACGGGTACGTGACGTTCCCGCCTGATGGTCCGCGGGAGAACCTGCCGACGGTACTGAACGTGCACGGCGGCCCGTGGGCCAGGGACATATGGGGCTACGACCCCGAGGCCCAGTGGCTCGCGAACCGCGGCTACCTGTGCCTGCAGGTCAACTTCCGCGGCTCGACCGGCTACGGGAAGGCGTTCGTCAACGCCGGTGACCGGGAGTGGGGCGCGAAGATGCAGGACGACCTGACCGACGCGGTGGAGCACGCGATCGCGCAGGGCTGGTCGGACCCGAAGCGGGTGGCCATCTACGGCGGCTCGTACGGCGGCTACGCGGCGCTTGCCGGCGCCACGTTCACCCCTGAGGTGTACTGCTGCGCGGTGGACATCGTCGGGCCGTCGAACCTCAAGACCCTGATCGAGACCGTGCCGCCGTACTGGGCGCCGATGATCGCCCAGTTCCACCGCAGGGTCGGCGACCCTGAGAAGGACATCGACTTCCTCTGGTCACGCTCACCGCTGTCCCGCGCCGACCAGATCTCGATCCCGCTGCTGATCGCGCAGGGCGCCAACGACCCGCGGGTCAAGCAAGCCGAATCCGAGCAGATCGTCGCCGCGCTGACGTCAGCGGGGATCGACCACGAGTACATGCTCTTCCCCGACGAGGGTCACGGGTTCGCCAAGCCGGAGAACCGCATGATCTTCTACGCCGCCGCCGAGAAGTTCCTGGCCAAGCATCTCGGCGGCCGCGCGGAAGACTAACCGCTGACCAGGCAGCCGGCGCTCGGGCCGGCTGCGGGGAAGGCGCGCGCCAGCCCCTGCGCGATCATCTTGGCGCGGTGCTTGTAGCCGATCGAGGTGAAGTGAATCCCGTCCGAGATGTACCACTTGGTCTGCACCTCGGCCGCCCAGTCGTAGACCCGCATGTTCGGGTACTTCGCGCATTCCTTCAGCAGATCCTGATCCCAGCGCGCCATGTTCACCTCGGCGTAGGGACCGCTGTCCAGCAGCGACTTCACGTTCACCCACATGACCGGCTCGCCGTGGGCTGCCTTCATCACCCGGCCGATCCTGGTCACGAGGCCGATGTTGGATCCGGCCGCGACGTCGGCCGTGTCGTTGGTTCCCAGCGCGATCACCCAGCAGCCGCGGAAGCCGTTACGGGTGATGTTCCGCATAGCGTCATAGCCGTTGATCTGGCCTGGCAGGACCTCCACGACCGAGCGCGCCCCGGATATGTCGGTCACCACCGAGCGCACCCCGACGTCCTCGTACCGCGCGGTGATCCGCTCCCATGCCTTGGGCAGGTACGCGGGCGAGACGAGGCCGTCGGACGTCGAGTCGCCGATATGCGCGACCGCGCTGCAGGAGGTGCGCAGCGGCCCGCCGCCCGGCTCGGTGCCAGGCAACGTCGCGGCCGGTGACTGGCTCGCGGCAGGGCCGCTGCTCGGCTTCCGCGCCTTGACGACCGTCTTGGTGACGGGCAGCTGCAGCGACCCCTCGGACAGGACAGAGCCGACCCGCGTGCCCGTACTGCTGCGTACGGCCCCTGACAGGCCTGCCACGGCGACCACGACCACGGCGACCGTACCGGTGGTGGCGGCCACGCCAGGCAGGTTGGCGTGACTCAGAGTGCGCCGCCACCCAGCCGAGCGAACCCCGGCCCAGGCCCGTCCGATGGCGCCGTGCCTGATCGGCTCCTCGATCAGCTGCCAGGACAGCGCGGCCAGCAGGATCGACGCCGCGATCTGCAGCCCGGCCAGCGCCAGGCTCGGCTTCGTATCGGCCGGCGTCGTCATGACGATCACGGGATAGTGCCAGAGGTAGATGCCGTAGGAGCGGACGCCGATCCAGCGCAGCGGCCCCCAGCCGAGCGCCGCGCCGACCGTGCTAGCCGGGTAGGCGGTCGCGGCCACGACCGCCACCGTCGCGACGGACAGCAAGACCAGGCCGCCGCGGTAGGCGAAGGCCGAGTACTCCCCGACCTTCCAGATCATGATGCCGATCCCGGCAAGGCCCGCCAGCCCGACGACGTCGAGCAGGAAGCCAGGCCACATGCGCGGCGCGGTGTGCGCGCCGCGCTTGCTGCCCGACGGCCAGGCAAGCGCCAGCATCGCGCCGATCAGCAGCCCGAACGCGCGGGTGTCGGTTCCCTCGTAGACCCTGGTCGGGTCCATGCCAGGCTGATACAGCAGCACCATCGCGACGGCTGATCCGGCCGCTGCGATGCCGGTCGGCAGCATCAGCCAGGCGGTGGCCGCGTGCCGCAGCCGCAGCAGCAACAGGCCGCCGATCAGCAGCAGCGGCCAGAGCAGGTAGAACTGTTCCTCCACGGCGAGCGACCACAGGTGGTCGAGCGGAGCGGGCGGCGCGAACCTCGCGAAGTAGGAGTGGTTCTGGCCGATGATGTACCAGTTGCTGAAGTAGCCGGCCGCGGCGCCGACCGACCCGCGCAGGCTGGCCAGCCTGGCCCGGTCCGCGATCGTCACCCACGCCGTCACCACGGCCAGCATGACGAACAGCGCGGGCAGCAATCGCCTGGCGCGGTGCAACCAGAAGTTGCCAAGCTTCAGCTTCCCGATCGCCGACCACTGGTTGACCAGGATGCTGGTGATCAGGAAGCCGCTGAGCGTGAAGAAGACCCCGACGCCGAGCAGCCCGCCTGGCGCCCATCCGAAATGTTCGTGATAGGCGATGACCGCGAGCACTGCTATTGCCCGCAATCCGTCCAGGCCAGGCATATAACGCTGGCCAGAATCCACCGGCCTCGGCATGTTCCCCCCTCGCCCGGGCCGGTCTCGCCTCCGTTGGCCGAGATCGTCGGGTTCACCCCGGGCACGGAATGCACTACCCGGAGTGGTTTAAGGAGTACGTATCGTGGTCGGCAAGAATTGGAACGTGAATGGCTGCTGGCCCCGTGCTGCTGGCCCCGTGCTGCCGGCGTGCTGCTGGCCCCGTGCTGCTGGCCCCGTGCTAGCGGACAATCCGCGATGGGCTGTGGCCGTGCAGCGGGAACGCCCTGGCCAGCGCGTCAGCGATGGCCTTTGCGCGGATCGCGCAGCCCGGCGTGTTGTAGTGGATCCCGTCGGAGAGGAACCAGCTCGGCCTGGCGATTGCCGACCAGTTGAAGACCCGCAGGTTGGGGTACTTCGCCAGCGCCTTGACCAGTGCCTTGTCCCAGGCCTGCTCGTTCACGCTGGCGTAGGGTCCGCTGGTCAGCAGCGTCTTCGTGTTCACCCACAGGACGGGCTGGCCGTGCGCGACTGCCATCATCTGGTCGATCCTGGCCGTCATGCCGATCGTTGAACCCGCCGCGATGTTCGCGGCGTCGTTGGTGCCGAGCGCGAATACCCAACAGCCGTGGTAGCCCTGGCTCTGCCAGGCGCTGGCGACCTTGTAGGCGTTGAGCTGGCCGGGCAGTTCCTCGACGATGGAACGGCCGCCCGATGCGTCGATCTTGAGGTGCCTGACGCCGACGTCGGCGTACCGCGCGCCGATCCGCTCGGCAGGGTTCGGCAGATAAGCGGGCGAGATCAGGTCGACCGAGGTCGAGTCGCCCACGTGCGCGATCGAGCGGCAGGACGTGCGCAGCGCCTTGGGCCGCGCGGTCGCCTGCTTGGCGCTGGCGTGCGCAGCATTCGCGGCGCCCGCCTGGCGAGGCTGCTTGGGGTGGGCGTGCGCAGTCTTCGCGGCGCCCGCCTGGCGAGCCTGCTGAGCTCCGGCGTGCCGGGCGCCCCCGTGCTGGGCGGCCGACTGAGTGCCGTGGCTGCCGATCGCGGCGGCGCCCGTGCTGGCCGCCCCAGTGCCGCCTGATCCGTGACCTGGGCCGCGAGCCGTGACCGCCGCGGCCGTCACGCCAGCCACCGTGGCCGTGAGGCCCACCGCCGCACCGGCCACAACGGCGAGCCGCCGGGACCTGGTAAGCCGGAAGCGCTGTGTCCTGGCCGGCTTGCCGGCGACCGGCCGCGCCGGGCCGCTGCTCAGAAAGCGCATCGAAGTCTCCGTTCAGAAGGCGGAGGCGCCGGCCCGATGGCCCGGCCTGGCCCTCTCGCGGGCCAGCCACGCGGGGCCGGCCTGTGGGGGTTGACAGGCGCTGTGCACCCGTCAGGACGTGCCGTCAGCACTGACGGCGGGAGATGGTTTCACTGCGACGCCGGTTCCTGATGACCTACCGGCCTATCGGCGCGCCGGTCAGGGGCGTTTCACGCGATGCGCGCGTCGCCGCCGTGGTGACCTCGGACAACAGGACAACGCTGAGTTCACTCGCCGCGATTCCGTAACGTCCGTCACACCGGGCACGCTGACCTGTCACCTTCTCGCCCGCCCGCCGGTTCGCGGACCCGGCCGACGTGTATCGATGGTCCATCCATCACCAGATTCCGCAATGGAAGGGCCATCGATACCGCGCGCACACCCGCAGCCGACCGGCTCCGTCCGCTGAGCGCGGTCTCGGCCCGCAACGACAGTCATCTCAGCCTCAGCAGGCTCATGTGTGACTCGATGGCTCGGCCATCGGCGGAGAACCCGTGTATCGGTGGGTCACCCATCACCGCTGAGCACAATGGGTGTCACGCCGATACACGGGCAAGCCGAGCCCAGCCACCGCCCGGCCGTAGGCTGGCCGCCGTGGACCGGCCTTACGTGCTGCTGAGCTGTGCGATGTCACTGGATGGGTACATTGACGACAGATCGGGCGAACCGCTGCGGCTGTCCGGCGACGAGGACCTGGACCGCGTCGACGAGTTGCGGGCTGGCTGCGACGCGATCCTCGTCGGCGCGGGAACCATCCGCGCCGACAACCCGGTCCTGATGCTGCGATCCGCCGCGCGCCGGGACGCGCGGCTCGCGCGCGGCGCTGGTGCAGATCCGGTCAGGGTGGTGCTCAGCGCGAGCGGCAACCTGGATCCCGCAGCCAGGATCTTCACGACCGGCGCGGACCGGATCGTCTACGTGCCGTCCGCCGCCGCGACCGCGGTCAGCGGCCGGCTGGGCGGCGGCGCCGCCGTGGTGGCCGCCGGCGACCCGCCAGCGCTCGGCAACGTCCTGACCGACCTCGCGGCCCGCGGCGTGGCCAGACTGCTGGTCGAGGGCGGCACGTCGCTGCTCACCCAGTTCCTGGCCGCCGGGCTGGCCGATGAGCTGGTGCTTGCCATCGCCCCGTTCTTCATCGGCGACGCCGCAGCGCCGCGGTTCGTCCAGCCAGGCCGGTACCCGTGGAACCCGGCTCACCGGGCCAGGCTCACCGACCTGACGCGCGCTGGCGACATGGCGGTGCTGCGGTACGCGCTGTCCAGCCGGGCTGGCGGGGCCGCCGGCTGAGGTGCAGGCCGAGCCGGTCTCGACCCGGCGAATGGCCTCGGGAATGGCTTCGAGCACGTCGGCCGCGCCGATGGGGGCGTCGTCCGCGGCCACGCGGCCCGCCAGCCCGTGCAGGAAGGCCGCGGCCGCTGCCGCCGACCTGGCGGGCAGCACGCCCTGCGCCAGCAGCGCTCCGGCCAGGCCGGACAGCACGTCACCTGAACCGGCCGTGGCCAGCCACGGCGTCCCGGTTGGATTGACGAAGGCTGGCTCGGCGGGATCCGGGGTCGCGATCACCGTGGTGGAACCCTTGAGCAGCACGGTCACCCCGAGCTCGGCCGCGGCGCGCCTGGCCCAGGCGAGCCTGTGCGCTTCGATGTCGGCGTGGTCGGCGCCCAGCAACCTGGCCAGCTCGCCGGCGTGCGGCGTGATCAGTGTGACCGCTCCCGCGGGCCGCTTGAGCAGGTCCTTGCGCCTGGACAGCACGGTGAGCCCGTCGGCATCGACGAGCACGGGCAGCGGCGTGGCGAGCGCCGTGGCGAGCAGCGCCGTGGCGTCGTCGCCGGTGCCGAGGCCGGGCCCGGCGACCCAGGCCTGCACCCGGCCTGCCGCTTCGACCGCGGCGGGCCCCGCTGGTTCGGCCTGGCCGGCCGGATCGGTGAGCGTGATGACCGCCTCCGGCCAGTGCTGCCTGACCACGTCGGCTGCCGCCCTGGCCGAGACCAGCCTGACCATGCCCGCGCCGCCGCGGATCGCGCCGCCGACGCTGAGCACGGCGGCCCCTGTGTACCGCTCGCTGCCCGCCAGCACGCCGAGCACCCCGCGCCGGTACTTGTCGGACTCCGCGTCCGGCCGCGGCAGCAGCTCGGCGACATCGTCGGCCTGGAGCGCGGCCACGGCGGGGGCAGCGGTCAGGTGCGGCCCGAGCCCGATGTCGACGAGCTGCACCGTTCCCGCGTAGCTCGCGCCCGGGTCCACGAGCAGGCCAGGCTTGATGGTCCCGAACGTCACGGTCACGTCCGCCTCGATCGCCGCGCCCTCGACGACGCCGGTATCGGCGTCGACGCCGCTCGGCAGGTCCGTGGCGACGACCAAAGCTCCGGCGGCAGCGGCGTCAGCCGCGAGCCCGGCCAGCGTCGCCGCTGGCTCGCGCAGGCCGCCGTGCCCGCCGATGCCGAGGATGCCGTCGACGATCAGGTCGGCGGCCGTGATCGCCTCGGCCGCGGCCCCTGGGTCAGCGAACCGGCCGCCTGAGCGACGCAACGCTGCCGCGCCAGCCTGGTGCAGGCCTGAGCCGGTCGCAATCGCTGTGACCTTGGCGCCACGGGCGGCGAGCCGCGCGGCAGCGAACAGCGCGTCGCCGCCGTTGTCTCCGGTGCCGGCCAGCACCACCACCCGCGAGCCGTAGACGTGGCCGAGCAAGCTGGCGCAGACGGCCGCCAGGCCCGCCGCCGCCCGCTGCATCAGCGCGCCGTCTGGCACCTGGGTCATCAGCGCGTGCTCTGCCGCCCGCACATCGGTGACGGCGTGCGCGTATCTCATGCTCTTCGCTCCGGTTGCTCGTCGCGTCCTGGTACCCGCTCGCCGTGTCCTGGTGCCCGCTCGTCGCGCACGACGGATTCGGCGACGACCACCGCTATGCACAGGCCGCCGTCATGGCTGAGGGACAGGTGCCACGCGCCGATGCCCTGCTGCGCCGCTGCCGTCGCGACGGTGCCGCGAACGCGGAGGAACGGCCGGCCCGCCTCGTTGCGCACCACCTCGGCGTCGGTCCAGTGCAAGCCAGCCGGCGCGCCGAGCACCTTGGCCAGGGCCTCCTTGGCGGCGAACGAGCCTGCCAGCGCCTCCGCTGGGGCACGGCGCCCGCCGGCCCAGCTTCGCTCGGAGGTCGTGAACAGGCGCGCCGCGAGCTCGGGCGTGCGCTGGAGCGCGGCATCGAGCCTGCCGATCTGCATGATGTCGACGCCGATGCCCGCGATCACGATCTCAGCCTGCCACGACGGCCGACCGCGAGCCGGGTGCGACGCGGCCTGCCCGCAACGCGATCAGCCGACGGCGCGGACGACGTCCGCCAGCCTGTCGGCGATCTTGTGCGCCTCGCCGGAATCGACCGCTTCGACCATGATCCGCACGGCTGGCTCGGTGCCGCTCGGCCTGACGAGCACCCGCCCGGAGTCGCCGAGCTCGCTGGTAGCGTCGGCCACCGCCGCGGCCACCGCCGCGGAGCCTACGACGTTCTCCTTGCTGACGCCGCGGACGTTGATCAGGACCTGCGGGAACCGCGTCATGACGGAACCGAGCCCGGCCAGTGTCTGGCCGCTCGCGGCGGCCGTTGCCAGCAGTTGCAGGCTTGTCAGCATCCCGTCGCCGGTGCCGCTGTGGTCCAGCATGATGATGTGGCCAGACTGCTCGCCGCCGAGCACGAACTTGCCGTCCAGCATCGCGGCGATCAGGTACCTGTCGCCAACGGGCGTCTCGACGACATCGATGCCAGCGTCTCGCATCGCCAGCCGGAAGCCGAGGTTGGCCATCACGGTGGCGACGACCGTACCGCCGGTCAGCCGGCCCGACTCGTTCAGCGCCAGCGCGAGGATCGCCAGGATCTGGTCCCCGTCGATGACCTCGCCTGCCGCGTCGACCGCCAGGCAGCGATCCGCGTCGCCGTCGTAGGCGATGCCGCCGTCAGCCGCGAGCTCGGTCACCGCGGCCTGGAGGGTGCCGAGGCTGGTCGAGCCGCAGCCCTCATTGATGTTGACGCCGTCAGGCTCGACGCCGATCGCGATCACGTCGGCCCCTGCCTCGGTCAGCAGCCGCGGCGCGAGCGCATAAGCAGCCCCGTGCGCGCAGTCGACCACGATCCGCCAGCCGGCCAGCGGCTTCGTCCCGCTGCCTGGAGCCGCGCCGACGGTGCCGAGCAGGTGTTCCAGGTACCGCTCGGCCTCGTCTGACGCGTCCTTGATCCGGCCGAACCCCGCGGCAGGGATCCGCTGGCCAGCTCCGCCAGCCTGATCGGCCGAGGCGGCCATCCGCTTCTCGATCTCGGCCTCGACCTCGTCGGGCAGCTTGAGCCCGCCCCTGGCGAAGAACTTGATCCCGTTGTCGGGCGCCGGGTTGTGGCTGGCCGACAGCATGACGCCGAAGTCGGCGTCGAGCACGTCGGTCAGGTAGGCGACGGCGGGTGTCGGGATGACGCCGAGCCTCAGCACGTCGACGCCGCTCTCGGCGAGCCCGGCCACAACAGCGGCCTCGAGGAACTCACCGGACACGCGCGGGTCACGTCCGACGACGGCAACCGGCCGCGGCCGGCCGGGCGGGCGGCGCTCGGACCACGGGCGCCCTGCCGCCGCATAGCCGAGCACATGCGCGCCCGCTGCGGCCAGGCTGGTAGCAAGCCGGGAATCAAGGTCTAGCCCGGCGACGCCGCGTACTCCGTCAGTACCGAATAGCCCCATGGATGGCAGCACCCCCGAAGGCAACCGCCCCAGACTAGCGCTTGGAGTACTGCGGAGCCTTGCGTGCCTTCTTCAGGCCTGCCTTCTTGCGTTCCTTGATCCTGGCATCCCTCGTCAGGAAGCCCAGGCGCTTCAGCGCGGGGCGGCTCGCCTCGTCGACGAGTATGAGCGCCCGCGCGATGCCAAGTCGCAGCGCGCCGGCCTGGCCGGTCACGCCGCCGCCGGTGATCCTCGCGACGACGTCGAACTGGCCCTCGGCGCCGAGGGTCACGAATGGCTCGTTTATCAGTTGCTGGTGCACCTTGTTCGGGAAGTACACGTCGAGCGTGCGGCCGTTGATCAGGAACTGCCCGGTGCCAGGCATCACGCGGACCCTGGCGATGGCCTCCTTGCGCCGGCCGGTGCCAAGCGCGTGACCGGTCACGACCGGCCGCTTAGCCGCTGGCTTGGCAGAGGTGCTGGCCGCCTCACCGGTCTCGGTGGTGTACTGCGACAAGTGCTCGGCGCTCTCGTCGACCTCGTCGCCAGCGCCGGCTTCCGGCGCGACAGTGGGCTCAGCCACGGTGTCTTCCTCGTACTTCCTGATCGGCTCTGTTGTCCTCATGCCGCCCGCGGCGGCTATCTGGCTGCCTTGGCGCCGGCCTGCTGGGAGACCTGCGTGATCTCGAACGGGACCGGCTTCTGCGCCTGATGCGGGTGCTCAGGTCCTGCGTAGACCTTGAGCTTGCTCAGCATCTGCCTGCCGAGCGTGTTCTTGGGGAGCATGCCCTTGACCGCCTTGGTCACGGCTCGCTCCGGATTCTTGGCCATCAGGTCGCCGTAGGCGACGGCGCGCAGGCCGCCCGGGTAACCGGAGTGCCGGTATGCCTTCTTGTCGGCCAGCTTGTTGCCGGTCAGCGCGACCTTCGCGGCGTTCACGATGATGACGAAATCGCCGGTGTCGACGTGCGGCGCGAAGATCGCCTTGTGCTTGCCGCGCAGCAGGATCGCCGCCTGGCTCGCCAGCCGGCCAAGCACGATGTCCGATGCATCGATGACATGCCACTGTCGCTGGACATCGGCGGCCTTCGGGCTGAAAGTGCGCACAGTCATGAGCCTTCGCGTGTGAGTCCTGATGGTTGGGGCCCGCGCCCGGCTGCAGGCCCGGCGTGGATATCCGCAGCACCGACGGCAGCTCAACCTATGCCCTGAAACGGGCACGCAGGCCTGCCGGCGCAGATGGACGCCTGGTAAGGATACCGGCTGTTCCTATCGGCGGTCAAAAGAGCGCCGTATTACGCAGACCTGCCCGCCGCTGTCGATCGCCAGGCCGGTCACGCCGACCGCAATGCAGGCTACCTGGCTCACCGGGCCGCACCATAACGGTACGCTCACGGCATGCGGAATGCGGGCGATCGCGGTGCCCATGCGGGGCGACCCCCCGGAACCCCGCGCGATGCCGGCGCGGGCGGACGAGTGTCCGGATCTTCCGGCGGGCCACGGGACAGTGAAGAGCAAGCACCGCCGCCGGGCGGCGCGTCGCTGTTCACCCCGGCTTACCGGGTCAGTCACGCGGACGCGGGCGGTCAGCCAGGCACCGGCAGCGCGGGACCTGCGGGGTACAGCGATGCGGGCTTCGGCCATGCCGGCGGGGACGATCAGGGCTCTGGCTACACGTGGACGGACGGCGAACCCCAGGCCCGCGGCGGCTACGACCGGACCGGCCACGGCAGTGCTGACCACGGCATGGCTGACCACGGCAGGGCTGACCATGACGGGGCCGGCTACGGCAGGGCAGACGTCCACAGGGCGGGCTACGGCGCCGCGGCCGACGGCCCGGCGTGGCCGGACGACGAACTCGGGTCTCCTTACAGCTGGTCCACCGGCGATCCCAGTGCCTGGCCTGGTACGAGCCTGCCAGACGCGGGCGCGCAGCTCCTCATGAGCAACGCCGTGCGCGGCTTCCCGCCAGCCCCTGGCGACTCGCTGCCCGTGTACCCGCCTGGGCCCTTCGCGGCGTGGAATCGCGGCCAGCCTGGCCGCCAGGATGGCAGGGACGGCCGCGCTGGCCGGGCGGGTGGCCTCGCGGACGGCTCGCAGCTCGCCACCGCGACGATCACGCCCGATGAGTTCGACACCGACTACTCCATCCCGGCGATCAGGGACCCGTCGCCCGGCCAGGCGGAGCGGTCCGCCGGTACCGAGCGCCGGCGCGCTGCCGCGGTCACCGGCGCCCAGCCGGTGCAGAAGGTGCGGGGCGATCAGCTCGCGCCGGACGCTGGCCGTGCCTCGCGCGGCAGCAGGGCGAAGGGCAGGAGCGGACGGCCGCTGGGCAGAGGCAGGAAGAGTCGGCAGCCGGCCTGGCTCGCGATCGGGGCTGCGTGCGTGATCATCGTGGCGGTGGCCGCCATTCTCGTGGTCACGATCCCGCGCGGGATCACGCCGCCCCCGCATCACAGGCCGAGCAGCACCCCGACGTCGGCGAGCTCGTCGCCGGCTCCGCCGTCAGGGCAGTGGGGCTTCATCGGCAGCAGGGTGACCGACCCGGTGCCGTTGACCGCGGCTGAGTTGTACCCCGCGTCGTTCTCCATCCCGGGCACCGCGTACACGAAGGTCAGGAATGCCAAGGGCAAGAACTGCCACGCGGCGCTGATCGGCTCGGCCCTGCAGGCGGCGGTCAAGCGCGGCGGCTGTAACCAGACGCTGCGGGCGACCTACCTATCCAAGGCCGCGAAGGTGATGGCCACGATCGGGGTCTTCAACCTGAAGACGGCGGGGGCAGCCACCAAGGCAGCCGGCAAGGCCGGTCGCACCGAGTTCGTGGCTCAGCTCGCCGCGAAGTCCGGGCCGGCCAAGGCGATCGGCCAGGGCACCGGCCTCGAGGAGGCCATCGTCAAGGGGCACTATCTCGTGCTGGTCTGGGCCGAGACGAGCAACCTGAGCCCGCCCAAAGGCAAGGCTGGTCGCGCCCGCCTGACGGCCTTCATGAACCTGCTGGTCAACCGCACGGTCAACGTCAGCCTGAGCAACCGGATGGTGGACGGCAAGCCCGTGCCGCCCGGCTGAGGCCTGCGGTGCGTCAGTGCCCCTAGCTGACGCGCCTGGCCGCGCGTCAGTGCACCTAGCTGACGCGCCTGGCCGCGCGTCAGTGCGCCTCCCTGACGCGCCTGGTGAAGTGCGCCCTGGCGGCCAGATCGCCGTCCGCCGGATAGCCGACCTCCTCCAGGCAGAGCGGATGCGGCGGCGCGACCACGACCGCGGGATCCCTGGCTCCCGCTGCGAGCACGTCAGCCAGCCACCGGACCGGCTTTCTGCCGGCGCCGACCGCCAGCAGCGCGCCAGCCAGCGCCCTGACCATGTTGTGGCAGAACGCGTCCGCGACCACGGTCCCGGTGATCACGCCGGTCTCGTCGCGCCGCCAATGGAGCCCCAGCAGCTCCCTGATCGTGCTCGCGCCCGGCCGGCGCCTGCAGAAGGCGGCGAAGTCGTGCTCGCCCAGGCAGGCCGCACCGGCCTCGTTCATCAACGCAGGATCGACCGGCCAGCGGTGCCAGAGTGTGTCGTGCCTGCGGAGCGGGTCCGCGCTTTCCTGGCTGTCGCAGACCCGGTAGGAGTAGCGGCGCCAGAGGGCCGAGAACCGTGCATCGAAGCCGGCCGGGACGCTGCCGATCGCGCGCACCCGGATATCAGGCGGGAGGACGCCGTTCAGCCGCCGCAGCGCGGTCCCGGCCACGACGGCCCACGTATGCCCCGGCACGTCCGCGTGCGCGACCTGGCCGCGCGCATGCACGCCGGCATCGGTGCGGCCCGCGACGGTCAGTGCGGGCGGCTCAGGCGCCCGCAGAACCCGCGCTAGCGCGGTCTCAAGCTCGTCCTGGACGGTCCGCACGCCCGTCTGGGCCGCCCAGCCGTGGAACTGCGTGCCGTCGTACCCGAGATCGATCCTGAGCCTGATGATGTCGGCGCCGGCGCTGAGCCTGACTATCTCGGCGCCGGCGCCGGCATCTGGCTGGCTACTTCTCGTCGCCCTGCTCGGAATCGGCTTCCGCGGCAGGCTCAGCGACCTCGGCCTCGTCTGCCCCGGCGTCGGCCTCTTCCGCGCCAGCCTCTTCCGCGCCGGCCAGCTCAGCGTCGGCCAGCTCAGCGTCGGCGCTTGCGCCGTCCTCGGCTGCCTCGGCTGCCCCCGCGTCAGGCTCCGCGGCCGCCTCCGTCGCCTCCTGCGCCTCCGTGGCCTCTTCCGCCTCGGCGGTCGGCTGCTCCCCGGCTGCGGCCTCGGCGGGCGCGGCCTGCGCGGCGCGGCCTGCGCGGCCGCCCGCCTGCTGCGAGCGCCTGGCGCGGCGCCGCTGCGGCTTGGCCTCGACGCTCTCGGTGACCAGTTCGATCACCGCCATCGCGGCGTTGTCGCCCTTGCGGGGGCTGACCTTGGTGATTCTTGTGTAGCCACCTGGACGGCTGGCGTAGCTCGGGCCGATCTCGTCGAACAGAGTCTTCACCACGGTCTTGTCCGTGACCACGGTCAGCACCTGCCGCCTCGCGTGCAGGTCGCCCCGCTTAGCGAAGGTGATCAGGCGCTCGGCGACCGGGCGCAGCCGGCGGGCGCGCGCCTCGGTCGTCGTGATCTTGCCGTGCTCGAACAGCGCCGTGGCCAGGTTCGCCAGCATGTGCTGCTGGTGCGCTGCGCTGCCGCCCAGTCGGCGACCCTTGGTGGGCGTGGGCATCGAAAGACTCTCCTCGGTGTAGCACTATCTGGTCGTGCGACCTGACAGCCAGCGCCGGCGGGCGGCGCTGGCTGACGGTCAGTACTCCTCTGTCTCGACGTAGCTGTCGTCTTCGTCCGCCCCGTAGCTGTCGGCAGCCGTTCCCGGGTCGAATCCGGGCGGGGAGTCCTTGAGCGCCAGGCCCATGTCGATCAGCTTCTGCTTGACTTCCTCGATCGACTTCGCGCCGAAGTTGCGGATGTCGAGCAGGTCCTGCTCGCTGCGGGCGACCAGCTCGCCGACCGTGTGAATGCCTTCGCGCTTGAGGCAGTTGTACGAGCGCACGGTGAGGTTCAGTTCCTCGATCGGCAGTGCCAGGTCTGCCGCGAGCGCGGCGTCCGTCGGCGACGGGCCGATGTCGATCCCCTCGGCCTCCAGGTTCAGCTCCCTGGCCAAGCCGAACAGCTCGACCAGCGTCATGCCCGCGCTCGCCACCGCATCCCGCGGCCGCATGCACGGCTTGGTCTCAACGTCCAGGATCAGCCGGTCGAAGTCGGTGCGCTGCTCGACACGGGTCGCCTCGACCTTGTAGGTGACGCGGAGCACCGGCGAGTAGATCGAGTCGATCGGGATCCGGCCGATCTCCTGGCCTGGCTGCTTGTTCTGCGATGCCGAGATGTAGCCGCGCCCGCGCTCGACTGTCAGCTCCATCTCCAGCTTGCCCTTGCCGTTCAGGGTTGCGATGTGCAGCTCAGGGTTGTGCACTTCCATCCCGGCTGGCGGCGCGATGTCGGCTGCCGTGACGACGCCAGGGCCCTGCTTGCGCAGGTACATGTGGACGGGCTCGTCGTGCTCGGAAGAGACCACGAGCTCCTTGAGGTTCAGGATGATGTCGGTGACGTCTTCCTTGACCCCTGGAACGGTGGAGAACTCGTGCAGCACTCCCTCGATCCTGATGCTCGTGACGGCTGCACCGGGAATCGAGGACAGCAGGGTGCGCCGGAGCGAGTTCCCGATCGTGTAGCCGAAGCCCGGCTCGAGCGGCTCGATCGTGAACCGCGACCGGAACTCTTCGACCTGCTCCTCGGTGAGGGAGGGGCGCTGTGCGATCAGCATGTGCGATCCTTCCCGCCTGCCCGCTATATGACAGGCGACTAAGGCTGGCGGCTCGCGCCGCCAGGTACCTGACGGGCCCGGTTGGCCAGCCAGGGTTGAACAGTTACTTCGAGTAGTACTCCACGATCAGCTGCTCCTGCACCTGCGTGTCGATCTGTGCGCGCGAGGGCAGGGTGTGCACGAGGATCCGCATCTTGTCCGGGATGACCTCGATCCAGGACGGCACCGGGCGCTCGCCGGCCTCGGCCCGCGCCACGATGAACGGCGTCAGCTCGTGGAACTTGGGCGCGATCTCGACGATGTCAGTCTCGCTCACCCGGTAGGAAGGGATATTCACCTTGCGGCCGTTGACGAGCACGTGGCCGTGCCTGACAACCTGGCGCGCCATGTCCCTGCTCTTCGCGAAGCCGGCACGGAAGACCACGTTGTCCAGACGGCTCTCCAAGATCTGGAGCAGCGCCTCACCGGTCTTGCCCCTGGTCTTGGTCGCCTCGGTGTAGTAGTTGCCGAACTGCTTCTCCAGGATCCCGTAGATCCGGCGGGCCTTCTGCTTCTCCCTGACCTGCAGCAGGTACTCGCTCTCCTTGGGGCGGTTCCTGCCGTGCTCGCCAGGCGGGTACGGCCTGATCTCAATCGGGCACTTAGGCGAGTCGCACTTGGCGCCCTTAAGGAAGAGCTTGGTCTTCTCTCGGCGGCAGAGCTTGCAGTCCGGGCCGGTGTATCGAGCCATGCTTGCTAGTTACTCCTGTCGTATCCGGCTCAGACCCGGCGCCGCTTCGGCGGCCGGCAGCCATTGTGCGGGACCGGGGTGACGTCCTGAATCGATCCGACCTCCAGGCCGGTGGCCTGCAGCGACCTGATCGCGGTCTCGCGACCTGAGCCAGGACCCTTGACGAACACGTCCACCTTTCGCATGCCATGCTCCATCGCGCGCCTGGCGGCAGACTCGGCGGCCATCTGAGCGGCGAACGGCGTCGACTTCCTCGAGCCCTTGAACCCGACCTGGCCAGAGGAGGCCCAGGAGATCACGCTCCCCGATGGGTCGGTGATGGACACGATGGTGTTGTTGAACGTGCTCTTGATGTGGGCGTGCCCGTGCGCGATGTTCTTGCGTTCCTTGCGGCGTACTTTCTTGACGCCGGTCCGGCTCTTAGGAGGCATGCTGTCGTCAACTCCGGAGGTGATCGGTCCGTCGGGACGGACTACTTCTTGCCGACCTTCTTCTTGCCGGCCACGGTCTTCTTCTTGCCCTTGCGGGTGCGGGCGTTGGTCTGGGTGCGCTGGCCGTGCACCGGCAGCCCGCGGCGGTGCCGCAGGCCTTGGTAGCTGCCGATCTCGACCTTGCGCCTGATGTCGGCCTGGACCTCGCGGCGCAGGTCACCTTCGACCTTGTAGTTCGCCTCGATCCAGTCCCTCAGCTGGACGATTTCCTCGTCCGTCATCTGGTGCACCCGCCGGTCACCGCTGATGCCGGTGGCGTTCAGCGTCTCGCTGGCCCGGGTCCTGCCCATGCCGTAGATGTAGGTCAGGGCGACCTCAAGCCGCTTGTCACGCGGCAGGTCGACGCCTACTAGACGTGCCATCCTGGGCAACTCTCCTTCTCATCCGGAGGTCCTGCGAACCGCTCCACGTCCGTGCCCTACGACGCGGCCCCGGCCTCCGCCCGGGGGTGTTCCTGGCCGCCATGGCGGCCAGGAATGCGGTCCGTGTCTTTCCTGCGAACTGTGTCTATCTGCTGACTGGGCCTGTCAGCCCTGCCGCTGCTTGTGCCGCGGGTCAGAGCAGATCACCATGACCCGGCCGTGCCTGCGAATGACCCGGCACTTGCTGCAGATCTTCTTCACACTCGGCTTGACCTTCACGACAACTCTCCTCGGTACTCAAATCAGCTACTTGCGGCGGCTCAGAGGTCGCCGGTCCGTCGGCGCTACTTATACCGATAGACGATCCGGCCGCGACTCAGGTCGTACGGGCTCAGCTCGACGACCACCCGGTCGTCGGGCAGGATCCGGATGTAGTGCATCCGCATCTTGCCGCTGATATGAGCAAGAACCTTGTGCCCGTTGTCGAGCTCCACTCTGAAGAAGGCATTAGGCAGCGATTCGACTACCGTGCCCTCGATCTCGATGGCCCCGTCTTTCTTGGGCATATCCTCCGCGCTTCACTGTTGGCTTACTTGTTCTGGCTTGCTGCGGTGCTGTCTGACTATCTGAGCTGTCAAACTATCTGGCCTGCTCAGCTGTACTGGCGTTACGGCCGCGCTTCTGGGCTGGCCCGATCGCACCACAGCACAAGTTAAACAGTCACGGGTGGTTTCGCATTCCAGCGCACGCTCTCGCGGCTGTGCCAGAATTCGAGGCCCGGTAGGCGATGGTCCCGACGCCTGGCAGGTAGCCAGGCAGACAACAACCCGATGGGCCGAACCGAGTCTACTTGAGCACGGCCCGCAATGCGAACCGGGCAGCGGATCGCGCGGTCAGCCGCTGCCGCCCGATCCGTCGTCGGCACCACGGCCGGGCGGCGCCTGCCCCATTTGCCCGGAATTCCCAGAGCCAAGCTGTCCTGGCCCGGCCTTCCCTGGATCGATCCGGCCACGGCGACCGTGGCCGTCAGGGTGCGATCCGACGATCCAGCGCCCGGCCATGACGGCACCCCATGGCCCGATGACCCATAGCGGCCACGGATAGCCGGCGCCAGAGAGAGCCCATATGACGATCAGCAGCAGCGCCGTCCCCAGCCAGGAACCCCAGGCCGCCTGCCAGGCGGGCGACAACCGGCCATGCCCCCGGCTCATCGCGCCGAGCACGGAGGACGGCAGCCCGTCTCCGCCAGAGTAATGGCGCGGCATCGAGGACGTCGGCAGCGGATACGGATCCACCGCGGGAAGATCGGCCGTCAGCCCCTCCAGGTCGCCCATGGTCTTGGCGGCGAACGCCTTGTCCAGGCGCTCGTTGAACTCTTCGGCGTCAAGCCTGCCGACGGCATGATGATCGCGCAGCACGTTCGCGACGCGGTCCCGGTCTTGGTCAGAGGCGCGAATCAGGTTCGGATCCGATGCCATCAGGCCCTCCTCGCACCGACCGAAGCGTCGCGGTAAGCCTGGCCATCCCCGGCGGACCCAGCCGCAGCGATGGCCGCCAAGCCGCTTCGGCCGCCGTCCTCGGCGGTCAGCACCCACGGCCCGTCAGCGGTGATGGCTACCGTGTGCTCGAAATGCGCCGCGATGCTGCCATCGGCCGTCACGACTGTCCAGCCGTCGTCAAGCAGCCTGGCATCAGGCTGGCCCAGTACCAGCATCGGCTCGATGGCCATGGCCATTCCCTCGGTGAGCACCGGGCCGCGGCCTGGCCTGCCGAAGTTCGGCACCGCAGGGTCCATGTGCATGGCAGAGCCGATGAAGTGCCCCGTGTACTCGCGTACGACGCCGTATCCGCCGCTGGACTGCGCGCTCGACTCGATCTCGTGCGAGATGTCGGTGAGCCGACATCCGGCGACCGCGGTCGCAAGTCCGTGCCACATGGCCTGCTCGCAGGCCCGCAGCAGTTCGGCCACCGGCGGAGGGAGCTCACCCACGCCGATCGTGATCGCCGCGTCGCCATGCCAGCCGCCGACGATGGCGCCCGCGTCAATGGACAGCACGTCCCCCGCCGCGAGCTTGACACGCGGGTCGGGGATGCCGTGGACGATCTCGTCGTTGACCGACGTGCAGATGGTGGCCGGGTAGCCGTGGTACCCCTTGAACGACGACCGCGCGCCCGCGGCCAGCATCTCGCGCTCGGCGATCGCGTCGAGTTCGGCGGTGCTGATGCCAGGCTCGGCCGCCGCGGCGACCGCACTCAGCATCCGCGCGACAACGAGCCCGGCCTCGCGCATGCGCGCGACCTGGCTGGGCGTCTTGATCTCGATCGACGGAATCCGGCTGAGCCGCATTGCCTCAGTGCCTCCTGCTCATACCGTACCTGTTGCGGGGACTCTGTCTGCTACGAGCGAGCGCGTCGGGTTCGCGTACTGCCGCTTAGCGGATGAACCGGCGCAACGCGAGCAGGGCCCGGTCGGTGACGTCCTCGACCGGGCCCGTGGCGTCGATGCCGAGCAGGATGCCTTCATCCGCGTAGTAGGAGATCAGCGGCTGGGTCTGCTGCTCGTAGACCTCGAGCCGGTGCCTGATCGTTTCCTCGCGGTCGTCGTCGCGCTGGAACAGTTCGCCGCCGCACTCGTCGCACCTGCCGGCCACCGACGGCGGGTCGAACGCCACATGCCATACCCGGCCGCATTTGCGGCACGTCCTGCGGCCGGACAGCCGGCGGATCACCTCGTCGTGGTCGACCACCAGTTCGAGCACGAGATCCAGTCGCATGCCCCAGTCGGCGAGCATCTTCTTGAGCGTCTCGGCCTGCGGCACGTTCCGCGGGAAGCCGTCGAGCAGGAACCCGCTCAGTGCGTCGTCCTCCTGCAGCCTGCTGGCCACCATGGCAACGGTGACCTCGTCAGGGACGAGGTCACCGCGTCCCATGAACGACTTGGCCTGCCGGCCTAGCTCGGTTCCTGCGCTGACGTTGTAACGGAAGATGTCACCTGTCGATACCTTCGGTACCGCCAGATGCGAGGCGATGAACTGGGCCTGGGTACCCTTGCCCGCACCGGGTGGCCCAACCAGGACGACTCGCACTACCTGAGGAAGCCCTCGTAGTTACGCTGCTGCAGCTGGCTCTCGATCTGCTTGACCGTATCGAGCCCGACTCCAACGGCGATCAGGATGCTCGTGCCGCCCAGGGGGAACTGGTTGCCGGCGTTGACCAGCGCGATGGCCAGCATCGGGATGATCGCCACGATGCCCAGGTAGAGCGAGCCTGGCGCGGTCAGCCGGTTCAGCACGAAGCGCAGGTAGCCAGCGGTGGGGCCACCCGGTCTGATGCCGGGAATGAAACCGCCAGCCTTGCGCATGTTCTCGGCCACCTCATCGGGATTGAAGGTGATCGAGACGTAGAAGTAGGTGAACAGGATGATCAGCACGAAGAAGCCGAGCATGTAGTACGGGTCGTCGCCCCGCACCAGGTGGCTCTGCACCCAGACCGTCCAGCCGCCCGTGGCGGTCGACTTGCCGAACAGGTTCGCCGCGAGCGCCGGGATATAGAGCAGCGACGACGCGAAGATGACCGGGATGACACCGGCCTGGTTCACCTTCAGCGGGATGTACGTGGAAGTGCCGCCGTACATCTTCCTACCGACCATCCGCTTGGCGTACTGGACAGGGATACGGCGTTGCGCTTGCTCCATGAACGCGACCGCGGCCACGATCAGCACGCCCACCGCGAGAACGAGCAAGAAGATGAACCCGCCCTCGGTCTGCATGATCTGGTAGAGCTGACCGGGGATCACGGCCACGACCTGGGTGAAGATCATCAGCGACATGCCGTTGCCGACGCCCCGGTCGGTGATCAGCTCGCCCAGCCACATGATCACGGCGGTGCCGGCCGTCATGCAGATCACCATCGTGGAGATCGTGAAGACGCTCTGGTTCGGGATGAGGTTCTGGGTGCAGCTAGGGAACAGATTGCCGCTCTCGGCCAGCGCGATGATCGCGGTCGACTGCAGGATCGCCAGGCCAATGGTCAGGTACCTGGTGTACTGCGTGATCTTCGCGGTTCCTGACGCGCCCTCCTGCCGAAGCGTCTCGAGCCTCGGAATGACCACGGCGAGCAGCTGCAGGATGATGCTCGCGGTGATGTAGGGCATGATGCCGAGCGCGAAGACCGTCAGCCGCAGCAGCGCGCCGCCGCTGAGCAGGTTCACCAAGCCCAGGATGCCGGTCTTGGTCGCCCCGGAAACGCACGCGTGCACGGCGGTCTCGGACACCCCCGGCGTCGGCAGCGAGGCGCCGAACCGGAAGATGACAATGATGAAGAGCGTGAAGAGGAGCTTCTTACGCAGGTCCGGCGTCCGGAAGGCCTGGTAGAACGCGGTCAGCATGCGCCGTCCTGGTGTCGAAGGGTCAGTGTCATTCTCCCGCTCCCAAGTCGCGGACGGGTCATCTGCCGCTCCTCGGTCGCCGGCGGCCTGGCCAGAGAGGCTGGCCAGTGAGCCTGGCGCCGCTTAGCCAAGTGCGACACGCACGCCGCAGTCTAACGCGCTCACGGGACTGCGGCAGCCTGCCTGCATCCTAAGCGAACCCGAGGCGCGAGCCAGGTCAGAGCTTGGTCGTGGAGCCTCCAGCGGCGGTGATCTTCTGGACAGCCGAGGCGGAGAACGCGTGCGCGCTGACCCGCAGCCCGCTGACAGCCTCGCCATTGCCGAGCACCTTGACGAGTTCGCCGTGGCGCACGGCACCGCGCTCGGCCAGGTCCTCAGGCGTCACGTCGCCGCCCTGCGGATACAGCGCGGCTAGCCGGTCCAGGTTGACCACCTGGTAGGTGGTCTTGAAAAGCGCGTTAGAGAAGCCCTTCAGCTTCGGCAACCTGCGGTGCAGCGGCATCTGGCCGCCCTCGAAGGCTGGCGAGATGCTGGTGCGCGCCTTGCTGCCCTTGGTACCGCGGCCAGCGGTCTTGCCCTTTGACGCCTCCCCGCGGCCAACCCGCGTCTTCGGCGTGCGTGCCCCTGGTGCCGGGCGGAGATGGTGAATTCTCAGCCCCGCGCGGCCGCCAGGGTCCGCGGCGGCACTGTCCTTTGCGGCACTGTCCTTTGCGGCACTGTCCTTTGCGGCACTGTCCTTTGCGGCACTGGCCTTCGCACTGGCCTTCGCCGCGCTGGTCTTGGCGGCACTGCCGGTGTTCGCCACGTCTACTGCACCTCCTCCACGACGACCAGGTGGCGGACCACCTGGATCATGCCGCGGATCTCTGGCCTGTCGGCCTTCACAACGCTGTCGCCGATCCTGTGCAGGCCGAGCGAGCGCAGCGAGTCCCGCTGCGCCTTCGTGCCGCCGATCTTCGACTTGGTCTGGGTTACCTTCAGCTCTGCCATTGGATGCGTCCCCTTAGTTACCGGGCTCGGCGGCTGAGGCCGCCGCGGCCCGCGCGCGCAGCATCGCGGCGGGCGCGACGTGCTCGATCGGCAGGCCTCGCCTCGCGGCGATCTCCTCGGGGCGCGACAGGCCCTTGAGCGCGGCGACCGTCGCGTGCACCACGTTGATCGGGTTGGACGAGCCGAGCGAGCGGGACAGCACGTCGTGCACGCCAGCGCACTCCAGGACGGCTCGCACCGGGCCGCCGGCGATGACGCCGGTTCCCGGGCTGGCCGGCTTGAGCAGCACGACGCCAGCGGTGTCCTCGCCGGTCACGGTGTGCGGGATCGTGCCGCCGATCCTCGGCACTCGGAAGAAGGACTTCTTCGCGGCCTCCACGCCCTTGGCTATCGCGGCCGGCACCTCCTTGGCCTTGCCGTAGCCGACGCCGACCATGCCGTTGCCGTCACCGACCACCACAAGGGCTGTGAAGCTGAACCGCCGGCCACCCTGGACGACCTTGGCCACCCGGTTGATGGTGACGACCCGCTCCAGGTAGGCGGTGCCCTTCTCGCCGCCGCCGCCGCGGCGGTCGTCACGGCGATCGCGCCGCTCCCCGCCGCCACTGCCTGGCCCGGAACCTCGCCGTGCCGGTGCTGCCATCAGACTGTCCTTCTCTCGTTACTTGTGCTCACAGTGTCAGCCCAGCGTCGCGCGCGCCATCGGCGAGCGCCGCGATCCTGCCGTGGTAGGCGTTGCCGCCACGGTCGAACACCGCGGCGCCGATCCCGGCAGCGGCTGCGCGCTCGGCCAGCAGCTTGCCGACCTGATGCGCCTTCGCCTTCTTGTCGCCGCTGCCCTGACGGACCTCGGCTTCCAGGGTAGACGCGGATGCGAGCGTGTGGCCCGCGACGTCGTCGACCAGCTGGGCGAAGATGTTCCGCGAGGAGCGGGTGACGACCAGCCGCGGTCGCACCGCGCTGCCAGCGGTCTTCTTGCGCACTCGCAGGTGCCGCCTGGTGCGCGAGGAAGCCCGGCCCGAGGTACGGCTCTTGCTGCGCACGTGCGCAGTCGTCCTGGTGCCAGCCATGTCTTACTTACCAGCCTTCCCGGCCTTGCGGCGGATCTGCTCGCCCGAATACCGCACGCCCTTGCCCTTATACGGATCGGGCTTGCGCAACTTGCGGATGTTCGCGGCGACCTCACCGACCTGCTGCTTGTCAATGCCCTCGACGACGAACCTGGTGGGGGTCTCCACGCGGAAGGTGATTCCTTCCGGCGGGCTGACCATCACCGGGTGGCTGAAGCCGAGCGCGAACTCCAGGTCCTTGCCCCTGGCCTGGACGCGGTAGCCAACGCCCACGATCTCCAGGGTCTTCGCGTATCCGGCGGTCACGCCGGTCACCATGTTGGCGATCAGCGACCTGGACAGCCCGTGCAGCGCCCTGATCTCGCCCTCGTCCGACGGCCTGGTGACAGTGATCGTGCCAGACTCGTGCTTGACCTCGATCGGCACGGCGACCTGCATGCTCAGGGTGCCCTTCGGCCCCTTCACGATGACGTCGCGGCCGCTGATCGTCACGTCTACGCCCGAGGGCACGACGACGGGCATCCGTCCGATCCGTGACATCGGTTCTCCCCTACCAGACGTAGGCGAGGACTTCCCCGCCCACGCCATTCTTCTTAGCTTGCCGGTCGGTCATCAGGCCGGACGACGTCGAGATGATCGCGACGCCCAGCCCGCCGAGCACGCGCGGCAGGTTGTCCTTGCGCGCGTACACCCGCAGCCCGGGCTTGGAAACCCGCTTGATCCCGGCGATCGAGCGCTCCCTCGTCGGCCCGTACTTCAGCGAGACCACGAGGCTCTTGCCGACCTCAGCATCCTCGACGCGCCAGCCGGCGATGTAGCCCTCCTGCTGGAGGATCTCGGCGATGTTCACCTTGATCTTGGAATGCGGCATCGTCACGGCGTCGTGATATGCGGAGTTGGCGTTGCGCAGACGGGTCAGCATGTCCGCGACCGGGTCGGTCATTGTCATGGCCTTGGTGGCCTTCCTCGCCGCGGTTTCCTACCGGGGGTCCGGGGGGGTCGTCCCCCTGGCCAACACAGTGGACCTGCGACGTGGTCGGTGGGCGCCGGTGGCGCCCAGGTCGGATCTGGCTGTTACCAGCTTGATTTGGTGATGCCAGGCAGTTCGCCGCGGTGCGCCATGGTGCGGAAGCAGATACGGCACAGGCCGAACTTGCGGTACACGGCCCGCGGTCGCCCGCACCGTGAGCACCTGGTATAGGCGCGCACTTCGAACTTGGGCTTGCGCCCCGCCTTGGCGATCAGGCTCTTCTTCGCCACGTGCTAGCTCTCCTTGAACGGGAAGCCGAGCCGTCGCAGCAGCGAGCGGCCCTGCTCATCCGTGGTCGCGGTGGTAACGAGGGTGATGTCCATCCCCCGCTGCCTGTCCACCTGGTCGGGGTTGATCTCGTGGAACATCAGCTGCTCGGTCAGGCCGAACGTATAGTTTCCGCGGCCGTCGAACTGCCGGTCGGACAGCCCGCGGAAGTCGCGAATTCGCGGCAGGGCCAGCGACAGCATCCGGTCGCAGAACTCCCACATCCGCTGGCCGCGCAGCGTGACGTGGACGCCGATCGGCATGCCCTCCCTGAGCTTGAACTGCGCGATCGACTTGCGCGCCCTGGCGACGGCCGGCTTCTGGCCCGTGATCAGAGTCAGGTCCTTGACAGCGCCCTCGATCAGCTTGGCGTCCCTTGCCGCCTCGCCGACGCCCATGTTCACGACGATCTTGGTGAGCGTAGGCACCTGCATGACGTTGGCGAAACTGAATTCCTCGCGCAGCGCTGGCGCGATCTCGTCCCTGTACCGCTCTTTGAGCCTCGGAACCGGAGCCGGCTCCGCGACCGCCGTCGCGGTGTCGCTCTTGCTCGCAGCCATCAGATTTCCTTACCGCTTGGCCGGGAGATCCGGACCTTGTTGTTCTCGTCGTCGAACCGGTATCCGGCCCGGGCAGGCTTCTTGCTGTCCGGGTCGATCAGGGCAACGTTGCTCACGTGGATGAACCCCTCCTGATGCACGATGCCGCCTTCTTTGGCGCCGCGCCGGCCCTGGTAGTTCACCTTCGTGTTCTTCTTGATCATGCTCACGCCCTGCACGAGCACGCGCTGCTTCGCCGGATCGGTCTGGATCACCGTGCCCTCGCGGCCGATATCCTTGCCCGCGATCACGACGACCCGATCGCCCTTCTTGATCTTCATCCGTGCCTTCGAGGACTTCCGTCCTGCTTCGCTTCCCATTGTCAGAGCACCTCCGGCGCCAGCGAGATGATCCGCATGAACCGCTTCTCGCGCAGCTCCCTGCCTACGGGCCCGAAGATGCGGGTGCCGCGCGGGTCCCCGCCGTCCCTGATCAGGACCGCCGCGTTCTCGTCGAACTTGATGTACGAGCCGTCGCCGCGGCGCCGCTCCTTGCGCGTGCGCACTACGACGGCCTTGACCACGTCGCCCTTCTTGACGCCCGCACCAGGCAGGGCGTCCTTCACGGTGGCCACGATGACGTCGCCGATGCCCGCGTATCGCCGGCTCGACCCGCCGAGCACACGGATGCACAAGAGCTCCTTGGCACCTGTGTTGTCGGCGACCTTGAGCCGCGACTCCTGCTGGATCACGTCAACTCCTGCTTGCTCTGTATGTCCTGGTGGTCTTCTGCAGTGCTGCCTTCATCTAGCGCGGGCGCCTGAGCCTTACTTCGCCTTCTCGACGATCCTGGCCACGCGCCACCGCTTCGTCGCCGAGAGCGGCCTGGTCTCGGTCAGCACGACCCGGTCGCCCACGCCGCAGGCGTTCTGCTCGTCGTGCGCCACGTACTTCCTGGTGCGGCGGATGACCTTGCCATACTTCGGGTGCTTGACCCGGTCTTCCACCATCACCACGACCGTCTTATCCATCTTGTCGCTGACCACGAGGCCTTCCCTGACCTTGCGGTAGCCGCGCGCGGGAGCCTGCGCCTCCGGCGTAACGTCACTCATCGGTTTCAGCCTCCTGCTCAAGCGTCACGATGCCGAGCTCGCGCTCCCGCTTGACCGTGTAGATACGGGCGATCTCCTTGCGCACGGCGCGGAGCCGGCCGTGACTCTCCAGCTGACCGGTCGCGGCCTGGAAGCGCAGGTTGAACAGCTCGATCTTCGCTTCGGCCAGCTTGTCGTCCAGCTCTTCCTCACTCGAGGCTCGCAGATCGGCCGCTGCCAGTGCCTTGGCCATTACGCCTCACCCATCTCACGCTTGACGAATCTTGCCCGTCGTTTGCGGCAGAGCATGGGCAGCTTGTGTGTCTTTGACATCACGCCTCACCCATCTCACGCTTGACGAACTTGCATTTCATGGGCAGCTTGTGCATGGCTCGCCTGAGCGCCTCCCTGGCGACCGGCTCTGGCACGCCTGACAGCTCGAACATGACCCGCCCAGGCTTGACGTTGGCGATCCACCACTCGGGAGCGCCTTTACCCGAGCCCATCCGGGTCTCGGCCGGCTTCTTGGTTAGCGGCCGGTCCGGGTAGATCGTGATCCAGACCTTTCCGCCACGGCGGATGTGCCTGGTCATCGCGATACGGGCGGCCTCGATCTGGCGGTTCGTCACGTACGCGTGCTCGACGGCCTGGATGCCGTACTCACCGAAGGTCACCCTGGTACCGCCCTTGGCCACGCCAGAACGATCCGGCCTGTGCTGCTTGCGGTGCCTGGTCCTGCGGGGAATGAGCATGCCTCAGCCCTCCTCGCCGGTCGCCGGCGCGCTCGCTGCCGCCTGCTCGGTCCTGCCGCCGGCCTGGGCGTCGCCGCCACGCGAGCCGTCGCCGCCCCGTGGGCCCCGGTCGCCGCGGTCGGTGCCGTCAGGCCCGCCCGGCCGGCGGCCACGCCTGGCGGCCGACGGCGGCCGGTCCCTGCCGCCTGGCCGCTGCCCAGCCCGCAGGCCTGCCGCTGCGGCCTCACGCTCGGCGCGAGTCGCGGCGGCGTCGCCGCGGTAGATCCACACCTTCACGCCGATCCGGCCGAAGGTGGTCCTGGCCTCGTAGAAGCCGTAGTCGATGTCGGCACGCAGCGTGTGCAGCGGCACCCGGCCCTCGCGGTAGAACTCTGACCGCGACATCTCGGCGCCGCCGAGGCGCCCGGCGCACTGCACCCTGATGCCCTTCGCGCCGCCCTTGATGGCTGTCTGCATGGCCTTGCGCATCGCCCGCCGGAACGAAACCCGGCTAGATAGCTGCTCGGCGACACCCTGGGCGACCAGCTGAGCGTCGATCTCGGGGTTCTTCACCTCGAGGATGTTCAGCTCGATCCGGCGGCCGGTGAGCTTCTCCAGGTCGCCCCTGATCCGGTCAGCCTCCGCGCCGCGCCGGCCGATGACAATGCCAGGCCTGGCGGTGTGGATCCACACCTTGACCTTGTCCTTGTCCTCGCGCTCGATCTCCACCTTGGAGATGCCAGCCCGTTCCATGCCGCGCTGCAGCATCCGGCGGATGGCGACGTCTTCCTTGACGTAGTCCTTGTACAGCTTGTCGGCGAACCACCGGCTCTTGAAGTCGGTGGTGATGCCCAGCCGGAACCCGTGCGGATTCACTTTCTGGCCCACTAGCGGGTCCTCTCCCTGACCGATCCCCGGCGGCTCGGCGCCGGGACCGCACCCTGATCCGAGACGATCACGGTGATGTGGCTCGTCTTCTTGTTGATCCGGTAACCGCGGCCCTGCGCGCGCGGCCTGAACCGCTTGAGCGTCGGACCCTCGTCGACCCAGGCGCGGCTCACGATGAGCGAGGACGCGGTGGCCTGCCCGGTCTGCTCGGCGTTGGCGATGGCGCTCGCCAGGACCTTGCCGACCGGGTCGCTCGCCGACTGCGGCGCGAAGGTCAGCACGGCCTGCGCCTGCTCGGCAGGCATCCCGCGGATCAGGTCCACCACCCGGCGGGCCTTCCGCGGGGTGACGCGGACGTACCGCGCCTTTGCCCTCGCTTCCATGGGTCTTGCCCTCGCTCTCTGGTTCTGTCTGTCTGCGTGCGGGCGTATGCCGTCGCTAGCGACGGCTCCGCCTGTCGTCCCTGACGTGGCTGCGGAACGTGCGGGTCGGCGCGAACTCGCCGAGCTTGTGGCCGACCATCGACTCGGTGACGAACACCGGCACGTGCTTGCGGCCGTCATGCACCGCGATGGTGTGGCCGAGCATCGCAGGGATGATCATCGATCGGCGCGACCACGTCTTGATGACGTTCTTGGTGCCCTTGTTGTTCTGCAGATCCACCTTCTTCATCAGGTGGTCGTCCACGAACGGGCCCTTCTTCAGGCTACGAGGCATGCTCTAGTGCTCCTACCGCTTCTTCTTCGAGCGCCGTCGGGTGATGAGCTTGTCGCTTGGCTTGTGCGCCTGCCGTGTCCGGCCCTCCGGCTTGCCCCACGGGCTCACCGGGTGGCGCCCGCCGGAGGTCTTGCCCTCGCCGCCGCCCATCGGGTGGTCGATCGGGTTCATCGCGACACCGCGCACGCTCGGCCTGCGGCCCTTCCACCGGCTCCTGCCTGCCTTGCCGAGCTTGATGTTGCCCTGCTCGGCATTGCTGACCTCACCGATGGTGGCCCGGCACGCGGCGTCCACCAGCCGGATTTCACCGGAGGGCATCCGCAGGTGCGCATGCCCGCCTTCCTTCGCGAGCAACTGGACTCCCGAGCCAGCCGACCTCGCTATCTTGGCCCCGCCGCCGGGGCGAAGTTCGATGGCGTGCACGACGGTGCCCGTCGGGATGGAGCGCAGCGGCAGGCAGTTGCCGGTCTTGATGTCGGCGCCGTGGCCGTTCTCCACCACGTCGCCCTGACGCAGCCCGGCCGGGGCCAGGATGTACCGCTTCGCGCCGTCGGCGTAGTGCAGCAGCGCGATCCTGGCGGTCCTGTTCGGGTCGTACTCGATGTGCGCGACCTTCGCGGGGACGCCGTCCTTGTCCGCGCGCCTGAAGTCGATCACGCGGAAGGCGCGCTTGTGCCCGCCGCCCTGGTGCCTGGCCGTGATCTTGCCGTGCACGTTCCGGCCGCCGCGCCCGTGCAGCGGGCGGACGAGCGACTTCTCCGGCTCATCCCTGGTCAGTTCGGCAAAGTCCGAGCCACTCGCGCCCCGCCTGCCGGGGGTCGTCGGCTTGTACCTGCGGATGCCCATGTCTGCTTAAGCTCCTCTAACCCGTCCGGCCTAGCTGCCCAGGCCGGCGATGTCGATCCGGTCGCCGGCCGCGAGGCTGACGATCGCGCGCTTGGTGTCAGGACGCTTGCCCCAGCCGTAGCGGGTGCGGCGCCGCTTGCCGGCCCTGTTCAGCGTGTTGACGCCGGTGACCTTCACGTGGAAGATCGCCTCGACGGCCTGCCTGATCTGCGTCTTGTTGGCGCGGCTGGCAACGATGAACGTGTACTTATTGAACTCGTCCTGGAGCCCGTAGCTCTTCTCCGAGATGACCGGCCGCAGCAGGATGTCCCGGTGGTTGAAGATCTTGCTCATCGCTCCTCGTTCTCCTGCCCGCCTGAAGTCCTGGCGACGAACGACTCGTAGGCAGCCGAGGTGAAGACCACCCGGTCGTGCGTCAGCACGTCGTAGGTGTTCAGCTGACCAGGGTCGATCAGGTGCACGTCGGTGGCGTTGCGCAGGCTCTTCCAGGTGACCTGGTCCGACCTGTCGGCCACGACCAGTACCCGCGCCGGGCCGGCCGCCGCGCCGGTGACCGCGGCGAGCACCGCCACCGCGTCGGCCGTCTTCGGCGTGTCACCGTCGATGAACCCGCCGACCACATGCACGAGGCCGTGCCTGGCGCGGTCCGACAGCGCACCGCGCAGCGCGGCCGCCTTCATCTTCTTGGGCGTCTTCTGCTCGTACGAGCGCGGAACCGGGCCGTGCACGACGCCGCCGCCGGCGAACTGCGGCGCGCGGACCGAGCCCTGCCTGGCCCGGCCTGTGCCCTTCTGCCGGTACGGCTTCCTGCCACCGCCGCGCACATCGCCGCGGGTCTTGGTGGCGTGCGTGCCCTGCCTGGCGGCCGCCTGCTGAGCCACCACGACCTGGTGGATCAGCGGCACGTTCACCTTCGCGTCGAAGATGGACGGCGGCAGCTCGACCTTGACCTCCGTGCTCGCGGCCGCGGCCTTCTTCTTGGCTGCAGCCTTGGGCTTGGCGCGGCTCGTGCTTCGCGCCGCTGGTTTGGCCTCGTCCTGCTCGGCGGCCGACGAGCGACGCCTGGCCGGCTTCGCCGCTTCGTCCGGCTTCGCCGCCTCGTCTGACTTCGGCTTCGCGGCCTCCTCGGCCTCTACCGCCGCCTCGCCAATGTCGTCCTCGGCACTCGCCTGCGGGGCTTCTGTCTCCGCGGCAGGCTGCTCCGGCGTGACCTCAGCCTCCTGCGCCTCCGTAGCCTCCTGCGGCTCCGTCGCGTTCTCGTCCTTGTTCGCCGGGCTCATCGGGCACCCGCCTCTCGTGCTCGCGCGCCTGCCGGGGACTTGACCGCGCTGCGCACCAGGACCAGGCTGCCCGCCGGACCGGGCACCGCGCCCTTGATCAGCAGCAGGCCCTTGTCGGCGTCCACGCCGTGCAGGGTGAGGTTCAGCACGGTGGTGCGCTCCCCGCCCATCCGGCCGGCCATTTTCAGGCCCTTGAAGACGTGCCCTGGGAACGCGCAGCCGCCGATCGATCCAGGCGAGCGGTGCTTGCGCTGAGTGCCGTGCGATGAGGACAGGCCGTGGAAGCCGTGCCGCTTCATGACGCCGGCGAAGCCCTTGCCCTTGCTCGTCGCCGTCACGTCTACGAGCTCGCCTGCCTCAAACGTCTCGGCCGCCGTGACCTCCTGGCCGAGGGTGTACTCCGACGCGTCGTCGGTGCGCAATTCGACCAGGTAGCGCCGCGGCGTCACGCCGGCCTTGGCGAACACCCCGGCCGCTGGCTTGTTCACGCGGCGCGGGTCGATGTCGCCGTAGCCGAGCTGGACGGCCGCGTAGCCATCGGCGTCAGCGCTGCGCACCGCGGTCACGACGCAGGGACCCGCGGCCACGACGGTCACGGGGACGATCTTCCCGTCGGCGCCGAAGACCTGGGTCATGCCGAGCTTGGTGCCCAGCACTCCTTTGGATTGCTTCGTCATCTCTCCGCGGTCCTCAAAGCTTGATCTGGATGTCGACGCCAGCCGGCACGTCGAGCCGCATCAGCGCGTCGACGGTCTTCGGCGTCGGGTCGATGATGTCAATTAGTCGCTTGTGCGTGCGCATCTCGAAATGCTCACGCGAGTCCTTGTACTTGTGCGGCGACCGGATCACGCAGTACACGTTCTTCTCCGTCGGCAGCGGCACAGGACCAACCACTTTCGCACCGGTCCGCATGACGGTGTCGACGATCTTCCGCGCCGAAGTATCAATCACCTCGTGGTCATAGCTCTTCAGCCGAATGCGGATCTTCTCTCCCGCCATCGTTCAGGCCTCTGCCTTTGCTCTCGTGATCGAGTTGTCTTACCTGTGCCCGCGGTGCCTAGGGCTCCCGGCACAAGCTGTGCCGGGAGCTCCTAAGCAGCGAGCGTCTACTTTTCGATCTTGGTAACTCGCCCAGCGCCCACGGTCCGGCCACCCTCACGGATGGCGAACCGAAGGCCCTCTTCCATGGCGATCGGCTGAATGAGCTCGACCTTCATTTCCGTGTTGTCACCGGGCAGCACCATCTCGGTGCCTTCCGGCAGCTGGACGACGCCGGTCACGTCGGTGGTGCGGAAGTAGAACTGCGGACGGTAGTTGTTGAAGAACGGCGTGTGCCGGCCGCCCTCGTCCTTGGACAGGATGTAGACCTGCGCCTCGAACTGGGTGTGCGGGGTGTTGGTGCCCGGCCTGATGATGACCTGGCCGCGCTCCACCTCCTCGCGCTTGATGCCGCGGAGCAGCAGGCCGGCGTTGTCGCCCGCCTGACCCTCGTCGAGAATCTTGTGGAACATCTCGACGCCGGTCACGGTGGACTTCTGCGCCTTCTCCTTGATGCCGATGATCTCGATCTCGTCGCCGGTGTGGATGACACCGCGCTCGATCCTGCCGGTCACGACGGTGCCGCGGCCGGTGATCGAGAACACGTCCTCGACCGGCATCAGGAACGGCTTGTCGGTCTCGCGGACCGGCTCAGGGATGTTGTCGTCGCAGGCGGTCATGAGCTCGAGGACCTTCTCGCCCCACTCGGCGTCGCCCTCGAGGGCCTTCAGCGCCGATACCCGGATCACCGGGACGTCGTCGCCGGGGAACTCATACACCGACAGCAGCTCCCTGACCTCCAGCTCGACGAGCTCGAGGATCTCCTCGTCGTCGACCATGTCGGCCTTGTTCAGCGCGACCACGATGTACGGCACGCCGACCTGGCGGGCCAGCAGCACGTGCTCGCGGGTCTGCGGCATCGGGCCGTCGGTCGCCGCGACCACCAGGATCGCGCCGTCCATCTGCGCCGCGCCCGTGATCATGTTCTTGATGTAGTCAGCGTGACCCGGGCAGTCAACGTGCGCATAGTGGCGCTTCTCGGTCTGGTACTCCACGTGCGAGATCGAAATGGTGATCCCGCGCTCCTTCTCTTCCTTCGCGTTGTCGATCTGGTCGAACGGCGTGAAGGGGTTGACGTCAGGGAACTTGTCGTGGAGCACCTTGGTGATCGCCGCGGTCAGAGTGGTCTTCCCGTGGTCGATGTGCCCGATGGTGCCGATGTTGACGTGCGGCTTGGTCCGCTGGAACTTAGCCTTCGCCACTGGTGTCTCCTATGGTTTCTTGTCGTACTGCGTACTACGTCGTGCTGGCTACTCGCCTCGTGCCTTGGCGATGATCTCCTTGGCGATGCTGGGCGGGACCTCGGCGTACGAGTCGAACTGCATGTTGTAGTTCGCCCTGCCCTGCGTGCGGCTGCGCAGGTCACCCACGTAGCCGAACATCTCCGACAGCGGCACGAGGGCGTTGACCACCCGTGCCCCTGCGCGCTCTTCCATGGCCTGGATATGGCCACGGCGACTGTTCAGGTCTCCGATGACCTCCCCCATGTAGTCCTCAGGAGTCGTGACCTCGACCGCCATCATCGGCTCGAGCAGGACAGGGTCGGCCTGCCCTGCCGCCTTCTTGAAGGCCATCGATCCGGCGATCTTGAAGGCGAGCTCGGAGGAGTCAACCTCGTGGTAGGCGCCGTCGGTCAGCGTGACTTTGACGTCGACCATCGGGTAGCCAGCCAGGACGCCGAACTCGGCGGCCTCCTGACAGCCGGCGTCCACGGACGGGATGTACTCGCGCGGGATCCGCCCGCCGGTGACCTTGTTCTCGAACTCATAGCCACCGCCGTCGCCGCCGGTGGGCTCGAGATTGATGATCACGCGGCCGAACTGACCTGAGCCGCCCGTCTGCTTCTTGTGGGTGTACTCGACCTTCTCGACCTTCCTGCGGACGGTCTCGCGGTAAGCCACCTGGGGCCTGCCGACGTTCGCGTCGACGCGGAACTCGCGCTTCATGCGGTCGACCAGCACCTCGAGGTGCAGCTCGCCCATGCCCGCGATGATCGTCTGACCGGTCTCCTCGTCGGTCCTGACCTGGAAGGTCGGGTCCTCCTCAGCCAGCCGCTGGATCGCCGTGCCCAGCTTGTCCTGGTCGCCCTTGGTCCTCGGCTCGATCGCCACGTGGATGACGGGCGCCGGGAACGTCATTGACTCCAGGATGACCGGCTTGCTCTGGTCGCAGAGGGTGTCACCGGTCGTGGTGTCCTTCAGGCCCATCACGGCGACGATCTGGCCAGCTACCGCCGACGGGCGCTCCTCGCGCTTGTTGGCGTGCATCTGGTAGACCTTGCCGATCCGCTCCTTGCGGCCCTTGGTGGAGTTCAGCACGGACGAGCCTGACTCCATCGTGCCCGAATAGACCCGCAGGTAGGTCAGCTTGCCCAGGTGCTGGTCCGACATGACCTTGAACGCGAGCGCGGAGAACGGCTCTGACGGGTCAGCGTGCCGCTCGACGTCGACCTGGTCGGCGCCGACCGAGTGGCCGTGGATGGCCGGGACGTCCACCGGGCTCGGCAGGAAGTCCACGATCGCGTCGAGCATCGGCTGCACGCCTTTGTTCTTGAACGCGCTGCCGCACAGCACCGGGTTGACGGCACTGGCGATAGTTGCCCGGCGGATGGCTGCGACCAGCTGCTCCTCGGTGGGCTCGGTGCCCTCGAGGTACAGCTCCATCATGTCCTCGTCGTTCTCGGCGATGCACTCGAGCAGGTTGTCGCGCCATTCCCTGGCCGCCTCGACGTAGTCGACGGGAATGTCGGTGATGTCGTAGGCCTCGCCCTTGCCCTCGCTCTGCCAGAGCAGCGCGCGCATCCTGATCAGGTCGATGATGCCGCGGAAGTCGGACTCGACGCCCCATGGCAGCTGGACCACCAGCGGCGTCGCGCCGAGCCGGTCGTGGATCATTTCGACGCAGCGGTGGAACTCGGCGCCGACCCTGTCCATCTTGTTCACGAAGCACACCCGCGGCACGCCGTACCTGTCGGCCTGCCGCCAGACGGTCTCGGACTGCGGCTCGACGCCGGCCACGCCGTCGAAGACGGCCACTGCCCCGTCGAGGACGCGCAGCGAGCGCTCGACCTCGACGGTGAAGTCCACGTGACCGGGCGTGTCGAGGATGTTGATGGTGTGATCACGCCAGATGCAGGTGGTCGCGGCCGAGGTGATCGTGATGCCGCGCTCTTGCTCCTGCTCCATCCAGTCCATGGTGGCCGCGCCCTCATGGACCTCACCGATCTTGTAGTTGATGCCCGTGTAGAAAAGGATCCGCTCGGTCGTCGTCGTTTTGCCCGCGTCGATATGGGCCATGATCCCGATGTTCCGGACCCTGGCCAGTTCGGTGGCGGTCACTATGGCGGCCACTGTGGATGCTCCCCGTTTCCGTACTCGATGTTCGTGCAACCCGCTACCAGCGGTAGTGGGCGAATGCCTTGTTGGACTCGGCCATCTTGTGCATGTCCTCGCGCCGCTTGACGCTGGCGCCGAGGCCGTTGCTCGCGTCGAGCAGCTCGTTCATCAGCCGCTCGGTCATCGTCTTCTCCCGGCGCGACCGGGAGTAGGAGACGAGCCAGCGCAGCGCCAACGTGGTGCTCCTGGACGCGCGGACCTCGACAGGCACCTGGTAGGTCGCGCCGCCGACCCGGCGGCTGCGGACCTCCAGCGTGGGCTTGACGTTGTCGAGCGCGCGCTTGAGCGTCACCACGGGGTCGTTGCCGGTCTTGTCCCTGCAGCCTTCAAGCGCGCCGTAGACGATGCGCTCGGCAAGCGAGCGCTTGCCGTTGCGCAGCACCTTGTTCACCAGCGCGGTGACCAGCGGCGAGCCGTAAACGGGATCGGTGACCAGCTGACGCTTGGTCGCGGGGCCCTTACGCGGCATCTCAGCTCTTCTCCTTCTTCGCGCCGTAACGGCTGCGGGCCTGCTTGCGGTTGCGTACGCCCTGGGTGTCGAGCGAGCCGCGGATGATCTTGTAGCGCACGCCAGGCAGGTCACGGACCCGGCCGCCGCGCACGAGCACGATCGAGTGCTCTTGCAGGTTGTGGCCAACGCCCGGGATGTAGGCGGTGACTTCGACGTGGCTGGTCAACCGCACCCTGGCGACCTTGCGGAGCGCCGAATTCGGCTTCTTGGGCGTGGTCGTGTAGACGCGCGTGCAGACGCCGCGACGCTGCGGGCTTCCCTTCAGCGCCGGTGTCTTGTTCTTGGCTACCTTGTCCTGCCGGCCCTTGCGGACCAGCTGCTGGATCGTGGGCACCGCGTCTCCGTCTTCTGTCCGTTACCGCTGTCTGCTCGTACTGTGTCGGTCGTACTGTGTCGCTCGTGCTGTGTCGGTCGTGTCGTACTTGAGCCTGCTCCGCTCCGCGGCCGACCGCCCTGGCAAGCCAGGGCAGCGACCGATATCGCTTGCACAGACTGTGGTCTGTTCGCCCGACCCCCGCGTTCGGGCGTGTCGCCGCTTTCGCGACGCACCTGGGCCGCGAAAGACGGCCCGGATGACGGGGAGGAAGGTCGCACACGCCCGGCCTCTTAACGGGCTACCACTGCGGTTAGCCCAGGGGCACAACCCCTGGAAACCCGGCTGGGCTGCCACGTCTCGCGGTTCACAGACGCGCGTGCCCGCAATTACGGGCACGGAGAACCAGGATACCTACGCCGACCGCAGTGGTCAAAGCGGACCGGTACCAAGCCTCAGCGACGATTCATCATACCCGATGCGCACCGGCGCGCAGGGCTCGTTTCGATGGTCTTCTGTGCACTCACGGCGCCCGTCGTCATGAGGCAGGGACGGCGTAGGTGGCGACGCGGTCCTTACCCAGAACGTAGACGGATCCGGCGGTCGGGGCGAACTGCCCTACCGGCGAACTGGTCCTGATCACGGCGATGCGCCCGACGCGCCCGCTCCGGTAGGTGAAGCACGCCAGCGATCGCCATCCGGGGCGCAGGACCCACACCGTGCTGCCGTACGCCAGGACGTCCTCGGGCCTGGCCAGAACCGGGTTCGCGGCGACCGCGCCAGGCGTGACCACGCGCAGCGACTGGTCGAGCCGGATCAAGGCTTCGCTCCCGGCACCGGCTTGCGTGTTTGTTGCGACCCACAGCCCGCCGCCCTCGGCCGCGATGGACCTTAGCCCGTGCCGGTAGACGAGGCCAGGGCGGCCCAGGACGGAGATGGCGGCTCGGCCGACGTCGGTGTCCCACAGCACAGCCACGTGATGTGCCAGCGGAAAGATCCGCACCGGATATGTCAGGCGCGAGAAAAAAGTGAGTGCGCGACCGGAAGACCGGCCGCGCACTCACTTGGTTGCCGTGCTTACCTGTGGTAGGCGCCGAAGTCATACTCCTCGAGCGGCACCGACTGCTCAGCCGGGCTGCCGAACGGGTAGTTGACATCACTCGTGTAGGTCGCCGCCGGGTAGGCAGCGGCCCGTGCGTCCTCCTTGGGCTCGACCCGCAGCGCCCGGTAGCGCTGCATGCCGGTGCCCGCGGGGATCAGCTTGCCGATGATGACGTTCTCCTTGAGCCCGACCAGCGAGTCCGACCTGGCGTGGATCGCCGCGTCGGTGAGAACCCTGGTCGTCTCCTGGAACGAGGCCGCCGACAGCCACGACTCGGTAGCCAGCGACGCCTTGGTGATGCCCATGAGCTGCGGACGGCCTGCCGCCGAGGTGCCGCCCGCCTCGACGACAGCGCGGTTGACCTCCTCGAACTTCGGCCGCTCGACCAGCTCGCCCGGCAGCAGCTCGGTGTCGCCGGACTCGATCACGTTCACCCGCTTGAGCATCTGCCTGATGATGATCTCGATGTGCTTGTCGTGGATCGAGACGCCCTGCGACCTGTAGACCTCCTGGACCTCGTGGACCAGGTGCAGCTGCACTTCGCGGGAGCCGAGAATCCGCAGCACCTCGTGCGGGTTGACGGCGCCGGCGATGAGCTGCTGGCCGACCGTGACGTGGTCGCCGTCGCCGACGAGCAGCCTGGACCGGATCGAGACCTGGTAGGGGACCTCTTCCGAGCCGTCGTCTGGCGTGATGATGATCTTCCTGGCCTTTTCAGGCTCCTCGATCCTGACAGTGCCGTCGACCTCGCTGATCGGCGCCAGGCCCTTGGGAATCCTGGCCTCGAACAGCTCCTGGATGCGCGGCAGGCCGTGGGTGATGTCCAGGCCCGCCACACCGCCGGTGTGGAAGGTACGCATGGTCAGCTGGGTGCCCGGCTCGCCGATTGACTGGGCGGCGATGATGCCCACCGCCTCGCCGACGTCGACCCGCTTGCCCGTGGCCAGCGACCGCCCGTAGCACTTGGCGCAGACGCCGACCTTGGCCTGGCAGACCAGCACGCTGTAGGTGCGCACCGACTCGACTCCGGCACCGACCATCGCCTCGATCAGCGACTCGGTCAGGTCGGTCTCCGCCGTGGCCAGCACGTTGCCGTCCGCATCGGTCACGTCCTCGGCCAGGGTCCGGCCGGTGCCCGTGTTCTCGATGTTGGGCAGCTTGCGCAGCGTGCCACCCGTGCTGCCCGACACTGAATCCTTCTCGGCGATCCGCATGGGCAGCGACCGGTCGGTGGCGCAGTCCTCCTCGCGCACGATCACGTCCTGCGCGACGTCCACGAGCCGCCTGGTCAGGTAGCCCGAGTCCGCGGTGCGCAGCGCGGTGTCCGCCAGTCCCTTGCGGGCGCCGTGCGTCGAGATGAAGTACTCGACCACGGACAGGCCCTCGCGGAAGCTGGACTTGATCGGCCGCGGGATGGTCTCGCCCTTGGGATTGGAGACCAGCCCCCGCATGCCGGCGATCTGCCTGACCTGCATCGGGTTACCGCCGGCACCGGAGTTGACCATCATCCAGACCGAGTTGGTGTCCGGGAAGGCCCGCTCCATGTCGTCGGCGACATCGGCTGTCGCGTGCGTCCAGATCTCGATCAGTTCCTGGCGCCGTTCGTCGTCAGTGATCAGGCCGCGCTCGTACTCGCGCTGCACCTTGTCGGCCCGCTTCTCGTAGGTGTCCAGGATGGCCGCCTTGTTCGGCGGAGCGACCACATCCTCGATCGCCACCGTGACCCCAGATCTCGTGGCCCAGTGGAAGCCGGCGTCCTTGAGCTTGTCCAGCGCGGCCGCGACCTCCACCTTCGGGTACTTCTCTGCCAGTTCGTTCACGATCACCGAGAGCTGCTTCTTGCTCACCTCGTAGTTCACGAACGGGTAGTCGTCAGGCAGCGTCTCGTTGAACAGGCAGCGGCCGAGCGTCGTGGTCAGCCGGAACGGCTCCCCTGGCTCCCAGCCCTCGGGCGCCGCGAACCCGGCAGGCGGGGCCGCGTCCTTGAGCCGCACGGTGACCTCGGCCTGCAGGTCAAGCTCGCCGCGGTCGTATGCCATCAGCGCCTCGGACAGGCCGCCGAAGACCCGGCCGGTGCCAGGAGTCTCAGGAGCCATCCTGGTCAGGCAGTAGATCCCGATGATCATGTCCTGGGTGGGCATGGTCACGGGCTTGCCGTCGGCCGGCTTGAGGATGTTGTTGGTCGACAGCATCAAGATCCTGGCCTCGGCCTGCGCCTCGGCGGACAGCGGCACGTGCACCGCCATCTGGTCGCCGTCGAAGTCCGCGTTGAACGCGGTGCAGACCAGCGGGTGGATCTGGATCGCCTTACCCTCGACCAGCTGCGGCTCGAAAGCCTGGATGCCGAGCCTGTGCAGGGTCGGCGCGCGGTTCAGCAGCACCGGGTGCTCGCGAATGACCTCCTCGAGCACGTCCCACACGACCGGCCTGGCGCGCTCCACCATCCGCTTGGCTGACTTGATGTTCTGCGCGTGGTTCAGGTCGACAAGCCGCTTCATGACGAACGGCTTGAACAGCTCGACCGCCATCTCCTTGGGCAGGCCGCACTGGTGCAGCTTGAGCTGCGGGCCGACCACGATGACGCTACGGCCCGAGTAGTCGACTCGCTTGCCGAGCAGGTTCTGGCGGAACCGGCCCTGCTTGCCCTTGAGCATGTCCGACAGCGACTTAAGCGGGCGGTTGCCTGGCCCGGTGACCGGGCGGCCGCGCCGGCCGTTGTCGAACAGCGAGTCGACGGCCTCCTGGAGCATCCGCTTCTCGTTGTTCACGATGATCTCGGGTGCGCCCAGGTCGAGGAGCCGCTTGAGCCTGTTGTTCCTGTTGATGACGCGCCTGTACAGGTCGTTCAGGTCCGACGTCGCGAACCTGCCGCCGTCCAGCTGAACCATCGGCCGCAAGTCAGGCGGTATCACAGGGATGCAGTCGAGCACCATGCCCAGCGGGCTGTTGGTGGTGTTCAGGAACGCTGAGACGACCTTGAGCCGCTTGAGCGCCCGCGCCTTGCGCTGGCCCTTGCCCGTCCTGATCGTCTCGCGCAGGCTGGCGGCCTCGGCCTCGAGGTCGAAGCTGCCGACCCGCTCCTGGATCGCCTGGGCGCCCATGCCGCCGCGGAAGTAACGGCCGAACCTGTCCCGCATCTCGCGGTACAGCAGCTCGTCGCCCTCAAGGTCCTGGACCTTGAGGTTCCTGAACCGGTTCCAGACCTCTTCGATCCTGTCGATCTCGCGCTGCGCGCGATCGCGGATCTGCTTGCACTCGCGGTCGCTGCCCTCGCGGACCTTGCGGCGCGCGTCGCCCTTGGCACCGGCCGCCTCGAGCTCGGCGAGATCCTTCTCCAGCTTGGCCTGCCTGGCCTCGACGTCGACGTCGCGCCGCTGCTCGAGCTGGTTCTTCTCGTTCGTGATCTTGGCCTCGAGCGAGGGCAGGTCACGGTCGCGCGCCTCGGTGTCGACGTAGGTGATCATGTAAGCGGCGAAGTAGATGACCTTCTCCAGGTCCTTCGGCGCCAGGTCGAGCAGGTAGCCGAGCCGGCTCGGCACGCCCTTGAAGTACCAGATGTGCGTGACAGGAGCGGCCAGCTCGATGTGGCCCATCCGCTCGCGCCTGACCTTGGCCCTGGTGACCTCGACGCCACAGCGCTCGCAGATGATGCCCTTGAACCTGACCCGCTTGTACTTGCCGCAGTAGCACTCCCAGTCCCTGGTCGGACCGAAGATCTTCTCGCAGAAGAGCCCGTCCTTCTCCGGCTTGAGCGTGCGGTAGTTGATGGTCTCTGGCTTCTTGACCTCGCCGTGCGACCAGAGCCTGATGTCGTCGGCCGTGGCCAGGCCAATCCGTAGATCGTCGAAGAAATTGACGTCTAGCACTCTGAAGTTCCCCTAATTCCCTGGTGTCCGGCGGTTCAGACTTCCTCGACGCTGCTCGGCTCGCGCCTCGACAGGTCGATTCCTAGTTCCTCCGCCGCACGGAAGACGTCTTCGTCGGTGTCGCGCATCTCGATCGCCGCGCCGTCGCTGGACAGCACCTCGACGTTCAGGCAGAGCGACTGCATCTCCTTGATCAGCACCTTGAACGACTCAGGGATGCCTGGCTCGGGGATGTTCTCGCCCTTGACGATGGCCTCGTAGACCTTGACCCGGCCGAGGATGTCGTCGGACTTGATAGTCAGCAGCTCCTGCAGCGCGTAGGCGGCACCGTAGGCCTCCAGCGCCCAGACCTCCATCTCACCGAAGCGCTGGCCGCCGAACTGCGCCTTACCGCCGAGCGGCTGCTGGGTGATCATCGAGTACGGGCCGGTGGACCTGGCGTGGATCTTGTCGTCCACCAGGTGCAGCAGCTTGAGTATGTAGATGTAACCGACCGCGATCGCGTCCTTGAACGGCTCGCCGGTGCGGCCGTCGAACAGCCGCGCCTTGCCGCTGGTCCCGACCAGCTGGACGCCGTCCCTGTTCGGCAGCGCCGAGCTGAGCAGCCCGGTGATCTCCTCCTCGTGGGCGCCGTCGAACACCGGCGTGGCGACCTTGGTGCCAGGCTCGGAAGACTCGGCTCCGATCTGGCGCAGCCGCTCCTTCCAGGCATCGTCCTTGCCGTCCACCTGCCATCCGCTCGCGGCGACCCAGCCGAGGTGCGTCTCAAGCACCTGGCCGAGGTTCATCCGGCGCGGCACGCCGAGCGGGTTGAGCACGATGTCGACCGACGTGCCGTCCTCAAGGAACGGCATGTCCTCGACCGGCAGGATCTTGGCGATGACGCCCTTGTTCCCGTGCCGTCCGGCCAGCTTGTCGCCGTCGGTGATCTTGCGCTTGGCTGCGACGTAGACCCGGACCAGCTCGTTCACGCCAGGCGGCAGTTCGTCCCCCTCCTCGCGGGAGAACACCCGGACGCCGATGACCCGGCCAGACTCGCCGTGCGGCACCTTCAGGCTGGTGTCCCTGACCTCGCGCGCCTTCTCGCCGAAGATCGCGCGGAGCAGCCGCTCCTCGGGCGTTAGCTCGGTCTCGCCCTTGGGCGTGACCTTGCCGACCAGGATGTCGCCGGTCACGACCTCGGCACCGATCCTGATGATGCCGCGGTCGTCGAGGTCGGCCAGCACTTCCTCGGAGACGTTCGGGATGTCCCTGGTGATCTCCTCGGGACCCAGCTTGGTGTCCCGCGCGTCGACCTCGTGCTCCTCGATGTGGATCGAGGAGAGCACGTCGTCCTGCACGAGCCGCTGGGACAGGATGATCGCGTCCTCGTAGTTGTGGCCCTCCCACGGCATGAACGCGACGAGCAGGTTCTTGCCGAGCGCCATCTCGCCGCTGTCCGTGCAGGGCCCGTCGGCCAGGACCTGGTTGACCTCGACCCGCTGGCCGCCGGTCACGATCGGCTTCTGGTTGAAGCAGGTGCCCTGGTTGGACCGCATGAACTTGGCGATCAGGTAGGTCGTCCTCGTGCCGTCGTCGTTCGCGACGGTCACCTCGTCTGCGCTGACTTCCTCGACCACGCCGGCCTTGTCCGCGAGGATCACGTCGCCCGCGTCGGTCGCTGCCCGGTACTCCATGCCGGTGCCGACCAGCGGGGACTCGCTGCGCAGCAGCGGTACCGACTGGCGCTGCATGTTGGAGCCCATCAGCGCCCGGTTGGCGTCGTCATGCTCGAGGAACGGGATCATCGCCGTGGCCACCGACACCATCTGGCGCGGTGAGACGTCGATGTAGTCGACCTCGTCGGGCTTCAGCAGGTCGACCTCGCCGCCCTTCCTGCGGACCAGCACCCTGGCGTTGCTGAAGGTGCCGTTCGCCTCGATCGGCTCGTTGGCCTGCGCGATGACATGCCTGTCCTCCTCGTCCGCGGTCAGGTAGTCGACCTGGTCAGTGACCTTGCCGTTCTTGACCTTGCGGTACGGGGTCTCGACGAAACCGAACGCGTTGACCCGCCCGTAGCTGGACAGCGAGCCGATCAGGCCGATGTTCGGGCCTTCCGGCGTCTCGATCGGGCACATCCTGCCGTAGTGGCTTGGGTGCACGTCGCGGACCTCGAACCCGGCCCGCTCCCTTGACAGTCCGCCAGGGCCGAGCGCCGACAGGCGGCGCTTGTGCGTAAGGCCGGCCAGCGGGTTGGTCTGGTCCATGAACTGGGAGAGCTGGCTGGTGCCGAAGAACTCCTTGATCGAAGCGACCACGGGCCTGATGTTGATCAGCGTCTGCGGCGTGATGGCCTCGACGTCCTGAGTCGTCATCCGCTCCCTGACCACTCGCTCCATCCTGGCCAGGCCAAGCCTGACCTGGTTCTGGATGAGCTCGCCGACCGTGCGCAGGCGCCGGTTGCCGAAGTGGTCGATGTCGTCGGTCTCGATCGGAATCAGCGCGTCGCCCGACTTCATTTCGTCCTCGCCCACGTGCAGCTTGACGAGGTACTCGATGGTGGCGACGATGTCGTCCTCGGTGAGCGTGCCCTGGGTGATCGGCTGGTTCAGGCCGAGCTTCTTGTTGACCTTGTACCGGCCGACCTTGGCCAGGTCGTAGCGCTTCGGGTTGAAGTACAGGTTCTCAAGCAGCGCCTGGGCTGACTCGCGCGTAGGCGGCTCACCAGGGCGGAGCTTGCGGTAGATATCGAGCAGCGCGTCGTCCTGGCCCTGGGTGTGGTCCTTCTCCAGGGTCGCGCGCATCGACTCGTACGAGCCGAAGCGCTCGAGGATCTTCGCCTCGTCCCAGCCGAGCGCCTTGAGCAGAACGGTGACGCTCTGCTTGCGCTTGCGGTCAATGCGGACGCCGACGCTGTCGCGCTTGTCGATCTCGAACTCGAGCCAGGCGCCGCGGGAGGGGATCACCTTGCAGCTGTAGATGTCCTTGTCCGAGGCCTTGTCCACCTGACGGTCGAAGTAGACCCCCGGTGAGCGGACAAGCTGGCTGACGACGACACGCTCGGTGCCGTTGATGATGAAGGTGCCCTTGGGTGACATCAACGGGAAGTCACCCATGAACACGGTCTGGCTCTTGATCTCGCCGGTCGAGTTGTTGATGAACTCAGCGGTGACGAACATCGGAGCGGAGAAGGTCATGTCCTTCTCCTTGCACTCATCCGCCGAGTACTTGGGTGGCTCGAACCGGTGATCACGGAACGAGAGCGACATCGTTCCCGTGAAGTCCTCAATCGGGCTGATCTCCTCGAAGATCTCTTCGAGGCCGGACTGCTCAGGCAGGTCCTTGCGGCCGAGTGCGTGCTCGGCCTCTATCCTCGCCTGCCACTTGTCGTTCCCAAGCAGCCAGTCGAACGACTCGGTCTGCAGGGCAAGCAGGCTGGGAACTTCCAGCGGTTCCCTGATACGGGCGAAAGAAATGCGATGTGGACCAGGAGCGATAGCTGAGGCGCTGCGCGAGGCTGCCAACAGGGGTCCTTCCGAGCTCGTGGCTGAACGGTACCGCGCGCACGCAAAACGCCCTGCGGCTTCTCCCTACGTGTGAAACGAGCACTGTGAGACGAAACAGTGGGTTAGGATGTTGCCGAGGACATGTGGGTGCAGCGCAAATTGGCAGTGTAGTCGACGGACACACTGCTGGTCAAGTTAGCAGCACCCTGATACTCACGGCTGAAGGCAGCATCGCTCCTCAAACGCAAAACGTCAAGAGCTGAAGCCCATGTGTCGTCACGTTCGGCAACGTGACGAGAATCACACTGGACATGAGGTTTGCGTGCGGGACAACAGGGAAGAGAGATAAGTTTAGCCTGGTAGGTCGCGTGTAGCCGCGTTGGGGCCAGCATCATTCAGCACGTGCCTGGGCGCCGGGCGGCCACCGCCGCCCGGCGCCCAGATCGCGCTTCGAATCGTTACTTGACCGTGACAGTGGCACCGACGCCCTCGAGGACTGCCTTCGCCTTCTCCGCGGTCTCCTTGTTGACCTTCTCAAGGACTCGCTGCGGCGCGCCGTCCACCAGGTCCTTGGCCTCCTTGAGGCCCAGGCCGGTCAGCGGCCGGACTTCCTTGATCACCTGGATCTTCTTGTCGCCGGCGGCCTCGAGGATGACGTCGAACTCGTCCTGCTCCTCGGCCGCCTCCGCCGACTCGCCGCCACCGCCAGCCGAGCCAGGGGCCGCCATCGCGACCGGGGCGGCTGCCTTGACGTCGAAGGTGTCCTCGAACTGCTTCACGAACTCAGAGAGCTCGATCAGCGTCATCTCCTTGAACGCGTCAAGAAGGTCACTGCTGCTGAGCTTCGCCATGGTTCCCGTACCTCTTCCTGTTTCCCTTGGTCATCCCGGCGGCCGGCGATTCTGACCCGCCGCCGCGCGTCTTCGTCACGCCTCGGCGCCTGCTTCGGGCTGCTCGCCATCGGCTTGTCCGCCGTCGGCCTGCCCGTCCTCGGCCTGCTCGCCCGCTGGCTGCTCAGCCCCGGCCTCGCTAGCCTCTGGCGCCTGCTCCGCCTGCGCCGCGGGTCCTTCCGCCGACTTCTTCTCCTCCAGCGCCGCGAGCAGCCTGGCCATCTGGGCAGGCAGCGCGGCGAACGTCGCCGCCGCGCCGGCCATCGTCGCCTTCATGGCGCCGGCCAGCTTGGCGAGCAGCACGTCGCGCGGCTCGAGGTCAGCGAGCTTGGAGATCTCAGCGGGCGTGAGCGTCTTGCCCTCGAGCACGCCGCCCTTGATCACCAGCAGCGGGTTCGTCTTGGCGAACTCTCGCAGCCCCTTGGCCGCCTGCACCACGTCGCCGCCGACGAACGCGATCGCCGACGGGCCGACCAGCATCTCGGAGAAGTCCTCGGCGACGCCAGCGTCCTTGGCTGCGATCTTGGTGAGGGTGTTCTTCACCACGGAGAACGTGGCGTCCTCGCCAAGTGCCTGGCGGAGCTCCTTGACCTGGGCGACCGTCAGTCCGCGGTATTCGGTGAGGACAGCGCCCGACGAATTCTGGAACCGCTCGGTCAGCTCGGCGACCGTCGCCTCCTTTACCGCCCTCGCCATGGGCATCCCTCCTGCCTTGTGGGAGCGCATGCCCGTGCAGGACAGCGCGCTCCGAACGAGTTCATCGCCAGCCGGCGGGCGGCCCTGAGAATGACGAACGCCCCGGACGCAGACGCACCGGGGCGGAACCTGGCCGGCGAGATGATCGCCTGGCGCGGTTACAGCTCAGTCCACCTGCGCGGGCCGCCCGGATACCCGGGCCTTCGGCCGCCGCGCGCAAGGCACGGCAGCAGCCGACGGTCTTTGGCTCGACCAAGAGTACGCGCCCGCGCCCCCGCCGCCAAATCGCTTCCGCAAGCCCGCGCCGCCGCCGCTAGTGCCACGGCACGGAGTAGCGTTTGCGGCTCTAGGTGACGCAGACGCTACCCCGTGAGCGGCTCGTACAGGCGAGCCGCCGGATGCGCACAGTCCGATGACGGTATCGACAGTTAAGTCCGTTTCGCCTTCCCCGCCGTCGCGGAAGGCAATGGATGGAAGGTCCATCCATCACCGGAATCCCCAAATGGAGGGACCATTGATGCGCCGAGCGCCCAGAGCGCGCCAGGGCCGGCGTCCCGCCCGCGGATCCCGGACCTCAGCCCCGGACCTCAGCCCCGGACCTCAGCCCCTGAGTAATGGGCTCGGCGCCAGGCCCGCGCGGGCTCTGGCGCAGAGAACGGGCAAAGCGGCAGGGGCGCCGTTAGCTCGCCGCGGCTTCCTCGAACTCAGCGGTCAGGCCCCTGGTCAGCGACGGGTCGACGGGAACGCCGGGGCCCATGGTCGTGGAGAAGGTGACCTTCCTGACGTACCGGCCCTTGGCGGCGGCCGGCTTGAGCCTGACCACCTCGTCGATCGCGGCCGCGTAGTTCTCCACCAGTGCCCGGTCGTTGAACGACGCCTTGCCGATGATGAAATGCAGGCTGCCGTGCCGGTCCACCCGGAACTCGATCTTGCCGCCCTTGATGTCGGTGACGGCCTTGGCGACGTCGGCGGTGACGGTACCGGTCTTCGGGTTCGGCATCAGCCCGCGCGGGCCGAGCACGCGGCCGAGACGGCCGACCTTGCCCATCAGGTCCGGCGTGGCGACGACGGCGTCGAAGTCCAGGAACCCGCCCTGCACCCGCTCGATCAGCTCATCAGAGCCGACGTAGTCGGCGCCAGCAGCGCGCGCCTCCTCGGCGCGCTCGCCGGCGGCGAACACGAGCACCCGTGCCGTCTTGCCGGTGCCGTGCGGCAGGTTCACGGTGCCGCGTACCATCTGGTCGGCCTTGCGCGGGTCGACGCCCAGCCTGATCGCCACCTCGACGGTTGCGTCGAACTTCGTGGTCGCGGTCTTCCTGGTCAGGTCAACTGCCTGCACCGGGGTGTACAAACGAGCCGGGTCGACCAGTTCGTCGGCCTTCTTGTAGGCCTTGCTGCGCTTCATCTGCTATCTCCCTCGGATTTGTGTCGGAGAGGTCGTGGTCAGCGGGCCAGCGCGTGGCCCTGCCACTTACCTGGCGCCGGATCGGCCGACGCCAGGACCGGATCACGCAGGATCGCGGGACTCAGCCCTCGACGGTGATCCCCATCGACCGGGCGGTCCCCGCGATGATCTGCGCGGCCGCGTCGATGTCGTTCGCGTTCAGGTCCGGCATCTTGGTCTGCGCGATGTCCTTCACCTGCGCCATCGTCATCTTGCCGACCTTGTTCTTGTGCGGCTCCGGGCTGCCCTTCTGCACCCCGGCGGCCTTCTTGATCAGCTCGGCGGCCGGCGGCGTCTTCGTGATGAACGAGAACGAGCGGTCCTCGTAGATCGTGATCTCGACCGGGATGATGTTGCCGCGCTGTGACTCCGTCGCTGCGTTGTACTGCTTGACGAAATCCATGATGTTCACGCCGTGCGGGCCGAGCGCCGTGCCCACCGGCGGGGCGGGGGTCGCCGCACCGGCGTTCAGCTGCACCTTGACGACCGCTGCGATCTTCTTCTTCCTCGGAGCCATCTGCCTGGGATCCTTCTGTTTCTTCTCTTGGGTGTCGTGATCAGAGCTTGCTGACCTGGTCGAAGGAAAGCTCGACCGGGGTCTCGCGGCCGAAGATCGACACGAGCACCTTCAGCTTCTGAGTATCAGGGTTGATCTCGCTGACCGTCGCGGGAAGCGTTGCGAACGGGCCGTCCATCACGGTAACCGACTGGTTCACCTCGAAGTCCACCGCGGCCGCGCGCAACGTCTCGGCCTTCTTCGCGGCCTTCTCCTCAGGCACGGGCGCGAGCAGCGACATCACTTCGTTCAGGCTCAACGGGGACGGCCGGCTCGACAGTCCCACGAAACCGGTCACCCCCGGGGTGTTGCGCACCGCAGCCCAGGACTCGTCGGTCAGGTCCATCCGCACCAGGATGTAGCCGGGCAGCACCTTCTCCTGCACCTGCTGCCGCTTGCCGCCCTTGACCTCGATCACCTCATGCGTGGGGACCTCGATCTGGAAGATGAAGTCCTCCATGTTGAGCGACTGGGTGCGGCTCTCCAGGTTCGCCCTGACCCGGTTCTCGTATCCGGCGTAGGAGTGCACGACGTACCACTCGCCTGGCATCCGCCGCAGTTCTGCCTCGAACGCGGCGACCGGATCAGCTTCCTCGGCCTCCGGCGCAGCCTCGCCAGCCCCGTCGGACGCCGCCGCGTCGGACGCGGCCTCATCCGACGCGGCCTCATCCGACGCGGCTCCATCGGGCGCGGCCCCGTTGGACGCGGCTCCGCCGGACGCAGCGCCGGCTAGCTCAGCCTCCGGCGAATCGGCATCCGCCTGGGCAGCGTCAGCCTGGGCAGCATCCTGCCGCGCGGCGTCGTCATCGGCTGTTCCGGCCAGCTGCTCGCCGAGGTGTTCGGAGTCGGACACGGTCACTCTTTCTCTCTGCTATTTCCTGCGCCCGCTCACGCGTGCGCAGACCTTGCGCTTAGGTGCTGGCCTGACGTCCCGCGTGCCGCGGACAACGTCACCGCGTGCCGCCGGCAACATCCCGCGTGCCGCGGACCGGGAGGCTAACCTCCCGTGATCATGCTGCCACGCTCAGCGCACGGATACCACCTGGGCCTTCGGCCATCACTTCCCGAAGACCGCGAACACCAGCTTCGTGAGCACGGTGTCCACGCCGGTGACGATGCCCACCATGACCAGGATGAAGACGACCGCGACCGTCGTGTAAGTGATCAGCTCCTTGCGGGTCGGCCAGATCACCTTCCTGAGTTCGGCCCTGACCTCCCGCACGAAGACTGCCGGGCTCGTCCGCTCCGGCTTCGCCGGACCGCGTGACTTGACCGGCCCCTTGGCCTGCGGGCCACGTACCTGAGTCGCCATGTCCTCACCTGTAGAGCTGGTCATCGGCCGGCTCGCGCCGGGTGCGCGGCCCGCGGGTTACGAGCCAACTCGCAGGGCAGGAGGGACTCGAACCCCCAACCGCCGGTTTTGGAGACCGGGACTCTAGCCAATTGAGCTACTGCCCTCTGCTATGCGATCTGCATGGATCCGCAGGCATGCTCGCGCACCCTGACGGAGAACCACCAGAGCCTGAAGTCTACGTTGCCGAACGGCCTCACGTCGAACCGCGCAGCATATTGCCAGCCCCGCCACAGCCCTGATCACGGCGTACCTGACCACGGCGTCCCTGACCACGGCGTCCCTGACCACGGCGTCCCTGACCACGGCGTCCCTGACCACGGCGTCCCTGACCACGGGGCGCGCCGGGTGTTCCCGGCCTGCCAGCCGCCTGCCTGGCCAGGATGCGAAGATGCTAGCCATGGCATCGAGTACATCGAGAGTCTCCGCGCGCATAGCCGCCATCGCCCCATCTGCCACCCTGGCGGTCGACGCGAAGGCCAGGGAACTGAAGGCCGCCGGCCGGCCGGTGATCGGTTTCGGCGCGGGCGAACCTGACTTCCCGACCCCCGGCTACATCGTCGAGGCCGCCCAGCGTGCCTGCGCGGACCCGCGCTTCCACAAGTACTCCCCCACGCCAGGGCTGCCCGAGCTGCGCGAGGCCATCGCCGCGAAGACGGCGCGCGACTCAGGCCTGTCGGTCCAGCCGAGCCAGGTCCTGGTCACCAACGGCGGCAAGCAAGCCGTCTATCAGGCATTCGCGACCTTGCTCGACCCGGGCGACGAGGTCCTGCTGCCGGCGCTGTACTGGACGACCTACCCCGAGGTGATCGGCCTTGCAGGCGCGGTGCACGTGCCGGTGGTCACCGACGAGAGCTCGGGCTTCCTCACCACCGTCGAATCGCTTGAGGCGCACCGCACCGACAGGACCAAGATGCTGGTGTTCGTCTCCCCGTCGAACCCGACGGGCGCGGTCTACCCGCCCGAGCTGGTCGCCGAGATCGGCCGGTGGGCAGCCAGCTGCGGCCTGTGGGTGGTGACCGACGAGATCTACGAGCACCTGGTCTACGGCCAGGCCGCCTTCACCTCGATCCCCGTCGCTGCGCCTGAGCTCGCCGACCGCTTCGTGGTGCTGAACGGCGTCGCGAAAACCTACGCGATGACCGGCTGGCGGGTCGGCTGGATGATCGGGCCGCCCGACGTGATCAAGGCAGCGACCAACCTGCAGTCACACTCGACGTCCAACGTATGCAACGTCGCGCAGGCGGCCGCGCTTGCGGCGGTCTCCGGTGACCTGTCCGCCGTGGCGCGGATGCGCGAGGCATTCGACCGCCGCCGTGAGGTCATGACCATCATGTTGAACAAGATCCCAGGGGTGACATGTCCGCTGCCAGAGGGAGCGTTCTACTGCTTTCCTAGCGTCAAGGGCGTGCTCGGCAAGCAGCTGGCTGGTCGTCAGGTCGAGACGTCAAGCGACCTGGCCGAGCTCGTGCTCTCCGAGGCCGAGGTCGCCGTCGTGCCGGGCGAGGCGTTCGGCGCGCCCGGCTATTTCAGGCTCTCGGCGGCGCTGGCCGACGCGGACCTCGAAATCGGCCTGACCCGCCTCGGAGACTTCCTGGCCCAGGCGCGCTGAGCGCTGCCGCTAGTCGATGGCACGCCGGCTCGACCTGCTCCCGAAGGCGCACCTGCACCTGCACTTCATCGGCGCCATGCGCAGGTCGACCCTGATCGAGATGGCCGACCTGCACGGCATCACGCTGCCCGACGCGTTCCGCGGCGACTGGCCGCCCCGGCTGCGGGGCACCGACGAGCGCGGCTGGTTCAGGTTCCAGCGACTCTACGACTACGCGCGGGCAGTGCTGCGGACCGAATCGGACCTGCGCCGCCTGATCGCCGAGATTGCGCAGGACGAGCGCGCCGAGGGTTCTGGCTGGCTTGAGTACCAGGTCGACCCGTCTGGCTACGCGGGCAGATTCGGCGGGCTGACGGCGTTCACCGAGCTTGTGCTCGACGCGACGGCCGATGCGGCCCGCGCGGCCGGCATAGGGATGAGCGTCACGCTGGCCGCGAACCGGACCAGGCATCCGCTCGATGCCAGGACGGTGGCCAGGCTCGCGGCCAGTTACGCGGGCCGCGGCGTCACCGGCTTCGGCCTGTCCAGCGACGAGCGCCGCGGCCGCCCTGCCGACTTCGCCGCGGCGTTCAGGATCGCGGCGCGTGCCGGGCTGCTCGCCGTTCCGCACGGCGGCGAACTGCTCGGCCCCGACAGCGTCCGCGGCTGCCTCGATGACCTCAACGCGGTCAGGATCGGCCACGGCGTGGGCGCGGCCAGCGAACCCGCGCTGGTCAGGCGGCTCGCGGACACGCAGGTCACGCTCGAGGTCTGCCCGGCCTCCAACGTAGCGCTCGGCGTCGCGCCGACCCCGGCGCAGGTACCGCTGATCAGGCTGCTGGACGCAGGCGTCCCTGTCGCGCTCGGCGCGGACGACCCGCTGCTGTTCGGCTCGCGGCTGACCGCCCAGTACGAGCTGGCGAGGAACGTGCACGGGCTGGACGATGACCGCGTGGCCGGGCTGGCGCGGATGTCGGTGCGGGGCTCGGCGGCGCCGCCTGACGTGCGGGCCAGGCTGCTCGCCGGCATCGACGCCTGGCTGGCGGCACCGAACCCGGCCGCCAGTGTCGCGGGGCCAGCGGCCGCCCGGCATCAGGACGCCACCCGCACCGGCCACTACTCCGGCCGGGCCGAGGCTGCCCCCTAGAGCGCCAGGCCGACCAGCACGGGTTCGTTCGCGAGCTCGATCCCGAACCGCGACCGCACGCCAGCGACGATCTCGCGCGCCAGGCCGATCAGTTCGGCCGTGCTGGCGCCGCCCGCGTTGGTCAGCGCAAGGGTGTGCTTGGCGGAGATCCTGGCCGCCCCGTGACCCGGGTAGCCCTTGCCGAACCCGGACTGCTCGATCAGCCAGGCCGCCGGCACCTTCACCGAACCAGCGACCGCGTCACTGCCCGCGGGGAACGTCGGCACCCTGGTCCCCGGCAGGCTGGCCGCGACGGCGTCGCGCAGCCTCGCGAGCCCAGCTGGGCTGAGGACGGGATTGGTGAAGAACGACCCGGCGCTCGCCGTGTCGGGGTCGCCAGCGTCGAGCACCATGCCCTTGCCGCGCCGCAGGTCGAGCACGGCGGCCCTGACGTCGGCGAGCGGAGCGCGGTCACCCACCTCGACGGCCAGCTTCCTGGCGAGCTCGGCGTACCTGACCGGCCCGGACATCGGATCACGCTCGAGCGCGAACGTCACGTCCAGCACCACGTACCTGCCGGTCGGCGCAGTACTGGCCGGATATGGGCCGGCCGGATCCGGGCCGGCCGGATCCGGGCCGGCCGGATCTGGCACAGCCTCGGAACCCGGCGCCGGCCAGGGCGTGCGCTTGAACAGGCTCGTCCGGTAGCCGAAGCCGCACTGGCCGCCCGCCATCGCGGCGACTGAGCCGTCGGCTCGGTCGAGCACCGTCACCGACGTGATCGTCGCCGCGACCTCCTGGCCGTAGGCGCCGACGTTCTGGATCGGCGTCGCGCCCGTGAGGCCGGGGATCCCGGCCAGGCATTCGATCCCTGCGAGCTTCTCCGCGACCGACCATTCGACGAACCGGTCCCAGTTCTCTCCGGCCGCGACGGTGACCAGGACCTGCTCGCCGGTTTCCCGGAGAGAGATGCCCGTGGTCGCGACCCGCAGCACCGTGCCGGGGAAGCCCTCGTCGCAGACCACGAGGTTGCTGCCGCCGCCAAGTACGAGCAGCGGCTTGGCTGACGCGTCGACGGCGCGCACGGCCGCGATCAGGTCATCGGCCGTACGGGCCTCAGCGAGCCGGGCAGCGGGACCGCCAAGCCGCAGCGTGGTGTAGCCGGACAGCGGAACCCGCTCGGTAAGCACGAGCACCCGCTGAGCCTACGTCCTGACGGCGGCTCAGGGCAGGCGGACGACCGCCTTGGCCCTGGTCAGCACCTTGGTTTCACCAGAGCGGGCGGTCAGCGCCAGCGCGACCCTGTTGCCGTCCAGCTTCTCGGTGACCTGGCCGCTCACGCTGATGATGGCTCCGGTGTCGTCGTCCGGCACCACGACAGGTGCGGAGAACCTGACGCCGAACTCCAGCACGACGGCCTTCGGTCCTGCCCAGTCGGTGACGAAGCGCCCGGCCTGCGCCATCGTGAACATGCCGTGCGCGATGACGTCCGGCAGCCCCACGGCCCTAGCGACCCGCTCGTTCCAGTGGATGACGTTGAAGTCACCGGACGCGCCGCAGTACTTGACGAGGCTGAGCCTGGTGACCCGGTAGTCGGCCGCGGCGATCTCGGCGCCAGCCTCCACCTCGTCGTAGCTCGTCACACGGCACCGCCCCGCTCCACCAGCGTCCCGTACGCCGTGCACACGTGCTCGCCGTCGGTCGTGCTGATCCGGGTGCTCGTCGTCATGAGCGAGTTGCTCCCGACGCTCTTGATGTCGGAGATCGTGACCTGGGCGGTCACCACGTCCCCGGCGTGCAGCGGTCGCTGGTATTCGAAGCGCTGCTCGCCGTGCACGACCATCGCGTAGTTCAGGTTCAGGTCAGGATCGGCCATCGCCTGCCCGCTGCCCGCCATCGTGATCACGATCGGGAACGTCGGCGGCGCGATCACGTCGGGGAAACCGGCGTCGGCGGCCGCCGCGCGGTCGCGGTACACCGGGTTGGGGTCGCCGATCGCGTCGGCGAACTCGGCCAGCTTGACCCTGCTGACCTCATAGGGCGGGCTTGGCGGGAACGTCCTGCCGATGAAGTCGGGGTTGATGGCCACGCGCGTGATTAGCGGGTTTCGCGGTGCGGCTGATGCTTGCGGCAGAACGGGCAGTACTTGCTCAGCTCCAGCCGGTCCGGGTCGTTCCGCCGGTTCTTCCTGGTGATGTAGTTGCGGTGCTTGCACTCCTGACAGGCCAGGGTGATCTTGGGCCTGATGTCGGTCGCAGCCACGGTGGAGTGCCTTTCTCCTGTACGGATATTGCTGTCGGCGGCCGTGCGGCCGCTGAGGGTCTGTACGTAGCGGAGGCCGGACTTGAACCGGCGACACAGCGATTATGAGCCGCTTGCTCTGCCTGACTGAGCTACTCCGCCCCGCGGAGAATCCTAACCCGAACGGGCGATCCTTTAATCCCGCGCAGCCCGGCGGCGGCCGGGCCCCGTTAGCATACCGGCCTTCCGGCCCCAGGTACACGTGCGACGCGGCCGCGAGTCAGCACTCGACGACCCTCCCGCTACGCCCCCCACCCACCGCCCAAGTCGCGCGGGTCGCTCAATTCAGCACTCCACAACGTTCAATGCTAGGCCGCCGCGCGAGGTCTCCTTGTACTTGTCCTTCATGTCAGCGCCGGTCTCGCGCATCGTCTTGATCGCCTTGTCCAGCGACACGTGATGCTCGCCGTCCCCCATGATGGCCATCCGGGCGGCAGTGATCGCCTTCACCGATGCGATCGCGTTCCGCTCGATGCACGGGATCTGGACGAGCCCGCCGACCGGGTCGCAGGTCAGGCCCAGGTTGTGCTCGAGACCGATCTCGGCCGCATTCTCGACCTGCTCGGGAGTACCGCCGATCACCTCGGCCAGCCCGGCCGCGGCCATCGAGCAGGCCGAGCCGACCTCGCCCTGGCAGCCGACCTCGGCGCCGGAGATCGACGCGTTCTCCTTGAACAGCACGCCGATCGCGGCCGCTGTCAGCAGGAACGAGATCACGCCGTCTTCGCTGGCCCCCGGCACGAACCTGGTGTAGTAGTGCAGCACCGCGGGGATGATCCCGGCCGCGCCGTTAGTCGGCGCGGTGACGACCCGGCCTCCCGATGCGTTCTGCTCGTTCACGGCGAGCGCGTAGAGCGTCACCCACTCCATCGCGTACAACGGATCGGTGACATCGGCGGCGTGCTCCAGCTTCTCCAGCAGGCCCGGGGCGCGGCGGCGGACCTTGAGCCCGCCTGGCAGCACCCCGCTCGCGTGGCTGCCAGCCTCGACGCATTCCCGCATGACCGACCAGATCCGCAGCAGTCCGTCCCTGATCTCGTCGCGGTCCCGTCGCACGAGCTCGTTGGCCAGCATCACGCCGCTGATGGACAGCCCGCTCTCGTTGGTGCGCTCCAGCAGCTCAACGCCGCTTGTGAACGGGTATGGCACCCGGACCGCGTCCGGCACAAGGCCAGGACCGCCTGCCTCGTCGTGGCCGAGCACGAAGCCGCCGCCGACCGAGTAATAGGTGTGGCTGCACAGCCCGCTCGCGTCCGAGTCGATCGCGCTGAACAGCATCGCGTTCGAGTGGAACGGCAGCCGCCTGCGCCGGTGCAGCACCACGTCCTCGTCGACATCGAAGTCGATCTCGTGGCTCGCCGTACCGCTGGCCTCGCCGAGCGTGAGCCTGCCTGACTCGCGCACGCGCTCGACGACAGCGGCTGTTCCGGCCGGATCCACGGTCTCCGGATGCTCGCCGCGCAGGCCGAGCACGATCGCCGGCACGCTGCCGTGGCCGTGCCCGGTCGCCCCGAGCGACCCGTACAGCTCGGCGCGCACCGAGGCCACCTGGTCGAGCAGGCCTGCCGATTCCAGCGACGCCACGAACCTCGCCGCCGCGCGCATCGGGCCGACCGTGTGCGAACTCGAAGGCCCGATCCCGATCTTGAAGAGGTCGAACACGCTGAGCGCCATCGTGCCGGGCGGCGCCGCTTTCTGAGCCGCGCCAAGCTCGGCTGGCTGATTCACCCGCGTACCCTCTCCCCGTCCGGGTCGAACGGCGGCCGCAGCGACACCGTCGCGTCGCAGACCTTGCCGCCGACATTGACCTGATAACGCCCCGAGCCTGCGTAGTCTCGCGTCACGACATCTCCCGCGGCGGGCCTGACGTATGCCAGTCCGACCGACGCTCCGAGTGTCGCACCCCACGCCGCCGACGTCACGAGGCCGGCCGCCGACCCGTCCCGCATCAGCAGCTCACCACCCCACATCATGACCTCGGGATCGTCGAGCACGACCGAGACGAGGCGCTGCCGCGGCCCGGGCGCCCTGGCCGACTCGACGGCGGCACGTCCGAGGAAGCCGATGTCGGTCCTGAGCTTGCAGGCGAACAGCAGCCCGGCCTCGACCGGGTTGTAATCCGGCGTCAGCTCGCGCCCGAACGCTCGGTACGCCTTCTCCAGCCGCAGCGACTCGATCGCGTAGTACCCGGCATTGACCACGCCGAGGTCGGTGCCGGCGGCCATCAGGTCCTCGTACACCCCAACGGCGAATTCGGAGCGGGAACAAAGCTCCCACCCCAGCTCGCCCACGTAGGTCAGCCTCGTCGCCCGCACCGTGGCGTAGCTTAGGTCGATCTCCCTGCTCTGCCCGAACCCGAACGCCTCGTTGCTCAGGTCGGCGCTGGTCAACCTCGCCAGCAGCTCCCTGGACCGCGGGCCCATCACCCCGTACACGGCGTAAGCCGACGTCACGTCGACCAGGCTCGCGCCCCTGGCAGGAAGCCTGCGCCTGATGTGGTCGAGGTCGCGCTCCGTGGACGCAGCGCTGCTGAAGATCAGGAACTCCTCGCCGCTCAGCCTCGTCACCGTGACGTCGGCCTCGTACCGGCCGCCCTTGTTCAGCATCCCTGTGTAGACGGTCCGCCCTGGCGGCACGTCGACGTCGGCCGTGCATAGCCACTGCAGGGCAGCCAGCGCCTCTGGCCCGGTCAGCAGGTACTTGGAGAACGAGGTCTGGTCGAACACGGCCACTGCCTCGCGGGTCGCCCGCTGCTCGGCGACCGACCACGCCAGCCAGCTTGGCTTGCCCCAGGAGTACTCGATCGCTGGCTGCTCGGTGCTGGCCAGCACCGGGCTGGCCAGCACCGGGGCAGGCGCGAAGACGTTGGCCCGCTCCCAGCCCATCTTCGAGCCGAAGCACGCGCCAGCCTCGCGGAGCAGGTGATAGGCCGGCGAGCGCCGGAACGGCCTGGCGGTGACCAGTTCGCGGTTCGGCCACGGCGGCGCGTAGTGCAACCCGAGCACCTCGCCGACCCGGTCGCGGAGCCAGCGGTTGTTGCCGTTGAAGGACGCGAATCGCCGGATGTCCGTGCCGGTCAGGTCGATGCCTGGGTCTCCGTCGGCGATCCAGTCGGCCAGCGCCTTGCCTGCGCCGCCCGCCGAGGCGATGCCGACCGAGTTGAAGCCCGCGGCCACGTAGAAGTTCCGCAGCTCGGGCGCCTCGCCGAGGATGAACTGGTTGTCAGGGGTGAAGCTCTCTGGTCCGTTGTACAGCTTCTTCATGCCGGTGCTGGCGAGCACCGGGATCCGCTCGATCGCGTTGTCCATCAGGATCGCGAAGTGCTCCCAGTCCTCGGCGAGCAGCTGGAACTCGAACGGGTGCGGCAGCTGGTCAGGCGCGACCCAGGGCTTCGCGTCCGGTTCGAAGCCGCCCACGAGCAGCCCGCCGACCTCTTCCTTGATGTAGGTGTAGCCGTCGGGGTCGCGGAGCACGGGCAGATCCCTGTGCACGCCGGAGATCTGGTCGGTGACCACGTAGAAGTGCTCGGCCGAGTGCAGCGGGACGGTGACCCCGCACATCGCGCCGATCTGCTTGGCCCACTGGCCGCCGCAGTTGATCACGATCTCGGCCTCGACGTCGCCCTGGTCGGTGCGCACGCCCGTCACGGCGGGCCCTCCGGGCCGGCTTCTCGCCTCCGGCCCCGTATCTGCTGGCACGGTGCCAGCAGATACGGGGCCCGAGCCGGGCGAGACGGCGATGCCGGTGACCCGCGTGCGCTCCCTGATCGTCGCGCCGCGCATCCGGGCGCCCCTGGCCAGGGCGGCCGTCAGGTCCGTGGGGTTGGCCCGCCCGTCGCCCGGCAGCCAGATCGCGCCGACCAGTCCGGAGACGTCCATGATCGGGTACATCTCGGCCGCCCGCGCCGGGCTGATCAGCTCGCACTCCAGCCCGAACGCCGCTGCCGTGGCCGCGGTGCGGCGCAGCGCCATCATCCGGTCCTGCGTCCTCGCGACCGTGACGCCGCCGCACCGGCGGAAGCCGGTGGCGAGGCCGGTCTCGGCTTCGAGCCGGTCGTAGAGCTGCGTGGAGTACTGCACCAGCCTGGTGCCGCTCTCCGACGCCCGCAACTGCCCGACCAGGCCGGCCGCGTGCCAGGTGGTGCCGCACGACAGCTGGCCCTGCTCGAGCAGCAGGACGTCGGTGATGCCGCGCAGCGTCAGGTGATAGGCGACGCTGGTGCCGATCACGCCGCCGCCGATGACGACCACGTGCGCCCTGTCGGGAAGCGAGGACAGCTCTGTCATGAATGCCTTCCGGCGTGCTGGGCTACCAGTACTTGGACGGTGTGGTCAGTCAGTTCGTTGCACGTCCTGCAGCAGCCGGCCGAAACCCGGCGCGGAGAAGCCGGCGCAGACGCCCTCGTACCGCTCCATGGCCCAGGACGAGAAGTCGAAGTCGATGGGGCTGACCGCGGCCTGGATCGCGCCCCACAGCGTCCAGCCGTACTTGCCGGCGAGGCCGAGCAGCATCGCGCGGGCGACCTTGTTCCGCAGCGACCGGCCGTAGTACTCGGCGACGAGGTCCCCGAGCGCCTCGTCGGGGAGCTGGCACTCGCCCCAGATGTTTCCGAGCTCGAAGCAGGCGTCGTTGTTGCCCGAGTACTCGTAGTCGATCAGCCAGATCTTCTCGCCGTCATCGATGAAATTGGCTGCGAGCAGGTCGTTGTTGCACGGCACGGTGCCCTCGTCGCGAACCGCGAGCGCCCTGGCCATGGCCTCGAAGCTGCCCATCAGGTCGTCGTAGCCGGCCGGGATCGGTATCCCGCGCTCGGCGACGACCCGGCGGTACCGGCGCTGGATCTCGAACATGTCGAAGTCGCCATCGAACCGCTCTGCCCCGTGCAGCTGCCGGCAGGCCCGCGCGATCCTCGCCAGCCTGGCGGGCTCTGCGACGTCGGCGTTGGTGAGGGTCCTGCCCTCCAGGAAGCCAAGCACCAGCACATTGACCGCCGGCTGGTACTCGATCACGGGAGCGCCGACGCCGACCTGCGCGGCGCGCACCGAGTTGCGGTACTCGTTCTGCCTGTCAATCGCCAGCAGCTCGCTGCCTCCTGAAGCCACCCTGGCCACGAACGTCCCGTTATCCGTGGCGATCTTGAAGTTCCTGTTGGTCAGCCCGCCGGGCAGCTCCGCAACCGTGCGCGGCCCGCCAGCCAGGCTCGGTATCTGGTCGAAGATCACGTCGAGGCCGTCGGCGGCGCTGAGTTCCAAGCTCGCCTCCCCTGGTTGATGACGCCGGGTGGATGGTGCGAAGCGTAGGCATATGACGTTAAAAGGTCTAGATGTATCTGGGGAACTTTCGTGAAAGTTCCCAAGAGACCCGCCGGCGGACAAAGGGTATGGACAGTTAGCCTTGGCGCCCTCACGCTAACGCCTCAAACTGCGCGACGTCTGGCTGGAGGCCCCCCATGAGCGCAACGACTGAGCAGGCCGGCGGGGAGCGCGACAGCGCTGACCTTGCCCAGTTTGGCTACAAGCAGGAACTCAAGCGCTCGCCGGGCACCTTCAGTTCCTTCGCGGTCGCATTCAGCTATATCTCGCCGTCGAGGGGCATCTTCACGCTGTTCGCGCTCGGCCTGACGACCCTCGGCGGGGTGTTCGTTCCTGAACGACATACCGATCCTGTGGACCGTGTTCGTGGTCATCGTCCTGATCGGGGCGATCTACTATGCGGTCGCCGGGCGAAACAAGGAGTTCGCGTCCGTGGTGGCGCCGGCGGGAGACGACGCACCGCTGGTGGTGTGAGGTAGCGACGACCGATCCGGCCCGAGGCGAGAAGCCGGGCCGGCTGCATACTGACTGTCGGGTAGCTGAGAACTCGCTATGTGGCGTGGCCGCTGGCGGACAGGCGATAGCGTGACGGCGGTGTTTTCTGCGTAGCGGGAGGACATCTGATGGCAATGGAGCCAGTGCCCGACCAGGACCGGCCTGACCGGGACCAGGTCGAGGCTGGCCGGGGGCGAAGAACGGCGATCCGGCAGATCCGGCCAGCAGCGGGCCCGCGCCCGGATGACGCGGAGGCCGCGAGCGCGGCGCCGGCCGCGGTGCCGAGTGCAGCGACGGGTGCAGCGGGGGTTGCGTCGGCCGGGCGCAGCAGCGGGATCTGGCATCCCCGGCTGCCAGGCCGCAAGCCGCCCAAGCTGGTCAGGGGCCCCGGCGTCACCGTGCACGGCCAGATCGAGGACTGGCTCGCCGACGCGATCGCGACCGGGAGGCTGGCGCCAGGCGACCGGCTCCCCACCGAGCAGGACCTGGCGGCCTGGCTTGGCGTGAGCCGGATGACGTTGCGGCACGCGCTGGCCGAGCTCGCCCAGCGCGGCCTCGTGCGGAGGGCCGTCGGCCGCAGCGGCGGCACGTTCGTGGCCGAGCCGAAGGTCGAGCAGGACCTCACGGTGCTGGCCGGGTTCTCCGAGCAGCTGCGCAGGCACGGCCTCGTCGCGGGAGCCAGGGTGCTGGCCGCTGCCGAGATCAAGGCGAGCCCCGCGGCATCCGCGGCGCTGAAGATCAGCGTGGGCGCTCCGGTCTACGAGGTACGGCGGTTGCGCCTGGCTGGCGGCCAGCCCATCCTGATCGAGCACTCCCTCTTCCCGGCCGAACGCTGTCCTGGCCTGCTCGGCTACCGGCTCGACGGGTCGCTCTACGAGCTGCTCGAGGAGAAGTACGGCGAGCGCCCGCACCGCGCGAAGGAAAGCCTGGAGCCGGTCTGCGCTGGTGTCCGCGAGGCCGAGGCGCTGGGCGTCGCGGAGGGAGCACCGCTGATGCTGGTCGAGCGCACCGCCTACTCGCGCGCTGGCCGGCCGCTGGAGTTCGCGCGCGACCTGTTCCGCGGCGACCGCACCAGGGTCGTTGTCTGGGCCTCCGAGCTCGCCGGCGAGATCTGACGCCCGCGTCGCCCGCGTCCCCCGCCCCGCGCCCGGCTACATCTCATGATCACGAAGAATTTCGGGTCCTCCTCCTGGACCCCGGATCCTTCGTGATCATGAGCGGGCTGTCGCGATAAGGCATGATACTTGCCGTATGAGGCGACACGGCGGCGCCCGCCATGGCGGGCTGCTGGCAAGGACCAGGTTCACCGCGCTCATGGCGACGGCCACGGCCGGCCTCGCGGCGCTGGTCATGGCCTGCACGGCCACCGCTAAGCCCGTCGCGGGCCACAGCAGCACCGGGCGACCGACGCCGACGGCGAAGGCAAGCGCGCAGCGCAACCCTGTCCGGCACATCGTCGTGCTGTACCTGGAGAACCACACCTTCGACAACCTCCTTGGCTACTGGTGCGATCGCCACCGGCTCCGGTGCCCCGACGGAGGCATGCCGGCATCGGTCAGGCTGTCCGACAAGACCGTGGTCAAGCCCGGTGTGACGCCGGACCTCGTGCCGAACGTCTCGCACAGCGTGTCGTCGCAGCGGCTGGCTATCGACGGCGGGAAGATGGACGGCTGGCAGAAGCTTCAGGGCTGCGCGGCCGGCAAGAAATACGCCTGCATCAGCGGCTACAAGCCAGCCCACGTGCCCAACCTGGTGGCGCTCGCGAACCGGTTCGCCATCAGCGACCGGACCTTCTCGATGGCCGACAGCCCGTCCTGGGGCGGCCACCTGTACGCGGTCATGGGGTCGCTGGACGGTTTCAGGGGCGACAACCCCAAGGCAGCTCCTGGCGTCAAGCCCGGCCCCGGATGGGGCTGCGACTCCAAGCGCGTCACCCCGTGGACCTCGCCGGCCGGCACGGTCAGGAAGGTGCCGAGCTGCGTTCCCGACTTCTCGCTGGGACTGCGCCATGGCGGCGCGTTCAGGCCCACGCCCGCCAAGCACGCGCCGACCATCCTGGACCGGCTGCACGCCGCCGGCCTGTCCTGGCGGATCTACGGCCAGCCCGCGTCGCCAGGCAGCAACCGGCCCACCGCGAAGGGGTACGGCTGGGACATCTGTCCCTCGTTCGCGGAGTGCCTGTACACCAGCCAGAAGGCGAACAACGTGCCGAGCACCTCGTTCGTGAAGGACGCGCGGTCCGGCCATCTGCCGAACTTCGCGGTCGTCACGCCCGGCGGGAAGGACGCCGTGCTGAGCGAGCACAACGGCTTCTCGATGACCGCGGGCGACGACTGGGTCGGCCAGATCGCCTCAGCGGTCATGCACGGGCCGGAATGGCGGTCCACGGCTCTGTTCATCACCTGGGACGACTGCGGCTGCTTCTACGACCAGGTGCAGCCTGGGCGGAATCCTGACGGCACGGCGCAGGGACCGCGCACCCCGCTGGTCATTGTCAGCCCCTACGCCAAGACGGGCTTCACGGACAGGACAGCGACGACGTTCGCGGGTATCCTCGCCTACGCCGAGCACACCTTCGGCCTGACTCCGCTCGGCATGAACGACGCTCGCGCTTACGCGTTCGGCAAGGCCTTTGACTACGAGCACCCCGTCTTCACGCCCGCGCGCACCGTCAACCGCCCGTGGCCGCCCGACGCCTACCACGTCAACCTCGCGGAAGCCGATCAGGACACCTGAGGATCCTGCCTCTGAGCGCGTACCCAGGCCTGGCTCATTCCTCGCGCTCGGCTTCGCGTCGCCGCGGAATGGCGATCCTGTCCAGGTCGCGTGCGAGCACGATCTCCCCGCCGAAGGCTTCTGCCGCCTCGGCGGCAAGCCGGTCCGTTGCCTCGTCGTCGTAGCGCTGCGAGAAATGAGTGAGCACGAGCGACCGCACCCCGGACTCCGCGGCGATCCGGCCCGCCTCGCCCGCGGTCAGATGCCCGTACTCATGGGCCAGCGCAGCGTCCGCGTTCGCGAACGTGCACTCGCAAACGAGCATGTCGGCGTTCGCGGCGAGCGCGAAGGCCGCGTCGCAGAGCCCGGTATCCATGACGAACGCGAACCGCTGTCCTGGCTTCGGCACGCTCATCTCCGCCAGCGTCACCTGCCGGCCTGACACCACGAGTACGCCGTCACGCTGCAGCCGGGCGATGTCTGATCCGGCGATGCCCGCTGCTGCGAGCCTGTCAGGCAGCATCCGCACGCCATCGGGCTCGATCAGCGCGTATCCGACGGCCGGCACGCTGTGCGCGAGCTGCCTGGCCTCCAGCCCGAATGCCTGCCCGCCACTCCCCCCGGGACCGCCCGCAGTAACCGGACCGTCCGCGCGGACCGGCCGCTCCAGCACGCTGACGGACTCGCGGTCTTCGGCCGCGTGCCGCAGCCGGCCGAGCACGTCGCGACCAGCGGCCGGGTAGCAGATCTGCACCTCGTGCGCGACCTCGTCGAGCGACATCCGCTGCAGCACGCCTGGCAGCCCCAGGCAGTGATCGCCGTGGAAGTGGGTGATGCAGATCCGGGTGATATGACTCGCCGTCACGCCCGCGAACTGCATCTGCCGCTGCGTTCCCTCGCCGGGATCGAACAGCAGCCCCTCGCCGTCCCAGCGCAGGAAGTAGCCGTTGTGGTTGCGGCGGCGGGTAGGCACCTGGCTGGCAGTGCCGAGGACCACGAGCTCCCGGTTGGACACGGCACCGACCTTACGCCGCCCCGTCCGGAGGCCCGGCCTGCACGGGCTGCCCAGTCCGCGCGGGCTGCGCCTGCGGCACCGGCCGGACTCCAGCGGCGTGCCGCCTGGCCAGCTCGCGGTAGGTCTCCGGGTTCGCCTGCACCCAGCGCAGCGCCGCCGTGCAGAATCGAGCCGTCCTGCACGTTCGCCCCGCGCCGCACGATGATCGGGCCGAAGTCGCCGCGCAGCACGGCCCCGTGCCAGACCGACGCATGCGCCTCGACGCGCACGTCGCCGACGAGCGTGGCGGTCGGCGCGATCCAGGCTTCAGGGTTGACGGCAGGCGAATGACCCTCGAAAGCGAACAGCGGCATCCGCTCATGATGCCCGAGACCAGCCGGGCCGCCGCCGGCCGCCTCCAGCCGCCAGCGTCGCCCTCCACTCAATTAGAATACTTCACTTATATAAGTTGAAGCTGATACAGTGCCAGGCATGCATGCATTCGAGGTGCTGGGAGATCCTGTGCGCCGGCGCATCCTCGAGCTCCTTTCCGACGGCGAGCACAGCTCGGGAGCTGTGTGCGCTGTCATCAGGGAAGAGTTCGGGATCTCCCAGCCCGCCGTCTCGCAGCACCTGCGGGTGCTCCGCGAGGCGGGGTTCGCGACGGTCAGGCCGGTCGGGACCAGGCGGATGTACGCGGTCAGCCATGGCGGGCTCAGGGACGTCGACGCCTGGCTCGACCGGTTCCGCCGGGCCTGGGCGCCGCCCCTGGACGCACTGACCACCGAGGTCGCCCGCGGCAAGCGCGAGCGACGGCTGGCCGGCCAGCCCGATGCCGGCCAGCAGGACAGCAAACGACGAGGGAGTGCACCGTGATCGACGTGACCCACCAGATCAGCGCCGTTCGCCGGCAGCTCGGCACGCGCGTACTCGAAGCCGGCGTAGCGCGCGTGATGACGATCAGCCAGCGCTACCAGACCGTCGTCGAGGACCTCTGGGACGCGCTGACCAATCCCGAGCGGATCCCCCGCTGGTTCCTGCCAGTCTCGGGAGAGCTCAGCCCCGGCGGCCGGTACCAGCTTGAGGGCAACGCGGGCGGCACGGTGGAACGCTGCGACCCGCTCAAGAGCTTCGCCGCGACGTGGGAGTTCGGCGGGCAGGTGAGCTGGATCGAGGTCAGGCTTACCGCTGAGCCAGGCGGCTGGACCAGGCTGGAGCTCGAACACGTCGCCCACGTCGACGATGACCTGTGGGTTCAGTTCGGCCCCGGCGCCGTCGGCATCGGCTGGGACGGGGCGTTCATGGGCCTGGCCAGCCACCTCAGCGGAGATCGCACCGCCGGCCTGGACCCGCAGCAGGTGGCTGCCTGGCAGGCGTCCGAGGACGGCAAGCTCTTCATGGCGCTGAGCAGCGAGCGCTGGCGGGAGGCCAGCGTGGCGGCGGGCACGGATGAGGCCGCGGCGAAGGCCGCCGCTGACCGGTGCACAGCCTTCTACACCGGCGGCCCCGCCGCATAGAGTCGGGTCCGTGCTCCCGACACCCCCGGATGCATCAGCGCTGCCCGGGCTGATCGCAGCAGACGATCCCCGCGCCACCGACGTCCAGGAACTGCTAGGACGCCATCTCGCGTTCGCGCACTCGCAGTCGGGTCCCGAGCACGTGCACGCGCTCGCCGTCGACGGGTTGCTGGACCCCGCGATCGCCTTCTTCAGCTACCGGGAAGCCGGCCTCCTGCTCGCCGTCGGCGCCCTGAAGCAACTCGAGCCGGGCCACGCCGAGATCAAGTCCATGCACACCGCGCGGGCCGCCAGGGGCCGCGGCATCGGCCGCGCGATGCTCGGTCACCTCATCGGCCTCGCGCGGGACCGCGGCTGCCGCCGCGTGAGCCTGGAGAGCGGCGCCATTCCCGCGTTCGCCCCGGCCCGCGCGCTCTACGCGAGCGCCGGGTTCGTTCCGTGCGAGCCGTTCGGCGGCTACACGGAGAGCCCGTTCAACACCTGCATGACCTTGACGCTCTAGCTCGCAGCTCAAGCAACCCCACCTTTGAACCGTTGGTGGCGCTATAGGCCCACCAACGGTTCAAAGGTGGGGCAGCATTCCGGGGTTCTCCGCGCGACGGTGAGGGTCTTCGGGGGGTCAGCTGAAGCCCGGCGCGACGGGGGCGCTGATGGACGCGCAGTCGGATTCGGCTTTGGCGGCGGCCTGCTGGGCGCCGCTCGAGTGGGTGGCAGCCCTCGCGACGTAGCTCGCGATGTCCTGGCGAAGCTGGTGGGACACCGGCGCGTTCGACTCGAACGCCAGCCCGGCCAGCACATGGACGTCCGCCTTGCTCTCCAGCACCCGGGCCAGCGTCGCGCAGATAGCCTCATTCGCCGACGTGTGCGGCAAGCCGCCATTACCGCCGCCGCCGCCGCAGCTTGCGAGCCCGCCGCAGGCGAGCAACCCAGCGAGCACGGCAATCGCGATTGTGCGCCTCATGCTGTTCCGTCTATCAGAAATCGGAACGATCTGCGAAACTATTCGCGATCGTGCGATTCAGTGATAATTGGCACCCATGCGCGGATCCTCACGGTCAGGCCTGTGGCGCAACAGGAACTGGCGGCTGCTGTGGCTCGGCCAGTCCGTCTCGGCGACCGGCGACATGGTCTTCACGATGACCGTGATGCTGTGGATCGCCACGATCATCGCGAAGGGGCAGACCTGGGCGCCGGCCGCCGCGAGCGGCGCCCTGATCGCGACGGCAGCCCCCGTCCTCGTCGTCGGCCCGCTGGCTGGCGCGTTCGTGGACCGGTGGAACCGGCGCCGGACGATGCTCACCGCGGACGCCGCCAGGTGCGCATTAATCACCAGCCTGCTGATCCTGCCGCTGCTGCGGCACGCCATCCCCGCGGGTGCGCAGCTCGCGATCCTGTACGCGGTGCTCGCCGTGTGCAGCTGCTTCGCCGAGTTCTTCAACCCATCCCGGCTCGCCGTGCTCGGCGCGGTCGTCCCTGCCGAACAGCAGGCCGCGGCGAGCGGCCAGCTCTCCGCCGCGTTCAGCACCGCGCAGGTGATCGGCCCGCCGATCGCGGCTCCGCTGCTGATCACGTTCGGCGTGCAGTGGGCGCTGATACTGAACGCGGCCAGCTTCGCGGTCTCATTCGGCTGCGTGCGTGCGATCCGCGTGCCGGACGCTCCGGACGGCGAGACGCAAGACCGGGCCCGTTTCTTCGCCGAGTTCACCGCCGGCCTGCGGTACTTTGCGCGCAGCAAGATCCTGGTCACCGTCGGCGTCGGCATCGTGATCGCGATGCTCGGCCTCGGCGCGGTCAACTCGCTCGCGGTCTTCTTCATCCCCAGCGACCTGCACGTCGCCGCGAGCTGGCTCGGCGCGCTTACGGGCAGCGTGGGCGCGGGCGCGATCGCCGGCGCGCTGATGACTGCGGCGATCGGCAGGCGGCTGGCGCCGGGCCAGCTGTTCTGGATGTCGCTGGCCGGCTGCGGGCTCGCGCTGATCGCCCTTTCCCGCGCGACGGCCCTCAGCCCGGCGATCGCGTTCGCCGTGGTGCTGGGCGTCGCGGTTGGTGTACTGAACGCTGTGCTGTCGCCACTCATCCTGGCGGAGACACCGTCCCGGCTGCTCGGCCGCGTCAGCGCGGTGATCAGCCCGCTGCAGCAGCTTGCCTCCATCGTGTCGATGGTGCTGGCCGGCGTCCTGGCGAGCACGGCGCTGCGCGGATTTCACGCGGTCATCGCCAGCCTGACGTTCGGCCCCTACGACACGATCTTCGGTGTCGCCGGGCTGCTGTTCCTGATCGCCGGCGCCGCGTCGGCCGCTCCGCTGCGCGCGGCGGGCAAGTCGGCCGCGGCGGCTGAGCCTCAGCCGGCTGGAGCCGTGGACGCCGCGGCCGGCGACACCGCGTTGTCCTAGCCGCCCAGGTCGACGATCGCGGCGACCGGGCCGCCGCCGTCCGGGCCCTGGTGAGCCGCCGACACCGAGACGAACACGGCAGGGTCGCCGGTCACAGCGGCCGCGACGCCGCCGACGCAGGCCTTGATCTGCCGGTGCCAGTGCACGTCGGAGTCGTCGAGCATGGCGTTGCGGCGGCCGCGCACCTCGCCGTCCTGGCTGGCCTCGCACTTGAGGAAGACATTGACCAGGCGCCCGTCGAGGTCAGCAGGGTGCGGCCGGTCAGGCAGGTCGAGCCCGGCGTCCTTGATCGCGGCCCAGATACCGTCCTGGTCGAGCGCGTCGCGCATCACCGCGTGCCCGATCCGGTACCGCCCGCCGATGCCCCGGGCGTTGCCAGCCACGACCACCTGGGCCTGGTCGAGCTCGACGCCGGACGAGCAGGACGCGACCGAGGAGTACAGGCTCCTGTCGTGCAGCACGTCGGCGTCGGACGGCATCTCGATCTCACCGAGCGCGACCGCGATCCCGAGGGCGGTGCAGCCGTTGGACAGGTCCATCGACTCGTGCGTGTTCTCCGTCCAGACCGTCTCGCCGCGGCTCCTGGCGTCCCTGATCGTGTGGATCGTGAGCAGCGGCGTCTTGGTCTGCACGTAGTGCACGTCGGCCGGGTCGGTGATCCCGGCCCGCTCCATCGCCACCTTGACGGCGTCAGCCACCTTGGTGATCATCGCCTGCCTGCCGATGTCCTCGGGCAGCAGCCGCTCGCTCATCGCGAAGCCGATCGTGAGCCGCGGCTCGTCGGTGGCAGGCGCCGTGCCTGGCGGCACGGTCGCGAAGACCGTCGCGTGCGGGCTGATCACCCCGTCGGTGCCGCCCGACCACACGATCGGGATCTGCTTGACCTCCGCCGCGCTCCTGCTCCCCTTCGCGGTCAGCACCTCGCGGAACGCGCGGTCGGCGATGATCCGCGTGTAGTCGTTGACGCCGCCGTTGCCCTCGGTCTTGCCGATCACGGCGATGACCCGGTCGGCCTCGATGACCCCGTCGTCGATCAGCCTGGCGAGCTCGCTCGCGTCGGACACGCTGTGCAGGGGTACCTTCCGAACCTCAATCGCCTCGGGCACGGGCTCACTCCTCGGAGTCTTGATCACAGATGCCTCAGTCTGGCGCACCGGCCGCGGTCACCACGGTGCCGGCCCGCCCGGCCAGCGCCTCCTCGATCGCCGTCAGGTGCGTGATGATCGCCGTGCCGCCCCCGGCCGCGAACCGGCAGGCAGCGTCGACCTTTGGTCCCATGCTGCCGCTGCCGAACTCGCCGCTCCTGGCCAGCTCGCGCAGCTTGGCCACGCTTACCGCGCCGAGCGGCCGCTCGGCCGGAGTGCCCCAGCCGGTCATCACGGCTTTGACGTCGGTGGCGATGAGCAGGGTGTCGGCGCCGAGCTGGCGGCCGAGCAGGGCAGCGGTCAGGTCCTTGTCGATCACCGCCTCCACGCCGTCGAGGATCCCGGTTTCCAGATCCCTGGCGACCGGCACCCCGCCGCCGCCAGCGCACACCACCGTGTAACCGGCGTCGAGCAGCACGTGCGCCGCGTCCGCGTCGATGCACTCGACCGGCTCAGGGGAGGCCACCACGCGGCGCCAGCCCTTGGCGCCCATGTCCTTCCAGACCTGGCCGTGCTCGATCATGCCCGCGGCCTCGTCGGCCGGCAGGTAGCGCCCGATCGGCTTGCTCGGGTCGGCGAAGTGCGGGTCGTCGGCCCGCACCAGCGTCCTGGACACCAGCACGGCGGGCTGTCCCGTGGCCACCCCGCGGCTGGTCAGCGCCGACTGCAGCGCGTTCATGATCAGGAAGCCGATGGTGCCCTGGGTCTGCGCGCCGCACCAGTCCAGCGGCACCGGCGGGACGACGTTCGCCGCGATCTCGTTCTTGACCAGCAGGTTCCCGACCTGCGGGCCGTTGCCGTGGGTCAGCACCACCTGGTCGCCCGCGGCCACGATGTCGGCGACCTCGTCCATCGCGAGGGTGATCGCCGCCTTCTGGTCCTCGGGCCCGGCGCGGCCGTCCGCGCTCGTCATCGCATTGCCGCCAAGGGCGATCAGCACTCGCACGCGAAGAACGGTAGCGGCGCCCGCCAGCCCCGCCTACTGCAGGGTGTCGTCAAGCCAGCGCCTGATCGCCTCGCCGTGCTCGTCGAGCAGCGGCGGCGGCTGATGCCTGGCGCGGCCCGTGTCCCGGCCGCCGGTCTCGAACCGCAGCGGCGGCCCTGGCAGCCGCACCCGCCCGAGCGCGGGGTGGTCCACGTCGATCAGCAGCCCCTGCGACAGGGTCTGCTCCCACGTGTAGACCTCGGCGAAGTCGCGGACCTTGCCGGCCGGGACGCCGAGCGAGGCCAGCGTGGCCAGCACGTCCGACGACGACTGCAGCGAGAACGCCTCGTCGACCGCAGCGTTCACCGCGTCGTGATCACGCACGCGGTCCCTGTTCAGCGCCCATTCTGGCCGGTCGAGCCCGAACGCCGGCGCCATCCGCTGCCACAGCGCGTCGGTGCCGACGGCGATCTGCACGAACCCGTCAGCGGCCCGGTACAGGCCGTACGGGCAGATTGACGGGTGGTAGTTCCCGGCCGGCTCGGGCACCTCGCCCGCGACCGCGTACCTGGTCCCCTGGAACGCGTGCGCGCCGACCACGGCTGCGAGCAGGCTAGTCCGCACCACCTGGCCGGTGCCGGTCACGTCCCGCTCGCGCAGCGCCGCCAGCACGCCGAACGCGCCGTACATCCCGGCCATGATGTCGCCGACCGGCAGCCCGGTCCTGGTCGGCTCGTCCTTGGAAGGCCCCGTCACCGACATGAGGCCGCCCTCGCCCTGGGCGATCTGGTCGTAGCCCGGCCTGCTGCCCTCGGGCCCGTCGTGCCCGAACCCGGTGATCGACAGGATGACCAGACCCGGATTGATCTCATGCAGCCGCTGCACGCTGAACCCCAGCCGGTCCAGCACGCCGGGGCGGAAGTTCTCGATCAGCACGTCAGCCCTGGCGACGAGGCGGCCAAGCAGCTCCTGGCCGTCGACGGCCTTCAGGCCGATCGCGATCGACTCCTTGTTGCGGTTGCACGACAGGAAGTAGCTCGCGTGCTCCCGGCCGTCGCTGCCTGGCAGGAAAGGCGGCCCCCAGCCACGGCTGTCATCACCGCCTGGCGACTCGACCTTGATGACCCGCGCGCCCAGGTCGCCGAGCATCATCCCGGCGTGCGGCCCGGCCAGCGCCCGCGACAGGTCGACGACGACCAGCCCGGCCAGCGGCCCGCCAGGCTCCCTCTCGCTCACAGCCAGTCCACCTCGGCCGCCGCGGCACCCGCGAGCCTGGCGAAGCCCGGCCCCCGATCGAAGAACGGCCGCCGCTCTGGCCGCTGTTCAAGCATCTTGGCGCGCAACAGGGCGCTCGCCGCCATGTCAGCGGCGGGCTCATCATCGGGACCGGTGATCACGACGCCGTAGTCCGCTGCCGCTCCCGCCGGCGTGACCTTGGCCCAGGCCACGTCCCTGACCACCAGGTCCACATCGCGGTCCAGCGGATCCCCCCAGCCGCCCCCGCCCGTGGTCCTGATCCTGATCAGCGTTCCTGCCGGGACCGGCTCGCCGTCGGCGAGTGCGTCTGCGGGCCGTTGATACGGACCGTCAGGGTCTATCGTCACCTCGAAAGGACGTCCGGCCTTGCCGCCGTTGACCCCCCAGCAGGACAGGATCGAACGGTCCGCGATCGACATGAAGTAGCCGTCGGTGAGCATCCTGATGACCTTCTCGTAGCCGAGGCCGCCGCGGAACTGCCCTGGCCCGCCCGAGTCGGCGGCCAGCCCGAGCCGCTCGACGACGAACGGGAACCTGGCCTCGGAGAACTCGGCTGGCAGGTTCCGCGAGTCGGGGACGACGTGGATCGTGTCCTCGCCGTCCGCGTAGTACCGGCCGCCCGAGCCGCCGCCGAGCACCTCGCGCATCAGGTACGGCTCGCCCGCTGCGTCGGTCCCGTAGACGCCGGTGTACCTGATCGTCTCCTGGTCGGCAGGCATCCGCCCGCCGACCGCCTTCGCGAGCACCCCGGCGAGCACGCCGAGCAGCCGCAGGATCACGAACGTGCGCGCGTTCGTCGGAGCCGGGAAGACCGGCGTGAGCAGGGTGCCGGGCGGCGGGAACCGCATCTCGAGCAGATCGACGACGCCCTCGTTGACGTCGAGCTCGGCCATTCGTTCCGGCGTGTCGGCGAGGTTGCGCAGGATCGGCGCCAGCCACTTGGCGAGGAAGTTGCCGTCCGCGTAGTTCCCGCAGTGGTTGATGGGGCCCTTGGCCTGCGGGCTCGTGCCGGTGAAGTCCAGGATCAGCCGCGGGCCGTTCTCGTCCTCGTCGGGGGTCCTGGTCAGCGTGATCCGCTGGGCGTGCAGCCTCGGCGGGTCGACGCCGTCGTGCTCGGCGTAGTCCTCCCAGGTCCAGGTGCCTACCGGGATCTTCGCGAGGATCTCCCGCCGGAACGTGGCGGTAGTTCCCGCGACTATCGCGTCGAAGCAGGCCTCGACCGCGCTCGCGCCGTACCGGCCGAACAGCTCGGCCAGCCGGCTCGCGCCCATGAGGCAGGCCGCGCACTCGGCGTCCAGGTCGGCGGCGAGCGACTCGGGCATCCGGGAGTTGCGCGTCATGATCGTCAGGACCGCGCGGTTGGGGACGCCCTGATCCCAGAGCCTGATCGGCGGGACCATGAGGCCTTCCTCGAACACGCTGGTCGCCCGGCTGGGCATCGACCCTGGCACCGCACCGCCGATGTCGTCGTGATGGCCGAACGCCTGCACGAACGCGACGACGCGGCCCGGGTCGTGCCGGAGGCGCGCAGAACCAGCACCGTGGAACACCGGCACGGTCACGCACAGGTCAGGCAGGTGGCCGATGCCGCCCTCGGAGGAGTACACGTCGTTATGGAAGAACACGTCACCTGGCCGCATCGTCTCGACAGGGAAGTCCCGCACGATCGGGTGCACGAGCGAGCTGTAGGAGCGGCCGGTCAGCTTGCGGAGGAGCCGGTCGTGGATTCCGGCACGGAAGTCGTGCGCGTCCCTGATCATCGGCGACCTGGCGGTCCGCCCGATCGCGGTCTCGACCTCCTTCTCGATCGAGGCCAGGCTGCCCGCGATGATCTCCAGCAGCACCGGATCGGCGTCGCTACCGCCGCCGGTCAGCGTGCGCCCGCTCATCGGTCTCCCCGCCAGGATCGCCGTCCGCCCAGGTCTGCCATCTGATCACATTCTGCCGCCTGGCCAGAACCTCCGTCCGTTGGCACTTCTTCATCGACTCGTCTTACTTGCACCTGCTAACTCAATTTGGCAGGTGCAAGAAAGAACACCGCACGGAAGGACACTGTGGACGTCACGGACATGACGGGGGACGCCCTGTTGCGAGTGCTGGCGACGCTGGCTAACCCGCATCGCTTCCGTGTCGTGGCCGCACTCGCGCGAGAGCGCAACTACGTGAGCCGGCTGGCCCGCGAGCTCGGCATCAGCCGGGCCCTGCTGCAGGTTCACCTGAGGAAGCTTGAGGCAGCCGGCTTGGTGTCTGCGGACATCGAAGTATCAGAGGACGGGAAGGCTATGAAGTCCTACGAGGTAGCGCCCTTCGCGGTGAACCTGACGCCCACGGCAATCATGGTCGCGCCACGGTCGCTGAGTGAGCACAGCGATTCCGTGGCGGGGATGCGGTAATGTTCCCGGTCCACAGCGTCATCTTGACGGTCCTGTACATAACCGGGTTCCTGGCGCTCGCGCTCGTGGTGCTCATGATCGTTCAGCGATGGGCCCCGACCGACGGCAGGCTCCGGCCTGACCGGCGATGCCGGATACCGCCAGCTGGCCGACGAGTACCGGCGCCTCTCCGAACTAGCCGCCGCTGCGCAAGCGCGCACCGACCAGCGCCTTGAGGACATCACGATGCAACTCGGTCACCTGCGCGAGCAACTGGATTCTGTGCAGCGAATTCTGAAGGACGTCGAATAGGCAGCGCTCAGGGTTGATGGAACGGCGCCGACCCCTCGCCGTCATTGGGCATGCCGGATGCGCGGCTCGGGATCAGTCAGCGCGACGGCGCAAAAGGCACGACCACTCCATCGGCCGTTCTGGCCACAGGCCCTTTGCCTGGACTCGAGGGAGTTGGGCTCTGGTCAGTCAGCAACCTAGCCAGTGCGCACGCCAGCTTCGAACCGAGCGATATGGATGACCAGCGCATGGCCACACCTCGTTCGCGTGACTAAACGCCGAGTCAGGCAGGTTCGCTGACGGGATACAGCTGGCGCCCTGCAGAGACACGGCCTTGGCGCCTGGCTGGCTGCTCGCTCATGGCGATCGCTCGCCAGGCATGCGCGTAGGTCTCCTTGATCATCCGTCCGGACCGGTCGCAGACGTCCGTGTAACCAAGCCGGCGGTAGAACGCGTGCGCGTCCGCCCGCGAGCGCAGGCTGGTGACCTCGATCTGCAGGCAGCCCCAGGCGCGTGCGAGTTGCTCGGCGGCGGCCGTCAGCGCCCGGCCGGTTCCGCCGCGGCGCTGGCGAGCGTCGACCACCAGGCTCTCGATCCGCAGCACCGGCCGGTGCGCTCCAAGTACGGGATCGCGTGCAGCGAAACGCAGCCGACGACGACGCCGTCGCGCTCCGCGACGAGAACCTGGCTTGCCTGGTCGGGCAGCCAGTACGCCAGCCGCTCGGCCACCTCGCCGGCGCCGGCCGGATAGCCGAGCTCGGTCAGCAGCCCGGCGATGCGCGCCGCGTCCTCGGCTATGGCCGGCCTGACGCCCGGTTTGTGGCGATCATCCACGTTCTGCCCCTTCCCCCGAGCAACACCGATGTCACATCGGTGTTCAATGAAGACCGCCGATGACTCATCGGTGTTCTATCTGGAGGGCGCGGCGAGCGCGAGAGGGCACGATCTACCCCGGGAAGGTGTCCGGATCGGGGCCGGTGCGCTGGTCCCGGTTCAGCGAGCTGATCGCCGCGACGTCATCGCCCGACAGCTCGAAGTCGAAGATGTCGAAGTTCTCCCTGATCCTGGCCGGCGTGACGGACTTCGGGAACACGATGTCGCCGCGCTCGATGTGCCAGCGCAGGACGACCTGCGCAGGGGTCTTGCCGGTCTCGGTGGCGATCCTGGTGACCTCAGGGTCGGCCAGCAGCTCGCCGCCGCGGGCGAGCGGCGACCACGCTTCGACCGCGATCTGGTGCTCGGCGCAGAACTGCCGCAGCTCGCTCTGCGTCAGATACGGGCTGACCTCGATCTGGTTGACGGCCGGCGGGATATCGCTCTGCGCGTGCAGCCGGCGCAGGTGATGCGCCTGGAAGTTCGAGACGCCGATGGACCTTGCCAGGCCGTCGCGGTAGAACTCGCCGAGCGCGTGCCACGTCGAGACGAAGTCACCGTCGTACTTCGTCGGCAGCGGCCAGTGGATCAGGAACATGTCGATGTAGTCGAAGCCGAGCGCCTCCAGCGTCTGGCCGAAGGCCCGCCGCGCATCCTCTGGCCGGTGGCTGGCGTTGCTCAGCTTGCTTGTCACGAACACGTCGTCGCGGCCGAGGCCGGACTTGGCGATCGCCTGGCCGACCTCCCGCTCGTTGCCGTACATCTCGGCAGTGTCGATGTGCCGGTAACCGGCCTCCAGCGCCGTCGTCACGGCCTCGACGGTGTCCTCGGGCTTGACAAGGAACACACCAAAGCCGAGCTGGGGAATCGGCTGGCCGTTGTTCAGCATGATGTCGGGTACTGGGCTCACAACTAACGCACTCCTCAGAAGGCGGACACTCCGTCCGTCACTATCATCGTCCTTTCTGCCCTGCCCTGGATGACCGGCTTCATTCCTTGGGCATCCGGCGTGCTGCCAGCCGCGGCGGCATGGTCGCCGCTCGCCTGGCGAACCTGGCCTACGACAGCGCGGATGGCGCCGGTCAGGTTCCGCGCAGATAGGTGAGCACGGCGAGCACCCTGCGGTGGTCGTCGCCTGCCGGCAGCAGCCCGAGCTTGGCGAAGATCGACCCCACGTGCGTCTCCACCGTCTTCGGCGACAGGTACAGTCGCGTGGCGGGCGGCCCCCAGACCCTGGACGCCCGCGGGGCGCTCGCCGCCGCCGCGGCCCGCGCCGTCACCGCTGGCGCGATCGCCTACGGAACCGGGACCGTCATCTTCCTCGGCGGGCACCGCGCTGTCGGGCTGCTGGCCACGCACCGCAACCCGATCCAGGCCACGAACTCGATCTCGTTCACGATCGACACCATCGACCAGGCCTTCGACCTGGCCGCCTGCACCCTGTTCTGCGCCGGCCTGCTCGCCCTGGCCTGGATCGCGCTGCGGCAGGGCCGGCGAGCCTGGGCCGGATGCACGGGCCCGCTCAGCCTGCTCGCCCTGGTCCTTGCCTGGTCTTACGCCTACGGCGGCGGCGACCTCACGAATGACCTGCTGTTCGCAGGCGGCCTTGTCGTGTTGCCCGGCTGGCTGATCTGGACGGCGAGGCTCGAACCCGCCAGCGCTCTCAACGCGACCGGCTGATCCGCAGGTTGCCCTGTTCGTCGACCACAGCCGTGAAGCCGGGGTGCAGCGGCACGGTCGCGCCGTACTCCTCGATCACCGCGGGGCCGGCGATGACATCGCCGGCCTCCAGGGCGGACCTGGCATAGATGCTGGCCGACACGAAGTCCTCGCCGCGGCCGAAGCACACCGGGCGGCTGCCGGTGCGGGCCCTCGCCGGGCTGCCGTCGCCAGGCCGCAGCCTTGGGACGTCCGGCCTGGCGATCGGGCCGACCCCGGTGACCCGCAGGTTGACCCACTCCACGTGCTGGCGCGCGTCGTCGCGAAAGTCGTAGCCGTACAGCGCCCGGTGCGCGTCGTGGAACGCGATGGCGACCGCGTCTGCCTGAGCGGCACCGAACGGCAGGCTGCCGCCTGGCCCGCCGGCCACCGGCACCCTGACCTCGAATGCCTGGCCGAAATAGCGCAGGTCGGCGGTCCTGAGCAGCCGCTGGGCTGCGGGCTCGAACCCCTGGCTCGCCAGGCCATGGCGCGCCTGCGCCTCCAGGTCCGCGAAGATCGCCTGGACCGCGGCGACGTCGAGGGCGTCGTGCCGGCGCACCGCCGTGCGCACCTGGTCGATCCGCACGTCGACGGTCAGCAGCCCGAACGCCGAGACGTTGCCTGGATTCGGCGGCACCAGCACGTCGCCGATCCCCAGGATGCCGATCAGCGGGCAGAGCAGCAGCGACCCTGACCCGCCGAACGTCACCAGCGTGAAGTCCCTCACGTCGAGCCCGCGCTTGACGGTGATCTGGCGGACGGCGTTCGCCTGGTTGAAGGCCGATACGTCGAGAATGCCGGTCGCGCAGTCCTGCTCGGTCAGGCCAAGCCTGCCGGCGAGCCTGGCGAGCCCGCCGCGGGCGGCGGTCAGGTCGAGCGGCACCTCCCCGCCGAGCAGGTGCGGCGGGATCCTGCCGAGCGCCAGGTGCGCGTCGGTGACGGTGACTTCGTCGCCGCCTTGCCCGTAGCAGATCGGTCCGGGGTCGGCACCTGCCGATCGCGGCCCGACCTTCAGCGCGCCCTCAGGGGAGACCCAGGCGATCGAGCCGCCGCCGGCGCCGACAGTGACGACGTCGACCATCGGGATCATCGACGGATAAGCCCCGACCCGTCCTTCTGTGGTCAATGCGGGCTCGCCGTCGGTCACGACGGCCACGTCGGTGGACGTCCCGCCGCCATCACAGGTGAGCACCCTGGTGATGCCCGCCTGCTTCGCGATCAGCGCGGCGCCCAGCGCCCCGGCCGCTGGCCCGCTCAGCACCGTCGTGATCGGCAGCCGCGTCACCTCGGCGGCGCTGAGCACACCGCCGTTGGACTTCATCACGTGCAGCGGCACGCTCCTGCCTGCCAACGCGTCCAGACGATCGCCGATCGCGCCAAGGTAGCTGGCCACCCGCGGCTTGACGGCCGCGTCGAGCAGCGTGGTCACCGACCGCTCGTATTCCCGGTACTCGCGGAGAACCTCGCAGGACAGCGAGACGACGGCGGCCGGGTGCTCCCTGGCCAGCACGGCCGCCATCCGCCGCTCGTGGCCGGGATTGGCGTAGGAGTGCAGGAAGCAGACGCCGAGCGTGTCGACGCCGCGGTCGCGGAACCAGCGCGCCACCACCACGGCGCTGTCCTGGTCGAACGGCCTGATCTCCGCGCCGGCGTGATCGAGCCGGCCGCCGACGGTCTTGACCAGGTCAGCTGGGACGATCCGGTCGGGCTTCACCCAGAAGTAGGAGTTCCCGTAGCCGTCGGGCACGGACTGCCTGGCGATCTCGAGCAGAAACTCGAAACCCTCGGTGGTGATGAACCCGAGCCGCCCGATCTTGCCCTCGAGCAGCTGGTTGGTCGCGATCGTGGTGCCGTGGCTCACGGCCTGGACCGCCGATGCGTCGGTCCCCACCTGCGCGAGCACCTTGACCAGGCCGTCGATGAAACCGACCGACGGGTCGGCTGGGGTCGTCGGGGTCTTGGTGACCGCCAGCTCGCCGGACACCTCGTCGTAGGCCACGACATCGGTGAACGTGCCGCCCGTGTCGATCCCGATGCGCAGCTTCTTGACCGGGGTGTCCATCAGCGCTGCCTGAGCCGCCGCCCGAGCACGACGCCGATCACGATCCCGGCCGCCACGGCGGCCGCCCCGGCGAGCAGGCCGGCGCTGACTCCCGGCATAGGCCTGGTGTCAGCAGGCGCCCGCTCCCCGCGCAGCCCGATCCCCAGCCGAGCCTGCTCGATGGCGGCCTCCGTGGCGGCAACGTCAGGGACCGGGGCGGGTGCGCCTGCGGGCGCGGCAGGCGCTGCGGGCTCGGCAGGCGCTGCGGGCTCGGCAGGCGCTGCGGGCTCGGCAGGCGCTCCGGGCTCGGCCGCCGAGAGAACCGCGTCGATACCGCCGATCGCGTCTGTAGCCAGTCGCTTCGCGATGCTGGCAAGCATCCGCTGGCCGATGCCCGCGATCGCCCCTTCGACGTCGCCGTCGGCAACGTAGCTGACCTCGGTGCCGCCGTCAGGGGTAGCGGCCAGCCGGATCGTGAGGTCAGCGGCGACCTTGCCGTTCGCGCCAGCCGCCGTCACCCGCAGCACGCGCGCGCCCGGCTCAGGCCTGTCGACGACGCGCGCCTCGCCGGCATAGCTGCCGCTGACCGCCGCGATCGCGGTGGTCAGCGTGAACCGGCAGCGGCCGTCGCCGGCGAACTGGATCTGGTCGAGACCGGGCACCGCGCGCGTGAGCAGGCCGCCGTCGCTCAGCGCCGCCCATACCGCCTCCGCGGATGCGTGCACGTCCGCCGCGCCGCTCACTTTCATGGCAACCTCCCGCCGCTGTGGCCGACCATAGCTGAGCCGCGCCCTGCTTGCCGGAATCGCCACCATGACAGCCGCGCCGGGTTAGGCTCACGCTGCGGAAAGGTGGCGCGGTGCGGACGGTCGAACTCTCCAATCACCCGGCGGACGCCCTGCGCATTGCCAGGAAGCGGCGGGCGGACGGCGGGCAGCAGACCGGAAACGATGACGGCGAGGCGCTCGCGCGGCACGAGTTACTGCTCAAGCGCGCGACGAACGCGCGCGACCGCGCCCGCTCCCACAGGCAGTGGATCATCTGGCTGCGCTCGGCGCTCGCGGTCAGGAAACTGCGGCGGCTCGCCCCGGCACGGGCTCCGACCCCGGCACGGGCTCCGGCTCCGACCCCGGCGTGGGCTCCGGCTCCGGCCGCCCGGCCTGCCCAGACGCCAGGCTCCGCGCAGCCGCCGTCCGACGCCGAGGAGAAACTCGCCGCAGGCGTCGCCGGCGAACAGCAGGTCGTCACCGAGTTCGGCAGGGTGCTAGGGGACGACTGGGTGCTGCTGCGCGGCTACTGCAACAGGCGCGGCGAGATCGACCATCTGCTGCTCGGGCCGCCTGGGCTGGTCGCGATCGAGAGCAAGCATCTCAACGCGACCGTGCACTGCGACGGCGACTCCTGGCGGTTCGAGAAGTTCGACCGGTTCGGCAACCTCCTCTCCCGCGGCACGCTCAGCGACCGCGGCGGCCGGTCACCGAGCGTGCAGCTGAACGAGCCTGCCGACCTGCTCGAGGAGTTCCTGCGCACCCGCGGCGGCACCGTGTCCGTCCTGCGGGTCCTGCTGCTCACCCATCCAAGCTCCAGGTGCGGCCGGTGCAGGCATCCGAGCGTGCACGTCACGACCTCGGCGCTGGCACTGGCCGGCCAGCTGAACGACATGCCCCCGGTGCTCGGGGCCGCTCAGCGGGCGAGGATCGAGGAGCTCATCGCCCGTGATCATCGCTATCACGAGGAGCGGCGGCCTGCGCGCCGGACGCCGACCGCGAAGCCGCGCGCAGCTCGAACAGGTCGCTCGGCGAGATCGGCATCGAGGTGATCGGAATGCCCTCGGCGTCCTCGATCGCCGCGGCGAACACCGCAGCGCCCGGGATCACGCCGGCCTCTCCCGCGCCCTTGATGCCCAGCGGGTTGAGCGGCGACGGCGTCTCCAGGTGGTCGATCTCGATGCCGCGCGGAACCTCGCTGACGTAGGGCATCAGGAAGTCCATGAACGAGGCGTTCTGCAGCTGGCCGGTCTCGTCATAGGCCATCCGCTCGTACAGCGCGCCGCCGACGCCCTGCGCGACGCCGCCGTGAATCTGGCCCTCCACGATGCGCGGGTTGATCATCGGTCCGCAGTCATGCACGACGCAGTACCGCAGCACCGTGATCTCGGCCGTGTCCGGGTCGGTCTCCACGATGACGGCGTGCATGCCGCACGCGAACGTCGACCTGACCGGCGAGAAGAACTTCCTGCCCTCGATCCCTGGCTCGTCGTCCTCGGCGACCGGCGGCTTGTCGATGTCGCCGCCGGCGAACTGGGTTGCCGCCCGAGCGGCATCGTCGAACGCGTAGCGCAGCGGGTTCGACAGCACCGCGACCGTTCCGAGCGCGATCCCGGACTCCGGATCGCCCTTGATCCGGACCTGGCCGGCCACGATCTCCATGTCGTCAGGCGAGGCCTCGAGCGCGGCCGCGGCCACTCTGATGGCCTTGGCCCGCGCCGCCCGCGCGGCCAGCGCGACCGCCGACCCGCTCATCACGGCCGCCCGGGACGCGAACGTCCCTACCGCGTAGCCGAACGCCCTCGTGTCGCCGGTCACGACCTCGATGTCGCCGATCGGCACGCCGAGTTCGTCGGCAACGATCTGGGCGAACACCGTGTGGTGGCCCTGCCCCTGGCTGGTCAGGCCGGTCGCCACCTTGACCTTGCCCGAGGTCTCGACCACCACGTGCGCGCCCTCGTACGGCCCGACGCCGGTGCCCTCCACGTAACAGGCAAGCCCGATCCCGAGCCTCCTGCCCTGCCGCGCCGCCGAAGCACGCACCGACTCGAAGTCGTCCCACCCGACGAGGGCCTTGAGCTTGGCAAGCACCGCCGGGTAATCCCCTGAGTCATAGATCAGCGGCCGGCCGTCCTGGAAGATCAGCCCGTGGTCGTACGGCATCTCGTCTGGCTGGATGAAGTTCCGCTCCCTGACCAGCGCCCGGTCAAGCCCGAGCGCCGCCGCGATCGCGTCCATCGTCCTCTCCATCACGAATACGCCCTGCGGTCTGCCAGCGCCCCGGTACGGGGTGACGATCACCGTGTTCGTGTACAGCGAGCTGAACTCGACCCGGTAGGCGCCTGGCTTGTAAGGACCGAGCAGCTGGGTCGAGGTGATGATGGGCACGATGAGGCCGTACGGGATGTAGGCGCCGTTGTCGTGCCAGAACCGCACGTCCAGGCCGAGCACCCGGCCGTCGGCGTCGAACCCGACCCTGACGCGGTGCCGCTGGCCGCGCTCGTGCGCGCTGGCCAGGAAGTGCTCGATCCGGTCCTCGGTGAACTTGACGGGCCTGCCGAGCAGCCTGGCGGCCCACGGTACGAGCACCTCCTCGGGCCACGGGTGCATGATCTTGACACCGAACCCGCCGCCCACGTCCGGCGTGATCACGTCGACGTCGGCCAGCGCGAGCCCGAGCTTGGCGGCCACGGCGGCCCGCACCCCGGTCGAGGTCTGGGTCGAGGTCCAGATCCGCAGCCGCCGCGACTCTGTGTCCCACCTGGCCAGCACGCCCCGCCCCTCGAGCGGGGTTGACGCCGACCGCTCCACGTACAGGTCAAGCTCGAGGACGTGCGGCGCGGCAGCGATCGCGGCCTCGGCGTCCCCGTTGGACTGCACCAGGTGCCCGGCGACGTTGCCTGGCACGTCGTCGTGGACCAGGTGCTCGGCGGCCTTCGCGGCGTCCACCCCGACGACGGCCGGCAGTGGCTCGTAGTCGACCATGATCCGCTCGGCGGCGTCCTCGGCCTGATAGCGGTCCTCGGCGACGACCATCACGACTGGCTCGCCCACGTAGTTGACCTCGCCGGCGGCGAGCGCGTACCCGGTCCTGCCGTGCGACAGCGCAGGGTGCGGGATCAGCAGCGGGAGCGGCTCGGCCAGCCGGCCTGGCAGGTCCTCGTAGGTGTAGATGGCCACCACGCCGTCGACGTCGAGCGCGTCGCCGACGTCGATCTCGCCCACTCGCGCGTGCGCGTGCAGGCTTCGCACGAACGCGCAGGCCAGCGCGTCATGCCCGAGGTCATCGAGATAGGCGCCGTTGCCGCGGAGCAGCCTGTCGTCCTCGAGCCTGGCGATGGGCTCCCCGAACATCGACGTCATGGCGTGTCCGCCTGGCCGGCGGCGGCGCGCAGTTCCGCGGCCCTGAGCACGGCCTTGACGATGTTCTGGTAGCCGGTGCACCGGCACAGGTTGCCGCCGATAATCTCCCGTGCTTCCTCGAGCGTCGGGTCGGGGTTCTCCTCGAGCGCGGCTGAGATGGTGGTCAGGAACCCTGGCGTGCAGAACCCGCACTGCAGGCCGTGGCAGTCGGCGAACGCCTGCTGTACCGCCGACAGGCTGCCGTCCGGCCTGGTCAGCCCCTCGACCGTGGTGACCAGCGCCCCGTCGGCGCTGACCGCGAGCAGCAGGCAGGATCGGACGGCCACGCCGTCGACGAGCACCGTGCACGCGCCGCAGACCCCGTGCTCGCAGCCGACGTGCGTCCCGGTCAGCCGCAGGTCGTGGCGCAGGCAATCGGACAGCAGGCGGCGCGCTGGCACCCGCACGTCCCGCACCACCCCGTTGACGGTCATCCTGACGTCGAACTGTGCTTCCTGGCGCGCGCTCGTCGGCGAAGCCGCCGCGCGGCCGCGCATATGGGCCTCACTCACCGGACCGCTCCTTCGCGGCCGCGATCGCCGCCGTCAGCGCGCGCTCGGTGAGGACCCCGGCCAGGTGTCTGCGATAGGCCGCGGTGCCGTGGATGTCACCGTGCGGCGCGACCCGCTCCCGCGCCAGCCGCCCTGCCGCGACGGGGTCGCCGCCGGCCTCGGTCAGGTCGAGCACCAGCGGCGTCCCTGATACGGACAGGAAGGCCGCGCTCGCCCGGCTGACCTCGCCCGCGTCGCCGAGCTCGGCCAGCGCCGCGACGCCGCACACCGCGTAGTCCCCGTTTCGCCTGCTGACCTCCGCGAACGCGGTGCCCGCCCGCGGCGGCAGCACGGGGATCCGCACCGCCGTGGCGAGCTCGCCAGGCTGCACGTCGGATTCCAGCGGGCCGAGAAAGAAATCATCGGCCTTAACAAGGCGCTCGCCGCTCGTGCTGGCCAGCAGCACGGACCCGCCGAGCAGCGCGAGCACAGCGGTCATCTCGCCGGAGGGGTCGGCGTGCACGATGCTGCCGACCGTGGTTCCCCGGTTCCTGATCACGGGGTGCGCGACGAGCGCGAGCGCCTGTCCGATCAGCGGCTGGGCGCGGGCGACCGCTGAGTCGGCGAGCACCTGGGCGTGCCTGGCCAGGGCTCCGATAACCACGTGGCCGTCGGCCACCCTGGCGTAGCTGAGCTCGCTCAGCCGGTTGATGTCAACCAGGTGCGCGGGGGTGGCCAGCCGCATGTTGAGCAGCGGCAGCAGCGACTGGCCGCCCGCCAGCACCTTCCCGTCCGGATCGTGACTGGCGAGCACCGCGACGGCGTCGTCGACGGACTCCGGCCTCGAGTAGCCGAACGGGGGCGGTTTCACTGCTGGTCGCTCTCTCCTTCGTCAGGTCCTGGGCTGGGCCGATGACGATGTTCGCCGCCGCCGGTGCTCCACGGCGATACCTCGCCCTCCGGTGTCTCGATGTTGCCGGTCGCGATCATTGCCCCGCCCTCGTAGGCGCGGCCGGCGGCGACCGGCTCGTCCTTCATCCCCTCGCGCCTGAAGATCCTGACACCGTGGTAGCCAATTATCACGATCAGTGTTCCCGCTGCGATGCCGGTGATCGAGAACGTGCTCGTGAACTTGATCGTCAGGTTACCGATTCCGGCGATAATGCCGGCGGCCAGCGGCACCAGGTTGACCGGATCGGCGAAATTCACCCGGTTCTCGATCCAGATCTTCGCGCCGAGCAGGCCGATCATCCCGTAGAGGACCAGCGTGATCCCGCCGAGCACGCCGCCAGGCGTTGCCGCCACGACCGCGCCGAACTTGGGACAGAATCCGAACAGGATCGCCACCACGGCCGCGATGTAATACGCCAGCGTGGAGTAGATCCTGGTGGCCGCCATAACGCCGATGTTCTCTGCGTACGTTGTCGTCGGTGACCCGCCGACCAGCGAGGCGAGCGCGGTGCCGACGCCGTCGCCGATGAACGCGCGGCCGACGTAGGGGTCGAGGTCGTCACCCGTCATCTCCGAGACGGCCTTGACGTGGCCGGAGTTCTCCGCCAGCAGGGCGATCACCGACGGGATCACGAGCAGGATGAAGGTGACCTTGAAGGCCGGCAGGTGCGGCCCGGTCAGCGTGCCGAACGTCGGGCTCGTGATGGTCTTGGGCAGCCCGATCCAGGACGCGTCGCGCACGCCGGTCCAGGCGATCCGGTGCACGGCGATGCACTTGCCTGCCGCGTCGCAGGACTGGACGGTGGAGAACGAGTCGGCGATCCACGAGATCAGGTAGCCGAAGATGAGCGACAGGAACACGGCGATCCGGCTCAGGAAGCCGCGGCCGAGCACGGCCATGCCGAGCAGGAACGCCGTCGTCAGCAACCCGACCCACTGGTCGTTCGGGAAATAGATGGTGGTCGCCACCGTGGCCAGGTTGAAGCCGATCAGCATGACGACCGCGCCGGTCACCGACGGCGGCAGCACCGCCCTGACGTACTTCGCGCCGCCGAAGTGCACCAGGACGCCGACCAGGGCGAGGATCACGCCGGCGATCAAGATGGCGCCAGTCACGTCGGCTGAATCACCGCCCTGCGCCCTGATGGCCGTGACGGCCGCCACGAAGGAGGCCGACGTGCCCAGGTAGGACGGCACTTTCCCGTTGACGATCAGCAGGAAGATGATCGTCGCGACACCGGACATCAGCACGGCGAGGTTCGGGTTGAGACCCATGATCGCCGGGAACACGAACGTGGCGCCGAACATCGCGACCACGTGCTGCGCGCCCAGGCCAGTCATCCGGAGCGAAGAGAGCCGCTCGCCTGGCCGAACGACCTCGCCGGTCGGCGGCGTCCGGCCGCCGTAGACAACTTTCCATCCAAACGCAGACATTGCCGGCCGCCCTTTCGTCGGGGCCCGCGGCGGGCCTGGACTATACGGTCACGAGCGAACGCTAAACCGGGTGGCTAATGTGATCAATGGTTCAAAGGAGGTTCGATGTCCATACGCGCCGTCATCTTCGACATCGGCGGGGTGCTGGAGCGCGTGACGGACCCCGATGCCGAACTCGGCGCGACGTGGCGGGACCGGCTCGGAATGGACCAGGCTGTGTTCAGCGACGCGATGCGCCGCGTGGATCCGGATCTCCAAGCCCAGATCGGCGAGATGAGCGAGGCCGCCTACCGCGAGCGGTGTGCCGCCGAACTCCGCCTTTCGCCAGCCCAGGCCGATGAGTTCATGGCCGACATGTGGGACTGGTACTGCGGCGACCTCGACGAGGAGATGATGGCGTTCGCGGCGTCGCTCAGGCCCCGGCTGCGGACGGCCATTATCAGTAATTCGGCGGACGGAGCCAGGCGGGAGGAGATCGCCAGGTACGCGTTCGACACGATCTTCGATCCGATCATCTACTCCCACGAGGTCGGCCTGGCCAAGCCAGACCCGGCCATTTTCGAGCTCGCCTGCACCCGGATGGACCTGGAGCCGGCGCAGGCCATCTTCGTCGACGACGTCCCCGGCCACGTGGCCGCCGCCCGCGCCCTCGGCATGCACGCGATCGTGCACGTGACCAACCGTCGGACCATAGCCGCGGTGAACGCGGCTATCGCCGGCTTATCGGACGCTGGCGCAACCGCTAGGCCCGGCGCGCCGTCCAATTGGTTATGAGGGGAGCTACCGGCGCGGCTGGGCTGCTCGTCGCGCTCGCGGTCGCGGGGTGCGCGAGCGCCGTGCAACCGCACGCGAGCCCGTCGCCCAGTCCGTCGTGCGGCGGGACCGAACGAGCCTCGGCGAGCCAGCCCGCCGGCCAGCAGCCCTTCCTCAGCGCGATCCGGTTCGTGTCCGCGAGCGACGGCTGGGCGGTCGGCTCTGACCGCATCCTGCACACCACCGACGGCGGCCGCCACTGGAGCGTCCAGCTCAGCACCACCCCCGCCGCGCAGCTGGCGACCGTCGATTTCGCCGACGCACGGCACGGCTGGGTGACCGGGGCGACGCAGCTGCTCGCGACCACCGATGGCGGCGCGCACTGGCGGTCGCTTCCAGAACCCTGCCAGCCGATCAGGGCGGTGCACTTCATCAACGGGCTTGACGGGTTCGCCGTCGCGGGCGGCACGACGCCTGACCTGGCCCAGCCGCCGTTTGCCGCGGAGCCACAGACCCGCGGGATCCTGCTGCGCAGCACCGACGGCGGCCTGCACTGGCGGCGGCTGCCCGCTCCCGCTGACGTCCAGACGGCATGCTTCAGCAATCTCGCCAAGGGCTGGCTTGGCGCCCGCGGGAACATCTACGGCACCGTGAACGGCGGTCAGAGCTGGACTCTCGCCATTGCGAGCCGGAGCGCGCAAGGCTTGCACGGCACGGCCGAACTCGAGTGCGCGGGAGCGGGCGCAGCCTGGGCGGTCGTGAGCGGGCCAGGGGCGGGGCTCGGCCACGTTCCGCAGATCGGGTACCACACGTTCGGCAGGACCTGGCGGCCGATCTTCGCCGAGCAGTACTTCCCGCATCCGTCGATTCACATCCGGGCCGAGTCCCCGGGCAGCTACCCGGGACCGTTCAGCGCCATCAGCGCCGCTCAGGCCGTCTTCTTGGGCTGGTGCCCGGTCTGCGCGCTGACATCGAGGCCGCCTGAGCAGCGCCCCGCGCCCATGGACGTGGCGCAGCGCGGCGGCACCAGGCTGGTGCCTGGCCGGTCGGTCACGGCGCTGACGCGGGCGACCGGAGTGGCGTTCCTGAGCGTGAACGACGGGTGGGTGGCGGGCATCAATCAAAGCCACCGAACCACGAGCATGATCATGCACACCGACGACGGCGGGCGGAGCTGGCAGGTGCAGTACACGATGGGATCGGGCTGACGTGCTAGCCGATCACAGGCCGAGTCCCTGTGCCAGCCGGCGGTAGCCGTCGGTGACGTCGGCGCCGTCCGCGGTCAGCAGCTGGACGCACACGTGGTCGGCGCCCGCGGTGAGGTGGCCGGTGAGCTGGTCGGCCACCTGCCCGGGATCGCCGTGCGCGACCAGCGCGTCGATCAGCGCGTCGCTGCCGGGATCGGCCAGGTCAGCGTCGGTCCAGCCGAGCCTGCGCAGGTTCGAGGTGTAGTTGATCAGCCCCAGGTACGGCCTGCGGACCCTGGGCCGGCCGATCGCACGCGCCGCGGCCGCATCGGGCTCGAGCACGGCCTTGTGCTCGACGGCGAGCAGCGGATCTGGGCCGAGCAGCTCCCTGGCCTGACTGGTGTAGCCGACAGGGACCAGGTAGGGGTGCGCACCCGCAGTGCGCTCAGCGGCGAGCCGCAGCATCTTCGGGCCGAGCGCCGCCAGCACCATGCCGCCGCCGGGCACGCCGCTCGCGGTCAGCGCGTCGACGTACCGCACGAGCGTCTCGTACGGCTTGTCGTACTGCCTGGTGGCCTCCCGGTGCCCGGCGCCGACGCCGAGCAGGAACCGCCCAGGGTGGGCCGAGGAGATCCTCGCGAAGGACGCGGCGACCTGGCCAGGGTCGCTGTCCCACATGTTCACGATGCCGGTGGCCACGACCAGCCTGCTGGTCGCGCCGAGCAGCTCGTCCACGACGCCAAGGTCCGCGCCAGGCGAGCTGCCGAGCCAGAGCGCTCCGAAGCCGAACCGCTCCAGGTTCGCGGCCAGATCCGGCGTCACCTGCGTGACGCCGCGCCAGACGCCGAACCTGCCGAGGCGCTCACGCCAGTGCTGCCTGTCCCCGATGTCCACCTGGCCTCCCTAGGGGTGTCACTCCCGCGCTGGTCACCGTCTGGACGCTAAGATCCCCAGGTCGAGTTTTCCGGTTCGCACCGGTTGCTCACGGGTGACAGACGGGGGATCTGACATGACCGGCAAGCGTATCCGGATCCTAGCGTGGGCTGGATTAGCAGCCGGGGTGCTGGCGGCCAGCTACCCGTTGCTCTGGCGCCGATGGTGCCTGACCTGGGGCGCGACTCCTGACGAGGCCTCCGCCCCGCTCCGCGGCGACGACCTGCTGCCCGACGCCGACCTGGTGACGACTCGCGCCATCACGATCGGGGCACCGCCGGAGCGGATCTGGCCGTGGCTGGTCCAGATGGGCAGCGGCCGCGCAGGAACCTACAGCTATGACTGGCTGGAGAACCTGTTCGGCCTGGACGTGCACAGTGCCGAGGTCATCCTGCCGCAGTTCCAGGACCTGACGGAGGGCGACGAGTACCCGATCGGCCCTGCCACGCTGCGCGTCGCGGCGCTGGAGCGCGACCGGCTGGTCGTGACTTTTGTGCCCGAGTGGAACTGGGTTCGCATCCTGCGGCTGGTCCCTGCCGGCGGCGTCACCCGGCTGCTGCTGCGGAACCGGATCGCCTATCCGGGCATGAGCAACGCGGCGCAGATCAGGCTTCGCGTGCTTAGCGAGCCGGGCGGGCTGCTGATGGAGCGCAAGATGCTCCGCGGGATCAAGGATCGGGCCGAAGGCCGCATCAGCTAGCCGGTACCGGTCAGGGCCGCCCGCGGGTTGTCCGTCACGAAGCAGCGCACCTGCTCAGGATCCAGGCCCGCCGCCGTCAGCCGCGGCAGGAAGTCGGTCAGCGGGCAGGCGTAGCCGCATCTGCGCGATCCCCGCCGGCCACCGGGCCGCGTGCGTGCTGATGGTCAGGCCGGTTCGCAGGTGGGCCCGCGCGGCGGCGCGGAACGAGCGCTCCTCGGCCGCCGAGATAAAGCCGCGGTCCGCGCCGATCTCGCCGATGACGCCGGCCCGAATCCCGGTCCCGCGCACGCCCTCGGTGATGTCCCTGACAAGTTCGTCGGCGATCGCCTCGACCGGCGTCCTGTCGAACCAGTCCCGGTCCAGGTACGGATCCCGGTAGTGCCCGCATCCCATCACGATCGAGATCCCCGTGGCCTGCGACACCCGGCGCAGCGCGGCCGGCACTCCCTGACCAGGTCGATGAACACGTGCTCGTGCGGGAGCACGACGCCGAGCTGATCCGCGCTGACAGGGCCGGTGACCGTCATGATGTCCATCCGGTCATATTTATCAGCTTTGACCTGGACGCTACTGGGTATATTTGACCTGGTCAGAGCCCCCCATGAAGTGTTGTCGACGTGCGAGGCCCGGTGGCGGTCACGCAGCGCGCCTGACGGGGGGATGATGCTCGATGCCGATCTCTGAGTCCAGGCCGGCCGTGGTCATCGGGGCCGGCCCTTACGGGCTTGCGGTCGCCGCTCACCTGCGGGCCAGTGGCATACCTGTCCGGGTCTTCGGCGATGTCATGGCCACGTGGCGTGACCACATGCCAGCCGGCATGTTCCTCAAGTCCACGCCGGCCGCCTCCAGCATCTCGGCGCCGATGACGGGCTTCACGCTGGCCGCGTTCTGCGCGCACAGCGGACTGCGGCCGCTCGGCGAGGACGAGCCGGTGCCGGTCGACCTGTTCATCCGCTACGGCCAGTGGTTCGCTGAGCAGCTGGTGCCCGGCATCGAGCCGCGGCAGGTGCGTGACCTCACGCGCGACAGGCAGGGATTCCGCCTCACGCTGGATGATGGCGAAGAACTCGAGACTGACAGCGTCGTGATGGCAGGCGGCGTGGTCGACTTCGCCTACGTGCCAGGCGAGCTGGCGGCGGCGGCGCCGGCCGGGCCCTCTTCTGAGGCCGCTGTCTCCCACAGCTCGCAGCACCACGACCTGTCGGGCCTGGCTGGTCAGGACGTTGCGGTCATCGGAGCTGGCCAGTCGGCGCTGGAAACCGCCGCGCTCCTGCACGAAGCCGGCGCGAAGGCGCAGGTACTGGTCCGCGACCAGGCTCGGTTCGGGGACCCGCCCAAGCCTGCGGCCCGAGGGCCGGCGCGGCTGCTGCCAAGGCCGCATTCGCCGCTCGGGCCAACCTGGCGCATCTATCCGTTCAGCCACACCGCTGGCTTCTTCCGGTACCTCCCGGCACAAACCAGGCTCAAGCTGGTGAAGCGGGTGCTTGGCCCGCTCGGGGCCTGGTGGCTGCGCGACAGGGTGGAAGGCCAGATTCCGGTCAGGCAGGGGCTGCGCATCCGTGACGTGCAGCAGAACGGGAGCAAGGTCATGCTGACGCTGGAATCCGAGGGCGGGCGGCCAGGCGAGCTGAAGGTCGATCACGTCATAGCCGCGACCGGCTACCGGGTCGACCTGGAGAAAGTCGGATTCCTCGGGCCTGATCTGCGGGACAGCATCGCGACAGTGGGCGGCTTTCCCTGCCTGTCGCCATCGTTCGAGTCTTCCGTTCCTGGGCTCTTCTTCGCTGGCCTGACGGCCGCCGCGGCGTTCGGCCCTGTCATGCGGTTCGTCTGCGGCACGCCATATGCTGGCCGGCGAATCACCGCGGCGGTGGCCGCCCGGGCTGCGGCAGGCGGGACGCCGCACGGGCCACGGCTTCCATCAGGCTCCATGCCGGACCGCACGGGACCTAGCCCATGATGGGGCTATGGAAGCTGACGATCTCGCGGATCGGGCAGAAGCCGGGCTGACGGCGTCGTGCCCGCTCGCGGTGGACAGGCCGGTGATGCGGCAGCGGTGGGCACGGCTGACGTTCCTGCACTGGCCGTTCGAGCCAGACGTCGTGCAGCGGCTGCTGCCGGCCGGCCTGGAGGCTGACCTGTACGAGGGAGCGGCGTGGGTCGGCCTGGTGCCGTTCTTCATGCACGTGGCTACGCCTGGCCGGCGCGAGATCGCCTGGGTGTCGCGGTTCTGCGAGACCAACGTCCGCACCTACGTGCGGGACGGTGACGGCAGGACAGGGATCTGGTTCTTCTCGCTCGACGCGGCCAGGCTCGGCGCCGTGGCGGTCGCCAGGACGACGTACGGGCTGCCTTACTTCTGGTCGGCGATGGCCGTTTCAGGATCGGGAGACAGCATCCGCTATCGCTGCCGTCGCAGGATCCCCGGCCCGGCAGGCGCGAGGAGCGAGGCCGACATCGACATCGGCGACCGGTACGCCGACGACGAGCTCAGCGAGCGGGATCACTTCCTCACCGCCCGCTGGATCCTGTTCAGCGTCTCGGGAAACCGGCGTCGCCTGGCGAGGGCTTGCCACGAGCCGTGGCCGTTGCACCGGGCACGGGTCAGGTGGATGCACGACGAGCTGATCGCGGCCGCCGGGCTGCCGGTGCCCGACACCAAGCCGCTCGCGCACTACTCCCCCGGCGTCGACGTCGCGATTGGCCGGCCAGAACGTTCCGGATAGGGTCGCGGAGCATGCAGCATGTCGAGGCGCGAGCCGGTGCCTACGCGGACTCGGTGACGCTGATGCAGGTCACCGCCAGGGCCCAGGCTGTCGGCGGGGTCCAGGCCGCGCTGGTGGCGATGGGCACCGAGCTGAACCTCGGGCTGCTGGCCGGTCTCGGGCTGTCGGCGCCGGACCAGGCCGGGCAGAACGACCTGATCATCGCCATCGCCGCGGACGACGGCGAGTCGCTCGCCAGCGCGCTCACGGTCGTGGACAGCGCGCTGGCCGCGCGGCCGGCCGACCAGACGGGCGGCGAAGCCGTCCAGCCGCCGCGCACCACGCTGAGCGCGGCCCGCAGGGCCGGACCAGGACTGGCGCTGATCTCGGTGCCCGGCCAGCACGCGCTCGCCGAGGCGGCAGACGCGCTCGACGCGGGCTGCGACGTGATGATCTTCTCCGACAACGTGCCGGTCGAGCAGGAGATCGTGCTCAAGGACAGGGCGGCCGAGCGCGGCCTGCTGGTGCTGGGGCCGGACTGCGGCACCGCCATCGTCGGCGGGATCGGGCTCGGCTTCTCGCACTCGGTCCCGGCCGGCCCGATCGGGCTCGTCGCCGCGTCCGGCACCGGGGCGCAGCAGGTGATCTGCCTGCTCGACGCCGCCGGCGCCGGGGTCAGCGCGGTGCTGGGGGTGGGCGGGCGCGATCTGTCCGCCGCCGTCGGCGGCCGGTCAGCGCGCGCCGCGCTCGCGGCACTCGACGACGATCCGGGGACCGAGTTGATCGTGCTGCTGTCCAAGCCACCCGCCGACGAAGTCGCCGCCGGCCTCAGGCAGTATGCGGCGGTACTCGCGACCCCTGTCCAGTTCGGGCTCATCGGGCCTGACCAGCCGGATCTCACCGCCGCCGCCGAGGCGGCACTGCGTGCGATTGGCCAGCCCGTGCCGGAGTGGCCTTCCTGGCCGCCGACGTCAGCCGGCGGCCACCACAATGGCGGCGTACTGCGGGGGGCTCCGGGGCCCTCCGGGCAGGCTTCTCGCCTCGGGGGTCGTCCCCCCGGGCAGGCACTGCGAGGGTTGTTCGCGGGAGGAACGCTCCGCGACGAGGCGATGATCATCGCCGCGGAGCGACTCGGCCAGGCCGGCACGTACGTCATGATCGACTTCGGTGACGACGAGCTGACCGCTGGCCGACCGCACCCGATGATCGACCAGCGGCTGCGGCTCGCCCGGCTGGCGGCTGAGGCCGCCGACCCCCAGGTGGGCGTGATCCTGCTGGACGTGGTGCTCGGCCACGGCGCGCACCCCGACCCGGCGTCGGAGCTCGCACCCGCGATCGCCGCCGCGCTGGCCGGGCGCGGGGCCGGCGACCTCGCCGTCGTGGTCTCGCTGATCGGCGCGAGGTCCGACCCGCAGGGACTGGCCGGGCAGGCGGCCGCGCTGGCGGGGGCCGGCGCGCACGTGTTCGCGTCGAACGCGCAGGCCGCCAGGTTCGCCTGCGAGCTCGCGGGAGGCCCAGATGCGGGAGGTCCAGCATGACCGAGCTGCTGCGCCGCCCGCCGCACGTGATCGCCGCGGGGATCGGCCTGCTCGCCGACGCCGCGGCGGCACAGGCTGCCCAGGTCACCCGCGTCGAGTGGGCGCCCCCCATGCCGGGCACCGAGGCTGACCTGGCCACGGTGCTTGCCGATCACCGCCGGAGCGCCGCCAACGCGCTCGCGCTGCGGCGCATGCTCGCGGTGCGGGCGCACCTTGTTGACGTGGTTCAGGCCGGGCCGGCCCTGGGCCTTCTGGCTGGTGAGTTCCTGCACGCTGGCCCGCCGATCAGCTGGGACCGGGCGACGGGCCCGCTGCGCGGCGCGCTGATGGGGGCGGCTGTCTTCGAAGGGCTGACAGCCAACGCCGACCTCGCGAAGGGCGAGTCAGACCTGGGCATTGTTGCGCTCGAACCCTGTCATCACCGCGGCGCCGTGGGTCCCATGGCGGGCGTCGTCTCGCCGTCCATGTGGGTATTCGTTCTCGAGGACCCTGCCGACGGCAGGCGCGCGTATTGCTCGCTCAACGAGGGCCTCGGCAAAGTGCTGCGGTACGGCGCCTACTCGCCAGAGGTAATCGATCGGCTGCGGTGGATGTCAGGCGTGCTCGGCCCGCTGCTGCAGGCCGCGTTGCGCCGGCACGGACCCGTAGACGTCACCGCGATCCTGACCCAGATGGTCCAGATGGGCGACGAGGCGCACAACAGGAACCGGGCGGGCACCCTGATGCTGCTCCGCGACTTGCTGCCTGCGATGGTCGAGTCCGGGTTCGCCGCGAGCGACGTCGCCGACGCGGCCAGGTTCATCGCAGGGAACGATCACTTCTTTCTCAACCTGGCGATGCCGGCGTGCAAGCTCGCGCTGGACGCGGCGCGGGACGTTCCTGGCTCGACCATGGTCGTGGCGATGGCGCGGAACGGCACCGACTTCGGGATCCAGGTCTCGGGAACCGGGAGCCAGTGGTTCACCGCGCCCGCGCTGGTGCCGGATGGCCTGTACCTCGCGGGCTACGGGCCGCAGGACGCGAACCCCGACATCGGCGACTCGGCGATCACGGAGACTGGCGGGCTCGGCGGCTTCGCGATGGCGGCCGCCCCGGCGATCGTCAGGCTGGTCGGCGGGACCGCGGCGACCGCGCTGGCAACCACCCGGCGGATGTATGAGATCACGCTGGCCGAGCATCCGCTGTTCGCGGTGCCGGCGCTGGAGTTCCGCGGCACGCCAGCCGGCATCGACGTCACGCTCGTCGCCAGGACCCAGATCCTGCCGCAGATCAACACCGGCATGGCGGGCAAGGTCGCCGGGACCGGGCAGGTCGGCGCGGGCCTGGTGACCCCGCCGGCCGAGGTGTTCCCGCTGGCCGTCAGCGCGCTCGCGGAACGCGCTACGCGACCGTGAGCACGGCAGCGCCCGTGATCTTGTCCTCAGCCAGGTCGGTCAGGGCCTGGTCGGCCTGCTCGAGCGGATACGGCGTGACGCTCACCTTCAGCCGCAGCCGCTCGGCCAGTCGCAGGAACTCCTCGGCGTCGCCCCTGGTGTTCGATGTCACGCTCCGCAGCGTCCGCTCACCGAACAGCTCGCGCTCGTAGTTCAGCGCGGGGATGTCGGTCAGGTAGATTCCGGCGATGGCCAGCGTCCCGCCGGGTCCGGTGTTGCGCAGCGCGGCCGGGACGATGTCGCCGACAGGCGCGAACAAGATCGCCGAGTCCAGCGGCTCCGGCGAAGGATCGAAGGAGTCCTGCGCCGAGGCGGCCCCGAGCTCGAGCGCGAGCTCGCGGGCCGACGGCGCCCTGGTGAAGACGTGCACGGCGGCGCCGCTAGCGATCGCGACCTGCGAGGCAAGGTGCGCCGAGCCGCCGAACCCGTAGACGCCGAGCCGGCCGCCAGGCGGCAGCTCGGCCCGCTTCAGCGCGCGGTACCCGATGATCCCCGCGCACAGCAGCGGCGCGAGCTCGTCGTCGCTGAACCCAGAAGGCAGCGGGTGCACGTAGGCGTCGGCGGCGACCACGTAGTCGGCGTAGCCGCCGTCGAAGTCCCAGCCGGTGTAGACAGAGCGCGGGCAGAGGTTCTCACTGCCGCGGCGGCAGTACCGGCACGAACCATCGGTGCCCGCCAGCCACGCCACGCCGACTCTGTCGCCGGCGGTGAACCTGGTCGTGCCTGGCCCCGCCGTGACGACCTCGCCGACGACTTCGTGCCCTGGGGTGGTGTCCCGGCGTTTCGGCGGCAGGTCGCCCTCGGCCAGGTGCAGGTCGGTGCGGCAGACGCCGCAGCGCAGCACCTTGATCAGCAGCTCGCCGTGGCCGGGCTCGGGCACCGGCCGGTCGGTCACGGCAAGCGGCTCCGACGCCATCGGGCCAGGCTGCCTGACCACCCACGCGCGCATCTGTTCAGGATAGAGACACCTCACCGGCCATGCCGCAGCGCACCCTTGGCCCGCGCGATCCCCTTGAGCACCTTGTCGGCGGCGCTGAACAGCGGCGGGTGCTTCCTGATCTGGCGCACGGCCCAGCGCGGCGGCGCGGCCCTGACCCAGTGCAGGGCCGCCACCGCGGACGGGCGCAGCACCGTCCCCTCGGCGACGGTCAGCTCGTAGCTCTTCAGCTGGTCCTTGTACCGCATCTCGCCCTTGCCGAGGTCGATTGCGCGCACGCCGAGCGCCGCGGCGTCCTCGGCCATCCTGACGAGCTGGATCAGCCCTGGTGAGTACTTCGCGAACTCGGTGTCGTAGGCGGGAAACCACTCGGCGAGCACGCCGCCGTAGGCCAAGCCGAAGTGGCCGGCGACCGGCGCGCCGCCCGCATAGAGCACCGACAGCACGCCGCGGAACCGGCCAGTCCTGTGCGACATGAGGTCTTCGACCACCGCGACCACCCACGGCTCGCTGAACCGGTCTGGCCTGCCGGTGCGCTGGTACTGCTCGGACTTCCAGCGCATCAGCACGCGCAGGTCGCTCGTGTCGGCGGCGTCGACCGACTGCTTCAGCGCCCCCGCGTCGCGCTCGAGCTTGCGGGTCTTGCGGCCCAGGTCTTTCCAGAACTTCGGCGACCTGTCCCTGGCGGCCTCGGCGTAGCCGGCGAACCCGCCGGCCAGGTCGATGACTGGCGACGCCGCCGTGGCGGCCTGAAAGCGGGCGAACGGCGCCTGTCCGGCGACCAGGTGATCGAAATGCCAGGCTGCGATGCCGCACTTGCGCAGCAGTTCGGCCGCGTCCCACTCCGCTCCCGGCGCGTGCACGAGACCCTGGCAGTCGGACAGGCCCATGCCGATCGCGGTCGCGCCGCCCAGGCGGCCGCGCTCGAACGGGAAGAAGCCGACCGGGCCCGCACCGTCGCTCAGCACCGCGATTCTCGCGCCAGGGCGCGACCGGCCGATCGTGATCGCGAACTCCGGGCACAGGAACGGGTTGGCGAGCAGCTCGCTCTGGTCCTGCATCGCGTGCCAGGTGTCGACCTCTGCGGGGCCGAGTTCGCCAGGCCGCACCACCGCGATCTGCATCAGCGTCTCCCCCTTGCGCTCGGAATCCACCGCCGCAGCGCGCTGCCCGCCTGCGCCACGGCTGCGCGCAGCGCGTGCGGGACCATCACAAGGAAGGGCAGCGGATCGTCCGCGACCAGCCACGCGTATTCGGTTCGCGCCGCGCCGCCGTGCTGGCGCGGCAATGCGATACGGCGCTGTCCTGGCCCGCCAGCCAGGGGTCGGCGCAGGTTGTGCACGTTGCGCAGGCCGTAGGCAATCCTGGCCGGGACGTCAACGTGCTCAACGACGAGGCGCTTGCCTAGCACCTCGCGCGCGGGCGGCACCTTCCTGCCCGTCATGTCCAGGTGCAGGGCACGCACGACGTCGACGCCCGACTCGGTCTCGAACAACCGGAACTGGTTGCCTGGCCTGGGGTTGAAGTCCACCAGCCGGTATGTCCCGTCGCGCAAGTCGAGTCGCCAGTCGAGGTCACCGACGCCGTGGTAGCCGATCTGCTTGCAGAACCTCTCGGCCAGCTCCGCGATGTCCGGATTGGCCATCGAGTACCCGCACGCGGTCACGCCGGCGTCCGGCGGCCACGAGCGCAGCTTCATGCCAGTCAGCACGACCGGGCAGTTCGAGTCCGCGTCGCAATACAGGTGCACAACCCAGTCCTGTGAGTGCTGGCGCGGCAGGTACTCCTGCAGGATGACGCCAGGCGCCGCGTCGCCCGCCGCAGAACCGTCCGCGTGCGCGCCGCCGACGATGCCAACCAGTTCATCCGCGCACTCGATAACGGTTGTGCCCGCCACCACGGGATGCGTGCGCCGCCGCCAGGGGTCCGCGTTCTTGATTACAACGGGGAACCTGGCCGTCGCGGCGAACTCCGCCACCTCGGCGACGCTGGCCGGCGTCACGGAAGCGGGCGTCGGAATGTCGTGCCGGCGGCACAGCTCGAACAGGCCTGACTTACTGGCCAGCCGGCGCGGAAGGCCGGGATCCACGTCGGGGATCAGGAAGTGCCCGGCGAGTTCCGCGCGGTGCTCGGCGGCCAGGACGGCAGCCTCGTCGTCGATCGCGACGATGACGGACCGCGTGCCGATCCGCTCACCGGCCGCCAGGAGCGCGGGTATCAGCGTGTCGGGCGGCTCACGGCCAGTGACCCGCCAGGCGAAGCGGCCCGTGAGGTAACGCGACACGGCGGCCGGAGGCAGCCCGGGCTCGGTGATCGCGTATACCGGCACGCCGCACCTGCCGAGCGTCCTGAGCACGCCGAGGCTGCCCGAGTGCACCGGGTACTGACCGACCTTGAGCATCAGCGCGGGAACGCTGCTGTCCATGCCGGCGGCACAGCCTTCCTGGCGTTTCATCGCCGTCAGATCACTCTGAATCGTTCGATCACGGCGATCAGCAGCAGCAGGACGGCTGGACAGGCGGCCAGGCCGAGCGGCCGCATCAGTGACCGCCGGCCAGGCAGGCCAGCCCTGACGAGTTCCCTGGCGGCGAGCAGCAGCACGGCCGCGCCGAGCGCTGCCAGCCCGACCGGAGTCCACAGCGTCGGTCTGGACACCGACGCCGCGGCCTGCAGGTTCGATCGGGCCCGCGGCGCGCTGGCAGGGAGTCGCGGCTGGTACACGGCCGCGTCACGGTTGGATAGCACCAGCCGGACACCAGGCTCGGCCGACATCGCCGCACGGAAGCGGCGTAGCCAGTCTGGCGGGAAACTCGCCGTCTGCCTGATGAACGTCGCCTCGGTCGCCGTCACGATCAGGAAGGCGCCCTTGCCCAGGCGCTTCAGCTCAGCGACGACGGCCGCGGTATCGGCCGGGTTCCGCGGCGAGTCGAGCGACACGAACTGCACGCTCGTGATGTCACGGTACTGCCACGGCATCTGCGGGGTCGCGTTCTTTCCCGCCGGACGGCTCAGCCAGAGCACGGACGTCCCGTCCCCGCCTCGTGCGCGAGTGTAGATGTAGTCCATCGCCGCCTTCTCCCCGCGCGGGATCTGCTCGAATGCCTCGTTGCCATAGCGCGAGAGCAGGAACAGCCCGGAGATGATAACCGCAACCAGGCCGCTCGCGACGACGGGAACGAGCGGCCTGGCCGGCCAGGCCCGTCGCTTGGTGAGCTGACGCCGCCGCTTGGCCAGGTGACCCGGCCGGCCTGCGGGCGCGGCTGCGCTGGCCGTGGCGGCGTCAAGCTCGTTACCGGCCTGCGGGAAGAACAAGCAGGCGGCGAGCACCGCGGCAGCCGGCAGCGCGAACAGGTAGATCCGGAGCCCGATCTCGCCGCCATAGTTCTGGAGCGCGGCGATGCTCAGGGGCGCGACGAGCAGAATAGCGAGCGCCCGGTCGCTCACCCCCCTGTGCCATCGCCGCGCGAGCCCGAGTACGGCCATGCCGACGATCAGCCCGGCAAGCGCGAGCCTGCCGTAGACCGGGAGCTGATGGACCGCCGTTCCGATCAGGCGGCTGCCGACGCTGGAGTTGATCGTGCCGCCCAGCTTGCCGATCTGGCCGAAGATCGTCGACAAGTGGCCTGACCAGTACCCCACGGCCGCGAAGCTGATCCAGCCGACCGCGATGACGCCGAGCAGGACCGGCAGGCCGCGCGGCGCGCAGCGGCCAACGATGACCAGGCCAGCGCAGCCGGCAATCATCAGGAACGGCGTCAGCTGGTGGCTGACAACCGAGGCGGTGAAGATGCCGATGACCAGGATCAGCAGCAGCACGCGCTGCGTGCCGCTGACCTGGCTGGCTGGCCACTCGCCTGGGACCCGAGGCCTGCGGCCGGCCAGTAGGGCCCGGCGGGAGCCTGGCTTCAGCGTGACCCGGCCGGAGAACCAGCTGAGCAAGATCGCGATGAACGCCAGGTAGAACAGGAAATTGAGGGACTGCGGGGAGAAGTAATCCTGGCCGACCCAGTTTCCGACGCACAGGAACAGCGCCGCGAGCCAGCGGGCCTGCCAGGTGATCTTCAGCGTCCTCGTTAGCAGCATGAACGGCACGACGACAAGGGCGTCGACGATGACCGGCCACCAGGTCAGCAGCGGAAGCAGGCTGTGCACGCCAGCGGCCCTCGCGGCGAAGGCGATCAGCGCGAAGAAGCCAGGCCAGCTGAAGTACGCAGCGGCACCTGGGGCGACGCTCCCGGTGTGCCTGATGTAGTTGACGAACCCGTACAACTGATAGGTGGTCGCGAACCTCGGCAGCGGCTCGACGATCGCCGTCACGCCGTCCAGGCAGACGACGATCGCGACCAGCATCGCGGCCAAGACGATCGGCATGGGCTTCCGCCGCGCGAGCATGGCGGCGAACGAGCAGATCAGCAGCGCGAGGCCGGCCAGCGAGACTACCGGCAGCACGGAGAACAGGCCGAGCCCGTTCATCGCGCCGAGCCGCACCCAGCGCAGCGGCAGCAGGAAGAGCACCAGCCCGAAAGCCGCACCCGCGACGGTCGCGACGAGACCAGCCCGGAGAACGGGTGGCCCCGCCGGCACGTCACCGGCCGGCGCGATCTCGCGTCCGTCGCCGCGCACGACCGTCTGGCGGTCGGTGGCCAGCTCGCGCGGTGAGCGCGTCACCGCGCCGCGTCCCGCCGGATCGCCAGCCCCGGCCCTCGCCGCGCAACGCGAACAGCGGCCCCGCCTGTGCTGTCCGCGGCCGCGGAGCTGCGCCGGTCGGCGGTCAGCACCCGCCACAGCCCTGGCGTCACGACGGCGGCCATCACAACCTGGCTGGCGAGGACGCCGATGCCGGCTCCGAGTATGCCCATGGCCACGGTCAGCGCGACGGTCAGGCCGAGCACGAGCACCGCCCTGACGCCCTGAACGAGAGCCACCAGAGAGGTTCTGCTCTGAGCCCGCAGCGCGCCGAGATACATCTCGGTGAGCGTCCTTGGCAAGGTCGCTGATGCCAGCAGGATGAGCACCGGGGCGCCTGCGCGGGAGTAGCCGGGACCGAACAGCCCGAGTATCCGCGGCGCGAGAAGGGCGACTCCAACCGCGACAGGAACCAGGATCAGCAAGATCCTGCGCAGCGCCGCCCGCGCGTGCCTGGCCAGGCTGACCGGGCTGAACGCGCCTTCGACGGTCAGCGAGAGCGCCATGTTCGCGGCCAGCAGGTCGACCGTGACGCCGATCGTCCATGCGATGTAGAAGAACGCGTTGACGCGCGGCACGACGAACATCGCGACGAGGACGGGGACCAGGCTCACGGTAGCGAGCAGCAGGAGCGCCCCTGTGACGTCGCCTGCCAGGTACCTGCCGACCTGACGCGGACTCGGCGGCGCCAGGTCCGTGGCCCGCCTGGCATGGGCAGGGAGCAGCTTGCGGAAGATCAGGAGGTTCACCAGGGGGACGGCCAGAGCGGCGGGGACCATCCAGGAGACATACAGCCCGGTATGCGGGATTACCGTCGCCAGCGGCAGCAGCAGCGAGATCTTCGCGACGCCGAACAGGGCGTTCTCCACGGTTACCCAACCCGCGCTGCGCAGCCCGACTAGCACGCCGTCCTGCAAGGTGAACAGCGCCCAGATAGCGACGCAGGCGGTGAAGATGATCCCGGGGCGGATGCCGTTCAGCTCGGAATAGGAGGAGCCGGGCCGGCCGGTCATCAGCAGGAAGATCGATGAGCCCACGATGGCCGTCACCACGCTGGCCAGGTACCCGAGCCTGACCAGCCGCCCGGTGGCCGATCCTGACTGCGGAATAAACCTCGCCATCGCGCCGATCAGGCTGAAGGCGGTGATGCCTGCCAGCAGGTTCAGCGCTGAGTAAGCGGCGGACGCGCGGCCAACGTCTCCAGCGGAGTAATGCCGGGCGCCGAGCAGCCAGTAGGCGAGCCCGAGGGCGCCGGTGACGACCGTGTTAGCCATCAGGGCGTAGGCGTTGCGCATCAGCGGAGCGTGGACGCCAGAGGGCACGGCCACGGACCTGGCGTAGGTCCCGGCCCGCCTGGCGAGGAGCGCGGGAGCGCTCCGGCGCCTGTCATGGCCAGCCAGAGGCTGGATGGCCGGTGCTGGCGGTGGCCCCGATGGCCCGGTCTGGCGGTGCAGCGTCCGCGCATCCGCCGGGCCACCAGAGCCGTCAGTCACCGTCAGCCCGGGTCAGCGCCGAACGGACCTGCCTGACCACAGACCACCCGCTGGTCATGGCCCGGTAGGCAAGGAACTCGGGCGGCAGCGACCCGGCCCGCAGGATCCTGGCGAATCTGCTCAAGCTTGTCGCCCTCCCGATCGTGACCCTGGGCAGGCTGAACTGGTCATCCGATTCGCTGGACAGCCGGTTGGCGACGGCGCAGGCATAGGAGTAGCCCGCGCTGGCGGCCGCCGCATGCACCCGCCTGCTTGAGTACCCGAACGGATAGGACATGCCGGTCACGGCCATCCCGAGCCGGTCCTCAAGCAGGTGCTTGCTGTCCTGCAGCTCGCTGCGCAGCGCCGCGGGGCTGAGCTGGTCGAGCGCGGGATGGGTCAGCGTGTGCGCGCCGATCTCGATCCCGGCCGCCGCGATCTCCTCAATCTGGGTCCAGCTGAGCATGCCGGAGCCTGGCTTGCCGAACCAGGCTGGCCGGGCCGCACGCGGTGAGCACTCGTCCGCGATCCAGCCGGTCGTCACGAACACGGTGCCCGTGACGCCGTGGCCGGCCAGCAGCGGGAGGGCCCGCTCATGCACGTCAGCGAACCCGTCGTCGAACGTCAGCACGACTGGCCGCGCGGGCAGCGCGCCACCGGGCTGGCGCAGCTGCGCGAGGTCGGCGCTCCGCAGCGACGCGAAACCGCCGCTTGTCAGGTAGCCGAGCTGCAGCGCGAAGTCTTCTGGCCGGACGGACAGGTACCCGGGCAGCATCGGACTGGCCGTGATCTCGTGGTACATCAGTATGGGAACCCGCTGGCCGTGGCGGTCCTTAGACGGGGCTGCGGGGGAGGTGGCAGGCCGCTGCGCCTGATCGGTGGCGCGATGGCCGGCAGACACCGTCATCGGCTCTCCGGCTCATGCTGCCCGGCCTGTCGCCGCCCGGCCTGATGCCGGCGGCGCGTAGCGTGCACGCGGGTCCTGAGCAGGCCGGCCGCGTACCCGGCCGCTGCCGTGCCCAGGCCGATGACAATGGCGGCCGCGCGGCTGATTCCGGCGACGTCGCCGCGAAGGGCGTCGGCCAGGCCGCGGGCGACTCCTGCTGGCAACGCGACGGCAGCGTGCCGCCGTTCAGCGGCCATCCCCCTGGCCGCACCCACAGCGTCGCTGACCTGCGCCTTCGACAGGCCCTCGGCGTAGCACCTGGTGAGGAAGTAACGCAACCGGCACCGCTCGGCAGGCACCCGGTGCCTGATCACGGCGCGGTGGTCGATGAGCAGCCGAACGTCGGGGCGGTGCTGCCCGATCCTGATGCAGAACTCGGTCTCCTCGCCGCCGAGCGGCAGGCTCGCTGCTGACCGGCCTACGTCGGCGGTGAAGCCGCCGGCCACCGCGAACATCGGCGCGCGGAACGAGGCGTTGCCGCCGAGCAGGTTCCTGACGGGCTGCCGGGATCCGGGCATCCCGAGGTAGTTGCACCCGACGACCCAGTCGAATTCGCGCGGGAACCAGTTCGGCCGCCTGGTGTCCCAGTTGGGCACCGTGAGGCCGCCGACGCCGGCCACCGAGTCGTCGGCGTAGCCGCAGGCCAGGAACTCGAGCCAGTCACGATCGGCGATCGCGTCGTCGTCAAGGAAGGCGACGATGTCGCCTGTGGCAACGGCCACGCCGGTGTTCTTCCCGCCTGACAGGCCGCGCTGCTCACGGTTGGCGACGACGCTGACAGCTTGCGGCAGCGAGGGGGGCCGCTCGCCGGACTGCCCGGCGCCTGGAGCCGCGAACTCGGCGACCAGCCGGCGTTCGAGGGCCGGGTTGTGGTCGACCACGACGATGATCTCGTGCGCTGGCACGCTCTGGCCACGCACGGACCCGACGGCGGCCAGGATGTCATCCCAGCGGCGCTCCGTGTAGACACAGATCACCACGGAGATCGAGCCTGGCCCTACTGGCCGGCTGCTGGCCTCGGGCCCGCCGCTGCGCCCGGCCTGCACCGATGCTGCTCGTGTCCCAGTCACCACAGTCCCCGTCACCGCAGTTGCCCGTCACCCTGCTCACCTATCCACCTGCCCCGTCGGGCCGTCGGCGACACCCGTGACCTGCCCATTAGCCCCGTTAGTCATGGCCTGACGCGAAGCGGCCAACTCGACGACCGCCCGCAACGGCACGTCGCGGCCGTCGTGCTGGGCCAGGTAGCCAGGAGCCATGAACGGCTTCGGCTTGGCTGCCTTGCGGCGCTTGGCCGCGCGCCTCGCCTGTGCCCGGCTGCGCCGGACCGCCCGCTTCTCGGCGGCGATGAGGCGAAGGATCCGCCAGCCGTCCCTGATCGCACTGAGGTTGCTCACCCCGTGCTGCCGCAGCCTCTCGTGGCTCGGCACCTCGTAGATGCGCATCCCCGCCTCGGCGGCCCTGATGCTCATCAGCGTCTCGACCTCGAAGCCGGGGCTGTCCAGCGCCAGCCGGTCCAGGTGCCTGGCCCAGAAGGCGTTGTAGCCGTAGCACAGGTCGCTGAAGCTGGTCTTGAACAGCCGGTTGACCATGAGGTTCAGAACCTTGTTGCCCAGCTTGCGGATGCCGGTGATGTCATCGCTGTGCCCGGCGCTATTGAACCGGGATCCCTTGGCGAAATCCGCGCCGGCCATCAGCGCGCTCACGAACCTGACGATCTCGGCACCGTCCGTCGAGCCGTCACCGTCGATGGCGACGATGATGTCGCCGGTCGAGGCGGTGAACCCGGCGACGAGCGCGTCGCCCTTGCCCATGCCGCCTTGCAGGACGACCCGCACGTCGGGCCTGAGCTGCCTGGCGACCTTGATGGTGTCGTCCGTCGAGCGGCCGTCAACCAGGACAACCTCGTCGATCCACGCCGGTATCGTCTCGAAGACACCCGGCAGGTTCGCGGCCTCGTTCATGACCGGGACGACCACGCTGACCCGCGGGGCAATGGCAAGCCCGTCGGCCACCGTGCGGAACACCCGGTCGTCCTCGCTGTCCGCCCAGGCCTGGCTCGGCACGGCTGCCATGTAACCGTTGCCGTCGGCCGGCGGACGGGCCGCCGGCACGTCCCACGGCTGCGACCAGTAACCAGCGAAGTTGTCGTCCAGGTCGGCGCCGGGCGCGACCTCGCCGTCAAGGTCAGGGACCCGCCTGCCGTCCAGCAGGCCAGTATGGTTGCGCAGGCCACTCGGCCGCACCGTCCTGCCCCGTGCCGCCGGCGGCCGCGCGTTCCGCCTCCGGCGCTCGCGAGCGCCCTGATCGCCGTTGTCAGGCGTCAGGAACCGCCGGCTTGGCCGGCCCCCGTTCGCCGGCCGCAAGTACGTGCCATCATCGAAGTAGTGCATTGTTCCCCCGTAGATATTGATGTCTTGACGATTGATATTTATGTCGTGTTAAAGGTTGAGAAGTGGAATCCGCATCCCTCACTTTGTAAGTGGCAGCGCGACAAGCAATGCGCGATCAGCGCATGACGGGGCTGCCGGACGGGGGCCGTGGTCTGAGGCCATGGTCTGAGGCCGTGGACAGCGGCGGCTCGCCGCGATGTTCTAGTTGATCAGTTGTATCCGGATCGCCGCTAACGCCGGGACTGGTCGAATAGAGCCGTACCTGAGGAACCGGCCGGCCTGCGGGCGGACCATCTGGCGATCAGCGGTCGTGTTGCCGCAATCACGACGCTGACCAGTGCGACCAGGGCGATGCCGAGCCGCAGGGACCAGGTGCCGGTAGCGATCATCGATTCGGCAATCGCCATGTCGATCACGAGTGCCGCCGAGCCGGCGATCACTAGCTTGCTGAGGGCGTCGATGCCGCCGAGCAGGGCGGCGACCGCGAGGCCCGGCGCCGCGAGCAGGAAGAGCAGAGCCAACGGCGCCCGCGCGGGCGTCTGCACATCGGCGGCGGCGAGCACGGCGCCTGCGATAGCAGCCGCGATCACCACGCCGATCACCCAGCGCGACACCATTCCGCCGGTTCTCATGTATCCCCCCGCAGTGCCTAGACTTCCCCGAAGCGGGTCGACGTTGAGTCACCGTTCAATGACGCTGCGTAGCAGCGTCTCACGATCCGGCGGCCGTGGTCAACCCATAAGCGATCAATCTGGTCGAACTCGAACATCGTGCACCTCTTGACCGTCACGACCGGGCGGGCGAACCTGCCTGCTCCGTTGTGACAACTACAGGAGACACCGCGAGCTTGGGAGCACAATGATTTCCGTATGCAGGTACGATGAAGAATCCTGCGGCAGCTGCCGATGGCCGCCACAGATCCTGTTTCCCCGCGACGCACCGCAAATTCGCGGCCGCTGCGGGCAGCGGACGCGGACCAGACGTGATGTCATAGGCCCCATGTCCCGGCAAGAACAGTCCCGGCACGCACAGGATCGTCCCCTGCTCAACCGCAGGCTCGCTGGCCTGGGTACCACCATCTTCGCCGAGATGTCCGAGCTCGCCGTCGCCACCGGCTCGGTCAACCTCGGCCAGGGCTTCCCTGACACCGACGGCCCGGCGCAGATCGCCAGGGCGGCAGCCGACGCGATCATGAGAGGCCGGGGCAATCAGTACCCGCCTGGCGCCGGCATCCCTGAATTGCGTGCCGCGATCGCGGCCCACCAGCGCAGTTTCTACGACCTCAGCGTGGATCCCGACAGCGAGGTCCTGGTCACGACGGGCGCCACCGAGGCGATCGCGGCCTCGCTGCTCGCGCTCGTGGAGCCAGGCGACGAGGTGATCGCGTTCGAGCCGTACTACGACTCCTATGCCGCGTGCATCGCCATGGCGGGCGGGGTCAGGGTGCCCGTCACGCTCAGGGCACCGGACTTCAGGCCGGATCTCGACGCGCTCAGGGCCGCGGTCACGAGCCGCACCAGGCTGATCCTGCTGAACTCGCCGCACAACCCGACCGGCGCCGTCTTCACCAGAGGCGAGCTGACCGCGATCGCGGAACTGGCCTGCGCCCGCGACCTGCTGGTGATCAGCGACGAGGTCTACGAGCACATGGTGTTCGGCGGCGAGCACATCCCGATCGCGTCCCTGCCGGGGATGCGCGAACGAACCGTGTCGATCAGCTCGGCCGCCAAGACATTCTCCTTCACCGGCTGGAAGATCGGCTGGATCACGGCGACACCGGACCTGGTAACGGCGGTCCGTACCGTCAAGCAGTTCCTCACGTTCGTGAGCGGCGGGCCGTTCCAGTACGCCATCGCCGAGGCGCTCGCCATGCCGCGGGATTACTTCAGCTCGGTCGCCGGCGGGCTGGCTGGCAGGCGCGACCTGATGTGCGACGGGCTCGCGGCCGCGGGCTTCGAGGTGTACCGCCCGGCCGGCACGTACTTCATCACCACCGACATCAGGCCCTTCGGCGAAGTAAGCGGCCTGGACTTCTGCCGGAAGCTGCCATATCGGGCGGGCGTGGTGGCGATCCCGAGCGTCGTTTTCTACGACAACACGCAGGCGGGGCAATTCCAGGTGCGGTTCGCGTTCTGCAAGAAGGAAGAGGTGCTCTCCGAAGCGCTCAGCAGGCTCAGCGCGCTTCGTCCCGGCTAAGCACGGCGCCAGGCGCGCGAACCTGGGTGGGGCGGCATCCGTACAAGCTAGCGTGGTCACCACAGGCGGCGCGTCATCCATCGCGCGCGCGTTTGCGCGCACCCTTCAGCTTCGTTATGAGTGCGTGACCGTCCGGCCTTGGTACCGCGTGACATGGCCTGGCTCGTCCGGTTAGCATGCCGTCACTGCCGAATGCGGTTTCTTGCCATTTCGGCACGCCGACGTCATCGGCCGCGATGCCGGAATATAGACGTCTTCACTGGTCAGTGACCTGACCATGCGGAGGGGAGTCGGATTGACCGACATGTCATGGGAGCACGCCGCCGAGGCACGGGCGGCGCTCAACGCCATCGTCAATGACCCAGAGCACGGGGCGTCCGCGCTGTCGAGCGCGCAGACGATGTCGAACCTCCTCAAGGACCTGTTGCCCGACGCGCCGCGGGAGAAGAGCATCCTCGTCGCAGCCGCGGAAGCGGGCCTCGCTAACAACCTGCGCCAGCACGTCGACCAGGGCATGGACCCGAACACCGCGATCAGGCTGACGGCCTCGTCGTTCTCGTCGACGACGCCCTTTACCCCTGAGGCTTGCACCTGGGTGACCGGGGAGATCGCGACCGCGCTCGGCATCAGCCACGGCGGCGGGCAGCCCGGTGGCGCTGGCGGCTTCGACAAGGGCCAGCAGGGCATGCCGACCCAGGTCGCGCCCATCCCGGGCGGCTACGCGCCTGGCCAGCAGCCCACCCAGGGCTTCGGGCAGACGCCTGGCCAGGGCGGATACGCGGGCGGCCAGCCGACGACGCCAGGACCGTGGCAGGCCGCCGGCGCGCAGCCGGCTGGATACGGTCAGCCGGCAGGCGGACAGCCAGCCGGCGCACAGCCGGGCGGCGGCTGGCAGGGCGCCGGCTACGGCCAGCCTGGCCAGCCAGCCCAGCCGGGCGGCTACGGTGGCGCGCCAGGCGGCGGACAGCCGGGCCTCGGCTGGCAGGGCGCCGGCTACGGCCAGCCAGCCCAGCCAGGCGGCTACGCCCAGCCGGGCTATGGCGGACCGACCGGCCCGATGGGCCCGGCCATTCCAGGCGGCCCCGGCGGCCCTGTCAAGCCGCGCGGCAGCAAGCGCGGCCTGTTCATCGGCGGCGGCATCGCCGCCGTGGTGGTCGTCGCGATCGTCGTCGCCGCGAGCCTGAGCGGCGGCGGCGGAGGAGGCGGTGGCGGTGGCAACGGCCACAAGAAGCACCCGACGACGCCGGTGACGACGCCGGTGACGAGCCCGCCCGTGACGACCCCGGTCAGCGCGCCGCACCCGCCAGGCACCGACTCGCTGCAGTCGATCATGAACCCGGTCGGGCTTAGCCCGGTCGGCACCGACTGCGTGACCGCCAAGCTGTTCGGGCTCAGCGCGTCGACGCTCGACTCCAAGACGTTCTGCTCGAAGACCACCAAGGCGAACATCGTGGTCTGGGGCTATCAGTTCGACAGCTTCGCCCACTACCAGGCTGGCCTGGCGCACATCAATCACTTCGTGGGCTTCGACAAGGTCACGCCCGGCACCACCTGCCCTCCTCCGTCGGGCACCGCGGAGGGCAAGGTCGGCTGGCACGCCAATCACAACCCGAAGTACAAGTCCAAGACAGGCCAGGACATCGAGTGCCTGATTGACGGCCAGAAGCCGGTCCTGATCTGGTCGATGCCGTCGCAGGATGTGTTCTTTATCAGCCAGGACAATGTGAAGGGCACCTCCATCAAGACGATAATTAAGTGGTGGGAGACCCTGGATTATGGCAAGTGATCTAGCCGGTCAGAGCGGGATGGCGACTACGGAAGCCTGATGACCGAGACGCTGATGCCGGGGGGCGGGGTCGCGCGGCGCCCGCTGCACTTCATCGTGATGGCCGATTGCTCGGGCTCGATGAAGGGCGAGAAGATGCAGGCCCTGAACTACGCGCTCAGGTCCATGCTGCCGCACCTCGTCGACTGGGAGCGGGACCAGCTGCAGGCGCAGTTGCTGATCAGGATCCTGTCGTTCGCGTCAGCCCCGCACTGGTACGTAGCCGACCCGCTCCCGGTCGCCCAGCTCAGCGCGCACTGGCGGAACCTTGAGTACGTGCCGATGGGCCGCACCAACATGGGCCCTGCCTTCCGCGCCGTCGCCGAGGTGCTCTCCCCCGAGCGGCTCGAGCGGCGCGCCCTGCGGCCGGCCATTCTGCTGGTCACCGACGGGCTGCCGACGGACCCGCCAGGCGCCTTCGAGTCCGGGCTGGCAGCCTTGCTGGAGATCGCGGCTGGTCGCTCGGCGCTGAGGCTCGCGGTCGCGATCGGCAGGGATGCGAACTCCGAGCCGCTCGACCGGTTCCGCAGCTCCGAGGTTCCCGTCCTGGTGGCCGACGGCACCGACGAGATCGCCGACCGGCTGGTCACCGCCTCGATCGCGGTGTCGCGCATGTCGGAGGTCGGCGTCAACAGGGGCGCGCTCGCCGAGCAGCTCAACATCGCCGACCCGGCCAGGCGCTCGCAGCCTGAGGTTCCCACCGGGCAGGCCACCCAGGGCGGTTATTTCGAGGACATCCTGTGACAACGGGTCCTGGGGCGGTACCTGCCGATCCGCCGGGGCGGAAATCCAGCTGGCTGGCACTGATCGCGTCCGAGCGCGGCGCGTCGCACGTGGCGAACAAGGCGCCCAACCAGGACGCGGTCGCGACCGAGCGGGCAGGCGCGCACGGCGTGGTCGCGGCCGTCGCGGACGGGCACGGCCACTCCAGGCACCTGCGCAGCGCGCGCGGCTCGAAGTTTGCCGTCAAGATCGGCTGCCAGGTCGCTCAGGAACTCGCCGACCGGCTCGAGTCAGCGCACGGCATTTTCGCGCAACAGGACGCGCCCGGAGCCGCAGCACCGACGGCCGGTGAGATCACGAAGCTGACCGAGGAGTTCCTCGTGCCGGCCATCGTGAGCCGGTGGCGCGAGGCCGTCCTCGCCGACGTTAAGGCCGACCCGTTCACCGAGGCCGAGCAGCAGCACAGGCACGCCGGCGACGATGCCACCATCGCCTACGGGTCGACGCTGCTGCTGGCCATGGTGCTGCACGGCTGGCTGATCCTGGCGCAGATCGGTGATGGCGACGTGGTCGGCGTCCGTGCCGACGGCCGTGCCATCGAGCCGGTGCCGGCCGATCCGCAGCTGGACGGCCTGGTCACGACCAGCCTGTGCGGCGCCGACCCGCCGGCCGACTTCCGGGTCGCCGCTGTCGACACCGCTCAGAACCCGCTCCTGGCCGTGCTGCTCGCCACCGACGGCTACGGCAACGCGCAGGTGGTCGAGAAATGGCCGAGCGCCTTCAGCGAGGACCTGGCCTGGATGCTCAGGGACCGGGACGTGAACTGGCTGGCCAGCCAGCTGCCGTCGTGGGCCGCCCGGTGCGCGTCACCGGACGGGAGCGCCGACGACACCACGGTCGCACTGCTGATCTCCCCGGCCAAGGCGGGCCAGCGCGCAGCCAGCCAGGATTCCGCCTCAGGCTCGGAGGAGACCACGATCCCCGCGGTACCGCATGCCGACACCGTACCCGTGCAAGTTCCTGACGCTCAGCCGTCGGCCGAGCCGGTCACGATGCGCCAGCTGGCCCACCGCACCGCGCCTGAGCCGGTGATACTGGAGCGCTCGGCACCCAGGCGCAAGCCACGGAACGACGCGGACAGCCACGAACCGGCCACCACGGAGATACCCAAGCTGCGGCAAGCGGCCGGCAGCGCTGCGGGCGCCGGCCGCGAGGACCGCGCGCACGGCCAGTACGGTGGCGGCGGTGACTCGGGCGGCGACGATCCGCCGACGACCGAGTGGCGGCCGCCTGGGCCCGGTGCGCGATGAGCCAGCAGATCTCGCTGCAGGGCAGGACCCTGCGGATGCTGCGCGCGGGCACGGCGGTCACGGTCGGCGAGCGCCTCGGAGAGGGCGGCCAGGGAGTCGTGCACTCGGTGACCATCGGCGGCGCTCCTTACGCGGTCAAGTGGTACCGCTACGCGCCGTCCGGCGAGCTGCGCAAGTCGATCGCCGCGCTGGTGGAGCGCGGCCGGCCGCACCGCGACTTTATCTGGCCCATCGACCTGGTCGTCTCCGACGAGCTGTCCGGGTTCGGCTACGTGATGCCGCGCCTCGAGCCGAGGTTCTCCTCCTTCGCCCAGCTCGTGTCCCGGTCCGATCAGCCGCCCTTCCGCGTCGTGTCCACGATCGGCAGGCACCTGGTCACCGCTTTCGAGGCGCTGCACTCGGCCGGCCTGTGCTACCGGGACATCAGCTTCGGCAACCTGTGGGTAGACCCCGACGCGTCCGAGGTCGCGATCATCGACAACGACAACGTCGGCCTGGACGGCGGCGAGGTGTTCGTCTGGGGCACGCTGCGGTTCATGGCCCCCGAGGTGGTGCGCCGCGAGGCCGCCCCGTCCAGCCTCACCGACCTGCACTCGCTCGCGGTCTTCCTGTTCTACCTGTTCATGCACGGCCATCCGCTCGAGGGCGTGAAGACCGACGAGTCGTACTCGTGGGCCGACTCCAGCCACCGGTCAGAGACCGACCTGGCGCTGCGGCACTTCGGCACCGAGCCGGTGTTCATCTTCGATCCCGACGACCACTCCAACCCGCCAAGGCCCGGCGACCCCGTCAGCGTCTGGTGGCGGCTGTACCCGCGGTTCTTCCGCGCCGTTTTCGAGCGCGCCTTCTCCTCGGGCCTGCGCGACCCCTCTGGGCTCGGCAGGGTTGCCGAGGGTGTCTGGCGGCGCGCCCTGGTCAGGCTCGCCGACTGCGTCTCGGTCTGCTCCTGCCAGGCCTCGGTCTTCTACGACCCCGACGACCCTGGGCTGCGCTGCTGGAACTGCAACCAGGTGCCGCCCAGGCCCATGCTGATCGAACTGCCTGGCGGCTCTATCGCCCTGTCACAGGGCGCGGTGATCACGCCGCATCACCTGTCAAGGAACCGCGATCACGACACCGTTGTCGCGGTTGTCGAGACCCACCCCGCTCGTCCTGGCGACCTCGTGCTCCGCAACGTGAGCACGAAGGCCTGGACGATGACACCGGCCGGAGAGAGCGCCAAGACAGTCGACCCGCAGCGGCGGCTTGGCATCCGTCCGATGACGATTGACTTCGGGTCTGCTGATGGCAGGATCGTGAGCTAGATGACCCGGAAAGGGCACCGTGTATGAGCGCACTACAGGTCAGTTTTAATGGCCAGAACTTCACATTTGCCCCGGGTACTATCGTCCGGATCGGGCGCAGCTCAGAGAACGACGTTGTGGTCAACGACCCGACCGTGTCACGGCGGCACGCGCAGCTCGCCTGGGAGGCCTCCGGCTGGGTCTGGCAGAACTCAGGTCAGGCGCCCACCTTCCTGGCCGGCCAGCCGGTCGCCCAGTTCGCGGTGGGCCAGCAGGTCGACGTCAACCTCGCCGCGCCGCAGGGCCCAGCGCTCCGGCTGGCCACGTCGGCGGAGTACGGCACGGGCGGGCCAGGCGGCACCGAGCTCGCCGCGGGGGCTGCCGGCCAGACGAACATCGCCGCACGGGCGGCTGCTGCCGGAGCCGCGTACGCGGGTCAGCAGAATTTCCCGCCGGCACCGGCACCCGAGTACGCGGGACAGCCGGACTACGCGGCGCAGCAAGGCTACGCGGCGCAGCAAAGCTACGCGCAGCAGGGCTACCAGGGCGCTCCCGGTGCACCAGGCGCTCAGCAGCAGGTCTTTCCCGGCGGCGTGCCAGCCCAGGGTTACCCGGGCCAGCCCGGCGCCGCGCCGCCGGGCATGCCTGGCTACCAGGCTGGCCCTGGTTATCCGCCGAACTATGCCGGCGGGCCCTCCGGGCCGGCTGCTGGCCTCGGGCCAGCGGTGCCAGGCCAGCCGGGGATCCCGCTGTCCCAGCTGGATATGGGATCGTTCTTCGAGATCCTCATCCCGGTCAAGAGCTGGCTGCACGACCGCGGCTGGCGGCAGGGCATCCGGCTGCTGATCATCCCCTACGCGCTGCTGCCCCTGATCTTTCTCCAGCTCTTCTCCACGTCCAACTCCCTGAGCTCGCCCGGCTGGGCCTACAGCCTGTACGTCGCGCCGCTCTGGCTGCTGACGTTCTGGTACCTGATCAGGCCGCCCGTCATCGGCAGGCTCGAGGTCGTGGTCGCCGTCGGCATCGTGATCTGGACGATCGTCTGGCTGCACGTGGTCACGATCTATGTCAACGACCACTACGCGAATACGCACAACATCCTCGGATCACTCGTTGTCGGCTACAACGAGGAGATCACCAAGGCGCTGCCGGTCCTGGTCGCCGCGATCCTCGTGCTGCAGGTCAGGAAGCAGAAGCTGGACCCGCGCACCTGGTTCCTGATGGGGACCGTGGCGGGCCTGACCTTCGGCATCGTGGAGCAGTCGATCTACACGCCGCTCGCGATCGGCCAGATCCACGCTGCGCACCAGATCAGCGAGGCCGACGTCGGCGCGCTGTCCTTCGCGTTCCGCGTGTTCGTCGACGGCTTCCAGCACGCGGTGTGGGCTGGTGTTTCCGGCTTCTTCATCGGGATGGCCATCAACTACCGCAGGCGCCGGATCCCGCTGCTGCTGCTCGGCATCAGCATCCCGGCGGTCCTGCATGCCCTGAACGACTACACGCTGACGATCTTCAGCACCGTGTGGGTCGGCGTGCTGGTCCAGGCGCTGTCGCTGCTGCTGTTCCTCGGCTACACGCTGTCGGCGTCGGCTATCGAGCGACGGGTCCGCAGGAACCCGAACTTCCGCGGCCAGTCGATCATGATGGAGCGGTTCAGCCAGCCGGAGCAGGCGCCCGGCTGACGTGGGGGTCTGTTGCTCAGTCTGCGAGCACCGACTCGATCACCTCGCCGAACCTGAGCAAGTGGACGTCGCCGACGAAGTGCTCCCTCGTATAGGCCTTCCCGGCAGCGCCCATCCGCTCGGCCTCGTCAGGATGAGCGAGCAGCCGCTTCACGTCAGCGCCGAAGGCCGCGAGGTCCGTGGGATCCGGCAGCAGGTAGCCGGTGCCGTCGGCGATCTGATCCACGATCCCGCCGACAGCTGAGCCGACGACCGGGCGGCCCTTCCACATGCCCTCGGCCACGGTCAGGCCGAAACCCTCCGCGAGGCTCTTCTGCACGATCACGGTGGCCCGGCGCTGGATCGCGTTCACCATCGCCGCGTTCTCCTCGACATCCTCGAGTGGCAGCGTCACGAGCAGGATCCGCTCCCTGGCCGCTCGGGGCAGTTGCTGCCAGCGCGCCCGGCACTCGGCGAAGACCATCCCGCCTTCCGGGTCGTCGGCCACCCCGCTCACCGAAGGCCCTACCAGCATGAGATACGTCGCTGGTTCAGGCAGCACGTGCCTGGCGAAACCCTCCATGACGCCGGCCATGTCCTTCAGCTTGTCCCAGCGGGATACCTGGGCCACCACCCGATCGCCGGGGCCAGGCCTCCCGTCGCCCGTCACCATCGCCGGCCGGCGCACCTCGCCGTGGTTGCCGTCACTGCGCGGGTACTGCGCCCTGTCCCCTGCCCTAGCGCCGTCTGCCACCCCGATGACGGCCAGGATCGCCCGGACCTCGCCGGCGTTCAGCTCGGCGTTCTTCGGCGAGAACGGGTCGATCGACGGCGGGATGACCCACAGCCTGGCCTGCGGCACCCACAGCGGCGCGAACTGGCGCCTGGTGAATACGAAGCCGTGCGCAGCCGCCAGGTACGGCCGCAGGAACTCCCACGCGGCGCGTGAGACGTCGTTCTGCTCGTCGATGCCGATGTGACAGCGCCAGACGACCTGGACGCCCGCCCTGGCCAGTGCCTCGGTCAGGCCAGCGGTCTGCGGATCGTGCAGGATCGCGATGTCGCCGTGCCTGACCTGAGTCAGCAGCTCAGCCGCGTTGGGGGCGAGTACCTCCTCGTAGTGATGCGCGTCGGCGGGCCCGAGCGGCGGCGAATCGCCGCCCGCGCCGTGCAGCTGGTTGTGCAGCCGCTTGGTGATGCCGAAGAACTCCTGGTCGCCGGTGATCGTGGTCCACCGGATCGAGATCCCGGCGTCTGCCACGTAACCGACGATGACCTGGAGCATTTCCGCGACGCCGCCGCCGACGGCTGTGGAGTTGATGTTCCAGATCCTGCGTTCGCCGAGCTGGCCCCGCAGCCTGGTCGCGGCCGACATGAGCCGGTCGTACCGCTCCTCGCCGATGACGGGCTCGAACCTGGCCAGCGGGAGCGTTCGCGTGGTGACCTCATGCAGCAGCGTCACGGCTCAATCCTCGTGGGAAGCGGTCACGAAGTCGATCAGCTCCTCCACCCGGCCGAGGAATGCCGGCTCCAGGTCGGTGAAGGAACGCGCCGCGCGCAGGATCCGCTGCCACGCTGCGGCGGTGTCGGCAGGCCAGCCGATGGCTTCGAGCACGCCTTCTTTCCACGCCGTGCCCATGGGCACCTCGGGCCACGCGCGCAGGCCGAGCACGGCCGGCTTGACGGCCGCCCAGACGTCGACGAACGGGTGGCCGACCACCAGCACGTGCGGCGAGCGCACCTGGCCCGCGATGCGGCTCTCCTTCGACCCGTCGACGAGGTGGTCGACGAGGACGCCGAGCCTGCGGCCGGGTGCCGGGCCGAACTCAGCGGCGATCGCGGGCAGGTCGTCGACGCCGCCAAGGTACTCGACCACGACGCCGACGTCCCGCAGGTCATCGCCCCAGATCTGCTCGACGAGCTCGGCGTCCTGCCTGCCCTCGACGTAGATCCTGCTGGCCCTGGCGACCTTGGCCCTGCTGACCGGCGCGGCAACGGAGCCGGACGCTGTCCGGCCGGCTGACCCGGCCGGCGCCGCGGGCGCCGGCCTGACCAGCGTGACGGGCTGTCCTTCGAGCAGGAACGACCCTGGCCCGAACGGGAACGCCCGCTGCCTGCCGCGGGAGTCCTCGAGGAGCACGGCGTCCTTCTCCCAGCCGACCACGGCCCCGCAGAACTCGGCCGCACGGTCCTCGACGACCAGCCCGTACTCGACGGCCACCCGTGGATAAGGTTGCCGCGGCGTGGGCGCCGCCGCGAGGACGTCTGCCTCGTATCGTTTGCTCCGCATCGCGCGCCGCCGCCCGCCCGCTTAGCCGTGCACGACCGCTGTGTCGTGACAGAAGTGCACCCGCGCGGGTGCGGCTTCCTTGATCCGGTGCAGCGACGCCCGCCACGCGGCCGGGTCGGCGGCCTGCCCTGGCGGGAGCTCCTCGTCAGCGAGGACCTCGACGCCGCCGAACTGCACGGGCGTGTACGCGGCGTCGCCGATCAGCACGTCGACCTCCCCGTCAGCGCCGCTGACCAGCACGGACTGATGGCCCGACGTGTGCCCTGGCGTGGTGATGATGCGCACTCCTGGCACGATCTCGGCGTCGCCGTCCAGCAGTTCGAACCGCCCGTTCATGAAGTCGAACCAGTCGAACAGCTCGCGCGACTCGACCTTGGCCCGCTCGAACTCGGTCCGCTGCACGTAGCAGGGTGCATGCGAGAAGACAGCGTTCTGGCCGCAGTGGTCGAAGTGCAGATGGGTGTTGATGACGAGGTCGATGTCGGCGGGACTCATGTCGATGTCCGCGAGCGCGTCGGCCGCGGCGACGTTGACGACCCGCCAGTCGGTCAGCAGCTGGTCCCACCCGCCGACGCCAGTGTCGACGAGCAGCGCACCGCCCGGATGCGTGACGACGAACCCGTGCACCGGCCACCGTTCGCCCATGACCGTGACTTCCGCCAGGTGCAGCCGCTTGACCTCAATCATGAACATCACCTCGGGGTAGGTGGCAGACAGTTCTAGCTTTTCATGATCTTGTCGAGCGCCGCGAGCACCCGCTGCTCGGACACCGGAATCGCGGCGCCCACGGTCTGGGCGAACAGGCTGACCCGCAGCTCCTCAATCATCCACCGGATGGCCTGGACATCCGGCCGGTATCGGCCGCCTGATCCGAGGCCGGTCAGCACGTCCTCGTAGTCCTGCGTCACCCGCCGCACGATGTCCATCCGCCCGGCGTCGCGGCGTAGGTCGGCCGGTGCCTTCTCCAGCCTGTGGACCATACCGCGCAGGTACCTGATCACATCGGTGAGCCTGCGCGACCCGGTTTCCGAGACAAACCCCCGGTATACCAGTCCAGCAAGCTGCTCCCGCATGTCGGCGGCGGCGTCGGCCATAGCCGCGCCCGCCACGCCGTCCAGTCCGGCCTCGACCGCATGCGCCTCGCCGAGCACCCGCGCGACGACGCTGACGACGTCGGCCGCCTGTGCCGCAAGCGACGACCGGGCCGCGTTGAGCAGCCGCGCGAACGTCTCAGGGTCCCAGGCTGGCCCGCCAGCCGCCAGTACGATCTCGTCGGCGGCGGCTGCCGCGCAGTCGTCGACGAGCTCGCCGGCGTTGCGGTAAGGATGCCTTGCCATTGCCAGTTTCGCGCTGGTCGGCAGCCGGCTGGCGACGGCACGTACGCCAGACGGCACCTGCAGCAACAGGAGCCGCCGGTTCCCCGTCCGCATCGCCTCTGCTGCCTGCTCAGGCGTCTCGAACAGCGCGATGTCCACCGAGTCACCGGCGTCGCGCAGCGCCGGGTAGGCGCGGACCTGCCCGTGGCTGAACACCCTCGGCAGGTCGTCGAAATCCCAGGATGTGATCCCGGTCCTGGTCAGGCCCGCTGCCGCGTCGGCGAGCCTGGCCCGCAGCCTAGGCCGCAGCTCGTCCCGCAGCTGTCCGAGGTCCTTGCCGGACCCGAGCACCTGGTCGTTGTCGGTGACACGGAACGTCAGCCGCAGGTGCGACGGCAGCCTGGCCAGGTCGAACGCGTCGGCGGGGACACTGACGCCGCCTAGCCTGCTGAGCTCGGCGCTCAGCTGCCCTGGCAGCGCGCCCCGGCGCGGGTCGAGCCGCGCGAGCACGTCCCTGGCGACGTCGGGGGCCGGCACGAACCTAGTCCGCAGCTGCTTCGGCAGCGTCCTGATCAGCTCCGTCACGAGCTCTTCGCGCAACCCAGGCACGTTCCAGGAGAACTCCTCGGCGCTGACCTGGTTCAGCGCCGCGAGCGGGATGTCGGCCGTCACGCCGTCATCGGGCTCACCAGGCGCGAACTCGTACGACAGCGCCACGCCGCCCCACGTGCCCGGATAGTCATCGGCGCTGACCTCATCGGCGGCCGGCCCTGCCAGGTCAGCCTCGGTCAGCGTCAGCAGATCAGGCTGGGCCTGCCTGGCCCGCTTCCACCACGAGTCGAAGTGCCGCGCCGATGTGACGTCGGCTGGGATGCGCTCGGCATAGAAAGCGAACAACGCGGCGTCGTCCGCGACGATGCCGCGCCTGCGAGCCCTTTGTTCCAACTCCTCCGCCTCAGCCAGCAGCTGGCGGTTGCGGTGGAAGAACGTGTGGTGCGTCTGCCAGTCGCCCTCCACCAGTCCGCGGGAGATGAATAGCTCGCGGGCCAGGACCGGGTCGATGCGGCTCAGCGTGACCCGGCGGCCGGCTACCAACGGCAGGCCGAACAGGCTGACCCGCTCGAGCGTCATCGCCGCGCCGCGGCGGCCGTCCCAGTGCGGCTCGCTGTACTCGCGCCTGATCAGGTGCTCGGCGAGCGGTTCTGCCCACTCGGGCTCGATGCCGGCCGTCACCCGCGCCCAGAGCCGTGACGTCTCGACCACCTCGGCGGCGACGACCCACTGCGGCGGCTTGCGTGCCAGCACCGAGTCGGGGAAGATCGCGAACCGCGCCCCCCGTGCTCCGGTGAATTCCGCGGGACCACGCCGTCGCTCGCCTGCGGCGGCGTCCCGCATCCCGATGTGCGAGAGCAGCCCTGCCAGCAGCGAGCGGTGCACACGCTCGGCGAGGTCGCTTGGCACGCGCGCGATCCTCTCGGCGCCCGGCCGGGCCGCGAGCTGCGCGACGTGCGCCGAAGGCCCGTCGACCGCGGCGGCGCGCGGAGCGGCCTGCTGCGGCGTCCGGTCAGATCCGACGTGGATGCCGAGGTCCCTGGCGGCCTGCCTGAGCTGGCCGTAGACGTCCTGCCACTCGCGCACCCGCAGGTAGTGCAGGTACTCGCGGCGGCACATCCGGCGGAACGCAGACCCGGACAGCTCGCGCTGCTGCTCGCGCACGTAGTCCCACAGGTTGAGCAGCGACAGGAAATCGGAGCCGGGTTCGGCGAACCTGGCGTGCCGCTCGTCGGCCGCCTCCCTCGCGTCGGCAGGCCGTTCACGCGGGTCCTGGATGGACAGGGCAGCCGCGATGATCAGGACCTCGCGTGCGCAGTCGTTCTTGCCAGCCTCGATGATCATCCGGCCGAGCCGCGGGTCGACCGGCAGCCTGGCCAGCTTCGTGCCGGTCTCGGTCAGGCTCCTGGCGCCTTTGCCCTCAGGACGGACCGCGCCGAGCTCGGTCAGCAGCCGCACGCCGTCGCTGACCTGGCGGGAGTCCGGCGGGTCGATGAACGGAAAGCCGGCCACCTCGCCGAGGTCGAGCGCGGCCATCTGCAGGATCACCGAGGCTAGGTTCGTGCGCAGGATCTCAGGGTCGGTGAACTCGGGCCGCGAGCCGAAGTCCGCTTCGCCGTACAGCCGGATGCAGATCCCGTCCGAGGTACGGCCGCACCGGCCCGTACGCTGGTTCGCCGACGCCTGCGAGATCGGCTCGATGGGCAGCCGCTGCACCTTGGTCCGGTTGCTGTACCTGGAGATCCGCGCCGTGCCAGGGTCGATCACGTACTTGATCCCCGGCACGGTCAGCGACGTCTCTGCCACGTTGGTAGCCAGCACCACCCTCCGACCCCGATGTGGCTGACTCTGCTGGCTTCTTTCGCCTCCGGCAAAAACTCTGTGCTGCTCGGCGGCGGACAGCCTGGCGTACAGCGGCAGCACCTCAAGGTCGGCGTAGCCGTTGCCGGTCAGCGCGTCGGCCGTGTCGCGGATCTCCCGCTCGCCGGACAGGAAGACCAGGATGTCGCCTGGCCCCTGCGCCCGCAGCTCGTCGATGGCGTCGCTGATGCCGTTGATCTGATCGCGCGGCTCGCCGCGCGAATCGTCTTCCGAGTCCAGCGGCCGGTACCTCAGCTCCACTGGATAGGTGCGCCCGCTGACCTCGATGATCGGCGCCTGTCCGAAGTGCTCGCTGAACCGCTCGGGGTCGATGGTGGCCGAGGTGATGATGACCTTGAGGTCGGGACGGCTGGGCAGCAGCCGGTGCACGTAACCGAGGATGAAGTCGATGTTCAGGCTGCGTTCGTGCGCCTCGTCGATGATCAGCGTGTCGTACCTGAGCAGCCGCCTGTCGTGCTGCAGCTCGGTCAGCAAGATGCCGTCGGTCATGAGCTTGACCAGCGTGTTATCGCTCGAATGGTCGGTGAACCTGACCTTGTAGCCGATCGCGGCGCCCAGCTCGACGCCGAGCTCATCGGCGATCCGGTCGGCGACCGTACGCGCGGCGAGGCGGCGCGGCTGGGTGTGCCCGATCTGACCGGTCACGCCGCGGCCGAGCTCCAGGCAGATCTTCGGGATCTGGGTGGTCTTGCCTGAGCCGGTCTCGCCAGCGACGATCAACACCTGGTGGTCGCGGATCGCGGCGGCGATCTCGTCCTTCCGCTGGCTGACCGGCAGCTCGGCAGGGTAGCTGATGGCGGGCACCGAGTCCCTGCGGGCCTGCGCTCGCTCGGCCGCGGCGTCCAGGTCGGCCGCGAGCTTGCCAAGCTCCAGGTCGCGCCGCCCGTTTCCGCGCAGGCTGGCGGCACGCTCGATCCGGCGCCGCAGCCGGTGCTGGTCACGCAGCATCAGCTCGGGCAGCCGGGAGCGCAACTCGACCGGCGTAGGCGGCACGGCAGACTCCATGGCAAGCGGGCGGGCCCCGGACAAGCATCACCGGCAGGACCACCGATGCCTAACGCTTTTCCGGCCCGCCGGCTTCCTGCGTCGCTACACGCGCGCCTCGGCCCGCAGCAGCGCGCCCAGTTCGGCAGGACGAACCTCCCCGCCCTGCAACCCGCGCCCGGCGAACCAGCGGGCGATGTTGGCCGCGTCCCTGTCCAGGAACTCAGGACCGCGCGGGTGCGCGATCACGTCGAGCACCTGCGGCAGGTCGATGAGCACCAGGCGGCCGCGGTGCACTGATGCAGCGTGCTCAGCGCCGTGAGCTCGGCCCTGGCCCACTGCTGGGCGATGATCGCCCGCCCGGTCGCGGTCCTGCGGGCCATGGCCCTGTTGTCGCGTGACTCGCGTACCCGGCGGCCGTCGAGGTACTCGACATCGCGGTGGAACAGCCTGTTCTCGGCGGCCCGGTACCGCTTAGCCGCGAGCAGGCAGGACCGGCCGGTGTCCGGCACGGCACGGCTGAGCAGGAAGACGTCGGCTTCCTTCCCGGTCTTCAGGACGCCGAAGTCGGTATCGGTCGCGCCGAGCTCGGTGACCAGCCAGCCGGGGTAAGGCTCGGGACCCCGCTCGGTCGCGGAGGACTGATCCCAGGTGGACCACCGCTGGCCGGCCGGCAGCCCGTCAACGGCGTCGTGGGCATCGTCGGGCAGCAGCCGCTGCCGGTGCGGGTCTCTCTTAGCGAATGCTGGCTGGTCGTCGTCATCGAACCGCCGCTTGCGGCGGCGGACACGGTCGGATGCCTGGTCGGGCATGGGAGGAGCTCCTTGAGCAGAGTTCGGGCAGCGTGGATAGCGAATGGACCTGCACCAGTCGGCCCTCCTCTCCGCTCGGCACCTCGGACGTGGCCGATGATTCCCATGCTGGTCACGCTGGCGCAACTGAATTTCCGCAAGGACGATCAAGCCGGCGCCGCCGGCCGGTGGCACGATCGAGGCATGACGGCCACGGCGGACGTGTTCGCCAGCTTCCTTGACGTCCTCGCGGACACGCTGGACGATCACGAGGCACCGCCAGCGTCGCTGGCGTCGCGGGCGCACCTGTCCAGGTTCCACTTCGATCGCCTGGTGTCGGCCGCGGCCGGTGAGCCGCCTGCGGCGCTGCGCCGGCGGATCCTGCTCGAGCGCGCCGCCTACCAGCTGATCACCACCGACCACGACGTGATCAGGGTCGCCGTGGACGCTGGCTACGCCAGCAACGAGGCGTTCACCAGGGCGTTCAGGCGCGCCTACGGGCAGCCGCCGGCCCGATGGCGCCGCGATCCAGCCGGCTTCCGGCTCGAGGCGCCAAGCCGCGTCCACTTCAATCCGCCCGGCGGACTGCGCGTCCCCGCACCAGGAAGGTTTACCGGCATGGACCTGCTCACAGCCATGATCAAGCATCACGTCTGGCTGGTCGGCGAGATGCTGACCAGGGCCGGCCGACTGCCAGCCGCTCAGCTCAGCGTGCCCGTTCGGATTTCGGTCGAAGGCATCGACGACGAGCCAACGCTGCATTCCCTGCTCGCGCGCCTGGTCGGGCAGCTAGGGATGTGGGACGCGGCTGTGCACCACCGGCCCTACGACTTCGACGCAGAGCAGCACGAGAGCATCGCTCAGCTCCAGGCCAAGCTGTCCGTCGTCGGGCCCGCGTTCCTGGCCGAGGTCGCCGCGATCACCGGCGAGGGCCGGCTGGACGAGACCTTCGTCGACGCCGTCTGCGATCCGCCCAAGGTCTTCACCTACGGCGGCATGATCGCGCACGTCCTGACGTTCGCGGCGCACCGCCGCACGCTGGTATGCGGCGCCCTGGCCGACGCCGGGATCACCGACCTCGGCGCAGGAGATCCGATGGTCTGGGTGGCTGAGCACGCGGCTTAGCCGCTCGCCATCGACGCGTCAGTCGAGGACTAGGCCGCTCAGCGTGCACAATGGAGTCGCCGCCGGCGGGTCGGCGGAGTGACGCGAAACGCGGGCGTGACCATGAACGTAATTCGTCCGAGCAGGATGCAGCGAGACGGGCTCTTCGGCGCCCTCGTGCTCGTCTTCGTGCTGGCGTTCGTACGCGGCTATCCAGGCGCCACGACCACGGGCGGCCGGATAGCGGTGGTGATCTTCGCGGGTGTCGTCACCGCGCTGGTGATCTGGGGCTGGGTCAGGGCAGTCCGCCGGACCAGCTATCTGGAGATATCGCCGCAGGCCGTTACGCTCGTCGACGCAGGCGGGCAGCGCCAGACGCTGCACAGGGAGTCCGGCGACGAGATCCTGGTGACAACGGTCGGCGGCGGCCGCTATCGGAGGTCGGCACTGACGATCGCAGGTTCCGGGACCGTGCTGCCGCTCAGCTTCTTCAGCATGAGCGCGATCCGCCGGCAGTGCCTGGCGTGCGGCTGGCGGTTCCGCAAGCCTGGCTGGCGCCGCAGCAGCGGATAACATGCCCGGCGCCGGTCACGAGTACCGCCTCTACGGGGAGCTGGCCGCGTGGTGGCCGCTGATCTCGCCGCCTGACCAGTACGCGCAGGAGGCCGTCTACCTCGCCGCCGTGCTCAGCGGTACAGCGGCGCTCGGCGTGCACGACGTGCTCGATCTCGGCAGCGGCGGCGGCCACGTCGCCATGCACCTGAAGGACAGGTTCGACCTCACGCTCACCGACATCTCCGCCGACATGCTCGCGGTCTCCAGGCGGCTCAATCCGGAGTGCCGGCATGTCCGCGGCGACATGCGGACGATGCGCCTCGGCCAGGCGTTCGACGCGGTGCTCGCCCACGACGCCATCGACTACGTGACCACCCAGAACGACCTCGCGATGGTGGTCGAGACGGCGTTCGCGCACTGCCGCCCAGGCGGCATCGTCGTCTTCGTCCCCGACTACGTCAAGGACGACTTCCGCTCGCTCACGGGCGGCGGAGGCGGCGGCGGCGACGGGACCGGCAGGCACGCGACGTTCCGCGAGCAGACCTGGGATCCGGATCCGGCCGACGACTGGGTGCAGGCCGAGTACGAGTTCATCCTTCGGGAGGCGGACGGCACGGTCGAGGTGATCAAGGAAGCCCATCGCCTCGGCGTGTTCAGCCGGCTGACGTGGCGGCATCTGCTGACCGAGGCCGGCTTCGTGGTCGGCCCCGGCCTCGAGGGCCGCTCGCTGCCAGGCAGGCCGCCGGCGAACCTCTTCATCGGCCACCGCCCGCCGGTGACTCCACCTCACAGGTCACAAAAGGCACAGTGACCGCTGCTGCCACACGCCTCCTGCGGCCGGCGTGTATCGGTGTGACATCCATAACCTCCGCGCGCAATGGGTGTCGCACCCATACCGGGCCCTCGGCGTGAAGCGGCGGCCGCCTACGCCGAGCGGAGCGTGATGCGGCCGCCGGCGTACACGTAGCGCGTCTCGTCGGCCAGGCGGCCGAAACTGACCGTCGTCCACGGCTCGTCGTCGTGCGAACGGCAGACGAAGTGGTCGCCCGTCAAGTCTGCCGGGTACAGGTCAACCCGCTTGCCGGAGCTGTCCAGGGTGCCGCACCGCGTGGTCGCGCCGTGCCAGGCACCCTGGTAATGCTCCTGCAATTCGAACTTGACGCACTGCCCGCTCTTGTCCGGCCGGACGGTGACGTGGGCGTGCATCAGGACACGGCGGTGGAACAGCCGGTAAGTTATCCCGCTGGTGCGCCTGCTGGCGTAGTAGCCGCTCAGCGTCTCCGACACGTTAGCCCGGACGTAGATGACGCGGGTGACGGATGTCGGCCTGTACTGCGAGTCGCCCGAGAACACCGCGCTGAACGTCGTGCTGTGCGCAGCCTTGTAACTCACCTTCAGGTTCCCGCTGGCATCCACCTTGCCGGTCTTCAGCAGCGTCTTCGACTTGCTGCCGAACGGCTGCGCGTAGAGCGAGACGGCGCGATTCGTGTCGGTGGTGCCGAGGTGCGCCGTGACGTGCACGGTGGGCTCGTAGGTGAACTTCGACGACCCGGTGCTCAGGGTGAGCCGGGGGCTGAGCAGCAGCGGGCCATCGATGACACGCAGTGAGTATTTCGTGCTGGAGCCCTGCAGCACAGCGAACAGCTTCGAGCCGTCAGGAGACCAGGCCAGGCCTCGCGGCATGAGATTGCCGCCAACGTTGCCCAGGCTGTAGGTGTTCAGCGCCGTGTCGCCGTCAGGGCGGTAAACGTACAAGTCCGTCGGAGCTGCGCCGTTCACGGTGCCCGCGGCGACGTCGCCGTTGGCGTCGAGTGCCACGGCGCCGGGATAGGTGGTGCTGGCGTAGGACCCCTGCTGGCTGAGGTCGGCGGTGCTGTAGCGGTAGTGATCGTACGGCCAGCCGCAGGCCAGGATGAACTCCGCGCCGCCGGGAACGACTGCCAGGTCCCGCTGGTTCTCGCAATTACTGAAACTGGCCGACTGGGCGCGCACGGTTGCCGGATCAGCTGAGGTCTCGTAGCTGGCCACCGACGACGGGCTCATGCCCGGCTCGGCGGCGACGAGAACGCCCGTGTCATGAGGGTCAGCGGCGAGTTCCGGAGCGGCGTGCCAGCCTCCCATGGCGGGCTGCGTCTCGAACGCGGGCGTGTTTGCCGTGAGGTTGATGTCGCCGATCGCGGCCGCGCCGGGCGAACCGGTGTTATAGCTCACCCAGACCTTGCCGCTCTGCACCGCGACGTCCACGGGGGTATTCGCGTTGCCGACGGGGTAGGACGCCGTCTGCGTCAGCGTCGCGGTGTCGATCGCGGTGACGGCGTGGGACGATCCGAGCGCCGTGTACAGGGTCTTGCCGTCCGGTGACAGCGCGATGCCTTCCACGCCGTTTTGGCTGCCGATGGTGGCGACCTGCTTGCCGGACAGGTTCGTGACGATGACGCGGTTCTGACTGCTGCTGCCCTGGCTCATGAACAGGTGGTCGTGCGCGGTATCCGCGACGATCTGGTAGAAGCTGGTTAGCTGCAGCGCTGAGGTGGTGTCAGCGCGGGCTGTGACGGCCGGCATGAGGCCGGCCACGCCGACTGCCAGGCTCAGAACCGGGACAAGCACTTTAATACTGTTATTCACCGTCACGCACCGATTCTCCTGCTTAACGCGAATACTCCTCGACCAGCGTGAACCCGCGGGACAGGTAGATGTGGCGGGCAGCAACGAGCGGATCGTTCGTCCACAGCCGCATCCGCTCGTAGCCGGCGCCGCGCGCGAACGCGACGCACTCATCGACCAGCATCGCGCCGATCCCGTGACCGCGCGCCGACGGGTCGACCAGCAGGATCCTGAGCTGCGCGGTGTCCTCGCCGGCAGGCACGCAGAGCACGCATCCGACCCGTCGAGCTCGGCGATCCAGCCGGCCCCGGCGGCGAAGTCGGCCACGATACGGGCGACGAGCGCCTCGAACGTCGTGTCCCAGCCGTACTCGGCCGCGTAGATCTCGCCCTGCGCCAGCACCATCCAGCCCAGATCCCCCGGCTCGCCGACCCGCCGCAGCACGACTCGTGACTCGTTCATCGCGTTCTCCCCAGTCACTGAAACACTCGTTTCAGTAGCACGCTAGCATGGTGCCCATGGCCACGCGACGCCGCGAGGAACTGCTCGACCTCGCCTACCGCTACGCACTCGAACACGGTCTGGCCGATCTGTCGCTCCGGCCGCTGGCCGCGGCCATCGGCTCAAGCCCGCGCGTGCTGCTGTTCCTGTTCGGTTCCAAGGACGGCCTGGTCAGGGAGCTGCTCGCGAAGGCCAGGGCCGACGAGCTCGGGTATCTCGCCCGCGAGGGCACGGCCGGCCAGAACGCTGCCAGCCAGGACGGGCTGCCGGCGATGGTGGCCGCGACCTGGCGCTGGCTGGCCGCCGAGCCGGTGCGGCCGCTGCTCACCCTGTGGACCGAGGCGTACGGCCGGTCGCTGGTCGAGCCTGGCGGGCCGTGGTCAGGCTTCGCCAGCCAGTCCGTCGCCGACTGGCTTGAGGTGCTCGCCGCCGCCCAGCCGGCCGGGAACGCCGGCGACCCGGACGCGAACGCCGACCGCACGCTCGCGCTCGCCGTCCTGCGCGGCTGCCTGCTCGACCTGCTCGCGACCGGCGACACCGAGCGCGCGGGCGCCGCGATCGCGCGCTACGTGCGCCTCACCGCGTGCGCCGGCGCCGGCACCGGCGGCGGCGACTAGCGTGAGCCGCGTGACTGACGCCACTGACCGGCGGCGCGAGGAGCTGCGGGCCGACTGCGCCCGCTGCGTGGCGTTGTGCTGCGTTGCGCCCGCGTTCACGGCCTCTGCGGACTTCGCGATCAGCAAGCCGGCCGGGCGGCCCTGCCCGAACCTGGACGCCGGCTTCCGCTGCTGCATCCACGACCGGCTGAGGCCGGCGGGCTTCGGCGGCTGCGCGGCGTTCGACTGCTACGGCGCCGGCCAGAAGGTCGCCCAGCACACGTTCGCCGGCCAGGACTGGCGGTCAGAACCCGGGCTCGCGGCGCCGATGTTCGCGGCCTTCGCGGTCATGCGCGCGCTGCACGAGCTGCTCTGGTACCTCAACGAGGCGCTCGCGCTGCCGTTCGCTGACCCGTTCCGCGCCGATCTGACAGAATTTTCGGCCGCAACAGGGCGCCTGACGCTCTCCGACCCCGGCACGCTGATCGCCCTCGACGTGACCGGCCACCGCGATCGGGTGAACGCCGTCCTGCTGCGCGTCAGCGCCCACGTGCGCAACAGCGCCGGCTACGCCGGCGCTGATCATCGCGGCGCTGACCTGGCAGGAAGGGACATGTGCGAGGGCGACCTGGCCGGAGCCAACCTGCGCGGCGCGCAGCTGGTCGGCGCCGGCCTGCGCGGCGCCGATCTGAGTTACGCCGACCTGACCGGCGCGGATCTCAGGGGCGCTGACCTGGCCGGGGCTGACCTGGCCACGAGCCTGTTCACCAGCCAGCCGCAGCTCGACTCGGCCCGCGGCGACGCCCGGACGAAGCTGCCGCCACGGCTACGCCGACCGTCGCACTGGGCGGCTGGCTCAGACTCCCAGGGTTTGGGTGGGCCTGGTCCGGTTACGGGTGGGTTATGGACACGGAGGCTATGACAGGATCACGCCCGCGCATCGTCGTCGCCGGGGGCGGCTTCGCCGGCTTTCACGCGGCCCGCAAACTCGGCAGGCTGGCCAGGGGCAAACTCGACGTCGTCCTGATCAACCCGACCGACTACTTCCTGTACATGCCGTTGCTGCCCGAGGTGACGGCCGGCATCTTGGACCCGAGGACCGTGGCAGCGCCGCTGGCAACGGCCTGCAGCTCGGTGCGCCACGTGCTCGGCGCCGTGACCGGCGTCGACCTGGACGCCAGGCGGGTGAGCGTGCGCAACCCGGAAGGCGATACGCGGACGATCGGCTACGACCAGATCGTGATCGCCCTCGGCAGCGTGAACAAGCTGCTGCCGGTTCCCGGTGTCACCGATCACGCGCACGGGTTCCGCAGCCTGGGCGAGGCGATCTACCTGCGTGATCACTTGCTGCGGCAGCTCGAGATCGCTGACCTGACGGACGATCCGGCAGAACGGGAGGCGCGCTGCACCTTCGTCGTAGTCGGCGCGGGATACACCGGCACCGAGGTGGCCGCCGCCGGACAGCTGCTCACCAGGATCGCTGCCCGGCGCCATCCCGGCCTCAGCGCCCAGAACCTGCGCTGGATCCTGGTCGACATCGCGCCGCGGCTAATGCCCGAGCTTGACCAGCGCCTGTCCGCCACGGCGACGAAGGTGCTGTCGGAGCGCGGGATGGAGATCAGGACCTGCACCAGCGTCGAGCAAGCCACGAAGGATGGCGTGCGGCTATCGGACGGCGAGTTCGTCCCCACCCGCTCACTGATCTGGTGTGTCGGCGTACGGCCCGACCCGATGGTCGAGCGGCTCGGGCTGCCAATGCGGCACGGCAGGCTCACCGTGGACGAGTACCTGACTGTGCCTGGTCATCCGGAGATCCACGCCTGCGGCGACGCCGCCGCCGTGCCCGACCTCACCAGGCCGGGCTCGATCACCGCGATGACTGCCCAGCACGCACAGCGTCAGGGCGAGCTGGCCGCCAGCAACCTCGCCGCCTCCTACGGCATCGGACGCCGCCAGCGCCGCCCGTACGAGCACCGGGATCTCGGCTTCGTCGTGGACCTTGCCGGTACCCAGGCGGCCGCTGATCCCTTCGGCGTCAGGCTGGCCGGCCTCCCGGCCAAGGCCGTGACGCGCGGGTACCACCTGCTGAGCATGCCGTCCAACCGGGTCAGGATCGCCACCGACTGGGCCCTGGACGCCGTCCTGCCCCGCCAGCTCGTCCAGATGGGCCTGGTCCGTTCAGGCGCGGTCCCGCTGACGGCCGGAACGCCAGAACATCCGACTGGTCAGACCGCCGCAAGCGCTCATCGAAGCGGCTAGCCTACTTCGGCCTGATCGACTCCACGATCGCCCTGGGGATCGCTCCGCTTCCGCCCAGGCCAATCTGCACCAGGGTCGCCCGATCGCGGCCAGGAATGTCGACCGCTACGTCCAGCCTCTGGTCGCCGAAGGCCGGCATCACGTAGCACGTCCTGAGGCCACGCCGGATCTTGCAGTCGCCATAGCCCCGGTTAGGCCCGGCCGCGACGAGTACGCCGACATGCCCGGTCATCTGCCCGGCCGTCGGGAGCACAGCCGGACAACGCGGCCGTCGGAAGTTGGCCGCGGGAATCAGGATGACGGCGTCCTGGGCACTGGCAGGCGAGCAGCCCCAGTGGCCATTCCGCACCAGGGCCCAGCCTCCGGGCGCGGCGAACCTGATCCCCCGGAACTCATGCCAGCGCCAGCTGCGCGGAACCGGGAACCGGGGTCCTGGCGCGAGCACGACCGACAGCGGCGAGCGGGTCAGCGTCCCGAGCACTTTGTTGGCCAGCGGGCCCCGGGCCGTGATCAGCACGTGCATCGTGGGGGCCAGAAACGTCTCTGAGCCGCGTACCAGCGGCCGGACGCCCAGCAAGGGGATCCCGTTGATCTGCCCGGTCCGGCGGCGAGTGCGGCCCTGGCCCTTCGGCAGAGCCTGGATCGCCACCATGTTCGCGGCCTGCTTGCAGCGCGGATTGCGGACGACGAGCGAGGTCGAGGTGGTACCGAGCACGACATAGCCGTGACTCGTGCTCCCGCAGACCGGCTTGCTCGCGACCCGCCAGTCTGCAGGAACCGAGATCTCGACGTTGTCATAGGCGACAGGCGCCCAGCCACGTGGCGTCACGGACGTGTCGGTGAGCGGCACTGCGGCGCCTCGCGTCACGGGCCCGACGCGACCGGGAGTGACCGGCGACAACAGCGCGAGCGGCAGCGCGATCGCGGCCGCCACCGCCACCGCGCTCAGCGCCGCTCCCATCCACCGTCGCCGCAGTCGGACACGACCGATCCACGCGTCGATATCGATCAGCCGCAGCGCATTGTCCGGCAGCGCGGCCTCGGCCGCGTCGACCCGCGCGCGCAACTCCTCGCGCAGCAGGTCCTCGACGTCGTTCATCGGGTCCACCCCTCCAGGGCGATCGACTTGCGCAGCCGGTCAAGGCCGCGCGCGGCGTGGGTCTTGACGGCGCCAGGCGAGCAGCCGAGGACCGTGGCGATGTCCGCTTCCGTCAGGTCCTCGAAGTAGCGCAGCACGAGCACGGCCCGCTGCTGCGCGGACAGCGCGAGCAGCGCTGGCCAGATCCCGTGCCGGTCCTCGGCCGCATCAAGCGGCCCGGTCGTGATCTGGTCTGGCACGCTTGCGAACGGCAGTTCCCGGGTCCAGAACCTGCGGCGGGATGACAAGAACAACGACACGAGCACCTTGCGCGCGTACGGTTCGAGCGCCGAGGCGCTTCTCAGCCGCCGCCTGCGCAGGTAGGTTCTGGTCAGCGCCTCTTGCACGAGGTCCTCGCCGACCTGCCAGTCGCCCGTGAGCAGATACGCGGTCCGGCACAATGCCCGGCCGCGCGCCGCGACGAACCGGCCGAACTCTTCCTCCACCTGATCACCTCGCGGATTAGACGACCCACCGAACCCTTTTGGTTGACTACGAGCACACCAAAGCCTGAGGCGGCGGCCGACGTGACAGCTAGAACCGGCGCGGCGCGGGGAGAATGGCCTGGTGAGCAAAGTGCGGCGGATCCAGCTCGCATTGGGCCTGGTGCTCGCCGTCGTCGTGGCCGGCAGCATCGGCTACGCCGTGCTCGGCTTCAGCGCGCTCGACGCGGTGTACCAGACTGTCACCACGATCACGACGGTCGGATTCCGTGAGCTCCACCCGCTGGACACGGCGGGCAAGATCTTCACGATCGTGCTGATCCTGGCGGGGACGGGTACCGCCCTGTATGCGTTCAGCATCGTGCTCGAGACGCTGGTGGAAGGTCACCTGCGCCGCCACTTCGAAAGGCGCCGGATGGAGCGCAACATCTCCCGGATGACCGGGCACACGATCGTCTGCGGCTGGGGCCGGGTCGGCCGTGCGGTCGGCAGCTACCTGGCAGGCCAGGGCGCCGACGTCGTGGTGGTCGACATGGATGGCGGCAGGGTGGCCGAGACGCCGTTCCCCGCCCTGATCGGCGACGTCACCGACGACGAGGTGCTGCGCACCGCCGGCGTCATGCGCGCCAGGGCCCTCGTTGCCGCGATCAACACCGACGCGGAGAACGTCTACGTGACGCTGTCAGCCAGGGCGCTGCGGCCCGACCTGGTGATCGTCGCGCGGGCGCGTACCGAGGAGTCTGAGTCGAAGCTGCTGCGCGCCGGGGCGACCAGGGTCGTGAACCCGCAGCGGATCGGCGGCCAGCGGATAGCGGCTTCGGCGCTGCAGCCGAACGTGGTCGAGTTCCTCGACGTCGTGATGCATGACGGCAGCCTGGAGTTCCGGCTCGAGGAGGTGTCGATCAGGCCGGGTTCCAGGCTGGCCGGGCGCACGCTCCGCCAGGCCGACGTCGGCGAGCGCACCGGGGCGCTGGTGCTCGCGCTCCGCGACGCAGACGGCCAGTTTGCCGCCAATCCGCCGGCGGAGACCCCGCTCGAGGCCGGCCACGTGCTGATAGCAATCGGCACCGAGCAGCAGCTGACCGCGCTGCAGCGGGCGGCGCACGGCGCGGGATGACCAGCGAGCCCGCTGGGCTAGCGGCCGCGAGGCGGCGGGCGCAGAGGGCCCGGGCGCTCTCCTAACTCCCGGTCCAGCGCCGCTGAGACTTCTCGTAGTCGGCGAGCCGCCACATCATCGCCGACCGTGGCCTGATGGCGTAGATGACGTCGACGGCAGGGTCGACGCCGGAGAGGTACTGACGGTCGTCTTCGCCCGTGTACTTGGCCGCGAAGGCCGCCAGCACGCGCGGCAGGCCGGCGGGACCGCTGAAGATGTAGAACACATCGTCCAGCACGGCGCCCCAGGCCGGAGCCGCGTGCGGTGCGCCGGACGGGGTCGTGGTGCCGAGCCAGTACGGGCGCCACGGCGCGAGACGCGCCGCTACCTCAGGCCACGTCAGCGTGCTGTCGCTCATGAAATCTCATGCTAGGGAGCCCGCTGGGGCGGCACCGCCTCGGCCCCGAGCTGCAGGTCGGGTATGACGAGCTGGCCCTGGTCGTAGATCGCCGGGTACATCCGCCACGGCCAGCTGGCCGGCCGCTGGCCGAGTTGGACGCCGAGACCGACGGCCAGTTCCTGCGGCATCCTGGCCCCGAGCACGACGACATCGCAGCCGTGCTGCGCCGCCTGGCTGGCGGCCCAGCCCGCGATGCTGTCGGCCGCCCGCGGGAACGCGCGCCACGGCAGCGGCTGCCGGCTGCCGCTGCGCGACTCGAGGCGCCACTCGGCGACGGGCACAGAACACGGCCCGGCGGGGAGCACGGGACCGATCAGGCTGGCCGGCGCGAGCAGGGTGACCGGCGGTGCCGCGGCAAGGTCGAGGCCGATCGGCCCGACCGGCCCGATCACGACCCTGATCAGCAGGATCAGCAGCCGCGGCGCCGCACCGGCTGGGTGACGGCCAAGGCGGCCGCGCCCGAACCGGCCGGCCTGCCCGCTCGGCTGCACGGGCAGGGTTGCGTTAACCGCGATCAAAGGGTCGATGCTGACGGTCAGCTGGCCCGCCAGCGCGGTGACGCCGTGGCCGGGCGCGCACTCGCTCAGCGGCGGCAGCTCCCTGCCGCGCACGAAGTCGTGTGCCCCGTCGGTCAGCCGCAGCTCGTGCAGGTCAGGCCCGGCGGTATAGCTCGGCCGCTGCCTGACGTTCAGGACCAGGCCGCGGCTGCGGGCGGTCGCCCGCGCCCCGAAGGCCATCGCGACCGGCCATGGCGCCCACGTGAACAGCGCGTTGTGGGTGATGTGGTCGTCGTTGTAGTGCACCGCGCGGAACGAATTGACGAGCTGGTCGGTCCTGGCGTCCCACTGCGGCGCGCCGATCGCGTCGGCCTGCCAGTGCCACGTCTCGTCCAGCGCCGTCGGGCCCGGCACCCGCAGCACGCTGGCGAACCCGGCGCCGATGGCGGACAGCACCGTCGCCTTCTCCTCCTCCCACCAGGTCGTGGCCCGCTCCTCCACCAGGTAGGCGGTGCCGCGGTCGGCCAGGATCACGCCGCGCTCGTGCCATCGCCAGGCGGCCCAGCCGAGCAGCGCCAGGCCAGCGAGCGCGAAGAAGATGACGCTGGCCGACGAGATGGCCTGGCCGCCGCCGCCCCAGCCGTGTTTCAGCGCGTTGTCGACCTCGGCGGGCAGCAGGCCGAGGGCCGCGCTTAGCAGCGCCGTGGCCGCGGCGAACAGCACGCCGGTCAGCCACTGCTGGGTGAGCGACCGCCTGGTCCGCCCCGACCGCCTGGCCCGCCTGTTGTCCGGGCGTGGTCAGAGCACTAGCCAGCCGCATCGAAGACCCTGATAACCGTCATGTCATCATCCTGGCCCATGCGTCGCGGAAACTCCGATGCCCGCGACAGCGCCCGGCCACTAGGCTGCGGCCATGGTTCCCGCCGATCATCTGCTCGCGTTCGCGCTGATCTCGTTCGCCCTGATCATCGTCCCCGGCCCCAACGTGCTGTTCATCATCAGCCGGTCGCTGATGCTCTGCAGGACGGCCGGGGTCGGCACCGCGCTCGGCGGCCAGATCGGCGTGTACGTGCAGGTGGCCGCCGTGGCGTTCGGTGTCGGCGCCATCGTGGAGCGATCGGCGACCGTCTTCACCGTGCTCAAGCTGGCCGGCGCCGCCTACCTGGTGTGCCTCGGCATCCAGGCGCTGTGGCACCGCCGCGAGCTCGGCTCGGCCCTGACCGCCAGGGCCGAGCCGAAGTCGATCCGCAGGATCGTGCGCGACGGGTTCATGGTGGGGGTCAGCAACCCAAAGGCGATCCTCTTCTTCATCGCCGTGCTGCCCCAGTTCGTCGACCAGTCGGCGGGTCATGTGCCCGCGCAGATGCTGCTGCTCGGCGCCATCTTCGTCGCGATCGCGGTGTTCTGCGACAGCACCTGGGCGCTGGTCGCCGGGACGGCGCGCACCTGGCTGGCCAGCTCGCCGCGCCGGCTCGCTGCCGTCGGCGGGACCGGCGGCCTCGTGATGATCGGCATCGGCGCGAGCCTGGCCCTGACCGGGCGCACCGACTGAGCCGCGCCGATGGACATCAAGCAGATCAACGCCAGGGTGATCGAGCAGTTCAGGGCCGGCGGCGACGTCGACGGCATGCACAGGGACGGGCTGCTCTTGCTCACCACGACCGGCGCCAGGACCAGGCAGAACCGGACCACGCCGATGATGTTCCACCGGGACAGCGACCGGCTGCTCGTGATCGCGTCCAACATCGGCGCGCCGAAGCATCCTGACTGGTATCTCAATCTTGTCGCGCACCCGCGGGTCGTGGTCGAGGTCGGCAGCGAGCGTTTCGGCGCGACGGCTGTCCCGCTCAGCGGCAGCGAGCGCGACCAGGTGTGGGCGATGCTCAAGGAGCGGTACCCGTTCTTCGCCGAGCATGAGACCAAGACCACCCGCGAGATCCCCGTGGTGGCACTGACGCGAGCAGCGGCAGGCTAGACGCGGCCTACCCGGCCTGGACCTGGCCGTTCTGGATCATCAGCACCCGGTCGGCGATGTCCATCAGCCCCCTGTCGTGCGTGGTCGCGATCGCGGTCAGCCCCTCGGCGTGCACGATGCTCCTGATCAGGCCCATGATCTGGCGGGCCGTCTGCGAATCGAGCTGCCCCGTCGGCTCATCGGCGAGCAGCAGCTGACCGTTGTTGGCAAGCGCGCGCGATGCCCACGCGCTGCTGTTCGCCGCCAGAGAGCTCATGTGGCCGCTTGCGCCCGCTTCCTTCTCGGCCAACAAGGCTCAGCAGGGCGATGGCGGTGGTGGATCCGGCCGCCTACGCGGCGCTGGCCGCCGACACGCCGTGGCCGGACTTCCCGGTGCGGGCCCTCGCCAGGCCGGGCTCGGTCGCCGGCAGCGGCCCCATCCCGCTCCTGGTCTCCCCCGCCGTCGCGGCGCTGGTCGCGCACGCCGGCAGCCACGGCGTGCTCAGGCTCGAGGAGTACGGTCAGTTCGTCAACGTCAGGATCGCAGGCAATGTCAGATCCGATCCGGTGGATGCTGCCCCGGGAGGCCGCCGCCGTGATTCCGATGGCCGAACCGGGGCGGCCGCTGAGCTCGCTGGTCGCGGCGCCCGCGGTGACGGCGCTGAAGAAGGACACCGCCGCGGCGGTGAAGGTTGCCGTGGTGAGTGCGGTGAGGATGACGACGCAGAAGGCGACGCGGTGCGCGATCACGTGCCTGATCGGTGGAGGAGGCCTCCGCAATGCCCTCCTCCTCCGTGCCCTGCTCCCTAATTCGCATGCTCGCATGACCCGAAAGAAAGCGCCCAGAGGGGGAGATTTAACCAAACTATATTGTGATACCGGAGTGACAAATGTGCGGCGGCGGCTGGCTGTGCCGCGGCTAGCTGGAACTGGTGACCGCGGCTTGCGCCGACCCGTCAACCGGGCGCCGGCCCGTCAACCGGGGAGCGCGAAGATCTCCGCCTGGTCGGGGCCTCCCGCCGGCGTCGCGACGATCCGGTTGCTGTCCGCGAGATGCTGCAGGTGAGCGCCCGCCTCGGCGAGCGCGGCGCGGCGCATGAACCCGGTGACCGCCGCCCATCCGCGTGACCAGGTCAGCTCGGTGGTGACCTGCCAGCTCGTCGCCGGGCCGCGCCTGCGCAGGATCTCGATCACCTCGTCGCAGCGCCGTTCGTGGTGTGCGAGCAGCATCCGGACGCGGCTGGCCAGGCCGTGGAACCGGTACTCGTGGCCGGGCAGCGCCTCCGCGCTGTCGTACCGCGCCACGAACTCCAGCGAGCGCAGGTAGGCGGCGAGCGGCGGTTCTGCGGCGTGCGGCTGCAGGCCGATGTTCGGGCTGATCCTCGGCAGCACGTGATCGCCGGTCAGGAGCAGGTCCTCGGCTTCGTCGTGCAGGCACAGGTGCCCTGGCGTATGCCCTGGCGTCCAGACCGCCCTGACCTGGCGGCCGGGCAGCGGCACCAGGTCACCGTGCTCGAGTAGCCGGTCGGGATCGATCATGCCAGCGAACGGGTGCCCGGATCCCGACCGCATGCTCAGCTCGGCGGCCACGTCGTCCGGCACACCGCACCGGCGCAGCCAGGCCAGGTCCCCTGCGGCCATGTCCGCGCCCTGGGCGCGCATCATCGCGAGCGTCTCGCGCTCGGCCGGATGCATCGCGACCCACGCGCCGCTGGCGGCGCGCAGCCGCCCCGACATCCCGTGGTGGTCAGGGTGCATGTGCGTGACGACGATCCCGGTCACGTCGGCGGGCGACGCGCCGGCCGCCTTCAGGCCATCGGCGAGCGCGTTCCAGCCAGCCTCGGTGTCCCAGCCAGGGTCCACGACCACCAGCTCGGTGCCGGAGGCGATCAGGTATGTCAGCGTGTAACGAAGCGGGTTATCAGGGATTGGCACGGGAGCCGACCACAGGTCGGCGCGGACCTCCTCGACGGGCGGCCAGGTCCGTGCGATCCAGGCCTCGCGCTGAGCAGTCCCGGTAACGCGCACGCTGCCCCGCCTTCTCATCGCGGACCCTTGACCCCAGATATCAGAGTACTGATATGGGCTATATGGCTAAGGTCAGCCCGCGGCCAGCCGACGCCAGGCGGGCCGACGCGCGGCGCCAGGCGGGTCGAACCGCGGCGGCAGCGCCAGCCGACGCGCGGCGGCAGCGCCAGCCGCGTCAGCGCTGCGGACCTGCGGATTGCTCGGGTGCCGTACTCCAGCCCCGGTAGGCGGGCTCATAGACCGCGCGGCCGTCTTGGTCATGCGCACGCAGGACGCCGCGCTCGATCATGGCGCGCAACGACTCATCGACAGCAGCCTCGCGCAACCCCGTGGCCGACGTGATCTCGGCCGTCCCGGCCGGCCGTCCCAGGAACTCCAGAGTCGCGATCGCCTCGTAGATATTGGCCTCGCCGCCGCTAAGGCTGAGCTGATCGCTGAACGCCTGCTCGGAACGTGACTGTTCGGCTGACATCGATCTGCACCTCCGCCTGATCGAGTGCGGTTCGCTCGCTGCCCGGACGCGTCCGGACCGAGACCACCTACCCGGCACCCCGTGACGGCATGCGTCGTCTCGCGTTCCATCCCGATATGGACACCGCGCCGACCACCCCCACGCGCGGCGGGCCCCAGCGTCAGAGGCAGTACGGATCCGGCCTGCTCACGTAGCTGCGACCGGCCGGCGTCATCCACTGGAACACCCCGTCAGCCAGCTGCCGCAGCGACCAGCGGGGGTGCTGCTTGAGCTGGTGGTGTGACCGGCATTCGCCACCAAGATTGCACGAGCAAGTCAGCCCGCCCTGGTCGAAAGGACGCGTGTGATCCAGGTCGCATTGTTCAGCCGGCCGCCTGCAAGGCGGGAACCTGCAGGTCCCGTCTCGGGCCGTGACCAGTTCTGCGACTCGGGGCGGCGGCCGGTAGGCCGACGAGGCCAGGTCATGGGCACAGCCGCCGGATTGATGATCGCGCACCTCTCGTTCCATCGCGATCTCAGCCGCCCGCGCGCCCGCGACCATCGCCCGGTCGATGATCACCGCAAGCGCGCCGTCTGTTGTGTGATCGTTTGCAGCCGGCCCAGGCGGCGGGCCGTGGGCTAGCTCATCGGCGCTAACGACCAGCGTCACGCGCCCGATGAGGCCCAGGCCCTCGGTGCTTCCTGGACTGCGCGAGCGCGGAACATGACGGACGGCGATCGCCTGACCAGCGGCGTTCGCGATAACGACGCGCCATCGGGTCGCCGGATGCCGAGCGGCCAGCACGGCGAGTTGCCGCGCCTGACTGGCGGTGACCACGCCGAGCCGGGAGAGCTGCCCGGGAGCCGAGGAGGATCCGGTGAGCGTCGCCAGCGGTACGGCGAGGTTTAGCAGGCCCCGGGGTCCGGTCACCGACGACTGCCCCGCCGTGTCGGGGAGCCACGACGGCAGATACGGCCGGATGCCCGGCCACGGCCCCGGCGAACCGGCCGCGGGCGAGCCGGGTGGCGGGGTGTCCGTGGGCGGCGTCTCGCCCGACGGGCGACCTCCGCGCGGACCAGCCCCTCGCGGGCCGTTTCCGGGCGTGGTGCCACGGGGAGCGTCCGCGGGCGACCCAGGCGGGTGCGGCCCAGGCGGCGGTGGGGTATCGGCGGCAGGGGTGAACGGAAGCGTGCCGAGCAGAAGACCCAGGAACACGTGTGCGCACAGCAGGTCCATCTGATCGGTCGAACCGGCCGCCTTCATGGCTTTGGCCAGCGAGTAGATCCGCGCCATCGCCGCGGCCGCTTCAACGCCAGGCAGCGAGTAGCCGGCCAGCGTCGCAGTTCCCTCGTCCTCTGGGTAGAAGGCGACGGAAGCGTTGCGTTCGGCCTGCTTGCGGCGTCGCTCCGCGCCTTCTGGATCAGCCTTGATGACGGCGCGCCGAAGCGCCGCGTGCAGTTGCCCGAGCGTCATCCACCCGGCCCGGCTGAGAACGGCAGCTTCGACCTGCCTGGCCGCCTCGTCGCTGAGCGGGCTCGTCATCCTGACGATCATGCGGGCCCTGCCCAGATCGATCTCACCGGCGGCCAGCGCGGCACCGGTGGCCGGCAGCCGCCAGGTGAGCATCACGCCGAGGTCCGCCCAGCTGGTCGCCCCGTCATGTGACATCGCCAGTGCGAGTGCGACCTGGCCAGCCGCGTCGGCCGTCACACGATCAGGACGCCCGGCCTCATCGACCTCCGCGCGGCGGTCGGTCTTGGCCGACCGCGACGCGATCTGGGCTACCGCCGCCAGCTCGCCGGCAGCGGCCCACGAGGCCAGCCGCCGGAACGAGGCCGCGATTCCAGCCAACGCGCCATCCTCGAGGCCGGCCGCACGAGATTGCGCCAGCCAGCCCGCTAGTCCGGGGCCGGTCGGCAGCGACTCGGCGATGCGTCCAGCCACCCATTCGAGCGGGACCTCGCGCACGCGCCCGGCGGCTACCGCCTCTTGGTAGGCAGCCTCCTCGGCTTCCGGGTCATCGGCGGCACCGTCCGAGGCGGGCGTCGCTCCGTCCGAGGCGGGCGCGTCGGCGCGTCGCCAGGCCGCGGGACCGCTGACCGCATCGAGCAGCGCCGCCAGATCAAAGCCCCAGCACCAGGACAGCCCGCCATCGAAGGTTGACCAGGACTCGTCGCGAGCCGCGGACTGGTCGCGAGCCGCGGACTGGTCGCGAGCCGCGGACTGGTCGCGAGCCGCGGACTGGTCGCGAGCCGGGGACTCATCGGGTCCGTCGGGAGCGAAGCTCTCCGCTGGGCTCGCCATCTGCCACCTCCTTCCGGCAACCACCGTCTTCGACTATTTTAGCGACCCCCACTGACATTCTTAGATTCAAACGAACTACAGTTCGGTTCTCAGCGGTGCGGGCTCCGACAACTCTCCCCGGTGTCCGGTAGCCGGCGTACCCTGAAGGCACGCGGTTGCGTTTAGCGGGAGCTGATGCCGGTGCTGATGGCGTGGAGCACGTTGAACGCGTTCCTTGCCGGACTGCTGCACGCTACCGGTCACCTTCTGCTCGCCCCGTCCGGCGTCTCCGGCGTTGCACTGACCGCCCTTGCCTTGAGCGCTCTGACCTGCGCACTGACCGTATGCGTGCTGGCGGCTGGCTGGCTTGGCCGCTTTGCCGCCGCTGCGCCGCTGAGGAGCCGCGTCGCTGCACTGCGGGAGAAGGCATGGCGGGCGGCGTTCTTGCCCCAGCGGGACCCCGATGCGGCTGGCCGTCCCCGCCCCAGAGCGCCGTCCGCTGCCCCGGCGGCCGCCTGATTCGCCCCGCTCAGCCACCGTCAGACGATTCTTCCCTGACCCTTCCGCGGGCCTGACGCTCCGCGGGCCTGACGCTCCGCGGGCCTGACGCTCCGCGGGCCTGACGCCCCGCGGGCCTGACGCTCCGCGGGCCTGACGCCCTGCGGGCCTGACGTTCCGCGGGGCCTGACACCCCGCGCGTCTGACCCTCCGCGGGCAACGCTGCAGCGGGCTGAACGCGGCCGCCTCCAGTTGTCTGCTGTCACTCCGACCCCGCTGGAGGGTAGTCATGTCCGCATTTCTCGGCGTCCCCGTCGACGCCGCCTATCACCTCGTCTCGAGTCTCGCCGCTGTCCTCGCGGCGCTACTGGGAACCCTGGGCCCGGCGGCCGCGATCGTGCTCTTCACGATGGCGGTCCGGCTTGTCCTCGTGCCGCTCAGCTATCGCGCCATGAAGGGAATGGACACCCAGGCCAAGATGGCACCGCAGGTCCGGGCCTTGCGCAAGCAGCATTCGGGCCAGCCCGAGGCGTTCCAGCGTGCCCTCGCCGCCTTGTACCGGACCGAGGGAACGTCCGCCTACGCTGGCTGCCTGCCCGCGCTGTTGCAATGGCCTCTTTTCAGCGTGATGTACCTGGTGTTCAGATCGCCCGTGATCGGCGGTGCCCGGAACGCGCTGCTCGGCCATGACCTGTTCGGCGCGCCGCTCGGCAGCTACTGGCTCAGCGGCGCAGGGCCGTTCAGCGCCCAGGGGGCGGTCTTCGCCGGCCTGTTCCTGCTGCTCGCCGGCATCGGCTGGGTCACGGCGAGAAGGACGCGCGCGTTTGCCGCCCCGTCCGCCTGCGCGGGCGCGGGCGCGGGAGCGGCACCAGCCGCGCTGACGAGGGTCATCCCCTACATCGCCGTCGTGTTCGCAGCGTTCGTGCCGCTCGCGTCCGGGCTGTACCTGGCCACGACCACCGCGTGGACCCTCGCAGAACGGCTGCTGCTGCGCCGGCTCGGCGCCCGGCGCGGCGACCCCCGCGGCGACCGGCGCAGGCGAGCATGACCGGCGCGGGCACGGCGACGAGAGCTACAGCGGGCCCGGAGCCACCTGGCCGTCCCAGAGCCGGGCCAGGGCCCTGTTGCGCTCGGGTCTTGATAGCCCGCGCAGATCAGCCATTCCGCGCTCGGTGACGACGACGTCCACGTCATGCGCGGGCGTGGACACTGGGCGCGACAGCCTCCTGACCAGGGTCGGCTGCCCGCGGTGCGTGGTGGGCACCGCGACGATGCTGAGTCCGCCGACCGACCTGGCCGCCGCGGCCGCGTAGTCGGGATGACCGCCGATGCCGCCGAGCGCAGAGGCGGCCGTCCCCTCGACGTTGACCTGACCGTCGAGATCGACTTCGACGGCCGTGTTGATCGCGAACAGCGGATCCGCCGAGAGTCTGCCCAGGTCGTGGGTGTATTCCAGCGGATGCAGCAGCGGCCGGCCGTCCGCCCATGCGTACAGCCGCGGCCCGCCGGCCAGGTACGACCCGACCGGCGTGCCCTCGAGCAGGCCGCGCTCGTCGAGGTCTACGACACCCGACGGCAGCAGGCCTGAGTCGAGCCGCACGGGCACGGCCAGCGACCCCAGCAGCGCGGTCGCTATCGGGCTCGGCCCGACCTGCAGCCGCGCTCCGGCGGGCACGAGCCGCGCGATCAGCGCGGCCATCGCCTGGTATGCGGTCCCTGGCGCGGCCGAGGGCAGCACCCCAGGCGGCTCCGCGGTCTCTCCGACGAACACCAGCTGAGCGTCCGGGAGCGGAGCGCCGGCGTCGGCACACGGCGCGGCTGATGAAACCACAGCGGCAACAAGGGCTCCCGCGTCGATCGCCGCCCGCTGCCAGGACACCTCGCTGCCGAACCGGAAACCGTCGTCCGTCCGCACCACGGTCGCGACCAGCAGATCAGGGCGCCACGGGCCATGGATCAGCGCGGGCACAGCCGACATCCTGGCCGGCGCGAAGCTCACCTGGCCCGCGTCCACCGCCTGGCGCAATCCCCAGCCCGGCATGAACGTCCTGGCGTCGTCGAACGCGCCGAACGCCAGCCCGGGATCCGCCCGCGGCACCCAGCCGAGGATCAGTCGCACACCGCCGCACCGGGCCGCGGCCGCGCTCAGCTCGCGGGACACACAAAGCGGCGCACCGAACCCGTCCCCCACCGCCACCGTCATCCCCGGCTTGACCAGCGATGTCAGGGACGCGGCACCGGCCTGCGCCACGAAGACCGCGCCGCCGTCAGGATGCGGCGCTGAAGTAGAACCGGCTGACCCAGTCGGCGACGCAGGCTGGCTTGGGACTGCCCTCGACCTCGATGGTCACCCTGTTCACCACCTGAACGGCGCCGTCGCCCGTCGGCTCGGCGCTGACCATGGTTGTCCTGGCACGGACCCTGCTGCCGACAGGTACCGGAGCGGGGAACCGCACCTTGTTCAGGCCGTAGTTGATCCCCATCCGCACACCCTCGACCCGGCGCAGCTCGCTGACCAGGTGCGACAGCAGCGACAAGGTGAGGAAGCCGTGCGCGATCGTCGTCCCGAACGGACCCTTCGCGGCCCGTTCCTTGTCGACGTGGATCCACTGATGGTCCTCGGTGACGTCTGCGAACCCGTTGACCCGGTCCTGGTCGATCGTGAACCATTCCGTCGGGCCGATCTCGGTCCCGACAGCGGCTTCGAGCGCGGCCGCACTCTGGTATGTCTCCACCACTTTGCCTCCCACTCGCCGCACAACATGATGCACTGTGGGCGCTGCGCGAAACGCAGCGGACATACCAAACGGAGTAACCCGTGGCCGCAGACCTGGACCTGCTCGTGCTCGCCGAGCTCAACCCCGATGTGCTCGTCGCCGCCGGCGACGTTGAGGTGCGGTTCGGCCAGGTCGAGCAGCTCGTCGAGAACGCGACGATCACGCTCGGCAGCTCGGGCGCGATCACCGCGGCCGCGGCCGCCGCGCAGGGCCTGCGCGTGGCGCTATGCGCGGTCGTCGGCGACGACCAGGTCGGAGCGTGGACCACGGACCTGCTCGCGGACCAGGGCGTCGATGTCTCCTGCGTGATCCGCCGGGCCGGCCGCCCGACCGGGATGAGCGTGGTCATCACCAGGCCCGATGGTGACCGCGCGATCCTGACTTTCGGCGGCACGATGACCGAGCTGTCGGCGGCCGACGTGCCGCATGAACGACTCCGGGCTGCCAGGCACGTGCACGCGAGCTCGTTTTTCCTGCAGGAAGGGCTGCGGGCGGACCTGCCTGACCTATTCAGCGCGGCCCGCGCGGCGGGCGCTACAACCACGCTGGACACCGGCTGGGCGCCGAACGGCGAGTGGGCCGCCGTCAAGCCGGTTCTGTGCCAGGTCGACTACCTGCTGCCGAACGCGGCCGAGTGCTCGAAACTCGCGGCAGCGATCGGCTGGCGACACGAAAGCCGCCAGCGCGACGAAGACCAGCGCGACCAGGACCAGGGCGAGGAGGACCAGGGCGAGGAGGACCAGGGCGAGGAGGACCAGGCAGCGGCAGCGGCAGCGGCAGCGCGGAGCGCAGCCGAGGCGCTGCACAGGCAAGGCCCGGCGGTCGTGGTCAAGCTGGGCGCCGCTGGCGGCCTGGTCGTGGGGCGGGAGGGCGTGACACGGGTGCACGGCCAGCCCGTCAACCCCGTGGACACGACAGGCGCCGGCGACTGCTTCAACGCGGGGTTCATCGCCGGGCTGCTCGACGGCTCGACGCCCGCCGAGTCACTCAGGCGCGCGGTGAGCTCGGGCGCGATCGCGGTGACCGGCTGGGGCGGCACCGGCCGCCTGGCGAGCCGCGACGAAGCCCTGAGCGCGGCAGCCAGCCTGGCCGTGGAGCGCCTCGCCGCCGAATGAATACGGCATTCAGTCGCTTTTCCCGCACTGAACGTCACATTCAGTCGGTCCGCACGCGCCCAGCTGTTGTCCAGCCCTGCGCACGAACCCGGGCATACCGGTTCCGTCACTTCGCCGTGCATACGCTGGCGCGCCATGGCCGCTCGGAAAGGATGAGGCGAGGCGAGATGACCCGAAGATGAGGAGATGCGCGATGGCCGGCCGCCGGATGTTCATCCTTGCCGCAGCGACAAGCGCGGGGCTGATTCTGCCCGGGGTCGGCATGGCCCTCCCAGCCGCGGCGGCCACGACGGCCACAGCGACCACGACGGCGGCCGCGCACTGCTCGGCCGGCGCGCACACGCTCGCCCCGTCCGGCAGCAGGCTGTACCCGGAGACCGGCAACGGCGGCTACGCGAGCGTGCACACGCTGGTGCACCTGGTCTACAACGCGAAGTCGAACCAGTTCCTGGCCGGCAACAAGGTGACCCTCACAAACCGGGCGACGCAGTGCCTGACCAGCTTCAGCCTGGACTTCGAGCGGAAGTCGCAGAACACCAAGTCAGGCCCGAACATGTCCGTTAAGTCGGTCATCGTGAACGGCAAGCCAGCCGCCTTCACGTTCGCCCAGCCGACTTATCCGGGCGACCCGAACGGCCAGGACGACCCGAACCCGGCCGCGCACGAGGCCTCGCAGACCAACCCGGTGGGCGGCCCGCACCACAACACGCTCCCGCCGGCCTGCACCCCAGAGGTGCTGACCAGCAACGTGAACTCGCTCAACGGCACCCAGTGCCCGGCCAATAAGCTCGTCATCACCCCGGCCAAGCCGATCAAGGACGGCTCGCTGTTCACCGTGTCGGTCAGCTACACGGGCCGGCCAGGCCTGCACAACGACGGTGACGGCAGCACCGAGGGCTGGTTCCGCGCCCCGGACGGCGGGTTCGTGACCACCGAGCCGGTCGGCACCGAGGACTGGATGCCGCTCAACGACTACCCGTCTGCCAAGCCGACCTACGACTTCTCTGACACCGTCACTGCAGGCCGGACCGTCCTCGCCAACGGCGTCCTCGTCTCGGTCAGCAAGCACAAGGCCAGCAAGCAGTTCCCGGCAGGCTCGGTCACCTGGAACTGGCACTCCCCCGCTCCGGTCGCGAGCTACCTGGTCGAGGACAGCGTCGGCACGTACAAGCTGACCGAGCGCACCGCGGACAACGGCGTCAGGTTCTACGAAGCGCAGGACCAGGGCATCAAGGCGAAGCAGCGGGCCAAGAACCTCAAGATCATGAACCTGCAGCAGAACATCACCGAGTTCGAGAGCCAGTTCAGCGGCAGCTACCCGTTCACCTCAGACGGAGTCGTGGTCGGCACGCCGAACGCGAGCTTCGAAGAGGAAATGCAGACCATGATCACCTTCGCGGGCGGCTTCATCGACACCGATGTCCTGTACCACGAGAACATGCACCAGTGGTGGGGCGACAACGTCACCGAGGGCGGTTACCAGCTGACGTACTTCAAGGAGGGGCTTGCCACGCTCGGTGAGTTCCTCTACCACGCGCGGCTGGCCGAGCGGAAGGCCGGCGGCCCGTACACGCGCAAGGGCCGGGCCGCGTTCCAGGCCAGCCTGGTGCACCAGTTCAACGCCGACTACGCACAAGGCAAGAGCTTCTGGACCGTCGCGCCGTCGAACCCGCAAGCGTTCGGCCTCTTCAGCGGGTCATCCACGTATGACCGCCCGGGCATCGGCTACATCGCGCTGCGGCAGATACTCGGGCACGGCAACTTCACCCGCGCGCTGCAGCAGATCCAGCGGACCTACGGCGGCGGCAGCGTCACCGAGGCTCAGCTCGAGGCGGCCTTCGCTCAGTGGCTGCCCGTGCAGGCGGGGGCCTGCCGGGCCAGGCTCGGCGACTTCTTCAAGCAGTGGTGGGACACGGCCTACCCGGCCGGCGGCGGCAAGAACCGGCCCCGCATCACCGGTCCAGGCCTGAACGGCGACAACTTCTACCGCCCTGGCGGCGGCTGCTAGGGATTTCGGCGCATAACAGGACGCCCTCGCTTGTCGGCGGGAAGCGGCTACAGACCGGCCGCTTCCCGCGCAGCGGCCTCCACCTTCGCGTGGTAACTCTCCCAGTCGACCTCGTCGGCCGGCGGCATGTTGTCGTTCCCCTCGCGCAACCCCGCTGCGCCGTCGATGACTTCTCGCACGATATCGGCGTGCCCGGCGTGCCTGGCCGTCTCGGCGATCTCGTGAATCAGGATCAGGTGCAGCGTGACGTCGCCGCGGTCTCCCCACCACGGCACTTTCCCCGGCGCGTCGAGCGGCAGCTCGGTGATAGTCGCATCCGCGTGCTCCCACGCCCGCCGGTACAGCCCGATGATGTCCTCGCGCGACTGGTCAGGGGCGGCCCACAAGTCGTCGTCGGGGTCGGCCCAGGCCGGAAGGTCGGGGAACGGCCGGCCGAACGTATCGCCGAAGTATCCGATTTCGACCAGCGCCAGGTGCTTGACCAGGCCGAGCAGGTTCGTGCCGGTCGGCGTCAGCGGCCGGCGCACGTCGTACTCCGACAGCCCGTCGAGCTTCCACACGACGGCCTCGCGCGCGTTCTTGAGGTACCTGTGCAGATCTGACTTCTGATCGGATTCCGTCATGGCGATCAGTCTGCCACCCGCCTCCGACAGTCCGCCGGGCCTGCGCTGCGCCCGCCCGGGCGGGCCGCTAGAACTCGCTGCCGATGGACAGAACGTGCCAGATCGTGCCGGCCAGCCACAGCACCGCCGTCGAGACGACGAGGATCTCCAGCGCCTGGCCGCTGCCGACGATCACGCCGGCCAGGCCGGCGAGCAGGGCGATCGTTCCCGCGACCGTCGTGATCCGGCGGTAGATCACCCAAGCCTGGACTGCTTGCTGGTGTGCAGGTCGATGGCCGCGGCCAGCGCGCAGCACACCGCAAGCAGGAGGGCGACGATGCTGGCCATGCTGGCGCTGGAGACCAGCGGCACCCTCGGGACCACCTTGTAGGCGACGAAGATGACGACGATGCCCAGGAGGGCAGCCGACGACACCAGATCTCTCCAGGTCAAGCCCATCGCAGCAACTCCCATCAGCGTTCATCAGAAAGTGCCGCTCTTCCAGTGTGCCCGCAGCCGCCAGCGCCGCAAGAGCCGGCCCGCTCACTCGTCGGCGACGATCGACCCTGCTCGCTCGCCAACCCCCGGGTCGCGCAGGTTCAGCCAGTATCCGTACGCCGTCGCCAGCACGACGATCGCCAGCGCCGCGTACGGGAACCAGTCAAACGGCGGGTCCTGACCGGGTTTGCACAGGTAGTACACGGGCACGCCGATCGCGATCATCCCGAGCACGGGCAGCACGATGTGCCTGACCACGTTGAACTCAGAAGGCCGGTACCTGCGGTAGTAGAACGGCAGCGCCAGGTTGGCCAGGAAGTAGACGACGAGCACCAGGATCGTGCCCATCGTGGAGGACTCCACGAAGAAGTTCAGCGCGTTCATCTGACCGCGCTGGGCGTGGCCGCCGATCAGGTGCCCGGCGGCCCATACGAGGATGACGAGGCTGGCGATCGCGACGAACACGTAGATGGCGTTGTGCGGGGTCCGCCGGCTCGGGTGAATCTTGCCGATCCAGCGGGGCAGCAGGCCTTCGCGCCCGGTGTTGAAGATCAGCCTGGCCTGAGAGTTGATCGCGGAGATCAGCACACCGATCGTGGAAGTGAATCCGGCCAGGTAGGCGAGGAAGCCGAGGAACGCGGCGACGTCGTGCGCCACCGGGATGAACGGGATGGAGGCGCCGGCCACCGCACCCGGTTTGTGGCCGAAACCGGTCAGGGTCGCGAAGGCGAACAGGACGTACCCGGCCACCATCATCGCGATCGACATGTAGACGGCCCTGGGCACATTGCGCCGCGGGTTGCCGGTCTCCTCGGCCAGCGCGGCTGAGTTCGCCCAGCCGATGAAGAAGTAGACGGCCAGCGGGAACCCGGCCGCGAGGCCGGTGAATCCGCCGGTGATGTGACTCGGCTCGAATGGCACGACGCTCAGCTGCCCGCCGTTCTTGACCAGGATGGCCACCGACACGATGACCAGCACCAGCATCTCGAACGCGAAGAACAGGCCGGCCAGCTTGGTCGAGATGCCCACGCCCCTGATCGTCATGATGGTCGCCGCCGCGGTCAGCACGACCGACAGGATGATCCACGGGATGTTCCAGTTGAAGTAGTACTTCAAGACGTCCGACAGATAGCCGCCGGAGATCGCGAAACCGACGAGATCGCGATGATGTACCCGGCGCCGCACAGCAGCGCCGTCGTCACGGCGCTGGTGCCGCCGAACGTCTTGCCCACGAACGAGATGAACCCGCCGGTCGACGGGTGCGCCCTGGAGAACTGCGACAGCGTGTTGCCGAGCAACGCGATCGCGATCCCGGCCACGATGATCGTCAACGGGGCGGCCGCCCCCGCGGTGAAGACAAGAAAGCCGAACCCGAAGAAGAAACTGTAGGCGGGGCCGATGTTGGCCATCGTCGAGGCTGAGATGTCCACCAGGCTCAAAGCGCCGCGATCAGCCGTTCGGCCGATTCTGGCGCTTTGGTCTCGGTGAATGGCACGGAGGCCGCGTCGCTATGTCTCCTCCTTAGCTGGCCCCCCATGCGGAATCCTGCTGCCTGAATTGTCCGGCGAACGATTGCAAAGGGGAAGAGGCAGCGCTAATCGCGGCGGGCAAAAGTCTGACCGTGGCTGCCGGTGAGCAGGTCCTGGATGCGGTCCTTGAAGCGGATCACCGGTTGCCGCAGCCGCTCCTCACGGCGGCTGGCGGTCGCGAGCTTGCCAGGCCTGTTCCGGTATCGCCACCTGGCCCACGGCGAACCCGGCATCGCAAGCCTGACCGCGCCCACGATCAGCACGAGCGGGATGACGACGCCGAGCAGGGCCGTCCACGGCTTGCCCTTCAGCAGCGTGATGCCCGCCAGCACGAACAGCACAGCGACGGTGCCTATCAGCGTGGCCTCGGCGGCCGGGCTGCCGGGAATGTGGTGGTAGTTGGCCACGTTCGCGACGCCGACCGGGCTCGCGCCTATCAGCAGCAGCGCCGTGATCCCGGCGGCGACGAACACGGCGTCCACCGAGAGCCTGCCCTCGTTGGCCCAGTACACGTCGCGCAGGTGCAGGATCAGCGCGAACTCATCCAGCACCAGCGCGGAGCCCAGGCCGAACACGCCAGCCGCGGCGGCCCGCCAGGCCAGCGAGAAGGGCGGCGCGGCCAGCCCGGCGATGCCGCCCGCGGCCATCAGCACAACGCCGAACACCATGTGGTGGACGTGCACCGCGCCAGCGACCAGGTTGCCTGGCCACCAGCGCACTCCGGCCCTGATCATCCGTACCGAGATGCGGATGCCGGTGAAACCCGTCACGAATGCGACGAAAAAGCAGAACAGCGGCAGGCGCCCGGTATGCACGACCTGCGCCTGGAACCATCCCGACACCTAGAAAGTCCTACCCCATCAGGCGCTTCGCCGACCGCTGGTTCGCGGTCTCTACCTGATTAGGCGAAAGGCGAGCTTGCGGTTCCCGCCGCTGCGCTGGACCAGCGTGAACCACAACGGCAGCAAGCCGTCCACGGTCTTGGTGGCGTCGGCGTCGCCGACGAAGACCGGCTCGAGGCCGATGGCCGTGATCAGTTGCTCAGCGACCTGCCTGGCTGCCGGGTCGGCCGCGAAGAACAGCTGCGTCCCGGGCAGCGGATCGGCGAAGTTCTCCCAGCCGAGCGTGTTGAACGCACGCACGTACCTGGCATCAGGCGCGGCAGCCGAGATCGCCGCGCGGCTGTTGAACTCGGCACCGCCCATCGTGTTGGTGGCGTCGATGATCACCTTTCCCGCGAGGGCCGCGCCGTGGCCGCCGATCACGTCAGCGACCGCGCCCCCCGGTACCGCGAGCACGACGACGTCGGCGCCGTCGATGGATTCTGCGACCGGCCGCTGCGGGGCGCCGCCGGGCCGGCTCTGGCCTGGGCCCTCGGGCGCTGCTGGCCTCGGGCCCTTCGGGCCGGCTGCTGGCCCCGGGCCCTTCGGGCCGGCTGCTGGCCCCGGGCCCTTCGGGCCGGCTGCTGGCCTCAGGCCCGTCACCCGATCCGGCGCGCGAGCCGTACACGACGTCATGCCCCGCGGCACGCCAGCGGGTGCCGAGAGTGCCGCCGATATTGCCAGTTCCGATCACCGCGATTCTCATGCCGGCCGATAACCAGGGAAGGGGCTGGTGCATTCCTGGATTCGCAAACGCGCGCCGGAATGCTACGGTCTGCCGGACGACACCTCAACCAGGGGACCGCGATGATCTTCATTGCCGCGAAATTCCGGGTGCGGCCCGAGCACGCCGACCAGTGGCCGCAGATCGCCGCGCCCTTTACGGCCGCGACCAGGGCCGAACCTGGCTGCCTGTGGTTCGACTGGTCGCGAAGCGTGGACGACCCGAACGAATACGTCCTGGTCGAGGCGTTCCGCGACGGCGACGCCGGCGGGGCGCACGTGCGGTCCGAGCACTTCAAGGAAGCGCAGCGCATGCTCCCGCCGTACCTGGCCGAGACGCCGCGGATCGTCAACATGACGATCCCGCAGGACGACTGGTCGCTGCTCGGCGAGATGGCGGTCAAGGACCAGGGCTGACCGCCCCGCGCAGGCACTCTCCCCCTACGATCGCCTGGTGAGCATCGACGCTGTTCAGGTCGCTCAGCGGCTCGCCGACGAGGTGCTGTTCCCTGCCGCCGTCGGCACGGACGCGAGCGACGTAGTTCCGTGCGAACTGCTCGACGCGCTGGCCGAGGCCGGCCTGTACGGCATTGTGGCGCCGCAGGACGCCGGCGGGATGTCGGCCGATTTCGGCACGGTCTGCGCCGTCCTAGAAGCGCTCGCGAGCGGCTGCATGACGACCGCGTTCTTGTGGATGCAGCACATCGGCCTGGTGCGTGCCGTCGCGTCGAGCGACGACCAGGACCTGCGGGCCCGCTGGCTCAAGCCGCTGGCCAGCGGCGAGATCCGGGCCGGACTGGCTCTGGGCGGAGCGCTGCCGAAGCCCAGCCTGCGCGCCGCGGCGGACGGCGACGGCTGGCGGCTCGACGGGGTGTCGCCCTTTGTCTCCGGATGGGGCCGCATCGACGTCGTGCACGCGGCAGCCAGGACGGAGGACGACGACATCATCTGGCTGATCGTCGACGCGGCGGAGAGCGGCGCTGTCAGGGCCGACCGGATCCGGCTCGCGGCGCTGAACGCCACGTCCACCGTCCGCGTCACGTTCGGCGGGTTGCCAGTGACCGCTGATCGTGTCACGGGCAGGTACCCGGCCAGCGGCATCACCCCGCCAGAGGTGCTGCGCACGCACGCCGCGCTGCCCCTGGGCGTGACCGCGCGCTGTTGCCGGATGCTGGGTCCGACCGGGCTCGACGCGGAACTGGCCGCGGCGCGGGCCGCGCTCGACCGGCTCGGTCCTGACACTGCCGTCGCGCGAGCCGCGGCTGGCGAGCTGGCCGTCCGCGCGGCATCAGCCCTGATGACCGCCGAGGGCAGCCGGTCGCTGCTCGCCTCAGGCCAGGCGCAGCGGCTGGCCAGGGAGGCCCTGTTCACGCTCGTCTACGCGTTGCGCCCGGCGTCCCGCTCGGCCGTGCTGACAACACTCGGCGCGCCGGAGCTCGCCTAGGCCAAGCCCCCATTCGGGAACCGGAGCACGGCCTGCGGGCAATAGCAGGTGCCAGCTCCGACCGCCGAAAGGCCGCCTGTGACTGCGAAGGCCAAGATGAGCATCCCGGCGCGGCAGGCCTCAGGCCCGTCGCCTGGTGAGCCAGCCGACGACGTTGTCGCCGAAACGTTTCTGACCGCCTTCAGCCAGCGGGCCAGCTACCGCTGGACCGGCCTGACGCGAGGCCCTGGCTGTACGGGATCGCCACCAACCTGATCGGCCATCACCGGCGCGCCGAGATCAGGCTCTACCGGGCGCTCGCGAAGACCGGCGTCGACCCGGTCACCGAGCCGTTTACCGACCTCGTCGACGCGCGGGTCAGCGCGGGCAGTTCGGCCCGCCGGGTTGCCGCGGCCCTCATGCGATTGCCCGCGGCGCACCGGAACGTGCTGCTGCTCGTGGCCTGGGGCGACCTGAGCTACGACGCGGCAGCGGTCGCTCTCGGCGGGCCGGTGGGAACGGTGCGCTCCCGCCTCAGCCGGGCCAGGACGAAGGTCAGGCAGGCGCTCGGCGACATGGACGTGAACGAGATAGAAGGAGAACAGCGATGAACGACATGGATGTCCTCCGGCGGTTGCGAGACGAGGTGCCGGCCAGCCTGCCGGTAACCAGCGCGGAGACCGCCCTGCTCACCGCGATCCGGGCCGAGACGGCAGGCCCGGCTATCCCGGTGGCGCCGGCCAGGCGGTTCGCGTCGGCGCGCGCGAGGCTCGCGCTGACAGCGGTGGCCAGCCTGGCCGCTGCCGCGGGCGTCACTGCCGTGGTCACCATCGGCAGCGGCTCGCACGCGACGGGGCCGCTGACCGTGCGGGAACTCGCGTACCGAGCCGCGGCTGCCGCCGCCGCGCAGGCCAGCGTGCCCGCCAGTCAGTGGGTGAACTGGCGGGAGCAGCAGGGCCGCGGCAGCACAGCCCACGTGTGGAACGTGTGGACAACCGCGGACGGCACTCCGGCGGCCTACGGATATGGCGGCAAGGTCTACTCCTTCGACGGGCTTCCGCACGGCCGCCAGTATGTCGGCCAGCCGATTATCGGCACGCTCAGGCACGGAGGCATCTCGGTCACGTGGATGTACGGGACGATCCCGGTCAGCTACGCCGGCCTCGGCAAGCTCTCCCGCGACCCGCGGGCCCTTGAGCGGTTCCTCGAGCACCTGAAGCTGCCAGGATCGGCCCCTGGCCCCGCAATGGCGTTCCAGGCTGTCGCCGAACTGTTCCAGACCTACGTGCTGCCGCCTCATCTCACGGCCTCGCTATTCCGTGCGCTGGCGGACATCCCGGGTGTCAGGGTCGACAGGCATGCCCGTGACGTCGCTGGCCGGCCAGGGGTTGGCTTCGCGTTCGGGCACAGCGCCGACCGGCAGGAGATCATCCTCAACCCGCGCACCTTCCGGCTGATGGGCTCCGGCGCGAGCGACGAGGCGCCCCGATGGCGGTTCAAGGGCTTCGGCCGCATCGCCATCCTGCACAGGGAGCTGGTCAAGGGCCCTGGCGTGCTGCCGTAAACAGGTCCGTACGTGTTGCCGCGCGGCATCAGCCGCGCGGCAAGACGTCAACCGGCTTCGTGCCGAGCGCGCGGGAGAGCACCGTCACCCGGTCCCTGGCACCGGTCTTGGCGAAGATCGACTTCAGGTGGTCGGTGACCGTGTGCTCGGACAGCGACATCTGCCGCGCCAGCGTCCTGGTATCGCTGCCGGCGGCGAGCAGGCCGAGCAGCTCGCGTTCCCTCGGCGTGAGCCCGTATGCCCGACCGAACAGATCAAGCCGGTCAGCTGCCGATGCCTCCTCGATCGTGACCGCGATCGCCGGGACGGCACCGGCGCGTGCGTCCCGTAGCGCGTCGGAAGACAGCAGGGCAGCCCGGAGCGTGAGCCAGAAGCCGCCGGTCAGGTGCGTGCGGGCATACGCCGGATTGTCATCGACGCCTGCCTGCACCGCCAGCAGCTGAGCGGCGACGTTGTAGACGCTGGCGGGGATAGCCTGCTCGGCCTGGCGCGGCGGCAGCAGCACATTCAGCCAGGCCTGCGACGCGGCTGTGCGGCCGATGATGTGCAGCCCGTCGTCCAGGGTCAGCACTACCGGCCCTGCGTCGTGCCGGTGCGCCGCCGCCGGTTCACTGAACGTCATGGCCAGGCACCGGCGCAGCGCCCCGGCCAGCGGGGCGGCGATGTCGCCGAGGAACGCGGCGTCCTCGGCCGCGAACGCGCCAGCGGCGTCATCCCGCCACAGGTCGAGAAAGCCCCAGCAGCCGTGCCGGTCGGCGAAGACGACCGAGGCGACGTCGGCAATGCCGTACCGGCTCAGGACCTCGCGCCAGACCAGGCTCCTGGTCAGGTCGCCGCCGGTCGCCGCGGTTAGCAGCCGGGCTGGCCCCTGCCGGCGCAAGGTGGTCCAGCGATTGACGCCGGTGGCGTATTTCGCCTTCACGAGCGCCGGCAACTCGGGCAGGCACGGCACGTCGGCCAGCGGCGCCGAACCGACCTGGGTGACCGGGTCGGTGAGCAGCCACACGTACGCCCCGAAGCCGAGCACCTCACGGAGCACGTCCAGGACCGCACGCCGCAGGTCCCGGTCTGTCAGGCCGTCCTCGCCGAGCGCGACGATGCGTTCCCTGGCCTTCGCCCGTGCCCGCACACTCGCCACACTCGCCACACCCCCAGTATTCCGGGATAGCTGGCCTGGCAGCGGCTGCCTAGCGTGACAGTGAGCAGCGCCATCACGAGGAGAGGCCATGGTCACCCTGCGTATCGAGCACGCGATCCACGACTACGACACCTGGCAGCACGCGTTCGACGCCTTCGCCGACGTCCGGGCGAAGGCCGGAGTCCTGCGCTATGCCATCAGGCAGCCCGCGGGTGATCCCGCGTTCCTGAGCCTGGACCTGGAGTTCGACTCCGCCGGGCAGGCCGAGGCGTTCGCCGGGTTCCTGCACGCGAACGTCTGGTCCTCACCCGAGGCATCCCCGGCGCTGGCAGGAAAGCCCCGCACCCAGGTCCTTGACCTGCGCCGGGCTGAATGAGCGTCGCGGGGCGGAGCATGACGCTCCGCCCCGCGACGCCAAGCCGCTGCCCAGACTCAGGGGCAGATAATCGGGCCGTTGCAGTCGTTAGGGGTGTTGTCCCTGACGATGGTGGTCACGATGTTCACGTTGGCGTTCCCTGACGCGATGCCGCCGCCTGGCGCGCCTGCCGTGTTGTGCCGCACCTGGCTGCCGTTGAGGTTCGTGGTGCCCAGGTTCGAAAGCCCTCCGCCTTGGCCGCCGGAGGTGTTCTGGGCGACCGACGTCTGGTTGATGTTGCTGACGCCCCCTGGCTGGGTGTTGACGCCGCCGCCGTTGACAGCCGCGGTGTTGCTGAGAATGTTGCCATGGAAGACGGTCAGATCGCCGAAGTTGATGATGCCGCCGCCGCCGACACCGGTCGTGGTGTTCTGGCTCATCAGCGTCGTCGAGATGGTCGCGTCAGCGGTGGCAAGGTTCGCCAGGCCGCCGCCGTTGGAAGCCCTGTTACCGGTGATCTTGGAGTTGCTGACGGTGAGGTCGCCGGCGTTCGAGATGCCGCCGCCATTGCCGCCGCCGAACGCGCGGCCGTTCGTGATCGTGACGCCAGAAACGGTCAGGTCTCCCGTCACGCCGACGTTGAGGATGCGGAAGCTCAGGATCGTGAACGGGCTGCGGCTCAGCACGGTGCCTGGCCCGCCGGACAGCGTGATGTTCTTGGTGATCGTCGGGAAAGCCGTTCCGACGACGGCCGGCGTGAAGACGCTGTAGTTGCAGTTGCGCTGCAGCACGATCGTGGTCGGCGTTGTGCTGAGGTTGGCCTGCTGAATCGCCATGGTCAAGGCGCTGACGCTGCACGGCAGCACCACGGTCGCGCTCGGTGCCGCGAGCGCAGCGGACGGCGCCATCGTGACGGCCGCCCCCGCGAGCGCGGCAGCCACGCCGCCAGACAGTTTTGCAAATGAGCCCATGGGTCCCCCCTTTTGAAGATTAATTTCGCCCTGGACGTGTCCCCGTTACCGTCAGTGCGTGACTGATCATAGACTCGAAAGAACCCGCTCAGCCTGCGGAAATGCATCCGTTCAGGTTGGTGGCGGGTCGCGAGCAGATGGCTGGAGAATCGCCGGGGTGACCCGATTTTCCCGACACGGTATTGGCCTTCCCCCGGGCTTCCAGGGCGCGGCGGCCGCTGCCGCGACTGAGTTAGCCCGCGTACTTCAGCACGAGGTCGCCCACCTGCGGCAGCGCCGACTGGATGTGCTTGCCGGCGCTCGCGCGCACCGAGCGGTACGCCTTGATGATCGTGGGCCGGTCGGAGGCCTCGGCCCGCGCGTCGGTGACCGCGAGCAGGTCCTCGGACACCTGCTCGCCGTGCTTGGCCAGGTAGTCGCCGAACACGGCGCCGCCCGACGTATTGAAATCAGCCCAGTGCGGCTCGAGCTTGTCCACCAGCTTCGGGAGCAACTGCTCCACCATGTAGCGGACGTGGCCGGAAGCGAAAGTGTTCACGGTCTTGTACGCGAGCTTGACCGCGGTGCCGGAGATCCCCGACAGGGTCTTGACCTCCTGCTGGATCAGCGCGCAGCAGTCGTCGATCACCTTCGGCTGGGTATCAGGAGCGAGCAGGATCTCCTGAAGGGTCGCTGCAGCCGTCGTCATGGTCGTCTCCGTTCCTCGATTCGCTGTTACTGGAGCGCCATAAGACCCGCCTTGATACTGCCGCCCGTATATGTCAGTAACTGATCTTTCGGTCTGGTGGCGCCGGTCTATCTGGCGCCGACGATGAGCCGTTCGCGGCCGAACGTCGCGGACGCGAACCGCCAGCCAAGGGCGTTCAGGGCCAGCAGCACAGCGCAGGCAGCGAGCGCCAGGCGGAGCGACGGGTGGATGACGTTGTACGCGACCAGCGTCACCACCGCGACAGACGGCAGGTTCGCGAGCATTCCGAACTGCTGAGCGACCCGGATGTCGCTGGACCTGGCCGAGATCGCGATGCCGAGCCAGATGGACCAGCCGGCCAGCAGCGGCGTGAAGATCAGCTGGGCTAGCACGTCCTGGCCACGCAGCAGCGCGGAGGCGACCCCCTGCTGCGCGAACAAGCCGATCGCGGCGACTGTCAGGGCATAGACGAAGTAGGACGCCGCGGCCGACGGGATGAGCGCGGCCAGCGCCTTTCCGAGGACGAATTCCTCGCGGCTGATCGGCGTCGTGAGGACCGGCTCGAGTGTGCCTTGCTGACGCTCGCCGACGACCGAGTACGCGGCGATCACCGCGGGCACAAGGGCCGGGATGCCCAGCATGTACAGCAACGGATCCCCGTGCTGCAGCAACGCCGCCGAACGCGCTGGCAACGCGAAGATGTTGAGCAGCGGCGGGATCACGAAGATCAGCGGGAGGACGATCATCGTCCCGACGACCTGGCCGTTGCGCCGGTAGTCGCGCAGTTCCTTGCGGAAGATCGCGCGTACGCGGCGGGGGCTGATGAACAGTGCGCTCCCGGACAGTGCGGTCAGGGACAGTGCGTTCATGGACCGTGCGCTCACCGGCGGTTCGCCTCCTCGCCTGAGTCGATGAGCTCGAGGTAGACGTCCTCGAGCGAGTGCCGCGACTCGCCCACCGACCGCACGTCAGCTCCGGCGGCGACGAGCGCGCGCGTGACGGCCGGTGCCGCCACGTCGGGGTCGGAGACCGCGACCAGGTACCCGGTCTCGCCGTCGGCATGCCAGCCCTCGACCGCGGGCAGGCCGGCGAAGACTCGCGCGGGGTCGGGCAGCGGGGCGAGCGTCCTGACCGCCAGCGCCCTGGCGAACAGGCGCTCGCGCAGCTCGTCGGGCCGCCCGATCGTGCGCAGCGTCGTGTTCAGGATCGCGACCCGGTCGCAGAGCCGCTCGGCTTCCTCGAGGCGGTGGGTCGTGAGAAAGATGGTCACGCCGCCGCGGCGCAGCGTCGCGATCAGGTCGTGCACGTCGCGAGCGGCGACGGGATCGAGGCCAGCTGTCGGCTCGTCAAGGAACAGCACCTGCGGGTCGCTCAGCAGGGCCCTGGCCAGCGCCACCCGCTGGCGGAGCCCCTTGGACAGGGTGCCGCACGGATCGTGGGCCCGTTTCGTCAGGCTGACCGCCCGCAGCGCGCGATCGATCCGGCCCGCCGGGTCAGGCACCTCGTACAGATCGGCGAAGCACGCGAGGTTCTCCGTGATGGACAGTCGCAGGTACAGGCCTGGCGACTCGGGCATCACGGCGATCAGACGGCGGATCTGCACGCCGTTGTCCGGCGTCAGCGGGATTCCGGCGACCGAGGCAGAGCCCGAGGTCGGCGCGATCAGGGTGCTGAGGGTCCTGACTATCGTGGTCTTCCCCGCGCCATTCGGGCCGAGGAAGCCAAAGACCTCGCCCGAGCCGATGTCGAAGGACACGTTGTCGAACGCCACCCGGTCGCCGAACCGCTTGCCGAGGCCACGGACCGACAGCGCCACGGCGCCGTCCTGCTGCGCGCTCTGGCTCGTCATGGCCGCCCTCCTTCATGGGTTCTTGCATTCAAAAACTGATATCACTATGCTATGCGATATCAGAAACGTCAATGGAGGTGGGTCTCATGGCCGCACAAGAAGTGGCGGCAGGAAGAATTGCGGCAGGGGGCCAGCAGGTCGCCGAGCGCGATGCGAGGTTCCTGCCTGGCCTGCGGATGCTGGTGCTCGGCATCGTCATCCTGGTCGCCGGGGCGACGGTCATATGGCTGGCCGGCCGCTTCAGCGGCGACGCCGCGACGAGCCTGCTCTGGCTCGGCGCACTCATGCTGCTGACCGGAGCCACGGTGCTGCGGGGCCTGACCGCCGTGGTTCCCGGCCGCTCCCACGTCGTCCAGCTGTTCGGCAAGTACCGCGGCACCATCCGCGAGCCAGGCCTGCAGTGGGTGAATCCGTTCACCAACCGGATCGTGGTCTCCACCAGGATCCGCAACCAGGAGTCGGCGCAGCTCAAGGTCAACGACGCCGACGGAAACCCGATCGAGATCGCCGCCGTGGTGGTCTGGCAGGTGCGGGACACCGCGCACGCCACCTACGCGGTCGACGACTACCGGCACTTCGTGACCGTGCAGACCGAGACCGCGGTCCGGCACATCGCGTCCAGCTACCCCTACGACAACCGCGGCGCCGAAGTCCTGTCGCTGCGCGACAACGCCGACGAGGTCACCGAACGGCTCTCGGCCGAGCTCGCCGCGAGGGTAGAGTCCGCCGGCGTGCAAGTCATCGAGACCCGGCTCACCAGGCTTTCCTATGCGCCGGAGATCGCCCAGGCCATGCTGCGCCAGCAGCAGGCCAGTGCCGTCGTCGGCGCCAGGCAGCGGATCGTGGAGGGCGCCGTCGGCATGGTTCGCCTCGCCCTGGAGCGGCTGCAGGAAGAGGGGGTCGTCGAACTGGACGAGGAGCGCAAGGCCGCGATGGTCTCGAACCTGCTCGTGGTCCTGTGCAGCGAACAGGCCACCCAGCAAGTCGTCAACACCGGCTCGCTGTACCAGTGACGAGCCACGCTGAACTGTCATGACCGAACGCAAGGGCGTGCTGCTGCGGCTCGATCCAGCCGTCCACGATGCCCTGGCCAGATGGGCCGCCGACGAGCTGCGCAGCACGAACGCCCAGATCGAGTTCCTGCTGCGCCGCGCCCTCGCGGACGCCGGCCGGCTGCCAGGCCACGCCAGGCAGATGCGCGGACCAGGCCGCCCCCGCCGCGACTCCGCGCCCCCCGAGTTACCAAAGAAGAAGTAGCGTCTGCGGCACATAGAACCGCAAACGCTACTTCTTACCTTGAATCCATCGAAGCGGCGGAGATGGCATGGCGTGGCCCGTCGATCCGGCCGACAGGATCCACGATCCGCGGACGTCGTGATCGGACGAAGCGGTGTCCGGCCTGGGAGTACAGCCCGTTCGCCAGGTATCGATCGACGACACCTGGTCGGCGCTGCGATTTCGGCCTGCGGCCCCCTGAGGCAAAGCCTGCCGGCCTGGCCTGCCACCCCGCCCCCTTGGCGGTAGAGAAAACGGCGACATGGGGTCCTGAGTCTTCGCCTAAGCCGGTGTCTTCGCGCTCTGTGGCCTCAGACCTCCATGGTGGCCGCGAGATCCTCGTCGACGACGAGCACGAGCTTGCCCCTGGTGTGCCCGCGTTCGACGCTTTCGTGGGCCTTCGCGGCGTCGTGCCAGAAGTACCTCGCCTGCAGCGTGACGGTCAGCGAGCCGTCGTCGAACCACGGCGCCATCTTGATCAGGCGGCTGCCCCTGCCCTCGCCGTCGAACGGCTGCCAGCGAACCCGCCCATCGTCAGGCAGCTCCGCGTGCACGGGCGTGGCGATCAGGGCGCCGTCGACGGCAGCGAGCGCGGCGCCCTCGAGGGTGGGCGCGGCGCAGGCCAGCACCCGGTCAGCGCGTCGATCGGCGTCGCGGCGGCGTCGACCACAGGCAGGCCGGCCGGGATCGGCGCGAGCTTCTCGACCGGGCAGCTGACGTACTGGGCGTAGCAGCCGGTCAGCCCGGGATAGCCGTAGACGGGCGCTCCGTCGTTCAGGAACGCGTCCGCACCGGTCTCACCCTGGAACAGCCCGGCGAACTCGCCGCCTGGTATGTAGGGCGACGCTCCCTGCAATCCGCCGCCGCGCAGGCTGATATCCCACGGCCCGACCCCAGCGGCCAGCACCTTGACGAGCACCTCGCCAGGCCCTGGCTGGGGCACGGGCGCCTCCTTGACCTGCAGCACCTCAGGTCCGCCGAACTCGCTGACCATGATCACCTGCATCGCGGCTTCCGTCGGTCGTGTTGCGGGGCTTGCTGGTGCTCCGTGACGCTTCCGGCCGCTTCGTCAGCCGTCTGACGGAATGTCGGTGTCGTCGTCCTCGACGACGTGCACGGCGGCCTCCTCGGCGCTCGCGGCCCCGCCGTCGATCCCGGCGTCCCGCGCGATCAGGTCGGCCTCGCCAGCCGGATGAGCCCCTTCGTCCGCCGCGACCAGCCGGCCAGCTCGCGGATCCTCGCCGTCATCGAGTAGCAGCCCGTCAACGTACTCGTCGGCCGCGTTTTCGTCCTCGCCGCGCGATTCCGGCACCTCATCGTCGGAATCAAGGTCCTGATCAGGCTCTTCCTCGGAAAGCAGCTGGTCGAGCGATTCGCCGGCTTCCTCCTCTTCGGCCGTCGTGCCGAACCGCATGCCTGCCGACCAGTGCTGCGGCGGGGCCACCCCGGTGTCCAGCGGATCGGTGACCGCGTCGTCATCGAGCGTCTCTGACGTGTCGCGGGTCTCGTAGTCCTCAAGATCGGCGGACTCGTGCCGGTTAGGGTCAGTCATCTGAGGACTCCTCTCGAGCCGGGTGCTGCGCGCATCGGCGCGCCAAGACTGCCTTGCCCGCTACGGCCGAACGTATACGTCGCCGCGAGGGCCGCCTCGCCCGCGGGAAGGCTCAGGCCGGCGCCGCAGGATCCGCGTACCCGTGCGTGTAGGCGTAGCGCATGGCCTGGACCCTGTCCCGCGCCCCTGTCTTGGCGAAGATGCGGTTGACGTGCGTCTTCACCGTCGCCTCCGTCACGAACAGGCGCCTGGCGATCTCCCTGTTCGACTGGCCGGCCGCGATCAGCCTGAGCACCTCGGCCTCGCGCGGCGTCAGGTCGGCGCCGCCCGGCGCACCGCCAGGCGGATCGGCCGCCTCTGGCGCGCGCGCCGCCGCCGACAGCAGCCGCTGCTGGACACCGGGATCGAGCACCGCCTGCCCGGCCGCCGCGGCCACCACGGCTCGGCCGATTTCGGCGCGCGTGGCGTCTTTCGTGAGATAACCGAGCGCTCCCGCTTGCAGCGCTCCGATGATCGACTCGTCGTCGGCGTAGGTGGTGAGCACGACCACGCGGGTCTGCGGATGCTCGCCGGTGATGCGGCGGGTCGCGGCGACGCCGTCGCAGCCAGGCATGTTGAGGTCCATGAGGACGACCTGCGGATGCACGGCGGCGACCAGGTCAATCGCCGCCTCGCCGTCCGCCGCTTGCCCCGCCACCGCGATCCCGGGCAGCGTGCCGAGCAGCAGCACGAGGCCCTCGCGCACCGCCGATTGATCGTCGGCGACGACGACGGTCACCGGCCAGGCAAGTCCGTCCGCGGCAGGTCCGTTTCCGGCAGGTCCGTTTCCGGCAGGTCCGTTTCCGGCAGGTCCGCTTCCGGCAGGTCCGTCTCCGGCAGGTCCGTCTTTGGCACCGGGGCCAGCCGCCGCCGCGCTCACGCCGGGATCCTCATCCGCACCTGCCACTGCCCGTCGGCCTGGCCGGCCGTGAGCGTTCCGCCGCCCAGTGCGGCACGTTCGGCCAGCCCAGTCAGCCCGTGCCCGGTTCCGGTCGCGGCCAGCGGGCCGCCGCCGCCGACGTCCGGCAGCGGGTTCGTGACCAGCACGGCGATCTCCGAAGGCAAGAACTCCAGGCCCAGGCTGACGGGCTGCCCTGGCGCGTGCTTGCGCGCGTTGGTCAGGGCTTCCTGCGCTGTCCGGTAGGCGGCGAGGCTCACCTCGGCCGCGACCGGACGCGGCGATCCCGTGACGGTGAAGTCGACCGGCAGGTCGCCGTCAGCGCTGTACTCCCCGGCGAGCTCGGACAGCTGATCGGGCAGCGGAGCCGCGTTGTCGCGCAGGGCGAGGATTGCGCGCCGCGCATCCGCCATGCCTTCTCTGGTGAAGGCCCTCGCGCGGTTGACGCACTCGATCGCCTTGGCGAGTTCCTCGCGGCCTGGCGGCAGCTCGCCGAGCAGCCCATCGGCAGCCTCGAGGTTCACCGACACCGCGGCGAGCGAATGCGCGAGCACGTCGTGAATCTCCCTGGCGATCCTGGCCCGCTCGGCGAGCGCGGCCGTCGCGGTCTCGGCCTCGTGCGCGCGCCTGGTCTCGGCCAGCATCCGCTCGGCCTGCTCGGCTCGCAGCACATAGGCGTGCCTGGTCAGGCCGAAGGCCCACAGCCCGATGAACGTCAGCGGGTAGCCGACCAGCGTCTCGGCAGGCGCACCGGTCGCCAGGCCGGCGACCAGGAACGCCGCGACCGTCTCAGCGGTGATGGCCAGCGACTTCTCGGTGTCCAGCCGGGCGCCAGCCGACGCGGTGACCACGCAGCCGATCGCGATCGAGGTGCTCAGCGGCGACAACCCGCCCAGAGCGCCGCCCGCCGCCCCCATCACGGCCAGCGCCGCGACCGTTACCTGCTCGGAGTTCCTGGCGATCAGCCACACGACGAAGCTGGCGGCGGAGACGGCCAGAGTGACGGCGATGGCCGTGCCCTGCGCTCCAGATCCGAGCGCTGGCTTCGCGAGCGGCACCGTCACCAGCACCACAGCGAGCACGAGGACCCTGACCAGAATCAGGATCAGCGGCACCGGCAGCCAGCCGCGCGCCGCGTGACTGGCCGGCGCTGGATCGGCGGGGCCCGGTGGCGCGGTGAGCGAGCGAAGCACGTTTTCACCGTATCCGCCCGGCCCCTGACCCCACGTCAGCCGCCGGGTGGACGCCGGGTGGAGATGGCGGCTCCACCCGGTATCGAACCGCTCTCAGCCCGCTGGCCGACGCGCTTGCAACCGTCTGATTCCTAGCGTGAGGCAGGTCAGAACGAGCAACTCAAAAGGAGCCCCCAAGTGGACGCCAGCGTCCTGATCCCGAACCTCGTCATCCTCGTGATGGTGCTGATCACCGACCTCGGCCAGCGCAAGATCACGGTGCTGCGACTGCTCCGCCCGTTCATCGCGGCGGCCGTGATCGTCCCGTTCTTCTTCAAGGGCGCCGCCACGTCGGGCAACGGCCTGCTGCTCGAGCTCGCAGCCACGGCGGCCGGCCTGGCGCTTGGCGTGCTCGCGGCCGCGCTGATGCGGGTCGGCTACGACGACAAGGCTGGCGTCGCGGTCTCGTCGGCCGGCGCGCCGTACGCGCTGATCTGGATCGCGGTGGTGGCCGGCCGGATCTACTTCGCCTATGGCGCGAACCACGTGTTCGGCCGTCAGCTCGGCGCGTGGATGCTGACCAACCAGATCACCGTTGGCGCGCTGACCGACGGCCTGATCTTCCTGTCCGTCGCGATGCTGCTGGCCAGGACCGGAGCCCTGGCGGCCAGGTCCCGCCGGGCACCAGTCCGGCCGCTGGCTGTGCAGCACTGAGCCGCATTGGGCTCTCACGCGAGCGCCGCGAGCTGCGCCGCGTTCCTGGCCAGGTCATCCCATCGGCCACGGAACGCGGTGTAGCTCATGGCGTCCATGCCGATGTGCAGCTGGCAGGCCAGCAGGCGCCGGCAGGCGTCTGCGGGCGGGCCGCCGCGCCTGGCCCAGTGGTCGCGCAGTTCGGCCTCGATGTCGATGCCGCGCCACTGCGGGTACCAGGGCCACCAGTAGATCAGCCAGGCGGCGTCGTAGAGCGGATCTCCGCAGGCCGCGCTGCCCCAGTCGATGACGGCCGTAATCCGCTGCCCGTGCACGAGAACGTTCCGGTTCAGCAGGTCGCCGTGGATCAGGCGCCGCTGCACCTCCAGATCGCCAGCCAGATCCGCGAGCCTGGAATAGGCACGTTCGAACGGTCCTGACCCGGTCGGCGAGGAAGCCAGTGCCGCCCGCCACCCTGGGACGCGCGCGGTCTCCTCGTCGACCGCGAGCAGTGCCTGGCACCAGGTCACCGCCGGCGCGGTCAGGTCAGGCGCCCAGATCCCGTAGCCGCGACCGCCGACGTCGATGTCCCCGATGGCGTCGAGCGCGGCGAGCAGGGCCGGCAGCACGGCGCGCATCCCGTCGCCGTCGAGCTGATCGAGCAGGGTGCCGGTGGCCCGTTCCGATACCGCGAAGTACCCGTCGCCGGCCTGGCCGATCTCGGTCACCGCGGGAACCGGCAGCCCGGGGGGTTCTGGGGGGTCGTCCCCCCTGGCCGGCACCATCTGGCTGCCGTGCGCCGCCATCACCTGGTCCTTGCGGAAGTCCTCGACGTGGCCGCCGAACCTGATCACCATCTCCCGGCCGTCCAGCACCATGGCATAAGCCCGCGACCATTCGCCGGCCCCGAGCGGATGCACGTCCGTTGCTCGCGGGCCGTAGCGCCGGGCCACGAACTCCTTCACCGCTGCGGCGGAGATCACAGCGGGTCAGCCATAGTGCTCTTCCATGGCCGAGGAGATCATCGTGCAGACGACCTTGAAGCAGCGGATCATGTCGTAGGCCGTGGGGCTCTCGAAAACGACCACGCGGTCTGCGGTCCGGCGGACCGTGGGCACGATCGCGGCCGCCTGTGCCAGCTGCGCGGCGTCCACCTCGACCTCCACGCTGAACCCGGCCGCGCTGACCGGCGGGACCCGGCCTGCCAGCTTCATGCCGTCCCGCGCCGCCGGCGTGATCGCCTCGGCGGTGACCGCAGGCGGCCTGCAGACAGCGGAGTAGCGGCTGACGCAGTCCTTGACTGCGACTGCGGGGACGCCCGGCGCGTAGCCGGCGGCGTCGGCGCAAGTCCTGTCGTCGCCGGTGATCAGCACGATCGGCACCCCGTACTCGGCCGCGACGCGCGCGTTCAGCAGCCCCTCGCTCGCCCGCTCGCCGTCGAGCCTGACCGCGGTGATCGAGTTCGGCAGGAAGGTGTGCGCGAGGACGCCGTCTGCCCCGGCTGCGGCGTGGTAGCCGACGAACGCGACGCCGTCGACGTCGCCGTGCTGGATGCCCTCGACCATGCTCAGGTCCTTGTGCCGGCCGGTGAGCATGACGGCCCTGGGGTCGAGCTCCTCGAGCAGCAGGTTCCGCATCGTGGCGTGCGCCTCGTTGATGAGCACGGCCGTCCCGCCGCCCGCGTAACACCCCGCAATGGCGGCGTTCACGTCGGAGGTGAACATCCGGCGGCAACGCTGCCACTGCTCGGTGCCAGGCTCCACGTCGGCCGGCCACGTCACGCCTGTCGCGCCCTCCATGTCGGCGGAGATCAGGATCTTCATGCCCGGGCTCCCTTCTGAGTGAGGCGCCTAGCCGATGAGCGTGTCCTTCGGCCGCACTACGCAGAACTCGTTTCCTTCAGGATCAGCCAGCGCGGTCCAGGACTCCTCGCCGGTCTGCCCGACGTCGACCCGGCGCGCTCCCAGCGCCAGCAGGCGCTCGATCTCCTGATCGCGATCGGCCGCGCCGGTGGTCAGGTCGACGTGCACGCGGTTCTTCACCGTCTTGGCGCCGCTGACCGGCATGAAGCAGATCCCTACCCGGGCGTTCACGTCGGGGCCGATGACGATCTCCCGCTCCCGCTCGGACAGCACCTGCCAGCCGAGCGCCTGCGTCCGGAACCGCGCCAGCCCCGGCAGGTCATGGGTGTCGATGACGATGTGGTGAAGTCGGACAGGCATGTCGCTAGTATGCGCCGACGGAGCGAAACGTCCGGAAGTGGTGATGCGAGGTGTATGACGGCCCGATCATCGACGGGCACACGCATCCGATGCTGGGCATCGGCGATCAGCTGGTCGCTGAGCCGCATCCGCCCGAGCGCTACCGGGAGCTGGCCAGCGGTGCCGCGATCACCCGCGCCGCCGCCTTGGTCATGGCGCCGAGGAACGACCTGACTACGACCAGGGCGCGCAACGACGCTGTGCTGAAGCTGGCCGACGACTCCGGGGGGTTCTTCTTCCCCGTGTGCTCGGTGCACCCGTCCGACGGCGCGGCCGCGCTCGACGAGATCGACCGGGTCGCAGCCGGCGGATGCGCGTGGCTGAAACTGCACCCGATCACCCAGGAGTTCGACGTCGCCCATGCCGCGGTGACCGACGTGGTCACCAGGGCGACGCAGCACGGACTGCCGGTGCTCTTCGACGCGTACTCGCCGTGGGACGCGGACCAGCCTGGCAAGTTCGTGAACCTCGCGCTCGCGGCGCCGGAGTCCCGGCTGATTCTCGCGCACGCGCACGGCCCCGGCTTCCCGCAGTTGCTCATCTATGAGATCCTCGCGCGCTATCCCTGGTGGCCGAGGCGGATCTGGATCGACATTTCCGCGACGGCGCTACTGGTGGCCGGCGGGCCGTTCGCCGAGCAGTTCGCATGGGTGCTGCGCAAGGTCGGCACCGACCGGATCGTCTTCGGCAGCGACTTCCCCATCGACGACCCCGTGCAGGCCGCGGAGGCGGTCGCCGGATACGGCTTCACCGACGCCGAGCAGCAGGCGATCCTGCACGACAACGCCGCGGAGCTGCTCAAGCCCGGCAAGCCCGATGCTGACCGTGCCGGCGACGGCTAGGTTCGGGATGACGGCACCTAGCGAGGACGACATCAGGGCGGTGCAGCGGCGGCTGCGGACCAGCCAGGGCCCGTTCGTCGCGAAACCAGGGCTGCCTGTCATCGACGAGCTCGTCGCTACCGTCTTGTCCCAGCACACCTCTGACGTCAATTCCGAGCGAGCGTTCGCGCAGCTCAAGAAGCGGTTTCCGAGCTGGCAACAGGTCGCGGACGCACCGGTGGACGAGGTCGCGCACGCGATCAGGTCAGGCGGCATCGCCAACCAGAAGGCGCGGCGGATCCAGCAGATCCTGACGGCCATCGAGGAGCGCGAGGGCAGCCTCGACCTCACTAGCCTGGACGGCCTCGACGACGCGGCGGCCGAAAGCTACCTGCGTGCCCTGCCGGGCGTCGGCCCCAAGACTGCGGCGTGCGTGCTGGTGTTCTCGATGGGCCGGCCGGCCTTCCCGATCGACACCCACGTCCACAGGATCCTGCTGCGGCTCGGCTGGATCCCGGCGACCGCGACGGCGGACCGTGCTTATCAGCTGCTCGCCCCCCTCGTTCCCGCAGACATCAGGTACGACCTGCACGTCGCGATGATCACGCACGGGCGGACCGTCTGCCGGGCGCAGCAACCGTCCTGCGGTACCTGCGTGGTGCGTGACCTGTGCCCTTACCCGGACGCGGGCGCCGGTGCGTCCAGGTCGATGAGCCGGTAGCACAGCGCGACCAGGATCAGCGTGATCGCCGCTTCGAGCGGAGCCAGGGCGACGACGCGCAGGACGATTACCTCCGCGATATGCAGCGCCCCGTGCGGGGTAGGCAGCACGGACTCGGCGAGCGCGAGGCCGATCTGCGGCAGCGTGACCAGCAGCGCGACGATCCAGAAATGACGCCGGACGAGGTGCGCTGACCTGCGCAAGCCAGACAGGGCCGAGCGCTGTTCGATCTCGATCGCTGGCGCGACGAGCCCGAACAGCGTGACCACGATAAAGCCGGGGATCACCAGCAGCAACAGCCCGGCCACCATCAGCACAGCGAACAGGATGTCGGCCACCACGAGGCTGATCCACGGGAGTGAGCGAAGTACGACGACGATCGTCACCTTGCCACCGTGCGCGGCCGCGCCGCCCTGGCGGGTTTGCTCGGCCACGAGCCTGCAGAGGAAGCCGGCGAGCAGGATGGTCCCGAACAGACTGATCGCCTCGACGCTCAGGGTTCCGCCGATCGAAAGCGCGTTGTTGTGCGGGTCCACGACGTTGTCCGAGATGACCTCGGCCACGACGATCGTCAGGGCGACGACTCCAGCCACAGCCAGGATCCGCCACGTATTGCCCTTGAACGTGCGCGCCGCCGTGCGCATGACCGCGCCGACGCCCACGTGGGAGTCCTCACCAGCACCACTACGACGAGTATCCGTCTCGCGACTTTTCGTCACGGCGCCACCGTATCCGCGCGACGCCGCCGGCGCTGCGGCACCCGGCGTGTGCGACCGCGGGACAATAGACTGGTGTACCACCGGTTCGCCATCGGACGGCTCAGCTGCGCGGTGGTGAGCGACGGCCAGATGGCACCGCCGTGGGAGTCGCCCGCCGCCGCGTTCTTCACGCCAGACGCCGGGGTCCCAGAAGCCGAACTGCGGGACGCGCTGGCGGCCGAGTGCCGAGGCAGGACGACGCTCGCCTGCGGGTACAACTGCGTGCTCGTGGAGACCCCCGACGGCCGCGCTGTCATCGACACCGGGCTCGGCGCCAGCTTCCTGGGTTACGGGCCGCCGATCGAGCCGCTCGTCGGCAGGCTCGGGGAGAGTCTGGCGACGGCAGGCGCGACGGCCTCGGACCTCGCAGCGGTCGTCTTCACGCACCTGCATCAAGATCACTGCAGGGGCGCGACCTGGTCGGGCAAGCTCACGTTTCCCGATGCGCTTGGCTTCGCCCACGCCGCCGAGGTGGCGTTCTGGGCCGGCGCGCAGGTCAGCGCCGCCGACGAGCACCTGGCTTCGGCGCGGGAGGCGATCAGGCTGTTCGGCAGCCGGTTGCGCCCGTTCCTCGACGACGCGGAGATCCTGCCAGGCGTGCGCGCCGTCGGCGCGGCCGGCCACACACCGGGGCATACCGCGGTCTTGCTGGAGAGCCAGGGCGAGCGGCTGCTGTGCGTTGGCGACCTGTTCTACGACCAGCTCCAGCTCAGCCATCCCCGGTGGAGCACGCCGTGGGACTACGACCGGGCGCGAGCGATCGCCAGCAGGCGCCGGCTACTCGACTGGGCGGCCGACGAGGGCATGCTGGTCCACGCGTATCACATGCCATTTCCTGGCTTTGGCACAGTCAGACGCCAGGGCGACGCCTACTCCTGGATCCCGCTGCAAGTGCGGTGAACGGCGGGCCGTCATGCGCGAATCTCTGCGAAGTCACGCGAACTCCAGGAGGATCTTGCCGGTCTTGCCTGGCTTGGCGAGATGGTCGAAGGCGGCCGTGACCTGCTCGGCGGGGAAAACCATGTCGATGTCGGGCAGAGCTAGTCCTGCCGCGAGCAGCGGAACGACAGAGCGCGCAAAGGCCTGAACGACCGCCGCCTTCTCCTCAAGCGGACGCGCGCGCAGCACCGTGCCGCGCAGGGTCGCGCGCTTGCCCATCAGGGTGCGAAGGGAGACCTGCGCGTCGGCGCCGGCGTCGGTTCCGACGACCATGATCCGTCCCTTCGTGGCGAGCGCAGCGAAGTCGCGGGCGAGGTTCGGAGCTCCGACCAGCTCGAGGACCACATCAGCGCCGCCGAGCTCCGCGAGCTTGCCGGTAGCCTCGGCCGGAGTGACGACAAGTGCCCCCTCGGCAGCCAGAGCCCGCGCCGACTCGGGTGACCGCACGCACGCCACCGCCCTCGCGCCAGCCGCCAGCGCGAGCCGGACGCCGGCCGAGCCGACAGCGCCGTTCGCGCCGTTCACCAGCAGGACCTCGCCCATCTGCAGACCGGCCTGGCTGAACACCGCATCGTGGGCGGTCATGTAGGCCTCGGGCACCGCCGCGGCCACGTCGTCCGCCAGGCCGTCGGGGATCGCGGTCACGTGCCGCTCGTGCACCGCGACCCTGTCGGCGAGGCCGCCGCCTCCGACCAGGCCGAATACCCGGTCACCGGCGCGCCACGAGCGCACGGCGTCGCCCGTCGCCACCACGGTGCCGGCCACCTCGAGCCCGGGAATGTCCTGCGGTGACCCGGGCGGCGGCGGGTAGTTCCCCCGCCGCTGCGCGACGTCGGCCCAGTTCACGCCCGCGTACCTGGCGGCGACCACCACCTCATGCGACCCGGGCACGGGATCAGGGCGGTCGGTCAGGCTCACGACATCGTTCCCGCCCGTTCCGGCGAACGTGACTGCTCTCATGCGGTATCTCCGGCTTCTCTGGATTGCGAAGCCAGCATAAGGAGAGACCAGCCGCCGGTCCGGTCATTCCGCACCGGTTTGTCGAGCGCGCGAAGGAGCTTCGCCAGCACGATGCCAGCCGTCAGGGTGTCAGCAGCAGTGAATGGCCAACGCCCGTGGCGGGGTGTCGCCGGTACTGCCGACCGCCCGGGCGGTGCCAGCCGAAGCGGCAGCCACGCCTTGCAGGAAGGTGCTGACCGCCAGGTCAGGGCTGCCAGCCTGGCGCCATGCCGTGCCGTTCCAGTGCAGGATGAACGCCTCGTTCCTACCGGTGTTGTCGTAGCCGATGCCAACCGCCCACGCGTTCGCGCCGCCGGTGGCGGCGACGCCATCGAGGGTGGCGTTGTTCCCGAAGGTGCCTCCTGGACTGCGGACTCGGGTCCAGCTGCGGCCGTTCCAGTGCAAGATCATGGTGTGGTAAGGCCCGGCGGTGCGCGTGTAACCGACCGCCCACGCGTTGGTCGCTGAAGTCGCGGCCACCGCTGTCAAGGTGTTGCTCGCGCCAGGAAGCCGCCGAAACCTGCCCGCACAGGCGCAGCGACTGGCCTGCGGCAAGGACCCAGCTGCGGCGGGCGCACGCACTGGCCGTGGACCTGCATGCCGCACCGCTGCGAGAGCAGATCGAAGCCCTCGCAACCAGCTCAGGAATACCGCTCCGAGCCGCCAGCGCGACCAAGGCAGCCGACCAGCCTGTGCCTATCCCCGGGCTGACGGCCCGCGAGAACGAGATCCTCAGGCTCGTCGCCGCCTGGCACACCTACCGCGAGATCGCCAGCGCGCTCGTCATCAGCGAGAAAACCGTCAGCGCCCACATCTCCGGCTTGCTGCGCAAGACCAGCACCGCCAACCGCGTCGAGTTGTCCCAGAAATACCGTCGCCTGACCACAACGCCGACCGCAGGCGACACCGTGTGAACCGGACGGTCAATGACTCGGCCGCGGCACGGCATCGCCTGAGCTGCCGACCAGGAAGTCAAGGTCGCAGCCCAGGTCGGCCTGCTGGACGTGCTCGGTGTAGAGCTTGACCCAGCCGCGGCTGGCCGCCGCCGGCGGCGGCGACCACGCGGACCTGCGGCGGTCCATCTCGTCGTCAGGCACCGCCACCTGCAGCGTCCGCGCCGGCACGTCCAGGCTGATCATGTCGCCGGTTCTGACCAGCGCGATCGGGCCGCCGACCGCCGCCTCTGGCGCCGCGTGCAGAACGACGGTGCCGTAGGCGGTTCCCGACATCCTGGCGTCGGAGATCCGCACCATGTCGGTCACCCCCGCGGCCAGCATCCGGCGCGGCAGCGGCAGGTTCCCGACCTCCGGCATGCCGGGATAGCCGCGCGGGCCTGCGTTGCGGAGCACGAGCACGTCGTCGGGCGTGACGTCGAGGTCGTCATCGTCGGCGGCCTCGCGGTAGCTCTCGACCGAGTCGAAGACGAGCGCCCGGCCGCGGTGCCTGAGCAGCGCGGGCGTGGCGGCCGAGACCTTGATCACTGCCCCGTCCGGGCACAGGTTGCCGCGCAGTACGGCCGTCGCCGCGCCGGCGGGCTGCAACGGGTCGTTGAGCGTCCTGATCACCTCGGGCCGCCAGGTCCGCGTCGCTGTCTGGTCAGCGGCCATGTTCTCCGCGACCGTGCGGCCGGTCACCGTGCGGGCGCCGCCGCGCAGCAGCCCGCCGCGCAGCAGCTCGGCGGTGATGACCGGGAGGCCGCCAGCGTCGGCGAAGTCCTCCATCAGGTGCCTGCCGGACGGCTGCAGGTCGGCGAGCAGCGGGATGTCGCGGTTCAGCCGGTCGAAGTCGTCGAGCCGCACCTGCACGCCGCAGCGGCCGGCGATCGCGAGCAGATGAATGATCGCGTTGGTCGAGCCGCCGATGGCGGCCAGCGTGACGATCGCGTTCTCGAAGGCTTCCCTGGTCAGTACCGCGCTGGGGCGCAGGCTCTCGTGCACCATGGCGGTGATCCGCTGCCCTGAGGCCTGGGCGACGCGCGTCCGCCCCGCGTCAACCGCGGGGATCGCGGCAGCGCCTGGCAGGGTCATGCCGAGCGCCTCGGTCATGCAGGCCATCGTCGAGGCGGTGCCCATGGTCATGCAGTGGCCATGCGAGCGGCTCATGCATCCTTCGGCGAGGCTGAAGTCGGCTTCGGTCATCCTGCCGCCGCGCACGTCTTCCGACAGGCTCCACACGGCGGTGCCTGATCCGAGCGTGCCGCCCCTGAACCTGCCGTTGAGCATCGGGCCGCCCGTGACGACGATGGCGGGCAGGTCCACGCTGGCGGCGGCCATCAGCATGGCAGGGGTGGTCTTGTCGCAGCCGCACAGCAGGACCACGCCGTCCACCGGGTTCGCCCGGATGGACTCCTCGACCTCCATCGCCATCAGGTTGCGGTAAAGCATCGCGGTCGGGCGGATCAGCGACTCGCCGAGCGACATCGTGGGGAACTCAAGCGGGAACCCGCCGGCCTGCCACACGCCGCGCTTGACGGCGGCCGCGAGCTCGCGCAGGTGCGAGTTGCACGGCGCGAGCTCGGAGAAGCTGTTGGCGATCCCGATGACCGGCCTGCCGTCGAACACCTCGGGCGTGAAGCCCTCGGCCCTGACCCAGGACCTGTGCAGGAAACCGTCCCTGCCAGGTGCGCCGAACCAAGCGGCACTGCGGCGTAGCGGCGCCGCGTCGGCGGCACTGCGGCGTAGCGGCGCCGCGTCGGCGGCACTGCGGCGTAGCGGCGCCGCGTCGGCAGCACTGCGGCGTAGCGGCGCCGCGTCGGCAGCACTGCGGCGTAGCGGCGCCGCATCGGCAGCACTGCGGCGTAGCGGCTCGTCATGATGATTCCCGGTGTGTCCGTGTTCGGCATGCATGGTGCTCATCTTCGCCCAGGCGAATCGGCGCGTCCATGCCGGTGATCATCGGCAGGCTGCCGCGACACTAAGGTGATCATGTGAAACCGTTCCTGCTGCTAGGCACGCGCGCCGAGGACGCCGCGGCGGACAACGAGTACGAGGCGTTCCTGCGCTTCTCCGAGCTCGGCGAGCGCGACCTGCACAGGCGCAGGCTGGAGCGCAAGCCGCTCGGCGACGTCGACCTGCGGGAGTGGTCAGGGATCTTGCTGGGCGGCGGGCCGTTCAACTCCAGCGATCCCGAGTCGTCCAAGTCGCCGGTGCAGAAGCGGGTCGAGGCCGACCTCGCCGGGCTGCTCGGGCGGGTGATCGACGCCGACTACCCGTTCCTCGGTGCCTGCTACGGCATCGGGACGCTGGGCACCCACCAGGGAGCCGTGGTGGACAGGACTTACGCCGAGCCGGTCGGGCCGGCCCAGATCACGCTTACCCGCGAAGGCCAGCGCGACGCGCTGCTCAGCGGCCTGCCCTCGACCTTCGACGCGTTCGTCGGGCACAAGGAGGCGATCAGCGAGCTGCCAGGCCACGCGGTAGTGCTCGCCACGTCGCCAGCCTGCCCTGTCCAGGCATTCAGGATCGGCTCGCACGTGTACGCCACGCAGTTCCATCCTGAACTGGACGTGACGGGCCTGTGCACCAGGATCGACGTCTACAAGCACGCCGGATACTTCGAGCCTCACCAGGCCGGTGAGCTCAAGGAGCAGGCCCACCGCAGCAATGTCAGGCACCCGCCGGCCATCCTGCGCCGCTTCGTCACGCGCTATGCCCGCACGCCGGACGCCTCGCGCACGGCGTAGGTGCCACTGCCCTGCCCGCTCCCCGCCTGGTGTCGATCTGGCGGGTTCCGATCGTGTAGGGGGTGAGAGCCGGAACAGCCGGCCAGCAGACGTGAGGAAGGACAGCGCAATGCGGAAGCTGGCAGTCGTCGAGTTCCTGACCCTGGATGGCGTCATGCAGAGCCTGGGCTCGCCGGACGAGGATCGCGACGGGGGGTTCCCTTACGGCGGGTGGTCAGCCCCGTACGGCGACGAGGTGGCGGGCCGCGCTGCCGGGAAAGGCCTGGACGGCACCACGGCCTACCTGTTCGGCCGCAGGACGTACGAGAAGATGGCTGCGCACTGGCCGTTCGAGCCCGCGACGAACCCGATCGCCGCGCACCTGAACGCGACGCCCAAGTACGTGGCCTCCAGCACGCTGACCGAGGCGAGCTGGGCCGGCACGCAGATCCTGTCCGGCGACGTCGGCGCTGGCGTGCGCGAGCTGAAAGAACACGGGGACGGCTCGATCACGGTGCTGGGCAGCGGCCTTCTCGTGCAGACGCTGATCGAGCACGACCTCATCGACACCTACCGGCTGTTCGTCCACCCGCTGGTGCTCGGGACGGGGAAGCGGCTGTTCAGGCACACCGAGCGGCCTCTCCGGCTGCGCCTCACCGAGTGCGTTCAGACCACCACTGGAGTCCTCATGCTCAGCTACGAGCAGGATGCGCGCTGAGCTCTGACGGCCGCCGGAACGCACTCCGACAGCCGTCGCAATGCGTAGCGGTTGTATGCCACCTCTGTAGCATGCGCCCTTCACGTACGCGGCCGTACCATTCGTCTCATTACGCGCCGCAAGATGCCATGAGGAGCCCGCTCCGGACCAATAACCGACTGCTGTCCGCGCGGCGACCACGCGAACGAGGGGACTGACCTGCCATGACATCAAGGGACGAGCCAAGCTGGCTGGCCAGGCCGACGGACCGCCGCCAGCCGCTGAAGGGCCTTGGCATCGGCGCCGCCGCGCTCACCGTTCCCGGCCTGCTCGCCGCGTGCGGCGGTTCTTCACCGTCTGCCTCTGGCGGTGGCGGCGGCAAGGTTTCCGCCAAGAGCATCGCGAGCCTGAACTGGGCGCTGCCCACCTCCACGATCGTGGGGCTGGACATCGCGACCGCGTTCGAGGGCAACACGCAGTGCGTCCAGGTGCTTGGCCTCGAGGGCTTGCTGACCGTGTCCGACACCCTCGGTTTGCAGCCGCCGCTGGCGACGGGCTGGAAGTACCAGGAATCGTCGCTGACGTACGTGTTCCAGATCAGGGAGGGCGTGAAGTTCTGGGACGGCAGTCCGATGACGCCCGACGACGTGGCATTCTCGCTGGGGCGTCATATTGACCCCAAGGTTGGCTCGCAGATCGGCGCCTATTTCGCCAACGTCGACGCCTTCACCGTCACGGGCAAGAACGAGGTCACCGCGCACCTGAAGAAGCCGGACCCGCTCGTCGCCAACGCGCTCCCCTTCGCTCCGATCCTGTCCAAGGCAGCACGGCGGCCACCGTCGAGCGCAACGACAGCTACTGGGGCAAGAAGCCGGTCGTCGCGAAGTGCACCTTCACGTGCATCGCTGACCCGCAGACGCTGCAGCTAGCCATGCAGTCAGGCCAGGTCAGCGGCACGTTCAACGTGCCGGTGCAGCAGGCGGCCGACTGGCAGAAGATCAGCACCGTACGTACCTACTCGGCCCCTGGCATGTTCGTCTCCTTCATGGCCTTCGACATGAGCAAACCGCCGTTCAGCGACATCCACGTCAGGAAGACGTTCGCCTACGCGGCGAACAGGGCCGGCTACGTCAAGGCGTTCCTTGGCGGCAACGGGACGCCGGCGACGTGCATGGTCGCGCCACAGCAGTGGGGCTCGGTGCTGCCGCAATCCCAGGTCAACAAGCTCTACGCCGGGCTGCCTTCGTATCCGTACAGCCTGGACGCGGCGCGCAAGGAACTGGCCAAGTCAGCCTTCCCGCACGGCTTCACCACCGGCAAGGTGCTGGTGCCGTCGAACTACCCGGCCGTCGTCAAGACGTACGAGAGCCTGTCCACGACGGTCAAGCAACTCGGCATCAACATGCCCGTGCAGCAGGTGACCTCGAACGAGTGGCTCGCGAACCTGTACGCGCACAAGGACCTCGGGATCACCTCGGTCCTGTACGGCCCCGACTACGCCGACCCCGCCGACTACATCAACCTGTCATATCCGAGCGCGAACGCGGTCAAGAACAACTTCAACCTCGCGAACTTCAAGGATCCGACGGTCGACAAGCTGATCGAGAAGGCCAACGCCTCCGGCTCGAACGCGGACCGGGCGAAATTCCTCGGCCAGCTGCTCACGATCTCCCAGCAGCAGCTGCCGTACCTGGCGCTGTTCTGGCAGAACGACGTCATGGCCATCCAGGACACCTACGTCTACGAGCACTTCACCGGCCTGTTCTACAACCAGAACTGGCTGACCCACGTGTTCTCGGCGACCTGAGGTTTCCTAGCCGAGCAGGTGGCGGTCGAAGAACGCGCGGGCCCGCCCGCGTCGTAGGGACCGGCGCCACGACGGAGTCATCGCCCATCCTCCGCACTGCTAGCAGGGGGTTTCCATACCTCGCTGGCAACCCGCAGGAAGTTGCCGCCCATGATGCCGGCGATGGCGCCGGCCGGGTAGCCGCGTCCGGCGAGTTCGGCCTCGAGCGGCACGAGCTGCTCGGGCGGGACGAAGTCAACCCGTCCCCAGCGGTGGTAGCTCTCGGGGAAGACCTGCGGGTTCTCCGCAAGCTCGCGGTTCAGGTCCTCGTTGTCGAAGACGTAGTCGGTGCCGACGCCGACGTGCTCGGGCCCGACGAGCTGGACCGCATAATCGATGTGCCGCGCCATGGCGGCCGCGGTGGCGTCGTTCTCGCCGAGGAAGATGCCGACGCCGTTGATGCCGATCACGCCGCCGGTCGCGGCGCAGGCACGAGCCTGGTCGTCGCGGATGTTCCGCTCGTGGTCCCAGAGCGCCCGCATCGAGGAGTGACTGAAGATCACCGGGGCAGCGGACCGCTCGATCGCCTCCATGGACGTCCGGTAGCCACAGTGCGAGACGTCCACCAGCATCCCGGCCTGGTTCATCTCGTCGACCACGGCGCGGCCGAAGCCGGTCAGGCCGGTGTCGGATGGCGCGTGGCAGCCGAACCCGGCCAGGTTCTCGCCGTTGTAGGTGAGCAGCATCGACCGCACGCCCAGGTCGTAGTAGGACTGCACCATCGCGATGTCGCCGCCGAGCGGGTTCGTGTCCTCCAGGTCGAACCCGATCGCGAGCCGGCCGGACTCGCCAGCCGACAGCACGTCCTGCACGGTCGTGGCGAGCTGGAAGGTACCGCCGTCCCTGGCCACCTGGCGGCGCCAGGAGCTGAGCACCCGCACGGTCTCATCGATGCCGTGCGGTGCGTACCCGACGTTGACCGAGACGTAGGTGGTCCCCACGTCGAGATACCTGCGCAGCGGCGCGACGTCGCAGCCGGCTGACAGCGGGAGGCAGCAGTGCTGCTCCCACCCGACCGCACTGGCAAGGCGCGCCGCGCCCTGAGCCTCAGTCGTCATGCCAGGCGCTCGGCATTTTCCAGTTCCTCGCTCTCCTGTGCTGCCTTGGCAGCCCGCGCGAGCCAGGCCTCGTCCGAGCTGGGGATCGAGTCGACGAGCATCCGCGTGTACCAGTGCTGCGGATTGTCGAGCACCTCGCCGGTCGTCCCCTCCTCCACGACGTCACCTTGGCGCAGCACGTAGACCCGCTCGGCGACCTGCCTGACCACCGCGAGGTCATGGGTGATGAACAGGTAGCTGACTTTAAGCTCGCGGCGCACATCGGTGAGCAGGTTGAGAATCTGAGCCTGGACCGACACGTCGAGGGCCGACACGGGCTCGTCGCAGACGATCAGCCTGGGCCGCACCGCGAGCGCCCTGGCGATGGCCACCCGCTGGCGCTCGCCCCCCGACAGGGCCACCGGCTTGCGCTCGGCGTACCTGGCTGGCAGCCCGACCCGCTCCAGCAGCTCAGCCACCGCGGCGCGCACGTCGCGCACGTTATCCTCGGCCGCGAGTATCGCCTCGCCCAGCGTCGCCCCGACCGTCCGAACCGGGTTGAGCGTGGAGTACGGATCCTGGAAGACCATCTGCACGGTGCGCCGCAGCCGCCGCCGCTCGGCGCTGCTCAGCCGCGCCTGATGACCCGTGTCGACGCCGTTGACCAGCACCGTCCCGCCGGTCGGTCGCTCCAGCCCGACCAGGCAGCGGCCGAGCGTGGTCTTGCCTGAGCCCGACTCCCCGACCAGGCCGACCGCCTCGTCCTCGCCGATCACCAGCGTGACGCCCTTCAGCGCGGCCACTCTCCGGCCAGACTGCCTGCTGTCGCCGAAGACCTTCTCCAGGCCGCGCGCCGCGACCACCGCGCCCTCAGCCGCCGGGATGTCGGCGACCGAGCCCTCGTGGTCGGCGCGGGCTGCGAGCGCCTCGGTCTTCACCGCGAGCATCTCAGGCACGATCACGGGCACCCTGACGCACGCCGACCAGCGCGACTCGGCGACCTCGATCAGCGCGGGGGCGCCCGCGTCGCACGCCTCAAGGCGCCACTGGCACCTGGGCGAGAACGCGCACGTGTTCCCGACATCGTCGGCCGCAGGCACCGTGCCTGGGATGGCGGCCATGTGCGAGAGCCGGCGGTCCACGGGAGGGTCAGACAGCAGCAGGCCGAGCGTGTAGGGGTGCTGCGGCTCGGTTTCCATCTGCTCAGCGCTCGCGGTCTCCAGCACCGAGCCCGCGTAGAGCACTAGCACCCGGTCGCACAGCGCGAACGCGACGCGCAGGTCGTGCGTGATCAGGATGAGCCCCATCCCCCTGCCCCGCTGGACATCGCGCAGGCGCGCGAGGATCTCCCGCTGGGTCGTGACGTCCAGCGCCGTCGACGGCTCGTCGGCGATCAGCACCTGCGGGTCACGGGCGATCGCGGCCGCGATGCCGACCCGCTGCCGCATGCCGCCGGACAGCTCGAACGGGTAGGCGTCAGCGACCGCCTGGTCGGTGATGCCGACCTCGGCGAGCCGTCTGACGGCCTCAGCCCGCCTGGCCTGCCTGGCGAGCGGCTTGCCGTTCTCATCGCGCAGCAGCTCGACGATCTGGGCGCCGCACCGCATCAGCGGATTGAGCATCGTGAACGGGTCCTGGAACACCATCGCGAGCTCGGCGCCGCGCAGTGGCGTGAGCTCGCGCTCGGGCAGCGCCAGGATGTTCCGGCCGCGGTAGGTGACCTCGCCCTCCGCGCGCACCCCGGCGGGCAGCAGTCCGATCAGCGCCCTGGCGGTCATCGACTTGCCGCTGCCCGACTCGCCGACGATGCCGAGGGTCTCGCCGGCGGCGAGGTCGAAATCAGACCCGGCGGTGATGACCCGTTCCACGCCCTGGATGCGGCTGACGATCCGCAGCCCGCGCACCGACAGCAGCGGCGCTTCGCCTGGCGCGGCAGGACCTGAGGGCTGCGGCATGCTCGTCATCTGGCCCGTCCCCGGTCAGAGAGGCGTTCGTAGATCCAGTCGCCGATCAGGTTCATGCTGGTAGCGGTCAGGACCAGGGCGATCGCTGGCGCCAGGCACGCGAGCGCGTTGCTCTGCAGGAGCGGCAGGTTCTGCGACAGCATGCCGCCCCAGTCCGGCGTGTTGAGCGGCACGCCAAGGCCGAGGAACGAGAGGCCGGACAGCGACACGAGGCTGAACGCGAAGTTCAGGAACGTGTTGGCCATCACCAGCGGCAGCAGGTTGGGCCAGATGTGCCTGATCATCAGCCGCCACGGGGAGAGGCCGAGCGTCGCCGCCGCCTCGACGTACGGCATGTTGCGCTGCTGCAGGGTGGCGCCGCGAACGATCCTGGCGTCAATAGGGAACGTCAGCACGATCAGGACGACGACCGCGACGTAGTAGCCGCCGCCGATGACGCCGACCACCACAATCGCGATGAGCAGCCCGGGCAGGGCCCACACCAGGTCGGCGAGCCGCATGATGAAGTAGTCGACGCGACCGCCGACGTAGCCGGCGATGAGCCCGAGCGCGTTGCCGATGACCAGCGCGCCGACCGCGATGAGCGCGGGGCCGATGACGGCGGCGCGGGCACCGACGATGAGCCTGGAGAAGATGTCGCGGCCGAAGTCGTCGGTGCCCAGCAGGTGCTGAGCCGACGGCGGGTGCACGCCGGACAGCAGGTTCTGGGCGTTCGCGGGCAGCGGCGCGAGCAGTGAGCCGAAGATCGCGCACGCGACGACGAGCAGCATGATCAGCACAGACAAGGCCATGAGCAGGGAAGGCCGCCGCCTGCCGCGCTTCTTAGCCAGGCCGACGAGCCCCGTGTCCGGGGCCGTGATGACGGTCATGTGGCAGCCCGCCCGGTTGTCATCCGCGGATCGATGAACAGGTAGCACAGGTCGATCAGGAAGTTGGCGCCGATCAGGATCGCGGCCGCGAGCAGCGTGAAGCCCTGCACCACGGGCACGTCCTTCGTCCCGACGGCACTGATCAGCAGCGAGCCGATGCCGGGCAGCGCGAAGACCTGCTCCACCAGGACAGCGCCGGTGAGGACGACGCCGAGGATCAGCCCGCCGGCGGTCACGACGGGCCCGAGCGCGTTGCGCAGCGCGTGCCTGATGATCACCCGGACCGGCGAGACGCCGCGCGCGTGCGCGAACGCGATGTAGTCCTGCTCAAGCACCGTTACCATCGCGGCCCTGGTGAGCTTCACGATGAGCGCCATCACGCCGATGGCGAGCGCGAACGCCGGCAGCGTGAGGTGCCAGAGCTCGTCGACGAATCCGGTGCCAGGGCCGTAGATGGGGAACCAGCCGGCCCCGATCGCCAGCAGGTAGAGCAGGAACACGCCGCTGACGAACGCGGGCACGCTGACGCCGACCAGGCTGATGCCGACGATCGCCCGGTCGGCGACCGTGCGATTCCGCATCGCCGCGACGACCCCGGCGGGAACGCCCGCCAGGACGGAGATGAGGAAGGCGTAGATGCCAAGGAACACGGTCAGGCCGATCCGCCCGCCGATCAGCGTCGTGACCGTCTGACCGGTCTGGATCGACACGCCCAGGTCCAGGTGGATGGCGCCCTTGAGCCAGAACAGGTACTGCTCGGTGAACGAGTCGCCGAGGTGGTACTTCGCGGTCAGCGCCGCGATGACGCTCGGGCTCGCAGGGTGCGTGCCGAGCAGCACCTGGATCGCGTTGCCTGGAGCGAGGTACAGCAGGCCGAAGACCAGGAACGAGATCAGCAGCAGCAGCACGAGCAGCGCGAGCGCGCGGCGGACCAGGAAGATCGCTACGAGTCGCGCGCGCATGTCGGCTCCGGTGCGCTGCTGGATTCCTGGATTCCTAGATTCCACCATCGGTCAGGTGACCGGGGAATTAGGCAAGTGAAGGAAGATCGCCAGGAGCCTTGCTCCACCCGTTGAATCATCATCCCGAGCCGAGCAGGACTGACGTCGCGTCCGAGTGCCAGAGCGAGACCTCAGGCACATGCGCGAGCGCGTCGAAGGCGTCCAGCGCTGGCACGTCGATGATCTGATCCAGGCAGCGCATCTTGCCCGCGCTGGCGACGAGCTGCCTGGCGTCGTGGCCGAGCGAGCGCAGGTCCACGATCCCTGGCCCTTGGTGCGCCGCGGCCAGCAGGCCGTCGACGACGCACATCGGCCGGCGACGAGATCGCGGCCGCGACCGTCGTCAACGCGGCAGGGCCGCGGCCGGGGCACCTGAACAGGCTCGCGGGGGTCGACGCCGAGTTCGCGATCACGACGCGGCCGCTGCGCCAGGAGGTCCATCACATCGCGCCGCGCCCAGGCGAGCCGATACCGGCCCTGACGCACGTGGCCGACAGCGATCTCGGGACCTACTTCAGGCCGGCGCCGGGAGGCGGGCTGCTGGTGGGCGGGCAGGAACCCGAGTGCGACCCGATGCAGTGGCTCGATGACCCCGACGACTTTAACCCCGCGGCCACGGCCGCGCTTTTCGACGCGCAGGTGACCAGGCTCGCCCGCCGGGTCCCCGGCCTGGCCGTCCCGCCCAGGCCCGCAGGCATCGCCGGCGTGTACGACGTGACCGACGACTGGATTCCGGTCTACGACCGGACGTCGCTTGAGGGGTACTACGTTGCGATCGGCACCAGCGGGAATCAGTTCAAGAACGCCCCGGTCATCGGCCAGATGATGACCGCGCTCATCACCGCGTGCGAGGCAGGCCACGACCATGATCACGACCCGGTCGCCTGGCGCGCACCGCGCACCGGTCTCGACATCGACCTCGGTCACTACTCGCGGCTGCGGCTTCCGCACGCCAGCAACGGCACCGTGACGGGCTAGCACCGTGATGGGCTAGCACCGTGATGGGCTAGCACCGTGATGGGCTAGCCCGCTAGCCCATGACGTAGCGGTCGAACCACACCTTGCAGCGCTGCCAGAAGTCGATGCGGTGCGCCCGCTCGACGATCGAGTGCCCCTCGCGCGGGTAGACCACCAGCTCAACCGGCACGTCGCCGAGCCTGGCGATGCCCGCGTACATCTCATAGGCCTGGCCCACGGGCACGCAGCGGTCTTTCTCGCCGTGGATGATCAGCGTCGGGGTACGCACGTTGCGCACGTGCACGACCGGCGACCTGGACAGCACCTTCCCAGCCGTGTCGTAAGGATCCGGGTCGTAGAACAGCTCCTCGAGCGCACCGATGTTGCCGGTGTTGTACTTGCTGAGCCGGTTGCTGGATCCCGCGATCGGTATGGCCGCGGCGAACCTGCCGGTCTGGGTGATGGCCCAGTTCGCCGCGTAGCCGCCGTGGCTGGCGCCGGTTATGCCGACCCGCCGGTCGTCGGCGATGCCGCGCCCGACCAGCGCGTCCACCCCGGCCAGCACGTCCCGCAGCTCGCCGCCGCCGATGTCGTAGACGTTGGCGGCGGCGAAGGCCTGCCCGTAGCCCGCGCTGCCGCGCGGATTCGGCATCAGGACCGCGTAGCCAGCCAGCGCCCACAGCGCGGGCAGCCCGAAGTTCGACCACTGATACGTCCAAGATGCCGTTGGCCCGCCATGAATGAGCAGCACGAGCGGCAGCCGGTCCGGCGCGGCGCCGGGCGGCAGGACCAGGATCCCCTCGATCTCGTGGCCGTCGCAGGTCCAGGTCACCCCCTGCCAGGCCGGCGGGTTCTGCCTGGCGAGCTCCGCGATCTCGGCGTTGAAGTCCGTGATCAGCGCCCAGGTCGCGGTCCCGTCAGCGCCGATGGACAGGCATCCGGCCTCGGGCGGCGTGTTGGCTCCCTCCGCGACCGCGACGACGTGCCGGCCAGCCGCGTCCATGCAGGTGCGGACGTGATGCCTGTGGCCGAGCGTGACATCGGCGTGCCAGAGCTCGGCGCCAGCGCCTCCGGCGGCGTCGGCCACGCCGATCATCGAGCCGAGCCCGCGCACGGCCGCGTACAGAATGCGGTCGCCGTCCAGCCAGTCCAGGTACTTCACGTTGTCGGGCCCCGCCGGGCGGACCGCGAGCGCACCGGGAGCGACGTCGGCGACCATCAGCTGGCCGGCGACGATGCCCCGGTCGCTGCACACGCCCTCGGTGAACGCGAGCCGCCTGCCTCCTGGCGCGAGCCGCGGCACGCCGAGCTGCCAGCGCGGCTGGTAGCTCGCGACCCGCCGGGCAGGCCCGCTCAGGTCGTACACAGCCACCGCGGCGGCGTACCACCCGCTCTCGGACGGATCAGCGGAGACGATCGCGACCAGCGCGTGCGTCCCGTTCCAGCTGAAATCCCAGACGGACAGCCCGCCGAGGTCCAGCTCGCGCGTGCGTCCCGTCGCCCGGTCGACGTGGTAGAGCCGCCGCAGGCCAGGCGCGCCGGACAGCACGATCGGGTCCGGCGGCGCCTGGCTGGAGTCGGCGATGGTGACCGCGTTCAGCGAGCCGGCCGTGTCCAGGCCGACGTCGGCGGCGAGCACCATGAGCGCGCCGCCGTCTGGTGCCCACGCGATCTCCTCGACGGACCCCGCGACATCGCCGAGCGGGCTGACCTTCCCTGACCCGGCGTCAGCCACGTACAGCGACATGCGGCCGATCCACAGGCGGGCTGCGGCGCTGCGTCCCGGCTTCCCTGCGCACTCGTCGGCGAGGACGATCGCGACGTCGCTCCCGTCTGGTGAGATCGAGGCGTCAGCTGGCGTCCGCACCGCGAGCAGGTCCTCGATGGTCAGGGTCCGGACGCTCACTGTCGGGCTCCTGTCGGCCGGCGGAAGCAGGAGGGAAAGCCGAAGGGCCGCAGCGCGGCTGGCGGCGCCCCGTCCCTCACGAAGCTCGCCATGTGGGCGCCGGTGACGGCGGCAAGCGTGATGCCGAGCGTCGAGTGGCCGGTGGCGAGGTAGGCGTTGCCGAAGCCCGGCACCCGGTCGAGGACCGGCAGGCCGTCAGGGCACAGCGGGCGCATGCCCGTCCACTCCTCCGCCGTGTCGGTCCAGTCCAGGCCTGGCAGGTAACCGCGGGCGGCGACCTTCAGCGCCCGGATGCGACGCGGGTCCAGGCGCCGGTTCAGGCCGGAGAACTCGATCGTGCCCGCGATCCGTACCCGGCCGGCCATCGGCGTGACGCCCGCCTTCGTCTCGAGCAGGTACATCGGCGCCGCCGGGGCGCGCGCGCTGGCCACCGAGAAGCTGTAGCCCTTGCCAGCCGTCATCGGCAGCCGCGCGCCCAGCATCCTGGCGACAGGCACCGAATGCGCTCCGGCGGCGATGATCACGCTGGTCGCCGGAACCTCAGCCCCGGCGACCACGGCCGTGACCCGTCCGCCCTGGCTGACGAAGCCGGTGACCGCCTCGCCGGTGCGGATCGATCCGCCACGGCTGGTGATCAGCGCCGCGAGGCGGGCGGTCAGCTGGCGCGGGTCCAGGTGCCCCTCGGTGGACACGTAGATGCCGCCGGCCACGTCAGGACCGATCATGGGTTCGCGCTCACGGCACCCGGCCGCCGAGAGCCTGCTGATCTCGAGCTGGATGTGATGCCCGCCGAGCCTGCTGAGCTCCGCGAGCTCGGCGTCGACGGAACCCGCCGAGGTGCCGATGAGCAGCAGGCCGCGCCGCTCCAGACGCACGTCAAGCCCGTCGGCCAGCATGTCGTCGAAATACCGGAACGCGTCCCTGGTCAGCAGCGCGGTCGCGGCCAGGCCGCGCTCGCTGCTGCGGTGGGTGCAGTGCCGCAGGAAGCCGAGTCCCCACAGCAGGAACGCGGCATCTGGCTGCGGCCGCAGCCAGAGCGGGCTGGCCGGATTGCCGATCGAGCGCAGCGCCGTCCGCAGCGCGGCGGGCCCGGGAATCGGCGCGGACAGGGACGGCGAGACCCAGCCAGCGTTGCCCCACGACGCACCGTCGCCGACGGCCGCGGCGTCGATGACGACCACGTCAGAGCCCGCCCGCTGCAGGAAGTACGCGCAGGACAGGCCGACGGCACCGGCGCCTATGAGGACGACGTTTCCTGGCACGGACGGTCAGGCGGGCATGTGGCGTTCGAACCAGCCGAGCGTCCTGGTGCACTGATCGATCAGGGCTGGGAACCGCCGCACGCCGTGACCCTCGCCGGGATAGATCGCCAGCGCCGACTCCACGCCGCACTCCAGCAGGGCGGTGTGGAACTCGACGGCCTGGCCGGGCGGCGTGCACCGGTCAAGCGCGCCGGTCGTCTGCAGCGTCGGCGTCGCGACCTGGTCGGCGAACAGCAGCGGGCTCCTGTCCAGGTAGCGGCCGGTGCGGGCGCGCGGCTTGTCCGCGAGGAACAGCACGTCGAAGTACGGGATGTTCGTCGTGTGGTGCTGGGAGTACCAGTTGGTCGACGGCGCCATCGGAACGGCGGCCGCGAACCGCTGGTCCTGGGTGATCAGCCAGGCCGACATGAAGCCGCCGTACGAGCCGCCGGTGACGCCGATCCGGTCGGGATCGGCGATCCCGCGCTCGACCAGCGCGTCGATGCCTGACAGGTAGTCGTAGGTGTCGGCGCCGCCCATGTCGCCCCGCACCGCGCGGGCGAAGTCCTGGCCGCGCCCGCTGCTGCCGCGCGGGTTCGGGTGCAGGACCGCGTAACCGCGCTTCACCAGCAGCGGCGTATACACGTAGCCCATCGACCACCGGTCGCGGTACGCCCATACAGGACCGCCGTGCACGAACACGATCAGCGGATGCGGCCCATCGCCCTCGGGCAGGCACAGCAGCCCCTGGATCTCGAGTCCGTCAGGAGCGGGCCACGACACGGCCTCGATCGTGCCGCCGACGCTGGCGATGTAGTCAGCGCCCGGGTGGTGCAGCGATGCGACGGTCTCGATGTCGCCGCCGCGCACGAAACTGAGCTCGGGGTAGCGGGCATAGCTGTGCACCACCGCGGCGATCGACCCGTCAGGCAGGAAGCGGCCCTGCGGATAGCGGTCGCCTGTCGTCTCGCTGCCCGTCCAGGTCTCCTCGGCCCTGCCAGTCGCGGCGTCGTAGATCCCGGCGACGGTCGTCATGCCGCGCAGGCCCAGATAGCCGAGCCGCTGCTCGTCCAGCCACTGGGTGGCTGTCACCTCGACCCCGTGGGTGTCGACGACGGCAGGGGCGCCAGCGCCGTCCGCCACGTGCAGGTCGCCGGCGACGATCCAGCGGTCTGAGCTCACCGCCGTCACGATCGCCCAGCGGCTGCCGGACGGCGAGGCCGCCGGCCAGCCCATCTGCGTGTCGGACGTGAAGCGCGGTTCCGCCGTCCCGGTGGCCAGGTCGATCCGGTCCAGCCTGGCTGTGTACCAGGCCTCCTCGCCTGGCGCCGGGCTCGTGACGGCCAGCAGCGCGTCCGTGCCGTCCCAGGTCGCCTCCCATACATTCGTCCCCGCATTGCTGACCTGGCGGCTCGCCCCGGTCGCGACGTCGGTGACCCACGCCGAGCGCCACTGGTCGGCGGCCGGGCCGGCGTTCGCCTCCGGCATCCAGTCCGGCAGGCCGGCGGCCAGGCGGGTGGTCGTCCCCGATCCCTCTCCGCCAGATCGGTCAGCGCCATGCCCGGCGACGCCGAGCAGGACATGGCGCCCGTCCGGCGAGAACTCCAGGTACTCCACCGTGCCCTCGACCTGCTCAGGCGTCCGCTCCGTAGCGTCCGCCAGCACCCTGAGCCTGAGCTGGAAGTCGCCATCGCGGGCCGCGTCCGACACGTACGCCAGCATGGTCCCGTCCGGCGAGAAGCGCGGGTGGCCCTGCTCGCCTGGCCCGTCGGTGAGGATGCTGACCGTCCCGCCTTCGGCGAGGCAGACCCGGCCGGAGCCGAGCCCGGCGAGCTCGGTGAACACGGTACCGGTGAAGGCGATGGCCGCGCCGTCCGGCCGCCCGGCCGCGTCAGCCGCCGCGCTCGGCCGGCCGAAGGCGGGCTCGTGCAGCCTGCGGAAGTGATCTTCGACGACGCCGTATAGGTCCGTGCCACGCAGGTCGCGGCCAGCGAAGTCAACACTGCCTGCATCAACGCTGGCGAAGTTGATGCTGCCGGAATCGGCACTCATGTCAGCCATAGCCTGACTCTAGATACAGAGTCGGAATAGGTCTTCCGACCTGCGTCGCAACGAGGCACACTGGTTTGAACATCTGTCGAAGCACGGTCTGGGGCATGCGTGCAAGACGAGTTGCGTGCGGTATGCGAGGGCCTGGCTGCCAGGCTGCAGCGGGCGGTGGCCATCGACGATCCCCGCATGCACCTGCTCGTCCACACCGCGCACAACGAGCCGCACGACAAGGTCGACCAGACGAGGATCACCTCAGTGCTGACGATGTCGATACCGCAGGACGTGCTCGAGCACGTGATGAAGTCAGGCATCGCGAAGGCGGACGGCCCGGTCCGCGTGCCAGGCCTGGCCAGAGCGCGAGCTGCTCAGCCGCGTTGCTGTTCCGGTCAGGTGCGGCGGCCGGCGCTTCGGCTATCTCTGGCTGATCGACGACGACCAGTCGCTGTCCGACGAGGAACTGCAGATGGCGGCCGACGCGTCCGCCGCGGCCGGCCAGATCATGCACCGCGAACTGCTACTCGGCGACCTGCGGCGCAGCCGCGAGCAGGCGCTGCTGCGGGACTTGGTGTCCGAGGACACCACGATCAGGGCGCACGCCTCGGCCGAGCTCGCCGCGACCGACCGGCTGCCCGCCTCAGGGCAGGTGGTCCTGCTCGCCGTGCGTGTCGCCGCCGACGTGCTCGATCGCAGGCCGGACACCGCGGCTGAGCTCGATCTCGCGCTGCAGCGGCTGGTCAGGCAGCTGATGCCGATGGAGGCCATCGCCGTCACCCGCTCCGGCGGCCACGGCCTGCTGCTCGCGACGTCGCTGCGGCCTCCCACGCTGGACAACATGCGCGCGCACGCGCGTCGGCTCTGCGCCGAGGTCGGCAAGCACGCAGGAACGGCGCACGCGGTCAGAGTCGGGATCGGCCCGGTGGTGTGCGGCCTGGACGCCGCCAGCACCTCCTGCGCGCTCGCTGAGGTGAGCCTGCGGGTGGCCGAGGCCGTGCCCGGCTTCGGGCAGGTGGTCTGCTATGCCGAGCTGGGCATCTACGGGCTGCTCGTGCACCTGCCCCTGGACCGGCTGCCGCCGGACGCCGTGCCGGCCGGGTTGCGGCAGCTGATCGAGAAGGACGCGGGCGGCCACCTGATCGACACGCTCGAGATCTACCTCGACCAGGCCGGTGACGCGCGTGCCAGCGCGGCGCTGCTGAACGTGCACCGGACGAGCCTGTATTACCGGTTGTCCAGGATCGAGCAGATCACCGGGATGAACCTGGCCAGCGGCGGCGACCGGCTGTCGCTGCACCTCGGCCTCAAGCTGGCCAGGCTCCTCGGGCTGCTGCCGGACGGTTCCCCTGCCGTGCTAGCCCATCACGGTGCCGCTAGACGCGGTATTGACCGGGCGCTTGCGTGAGAACGTCGCGAGGTTGATCACGGCGCCGGTGTAGCCGCAGGCGTACCGCACCGGATCGGCGTCGTGGTCGTGGCCGTTTTCCACGGCGCTGACGATCGCGGCCATGAACCGCCCGGCCAGCGGCGCGTTCTTAAACTGGTTTCCGCTGGTGCCCATCGCCACGTAGAAACCGTCGAGCGACGTCCTGTCATAGACCGGCGTCCAGTCGCTTGACACGTCGTAGACGCCGATGATCCCGCGCGGCGTGCCTGGGATGGTCAGCCCGGGGAAGCGCCGCGCCGCGCGCGTGACCTGGGCCTCGTAGAGCGCGGTGGTCGGATGCGGATGCGCCTCCTCAGGCGCGTCCAGCCACTGCAGCGGCTCGCAGTCCGGTTCCGTCCCGCCGATGAGCATGCCGTCGCCCGGCGTACCGCGCACGTAGATGCCAAGATCCAGGTCGGCGATCGCCGGCCCGAGCTGGCCGTCGGGATTGAAGCCAGGCGGCGCCGGCACGTGGTGGACCTCCTGGCGCATGGGGCGTATCTCGATCGTGAAGTCGTCGCCGACCCCCGCGAGCCGGTTCAGGCCCGACGACCACGGGCCGCCGACGTTCACGACCACCGGCGCGTCGATCCGCTGGCCGTCGGCGAGGTCAAGCCCGGTGACCCTGCCGGCCGCCTGCCTGATCCCCGTGACCTGCTTCCTGAACGCGAACGTCACGCCCGCCCTGCGCGCGGCGTCGACCAGGTTCCGCGCGGCGAGCTGCGGGTCGTCGATGAACCCGGCATCCGGGTTGAAGAAGGCGCCGAGCTTGCCCGTCGGCTCGGCCCAGAACGCCTCGTCCTCGAGCTGCTTCGGCGGCCAGTACCTGCCGGTGTCGATGCCGGGCACCCGCGCCTCGAGCTCTGCCGCGTCCCACACCTCGTAGGGGACGCCGAGCTCGTCGAACATCTCCAGGACGCGGTCCATGGGCGCGACAGGGACGTCGAGCATGATCAGGCCGGTCTGGCAGAACCTGGCCAGCGGCTCGCCTGCTGGGGGCCCGTCAAGGTGGCCTTGCCAGTCCTCCCAGTGATGCTTGGATTCCCAGGCCGCCGCCACGCCGTCGCGGGTGGAGTAGTTGAACCGCACGATCGCGCTCGAGGCGCTGGTCGAGCCCTGGCCTGGCCCGGCAAGCTTGTCGATCACCAGCACCCGCCGGCCGGTCTTGGCCAGCTCGAAGGCGGTTGACGCGCCGATGACGCCGGCTCCGATGACGACGACGTCTGCTGTCAGATTCACAAAGCCACGATCATCCTGGTCATGACGGCACACCACCGACAAGTGTCGCAGCTATGCGGGCATGTTTTCGACATCGCGTCCGGTGACGGCGCGTCTGGGCGCCATTAGCGTGCTGACCGTGAGCGCAGAAGACGTCCCTGCCGACCAGCCAGCACCCGGTGAGCCGCCACGCGGCGAGATCTCGCCGCATCTGACCAGCATCAGCCGCGTCGTGCACAACCTGCGGGTGCCGATGCGCGACGGCGTGGAGCTGGCGCTCGACCTGCTCAGGCCCGACCTCGACGGGCCGCTGCCCGTCGTGCTGCTCCGCACGCCGTATGACAAGGTGCTGGCCAGGACGACCAGCCCCGAGCTCTACGAGCGGCTCACGCAGCGCGGCTACATCGTGGCGTTCAACGACTGCCGCGGTCGCTTCAACTCCGACGGCGTGTTCCGGCCGTACTTCGACGAGGCCGACGACGGATTCGACACGGTCGAGTGGATCGGCGCACAAGACTGGTGCGACGGCAACGTCGGCATGATCGGCGGGTCCTACGTCGGCCACACGCAGTGGTACGCGGCCTCGCGATTGCCATCGCACCTGAAGGCGATCGTCCCGATCGTCTCGCCGCCCGGGAACCTGTGGCGGAACGAGCCGGTGTTCGGCGGGTGCTTCCTGCTGCCGATGTCGGAGTGGGCGCTGGGCATGGGGCAGCGGTCCTGGCAGGTCTCCGACTTTGTCACGCCGCTGTTCGCTGAGCAGCAGGACTACTACGACGCGCTGCCGCTGTCGTCGCTGCCGGAGCGCGCAGGGATGACCTGCGCCTGGCTCGACGACATGTTGCAGCACCCGGTCTTCGACGGCTTCTGGCGGCAGGGCTCCTTCACCAATCACGACGAGATGACGGTCGCGGCACTGAACATCACCGGCTGGTGGGATATGAACTTCCCAGGCGCGCCGCTGAACTTCGAGGCCATGCGCGCCGGGCCGCAGGCCGCCCATCAGAAGCTGATCATCGGGCCCTGGCCGCACTGGGTGAACCGGCAGCGCCGGCTCAGCGGGCTCGACTTCGGCGAGCACGCGATCATCAAGCTCGACGACTACGTGATCCGCTTCTTCGACCGCTACCTCAAGGGCATCGGCAACGGCATCGAGGACGACAAGCCGGTGCACGTGTTCGTGATCGGCGCCAACGAATGGCGGTCGGCCGACACCTGGCCACTGCCGGGGACCGAGAATACCGAGTTCTACTTCCATTCCGGCGGGCACGCCAACAGCCTGCGGGGCGACGGCGTCCTGTCCGCCGAGCCGCCGGGAGCCGAGCCGGCCGACAGCTACCACTACGACCCGGCGGCGGCCACCCGGGTGCTGTGGAACCTGCGCGAGGGACCGGTCGACGACCGGCTCGCCACGATCGGCGACGACTGCGTGTGCTACACCAGCCAGCCGCTCACCGAGCCGCTGGACGTCGTGGGCTGGGTGACGTGCAAGCTCTGGGCGTCCTCCTCGGCGCGCGACACCGACTGGCACGCCCGGCTGGTCGACGTCCACCCCGACGGCTCGGCGCACCTGCTGTGCAAGGGCTGCCTGCGGGCCAGGTTCCGCGAGTCGTTCGAGGCGCCTGCGCTGCTGGAGCCTGGCGAGCCGGCGTTGTTCGAGTTCACGATGGACGCCTGCGGCGTCCGCTTCCAGCCAGGCCACCGGATCAGGATCGAGATCATGAGCTCCTGGTTCACCCAGTACGACAGGAATACCAACTCGGGGGCCGAGAACAACTTCGCCGACGACACGATCGTCGTCGCTGACCAGACCGTCTACCACGAGCCGGATATGGCGTCCTGCGTCGTGCTCCCTGTGGTCAGCGGATGACAGCCGCGCCAGCGTCCGGTGACGCGTTCACGTTCGAGTCGCCGTGGGGACAAGGCCGTCCCCTCGCGGGCCGGACCGCGCTGGTCACCGGTGCCGGCCGCGGCATCGGGCGTGGTGTCGCGGCCGAACTCGCGGCCGCTGGCGCCTACGTCATGGCCGCCGACCTCGACATCGTGACGGCCCAGGAGACGATCGACGGGCTCGCGGGTCCCGGCCAGGCAGCGCGGGTCGACGTCGCCGATCCTGCGTCGGTGGACGCCCTGCTCGGCTCGCTCACGGGTGCCGGCACGCGGATCGACGTACTCGTCAACGTGGCCGGCGTGCTCAGCATCTCAACGGTCATGGACCTGGCGCCGCAGGAGTGGGACCGCATCTTCGCCGTGAACGCGCGCGGCACGTTCCTGATGTCGAAGGCGGTGCTGCCGCGGATGATCGCGGCCGGCTCTGGCTCGATCGTGAACATCTCCTCGGCCGCCGGCAAGGACGGCGTCGCGGGCGGTTCCCACTACTCCGCGTCCAAGTTCGCGGTCGTCGGGTTCACGCAGTCCCTGGCGAAGGAGGTCGCCGAGCACGGGATCAGGGTCAACGCGGTATGCCCTGGCGTGGTCAGGACCCAGATGATCGCCGACGTCGCTGCGGTGTGGCAGACGCCGGCCGAGGCCATGGTCAACGACTGGCAGCTCATCAAGCGGCCCCAGGAAGCGCGCGAGATCGGCGCCGCCGTCGTGTTCCTGACCGTGATGACGTCCATGACCGGGCAGTCCATCAATGTCGACGGCGGCTCGATCTTCCACTGAGCGGCACAAGCACGGGCGGTTTGAGCGATGGGACGCTTGGATAACAAGAACGCGCTCGTGACCGGCGGCGCGTCCGGCCTGGGCCTGGCGATCGCCAGACGGCTGGCCGCCGAAGGCGCCACCGTCGTGATCGGCGACATCAACCGCGACCTGGGCGAGGAGACGGCGGCCGAACTCGGCGTCGGCTTCCTGCCGCAAGACGTCACCGCCGAAGGGCAGTGGCCCGAGGTCATCGGCGAGATCGAGGCACGGCACGGACCGCTGGCCATCCTGGTCAACAACGCGGGGATCGCAGGCGCGGCCGACCGCGTGACCCCCGAGGACACCAGGTTCACCGACTGGAAGCAGATCCTGTCCGTCAACCTGGACGGCGTCTTCCTCGGCTGCCGGGCCGGCATCGCAGCCATGCGGCGGGGCGGCGGGGGATCGATCGTCAACATGTCCTCGATCGCGGCCCTGCTCGCCACGCCGGACTCCACGGCCTACGGCGCGAGCAAGGCAGCTGTGCGGCACCTCACGAAGTCGGTCGCGCAGTACTGCGCCGCCGAAGGGCTTCGCATCCGCTGCAACTCCGTGCACCCCGGCGAGGTACGCACGCCGCTGTGGGAGGGCTACGTGCGCGAGACCGCCGCGGCCACGGGCGTTGCCGAAGATGTCATCGTCGCCGAGGCCAGGGCCAGGGTCCCGCTTGGCGACTTCCCGCAGCCCGCCGACATCGCCGCCGCCGTCGCGTTTCTGTGCTCGGATGACGCGCGGTTCGTGACCGGCGCCGAGCTGATCGTCGATGGCGGCGTCGTCCACTGCGACACCTTCGAGCCCCGCCGCTGAGCCCGCGCGCCCAGCGGCAACGAGATGGCCAGCGGCGACGGGATCTCTCGAAGCGCGACCGGAATGCGCGGTTAGAGCGCAGAATAGAGGCTCTGTCGCCGCTCGGGTCCCCGGCGCGACGGCGACAACCTGTTAATTTGCTCGGAAGCGCGGGTGAGCCAGGGGTTGCCACGGCAATTCCCTTGGGGAGGCATTGAAGTGCGTTTCAAGCTAGCTGTCGCCATTTCCGCCGCGATCGTCGCGGGTGCTGGCGGCGGTGCCGCGTTCGCGCTAATGGAGGGACCTTCGACACCCGATTTCCAGAATTCTGCAGGACAGATACACGGCTGCGTCGCGCAGAAGCACGCTGGCCACGTCGTGAACCAGCACCCGCGGAAATGCCCGAAGGGCATGGTCCCGATCCAGTCGGCCGGCCCCGGCGGGCACTCGTCATCTTCGGCGTCACCCTCGCCGTCCCGTTCATCGTCGTCTAAGGCGTCGCCCTCGCGGCGGCCTTCGCCGTTGCCCACGTCATCGTCCGCGCCGCCGCCTCGGACATCCTCGGGAAGCTATGACTGCAACTACCAGACCGACACCTGGAGCGGCGACGCGTCGTCGGTCGGCTACTCGGTTGAGAAGGTCAGCGGCAACGACGGGAAGACGGCTAGCTTCTCGGTGCGGCTGAACGCCAACCGCGGCACGACCGAGGTCGTCGGCTACCCCTCCGACCAGTGCCTCATCTACTCCGCGCTGCCGCACTCGCTCACGTCCAGGTTCGAGGTGACGCCGCCGTCGAATTCCTCCGGCCTGGACTATGAGTTCGCCTACGACGTCTGGCTCACCAGCGCGTCAGCCGCGAGCAACAACGACTGGAACAACGACCTCGAGCTCATGATCTGGACGTACACGCGCGGCCAGCGTCCTGCGGGCTCGAAGGTCGCCACGTTGGGCGGCGGCGCGGCGGTGTGGTTCGCCGGCAACAAGGGCAGCAACAACAGCACCGTCTCTGTGGTGCTGTCGAACACAACCAGCGGGACGGTTGACATCGGCAGCATCATCGCGCAGTTGAAGTCGCGCGGCTACATCCCGTCGTCCGACGACGGCATCCTCGACGTCGAGTACGGTGTCGAGGCTCCGTACGGCGGCGGCAATACCTTCGCCGTCACCTCGCTCACCGTCACCGGCTGAGGTCGCTCGCTGGCAGGTGCCGGTCGAAGAAGCTGATGGTCTGGTCGGAGAGAATGGGCTATGGCCAACCGGCATTTCGGCAAGCTGTCCGATGTCTGGAAGCACGCCGCGCTTGCCGAGGTCCTGGACCGCGAGCCGCCGCGCAGGTATGCGGAGACGCACGCGGGTTCTGGCGCCTATCCGATCGTGCGCGACGGCGAGCGCCAGTTCGGCATCCTGCGGTTCCTGGACATGGCCGCGGGTTCGGCGGCGCTGGCCAGGTCCCGGTACCGCGCGGTCGCCGGGTCCTGGCTCAGCGACCGGGGCCTGTATCCCGGGTCCGCGCTACTGGCTATGACCATGCTCGGCGATGGGAGTTCTTACCTGTTGTGCGACCTGGATCCGGGCAGTGCCGCCGATCTTCGCCGGTGGGCCGGCGAGATGGGCCTGCACCGGTGCGAGGTTGCCCGGGCCGACGGCATGGCAGCCGTCGCGGCGTGGCTGGACAGCCAGCCCGGCGAGCCCGCCGAGTCCGGGCTGGTCCACATCGATCCCTTCGACCCCGATGCCCGCGGCCCCGGCGGGTATTCGGCCTTGGACCTGCCCGCGTGTGGCCAGCAGCGGCACCCCGCTGGTCTACTGGTACGGCTACGACCAGCCCGGCGACCAGGCCTGGGCCTATGCCAGGCTGACCGCCCAGACGTCCGGGGCCCTGTGGTGCGGCGACATCCTGGTCACCGGAACCAGCCGCACAGCCGGCGATCTCGGCCGCGCCACCACGCCGGGCACGGGCTTCGGCGTCATCCTCGCCAACCTCCAAGAGGGCACCGTCGCCGCCTGTGCCGCCGTGGGCAATGCGCTCGCTGACGCCTACGCCGATGCGCTGCTGCCGGACGGAAGCCGGGGCAGTCTCGCCTTCACAACCAGAACCAGCGACCGGGCAGCCTGAAGGGGCAGCTCCCGGCCGCTAGGCCATCAGCGCCGCCCGGCTGTCACCCATTGCGGCGCTGCGGGCTGTCTGGGCGGTCGTTCCAGCGGCATTCCAGGGCTGCTTGGCACGATCCGGTGAGACGGCCGCGCAGGCGGAGGGCGGAGGGCCGGAATCGTGAAGACTAGCTGGCGATCGCCGGTGCTTGCCTGGAGCTCGGTCGTCGCGCTGTTGTCCGGCCCGTTGCTGGCGGCGTTCGCGGCCGCGCCTGCCTCGGCTGTCCTCGTTGACCCGCCGGGGATGCCAGGGGCGGCGGAGCATTCTGCCGCGGGCGATTTGCTGGTGCTCAGCGGGGTGTACTGCACCTCGGCAGCCAATTGCTGGGCCGTCGGCAACCTGAGGAGCGGTGACGCCACGAAGAACCAGGTCCTGCACTGGACTGCTAGCGGCAAGTGGCGTCGGGTCACCGTGCCCGAACCTGGCGGAACCGCGGCCGGCGACAACAACAACCTGAACGCCGTGCGCTGCGCCTCTGCGACAAACTGCTGGGCAGTGGGCGACTACCAGCCGCTAGGGTCAGCGCGCCTGGACCAGGTGCTGCACTGGAACGGCAAGAAATGGTCCGTCATGTCCGTTCCGGCGCCAGGCGGGACCGCGTCTGGTGATTTCAACGAGCTCAACGACGTCGCGTGCACCTCGGCCGCGAGCTGCTGGGCGGTCGGCTACTACGGAATAGACATGACGACCACGACCGTGGAATCCGTGGCAGCGCTGACCCTGGCGCTGCACTGGAACGGCAAGAAATGGGTCAAGCTAACTGCACCGGACCCGGACTGCACCGGACCTCGAGCAAGAAACGATCTCATGGCGGTCACCTGCACGGCCGCCAGTGACTGCTGGGCAGTCGGCACGACCGGCGGACACAGCGTCCGGGCAGGACTGAACCAGACCCTGCAGTGGAGCGCGAGGAAATGGTCAGTGATCCGCGCCCCCGAGCCCGGCGGCACCGGCGGTGACGTCGCCAACATCCTGACCTCGATCAGGTGCACCAAGCGCGCCAACTGCTGGACCGTCGGGGTCGTCGAGATGAGCCTGGGCGCCGCGGATCAGATCCTGCGCTGGAATGGCACCGCATGGCGCACCGCCCTCGGGCCATCCCTGGTGCCCGGTCCGGCGGTCGGCGGCGGCGGCACCGCCACAGCAGGCGTGTCGGCCCACGGGCTGGCGGCCCGTTTCATCGGTGGCGTGGGCAAGAGACCTGCGGCGTGACAACTCGCGGGTTGCTAGCCCACGCATGCTATTTGGTGACCGCTCCGATATTGAGCGAGGCCCGGCCGTGCCGGAGCGAGCACGTCCTGAACGGGAACGGGATCAGCTTGGCTCTCGTCTGATTCGGCGGGAACACGCGCAGGCCCGCTGCGGTAACAGGGCGGCAGGATGACCGTGAGAACACGCCAGTGTCCACGATTCCGAGCACGGCGGTTGCCGTCTTTCCCTTCCTCAGGGTCACGCTATGTGGCGCTGGCTTGCGGAACACGGCTCTGCGCCCGACCTGGTGCCCTTTGAGGTTGACTGCGAACAGGAACGGGAAGCCGTTCAGGGTGCAGGCGTGCCCGGAAAGGTTGGTGAAATGCATCTTGAAGAACGTGGTGCCCGCGGTCCCGTTGCCGTTGGTGTCCAGCCAGATGACAAGGCCCGGAGTCTCGCATGCGGGCGCGGCTGCCGCGACGGCTCGGCTAGCCGGCGAATCGGCGCCGGCCATAGCGATCGCGGGCGCGAGCATGAGGGCGCCGACGACGGCAGTTCCTGCCGTAATCCGACGCGCATAGCGGGTGGACAGTCTCATGAGATCCCCCTAGCAGATGAGCCGCAGCTCTGGCGACCAGTATGGCGGGCGAAGGGCTCACTGACCAGGCTGTCCGCCGGCCGGTGACCAATGATCGGCTGGCGCCGTGACTCGATGCCTGCCAGATCATCGAGCGGGCCGCGGTCCCGCAGGCCCCGGCCGCGACGAACCCATCGCGTGCCGCCCGTGCGCCCCCCATGCAGCTAGAAGACCCCGCACGTCCACCGCTCCGCACACCCGCCATCCTCGGTAAAAGTCGGTCACTAGATCGCGGAAGTAAGGCTAATGGGGTTGCAAGCCGGTACCTGAAGAACAGGGCACAAGGTTCTCGGGTGCCAGGTGATGGCGGCCGGCTGGCTCCGGTGAACCGCAAAGTAAGGCCGGGACCGGATCCTTGGAATCGAGATACGGGCTCGGGTGCCAGCTGGCCGTCACGGCTGGTCATGCACGACACGCCGGCCGGGATGCCGGGTTCGCGGGATTGTGGCCGGCATGGTGGTCGTGGCCTGAGCCACCGCAGGAGGAACCCCTTATCACGGGGCGAGCCGCGAGCTCCGCCCAGGACCGGGGCCTGCGGGCAGCTGGGGACACGAACGGCCGATCGGATGGCGGTGCCTGCGAGCCCTTCCATTAGCGCGCGTGCGTGCCCCGCGCGGCTTGCGCCGCTTGATCTCACGCGAAAGGAGCAACGATTGGACGTGTTCTGCGGGATCGACTGGGCCGAGGACCACCACGACATCGCGCTGCTGAACCGGGACGGGAAATTGCTGGCCCGGCGGCGGATCAGCGACGACGCGGCCGGGCTGGCCGCCCTGCTCGGGTTGCTCGCCGAGCACGGCGACCGCCCGGAGGATCCGGTGCCGGTGGCGATCGAGACCCCGCGCGGGCTGCTGACCGCGTGCCTGCGCGCGACCGGCCGGCCGGTGTACCCGGTCAACCCGTTGTCCGTGGCCCGGTACCGGGAACGCCACTCGGTCGCGGGCCGCAAGTCCGACCACGGCGACGCGTACGTGCTCGCGAACATCCTCCGGACCGACCGGGAGCTGCACCGGCCGGTGCCGGCCGACAGCGAGCTCGCCCAGGCCATCGCCGTGCTCGCCCGCGCCCAGCAAGACGCGGTCTGGGACCGCACCACCGCGCACAACAAGCTCCGCTCCCACCTGCGCGAGTACTACCCCGGGTTCCTCGCCGCCTTCGCTAGCGCCTGCCGCGGCATCCTGCGCCCCGAGGCCCGCATCATCCTCACCGCCGCCCCCACCCCCGCCGACGCCGCCACGCTCACCCTGGCCCAGCTCCGCGCCCTGCTCAAAAAGGCCGGGCGGGCCCGCGGCATCGACGCCGAGGCCGAGCGGCTGCGCGGCATCTTCCGCCAGCCGCAGATGCGCCAGCTCCCCCTCGTCGAGCAGGCCATGGGACGCCAGGCCCTGGCCCTGCTCTGCCAGCTCGACGCCGCCTGCGCCGCCGCGGACGACCTCGAGCAGGCCGCGGTGGAATCTTTTAACCAGCACCCGGACGCCGGCCTCATCACCAGCTTCCCAGGGCTCGGCGCGCTCACCGGCGCCCGGGTGCTCGGCGAGATCGGCGACGACCGGTCCCGCTTCGCCGATGCTAAAGGCCTCAAGGCCTACGCCGGCGCCGCCCCCGTCACCAAAGCCAGCGGCAAGACCAGGACCGTCCAGCACCGCCGCGTGAAGAACCAGCGGCTCGCCGCCGCCGGCTACAGCTGGGCGTTCTCCGCCCTCACCGCCTCCCCCGGCGCCCGCGCCCACTACGACCGCCGTCGCACCGTCGGCGACCGGCACGCCGCCCAGCGCAACCTGTTCAACCGCCTCCTCGGCTGCCTCCACCACTGCCTGGCCACCAGCCAGCACTACAACGAGTCCACCGCCTTCCCACCCCCCGCCCAGCCCCAGAACGCCATCGCAGCTTGACAACTAAACGCATCGGATGTCTCGATATGCCCGGCACCGAAAGGCCAGCCAGCCGTGCTCTGCTCAAGCCAGAACAGCCGCTCGGGGCGGCCCCAACCTCAACGTCCTTCGGCTGAGGTGTGCAGAACACCCTGAATGGCTCTCGATTCCAGTACGCGGGGTGTGGCCCTCCAGCGAGGTGCACAGCGGCATCTGACGAACCGGCGCCCGCCAAGCCGGAAGGCGAGCGGCGGAGCTAGCGCAGCAAGGCTTTCCAGCCGAGTGAGGCGGCCCGATTTGTGTAAGGAGTGGCGGCCAGCTTGAGGTACGTAGGCGCGGTGTGACCGGCATCCTTCCAATCGCCGAACTGCCAGTGCATGAGAAAGGGATAGACCCCGATCCAGCCGCGCGTCCCGCCTCCGGGCAGCGTGAAGGTCGCCTTGCACAGCAGGACGACCATGACCTTGTTCGCGGTGACGTTCCGCACTTGAAACTCATCGGCCTGAAAGTGCGCCGAGTAGCCGGCCGGCGGCGGCCCTCCCACGCGGATCCGGAGGTACTTGCGGAGCGACCTGGCGCCTGCCGCCGCAGCCGTCGACGCGTTCGGATAGGACGAATCCGCGCTCAAGCTCATCACGAACGCCGCATAGTTCGGGTCGAGGGTGTAGACCTCGCTCACCAGGGCTGCTGCCGCAGAGATCGCGCCGGCCGTGGAGTGCGGGAAGCCGCGTTGGACGCCGTCGAGCGGATGCTTGCCCCGGACGACCGCAATCGGGGCGTCAGGACGTGTGACCCGACTCTTCGGGCCGGGGCCGCCGGCGTTAGCGCTGCCCAGGCCGATCACGACGCCGCCGATCGCTACGGCGCCGCAGACCAAGAGCCAGCGTAGCCAACGCCGGTTTCTGCGGTCAGCGGGCCGCATATGTGGTTCTGTCGTGACGTAAGGCACGCCCATATACTGGCCGGCCTACAGTGCACGCGCCTCGCAATTGCGGTCCGCCGATACGCGCCGACTCATACGCGCTCGAATTCCGGCGAGCGGCCACGGTCCGTCGGCCAACCGTCAGGCGCTAGTCATAGTGACCGCGACTGCCTTCGTGATCGCGACCGTCCTCATGATCGCCAAGTTTCGTCTCCATCATCTTTGCGGGATTCCACGAACGCGACAGCCTTCAGGCGGAGATTGACCACATCAACGTACGAAAGGTCCGTGAACCGGGCCCGCGAGTTGCGCGAACAGGTTGTGGCCCACATCGAAGACGCCGTCGGCCCGGCTGCCAGCGACGAGGAGGTCAGCTGTCATGGTTTTTGCATTGTGAGGCTCGGCAAGTGAGCGGCAGGGGTGGGCCGTCTGTCTGAGCCGGGGGTGGGACTGGATCCGCCGGACGTTGCTGCCTGGTGTTGCTCAGCTGCCTGGCGCGGCAGAAGCGGGTCGCCGCAGGCAGGACTCCAGCTCAGGGGTTCGGGGTCAGGATCAGTCGTCCCTGCACCTGTGCGTGCTCCAGCCTGCGATGAGCGGTCGCCGCCTCTTCCAGCGGGAGGCGGCCGGCGATCACCGGCTGCAGCCTGCCGGTGGCCAGCAGGGCGAAGAGGCGTTCGAGGTCGTCGCGGTACCAGTCGGGGTGCTTGCGCTTCGTGGGACGGGTGTCATAGAACGCGGCATGCTTTCGCCCTGGTGGCAAGGACCACAGCCACAGCCGCAGGTACTGGGACAGGAAGTCCAGCAGCGCACTGGTTCCGCGGTTCGCCGCCTGGTAGGAGCCGAATGCGACGATGGTCCCGCCCTTGCGCACCGCGCGGGCTGACAGCTTCAAATGGGCTGAGCCGATGGGATCAAAGACCGCGTCGACACCCGCGCCGCCAGTCAGCGTTCGGACGCGCGCGACAAAGTCTTCCGTGTGGTAGTCGATCGGCGTCGCGCCAAGCCGTGACACGAGGGCGTGCTTGGCCTGGGAGGCCGTGCCGTACATCTCCAGCCCTGCGAGATGCCCCAGTTCGAGGAGGGCGGTCCCGATGCCGCCGCCCGCGCCGTGGACCAGGATCCGCTGGCCGCGCGCGACGTGCGCGATGCGGTGCAGCATCTGGTACGCGGCGACGTAGTTGAACGTCACGGCCGCCGCTTCCGCCGGATCGACATCCTCAGGGACCGGGAACAGCTCTTGGCCGGGCAGCACGAGGTACTGGCCGTAGCTGCCGTAGAAGGTCAGCGCAGCCACACGCTGGCCAGTTTCCAGCCCCGCCGCGCCGGGGCCCAGTTGATCCACGACTCCGACCATGGCGTACCCGGGAGTGAAGGGCGGCCGCGGCCCGCCCGGATACCGCCCGCGGCGGATGTTCACGTCGGAGTACCCCACATCAGCCGCCAGAACCTTGACCAGTGCCTGGCCTCTGCCTGGAGCAGGCAGGTCATCCTCGACCACCTGCAGGACCTCGGGCCCTCCAAACTGACCTATCACGACATGCCGGTATTTCATGCCGTCATCTCCCGGTTCCGGTTGCGCCTCCGGACCTTGACGCGCCGGGCGCATGGACCAATTGCCAGGTCCCGGGCAGGTTCCCGAACTAGCCAGCGCCGGCCCGGGTTGCCTGCGAACGAACTGCCAGCCAGGCCGAGATTTTGGGCGCCCGCCGGCACTGTCAGCCTGATTTCCATATTAGACGCGTGCAATCACCGGCGGCAGTGGCCCCGCCAGCGGACTGGTATCGAGGTATCTGACCTCGTAGACCGCTCGGTGGCTGCGCGACACAATGGCCGTCGTGATCACCAGGGCGAGGCTGCGGTTGGTTTGCTGCCGCGGGTCTCGATGCGGGTTAGTGTCCAGGCGGTGGCCGCGAAGGACCGTGCAGGTCATGCTGGCGGAACTTCCAGTAGCCTCAGGAGCCTCGCCTTGCCGGTCCTGTCCAGCCAGGTTCTGAAGGTCATGAGGCCTGTGAACGCTTCCCGCAGCGGAGCGAGGTCGGTGTCGAAATAGCTCCTGTTCGCCCAGGTGTACACCTTCGCGGCCTCGGGGTTGCGTTCCCAGAGGACGTTGAGCGGAATCTGGGTGTGCGGTACTGGACGACCTGCCGCGGCGCTCAGCGCGCCGGCGATCTGCGGCGTGGTCAGCTTGTCGCCGGTGATCTCCATGGCGCCGCCCAGGTACTCGTCCGGTTTCGCGAAAGCTAGCGCGGTGAACGCCCCGATGTCGTCGATGGCGATGAGCTGCATGACCAGGTCGTCATGCCAGGGCACGTTGAGCGAGCCGTTCTGGAAGAACCGCTCCGGGCTGGTGAAGTCCTCCATGAAGCCGGCGGGGCGCAGGATCGTCGCCGGGACGCCGAGGTCGCGGATGTGCTCCTCGATCTGCCACTTGTCTACCGGTCCCCAGCCCTGCTCCGCATAGAACCGGTTCTGGCTGTCGACGCCACCGACCGAGGAGTACACGAGGTGCTGTACGTCTGCCGCCTTGGCGGCGTCCGCGAGGTCCTTGCCCTGGGCGACCTCGTTGGCACTGGCGGACTGGACGCTGTAGACGCCGTAGGCGCCGCGCACCGCCGCGTCATAGGAGCCGCGGTCGTCCAGGTCGCCGACGACGAGCTCGGCGCCGGCGACGGCCAGCCCGGCTGCTGCCGGGACGGTGGGATCGCGGACGAGTGCGCGTACGTGCCAGCTGCCGGCGAGCAGGTGACGGGCGGCGGCGCCACCCTGGTTTCCGGTGCCGCCGGTGACCAGAATCGTCTTGCCGTTGATGTCCATGGGGTTCTCCCTCTGCACCAGAACAGCGAACGGTCACGCCGCTTGCCGTGCCCGTCCCGGTACCACCGGCAGAGGCCCTTAGGTTGGCCGGCCACCTTCCAGGACCAGTTTGAGTTTGTCGAGGTTCTGCGCCACTGCCGTCTTGATCCTGGGGGCGGCGAGCGGGGCGACCAGCCCGAGCACGGCCCGGGCGGGATCGAGATCCACGTGGTTGATAAGTCTTGTCGCGTCGGCCCCGGCCTCCAGCTCGTAGCTTATGTCTGCACGGAACGGCCCGATTTTCCCGTGGATCGCCAGCCGGCGGGCTGGCTCGAAGACGGTTACCTCGAAATCCTCGGTGCTTCTGCTGGGAACCGAGCGGGTCTGGCGGTACCTGGTGCCAACCCCGACGGGCCCGGCGGAAACCTTGCTGGTGTCTTCGATCGCGTAGTTCCACTTCGGGATGTTCTCGAAGTCCGCGAGGAACGCGAAGATCTCCCCGGCAGGCCGTTGAATCGTGACGGTGTTCTCGAAACTTTGCATGGTTGTCTTCCAGATCGGCTGCCAAGCAAGCACGCGGCCACGGTCGCTCGTGGGCGGGCAAGGAACACCAGGTGTTCCAGCTCTGCGATCCGGCCGATGCGATCTTGGTACAGATGGGACGAGATCGCGGGATCGACGTCGGTCGGCGCCTACCCCAGCGTCCCGAGCCGGGCGGTAAGCGTGTCGTGCCCGGTAAGCGTGGTCGATCACGTAGGCGCCGACCGGCTGGCGTGGTATAGCAGCCACCAGCACAGCAGCTTCCTGGTACAGGATGGACGCATCGTGTGGGTCCGAACTCTCTAAGCTAGCCGGGCGCTCCAGCCTGACTTAACCGGCGTGCTACTTGGGGGCGGCTCGGCCGCTGGGCAGGCCAGCATCGTGTCGGTGTTGCAGCAGCCGACCGGCCTGCTGGTGGTGCAGGATCTGGGCGCAGCAGTGGCGTTGTCGTCCCGGGCAGGCTCCGGCCGGCCTGGGGGTCCGCGGTGGCCTGCACGCCCGGCTGTGGACTGGCTTGTGCAACATTCTGGCGCGTGCCGCGTCTACTGGAATGAGGACAGCTGGCGGCGGCGGGCCGATGGCGGCGGGCCTGCCCTGGGCGTGGGATGGGCGTGGCGCATGAGCAAGATCATGACCTGGTGCACTGGCCTGGCCCTCATCAGCGCGGCCGCAGGGTGCGGGCAGCCGGCCGCGGTGCGCGCGGCTGGCTCCTGGGGCCGGGCGATCGAGGCGCCCGGCCTGGGAGCCCTGAACACGGGCGGGCACGCCCAGGTCACCTCGGTATCGTGCGCCTCGCCGGGCAACTGCGCGGCCGGCGGGTCCTACCGGGACCGCCACCGGCACGATCAGGGGTTCGTGGCTATCGAGAAGAACGGCCGCTGGGGCGCGGCGATCGAGGTGCCCGGCCTGGGGGTCTTGAATACGGGCGGGAACGCCGACATCAACGAGGTGTGGTGCGCCGCGGCGGGCAACTGCGTGGCCGGCGGGTCCTACCGGGACAGCCACCGGCACGATCAGGGGTTCGTAGCCGTCGAGCGGCGCGGCCGCTGGGGCAAGGCGATCGAGGTGCCCGGTCTGGGGGCCCTGAATACCGGCCGCAGCCAGTACATCGCGGACGCGTCGGTGTCGTCGGTGTCGTGCGCCACGGCGGGCAACTGCGCGGCCGGCGGGTACTACGTGAACCGCCACAACAAAGTGCAGGCGTTCGTCGCCGACGAGCGGCACGGCCGCTGGGGCAAGGCGATCGAGGTGCCGGGCCTGGGGACCCTGAACGTGGGCGGGTTCGCCGGGGTCAACACCGTGTCTTGCGGTTCGGCCGGCAACTGCGCCGCTGGCGGTTCTTATGCCAATGACGTGGCTATCCGCGACGCCGGGGGCCCGTTCGTCGTCACTGAGCGCGGCGGCCGGTGGCGCAAGGCGGTCGCCTTGCCGGCCGATGGCGAGGTTAACTCCATCTCCTGCCTGCCCGCCGGCGATTGCCTGGCCGGCGGACAGGCCGCCTGCGAGAATTGCTACTACGACGTCGGTGACGCGTTCGTCGTCGAGCAGCGGGCCGGGCGCTGGCGGCCCTACAGGCGTATTCCCGGCCTGCTCGCGCTCGAGCACCACGGCGACCCCGAGATTGCCGGTTCGCAGATCGACTCCGTTGCCTGCCCATCGGCCGGCAACTGCGCGGTCAGCGGATCCTACATCGACAAATCCGGAAGCCAGCATGCGTTCGTGGCCGTCGAGCAGAACGGCCGCTGGGGCAGCGCGATCCAGGTGCCCGGCCTGGCCGCCCTGAGCACCGGCGGGCACGCCGAGGTCAGCGAGATGTCGTGCGGGTCAGCGGGCGACTGCGCGGCCGGCGGGTACTACACCGACTCCTCCCATCACCACCAGGGATTCGTGGCCGTCGAGCGGCACGGCCGCTAAGGTACGCCGAGGCGGCGCCTATGCCGGACCAGCCAGTACGACTGACGGGAGATCGGGCACGACGGTCCCGGCTGACGACATCGCGCAGATCCCGCAGACCGGGTTCTGCTGCATCCGAGGTGATCGGCAGTGCCGAGCTGGGCAGGATGCCTGAGGTGGCTCCGGGTGGATTTGCGGCCGGACGGCGCCGCGCTATCGGTCCGCAAGATGACGGCTGCAAGGGAAGCAGGTACCCGCGATGGGCGATGCCAACAGGATCCACCACGAGTACGAGCGCGTCGTGGTCACCGGTGAAGGCGCAACGACCCGGGAGATCCGCATCTACGGCAGCGGCGGCCGGCTGATCCTTGAGGGCTGGCAGGTTGCTGGCGACGGCGGTCAGACGGCCTGGATCAGCGATGCTGGAGCTATCGCCGTCTTCGACCAGCAACTGCATCCCGGCGAGACGACTGAGGCCGGTCCGCTGTGGCTGTTTGACGACTTTGCCACCGTCAAAGAGATGGGTCCCTGTTCACCGCCGTTCATGGCTGAGATCGCCAGAGCCCTCGGCGAGCGTTACGAGCCTGCTTAGGTCGCCGTGACGGTTGTCGCCGGCCATACCCGGTCCGGCGGGTCGCCAATGCCAGCCCGTCACGTCGAGTTGGTGCACTTCCCGGTCGGCCTCTTATCCCGATCCGCTCGCTCGTTTCACGCTCATCATGCCGCCGGCCACCGCCCGGACGCCCGGGCGCCCAGCCGAGCCCATGACCCCGCGCACCAGGTCACGGCAGGCGCTTCACAGTCCGCTGGCTGACGATCATCGCGCCGGTATCCGGCCGGTCGCCAACGCCGGGGCAATGTCATGGATTTGGCTATCTGGGGAAGGCCGTCAGCGAGAATTGGCAGCATCATTGCGGGCTCACGGGGCACGTCGAGATGGCGGGAAGCAGGGCGACGGTGACTGACGTGGATGTTCTTGCCACGTTCGACTTCGCGGCGTTCTTCGCTGCGGTCGACGCTGCGCGCCGGGACCGGGATATGGGCTGGCACGACCTGGCCGGCGAGGTGTGGGATCAGTCCGCGCAGCTGAACGCCGAGCGCGGCGATCACCCGCTGTGCGGCGGCGCGGTCTCCCGGCTGGGTGCGCGCGGCGAGACGTCGTGTCAGTACGCGCTCTACCTGCTGCGCTGGCTCGGCCAGGCGCCGGAGGACTTCCTCACCGGTCCGGCTCTGGACGTCGGGGACGTGCGGCTCCCTGACCCGGGCCCGGACTGCCGGCTCCGCTGGGACCTCGCCCAGCTCTATGCCGCGCTTAACCAGGAGCGGCAGCGGCAAGGGCTTACCTGGGCGGTACTGGCTGAGCGGATCGGCTGCACCCCGAGCCGGCTGACCAATCTGCGCACGGCGCGCATGGCCGATATGGCCCTCACCATGCGCGTAGCCCAGTGGCTGCGCAGGCCGGCAGCCGCGTTCATCCATCCCGCGAGCAGCCGGCACCGAGCCGAACTGCTCTAGCAAGAACAGCAGCTAGCGCAGCCGACCCAGCTGTGGCGAGGTTCAGGCGATAAGGAGGCGAAGGCCGAGCTCTGCTGCGTCGAGAGCGGCGAGGTCGCCGTTGCGTTCGGCCCACCGGCCTGAGGCAAGGTCTGCGCGGAGGCTGCGCACCGCCCGCTGCTCGGCGTCCGGCCCTACAGCGGCCCAGACCGATATTCCGCGACGTACCCGATCGTCCAAGTATGCCTCGGGCCGGCGCCAGTAGGCCTCGAGGAAGCCGTCAGCGCAGTCCCACGGAATGAGCACCGGCTCGATGCGGGCTCCGATCGCGCTGGCCTGCTCGGTCAGCGAAGGCCGCCCGACGATAAAGTCAGCGACCTCGGGCAGGTAGTCGCGAATAAGCCAGAACCGGCGAAGCCCTCCGGTCTCGCTGTCGTCTAACGTGAACACCACCACGCGGCGCGCCACGCGCCGCATCTCGCGCAAGCCCGCGATCGGGTCCTGCCAGTGATGAACGGTGGACACAGCCATGGCGGCGTCGAACGACTGATCCTCGAACGGAAGGCTCTCCGCGACGGCAGCCACGCACGGTGCCGCACCTGCGGGACGCTGCGCGCGCATCAACGCCGACGGTTCCACCGCGGTGACGTCCCGGCCCGGGGGCTCGTAGGAGCCGGTGCCAGCGCCGACATTCAGTACCGTCCGCGCATCGCCGAGCGCAGCCCAGATCCTGGCGGCAATCCGCGGCTCGGTACGCCGCGTCACGGTGTACGTGGCTCCGATGGTGTCATACAACTGCGCGCTGGACATGTCGTGTGCCTCTCTCGCTGCCGCCGTCACCTGCACGTGATATATCGAGCTGATATATCGGCACGATATATCGAACCACGTAAGGCCGCAAGCCGGTGTCCTCCGGGCTCGGCATGCAGCTGTCGCGCTCATCCCAGTGCGGGAAGGCCGGCACAGAGCCGGGCAGGGAAATGTGGAGCGACATCGTGTACCTGGGCGCATCCAGCGGTGCGCGCGGTGGTGATCGTCTCCCAGCCATGGGGGCTGGCGCGGAAGAACCAGCGGGTGGACACCAGACCGGCTTCTGTCGGCGCGAGAGCAAGATGGCCATCGGCTTACGTTAGGAAATCGGTCAGCACAATGGACGACCAAATGGAAGAGCATCCGAGTGACTGTTGACTATTCGGAAAGGAATCGGCAGTCTACGCTTACCGTATGGAAAAGCCCCTAGATCAGACCGACTGGCGGATCATCGCTGAGCTGCAGCGCGACGGGCGGCTCTCCTACCACCAGCTCAGCCGTCTGGTGCACCTGTCTCCCCCGGCAGTCGCCGAGCGGGTGCGGCGGCTCGAAGACTCCGGAGTGATCACCGGCTACCAGGCCCGCATAGACCCCGCCCAGACCGGCCTCCCGCTCACCGCCTTCGTCCAGCTGCGCTGCACGCGCGCGCCAGACCGTTGCCTGCTCAGGACCACCAGCGCCGAAGACCTTCCCGAGGTCACGGAGATTCACAAGCTGAGCGGCAACTGGTGCTCCATGGTTCGAGTGCGGGTAGCCGACATGCGGCATATGGAGGGGCTGCTGGAACGCCTAGGCGAGCACGGGGAGATGAACTCCCATATCGTCCTGTCCACCCAGTTTGAAGGTCGGCCTATCGAGGCGCCGGCTGCCGCCGCTCGCTCGGTAACTGAGAGTGCAGGCTGGCGCCGCTAGGCGCGCCCGGCTTAGCTTAGTCAGCCATGACGTGTCCGCCCTGGCGGGAGGTCAAGCTGTGCGCTCATGCCGCCCAGGGTGAAGTCGGCACTGGCCAGGAAGTCGTGCGGAAAGCCGCGGGCTGTGTGGCTGACCTGGTCGAGCCTCGCCAGCACCTGTGGCGGCAGGTCAACGTCAAGGCAAGTGAGGTTGTCGGCGAGCTGCTGGCTGGTCCGCGCCCCCAGGATCGGGATGACGCCGGCCTGGGCTCGCAGCCATGCCAGCGCCACGACGGAGGAGCTGAGCCCCAGCTCGGCCGCCTCGTGCGCGACTGCCTGGGCGATGGCCAACCGACCGGTGTCGACGTCGGCCAGCCGCCGCGGACCGGTCGTAGAGTCCGGGCTGGCGTATTTGCCTGACAGCACCCCGGCGCCGAGCGGACCCCAGGCCAGCACGCCCAGGCCCAGGCCACGCGCCATCGGGATCAGTTCCCGCTCGACCTCGCGCTGGACGAGGGAGTATTCGATTTGCAGCCCGCTGAAGGGGGTCCAGCCTCGCATCACGGCGAGGGTCTGCATCTGCGCTACCACCCAGGCGGGGGTGTCTGAGATGCCAAGGTAGAGGACCTTGCCGAGGCGAACCTCGTCGTCAAGGGCGCGCATCACCTCCTCGGGCGGGGTGAGATAGTCCCACGCATGCAGCCACAAGACGTCCACCCGGTCGGTCCGCAGCCGCTGCAGCGACGCCTCGATGGACTGGACGAGGCTCTTGCGGTGATTGCCGCCGGCGTTGAGATCGCCGTCCCGAAGACTGAGCGAGTATTTGGTGCCGACCACGAAGTGGTCGCGGTCGGTGGCCAGCAACTCGCCAAGCATGGACTCAGCGGTCCCGTTGGTGTAGTGGTTGGCGGTATCGATGAGCGTCCCGCCAGCCTCGGCGAAGATCTCGAACTGCTTGGCGCTCTCGCTTTCCGATGCGCCCCACCCCCAGTCGGTACCGAAGGTCATGGTCCCGAGCGCGAGTTCACTGACCCGCAGCCCCGAGTTGCCCAGCAGCGTGTAGCGCATCGCCGGCTCTCCCTTCCTCGTTTCGGCGTTGTCCTTGTGTCAGGTCACCTGGCGGACGCGGCCGCGGTCGTGCCGGCGAGCTCACCAGCTACCGCGTCGGCGCCCAAGCCGATCATCCAGGCCAGCGGAGCGCCAGGAAGGAAGGCCTGCATCGCGGCGTCCAACTCGGCCTTGGCCGCCTCAGGCAGCCGCGGCTCGCCGCCGGACAGGCGGCGGACAAGCTCTCGGTAGTACAGGAGATAGCGGCGCTGCCCGGCGAACACTCCCGGCCCTGTCGGGTCACCATGACCCGGGTAGAGCGTGCCGACGCTGGCGAGCTCACCGGCAAGTCCATCGAGCACGGTCAGCCACCTGGACGTGGTCGCCGAGCCGGATCTGGTCCCTGTCAGCCAGCAAGGAATTGGGGAAGTAGGTCTCGGACGGCCACTCCGCCCCGTAGGTGGGCGACCACTGCTCCCGTTTCGCCGTGGCGATCTCCTCGATGACCAGGCCGACGCTGGCAGCCGCGTAGACAGGCACGTCCTGGGTCCCGACCAGCGCGGCCACGCCATTGAAGTGATCCGGATGAGGATGCGTCACCAGCACCCCGAGCAACGGCTTCTTCAGCGCGTGCAGCCGGGCTCGCAGCGCCTCGATGTCGGAAACCAGCAGGTTGGTGTCGACCACCACCACCCCTGACTCCGCTTCGACCAGGTAGGAGTTGACGTTCAGACCGGGCTCGGCTGCCCGGTAGGTGTGGATGACCGGTCCGGCCATATCTCCGCTCCTCTGCCCTCTGCTTGCGTGTCAACGTTAGAAAAGTGCATCCTGAAAATGAATGGGCTTCGAGAGGTATTCATGCCTGAATTCCTCTTACCTGGAAGGTGGTAGACCACAGTCCTTTGCAAATGAATAGGCCACTAAGTCAGGGCTACTGGCGGATCGACGGCAACCTGCTCAGCCGCGCGGCTATGAAATCTGCGGAAGGCCGGGCGCGTCTGAGGTTGCCCTGTCGTGTGCCACGACGTTGGCGAAGTGGTCGATCACTTTCGAGTAGATGACGGCGAGGGCGTCGATCTCGGCCGGAGTGAGCAGGTCGATGAGGTGGCGGCGGACCGATCGGACATGATCGGGGGCGGCGTCGCGGAGGGCCTCCCATCCGTCTTGGGTGAGGTCGATGGCAGCGCCACGCTTGTCGTCGGGACAGCCGCTCCTGGCGATGAGGCCTCGCCGCTCCATCCGGCCGGCGTGATGGGCCAGCCGGCTAGTTGACCACAGCAGGCGGGCTGCGAGCTCGTTCGGCCTCCACTGTCCTCCGGGCCGCTCCGACAGGGTGGAAAGCACGTCATAGTCGGCTTCCGAGAGGCCGGAGTCAGTGAGCAGGTCCCTGGCCAGATACAGGTCGAGCATGGTGCGCATCCGCCGGTAGCTGCGCCATGCTCGTTCTTCGGCTTCGTTCAGCCAGGGCACCTCGTCCACGCCTTCATGCTAGCAGCAAGTTGCTGACATATCAGGAACCTAGTATTGTTGCTGACGTGTCAGTAATCAAGTGGCGAGGAGCGAGGCCCGGTCGCATCCGTGATCTAGCGCTGCGGATCTTGTGGCTGTACGTCGGGCTGGCCGGATTCGGGGTGAGCCTGGCGTTGATGCTGCAAGCCAGGCTAGGCCTCGACCCGTGGGACGTGCTGCATCAGGGGATTGCCCGGCTGCTGGGAGTGCGAATTGGCTGGGTCGTCATCGTGGTCAGCTTCGTGGTGCTGGCGGCGTGGATCCCGCTGCGCCAGCGGCCCGGGTTCGGCACCATCAGCAACGCGGTGGTCGTGGGCCTGGTCGTGAACGTTGCAGTGTCGGTGATCCCTGCACCGAGCGCCCTTGCCGCCAGGGCCGTCATGCTCGCTGCCGCCATCTTGGTGAACGGAATCGCCACCGGGTTGTACATCGGCGCCGGCCTGGGCCCGGGGCCGCGTGATGGCCTGATGACTGGCCTCGCCGCCCGCGGGCACTCGATCCGGGTTGTCCGCACGATCATCGAGGTGTCTGTTCTGGCGACCGGGTTCGCCTTGGGCGGGTCAGTCGGGATCGGCACCGTAGCCTACGCCGTGTCCATCGGCCCGCTGGTCCACATCTTCCTTCCGCGCCTGACCCTGCCACCCAGATCCCACCGCTGCCCGAGTGAGGAGAGCCAGCCGGCATGCAGTCCTTGACCTTGGGCGTCGGCGTGTCGACCTCCGCCGCCCCTGGCGCCGACCCCGTCGCAGAGGCGCTGACCGCCGAGCGCCTCGGCTTCGACTTCGTCACCGCGTCGGACCATCCCAGCGGCGACCACCCGACCTTCGAGACCTGGACGCTGCTGACCTGGGTCGCGGCGACCACCACGCGCATCAAGGTGGCCACCCGGGTACTCAGCGTCCCTTTCCGTTCCCCCGCCCTGGTCGCCAAGATGGCCGAGTCGCTCGACCGGCTCAGCGACGGGCGCTTCATCCTCGGCCTCGGCGCTGGCGCCACCGACGGCGAACTCCGCGCCTTCGGGCTGCCGGCCCCTTCGCCACGCCAGAAGATCGACGGCCTCGAGGACGCCGTGCGCATCATTCGCGGGCTGTGGTCCGAGGCCCTTACCTACACCGGGTCAGTCCACCACGCCAACGCCGCTGCCCTCGAACCCAAGCCCGCCCACCGCGTCCCCATCTGGCTGGGCACCTTCGGCAACCGGGCCCTGGCCCTGACCGGCCGCCACGCCGACGGATGGATCCCCTCCCTTGGCTATGCCTCTGCGGCCGAGCTGACCGCCATGCGCGGTCGCGTCCTCGCGGCTGCCCAAGCCGCCGGACGGGACCCAGACGACATCACCTGCGCCCTCAACCTTGAAATACACCTCGGCCGGGCTAGCACCGAGCATCCCGACGCGCTCTCTGGCAGTTCCGACCAGGTCGCCGCCAGCCTCTGCGACTTCGTTCGCGCTGGCTTCACCAGCTTCAACTTCATGCCAGTCGGCGATACCGGCACCCAGCAGACCGAACAACTCGCCGCAGAGGTCATCCCGGCCCTTCGGGCCCTGGTTGACCGGTAGCGAACTGGCTACGCGACGTTCGTTCCCGGAGGACGCGGCCGACATGGCGCCGCGCAAAGCCGCCGACTTCCAGGTCGCGGGCATTCGTGAGAAGGTAAGCAGGCACCACGGCCACTGGCGAGACGTCGTGCTTGCTGAGTGCAGGAGCCCGTCGATCTGAGCGGCTGGTGATGACGGCGCGGATGAACCGGTGGACGTTGCTGGCAGGCTACGGCCTGCTCGCCGCGTCCACTCAGCTGCTCTGGCTGTCCTACGCGTTCATCGAGACGCAGGCGCATCGGGCCATGGGCGTGTCGGTCAGCGACGTCGGCGACCTGGCCGCGATCTTCCCGCTCATGTACGTGGTGCTGGCGCTGCCGTTCGGCAAGTGGCTGGACGTCAGCTTCGAGCGCGCGCTCGGGCTCGGTGCCATCCTCACCGGCGCCGGCAGCGTCCTGCGCCTGGTCAGCCCCGAATCGTTCTGGTGGGCGCTGGCCGGCCAATTCGTGATCGCCGTCGGCCAGCCGCTGGTGCTGAACTCGATCACCAAGGTGGCCGCTCGCCACTTCCCCGAACGCGAGCGGACCGCCGCGATCTCGGTCGGCAGCGTGTCGCTGTACGTCGGCATCCTCGCGGCAGCGCTGTCGGGCGGGCCGCTGTTCGACGCGGGCGGCCTGCGGCTGGTCCTGCTCGTGCACGGCATACTCGCGGTCGTGGCGGCAGCGTGGGTGCTGGTCGCGCTGCGAACCCCGGCGGCGTACCGCGGCGACCCGCACGTCGCGGTCTCGCTCGGCTGGCTGCGCCGTGACCGCTTCATCTGGGTTCTCGGCGGGCTGCTGTTCGTCGGGATGGGCATCTTCAACGCCGTGGCCACGTGGCTCGACCCGATACTCGGCCACTTCCATCACGCCCCGGCCAGCGGGTACCTGTTCGCGATCCTCACCGCGGCCGGCATCGCCGGCGCCGCGGTGCTGCCGGACGCCGCGGCCAGACGCGACAGGCGCCGGGCGATGCTGCAGGTCACGGTCGGCGTGACCGCGGTGGTCTTCCTGTCAATCGCCGCCTGGCATGGCGTCGTCGTCATCGGCATCGCGCTCTTCATCGAGGGATTCGTGCTCCTGGCAGCGCTGCCCGTGGCGCTTGACTGGTCCGAGCTGCACACCGGCCCCGAGCGCGCGGGGGCCGCGGTCGGGTTCCTGCTGCTGGCCGGCAACCTCGGCGGGATCGTGCTGCTGCTGATCGTCCAGGCCGTCATCGGCAGCGCGTACGCGTCGCTCGGCGTGCTCGCGGCTGCCGCGGTCGCCGGGCTGGCACTGTCCACCAGGCTGCCCGGGCGGACCCGGACGGCCGCGAGCCAGGGGAGGCCGCGATGACGGACCCGGGCGACCTGATGGCAAGCCTGGAGCACCAGCTCAAGCCGTACCGTGGCGACCCTGACGTTCCGGCGTTCGCGGCCCTGCCCGCCGACGGCCTGGCCAGGGACGACGTAGCCGGCCTGGTCGAGCGGCTGGCGGCGGCCGAGGAGCCGCGCTGGCGCGACGGCTACGCGTCTGGCGCGGTCTACCACGGCGATCCCGGGCACATCGCGTTCCTCAACCGGGTTTACGCCGCGCAGTCGCAGACCAACCCCCTGCACCCTGACCTGTGGCCGAGCGCGACGAAGTTCGAGGCCGAGGTCGTGTCGATGACCGCGGAGATGCTCGGCGCCGGCCACGCGGTCGGGCAGGTCACCGGGACGGTCAGCTCTGGCGGCACCGAATCCATCATGCTCGCGATGCGGACCTACCGCGACTTCGCGCGCGAGCGGCGCGGGATCGCCAGGCCGGAGATCGTCGCCCCGGTCACCGCGCACGCCGCGTTCGATAAGGCGTCCAGGTACTTCGACATGCCGCTGATCAGGACGCCGCTCGGCGACGGCTTCGCCGCCGATCCCGCGGCAACGGAGGCCGCGATCACCGAGAACACCGCTGTCGTGGTGGCCTCGGCACCTGACTTCCCGCACGGGATCATCGACCCGGTACCCGCGATCGCAGGGCTCGCCGCGGAGCGCGGCGTCGGCTGCCATGTGGACGCGTGCCTCGGCGGGTTCGTGCTGCCGTGGGCGGAACGGCTCGGCTACCCGGTACCGCCGTTCGACTTCCGGCTGCCAGGCGTCACGTCGATGTCGGCCGACACCCACAAGTACGGCTACGCGGCGAAGGGCTCGTCGGTCGTGCTGTACCGCGGCACGGAGCTGCGGCAATTCCAGTTCTACAAGGTCGCCGACTGGCCGGGCGGGCTGTACCTGTCGCCGACGTTCGCGGGCAGCCGGCCGGGCGCGCTGTCGGCGACCGCGTGGGCCGCGATGGTCTCGATCGGCGAGGCCGGCTACACCGACGCGGCCAGTCGGATCCTGCGGACCGGGGCGCTGGTGCGCGACGGCGTGGCGGCCATCGACGGGCTGCGGGTGCTCGGCGACCCGCTGTGGGTGATCGCGTTCGCCGCCGAGCCCGATGCCCAGGAGATCGACATCTACCAGGTGATGGAGGCCATGAGCGCGCGCGGCTGGAGCCTCAACGGCCTGCAGCGCCCGCCCGCCGCGCACCTCGCGGTCACGCTGCGGCACACACTGCCGGGCGTGGCCGAGCGCTTCCTGGCCGACCTGGCCGCCTCGGTCGCGGAGGTGCAGGCGAACCCCGAGGTCAGGACCGGGCTGGCGCCCGTCTACGGGATGGCGGGCTCGCTTCCCGACGCGGCGGTTCGCGACCTGCTCGGCGTCTACCTCGACGTGCTGTTCGAGGTCTGACCGCCGTGGACCGGCACGTTCTGGCGATCGACCTGGGTACCTCCGCGCTGAAGGTCGCGCTGGTAACGATGGCCGGCCAGGTGGTCGCCTCGCGCGAGGAGGCCTGCCGGGTGCGGCTGCTGCCCGGCGGGGGTGCCGAGCAGGATCCCGAACGCGACTGGTGGGCGGTCATCGCCAAGGCCGCTGGACACCTCGCGGGCACCGTACCCGCCGAGTCGGTCGCGGCGGTCTGCTGCACCGCGCAATGGTCGGGCACCGTCCCGGTCGGGGCGGACGGCGCGCCGGTGCGGAACGCGATCATCTGGATGGACTCGCGCGGCGCGCCCTGCGTGCGCGAGGTCACCGGCGGCCCGGTCCGGATCCAGGGCTACGGCGCCGGGAAGCTCGCGAGATGGATCCGGGTCACGGCCGGGCTGCCAAGCCGCAGCGGCAAGGACCCGGTCGCGCACATCCTGTGGCTCAAGGCCGCCGAACCCGGCGCCTACGCCAGCACCCGCGTGTTCCTCGAGCCGAAGGACTGGCTGAACCTGCGGCTCACCGGCCGCGCGGCGGCGACCTATGACTCGATCGCGCTGCACTGGGTCACCGATAACCGCGACCCGCGCCGGATCGGCTACGACCCGCGGCTGCTCGCGCTGGCGGGCCTGGACAGGGCCCAACTGCCCGAGCTCATCGCGGCGACCGACATCGTTGGGCCGCTGCTGCCAGGACCCGCCGCCGCGCTCGGGGTCCGGCCGGGCATCCCGGTAGTCGCGGGCGCCCCCGACCTGCACTCGGCGGCGATCGGCTCCGGCGCGACCCGCGATTTCCAGGCGCACCTGTACGTCGGCACGTCGTCCTGGATCACCTGCCATGTCCCGTTCAAGAAAACGGATATTTTTCGGAACATTGCCTCCCTGCCATCGCCCATACCAGGCCGGTACTTCGTCGCAGACGAGCAGGAAACCGCCGGCGCGGCGCTGACCTTCCTGCGCGACCGGGTGCTGTTCCCGCCCGGCGACGCCCCGGCCTGCGCCTACCGGCAGTTCGACCAGATGGCCGCGGCGTCGCCGCCAGGCAGCAACGGCGTGATCTTCACCCCGTGGCTGTACGGCGAGCGGACTCCGGTCGAGGACAGCGACATCAGGGGCGGGTTCCACAACCTGTCGCTGGGCACGGACCGCGCGGACCTGGTCAGGGCGGTGTTCGAGGGCGTGGCGCTCAACGCGCGGTGGCTGCTGGCCGCGGTGGATAAGTTCGCGGGACGACGGCTCGACCCGATCAGGTTCATCGGCGGCGGCGCGCGCTCGGACGTGTGGTCGCAGATCTTCGCCGACGTGCTCGGCCGCACGATCGAACAAGTCGCCGACCCGGTGAACGCGAACGCCCGCGGTGCCGCGCTGATCGCCGCCGTCGCGCTCGGCGAGCTGGATTTCGACCAGGTGCCCGGCCTGGTCGCGGTCAGCGCCGCGTTCCGGCCCGATCCCGCCAACGCCGAGCTGTACGGCCGGCTGTCCGCCGAGTTCGTCGGCCTGTACAAGCGCAATCGCCGCGCCCACGCCCGCCTCAACCGTGACCGCGCCGCGTAATCGTCAGACGAGCGCGGCGGGTTGCTCGCCGGTTTCACGCTGCCAGACGCGGCGCTCCAGCGCGGCTGCGATGAAGGCGAGGCTGTCCGCGCTGCCTGGCAGGCTCAGCACGCCGGTGAAGCCGTGCATCTGGCCGGCGAACCGCCTGTGCTCGACCGGCACGCCCGCCTGGACCAGGCGCATCGCGTACAGCTCCCCGCCGTCCCTGACCACGTCGTGCTCGGCGGTCACGATGACCGCGGGCGGCAGGCCGGTCAGGAAGACGGCCTCCAGGGGCGATGCGTCCGGGTGCCGGCGCGCGGCGGCATCGGGGGCATACATGTCCCAGAACCACATCATGGCGTCGCGGCCTGCGAGCAGCTGGTTGGCGGGGTCCGTGGCGGACAAAGAGCCGAAGTCGGCGTCCGTGACCGGGCACAGGAGTACCTGCGCGTCGACGGCGGGGCCGCCCCGCTCGAAGGACCATCGGGCCACGACGGCGGCGAGGCCGCCGCCCGCACCTTCCCCGGCCACGATCAAGGGCACGCGGGCGCCCGCGACCGCCGTGATGCTGTCGGCTGCCCACTCCAGTGCCGCCCAGGCGTCCTGCACCGCGGTCGGGTACCGGTACTCGGGCGCGAGCCGGTAACCAGGGCAGACGACGGCGCAGCCGGTACGAGCGGCAAGCGCGGCAGCGAACGCCGCTGACTCGGCGGCACCGCCGAGCGCCCAGCCGCCTGGGTGGTAGAGCACGATGATGCCGCGCGGATCCGCGTACGGTACGAACACCCGGACGGCGATGGTGCCTCCGACGGACGTGACCAGCGTGTCCCTGGCGGCGGGACCCTGACCGAGCGCGGGCGGCTGACCGAGCGCGCGCGCGCCTCGGCGACGCTCATCTTGTGCAGCGGCCTGCCCCACCCCGATTCCGTCCTGGCGACATAAGCGGCCGTCGCGTCATCGAGCGCCATGGCCTGCCTCCTGCATCGCCGGCGCGTCCGCGCCGTCGAAGGCGTAGCCGGGGTAGCCCGCGGCCGCGATCTCATCGCACTTCCGCCGGTACACGTCGAGACCGCCGATGTACGGCAGGAACACGCGCGGCTTGCCGGGGATGTTCGCGCCCATGTACCAGCTGTCGGCACTCGGAAAGAGGGTCTGGTTCGCGACGTCCTGGACGTGGCTGGTCCACTCCGCCGTCGCATCCTGCGCCGCCTCGATCGTGGTGGCGCCGCGGTCGCGCGCGAAGCGCAGCAGCTCGTCGACCCACTCGACGTGCTGCTCGATCGCGACCGGCACGTTGGTCACGACCCCTGGGCTGCCGGGCCCGGTGATCGTGAACAGGTTCGGGAACCCTGGCACGCTCAGCCCGAGGTAGGTCTGCGGGCCATCCGGCCATGCGTCCGGCAGCGTGGATCCGTCACTGCCACGGACGCCCAGCCTGGTCAGGGCCCCCGTCAGGGCGTCGAATCCGGTCGCGTACACGATCATGTCGAGCTCGCGGGTGGCCGAGGCCGTTCTGATGCCGCGCGGGGTGATCGCCTCGATCGGGTCGGCACGCAGGTCGACGAGCCGGACGTTCGGGCGGTTGAACGTCTCGTAGTAGTTCGAGCCGATCGGGACGCGCTTGGTTCCCCAGGGATAGGTCCTGGGCTTGAGCTTCTCTGCGGTCTCCGGGTCATCGATGATCTCGTCGATCTTCGAGCGCACGAAGTCCGCGACGACGGCGTTCGCCTCGAGGTTTGTCACCGCGTCGGTGAATGTGCCGTCGAGGAACCAGATCCCGCCCCGCCGCCAGGCCTCCTCGCAGATAGCCAGGCGCTGCCGGTCGGACAGTTCTCGTGCGCTTAGTTTCGGACCGGGGATGGGTATCCCGCCCGGGGTGAACTTCGTGCGCCGCCTGATCTCCTGGTAGTTCGCCTTCCACATCGCCACCAGCTTCGGGTCGAGCGGCCCGGCCTGTGCTGGCGTGACGAACTGGGGCGTGCGCTGGAAGACCGTGACGGCGGCAGCCTCCCTGGCGAGCTCGGGCAGCACCTGCACGCCGGATGACCCGGTGCCGATCAGGCCGACCCGCTTGCCGGCCAGCGGGACCGGCGTGTGCGGCCAGTTCGCCGTCGAGTACTGCTCTCCTGCGAAGGTGTCAGCTCCGGGGAACGCGGGGACGTTGGCGGCTGACAGTGCCCCGACCGCGGTGATCAAGAACCTCGCCGTCGCCTCGTACCCGCTGGCCGAGCGGATCGTCCAGCGCGTGGCCCGCCCGTCCCAGGTGACGCTCGTGACCCTGGTGCCGAACCTGAAGTCCTTGAGCAGGTCGAGGCGTTGCGCGACGGTCTGCAGGTAGCGCAGGATCACCGGCTGCGTCGGGTAGCGCTCCTCGAGCGGCCACTCCTGCTCAAAGTCAGCAAGGAAGGAGAAGGAGTAGTACATCGACTCGGAGTCGCAGCGCGCTCCCGGATAGCGATTCCAGTACCAGGTCCCGCCGACGCCGCTGCCCGCCTCGAGGCCGCGTACCGCGAAGCCAGCCTCGCGCAGCCGGTAGACCATGTACATGCCCGCGAAGCCGGCACCGATCACGATCGCGTCGAAGTCCGGGATCTCCGCCACAGCGCTAAATGCCCCCTTCCATTGCGTATGTCCGAACTCTATCTGGCCAGCACCGAGACCAGCAGGTGCGAGGGGTAGGCGGCGCCGTGGAAGACCGTCTGCAGCGCCCGGACCGGCGGGCCTGGCTCGCCACCGGTGTTGGCGTTGCGCTCGTGCTTCGGGAAGTCCGCCGAGGAGATGTCGACGCGCAGCCGGTGGCCTGCCGCGAACCGGTTCGCGGTGGCGGCCATGTCAATCTCGAACCGGTAGATGCCGCCTGGCTCGAGCGGAGCTGGCTCGCCTGCGACGTCGCGGTAGCGGCCCCTGACGACCCCTGTCTGGATCTGGATGGCGCGGTCGTCGGGGAAGACGTCGCTGAGCCGCGCGAAGAAGTCGGTGTCGGTCGCGCTCGAGCTCGCGTACAGGATCAGCGTCAGCGGACCGGCAACGTCGAGGTCCGCGGCGAGCGGTGCCGTGGTGAACGTGAGGACGTCGGAACGGACCTGCAGGCCGCTGACGTCGACGCTGCCGGGCGGGTAGACGGTCGACAGGATGCTCCCGCCGAGCGTGGGCGTCGGGTCCTCCGGGTCGTAGGTGTAGCGGTCAGGCTCTGACCATTCGGGCGGCGTGTCCCAGGTCAGCGTGCCCGCCGGCCCAAGGTAGAGCTCGCGCCGCTGCGCGTCGGGCGGGGGCCAGGCGCCCGCCGCGCACCACTCGTTGGCGCCCATCAGGTAGTAGGTCACGGCGGGCATCGCGTCGACCGAGCCGTCCCTGATGGCGTCGTACCAATGCTGTAGCAGCGCGGGGTCGGCGCGGTAGATCCGCTCCAGCTCGGGATGGGTGTCCTTGCCCTCGTGGTAGCCGGGCTGGTTGTGCGCGGTCGGCGTGATGAGCAGCCGGCTGCTGGCCCGGACGGGCGCACGGCCGTAGGCGGTCAGCAACTCCCACGTCAGCAGCGTGTCGTCCAGGCACCAGTCGTACCACCCGGTGATCATGAGCGCGGGCGCGGCGACGGACTCGCAGAGCCGCTGCGCGCTGACGCTCGGCAGCATGTGCGCGTCGATGTGGACCTGGTGCGGGAACACGGCATCGAGGCGGTCCACGTCGAGAATGGTGATCTCGTCGACGTCCAGTGCCAGCTGGATGATCGCGACCCGGTCCGCGCTGCTCGCCGCGCAGTAGCGGCTCCAGAGCCAGGCCCGGCCCTCCTGCGGCGTCGTCGCCCTCAGCTCGGGAAAGCGATCGAGCAGGGCCGCGGAGAGCGGCACGCTCAGCGGGTCGTCGAAGTATCCCGTGGCCAGCGTCTCCGCCAGCATCTGGTGCTCCATCTCGGCCATGTCGACCGGCAGCTTGTCACGGCCCTTTCCCACGGTCCTGGCATAGGCGTTGGCATACATATGGAACCGGACGCCCTTGTTGGCCGCGATACCGAGGCCGGCGACCTCGGGCGCCACTGCGGTCATGGCCGGGTGGATCGCCATGCACCACTGCGTGCCGCCCACGTACGAACCGCCGAGAGAGCCGATGAAGCCGGCGTACCACGGCTGGCCGATCGCCCAGGAGATGAAGTCGAGGCTGTCCTCGCGCTCATAGATGTAGAACTCCCAGTGGTCGGGCTCGCTGTCGCCCGTCCCCCGGCAGTCCTGCGCGATGACGGCGTAGCCCGCGCCGGCCAGGGCCAGGTAGGCCTCCCGCAGCGTCGCGCGGCCGTACGGCGTCCGCACCACGATCGCTGGGGCTGGCGTTCCCGGCGGCAGGTAGAGGTCGGTCGCCAGGCGCACCCCGTCCCGCATCGTGACGTGCACCGTCTCGGTCCTTATCGCGTGCGCCGGATGGACCGCGCGTGCCGGGCGCTCGCCAGCGAGGACAGCGTGAAACTCGGGCGCCACGTCGGCGAGCCGCCGTGGCGTTGTTCTGGTCACCGGAACTCCCCCGGATTGGTCCTGTCGGTGGCGTTGCGCGTGACGTCAGCGTACGGCCGGCTCGCGGGCCCGGGCATGCGACAGACGTGGCATAAAGGTGCGCGCGGATGCGACCGGTGTTCGGCTGTTGCCGAACTTCGCGTGCCGATTCTTCGCCAGTTGTCCGTTGTGCGAAACTCGCCGATCCGCCAAGAATGGCGGGCATGCAGCCGCTCTGGCTCGATGGCGGGACGATCGTGGACGGCACCGGCGGGATCGACAGGGGCCTCGCCGACGTCGTCAGCTCGGGGAAGATGCCTGGCCCGCGGATCCTGCAGTGCGGCCCCGTGCACAGCCAGACCGGCGGCGGCGGTCAGATGGGCGCGGAGTGGGAGCCGACCCCGCTGTGGGACCTGCACGCCATCCCCGGGCTGTGCACCTGGTCGCTGCTCTCCGACGGCCCCGGCGAGCTACGCAAGAACGTACGGGAGGGATTCCGCCGCGGCGCGACGTTCGTCAAGCTGCTGGTGACGGGCGCCGTTGTGGCGATCTCCACGCAGGACCCGAGCGACACGCAGTTCACCACCGCCGAGATCGCGGTGGCCGTGCGGGAGGCCAGCGCCCGCGGCACGTACGTCACCGTGCACGCCCACAACAACGCAGGCATCCGCGCCGCCGTCGCGGCCGGCGCGGCCTGCGTGGAACACGGCTCGCAGATCGACGAGGAAACGGCCGCGCTCTTGGCCGCGCATGGCGTGGCCCTCGTGCCCACCTTGACGATCATGGAAGAACTGGTGGCGAATCCGGCCGCCATGGGCCTGGCCCCCGGGTATGCGGACCGGCTCAGCCGCTTCAGGGACTCGGCCAGGGACGCGGTCCTGGCGGCGCGCGCCGCCGGGATCCGCGTCGGCCTAGGCTCTGACCTGCTCGGGCCCGATCAGCGCGGCCGGGCGCAGGAACTGGTGCACCGGGCCAGGATCGAGAACCCGATGCTGGCGCTTGAGTCGGCGACCAGGATTAACGCTGAGATCATCGGCCTCGGCGACGATCTGGGGACCCTCGAGGTCGGGAAGCTGGCCGACATCACCGGGTTCGCCGGCGACCCGCTCAGCGTGCCCGAGCACTTCGCAGAACCCGACCGGGTGGCCCTGGTCCTTCAGGAAGGCCGGTCGTCAAGTCCAGCACCGGCAGTTAACCGGCAGCCAAGGAGCCCCGCATGCATCCGTCAGCCCATCCACCCCTGGCCGTCACGATTCCGAACACCGACTACTTCGAGCTCGACTCCGCGCACGTGGGCGGGCGGTTCGCGATCTGGGTCACACGGCCGGTGGACTACGAAACGAGCGGCGACACCCGGTACCCGGCCGTCTACGTGACCGACGGGAACGTCGCCGCGGCCATGCTGGCGCCGTACGCGGAGCACACGGCTTTCGAGCTGATCACCGCGTTCCAGCCGTACCTGCAGGTCACCGTCGGCTACCCGCCTGACCAGGCGCAGGACTGGCTGACGCTGCGCACCAGGGACCTCGTGCCGGCCGACGAGCCAGCGCCGCAGAGCATCATCGACGCGGTAGCGGCCGACGCCGAGACCGCCGGCTGGTCACGGGAGCAGCACGACGAGTACATCCGCGCCATCCAGGGCGGCCGCGCGGCGGAGTTCCTCGCGTTCTTTGAGGAGGAGCTGAGGCCGGTCATCGAGGAGCGCTACCGCATCCTCGACGGTGCCACCGGGCTGTTCGGCTACTCCTACGGCGGGCTCTTCACTCTGTACGCGCTCATGCGGCAGAGCCCGATGTTCCGCAGATACGGCGCGGGCAGCCCGGGCGTACTGCACCCCGACAGCCAGATCTTCCGGCTTGAGCAGCAGCTGGCCGACGGCGGCGCTGGCTTTGACGACGTGCAGCTGCACCTGACGCTCAACGAGCTGGAGATCACCGGCCGGTCGCACTGCTATCGCGACCTCGGCATCCAGTTCGCCAGGCTGATCGACAAGCTCTGGCTCAGCGGCCACGCGGGGCTGGAGTTCTCGGCCAGGATCCTGCCTAGCGACACCCACATGACGGGCTTCACGCAGTCGTTCCTGAGCTACATCCGCCGCTGCTACGGCGCGCCGGTGCCCCCAGGCGGCGGGTTCTAGGCGCTTACCGTCCAGCGGGCACGATATTGGCGTTGAGGTGGAAGAGGTTGTCAGGGTCGTACGCGGCCTTGATCCCGGCGAGGCGGTCGTACTTGGCCGAGCCGTAGCTATGGCGGACCCGGTCGGCTTGGAAATCGGCGATCGCGTTGACATAGCCGTCCCCGCTGCCGATGGCGTGCGGGCGGAGAGCGTTCCAGAACCCGCGTACCCAGTCCCGCTCGGCCGCCAGCTTGCCCGGATCAGGTGCAAGGCCGATGATGAAGGCACCGTAGCGCGGTGAGCGCCCGCCGCCGAAAGCCGTCTCGTCGTCGCCGACCTGGCTGTACGCGCCGTCGAGCCGGTAGAACAGGACGACCGACATCGGCGACGTCTTCCGCGGCACCTGATCGGCCACGACGTCGATGACGTCGTCGGACAGGTCGTGCACGTAGGTCGTCATGTCGTAGCTGTAGTTGCCCCAGGCGTTTGCCTCGTCCAGCATCTTCTGCAGGTCGACGAAGGGCATCGGCGTGACGATGTCGAACAGCGGCGGTGCTGCCCGCCTGATCTTCTCCGCGAGCCTGGCATGCTGCTCAGCTGATCCGAATCCCGTGAGCAGCAGGACGTAGCCCGGCGCGTGATGATACTGCTCAGGAACCAAGGGCGCGGGCGGCGCATTAAGCGCGCCGGCGACGGCGCCGACGTCCTCCGGCAGGTCGGCCACGATCTCACGCGCCAGCCGCAGCGGTTCCGTGCCCTGGTCCAGGTGCCAGAAGAACAGCCCGAAGTTCACGACAGGATGAATCTCGTGCAGGCGGAATTCGAAAGAGGTGACGACGCCGAAGTTGCCGCCACCTCCGCGTATCGCCCAGAACAGGTCGGGATGCTCCTCCGCCGAGGCCCGCAGGACCTGTCCGGCGGCGGTGACGACCTCGGCCGCGAGCAGGTTATCGATGGTCAGGCCGAGCTTCCTGGTGAGCCAGCCCATGCCGCCGCCCAGCGTCAGTCCCCCGACGCCGGTGTGACTCACCAGCCCGGCTGGCACGGCGAGGCCGTATTCCTGCGTTGCCGCGTCGAGATCTGCCAGCAGTGCGCCGCCGCCCGCCGTGGCACGCCCGGCGACCGGGTCAGCCTTTATGGCGTTCAGCGGGCTCAGGTCGATCATGAGGCCGTCATCGCTGACGGCCATGCCCGCGGTGTTGTGCGCGCCTGCGCGTACCGATATCTCCAGCGAGTTGTCGCGGGCGTACGTCGTGGCCTCGACCACGTCGGCGGTGCTGACGCAGCGGGCGATCGCTGCCGGGCGCCGGTCGATGCCCGCGTTCCAGACCTGGCGCGCTCCATCGAAGTCCGCGTCGGCTGGTGTGATGACGGGCCCGCTCATCGCGTCGCGAAGCTTCCCGATCCCGTTGCCTGCGGCATGCGTCATGCCCGCTCCCCCCCGTGAGCCTGTCGTGGCGGCCCGGCCCCGTACCGACCCTCAGGGTGTTCACCCCCGGCCGGACCGCCACTCCGCTAACCCAAGACCGGCGCTGTGTGCCGGCTGTGAAAGTGGCATGGAGATACGGCACACATCTGCGCTCGCGCCGGCTAGCTCACCAGGCAGGCTGCGCGGCGCTCACCTTGCGGAGGAACCAGGCCGCCTGGTCGATCGCGCTGTCTGCGGCGGCGAGCATGCCTGGCTGGAGCGTGAAGTCGTGCCACATCCGCGGCCACCTCGTATACGTCACGTCAACTCCCGCAGCTGTCGCGCTGGCTGCCAGCGAGTCTGAATCGGGGGCGAGCAGCTCGTCGGTCCCAGACTGGATCAGCAGCGGCATCAGCCCGGCGTGCGCGGCACGCAACGGCGAGACCAGCGGATCCGGCCAGGATGACGGGTCGGCGTACGCGCGTGCGCAGGCATCAAGCCAGCCAGGAGACAGCATTTTGTCGCGCCGCACCAGGTCAGGGTCGGCGTCGCGGTCACGGCCGAGATCGAGCCACGGCGAGAGCAAGATGCAGCCGGCCGGCAGCTCCTGACCAGCGTCGCGCATCGACAGCACCTGCGCGAGCGCCAGCCCGCCGCCGGCGGAGTCACCAGAGAGCACGAGCGAACCTGGACCGGCGTCAGCGGCCAGCGCGGCCACCACAGCACCGGCGTCCTGCAGGCCAGCGGGAAAGCGATGCTCGGGCGCCAGCCGGTACTCGGGCAGCACGACCGTGCAGCCCGCCGCCGCGCTGAGCCGGGCCGCCCAGGACCTGACGGTGCCCGCCGAGCCCAGGCAGTAGCCGCCGCCGTGGAAGTGGATCACCGTGATCGGCGAGTCAGCCGCGCCGACCGCGCCCGCCTGGCCGGCCGACACGACTTCGGCGCGCACGCCGCCGATCGTCCGCTCGGTGACGGTGGTGCCGCGCGGCAGCCGCGTGGTCTTGTCGAGCTGGTCAAGCCGCGAGCGCTGCTCCTGCCAGCTCAGGCCGGGGTTGAGGCAGCGCCTGCCGATCTGCCTGACCCCGAGCCGCATGACCGCCGGCGGCACGCGCAGCCCCTGAAGTGCCTGCAGGAGCGCGCGCGTCGGGCGAGCCGCCGCGCGGCCGCTCGGGTCCTGCCTGCCGCTCATGCCGTGCTGCCCGCCGTCGCCGGCTGCTTAGGCATCACGCGGTACGCGCCCAGGTCAAAGTGCCTGACCCGGTACCGGTACAGGAACGTGTGGTCGGGCCAGTTGTTGGTGTTGCGCCCGCTGGCCGTCGTGTACCAGCTGTGGCAGCCGCTCTCCCACACCGATGTGTGGCTGGCCGACTGCACCCAGGCATTGAACGCGTCGTGGACGTCGGGGCGAACGTCAAGCCAGGCCAGGCGTTCGCCCTCGAGTGCCTGGATGGCGCCGAGCGTGTAGCCGATCTGGCCTTCGAGCATGTAGATGATCGAGTTGCCGCCGAGGTTGGTGTTCGGCCCGTAGAGGATGAAGAAGTTCGGGAACCCGGAGACGCTGATGCCGAGGTACGCCTGCGCGCCGTCGGCCCAGGCATCGGCCAGCCGGCGGCCATCAAGGCCGGTGACCTCGATCGGGCTGAGGAATTCGACCGCCTTGAAGCCGGTGCCGTAGATGAGGACGTCCGCGGCGCGGGTGGTGCCGTCGGCGGTGACCACGCCGTCCGCGACGATCCGCTCGATCTTGTCGGTGACCAGCTCGACATCGGGCCGCGCCAGGGCCGGGTACCAGTCGTTGGAGAACGCCACCCGCTTGCAGCCCATCACGTAGTCGGGGACGCACGTGGCGCGCAGCCCGGGATCGGCGATCTGCGCCTCGAGCTGGCGGCGCCAGAGCCGCATCGGCGCGGCAAGCATCTTCTGCGATAGGACGAAACCGCTGGTGAGCAGCTCGCCGTAGAGGAAGATGCGCAGCCGGTCGGCCTTGCGCAGCACGGGCAGCCGGTCGAACATGACCTGCTCGGCCTCACGGTATGGCCGGTCGGCCTTGGGCAGCACGTAAGGGGCTGTGCGCTGGTAGACGTCGACGTGAGCGGCGGCCTTGGCGACCTCGGGCACGAACTGGATCGCGCTCGCCCCTGTCCCGATCACGGCGACGCGGCGACCTGCCAGGTCGACGTCGTGGTTCCAGCGGCCCGAATGCCAGGAGGGACCGGCGAACTCGTCCCGGCCAGGGATGTCAGGAAGGGCTGGCCTGCCTAGCTGGCCGACGGCGCAGACAACCGCGGTCGCCTCCACGGTGCCGCCGTCTTCAAGCGTGAGCGTCCACAGCGCGCTGCCCTCGTCGAAGGTCGCTGCCGCGACCCCGCAGCCAAACCGCAGACGTCCGCCGAGACCGCGCTCGGCCACGAGTCCGTGCAGGTAGGCGAGGATCTCCTCGCGCACGGGATAGCGCCGGCTCCAGCGCCACGGCCGGAACGAGAACGAGTACAGCTGCGACGGCACGTCGCAGGACAGGCCGGGGTAGCTGTTGTCGCGCCAGGTCCCGCCGAGATCGGTGGCCCGGTCGAGGATGACGAAGTCCTCGATACCCGCTTCCTGCAGCCTGATCGCCATGCCGATCCCGCCGAACCCGGCGCCGATGATGACGACTCGGTAAGGCATGGGCACTCCCTCAGCGATGTGGGACCCGGCACGCGCAGCATAACCGAATCGTGCGTTCGCCCTACGCGTACGCGTTTGCCTGGATCCGGTATAGCTCGGCGTACCGGCCGCCCCTGGCCATCAGCTCGTCGTGGCTGCCGACCTCCGCGACCTGGGCGCCGTCGAGCACCACGATGAGGTCGGCCATGCGGACGGTGCTGAACCTGTGCGACACGAGGATCGTCATGTTCCCGTGCCGCCTGGCCTGCCGCGCCCGCCCGGCGTACCGCTCGAACAGCTGATGCTCGGTTTCGGCGTCAAGCGCGGCTGTCGGTTCGTCCAGCGCCACGACCAGCGGCTCGTCGCGCATGAAGCCGCGGGCCAGTGCGAGCTTCTGCCACTGGCCGTAGGAGACGTCGACGCCCTCCGGCCATGTCGGCCCGAGCTGGGTCGCCAGCCCGCCTGGCAGGGACTCGACGACGTCACGCGCCCCAGCCCTGTCCATCGCGGTGACGAGCGCGGGCTCGACGTCCAGCCGGGGAAGGTCGCCGATCCCGATGGTCTGCCCTGCCTGGAGCTCGAAGCGGAAGAAGTCCTGGAACGCCCCCGCCAGCCGCTGCCGCCACTGGGCCGAGTCGATCCTGGCCAGGTCGACCTCGTCGACCAGGATCCGCCCCGAGGTCGGCGCGTAGAGCTTGGCAAGCAGCTTGACCAGCGTGGACTTGCCAGCTCCGTTCTCGCCCACGACGGCGAACACCGATCCGGCCGGGAGGAACAGGTCGACGTCGCGGAGCGCGGGAACCTCAGAGCCCGGATAGCTGAACGTGACGTGCTCGAGCCTGATCCCCGCGCTGATGCTGTCGGGCGCTGGCAGGTCCGCCTGCTGGGTCACGGCACTCGCATAGTCCTCGAGCCACGCCAGCCGCCGCGATCCGTCCATCCAGATGCCGCGCAGGAATCCGATCTCGCTGACAGTCGCGCCGACGTAGGACGAAAGCCTGGCACCGGCCGCGAGCACGAGGATGGCGGCGGCTGGCGAGGCCTTCGGCCCGGCCGCGACGAGCACGATCGCGCCGACGTAGGCGAGCGCGAAGACCGCCCAGCCAGCCGCGTACCAGACCGACGAGTGGGTGCGCGCCGTTGCCACCGGCCCGTACCAGCGCTCCCAGGACGCCCGCCGCCGCGCGGCGAGCGCGCCGCCGATGCCGAGCACCCGCAGTTCCTTGCCGGACGAGGCGGTGGTCGACAGGCCGAACACGTGCCGTGCCAGGCGGTCCGCGTGGGCGGAGCGCTCCTGGGCGGTGCGCTCGACGACAGGCCGCCAGGACGTGGCCGCGACCGTCGGGATCGCGAACAGGACCAGGGTCACGAGCACCGGGTTCACGGTCGCCAGCAGGCCGACGGTGACGCCGAGCCGCAGGATCCAGCCCGCGGTCGAGAAGACCGACATGTACATGTGATCGAGGGTGAAGATCTGCTCGCGCAGCACCGACAGCCGGTCGAGGTACTCGGGCCGCTCCTGATGCGCGATCGTCGCGATGCTGGCCTGGAGCCGCGCCACGTGGGACTCGAGCGCGATGGTGACCTTGTCCCTGAACCGGCGCTGCAGCCTGGTCGAGATGGTCTGGAGCAGCCAGGTCGCCACCACCGAGACCGCGAGCGCCACGACCGCGAACCTCAGCAGGCCGTTCTTGTGCTCGATGAAGCCTTCGCCGAGCAGCTTGAACCAGACCGCCAGCAGCGCGTCAGGCAGCGCCGCGGCGAGTGCGAGCACGAAGGCCACGCCCATCAGCGCTGGTTCGTAGCGGAAGCCGAGGCGGCACAGCCGCCACATCGACGCCAGCGCCGGCGGCAGGCGGTCAAGGTCCTCCTGCACCGCGGCCGCCTCAGGAGAGGACATCGAAGGTCACCTCTTCCTCGCCTTCCTCTGGGGTCCCTTCGGCGAATCGCTGCGCCTGGAGCGAGAACATCGTCCAGTACCGCCCGCGCCGTGCCATCAGCTCGTCGTGGCTGCCCAGCTCCACCACCGCCCCGTTCTCGACCACTGCGATCCGGTCGACGTGGCGCACCGTGGAGAACCGGTGCGAGATCAGGATGGTCGTGCACGACCTCGTGGCCGCCAGGATCCGCTCGAAGATCTCCGCTTCCCCGCGGACGTCGAGCTGGGCGGTCGGCTCGTCGAGCAGCACGAGCCCAGCGCCCAGGCGGACCGCCGACAGCGCCCTGGCGAGTGCCACCCGCTGCCACTGCCCGCCTGACAGCTCGGTGCCGCCCTCGTACCCCTTGGCGAGCACCGTGTCCAGGTCAGCGAGCGCGCCAGCCCCCGCCTCGGCGAGCGCCACCTTGACGCTGTCGTCCAGGGCGGAAGACCCGTTCGTCGCATAACCGGGCGCACCGCCGGCTGTCTCCCGCGGCGCCACGTTCTCCCGCAGCGTCAGCTCGAACCGCACGAAGTCCTGGAACACGGCCGTGATCCGGCGCCGCCACGACTCGAGATCGAGGTCCCTGAGATCAACCCCGTCAACCTCGATGCTGCCGGCCTGCGGGTCGTACAGCCGGCACAGCAGCTTGGCCAGCGTGGTCTTGCCCGCACCGTTCTGGCCGACGATGGCCAGCGAACTGCCTGCCGGGATCTCCAGGTCGAGCCGTTCCAGCACCGGGCGCGTCGGCGCCGCTGGGTACGCGAAGCTCACGCCCGCGAACCGGATCTGGTGCGCCGGCATGCCATCGGCCGAGCGCTCTCCTGACCTGACCGTGCTGGTCCTGGCCATTGCGGCCTTCAGGCGGGTAACAGCCGCTACCGGAGCCGCAGCCCCGTCCAGAGCCCAGTTAAGGCCGCCAAATGCGATCATGGACGTGCCGACAGCCGCCGACGCGTAGGCGACCAGCCCGCCGAGTGCCAGCCGGTGATCGAGTGCCGCCGACGCGAGCATCCACAGGACGAACGCGTTGGCGGCGAGGACGAGCGCGAAGCTGGCGAGCACCGAGCGCTCGCGCATCCTGGTCGCCTCGTACTGCAGCTGGTGCAGCCGACGCCGGCTGCGCAGGAACCGCTCGAGCACCCAGTCGGGCAGCCCGAATATCCGCACCTCCTTGGCCGCCGGCGGATCCACGGCGAGCCGGTAGGCGTAGTCGGCGTCCCGCTGAGCCTGCCGGACCTCGTCGGTGTTGCGGTCCTTCCAGACCGCGCTCTCGCGCAGCAGCCAGTGGGTACCGAGCCACGAGCCGGCCAGCACCAGCGGCGCCCACCAGGCGAAGCCGAAGAGCACGCACGCCTGGGCAAGGCCGGCCACCATGTCGACGAGGCCGCCAGCGATGAAGTCCATCGAGGTGGACAGCGGCGGCCCGGTCATGCCGCGGTCGAAGTCCCTGGCGACCTGCAGGTCGGCAGCGAGCTCAGGATCTTCCAGGTGGCCGATGCCGGGAACGCCAGCGCAGGCCTCGGTCAGCTCGTCGTAGAGCCAGGCAGCCGTCCTGTCGCCGAGGTTGGCGCTCAGCGCCGCGTGCAGCGGGGCTATGACCTGCAGCAACACGAACACCGCGCCGACGACGGCCAGCGGCAGCGCGAGGCTGTGACCGCGCTGGATCGCGCCGACGAGCACGCCGGTGGCGATCGAGAAGCAGGCCGGCAGCAGGCCGCGTACGAGCAGGAACGCCCACCAGCCGATCGCCATCGGCCGGTCGGCCAGCGACAGCGCGGCCGCGAGCCGCAGTTCCTGGCGCGCCCTGAGTCGCCGGAAAGTCATGACTACAGACTGCCAAGGATCAGGCGGCATGTATTGGACTTATCGGCACTAGGCGGGAAGCGGCGCACACGGGCTCCGCGCCACATTGCTCCGCTTTGCAAAGATCAGGTCGCGCTCGGGTCGACTCGCGTTCATGGCCGATGGACTCCGGGTAGCATCGCGCATCGTGCCACGCGCACTGTCGCCGTGCGGCGTCGTCCGGGAAGCGAAGCCGCGATCTGAATCCGCCATCTGAAGGAGCACCATGCCATCAGCGAGTCACGACGGAGAGCCGGACGAGGGGCGCTGGGTTCCCGGCCCAGGCCACAGCTGGGACGAGCTCTGGCCGATCGAGACGTTCGAGGCCGACCTGGCGCTGCCGATGCCGGTGCTGTGCAAGCCGGCGGTGGCCGTTCCCGAGCACGTCATCACCCAGGCCGAGACGCTCGCGGTGGCCGCGCGGCTGCACGCTGACCATCCGAAGCTGCGCCTCGCGCTGCGGCTGATCGAGAACACCGGCGTCACCAAGCGGCACCTGATCAGGCCCATCGAGGAGACCCTGGTGCACACCGGGTTCGGCCACCGGAACAAGGTGTTCGAGGCCGAGGCCAAGATGCGCATCCCTGGCGTCGTGGCCGACGCGCTGGCGAACGCCGGGCTCACCGCCGGGGACATCGGGGCTATCGTGTTCGTGTCCTGCACCGGCTTCATGATGCCGTCGCTGACCGCGTGGATGATCAACGAGCTCGGGTTCCGCACGGACACCGCGCAGCTACCGATCGCGCAGCTGGGCTGCGCCGCCGGGACGGCGGCGATCAACCGCGCCTCTGACTTCTGCCGGGCCAGGCCAGGCGCGAACGCCCTGGTCGTGGCCTGTGAGTTCTGCTCGCTGTGTTACCAGCCAGAGGACCTGGACGTCGGCAGCCTGCTGTCCAACGGCCTGTTCGGCGACGCGGTAGCCGCAGCGGTGGTGCGCGGTGACGGGCGCGGCACCGGGGTCAGGCTCGAGGCCCAGACCTCGCACGTGATCCCCGGCACCGACACCTGGATCTCCTACGAGGTCAAGGAGACTGGCTTCCACTTCCGGCTGAACAAGGGCGTGCCGGGCACGATGCAGCAGGTCATGCCCGAGCTGGCGCAGTTCGTCCGTGGCCAGGGTTACGACCTGGCGAAACTGGACTTCCACGTGATCCACACCGGCGGCCCGCGGGTCCTGGACGCGCTGCGCTCGCACGGCGGCGTCCCGGCCGAGGCGCTTGGCGACAGCTGGGAGACCCTGTCCAACCACGGCAATATCGCCTCCGCCGCGGTGCTCGACGTCCTGCGCAGGGTCGCGGAGAAGTCGCCGGCCGAATCAGCCACCGGCATCATCGCGGGCTTCGGCCCCGGGATCACCATGGAGCTCGCGCTCGGCAGCTGGGTGTCCGACCCCACCGACGCTGTTCCTGTCGCTGCCGCGGCACCGCGCGCGGGAGAGGACGAGTTCGCTCATGGCGTTCGGTAGATCATTCGAGGAGTTCGAGGTCGGCGACGTCTACCGGCACTGGCCAGGCAAGACGGTCACCGAGTACGACCATCACCTGTTCTGCCTGCTGACGATGGCCAGGCATCCGCTGCACATCGACGCCCACTACGCGAAGACCGCGACGCGATACCAGCAGCCGCTGGTCATCGGCAGCTATGTGTTCTCGCTCCTGCTCGGACTGTCGGAGGCCGACGTCGCAGGCCAGGCGATCACGCACAAGGGTTTCGAGCGGATCGACCATCACGCGCCGGTGATGCACGGAGACACGCTCTACGCCGAGAGCGAGGTCCTTGGCAAGTCGCCGGTCCCCGACCGGCCGGAACGCGGGCTCGTGGAGATCGAGACCAGGGGCCGCAACCAGGACGGCAACCTGATCATGACCTTCTGCCGCAAGCTGGTCGTGCCGGTCGCGTCGGCTGCCGCGAGGCCGGCACCTGAGGAAGCCGCCGTCACGCTGCCCCGGGTTGGCCCGGCCTAGCCAAGATCCTAAGCTTAACGTGTGCTCGGCCTGCCAGATGGCATCCGCGGGTGCCTGTTCGACCTAGACGGCGTCCTGACTAAGACAGCGACGGTGCACGCTGCCGCGTGGAAGGAGACGTTCGACGCGTTCCTGGCCGAGCAGGCCAGGGCCACGGGCGAGCCATTCGTGCCCTTCGACAAGGTCAGGGACTACGACGACTACGTAGACGGGAAGCCGCGAGCCGACGGGATCCGCTCCTTCCTGACGTCCAGGGGAATCGATCTGCCCGAGGGCAGCGACAACGACCCGCCGGGAACGCAGACGGTCCACGCGCTGGGCAACCACAAGAACGACATCGTGCTCAGACGCCTGCGCACCGACGGCGTGGAGGTCTACGAAGGCTCGATGCAGTACGTCAGGGCGGCGAGAGCCGCGGGTTTGCGCCGCGCGGTCGTGTCGTCGAGCACCGACTGCCAGCAGGTGCTCGAGGCGGCACACATTGCCGATCTCTTCGAGGTACGCATCGATGGCGTCGTCGCCCAGCGGGAGCACCTGCGCGGCAAGCCGGCACCCGACACCTATCTGGCCGGCGCCAGAGCGCTGAACATCGAGCCCCGAGCGGCCGCCGTCTTCGAGGACGCGCTGGCGGGCGTCGGAGCGGGCCGGGCCGGCGGTTTCGGCCAGGTGGTCGGCGTCGACCGCACCGGGCAGGCTAACGCGCTCAAGCAGCACGGCGCCGACGTCGTCGTGACCGACCTCGCTGACCTGCTGGACCGTCCGTGATCCGGCAGGAGGCCTTCACGGTCGAACCGTGGCAACTGCGGGAGATGGCGCTAGACCTGGACATCCTGGCTCAGACCGAGTCGGTGTTCGCGCTCTCTAATGGTCACCTGGGCTGGCGGGCCAACCTGGATGAGGGCGAGCCGCATGGCCTGCCTGGCACCTACCTGAACGGGGTGCACGAGGTCAGGCCGCTGCCGTATTCGGAGTATGCCTACGGCCGGCCCCAGTCATCGCAGGTCGTGATCAACGTGCCCAACGGCAAGATCATCCGCCTCTTCGTGGACGATGAGCCCTTCGATGTCAGGTACGGGACCCTGCGCTCGCACGAGCGGGAGCTCGATTTCCGCGCCGGCGTTCTCACGCGCCGGGCCGAGTGGGTATCGCCGGCTGGCGGCGCCATCAGGATGTCCTCCAAGCGGCTGGTCTCCTTTACTCAGCGCTCGATCGCGGCGATCTGCTACGAGGTGCAACCGGTCGGCAGCCGCGCCAGGATCGCGGTGCAGTCCGAGTTGCTCGCAAACGAACAGCTGCCCGACTCGGGCGTCGATCCGCGGGCGGGCGGGATGCCCGAACGCCCGCTGGCCGCCGAGTTCAACGCCGCGACCGGCTCGAGCGTCCTGATGGTCCACAGGACGTCGGGCAGCGGGCTGCGGATCGGGAGCGGCATGGAACATTTCATCGACGCGCCCGCCAGCGTGCAGGTGGACTCACGCTCCTTCGCCGACGGCGGCGTGGTCACGGCCGCAGCGGTCCTGGAGCCGGGTCAGCGCCTGCGGATGGTCAAGATGGTCGGCTACGGCTGGTCAGCAGTCAGGTCGCTGGAAGGCGTGCGCGACCAGGTGTGGGCGGCACTCAGCGGCGCCCGCCAGGCCGGCTGGGACGGCCTGCTCGACGAGCAGCGCGCGTACCTCGATGACTTCTGGACCCGGGCCGACGTGGACATCGAGGGCGACCCTGAGGTCCAGCAGGCCGTGCGGTTCGGCCTGTTCCACGTTCTCCAGGCGGGCGCGCGGGGGGAGAAACGGCCGATCCCGGCGAAGGGCCTGACCGGTCCAGGCTACGACGGCCACGCGTTCTGGGATAGCGAGATGTTCGTGCAGCCCGTGCTGGAGTTTACGGCGCCGGATGCGGCGGCCAGCGCGCTGCGCTGGCGGCACAGCACCCTCCCGGCCGCTAGGGAGCGCGCCGCGCAGCTCGGCTTCGCCGGTGCCGCCTTCCCGTGGCGGACGATCGCCGGGCAGGAGTGCTCCGGGTACTGGCCCGCCGGGGCCGCAGCCCTGCACATCAACGCCGACATCGCCCGCGCGGCGCTGCGCTACGCCGATCTCACCGGTGACGAGGACTTCGCGCAGCACGAGGGAATGGAGCTCCTGACCGAGACCGCCAGGCTCTGGCGGTCGGTCGGGCACCACGATGAGGAAGGCCGCTTTCACATCGACGGCGTCACCGGTCCCGACGAGTACAGCGCGCTGGCGGACGACAACGTCTACACCAACCTGCTGGCGAAGCAGAACCTCATCGGCGCCGCCGACGCGGCGCAGCGGTACCCCGATCGTGCCCGCGAGCTCGGCATCGGGCCCGAGGAGGCGGCGAGCTGGCGCGACGCCGGTGAGGCCATGGCGATTCCTTACGACCAGACGCTTGGCGTGCATCCGCAGGCCGAGGGTTTCACGAGGCATCAGGTCTGGGATTTCGCCGGGACATCCCCTGGCCAGTACCCGCTGCTGCTGCACTTCCCCTACCTGGAGCTCTACCGTAAGCAGGTTGTCAAGCAGGCCGACCTAGTGCTGGCGATGCACATCTGCTGGGATGAGTTCACGCCTGAGCAGAAGGCCAGGAACTTCGACTACTACGAGCCGCTGACGGTGCGAGACTCCTCTCTGTCCGCGGCCACGCAGGCGGTCATCGCGGCCGAGGTTGGCCACCTCGGACTGGCCTATGACTACCTCGGCGAGGCCGCGCTGATGGACCTGCAGGACCTGGAGAGCAACACCCGCGACGGCGTGCACATCGCGGCGCTGGCCGGAACCTGGAATGTCCTCGTGAGCGGCTTCGCCGGCATGCGCCATAAGAGCGGGAATCTCGCCTTCGCACCGCACCTGCCCGATGGCATTACCAGACTGACGCTGCAGCTGCTCATCAAAGGCCAGCGCCTGCGCGTCGAACTCAGCCATACCAAGGCCCGCTATCAGCTCATCGACGGCGACAAGCTGGAGATCATCCACAACGGATCGAAGGTGCGGCTGTCGGCTGGCGGCGTCGAGGAGCGACCCATAACCCCGCTGCCCTCGCGGACCCCGCCGCTCCAGCCGGAGGGGCGGGCCCCGGCTAAACGCCTGCCGCGGCAGACACTGCCGCGGCAGACACTGCCGCCAGAGACAGGGCCTGCCTAACGTGCACGTCGTCGGCGTCGTCCTCCATCCGCAGCGGGATTCCGCCGATGCGGTGGCTGCAGTCCTGGGCTGGGCGGAGCACAACGGCGCCCAGGTTCTCGGCCTGGCCGCGGAGATCGGCCGCCTGAACTGCGCGGCCGTCCCGGTCCCGTCCGCCGATCTCGCCAGCCGCTCCGACCTGCTGGTGAGCCTTGGCGGCGATGGGACCATGCTGCGCGCCATGCGGCTGGCCGACGGCCAGCGCGCGCCCGTGCTGGGCGTCAACCTCGGCAAGCTGGGTTTCCTCGCCGAGGTCGACGTGCCCGACCTGGCAGAGGCGTTGTCGGCCATCGACCGGCATCAGTTCACGGTCGAGCCGCGGCTGGCGGTGGACGCGCATATCGGCGCTAAGGTCGCCACTGCCTTCAACGACGTGGCGGTCGTCCGGTTTCCAGGCGAGCCATCGGCCATGGTGGCCGTCTGGGCCGCCGGGCACCCGTTCGTGAGCTACGCGGCCGACGCGGTGGTGGTCGCCACGCCGACCGGATCAACCGCATACAGCTTCTCTGCCGGCGGCCCGATCGTCAGCCCCGCGGTCGAGGCTCTGCTCGTGACGCCCGCGGCGCCCCACTCGGCCTACAACAGGGGCCTGGTGGTGTCGGTAGCGGACAGCCTGGTCCTTGAGGTGCTGCCGTCGAGCGGCCGGCTTGCCGTCGAGGTCGACGGGCGGGTCGCAGCCCAGGTCGGCACCGGCGACCGGATCGAGTTGCAGCCCCGGCCTGGCGCGGCTCACGTCGTCCGGCTGGGACGCACCACCTTCTACGAGCGAGCTCGGCGCAAGCTACGCCTGACCGACTCGGCCGAGGTGCCCACGATCTGGGCAGAGACCTAGGTCACGCAGCTCGTCTTGACGCTGCTGCTGCTGCTGCTGCCATCGAACGCGCGCTCTAGTTGTCAGAGGGTGTCGGTAGCATTATCGATAACAAATTCGTGCACCGCTGATCTACCACGGAGCCGCCGATGATCCTCCCGCCAGCCACCCCGCCGCCCGGCGAGCCAGCTATGGCGGCCTGGGACGGCGACGCGGTGCTGGCCCGCCTGGACCCGGACCTAGCAGGCCTTGACTTGGAAGCGCTCGCTGATCGCACCGAACCGTCCGAGGCGGAACTGGCCGGCGAGTACCCGCTTGAGGATGACGAAGCCGGTGACTGGATCGCGAGCATCGCGGCAGCCGGGCCGGGCGAGGCGTTCGCCGCAGGCGGCCCGCTCGAGGCGATGGCGCCGGACGGGACGCTGGCTGGGCTCTCCGGGCACGCTTTCGGCGGTGGCCTCGGCGTCCTGTCCGATGACGCGCTGGTCGGGCTGCTGCACGCGTCGCGGCGGCTGTCGGCGTGGCAGTCCGGCGTCGAGCTGGCCGCTGTCGCCGAACTCGACCGGCGCCGGCTCCGCGATTCCGGGCGGCCGGGCTGGTCGCGGGTCAGCGAGCACATCTCGGCGGAGCTGGCCGCGGCGCTAGTGCTGACCGGCCGGTCCGCCGACACGCTGCTCACCCTGGCCCGCGACCTGGCCCGGCTCCCCGCCGCGCTGCGCGCCCTGCTCGCCGGGCAGATCGACCGGGCCCGCGCCATGATCTTCACCGCCGAGCTCGCCGCGCTGAACGGCCGCACCGCGAACGCCGCCGCCGACGCCCTGCTGCCCGGCGCGGCAGCCATGACCACCGGGCAGCTCCGCGCCGCGCTGCGGACCCTGGTCTTGTCCATCGACCCGGCAGCGGTGCGCCGCCGGATAACCAGGGCCCGCGACGACGCCCGGGTCGAGGCGTGGCAGGAGACCTCCGGGAACCTGGCCCTGGCCGGGCGGGAACTGTCCCCCGCCGACGCGATCGCCGCGGACCGCCGGATCACCGCCATCGCCCAGGCCCTCAAAGACAACGGCGCCGTCGGCACTCTGGACCAGCTCCGCGCCGCCGTGTTCACCGCCCTGCTGGCCGGCCACCACCCCGACACCCTCCTCCCCGCACCAGACCCCGCCGCCGGGAGCGGCACCGGCCCTGCGGGAACGAGCACCCCTGATTTCGGCAGACCTGGTCCCGGTCCCGGTCCCGGCCCGGTCGGGCCAGCAACCGGCTCGGGCAGCCCAGGCACGGGGCTGGCGGCGCTGACCGGGACGGTGCACTTGACCCTGCCCGCATCCACCTGGCTCGGCCTGGCGGACCTGCCCGGCGAAGTCGCCGGACTTGGCCCCCTGGACGCCTGGACTAGCCGCGACCTCGCCGCCCGCATGGCCGCCGGCCCCGGCACCCGGTGGCATGTCACCCTGCTCCGGCCCGACGGCACCGCCGCCGCCCACGCCTGCGCCCGCGCCGGACCGGGGCCACCCGGCGACCCGGCGGGCTGCCGGGCCTGGCTCGCCCAGCTCCGGTACGCGTGGGTCGAGGCCGGCCCCTGCGCCCACGGCTGCGGTGTCCCCGTCTACCGGCCCACCGCCCCGGCCAGCAACGTGGTCAGGGCCAGGAACCGGACCTGCACCTTCCCCGGCTGCCGCCGCCCCGCCGCCGCCTGCGACCTCGATCACACCATCCCCTGGGACCAGGGCGGCCCGACGTGTCCCTGCAATTTGGCACCTCTCTGCAGACGACACCACAGGACCAAACAGGCACCCGGCTGGACCCTCGCCCAGCCAGAACCAGGCACCCTCGAATGGACCGCACCGCACGGCCGCCGATATACCGTCCGGCCCGGCATCTACGTCAGCTGAGCACTACTCCTCACGTCAGCAGCCCGTGCACGATCGCGGGGACCTCCGTCAGCGAGCCGAGCGGGGCGAACCTGGCGCCGGAGGCCCGCGCGAACGACTCCGCCTGGTCGGCGTCGTCGCCAGGGGCGAGCACCACGAGCTCGGGCAGCAGCGTGGCGGCCGCGACCGGGTCCTCGTCCGTGTGCCGGCAATCCGAGAGCAGCAGCACCACCTGCCGCTGCGCGCGGGCCGCGGCGAGCTGACGGGACGCGGTTCGCAGCGCATCGGCGAGATGCGTGACGCCGTGCCCGCGCAACGCCAGCACCCGGTTGACCACGGTCGCCGGAGACTCGGTCCCGTGCAACGTGCGCAGCGTCCTGACGTCACCAGCGAACGCCAGCACCGCGTGCTGCGCCGGCGCCCGCAGCGCGCAGGCCGCCGCGACGGTAGCCGCGACAGCGAGCCGTTCGCCCTCCATCGACCCTGAGGCGTCCACCACCAGGCACAACGCCAGGTCCTGCCGGCCCCAGTCGCGGGCCGCGAGCTCGTCGAGGCCCGGCGGCCTGCGCTCGCCGCGGGCGGTGAGGATGCCATCCATCGACGCGTCGACGTCCAGGTCGCCGCCGCGCGCGGCCGGCACCTGCCGCGGCCGCGCGACGCCGGTCCGCACGACCCGGCCGGACCTGGACCGATCGATCACCAGCCGCGCGGCCAGCCGCTTCGCGTGCGCGCGCAGCCGCTCGTCGGTCGCGTGCACGAGGTCGGCCACTAGCGCGAGCGTGCCGTCAGGATCGGCGGCAAGCGCCCGCTGGAGCGCCTCCTCGTCGAGCACGCCGACCTCGGGCGAGACCTCGGCGAACCGCGCGTGCCTGGTCAGCGCCGACCGGCCGAGCGTGCGAGTGCGCGACGCGTCGCTCTTCGGGTTGTGCCGCTTGGTTGGTGCGCCCGCCGCCGAGGCCGGCGGGCTCACGCTTCCCCCAGGCCACCTCCGCCGTCGCCATCGCCCGCCGCGGCCGGTTCTGCGCCGAAAATCTGCTCATAGAGCTCGCGCACCACGGAATCCGGCCGCCGCCCCGCGGAGTCGTGCATCCTGATCCGCCCCGACAGCGACACCAGCGCGGCGTCGAGTCCTGCGTGCCAGTCGTCTTCTTTCACCGACCGCATCCCTGCCAGCCGCCCGGCGATCGCCACCATGTCGATCGCGCCGCGCACCGACGAGCCGATCCGCACGTCCTGGTGCGTCCTGGTGCGCCTGGCCAGGTCGACCACCTGAGCGCGCCACTCGGGCGTGCCGGTGCCCGGCGAGCGCAGCGCGACGATGTCGGCCTCGGTGGCCGCGGACTGGTAGTCCATCGAGATCCGGCAGGTGCGGTCGTAGATCGCCGACGAGATCCGCTCGGTGCCGACCGCGTCGAACGGGTTCATGGCGGCGACCAGCCGGAACCCGGGTTCGGCCCGCACGACGCCGAGGCGCGGCACCGACAGCTCTGCCTCCGACATCACCGTGATGAGGACGTTCAGGGTCTCCTCGGGGACCCTGTTGATCTCCTCGATGTAGAGCAGGCCGCCCTGCCGCAGCGCCGAGACGAGCGGCCCGTCGACGAAGACGTCGGGGACGTACCCCTGCGCCAGCACCTGCGCCGGGTCGAAGTGCCCGACCAGCCTGGCCGGTGTCAGCTCCGCGTTGCCCTCGACCAGGTGGAACGGCGCCGCCCGGTCCGACGCGACGGCGCGCAGCAGCGTCGACTTGCCCGTCCCTGGCGGGCCCTCCAGCAGGACGTGCGCGCCCGCGTCGAGGGCCGCGACGAGCAGTTCGACCTCCCGGGCCCGGCCCAGGACGGGAGCAGGCACGCGTCAGTTGTGTGAGTGCACGATGACGCCGCGCACGTTCTTGCCGTTGAGCAGGTCGTCGTAGCCCTCGTTGACCTGCTCGAGGCTGTAGGTCTTCGTGATGATCTCGTCCAGCTTGATGTCGCCGGCCTGATAGAGGCTGAGGATCCGCGGGATGTCCGTGGTCGGGTTGCAGTCGCCGAACAGGCTGCCCTTGAGCGACTTGCGGAACAGCGTCAGCATGCTGCCCGGCAGCTGGATCGTCGGTTCGAACAGCTTGCTCAGCGCGGTGAGCACCACGACGCCGGCCTTGCCGGTCGCATTGAAACCGCCCTCGACGATGGCGGCGGTCATGACGCCGGGCGTGAGGATGGCGGCGTCGGCCATCTGGCCGCGCGTCAGGTCGACGAGCGCCATCGTGGCCTCCTCGATTGACGAGAACGCGTGCGTGGCGCCGAGTTCCATCGCCTTCTCGCGCTTGTTCTCCAGCGGGTCGACGGCGACGACGTACTTCGCGCCCGCGTAGCGCGCGCCCTGCACCGCGTTGATACCGATCCCGCCGATGCCCACGACGACGACGGTCTGGCCGGGCCTGACGTTCGCGGTGTTCACCGCCGAGCCCCAGCCGGTCGGCACGCCGCAGCCGACCAGCACGGCCTTATCCAGCGGCAGGTCGTCGTCCACCTTGACGGTCGAGTTCTGGTGGATGACGCCGTACTGGCTGAACGTGCCGAGGATGCACATCGCGCCGTAACTGCCCTTCGGGCCGCTGAGCGGGAACCGCTCACCCGGCAGGTACCCGTCCAGGATCGTGGCGCCCATGTCGCAGATCGACTGCTGCCCGCTCGCGCAGTACCGGCACACCCCGCAGTTCGGGATGAACGAGCAGACCACATGATCGCCCGGCTTGACCCTCGTCACGCCGGGGCCGACCTCCTCGACGATTCCCGCGCCCTCGTGCCCGAGCACCATCGGCAGCCGTGCCTCGAGGTCGCCGGTCTGGACGTGCAGGTCCGAATGGCACAGGCCCGCGTAGGTGTAACGGATCAGGACTTCTCCGTCCTTGGGGCCGTCAAGGTCGAGTTCCTCGATCTCGATGCGCTTGCCGGGCTCGTACACCACAGCGGCGGTTGTCTTCATGCGCCTTCTCCTGATCCTTGCCGGGCCGCAGGGTCGGCCTAGGCCTTCCTGCCGTCAGAAAACTGGACATTCCCGCCGAGGCGGACTCTCTTGCTACTTTGGCAGGCCCGCCATCCGCTCGGCAAGACCGCCGGTGCGAGCGCCGCTTGCCTGGCGGCGCTTTGAACGGGACGTTATGGTCATGGCAGCGTGCCGGAACCGGAGGCAACCGCGGGGACGGCGCCCGGCCGCGATCCGGATCTTCAGGCACCCCGGCTGGCCGGACCGCAGCGCTCCCGACCACAGCCCGGCCCCGTAGGCGATGTCGTCGAGCCGGCGACCGCAGAACGTCGCCAGCGGATTCGTCCCAGGAACCGCGCCGACGCCGGCCACCAGGTCGACCGCCATCGCGGAGACAACGACCCGGCGCGCGCGGCGGCTGACAAGAGCGGCGCAGAACGCGATCGGCCACCAGTGCCTGAGCACGAGCGCGGACTCCTGGCGCAGCGCCCAGCCGAGCCCGCGCAGCGACAGCCGGATCGCGAGGCCGCGGCGTTCTGCGACGTCGGGCAGCGTCCGCAGCAGCACCTGGACGCCGCGGCCCGCGCTTGCGAGCGCGACCGGCACCGACCACGGCCGCCTTGCCAGCAGGGCGAGGGCGGCGACGCCCATCGACGGCGACAGGACCGCGGTGACGAGGCTGCCGGGGTGACGCTCGGCCAGCGCGGCCCCGCCCGTGCCGTAGGTGAACTTGCGGCCCATCCAGGCACGCAGGGTCGGACGGGCGTCGTGCAGGGCCTCGAAATCAGGGTCGTAGCGGACCCGGTCGCCTGCTGCCGCCAGCCGCCAGACCAGGTCGACGTCCTCGCCGACCCGCATCCGCGCGTCGAATCCGCCCAGGTCGAGGAGCCGCGACGTCCGGCCGACCAGGCACGCGCTTGGCAGCCACGCGACCGCGGCGCCTGGCCTGACCACGCTCGCCCGCTCGCCAAGTCCGAGCGCTGGCGAGGACTCCTCGTACCGCTCGAACCAGCGCGGCCTGGTGTTCACGACCCGCCCCCGCAGTGACGGCCCGGCCAGCGCGACCCGGGGATCGGCGAAGTGGGCCGTCAGCCCGAGCAGCGTCTCGCCGCTCACCTGGACATCGCTGTCGACGAACGCGACATACGGCGTGCTCACCCTCGCCAGGCCGGCGTTACGGGCGGCAGCGGGACCGGCATTGCGTTCCAGGCGGACGACGTCGGCCCCGAGCGCGCGAGCCACAGCGAACACAGCGCCTGGGTCGGCGGAGCCGTCGTCGACGACGATCACGCTGAGGGGGGACAGTCCGGACAGCGCCCTGTTAAGCTGCCCGGTCCTGTCCCTGGCGGGGATGACCACGGTCAGGTCACAGGCCGCCGCACGGTCGCCAGGGCTGAGCACGGGGACGGCGATGTTCGCGTCGAGCAGACGGTCGGCGAGGATCGCGCTCGCGGCGCCGTTCACGCGGATCTCCCCGCCGGCGACGAGGGTCCGCGCGCGCGGGCTGAGGCGGATGGCCCGCAGCGGGGATCCGCCGACGAGCACGCCCCCGCCGCCCGCGATCCTGACGTCGCCGTGCACGCGGACCGTGAAGCCGGCCGGCAACCTCACGCCGGGAACCCGCCGTCGGCGTGCAGCACGGTGCCGTTGACCACCGCTCCGGCCGGCGAGCAGCAGTACGCGATCGTCGCGGCGATCTCCGCCGGCGTGATGACGCGGCGCAGCAGCTGATGCTCGGCGAGCGCGCCGACCGAGTCCACGCCGTAGATCCTGGCGGTGGCCGCCAGCATCGTCGTGTCCGTCGACCCTGGCGACACGGCCGCGGCCGTCACGCCCGTCCCGACCAGGTCGGCCGCGAGGCCGCGGACGATCCCGACAACCGCGTGCTTGGCGGCCGTGTATGCGGACAACAGGTACAGACCGTGGCTGCCGGCGGCCGAGGCGACCGCGACGAACCGGCAGCCCGAGGGGTCGGGCCCGCGCAGCATGGCGGGCACTGCGACGGCGGCGGTGTTCCACACCCCCTTGACGTCGACGTCCCAGAGCAGGTCGAGCACCGAGTCCTTCGTTTCCCACAGGGGATGTCCGCCCGCGATCACGCCGGCCGCGGCGACCGCGACGTCCAGCCGCCCCCACCGCCCGGTCGCGGCGGCGACGGCCGAGGCGAGCGCGTCGCGGTCGCGCACGTCGGCAACCACCGGCAGCACGTGGTCACCGAGGCAGGCGGCGAGCGCGTTCAGCTCGGCTTCTGACGCGAGCGGATAACCGGGCCCTTCCCGCTGGTCGTCCCCCTGACAGGAATCGAGCGCGACGACACGAAGACCGTCTGCCACCAGGCGTCGTACGGTGGCGGCGCCGATGCCGCGAGCGGCGCCCGTGACGAGCGCGACGCGAGGCTGGGCACTGGTCACGGGCGCGCTCACTGCCGTTCGGCGCCGGCGCCGGTGCCGGTGCTGGCGCCGGCGGCGCGGTGAAAGCCTTCGGGAACGAGCAGGTGATCGGGCGTGAGCTCGCCGATCGCCGACAGCCCGAGCCCGAGCAGCGCGGAGTCGATGCCGTTGCGCAGGATGTCCAGCACGTTCTCGACTCCGGCCTGGCCGTTCGCGGCCAGCCCCCAGAGGTAGGCCCGGCCGATCAGGACGGCTCTGGCGCCGAGCGCGAGCGCCTTGACGACGTCCGAGCCGCGCCGGATCCCGCCGTCCATGACGACCTCCATCTGGTCACCGACCGCCTGGGCGATCGGGTGCAGCAGGCGGATGGTGGCTGGCGTGCCGTCGAGGTTGTTGCCGCCGTGGTTGGACACGGAAATCGCGTCGGCACCGGCGTCGACGGCGCGGCGGGCGTCGTCGATCCTGCACACCCCCTTGAGCAGGAATCCAGTGTCGCTGAGCTGATGCCACTGCCGCGCCATCCATGCGACGTCGTCCCAGGACGGCGGCGGGGTCGTCATCCATTCGTAGTAGGCGCCGAAGAACGTCGGGGGCTGGCCGCCTGGCGGCGCGAGGTTGGGCACGGTCAGCCCTGGCAGGTGGCCCGTCCGGCCCCATTCGTACAGCCATCGGGGCCTGCGCAGGGCCGTCGGCGCCATCCTGACCATGGTCTTCAGGTCAAGCCGCTCGGGGATCTCGGGTGACCCCCAGTCCCGCCCGGTCGCGAACGACCAGTCCAGGGTCGCGATCAGGCCGGTCACGCCGGCCGCGTGCGCTCGCTCCATGCGCTGCACCATCACGTCGCGGTCGCCGGTCCAGTACATCTGGAACAGCGTGGGCGCCCCGGTGGCCGTGACTTCCTCGACGGACTTAGAAGCGAAGTTCGACAGCCCAATCAGCGTGCCCCTAGCCGCGGCGGCGCGCGCGACGGCGACCTCACCGTCGGGGTGGACGGCCTGGACGCCGGTGGGCGATATCACCACAGGCAGCGAGATCTCGTGCCCGAGCAGCGTGGTGGCCTGGCTCCGCTTGGACTGCTGGCCGGCGACGTGCGGCGCGAGCCCGAGCTCGGCGAACGCCGCCTGGTTGTCGGCGACGCTCTGGCCGCGCTCTGACCCGGCGACCAGGGAGCCGTAGACGGGGGCTGGCAGCCGCTTGCGGGCGCGCCGCTGGGCGACCGCGACGGACTCGAACCACGGGTTCTGCTTCCAGGGATTCTCCAGCTTCATGTCGCGCGCTCCCCTGGCGTCGGTTGTTCCGGCACGAAGCCGGCCAGCGGGCTCTCCGCGCAGGCGCTGACGGGCGGCGCCGGTGCCTGGCGGCGCGTGAGCAGCGTCAGCATGACGGGCTGGTTGCGTGCCTGGACCGTCCTGGAGTGGTCCTGGCCTGGTCCCGGCCTGGCGCGGGGTCCCGCGAGCGCGGGCTCGCTGTAGCCCTGCACGCACTCGGGGTCGGGGCCGTCCGGCGGTAGCCCGGTGAAGAACTTCGCTGCCATGCAGCCGCCGCGGCAGGAGTCGTAATGGCCGCACGAGGCGCAGGCTCCGCCGGTTTGCGGGGAGCGCAGCTCGGCGAACAGCGGCGATTCGCGCCAGACCTGCGCGAAGCCGCCGTCGGTGCGCAGGTTCCCCGCGCGGAACTGGTCAGCGATCGCGAACGGGCAGGCATACACGTCGCCGACCGGGTCGATAAGGCAGACCACGCGGCCCGCGCCGCACAGGTTCAGCCCGGGCAGGGCCTCCCCGAAGCCGGCGAGATGGAAGAAGGAGTCGCCGGTAAGCACCCGGTCGCCGCGGCTCAGCAGCCAGTCGTAGAGATCGCGTTGCTGCTCTGGCAGCAGATGCAGCTCGTCCCACACGTCGGCGCCGCGGCCGCTCGGCCGCAGCCTGGTGAGCCGCAGCGTCGCGCCGTAGCGGTCGGCGAGCGCCTGGAATTCGTCGAGCTGGCCGGCGTTCTGCCTGGTGCAGACCACCGAGATCTTGGCGTCGCGGAAGCCTGCATCGCTGAGGTTCTCCAGGGCCCGCAGCGCCATGTCGAACGAACCAGGTCCGCGCACGTAGTCGTTGACCTCGGCGGTGGCCCCGTCGAGCGAGACCTGAACGTCGACGTACCCGGTGCCAGCCAGGAACCTGGCCCGCTCCGGCGTGATGCGCACGCCGTTGGTGGAGAACTTCACGCCGACCTGGTGCTCTGTTGCGTACCCAAGCAAGTGCCAGAAGTCCGGCCGGATCGTCGGCTCGCCGCCGCCGATGTTCACGTAGAAGACCTGCATGTCCTGCAGTTCATCGATGACCGCCTCGCACTGCGCGGTGGTCAGCTCGCGCGGGTCGGGCCGGCCTGATGAGGACAGGCAATGAGCGCAAGCCAGGTTGCACGCGTAGGTGAGCTCCCAGGTCAGGCAGATCGGCGCCGCGAGCCCGGTTTCGAAGTGCTCGACGAGCTTCACTCGTCGACCTTCCCGGTCCGCTGCCGGCGCCGGATCATGTCGGCCGCCGCCAGGCCCTCGAGCGCCCTGGCGTACACCGGATGCTGGGCCTCCGGCACGCCGCTCGCGTTGAGCGCGGACCTGGCGTCGGGATGCGTACCGAGCGCCTCAACGACCGCCACCAGCTCGGGCCGCTTGAGAAAGGTCAGCTTGCGGTTGCCGAAGTGGTAGGCGAGCGCCCCGAACGGCTCGGGTCGCAACGCGACCGACGGCGAGAGTGTCCAGGCCTCGTCGAGGTTCACTGGCTTGCCCGCTGGCCGGTTAGTACACGCCGCACATGCCGTCGATCGAGACCTCCTCGATCAGGTCCTCCGCGGTCAGGACTTCCTCAGCGGTTTGCTCCTGCTGGTCGCCCGTGGTCAGTTCCACGGTCTCGATCACGTCAGTGTCCATGGCAGCACAGTAACTGCACTGGTGGCAGAAATGAAAGAATCGCCGGGTGAGCAGCGGGACGCGCCGGGTGGGCCGGCCAGAGGCAACCACCCACGCCGACATCGAGGCGGCGGCCTTCGGCCTGTTCGCCACCCACGGGTTCGAGGACACGACGCTGGCCATGATCGCGGCGGAGGTCGGGGTCAGCCGCAGGACCCTGTTCGGCTACTACGCCTCGAAGAACGACATTCCGTGGGGCCAGTTCGACCGGTCGCTGATGCGATTCGGCGCGCTCCTCGAGGCGATGCCCGGCGACATCCCGCTGTGGGATGCCGTGCATCGCGGAGTCCGGGCGTTCAACGACTTCCCGGCGGACGCCCGCCCGCCGCACTTGCAGCGCATGCGCCTCATCCTCGGCACCCCGGCGCTGCAGGCGCACTCCGTGCTGCGGTACGTGGAGTGGCGCCGCGTCATCTCCCGGTATGTCGCCAGACGGACGGGCGCCGGTGCCGACGCGCCACTTCCTGCGCTGGTGGGTCAGGTGAGCCTGGCACTGGCGCTGGCCGCCTACGACGAGTGGCTCAGCGACCCCAGGCACCCGCTGCTCAACCTGATCGGCAAGCAGATGACGCTGCTCCGCGACTACCTGGCCTGACGCAGGTAATGTCGTGCTCGTGGACGGCATCCACGACCTGGGCGGCATGCAGGGTTTCGGCGCGGTGGATCATTCGCCAGCCGAGCCCGTCTTTCATGAGCCGTGGGAAGCGGTGGCCCGGGCGCTCCTCATGCTCGTGGCGGACGCGGTGCAGGCGAGCGGGGGCGAGTTCCGGCACTCGATCGAGCGGATGGAGCCCGGCCATTACCTCACGTCGGGCTACTACGAGCACTGGCTGACGGCCGCTGCCACGCTTGCCGTCGAGCACGGCCTGCTAACCAGGCCGGAGCTTGAGGCCGCCGCGGCTGGACCGTTTCCGTTGAGCGGCCCCGTGACCGCCCCGCCCGTGCTCGACGCCGGTCCCGATGTCAGCGAGCCCCGCTTCGGGCCAGGAGACCTCGTTCGGGTGCGGGAGTGGCACCCGCCTGGTCACACCCGCTGCCCGCGATACGTGCGCGGCAGGACCGGGACGGTCACCCGGGTGGACGGCGTCTACTCTGTCCCTGACGTCGAGGCGCACGGAACGGCGCGGCGCCATGAGCCGACCTACTCGGTCCGCTTCGACGCCGAGGAGTTGTGGCGCGACGGCCAGCACGGCGTGTTCGTGCATGTGGACCTGTGGGACAGCTACCTGGAGCGGCCATGAGCGAGCACGGCGACCACCACGGCCACGGCGACCACCACGGCCACGGCGAGCACGAGCACGATGAGCACGGGCATCACCCGGCTCCCCCGTCGGCGATCGAGCGGCGGGTCGCCGCGCTCGAGGGACTGCTGACCGAGCGCGGGCTGGTGCCAGATGGATTCATCGAGGAAGTCACCCGCCGCTACGAGTCAGAGATCGGCCCGATGAACGGCGCCAAGGTCGTGGCGAAGGCGTGGGTGGATCCGGAGTACAAGAAGCGGCTGCTGGCCGACGGTACCGCGTCGATCGCGGAGATGGGGTTCGGCGGCGCCGAGGGCAGCCACATGGTGGTGGTCGAGAACACCGACGCGGTCCACAACGTCGTCGCGTGCACGCTGTGCTCCTGCTATCCATGGCCCGTGCTCGGGCTCCCGCCTGCCTGGTACAAGGATCCTCCGTACCGGGCCAGGATGGTCCGCGAGCCACGCAAGCTGCTGGCCGAGATGGGCTGCGAGCTGCCCGGCGAGATGGAGATCCAGGTGTGGGATTCCTCGGCTGAGGTTCGTTACCTTGTCCTGCCCCAGCGCCCCTCGGGCACCGACGGCATGGCGGAGGCTGACCTAGCCGCGCTGGTCACCCGCGACTCGATGGTCGGCGTGGCCCGGCTGTGAGCGAATCGCTGAGCCTGGCCGGGCTTGACCTGCCCCGCCGCAACGGTGAGCTGGCCTTCGACGCACCCTGGCAGAGCACGGTGTTCGCGCTGGCGGCGGCCGTTGTCGACCACGCCTTCGGCGGCGATCGGGAGCCATTCCGTCAGCAGCTCATCACGGCCATCGCCGCGGAACCTGATCGCCCCTACTGGGAGAGCTGGACGGCCGCACTCGAGACGCTCGTGCGGTCCTTGCCGGCACCGGGCACCAGCAAGCCCGCCGGTCCGCGTTAGCCGTCGCCCAGCCATCCATGATCGCGAAGGATCCGGGGTCCGATCGGGCTGTTGCTGAATCGGCTCGCGGGGCTGGCGACGGCTGGGGGTTTTCGGGATGCGGGCGCGCAGGTTCGGGCTGGCGGGCCGTGCGGGGCGGGCCGGGCGGGCTGGCTACGGCCTGACCGCCCTGGCCGGCCAGGGCGTGGAGGGCGGTGGCGGTGAGGTGGCCGGCGGTGATGGCTTTGAACAGGTTGTGCACGGCGCAGGCGAACCGCCATTCGGCGTCTGCCTTGGCTTTGCCGCGCATGGTGAGCTGCCGGAAGCCCATGTTCTGCTTGATGTTCCCGTGCGGGGTCCCGGCGATGTGGCCGCGCTGCCGGCAGGCGGTGATGCCCTCGGTGGTGGCGAGCCGGGCGGCCATGGCAGCGATCAGCGGGTTGTTCCGGGCGGGGCCGGCCGTCGTGCCGCGGGCTGTCTTCTCCAGGTTGCGGTGCTTGCCGGTGGCGATGAGCCGGTCGGGTCCTGCTGCCCTGAGGTTGTCGTCGGACAGGTAGCCGGCATCGGCCAGGACCAGCCCGATCCCGCTGCCCGGCCCGCCGGCGGCCGGTGGCTGGCGGGCGGTGATGAAAGCGGCGGCATCGTGGGCGCGGGCCAGCATCGGCTCGAACCGGGGGGTGTCCACCGGGTCGGCAGTCAGCTCGGTGGCGATGATCAGCCCATCGGCGCAGGCCACGTTCTGGGCGTTGTAACCCTGGATGAACGCGCCGCCGCGCACGGGCATCAGCCGCGAGTCAGGGTCGGTGATATTGCGCACCGGGGGTCCCTTCCTCGCGGCCTTCGCGGTGGCCGTGCGCCCGGCGGCGGCCTCGGCCTGCTCCAGGCTGACCCGGGCCGCCAGGACCAGGCCGAACTGGCTGACCGGAACCGGCGGGCAGCCTGGCAGCGCCCTGCCGCTGGCAGCGAGCTTCGCCGCGTTACGCCGTTCCCGGTCCTCGGTCTTCGCCTGCTGGGCGGCTGTCACCCGGTCCGGCCGCGCCCGGGCGGCAGCCATCTGCGCCGACGCCGGCGGCCTGCCCGGCGGCAGCTTCCCGGCGGCGGCGCCGTCCAGGAAAGCCTGCCCCCGCCGCTCCTGGCGCTCCTGCTCCGCCTGCCCGGCCTGGCGGGCGGCTTCCAGCCCGGCCAGCGCCGCGGCGATCCGCGCGGCACGCAGCGCCGCGCCGATCTTCTGCGAGCGGGTCCGCGGGCCGGCTGCCTCCGCGGGCACCTCATCGCCACGGCGGCCCTGCCCGAACGCCTCATCCTCGGCGGCGCCGGCGGCGGCATGCGCGGCGACGGCCCCGGCGGCCAGCTTCCCCATCCCCAAAGCGGCGCACAGCCCCAGCACCTCAGCGAAGAACTCGCCGATCGCGCCGGGGAAATCAGCCCGGAACCGGGCGACGGTCACGTGATCGGGCACGTCACGGCCGCAGATCACCATGAACGCCACGTCCGTCCGGCACAGCTCCTCGATCCGCCGCGACGAGGTGACCTTGTGCGCATACGCCCAGACCAGCAGCGTCAGCAGCATGTCCTGGTCATACCCGGCCGCCCCCGCGCCGCCGGCCTTGCGGCCCGCGCGGAACGCCGAGGTATCCAGGTGATCCTCCACCACGGTGATCACCAGCCACACCGGATGATCGCGCGGCAGCCACTCCCGCATGTCCGGCGGGAACAAGAACGCCTGGTCACGGGCCACCGGCCGGTATCGCTACGCCACACCGCAATCATCCCAGACAATCATGAACCATCAGAAAAGCCACGCCGCACTTGGTCAAGCGATTCTGCAACAGCCCGATCGGAACCAAAATCCTTCGCGATCATGGCGCTGACTGCGGCGACCTGGACGACGGCGGCCTGCCGGTAGATGCTTGACTGGATCGGCCCTCAAGCGACGCGAAGGAGTCTGCCGGTGCAATTCTGCTTCCTTCTCGACAAGGTCGCGATCCTCGTCAGGCACTGGTACGAGGTCGGCCCGTCCGACGAGGAGCACGGGACCCGCGTCGAACTGAGGACCATCACCAAGCCGGCGCACATCGGCTCGGAGTCGGCCGCGCAGCCAGTCATGCTGGATGAGGCGTTGTGGCGCGCGGACATCTTCGACCTGATTGGTGAGCCGCCAGGCAACCTGTCACGCGCGCACTATCACCCCGTATTCGAGGACCGAGAACCATCGAGCCGGAACTGGGACACCAGGCTGCGCGAAGACTGGGCCGGATGGCTGAGCGCCCAGCTCAGCGATCTTCCCGCGGTGCTCGCCGCCGCCGGAGCGCCAGAACTTGCAGCTGACGAGCAGGAGCTGACAGGCGGGCAGCGCGATCAGGTCCTCGCCGCGGCAGCCAGCGTGCTCGGCGTCAACTGCGATGCCGGTCAGCGATGCCTGGCCGCGACGCAGGACACGAGCACCGCGGTCGCCATGATGCTGCAGATGTTCCGCCCGCCGGGTACCGGCGATCCCCGGCTGGCGGTTCAAGCTGCGCCGCCGGGCAGCTAGCGCGCACGCTCGCGGGCCTGGCCTGGCGCCTCAGGGCGCCGCGAACGGCGGGCGATGAGCGCGGCGGTGCCGAGGGCGAGCGCGGCCGCCGCGGTGAGCGACTCCGGGTACCCGGCCAGGGGCGTGGCGAGCGTCAGCAGGAACGGGGCCGCGAAGCCGAGGTAGGTGAGCGCGTAGAAGACGGCGGTAGCTGCGGCCAGAGTGCGCTGATCGGCGAGGCGCTGCACCTCGACCAGGCCGGCCACGAGGCAGAGCCCGTATGCGCTGCCGAGAACGACCGAACACGGCACGAGCATCCATGCCTGCCGCTCCACGACCGTAACGGCCGCGAGGCCGAGACCGGCGGCGATGGTTAGCAGGCCGAACGCGCTTGCCCGCTTGCCGCCTGGGCCGTTGCTGAGCCGCCGCGCCGCCGGCTGAATCAGCACGCCAGCCAGCGCGCAGAGCCCGGTGATACCAGCCGTCAGCGCGATCCCGTCATGCGCCTGGTCGGCGCCGGTCACGGTCGGCAGCAGGCCAAAGGCGATCGCCGGTGCCGCGAACAGCCACGGCGCCATCGGAGCCACTACGGAGCGAAAACGCGGACCGCGGAATCCAGGCCCGACAACCGCGGTATGCCGCGGCTGGACTCGGCGACGGTCTGAGGCGCGGCCCGCAGTGAGGCGAGCACGATGGCCATCAGGGCGATGTGCGGCAGATACGGCACCGCGGTCGGTGCCGGCACCCACTGCGCAAGCAGCCCCGCCACCAGCGGCCGCGGCCGGCAGCCATGCGACGTCAGGTGCCTGCGCCCTTGTCCGCGGCGCGGCAGTCGCGGTCATCGGGTGCCACCCTCGAGCCGCTCGAACGCGCTGGCCAGGCCGAGGAGCCGCAGGTCGGCGAGCAGCGCCCGCGTGCCCCCAGCAACCGCTGGGCCCGCAGGCCGAGCGCCGGAAGAGGTTGTTGTCATCGCGCCTCCCGAGTCATGAGTTCAATGATCGAACCGAATCTGTTCGACCTTAGCACGATGAGTTCAATCATCGAACTAGTCTCTGCTATGCTGTGCGTGATGCTCGGCAAGGACTACGAGGCCCAGGACTGCTCGCTCGCCCGCGCGCTCGGCGTGATCGGCGAGCGATGGACGCTGCTGATCGTCCGTGACGCCTTCTACGGCGTGCGCAGGTTCAACGACTTCCAGGCGCATCTGGACGTGCCGCGGGCCGTGCTATCAGACAGACTCTCCGGGCTGGTCGAGCACGGGATCCTCGAGCGTCGGCCCGATCCCGCGCACGGGGGCAGACACATCTATTCGCTCACCGCCGCCGGGCGCGACCTCTGGCCGACGCTCTACGCACTGATGACCTGGGGCGATCGTCACCGCTTCCGGAACAGCCGCCAGTTCGAGCACGCCGCCTGCGGCACGGCGCTCGACGGAGCCGGCCGCTGTGACAGATGCGGGCTCGCGCCCGGCCCTGACGACATCATCACCGCGCCGCTGCCAGGTCGGGCAGCGGCCAGGCACGATCCGGTCGCGATCGCGCTGCGAACGCCGCACCGGTTGCTCGAACCAGTCGACGCCGAGTAGACGGGAGTGCGGTTGCTCGTGCTCCTCGCTGGCCGGCGACGGAAGGATCATCCATGTCCCGCGTTCTGATCACCGGTTCTACCGACGGGCTCGGCCGGGCCGCCGCCCGCGTCCTGCTGGCTGAGGGCCATGACGTCGTCCTGCACGCCCGTACCCCCGAGCGTGCCGCATCGGTCACCGACCTCGCCGCAAGCGCGGCGTGTGTCGTCATCGGCGACCTCGCGAGCGCGGCTGAGACTGCGCGGCTCGCCAGTCAGGTGAACGACATCGGCCGCATGGACGCTGTGATACACAACGCGGGCGTCTTTCTCGAGCCCTCCCGCGGCACGACCGCAGAGGGTCACGCGAAGACGCTCGCCGTGAACACGCTCGCCCCCTACACGCTCACAGCGATGATCGACCGCCCGGATCGGCTCATCTACCTCAGCAGCGGGATGCACCAAGGAGGCACAGGATCCCTGCGGGACATCGACTGGACCGAGCGCCGCTGGAACGCCGCCAAAGCGTACTCGGAGAGCAAGCTCCACGCCGTCGCGCTCGCGCTCGCCGTCGCGCGTGTCTGGCCAGGCACGTTCAGCAACGCCGTCGATCCCGGCTGGGTCCCGACCAGGATGGGCGGCCCGGGCGCCACCGACGACCTCGAGCTGGGCTACCTGACGCAGACATGGCTCGCGGTCAGCAACAACGCGGACGCCGCAGTGAGCGGCGGCTACTGGTACCACCGGCATCGGCTGGCGCCGGCCAGAGAAGCCAGCGATCCCCGCTTCCAGGACGAGCTGATCGACCGGCTGGCCGCGCTCACCGGAATCAAGCTCTTCTAGGGCCGCGCACGCGTCACCGGGCCCAGGGTCCTGCCGGTTCGAGCCCAATGCCCCTGCCCTCTAGATGGACGGCGAGCGAAGCTGGGCTTGTTGCCCTTCGCTGCGGGCCAATGGCCAGGAAGACAGGCGGCTAGTGACATTTCCGCGAGCGCTCGCCAGATACACGCGCGGTGCGGTCAACACGATGACCCTGCACCTCGCCGGTCATGCCGCGATTGCCGATCTGGAGCATGTCGGGCGCAAGTCCCGCACTGTCCGGCACACCCCGGTGCGCGCGTTCCGTGCTGGAGACACGGTGATCGTCGGCTTGAACTTCGGCCGTGAGTCGGACTGGTACCAGAACATCAAGGCGGCCGGCACGTGTCGCATGCGCCTGGGTGGCGAGCAGCTTACCCTCGGAGCGCCCGCACTTGTCCCAGCCGAACAGGGCATCTCAGACATGCCCTGGCTATTCGGCTTCGCGCTCAGGTACGTCGCGCATACGGCTGAATGCGTCTGCCTGCCCATCGTGCAGGCCAGGACGGTCGGCGCTCGTGGCAGCCGGGCTTCGGCCGTTGCTTCTTGATGAGGGACGCAGGTGTGACTGCTCATGCCAAAGGAAAGCCGAGGCAACCGGCGCGAGGATCTGGTCCAACGGCCGAAGCCCGGCCCCGCCTGCTAGGCGGGCTGCTGGTGCTGGCTGCGAGGAGCGCCTGCGCGGCCGCGTAGGTCGCCATGACCACGCCGTCGGCTGAACGCAGGTCCACGACACCGAACTTGCGCAGGGCAAGCAGTGCGTCCGAGGCCAGGAACAACAGGCCGCCGGTCGCGGCGGCTGGCGAGTCGGTGTCCAGGGCGGCCAGGGACATCGCCAGCAGCGCGACGCTGTAGAGCAGGACGGGGACGCGGTCGCGGCCGGTCCGCGGCCATAGCAGAACGTTCATCGCGACGCCTGCGGCAAGCGGCGGGATAGCCAGGGCCGGGTGCGTGCCCAGGCGCCCGCGGCCAGGCTGCTCGCGCAGGGCGTCAATCCAGGCCAGGTGGCTTGCCAGGAAACTGACCAGCCCAGCCTGGAAAGCGGCGTCGCCGGAGCCCAGCAACGCCACGTCGCCGACCCAGCTCAAGGCGAGCGCCCGCTGGGCGGCCCTGCTGCGGCCTGGCATCAGCACTGGCATCAACAGCGGCTTGGTCAGCCACCGTTCGCTGTTCCTGCCCGCGACCGCCAGCACGGCATCGGCAGCCGCCAGCGCCGTGAAGGCCCTGTCCCGCCGAGTGACCACATGCATGACCTTATCGAGGACCAGACAAGGAACGCCGCTTCGCCGTTTCGACGTAGCCGATCCGATTTCCGGCTTTGCCAGAACTCTGTGCCGCCGCCCGCTAGCTTCTCCTGCGAAGGGGAAGGAGCCTTTCATGCCGATTCGCCGGCTCGTCGTCACCACTGCCGCCGCTGCCGCCATCGCATCCGTGCTCGGCCCGTCCGCGGCGCTCGCGACTCCGGTTTCCCGGGCGGTGCCCGGCGCCGAGGCGGTCGCGCGCACCGGTATCGTGCCGCCGCACAACCCGAGCCGCAGCCTGGCGCCGCGCCCGAACTTCCTCGCCGTGCGCGCCTGCTCCGCCGCCAAGAACGGGACCTACTGCAACCGGCAGGTCTTGCGCGCTACCGGCCGGGCCCGCAAGACCCTCGAGCACATGCACGGGATGTCGTTCTCGCTGACCGCCTACCGCAAGCTCAGCCACATCAAGCAGCTGTTCGTCACCGTCAACCTGGAGCGCGTCGCCCGCGGACTGGCGCCTGTGGCCATGCTGACCAAGTCGCTGGATGCGATAGCGCAGAAGGGCGCCAGGAACGACGACGACCCGCCGCTCGGCCAGCTGCCGCGCCGGCTTCCTGGCGGCGGCCGCTGGATCGCCGCTGGCGGTAACTGGGCAGGGGGCTGGCGCAACCCGCTCGGCTCGAACTACGCGTGGATGTACGACGACGGCCCTGGCTGGGGACACCGCGACAACATCCTGGGCAGGTACGCCAACCGCGCGAAGTGCGGCGGGCCCGCGCCCCATCTGGCGATGGGAGCCGGCTACATCGGCTCAGGCAAGCGGTACGGTGACAGCGAGACCGAGCTGCTGCTCGGCGTCTGCGGCCACGCCCCGACCGACGTCATCTTCAGGTGGACCAAGGCGAAGCGGCTCCTGCACGTCAAGTTCTGACCAGCCACGGGATCGCCAACTGTGGCACTGACCGGGCCACAGCAGCCGTAGCCATGCCGCCCCCCGGAGCCGCCGTGGGCTTTCACCACGTCGCCGCACCGGCCGCAGCGGTAGATCAGGCTGCTTAGCCACCTCGGTGCCGTTTGCCGTGTACCTGAACGCCGCGACGGGTCGCGCAGCAACGTCACGATCCCTTCCACGTCTGCTCATCGATGATCGGTGGCCACGATGCCGGGCCGACGACCTGGCCTTGTGAACGGCCAGCCCGGCGACCGACGCCGGCCTGCTGCACCCGCACCGCCGCAGCGGCCCGCACCTTGCCTGCCGCGCCACCATGCACCCAGCACACGCTGGTTCGCCCGTCATGGCTGCGGAGGTTCTGCGGAGGTCTGCGGAGGTCTGCGGAGGTGCCTCCGAGACGATTCGGTAGCGGTTCGGCTTCCCTCGCTGCTTGTCGGCGGCGTACTCCGCGACACCTTTCTCTACTAGGGCTTCTAGCGCCCGGTACGCCGTGTCCCCGGTCAGACATGTTAGGAACCCGACAGCACTCGAATCGGATGACCTGAAAAGTGCCTCGCCTGGCCATTCCGGGCTGAAACAATGCCGCCCATGGCAGAGCACTGGATGGACAGGCTGTCCCTCCGCCTGCAGGCATACGACGGGCATCCGGTTCCCGAGAACCTCGTCGAAGCCGTGTCGCTGGAGGTCGATCCAGGGGCGAAGGTAGACCTCGACCAGTTGGCAGAGGAAATCCACGGGGATCTGGGACCGCGCCCGCGTGTGATGCGCCGGGAATACCAGGAGTCGGCCTGGGGCGCGTCAGCCGCTCAGGCCATCATCACCGTATCGACCACGGCAGCCGCATTCGGCGGCCTGGCCACCGCGTTCGATGTGATCGCCCGGCGAGTTGAGAGACGGGGGCGGGGCACGATCCGACCCAGCAGTTCGCCCGCCGATTCAGCCCGAGGCATGGCGGCCCGGTGCCTGAACATAGGCGCGGACGACATCCGCGTCGTCAGCCTTGAGCCGGTCGGAGATGGCCACCGTGTCGGTCTTGAAACGCGGCTGGGATCCTTCACGGTCGAGATCGACGAGCACGGCGTGAGCCGCCTGAACCGTAGTTAGCGTCCCAGCGCGCGGCTGGGGCTTCACCCGTCAGCCCTCGCCCGGCGTCAGCCACTCGATCTCCACGCTGTCCGGGTCGAAGTGCCGCGCGCCCTGGCCAGTCGGCAGCAACGTCACCGTCATCAGCGTCCGCACGATCTCCCTGCGGTGTCCCAGCGGCAGGCCGTCGAACACCTTGCCACCTCGTCGGTGCCGACCGGCACCGCGTCCAACAGTGACCTGACCGACGCCTTCGCCAGCGCCGTCTCGATCTCGCGGATGCGGACGTTGATCCGCTCCGACCCCTGGCCGTAGCTGCTGCGGCGTGATCGCGCCGTCCGCCAGCGCCTCCGCCAGTTGCCCGGCACGTACCCGCAGGGTCACGGCCTCCGCGGTCAGGGCGTCGGTGTCAGGCTGAGGCTCGCGGCGGATCAGCCCGGCCGCGTCCGGCTGCGACAAGCGCGCCACGATCACGTCGCGCGCCGAACGGTTCTCTGACGCTCGTGCGTACGCCAAGCGGCTGCGAGCTCGACGTGGCAGATCCTGCGCTCGCGGCCGAGCTCGGGCCTGGCGTCCGGGTGATCAAGCAGGACCGCGGGGTCTTCGACACGATGCCCTTGTCGCTGCTGAGCACCCAGTCCCTGGTCGGCCTCGGACGGTTGGTCGGCATGGACCTGGCGCCCGTGCGGTTCCGGCCCAACATCCTCATCGAAGCGGCAGGCGGCGACTTCCCCGAGGACGCATGGATCGGCCGGGTACTACGCATCGGCGGCATGCGGATGCGGGTGGACCAGCGGGACAAGCGGTGCGTGATGGTCACCATCGACCCGGTGACGCTGCACAGGGAACCGGCGATCCTCCGCGCCATAGCGACCGAACGCGACGCCAGGTTCGGGGTCTACGGCTCGGCCGTCGAGCCGGGCTGGGTCGCGGCTGGCGACCGGGTCGAACTCGAACCCTGAGCCCGTCTGGCCGCGGCCCGCACCGCGGCCCTGGTGCTCGCCGAATTGTATAGTTTCTATTCTTTAACAAATTATTACGGATTAGTGTGCGCTCGTCGTGCCGGTGATCGGACAGGCTAGCCTTGTTAGCTGTCTGCTTACAGCGGATGACCACGCGCAAGCGCAGCGGACGAATGCGCCGGCGCGTGCAACCAAATCCACCCTCAGGTCGTCATAAGAGTGTGACAAGCGGCGGATAGGGACGTGCGCCGTCACGCCTCTCGCCTGACCAGAACGCAGGAAGGGAATGAGTGCGTCCCTTCGATCCGCTGCCCGGCGAGCGGTCCGGTTCGCCACAGCAGGCAGAACGCAGCAGGTGTGACAGTGGCTACGCAGCCGAGCCGGTAGGTCACGTGGGCCAGGACCAGAACGAGAACGGCTCGGAACCCCGGGATCTCCGCCAGCCGTCGCCCACGGGCTCGCAGCCCGCGGCCGACGGCGCAACGAGCACCGGGCGGTGGCCGCGCTGGATCAGGCGTCCGGTCACGGTCCACCTGGCGGTGCTGCTCGGCTACATCGGCGTGGGCATCGCCGTTACCTGGCCGCATGTCACGTACCTCGCTGGCAGGATTCCCAACAACAGGGATGCCGCGTGCTATGTCTGGGACTTCTGGTGGATCGCGCGGTCAGTAGAGCATCTGAGCAGCCCGTGGTCGACCACGTACCTGGCCGCGCCGGTGGGAACGCAGCTCGGGCTCCATGCGCTGATGCCGCTCGCAGGCCTGGTGATGATGCCGGTCACGGTCCTGTTCGGTCCCAGCGCTTCCTACACCTTGCTGTCGATCATGCTGCCCGGGCTGCTCAGCTATGCGATGTACCGGGTGGCCCGCCTCTGGCTGCGGTCGCAAATCGCGGCGATCGCGGCAGGCGGCTTCTTCGGCTACTCCGTCGTCGTGGAGTTCTGGACCTGGAATCACATCAACCTGGCGGCAGGTGCGCTGTTCCTGCCGATGACCTTGGAGGCGGCGGTTCGGATGCGCCGCCGTCCAGGGCCCCGGCAGGCGGTCATCCTGGGACTTGTTCTTGGCGCGAGCGTCCTGGTCGACCAGGACTCCGCGCTGATGGCCGCGATGGTGGCCGTGGCAGCGGTGCTGCCGTGGCTCTTCGGCAGACCCAGGCCAGCCGACCCGGCCGACACGTCTATCGCGGCACGCGTTCTCCGCGCGCGGAGGGTGACGAGGCTGGCGCCAGTCGCGCTCGCCGGGCTGGTCACGGCCGTGGTGGCAAGCCCCCAGTTGTTCGCGATCGCGAACGAAGCCTCGGTCGGCGGTCCCCCCACGCCTCCTGATGCCATCACCTATACAGGCGGCGTCCATCTGCCGAATGTGGTCGAGCTATCGCCGCGAGCGACGGTTTACGGGTTGCACCCGCCGCACCCGCACGACTACAGGGTCTACGGGCTCGTGCTGAGCATCTTGGCGTTCGCGGGGCTGGCGCTCGCCTGGCGACGGCGCAGCGCCTGGGCCGTGGCGTTGGCGTGGCTCGGTGCCACGGTCCTGGCGATGGGGTCGACGTTGCACATCGGCACCTCCGAGTACGTGCCAGTCGCGCAGAGCTGGCACGGCGCTCAGCTCTCATCGATCATGCCGTTCACATGGCTGGTGCACACGCCTGGCCTGGCAAGCTTCCGTGTGCCGGGCCGCGTCGCAGTACTCGGCCTCGTACCCGCGGCGTTGCTGGCCGGGTTTGCTGTCAACTACCTTCGCGACCACGCTAAGCCCGTGATGATCGCCGTGCTCGCCGCGGCGTTCCTGGAGGCCGGGATGGCCACGCCGCCAACCGCCGGGACGATGCCGACTACGCTTCCAGCGCTTGACCGCCCGATCGCTGCCGACCACAGCGCATCGATCGTCGTGGACGTGCCGTTCGGCATCCGCGGTGGCGTCGGCCTTCGCGGGTCCCCTTTCCCGCCGGAGTCTCAGGTACTAGCGACCGCCGACGGGCACCCGATCGCGGTTGCCAACCTGTCCCGAACACCCCCGGCGACCGACGCCGGCATCGAGCGCCAGCCGTTCTACGTCGACCTGATGGCAGTCCAGAAAGGTCACTACTATTTCACCCCCGAGCATCTCAAGGACGCAGCCTTGAACGCGCGGAACATACATATCGGCTGGGTCCTAGTGTGGACGCAGGACCCGCATATCGTGCATTTCCTGCGCGCGACCGGATTCCGGTTCGCTTACCGCGCGGACGGAGTCTCGGTCTACCGGCCAGCGCAGGCCAGCCATTGAGGGCGGCTGCTGCTACCGACGGCCCTCCCTGGCGCGGAAGACCCAGGTCCGATAGAGAAGGAACCTCACCAGCGTGGCGACGATGGTGGTGGCGACGACGACGCTCACCTCGACGGCACGTCCTGGGTTCGCGGTGACGGCGTGCAGGACGACGAGGGCCCCTGAGGTCAGCGCGAGCCCCGCGCCGAACGCGATCAGCCCCTGGAGCTGATGTCGTACCGCATGCTCTCGCCCGCGGATCCCGAACGTCACCCGGCGGTTCGCCGCCGTGTTGGCGAGCGCGGTGACGAGCTGGCAGATCGCGTTCGCGGCCAGCGCTGGCATCCCCGCGCCTCGCAGGCCGAGATACAGCACCGTGAACAACGCTGTGCTCGCGACGCCGACGCAGGCGAACCTCAGCAGCTGTGCCATCGCGGGCCGGTGAATCAGGGTGCCATCAGCCTCGCCGGGCACATGCCGCACATGATCGGCAGACACCATGAACAAGCTCTCCGTTACGGTAGGTCAGGTGGCATCATCGCGCCACGGGCGTTGCGGAGCGCGCCCGCCTCGCCGGGAGGTACCAGCTTGTCATGAGCCCCTGGGCCGACGGCGTCACCCCGGTCCTCGCCACGCGATGCGAAGCCGCGCGCCTCCCGCACCAGGTACAGCGGACGGCCCCTGACCTCGTCATACACCCGTGCCAGGTAGAGGCCGATGACGCCGATCACGATCAGCTGGACGCCGCTCAGGAACGTGATCGTCACGAGCAGGGAGGCATAACCAGGCACATACGGCAGGCCAGCGAGCTTGAGCGCGACGGCGAGCAGTCCGTATCCGACGGCGCCAAGGGCCATGAACATGCCGACCGCGATGCCAAGTCGCAGCGGCGCTGACGAGAATCCCACGATGCCGTCCGACGCGAGCTTCACCATCTTGCGCAGCGAGTACTTGCTGCGCCCGGCACGACGCGAGGCCCTGACGTACGGCACAGCGATCTGCCGGAAGCCAACCCAGCAGAACATCCCGCGGATGTACCTGTCGCGCTCCCGCATCTGCAGGAAGGCATCGAGGGCCTTGCGGTCGACGAGCCGGAAGTCGCCGACGTCCACATACTGATCGACCTCTGCCAGGCGGCGCACCAGCCCGTAATACATCCGTGCCGTCGCCTTCTTCAGGAAGGTCTCGCCCTCCCTGCGCTCCCTGACGGCATAGACGATCTCGTAGCCTTCCTGCCACCGTGCCGCCATCTCGAGGATGACTTCTGGTGGATCCTGCAGGTCGGCGTCCATGACGACGACGGCGCGACCGGACGCGAAGTCCATGCCGGCCGTGATGGCGGCCTGATGTCCGAAGTTGCGAGACAGCTGCAGCACCTTGATACGGGGATCCTCGTCGCTCGCCGCCGTCATCAGCGCGTAGCTGGCGTCCCTGCTGCCGTCGTCGACGAGGACGATCTCCGCTGGACCGTCCAATAGGTCGGTAATCTCGCGCAGCTGCTTGACCAGATCAGGGATCGACTCTTCTTCGTTGTAGACGGGCACGACGATCGAGTATCTGACCGTCTCCATACACTGCTCCTCAACCGCCGCTACATTCGCGTCAGCGCAAAGATGACGAATCCGAGATGCTATGCAGATCACCCTAGTAGCTGCAATGCACTAGAAAGACCTAGTGGAAACAGTAGAGGTAGAGAAGCTCACAGTGCTCGAGGAGAGCCACTGGTGGTACAAGGAACGCCGCGCCCTGCTCGATCGTGAACTCAGACGGCTTGCCCATCCGGGCCTGGCGCTTGACATCGGAGCAGCGGGCGGCGGCAATACCCGGGTACTGCGGGCTCGCGGCTGGCAAGCGGTGGCAGCAGACTACTCCGAAGCGGCGGTCGAGGTCGCGAGAAAGCGCGGGCTGAGCACGTTCCGTGCCGACGCCAGGGCACTGCCGGTCAGGTCAGGCTCGTGTGACCTGGTGACAGCGTTCGACGTGCTCGAGCACGTCGAACAGGACCACCTCGTCGCCGCTGAGATCGCCAGGGCGCTCAAGCCGGGCGGCACCGCGCTGATCGCCGTGCCCTGCGACATGGCCCTGTGGTCGGCGCACGACGAGGCGGTCGGGCACGTGCGCCGGTACAGCAAGGCAGGCCTTCGCGCGGTCGTCGAGGCGGCCGGCCTCGACGTCGACAGCGTGTGGAGCTGGAACGTCCTGCTCCGCCCGGCGGTGGCGCTGCGGCGCCGGCGCTCGACAGGGAGCGACCTCGACACCGTTCAGCCGCTGGCCAACCGGCTGCTCACGTCGATCGTCTGCGCGGAGCGCTACCTGCCGGTGAAATCGTTGCCCGGGGTCACCCTGATGCTCAGAGCTCGTCGCCGCAGGTGAGGTGGTGGCGCGAGCGGAGATTGTCCCTATGATCGAGGGCTTCAGGCAGTCCCACGGCGGGCTCTGGGTCGGCGGCAGGGTGACCTTGACGGACTCAGCTCTTGAGTTCTCCCCGAACGCGGTCAACCGCGTCGTTCACTGACACCGCCTCGATCCCAGCGGGGCGCTGTGCCGCTGGCACCTGACCGCATTCATCGCCGTGACATTGCTCGGCTAGCAGTTGGGCAGCCGCGAGCGACCGGCCCTCGATCATCAGCCGGCCACTGAGCCTAGTTCGCGCTCCAGGTTTTTCCCCGAACTTGAACCGTGTGCCGGTATACATGACGAATTGCTGCACCTACAGCCGAGTTCATCGGTATCCTGCCGCTTAGCCATAGCTCGGCCTTCGCTGGCCAGAAAAGGGAAGACCGTCTGGTGAAGCGGACACGAAACACGGCCAGGTGGCTAGCGGCACTAGCAGCGATCGCCGTACTTGCCAGCCCGGCCGCGGCCGAAGCCGTCAGCAAGACAGGCCGGGTCACCATCGGCGTGAACCGGGACTACTGGACACAGTTCAAGGCCGCCGTCCCCGGCGCCCAGGATGTCCGCGTCTACTATGACGCCGAGAACGTCTTCCCTGCTCAATGGCCTACTCGGGCCAAGGGTGCCTGGGTGACGCTGTCACTGCGACCCAATCCGGCTGACCTGTTGTCTGGGAAGCTGGACGTCCAGCTGAAAGAACTCTTCGCCTCGGCACCGCGGCATTCCGAGGTGACGTTCTGGCACGAGAACGAACCAGGGAACCCGCTGAAGTACGCGCGGTCCGTCAACAGGGCGCGCACAAATGTCGCCATGCTCAAGTACGGCGAGAAGCTGGTCAAAGGCACCAATGTCAAGTTCGGGCAAATCATCTGCGCCCCCGCGAATCAGATGCAGAAGTGGATCGCCCCCAAGCTCGATTGGTATGGCATCGACCTCTTCGCCAACCCGAACTATGAGAACAGGGACGGGACGCTCAGCAAGGCTAAGATCTGGGCGCGCATGAACCACAATGAGGCTGTCTTCCGGGCGAAAACAGGACGACGCTGGCCCGCGATCCGGTTCGACGAATCGAACGCGCGACGTGACTGGCACCGGAAGAACTGGTTCACGTACCTGGCAGGATGGCTGCACGGGCACGGCGGAGGCCGGCTGATCACCCGGTGGACCCGGGCTAAGAGCAAGCTGACCGGCCCGTGGCCGCCGAGCAAGGGCGTGATCAAGCAGCTCGTTCTGCTGGCTTCGCAGTAGTCCCCGAAGGTCTCGAGTCCCGGAGGGTCTCGCTGTCCCCGTGGGCCCCGCGTCCCCGCGTCCCCGTCGGACGATCGGGGGAAAAGAGAGACACGCAGTCCCCTCCATCTTGAAGATATACCGCGCTGGGGGGCTTGCGGCAAGACCCGGGTAGTGCCGCATAATCGCTGGCCGAGCCCGGAACACGAGCACCTGCGCACCCGGGCGACCGACCTCAGATCGGAGCTCATGCTGTGAACTCGCTGACTACCAGCGCGTTTGACCTTCCCGGCCACCTGACCCCTAAGGCTGACCCGGCGCTGATCGCAGCCGATGAAGAGCACTTCGCGGCGATCGCGGAGAGCCTGGAGCAGTCGATCGCCGACCTGGCAGGCCGTCTCGACGCCGAGCGGCAGGCACCAGGCGGCATCGGTCAGGAGGCGATGGACCGTGACATGGAGATCCGCCGGCTGACCGCCAGGCTGCGGACCCTGCGCCGGTTCGGTCTTGACCTGTGCCTGGGGCGCATGGTCAGCGCCGACAGTCTCGAGCCGGTGTACGTCGGCCGGCTTGGCCTCACGGACCGGTCGGGCCGCCGGCTGCTGCTGGACTGGCGTTCGGCCGCGGCTGAGCCGTTCTTCGGGGCGACCCACGCTAACCCGATGGGCCTGGCGAGCCGGCGCCGCTACCGGTGGACCCGCGGCCGGGTCAGCGACTACTGGGACGAGGTGTTCACACCGGACGGGCTGGAAGGGCACGCCGCGCTTGACGACCAGTCCGCGTTCATCGCCAGCCTCGGCGGCAGCCGGTCGGCCCGGATGCGAGACGTGCTCGGCACCATCGCGGCCGACCAGGATGCCATCATCCGCGCGGGGTCCCGCGGCGCCCTGGTCGTCGACGGCGGTCCGGGCACCGGAAAGACCGTCGTCGCGCTGCACCGCACCGCCTACCTGCTGTACTCCGATCCTCGCCTTGGTCACCGCCGTGTCGGCCACCACGGGGACGGGGTGCTGTTCGTCGGCCCGCACCAGCCATACCTGGCATACGTCTCCGACGTGCTCCCCAGCCTCGGCGAGGAGGGCGTGCAGACAGCTACCCTGCGGGACCTGGTCGCGGAGGGAGCCGCGGCGGCGATCGAATCCGACCCGGACGTAGCCCGCCTGAAGTCCTCAGCGGACCTGGTGACGGCGATCGAGGCGGCGGTTCGGTTCTACGAGCAGCCGCCCGCCGAGGGGATGACGGTCGAGACCCCTTGGTCCGACATCTGGCTGAGCGCGGGCGACTGGGCCGAGGCGTTCGGGGCGCCAGAAGCCGGCACCCCGCACAACGAGGCGCGCGATCAGGTCCGCGACGAACTGGTCACGATCCTGATGGACTCCTTCGCGGGCGACGTCCCGGCTGACCTGCTCCGCAGGTCGCTGCTGGCGAACAGGGAGCTGCGCACGGCCCTGCACCGGGCGTGGCCGCTGCTCGAGGCGGCTGACCTCGTCGGCGACCTGTGGTCGGTGCCGGCCTACCTGCGGCTGTGCGCTCCCTGGCTCAGCCGGGACGACGTGCAGAAGCTGCAACGGGCGGACGCCCAGGCCTGGACGGTATCGGACCTGCCGCTGCTGGACGCGGCAAGACAGCGACTCGGCGACCCGCACGCGGCACGGCGCAAGCGCCGCTACGACGCCGCCGTCGCCGCCGAGCGCGAGCAGATGAACCGGGTCATCGACAACCTGATCGAGGTCGCCGACGACGAATACGGCACAGGCCTGGTCACGATGCTGCGCGGCGAGGACTTCCAGGACGCCCTGATCGACCAGGGCGCGGTACCCCGGACCGAACCCGACCTGCTCGCCGGCCCGTTCGCGCACATCATCGTCGACGAAGCCCAGGAACTCACCGACGCCCAGTGGCAGATGCTGCTGTCGCGCTGCCCGTCCAGGAGCTTCACCGTCGTCGGGGACCGCGCCCAGGCCAGGCACGGGTTCACCGAGCCGTGGCAGGAACGGCTCGAGCGGGTCGGGTTCGACCAGATCAACCTGGCCTCCCTGACCATCAACTACCGGACACCCGAAGAAATCATGGCCGAAGCCGAGCCCGTCATCCGCGCCGCGCTCCCCGACGCCAACGTCCCGGTCTCCATCCGCAGCACAGGTATCCCCGTCGTGCACGGATCTGTGTCGGATCTGGGCTCGATACTCGACGCCTGGCTCGCCGCGCACGCCGACGGGATCGCCGCCGTCATTGGTGACCCCGCCTTCCGCGCCACGTCCCGCGTCCGGTCGCTGACCCCTGAGCTGTCGAAGGGACTCGAGTTCGACCTGGTCGTCCTCATCGACCCAGCGGCGTTCGGCACCAGCATCGAAGGAACGGTCGACCACTACGTCGCCATGACCCGGTCGACCCAGCGGCTCGTCATCCTCACGAACGGCTGACCGCGGCGAGGTCGGACTTGGCGCAGGGCGGCCACGGACGCAGCAACGGCCGGCACTCCCGCATCGTGCAGATCTGCGAGGCCGTGCTGCTGGCCCTCGTCACGATCCCGGCGGCCTGGGCCGGCTACTCGGCCGCCCGGTGGAACACGGCATCTCGCGTGGAAATCGCCAGGTCGGCGACGCTGCGCAACCTGGCGACCAGGGCCTCGCTCAACGCCATCTCGCTGCGCAACTTCGACTCCTCGACCTTTAACGCCTGGTACATCGCGTTCACGCTCGGCAACCGACAGAAGGAGCTTGTCGCCGAGCGGCGGTTCCGGCCCGAGTTCCGGGTCGCGTTCAACGCGTGGATGGCGACCGACCCGCCGCACAACTGGCCGCACGGGTGCCGGCGGTCGGCTTGACGTCCAGCGTGATCGGGTTCCTACGATCGCGGTCATGACTATCTCGACGCGGAGGGTCCTGGTGACCGGCGGAACGAGCGGGCTGGGCCTGGCGATGGCCGCTGCCCTGGCCGCGGCGGGAGCGGCGGTCGCGCTGACCGGACGGTCCGCGGCGCGCGCGGCCGCGGCCGCCGCTGAGCTGCCGGGGGCTGTGGGCCTGGAACTGGATGTCAGGGACCAGGCATCGGTGGCCAGGGCGGCCGGCCAGGCGTGGTCGCTGCTCGGCGGCATCGACATGCTGGTGAACAACGCCGGGATCGGCATGCGCACGGTGAACCCGCGTTTCATGACGCACCCGCAGCCCTTCTGGGAAGTGCCGGCCGACGGCTTCCGGGCGGTCGTCGAGACGAATCTGACCGGCTACTTCCTGGTGGCGCGCGAAGTGGCGCCGCGGATGCTGGCCGGCGGCGGCGGCCGCATCGTCAACGTCTCGGTGAACGAGTCGACCATGCACAGGGCCGGGTTCGTCCCCTACGGGCCGTCGCGGGCCGGCAGCGAGTCGCTGTCGCGGATCATGGCCGCCGACTTGCTGGACACCGGTGTCACCGTCAACCTGCTGCTGCCCGGGGGCGCGACAGCCACCGGGATGCTGCCGGAATCGGTGCCGGAGGGCCGGGAGTTCCTGGATCCCGCCGTGATGGGCCCGCCCATCGTCTGGCTCGCGTCCGACCAGGCGGCCGGCGTGCATGACGAGCGCATCGTCGCGGTGCAGTTCGACCGCTGGCTGCGCGACCGGAACGGCAGATCATCATCACAGCCTTGACCCGCGAGGTCATGCTCGAACGCCGCGACGCCTTCCTCGAGGCCGCGCTCAGCATGCTCCCGGCGGCCGGCTAGGAATGGACCATGGCAGAGATGCGCTATGGACTCAAGGTCAGCCAGAACGCCACGATCGACGAGCTCCGCGCCGTGTGGCGGGTCGCCGACGAGGCCGGGTTCGACCATTGCTGGTGCATGGATCACCTGGCCACTCTCGGCCCGCGCGACGACGGGCCGATATTCGAAGCCTGGACGCTGCTGGCCGGAATGGCAGTCGCCACCTCAAGGACCAGGATCGGCTGCATGGTCACCGGCAACACGTACCGCCACCCGGCGGTGCTGGCCAAGGCCGCCGTGACCGTCGACCACCTGTCCGGAGGCAGGCTGGAGTTCGGCCTCGGGGCGGGCTGGGCAGAGAACGAGCACACGATGCTCGGGCTGCCGTTCGGCACCGCAGGAAACCGGGCCGACTGGCTGGAGGAAGCCTGCGAGGTCATCCGGTCGCTATGGACACAGCAGCGGACCAGCTTCGACGGCACGCACTACAAGCTCACCGATGCGGTCGCCGAGCCGAGGCCCGTGCAGCGGCCGCACCCGCCGATCTGGATCGGCGGGTCAGGCAGGCAGCGGACCCTGCGGATCACTGCGCGGTACGCCGATGTGTGGAACGCGGCAGGAGGCTCGCCTGACGAGGTGGCCGAGGTGTCCGCCGTGCTGGACCAGCGGTGCGCCGAGATCGGCCGGGATCCGGCGCAGATACGCCGCTCGGTACAGCTCCGCGTGGCTGAGGCGAACGACGAACTGCTCGAACTGGCGCAGTCCTACCGCGCGGTCGGTGTCACCGAGATCGTGTTGATCCTGCACAGCCAGAACCCGGCCAGCCTCGCCGAACAGATCGCCGACCTGCTCCCGCGGCTGCGCGCAACATGATCAGGTGGCGGATCCACCTGTCGCGAGCCACATGAGGTCGGTGTCCAGGTCGATGGGGACCTCGGTGCCGGCGGCAGTGCCGTTCTCATGCTGATAGCTCTGCCAGGACTCGTCCCTGATCTTCTGGCTGAACCCGCTCTCCATCAGCAGCACGAGCTCGAAGGCAGCTCGGCCGATGCGCTGCTGCAGGGCCGGATCGGCCCAGTCCTCCGGTGCCGCGAACACGGACGTCGGCGCGGCCATCGAGCGCAGATAGGCGAACAACGGCCGCATCTGATCATCAGCGACCAGCGCATGCCGGGCGGTTCCCGCCGTCGCCGCGAGCACAACCGGCTTCGCGATGAGCAGTTCATTGTCCAGGACATCGAAGAACGAGGTGAACAACCCGCTCGGCCCGGCCTTGTAGACAGGGGTGCTGGCGATGATGCCGTCGGCTTCGCCGAGCGCAGTGCTGGCCTGGAGCAGTCGTGACGTGGTGAGCTGCGAGAGCAGCGCGGTGGAGACGTCCGTCGCGATCTCGCGCAGCTCGACGACGGTGCTGGAGACGCTGGCGCCACGGCTGGCAGCGATCGCTGTCGCGCGTTCGGCGACGCGGTCGGCCAGCAACCGGGTCGAGGATGCGTCGCTCGTGCCGGCGCTGACCACGGCGAGCCGGTAGGTCTGGGCTTCCGTCGCAGACGTCATGGCCGCGACCTTCCTTTCGTGATGGTCGCCGGTGCAGCGCCGGTCTGGCCGGCCAGCTTGAGGCAGATCGCTTCAAGCGCGCTGATCTCGTCACGGCTCAGCGCGGCGGTCATCGCGCGGGCGACGCTGCGCGCGTGCTGGCGGCCGATCCGGCGCTGCAGGACCCGGCCTGCCTCCGTGAGCGATACGCGGACGCCGCGGCCGTCGGCGGCGTCTGAGGCGCTCGCGATCATGCCTCGCTGGGCTAGCCGCTGCACCAGGCGCGAGAGAGCCGGCTGGCTGAGCAGCACATGGCGGTTCAGCTCGCTGATGCGAATTGGCCGGGGGCACTTGGACAGCGTGTATAGCACGTCGTACTCGCGCATGGACGCTTCGCTCCAGATGTCCTCGGCGCCGAACCGCTTGGTGAGCACCGCGTGCGCGGAAAGGAGCGCCTCCCAGGCGTCGTTGGCAGTCGGGCTGTCAGACATCACGAGCATGGCATTCTGATCAGACATCGCTGTCATCCGCGTAAGGGACTGGACCTGCGGTGTTGTCGCCACGGTTGGCCCTCGGCCGCGGCTGACGGGCCGGCTGCTCGCCGTACTTGGCCGTGACCAGGCTTGCGTGCGTCGGCGCCTGCTGAGCCGCTGGGTCGCGCCCGGCCTCGAATTCCTTGCGCAGCACCGGCACGACCTCCTCGCCGAGCAGGTCAAGCTGATCAAGCACCGTCTTGACCGGCAGGCCCGCATGGTCCATCAGGAACAGCTGGCGCTGGTAGTCGCCGAAGTGCTCGCGGAACGTCAGGGTCTTGTCGATGACTTCCTGCGGGCTGCCGACCGAGAGCGGCGTGAGGTCCATGAAGTCTTCCATCGTCGGCCCGTGGCCGTAGACAGGCGCCTCGTTGAAGTAGGGCCGGAAGTCGCGCTTGGCGTCCTGGGAGTTCCTGGCTATATAGGCCTGTCCGCCCAGGCCGACGATCGCCTGCTTCTCGGTGCCGTGGCCATAGTGGGCATAGCGCTGCCGGTAGAACCGGATGAGGCGCATGTAGTGCTCTTTGGGCCAGAAAATGTTGTTGGCGAAGAACCCGTCGCCGTAGAAGGCGGCCTGCTCGGCGATCTCCGGGCTGCGGATCGAGCCGTGCCAGACGAACGGCGGGACGTCATCCAGTGGCCGCGGGATCGACGTGAAGCCTTGCAGCGGCGTGCGGTACTTGCCTTGCCAGTCCACGACGTCCTCGCGCCAGAGCCGGTGCAGCAGGTTGTAGTTCTCCAGCGCAAGCGGGAGCCCCTGCGCGATGTCCTGGCCGAACCACGGGTAGACGGGGGCGGTGTTGCCGCGCCCGAGCATCAGGTCCATCCGGCCCTTCGACAGGTGCTGCAGCATCGCGTACTCCTCGGCGATGCGCACCGGGTCATTGGTCGTGATCAGTGTCGTGGCGGTGGACACGATTAGCCTCTTGGTGGTGGCGGCGATGAAGGCCAGCAGCGTCGTCGGCGCCGACGAGAAGAACGGAGGGTTGTGGTGCTCGCCGATCGCGAATACGTCGAGGCCTACTTCATCGGCCTTCTGCGCGATCCGGACGATGGCATCGATCCGCTCTGCCTCGGCAGGCGTTTCCCCGGTGACGGGATTCCGGGTGATGTCGCTGACCGAGAAGATCCCGAACTGCATGTTCTACCTCCTGCGGTGCCGCCCTGCTGCCTTGCCTGCGCACTCTGCGCGAGACCATATATGCGTTTGCATGTATCTAACGCGCCGGGCGCGGCGCTATTCCCGCCCGATTCCCGCCCAGGCGACAGCCATCGGACGTGGCCAGGGCCGCCGTTAGCTACCTCAGCCTGGCCAGGCGTTCCGCGGCGCCGACGACGCTCGCGCGCCGCCTGGCGTGCTCGTCAGGGTCGGCGTCGTCGCTGCCGGTGAGCATGCGCGCGACCTGCGGTGCCGCGATCCACCAGGCGGCCAGGCCGATGATGAAGAAGGCCAGATGGTCGGCGTCGAGATGGTCGGCCAGCGTGCCAGCGCGCTGCGCGGCCCGGTAGGCCAGCGCCTTCTTCTGGTAATGGGCGGTCCGGCTGGTCTCGTCGGCGACCTGGCCGGACAGGCCTTCCCACAGGAGCAGGCGGACTAGCTGGGGATTGGCCGCCTGATAGTCGAACGTGCGCCCGGCAAATTCGCCGATGTCCTCCAAGCCGGCCGGGCCTGGCGGCACTGAGGCTGCCAATTTGTCGAGTTCGTCGGTCAAGACGGTCTCGAACAGCAGCTGCTTGTCGCCGAAGTACTTGTAGAGGCGCTCCTTGTTGATGCCGGCCCGTTCCGCGATCCGGGCCATCGTCGTGCCGTCAGGCCCGTGCTCGGCGAATTCGGCCGTCGCCGCCTCCTTGAGGCGGCGCCGCGTTCCCTCGGTGTCCCAGGCCATGGAGCCATCTCGGCATGAGCGCGGCGTCTGATGCCCAGATCACCGAGGCCCAGGCCATCGCGCCGGTCGTCACTGTGCAGAACCTCTACAACGTGGCCAACCGGGGCGACGACGCGCTCGTCGAGCGGTGCGCCGCCGAGAACATCGCCTACGCCGCGTACTTCCCGCTCGGGGGATTCACGCCGCTCCAGTCCGCGGCACTGACCAGCGTGGCCCGGCGCCTCGGCGCGACGCCACAGCAAGTCGCCCTGGCCTGGCTGCTCCAGCGCTCACCCGCAATGGCCCTCATCCCCGGGACGTCGTCGGTGGCTCACCTGCGCGAGAACATCGCCGCGGCCGATCTGGCCTTGCCGGCAGAAGCTGTCGCCGAACTCGACACCATCGCTGGCTAGGCCGCCGGCGAGCGGAGCGGCCCGTGGACTACGGCCTCGCCGATCCAGCGCTGACCGGGACGCTGGCGGGTGCCTCAGGCACACGGGCCAGCGGACCCCGGCGCAGGAGCGCTCCGCAGACGATGGCGCCGCCCGCGAAGATCCCAGCGGTCCACCAGAACGCGGTGGAGTAGCCGTGCACGGCGGCGCTCGCGCGGATTGCCGCTCTGGCCGTCGGCGACGCGGCCGCCGCGGGCGTGAGGTGGCTGGCGACGTACGTCGCGGCGGCACTGGTCGCGATGGTATTGAGCAGCGCGGTGCCGATCGAACCGCCGAGTTGCTGGCCGACATTGAGCGTGGCCGACGCCACGCCCGCATCGTTTGCCGCGACGCCGAAAGTTCCGGTGTTGAAGCCCGGCGCCACCGACATGCCGAGGCCGGCCCCGGTGAGCAGCAAGGGGCCGAGCACTGCGGCCACGTACGAGGAATGGACGCCGATCCCCGTGAGCCAGACCATCCCGCCGGCCGCGATCAGCAGGCCTAGCCCGATCAAGGGCTTCGGCCCGATGCGCGGCATCAGCACGACGGTGGAGATCTGGGCGAAGAGCATCAGCATCGCGATGGCCGGTATGAACGCGAAGCCGGTGACCACAGGCGAGTAACCGAGGATGGTCTGCAGGTAAAAGGTGAGGAACAAGAACAAGCCGAACATGGCGGCACCGACGACGAAGATCGTCAGATAAGCCCCGCCGCGGTTGCGGTCCAGTACCACCCGAGGTGGCAGCAGCGGATGGGCTGCGCGCACCTGCCAGGCCGCGAACGCGATCAGCAGCACGACGCCAGCCAGCAAGAAGCCCCAGGTGGACGGCGTGTGCCAATTGTGCGTCGAGGCGTTGGCGAAGCCGTACACCAGGCAGAACATCGACGCTGAGCCGATGAGGACGCCGGCCACGTCGAGGTGCAATGGCCCGGCCTCCCGCGGGTGGCTCTGCAGCAGGACCGAAGCACCGGCCGCTGCAAGGCCGGCGAACAGGAGATTTACGTACAGGCACCAGCGCCAGTCCAGGTACTCGGTCAGCACGCCGCCCAAGAGCAGGCCGACCAGCCCGCCACCCCCCGCGATGGCCCCGTAGACGCCGAACGCCTTGCCTCGCTCCCTCGGATCACTGAACGTCGTCGTCAGCACCGACAGTGCCGCGGGCGCCAGCAGCGCGGCGAACGCGCCCTGGCAGGCGCGGGCGGTTAGTAGCATCGCCAGGTTCACTGATGCGCCGCCCACCGCGGACGCGACGGCGAAGCCGATCAACCCGGTCAGGAACACAACCTTCCTGCCGAACAGGTCGCCCAGCCGGCCGCCGAAAAGCAGCAGGCTGCCGAACGCCAGCGAGTAGGCCGTGATCACCCATTGCCGGTCGGCGTTGGTGAAATGCAGCGCCTGCTGCGCCGACGGCAGCGCGATGTTCATGACCGTGATGTCGAGCACGATCATCAGCTGGGCCAGCCCTACGACGCCAAGCACCTGCCAGCGACGGCTGTCGGGTTGACCAGCCTGACCGATGCCAGCGGCAGCGCCGGGATTGCCGGAAGCGGACATCGAGATCCCCCATCTGCTTCAGCCCCGCATGCCCCTTATCCCTGCATACCAGCATCCAGCGGCCAGCGTGCGCCCGGGCCGGCCGGTTGGCGGGAACGCCGTCAGCAGGCGATGCCCCCGGTGGTCGATCGCCTGGTGCGGGCCGTTGCCGCTAGATTTTGCCTGGACGCCCGCTCTTGCTGGCGTGCCATGATCGCTACTTGTCAGCGACCTGGCTTGCGGTCTGTCCGTTGCTGAACAGAACGAATAGGCCCGCAGCCCGCGAGCCGCCGGAGCGTGGCTTGCGCGGGTGCTCAGCCACGATGAGGCCGCCGGCCGCGCCGGCAACCGCGCCCGCCGCCGGGCCGACGAACATCATGAACACGGCCACGACGGAGTAGAACGTGAGCAGCACACCGCAGACAGCCCCGGCCACGGTGCCGGCCAGAAGTCCCTGACGGATCCGCGTCGCTCGCAACTCCTGCGGTTCCCCGGTTTCCAGCTGCGGCCAGGCCGCCGCCAGGCCAGCGGGGATGGCGATCAGGAACGTCATGGCCAGCACGATCAAGAACAGGATCTGGCCGATGTCGCCCGTAGCGTTCACCACTTCGTAAATGCTGAGGCCGGGCTGACGCTCCGGCGATGGCCCCGACGGCGAGCGAAGCGGTTGCTACCGGCGACCGCCGCGATGTCGCGGCGAAGATCGCGGCGACGTACCCGATCGTGAGGATCTGCAGCGGCAGGGCGACCAGCGCGAAGAAGCCGCGCCGTAATGCCGCGGCCTACCGGGCCGAACCAACCGCGCCGGCGGCCCATCCACGGCAGCGCGACGAGCGGCCCATGCCGCGGCGGCAGCCACCGCCGCTGCCCCGACCCAGTACACGACCGTGCGCACCATCTTGGCCTCCCTCGCCACCAGCCACAGTCCGCCCCCCGGCCGGCCCAGCCTCGGCCAGCCAGCCAAGCCTGGACGATAAACTCTACCTAGGTAGCGCCAAGTTGCGCAGACGCCTCTCCGAATCCTCGCCGGATCCTTAGCCCGTGGCGCGAGATGGTGCCGCGGGAGAGCGCGTGGCCGCGGCACCAGGACCATGGACCCTTGCCGAGCCGAGGGCTTCCGTAGCAGTGTCTAGGGCAACTGACCGAAAACTGGGGCGGGTAGATCTGATGGTGCAGCACAGACGCAGGTGGCGCCGGGCTCTGGTCATCCCGGTGACAGCGGTAGCCACCGTCCTGGCGGTCGCGTGGCCAGCCGTCGCCGAGCCCGCTACTCCGGTCGCCTACCCGGCGTGGGCGAGCGCGACCAGGTACACCGGCCAGGCGTTCGATACCTGCACGGCGCCGCCGCTGACGACCATGCAGGCATGGATTGCCTCGCCATACCGGGCCATCGGGGTCTATGTTGGCGGCCAGAACCGCACGTGCGCGCAGCCGGAACTGACACCCGGCTGGGTCAGGGCGGTAGCCGATCTCGGCTGGCGGCTGATCCCGATCTACAAGGGCCTGCAGGCCCCCTGCGGCGGGAAGCCGACCGACGCGAAGATCGACCCGCCCACTGCTGCCGCCGAGGGCACCACGGCCGCCGATGACGCCTGGCAGCAGGTCAAGGCGCTCGGCACGATCAAGGGCGGCGCGATCTACTACGACATGGAGAACTACACGACCACCAACTCGGCCTGCCGCAGCGCCGTGCTGACGTTCCTGTCGGCCTGGACGAAGGAACTGCACCGGCTCGGATACGTCTCCGGCGTCTACGAGAACCTGAACCTCGGCGCGCGCGACCTGGCCGACGTCTACAACTCCTCCGCCTACGCACGGCCCGACGCGCTCTGGATCGCCCGCTACGATCTCAATCCCGCCCTCACAGGATGGGCCGGAATCGCCGACAGCCTGTGGGCAGTCCACCAGCGGGCCAAGCAGTATCAGGCCGACTTCACCGCCACCTACGGCGGCGTGAAGCTCACCATCGACGCCGACAACATGGATGCCCCGGTGGCCACCATGGCCTTCAACTACCAGGCGACAGCCGCGGTCCGGGCACGCACCGGACCAGGGCAGTCTTACCCGCTTGTCAAGCTCTACCCGAACGGCGCCGCCCTCGCAGTCGTGTGCCAGACGGCGGGACCGGTCGCCGGCACCACGAAGGTCTGGGACAAGCTGAACAACGGCAGCTACGTCACGGACTACTACGTGAGCACGCCGTCAAAGACCACCTACAGCGCGCCGATCACCCGATGCCTGTATCCCTATCAGGTGACGCCGGCCAAGGGGGCCAGCGAGCGGCGCGGCCCCGGCGCGTCCTACCCGGTCACCGGGGTGCTGCCGGGAGGCGCGCTCGCGTGGCTGACCTGCCAGAAGTCCGGTTCGAAGGTGGGCAGCACCGCGATCTGGGACAAGATCGACTACCAGCACTGGGTCTCCGACAATTGGGTTGCCACCCCCGGCACCACCGGATTCAGCAAGCCAGCACCCCGCTGCTGACGATTGCTGGCCCGATCATTCGGACTTTAATGAGCCAGACCCGACAACGTGCGGCTTGCAGATGTAGAAGTATTCGACGGCAAGCCTCGGGCCGATCAGCGGGATGTTCACATCCATGCGCATCTGGCATGCTGTCATGAACCGTCGGCGTGGCTCGCTGTGCTGCCAGTTGTGCGAACTCGGGAAACACCGGACGATGTCAAAGTGGCGGCACAGGCTGTCGCGAAAATCGACCTGCGGCTGAACGTTGCTGTACGGCCAGTAGATCTGCCTGTCGCGGTGACTGAAGTTAACGTATGTGACGATGAACGTGCCATTTTCAGGAAGAACGCGCCCTATCTCGGCGAACTTCTGTTCCTGCAGCTGGCCGGCATACTCGAAGAATCCCTGGGCGACGACGATGTCGAACCGCATGCCGCGGAACTCGATGGCGTTCTCCATGAGGTCCGACTCGATCAGGTTCGGCGCCGGGCTCTGAATGGCGATGTCAATTCCGTGATAGCGGATTGTCCCAGCCAGGAAGTCCTGCAAGGTGGCCGGTCCGCAGCCGACGTCGAGAAGGTCCAGGTCCCGACCACAGGCGAGTTTGTTGACGATGCGCGCACACTTCTCGAGCCTAAAATGCGGGCGAGCATAGACAAGATTCTCACTGGCCCAGAAATCTCTTTTGTAGTAACGCGACGTCTTACTCGCCCCGTCTCTGATCGACGCGTCCTGCTCACCAACTCCGTTGGACATGCTCATCCCCTTGCGCATGGTTCTGTTAGGTAAAAGACATTCCCGCGCAGACGGTGAACTACATGCTGCGCATGCCCTGACTTTGACCATTTCATTTACGACGGGTTGCCTGTCGCCGGACAGAACGACCCGAGGGGACGCGACCATGACTGGCCGATTCAACTATTGGCCCGAAAACGCGGCTGCGATTCTAACGATCGCGGCGGCCAGGGCGTTCCCGCCACGGGGCGGGCTGGGGTCAGGCCAGTGCCGTGGCGATGGCATGCAGGGCAAGGCCGACGCCAGCTCCGACGACCGTGCCGTTGATGCGGATGAACTGCAGGTCGCGCCCGAGTAGCAGCTCAAGCTGGCTCGATGCCTCGGCGGCGTCCCACCGCTGGATGGTCCCTGTGACAAGGCCAGCGAGTTCATCGTGGAACTGATCGGCGAGTGCCCTGGCTCCTGACTCGACCACGCGCGCGAGGCTGTCCTGGAGGCGGCGATCTGAGCCGAGGCGCAGGCCGGCCGCTGCCAGCGAATCGGCCAGCCGGTGGCGCAGCTCAGACTCCGGGTCGGCGGCCTGGGTCCGCAGGGTCTGCTTGGCGTTCGTCCACAGCCATGTCGACCACTCCCGGAGCCCGGCGCTGCCCAGGACATCGCGCTTGAAGCGCTCGCCGCGCTCGCGCAGCTCGGCGGATGTCTCGAGGCGGTCGGGAAGCCCGGCAATCCAGGCATCGAACTGATGCCGGGCCTCGTCGTCGGGATCGGCGGCCATCGCCGTCAGCCGGTTACGCAGGCGGGTATACAGGCGGTCGAAGACCACCCGGTACGCCATGTCGGGCACCCAGCGGGGCGCCTCAACCTCGAACCGCTCGCGCAGCTCGGCGTAGTGGTCGGCGAGATACCGGTCGGCGCCCGACACGATGGTGCTGAACAACTCGGCGTGGTGGCCTCCAGCGATGATGACCCGCAGTGCCCGCCCTGCCACCGGCGCAAGATCGACCGCGTTTGCCGCCCGCGTCAGCTCGGCGGTGAGCACGCGCTGGACATCCTCATCGCGCAGAGCCTCAGCCACCGTGACCGCAAGATCTGCGGCGTGACCGGCGAAGCTGGCCGCATTGGCCTCCTCGCCCAGCCAGGCAGCCAGGCGGGAAACGAGCCCGGCGGAGTGGACCCGCTCGGCCAGGACATCGGCATTGAGGAAGTTCTCCTGGACGAACTGGCCGAGAGTGGCGGCGAACTGATCCTTGCGCTCGACCAGCAGCGCGGTGTGCGGTATCGGCAGGCGCAGGGGACGGCGGAAGAGAGCCGTCACCGCGAACCAGTCGGCGACGCCACCGACCATGGCCGCCTCAGCGCCGGCCTGCACGTAGCCAAGAAGAGTCCCGTGCGCGCCAGCCACAGTCACGGCCACGAATACAACCGCCACCCCGGCCAGGAGAGCGGTAGCCCGCCGGCGCGCGGCGGCCAGGCGGCGCGATCGCAATTCCGCCGGCTCACGCTCGAGCCCGGGCCCCGGTGACGCTGGCATCGTCGCGGCAGGTTCCACGTGGCAGCCCCCGGTCAGTCCGCGGCGCAGGCTGACACCCGCGACCGCCCGGTCGAGTAGTCCGATCAGCACGGCCGCATCAGTCTCGCAGTACGTGCCTGAACACTCGCATCAGGATCATGCCTTGCGCTTGAGCGTGATCTGACCACATTCCGAGCGCACCCGATAGCGACAGAGTGCGCCAATCCCGAATAAGGCATGGTCCCCGGTTTTCAGGACCAACGACTCTTCAGGGCAGGGCAGCGGCGATGCAGCCTGGATGTGGCACGGCGGGCTAGCGTGGCGCGCTATGGCGGACGGCAGGCAGGTGGCAGAGATGGCACAAAGATCGGCTAGCTGGACGGTCGATGAACTTGGACCGTCAAAGGTGATCTTCTTGCACCTGGCGTCCGGCTACGACGCCATCGTCGTGATCGACAATGTCGCGCTCGGCCCGGCAATTGGCGGCGTGCGACTCCGGCCTGACGTCACGGCGAGCGAGGTGGCCCGCCTGGCCCGGGCTATGACCGTCAAGAACGCGGTAGTTGGCTTGCCGCATGGCGGCGGGAAGTCCGGCATCGCGGCGCCGCCAGACCTGGCGCCCGGCGATCACGAGCGGGTCATGCGCGCTTTCGCACGGGCGATTGAGCAGCTCACCGAGTACATCCCCGGCCCGGACATGGGCACCACCGAGACGTCGATGGCGTACGTGTATGACGAGATCGGCCGGGCGGTCGGCGTCCCAGGTGCGCTCGGCGGCGTGCCGCTCGACGAGCTAGGCGCCACCGGGTTCGGGCTGGCCATCTGCGCGGAGGTGCTGAGCGAAGCCAAGATCATCGAACTGGCAGGCGCGCGCGTGATCATCCAGGGCTTTGGCGCGGTCGGCAGCGCCGCTGCGCGCGCGTTTGGCCAGCGCGGCGCGGTAGTGACCGCCGTCTCTGACATCCGGGATGCGACCTGGGACCCGGCCGGCCTCGACCTCGCCGCCCTGCTCAAGTACAAGGACTCGAGCGGGTCGGTCGCCGGCTTCCCTGGCGGCGCGGCCGTGCCGCGAGATGACATACTCGGCTTCGACTGCGACATCCTTATTCCGGCGGCCCAGCCCGACGTGCTGACAGCGGAGAACGCCGCGAAAGTCTCGGCCAGGGTGGTGATTGAGGGTGCCAACATACCCGCGACCCCCGAGGGTGAGGAGGAACTGGCCGGTCGCGGCGTGCTCTGCGTCCCTGACGTGATCGCAAACGCCGGCGGTGTCATCTGCGCGGCTGCTGAGCATCGCGGCGCCGGCCGGATAGAGGCGTTTGCCGAGATCGAGGAAAAGATGCGGGCGTCCACCGCCGAGCTGATCGACCGCGTGCAGCATGGCTCCCTGACGCCGCGGGCCGCCGCCATGGCCATGGCGGACACGCGGCTGGGTGCGGCACGTGCGCTGCGCCGCAGGTTCTGATCGCGGGATGACCATGATGACCGCGATCAGTGCGGGCGATGCTTGCGGCGTAACTTCCATTCGTGATCGAGAATGGCGAAGACGAGCTCGTCGGTCCATTCGCCTTTGACCAACTCGTTCTGAACGAAATGCGCCTCCCTGCGCATGCCGATTCGCTCCATCAGGCGCACTGACGAACGGTTGCGGGCATCACAGGAGCCGACAATCCGGTGCCACCCCAGGTCGGCGAAGCCCAGCGCCAACATGGATGCGGCGGCCTCGGTAGCTAGGCCGTGTCCCTGGTAATCAGGGTTGAAGACGAATCCTGTCTCACCCTGGCGGTGCGCACGGCTGAGCAATTTGAGCCCGACCTCGCCGACCACTTTGCCTTCCTCGCGCCACACCACGGCGAACGTCAGCCAGTCGCCCTCATCGTCAAGGGTGGTTTCCCGGCACTGGTGCTCCAGCGCCTGCCGTACCTGGGCGTGGTCGCGTGGTTCCCAGTGCAGGAACCGGGCCACGTCTGGGCGGGACCGGTAGGCGTAAAGGTCGTCGTAGTCGTCCAGATTGAACGGCCGCAAGGTCAGCCGCGCTGTCTCGATTGGGAGGCCGTGGGAGCGGCATCGGCCGATGCTAGCCGACGAACTGGTCCAGGACCGTCGTGTTCTTCGTTCCGCTCCTCAGGCGGCCGGCTTCTCCCAGACCGAGACGTGCGAGCGGCTGTCGGTCGTGAAAGGCTCGCGGTTCCAGCCTGCCCAGCGGTCACGCAACCGGAGTCCTGCCAGCCGCGCCATCAGGTCCAGCTCGGACGGCCACACGTAGCGGAACGGGATCGTGCGGTACTCACCGGTCCCGCCGGCGAACTGGGCGTAATGGCCGTCGTACCGCTGGGTGGCATGATCGAAGCTGTAGGAGACGATCCGGCTGGGTCCGGCCCGGTAACCCTGGATGTCCTGTCCTGGCGGCAGGTGGCGCAGCGGCGGGATGCCTGTCTCGATCACGAAACAGCCGCCAGCCGCGAGATGCCTGGCAACATTGCGGAAGCAGGCCACCTGCGCGTCCTGCGTGGTCAGGTTGTTGATCGTGTTGAACACCAGGTAAGCCAGGGTGAAGGTGCCCTCCACCCTGGTAGTGGCCATGTCGCCGATCGTCACGCAGATCGCGTCGCCGCCAGGCTTGCCGCGCAGGCGGGCTGCCATCGCCCGGGACAACTCGATGCCGTGCACCGGCACGCCGCGCTGCGACAGCGGCAGCCCGATCCGGCCGGTGCCGATAGCCAGCTCCAGCGCGCTCCCGCTGCCCGCCAGCTCAGCGAGGAGACCGATCACCGGGTCGATTTCCTCCGGCTGGAACATGCGGTCCGACGGGTCGTCGTAGCTCTCGGCGACCGGTTCCCCGAAATATCCGTCTGGATCATCCACGGGCACAAAACCTACGTCAGCGCGCTAGCCGCGGCCAGCTATTTCCGGACTGGCCAGCAACGGCATGTGAGTCCTGGCCCTGCGGGACGATATCGCGGGGGTTCACCACCGCTGCTGCCGCGCCCATCGCGGCCAGCCCTTCGGCGTCCTCGAGCTCCATGCCCTCGGGACGCTCGAGGAACATGAAGTGCCGCAGCGCCTGCTCCCCGAACGGGACCAGCGCGAGCTGCACGCCGGCCGGATAATGTCCGGCGGGGGCTGGCAGGTTCGGCCGGGCCAGGTGCGGCGCGGCGCCGATCGCCGAGAGCACGTTGTGCACCACGGCCAGGTGCAGCATCTCCTGCGTGGCAACCTTGGACACCTGGCGGCGCCACCGGTTGACCGCGTCGAGTTCGGCCGGGTTCAGCCCCTCATCGGCGCTCTGCTTCAACGAGAAGGCTGCGAACAGGTACTGGCACATGATGCCGTGCTCCAGTTCGGCCGCCTCGCACAGCATGTAGATGAGTGCCTCGCGGTGCTCGATCACGAATGGCGCCTCAGGCGCCGCCTTGCCGCCCCGCGTAGCGATCAACCGAGCCAGCCTGCCCCGGCCCGCCGGAGCGCTGGCCGTCGCCTGAGAGTCCGTCGCCTGAGAGTCCGTCGGCTGAGAATCCGTCGGCTGAGAGTGCGGCCGCGAGGAACCCGCCGCCGACGTCACGACTGCTCCTGCTTCATTCCAATGAACCTTCCCGGCCGCTGCCGGCGCGACTCGCTGCCAGTCCTCATCCACGACCGACCGTCGTGTAATTATGTAATCACATCGACGGTAGCGCGGCAGTGCTAGCCCACAGGCAGCCGATCATGAGGAAGAGTTACATAGAAGACGGCGCCCAACTTCGCCAACCGGGAAGGCAACGTGATCATGTACCACGTCAACGCCAATGACCTGCCAGGCAATGACATCTCCCGCACCTTCGAGGGTGGCAGGCACGGCCCGTGCTCGGTGTCGTTCTTCCTGGTGAACAACCGGCCTGGGGATGGTCCTGGCCTGCATACCCACGCCTACGACGAGACGTTCGTGATCTTGGAAGGTCACGTCCAGGTCATGGTGGGCGACGAGGCCCTAGCTGGCGGCCCTGGCGACATCGTCATCGGCCCGGCCGGCGTTCCGCACGGCTTCAGCAACAGCGGGCCTGGCCCGGCAAGGCTCGTTTGCATCCATGCGGCTCCCGCAATGAAGACCGAGTGGCTCTGAAAGCCGATCGCCACCACGTTGCACTCGGGCCAGCGGTGGCGTCGAGGGTGACCGCCCGGTGGCTCCCAGTGATGCATCACGTCCGAGCGCAGGCTGGCGACAAGCTCGCTGGTCGGCAGCTCGGCGTCCCGGGCGGCGATCTGGTTCGACAAGCGGCTGAAGTCGAAGTCGCAGCGGCGCAACTCGGCCATGAACTCCTCTTCGGAATAGCGCGCTGCCATCGTCATGTGCGCGACTACTTCGCGAACTCGCCAGCCCGCACACAGCGACGGGGTGTTCCACTGTGCATCCGATACGGCATCGAGCAGGTCAGCGAGAGCCAGGAACTCGGCGGCTACGAAAAGCTGCAGTTCGGCATCATTCGTCATGGTCAGCTCCCCGTCACCCGCACGGTTCCGCGTGATGATCCGAGAGAGCCATCCGCCGTCCTCGACGTCTGCCTGCTTACATGCGTGACTACCCGGAGCCGATGGCTGATCTGCCCGGCCGATCGCAAGGTCTATGGTCATATGGGGCATATCTAGGTCGATCACCGGTGCCAGGCGGGAGCGGGACTGCGCGGCCCTGCTCTCCTGGCAGAGGCGAGAGGCGGCACATGACAGAGACGGCAAGCGCTCCAGCATTCATGGTTCCTGAAGACATCGCCAGGCTTCGCCAGGTGGCGGACCCGCAAGTGTCGCCGACGGGATCGGTCATCGCATTCACCGTCAGCGACCCCGATCTCGAGTCGAACACCTACAGGCAGCAGATCTGGCTGGCCCCTGCTGACGCACCGGGCGGTCAGCCGCACCCCTTCACGGGCCGTGGATGCGAGATTCTGCCGCGCTGGTCCCCTGACGGCCGTCGGCTGGCCTTCGTCTCCGCCCCGCCGGAGGGCCCGTCCGAGATCTGCATCTTGCCAGTCGCCACCGCAGGCGAGCGCATTGTTGTGTGCTCCTGGCATGGCCCGGTGGCGGAGCTGGCCTGGTCGCCGGACGGCAGCTGGCTGGCTTTCGTCGCGCGCGATCCCGATGCCGACCAGTATGGCCAGCCGGGGCAGCCGCGGGCGGGCAAGGACATGCCGCCCCGCCGTGTGACGCGCCTGATTTACCGCCTCAACGCGGCAGGTTGGACGTGCGACCGGCCGAGCCGCATTTTCGTGGTGCCAGCTGACGGCTCCTCGGCGCCGCGCACTGTGACGCCGGGGCCGTTCCAGGCCGACGGCCTGGCCTGGTCACCCGATAGCAGCAAGATAGCTTTCACGTCAGCGTGCCACGAGACCTGGGACCTCGACCTCGCCAACGACCTGTGGGTCGTCGGGGTCGACGGGGCGTCTGATCCTGAGCGCCTGACGGACGGCGGATTGGTGTACGCCCGTCCGTCGTGGTCGCCGGATGGGCGGCGCCTGGCTTACTACTTCAACCGCACGCCGCTGGAGAGCCCTCGCCACCGTCAGGTCGGTGTGCTCGAGCTGAGCTCGGGACAGGCACAGGCCCTGACCGCCAGCCTGGACCGGAACTGCCAGCTGTTTGGCCTGCTCATCGGTCCGTCCTGGATTGGAGATCATCTGCTCTTCCTGGCCGAAGACGCCGGCAATGTCCACCTCTATCGGGCCAAGGCTGACAGGACAGAGAAGCCACAGATCATCGTTGGCGGCGACCGCTGGATCAGTGAGTGGAACTGGGCTGCGGGGACGCTGGCGTTCATCGCTGCCACATCCACCAGCACCGGCGAGCTGTTCGTCACGAGCCTCAGCGCGGAGAAGCCGCAGAGCGGGGACCGTGAGGAACACGCGCTGACCAGGCTGACGCAGCCATTCGCTGCCGCGGTCAGCCTCGGCTCTCCGCAACGGTTCACCGCCCGCTCCGCCGACGGCAGCGAGGTGGAATGCTGGGCGATTCCGCCTGCTGGAGCACGCGCAGGCGAGAAGTACCCGACGTTGCTCAACGTTCACGGCGGACCCTTTACTCAGTACGGCAACCGGTTCACAGATGAGTTCCAGCTCGAGGCCGCCGCGGGCTTCGGCGTCCTGTACTCCAACCCGCGCGGAAGTTCCGGCTACACCGAACAGTGGGGACGCGCGGTGCGGTGGCCCGAGTGTGAAAACGATCCCGGCAGCGGATGGGGCGGCGTCGACTTCGAAGACGTGATGGCCTGCGTCGACACCGCATGCGAGCGTTTCGAGTGGATCGACCCTGCCCGGCTCGGTATCCTCGGCTACTCCTACGGCGGGTACATGACCTCCTGGGCGGTCGGCCACACCGACCGGTTCAAGGCAGCATGCTCCCAAGGTGCCTGCAACAACCTGACCACGATGGAACATAGCGCCGACATCGCCGGGTTCCTCCGCAGTTATATCGGCCATGATCACCTATCAGCGCCCGAGGCATACGCCAGGCACTCACCAGTCACCTACGTCAAGGACATCACGACGCCGCTGCTGATCCTGCATGCCGACGACGATCTGCGCTGCCCGATCGCCCAGGCAGAGGAGCTGTTCGTCGCCCTGCGGTTGCTGGACCGCCACCCGGTGATGGTCAGATTCCCCGCCGAGAACCACGAGCTCAGCCGCCGCGGGTCACCCAGACACCGGATCATGCGCGCCAACCTGATCCTGGACTGGTTCCGCGAACGCCTATGAGCTGCCACAACCCGGCTCAGGAGCCGACCCGCATGACAACGCGCCGATGACTCGTTTGGTGAGCGGGCATGTGGCCTTAAGCCGAGGCCGCGTCACGTGCCATAACGGGGTGATCTGTGCGCCAGACGAAAACGAGTGGATGGACAGACCCCGCGTGCAGAGTCGGCGATGTCAGCGGACTGCCAGACCTTCTCGTGCCAGAAAATAATGCCGACTGCCGATTGAGCATAGGCAAATGCCGTCCTGACAGCACGACTGCGTCGATCACTCATCGCTGTGGAGGATGCCTGCCACCCTCGCAGTCCCTTCACCATCGCGATCCGGCCGCTTATGCGCCCGCGCAATTCTCTCGGCGTGCTCATGGCGGGCTGACCTCAGGCGTTTCATTCTGCAGGGGTGGGGTGGCGTGTGCACGCTCTTCGTGGGCGGGCGAGCGCGAGAGGGCTTCAGGGGCGGGTTCGCTGGCCGGCGAGTCTGAATCTGTGGCGCTGGCTTGGACGGGCGCGAATCGGTGCATGAAAGCACGGATTCTGCTCAAGCGATCGTCGTCCGGGCTGAGCTCGGGATTCTGGAGGTTAGTGGTGTTGCCCAGCGTGCTGGCGGTCTCGGCGCGGGCGGCATCGCGCTGGTCAATCAGGTCGTCGCGCTCCCGGCTAGCCGCTGCGGTCTCGCGGCGGGACTGCATGAGCCTCCGGCGTGCGGCGCTGCCACGCCGGAACCGGCGACGCACGCCGGCCAGCAAGATGCCCAGCCCGAGCAGGCCGGCCGCCCCGACCACTATGCCATAGAGGAACAGGGTGCCAGCCGAGCCGGTCACGTGGTAGCCGAGCACCGAGAAATGGCTGAGCGCGTGTGCGCTGCCACCGTTGCCGAGAACACCGGCCACACCGGTGACCAGCGCAGCGACCAGGATGATGAGTCCGATAATGATGATCATGATTCGCTCCGTACTGCGTTTGCTGAAGTGCTGTGCGACCCGTTAGGTACAGGCGAGCCAGGCGGAACCCGCCAGAGGGCAGCCCGAGAGCCGGAGCGTCCCCTGGCGGATCTCAGCGGCGCGCGAAGCAGCCGCCTGGCCCGCGGCGGGTCAGCCGTGATGGGACAGTTCGTCGAGCCGGTTGCAGAAGATGCGGTATTGCTGCAGCGCGAGACGGAGTTCTTCGGTGTCCGCATCCTGGCGCTGCCATCCTGACTGCAGTGAATCCTGCTGTTCCTTGATGGACAAGATGAACGCCTCGGCGCGGTCGCCGGCGAAGGCAGCCGCTTGCTCGACGGAGGAACGCGGTTCGTCGACGAACATGGCCAGGATTTCGTGCCAGCGGACCTCTAGGTTAATGCCGTCATCGTCGATGGCTGGTGGGCTGGCTGGCCGCGGCTCTGCGGCGAGTGCCGTGGCGGCCGCCGATTCCTCATCATCAGGCCCGGTAGGGGTGCCTGGCTCTGCTGCCGCGCTGCGGAGGTCAGGATTGCCAGGAAGATCGGGCGGACCGAGGGCGTCCAGCTCGGAAATGCCTTGCGCTGTGGCGCTGGCCGGTTCCAAGGTCGGCGGCTCAGGTTGCTCGTCATCGTCCGCTGGCGCCACGATCCGGGGTCCCCAGCCCGTCGTTTCCGCTGTCGCGCTGGCCGGATCTGTGACATGAGCCTCGGACCCAGCTTGGTCGTCGCCGATAGTTTGGTGGTCCCATGACATTTCTGTTGGTGTCGTCACTTTTCCTCTGCCTATCTTGGTGAAGTGATTGCTTCCTGTGCTTCTGGTTGACTAATGGTCTGGTGGGCGTAGCTCGCGCGGCCGTCGGGTTCGCCGACATTCGCGGGCCAGGTGCTGCCGGCCTGCCTTTCAGGCCGTCCGATAGCGGCGTCCGAGGCGGGGTCACTGGCCGGCATCGTGATCGGAACTGCCGCGAGCTGTGTTTCATCTATGCCCGGGCTCGTGTCATCCGGCCCGACGTCCTCTGCGTCCGCGGCGGCCGGTGAACCGGGCTGGGCATCGGGCTCGCCGAGCAGGTCGCGGAAGAAGGCACGGTAGCCGATCATTGCCCGACGCAGGTCTTCCGTGGAGGCCGTACCCGGACCATCGGTCCCGCTGATCTGCTGGGCCGACCTGTAGCGGTCAAGGGTGCTCGCATGCTCGACTGACAGGTCCGCGAGAACCTGGTCAGGATGGTCTGCCGGGTAGCCTCGCTCGTTCATCACCGCTGTCACGAGCACATGGGACGCGGCGACGGCATCGGCAGGGGCGTCGACGAACTGCTCCTGGACGGCTGCCCACTCATCCGCGTAGCTTTCGCGCGCCTGGTTCGTGAGCGGGCGGATATCGAGATCCCGGACTCGCCGCTCGCGTTCTCTCAGTCCGGCTTCTGCCCTGAGCGTGCTGCCGCTGTCGCGAACTGCGCGGTCGTATTCAGTGCCGAAGCGGTGCTGAAGCTCACGGCGGCGCGCGAGCGCGAGCGTGCATATCGTCACGGTTCCGGCGACGACGACGGCCGCTGCGGTGACCACGATGATCATCGCGGTTGACATGGCGCTACCTGCTTTCTGCTGAGGATTGCCGGGTCGCCGGGCAGACGCCGCGAGGCGGCAGGACCCCACCGTGCTCGCTGGGAGCACGGATATGGGCGATCCTCACCTCGGTCCTCACGGCGAATGCACCTGCGCCGCGCTGATGTATGTCAGCGGTGCGCAAACCAGCCGGACCTGCGGGAGGACCGGCCAGTGACCAGGTGGTAGGCCAGCAGCAATACGGCCGCCCCGGCGATGGCCGTTAGCCAGGTGGACAGGTTGAAGAACCCTTGGAGGCTGTGGATGTGGAACAGCTTCGTGGCCAGCCAGCCTCCGAGCAACGCGCCGGCGATGCCGATCAGGCAGGTAATGATAAGCCCCTGTGACCTGCGGCCGGGGATGAACATATTGGCGATGAGGCCTGCGGCCAGGCCGAGAACGATCCAAGCGAGAATTCCCATGACCGACTCCTTTAGTCAGCGACGAGGTGACGCACGCGGTAGTTCGGTCATGCTGGAGAGATCGCGGTGGGAGTGTAATTCTCCCTTCGGTTATCACCGTCCTTTGCCGAAGCGTCTAGCCTGCACCGTTTCCGTGTACGAAAAAAACCGGGCCCTGGTCTGCCGCCGCGAGATTTGAACGCGATTGCGGGCCGCCTGGGTCCGGAGCTGTACAACTAGGACTCTACCTTACTTGCGCTTTCCTGAAAAGGTCAGCCCGCAGTGCAGTGAGATCATCGAGCTGCCTGCGCGACAGGCGATATCGTGGGCCGACCGCTCTCAGCTGCGCCTTCCGGCCGCCAGCAACAGCCGATCACTAGAAGTTCATTGCTAGTGTCTAGCTTCGGGTGTTAGCCTCGGGCCGACCAGACCCCGGGACTCGGCCGCCGACGGGTCCGCAAGTTCCTCCGGCGCGGCGAGCCCGGGCCGATGCCAGCTAGCGCCTGGCTGGCTCCTGACTTCGAAGGGAGTCAACGGGATTGGCGCCTGCCTGGGCGGCGCCGCATCCGCAGGGCAGCCAGCAGGAGGGCGCCGAGGAAGACCACAATACCGATGATCAGCAGATAAACCAGGCCTTTTACCACAACGCCCACGATGCCCAGCGCGATCGCGGCAATGACCAGAAGCAGGAAGAGAGCGATCATCCAGCACCCCGTTTCGTCGGCTGCTCAGCGGCGGGCGAGCAGCCTCGCACCGTCAGCACCCGGCTGGTAACTGAGGCCGTAGTGCTTGAAAATCGCCTCTTCGTCGCCGGCCGGCAGCTCGCCGTCGGTGTCGATCGCGGGCGCGTCTTTGACCTGCCTCTTGTCGTAGCGGATCTTGAGGTACCCAGGCCCGACGGTCGCCTGGTCCAAGGGTACGAACACGAGCCGGTGTCGGGTCGGCATTCCCACCCGGACCGTGCCAAACGATGGCAGGTCGGTGCCGGTATCGACGTAGACGGCCTCCAGCGCGCCGATCTTATGCCCGCCGGCGTCGACTACGTCATGGCCACGCCACTCCCGGATATCGGCAGCCTCGAACACGCTGATTTCCCTCCTCAGCATCGCCGTACCGCACCACAATTCTACCCGGCGGCGAGCGTGCAGTCACGGACAGCCTCGCCTGCTTTGGCCGGTGCGCGATCGCCTTGATGATGCTCACTTGGCCTGCCTTGCGCGGTCGTTTCGGCGAGGCCGTGGGCTTCCGTGGCGAGGGTCTGCCGACCGGGGACGATTCGGTTTCCCGAGGAGGCGACCAGGCTCAGGCCGCCGTCTCTCTGGGGCAGTGCGGCTAGCCGGGCGTTCCGATGATCGAACTGGGCAATAGGAATGCGCTGCCGCTGCTGGTAATCGCGCTCGCTGCCCTATCTTCCGCAAGTGCGGAAGCGTATAGTGAAGATGTTGCTCCGGTCCCTGGCAGGGTCCGGAGCTTTTTGCTGCAGCTGCAGCAATCTGTTCTGCCGCCGGTTAATGGGCGAGTACCACATTCACCACTGACTCAGGAGTCAGCTATGAGCCTTCTCGCTTGGATCGTTCCCGGGATTTCCGGCCGGTCCGGCCAGGGGACGGCACGCCAATGTCCCCGTTGATGGTGACGGACAAGCCCCGTCGCCGCGGTCGCCAAGCTGGCGGCAGGCGGACGATGAGCGTCGGACTGGGGACCCTCCTCATCACCGTCGGGGCCATCTTGCTGTTCGCCCTGACTGCAGAATCACTGTCCTGGCTCAACCTGCGCGTCGTGGGCGTCATCTTGATCCTCGCGGGCGTCCTCGGCCTGGTGATTCCCGGAGTGGCGCGTGCCCGCGGTGCGCGGCTCCGCCGCTGGGTCGAGCCGATGCTGCCCACGTCTAACGGCGAGTCACCGGCCGACCTGGAGAAGGACCTGATCCGCAGGCCCGGCCCCAACAGCGACAGCCCGACGCTGGCTGACGCCATCCTCCGCCGCGAACACGACCCGCCGATCTGAAGACGCGATCCGGGTCCGGTGACGAGGTTGCCCGGGAGTCGCCTCACGGCCGCTGGGCCCGGCACCGTCTAGAAGCCGGGACCGTGCCCTTGACCGCTGATGCCGGAAGGTGCCGACAGTGTGCAGTGTGGATCTGATATCCCGCGAGGGAGACAGCCGGGTCGTGGTGGGACTGCGCGGGGAGCTTGACGTAGCGGTCGCCGTCAGAGTCGTAGCTGAGCTATCCGCGGTCGCAGCCCGCGAACGCGAGATCATCATCGACCTGACAGGCCTGGAATTCATTGACTCCAGCGGCCTCGCAGCGCTGGTCCGAGTGCGCGAGCAGGCCCGGCACGCCGGCGGTGACATGCTGCTCGCGGCCCCGCAGCGGCAGGTACTCCGCCTGCTTGCCCTGACCCGGCTGACCGACGCTTTCTCCGTCCATGCAAGCGTGAACGAGGCTGCCAGCGATGTCGGACGGACGCGGCGCGCTGCGGCGGCCGTGAGCAGGCCGCCGGACATCCTCGCAGCTACCTGAACTCGGCCGCAGGCACGCTCGCCGGCATGATCGCGGATTCGTCCCGGCTGCCGATGACGGCGTGCAGGCTGCCGGAGTAGGAGCGGAGTAGGTGCAGTAGGCACCGGTCAGGCCATCGCCAACCTCTGCGTGAGAAGACCATCGTGGTCGAACGGGCAGGTGTGTACCCGGTCAGGAATGCCCAGCACGGGACCAGGCTACTCGCGTACGGCCGCCGATCACGCTCATCCGCAGCCGCCTGATGCACGCCCAGCCGGCCCCAGTGCTATATGGCCGGCGGGCCGCTGCGCGACGGCTGAAGAAGGCCCGCCTCGAGACGGCCGCGGTCAGCAAGGATCGAGATGACCTGGCCGGCCAGCGCGACACCGCCCGCGCGGAGACGCGGGACAGTCAGGCGGAAAGGCATCCCGCCGACGATCCGCCCGCCGGAGGGTCCGCCTCCTCGCGATGTTCACAACAGCACGGTGATGCGCATCATCGCTGGCTCGCGCGGAAGCGGCCGGCCTGGAGGGCGGCATCCTGCAAATCAGAGGCGAGCGCCTACACACCGGTCATGTTTTCGACGCCACGCCGTGGGAGGTGGGAGCTAGCTGGTCCCTGCGGCTTCGTCTTCGCGTAGCTGAGTCCTGGCGCAGCTGATTGCCGGGCCAGCCGGGTCAGTCTCGCTGCCTTTTGGCCTCGACAACGGCAGTTGCGGCGGGTGTTGCTGCTGCCACGACTATGACCTAGTCTCAAGGTAATTGGGAAACGACACCGATCTGCGCGTGTGCGCAGGCCATGGTCGTGTTATCCCGCCTGCCCAGGACCTCGGCGGTCCTCACGTCGGACTTGATGTAAGCCGAGGCAGGCATGACAGTAGTTTCCGCAGAAGCGGTATGTCGAGAGCCCGAGCCCGTTCCGTCTGTCCCGGAAGACCGGATGCGTTCGGTTCTGGCGGAGCTGGATGACCTGCAGCTGCTGGCCGTAATCCGCTCGCTGCCGCGCGGCAGCGAGCGGCGTGATGCGGCATGTGAGGTGCTCGTGGGCCGCTACCGCGGGCTGGTCAGGTCCAGCGCGCTGCGGTACTGCCGCAGTCCAGAGCCTGCCGAGGACCTGATACAGGCGGGGTATGTCGGCCTGATGAAGGCAATCAACAACTTCGATCCGGCATTTGGCCGTGGCCTTGCGGCCTACGCGCAGCCATGCGTTACCGGCGAGATCAAGCGGCATTTCCGGGACACGCGATGGCAGATTCATGTCAAGCGCCCGGCGCAGGATCTGGCCGTGGAACTCCGCGCGGTGATCGGGCAGCTGACCCAGGATCTAGGCCGTACGCCAGCCGAGGCTGACCTGGCTGGGCATCTGGGGGTCAGCGTCGCTAGCCTGCGGGATGCTCAGCTGGCGGAGCTGGCCTTCCGGCCGTCCTCGCTGAACGCGCCAGTGTCTAGCCAGCCCGGTGCGGCTAGCCTGGCTGACCTCATCGGCGATGAGGATCCGCGGCTGGAACATATGCTCAGCATGCAGGCCATCGCCACGCACTGGGGCGAACTGCCCCCGCGAGAGCAGCAGATCTTGCTGCTGCGCTTCCGCGGTGAAATGACGCAGGCCCAGATCGGCCTGCAGCTCGGCCTCTCTCAGATGCACGTATCACGGCTGCTCGCGCACGCTCTGGGCTACCTCCGCCCGCGCCTGCTCGGGATGGCCGACCGCGCAGAGGGACGAATGATCCAGGCGCAGCTCCCGATGCCAGAACTTGCCAGCCAGGAACCTGTCCTCGGCGGCGTACTGACCGTCTTGATAAGTGAGGAAGCGCAGCGGGAACCTGCTACCGCCCCAGCCGCCCCAGCCGCCCCAGCCCTGTGAGCACAGCGCAGCCTGACGTACACGGCCAGGGACGCGGGCGGTCGCTGCTACGGTTGCGGCAGGTGCGGGCAGGCCGCCGAGCGGTGCTGAAAAGACAGGATCCGCGGGTTCTGGATAACGCCGCCCGAATCTCGATCGCTCATAGGACGGACGCGTTCCGAATCGACGTCGTCTCCGTCCACGAAGGCGTGGATGAGGCCGCTAGCGATGCCTGATCGTCGCGGCGCTCAGCCCGACGGCGAGCGGGCCGGCGACCATCCTCGCGGGTGCCCGAACTCAGCCGCAGGCACGGCACGCCCGGACCCCTGGCCGGAAGCCTTGCGCTGAACCAGCTTGACCTTCATCCGCACGTTGCCAACATCCGGCACTTCAGGTTACTTCCTGTCCGGCCATTCGGCGGCACCCGAGTTCCGCGGGATGCCGACTGTCCGTGTACTGGACTCGCCGGTGTTAAGGCTCTGAGGCTCTGTCAGGCGTCCAGGAAGTAGTCGTTGATGTACTTCTCGCCCTCGTCGCACAAGAACGTCACGACGTGCCGCAGGTCCGGGTGCTGTGCTCGCAGCTCGCGGGCGGCGACGAGATGCGCACCAGAACTCGGGCCCACGAACATCCCGAACTTGCTGGCCAGGCGCCGCATCTCGAGGATCGCCACGCCGCTGTCCACGGCGACTATCTCATCGATGATGTGTCGGTGCCTGGCGAAGATGCCCGGGACGAAACCGTCGGCGATGCCCTCGATGAGGTGCCGGCCAACCTCGCCGCACATCAGGGTGCACGACTCATTGGGCTCAACGGCCACGATCCGGCACGACGGGTTGCGCTCGCGGAAGCACTGACCCACGCCGACGATGGTGCCCCCGGTGCCGACCCCGCCGACCACAGCGTCCGGTACCACGCCGGCCGGCAGCTGGGCCAGCGTCTCCGGGCCGAGCCAAGTGCGGTTCTCCTCCACATTCCATTCCGAATCGAACTGCTGGGGCGCGAAGTATCCCGGCTGGCGCCCGAGTTCAGCGACCTTGGCCAGCGCGTCATTGACGTGGAAGTCACCGAGGGTCATCACCTGCGCGCCGAAGGCCCGGGAGATCGCCAACCGCTCGCCACTCATCCCGTTCGGCATCACCACGAGCATCCGGTATCCCTTGACAGCCGCGACCATGCTCATCGCGTTACCGGTATTACCGCTGCTCGCCTCGACAATGGTGTCACCAGGGCGCAGCAACCCTTCCCGCTCTGCCCGCTCGATCATGTACCTGGCGACCCGAGCCTTGATCGACCCGGACGGATTGAGGAACTCGAGCTTGACCCAGATCCCGTCAACCATCACCAGAGGCGTATTGCCGATCGCGTCCAGGATCGTGCCGCCGTCCCGCCGGACCATGCCAGCAGCAGGCACCCCCCGCTCCCCGTGCGCCGCCGAACGCCGAACGCCCTTGGCCGTCATGCCTGCACCCTACGCGTCCCGCCGGCCATGACCGGACCTCCGCTCCTCCCGGCCCCGGCATCTACCAGCAGGCAGCACCAGCCAACCCTGCAGGTAGGGACCTCCTCGCATGCCGGCATCAATAGTAAAGCGCCGGCCAGGGTGCACTGCGGCGGAGGGGACCGGACTGCGGTTTCCTTCATGGTCTGGTTCTCTCGGTTAGGCGAGCGGACCGGATCTAGGCCCTGCCGAGCGTACTCACGCCTCGGCGGGCCGCCGTTTAGCGCGGGGCCAGCTCCGCCATGCTCGCGGGCAGGATGCCTCCGCACGGGGGATGAGGGCGTGAATGGCGCCTTCTCAGCACCGGGGTAGAGCACACGGAACGCAGCCGGGATCCTCGCACCGTGGCGTAATGACCCGTTTATGACCTGGCGGGCGGTTCAGCGTTCCCGCGGCCGTCTCAATGCCCAGGTGTCAGGTCGCGGTAGCGAGCTTCGAGCAGGCAGTAAAGGCCGTAGCAGATAAGACCGGACGAAAGCAAGGCCAGCAGCCAAGAGCCGTAGGCAGAGCTGGCCACTGAACGGAAGATCGCGTCGAGCCCCTTCGCCTGGCTGGGCCTGGACAGTACCGCAGCCTTGAGCAGGAAGAGACCGACCAGCACGAACACGACTGCGCGCGAGACGGAACCAACCGCGCCAAGCACCCTGGTGAGGATGGCCAGTGCCCGGTACATGTGCTCTGCGGTGAACCGCTCCCGGAAGTCGAGCCGAACCGCGCGGCGGCCTGCCTCCACGCCAGCTGCCACGGCGAGGAGCCCAGCCAGGACAAGGAGCAGGCGGCCCCATCCGGTTCGCAGCAGGTCCGCGGCGATGTCCGTATCCTGACGCTGCTCGGACAGCGCCGTCCGCTTCGGCTGAGCCTCCACCAGAAGCCGGGCGGTACTCAGGCAGAACGCCAGGTACAGCAAGCATCCCCACGACGACACCGCACGCTGGCGCCACCTGCCCATCTTGCCTGTCGCGTGCGCGGGCCGGAACACCGCCTCCATGAGCTGGATCAGCGCGTACGCCGCAAGTCCGGCGACAAGCAAGACCAGCGGGACACGGCCCCAGGTATAGGCGACAGCCTCCTGCACGGCCCCCGCGCTGCTCGCGGGTGCGCCCGTGCGGCCGTGCTTAGCAAGTGCCAGGCGGAAGGCGAGATAGCCGACGAGGAGGTAGACCGTGGCGCGGCAAACCAGACCGAGCCGGGACACCGCGCGCAGCCACACGCCGGACGCGCCTCGCGCCATAGATGCTGCGGCGGCGTCTAGCCACGTTCCGGCGGCCCTGCCTCGCCCATGGATGCTCTTCAACGGACGCCTCGCCTCTGCTCAACAATATGCTCGGCCCGGCCAGGCCGGGTGTCACGGAGCAGCGGATCGCGCTGCTCGGCATTTCGCTGCCTCCATCAGCGCCAGCTGGGCGTCCCGGGTGATCCGGCTACGCGAACTAGCGACCCCTGGCACCCTTGCCGCCGGCGCTGACCACCCAGTCGCCGGGCAGGCATCAGCAGCGGTACTGCCTATCCCGGGACTGTCAGATGTATTTCCCCGCCGCCCATCGGAGCCCGGACCTTGCCTCAGGTGGCGGTACGCTCCGCGCTCCGGCACGAAGAAATCCGGTGGGGGGCGACTCCCGGTCGCGGCAGCGACGCCACACCGTCGCGTGCCCGGGCCATGGGAGGGCTGCGTGCGTTCCGGGGTCCCGGGACAGCCGCGCACCGGGGTGCCGGCACGGTGCTGGCGGGGTCTAGGGTGTCCGCGCCGGCCCCGGGCGGGGCGTGCCGTGCGCCTGCCCGGTGGCGGGGTGCCGCTGGCGGGCGTTGTTCACCGGGAGGGTGCCTGTTCCGTCGATGAAGGTCTGGGCCAGCTCGGAGAGCCGCAGGTTGCGGGACCTGGCGGAGTCCCGCAGGAGGTTGAAGGCTTGCTCCATGTCAAGGCCGAGGCGCTCGGCAAGTTTCCCTTTGGCTTGCTCGATGACCACCCGGCTGTTCAGCGCGGTCTGCAGCTGCTCGTTGAGGATGCCGGCGTGGCGGGTGCTGCGCTCGTGCAGCACGCTGATGGTGGCCACGTCCGCCATGGCCTGGCCGACACGCACGTCTGCGGGCAGGAAGGCTCCCTGGCCGGCGCGGAAGAGGTTCAGCGCCCCGATGACGTGCTCGCGCAGCCGCATCGGCAGGGCCTGCACGGCGGCGAAGCCGGCCTGCCGGGCGGCGGGCGCGAACCGCGGCCACCGGTCCGGCTCAGCGGCCAGGTCCGCCGCTTCAACGGGCTGCCCGGACCGGAAACAGTCCAGGCACGGACCCTGATCGTTCTGCAGCTGGAAGAGCTCAAGCAGCCGCGCTGCTTCGCTGGAGGCGGCGACCACGCGCAGCTCACCGCGCGGATCAGCGAGCAGCAGCCCGGCGGCGGACACGTCCAGCAACTGCACGCTGCGGTCAGTCAGCACGTGCAGGAAGTCGATCACGTCGAACCCGGCGACCATGGTATCGGTCAGCTCGACAAACGTCTCCGCGAGCAGTCGCCCGTCCATCCCGCTCACCCTCTCAGGAAACGCCGCACCTTCCGGCCATGCTCGGAAGGCGGCGCGCCTGGCGGCACCTGCGCGGTCCGTCTACGCCGGGAACTCCCGGGCCCGTCCGGATCCGGGCTCAGCCGCACGCGGCGCACCACGACGTCACCGGCCAGATCGCCAAGCCGACGGTCAAGAGCATACGCATACCACCGCACCCGGACAAAAGACCTCTGCGATCCCGACGCCAGTTGGCCGATCAGCACCATCGGCGGTACTCAGTTGCGCGCCGGTGACCTCGACGACTGCCACGGCGGCCACGCCTGGCCGTGGTGTGATGTAACCGCCTCAGGGTGGCTGAACCAGGGACCGGCCGCCACCCGGCAGCCAGGTGAGCCAGGCGGCGCGTCACCTGCCCTGACCTATCATGGTTGAACGGCTTGGCCGTTGCCTGCGGCCTGCTCTTTACGTGCCACAGAAATGGCGCGTAGCCTGAAGACGTTGCTCCGGACCTCGGTAGCCATATCCGCGATATTCGCGGGCGCGCGCCTGAGAGCCCGGAGTTTTCATATGTACGCTGACCGGCACCGGAAGACGGTGCAGTCACAGGACGGTGTGACTGCTGCGGGATTCCACTGCCGCCGCGATCTGCCCAGTATGACTGACTACCGCGCACCTCACCTGGCCAGCTGGCTAAGGAGTCAGTCATGAGCATCATCGCATGGATCGTCCTCGGACCAAGCTGTTCCACATCCGCACCATCCACGGATTCTTCAAGCTGTCCACCTGGCTTACCGCCATCGCCGGGGCGGTAATGCTGCTACTCGCCTACCACTTGATCAGCGGTCGATCGTCCAGTCGGCGGCTGGTTCGCACATCGCTGACAGCCGACCAGCGGCGCCCCGGCTCCTGTGCTGCCTACATGCGTTCCAGCATGTGGTCTCAGCAACCCCCCGGCGCCCGCTTCCCGACGGGCTTGCCACGGCAGGCCCGCACGATGTTCTGATCCACGACGTAGTTCGGAGCAGTCATGATCATTATTCTCGGGCTCATCATCCTGATCGCCGCCCTGACCGTCGGGATAGCAGGCGTCCTGGGCAACGACGGCAGCGCGCATGCGCTCACTCATTTTTCCGTGCTGGGCTACCACGTGGCCGGGTCAGAGGGCACCGTATTCCTGTCCGGCATCGTGGTCGGGGCAGCCGGCCTGCTTGGCCTGATTCTCCTGCTCGCCGCCACTCGCCGCACCTCCCGGCGCGGCAGCGCCGCACGCCGCGGGCTTAAACGGTCACGCCGCGAGACAGCGGCAGCGAGCCAGGAACGCGACGACCTCATCAGCCAGCGCGACACAGCCCGCGCCAACACCAGCAGCCAGCTAAGCAACGGCACTGCCGCTCAGGATGCCCCGCGCGGCACGGCCGGCGATCGCTGGAGCAGACTCCGCGATCTCAGGCGCCGACTCGCTCCCGCACAGGCCAGAGCGCAGTCAGTTCCTCCCGATGATCGCGCGACCTCGGCCGACTCCGACGTGGCTGCCACCTCCCCCGCCATTGATGAACGTGCTGCCGCGTCCTCCGCCGAGTGAGGCACGAGCGGCAGCCGCCGCCTGCTGCTCCACGACCGGCCAGCGCCCGGACATGCCCGCCTGCTCGCCCACCACCGCGACACGCCTGACTTCCACCGCGGCACCAGAAACAACGGACCTGTCCGGCTTCCGCCAGCGCCGTTTCCCCGAGGCCGGTGACATGCCGGCCCCGGGGCTCTCCGGCCGCTCTCCGGGCTGGATGCGGCGGGGCGCCTGCCAGGGCGAAGATCCTGAGCTCTTCTTTCCCGTCGCCGCGGTCGGCCCTGCACTGACGCAGGTCATCGCCGCGAAGGCAGTGTGCTCCTGGTGCGCGGTACGCGCTGCGTGCCTCTCCTATGCGCTGGCGACCGGGCAGGCCGGCATCTGGGGCGGAACCACCCGAGAAGAACGCCGCGCCATGGGACGCTCCTCCGGCTTGCCTGCCCGGGAGCGCAGCACCATTCCTGGCGGGCAGTAGTTCATGCATCCCGAAAGGCAGCAGTCAGGTCAGCAAAGCGCGAGGAACAATCACCACCGGCGTCGCGGCCACCGTATGCGGCGGCGCTGGCGGTTGAAGAGAGCCATGATGAGCCTGCCTGCCTACCAGCAGCGCGCCCTTGACCGGATCGGGCAGACACTAGCGGCGGAGGATCCAGGACTCGGGTCGCGGTTCGCGGTATTCAACAAGCTGACGGTTCACGAGGCTATGCCGGGGACCGAGCAGGCTCCGAGCCACCCGCAGCGGTTCCTGCTCCCGGCGATGATACTTCCGGTCATGCTGATCACTTTGCTGGCCCTGGTGACGGCCAGCTGGCTGGTACCCACCGCGGGACAGGGGTGCCCCGCTGGCCAGAGCGCGGCCGCATGGAGCACATGCTCAGTAAGCCGTACCGGACGCTGCGAGCCCGGACCGGGCAATCAAGCCCGACCAGGTACGCATCCAGTGATCAGCCCTGGCGAGCCGGACCTCGCTGGCAGCCAACTCGCCGGGAGGGCCCGGGTCACGGAACCTGTCCCGGCTGCCCAGGTGCATGCAGCTACCGCTTCAGCTCCATCCCAGGATGAGAGTGCACTATGTCACCGCGCAGCCGGCCCGTCTGGAGGTCCCTGAACCAGGCAACCGTGAGCCCGGGATACCTCAAGCTGTGCCACGAGAATGAACAGGTCAATGACGCCCTTCGATCGGTACCGGCGGTCGGCCTGCCAGCGTGCGAGGGCCTGGCGGCCCGCCTGACACCGATTCCGCGCAGCTCATGCGCTGACGACCATGCCACAGCGCGCGCTTACAGCGGCTATCCGGAAAGTACCAGAACGATTAGACTGGCAGTAGTTGTCCCCGGACCTTGGCAACCGCCCACTCGCCGATTCTCCTGGGGACGGACACATATGCTCGGCTATATCGCCGCCGCGCTGTTCATCATCGCGTTTTTCATCAACGCGACATCCACCTCCACTCCCGCCGTCTTCGCCCCGCTGAGCCTGCTGCTACTTGGCCTGGCATGCCTCGCCCTGCACCTAGCGGGCGTCGGCACGGGCTGGTCATTCGGCGGCCGCGGACGCCGCCGCTGACAGCCGCACGCCACTAGCCAGCCGATCCCCGACCACACCATCGCGTTCGCCTGGAGGCAGCCGTGAGAATCGGATCGATCCTGCTCGTCATATGGCTGATCGTCGGCGCCATCGCCGCCGGCCAGCGCCATGAATACTCCCGCGCCCCGTCTGGCTGCAACAAGATCGCCACAATCGCCGTCACGATCGTCGCCGGCCCGCTCAACTACGTCGGCGTGAACCCGAAGATCTCCTGCAAGACACCGCATCCGAGCAAGTAGCCAGCCGCGGCTCGCTCGAGCGGTTCAGTGAGCTGCGTGCACCCCGTGACTGTCAGAATGCCGCGGCCCGTGCCGCTGTCGGCGGAACCCGCGAGGGTTGCCGGACGTGGCCCGGCTCGCCGCGAGCGCGGGCGGCCCGCCAGAACGACCCGGCCGCTTAGGGTCGGCGAGCGCTCCGGGGGCAACATGGAAAGGCTCGCTGGCTGGGGATGCCCCAACGGCGACAGCCCGACGTCATCCTAAGCCGGAAAGATCACGGGCAACCTGTTTCTGTCCGAAAGCCGATGACAGGTCGAAGAGAGGCGCAAATATTGGCCGTTATGCTCGATAAGTAAGCACACAGAGGCCTGACGGCGCCAAACTGCTCGGCCTACCACTGGCGATTTGGCGCCGCCTTGAATATGACTTACCGTGCCGCCCGTCGCTTCCAGGGTGGCAGCTGACTTGCAGGACGCCGAATCTGGCCGTTATGCATTGGGGAGCTGTCCTGGCGCCGGACTCCAGGGCGCCTGCCCGGGGCTTTACTCGCCGCGCGAAGCCGGCGGGCGTGCTCAGGACTGGCCGGCCGCCTCGATGGTCAGCTTGCCGGGCAAGAAGGCCACGAGCACCGACTTCGGTGCCTGATAGGAAACCTGGACGACCTGGTCCGGGGGGACATCGACATCGACCGAGGCGCTCCCGGCCGCGGACAGGCGGAGGTAGCGATAGGACACCCGGATCTGGTGACGTCCGGGTTCGAGCGGAAGGAATTGCTCTCCCCAGGGAAGCTCGTGGCGGTGGCCGTCGATGGTGACTGTCGTCCGCGTGAACCTCAGTGTCCAGTCGAGCCGGAAGAACCCGGTCCGCAGCACGATCCCTTGACCCGGATCCGGCGGGTTACCGCCGGTGTTTGCGTTCATGGTCTTCTCGCCTCCTGCGATCCCGCAGCACGACCGATGCCGTCTCGCGCCGTGGCTACGGGTGATCGCGATCGCAGCGGGGGCGTTCCCGGCTTTGATTGCCCTGCCGGCCGGGCAGCGGCGCCGTCAATCTCCAAGGCTGCGCCTTGGGGAATGGAAGGCACGGCTAAAGGTCGGCCGCCCCAGGGCCAGAAGTCCCGAACGTGGCAAATCCGGTAGTAGTTTCATCCCGGTCTTAGTGACCAGAGCGCGGGCGCAGCCCGAGGACGCGTCCGATCTGGTCATGAAGACTGACAGCCCGTGGCGAAGAACCGATGGATCGGTTCGCCAATCGGCGAGCTGTTCATCGGCGACGGCAAGCGCAGAGTCGGCGATCCGCGACATCACTCACCAGCCAAGATGGCCACGCACAGTGGACGGCAGCTTGGGGCGGCGTCGGGCGGCCACGTCGTACAGGCGCATAGATCAGCTAGGCGCCCGGCATGGCCGTCCGGACAGTACGCTGCATGCTTCGCGTACCGGCACGCCCGCCCGGTCAGCGGCGGCGCGGACGTAGGCGACAGCGGCGAGGAGCGCGTACTGCCAGAAATCGTCGGCCTGCCACCAGGCGACCTCGTCGAGCAGGTCTGGTTCGGCATCGCCGTGCAGTGCGGCGGCCGCCAGCACGGCGTACTGGAACTTGCGGCCGTCCCTGCCCCGCCCGGAGAACTCGGGCAAGAACCGCTCCCGGATCCCTTCCAGCGGAAGCGGATCAGCAGTGCTGACGCCGGACCAGGCGAGCGCGTCGGCAGCCAGGCGGAGGAAGACCTCGCCGGGAAAGGTGTTGTTGCGCGGGTGCAACGGCTCCAGCCGGCTGAGCAGGCCCGGCAACGTGGCGCCCTCGGCGAGGCCGCCAAGCAAGGTCCGCTTGGCGGTGACCGCGTCCTCGGGCCCGGGCGATCTCACGGCTAGCATGAGCAGACCGTAGCTGACCGCCGTCGGCCCGCGCCTCCCCCGTTGCAAGACCGGCGCTCACCGGGACCCGCGGGCTCTTCGCTGACGCCAACGCCGACTAGGGCCGAGGCGACGCGTCAGCAGCTGTCGACGAGAGATGCCTCCGTTCGAAGTACCGGCTCGCTGGCTGGGCCGTACTCGCGACAGCCGCAAGGCGCTCAGTGTGGGCCTGGCCCGGCCTCAGCGCCGCGCGCATCATCAGCAGCACCTGTTGGTCCCCACCGCATCCCAGCTCCGGGCTATCTTGGCCGGGGGAAGGAAGGAGGCCGGATGTCATCGACGTCAGAGCCTGCGCATCTCAACAATCATCACCGCAACACGCTGCGCCAGATCTTCCAGCATCCCGTGAGCCACAACATCGAGTGGCATGCCGTGGCCTCCTTGCTGAGGGCGATCGGCTCGGTCGTGGATCATCGCGACGGCATGGTTGCGGTTACTGTCGGGTCCAAAACCGAATTCTTTGATGTCCCCGGGCAAAAGGACATCGACACCCAGACGGTTGTGGACCTGCGCCGGATGCTGAGCAGTGCCGGATACGGCCCCGATGCTGAGGAAGCCGGACACGGATCATGAGGCCTGACAGCGGCAGCCGCGTGCCGGCACCAGGCGCGTGCTCGTGTACGCGCTGGCCTCCCGGGAAGTTCGGGATCGGGCTCCTGCTCGGGGACGTGCGCGTGCTCGCGCCGTGGCATCCGAGCGCGCGCCGGAGGTAGCCGTAGCCGCACCGGAGGCGGGGCGATCCAGGCCTCCGGCAGCAGGTCAGCGCACAGCGGCTGACCGCAGATGGCGGCATCGACCTTGTCGTTCTTCAGCCTGGCGGCGGCGATCGCGTTACACCCCAGCGGTGCACCAGGTGCGGGGTAGACAGACATTGCCGGCCTCCTTTCCGAGCTCGAATGTCACCCGTAGCATCGCGCTGCCGGGCTGGGCAGGAAAGGGTCCGGCCTCGCGCCCAGCCCCCATGCGCTGGGCCCCTGGGCGTGAGCGGACAGAATGCCTGATCTGTCGTGCTGGCGGGCGCCGCGGCCGGGATCCCTGTTTGTCGAGGTGGACCGCTCTGACCGGCAGGACCGGCGCCGCAAGGGCAAGTCCGATCCGCTGGCCGCGGTCAGCGCCGGGCGACCTTCGAAGGCCCCGCGCCGGGCCAGGCCCGGCCCTCAGATCGGGCGGGCGTCGCCACGGCCGAAGACGGTGTCCCTGATGTCCATGATGGCCTGGTCCAGTTGCACGACGGCATCGTGGATCCTGTTGCCCGCACAGTGATTGCCGATCAGCAGCAGCGCGGCCTGGAGATCCAGTCCCGCTGCGAATATCCGGCGGACCACGATGTCGTTGAGGTCGTGCGCGAGCCGCTCGTGATCTTCGAAGCCCTGCCAGATCCGCTCGTGACCTTCGGTCAGGTACCGGGCTTCCGGCGGCGGGGCGGATGCGCAACTGCTCTCATCAAGATTCTCCCGCCGCCTGCTTGCCGGGGGACCTCGGGTTGGCAGAACGTCTGGCGCGTCCATGATCGCGCTTGCTGCGGTTGAGAATGATGTCTGGCCCATGGCCTGCGGCTCCTTGCTCGGTCGGGCATAGCCGTGCCGCCAAGGTCCGGGGCGACGCGCGGTCTCCTGCCATGCTGCGCAGATGCGGTCAGGAGTTGCGTACACCGATAGCCTACGTCCGTGTCCCCTTGATAGCCCAGCGGGATGTATCGGTGCACGGCCGGATGAACCGCGCACACTGGCCCACGCGAGGATGTCAAGGCAGCCGTCGCATCCGGGCAGCTCCTGCGCTCCATCAGGATCCAAGGCAAGCCCTGAATCACCGGCTGGGCGGACGGCATCGCCCGCGACCTGGGCACAGACTGACCGGGCCGGTGCCGTGTCTGGGGTTCGCTGTGCGAAACGCCTCTGGCGATCGCGAGGAAGGCCATGCCGATCAGGCCGCCCGCAGCGTCCGGTGCAGGGCGGACGAGTTTGGCGTAGCTGGCGTCATCGTGTTACTGCTCGCGCTCGCCCTGTATTTCCTGCGCGACGTATCCGCCGCCGAAGCCTCACCTCCGCGTCACCTGGGACCGCTGTCGGCCGGTAGGCATTTGGCGGCATAGTTGCCCGGCCTCCCGGTACCGGTCCTGGCCCGCGATCACCCGCGCGAGCCTGGCGAGGCCTCTGCTAGCGAGGGTTCCGGGCGGGCCTGACATCGGTTCACGGCGGGACCTTCGGCCCCGGGCGGCTGCCGCCTCGATCGCCATGGCGGAAGAGGGGCGATTGAGATGAGGAGCGCTCCCAGGCGCAGGTCCGTGGTGACCGCGCTGGGGACGGTCGGCGAGGGCCGGCGGAGTTCCGGGCGCGAGCCGGGCGAAATCGCGCCCGGCGAGTTCTGGCTCTCCGCCAGCGGGTCCAATGTCTATTTCGTGCGGTCTACCTGCTGCTACTCCGGCAGCTGTCGCCCTCCTGGCTGGAAGCAGACGTTGACGGCGATGCAGGAGGGACTATGGGCGGGTCCTGGCTATCGTCGGGTACGTCCCCCGTGAAGCGCTGCGGCATGACCTGGCGCGGCGCTCCGGGGGACGCCTGTCTGGGGCGGAAGCGTGTCAGTACGTCTCGGGCCTTGGCTGCTCGATCAAGAGCCCGCCGTATTGTTCGCGTAGCGTCGACTTCTGGAATTTGCCGGCGGCCGTTCGCGGGATCTGGCTAGTGAAGACGAACTCGTCGGGCAGCCAGAATTTCGCGAACTTCGGTTCAAGGAAAGCTCTCAGCTCCTCGGCGGTGACCGAGGCGCCGTCCCTGACGACCACGACGGCGACCGGGCGCTCATCCCACTTCGGGTGCTTGGCGGCGATCACGGCTGCCTCCGCGACGGCAGGGTGGCCCATCAGTGCGTTCTCGAGATCCACGCTGGAAATCCACTCGCCGCCCGACTTGACCAGGTCCTTCGTCCGGTCGGTGATCTTCACGTACCCTTCGTGATCAATCGTGGCCACGTCGCCGGTGCGGAACCAGCCATCATCGGACCATTTGCCGGTGAGCTCGGGTGCCTGATAGTAGCCCGAGGCGACCCACGGGCCGCGTACCTCCAGCTCGCCCATGGCCTCGCCGTCCCACGGAACCTGGCCCGTCTGTCCCATGATCCGCGTCTCGACGAACGGGACAGGCAGTCCCTGCTTCGCGCGGTAGGTATACCGCTGGTCATCGGGCAGCCCTTCGAGTGAGCGCTTGAGCCAGCTGACGGTGCCGAGCGGGGTCATCTCTGTCATCCCCCAGGCGTGCACCACCCGCAGGCCATGCCGGTCGAATCCGCGGATCATGCTTTCCGGCGCCGCCGACCCCCCGACGACCATACGGATCGCGCCGAGCTTCCAGCGATCCGGCTCGGCCTCCAGCGCCTGCAAAATGCCCAGCCAGATCGTCGGCACGCCAGCGCTGAGAGTGACGCCCTCATGAACGTACAAGTCGAGCAGGCTCTCGGGGTCCAGGTGCGGGCCCGGAAGCACTTGCTTGCACCCGACCATGGTGCCGGTGAACGGCAGGCCCCAGCCGTTGACATGGAACATCGGCACGACCGGGCACAGCACCTCGCGCTGGCCGATCGCCAGGCCGTCGGTCATAGCTGAGGCCAGCGAGTGCAGCACGATCGCGCGGTGCGAGTACACCACGCCCTTGGGACGCCCTGTCGTGCCCGACGTATAGCACATGCAGGCGGCCTCGCGCTCGTCCAGCCGCGGCCCGGCAAACTCCTCCGGCTCCGGGGCAATGAGCTCCTCATAGTCGATCATGCTCTCGGGGGCCCGCGTACCGTTCGTCCACACGACGACATGCTTCAGGCTCACCTGTCCGCGCAGCCGCTCCAGCACCGGCAGCAGCACATCGTCGACAAGCAGTACCGAGTCGCCCGCATGGTTTATCACGTAGGCGAGCTCGCCAGCCGCCAGGCGCGGGTTCAGCGTGTGCAGCACACTGCCGGTGAGCGGCACGCCAAAGTATGCCTCCAGATGGCGGGCGTGGTTCCAGCCAAGCGTCGCCACACGATCACCGCGGCCGACGCCGAGCCTGGCCAGCGCGCCGGAGAACTGGTGGGCACGGCGCCGCACCTCGGCATAACCGGAACGGGCAAGCGACCGATCCGGCCGGCGGCTCACAATCTCAACCTCGGGGAAGTAAAGGGCCGCCCGGTCCAGCAGGTGCGGCACCGTGAGCGGGTAATCCATCATCAAGCCATCCACCGGACCTCCTCGGCCCTGGCGCCCGCAGACGCCGCCTTGCTTCGTCACAAAGGTGCGCCCAACCGCTGCCCGCAGGCGGTGAACCGTACGCGGACTTCACAGCCATCGACACCCACCAACCCATCATCGGCAGGCTCTGCGAACCGGCGCAGAGGCGAACGTCCCCATTCACCCAGGCAACGCCGTCGCAGCACGGACTGGCCGGTGACAATCGCTGAGTATGCCTGGGGCGCCGAGGCGGAGGCGACAGCGGCGACCACCGGGCCGCGGTTCCGCATGTCCGCGCTGGCGTGTCACGTCGAGGGTTCGGCCCTCTTCTCGGCGGCGAAGCGCTCGATCGCGCGGAATCCCTCTTGCATCACCTTCGACTGGGTTCCTGGCACGTCTACGAACCTGCTCCACAGCCGCATCCCGCCGGACGGGTCGGTCATCCACCAGGTCGCGATGCGGGTATGCGCCGCATCGACCGGGCGCAGCGTCCACTCGGCGGTGCCCCGGAAGTCACCGTCGAAGTAGTCAAGAGCGAGCCGCCGCTCCGGCTCGTAAGCGGTCACCCGCCCGGAGAAACTCGCCGAACCCCACCGCTGGCCGAGCGGGCCGTTGCCGTTGAGCGTGAAGTCAAGGATCGCGCCGATCTCGGTGGGGGGCGTGTCCCCGCGCTGCCGCATCCGCAAGAAGGGCTGCCACCAGTGGCTCCTGCCAGCCGCCTCATCCAGCAGGGCGCGGACAATCTCGGCCGGAATGGCCGCGATGGTCGCCTCGTCCGCAAGTTCATAGGTGGTCATCGTGCGCTCCTCGGCTCGAACAGCGGCGCGCGCCGTGATCACGGCGACATCGCCTCCTATGTCTATGGCGCACCGCAGACGGCCCAGGCACAAGGGCCAGACGTCCCTGCCTGGTGCCGGATCTGGGTTCACGCGATGGGGCGTCGACGCGCAGTTCTGCCTAGATACCCGCTGCGACGGCGCCTCGCCTCAGACCTGTGACCGGGTTGGCACAGCGAGGGGGTTTCCCGCGCGCCCCGACCGGCTGCTGTATACGCGTCGCGCGAAGAGCAAGCTGATGTTCCTGGCCTGTGGACGAATACGTGCTGCGGCGTCTTGACTGCCCCCTGGCCGCCCGCCAGACGCGGACCCGCCCCATGACGCCCGGCCCCGGCCGGGGACATGCGAAGGGATGAGCGCAGCCAGCGGCACTGCCACCCGCCAGACCTGACCATAGGGACACACCCCGAACGCCAGCTAAATGCCCGCCAGGTGATGATCACGCAGCCGGCAGCCACAGCCGGAAGTATCGCACCCAGGCTCACCCACGTTAGGCAGTGATTGGCTGATGGGGTCGTCGTTCAGATCGGGGCGATCTGGAATTCGACCGAGCCTGGGGCCGACATACTGATCAACGCCCAATTCTGCCGAGAAGAGTGCGTTGCTTATTCGCCCTGGCGAGCATGTTCACTCGCACAGTCAGAGCTGGCTGTTGATCAACGCCGTCAACGTGGCCGCGGCAGCATCACGAGCCACCGACCACATTGGCTAGGGGCATGTTGGCCCGATCATCTACCACCGGTGTGGTCGGGGCACGCTGAATGGCGCGGGCGTACTGCACGCCAGCTCCGTTGCGATAGACGTCCAGCCGGACCGGGGCGATGCCAGTGGCGGGTGCGAAGCCGAAACTGAGAGCCGCTCCGTCAATCCGGCCCCGGATGTTCATGGACACGTCGCTTCTTGGCACGCCTGTCCAGATCTCCCGCACGCGCTGCCTGAAGATCCCGGTCGTGCGGAACAACAGCAGACGCCGATCGGTCAGGACAACGACATAGTTCGTCGCGAAGGGCAAAGATGCCACTATAACGAGCCAGCCTGCGCCCATCCCCCCGAAGCCCACGGCGCTGGCAACAGCGTCGCTGAAGGGAGCGAGACATATAGCCGCAACCAGCGAGACAGCCATGAGAGCAGTGCCGATGATCAGTATGGGCCGCCCGCCGCGACTGCAGAACCCGATCGGCGCGGCTAGGTTTTCCCCAGCGCCGAAATGACGCACCGCTTCTGCGGCCAGCCTTCGTTGCCTCCGGCTGAGAATCAAGTCACCCAGCGCCACCCCGATCGCCACACCAGCCGCCGTGCACGCCACCTCGCCAGCCCCACCGCTGACGCCCGACTGCTTCTTGTCGGCCTGGTAGCCGGGGTCGGCGTACACCTTTCCGCCGTGCAGACCGGACCCGCGCTCAGACGACGGGGGCGAGCGCGGCGCGGACCTCGGGCGGTGCGTCAGGAGCTAACAGCAGCCGGCTTGCCGGTGCCGCACCGACGTCGCCCGGCAGAGCGCTTCAGGGCGGCCTCGCGCAGGGTGGCTGCAGGTCTGCCGCGGCCTTCAGCCAGGGCCAGGTCGTCAGCAGCTCAGCCAGGTCGGTTCCCGCGGGCGCACCGCGCCGCGAGCCGTTCTTCCGGGCCTGCTGGTCTCCCCTTCCGGTAACGGCTGGCGGGACCAAGTGTCGAATGGCTCCTCTCGCGTGGCTTTGTGCTGATATGGTCCATGGGATCTCATACCCGGGATGGCGGCCAGGTGGCCATGCGCAGGCTTGCCAGGCAGGGCGCACTTGTCGCGGCAGCCGGGCTCGCGGCAGCAGCCCACTGCTTCCCCGCCGCGTCTGCGGCCGGAACGACGGGGTGGCGGGCCGCGGCGGTGGTCAGCAGCCCGTCGATGAACACCGTGTTGTACACCGTGACTGCCGCAGGCACGCGGCACGCGCGGGCGGTGGGCACCGCCAGCCCTCGACAGGGATCGCCCAACCCTCAAGAACCCGTCGTGGAGGCGTGGGACGGCTCAGCGTGGCAGCCGGCCTGCCTCCTGCGATACAGCTGCATCTCGGCGGCATCCTCAACACGGTCACTGCGACCGTCACCTCGGGCCAGCCCAGCGTGTGGGCGATCACGATGGACGGCGCGTGGCTGCACTATGACGGCGCCACCTGGACTACCGGCCATATCGGCGGCGGCAGGCACCTCCAGCTGACGGTGCTGGCGTCACTGGCCCTGGGCGCTAACCGGGTCTGGGCGTTCGGCGGCACCGGCAGCGGGCCGACCTTCTCGCCGTACGCGGCCCGTCACGGCCCCGGCGGCTGGACCCGCACCCCGGTGCCGGGCCGCGGCATGATCGTCAGCGCCCAGCGCTGTGCCCGGCCGGGACATCTGGGCGGTGCTCGGCTCCGGGCTGTTCGGCAATGGCGAGACCTCCAAGTCCGGTGCGCTGGTGCGCTGGCGGGCCGGGCAGTGGCACCAGGTCAGCGGCCAGCAAGCCGCCCAGTTCTACCCGGTGTTCCGGATCGTTCCTGACAGAGGGTAGCTGGCTGAACGTGCTGCTGCGGGGGCCCCGCATGGGCGCCGGATCGGGCTGCACTAGCCGTGCCTGGAGGTATTCCCGCAGAACGACGCGGCGACCGGCCTGTACGGCAAGTGCGGCTTCAGCGAGGAAGGCCGCCGCCTCCGCCAGTACCGGCGGGCCAGCAGCGAGCACCGGGACTCCATCATCAAGAGCGGCGCCCCCTAAGTCAGCAGCTGATGCCGACCGTCCGTGTCGTCACCGGATAGCCGCGCCTAGTACTGCAGCCGCAGGCTGAGATGTAGTTGCTGTCGTCGCTGGTAGTGGAGTTTTCGGGCGCGGGCCTGGTGGCGCCGTCGCCAGGCTGACCAGCGCAGGTAGTGGCCGGGCGGGTGGACTGGATGGGTCCAGGCGGTGAGCAGGCGGCGGATCTCGGCTGCGGTCAGCGGGATCAGCCCGTCTGTGCTGTCACCGGCTGTGGCGGGGCGGTTACGCCGCTCCGGCGTCCGGGAAGGTTGTCCACAGCTGCTGGTGCCCCCTTTGAGCGGCGGTGACGGTGAGGAACGCCAGCGCGAGCATCGAGAGGGTGATGTGCCGGTACCAGGCGTCGTAGCGGCGGACCTGGTAGTGGTCCAGGCCGGTCTCGTTCTTGGCGGCCTGGAAGCATTCCTCGATCGCCCACCGGGCCCCGGCCACGGCGACCAGTTCCGACAGCGGCGTGCCGGCCGGGGCGTGGCAGGTGAAGAACGCCAGCTCCCCGCCGGTCACCGGGCGGCGGGGCCAGCAGGTGGCGGGCCGGGCTGGCGGTGGCGATCAGCGCCCAGTCATAGAACCGGGGTCCCTTGGCCCCGTCGCCGCACGACAGCTGCTGCCACCCGGCGGGCGGCACCAGCGCGGCCAGGTCGTCCGCGCGCCGCGGCCCGGCGGCAGTCGCCGCGGTGAAGCTCTTCGGCACCGCCAGCACGTAGCTGACCCGGTGTTCTTCCAGCCAGTCCCGCAGCGGGGTGTTCTGCCCGTAGGCCTCATCGGCGGTGACCCAGCCGAACGGCACCCCGGCCTCGATCGCCCGCTCGATCATCTGGCGGGCCAGCTCCGGCTTGGTCGCGAACGCCACGTCGCCGGGAACGCCGGCCTCGCGGCAGCGGTCCCGGTCCGATGTCCACGACTGGGGAAGGTAGAGCTCGCGGTCGATCAGCGCCCGGCCGCCGCCCGGGACGGCATAGGCCAGGAACACCCCGAGCTGGCAGTTCTCCACCCGGCCCGCGGTCCCGGAGTACTGCCGCTGCACCCCGGCCGACCTGGTGCCCTTCTTCAGGAACCCGGTCTCATCGGCCACCAGCACAGCCCGGTCATCACCCAGCCTGCCGGCCACGTAATCCCGCAGGTCATCACGGACCTCATCGGCCGACCACGTATAGAAGTTCAGCAGCCGCTGCATCCCGTCCGGCGTCACGTCCCCCGCGAACTCCGCGATCGTCCAGCCGTTCTTCCGCTCCGACCGCGACAACAGCCCCAGCAGATAGGCCCGCGCCCGCTTCCGCGACGGCGCCTGCAAGAACCGGCCCGCTATCAGAGCGAACACCTCATCAAACCCCGCCCGCCACGCCGGCAGGTCTATCCTGGGCGGCACGGCCACCGCCTGCTCCTCGAGACCCATCACACCTCGAAGAACTACGCGGTGGCCGCTCTCATGTCACGCCGCCACGCCGGGCAAGATCACGGGGTGCGGCTGCAGTACTAGGGAGGCGAACGGCACGGGGATTGCTGGCCTATGCCTCTGGTTGCTTCCGTTCCCGAGATTCACGATCGGATGCATCTAGGCGATGTTCAAGTTCCCGGAAGGACAGTGGGTTCAATGATGACTCGAATACGCCAGCGGCTGCCGGCCGTCGCGGGCGTTCTGTATTCTTCAGCAGGGTTCGTCCTGCTGATGGGGATCATTACGGCCGAAACGAAGTATCCGATCTTTCGCCACTACACGACACGGCAGGAGATCAGCGACCTCGGCGGCACCTCACCGCCGCAAGGGCTGGTGACGCAGCCCTCCGCGATGATCTTCGACACGACGATGCTCATCGCCGGCGTGCTGCTGCTGGCGGGAACATTCGCCTTGTGGCGGCTCTACCGGAACCGGGTGCTCACGGTGGCGTCCACGCTTTTCGGTGCTGGCGCGTTCCTCGTCGGGATCTTCCCCGGCAACACAACACCGCATCCCTATGTCGCCCTGATCGCCTTTGTCTTCTCGGCACTGACTGCGATCGCGGCTTTCAGGGTGACCTCGGCACCGTTCCGGTTCATGTCACTGTCGGTGGGTCTGCTGTCGTTGATCGCGCTCATCACAACCGAGCTTGGCGACAGCAGTCCCATTGTGAAATCGATCGGCATCGGCGGCAGCGAACGGTGGGTGGTCTTCCCGATGATCTTGTGGCTGGCGTTCTTCGGCGGCCACCTCCTCGCGTCGAGGCACCACATGCAACCAGATCGGCAAGGCCCGGCTGCGACGGACGGATCAACCGGTGCGCGAACACGGCCACGTGAGGTGGTTCCAACACCGTGAGCCGATCTCCGGTGACACTCGGTGCCCTCTGCGAGGAGGCCGAAGATGTCCGGTTGCCGCTCCCCGACCGGTGAGAACTTCCTCTACGTGCCCGCGAAGCTTCGATCTCCCGCACTTGTTCGCCGCCGCCGTGGCCGCCCGGTGCGGAGCGTGGGTGATCAGCGCAATGGGCTTGCTTTGCGGAGCACTCACGGCTGATCCGGTGACCGTCGCCCAGCGGGGCCGCAAGTGCCTGCGCCGTGGTGACCAACGCCTCTGGGACCCGGTTGGCTGGGCTATCAGCATGGAGGTAGCCGCCCGGGGCAAGCCGGATTACCGGCCGGGCGGGAACGAGGAGGAGGCGGAGATGCGCCTCACAGTCAGGGATGGGCTGGCGACGGTGTTCGTGACCGCGGCGGCGACTGTTTACCTTCTGTGGGTGACGGGGGCGGCGATGACCGGCTGGTCGGTCCGGGTGGCGGCGGCCGTGGTGTTCGGCCTTGGCTGGGCCGCCTGCGTTACTGATCAGAAACAGATGGCCGTGGTCTACGGGGCCGCCCGCGGGGGCCACCGGCCACCGGCGGCTTACGTCGTGCTCGTGTCGGGCATGGGCGCGCTGGCGCTGGTGACCGGGGTCATCGCCCTGGTGGCTGGCAGCGCGGCCATGTTGGCGACGCTGGCGGCTTCGATGGCCGGGTTGTGGGTGATCGCTACGGCCAGGCACACGCTGACATCTGGGATGAGCCCTTCCCACCGGCCGGCGAAGACCGCGTGAGCATGCGGCAACCATAGTGAAGTACGGGGTAGGAGTCCCCAAGGACACCTACCCCGCTTCCTCGCGGACGCCTGCGCGATCGTGGCCAGCTTTCGGCGGCAGCATGGTTTGAGTGAGGGAGGCAACACCGATGGCAATCAACAAGTCGCATCCAGCCCTCACATCACGCTCGGTTATGGCGTCCAGGTCACCCTCAGTGAGCGCCCGAAAAGTCTCGCACGGCCGCGCCCGAGAACGCGCCGGCTAGGACGTCGGATGACCATTCAGAACGCGCTTCCAAGGGGTGATCTGCGCGCGGCCGCAAGGACGCCTCTCGGGAGCCTCACCGGCGCGCCCGACGCTGACTTGGGGAGCCTGGTCGTTGATCGCCGGTTCGCCATGCCGGGATTCCACCTGGTTGCGGCGGCTCCGGCCGACGATGACAAGCATGTGCTCGTCAACCCAGGAGACCTCGGAGCCAGGCAGGCGAGCCAGAAAGGTCGCGATGGCTGCGCGCAACTCCTCGGGCGGGTAGAGGGAGAATGTCGAGTAGTGGCGCCCCTCGGCCTGGGCCCGGAGCCGCCCGGCGGTGCTTGTGCGCGGGTGCTGGAAGGTCTGTGCTGCCACCAGTGTGAGGCCGCCGGTTCGCCTGATGGCTGCCCGGAACACGGCCTCGCTGTGCAGCCGCCGCTCGTGCTCGGTGAATCCGGGGAAGTAGCGGCCCCAGATCGTTCGCGCGTTCTGCTGCGGGGTGCGGGTGTAGATGAACAGCTGGCCGCCGGGCTGGAGCACCCGGGCGACGGCTGTCAGGAAGCGAGCGAGGTCGAAGTGGTGAACGCAGTTGAACGCGGTGACCACATCGAGGCTGGCGGTCCGCAACGGCAACTCTTCGGCGGCTGACAGCAGCGGCACCACCCCGTGGGCGTGGCCGTCGTTGCCGGCCTTGAGTTGTACCAACATGGCCGCAGAGACATCGCTGGCGACCAGCCGCGAGCCCTCCGGCAGCAGCCTGCGCAGCAGCCGTGTGTACCGGCCGGTCCCGCAGCCGATATCGAGGGCCGTGACGGGGCGGTCAGGCAGGAGCTGACCGATCCTGCGCACCGGCGCCTCGTCAGTGGTGCGCAGTGATTCGTAGACGACGGCTACCCGCTCGAAATGGCCGCCAGCAGTCACCTCCGGCACCTCCCGCGCTGGGTCCCTGGCAACCATCATGCGCTCGCCGTGCTCAGTTCACCTACTGTTCACCCGCACGACCGGCCAGGAGCCCCTAGTACGAGACTGGATCGCAGCCTGGCGGCCACGGCAGTGCCCGCGGAGCGGGTCGGGTGAGGTGCTGGTCAGGCGGCGGGTTCGAGGGTGACTTTGCAGCCGGGGGCTTCGAGCCGGGAGACGGGGCGCTGGTTTTCCTGCTGGGGGTCGATGCGTCTGGTGTAGAAGTCGGGGCCCAGGCCGGCGCAGGGAACTGTGTCGGTCAGGACGTGCCAGGTGATGATCGCCAGGGTGTGGGCGATAGCGATGATGGCTTTCTTCTTGGCGGCCGGATTGCGGTATCCGCCGAAGCGGAGCACCAGGCGGTGGTATCTGGCTTTCAGCCGACCGCCGGCCTTGACCGCGGACCAGGCGGCTTCGACCAGGATCGGCTTGAGGTGCTGGCTGCCCTTGCGGGGCGTGCCGTGCTTGCGCTTCCCGGCGGACTCGTGGTTGCCGGGGCACAGCCCGGCCCAGGACGCCAGGCGGGCGCTGGTGGCGAAGAACTCACCGGGGGTGGCCCCGATCTCGGAGATGATCGCCGCGGCTGTTCTCGGCCCGATCCCCGGGATCGCGGCCAGCAGGTCCCGCTGCCGGCCGAAAAGGGCCATCATCGCCTCGACCTGGGCGTCCAGCCTGGCGATCATCTCGTTGAGCTGGGCGATGTGGTCCAGGTGCAGCTGGCACATCAGCGCGTGATGGTCATCGAAGCGGCCCTCCAGCGCCTGGGACAGGTCGCCCATCTTGGCGCGCATCCGGCCCCTAGCCAGGTCAGCCAGGACCGGGCCGCGGCGTTCCCCGTCGATCAGCGCCCGGATCATCCCGGTGCCCGAGACGGTATCGATGGAGGACGCCACTGAGTCGAGCTTGATCCCGGCGTCTTGCAGCACGGCGCCGAGCCGCTGGGTCTCCGAGCCGCGCGCCTGCACCAGCTTCTTGCGGTACCGCACGACATCACGGGCCTCCTTGACCTTCGCGTCCGGGATGAAGCTACCCCGCAGGAGCCCGCACTCCAGCAGTTCCGCCAGCCACGTCGCATCGACCGT
>CAVTYS010000004.1:0-615373 GCA_963739025.1 uncultured Actinomycetota bacterium | reverse complement strand
GGACACCTCCTACGCGTACGACGCATTTGTGGATTCCTCCTGAAATTCAGAGACTCCGCCATTCGCATTCGGACAGAAGAACCTGACTACTCGGCACTCCCGGATAAGCATTATGATTGGGAATCATCTGTCTATGCCGGTGCCACGGAGGAACTCCCAGAGGACGCACCCGAACCATTGGGTAAACCGGTTGTACTCACCACATACTTTGACGCAAACCTGTATCACAACTTGATCACGGGTGTATCAGTAACTGGTGTCATGGAGTTCGCGAACAAGACCCCCATTGATGGATACTCTAAGAAGCAGAATACTGTGGAGACATCGACATACGGATCTGAGTTTGTAGCTGGAAGAACGGCAACTGAAAGGTCCATGGATACTCGGACCACCTTCCGGTATTTTGGAGTACCTGTGAAAGGCACCACCAAACTCTTTGGTGACAATGGCTCCATGGTGGACAGCAGCAGCATACCACACTCACGGCTCAACAAGAGACACTCAGCACTCTCTTACCACCGAGTCCGAGAAGCCATTGCTGCAGGTATCACCACGTTGCACCATATCGCAGGAGCATTGAATCCAGCTGACATTCTCAGTAAACATTGGGGATATTCACAAGTCTGGCATATGCTACGACCTCTACTCTTCTGGGCTGGTGATACCAAAGATGCAGTGAGTTTGGTGATGATAAAGAGTAAAGCAGAAGGCTGCTAATAGTAATAGAACATAGATCATGATTACTATTCCAATAGGAATAAAGAAGTGGACATCGAACTCGATGACGACTAAAGGGGAGTGACAAATATTGAGTCATGACGAGTCCCGATGGGTCCATTTATCGCGTGAATCAATCTACGATTCAGGATTATGTGTGCACACCATATGCGCGCCAACTAACACATTTCCGTTGCAAGAACAATGACGCGCCGGCAACTACTCCTGGAGTGACAGAATGGCAAAAGATCCTTCTCGTCCGTAGATATTGGTACACATTCTACATATATATCGAAGGGTATATCGTGCTTTCGGCCCGGCTCTCGGCAACAACAAATACAAACGAGTTTCAGAAGCAACACCCAGAATTGTCTCACTATTCACCGACAACTTTGAAGATACTTCATAACCAATTTTACTCTCCGAGAGACTAGAATTAAGCAGTAAGGATTACTCTAACAACTAAGCATACTATACGCCAGAGTGTAGTTTGTGTTAGGATAGTCACGTATTGCAGCCCCGAGGCCTGGATACACTACTGAGAGTTTTAAGGTTGTTTGTGATACCTTCTGTGTTCGCTCTATTCCCGCAGGAATTCTTCTCACCAAAGTCAGATTTTAGCGTACTTGGCCCATATTTCATCACGCGAGAAGTCACATCCAAGGTGAAATGAAATCGGTCCTTGATGGAGAAGTGGTATCGTTCATGCAGGGTGTCAATCAGTTGTCTTGCCTGTTTGCTGGCAACCTCAAGACGCGTTCGTCGTGGGCTCCCCGCGCGGTCCGGCGCGTGTATATACCGAAGGCATCAAACCGTGCCAGGCTCCGTCCGCTCGGCATTCCGGTGATCATGGACCGCTGTCACCAGCAGCGGGTACGTCACGCGCTGGAGCCCGAGTGGGAAGCCCGGTTCGAGCCCAGATCGTATGGGTTCAGGCCGGGCCGGGGCTGCCATGACGCGATCGCGGCGGTCTACAACGTGTGCAAAGGCCCTCGGGCCAGCCGCGTGTGGGCGCTGGACGCAGACCTGGCCGCGGCGTTCGACCGCATCGATCATGATCACCTTCTGGCTTCGCTCGGGTCGTTCCCGGCCAGGGAACTGATCCGGGGCTGGCTGCAGGCCGGGGTGATCGAGGCGGGCAAGGGGTTCGCCCCGACCGTGGAGGGCACCCCGCAGGGCGGCGTGATTTCGCCCTGCCTGCTGAACGTCGCGCTGCACGGGCTAGAGGAGGCCGCCGGGGTCCGATACAAGACCTCCGGCATTCACGCCGGGGAACCCGTGGCGGGCTCCCCGGTCGCGGTCAGGTACGCCGACGACGTGGTCGTGCTCTGCCACAGCCAGCAGCAGGCCGAACAGGTCAGGGCGCGGCTCGCGGAGTGGCTGGCGCCCAAGGGGCTGGCCTTCAACGAGGACAAAACGAAGATCGTCCACCTCGGCGAGGGTTTCGACTTCCTCGGGTTCAACGTCCGCCGCTACCACGGCAAGCTGCTGATCAAGCCGTCCAAGGCGGCCATCAGGCGGCTCCGGGAACGGCTCGCGGCCGAGACGCGCAAGCTGCGCGGCTTGAACGCGGTGGCGGTCATCACCACGCTCAGCCCGATCATCCGGGGCTGGGCAGCCTACTACCGGACAGTGGTGTCATCGAGGGTGTTCCGATCGCTGGACACCTACCTGTGGAGGCTGCTCTACAAGTGGGCCAGGTGGCGCCATCGCAACAAGCCAAGGCGCTGGGTCGTCGCCCGGTACTTCGGCAAGTTCAACAAGTTCAGGAACGACCGGTGGGTATTCGGCGACCGCGACAGCGGCGGCTACCTGGTCAAGTTCTCCTGGACCGGCATCGAACGGCATGTGCCGGTCAGGGGCTGGGCATCCCCCGATGACCCTGCCCTGGCCGGGTACTGGGCCAGAAGGCGCCAGAAGGTGAAACCCCCGCTCGACAGGCACACCCTGCGACTGCTTTCCAGGCAGGCCGGGCACTGCCCGCTCTGCGGGGACCACCTGCTGACCGCCGATCAGCCGCCCCAATCCCCCGAGCAGTGGGAACGGTGGTGGCTGCAAACCACCCGTCGGGCGATAGCCGCCAGCTACCTCGTCCACCACGGGAGGCCCGGCACGGCCGGAGGTGACCGTTTTCGCCTTGTGCACGCATCCTGCCAGCGGGCCCTCCAGGCCCGCCAGCGCGGGAAACCAGCACCTCAACCCGCGACGCCCTCGCGGCTTGCTTGAGCCGTGTGCTGGGCCAACTGGCACGCACGGTTCTGAGGGGGCCCCGGCGCGGCAACGCGCCGGGGCTACCCGGCGAATACCTCCCGCCGCCCGAAGATCATGTGACCGCCGGCGGATCGGGGGTCGTGTCCCAGGCGGGGGGCCTGCTGCTGACCCGGGCGCTGCGGGTGACCGGCCTGGACGCGGGCCTGTCGGCGGGGCTGGCCCGGTGGCGGGCGCCGCGGGCGGTGCATGACCCGGGGAAGATCGTCGCGGACCTGGCGGTGACGCTGGCGCTGGGCGGGGACTGCCTGGCCGACATCGCGACGCTCCGCGCCGAGCCGGGCCTGTTCGGGCCGGTAGCCTCGGACCCAGTGGTGTCCCGGCTGGTTTCCGGCCTGGCCGCTGACGCTCCCCGGGCGCTGAAGGCGATCCGGGCCGCGCGAGCCGCCGCCCGCGAGCGGGCCTGGGCACTGGCCGGCGAATCAGCTCCCGGCGCCGGCGGCGGGCTGGTCACGGTCGACATCGACGCGACGATCGTGACCGCGTGCTCGGAGAAGGAGCAGGCCGCGCCGACCTGGAAGAAGACCTATGGCTTCCACCCGCTGGCCGTCTTCGCCGACCACGGCCCCGAGGGCGGCGGGGAGCCGCTGGCCATCTTGCTCCGGGCGGGGAACGCAGGGTCGAACACCGCCGCGGATCACATCGAGGCCACCCGGCTCGCCCTGGCCCAGCTGCCGAAGGACACCCGCCGCCGGGCGCTGATCCGGGCCGATTCTGGCGGCGGCACCCATGAGTTCCTGAACTGGCTGACCAGGCCGGGCCGGCGCCTTCCTTACTCGGTCGGCATGACCATCACCGCCGACATCCACGACGCCATCCTGAACGTCCCGGCCCGTGCCTGGACCCCCGCCTACGACGCCGGCCTGCAGGTCCGCGACGGCGCGTGGGTCGCCGAGCTCACCGGCATGCTGAACCTGGCCGCCTGGCCCAAGGGCATCCGGATCATCGTCCGCAAGGAACGGCCCCATCCCGGCGCCCAGCTGCGGCTCACCGACATCGACGGCCACCGCCTGACCTGCTTCGCCACCAGCACCCGCGGCGGGCAGCTCGCGGACCTGGAACTACGGCACCGCCGCCGCGCCCGCTGCGAGGACAGGATCCGCTGCGCCAAGGACACCGGCCTGCGCAACCTTCCCCTGCACGGCTACGCCCAGAACCAGATCTGGACCGAGATCGTCGCCCTGGCCTGCGAGCTGCTGGCCTGGACGGCCATGCTCTCCCTGAACGGCACGGCCCGCAGATGGGAACCCAAGCGGCTGCGGCTCCGGCTGTTCTCCGCCGCCGGGCGGATCGTCCGCGGCGGCCACCGCACCCTGCTGAAGATCTCCAGCCGCTGGCCCTGGACTGCCCAGATCACCGCCGCCATCATCAGGCTCGACGCCCTCGCACCCGGCTAACCAGACCCCGCTGTCCCGACGACCAGAAAGGAAGACGAACGCGGGCCCATGGAACCCGCCCGGCCGGCCAGGCAGCCGGGCCGCCAGGCTGACCACACCCGGAAACGGCAATCAGTCAGGGCCGCCAGCCGCCAAACCAAGATCACGAAAGATGCAGGTTAGCGCGTAGAGAAAGTGGCCCTATTTGACGTTTTCTCTCCCTCTTACCATTTCTCTACGCGTTAGCGGGCGGTTGTCCGGCGGACATCGCCAGCGTCAGGCGGTCCCGGGGAGGAATCGTCCGGACTGGCACCCGGTGCGGCATCTGGCCGCGCGATGATAGCCAGATGATCGACCTGATCCTTCGCAACGCCAGGCTCGCCGGGCAGGACACGCTGACCGACCTCGGCGTCGACAACGGCGTCATCGTCGACGTGAGCGACGAGGCTACTGCGGCCGAGACCATCGACCTGGCCGGGCGGCTGGTCACGCCGCCGCTGGTCGAGCCGCACATCCACCTGGACGCGGTGCTCACGGTGGGCCAGCCACGGCCCAACGTGTCTGGCTCGCTGTTCGAGGGCATCGCGGTCTGGGCCGAACGGGTCGCCGACCTCAGCTACTCCGACGTGCAGGCACGAGTGAGCCAGATCCTGCGCTGGCAGCTCGCCTGCGGCGTTCAGCACGTCCGCAGTCACGTCGACGTCTGCGACCCTGAGCTGCGCGCGCTGCGGGCGCTCGTCGACCTGCGCGAGCAGGTGCGCGGCGTGATCGACCTGCAGCTCGTTGCCTTCCCGCAGCAAGGAATCCTCGGATTCGACGGCGGCCGGGAGCTGATGCGCAGGGCTGTCGAGCTCGGGGCCGACGTGGTCGGCGGGATCCCGCATTTCGAGCTGACCCGCGAGGACGGCGTGGAGTCGGTGAAGTTCGCGATGGCACTCGCCGACGAGCACGGCCTGAGCGTGGACATCCACTGCGACGAGACGGACGACGATCACTCCCGCTTCGTCGAGGTGATGGTGGCCGAGACGATTCGGCGCGACATGTCGGGCCGGGTCACCGCGAGCCACACGACAGCGATGCACTCCTACAACAACGCCTACGCGTACCGCCTCATCAGCAACATCGCCAGGGCGGGCCTGCACATGATCACCAATCCGCTCGACAACGCGGTGCTGCAGGGACGCTTCGACACCGGGCCGATCCGGCGCGGTCACACCAGGGTGAAGCAGCTGCTCGAGGCCGGGGTCAACGTGTGCATCGGCCACGACTCGGTGATGGACCCCTGGTACCCGCTCGGGTACGGCGATCCGCTGCAGGCCGCCTTCGTGCTGGTTCATCTGGGACAGATGTCCGGCGACGCCGAGTTGCGTCAGCTGATCGAGATGATCACGACGAACTCAGCCAGGACGCTCGGCGTCGAAGGCTACGGACTGCGCGTGGGCGGGCGGGCCGACCTCGTGGTCTTCGACGCGCCGACGGAGGCCGACGCGCTGCGCCTGGTGGCGCCCCGCACGCTGGTCCTGCGCGGCGGCAAGGTCCTCGCGCGGGCGACACCGGCACAGCACACGGTGATCTGGGACGGAGCGGAGGAGCAGGTCACCTTCCTGCGCCAGTGACAGGACCGGCGACCTGCTCCCCCCGCCTTCAGTCCGCCGTCACGGTCTCCTGACCGGGAATGTGCAGAGTCTCCTCCACCTTCGCCTCGCCCTGGAGCTTGAAGAACAGCGCGTACAGCAGCGCGGCGAGCACGAATCCCACCTCGAACGCGATGTCACCGACGTTCGAGACGTGCTTGGGAACCAGTCCGACGTACTCCTCCTGATTCGCGAAGAAGTAGATCGACACGGCTGTGGCGATCGCCATGGCCGCGAAGCCGGCCCATGGGTTGTGCTTGCGGTCGAAGAGCAGGCCGTCGACCCGCTTGCGGCGGCGGAGGAACTGGTCGGTGAAGAACACGCCGAGCCACGGCCCGATCCAGTACGCGATCACCAGCAGGAAGTTGGTGTACTTCGTGCCAGCGTCGTGCAACCCGGAGAGGGCGAGGAAGAAGCCGGCCACGCCGAACACCAGGGCGACGATGGCGCGGCGCAGCGCCAACGGCAGCCGGACGCCGAGCGCCAGGAACGACATCGCTCCCGAGTAGACGTTGAGCGCGTTGGCGCACACGGCGCCGAGCGCGATCGCGAGGAGGGTGACGTCGGCAAGCGGCGTCGCCAGGTGGCTGGTGAATCCCGCGGTCGGGTTGTTGCCGTACTTGTCGATGCTGGTGACCGTCGCTCCGGCCGCACCGACCACCTCAAGCAGGATGCACGAGACGAATACGCCGAGCCCGGCCCACATGCCCGTGGCCCTGCGGTTCGTGTCAGGCGGCATGTAGCGGGTGTAGTCGCTCGCGTACGGGTTCCAGCCCGCCGCGTAGCCGAAGGCGGCTCCGACCGTGATCAGGAAGCCGCCGAGGCTGCTGTGGGCTGGCGCGTTCAGGTTCGCCTTCGACACGATCACCACCGAGGCGATCAGGAACACCACCACGAGGAACGGGAACGAGATCCGCTCGAAGATGTGCACGAAGTTGTGGCCGAAGAAGGCGACCGCTATCTGGGCCACGACGATGATCAGCAGGCAGATCTTGCTGTTCCAACCGAGCAGCGCGTTCAGCGCGAACGCGCCGCTCACGCTGTTGACGGCGAACCAGCCGACGCCCGCCACCAGCGAGTTGATGCCGGCCGGCAGGATGTTGCCGAGGAAACCGAACCCGAGGCGCGACAGCACCATCTGCGGCACGCCGAACAGCGGCCCTCGCGCGGCGAGCACGGCCATCGACAATGAACCGAGTCCGGATCCGACCACGATCGCGAGCGTGGCCAGCCAGAACGACAGTCCGAAGAACCAGACGGCGATGATGCCAACGAAGATGGTCGCGAACTCCATGTTCGGCGACACCCACGTCCAGAACTGCTGATAGGGCTTGCCGTGCCGGTCGCCAAGCGGGATGAATTCCGCACCCCCGGGCTCGACCGCGGCAATCTTGGTGCCGTAGGTGCCTTCACGCACCTCGGCTTCGATGACGGCGGCCGTCGCATGACTGGTATCGGTCACTTGCGGTCAACCCCTTAGCTAGGCGCAAATTTCTGCACGTTCACGGTATTGGCCACGCCGAGCGCACGTCTAGCACCCACCCTGGCCTGGAATCCGCAGGCCGGCGGCGCGTCCAGGGCCCGTGCCCCGCCTGGCCACCGCGCCGGCGGTGGCGAGAGGTCATTTCCCGCACTCGTGGAAACAACCGGGGTGGTGCGGGAGAATGGTCGGCAGCCAGCCGAATGGGCAGGCGGACGGGGGATTCCAAGAACATGCTCGTTGCCATTCTCAATCAGTCCAGCCTCGTAACAAACGAGGAGACCGCTGCGATGACACAAGCCATCGCCAGCCAGATTCAGCTCGATGTGGCACCGCTCTGGGACCGCGCTCCCGCCGCGGTCATTTTCTATAGCGACCCGGCGGCGATTCCGCCGCACGCGCACGTCATCACGCTCACCGACACGATCAAGGACCAGCCGGCCGGCGTGCTCGGCTATCACACGGAAGACCAGGGCGGCAAGCTCTGGGGCATCGTCGCAGCGCAGCCGGAACTCAGCAACGGGGGCAAGGTCAGCACCGGTGACTGGAGCGTCTCCAGCGTCCTGTCCCACGAAGTGCTCGAGATGTATATCGATCCCAACTGCAATCTCTGGTCGAACGACGGCCGCGGGGCGATCTATACCTTCGAGGTATGCGATCCGGTGGAAGCTCCCACCTATGCCGTCAATGGCATCTCGGTCTCGAATTTCGTCACGCCCGCGTGGTTTGACCCGCAGGCCGGATCGGCCGCGACATTCGACAAGCTCGGCTTGCTGACGGCACCCTTCGGAATTCTCAAGGGCGGATATGTCGTCTATGCCAAGGCAGGCAAGGAGCAGCAGAAGTTCGGCGATGAATTCCCGCAGTGGCGGCGCGATATGAAGCAGGGTCCTTACGCTCGCACGCGGCGCCGGATCGATCAGGCCGCGACCCTCGAGCGCGGCTAGCACCGCGCGATAAGGCACCGCGCGATCGGGCACCGCGCGACCGGGCACCGCGCCAACTGGCACCGAACGACCTGAACCAGGCGAACGCCCTCGCCGTTATCACCCGGGGGGCGGCTAGACGCCTCCGGGGAGCCCGTGCCGCCAGATCCGGGCTCCCCGGAGGTCCCATGCAACTCGCCCGCGGCACCTGGTCCCGGTCAGGTGCCGCGGGCGAGCCGCCCAGACGGCCACTTGCCCGCGTTCCCGAACAACGCGACCAGGGCGGGAACCAGCAACGACCGCACGATGAACGCGTCGATGACCACGCCGAGCGCCATGGCGGCCGCGAGCTCCCTGAACTGGTCGAGCGGTATCACCGCAAGCACGGCGAAGCTCACCGCTAGTGCGAGCCCCGCCGTGGTGATGGCCTGCGAGGCACGGGGCGCTGCGACCGCGACGGCGTCCCTGACCGGCAGCCGCCTGGTCTCCTGGAAGATCCGCCCGACCACGAAGATGTTGTAGTCAGAGCCGAGCGACACGAGCAGCACACCGACCGCGAACGGCACGAAATAGACCAGGCCCTCGTAGCCCAGCGCGTCCTGGAAGATCCAGACCGTCACACCGAGCGTCGCGACCAGGGCGAGGACGCTGGCCGCGAGCAGGTACAGCGGCGCTATCAGCGCCCGCAGGAAGACCGCGAGCAGCAGCAGCGTCATCAGCAGCACGGCAACCGCGATCCGGCGCATGTCGGCGGTGGTGGCGTCGATCGTCTCCGCGGTGAGCGCGGTCTCGCCGCCCACCTCGAACCTGACACCGCGCAGCCCCGCCGCGCGAGCCAGCCCAGGCAGGGCGCGCTCCATGTCCCCGACCCGGTCGACCGCTACCGGGCCAAGCGGGTCGGTGCGCTCGATGACCGCGAGCCGTGCCGCGGCACCGCTGCTGGCCAGCATCAGGTTCGCCGGACGCGCCAGCGGCGGCAGGCTGGCAGGGCCCACGACGCCCGCGACGCCGGGTTGCCGCGCTATCGCGTGCTGCAGCCGCGCGAACGCGGCAGTCTGCGCGCTGACCCCCAGGGCCGAGCACGAGGACATCGACAGGCGCGAGGACGCCAGGGACGAAGCCCCGCGTCGCCGCCGCCTCAGCCCGAGCGGCCTCCGCGTTCGCTGGCAGCTCCCTGATCAGCGGCGAGCCCAGCCGGAGCCCGCTCGGCGCCCGGCGCGCCCGTTCCCTCCCTGCTGAGTTCGGCCTTGCGCAGCCGGGCCGGGCCCGGACGGAACAGCAGCCCGCCGAAGATCGCGATCAGCGCGGGAGCGAGCGTGATCGACACCGCTATCGCCGTCAGCACCGTGAGTGCCAGGCCGGGGCCGAACGCGCGCAGCAGCTGGATCCTCGCGACGACCAGCGCCGCGGTGCCCGCCGCGACGACAAGGCCTGCCGCCACGATGATCGGCGCGTACTCGGCGGTGGTGAGCCTGGCCGCTGGCAGCCTCGGCAGTCCCTCGGCCAGCCTGGCGCGCATGCCGCTGAGGAAGAACACGCAGTAGTCGGTCGTGACGCCGAGCAGCAGGACCACCAGCACGGGCTCGAGGTCTGGCGGAACCGTTACGCCCGTCCGATGTGCTGCCCAGGCCACGAGGTGCACTGCCAGCAGGTAGCTCATCGCCGCGCAGAACGGGGTCGCCAGCGGCGCTCCGAACGACCTGAAGTGCCAGCCGACGATGACGAAAATCGCCAGGACCGTCGCGGCCTCGACCCACGGTAGGTAGCGCTCGATGATCTGGCCCTGCTCGTACCTCGCCGGGACCGGCCCTGTCACCCCGGCGACGTGACCGCGCGGGCCGCTGGCGAACGTCCTGGCGTACGCCTCGCCGCCCGCCGTCTCGGCGGCCATCGTGGTGCCCGGCCTGAAGTACAGGAACGTGATGACAGTCGTCGACCGATGCCGGGAACCCGGAATCGCTCCTGCGGTGTTCGCAACGGGAAGCGCGCCAGCCAGGCCGGCGATCTGGCCGCCGCGGCCCTCGTCGACCGCGATGGCGGTGCGCGCAGCTCGTTCTTGCACAGCGGGCGGGAGCCCGTGCGGATCAGCCTGGACGACGGCCACCGGTGCGCTCATCGGCACCCGGAGACGCCGACAAGGACGGCAGGTATGCCACCGCGAGCACGGCCCCTGCCAGCCAGCCGAGCACGATCAGGTAGCGCGCGCTGACCACGACAAACGCGTATGCCCTGGCCAGCCGGCCGACGAGCGGCTGGATCATGGGGCTGCCTACTGCCCGGATCAGGATCGGCTATCCGGGCCAGCTCCGGCTACCGCACCACGCGATACCACAAGCCCGTCGCGAGCGGCGCCTCGGCGGTCTTGATCCGCTCCAGCCCGATCCGCGTCCCGCCCGGCCGCTCGAACAGGCGGACGCCGTCGCCGAGCAGCACGGGTGCGACCAGCGTCAGCACCTCATCGAGCTGGCCAGCCTGCAGGCACTGCCTGGCGACGCTGGCGCCCATCACGTTGACGTACTTGTCCCCTGCCGCGGCCCTCGCCGCCGCCAGCCCGGCGTCCAGGTCGGCGACGAACGTGACGCCAGGCGCCGGAGCGGCCGGGACCTGGTGGGTGAGCACGAACTGCGGGCCTTCCCAGCCGCCCCCGAAGGGCTTGCCCTGCCGGTCTGTTCCCCGGTGCGGGTCATCGCCGCCGAAGGTCCTGTTCCCGACGAGCAGCGCCCCGATCCTGCCGATCAACTGGTCCACGTCGGGGTTGGGCCCGATGTACGGCGTGAGCCAGGACATGTCCCCGGCGGGCCCGGCGATGAAGCCGTCCAGCGACATCGTGACCGAGTACAGGGTTCTGGCCATGACCTCGGCCGCCGCTTACGGCTGCGGCTGGCTGATGTTGACCAGCCACGAGATGCCGAACTGGTCCACGCACATGCCGAATTCATCGCCCCAGACCTGCTTGTCGAGCGCCATCGTCACCGTCCCGCCCGCGGTCAGCGACGCGAAGTAACCGCGCAGGGCGTCGGCGTCGTCGCCGCTGAGGCTCATCGAGAAGCCGGCCGGCGCGTGGTAGTCCATGTCGCTGGTGACGTCGGCGCCCATGATCGCGTAGCCGGCGTCGGTTTCCAGCATCGCGTGCATGATCCGGTCCGCGTCGGCGCCCTGGCGGCCGTACTCGGCGAAGGTGCTGACGTTGAGCGTGCCGCCGAAGACGCTGGCGTAGAACTCCATCGCCTGGCGGGCGTTGCCGTTGAAGTTGAGGTACGGATTCAGCCGTGAAGCCATGATCATCTCCTTCAACTACCGGAAGCGCATGCCCCCGCGGGGCCGCGCCGGAAACGCCGATGCTAACAGCCTCTGCCCGGCGGCCCGTGTCAGGATGAGGGCATGGCAAGTCCGCGCGCCGGGCAGCCGGCTGCCCGCGAAGACCTGGTCGACGTGGCGAAGCTGGTCACCGCCTACTACGCCCTGCACCCCGATCCAGGGGACCCGGCCCAGCGGGTCTCGTTCGGCACCTCAGGCCACCGCGGGTCGGCGCTGACCGTCAGTTTCAACGAGGACCACATCCTCGCCACCACGCAGGCGATCTGCGAATACCGGGTGAGCGAGGGCATCGACGGCCCGTTGTTCCTAGGCGCTGACACGCATGCGCTGGCCGAACCCGCCCAGGTCAGCGCCATCGAGGTGCTGGCAGCCAACGGCGTGCGGGTGCTGCTGGACGCTCGGGGCGGCTACACCCCGACGCCCGCGGTGTCGAGGGCGATCATTGCGCACAATGTGCCCGGTCGGCGAGACCGTGGGGACGGCATCGTCGTCACGCCGTCGCACAATCCGCCGCAGGACGGCGGCTTCAAGTACAACCCCCCGGACGGCGGCCCTGCCGACACCGGGATCACCAGCAAGATCCAGGACCGGGCCAACGAGCTGCTCGCGAGCGGACTCGACGGAGTACGGCGGATTCCCTATGCACGAGCGATGGCCGCCAGCAGCACGGGCCGGTATGACTTCCTGGACAGCTACGTCTCGGCGCTCGAGCAGGTCGTGGACATCGGCGCGATCAGGAAGGCCGGGCTTCGCATCGGCGCCGACCCGCTCGGCGGGGCGAGCGTGCGCTACTGGGCGGAGATCGCGGACCGCTACGGCCTTGACCTGACCGTCGTCAACACCGACGTCGACCCCACGTTCCGGTTCATGACGCTGGACTGGGACGGGAAGATCCGGATGGACTGCTCGTCCCCGCCCGCCATGGCCAGCCTGATCGCCCGTCAGCACGAGTTCGCGATCGCCACGGGCAATGACACGGACGCTGACCGGCACGGCATTGTCACGCCAGACGCGGGGCTGCTGAATCCCAACCACTATTTGGCCGTCGCCATCGACTACCTCTACCGGCACCGCGACCGCTGGCCAGCAGCGGCCGCCGTCGGCAAGACGCTGGTCAGCTCGTCCATGATCGACCGGGTCGCCGCCGGGCTGAACAGGCACCTGCTCGAGGTCCCCGTCGGGTTCAAGTGGTTCGTGCCCGGCCTGCTGGACGGGTCGGTCGGGTTCGGCGGTGAGGAGAGCGCCGGCGCCTCATTCCTGCAGCGCGACGGCTCGGTCTGGACCACCGACAAGGACGGCATCATCCTGGCCCTGCTGGCATCGGAGATCACGGCCGTGCTCGGCCAGTCGCCGTCACAGCTGTACCGGGCCCTGACGGCGCGCTACGGCGCGCCCGCCTATGCGCGAATCGACACCGCGGCGACGCCCGAGCAGAAAGCGGCCCTGTCCAAGCTCTCACCCGCGCAGGTAACGGCGGGCGACCTCGCGGGCGAGAAGATCGTCGCGACGCTGACCAGGGCACCGGGCAATGACGCCCCGATCGGCGGGCTCAAGGTGATCACCGAGTCCGGCTGGTTCGCCGCGCGGCCTTCTGGCACCGAGGATGTGTACAAGCTCTACGCCGAGTCCTTCCGCGGCCCCGATCACCTCGCTGACATTCAGCACGAGGCGCAGGAGATCATCGCCGCGGCGCTCGGCTGAGAGTTCTTACTATTTACGCGCTTTAACCAGCTATGCTAAAAGGCGGCGCGGAGCATATCATCATTTCGTGCGCAGGGCGGGCCGTTTCGGCAAATTCAAGACAGCAGCCCTGCTCGCCGCGATCGCGCTCGGTGCTGGTTTACTTTCCGGGCTGGCCGGTATCCCGTTTCTCGCCGTCAGCGGGATCGTGACCAGGGATGCCGCGCGGACGTTCAACACGCTGCCGGTCTCCCGCCTCGGATTGCTGCCGGCCAGATCCGCATTGCTTGACTCACGTGGCCATCTGATCGCCTACTACTACCCGCGCAACATTTACCGGATTCCTGTCAGGTACAGCCAGATCGCTCCCGTGATGCGCGATGCCATCATCGCGATCGAGGACGAGCGCTTTTACCAGCACGGTGCGCTCGACCTGCGCGGCACGATCAGGGCACTGACCACCACGCTGTCCGGCGCGGGAACGCAAGGCGGCTCCGACATCGCCCAGCAGTACGTCAAGAACGCCTGCATCCTGGCCGCGCAGACGACGCGCGAGGCGGCGGGGTGCAGCGCGGTGACGGTCGCTCGGAAGCTGACCGAACTCCGGGTCGCCGCGAACGTCATGCGCCGGATGACCAGGCACCAACTGCTTGCCGCTTACCTTAACGCCGCCTACTTCTACAACCAGGTATACGGCATCCAGGTCGCGGCGCGGTTCTACTTCTCAACGCCCGCCAGGTCGCTGACGCTGACCCAGGCGGCCACGCTCGCCGGCCTGGTGCAGAACCCGGCCGCCTACGACCCCGTGCATCATCCGCAGGCCGCCCTCACCAGGCGCAATGTCGTGCTGCGCGCGATGGCGCGGCTGCACTACATCTCCCCGGCTCGCGCGGCGTGGGCACAGAGCCAGCCGCTCGGGCGGCATACTTCGCGGCTGCCTGTGCAGACCGGCTGCCTGAGCCACATCGCCCGCCGGGCGGCGTTCTTCTGCGACTACGTCCTCTCGGTGCTGCGGACCGATCCGTTCTACGCCAGGGTCTGGACGGCTCTGAACACGGCCGGCGGCATGACGATCGCTACGACGCTGGCACCGCGGTACGAGCGCGTTGCCACCCACGCCGTCAACTTCATCGTGCCGCGGAAATCCGGCCTCTACAACCCTGGCCGCAACGCCGACACTGAGGTACTGATCCAGCCGGGCACCGGCTCCATCAGGGCCATCGCCGTCAACCGCGCGTTCGGCACCGGGCGAGGCCACACGACAGTCGACTACGCGGTGAACACCAGGTACGGATCGAGCTCCGGCGTCCAGACCGGCTCGTCGTCAAAGATATTCACACTGGTGACGGCCCTCCGGCAGGGGCTGCCTTTCGGGTATCACCTCAGGGTCACCTCGCCGACGACCGTCGGGCCATACACCAACTGCCACGGCGGTTACGTGCCGCCCTTCAAGGTCATTAACGCCGAGGGCCCGCAGAGCGCGAAGACCTACACCATTTATAACGGGACCACAGCGTCGATCAACGCCTTCTACGCCACCCTCGAGCAGCGCGTCGGCCTCTGCAGCGTCGTGAGGACAGCCGCCCGCCTGGGGCTGACCAGGGCAGACGGCACGTCCCTGCTGCGCAGGGATCCGCACCTGCCGCGCAGTGTCGATCTGTCGGCCGATAACTACCCGTCCTTCACGCTCGGCTCGGTCTACGTGTCGCCGCTGAGCATGGCGGCCGCGTACGCGACCCTGGCCGCGCGCGGCATCTACTGCCGGCCAATGGCGATCAAGGCGATCACGGGTCGTAACGGGCAGCCGATCCCGGTCGAGAACCCTGGCTGCCACCGGGTCATCAGCAAGTCGGTGGCCGACGCCGCCAACTATGTCCTGCAGGGCGTCCTAGGTGGCGGCGGCACGGCGTCCAACCGCGGGATCGGCATTCCCGCCGCGGCCAAGACCGGCACAGCCAACGGAGGTTTCTACGCGGCGTTCGCTGGCTATACGCCGCGGCTGGCCGGTTACGTCTCGGTGTTCAATCCCCGCTACCCGACCGGCCGGGGCGCCATGATCTATTCCAGGGCCAACTACCGGGAGGTCGACGGCGCGCTGGCTGCCCCCGGCCAGATGTTCGGCGACAACGCGCCGGGCGCCACCTGGCAGCTGACGTTCCTGCACCTGCACCTGCGGCCGAGGTCGTTCGTCTCCCCGCCGTCGTACCCGTACTTCGCCCTGCCGCTGATCTACAAGCCGCCGCACAAGAAGCACAAGAAGACGCCGAACCCGACGGCAAGCCCGCCCGCCTCGCCGACCCCGACTCCCAGCCCGTCGCCGTCACCGACCGCGAGCCCGAACCGCCGCACCGCGCCCGCACAAGCGCGCGGGCACCGGCGGCCGGCGGGTCGTCCGATCCGGGCACCACCGGTTATCGTTCGGGCATGAATGGCGCGCAGGCTCTGCTCAGGACGTTCACTGGCTGCGGTGTGACGGCGTGCTTCGCCAACCCTGGCACGTCGGAGATGCATTTCGTGGCGGCACTGGACGCGGTACCCGAGCTGCGCGGCGTGCTCTGCCTGTTCGAGGGCGTGGCGACCGGCGCCGCTGACGGCTATGGCCGGATGGCGGGCCGGCCAGCCGCTGTGCTGCTGCACCTCGGGCCGGGGCTGGGCAACGGGATCGCGAACCTGCACAACGCGCACCGGGCGAACACCCCCGTCGTCGCCGTGGTCGGCGACCACGCGACGTACCACAAGCGCTTCGACGCCCCGCTGGAATCCGACGTCGACGCGCTCGCCTGGGCCGTATCCTCCTGGGTCAGGCGGCCCGCCAGGTCCGCCGACGTGGGAGCCGATGCCGCCGACGCGATCGCGGCCGCACTGAGGCCGCCCGGCCAGGTCGCGACCCTGATCCTGCCGGCCGACACCTCCTGGTCAGAGGGCGCAGAGCCCGCCGCGCTGCCCGCCATCCGGCCGCCGGCACCGGCCGCTGGCGAGACCATCGAGTCGGCCGCGGCCGCGTTGCGCAGCGCAGAGCCGTGCGTCCTGCTGCTCGGCGGCGCCGGGCTGCGCAGGCCCGGCCTGGAGGCGGCCAGCCGGATTGCCGTGGCGGGTCACGCCCGCATGCTCGGCGAGACGTTCCCGGCGAGGGCCGAGCGCGGCGCCGGCACCCCGTCTCTCGAGCGCCTTGCCTACCTGGCCGAATTCGCCGCCGCTCAGCTCGCCGGCACGCGTCACCTGATACTCGCTGGCGCCCGGGTTCCTGTGTCGTTCTTCGCGTACCCCGACCGGCCAAGCTCTCCTGTGCCGGACGGCTGCGAGGTGCACCTGCTAGCTGAGCCTGGCGACGACGTGCCAGGCGCCCTCACCGCCCTCGCTGATCTCGTCGCGCCGGATGCCAAGCCCGCGGCGCAGCAACCTGGCCAGCTCGGGCTGCCGGACGGGGAGCTGACCGCGGAGACCGCGGCGGCGGTCATCGGGGCACTGCTCCCCGAGGGAGCGATCGTCTGCGACGAGGCGAACACGTCGGGGCTCTGGCTGCCCGCCGCAACGGCAGGTGCGCCGCCGCACGACTGGCTGGCCCTGACCGGCGGCGCCATCGGGCAGGGATTGCCGTTGGCCGCGGGCGCGGCGATCGCCTGTCCTGGGCGTAGCGTCCTCGCGCTCGAGGCAGACGGCAGCGCGATGTACACGATCTCGGCATTGTGGACGCACGCCAGGGAACAGCTGGACGTCACGACCGTGATCTTCAGCAACCGCCGGTACGCGATTCTCGGGATGGAACTCGACCGGGTCGGGGCGACAGGCGGCGGGGCCGCGGCTCGCAGCCTGTTCGACCTGTCGAGGCCGGACATCGACTTCGCGGCCCTGGCGACCGGGATGGGCGTTCCCGGCAGCAGGGCCACGACCGCGGCTGAGCTCGCAGCACAGCTACGGCAGGCGCTCGCCGAGCCAGGTCCGCACCTGATCGAGGCCGTGGTGCCGACGGCGTTCTGAGCCTGATCAGTCAGCCTGCATACAGTCCGCGGCGAGCTTGGCAGGCGCGCACGCCAGCCAGCCATCTGTGATGGCCTCGCGCACCTGTTCGGCCGATGCTTCGGACAGCTGAATGAGAACGGCCGCGTACCCGTCGAAATGCGGAATCGTGAAGAAGGAGAGCGGATGAGCGGCCAGCACCGCTTCCTTCTCGCCCAGATTCTCGACGCGCACTGCCAGGATCGGTCCGGCCGGCGGAGCCTGGTCACCGAACCGCCTGATGTCCGCCTTGCTGAACGGCCGCTCCCATGCGAAAGCCTTGCCCGCTACGTACCAGGTGCGGTTGCCGTGCCGTTCCCCTTCGGTCACCTCGCGCAGTCCGGCCGCGAGGCGCGCCACGTCGTCGAGTGTCACCACACCCGATACCGTACGTCCGGCCGCTCGCCGCGGCACAGGCTGGTCATGCGCATCGCTGGCAAGACGCGATATTGCTTTGACATGCGAACGCGATACTACGTATCGTCAGCCGCGATGGACGCGACGGAGATCCTCACCTCGCTCGGCACGCCACAGGGCCGGGCGAACCCCTATCCGCTGTACGCGGCCTTGCATGAGATAGGCGAGGTTGTCGAGGCCGGGCCGCGTGACGTGCTCGTGGCCGGATACGGCGCCATCAACGCCGTCTTGCGCGATCCCGGTTTCGGCGTATCCGACGAGTCGTCGTTCGACAGGAATTTTCCTGAGTGGCGCAACAATCCCGTCTTCGTCCAGGGCGGGGACTGGATCCTCAACCTCAACGCGCCGCGGCACAGCCGGATTAGGAGCCTGCTCGCCAGGGCATTCACGGCCAGGCGCGTCACTGGCATGCGGCCAGCGATCGAGGCCATGGCCGACGAGCTGCTCGACGCGATCGCCGGCCGCGGTGCCGACGGCACAGCCATCGAGTTCATGCAGGACTTCGCCTACCTGCTGCCGGTCACCGTGATCTGCGAGCTGATCGGGATACCTGAAGGTGACCGGGCCGGTTTCCGGCCGCTGGCCAGGGACCTGTCCGGTGTGTTCGAGATGAACGACATCGCAGCCCTGCCCAAGATCAACGCGGCGGCGGTCGAGCTGCTCTCCTACTTCACCGGGCTGGCCGCGCAGCGGCGCGCCGACCCGCGCGAGGACCTGCTCAGTGACCTGCTCACGATCAGCGATACGGCAGACGGCAGGCTCAGCGACGCCGAGTTGCTGCACAACATGACCTTGCTGCTCGTCGCCGGCTTTGAGACCACGACGAACCTGCTCGGCAACGGGCTGCAGATCGCTCTGGAGCGGCCGCAGATCGCTGCCGCGGTCGGGGACGGATCGGTGCCGGCTGCTGCCTTCGTCGAGGAAGTGCTGCGCTTCGACTCGCCCGTTCAGCTGACCAGCCGCCACGGCTACGACACCAAGCTGGGCGGCGTGGCCCTGTCTCCGCAGACCGAGGTGGTGACGCTGCTCGGAGCCGGCAACCGTGATCCGCGCCGGTTCGCTGATCCGCAGAGCTTCAATCCGCTGCGGACCGACGGCGGGCCGCTCAGCTTCGGTGGCGGCGCCCACTTCTGCATCGGGGCGGCACTGGCCAGGCTGGAGGGCGCTGTGGCCTTCCCGATGCTGTTCAGTCGGTTCCCCCGGCTGGCGCCGGCCGGAACCCCTGCGCGCAGGGAGACCCTGCTGCTGCGCGGCTTCGACACGCTGCCGGTCACGGTGCGCTGAACCGCTCAGGCCGGCGCGTGCGGGCCCGTGGTGCCCGTGACCTCGATGTTGTAGACGATCGCCCGGTAGGTTCCCGCGGAATCCGGCGGCAGCAAGGTGAACCAGACCACCAGGTACCGCGCCCGCTCTGGCTTCGCCAGCGTGAGGTCCACCTCGCCGCCCACGCCGCTGACACTGGCCTGGACCCGGTCATCGGCTAGCACAGGTTCGGCACCGGTGTACAGCTTCAGGTCGGCGCCGGTGGCCTTGTCCATGAGGATCCGGACGCTGGTGATGCGCACCGGCTTGCCCATGTCCACCAGCAGCCCCGTGCCTGTCTTCAGCGAGCCGAACTCCGCCGAGGCATACCACTGAGTGCGCCAGGCCGTGGCCGTGCTCGCGTCGATCACCTCGGGCGCGTCGCTCGGGTTGTCACCTGAGCTGATGCCGGCGGGCCCGAAGGCCGATGCGCTGACCGGGTCGAGCACGCGCGGCGTCGAGCTAGGTGACGGGCTGGGCCCGCCATGCCGCTTATGTGTTCCTTGCCGCGTATGTGTTCCGTGCCGCCCGTGCGCCTGGCCGGCCTGGCCAGCCGCCTTCCCGGCGCCGTGCTGTGAAGCGGAGCTGAACGGCGCGATGACCACGAGGTCGAGGACCGCGAGCGAGACCCAGACCAGGACCAGCGCCAGCGGCCAGCCCGCAAGGCGCAGCCTGCGGCCCTGGCGGTTGCGCGTCAGCCCGTTCAGTGGGGTCGTGTCGTCTGGCTCTGCCATCGCCTCTGTGCTCGGGTCGCGCTCGGCTTCCTGGCCGGAGTCGGCAGTCAGTTTATGGCAAAAACCGCCGGCCCGGGACAACCCCGCAGGGCTGCCCGGGCCGGCGGCCTGGCCGCAGCGGTTCCCTAGCTTGCCGCTAGAAGCGCGGCGTTGCTGAAGAGATGTCGTAGCTCGAGCCCCAGTACCACTGCGTGGCGTCCGCCCCTGGCACGATGTGCGGCGTGCCGGTGGGGTCGGCGATCCAGTAGCGGACGTGTGACCGCATGCTTGCCGGGAGCTTCGCGACCGCTGCCTGCACGGCTGGCCACATGGAGCGCATGGTGTAGATCCTGGCCAGCGCTCTCGGGTGTTCGTGCAGCCGGTGCCACGCCCAGCTACCCGCCAACGACGGGGTGGCGTCGCCAGGCTCGACGTCGAGCACGGACGCGGCGTGGTCGTAGCCGGTGACGTCGATCCACATGACCGACTTGTGGCCAGCCACCTGGGCGGGTGACGCGGCGTAGTTACCGGTCGCGTACGTGGCCACGTGCTTGTGCCCAGCCATCGCCGACGGCGTCACCGAGTCGTAGATCATGTACGGCCTCGAGGGGGCGCTGTGGTGGCGCGCAGCATTGGATCGCGCCGTGTGGTGCTTGGCCGCGCTGGCGTGCTTGCTGGCCCCGTGGTTGGCGGCCCCGTGGTTGGCGGCACCGTGGTTGGCGGCACCGTGCTTGGCCGCGCTGGCGTGCTTGGATGCCCCGTGGTTAGCGGCCCCGTGGTTAGCGGCCCCGTGGTTAGCGGCCCCGTGGCCCTTGGCAGCGGCGGGCTGGCTCTGGGCCGGCTTGTCCGCGTGCTGCGCGGCAGCGGCCTTCGCGTGCGCGGTCTGGTGCGCGGCGTGCTGCTGAGCCGCGGCTGCCACGTGGTCGGCCGTGTCGACGGCAGGACCGCCGCCAGCCGACACGCCAGCGGCGACCGCCGCGACGATGACACCGGCTACGGCTATACCGCCGAGCGCCAGCCTGACGTCCCGGCGAACGATCTGACCGAGGCGGCCGGCCTGGCCGGCAGCGGCGAAGGCGGCCGCGGCCACGGCACCGGCGGCACCGGCGGCCAGGTTCGATGAACGGCGCAGATACTGATAAATATGCTGGAAAAGGGCATGGGGGGATGAGAATCGGGGGTGCACAGTGAACCTTCGTTCGGACGCCGGGGGTGGCGCTCGGTGATCACCCAGGAGATGCCAGCCGGTTCGGCTAAGGCGGGGGGGTACGTGGATGTGACGCGGGTCAGGGCGACGTGTTGCGTAGGGGGGCAACCATCACACGCCTGGGCGCTATCGGTTACTCATTGTGAACGCAGAGAAGCATGGAGTTAAGTCCCCGGGATTCGGTCAAAGGCTATGATCTGCGTCACACGGGTCGCGGAAGGCACCAAGTCTCCGCGTCGAGACGACATGCCTAGGATGCGCGGGTTGCCGATAGCATTCCTTATCGTCATCCGCCAGGAGGCCGTGTGCCGTTCGCTATCGTGCTGGTTGTCCTGCTCGTCGTGCTGGTGGGCGGCGGCATCGCCGCGTGGACCAGGGCGGCGGCCGTGAACGCGCGTCTCGTCGCGGATGCCCCCGATGACGCGCTACGCGAGCTGTTCAGGGGCGGCGTCATGGGCAGGCACGTTCTCACCAGCGGGCCGCTCGTCCGGCTGGAGGTCTTCGACTGGGGTGTTCGCCTGCGCGGCTCGGCGATCAGCCGGTGGGTGGTGCCTACCTGGGAAGCCAGGTTCGACGAGCTGGCGATCGCCGAGCTGGTGACGCTGCCGGCCAGCAGGATCGCCGTCTGGTTCCGCCTGCGGGAGGCCGATCCGCGCGCGATCGGGTTCCTGTCCGACCGCAGCTCCGACGTCCTGCAGGTGCTTGAGCGACATGGCGTGCAGGTCAACCGGGCCGTCACCAGGATCAGGCGCGTCGACGAGCTCTACGGATAACAGCAGCTCAGGTGTTGCCCCACGTATTGGCGTGCAGCGGAACCGTGCCATCGCACCCAGGCTCCGGCTTAGGAATTAGCGTCGTGCCGGCCGGACACGGATCCAGGATCAGCGGCGGCAGCGGCTTCTGGGTGAAGTCGAAGTCCTTGGTGATGTCGCCGAGCTGCTTTGCCCGCTCGCGGACATCGGGACGCGAGTCACGGCGGCCGTCGGTGGCTGGGTCGATCCGTGCGCTGCCCAGGAAATCGTCTTCGATGAACTTCAGGTACGCGTCGGTCGTGAGCGTCTGCGAGTCGATAAAGCCGCGCCTGGCATACGGGCTGATCACCATCGACGCCACGCGTATGCCATAGCCGAGTTTGTCCATCTTGGGCGGCATCACGTGGTCGTAGTAACCGCCCCAGTCATCCCAGTTCAGGAAGATTGCGGTCGAGTCCCAGTCCGGGCTCCGCATGATCGCGTTGATGACCTTGGTGACATACGCCTGCCCGCTGCTGACCAGGGCCGGCCCGTGCTCGCTATGGCGCAGGTCGGGCGCTATCCACGACACCTTCGGCAGCGTCCCGGTGTTGGCCTGGCGGTAGAAGTGCTTCAGCGAGCGGATATTGCCGGCCTGGCCATCCCTGTGCACGTCGGTGAAGCCAGGAAGGACGTTCCAGATCTTCCACACGCCGCTCAGGTTGTGAGTGTCCGTCCTGGCGCCGTGGTCGAGATAGTAGCCCCAGCTGACGTGGTACTTGTGGAGCAGATACGTGAGATCGGTCCAGGCGAACGGGGTCGGCCTTCCCGGCTTGCGGTCCGGCGGGTTCTGCGAGCTCTTGCAGCTCATCGGGTCGTCATCGTCGCACTTCGCCGACCAGCCCGAGACGATGAGGAGGTGGGCCGGCAGGCTCCACGATCCCGCGGCCTCGAAGAACCGGTCTTGCAGCACGAAGTTGCTGGCGTAGGCCCAGTAGTTCGGGATGTCGCTCCGGACGTGATAGCCCATCACGTCCGGATGGCAGGGATGGTTCCTCTCGCACATCTTCTTCTCGGCGGCGGACACGAAGCCGTCCAGCCTGCCGTGATCCACATCCCTCACGAACGCGGGGTTGTCGTGCGGATCGTCACCGTTGCTGTCGTGATGATCGACCCACGGCTTCTGGCAGCCGCCATTGCGCGGGTCGCGCACGCAGACGCCGGCCGGGATGCCATCCGCACCGGGGAAGGTGCCGAAATAGGAGTCGAAAGAGCGGTTCTCTTGCATGATCACGACGATGTGCTTGATCTTGTGAATACCTGGATCGACCGCCTGAATTGACCGGCTCGATGCGCTCTTGGTAATCACGACGATGACCGCGGCCAGCAGGACGGCCACGACGGCCAGCTTTACGGGAGTGAGGCGCCTCGATCGCCTGTGGCGCGGCATTCTCCCTCCCAACCAGAGGGCCCTCCGGGTCGGCCGCTGGCCTCGGGCCCGAAAAGGTGAACTCGTGACATTTCAGCGCGTCCGTGAAGGCTAACATGAACCGGTGAAGGCGGACGAAAGCGGCTTAGCATCCCGCGGGCGAGGCAAGAGTCCGCGAAAAGTGCGGCTCGCTGTCGATTTGGATGCCAGGCCGACGTTGGATGGCTGACGCTAGCAACGGGCACGCTGTGCCTGTGAGCCACCGGAGGACCGCATGAAGTACGCACTGCTCATCTATGCCACCCCAGGCGCGTCCGCAAGCGCGCGGCCGGCTGATGACGGGGTCATCAGCAGCTGGCTCGACTACACCCTGGCCATGAAGGCCTCGGGGACGCTGCTCGGCGCCGAGCAACTCGCTCCCGTCGAGACGGCCACGAGCCTGACCATGGACGCGGGCGAGCGCCTGCTGACCGACGGCCCGTTCATCGAGACCAAGGAGCACTTGCTCGGGTTCTACCTGCTCGATGTTCCCGACCTGGACACGGCGCTCGACTGGGCAGCCAAGATGCCGATCGTGCGGTACGGCACCGTCGAGATCCGGCCGGTACTGGAAGGCCAGGCGTGGCAGGCACCCCTGACGTAGCCACGGCCGCGCTCGAACGCGCGTACCGGGACGAATGGACCGCGGTCGTCGCCACGCTGGCGCGCCGGCTCGATGACCTGCAGGCAGCCGAGGACGCGGTCTCCGAAGCCTTCGCCGTGGCGGCCAGGACCTGGCCGGCCGATGGCGTGCCGCCGAAGCCTGGCGCCTGGCTCACGGTCACAGCGTGGCGCAAGGCCGTCGACCAGCTACGCGCGCAGCAGCACGTCGCGAAGGCCGGGCTGGCGCCGCACGCGGGCCCCGTCCTTGACGCTCCGGAGGACGCCGACCCCGAGGTGGTCACCATGGAAGACGACAGGCTGGGGCTCATCTTCGCCTGCTGCCACCCGGCGCTGGCACCCGAGGTCAGGGTCGCGCTCACGCTGCGGTACGTGGCCGGCCTGACCACGAGAGAGATCGCGGCGGCCTTCCTGACACCCGAGCCGACGCTCGCCCAGCGGCTCGTCAGGGCCAAGCGCAAGATCCGCGACGCCGGGATCAAGTTCGGGGTACCGGCGACACAGGCACTCGCGGCCCGGCTGGCCGGCGTCCGGGCGGTGATCTACCTGGTCTTCAACGAGGGCTACGCGGCGACCGGCGGCACCGACCTGCTCAGGGTCGACCTGTGCGCCGAGGCGATCTGGCTCGGCCGGGTGCTGCGCAGGCTGCTGCCCGAGGACGCGGAATGCGCGGGGCTGCTTGCCCTCATGCTGCTGACGCACTCGCACGCCGCCGCGAGGACAGACCAGGACGGCAGGCCGGTGCTGCTCGCTGACCAGGACAGGAACCTGTGGGACTCCGAGCTCGTCGCCGCGGGCACGGCGCTTCTCGACGCGGCGATCGACCTCCGCTCTCCGGGTCCTTATCAGCTGCAGGCCGCGATCGCTGCGCTGCACGCCCACGCCCCGTCGTTCGGCCAGACGGACTGGCCGCAGATCGCTGCGCTGTACCGGGAACTCGCCCGCCGCATTGCGTCGCCGGTAGTCGAGGTGAACAGGGCAGTCGCCGTTGGCCTCGCCGACGGTCCGCTGGCAGGCCTGGCGGTGCTGGCCCAGGTGCTTGACTCAGGAAAGCTGGACGGCTACGGCCCGATGCACACGGCGCACGCCGACCTGCTCGACCAGGCCGGGCGCTTCGACGAGGCCACGCTCGCCTGGGCGCGAGCGATCCAGACCACGGACAACGCTGCGCTGCGCGAGTCGCTGCAGCGCAGGGTGGCTGGTCGCGAGAGGCCAGCGCCCGGCTGCTGAGCGCTGACGCGCAGGCAGGCAGGATTATCCGGCCGGCTGTCGATATCCGGGCGCCCGCTCCGTAGGAGGGGTAACCCGGGCAGTACGCAGGAGCCGCGAGGCGCCGCTGCCCGGTCCCGGAGGTAGCACATGCAGCTCACCACGTCCGCCAGGGCCACCTGGGCGCTGGCGCTGACATCGGTGGCTTTCTTCATGACGGCGCTTGACGCGCTGGTGGTGATCACAGCGCTGCCCGCCATACACGTCGGGCTCGGCGGCAGCGCCGCGACACTGGAGTGGACCGTCAATGCCTACACGCTGACCCTCGCCGCTGGCATCATCACCGCGGCAGCGCTTGGCGACCGGCTTGGCCGCCGCCGCGTCTACGTCGCTGGCCTGCTCGCCTTCACAGCCGCGTCGGCCGCGTGCGCGCTGGCGCCGAGCACCGGACTGCTGATTGCCGCGCGGGCCGGGCAGGGACTCGGAGCCGCGCTCATCACGCCGCTCAGCCTGACCATCCTCGCCTCGGTCTTCCCGCCGGAGCGGCGGGCCGCCACCGTCGGCATCTGGGGCGCCATCGGCGGGCTCGCCATCGCTGGAGGCCCGCTGATCGGCGGTGCGGTCGTGCAGGGGCTCGACTGGCACTGGATCTTCTGGCTGAACGTCCCGATCGGGCTGGCCGCCGCCGGGCTGTCGGCATCCCGGCTGCCGGAGAGCCGCGGCCCGCGCGCCAGGCTCGACCTGCCAGGGGTGGCACTCGCCGCGGCCGGTGCCGTGGCACTGGCCTGGGGCCTGGTCAGGTCGGCCGCCGTCGGCTGGAGCAGCCCGCAGGTCATCGCCGCGCTGACCGCGGCGGCGCTGCTCGTCGCCGGCCTCGTGGCCTGGGAACGAAGGGCAAGCGAGCCGATGCTGCCGCTGCGGCTGCTGCGGGTGCGGGCGTTCGCCGCGGCGAACGCGACCAGCTTCGCCATGATGGCCAGCATCACGTCGGCGGCGTTCCTGATGTCGCAGTACTTCCAGCTCGGGCTCGGGCACTCGCCGCTCAGCACCGGCCTGCGCTTCCTGCCGTGGACGCTGACGCCGCTGCTGATCGCCCCGCTCGCCGGGGCACTGGCCGACAGGATCGGCCCGCGGCCGCTGATCGCGCTTGGCCTTGCGATGCAGGCCGCCGGGCTCGCGTGGGTCGCGCTGACCGCGACGGCGACGGCCGGCTACGGCCAGTTCGTGGCCCCGCTCGTGCTGGCTGGCGTCGGAATCTCGATGGCCATTCCCGCCGTGCCGGCGGCCGCGCTGAACGCCGTGCCGCCTTCCGATGTCGGCAAGGCCTCTGGCGTTCAGAGCACGCTGCAGCGGTTCGGCGCGGTCGTCGGCGTCGCCGTCGTCGTCGCCGTGTTCACGGCGGCCGGCCACCTGGGCTCGCCGGCCGGAGTGGTCGCCGGATTCCGCCCTGCGCTCGCCGCCGCCGCCGGCTTCTCGGTCGCCGGCGCCCTGGCAGCTCTGGCCGCCACCGGCCGCCGCGCGCAGGAACCGGCGGCGCGGCAGCCAGCCCGCGTTCTTGCTACCGCGGGAAGGCAGGAGGCGCCATAGCTACTCGGGCCTAGCGAGTCCAGCATGGGCCGCGAGCAGCGCAGCGACCGCGTCCCAGCGGTCAGCTGGCATCGCGGTCACCCGGCCGGTCCTGTTGTCCACGTGCAGGTAGAGGTGCTCACCCGTCGCCGCGAGCGTGCCGTCGCGACGGGTCAGCGCCGTATGCACGCGCAGCCGCTTGGGGTCGGCGGCTACCAGGACGCTCGCCGCGGCGAGCCGGTCGCCCCGGCGTACCTGGGCGAGGTAGCGGATGTGCGCCTCAGCGGTGTACATCGCCTGGCCGGTGCGCTCCTGATAGTCATCGCTCAGGCCGAGCGCCGCGAGCAGCACCTCGTTGGCCTCGCTCAGCACGGCCGCGTAGCTCGCGTCATGCAGGTGCCCGTTGTAGTCCATCCATTCGTCCCTGACCTGCACCAGGTACCCGGTGCCTGGCACCGCGGGCCGGTCCCGCTCAGGCACGGCGATGCTTGGCGAGCAGGAGCAGCAGGTCGGTGAGGAACTCGTCGCGCTGCCGTTCGAGCTCGCCGATCGTGGTATCCCCCACCGCCTGGTCGACGCCGGCCACCACCAGGTCACGCAGCCGCGGCGTGAGCGCGGGAGCGGTCAGCCTGGTCCACGGCTCCAGCAGCGCAGGACCGAAGTGATCGAGCATGTGCGCCATCCCGCCATGGCCGCCTGCCAGGTGGAAGGTCAGCATCGGCCCCATCAGCGCCCATCGCAGCCCGGGCCCGTAGGTGATGGCGTCGTCGATCTGCTGGACGGTCGCCTGACCGGAGTCGATCATGTGCAGTGCCTCGCGCCACAGCGCCTCCTGCAGCCTGTTGCCGACGAAGCCCGGCACCTCGCGGTCCATGGTCAGGCACACCTTGCCCGCGTGGGCGTAGAACTTCTCCGCCCAGGCGACGGCCTCAGGGTCGGTGTCCTTGCCGCCGACGATCTCGACCAGCGGGATCAGGTACGGCGGGTTGAACGGATGACCGACGACGAACCGCCCCGGATTCGCCGTCCCTGCGGACATGTCGGTCATCGCGAAACCTGACGTGCTCGACGACACGACCACGTGCGCGGGCGTGGCCGCGTCGATCTCCGTGAGCAGCGCCACCTTGGCAGGCAGGACCTCAGGGCCCGACTCCTGCACGAAATCCGCATCGGCGACAGCACCGGCCAGGTCACCGGCGAACCGCAGCCGGCCTGGCGAGGCGCCAGGCCGCTCGCCGAGGCGATGCAGGACCGGCCACGCCGCTTCGACGAAGGCAGTCAGCCGGCCAGCCGCGCCAGGGTCCGGATCCCAGGCAGTGACGTCGTAGCCCATCCGCAGGAAGTGCGCGGCCCAGCCGGCGCCGATCACGCCGGCGCCGATGATGGCGACGGACTGGACGTCCTGGGGTGAGCCTGGGGAGCCCTCGCTCACCAGCCGACCTGGTCGAGGCCCTTGAGCGCGAGGATCTCGCGTGCCTCGTCAGGCGTGGCGACCTCCAGCGACAGCTCGCGCAGGATCCTGACGATCTTGGCGACCTGCTCGGCGTTCGACTCGGCCAGCCTGCCCTTCCCGATAAACAGTCCGTCCTCGAGACCGACCCGCACGTGCGAGCCCATCACGGCCGAGACCGTGATCATGTCGAACTGGTACCGGCCGGCGCCGAGCACCGACCATTCGATCGCGTCGCCGAACAGCCGGTCAGCCGTTGCCTTCATGTGGGTGAGATGGTCGACGCCCGCGCCAATCCCGCCCATCACGCCCAGGATCGTCTGCAGGAAGATCGGCGGCTCCACCAGGCCCTCGCTGAGGTAGTACGCGAGCGTGTACAGGTGGCCGATGTCGTAAGCCTCGTACTCGAACCGGCACCCGGTCGCCGAGCGCAGGTCGGTGAGCATGTGCTCGATGTCAGCGAACGTGCTGACGAACGGCTCGGTCCTGGTGCTCTCCAGGTACGGCTCTTCCCAGTCGAACTGCCACGATCCCGCGTACTTGCTGATCATCGGGAAGCTGCCGTAGTTGAAGGTGCCCAGGTTCAGCGTGCACAGCTCGGGCTTTGTCTCGTAGATGACCCTGAGCCTGTCGGCCACTGACATGCCGGTCCCGCCGCCGCTGGTGATGCTGATCACGGCATTGGTCTCGGCTTTGATGGCCTTGAGGTACTGCATGAACACCGCGGGATCGGCCGTCGGGCTGCCGTCCTTCGCGTCCCTGGCGTGCAGGTGAATGACGGACGCGCCAGCCTCGACGGCGGCGACCGACTGGGCGACGATGTCCTCGACTGTGTACGGCAGGTGCGGTGACATCGTCGGCGTATGCGCCGAGCCGGTAACCGCGCAGGTGATGATGACCTTTCTGGACCGAGCCACGGGAACCTCCGGACGGCCGTGCCTACCTGACCAGCACTGTGCTCAATCGCCAGAGTGCGCAATACGAGCGGGTGCTGCACTATATGAAACGGTCCTCCGGGTTCGTTGTGGTTGTCAATACCCCAGCGATGCCTGCACGGTCGCGGCGGCGTCGATGGCAATCGCGCCAAGCGCCTCGAGCCTTGATCGCGGCACCCGGCCTGACGGCCCCCAGATGCTGAACACCGCGACCGGCTGGTCTTCCTCTCCCCTGGCTAGCACCGGCGCTGACACGCCGAACAGGGCGGGCTCGAGCTCGCCAGCCGACACGGCATAACCCCGCGCGCGGATCTCGGCCAGCTCGGCGAACAGCCTGCCGAAGTCGGTGACGGTCGCGTCGGTGAAGCCTTCAAGCACAGGGCCGAGCACCCCCCTGGCTTCCGCTGTGGGCAGCCAGGCCAGCCACGCCTTGCCGGTCGACGTGGCGTGCAGTGGCACTGGCCTGGCGAGCCAGTTGACGGTCAGCACCGACGGCGGCGCCACCTCGTCGACGTAGACGAGCTCTGACCGCCTGGCGAGAGCGAGGCTCGCGGCCTCGCCGGTCTGCGCGCACACCCGCTCCAGCACGTGATGCGCGCGCCTGACCACGCCGTCGGCGCTAGCCGCGGCGGCCAGCCGCGCGACGGTGTAGCCGATCTGGTAGCGACCCGTCGCCGGGTCCCTGGTCACCATCGCGCGCTCCTCGAGCGTCGCCAGCAGCCGCCATGCCGTGGCGCGGTTGATCCCGCACGCGAGCGCCAGTTCAGCGGCCGTCTGGCCCGCGGGCGCGGCTGTCGCGATCGCGTCGAGCAAAGCGACGGCGCGCTGCACCGACTGGACCCGGCCGCGCGCGCCGGCCGACCCCGTGCCGGTTTCTCCTGGGTCGGATTCTGCTGCGCTCACTGTCGTCCCGTCCGGTTGACGGCTCTTGCCGCGCGTACCTATCGTCGCATATTACGAACGCTCGTCGCATTTTCCGTGCAATGGGGAGAGCCGTGCCATGATCGACGCACCGCTCGACCTGCACAGGGCGACGGTCCCCGCCGAGTGGGTCGACTACAACGGCCACATGAGCGAGTGGTGCTACCTGCTCCTGGTGGGCGACGCCGCCGACGCGTTCTTCCGGTTCATCGGCATCGACGAGGCCTACCGCGCCGCCGGCCACTCGCTGTATACCGCCGAGACGCACCTGCACCACCTGCGCGAGTCGGCGCTCGGCGACCGGCTGGCTGTGCCGCTGCAACTGCTCGACGTCGGGCCGAAGAGCCTGCACCTGTTCCACACCGTGCGCAACGAGGCAACCGGCGAGGACGCGGCGACCGCCGAGCAGCTGCTCGTGCACGTGGACATGGCGTCGGGCCGGGTCGTCCCGATGCCCGGCGACCTGAGGGAGCGGCTGGAGGCGATCAAGGTCGCCCATGCCGCCTTGCCGGTGCCGACGGCGGTCGGTCACGTGATGGGGATCCGCAGGAGGGACAACGATGGATTTCGGCCTTAACGACGAGCACCGCGCGATCGTCGCGACCGTGCGCGACTTCGTCATGCGGGAACTGGTGCCGCACGAGGACCTCGTGGAGCGCCTCGACGAGGTACCTGAAGACCTCGCCGGGCAGATCAGGAACCGCGCCATCGCGGCCGGCATGTACGCACCGAACTTCCCGGCCGAGCTCGGCGGCGGCGGGCTCGACGAGTTCTCCGTCACGCTGGTCGAACGCGAGCTTGGCTGGACGTCCTACGCCCTGCAATGGCTCATCGCCAGGCCGAGCAACATCCTGCGTGCGTGCGCAGGCGACCAGGTGCAGTCCTACCTGCTGCCGGTGATCCGCGGCGAGCGGGTGGATTGCATGGCCATGACCGAGCCGAACGCCGGTTCCGACGTCCGGTCGATGACGACGCGCGCCAGAAGGGACGGCGGCGACTGGGTACTCGACGGCGCCAAGCACTTCATCAGCTACGCCGATGTCGCTGACTTCGTGATCGTGTTCGCCGTCACCGGCACGGAGGAGGATGTGCCCGAGCCGGCTGGGCGCGGCGAGAGGTCAGCCATCTCGGCGTTCCTGGTGGACCGCGGCACGCCGGGGTTCACGGTCAGCCGCGGCTCGTCCTCGGTCTCGCATCGCGGCTATCACCACTGCGAGCTCGCGTTCGCGGACTGCCGGGTGCCTGGCTCGGCCCTGCTCGGCGAGCAGGGTGCAGGCTTCGACCTGCTCAGCGAGTGGCTCGGGGCCAGCCGTCTCACCGTCGCCGCGACCAGCGTCGGCCGGGCCAGGCGGGTGCTCGAGCTGGCCACGGACTGGGCCGCCAGCCGGCAGCAGTTCGGCCAGCCCGTCGGGCGGTTCCAGGGCACCGGGTTCAAGCTCGCGGACATGGCGACCGAGCTGGAGGCCGCCGAGCTGCTGACGCTGCGGGCCGCATGGCGGCTCACCCAGGGCGCGATGACCGACACCGACGCGGCGATGGCCAAGCTCTACGCGTCTGAGATGCTGGGGCGGCTCACGGACCAGGCCGTGCAGATCTTCGGCGGCGCCGGCCTGATGAATGAGCTCCCTGTCGAGCGGTTCTGGCGGGACGCGCGGGTCGAGCGGATCTGGGACGGCACCAGCGAGATCCAGCGGCACATCATCTCCCGTGCCATGCTGCGCGAGCGGGGCGCCTGAGATGCCCGCAGGAGACCAGGCAGCCGGGCCGGTCAGGACGCACGCGGCCGGCGGCGTGCTGACGATCACGCTGGACCGGCCGCGCGCGAACGCCGTGGACGTGGCCACCAGCCACGCGCTCTACGGCGCCTTCGCCATGCTCGAGTCCGATCCTGGCCTGCGCGCCGGCATCATCATCGGGGCAGGTGAGCGGTTCTTCTGCGCGGGCTGGGACCTCAAGGCTGCGGCGGCAGGCGAACCCGTGGACGCCGACCACGGCCCCGGCGGGTTCGCCGGGCTCACGGAACTGCACGGCCGCACCAAACCAGTGATCGCCGCGGTCAACGGCGTCGCCGCCGGCGGCGGCTTCGAGCTCGTGCTGGCCGCCGACCTGGTCGTGGCCGCCGAGCACGCCACGTTCAGCTTGCCGGAGGCGACGCTCGGGATCATCCCTGACTCGGGCGGCGTGCTCCGGCTGCCCCGCCGGCTGCCGCGGCCGCTCGCCCTCGAGGTGCTGCTGACCGGGCGGGTGCTGGACGCTGCCGAGGCGCTCGACCTCGGCCTGGTGAACGACGTGGTCCCCGGCGAGCGTCTGCTCGAGGCCGCGCTGGCGCTCGCCGCCAGGATCGTTGCGTCGGCGCCGCTGGCGGTCGCTGCGATCCTCGAGGTGCTCGAGGCCACCGACGGCCAGGCCGTCCAGGCTGGCTACGCGACGCTGCGCTCGGGCACGCTGCCCAGATACGCCGCGATGCAGGGATCGCAGGACGCCGCAGAAGGACCCGCCGCGTTCGCCGAGCGGCGGCCGCCGGTATGGCGGGGCCGCTGACCAGCGCGCGGCGACAGCGGCCTGGGTGCGGCAGCCGCCGGCGCGCCCTGTTATGTGTCCCCGATCATTCCTGCGGCCGCAACTGCCGGCTCATGCTGGCGCACGGCCAGTTCGTCCACCTAGTCACTTGCGCCTATAACAGCACGGAGTCAACATACGGGAGAAGGTTGACAGCGAATGAACTGTCACGCTACTACGGGTCACATTGAGCGAAGCGTAACGGCTGCTCAGAAGCACGGGTGGGACGGCGGGTTCAGGCACTGTTCTGCAGGTGTTTTCTGCGCTCCTAAATAGATAAGCGGCGCCAGCCCCCATCAGAAGGGTGTCCTGTTATGGCAGATATCTCCCGACGCCAGCTTGTCTCGAGCGCCGCTGGCCTGGTGGTCGTCGGCGGTCTGGCAGCCGCGTGCGGCACCGGTTCTTCTGGCAGCGGCGGTGGCGGAACGGGCGGCGGAGGCGGGGGCGGCGGGAAGCCGAAGCGCGGCGGGAACTTCCGGCTCGGCGTGACTGGCGGCGGCTCCAAGGACATCATGGACGGGCAGAACATCATCACCAAGCCCGACCAGGCCAGGCTCGTCACCGCCTTCGAGACGCTGCTGCTGTTCGACGACAACTACCAGCTCACCAACGACGGGCTGGCCGAGAGCGTCCACGCGGATAACCCGAAGCAGTACACGATCCGGCTGAAGAAGGGCATTGAGTTCTCCAACGGCAAGCCGTTCACGGCCGACGACGTCCTGTACTCCTTCCAGCGCATCGGCACCAAGGGCAACGGCCTGACCGGCTACGCGGCCACCGCGACCATGGACATCGCGGCCATGAAGAAGGTCGACAAGTACACCGTCACGCTGCCGCTGAAGTCACCTGACGCCACGGTCCCGCAGACGCTCGCGAGCTACACCTTCTGCATGGTGCCGGTCGGCTACAAGGCCTACCCCGCCCAGCAAGTCGGCACCGGCGCCTACAAGCTCAAGTCGTTCACCCCGGGCCAGCAGAGCGTGCACGTGCGCAACCCGAACTACTGGCGCACCGGCGAGCCGTACTTCGACCAGGTCACGATCCAGGATTTCAACGACTCGACCGCGCAGGTCAACGCGCTGCTCGGCGGGCAGATCGACGCGATGACTGACCTGCCTGCGTCGCAGGTCAAGGTGCTAGCTAGCCGCAACATGCACGCGCTGGTCTCCAAGACCGGCGGCTGGCTGCCGCTGTGCATGGCCATCGACATGCCGCCGTTCGACGACGTGCGGGTGCGGCAGGCGATGCGGCTGATCGTGAACCGCCCGCAGATGATCTCGCAGGTGCTCTCCGGGTACGGCTTCCCGGGCAACGACATGTACGCGCCGTTCGACGCGGGCTACGACAAGAGCCTGCCGCAGCGCGAGCAGGACATTTCGGGGGCCAAGAAGCTCCTCAAGGCGGCCGGGAAGCAGAACTTCGCTTTTGATCTGCACACCACGAACGGCGCGTCCGGCATGGTCGAGCTGGCCACCGTGTTCGCCAACCAGGCGCAGGATGCCGGGGTCAAGATCAACGTGCACAACGACCCGAACTACTACGGCAACGAGTACCTGAAGCTGGCGTTCTCCGTGGACTTCTGGGGCACGCGCTCGTACCTGAACCAGGTGCAGCAGGGTTCGCTGCCGAATTCCCCGTACAACGAGACGCACTGGCCGCCGAAGTCCGGCACGGGCTCGAACTTCATCCAGCTATATAACCAGGCGCTCGCGGAGACCGACGACGCCAAGCGGATTCAGATCGAGCAGGAAATGCAGAAGCTCGAGTACGACATCGGCGGGTACATCATCCCGTTCTTCGGCGACCTGATCGACGGCTACGCGGCCAACGTCGCCGGACTCAAGCCGAGCAAGGGGACGCTCAACCTGGATAGCTTCGGCCACGGGTTCCGCACGATCTGGTTCAGCTAGGCCCGCTCAGTGTTCGCCAGGATCCGGTGGGGCGGTGTCTCCGGCTTCGTCATACGCCGGCTGCTGCTCGGTCTGCTCGTCCTCTTCATGGTCTCGGTCGTGATCTTCGCAGCCACTCAGGCGCTGCCCGGCGACCCGGCCAGGGCGATCCTTGGCCGGTCCGCGACCCCGCAGAGCCTGGCGGCCCTGCGGCTAAAGCTGCACCTGGACCAGCCGGTGTTCAGCCAGTACTGGACCTGGCTGACCGGGCTGCTGCGAGGCAACCTGGGCACCTCCCTGGCCGCTCAGGAGCCGGTGACCACACTGCTCGGGCCCAGGCTGGTCAACTCCTCTGTGCTTGTCGCCGTGTCCGCGATCGTGTCGATCCCGCTGTCGATCGCGATCGGTTCCTGGGCGGCGTTCCGGCGCGAGAAGGTGTTCGACACGCTGAGCTCGAACGTCCTGCTCGTCATGGCGGCACTGCCCGAGTTCGTGGTAGCCATCGTGCTGGTGCTGCTGCTCGCCACGACCGTGACGCAGGCGCTGCCAGCGACCAGCACGATCGCGCCAGGCTCGGGGCCGTGGGACAACCCGAGCGGGCTGGTCCTGCCCGTCCTGACGCTCGTGATCGCGGTCGCGCCGTATGTCGCCAGGATCATGCGGGCGTCGATGATCGAGGTTCTCGAGAGCGACTACATCGAGATGGCCAGGCTCAAGGGGCTACCGGAGCGGACCGTGCTTGTCAGGCACGCCCTGCCGAACGCGCTCGGACCGGTGTTCCAGGTCATCGCCCTCAACCTGGCGTACCTGGCCGGCGGCATCGTGGTGGTGGAGTACGTGTTCAACTACACCGGCATCGGCGGTGGCCTGCAGGAGGCGGTCGTCAACCATGACCTGCCCGTGGTGCAGGCGCTTGCCATGCTCATCGCGGCGCTGTACGTCGTGCTGAACCTGATGGCTGACGTGGCCACCATCATGGTCACGCCACGGCTCAGGACGCGGCTGTGATCCCGCTCGCGGGGCCTGACGTCGCGGCGGCGGGGGTCCCGCTTGAGACGCCGCCGATCCGGGCGACGTCGCTGCTTGGCCGGTCGATGCGGCTGTGGCGGACCAGGCTAGGGGTGACCCTGGTCGGGCTGCTGGTGCTGGTTGCCATCGTGGGCCCGTTCGTGGCGCCCTATGGTCCTAGCACGCCGGTTGGCGCGCCGAACGCGCTGCCCGGCGGCAAGGCCGTGCTCGGCACCGACTACCTCGGACAGGACGTGCTCAGCCGGTTCCTCTACGGCGGCAGGAGCATTCTGATCATGGCCGTGATCGCGACCGCGGCCGGGCTGATCCTCGGCGTGATCATCGGGCTCGTCGCCGCGTACGCGCGGAACGCGCTCGACGACGTGCTGATGCGGGCGATGGACGTGATCATGGCGTTCCCGCAGATCATGCTCGCGCTGGTGGCGGTCACCGTGGTCGGCGCGCACGCCTGGGTGATCGTGGTAGCGATCGCGCTGACCACAGTGCCCCGCATCGCCAGGGTGGCGCGCGGCGCGGCGCTGCCGGTCGTCGAGCGTGACTTCATCGCGTGCGCCGAGGCTATGGGAGTGCCGCGGTCGCGGATCCTGTTCGTCGACCTGCTGCCGAACACTCTCGGACCGCTCATGGTGGAGGCCAGCCTGCGGGTCACGTATTCGGTCGGGGTCATCGCCGCCCTTGCCTACCTGGGGCTGGCACCTGACCCGAACGGCGCGAACTGGGGCACGATGATCAATGAGAATCAGCTCGCGCTGGTCGTCCAGCCCTGGGGGGCGGTCGCGCCGATCATCGCGATCGCGCTGCTGACGATGGGAACGGGCCTGATCGGTGATGGCATCGCGCGGACGGCGGCAGGCATCGACCGCTCGCGAGGTGCCGAGTGAACGCGCCAGGCCCAGCGGCCGCTGGCGCCTGGTCGGTTGAGCCGACCAGCGCCGCGGTCACGGTCAGGGACCTGGAGATCCAGATCGCGGCCACCAGGACGCCCGTGGTCAGCGACGTGTCGTTCGAGATCGAGCCGGGCGAGATCCTCGGCGTCGTCGGCGAGTCGGGCTCTGGCAAGACCACGGTCGGCCTGGCGCTGCTCGGCCACGCCAGGCGCGGCCTGGCTATCGCGGGCGGGTCCGTGCTGCTCGGCGGCCGGGACATCCTGGCGCTAGGCGACGAGCAGTTGCGCCGGCTCCGCGGCTCGGTCGTGTCCTACGTCCCGCAGGATCCTGCGTCTTCGCTGAACCCGGCGCTGCGGATCGGCCTGCAGCTCAGGGAGGTGCTCGAGGCTCACGCCGGTGACCGTCCTGATGGTTCCGGCGATCGCTCCGGCGACGGCTCTGGGGACCGCGCTGGCGACCACCCGGCGCGGATAGCCGAGATGATGCGCGAGGTGGCGCTTCCCGGCGACCACGCGTTCCTGCGGCGGTACCCGCACGAGCTCTCCGGTGGTCAGCAGCAACGGATCGGCCTGGCGATGGCGTTCGCGAACCGGCCCAGGCTGATCGTGCTCGACGAGCCGACGACCGGGCTGGACGTGACCACCCAGGCGCACGTCCTGTCGACCGTCCGCGAGCTAGCCAAGCTGCACGACGTAGCCGCCCTGTACGTGAGCCACGACCTTGCGGTGGTGGCCACGCTGGCACGGCGGGTGGCCGTCATGTACGCGGGCCGGCTGGTCGAGGTGGGTACCGCCGAGGACCTGTTCTCCGCGGCCGGTCACCCGTATACCCGGCGGCTGATCGGCGCCATCCCGCGGCTGACCGGCGGCCGGTCGCTGGTCGGCATTCCCGGCCGCGCGGCTTCCCCCGGCAGCCGCCCGGCGGGCTGCAGCTTCGCGCCGCGGTGCAGCCTGCGGATCTCGCAGTGCGAGGCCGAGCTGCCCGCGTTGCGCCCGGTCGGCACCGAGCACCTGGTGCGCTGCATCAGGGCCGAGGAGGTACTCACCCAGGAGCAGCACCGGGTCGGCGACCCGATCGAGATGCCAGCGCTAGCGGAGGCGGCGGCGTTGCGGCTGGAGAACGTGGTCGCCTCGTACGGCCGCCTCGAAGTGGTCCACTCGGTCAGCCTCAACCTCGCAGCCCGCGAGTGTCTCGCGCTGGTCGGCGAGTCCGGCTCGGGGAAGACCACGATCGCCCGCGCGATCGCCGGGCTGCACCACAGCTGGACCGGCACGATCGCGCTCGGCGACCTCACGCTGCATACTTCTGCGCGGCGCCGCAGCTCTGACACCCGCCGCCAGATCCAGTACATCTTCCAGAACCCGTACGGATCGCTGAACCCGCGCCGCACGATCGGCGAGATCATCGAGCAGCCGCTGCGGGTGTTCGGCACCGCGCGTGGCAAGGACGCCAGCCGGCGCGTCGGCGAGATGCTGGAGCGGGTGTCGCTGACCGCCAGTTACGCCACGCAGTATCCCGACCAGCTCTCCGGCGGCGAGCGGCAGCGGGTCGCGATCGCGAGGGCGCTGATCTGCGACCCGTCGGTGCTGATCTGCGACGAGGTGACCTCGGCGCTCGATGTCAGCGTCCAGGCCGCGATCGTGGAGCTGCTCGGCAACCTGCAGCGTGACCTCGGGCTGTCGATGCTGTTCATCACGCACAACCTGCCGCTGGTCAGATCGATCGCCCAGCGCGTCGCCGTGCTGCACCAGGGCGTCATCGCCGAGATCGGCGACGCGTCCCAGGTGCTCGGCACGCCAGGCCAGCCGTACACGCGCCAGCTCATCTCCGACACGCCGTCGCTGGAGACCGCGATCGCCGAGGTCGGTCTCGGCGATGCGCCAGCCGCAGCCGGTGCCGGAACCGCCGTTCCTGATGCACCGCAGGTTCCGTCCCCCAGGACCGCGGCCGATGAGCCGTCGCCCAGGACCGCGGCCGGCGAGCCGCCCGCGAGCTGAGGTCTGTGCCAGCGCCGCCGCGCGGACGGCCCGACATCCTCGTCATCATGGCCGACCAGCTTGCGCCGTCGGCGCTGCCGTTCCACGGCAACCCCGTCACCAGGGCACCGGCGCTGTCCCGGCTGGCCGGGTCCGGCGCGGTCTTCGACGCGGCGTACGCCCCGAGCCCGCTGTGCTCGCCGGCCAGGGCCTCGCTGCTGACCGGCATGCTGCCGTCGCGCACGGGCGTCTACGACAACGCCGCCGAGTTCAGCGCGTCGATCCCGACCTTCGCCCACTGCTTGCGCCGCGCCGGGTACCGCACGGTGCTGGCGGGCAAGATGCACTTCTGCGGGCCAGACCAGCTGCACGGGTTCGAAGAACGCCTCACGACCGACATCTATCCGGCCGACTTCGGCTGGACCCCGGACTGGGGGCGTCCCGCCGACCGCCCGACCTGGTACCACGACATGTCCTCGGTACTCCAGGCCGGGCCGTGCGTGCGGTCCAATCAGATGGACTTCGACGAGGAAGTCTCCTTCGTCGCCGAGCGATCGTTGTTCGGCCATATCCGGTCGGGCGACGAGCGGCCGTTCTGCTACGTCGTCTCGTACACCCATCCGCACGATCCGTTCACGATCCCCAGACAGTGGTGGGACCGGTATGAGGGCGCTGGCATTCCGCTGCCCGCTTCCGGCCCTGGCGGCTTTCACCCGCACGAACGCCGGCTCCGCGCCGTCTGCGCGATGGAGGGGGTACGGCTGACCGGCGATCAGGTCCGCGCGGCCCGGCGCGCCTACTACGGCGCGATCTCCTTCGTCGACGACCAGGTCGCAAGGCTGCTCGCGGTGCTGCGCGAGACCGGCCGCCTGGAGAGCACGGTCGTCATCGTCACCAGCGACCACGGCGAGATGCTGGGCGAGCGCGGCGCCTGGTACAAGATGTCGTTCTACGAGGGCTCGGCGCGGGTGCCGCTGATCATCTGCGCCCCGCAACGCTTCAGGCCTGCCCGGGTCGGCGCCGCCGTGTCGACGATGGACCTCCTGCCCACCCTCGCTGACATCGCGGGGGTCGACGGGCCGCCCGGCGCGGCCGGCGCGGCCGAAGCGCTCGACGGCAGGAGCCTGCTGCCGCACCTGTCGGGCCGCCCCGACCGGGACGAGGTCGTCGGTGAGTATCTCGCGGAGGGAGCGATCGCGCCGATCGTCATGATCCGGCGGGGCCGGCACAAGTTCATTCACTCCCCTGCCGATCCCGATCAGCTCTTTGACCTCGTCGCCGACCCTGGCGAGCGGCTCAACCTGGCAGAGGACCCGGCGTCGGCCGGTCTGGCGGGCGCGTTCCGGCGGGAGGTCGCTGCGCGCTGGGACCTGGCCACGCTGGACAGGGACGTGCGGCGCAGCCAACAGCGCCGGCTGGCCGTCAGCGCGGCCCTCGGCACGGGCATCAGGACGTCCTGGGACTACGCGCCCGGCTATGACGCCGCGCACCGCTATATCAGGAGCCATAGGGACCTCGGCGACCTTGAGCGCGAGGCCCGCTTCCCGCCCGCCGGCCAACCCGAGCCCTGACCGCCGACCGCTTCAGTGACCCACGCGATACAACACCTATGTCACATTGACCGTCCTCTTAGAACGCCGATGTGACATCGGTGTTCTTCGGTCAGATCGGCAAGTACTTGCCAGTGCGGAAAGTTCATGTTAGTTTCCTTGACAGAAAATACTTGCCGAGTAGGCGGCAATGCTCATGAACGACTACGTGCATCCAGACGAGGCAGTGGCCGCGCTCGCCGAAGTCCAACACCGTCAGCGGCAGCTCATCGACGCAGCCGCGATCCCCCTCTGGTACTGGTCGGTCGTAGCGGCGGCGATGATCGCGATCGGCGCTGCTGTCGACACCAAACACGCGGCGGTGCTCGCCGTCGTCATCCCGTGCGCGGTGATGGTCCTCGTCGCGCTGACCGGCGCGATGATCTTCGGCCTTCCCGGGCGCGCCAGGGTACGCGGCAACGAGTTGCTCGGCCCGCGGGGCGCCCTGGCTATCGTCGGGTTCGTCTGGCTGATTCTCGGGTTCACGCTTGGCATCGGCTTCGCGCTGCGCACAGTCGGCTCACCGGTTCCGGCTACGATCGCCACGGCGGTCGGCGGCGTCGCGATGATCGCCGCTGGGCCGTTCCTGTCCCGCTGGCTGCGCCGGACCATGCTGAGCAACCGGGCGGGGGCCAGGCGGTGAGCCCGGCGAAGTTCGACGAGCTGATCCACGCTCCGACCAAGCTTGGGATCGTCTCGCTGCTGGCGGCTGCCGAGTGGGCCGACTTCAAGTTCATCCGCGACGAACTCGGTCTCTCTGACTCGGCCCTGTCCAAGCAGCTGACGGCCCTGGAAGCGGCCGGCTACGTGGAGATCCGCAAGTCGTTCGTCGGCAAGCGGCCGCGGACCTCCGCCCGGCTCAGCCGGGCGGGACGCGCCGCGTTCCGCATGCACGTAGAGGCGCTGCAGCAGATCATCGACCGCTCAGGCGTCGCCGCTGGGCGCTCGGCCGGTCAAGACAGCGGCGCCAGCTCTTGACGAATCAGATGAACGTTCGTTTAATTCTGGCCATGGGCCGTATCGCCGGCGTCACTGCAACTGAGACCCGCGAGCGGCTGCTCAGGGCGGCCGCCGACGTCTTCGCCGAGCGCGGATACGACGGCACCAGGGTCGCCGACATCGCCGCGGTCGCGGGCGTCAGTAACGGCGCTATGTACGCCCACTTCTCGTCCAAGGCCGAATTGCTCACCGGAGCGCTGCGCACGCACGGACGCCGGCTGCTCGCCGAACTGTTCGCCACCGACCCTGACCGATCGATCACCGACCTGCTGCTCGTCGTCGGCCGGTGGCTGCCGCGCCGCCGCGATTTGCGCGGCTATCTCATCGTCGAGGCGCTCGTCGCTGCGCGACGCGACGAAGACGTAGCCAGGCCGATGCGGGACTACGTTGGCGAGCGCGCGGACTGGCTCGCCGAGCTGATGCGGCTCGCCCAGGCCGACGGCGAACTGGACTCGGCCCTGTCCCCCACCGCGCTGGCCCATTTCTGCTTGCTGCTGTCGATGGGCAGCGCGCTGATCACGCCTGACCTGCACGCCGTGGACGACGCGGGCTGGACGGCGCTGCTCAGCCGCATTGTCACCGCCCTAGCCCCGCCAGATCGCACCAGCACCATGACACCGGCCAGCACCATGACACCGGCCGCCACGACCGCACAGACGGGAGAAACACCGTGAAGTTGCGGATCAACTCCGATATCTGCCAGGGGCACGGCCGCTGCTATGACCTGGCGTCCGACCTGTTCGGCGAGGACGACGAGGGCTACGGGACGGTCCTGCACGACGGGGTCGTGCCGCCAGGCCGCGAGCACGACGCCCGGCTCGCAGTGTCGAACTGTCCAGAGCGCGCGATCGAAGTCCTCGAGGAGACCTGACATGACCGTGGACGACCGGTTCATCCGCAGCGGCAACGAGGAGATGGAAGAGGAACTCGGCACCCGCAACGAGATCATCAGGGGCCCGGTCTCTGACTGGGCCACGGACTTCTCGCACCTGGAACCAGAGTGGTCAGCCGACCCTTATCCGATCCAGGACGACCTTCGCCAGCGCTGCCCGATCGCGCACACCGACAGGTTCGGCGGCGGCTGGCTGCCGGTGCGCTACGAGGACGTGGCGGCGATCGCCTACGACACCGAGCGGTTCTCCTCGCGGTCGATTGTCATGGGCAACTTCCGGCCGCCGGTGGACATCGCCCCGGTCGGCGGCTCGCCGCCCATCTCCTCGGACCCGCCGTTCCACCACGACGCGCGCAAGCTGCTGCTGCCCGCCTTCACCAAGACCGCGGTCAGCAAGCTCGAGCCGGCCACACGGGCGTTCTGCCATGCCCTCATCGACAACGTCGCCGGCCAGGACATCGTCGACGCCGCCGGGGACTACGGGCAGCACATCCCCACGCGCGTCATCGCCAACATGCTCGGCTTCCCGCCCGAGGACGGGCCGCGGTTCAAGGAGTTCGTGGAGAACACGCTCGAAGGCATCAACCTGGAGCCGGAAGAGCGGATCGCTCGGATGACGAAGCTGTTCGACTACATCCTCGATCAGATCCACGATCATCTCGCCCGCCCGCGCGAGGACCTGACCACTTTCCTCATCGATGCCAAGCTCTACGGCCGCAAGCTCGAGGCGGACCACGTGGCCGGGACCATGGTGCTGTTGCTCATCGCCGGCATCGACACGACGTGGAGCGCGATCGGCGCGTCGCTCTGGCACCTGGCGAGGAATCCCGCCGACCGCGAGCGGCTCGTGGCCGAGCCTGGCCTGGTGCCAGTCGCCACGGAGGAGTTCCTCCGCGCCTACGCGCCGGTCACCATGGCGCGGCTCGTCAAACAGGACATGCACTGGCGCGGCGTCGACATGAAGGCCGAGGACTGGATCCTGCTGTCGTTCCCTGCGGCCAACCGTGACCCGGCGCAGTTCGACCGCGCGGGTGAGGTCGTGATCGACCGCGAGGTCAACCGGCACGCGGCCTTCGGCCTCGGCATCCACCGATGCCTGGGCTCGCACCTGGCGCGGATGGAGCTTCGGGTCGCGCTCGAGGTCTGGATGGAACGCATCCCGGATTTCAGCCTGGCCGATCCTGACGCCGTCACCTGGTCCGCAGGCCAGATCCGCGGACCGCGGTACCTCCCGCTCCGCATCGGCTGATCGTGACCTGACAGCTGGTCGCGTTGTCCCGGCTGCCGACGTTGCGCAGGACGCTCGGTGACCTCATCGCGATCATCGACACGCTGTCGCCGTGATCTCCCTGGCTATGCGCGCTCCTTGGCTACCAGCGTGAGAACGTCGTACTTGGCTACCGACTCGCCGCGCTGGTTCGTGACGTCCGCGTCCCAGCGGACCTCGCCGTAGTCGGCGTCGACCCGGGGCGTGATCTGCTTGGCGGTCAGCGTGACGGTGAGCTCGTCGTCGGGCTTCACCGGCGTGAGGAACCTGAGGTTCTCAAGCCCGTAGTTGGCCAGCACCGGCCCTGGCTCGGGGGCCACGAACAGTCCGGCGGCGAGCGAGACCACCAGGTAGCCGTGCGCGACGATGCCGCCGAACAACGGGTTCGCGCGGGCCGCAGCCTCGTCTGTGTGGGCGTAGAACGTGTCGCCTGTGAAGTCGGCGAAGTGCTCGATGTCCGCGAGCGTGACCGCTCGCGGACCGGCGACCACGCTGTCCCCCACCCGCAGTTCTGCCAGTGACTTGCGGAACGGATGCGTTCCCTCGCTGCGCGGCGCGCCGGGCACCCAGCGTCCGGTGATCGCGCCGAGCGCCTTGGGGCTGGCCTGGACCGCCGTGCGCTGCATGTGGTGCAGGACGCCGCGTATGCCGCCCATCTCCTCGCCGCCGCCAGCCCGTCCAGGGCCGCCGTGCACGAGCACGGGCAGCGGCGAGCCGTGGCCTGTGGACTCCTTAGCGTCGTCGGTGTCCAGGACGAGCAGGCGGCCGTGCCAGGGCGCCACGCCGAGCACCACCTCGCGGGCGAAGTCCTGGTCGCCGGTGACCACCGAGCCGACCAGGCTGCCCCGGCCACGTGCGGCGAGCGCTACGACCTGCGCGGCGTTCTCGTACGGCAGCAGCGTCGACACCGGGCCGAACGCCTCCACCTCGTGCGGGGCAGCCTCGCCTGGATCGTCGACCCTGAGCAGTACTGGACCGAGGAACGCGCCCCGGTCCGGGTCCGCGTCCAGCACCTCGACCCGCTCAGGGTCGCCGGACACCAGGGTTCCGGCCGCGAGCAGCGCCTTCAGCGACCGGCGCACCTCCTCGCGCTGCTGCAAGCTGGCCAGCGCGCCCATCCGCACAGCCGGGTTCGCCGGATTGCCGACCGTGATGCCGGCGAGCCGGTCGCGTGCCGCTTCGGCCACCGCGGCTAGCTGTGCCGCGGGGACGAACGCCCGGCGGATCGCAGTGCACTTCTGGCCCGCTTTCACCGTCATCTCGGCGACGAGCTGCGAGACGTACAGGTCGAACTCCGGCGTCCCCTCGGCGGCGTCTGGGCCAAGGATGGACATGTTCAGAGAGTCGGCTTCGGCGTTGAACCGCACGGCGTTCGCGACGATGGCCGGATGTGACCGCAGCCGCCGCGCTGTCGACGCCGAGCCGGTGAACGATACGAGGTCCTGCTCGGTCAGGTGGTCGAGCAAGTCGCCGACGCCGCCGCAGATCAGCTGCACAGAACCGGTCGGCAGCAGCCCGGACTCCACGATCAGCTCGACAAGCCGCTCGGTGAGGTAGGCGGTCTGGCTCGCGGGCTTGATCAGGCTCGGCACCCCGGCGATGAACGCTGGCGCGAGCTTCTCCAGCGGCCCCCAGACCGGGAAGTTGAACGCGTTGACCTGCACGGCGACGCCGTGCAGCGGGGTGCAGATGTGCTGGCCGACGAAGCCGCCGCCGCGACCGAGCGGCTCGACGTCGCCGTCGAGGTACACGGTGTCGTTTGGTAGCGCCCGCCGCCCCCTGCTCGCGTAGCTGGCCAGAACGCCGATCCCGCCGTCGACGTCGAACTTGGAGTCGCCAAGCGTCGCGCCGGTGCGCGCGGACAGGGCGTACAGGTCGTCCCTGTGCTCGCGCAAGTAGGAGCCGAGCGCCTTCAGCAGCGCGGCCCGCCGGTGGAAGGTCAGCTCGCGCAGCGCTGGGCCGCCGACCGCGCGGCCGTACTCGAGAGCGGCGGCCATGTCGATCCCCTCTGAGGAGATCGTGGCCACCTCATCCCCGGTTACCGCGTCGCGCAGCGGGGTGCCCTGGCTCGCCGGGGTGCGCCACTGTCCGCCGGTGTAGCTCCGCAAGACGGTCATGACCCAGCCTCCTAGGGATAGCACTGCGGGTGCGCCTGATGCGAAGTTATCAACCGGGATAACGCGGCGATCAGGGGCCGGGTTCGAGCAGCACCTTGACCGCGCCGGTGTGCCTGGCGTCTTTGAGCGTCAGCACGGCCTCCTGCCAGCGCTCGAGCGGGAAGCGATGGGTGATGACCGGAGTCAGGTCGAAGCCCGCGGCGATGAAGTCGAGGTAGTGCTCCATCGAGTGCTTGGCGATGCCGCCGACCTCCTCGATGCCGAACCCGTTCGAGCCGATGACGTGCAGCTCCTTGAAGTACAGCGGCGTCCACTCGAACCGCTGCGGCGGTTCGACGCCGGAAATCACGAGCGTGCCGCCGGTGTCGGCGAGCCGCAGCGAGGTCTCGACGGTTTCGGCCGAACCGATCGTGTCGTAGACGACGGCCGGCCCGTCCTGCAGCCACGTGCGCTTGCTCCACGGCTCAAGCGGCGTCGTGCCGACGCGGCGCGCCACCTCGGCGACGAGTTCCTCGGGCGCCGATGGCAGCACGGCGTGCGCGCCAAGCCTGGTCGCCAGCGTTGCCCTGACCCCGGCCCTGGTCGCGGCCCACACCTCGGTGTCCGGGTACAGGAGCCGCAGCAGCGCGATCGCCGCGAAGGCGAGCGTGCCAGAACCGTAAACCAGCACGGGCCGGCCGCCAGGTGGCGGCGCGAGCAGAATCGTGCGCAGCGAGACGCTGACCGGGTCGGCCAGCACAGCCGCGTCGTCGGAAACCTCGTCAGGAATCGTGAACAGTTGCGTGGCGTGCGCGGCGAACCGCTCGGCGTGCGCACCGGCGGCGGCCGCGCAGTTCCCGATGTGGATCGCGACCGGGAGGTCGCCGGCCCGGAAGTTGCGGCACCACGGGTACCTGCCCCGCTGGCAGGCCGGGCACGGCGGGTCGATGCCGCGGGGGCCGCAGGACAGCCAGGGGTTGAGCACGACCCGCTGGCCAGTGTCCGTCCGCCGCCCGACCGCCTCATGGCCGAGCACGTGCGGGAACGAGACCAGCGCCGTGAGCGGGTTGTCCCGGCGGCCGTTCAGGACGATCTGCTTCACGTCCGAGCCGCACAGGCCTGAGCAGATCGTCTCGACCCTGACCCAGTCCTGGCCTGGCAGCGGGGGTTCAGGGATCTCCTCGATCCGCACCGGCGCGAGACGCGAGACGAAGGCACGCCTGTCGAGGCGGCCGCCGATGGTTGCCGCGGCCTCCCTGGAAAGGTTGTGCCGGAACACGAGCGCCTTCACGCCAGCCTCCATCCCCCTGGAACCCCCGCTTGACGGGTCACTCAGCTCCGTGAGTCACTTGTCATGATATGACCGAGGTTGACAACGACGCGCTGCGCCGCAGGTACGCACAGGAGCGTGACAAGCGGCTGCGGCCGGACGGCAACGAGCAGTACATCGAGCTCACGGGGCAGTTGGCCCGGCTGCTCGAGGATCCCTATACCGCTCGCACCGACCGGCCTGCCAAGCACGACGACGTGACCGTCACGTTCATCGGTGGCGGCTTCGCTGGTCTGGTGACAGGCGCCCGGCTCAGGGAAGCCGGCGTCGACGTGCGCATCCTCGAGAAGGGCGGCGGCTTCGGCGGCACCTGGTACTGGAACCGCTATCCGGGCGCGCAGTGCGACACCGCGTCGATGATCTACATGCCGCTGCTCGAGGAGACCGGCTACATGCCGTCCGAGCGGTACGCACACGCCCCTGAGATACGCGAGCACTGCGATCGGATCGCGACTCACTACGGGCTGCACGGGAGCGCGCTGTTCCATACCGAGGCCACCGATCTTGAATGGGACGCCGGCCGTGCCCGCTGGATCGTGCGGACCAGCAGGGGCGACGAGTTCACCAGCCAGTTCGTCGGCATCGGCACCGGTCCGCTGCACGTCGCGAAGCTGCCAGGCATCCCGGGCATCGAGACCTTCGCCGGGCACTCCTTCCACACCAGCCGGTGGGACTACGCCTACACAGGCGGCGACCCGGATGGCGCGCCCATGGACCGCCTGGCCGGGAAGCAGGTCGCGATCATCGGCACCGGCGCGACCGCGGTCCAAGCCATCCCGCACCTGGCCAGGGCCTGCGGAGAGCTGTTCGTCGTCCAGCGGACGCCGTCGTCGGTGGACGTACGCGCCAACCAGCCGATCGACTCGCGGTGGTTCGCGGGCATTGCCACGCCTGGCTGGCAGGACCGGTGGCTGCACAACTTCGTCGCCAACATGTCGGCCGCGGAGTCGCCGGATGAGGACCTGGTCAACGACGGCTGGACCGACCTCGCCAAGCGCATCCGCGGCAGGGTCGCCGATGCGCTCCGATCGGGGTCGGCGGGCTTCGAAGATCTGCTGGCCGGCTTCGAGAACGCCGACTTCGAGAAGATGAGCGAGATCAGGGCCAGGGTCGACGCGGTCGTCGAGGACCAGGACACGGCGGCCAGGCTGAAGGCCTGGTACCGGCAGCTCTGCAAGCGGCCGTGCTTCCACGACGAGTACCTCGACGCGTTCAACCTGCCGTCGGTCCATCTCGTCGACACCGACGGCAAGGGCGTCCAGCGGATCAGCCAGGCCGGCGTCGTCGTGGCCGGGGTCGAGTACCCGGTCGACTGCATCATCTACGCGTCAGGCTTCGAGGTCGGCACCGCGCCGACCCGGCGGTATGGCTTTGACCTGACCGGCAAGGACGGCGTCAGGCTCTCGGAGTTCTGGTCGGCCGGCATGCGCACGTTGCACGGCATTCACGTGCGCGGTTTCCCCAACGTATTCCTGGTCCAGCTCGGGCACGGCGGCAACTTCATCGCGAACGTCCCGCACAACCTGACCGACGCGGCCAAGACGATCACCGCCGTGGTGACGTTCATGCGCGACAACGGATTCAACCAGGCCGACGTCACCAGGCAGGCAGAGGACGACTGGCTGGAACAGCTGGCGCCGAACCCGGTGATGACCTCGTTCCTCGCGGCCTGCACGCCCGGCTACTACAACAATGAAGGCCAGGGCCCGAGCCCCCATTCGCTGCTGGTCGGATACTCCGACGGCGCTCCGGCCTACTTCCGGTACATCGACCAGTGGCGCAACGCCGGTGACTTCAAGGGCCTGGAGTTCAGCCGGTCTCCTGGTTAGGTTCGGCCTCGCCCGCCGGCCGCTGAGCCCGGACCGGCATCGGCCTCCCGGCAGAAGTGGAAGCACTCGTTTTCTTGACTAGTTCCAGTCAGTTTCGTTATGTTCGTGCCCATGCTTGGCCGGCCCGACTCCCCGCAGCGACTCAGCGAAGCGGGCCTGCGGGTCACGGCGCCGCGCATCGCCGTGCACGAGGCACTCGATTCCGCCGACGGGCACATCACGGCGGATCAGGTCAGGCAGGCGGTGCTGGCCAGGCTCGGGAGCGTGTCGGTCCAGACGATCTATGACATTCTCTACGCGCTGGCGGCCGCCGGACTCGTCCGCTGCCTGGAGACCCCCGGCCATCCCGCGCGCTTCGAAACCAGGGTCGGCGACAACCACCACCACTTCATCTGCCGGACCTGCGGCACGACCATCGACATCGATTGCGCCACAGGCGAGGCGCCGTGCCTGACTCCTCAGGGGCTGCCCACCGGCTTCCGGGCCGACGAGGCAGAGGTGACCTACTGGGGAACGTGCTCACGACACGACGGAAGGAGCGTTGAATCACGATGAACACCGTCCGGCGCGGGGGCGCGGGCGGCACAAACCTCTCCTGCGGGCACAACACCTGGGACTCCGCCTGGCAGCAAGCCCAGGGTCGTGACCCGCAGCAGGGCCACTACACACCGAATCGCATCGTCACCAGCTGAAGCAGACAACGCACGGCCCAGCAGGCACAGTCTAGTCGCGTGCGTGCCGGTGCCAGTGAACCGAAGGGCACGGGCGCCTTCGGCGAGTTCGTCACCACCGAAGACGTCTCGGCGTACACGAAGGCGGCGCTGTTCCAGCCCGGCGTGCCGGCCAGCCGGCTGGCTGCGTCCTGGGTGAGACACCGGCGTCATCGGCTCCCCAGGACACTAGGCCGTTAGCTGGCGGGCGGTGCTCTGCACTGCCCGCCAGCGGCAGGCTATCCCCCGATCAGGCGCCTTCCGCCTGGCTGGCGATCCGGAAAGCCAGGTCGCCTTGCTCGTTCACCTGCGCGTCAAGCGCCTTGTCGTCCAGAACAGCCGCCGCGGTCGGTTCCACGAAGACGCGGGCTCCGCCCTCTTCGACGACCTGGTCGCCGGCCACGGGGGCCTCGGCCAAGGCGAGCTGGAAGGACGACGCTCCCTCGTCACCCTGCGCCATGATGCGCAGGCCCGTCTCCTGCGGCAGATCCGGCTGGGACGTCAGCGTGCGGATCGCCGAGACGGCGTTGTCGGTGAGCGTGAGCATTGATTGCCTCCTCACTAGCGGTTGGGCAATGAGGCACGCCCTACCCGCTCACGGCCACCTTGAACCTGTACGCCACCGCAGCGGCGTCGGCTTACTTCGAGCTTGAGTTCCGCTTGACCCTGCCCCGCAGCGCGGCGAAGCACATCGTCATGCTCAGCAGGCCGACCAGGAGGATGGCGGCCATGGCCTGGCCGAGCTGGCCCCACTGCCAGGTCTGGCCGGCCGGTGACGCCGAGCAGGATTGCGGTTGCCATCTCGAAAGCGGTGTAGCTGAAGCCAGGATGGCTTCCTGTCAGCTACGGCCAGGTCAGCGTCGGGCGCGGTGATGGTCTCGGCAACGGTGGTCACTAGGGTCCTCCTCGCTGGTGGTGCGCTCGATGTGGCTTCCGGTCAGCTCGAGAAAGACGTCGTCGAGCGTGGGCGTGCGCAGGGTCAGGTCACGCACGATCATGTTGCTGCTGGCCAGGGCGACAGCCGCGGGGCTGATCAGTCCTGCGCCGTCGGACGTGGCGATGACGAGTTCGTGGCCGTGTGCCTCGACGCCGAGCACCCCGGGCAGCGTGCCGAGCAGGGACAGCGCGGCCTCGGCCTCGCCCGCTACCCGCGCCACGATGACGTCGGTGCCGACCGACCGCTTCAGCTCGGATGGCGTGCCTTCGGCGACAATCTGGCCCTGGTCGATGATGCCGACGCGGTGAGCTAGCTCGTCTGCTTCCTCCAGGTACTGGGTGGTGAGGAAGATGGTCATGCCGAGCTGCTGGTTCAGCCGGCGGATCTCTGACCACACCCTGGCTCTGCTAGCCGGATCGAGCCCGGTGGTTGGTTCGTCCAAAAAAAGCACTTCGGGGTTGTGCACCAGGGCCGCCGCGAGGTCAAGCCGCCGCTGCATCCCGCCCGAGTACGTTCCGACCTGGCGGTCAAGCGCGTCGCCGAGCTCGATCAGCTCGCTCAGCTCCGCGAGCCGTGTCGCCAGTCCCTTGCCGGACAGGCCGTAGAGCCGGCCCTGAAGGTTCAGCAGCTCGCGGCCGGTCTGCTTCGGGTCCAGCGCGGCATCCTGGAGCGCGACGCCGATGCGGAGCCTGACGTGCCCGGCCTGGCTCGCGACGTCGTACCCGGCCACCAGCGCGCGCCCGTCGGTGGGCGCCAGCAGCGTGCACAGAATGCGCACGGTCGTCGACTTGCCTGCTCCGTTCGGGCCAAGGAAGCCGTAGATCTCGCCGGCCGGGATCCGCAGGTCGACTTCGTCGACGGCGCGGGTCCCGTTGAACTGCCGGACGAGCGCATCAGCGCAGATCGCGTAGCCGGCCCGGTCCTGATTGACTGCGGCGTCATAGCTCGGTGGCGCCATAAGCGTTGTCATCGGATATCTCCTGCACCTGGTGTGGGCGTCATCTCTTCCTGCCCATGCGTCGTGCGGAGGGGTGCCAGATCGACACCGGCGGCAGAACTTTTCTGAGGCGCGTCAGGAGCCGGACAGGTCGACCGGGTACTTGGCGGCGTTCTTGACCATCTTCGCGGCCAGTGCTTCCTCGATGTCCACGCTGAGCGCGTCTGCCAGTCGGAGCAGGTAGGCCAGGACGTCGGCCATTTCATCGCGCACCCTGGTCGCGCTGTCTTCGTCGGCCATGACCCGGGCCGATTCCTCTGGCGTGAGCCACTGAAAGAGCTCGGTCAGTTCGCCGACCTCTCCCACCAGCGCCATCACGAGGTTCTTCGGCGTCTGGAACTGCTCCCACTGGCGCTCGGCGGCAAAGTCCCTGAGCTGACGCTGAAGGTCCGCTATCGGCATCCTTCAGATATAGCAGCGCCGCCCCGCGTTTAGGAGGCGAGGCTACGAGGCCGATCTGGCGGCGCCGGCTGACTTCCTGACGTCGCCGACCGTCAGGTCGACCCGGTCGTTGTAGAAGCAGAGCAAGCCGGTGATGCCGACGGCATCGGGAATGGGCGTCTCGTAGCTCCACACGATGTTCTCGTGGATCTCGTCGCCGAGCTGAACGGACCAGTACGAGGCTTCGCCCTTGAACGGGCAGGTCGTGTGGTGCACCGAGGGACGCAGCAGGTCAGCACGCACATCGTCACGGGGAACGTAGTAGCGCGGGGGAAGCCCGGTCTCGTCCAGCCGGACCGCCCGGTCCGACGCGGCGAGCGTCTGGCCGTTCAGCGCGACCTCGACGTGCACGTCGGCCGGCCTGATCGTGATCGTGTGTCCGGTAGCCATGGCAGTGCTAACCGGCCGCGTCGGTGCGTGATTCCGGCCAGCGTGTCTTGCTGCCGCGGTGTCCGCCGTCACGGAGGTGCGGTAGGGAGGGCGGGTTGGCCAGCGGCAACGCGGCCAGCTGCATCAGCAGCAGCACGTTGTCGTCGCCCGCCGAGCGGTTCATCCGCAGCCTGCCGCACCGCGTGCAGCGGTGAATCAGCATCCACCGGCCTTCGCCGCGGACGGTGACCGCGATCGGCTCCATGCCGCCTGGGCATTCCGACTTCCGGTCACCAGGGACGTTGCGATCAAGGTGCCTGGACCACAGGCAGCTCGGGCAGTGGTTGCGATGCGAGGTGCCGGGGGCATCCAGCGAGACGTCTACGCCGCAATGCCCACATTGAAACGAGCGAGGAAACGACAAGTCTGACGACCTTTCAGAACAGGACTCAGGAACTGGACAGACATTTCGCCTCCTCTCGGCTCGCCGGCCGGTACTGCTGACGCGGACAGACGGCCGCGACCACCATCGTCGGTGCCGACCGGCCCGCCGTCAAACGCATTTCCCGCCTCCGCGACCGGGCACGACGGGCGCGCGTATCCTGAGCCGGTGCCTGACATGGCCGTGGTGCTGATCACCGGCGCGGCCGGGCGGATCGGAGTCATGCTCAGGCCGCGCCTGGCGTCGGCTGGCCGTGTGCTCCGGCTGCTCGACCTAGCCAAGCTTGCCGCAGGGTCTGGCGAGGAGACGGTCCAGGCGGACGTGACCGACCTGGACGCCATGACCAAGGCTTGCTCGGGTGTTTCTGCGGTCATTCACCTGGCAGGGATCGCCCGTGAGGCGCCGTGGCAGCAGGTTGCCGCGGCCAATATCCACGGCACGTACGTGACGTTCGAGGCGGCCCGGCGGGCCGGCGTTGGCAGGGTGATCTTCGCCTCCTCGAACCACGCCGTCGGGTTCACCCCCAGGGCCGCGTTCCCGGCGCCGGACTACGCTTTCCCCGCACCCGACAGCTATTACGGCGTATCGAAGGTGGCCGGAGAGGCGCTGGCGTCGCTGTATCACCACAGGTATGGCATGGACGCCATCTGCGTTCGGATCCTCACATGCGCGGACCGGCCGCCGACCGTCCGGGCGCTGTCGACGTGGCTGTCCCCCGACGACGCGGGCCGGCTCTTCGAGGCCTGCCTGACGACCAGCCGACCTGGTTACCGGGTGATCTATGGCGTCTCGCGCAACACCCGCGGCGGCTGGGTCAGCCTCGCCGGGGCCCAGGCGCTTGGCTTTCATCCACGCGACGACGCGGAGGCTTTCGCTGCCGAGGTGCTCGCACGGCCCGGGCGGCCAGGCCCAGGCGACCCGGTGCTGGCGTACCTCGGCGGCGAGTTCTGCCTGCCTTCGCCCGGCGTGAGCGAGTTGCCATGAACCTGATCACGTCGATGTCCTCGCGCGCCTGGCGGCTGCGCATGCCGGTGCCATGGGGACCGGGCCGGGATCACCAGTACCTGATCGTCACTGACCTGGTAGCCGACGACGGCGCCACAGGAACCGGGTTCACCTGGACGGTCGACGCCGGGGCGCGGGCGATCCTGGCGGTGCTCGATGATGACTGCCGCCCGGTCACCGTGGGCTCACCAGCTGCCCCTGAACCGGCATGGGACCGGTTGCGGTGGCAGCTGCGCGAGGCCGGAAGCGGCATCGCCACGCTGGCCATGGCAGCGGTCGACATCGGCCTGTGGGACCTGCGCGCCAGGACCTACGGCCTGAGCCTGGCCGACCTGATCGGCAAGCGCCGCGATCAGGCCGGCGTATACGCCAGCGGCGTCAACCGGCACCTGCCGCTGGACGAGCTAACTGAGCAGGTCAACCGGTGGGTCGCGGCAGGCCACAGCCGGGTCAAGATCAAGGTCGGGTTGCCGGACCTAGACCACGATGTCGAGCGGGTCGCCGCCGTCCGCCGCGTCATCGGTCCCCGACGGCACCTGATGGTCGACGCGAACCAGCTCTGGGACCTTCCCACGGCGCGCCGCGCCGCCGCCGCCATGGCCAGATATGACATCTTCTGGCTGGAAGAACCGCTACCCGCGCACGACACCACCGGCTATGCCCAGTTGCGGTCCGCTATCGACATCCCGATCGCCGCCGGGGAGAGCCTGTTCTCCGAGGCCGAATTCCTGCACCTGCTCGTATCGCAGGGCTGCGACGTCATCCAGCCGAATGTGTGCCGGGTAGGCGGAATCACGCCGTTCCTTCGGATCGCTAACCTGGCCCGCGCCTTCAGCGTCCCGGTCATGCCGCACCTGTTGCCGGACATTTCAGGCCAGCTCGCCCTGTGCCTGCCGCTGCCCCCGCTCGTCGAGGACATCGACCAAGGCTCCTTCGCCGCGCTCGGCGCACTGGAAAAACCAGGCGGGATCGCAGTGCACGGCGGCAGCCTGCGTGCGCTGCCGCGCCTGGGCCACGGTCTTGCGTTCACACTGGCCGGAGCCGAGGCAATCTCCTGACCAACCGCAGGCGAGAGCGAGCTGCCGGATCTGGCCCGTAGTTAGAAGAAGCAGGCGACTACTCCGGCATGCGAGAATTGCGGGCGTGGGCGTCACCGCGGAGGACATCGAGCGCGAGAAGGACCGGCTGCCAAGGGGCTGGGGCCGGTTCGGGAAGGCCATCGAACAGCTCGCAGGCATCTGCGAGCCGGATGAGTCGCTGCTCAGCTCCTGCGTCACCCTCAACCCGCAGTTCCGCCACACCGGCGTCAGCCTCGCAGGCGGCCTGCTTGAGATGACCGACAGCACCAACGTCATCCTCGCGGCGACCAGCAAGCGGCTGATCGTGGTCAGCACCGGGATGGCCGGAGCGCCCCGCAAGCATTACGACCTGTCCTGGGACGGCCTGCAGATCGCCGAGCGCAGCAAGACCGAGTTCACCCTCCGCACCCAGGCCGGCGAGATCCGCTTCCGGGGTGCCGCCCCAAGAACATGGCGCCCGGCTTCCTCGACGCCGTCGAGGCGAAAGCCGGCTAGGGCTGGCCCTGAGGCAGCGGCCTCGGCTGCGGCGAGCCGTTCGTGACCGCGACCGAGGTTGCTCTGTGGCGGGTCACTCGCCAGCGACGCCGCGAAACCTTCGGTCAAATAGGGCGCACCTGGCTGCACACCGCGAAACGTCTCGCGCCGCGCCAGCACCAACAAACAAACCGCCCGGCCCCTCCCCCCGGGCCGGGCGGTTTCCGCATCACGGCGATCGTTCCGGCGACCGGGCCGGCAGTTCATATCACGATCTGTGCCGCCGAGAGACAATAGGCTGGTTGGCGCAGGCCATCAGAGTCCGACCCATGGGGGAGGCATGTGCCGGTTGTTCGGCCTTACCACCGGCCGGAATCTTGCAAAGGCGACGTTCTGGCTGTTGGATGCGCCGGACTCGCTGGAGGTGCAGAGCCATCGCAACGCCGACGGCAGCGGCATCGGGTTCTTTGACTCCGACGGCGTCCCGGTCCTAAATAAGCAGCCAGAACCGGCGTTCCGCGACCCGGAGTTCATCCGCGAAGCCCAGCACGCCGAGTCCTCGACGTTCGTCGCGCATGTGCGCTGGGCGAGCACGGGCGGCAGGACCGTCCGGAACACGCACCCGTTTGCGATGCGCGGACGGGTTATGGCGCACAACGGCGGCGTCGGGGAACTGCCTCGGCTGGATGCTAAGCTCGGGGGCTTTGCCAGGCTGGTCCTGGGCGACACCGATTCCGAGCGGTACTTCGCGCTGATCATCCAGCAGACCGAGGCACACGGCGGCGACGTCGGCGCCGGGATCGCCGCGGCCGCCGGGTGGATCGCCGCGAACCTGCCGGTCTCGTCGTTGAACACGGTCGTCGCGGCGCCCGGCGAGTTGTGGGCGCTGCGCTATCCCGACCAGCACGCCTTGCACATCCTCGAGCGGCCCCCGGGATCAGGGCAGGATCCGAGCCGGCAGGCCGGCCTTCATGTCCGCAGTGCGACATCGTCGATCCACATACCAGCTCTTGATTCGGTCCCTTCGGTCGTCGTCGCGTCGGAGCAACTCGACGGTGAGACCGGCTGGCGCATGCTCGCTCCGGGCGAACTCGTCCACGTCCGGCCCGACCTGAGCGTCGAGTCGACCGTCGAGATCAGCCAGCCGCCAGCCCGCCTGGTGCCGATCAGCGGCCAGAACGCCAACATCGATACCTGACTCCTCGGTCAATCTGGTAACACGAATGGGCACCGATTAATGGCTGGCAGCACCGCTGACGAGGTTCACGGCCCGGCGCAACAGCGCTGTTGAGGTCCGTGCAGCGAGCCGCGAGGATCCGGACAGCACCGGGTGCGGGATCTCTGCCGAGAGCCGGTCGAGCGCTGCTTGCAGCCGCCCTGTGATCTCCTCATAGCAAGCCAGGACAGCGTCCTGGTCGTCAGCCGCGCCTGGGCCGTACCCCGTCCAGTCGAGGGGCGGCAAGAACTCCACGGTTAGCTGTGCAGGCATTGGCAGCGGCGGGGTCAAGATGGACGTGATGCCGAAGGGAACACCTGCGAGCAGGGGAAAGACTTTGACTCGGACATTTTTCAAGCCGGCGGCGCGGGCGAGGCGGTCACCGCGAGTCAGCACGACGACGGCGTGATGGCCGCCGTGGGCGACGACCGGGACCACAGGCACCCCGCATCGCAGGGCGAGCCGCACGAAGCCCTTTCTGCCGCCGAAGTCGACTTGGTTGCGCTTAGTCCAGGGGCGGCAGGCCTCCAGGTCGCCGCCTGGATACACCAGAACGCATGAGCCGCTCGCCAGCGCAGCTTCTGCTTCGCCGGTCGTAGCTGGAACTGCGCCGAGCCGGCGCAGGAAGGATCCGACGCCTGGGACGCCAAACAGGAGATCGTAGGCCAGCAGGTGCGCGGGCGCGCCGATGCCCCGGCGGGACAGTATTGCCTGGCCGGTGACCCACACCTCGGGCATGTAGAACAAGCACGAGTGATTCCCGACAACCAGCGCGGGACCGTCGGCGGGCAGTGTGCTAAGCCCTCGCACCTCCGGTGAGAAGTAGCTCGTATAGCGAGCGATGGCGGGCAGCCGCTTGCGGATGAATTCAGGGTCGCGCTGCGTAGAGTCATCGGCACGCCCCGCGGCGATGCGCTGGCGAAGCGGAGTAAACAGCCAGGCCGGCAGGTCAAGACCGGGCCTCACGCCTGCGGGTTGTGCAGCATTCCGCTCCGGCATGCTTCCTCCGGTCCTCGGAATCCACTCTAGTCCTGGGCTGCCTCCTGTCTAAGCCGGCAACGCTGGCCGTCGCTGACGCCTCCCGTAGGTTCTCTGGCCGAACGATGGCAAAGTTGGACACGTGGAGGGTTGGGTACAGGCGGGGTTTGAGGACGTCGCGCGGGTGTTCCGGCGGCAGCTGCGGCGCACGACGGGCGGTGCCGCGCTCGCGATCTACCACCGAGGCGAGCTCGTCGTCGACCTCTGGGGTGGCCGACGTACCGACGACGAGCCGTGGCAGCGAGACACGCTGGCGATGTGCTTCAGCACGACCAAAGGAATTGTCTCGACCGCATTGCACGTACTCGCTGACCGAGGGCAGATCGATTACGACGCGCCTGTCGCCTCCTACTGGCCAGAGTTCGCGCAGCACGGCAAGGCGGGCATCACGGTGCGCCATGTGCTCACGCACAGCGCGGGCCTGCACAGGATGCGCACTCTCGTTGACGGCGCGCACCGGATGCTCGACTGGGACTATATGGTTGGCGCGCTGGAGCGGGCTGTGCCGGCGTATGAGCCCGGGAGCAAGCACGGCTACCACGCGCTTACCTACGGCTGGCTGGTCGGCGAGCTGATCCGCCGTGTGTCAGGGCGACCGGTCGCGCAGTTCATTACTGAGGAACTGGCCCGTCCGCTTGGCCTCAATGGGCTATTTGTGGGATGTCCGCCCGATCAGCGAGGTCGGGTCGCCCCGCTCGCACCGATGGCCGCGCCGCTAGGCCGCAGGCTGGGTCTGCAGCCAGGTGCGGTGATGGGCGGTCCGGTCGGCCGGGTACCGGCATTGGTGGGGCTGCCGGTCAGCCCGCGCCGGTTTGTAAACGCGATGCTGCCTCGCGGCATCGAGGATGTGCTGTGGGGGCCGGAAGTGATGGACGCCGCGGTTCCGGCAGCAAATGGCTTCCTTACCGCCCAGTCGCTAGCAAAGCTCTACGCGATGCTAGCGGGCGGCGGGCAAATCGGCGGCGTACGGCTCCTTTCGCCCGCCACCGTGAAGAGAATCAGTGTGGTGGAATCCCACGGCCCCGATCTGGTACTCGTCCTGCCGATGAGCTGGCGGCTCGGCTATCACAGCGCGTTTACGACCCGGGGCACCGTCCCCGGTGCGTTCGGCCATTTCGGCTTCGGCGGCTCGGGCGGCTGGGCAGACCCGAACCAGAACCTTGCGCTGGCGATGGTATGCAACCGCGGCGGCGGCACGCCGATCGGCGACGCACGCCTCGCGGCGCTTGGAGCCGTCGCCGTCGGTGCGTTGCGCCGGACGAGATTGCTAACGGTCCGCGGTCGGTAGCCGCAGCGCAGCCGGAGCGTGTGCCGGTACCGCCGGGCTGCGGGGCGCGACCGGGGCAACGCGCCGGTACCCGGCGCCGAGCGGCGGGCGCGGGTCGGCGTCTGCGTTGTTCGGCCACAGTGCGACCGCCCGCTCGGCCTGTGCGGTGATAGTAAGCGCCGGGTTGACGCCCAGGTTGGCCGAGATGGCCGAGCCGTCGAGAACGTGCAGGCCGGGATGACCGAAGACTCGCTGGTAGGGGTCAATTACCCCGGTGGCGGCGGTCTCGCCGATAGCGCAGCCGCCGATGAAGTGAGCCGTCATCGGTATGTCGGCGATCTCGCCGATGCTGCCCAGCGGGAAGCCGCCGATCCTGGCTGCGATGCGGCGCATCGTCTCGTTCGCCGCCGGGATCCACGTGGGGGTCGGGGGGCCGTGTCCCTGCCGGGAGGTCAGCTTGGTCCGGCCGAGCCAGGTGCGCGTGGGATACACGGTGATCGAGTTGTCGAGGGCCTGCATGGTCAGCCCGATGATCGCGCGCTCGGACCAGTGATTCATCCCGGCGTACAGCGATACCAGCCGGCCAGGGTGCCGCGCTGCCTCCGCCAGCCATCTCGTGGCCCGTGGCAGCCGTCCGCCGCCGTCGGTCAGCAGGGTGCTGAGCAGGCCCATCGCGTTGGAGCCCCGGCCATACCTGACCGGCTCAATATGCGTGTCCTGGTCGGGATGGATGGAGGAGGTGATGGCGATGCCGCGGCTGAAGTCACGCTCGCGCCGGTCGCGCAGCGAGGACAGCACGCCGACGAGCGCCTCGGAATTGGTCCTGGTGAGCGCGCCTAGCTGAGCCGATAGCCCGGGCAGCGTGCCCTGGGCTCGCATCCGGTGCAGGAGCTGCTGGGTACCCCAGGTGCCCGCGGCCAGCACAACGTGGCTGGCCGTGAACGTCTGCCGGGTCCGGCTGGCCCGCCAGGCGCCCGTTCGTACCACGTCGACGGCATACCCGTCGCTCAGTGGCCTGATCGCTCGGGCGGTCGTCTCGGGGTACACCACGGCGCCAGCCTGTTCGGCAAGGTACAGGTAGTTCTTGACCAGGGAGTTCTTCGCGTTGTGCCGGCAGCCGGTCATGCAGTCGCCCTCCTGGAGGCAACCGCGGCGACGGGGGCCGGCACCGCCGAAATACGGGTCCTCAACCTCCACGCCGGGCTCCAGCTGGCCATCCCGGCCGAAGAACACCCCGACGGGTGCCAGCTCGAAGGTGCCGCCGACGCCCATGTCCTCCGCAACCTCCCGCAATATCTCGTCCGCCGCGGTCATCGTCGGGTTGCGTGCCACGCCCAGCATCCGCTCGGCCTGGTCGTAGTAGGGCTCCAGCTCGGATTTCCAGTCGGCGATGGGCGCCCACTGCCGGTCTTGGTAGAAGGCGTCGCCGGGCCGGTACAGCGTGTTCGCATAGACCAGCGAGCCGCCGCCGACGCCCGCCCCGGCCAGGATGATGACGTTGCGCAGCAGGTGGATCCGCTGGATTCCTTTGCATCCAAGCGCCGGAGCCCACAGGAAGTTGCGAACGTCCCAGGATGTTCGCGGGTAGGCCGTGTCGTCGAACCGGCGCCCGGCCTCGAGCACCGCGACCCGGTAGCCCTTCTCTGTCAGTCGCAGCGCGGCTACCGAGCCACCGAAACCCGACCCGATCACGATCACGTCATAATCGGGCGCGTGGTTCCCGGCCTGGTCGCGCATCAGCTGCCAGCTTCTGCGGCGCTGACCTGATCCGCGCTCGGCCGGGCGCCGCGACGCAGCGCAGGCTCGAACCTGGCAGGGTCAGCGCAATAGGCGCGCACCGCCGCAGCGAACTGTGCCGCGTGATATCCGTCCGCGTAGCGATGATCGAACGTGGCCGTAATCGTCAGCATCGGCCGGGCCACCACCGCACCGTCGATCACCGCGGGCGCGTCCCGGACGGCGCCGACCAGCACCAGCACCGGCACCCGGTAATAGTGCGCAAGCGGCGAATAGGCGTGACCGACGCCCCACATGCCGACAGATGTGATCATGGCGCCGCCGAATGCCTGCCGCGGCAGCCCGATGGCGCGCAGGTCCAGGTTGAGGTCGGAGGTGAGCCAGGCTCCCAGGCGCAGTGCCACCCGCAGCACGCTGGGCGGCAGCTTGGCGAGCATGGCCTTGCCGCGGCCGAGGTCCGGGTCATCGCCCGCCTCGATCGCGGCGTAACGGCGATTCACTTCGGCCGCGATCTCGACAGCGGACTTGCGGTCGGCCCCGCAGACCTTGACCCCGGTCAGCTCCTGCCCGCCGCCGGTGGTGACGATGAAGAAGACATCGACGCTGTCCCGTTCGTATTCGCGCCCGTGCGCCAGCCGGATCTGGAGCTGGGGCACCTCGGCCAGGCCATGTGCAACGGCCCTGCCGATCAGGTGCGTCATCGTGACGTGCACGCCTTCTGCCTGCCGGGCATCCGAGATGTACGTCAGGAGCGAGCCGGCGTCGACCTCCAGGTCGCCGAAGAACTGCGGGTCCATCGGGCGGTCCCACGCCGAGCCTGCTAGCTTCCGCCAGCCGCTTAGTCGCCGTGCCATATCCAGACTCCCTTCGGCCGCCTTCTCAGCGTTACTGCCAACGGTTCGGCTGGCCAGAGGCGAAGGTCACCGGATATGACAACGGCGGGAACGGCATAATGGCGCGGTGAGAGCGGTGGTCCTCGCTGACACCCACGCCCCGCGGCGATGGCGGCAGTGTCCGCCTGCCGTGGCATGGCACCTGCGGACCGCTGATCTGATCCTGCACGCGGGAGACGTCTGTACCGCGAGCGTGCTGGATGAGCTCTCCAACTACGCGCCGGTCCGGGCGGTGCTGGGCAACAACGACAGCCAGGACGTGGCCGCCTGGGGAGCGCCGGACAGGCTGGAGTTCGAGATCGCCGGGCTCGTCGTGGCGATGGTGCACGACAGTGGCGCGTCCGCTGGACGGCGGCAGCGACTGCGCCGATGGTTCCCCGCCGCCGAGCTCGTCGTGTTCGGGCACTCGCACATACCTTTCGACGACGCTGCCGGCAGCTTCCGCATCTTCAATCCAGGATCGCCGACGGACCGGCGCCGGCAGCCGCGCGGCACGATCGGCCTGCTGGACATCGACGACGGGCGCCTGCTTGAAGCACGCATCGTCGCGGTGGATTCCTGATCAGCAGGAGCAGCAGAAGAAAGCGCCCGGTCACCGAAGCGTCAGTGCTGCCCGACTAGCTCGACGCCCTCGGACACCATCTGCTGGACCGCGGCAGCCGTCGTGTCCGCCGCTACTCCGGCCGTCAGGTCGATCAGCACGCGGACGGTGAAGCCCAGCCTGACCGCGTCGGCTGCCGTTGCCTGTACGCAATGATCGGTCGCGATCCCGGCAATGTCGACATCGGTCACGCCACGTCTCCGCAGCCAGTCCGCGAGCGGCTGGCCAGCTGCGCCATGCTCCGTGCCGAACCCGCTGCTCACGCCCTCGAAGCCGCTGTAGGCAGCGGCATGCTCGCCTTTGACGAAGACCTCGTCGAATCGGCTCGTGACCAAGTCGGGATGGAAGTCTGCACCCGCTGTACCGGCGACGCAGTGCGGCGGCCAGCTGTCGACGTAGTCCGGATGCGCGGAGAAATGGGATCCAGGGTCGATGTGATGGTCTCTCGTTCCCACGACCAACGCGTACTGGCCCATTGCCGGGCTCGCCAGATACTGCGTGATCGCGGCGGCGACGGCGGCGCCTCCCGCCACGGCCAGCGAGCCGCCCTCGCAGAAGTCCCGCTGCACATCGACGACGAGCAGCGCCCTGGTTCGCTGGGCGGTAGACACAGCCCGCACACTACGCGATCTGACCGATAGCACCTGGCACGGGAGGACCGTGATGTCCGTACGATGCCTGCATCCGTTGTGGTCAAGGAGGCATGGTGTCCGACGACGACCGATCACCGGTGGCCGGTACCGAAGTGCACTACCTCTCCTCACGGCACGTGGGAGACGAGTTCAAGCGCGCTCGGAATCGCCCGCTGGCGACCCCGTGTACTGGCCCTGATGCAGGAGCAGCGGCGCCCCTGCCGGGTACACGCCGTGGTGCAGCAGATAGCCGGCTGCAGGTCCGATGGCGCGAGGTTCAGCGCTTCCGCGTAGTCCCGTGCCTCCTCGGACCCCAGCGTCCGGCCATAGTCAGGCCGGCCCTGGTCCATCACGGCATCCACCCATCCGGCCGCTTCCCCGGCGCGGACCTCGATGGACCGCTGGGCTACGCGCAGGCGTGGATGGGCTCGCGACGATGGGTGCTATCCCCTCGTCAGCTGGCTGACGAGGTCATGTCTCCGCGATCACGGCGATGGATACCTTCATGCCGCCCGGCCGAATCGGAAGCCGAGCGCCCTGCCTGGCAGGTGGCCGATCAGGGAACCACCTGATCCACTCCTCGTTCATCCCCGCGAAGTCGTCTTCGTCGCCCAGGATGAACGTGGCGCTGAGCACCTTGTCCATGCTGCTGGAAGCCGCCGTCAGGATCGCCTGGACGTTCGTCAGGCACTGCCTGGTCTGCTCCTGGATGGTCTGCCCCACGACGTGACCGGTCGCCGGATCGAACGGGCCCTGGCCTGAAACGAAAATCAGCCCGCCGCCGCGCACCGCCTGGCTGTAGGCCTGCGTCGACGGCGCGTTCTCGGTGTGAATGATCTGCCTGGTCATTTCCGCATCCTACGGCCGCGCTTCGATGACGAGATCGCGGCCGCCATGTCGCCAACGGGCCACGGAGAAGTCCACTAGCCGACTGTGATCGCGTCCAGCCGTTCCTTCAGGAAGGCCGCCGAGACGACCGGCAGGTAGTCGTTGGGCTTGCCGATCGGCGGCCGCAGCGCTTCGACCACCGCGTCGTGGTCGGCCTCGTAGAAGTACACGAGAGACACCAGGTCCTCATCGGGTGCGTCAGCCTGCGGCGGCAGCACGCGGTGCCGGTTGGACTTCCACCGGTCTCCGCTCCAGCGAGCGAGCAGGTCGCCGGTGTTGATCGTGAACGCGCCCGGCACGAAAGGAGCGTCCTCCCAGCCGTCTTGGGGCGACCACACCTGCAGACCGCCTTTGCCTGGCTCGCGATCGAGGACGGTGACGGTGCCGAAGTCGGTGTGCGGGCCGATCCTGAACTGGCCAGATTCCGGCTCGCCGGCCACCGCCATCGGCGGGTACCAGTTGATGTTCATGGTGTGCGTCGCGTGCCCGGTGTGCCTGGTGAAGAAATCACGCTCCAGTCCGAGCGCGGCCGCGCAGAGCACCAGGAGCTCGTCGGCGAGCTCGCGCATGCGAGCCAGGTAACTGACGACGGCGGCTTCGAGGCCCGGCACCTCGGCCGGATAGACGTTGGGCTGGAACCAGTACCCGTCGACCTCGGGATCACCTGTCGGCTTGTCGGCGCCGACGGCGAACGACTCCTTCAGATCCGGTGGCGTCTCCGTGCCCTCGGCGTAGGCGTTCGCCTCGACGCCTGGCGGAAGCCAGCCGCGGCCGGCGACAGTGACCGCGTAGCGCTGCTTGACCTCGCGCGGCAGCGCGAAGAACTTCCTGGCCTCGGCGCGCACCCGCGCACGCATCTCGTCAGCGACGCCGTGCCCGGTGACGAGGAAGAAGCCGACGCTGCGCAGCGCGCCGTCGACCTCAGCGGCGACGGCTTCGCGGGCCGATTCGTCTCCGCTGAACCACGGGGTCAGGTCGATCACAGGAACTGATGAGGGCATGTCCGGCTCCCATTCGGCGCATTAGTTACGGCGGCGCCCAATCAGTACAACAGGCTCGCCAGGGCATGTCGAGCATGCTCGCCGCGCCAGCTCCTCGCCGCTCAGCAGGGCGAGCACGAACTGGGCCCGGTGGGCGTCACCGGACACGACCCGCCACCGGGAGCTCATCCGTAATGGCAGGTATGACACTATTTTCCCCATGAAGCCCGCGGACATTACAAACCTGCATACCCTCGGCAAGCCCGCAGTCTCCCCGGACGGCAGGTTCGCCGTCGTCGCCGTCACCAGGGCGGATCTGGAGGCCGATGACTACCGCGGCCACCTGTGGCTCGTCCCGACCGACGGGTCGGCACCGCCGCGCCCGTTCACCACTGGCTGGCGTGATTCAGCGCCCGCATACTCCCCGGACGGTACCTGGCTGGCATTCCTGCGGGCGACGGGGTCAGAGGGGCCAGGAGCCAAGCCTCAGCTCCACGTCATGCCGGTCAACGGCGGGGAGCCCAGGCGCGTGACCGATCACCCGCTTGGCGCTGGCGCCCCGGTCTGGAGCCCCGACTCCAGCAGGATCGCCTACGTCGCACGCGTCCCCGATGAGGGGCGCTATGCGGGCCGCGCCGAAGCCGAGCCGCCCAGGCGGATCAGGACGCTGCAGTACCGCGAGGACAACCTCGGCTTCTTCGTCGACCGGCGGTCACAGGTCTTCGTCGTCGATCCGCTCACTGAGCCAGCCGCCGAACCTGTCCAGGTGACCACCGGGGATTTCGACAACACGGCCGCGGCATGGAGCCCGGACGGCAGGCATCTCGCGTTCGTGTCCGCCCGCCACGACACGCGCGACACCGACCTGGCCGCCGACATCTGGCGGTGCGCGCCTGACGGTTCTGACCTCAAGCCGATCACGCGCTCCCCTGACGGCAGGCCAGGGCTGGGTATCGACCAGATATGTGCCGGGCCGGACGGTGACTCGATGTACTTCACGGCCGCGGAACTCGGCGCGAACGGCCGCGACATGCTCGGGCGCAACGTCGGCCTGTGGTCAGTCCCGGCCGACGGATCCGGGCCGCCGCAGCGGCTCACCGATGCCGAGACGATTCACCTTGTCCGCGGCGCCGCGATCGCGGCGACACCGGCCGGCGTGCTCGCCAATGCCGAATCCCGTGGCGCCGTCGAACTGCTTCTCGTCACAGGTGGCGGCCAATCGGAGCGGCTGGTCGCCGGCCAGCGCCAGGTCGAAGGGGCGGCTTCCAGCGAGTCAGTAACGGTTGCCGTCGTCTCAAGCCCAGCTTCAGCCGGCGAACTCATCGCGCTGTCCGGAGGAGCCGAACGCCAGCTCACCTCCTTCGCCGCGATCCCCTCGCCGTACCCCCTGGCGGAGATCACCGGCACCGCACCGGACGGCTATCCGGTGCATGGCTGGATCGTGCGGCCAGAGGGCCCAGGTCCGCATCCGGTGCTGCTGATGATCCACGGCGGGCCGTTCACCCAGTACGGCTGGCGGCTCTTCGACGAGGCACAGATGTATGGCGGCGCTGGATACGCGGTCGTGATGGGCAACCCGCGCGGGTCGTCGGGATACGGGCAGGCGCACGGCAGGTCCGTCATCGGCGACGCCGCGACGAACCCGGCAGCCGACCTGCTCGCCTTGCTCGACGCTGCCGTCGCCGAAGGCGGCCTGGATGCCTCCCGCGCAGGCGTGCTCGGCGGCTCGTACGGCGGCTACATGACGACCTGGCTCGCCGCCCATCACGGCGAGCGATTCAAGGCAGCCGCCAGTGAGCGCGCAGTCAACGCGATCGACAGCTTCCACGGATCCAGCGACATCGGCTGGTTCTTCGCCGCGGCCCTGTGGGGCGCTGACCCCGCTGGCTGGGCCAAGCAGAATCCGCTGACCTATGCGGACCAGATCAGCGTTCCGATGCTGATCATTCACTCCGAGCACGACTGGCGCTGCCCTGTCGAACAGGCGCAGCGGCTCTTCGTCGCCCTCAAGCTGCGCGGCGTCCCGGCCGAGATGCTGCTGTTCCCTGCCGAGAGCCACGAGCTCTCGCGGGCGGGGCGGCCGAGCCACCGGCTGGCCCGGTTCGAGGCACTCCTTGACTGGTGGTCCCGTCACCTGTAGCGAGCGCGCCATTTAGGCGCGAATCGGTTGAACCATAACGGGCCGCGGGCCGTAACGCTGAAGGGACACCTTTTCGCGTAGCCATAGTCCCGGTGCGGTCAGCGCGACGCCGCAGGGAGCAGGTCTTCGTGAACACAGCCGATTCATCCCGCCTGAGCCCGGCCCTTGAGGTGCGGGCAGGCGGACTGGTCATGACGCTCGCGCCCGAGGGCAGCTACCGGGTGGGCCGCGACCCGCGGTCGGACGTCGCCGTGGACGACCCGCGGGTTTCCTGGCGGCACGCGGTGCTGCGGATGGAGCAGGACCGGTGGCTGCTTGAAGACCTTGGCAGCACGAACGGGACGTTCCTCGGACCCGACCGCGTCAGGCGGGTCGAGATAACAGGTATCTGCCAGTTGCGCCTCGGGCATCCGGACGACGGGCAGGTGCTCGCGTGCTCGGTGAGCGTGCCAGCGATGCGCCCGCCCCCTGAGACATACCCTCCTGCGGACGTGGCTGCTCAGGCCTGGGTCGCTGGCGGGCGGCGCGGCGCGGCCGTCACCGGTGAGCGGCGGCCGAGCGCGATACGCCCGCTGCCGACCCAGGCGCTGCGCATCGGCCGCGAGCCTGGCAATGACATTGTCGTGGGCGACCTGAGCGTGTCCCGCCACCACGCTGAGCTGCGCCGGGTGGGCCAAGGCGAGTTCAAGATCGTCGATCTGGACAGCTTCAACGGCACGTTCGTCAACGGCCAGCGAGTCCTGACCGCTCCCGTCACCGAGAGCGACGTCATTGGCATCGGCCGCGCCAGCTACCGGCTCGTCGGCGACGAACTGCAGGAGTTCATCGATACCGGCGACGTCTCGCTGGTGGCGCGGGACCTGAAGGTCCAGCTGCCAGGCGGCAAGGTGATCCTGGACGATGTCAGCTTCCCGCTCGGCGAGCGTTGCCTGCTGGGAGTCATCGGGCCCAGCGGCGCGGGCAAGTCAACGCTGCTCGGAGCCCTGACCGGGATGAGGCCGGCCACCGCGGGGTCTGTGCTCTACGACGGCCGCGATCTTTATGCCGACTACGCCGAGTTGCGGCACAGGATTGGTCTGGTCCCCCAGGAAAACATCCTGCATACCCAGCTCTCAGCCAGGCGTGCGCTTAGTTATGCCGCTGAATTGCGATTTCCCCGCGACACCAGCGCGGCCGAGCGCGACCGGCGGATCACAGAGGTACTTGGCGAGCTCTCGCTCAGCCAGCACGCGGCCACCCGTGCGTCCGCGCTGTCCGGCGGCCAGCAGAAGCGGGTGAACGTGGCCCTCGAGCTGCTCACGAAGCCGTCCTTGCTCTTCCTTGACGAACCGACCTCTGGGCTTGATCCCGGCCTCGACCTGTCGGTGATGGAGATGATGTCGGGGCTGGCCAGGGACGGCCGGACCGTGATCGTCGTGACGCACAGCGTCGCCAACCTGGACATCTGCGACCGCCTGCTGGTGCTCGTGCCAGGCGGGAAGATGGCGTTTTTCGGGCCGCCAGCCGACGGCCTCCGGCATTTCGGCCAGCCAGGCTGGGCTCAGGTCTTCCGCGCGTTCGAGGCCGAATCTGACCGGGACTGGGCCGGTGAGTTCCGGCGTTCGCCGTTCTTCGCCCGGTACGTTGCCACAGCTGAGCAGGCAGCGCAGGCAGGCCAGGCAGCGGGCCGCAGGACGCCGCCACCGCCGCGGCCGCAGAACCGGCTGGCCCAGATGTCCACGCTGATCAGGCGATACGCGGCCGTAATCGCGTCGGACCGCAACTACGTGGCAGCCATCGCGCTGCTGCCTGTCATTCTCGGCGGCTTGATCAGGGCCGTTCCCGCATCGCAGGGCCTGACCGGCACGAACAACGCCGACGCGCAGTCGGTCCTGCTCGTCCTCATGCTCGGAGCGTGCCTGACCGGCGTCGCGAATGCTGTCAGGGAGCTGGTCAAGGAACGTGCCATCTACGCCAGGGAACGCGCGGCCGGGTTGTCGGGCGGCGCGTACCTGTGGTCCAAGCTCATTGTGCTCGGCGTGATCAGCGCCGTTCAGGCCGTCGTGCTCGTGGTCATCGGGGTGGCCGGGCGGCCGCTGCCCTCCCGCGGCGCCTTCCTGACCGGCATGCCGCTCGTCGAGCTGATGCTGGCGGTCGCCGTGCTCGCGGTGGCCTCGATGACAATCGGCCTGCTGATCTCCGCGGCGGTAGACTCCTCGGACAAGACGATGCCTTTCCTGGTCGTCGTCGTGCTCCTGGAGGTGGTACTCAGCGGCGCTGTGTTCCCGCTGAACGGCAAGCTCGGCCTCGAGCAGTTCGCCTGGATCTCGCCGTCGCGGTGGGGCTTCGGCGCGACCGCCTCGACGTCGAGCCTGAACCAGATCTCGCCCGCCGTCCCTGGAACCAAGCCCGAGCCGCTGTGGAATCACGGTCCGCACATCTGGCTGCTTGAGATGGCGGCGCAGGTCGCGCTCATGGCGGTGTTCATCGCGCTGACCTGGCGCCGCCTCGCCAGCGCCGGTCCTGCTCGCCGGCGGTAGCCTAGCTCGGCGGCTGAGCCGGGCCGCGGGTGTAGCGGTGCTTGACGCCACGCGGGAAGTAGCCGGGATCTCCAGCCGGCAGCAGCCGCACGTGCGGCACCTGCTGGTTTTCCGGCACGTAGTGCGCGAACTCACTGTTCAGCTTGCGCAGCTGCGTTGTGATCGCGTCGGCCGCGAGGCCGGCCCGCTCAGCGGTGGCCAGTTCTCCTGGCGCGAGCTCCACGGTCACCGCGAGATGCCGGTCGCGGTCGGCGTCCTCGAGCACCCCAGCACGAACTTCCCGGTGACCCAGCCGCTGATCTCGGGCTGCTCGAGACCGACGGTGACGTTCTCCGGATAGATGTTGGCCCCGAAGTAGGAGACGGTGAAGTGCGAGCGGCCGAAGACATACACGAATGGCATCCGGTGCACGCCACGGTCCAGGCCGGCGGTGAGCGGGTCGAATCCGTGCCGGGCGCAGAACGCCATCATGTCGTCGTAGCCGATGACGGTGTTGCCCTCCCCGACCGTGCGCACATGAGCGACCTAGCCATCACCATCCAGTCCGCCGAGGCGACGGCCTTCCACCGCGACTGGACGCGCCGCTTCCCCGACCGCTACAGTGCGGACGTCTTCGCAAGGCTCAAGGCTGGGCTGGAGGTCCGGGCCGTCGACTACCTCCTGGCGCGCCAAGAGGTGGCCCGCATCCGCCAGGCCGTGGAGGACGCGCTCGGTAGATGGGATGCGCTGATCCTCCCGGCGACGGCTGTGGTCGCGCCCCCGCTCACCGCCCCGGAAGCGCGCGACGCGCTCCTGCGGTTAACCCGGCCCTCTAGTCTGACTGGCCACCCCTGCATCGTTATTCCGGCGCCCGTCACCGGGCTTTCGGTCGGAATCCAGATTGTGGGCAGAATCGGTACTGACGCCAGGCTCGCAGGTCGCCTTCGCGCTCGAGCGATCATGGAGTTGAGCCAATGGCCAAACTGGGCTCCGACCTTAGGCGCCTAACGAGACATGCGAGGCAAAGTCCCGGCTTCCCGGATCTTCCAGCGACCGCACGGTTCCCCTAGAGTTTGCCTAGCCATCTGGCGACACGACATCCAATACCAGCCTGCTGCGAGCAGACCCAGAGACGCTCACTTAATCCCGGCCAGGGCGAGGACCGGGCGGCCACGCCTCATGTATCGCCACCGCCGGGCGGCCGCCATCGCACCAGGTGCGGGCCAAGCTCGGCAACAGACCGGCAGCCGATCAACGCCATCGTCCGCTGCATGTCGGCTGCCAGCAACTTCAGAACACCGTCCACCCCTCGCTCGCCGGCCGCAGCCAGGCCGTAGAGATAGGCGCGGCCAACCATGCACGCGCTCGCGCCAAGCGCCGTCGCCTTCACGATGTCACTGCCGCGACGGATTCCGCCATCGCAGATGACCTCAGCACGGTCGCCGACGACGTCGGCGACCTCAGACACGAGCTCAAGAGGTACAGGGGCGCCGTCAAGCTGACGACCGCCATGATTGGACAGCGCGATCGCCTCAATTCCGGCGTCAGCGGCGATCCTGGCGTCGTCGACGGCCTGAACGCCCTTCAATACGATCGGCCCGTTCCACACGGCACGAAACCAGTCCAGGTCTCGCCAGGACAGCGCCGGGTCGAACTGGCTGTTGATGTAGTCGGCCAGCGATACCGCTGAGCTGCCGTCGGCCACGGTCGTGCCAGTGACGTTGGCGAAGGTGATCGGCTCTGCTCTGGCGAAGGCCCAGGTCCACCCGGGGTGCAGCGCGCCATCGATCAGCGTCCGCGGACCAATCTTGGGCGGCAGCGTGAAACCGTGCCTGACATCGCGCTCTCGACGGCCGAGCATCGCGGTGTCCACGGTGATAACGATCGCCTCGAACCCGGCAGCCGCGGCACGAGCGAGCATGTCCTTGACCAGTCCGCGATCTCGCCAGACGTAGACCTGGAACCACTTGCGGCCGCCGCTGACGGACGCGACCTGCTCGATTGACCTGGTAGCCATCGTCGACAGCGTGTAGGGAAGCCCCGCATTGGAGGCTGCCCTGGCGACGTCCAGTTCCCCGCCGGGAGTGGCGATCCTCGTGAAACCGGTCGGCGCGAGAATCACCGGCACCGGCATGCGACGGCCAAGCAAGGTTGTCGACGTATCGATCTTGCTGACGTCGCAGAGCACCCGCGGCCGGAACTCGAGGCGACGGAAGGCCTCGCTGTTCCGACGTAGCGACAGCTCGTCCTCTGCGCCACCATCGACGTAGTCGAACACCCCGCGCGGCAGGCGACGCCTGGCCAGGAGCCTGTAGTCGGCGACGCTTGCCACGGTGCTCAGCCGACGGTCGGCCGCTCTGAGGTGCACCGGCCGGAACCGCAGCACAGATCGCAGTGTCTTCAGCATGTCGTCTCCGGTCATCACCCCACGCCGACTGCGCCTAGCAGCTACCGCAGCCAGTCTCAGGCACACCGCCGCACCTGCACAACCTGAAGGTCGGCACATCGGTAGATGCGTGCGTGCCCCACGACACGAGGTGAAATGTCATGATCGTCGTGCAAGCATAAGGAGGCATGAGGTGGATCTAGGGCTGCACGGGCTTCGGGCCCTCGTAACCGGCGGTACCAGAGGGATAGGGCGGGCGATCGTCGAGGAGCTCGCCGACGAGGGAGCAGCCGTCGGGTTCTGCGCGCGCACCGAGCGCGATGTCACTGACACCGTCGAGGCGCTGACAAAGCGAGGAAACACAGCGGCGGGCGTCGTCCTCAATGTCGCAGACGAGGCTGGCGTGCGGCGATGGGTCGATGACAGCGCCACTCGACTCGGCGGCTTGGACATAGTAGTGGCCAACGTCAGCGCCCTCGCGATTCCCGACGAGGCGGCAAACTGGCGCGCCAGCTTCGATGTCGACATGATGGGCACGGTCAGCCTGGTCAAAGCTGCAATGCCGTATCTCGAGCGCAGCGAGGCGGCGTCGATCGTCACGATCGGAAGCGTGTCCGGCAGGGAAATCGATTTCGCGGCTGGACCATATGGCGTGTTCAAGGCGGCAATCATCCACTACACACAGGGGCTGGCTTACCAACTCGCGCCGAAAGGAATCCGGGCCAACAGCCTCTCGCCGGGCAACACCTACTTCCCAGGCGGTGTCTGGGAGAACATCGAGCAGCACAATCCCGAATTGTTCGCCCGTGCTATGGCGTCGAACCCCACCGGAAGGATGGCGAAACCAGAGGAGATCGCTCGCGCCGCGGTGTTCTTGTGCAGTCCGGCCGCAAGCTTCATCACCGGCGCGAACCTGCTCGTCGACGGAGCGCTTACCCGCGGCGTGCAGTTCTGACCCGCCTGCGTCAGGGTCGGCCGGTGATGGCTTCCGTGACGACGCGGGCGGCTTGCGCGGGGCCGAAGGTGGGCTGCGTGGGCTGCGCCTGCGCGATGCCGAGCCGTACCACGACCGTCCCGGATGCGGGATCGATCTGGATGATCTGGTTGCCTAGCCCGATCGCCCAGTACACCTCGCTGGGAGCGCCAGGAACTAGCCGCGTCCGCGGTGTAGCCGGGTTCTCGGCCCGTCGCAGGCTCATTGGTGCCAGCGGGCCAGCGAGTACGCCCCTGCGGTTCAGCCACCATAGGTAGCCGTATGCGGCGTTGAGTTTCGTCGAGGACCGCCCGGTTGACTGCTGTACCCAGGCAGACGAGACGACGCGGGAATTCCCCCAGCGGCCGCGGTTCAGCATGAGCTGGCCGAACCGGGCCATGTCGCGGCATGTCGACTCCACGCCCTCGAACGTCTGCACGTTTCCCGCGCCGTCGCCCGTCATCGTCGTGTGGTCCATCCCGGTCGGCCTGAACAGGTGCACCTCGGCGAACGTGCCGACATCTTGCCCGGTGGCGTTCTGCAGCACCCGCTGCAGTGTCTGGACTGCCGCGTTGTTGTAGGCCCACACGGTTCCGGGCCGATGCGCTTGCCGCAGGCCCACGGCGAACGCGGTCCGGTCGCTGGCCCGGATGAGCCCTCCGTAGTCGGATTCGAGGCTCCACTGCCGACCGGAGTCGTTGCTCAGGAGGTCACGGATCGTCACCGCAGCGGCCGGGGTACCACGCCATTGCGGGATCCAACGCGATGCACTGTCGCTGATACGCAGATCGCCTTCGTCCTGTGCGATTCCCACCAGTACGCTGGTGATGGACTTTGTTACCGAGAAGACGTTCTGCGTGGTGTCATGCCCGGTGCCGCGGAAATACCATTCGCCTGCGATCTTGCCGTACCGCGCTACCAGGAGACAATTCGACCTGGCCCGGCCCGCTTGCGTCGCGATCTGCCTGAGCTTCGCCGGGGAAAGCCCCACGGCGGCTGGCCTGACCAACTGCCAGGCAGTGACGGAACCCTTCACCTGCGTATGCGACCCGCCGGCAGGCGGCGCTGTACCGGGCGCAGAACCGCTGGCACCGCTGCACGCCGCGAGCAGCGACGCGACGAGCACGGTCAAGGTGCCCGCTGCGCTGCGCCGACCCCTCATCCTGAGCGAACAACCCTGGCTATCGCCCAGTGGCGCATTGCGAACCCCACGACAACGGGACATTGGCGGCTTTTGCGACTCCAGGTTACCCCGGCCAGCATCGGGTGAGCCGCTGGTTTAGCCGGGCGCTAGCTTCACCGATGTAAGAGCCTGTAGCGAGAACGAGGAGGGGCTTTCCTGCGGGATCAGACCCGAGCTGGGTCAATGCGGCAGTACGGGCATTGGCTCCCATGCCGCCGCGGAGCAGGACTGGGTCGTGGCCCAAGTCCCGGATAGCGCTGGCCAGGCGATCAAGGTGACCCTGCCACCACTGGGTGAGTACAAGGCAGTGCCGGCCCCTGGAGAGCGCCTCCGCCACGTCGCCAACGACCTGAGCAAGGCCGAGTGGAGCTTGCCCGGATTCAGGGAGCTCAGCGGTCGGGTCGGGCCCGCGGTCAGCAGGAAGGTGATGGTGTGGTGAACCGGCCCAACCTGCAAGGCAATCAGGCTGAGCCTGACCCGCTTAGTAGGACTGTGACATCGCCTGTGACCCAGTACACGACGCGTCTGCTCACGCCCGATACCTGGAATGACTTCGCCGCACTGGTTGAGGCGAACAACGGTGTCTGGGGTGGCTGCTGGTGTATCGGCTTTCATCCCGAGGGGATCAGCAAGGACAGCACCGTTGCAGGCAACCGCGAGGCCAAACTAGCTCATGTGAACAACGGCACCATCCACCAGATGCTGGTCTATCGTGACGGTCGCTGCGTGGGCTGGTGTCAGTACGGACCACCCGCCGAGGTGGTTAACATCAAGAACCCCAAGGCCTATGGGAAGGGTCTAGCCGAGTTGCCCGACTGGCGGATCGGCTGCTTGTTCACCGGCTCCGGTACCCGCCGCAAAGGCGTGGCGCGGGCCGGAATTGCCGCGGTGCTGGCCGCGATAGCCGATGCTGGCGGAGGCTTGGTCGAGGCCTACCCCGAGCAGGTGGCTGGACGTGAGCCGCAACGTGGCGCCTACCTGCATACCGGGCCAGAAAGCCTGTTCGAAGAGTTCGGATTCGTCCGCGACCGTCGCATCGCCAAGTGGCGCTGGGTCATGCGTCTGCGCATCTCCGCCTAGAAGTTCCCGCTGACCAAGCCATCAAGATCACTTTTGTCCGTCAAAGCGGGGCAACCTCAGGTCGTCGAGCTTGTCGCGCCCGTATGGCGTGGCGGTCAGACCGAGCCAGCACCGCGCTGGGATCTGCTTGATGACTCGCTCCGCGACAAACCTAGCCGCCCGGCGTGCGCATCAACCGCGGCGATCACTCCATTCGGCACGTCACGGATCAGCACATCAGTGATGTTTACCTCCAATGATTTGCGCATGGTGACAGCGCTTGCCGACACGTGTCCGCACATCGGACAGCAAGCCGGCGCGCTGCCGTAGGATCCGTACCAGCACATGCCCAGCAATAACTTATGGCTGTCAATGTGATGGGAACCTCAGCAGTGCCTGCTTCCCTTGTCGGCGCACGTTTTGCTGTAGCCGGCGACCGAGTATTCGATTCGCGGGCCGGGGGCTGGGCCGGCGGCACGGTGGTGCTCGTCGAGGACCGGGTGATCGTCGGCATCGCCCGGTCGGCTCCGGACGGCTGGCCGGTGATCGAGATGCCGGGCACCAGCCTGCTGCCCGGGCTCATCGACGCGCACACCCACGTGCTGCTGCGCAGCAGCTGGAACGAGCTGGAACTGGCGCGGCAGATGGTCGAGGAGAACCCCGGCCACCGAGCCGCCAGCGCGGTCCAGGCAATGTCAATCTCGCTCAGGCACGGATTTACCACGATCCGCGATCTCGGCACGGAGGGCCTCGGCTATTTCGATGTTGGCCTGCGCGACGCCGCACGGGAGGGCATGGTGCCGGGTCCGCGGATGCTGGTCGCCGGGCCCGCCATCCGGTCGACCGGCCGCTATCCAGTGCCCGGTCAGCAGCACAGCATGACATTCCCAGTCGGCATAGACAGCTGCACCGGCGCTGCGGCCTGCCGTGAGACCGTGCGAACCCAGATCGCATCTGGAATCGACTGCCTGAAGATCTACGTCAGCGAGCGATTTGAGGCGCCCTCGGGTGAGGAGGGCTATCCGGACGGCCCGCTGGTGTGGACCGAGGAGGAGGTCCGGGCGCTTGTCGACGAGGCGCACCGGCAGTGCATCCGGGTGGCCGCCCACTCGCTGACCCTCAGCGGGGCAAGACTGGCCGTGGACGCAGGAGTCGACTCGATCGAGCACGGCTTCGCCATCTCTCCGGCTCTCGCGGCGGACATGGCCGCCCGGGGGACGGCCCTGGTGCCTACCCTGCTGGTCACCCGGGAGCACGCCGCGCACGGCTCGCTCATCTCTGAGCCGGTGCGAGCCGCCCATAACCGTTCCTTCGTCAACTGCCTGGACGCGGGAGTCCGGATCGTGCTCGGTACCGACGTCGGCGGCTTCGAGTGGACCAGGGTGTCCCAGGCCGAGGAGTTCACCCTGATGACCAGGCTGGGGATGGCCCCCGCGGATGCGCTGCGGGCCGGCACGCTGTGGGCCGCGGAGCTACTCGGGCTCGCCAGGACCGCAGGGGTCATCGAGCCGGGCGCGGCCGCCGACATCGTTGCCGTCGCCGGCGACCCGCTGCAGGACATCGAGTGCCTCCAGCAGGTGAAGCTCGTTATCCAGGGCGGAGTGATCGCCTGGGACGGACACCACCTCGCCTGGGACGGGAGCGACACCACCGCATGACCCGCTCAGCAGCCGCCTCCGGCGCGGCTGCGGTGCGCGTCCCGCACTGCTAGCAGGCGCGATCGCTCACCGGGCTGTGTAACCTCCGTCGATGTACAGCTCGAGCCCGGTGACGAATGAGGCGTCATCGCTTGCCAGATAAGCCACTCCCGCCGCGATCTCGGTTGGCTTGCCGAGGCGCCCCATAGGGGTCACGTCGAGCATCGCCTGCTCTATGGGCGTGCCTTTGGCCTGGTCGAGGATCGGGGTGTCGATGAATCCGGGATGTACCGAGTTCACGCGGACGCCATTGCCGGACCAGTGCAACGCGACGTTCTTCGTCAGCGTGCGGACGGCGCCCTTGGCCGCATGGTAGGCCGGCGACGTGCCAAACCCTCCGCTGGTGCCGAAGATGGAGCTGATGTTGATCACTGAACCGTGCCCAGACGCGGCGAGTGCCGCCGCGGCCGTCTTCATTCCCAGGAAGACACCTGTCTGGTCGATGCCGATGGTGCGGTTCCAGTCCTCCAGGGAAGTGTCCTCGATCACCGCGAGGTCACCGAGTCCTGCGTTATTCACCAGAATGTCGAGCCGCCCGAACTCTTCCAGGGCCGCAGCCACCGCGGCTTCCCATTCAGGCTGCGATGTCACGTCGAGGTGCAGATAGGTGGCATGGCCGCCGCTTTCGGAGATGTCCTTGACCACCTGCGCGCCGGGCGCGTCCTGAATGTCGGTTACCACCACCGCGGCACCTTCGCTGGCCAGCCGCTTCGCAGTAGCCTCGCCGATTCCGCTGGCCGCACCAGTCACTAGCGCGACCCGTCCGTGCAACCTCTCCACCGCAACAACTCCCTGTTCCGCACAGTTCATCTGCCTACAGCCTCGCCCGGCGATCAGGCCTTGACCAGAGGTCCTTGGTCCCTACCTGGCCCTCCTCCACCCACTTGCTGTTGGCCTAGCCATGCCCACAGTGAAACACTGGCCAGCCCCTGGCCAGTCCGCGATCACTGCTGGCGACGAGCAGGATCTGCGGCTCCGCGGACTGTATGACTCCAGCCAGATGGCCATCCCCAGCGACAACGCCGATCCCGAGCAAGTCGCCCAGCCATCCGCTGGGACGTGGGACTGCTGCTGCTGCTCGCCGGCCTGAGCGTGGTGACGGCTGGTGCAGTGCTGCCGGTTACACGGTTCGCCCGCACCCTGGGCTTCCAGCCATTGCCGGGCCTGTTCTACCTCGCCCTCACGCTGATGGTCGTCAGCTACCTCGCCCTCATAGAGATCGGGAAGGCGCCGGTTCTACCGCATCACGCCGCCTGTCCCGGCCGACCGGAGCCGCACCCCGTCTTACCGGCTGCTCCGCCGCGCAGCCCCCTTCAACACCGCGAACCCCGCCCGTCTGCCCGGGCGCATCCCGCGCCAGTGAAAGAGGTCAAGGCGACCGCCGTGCAGGTGGCCCGCTCGCATACCTGCCGCAGTCCTGTTGTGCCCTGCGCATGAGTGGTGCAGCCCTCATGACCGTACGACAGGGCTCTCGCGAGTGACAGTGCCCCGCAGGTGACCTTCGGCCCTGCTGGCGCTCGCCCGGTACGCACATACTGACGTGAGACGGATGGCTTGCCAGGCGCTGCCGTCCGGAACCCCTGACTGGAGCCGTGCCATGAAGATCCTCATTGTTGTCGCCATTGTCGTGGCAGTGCTAATTGCGATCGCGCTCGCGCTTGCAGTACGGATCATCAGGCAGTACGAGCAGGGCGTTCTGTTCCGGCTGGGCCGCCTGCACGGCTCGCGGGGGCCAGGACTGCGACTGATCATCCCGTTCGCCGACGTGCTGCATCGGGTGTCGCTGCGAATCGTGACCATGCCGATCCAGTCTCAGGGCATCATCACCCGCGACAACGTCAGCGTCGACGTCTCGGCGGTCGCTTACTTCCGCGTGGTCGACGCGGTCAAATCGGTGATCGCGATTGAGAACGTGCACGCCGCGATCAACCAGATCGCGCAGACCACCCTGCGTAAGGTCGTCGGCCAGCACACCCTCGACCAGACACTCTCCGACACCGACACCATAAACGTCGACATCCGCAAGATTCTGGACGTCACCACCCTCGATTGGGGCGTCGAGGTGACCCTGGTGGAGCTCAAGGACATCCAGTTGCCCGACAGCATGAAGCGGGCCATGGCCCGTCAGGCCGAAGCTGAGCGAGAGAAGCGCGCGAAGATCATCAACGCGGAGGGCGAGTCCTTGGCCGCCGCCGCGCTCGGGGATGCCTCTGACATCATGATGGCCCACCCGCTAGCGCTGCAACTGCGCAACCTGCAGAGCCTGGTCGAGATCGGCGTGGACAAGAACAGCACCGTGGTGTTCCCGGCCCCGCTGATGACCACCATCGCCGAGCTTGGCTCGTTCCTAGCCCGTGAGCAGGCTGCCGCCGGCCCGGCGCTGTCGCCCGGCGCGTCCACGCGCGGTTTGGGACTGGTCGTGGACGGTGCAAGCAATGCGCCGAGCCGACCGGTACCGCGGGACCCCGTGGTGCGGTGAGCGTCCTGACGACTGCGCGGGGATGCGGATGAACCACGGTCGACTCGCGGCACAGCCCCGGTAACACCGTCACCTCGCTCGAAAATGGGCTTCCCGCACGACGTTGCCGACGCGCCAGCGTGATGGCCGCGTATCACCCTGCGAGCATGACGCGCGGTCAGCATGCGATAGCTGACCATGCCAAGGTGATGCAGCTCTGCCAGAGTCAGCGGTCACACCGCCCTGGGGGACATCTGCTGCGGCTGATGTGTGGCCAGACCGCTGTCGACCGGACAATCTGGCTGCCCGCTGCCGGGCTGCCGGCTGCAGGACAGTCCCGTGCCGGGTGACGGAGACGCGCCGCGCGGGCACCGGGCACTCAGCAAGAGCCGGATGGAAAGCTTCAGCGACGGCGTGTTCGCCTTCGCCATGACGCTGCTCGTCGTCGACCTCGCGCTGCATCCGCCCGGCACGGCGCTACAGCGGCTGTTTCATGCCTGGCCATCCTTCGTGGCGTACATCATCAGCTTCCTGACGATCGGCACCGGGTGGCTCGCCCACACCGGGCTGACGGACCGGCTCGCGCGGGCCGACCGGATCTTGCTGCGGCTCAACTTGCTCCTGCTGCTCGCGGTGGTGTTCCTGCCGTTCCCGACCCGGCTCATCGCAGACGCTTTGCATCATCCCTCTGACCAGCGGGTGTTCGTCACCGTATACGGGCTCACGCTCCTGGCAATCCGCATCCTGGGCTCAGCCCTCGACTGGTATGCGCGGCGCCAGCACCTCTACTTGCCGCGCGGAGACGGCGAGGAGCCCGACGGCGAGCGGAGCAAGCTTCTGCCCGTCGTCACCGGGTACGTCATCGCGATCCTCATTGGACTTGCCCTGCCCGACCTGGCAGTTGCACTGTACTTCGGCATCGCGGTGTACGCGATCGTGCCGTTCCGGGAGGTCACACGGCTGGTGTTCCGGCGTACGTAACCCTGGCCACGAGAGCGCAGCCCGGCCGGGTCGGCGCCAGGGCCCTTGCCTGAAGGCACTACGCCGCTTCGAAATACCACGGGCCCGTCCGTGCGAGTCAACACAGCTTGCCGCCCCCATCCGGAGCAAGGGTGCGGCGAGAGCCGCCATCCCGGGTCACCGCGAAGCGTGCGAGGTCTCTGACCAGCACCTTCACCTATAACAGTCCTGCGTGGCCGACGATAAGGCCCTTTAGGACAGCGTCAGTGACAAGACCGCAAGCGAGCAAACGCGAACGGCAGGTGAGCTTGCCAGCAGCAAGCTGTCATTAGCGGTCCGCCGCCCATTGGCAACCCCAGCGGCCGACGCGGCTCTGATCAGCGAATCTGTCGGTGGCCCGGGCGGCATCCTGGCTGTCCCAGAGCGTCAGCGTGAGCCGCCGTACCGCTGTCGCGATCGATCATGAACACAACGCCTGCGTTTCCAGGCAGCCAATCAACAAATCCTTGACCGTGGTAGCGGCGTGGTCCGCGCCCTCGTGCTTTGCCACCGGCGATGCCGACCAGGTCGACGTTCGTGCGAACATGCTGGCTCCCTTCCTCACCTCAATGCTCGCGGTAGCCACGCCAGATGACGCAATCGTCGAGGCGGGGCAGGCCCATAGTTGAGGCCCCCCACCTTCGCGCGTTGGGGGGCCTCAAGGCGCCGCGGGCAGGGACCTAATACGGCTCTCCTGCCCCGGCGCATCAGGGTCGATCCGGTCAGATGACGCGAACCCGCTCCGCCTGCGGACCCTTCTGGCCCTGCGTGACGTCAAACTCGACCCGCTGGTCCTCATCCAGGCTCCGGAACCCGGTCGAGTCGATCGCGGAGAAATGCACGAACACGTCCGCGCCGCCGCCGTCGACATTAATGAACCCGAACCCCTTGTCCGGGTTAAACCACTTCACAGTTCCCTGTGTCATCGTGACTCCTTGCTGTAGCACATTCGGCGCCCGCACAACGCGGACCCGGGCCCAGGCGGCCGCTAAGTACCATCTCCGGGTACAAACAGCAACACGCCCGCGAGTAACTCCGCGAGCGTGAAATGAACCACGTGCACAGAAAAACTACGACCACAGGTACCAACCTGCCGCGCCCCCACCGCATTCCCGGGATCGTGTCCGAACGCTGGGAAGCCAGACGAAAACCGCGTGACGAGGAGAAAGACAACCGTCAGCTGGCTTCGGTGAGGACCTCGTCTCGGCGGACATGGCCCGCCGGAATCCCGGAATCACCCTCGTCCACGTCGAACGGACACAGGTAATGCTCGGTCTGCTCACCGAACCGGTCAGGTCCCGAGGCGAACCGATGCAGATGGCTGTCGGTCCAGCCGAACGCCACCTGGATAACGTCGTGGACCTGATCAAGGAACAGACCTGAGGTCAGCTCCAGACGACGCCACAGCTGAGGGTCAGTGCCCTCAAGATCGACCCGCATCCGGTAGGTCACCACATCGTCGCTGCGCGGTCCTCTCGGCGATCGCACCGGATTTTCAGTCAGGTCACCGCCGTAAGTCGCCGCGGCTCAGTGCCTGGTGCCAAGGTCGTCTTCCCAGCTGCTGAACTCGCGCCGCATTCGATCTATCTGCTGCTGGCTAGCGCCGTAGGCAGCGAACTCTCGGTCGGGGACGCGGTGCAGATAAGTCAACGACTCCACGAACATTTCTACGCTGAACCCAGGATTGTGCTCAGCGGCCACCGACATAAGCTGCTGCCGCGCGTACCTGCCGCTGGCCAGAATCGTGTCGACATCCAGGAAGTCCCGCGGAGCCCACCGGTTGAACAGCGCATCCATCTTCCCGGCGACTGCATCGTCTGGATGGAGCACCGGACCGACATCCAGCATGACCGGGGGGCGGGCCCGCCAGAACACTCCAAGATCGACCTTGCAACCCCGGTCCTGGGCATCGGTCACCTCCATCTGGACCAGGTCGTCGGTGCGGAGACTGACCGTGACCGCAAAGCCCTCGCTGCGGTATACATCGATCAGGTCATCGGCAACCGCCGCTGGGCTCCCGCGCTCAGCGCTGAACAGATCGATGTCCTCGGATGGACGAGCCCCCATGCCATGCATCTCGATGGCGTGGCCGCCACCTAGGACGAACCCTCGCTTGCCAATGACCCGCAAACCGATGCGAGTCAGATGCTCCTGCAGCGGATCCATCAGCCAGCGCGGAGAAGTTCCGGAAAGCGACTCTCCCACAGAGCCCGGACCTGGCGGGCCGGCATCACCTCGCGCCAGTTCCGCCGCAGCAGCCCCGCATTGAGGAATCGCCGGAAATGCTCTTCCTGCCCCTCTTCAAGGATGATCTTGTACATAGCAGAGCGGTCGTAATCGTCATCAAGATCAAATCGGCGACGCCCGCTCCAGGCCAGCTCCCGCGGGAGCTCCAGGACACCGTGCTCCGGGCCGCGGAGCTCATCCAGCGAGTCTGCGATCGCGTACGGCCGGATCTCCGCGTAGCTGAAAGGTGCGCTCACAATCCCAGTGTGCCTCATCTCCCGCGAACTGGCGGCCGGGGCACGATCACGCCGGCCGTGAAGGATCGCGGGATTTATCGGGCACGATGGGCAAATCACATCATTGCGTAAGCCCGGCAGCGCGAAGATGAGGTTCGTGCGATATCGGCGTCGTTGGACAACGCGGCTGCCACGAGGGGGCCCGTGTCGCAGACAATCACGCCGAACGGCCGAATCCGTCTTCCAACAGCTCCTCCGACCGTGCCGCGATGTCAGAGGTACTCCCTCGCCCGGAACCGAACCACGGCGGCGGCCACTCTCGCTCTCGGACCGCGCTGATATGCCGGCGCACGTCATCGAGAACCACCGGCACTTCGGATTCCGGCTGCTCCTCGAGTAGCCTGAGCAACTCCTCGCGCTGCACGCTCATGGGTGCAGTGTACGCAGGTCTTGGCTCACGGCCGCAGTCACGGATGCTGAGACGGCGCTTCGAGTGAGCAGCAGTCGGCGGGGGTCGGGGAAGCCGAGGCTGGTGTAGCCGGGCGCGCGTTTGGCGAGCGATGCGGCCAGCACCGGGGTGTCCTGATCATGGTAATCGTGGATCTCCGCAGTGGCCTTACCGGGATATGTGCGCAAGATCCGCCCGGCGTACTGGACGAGTCGGCCTTTGAAGGCGAGCGGTGCGGCGAGGAACAAGGTGTCCAGGGCGGGACAGTCGAAGCCTTCGCCGATGTACGAGCCGGTGGCGACGATAAGGAGGGGCCTTCCGGCAGGGTCGGGCTCGAGCCGGGCCAATGCGGCCGCGCGAGCTTTAGCGCCCATGCCGCCGCGGAACACAACCGGGTCGTGGCCCAACTCCCCGAGCATGCCAGCCAGACGGTCAAGGTGACCTAGCCACTGAGTCAGCACGAGGCAGTGCCGGCCCCTGGCGAGTGCATCAGCGACGTCACCAACGACCTGGGCCGCCCGGACCGGATCGGCGGCGAGGTCGTGGTAGATCGCGGCGATCCCGCCTGGGGCGGACGGGTCGGCCTCTCCCGCGTAGCAGAACTGGGTGGGATGGATGCGCAGGTCCGGTCGCGGATGCCCCGCCAGTTCCCGCAACTCAATGCCCAGCGGAATTTGCCCTGAATCAGCAAGCTCTGCTGCCGGATCTGGCCCGCGGTCAGCTGGGAAGGTGATGGTGTGCCGGACCGGCCCGACCTGCAGGGCGATCAGATCGTCGAGCTTGTCGCGCCGATACGGAGTAGCGGTCAGACCGAGCCAGCAGCGGGCCGGGATCTGCTTGACGACGTGCTCGAACGCCGCCGCAGGAACGTGGTGGCACTCGTCGGCGACGACAAACCCGTATCCGGCGGTCAGCAGGGCAACGTCGTCGCGGCGGGCAAGAGTCTGCAAGGTAAGTATGTCGACCTTGCCCTTGAGCTTCGCCCGCCCGCCGCCGAGCTGCCCGGCCTTAATGCCCAGCAGGCCGGAGATCCGCTCGCGCCATTGGTCGGCCAGCGCCTTGCGGTCGACGAGGACGAGGGTCGAGGCCTGGCGGGATGCGATCACGGCGCACGCCATCACGGTCTTGCCCGCGCCCGGCGGCGCGACGAGCACGCCGACATCATGGGCTGCCAGTGCAGCGACTGCCTGCCGCTGTGCGTCGGTCAGCGTCGCGCTCAACCTGAACTCCTGAGTCGTTCCCTCAGACCGCTCGTCCGCCACGTCAAGGCGGCTGCCTGCCTGCCCGACCAAGGCCGCGACTTTCTCCGCCAATCCGCGGGGCAAGATCAGCCCGCCATCGAGAGTCTCGTCGAAGCTCTGCAGGAAACGCGGGACGCCCCAGGTGGCGATCCGCAACCGTTGCCGCTCGTAGAACAACGGATTCGGCATCGACGCCGCGTGCTTGAGCGTGGCCAGGAACGCCGGTGTCAATTCTGATTGCTCAAGCCGGATGCCGGCGCCGAGCCGCGCATGGATGACCGGCGGGACCTCTGGCCGTGTCTTGGTCGAGCCTGGGGCCGAGATCCGCTCTACTGCCGACCCCACCGCGACGCGTGCGACCCGGTTAGCGGCGGCCATCACCTCCCGAGGCGTCAGCCTGCCGAGCGTCGATAGGAACGCCCACTGATCTTCATGGGGCTCCATCGTGGCGGTATCGAGGAACACGGTCGCTCCGGCGCGGCGCGCTTTGCCATACAGCGGCGCGGCGATGAGGTTCCCGACCCCGGAGGCAGGAAGGGAGTCCTGGGACGGGAACAGCCGGTCGTAGCTGGCCAGGCTCATCCTGCCCCGTAGCGACATGGCCTCGCGCAGCAGCCCGGTCCCCAGCCGGCGGGCCGCTTCCGCCGGAGCTGGCGCGGCGAAGAAGACCCACGTGTGCGCGCCGGTCCCAGACCGCGACACCTCCAAGCCGACCGGCACGCCCGCCGCCCGGGCAGCCTTGACATAGTTCAGCGCGTCGAGCATCGCGGCGTCGCCGTCGAAGTCAGCTACCAGCCACCAGCATCGATCGCCGTCGACCAACGGATACAAGCCGATATGCATGTGCCCGGACAGGTGAGCGGACAGGACCTCGGACGTGAGGGGCAGATAGTCGCGCTCGGCGTGGCGGACCCCCTTGCGCCACCCGCCGCGGACCGCGGGAAGCCAGCCCTTCTGCCCGGTCCGGGCATTGTCCCAGCGAACCGCGTATATGTCGGTACGGGCCGAGAACAGCGCGCCAAAGAACGCCACCTTCGCATCCAGCGGTGACCCAGCATGCACTGGGCCCGACGGTGCCTCAAAGAAACCAGCCTGCGCCGGGCCAGGGGCCGCGGCTTCCCGCCGGGTCAGGCTCAGCAGCCGAAGCAGCCGCGCGTTCTCCGCACGCAACCTCGCCAGCTCACCGGCCGTCTCTGCCGGAACCTCACTCCGGGCGTCACCTCGGCCCACAGCGACCACCGTAAGGCAAGTGCCAGCCAGCGCCGACCCATGCTGCACCACCGTTACTCTGCGTAGTCACGACCCTGTCGCTTCCGAGTTCCTCAAGATGGTCGAGGCCCGCTAGATCAGCGAAGTCCGCGAATCCTGAACCACGAGCAGCGGATGTTCTCATTGGCAGGACCACCGAACAATCTCTGCCGTGAACATGCATAAGGCCAGGCCAGGCCAGGTTGGTGGGGCGGGTGGTGTCCGGCGGGTGGTGTCCGGCGGGTGGTGTCCGGCGGGTGGTGTCCGGCGGGTGGTGTCCGGCGGGTGGTGTCCGGCGGGTGGTGTCCGGCGGGTGGTGTCCGGCGGGTGGGGATCGAACCCACGACCGGCGGATTATGAGCCCGACGCATCCCCTCCCCATGCTCCCCACCTGCGCCTATGTCGCAGCTGTCGCATCACAGCTCCCCCGGTCCGCCCGCTTCGCACGATTCCCATTGGCACGGTCATTGCCAAGCTCCGGACAGGGTGCCCTGGGGTCCAGGCGGAGCCGGACCCTGTCCGCCCCTACCGAACGTGACCGAGATCGATAGCTCAGCCCACCCGCAGAAGTTCGTCGCCAAAGTCGGCCATCAGGCTCAGCCGGCCGCCGAGCGCTTCGACGTACCGGTCCAGCACATCACGCGTGGAGACCTTGCCGGTCTCAATCTGGCTCACCCGGCTCTTGCCCACTCCCATCCGCGCGGCGACCTGCGCCTGGGTGAACCCGCGGCGCCGGCGAATCTCGGCCAGCCGCCAGCCACGGGCCTCGGCCAGCATCTGCTCCTTGCCGGCCTCGAACGTCTCGCGGCCAATCCGCTCGATGTGCTCGTCGCGGATGTCCGACCACTTGACATGCGCCATCACGCGCCTCCTTCTTCCTCGGCCCGCTCTTTCAGGTAAATCTCGAGCAGCTGCTCGGCCCGCGGGATCGCCTCGCGATACCACTGCTTCCAGTTCCCCGCCTTATCTCCTGCCACCAGCAAGATCGCCGACCTCCATGGGTCAAATACGAACAGGATCCGAAGCTCGGTGCGCCCGGCCGATCCCGGCCGCAACTCCTTCAGGTTCTGAACCGCAGAGTGCTCGACATGGTCCACTAACGGCCGGCCCAGCGCCGGGCCACGGTCGGCAAGGATGTCTATTGCCTGCACGACCAGCCGGTGCGATGTGCCATCTAGCGTCGCGATCCAGTCACGAACGTCGTCCGTGACGTAGTTCTCCCACTCGTCCAAGCACTCACCTGCTCCACCCGCTAGCCGACAAGTTTAGTACATTGTAAACACTCGGCATGGCGCTGAACGACACGCCCGGGGCTCAGGCGGCGCTTCTAAGGACGCCACCTGTGGGGTGCTGTGGCCCGCTAGGCGGCGGCTGTGTCTCCTAGCAACGGTGACCTGCTCAGCGAGCTGTTCAGCCTCGCGCCCAGAGCGCCCACGCTTGCAGCCAGGCAGTTACGAGCGCACCGCCGACCTCGCCGTGAGCGCGAAGGGCCTGGCTGGACTCCTGGCCCGCCGCTGATAGGTGCATCGCCCAGTACCCCCCAGGCCTGCTGCGCCGGTTTGCTCCGGACGTCCTCACCGGTGACGGCATGCCGGAGCGTCTCATCGATCGCTGCCTCGCGCAGACGGGGCTCGGCCGCAAACCAGGGGGCGTAATCCTGCAGGTGCGTGAGATGGTTGACCGCCAGCGTCACGATCTCGTCCGCCTCCCGTTGGCCGCTGCCGGAGATGAGTTCTTGCTCGCGCACCGCGCGCTGCCATATCGCATGCATGATCACGGCTTCCCCGGCCCGGTGCCGGGGCGAGCGGCCAGCCCGCAGCGACCCGAGAAGCCGAAGCTGGGACTCCAGCGCCGCCTCGGCGAGCGCGCGATAGGCCGCGACACCCCCGGCCGGTTCCAGGACTGGCGGCGGCTGCTGCCGTCGACGCTCGGCTAGTCGGCCGAGCATGTCCGTGCGGCCCCGCAGGTACGGGCCAAGATCGGTCACCTGGCCTAGCCGGACCGATCCTGGATCGACACCGCGGCCAACGACGGTCACGGTCTGGCCGCCGACCACCAGGCGCGCTGCCCACACACTCCGGTGTCGGCCGACGAGGCCGCCGACACTGCTCATGCCGACGGCCAGGTCCGTGCGGGAATAGTCCGGCGGCTCGTCAGGGTCGTCCTCGTCCACGCCGGCATGGCGGCGATCCGGTTACGCTCTTGATCGATCGCCTGGAGCAGCTCTGCCTCAACACTGCCGTCAGGCGCATCGCCCCGGCGGGATGCGGTGGTGACCATCACCCACGGCCCGGCCGGGGCTGCCCAGTCCCCGTATGCCAGGCCGACGCTGTCCCAGACCTCGTTCACCCGCCCGGCCTCGGCCAGGGCAGCCTGGCCGCAGCTGCGGCTCTGCCAGCCCGAAGAATTCGAACCGAGGGCGGGGTACGAGCTCGTCCGCATCTAGCCTGGCCCGCTCGCGCATCCGAGCGACCCACTCACTGCGGTCCGGCTCCGGAACATGCCGCATAGCCACAGCCTTGCATCTTGCTACCTGAGCCGAAAGAGCGCAGGCAGCCCTACCAAGCGCGGTGCCCGGCCGGCACTCACGACGCAAGCCCAGTCGAGTACGGATTCGGCCGGCTCTGTGCTGCGCCGCTGATCTGCTCGGTCACCGGCAGTAGCCGCAAGCCTTGTTCCTGCCGCCGCATCGCCGGACCCGTCACCGTCGCTCATGACCGTGTTTCCCGCCGAGTGCACCGGCGGCTGCGACAAAGGGTCCAGATCAGGCATTCTGTACGCGTCCTTGTGGCCGGGTTTGCGTGAGCTGCCGAAGCACGGCAACCATCCGGGCAGTCGGCGCCTGTGGTTGCGGATTGGCGCATTCCAGGTCGGCGTGGTGCCGACGGGGTATGCAAACGCTGTTCCGTTACGCCTGAGTAGGAGGTCCTGCCATGACCGAGCCCAGCTCCCAGCCGATCTTCTTGGTCGTCGATGAGGACCTGTCTGCCGTGGAGTCCCTGGTCAGCGACCTTGAGCGCCGCTTTGATGCCGACTACCGGGTGGTGGGTGAGACCTCCGTGGCGGCGGCGCTGGAGCGGCTGAGTGCGTTCCGCGGTGCTGGTGAGCAGGTCGCGTTGATCATCTGCTACGAGTCCATGCGGGCGATGTCGGGCTCGGAGCTGCTGGCGCGCAGCCGGTCTAGTCATCCGGATGCCAAACGGATTCTGCTGATCGACTACGGCGATTCGCGGATGCTGGAGGTCATTGCGCACGGGATGGCGCTTGGCCATGTCGAGCACTACCTGACCAAGCCCTGGCGGCCCCGCCAGCATCTGCTCTACCCGGTGGTCGGTGAGGCGCTGGTGGCGTGGACGCGGGCCAATTGGCCGGGGTTTGAGCTGGTCCGGATCGTCGGCGATCGCTGGGATCCGGTCTCGTATGAGCTGCGGGACGCGCTGGAACGCAACAACGTCCCATACGGCTTCTACGACCGCGACTCCTCCGAGGGCGCCGAACTGCTCCGGCAGCTGGACCAGGTTCCCGCCAACCCGGTGATCCTCCTGCCCGATGGGCGGGTGCTGACCAGCTACACCCAGGCCGACATCGCTGAGGCCGTCGGCGCGCAGGTGCGTCCGAAGCTCGGCTCGTATGACCTGGTGGTCGTCGGCGCCGGGCCGGCCGGGCTGAGTGCCGCGGTGTACGGCGCGTCTGAAGGACTGTCCATGCTGGTGCTGGAGAGCCTGGCGATGGGGGGGCAGGCCGGCACAAGCTCGCGGATCCGCAACTTCCTCGGCTTTCCTGCGGGCATCAGCGGCGGTGAGCTGGCCGAGCGTGCGTTTCAGCAGGCCTGGATGTTCGGGGCGGAATTCGTCTTCATCAACGGCGCAACTGGGTTGTCCGCCCGGGGAGACGCACTCGCCGTCACACTGGCAGATGGCGGCCAGGTGAATGCCCGGGCGGTCGTGCTGGCCACCGGCGCCAGCTACCGGCAGCTGGCGGCGCCGGGCATCGCTGAGCTCGTCGGCGCCGGGGTGTTCTACGGCTCGGCGCTGTCCGAGGCACCTGCGGTCAAAGACGAAGATGTGTTCATCGTCGGTGCCGGGAACTCCGCCGGGCAGGCGGCCGTCTACCTCGCCAGGTCGGCGCGCAGCGTCACCCTGCTAGTGCGCGCCGACAGCCTGGCCAAGAGCATGTCCGATTACCTGGTGAAGGAGATCGGCGCCGCCCCGCGTGTGCGGGTGCGGCTGCAGACCGAGGTGGCTGCCGCGCGTGGCGCCCGCAGGCTCACCGAGCTGGTACTGCGCGACCGGGCCACCGGCCGCGAGGAGACAGCGCCGACCGCAGCACTCTTCGTCATGATCGGCGCCACTCCGCACACGGGCTGGCTGCCCGATGACGTTATGCGCGACCGGCACGGGTTCATCCTGACTGGCCGCGACGTGCCCGGCGATGTTGGGACCGGATCGGATCGGCCAGCGCCGCTTCCGCTGGAAACCAGCATGCCAGGCGTGTTCGCCGCCGGCGACGTACGCGCCGGCTCGGTGAAGCGGGTGGCCTCCGCGGTGGGCGAGGGATCGGTCGCAGTCCCCCAGGTTCACCAGCACCTGCAGCGCATAACCAGCCGGGCCGCTGGCTAGAGGTTGGCGATGCAGCCGACACCCCAGCGAACTTGGCCACCGGCCGTCGCTGCCGCGCCCAGTTCCGTCGCACTGACCACCTGGCAAGGAGAAGCCACGATGCAAATCGACCAGCAACTCATCGACCTCGCTACCGGCATCCAGCGCCGCCGCGACTTCACAGCCCACGTCACAGGATTCGCCGCCGGTGCCGTCGTCCTCGGCTCGCTCACATTCGCAGGTGCCCGCGGTCCACGCCTGTACGCCGCGACGCTGCTCACCTGGGCGACTGCCCTGTCCTTCCAGCACTTCCGGCACGTCCTGCGCGGACCGGTCACGGCCGAGGACGTTCGCACCGAAGCCACCCGGCGCAGCCAGTGATCGTCCATCGGACTGCGTGGTCAGACGTCGGTCGGCTGGCAGGCCCCGTTGGCCGCTGCCGGAGATGCGTTCTTGCTCGCGGGCCGCACCCTGCCATAGCGCATGCATGATCGCGGCTTCACCAGCCATCCGCCACGATCATGGAATGAGAGCCCGGCTGGCCGCGGGGGTCAGGTAGGTGATGTAGTTGCCGTCGCCGAACCCGGGGATCTCGGCGACTTCTTGTCCGCACCCAGCAGCCACCGCCTGAACATCTATCCCGCAGCCCCACTGAAATGAGACCACAGAATGACCCAAGCCCTTGACGAACTGAGCATCGCTCTGTGCCGCGCCGCTCATCTGCTCGGTCACCAGCAGTAACCGCAAGCCCTGTTCCTGCCGCCGCATCGCCGGACCCGTCGCCGTCGCGCATGTCGCGTCTTTCTGCCAGGTGCTCCGGCGGCTGCGCAGCCGACAGCAGCGACTGCGGCGACACCAGCAACCGCCAGCAGCGGACTGGAAAATTGCCCGCCACATTGGCAGATCCATTGGCAGCCACCCTGGCCAGGACGTCCCCGCCGCGCCGTGAACGCCCTGCTCACGCCGGTAACGCAGGCCCAGCCGAGTTTTCCCAGAACCAGCATCCCGGGACCGCATACGCCTATGACCGGCTCTTGCCAATGGATCTGCCAATGAGCCCAGCTGCGCAGCGTGCGAAACCTGCAACTGCAGCGAAGCCTGATGTAACTAGAGTGGCTGAAGTGGGCGGGTGGGGCGGGTGGGGATCGAACCCACGACCGGCGGATTATGAGAACGAGGGACCGGCTCGCCTGCTTCGCCACATGCGCGGGCGTCCGCGAGGTCGCGTCAGCACCCCGCCTTTTCGCCGGATTAGCAGAATTCCCATTGGCACAGTCATTGGCAGCGCCCTGCTGGCCAGGCGGATCAAGATCCCGGCCCGCTGCCCCCAAGGCTACGGCCCTCCGCCCCATGTCAAGCCACGCTCCGTCACCCTCGCCACAGCAGCGGGCCGCCCGGCCAGGCTGCTCATGCAAAACCAGGTGTGCGCGAAAGTCGGGACGCTCCTGACGCACCCCGAGGCCATCGGGCGGGGATATCTGTGCTTTCCTGACATGACAGGCGCGCGCAGAAGGCATGCCTGGCGATCTCTGAGGTGACGCGGGAGAGTCAATGGGCCGTAAGCAGCGGATCAGTTACGTCCTCCCCGAGGTGATGGACCGGCAGATGCGCGCCGAGATGGAAAGATGCCAGCGCGAGGGCACGCCGCGGCCGGAAAGTTCGGCTGTTCGCGCGCACGTTCCGGCGTGCTTCTGGGCCTTCGCAAATTCATGGCAGGCCATCTTCCGTGAAGGGATATGCGACCACGCCATCAAGGAACTCTGCCGCGTCTACGTATCGCGCAGCGTGAAATGCGAGTACTGCGGCAATCAGCGGTCTGAGCAGGCGAGGGCGCAGGGACTGAGCGAGAAGCAGTACGACGACCTGCTCAACTTCGAGAAGTCAGCCAGGCTGGGCGAGCGGGAAAAGGCGGCCCTGGCCTATGCGGAGGCCATAACCTGGCGGCTCGAGTCCAGCGATGAGCTGTGGGACCGGCTCTACCAGCACTTCTCCGAGGCCGAGCTGGTCGAGCTTGGCTGTTTCATCGCGCTGACCATGGGCCAGCAGAGCTGGCTGAGGCTGCTCGACATCGAGCATCATGAGGTGCTTGCCGGCACTGCCGCATCCATGGCTCCGGGCTTTGCGACGGCGCAGGAACTCGCCGAGTCCGAAGCCTCGCACGACTACTGGGCTGCCGAGAACGCCAGCACAGGACGGGACTAGGCGGCTTCACCTACTCCTTGTCCGCCGCCTTGCCGCCGAACTCAGCCCGATTAACCGCACCGTCATCGCGATGTGCAGGAAGCTCTAGGCTGAGCCTCCGGTCGCAGCGCCCGTAGGCAGCGCGGCCTCGACGATCTGCCATTGCCTGATGCCTGTGCCGGCACGGCGGCGCGGCCCGGCCGGAGGGAGCTCTACCGCGTGGCGAAGCTATCCGACCTGTTGCAGACCGGGAGGGAACGAGTGCAGCCGCTGTGGTCCGTCCTCGGTGACGAGCAGCAGCTCGCCGGTCTGAACACCGGCCCGGCGGTCGCGGGTGACGACATTGGGCTGCACGACCAGCGTCATGTCGGCCGCGAGGGTGAAGCCTGCGTCGGATAGCGGCCTGCCGGGTGCCGGGACGACGGGCGGAAGGTAACCGCCGCCGAAGCCGTGGACGACGTCGTCGATCCCGGTGAAGCCGGCCTCGTCGATGATTGCCGCCGCGGCGGCGAGCTCGGCTGCGGTGGTGCCGGGGACGAGCCTGCGTGCGATCGCGTCGAACGCGGCAGCCGCAACTGCGTGCAGTTCGCTGACCAGGCCTGTCGGCAGTGCACCGATCGTGAAGGTGCGTAGTACCTGACCGGCGTACTCCGGCGCGGCCGCCGCGCTGATCTCGCACGTCGCGAAGTCACGACGGCGGACCACCCGGCCGGTCGGCCACTGGGCCGGCACGCTCAGTTCCGGCTCGTCCATCGAGGTAATGCCGAGATAGTGGATGTGATGCAGGCCGCCCAGCGCCATGTAGGCGCGCTCGGTCTGCGCCAGCACCTCGTGATCGGTAGCCCCGGGCCGCAAGGCCTGCGCCAGCGCCGTGATCGCGGCATCGCTGAGGGCTGCTCCGCGCCTCAGCGCCGTCACTTCCTCTGCCGACTTCAGCAGGCGCAGCTGCGTGTAGGCGCTGTTCAGGTCGACAAGATCAGGAATCCGGCTGGCCAACTGCCGGTACTGGCCGAACGGCAGGGCGCCGACGATCCCGATCCGGCCGGGCAGCTCGCCGCGGTCAGCGAGCAGGGACAGCGCGCTGATGACGCCGGAAGCGCCGAGCGGCTCGGCGCGGACCCGCGAGAGGGCGCGAGCCTGGGGAACGTGGTTGTAGAACGAGACCAGGAGCACGTCGTCGTCCTCGCTGGCTCCAGCGACGAGCAGCGCCTCGCGAGTGACCGGCCAGCCGGTCAGCCAGCAGACCGCGCTCCCCGACCGGTTCGCGCCGTATACCAGCGCCACCGGCACCCCGGCACGCTCCATCTCCGCGCCGAACGCAGCGCGGCGCCGACACATCTCGGTCTCGGAGAACAGCGGCCAGCCCATCGACACAGCTCTGATGATGCGGCACGACTACCCGAGCGGCCAACCCGTGACTGGCTCGTCCTGATCCGGCATGGGCGGCGCTCAAGCTCGCGGCCGCCGGCGGGTTGCTGGAACGCGGATGCCATTCCTCACGCCGTTATCCGCGCCCGGCAGCGAGCCGACCCACAGCCGCTGGCCCGACGCGGTCTCCGGACTGGTGGCAACGGCCCTGCTCGGCCTCGCCGACGCCACGCAGGCCGACGAGGGCACCCGCCCGGCCGCGGCCGAGCAGGACGCGCAGCACCAGGCAGCACCAGCGCGATCACTGCCGCGCCCGCGACCCGCAGGCCACGCAAGCACTTCGTCCCTCTCACATGTCGGTCCGTCCTGCCCGTGCCCCGCGAACCGCCAGCCGGGTGGCAGCACAGTCATGGCCCCGAGCAGGGGACGCATGACGAGATGACAAGGTTGTCACGCCGGAACCGCCTGCTATGCGGCACCCCGCGCCGGCACGTAACCAACCGCCGGGCGCCGACGGCCAAGCTCGGCTCGCCCTCCGTAACACCTTCTGACCTGCACCTATACGGATAACTTCGCCGATACCGTCACCATGGAACACAGCGAGGCAACCAGCCCGCTACCGGCAAATGCGAAGGCAGGTGAGGCGCGTCCGGACGGCATGAAAACCGGCTGCTCACCCATTGGCAACACAACGGCACAGCAGCCTCCCTGCACCGCCCGGCCTGCCGGACGAAGCAAGAAAGCGCAGGCCGAACGCCCCAGATCAAATCGAGTGGGGCGGGTCAGGTCTTCACATTTAACCGTGACCTGCGGGAACGCATGCCGTTAAGGAGCCCCTATTGGCACGGTCATTGGCACCGTCCGACATGGCACTTGCCGGTCCGTCTCCGATTCTCGCAGCACGGCATCGAGACCGCTAACTCAGCGTGACTAGCGTCAGCTCACGAGAACGCACCGACGCCGCAGACCAGCAGGGCGCATGCGGCCCGAAGTCCGCGTGCCACCTTGCCTGTCGTAACTGTACGGGCCGGATGACTGGCATGCCTCGGATCTCCGCCTTCTTCGGCGTCTTGATCACGATGTACTTCGACGATCATCCGCTCCCGTACTTTCACGCAGAGCACGGTCATTGGCAACGTAGAAGGAAGCGGCCGCCAGGTCATTCGGAGCTGGCGTCTGCGGTTCCCGGTTCCTGCCTACGGAGGGTGATCGCGCGGCTGGCTGGATCGGTCCATGGCCTGGATCGCCGCCCCAACCTGGGCTTCCGATATGACCACGGGCGGTCGGCTCGTCACGGGCCTCATCGAGGGTCAGCGAAGGTTAGCGAAGGTTAGCGGCCCGGGGCCTGCCGGTTCGCCTGATCCGGGTGCCGAGGAGTACCAGAGCAGCGATCAGGACGACCGCGCCGATGAACAGCATGTACAGCAGCCCCTGCACGACCACGCCGACTATCCCCAGCGCGACCGCCGCGATGATCAGCAACAGAAACAACACCATCTCGGGCTCTCCGTTCGTTCGCCGTCAGCGGCGAGCGAGGCACCGCTCGCCGCCACCACCGCGCTCGTAGGTCAGGTCGTAGTGCTTGAAGATGGCCTCCTCGTCACCGGCCGGCAGCACACCGTCCGTGCCGATCGACGGCGCGTCCTTTACCTGGTGCTTGGAGTAGGTGACCTTCAGATAGCCCGGCCCGACCGTCGCGCCTGCCAGCGGCACGAAGACCAGCCGGTGCCGCGTCGGCAGGCCGACCGTCACAGTGGCAAAAGCTGGCTGGTCCGAGCCGGTATCCACGTAGACAGATTCCAGTGTCCCGATCTTGCGACCCTCGTCGTCCACCACGTCGTGCCCGCGCCATTCGCGGATGTCACCAGCCTCGAACATCGCTGCCCTCCCGATAGCCGCCGTTTCTCAGCGGTGCGCGAACCGGCCGGACCGCCCGGTCACCAGGCGGAAGACCAGCAGCAACGCCACGGCCCCCGCGATCGCGGTGAGCCAGGTAGACAAGTTGAAGAACCCGTTCAGGCTGTGGATATGGAACAGTGCGGTCGCAACCCAGCCGCCAAGCAGCGCCCCGGCAACGCCGATCACGCACGTCATGATGAGGCCCTGCGACCTCTTGCCGGGGACCAGCACATTGGCCAGCAGGCCCGCGGCCAGACCCAGAACGATCCAGGCGATGATACTCACGACCGACTCCTTCATTAGTAATCAGCCGACAAGACAAACCTGCATCACCACCGCTGCGACGCACAGGGCATTCTGGCTGCCGGTAACAGGACCTTCGCCACCACATGCCCGGGCGTGCGCAGTTCGCCAGGGGCAGAAAGTGGGGCCTAGACGATCGATCAGCGATCTTTTCCCTGGATTCGAGCAAGGCCTTGCGCACGTCTGCGACGGCCTTCTCAAGGCCGGTCCGCACCGTGTCGGCCACGCTGGAAGCCGTCGAGGTAGCATCCTCGAACTGCCGCCGGGCGTCGGCCCACTTGCTGCGAAGCTGCCCCATGACCGTGGTCAGCTTGTCGTTGGCTTCCGTCGCCCCGAGGTGCATCTGCGGCTCAAGGTCTTCAATGCGCCCCTGCCACTGGTCGATCTGGGCTTTGGCGAGCCGCCTGTGCAGCTCAGCCTGCTTGGCGCGGAGCTCGTCGATCTGGACCTGCAGCTGAGCGATGTGCTCGTCAGTCGTCATGAACCGAATGTCCACATCGAACCGTGGCCCGGCCAAGGCCGAAGGTCCCGAGTACTGGCCGCGGCCCGCGAAGCGGACAGGCTTGTCCTCGCGGGCCAGTACCGCCGAGCGGACGCCACGACCTTCTGCCCTTCCGGCCCGTGGTCAGTCGTTCGGCTCGCGGGCGACTATCCGGCAGGGCACCGGAGTCTTCTCATCGAGGTGATAGCTCGCGCATACACGGTGGTAGCCGTCCGCGACCCACAGCGGGACCCCTGGACCAGGAGCACAGGGGACAGCTTCCTGCCGAGCTCGACCTTCGCGAGATCGGCGGCGACCTCGGGGTCATCAGGGGCCAGCAAGGGCAAGCGGCGGCTCGCAGAATGTCCTTGGCGGCATAGTGCCGCAGCCCGTGTTCGTTGCGCAGGGCTTCGACCAGCCTTGTCGCCGTTGCGGTCCCGATTAGCAAAGAGAGGTAGGACTCAGCAGCAGGGAAGTCCTGCGGCTCTGGCTTGTCTTTCCAGCGTTCGCCAGCCAAACACCCTCACGCTCCCCGGATCGGCAACACTATAAGCCGTGACCCGGATCAACGCCTGGCGACGGGATGATGAACGAATCCGCAACCATAGGGAGCGGGCGTAGGTGAGACGTTGCCGGATTCGCATGGTGCCAGCTGGCGGGGATGGCTACCGGCACTGCCAGTGCTGCGGGGGTCCTGCCCATTGAGCGGTCCTGGGTATCCAAGGATGTGCTGGCCGACCTGACGCTGGCCGCCCTTGGCATCCCTGAGGTTCTCGGCTACGCGAAGATCGCTGGGATGCCGGTGGTGACCGGCCTGGGCCACGCTCCTCTTTCCGATGGCCGTGTTCGCCGTTCTTGGTTCGCCGCGTCACCTTGTGGTTGCTGGGGACTCAGATACTGCCGCCATACTCGCCGCCTCGCTCACCGGTCTGGCGGTGGCCGGGTCGGAGCGATACGTCCGGCGGCCGGGCTCGCGGCCTTGCTTGCCGGCGTGATGCTGCCGCTTGCCCGGCTGGCCGGGCTCGGGTTCCTGGCGAATTTCCTTTCCCGCACCGTGCTGGTCGGATTCCTTACTGGCGTCGGCATTCAGGTGGCCGCCGGCCAGCTCCCCGACATACTCGGTGTACCCCGCCCCGGGCACGCAGACCCTGTCCAGGTTTCTGAGCGCCGTGCGCGCGCTCCCGGACACACATCCGGCGGACGTGGCAACGTCGATCGGGTCATCCTGGTCGTGCTCGCGGCGCGCCGGGTCACCCGCCGGATCCCGGGGCCGCTGATCGCGGTGATCACCGCGATGAGCGTCAGTGAGGCCGCGAGCCTGGCCAGCCGCGGTGTGGCCGTAGTCGGTTTCGTCCCGCGTGGGCTACCCGGGCCCCTCCTCCGCCTTCTCTTGATGCAGGCGGCGCGAGGAGCACACAGTCCCGGGCCCCCCGGCCGGCGCCCCAGCCAGCGCCATCGGCACGAAGAGCCCGCTATCCGGAGGGGGCCGCAGACTTTCTGCACCGAACCTCAGGCCTTGGGCGCGCATCGCAGTCCGCAGCTAGCCGGGTTCCGTCGCGGGTGCGCCTGCTCGAGCATCAGCGCTGGTTCTGATTGGGTCGAGGATCCGGTAGGCGAGCAGTTTCGCGCGGTCGGTCAGGAGGAACCACGCCAGCGCGTAGCCCCAGACCAGGGCTGCGTAGCCCCAGCCGAGGGGAGTCATGAAGACTCCGTAGACGGCGATCAGGGTGGCGAGCAGCTGCGTGCCGAGCACGGCGAGCACGAGAACCCGGGCGGGGCGTATCGACCAGAACGGGCCGCGTGTGCGGGCGAGGAAGATCGTCAGGTGCCCGGCGATGGACAGGGTCAGGTACATCAGCGTCTGCAGCTGCGGATGGCTGAGGTGGAAGACACGGTCGCCGAGGTAGAACAGGCCGAACGCGGCGATGGGGCCGACAACGCCGAGGACGGTGGCTATTCCGAGCACGAGACGCATGTTCCAGGCCTCGGGCTGATCCTTGTAACGAACGCTGTCGTAGGCGATCGACAGGATTGCCCCGTCATTGAGCAGCGCGAGCATGACGATCTGGATCGCCGTCACGGGAAAGAAGTTGAAGATCAAGATCACGAGCGTGACGAACACGAGCACGCGGAGTGTCTCAGCGATGCGGTAGATCGCGTAGCTGTTCATCCGCTGGAAGATCTTGCGGCTTTCCTTGATCGCGTCGATGATCACCGACAGGCCAGGTGTCGTGAGCACGATGGAGGCGGCCGCCCGTGCCGCATCGGTCGCGTCCGAGACCGCGATGCCGCAGTCCGCCTTCTTCAGCGCGGGGGCGTCGTTCACGCCGTCGCCGGTCATGCCGACGATGTGACCCCGTCTCTGCAGGACGTCCACGATATGGAATTTGTGCTCGGGGAACACCTGGGCGAACCCGTCCGCGCTCTCGATGGACTCGGCCGTCGCCGACGTCTCCTCGTGCTTGACGTCGCCCAGTCCGGCCGCATCGACAATGGCCGCGCCCATCCCGAGTGTCCGCGCGGTTTCCTGCGCGATGGCCAGTGCGTCGCCTGTGACCATTTTCACGTCCACGCCCATCTGCCGGGCGGTGGCGATGGTTGCCCTGGCATCTTCGCGGGGCGGGTCGAACAGAGGCAGCACGCCGAGGAACTGCCAGGAGCCCGCTCCTTCTTCGCGGGCCACGCCCAGCGAGCGGAAGCCGCGCGCGGCGAAGTCGCTGACCGCCTTGTCGACCTCTGCCTTCACGCGGGCGGCATTGGCTGACAGCGCCAGGATCACCTGGGGCGCGCCCTTCGTCACCTTGAACGAGGCCCCGTCCGCAGTCGTGATAGCCGCCTCGGTGCATTTGCGGACCGCGTCAAACGGCTGGTAGTGGGCCACCTGATAGCCCTCCAGCGCGTCACGGTCATCCAGGCCGCCCAGGATGGCCAGGTCGATGGGGTCGGCGTCGTCGGCGCGCGATGCCAGCGCGGCATCGAGGATCACCTGGCTGGCCGGGACATTGCTGACGGAGAAGGGCTCGCCGAGACTCAGCTTATTCTGGGTCAGGGTGCCGGTCTTGTCGGTGCAGAGCACGTCCACTCCGGCCAGTTCCTCGATGGCGACCAGCCGGCTCACGATGGCCTTCTTCGTGGCGAGCAGCCGGGCGCCGACGGCCATCGTCACCGACAGCACCGTCGGCATCGCCACCGGAATCGCGGCCACGGTCAGTACCAGGGCGAACTGCAGCGTAGTAAAGGTCGGATCACCGCGGACGATCGAGACGATGGTGATGACCGTCACCATGACCAGTGCGAGGATGATCAGGAATGTGCCGATCTTCAGTACTGCGCGCTGGAAATGGCTGACGGTCTGCGCTTCCTGCACCAGGTCTGCCGTCTTGCCGAAGTAAGTGTCCGCGCCTGTGGCGTAGACGAGGGCGCCGATCTCGCCCTGCCGGATGATCGACGCGGAGAACACTGCCTCGCCTGCCTTGCGGGTGGCGGGCAGTGACTCGCCGGTCAGCGCGGACTGGTCCACCTCGACCGGGTCGCCTGCCAGCAGGCGCGCATCCGCGGGCACGATGTCGCCCAGGCGCAGCCGGATGACGTCGCCGGGTACCAGCTCACGCGACGGGGGAGTGATCCACTTGCCGTCTCGCTTGACTCGGGCCTTGATCGCCAGCTCGGCCTTCAGGGCGGCGATGGCCTTGCCTGCCTGGTGTTCTTCCCAGAACCCGATTCCGGCGTTGGCAAGGAGCAGCACGAGGATGATGGAGAAGTCCGGCCAGTGCCGCAGAACGCCCGACAGGACCACCGCGGTCTCGATCATCCACGGGATCGGGCCCCAGAAATAGGTCAGCAATTTCAGGAGCGGATTTTCCTTCTTCTCCTCGATCTCATTAGGCCCGTATCTGGCCAGCCGTTCCGCCGCTTCGGCCTGGTGGAGGCCGCCAGGTGACGACCCAAGCCGTTTCTCCACCTCCGGCAGCGGAAGGGTTCTGAGGTCGACGTCCGCACCCAGCTTCGAGAAGGGCCGCGATCCAGAAGCCTCGGGCTGGCCGGCGCCGGCGCCACTGCGTGCCTGCGCGGTCACCGGCGCTCGCTCCAGGTCCAGTTCCGGATTTCGGGCATGTCCTGGCCGTGGATGTCGATGTACTGGCCGTGCTCGACGAGCTTGTCCCGCATCTCCTGCTTCAGGGAGCTGCCGCGGTTCCCGAGCTGGGGGAGCCGGTCGATCACGTCCTGGACCAGGTGGTAGCGGTCCAGCCGGTTCTGCACCCGCATGTCGAAGGCGGTGGTGATCGTGCCTTCCTCGTTGTAGCCCCGCACGTGCAGGTTCCGGTTAGCGCGCCGGTAGGTCAGCCGGTGGATCAGCCACGGGTATCCGTGAAAGGCGAAGATGATGTGCTTGTCCCTGGTGAACAGCGAGTCGTAGTCGGCGTCGCTCAGCCCGTGCGGATGCTCGGAGGCGGGCTGGAGCTTCATCAGGTCGACGACGTTGACGACGCGGATCTTCAGGCCGGGCAGCTGCTCGCGGAGGATCGAGACGGCGGCCAGGACCTCCAGGGTGGGCGTGTCCCCGCAGCAGGCCAGCACGATGTCGGGCTCGCCGCCCTGGTCGTTGCTGGCCCAGTCCCAGATGCCGATCCCCTCGGTGCAGTGCACCACCGCGGCTTCCATGCTCAGCCACTGGGGCATGGCGCGTTTCCCGGCGACGACGACGTTGACGTAGTGGCGGCTGCGCAGGCAGTGGTCCGCGACCGATAGCAGGCAGTTCGCGTCCGGTGGCAGGTACACCCGGACGACGCCGGCTTTCTTGTTGACCACGTGGTCGAGGAAGCCGGGGTCCTGGTGGGTGAAGCCGTTATGGTCCTGCTGCCAGACATGCGAGGCGAGCAGGTAGTTCAGCGACGCGATGTCGCGCCGCCACGGCAGCTGCGCGGTGACCTTCAGCCACTTGGCGTGCTGGTTGAACATCGAGTCGACGATGTGGATGAAGGCCTCGTAGCAGTTGAACAGGCCGTGCCGGCCGGTCAGCAGGTAACCCTCCAGCCAGCCCTGGCACTGGTGCTCGGACAGCATCGAGTCCAGCACCCGCCCTGCGGGCGCGAGGAACTCGTCGTTGTCAAGTGTCTGTGCGTCCCACTGGCGGTTAGTGGCCTCGAACACAGCGCCCAGCAGATTCGAGAGCGTCTCATCGGGACCGAAGACCCGGAAGTTCCGCCGATCCTCGTTGAGACTGGTGACATCGCGCAGGAACTGGCCCAGCACGAGGGTGTCCTCGGCGTCCACCACCCCGGGCGAGGGCACGTCCACCGCATGGATGCGGAAGTCCGGCATCCGCAGGTCACGGAGCAGCAGGCCGCCGTTCGCGTGCGGATTGGCGCCCATCCGCCGCTCCCCCTCGGGTGCCAGCTCGGCCAGGTCCGGCACGAGCCGGCCGTTCTCATCGAACAGCTCCTCCGGCTTGTAGCTCCGCATCCAGCTCTCCAGCTGGGCCAGGTGATCAGGATGGCCGGAGTCCACCAGGAGCGGCACCTGGTGGGATCGGAACGTGCCCTCAACCTGCAGGCCGTCGACAACCTTCGGCCCGGTCCAGCCCTTAGGCGACTTCAGCACGATCATCGGCCAGCGCTGCCGGATGGTGTCGCCGGTACTGCGCGCATGACCCTGGATGTTCCCGATGGCCTCGATAGTTTCGTCCAGCACGCCGGCCATCAGCTGGTGCATCTCGCGCGGCTCGTGACCTTCGACGAAGCGGGGATCCCAGCCGCACCCCCGCAGGAACTCCCCCAGCTCCTCATCCTCAAGGCGGGCCAGGACAGTGGGATTGCTGATCTTGTAGCCGTTCAGGTGCAGGATCGGCAGCACGGCCCCGTCGCTGACCGGGCTGAGGAACTTGGTGGACTGCCACGAGGTCGCCAGCGGGCCCGTCTCGGCCTCGCCGTCACCGATCACGCAGGCAACGATCAGACCCGGCTTGTCGAACGCCGCGCCAAAAGCATGGCTGAGCGAGTACCCCAATTCGCCGCCCTCGTGGATCGACCCCGGGGTCGTCGGCGCGACATGGCTAGAGATCCCGCCAGGAAACGAGAACTGCCTGAACAGCCTTTTCAGCCCCGCCTCATCCTGGCTGACATCCGGGTAGACCTCGCTGTAAGTACCCTCAAGATACGTATTCCCGACCAGCGCCGGGCCCCCGTGACCGGGACCCGCGACATAAAACATGTCCAGGTCAAGCTCCTTGATGACCCGGTTAAGATGCACATAGATGAAATTCTGGCCCGGAGTAGTACCCCAGTGCCCGACCACCAGCGGCTTCACATGCGACAGCTCAAGCGGCTTCCTCAGCAGCGGATTGTCATACAGGTAGATCTGGCCGACCGACAGGTAGTTAGCCGCACGCCAGTAAGCATCCATCTTGCCCAGCAAGCTCGGAGAAGGAGGCCGTGTCCTCATGGTTAGGGTCCCTACTTCGTAACGCCAGGAGCTCGTCGGCTGTGCCGAGGATGGCGAGCCGTAGCCAAGTGCGCGATCCGTGCGGGTCGGCGAGCATAGTGCATCGCGAGTCGGACCTGTAGCCCGCCGCGGGCTGCAGGTCTGACGCAGATCCTGCGCGGCGATCGGGCGCGTTGCCCTTCCACTCCCCGCACGCCACGTCGGTCAGCGTGCACTTGTCTAACGTGCCCGCGCCGAGCCGCTGCGGGTAGTGCCGAAGGTCCCGACCGGCCGCGAAAGTCACTATCGGCTCCGGACCAGCGATTCGACACCTCCGCCACCCACGCCGGTCCGCAGTCGCGATGCGCAGTGGCCGCCCGCTTGCACACCATCGTGACGTTCCGCCAGGGCCACCCACCACCTGATCCCAACCCAGGCGGTGGCGTCCCCGAGTGGTGTAAGTAGCCGGGCCCTGACGGCGTGCCTGCGCGTCCCGCTCGGCAAGCTCGCCACCGAGCGCACGGTCCCTCTCGACACCCCACCCTCGCCGTCCTGGATGAGTGGGCCCGCCAGCGCGGCCCTCACCGGCCGCTGCCTCACCCGCGCACCGGAGCGCTCACCGACTTCCTGTTCACCGCCCATGGCCGCCGCCTCGGAGCGACCCGGCTCCGCAACGGGCTGCTCGCCGCTGCCCAAGCCGCAGCCCTGCACGGGCCGGGCGGCAGCGTCATGGTCATCACCTGCCATCAGCTCCGTCACACCTGGGCCACCAGCCTGGCCAACGCCGGGATGAGCCTGCAGGCCCTGATGGCACTGCTGGGCCATTATGCGGGTGATCCTGTCAAGTCCCCGACGGACCTGGTGCAACTAGAGTGACTTCTGGGGGCTGCGATCGCTGCGGTCATCAGCTACCAGCATGTGGTGGCGCTGGCCATCCGCTACGGCCAGCCGCCGCTGGCCGCCTACCTGCTGCCGGTGTCCATTGACGGCCTGGTGGCAGTCTCCAGCCTGGTGATGCTACGGGCAGCCAGGACCGGCGTCTCGGCACCATGGCTGGCCCGGACAGGGCTGGTCCTGGCGGTGATCGCCACCCTGGCCTGCAACGTCGGCTACGGGGTGGCGCACGGCTGGCCCGGTGCCCTGCTCTCCGGCTGGCCGGCCGTGGCGTTCGTGGTGGCCGCCGAGACCGCGATCACCATGACCCGACGCCAGCCCGAGCACACTGCACCCGAGGCAGAGGTACCCGTACCAGGCCGGCCGAGCTGAACGGTCACGGCCATGCGGCGGCCGAGCTGTTCGCCGCCGATCTGGCCAGCGGGGCCGTGCCGGGTATCAGGCGTATCCGCAAGGAGCTGAAGGTCGGCCAGCCGCGAGCACAGGAGATACGGCAGTACCTGAGCGGGCTGGCTAGCAGCAACGGCCACGCGGCGGAGGGAGCTGAGACCTGATGGCGCGGCGGGTGACCGGGCTAGCACCGTGGAAGCCGACAGGCAAGTCTCTCGACGTCCTGCAGGTGGCGCTGGATCTCCGGGAAGAGTGGCCGCTCCTGGTCCGGCGCGTGCTGTACGTCGCCTTCGAGCGCGGGCTCTACCCGGCCAAGGGCAAGGCCGCCTACGACGCCGTAGGCAACGTGCTGGGCCGGGCACGCCGGGCCGGGCTGCTCCCCTGGGGCGCGATAGCCGACACCACCGAGCGGGTCTATAGCCAGTCCTACGGCGGCATGGAGGACTTCGCCCGGACCGTGCAGGTCATGGCTGAGAACTACCGCCTGGACCGTCAGGCCGGGCAGAGCCGGTACCTGATCGCCTGGTCGGAGCACCGGGGACTGAAGGAGACCCTCGCCGACGTCGCCAGCGATGCCGGGGTGCCGTTTATCCCGGCAGGCGGGTACGACGCCACCGCCGTGCGCTACGCGGAGGCCAGTGCTGCGCTGGAGCGCGGCGTGCCGACCGTTGTTCTGCACCTGTCCGACCTGGACAAGGACGGCGGGCAGATCACCGGTCTGCTCCGGCGCGACCTGGCCGCTCTCTACCGCGATCTCGGCGGGCAGCATGCCGCCCCCGAGGTGGTGAAGATCGCGCTGACCGAGGAGCAGGCACGGCAGGTCTACCCGGACCGCATCATCCTGGACGGCATCCAGGTGGATGCGCTGCCCACGCCACGGCTACGGAGCATCCTGTCCGAGGCCATCAGCAGCCGCACCGATCAGGTAGCGCTGCAGGCAGTGCTCGGCCGCGAGGCAGCCGAGCGAGCCATGATCCTGGCGGCGTAGGTTTCCCGGGGCGGCTTCAGTGATGGCGGCGTGGCGGCCCTTCGGGCGGAACCAGTCGAGTACGGCGGCCACGCGCGACCTCCCGTCAGGTGGGTCGATGTGACGCTATGTGATGTCTCGGCTACGCAGGGATATATGTGCGCAGCGTACCGTGACTCAGGGGGTCGACGTCTGGGGGTCGACGTCATGAACCACAAGCCGAAAGTCCTCACAGCGGGAACGCTGGCCCTGCTGGCACTCTGCGGCCTGACCGCGTGCGCCAGCCTGACCCAGGGCACTTCGAGCCCGGGCACCTACGCCGCGCACGGCGTTTCGTTCCGTTACCCTCGCGCATGGGCTGCAGGCCGGCCGGGGCCCTGGTTGGGATGCTGCCGGAGCCAGGAACAGTGGTCGACAGCTGTCGGTCCTAGCGGGGGCAACGCAGTCAATTCGGTCGACGTCACCGCCAACCGGATGGTGCTGGTCGTGACGCGACAGAATGTCCTGTCCCCGGCGTTCACGCCGGGCGTGGTCCGCGCAACACGCCGCCAGTTCAGACAGGCGCACGGCGAGCTAATCGCCGGGCCGGACGCCATCACCGTGGGCGGCATGCCGGGCCTGCGCTTCGTCGGCACGGCGAAGATGCCCGCCACGGTTGCGAAGCTCACGCTGATTAGCGCCTTCAACGGCAGGACCGAGTACGACATCACCTGCTCGTCCACGCCCGCGAGAGCCAAAGCAGGTCTATCGCCAGCCGGTCCGGTACGGGATCATTGCCCCTGCACGCGTGTGAGGGCGCGCCGACACGAGTACCCTGCGGCGTCATGACTGACCATGCCGAGCCGTCTGCGGACCTCGCTATCATGGCCAGCCGGTCCGGGCCGTCTAGGGCTGTTCTCGTTCGGCGCGGGCGAGGAGATCGGCGGCCTTCCTGATCAGCAGCCCGCCGGCCGTGCCGGCTCTCCAGCCGATCGCCGCGCCGAATGCGCGTCCGCCAGGGAACTGGTAGAAGCCGAGCCGGGAGGCCAAGGGCAGACGGGATCAGGGCGCGAGATCGCTCTGGTCGGCCTGGAACGTGCTCGCCGACCACCGCTGGATCTCGCAACTCGGCATCCGGCCGCATCGACCGGCTGTCAGGGCGGTCGGCGCCGTGGCTCTTGCCAAGGCAACGGTCTCGGCCACGGCCACGGTGATACGCACGCCACCGCCATCAGAAGGCTCGGCCGAGGAGCGCCTTGACTGGCTGGAGAGCCGGATGGTGACCGCCTAGGCGCAGCTCGACGTGCTGCGTGAGGCTGGCCAGCAGGAAGTCAAGGTCAGATCCGCGGCCGTCGAACAGGAACAAGCTGACCGGACGGCGGATACCCGCGGCATACGCGACGACCTCGCGAATCTCGCTGGCGGCGGTCTGAGGCTTCAGACCTGGGGTGTTGTGTGCCTGCTGGTCGGCACGGCGCTCATAGCGTTCTACCCCTGACGCGTCATGCCGGGACCCGGCCCCCACCTCGGCTTGAACCAGGCGCTCGTGCAGCCGGGCTCGGCGCATCGCACCGCCAGGTGCCCGTTGCCGCCCGGAGCTGCTGGCGCCTGCTGGCAATCGCACGGGTGCCAGCCGACCACCACCAGGCCAGGTGCCCAGGGGTGCCCGGCCTGGCAATGCTCTGGATAATCCCACCAGTCAGGTAGTCGCACGTCCACCGGCCCGATTAGAACGCAGATTCGAGAAAACTGCAACAAACGGCGGAAGCCGACACCCTGAGGCCAGACGATCCCTGGACCGTTCGCTGTTGTGGCCCATCCCGGCCATCAAGAGCGGTAGCGCTACGCGGCATCCACGTCGGCGCTTCCCGCACCGCGCTCTGGGTTGAGTACCGGCTAAACTTGGCTGCGGTGCGCCGGGAAGCCTGGTCGGCAAAGCCGTGACCGTCCCGGAGGAGCGCCATCGTGACCGGCATCGAGCCGTTTGCTGTGCTGATAGTGCTGACAGCTGCGGTAGGGCTGGTCGCGGTGCTATCGAATCGCCTGGCTGACCGGGTAAAGCTCCCCTCGCCCGCGCTCTTCCTGGTGGGCGCGGCCATCGCCGTCAAGGTCATCCCTGCTTTGCACGGGCCCCCGCAGCAGGCGGTCGAGCGGGTGGTGACCATCGCTCTGGCCTGCATCTTGTTCGACGGCGGCATGAGCATTGGCTGGGCCCGGTTCCGGTCAGCGGCGGCCCCTATCGCGGTCGTCGGAGTGCTGGGCACGTTCCTGACCGTGATCGCCGGTGCACTGCTAGTGCACTTCGCATTCGGCCTTGCCTGGTATGTCTCGCTGCTGGTGGCCACGGCGGTAGCGCCGACGGACCCGGCGGTGGTGTTCTCCGTCCTTGGCCAGCGGGAGATCTCCGGCCGGACCGGCATCATCCTGAAAGGGGAGTCAGGCGCGAACGACCCGGTAGGGATCGCGCTGATGACGAGCCTGATCGCCGCAGCCGGTGTCAGCGCGGGCGCGTTTGCTCATGTCGGCGGCGAGTTCCTGTTGCAGATGGCTGTTGGGCTGGCGGTTGGCGTGGCGGGCGGCCGGGCGCTGCTGTGGTTCACGCGGCGGGTACCGCTGCCCAGCGAGGGGCTTTATCCGCTGCGGACCCTGGCGTGCGTGCTGCTCCTGTTCGGCGTCGCCACGCTCGCGCACGGGTCCGGGTTCCTGGCGGTATTCGCCGCCGGGATCGTGCTGGGCGATGGGCGCGCTCCGTTCAAGCGGGAGATCGAGTCGTTCCATTCAGCGCTGGCCAGCCTCGGCGAGATCATCGCCTTCGTCGTCCTTGGACTGACCATCAATCTCAACGTGATCGCCCAGGCCGACGTGTGGATCCCTGGGCTCATCCTCGGGGCGGCACTCGCATTCGTCATCCGGCCCGTCCTGGTCGGATTGTGCCTGATCCCCGCCCGGCTGAAAAACAACGAGCGCATCTTCGTGCTGTTCGCCGGTCTTAAAGGGGCCGTGCCCATCCTGCTGGGCAGCGTTTTGCTTGCCGCGCACGTGCCCGGCGCTGAACGTCTCTACGGCGTCGTGGCGGTCGTCGTGGTCTTCTCCGTCGTGGTCCAAGGCAGCCTGACACCTGCCGCCGCACGGCTGCTGCATGTTCCAATGCGCGTGGTTGAGCCCGAACCATGGGCGCTAGGGGTACGGCTGCGCGACGAGCCCAGCGGCGTGCACCGGCTCACGATCAAGCCCGGCTCACCTGCCGAGGGCCGCACCATCGACGACCTGGCCGACCTCCCCGGCGAAGCCTGGGTCAGCTTCATCGTGCGAGACGGCCAGCTCGTCCCCATCAAAGGTGACACCAGACTGCGAGCCGCCGATGATGTCCTGGTCCTGGCACCCCCCGACCTGCGCGAAAAGCTGATCACTGTCTTTGAACGGCGTGCCCAGCCGTAACTGCTCCGCACCCCAAGCTGACCAGTGCGGGTTCGATTCCAGCCAACTGCTCCAAGCAGAAGCCCAGGCCACATGATGGTCCGCCGCCCAGAACGCCGCCTGACCAGGATGTCCGGCAGCCGCCAGCCCGTCTGGTTCGTGGCGCTCAGCCGCACCGAGGCCACCATCAGCACCGGGACGCCGGCCACCTCAGTTGGCCGCCCCCGCGCCCGGGCCCGGATGCAGCACCGCGGCCTCGTTGGACGCCGACTTCATCAGGACCGGGCCGGGCGGCGGCTCAGGGTACTGGCGCATGAACGCGGGCAATCCGGGGACGGGCACCGGCTCCGGCTGCGGATCGCCAGGGAGGTCCCGGGTAACTCCGATGGCAGGTTCCTCAGGCTGGGGCTCCGGGGTTACTCCCGAGTTCGGAGGCAACTCGGCTGGCTCAGCCTCGGGTTCCGGCTCAGCCTCGCGCGCTGGCTCAGGTTCCGGCTCCGGTTCCGGCTCGGGTCCGGCTCCGACCGCAGGGCGGCCAGCTCCGCCTCGATCTCGGCGATCCGCGGCTCTCGTGCATCCGTCGGCCCGCGCTTGCGCGCCCTCCAGGAAGAAGTCCTCCTGCTCAAAGCCCGCCACGCCGAACTCGAAGACACCACCACAGCCCGGCCCCCAGCCACCCGACACCAGCACCCTCGCCCACCTGCGCCGCTACCTCCCCAGCCTACTCGCCGGCATAGGCACCACCATCGAGCGCAAAGCAGCCATCGAAGCCCTCATCTGGGAAATCCGCATCACCGAGAAAGGACTCGTCCCCGTGTACCAGCTCCCCGCACCCTGCACGAACGTGCCAGGCCACAACACGAACCAGAACCCGGTTCGCCCAATGGTCGACTCAGTGGGGCGGGTGGTGTCCAGCCTCAGGACATAGGAATGGGGTCTCTCAAGACATAGGAATGACTTGGGCCGGGGTGTCGCGGGACTTGGGAGTGTCCGGGCCGGCACGGTCGGCCGATGTCGAAGGCGCGCCTGGTCATCACCGCTGTCGTCATCGAGGGCCGGAGCCAGGGCGAGGCTGCCCGGGCCTACGGCGTCTCCCAGGGCTGGGTGTCGCGGCTGGTGGCCCGGTACCGGGCCGAGGGCGAGGCAGCGTTCGAGCCGCGGTCCCGGCGGCCGAAGACCTCGCCGAACGCGGTCAGCGACCAGATCGCTGACCTGATCGCCGGCCTGCGCAAAGATCTGGCCGGCCAAGGCCTGGACGCCGGGCCGGACACGATCGCCTGGCACCTGGAGCACCACCACAAGATCCGTGTGTCTGCGGCCACGATCAGCCGGCACCTGGCCCGGGCCGGCCTTGTCGTCCCGCAGCCCCGCAAGCGCCCGAAGTCGTCCTACATCAGATTCCAGGCTGAGCTGCCGAACCAGTGCTGGCAGGCCGACTTCACCCACTACCCGCTCGCGGACGGGACCGGCACCGAGATCCTGACCTGGCTCGATGACCACTCCCGGTATGCCCTGTCCGTCACCGCCTGGGACCGGGTCACCGGACCGGCCGTCACGGACACCTTCGGCGCTGCCGTCACCGCCTGCGGCACCCCTGCGTCCACCTTGACGGACAACGGGATGGTGTTCACCACCAGGTTCTCCGGCGGCCGCGGCGGCCGGAACGGCTTCGAGACCGAGCTGCGCCGCCTCGGCGTCACCCAGAAGAACGGCCGCCCGAACCACCCCCCCTTAACCGGCCAATCTCGGCGGATCGGCAGTGGTCTTACCGGACGTGGCCGGGAAGCTGAAATAGTGCCCGGTCCTGTTTTTCCCGGCGTGTCGTGTTGACCGGAGTGGGTCATTTCCGGTTACTGATGTGCCATGGCTGATGCTGGATCGCTGCGGGTGCAGGGAAACGGGGAATGCTGGCGGATCGAGGGCGGGCGGCGAGCCGCGGACCGGCAGCTGTGCAACGACTACCTCGGCTACCTTGCCGACCGGCGTTACTCGCCGGCCAGCGTCCGCGCTTACGCGTTCGACCTGCTGCACTTCGCCCGCTGGCTGGATCGCGAGGACGTGGGCCTGGACGCGGTGGACACCGACGCGCTGCTTCGGTATCTGGCCGCGTGCCGGTCCGAGCGCCGGGCCGGCCAGCACGACAACGTGATCTCGCTGGCCAGCGGCCGGGCCTCGGGGTTTGCCCCGGCGACGATCAACCGCCGGCTGGCGGCGGTTTCCGGCCTGTTCAGCTTCCGGTCGATGCGGGATCCAACCGCGCCCAGCCCCGTGCCGAAGGGCCCGGCCGCGCGGCGGGCCGCGGCCGGCGAGCGGTCCGGGCTGCTTGGTCACCTGGCTAAGCCCGGGCCGCGGTCGAAGCTGCGGGTCCGCGAGCCGCGGCGGCTGCCCCGCGGGCTGGACCGCGCCGAGACCGCCGCGCTGCTGTCGAGCTTCCGCACCGACCGGGACCGTGCGATCGCCGGGCTGATGCTGCTGTCCGGGCTGCGCTCGGCCGAGGTGCTCGGCCTGCGGGTCGCTGACGTGGACATCGGCCGCGGCTGGGTGCGGGTGACCGGCAAGGGCGACAAGGAACGCCGGGTGCCTGTCGACCCGGACGTGGCCGGGCTGATCCAGTCCTACCTGCTCGCCGAACGCCCGGAAACCGCCAGCCGGGCGCTGTTCGTGGTGGCCAAGGGGCCGCACCGGGGGCAGCCGCTGGCCGCGGCCGGCCTGCGCCGCGTGTTCCGCTACCACCGCGAGATCTCCGGGGTGACGGCGGGGCACCCGCACGCGCTGCGGCACAGCTTCGGCACCGCCCTGGCCGAGGCCGGGGTGGACCTGCCGGTGCTGCAGGCGCTGATGGGACACGACCACGCCGACTCCTCGGCCGCCTACATTCACCTGGCGCCCGCGCACGTGCGCGCCGCCTATGACGCTGCCCGGGAACGGCAGCGCGCCTGGCAGGAGGGCCGCTGATTGCCGCCCGTTAAGACCGCGGTGCCGCCGCAGGCCGCCCCCATCTACGACGCCTACCTGGCCTGCCTGGCGGCCCGCGGGGTGGGCAACAAGACCTTCGACAGCGGCGCCCGCTGTTTCCTGGCCCGGTTCCCCGACCCGCAGTCCTGGGCGGACTTGCCGCTGGCCGCGCGGCTGACGGGCACCCGGCCGCAGCTGCAGCCGCTGCTGAACTTCCTGATGCTGCACGGCCACCTGCAGCCCGGCTATGACTACCTGCTGGAGCGCAAGCTGACCGTGATCTTGCGGGAGGCGGCGGCCAGCCCGCTCGGGCCAGACCTCACTCGCTTCCTGGCCGGCGGCGAGGCGCTGGGCTACTCGGTGCGGGCCCGCACCGGCATGGCCTCCGAGATCGCGGTCCGCATGCTGATCCAGACCGGGCGGGCACTGGCGGAACTGACCGACGCCGACTTCACCGCCTTCGGGCAGGCGATCACTGAGCGGGAAGCGCGGCTGGGCCGGGCCCTCAAGCATTACCACCACGCCCTCTACGCCTCCCGCGCGGTCATCTACCACCTCGGCGCGCCGGCCGAGCCGGTGCCCAAGCGCTCCACGCTGGGCCGGTGGAGCTGGGAACGCCACCTGGACGGAGTCAGCCCGCAGGTCCGCCGGCCGATGACCGCCTACCTGGAACGGCTTCAGGGCACGCACGCCCGCTCCTCGGTGCAGGGCACCGCCTCGGAGCTGGCGCACTTCGGCCGGTTCCTTGCCCGGCACGACCCGGGCCTGCCCTCCCTGGCCCTGCTGGGCCGGCAGCATCACATCGAGCCCTACCTCAACCAGGTCGCCGCGGCGGTCAACCACCGCACCGGCCAGCCCATCGCGGCCTCCACCGCCAAGCAGCGCATCCAGTCGGTCGGCTGCTTCCTGGACGCCATCGCCGAGTGGGGCTGGCCCGAAGCCCCGGCCCGGCGGCTGATCTTCCCCCGCGACGCGCCCAAGATCCCCCATCCGCTGCCCCGCTACCTGCCGCCCGATCAGGAACGAGCGCTGCTGGCCGCGCTGGAAACGTCGCCGAACCGGCTCTATGCGGACGCGCTGCTGCTGCTGCGCGCCACCGGGATGCGCATCGGCGAGCTCGTCGACCTCGAGCTGGACTGCGTGCACGAGGTCGCCGGCTCCGGCGCGTGGCTGAAGATCCCGCTGGGCAAGCTGCTCACCGAGCGGATGGTGCCCATCGACGAGGAGACCCTCAAGCTGGCTGACCGGATCGCCGCGCACCGGTCCCCGGGCCGGCCGCTGCGCCACCCGCGCACCGGGAAGATGACCGACTTCCTGCTCACCCGCCAGGGCCGCCGCGTCTCAGCGGACACGCTGCGCGAGGAGCTGCGCCGCGCCGCCGCCGAAGCCGGCCTGGACGGCGTGGTGCCCCACCAGCTCAGGCATACATATGCCACCGCCCTGGTCAACGCCGGCTGCTCGCTGCAGGCCCTGATGGCGCTGCTCGGGCACGTGTCGGCGGAGATGAGCCTGCGGTATGGCCGGCTGTTCGACGCCACCGTCCGCGACGAATACACCCGGGCACTCGCCCTGGCCAAGGCCCGGCTCGGCCCGGTGCTGCCCGCCGAGCGGACCCAGCTACCCCTCGCCGCCGTCACCGGCGGGAACTGGCGTGACGCGCCGCTAATCAAGGCCCGCCTCGCCGGCGGCTACTGCCTGCGCACCGCCGCGCAGGGCTCCTGCGCTTACGCCAACATCTGCGAACACTGCCCGAACTTCCGCTCCGAAGCCAGCTTCCTGCCCGTGCTGCAGCTGCAGCGCGCCGACGCCGAAGCCCTCGCCGCCGACGCGCAGGCCCGCGGCTGGGGCGACGAGGCCACCCGGCACCGCCGCCTCATCGAGCGGCTCGACCTGCTCATCGGCCAGGCCCATGCCAGCTGACCACGACGAGCAGGCCCGGGTCGAGGCCGCCTGCGCCGAACTCGCCGCGGCCGGGCAGCCCGTCACCTTCGGTCAGGTCGCCACGCGCGCCGGCATCAGCCGGACCACCCTCTACCGGCGAGCCGACCTGCGCGCCATCATCGACGAGCACCGCGCCCGCGGACGCGACGCCACCACCCTGACCGGCCTCACCGTCCAGATCGACCAGCTGCGCCGCAGCCTCGAAGCCGTCGCCGCCAACGTCCGCCGCCACGAAGAACAGCTCCGCCGCCTGGAACGCGCACGCCGCGACGGCGCCAGCTGACACCCGGCCCCGCATCACGAGTTATCCACAAGATGATCTTCGATTGGCCGGTTAACCCCAGACCCAGGGCAAAGTCGAGCGGTTCCAGCAGACCCTGAAGAACTGGCTACGCGCCCAGCCCAACCAGCCCGCCGACCTCACCCAGCTGCAGGCCCTGCTGGATGAGTTCACCAGCTACTACAACACCCGCCGGCCGCACAAGTCCCTGCCGCACCGCGCCACCCCCGCCACCATCTACACAACACGGCCGAAAGCAGCCCCCGGCAACCGCGGCGCCGACACCCACGACCGCGTCCGCCGCGACATCATCGACCAGACCGGCTGCGTCACCCTCCGCCACGCCGGACGGCTCTACCACATCGGCATCGGCCGGACCCACGCCCGAACCCACGTCATCCTGCTCGTCCAGGACCTGAACATCCGCGTCATCCACGCCGCCACCGGCGAACTCCTCCGCCAGCTCACCCTCAACCCCGACCGCAACTACCAGCCCACCGGACGTCCGCCCGGACCCCCGCCACGCCCCAGGTAGACAGCGACCCCGAACCCAAGTCGTGGGTTCGGGGTCATTCCGATGTCCCGAGAGATCACATCAGTGGGGCGGGTGGGGATCGAACCCACGACCGGCGGATTATGAGTCCGCTGCTCTGACCGGCTGAGCTACCGCCCCGTGCGTCGGGTGCACCTTACCGCAGGCCCGCTCGGCTGGCCGCGGGCCAGGCGGGCAGGCACGAGCGCGGCGGCCCCGGCTAACCGACTGCCGCCGAAAGGCGCGCTAGCGAATGCTGAGCTGCATCGTCATGGCGTGCTCGACCAGGGAGATCAGCGTTTCCTTCGTGGATGACCTGCCCCGGGCGTCGCACTGGACGATCGGCACCTCGGGCCCGAGCGACATAGCTTCCCTGACGTCCTCGATCTGGTGCGGGAAGTCGCCGTAGAAGCCATTGACCGCGACGATGAATGGCAGGGCCGCCGACTCGAAGTAGTCGATCGCAGGGAACGAGTCCGCGAGCCGGCGGGTGTCAACGAGGACGACGGCTCCGATCGCGCCCTGGATGAGGTCGTCCCACATGAACCAGAACCGGTGCTGGCCCGGCGTCCCGAACAGGTACAGCACGAGGCCGGCGTCGAGGGTGACGCGGCCGAAGTCCATGGCGACGGTAGTCGTGGTCTTGTCGGGGGTGTGGGACAGGTCGTCGACGCCGTCGCTAACCGAGGTCATGACGGCCTCGGTCGTCAGCGGCGTGATCTCGGAGACCGAGCCGACGAACGTTGTCTTGCCCGCACCGAAGCCGCCAGCAACGACGATCTTGACGGACGTCACCGCGACGTCGGCGTCAAGGCCGTTGGCAGCCCTAGAGCTTGCGAAGTCCACTAAGCACCCTTTCAAGAAGGTTGAGATCCGGCCGGCCCTGCGCGTGGTCCGCTTGGTGGACCCGGACCAGGCCCTCCATCGCCATGTCCCCGACCAGGACGCGGGCGACGCCGAGCGGCATTCGCAGGACCGCAGAGATCTCGGCGACCGATCGCCAGTCACGGCAGTATCCAAGAATGGACTGGCATTCCGGGCTCAATACCGAAAGATCGCGAGCTTCATAGTGCGATGCCGACACCATAGCCTCGATCTGCAACTGATAGCTGGGTTTTGTCCGGCCTCCTGTCACGGCATACGGACGCACCAGCGAACTGGACTGTTCTGGGAGGCTAAACGAAATGTCGTGCACGCCAAAGTCGTCCGGAGACTGGACGCCATTGTCGCGTCCGTCTGCCGGCCCTGGCCGGTGGCTGTCCATTCCTGGTCTGCCTCCGTCCGCCAACCAATCATCGTGGCGGGGAACCGACACCGATCGCTCCTGTCACTAACCGCCAGCACCAGGCCAGCTAGGAGGGGCCGAACCGCGCATATCCGGGGTGAGCGCGCTGCCCACCCGTTCCACCATAAGTGCCATTTCATATGCAACAAGGCCCATGTCGCAATCTGCTGCCGCAAGGACCGCCAGGCTTGAACCATCGCTGATCGCCATCACGATCAGCAGGCCGCGCTGCATCTCGACCACTGTCTGCGAGACAGCACCGCCCTCGAACACGCGCGAAGCGCCCTGGGTCAGGCTCGTCAGTCCTGACGTAACCGCCGCGAGCTGGTCAACCCGCTCAGGAGGGAACCCCTGCGAGAACGCCATCGGCAGGCCATCGGCTGAAACGACGATGGCATGCGCGACCGAAGGCACACGCTCAACAAAGTTGGTAACCAGCCAGTTGAGATCCTGTGCCGGACGGGTAAGCGGACTCACAGGCCCTCCTTCCTGTCGTGACGGGCGGGCCCGACGCCATCCGAACCTGACATCCACGGCTCCTCTGACCATACCTGGGGAGTTCGCACAACTAGCATGACTGTGTCAGCACCCTCATGTCACCCATCACCTGGAACATCGCTCGTTCCATCACCGTTCTCGCCGCCGCTCGCGGCCCGCGCCTCACGGACTCCTCGCTGCAGGCTGGCGAACCGTTCCCGCGTCGCCGCGGCCGAGCGTACGGGCGCGGGCGTCGTGGCCTCGGTGGCGGTTCCCGGTATCAGGTTCGCCCTCGGCACACGGCGCGGCAATCCGGCCAGCGTGGTTCCGCCTGAACTTGGCGCCACTGCCGCCTCGGCCACCTTCCAGCCCTCGTCGGACGGTGAGGTCCAGCTTCTCGTCGGCGCCGTCTCGCTCTCGCCGCCGCTGACATCGACAGACGGACGCCCGCGCCGGAACCAGTCAGACTCGACCGCCTCGAAGATCGGCAGCCGGTTCTCCTCGCCGAGCGAAGCCGCTGGCGGCACGATGACGCCGCCGTTGGTCGACCCGTAGTGGGAATCCTCGCTCAGGAACGAGCCACTCGAGCCACCCGAGCCGCTCGGGCTCCGCAGGCCGGCGATGGGCGGCGCGCCAAGAACCGGCTGCTCGGTCTTGTCGCCGGTCCATGCGGCGAGCGGCTGTGTGCCCGGCTCTCCCCAGGCGGCAGCCGGCTGCGAGGTGCCCCAGGCGGGCGGCTCGCCGCCCGAAGCTGCGCCGGCCGGTGCTGTCTGGTCGGTGCCCCATGGCGAGGCCGGTACCTGATGCTCCTCCGTCGCCCACGTCGACCCTGTTGCCGCCGCAGTGGGGGCCGACCATTCGTTGGTGGCCGCCTGACTTGGGATCGAGGGGTGCTCGCCGCCGAACACAGGACTCGGTCCGGTGCCGAACATGTCGCCGCTGGCCGCGGCGGCGCCCGGGTCGGACGCGGCAGGGATGGAGCCTGGCGGGGCGAACTGGCCTGGGCGCGGGCCGATGCCCGGGACGCGCGGCGGCCCGAGTGGAGTCTCAGGAATGTCCTGGTCCAGCGGCGCGAACCGGGGCGTGCGGGCGGCCGCCACCTCCTGCTCGGCGATCGAAGCCGCGGCAGGCCACTCGCCGGACCCAGGACCGACGGCCGGAGGCCCGCCCGATCCAGTGGCAGCAAGCTCGCCTGGCACGCCCGGCCCGGCCATGTCGGCAGGACCCGTTCCGATCGCGAACCTCGCGAGCGGCTCGGGGAACCGGCCCTGGCCGCCTGGCCTGGCTCCGCCCTCGCGCACGACAACCTCGTCTGGCAGCCAGACGAGCGCTGTCAGGCCCGCACTCGAGGCCGGGCGCAGCCGGACTCTGATCCCGTGCCTGGCGGCCAGCCGCGCGACCACGAACAGGCCCATCCGGCGCGACACGGCCACGTCCACGACTGGAGGGTTGTCCAGCCGCCAGTTCGCGTGCGCCATTTCCTCGCTGCCCATGCCTACGCCAAGGTCAGTGATGTCGAGCAGCACTCCCCCGCTGTTCAGCATGTGGCCTGAGACGTTGACGGGCGTGTCGGCCGAAGAGAACGACGTCGCGTTCTCGGCCAGCTCGGCAATCAGGTGGACGACGTCGTTGACCGCTGGGCCGCGGACGGCGATTCCTGGCTGCACGTTCAGCGTGACCCGCTCGTACTGCTCGATCTCGGAGACAGCGGCCCTGAGCACGTCGACCAGCGGGACCGGCTGGTTCCACCGCCTCGTGGACTCGTGCCCCGCGAGCACCAGCAGGTTCTCTGAGTTGCGGCGCATGCGGGTAGCGAGGTGGTCCATCTGGAACAGGCTGCCGAGCCGCTCCGGGTCTTGCTCCCCCTGCTCGAGCTCGTCGATCAGCTTGATCTGCCGCTCGACAAGGGACTGGCTGCGCCGGGACAGGTTGACGAACATCGCGTTGACGTTGCCGCGCAGCGCGGCCTCGTTCGCGGCCAGCCGCAGTGCCTCGCGGTGGACCTGGTCGAACGCGCGCGCAACTTCACCGATCTCGTCGAAGGAATCCACCTCGATCGGCTGGACGTCGATCGAGATGTTGTCGCTGTCCGCCTCGCTCATGCGACGGACCGTCTCCGGCAGGCCGACGCCGGCGACTTCGAGCGCGCCGGCCCGCAGGCGGCGCAGCGGCCGCACCATCGACCGGCCGACGATGACGGTGAACAGCAGCGCTATCACCAGGACGACCAGCACCGCGCCGCCGATCGCGACCGCCGCGATGATCGCCTTCTTGCGGAGTTCCTGCGCCCGGGTGACGGCCTGCGCGACCAAGGTCTTCTCGACCGACCGGATCTTGCCGATGGTCTCGGTGACGTTGCCGAACCACTCTTCCGGGTTGATCCCGACGTTGCCGAGCGACGCGTTGCCGGCGGCCTGGTTGGCGGTCTGGTACTGGATGACCGTCTGCTCGGACGCGTTGACCCGGTCAGCCAGGGAACCGGTCGCCAGCGCCACCTTGTACAGCTCGTTCTGCTGTGTCGAGGCGAAGTTCAGGAACTGGGCGGTGTCGGAGTCCTTGTTCGCCACAGACGCCTTGAGCAGGTCGAACATGTTCGGCGCGAACATCTTGCCGGGAGGGCTCAGCGCGTACACGACGATCCCGCGCTGGACCGAGAACTCCTCCTCGATCCGCGAGATCTGGCTCAGAGCGCTCACGGTCGAGGTGAGCTGCGGGTCGTTGCTGCTCAGCGCGATCTGGTCTTCGAAGGCGAGCAGCACGTTGATGACCGCCGAGTACCGGTTGATCACGTCGATCGCCGATGTCTGGGCCGACAGGGCAGCGCCGCGCACGCTCTTGATGAAGCCGAGCTCGGATCTCACCGAGCTCGCGTCGAGAACCACGCCAGGCGGATAGGCAGAACCGATGTCGAGCACGCCCTGCCTGACCGGCCGCACGAACCTGTCGGTCTGGACGTACTGCTGGCGCACGACCTGCAGCTGGGCCTTCGCTGCCGCGGACAGGTGCTTGTTCGAGATCCCGTTGGGCCCGGTCTTCAGCGCGGTAAACCAGACTGTGTTGTCCCGCTCATATTCCAGCTCGAATGCCAGCTTGGTTACCTTCGAGCCCAGCGACGCCAGCTGGGCCACCCGCTGGTAGTCCACCGCGCTCCGCCATGACGAGACGATGCTCGACGCGCCGAGCGCCACCGCCGTAGCGGTAGGAATCGCGATCAGCAGCACCAGCCTGGACCGCACGCGCCAGTTCCTGAGCAAGCGCCGGCGTGAGGCGCCGCCAGGCGGCCGGCCCGGCGGCGCTATCTGCCGCACGTCAGTCGCCTGGTCCGGGGCCACCGGGCCCGGCAGATCGGTCACCGGATTGCCGGCAGGCCGCCCGAAGGCCGCCTGAGCGTCGGCGTCGGACGGCCTGGCTGAGCCGGGCGCGACATCGCGCGACATCTTGCTTCGGGACGGCACGGTAGGTGTACCTCTCACCTGGTTGGCAGGAGGCGTCCTGGGTCCCGGGGCTCCGGAACACCCATCTTTAGGATCCCTCCAGGAAACGGACCGTTGGGGCTACGAGACTTACATAGCCATGGGCGACTCTATCCCTGAACTGGCCGACATGCAGCGATAAGAGCTTGAACCGGATATTCGCGGAAGCAAGCGGCTGGCCAGCACGGTTTGTTTCGCGCCCGCCAGCCTCTGCCTGTGCCGCAGCTTCGTTTAGGGTACTCTCTCCCGAGTCGTCCGTGATCAGAGAACTGTCCGTATCACTAGCAAAACAGCGCATCGGCTTGCGCTGTTGCCACACAGATCTCAGATGAGGAGCGTGATGAGGCTCTCGTCAGCCAGGATCAGCGTGTCTGAACTCAGGACATCGCCCCGGCGGCTGCGTCCCATCGCTATTCTGCTCGCCGGCCTCGCGGCCGCGACAGGTATCTGCGGCTGCAATCCGTTGAGCAGTCAGGCCACGCCGACCGACTCGCCTGTGGTCACGGTCGGCGTCGTGCCGGGCATCGACAACGCCACCCTGTACCTGGCGAAGAAGCGCGGCTACTTTTCCACGGCCGGCATCGACGTCCGTATCAAGGACTTCACGACCGTGGGCGCTGAACTGCGCGCGCTCAGCGCCGGGCAGGTCAACGTCGCGGGCGGCGACTACGGTGACCTTTTCGCCAAGCAGTCGGCGCTGCAGAAGGATGCCTACAAGATCCTCGCTGACGGTTACGACGCCGCGCCGGGGGTCGTCCAGATCATGACGATGCCCGATTCGCCGGTCAAGGCCCCGGACGACCTGCGCAAGATCGGGGCACCGAATGTCGACCAGGTCAGCGCCCCCCGCGGCGGCCCGAACAGCCTGGTGATCGCCAGCGCGACGTCCGTATTGCAGAGCTACGGGGTCAACCTGTCGAACCTGACGTGGAAGAACGAGAGCGAGACCAAGGAAATCAGTGACCTGGTCTCCGGCAAGCTCCCGGCCGTGCTGCTCACGCAGCCATACGTCTACCAGGCACAGCAGCAAGGCGCCGTCGAGCTGGTCGACGCCTGCAGCGGCGCGACCGCGGGCATCCCGTTGTCCGGCTACTTCACCAGCACCTCCTGGTCGCAGAACAATGCCAAGGAGGCGGCCGCGTTCCGGGCCGGGCTCGCCAGGGCCGACGCGCAGGCATCGATGCCGGGTCCCGTCCAGTCGGTGCTGCCGACCTACGCCAAGCTGACGCCAGAAGAAGCCGCCCTGGTCACGACCGGCGTGTATCCGCTGTCGACCATCACGGCCAACCTGCAGCGCACCGCCGACCTCATGAACGTCGTCGGCATGATCAAGCGGCAGCTGAATGTGGCGAAGATGATCGCCAGGTGAGGCCTGCGAGCGGCACCAGCACCGGGTGTTGCGTTAACCGTGTGAGGTCAGTCCCAGGTCGCGAGCGATGATCATCCGCTGCACCTCGGAGGTGCCTTCGCCGATCTCGAGGACCTTGGCGTCCCGATAGAACCTGGCCACGGGGAACTCATTCATGTAGCCGTAGCCGCCGAAGATCTGGGTCGCGTCGCGCGCGTTGTCCATAGCCGCGTTCGAGGCCGTCAGCTTCGCGATCGCGGCCTGCATCTTCACGGGCTCGCCGGCGACGAGCCGCGCCGCGGCGTCGTACCAGGCCAGCTTCGCGGTGGCGGCCCGTGCCTGCATGTCCGCGATCTTGAACTGGATCGACTGGTAGTGGCCGAGGTGGTGACCGAACGCCGACCGTTCGCGCACGTAGCGCACGCACTCGTCGACGCAGCCCTCGGCCAGGCCGGCCGCGAGCGCCGCGATCGCGATCCTGCCCTCGTCGAGGATCTGCAGGAACTGGGCGTACCCCCTGCCCTGCTCGCCGAGCAGGTTCGCGGCAGGCACCTGGCAGCCGCTGAACGACAGCTCCCTGGTGTCCGACGCGCACCAGCCGACCTTGGAATACTTCGCGCCTACGGTAAGGCCAGGCGTCCCGGCAGGGACGATGATCGAGGAGATTTGCCGGCGGCCGTCCTGCAACCTGCCCGTGATCGCCAGCGCGATGATCACCGAGGTGATCGAGGTGCCTGAGTTGGTGATGAAGGCCTTGCTGCCGTTGATCACCCACTCGTCGCCGTCCCTGACCGCTGTGGTCCGCATGCCGCCGGGGATGTCCGAGCCCCCGCCCGGCTCGGTCAGGCCGAAGGCCGCGAGGCGCTCGCCGCTGCAGAGTTCTGGCAGCCACCTGGACCGCTGCTCCTCGCTGCCGTAGCGGTAGATCGGCATCGCGCCGAGCGCCACGGCTGCCTCGAGCGTGATCGCAACCGAGGAGTCGACCCTGGCAAGTTCGTGCAGGGCAAGGCACAAGGCGAAGTAGTCGCCGCCCATGCCGCCGTATTTCTCTGGGAAGGGCAGCCCGAAAAGACCGAGTTTTCCCATGCTGGCGACGATTTCGTAGGGAAACTCGTTACGCTCGTAGAAGCCGCCGATGACCGGAGCTACTGCCTCGTGGGCGAAGTCCCGCACCGTGCTGCGCAACGCCTCATGCTCATCGTCGAGTCTGAAGCTGATCACGCAGCGATGCTACCTGGCCTGATCTGGACCAGCGCTAGGCTGTGAACATGACGCCGGTTGGGTCATTCTTCCCCAATTGGCTGGCACGGTGTTGGCTGGCACGGGCTGGCGGGCTTAAGACGTACAGTGACTGACGCGAGCGGGCGACGGCCGCTCGCGAGCCGCCCGGATGCGCGGGCTCGACGGAACGGGCCTGGCAGGCGCGGCGAGAACGGGCGCGACGCGACGAAGACCGATGCCCGGCACAGAGGAAGGAGCGCGCTGTGATGGCGACGCGGACCTGCCCGGACTGCGCGACCGAGGTCGGCGCAGTCGATCTCATCTGCTTCACCTGCGGAGCGAACCTGCCCCGGATCAGGTCAGCAGACGACCCGCCGCTGCCCATCACCGTCGCGCAGAAGGCCGTGTCCGCCGACAAGGCAGCCCGGCGGATCTCCTCGGCCGTGCTGAGGATCACCTTCCCCGCTGGCAATGTCGAGGTGCCAGCGGGGACCTCGGTGCTGCTCGGCCGCGACCCGGCTGAGTCGCTTGTCGCCGCGGCCTTTGATCAGTGCGAGAACGTGTCCCGGCGGCACGCGTCGATCACCGTCGACGACTCCGGGCGCGCCACGATCCGGGACGAGCACTCCACGAACGGCACGTTTGTCAACAACGACCGGTTGCTGCCCGGTACTGACGTGCGCCTGGTCGACGGCGATACGGTCAGGCTCGCCGCCGATGTCACCGGCCTCGTATCGCTTCTCCAGTAGCCGGCCAGGCGGTGCCGCCCCGGCGCGGCTTACATGTCCTCGCCTTCGGCGAACCATGGCGCGCCTGGCTCGCCCGACATGAACCACGGACGGTAAGGATCGCCACTGCCGCTGCCCGTGAACAGATCCATCTCCCCGAGGACGCTGGTGCCGGCCCCCGCGTCCTTCAGGGCCTGGATGAAATCCGGCAGCGATCCCCCTCGCGGAGCCGCGGCGTCCGCGTCATCGCCCGCTTGACCTTCGGCTTCCGGGTCGTCAGCCGGCGGGTCGTCAGCCGGCAGATCACCTGGTGCGCCGTCGTCGTCAGCGGGCGTCGGAGCCTGAATCCCTTCGCCCTCCCCTGCGTACCTTGGCCCAGGCGGTTCGTCGCGGGTCGCGTCCCCGGCACGCATAGCGGACGGGTGGTTGTCAGGCAACTGCCGTAGCCGCAACCGCAGGTTGTCGAGCAACTCGGCGGGCGGCCTAGCACGGCCATCAGGATCGCCTGGATCGACTGGATCGACTGGCGCATCCTGGGTGTCGGCTAACGAGCGATCCGGCGGCAGGTCCCTGGGGCGCATGTCCACGATTGTGCTCCCGCAAGGGTTGGGTTTGCTGATGTTTTGGGGGCGTCGTTGCCAATGGCGCATGAGTTGCACGAGTAAGCCCATGATTAGTCTGTTGTCTGGCCACATGTCCATGACATGATCGGCGCAAGGTCTCCCCTTGAGTCACGGAGGCAACGGTGGCCGATTCCCACTCCCAGCCAGCAGCGGCGCAGATCGGGCTCAGGCGCAACGCCATCGGGCTGCGTGAGGTCCTGTTCCAGAGCATCACCGACATGGCGCCAGGTGCGGCGATCGCGGCGTCCATTCCAGCGGGCGTCGCGTTCGCCGGCGGCGCGCTGCCACTGGCCGTCGTGTTCGCGCTGGTCGCGTCCCTCTTCACGGCCTGGACCATCAGCCAGCTCGCCAAGGAGATTCCCGCGGCAGGATCGCTCGCGACCTACGCGGCCCGCGGCATCCACCCCGGCGCGGGGTTCCTGGTCGCGTGGGCGTACGTCATGGTCGGCTGGCTGGTCGCGCCCCTTGTGCTGCTCCAGCTCGGCTTCACGACGGCCGCGACCATGAACACCGAGTTCGGCTGGCCGGCGAACCTGTGGTGGCCGTGGTCCGTCGCCGGAATGCTCATCGTCTTCCTCGTCGGCTACTTCGGCATCCGCGCGTCGGCGCGGCTCGGCACGATCCTCGGCATCTTCGAGATCGCCGTGTTCCTGATCATGGGCGTGCTGCTGGTGATCCACGCGGGCAGCCACAACACGCTGTCGGTCTTCACGACGCACTACACCCCGGCCGGCCAGTACCACGGCCTGTCGGGCGTCATCGCGGGCTCGGTGTTCACGACGCTAGCGTTCCTCGGTTTCGAGAGCGCGGCGCCGCTGGCCGAGGAAGCACGCAACCCGCGGCGCACCGTGCAACTGGCCGTGCTGCTGTCGACGCTGCTGATCGGTGCCCTGTACGTGTTCACCACCTACGCGATCGACGTCGGATTCGGGCCGGGCAAGTTCGCAAGCTTCACCACGGGCACCGGCGCCGCGTCCTGGGAAGGCGTGGCCAGGGCGCTGTACGGCTTGTTCTGGGTGCTCGTCTTCTTCGCGATCATCAACTCCACGCTCGCCAACTCCAACGCGGGGGTGAACGTCGCCAGCCGGACGGCGTTCGCCATGGGCCGCGTCCGCGCGTTCCCGGCGGCGTTCGCCCGGGTCAGCGCGCAGCACAGGTCGCCGGTGCTGGCGATCGCCGCGGGCACCGCCATCAGCATCGCGGTGATGCTGGGACTCGGATTCGGCTATGACCCGGTAACGGCCTTCGCCATGATCGGCACCGCGCTCGTCATCCTGCTCGTCGGCATCTACCTGGTCATGAACGTGGCCTGCATCGGCTTCTTCGCGCGCCGGTCGCACGGGTTCAACTTGCTCTCGCACCTGGTCGTGCCCGTGCTCGGGATCGCCGCGTTCATTCCCGCGTGGCTTGCCGGGGCGGGCATCAAGGCCCCAGGCCTGAGCTTCATCACGCCGCTGAGCGCGCCGTTCTCCTATATGGGGCCGGCCGTGGGGATCTGGATGGTCATCGGCATCATCTACCTCGTGTACCTGTACGCGCGCCATCGTCAGCGGATCGTCGACGTCGGACTGATCCACATCGAAGCGGATCCGGCGCTTGAGCCCGCGGGAGTCGAACAGCAGTGAGCGATCTGCAAGTCGTGACGTTCAAGCCGGAGGCCGAGCAGTACGCGTGGACCTTCGGCGGGGTGGCCCCGGTCGCCAGGATCCGCCCGCCCGCCGTGCTCGAGGTGTTCACAGAGGACGCGTTCTTCGGACGCGTGCGCGGCGAGAACGACCTGGTCTCGCAGGTCTGCGAGTTCCCGTTCGTGAACCCGCAGACCGGGCCGTTCTACATCGAGGGCGCCGAACCTGGTGACACGCTCGCGGTGCACTTCGTGTCGATCACCCCGGCCAGGGACTGGGGCGCGTCGACCACGATCCCGCTGTTCGGCTCGCTCACGAACACGCACCTGACCGCCCTGCTGAACGAACCGCTGCCGGAGATCGTCTGGATGTGGCAGCTTGACCGGGCCGCCGGGACCTGCCGGTTCACGGCACGGCACGGCGACTTCACCACCGACATGCCGATGAACCCGATGCACGGCACCGTCGGGGTCGCCCCGGCAAGCCTGGAGGTACGCAGTGCCCTGGTGCCCGACGCGTTCGGCGGCAACATGGACACCCCTGAGATGTGCGCCGGCACGACCTGCTACCTCGGCGTGAACGTGGCTGGTGCGCTGTTCTCGCTCGGGGACGGGCACGCCAGGCAGGGCGAGGGCGAGACCTGCGGCGTCGCGGTCGAGACCGCGATGAACACCGTCATGGTGATCGACCTGCTCAAGGGCGTGCCGTGCCCGTGGCCGCGGCTGGAGAACGACGGCTACATCATGACGGCAGGGTCGGCGCGGCCGCTGGAGGACGCGTTCAGGATCGCCCAGACCGAGCTGATCACCTGGATGGCCGGCCAGTACGGCATGGACGTCATGGACGCGTACCAGCTCGTCAGCCAGGGCGTCGAGGCGCCGCTCGCCAACGTGGTGGACGTGAACTACACGTCGATCGCGAAGATACCCAAGCGCTACCTGCCAGGCGCCGCCGTCATGGACGGCACCCACGCGAGGCTCCGCGAGCTTGCGGCCCACTACCGCAGCTAGCGCTGTCCTTCAGGGTTAACAGGACTCAGTCGCTCAGCTCGGACCGCAGGCGACTCACCGTCCGCCGCGCCTGCCCGGTCGTTAGCCGTGCCTGATGTAGACGGGCGTGCCAGGCGTGTGAACGAGCTTGTGGAAGAAGCTCGCGATGTCCATCGGGATCCGGACGCAGCCATGCGGCACCGGCCGCAGCGGGACGTAGGTCTCGCCGTGGATCGCGTACGTGGTGCCGATGAAGAACACCGAGTTGAACATCGTGCCTAGCTCGACATGGATCCAGCCAGGGAAGTACCTGGTCGTCCTGAAGTTCCCCGTCGGCGTGATCGCCCGCCCACAGCCGTGGCTGGTACAGAACCGGTAACGGCGCCAGTCGAGACGTGGCTGATCAGGGAGACCTTGTTGGAGCGGCAGAGGACCAGGGTGCGGCGGGACAGGTTGACCTCGACCCGCAGCGCGCCGCCGTGCGGCACCAGCGCGTGCGGCCGCTTCGGATGCGCGAGCGCCTTCCTGGTTGCGGCGCCGACCACGCCGGTGACGCTCATGCCCTGGGTTTCCTGGAAGGCCCCAGACCGCCTCCTGCGTGAAGGGCCCGAAGTACCCGTCGAACCGCCCTGGAAAGTAGTGCCACGCGGCGAGCTTGTGCTGCAGCGCGCGCACGTCGGCGCCTTGCGTGCCGACCTTGAGCGTCCGCGGCGCCTGCGCGGTCGCGGCAGCCGTGCGCGCCGTGGCACCCGCTCCCGACGCCGGTGCGCCGCGGGCGCGCGGCGCGGCCTGGGCCAGGCCAGCGCCCTGGACCACGGCAGCGACCGCAACGCCAGTTGCCAGCAGTGGTGCGAGCAGAAGAGAGTGCCTGACACGCGGCATGAACGTCCCCTTGGCCGGCGCTGCCAGCCCCCCGTGACCAGATTCAGCGCGGTGAGATCGGCGGGCCGGCCCTCGGCTAGCGTTCTGTCATGGATATTGAGGTCGTCGCGTTTGACGTCTTCGGGACGCTGGTCGACTGGCGGTCGAGCATCACCGACGCGCTGGCTAGGGCCGGCGGCGCGGCCGGGCTGAGCGCGGACTGGCCTGCCGCCGCTGACGCCTGGCGGTCGCGGTACTACCCGGCTCTGGCCAGGGTGCTGCGCAGCGAACGCGCCTTCCAGCCGCTGGATGTCCTGCACGCCGAGATGCTTGACGAGGTCCTTCCTGAGTTCGGGCTCGAGTCCTTGGACCCGGCTGCCCGCGCGGGGCTGGTGCGCGCCTGGCACCGACTGGCGCCCTGGCCGGACACGATGCCAGGGCTGGCCGCGCTGCGCGAGCGGCACATCCTGACGCCGCTATCCAACGGCGGCGTCGGCCTGCTGACCAGGCTCGCGAAGTCGGCCGGCCTGCCGTTCGACTGCATTTTGTCGGCCGAGCTGGCCGGGACCTACAAGCCGGATCCGCGCGTGTATGGCCTCGCCCCCGCGTACTTCGACGTCGCGCCTGACCAGGTACTAATGGTCGCCTGCCATCCCAGCGACCTAGAGGCGGCCAAGCGGGCCGGGCTGCGGACCGCGTTCATCCCGCGCCCGCTGGAGTGGGGTCCTGGCGGCACCGCGCCCGAGCCGCCGGACCTGGTCGACGTAGTGGCAGATGATCTAGTCGCGCTCGCGGCCGGCCTCTGAGCCGCGCAGAAACCGCACGACGTCCGCTGCGTCGGCGTCCAGCGCGGCGGCGGCCGGCTCAGCCAGCGGCGCGAACGCGGACAGCTCGACCCTGCCGCCCGTCAGCGACCAGAGCGCCGCTGCCCGTCCATCGACCAGCGCGAACGGGCGGAACAGCCCGTTGACTGTCACGATGCCGGTCGCCGAGCCGAGCACTGGTTCCCTGTCCACCCAGCCATGCAGCAGCGGGTCGAAGGAGCCGAGCAGACGTGGCGGCGGCAGTCCTGGCGGCAACGGCCGCGACCCCGCGGCAGCCAGGTCGGCGCGGCCGTCCGGCCGTTCCCGCAGCTCGCCCGCGATCGCGCTCAGCGCGCGCCGCGCGTCGCGCAGCGGCAGGCCAGCCCATTTGGCTAGGTCCCGCTCGCTGGCGGGGGCGTGTCCCGCGAGGAACCTGCGAGCCAGCTCTGCGAGGGCTGCGTCCCTGTCGAGCCGGCGAGTGCCGAGCCTGGCTGGCGGGGCGCCGAGCCAGTCGCTGACCCGCACGAAAGCGTGCTGCCGACCGATCATGGGCCCGCGGATGATGAGCCCGCGAATCGATGCCCTCGCCAGGATGTGCACAAGCGCCTGGCCCTTGGTGCGGATTCCGGTCGCCGCGATCACGTCGCCGAGCTGCGGCCGCGTGAGCGGGCCGTCGGCGGCCAGCGCCGCGTCGATCAGCCCGACGGCCTTGTCAGCGTCATCGGCTGACACGCCTTCCTGCCCCAGTCGCCGCGAGACCGCAGTCTCCAGCCGCGGCGTCGTGAGCGGGTGAAGCCACCAGTAGTCCTCGGCCGTGACGAGGTGCAGGGTGCCCCTGTTCAACCATGTGATCAGCAGGGACCGGTCGGCGGTCAGCGCGCGGTCGACGTCAGCGGCGGTGAGTCCGGCGGTCCTGGCCCGGATCGCGAGCCGCGCTCCCCGGGGATCCTGGCCCTGAACCGCGAGCAGCCTAGTGACCACGTCTTCGGGCGACGCAGCCGGCGGCCCTGACAGCAGCTGGGCCGCGCACCGCTCGGCGACAAGAGCCGCGTCTGCAGGGGCATCCGGCATCGCTCCATGATGTCACCAGTTCAGCCGAGGGCCGGCGCGGTCCAGACGGGCACGCCCTCGACGTAGGTCCCGAGAACGGCCGTGTGCGCGATCTCGCCGACAGGTCTGCTGAACGGGTCGCGATCGAGCACCACGAGGTCGGCCAGCTTGCCGGGCTCGATCCAGCCCGTGACGTCGTCCAGGTGATTCACGAACGCCGAGCCGGTCGTGTACGCGGCCATCGCCTCGGCCAGGCCGAGCGCCTGCCCGGGCAGGAAGGCCTCGGCCTCCGCGCCGGCCAGCGTTCTGTTCACCGCCACATGGACGGCGCGCAGCGGGCTCGCGCTGCTCACTGCCCAGTCGCTGCCGGCCGCGAGGCGGGCGCCAGCGCGCACCAAGTCGCCGAACACGTACTGGCGGGCGGCGCGCTCGGGGCCGAGGAACGGGATGGTCAGCTCGTCCATCTGCGGTTCATGCGCGGCCCACAGCGCCTGCATGTTCGCGGTCACGCCGAGCCGGGCGAATCGCGGCACGTCGTCGGGGTGCACGATCTGCACGTGCGCGATGTGGTGCCGGTTGTCGTGGCTTTTGCCGGCGTTCGCAGCTCCGGCCGCGGCGACGGCGTCCAGGCACTCCCGCACGGCCCGGTCCCCGATCGCATGGAAATGCACCTGGAACCCGAGCGCGTCCAGCGCGGTGACGTGCGCGCGCAGCTCGAGCGGATCGACGTGCGACAGGCCGCGGCCTGAGCTCTGGCAGCCGCACGCATCCAGGTACGGCTCGAGCAGGCCGGCGGTTCCGTTCTCCGCGACGCCGTCCTGCATGATCTTGACGGTGTTCGCGCGAAACCGGCCCGCCTGGCCAGCCTCCCGCCGCGCGCGGATCTCGTCGATCTGGCCAGCGCCCCTGCTCCGGTCCCACCACAGCGCGCCCTGCACGCGGGCGGTGAGCTGACCGGACCCGGCGGCGGCGAGATAGACCGGCAGCGGATCCTGCGAGCCCAGGTACGGCCCGACTATCGCGTCCTGCCAGCCGGTGATGCCGCGCGCATGCAGGTGCCGCTGCGCCAGCAGCAGCCCGGCAAGCCGCTCGTCGAACGTTGGCTTGGGCACGAACGCGCCGAGCAAGTCGGCCGCGCCCTCGTGCGCGGTGCCCTGCAGCCCGCCATCCGGCTCACGTTCGAACCGGCCGTCGGCTGGATCGGGGGTTCGAGCATCGAACCCGGCAAGCTCGATTGCCCGGGTGTTCGCCCAGCCGCCATGCCCGTCCCTGTTCAGCAGGAACGCTGGCCTGCCGCCGGTGAGCTTGTCCAGCAGGTGCCTGCTCGGCGTACCGCGCTCGAACCACTCCATCCGCCAGCCGCTGCCCGAGATCCACTCCTTCTCCTGATGCGCAGCCACGTACGCCTCGATCCGGCCGATCGCCTCATCCAGGGTGGCCGAGCCGATCAGGTTGCAGCCGATCATCGTCACGCCGGCGAACGCGGGGTGGACGTGCGCGTCCTGGAAGCCAGGCAGAAGCGCCCGGCCGCGCAGGTCCACGCGTTTAGCGCGGCGTCCTGCGCGGTCGGCCGCCGCGCCGTCAGAAGCTGACCCGACCGCCGCGATCGCGCCGCCGGTGACCGCGACCTCGGTGGCCGGGCTGCCGTCTGCGGCGGTCGCCCTGACCAGGCGCCGACCGCTGCGGTCTGCCGTGTAAATCGCGCCGCCGCCGAAGATCACGTCCGCTTGTGCCGCCATCGGCCCTCCAGCCCGCCGCCTACCCGCGGGACCATCATCGCCGAACGCGGGGCGGCTAGGCGCGGCGCCAGATGGAGGTGATCGGGTAGTGCGTCCTGGCCTCGCCGCGGAACGGCAGGCCGTAGGCCTGCTCGATCGTCCTCAGCACGTTGTAGTGGCCGATCGGCGTGTGATACCGGCCCGGCCTGACCTGCTGGCCGGTGATGATCGTGACGATGTGATTGGCGCTGCCGCCGTCGTCCTCGTCGAAGGTGACGATCAGCAGGCTGTCGTGGGACCGCGCCCACCTGGCGTATCCGGCCAGGTGCGTGCGCAGCCACGCGTCCCCGGTCCCGACCGGGCAGTCGTGCATGTCATGGCAGAGGTCAGGGATCACGAAGGAGACGGCAGGCAGCGCAGCGAAACCGGACGCCGCGAAGCTGGTGAAGGGCTGGTTCACGGTCCTTGGCAGGTCGGTGAAGTCGGTCCACGGAACGTGCTTGCGCGCGTAACGGCCCTGCTGGCAGACCTGTGACCCGGCGGCCGGCAATCCCTCGGAGTACCCCGCGAAGCTGTCGCCCGCCGCGATTAGGTCGGCGGCCAGGTTCGGTGCGCGCAGCGACGTCGGGCACTGGTCGCTGGTCACGCCGTGCGTGCTGCCGGAGAACAGCGCCAGGTAGTTCGGCTCGCTCGGATGGCTGACCGCGTAGGACGAGGTGAACAGAGCCCCCGATCGCGCCAGCGCGTTGATGTACCTGGCCTGCGGGTTGCCGATCACGTCGGTGTACGAGTGATTCTCCATGATCACGACGACGACGCGCCTGGGCCGCGGCACGCCAACGCGGGACGCCCGTGCGGACGGCGCCCGTGCTGACGGGCGGCCCGGTTGCTGCACGCCCACGCCGGAAGGCGCTTCCGACGCCCCGCAGGCCGCGAGCACCAGCCCAGCCGCCGCTAGCGCGGCCGCCCGCATCCTGTTTCGCATACGGTCCATCCTGGCCGGCTACCAAGACGGTAAACGTCCAGCACGCCGGCCGGGTGCCAGGCCCGCCGCGGCGCGGGCCGCTCGCCGCGCGCCGGGCTATGGCAGAGTGCGGTACATGGCCCCCACAGTCTCGACGTCCTGCGGAACGCTGCGCGGGCAGGTCCGTGACGGCGTCACCAGCTTCCTTGGCATCCCCTACGCCGCCAGCCCCACGGGCAGCCTGCGGTTTCAGCCGCCAGCGCCGCCAGCGCCGTGGACCGGGATCAGGGACGCGGCCGCGTACGGAGCCACGCCGCCGAAGCCCGACTATCCGCCGCCCTTCGACACGCTATTCGCCGAACCGAACATCTCCGGCGAGGACTGGCTGAACCTCAACGTCTGGACCCCGGATCCAGGCTCGTCAGGACTGCCGGTCATGGTCTGGATCCATGGCGGCGCGTTTGCCAACGGTAACTCGGCGATACCGCTGTACGACGGGTACGCGTTCGCCAGGGACGGTGTCGTCCTGGTCAGCATCAACTACCGGCTCGGAGTCGACGGATTCGCGCTGCTCCCCGGAATCCCGGCGAACCGGGGCCTGCTCGACCAGGTCGCCGCGCTCGAATGGGTGCGGGACAACATCAGCGCGTTCGGCGGCGACCCAGGCAACGTGACGATCTTCGGCGAGTCCGCCGGCGGCATGAGCGTCACGACGCTGCTGGCCATGCCGCGCGCGGCTGGCCTGTTCAGCAGGGCGATCGCACAGAGCGGGGCGGCCCAGGCGGCCGCGACGCCGGCCGACGCCGCCCTGGTGACCGCCGAACTCGGCCGCGCCCTCGGCACCATCAAGGCATCAAACGCCAGCACCGATGCCGCAGGTTCCGTGCTGGCGAGCGAAGCCGTCGCGGTGGCCGACGGTGAGCTGATCGCCAGCGGCCTGGCGCTCGTTGATCTCGCGGTGCTCAATTCCGCGCAGGCGGCGGTCCGCGACGCCCTGGCGGCCAGCCCCGATCCTGCCAGGTTCGGGCCGAGCATCGTCGCGAGCACCATGCCCTTCATCCCGGTCATCGACGGCGAGTCGCTGCCTGAGCACCCGCTCGCCAGCATCGCGGCCGGCTGCGGATCCGCCGTGCCGCTGCTGATCGGCACCAACACCGACGAATTCCGCACGTTCCTCGTCCCGTCGGGGATGGCCGACCTCGTCACAGAAGAGGTGCTCGCGACCATGGCAGGAGCAGTCGGGGCCGATAAGGAAGTGATCGATACATACCGGGCAAGCAGGCCGGGCGCGTCAGCCGGAGATCTGCTGGCCGCGCTGCTGACGGACCGGTTCTTCCTGCTGCCCGCGCTCGCCGTCGCTGGTGCGCGGGCCGACGGGCCAGCGCCGACGTTCTGCTACGAGTTCGCCTGGCGGCACCCGCAGGTCGGTGCCGGGCATGGGCTGGATGTCCCGTTCGTCTTCGACAACCTGTCAGCCGAGGGAGCAGAGCTGGTCGCAGGCCCTGACGCGCCGCGCGAGGTGGCGGAGGAGATGCATGCGGCCTGGATCAGGTTCGCCAGCACCGGCGAACCCGGCTGGCCAGCCTACGATGCTAGCCGCCCGGTCATGACCTTCGACGCGGGCGGCGGTCGCGTGCAGAACGATCCGCGCAGTGATGAGCGCGAGGCCTGGCCGGCATCGTGACGCCGCGCGGCGGCGGCCGCACAAGGCCGCGCCGCGCGCGAACGCCGGGCGCCTGATCATGCTGGTTCGCACCTGCCGGACCAAGCGTCAGGCCGCGCACTCCCGGCAGATGAGCTCACCCTTGCGGGTCTCAGCGAGCTGACTCCTGTGGTGCACAAGGAAGCACCGTGAGCAAGTGAACTCGTCAGCCTGCCGCGGGATCACCCGGAACGACAATTCCTCATTCGAGAGATCCGCTCCTGGCAGCTCAAGCGACTCAGCAACGTCATCAGGATCGAGGTCGATCGATGTCGACGACTTATCCATCCGGCGCGCCTGAAGTTCTTGCAGGCTGTCCTCTGTCAGCTCTTCGTCAGTCTTACGCGGACTGTCGTAGTCGGTAGCCATGGTGGCCTTACTCCTCCATCGTTAAATTCCTCGCGCGAGTGGAACGCTTTCGAGGCCGTAGTTGTGCCCGAATCCGGCGGGGAATTCTGTCACGTCCCCGTCCCGAGGTACACACAGCAGACCTCAGCGGCGGTTCGTGTCGCACCGGTTTACTCTCAGATCACCGTTAACTACCGCATCCGCCCATCAAGCCCTCAGGGCCGGCTGCTGGCCCCGGCCCGCCGGTCGCCCCAGCCGTCAGCGCGATCAAGCATCCCGCTCGGCGTCCAGACCGAGCAGAAGGTCGTGCAAATCGGTGCAGAGCCCCGGCCCCGCGCCGATCGTCATCGACGGTCCGGCCGGCTTCCCGGCCAGCCCACCGACAACCGCCCCTGCCTCGCGGGCGATCAGAGTACCTGCTGCGATGTCCCAGTACTGCACGCCGCGCTCGTAGTAGCCGTCCACGTTGCCGGCGGCAAGCGAGCACAGGTCAACCGAGCAGGCCCCGTTGCGCCGGATGTCCCTTACCCGCGGCAAGACGGCGTTAAGCACCTCACCTTGCACCACCCGGCGGCCGCGCTCGTAACCGAAGCCGGTCGCGACCAGCGCACGGGACAGCGGGACGCCGGCGGTGCAGGCAAGCGGCTGGCGATCGGCTGGCACGTCACGCGATTTGTTGCTATCTGATGGGGTTGAAGCTTGTAGTGCCGCGCGCCAGGCTCCGCCGCCCGCCACCGCGCCGTACAGGGCATCGCGGCGCGGCACGCACACCACGCCGGCGACCACCTGCCCGCCGGCCTCGGCGGCAATGCTCACCGCCCAGTCTGGCAGCCCGTACAGATAGTTGACGGTGCCGTCCAGCGGGTCCACGATCCATCGCACCGCAGCGGCCCCTCCGGTCTGGCCACCCTCCTCGCCGAGGATCGCGTCGTCCGGACGCTCGGCCAGGATCCTGGACCTGATCAGGCGCTCAGCGGCCTGGTCCATCTCTGTGACGACGTCGGTCGGGCTCGACTTGGTGCCGACCACCTCAGGACGGCCATGCTGGCTGGCCAGCAGTTCGCCTGCTTCCCTCGCCACGGCGACGGCCAGCGCCAGCAGGTCGCCAGGATCCTCGCTGGTCACGAGGCAGCCTGGCAGCAGCCCTCGCCGCAGAGCCGGCCGGCAGGCGGGCCGAGAACACCGGAGCACGCGTCCCTGACCAGGCTGGTGATCATCGTGACGAACTCGGGGGCGGTCCCTGGGGTGGCCGCCCTGACCATCGTCAGGCCAAGGTCGCTGGCAGTCCGCGCCGCCTCGACGTCCAGGTCGAAGATGACCTCCATGTGGTCGCTGACGAACCCGATCGGCACGACGACGACCGCTGGCGCTCCGGCCTTGGCCAGGTCGGTCAGGCAATCATTGATGTCTGGCTCGAGCCAGGGCACCGACGGCGGCCCGCTGCGGCTCTGATAGGCGAGCTTCCAGCCGGTCCGGCCGACGCCCGCGGCGACCCGGCCGGCCACCTCGGCCAGCTGGGCCTGGTAGGCGCCGCCGTCCGGCCCGCTCGCCGCGGCCATCGACGCGGGGATGCTGTGCGCGGTGAAGACGAGTTCTGCCTCGTCTGCGGTGCCAGCGGGCAGTGCGGCGAGCGCCCGGTTGGTGGCAGCGATGAACGAGGCGGCGAAGTCGGGATGCCAGTAGTACGGCTGGACCTTGACGACCTGCGGTGCGGTCGCGCCCACGGCCGCGCGGGCCCTGTCGATGTCCTCCAGGTACTGCCGGCAGCTCGAGTACGAGCTGTACGCCGCCGTGGCAAGCGCGACCACGGTCTTGATGCCGTCGTCGGCCATGGCGCGCATGGTGTCGGCCAGGAGCGGCCGCCAGTTCCGGTTACCCCAGTACACTGGCAGGCCGATGCCGCTGGAGTCGAAGTCGCGCTCGATCGCGCGGAGCAGCGCACGGCACTGGCCGTTGATCGGGCTGACCCCGCCGAACAGCTGATAGTGGGCGGCGACCTGCGCGAGCCTGTTGTCGGGGACGTTCCGGCCCGCGGCTACGTTGCGCAGGAACGGCATCACGTCGTCCGGTCCTTCTGGCCCGCCGAAGGAGACAAGCAGGAACGCAGCGTCTGTGGCCATGGCGCCATCCAATCAGGGCCGGCTGGGACGGTGGGTCAGTGATACTCCGCCGCGTACCGGCTCGCCAGCGCGAGCACCTCGGTCACGTACCAGTCAGCGTGGTTGTACGCGAAGATCGCCGTCCGCAGCCCTGCCTGCGTGCCGGAGGACGCCCCGTCGGCGCACAGCATCCTGGCCGCGGACGGCACCGCGTCGAACGGGTTCATGATGTCGGGTGGCCCCGGCGGGCCGAAACCGTCGATCCCCCACTCCGCCCAGGTGCCCGGCAGGAACTGCATGGGCCCGAGCGCCCCCGCGCTTGACGGGCCCATGTTCTGGCCGTCGGCGCTCTCGATCTGACCGATGGCCGCCAGCACCGTCCAGGACATCCGCGGGCAGTACTTCGCCGCTGAGGCCTGGAAGAGCTGCAGGTAGCTGCCGATCTGCCCGGGCCGTGGCGGCGCGCCGGCGACCGGCCGCTGCCCGCGCAGGTCGATCACCTTGGCCTGGGCGCCGAGGACCCGCCCGACCTCGGCGGTCAGGGTAGCGATGCTCGGCCCCGGCGCGCTGATCAGCGCCGCGACCCTGTGCACGAGGCCGAGCTTGCGGGACGTGGCCTGATTGACGAGCAGGTCAACGCCCGCGACGTTGAGCCGCGCCGAGCCCGCGTAGCCGAGCTTGAGAGCGGAGCGCGCGGTGACCCGGTAGCGGCCGTTGGACAGCCCGAGCCGGGTGGCCGCTGGATCCGAGGCCATGAAGTCACCGGCCGCCAGCCGCGCCCACAACGCCTGGTCCGAGGCGGCCCGCAGCGGGACCCAGGACCTGAACTGGCCGGGGTTGACCCCGATGATGCTGGCCCGCTTGCCGGCTACGGTGATCTGAGCGCCATCGAAAGTGATCATCTTGCGGACGCCGCTGATCGAGCGCAGCCCGGCCACGTCGCTTGGCTGCAGGCCGCTGGGCAGCACGATCAGCAGGTCAGGCAGAATGATCCCGCTGAAGGCCCCGGTCGCGCCCGCCGGAGCGGTGGCGCCGGCCACAGGCGAGCCTGTCGCCCGGGCGCTGGCCGGCCCGTCGCCCGATGGAATGGATCCGAACTGGATTTCCTGGCCGGCCTGCGCCGTCACGCCGCCGCTCGCCAGGGCGATGATGATGGCCATTCCGGTCAGAACGGCAGCGCAGCCGAGTAGCACCGGCCTCGGCAGGGACCGCAGGACCGCCAGCCCCCGCGCGGCGGCCTGGCGGCGAGTCGCGATCGCGGTGCCAGCGCTGCTCGCGGCCGACCGTGCAAGCCGCCTGACTGACGAGGAGAATGCCGGGCCGCCGCTCTTGCCTGCACGCTTCAGCATGGGTCCCATGTCGATTCCCATGTTAGTCGCGCGGGGGCGAGCAGAACCAATCCCCCGCCCGTCGCGCGCTGACCGCCGATACCCGGCCCGGACGGACAAACTACCTCGTCGTACGCTATACGGGCAGGACGGGGAGGTTCGTCAACGATGACGCAGGTGCGGGACCGGCACGGCCGGGAGCGCGATTCCCGCACCTCGCAGCGGCGCAATCCCTACCTCGAGCTGCTCCGCGCCCCCGGCGCGCTCGCCTTCTCCGCTTCCGGCTTCGTCGGCCGGATGTCCATGTCCATGTACGGCCTCGGCACGGTGCTGCTGATCGCGCTGATGACCGGCCGTTACGGCCAGGCCGGAACTGTCGCGGCGGCAGGCTCGGTCGGTTACGCGGTGTTCGGCCCGGTGATCGCCACCAGGGCCGACCGGCTGGGCCAGCGCAGGGTGCTGGTCGCCCAGACCGCCGTCTTCGCGCTCGTCAGCGCGGTGTTCATCACCTGCGCCGAGCTGCACGCGCCGTTCTGGACGTTGCTGCTGACCGGCATCGCCGCCGGCGGGTCGATGCCATCGACCGGCAGCATGGTGCGGACCAGGTGGAGCAGCATGATCGAGGGCGACCCGCGGCGCCTGCACACCGCCTTCGCGCTGGAGTCCGTCAACGACGAGCTCATCTTCGTGATCGGGCCAGCCCTGGTCACCGTCCTGGCAACGCAGGTAGCTCCGGCGTCGGGGATCGGCACCGCGAGCCTGCTCTGCATCGTCGGCACCTTGCTCTTCGCAGCCCAGCGCAGGACGGAACCCGCGCCGATGCCGAGGCCGCTGGCCGCTGGCGGACAGGCTGGCGTTCGGATACGTCCTGGCCTGCGGGCCGTGATCAGGCGGCTGTCCACGGCAAGCCTGCCGGCCAGCGGCATCATGACACTCGCGCCAGCCTTTCTGCTGATCGGAGCGATGTTCTCGGGGATCGACCTGAGCACGGTCGCCTTCGCCGCCGAGCTTGGCCACCGGCCAGTGGCGGGCCTGATCCTCGGCACGTACGCGCTCGGCAGCGCCGTAGGCGGGCTGTGGTACGGCTCGCGGCACTGGCAGGCGCCGCTCGGACGTCGGTTCACGATCACCGCTGCGCTCACCGTCGTCGGAGTCTCGACGTTCTGGGCGATGCCGGGGTTGCTGGCGCTGGACGCCGTCGGGTTCCTGGCCGGGCTCGCGATCTCGCCCACGCTGATGACCGGCTACGGGATCCTCGAGCGGCAGGCGCCGTCGCACCGCACGACGGAGGCGCTGGCCTGGCTCAGCTCGACGATCTCGGTCGGAGTGGCGCTTGGCTCGGCGTTCTCCGGCCACATCATCGACGCGTACGGCGCGCGGTGGAGCTTCGCCTTCTCGGCCAGCTGCGGCGCGGCCGGGGTGCTCATCTGCGTCGCCGGGATACGCAGGCTGCGAACCGAGCACGACGGCCAACCGGCAGAATTGGGTGCTACCAGCTGACCAGACCGATCAGGCCGACCAGGACCTACCAGCATCGACGGGAGGACGTGCCGCGATGACCAGCCAGTGGCGGAACTGGGCAGGCACCGTGACCGCGCGGCCGGCCAGGGTACGGATGCCGGGATCGGCGGCGGAGGTGGCAGCCGAGGTGACCAAGGCCGCCGCCGACGGGCTGCCGATCAGGATGACCGGCAGCGGGCACTCGTTTACGCCGACGGCCAGCACGGACGGGGTGCTGCTGAACCCAGGCGGCATGACGGCGGTCCGCTCGATCGACGTGGCGGCCGGGCTGATCACCGTCGAGGCCGGCTGCCCGCTGTCGACGCTGAACTCAGCGCTGCACGCCCGCGGGCTTTCGCTGACCAACATGGGCGACATCCAGGTGCAGACCGTGGCGGGCGCGACCCAGACCGGTACGCACGGAACCGGCAGGCAGAGCGGCAGCATGGCCGCTCAGGTCGCCGCCCTCGAACTGGTGCTGGCCGACGGCAGCACGACCACGTGCTCGGCCACCAACCCGCAGCCCGACCTGTTCAACGCCGCCAGGATCGGTCTCGGCGCGCTGGGCATCGTGACGGCGGTGACGTTCAAGGTCGAGCCGCTGTTCCTGCTCACGGCGCGTGAGGAGCCCATGCGCTGGGCCGAGGTGATCTCCAGGCTGCCGGAGCTGACCGGCGAGAACGAGCACTTCGAGTTCTTCTGGTTCCCGCACAGCGAAGGATGCCTGACCAAGCGCAACAACAGGTCATCAGGACCCGCCAGTCCGCTCCCCGGCTGGCGGCACTGGCTGGACGATGAGTTCCTGTCCAACTCGGTGTTCGGGGCGACGTGCCGCCTCGGCCATCTGGCGCCTGGCTCGATCACGACCGTGAACGCGCTAGCCAGCCGGGCGCTGAGTGCCCGCAGCTATACCGACGCGCCCTACAAGGTCTTCACCAGCCCGCGCCGGGTCAGGTTCTCCGAACAGGAGTACGCGATTCCCAGGGAGCACCTCGCCGAGGCGCTCGGCGAGATCCGTGCGCTCTTCGACCGCAAGGACTGGCTGATCAGTTTCCCGATCGAGGTGCGCGTGACGCCGGCCGATGAACTCTGGCTCTCCACCGCCAGCGGCCGGGCCAGCGCCTACATCGCGTTCCACGTCTACCACGCCTCGCCGCACGAGGACTATTTCCGCGAGACAGAGGCGATCATGACCGCCGTCGGCGGGCGGCCGCACTGGGGCAAGATGCACACCAGGGACGCCGGATACCTGAGCGGCGTGTATCCGAGATTTGATGACTTCGTGGCGCTGCGTGACAAACTCGACCCAGATCGCAGGTTCGGCAACGCCTACCTCCGGCAGGTCCTCGGCTCGTGAGCTGTGCTGGCCCGGGGGTTCCGGGGGGACGACCCCCCGGAACCCCCGGCCGCTGGCAGAATCGCTAAAGTGCGCTTTCTCACACCGCCCGCTCATGACCTCACCTATAGCGACGTGTTCCTGGTACCCAACCGGTCCGCGGTGACCTCCAGGAACGACGTCGACCTGGCGTCCGCCGACGGCAGCGGCACCACGATCCCGATCGTGGTGGCCAACATGACGGCGGTGGCCGGCCGCCGGATGGCGGAGACGGTCGCCAGGCGCGGCGGGATCACGGTGCTGCCGCAAGACATACCGGTCGACGTGGTCGCCGAAGTCATCGCCTGGATCAAGAGCCGAGACCTGCTCTACGACACTCCGCTCACGCTGGGGCCCGAGGCCACCACCGGGCACGCCCTCAGCCTGCTGCCGAAGCGGGCGCACGGCGGCATCGTGGTGATCGAGGATGGCCGTCCCGTGGGTGTCATCACCGAGGCCGACTGCACTGGGGTTGACAGGTTTACCCAGCTCAGGAACCTTATGTCGCGCGAACTGGTCACGTTGCCCGCCGGGGTGGACCCGGAGCGGGCGTTCGGCATGCTCCAGGCCGGCCGGCACCGGCTCGCGCCGGTCGTCGGCGAGGACGGCCGGTGCGTCGGCATTCTCACCAGGACCGGCGCGCTGCGGGCGACCATCTACGCCCCGGCCACCGACGCCACGGGCAAGCTCCGGGTAGGGACGGCGCTCGGCATCAACGGCGACGTCGCCGGCCGGACCAAACAGCTGCTCGACGCCGGCTCGGACCTGCTCGTGGTCGACACAGCGCACGGGCACCAGGACAAGATGATCTGCGCGCTGCAGGCGGTGCGCTCGGTGTCGCCCGCGGTGCCCGTGGTGGCGGGCAACGTGGTCACCGCCGCAGGCACCGCCGACCTCATCGAGGCAGGCGCTGACATCGTCAAGGTCGGCGTCGGTCCAGGTGCCATGTGCACCACGAGGATGCGGACGGGCGTCGGCCGCCCTCAGTTCAGCGCGGTGCTCGAGTGCGCTGCCGAGGCACGCAGGCTCGGCAGGTACGTCTGGGCCGACGGCGGCGTCCGGTACCCGCGCGACGTCGCGCTCGCGCTCGCGGCCGGCGCGTCCAGCGTGATGATCGGCTCCTGGTTCGCCGGAACCTGCGAATCGCCAGGCGACGTGTACAGGGATCCGCAGGGCAAGCTGTACAAGGAGAGCTTCGGCATGGCCTCGGCCAGGGCGGTCCGGTTGCGGACCGCCGCGGACTCGCCGTTCGAGCGTGCCCGCAAGGAGCTGTTCGACGAGGGGATCTCGAGCTCCCGGATGTATCTGGATCCGCAGCGCCCTGGCGTCGAGGACCTGATCGACGCCATCATCGCCGGCTTGCGCAGCGCGTGCACCTACGCCGGCGCTGGCAACGTCGCCGAGTTGCACGAGCTCGCCGTGGTCGGAACCCAGAGCGCTGCCGGGTATACCGAGGGAATGCCGCTGCCCACCGGCTGGTAGCACGCCGAGGTCTGCCCGCCCTACCTCCCAGGAGCGCCATGTCCCGAGCACCCCGGTTCCTGCCCCGCCCGCCCGTCAGGGCAAGTCTCGCGGCTGCCGCGATCATCGTCGCCGTCGCCATGGTCGCGGCGCTCGCTCCGGCCCATCCGGCCACCGCCGCCCAGCGGCCTGGCAGTGCAGCCGCCCAGCATCCGCCGCGGAACATCGCGGCGCGGGCGGCCGAGCTGGCGAACGCCGTGACCGGCAAGCAACTGTGGGGACGCCGGCAGTACAGCGCGCGCCCGATCGCGAGCATCACCAAGGTGATGACCGCGCTGGTCGTCGTCCGGGCCAACCGCCTGAACAGGCCGATCAGGATCACCGCCGCCGACGCCGAGTACGCCCGCGCGCACAACGCCACAACCGCTGGCCTGCATCCTGGCGACATCCTCACTGCCAGGCAGCTGCTGTACGCGATGCTGCTCCCCTCAGGCGCCGATGCCGCGATCGCACTCGCCAACAGCTTCGGGCCGGGATTGCGGGCGTTCGTGCGGAAGATGAACACGACGGCGCGCCGGCTCCACCTCGTGAAGACGCACTTCACGAACTTCGACGGGCTGCTGTCCACCGACGTGTCGACGCCCAGGAACCTGCTGCTGCTCGGCGAGGCTGCGATGGCGCAGCCGGTCATCAGCACCGTGGTCAGGCACCGGCACTGGCTGGTGCACGCCGGGCGGCATCATCACCGTTACCTGTGGACGAATACCAACTTGCTGCTCGGCAGGTACCGGGGAGCGATCGGCATCAAGACCGGCTGGACACCGGCAGCCGGGGAGTGTCTGCTGTTCGAGGCCACACATGGCAAGCGCACCCTGATCGGCGTGGTGCTCGACAGCGCAGCGACCAAGACCGGCGCGACGTTCTCTGACGCCGCCAGAATGCTCAACTGGGGCTTCGGGCTGAAACAGGCGGTCCCGGCATTCCGCCCGCCTGCTGGCCACCCTGCGGAGTAAGCAGCCGCCACCAGTCCCCCGGCTGGCCTAACCTCGGTGCCATGACAGCACCGAGCGCCGCACCAGGGCCTGCCGCGGCCGGCCAGGGACCGAGCGTGCTCATCGTCGAGGACGACGAGGGAATCGCCACGCAGCTCGTTCGCGGCCTCACCAGAGGCGGCTACCAGGTCGATCACGTCACCACCGGGGCCGAGGCCCTAGCCCGCGGCCTGCCGGACGTCGTCCTGCTCGACCTCGAGCTGCCCGACGGCGACGGGGTCAGCATCTGCCGGGCGCTCCGTGAACGGTCCGCTGTCGCGATCATCGTGGTCACGGCGTACGGCGAGGAGGCCGACCGGGTCAACGCGCTGGACGCCGGCGCCGATGACTACCTGGTCAAGCCGTTCGGGCTGGCCGAGCTGCAGGCGAGGATCAGAGCCGTGCTGCGGCGGGTCAGGCCGGGCGGTGAGCTCATCAGGCACGGACCGCTAGCCATCGACCTGCGCACCAGGAAGGTCAGCGTGCATGGCGAACCCATCGCCCTGACGCCGAAGGAATTCGACATCCTCGAGTGCCTGGCTCTTGATCCCGGCCGCGTCGTCGCCCGCCAGGAGGTACTCGAGTCGGCCTGGGACTCGCACTGGTACGGCCCGACGAAGGTGCTTGATGTCCATGTCGCCGCGCTGCGCCGCAAGCTCGGCGTGCCTGGCCTGATCGAGACGGTCTACGGCCGCGGATTCCGGCTCGGCGAGGTCTAGGTGGCGCGCCGCATCGCGCTGGTGGTCATCGCGCTCGTCGCGGTGCTCCTTGGCGTCGCGGCCATCCCGCTTGGCGTGCTAACGGCGAACCAGGACCAGCGCGACTTCCGTACCGACACGCTCGCCGCCGCGACGACGGTGTCGAGCGTCGCCGAGGAGTTCCTCGGCGACCGCGCAAGCAGCACACAGCTCAGTAAGTCCGTCGCCGGGCTCAAGCGGCGCGGCGACGTCGTCGCCGTCTATGCCGCCGACGGCAGGCAGGTGGCAGGCAGCGGGCCGGTGCCGGGCGTCACGCGGGCAATGCTGGCGGGCGCGCGCTCTGGCCAGGCCCCCATCACGTTCGCGTCAGCCGAGCGGCTGACGGTCGTGGTCGCGGTAACCAGCGATGCCCGTGCGACACGGCTCGGCAGCGTCGCGCTGGCCAGGTCAACCGAGCCGCTCGAGCACCGGCTGACGGTGCTGCGCGGCTGGCTCGCCGCCGTCTCGGCGGTCGCGTTGCTGGCGGCCGCGCTGATCGCCACCGCGGTGGCCCGCTGGGTGAGCCGGCCGCTCGGCGCGCTTGAGGCGGCCGCGCAAGAACTCGGCGACGGGGACTTCGCCGCGCGAGCGCCGGCGACCGCGGGACCCCAGGAAGTCCGCAGGCTCGCGGCGAACTTCAACCGGATGGCCGGCCGGCTGGAGGCGCTGGTCAGCGGCCATCAGGCGATGATGGCCGACGTCTCGCACCAGCTGCGTACGCCGCTCGCGGCGTTGCGGCTGCGGCTGGACGTACTCGCCCTGCAGACCACCGACCAGCTCGCCGACGAACTCGCCGGCGCGCACGACGAGGTCGCGAGGCTGTCGCGGATGGTCGACGGGCTGCTGGCGGTCGCCCGCGCGGAAAACGTCACGGCGGCACCCGTCCCCGTCCAGGTAGAGGCCGTGATCCGGGATCGGGCGGCCGCCTGGAAGCCGGCCGCCGACGAGCAGCTCGTGCAGCTCAGCGCCCCAACGGCGGAGCCGCTGACGGCCAGGATGCGCGATGGCCATCTAGAGCAGATCCTGGATAACTTGCTGGCCAACGCCATCGAGGCGGTCCCGTCTGGCGGCCACATCACGCTCACGGCGATGCAGGCGGGTAACCGGGTCAGGATCGTCATGGCCGACGACGGCCCGGGTATGAGCACGCAGCAGCAGCAGGCGGCCTTCCGCCGCTTCGTGTCAGCCACGCCGGGCGGCACCGGGCTCGGCCTGGCCATCGTCCACCGGCTGATCACGGCGGACGGCGGAACGGCTGAGCTGTCCGATACCCGGGGCGGCGGTCTCACGGTCACCCTGACTGTCCCCGCCATAGGGCGGGACCGCGGCGCGCGCGCTTACTAGCCACATCGGCTCCCAGCGACATCGGCTCTTTCGATATTTGTCAGGTCTGAAGGATTGCTGAACTGGTTCCCCAGGCTCAGCCGGGCAGGCTGTGTGTGCCCGGCCTAATGAGGGAGGTTTCAACCATGCGCTGGCCGCATGACAGTGCCATCGCCCGACGCGACAAGCAGCTCGTACGAACGCGCAGGCTGACGGTCTGGATCGCTGGCAGCGCGACTGCCGCGAGCTTCGCGCTCGCCGCCGCGCTGGGCTTCGCCCTGCCCGGTCACGCGGCAAGCTCAGGGAGGCCAGCGAGCCACGCCGGCTCCGGACGGAGCACGGGATCAGGCGGGACATCCGGCGCGGGCGGAGGCTCGTCCCACCGCCGCAGTCCGGCGCGGCAGCACCGCAAGCTCAGCCCGCCGCACCACAAACCACGCAGCTCAGGCGCCCCGCCCGTGGTTTCGTCCGGTGGTTCGTGACCATGCGGAACGCGATGGCGCGTGATGGCCAGCCGAGTCTGGCAGCATGATCACGGTCCACCCTCTGAGCGCACCGCTCGCCAGCGGGTCGACGCTGCTCTGGTACGCCACGAGGGCGACCGGCATCGTGTCGATGGTGCTGCTGACCGGCACGGTCATGCTGGGCGTGATCGGGACCGCGCGGACGGCTACAGCGCGGTGGCCCCGTCTGGTCCTGGCCGCTTTGCATCGCAACCTCGCGCTGACGGCCCTCGGGCTCGTCGTGGTTCACGTGGTCACGACCGTGCTCGACCCGTTCGCTTCGATCAGCGTGGCAGCGGCCTTCATCCCCTACAGCTCGCCGTACCGGCCGCTGTGGCTCAGCCTCGGCGCTGTGGCCTTCGACCTGATGCTCGCCGTCATCGCGACCAGCCTGGTCAGGGATCGTCTCAGCCATCGCGCCTGGCGAGCGGTGCACCTGCTCGTCTACGCGTGCTGGCCGGTCGCGCTGTGGCATGGCCTGGGCACCGGCACCGACACCAAATTGTTCTGGGTGCTGGCGATCAACGCCGGCTGCGTGGCGGCGGTGGGCTGGGCGGTCTGGTGGCGGCTGTCCCTGACCGCGAACCCGCTGACGCGCGCCGCCGGCCTGCTGGCGCTCGTGCTCGTGCCGGTGCTGACCGGCGTGTTCGTGCTGGCCGGGCCGCTGCAGTCGGGCTGGGCCCGGCGGGCTGGCACGCCGGTCAAGCTGCTAGGGAACCAGAGCCAGCCGCTGCAGGCGCCGTCGGGCAGCCCGGCGCCCAGGCTGGTCAGCACCCCGTTCACGGGACGGCTGTCGGTCGCCAGCGGACCTGGTTCCGGCCATCGGACGATCACGATCACCGGCCGTACCACGGCCGCGCCACGCCTCGGTTTCTTGATCGTGCTGCACGGCATCCCTGCGGGCGGGGGCGTGAGCCTGACCAGCGGCAGTGTCAGGATCGGCCGCTCTGGGAGCGCATCGGGCTACTCGGGGCCTGTCGTCGAGCTCTCGGGACGCAACCTGCTGGCGGACGTGTCTGGCCGGGCAGGGCGACGGCAGGCAGATTTTGTCTTGACGATCAGGGGCTCGGCGGTGACCGGCACGGTCAGCCTGCGAGCCGGCACGGTCGGCCTGCGAGCCGGGAGCGGAGGTGACGATGGCGGGGCATAGCGGCACCACCGTGCGCAGGGCGGCCGGCGGCGCCTCACACCGGGCCAGCCAGCTCGGATTGGCGAGCAGGCTGACGCACGGCTGGCGCGGGGCCGACGGCCCAGCGCCGCTGCACGCGCACCTCGACACCTATGGCCCTGTCCCCCAGCACGGCCCGCGGCGGCACGAAGCACTGATCGACGCGGTCACGCAGGCAGGCCTGACCGGGCGCGGCGGCGCTGGCTTCCCGACGGGCATCAAGATGCGCTCGGTCGCATCGGGCCGGGGTCAGGCCGTTGTCGTCGCCAACGGCATGGAGAGTGAGCCGGCCAGCCAGAAGGACAAGGCGCTGCTGGCTCGCGCGCCGCATCTCGTGCTCGACGGCATTGTGCTGGCCGCGACTGCGATCGGCGCCGGAGCCGTCGCGCTATGCCTGCCGAGCGACAAGACCTGGCTTTGGTCCATCGTCGACCAGGCCATCGCCGAGCGTGAGCACGCAAGGCTCGACCCGGTCAGCATCGCCATGCACGCCCTGCCGCCGCACTACGTCGCCAGCGAAGAGACCGCCATCGTGGCGTGGCTGAACGGGGGCGATGCCCGGCCGACCGCCGTGCCGCCACGGCCCTACGAGAAGGGCGTCAGCGGCAGGCCGACCCTGCTCGATAACGTCGAGACGCTGTCCCACGTCGCGCTGATCGCCAGGTTCGGCCCTGCCTGGTATCGCCAGGCAGGGCTTCCCGACGCGCCCGGCAGCATGCTGACGACGGTCTCCGGGGCAGTGGACGCGCCAGGCGTGTACGAGATCGAGGTTGGCACGCCGATCGGCGACGTGCTCGCCATGTCTGGCGTGCGGCACGATGCCGGCTCGCTGCTCGTCGGCGGCTACTTTGGCACCTGGCACGACCTCCAGGAGGTGGCCGGACTGCCGCTGGCGGCCACGGCGCTGCGGCCCGTTGGCGCCTCGCCGGGCGCCGGGGTGCTGGTCGCCCTGCCGGCCGGGGCGTGCGGCCTGACCGAGACCGCGAGAGTGCTGTCCTGGCTCGCAGGCCAGGGTGCTGGCCAGTGCGGGCCGTGCGTGTTCGGGTTGCCTGCTATCGCCGACGACTTCGCCCAGCTCGCGAGCGGCCGACCGGCAGGGCCGGTGCTCGACCGGCTGGAGCGGCGGCTGTCAACCATCGCAGGGCGCGGCGCGTGCCGGCATCCAGACGGCGCGGTGCGACTGGCCAGATCGGCTCTCACGGCCTTCGCGGCCGACCTGAAGTCACACGTCTCCAGGCGGGTATGCCTGGCCGCCAGGCATGGCAAGCCGGCCAGGCCCGTCCTGCCCATTCCCCGTCCAGCGGACATGGAGGCCTGGCGGTGAAGCAGCGACTGGCCGTGAACCCGATCGCGTGCACGGGGCACGGGATCTGCGCCGAGATGCTGCCCGAGCTTGTCGGCCTTGACGAGTGGGGGTACCCGATCGTGGCGGACGGTGACGTGCCGCACGAGCTGCACCAACTGGCCAGGCGAGCGGTGCGGCTGTGCCCGACGCTCGCGTTGCGGCTCGAACGCGGCAAGCCGGCACGGACGCCGACCGGTAGCCCGCCGGCCTCCGCGAGCGCTGGCGCCAGGCATGACGCCGACCGCGGCGGGCACGTGCACCGGATCGGCCGGTGAGCGTCAAGGCGGCGCCGCGGCATCGCCGCGACCGCGATCACGGCACAGGCCCGACTGGCGGAGCCCACGGCAACGAACGGCTCACCGCGACCACCGGCGCCGTCCTGCTTGTGCTACTCGTGGCCGAGGGCGTCACCATCGTGTTCAAGCGCGAGATGATGACCCTGCACTTCTTCATTGGCATGCTGCTGGTCGGCCCGGTGCTGTTGAAGATCGGCTCGACCGGCTACCGGTTCGTGCGGTACTACACCGGATCAGCGCCGTACGTGCGCAAGGGCCCGCCAGCGCTGCTGCTCCGGCTGCTCGGGCCGGTCGTGATCGCGACATCGGCCGGGGTGATCGGCTCCGGCGTCGCGCTCGCCGTCGCCGGACCCCGAGCGCCCCAGTGGATCTTCATACACAAGGCGAGCTTCATCTTGTGGTTCGGCGCGATGTCGGTGCACGTGCTCTGGTACGCACCGCAGCTGCCCAGGCTGCTGCGGGCCGGGTCACCGGCACGGGAGCGGGCCTCGGCGGCACTGGCAGGCGCCGGGCGGCGCTGGCTGCTCCTGACCGGCGCCCTCGCGATCGGCCTGGTCCTCGCCCTCGCGACGTATCACCTGGCCGGGCCGTGGACCGGCCAGCTGCTGAACGACGGCTGAACCGCGAGCTCAGCCGTCGACCGGCACCACGAACATGCGCGACCCGGGCGGCGCGATCTTCTGGTAGTCGGCCGCCGTTGCGGCGCCCTCGTCGGATCCGAACCCGGCCTGGAGCGCGCCCTGATCGGCGAAGTACAGCTCGGTGACGCGGTAGTAGGTCTGCTCGCCACCGTCGACCGCGGCACCGACGTTGCCGGTCTCGGTGCGCTGCAGCCCGGGGATCTTGTCCACAAGCGGCATGTGCGTGCCGGTGTAGTGCTCATCGAACGCGTCCGCGTCGTCCGGATGGGTGTACAGGACTACCAGCTTCACTGTCATGGCACCGACGCTACGTGCCGCCGCGCGCACCTGTCACCCGGCCAGGCAGCCTGACTGCTCACGCGGGAACGGTGGCCGGAGCCATCTCCCTGACTTGCCGCAGCTCCGCCGCGATCAGCTCGATGGCGTGGTCGCCTGCCGACAGCACGCCGCAGAAGTTGAGGAAGCCATGCATCGTTCCCGCGTACTCCACGTGCGTCACGGGAACGCCGTCCTCGGCCAGCCTGGTCGCGTAGGCCCTCGCGTCGTCGCGCAGCGGATCCCGGCCGGCGCCGATCAGCAGCGCCGCGGGCAGGCCAGCGAGCGTGTGGGCGCGGAGCGGCGCCGCGTACGGCGTCACCTCCTGCCCGGCCAGGTACTGCGTCGCCGGCCAGTTGCCCGCCCTGACGCTCAGGAAGACCCCGTCGTACAGCCGAGCCGACTCGGTGTCCTGGCCGAAGTCCAGGGCTGGATAACACAGGACCTGGCGTGCCAGCGCCGGGCCGCCCTCGTCACGTGCCATCAGGCAGGCCCCGGCCACCAGGGCCGCGCCGGCGCTCAGGCCACCAGCGGCGAGCCGCCCGTCGCCGCCGATCAGATGGCCGTGCGCGGCGAGCCAGCACATCGCGTCGTAGGTGTCGTGCAGGGCCGCGGGGAACGGGTGCTCGGGCGCCAGCCGGTAGTCAAGCGAGACCACGACGAAGTCGGCCAGGTGGGCGAGCCGCGAGCAGACGTGGTCGATGTCGCTGACCGAGCCTGCGGCGAACCCGCCGCCGTGTAGCCACAGCAGCGCCGGCCGCGGGCCGGTCGCGCCGCGCCTGGCGTAGAGCCTGGCGAGCACCGGACCGCCGCGGGCTGGCAGGTACAGGTCGGCCGACGTCACGGCTGGGTCGGCGCACCCGGCGACCGCGGGGTCAGCGTTCCTGGAGCGCATCGCCAGCACGGCCGCGAGGTCCGAGAGACCGGGCCCGCCGCCCATCCGCTCCAGCAACGCCGATGTCTCCGCCGCGAAGTCCGCCTCGTCGATCACGCGCATGCGGGTGACTAAACCACGCGCCGGCGCCGACCGCCAGCACATGGCAGAACCAGGGCAGCGGGCCAGCCGTGTCATCTTGTGGGCGGTGCTTGGGGGCGGTGCTTGGGGGCGGTGCTTGTGACCTGGGGAATACCCGGCGATGATGCGAGATGACGAGGGATGCCGCAATGATGTCAGCCGAAACTGTCGTCGGGGCCAGCCTGACGGGTGGCTGCCTGCACGGCTGTCTCGTCGCGGCAGGCGCTCACGCGGTCAGCCGCCACGGGCGCGGCCTGGGAACGGCCGCCCTGGTCAGCTGGCTGCTCGCGGAGAGCCTCGGCGCCTACATGCTCCGCAGCTGGCTATCAAGCGGCGCCCGACGCAAGGCCGCCGGAGCCGGAGCCGCAGCCACCAGAGCCGCAGCCGCGGGAGGCAGAGCCGCCGGAGCCAGGCAAGAGACGATGTCGCTGGCCCTCATCCTTGGTCACGCCGGCCTGGCCCTGGCCGGGCTGGTCAGCTGGGCGAGCTTCCTGATATCCGGGCTGCCGGCGCTGGCCTGGCTCGCCGTGGGGTTGCTGGCGCCCGCGATCGGCCTGGGGATCTCGACCGTCACCATCTGGACGCCGTACCCCGCCAGGCCGCCAGCATCGGGCCACCGCTCGCCGCACGACGACCCCCGCCAGCGCGCGGGCACGCCCGCTATCTTGGTCACCAATGAGATGCTCGACCGGGTACTCGCCAACGAGGCCTTGACCAGCGAACTCGTCGATGATCTTGTCGAAAGGATGCTGGCCGAGCCGCCACCGGCCAAGCCGGCCAGCCGCGGCTGGCGGCTGGCGCCGGTCATTCCCGTCCTGCATGGCGTGCTCGCGCTCGCGACGTTCCTGCTCGCCGTGCTCGCGGCCATAGCCGCTGGCGGGTGACGCTCGCCCTGGATAATGTCGTTCATGGGTGAACTTCAGCGCGATCCCGCCGGCGCGGGCCGCAAGGTACTGCTCCTGGCCGCTGACCAGTTCGAGGACATGGAGCTGCTGTACCCGCTGTACAGGCTCGCCGAAGAGGGCATCGCCGTGACAGTGGCCGGGCTCGACGGCCAGCCCGTGACGGGCAAGAAGGGCCACGGCCCGGTTGCCGTCGATGCGACGGTGGGCGAGCTGTCGGAGCCTGACTTCGACGCCCTCGTGATTCCTGGCGGCTACGCGCCTGACAAGCTGCGCCGGTCAGCCGATGTGCTCGGCCTGGTGCGGGCGTTCGACGACAAGCGCAAGCCGATTGCGTTCATCTGTCACGCGGGCTGGGTGCCGATCTCGGCGCAGATCCTGCGCGGCAGGCGCGCCACCAGCGTGGCCGCGATCAAGGACGACATGGTCAACGCCGGCGTCGAGTGGACGGACGAGGCGACCGTCGTCGACGGGAATCTCATCTCGGCCAGGACGCCCGCAGACCTCGGCCCGTGGATGAAGGCGCTGCTCGCCGCCCTCGGCGCGGCCGGATAACGGAGCGGCCGGCGGGCCCTCGATATGCGTGCGGCCGCCAAGTGCGTCAGACACCTTGCTCGCGTAGCGGCGCACCATCCGGCCGATCTCGTTCACCCGCCAGGTCGGCATGTCGCCCTTGATGCCGGTCACGCTGACCGCGCCGGCGCAGGCACCGTCGTGCCCGAAGAACACGGCGCCAACGCAGAAGATGCCGTCGGCGTCCTCTTCGTCGTCCACGGCGAAGCCGTTCGCCCTGGCGACCGCCAGGTTGGCGAGCAGCGAGTCGACGTTGGTGATCGTGCGCGCCGTCCGCCGCACCATGCCGGTGGCCGCGCAGATCGCCCGGACGACCTCTTCAGGCATGGTCGCCAGCATCGCCTTGCCGGCGGCTGACGCGTGCGGCATCTCGCGCCGGCCAAGCGGCGTGCTGAACCGGACGCTGCCGGGCCCGTCCACCCGCTCGATGAAGACCGGGCAGCCCTCGTCGCTGATGGCCAGCCGTGCCGTCATCTTGGTCTGCTCGGCTAGCTCGGACAGCACTGGCCGGCAGATGTCGCCGAGCGGGAGCTGGCTCCTGGTGATGTCGCCGAGCCTGATCAGCGCGGTGCCCAGGCAGTAGAGCGGGCCTGGCCTGGCGTCGCGCAGGATTCCTGCCGTGGTCAGCGTCCTGGCCAGGGCGAGCGTGGTGCTCTTGGATGCCCCGAGTGACCTGGCCAGGTCGCTCAGTGACATGCCCTCAGGCGGACCCGCGGCCACGATGTCGATGAGCTTGATCGCCCTGGCGACGCTGCGGACCGTGTACCGGTCCTGATGTGGGTAGTCCGCCAGACCATCGTGCCCTGCCAGATCCGTGCTCGCGGTCGGCAGATCCGCGTCCGAGGCTCGTGCCTCCCTGCCCAAGGTCGCTCCTCCGTGCCAGAAGAGATGGTCGGGCTACCGAATAAGAAGCATCCGTGATGCTACGGCACGCAACAGTGTTCGGTACTACAGAACGCCAATCCGGCATCACTGCGGCGCGCCGCCGCAGTGATGCCGGGATATAGCTCGTCCTGCCGCGAGTGTCAGTCCCGCGGTGCGCGCAGGAAGCGGTAGTAGTCGTCCTCGATCACGTCTGGGTCACCGGGAGCGCACCTGCGCAAGCCGCTGCCCGCCCGGGTCGCGCCGATTCTGAAAGGCTCGTGACTGTGCCTGATGCCCTCGGCCTGATTATGGCCGGGGAACAAGATCGCGCCCACGAACATGGCAAGCGCGCCGTACGTCATTGTCTTTCTCCTGCCCCGTCGGAGCGGCCGCTGCGCCGGTGCCGGCGCGTCCGTTCTCGCGTCTGTCGTCACATCTCGCAGCCCACGCCGCTCCCATCGCATTCAGGTTGCCTGTAAGGACCCGGCAATGGCATCGGGAGAAACACCTATATTCGGTGCGGAGAGGCCTAAGGCAGGTGGCAGGCTCAGTCGTTCCGGTACGCGCTGATCACGTCAGCGCCGAACCTGGCCATCTCCTCGCGCTGCGGGGAGAACTGGAGCAGCAGCAGGTCGATGCCAGCATCGGCGTAGGCCCTGATCCGCTCCATGATCTGGTCAGGGCTGCCGATCATGCCGCTGCGCAGACCCCGGTTCGAGACGCTGTACTCCTCGAGGGAGACCTGCGACTCAAGCTGCGACCCCCCGATGAAGTCCCGGTAGGACGCGTAGGCCTCTGGCGATGACCTGACGTTGAGTACCCGGTCAAGCTCTGCCTTGACCTCGGCCTCGGTGTCACGGCAGATCACGTAGCCGGACACGCCGAACCGCAGCGGCGGCCGGCCTGTTCCCTGAGCGCGGACAGGTCGGCTACTTTCGCCGCGATTACGTCGGGGGCGTCGCCGTGCATCACGTACGCGTCGGCCTGGGCGGCGATCACCTGCTTGGCCTTCGGCGACTCGCCGCCCATGTAGACCACGGGCGGCCTGCCGGGCTTCGGTTCGAGCACGGTCCCGTCGAGCTGGTACAGCGCGCCCTCGTGGGTCACGGTCTCCTCGGTCAGCAGCGCGCCGATGACCTCCAGCCATTCCTGCGTCCTGGCGTAGCGCGCGTCGTGCACGTCGAACGGAGCGCCGTACTGGCTCGCCTCGTCCTTCCACCAGGACGAGACGACGTTCAGCGAGATCCGGCCCGGCGCGATCACGTCGAGCGTGGACAGTGCCTTGGCGGTCAGCGCCGGGCTGTGATAATTCGGCCGCACCGCCAGCATCAGCTCGAGCGTGCTCGTGACGGCGGCGACCGCGGGCGCGAGCGTCCAGCAGTCCAGCGACGGGGCCTGGTGTCCCTTGATGTCGTTCAGGTTCAGCTCGGCGATCAGCGACAGGTCGAAGCCGTCCTGCTCGCTCTGCACCGCCAGGTCACGCACGTACGGCCAGGCGACAGGCATGCTCTCGTCCCTGACATTGCGCAGCCAGCCACCGAAGATCGGCATCCAGTAGCCAAACCGCATCGCCTATGCCGCCTTTCTCGCCTCGTCGTCAAGCAGCCGCCCGAGATAGGCGGCCACGGCCGGCAGCGCCGGACGTGGCGCGATCGCCTCGATGCCGGCGTTGTAGTTCGTCGTCGTGTTGATGTCGTAGGTCACGAGCCGGCCATCGACGGTCTCGATGAACTCAAAGCCCGCGATCTCGATCCCTTGCCGCCTCGCGAACTCGACATACCGGCTGGTGACCGGATGATCAAAACCTTCTCTGAGCGTGAACAAGGACGCGGGGGAACCGTCAGGCACCGCGCAGGCATCGGCTGGGCAGAGCTGAAAACCGCCGGCCGCGGTGTCGGCCGCGATCGCGTAGATGAAATCGCCGCCGACCACCTCGACCCTGGTGATCTGCGGCTCGGCCGCGCGCAGGTATTCCTGCAACAACGTGATGCCGTCCGCGGGGGGCTCGTAGCCCGGTCCGGCGAGGTAGTCGTCGAACTCGTCGTGGCTGTCGAACAGCCGCACCCCTAGGCCCTTGCCGCCCTGGTTGTGCTTGCTGATGAACGGCGCTGGCACCTTCATCGCGGCGGCCGCGAGCTCCTCGGTCCCCGCGACCGCGACGGTCCGCGGCACGTCGAACCCGGCCGCGCGGAGCGCCACGAGCTGCTCGACCTTGCTCATCTCGAGATCGAGGACCCGGCGGCCGTTCACCACCCGGCGGCCGTGCGCCTCAAGCCAGCTCAGCACCCCGCGGGTCTGGTCCTTGGCGTGCGGGTGCCCGCGGGTGTGCGACGACGCGCTCATCCTGGACCAGAACACCCCGGGCGGCGGCTCCTCGCCGAGGTCTAGCACGACCTCGCCGAGCAGCCACTGCTCGTAAGGGACGCCAGCCTGGGTGAGCGCCGCACCGATCGGGGCGAACCAGTCCGGGTTCTCGTGCAGCACATGAACAGTCACCGTGCCAGAGCCTCCCGTGGTGGTGCCACGGATGTCAGCGTATGTCAGCCGGCGCGAGATTCCCGAGAGGGCCGGCGCCATCATCCGGCGAGCAACCGCGAGCGCTCAGCTTCGAGCGCGTCGAGCCTCGCCCGTGCCTGGCTGTCCGAGCGGTGAGCCGGTCCCGCAGCCGTCCGATGACGTCTGCCGAGTCGGCCACCTGCTGCTGAGCCTGCCTGATCCGGTGTGCGACCGCCAGGTCAGTGAAGAAGTTGTCCAGCCAGATGTCCGCGAACTTGGTCCCGCCCGCTCAGCGTGAGCTGCGTTGCGGTACCCAGAGCAGGGCCCGTGATGTCGGCGAGCTCAACGTGCAGCACGGCCAGCCGCTGATCGGCAACGGCCGCTGCTTGCGCCGCCTCGTCCATCCGGTTGTGCTTGACGGAACTGGCGATCACCCCGCCACCGAACCAGGTGTCATAGGTTGACCAGCCCGAGGCGCTCCGCAGCACGTCATCCACCTGCCACAACGCAGCCGTCGCGGCATCGGCAGCCGCGATGGCCTCGCCTGTCTCCATCAGGTCAGCCGTCAGCCGGCCTTGTTCGTCAGCCACCGCGAGGAGCCTGCCACCACGCTTGTCGCCTGATCCGGCGAGGTACCGCTCGTGCGCCGGCGAGCGCCGCGAGCTCCCTGGCGAGCGACATGCCTTCGAGCCGCTCCACGTCCGTGCGCTCGGCGCTGGCCTGCTCGCGCAGTGCGGCGAGTTCAGCTTCGAGCTCGCCCTGCCTGGCGCGCAGGTCTGCCTGGCGCTGGCTGATCATTAGACCACAAGTTAGCCCGACCCGTTGCTCCCTGACGGCGCCTTGCCACCCGACGTGACGAGCACCTTGCCTTCGGGTGTTACGAGCTCATGGTGGTGATGGTGAACAGGAACCGGCTCGCCTGGAATGCCGCCGAAATCGGGCTCGGCTTCCGGCTCCTCCATCGGATAGGCCACCTCGCCGTGCACCAGGATGTCGCCGGCGACCAGCTCGGACTCGGTCATCCGCAGCTTCATGAACAGGCCGATGCCGCGCAGGATCAGGAAGGTGATCAGGCCGTCCCAGACGATGACGGTCAGCGCGGCGCCCGCCTGGATCAGCAGCTGCCTGGGATGCCCGTAGAACAGCCCAGTCGTGGCGACGTCAGGGTTCTTCCCGATGCCGAGGTAGACGATCATTTTCGGATCGGCCAGCAAGCCGACCAGCAGCCCGCCGAGCAGGCCAGCGAAGCCATGGGTGTAGACGACGCCGAGCGCGTCGTCCACCTTGCTGAACGGCCACACGTGCTTAGGCAGGTAGGCGAACAGCACCCAGACGACGGCGGAGGTCACCAGTCCGATCACGATCGCGCCGACTCCGGTGACGTAACCGGCCGCTGGGGTGATGCCGACGAGGCCGCAGATCATGCCGTTGACGCCGCCGAGGAAGGTGGGTTTCTTCTCGGCGCCGAGCGCCATATCCATGATCACCCAGGTCATCATCGCGACTGCGGCCGCCAGGTTGGTGTTGATCACCGCGGCGCTCGCGTCCGCTCCCGCGAAGTACGGGTCGCCGCCGTTGAAACCGTTCCAGCCCAGCCACAAGATGCCGGCGCCGACCGCCACGAACACGAGGTTGTTGGGCATGGCCCGGTCACGGTCACGGCGCAGCCTGGGACCCACGACCGCGGCCGCCACGAAGCCGGAGACGCCCGCGGCGAGGTGGATGACGTAGCCGCCGCTGAAGTCAAGAGCGCCCTTGCCGGCCCAGAAGCCGCCGCCCCAGAGCATGAAGGCGTTCACCGCGTAGGCGAACGTGATCCACAGCGGAACGAAGATCAGCCATACCTTGAACTTGATCCTGCCGATCACGCTGCCGATGAACAGGATCGGCGTGATCGCCGCGAAGACGAACTGGAAATAGACCAGCGAGCTTTGCGGGAACCTGAATTTCGGCATGAGGCCGTCGAGCATCGGGACATGCGCCCGCGCTTGCTCCGCCGACGCCCCGGCGACCGTGCCTGGCTTGCCGAGGAAGCTGCCGATCCACGCGGAGCCGAAGCCCATCTTGAATGCCCACAAGACCCACACGATGAGCGTCAGCGCGAAGGCGCTGAACACCATCATCATCGTGTTGATGGCCCATTTGCGCTGCACGATGCCGCCGTACAGGACCGCGAGCGCTGGGATGCTCATGAGGCCGACCAGCGTAGCGGCCGTCATCTGCCACGCGTTGTCGCCCGAGCTGAGCCAGGAGGAATAGGGAACCACTCTTCGCCTCCAGAACCGGAGCGAAGGGAGCCGGAGGGCCAGGCAACGCTGACCAGCACCGCCGCACACCACTTCAGTGTTGGTCAGTACGGTTCAGGTTTCCCATGCACGCGTTTCATCGCGATTTCCCGTCGGTTACGCCCCTGCAAACAGCGGCGCGAATCGTTAATCTGCGTGAAACCTTTGGTCGCCCGCGCTCACCTAGACTGCGGGCCATGCCGCTCCTGATGCCCCCGACGCCGGTTCAGCCGGTTCACGGCGAGAAGCGCCGGCTGGCCGTGATCGGGCTGGCCGTGGCGCTCGTTCTCGCAGGCGTGGCGGCCTGGTCAGCGGTTCGCCCTGACAGCTACGGCCAGTCCAGGGCTGGCTGCGTCACCGTCACGATCGCGAGCAGCACGGGCGGCGCGCTGCTGCACGAGTGCGGCACGAGGGCCCGGCACATGTGCCGGAGCGCGTTCGGCCGCCGCGACCGGCTGTCGCTGCTCATCAGGCCGTCCTGCCGCGGTGCCGGTTTGAGCGGGGCTGGCCTGCGCTGAGCGCGCCGTAGCCTGCGCCGCGATTACGCGCCCCGTGATTACGCGCCCCGTGATTACGCGCCCCGTGATTACGCGCCCCGTGATTACGCGCCCCGTGATTACGCGCAGAGCGCAGCTATCTCGTTTGCGACGCGATCTGAGCGGCAGGTAGGTTCGTCGGGCGGAAGGCGATCCGCGATGATCTGGCGAGGAGGCTGTGTTGGCGGGGGCAAACTCGGACCAGGCGATAGTCGTCGAAGGCCTGACCAAGTCGTTCGGTGAGGTGCGCGCGCTACGCGGGATCGACCTGTCGGTGCCGCGCGGGACAGTGCTCGGCGTCCTCGGACCGAACGGGGCGGGCAAGACCACGGCAGTCCGCATCCTGACGACCTTGCTGCCCCCTGACGGCGGCCGCGCCGTCGTCGAGGGCCGCGACGTGTGCCGCGAGGCTGCCGCCGTGCGCCGGATCATCGGGCTGTCCGGCCAGTCCGCCGCGATCCAGGAGGAGCTGACCGGCAAGGAGAACCTGGAGCTGATCGGGCGGCTCTACCACCTGAGCTGGCCGGACGCGCGCAGCAGGGCCGCCGAGTTGCTCGAAGGATTCGATCTCGTCGATGCCGCCGACCGCCCGGCCAAGACCTTCTCAGGCGGCATGCAGCGTCGGCTCGACCTGGCAGCGAGCCTGGTCGGGCACCCCAAGGTGCTGTTCCTCGACGAGCCGACGACCGGCCTTGACCCGCGGTCCAGGCTCGGTATGTGGGAGGTCATCAGGTCGCTGGCGGCTGAGGGCACGACCGTCTTGCTGACCACGCAGTACCTGGACGAGGCGGACGAACTGGCTAACACGATCGTTGTCTTCGATCACGGACTGGTGATCGCCCAGGGCACCGCTGAGGAGCTGAAGAACCGGATCGGCGGCGACGTCCTGGAGTTCGTCGTGCCCGACCGGTCCAGGCTCAGTGACGCGGTCGCGGCCATCAAGCCCATCGGCGAGGGCGAGCCGCATCTTGACGCTGACACCGGCCAGGTCAGCGTCGGTGCCGGGAGCCGCGGCTCCGACGTGCTGATCGAGGCCGTCCGCGGCCTGGACGCCGCCGAGGTTGTCACGCACGGCCTGGCGCTGCGCCGTCCGTCGCTCGACGACGTGTTCCTCGCGCTGACCGGCCACGCCACCGAGGAGGATGGCCAGCCAGGCAAGAAGCGCGGGCGGCGGGAGCGTGCCAAGGACTCGACAGGGAAGGCGTCATGACCGCCATCGCCGCGCAGCAAGGACTCCGGGAACCGGGGCCGAGCCCGCTGACCAGGTTCCGCTGGGCGGTCAGCGACACGCTGACGATCACCAGGCGGAACCTGATCGTCTGGTACCGGGTGCCCGCCTACATCTTCTTCAGCGTCGTCCAGCCCGTGATCTTCACGCTGCTGTTCCGCTATGTGTTCGGCGGCGCGATCCCTGTTCGCATCTCAGGGGGATATGTCCAGTTCCTGCTGCCTGGGATCATCGGGCAGACCGCGGCGTTCGCGAGCTTCGGCACGGCCATCGCACTTGCTCAGGAACTGCAGAAGGGCGTGATCGACCGGCTGCGGTCGATGCCGATGGCGCGCTCAGCGGTGCTGGCCGGGCGCCTGGTCGCCGACACAGTACGGATGCTGGTGACGATCCTGATCATCGTGGCCGTCGGCTACGCGGTCGGGTTCCGGTTCACCAACGGCGTCGCCCCCGCTATCGCGATGATCGCCCTCGCGACCCTGTTCGGGCTGGCCATCTGCTGCATCGCCGCGTACACCGGCCTGGCCATCGGCGACGAGGAGTCGGTGCAGTCGTTCGGGCTGATCTGGCTGTTCCCGCTGACGTTCGTCAGCTCCGCGTTCGTGCCTATCGCGACGATGCCAGGCTGGCTGCAGGCGTTCGCCTACAACCAGCCGGTCACGTTCGTCATCAACGCCATGCGCGGGCTGGCGCTCGGCCACCTGCCGGTCGAGGCGAACCTGCTGAAGAGCATCGCGTGGATAGTTGGCATCTTCATCGTCTTCGCGCCGCTCGCCGTGCGCGCCTACAAGCGGGCCACCTGATCGCCCTCGCTGCCTGAGGACGTGCCACCTGGCCGCGGGAACGGCGGAGCGTGCCCCCGGTACTCGCCAGCCACGCGCGCGCTGGCCAGCGCGGCGAGGAAATCGCCTGGCCCGTCGAAGTCAGGCATCTCCAGGTACGCCGCGCCGACGCCGGCCGGGTCGTGCGCGTCGGAGCCAGCTCCGCCTGGCAGTCCCCAGCGCGCGGCGAGGTCTGCCGCCCTGGCGTTGAGGTCCTGATCGGCGATCTTGGCGTTGAACACCTCGATGACGTCGGCCATGCCAGCCGCGCACAGTCCTTCCGCGGCCGCGCCGACGCTGCCGCGGGCCGGGTCGAACGGGTGCGGCAGGTAGACCAGGCCGCCTTGTGCCCTGATGCGCGCGACCACATCGGCCACGGGCAGCACGTACGGAATCCGCTCGGTCAGGAACAGCCCGATGACCTCGCCGGCCTGGGTCCTGATCTCCTCGCCCACGATGACCCGCACGGGACCTGTCCAGACGGCCGCCGCCATGGCTGCCCTGGTCTCGTTGTGGTCGGTGATCGCGACCACGTCGATCCGCTCGGTGACGGCGCGCTCCGCGAGCTGGTCAAGCGTCGTGAAGGCGTCGCCAGACGCGACGGTGTGCAGGTGACAGTCGACCCGCAGCACCTGCTAGGCCTGCAGGGCTTCAAGCGCGCGGCGGGCACGGTCTTCCACGCCCGGGCCGAGAACGTCGGCGTCGGACGCCCCGGTTCCCATCGCGTTGGCCGCGTACCTGACGAAGACGCCCTCCAGGATGCAAGCGAGCTTCCAGTAGGCGAAGGCGATGTAGTACCCGATATCCGCCAGATCACGTCCTGAGCTGGCCTCGTAGCGATCGGCGATTTCCCCGCGGGTCGGGAACCCCGGCAGTCCGGTGGCCGCCGACTGCGCCATCGTGACCACGGCCGGCGACGGCGTCGCCCTGCCCTGATCCTCGGCCCAGTACGCGAGCAAGGTGCCCACGTCCGCCAGCGGGTCACCGAGCGTGCACAGCTCCCAGTCGAGCACGGCCATGATGCGGCCTTCGCCCGACATGATCGTGTTGTCGAGCCGGTAGTCGCCGTGCACGATGGCGGTACCCTGCTGCGGCGGCAGCCGGTCGGTGAGGATCTTGTGCACCTCGTCCACGAGCGGAACCGGGCGGTACACGCCGATCTCCTTGGCCTGCTCCTGCGACTTGCCGAACTGGCCGTGCCAGCGGCGCAGCTGCCGTTCGATGTACCCGTCCCGGCGGGCGAAGTCACCGAGGCCCACGGCGTCCACGTCCACCCGGTGGATGGCGGCCAGCACGTCGATGAGCTGCTCCCCCGCTACCCGCCGCTGCGGCTCGTCCAGGATTGCCTCGGTCCCTGCGACGTCACGCAGGATGTGTCCGTCGACGAACTCCATCAGGTAGAACGGGCGGTCGTTGACGTTCTCGTCGGCGCAGAACGCCAGCGCGGGAGCGACCGGCACCTCCGTGTCGCGCAGCGCCGAGATCACGCGGTATTCCCTGGCCATGTCGTGCGCGGTGGACAGCACATGGCTGACCGGCGGCCGCCGCAGCACGATCTTGCGCCCGGCCGCGTCGGTCACCGCGTACGTGAGATTGGACCGGCCGCCCGAGATCAGCTCGAAGCCCAGCGGCGGGAGCAGCCCGCCGACGTGGCCGAGCAGCCACTCAGTTACCTCAGGGACAGCGACGCCCAGCACCATGCCTAACCCCTTCCTGCGAGGCGGCTGTGCAGGCGGCGCATGCCGCTGAGCCACCGGTCGCGATCGGTGGCGCGCCGGCTTTCGTAGGTGGCGACCTCCGGGTGCGGCAGGATCAGGAACCGGTCAGCCGCTACCCCGGCGAGGACGCTGGCGGCGACCTGATCGGGGGTGAGCACGCCGTCGACCGACGCCTGCAGCGACACGCTGCCGGCGCCAGCGGCCGACGGGACAGCCCCGGTGTCCGGCACCGGCGGGACCAGCCCGGCGACCTCCCGCATGCTTGTGGCGCCCAGGTTCGTGCTCACCGCCTGCGGGCACAGGCACGACACGCGGACGCCGCGGTCGCCGTAGGTGATCGACAGCCACTCGGCGAACGCGACCGCCGCGTGCTTGGTCACCGCGTAGGGCGCGGAGCCGAGCTGGGTCAGCAGCCCGGCGGCGGATGCCGTGATCATCAGGTAGCCGCCTCCCCTCGCCAGCATGCCGGGCAGCACGGCCCGCGCCACATACACGTGGCTTTGCACGTTGATGGCCCAGATCCTGGACCATGCTTCGTCCGGCACCTCGATGCCGCCGGCGACGATGATGCCGGCGTTGGAGAAGAACAGGTCGATCCGCCCGAATTCCCGCGCGGCCGTGGCGACGAGATCATGGACGGCAGGCTCGCTCGCGACGTCGGCCGTGACCGCCAAGGCGGCCTGGCCGCGCCCGGTGATATCGGCTGCCACCTTCGCCGCGCCAGGCCCGTCAGCGTCGGACACCACCACGGCCGCGGCGCCGTGCTCAGCCAAGGCGAGGCTCAGCGCGCGGCCGATGCCGCTTGCGCCGCCCGTCACGACCGCTACCCTGCCGTTGACCTCCATGTCAGCGCCGGTGGCTGCTGACCGCGGCCTCGGCCCACGCGGCCAGGTCGGGGTCGGCGTCGATGAGGTCGGCGTACTTCTTCCTCGCTTCCTCGCGCTTGGCCGGGATGTACTCGCTCGGCCAGAGGCCAGGATGCGGTTCGTAGTCCCTGAGCACATTGCGGGCCACGCTTACCTTGTGCACCTCGTCGACGCCGTCGGCGATGGCCATGGTCGGCGCGGCCGCCCACATGGCCTGCAGCGGCGTCAGGTCGGTGGTGCCGAGCGAGCCCATGATGTGCAGCGCTCGGTAGCTGACCTCGCGCAGCACCTTCGCGCACGTGTACTTGCAGGCCGCGATCTGGGTGCGGGCCTGCTTGGTGCTTGTGTTGTCGATCGTCCATGCGGTCCACAGCACGAGCAGCCTGAGCATGTTGATCTCAGCGTACGAGTCCGCGATCGCCTCCTGCACCATCTGGTGGTCGGCAATCACCTTGCCATGCGACTGCCTGCTCAGCGCCCGCTCGCACATGATGTCGAAGGCGAGCTTGACCTGCGCCACCGTGCGCATCGCGTGGTGGATCCGGCCTCCGCCGAGGCGGCGCTGCGCCAGCACCTTGGCGCCGTCCTCAGGGCCAAGCAGATGGTCGAGCGGTACGCGGACGTCGGCATAGCGGACGTGATTGTGCAGGGCAGGATAGGGCGCTATCTCGACCCCAGGCGCGTCACGCGGCACCACGAACATGCCGTTCGTGCACATCACGAAGATGATGTCGGCGCGCGCTCCAGCGCTGGTGAACCACTTCTCGCCGGTGATGACCCACTCGTCGCCGTCCCTGGTGGCGTGGGTGCGGAACAGGCTCGGGTCCGAGCCGCCCTGCGGTTCGGTCATCGAGTACGCGGAGAACATCTCCTGAGTCATCAGGGGGTACAGCCAGCGTCGCTTCTGTTCCTCGGTGCCGTAGGCGGCAAGCATTTCCATGTTCCCCGTATCGGGTGCCGCTGTCCCGAAGACCACCGGCGCCGATCGGTAGCGGCCGAGAATCTCGTTCAGCAGGGCGAGCTTAAGCTGGCCGAAGCCCGGCCCGCCTAGGTCACGATCGAGGAACAGCGCCCACAGGCCGCGGTCCTTGACCTGCTGCTTGAGCGGATCGGCGAGGGCACGGGCCTTCGGCGCCCGTGAGTAGGCGGCACCGGGAAACACCAGGTCGAGCGGCTCGACTTCGGTGCGGCAGAACTCCTCGACCCAGTCGAGTTGCTCCTGGAACTCCGGCTCGGTCGAGAAATCCCACGCCATACGATCCTCCAGGGGCCGAGGCAAGCAGCCGCCCCATAGGGCCGAGGCAAGCAGCCGGCCCGTAGGGCGCTTACTAGAACGCGATTCTAAAAGCAGGCCTAACCGGCGGACAAGGTACGCGCGCCAGTCCCCGTGTCGTTCGCCACACTGCCCTTCGCCGCGGTGTTGCCCGCCACGCGCTCCACAGCCGCCTGCCCAGCCGCGCCCGGCTGCGGATCCAAGCCGACGGTGACCCGCATCCACCGGCCGATGCGCTTCATGAGATGTGGCCCTGCGCCGGACTCCGCGTGCCCGAACCCCGGCACGATCCAGAGTTCCTTGGGGTCGTTCGCGGCCGCGTTGATCCGCTCCGCGTGGTCGACGGGAAAAAAGGCGTCCTTGTCCCCGTGCACGATCAGCAGCGGGATCGGCGCGATCAGCGCGGCAGCGTCGTCGGGCGGGAGCGGCACAGGATCCCATTTGCCGCCTGAGATCCTGGTCTTCAGCATCGCCTTGGTGAGCATCCGGCCGAGGCGGTGCTCGATCGCCAGGTGCACAAGCCGCATCGGCCTGGTGCCGCGGTAGTACCAGCGGCCAGGGGCGCTGACCGACACCACGGCGTCGACGTGCCCGATCAGCCCGGCGTGCCTGAGCACGGTCGACGCCCCCATCGAGAACCCGATGGTCACGACGCGGGAGTAGCCCAGTTCCCTGGCGTAGCCGACCGCGACGTCGACGTCCTTGATCTCCTTGTCGCCCATCGTCGACACGCCGCCTGACCTGCCGTGGCCGCGAAAGTCGAAGGTCACGACGCCGCCGAACTCATTGAGCCTGGTCGCGGCCTTCCAGACGGCCGGGCGCTGCCAGCTGAGCGTGAACCCGTGCGCCAGCACGATGCCCAGGTCCTTGTCGCCAGGCAGGTGCGCCGCGTCAATCGGCACGCCGTCCTCGGTGACGATGGTTCTGGCGTACGGAACGGGCTTGCTCATAGGTACATTCTGCGTGAGTACGCACGGTGGTCGGTCGGCACCAAGGCCGGCGGGCCCCGGCGCGGCCGATGGACGGAAGGATGCCAGCGTGCCCACGTCAGTACGCCAGGTGTGCGAGCAGGCCGGCGCCGCCGCCGCCGTGACCCGCGAGCTTCACGCCAGCGCCAAGGACGCCGTCCTGGTCAGCCTCGTTGACGCGATCGAGGCTGGCCGGGACCTGCTGAAGGACGCGAACGCGATCGACGTCGCCGCCGCCCGCGAGTCAGGCGTGTCCACGACGCTGGTGGACCGGCTGACCCTCACCGATGCCAGGATCGCCGCGATGGTCAGCGCGGTCAGGGCGGTGATCGCGCTGCCTGACCCGGTCGGACAGGTGATCAGGGGCAGCACCAGGCCGAACGGCCTGCTGATCGAGCAGGTCAGAGAGCCGCTCGGGGTGGTCGCCGTGGTCTACGAGGCCAGGCCGAACGTGACCGTCGACGTAGCAGCGCTGTGCCTGAAGTCGGGCAACGCCGCCGTGCTCCGTGGCTCGTCGATCGCCGCGCACACCAACGGCGCGATCGCGGATCTGATCGCGCAGGTGCTGCGCGGGCAGGACGTCGTTCCCCGGCATGCCGTGCAGCTCATCCGCGACAACTCCCGCGAGGCGGTCGTGCAGCTGCTGACGGCTGACGGGCTCGTCGACCTGCTCGTTCCGCGCGGCGGCCGGAGCCTGCTTGACACGGTGCGCGAGCACGCCACCGTGCCCGTCGTCATCGACGGCGACGGGAACTGCCATGTCTACGTGGACGCGTCGGCCGATCCGGCCATGGCCACGAGCATCATCGTCAATGCCAAGACCTCGCGGCCCAGCGTCTGCAACGCGGCAGAGACGCTGCTCGTGCACGAGCAGATCGCGGCCGCCTGGCTGCCCGACGCCCTCGGCGAGCTGCACAAGAACGGGGTGGTCGTGCGCGGCGATGACCAGGTCAGGGCGATCTGGCCGGACGCCGAGCCAGCGTCAGACGCCGACTGGGGCGCCGAGTACCTGGACCTGATCCTTGCGGTGCGGGTCGTGCCGGACCTGGATGCCGCGCTCTCCCACATCGCGCGATGGGGTACCAGGAACTCCGAGGCGATCGTCGCGCAGGACATCGCCGCCGCCCGCCGGTTCGCCCGCGCGGTGGACTCGGGCAGCGTGTTCGTGAACTGCTCGACCAGGTTCTCCGACGGCGGCGAGTTCGGCTACGGCCTCGAGATCGGGGTGTCCACGCAAAAGCTGCACGCCCGCGGCCCCATGGGCCTGGAGGCGCTGACCTGCGTCAAGAACGTGACCTGGGGTTCCGGCCAGGTCCGCGGTTAGCCAGCCGATCCGCCAGGTCAGGCGGACCTGTCGAACACGACAAGCGAGTCGCGGTGAATCGCGTGCATGTCCCTCGCCGCGCGGCGGGCTGGCGAATCAGGCCCGATCTTCCCGCCGAGGAACGAGCCGTCGGCCAGGATGGCCGAGCACGCGCGCGGCTGGGCCTGGAGCAGCGCGTCGGTCAGCGCCCTGACCCGCTCCCGGCTGGCCGACGTCAGCTCGGCGTGGGCCTGCCTGGAGGCCTGCGAGCCGCGGCGCACCAGGTCGGCGACGTCCGCGAACCGCTCGGGGTCGAGCTGGCTGTTTTCCCCCGCGGGGGCGTGCCGCAGCCGGAACAGGATCGAGAGCACGTCACCGACCTCGTCGGTGGTGAGCGCGCGGAGCAGTCGCAGGACGGCCGCCGGCACGGAGACCGACCCGCGGCCGATCAGCCGCGCAGGATGCCTGACGTCCACGAGCTCAACGACGGCGCCAGGCTCGAAGTCGCCGTCGACTCGCTTGACGCCGGACAGGAACAGCGTGCTGCCCCCTTCCAAGCTGCGCTCGGCCTCGCGGTTGATCCCGATCGTGCCCATCGGATAGGCGATCCCGCCGACCCAGCGCTGCGCGGGAGCGAGCTGGCCGGCGGCCGCCCTGATGACCGTGCCGAGCCTGGCGCGCGGGCTGAGGCTCCTGGCCACCACGTCGGTGTCGCGGGCCGACGCGATCACGCACTCCACGCCGCAGGAGGCCGCGCGGGCCGCGGCGTTGAGCTTGGAGCGCATGCCGCCCCTGCCCTCTCCGGCGGCCGTGATCCGCAGCGCCCGCGCCTCGTCTGGCGTCAGCCTGGCGATCCGCTCGAGCATCTGATCGTCGCCGTAGACCGCCCGGACGTTGGTGAGGAACGTCAGCCTGGACGCTCGCGCGACAACCGCGACAGCGACGGCGATCTGGTCATTGTCCAGTTCGGATTTCGGGTCGGTCGTGTCGTTGCCGTTGACGACGGGCAGCAGGCCCTGCTCGAGCGCGGAGCTGAGGACGCTGCCGACGTCCCGCATCGCCGCAGGCGAGTCGAGGTCGCTGCGGGACAGCAGGATCTGGCAGACCTCCATCCCGACGGCGGCGGCTAGCTGGCGGTACAGGGCCAGCAGGGCCGGCTGGCCGACGGCGGCCGCCAGCGCGACCCCGAGCGGGCCGGCGAGCTCGCCGCTGCCGTACCTGTCCAGCGTCGCCGCGAGCTCGCCGAGGTCGCCGCCGTGCGCGACGGCCGCCCTGGCCGTGTCGACCAGCCGCTGCAGCTCAGGACCCGTCCGCGCCGTCGGGCCTTCGAACGCGAGCAGCCGGCGGCCCAGCCTGGCCGCGCCGGAGGTGACGAGGACGACCTCGTGCCGCTCGCGCTGGGCCGCCGCGATCTGGGTGACCAGATCGGCGATCACATCCAGCGCGAGGCCGTCGCCGCTCGCGATCGAGCTCGAGCCGAGCTTGAGTACCAGCCGGGTCATGCGGCCTCTCTGATCAGGCTCCGGTGTCGGCCGCAGACGTCAGGCGGCTCAGCCGCCACGATACGCGGCGATCACCTGACCGAGCGCTTCCATGCTGGGCTGATGGGTGGTCACGCTGTCGAAGCCGTACCGCTCGTGCCGCCGCCTGAGTTCCGCCGCCGCCTCGTCGGCGCTTCCGGCATAGAGTACGAACGGGCTGGCCAGGACCTCCTCGACGGTCAGCCAGGGAACGCCCGCCGTCATCTGCGCTGCGGACTTGGCAGGACTCGGACCGATCGCGACGTGCTGGAGCAGCACATCGGACCGGTAGCCGCGCCCGCCCGCCTGCTCGCGCACCGCGGCCACTCGCCCGGCCGTCTCGGCGGCGCCGACCAGCGTGAACTTGCCGAGCGGCTGGCCAGGAACCTGGCGCAGCCCGGCGAAGCCGACCACGTCCGCGTGCCTGGCGGCCACGGCGAGCCCAGGAGCTGACATGGCCGCGACCATCAGCGGCACCGGCCTCTGGACCGGCGCCGGCTCGTGCCCAGGGTCAGCCAGCCGGCGCATGACCTCGGTGGCCGTGGCCTCGAGCAGCCCGATCCGGTCCCTGAACGCCAGCCACGGCAGGCCCGCGTCGTCGTGCTCGCTCTTCGTGTGGCCTGCTCCGAGCCCAAGCTCGGCACGGCCGCCAGAGAGCAGGTCGAGCGTGGCGACCTCGCGTGCGAGCAGCGCCGGGTTCCAGAAGCCCGCGTTGAGGACATACGTGCGCAGCCGCAGCCGCCCGCTGACCATGGCGGCAGCGGCCAGCAGCGTGAACGGGCCCATCGCGCCCAGGTGGTCGGGCGCTGCGAGCACGTCGTAGCCGAGCTCGTCGACGCGGCGCACCAGCCGCTCGAACTCCGCCGCCGAGCCAGCTGCGTGGAAGTTGACGCCGAACCGGATCTCCGCCATGGCGCCATGCTGGTATGAGCGGCTCGCTCCTGGCCATCTCGTCCGCTACCGGCGCAACCGGTCAGCAGGCCGCGCGGTCTGTACCCCGGGCGGGCGACTGAACTGGTTGAGGCGAAAAACCTTTGACAGTGTCAAGGAACGCGGAATATGGTTGAGCTACTCAACTGTTGAGCGAGGCAAGGTCTTGACAGGCGACACGGTTGGGCGCTCAAGGTGCCATGATCCCGCACCGAGTGAAGCAGGAGGCAGACAGTGGGCTGGTGTGCAGGCGGCGACAGGCTCGATCAGGAGATCTTCGACGTCATGACCGAGTTCATCGGCCACCTCATGCAGCGCGGCGAGCAACTCTCGCAGCGGTTCGGGGTGCCCGTCTCCTGCATGAAGGCTCTCCGGCGGCTCGATACGCCGGTGGCGATGAAGGATCTCGGCCAGCGCCTGCGCTGTGACCCGTCCTTCGTCACCTCGATCGCCGATGCACTCGAACAGCGCGGCCTGGCCAAGCGCGAGCCGAATCCCGCCGACCGGCGAATCAAGAACCTCGCGCTGACCGACCGCGGGCTCGAGATCAAGGCGGCCGCGGAGCAGGAAACGCTCGGCCTGATGCCGTGGACGCACGCACTGGACCGGGATGAGCGCGAGCAGTTCCTCGAGCTCGTGCGCAAGATGTGCAAGTCGCTGGCGGCCGCACCGGCAGCACAGGCCGCCGCCGAGCCTGACAAGGAGGTGAGCAGCGCTCAGGGCGTACCTTCGCCCACCGCTCCCTGACCGGTATCACGCGGGCCTGCTCGGGGGCAGGCTGATCGCCCGCTTACACGCGGAACCCGCAGGCCACAACCGCGAATCCCATACTTCTCCACGTCGTGACTCAAGCGCGAGTCACGACGGCGGACCAGCACGCCCAAAGAAAGGTGAGGAAACCGCTGTGTCTACGACGCAACCGGTAGCCGGCCGGGCTGCGACAGCAGCCGATGGCAAACGCCATCTCGGCCTGGCACTCTTCGTCATCGCCACCGCCCAGCTGATGGTGGTGCTCGACTCCGCGATCGTTAACGTCGCCCTGCCGCACATCCAGCGCGCGCTCGGCTTCTCCGGCAACGGGCTGGAGTGGGTCGTGACCGCGTACGCCGTGACCTTCGGCGGTCTGCTGCTGCTCGGCGGCAGGTCTGGTGACCTGCTCGGGCGCCGGAAGATATTCATATCCGGCCTGCTGCTGTTCTCGGCCGCGTCGCTGCTCGGCGGCTTCGCGACGTCCGAGGCCTGGCTGCTGGCCTCCAGGGCGCTGCAGGGCGTCGGCGGCGCGATGGTCGCGCCCACTGCCCTGGCCCTGATCAGCACCACGTTCCCGGAAGGATCTGCGCGCAACCGCGCCATGGGCGTGTACGCCGCGATGAGCGGCGGCGGCGCTGCCGTCGGCCTTGTCGCCGGCGGCTTGCTGACCACGTACCTGTCGTGGCGCTGGGTGCTGTTCGTAAACGTGCCAATCGGCATCGTGACCGCCATCTTCGCCAGGTATGTCCTGCCTGAGTCAGGACGGAGGCATGGTCGCTTCGACCTGCCTGGTGCGGTCACCGTCACCGCGGGCGTCGCACTGCTGGTGTACGGCTTGTCGAACGCCAGCACGGACCAGCAGGGCGTGTCCCACTGGGCCGACGGCAAGGTGGTCGTCTCGCTGGTCGCCTCGGCGCTCCTGCTGACCGCCTTCGGCCTGATCGAGTGGCGCAGCCGACACGCGCTGATGCCGCTGCGGATCCTGGCCAACCGGAGCAGGACCGGGGCATACGTGGTCATGCTGTGCCTGGCCACCGCTATGTTCGGGATCTTCTTCTTCCTCACGATCTTCGTGCAGGAAGTGCTGGGCTACAGCGCCCTGAAGTCCGGCGTGGCATTCCTGCCGTTCGCGGCCGTCGTCGTGCTGATGTCGGGCGTGGTGTCCCAGGTCATCGCCCGCACCGGCCCGCGCCCGCTGATGCTGGCCGGCGCCACGATCGCGACTGGCGGCATGTTCTGGTTCTCCCAGCTGACCGTGCACAGCGACTACGTGGGCGGGCTGCTCGGACCGATGCTGGTCACCTCGATCGGCCTGGGCATGCTGTTCGTACCGTTGTCCATCGTGGCGCTGAACCGGGTCGCCGGCGAGGACTCCGGCGTGGCGTCCAGCCTGCTCAACACCGGACAGCAGGTGGGCGGCGCGATCGGGCTGGCGGCGCTGGGCACCGTGACCTGGAGCGCCGTCTCGGACAACGTCAAGCACCAGGTGGCGCAGGCAGCCGCGGCTGGCCGGACGGCGGTGCACCTGCCGGCCAGCAGGTCGGGAACGGTGCCTGGCCCGATCCTGCATCAGGCGCTCGCGTTCGGGATCGCGCGCGGTTTCCTGGTCGCGGCGGGGATCGCGGTCCTCGCGCTGCTCGTGACCGCGGCGACGATCCGGTTGCGTCGCTCCGACATCGCCGGGGCGCTGAGCGTACCCGAAGACGCCAGCGGCCTGGCCGACGAAAGCGAGCTCGAAGGCTCGCTGCGGTAACGCCCGGGCATCGAGGAAGGCCTCGGCGCGGAGTGCATCCGCGCCGGGGTCTTTGTTATAGCCAAGGACAATCCAGGGAAAGTAAGGCGAGATGAGAGCGCCTACGGTGGTGCAGGTGCGCGACGTGCCGTGGTGGGGGGTGGCCTCGGCCGCGGTGACGCCGGTCTTGCAGGTGAGCGGGTGGACGATCGCCGCCGGGCTGCAGCCGCAGCCGTTCGACTCCATCAGGCAGAGCGTCAGCTCGCTCGCTGGGCAGGGAGCGACCGACCGCTGGGTCATGACGCTGACCTTCGTGGTGGTCGCGATGTGCTACATCATCACGGCGCTCGCGCTGCGCCCGGCGGCACCCGCCGGACGGCTTGTGCTGATCGCGGCCGCGCTGGCCGGAGTGCTGGTCGCCGCGAACCCGCAGGCCGCGCCTGGGAGCTTCTCGCTCGCGCACGCGCTGTGGTCCTCACTGGGATTCGCGCTCCTGGCCGCATGGCCGCTCGCGGCGTACCGCACAGGGGCAGACGTGCCGTGGGCGCTGCGGACAACCCCATCGGTCGGCGCGGTCGCAGTGATCGCCACCCTGACCGCCTGGTTCCTGGTCGAACTCGTGGTCGGCGGCGGGATGCTCGGCCTCGCGGAGCGGGTCGTGGGTTTCGCCCAGGCAATGTGGCCCCTGCTCGTCGTCACCTCCTGTCAGTTTTACCGTAGCCGTCTAACTATTTGACATAGAACGTTTCGACACCTATGGTTTGGCGAGAGGAGGTGCTCGCCATGCACGAGTTGCCGATGCACGGCCAGGTCGCCCTTGTCGCTGGGGCCAGCAAGGGAATCGGCGCCGCCACCGCAGAAGCCTTCGCGGCAGCGGGCGCACGGGTCGTGCTCGCCGCGCGCGATGTCGCCGCGCTCGCGTCCGTCGCTGAGCGGATCGCAGGTCGCGGCGGCGACGCGATCGCCGTGCCTTGCGACGTCGCGGACGCGAGCTCGGTGGCCAGCCTGGTCGAACGCGCCGTCGGGCACTACGGCAGGCTCGACCTGGCCTTCAACAACGCCACCGACGGACCGCTGCCCGCGCCGCTCGCCGAGATCGACATCGGCGAGTTCGACCGCGGCATCGCCACGAACATCCGCGGCACGTTCCTGGGGATGAAGTACCAGATCCCGGCGATGCTCGCCAGCGGCGGCGGAGCGATCGTCAACATGGCCTCGGTGGCCGGGCTGACTGCCACGGCGAATCTCGCTGCCTACGTCGCCGGCAAAGCCGGCATCATCGGCCTGACCAAAGTCGCGGCGCTCGACTACGCCGACCTGGGCATCCGCGTCAACGTCGTGGCGCCAGGGCCGATCCTGACCCATCACCTGCAGGCAGCGGGGCCGCAGGCCCAGCGGCTCGCAGGCCAGTCCACGCCCATGCGCAGGACCGGCCAGGCCGCCGAGGTCGCCAGGACCGTGCTGTGGCTCTGCTCGCCCGCGTCCTCGTTCATCACCGGCGCCGTCATCCCGGTCGACGGCGGGCAGTCGGCGGGCAGCAAGCCGCCCCAGATGTACCGGCAGGGTCAGCCGATGACCGCGGCTGGAGAACCAGGCGGCTGAGGCTCAGGCGCTGATCTGCGCCACGAGGTCGCACAGCAGCTGCCAGGCCTCCTCGTCCTCAGGCGTGCCAGCGTGCGGCCGGCGGAACCGGCTCACGTCCATCGCAAGGTCGGCGACGTCCCAGCGAACCCGGTACAGCTCGAGCAGCGCTGGCCGCGGTCGCACGCCGGTCGCCGCGGCATAGCGCTGAAGCAGGGAGCCGTCGCCAGGGTCGAGGACCCACAAGTCCCGCTCCGGCGGCGCGACCAGCGCCGTGTCCCAGTCGATCAGGCGCCAGCCTTCGCTGGTCAGCATCGTGTTGGCGGGATGCGGCTCGCCGTGCGTGAGCACCGCGTGCGAGGGCAAGGCCGTGGCCCGCGCGACAAGCTCGTCGTACCGGCGTAGCAACTGGACGATCGCGACCTCGTTCGCGCTCAGCAGGCGCGCCATCGGCCCAGTCAAGGGGCCGCCCTCCCGCGGTCCGGCCGGCGCGCGACCGAGGGCCGCCTCCAGGTCGTCACGGAGCGGGACCAGGTACCGGTCAGCCAGAGCGAGGTCGCGCGTCGCCGGCGGCGCCGCATGCACGGCGAGGACCAGGTCAAGCACGGCATCGCGGTGCTCCTGGCTGGGGAACTCACCCCACTCGAAGCTCTGCCCGGCCACGAACGGGTAGAGCGCGACGGCGAACTCCTCTCCGGCCCTGGCCAGCGGCTGACCGCCGACGGCCGGGACCGGAGCGACCACGAACCCGCACCCGCCGGCATGCAACTCGACGGCCGCGGCCAGCGCGTGCCGCAGCCTGTCGTAGGCGGCGTCCATCGTTTCGCGCGGCGACACCCGCTTGTTGTGCAGTTCGTCCGCCGTGACGAACCAGTGCCCCCCGGCCTGGTCGGTGACCTCCCAGTGGTGGCTGCCCCATCCCACCGCGCGGTAGCGGACGTGCTTCGCCTCTAGCCGCCACTGCGCGGCCAGCACCGAAGCCAGCAAATCCTGGCCGAGGCCTGCTGGCGGCGTGAGCACCCGACCAAGCTAGCGACTCGGCGGACGCCGGCAAAGCCAATAACGCCGCCGCCGCGGCGGCCGGGACTGGCGGCATCGGCATGACGTGGGCATGGCGCCGGCGGGCTATGTTATCGAGATGTGAGCTTGTCGGTATACGGGGCATTTCTCGGCTAACCATGGTCCACGATCGGAGACGAGGATGCTCGGCACCAGCGAGGTGATCGCGTTCGCGGCAGCGGCTGACCTGGATCGGGCGCGGGAGTTCTACCAGGACACGCTCGGCCTCACGCTGATCGAGCAAAACCCGTACGCGTGCGTGTTCGACGCGCACGGCACGATGCTCAGGGTAACCGCGGTGGCCGAGGTGGCCACCCCCGGCTACACCGTCCTGGGCTGGCGGGTCGGCGACATCGACCAGACGATCGCTGGCCTGCTAGGCAAAGGGGTCAGCTTCACCAGGTACCAGGGAATGGATCAGGCCGGCAATGGCGTCTGGACGACGCCGAACGGCGACCGGATCGCCTGGTTTACCGACCCGGACGGCAACACCTTGTCCCTGACCCAGTTCGCCTGAGGTCAGGCAGTGCTGGTCAGGCAGTGCTGGTCAGGCAGTGCTGGTCAGGCAGTGCTGGTCAGGCAGTGCTGGTCAGGCAGTGCTGGTCAGGCAGTGCTGGTCAGGCAGGGCTAGTCAGGCAGGGCTAGTCAGGCAGGGCGGGAGGCTGCGCCGTAGATGACGTTCGTCCGTATCGTCGTGATGTCCCTGGCGGCGAGCTCGGAGATCACCTGCTCGCGCAAGAGGTCCTGCTGGTCCTCCCCCAGGGCGTCGATAGTCGCCCGGTAACCCGTTCCCAGCACCACATCCCAGAACCTCGCCGGGCTGCTGAGCTCCTGCCACCCGTTGACCGCTTCGGCCGTCGCGCCCGTGATGCCGGCGTTTTCGTACAGGCTGGTCAGCGCGTCAGGCGTGGTGATCTCGTCCCATGGGCTGAACGCCTTGAACAACGAAGGCTCGATCGCGCGCACCGACTCCCAGAAGATGTCGTTGGCAGGCTCGAACAGGCCAGGGCCCCACGTCGTGATCGCCAGGACGCCGCCCGGCTTGACAAGGCGCCACATCTCGGCGGCGAACCCGGCTATATCCGGCGCGAAGGACACCCCGAACACGCAGACGACGGCGTCGAAACTGGCCGCTGGGAGCCCGGTACTGGTCGCGTCGGCGTGGCGGAACTCGATGTTCCGCAGGCTTTCAGCGGCCGCCTTCGAGCGTGCCAGCTCGAGCAGCGGGCCAGCGACATCCACGCCGATGACCTGACCGTCGGGCCCGACCGCCATGGCAGCGGGAATCGCCGATCCGCCAGCGCCGCAGCACAGGTCGAGCACGCTCTGCCCGGCCCGCAGCGACAGCCGCGTGACGGTGGCGGCGCCAAACCTGTCCCAGAAAGCAAGCGAACCGAGCCGGTAATGGTCGGCCGCGGCGCCGTAGGCTCGCGCTGCCCGCTTGGCATGCTCGGTGACCTGTTCATGGCTGGCCGGCTCTACCCGGCCCGCCTCCGCTGCGTCGGGTGGCACGGTGCCAGCATAGGCCCGCCGGTCCTCACGCTGGCGCAGGCGGCGTCGCGGCCAGGGTGTCCGGCAGGCGGTAGAACCCGGCGAGAACCTGGCGGGCCAGGTCGTCATCGATCACCGACACGTCCCAGCGGACTTCCTGGCCGGCGGCGGTCACCGTGCAGCTGAAGAAGGCGCAGCACGCGTTCTCCCTGGCCGCGAGGTCGCGGACCCATTCCTCGATGCCCGGATCAGCGCGGAACCGGAACGTGATGCCGTCCTCCGACCGTGCCCGGCCGGTCAGGAAGCCGGCGAACAGCCGCTGGTACTCGGCGCGGCGCTCGGCCGGCGTATCTGGTGCCGACGACATGTCGCAGGCGACTAGCGGCGGCTGGTCGTTTCCCGATACCTGGCGGCTCATCTCCTGCTCCTCCGTCTGCGCCCGGCCGGCTGGCCAGGAACCCGAGCACCACCGTAAAGTCTGGAGTTAAGTCAAGAGTCAAGAGGAGCAGCCGGTGAAGATCGGGCAGGTAGCCGCTGAGTCAGGCGTCAGCATCGACACGATCCGGTTCTACGAGCGCCGCGGCGTCCTGCCGGCCGCGTCGCGCACGCCTGCGGGTTACCGCGTCTACGGCGGCTCGGCGGTCGAGCGGATCCGGCTCGCCAGGCGGCTGCAGGGCCTCGGCCTGACGCTCGACGAGATCGCCAGCGCGCTGCATGAGCGCGACGAAGGGCACGCATCGTGCGAGACGCAGCGGTGGCGGCTGGCGGTTGCGCTCGACAGGATCGAGACCAGGATCGCCGAGCTCGGCAGGCTGCGCGGCGACGTGCGCGCGGCGCTGGCCGCGTGCGAGGCCGGCACCTGCGGCCTGGTTCGCCGCCCATGACGGCTCGGCTGCGAGCCGAGCGGGCCGCGCGCCACACCAGGTAGTGCCACAGTGGTACGCATGTCGGTCTTCGTCCTCGTGCACAGCCCGTCGGTCGGCCCGTCGACCTGGCAGCCGGTGGCCAGCCAGCTGCGCGACGCCGGGCACGAGGCGGTGGTGCCTTCACTGCTCGCAGTCGGCGACGGCGAGCCGCCGTTCTGGCCGAAGGTTCCCGCCGCTGTCCGCGACGGCGTGGCCGAGCTGGACACCTCCCAGCCGGTCGTCCTGGTCCTGCACAGCAACGCGGGCCTGTTCGCTCCGCTGATCGCGCAGGAGCTCGGCGGGCCCGCCGCCTGCTTGATCTTCGCGGACGCCTCGGTCCCGCCCGCCACCGGGGAGACCGAGGTGGCGGAGAGCGAGTTCGTGCCGTTCCTGCGTGGGCTGACGGGCGAGGATGGCCGGCTGCCGCAGTGGACCAGCTGGTGGGGCGAGGAGGACGTCGCCCCCATGCTGCCTGATCCGCGGCTGCGCCAGGTCATCACCGCCGAGCAGCCCAGGCTGCCGCTGGCCTACTACCTCGAGCGGATTCCGGTTCCTGCGGGCTGGGACGAGCGCCCCTGCGGCTACCTGCTGTTCAGCGACGCGTACGAGGGCGAGGCTGACCAGGCACGCGGCAGGGGCTGGCCGGTGCGCACGGTGCCTGGCCAGCACCTGCACCAGGTTGTCGATCCGGCCGGCGTCACCGAGGCGCTCCTTGAGCTCGCAGGCCAGGCTGGATGAGCCGTCCCGACGTCAGCGCCCGGCGGCTGGCCAGAGCCTGACGAGCTGCGCCGGGCTGATGTTGCCGCCGCTGCACACGATCGTGACCTTGCGGCCAGTGAACCTCGCCCGGTCGGCGAGCACCGCGGCGAGCGAGGCAGCACCGGACGGTTCCACGAGATTCCTGGTCTTCTCGATCATGATGCGGGTCGCGGCGAGCAGCGCGTCGTCGGACACCAGGACGAAGTCATCGAGCAGCCGCCACAGGATCCCCTGCGGAAAGTCGAACGCCGTCCTGGTGGCCAGTCCCTCGGCGACGGTCGCGGTCGTGTCCGTGACGAGCGCCCTGCCCCGCCAGGACCGGTAGCCGGCCGGAGCGGCCTCGGACTGCACGCCGATCACCTCGATCGACGGGCGGACGGCCTTGGCGACCGTGCATGCTCCTGACGCCCCGCTGCCACCGCCGACCGGGACGACGATCACGTCGGTGTCGGGCCGGCTCTCCAGGATCTCGAGCGTGTAGGTAGCCACGCCGGCGATCAGCATCGGCTCGTTGCCCGAGTGGATGTACCTGTAGCCGTGCTCGGCCGCCTGCTTCTCGCAATGCTCGCGTGCGTCGTCGAAGTCCTTGCCGTGGAAGACGATCTCCGCGCCGAGCGCTCGCATCGACTCGACCTTGACCGGGTTGGCCTGCTCGGGCACGCAGATGATGGCGCGCACGCCGAACAGGTTCGCCGCGTAGGCGACCGACTGGCCGTGGTTGCCGGTCGAGGCGGTGATGACGCCGCGCTGCCGCTCGTCGTCGGTGAGCTGGCTGACGAGATTGATGCCGCCCCGCACCTTGAACGCTCCGACCGGCTGATGGTTCTCATGCTTGACCCAGAGGTGCGCGCCGGCCAGCGCGTCGAGCGCGGGATAGCGGTACAGCGGCGTCGGCCGCAGGTAGGGCTCGATTCGTTTCCGGGCGGCCAGCACATCGCGCAGGTCAGGGGCAATCAGTCCGGTCATGGCCCGTTTCTACCACGAGCCGGTCGTTTGACCGCGCCGCAGGCGGGCAGCAGCCTGCCGCAAAGCCAGCGGTCTTGGGAGGGCAGGATCGAGATGCAACTGAGAACGGCCGTTTCACGTCGCAGATACGGGCCGCTCGCACCGCCCTGGGAACGGTCGGACGAACGGTGGGCAGTCGCATCGTGGCTGCTCGGCGGCGCCGTCGTGATCTGGGGCGCCATGTGCCTGATCGGCTTGTTGCTGACGCATGTCATCGACCGCGGCTCGGTGCACGCGGCCGATCTCGGCGTGAACCAGTGGTTCGTGCACCAGCGGACCAGCTTCTGGAACGACGCGACGGCGATCGGCACAGGAATGGCCGGGACGATCACGGTCATCATCGTCACGGCCGTCGCCGCGCTGGTCTTGCGCTGGCTGACCAAACGCTGGTACGAGGCCATCATGCTTGTCACGTCCATCGTCGGCGAGCTCGTTATCTTCCTGGCTACCACCACGGTCGTGCCGCAGCGTCGGCCGGCCGTACCCAAGCTGGACCCAGCCCCGCCGACCTCGAGCTATCCCTCCGGGCACACGGCGGCAGCCGTCTGCCTCTACGGCTGCCTGGCCATCTTGCTGCTCTGGCTGTACGCGGGCCGGCCTGGTGCGCGGATCGTCGCCTGCCTGCTGTTCTGCGTGCCAGCCTTCGTCGCGGTGTCACGGGTCTACCGCGGGATGCACTATCCCAGCGACGTGCTGGCCGGCGCGCTGCTTGGCACCCTGTGGCTATCGTTGGTCACCAGGACGTTCCTTCCGCACCGCCCGTGGGGGCGCGGTGCCGGCCGGCAACTGCCCGCGCGGGCCGCGCGGGGCCGGATCAGGCGCTGAGCCCGTCCCCGGACCGGAGCGAGGGTTCTGGACGGGGAAGCGGCAGGTGCCATGAGTGTCTCTAGCTACATCACGGGAAAGGCTGTCAAGGGCCAGGCCAGCGGGATCCAAGGGCGCGGGCTGTTCGCGACCGCGCCGATCCCGGCCGGCGAGATCGTGGCGATCAAGGGCGGGCATATCGTCGACACCGCGACGTTGCGCGGGCTGCCAGCGCTGCTGCGGAACTCCGAGATCCAGATCGCCGACGGCTTCCACCTCGTGGCGCTCTCGGAGGACGAGTATGAGCCCGTCATGCTCTTCATCAACCATTCCTGCGAGCCGAATGTCGGCTTCGCCGGCAACGTTGTTCTGGTGGCGATGCGCGACATCGGCGCTGGCGAGGAGCTGACGACCGACTACGCGCTCTTCGACGACTCCGACGAGCAGATGCAGTGCCGCTGCGGAGCCGCCGGCTGCCGGAGCGTGATCGACGGCCGCGACTGGCAGCGGGCTGACCTCCAGAGCAAGTACGGCGGCTACTTCTCCGCCTATTTGCGCCAGCGCATGCCCGGGGGCCAGTCGTGAGGGTGATGGTGTTCCTGCGCGGCACGTCGATCATGCACAGTGCGGCCGTCGGCGTGCCACGGTCTAGCAGGGTCCGCCAGGTTACCGACGAGGATCCGTCGGTGCGCGACTTCGCATCCCACGTGCCGACCGACGGGGCCGTCGCCAAGATCGCGGCGTGGCAGCGCCGTGGCGCCGAGATCTGCTATCTCAGCTCGCACCGGACAGCGACCGCGGCCGCGATCGACGGCTCTGTGCTCGCCGGGCACGGCTTCCCGGCCGGAACGCTGTATTACCGCGCGCACGGCGAGAGCTATGCCGACGTCGCCCGCCGCTGGCAAGCCGATGTCGTGGTCGAGGACGACTGCGAGAGCATCGGCGGCCGGGCGCGGACCACGGCGGCCGGGCTAGCCAGGTCGCCGGGACGGCGGGTGCCTTGCGTGGTCGTTCCCGAGTTCGGCGGCCTGGCTCACCTGCCCGATGACCCCGCCGTGCTGCTCCGCCGGGTGACCGCACCCGGGCGGCGCTCACGGTTCGGTCAGCTGCTGAAGCGCGCCAGGGCCTGACCCGCGACGCCCGCGACGCGTTCCGGGCCTACCGAACTTGCGCGACCAGCAGGACCTGACCGGCATGTGCTGGTATAAGTCACGGTCGGATAACAGTCGGGCGCATAGGTATTGAGCGGGCAATCGCCGCGGTTTACGCTCCTCGCAACCGTCCGGTAAGCGCTTTCCGTTGCAGCGGCAAGGCGAACTCAGCTCCCCAGGCAGAGTCCGAGCCGCTGAGCAGGCCATTTGCGGAAAGCGCTTACCAGACGGCCCCGGCAAACACGGCCCCGGCAAACACGGCCCGGCAAACACGGCACCGGCAAACAGGGCCCCGGCAAACACGGCCAGCCAGACCAACATGGCCGGGCAAACAGGCGGAAGGGCGAGCAGAGCAGACACGATGGCCGAGACGCAGCCGAACATTCAGGGTCCGCCGACGATCTACGACGTCGCGCGGGTCGCCGGGGTGTCGATCGCGTCCGTCTCCCGGGTACTCAACGGGCACCGCAACCCGCGGCAGGAGACCAGGGACCGCGTCTTGCAGGCCGTCGCCGAACTCGGGTTCGTCCCCGACGGAGCGGCCAGGGCGCTGAGCGCCAGGCTCAAGGAAGTAGTCGGAGTGGTCTTCCGCCGGGTCCCGTGGGGCGAGACCAGCGAGGGAGCCTTCGCCGAGGAAGACGAGAGCCTGCAGTTCACCGACGTCATCAACCGCGGCATCGAGGTCGCCGCTCAGCGCCGCGGCTACAACCTCCTTGTCGGGTCCGTCGACGTCGACGAGCACGACGCGCACCGGCGGATCATGACAATGGCGCGCAAGAGCGACGGGCTGATCCTGCATGACCGCGTGCTCGAGCCGAGCAGGCTTGCCCAGCTGTCCATGCACGTGCCGGTCGTGACGATGGCGGGCGTCGCCACCCAGACGACCGCCAACGTGCGCGGCGACAACGGCACCGGGATGACCGAACTGGCCAGGCACCTGATCCACGACCACCGCTATACCACGATCGCCTACGTGGCCGGTCACGCCGACTCCCCCGACAACATCGCCCGCCGGCTCGCACTCGCCGAAGAAGCGGCCAGCGCGGGCGTGCTGTTCATCGAGGGCCCGCAGTGGCAAGGCAACTATCTCGCCTCAGGCGGCGCCAGGGTCGTCAGCCGGCTGCTCGCCGACGGCGTCAGGCTGCCGCGCGTCCTCGTCTGCGCCAATGACCAGACGGCGCTCGGCGCCATGCACGCACTCGCCCAGCACGGCATAGACGTCCCAGGCGAAGTCGCGGTCACCGGCTTCGACGACATCCCGGTCGCGCGCCATCTGCGCCCGCAGCTCACGACCATCCGACAGCCGATCGCTGACCTCGGCGCCACCGCGTTCGAGGTGCTTAGGTCCATGATCGGCAACCACGAGCCAGCGGTGCACGACATCGTCCTGCCGACCAGGCTCATGCGCAGGGAAAGCTGCGGCTGCTTGCCCGGCTCCGTGCTAACGGAATCACACGGCTCCGTGCTGACGGACTCTCCGGACGGAGGCCGATGATGCGATTGCTGGCCAGGAGGATCGCGCTGTACCTGGTGACCGCGGTCGTCGCGATCACCGTGAACTTCTTCATTCCGCGACTCATGCCGGGCAACCCGGTCGAGGCAGCCATCGGGCACATGCAGTCCAGGGTCACGCCGGCCACGATCAGGGCGCTTGACGTGCAGTACGGGCTCAACACCAAGCTCGGCCTGTGGGGTCAGTACCTGCACTACTGGGGTCAGTTGCTGCACGGCAACCTGGGCATCTCGTTCAGTGCTTACCCGTCGACGGTCACCAGCGTGATCCGCGGCGCGCTGCCCTGGACGATCGGCCTGGTCGGGCTCGCCACGATCATCAGCTTCGTGGCGGGAACCTTGCTCGGCATAGCCGCCGCCTGGCGGCGTGGCAGCTGGCTGGACAACCTGCTGCCCGCAATGACGTTCTTCCAGGCCGCGCCGTATTTCTTCGTCGCGATCCTGATGGTCGCGCTGTTCGCGACCAAGCTCGGCTGGTTCCCGCAGAACTCCGGGTACGACACCACGCTGCTCGACCCCGGCTTCACCTCGTCCTACATCACCAGCGTGCTGGATCACGCCGTGCTGCCCGCGCTGACGATCGTCGTCGGGTCGGTCGCCGGATGGATCATCGGCATGCGCAACATGATGCTGACGACGATGGACGAGGACTACGTCCTGATCGCCCAGGCGAAAGGGCTCAGCCAGCAGCGCGTCATCAGGTACGCGGCAAGGAACGCGATCCTGCCGAACGTCTCGGGATTCTCGCTCGCGATCGGCTTCGTGGTCTCAGGATCGCTGCTCACCGAGATCGTCTTCTCCTACCCGGGGATCGGCTACATCCTTCTGCAGGCCGTCTCCAGCGAGGACTACCCGCTGCTTCAAGGCATCTTCCTGATCATCACGTTCGCGGTGCTCGGGGCCAACCTCATCGCGGACCTGACCTACTCGCTCCTTGATCCCCGTACCCGGCAGGAGGCCTGACCCGATGTCCTCTGCCCTGGGCGCCGGACCGCTCGGCACCAACCCGCCAGGACCTGGTCCGCTCGGCGCCGGCACCGGCCTGGACGCGCTCGCCCCGGACGGCGCCGGCGTACGGGCCGACACCGGCGCGGGCGTCCTGTTCCCCCCTACCGGGAAGCCAGGCAAGAACCGGATGCTGCAGCTTCCTCGCTCGCCGAAGATCAGGGTCGGCCTCGGGCTCGCGCTGGTCTTCACCGTCCTGGCCGCCATCGGCCCGTGGATCGCGCCCTTCGATCCAGGCAAGAGCTTGTCCACGACCTCGGGCGTGCCACAGCCGCCATCTGGCGCGCACTGGCTCGGCACCACGCAGGTCCAGCAGGACGTGCTCTCGCAGCTGCTGGCCGGCGGGCGCAGCACGATCCTCGTCGCGCTCATCGCCGGGACTGTCGCGACGATGCTCGCAGTCGGATTCGGGGTGACGGCCGGCTACTACGGCGGGCTGCCCGACGACCTGCTGTCCATGCTCGCCAACGTCTTCCTTGTGATGCCGGCGCTGCCGCTGCTGATCGTGATCTTCGGTTTCCTGTCCAAGACCTCCAGCCCCAACGACCTGCTGATCGGCCTGGTGATCAGCGTCACCGGCTGGGCGTTCGGGGCGCGCGTGCTGCGGGCGCAGACGCTGTCGATGCGGTCGAGGGACTACGTCTTGTCCGCCAGGATCATCGGCGAGCGCGGCTGGCGGATCATGGCATTCGAGATCCTGCCCAACCTGACGCCGATCGTGGCCACCTCGTTCCTGTTCACGGTCGTCTATGGGGTTGGCACCTACACGGCACTGTCGTTCCTCGGCGTGATCAGCGTCGCGCACTGGAGCTGGGGCACGATGCTCTACTGGGCGCAGAGCGCTCAGGCCGCGCAGCAGGTGCACATCGAATGGTGGTGGTTCCTGCCGCCAGGGCTCGCGGTCGGCCTGTTCGGCACCGCGCTCGCGCTGCTCAACTTCGGTATCGACGAGTTCATCAACCCGCGGCTCAGGGCAGCGGGTCTGACACGGCGAAAGGCCAAGCGAGCAGGGCTGCCGCGGCGGGTACCGCTCGGCCTGACGCCCGTACTGCCCGGCGCCAGCGAGGACAGCCAGTCATGAGCGGGCAGCCAGCCATGACCGCTGCCGCCAGGACCGGTGAGAAGCTGCTCGAGGTCCGCGGGCTGCGCGTGGACTACGGCATCGGGCCGGGCGCGGTGCGCGCGGTCGCCGGCGCCGACCTGACGCTGCACCGCGGCGAGGTGCTCGGCCTTGCCGGGGAGAGCGGCAGCGGTAAGTCCACCCTCGCCTACGCCGTCACCAGGCTGCTGCGCCCGCCAGGCGTCATCACCGGGGGCGCGGTGCGGCTGCACCTGGCTCCAGGCTCGACCCGCGACCTGCTCGCGGCCGGCCCGGCCGAGCTGCGCGGCCTGCGCTGGAACCACCTCGCCGTCGTGCTGCAGAGCGCCATGCACGCGCTCAACCCTGTCATGCCCGTTGGCGTCCAGCTGACCGACGTGCTGCAGGCGCACCGTCATGACCTGGACCGGGCCGCCAGGCGGAGCAGGGCCGGTGAGCTGCTCGAGCTTGTCGGCATCCCGGCCGACCGCCTGCGCAGTTACCCGCACGAACTGTCCGGCGGGATGCGGCAGCGGGTCATGATCGCGATGGCGCTCGCGCTGGACCCGCAGATCCTGATCATGGACGAGCCAACGACGGCGCTCGACGTCGTCACGCAGCGCGAGATCCTCGAGGAGCTGATGTCCCTGCGGGACCGGCTTGGCTTCTCCGTGCTGTTCATCACGCACGACCTGTCGCTGCTCATCGAGATCGCCGACACCATCGCCGTGATGTACGCGGGTCGGCTGGTGGAAACGGCCGCCGCGAGCGAGCTGTACCGGGCGCCGCGCCATCCGTACACGCTCGGCCTGCTCCGGTCGTTCCCCTCCCTGCACGGCCCGCGGCTGGCGATGACGGGCATCCCTGGCTCGCCGCCCGACCTGCGCCAGCTTCCGTCCGGGTGCGTCTTCCATCCGCGCTGCGGCTACGCGTTCGACCGGTGCACGGCCGAGCCGCCGCCGTTCGCAGTCGTAGGGGCCCCCTTGGTTGCTGGCCCCGTGGTTGCTGGCCCCGTGGTTGCTGGCCCCGTGGTTGCAAGCACTGCCGGACACGCGGCGGCCTGCTGGCTGCAGGACGCGGCCGAGCCGCCACCGCCCGAACTGGCCGGCGAGCCGCTGACTGTCCCTGGGCGCCCGGCGTGACCGGCCCGAGCCCGGCGCTGGCCGGGTCTGAGGTGGCCGGCGTCCCGCTGCTTGAGGCGCGCAACCTCACCAAGTTCTTCCCGGCCGGCGGCTCGCGGTTCGGCGGCCGGGCCGTGGTGCACGCCGTCGACGACGTGTCGCTGACGTTGCCGGCCGGTGCCATCACCGCGATCGTCGGCGAGAGCGGCTCAGGCAAGTCGACCCTCGCCAAACTGCTGGCCAGGCTGATCAGGCCGACCAGCGGCGAGCTGGCGCTGGACGGGCGGCCGATCCCGGCCAGGGCGCGGGCGGGCCGCCGCTACGCGCGGCGGGTCCAGCTGGTCCTGCAGGACCCGTTCGCCTCGCTGAACCCGATCCACGACGTGCGCTATCACCTGGTCAGGCCGCTGAAGCTGCACGCCGTTCCGGCGTCAGGCCTAGGCGCGGCAGGCGCGAACGGCGGCGGCGCGCCTGGCAGCAGCGCGCTCGATCAGGCGGTCGCTGACCTGCTGGCCCGCGTCTCGCTGACCCCGCCTGAGGCGTTCGCCGAGAAGTATCCGCACGAGCTGTCCGGCGGCCAGCGCCAGCGGGTGGCCATCGCCAGGGCCCTCGCGGTCGCTCCTGCCGTCCTGCTCGCCGACGAGCCGGTATCCATGCTCGACGTCTCGATCAGGCTCGGCGTCCTGAACCTGCTCGCCGACCTGCGTGACAGGGACGGCCTGGCCATCGTGTACGTCACGCACGACATCGCCTCGGCCAGGTACCTGGCCGACACCGTCGCCGTGATGTACGCGGGCCGGATCGTCGAGGCAGGTCCGGCCGCCACGGTGACCGACCAGCCCGCGCACCCGTACACCCAGCTGCTGCTCAGCGCCGCCCCGGACCCTGACCGGGCGCAGCCGCCGTCCCTGCGCGGCCGCGGGGCACCGCCGAACCTGGTGACACCGCCGCCTGGCTGCCGGTTCCACCCGCGCTGCCCGCACGCCATGCGGATCTGCGCCGAGGCGGTGCCGCCGCCGGCCGAGGTCGGGGCCGGCCAGGCCAGCGCGTGCTGGCTGCACGCCGACGGGCTGACCCCGGCGCAGCGCGCGCCGCTGAAGATCGCTACCGCACCCTCGCACCCGCACCCTGACGGCGCGGCTGAGCCCGGAGAGGAGGCGTGATGGCCCAGCCCGCGTAACAGACGGGCGGACGGGTTAAGCCCGGCCGACCCCGCGCAGCACTCGATCTAACAGACCCGCACGGTCACTAGAACAGGCCGGCGAACGCCGGCCGGGCACATTGGAGTCTAGGCAATGAAACAACCGATCTTGAAGAGCATGGTCCTGGCTGGCGCCGTGGCCATGGGCATCGCAGCCTGCAGCAGCTCGCCGGCGACCAGCCCGTCGGGCACGGCCACGGGTGAGCCGCTGGTGATTGTCGACAACACGGGGCAGACCTTCACCAGGTCGTTCAACCCGTTCGTGTCGACCTCCATCGGCAATTCCAACAACACGACGGCATTGATCTACGAGCCGCTGCTGATGTTCAACATCATGCAGCCGACCCAGCCGCCGATCCCGTGGCTGGCCACCGCGTACACGTGGTCAGACGGCGGCAAGACCCTCACGCTGACGGTCCGCAAGGGCGTGAAGTTCAGCGACGGCAAGCCGATGACCGCCAGCGACGTAGCCTTCAGCTTCAACCTGCTGAAGAACAACCCGACGCTGACCCCTGTGTCGCCGCCCCCGATTCCGCAGAGCGCGACCGCCCCGAACGCGACGACGGCGGTGCTGACCTTCAGCCAGCCCGAGTACGCGAACCTGTTCCTGATCGGCGGGATGTACATCGTCCCCCAGCACGTCTGGCAGGGCATCTCCAACCCGGTCACGTTCGCTGACCCGGACCCCGTGGGCACCGGTCCTTACGTGATCTCGCACTTCTCCTCGCAGAAGTACACCCTCACCCAGAACAGCAAGTACTGGCAGCTCAGCAAGGTGCACGTGCCGACGATCATCTTCCCGAACTTCGTCAGCAACGACACAGCCAACCCGGCCCTGTCGAACGGGCAGATCGACTACGCAGGCAACGCCGTGAGCAACATCGCGGATAACTTCCTCGCGAAGAGCCCTGACTTCCACACCTGGACCAAGGACCAGCCGTGGTTCTCCGACAACAATGTCGTCACGCTCTGGCTGAACACCACCAGGGCGCCGCTCAACGACCCCAAGGTCAGGCTCGCGATCAGCGCAGGCGTCAACCGAACCCAGCTGTCGGTTCAGGGCGAGACCAACTACGAGCCGCCGGCCACCTCCTCAGGCGGCCTGCTGCTGCCGATCGACGAGAAGCTGCTCGACTCGACCTACGCCAATGACCTCAAGCCGACCTCCGACCCGGCCACGGTGACCAGCCTGCTGAAGGGCGACGGCTGGACGAAGGTCAACGGCAAGTGGACCAAGGGCGGCAAGACGATCAAGTTCTCCATCGAGGACCCGTCCGCCTACACCGACTACGCGACCGACGCCCAGCTGATCGCCACCCAGCTGAACAACCTGGGCTTCGACGTGTCGTTCAAGGGCGTGCAGGCCACCCAGTGGTACGCCGACTACCCGGTCGGCAACTTCGACGCGATGATCCACTGGAGCAACCAGGGGCCCAACCCGTACTACTACTTCCAGAACTGGCTGGACAGCTCCCAGTCGGCGCCGATCGGCAAGCCGGCCGCCAACGACTACGGCCGGTTCAGCAACCCAGAGGCGCAGCAGGCCATGGCCCAGTTCGCTGGCACCAACGACCCCGCGGTCCAGCAGACCGCGCTGAATACCCTGCAGCGGATCGTCGCCACCCAGGCGCCGGTCATCCCGCTGCTCTACGGCGCGGCCTGGTACGAGTACAGCACCAAGCACTACACAGGCTGGCCGACCGAGGGCAACCAGTACAACAACCCGGTTCCCAACTCTCCGTACATCCTCAACACCATCCTGCACCTGCAGCCAGTCAGCTGACGCGCAGCGCATGCTGACTCCTGATGAGGGGCGGATCCCGCCCGGCCGGGCAACCGGCCGGGCGGGCGCCCAGACGAACACCGCACCAGCCACCAGCGACGCCGGCCTGGTCGCAACGCTGACGCTGCACGAGAAGGTGCTCCTGCTGACCGGCGCGGATAGCTGGAGCACGCAGGGCGCCGACCTGCTCGGCCTGCGCCCGATGATCATGTCCGACGGGCCGGCCGGGGCAAGGGGCGTCATCCTGGACGAGCGCCATCCGTCCACCAGCCTGCCGTGCCCGTCGGCGCTCGGCGCCACCTGGGACCCGGGCCTGGTGCGGGAGATTGCCGCGGCGCTCGGCGCCGAAGCCAGGAGCAAGGGCATCGATGTCCTGCTCGGGCCCACCATCAACCTGATGCGGTCGCCGCTCGGCGGCCGCGGATTCGAGTGCTTCTCCGAAGATCCCGTGCTCACCGCCGCTATCGCGGTCGGCTACGTGCGCGGGCTGCAGAGCGCAGGCGTGGGCGCCACGGTCAAGCACTACGTCGGCAACGACACCGAGACGCACCGCTGGAGCTATGACGCCAGGATCGCCGAGCACGTGCTCAGGGAGCTGTACCTGATGCCGTTCGAGGCGTGCGTCAAGGACGCGGACGCGGCGCTGGTCATGGCCGCCTACAACATGGTCAACGGCACGCCCATGACGGAGAACGCCCGGCTGCTCAAGGACGTGCTCAAGGGCGAGTGGGGTTTTACCGGCGTCGTCACCTCTGACTGGCACGCCGCCCGCAGCACCACCGCGACGGCGCTGGCCACGCTCGACCTGTCCATGCCAGGGCCAGACGGGCCATGGGGTCAGCGGCTCGCGCAGGCCGTGGCCGAGGGGATCGTCACCGAGGACGTGCTCGACGACAAGATCGTGCGGCTGCTCGGCCTGGCCCGTCGGGTTGGCGCCCTGGACCGCCGCGACCGCAACGGCGAGGCTCGCGGGCTGGGCGACCTGGCCCCGGAACGCGCGCCAGCCGGCCAGGACACGGCGCGGCTCGTCGATCCCGCGCTAGTGCGCCGGGCGACCGCAGCGTCCTACGTGCTGCTGCGCAACGAAGATCACGTGCTCCCGCTGCGCGAGGACAGCGTGTCCTCGGTCACCGTGCTAGGACCGGGCGCGATCCGGCCGACCATCCAGGGCGGCGGCAGCGCGGTCGTCGCTCCCGTCGCGGCGTCCACCCCGGCAGACGCGCTGACCGCCCGGCTGGCCGGCCAGGCCGACGTTACGGTCGCGGAAGGCTGCCAGATCTGGACCACGGTTCCCGAGCCAGCGGCCGGTTCCCTCTACGACCCGGTCACCGGTGAGCCAGGCCTGCACCTGGACTTCGTGGCGGCCGACGGCACGATGCTGCGGACCGAGCACCGGAGCGCGACGGCCCTGGCCTGGTGGGACGGCGTGCCACCAGGCGTCGGCTGGGGAGAAGGCGGCAGCATCGTTCTGCACGCCAGCTTCCGGCCTGCCGTGAGCGGGCCGCACCTGGTCGGCGCGGCGGGCGTCGGGCACCTGACCATCATCGTGGACGGCGAGATCGTAGCTGACCGCCCGACCGCGGTGCCGCACGACCCTGTGGAAGCCATGACCAGGCCTGGCCAGGTGCGGGCCGGGCTCGACCTGCAAGCCGGGCAGCGCGTGGCGCTCCTGGTGCGGTTCAGGCCTGCCGCCGACGGCGAAGGCCCGCTCGGCCTGCGGCTGGGAATCGAACCCGCCCTGGACGGCGACGCGTTGCTGGCCGCCGCGGTGACGGCCGCGAGCACAGCGGATACCGCGATCGTGGTGGTCGGGTCGGCCGAGCTGACCGAGAGCGAGGGGTTCGACCGCCCTGGCCTCGCGCTCCCAGGCCGCCAGGACGAACTGGTCAGCCGCGTCGCCGCGGTGAACCCGCGGACGATCGTCGTGATCAACTCGGGAATGCCGGTGCTGATGCCGTGGGCCGGGCAGGTCGCGGCGATCATCCATGCCTGGCTGCCGGGGCAGGCCATGGGCGATGCGCTCGCCAGCGTGCTGTTCGGTGACACCGAGCCCGGCGGCCGGCTGCCCGTGACAGTGCCTGCGGCAGAAGCGGACTGCCCGGTGCTGCACGCCGCCCCGGCCGACGGGGTTCTCGCCTACGACGAGGGGCTCCTGCTCGGTTATCGCGGCTACGATGCGGCCGGCGTCGCTCCGCTGTTCCCGTTCGGCCACGGCCTCGGCTACACCAGCTGGGACTACGAGGTGGTCCAGGCCGTGACGGCGGATTACCGGCCGGGCCGGGATCTGGACCTGCGGGTAGTTATCCGCAATACCGGAGCGCGCCCTGGACGGGAGATCGTGCAGGCATACCTGGCCGGCCCGCCCGGCGATTCCAGCCGGCCTGTGCGCGTGCTCGCCGCGTTCGCTCGCACATCGGCGGCGCCCGGCGAGCGGGCTGAGGTCGCGCTGCGGATCCCGGCCAGGCTCTTCGCGCGGTGGGACTCCGGCCTGGGCACGTGGACCTGGCCGCGAGGCCCGCACACGGTCGTGGTCGGGCGCTCCTCCCGCGACCTGCGGCTCTCGCTGCCCGTTCCCGCAGGCTGACGGAAGCTGCCGGCCGCAAGTCCTGGCTATGTACCGTCGGACGCGCCGGCATCCGGAATCGCTTCGAGGTCTTGCTGGATCACGCTGAGCCCGGCCAGCCAGCGGTCGGGGTCGGCGGCACGGCCCGCGTACATTCTGGCGACGTCGGGATGCGGCAGGATCAGGAACCGGCCGTCCGCGATCGCGGCCATGACGGTGTCGGCCACGTCTTCCGGCATGATCGCGTCAGGGCCGAGCAGCTTCTCCAGCCTCGGGTCGGTGCCATCGAACATGCCGGTCCGCACCCCCATCGGGCAGATAGCCTGTACGGTCAGGCCGCGGTGCCTGTGCGTGAGCGAGAGCCACTCCGCGAACGCGAGCGCGCCGTGCTTGGTGACCGAGTAGGGCGCAGAACCTGGCGTCGCCAGCAGCCCCGCCGCGGAGACGGTGCAGATCAGGTGACCGCTCCCCCGTTCCAGCCAGCGGGGCAGCAACAGCCGTGCGGCGCGGACATGCGCCATCACGTTGACGTTCCAGGAGTCAGCCCAGTCCTCCTCGGTCGCCTCAGGTCCGCCCCGGCGCGCGATGCCGGCGTTGGCGCAGTACAGGTCGATCTCGCCGAGCTCGGACCGGGCGGCGCCGATCAGCGCCGCAACGCCGTCCTCCGACGCGGCGTCGCCTGGCACCGCGACGGCTCTGCCGCCGCCATCGGCTGGACAGGACGCCGCGACCGACATCACTGCCTGCGCGTTCACGTCGTTCAGAACCACGTTCGCGCCCTCGGCGGCGAACCGCCGCGCGAGCGCGGCACCGATGCCGCTGCCCGCGCCAGTCACCACCACGCCGGTTCCCGCCACCGAGTCCATCACTGACCTCCTGAACGCCCCTCCGCCGCGCGCGGCGGCGCTGACCGAACGATCGCCGCGCCCTGCGGTGCACTGTACAGATCACCTGTTTCCTGGTCGACCTTCCCTGCCGGGGCCGGTTGCGGCAGGCTTGCTACTGATCAAGCTCTTGTCATTCATGCTCCGGGAGGATGGAAATGCCGGTCCTTGACGCGCTCGTCGCTGCACTGCGCCTCAGCGCCGTGGAGGTGATCGACCTCACGGCTCCGCTCAGCCCGGACACGCCGCTGATCAAGCTGCCTGAGCCGTTCGGCAACACCATCGGGTTGTCGCTGCAGGAGATCAGCAGGTACGACGACCGCGGGCCAGGCTGGTACTGGAACAACATCACGACGGGAGAGCACACCGGCACGCACTTCGACGCGCCCGTGCACTGGATCACCGGCCGCGACGGCCTGGACGTCGCCCAGGTCCCAGCCAGTCACCTGATCGCACCCGCCGTGGTGCTCGACTTCAGCGCCGAGGCCGCCGCCGACCCGGACTTCCTGCTCGAGGTCGACCACATCAAGAAGTGGGAGGGTGAGCACGGGTCGCTGCCCGATGGCGGCTGGCTGCTGTACAGGACCGGCTGGGATGTGCGCTCGGGCAGCCAGGAAGAGTTCCTGAACGCGAACGAGACAGGCCCGCACACGCCTGGCGTGTCCGTCGAGTGCGCCCGATGGCTGGCCGAGCACGCCCCCGTCATGGGCTTCGGAGTGGAAACGGTCGGCACCGACGCCGGGACCGCGCACTCCTTTGACCCCCCGTTCCCCTGTCACGCGTCGCTGCTCGGGGCCGGCAAGTACGGGCTGACCCAGCTGCAGAACCTCAGCAAGCTGCCGGCAACCGGAGCCGTCGTGATCGCAGGACCACTGCCGATCGTCGGCGGCTCGGGCAGCCCGTGCCGCGCGCTGGCGCTGGTCGAGCACACCTGATGCTCGTCAGCGACGCGGTCGCGGCTGTCCTCGCCGACTTCGGCGTCGACACTGTCTTCGGGGTCGTCGGCAGCGGCAACTTCCACGTCACCAACGCGCTGATCGCCCGCGGCGCGCGGTTCGTGCAGGCCAGGCATGAGTGCGGCGCGGCCAGCATGGCTGACGGATGGGCCAGGCTGTCCGGCCGGCCGGGGATCGTGTCCGTGCACCAGGGTCCTGGCCTGACCAACGCGGTGACCGGCATCACCGAGGCGGCCAAGAGCCGGACGCCGATGGTGGTGCTGGCTGCCGACGTCGCGGCCGGAGCGGTCAGGTCGAACTTCAGGATCGACGTCGCGGCGCTGGCCAGCGCGATCGGTGCCGTGCCCGCCCGCCTTCATTCGCCGGACTTCGCCGTCGATGACACGGTGCGGGCGTACCGGATGGCGGCAGCTGAGCGCAGGACCGTGGTCCTGGCACTGCCGCTCGACGTCCAGGCCGGGCAGTGCCCGGTGCCGCCGGTCGAAGTGCTGAATACCGCGCGGGCCGAGATGGATGCGGCCACGCCCGGGCTCGCCGGGCGGGCGCGGGATGAGGCGCGCGGGCCAGGGCGGCGAGCGCAGTTGCTGCGGGAGGCAGCCGATCCCGGGGCCCCGGCTCGCCTGGCCGGCGCGCTACGCCAGGCGAGGCGGCCGGTTTTCGTCGCAGGCCGCGGCGCTCGCAGCGCCAGGGCCAAGGCCGAGCTTGAGCAACTGGCGGACTACTGCGGGGCGCTGCTGGCCACGTCGGCGGCGGCCAAGGGGCTGTTCCGCGGCAGCCCGTGGGACCTGGACGTCAGCGGCGGCTTCGCCTCGCCGCTGGCTGCCGAGCTGATCAAGGGAGCGGACCTGATCGTCGGCTGGGGCTGCGCGCTGAACATGTGGACGATGCGGCACGGCGCGCTGGTCACGCCAGGCACGGTCGTCATACAGGTCGACGACGAACCCGGCGCGCTCGGCGGGCACCGGCCCGTCGACTTCGGCGTCCTCGGCGACGTCGCCGCCGTCGCCCGCGACGTGGCCGTCGCCTGGGGCGACGAGGTGGTGGCCGGCTACCGGAGCGATGACCTGAGGAAGCGGATCGAGGAGGAGGTGCGCTGGCGCGACGTCCCCTACACCGATGAAAGCGACGGCCGCCGGGTCGACCCGCGTACGCTCACGATCGCGCTGGACGACATGCTGCCAGCCAACCGGATCGTGGCCGTGGACTCTGGCAACTTCATGGGCTACCCCAGCATGTACCTGTCCGTACCCGACGCCGACGGCTTCTGCTTCACGCAGGCCTACCAGTCGATCGGGCTCGGGCTCGCGTCGGCGATCGGCTCGGCCATCGCGCGGCCTGACCGGCTCGTGGTCGCCGCGCTGGGTGACGGCGGCGCGCTGATGGGGGTCAGCGAGCTGGAGACCGTTGTCAGGCTCGGCCTGCCGATGGTCGTGGTGGTCTACGACGACGAGGCCTACGGCGCCGAGGTGCACCACTTCGGGCCTGACGGCTACCCGCTCGACACGGTCAGGTTCCCGCCGGTCAACATCGCCAAGATCGCGAGGGGGTTCGGCTTCGCCGCAGCCAAGGTGCGCCAGGTCTCTGACCTGTCGAACGTGCAGGAGTGGCTCGAAGGACCGCGAGACCAGCCGCTGCTGATCGACGCCAAGGTCACGTCGGAACGCGGCTCGTGGTGGCTGGAGGAAGCTTTCCGCGGCCACTGACCCGACCGCATTCCCCGATAACATAGCCGCTGCTTGACGCGCCTGCTTCAGACCGCGAAGGCCTGCCGCCGCAAGCACCAGCCGACCGACCGCCATACCGGGTCCCCAAAAGAGCGCGCCACATTTGTCGCAGCAGGCACTCTGACTTCTCGCATTACTTGAGTCACAAGATCACTTCGGTGACCCGTGTATCGGTGAGACACCCATCACCTCGCACCGCAATGGGTGTCCCACCGATACACGGGTCAGTCCACGTGGCTCTACGGCGGTCAGTTCCCGCCGGAGTTCAGACAGCGCGCGGGCGTGCGCGAATAGGTGCCCGTGATCATGGAAGTCCAGGCGGGGGCGGGGGAAGGTCGGCGAGGCTGGCGAGGGTGCCGCGGTGCCGGTCTGCGGTGCCGAGCGCGATGGACGTGCTCTTGGCGCGCTTGAGGAACAGGTGCGCGGGGTGCTCCCAGGTGAAGCCGATCCCGCCGTGCAGCTGGATCATCTCCTGGGCCGCCAGCACCGCCGTGTCCGAGCACGCGGCCTTGGCCAGCGCCACCGCGACCGCCGTGTCGGGGTCTGCCTCGGCCAGGCAGGCGGCCGCGTACCTGGAGGCCGCCCTCGCCTGCGTGACGGCAACCCACCAGTCCGCCAGCCGGTGCTTGATCGCCTGGAAGGAACCGACCGGCCTGGCGAACTGGTGCCGCTGCTTCACGTACGCAAGCGTGATCTCCAGCGCGCGGTCAGCGAGCCCGACCTGTTCGGCGGCAAGCATCGCGGCCCCGGCCCGCAATGCGGCAGCCAACGCCTGCTCCGCCCGTGCGCCACCGGCGACCCGGCTTGCCCGCACGTTGTCCAGGCTGATGTCGGCCAGCTGCCGCGTCATGTCCAGCGAGACAACCGGCCTCATGGCCGCTCCCAGCTCGGCCGTGCGGACCGCGAAGAGCCCGAACGGGACACCGTCAGCGGGCACGACCAGCACGTCGGCGGGCAACGCGTCCGCGACGCCGGCCACCGAGCCGGAGAGCCGGTAGATCCCGTCCGCGTCGCCGTCGGCTTGCGGGCCGATCCGGACCGCCGGAATGAGCCTGGCCCCCGGCACCGACGCGAACGGCACCGCGAGCGCGGCCGTCGTGGTGCCCGCTGCCAGCTCGGTCAGCAGCTCACGCGCGTGGTCTCCGGCCGCGTCAGCTTCGGCGGCCGACAGCAGGGCGACCGTGGCGAGGACAGCCGATCCGAGGAAGGGAACCGGCGCCACCGCGCGGCCCGCCTCCTCAGCCACGACCGCCGCCTCACGGAACGATGCGCCGGCGCCGCCCAGAGATTCAGGGATCAGCAAGCCAGCACAACCAACCTCAGCGGCTAGTGTCCGCCACAGCGCGGTGTCGTAGGTCTGCGGCGTCTCGGTTCTCGCGAGCACGTCGTGAAAGCCGGCCCTGTCCTCGAGCACGGACCTGACCGCTGATCGCAGCTCGGTCTCATGCTCGCTATAGGTCATGTCGGGCAGGCGCGTGCGCCCGCCCGCGCCGGACGCGGATCCCCCCGCCGCCGTCGGCTCGGCCGCGGCCTCTGCTTGCTGGCTCACTGCGGCAGGTCCTTCCATGGCTTGTCCTTGTCCAGCCGGACCTCCGACGGCAGCCCGAGCACGCGCTCGGCGACGATGTTGCGCAGGATCTCCGAGGTTCCGCCTTCGATCGAGTTGCCCTTGGAGCGCAGGAACCGGTAGCCGGCGTCCCTGCCGTAGAAGTCCGCGCCCTCTGGCCTGCGCATCGTCCAGTCGCTGTACACCAGCCCGCCGGCGCCGAGCAGCTCGAGCTCGAACCCCGCGATCTCCTGGTTGAGCCTGGCGGCCACCAGCTTGGCGCCAGATCCTTCAGGGCCGGGCTGGCCGGCGGCGAGCTGCTGCCTGAGCCGCTCCCCGGCCAGCCTGGACACCTCGGCCGCCGCCCAGAGTCGCAGCAGCTGCTCGTGCAGGCCAGGCGTGCGCAGCTCGGGATGCTCGCGCCAGGTCCTGGCCGAGAAGCCGATCATGCCGCCTTCCCGCGGGAACACGAACGCGCCGAGCGCGACGCGCTCGTTCATCAGCGTGGCGGTCGAGACCGCCCAGCCCTGTCCGACCTCTCCGATCCGGTCCGCGTCGGGGATGACCACGTCAGTCAGGAAGACCTCGTTGAACTCGGCCTCCCCCGTCGCCTGCCGCAGCGGCCTGACCTCCACACCCGGCGCCTTCATGTCGACGCTGAAGTAGGTCAGGCCCTTGTGCTTGGGCACGTCTGGATCGGTCCTGGTGACCAGCAGGGCGCGGGCCGCGATGTGGGCCGAGGACGTCCACACCTTCTGCCCGTTGACGATCCAGCGGTCCCCGTCACGCACCGCCCTGGTCGCGAGGTTCGCCAGGTCCGATCCGGCGCCCGGCTCGCTGAACAGCTGGCACCAGATCTCCGCGCCGGTCCACAGCGGCCGCAGCCAGCGGGTCTTCTGCTCATCCGAGCCATAGGCCAGGATCGTTGGCGCGGCCATGCCCAGCCCGATGCCGTTCCGCTCCGGCCGGTTCGTCGGCGCGTTGACGGCGGCGAACTCCGCGTCGACCACTTTCTGCAAGGTCCGCGGCAATCCCTGCCCGCCCAGCCCTGCCGGGTAGTGCACCCAGGCCAGGCCGGCGTCGAATCTGGCGCGGACGAAGTCCATCCGGTCGGTCGTCGCCGGATCATGCGCGGCGAGGAAGGCGCGGACCTGCGCGCGCAGGTCGTCAGCCGTCACCGGGCCGCCCGCCCGGCCGTTCGCGCTGGCGGCGCCATCCCGCGTCGCGCCGGCCTGGCCGGCACCCTCTAGCACAGGGGCCCGCCGGCGACGTAGATGACCTGGCCGGACACGAACCCCGCGCCGTCGCTGGCCAGGAACGACGCTACGTGCGCGACGTCCTCCGGCAGGCCGACCCTGCGCACCGGGATCTGCGCGGCAGCCCCCTTCTGGAAGTCCTCGAAGGCGACCCCGACCCGCGCGGCGGTGGCGGCCGTCATGTCGGTGACGATGAAGCCCGGAGCGATCGCGTTGGCGGTCACGCCGTACCGGCCGAGCTCGATCGCGAGCGTCTTGGTGAAGCCCTGCAACCCGGCCTTAGCCGCGGAGTAGTTGACCTGGCCGCGGTTACCGAGCGCCGAGCTTGACGAGAGGTTGATGATCCGGCCGAACTTCTGCTCGACCATGTACTTCTGCGTGGCCCGGCTCATCAGGAACGCGCCGCGCAGATGTACGCCCATGACCATGTCCCAGTCATCGTCGGTCATCTTGAACAGCAGGTTGTCACGGATGACGCCCGCGTTGTTGACCAGTACCGCGGGCGGCCCGAGCTCGGCGGCGATCGCCTCAACCGCGGCTGCCACCTGACCCGAGTCGCTGACGTCGGCACTGGCCGCGAAAGCGCGCCCGCCCGCCGCGATGATCGCGTCGACCGTGCCAGCGCAGTCGCTTTCCTTCAGGTCGATGACGGCGACCGCCATCCCGTCGGCTGCGAAGCGCCTGGCGACGCCAGCCCCGATCCCGCGTGCGCCGCCGGTAACGACGGCCACCCGCTGTGCGTGCTCCGACATCTGCGTCGTCCCTTCTGAACTGTCGAGGTCAGCTGCTGTATTTGCGAAGCTCGCGCCGCGCCATGGACCGCTTGTGCACTTCGTCGGGACCGTCAGCGAAGCGCAGGCTCCTTGCAGCAGCCCACTGCGCGGCCAGCGGGAACTCCTGGCTGACCCCGCCGCCCCCGTGCGCCTGGATGGCCTTGTCGATCACCCACTCGGTCATCCGCGGAACCGCGATCTTGATGGCCTGGATCTCCGTGTGCGCGCCCTTGTTGCCGACGGTGTCCATCAGCCATGCGGTCTTCAGCACCAGCAGCCTGGCCTGCTCGATCCTGACCCTGGACTCGGCGATCCAGTCCTGCACGACGCCCTGGTCGGCGATCGGTTTGCCCCAGGCAATCCGGCTCAGCGAGCGCCGGCACATCGCTTCGAGCGCGCGCTCCGCTGAGCCGATCTGGCGCATGCAGTGGTGGATCCGGCCAGGCCCGAGCCGCGCCTGCGCGATCGCGAAGCCGTCGCCTTCGCCCGCGATCAGGTTCGCCGCGGGAACCCTGACGTCCGAGAACTCGATCTCGCCGTGCCCGCCGTGGGTCGAGTCGGTGAAGCCGAACACACGCATGCTCCGCTTGATCGTGATGCCTGGCGTGTCAGGAGGCACGCAGATCATGGACTGCTGGCGGTGCCGGTCGGCGTCCGGGTCCGTCTTGCCCATCACGATGAAGAGCTTGCAGCGCGGGTCCATGGATCCCGACGACCACCACTTGCGGCCGTTGATCACGTACTCGTCGCCATCTCGCTTGATCATGGTCGCGATGTTGGTCGCGTCGGATGAGGCCACCTCCGGCTCGGTCATGCAGAAGGTCGACCTGATCTCGCCGTCGAGCAGCGGCATGAGCCAGCGCTCGACCTGCTCGGGACTCCCGAATTCGGCGAGCACCTCCATGTTGCCGGTGTCAGGAGCGGCACAGTTGAGCGCCTCAGGCGCGATGGCGCCGCTGCGGCCGGTGATCTCGGCGAGCGGTGCGTACTGAAGGTTCGTGAGGCCGGCGCCGTGCTTCTCGGCGATCTCCCCGATCTGGTCCTTGTGCTTGCGGACAGTCAGGAACAGATTCCACAGTCCCTGACGGCGCGCCTCAGCCTTCAGGTCGTCGATGACGGCAGGGCGCTGCCAGATGTCGCCCGCGGCTTCTGCCGCGGCGACCTGCTCGGCGAAGGCCTGCTCCGCCGGGTAGACGTGCGCGTCCATGAAGGCGAGCAAGGTGCCGCGCATTTCCTCGGTTCGTGCGTCATATCCGAAGTCCACCAAGCGCCTCCCGACGAGTCCGGACAAGCGTACCTACCGACCAGTACGGTCCACGTTACGGTCTGGACACGGCAGTGGTCGAGACGCTACGTGGCCGTCCTGCCACCATCTCAGCCCAATCCTCTTGCTGCCACGCGACGAATCATTTGATGTGCGGTTGGGGTGTTCGAACCGCGCGGTTTGCCTGGACGTATCTGAGGTATCTGGCGCGTTACGACGGGGATGGAGACCGAAGATGACGGTGTGTAGCGGGGGTGTAACTCAGATCACGAGTCCGGTTGCGCCCCATCGGCGTCTTAGTAGTGACCGACCACGAGGGAGCTACCGCCGATGACCACCGCTGTATCCACTGGAAGCACGGGGACCACCGCCAGCCTGACCGGCTTGCGCGCCGCAGACGGCGGCGCGCCCGCAGCCAGGGGCGGAGCCCGGCAAGCCGACTTCGAGCAGCAGGTCAGGCCCTACCTCGGCCAGCTCTACCCCGCCGCGCTGCGGATGACCCGCAACCCCGCCGACGCCGAGGACCTCGTGCAGGACACCCTCGCCAAGGCCTACACCGCCTTCGCCCAGTACACACCCGGCACCAACCTGCGCGCCTGGCTGCACAAGATCCTGGCCAACACCTTCATCAACACCTACCGCAAGCGCAAGCGCGAGCCCGCCATCGCCCCCGGTGCCGACCCCGCGGCCGACTGGCATCCCGGCACCGACCCGCTGACCGGGCCCGCCCGCTCGGCCGAAGCCGAAGCACTCGACAAGATAACCGACACCACCATCCTCGACGCACTGCGCCAGCTGCCGCCGGAGTTCCGCACCACCATCTGGCTCGCGGACGTCGAGGGCTACCCCTACCGCGAGGTCGCCGCCCTCATGGGCACTCCGCTCGGCACCGTCATGTCCCGCCTGCACCGCGCCCGCGGCAAGCTCCGCCACACCCTCAGCACCACAACTTCCTGACCCGCCAGCGCCTCGGCAGCCCCCCGCCGGGCAGCACCACCCGGCACCCCCAGCCGGGCAGCACACGGCCGGCCAACCCCCAGCCGGCCGCCGCGGACTGGCAAGAGCCCCCGTTCCGGCCAGCCCGCCACACCAGTGCCCCGCCGCCGTCAGGCGGCGGGGCACTTTCCATGTGGCAGGCGGAGTCACTTGAGCAGCAGCTTGCTGATCCTGCGGCCAGCGACTGCCAGGCCGATCGCCCCCATCAGGACGAGGTAAGCGACGCTCCAGAGCAGGCCGGGAGTCACGGCACCGAGCGTCAGCCCGCGCAGCAGCACAACGCCCTGGTAGAGCGGCGTGCACTCGACGATGATCTGGATCGCGCGCGGGTACACGCTGAGCGGATAGAAGGTCGTCGAGAACAAGAACATCGGCAGCGTCGCCAGCATCACGAACTCGAAGTGCTGCCAGCTCTTCATGTACGTTGTCGCGGCCATCCCCGCGCCCGCGAAGGCGAATCCGATCAGCAGCGCCGTCGGCACGTTGAGGACCGCCCAGACCGAGTGCACCAGGCCCATCGCCAGCATGATCACCATGAACGCGACCGCGTAGATGCCGCCCCTGATCAGCGCCCAGCCAACCTCGCCGAGGGCAATCTCGTCGGATCGCATCGGCGTCGCCAGCGCGGAGTCGTACAGCTTGGCGTACTTCATCCTGAAGAACACGTTGAAGGTGGAATCCATCACAGCGCCGTTCATGGCCGACGTGGCCAGCAGCGCGGGCGCGACGAAACTCGTGAAGTCGACGGGGTGACCGCCGGGCCCGATCACGGTGCCGACGAGCTTGCCCAGGCCGACGCCGATCGACAGCAGGTAGAACAGCGGCTCGAAGAGGCCGGAGATCAGCACCGTCCAGGTGTGCCGGTAGACCCTGGCATGCCGCTCGATCAGGTGCATGCTGCCCCGGCCACCCAGACCGGACCGCCTGGTCGCCAGCATGCTCACCGGGATGATCCGCAGCGGCAGCTCCCGAATCCGCGCGCGCCGGGTCGGCAGGACGGCGGGCGATGGTGCCGCCTCTGGCCCGCGCTGTGACTGACCGACCCGCTCAGGCATAGAGCCTCCGCCGGTAGGTGCGATTGCCCACCACGATGCCCGCGCCCGTGACCGCGAGCAGGTAGCCGATGTGCAACGCGGACGCACCGAACTGCGCGGTGCCGAGGCTCAGCGAGCGACACAATGCCACGCCGTGCCAGAGCGGCGTGATGTAGGCAAGCGGCCTGATATAGACGGGAAGCTGCGTGACCGGGAAGAACGTGCCGGAGAAGAGGAACAAGGGGATGATCCCGAACCTGAACAGCATCGCGAACGATGTGTCCTTCGTGCACGTCATCGTGTAGGCCTCGATCGGCGTCGCGAACGCCATCCCGGTGAGCACGGCAGCCGGCAGGCAGGCAACCGCCCACGCCGAGTGGACGGCACCGAACACGGCCATCACAGCGAGGAAGACGGCCGAGTTCATCGTCAGCCTGAGCGTGCTGAACAGCAGATGGCCATGGAAGAGGTCGGCTGGCCGCAGCGGCGAGGCGATGGCGGCCTGGTAGGTCTTGAGCCACTTCACCGAGCCGTACACGGGATAGGTGGACTCCCCCATGGCCGTTTGCATGGCCGACGCCGCGAGCAGGCCGGGCGCCAGGAATGCCAGGTAGCTGACGCCGCCCAGGCTCGATGTCCCGCGCGCGTCCACGAGCCTGCCCAGGCTGACGCCCATGGCCGCGAGATACAGCACGGGGTTCAGCAGGCCCGAGTAGATCGTCCCCTGCCACGTCCGGCGGTAGTTCGTGAGCCAGAAGCGAAACTGCCTGACGGCGTAGGACTGTGCCATCAGCGACTGGGCCATCAGTCCTCCAGCCGCCTGCCCGTGAGCCGGAGGAAGACGTCCTCCAGGGTGCTGCGCCTGACCAGAGACGTCACGGGCTCCAGGCCACGGGCACGGACAGCGTCCAGGGTCCCGTCGCCGTCCGCGGTGTAGAGGAGGATGCGGTCCGCCAGGACCTCGATCCGCTCGGCGGCAACGTCAGCGAGCTTCTCGGCCGCCTGCTCCTGCTCGTCGAGCGCGAAGCGCAGCTCGAGCACCTCTGGGGTGGAGTACGTCTCGATCAGCTGCCGCGGCGAGCCCTCGGCGGCGATCTTGCCCCCGTCCATGACCACGAGCCGGTCGCACAGTTGCTCGGCCTCGTCCATGTAGTGCGTGGTGAGAACCAGGGTCACGCCCTGCTGCTTGAGCCGGTACAACCGGTCCCATACGACGTGCCTGGCCTGCGGATCGAGCCCAGTCGTCGGTTCGTCGAGCAGCAGGACCTCCGGCTCGCTGATCAAGGACCTGGCGATGGTCAGGCGCCGCTTCATGCCGCCAGACAGCGGCTCCACCTCGTCGTCGGCGCGCTCGGTGAGCTGGACGAAGTCGAGGAGCCGCGCCGTCCGCTCCCTGATGACGTCCCGCCGCAACCCGAAATAGCGGCCGTAGATCAGCAGGTTCTCCCTGACCGTCAGCTCGACGTCGAGCGTGTCTTCCTGCGGCACGACACCGAGCCTGGCCCTGATCGCCGGCCCGTCCCTGGACGGATCCAGGCCCATGATCGTCAGCTCACCGCCGGATCGGGGTGAGACACAGCCGATCATCCGCATCGTCGAGGACTTCCCGGCGCCGTTCGGGCCGAGGAAGCCGAAAACCTCGCCGCGGCTCAGTTCGAAGTCGATCCCGTCGACGGCAATGAATTCGCCAAATACCTTCGTGAGCCCCCTGGCGCGGATCAGGATGTCGGGATCAGCCACGTGCGCGACCCTACCTGCCGCTGCCGACAGTACCGAACGAATAACTAGCTGCGATTGCCCGATCAGACGCCGGACATGCGGATTCGCGCTCTGGGCACCCGGCCACTTCCGGCCGGGTAATCTTGCCGACAGTGCTTTGACGGCCAGCCACGCTGGGTAGCACCGCGGGATGACGCGATCGAACGGAGGACCGCCTCGGTGAGCAGTTTGCGAGGGCTCTACGAGCGTTTCCGGCTGCTCATTCACGAGGGTGCCAAGTTCGGCATCATCGGTGTCATCGGGGTTGTGATGTACAACGTCGTGAACGGGCTGCTGCACTTCAAGCTGCATACTGGTCCGCTGACGGCAGCCACTGTCGCCGTCGTCGTCACGACGGGCACCAGCTATGTCGCCAACCGGTACTGGAGCTTCCGGCACAGGGAGCGCACGACCGTGCCGCGCGAGACCGTGATGTTCTTCGCGCTGAACGGGGTCGGCCTGCTGATCCAGTGGGCCGTCGTCGGCTTCACGGTCTACGGTCTCGGCGAGACAGGCAAGCTCGCCAACGTCGTGGCCAACAACATCGGCATCGTGCTCGGCACCGCTTTCCGCTTCTGGTCCTACCGCAAGTGGGTGTGGGCGGCGCCGCAGCCGGCGCCGCAGGGACACGAGGTGCTCGAGCCCGTGCTCGCGTCGGCGCTGAGCCAAGCCGATCTGGGCCAGGCAGATCTGGCTGAGCTGTCTCGCACGATCGGAGACGAGGCCGGAAAGCCGCATTGAGCAGTACCAGCACTACCCCAGGGCTCGTCAAGCGCGTCGCTGAGCTTTACCGGCGTTTCCGCCATGTGATTCACGAAGGTGCCAAGTTCCTGATCGTCGGTGCGATCGGGATCGGCGTCCTCAACCTGATCTTCATCCCGCTGCACGGCCCGCTCGGGCTCGGACCGCTGACATCGGTGACGATCGCCACCGTCGTCGCGACGATCGTCACCTTCCTCGGCAACCGGTACTGGAGCTTCCGGCATCGCGCAGGCGCCGGCACCGCCAGGGAAGGCGTGACCTTCTTCATGCTGAACGGTGTCGGGCTGCTGATCCAGTACGCGGTCCTGGGCTTCAGCAACTACGCGCTCGGGCTGACGACCAAACTCGAGAACGTCATCGCGGTGAATCTCGGGATCGGGATCGGCACGCTGTTCCGCTTCTGGTCCTACCGCAAGTGGGTTTGGGTGCCGCCTGAGATCCGCCTGGAGCGGCTCAGGCGCGGCCGGCATCGCAAGGGCCGCAGCGGCCAGGCTGCTGTGGCTTCCGAGCCCGCCGTCGTCGGGAGCAAGCCGCCCGCGCCTGATACCGGCCATCGCAGCTAGCGCCCGCACGTCCCGTTCAGGATCGGCAACCGCCCGCGTGGCTGAGCAGTCGGGCCATCGGCACGGCCAGCACGGCGGCTCCGCGCCGCTGGCTCAGCACGCCCGTGGCGACCAGCCTGCTGACCACATGGCCCTCGCGGGAGCGCGCGAGATCGGGGTGCGCCAGCGGATCGTAGGCTGACGGCGCCTGCACCAGCCCGGCCAGCACGGCCGACTGCGGCCAGGACATTGTTCCAGGCCGGCGGCCGAAGTAGCCGCAACTGGCTTGCTCCAGGCCGTAGTAACCATGCCCGAAGTAGGCGACGTCGGCGTACATGCGGAGGATCTGCTGACGCGAGTAGCTGAACTTCAGCTTGATCCCCATGGACATCTCATACAGTTCCACCGTCAGGCGGCTCTTGTTCCTGGCGTAGAGCAGCTTGCCGAGTTGCTGGTAGAGCGTCGCGCCGCCCTGGTCTTTGCCCGTCACTACTGACAGCAGCACCCGGCCGAGGGCCATCGGGTCGAATCCAGGCTCGGACGCGAACCTGTGGTCTTCGGTGGCGATCAGCGCCTCGGCGAATCGTGCGGGCACCGGCGGGCCAGGGAAGCGTTCATGATGCGATCGGGCCTGCGCCCTGGCCAGCGACCACGCGTTGCCGGCCGACGGAGTCGCCAGCAGCAACACAGTGGTCGCGGCGACAATGACCGAGACAAGCGCCAGCACGGCCAGGAACGTACGGCGCAGCAGGCCTCGACCGCCCCCGAATCGCGGCACCCGCGGCACCGTCCCGTCTGCTGCCATGGGCTCGTCTGGAGGCCACCGCCACCCGGGCTGCCCCCGCTCCGTCGTACTCACTGCTAGCGCAACGAGCAGGAATTGCGTGAAGTGCCCTGGCCCGTGCGATGGTCGTGGTCGGGACGCCGGGATTTGAACCCGGGCTCTCTGGTCCCCCAGACCAGCGCCTTAACCAAGCTGGGCCACGTCCCGTCGCCCTGTCGGACGCACAGATCATAGCGCAGGAATCCGATCAGCCGGACGCGGGCCAATGGCGCCAGGGCACGCGCCTGCCCGCCGGTAGACTGGTGCCAACGCGCTGACGGAGACGAGTAGCGCCGGGAACCGCGAGCACAGAGAGCCGCTGACAGCTGCGAAGGCGGCCTCGCGACCTGGCGTGAAGACACTCCCGAGTGCGGGGAGGAACGGCCACCGTCACCGGCGGCGCGCCTTATGCCCCGCCGGCTAGCCCCCGTGACCAGGCAACGAGGCGGGTGACCGGATCGCGGACGCCGCGAAAGTGTGGTGGCACAGCGAGTTCCCTTCTCGCCCGCACTCCCAAGGGATGTCACGAGCCTGGGAGTGTCCGATGACACCGATCTTGCGAGGGCAGACCGAGCTTTCGGCCGCCTTCGGCCAGCGGGTGCTGGCCCGCGACCTGCCAGCCCACGCCGGCGAGCAGGTGACGGTGGCGGGCTGGCTGCACCGCAAGCGCCAGCTCAAGTCCGTCACGTTCCTCATCCTGCGGGACAGGACCGGGCTGGCGCAGGTGGTGCTGACAGCCGATCAGGCAGCCGCGGCGGTTGGAGCCGACCTGCCCGAGGAGACTGTGCTGGCGGTGACAGGGCTGGTCACCGCCAACCCGCAGGCGCCCGGCGGCGCCGAGGTCACCGAGCCGGTGCTGACCGCACTGAGCGAGCCGGCCGAACCGCCGCCCTTCGACCTGTACCGGCCGGCTGTCACGGCCGGCCTGCCGACCGTGCTCGACCACGCGCCCACGACGCTGCGGCACAGGCTGCTGCGGGCGGGCTTCGAGATCGCGGCCGCCAGCGTCGCAGGCTTCCGAGCCGCCATGGACGAACACGGATTCACCGAGATCCAGACACCGAAGATCGTGCGGTCGGCGACCGAGTCAGGCGCCAACGTGTTCGCCCTCGACTACTTCGGCCAGCGGGCGTTCCTCGCGCAATCGCCCCAGTTCTACAAGCAGGCCATGGTCGGGGTCTTCGAGCGGGTCTACGAGACAGGACCCGTGTTCCGCGCCGAGCCGCACGACACGGCCAGGCACCTGGCGCAGTACGCGAGCCTGGACGCTGAGTTCGGCTTCATCACCGACCACCGGGATGTGATGGCCATGCTGCGGGAAGCGATCACGGGCATGGTCGCGGCGGTCGGCACGCGGGCTGGCGATGCCGTTGAGATTCTCGGCCTCGAACTCCCCGCCGTGCCTGCGCACATTCCCGAGGTGCGCTTCACCGACGCGCAAGAGCTGATCGCCGCGGGTGCGGACTGGGATCCGCGCGGCGAGCCCGACCTCTCCCCCGCCGACGAGCGCTGGCTCGGCGACTGGGCGGTTCGGGAGTACAGCAGCGATTTCCTGTTCGTGACCGGATACCCGATGGTCAAGCGGCCGTTCTACACCTACCCAGACCCGGAGGACCCCGCCTTCTCGCGCAGCTTCGACCTGATCTTCCGCGGCATGGAGCTCGTCACGGGCGGCCAGCGGCTGCACAATTACAGCGACTACCTGGCTGCGCTGGCCGCCAGGGGCGAAGACACCGCACCCTACGCCGGTTACCTGCAGGTATTCAGCCATGGAATGCCGCCGCACGGCGGCTTCGCGATCGGCCTGGAGCGCTGGACCGCCAGGCTGACTGGCGCGGCCAACCTCCGCGAGGTCACGCTGTTTCCGCGCGACCTGCACCGCCTCACCCCGTAACCCCCTCCGAACTCAGGCGGTCAGGCCGAGGGTGATCGCGTCGACCTCCCCGCGCTCGTCGGCTGACGGGGTCCAGTCCGCCGTGTCGGCGTTGGCCTTCACCTGCTCTGGTGACATCGCGCCGGCGATGACGCTGGTGCAGCCCGGCTGCGCGGCCAGGCAGGAGATCGCGACCGTCAGCAGCGAGACGCCGTGCGCGCCGGCCCAGCCAGCGAGCTCCTCGACGATGTCCAGCTTGGCCTCGGTGACATAGCTGTCCCTGCCCGCCAGCCTGGTGCCCTCCCTGGCCGGCTGACCGCGCCTGATCTTGCCGGTCAGCAGGCCGTTCGCGAGCGGAAAATACGGCAGGACGCCGAGGCCGAAGTGCCGGGCCGCGGGCACGACCTCGGCTTCGACGGCGCGCTCGAGCAGCGACCAGTGGTTCTGCGCAGATACAAACGGAACGCTAGCGCGCCTGTCAGCCAGGCACGCGGCCTCGGCGATCTGCCAGCCGGTGAAGTTCGAGTGACCCAGGTAGCGCACCTTGCCCTCGGTGACCAGTTCGTCCAGCGCCTTGAGCGTCTCCGCGACCGGCGTCATCGGATCCGGCGTGTGAATCTGGTACAGGTCGATGTAGTCAGTCCGCAGCCTGCGCAGCGACGCCTCGACGGCCCGCCTGATGTAAGCCCGGCCGCCCTTAGCCCCCGCCGCAGGACCGTAGCCCATATCGGCTGCCTGGTGGCCGAACTTGGTCGCCAGCACGACCTGATCCCGCCGACCAGCCAGCACCTCGCCGATCAGCTCCTCAGAGCGCCCGCCGCCGCCGTACGTGTCGGCGGTGTCCAAGAGCGTGATGCCGCAGTCGATCGCCGCGTCGATGACCGCTCTGGTGCCGGCCAGGTCTAGCCGGCCGCCGAAGTTGTTGCAGCCGAGTCCCACGACCGAGACAACGAGGCCCGAGTTGCCGAGCGGCCTGTAGCGCATGGTCCTGCCTTTGCTGTTGCCCTTGCTGATTGCCGATCAGATCGTACCGACTGGGCCGAACTGTCCCGAGGTCGGAGCAGCGGCACGATATTCTGTGCCGCACCATGCCAGAGTCCCAGACGCCAGGATCTGTGGTCCTGCGGATCAGGCTCGGGGCGACGCTCCGCCGCCTGCGTGAGGCGCGCGGCATCACCGCCCAGCAAGCCGCCGAGGCGATCAGGGGCTCGGACTCCAAGATCAGCAGGATCGAGCTCGGGCGCCATGCCGCGCGGGAAATCGACGTCAGCGATCTGCTCACCCTGTATGGCGTGACAGAGCTTGCCGAGCGTGAACCGCTGCTGTTGCTGGCCAGCCAGGCGCTCGCCCAGCCGTGGTGGCGCGGCCACACGGCGATCTTGCCGCCGTGGTTCCAGTCCTACCTCGGCGTCGAGGAGGCCGCCGAATCCGTGCAGAGCTACGACACGCACTTTGTTCCCGGCCTGCTGCAGACCGCTGAGTACGCCGCCGGGCTGCTCGCGTACGCCAGCTTCGGAGCGGAGGAGACTCGCGGCCTCCTCGACATCCGGGCCAAGCGGATCGAGCGCTTCGCGGCCGGCGGCTGGCGGTTCACCGCGGTGATCGACGAGGCCGTGCTGCACCGGCCGGTCGGCGGCAAGACCGCGTTCGCGGCCCAGCTCGAGCACCTGAGGGCCGCCGCAGGGTGGCCTGGCGTCACGGTCAGGATCAGGCCGTTCACCGCGGGCGCGCCACTGAGTCCTGCTGGCTTCACGATCTTGCGCTTCGCCAGCCAGGAGCCCCCCGACGCCGTCTACTGCGAGCAGCTGACCAGTGCGAGCTACGTGGACAAGCCGGCCGATGTGGCCCGTTACGCCGCGACGATGGACGCACTGCTCGGCAGCAGCAAGCCGGCCAGGCAGACGAGGGCGATCATCGCGGACGCGCTGAGGGGGCTCAGCTAGCCCGGCGATGCGCGGCACCAAACCCGGGCGCCTGCCCCATGCCTACAGCTTCCTGGCCGCGGCGGCGACCAGCTGAGCTGACTCCTCAGGAGTCAGCGCCGAGTCGCGGAGCGCGTCGAACATCTGCCGCACGTCGTGCACTTCACTCGCGCGCTGCTCAAGCAGCACCTGCCCGCGGATACCCGCCGCGCAGGCCACGTCGGCGTCGTCCGGCTCGGCGAAGCTCAGGATCCCGAACGAGCCGGCTGGCAGCTGTCGCTGCTGGCATCCGAGCCGCAGCACCTGGATCGTGACGTGCGGGGCGCTGCCCGCCTCGATGACGTGCTCAAGCTGTGCCCGCATCACGTCAGGCGCGGCCACGGCGCGGCTCAGCACGGACTCGTCCAGGATGAGCCTCAGCCTCATCGGGTCACCGCCGAGCAGGACGTCCTGACGGCGCATGCCAACTCCGACCAGGCGCTCCGCCTGATCGGCAGCCAGGCCTGGCCGCCGCGCCGAGATCACAGCCCTCGCGTAGTCCCTGGTCCACACCAGGGCATGCACGACCTGGGTCTGAAAGGCGCGCAGTTCTGACGCCTCTGCCTCCAGGCCGAGATAGGTGCCGGTCCCCGCCGGAAGCAGATCATCCGATCCGACCCACCAGCCCTTGCGCTGGCCCTCGCGGGCAAGGTCCATGAGACTTCGCCGCTGGGCGGCGTCGTGAACACCGTACAGGTCGAGCATGAGCGCCAGGTAGCTGGTCCTGGTCGGCGCCTTGCCGGTCTCGATCCGAGACAGCGTCGACGGCGCCACGCCAAGCTCACTGGCAACTTCCTCAAGCCGCAGCGACCGCTGCTCGCGCAGCCGCCTTAAATCGCTGCCGAGCCTGCGCCGCCGAATGGTCGGTCCTACCAACACGGAACGTCGCCTCCTGCCTCGACGAGGCCGTACTCCGGGATCGGGCTGGTTCTCCGGGGAGCTCAGCCCACCTTACAGCCTCGCTTTTCTGGGATCCCATTTGCAATCGCGCCACGCCGATCTGTGCGATGCACTTGTAACTTCTGCACTCCCATTGAAGGATAGACCCAAAGTCACGAGGAGAATGGCCGGAAGGAGTGACCCAATGCCCGCGGAGACGGCCCCGGGCAGCGCACGCATCGCTGACCCGCCATTACTGATCTACTGGGTGATACTCGGCCGGATCACGTTGCCGGGACGGCCTGAGTGCGTCCGCGAGGCCAGGCAGTTCGTTGCCCGGATGCTCGGCGACGCCCACGCGCAGGCAGATACCGCCGTGCTGCTGACATCCGAGCTGATGACGAACGCCGTCAGGCACTCCAGGTCGGGGCAGCCGGGAGGAACGGTCGAGCTAGTGGTGGCCGCTAAGGCGGCCGACTTCATGGTGTCCGTTATCGACGGCGGCTCGGACCTCACCACGCCCGAGCCAGGTAACTCGGCCGGCGGCGAGAACGGACATGGCCTGCTGCTGGTGGCGAGCCTTTCCGACGACTGGGGACATGACACCGACGCAGACACCGGACGCACGGTCGTCTGGTTCCGGCTCGGCCGCTAACCAGCCTCAGCGGCTGCCCGCCTGGTCAGGTGCGCCTGGCGCCCCGCGCGCCGCGGGATGCGGCTGACCGCTTCTCCTTGAGCCGCATCGACAGGTGCACAGGGGTGCCATGGAAACCGAATTCCTCCCGCAGCCGGCGCTCGATGAACCGCCGATAGCCGGCCTGCAGGAAGCCGGAGGTAAACAGCACGAAATGCGGCGGCTGAATCCCTGCCTGAGTCGCGAACATGACCTTCGGCTGCTTGCCGCCGCGGACCGGCGGCGGCGTCGCCGCGATCAGCGCTGACAACCAGGCGTTCAGCCGGCCGGTGGGCACGCGCGTCTCCCAGCCTGCCAGCGCGGTCTCCAGCGCGGGCACCAGGCGGTCGACGTGCCAGCCCGTCGCGGCCGAGACATTGACCCTGGGCGCCCAGCGCGCCGTGTACAGCTGGCGGTCGATCTCGTAGTCGAGGACGTGCCTGCGGTCCTCGTCAACCAAGTCCCACTTGTTGTACGCGATCACCAGCGCCCGCCCGGCTTCGATCACCATGGAGATGATCCGCAGGTCTTGTTCCGCAAGCGGCTCGCTGGCGTCGATGAGCACCACGGCGACTTCGGCCCTGTCAAGCGCGCGCGCGGTCCGCAGCGCGGCGAAGTAGTCGGCGCCCTGTGTCTCCCTGACCCGCCGCCTGATGCCGGCGGTGTCGACAAACCGCCAGGTGGTCCCGCCCAGCTCGATCAGCTCGTCGACCGGGTCCCTGGTCGTGCCGGCGACCGGATCCACCAGCACCCTGTCCTGCCCGGCGAGCTTGTTCAGCAGACTCGACTTCCCGACGTTCGGCCGGCCGATCAGCGCCACCCGGCGCGGCCCCGCCTCGGCATCAACCCGGTCTTCAGGTGCCTCGGGCAGCGCATCGAGGACAACGTCGAGCAGGTCGCCGCTGCCCCTGCCGTGGAGCGCGCTCACCGGCACGGGCTCACCGAGCCCGAGCGCCCAGAGTGAGTGCACGCCAGCCTCGGCAGGAGCGTCGTCGACCTTGTTGGCGGCCAGCACGACCGGCTTGCGCGAACGGCGGAGCACGGCAGCCACAGCGGCATCGGCATCGGTCACGCCGACCACTGCGTCCGTCACGAACAGCACCGCGTCGGCGGCATCCACCGCGACCCTGGCCTGAGCGGCAACCCTGGCAGCTAGCACCGGCGAGCCTTCGACGGCCGGCTCCCAGCCCCCGGTGTCAACGAGCGTGAACGCACGCCCCCGCCAGGTCGCGTCGTACGCCACCCGGTCCCTGGTCACCCCTGGCGTGCCTTCCACCACCGCCTGCCTGCTGCCAAGTATCCGGTTCACAAGCGTCGACTTGCCGACATTCGGTCGGCCGACAACGGCGAGCACCGGCGCGCTGCCCGCGTCCGCCTGACGGTCCGCCGGAGCCTGGGCCTCCTCGCTCATGCGTCCGCCCGCCTCAAGGTGACGAGGCTGACGATGCGCGCGATGACGTCGGCGAGCCCGAGGTCGGTCGCGTCGATCTCTACCGCGTCCCCGGCCATCTGGCTCTGCGGCGCGTCCTTGCGGTCGCGCTGAGCCTGTTCCGCCATCGTGATCGCCGCGCTGGGCGCCTCGACCAGCTCAGCGGCCCGGCGCGCGGCCCTGACCTGCTCGCTGGCGGTCAGGAACACCTTGACCTTCGCGCCGGGTGCGACGACCGTGCCGATGTCCCTGCCCTCGGCCACGATGCCGCCCGCGACCGCCGCACCTGCGATGATCGCCTGCTGCTGGCCGATCAGCTCGGCACGGACCTCGGGAACCGCGGCGACCAGGCTCACGACGTTCGACACCCGCCTGTTCCTGATCGCGGCGGTCACGTCGATCCCGTCCACCCGCACCCGCTGCGCCGCCGGGTCGATGCTGATCTCAATGCTCAGGCCCCTCGTGTGCCTGGCCACCGCGGCGGCATCGGCCAGGTCGATATCGTGCTCCAGCATCCACCACGTCGCTGCCCGGTACATCGCGCCGGTGTCGAGGTAGCGCAGGCCAAGTGCGGTGGCGGTACCGCGGGCCGCGCTCGACTTGCCAGATCCTGATGGCCCGTCGACGGCGATGACCAGGCCACGGCCGTCCGTCGTTCCTGACGCCTCTGGCCGCGCGCCTGTCACCGAATGTGTCACGCAGGCGATGCTACCGGCCAGCCAGCCGCGGCCAGCGCGGCCGCGAGGGCTTGGGCGGCCTCTGGACGGACCGACAGCTCAGCCACGCCGGCCGGCAGCCCAGGCGAGTGCTCGATCCTGACGTCTTCGATGTTGATGCTGGCCGCTCCGGCCGCTGCGAACAGCCTGGCCAGCTCGCCTGGAGCGTCGGCGATCACGACCTGCACCGCCGCGTAATCCGGTGCCGGGCCGCCCCGCTTGCCGGGAATGCGCGCCACGCCCTCACGGCCGGTCTCCAGCGCCGCCGTCAGCTGCTTGACGGCGTCCTCGTCGCCAGCTGCCACGGCTCCGAGCGCGTCCGCTGCCGTGCTGAGCTGACTGATAACGGCCTTGACGATGTCATGCGCCTGGACGGCGTTCGCCGCGAGGATCTCGGTCCACAGGCCTGCGTCGCTGGCAGCGATCCTGGTCACGTCGCGCAAGCCGGGGCCGGCCAGCGCGAGCGCGCTCGCGGGGGCGCCGGCGCATTGCGCGGCCATCGCGCTGGCGACTAGGTGCGGTACGTGCGACACCAGCGCCACCCAGCGGTCGTGCTCGGCTGGCGACATCAGCACCGGCTGGGCTCCGCAGGCGCTGGCCAGGCCGATCACCACCGTGACGCACGCGTCCGATGACCCAGCGGCTGGGCAGATCACCCAGGGCTGCCCGGCGAACAGATCGGCCCTGGCAGCCGCCGGGCCTGACCGCTCGCGACCCGACATCGGGTGGCCGGGGACGAACGTCGCCAGGTCGCATCCGGCCGCTCTGGCCTGACGCAGCGGCGACTCCTTGACGCTGGCCACGTCGGTGTAGCAGCTAGCGAGGTGCAGCCGCTGGGCTGCCGCCAGCGCGCTGGCCACCGCGCCAGGCGGCACCGCGAGCACGGCGACATCGGCCAGCCGGTCCGGCCTGCTCCCGGCCGGCAGTGCCTTGCCAGCACCCAGTTCCGCCGCCAGCCGCACAGCCGCCTGGTCCGTGTCCGTGAGCCAGACCTCGGTGCCGTGCTCGCGCAACGCAAGCGCGATGGAGGTGCCGATCAGGCCGGTGCCGATGACGACGGCGGACCCTGGGGCCCGCGGGCCGGTCACGGCGACCTCCAGCGGATCACTGCGCGATGTCCAGCCGCAGGGCAGCCGCACCCCGCAAGTAGACGTGCTGGACCTGCGCCCTGAGCAGGCCCGTCTCGACGTGCATCATCAGCCGCACCACCCGCGGCATCGCACCAGGCACCCCGATCTCCGTGCAGCACAGCAGCGGCACCTCCTGGAAACCGAGCGACCTGGCCGCCAGCGCGGGAAACTCGGACCGCAAGTCAGGGGTTGCCGAGAAGATCACGCTGATCACCTGGTCGGTGCTCAGGCTGTTCCTCTCCATCACCTGGGTCACAAGCTCGGCTGTGCCGTCCAGTATCTCCTGGCGGTCATCCGCACCGACCTGGATGGCGCCCCTGATGGCCCTGACCGGCACGATCGCTCCCTCCCCGCGGCTCTCCCGTGACCCTATCCGCTGGTTACATTCCCACCGCGTCGTAGAGGTTCCCGACCTCCGCGGTGGACAATCGCCGTGACGTGCCTGGCCTGAGCGACCCGAGGCTGACGGGGCCGACCTGGGTGCGCACCAGCCTGCTGACCGGATGGCCGACCGCTGCCAGCATCCGCCGGACGACGTGCTTGCGTCCCTCGTGCAAGGTGATCTCGACGAGAACGCGGGCACCGGCCTGCTCGACCACCCGGAACCTGTCGGCCGTCACCGTGCCGTCCTCCAGTTCCACCCCCGTGATCAGCCGGCGGCCCAGGTCCTTGCGCACCGGCCCGCGCACATCAGCGAGATACGTCTTCAGGACCCCGTAGCGCGGATGAGCCAGCCGGTGTGCAAGCTCGCCATCGTTGGTGAGCAAAATCAGGCCCTCGGTTTCGTAGTCGAGACGGCCGACGTGGAACAGCCGCTCGCTGCGATCGGCCACCAGGTCGGCGATTGTCCGCCTGCCCCGGTCGTCCGACATGGTGCTCAGCACGCCTGCAGGCTTGTTGAGGGCGAGGTAGACCAGATCCTCACTGGCAGGGATCCGCTTGCCGTCGACGCGGATGACCTGCGTCCTCGGGTCGACCCTGGCGCCGAACCTGCGCACGACCTCCCCGTCGACCTCGACTCGCCCCGCGCCGATCAGTTCCTCGCAGCTGCGGCGGCTGCCGACGCCGGCCGCCGCGAGAACCTTCTGCAACCGCACCCCGCCGGGCACGTCGGTGAGCGAATCGCGCTGGCCTGGCTCGATCCCCCAGTCGTCGTCATCATCGTCGAAGGCGCCGACAGGCCTGTCCGATGACTGACGTCCCTGGGGCCGGCTGCCGCTGCCCGGGCGTGCACCCCTGTCACGACGGGCGGCCATGACCGGTGTCCTGTTCGTCGTCGACCTGGTCGGGAAGGAACGGCGCCAGCTCGGGCAGCTGGTCCAGGCCAGCCAGGCCGAGCCGCTCGAGGAAATACGCGGTCGTGCGGAACAGGACGGCCCCGGTCTCCTGGTCCGTGCCCGCCTCCTCGACGAGGCCGCGCAGGGTGAGCGTGCGCATCACGCCGTCGCAGTTGACGCCGCGCACGGCGGACACCTGCGCCCGCCCGACGGGCTGCCGGTAAGCGACGACGGCAAGGGTCTCCAGCGCCGCGTGCGTCAGCCTGACCTCCTGGCCGTCCCTGACAAACTTCTCCACCACAGGCGCGTACTCCGCCTTGGTGTAGTAGCGCCAGCCGCCCGCCACCTCGCGCAGGTCGAAGCCACGGCCCTGCTCGGTGTACCAGGCGGCGAGGTCGTGCAGGGCCGCGGCCACGTCCTGCTGCGCGACCTCGAGCACCTGCGCGAGCATGTTCTCGGGGACCGGCTCGTCGGCCACCAGCATGATGGCCTCGATTGCCGGCTGCAGCCCGGACGAGGACTCCCCGGTTTCCGGCAACGGCTCTTCGATCATCGTGACGTGTCGTCCGCTTCGCCCGGCTCGCCGGGCCTGGTGCTGGCATAGGGCTGGCCGGTTGCGGGTTCCGGCGCGATCCAGGCGATGAGCAACTCACCGAGCTGGCTCTGCTGCTCGAAGGAGACGCACCTGTCCCGGTACAGGTCGAGGACGGCAAGGAACCGGGCCACGATCTCGTAGGTATCTTCGCAGTCTGCCGAGAGCTCGGCTGAACGAGGCCCGCCCGGCCGCGCGCAGCTTCGCGCTGATGATGCCGGTTTGCTCACGCACGGTAGTGCGCGGCACGTACAGGTGCGCTGTGGAAACGAGGGGGACGGCCCGCGGCGCGAGCGCTGCCGCGGCAATCGCCGCGAACTGCCTGGCCGTCAGCCCGAGCAGGACCTCGGGCAGCAGCCCGGCGAATCTGGGTTCCATCGGTACCCGGCGCGGGTACCTGCGGCCCTGGTCGGCCATCTGGGCGGCGAACATCGCCGCCGCCTCTTTGTACGCCCGGTACTGCAGCAGCCTGGCGAACAGCAGGTCCCTGGCCTCGAGCAGCGCCAGGTCCTCCTCGTCATCGACCTCACCGGCCGGAAGCAGCCTTGCTGCCTTCAGGTCGAGCAGGGTCGCCGCGACGACCAGGAAGTAGCTGGCCTGATCGAGCTCCCAGCGGCCGGCGAGCGCTCCGATGTAGCTGATGAACTCGTCGGTGACCGCCGACAGCGCGATCTCGGTGATGTCGAGCTTGTGCTTGGAGATCAGCGCCAGCAGCAGGTCGAAAGGGCCTACGAAGACGTCCAGGTGGACCTCGAAGCCGCCGCCCTGCACCGTCCCAGGCGGGCGACCCCCGGGATCCCCCGCGCCCGGAGCATGCGCTGATTCGCCGGGCCCTTCGGTCATAACTGAGGTCAACGTCCGTCCCGCAGCCGCCTGGCCATCAGGCTGTCGGCGCCTTCAGCGTCCAGGTCGGCGAGCAGCACGGCAATCGCCTCCCTGACGATCCGGCCACGGTCTGCCGACATTCCGTAGCCGCGCAGCGTCAGCCTGGCTCGTTCAAGCTCAATCAGTTCAGCTTCTGATAGGTACACAGTGATCTTATGGCTGTGGCCCTCCCGGCCGGTCGCCTGCCGCTGCTCGATGCTGGCCGGCAAGGCCGCCGACGCGGGGCGCAGCAGCTCCGCTATGCCAGGGACTCTTACCCGCCGCTGACTTGACCTGCGAGTTCGGCCCTGCGCCACCGGTAAAGCACCTCCCTGGCGAGCTCCCGATAGGAAGCTGCTCCAGCCGACGAGGGATCGAAAATGGTGATCGGCTCTCCGGCGACGGAGGCATCAGGGAACCGGACCGTCCGGTTAATGACGGTATGGAATACCTTGTCGCCGAATCCAGCGACAACGCCGGCAAGGACCTCTCGAGTGTGCAGCGTACGCGAGTCATACATGGTGGCGAGGAGCCCGTCCATCCCCAGCTTGGGGCTCAGCCTCGTCGAGACCTTGTCGATCGTCTCCATCAGCAGCGCGACGCCCCGCATCGCGAAGTACTCGCACTCCAGCGGCACGAGAACGCCGTCGGCGCACGCCAGCGCGTTAACCGTCAGCAGCCCCAGCGACGGCTGGCAGTCGATCAGGACGATGTCATACTCGGGCAGCAGCGGCGCGAGCACGCGGCCGAGCACGAACTCCCTGCCGACCTCGTGCACGAGCTGGACCTCGGCTCCAGAGAGGTCGATGTTGCTTGGCAGCAGGTCCATGCCGTCGACCTTGGTCTGGAAGAGCACGTCCCTGGCCGTGACATTGGCGTCCATGAGCACGTTGTAGACGGTCGCGTCGAGCTCGTGCGGCTGGAAGCCCAGCCCCACCGAGAGCGCGCCCTGCGGGTCGAAGTCGACCAGGAGCACCCGGCGCCCGACTTCAGCGAGGGCGGCACCGAGGCTGATCGTAGTGGTGGTCTTGCCGACGCCGCCTTTCTGGTTGCACACGGCCACCACGCGGGCTGGACCGTGCTTCAGCAGCGGCTCGGGCTCGGGGAATACCGGAAGCGGGCGGCCGGTCGGGCCGATGATGCCGGCACTGGCTTCCGTTGTCCCTGATGCTGACACGGTAACGAGCACCTCCCCGGCGGCCACGCACGCTGCGGGCCGCTGACTTCCGGACTTTAGAGCCTGCATGGTGTCGCGGCAAGCCGACTCACCCTTTGCGGGGAAACGGGTTCGCGCATTCGCCCTGGTCTGCGCCTGCCTGCCGGTTCGGCATATGGCGGGCTTCAGCCGAGGGCACGCGGATGCGATGCGGCGTACACCTCGCGCAGCTTGTCCACAGTCACGAGCGTGTAGACCTGCGTGGTGCTGACCGAAGCGTGGCCGAGCAATTCCTGCACCACCCGGACATCGGCGCCGCCATCGAGCAGATGGGTGGCAAAAGAATGGCGCAGCATATGGGGTGAGACTTCGGCCAGCCCGGCCCGCTCGGCGGCGGCGCGCAAGGCACCCCAGGCGCCCTGCCTGGTCAGGCGGCCGCCCCTGGCGTTGAGGAAGACGGCCGGGCTCGGCTGACCCGATCGGGCGCTGGCCGCGAGCACGGGCCTGGCCTGGACCAGGTACGCCTCAAGTGCCGCCAGCGCATAGCTGCCGACCGGCACGATGCGCTGGCGGCCGCCCTTACCCGCCAGCCGGACCGTGGCGAGCTCGCCATCGGCGCCGCGCTGCCGGACTGACGGGACGACCCCCGCAAGCCGGGTACCTCCGCCCTCGTCATGCCCTGGCAGGTCGAGGTCATCGACGTCCAGGCCGACGGCCTCGGAGATCCGCGCTCCTGTCCCGTACAGCAACTCGAGCAGCGCCCGGTCCCTGCGCCGGGCCGGAGTGTCCCCCGCGACCTGCAGCAGCCGCTCAACATCGGGAATCGACACCGCCCGCGGCAGCCGTCTCGGCGGAGCCGGCGGCCGCACCGTCCTGGCGGGATCAGCCCCCGTGAGGCCCTCGGCCAGCGCGAACGCGTGCAAGCCGCGGACCGCCACCACGGCCCGGCCAGCCGAGCTCGCGGCTAGCGGGCGGTGCTGCTCGTCGCCCTCGCGCAGCCTGGCCAGGTACTCGGCGACATCCTGGGTGCTCACCTCGCCGATCTCGGTACGCCCGGCGGCGGCCAGGGTGGCGACGTACCGCTGCAGGTCCCTGCGGTACGCCTCGATGGTGTGGGCGGCCAGCCCGCGCTCGACAGTCAGGTGATCGAGGTACCGGCGAGTCGCCGCTGCGACGGTGGTCAGCCCCGGTCTCCTGCCCTCGCGGTTTCCCCTGGCCCGCCGCTCCCGTTAGGCCAGGACATCGGCCAGCGAGGTCCACGACAGCCCGTGCGCCTCGGCGACCGGCTGGCACGTTACGACGCCATCATGGGTGTTCAGGCCTGGCGCGAAGTACTTATCTGCCCGCAACGCCTCGCGCCAGCCCCGGTTCGCGATCTCGATCGCGTACGGCAGCGTCACGTTGGTCAGCGCGTAGGTCGAGGTATGCGGCACGGCGCCTGGCATGTTGGCCACGCAGTAGAACACCGAGTCGTGCACCCGGTAGGTCGGATCCGCGTGCGTGGTCGGCCTGGACGCCTCGAAGCAGCCGCCCTGGTCGATGGAGATGTCGACCAGCACAGAACCCTGCTTCATCCGTGACACGAGATCGTCGCTGATCAGCATTGGCGCCTTCGCACCGGGAACGAGGACGGCGCCGATCACCAGGTCGGCGTCGATGACCGCGCGCTCGATCTCGTAGGTGTTCGAGGCCACGGTCTGCAAATGCCCCTGGTAGATCGCGTCGGCAGACCTGAGCCTGGCGACGTTCTTGTCCACCAGCAGCACCTCAGCCTGCATGCCGAGCGCGATGGCGGCCGCGTTCATCCCCGACACGCCTGCTCCGAGCACGACGACCTTAGCCGCGTAGACCCCGGAGACGCCGCCCATCAGCACCCCGCGCCCGCCACCGTCCCGCTGCAGGTGATGCGCACCAACCTGGGGTGCCATCCGGCCCGCCACCTCCGACATCGGCGCGAGCAGCGGCAGCGACCCGTCCGGCGCCTGCACGGTCTCGTACGCGATCGCGGTGATGCCAGAGCCGAGCAGCGCGTCCGTGCACACCTTGGAAGCCGCGAGGTGCAGGTAGGTGAAGAGCACCTGGTCCTTGCGCATCCGGTGGTACTCCGCAGCCACCGGTTCCTTGACCTTGAGCACCAGGTCCGCGGTCTGCCAGACGTCGTCGGCGGTCGGCAGCATCTGGGCCCCCGCTGAGACGAACTCCGCATCGGGTATCGATGAGCCGATGCCCGCGCTCGCCTCGATGAACACGTCGTGCCCGTTCCTGACGAACTCGTTCACGCCAGCCGGCGTGATGGCCACCCGGTACTCGTGGTTCTTGACTTCCCTGGGAACGCCGACCTTCATGACCTTCAGTCCTCCTCGTATCGCGACCCGCCCAGCACCGTTGCCAGGCTCGCAGGCCCCGCCGGGCTCGCGCCCGGTCACCACTCAGCGCTCTGGCGCATCGGTCGCGCGCAGCGCGGCGAACCCGTCCCGCCGCGCGGCCATCGCGGCCAGCACGCCGATCATCATGACGCCGTTGTGCAGGTCCCCGGCCAGAATGCGGGATGCCACCACATCAAGCGGTGCCCACTCGACCGTCAGATGCGCCTCCTCATGGTCAGGAACGTAGTCACGCTCAGACTCGGGTACGCGGGTCAGGCCGCGGGCCAGGTAGACCCGCAGCCGCTCGCTCGTGATTCCCGGGGAGGTGAAGAAATCAGCAAGCACTTGCCAGTCTGCGGCCAGGTAGCCAGCCTCTTCAAGCAGTTCGCGCCGAGCTGTTACCAATGGCGGCTCTCCTGCCACATCGCGCAGCCCGGCCGGTATCTCCCAGAGCATCCTTCCAGCCGGATGCCGGTATTGCCTGATCAGCAGGACCTGGCCAGCGTCATCGAGCGCCACGATCCCGACCGCGCCAGGATGCTCGATGACCTCCCGGCCAGCCTGCGCACCATCGGGCATCACGACCAGGTCGCGCCGGATCGTGACGACGGCGCCTTTGGCAAGGTTCTCGCTGCTCGCGACCGGCCACTCTGCTGTCGCATCGGTGAGCCACGGCGCTTCCCCAGCAGGCGACGTCTCTTTCATGCGCTCGCGACCGAGCGGCTCGCGGCCGCCGCGGTCACCGGCTGCCCGGTCGGCTTGACCCGCGATCGCTCGATCGCCGCCGCGATCAGCCCGCTGAAGAGCGGATGCGGCCTGGTGGGCCGGGACAGGAACTCAGGATGGGCCTGTGTTGCCACGAAGAACGGATGGACCTCTGGCGGCAGCTCGACGAACTCGACCAGCCTGCCGTCGGGTGACATGCCCGAGCAGACCAGGCCGGCGGCTTCGAGCGCCGGCCGGTAGGCATTGTTGACCTCGTAGCGGTGCCGGTGCCGCTCGTGGACGACCTCAGCGCCGTACAGGTTCCTGACGATGCTGCCCTCGGCGAGCACGGCAGGATAGAGGCCGAGCCGCATGGTGCCGCCCATGTCCCGCTCGCCGGCGACGACGTCTTCCTGGTCAGGCATGGTTGCCACGACTGGATGCGGGGTCTGCGGATCGAATTCGGCGCTGTTCGCGTTCTCCAGGCTGGCGAGATCCCTGCCGATCTCGATCGCCATGCACTGCAGCCCTAGGCAGAGCCCGAGGATCGGGATCTTATTCACGCGGGCGTGCCGGACCGCGCCGATCTTCCCCTCGATGCCGCGGACGCCGAAGCCGCCAGGAACCAAGATGCCGTCGACTCCGTCCAGGTGCCGCGCCGCGCCATCAGGGGTCTGGCAGTCGTCGCTGGCGACCCAGCGGATGTTAACCCCGGCGTCGTTGCCGAATCCGCCCGCCCTCAGCGCCTCGGCCGGCGACAGGTAGGCGTCAGGCAGGTCGACGTACTTGCCTACGAGCGCGATGGTGACGCTCCTGGCCGGCCGGTGCACCCTTGCCAGCAGATCGTTCCAGTCGCTCCAGTCGACGTCGCGGAACGGCAGGCCGAGCCGGCGCACCGCGTAGGCGTCCAGGCCTTCGGCGTGCAGCACCTTGGGGATGTCATAGATCGACGGCGCGTCAGGCGCTGACACGACCGCCTCCTCGTCGACGTCGCACATCAGGCTGATCTTCCGCTTCAGGCCGCCGCTGATCGCGCGGTCTGACCGGCAGACGATCGCGTCGGGCTGGATGCCGATGCTGCGCAGCGCCGCCACCGAGTGCTGCGTCGGCTTGGTCTTCAGCTCACCGGACGGCCCGATGTACGGCAGCAGCGACACGTGCAGGAAGAAGCACCTGTCCCTGCCGATCTCGTGCCTGATCTGCCTGATCGCCTCCAGGAACGGCAGCGACTCGATGTCGCCTACGGTGCCGCCCACTTCGGTGATGACCACGTCGGTCTGCGGGCCGCCCATCTCGACGATGCGGCTCTTGATCTCGTTCGTGATGTGCGGGATGACCTGGACGGTGTCGCCGAGGTAGTCGCCGCGGCGCTCCTTGGCGATCACGCTCGAATAGATCTGCCCGGTCGTCACGTTCGACGAGCCTGGCAGCCTGATGTCCAGGAACCGCTCGTAGTGGCCGACATCGAGGTCAGTCTCGGTGCCGTCATCGGTCACGAAGACCTCGCCGTGCTGGAACGGGTTCATCGTGCCAGGGTCGACGTTGAGGTACGGATCCAGCTTCTGCATGCTCACGCGCAGGCCGCGCATCTTCAGCAGGCGGCCGAGGCTGGAGGCGGTCAGGCCCTTGCCAAGGCTGGATGCGACGCCTCCGGTTACGAAGACATGCCTGGTCAGAACAGGTCGTGGGGTAAGCGCTGACGTCGCCAAGTTGGCTCCCGTGGTCAGTGCCGACGGTCAGTGCCCGCCGGTCCACGGGGTCTCAGAATATCAGGAACGGCCCTTACTGACCTGGACCGACACCGCACCCGCCCGGGCATTGCCCGGCGAGCCCTCGCGGTGCGCTTGTCACCTGGCGCATGCGGCCGGTCCGGGCGCCTGGATCGGCTATGCGGGGAAGAGTGCCGGGCGAGTCCTGTTAAATATGCTAGGTCTGGGTGTTTTGCCGGGCCACGCGGACCACGGGAGGCGCACGGGTGACGGGTGACGCGGCGATCGCTGGCCTTGGCATCACGAACCTGGGTCGGGTTTTCGGCTCGAGTCCGCGCCGGCTCGCGGCCGCGGCGGTCCGGCTGGCCGCTGCTGACGCCGGGATGGCCGTGTCCGATCTGGACGGGCTGCTGATCTGCCCGGGCATCACCGGCGGCCTCGACCTCGGTCTGGCCGGCCAGCTCGGGATGCGCGACCTGGCGCTGCTCGCCGTCGTCAACAGCTTCGGCGCGTCCGCCGCTACGGCAGTACAGGTTGCCGCACAAGCCGTGACATGCGGCGCGGCGCGGGCTGTGGCCTGCGTGTTCGCCGATACGCCGCTGCGGGAGGGGCAGCCGGCCGGAAGCGCGTTCGGCCGTGCTGGCGAGCCTGCCGCCGCCGGACCGCCCGAGCGGCACGGCCTTGCCGGGCTCGCGGCAGGCTACGGGTTCAGCAGTGTCACCGTGTACTACGCCCTGGCCGCCAGGCGGCACATGGAACGGTTCGGTACGACGTCAGAACAGTTCGGCGCCATCGCGGTCGCGCAGCGGCAGTGGGCGCGCGGCAATCCGTACGCACAGTACCGGGAGCCGATCACGCTGGCCGACCACCAGCGGTCGCGCTGGGTCGCGGAGCCGCTGCACCTGCTCGACTGCTCGCTGGTCTCCAACGGCGCGATCGCCGTGATCGTCACCTCCGCGCAGGCCGCGGCTGACGGTCCGCGGCCGCCGGTGCACGTCTGGGGCTGGGGTCAGGGTCACCCCGGCCAGCCGATGGCCCGCGACAGCGAGTTCGGCCTGGTTACCGGTGCGGTCCAGGCCGGCCGCGCTGCAATGGCGAGGGCGGGGGTGCAGCCCGCGGACGTCACGATGTGCCAGATCTACGACTGCTATACCTACACGGTGCTGGTGACGCTCGAGGACTACGGGTTCTGCGCGAAGGGCGAGGGCGGGCCGTTCGCGGCCAGCGGAGCGCTCGCTCCCGGCGGGTCGCTGCCGGTCAACACCGGTGGCGGTCAGCTGTCCGCGTACTACATGTGGGGCTTCACGCCGTTGTCCGAGGCCATCATTCAGGCTCGTGGCGACGGCGGCGAGCGCCAGTCTGCCGCGACCGATGTGATCCTGGTCAGCGGGAACGGCGGGATCCTGTCGCACCACGGGACCCTCATCGTCAGCCCGCACGCGCGCGACGGCGGCGGCGCGGGCGCCGGCCTGGCTCGCCGAAACGCGGCTGGGCGCCGAGCCTCGGGCTCGGCAGAAGCGGGCTCGACAGAAGGGAACATTGCTGGGGGGCCGGAGGAGGGCGGGCCAGGGGACGCGACGAGCGGGCCGCCGAGTGGGCTGACGAGCGGCCTGACGCTGGCGGGGCCGGACCGGCTCGGCGTCGTCAGGCCGGACGCGCGCAGCGCGCCGTTCTTCGCGGCCGCCGCCGAAGACGTCCTGGCGATCAGGCACTGTGACGAGTGCGGCACCTGGCTCGCTCCAGCGGCGAGCGACTGCACGGGATGCGCACGGGACGGTGAGCCGGGCTGGGCTGCAGCTTCGGGCCGCGGCACGCTGGTGAGCTGGTCGGTGGTGCATCCGCGGCATGGCGGTCCCGTCGCCGTGCCCGCCATGGTCGAGCTGGACGAGGGCCCGTGGCTGTCGGCCGGCCTCGTGGTCGCCGGCCAGGAGGAACTGACGTCCCTGCGCGCGGGGCAGCCCGTCAGCGCCAGGTTCGTCCACCCAGACGAGGGCGCGAGCTATCCGGTGTTCGGACCGCTGGTCAGTCCGGGCTGAGGCAACTGGGCCGACAGCGGCAGCTGGGCCGACAGCGGCAACCGGGCCGACGGCGGCAGCGGGGCCGCGTGCGGAAGCGCGGGCGACGGCGATAGCTGGGCCGGGTGCGGCGCGGCTTTGGCTGCGGCCGGTTCGCGCCCGGTCGCCTCACCGAAGCGCGCCAGCGCGATGGCGCTCACCAGGGCTAGCACGAAACCGGCCGCGGCCAGTCCGGCTCGGCCCGGCCGCGTCGTATCCCCCAACAGCAACACGCCAACGATCGCGGGCGGGATGGTCTCTACCAGGATCACCGCGGCCGTCGCGACCGTGACGCTGCCGCTCTCCAAGGCCGAGGCGTAGAGCAGGAACGAGATGATGCCAGCGGCGGCCAGCGTGTAAGCGGCCGGGGACCTGAGCAGCTGCTGCGGTGTGAACCCGGGCAGGATCCTGGCGCAGACGGCGAGGATGCCGTACCCGAGCCCGGCGATGGCGCCGAGGAGCGGGGTCCTGACGGCTCCTGGCAAGCGCGCGGCGGCCAGCCCGGCCAGCGCGACCGCGGCCAGCGCGGCGATCAGGGCGAGATGGAAGTTCGCGCCGACGGCCGCTGCGCCCTCATCGCCTGCCGACGAACCGAGCATTCCGACGCCGAGCACGACCGCCGTCACAGCCAGCCACTCCCGCGCGGCCAGGACCGTATGCATTAGCCAGGACGCGAACACGGCGGTGACGGCTAGATTGCCCGCGATGATGACCTGCACCTCGAACAGCGGCAGCCGCCGCAGCGCGATCAGCTGGCAGGCGAAGCCTGCGATGTCGATGCCCAGGCTCGCGAGGAACGGCCACTGCCTGAGCATCCTGATGATCAGCCCAGGGTCGACTCCCCCAGCCTCGCCGCCAGGCGCGGGCCGGTGCGACGAAGCGCGGACGGTGATCGCCTGCATGACCGCCGCCAGGCCGTAGCACAGCGCGGCCACCAACGCGGCGACCAGGCTCAGGAACACAGCGCTGACCCTACGCCGCGCACCCCAGCCATGATCATGCCGAGACGTAACTGTGTCATTACCTTGCGCGACGGCGGAGCGCAGCGGAGCCTCCCGTACTCGCGGGGCCGCGGCCGGCGGTGCCCCCGCCCCGCCCCGCAGGCCGCGGCCGGCGGTGCCCCCCTCACCGCACCGCCCCGCATCGCACCGCCCAGCCCCGCACCGCCCCGCATCGCACCGCCCCGCACCGCCTGAGCGAGCCCAGCTCGTGTATCGATGGTCCTTCGAATGCGGGAAACAGGTATCAACGGACCATCGATACACCACGGCGTCGCGCGCGGGCGCGTCCGGTGGGCACGGGCAACCGGCCCGCCCGCGCGTCCCCGAATAACGCGAAGAGAAGAGGCAAGAGGTAGAGAAAACGGCTGTATTTGGCGCTAAGTCTTCGCGCTAACGGTGTGCGTCCGGCCCTCGCCGCGGATCCCGGGCCAGCGTGGCAGCCAGTGTGCCCGCGCCCCGCTCAGCGCGCGGCTTGCCTCAGGCCTGTGTGTGCGCGGGAGACGCGATCCCGGTCAGGTGGGCGAGCTGTGCCCAGAACAGCGGCGTCTTGGCCACCCACCTGGGACGGCCAGCGCCGGTTCCGGTGACCGTCTCGCAACCGCTCGCCAGCAAGGTCACGGCGTGGAAGCGCTCGCCTGGCGCCGAGAACTGCAGCACATACCCGCCGCCGCCGTCAGCAGGGCAATGGAACACGCCGCGCGGCAGGTGCGGCAGCCTGCAGATCACCTTCACGAGCTGCCGGACGATGACGGGGTCACTGATCGTGATCCCGGGAACTGACCTGTGCAGCGGCTTGACCTGGCCCATCTGGCCGCGCGAACCGAACCGGACCACGCGTACCGCGGTGACGCCGCGCGGCTCGGCGCACAGCAGCCGGATCATCGGCGCGCCGCCCGATGCGACCGGCCGCTGGCTGCCTCCCTGACCCGAGGGCGTGCGGCCGCCGCCTGGCCCGTTGCCGCCGGACTGGCCGTGACCGCCTGCCGGCTGGCCGGACTGACCGTGGCCATTGCCTGATCCCGACGCGGTCCCGCCAGCCCTGACCGAGCCGCAGCCGGCGAGGGCGCCGGTGGCGATGACGATTAAGCCGGCCGCCGCGGCGAGCAAGGCCGCGGTCTTCGTCCGCTTCAGCGTGCCCTGCGCCAAGCGCAGGCCCTGGTGCGCAGTCCTCATGCTGATTGGACGGCCGGCGCCCGCGGTCGGTTCCGCCGCAGCCGCAATCTGACCAGTCACCGGCACGATCAGAGCAGCCGCCTTTGCATGATCAGAGCAGCCGCCTTTGCACGATCAGCCCTGCCGCTGGCGCGATCAGCTCCCGTCGGCAGCGCCTCAGACCCCGGCCGCCTGCATGCCGCGCAGTTCCTGCTTCAGCTCCCTGACCTCATCCCTGAACCGCGCCGCGAGCTCGAACTGAAGCTCAGCCGCCGCGGCGTGCATCTGGTCAGTCAACGTCGTGATCAGCGCGACAAGATCCTCGCGGGCCGCCGCGCCGGTCCCCGGCACGGTCTCGGCATTCCGGACGCCGCCTGCCGCCGCGGCCGCCCTGGCCCGCGCCGACTGGCCAGGCACCGGGGCCTTGCCCCGGCTCTGCCGGCGGCCAGAGCCGCCGAGCAGCTTCTCGGTGTCCGCATCCTCGCGAGCGAGCTGGTCGGTTATGTCGGCAATCCGCTTGCGCAGCGGACGCGGGTCGACGCCCTGCTCGACGTTGTAGGCGATCTGCTTGGCCCGCCGCCGGTTCGTCTCGTCGATGGCCTTGCTCATCGACGGCGTCATCTGGTCGGCGTACATGTGCACCTGACCGTAGACGTTCCTGGCGGCGCGCCCGATGGTCTGGATCAGCGAGGTGCCCGAGCGCAGGAAGCCTTCCTTGTCCGCGTCCAGGATCGCGACCAGCGAGACCTCGGGCAAGTCGAGACCCTCCCGCAGCAGGTTGATGCCGACCAGCACGTCGTACTCGCCAAGGCGCAGCTCACGCAGCAGCTCCACCCGGCGCAGCGTGTCCACCTCGCTATGCAGGTACCTGGCCCTGATGCCGAGCTCCAGCAGGTAATCGGTCAGGTCCTCGGACATCTTCTTGGTCAGCGTCGTGACGAGCACGCGCTCGTCGCGCTCGGACCGCAGCCTGATCTCGTGCACCAGGTCGTCGATCTGGCCCTTCGTGGGCTTGATGATCACCTCGGGGTCGACCAGCCCGGTCGGCCTGATCACCTGCTCTACCACCTCGCCGCGCACCCGCTGCAGCTCATAAGGACCGGGGGTCGCCGACAGGTACAGCGTCTGGTCGATGCGGTCGCAGAACTCCTCCCAGGTGAGCGGGCGGTTGTCGATGGCGCTCGGCAGCCTGAAGCCGTGATCGACCAGCACCCGCTTGCGTGACACGTCACCCTCGTACATCGCGCCGATCTGCGGGACGGTGACGTGTGACTCGTCGATGACCAGCAGGAAATCCTCGGGGAAGTAGTCGAGCAGCGTGTTCGGCGGACTGCCGGCCTCACGGCCGTCGATGTGCCGCGAGTAGTTCTCGATCCCTGAGCAGCTGCCGACCTGGCGCATCATCTCGAGGTCGTACGTCGTGCGCATCCGCAGCCGCTGCGCCTCGAGCAACTTGCCAGAACGCTCCAGCTCAGCAAGACGGTCAGCGAGCTCTGCCTCGATCCCGGCGATGGCGCGCTCCATCCGCTCGGGTCCCGCGACGTAGTGCGAGGCAGGGAAGATGTACAGCTCGTCGTCGGTGGTCAGCACCTCGCCGGTGAGCGGATGCAGCGTCATCAGGCGCTCGATCTCGTCCCCGAACATCTCGATCCTGACCGCGTGCTCTTCGTAGACCGGGATCACCTCGATGGTGTCACCGCGGACGCGGAACGTGCCGCGGCTGAAGGCGAGGTCATTGCGGACGTACTGCATCCCGACCAGCTTGCGCAGCAGCGCCTCCCGCTCGATGGTCTCGCCGAGCTTGAGCCTGACCATCCGGTCGACGTACTCCTGCGGCGTACCGAGGCCGTAGATGCACGACACCGACGCGACCACGATGGTGTCGCGCCTGGTCAGCAGCGAGTTCGTGGCCGAGTGCCTGAGCCGCTCCACCTCATCGTTGATCGAGGAGTCCTTCTCGATGTAAGTGTCGGTCTGCGGAACATATGCCTCAGGCTGGTAGTAGTCGTAGTAAGACACGAAGTACTCGACCGCGTTGTCCGGAAGCATCTCCCGCAGTTCGTTCGCGAACTGCGCGGCGAGGGTCTTGTTAGGCAGCATGACCAGCGTCGGCCGCTGCAGCCGCTCGGCCAGCCACGCGACCGTTGCCGTCTTGCCTGTGCCGGTCGCGCCGAGCAAGACGGTGTCGGCTGACCCCGCCCTGATCCGCTTCTCCATCTCCGCGATCGCGGCTGGCTGATCGCCGGCGGGCACCATGTCGGTGACCACCTGGAAGGGCGCCACGCTGCGCCGAAGATCAGTTACCGGGCGCATCACATCTCCTCACGCTGCACGCTCCAACTGTAGGCTTGGCCTCTGACATTCAGCGCGGTCAGAACGCGGCTAAGGAGCAGCATGTACCAGCCCTATCCGACTGGCGGCCAAGGACCGGTCACGCCGCCAGAGGCACCGGCACCCCAGTCGGTGCAGAACGCGGTCAAGCTCATGTATGCGGGCGCCGCGCTGAGCGCGATCGAGATCATCATCGGGCTGACCACGATCGGCAGCCTGAAGAGCGCGATCCGCTCTCAGTACCCTAACTATTCAGACAGCCAGATCCATACCGCCGAGGTGGCGGGGATCGCCATCGCGGTTGTCATCGGGGCGATCGCGATCGGGTTGTGGCTGTGGATGGCGTGGGCGAACGGCCGCGGCCGCAGCTGGGCCAGGATCGTCGCGAGCGCGCTCTTCGCGCTCAACACGATCGACCTGCTGACTCTCGTCGCGCGGCCGCACTCGGTGATCAGCCTGGTGCTCGCGATCGTGGTCTGGCTGGCCGGGCTCGGCGCGATCTACTTCCTGTGGCAGCGGGACTCCTCGGCCTTCTTCCAGGCCAGGTCCCCGCGCGTGCGGTAAGGGACCGGGACTCAGGCGTCGCGGCGGACCAGCAGGTACCCAGCCACGGCCAGCAGCACGGCCGTCCACAGGCAGAACACGCCGAAGCCCTGCCACGGCGTCAGCACCTGCTCGGCCCGCTGGTGGGCCTGGTAGATCATCGAGCCGGCTTGCTCTGGCAGGTAGCCGTTGATGTGGTGACCCCAGCTCCCCGGCAGGAAGCTCGTGATGATCGGGACCACGAGCACCGCCCCGATCACGGTCGCGATGGCGCCGGCGGTGTGGCGGATGAGCCCGCCGATCCCGACCGCGAACAGGCCGAGCACGGTCAGGTACATTCCGGCGCCCACCACTGCCCTGGTGACGCCGGGGTCGCTCAGCGCGACCGGCACCTTGCTGTGCAGCAGCAGCGAGCCAAGAAAGAACGATCCGAACGCGACGATCTCGGACAGCACGATCAGCAGCGCGGCGAAGACGACCAGCTTGGCGATCAGCATCGGGATCCGGCGCGGCACGGCCAGCAGAGAGGCCCTGATCACGCCCGTCGAGTACTCGGAGGTGATCACGAGCACACCGAGCACGCAGATCGTGAGCTGGCCGAGCCCGATCCCAGCGCCGAGGATGAAGCCAACCGGATCGGCGATGATGGCGACCTCACCGCCGCCAGAGCCGCGCTTGCCCCAGCTGTTGACGACCAGGGCCGTGAGCCCTGCCGTCAGCCCGACGGTCAGCACGACGAACATGAGCAGCGTCCAGACCGTGGACCGCACCGACCGGATCTTGGTCCACTCCGCGAGCAGCAGCCCGCCGAAGGCCGTCCTACGATGGGGCGGCAGCGGAGTAGTGGCGCTCACCGGTGCCGCAGGCGATGCCGTCGTCATGGCCGGCTCCCCTGCTGCGTGCTCACCGTGCCACTAGCCTGATCGCCGCCGATGCCGGTACCGAACTCGGTCGCATCGTGCACCCCGAACTCCAGGCTGCCAGCGGTGAGCTCCATGAACGCTTCCTCCAGCGAGGCGAGCTGCGGAGTGAGCTCGTGCAGCACGAGCGAGGCTGACGCCGCGAGCTCGCCGATCCGCGGTGCCTCCATGTTCTTGACCGTGAGCAGCTCGCTGTCGGCAGGGTGTTGCTCGTCGCCGTTCGCACTGGCGCCGCCGCGGGTGACCTCGCCGCCCGCGGCGGTGATCAGTTCGGTCAGCTTCGCCGCGCTCGGGGTGCGCACCCTGACCGACTTCTCGGTCCCGCGGGCGATCACGTCGGCAGTGCTCGCGGCCGTGATCAGCCTGCCCTTGCCGATCACGATCAGGTGATCGGCCGTCACGGCCATCTCGTTCATCAGGTGGCTGGAGACCAGGATCGTGCGGCCCTGCCCGGCCAGGAACTTCATCAGGTTCCTGATCCACAGGACGCCCTCGGGGTCAAGCCCGTTCACCGGCTCGTCAAGCAGCAGCACTCGCGGATCGCCGAGCATCGCCGCGGCAATGCCCAGCCGCTGGCTCATGCCAAGCGAGAATCCGCCAGCCCGCTTCCCGGACACGTCCGTCAGGCCGACGAGCTCGAGCATCTCGTCGACCCTGCGGGCCGGCAGGCCCTGGGTCTGGGCGAGAAACAGCAGGTGATTGCGCCCGCTCCGGCCCGAGTGCACCGACTTGGCCTCCAGCAGCGCGCCGACGGTCCGCAGCGGGTCGGGCAGGTCCCGGTACGCGCGGCCCTCGATGGTCGCCGTGCCGGCCTGCGGCCGGTCCAGGCCCAGTATGACGCGCATCGTGGTCGACTTCCCCGCGCCGTTCGGACCGAGGAACCCGGTGACGCGCCCAGGCTCTACCGTGAAACTCAGGTCGTCGACCGCGACCTTGCTACCGAAGCGCTTGGTCAGGTTACGTACCTCGATCAAGCGGCCCGCCTCCTCGCCGTTCGCTGACTTGCTCCTCTGCCGCCGTCCAACTGTAGTCACCTTTCCTTAACAGGACCAAGTGGGCGATCCCGGCCCGAACGCCACTGCCTGCGGGGCGCGGACAGGCCAGCCGGCGCGGTCGGCCTACCCGGACGGGCGAAGCCGCGCCCGGCGGCGCAGCTCGGCCCATAGGTCCCCGACCTGGCGGTCGAGCTCAGCCAGTGATCCTGAGTTGTCGACAACCAGGTCGGCGATGGCCAGCCGGTTGTCGCGGCTCGCCTGTGCCGACATCCTGGCCCGGGCCTGCTCGGCGCTCATGCCGCGGTGCCTGGTCAGCCGGTCCAGTTGTACGTGCTCGGGCGCGTCGACGACCACCACCAGGTCATAGCCGGCGGCGAGGTTGTTCTCGGCCAGCAAAGGTACGTCATGGACAACGATCGCCTCGGGCCCTGCGCCACGCTCAAGTTCCGCCATTCGCTGCCCGACCAGCGGATGCACGATCCCGTTCAGCGTCTCCAGCTTCGCCGGATCGGCGAACACGATCTCCCCGAGTCCCTCCCGGTCCAGACCGCCATCAGGACGCAGGACACCCGCTCCGAACGCCTCTGTCACGGCCGCGAGGCCGGGCGTGCCTGGCGCCACCACCTCCCTGGCGATGGCATCAGCGTCGATCAAGATCGCGCCCTGCGCCTCGAGCCAACGGGACACCTCGCTCTTACCGGCCCCGATCCCGCCAGTCAGTCCCACACGCAACATTCAGCAACCCTAAGCGGAAACACCTTGTGCATAAGCGGAGTCGCCATACCCATGCCGCAGGCGTAACGTTGCCAGCCGCTACCGCGTGACCCACGCGTCTCGGGCCGTCGGCGGCGCGCCGACGCATATCCGCTGCCAGCCAGCGGCATGGGTATGGCGGCGCGGCGCCGGCATAGGCACGGCGAGCCCGCGCCATACAGCGGCGGAGCGCTTTAGTTCCGGCCCCCTGAAAGCTTCTCCCGCAGCGCCGCGAGCGCCTCGTCGGAGGCCAGCGCGCCGCCGGCACTCTCCTCGGGCGATCCCGACGTATGCGAGCTGGTGGCACCCTCGGGGTCGTCGCCTTCGTCGCCCTCGGCCTTGCTCCTGGCCTCGGCGACCTGACGCTGGTGAGCCTCGAACCGGGCGCGGGCCTCCGCGTACTGCCGCTCCCACTCCTCGCGCTGGGTGTCGAAGCCTTCCAGCCACTCCCCAGACTCCGGGTCGAACCCGTCCGGGTAGACGTAGTTGCCCTGATCGTCGTACGTCGCCGGCATGCCGTAGAGGGTCGGGTCGAAGTCCTCGCCGGTGATCTCGCCGACGGCGCCCTCGTTGGCCTGCTTGAGCGACAGGCTGATCCGGCGTCGGTCAAGGTCGATGTCGATGATCTTGACAAAGATCTCGTCACCCACCTGCACGACCTGCTCGGGGATCTCGACGTGCCGGTCCGCGAGCTCGGAGATGTGGACGAGTCCCTCGATGCCCTCCTCGACGCGCACGAACGCACCGAACGGGACCAGCTTGGTCACCCGGCCCGGCACGACCTGGCCGATCTGGTGCATGCGCGCGAACTGCTGCCACGGGTCTTCCTGCGTCGACTTCAGCGACAACGAGACGCGCTCGCGGTCCATGTCGACGTCGAGCACCTCGACCGTGACTTCCTGGCCGACCTCGACGACCTCGCCAGGGTGGTCGATGTGCTTCCAGGACAGCTCGGAGACGTGCACGAGACCGTCCACGCCGCCGAGGTCGACGAAGGCGCCGAAGTTCACGATCGAACTGACCACGCCCTTGCGGATCTGGCCCTTCTGCAGCGTGTTGAGGAAGTTCTGGCGGACCTCGGACTGGGTCTGCTCCAGCCATGCACGGCGGGACAGCACCACGTTGTTGCGGTTCTTGTCCAGCTCGATGATCTTGGCCTCGATCTCCTTGCCCACGTAGGGCTGCAGGTCGCGGACGCGGCGCATCTCCACCAGCGATGCCGGCAGGAAGCCGCGCAGCCCGATGTCCAGGATCAGGCCGCCCTTGACCACCTCGATGACGGTCCCGGTGACGACGCCGTCCTCGTCCTTGATCTTCTCGATCGTGCCCCAGGCACGCTCGTACTGGGCGCGCTTCTTGGACAGGATCAGCCGGCCCTCCTTGTCCTCCTTCTGCAGGACAAGGGCCTCGATGTGATCGCCGGTCTTGACGACGTCGTTCGGATCGACATCATGCTTGATCGACAGCTCTCGGGACGGGATGACTCCCTCGGTCTTATAACCGATGTCGAGCAGGACTTCGTCCCTGTCGACCTTGACGACGGTGCCGTCGACAATGTCGCCGTCGTTAAAGTACTTGATGGTTTCGTCGATCGCGGCGAGGAAGGCCTCCTCCGAACCGATGTCATTAACGGCTACCTGAGGCGTGGAGGTGGCCTGCGTGCTGCTCGTCGTCATGTGTAAGTGGGCTCCGGATACGGACAGGGTTTGGTTTGGTGCGCGATGCGCGGCTTCCGACATGATGGCTGGAGTACCTGGTCAGGACGCCGGCCCGGCCTGAGACGGCCCATGGGGCTGTCTGAGCATGGCGGATTGCAAGAGATCACAACGCACCGATCAGCATATGAGAGCGCGGGCACCGGGTCAATCGCGCCTGGGACAGCGGGGGCGCTTGTGGCGACCGTTGCGGCCTGCGCGGCACGCGAGGAACCTGCATCAGTGCGCCGCATCGGCCCAGCTGCGGCCCGTGCCCATGGACACGTCGAGCGGGACAGTGAGACTGAAGGCGCCGCACATGGCTGACGTGACCAGGTCGCGCAGGGCATCGAGTTCGCCGGCGGCTACCTCGAAGAGCAGCTCGTCATGGACTTGCAGCAGCATCCTGGACCGCAGGCCGCTGCGGCGGATGTCCTCGTCGACCCGGAGCATGGCGACCTTGATGATGTCGGCGGCTGAACCCTGGATCGGCGCATTCAGTGCCATGCGCTCGGCCATTTCCCTGCGCTGCCTGTTATCTGAGGTCAGGTCGGGCAGGTAGCGGCGGCGGCCGAGAATCGTCTCCGTATAGCCGTCCCTGCGGGCCTGCGCCACCACCTGGCGCAAATAGTCGCGTACGCCGCCGAACTGCTGGAAATAGCCGTCCATCAGGTCGCGGGCCTCGTCCGTGCTGACCCGCAGGCCCTGGGACAGGCCGTATGCCGACAGGCCGTAGGCGAGGCCGTAATTCATCACCTTGACCTTCGCGCGCAGGTCTCCTGTCACGTCTTCCGGCGCGACGCCGAAGACGCGGGCCGCGGTCGCCGCGTGAAAGTCATGTCCGGAACTGAACGCCGCTGCCAGCGCCTCGTCGCCGGACAGGTGCGCCATGATCCGCAACTCGATCTGGCTGTAGTCCGCGGTCAGCAGGCACTCATAGCCAGGGCCGACCACGAAGCCCTGCCTGATCCTCCTGCCCTCCTCGGTCCTGATCGGGATGTTCTGCAGGTTCGGGTCGGTCGACGAGAGCCTGCCGGTGGCGGCGATCATCTGGTTGTAGGTCGTGTGGATCCGGCCGTCCTGGCCTGCCATCGGGATCAGCGAGTCGACGATGCTCTTCAGCTTCGCGACGTCGCGATGCCGCAGCAGGTGCGCGAGCACAGGATGCTCGGTCTGGGCGAGCAGCCCGGTCAGCGCCTCGGAATCGGTGGTGTAGCCGGTCTTGATCCGCTTCGTCTTCGGCAGCTTCAGCTCGGTGAACAGAACCTCCTGCAGCTGCTTGGGCGAACCGAGATTGAACTCGTGCCCGGTCGCCGCGAACGCGCCCTGCTCAGCCGCCTTGACCTCGCCGCCCAGGCTGGCCGACATCTCGGCGAAATGCTCGACGTCGGCCGCTATGCCGGCCCGCTCCATCGCGGCAAGCACGCTGACGAGCGGCAGCTCGACCTCCGCGAGCAGCTTGGTGGCGCCGCGCCTGGCCAGGTCGGCATCGAGCGCGTCGGCGAGCTCAGCGGTCGCGAGCGCGCGCTGCGCGAGCGCCTGCGCTGCCTCGATCTCGTCAGCCATGTCCAGCGTCAGCTGCCCCGTGGCCGCGGCGTCGCCGCGCAGCTCGCGCCTGGTGTACCGCAGCGCCAGGTCGGCCAGATCGAATGACCGCTGGCCAGGCAGCGCCAGGTAGGCCGCCAGCGCGGTGTCGCTGGTCAGCCCGTTGAGGGTGAATCCCCTGGCAGCCAGCGCGTGCATCGGGCCCTTGGCGTCGTGCAGCGCCTTCGGCGCCGACTCGTCGGCGAGCCAGTCAGCGAGAACCTGCTCGTCCTGCTGAGTCAGGGTCGCCGGGTCGATGAACGCGGCCGGGCTAGGCTCCCGCGGGCCGCCATCTGCCCCTTCGGCTTCTTCCTCGCCGTCCGCGCCTGCCGCGTCGGCTGCGCCTGTCGCCCTCGCGAGCGCGAGGCCGTCGACATCGCCCGTGCCGCGGCCCCAGGTGCCGTTGACGGCCAGGCCGATCCTTCCGCTCCTGGCATGCTCAGCCAGCCAGCCGCCGAGTTCGCCAGGGCCGATCCTGGTGAGGGCGACGTCGAAACCCGCGTCCGGGCTGGCCGGCGGCGGTGCGCTGAGCTGCGCGATGATGCCGTTCGGCAGCGTGGCGTAGAGCCGGTCGCGCAGCACGCGGAACTGCAGGGTGTCGAACAGCTGGTGAATCTGGTCCCGGTCCCACGGCACGGGCACCAGCTCGGCGGGGCCGACATCGAGGGGAACGTCCCTGGTCAGCTCCGTGAGCTGACGATTCCGCAGCACGTTGCCCAGGTTCTCGCGCAGGTTGTCCCCAGCCCTGCCCTTGACCTGGTCGACCTTGTCAACCAGGTCAGCCAGCGACCCGTACTCGGCGACCCACTTCGCCGCCGTCTTCTCCCCGACGCCGGGGATGCCTGGCAGGTTGTCGCTCGGGTCGCCGCGCAGCGCGGCGTAGTCGGGATACTGGGTCGGCGTCAGCCCGTACTTCTCGTGCACGGCGGCCGGCGTGAACCTGGTCATGTCGCTGATGCCGCGCCTGGTCATCAGCACGGTGACGTGGTCGCTGACCAGCTGGAGCGCGTCCCGGTCGCCGGTGACGATCAGCACGTCCATGCCGCGCAACGCCGCCTGGGTGGCCAGCGTGGCGATCAGGTCGTCGGCCTCATAGCCGGCCAGGGACAGCCTGGGTATGCCGAGCGCGTCGAGCACTTCGAAGATCAGGCTCAGCTGGCCCTTGAAGTCGGTCGGCGTCTCCCTGCGGTTCGCCTTGTACTCGACGTACTGCTCGTGCCGGAACGTCGGCTCGCTGCGATCGAAGGCGACCGCGATGTGGCTCGGCTGCTCGTCCCGAAGCACGTTGATCAGCATCGCCGTGAACCCGTAGACGGCGTTGGTCGGCTGCCCGGTCGTCGTCGCGAAATTCTCAGCGGGGAGCGCGAAGAATGCGCGGTAGGCGAGCGAGTGCCCGTCGAGCAGAAGCAGGAGTTCGCGCCGCGCCGCGTCGTCTGCCGACGGGGCCGGGTTCATGGCAGCCACCCCAGTAATCCTAGGCTGCGGCTCGGACAGCGCAGGGGTCTGCGGAGAACTCGGAGGTGGCGGCTGCGATGACCGACAGGGTCGACCCGGTGAGTCTCACCGAACTGAACGAGGCCTACCCGCACTCCCTGGCCGCCCGGATGGGCATCAGGATCACCGAGGCCTCAGCCGATCGCGTCGTCGGCACCATGCCGGTCGACGGCAACACCCAGCCGTACGGGGTCCTGCACGGCGGGGCGTCCTGCGTGCTCGCCGAGACGCTCGGCTCGACAGGAGCCGCGCTGCACGCCGGGCGGGAGAAGTTCACGGTCGGCATCGAGATCAGCGCCTCCCATCACCGCTCGGCGACGGCGGGTCACCTGACGGGCGTGGCGACGAAGTTGCACGCGGGCCGGACGCTCGCTACCTACGAGATCGTGATCACCGACGAGGACGGCAGCCGGGTGTGCACGGCGCGGCTCAGCTGCCTGTACAGGGACGCGGTGCCCGGCCTGGGCGCCGCTGGGCCGCGGGCAGGCTGAGCCGACCGCGCGCCGCACAAGGACACGCCCGCGCGCCGGCGGGTGGAGGTGGTCCGCTGCGAATGCCCAGGTCAGGCATGGTCGGCTGCAGTTGGGGCGGCTTCGGCGAGTGGATGTTCTACCCATACCGGCCAGGTAATGGCAGTGTCTGCGCACGATCGGGCGACGGTCGCTACGGTGTTCCCCGGAGCTCGCGGCACCGAGTAGAGAACGTGCCGGCCCGGGGAAGGCCGACACGGCACCAAAGGGTTCGCTGGCTCCGTTCCGCCGCTGCGCGCGAGCAGCTGGCGGCAGCAAGCGAGCGGGCGCCGGGTCTACGGGGGTGACTGACCTGGCCCCGCTTGCTTGCGTCAGAACAGTCAGCTACCTGGAGCGCTCGTGTCCTTCCCGGTCCCGTCGGAGCGCCGGCCGTCGGAGCCCTGGCCGTCAGAGCCGGTGCTGCCAGAACCACTGCCACCTGGTCCGGTGCCGCCCGGCCTCGGCCCGCGCGGCCCTGTGCTCCTCGGCCTAGGAGCGGCAGGCCCCGGAGTCGCAGGCCCCGGAGTCGCAAGCCCAGGAGTCACGGGCCCGGGACTCGCGGGCCCCGCAGTCGCAGGCCCCGTGCCTGCCTGTGCCGTGCTGCCCGGTGCTGTGCTGCCCGCTGCCGGGCCGCCCGGTGCCTGGCCGCCTTGGCCGGCGCCTGACGGGGCGGCCGAGCTGTCCAGAATCTCCTGCGCGAGCGCGCGCATCGTCATCCGCCGGTCCATCGACGTCTTCTGGATCCAGCGGAACGCCTCGGGCTCGGTCATCCCCTCCGTCGCCTGCAGCACGCCCTTGGCCCGGTCAAGCAGCTTGCGCATCGCGAGCCGCTCGCGCAGGTCGCTGATCTCCGACTGCAAGGCGCTCAGCTCGGCGAACCGGCTCACCGCGATCTCGATGGCCGGGATCAGCTCAGCCTTCGTGAACGGCTTGACCAGGTACGCCATGGCGCCGGCGCTGCTCGCCCGCTGGACGAGATCGCGCTGGGAGAAGGCCGTCAGGATGACCACCGGCGCGAGCCCGCGCGCCGCGATCTGCTCGGCCGCCGAGATGCCGTCGAGTACCGGCATCTTGATGTCCATAATGACCAGATCGGGCTTCAGGTCGGCGGCGAGCTGCACGGCTGTGTCGCCGTCTGACGCCTCGCCGATCACGACGTACGCGCCCTCGCCCGGCTCCTCAAGCATCTCCTTGAGGTCCAGCCGGATCAGGGCCTCGTCCTCGGCAATCACAACGCGGTACGGAGACTGGCTCACCCACTGAAGCCTATCCACAGCCGCTACATTGAGTGCAGGCACGGCGCACCCAGGATCGCCCGTGTTGCCCCGGTAGACCAACGGCAGAGTCAATGGCCTCAAAATCCATCAAGTGTGGGTTCGAATCCCACCCGGGGCACCACCCGGGGCACCCGGGGCACTTCGTGCCCGGGCGCAGCCCTCGGCACTCTATGCCGGCACACGCCGCACCCTGGTAGCTAGCGCCGGCGGCGGTCACCGGCCAGCCAGCCTGAGCGGGGCCGCCGACGCCGGTATCGCGGCTGGCAGCGCGGTCGAGCCTGACAGGTACCGGTCGGCCGCCGCCGCGGCCGACCTGCCCTCGGCGATCGCCCAGACGATCAGAGACTGGCCCCTGCCCATGTCGCCGGCCACGAACACGCCGGGAACAGGTGTCGCGTACGCGTCGTCGCGCGGCAACGTGCCGCGCTCGGTCAGGCCGATGCCGAGCCCTGCGAGCAGCTCTCCGTCCTCCGCTCCTGTGAAGCCCATCGCGAGCAGGACCAGATCGCTGCCGAGCTCGCGCTCTGTGCCAGGCCTGACCACGACGCGCCCCGCGGTCAGGCTGGCCTCCGCCACCCGGAGCGCCCTGACCCGGCCGGTCTGGTCGCCGAGGAACTCCTGGGTAGCGACCGCGTAGACGCGCTCGCCGCCCTCCTCGTGCGCCGTCAGAACCCGGAAGATCATCGGGTGCACCGGCCATGGCTGGCCCGCTGGCCGACGCTGCGGCGGCCTCGGCAGGATCTCAAGCTGAGTGACCGACGCGGCGCCCTGCCGCAGGGCAGTGCCGAGGCAGTCCGCGCCCGTGTCACCGCCGCCGATGATCACCACGTCCCTGCCGCGCGCCGAGATCGCCGGCTCAGCAGCGCCAGCGCCTGGCACGGCGCGGTTGGCAAGCGGCAGGTACTCCATCGCCTGGTGAATCCCGGCCAGGTCAGCGCCGGGCACGGGCAGCCCGCGCGGCACTCGGGCCCCGCACGCCAGCACGATGGCGTCATAGTCACGGCGCAGCTCGGCGGCGCTGATGTCGGTGCCCGCGGCGACGCCGCACTCGAACACCACGCCCTCGGCACGGATCTGGCCGAGCCTGCGGTCCAGCCGCCACTTCTCCATCTTGAACTCAGGAATGCCGTACCTGAGCAGGCCTCCAGGCCGGTCATCGCGCTCGTAGACGGTCACCGCGTGGCCGGCCCTGGTCAGCTGCTGAGCGGCCGCCAGGCCCGCTGGGCCCGACCCCACCACCGCGACCCGCTTCCCGGCGGCGCGCGCGGCCGGTGCTGGCGGCTGGCCGGTCACCCAGCCCTCGGCCCAGGCCCGGTCGATCAGCTCGATCTCCACCTGCTTGATCGCGACCGGGTCAGCGTTGATCCCGAGCACGCACGCCGACTCGCATGGCGCCGGGCACAGCAGCCCGGTGAACTCGGGGAAATTGTTGGTCGCGTGCAGCCGCGAAACGGCGTCCCGCCAGTGCTGCCGCCAGACCAGGTCGTTCCACTCCGGGATCAGGTTCCCCAGCGGGCAGCCGCTGTGGCAGAACGGGATCCCGCAGTCCATGCACCGGCCTGCCTGACGCTCGGTATCGGCGTGCCGCATGGGCGCGTGCACCTCGCGCCAGTCGGTGATCCGGACGTCGACAGGCCGCCGGGCCGCGGTCTGCCGCGGCGTGTTCAGGAATCCGGTCGGATCGGCCATCACACCCCCTAGCCGCGGGCCGCGGCCATCACGGCAGCGGCGACGTCCTGGCCGTCGCGCCTGGCCCTGCTGGTCGCGGCGAGCACGCGCTTATAGTCCCTCGGCATCACCCGGCGCAGGCGCGGCAGGGCGGCCGCCCAGTCCTCGAGCAGCCCGGCCGCGACGGGGGAACCGGTCTCGGCGTAGTAGCGGCCGAGCAGGTCAGCCAGGAAGTCCGCGTCAGCGGCAGCGATCGGCTCGATGTCGGCCATCTCAGTGTTGATCCGCGCGGGATCTGGATCGAGCAGGTAGGCGATCCCGCCCGACATGCCAGCGGCGAAGTTCCGGCCGGCCCGGCCGAGCACGACCACCCGGCCGCTAGTCATGTACTCGCAGCCGTGGTCTCCTGCGCCTTCGGCGACCGCGGTCGCGCCTGAGTTCCGCACGCAGAACCGCTCGCCCACCACGCCGCGCAGGAACAGCTCGCCGCTCGTCGCGCCGTAACCGATCACGTTGCCCGCGATGACCTGCTCGTGCGCGGCGAACGGCGCGGCCGGGTCAGGAACGATGATTACGCGGCCGCCGGACAGCCCCTTGCCGACGTAGTCGTTGGCGTCGCCGGTCAGCCTGATCGTGATGCCGCCTGGCAGGAAGGCGGCGAGTGACTGCCCGGCCGATCCTCGCAGCCCGACCGTGATCGTGTCGGCCGGCAGGCCCTGGCCGCCCCAGCGCCTGGTCACCTCGGAGCCGAGCATGGTGCCGACCGCGCGGTTGACATTCCTGACGGGGAGCTCAAGGCGGACGGCGCTGCCATCAGCCAGCGCGCCGTCGGCGAGCTGGATCAGCGTGTTGTCAAGCGCCAGATGCAGCTGGCTCTCCTGCCGCCTCGTCCTGCGCCTGGCGGTACCTGGCGGCAGCCCGGGCACGTGCAGCAGCGGCGCGAGGTCAAGAAACGCGGCCTTCTGGTGCCCGGCCGCCTCGGCCTGGGTGAGCAGCTCGGCCTGGCCGATGGCCTCGGCGAGGCTGCGGACGCCCAGCATGGCCAGGTACTCGCGGACCTGGCAGGCGATGAACTCCATGAAGTTCACCACGTTCTCTGGCCGGCCGGCGAAGCGCCGCCGCAGCTCGGGGTTCTGCGTCGCCACGCCCACCGGGCACGTGTCGTTGTGGCAGGCCCGCATCATCACGCAGCCGACGCTGACCAGCGGCGCGGTCGCGAAGCCGAACTCCTCGGCGCCGAGCAGCGCGGCGATGATCACGTCCCTGCCGGTCTTCAGCTGGCCGTCGACCTGCACGATCACCCTGTCCCGCAGGCCGTTGCGCAGCAGCGTCTGCTGGGTCTCGGCGAGCCCCAGCTCCCACGGAGCGCCCGCGTGCTTGATGCTGGTGAGCGGCGATGCCCCGGTGCCACCGTCATGGCCGGAGATCAGCACGACGTCCGCGTGCGCCTTGGCGACGCCGGCGGCGATGGTCCCGACGCCGACCTCGGCCACCAGCTTCACGCTGACCCTGGCCGCCGGGTTGGCGTTCTTCAGGTCCCCGATCAGCTGCGCCAGGTCCTCGATCGAGTAGATGTCGTGGTGCGGCGGCGGGGAGATCAGGCCGACGCCGGGCGTGGAATGCCTGGTCTTGGCGATCCACGGGTAGACCTTGTGGCCGGGAAGCTGGCCGCCCTCCCCCGGCTTGGCCCCTTGCGCCATCTTGATCTGCAGGTCCTCGGCGTTGACGAGGTACTCGCTGGTCACGCCGAACCGGCCGCTCGCGACCTGCTTGATCGCCGACCGGCGCAGGTCGCCACTGGTATCGCGGACGTAGCGCTCGGCGTCCTCGCCGCCCTCGCCAGAATTGGAGCGGCCGCCGAGCCGGTTCATCGCGATGGCCAGGGTCTCGTGCGCCTCCGCCGACAGCGAGCCATAGGACATCGCGCCGGTGACGAAGCGCCTGACGATCGCGCTGACCGGCTCGACCTCCCCGATCGGCACGGGCGGCCTGGCCGGCCTGGTCCCCGCGTCCACGCCGCGGATCGCGAGCATGCCGCGGAGCGTCATCAGGCCAGCCGTCTGCTCGTCCACTTCCGAGGTGTACTCGCGGAAGATGCCGGCCTGCCCGGTCCTGGTCGCGTGCTGCAGCCGGACGATCGCCTCCGGGCTGAACAGGTGCGGCGTCCCGCCCCTGCGCCAGTGATACTCGCCGCCGACCTCGAGGTCGGCCCGCCCGGTGCCCGCAGGCCGCTCCGGGTAGGCGCTGGCCACCCGGGCCGCGGCGGCGTCGGCAAGCTGGTCGAATCCGATCCCGCCGAGCCTGGAGGACGTCCCGGCGAAGCACTCGTCGATGACCTCGCGGCCGAGCCCGATCGCCTCGAAGATCTGGGCGCCGGTATAGGAGGCGACCGTGGACACGCCCATCTTGGACATGATCTTCAGCAGGCCCTTGCCGAGCGCCTTGATCAGGTTCGCCGCGGCCTTGCGGCTGCTGGTCCCGCCGAGCAAGCCGGAGCGCGCCATGTCCTGGACGGTCTGGATGGCCAGGTAGGGGCAGACCGCGGCGGCGCCGTAGCCGATCAGCAACGCCACGTGGTGGGTCTCCCTGACGTCGCCGGCCTCGATCACCAAGCCTGCCCTGGTACGGGTGCGCTCCCTAATCAGGTGATGGTGCACCGCCCCGGTCAGCAGCAGCGACGGGATCGGCGCCCAGGCGGGATCTTCCGCCCTGCCCCGGTCGGACAGCACGATGATCTTCGCGCCTGCGCTGATCGCGGCGGTGACCTCCGCCCTGATCGCGGCCAGCCGGTCGCGGAGGGCCTGGCCGCCGCCGGCCGCCAGGTAGCGGCCGTCGACCACGTGCGCGGCGAAGCCGGGCAGGTCCCGGTCCTCGTTGATGTGAATGATCTTGGCTAGGTCGCTGTCGCTGATGACCGGGTACGGCAGCACGATCTGCCGGCAGGACGCGGGCCCCGGGTCGAAGATGTTGTGCTCAGGGCCGGTCGCGGCCGCGAGCGAGGTGACGAGTTCCTCCCTGATCGCGTCCAGCGGCGGGTTTGTGACCTGCGCGAACTGCTGGGAGAAGTAGTCGAAGATCTGCCCGGGCCGGTCGGACAGCGCCGCGATCGGGGTGTCGTCGCCCATCGACCCGATGGGCTCGGCGCCAGTGCGCGCCATGGGCCCGAGTATGACCTGGCGTTCCTCTTCGGTGTAGCCGAAAAGCCGCTGCTGGGTCGCGAGCGCCTGACCGTCGGGCAGCTCACGGTTGCGGTCGGGTAGGTCGTCCAGGTACAGCAGGCCCGCGTGCAGCCAGTCGTCGTACGGGAGCTCGGCCGCGAGCTCGGCCTTGACCTCCTCGTCCTCGATGATCCGACCGGCCGCGGTGTCGACGAGGAACACCTTGCCGGGCTGCAGCCTGCCCTTGCGCACGATCTGGGACGGATCGATGTCGAGCACGCCGACCTCGCTCGCCAGCACCACCAGGCCGTCGCGGGTCACCCAGTACCTGCCAGGACGCAGTCCGTTGCGGTCGAGGACCGCGCCCGCCAGCCGCCCGTCGGTGAACGCGATCAGGGCGGGGCCGTCCCACGGCTCCATCAGCGACGCGTGGAACCGGTAGAACGCACGCAGCTCCCTGCTCATCGCCGTGTCGTTCTCCCAGGCCTGCGGGATCATCATGAGCACGGCGTGCGGCAGCGACCTGCCGCCCAGGTGCAGCAGCTCAAGGCACGCGTCGAAGCTGGCCGAGTCGCTGGCCGATTCGTCGAGGACGGGCAGCAGCCGCTCGATCCCCTGTCCCTGCGCGTCCGGCGGGATCACGGCGGTGTGCAGCATGGCCTCGCGGGCGCGCAGCCAGTTCCTGTTGCCGCGGATCGTGTTGATCTCGCCGTTGTGGGCGATGAACCTGAACGGGTGAGCGAGCGGCCAGGACGGGAACGTGTTGGTCGAGAACCGCGAGTGGGCGAGCGCGAGCGCGGAGGCGTAGCGCGGATCGGTCAGGTCAGGGAAGAACCGCTCAAGCTGCAGCGCGGTCAGCATCCCCTTGTACACGATGGTCGAGGAGGACAGGCTGGCCAGGTAGATCCCGGTCTCGTGCTCGGCACGCTTGCGCAGGCAGAAGGCCCGGCGATCCAGCTCGATCCCGTGCTCACCGCCGGCGGAGGCCACGAACAGCTGCAGGAGCCGCGGCAGGACTGCCCGCGAGCCCGATCCGCATTCCGATGCATTACAGGGCACCTCGCGCCAGCCGAGCACGGTCAGGGACTCGAGCCTGGCGAGCTGCTCGATCCGCCGCAGGGCTGAATCGCCGCGCTCCGGCGGCAGGAAGGCCAGCCCGGCGGCGTAGTGGCCGGGCGGCGGCAGCGGGAATCCGCAGACCGCGCGGAAGAACTCGTCGGGAATCTGCGTGAGGATCCCGGCGCCATCACCGGTCTCGGGGTCGGCGCCCTTGGCGCCACGGTGGTCCAGGTTGCGCAGGACGGTCAGCGCCTGGGCAACCGTGCTGTGCGACCGCCGGCCTGACAGGTCGGCGACCATGCCCACGCCACACGCGTCATGCTCGAATCGCGGGTCGTAGAGTCCGGCCGCTTGGAAGGCCGGCGGATTTGGGGTCAGTGAAGTCCGGGGTAGGACCATCCAGGCTCCTGTCGTCTCGTCCGCCAAGGGAATTCCGGATAAGCGGAGGGACGACGTCGGCCCGCCAGGGCTCACTACCACGCAGGTCAGGTGAGCGGTACCAGGACATCATAAACAAAATATGCCCACCAGTGACCCGAGCGTAAATTCTAGGTTTCACAACCGGGCATCGCGCCCAGCGAGCCCCTGGTCGTCGCGTTCGGCGGCTAACCGCGGGCGCGGACGCCGGCCGCGAGGTCCGCGGCCAGGCTGGCGACGGCCACGAGCCCGGCGTCCTCGTCGGGCGCGGCCAGCAGGCGCTGCACGAACGCGGAGCCCACGATGACCCCGTCGGCGTACTGGGCGACCTCCGCCGCCTGGGCGCCCGTGCTCACCCCGAGGCCGACGGCCACCGGCAGTTTCGTGTGCTTCCTCACGCGCTCGACCAGGACCGCCGCCGCGTCGCCGACCGATGACCTGGCGCCGGTGATCCCCATCACCGAGGCCGCGTAGACGAAGCCGCCACATGCCGACGTGATCAGCTTGATCCGCTCGTCCGACGAGCTCGGGGCGACCAGGAAGACGGGGTCAAGCTCGTTCTCGGCCGCCGCCTGCCGCCACTGCGCTGCCTCCTCGGGCGGCAGATCGGGGGTGATCAGGCCGCAGCCTCCGGCCAGGGCCAGGTCGCGGGCGAACGCCGCGACGCCGTACCGCTCGATCGGGTTCCAGTAGGTCATGACCAGCGCGGGCACCCCGGCCTCGGCCAGGGCCTCGACCGTGCGCAGCACGTCGGTCACGTGCACGCCGCCCTCGAGCGCACGGTGCACGGCCTCCTGGATCACCGGCCCGTCTATCAGCGGGTCGGAGTAGGGCAGCCCGATCTCGATGATGTCGGCGCCCGCCTTCGCCATGGCCGTGGCGGCGCTGATCGCGCCCGCCACGGAAGGGAACCCTGCAGGCACGTAGCCGACCAGTGCGGCACGCCGCTCCCGCGCCGCCCGCTCGAACGCGACGCTGACCAAGCCCGAGCCTCGCCCGCCCGGCGCAGGCTGCGTCATTGCCCGTCCGTCCCCTCGAGATGGCCGAACCAGCGGGCGGCGATGTCCACGTCCTTGTCGCCGCGCCCCGACAAGTTCACCAGGAGCACAGCCGCAGGGCCGAGTTCACGGCCGACAGCGACCGCGCCGGACAGCGCGTGCGCCGACTCGATCGCCGGGATGATGCCCTCGGTCCTGCACAGCAGCGAGAACGCCGCCATCGCCTCCGTGTCACTGACAGGGCGGTACTCGGCCCTGCCGGTATCGTGCAGCCAGGCGTGCTCGGGGCCGACACCCGGGTAGTCGAGTCCCGCGGAGATCGAGTGCGTCGGCAGCGTCTGCCCGTCGCCGTCCTGCAGCAGGTAGGTGCGCATGCCGTGGATCACCCCTGCCGAACCGCCCGAGATCGCGGCGGCGTGCCGCCCGGTGCCGATCCCGTCGCCTCCGGCCTCGCACCCGATCAGGCGGACGCCAGGGTCGCCGATGAAGGCGTGAAACGCGCCGATCGCGTTGGAGCCACCGCCGACGCAGGCGATGACCGCGTCTGGCAGGCGGCCGGCCTCGGCCTGGATCTGCTCCCTGGCCTCGACGCCGATGACCCGCTGGAAGTCGCGCACCATCATCGGGAACGGGTGCGGCCCCATCACCGAGCCGATGCAGTAGTGCGTGGTCTGCACGCTTGCGACCCAGTCGCGGAACGTCTCGTTGATCGCGTCCTTGAGCGTCCTGCTGCCGATCGTGACCGGCACGACCCTCGCGCCCAGCATCCGCATCCTGGCCACGTTCAGCGCTTGCCGCCTGGTGTCCTCCTCGCCCATGTAGACGACGCATTCCAGGCCGAGCAGCGCCGCGGCGGTGGCCGTGGCGACGCCGTGCTGGCCGGCCCCGGTCTCGGCGATGATCCTGGTCTTGCCCATCCGCCTGGTGAGCAGCGCCTGCCCGAGCACGTTGTTGATCTTGTGCGAGCCGGTGTGCGCGAGGTCCTCGCGCTTGAGGAACACCCGGCAGCCGCCGGCCTCCGCGGCGAACCTGGGCACCTCGGTGAGCAAAGTGGGCCGGCCCGCGTAGTCGCGAAGCAGCGCCTCCAGGTCGGCCGTGAACCCTGGATCGGCCTTGGCCGTCTCGTACGCGGCCGTCAGTTCCTCGAGCGCCGACATCAGCGCCTCGGGGGCCACTCGCCCGCCGAACGGCCCGAAGCGCCCGCGCGCGTCAGGAACGGTCGAGGTGTCGGGCGATGACGTCATGAGTCACCGCCGCGGTCGGAGCGAAGCGCGGGGTGCGAGCCGGCCGTCACCAGGTCGGCGACCGCCGAGCGCGGGTCCTTGCCGATCACCAGGCTCTCGCCGACCAAGACGGCGTCGGCTCCTGCCGCGGCGTAGGCGAGGAGGTCATGCGGGCCGCGCACGCCCGACTCGGCGACCTTGATCACCTCATCAGGAATCCGCGGCGCCAGCCGCGAGAAAATCGACCTGTCCACCTCGAGCGTGGCCAGGTTCCGCGCGTTCACGCCGATCACCTGCGCCCTGGCATCCACGGCCCGGCTGAGCTCAGCCTCGGAATGCACCTCGACGAGCGGCACCAGGCCGATCGAGGCAGCCCGTTCGACGAGCGAGACGAGGGCGTTCTGCTCCAGGGCCGCGACGATCAGGAGCACCAGGTCGGCGCCGTACGCACGGGCTTCCCACAGCTGATAGGAGCTGATGACGAAGTCCTTGCGCAGCAGCGGCACCTGGACGACGTCCCTGACCGCTGCCAGGTCCTTCAGGCTGCCGCCGAATCGCCTGCCCTCGGTCAGCACGCTGATCACGGCGGCGCCGCCGGCCTCGTAGTCGGCCGCCAGAGCCGCTGGGTCGGCGATCGCGGCCAGTGCGCCCTTCGACGGGCTGGCCCGCTTGACCTCGGCGATCACCGCGACGCCCTGGCCGCGGAGCGCGGCGATCACGTCGCGCGGTGAGGCGGCATTGCTCGCCGCGTCCTTGAGCTGTTCCAGGGGCGTCGCCCGCTGACGCGCGGCAAGATCGGCGCGCACGTCCACGAGAATGTCATCGAGCACGCTCACGCGGTTCCGCTGCCCCCTCGGGTGGGTTGCCTGGCGCCCCCGATCGTACCGAGGGTACCTCTGCCGCCCGGCCCCCGCCCCTGAACGCTGTTGCGCAGCGGCGTCATGCCTTTCGCAGCGTGTTCCCGCACACCCCTAATCCTGCCCCGTCGTCGGGTCGGCGCCCGCGCTCAGCGACTCCCACATACTCGCCGCCGCGGGAGGATCCGGGGGGTCGTCCCCCCTGACCAGCGCCGCGGGGGGGTCCGGGGGGTCGTCCCCCCTGGCCAGCACTGCACGCGGACGCCCTGGCTGCTCGCGCTGACCGGGAGCGGCAGGCATGGCGCGCCGCTCGTACCGGCCCGACATCACCGGCAGCCTGCGGGCCAGGATCACGACCGCGAGCCCGGCCGCGACGATCAGCACCGCGCCGGCGATCATCAGCACCCGCCAGCCGGTTCCGGTCAGCACCACGTGCACGGGGAAACCAGCGACCGCGCCTGGCGCCGCAGAGCCGCCGTTGCCCGCCGTCACCGATCCCGCGGCCGTTCCTGCGCCCGAGCCGCTTGCCGGGGACGTGCCAGCCCGGCCAGCCGCAGCGAGCGCGGCCGCCGCCGTCACCGGGCCGAATGCGGTCGCGGCCACCCCAGCGCCGAGCGCGATCGTCAGGATGCCGGTGAGCCTGCGCAGCAGGCCGCGGGTCGCGAGCACCGCGGCGAGGCTGGCCAGCGCCGCGACCGCCAGCGCGGCGATGGCGGGACGCACGTCCTGGGCACTGACCGTCGTGACGGAGTCGGGCAGCGGCCGGGGTGCCCTGACCACGACCCTGGCCAGTTCCTGTCTGGTCACCAGCAGCACGACACCGGCCCCCGCCGCGCCACCGATCAGGATGGCAGCGAGCCCCCTCCTGGGGTGGCCGGCCCTCGTGCCGTCCGCGCCGGTCATGGTCCTCCTGCGGTCAACAGTCAGCCCCGCGTCCCGTTACCGCCCTCATCGCGGTTCCTGCCGGAGGCTACCTGTCACCGTAGCCTGCGATCGATGGCGGGCAAGCACAGCAGCGGCGCAGTGGCCTACTATCGTGCAGTGACTTATGCCCGAGATGAGCGCCTTGCTTTGTGCGCCTTGCTCGACAAAGCGGGCCCGGATGCGCCGACGCTCTGCGAGGGCTGGCGGACCGCGGACCTGGCCGCCCACCTCGTGCTGCGGGAGCGCCGGCCCGACGCGGCGCTGGGAATCATCGGCGGCCCGCTGGCCGGATACACCGACCGGGTGCGGCGCGGCATGGTGGAGCGGACCCCGTTCCCGCTGCTGGTCGAGACGATCAGGACGGGGCCGCCACGGCTGTCCGTCTACGGCCTGCCAGGCGCGGACGCGCGACTCAACTTCTCTGAGTTCTTCGTGCACCACGAGGACGTACGCCGGGCGATGCCCGACTGGGAGCCGCGGCTGCTCGACCCGGCGATGACGGAGCTGATCTGGAAGGACCTGTCCAGGGCGCGGCTCGTGCTCAGGAAGATCCCGGTCGGGGTCGAGTTCGCCAGGGACGACCTGCCCGACAAATCAGGCGAGCAGCAGCCGGTCCGGATGACCGTCAGGCCCCGCACGCCCGTTGTCACCGTGATCGGCGCGCCCGCCGAGCTGCTGCTGTGGACGTTCGCCAGGACGAGCGTGGCGCGCGTCAAGCTCGAGGGAGCCGAGGCCGACGTCGCGGCGATACGGCAGGCCTCATGGGGGATCTGAGCGGAGACACGATGGCCGGCGTCCTTGGCATCGACATCGGCGGTACCGGGATCAAGGCAGCGCCGGTAGACGTGGAGGCCGGCCGGTTGCTGACCGAGCGCCTGAAACTGCCCACCCCGCAGCCGGCCGCTCCGCACGCGATGGCCGAGGTCATCCGCGAGCTCGTCGACCATTTCTCCTGGCACGGCCAGATCGGCATCACTTTCCCCGGCGTGGTCTCGGCGGGAGCGATCAGGACTGCAGCGAATCTGGACCACAGCTGGATCGGCGTCGACGCGGTCGCCTTCCTTGGCGAGGCGACCGGCCAGCACGTGACGGTGCTGAACGACGCCGACGCGGCTGGCATCGCCGAGATGCGCTTCGGCGCCGGCCAGGGGAAGGCCGGCACCGTGCTGCTGCTGACGCTTGGCACCGGCATCGGCAGCGCGCTGTTCTACGACGGCGTGCTGATCCCCAATACCGAGTTCGGGCACATCGAGATCCACGGCAAGGACGCCGAGTCCAGGGCATCGGAGCGAGCCCGCGAGGAAGGCGACCTCAGCTGGGGTAAGTGGGCTGACCGCGTCGATGAGTACCTGGACAAGATGGAAGCCCTGCTCTGGCCCGACCTGATCATCATTGGCGGCGGCATCAGCAGGAAGTCGAATAAGTTCCTGCCGAGGCTGAGCTTGCGCTCGAAGGTCATGCCCGCAGGGCTGCACAATGACGCGGGAATCGTCGGCGCGGCGATGGCTGCCGCCACGGGCGCTCAGCCGTAGCCGCGGGGCGCCGTCTCCGGCTGCTGTGCGTCACCCGGTGTTCATGCGCCAGACTTTCATAGTTCCTTCAGGCCTAATTAGATGGCAATGATCAGGACAGGACCTATTCATCCAACACCGCCACTATTGCTCCGTCCTGACCATCATTGGTCGTGAGCTCGGAGGGGAATAGTGCGGAACAAGAGAACGATCGCGGTCGCCGCTGCCGCTGCCGCGCTCAGCGGGGCGCTGCTGGCCGCCGGCTGCTCAAGCGGTTCTGGCGGCAGCGGCAACACCAGCGGCACTGACTGGTCCAAGAAGACCTCGGTCGCCCAGGGCGGCGGGATGAAGGCCCTGATCGCCGCCGCCAAGAAGGAAGGCGAGCTGAACGTCATCACGCTGCCTGCCAACTGGGCCAACTACGGCAACATCATGAAGGACTTCACCGCCAAGTACGGCATCAAGATCAACGACGCGAACCCCGACGGCTCAAGCCAGGACGAGATCAACGCGATGGTGCAGCTCAAGGGACAGTCCCGGGCACCCGACGTCCTCGACATGGGTACCGCCTTCGCCATCAAGGCCGATCAGCAGCACCTGCTCGCCACGTACGAGGTGGCGGCGTGGAACGACATCCCTGCGGCCGAGAAGTCGACCGACGGCACCTGGTACGGCGACTACGGCGGCTACGTCGCTATCGGCTATGACGCCAAGAAGGTGAAGGTTCCCCCGACCTCACTCAAGGACCTGGCCAAGCCGGTCTACAAGCACCAGGTCGCGATCAACGGCAACCCGACCGAGGCAAGCGCCGCCTTCTCGGCTGTCTACGCCGCCGCCCTCGCCAACGGCGGCTCGCTGGGCAACATCCAGCCGGGCATCTCCTTCTTTGCCCAGCTGAAGAAGGACGGCAACTTCGTGCCAGTCACCGCGGGCCCGACGACCGTGCAGAGCGGCCAGACGCCCATCGTGGTCTGGTGGGACTATCTGCTCGCCTCCGAGGTCGGCGCCACCGACCCGAACTTCAAGATCGTGATCCCCACCGACGCCAGCTATGCGGCCTACTACGACCAGGCGATCAACGCCGACGCCCCGCACCCGGCCGCCGCGCGGCTCTGGGAGGAGTACCTGTACTCCGTCACCGGCCAGAACCTGTGGCTGCAGGGCAAGGCCAGGCCGGTCGAGCTGCCGACCATGATCGCCAACGGGACCGTGGACAAGGCCGCCAACGCCGCCCTGCCCGCGGCGCCATCCACCCCGCTGCAGTTCCCGACGCAGGCCCAGGAGTCAGCCGCCGAGGCCATCGTCGCCAAGCAGTGGGCTTCCAAAGTCGGCGCGTGACGACCCAAGTTGCCCCGCCCGCGGCGTCCGCTCCAGCACCGGAGCCGGGCGCCGCGGCGCGGCGCGTATCACTAACCATGCTGCGCCGCGCCCGCGACCTCGCGGGCGTGGTGCCCTTCAGCGTCTACGTGCTGCTCGGCCTGATCTTGCCGATGGGCGCGATCCTGATCGGCGCCTTTAAGACGCCGCTCACCGGCAAGCTGACGCTGAGCAACATCCACATCGCGTCGCACGGCATCTACCTGCACGGCTTCGCGGTGAGCATGGAACTCTCGCTGATCGCCTCGGTGGCGCCAGGCATCCTCGGCTTCCTCGTCGCCTACGCGATCTATAGGGCCAAGCGCGGCGCCGTGTTCCGGCGGGTCGCGATCACAGCATCCGGCGTCTTCGCGAACTTCGGCGGCGTGCCGCTGGCGTTCTTGTTCATCGCCACGCTGGGCAACACCGGCCTGGCCACGCACTGGCTGACCGAGATCGGGTTCAACCCGTACAACAACGGCTTCGATCTGTACGGCCTGGGCGGCGTGGCCCTGGTCTACATGTACTTCCAGATCCCGCTGATGGTCCTGGTGATCTTGCCAGCCTTCGAAGGGCTACGGCCGGCCTGGCGGGAGGCCGCTCAGAACATGGGCGCGAACGGATGGCAATTCTGGCGGCACATCGGCATCCCCGTGCTGGCGCCCTCCGTGCTCGGGGCGACCTTGCTGCTGTTCGGCAGCGCGTTCTCGGCATATGCCACCGCCGAGGCGCTAACCAGCGGGACCATCCCGCTGACCTCGATCCAGATCGGCTCGTTCCTGAACGGCAACGTGCTCGCCGGGCAGGAGAACGTCGGCTACGCGCTCGGCCTCGGGATGGTCGTGATCATCGCGATCGTCATGCTCGTGTATGTCTACCTGCAGCGGAGGGCGGCACGATGGCTGCGGTAACCGAAGCGGGGCTGGCCAGCCGACCCGCGGGGACCTCAGCCGACCCGGCGCGTGCGCGGCGGCGCAGCTATCCGGTCTGGCGGTGGATCATCCTGGTCGTCGCCGGGCTCTACTTCGTGATCCCGCTCTATGCCGCCTTCCAGTTCACTGGCTGGAGCGCGTTCGGCCAGGTCTTCTCACAGGTAGGGTTCTCCGACGCGATCATCCTCTCGTTGAAGCTCGCGGTGATCACCACGGTGCTGACCCTGGTGCTGATGGTGCCGACGACCATCTATGTGCACCTGCGGCTGCCGGCGATCAGGCCGCTGCTCGAGAGCATCACGATCCTGCCGATCGTGATCCCGCCCGTGGTGCTGATCCTCGGCGTCCTGGACATCTCGCCAGCGAACCTCAAGGGGACGCCGTACCTGCTGGCCCTGGTCTACGTGATTCTCGCGATGCCATTCGCGTACCGCACCCTGGACGCGGGACTGCGGTCACTCGACCTGAAGACGCTGGTTGACGCGTCGAACTCGCTCGGCGCTGGCTGGCCGGCCACGCTGTGGCGAGTCATCTTGCCGAACCTGCGCACGGCGGTGCTGTCCGCGACCGTGCTCACCGTCGCGCTCGTGCTCGGCGAGTTCACGATGGCCAGCCTTGACCAGTATCAGACCTTCCCGGTCTGGATCGTCAACTTCGACCAGACGAGCGGGCCGGTCTCGGTCGCGGCGTCGCTCTTCGCGCTGTTCGTGACGTGGATCTTCCTCCTCGCCATCACGATGATCGGCAGCCGGCGAGCGCGGCGCATCGGCGGCGGCCAGGTGGATCTGGTGACCGTGACCCGCCAGGAGACGGGAGATACCCGATGACGGCGAACACCACCAGGCCCGCGGACCCCGTGCCTGGCGAGCCCGTGCCTGACTCAACTGCCAGGGGCGCTGGCAGCCACGGCCAGGGCGGCGTCCCGGTCGTCATGTCCGCCCTGACCAGGACGTTCGGGGCGATCTGCGCCCTTGACCAATTGTCCGTGGAGATCGCGCCCGGCGAGTTCGTCGCGCTGCTCGGGCCCTCTGGCTGCGGCAAGACGACCGCGCTGCGCATCCTCGCCGGCTTCGAGACCGCCGACAGCGGCTCGATATCGGTCAACGGCCAGGACATCGCCGCAGTGCCTGCGGCGAAGCGGGACATGGGGATGGTGTTCCAGAGCTACAGCCTCTTCCCGAACATGTCAGCGCTCGACAACGTCGCCTTCGGGCTGCGGATGCGCCGCGTCGCGTCGGCCGGGCGCAAGCGCAAGGCCGGCGAGCTGCTCGACATGGTCGGCCTCACCGAGCACGCCAAGCACTACCCGCACCAGCTGTCCGGCGGTCAGCAGCAGCGGGTCGCGCTTGCCCGCGCCCTCGCCATCGAGCCGCAGGTGCTGCTGCTCGACGAGCCGCTGTCCGCGCTCGACGCCAAGGTCAGGCTCCAGTTGCGGGAGCAGATCAAGTCCGTGCAGCAGCGGCTCGGGATCACCACGCTGTTCGTGACGCACGACCAGGAGGAGGCCCTGTCGATGGCGGACCGGGTCGGGGTGATGAAGGACGGCAAGCTCGAGCAGATCGCGCTCCCCGATCAGCTGTATGCCCACCCGGCGACGGCATTCGTGGCCGAGTTCGTCGGCACGATGAACCGCATTCCCGGCGAGCTCACAGGAGCCGATCAGGTGCGCGCGCTCGGCGCAGTCGTTCCCGTGCACGGTCAGCGGCCAGAAGCGGGCGTCAGCGACGTCGACGTGCTCGTGCGGCCTGAGGGCCTGCGGATCGAGGCGGTGCCAGGCGGCAATGGCATCGTGACCGACCGGGCGTTCCTCGGCTCGGTGAGCCGGATCGGCGTGCGGCTGTCCGGCGACGTGAGCATCAAGGTGGATCAACCGAGCGTGGACGCGGGGGCCTTCGTGCCCGGCGAGTCGGTGCAGATCAGCCTGCCCGGTGCGGCTGTACTCGTCGCCGAGCGTGCCTGACGATGGCTTCATGACGAACCGATCGCCGGAACCCGGGCACAGCACGACCGCGGTACGCCGCCTGGTTCCAGGCGAGGCTGGCGAGGGCGGTTACCGCCCGCTCGTGCCGGCCGATGGCGAGACGCACGCCGTCAGGGCTGATCTCGCTGGCACCAGCCTGCGAGCAGGCTGGCAGCGGTCCGCGGTGCCGCTGCTGTGCATGGCGCACCTGTCCGACACGCACATCATGGATCACCAGTCCCCCGGCCGGACCGAGCTCTTCGACCGGTTCTCCGACCTCGACTCGCCGCTGCGCCGCGCGGTAGGCATCGTCGGCTGCTACCGGGCCCAGGAGCTGTTCACATTCCAGGTGGCCGACGCGATGACGCGGGCGGTCCGCCGGACGGCCCGCGGGCCGCTATCCAGTGCTCCGATCGACTTCGCGATCGTCACCGGCGACGCGACGGACAACCGCCAGGTGAACGAGCTCAGGGCCTACATCGGCCTGCTGGACGGGCAGACGGTGGTGCCAGACTCCGGCGATCCGCGGCGATACGAGGGAGTCGCCGCACCAGAGGTCGATGACGAGCGTTACTGGCATCCCGAGGACGACATCTGCGACCTGCCGACCACCAGGTACGGCTTCCCCGCTCTGCCTGGGGTCCTCGCGGCCGCCAGGCGCCCGTTCCGTGCCGCCGGTCTCGGCATGCCCTGGTACGCGGTGCACGGCAACCACGACAACTTGCTGCAGGGCTCGCTCCCGACGGCCGGCTGGCTGGCCGGGCTCCAGCTCGGCGCCGTCAAGTACGTGACACCCGCCGACGGCCTTGACGCCCTGCGAGCGCTCGCCAGATTCGACTCCGCCCACGCGCAGGCGCTTGCCGAGCTGCCAGCAGGCCCGAGCATCGCCGTCACGCCGGACCCTGGACGCGCGCCGGTCACCAGGGCCGCCGACGTCAGAGAGCACTTCAGGAGCACGGGCAAGCCGGCCGGGCACGGCTACACCGAGCGAAATGTGGCCGAAGGGACCGCCTACTACGGGTTCGACCATGGACCTGTCCGGTGCCTGGTGCTCGATACCGTCAATCACCGTCAATCCGCACGGCGGCTGGCAGGGCTCGCTGGACGACACGCAGCTCGGCTGGCTGCACGCGGAACTGACCGCCTGCCAGGAACAGGGTCGCCCGGCGGTCCTGTTCAGCCACCATCCGCTCGAGACGCTGGTCAACGACCGGCGCCCGGCGGGCGCCAGCCGCCGCATCCTCGCCGATGAGCTGCGCGGCTTCCTGCTGGGTTTCAGCTGCCTCGTGGCCTGGTTCAACGGCCATACCCACATCCACGCCGTGACGGCCGTGCACTCCGGCGCCGCCCCTGGCGGGTTCTGGCAGGTCACCACCGCGTCTCACATCGACTGGCCGCAGCAGGCCAGGGTCATCGAGGTGCTGCAGGCCGACGGCGCGCTGGCGATCGCCTGCACGGTGATCGACAGCGACGCCCCGGCCGGCTACGCCGATCTCGGCGCCATGGCTGCGCTCGCCAGGGAGCTGGCGGCGAACGACTGGCAGCTCAGGGAGGTCATCACGGCCGAGGGCGGCGCCGGCGCCGGCACGCCAGCCGACCGCAACGTGATCCTCCTCGTCGACTGGCCCAGGCCGGCGCGCTGAGCCCTGCCGCGCGAACTGTGTCGCCGGATCGGAGCCGGCTACGGCGCGGTCCGGCCGGCTACGGCGCGGTTCTGGCGGCAGCTGCCATGGCGGGGACGGCCGGGATGGCGGCGTGGTCGGCGAGCATGTCGCTGAGCTGATCCTTGCGGATCTTCCCGGTCGCGGTCAGCGGGAGGCTGTCCAGGACCATCCAGCGGACCGGCACCTTGAAGCTGGCCAGCCGGTCCCCGCAGAGCGCGGCGAGCTCTGCCTCCGAAGGCGCCTGCGCGCCCGGCGCAGGCCGGATGACGGCGCCGACGATCTCTCCCCAGAACCGGTCGGCGACACCGACGACGGCGGCCTCGGCGACGCCAGGGTGACCAAGCAGCACAGCCTCGATCTCGCGCGGGTAGATGTTCTCGTCGCCGCGGATGATCATGTCCTTGAGGCGGCCTTCGACGCGGCAGTAGCCGCGCTCGTCCATAGCGCCGAGGTCGCCGGTGTGCAGCCAGCCATCAGAGTCGATGGCGGCCTGCGTGGCCGCCGGATCGTCGAGGTAGCCATCCATGACGAGGTAGCCACGGGTGCAGATCTCGCCGATGGTGCCGACCGGCGCGGTCTGGCTCGTGCCTGGGACGACGATCTTCACCTCGGTCTGCGGCAGCGGCCTGCCGACCGTGTCCCGCCGGTCAGCGGGCGCGTCGTCGGCGCGGGTGAGCGTGATCGAGCAGCTCGACTCCGTCTGGGCGAACGTGGTCAGGAACGGGATGCCGAACCTGGCTTCGACGCGGCTGACCAGGTCGGCCGGGACCGGCGCGCCGCCCGACATCGCGTACCGCAGGCACGACAGGTCACAGCTCGCGGCGTCGGGGTGGCTGAGCAAGGCGGTCAGCATCGTCGGCACGCCGCCCAAGACTGCGCTGCGATAGGTCTCGATGAGCTTCAGCTGCAGACCGGGATCGAAATGCGGCATCAGCACGTGGGTGCCGGCCGACTCGGCGACGCCGAGCGTGATCATGCAGCCCCCCGCGACGTGGCAGAGCGGCATCGCGTGCACGAACGCCTCGGCGGTGCGCATCCCCAAAGCGGCTCCGGCGAAACGCGCGTTGTTGGTGAGGCCGCGGTGGGTCAGGACGGCCGCCTTCGGCCGGCCGGTGGTTCCCGAGGTGTACAAGATCTGCGCCGGGCTCGCCGGATCGACCTGCGGCAGGAAGCGGTTGCTGCCCGCCGCGGTGAACTGATCCCAGTCCTCCAGCGCGATGACCTCGCGCAGGTCGGGCACGCGGTCCCCGATCTGAGCGAGGACCTCGGGCAGCGACCTGCCGCGGTATTCGGCCCCGATCACCAGGCCGCTGGCTCCGGAGTGCCCGAGCACGTGCGCCAGCTCGTCGGCCTGGTACGCGGGATTGACCGGGATCAGCGTGAGGCCAGCCAACGCGGCGGCGAACTCGACCTGCAGATATTCAGGGCAGTTGCCTGCCCAGATGGCGATCCGCTCGCCGGGCTCGAAGAGCCCGCGCAGGCTGCGCGCCGCTCGCTGGGCGACCGCGAACAGCTCGTCGTAGCGCCATCGACGCCGGCGGGCGGGATCAAGGTCGCCGGCGATCAGCGCGATGACATCTGGGGCACGCTCGGCCGCGCACGCCAGCACGCCCCCGATCGTGGTCGGGCGGATCGGCTCGGCGGTGTCGGCGGGCCAGTACGACGTCTCCAGCGGCAGGTTCGGCATGGCCCGGTTCCTCTCATGCGGCAGAACACTCAAGCTGTACGGCCACGCTGCCCGGCCGGGTTCAGCGCCGCATCCAGGTAGCGGCGGTGAGGTTATGGCCGCGGAACCCTGAGGATTGCCGCTCAGGAGCGGCGACCGTAGGCTGAACACTCAGGTTCTTCCGACATAGGGCGCGGGGATGGGTGCCAGTAGTCCGGTCATCCTCGAGCGCGACAAGGAACTTGCCGCGCTGACCGCCGCCATCACAGACGGCGTGGCGGGACACGGCTCCTTCGTGCTGGTCGAGGGGCCAGCGGGGATAGGCAAGACGACGCTGCTCAGGGCCGCGAGCACGCTTCCTGCCTCGGCAGGCGCGGTGCTGCTCACGGCGAGGGGGCTCGCGCTGGAGCGCGACTTTCCTTACGGCATCGCCAGGCAGCTGATCGAGCCCGTCCGCGCCGCGACGGACGGTGCAGAGTGGGCCGGACTCCTCGAGAGAGCCGCTGGCCTGGCATCCAGGGTCTTTGACTGGGCCGACGTTCCCGCCGTCGAGGATGACACCCAGTACGCGACCACGCACGGGCTCTACTGGCTGGCCGCGAACCTTGCGGGCGCCAGCCACTCGTGATCGTCGTCGACGACGTGCACTGGGCGGACACGCCTTCGCTGCGCTGGCTGGCGCACCTGGCCGAGCGGATCGGGGGCCTGCCCGCGGCCATGCTGATCGCCGCGCGCACCGATCCCGCCGAGCCGGCCCTGGTCGCCGACCTGCGCGCTAGCCAGGCCTGTCAGCTCATCAGGCTGGCGCCGCTCGGCCAGGAGGCATCAGCCGCGGTGGTGCGGCAGCGGCTCGGCACGTACGCTGCCGACGAGCTGTGCCGCGCGTGCCACGAGAGCACCGGCGGGAACCCGTTCCTGCTCGGGTCGCTCGTCACCGCACTGCGCGGGATCGACGCGCCCGCTGGCGACCTGGTGAGCAAGGCGGCGACGCTTGGGCCCGAGCAGGTCGCCACGTCGGTGCTGCGGCGAGTCGAACAGGTCGCTGCCGGAGCCGCGCCATTGGCCAGGGCACTGGCCGTACTCGGCGTCCCCGGGCCGCTGCGGCACGCGGCCGCGCTGGCCGGCCTGCCCCTCCCCGATGCCGCCCAGATCACGGACCGGCTGCGGGCGGCCGACGTGCTGGCCCCTGGGTCGGTCCTGGAGTTCGCGCACCCGATCGTGCGCGCGGCCGTGTACGAGTCGATCCCTCCTGGCGAGCGCGCGCTCGCGCACGCCGCGGCGGCACGGCTGCTCGACGCGGAAGGCGCGAGCGCAGAGCTCACGGCCCCGCACCTGCTGCGCAGCGAGCCGGCCGGTGACCCGCGGGTCGTCGCCCTGCTGCGCGAGGCCGCGAGGGCGGCGGGCGGCCGCGGCAGCCCGGCGACCGCGGCCCGCTACTTGCGTCGTGCACTCGACGAACCGCCCGACGCCGTCACGAAGCCCGCCGTGCTGCTGGAACTCGGACTGTCACTCGCCGGCGACCGCAGCCCGGACGCGGCCGACGCGCTGAGCGAGGCCGTACGCCTCACCGCCGATCCCGTTGAGCACGCCAAGGCGGCCATGCTCAGCGTCGGCGTTCTCGGCATCTGGGGCCATCATGCGGCGGTGACCGAGATCTGCACGGAGGCGCTCGCGGCCGGCGCCGCAATCGACCCGGCGACGCGCGACTACCTGGAGGCCGAAGCGCTCGCCAACTCCATGATCGACGCCACCACCGCCGTGCGGGCGGTGACAGCGGCCGAGCTGCGGCTGGCTGACCACGACGCGCCGAACCACTGGCAGGCTTTGGCCGCGCTGATCGCGGCGCTGGGTGCCGCGCAGCCCGACGAGGCGCGCCGCAGGCTCGCTTGCGTGACCGGCTCCGGGTCGGCGGTCATCGCGCCCGACTCGCTGATCGCCATGTTCTCGTTGCTGGCTCTTATCTGGGCCGACGATCTAGGCACCGCTGACACCGAGTGCGAGACCGCCCTGCACGCGGCGCGCGAGCGCGGATCGATGAGCATGGTCGCCCACCTCAGCTGCCTGCGCTCGATGATCGCGCGCCGGCGGGGGCGGCTCGAGGACGCGGCCGCTGAAGCCAGGCTGGCACTGGACTTCAAGCTGGCCACCTCCCCGCCGCTCGCGGTCGCCTGGGCAGCGGCCCTCAGCATAGAGGCGCTGACCTGCCTCGGCAGGCTGTCCGAGGCCGACGAGATCGCCGCCATCGCCATCGAGCGCGAGCCGCCGGAGGGCTGGATCCACACGACCGCGTTCCTGCAGGCACTCGGCGGGCTGCGGGTCGCACAGCGTCGCCATGACGATGCGCTCGCGGATCTCGCCGCCGCGGCTCGCGGCTGGGCAGCCATCGGCGCGGTCAATCCGGAGGTGGTGAGGTGGCGTTCCGCCGCCGTCGCCGCACACGCCGCACAGGGCGACATGACGAGAGCCGCCGCGCTCGCTGGCGAACAGCTGGAACTCGCCCGCACGGTCGGAACGCCGCGGGCGGTCGGGACCGCGCTCGTGGCTTATGCCGCAGGGGTCCCCAGCCAGGCGCTCACCAGCCTGACGGAGGCCGCGAATCTGCTTGCGATCGCCGGGGCCCGGTATGAGCTGGCCGCAGCGTTGCTGGAGCTTGGCGCCCTGCTGCGAAGGAGAGGCAGGCAGAAAGACGCACGTGCACCGTTGGTCCGCGCACAGGACCTCGCACAGCGCACAGGAGCGCAACTGCTGGCGCAGCGAGCCAGGGAGGAGCTGCTCGCGGCCGGCGCCAGGCCCCGCCGCGTCGCGATCACCGGCCCGGAGTCCCTCACCAGCGCCGAGCGGCGGGTCGCCGGGCTGGCGGCGGCCGGACTGTCGAACCGTCAGATCGCGCAGCACCTGTTCATCACGCTGGCCACGGTGGAGACGCACCTGCGGCACGTGTTCGGCAAGCTGAGCGTCACCAGCCGGGCGGAGCTGGCGCCGCTGCTCGCCAGCGACGAACCCGCCGTCGAGGCTGCCGCGCGTGGCTAGCCGTGCGAGGCTAGCCGTGCGATCAGCGGTCGATGCCGAGCAGGGGGAGCAGGCCGTCGATCGCGTCGAGGACGTGCGGCGCGCCCGCCTTCACCAGTTCCTCCCGGCTCGCCGATCCGGTCAGCACTCCCGCCACCAGGCCGGCGCTGGCCCGCAGTCCCGACTCGACGTCGCTCGCCGTGTCGCCGACCACGGCAAGCTCGCTGACCGCGCCGCCGCCAAGGTGCAGCAAAGCCGTCAGCGGAAGGTCCGGCCAGGGCCTGCCACGCCCGGCGTCCGCTGGCGACAACGCGAGATCGATGAGCGGACGCCAGCCGAGCGCGTCGAGCACGGCGTCGCGGGTCGACGGCGAGAAGCCAGTCGCCAGGCAGATCCTGATGCCCGCTTCCCGCAGGGCGGTCAGCGTCCGCAATGCCCCTGGCAGCGGGCTGACCTGGCCAGCTCCCACGATCCGCGCGTAGTTCTCCTCGAACGCGCTGTTGGCGGCCGTTGCCGCGACCTCGTCACCGAGAATCCGGCGGAACACCTCGATCTTGGACTGGCCCATCGTGGCCGTGACGATCCCGGCCGCCCGTTCGTAGCCCTGGCTGCCTTGGGACAGCCCGGCCTGCTCCATCGCTGCCCGGAACGCGGCCAGCACGCTGCCCTCGTCCGCGACTGTCGTCCCGGCCATATCAAGGCATGCGACGCTGATCCTGGCTGTCACCGCGGCTCCTTTCATCGGGGTCTTGTTCATTCGCGAGGGCACACCGCAAGGCTCACACCGTCGCGGCTCACGGGGCGCGGCTCACGGGCGCGGCTCACGGGCGCGGCTCACGGGCGCGGCTCACGGGGCGAAGGTCTGCTCGGCGATCGCCGGCGCCAGCGTCATTCCCCTGCCGCCTGGCCCGGTGACCAGCTCGACGCCCGGCGCAACCTGCCCGCGCAGGTAGATGTCAGTGCCAGTGACCTGGCTGTAGACCCCAGCCCAGCGCCGTCGCACCGGCGGCAGCGGCGAGCCGAGCAGCTGCTCAGCCCGCTGCATGAGGTGGCGGTAGGGCGCCTCGTCGAGGTCGAACGCGAACGGTTCGTCGTAGGCGTGCGTGTCACCGATCGTGAGGCTGCCGTCGAGCCGCTGCGCCAGCAGCAACTGGGCGGCCGAGCCGGCCGCGACCGGCGCCTGCGGCGCGAGCCTGGCCCTGGCAGGCCGGTCATAGGCCGGGTAGTAGCGCAGCGAGTCGCCGTCGGCGACCGATGTGGTCAGCCGCCGGTCCAGCGGCTCGGTCTGCAGCATCTGGAGCCTGACCCTGCGCAGCGGAGCCTGAACCGGCTGATGCCGAGGCGGCTGCTGGTCGAGACCGGCCAGGTACTGGCCGGCCACCCCGGTGTGCGCCGCGCCCGTGCACAAGACGACGAGGTTACCGCGGTGCCAGGCGCCCGTGTGGTCACGCACAGCGCCAGGCGCGAGGTCGAGCGCTTCCCGGCCGGGGAGCCAGGTGTAGCCGTCCGGCGATCCGGTGGCGAGCAGGTAGTCGCGAATCGCGGCGGGAACTTGCCGCGGCTCGACAAGGGCATCCTTCGCGCAGAAGAGCCCGGCGCGGAAGGTGCCCCGCAGGGCCGGGTTGAGGGCGCGGACCGCCGCTGCGTCGAGCACCTGGTAGCCGCGCTCGGCGGCGTCCGGCAGGCCCGCCGCCTCGTGCAGCACCGCGGCTTCCGTGTCGTCACTGGCCAGGGTCAGCGAACCGGGACCGCGGAACCCGGTTCCTGGCACCACCGCCGTCAGCCGCTCCCACAATTCCCTCGCGCGCAGCGCCAGTGCCAGCTCGGATCCTGGTGCTCGGCCGCTGACCCAGATCAGCCCGAAGTTGCGGACGCTGGCGCCGCGGGCCGCTGGCTCGCGCTCAAGGTGCACCACGCGATAGCCGCGCTGGCGGGCACTGAGCGCGTGCATCATGCCGAGCACTCCCCCGCCGACCACGACGACACGCTGCATGCCGGCCAGTTAACCGGGCGAGGGTGAAGCGGCCGTGAACGAGCGTCACTGCTCGTCTGGATACAGCGGAAACTGCGGGGAAACCAAGGCGGGCTCGCCCCGCGGCCGAGCGGCCGACCTGTCCCTGATCGCTCCGAGGAGGACGATGCCGCCTGCGACCGTACAGGCCGCCAGCGGCCAGAAGGCAACCGCGGGAAGCGAGGCCGCCGTCGGCCATACGGCAGCCGAGGTATCGCCTGCCAGCGCCAGCGGAGCGTGCACCAGCGTTCCGCCATGCACGGTCAGCAGCTGCCGGTCGAACCTGTTCAGTCCCTGATGTTCCCCGACCCACCTGGCCGTCAGCGCAGCGATCACGCTGCCGGCCAGGATCGCGGCCATGGGTGCCGGCCCGTACCGCCGCACCGCCAGCAGGTACCCGGCCAGGCCGATGATCACGCCTCCGGCGGCGCCAATCAGGCAGTACCAGGCGTCGGCCGCGATGAAGGCGGACGTTTCAGGATTGACGACGTCGGCCGATCCGCGGGCGACCACCACGTACACGGCCCTAGGCGCGAGGTTCGCCCACAGCAAGCCACCGGCCAGCCCGGCGATCGCGCTGCCCGCCAGGATCGCCAGCGCTCCGAGCAGGCTGCCGGCCCGCGAGGGCGGTGCGCCACGGGCGGAATGACCGCCCCGGTGGCCGCCGGATGAGCGCGGGCCAGGCCTGGGCTCGAAGGGATACTCACTAGTGATCGACATTGCCGATTAGCGTAGTTGAATCAGCCAGACGCTCAGGCCGCGGGAGACAGGGGGCACCCACGGCGCACGCCCGCTAGCTCACGCACGCCGCGCCGAGCAGCTGCTTCAGGTCGGCCAGCAGCGACGGTGACTGCCTGACCCGCAGCTTGTCATCGAGCTTGAGCACCTTGGCCCGGTCGCCGGTCAGCAGCCGCAGGTGGACCTCAGTAGGACCTGGATGGGTCCGCAGCACCTCCCGTAGCGCCTCCACGACCGGCGGCACGCATCTGGCCTCGAGAATCGACACCACGAAAGGGCCGGCGTCCTCCGTCGGCAGCTCGGCGGGCTTCAGCTCCATCGCGATGAGCTTGGGCACCTCCTCGCGCCTGTCCAGCCTGCCGCGCACGAACACGATCGCGTCCTCGACCACCAGGTGCATGCAGGCTTGGTACGTCGCGGGGAAGAACAGCACCTCGATCGCGCCCTCGAGGTCTTCCAGCGTCGCGGCCGCCCAGGGATTGCCCTGCCTGGTGACCTTGCGCTGGACGCCGGACAGGATCCCGCCGAGCGTGACTACCTGGCCATCCCGATCACCCCGCGCGTTCCGTTCCGGCTCATCAGCGGACCCAAGCAGCTGCAGGACCGAGCAATCGGTATCGGCGGCCAGCACGTGCTCAAGCCCAAGCAGCGGATGGTCGGAGACGTACAGGCCGAGCATCTCCCGCTCGAAGGCGAGCAACGTGGGCTTGTCCCACTCGCCATCCGGCACTGGGACATCGAAGATCGCCGCGTTGTCCTCGTCGTCGTCGAACAGTGAATCCTGTCCGAGCATGGCATCGCGCTTGACCCCGATCACGGCGTCGACGGCCTGCTCGTGGATCATCAGCATGCCGCGGCGCGGCGCGCCGAGCGAGTCGAACGCGCCGGCCTTGATCAGGGACTCGATCACGCGCTTGTTGCAGACGTTGACGGGGACCTTCCGCAGGAAGTCGGAGAAGCTCGTGAACGCGCCCTTGCCCGACCTGGTCGCGACGATCGACTCGACTACGGCGGTGCCGACGTTGCGCACCGCCGCCATGCCGAACCTGATGTCGGTGTCCACCGGGGTGAAGTACGTGGTCGACGCGTTCACGTCGGGCGGCAGGACCTTGATCCCCATCCGGCGGCATTCGCTCAGGTAGAGCGCGGACTTGTCCTTGTCCCCCGCCACCGACGTCAGGAGCGCCGCCATGTACTCGGCGGGGAAATTCGCCTTCAGATAGGCAGTCCAGTAAGCGACCAGGCCGTAACTGGCGGTATGTGCCTTGTTGAACGCGTAGTCGGAGAAGGGAACGAGAATGTCCCAGACAGCCTTGATCGCTCCGTCGGAGTAGCGGTTGGCGCGCATCCCGCTCGCGAACGGCTCGAACTCCTTGTCCAGGATCTCCTTCTTCTTCTTCCCCATGGCCTTGCGCAGCAGGTCAGCCTTGCCGACGGAGTACCCGGCCAGCTTCTGTGCGATCAGCAGCACCTGCTCCTGATAGACGATCAGGCCGTACGTGTCGTCAAGGATGTCGGCCAGCGGCTCGGCCAGTTCCGGGTGGATCGGGGTCACTGGCTTGCGCCCGGTCTTGCGATCCGCGTAGTCGTTGTGCGCGTTGGCGCCCATCGGACCTGGCCGGTACAGCGCGTTCACAGCCGAGATGTCGTCGAACCGGTCGGGCCGCATCGACCGGAGCAACGCCCGCATCGGGCCGCCCTCAAGCTGGAACACCCCGAGCGTGTCGCCGCGGACGAGCAGGTCGTAGGTGGGCTTGTCGTCGAGCGGCAGGTTCTCCAGGTCGATCGTGACGCCCTTGTTCGCCTTGATCCCGGCGAGCGCGTCGTCCAGGATCGTGAGGTTCCGCAGGCCGAGGAAGTCCATCTTGAGCAGCCCGAGGTCCTCGCAGCTCGGGTAGTCGAACTGGGTGATGATCGCGCCGTCGGCCTGCCGCTTCCAGATCGGGACGTGATCGAGCAGCGGCTCCTTGCTCATGATCACGCCGGCTGCGTGTACCCCGGCCTGCCTGATCAGGCCCTCGAGCCCGCGCGCCGTCTCCAGGACCTGCTTCACCTCGGGCTCGGCCTCGTACAGCGCCCGGATCTCGCCCGCCTCGCCATACCGCGGGTGGTCGGTGTCGAAGATGCCCGACAGCGGGATGTCCTTGCCCATCACGGCCGGCGGGAAGGCCTTGGTGATCCGGTCGCCGAGCGCGTAAGGGAAGCCGAGCACCCTGGCCGAGTCCTTGACGGCGGCCTTTGCCTTGATCGTGCCGTACGTGATGATCTGCGCGACCCGGTCATCGCCGTACTTCTCGGTCACGTACCTGATCACGTCGCCGCGCCGGCGCTCATCGAAGTCGATGTCGATGTCCGGCATCGATACTCGTTCCGGGTTCAGGAACCGCTCGAACATCAGCCCGAACGCGATCGGATCGAGGTCGGTGATGCCCATCGCGTACGAGACAATCGAGCCGGCCGCCGAGCCGCGGCCAGGTCCGACCCTGATCCCGTTGCGCTTGGCCCACATGATGAAGTCGGCGACCACCAGGAAGTAGCCGCAGAACCCCATCTGCTCGATGATGCCCATCTCGTACTCGGCTCGCTGCCGCCGTTCGTCGTCGTAGCCGCCGGGGAACCTGCGCTCCATCCCGGCCCAGACTTCCTTGCGGAACCAGCTGAGCTCCGTCTCCCCGTCGGGCAGCGGGAACACGGGCATAAGGTCGGCCTTGCCGAAGGCCACGTTCGAGCGCTCGGCGATCAGCAGCGTGTTGTCGCAGCCGGCCTGCCAGTCCAGATCGTCCCTGATCGCGCGCATCTCGGCCGCGCTCTTGATGTAGTAGGCGTTTCCCTCGAGCTTGAACCGCTTCGGGTCGGCCATGTTGGTGCCGGTCTGCACGCACAACAGCACCTCGTGCGCCTGCGCGTCGCCAGGCGTGACGTAGTGCGAGTCGTTGGTCACCACGTACGGCAGCGAGAGGTCGCTGGCGATCCGGCGCAGCCCATCCCTGCACCGCTGCTCGATCGGCAGGTCGTGCCCCATCAGCTCGACGAAGAAGTTCTCCGGCCCGAAGATGTCGCGGTACTCGGCAGCGGCCCGCAGCGCCTGGTCGTACTGGCCGAGCCTGAGCCTGGTCTGCACCTCACCGCCCGGGCACCCGGTGGTGGCGATGATGCCCTTGGCGTACCTGGCCAGCAGCTCCTTGTCCATCCGCGGCTGGCGGAAGTACCCCTCGAGCGATGCCAGCGAGGACAGCCTGAACAGGTTGTACATGCCCTCGGTGGACTCGGCGAGCAGCGTCATGTGGGTGTAGGCGCCGGCTCCTGACACATCGTCGTCGCGCTGGCCTGGTGTCCCCCACCGCACGGGCTGCTTCAGCCCGCGGTGCTCGGGAGCTACATAGGCCTCGATTCCGATGATGGGCTTGATCCCGGCCTTGATCGCCTTGGTGTAGAAGTCGTAGGCGCCGTAGACGTTGCCGTGATCGGTCATCGCGATCGCCGACATCCCGGCTTCCGCGCAGGTCTTGAACAGGCCGTCCAGCCGCGCCGCGCCGTCGAGCATCGAGTACTCGGTGTGCACGTGCAGGTGCGCGAACCCGCCCTCCCGTGAGCTACCTGAGCCCCTCGTAGCTAGTGAAGCCGCGGATGCCGGAAAGGCCATGAAGTACCGCCTCCTTCAGGCATGCCGTCAGCAAGCCAGCGCCTGGGTCGGTTCGACCATAACTCACCCCCGCTGACACTCGCGCCGGGACGCGCCAGGGCGAAGGGACAGAACCGGATGGCTCCTACGACTCCGCCGCGAGCAACTCAAGAGACGCGGCGAGGTCATCGGGATAGGCGCTCGTGAACTCCACCCAGCGGCCGTCGCCAGGGTGCGCGAACGCGAGCCTGACCGCGTGCAGCCACTGCCGCGAGACGCCGAGCCTGGCGGCGAGCACAGGGTCGGCGCCGTACAGCCGGTCTCCTACGCAGGGGTGCCTGACCGCGGCCATGTGCACCCTGATCTGGTGCGTGCGCCCGGTCTCCAGCTTGATCTCGGTCAGGCTGGCCGCGCGGAAGGCCTCGACAGTGTCGTAGTGCGTGACAGCCGGGCGCCCGTCAGCGACGACGGCGAACCTGCCGTCGCCCGAGGGATGACGCGCGATCGGGGCGTCGATCGTGCCGCGCAGCGGATCGGGGTGGCCCTGCACCAGGGCGTGGTAGCGCTTGTCCACCGCCCGGTCCCTGAACGCCTGCTTGAGCACGCTGTAGGCATGCTCGCTCTTGGCGACCACCATGAGCCCCGTGGTGTTGGCGTCCAGCCGGTGCACGATCCCCTGCCGCTCGGCCGCGCCGCTCGTGGCGATCTGGTGCCCGGCCGCGAGCAGGCCCTGCAACACCGTCGGGCCCGTCCAGCCCGGAGTCGGGTGCGCTGCTACGCCCTCCGGCTTGTCTACGACGACGATGTCGCCGTCCTCGTAGACGATGCTCATCCCAGGGACTGGCTCCGGCGGCGGCAGCGCCGCGGCCGGAGCGGCAGGCGGCAGCATCACGTCCAGCCACTCCCCGGCTGGCACCCGGTCTGACTTGCCAGCCGGCCTGCCGCCGACCAGCACAGCGCCCTCGTTGATGAGCTCCGCGGCCTTGGTCCTGGACAGGCCGAACATCCTCGCTATCGCCGCGTCCAGCCGCTCGCCGTCAAGCCCGTCGGGTACCGGCACCCGGCGCTGGGCGGGCGCGGTCACGCTCCGCCGCCGCCATGCGGGCCCTGCGGCCCCGCGGCGCCAGGCTCCTGCCCGTCACCGCCGTCCGTGCCGCGCTCACTGCCGGGATTCACCTCGCCGGGTCTGGTCACCTCGCCCCGATTCGGCGCCGTGCCGGGATTCGCGCGGCCGTGTTCTGCTGGCTGCCGGCCTGGCTGCTTGTCGGCGGCTGACACGTCGATCCTGACCCCGCGGACGGCGAGCAATACCGCCAGCACGCCGCCGCAGACGATGCAGGAGTCCGCGATGTTGAACACGGGCCAGTGCGGGATCTCGATCCAGTCCACGACGTAGCCGCGGAATGGCCCCGGGTAGCGCAGCAACCGGTCGATCAGGTTGCCCGTCGCGCCGCCGAGCAGCAAGCCGAGCGTGACCGCCCAGGCCAGGCTCTTGATCCTGCGTGACGTGCGCAGGATGAAGACGATCACGCCGACCGCGATCACGGCGAACACGACCGTCAGGGACGGGCCGATGCTGAACGCGGCACCGGGGTTGCGGGTCACCCTGAGCGTCAGGAATCCACCGAGCATCCTGACGGGTGCGCGGTCAGACAGCGTGGCAACGATGACGACCTTGGTGATGATGTCAGCCACCAGGACGGTCACCGCGGCAGCGAGCAGCACAGCGACCCTGCTGCGGTTCCTGGCTGGCGTCCTCACAGACGCTATGGTGCCAGCCGGCTGCGGGTCGCTTGCGATCTTGTTACCTGTCAGCGCCGTTCCTCTCGCTGCTTGCAGCTCACGCACAGTGTCGCGCGCGGAAACGCCTGCAGGCGGGCCTTTCCGATCGGCTCGCCGCACGACTCGCAGACCCCGTAGGTTCCTGACTCAATTCTGGCAAGCGCGCGATCAGTCTGGACAAGCAGGTCGCGCGCGTTGTAAGTGAGCGATAGCTCGTGCTCCCGCTCGTAAGTCTTCGCTCCGACGTCAGCTTGATCATCACCGGCATCGCTGACTGAATCTCCCAGCCTGTCCGCGATACCCGATTCTGCGCGCTCGATCTCGTCTCGCAGCTCGGCCGCCTCGGCCGCGAGTTGCGTCCTGACCTTGGTGATCTCAGCTGTAGTCCAGCGCCGCTCGCCTTTCCGAACGGGGAAACCGGCAGCGTCTGACCGTGCGGCTGCGGTCATGCCCGGCCTCCCCTGGCGCAGAGCCAATGATGATCTTGGTTGACAAGCGTCACCGGAGGATAAGTGCTGACCGACGCGATTCGCAAACAGGTCAGCTATCGTGGTGCGCTGCGTGGGTCGCGCGCGGGGCGTTGGCGGCGGGCGCAGCGGCAGGCACGGGGCGCCCTGGCGGCAGGCAGCCGCTGGCAGGGCGGCTCGCGGCCATCACGGGGGTGCTGATGACACATCACGCATCAGATCAGCGACCCGGTCCTGTCGACGCTGGCGGCCCTGACCGGCCCCTTTGGGCGTGCTGGAGCGAGCCCCACGCCGCGGCCTGGCTGCCAGGTCTGCACGACGTGCCAGGTCAAGCGGTCATGGACAGCTACCGGCGGCTGAGGTCCATGCAGGGTTACGAAGTCATGGGCGGCACCGGCATCGACTGTCATGGGCTCGCGGTCGAGGTGGCCGTCGAGCGGGAACTCGGGCTGTCAGGAAAGGCCGAGATCGAGGCGTATGGCGTGGACCGGTTCACCGCCAGGTGCCGGGAATCCGCCGTGCGGCATGCCGCCGCTTTCGCGGCCCTGCGCACGAGCCTCGGCTGCCGGCAGGCTGGCCAGCCCCGGCCGAGCATGGACCCCGGCTACGTCGAGTCGGTGTGGTGGTCGCTGTGCCGGATCTTCGATGCAGGAATGCTTGAGCGCCGCTACCGGATCACCCCGTACTGCCCGCGCTGCCAGACGCCGCTGTCCGCCCAGGACCTGAACCACCCTGGCGCGCGGCCGGCCGGGGACGGCGCAGGGATGATCGTCCGGTTCAGGCTGGCGACACTGCCGGCCGGGGCGAATCCGCGGCTGCGCGGCGCCGACCTGCTCGCGTGGACCACCAGGCCGTGGACGCTCGCAGCCAATGCTGCCATCGCCGTGCACCCGCACCAGGGCTACGCCCTTGCCCGCCGGGCCGGCCACAACGACGCCGTGATCCTGGCCGAGTCCCGCCTCGCCCCGATGCTCGGCGAGGACTGGCATGTCGCCGCCCGGCTCAGCGGCGCTGACCTGGCGGGCGCGACCTATCACCCAGTGCTCGACCTGACCGAGCCGGCCGGCGATCGGCCGGTGATCCCTGGCTACTTCGTCCCGGCGCGAACCGGCACAGGACTGGTGCCGCTCGCTCCCGCCTTCGGCGCTGATGACCTGGCGGCCGCGACCACGCACGGCCTCCCCGTACTCGACCCGCTCGGCCCTGACGGACGGTTCGCCGCCGGCCTGCCGCTGGTGGGCGGGCTGTTCTTCGCCGATGCCAGCCGCGTCCTGACCGCCGCGCTGTCCGACGCCGGCGCGCTCCTGCCGACATCCAGGCCCGCCGACGGCGACGCGCGGTGCTGGCGCTGCGGAACGCCGCTGCTGACGCGCGCCCTGTCCGCCTGGTATCTGCGCGGCGGCGCTGGCGCGCCGGACGGCAGCGCGGACTGGATGGTCTCCCGCACCAGGTTCTGGGGCACCCCGCTGCCGCTGTGGGAGTGCCCGACGGCCCACCTGACGTGCGCGGAGTCGCTGGGACAGCTGTCCGAACTGGCCGCGGCCGACCTCAAGGGACTTGACCCGCACCGGCCGCAGATCGACGACGTCATCATTGCCTGCCCCCGATGCGGCGGGCCAGCCAGGCGCGTGCCCGACGTGCTCGACACCAGATACGAGGCGGGCTGGCTGCCCTTCGCCGGCACGGTCCCGCCAGCCAGTACTGTCTCCTCGTTCGATAACAGAACGCACAGCGGACTCCTCATCGCCAGTGCCGGTGCTGGCGAGGGCTGGCCGGGTGCGGTCCAGCAGATCAGCGACCTGGTGTACGGCCACCCGGCGGAGTTCAGCGTGCTGCCGCTGCGGCCGGTCGCGGACGCGACCGGCCGCGCGATGAGCGGCGGCGTGGGCAACCTGGTCGAGCCGCTCTCGCTGATCGAGCGCTTCGGCGCCGATGTGGTCAGGTGGTCCTGCCTCACGATCAGCCAGGCCGGGCCCGGCGGGCCGGCTGCTGGCCTCTGGCCACTGTCGGAGGCCGCGCTTGAGGAAGTCGCCAGGACGGTGTTCGCCCCATACTGGGACGCGGCATCGACGCTCGGCCTGGCCGGCCAGGTGCGCTGTGCCGCGCCCCCACCGTCGGGACGGCCGTACGCCGACCAGCAGGTGCTGACCGAGTTGCAGGCTGTGATCGCGGACTGCACCGCCACCTTTGACAGGCTCACGCCAGCGGCTGCCTGTGAGCGGATCGCCCGGTTCCTTGGCGACCTGGCGCGCACCTACCTGCCGACGGCCGCGCTGAGGCTGGCACCCGGCGGGAACGCCGGTTCTCCTGACGCGGACTCCGCGGCCGCGCTGGCGACACTGCGGGACTGCCTGGACGTGCTGACGAGGCTGATGGCGCCGATCGCGCCGTTCGTCACCGAGCAGGTCTGGACCCAGCTGCGCGCGGGCGATGCGGAGCCAGGCAGGCCCGATTCTGTGCACGTGGCGTCCTGGCCGGTTCCAGCCGCACAGGCTGGCCCTTAGCTGCTATTAGGCGAAGACCCAGGACCCTAGAGCGCCGTTTTCTCTACCTCGATCAGGCCGTGCGCTGATTCGTTGAGGCTGGCCGATTGTCGGCTCAGCCAACCGGCACGTCTGCGCCGACCTGATCTGGCTTGCACGCCTTGCACGGAACGCAGCCGCTCTCCGTCGCGGCCCGCCTGGTCATCAGCTCGAGGTCATCCGCGGATAGGAACCTGATCAGCTGGCAATTGCCCAGGTGATATCTGGTGATCCCTGGCACAACGCTGACCTGCAGGTCGTCGTCGGCGGACGGTGACTCAGCCGCCGCGGCTGCCGCCGGCTTGGCATCCCCGGCCTCTTGCGCAGGCTCGCCAGCCTTCGCCGCCGACGTCGCCGGCGGTGTCGCGGCTGCACCGGTCGCCGGCTTGTCATCATCGTGTGCTGGAGACCGGCCGGGCTCGTCGGCGCCGGCCTGGCTGGCGCCGGTTCCGCCCGCGGCCGCTGGCCGCGTGCCCGGCCGGGTCACCGCCGACGGCGGCACCGTGCCGCCCGCTGAAGGAGCCGACCCGCCTGAGGGCGGCACCGCCGCGTCCTGCGCCGGCCTGGACTCTTCTGGCCGAGCCGGGGGCTCTTCGTCCTGAACCCGGCTGGCCGCGGACGGCTCAGGCTGGCCGGCTGCCCGCCCGCTGGCAGCGGCCTCCCCGTGCCGCCTCGCCACGTCCTCAGCATCCGCGTCATCCCTGGCTGGCTGAGCCCTCGCTAGCTGACCCTGGTCCGATTGTTCGCTGGCCGCCGCGCGCGTGCCTGCCTCAGCAGGGGGCCGCTCGGCCGCGTTCCCGCCAGCAGAAGTGCCGGGCTCCTCCGCACCCGGCGCGGATCCCGCCGCGGCGCCCCTGGCGACCGCGGCCTTGGCCGACTCGCGCTCAAGCCTGGATACCCGATGCGGCTCCGCCTTGTCCCGCTCACGCGCCTGTTCCGTACCGGGCTGTTCCACGCTGGGCTCTGCCGCCGGTGGCCGGTCCGTACCCGGCCGCCCCGCACCCGGCCGGCCCGCACCCGGCCGGCCCGCACCCGGTCGGCCCGCACCCGGCCGGCCCGCACCCGGCCGGTCCGCGCCTGGTCGCTCCGCACCCTGCCGGTCGAGACGCACCGCGCCGTGCTCGGCCGCCAGTCGGTCGCGGTCACGGCCCTGCAGGCTCGCCGCGGTGCGTGACCCCGCAGCGGCCGCGGCGGCTGCCTCCCGCCGGGCAGCCTGCTCGCCAGGAACGGCGCCCGCACGCGGCGCCGTGAACTCGGCCCGGGCTGCGGGCTGGCGCTGGGCTCCTGACTCGCGCTGGGCTCCTGACTCACGCCGGGCGCCGGACTCACGCCGGGCGCCGGACTCACGCTGCGCGCCGGACTCACGCTGCGCGCCGGACTCACGCTGCGCGTCTGACCTACGCTGCGTGCCCGGCGCACGCTCGGTGCCGGACGCGCGCTTGGCACCGGCCGCGCGCTGGGCAGTCTCATCGCGCCGTGCCCCGGAATCCGGCCGGGCCGCGGAATCCCTCGCGGCCGCCGCCTCGCGCGGCGCTGCCTGAGCGGGATGTTCGTCAGGCACTGCCCGGTCAGCGCGCGCCCTGGCCGGCGGCTTCGTGAGCTCAGGCTGCCTCGACGTCTGTGGCGTTGCAGCCGCCGCCTTGGGCGCGGCACCAGCGGCCTTCTGCTCGCCCGTCGCCGCAGCGGCCGGACCGGAGGCTGCCGCCGCCAGCTCTGGCTGCGCGGCCTGGGCGACGGCCTGCGGCGCCGCCCGGCCGAAGATCTCGTGCCTGTAGCTGATCACGACGCCGATGAGCAGCAGGAATGCTAGCAGCGCGACGCCGATCGAGATCACCACAAGCAACAGGCTGCCGGCAACGACACCCGTTACCAGCAGCCCGATTGCGATGAGCACGACCGACAGGACAACGCCGAACCGGATCACGCTCCAACTCCACTCGAAGGGCCAGGCCTAGCCTAGGCAGAACTCCGGCTAGCGACGGTCGTGCTGACCGCTGTCCGCCGGGTGGTACCCGCCATTGTGGCCCATCGGCTCGGACATTCCTGGGAACGAAGCGCCGGACGGGCCGCCGCGCATGTGGCCCACACCCACCGGAACGGCCGGCTGCGGACCCGTCGCTGCCACGGCAGGGAACACGCCGCTGTCGGCGGCACCAGCCTCCAGGTCGCGAAGCTGACCCTCCAGGTACGCCTTGAGCCTGCTGCGGTACTCGCGCTCGAACGCGCGCAGGTCGTCCACGCGGCGCTCAAGCTCCTCACGCGACTGAACGAGCGAGCCCATCGCCTGGCGGTGCCGCTCCTGGGCGTCGCGCTCAAGGCTCTCCGCCCGTGCCCGCGCGTCGCTGGTGATCTGCTCAGCCTGACGGCGCGCCTTGGTCAGCAGGTCGTCGGCCTCACGCCTGGCCCGGCTGAGCGTCTCGTCGGCCTCACGCCGTGCGTCGGCAATAGCCTGGTCAGCCGTCTGCTGCGCGAGCGCGAGAACCCGTGCCGCGGTGTCCATGTTGTCCTCAGCGGAGGACTTCATCATGGGCATCGGCTCGGGGCGCCGCTCTGGCTCAGGCCGGTGCGGCTCACTCGGCATCAGCTCGGGACCGTCCATGTGCGGCGAGTTCAGCGGCGCTGCCATCTTGCCGCCCCGGAGCACCTCAGCGAGCTTGGCCCGCAGCTCCTCGTTCTCCTGGATCAGGCGGTCGAGTTCGGCCTCGACCTCATCCAGGAAGGCGTCCACTTCTTCCTCGTCGTAGCCAGGCCTGAGCCTGGTCGTGCTGAACTGCTTGTTCCGCACATCCGCGGGCGTCAGTGGCATGTCCTTGTCTCCTTGGCGCGTGAGTCCCCTAGGCAGGCTACCTGCATCAGAAGCTGCTTACTACCGATAGCAACACAATGATCACGAGAAACAACAGCGTGTAGCTGAGGTCCAGAGCAACACTACCGATCCGCACCGGCCGAAGGTAGCGCCTTAGCAATCTCAGTGGCGGATCCGTGAGTGTGAAAATGATCTCAGCGACCCTGGCCAGCAGGCCAGAAGGGCTCCAGGTGCGGCTGTAGCTCTGCAGCATGTCGATGATCAACCGCCCGATCAAGAGCAGCAGATACAGCCAGAGGATGTAGTAGACGACGGTCAGGAAGATATTCACGGCGTGGCTCCGCCCCGGCGCACGCCACGCTGCCGCGCCTGTCGCGATGCCATAGTGCCTGCCTGCATGTGCTCGATTGTGCCTGCTCCCGCTCCGGTCCGGCTGCGGCCCCGCTGCAGGGAACCTGACCGACCCTAAGCCGACCCCTGACCGACCCCTAGCTCTGGTTGAAGAAATCCCGCTCCGCGATCCTCGCCTTGTCCTCCGCGGTGACCTCGACATTAGCCGGGGACAGCAGGAAGACCTTGTTGGTAACCCGGTCGATCGAGCCGCGCAGCCCAAAGATAAGGCCAGCCGCGAAGTCGACCAGGCGACGTGCATCGCTGTCGACCATCTCGGTGAGGTTCATGATAACTGGTGTTCCTTCACGAAAGTGCTCACCGATTGTCCGCGCCTCGTTATAGGTGCGCGGGTGCAAGGTCGTGATCCTGGCCAGGTCGGTCGCGTGCACCGGTTCGGCGGCAGGGCGCTGGTCGGTCCTGAGGCGGCCGTCGTCGGCGGGGGCGTAGCCGTTGTGGGACTCCGTCATGCCGGCGTGCTCGGAGTACTCGGTGACATAGTCGCCGTAGTCATCCTGGTCGCCGTACTCGTCGGTGTAGGGATCGTCGTAGCGATGGTCGTCCTCCACCAGGCCGAGATAGACCGCCATCTTGCGCATCGCGCTGGCCATCGTCAGTCCTCCGTCACGCCGCAGTGCAGCAAACAACCATGCAGCAAACAACCATGCAGCAAGCATCGGTGCAGCCGAAAGGTCACGCCGCGTGCTACGCGTCGGACATTACCTGACCAAGACCGCTCTGCCGCCGAGCAACGCCGTACCGACACGTACGTGTGTCGCACCTTCTGCGATGGCCTCTTCCAGGTCACCGGTCATGCCTGCGGAAATCATCATTGCGCCCGGATGAGTAGCGCGTACCACGGCCGCGACCTCGGCGAGCCTGCGGAAGGCCGGGCGCGGTGGTGCGCCGAGCGGCGCCACGGCCATCACGCCGCCCAGGATGAGGCCGTCCTGCGCGGCGATCGCGCTGGCCATGCCAGGCACATCGGCTGGCAGGGCGCCACCGCGCTGTGTGCCGCTCGCGGTGTCGTGACCGGGTGCCTCGTCGAGGTCAACCTGAACCAGGCAGGTGATGCGGCGGCCCGCCGCCCTGGCCCGCGTTCCCAGCGCTTCGACCAGCCGTGGCCGGTCAACGGAGTGGATCACGTCCGCGTACCTGACCACGCTCTTTGCCTTGTTGGCCTGAAGCTGACCGACGAAATGCCAGCGCAGCGGCGGTTCGAGGTCGGCGCACGCGGCGGCCTTGGGCGCCGCCTCCTGATCGCGGTTCTCGCCGATGTCGAGCACGCCGAGCCCGGCGAGCAGCCGCACGTCGGAGACGGGGAACGTCTTGGTGATCGCGATCAGCGTGACGTCGCCTGGCGACCGGCCAGCCGCCTCGCACGCGGCAGCGATACGCGCCCGCGCCGCCGCCAGGTTGGCCAGGAGCTCGTCTTTCCTGGCCGCGTCGGCTGCCTTCGCGGGCCCGCCAGTCATCGCGGCGTCAGCCAGATCAGGCCGGCGAACCGGCCGGTCCTGCCGTCCCTGCGGTAGGAGTACAGCTCGGCGGATTCCGCCGTGCACCGCGCGTCGTCCGCGATCTCGGCGACGCCGTGCCGCATGAGCTGCCCGCGCAGGCCCGCCCGCAGGTCGATGCCCGCGGTGCCGCTCCTCGTCGTGCACGCCGATCCCGGGGCCGCGGCATCGACCTCCGCTCGCATGCCGGCCGGGACCTCATAGCACCGCCCGCAGATGGCCGGGCCGATGACGGCGTGCATGCGCGTCACCTCGGCCCCGGCGCGCGTCATGGCGGCGATCAGCGCGGCAGCGACGCCTGCGGCCATGCCAGGCCGGCCGGCGTGGGCGGCCCCGGCGACGCGCGCTACCGGATCGGCGATCAGGACAGGAGCGCAATCGGCACCGAGCACGCCAAGCGCGACCCCAGGCACGTCGGTGCACGAGGCATCGGCCTGCGGAGCCTGACCAGCGGCGGCGGGCCGCGTTATGCCCGGTAGATCAGTAACCCGCAGCACGGCGTTTCCGTGCACCTGACGCAGCCAGGCTAGGCGCCGGACTCCTGGCCCCAGGGCCCGCAGCACGAGATCCCTGTTGCTGGCCACTGCCGACGGGTCGTCGCCCACGCCGTCGCTAAGGTTGAGCGCGCCGAACGGCTCAGCACTCACGCCGCCCGCGCGGCCGGTGAATACCGCGCTCACGCCGTCGCAGAGGGCCAGCGGCCGCAGCAGCCCGGCCGGCGTGCGGTCAGCTCCAGTCGTCCGGCCACTCACTTCAGGAAGTCGGGCACGTCGAGCTCGTCGTCCTCCTCGAAGACCACCGACTTGCGCCTGGTGCCCACGCGCTCGGCACGGGCGGCTTCCGGTGCGGATTCGGGCCGGCGGTCTGGCTCCGCGGCGCCGTTGTCCTGACTGGCGGCGGGCGGCCGCACCTCGGGTGGCCGCGGCGCGGGTACCGACTCTGCCGTCGCCGCGGCAGCGGGCTGCCGGTCAGCCGCTGAGTGCCCGTTCTCGGAGCCCGCGACAGCCGCGGCGGACGGCTGCGCAACAACCTCGTGACCGCCGTGGTCAGGCGTCGCGGCCGGCGGCGCGGCGTGCACCGCGTTGTCTTTCAGCCCGGGCAGCGACACAGGACGCCACGCCGCCCCGAACGCATCGGATCCCTGCGATGGCTGGTAGGCGGCGATCGGGCGACCAGGCCGCGATCGCCCGTTGGCCGCTTCGTCGAAGCCCGCGGCGATGACCGTCACCCTGACCTCGTCGCCGAGCGCGTCGTCGATGACCGCGCCGAAGATGATGTTGGCGTCCGGCGCTGCTGAGTTCGCGACCAGCTGAGCCGCCTCGTTGATCTCGAACAATCCGAGGTCGGAGCCGCCCTGGATGGACAGCAGCACGCCGTGCGCGCCGTCGATGCTCGCTTCGAGGAGCGGACTCGAGATCGCCATCTCGGCCGCCGCTACGGACCGGTCGTCCCCGCGCGACGAGCCGATGCCCATCAGCGCAGAGCCCGCGCCTGACATGACCGACTTCACGTCGGCGAAGTCCAGGTTGATCAGGCCAGGCGTGGTGATCAGGTCGGTGATGCCCTGGACACCGGACAGCAGCACCTGGTCGGCTGCCTTGAAGGCGTCAAGCACGCTGACGTGCCGGTCCGAGATCGACAGCAACCTGTCGTTCGGGATAACGATCAGGGTGTCGACCTCGGTGCGCAGCCGTTCGATGCCGGCGTCGGCCTGAGCGGCGCGGCGCTTGCCCTCGAATCCGAACGGCCTGGTGACCACGCCGATGGTCAGCGCGCCAAGCGACCTGGCCACCTGGGCGACCACGGGCGCGCCTCCCGTGCCCGTGCCGCCGCCCTCGCCGGCGGTCACGAAGACCATGTCGGCGCCCTTGAGTACTTCTTCTATTTCCTCGCGGTGATCATCGGCGGCCTTGTGACCGACGTCGGGGTTGGCACCCGCGCCGAGCCCCCTGGTGAGTTCCCTGCCGACGTCCAGCTTGACGTCCGCATCGCTCATCAGCAGCGCCTGGGCATCGGTGTTGATCGCGATGAACTCGACGCCCTTGAGGCCCTCTTCGATCATCCGGTTCACGGCGTTGACGCCGCCACCGCCAATGCCGACTACCTTGATGACCGCGAGATAATTCTGCGGTGCTGCCACGGAGGGACCAGACCTTCCCGTTCGGTTGCCTACAGCGGGACCCGCAGGTCAGGCGGACGGTCCGTCACCGCGGGCTGCCTGCCTGGCCAGCCGCGCGGCGGAACGAACAGCTCCCCCTGGACCGCACGGCAGTCTCCGCTCTCCAGCACGTCAACTCTCACCCTCAGGTTGAGATTTAGAGTTATGTCAAGCTGCGGACTGTATTGGACAGTAGGGTTGGGCGGCACCGCTGGTCAACTAGCCTCGCCGTGACCGCGGCTGCTTGTTGCGGTGCGCGTTCCCGCGCGATGGGCTGTGCTGCCCAGCGGCCCCGGCCGCCGGATGCGCGGCATGCCCCGTCACCGCGGTCGCCGGGTCGCTCACGTCGTAGTACCTGGCCTTGGTCGGCAGCAAGATCGCCATTGCGCTGGCCTTTTCCCGTCCGTTCCGCTGGCCTCCCCACCGCACCTGGATGCCGCCGCGCAAGATGAGAAGAACGTCGGCTGGCCCGTCCGCGCGTACGGCAGCCAGCCGGGCGCGCAGCCAGGCAGGCAGGTTCCTGACCACGGCACCGGCGGCGCGCACCGCTGGCTGGTGTCGCAGCTGCCCGTGCCGCCCGGCAGCCGCGGCCAGGGTCGTGGCCGGCTGCAGGGCGATCAGGCGGGCCGGACGTGCGGCACTCCACCTGAGCACGACACCGTAGGAGTCGACCAGGTCATAGCCTGACCTCGCGCGCATGCTGAAAACCGCGGTACGGCGCCTGGTCCAGATCACGACAGAGTCGGGCCAGGACAGCGTCACCCGCGCGGACTGCACCTGCGTGATCCGCTCCACCCGGCGCGCGATCGCGGCTGTGTCAATCCTGATCAGCGGCGTTCCCCTGGTGACCCCTGCCGCGCCGAGCACGGTCGCGCGCGGGACCTGCGAGCCAGTGGTCCGCACGGTGCGCACGACCAGGAAGCTCGAGCCGAGCAGCGCCCAGGCGACGCCGGCGACCAGGCCAACGGCGGCGAGCCCGAAGAACGCCACCTTCCACCGATCGCGACGCCGGCGGCCGGCGCTGGCCGGCTCGCTCATCCGGCCCCTTCCTCCCTCGCGGCCCCGTGGTTGCCCGCTGCGCCGTCCGCGCGCGCGCCGAGCGCCGCGACGATCGGCGGTCCGAGCTGGGTCACATCGCCTGCTCCCATCGTCAGCACGATGTCACCGGGTTTCGCCAGGTCGGCGATCGCGCCAGGCAGGCGCCGCCGGTCCGGCCAGAACGCGGCGCGCCCGCCAGGCACGGCGTCGGCGATGAGGGCGCCGGTCACGCCTGGCTCGGGATCTTCGCGAGCCGCGTACACGTCGAGGACGAAGATCTCGTCGGCCGCTGCGAGCGCCGCGCCGAAATCCGCCGCGAAGATCCTGGTCCGGCTGAACAGGTGCGGCTGGAAGACGACAAGCACGCGGCCGCCCGCCGCGATATCCCGCGCGGCGGCCAGGTCGGCGGCGATCTCGGTCGGGTGGTGCGCATAGCTATCGAGCACCCGGATCGCATCCGCCTCGCCCTTGAGCTCCATCCGGCGCTGCGTTCCGCGGTAGGCGGCCAGGCCGGCCGCGATGCCGTCTGGCGCGAAGCCGAGCTCGGCGGCGGTCGCGAAGGCGGCCGCGGCGTTCAGGGCGTTGTGCTTGCCAGGCACCTGGACCTTCAGCCGGACCGGCCCGCTTCCGCTCGCGCCGCGCGGAGTGAGGTCGAACTCGGTCGCCATCCCGGCCGGGGTCACGACGCCGAGCCGGTAGTCAGCGGTCTCGGACTCGCCGTACGTCACGACCCGCGGCGCTCCGGCCGATCCGGCCAGGGAGCGCACGGCTGCTGCGAGCCTGCCAGCGCCAGGGTCGTCCGCGCAGGTGACAAGCAGCCCGCCAGGGGCAATCCGGGCAGCGAAGGCTTCGAACGCCACCTCGATCTCAGCCAGGCTGGCGTAGTTGTCCAGGTGGTCGGCCTCGACGCAGGTCACGACCGCGGCGTCAGGCGCGAGCATCAGGAACGAACCGTCGCTCTCGTCAGCCTCGGCGACAAAGGCACGGCCGCTGCCCTCGGCAGCGCCGAGGCCGGTCTCGGCCAGGATCCCGCCGATGACATAGCCGGGATCGGCGCCGCAGCGCCGAAGTGCCGTGGTGATCATGCCGGTGGTCGTGGTCTTGCCGTGGGTTCCGGCCACGGCGATAGCCTGCCTGCCGAGCATGACGCTGGCCAGGGCCGCTGCCCGGTGCAGCACCCGCATCCCGCGCTGCCGCGCCTGCGCGACCTCGGGATTGTCCGGCCTGATCGCGCTGGACACCACCAGCGTGTCGGCTGAGTCAAGGTGCGAGGCACTGTGACCGACCTCGACCTGAGCCCCGAGCGCGGCGAGCTCGTCGAGTTGCGCCGACGCGGCGGAGTCACAGCCGGACACCGGCACCCCCCTGGCCAGCATGATGCGCGCGATGCCGGACATGCCAGCGCCGCCCACCGCGACGAAGTGCACCCGGCCAAGCTCCTCGAGCGGAACCGGCTCGACAGGTGTCACCAGGCCCATCCCGATCCTCCCCTCGTCACCGGCCGGGACCGCGGTGGCTGCCGCGGTGCCTGCTGCCATGTCCGGCGGCACCTGGCCGCCCGCCCGCACCTCCCGCACTGTCGGCCACGTCGAGCACCCTTGCCGCCAGCCTCGCGTCCGCGTCCCTGCTGCCGATGCTGGCCGCCGCCCTCGACATGGCGGCGACGAGCTCGTGGTCGAGCAGCATGCCGAGCAGCACGTTGCGGATCCAGTCAGGGCTGATGCTCGCGTCGTCAACGATGAGTCCGCCGCCCGCCCGCTCGATCGGCAGGGCGTTGAGCCGCTGCTCGCCGTTGCCGTGCGGGAGCGGGACGTAGGCGGCAGGCAGGCCGACCGCGGTCAGTTCCGCGCACGTCATCGCGCCGGCCCTGCACAGCGCGAAGTCAGCGGCCGCGTAGGCCAGGTCCATCCGGTCCAGGTACTCGACCGGCACGTAAGGCACGTCCCGCCGCGGCACCCCGGCCGTCTGGCCAGACCGCGGCCCGACGATGTGCAGCACCTGGACCCCCGCCGACAAGAGGGCGTCTGCCGCGCCGAGCACCGCGCGGTTCAGCGAAGCGGCGCCCTGCGAGCCGCCGGTCACGAGCAGGACAGGCAGGTCAGGGCGCAGACCGAAATGCGCCCGTGCCTTGTCGCTGAGAGCGAGCCTGTCCAGGCCGGCGATCTCGCGCCGGATCGGGATCCCGATGTAGGTCGCGTGCGGCAGCTTGGTGCCCGCCTGGCCGATGTAGACGTGCCTAGTCAGCCGCGCTCCCATCCGGTTGGCCAGGCCGGGCCGCGGGTTCGCCTCGTGCACCACGATCGGGACGCGGCGGCGCCTGGCCGCGAGATAGCCGGGCGTCGCGACGTAGCCGCCGAAGCCCACGAGCACGCTGGCCTCGGCCCGGTCGAGCACGTCGACGGCGGCCGAGACCGCGCCGGCCAGCCTGCCAGGCACCCGCGCCAGGTCGAGCGTGAACGAGCGGGGCAGCGGCACGGCAGGGATGAGGTCAAGCGCGTACCCGCGCGCCGGGATGATCTTCGTCTCCAGCCCGCGCTCGGTCCCCAGGCAGGTAATCCTGACGTCCTGGTCGATCCGCCGGAGCGCGTCAGCCAGCGCCATGGCCGGCTCGATATGCCCGCCGGTTCCGCCTCCGGCAATCACCACGCTGCGCACTCCGCACCTCACCGTCCGGTCTACGAATGCCGCGGCTCCGGGTGCGGCGGCCCTGGCCGCCGCTGCCCTGGCTGTCCCGGCTTAGGACGCTGCGATCCTGAGCGCGGCCGCGCCGGATGCTGCGCTGGCCCGCGGTCCGCCGGTGCCTGCCGTGGCGCCCGCGGTACCCGGTCCTCACCAGGCGGCCGCCTGACACCGCCAGCGCTGGCCGGCTCCTTGCTGGCCGGCGCAGTCTCCGGATCTGCCAGCCTAGACGGTGCGGGCCTAGATCGGGCCTGCCCGCTGGCCGAACGCCTCGGCGCTGATCCGGCGCTCGCGGCACGAGGCTCGGCCGCGCGGCGGCCGGCCATGCCGGCGAGCCGGCGCCGCCAGCGCGGGCTGGCCATCGCCAGGGCTTCCCTGGCCCCCGGCTCGGACCTCGCGAAGCCGAGCAGCATGCCGATCGCGGCCATCGTGGCCAGTACCGACGACAGGCCCTGGGATATCAGTGGCAGCGGCACGCCGGTGATCGGCAGCAGGCCGATCACCGCGCAGATGTTCACCAGCGCCTGCACCACGATCCAGGCCGTCGCGCCCGCCGCGGCCAGCCGCATGTAAGGATCGGTGACCCTCCTGGCGACCCGCAGGCCAGCGTAGGCCAGCCCGCCGTAGAGCAACACGACGCAGCCGGTGCCGATCAGGCCGAGTTCCTCGCCCAGGATCGCGAAGATGAAGTCCGTATCGGCGTTCGGCACCCAGCCCCACTTCTGCTGGCTGTCGCCGAGGCCGACGCCGAAGACTCCTCCTGACCCGATCGCGTACTTGCCCTGCACCAGTTGCCAGTTGTTGGACAGGGTCGGATCAAGAAACCCGGAGATCCGGCCAGACCGGTACTGGGCCACCTTGATCAGCAGCACCAGCGCGAAGAGGACGAGACCGAGGATGGCGGCGAACAGCCTCGCGGGCGTGCCGATCACCCAGAGCAGCGCCAGCAGGATGACCAGCAGCAGGAACGTGGTGCCGAGATCGTCGCCGAGCACGACGAGCAGCCCGACCACCGCGGCACCTGGCAGCAGCGGGATCAGCAGCGTCCGCCACTCGTTCAGCTGCCCGGTAACCTCTTTCCTGGCCAGCAGGTCGGCGCCCCAGATCAGGAACGCGAGCTTGGCGAACTCCGACGGCTGCAACTGGATGCCGCCGACGGCTATCCAGCGCCTGACGCCGGCGATATCCGGCCCGAAGGCCAGGACGAGGATCAGCCCCGCGATCGCGGCCAGCAGCAGCGGGTAGGCCACGGACCGCAGCAGCCGCGGCGGCATTCGCGCGAGCATCCACATGATCGCCAGGCCAATCAGCGCGCCGAACAGCTGCTTGACGAACACGCTGTACGGCGAGCCCCCGCTGTCCAGCTGGGACGCCGACGAGGTGGACAACACCATCACCAGGCCGACCGCTAGCAGCAGCCCGCTTGTCCCCAGGATCAGGTAGTACGACGTCAGCGGCCGGTCAAGCGGTGCGAGCGCAGCCGCGGCCCGCGGCCTGATGCCCGCCGCGCTCACCGCGCGGCCGCCAGCCGCCTGACCGCATCAGCGAACGCAGCGCCGCGTGCCGGGTAGTCGCGGAACATGTCGAACGACTGCGCGGCCGGGGCGAGCAGGACGGTATCGCCCGGCCTCGCCAGCCGGGCCGCGGCCTTGACAACGAGGTCCATGGCTCCAGTGTCGGTCTCAGGGACCTCAACGACCGGGACATCCGGCGCGTGTCGCGCCAGCGCGGCAGCGATGACCTTGCGGTCTGCGCCGAACAGCACTGCGCCGCGGAGCCGCTCGGCCGCGTCGCCGACGAGCTGGTCAAGGTCTACGGCGGCGCCCTTGAGCAGCCCGCCAGCAACCCACACCACCGGGTTGTAGGCGCCGAGCGCCGCCGCCGCCGCGTGCGGGTTGGTCGCCTTGGAGTCGTCGATGTAGTCGATGCCGCCGACGGCGGCGACCAGCTCGATCCGGTGCGGGTCAGGCTGATGCCGCAGCAGCCCGCCGCTGACGGCACCCGCCGGGGCGCCATATGCCCTGGCCAGCGCCGCCGCGGCGAGTGCGTCTGAGACATTGTGCGGCGCTGGCGGCCTGGCCCTGGCCGCTGGATCAGGCCCGCAGACGTCGGCAAGCGCGGCGAGCCTGACCGCAGCATCCTCGCCGTCCTGCAGGAACGCCTTGTCGACGAGGTAGCCGTCGCTGACGCCGAGCTCGCCTGGGCCTGGTTCGCCGAGCCGGTACATCGCCGCCGCGCCGGCCAGGGCGGCCATCGTGGCTGACCGCTCGTCGTCGGCGTTGCCGATCGCGATCGTTCCAGGCGCGAAGATCTTCGCCTTGTCTGCGGCGTACGCCTCAAGCGTGCCGTGCCAGTCCAGGTGGTGCGCAGCCACGTTCAGCACGACGGCAGCAAACGGCGCGATCGTGGAACTCCAGTGCAGCTGGAAGCTGGACAGCTCGACGGCGACGACCTCGTAGGGTTCGGGCTCTGTCACCACGTCAGCGAGCGACGTGCCGACGTTGCCAGCGGCGACGGCGCGATACCCGGCCGCATGCAGCATCAGCGCGAGCATCCGGACCGTGGTCGTCTTGCCGTTCGTTCCGGTCACCGCCAGCCACTGCTGCCGGCTGCCGCCGGCCAGCACGGGCCTGAGCCGCCACGCGAGCTCGACATCGCCCATCACCTCGACGCCGGACTCGGCGGCGCTGGCAAGGAGCGGAGCGTCCGGCTTCCAGCCAGGAGAGGTGATCACCAGGTCGGTGCCGCCTGGCAGCCTCGCCGCGGCTTCCGGGCCGAGCAGGACCTGGACGCCATGGCGCCCAAGCTCGGCCGCATGCGAGCGCCCGGCCTCGTCGGCACGGGAGTCGACCGCGGTGACCAGGGCGCCGTGCGCCGCCAGCACCCGGGCGGCCGGGGGGCCGGAGACGCCGAGGCCAGCCACGCAGACCCGGCGCCCGGCGAGACCGGCGGCGAAGCTGCCAGCCGCGGCGGGTTCCGCGGCGGCGCCGGTCATGACGACGGCAGCCATTCGATGTAGAAGATGCCGAGGCCGAGCGCGACGAACAGGCCGGCGATGAGCCAGAACCTGATCACGATGGTGGTCTCGGCCCAGCCGATCAGCTCGAAGTGGTGCTGCAGCGGCGCCATCTTGAAGACCCGCCGGCCGGTCAGCTTGAAGGACCCGACCTGGATCATGACGGACAGCGTGATGATCACGAACAGACCGCCAAGCAGGACGAGCAGCAGTTGCGTCCTCGTGCAGACCGCGAGCCCGGCCAGCACGCCGCCGAGCGCGAGCGATCCCGTGTCGCCCATGAAGATCCTCGCGGGCGGGGCGTTCCACCACAGGAAGCCGAAACAGGCGCCTAGTACAGAGGCGGCGACCACCGCGAGGTCCAGCGGGTCTCTGACGAAATAGCAACTCTGGGTCAGCAGCACCGTGCAGTCGTTGCGCAACTGCCAGTTCGCGATCAGCACATACGCGGCCAGCACCAGGATCGCCGCCCCGGTCGCCAGGCCGTCAAGGCCGTCGGTGAGGTTTACCGCGTTGGAGGTCGCGCCGATCATGATGACGATCCAGAGCACGAACGGCAGCACGCCGATGGCCGGCCCGAAGTCGCGCAGAAACGACAGTGACGGGTCGGCGGGAGTAAGGGCGTAGCCGTCCGGGTGCCCGAGAACCTCGACCGCGAAGATCGCCCCGACCACCGACTGGCCAGCCAGCTTGGCTCCACTGCGCAGGCCGAGGCTGGTCTGCCGGTAGATCTTGATGAAGTCGTCGACGAATCCGACCAGGCCGAGCCCGGTCATCAGGCCGAGCACGAGCACGCCGGACGTGGTGATCGCGTCGCTGGTAAGCAGGTGCCCTACCACGTACCCGATTAGCGTGGCGACCACGATGACGGTGCCGCCCATGGTCGGCGTGCCGCGCTTGGTGGCGTGGGCCGCCGGCCCTTCTTCCCTGATCAGCTGGCCATACCCGCGCCGGGTGAACAGCTTGATCGCCAGCGGCGTGCCGAACAGCGCCAGCAGCAGGGCCACCGCTCCTGACACGATGATCGTCCTCACGAGGCGACCCCAGAGGCCGTGTCCTCGGGCCCGCCGGCGAGCTCAAGCGCGACCGTCTGCAGGCCAGCCGCCCTGGATGCCTTCACCAGCACGACGTCGCCAGGGCGCAGCCGCTCGCCCAGCGCGGCGAGCGCGGCTGGCCCGTCAGGGACGCCGATCAGCTCGCCGGAAAAGCCGGCCACGGACTTCGCTCCCGTCAGCATCGGCGCTGCCTCGTCGCCGACCGCGATGAGGCCGGCCAGACCGGTCAGCGCGGCTGCCACGCCAGCCTGCTCATGGAATTCCCTCGACCGCTCTCCGAGCTCAGCCATCCGGCCGAGCACAGCATAGGCGCGGCGGCCCGCTGCCATCACCCGGACGGCGTCAAGGGCCGCCGCCACGGCCTCGGGGCTGGCGTTGTAGGCATCGTTGACGACGATCACGCCGTCCGGTCGCTCGGTAACCTCCATCCGCCAGCGGCTCCGCGCTTCGGCGGCCGACAGGCCGGCCGCGATCGCGGCCACGTCCATGCCAAGCTGGCCGGCCAGGGCGGCAGCGGCCAGCGCGTTGGTGACGTTGTGCTCGCCGTGCAGCCGCAGCGCGACCGCGGCCGCGCCGTCGGGCATCCGCAGGGTGAACCTGGGCCGGCTGAACTCGTCCAGGCTGACGTCGGCCGCCAGGACATCCGCGCCGGCTGACCGGCCGAAGGTGACGACCTTTGCGGCCGTGTCCGCCGCCATCGCCGACACCAGCGGATCGTCGGCGTTCAGCACAGCCGCCCCGTCCGCTGGCAGCGCCCTGGGCAGCTCGGCCTTGGCGGCCGCGATCTGGGCGACGCCGCCGAACTCCCCCGCGTGGGCGTTCCCTACGCAGAGCACGACCCCTAGCCGCGGCGGCGCGATCCTGCACAACGCCGCGATGTGCCCAGGGCCGCGAGCGGACAGCTCGGCGACCAGGTACCTGGTGTCGGCGTCGGCGCGCAGCACCGTGAGCGGGTGGCCGATCTCGTTGTTGAACGAGTTCTGCGGCGCGACCGTCGGACCGAGCGTCCCGATCAGCTGGGCGGCCAGGTCTTTGGTCGTCGTCTTGCCTGCCGAGCCCGTGATCCCGGCGATGACCAGGCCTGGCAGCCTGTCCACCACGGCCCTGGCGAGGCGGCCGAGCGCGGCGGGGACGTCGTCGACGATCAGTGCGGGAGTTCCGGTCGGCCGGGTGCCGAGCGTCACGACAGCGCCAGTTGCGGCGGCAGCCGCGGCGAAGTCATGCCCGTCTGCTCGCTCGCCGGGCAGGGCGGCGAACAGCGCACCGGGAACGACTTGCCGCGAGTCGATCACGACCGGCCCTGTGACCCGCGCGGCAGGATCGGGGACGCGGTCGGTGCTCGCGCCGGTGACCGTCGCGATCTCGCCGATGGACAGCGGGATCACGCGCGGCCGTCCTGAGCGCCGAACACATCATCCTCCTGGCCAGTGAGCCCGCCCTCCCGGCTCGTGAGCACGGCCCTGGCGAGTGCCGCGGCGGCCTGCTCGGCCCGCGACCTGTCGGCCAGGGCACGGGCCGCGACTTCACGGTCGTCAAACGGCACCACCTTGTCTCCGATGTACTGTCCGCGCTCATGGCCCTTGCCGGCGATGAGGATGACGTCTCCCTTCGCGGCGCCCTCGATGGCCATCGCGATCGCGGCGGCACGGTCGGGCTCCACGATCACGTGCGCCCGGTCCCGCGGCGGCACCGACAGCGTGCCTGCCAGCATCTCGCCGAGGATGGCCAGCGGGTCCTCCGAGCGCGGGTTGTCATTGGTGAAGATCGCCGTATCGGCGAGCTCGGCCGCGATCGCGCCCATCAGCGGCCGCTTGGCCGCGTCACGGTCGCCGCCGCAGCCGAGCACGATCCGCAGGCTGGCCTGGGTGACGGGCCGCAGCGCGTTCAGCACCGCCTCGACCGCCCCCGGCTTGTGCGAGTAGTCGACAAGCACAGTCAGGTCCTGCTCGGTACCGACCCGCTCCAGCCTGCCAGGCACGCCGGGGCACGCGGCGACGCCGGCCACGGCCGTGGCCAGCCCCACGCCGGTCTCGACCAGGGCCACGATCGCGGCGAGCGCGTTCGCGACGTTGAACGGGCCAGGCAGCGTAATGGACGCGTCAGCCTCGACCCCGCCGGGACCGACGACCTGGAAGGTGGAGCCGTCGGCGCCGCACCGCACGTCGGCCGCGCGCCAGTCAGCGTCTGAGCGCCCGGCGGCCGAGTACGTCGTGACGGGCACTGGCGCCCTGTTGGCGAGGCGGCGGCCGCGCGGATCATCCACATTGACCACGGCAGACCTGGCATAGCGAGGGGTGAACAGCTCTGCCTTGGCCGCGAAGTAGCTGTCCATGTCCTGGTGGAAGTCCAGATGATCCTGCGACAAGTTGGTGAAGACGGCGACCTCGAAGGACGTCCCGGCGACACGGCCGAGCGCGAGCGCATGGCTGGAGACCTCCATCACCGCCGCGGTCACCTTCCGCTCGGCCATGACGGCGAACGCCGCCTGCAGGTCGGTCGCCTCAGGAGTGGTGAGCCTGCTCGGCTCGGCCGACCCGGCGATCTGAGTTTCGACGCCGCCAACCAGGCCGGTGATATGGCCGGCCATCCGCAGGCCCGATTCGATCAGGTACGTAGTGGTCGTCTTGCCGCTGGTCCCGGTCACGCCGATGAGCAGCAGCCTGGCCGACGGGTCACCGTAGACCCACGCCGCGACGTCGCCGAGCCTGGCGCGCGGGTCGGCGACCACGAAGACCGGCAGCCCGCACCGGATGGCTCGCTGCTTGCCGTCGGCGTCGGTGAGAACCGCAACCGCGCCAGCGGTTGCGGCCTGCCCGCAGAACGATGCCCCGTGGTGCCTGCTGCCAGGCAGCGCGACGTACAGGTCACCAGGCCGGACGGCGCTCGAGTCATGCGTGATGCCGCTGACACCGCGCAGTTCGTGATGGATGAAAGAGGAGTCGCTGTCGGGCTCACGGAGGCCGAGCAGCGCGGCAAGACCGGTGAGCGGGCGCACCGGAACATATCTGGGGCGAAGGGCCGCTGGCACGGGCTGAGGTTACCCTGCTTTACGGCACCGTGAGCGGGACGGCAGGGACATGCCCCCCGCCAGGAGGAATCTTCATGCTCGCCAGGGCGAACTTCATGACGGCGTTGAAGACGGGCCCGGCGACGTCGATGCCGAAGTACGCCCCGTTACGCGGATCCTGCAGGTTAACCGCGACGACGATGCCCTTCCTTGATGACGGTGCGATGCCGATGAAACTCGATCCGTAGGAGTTCCCCGGCTCCTGTGCCGTCCCGGTCTTGGCCGCGACGGTGTAGCCGGGAATCATCCCCCACGGCTCCCCTGCCTGGTTGTAGACGACCGGCACCTGGTCCAGGATCCGCATCAGCTCACGCGCGGTCCTGCGGGACATGACCCGCCTGGAAGCCGGCCGCGCAGCGGGGATGTAGCGCCCGCCGCTTGTCGTGTGGCCGGCCACCACCGTAGGTGCGATACGGACGCCGCCGTTGGCGATGGTCGCGTAGACGCTTGCCATCTGGATCGCGGTGACGCCAACGCTCTGGCCGAACGAGAGCTGGTAGCGGGTGTTGCTCGCGCCGCCGGTCCATGAACGGGGCCTGGCAAGCAGCCCGCCGCTCTCGCCGGCAAGGTTCAGGCCGGACTTCGAGCCGAGCCCCAGAGCGCGGAACATGCGGTACTGATCGCGCGGCCTGACGTCATCCGCCACCTGGATCATGCCGTCGTTGAGTGAATGGGCGATGATCCCCGCGATCGTGTAGCGCTGCGTCTTGTGCGGCTCGGCGTCGTGATACCAGGCGCCGTGCCACTTGATCGCGTCAGGCACGACGAAGCTGGTATCCGGCGTCATCCCGGCGTACTGGAAGGCCGCCGCGGCGGTGATCACCTTGGCGGTGCTGCCGGGGGGGAACACGTTGGCCAGCGCGATGTCTTTCGTCGCGCGCACGCTGGCGGGGGCGACCGGGTTGAAGGTCGGGTACTGCGCCAGCGCGAGAATCCGGCCCGTGCCAGGCTGCATGACCACGACCGTGCAGTTCTTCGCCCTGGTCCTGGCGACCTGCAGCGCGCACTCCTGCTCGGCTTTCCACTGGATGTCGGACTGGATTGTCAGCCGCAGGTTCCCGGCAGGCAGGGCTTCTCTGACTGCCGACTCGGTGCCGGGGATCGGCAGGCCGTTCGTGCCCTGCTCGTAGACCACCGTTCCGCCGCGGCCTTCGAGCACAGGGTTATAGGTCTGCTCGAGGCCGGCCATCCCGGCCATCGCGCCGGAGTCGGGGTTGGTGTGCACGAAACCCAGCAGCGGGGCGGCCAGGTCGCCGCCGGGGTAGGCACGCTGGTAGGTCGGCGTCATCGCGATGCCGGGCAGCTCGAGCTTGCTGATCGCGTCGGCGGCCGGCGCGATCACCGATTCCTTGAGCTTGACGTAGTCCGGTGAGCTCGGATTCCGCAGCAGGGCCACGATCGCGGCCGGCTTCATCCGCAGCAGGGGCGCCAGCTTGGCCGCGACCGCCCTGAAGGTCGTGGACTTCGTGATCAGCGGCGGGTCGGCGTACACGGTGTCGGTGCGCATCGTCATGGCCAGCACGGTGCCGTCGCTGCTGACGATCTCGCCGCGGACAGCGGGCGTGGTCTGCTTCGTCACGCGCTCCTTGTGGCTGAGGTAGCGGTAGCGAGACGCGTCCACGCCCTGCAGCTGCACGAGCCTGCCGAGCACGAGTGAGATGGCGAAGGCGACCGAGAGCAAGGTCACGTTCAGCCGCCGGACCGAGCTCGTCCTGCGAAGCGGCCGGCGTGCCCAGCCAGGGCGTGATCTCGATGCCCGCACGGACCGGTGAGGTGGCCTGCGCGGCGGGCCAGCAGGACGCGGGCCAGCAGGACGCGAGCCTGCCTGGCGTGCGCCGCTGAACCGCTGACCACCGGGCCGCTGGCCACCGGGCCGCTGACCACCGGAACGCTGACCACCGGGCCGCTGACCACCGGGGCGCCGCTGATCGCCGGCCGGGCGCCAGCGGCCGGTCCCCGCCGGCCGCTGCCAGTCCCCGCTCCCCCCGTCCTGGCTCAACGCATCGGCTCCTTCGCGACCCGCAGCGAGTGGTTGCGCAGGTCGACGAACGCTGGAGTGCGCTCGGGCCGCATCCCGAGCTTGCGTGCCTCTTTCGCGATCACGGCGGCGGACTGCGCGGCGGCTGTCTCCTGCTGCAGCTGCTGGATCTGCTGCGTCCTGGCAGTGTTGGCCTGCTCGAGCCGGTTGATCTGAATCGAGTTGGCCGCGAGCGTGGTGTTCACGACGAGAAGGCAGACCAGGCCGCCGGCGAGCAGCCCGAGTACCAGCATCACGAACGACGTCCGCCCGGCGTGCCTAACTCGTTCGGCACCGACCCGCTCCGCGCCGGCCGCGGCAGACTGGCCTCCGCCGGCCATCGGCCGCTTGCCCTGTGGCCTGACGGTGTCGTAACCATGCCTGGGCGGCCCGACCGTCCTGATCGTGCGGCCGGGGCGGCCGGGTCCTGCAGGGCGGACTGGACTTGGCGGCCTGACCGGGCTCGACGGCAGCATCGGCCTGGCCGGGCGGTCTGGCCTGGGCCGCCGCGCCGGGCGCTGCGGTCGCCTCGCGTCGGGTGCCGGCGCGGCCTTGCCGCTTGGCGCCGCCCGGCCAGCTGGCACGGCCCTGTTGCCGGTCGCGGCCCGGCCGGGAGCTGCGCGGCGGCCGTCCTCGCCCGTGCGGCGAGCATCGCTGGTCCTGCCAGGTGTCATGACGTCCGTGCTCATGGGCTTTCGTCCATCCTGTGTGAGGTCATGCCGCTGCTGGTCCTGCGGTCGCTGCTGGTCCTGCGGTCGGTGCTTGGCCCGCTCGTGCCAGCACGCGCTCGGCCGCCCTGAGCCTGGCCGACGCGGCCCGCGGGTTGGCGGCCAGTTCTGCGTCACCGGGGCGTTCGGCGCCCCTGGTGAGCAGCCGGAATTGCGGGCGGCTGCCCGGCAGCTGCACCGGCAGCCCCGGCGGCGTCGTGTCGGTCGAGCGCTCGCTGAACGCGCGCTTCACGATCCGGTCCTCGAGCGAGTGGTACGAGAGCACGACGATCCGGCCACCGACGGCGACGGCGTCCAGCGCCGCGGGAACCGCCCGCCTGAGCGAGCCCAGTTCGTCATTGACCTCGATCCGCAGCGCCTGGAAGGTCCGCTTGGCCGGATTGCCGCCGGTGCGCCTGGCGGCTGCCGGAATCGCGTTCCTGACGATGTCCGCGAGGCGGAGCGTCGAGGTAACGGGCTCGCGGGAGCGCTCGCGCACGACCGCGTCGGCAATCCGCCTGGCGAACCTTTCCTCGCCGTAGTCGCGCAGAACCCGCGCGAGCCTGTCCGCCGGGTAGGTGTTGACGACCTCAGCGGCCGTCAGCTCCTGCGAGCGATCCATGCGCATGTCAAGCGCCGCGTCCTGCGCGTATGAGAAGCCGCGGGCAGGGTCGTCCAGCTGAGGCGAGGAAACACCCAGGTCGAACAGGACTCCCTGGACACTGTGATGACCGAGGCCGGCCAGGATCGCCGCGATCTGGTCGTACGTCGCCTGGACGAGCCGCACCCGGCTCAGCTCGGCCGCGAGCAGCTGCCTGGATTCGGAGATGGCCGCCGCGTCGGCGTCGATGCCGATCACGGTCAGGCCAGGGTGATCGCCCAGCAGCCCGCGGGTGTGGCCGGCCCGGCCGAGCGTCGCGTCCACCAGGACGGCGCCAGGCTCGCCGAGCGCCGGGGCGAGGATCGCGCGAACCCGGTCTGGCATGACCGGCACGTGCGCTGCCGCCATGTTCATCGCGCCCCCCTTCTCCCGGCCTCCGCTGCCAGGTCCTGATCGCCGTGCCCGGCCAGGTCGCCATCCGCACCGCCGGCGGTCCGCAGCCGCCTGACGCCGGGGAAGGGGCGTCAGCCGGGTGATCCGTCAGGTGCGGGTGGAGACCTCGCCGGGCACTGGACTCCGCGATGCGATGCCGGTCCTTGGCACTGCCTGGACCTCCCGCGATCCGGGTCCGCTCACAGGACCCCTGGCAGCACCTCCTGCGATGCGTCAGAAAATGCGTCTTCCTGCTGCTCCAGATAGGCCTGCCAGGCCTCCGCGTCCCAGATCTCCAGCCGGGTGTTCGCTCCGATCACCACGCAGTCGCGCTGCAGCGCCGCGTACTCGCGCAGCGCCTGCGGGATCGTCACCCTGCCTTGCTTGTCAGGAACCTCATCGGAGGCGCTCGCGAAGAACACGCGGCTGTAGTCGCGGACCGCCTTGGCGGTCACCGGCGCCGTCCTCAGCGCTTCGGTGATCCGGCCGAACTCTGCCTGCGGGAACACGTACAGGCAGCGCTCCTGGCCCTTCGTCAGCACTAGTCCCTCCGCCAGTTCGTCGCGGTACTTCGCTGGGAGGAACAGCCGGCCCTTGTCGTCCAGCCTGGGCGTGTGAGTGCCGAGAAACACAGGCGCTCACCTCCACTGTCCCCCACACCGGCTACCCAGCGGGGCCCTAGCCGCCCCACCGCGCACCACTGTACCCCACATTCCTCCACCGTCAATGTTCGCGAGCCGGAAATCCCGTCATCGGCTCCAGGAAACCCGAGGTCACGGGGGTGGAGCGGAGTGGGGACAATGGACACTGATAGGGAGCGGATGCGATTGGCAGTGCCAAGGCGTTGGGAAGCTATGTCAGGAGCGGGAAGGCTCGTTATGCAGTGATGCCCATTCCGTTGTTACATCGAGGCATGCCTACACGTACTGTCTAGGCGCACACGCCATGGACGCCGGTCGCGGGCGGCACTCCCGCCGGACCAACACCCGGCAGAGCGGCCGGGGCAAGGAGGACGAGTGTCTGCTGAAACAGAGCAGGCGGAGCGCACGCTTGACCAGCTGATTCCGGTCGCTCACAAGATCAGCGACGCGATCAACACCGTGATCGTCGGCAAGCCCGACGCGATCAGGCTGGCGCTGACCGTTCTGCTCGCCGAGGGGCACGCCCTGATCGAGGACGTTCCCGGCGTGGGCAAGACCCTGCTTGCGAAGGCTCTCGCCAGATCGATCGACTGCTCGGTCCGGCGGGTCCAGTTCACTCCTGACCTGTTGCCGAGCGACATCACCGGAGTCAGCGCCTTCAACCAGGAACTGCGCGAGTTCGAGTTCAAGCCCGGGCCGGTCTTCGCCAATCTGGTGCTCGGCGACGAGATCAACCGGGCTTCGCCCAAGACTCAGTCCGCCCTGCTAGAGAGCATGGAGGAGCGTCAGGTCACGGTCGACGGCGTGACCTACCCGCTGGAGTCGCCGTTCATGGTGATCGCGACGCAGAACCCGATTGAGATGGAAGGCACCTACCCGCTGCCCGAAGCGCAGCGTGACAGGTTCACCGCCAGGATCTCGATCGGCTACCCGGACCAGGCGGCCGAGTCGGCGATGCTCGAAACGCACGGCTCAAGCTCGCCGCTCGATCACCTCGAGCCCGCCGCGCACGCGATCGACGTGCGCGCGCTGATCGCCGCCGTGCGCGAAGTTCACGTCGCCCAGCAGGTGCGTCAGTACATCATCGACATCGTCACCGCGACGCGGACCGCGCCGGCGTTGCGGCTCGGCGCGTCGCCGCGGGCGGCGCTGCATTTGCTCCGCGCCAGCCGCGCCTTCGCGGCGCTCGAAGACCGCAACTTCGTCATCCCCGACGACGTCCAGGCACTGGCCGGACCGGTGCTCGCGCACCGGCTGCTGCCGACCGCCGAGGCCGTGGTCGGCCGCGAGCAGCCAGAACAGGTGCTGGCCAAGATCGTCGAGCGGGTGCCACTGCCCGGAAGGTAACTGATCGGGCCGGCAAGCACCGCCTGGCTGGTGACCGACCTGGCCGCAGCCACCAGCACGACGTAGATTGACAGGGCAGCCAGAAGGAGGGCGGCGATGCGGTCGGTTCTCGCCTGGTTCACGGTCCGCGGGGCTTCGTTCCTTGCCGCCGGCATCGTGGGCATCCTCGCGGGGCTGATCCTGGGCAGCCACCCGATGATCAGCGTCGGGGTCCTGCTCGTCTGCCTGCCCGTCTTCTCGGCCCTCACCGCCCGCCGGGCCAGGTACCAGCTGCGCTGCGAGCGTCAGATCGTGCCGCCCAGGGTGCCGCCCGGCCAGCCTGCCACCGTGCTCGTCAGGCTCGAGAATGTCAGCAGGATCTCGACCGGGTTGCTGCTCGCCGAGGAGACCATCCCCTACTCGCTCGGCGCCAGGCCCAGGTACGTGCTCAACGGCATCGAGCGGAACGGCTCGCGCGAGGTCAGCTACCAGCTCCGCTCTGACCTGCGCGGCAAGTTCGTGGTTGGCCCGATGCGGGTCAGGATCGCCGACGTGTTCGGGCTCGTGGAGCTCACCGCCAACTTCGCCACCAAGAACACGCTCACGGTCACGCCGAAGATCGTGCCGCTTACCGCGGCGGCCACGACGGGCAGCTGGTCGAGCGACGGCGACGGCAGGACGCGGATGACGGCAGCGGCGGGCGATGACGACGTCATTCCGCGCGCGTACCGCGATGGCGATGAACTGCGCAGGGTGCACTGGCGGTCGACGGCCAGGTACGGGGAACTGATGGTGCGGCGCGAGGAGCAGCGCTGGCAGGATCGCGCGGTTGTCATCTTGGACTCCAGGCGCAGCGCCCACGTCGGCACGGGCCCCAGCTCCTCGTTCGAGTTCGCCGTCAGCGCGGCCGCCTCGATCGGCGTGTACCTGGCACGCTCGGGGCTCGACGGCCACCTGCTGACCGACGCGGGTCCGCTGGCCGGGGCCGCCATGTTCGAGGACGTGCTTCTTGACGCGCTCTCGGTGGTGTCCACCTCCCGCAATCATGACTTCGCCAGGACGACAGCGGCGCTGACCACGATCGAGGGCGGGCTCCTGGTCCTGATCGCGGGCCGGCTCTCCGCGGACAACGCGAGGGAGATCGCGACCTCGCGACGGCACGGCAGGCAGGGCATCGCGATTTTGCTCGCGGTGTCGACCTGGGCTGCGCGGCCGGGGCGGGCCAGGCAGGGCGCCGGCACCGGCCAGGACGGCCATCCCGGCCAGGATGACCCCGGCGGGCACAGCCCGAACGGGCAGAGCAGCCAAAACGGGATCCGCGCCAGGAACGGGCACGGTGCGAGGAACGGGAACAGCACCAGGGGCACACGCAGGTCGGCTCTCGTCGCGGCGGCCGAAGCAGCCGAGCCGGCTGACGGCCGCGCGGCCGGTGCCAGCCAGGCCGCGGCCAGCGCCGCCGCGAACAGACCGGCGAGCGGTAGCGCCCCCGGGCCCGTGATCCCGGACGCGAGTGTCGCTGAGACCGCCGCCGCCGCGGCAGTCCTCAGGGCAGCCGGCTGGCGAGTGATCACCGTCGACGCGACGACGCCCCTGGCGGTGGCGTGGCAGCAACTGCCCATGTCCGGCAGCAACGCGCTGGGAGCCGCAGAGCGAGGGTTCGGAGCGACAGCACGATGAATCACCGGCTCACGATCGCCGCGGCTGTCGCCGTGATACTCGCCTCTGTCTCCATCTTCAGCCTGATCAACGGGGCCGCCTGGTATGTGCAGGCAAGCGGCGCTGTGCTGGTCGTGGCGCTGGCCGGCACCCTGACCAGGATCAGTCCCGTGCCAGCCGCGATCGGCGCGTCGGTGCTCGCCGTGATCGCCAGCGTGCCGATGCTGGCCGCCCAGTCACCGTTCCTGAAGGCCACGGGGGCAGGCCTCATCCTGGCATGCGTGGCGAGCGCGTCAGGCCTGCGGCCGCTGCGCGCTGTGGCTGGCCTGGTGACCTACCTAGGCGCGCTGCTGATCTACCTGAATGTCCTGCAGGCAGCCGGCCAGTCGTTCCTCGCGGTCATCCCCACGCCGCATTCGGTGCATCATCTGGCCAAGCTGGTCAGCGTCGGCGCATCGGCCGGCCGGTTCGCGCCGCCCGTTCCGCCCCACCACGGAGTCATCTTGCTAGCGGCTGGCAGCATCGGCCTGGTCGCCATCGCCGTCGATTTCCTCGCCGTCCGTCTGCACAGGCCAGCCATCGCGGGGCTGCCGCTGCTCGTGGTGTTCATGGCGCCGATCGCGACGACCGCTGACGTGCGCGGCCTGGCCAGCGCGGTCGCCTTCCTGCTAGCTGCCATCGGTTATCTCGCCCTGCTCTCCTCCGACGGCCGCGGCCGCCTCCGCGGCTGGGGCCGGGTGGTGACGGTGTGGCACTACGCAGGCGAGGACGAGCGGCTGGCGGGCCCTGACATGGGAGCGCTCGCCGCGACCGGGCGGCGGATCGGCCTCGCCGCCGTCTGCGCCGCCCTGATCGCGCCGCTGTTGGTACCCGGCCTGACCCTGCATCAGATCTTCGGCGGCCACGGCTCGGGCGGAGGCGGCGGCCACCAGACTGTCGGCCTGCCGAACCCGGTGGCTCAACTGCACGGCCTGCTCACCAGGTCAAAGCCGCACCTGGTGCTCAGATATCACACCACCATCCCCGATCCTGCTAACTACCTTCAGGTCTACGTCCTGAACTACGACAGCCGGGCGGGTGACTGGGACCTCGTCAGGCCTACGCATGGCAAGGCGGTCGGGCGCGGTCCGCTGGCCTCGGCACCTGGGCTGGCGCCTGGCACGCCGGAGAGCCTCGTCAGCACCAGGATCAACATTCCCCGGGTAGCGGGCTTCTCCGGCCCGATCGACTTCCTGCCGGTGCCGTACTGGCCGATGCGGGCACACGTCACCGGCAACTGGCGCCAGGATCCCGGCACGCTGATGATCTACTCCGATGACGCGCCCACCGACGGACTGCAGTACACGGTTACCAGCGGCGAGGTCGAGCCGACCGCGAGCACGCTGACCGGGACGCAGCATGTTCCTGCCGCCATCCGCCGCTCCTACCTCGGTTTCTCGTCCAAGGTGACCCCGCAGCTCACGGCCATCGCGCGGCAGGTCACGAAGGGCAAGACGACCGCCTTCGACAAGGCCGTCGCACTCGAGCACTGGTTCTTGTCGAACAGGTTCAGCTACGCCCTGCAGTCGACCAGCCTCCCCAACAGCCCGCGCGGTTTGCTGACCTTCCTGACCACCGACCGGGAGGGCTTCTGCCAGCAGTTCGCGTTCGCCATGGCCGTCCTGGCCAGGCTCCTCGGCATCCCGTCCAGGGTCGCCATCGGCTTCACCGCTGGCCATCAGCACGCCAACGGGTCCTGGGCGGTCACGACGGCGGACGCCCACGCCTGGCCCGAGCTGTACTTCTCCGGCGCTGGCTGGTTGCGCTTCGAGCCCACGCCTGGCGGATCAGGCGGTCAGCAGACGGCGGTAGAGCCCGCGTACGTGGCAGCCCCGGGCCTCGGCGGCGGGCAGCAAGGCAACCAAGGCGGCACCGGCCCATCCCCAGCCAGCTCGCCGTCGACAGGCTCCACCAAGAACATCGGACCGCGTGTGCGGGTACCTGGCCCAGGAGGGCTGGGAGGCACAACAGGAGCACAATCGGGCGGGGCGCCAGTCGGACTCATCGTGCTGGCAGTCCTGACCCTGATCGCCGTGACGCCCGGGACGGCCCGCCTGATCACCAGGCGCAGGCGGTGGCGAACCGCGTCAGGAGACGCAAGCCTGGCCGCAACTGCATGGCAGGAACTCTGCGCCGATCTGGATGATTACGGACTTCCTTGCCGGCCAAGCGAGTCGCCGCGCGCGCTCTCCAGGCGGGTGAGCGGAATCCTGGATGGCGATGATCAAGGCAGGCAGGCTATCGGCCGGATCGCGACTGTTGTCGAACGAGCCCGCTATGCGCCCGTACCGGCCGCTCCTGGCGCTATTCGCGCCGATGTCACGACAGTTCGCCGGTCCCTAGCCCGCCACGCCAGCCGGGGCGCCCGCTGGCGAGCCTGGTTGCTGCCCGCCTCCACCCTGCAACCAGTGCGGGCCTGGCTCCGGCAGGCGGCTGGCTTGCTGACGGGCTGGACGCCGGCATCTGGCGAGAACTGAGCGAGCCGCGCGGGAACTGAGCCGCGGCGGAACTGAGCGAGCCGCGCGGGAACTGAGCCGCAGCGGAACTGGGCCTGCTGATCCGACGGCAAACAGGGCAGTTTCTGGCGACGGTCCCGTCAGCGAGGGCGCCGTGCCGCCTTAGCCGTCTCGTCCTTCCTGGCGCCTGCGCCAGCGCTCGTCCAGACGGTCGCCCAGGCCGCCCTGACGCTTGCCGCCGGTCTTGTCCTTGCGGCTTGCCCTGCGCTCCTTGAGCTGGATCCGGCCGGTCGCCATCCCGTTCATCCGCCGGTAGCTGATGGCCGCCCAGTAGCAGGAGGCGAGCATGATCACGAAGCCGGCAATGCTGATCGCGATATAGGTGGAAACGCCGACAGGCAGCAGCGCCACGCCGATCGCGAACCCGACGGCCGCGTAAACAACCCGGCGCTTGTAGTGCACTCGCGGGTCAGCCGACCGTACGGCTTTGGCAAACCGCGGATGCTCGGCATAGAGCGCCTGCTCGATCTGCTCGAGCTGGCGCTGCTCGTGCTCGGAAAGCGGCACGTTGCCTCCAAGTTGCTCGCACCGACCGGACATGTCGGCCGCTGGCTATCCACCAGAATACGAGGGCCAGCGCGTTCTGTGGAAGGGGACGCCGGACCAGGCGCCTGACATCGCCACCCAGGCAGTTGGCAAAGTCACTGCAGAAACTTCGCTTTACTCTCGCAACTGGCGTTCGCCGTCGCCCGGGGTCACCAGCGACCCGGGGCCCAGCGCAGCAGATCCGAATCGGCGGGTGATCTTGTCCATCGCGGTCTCGGCCTGGCGCCAGGCATCGGCGCGCTCGCCGAGTGCGAGCTGGGTTCCCGCCAGGCTGGCCGGCGACAGGCCGCTGGCTCGCACCCCGACCAGCCGCAGCAGGACGCCGTCGGCCAGCCCGGAGGCCGCGTAGAGCTCGCAGGCGGTCGCGTAGATCTGCTGGGCCACGTCGGTCGGCTCGGGCAGCGTCCGGGACCTGGTGAACGTCTTGAAGTCGGCACGCCGCAGCTTCACCGAGATTGTTCTGGCGACGTAGCCGGACGAGCGAAGCGCGCGGGCGGTGCGCCCGGCAAGCCGCAGCAGCTCGCGGCGGATCTGGACGGGATCGGCGATGTCGGTGCCGAAGGTCTCCTCGGCGCCGACGCTCTTGTCGTGCGGGCCGGTTTCGACCCTGCGATTGTCGCGCCCCCATGCCAGCGCGGAAAGATGCGCCGCGCTCGCCTTGCCGAGCTCGCGTTCGAGCGTCGGGACCGGCGCGTGAGCCAGGTCAGCCACGGTGCGCAGGCCGAGCCTGGCGAGTACGGCACCGGTACGCTGGCCCACTCCCCACAGGGCAGAGACGGGCAGCGGATGCAGGAAGTCAAGAACCCGGTCGGCTGGGACCACGAGCAAGCCGTCCGGCTTGCAGTGCACCGATGCCAGCTTGGCGACGAACTTGGTGGTCGCGATCCCGACCGAGCAGGTAATGCCCAGCTCGTCGCTGACCTGGCCGCGGATCAGGCGGCCGATGGCAGCCGGTGAGCCGACCCTGCGGGCTGCGCCAGCGACATCCAGGAATGCCTCGTCCAGGGACAGCGGCTCGACCTCGGGGGTGACCGCCTGGAAGATCGCCATGACCTCGCGGGAGACGGCGCTGTACAGGCCGTGGCTCGGCGGCACGAACACCGCGTGCGGGCAGAGCCGCTGCGCCCTGCTGACCGGCATCGCGGATCGCACGCCGAACCCGCGGGCGATGTAATTCGCCGACAGGACGACGCCGCGGCCGCCGGTATGGCCCACGATGACCGGTTGAGCGGCGATCTGGGGCCGGTCCCTGATCTCGACGCTGGCATAGAACGCATCCATGTCGATGTGCAGGATGTGACAGCCCGTGTCGTTTGGCGCACTGTCGTCTGGCGTGACTGCCTGGTTCACTCTCGTCCGCGGCTGCGGCTGGGCCTTCCAGCCCGAGCTGCCCTCCTGACCCGACTGTAGCGCCAGGTGCCGACACCGGCGCAGATGGCGCCGTATCGGCGTGACACCCATTGCGCCTGGCGGTTATGGGTGTCACTCCCATACCCGCCGCGTTAGGCCACGCCGGGAGCTGGCGGCGCTGGATCGCCGGCGTGCCCCGACAGCGTCGGCTTGATATCCAGCAGCCGGGCGAGCAGCCCGTTGACGAAGGCGGACGACGCGTCTGTCGACAGGTCCCCGGCGAGCTGCACAGCCTCGTTGATCGCCACGGCCGCAGGCACCCCGGAGCCCCAGAGCAGCTCGTAGCCGCCGATGCGCAGGATGTTCCTGTCGACGGCCGGCATCCGGTCAAGCGCCCAGCCGTGGGAATTCTCGGCCAGCAACCGGTCGAGTTCCTCGCGGTGCGCCTGTACGCCCTGGACGAGCTCGATCGCGTAGGAGCTGACGGGTGGTTCGGCCCTGACGATCCTGGCCTCGAGCACGCTCAGGGGCGGCTCGCGGCGCACGTCGGCCTCGAACAGGATGTCAAGCGCTCGCTTGCGTGCCTTACTGCGCGCCGCCACCGGTACTCCCGCCTGTGCCTTTGTGGCCCGCACTCGCGCCGGCCGCGGCCGATCCGGCCCTGTCCCGGGACGTCACGCCCGGCCGAGATAGCCGCCGGTGCGCGTGTCGACCCTGACCTTCTCCCCCGTCGTGATGAACAGCGGCACCTGGATCTGGGCTCCGGTTTCCAGCGTGGCCGGCTTTGTCCCGCCCGTCGACCGGTCGCCCTGCAGGCCAGGGTCGGTCTGGCTGACGGTCAGCTCGACCGCGGCTGGCAACTCCACGTACAGCGGAGTGCCGTCGTTGAACGCGACGGTCACGGTCTGCTCCTCGAGCAGGTATCCCGCGCCGTCGCCGACGACCTCGGCAGGGATCCGCGGCTGGTCGTAGTCCTGGGTGTCCATGAAGACGAACTCGTCGCCTTCGCGGTAGAGGTATTGCATCTCGCGCCTGTCGACATTCGCGACGTCGACCCTGACCCCGGCGTTGAAGGTCCGGTCGACCACCTTGCCGCTGAGCACGTTCTTCAGCTTGGTGCGCACGAACGCGCCGCCCTTACCCGGCTTGACGTGCTGGAACTCCACGACGCTCCAGAGCTGGCCGTCGATGCTGAGGGTCATGCCGTTCTTCAGGTCGTTCGTGGTGGCCACGGTGGTTGCTTCTCCTGCATGCGGGCGGGACCGCCGCGGCCCCGTCGGCCGGCCGATCCGGCCTGGCGTCTAGAGGACGAGCAGTTCCCTGGTGATCGTGGTGAGCGGCTGAGCCGATCCCGCCGCCCCGGCTCCTGCGCGGACCACGAGCGTGTCCTCAATCCGGACTCCGCCCATGCCTGGCAGGTAGATGCCGGGTTCGATGGTGATTGGAACCCGATCCTGTAGTGTACCGGTCCGGCCGCAGGAGATGATCGGTGCCTCGTGGATCTCCAGGCCGACGCCATGACCGAGTCCATGCCCGAAATGCCCACCATGTCCAGCGGCTTCGATCATGTCGCGGGCGACCGCGTCGAGGCCGGTCACGTCCGCGCCGGGCCGTGCCGCGGCTACGCCTGCCGCCTGGGCCTCGGCGACAAGCTGATAGATCTCCAGCTGCCACGTCGCGGGCTTGCCGAGCGCGACGGTCCTGGTCATGTCGGCGTGATAGCCGCCGCACTGCGCTCCGCAGTCGACCGTGACCAGATCCCCCGCCTCGAACTGACGGTTTCCCGGGGTGTGGTGCGGTATCGCGCCATTCGGCCCGCTCGCGACGATGCTGTCGAAGGCCAGCCCGTCGGCGCCGAGGTCGATCATCGTCCGCTCCAGCGCGTTGGCGTACTCCCGCTCGGTCACGCCAGGACAGAGCCGGTCCAGCACGGCGGAGAACGCCTGCCCCGTGATCGAGCAGGCCCTGGCGAGCAACTCGATCTCGTCCTCGTCCTTGACCATCCTGACCTCGTCGATCGCGGTGCCCGCGCCAGTCAGCACTAGGCCCGCCCGGCCAGGTGCGCCGCCTGAGCCGGTCAGCTCGCGGTACCTGTGCACCGTCATCTCAAGGTCTTCGAACGCGATCGTGCGCATCCCGTCCGCCAGCGCACGGCGCACGAGGGCGGTCTCCACGTCACGTTCGATCATCAGCTCGACGTCCTGGCATGTTCGCTCGGCGGTGCCCGCGTACCTCGAGTCGGTGCCGAGCACGGCGGCGCTGGCCAGGGGGGACGACCCCCCGGACCCCCCCGAGGTGCCGCGAACCGGAATCAGCACCGAAGCGTTGGAGCTGACCAGGCCGGTCAGGTAGCGCACGTTCACGCCACTGGTGATCAGGACTGCGTCGGCCCCGAGGCTGGCGGCGACGGCGGCGGCCCGGTCCCGGCGAACGGCGTGCATCTGCGGCATATCCGAACTCTACGGTCAATCGGCTCGCGCCGCGCCAGGGCGCCTGGCTTACGGTCGCGGGACGGGATCGTCACCCACGATCACACCGCCGCCTCGGCTCCAGGTCAGGTAGCGCCACGTCAGGTTCACCAGTGCCGAGATCCGGTTCCTGCCGCCCAGCAGGGTAATCAGGTGCAGCCCGAGCCAGGCCAGCCAGGCCAGCGTGCCCCTTGCCCTGATCCGGCTCGGCAGCTCGACCACGGCTGAGCGGTGCCCGATCGTCGCCATGATGCCCTTGTCCTTGTAGCTGAACGCCTGGGTCGGCAGGCCGTTCGCCAGCCGGCTGATCTGGAGCGCGGCGTGCCGCCCGTGCTGGATGGCCGGCTGAGCCAGCTGCGGCTGGGGGTCGCCGTCGACGATCGCGATGTCGCCAGCGGCGAAGATCCGGTCCTGCCCGTCGACCCGCAGATCAGATCCGGTCCGCAGCCGCCCGCTTCGGCCCGCCGGCAGGCCCAGCTTGCCGATCCACTCGGGGGCCGCGACCCCGGCCGCCCACACCGTGATGTCACTCGGCAGCGCCTCGCCGTGGCGGCCGCCGTCCCCGCCAGCGATCATGACCTTGTCGCGCGCGACCTCGGTGATCTCGGTGCGGAGCAGTACCTCGACCCCGCGGTCGAGCAATTCGGCCTTGGCATAGTCGCGCAATGGCTCGGCGAACGGGGAGATCAGCGCGGGCCCGAGCTCGATCAGGCGCACGTGGATCCTGGCCGCGTCGATCTCGGGGAACGACGCTGGAAGGGCGATGTTCCGCAACTCAGCCAGCGTCCCGGCCACCTCGACGCCGGTGGCGCCGCCGCCGACGACGGTGACGTCAAGTTCCCTGGTGTCACCGGGCGCGCTGCGGCGTTCGAGCTCGGTCATGAGCTGATCGCGCAGGATGATCGCGTCTCGCCTGGTGTACAGGCTCAGGGCGTGCTCGGCTGCCCCGGTGACGCCGAAGAACGCGGCGCTGACGCCGGTCGCCAGGATCAGGTAGTCATAGCCGAGCACCGAACCGTCTCGCAGCAGGAGCTGCCTGCCCGCAGCGTCCAGCCCGGTGATCTCGCCCTTGCGGAACCGGGCGCCAGCCTTGCGCACCGCCGTCCAGGCCGGGTAGGCGACGTCGGCGGCCGTCAGGCCGGCCGTGGCGACCTGGTAGAGCAGCGGCTGGAAGGTGCTGTAGGTGTTGCGGTCAACGAGCGTGACGCTGACCCGGCGTCCCGGCGGCCACCGATGCCTGCGGCGGAGCCTGGCGAGCTCGGTGAGCGCCGTCAGGCCGGCGAACCCCGCGCCCGCGATGACGATCCGCAGATCCGCAGTGCCGTCGGCCGGCCCGGCGGGCCTGGCGATGTCGGCCATAAGCCGACTGTACTCAGCGCTCAGCCGACGGACGTGTCCGCCATCCGCGCCGTTATGAAGTCACGCTCGGCGGCCGGCAGGCCGGCAGCGAGCGCGAGCTCGTAGGCGGCCGTCGCCTCACCGCCACGGCCCAGCCTGCGCAGCAGCTCGGCCCTGGCGATGTGCAGCTGCGGCCAGGCGTCCAGGCGCCCCTGCCCGGCCAGGCGGTCCAGGATCGCCAGCCCTGACCCTGGACCTTCAGCCATGGCGACGGCCACCGCCTGGTTGGCGAGGACCACCGGGGTCGGCTCGTGCCTGACCAGCTCGCGGTACAGCGCCGCGATCTGCGGCCAGTCGGTCTGCTGCGCGGACGGCGCGGTGGAGTGACAGGCGGCGATCGCGGCGTGCAGCTGATACGGGCCAGGCCGCCGCATCCGCAGGGCAAGCTCGACGAGCCGCTCCCCCTCCGCGATCCGCGCGTGGTCCCAGAGCGAGCGGTCCTGGTCGGCCAGCACAACCAGCGAGCCGTCAGGTGCCGTCCTGGCGGCGCGGCGCGCGTCGGTCAGCAGCAGCAGCGCCAGCAAGCCGGTGACCTCCGGTTCCGCCGGCAGTACCAGGCGCAGCTGGCGGGCCAGCCCGATCGCCTGATCGCACAGGCCCGCGCTGATCAGGCCGGCGTCCGCCGCCCGGCCTGCCGCGTGATGTCCCTGGGTGAAGACCAGGTAGACCACGCGCAGCACGGCGATCATGCGCTCCCCGAGCGCCTCGGGTCCTGGCACGGTCAGCGGTATCCCGGCCTGGCGGATCTTCCGCTTGGCCCTGACCAGCCGCTGCGCCATGGTCGGCTCGGGCACGAGGAAGGCGGCGGCGATCTCGGCGGTGTCCAGGCCGCACACGGCGCGCAGCGTCAGCGCGATGCGCGCGGCGGGGTCCAGCGCCGGATGACAGCACGCGAAGATCAGTCCGAGTTCGTCCTCGCCCACCGCACCGCCGGCCGGCAGCGGTGCCGCGGGCGGCCCAGTTGCCGCGGCCGACAGCTCCCTGGCTGCCTGCGTCTCGCGCGTGGCCCTCAAGGTGTCGCGGCGCATCAGGTCGACGGCCTTATGCCAGGCCGTGCTGATCAGCCAGCCGCGCGGGCTTGGCGGCATCCCGTCGCGCGGCCACTGGGTGAGCGCCGCCGCACAGGCCTCCTGGACCGCGTCCTCGGCGATCTCCAGGTCACCTGACCGGCGGGTGATGCTGGCGACGGCCGCCCACCAGTGCTCCCGCAGCACCGCATCCAGCTGCTGAGTGCCCGCGCCTGGCCCCGCTTCGGTCATGCCGGCGGCGCGACGCCGATCACCGGCCGGATCTCGATCGATCCGTCTGCCGCGGTCGGCAGCGTCGCCGCCCACCGGAGAGCCTCGTCCAGATCCGCGCACTCGACCAGCGTAAAGCCGCCGAAATGCTCTTTGATCTCGGCGGCTGGCCCGTCGGTCAGCACCACCTCGCCGCCCCTGACCTGCAGGGTTGTTGACGCCGAGGCGGGCTGGACTGGTGCGCAGTCGATCAGCACGCCCGCCTGGGCCATCGCGGAGGTCGCCGAGCTCCAGCGCTCGAACATGGCCGTGAACTCTGCGGTTCCCGGCTCGGGCAGCGGCCCGTCGGGGCCGTACAGCAAGAACAGGTACTTCATCGCTCGGCTACCTCTCCGCTCGTGCGAGGCACACCCCGGCCTCGCCAGGTAATCGAACAGCGTTGCCCAGAATCGACAGTGCTTGCCGGATCGACAGTGCTTGCCGGATCGACAGTGCTTGCCAGCTTCACAGATCTGGCCAGCACTGTCGTCTCAGGCGGCCATCTCCTTGATCTGCTCGACCAGCCTGACCCGGTCCTCGTGCGTCGCCCCGAGCGGCTGGACGTTCAAGGTCGTGACGCCGGATTCCCTCAGCGCGGCGATCCGCTCGGCCACGTGCGACCTGGACCCGATCAGCGAGACGCCCTCAAGCAGGGAGCGCGGGACGAGCGCGGCGGCTTCGTCCTTACGGCCGTCCAGGTAGGCGTCCTGGATCGCGATCGCCTCGTCCGGGTACCCGTAGTCCGACGCCAGCTTGGTGTAGAAGTTCTGGCCGCGCGCCCCCATCCCGCCGACGTAGAGGGCGAGCACCGGGCGGCCGAATTCCACGAGGTCCGCCACGTCGTCGCCGATCGCGAGCGTCGCCTGGGCGATCACGTCAAGTGGCGGCAGCGACGGATCCCGCTTGGCCTTGCCCGCCGCCAGCGCCTGGCCCCAGACGCCGGCCGCCTTCTCTGGGAAGTAGAAAATCGGCTGCCACCCCTCGGCCAGCTCGGCGGCCATGGCCGTGTTCCTCGGGCCCACCGCGGCCATGATGATCGGGATACGATCCCTGACCGGGTGGTTGATCAGCTTGAGCGCCTTGCCGAGCCCGGTGCCCTGGCCTGGCGGCAGCGGGATCTTGTAGTACTTGCCGTCGTGCTCCAGCCGCTCGCGACGCCACACCGCCCTGCAGATCTCGATGGTCTCGCGGGTCCTGCCGATCGGGGCGTCGTACGGCACGCCGTGCCAGCCCTCGATCACCTGCGGCCCCGAGACGCCGATGCCCAGGTTGAACCGGCCTCCTGAGACGTAATCGAGGCCAGCGGCGGTCATCGCGGTCAGCGTCGGGGTCCTCGTGTACAGCTGCATGATGCCCGAGGCGAGCTGGAGCCGCTCAGTCTTGGCAGCTACGTAGCCGAGCTGGCTGACGGCGTCGTAGCTGTAGGCCTCAGGCACGAAGACGATGTCCAGGCCCGCCTTCTCGTAATCAGCGAGTTCGCTGACCGTCTCGGCGAAGCCGCCCGCGTAGTTCAGTGACATTCCGATGCGCAACGAGAACTCCAAGGGACGGCCGATACCGGGGACAGTGCCTGCATCGTAACTGGCGGCTTGTCAGCCGTCACCAGCCAGCAAGCCAGCGATCGCGCGCAGGGCAAGCGCGTACGAGCCGAACCCGAACCCGGCGATGGTCCCGTCGGCGACCGCTGCCACGACGGAGTTGTGGCGGAACGCCTCGCGCGCAGCCGGATTGGAAAGGTGCACCTCCACCAGCGGCGCTGTGCGCATCGCCAGGGCGTCCCGCAGCGCGTATGAGTAGTGCGTGAACGCGGCGGGGTTCAGCACGATCGGCACCCGCCCGTCCGCTGCCTCATGCACCCATGCGATTAGTTGCGACTCGTCGTCGGTTTGCCGGAAATCGACGGCCAGCCCTAGCTCGGCGGCGGTCGCGTCGCATGCCTTCCGCAGGTCAGCCAGCGTCGCCGTACCGTAGACATCAGGTTCCCTGGAGCCCAGCCTGGCCAGGTTGGGGCCGTTGATGACGAGCACCGTCCGCATCTCAGACCTCCTGGTACGCGCGGGCGAGCAGGTCCTCTGGCGGATCGGCGAAGATGCCGGGTTTGGCCAGGCCGTCCAGCACCACCATCCGCAGGTGCGCTCCCCTGGTCTTCTTATCGAGCCTCATCGCGTCCCGCAGCGCGCTCCAGGAGCCGTCGCCGTGATAGCGCACTGGCAGGCCGACGGCGTCCAGGATCGTGCGATGCCGATCGGCCGTCTGGTCGTCCAGCCGTCCTGACAGCCTGCCGACGGCCGCCGCGAAGATCATCCCGATCGCCACGGCCTCGCCGTGCCTGATCGTGTACCGATCGGCGCGCTCGATCGCGTGACCGAGCGTGTGCCCGTAGTTCAGCAACTCCCGCTGCCCGGATTCCCGCAGGTCGGCGGCGACGACGGCGGCCTTCATACGGATGGCGCGCTCGACCAGCTCGCGTTCGTGCGGCCCGCCTGGCGCGGCAGCGTCAGCCGGATCCCGCTCGATCAGGTCCAGGATAACGGGGTCGGCGATGAACCCCGCCTTGATGACCTCGGCCATGCCGCTGACGTACTCGGGAGCGGGCAGGCTGGCGAGCATGTCCAGGTCGGCGAGCACGCCCGCTGGCGGATGGAACGCGCCGACGAGGTTCTTGCCAGCGGCGATGTTGACCGCCGCCTTGCCGCCGACCGCCGCGTCCACGATCGCGAGCAGCGTGGTCGGCACCAGCACCACCCGCACGCCACGCAGCCAGGTCGCCGCGACGAATCCGGCCAGGTCGGTGACCGCTCCGCCGCCTAGTCCAATGATCGCGTCGGAACGCGACATCCGGTGTGCTGCCAGCCGCGACCACAGTGCCGTCGCCACGCTGATGTCCTTGGCCCGCTCGCCGGCCGGGACAGGCTCGGTGCGGACGACGTAGCCCGCCGCGGTCAGCGCGTCGCAGGCGGGACCCGCCAGCGGCTCGAGTCCCTCGGCGTGAATCAGGACCACGGTGCTCGCCAGGTCGCCCACCATCGCGGGCAACTCGGCTGCGATGCCGCTGCCGAGGACGACGTCGTACGGCAGGTCGCCGCCGACGCGGATCCTGGTGGCTGTCATGCCCGGCTCAGTTGGCCGGCGATGTCATCGGCGATCTCGGCTGGTTCCCGGTCGTCGGTGCCGACCGTCATGGTCGCGAGCCGCTGGTATACCGGTATCCGCTGGTCGAGCAGGATCTTCAGGGTCGCGCGCGGGTTGCCGATGAGCAGTGGCCTTGCCTGGTTGAAGCCGACCCGCTTGGCCGCCTCCGCGAAACCGGTCTCCAGGTAGATCACCGTGTGGCCGGCCAGTCCAGCCTGCGTCAGGGGATTGAGCACGGCGCCGCCGCCGACCGCGACGATCCCGTCGCCGGCGGCCAGCGCGCGGGCGACGGCCGCGCGCTCGAGCTCGCGGAACGCCGCCTCGCCGTCTTCGACGAAGATGTCGCTGACCTGCTTGCCGGCGACGGATTCGACCAGCGCGTCGGTGTCGGTGAAGCCCACGCCGAGCCGGTCAGCCAGCAGCGCGCCGACGGTGGACTTGCCCGCGCCAGGCGGGCCGATCAGGATCGCGACTGGCGTGTTCATCGGATCACCAGGTTCTCCAGGTAGCCGCAGATGTTCCTGCGGGTTTCCGCCACGGCGTCCCCGCCGAACTTCTCCAGCACGGCGTCGGCGAGCACGAGCGCGACCATGGCCTCCGCCACCACGCCGGCGGCTGGCACCGCCGTCACGTCGCTGCGCTGGTTGATGGCCTTGGCTGGCTCACCCGTGCGGACGTCCACGGTTGCGAGCGCCCGCGGGACGGTCGAGATCGGCTTCATGGCCGCCCGGACCCTGACCGGCTCGCCTGTGCTCATCCCGCCCTCGATGCCGCCTGCCCTGTTGGTCAGCCTGCGCACGCCGTCCGGTCCTGGCTCGATCTCGTCGTGCGCCTCCGAGCCGCGCCTGGCGGCGGTGGCGAAGCCGTCGCCGATCTCCACGCCCTTGATGGCGTGGACGCTCATCACGGCCCCTGCCAGCCTCGCGTCGAGCCTCCGGTCGCCGTGCACGTGGCTGCCCAGCCCTGGCGGCAGGCCGTGTACGACGACTTCGATCACGCCGCCGAGCGTGTCCCCCGCCTTGCGTGCCCCGTCGATCTCGGCCACCATCGCGGCGCTGACGTCGGGGTCCAGGCAGCGGACCGGATCCGCGTCGATGACCGCGCGGTCCGCAGGCTCGGGCACCTGCCCGGCCGGGGCTGCGACGCCGCCGATGGCGACGACGTGGCTGAGGATCTCGGCGCCAGCCGCCTGCGCCAGGAACCTCCTGGCCAGCTCCCCGACAGCGACCCGCGCCGCGGTCTCGCGCGCGCTGGCCCGCTCCAGGATCGGCCTGGCGTCCTCGTGGCCGTACTTCTGCATCCCTGCCAGGTCGGCGTGCCCGGGCCGCGGCCTGGTCAGCGGCTCGTTGCGGGCCCGGTCGGCGACCTCAGCGGCGGACACGGGGTCGGGTGACATGACCGTCTCCCACTTGGGCCACTCGGTGTTCGCGACCGTGATCGCGACCGGGCCGCCCAGCGTGCTGCCGTGCCTGACGCCGCCGGTGATCTGGACCTCGTCCTGCTCGAACTTCATCCGCGCGCCGCGGCCGTACCCGGCCCGCCTGCGCGCCAGCGCGGCCGCGACGTCCGCTGTGCTGATCTCGACGCCGGCGGGCAGTCCTTCGCAGATAGCGACCAGGGCCCTGCCATGGGATTCCCCGGCGGTCAGCCAGCGCAGCATGCAGTCGATCTTGCCATGCGCCGGGGTCTGCCGGTGCTCACGCGGGCGCGCCGGCGGCGCCGAGCCAGATGGCGATGCCGCGGCGGAGCCTGCCGCCGAGCCGTTCCATCACGGCGTTCCCGATCCCCGCGGCGAGCCCGCCGACATCGGGCTCTGCCCCGTCGGCGGACAGGGTCAGCGCGATCACCAGGTCGTGCTCGGAGCCGCCAGGGCGCAGCTCGAATCCGGCGACCGCCAGCTGACCGGCGAGCACGGCAGATACCGTCTCGTGCACGTCAGGGTCGGCGCACGGGGCAGGCGCGTCGTCACCCCTGGAGAGCGCCGCAAGCCTAGCGCCCTCAACGGCGAGCGGGACCGGCCCGGCGACGTCGATGACGACCGCGCACGAGTCCGCTGTGGCCGCCTGCCACACGCGCAGCGCGGGAGCCGGTACAGGGCGGGCATCTGGCTGCCAGGCACGCATCGAGTCCTGGGAGGTGAACGCCGGTATCGCCCGGCGGCCGTCAAGCCCGATGAGCGTCGGCATCGCCATGTCGGCGGCCTTCTCGCCAGCGAGCCGGCCGGGCGGGCCCGGCGGGTGCTCGTCCTCGCTGGCGAGCACCGCGACGACCGGCACCAGCAGCCGGCTGCCCGCGAGCGCCGTCAGCACCGCCTGCTCACTGCCCTGACCAGCCGCGAAGGCGGCGAACACGTCGGTCACGCCAGCATCCGCGCCGCCGTCGTCGTCGCGGAACGCGGGGTCGGGACCGCTCATGCCAAGCACATCCCCACTGTAGTTCGGGGCGTCCCGGCACCCGTGCCAGGACGGCTGTGCTTCGGCAATGCGGCATCTTAAGCTAGTCGCGGCAACCCAGACGGATCAGGCGCTAGTAATCTGACGCCCGACACAGTTCCACTTCTCACCGTAAGTTGGGCACGTAACTTGCGTTTTGAGAGTTTCATTGAACTGATCTCACGGCTATACAGGGGAGCGCGTGCGGAACATCGCTCAGGCAGGGCCGCTCGTCGCCACGGGAACGCTGATGCAAAAGCCGATCCCGCCGCGACTGGTGGAGCCATACCTGACCGGCCGCCGTGCGGTGATCGCCGGTTTCGTCTACCGGGCGGCCGACACCTCGTTCACCGATCCCGCTGACTTCTTCGCCGCGCTCGACCTCAGCTACGACGGCTCTGAGTTCCGTCCCGACATGGCTGAGCTCTATGTGCTCAGGTGGACCGCCGCGGCCCTGGAGGCCTACCAGGTCCCCTACTCCGCCGAGCGCGGCGGCAACTGGACGGGCAAGCCGCCTTTCACAGGCACCGGCTACACGTCCTGGTCCAGCCGCCCGATCCCCGAATTCTTCGTCGATTTGATGCCTATCCCGGTCGGAGCCGAGATTTACCGGATCTCCCAGGGGCGCGCAGACTTCATCGCACGGTACGACGGGCAAGTCTGGCTCAGGCCTGCCGAGGGGATCTGAACGAGATGCGATACAGGCTGCTTGCTAGCTATCAAGGGGCGCCCTTCGAGGCCGGCGTCGGCCCGGAGGAATCCGGCGTGGTCCTGTTCGCGGCCTGTCCGCCGCCTGAGGTCCTTGGCTTCGAGCCGGCGACCGGTCACTGGCGCAAGCAGGTGGACCGCGCCGATGTACAGACCCTCTATGAGTCGCGGCCGGTCGGCACGTTCCGGGGAGAGCCCTGCGTCGTGCTGGACGATCTCACCGATCGCTTGCACATCGCGTACCTGGGCCACGACGCGCACCGGGCCGAGCAGCTCGGCTACTGGGAAGTCGACAGGGGCGTCTTCGAGCTGATCACGCCGCGACAGGAAGTTACCGAGATCGTCGAGCAGCGGCTCCCGGTCGCCGCGCCTGGCGAGAGCAGCGCGCACTCGCAGGCCGTTCCGGCGGCGCCAGGTTCCCCGCCCGGCTACGGCGGCGAGCAGGCCAACGGCTCACGCCCGCACCTGCCATCGCCTGATGTGCTGTCCGGGCCCGATGGGCTAGCGCCAGGACACCAGGCGCTCGATGACTACCTGCAAGGCTTCCCGGAGTACGGAGGGTCGGCCGGTCAGGGCGCGCGCAGGCCGGGCGCACTCGGGCCGGGCGCACTCGGGCCGGGCGCACTCGGGCCGGGCGCACTCGGGCCGGCCGCACTCGGGCCGACCGCAGCTACCGCAATGCAAGTGCCGGCCGCGGACGACGCACCGCTCCCGCTGGAAGCCGAAGCGATGCGGGCGGCCAGGAAGGCGCAGAAGGACCAGCACGCCCAGGCCGCGGACCAGGCAGCGGCCGTGTCGGCAGAGCCTGTTCCGCACGCCGGGTCTCAGCCCGGGTCGCAGGCCGAGTCTCAGCCAGCCTCTCAGGCCGGACAACAGCGCGGGTCTCAGCCAGGACCTCAGCCCGGATCCCGGCCTGTATCGAGCACCCCCGCTGGGCTGTCCGAGCCGTCCAGCGTGCTGCCGTCCAGGGCTGACAGCGCGATCGCGGTGCCGTCCTGGTCGCCGCAGCCGCACGTCCCGGCGCAGCGGCCGTCGCACGCTGAGGCGACTGAGATCCCTGACCAGCGGACCCCGCCTGGCCAGCGTCAGGCCGGAGAGCAGCCAGCGCAGCCGCTGACGGCGAGGGCCGCAGCACCGGAACCTGTCGCGCCCCAGCCCATCGCCCCGCAGGCCGGCCCACCGCAGGCCGGCCCACCGCAGACTGGCACTGCGCAGACCGATGCGCCGCGGCGCGTCACTGCGGAGCCGCCGGCCCACCAGGCTGCGGCCGCGCAACCGGCAGCTCCTCAGCCGGCAGCACCTCAGCCGGCAGCGCCTCAGCCGGCAGCGCCCCAGCCTCCGGTACCCCAGCCAGGAACCCAGCCTCCGGCGTCGGCGGCATCAGTGGCACCATCGCCGGTACCCGACGACGCGGCGATCCACGGCGTCCCGTTGCCAGCGCCCACCGGACCTGCCGCGCAGGCACCGGCCAGGCAGGCACCTGCCGCGCAGGCAACGGCCGGGCGGGCACCGGCCGACCAGTTCGCGGCGCCCTACGCCGCGCCGATGCCGAACCCGCCGCCCGCACCTAGCATGCCAGCACCCGGCCAGGCCACAGTGGCTGCCAGCAGCACGCCGCCTGGACCAGGTCAGTCGCAAGGAGTAAGCCTGCAGCGCGGCGCGACGGCTTCGTCTGCTCGCCCGGCCCCCGCTCATGGCAGTCAGCCTGGCGCGGTTCCGGGCAGCAATTCGATCAGCAACTCCCCGGGCGGCGGCAGCGCCCCGGCGGCGGCGCGCGGTCCCGCCACCGCCAGCGGCCAGGTCAACGGGGCATACCACGCTGCCCAGGCGACGGCTGGCACCATGCCGCCCGGCCAGGGACTCCCGCGCGAGCAGTTCGAGCGCCCGCTGCCCGGCCCCGCAGCCAACGGACCGTACCCGGCCACGTCCGCGTACGCAGGCAGCGCGACGGCCGCGGCGGCCGCCGCCGGCAGCGGGACCGCCCCTGCTGGCGTGGGTGTGGCTGTCGCCGATCCAGTTCTGACCGTCCCGTACGCGCCGGCCGTCCCGGCGGCTCCCCCGGCGGCTCGCCCGGCGGTGCACCAGGCACCGGCACCGGGGTCGGGTACCGACCCCGCGGGGGCTGCCGAGGCGGGCGCCCAGCCCGCATCGCGACGGCGACGGGCATCCCGCCGGCGGCTGCCCACCCACCGGATCTTCTCCGAGCTCGCTGCCCAGGCGGGCATCCCGGCGAGTGCCTATGCCATCAACGAGGATGTCGACGGCTCGATGTGCCTGGTCCGTACCAGCGAAGGCTTCGAGGTGTTCAACTCACTCGCGGGTGCCAGGCACGAGGTACGGATCTTCGGTGACGAGGAGTCCGCGTACTTCTACCTTTTCGGCGTGCTGGCGGCCGAAGCCGTGCGGACCGGAGCGCTCGGCCCGGCCCAGTAGAGCGGTCCCGCCACACGCGGCTCATCGCGCTACCGCGATGATGAAGCCATGACCGCGCCGAGCGAGCAGACCAAGTCCGCTGCACCAGCCCAGGCCACCGGGCCGACCGTATCAGGCCAGGCACCGACGCCGCTGACTGGCGCGCAGTATGTGATCTCCGCGGGTGACTACCGGGCGTGTGTCACCCAACTCGGGGGCGGCCTGCGCGAGCTGACCTATCGCGGCCAGTCGCTGATCACCAGCTATCAGCCTGACGAACTGCCGCCCGCTGGAGCCGGCGAGTTGCTCGCGCCCTGGCCGAACCGGATCGACGGCGGCCGGTACGAGTTCGGCGGCGCCACCTACCAGCTAGATCTCAGTGAGGCCGGGCGCGGCAACGCCATCCACGGTTTGACGCGGTGGGCGAACTGGGAACCTGCGCAGGCTCTCGCGCCATCGTCAGCGGCAGAGCCTGCCGCTGACGGCCGAGCTGACTGGACTGATCGGGTCACGCTTGGCCATCGGCTGCTCGGCCGCCCCGGGTATCCGTTCTGCCTGCAGCTGGCGATCAGCTACCGGCTCGAGGCCAGCTCGGGCTTGCATGTCACCGTGTCGGCGTGGAACACCGGATCGCGGCCTGCGCCCTACGGCACCGGCTGCCATCCGTACCTGACCACGGGCGATCAGGTCGTGGACGGCTGCGAGCTGCAGGTCGACGCGTCGCACTGGCTGCCAGCCGACGACCGCGGCATCCCCTCGGGGCCACCACAGGATGTCGCGGGCACGCCCTTCGACTTCCGGGCGGGCCGCAGGATCGACGACACGCAGCTTGACCATGCTCTGACGGGCTTGACCAGGGATGAAGCGGGACTGGCCTGGGCCCAGCTCGCTGGCAGGCAGGTCAAGCTCGGGCTGTGGGCCGGACCTGGCTATGACTGGCTGCAGGTGTTCACCGGCGACGCGCTGGCACCTGACATGCGCCGGCGTGCGCTGGCCATTGAGCCCATGACCTGCCCGGCGAACGCGTTCGTCAGCGGGGACGGCCTGCTCACGCTCGCTCCTGGCGACAGCGTCACGCACACCTGGGGTATCGCTGTGCTCCAGCCGTGAGCCACCGTCAGTCCTGACGCGCGACCGCGTCGCGGTCGCCGACGAGCGCAGCGATCCTGGCCAGGTCCGCTGGCGTATCCAAATCGTCAGGGCGACCCACGTCCCCGCACTCGACGGGTGCGACAAGGTCCTGGCGGGCGCGCAGGAATCCGCGCGCGCCGGCGTCACCCTGGGCCGCCGCCGCGGCCTCCGCCCAGTGCGCCCTGCCGATCAGCACCGGGTTGCGCGGCTTGCCCGCGTAGCACGCGACAGCGAGTTCCGCGCCGGCGGCGAACGCGGCGATCAGCCGCCGCACCGCCTCAGGTCCGATCAGCGGCTGGTCGACCAGCGCGATCACCACTGCGTCCCGGTCGGCGGGCAGCGTCTCCAGGCCTTCCCGCAGGGACGAGCCCATTCCGGTCTGCCAGTCAGGATTGTGCGCGGTGATCACGCCTGGCAGGCTGACCGGCGCGGCCCCGGTCACCATCACGATCGGATCCGTGCCCCCGTCGCGTAGCAGTGCGACCCCGCGCTCAGCCAGGGTCATGCCGCCGATCTCGACGAGCGCCTTCGGCTGCCCAAGCCTGCGTCCCTGACCGGCGGCCAGCAGCAAGCCGGCCACCCTGGAATGCTCCTGGCACCCGTCAGCGGCGTCCTGGGCCTGTTCGCTCGCCATCTCATATCCGGCGTCCTCAGGCTGCACGAGTGCCAGCGTACGGCGTACCGGCTTGGTGGGTGAGTCGGGACGAAGACGACGTCAGTCGTGGTGGATGCGGCCCTCGGTGGCCGTCAGCGGCTGGCCAGACCCGCCCCAGCGGAGCTGGATCAGCTCGGCCGCGATCGCGACCGCGGTCTCCTCAGGGGTGCGGGCACCCAGGTCAAGCCCGACCGGCGACCGGAGCCTGGCAAGCTCCTCATCCGTCAGGCCGGCCTCGCGCAGCCGGTCCAGCCGGTCCTCATGCGTCCGCCTGCTGCCCATAGCGCCGATGTAGGCCGCCGGCGCACGCAGCGCCACCTCGAGCACGGGCACGTCGAACTTGGGGTCGTGAGTGAGCACGCAGATGACCGTCCGCTCGTCTGTCGCGATCGCCGAGAGGTACCGGTGCGGCCAGTTGGTGATCACTTCGTCGGCATCGGGGAAGCGGGCGGCGGTCGCGAACACCGGCCTGGCGTCACAGACGGTTACCCGGTAGCCGAGAAACTTGCCGATTCTCGCGACGGCGGCGGCGAAATCGATGGCACCGAAGACCAGCATCCGTGGCGGAGGGGCGAAGGACTGCACGAAGACCGACAACTCGTCCATCCGGCGCTCACCGTCGGCGCCGTAGTGCCGTACGCCGGTCAGGCCCTGCGCGAGCATGCCCCTGGCGTCGTCGTCGGTTGCCTGGTCGAGCCTGTCACCTGAGCCCAGGCTCCCCGTCGTGTGCGGATCATGATCGGCTGGCCAGATCACGCGCCTGGCCCCGACAGTTCCCGGGCCCTCGATCACGGTGCCGACCGCGACCGGTTCTCCTGCCCAGACTGCCCTGGCGATGTCGCCGAGCTCCGGGTAGCGCTCCTTGCTGACCGGCTCGACGAAGATGTCAATGATCCCGCCGCAGGTGAGCCCCACGCTGAAGGCGGTGTCGTCACTGACACCATAGCGCTGAAGCACCGGCAGCCCGCTTCTGATCACCTCGGTGGCCAGCTCGTAGACCGCCCCCTCGACGCAGCCGCCTGACACGCTGCCGACCACCTCGCCGTCGGCGGACACCGCGAGCGCCGCGCCTGGCTCCCGCGGCGCGCTGCTGAACGTGCGCACGACGGTAGCCAGCCCGAACGTCTCCTCGGCATCCCACCACTTGACGATCTGGCCGAGGATGTCCCGCACCGTCGATCACCCGCCCTCGGCTAGAAACACAGCGTACGTCGCACCTGCGTAGTTCAGCGATTCGCCGGTCCGCGCTATTCCGCGGCCAGCGCGGCTGAGAGGCCCGGTAAGCCCAGGTCAGCCTGCCCAGTCAGCCTGCCCGGTCAGCCGGCCCAGCCCAGTCAGCCGGCCCAGCCGGCCGTCCGGAGATCAGGCAGCCCTGCATGACCGCCCGGGCCCGGGCTGGTCAGCCCGCGCAGCACGAGTGCCGTGTCGAGCGCAGCGATCACCGCCTCCCAGCCCTTGTCCTCTGAGCTCCCAGGCCCCCCGCATCGCTCCCTCGCCTGGGCGAGCGAGTCACACGTCAGCACCCCGTTTCCGACGGGGGTGCCGGTGTCGAGCGAGACCCTGGTCAGTCCGTAGGTAACGGCGTCGCAGACATAATCGAAATGCGGCGTTCCGCCCCTTATCACGGTTCCCAGGCACGCCACCGCGTCGTGCTGGCTGGCCAGCGCGGCGGCGACGACCGGCAGCTCGACAGCGCCAGCCACGCGCACGACAGACGGCGATTCCACCCCGCATGCGTGCGCCGCGGCCACCGCCCGGTCCAGCAGCATCTCGGTGATCTCGGTGTTCCAGCGCGTCGCCACTATGCCCAGCCGCAGCCCGGCGCCATGCACCGGCTCGGCGTCAGGACGTCCTGTCCCGCTCACCGCGCGCCCCCGGCGGCCGCGCTCCCCGGCGCCGGGCTGGCAGCGGGGCTTCCCGCAGCGGCGATCCCGTCGACCGGCTCGGCGAGCTCTATCAGGTGGCCGAGCCTGTCGCGCTTGGCAATCAGGTAGCGCAGGTTGTGCCGCGTGGCGTTGACCGGCAGCGCGACCGTCCCGGTCACCTTCAGCCCGAAGTCGGACAGACTCTTGATCTTGGCCGGGTTGTTCGTGAGCAGCCGCAGCGAGCTGACGCCGAGATCGGCGAGTATCTGCGCGCCGGTCGAGTACTCGCGCGCGTCTACCGGGAACCCGAGTTCGGTGTTCGCGTCGACCGTGTCCGCGCCCGCGTCCTGGAGCTGGTAGGCCCGCAGCTTGCTGAGCAGGCCGATGCCGCGGCCCTCGTGACCGCGCAGGTACACCACGATGCCGCGGCCCTCGGCCGCGATCGCCGCCATGGCCGCGTTCAGCTGCGTGCCGCAGTCGCACCGCTGCGATCCGAACACGTCGCCGGTCAGGCACTCCGAGTGCATCCTGACCAGGACGTCGGGCGCCTGCTTGCCGCCAAGCGCCGACTCCACGTCGCCGAGCACCATCGCCAGGTGCTCGGTGCCGTCCATCGAGTTCAGGTACCCGATGGCGCGCCACTGACCGTAAGAATTGGGAACCGTCGTCTGCACGACGCGGCTGACCATCCGCTCGGAGTAGCGGCGGTACTCGATCAGCTGCGCAATAGAGATCAACGCGAGGCCGTGCTCGTCGGCGAATGCCCGCAGGCCGGGCAGCCTCGTCATCGTTCCGTCGTCGTTGACGACCTCGGCGAGCACTCCCGCCGGGGTGAGCCCGGCGAGCCGCGCCAGGTCGACCGCTGCCTCGGTGTGCCCTGGCCTGCGCAGCACCCCGCCGCTCATGTAGCGCAGCGGGAACACGTGCCCAGGCCGCACCAGCTCGAAGGACTCGGTGGCCGAGTCGACTAGGGTCCGCACGGTCCGCGACCTGTCGGCGGCCGATATGCCGGTCGTGACGCCGTCTCTCGCGTCCACGCTGACCGTGAACGCGGTCCGCATCCGCTCGTTGTTCTGGGTGGTCATCAGCGGCAGCTGCAGCCGGTCCAGTTCCTCGCCGAGCATCGGCACGCAGATCACGCCGCTGGTGTGCCTGATCGTGAACGCCAGCAGCGCTGGCGTGGCCTTGCTCGCGGCGAATATGATGTCGCCCTCGTTCTCCCGGTCCGCGTCGTCGACCACGACGACGGCCCGGCCGGCCGCGATGTCGGCGATGGCACGTTCCACGGTGTCCAGCACGACACCGCCCACCTCCGTGGGCGCAGCGGTCCTGCTGCCTCGCTCTGCGGCGAAGTCCGTCATCGCTGCTCACCGCCCGCGAGCAGCCGCTCGACATACTTGGCGATGACGTCGACCTCGATGTTGACCATGTCACCTACCGCGACGCCGCCCAGGGTGGTCCTGGCCAGCGTCTCGGGGATCAGGCTGACCTCGAACCAGTGCCCGCCGTCCGGAGGCACCGTGGGGGGAGCCGGAGGGTCGTCCCCCCTGGCCGGCACAGGGTTCAGACCTGACACGGTCAGGCTGACGCCGTCGACCGCGACGGAGCCCTTCTCGGCGATGTAACGCGACAGCGCGGCCGGGACCGAGATCCGCAGCACGCGCCAGCGATCCGCCGGCCTGATCTCGGTCACCACGCCGGTGCCGTCCACGTGCCCCTGGACGATATGACCGTCAAGGCGCCCGGCGGCCAGGGCGGCCCGCTCCAGGTTCACAGCGGCTCCAAGCGCCAGCCTGCCGAGCGTGGACCTGGCCAGCGTCTCCCCCATCACATCGGCGGAGAACTGGTCACCGTCCGCTCCGGTCACGGTCAGGCAGACGCCGTTGACCGCGATCGAGCTGCCGGGTGCCGCGCCAGCGGCTACCAGCGGTGCGTGAATGGTGAGCCTGGCCGAGTCGGCCAGCACATCGAGCCCGGCAGCCTTGCCGAGCTCTTCGACGATTCCGGTGAACACCGCGCCTCCAGCCTGTCCATCAAGGCTCCGGGGCGCGAAAGACGCTCGTTGCGCAGCAAGCGGATCAAGGCCAAACCCTGGCCCGCCAGGGCCGCGTGCGTGCTGCCTCCCATCCGGACTTTCACCGTCGGTACCGGAATTTCACCGGTTCAACCGGCCGATGGCATCGGCCGGGTCGCGGACTGTCACCGCCGGCTCGGAGTTTCACCGACCCCGGAGCACGCTAACTACGCAAACCAGTATGCCACGGGCGGTTATTCCGCTCCGACCGGCCAGGTCTCAGGACGTGGTGCTGCTCCGGCGCGCGAGCGCGTCGACGGTCACCGCGGCGAGCAGCACGCCCGCCGTCCAAATGTTCTGCGCAGCAGCGCCGAGCCCGAGAAGCTGCAGGCCGTTGTAGATCACGCCGACCACCAGCCCACCGAGCACGGCGCCGAGCATCCGGCCCCGGCCGCCGAACAGGCTCGTCCCGCCAATCACGGCCGCCGCCACGGCGTACAAGACGTACTGGCCGCCCTGGAAGTTGCTGGACATGCCGCTCAGATTCGAGGCGTAGATGATGCCGCTGACCCCTGCGGTCAATCCGCAGAGCATGAACGCGGCGATCCTGATCCGGCTCAGGTTGACTCCGGCCCGCCTGGCTGCCTCGGCGTTGCCGCCGATCGCGTAGACGTACCTGCCGAACCTGGTCCTGTTCAGCAAGACGGTCCAAACCACGAGCAGCCCGAGGATGACCAGAACGACCCACGGCACGCCCTCGACAACCGAGAACCCGACGCCCCGGTTGGTGTTGCCGATCAGCACCACCACGACGCCAGCGACCGCCATCGCCGCGATCTTCAGTATGGTGACGGTGATCGGAGGCGCGGCAAGCTTGTGCCGGCGGCGGTTGATATCGCGGAGTGCCATGAAGAGGCCCGCGACCGCCACCGCTGCGATCATCACGATCCAGCTCGCGGTGGGGCTCATGCTGCCGCCTTCGATCGCGTTCAGCACGCTGCTGGTCAACCTGATGGTGCCGCCAGCATTCGGCGCGGCCATGTCGATGAAGGCGAGCAGCAGGCCGAGACCGCCGAGATAGCCGGCCAGCGTGACGACGAAGGAGGGCAGCCGTAGCCACGTGATGATCAGGCCCTCCAGGCCCGCGTAGCCGGCGCAGAACGCCAGGCCGCCGATGACGCCGACCCACCACGGCGGTGCATGCGATCCGGACAGAATCCACAGCGTGACCACCGCGCCGAGCGCAGCGTTATAGCCGACCGACAGGTCGATCTCGCCCAGGAGCAGCACGAAGACCTCGGCCATGCCAAACGTCATGATGATCGCGGCCTGGGTGATCAGGTTGACCAGGTTGCCCGCCGATAGGAACAGCCCGCTGCGGATCTGGAAGTAGACGACGATCGCAATCAGCCCGAGCACGACGGGCAGCACGCCGCTCTCGCCGCTGCGCACCCGCCGGAACCAGATCCTGATGTACTCGCCGAGCGAATCGGCGATCAGGTCGGGGGCGCTGGTGGTGAGGACGGCGTCGTCGGACGCGCCCTCCATCCGCTCCGCGTCGCTGACGAGGGCGACCGGACCGCCAGCTTCCTGGTCCATGTCGCCGTGATCTGTCGGTGCCATAGCTCAGCCCTCCGACGGGTTGCTGCCGCGAGACGCCGCGGGCTGGTTGCCGTTGCCGCGCCTGGAGGACGTGCCGGTTGTCATGATCTCCACGACTGACTGCGGGTCGAACTCCGTGGCCGGGCCCTGGGCGACGAGCTGTCCGAGGTAGAGCACGGCGATCCGGTCGGCGACCCGGAAGACGTCGTTCAGGTTGTGGGAGATGACGACGACGGCGTGACCGCGGCTGGCCAGCCGCGTGATCAGGCTCAGCACGAGCTCGGTCTGGCTGACGCCCAGGGCTGCCGTCGGCTCGTCCATGATCACGAGCCTGGCCTCGAGCATCACAGCCTTGGCGACGGCCACGGACTGCCGCTGACCGCCGGAGAGCGACCCGACGGTCTGCCGCACCGAGCGGACCGTGGTGACGGCCAGGTCCTTGAGCGTCTGCTTCGCGGTCCGCTCCATCGAGATCTCGTCCATAAGCCCGAACTTGAGCGTCTCGTGACCGAGCATCATGTTCTGCACGATGTCAAGGTTGTCGCAGAGTGCCAGGTCCTGGTACACCGTGGCGATCCCCAGCGCTGACGCGTCCTTGGGGCTCCTGATGTGCACTGGGCGCCCGTCCCACCTGATCTGGCCGCCAGTCGGCTCCCAGATGCCGGCGATGCACTTGATCAGCGTCGTCTTGCCCGCACCGTTGTCGCCGACCAGCGCGGTTACCTGTCCGGCCGGAATATCGAGATCGACGTTCGTCAGCGCGTGGACCGGCCCGAAGCTCTTCCCGATGCCTCGCAGCTGCAACAGCGCGGCCGACGGGCCGGCCGGTCCCTGCTGTGTTGACTCCTGGCCGGGCGGCGCCCCGCCCGCGTTCGCGGGCGGGGCGTCGTCTGGCTTCCCAAGGTTCACCACTGCCGGAGGCTTTCGCCGCTCCGAGCGTTCATGATTACCCCGAGATTCCGGCTGCCTGACAGGCGGCCTTGTATTTGGCCGTGCACAGCTGGGACGCCGGCACGAACTTGTCCGCGATGACTGTTGAGTTCATATTCGACGTGTTCACCCAGGTGGGCGTCAAGAGCACCGACGGCACCTGGACGTTCGCCTTGGTGTCGGCCGTGGTCTTGCCGCCGGTCAGGGTCGCGGGCGGGGTCTCGCCGGCGCGCAGGTACATCGCCAGCGCGGCGGCCGCCTGTGCCTCCAGGTAGATCGGCTTGTAGACGGTGCCGCACTGGTAGCCGGCGAGGATGTTCTGCAGGCCGATCAGGGTCGCGTCCTGGCCGGTGACCGGGAAGGTCTTGGCCTTGACGCCCTTGCGCTGCAGGTAGGTGATGATCGGCGCGGCGTTCTCGTCGTTCGGCGTGAGCACCGCGTTGATGTTGCTGTGAGCAGTGAACTGCTGCTGGAACTCGCTCAGCGCGGTCGGCGGGTCCCAGGTGCCGGCGGCCTTGCCGACCTGGTGCCAGCCGCCTCCGTTGAACTTCGGCTTGAGCACGGCGTTGTAGCCCTGGCCGAACAGCGTGGCGTTGTTGTCGGTCGGGTCACCGTACATGACCAGCACGTTCGGGTTCTTGACCTTCCAGGCCGCCACGCAGTCGACGAGGCCCTGCCCGATCTTGGTGCCTACCAGCACGTTGTTGAAGCTCACGTAGAACTGGCGGCTGCCGCCGAGTGTCAGCCTGTCGTAGTCGATCACCTTGGCGCCGTGCTTCGCCGCGTAACTCTCGATCGACGCGCCGACTGTCGAGTCAAGCGGGTCCATGATCAAGACGCTGGCGCCCTTGGTTATCGCCGTCTGCGCGTCGCTCAGCTCAGTAGCATCGCTGCCCTGCGCGTTCTGAACGGTGAACTGTGAACTGGAAAGGCCCGCCAGCTGCAATGCCTTGGTCAGATAGGGCGCGTCGAATTCGGTATAACGCGCCGAAGAGACCGTATCTGGCAGGATGACCGCCACATTGCCCTTTCCCGCTTTGGCGAGCGGCTTGAGCTGCGACATGGCGGAGAACGTATTGTTGAAGTCGGACGCGGAAATCTGCGGCACGGGTGCCGAGCTGCCGCCGCCTCCGCCGCCGCCGCCTCCACCACCCGTAGACGAGCTGCCGCACGCCGCAGCGACGAGGGCCGCGCTCGCGGCCACCGCCACCAAGGCGACTTTCTTCGTTACTTGCTGCAAAGAGACCACCCGTTTCTTCATGGCCGGATGAGGCCGCCAATCATCGGCGCCAGTCTGCGGGTCCCGCAGCGGCTCCTCGTTGACCTGAACTCTAGAAGTCCGGTCATGAACGCGGTCGTTAACATCCGCCGTTGAGCATAAAAATTCTGTAAACGCAGCTGCCCCCGACAGCTGCTAATCTGCCGCAAACCGGTAGCCGGCTCGCGGCTGCGTCAGGATCAGGGGCGCTCCTCCGTCGTCTTCGAGCTTGGCCCTGAGCCTGCGGACATACACCCGAACATACTCCGTCTCGGTCTCGTAGCCATGCCCCCAGACCCGGCGGAGCAGGTGCGCATGAGTCAGCAGCTTGCCGCGGTTCGTCGCGAGCTCGCGCAGCAGCGCGAACTCGGTCGGCGTCAGGTGCACCCGGTCACCGCGCCTGAACACCTGCTCGCTGGTCAGGTCGATGCGAAGCTCGCCGACGTCGATCATCTGCGGAACCGAGGCGCGAGGAGTCGCTGGCCTGGTACGGCGGAGCGTCGCAGCGATCCTGGCGAGCAGTTCCTCGATGCTGAACGGCTTGGTCATGTAGTCGTCCGCACCCATGTTCAGGGCCGTGACCTTGTCCCGCTCGCCGCCCCTTGCCGAGACCACGATGATCGCCACGCCTGATCGCTCCCGCATCAGCCGGCACAGCTCGAACCCGTCAGCCTCTGGCAGCATCAGGTCAAGAAGCACGATGTCGGGCTCCTCGGTGTCGAGCAACTGCAGAGCTCGCGACCCGTCGGCCGAGACCACCGTGTCGAAGCCGCGAACGGCCAGGTTCGACCTGATCATGTCGACGATGTTGGGGTCATCCTCGACGAGAAGCGCGCGCGTCGGACCGACTTCCCCGGTGCCGGGCTGCCCCGTGCTGGGAGGCACTGTCACGAACGCCGTGCCTCCCTCTGCGGTCCCGGCGGCCCGGTTCCAGGTAGCCCCGAGCCGTCCTCGACGGGCAGCCTGACCACGAAACTGGCGCCCTGGCTGGGCACGACCTCGAGCAGGCCGCCGTGAGCGGCCACGATACCGCGCGCGATCGACAGTCCGACGCCCGCACCCGCGGTCCTGGCGCGGCTTCGCCGCCGCGGCTCAAACGGCGCGATGGCGACCTCAGCGGGCAGGCCGATTCCATCGTCGCTGACCTCGATCGCCACCGAATTGCTGCCCGCTGGCCTGGCCTGGACCCGCACCGGGGTCCCCGGCGCATTGTGGCCGACGGCGTTGCCGAGCAGGTTCACGAAGACCTGCTCGAGCCTGTCATGGTCGGCCCAGACCGCCGGCAGGCCTGGCGCGCACCAGATCTCGACCATGCCGGCGCCTTCGGGCGGCAGGCACGCGACCGCGGCCTCGAGGACGAGCTGGAGGTCGCACCAGTCAGGCTGCAGCCGAAGGATGCCGAGCTCGATCGCGGAGAAGTCGAGCAAATCCTCGACCAGCCGGCCGAGCCTGGTCGACTCAGCGGCGATCCTGGTCAGGAACCGGTGCTGGGACTCGGCGTCCCAGGTCACGTCGGGTTGCAGCAGGCTGCTGGCATAGCCGCGGATCGCGGTCAGCGGTGTCCGCAGCTCGTGGCTGAGCCTAGACAGGAAGTCGCGCTGCAGTTCCTGCGACCGCCGCAGCGCCGTGGCCTCCTGGTGCGCGAACCCTGCCTGTTCGCGCTCGAGCGCGAGCCTGAACGAATGCGCGGCGTCCTCGATCAGCACGGTCGCCTCGGAGGTGGGCGGGCCAGCGCACCAGCTCGCGAGCAGAACGCTGGGCCCGGCAGGCGCCGCGAACGTCACGGCCAGATGCCACCGGCCATCCGGGCCCGGCAGGCGCCGCGCGGTCCCGTTATGCCCCTTGTCTGAACTGATAGCGGCGGCCAGCGCGATCGCTTCCTCGGGTGTGCCGCCGACCTGCCGCCCGCCGGTGGCGCGCCCGCGCAGCCGCGGAGCGCCTCCGTCGCTGACGGTCAGCAGCGTGACCTCGTCCGCCTGCAGACCGCGGCACAGGGACTGCAGCGCCAGGCCGAGCCCCTCGCCGACCGGGATCGGGCCAGCCAGCGTCTCGAGCACCTCCCTGATCGTCTCAAGCACGCGGTTGCGCTCGGTCACCTCGTCGAGCAGACGGTCCCGCTCGATCGCGCTCGCCGCATACCCCGCGTACACGGTGACGAGTTCGAGCTGATCGCGTTCTGGCTCCCCTGGCGTGTCACGGAACACGGTGATGACGCCGGTCAGCCCGTCCCTGGCCAGCACCGGCACCGACCAGGAACTCGCGACGCCCGCCGCGGCGGCGAGCCCGGCGAAGTGCGACCAGCCAGCCTGCGCGTCCGGCACGATGACCGGCCGGCCGGCCGCCGCGGCCTGGCCGGCTGGCCCACCGCCAGCGCCGAACGGCACCGTGGCCCACCGGCTGAGCAGTTCGTCTGGCAGGCCGAGCGACGCGGTGCACTCCAACTCGGCGCCCGCGGCGAGGTGAATGCAGAGCCGGTCGGATCCGAGCGCCGCGCCGAGCGCGGACAGGATCAGGGAGAGGCTCGACGACGGGTCGGCGGCCACAAGGCGGCCGGTCAGGCCGTGCAGCCTGGTCAGCTGGCGCCTGGCTGAGGAGTCGATTTGCTGGCCGGACAGCAGCGCGGCCACGTCGTCAGGCCGGACCGCGGATGACTCGACGTCCGCGGCGACCTGCCCATGCCGCAGCACCACGATCCGGTCGGCCAGCCGGAACATCAGGTCGAGGTCGTGGCAGGCGATCACGATCGTCTTCGACTCGTCCCGCAGCGCCGCGATCAGCTCTTCCACCTGGGCTGCGTACCGGATGCTGAGCGATGCCGTCGGCTCGTCGAGCAGCAGCAACTCGGGCTGGCCGGCCATCGCCCTGGCGATCGCGATCAGCTGCCGCTGACCGCCGGACAGCGAGCGGATGCTCCGCGTGGTGTCGGTCAGCGGGATGCCGAGCCTGGCCAGCACGGCCGACGCGTCCGCGTGCATCCTGACCTCGGACAGCAGGTGCCGGCGGCGTTCCCGGCCGAGCAGCAGGTTGGAGGCGATGTCGAGGTTGTCGCACAGCGACAGGTCCTGCCACACCACGCCGACCCCGCTCCTGCTCGCGGTGACCGGGTCGGCCGGCAGCGGCCTGCCGCCCAGCAGGATCTCGCCGCTGCTCGGCGCGATGTCACCAGCCAGGCAGCGGACCAGCGTGGTCTTGCCGGCGCCGTTCTCCCCGGCCAGCGCGACGACCTCGCCGGCCCGGATCTCCAGGTCGATGCCGTCCAGCGCGCGCACCGGTCCGAAACTCACGGCCAGGCCAGAGACGCTGACGACGGACGGCACGTCGGTCCTGCCTGAGCCAGGGCCTGAGCCGGGGCCTGACCCGGGGCCTGACCCGGGGCCGGCGCCACCGTTGGCCGCCGTCGACGCCGCCAGCGCGGCGTCAGAGAGCGCAGTCATACCCACATTGTGCTCTGAAATGAGAAGTGACCAGGCAAAACGAGCGGTCAGATCCGCCGGCGCCGGTTCGGCGTACCCTGCCGACAGGCTGCCGCAGCTAGGGCAGCTTCCAGTCGATTTCCTCGCCGCCCTGCTCGACGAGCAGCGTGCTAGCCCTGCTGAACGGCCGCGACCCGAAGAACCCGTGGTCAGCCGACATCGGACTGGGGTGCGCCGACTCGACCAGCGGCACCCCGGAGAGCAGCGGCGCCAGGTTCCTCGCGTCCCGTCCCCACAAGATCGCCACCATCGGGACCTGGCGCGCCGCGAGCGCGCTGATCGCCCGCTCGGTGACCGCTTCCCAGCCCTTGCCGCGGTGCGACCCTGGCTTGCCGGGCTGCACGGACAGCACCCTGTTGAGCAGCAGCACGCCGCGTTCGGTCCACGGCGTCAGGTCGCCGTTGGACGGCGGCGGGTAGCCGAGATCGTTGCTGTACTCGCGGAAGATGTTGACCAGGCTGCGCGGCAGCGGCCGCACCGACGGCGCGACGGAGAAGCTCAGCCCGACCGGATGCCCGGGCGTCGGATACGGGTCCTGGCCCACGATCAGCACCCTGACGTCGGCGAACGGCTGCTTGAACGCCCGCAGGATGTTCTCGCCCGACGGCAGGTACGAGCGGCCTGCCGCGATCTCCGCACGCAGGAAGTCGCCAGCCGCCGCGATCGGGCCGGCGACCGGTTCCAGGGCCTCAGCCCAGCCGGGCTCGATGATCTCCTCAAGCGGCCTGCGCGTCACGGGAACCGACTGTAACGCCCTGATCCGTTCCCAGCACCCCGATCCGCCCTATGCCACTCCGCGCGCCACCGGCGACCGCTGACCGCGAGACCCGCGTGAGGTGAATCTGCTGCACGCAGGCCGCTGAACCGCTCGCCTGACGCGCCATGAGCTAAGACACCGGACGCGCGGCGCGATCACTCGACCATCTCGGCGATCCGGCCCTCCAGGAACGCTCGCTCCGCTGAGTTCTCGGTCAGCGCCAGCGCGTCCTGGTAGGCCCGCCGGGCCTCGGCCAGGCGGCCGAGCCGGCGCAGCAGGTCTGCCTTGGTCGCTGGCAGGTACCGGTAGCCGTCAAGCCGCCCGTCCTGTTCCAGCAGGCCGACCTCTGCCAGCGCGGCCGCTGGCCCGCCGGTCATCGCGATCACCACGGCGCGGTTCAGCGCGACCACGGGCGACGGCCAGGCCCTGAGCAGCCGGTCATAGAGCGTGCGCAGCTGCGGCCAGTCGGTGGCCGCGTAGCTGGGTGCCTCGGCGTGCACAGCGGCGATCGCCGCCTGCAGCGCGAAGCGCCCTGGCCGCCCGCACCGCAGGGCGTCAATAACCAGCTGACCGCCCTCGGCGATCGCTGCCGCGTCCCATAGCGAGCGGTCCTGGTGCTCAAGCAGCTGGAGCCTGCCCCGGGCATCGGTCCTGGCCGCGCGCCGGGCGTCGGTGATCAGCAGCAACGCGAGCAGGCCGCATACCTCTGGCTCGTCGGGCATCAGCTCGCGCAGCAGCCTGGCCAGGGCGATGGAGCGCTCAACCAGCTCGGGACGGACCAGGCCGGCCCCGTGCGGGTCAGTGTGGCCGGTGGTGAACAGCAGGTGGATCACGGTCAGCACCGCGTCGAGCCGGTCAGGCAGCTCGGCCGCCTCGGGCACCCGGTAGGCGATCCTGGCCGCCGAGATCTTCTTCTTCGCCCGCGTCACCCTGGCTGCCATCGTCGGCTCGGACACCACGAAGGCCTTGGCGATCTCGGCGGTGCTGAGCCCGCACACCAGTCGCAGGGTGAGCGCGACCTGCGCCTCCCTGGCCAGCGCCGGATGGCAGCAGGTGAAGATCAGCCGCAGCCGGTCGTCCGCGATCACGTCCCGGCCTTCGACCGCCTCAGCGTCCTCGCCAGGCGCCTGGTCAGGGACGATCAGCAGCGGCAGCTTGGTGCGCAGCGTCCGGTTCCTGCGCAGGGTGTCAAGCGCCCGGTGCCTGGCCGCCGTGGTCAGCCAGGCACCGGGGTTACGCGGGACGCCCTGCCGTGCCCACGCGTCGAGCGCCGCGACGTACGCGTCCTGAACGCACTCTTCTGCCGCGTCCAGGTCCCTGGTCACGCGCGCGGTGGCGGCGAGCACGAAGGCCCACTCACGCCGGTGTGCCTCGGCCACCGCCGCCGCGATCGCGTTCCTCGCGGTGTCCCTCCGACCCGGACCTGCAGCGCCAGCACCGACGGCACGCGGACCAGCGGCACGGGGACCAGCGGGACGGGCAGGCGACGCCGCCGCGGCCGCCTGGCCGTTCCCGGGAGATCCGTCGTTTCCGCCGCGCGTCACAGTCGTCTCGCCGCTCGCTGGCACAGCCAGGGACCGTCAGCCGCCCGAGGTGTCCATGATCGGACGCACCTCGACGCCGCCGTACGGTGCCGGGCAGAGCTTGGCGATCTCGATCGCGTGGTCCAGATCCCTGGCCTCGATCAGGTAGAAGCCGCCGAGCGCCTCCTTCGTCTCGACGAACGGCCCGTCGGTGACGATGTCGCCGCGGATCGACGTCGCCGTGCTCGTGGGCTCGAGCGCGTCGCCGCCGGTGATCTTGCCGCCGTGCTCGCCGACCTGCCCGGCGAACCTGCCGTGCGCCTCCATCGCCTGCTGCCACGCCGCCTGCCCGGCCTCGGCGTAGCCGCTTTCTGCCTCGTAAATCAAGATCGCGTACTGGGCCATCGCAGTCTCCTTCGAATTGTGTCCGATCCCCCCGCTGCTTCCGACGAACGACAGTGTCTCGATTCGACAGGGCTGCAGCCGGATTTTGCATTACGCAGCCCTGTCCGTGCTCGCCTCCGCAGCCGGCATGATCCCGGGGTCAGCCTTCCTGGCCGCCGGGTGGCAGGCTGGCTGCCGCCTCGGCCAGCGCCCGCAGGTGCCCGACAGCCTTGCCAGGGTCGGCCGACCTGAACACGGCGGTGCCAGCCACGAAGACATCGGCGCCGGCCTCAGCGCACCGGCCGATCGTCTCTTCGGTCACTCCGCCGTCGACCTGCAGCCAGACCTCGCCGCCATGCCGGGCGATGAGCGCACGGGCCCGCCTGATCTTCGGCAGCACCAGGTCGAGGAACGACTGGCCGCCGAACCCAGGTTCGACGGTCATCACCAGGAGCATGTCGGCCTCGGGCAGCAGGTCGGCGTAGGGATCGACGGCGGTGCCGGGGTTCAGGGCCAGGCCTGCCCGCGCACCCGCGGACCTGATTTCGCGCAGCGTCCTGACCGGCGCCGCTGCCGCCTCCGCGTGGATCGTGACATTCCGCGCGCCGGCGGCCGCGTAATCCGGCGCCCAGCGGTCCGGCTCTGCGATCATCAGATGGCAGTCAAGCGGTAGCACGGCGTGCTTCAGCAACGCGGCCACGACGGGCAGCCCGATCGTCAGATTCGGCACGAAATGGCCATCCATGACGTCGATATGCAGCCAGTCAGCCGTGTCGGCAACGAGTGACGCCTCGTCGGCCAGCCTGGCGAAGTCGGCGGCCAGCACGCTCGGCGAGATCTGCATGGACATGTCATGCGCAGTCTACGAGCGTGCGGCGGCGCACTGTCACACCGCTCCGATACGTTCGCTCGCAAGTTCGGATGCCAGTCGAAGGAGGGCATGTGCAACTGACCGAAGCACCAGAGCGGCTGCTCGACCGGGTACGCAAGCTGCTGGCGCAGGCCGAGGACGACTCGGTCACCCCTGCCGAAGCCCAGGCGTTCACGGCGAAGGCCGCCCAGCTGATGGCGAAGTACGGCATCGACCGGGCGCTGCTGGCGGCTGACCAGCCGGAGACCGACCAGCCTGCTAACCGGATCCTGGACATCGACAACCCGTGGGCACGCGAGAAGGCCCATCTGCTCAGCGGGCTCGCCTCGGCGCTGCGGTGCCAGTGCATCCTGCTGGGCGGCGCCCGCCGCGGCAGCCGGGTGCATCTCTTCGGATTCGCCTCCGACATCGATCGCGCCGATGTCCTGTACACGTCCATCCTCATCCAGATGGCGCACGGACTGGCCAGCGCCCAGGTGCCGGAGTGGAGCAGCAGCCCGCGGGCGTGGCGGCGCAGCTGGCTGCTCGGGTTCGCCACCGCGGTGATCGCCCGCGTTCGGGAGGCCGAGCACGGCGCCGTGCGGGCGGCGACGAGGCCAGGCGCCCAGGGCGGCGAGCAAACCGCGCTCGTCCTGGCCGATCGTTCCCTCATTATCCGCAGGCAGGTGGAGGAGGCCTACCCGGTGACCCGCAAGGCCAGGGTCACCTTTTCCGGCAGCGGCTACGGCGACGGCTACCGGCAGGGTCAGCGCGCCGATATCGGGACCAGCCGGCTGTCGAAGGCACGCGGCCGCTCACTCAACCGTGCGCCAGCCAGGGCGCGCTGACCTGGCCAGGAATACGCCAGGCCACTGCAGCCCGCTGTTCCGCTGAGCAGAGATTGCCGCCGGCGAGCGCCCTCCTCGAGCCGCCAGCGCGCACGTGATGTCGCCGGTTCACTCCGGCAGCAACCAGAAACGCCAGGCCCGAAGGCCGACCGGCCGTGCGCTCAGCCGGACCGCGCGTCCTGGCCGAGCCGCCGCAGGAGCGCGACGAAGATCCCATCGGTGCCGTGCCGCTGCGGCCAGAACTGAGCGTACCGCGAATGCGGCTCCTGGCAGCGCAGGCCAGGCACCTCGGCCAGCAGGGCCGGGCAGTCGAGCACCTCGAGATCCGCGCGGCCGGCCAGGACGTCGCCGAGAACGTCCCTGGTCTCCGCGAGGTGCGGCGAGCAGGTGACGTACGCGAGGACACCGCCTGGCCGCGTTGCCTCGATCGCCGATACGAGCAGTGCCCGCTGCAGCCCGCCAAGCGCCGCGATGCCGGCCGGGTCGCGCCGCCAGCGAGCCTCAGGGCGGCGGCGCAGGCTGCCGAGGCCCGAGCACGGGACGTCGGCCAGCACGCGGTCGAAGGCCCCAGGGCGCCAGGCAGGCGCCGTGCCGTCCGCGGTCACGGCACGGCCGGCGCCGGTTACGCGCACCGCCTCGGCGGCGAGCCTGGCCCGGTGCTCGTGTGCGTCGGCGGCGACGAGCACGACCCCGCGCCCGGCCGCGAGCCCGGCGAGCAGCCTGGCCTTGCCGCCGGGACCCGCGCACAGGTCGAGCCAGGCCCGGTCTTCGCCGTCAGTGTCCGCTCTGGTCAGCGCCAGCACGGCCAGCTGGCTCGCCTCGTCCTGCACGGCCGCGCGCTGGCCGGCGACGGCGGGCAACGCGCCAGGATCGCCGCCCGGCAGGTACGCGCCGAACGGCGACCACCGCGCGGGTTGCGCCCCGGCGTCGATGAGCTCGGCGGGGTCAGCCAGGCCTGGGACAGCGACCAGGCTGACCGCGGGTCGCTGCTGGTCCGCCGCGAGCGCTGCTTCGGTCTCCGCCAGCGCCGCCGGCGCCTGGCCGGTGTCTGCTGCACCGTCCTGGGCTGGCACGGTCTCGCCGAGCGCGTCGGCGAAGGCCGTGACGATCCATCGCGGGTGGCTGTACCAGACCGAGAGATGGCCGACGGGGTCGGCCGCCCGGTCAGGGGCGGCGAGCCCGAGCCACGACTCCAGGTCGCGCGGCGCGATCCTGCGCAGCACCGCGTTGACGAAGCCGGCCGGTCGCCAGGCGACCGCGATCGCGAGGTCGACCGTCGTCGCGACGGCCGCGTGCGCCTTGATCCGCATGCTAAGCAGCTGATGAGCGCCGAGCCGCAGCACCTCGAGCACGGGCGGATCGATCCGGTTCAGCTCGCGGTCAGCGCACATGCCGATGATGGCGTCATAGCACGAACGGTTCCGCAGCGTTCCGTAGACGAGTTCGGTCGCGAGCGCGGCATCCTGACCGTGCAGCCCGCGTTCGCGCAAGGCGGCGGCTAGCAGCAGGTTCGCGTAGGCGTCGCGTTCGCTGACCGCCAGCAGCACGGCGTGCGCGGTGCGCCTGGCCTGGTCGGGTCCGCGTCCCGAGCCGTCCTGGCCGCCTGCCGCTGATCGTCCGGCCGCGCCGCGCCGCGAGCCTGCCGGTCCGCCCGGCCCGCGGCCCGATCCGCCTCGCTGTCCGCGACCCGCGGCTGCCGCGGGTACCGCACGACGGCCCGCGCCGCCCGCCTGCCTTCCTGCATCGCGGCTCATTTCAGTCGAGCACCAGGTCGGTGACTCGCATGCCGCGGGCCCAGTCGGCCGCTGGCATCCGGCGCTTGCCTTCCGGCTGCACGTCGCCGAGCAGGACCGCCGTAGTGCCGGTCCCGGCGAAGACCGCCCGCCCGCTGACCTGTACCTCGCCGGGCCCCAGGTCGGGCCGACCGGCCTGGTCGTCGCCGGGACGGCTGACCGGCCCCAGCTTCAGCGTGGCCCCGTGCTGTGTTGTCCCCACCAGAGTCGTCCAGGCACCTGGCGCAGGCGTGCACGCACGGATCAGCCGGTCGATGGCCTGGGCAGGCTGCTTCCAGTTCACCTTGGCGCCAGCCCGGTCGAGCTTCGGCGCGTGAGTGATCCCCTCCTCCGGCTGCGGTCTGGCCTCGAGCTCACCTGACTCGATCCCGTCCAGCGTCGCGATCAGCAGCTGAGCCCCGGATACCGCCAGCCTGCCCAGCAGGCTCCCGGCCGTGTCAGCGGGACCGATCGGCTCGGTGACGACACCGAAGACCGGTCCGGCGTCGAGCTCGGCCACGAGCTGGAACGTCGTCGCGCCGGTGATCTCGTCGCCGTGCAGGATCGCGTGCTGCACAGGCGCTGCCCCCCGCCAGGCGGGCAGCACGGAGAAGTGCAGGTTGACCCAGCCGCACGGTGGCACGTTCAGCGCGGCGTCGGGAACGAGGGCGCCGTAGGCGACCACAGGGCAGCAATCGGGCGCGATCTCGCGCAGCCTGCTCAGGAATCCGGGGTCCGACGGACGCCGCGGCTGCAGCACCTCGACACCGGCCTGCCTGGCACGCTCGGCAACCGCGCTCGCAGCGATCTTCCTGCCGCGCCCGGCAGGCGCGTCGGGCCTGGTTAGTACCGCGGCGACGGTGTGCGACGACGCGAGCAGCGCGTCCAGGGACGGGACCGCCGTCTGCGGCGTTCCAGCGAAGACCAGCCGCATCGGCTAGAGCGCCTTGCCATGGGTCAGGTGCGGCGAGATCTTTACCGCGGGCACCTGCTCGCCCCACCAGTCAGCCGCACGGATCTCTTTCATCGCAAGCTTTCGCTGCTCTGGGTCGAGCCTGTCGATGAACAGCACGCCGTCGAGGTGGTCGGTCTCGTGCTGGACGCACCGCGCCAGCATCCCGCTGCCCTCCACGGTCACCGGTTCGCCGTGCATGTCGAATCCCTTGGCGACCACGCCGTAGGAGCGCTTGGTGGGGAACGCAAGGCCGGGGAAGGACAGGCAGCCCTCGTCGTCGGTCTCTTCGTCGGCGGACAGGTCCAGGTCCGGGTTGATCAGGTGCCCGAGTATGTCGTCGACGTAGTAGGTGAACACGCGCAGGCCGACCCCGATCTGCGGAGCAGCCAGGCCCAGCCCTGGCGCGTCCTGCATCGTGTCGGTCAGGTCAGCGACCAGCCTGCGCAGTTCGGCGTCGAAATCGGTGACGGGCTCGGCCGGCGTGCGCAGCACGGGATCTCCGAACAGGCGGATCGGCTTGATACTCACCGGCGGTGTCCTCCAGGTACTCGATCCAGGGCCGGCCCGAGAATGCGGCTGATCCAGTCTACGAGCCAGCGAGGCGCCCGTGGCCAGGTGAACCCTTGCGGCCAGGGCTAGTCGGCGCTCGCCTGCGGCGAGCGCGCCAAGCCGGTGCTCGCCGCGGGCGACCTGGCCTTGAAGGCGGCCTTCCTGGCCGCCCTGGCGACAGCAGGAACCGGGTGGTGATCGCTGAGCGCGGTCAGGAAGCTGGTCACGCCGGGATGGCTGACCTCCCACAGCCTGGCCACGATCTCCGCCTGGTCCTCCGGCGGCAGGTCAGGCAGCAGTTCAGCGACCACGTCTTGCGCGTTCGCCTCTTCGAGCAGGCCGGCGCCGAGGTCGACGAGCAGCCAGGTCCGGTCGGCGGGGTCGAGCGGCACCTGCTCGCCGTGCTCGATCAGCCAGACGGCGGCGTGCGCGCGCAGCAGCGGACGGCCGAGTGCGTTCCTGACCTGATCGGTCGCGGAAATCCCGATCCGGTCGAGCACGGCGAACGCCGCGCCGCGCTGCCCTGGCGAGCCACCGGCCGCCGCGTCGATCAGCTCGGCAGCGGCAGTGGCCGGATCACGCGCCGCGAGCCACGCGGTGATCTCCGCTTCGCCGTCCTCGGCGTCACAGTTCGCCAGCGCGGCCAGCAGGCCGTGCGCGCCCTCGCGGCGCGCAGCGCCGAGGACGGGCACGTGCCAGCCCTGAGCGCGGAGCCTGCGGTGCACGCCCCATGTGCCGAGCGGCGAGAGCGCGACCGTCAGGCTGCCGTCGCCCTCTTCGGTGCCAAGTTCGACGACGCCCAGGTCGGCGAGCGTCTCAAGCGCGAGCGAGAGCGCCGCGCCCTGATCGGAGCCGGCCAGGCTGCCGGGCGCGCCCTCCGCGCTGGTGGCCGCCGCACGGCTGCGGCTGGAGCTTGGCGGCGGAGCAAGCTGGACTGGAGCCGCAGGAACCGGAGCCGCAGGAACCGGAGCCGCAGGAACACGTGCCGACTGGGCAAGCGGCGAGCTGGGACCGCGGCGCGGTCCCGCCGCGGACGCGTACGCGTCGAACAGGCCGTCCATTCCGACTGGCCCGCCGACGGTGTAGAGCGCTGTCGCGATCCCGTCAAGTTCCTCAGAGTCCAGGACGACCGCCAGCGCGGCGTCCCAGATCCGGAGGATCGCCTCGGTCTCGCCGTGCGCGAGCACGGCTGCCAGGCCATCTCCGCGGGCTTCCCGTCCGGGGAGCCTGGCCGCCGCGGTCATCACGCCCCAGGCGGCCCGCACCTCCCTGGGGGCCATGTCGAGGGCGGACGCCGCCGCTGCCACCGAGGAGGCGTCGAGCTGGCTGCCCGCCGCGGCCGCCTGGCCGTACCGCTGCTTGGTCCAGTGGCCGAGATCCCTGGCCGCCCGCAACAGCGGCGCGACGCGGGCCATCGACGCGAGCTCGTCGCGCGGCGCCAGCCTGACCGAGGGCAGCCTGCGGCGCTCGGCCGGTTTCTCCTGATTGCGGCGCATCAGGTCAGCCACGTGAGCAGGAACGATCGGTTCCTGGCCGCGCGGGACTGCGGGCGGTGCGCCCGGCCTCTGCCGTGAACTTGCCACCCAAGCACCTTACGGCCTGTTCGCCATATCGTCAGATCAGCTCGCTCGGGTCAAGCTGCAACCTGACCTGGCCAGGGCTCTTGGCAGCGCTGCGGCTTGCCAGCCCAGCCCGCAGCGCGACGGCTAGCGCGGTGCCGTCCGCCGAAGGGGCTCTGACCAGGTATCGCACGGCGGCATCGGCACCCTGAGCGGCTGGATCCACGGCGGCAACCGGACCAAGCACGTCGGTGTGCGCAGGCAGCGACACCGCGCCGAGAAGCTCGCGGACGTCGCCGTCGGCGCCGGTCAGAGCCGCCATCCGGACCGCGGGCGGGAACCTCAGCTCAGCGCGCTCGGCGAGTTCCCTGTCGGCGTGCGTGGCCGGATCCCACCTGATCAGCGCCTGGACCGGCGGCAGGCCGTGGTCCGCCATGATGACCACCTTGCCGCCCGAGGAATCGGGCCTGACCAGCGCGGCGGCGTTCATCCAGCGGCGCAGCGCCTCTTCCCCGGCCCGCAGGCTTGGCCTGGCCAGCAAAACCCAGCCGTCCAGCAAGATGCCGGCCGCGTAGCCATGAGCTGCGCGCGGCTCGGCTCCCGGCGTAGCGATCACGATGCCGGCCGCATCGGGAACAGTGGCCAGGACCGCGGATCCGCTCGACGTCAGGACTGGTACGCCAGGAAAAGCCCGGCCCAGCTCCTCCGCTGTCCGCTGCTCGCCGGTGACCAGCGCCCTGACACCCGTGCCGCCGCATGCCGCGCAGTCCTGCCTGGCCGGCGCTCCGCACCAGCCGCAGCGCAGCGGCTGGTGCGGGCCGGCGAGGGTCACGGGGCCGGCGCACGCGCCGCACCGGATCCTGGTGCCGCAACGCTGGCAGGCGACAGCGGCCAGGTAGCCCCGCCTCGGCACCTGGAACAGGACGGGCCCGATGGCGAGCGCCTCCTTCACGGTGCGCAGGGCCAGGCTCGGGATCCGCGCGGTCCTGGCGGCCTCGTCCCGGGCCAGCTCGGCGTCGTCGCCTGCCGTCCTGATCAGCGGCGCGCAAGCGCGGACGGCCTGGCGGCCGGCTGCCAGCGGCTTGGCCCAGCCGGTGTCGATCAGCTGGGCGGCCTCGGCCGTCCTGGCGTAGCCGCCGAGCAGCGCGGCGGCTCCGCCGCGGTGCGCGCGCAGTAGCAGCACGTCCCTGGCGTGCGGGTAGGGCGCCCGCGGCTCGGCGTGCAGGTCGTCGCCTTCGTCCCAGAGCACCACCAGACCCAGGTCCGCGACCGGGGCGAACATCGCTGAGCGCGTCCCGGCCACGACCTTGACCTGGCCGCGTAGCACGGTGAGCCAGCGGCGGTACCGCTCGGCGGGCCCGAGGTGAGCGGCCAGGCTGATGACGGCGGAGGGCCCGAGCGCCGCGGCCAGCGCGGCTTCGGCGAGCTCGAGATCCCTGGCATCGGGCACGATCACGAGGGCGCCGCGCCCGCTCGCCGCCGTTGCCGCGACCGCGAGGGCGATTTCCACGGCCCAGGCAGTGCTGCCAGCCGGCCCGGAGGGCCCGAGGCCAGCAGCCGGCCCGGAGGGCCCGAGGCCAGCAGCCGGCCCGGAGGGCCCGAGGCCAGCAGCCGGCCCGGAGGGCCCGAGGCCAGCAGCAGGCCCGGAGGGGCCGGGCAGCGCGGACCACACGGCCCGGGGGCTGCGGCCGTCAGCCAGCGCGGCGAGGAACGCCGCGCCGGCCGGATAACGGGCCCAGGGACCAGGCTGGCCGACGGGATCGGCCGGCGCCCGCGCTGGCCCGTCGCCCGCGTGCGGCGGTTCGGCGGCGTCTGCGCCGGCACCCGCGTCTGGTCCCTCGGCCTCGACGGTCGCGTGCCGCGGCGGGATCGCGAGGCGCAGTACGTCGGCCAGAGTGCCGCCGTACCGGTCGGCAACGGCGCGCGCCAGGCCGGCGATATCCGGCGTCAGCACGGGTTCCGGCGAGAGCACCCGCTCAAGGAAGGCGAGCCGTCCGTCGTGCTCAGACGTCTCAGCCCGTTCGATGAGGTAGCCGCCAGTCAGCCGGCCAGCGAACCTGACCCTGACCCGGCATCCGGGCACGGCCTGGCCGGCCAGTTTCTGCGGCACCAGGTAGTCAAACAGCCGGTCCAGGTGCGGCAGCGGAACGTCGACGGCGACCCGCGCGACTGGTTGCCGCTCGGCCGCGACCCGCTTGGCCGCCTTCCTGGCTGGACGCCGCGGCGCCCGCCGCGCGCCTGACCTGGCGGGCTCGGCGACCCGCGTCGCCGTGCCAAGTGCCAGCGTCCCTTGCTCGCCCGCGCGAGCCGCAGGCTCAGCCTCGCGCTCGCCGGACGAGTCGGTCACAGTCCGGCGGCCGCCCGCAGCGCGTCTGCCTTGTCCGTGCGCTCCCAGGAAAAGTCGGGCTCCTCCCTGCCGAAGTGGCCGTAGCTCGCGGTCTGCGCGTAGATCGGCCTGAGCAGCTCAAGATCCCTGATGATCGCCGCTGGACGCAGGTCGAACGTGCTCAGCACCGCGTCTTGGATCCGCTCGAGCGGTACTTGCTCGGTGCCGAAGCACTCGACGAACAGCCCGACCGGCTTCGCCTTGCCGATGGCGTAGGCGACCTGCGTCTCGCACCTGTCGGCAAGGCCAGCCGCGACGACGTTCTTGGCCACCCAGCGCATCGCGTAGGCGGCGCTCCTGTCCACCTTCGACGGATCCTTGCCAGAGAACGCGCCGCCGCCGTGCCTTGCCATGCCGCCGTAGGTGTCGATGATGATCTTCCGCCCGGTCAGGCCGGCGTCACCCATCGGGCCGCCTACCTCGAACCGCCCGGTCGGGTTGACCAGCAGCCTGTAGTTGGTCTTGTCGAGCTCTAGCGAGGCCAGCACCGGCTCGACGACCCGCTCCTTGATGTCGGGCATGAGCAGGGCCTTCAGGTCGATCGCGGGAGCATGCTGCGTGGAGACCACGACGGTGTCAAGCCGGACCGGCTCGTTCTCGGCGTACTCGATCGTGACCTGGGTCTTCCCGTCCGGCCTGATGTAGGGAATCTCGCCGCTGTGCCGCACCTCGGCCAGGCGGCGCGCCAGCTTGTGCGCCAGCATGATCGGCAGCGGCATCAGCTCAGGCGTCTCCCGGGAGGCGTAGCCGAACATCAGGCCCTGGTCGCCAGCGCCCTGACGGTCAAGCTCGTCGTCGCCTTCGCCCTCGCGGTGCTCGTAGGCGTGGCTGACGCCCTGGGCGATGTCGGGCGACTGCGAGCCGATCGACACGGACACGCCGCAGGACGCTCCGTCGAAGCCCTTGGCCGACGAGTCGTACCCGATCTCCAGGATCTTGTCCCTGATGAGGCCCGGGATGTCCACGTAGGTGCCGGTCGTCACCTCGCCGGCCACGTGTACCTGGCCGGTGGTGATCAGCGTCTCGACAGCTACCCGGCTGTGCGGGTCACCCTTGAGCATCGCGTCCAGGATGGAGTCACTGATCTGGTCAGCCATCTTGTCGGGATGACCTTCAGTGACCGACTCTGATGTGAACAGCCGACGAGCCACGTGGCACTCTCTCCCTCGTTCGCGGGTCTCGCCGAAGTGTAGCCGCGCGGGCGGCCCTGAGGGGTCGCCGCGGCGGAGGCCGCTGCGCCCAGGCGCTCAGCGAAGCCTGGAGACGACGTTGTCCCAGATCACCTCGGCCAGGGACTCCTTCGGCCCGAACGGCACCGAGACCTGCTGCCCGTCGGCGGACAGGATCTCGGCCTCGTTGTCGGCGGTGCCGAAGGCGAGGCCGTTCCCGACCTTGTTGACGACGAGGAGGTCACAGCCCTTCGCCGCGAGCTTAACCCTGCCGTGGCCGACCGGGTCGTCCGTCTCGGCGGCGAAGCCGACGATGACCTGGCCAGGCCGGCGCCGGTCAGCCGAGAGCTCGCGCAGGATGTCAGGGTTCTCGGTCAGCTCGATCGGCTTTGGGATGCCGCCTGATTTCTTGAGTTTGGTTTCGCTCCTCAGTACTGGCCGGTAGTCGGCGACAGCGGCCGCCATAACGACCGCGTCCGCGTCCGCCGCCGCCTTTACCGCCGCGTCCCGCAACTCGCATGCCGAGGTGACCCTGATCACCTGCACGCCGGCCGGATCGGCGAGCGCGGTATTCGCCGCGATGAGGGTGACCTCGGCGCCGCGCGCCGCGGCGGTCCTGGCGAGCGCGTATCCCTGCAATCCCGATGACCAGTTGCTGATGAACCTGACCGGGTCGAGTTCTTCCCTGGTACCGCCCGCCGAGATCACGACGTGCCGGCCAGCCAGGTCAGGTGCCAGGCCAGCGGCTCCCCTGGCCAGCACGCGCAGCGCGGCCTGGTAGAGCTCCGCGGGCTCAGGCAGCCGGCCGGGCCCTGTGTCAGCGCCGGTCAGCCGGCCAGACGCGGGCTCGAGCACGATCGCGCCCCTGGCCCGCAGCGTGGTGACGTTCGCCTGCGTGGCCGGATGCATCCACATCTCGGTGTGCATGGCTGGCGCGTAGACCACGGGGCAGCGGGCGGTCAGCAGCACGTTGCAGAGCAGGTCAGGTGCCAGGCCCGCGGCCGCCTTGGCCAGCAGATCGGCCGTGGCTGGTGCGACGAAGACCAGGTCGGCCTGCTGCCCGATCGCGACATGCGGCACCTCGTGCACGTCGTCCCACGGACTCGTGCTGACCGGCTGGCCGGACAGCGCCTGCCAGGTCGCCGCGCCAACGAACCGAAGGGAATCGGGGGTCGGGACCACGCGGACCGCGTGGCCAGATTCGGTCAGCAGCCTGAGCAGCTCGCAGGCCTTGTAGGCCGCGATGCCGGCGCCGACTCCGAGGACAATGCGCACTCGCGCGACCCGATGGACGTCAGGCGAGCGGGATTTCCGTCGCCTCGGCGTGCAGCAGGCCCTCGCTGATCTCGCGCAGCGCGATCGAGAGCGGCTTCTCCTGTACCCGGGTCTCGACGAGCGGGCCGACATACTCAAGCAGGCCCTCGCCAAGCTGCGCGTAGTAAGCGTTGATCTGCCTGGCGCGCTTCGAGGCCATGATCACCAGGCCGTACTTGCTGTCCACCACGTCGAGCAGCTCGTCGATGGGCGGATTGATGATTCCCTCGAGCGCCGGAGTCCCTGCCACCATGTGCCTTCCAGATTGAAAGCCGTACTCGGCTTGAAAGCCTTACTCGGCCGGCTGATGCACCGGCTTGGCTGTCATCAAGGCTACCAGCTGAGCGCAGACGTCCCGTACGGACGTGTTGACAAGAGTGACATCGAACTCACTCTCCGCTCTCAGCTCGGCCCGCGCCGCCTCGAGCCGTTGCTCGATGACGTCGGCTGCCTCGGTCTCGCGGCTGGTGAGCCGGCGTACGAGCTCGTCCCACGTCGGCGGGGCCAGGAAGACCAGCAGTGCCTCCGGCACCGCGGCCCGCACCTGCCTGGCGCCGACGACGTCGACTTCAAGCAGCCCTGGCAGTCCTTGCGTGAGCCGCTCGGCGACCGGCCCGCGTGGCGTTCCGTAGTAGTTGCCGGCGAATCTCGCCCATTCGAGCAGCTTGCCGGCAGCCACCATATCCTCGAAGTCGGACTCGCCGACGAACAGGTATTCCCGCCCGTGCACCTCGCCGGGCCGCGGCCTGCGGGTTGTCACCGAGACCGACAGCCAGACGTCCGGGCAGTGGTCCCTGATCGCCTGCACGACCGTGCTCTTGCCGACCCCGGAAGGTCCGGAGAGCACCGTCAGGCCCGCAGGGACAGGGGCTCCGTCATGTGATCGAGTCGGATCGGCCTGACCGGCCATGACGCAACCCCCCGTCCCCGCGTGTGGCGCCTGATGCCTGAGCGGCCGCGCGGCGGTCTCCCGACGCGCGCGCTCTGGCCAACACTGAGCGGCCGCGCGGCGGTCTCCCGACGCGCGCGCTCTGGCCAACACTGAGCGGCCGCGCGGCGGTCTCCCGACGCGCGCGCTCCGGATGGCACTGCTCAGACGTCGCGGAATTCCTGCTCCAGCGCGATGCGCTGGTTCGCGCCAAGCCCGCGAACGCGGCGCGACTCGGCGATGCCCAGCCGCTCCATGATCTGCTTGGCGCGGACCTTGCCCACGCCGGGCATGGACTCAAGCAACGCCGAGACCTTCATCTTCCCGACGACATCGTCAGTCTGACCGTCCTTGAGGACCTCAGGCAGGGTCGTCGAGGCGTGCTTGAGTTTGTTCTTGATCTCAGCACGCTCCTTGCGAGCCTTCGCCGCCTTCTCAAGAGCGGCCGCCCGCTGTTCGGGGGTCAGTGGAGGAAGAGCCACGCGTGGTCACCTCGGGTTTCGTATCGAAAAACTCTGTTCGCGAGGGGAAACTAGCGAGTTCAGGCCGCTTGAGCAACGCGAACCCCCGTTTAACGCGCCACAATTCATCCACAATCACGTAGCGAGCACGTTCCGGTGCCTAGTGTAATCGCCGGAGGTAAGGCTGACCACGAAACAATGGCCTTGCGTGTCGTCAGCGACTCCGCGCCGTTTCGGCCGGTTCGGATGCTTTCCACGGCAAGCGGTGCAGGTGATCGCCATCGACGAACACTTCGGCCACCGCAGCATGAATCGCCCGAACACACATATTAGCCCACATCGCGTCCAGTGCGTACGATGCCTCCAGCCGCCGCGCCGCTGTCAAGCCAGGTATGGATGGGACACCCATCACCGCAAACCGCAATGGGTGTCCCATCGATACACGGCCCCAGGCCGCCAGCGGCGGTCAGCCTGTGACTGGTGGCGCCAGAGTGCCCGGTGCGGCTGCCGTGACGACCGGAGTCTCACTGCGGGCGGCTGCGGCGGGCGGCTGCCGGCGGATAACCGGCTCCGCGGCTTGTCGGCGAGTTGCCGACCAGCGACCCTCAGCCAGCGACCCTCAGCCAGCGACCCTCAGCCAACAACCCTCAGCCAGCGACCCTCAGCCAACAACCCTCAGCCAGCGACCCTCAGCCAGCGACCCTCAGCCAGCGACCGTCGGCGAGCTGCCGTCAGCTAGCGGCTGGCTGGTGGCGGCGGAGCGCGGTCGCGAGGGCCGCGGCTGCGGCACCCGGGTCTGGGGCGCCGGTGATCGGCCGGCCGATGACGAGCAAGTCGGCGCCCGCTTGCAGCGCTTCCTGCGGCGTCGCGACCCTGGCCTGGTCGTGAGTCGCCTGGCCGGAGGGGCGCACGCCCGGTGTGATCAGGGTGATGCCGGGTCCGACTTCGGCCCGCACCGCGGCGACTTCCCGCGGCGAGCAGACCAGGCCGCGGGCGCCGGCGGCCACCGCGAGGACCGCGAGCCTGCGGACGGCGTCGCCGACCGGGCCCGCCATGCCGATGTCGTCCAGGTCATGGTCGCTGAGCGAGGTGAGCACGGTCACCGCGACGATCCTGGTACTCGGCAGCGCGTCGACGGCCGCCCTGATCGCCGCCGTGCCTGCCGCGGCGTGCACGGTCAGGAGGTCGGGCCTGACCTTGGCGACGGCCCTGGCCGCACCGCCGACCGTCGCCGGGATGTCGTGCAGCTTCAGGTCGAGGAACACATCCACGCCTCTGGGCCCGCGCACGGACGCGACCGCCTCAGGGCCGAACCGCAGGTACAGCTCGAGGCCGATCTTGAGCGTGCTGACATGCGGCGTCACCAGGTCGGCCCAGTGCGCGGCGGTATTCAGGTCCGGCGCATCGAGCGCGACAGCGATCGGGGCGCGGCTTGTCATGGTCACTCCATCCTCGTGGCGCACATTCCTCATGGCGCCCTGTCGGCAGGGCTGATCGCGGCGATGCTCGCGCAGTTACCCAGCCCAGCTGCTTCCCATGCCGGCTGAGGGCATGTTTCCCCTGTGACGGCTTCCCGCCGCGGTCTTCACCTCGTGCGCGCGGCCGACCAGGTCGCAGGCCCGGTCGATGCCGCGCCTGACGAGCTCGTCGTCGAGTTCGCGCAGGATCCTCGCGCACGCCGACGGGTCGTGGAAGATCGCCGTCCCGATGCTGACCATCGACGCGCCGGCCAGCATCAGCTCCAGGGCATCCCGGCCCGTCATTACGCCGCCCATCCCGATGATCGGGACGTCGGGCAGCGCCTCCCGCACCTGCCAGATGCACCGCACGGCGATCGGCCTGATCGCGGGTCCTGACAGGCCACCGGTCATCCCGGCCAGCGCCGGCCGCATCGTCTCGGTGTCGATCACCATGCCGAGCAGGGTGTTGATCATCGACAGGCCGTTTGCCCCCGCCGACACGCACGCACGAGCGATCGAGACGATATCGGTCACGTCGGGCGAGAGCTTGGCGAACACGGGGATGTCATGCCTGGCGCGGGACCGTACCGCGGCCAGCACCGCGCCGGCGTCGGCCGGATCGCAGGCGAAGACCTGACCCCTGTGCTCGACGTTCGGGCAGGAGATGTTGACCTCGATCGCGGTGACCCCCGCGGCGTCCGAGAGCCTGGCGGCCAGCTCCGCGTACTCCTCCACCGTGCCGCCCGCGATCGAGACCACGGTCCTGGCTCCCCGCGACAGCAGCCACGGCAGGTCGCGCTGCAGGAACGCGTCGATGCCGGGGCCCTGCAGCCCGATCGAGTTGAGCATGCCGCTGCTCGTCTCGGCCATTCGCGGGGTCGGGCGGCCAGCACGCGGCGCCAGCATCACCGACTTGGTGACGACCGCTCCGATCTTGGAGACGTCGACGAACTGGGCCAGCTCGCGGCCCGAGCTCGCACAGCCTGACGCGGTCAGGATCGGGTTGGGCAGCTCGACGGGTCCGAGCCTGGTCCGCAGGTCAGGCGCCATGACCCTGCCTCCGCCCCGGCGCCGCCTGACGGCTGCCGCCCGGCTGAGCCGCTCCCCGGCGCGCGGGCGCGGCACCGCGGCTGGCAGCGGACCGCGGGCTGCGGCCGGCCCGGGATTCCCAGCCTGGCGCGCCGAACGCGTCGAACGGGATCGTGCCGATGTCGTCCCAGCGCACCTGCTCGCCGCGGAACACCGGCCCGTCCGTGCACGACCTGACCATCCTGGTGATCCCGTCAGAGCCGATCACCGGCAGCACGCAGGTCATGCACGTCCCGATGCCGCAGGCCATCGACTCCTCGACGGCCACCTGCACCGGCAGGTCGTACCTGCGCGCCAGCGCCGTCACCTGCCTGAGCATCGGCATCGGACCGCAGGCGTAGATCACGTCGGTGCGCGCCTCGTGGATCACCTGGCCAAGCATGTCGGTCACGATGCCGCGCACGCCCAGCGAGCCGTCGGCCGTCGTGATCGTCGCCGACCGACCGGTCCGCCGCGCCGTGAGGGCGCCGAAGACCCGGTCGCCGCTGGCCCCCCCGAGCAGGAAGTCGACCGAGCAGCGGCGCTGCCTGAGCCGGTCGGCGAGCGCGAACAGCGGCGCGCTGCCGTAACCGCCGCCGACCAGCAGGCAGCTCGCCGGATCCCGCGGAACCGGGAACGGCCGGCCGAGCGGCCCCGTCACGTCGAGCACGTCCCTGGCCCTGCGCTCGGCGAGCCACCGGGTCCCGCGCCCTGTCGTGGCGAAGATGAACTCGACCGTGCCGCCGTGGTCGGGCCGGACGTCGTGGATCGAGAACGCGCGGCCGAGCATCATCGAGGTGTCGGGGCCGCCCACCGCGACGGTGACGAACTGGCCTGGCTTGAACCGGGCGGCGATGCCGGGGGCGACGATCGTCATCGCGTGGTAGGCGTCGACCCGGCGCACGGTCAGCACCGTGCCGCGGACCTGCAGCGGGCCCGACTCTGACTCGGGTTCGCCGACCGTCATGGCCGGGCGTCCTGCCGGTCGCGCCTGATCCGCTCGGCGTGCTGCTGAAGCGAGCGCACACCCACCTCGTTCCTCATGATGGCCTCGATTCCCTGCACGATCGCGGCGAGCCCGGCCATCGTGGTCACGCAGGGCAGGCCGCGGCGCACCGCCGCGGTGCGGATCTCATAGCCGTCCCGGCGCGGGCCAGGCTGCCCGGCTCGGCCGAACGGCGTATTGACCACGAGGTCAACCTGGCCGGCCAGGATCCGCTCGACGATGGTCGGCTCGCCGTCTGATCCCCGGCCGTCGCTGTGCTTACGGACGATCGTGGCATGCACCCCGTTGCGCCGCAGGACCTCCCCGGTTCCGCTGGTCGCCCAGATCTCGAACCCCAGGTCGGCGAGGCGCTTGACCGGGAAGATCATCGCCCGCTTGTCCTTGCTGGCGACCGAGACGAACGCGCGGCCCTTGACCGGCAGCGCCCCGTACGCGGCGGCCTGTGACTTGGCGTACGCGGTGCCGAAGAACTCGTCGATGCCCATGACCTCGCCGGTCGAGCGCATCTCAGGGCCGAGCAGCGTGTCGACGCCTGCGCCGCCCGGCTCGCGGAACCTGCCGAACGGCAGCACGGCCTCCTTCACCGCTATCGGCGCGTCCAGCGGCAGGTTCCCGCCGTCGCCGGCCGCCGCCAGCATTCCCTCGGCCCGCAGCGCAGCGATCGAGGCGCCGAGCATGATCCTGGTCGCCGCCTTCGCGAGCGGCACCCCGGTGGCCTTGGACACGAACGGGACAGTGCGCGACGCCCGCGGGTTGGCTTCCAGCACGTACAGCAGGCCGGCGGCGAGCGCGTACTGCACGTTCAGCAGCCCGCGCACGCCCACGCCGCGGGCGATCGCCTCGGTGGACGCACGCACGGCGTCCAGGTACTCCTGGCCCAGCGTGATCGGCGGCAACGCGCAGGCCGAGTCGCCCGAGTGGATCCCGGCCTCCTCGATGTGCTCCATCACGCCGCCCAGGTACAGCTCCTCGCCGTCGAACAGCGCGTCCACGTCGATCTCGATGGCGTCGTCCAGGAACCTGTCGATCAGCACCGGGTGCTCGGGGCTCGCCGCCGCGGCGCGGTGCACGTAGGCCTCGAGCGTCGCCTCGTCGTAGACGATCTCCATGCCGCGGCCGCCCAGCACATACGAGGGCCTGACCAGGACCGGGTAACCGATCTCCGCGGCGATTTCCGCGGCGTCGGCCGTCGAGAGCGCCGTGCCGTGCCGCGGCGCGAGCAGCCCGGCAGCGGACAGCACGGCGCTGAACTCGGCCCGGTCCTCGGCCAGGTGAATCGCGTCGGGCGCGGTGCCGAGTATCGGGACGCCCTCGGCCTGCAGCGCGTGCGCAAGGCCGAGCGGGGTCTGGCCGCCTAGCGACACGATGACGCCTGCCACCTCGCCGCAAGCCTGCTCAGCCGCCACGACCTCGAGGACGTCCTCCAGGGTCAGCGGCTCGAAGTAGAGCCGGTCTGAGGTGTCGTAGTCGGTGGAGACCGTCTCGGGGTTGCAGTTGACCATCACGGTCTCGAAGCCCGCCTGTGCGGCGGCGAAGCACGCGTGCACGCAGGCGTAGTCGAACTCGATGCCCTGACCGATCCGGTTCGGGCCGCTGCCGAGGATGATCACCTTCGGCCTGGCGGAGTCCGGCACCTCCGACAGCTCGTCGTAGCTCGAGTACAGGTACGGCGTGCTGGCGGCGAACTCGGCCGCGCACGTGTCCACCATGTGGTACACGGGCCGCACCTCGAAGTCCCGCCGCAGCGCCCTGACCTGCCGCTCGGACATCGCGAGCAGCTGGGCAAGCTGGCCGTCGGAGAATCCGGCGGATTTCGCCGCGCGCAGGCTGGCCGGCGTGGGCGGGCCGCCCCGCGCGACCTGTTGCGCGCGATCTTCGATGCCCTTGACCTGCTCGATGAACCAGGGGTCGATCCCGCTCGCCGCGGCCAGGCTGGCCACGGATGCGCCGGCCCGCAGGGCATGGTGCAGCGTCCCGATCCTGCCGTCGTGCGGCACGGCGCAGCGTGCGATCAGGTCCTCGCGGTCGCCTGGCGGGTCGCGCCAGCTCAGCGGCGCGGCGGGCTGCTCGAGCGAGCGCAGCGCCTTCTGCAGGGCCTCGGCGAAGCAGCGGCCGATCGCCATCGCCTCGCCGACGGACTTCATGTGCGTGGTCAGGACCGGGTCGGCGCCAGGGAACTTCTCGAACGCGAACCGCGGCACCTTGACCACGACGTAGTCCAGCGCGGGCTCGAAGCTCGCTGGGGTCTGGCCGGTGATGTCGTTGCGGATCTCGTCGAGGGTGTAGCCGATGGCCAGGCGCGCCGCGATCTTCGCGATCGGGAAGCCGGTCGCCTTCGAGGCAAGCGCGCTGGAGCGGGACACGCGCGGGTTGAGCTCGATCACGACCATCCGGCCGGTGGCCGGCTCGACGGCGAACTGGATGTTGCAGCCGCCCGTGTCGACGCCGACCGCGCGCAGCACCGCGATCGCCAGGTCGCGCATCCGCTGGTACTCGCGGTCGGTCAGGGTCATCGCGGGAGCCACGGTCACCGAGTCGCCGGTGTGCACGCCCATCGGGTCCACGTTCTCGATCGAGCAGACCACCACGACGTTGTCGTTCTTGTCGCGCATGAGCTCGAGCTCGAACTCCTTCCAGCCGAGGATCGACTCCTCGAGCAGTACCTCGGTGACGGGGCTGGCATCCAGGCCGTGCCCGGCGAACCGCCGCAGGTCATCGGCGTCGTAGGCGATGCCGGAGCCCGATCCGCCGAGGGTGAACGAGGGCCTGACCACGAGCGGGTAGCCGAGGTCGGCGGCGGCGGCCTCGCAGTCGGCCAGCGAGTGGCACACCGCGCTGCGCGGCACCTCGCCGCCGACGCTGGTCACGATCTCCTTGAACGCCCTGCGGTCCTCGCCGGCCTTGATCGCCTCGATGTCCGCGCCGATCAGCTCGACCCCGTAGGCGGCCAGGGTGCCTGCCTCGTGCAGCGCGACGGCGGCGTTCAACGCGGTCTGGCCGCCCAGCGTGGGCAGGATGGCGTCCGGACGCTCGGCGGCGATGACCTTCTCCAGCACGTCAGGCGTGATCGGCTCGATGTAGGTCGCGTCGGCGAACTCGGGATCGGTCATGATCGTGGCTGGGTTGGAGTTGACCAGGCTGACCCTGATCCCCTCGTCCCGCAGTACGCGGCAGGCCTGCGTACCCGAGTAGTCGAACTCGCAGGCCTGCCCGATGACGATCGGCCCTGAGCCGATCACGAGCACCGAGCTGATGTCATCCCTCTTAGGCACGGCGCCCCCGCTCCATCAGCTCGCAGAAGGCGCCGAACAGGCCGGCAGCGTCGTGCGGCCCAGGAGCGGCCTCCGGGTGGTACTGGACCGCGAACGCGGGCGCCTCGAGCAGCCTGAGCCCTTCCACGACGCCGTCGTTGAGGTTGACGTGGGTGACCTCGGCGGCGCCAAATGCGGTGTCGAACCGCACCGGGCTGGCGGTCCCGTCGTGCCCGCCGTACCTGCCGGGACCGTCGTGCCTGCCGGGCATGGCGACGGCAAAACCGTGATTGTGGCTGGTGATCTGCACGGATCCGGTACGCAGGTCCTTGACGGGCTGGTTGCAGCCGCGGTGCCCGAACCTGAGCTTGTAGGTGCCGAGGCCGAGCGCGCGGCCGAGGACCTGGCTGCCGAGGCAGATGCCGAACACGGGGACGCCGGCGGCGAGCACGCCGCGCATCGCGTCCACGGCGTATCCGCAGGCCGCAGGGTCGCCAGGGCCGTTGGAGAAGAACACGCCGTCCGGGCTGAGCGCGAGGATCTCGGCGGCCGTGACAGTGGCCGGCAGGACGTGCACCTCGCAGCCGAGGCTGGCCATGGCAGCGGGGGTAGCCGATTTTATGCCGAGGTCGACGGCAGCAACCCTGAACCGCACCGGCTGCCCAGGCGGCGGCGCGATCAGGTACGGCTCGGGCGTGCTGACCTCGCGTGCCAGGTCAGCGCCGGTCATCGGCGGGCTCGCGCGGACCCGCTGAGCGAGCGCCTCAGGCTCGATGCCCGCGGTGCTGATCGCGGCGCGCATCGCCCCGCGCTCGCGCAGGTGCAGTGTCAATGCCCGGGTGCCGGTGATCGCGATCGCGGTGACGCCGCTGGCCCGCAGCTCGTCGTCAAGGCCGCGCGCCGCCCGCCAGTTCGACGCGACCGGGCTCGGGTTCCTGACCACGAAGCCGCTGACCCAGATCCTGCGCGACTCGTTGTCCTCGTCGTTGATGCCGGTGTTGCCGATGTGCGGCGCCGTCATCGTGACGATCTGACGGCAATACGACGGGTCGGTGAGGGTCTCCTGGTAGCCGGTCATCCCGGTGTTGAACACGGCCTCGCCGAACGTCTCGCCCTCACATCCGAACCCTGTGCCGCGGAACGTCGTGCCGTCCTCGAGCACCAGCAGGGCAGGCACGCTCGGCACGCTCATGAGGTCAGCTTCCCGTCGAGCACCGTCGGCGTGCCGCGCAGGAACGTCGCGACGACCTGGCCCGGCAGCTTCATGCCCTCGTACGGCGAGTTGCGGCTGCGCGAGGCGTGCGCGGCCGGGTCGACCGGCGTGATCGGCTCGGGGTCGTACAGGACCAGGTTGGCCGGCGATCCGGCCGCGATGGGGCAGCCGTGCCTGAGGTCATCGGGGCTGGTCCCTGCGCCGCCGATCCGGCCGATCGCGGCCGGGCGCACGGACATCCGGTCGGCGACCGCGGCCCAGTCGAGCAGGCCGGTGCTCACCATCGCCTCATGAACCACCCGCAGTGCTGTTTCCAGACCCGTCATTCCGAACGAAGCCTGCGACCACTCGGTCTCCTTGTACTCGGCCGGGTGCGGGGCATGGTCGGTGGCCACGCAGTCGATGGTCCCGTCGGCGAGCCCAGCGCGCAGGGCGGCGACGTCGGCGGCCGTCCGCAGCGGCGGGTTGACCTTGTAGACCGGGTCATATCCCGCGGCGAGTTCTTCTGTCAGCAGCAGATGATGCGGAGTGACCTCGGCGGTGACGCGCCAGCCCTTCGACTTGGCCCACCTGATGATCTCGACCGAGCCGGCCGTGGAGACGTGGCAGACGTGCATGGCGGAGTCAACGTGCGCCGCCAGGAGGCAGTCCCTGGCGATGATCGCTTCCTCGGCGACGGCCGGCCAGCCGGTCAGGCCGAGCCTGGCGGACACCTCGCCCTCGTTGATCTGGGCTCCCGCGGTCAGCCTCGGCTCTTGGGCGTGCTGGGCGATCACGCCGTCGAACGCCTTGACGTACTCCAGCGCGCGGCGCATGAGCGTAGCGTCCGCCACGCACCGGCCGTCGTCGGAGAACACCCTGACCCTGGCCGCCGAATCCGCCATCGCGCCCAGTTCGGCCAGCTGGCTGCCGCCGAGCCCGGTCGTCACGGCGCCGACAGGGCGCACGTCGCAGTGCCCGGCCTGCCTGCCGAGCCGCCAGACCTGCTCGACGACGCCGGCCGTGTCGGCGACCGGCTCGGTGTTCGCCATCGCGTGAACCGCGGTGAACCCGCCGAGTGCGGCGGCCGCTGTGCCGCTCTCTACCGTTTCCGCGTCCTCCCTGCCCGGCTCGCGCAGGTGCGTGTGCAGGTCGACGAGGCCGGGCAGCGCGATCAGGCCCTCGGCGTCGATGACGGTGACGTCCTTGCCCGCTTCGCTGCCGCTGGCTCCTGGCCGGTGCGCGCTGACGCTGGCGACGGAGTGGCCGTCGATGAGGATGTCGGCGGGCGTGCCGCCGAGCGGCCTGGCGCCCCTGATCAGCCACCGAGCCTGGGCTCGCCGCTGTCCGGCGCTCATCGCCTGACCGCCGATCCCGCCAGATCCCGCTGGCCGGTGACGGGATCGCCTGCGGCAGGCCCCTGGCTGGCCTTGTGCCCTGCTGCTCGCTCCCCTGCTTGCCCGGCGGTGGCTTGCTCCCCGCCGGCTGGCGGCTCGTCAGGTTCCTGCGACCCGCCGAGCAGCAGGTACAGCACCGCCATCCTGACCGAGACGCCGTTGGTCACCTGCTCGACGATCGTCGACCGCGGTGAGTCGGCCACCTCCGCTGCGATCTCGACGCCCCTGTTCATCGGGCCCGGATGCATCACGATCGCGTGCTCAGGCAGCAGCGCCATCCGGTCGCCGTCCAGGCCGTACCTGCGGCTGTACTCGCGTACGCTCGGGAAGTAGGCGTCCGACATCCGCTCGTGCTGCACCCGGAGCATCATGACCACGTCGCTGGCCGGCAGCACCGAGGAGAAGTCGTAGGTCACCGAGCACGGCCAGGTCCCGACGGCCACCGGCAGCAGCGTGGGCGGCGCGACGAGCGTCACCTCGGCGCCCAGCGTCCGCAGCAGCCACACGTTCGACCTGGCGACCCGGCTGTGCAGCACGTCGCCGACGATCGTCACGCGCAGTCCCTCCAGTCGGCCGAGCCTGCGCCGCATCGTGAACGCGTCGAGCAGCGCCTGGGTCGGGTGCTCGTGCGTGCCGTCACCGGCGTTGACGACGCTGCCCCTGACCCAGCGGGCCAGCCGGTGCGGGGCACCGGACGCGCCGTGCCTGATCACGACCGCGTCGGCGCCCATGGCCTGCAGCGTGAGCGCCGTGTCCTTCAGGCTCTCGCCCTTCGCGACGCTCGAGCCCTTGGCGGAGAAGTTGATCACGTCGGCTGACAGCCGCTTCGCCGCTGCCTCGAAGGAGATCCTGGTCCTGGTCGAGTCCTCGTAGAACAGGTTGACGACGGTCCGCCCGCGCAGCGTCGGCAGCTTGGGTATCGGCCTTTCTGCCAGCCGGGCGAACTCCTCGGCGGTGTCGAGGATCGCGATGGCGTCGGCCAGGCTGAGGTCGGCCGCGGATATCAGGTGCCTGTTCACCGGCTCACCTCCGGCACGACCTGCAGCGTGACGGCATCTTCGCCATCGGTCTCGGTCAGCGACACCCTGACCAGCTCGCGCTTGGCGGTCGGCAGGTTCTTGCCCACGTAGTCGGGCCTGATCGGCAGCTCCCGGTGCCCGCGGTCGACGAGGACGGCGAGCTGGACGGCGCGCGGCCTGCCGATGTCGTTCAGGGCGTCGAGCGCGGCACGCACGGTCCGGCCCGAGTACAGGACGTCGTCGACGAGCACGACGACCATGCCGTCGATGCCGGTTCCCGGCACCTCGGTCCTGCCCAGCGCCCTGGCCGGACGGAGCCGCAGATCGTCCCGGTACAAGGTGATGTCGAGCGAGCCGACCGGAACCCTGACTCCCTCGGTATCGGCGAGCCGCACCGCGAGACGGCGCGCCAGCGGCACTCCCCTGGTCGGGATGCCGAGCAGCACCACATCCTGGCCGCCGTCGGTGCGCTCGAGGATCTCGTGCCCGATCCTGGTCAGCGCGCGGCGGATCTCATCTGATCCCAGGACGGTCTTGCCCCCGCGCGCAGGGTCTGTGCTCGCCGCCCCGTGTGACGCGGGCGATGCGGATGACACGGGTGACGGCGATGACGCGGGCGCTGCCGGTGACGCGGGTGATTCGGCACCTGCGGTACTCATGCTGACAGCCATCAGCGGACCTCCTTCCCCGCCTCACGGGACGGGTCTTAAAGGACGTCGAACGACCACTAACCTACCAGCAAGGCGCATCTAACCCCGGCAGGCACACCGAGCCGCGCGGCGTTCCCTGCGCTCCCAGACGGCGCGGCCGGACGAAACTCGCCGGCTAGCCGGGACGCGCCGCGCCGGCCTCGGACATCACCGACATGCAGCTTCAAGCTAGGGTGTAATTGACTTTGGGGCGGCTGCCCCCGTGATGCACGGAGGCGCGTAAGTTAGACCGATTTTTGCCGATCGGCTTGACCTTGTCGTGCTCTCGGCCTACCGTCACTGTCCGTAACCAGCAGATCGTCGTTCACTAAGGCCAGGGACCCGAATCATGCCATCTGACTACGCGAAGACCCTTGGCGCCCGGTTGCGTGCCATTCGCACCCAGCAAGGCCTGTCCTTGCATGGCGTGGAGGAGAAGTCCCGGGGCCGCTGGAAGGCCGTGGTCGTCGGCTCATACGAGCGAGGCGACCGGTCCGTCACCGTGCAGAAGCTCGCCGAGCTCGCTGACTTCTACGGGGTGCCGGTTTCTGAGTTGCTGCCCGGCGACGCCGGCCCCGGCGTCCTTACTCCCGCTCCGAAGCTGGTCATCGACCTGGAGAAGATGGCCACGCTCCCGCGCGACCAGGCTGGCCCGCTGGCCAGGTACGTTGCCACCATCCAGAGCCAGCGCGGCGACTACAACGGCCGCGTGCTCTCTATCCGCCAGGAAGACCTCCGTTCCCTCGCCGTCATCTATGACAAGACGCCAACCGACCTGACCGAGGAACTCATCAGCTGGGGAATCCTGGACTCCACCGCGCGCGGCGCCGTCGACATCGCCTGAACCCGCGGCCCGGCCGGCTAGATCGCCGTCGGCAGGGGCAGCGGCGACTGGGCCTGAACGCCCAGCGCGCTCTCGGCCAGCCCGACGAAGGTCCCGGCGTCCCGCAGCAGCTCATCCGCCTCGCGCGGCGTGACGGCCCTCGGCAGGCCAGCCTCGGCCGCCGCCCGCTTCCCCGCCCCGGCCGCGAAGAACGCGGCCCATTCGCTGAGCGTCGGCTCGACCCTCGGCAGTAGCTCCCACACGCTCAGCGGGCGCCTCCGGCGGGGTGCGGCTGGCTCAGCCCGCGCCGCGACAATCGCGGCCGCCGCCCGCAGCGCGGCCAGGTGCGCGCCGACGTACCTGCCGCCCGCTGACACCTCGGCCTCGGCCGAGATCAGACCCTGCCGCGCGGACTCGAGCAGGGCCAGCGCCGACGGGGCGACCCTGCATCGCACCCGGTCCTGACTGACCTGCGCGACCGTGTTCATGGCGACGTCCTCCCGTTCCTGTGGGCGGGCCGGGCGGGACGCTTCCCCACGCCCGCCCGGCTGCTGCCCGCTCGCCTGGCTGTGCCGGACGTCCGGCAGCTTCCACCCTTGTATTCGAACATAGATTCGCTTCAGTGTCCATTCGTTTGCTGCTGCGTTCGAATGTATCGAAGGGCACTGACAATCTGGCTGACACCGTGCAGCCGGGCCGGCTGACACCGTGCAGCCGGGCCGCCGGCCGGGCTGAGGCACAGTCGCGTACGCTGGGCGGAATGGCGACCGCCGCCGCGCTATGCGACCTTGGCCCGAGAGAGTTCCTCGGCGAGATCGATGTCCTGCTCGCCATTTACGCCGATGCGATGGAAGCCGACGCCGCGCTGCTCCCTGGCCGGCGTGAGCTGATGCGGCGGCATGCCGCGTACCCGGCCTTCAAGGCGCTCGAGGCGCGCACCTCTGGCTACGCCGATGACGACCCGCGCGCTGTGGTCGGCTTCAGCTACGGCTTTCACGGTGAACCAGGTCAGTGGTGGTTCGACGCGGTCTTCGCGGCGTTGTCACGCACGATCGGGCCCGCGCTGACGGCAGGGTGGCTCACCGATTGCGTGGAGGTCGCCGAGGTGCATGTGCGCAAGGAGCAGCAGCACGGCGGGATCGGGACGCGGATGCTGACGGCGCTGACGGCCGGCCGGCCGGAGCGCATCGCGATGCTGTCCACCCCTGACCGGGAGACCACGGCCCGCCGGCTGTACCGGCGGATGGGGTTCACCGACCTGCTGACGGGTTACAGCTTCCCCGGCGGCAGTCCGCCCTATGCGGTCATGGGCGCGGTGCTGCCCTTGGCCGACCCTCTCGCCGCCGCCGGCCGGCCGCGCTCGGCCAGCCCGAGCGCCTGATAGATCTCGCTGGTCGCGCGCGACCCGTTGAGCGTGTAGAAATGCAGCCCCGGCACGCCTTCGTCGAGCAGCCGCTGGCACATGCCCGCTGCGTATTCCACGCCGATCTGGCGCACCGCGGCGCGGTCGTCTGCGCAGGCGTGCAGCCGGTCAGCCAGATCGGCGGGAAACCGCGCGCCGGACAGCAGCACGGCCCTGTCGATCATCGGGACGCTGGTGATCGGCATGATGCCCGCGATGATCGGCACCGCGCAGCCATGCGCGGCCACGTCGTCCCTGAACCGCAGGTAGTCGTCGGGATAGAAGAACATCTGCGTGATCGCGAAGTCGGCGCCCGCTCGGCATTTGTCGATGAAGAACCCGACGTCCGCCTCCCTGCTGACGGCGCGGGTGTGGCCCTCGGGGAATGCCGCCACGCCGACGCAGAAGTCTCCCGCGCCGATGACCAGCCGCACCAGCTCAGCGGCGTGCCTCAGCCCGCCAGGATGCGCGACCCATTCACCTGCCGGATCGCCAGGCGGGTCGCCGCGGAGCGCGAGCACGTTCGTGACGCCGACGGCCGCGTACGAGCCGACCACGTGCCGCAGCTCGGCGACCGTGTGGCTGACCGCCGTCAGGTGCCCGACCGGTGTCAGCGTCGTCTCTTCGGCGATCCGGCCGGTGACCCTGACCGTCCGATCCCTGGTGGTGCCGCCAGCTCCGTAGGTCACTGACACGAACGTGGGACGCAGCGGCTCGAGCCGCCTGATGGCGAGCCACAGCTGCTGCTCATCGGCATCGGTCTTCGGCGGCATGAACTCGAACGAGAACGAGCGGCCGCCGGATGCCAGGAGATCCCTGATCCGCGGCGCTTGCCTGGGCAGCCACGATGCCATTAAGACAGGCTATCGGCCAGGCACCTGCCGGGAACCACGTTGTCACCAGGTGACACCTGTTAGTGACCGAGCGACCGGACGGAGCCTGCGTGGTGAGCGACCGCGGCTATCGTCGCGTTCATGACGATCCGCACCGCCGGCCTGTCGCTGCCCCGCCTGTACGCGCTGACCCGCCGGTTCAGTCTCGGTGTGCCAGGCCAGATCACGGTCTCCGCCGATGGCGCCACCGTGATCTTCCTGCGGACACGCGGCGGAACCGATCCGGTTTCCTGCCTGTGGGCGCTGGACTGCCAGACGGGGCAGGAACGACTGATCGCCGATCCGCTCGTTCTGCTCGCCGGAACCGACGAGGAACTGCCCGAGCAGGAGCGGATCAGGCGCGAGCGAACCAGGCAGACGTCATCGGGCATCGTCTCCTACGCCGCCGACGACGCCGGCGACCTGATTGCGTTCGCGCTGTCCGGCCAGCTGTGGACGGCCAGGCTGTCCGATGGAGACGTGCGCAGGCTACCGGCGGCCTGGCCGGTCGTCGATCCGCGCCCTGACCCGGCCGGCCGGCTGGTGGCCTACGTGCACCGCGGAGCGCTCCGGGTGATCGGCGCCGACGGCACCGCCGACGCTCCGGTTGCCGGCCCGGGCGACGATCACGTCACCTGGGGGCTGGCCGAGCACGTGGCCGGGGAGTCGATGGGACGGCACCGGGGCTACTGGTGGTCGCCGGACGGCCGGCACCTGCTCGTGGCCCGGGCCGACACCGCCATGGTCCAGCGCTGGTACATCGCCAACCCTGCCGAGCCAGCCCGGCCTCCTGCCGCGTTTCCCTACCCGGCAGCCGGCACCGCCAACGCCGAGGTCAGCCTGTGGATCGCAAACCTGGAGGCGGCCGGCGCCGCGCCGACCCCCGTTGACTGGGACAACAAGGCGCACGAGTACCTCACCTCCGCGGGCTGGGACGCCGCCGGGCCCTACGCGGCCGTGCAGACGAGGGACCAGCGCGAAGTCCTCGTGCTCGGCATCGGCGCGGAGGACGGAGCCACCCGCGTCCTCGCCGGCCAGCACGACGACGCCTGGGTGACGCTCGTGCCAGAACTTCCCAGCAGGACCGCCTCCGGCGTGCTGCTGACCAGCGGAGACCTGGACGACACGCGCCGGCTGCTCGCCGACGGGCGCCCGGTGACTCCGCCAGGCCTGCAGCTTGAGGCCGTCCTGGCCGTTGACGGTGAGCGGGTGCTGTTTACCACCAGCGACGCCGAGCCGACCCAGATCCACCTCTGCGCCTATGAGCCACGTGCAGGAGTGACGAGGCTGAGCGACGTGCCAGGCGTGCACAGCGGCACGGGTAGCGCCGGGATCACCGTGCTGGTGTCGGGCAGCACGGACTGGCCTGGCACGCGCGTCACGGTCAGATCAGGGCGCCAGACACACGAGATCGACTCCTTCGCGCACGTTCCGGATCTGAGGCCCAGAATGGAGCTGCTGCGACTCGGACCGCGAGGGCTGCGCGCGGCCCTGTTCCTGCCGTCCTGGCATCGCCAGGGCGGCCCGCCGCTGCCGGTGCTGATGGACCCGTACGGCGGTCCCGCGGCGCGCAAGGTGCTCGCCGAGCTCGACGCGGGAGCGTATGTATCTCAGTGGTTCGCCGAACAGGGCTTCGCGGTGCTGGTGACCGACGGCCGCGGCACGCCGGGCCGCGGGCCGAGCTGGGAGCGGGCCATCTATCTGGACGTGGCAGGCCCAGCGCTGGCCGACCAGGTCGAGGCGCTCGAGGCCGCGGCCGCGCTGCGGGACGATCTCGACCGATCCAAGGTGGCGATCCGTGGCTGGTCGTTCGGCGGGTTCCTCGCGGCACTCGCTGTGCTGCGCAGGCCCGACGTCTTTCACGCCGCCGTTGCCGGCGCGCCCGTCACCGACCATCGGCTCTATGACACGCACTGGCGCGAGCGTCATCTCGGCCACCCGCGCGAGCACCCCGAGGCCTACGACAGGTCCGCACTGATCCCGGACGCGGCAGCGCTGTCCAGGCCGCTGTTGCTGATCCACGGCCTCGCCGACGACAACGTCGTCGCCGCGCACACGCTCCGGCTGTCCGCCGCACTGCTGGCCGCCGGCCGGCCCCACGAGGTGCTTCCGCTGCCATCGGCGACGCATCATGTCTCGGACGCCGCCGTCATCGAGAACCTGCTGTGGCACCAGCTCGGCTTCCTCAGGCGGGCACTCGGCCTGGCCGAGCGTACGCCGCGTACGCCCGAGGAAGCAGCCGCTCACAGGTAGAACGGGCGCATCCGCGGATCCACGCTCTGCTCGGCTCCGGCGATCGCCCCGAGCATCGCACGCAGTGTCCTGACCGCCACCGTGCCGTAGCTGCGGGCCAGCCGGCGCTCGTAGTCGCGGTGAAACCGTCGCGCGTTGGCGAGGGCCTGCTCGCCACGGGCGGAGAGCCTGACGAGCCTGGCCCGCCGGTCGGCAGGATCAGGCTCGCGCTCGACGTAGCCGCGCCGCTCCATGTCATCGATGATCTGGGCGGCGCCTTGCTTGGTGATCTCGAGGTGCCCGGCCAGCTCGCTGACCGTCATCGGCCGGGTCCCCAGCGATCGGAACACGAAACCGTCCGACCTCCCGAGGTCGGAGAACCCGGCCGCGGCGTGCGCGGCATGCAGTTCCCTGACGAATTCCTGGTAGGCCACGCCCAGCAGGATGCCGAGATCGACGGGTTGCTCTCGCACTGGCATGCGGTCTATCTTAGACAAGTCAGCTTGGACAAGTTGACTTGTCTATCTAAAGGAGCAGCCATGCACATCATCACCGCTGACAGCGCCCCGCGATTCGACCTTCCCGGCGTCGAGTTCATCGGCTACGCCGCACCGAGCCTCGGCTCTGACGGCTTGTGTGCCTGGCAGATCACCGTGGCGCCCGGCCTGGTATCCGACCAGGCGCACATGCTGGACTCCGATGAGGTCTTCCTGGTGATATCGGGATCGATCAGGCTGAGTCCTGATGGCCAGCCGCTGAGCGCCGGGGACTGCGCGATCGTACCGGCCGGCAGCCCGATCCAGCTCAGCAACTCAGCTGCGGAGCCGGCCACCGCCCACGTGCTGATCAGGTCGGGTTTCACCGCCACAATGGCCGACGGCTCGGCAGTCCCCACCCCGCCCTGGGCCAGGTAACGGTCAGCGGGTGGCGGTGAGGCGGGATGCCAGGCGGGCGGCAGCGGCCCCTGGGTCGGCGGCCTCGGTGATAGCGCGGACCACGACGGCGCGGCGCGCCCCTGCCTCGAGCACGTCACCGATCGTCTGCTCGTCGACGCCGCCGATCGCGAACCACGGCCTGGTCGCCGCCAGGCCAGCCGCGTAACTGATCAGGCCGAGCCCCGGCGCTGGCCGGCCGGGCTTGGTCGGCGTCGGCCAGACCGGGCCAGCGCAGAAGTAGTCAATCGCCTGATCGGTCGCCGCCTCGGCGGCCTCCGCCTCGGAGTGCGTCGACAGGCCGAGCACAGGACAGGGCCCGATGATCCCGCGCGCGACGGCGGCCGGCAGGTCACCCTGCCCGACGTGCAGCACGTCGGCCCCGGCCGCGACGGCCACGTCGGCGCGGTCATTCACGGCGAGCAGTGCCCCATGCCGGTCACAGGCCGCGCGGAATACCTCGAGGAAGCCGAGTTCTTCCCGCGCTTCCAGCCCTTTCTGCCTGAGCTGCACGATGTCCACGCCGCCCGCCAGCGCGGCGTCCAGAAATTCCGCGAGATCACCCTGGCGCTGCCGGGCGTCCGTGCACAGGTACAGCCGCGCGGCAGCGAGTCTGGCGCGGAGCCGATCGGGGCCAGCGGATGCGCTCACGCTGCCATCCTGCCAGCCGCGATACCAGGACGCGCCGGCGCGCGTGGACGCGCGGCCGCGCGCGACCGCGCGCAGCGGCGCTCAGGCACGCTCGGGCACACGCTGGTACCGCAGGCGGCGCCGTGCGGCGCCTGCCGTCAGCGTCGCGAGACGCCGCCGGTCAGTAGGCGAGGGCCTGCGCCCGCCTGTTGACCTCGCTGCAGCGGTGCGCGGCGATCGCCTCCATCGGACTGCCAGGCAGCGAGTCGTCGGAGGTGAACAGCCAGCGCATCGCTTCGGCGTCGGAGAACCCGCAGTCGAACAGCAACGTCAGCGTGCCGTGCAGTCCCCTGACGACCTGGTTGCCGTCGAGGAATGCGGCCGGTACGCCGAACGTGCCGTCAGCGCGTTGCACGCCGAGCAGCTTGCGGTCGCGGAGGTACTGCTTGATCCTGCTCGCTGGCAGGCCAAGACGGTCTGCGACCTCGGGGATTGTCAACCAATGCCCGACGATGGCGTCGGACCGGGGGTCGATCTGTGCCACGTCGAGATCCTTTCCCCACCAGGGCTGTTTGCCAAACCAGTACGAGCCGTTCATCGAACACCGGGCCGCGCGGGAAGGGACGCGGCGCGCGGCCAAGGCCACCAGCGTTACAGGGTGCAGTCGCGGAGCGGGACGTCCGGATCGCCGATCTTGGCCTGGTCGACCGGAACCGCCGCGTCGATCAGCCGCCTGCCCTGCGATAGATCGCGCGGCAGTCCCACGGTGAGCACGGCGACCAGCCGCTCGCCTGCCAGCCAGCACGCCGCCCAGTGCGGCTGGTCCGTCCGGCCGCGCCAGATCAGCTGGTCAGCGCCGCGGTGGTCGCCGACGTACTGCAGCATCCTGCCGAACTGCTCCGACCAGAAGTACGGCACGGGGTCGTACGGCTCGGCCCCGCCGATCAGGTTGGCCGCGAGCACCACAGGGGCGCGGAGCGCGGTGTCCCAGTGCTCGGTCCGCATCCGGCGGCCGAACCGGCCCGACCAGAATGCCGCGCAGTCTCCGACCGCGTACACGCCTGGCACAGACGAGCGCAACTGCTCGTCCACCGCCACGCCGTTCTCGAGCTTGATCTCGACCGACTCCAGCCAGCCCACCTCCGGCCTGACCCCGACCGCCGTGACGATCTCGTCCGCGGCCAGGAAACCACCGCCGACCATCGCCAGTCCGCCGTCCTGCACGGCCTCTACGACCTGGCCGGGCATCAGCTCGACCCCAGCCTCCGCGTACCAGGCCGCGGTCGCGGCGCCCACCTCGGCGCCGATGGCGTTCGCGAGCGGCGCGGCTGCGGCCTCGACCACGGTCACGGCGACACCGCGCCCGGCCGCTGCCGTGGCCACCTCGGCGCCGATCCAGCCCGCGCCGATGATGACCAGCCGTGCCCCTGGCACGAGGGTCTCCCGCAGCGCCAGCGCGTCGTCGATCGTCCGCAGGAACCACTGCCTGCCTGACCCTGGCAGCGCGACCGGACGCGCCCCGGTCGCGATCACCAGCTTGTCGAACGGGTACTCGCCCCGTTCGGTGCGCACCTCTCCGTCGCCAAGTTGCTCGGCGCGTTCGCCGAGCCTGAAATCCGCGCCGAGCGAGTCGAGTTCGGCGCGCAGCGAGGTGTCGTCGACCTCGCCCTTCATCAGGGCCTTGGATAGCGGCGGCCGGTCATAGGGCGGCCTGTGCTCGGCTCCGAGCACCGTGATCGCGCCCGGATAGCCGAGCGCGCGCAGTTCCTCGACGGTGCGCAGCCCGGCCAGGCCACCGCCCGCGATCACGATCCGCGCGGGATCGCTCGAGGTCATCCGGTCCTCCAGCACCAGAGGGCGTTCACATCCGGAGCATCGTATCCGGGCACTAAGCTGGACCCTGACGCGCGGGAGTCCGGTCGGACCGGACTGAGAGGGCGGCTGGGGAGCCGCCGACCGCAGAACCTGATCCGGGTCATGCCGGCGAAGGGAGCGCGATGGCAGAGGTTAACGGGACACACGCCGCGAGCGTGGTTAACGCGCGCCGAACGGCGGATGTCCTGGTCATCGGCGGCGGCGTGATCGGCCTGGCCATCGCCTGGCGCGCCGCGCAGCGCGGGTTGCGGATCATCCTGGCCGACCCTGACCCTGGCGGCGGGGCATCACACGCGGCCGCCGGCATGCTGACCCCGGTCGCTGAGGCTGCCTATGCCGAGCGCGAGCTGTTCGAGCTCGGCAGCGCCTCGCTGCGGCGTTACCCGGCGTTCGCCGCGGAACTGGCCGAGCAGACCGGCCTGCCGACCGGGTTCCGCCAGACCGGGACGCTGCAGGTCGGGTTCGACGCCGACGACATGGCGATGCTCGCCGAGCACGCCCTGCTGCGCGAGTCCTTCGGCTCCGCGAGCAGCCGCCTGACCAGCCGGGAGTGCCGCAAGGCTGAGCCGATGCTCGGGCCGGCCATCGCGGGCGGCCTGCTGGTCGACGACGACGCGTCCATCGACCCGCGCCTGCTCACGACCGCGCTGCTTGCCGCCTGCGCAGCGGCCGGCGTCGTGCACCTGCCGCAGCGAGCGGTGCGGCTGTGCACAGAAGGCGACCACGCGACCGGAGCTGAACTGGCCGATGGCTCGGCGGTCAGCGCCGGCAGCGTCGTGCTCAGCGCGGGCTGGGCTGCTGCCGCGATCAGCGGGCTGCCGCCGGGCGCCGCCCCGCCGCTCCGGCCAGTCAAGGGCCAGATCATCAGGCTGCGCCCGGCGCCGGCGGCCGTGGCGGCCAGCGGCTCTCCTTGTTTGCTTAACAGGACTCTCCGCGGAATCGTGCAAGGATCCTCGGTCTACCTCGTGCCGAGGGAAGACGGCGAGATCGTGGTCGGCGCCACCCAGGAGGAGATGGGCGCCGACAAGACGGTGACCGCCGGCGGCGTCTGGCAGCTGCTGCGCGACGCGAGGGCCATCGTGCCCGGCATCACCGAGCTTGAACTCGCTGAGGCGGTGGCCGGGCTCCGGCCTGGCACCCCGGACAACGCGCCGGTTATCGGCCCGTCATCGCTGCCGGGGCTTGTCCTCGCGACCGGGCATTTCCGCGCGGGCGTCCTTCTCGCGCCCGCGACCGCCGACCTGGTATCCGGGCTGCTCGCGACGGGAGTCATGGACCAGGCCGGTGTTCCCTTCAGCGCGCGGCGCTTCGAACGGCAGGAACGCCGATGGTGATAGTGATGAACGGCGCGCCGCGCCAGGTGGCCGACGACATGTCGCTCGATCGGGCGGTGTCGCTGGTGTCTGATGCCGCCACCGGCATCGCCGCGGCCGTCAACGGCGAGCTCGTGCGCCGGGCGTCGTGGCCGTCGACGCTGCTGGCGGCTGGGGACGAGGTCGAGGTGCTGACCGCGGTTCAGGGAGGCTGATTGTGGTGACCGACTGGCAAGGCGACGATCCGCTGGTGCTCGCCGGGCAGAAGTTCGGGTCCCGGCTGATCATGGGAACCGGCGGGGCGCCGAGCCTGGACGTGCTCGGCCGCGCGCTGACCGCCTCAGGCACCGAGCTGACCACGGTCGCGATGCGCCGGGTCGACCCGGGATCACGCGGGTCAGTCCTGGACGTGCTCACCGAGCGCGGCATCAAGGTGCTGCCGAACACCGCGGGGTGCTTCACTGCCGCCGAGGCCGTCCGCACGGCCAGGCTGGCGGCCGAGGCGCTCGGCACGACGTGGGTCAAGCTCGAGGTGATCGCCGATGAGGTAACGCTGCTGCCCGATCCCATCGAGCTGCTGGACGCCGCCGAGCAGCTGGTCGCCGATGGCTTCACCGTGCTGCCCTACACCAACGACGACCCGGTGCTTGCCAGGCGCCTTGAGCAGGCTGGCTGCGCGGCGGTGATGCCGCTCGGCGCGCCGATCGGCTCGGGCCTGGGCATCCGTAACCCGCACAACATCGAGCTGATGGTGCAGGCCGCCTCGGTACCGGTCATTCTCGATGCCGGGATCGGCACCGCGAGCGACGCGGCCCAGGCGATGGAGCTAGGCTGCGCGGCCGTGCTCCTCGCGACCGCGGTCACCAGGGCGCGCGAACCTGAGCTCATGGCCGCGGCGATGCGGTCGGCCGTGGTCGCCGGGCGGCTCGCGTACCGCGCAGGGCGGATACCGAAGCGGCGCTACGCCGTCGCGTCATCGCCTGCTGTTGGCGCCTAGCTGGCCAAACCGTAACCGGTTCAGGCGGGCTAAGCTGCCCCTACACTGTTGCCGATGGACACCGCCCTTTCGCCTCCCGTGGGCCAGCTGCTCGGCGGCCGGTACCATGTTGACTCGCGGATTGCCCGCGGCGGAATGGCAACCGTTTACCTCGGCACCGATACCCGGCTTGACCGGGTGATCGCCCTGAAGATCGCGCATCCTGAGCTGTCCGACGACGCCGAGTTCGTGCGCAGGTTCATCGGTGAGGCGCGCTCGGCCGCGCGGCTGTCCAGCCCGAACGTCGTCGCGATCTTCGACCAGGGCTCCGACAAGCGGCTGCACTACATCGCGATGGAGTACGTACCTGGCCGGACGCTGCGCCAGCTACTCAACGAGCGCGGCAGGCTGAGCGCCAGGGAGGCGCTTGACATCATGGCGGGGGTGCTGTCCGGGCTGGCAGCCGCGCACGACGCAGGGCTCGCGCACCGGGACGTCAAGCCCGAAAACGTGCTGCTCACGACGTCCGGCACGGTGAAGGTCGCCGACTTCGGGCTGGCCAGGTCTGTCGCCGGCGCGGTCCAGACCAAGGGCGGCATGATCATCGGCACAGCCGCCTACCTGGCGCCAGAACAGGTCTCCGGCGGGATCTCCGATGCCCGCACCGACGTGTACGCAGCGGGGATCATGCTCTTCGAGCTTCTCACCGGCATGCAGCCGCATACCGGCGTGAGCCCGCTCGACGTGGCGTACAAGCACGTGAATGACGTGGTTCCGCCGCCGTCGAGTGTCCTGCCAGGACTGTCGGGCGCCGTGGACGCGCTGGTGGCGATGGCCACCAGCCGCGACCCTGACCTGCGGCCGGTCAATGCCGGCCAGTTCCTGCGCGCGATTGCTAAGGTCAGGGACGTGGGCGTGCTGCCAGGAACGGCGCCGTACCAGGCTCCCCCGCACTCTGGCAACCACTCGCTGGCCGGTCATGAGCGCGCGACCGAACCGCATCCTGGGCCGGCGGCGTTCTCCGGGCCGCATCAGCGCGAGCCAGCCTTCGGCTCGGAGCCGCTGCCCGGCATGACGGCGTTCTCCGGCCCGGGTCCGCGACCCGGGCCGCCGCCAGTCCACGGCCCTGGCCAGGAGTGGGCTGCGCCGCCCGCAGAGGCTGGTTCACATCCGTATCCCGCGCCGCCCCTCCACTCAGGGCCGCAGAACGGATCTGTGACCGGATCTGGTTCTGACTATCAATCGGACGGATACGCGGGGCAGCACTGGGACTCAGGCCAGCACTGGGACTCAGGCCAGCACTGGGACTCAGGCCAGCACTGGGACTCAGGCCAGCATCGGGACTCCGGCCAGCACAGGGACTCCGGCCAGTTCAGGGATTCCGGTCAGTTCAGGGATTCTGGACCGCATGGCGCCGTCGGAGCGTCGGCCCTGCCGTCGCTCAGCCCGCAGAACTCGCAGCTTCTTCCTGCGCCGCCCGCAGACTCCACGCACCAGATCAACCACACGCTCGTGGTGTCTGATGCCACGCAGCTTGGTCCTTACGGCGACCTGCCGCCAGCCGGCCCTGTGCAGCCTTACGGGGGCGGGCGGTATCGCGACCGCCGGCCTGGCGGGCGGCGCGAGGCGTGGCTCGGCCGGTACCTGTTCAGCGGTCGCCTGGTCTACGTTGCTGGCGGTCTCGCGGTTGTCCTCGTGATCGCGCTTGTGACCTGGTGGTTCAGCTCCGGGCGCTACCAGAAGGTCCCCGCGGTCACGGGGCTGACCTATAGCGAGGCCAGCAATGTGCTGCAGAACCAGGGCCTGCACGCCAAGCGCGGTCAGGCGAAACACAACCCGATGCAGAGGGGTCACGTCTTCAGGGTCAAGCCAGCCAGGGGCCAGAAGGTGCCAAGCGGCTCGGCAGTCACGCTGCTCGTCTCCCTGGGACCGGTCTACACGACGGTGCCTAACGTGAGCGGCCAGCCGGAAGCGGCGGCGAAGGCGTACCTGCGCCAGCATCACCTGCGGCTTGGCCAGGACAAGCCCGAGGTGTCCAGTTCGGTCCCGGCCGGCTCGGTGATCGGCACCATCCCGCGCGCCTACGCCAAGATTCCGCAGAACAAGCGGGTGCGGGTGATCGTCAGCGAGGGTCCCGGGCTACCTAACTTTGTCGGCATGCAGGTCACGGACGCGCAAGCGGCGGCCAGCGCCGGCGGTTACACGATCAACGCGGTCGCCAACGCCAAGGGCAGCGAGCCCGCGAACACGATCGTCAGCCAGTCGCCGCTGCCGAACACGCCCGTCACGGCCGGCGAGGTAGTCACGGTCCACTACTCGCCTGGGCCGCCGACGATTCCCGTTCCCGACGTGCGCGGCATGCCCGTGTCCCAGGCCATCTTGATCATGCATCAGGCCGGATTCCGGATCACCATCAGCAAAGCGGGACCCGGCGGAACGGTCGGCGATTACCAGCCCCAGGGCAACCAGCCGAAGGGCACCGTCATCACGCTGACGATCGGCGTCTTCGCCGGCTTGTAGCCCGCGATCAGAGCGCCGGGCCCTCGCCAGGCAACTCCTGGTACGAATAGCGCTGCTCCTGCCACGGGTCGGCGTTGTTGTGGTAGCCGCGCTCCTCCCAGAAGCCGCGGCGGTCACCGATCATGTACTCGATCGCGCGCACCCACTTGACGTTTTTCCAGCCGTACCGCGACGGCACCACGAGCCGGACCGGATAGCCCTGCTCCGGCGTCAGTTCCCTGCCGTCCCTGTGCGTGGCGAGCAGCGTCTCAGGCGCGCCGAAGGCAGCCAGCGGAAGGTTGGCTCCGTAGCCGAAGTCGGCCCAGATCATCACGTGCGTGGCGCGGTCGGAGGGCGGCACGGCGCGCAGCACCTCGGTGGCCGCCACCCCGGCCCAGGTGATCCCGAGCACGGTGAACTTCGTGACGCAGTGGAAGTCCGCGATGATCTCGCACCGCGGCAGTGCCCTGAACCCGTCCCAGGTCCACCGGCGCTGCCGCTCTGCGCGGGTCGCGCCGTACACGCGCAGATCCCAGGTCTGAGGGTTGCAGGCGGGCACGGGACCGTAGTGCAAGACAGGCATGCTCGCCTGAACGTACTGGCCAGGCGGCAACCGGTGCCGCTCCTGCTGACCGTGCGTGTCGCTCTCCTGTGATGACGACACGCCGGACGTCCGTCCCCCTGACCGCTCATGAGGTTCCTGCCGCGGTGCCGGAACACCGGCACGGCCCGGTGCGTCACGCTCTGGGCCGAGGCCCTGGAGTCCGGCACCTCCGCCGTCGGCGCGGAACCCGCGCGCCTCGGCGCCCGGCTGCCTCATAAGCGGCTGACCTGATCCTTTCTGCCAGAGAGCGGGCGACCTGTCTCAGGTCGCTGACTGTTTCGACCAGCGCAGCCATCTTGTCACCCGCGCCTGGCGGCCCGATCAGCGACCGTCCAACGCGGCCGGGCCCTGATGCGCTAAGCTACCCAGCGTGCATCACGCGTATGAGTTTTTTTATGGCTTCTCGCCCGGCCACGGGGAGGAAGCCCGCTCGGTGATGCGCTAACGCAGAACGCGGTGTGAACTCCAAGCCCTCGGCCGGATGGCCGGGGGCTTTTTTGTCGTTACTGAGGGCGAGGAGGACGAGATGGTGATCGTGATGGCTCCCGAGGTCACCCAGGGAGATATCGACTCGGTAGTAGATCTGGTCAGATCGGCGGGCGGGGAGGCATTCGTCAGCCGCGGGGTGTCCAGGACCATCATCGGGCTGGTCGGAGACGTCGACCACTTCGGTGCCCTCAACCTGCGCAGTGCGAGCGGCGTCAGCGACGTCATCCGGGTGTCGGTCCCGTACAAGCTGGTCAGCAGGGAGCATCACAGAGAACGGTCGGTCATCTGGGTCGACGGCGTGCCGATCGGGCCGTCGACGGTGACGCTGATCGCCGGGCCATGCAGCGTGGAAACGCCTGAACAGACGCTGGCCGCGGCGATGATGGCCAAGCAGGCCGGTGCCTGTTTGCTCCGCGGCGGCGCGTTCAAACCGCGCACCTCGCCGTACGCGTTCCAGGGCCTCGGCGAGGCCGGCCTGAAGATCCTGGCCGATGTCAAGGCCGAGGTCGGGCTGCCCATCGTCACCGAGGTGGTTGACCCGGCCAGCGTCGACCTGGTCTGCGCGCACGCCGACATGCTCCAGGTCGGGACCCGCAACATGCAGAACTTCGCGCTGCTCCAGGCTGTCGGCTCGGCCGGCAAGCCCGTCATGCTCAAACGCGGCATGAACGCCACCATCGAGGAGTGGCTGATGGCCGCCGAGTACATCGCTCAGCGCGGCAATCTCGACATCGTGCTCTGCGAGCGGGGCATCCGGACCTTCGAGACCGCGACCCGCAACACGCTGGACATCAGCGCCGTCCCGGTCGCTCAGCGCCTGTCGCATCTGCCGGTCATCGTCGACCCGTCGCACTCGGGCGGGCGGCGTGACCTCGTCCTGCCGCTGACCAGGGCCGCGATCGCGGTCGGCGCGGATGGCGTGATCGTCGACGTGCACCCGGAGCCGGCCAAGGCGCTGTGTGACGGCGATCAGGCACTGGCCGACGACGACATCGCTGAGCTCGCGACCGTCATGCGGTCCATGCCCGCGCTGCTCGGGCGGGAGCTGGCGCAGGCGCCAGAGCCCGTCACCGTCGGCTCGCTGTGACCTGGAGTAGCCGAGACCACGAGGCCCGGCGGCTGGTCAGCGATCAGCCTGGCCGGTATTCCTGAGCTGAGGCGGCAAGCGCCTCGGCCAGCTCGTCCACGTCGAGCCTGGCCTCGATCCTGTGCAAGTCAGCAACCCTGGCCTTGGTCTCCACCTGCCGTGGCATCAGCAGCGAGCAGCAGTCTTGGTCAGGTAGCTGAGACAGCGCCAGCGTGCTGATCCGCCGGGCTTCGGCCATGATCTCGGTCTTGTCCAGGCCGATCAGCGGCCGCAGGATCGGCAGCCGCACGGCCTCGTCGAGCGCGGTGATGTTGGTCAGCGTCTGGCTGGCGACCTGGCCGAGCGAGTCGCCGGTCACCAGCGCCTCCGCTCGCACCCGGCGCGCCATCGCCTGCGCGGTCTTCAGCATCAGCCGGCGCTGCGCGACGATCTGCAGCCTGCCAGAGCCTGAGCTGGCGAGCCGCTGCTGCGCCCGGCCGAACGGCACGACGAACAACCGCGACCTGCGCTGAAACCGGTCGAGCTGGCGGACCAGCCCGTACGCCTTGTAGACCGATTCAGGGCCGGTCAGCGGCATCCCGGAGAAGTGCAGGAAGCTGCAATACAGCCCGCGGCGCATCATCCGGTACGCGGAGACAGGTGAGTCGATGCCGCCGGACAGCAGCACCAGGGCCCGCCCGCTCATCCCGACCGGCAGTCCGCCCTGCCCAGCAAGGCCGTCGGTGTAGACGAAGATCTCCGACTGGTCGACTTCGACGTGGATCGTGAAGTCCGGGTTCCGCAAGTCAACAGGGTTGCCGTACTGCGCCTGGATCCTGCTGCCGATCGCGATCGCGAGCTCAGCCGAGGTCACGCGGAAGCGCTTGTCGCGCCGCCTCGCGCGGACCGCGAAGCTGCCTGGCCGGCCACCAGCCAGCTCGGCGGCGGTCTCAATCGCGGCCGCCGCCTCCTTGGCGACCCGCACGGCCCTGCAGACCCTGACCACGCCCATGACGTTCAGCATGCGCTCGGCGATGAGGTCGGCGGCCACCTGCGCGGCCTCGCGGCGCGCGGCCGCGTCGCCCAGCGCGGAGCCGGCACCGGCGGTACCGTCGGCCGGGTCGCCGCCTTTCGGCGGCGACGGATTGAGCACGATGACGCCGTCACGCTGCCAGAGCTGGACGCTGACGCCCAGGTCGGCGGCGGCCAGCCTGATGTTGTTCTGCAGCAGCCGCTCGAACTGCTGACGGTTCTTGCCCTTGAGAACGATCTCGCCGAGCTTGAGCAGCACGCACGGCTCATGCATGCCCGCCTGTGCGTGACCGGTGTGCGATGGCGCTGGCATGGCGGTCATACCTGAATTCTGACAGGTCTTGGCCGCTGTGCGGCCGTCCGTTGCTGGCCAGCGCCGCACGTAGGGTGTCGTGGTGACGACGATCCGCTCGGCCGAGCCTGACGATCTGCAGCAGATCATCGCGATCGCGAAGGCAGCCGGCCAAGACGACGACTGGACCGAGGTCTTCCCTGGCTACGTCAGTCACCTCATGGCCCACGGCTCGCTGCTCGTGGCCGAGCGTGCGGGGGCCGTGATCGGATACGGGGGGACGCTGCAGATCAGCGCCGGGCCGCAGGCGATCTCGATGCTGACCGATCTGTTTGTCGACCCCGCCGTGCACGGGAGCGGAGCCGGCCGCGCGCTGCTCGGCGAGCTGTGGGGCGGCGCCGAACGCCGGATGACGTTCAGCAGCCTGCACGCGAACGCCTTGCCGCTGTACACGAGCTTCGGGGTCGACGCCTGGTGGCCGCTGCTGTACCTGCGCGGCGACGTTCGCCGCCTGGACATGCCGCCAGGCTGGTCGGTCGGCGCCGCGGCACCTGAGAACACCGCAGCGCTTGAACGGCAGTGGACAGGGGCCGACCGCAGTGCCGACCACCGGTTCTGGGCCGGCTGGCCAGGCGGCGCCTCGGTGATCGCGAGCCGCAACGGCAAGCCGGCCGCGGCGGGAACGACCGGCGGCGCGGGACCCGAGTTCGGCATCTGCCATCTCGCCGCGAATCCCGCGGCCAGTCCAGACGTCGCCGCCGACGGCGTCCTCGCGGTGCTGTCCTGGCTGCGGCCAGCGGACAGCCAGGCACGGGTCTGCCTGCCCGCTCCGCACCGGGCGACCAGGGCGCTGCTGCGGTCGGGCTGGCGGGTCGAGGAGTTCGACCTGCACATGGCCTCAGAGCCTGGGCTGGTCGACCCATGCCGGCTCGCTCCATCCGCTGCCCTGGCCTGAGCAGCACGCTCGCGGCACCGAGCCGGACGGGCGTCTGTAACAGGTGCCGTTCGACGCCGCACGGGGGCAACGGCGCGGAACGGCCTTGGGGACGGGACGCTGCAGGACTCGCTAGCTCGCGGTCCCGCTGACGACCCTGGCATCGCCGCCGATCCGGTCCCGGATCGAGGGCAGCACGGCGGCCAGCGCCCCGGTCAGCGCGCGCACGTCGTCCTCCGGCAGGTCGGCAAGAAACTCGGCGACCCGCCTGGTGTTGCGCTGGCGCCGCGCGCCGATCGCGTCCTTGCCCGCGTCGGTCAGGCTGACCAGGGCGACCCTGCCGTCGGCGGGATCAGACGTCCGCGCCACCAGGCCGCGCTGCTCAAGACGCTGCATCAGCTGCGTCATCGATGGCTGCGACACGCCTTCTGCCGCGGCCATGGTCGTGATGCGCTGCGGACCGCGGCGGTCCAGGGATCCCAGCGCGGCGGCGGCGGTCAGGCTTAGGTCGCGGTTGTCAGAAACGCCGCGGATCACGAGCGAGACCAGTTCGAGGAGGTCGCCCGCCGGCTGACTGAGGTCCATGCGTTCATTTATATAATAGACCTATGTATCTTGCAAGCGCCCGCACGGTGAGCTGCGCCACACCGATCTGAGGCCCAGCCTCCTGTGGTCAGCGCCAGGAGGCCGTCAGGAGCCGAGCACCGCGCAGAGCACGCGGTTATCGCCATGCTGCCAGATGGTCCCGACCTCGGCGAACCCCGCGGCACGCAGCGCATCGACGTGCACGCTCAGCCGGCCTGACGGCGAGCCGTGATGCTCGCCGCCGTGCGTTCGGCTAGCGCGCTCTACGAGCTGGTCCGCGAAGACCGGATCGGTCGTCACGGCGTCCCACCAGCCGTCCCAGGTCTCAGCGATCGGATCGCGGCGCTGCTCCTCGCGTTCGTTCAGTACCCTGCCGAGCCTGGCCAGGGTCGGAGCCGCCGCCTTGTCCTCGGTGAGGTGATCGCCGTTCAGCATCAGCCCGCCCGGCCGCAGCACGGTGGCCACCTCGGCATACATCGCCGCGAGCGCATGCGGTGGCAGCCAGTGCAGCGCCGTCGTGCTGACGGCCGCGTCCGCGGGCCGGTCCAGGCCGAGCGCGGCCGCCCAGCCACCGACACGCAGATCGAGGTCGGCGAACCGAAGCGAGCCGCGCTCCGAGTCCGCCCGGCCGTTCCACGCTGCCCGGCCCAGTGCCAGCAGCAGGGGGTCGGCATCGATCGCCACGACGGTCGCGGCCGGGATCCGCCGCAGCAGCCTGGTCGCCAGCGAGCCAGGCCCGCAGCCTAGATCGAGGACGAGCGGATCCGGCCTTACCGCGCACTCTTCCGCGGCGTCGATGATGGCGGTGAAGCGCTCCTCGCGGTCGGGCAGGAAGCTCTGCTGCTGTGCGTCCCACCGGTCGATCCAGGCGCGGGCGTCGGCCTGGCTGAGCGATGCCGTCATGATTGGGCTCCCTCTCGCGCGTAACTGGCTACTATTCTTTCAACAGTCATCAACTTACGAGCGAGAGCATCACTGGTCAAGTGAACTTCAGCAGTCACATGGACGCGGTCGTGGCCGTCGCGGTGCGGCTGGTCAACGTGCTCACCGCTGGCGAGGCGCACGGCCGGCCGTACGTACCGCCGACGGCCGACGACCAGCCAGCGGCCGTCACGGCAGCGCTGGAGGCCGGCAGGCAGCTGCCGCGCGAGGTCAGCAGGGACGAAGCAGCCGAGTTCGGCTTGATCGCGGGCGCGCTCCGCGCCATCTTCGAGGCCGTCACCGACGGCCAACTCGATGACGCCGCGCGTGACGTCAACGCGCTGCTAGCGTTCACGGGCGCCAGGCCGCAGCTGGACAGGCACGACGGGGAGCCCTGGCACCTGCACTTCCACGGCTCAACCGACTCGCTCGTGACCGGCTGGGCGGCCGGCTGCGCGACCGGCCTGGCCGTCGTCCTCGGCAGCGACCTGTATGGCCGCCTTGGCGTGTGCACGGCGGACCGCTGCGACCGCGTCTACGTCGACACGTCCCGCAACGGCACCAGGCGATTCTGCTCGACCACCTGCCAGAACCGGGTCAAGGCAGCCGCCTTCCGGGCCAGGCAAGCCTGACGGGGGCGACCCAGCCTGAGGGTTGCGTTAAATCTGCGCAAGAGAGTTTCCGGCCGCGGCGAGCAGCCGGGCTGTCAGCCTCAGCCGAAGAAGACCTCGGCCTCGGCGTAGCGCTCCGGCGGCACCAGCTTGAGCTCGCTGACCGCATCCGCGATCGGCACCCGGACGATCTCTGTCCCGCGCAGCGCGACCATCGTTCCGAACGCGCCTTCAGCGACCGCGCGGATCGCGTGCACGCCGAACCTGGTCGCCAGCACCCGGTCGAAGGCCGTCGGGGTGCCGCCACGCTGGATGTGGCCGAGCACCGCGGCGCGAGCCTCCTTGCCCGTCCGCTTCTCGATCTCCTCCGCGAGCAGCTGCCCGACCCCGCCGAACCTGGTGTGCCCGAACGCATCGACCGACTCGTCGACCACGTTCGTGGAGAGCGTCTTCGGATGCGCGCCCTCCGCGACCACGACGATCGGCGCGTACCTGGTCTCGAAGCGCTTCTCGACGTAGCGGCAGACTTCCTCGATGTCGAACGGCTGCTCGGGGATCAGGATCACGTTCGCGCCCCCCGCGACCCCGGCGTGCAACGCGATCCAGCCCGCGTTGCGCCCCATGACCTCGACGATCAGTGCCCTGTGATGGCTCTCAGCGGTGGTGTGCAGCCGGTCGATCGCCTCCATGGCGACGTTCACGGCGGTGTCGAAGCCGAAGGTGTAATCGGTCGCGCCGAGGTCGTTGTCGATGGTCTTGGGGACACCGACCACCTTGAAGCCGTTGTCGTACAGCCTGCCGGCGACGCCGAGCGTGTCCTCACCGCCGATCGCGATGAGGGCATCGACACCAAGGCTGGCCAGGTTCTCGGCGATCCGCTCAAGGCCGGTCTTGCCGTCCAGCGTGGCCTTGTCCGACAGCGGGTTGGTCCGCGACGAGCCGAGGATGGTGCCGCCGCGGGGCAGGATGCCACGCACCGCGGCTACGTCCAGCGGCTGGGTGTCCGCGTCGAGCGGGCCGCGCCAGCCGTCGCGGAACCCCACGAAGTCACAGTCGTGATCAAACGTGCCGGTCCGCACGATCGCGCGGATGACCGCGTTCAGTCCCGGGCAGTCGCCACCTCCGGTCAGAACTCCGACGCGCATCTTGCTCCTCCGCAGTGCTCGCACGCTTCCTGGCTCGGACGCCACACTAGTCCCCATGAGCGTCCTCGCAATCGACGCCGGCACGACTGGCGTCACAGCCCTCATCGTCGCCCATGACGGAAACGTCGCCGGCCGTGGCTACGCCGAATTCAGCCAGTATTTCCCGCAGCCCGGCTGGGTAGAGCAAATGCCTGATGAGATCTGGCAGGCGACGCTGGCCGCCTGCGCGCAGGCGCTCGGCACGTGCGATGCCGCCCAGGTCAGCTGCGTCGGCATCACGAACCAGCGCGAGACCGCCGTGATCTGGGACGCGTCCACGCTCACCGCGCCGCACCGGGCGATCGTCTGGCAGGACCGCAGGACGGCCAGAATCTGCTCCGAGCTGCGCGACGCGGGGCACGAGGACAGGGTCGCCGAACTCACCGGCCTGCGGATAGACCCGTACTTCACCGCGACGAAGCTCACCTGGCTATCCCGGCACGCACCCGACGTATGGGCTGGCGTGGCCGACCGCTCGCTCGCGGTCGGCACGGTGGACTCCTACCTGATCGCCCGCCTCACCGGCGGGCGACGGCATGTCACCGACGCGTCCAACGCCAGCCGCACGCTGCTGTTCGACATCACCGCCGGGCAATGGTCGGCGGAGCTGTGCTCGCTGTTCGGGGTGCCGCCGCACGCGCTGCCCGAGGTGACCGCGTCAACCGGCGAAATCGGGCGCACCGACCCCGAAGCGTTCCTCGGGCTGTCGCTGCCGATCGCGGGGGTGGCTGGCGACCAGCAGGCTGCGCTGTTCGGCCAGGGTTGCTTTGCGCCAGGGGCGTCGAAGTGCACGTACGGGACAGGGTCGTTCGTGCTGGCCAACACGGGGTCCCGGATCGTGCGGTCGCAGGCAGGGCTGGTGTCCACGGTCGCCTGGATGGACGGCTCAGGGACGCTGACGTACGCGCTGGAAGGGTCGGTGTTCGTCACCGGGGCGGCGATCCAGTGGCTGCGGGACGGGCTCGGCCTGATCTCGCGCGCGGCTGACAGTGAGCAACTCGCGCGCTCGGTGCAGGACTCTGGCGGGGTCGTGTTCGTGCCCGCGCTGACCGGCCTCGGCGCGCCTGACTGGGATCCCGACGCACGGGGCGCGATCCTCGGCCTGACCCGCGGCACGACGCGGGCGCACCTGGTCAGAGCGACGCTCGAGGCGATCGCGTTCGAGGTGCGCGACGTCGTGGACGCGATGGCGGCTGATGCGCGGTTCGCCAATGCCAGATTCGCTGATACGGGTTTCGCTGACGCCGGTGACGGCGGCGGTGATGGCGGCGGTGATGGCGGTGACCGCGGCGGTGGCGGCGGCGGTGGCAGCGGCGGTGGCGGCGGTGGCAGCGGGGCGGCTCCGGGTGCACTGCGGGTCGATGGCGGAGCGGCGGCCAATGACCTGCTCATGCAGATCCAGGCCGATCAGCTGCAGCAGCCGGTCGAGCGCCCGGTGGTCGCCGAGACGACGGCGATCGGCGCCGCGTTCCTGGCCGGGCTCGCGACCGGCGTGTGGTCATCGACAGACGAGCTCGCCGCGACCTGGCGGCTCGACCGGCGCTTCGATCCAGGCCCGCGGGACGACGCCGCGCACAAACGATGGCGGGAGGCCGTCCGCCGATCGATGGGCTGGGCGAACCAGCCGTTCGCCGCCGACACTGGGGCCGGCCCTGGAGGTGGCTAGCTGGCGCTGGGCGCTGGTGTCGGCGCTGGTCCTGGCGCTGCTCCTGGCGCTGGCTAGCTGGCGGTCAGGCCCGCGCGTCCGCGAGCTGACCGGAGCCGGCCGCCTCCGGTGACGCCGCGGATTCCTCGGTCGCGTCCTGGTCCGGATCGGCGGCCGGCCTGATCAGCAGGACGAGGGCGCACGCGCCGATCGCCACCGCGACGATGGCCAACAGCAGGCGGTAGTCGACGACGGAGATCAGGGCCGCTCCCGCGGCGATCGACACCGTCTGCGGACTCAGGATCAGCATCATGAACGCGGCGTTGACCCGCCCCTGCAACGACGGCGGCGTGTAGCGCTGCGCGGCCGTCGTGGCCGCCGTGACCAGCCAGACCAGGCCGATGCCGTCACCGACGGCCGCGGCGAGGACAAGCCCAAGCGAACTGGTCAGGCAGGCAGCCGAGGCCAGGCTGAACGCGGCCAGCGAGAACCCCACAACGCGGGCCGATCCCAGCCTCCTGACCAGCAACGCGAGCGGGATACCGCCCGCGATCGCGCCGGCGCCCTGGACGGCGCCGTAGACGCCGAAGAACGAGGCGGGCGGTGCAGCCCCTGGCCGATGACCGCGAAGATGATGGTCTCGTTCAGGCCGATGACGCTGAACGCGGCCGCGGTCACGGCGGTGACCTGCAGCAGCAGCGGAACCGACCGCAGGTGCCTGAACCCGGCTGCCACCTCCCGCCGGAACGGCGGCTCGCCTGCCTGCCCGCGGCGCGCGGGCGCCGACCGCGACTCGGTGACCTTGATCGAGGCTAGCGCCCCAATCGCGATCGCGAAGGTCGCGACGTCGAGGATCGCAACCGCGCCACCGCCGAACGCGATGAACAGGCCGGCCCCGGCCAGCGGCGCGACGATCCGCATGCCCTGGCCGATGGACTGCAGGGCCGCGTTGGCGGCGGCCATGTGCTCGCCGGCGAGCATGTCCTTGCGCAGCCCGGCCCCGGCGCTGCCGAGCACGCTGAACGAGATGCCGTAGCAGAACGCGACCAGGTAGATGATCCACAGCTGATCCCTGGAGTGCACCGCCAGCAGGGAGAGGACGATCACTGCCGTCACGGCGTTCGCGGCGATGAGCACGGGCCGCCGAGGCAACCGGTCGGTCAGGTGGCCGGTAAGCGGCCCGAACAAGGCCGGGATCCCGAGGGCGAGGACCACGCTGCCCGCCGCCGCGTTGCTGTGGGTCAGTGACTTGGCCCAGATGCCCAGGGTCAGGTAGAGCGCCGTGTCGCCGAAGGTCGACAGCGACTGGCCGATCAGCAGCCGGCGGAACCGGCGGTCAGCGAACGCGCCGCGCATCGTTCAGCCCTCCTGCTGTCTGGCGCCCGGCTCGGCCGCACCCGGCTCGGCCGCACCCGGCTCGGCCGCACCCGGCTCGGGCGCGACCGACGTGGTCAAGAAGACCCGAGCCAGCCGGGTGCCCGCGGCTCGCTCGCCTGGCTTGTCCAACCTGTGGGTATAGCGCTGGGCCAGCTCAACGAGCTGATCGCTGAGCTCGCCGAACTCCTCGGCCGTGACCCACATCGACGCGCCGAGCAGGCGGCTCGGCTCCCGCCACTCGGGAGGCTCAACCGTCCTGGTCCGCAGCCGCTCCCTGGTTCGCGCGAACTCGTGGTCAAGGAACACCTCCGTCGCCGCTTCCCCGGCGAGCTCGCCCTCGAGGCCGAGTCCCTCAGCGGAGAGGTCCTGCCGGTAGCTGGTCAGCCGCCAGGGCTTCTCCCGGCCGGCCTGGCCGGGAACCAGCTCGACGTAGCCGTACTTGGCCAGGATCCCGAGGTGGTAGGCGCAGCTGGCCACGCTCTCCGCGAGCAATTCGGCGCACCGGGTCGCCGTCGCCGAGCCCTCGGTCCCCACCACGTCGATTAGCTTCCACCGCAGCGGATGCGCTAGTGCCCGCAGGCCCAGAACACTCCCCCGGCTCCGCGCCTGCTCCCCCGCACCGGCCCGCACCGCCGCCCCGCGCTCACCCGCGCCTGCTTCCCGGGCCGCACCGGCCCGCTCCGCCGCCCCGCGCTCACCCGCGCCTGCTTCCCGGGCCGCACCCTGGTCGGCCACGCCATCCCGCTGCGTTGTCCCGCGCTGGCCCGCGCGCCCCGCTGCGCCAGCCCGCTCCCCGTCGCCGTTCATCACGTCCGCCTCCTGGGCGTCTGTCCAGCGGCCGGTCTGTGCCGGCTCAGAACCGCGCGACGTCGGCCCACAGCTCAGCTCGATCCGCACAATTATCAAGATATCTTAATTATGATATCTTAATCAAGGCATCTTGAGTATCGGCTTCTGCTCAGGTTAGGCGACTAGCACCGTCCGAATGGCCAGCGGCACCTGACCTCGGCGCCGCTCGATGGCATCGCGAATGGCGGCGATGACCTGCTCTGGCTCGTCCCGGATCTGGCGTGGCGAGAAGTTCAGCACCGTGATTCCGAAGGCCGACATCCGTGAGCGCCTCCGCATCGTCGCCTCCCAGTGCTCTGGCAGCAGGTGCCACTCACGCGAATCGACCTCGACGGCGACTCCGAACTCAGGCCACCACGCGTCAGGCCGCGCGATCAGTTCGTCGCCGGCGTACAGCCGCGCGTTCAGCTCTGGCTTTGGCAGGCGCGCTCTTTTCAGGAGGCGGAACAGTGCTCCCTCAGGGCCAGACCTCGCACCCTGATTCACCTCGTACAGCGCGGCCCGCAGCAGCGCCGAACCGTGCATCGGCCCGTCACGCAACTCGGCTTCGAGCTGCGCGATCGTACACCGCTTGGATTGAACGGCCGAGGCGACGATCGCGCGGACATCTGCGAGGTCATGCAGATCGCGCGCGGCATCAGCGACCGCCCGTGCGGGAAACGCGAACTGAATCGGGCCCTCGTAGCAGACATGTGACGGCAGCCGCCTGGTCCTGTGAACGACGACGAATTCAGCGTTCCGGCGATGCCGGGTCGCAGGAATCAGCACATCGACGATGTCTGATCTGCCGCGCATCCGATGCCGGGCTAACGCGGCCTGGCCGGTCAGGGTGCCACCAGGCCCGGCATAGAGCAAGGCAGCGAGGTCTCGCTGATCGCGCGTCGGCGTTCCGGTCACTGTGAGATAGACCCCTGGCAGAAGCTCTTGCCACCGCCCGCCTGGCTGGACTCGCCGGTGCAGCACGTTCGGATGGATTCCGCCATCGAGCGCCTGGCGCCGGGTCATGACGCAGTTCTGACGCTTCAGAAGCTGGCTGATGTCTAACTGATTCTCCATGGCGGCAATGTGGCACCTGCCACTGACAATCTGACCCCGGCATGGAGGAGGATGCCCCCTGACCCGCAAGGAGATCCTCCTGACCCTGTATCGGTGGGACACCCATCACCTCTGCGTGCAATGGGTGTCTCACCGATACACAAGTCGCCAAGTTGATCTTGTGACCCAAGTGGTCCGACTGACCGCCGTGACTGCTGCGAATGATGTGAGCCGACTCGGCCGGGCGGGCCGGTTCGGCCGGGCGGGCCGGCTCGGCCGGGCCAGCTGGGCGTGGCCGAGGATAGCGGCCGCTACCCGCCAGACGCTGAGGAGTCCGCCGCGGTCGCCGGGGCTCCCTCGACGGCGGGGGGTCGCTCCATGGCCTTCGCCGGAACCCCGTCGGCGGCCTGTGATCGATCGGTAGCGGCAGCCGCCGCATCGGCTGGCGCGGCGTCGACTGGCCCGGCGTCTGTACCGGGTGCGGTGCCGTCGACCGAGTGACCAGGCGCCAACGGCATTGCAGCACCCGCAGCCGGCAAGCCCGCAGCCGGCGAAGCCGCAGCCGGCGAAGCCGCAGCCGGCGAAGCCGCAGCCGGCAAGCCCGCAGCCCGCAAGCCCTGGGCCGGCGAGCCCAGGGCCGCGGCGGCTGAGTCCGCGGCGGCTGAGTCCGCGGCGGCAGAGTCCGTGGTCGGCGGTTCCTTGGCCGCGGCGTCGTGCTTCAGCGCGCGCTTCTCTGCGTGCTTCTTTGCCTTGTGCTGAGCGGCGTACTCGTCGACGTACTCCTGCCCAGACAGCTTCATGATCTCGTAGATGATCTCGTCGGTGACGGCCCTGAGCACGAGCTTGTCGTTCTCCATGCCGTAGTACCTGGAGAAGTCGAGCGGCTTGCCGAACCTTACCCCTGGCCGCACCCTGAATTGCGGCGTGAGCTTTCCAGGCGGCTGGAACTCGAAGCCGCCGATCATCGCGCACGGGACGACAGGGACTCGCGCTTCGAGCGCGAGGCGGGCGACACCGGTCTTGCCGCGGAACAGGCGGCCGTCCGGGGTCCTGGTTCCCTCCGGGTAGATGCCGAGCAGCTGTCCGCCTGCCAGCACGCGCAGGCCGGTGGCCAGGGCCCGCTCGCTAGCCTTGCCGCCTGACCGGTCGACAGGGATCTGCCCGACCCCGCTGAAGAACGCGCGGCTGAACAATCCCTTAATCCCCCGCCCGGTGAAGTACTCGGATTTCGCGAGGAAAACCACCTTGCGCGGCAACGGCAGCGGAGCAAAGAAGTGGTCGGAGAACGACAGGTGGTTGCTGGCCAGGATCGCCGGCCCGGTCTTCGGCACGCACTCCGCGCCCTCCGCCCACGGTCGGAACAACAGCCGCAAGATCGGGGCGAGCACCGCCTTGACCACCCAGTAGAACATGCGTCACATGATTTCACGCCAAGCCCGCCACGCGAACCACCTGCACCTGGGCAATCATCCAGGCCAGCCGGCAGCTGTGGAACTTGATCCGACATGGCACGATTCGGGGATAGAGAGAAGCGGCCAGGCAAGCTCGCCTGCCCGTCGGCCCGAACCGGCCGTCGCCTCCTTGGCGTCGGCCTCCCGAGAGGACGCAGCCAATGTCAGTACTGGCGGGCGCTGAGCCGTACAACCACCAGGGCGGCAGGACGGGCGTCCTGCTCTGCCACGGGTTCACCGGCACCACGGCCTCGATGCGGCCGTGGGCTGACTACCTCGCGGCTGAGGGGATGACGGTCAGCCTGCCGAGGCTGCCCGGGCACGGCACGACCTGGCAAGAGATGAACAGGACCCGGTGGGAGGACTGGTACGCCGAGGTCGACAGGGCATTCGGCGAGCTCAGGGCGAGCGTCGACGACATCTTCCTGATGGGCCTGTCGATGGGCGCCTGCCTGGCGCTACGGCTCGCCGAACTCCATAGCGACGCCGTGCGCGGACTGGTGCTGGTCAACCCCTCGGTGACCGCCGACTCCAAGCTGTTCCTGCTCGCACCCGTCATGAAGCTCGTGGTCCCATCGCTCAAGGCCATCGGGAGCGACATCAAGAAGCCTGACGTCACCGAACTCGCCTACGACCGGACGCCCACCAGGGCCGCCGCGACCCTGCCTGGGCTGTGGAAGGTGACAGAACGAGATCTCAGCAAGATCACCGCGCCCGTGCTGGTCTTCAAGAGCACCGAGGACCACGTGGTCGGCCCGGCGAGCCTGGAGATCCTGCGCAAGCAGCTGCCGGCTTCCAGGCTCGAGGTCAGGGAGCTGGCGGACAGCTACCACGTCGCGACGATGGATAACGACGCAGCGGCCATCTTTGCCGGAAGCCTGGATTTCGTTCGTTCTCACAGTCATGCGGGAAAGGAATGACAGGATGGATGTAGGACGATACGGGGGGCAGCGTGGGGCACGACGACAATAGGGATCGCAGCGGCGATGAGGCCGCGTGGTGTGATCTGGTCGCCAGGCTCGAGCTACCGTCAGCCGTCGACCCGGCGAATCCGCCCTGGCCAGACCGCGAGAGCCTGCGTCCGGCGGCGCACAGGCGCGATGCAGTAACGGCATCGGATCAGCAAGCAGGACGGCATGAGCACGCCGGCGGTGAGCCAGCGGCTGGCAAAGATACTGATCCAGTTCAGCAACAGGACTCGGCCCGTAACTCAAGCCCGGAGACGGAGTCGGACCGGGCCGCGCGAACGCATACGGGCCGCAGCGGCCGTGTCATCAGGCCGGCCAGGCCGATGCGGTTCCCAGTGCCAGCCGAGGACCAGGCGCCAGGCGTGGCCGGGCGGCTGCCTGGGCCCAGTGACCTGCCTGGCATGCGCAGCTTCCCGGCAGCGGGCGGTCTCGCGCCAGGCTGGAGCTACTTCGGGCTCGTCGCCGGCCGCGCCGGCGAGGTCGTGCCCGCTGAGGCAGCGGCGCCAGCCAGCCCTGATGAAGACGTGCTCGACTGGGAAGAACTGGATGGTAACGCGGACGAGCGCTATTTCCCGCCGCGCGTGCCGCCGCAGCCCAAGCTGGATCCTGTCGCGCGCGGCGCGTGGACGGCGCTCTTCGGCGGGCCGGGTTACCTGTTCATCGCCACGACGCTCGGGTGGCAGGTGCCTGGCTGGGCCGAACTCGCGGCGATCATCGCGTTCATCGCTGGCTTCGTGGTGCTCGTCTCCCGGCTCGGAGACGGCCCGTCCCGTCGCGACGGACCCGATCAGGGCGCCGTCGTCTGAGCCTGAGCCTGAGCTGGCGCCCGCCCCAGCACCCTGACCGGCGCTATCCCGAGAGCTAACCTGGTCCTGGCCAGGTCGGCCGCTCCGATCATGCCGGCCTCAGGGCCGAGTTCGGCGAGCACGATCGCGGCGTGCGGCCGGTACTTCCTGCCGGTGAGCCCGTTCTCGAAAGCAGCCCTGGTCTGGCTGAGCAGCAGATCGCCCGCTTCGGACACGCCGCCGCCTAGCACGAAGCAGCCGGGGTCCAGGATGGCCGCCATGTCCGCGAGGCCCTCGCCCAACCAGCGGCCGACGATGTCGAAGCAGCGCAGCGCGGCCGAGTCGCCTTCGCGCGCCGCCGTCGTGACCCCTGGTCCTGTGATGCCTTCCGGCGTCCCGCCGGAGAGCTGCAGCAGGCGAACTGCCGCTCCAGGTGACCGCCTGGCGAAATCGCGGGCCTCGGCCACCAGCGCGCTGCCGCTGGCGTACTGCTCCCAGCAGCCGCGGTTGCCGCAGCCGCACAGCCGGCCGTCGGGCACGACCCGGTAGTGGCCTGGCTCCCCCGCCATGCCCCAGCGGCCGCGGTAGAGCTCGCCGTTCAGCACGAGGCCTGCGCCGATGCCGGTCCCGATCGTGATCATAATGACGTGGTCGTGGCCCCTGGCGGCCCCGAGCTTGGTCTCCGCCCACGCGGCCGCGTTGGCGTCGTTCTCGACCACCACGGGCCGGCCGGTCCGGTCCTCGACCTGACGGGCGACCGGCTCATTCCGCCAGGCGAGGTTCGGCGCGAACACGACCGACGAGCGGCTCTGCTCGATGAAGCCGGCCGCTCCGATCCCGACCGCCTCGATCTCGTGCCTGGACAGCAGTTCCTTGACCGCGTCGCTGATCACCTCGATGGTCCCCGCGGCATTCGCGGCCGGGGTCGGCCGCTTGACCATCTCGATGATGCCGCCCTTCTCGTCGACCACCCCAGCGGCGATCTTGGTGCCGCCGACGTCGACACCGATGGCCAGGCTCACCTCAGCCGCTCTCGGCCGGCTCGTCAGCGGGCCCGGCGGCGGGCGGCGTGGCGTCGCTGGCCGCGGCTGGTGGCCCGGGCCGCGCGGGCGCGGCCGGGTCTGCCGCAGCCGGCGGGTCTGCCGCAGCCGGCGGGTCTGCCGCAGCCGGCGGGTCAGCCGCGGCCCGCGGGGCTGATGGGGCCGTCGGGCCTGATGGAGCCGGCGGATGTGCCTCAGTCGAGGCCGCAGGAGACGCGGGCGTCCCGCTTGGCCGGTACGACAGGATCGAGTCGATGCCAGCGAGCGCGTCCCGCACCGCGCCGGCCATCACGTCAGCCGCGGCGGCGGCCCTCGGCCCGCCGCCCTGGGTGTCGGAACCGGCCCTGGCCTGGGAGATCCGCCTGGCAGCCCGGCAGACCGGGCACCAGGCGCACTCGGGCGCCTCGTCAGCGGCGTGCGGCGGCTCGGTCGTGGCTGTGGCCCAGCTGTCTCCCGGGTTCCGCTCGGAGCCACGGAACGCCTTCTTGACCTGGCCGCCGAGCTCGTCGCGCATGTTCCGCGCGCTGGTCCTGATCAGCCAGCGCTGAATCTCGCTGGCCAGGCCGGCGGCGCGCTGCTCCCAGGAATCCCCGGCGGACGCGCCGCGCTGGCCGCCGCCCGCCCGCTCAGGATCCCGCTGGCTGGCCGGCTTTGTGCTCCCCGACGGCTCCGTCATCTGCCCTCACCACTCTCGCCGCCGGTCACGTGCACGCGGGTCCGCAGGCCCTTCAGTGCCGTATCGATGATCGTCTTCTCGGCCCGCCGCCTCAGCATGCCGATCATCGGAATCGCCAGGCCGACAGCGAGCTCGTACGTCACCTTAGTCGCGTCACCGGCCTGCTCCAGCCGGTAGGCGCCAGACATCTCCGCTACGGCGGTGCCGCGCTCGGCCAGCTCCCAGGCCACTGCATCGTCGCCCTGCCAGGTGTATGCGAGCACGTAACTGTCCTTGATCACGCCAGCGTCCAGCGTGAACCTGACCCGCTCGGCAAGGCCGTCAGGTCCGGTCTCAAGCACGTCGGCTGCGCGCACGCCGGTGGCCCATTTCGGGTACGCCGCGAAGTCCGCGATCACCGCCATGATGACCGATCGTGGCGCTTCGATCGTCATGGTCGAACTCGTCTTGTCGGCCATGCTCGGAGCGTACCCCGCCGCCGTGCCGAACTGGATGTCGTGCCGCTACCACTCCAGCACGTACGGCGTGCCGCTGGCCCTGAAGTGCCCCACGTTGACGCACTGCGTGGCACCGATCGTCATCCTCTCGACGAGCGGCTGGTGCACGTGGCCGAACAGCAGGTACCGCGGCTGGGTCAGGTGCACGGCCTCGAGCAAGGCCTTGCTGCCGCGCTCCATCCGCTGCGCGACAGTGTCGAACAGCAGCTCAGGCACCTCGGGCGGGATGTGGGCACACAGCACGTCGACCGCGCCGACGGCCTCGACCTTGGCGGCGAAGACGTCGTCGTCCAGCTCGTTCGGGGTCCGGTAGACCGAGCGCAGCCCGCCGCCGACGAACCCGAACGTGAGCCCGCCGAGCTCCATCCGGTCGCCGTCGAGCACCTGGTGTCCTGCCCGCAGGTGATCGGCCCACAGCCGCGGGATGTCGACGTTGCCGTAGGTCAGGTAGGCCGGGGTCGGCATCGCGTCGAAGAGCTCGGCGTACTGAGCGGACACCGCCGAACTGATGGTCGCCGCGGCGTCGCCTGGCAGCGATGCCCAGAGCCTGCCGGAGAACTCGCGGGCCGCGTCGAACTGCTGCGCGGTACGCAGCGCGATGAACTCGCGCGCCGCTTCCGTGCCGAACAGGTCAGCGAATATCCCGCGGGATTGGTCAGCGTAGTCAAGAAAGAGCAGCAGGTCACCCAGGCAGATCAGCGCGTCAGCGCCGTCGCTTGCGTGCCGGAGCGCGTCGGCCCTGCCGTGCACATCGCTGACCACGTGGACCCGCATTGACCAACAATAAGCAGATAATCCGAAACCGAACCAGGCGACCCGGGCGGCCCCGACCTTGAATACTGGGGCTACGGTCGCAAAGATCAGATCAGTGTTCTCCGGAGCAGTGACGATGGCAGGAGTTCCGTTGCGCGAATTCAGCATTCCCGCCCTGGCCGACATCCCAGCCACGGCCACGCTCACCGACATCGTCTTCGACCGCGCCGACCGTTCCCCTGGCGCGGTCATCATGCGCAGGCGCGAGGCGGAACACATCTGGGCTGACGTGACGGCCGCGCAGTTCCGCGACGAGGTACGCGCGCTAGCCAAGGGCATCATGGCGACCGGCATCGGTGCGGGTGACCGGGTCGGCCTGATGTCGCGCACCAGCTATCTGTGGACGCTCATCGACTACGCGATCTGGGCGGCGGGAGCCGTCACCGTCCCTGTCTACGAGACATCGTCGGCCGAGCAGGTCGAGTGGATCCTGTCCGACGCCGGATGCCGCGGCGTCTTCGCCGAGACTGACGCCCACGCCGCCACCATCACCGGCGTCAAAGGCAACCTGCCAGCGCTCGAGAACATCTGGCTGATGGACTCCATCGGCGTGGTCACCGCATCCGGGGCCGACGTCAGCGACGATGACCTCGGCGCGCGCATGGCGGGGCGCGGCGCCGAGGACCTCGCCACGATCATCTACACCTCGGGCACGACGGGCCGTCCGAAGGGCTGCGAGCTGACCCACCGCAACCTGCTGGCCGGCGGCCGGAACGCCGTCCAGGGCGCCCTGCACGAGCTCTTCGAAATGGAGGGCTCGTCGACGCTGCTGTTCCTGCCGCTCGCGCACTCCTTCGCCAGGATCATCCAGGTAGCCTGCATCGAGGGCGGCGCCGTGGTGCAGCACTGGGAGGATTCCTCGACGCTCGCGCAGGCGCTTCCTGAGACCAGCCCGCTGTTCCTGCTGGCCGTTCCCCGAGTGTTCGAGAAGCTGTTCAACTCCGCTCAGCAGCAGGCGGCGGCGAGCGGCGCGAAGAGCAGGATCTTCAGCGCCGCAGCGGACACGGCGATCGCCCGCAGCCGGGCGGAGTCCGGGCCAGGCGGCAGCAAGCGCGGCGGTGCGGGCCGGGCGCTCAAGATGCGGCACGCGCTGTTCGACCGGCTCGTCTACAGCAAGCTGCGAGCAGCCGTCGGCGGCAATGTGAAGTACGCGGTCTCCGGCGGTGCCCCGCTCGGGGAGCGGCTCGGGCACTTCTTCCGCGGCGCGGGCATCACGGTGCTCGAGGGTTACGGCCTGACGGAGACCGCCGCTGCCGCGTTGGTGAACCGGCCGAGCAGGAACAAGATCGGCACCGTCGGGCTGCCGATACCCGGCACGACCGTTCGCATCGCCGACGACGGCGAGATCCTTATCGGCGGGCCGATCGTGTTCCGCGGTTACTGGCAGAACGAGCAGGCGACCGCCGAGGCGCTGGACGCTGACGGCTGGATGCACACCGGCGACATCGGGAGCCTGGACGACGAGGGCTTCCTGAGCGTGACGGGGCGCAAGAAGGAACTCATTGTCACGGCGGGGGGCAAGAACGTGGCTCCCGCCGTCCTCGAGGACAGGCTCAGGGCGAATCCGCTGGTCAGCCAGTGCATGGTCGTAGGCGACAACCAGCCGTTCATCGCCTGCCTGATCACCCTCGACACCGAGGCGCTGGACTTCTGGAAGCAGCAGCACGGCAAGCCGGCCGACGCCGCCGCTGCCGACCTGGCTGAGGATCCCGATCTCATCGCCGAGCTCCAGGCGGCGGTCGACGAGGCCAACAAGGCGGTCTCCAGGGCCGAGTCGATCCGTAAGTTCAGGATCCTGAGCACGGACTTCACCGAATCCAGCGGTCACCTGACGCCGTCTCTGAAGGTCAAGCGGAGCGTCGTGGCCACGGACTACGCGCGCGAGATTGAGGTCCTCTACACGCGCGGGTAGCGCGCGTCAGCCCGCCAGGATGTCCTGCAGCCTGGCGGCGACGACGTCCCACCGCCACTCTCTGTCCACCCAGGCGATGCCCTTCTCGCCCATGGTGGCCGCGCCGTCCGGGTCGGCGAGCAGCTGGATCAGCCGGGCAGCGAGCGCGGATTCGTCGCGCCCGGCCACCACGTACCCGGTCTCGCCAGGCAGCACGGCGTCCGGCGCACCGCCAGAGTCGCCACTGATCACCGGCAGCCCGGTCGCCGACGCCTCCAGGTACACGATGCCGAGGCCCTCGACGTCCAGGCCGCGCCGCCTGGTTCGGCACGGCATCGCGAAGACCGTTCCCGCGTCGTAGTAGGCGGGCAGGTCCTCCCACGGCACAGGGCCCGCGAAGATCACCGAGTCGGCCAGCTGCTGGCGCCGCGCGAGCGCGCGCAGGTCGCTGGCGTACGGGCCGTCCCCGACCAGCAGCAGAACCGGCTCCGCGACGGGAGCGCCACCGCCAGCATCGCCGTGGCCAGCGCGCACCGGCGGCTGGTCGCGCAGCCCTGCCAGCACCTTCGGCCACGCCCTGATCAGCGTGTCCTGCCCCTTGCGCGGCACCATCCTGGAGACGCACAGCACCACGGGGACGTCAGCGCCGATCCCGAGCCGCGCCCTGACCGCCGCCCCGCCGGCGCCGGGCCTGAACGACTCGTTGTCCACCCCGGGAGCAAGCCTCGTCATCCGTCCGGCCGCCGCCGGGGTTAGCGCCCTGGCCAGCCTGATCCTGAAGTACTCCCCGAGGTAGGTCAGCACGTCGGCGTGCTCGCCTATCCGCCGCAACAAGGCTCTCGCGCCGGGCAGTGCGGCCCAGCCGGCCTCGTGCCCGTGTGTCAGGGCCACGATCCGGCGTGCCCCGGCGCGGCGCAGCGCCGGCGCGAGCAGGCCGAGCGGCGCTGCCGCGCCGAACAGGACGGTGTCGCAGCCATGCTCGGCCAGGATGGCCCTGGCCCGCCTGGCCACGGACGGGACCGGGAGCATCAGCGAGGTCGGGTGCCTGACCACGGGGAACGGCTGGCGGGCGTCGAACTTGGCCGCGCCATTCCAGGCCGGGGCGTACACCACGACCTGTCCAGCGGGCAGCCTGGTCGCGAGCGCGTGCACGAAGGACTGAATCCCGCCGCTGCGCGGTGGGAAGTCGTTGGTGACGATCAGGACTTTCGGCATATGCATCGCTACCTTACCTACCAGCCTACTCATGCAGGACGAACTCCCAGCCTGGCGTGTACTCGGCCGTCGTGAGCCCGAGCCGCTCGCAAACGGCGACGCGATCTGGGCCCTCTCCCCAGGACTCCACGGCGACGGCGGGCGCATCTACCAGGGCCGCTGCGGCCCTGAGCAGCACCTCGTAGCCGGAGAGGTCGCCGCGGCAGGCCGGCGGCACGCCAGGGGCGTCGATCAGGCCTGCGGCCGGGTCGACCCGGCAGACGCCCGCGACGCCGCCGTCCCCGCGAAGGCACAGCGTGACGGTGCCCGCGGGCAGGTCGAACGGCCACTGATCGGGCGATGGCGTCGTGTGGCCCCACTGACCGCGGAAAGCGGCCGCCCACAGGTCAGGAGAGTCGTCAGCTGGCGGCAACGGGACGACGCCGGCGTCGGGCGTTCCTGCGGCGAGCCGGCCCGTCATCTTGCGGTAGCCAGGTTGCTCGCTGAACCCCAGCTCCGACAGGTCGGCCGCGCTGTGCGCCCAGGCCAGCTCGGATCCGGCCGCTCGGGCTGCGGCGAGCAGTTCCCGAGCCTGCTCAGGGTCCGCGATCAGCGCCTCGGCGACCGTCCTGCCCTGCGTGCTCACGCCGAAGAAGACAGACGGCGATTCCATGGCGACGGCCTTCCCGCTCTGAGGTCTGCTGCCAGGAACCGGCTACGGCCGGACAGCGCCGTCGAGCTCGGTCCGGTACCAGCCGGAGACCGCGACCTTCTGCACGTCCAGGCCCGAATGCGGCGCGTCAATCAGATAGCCGTTGCCGACGTAGATGCCGACGTGCGAATTCGAGGCGAACCCCAGGATGTCGCCAGGCTCGAGGTACTTCGTCGTGAAGGCGCCTGAGGAGGTGTGCAGCGGCACGGACGGCAGCGAGGACATCTGGTCGTAGCTCACCCTGGGGATCGAGATCCCCGCGTAGGACCACGCCGAGCTTGTCAGGCCCGAGCAATCGAAGCCGGAACTGCACGGTCCTGTGCCGCCGAAGACGTAGGGGCAGCCGAGCTGGTTGTAGGCGAAGGCCACGGCCTTCTCGGCCTGCGTCGCGGTCGGCCCGTGGTAGCTGCCGCCCCCGCCGCCGCCAGGACCCGTGCCGGTCTGCTGCGGCGGCGTCAGCGTCGCGAGCAGGGCTTCCTGCTGCGTCTTCAGCTTGTTCAGCACCGCGATCCGCTTGTGCAGCGACCGCTTCAGGTGCACGATCCCGGCGCGGGCACGGGTCGCGGCCTGCTGCGCGTCGAGCAACTGACGGCTTGCGGCCTTGTAGGCGTTGATCTGGGAGGTGTTGGCGATCGACAGCTCATTCAGGATCGACGCCTGGTCGAGCACCTGCTGGGGCGATTCTGACGTCAGCAGCGCCACCGGCGAGGAGGCCCCGCCCTGCTCGTAGGCGACTGCCGCGAGCCTGCCGATCTGAGTCCGCATGTCATCGAACGTGGTGCGGTACCTGGCGGTCTCTTTGTCGAGCACCTTGAGCCGCTGACTGGCCACCGACAGCTGCTGCAGGACCTGGTCGTACTGCTGGGCCAGGCGATCGGCCTTGGTGTTAAGCGCCGCGAGCTTGGCCTTCACCTGCGCGATGGTGGGCTGCGGCAGCGCGGCAGCCGAGCCGCCGATCCCGGCCACGCCGCCGATGGTGGCCAGGCTGATGAGGATCAGCCAGCCCCGGCGCAGCGCGCTCCTTGACCGGCCACCCTTCCCGGCGCCGGTGCGACTGCGACTACTCACGACCCTGCGAACTGACAGCGGCGTATGCACGCGCCAGGCACGCTCCTTTTCCCACAGTCACCTGCCGAGTCGGCTAAGGGACCGGGCCGTGGCAACTGCCCGTCGGCGCTGACCAATGGCCAGTCCGATGCACCTTGGAAGTTCGCTCGCGACCGCCGGGCGGTTGCACGCGGCCTGCCAGGGGCTCCCGATTCACCTCCTGGCCTCGCGGCCAGGCTAGAACTCGGTAGCGGCCTATCGCCGCCGTTTTCTAAACGGCTGCCAAGCGATCGACTCGGTCAGCACACTAACCAGCCTGGTTAACGCATTCAACCACTTCGCGAACTCTCGCATCAGTTTTGCGGCCAGGCCCCGATCGGTCCGCCTCCGCTCGGCGTGCGGCGTGGCGCCGCCAGAACCATGCCCAGTGTCAGTGCCTGGCCATAACGTGGCCTTGTGAGGGCTCCGGCACAGATTCGTCCGGCACAGATTCGCATGGCGAGCACGCGCGGCGTCCGGCCGGCCATAGCGGCGCTGCGGCGCGCCGGGCACCGGCTGGCGGCGGCCACGCCGGCCACGCGGGCGCCCGAGCCGCCGCCCAGGGCCGAGGGCGGCCAAGACGAAGCCGCGAGCGCTCACAGCGAGCGCCGCAAAGGCGACGGGCATTACGTCAGGCTGGTGCCGGGGCTGCTGCCCGCTGGTCCGTTCCTGCCGCCAGGCGATCTCGTCGTCGTCGACGTCGAGACCACCGGCTGGCTGGCCGGCGAGGCCGGGATCACCGAGATCGGCGCGGTCAGGCTCAGCCCCGGCCGGCCCGTGGCCGAGTTCTCGGCGCTGGTGAACCCCGGCATGCCGATCCCGGCCAACATCACCGAGCTGACCGGCATTACCGACGCGATGGTGGCGTGCGCACCGCCGATCGGCGAGGTACTGCCTGAGTTCCTGGAGTTCGCTGGCCGCGGCGTGATCGTTGCCCACAACGCCCCCTTTGACATTGCCTTTCTGGAAGCTGCCTGCGACCACTGCGGGATCGCCTGGCCGCAGCGAGCGGTGATCGACACGGCCGTGCTGTCCCGCCTGCTGCTAGGCCCTGGTGACGTGGCCGACCACCGGCTGGCCACGCTCTCGTGTCACTTCGACGCCGCGGCTGCGCCGTGCCACCGCGCGCTCGCTGACGCCAAGGCGACGGCCGCGGTGCTGAGGGGGCTGCTCGGGGTGCTCGGGCGGGGGCCCCGCCCGGCGCCTAGCGAGGCCGTCTACCGGCCCGAGGCCAGCCCACCGGCGGTGGCACCGGCCGCGCAGCCACCGAGCCGATACGATGTCGCCGCAGCAGGCGCCCAGTTACACCAGACTAAGGAGGCGGCCATGGTCACCGCGATCGTCCTGATCAAGGCCGACGTCACGCGCATTCCCGAGACCGCCGAGGCGATCGCTCAGATCCGGGAGGTCAGCGAGGTGTACTCGGTGACCGGCGAGTTCGACCTCGTCGCGATGGTACGGGTGCGCGGGCACGACGAGCTCGGCGACGTCATCCCGGGCCACGTGAACAAGGTCCCTGGCGTCACGCACACAGAGACGCACATCGCGTTCCGCACCTACTCCCGGCATGACCTCGATGCCGCGTTCTCGATCGGCTACCCAGAGAACGCCTGATCGAGCTGAAACGGCGAGTCAGCTTCCGAGCCGCTGGCTGGCCTGGGTCCACCGGTCAAGCAGCGCCGCCGCCGCACCGGAGTCGACCGCGTCCGCTGCCCGCGCGTAGCCATCGGTCAGCGCGGCCGGCAGCTGGTCAGGCGCTGGAGCGCCCGCCTCGGCCACCAGCGCCGCTCCGGCGTTCAGCAGCACCGTCTCGCGCACCGGTCCGTGCTCCCCGGCAAGGACGGAGCGGACCACCGCTGCGTTGTACGGCGGGTCGCCGCCGCGCAGGTCAGCTGGCTCGCACCGGGGGATGCCGATTGCGGCAGGGTCCAGTCTTGACTCGGAGACAACGCCGTCGCGGGCCACCCAGACGGTGGATGGTCCCGTGGTCGTCAGCTCGTCAAGGCCGTCGTCGCCGTGGAACACCAGCGCCGAGCAGCCGCGGCCCGCGAGCACGCCGGCCAGCACCGGCCCCATCCTCGGGTCGGCGACGCCGACAGCCTGGGCGTGCGGCCTCGCCGGGTTCGCGACCGGGCCAAGGAAGTTGAAGACGGTCGGTATGCCGAGTTCGCGACGCGGCACGGCGGTATGGCGCAGCGCTGGGTGATAAAGCGGCGCGAACAGGAACACGATGCCGGTCTCCTGCGCGAGCTTCTCGGTCGCGGCCGGCGGCAGGTCGATCACCACGCCGAGCGCCTCGAGCACGTCGGCCGCGCCGCAGGCGGAGGACGCCGCCCGGTTACCGTGCTTGACCACGCGGGCCCCGGCGGCCGCGGCGACGATCGCCCCCATCGTGGAGATGTTGACGGTACGGGCCCGGTCTCCGCCGGTGCCGACCAAGTCGGTGAGCCGACCTGGAATGCTGAGCGGCGTAGCCAGCCGCAGCATCGCCGACGCGAGGCCGTCTACCTCCGCGGGTTGCTCGCCTTTCATTCGCAGCGCGACGCCGAAGCCGGCGATCTGCGCCGGCGTGGCCGCGCCGTCCATGATCTCGCTCATGGCCCAGGCAGCGGCGTCAGCGGGCAGTGACTCGCCGTTGATGAGCTGGCCGAGCAGGCTCGGCCAGGAGTGCGCTGCGTCCATGGCGTTCCTCAGGTTGTACTCAGGCCAATGCGGTCGAGGCGCGCTGCCGCATAAGGCCGGCCAGGGCCCCGGCAAGCGCCGCCGGGTCGATCGGATGGCTGACCACGGCATCGGCGCGGGACCAGGTTGCCAGCCAGCCATCATCAGCCCTGCCGATGATGAGCAGCACCGGAGGGCAGTTATATATCTCATCCTTGGCCTGCCGGCAGACGCCCATCCCGCCGGATGGCTGTGCCTCGCCGTCAAGCACCATGACGTCGACGCCGCCGGCGTCGAGCAGCCTGATCAGCGCCGGATGCGTGGCCACGTCGATCACCTCAGCGTCCGGCACGTCGGGCGCGGGGCGACGGCCGATGGCGAGCCGGATGCGGGCCCTGGTGTCCGCGTCATGGCTATACACGACAACTCTCATAACTGGATGCTACCGACTGCCCTGGCCCCCCGGACGGGCGCCAGAAGGTGACGCGCTGATCGCGATTAGGGGGTCGAGCCGCCTTCCCCTACCGGGTGTCGTAATAATGGGCGCGTGACGTCAGCATCAGACACGGCGGTCGTGCCGCGCACGCCCGCGAGCCGGCCGAACTTGGTCAGCGTCGGGACCATCGTGTGGTTGTCCTCCGAGCTGATGTTCTTCGCTGCGCTCTTCGCGATGTACTTCACCATCAAATCGGTCGATACAGGACTAGGCCAGCCCTGGCCGCAGGCCGAACTTGACTACCCGCTGGCGACCGCGAACACGATCGTGCTGATCCTGTCCAGCGTCACCTGCCAGATGGGCGTGTTCGCCGTGGAGCGGGGCCAGATCGGCCGGCTTGGCTCCATCTTCGACGTCCGCCGCTGGGGACTGCGCGAGTGGTACGTCCTGTCGTTCATCATGGGCCTGTATTTCGTGCTCGGCCAGGGATATGAGTACCTGGACCTGATCTTCAAGCAGCACCTGACGCTGGCCTCGAGCAACTACGGCTCGGTGTTCTTCCTCACCACGGGCTTCCACGGGCTGCACGTGACTGGCGGGCTGATCGCCTTCATCTTCCTGCTCGGCCGCACGTACGCGGCGAAGCGATACACCCACGAGCAGCAGACAAGCGCGATCGTGGTGTCGTACTACTGGCACTTCGTCGACGTCGTCTGGATCGGGCTGTTCACCACCATCTACCTCCTGCCATTGACCGGAAAGTAGGAGCAGCAGTGAGAGCGATCACCGCCAGGCGCCGGCATCCGGCCGCCGGCTACGCCGTCATTCTGCTCGCGCTGCTGCTCGCCGGCCTGGGCTACGCGACGGTCACCGGGATCGGGGCTGCCTCTGCGGCGTCGCACTCGGTCTCGGGCGGGCCGCTCATCGCCGAAGGCAAGTCGATCTTCAATACCGAGTGCGCCAGCTGCCACGGCGATTTCGCGCAAGGCGTACCCGACACCGGCCCGAGCCTGATCGGCGTCGGCTCGGCCGCGGTCGACTTTCAGGTCAGCACCGGCCGGATGCCTGCCAAGGAACCGGCCGCCGAGCAGCCGCGCAAGCCGGTCACCTTCACCCCGCAGATGATCCGCGCCCTGGCCGCCTACATCGCCTCGCTCGGCGGCGGCCCTGCGATCCCGTCGGCCGCCGACGTGAACCCCAGGGGCGCCAATTCCGGGCTCGGCCAGCAGCTCTTCGTGGCTGACTGCGCCCAGTGCCATAACTTCGCCGGCGCCGGCGGCGCGCTCACGTACGGCAAGTACGCGCCGCCGCTGACCAAGTCGACGCCACGGCAGATGTTCGAGGCCATGCTCACGGGGCCGGAGGCGATGCCGGTCTTCAACGACACCACCATCACGCCGCAGCAAAAACGCGACATCATCGCCTACGTCACCAGGACCCGCAGCGAGCCGAACCCTGGCGGTTTCAGCCTCGGCCGGGTCGGCCCCGTGACCGAAGGGATCGTAGCCTTCGTCGGGCTGCTGCTCTTCATGGTGCTCGCGGCCATGTGGATCACTGCGAAGCACGGGAAGGCTCATGACTGACCCCACCGCCGGCCGTCAGGGCGGCGACAACGAGCGAGACGGCGACCCGTTCGCCGGCCAGGACGCGCACGACGGCCCGGCTCACGATGGCGACGAGGCCCGCGAGCCGCGGCACCGGGTGATCGGCACGCCGCCGCCCGCCGAGGCCAGGACGATGCTGGCCGCGCCCGGCCCCGGCTCGCCCGGCGGGCCGCCTCAGTCGCGTGCGCGCGAACTGCCCGCCGAGCCCGATGACCCTGCGGCCGCGAAGAAGGCTGAGCGCATCGTCGCGGTCTGCTTCCTGATCGCCATGTTGGCCGGCCTCGGGTTCATCGCGGCCTACCTGATCTTCCCGCTGCACACGGTCCAGCGGGCGCAGTATTCGAACCTCGCGCTCGGCCTGACGATGGGACTGACCTTCCTGGCCCTGGCCTGCGGAGCCGTGATCTGGGTCCGCAATGTGATGCCGACTGTCCAGCTCACCGAGGCGCGCAAGCCGCTGCGGTCCACCGATGAGGACCGCGCCGCCTTCAAGGAAACCTTCGAAGAGGGCACCGAGGCCAGCCAGTTCGTCAAGAGCCCGCTGTTGCGGCGGACGCTGATCGCCGCGACCGTCCCGGTGGCGGTAGCCCCTATTCTCCTGTTCCGCGACCTCGGCCCGCTGCCGCGCAAGACCCTGGATCACACCGTCTGGCGCAAAGGCATGCGGCTGCTGAACTACGGCGGCAACACCCCGATCAGGCCAGCAGACTTCAGCTCGCCCGGCGGGATGATCACGGTCGTTCCCGACGGCTTCGAGGATGACTTCAACGCCCTGGCGAAGGCGGCCTGCATCATCATCAAGTTCGGGCCGAGCGACGGGGTGGAATACACCTCGCGGTCCGCACCGGTGCCCGGCAAGGTGGTGCAGAACTGGACGGTCGACAACATCGTCGCCTATTCGAAGATCTGCACGCACGTCGGCTGCCCTGCCGCGTTGTACGAGCAGACGACGCACCACATACTGTGCCCATGTCACCAGTCGACGTTTGACGCGACGCGTGGCGCGGAGGTGATCTTCGGTCCCGCGACCAGGGCGCTGCCGCAGCTGCCGATGACCGTGGACGCTCAGGGCTTCCTGGTGGCCAGGCACGATTTCACCGAGCCGGTGGGCCCGAGTTTCTGGGAGCGGGGGCCGTCAACATGAGCATCGACAGGGCGCTAGCCGGCACCGGGAGCTGGCTGGACGACAGGTTCCGGGGCGCCAAGGGGTTCCGTTCCGTCCTCAAGAAGCTCTACCCCGACCACTGGACGTTCCTGCTCGGCGAGATCGCCCTGTACTCGTTCATCATCCTGCTGCTGACAGGCACATTCCTCACGCTGTTCTTCAAGCCCAGCATGACCGACGTGGTCTATCACGGCAATTACTTCAAGCTGGACGGCCTGCACATGAGCCAGGCGTACGCCTCGACGCTGGACATCAGCTTCGACGTGCGCGGCGGACTCCTGATGAGGCAGATCCATCACTGGGCCGCCGACCTGTTCGTGGCGGCGATCATGATCCACATGCTCCGGATCTTCTTTACCGGGGCGTACCGCAAGCCGCGCGAGGTCAACTGGCTGATCGGCATCGTCCTCTTCACGCTCGCCCTGATCGAGGGCCTGTTCGGCTACTCGCTGCCCGACGACCTGCTGTCCGGTGCGGGCCTGCGGATCCTCCAGGGTGTGCTGCAGTCGATCCCCGTGGTGGGAACGTACGCCTCATACTTCCTGTTCGGCGGGCAGTACCCCGGGCATTCCATCATCCCCCGGATGTACATCCTGCATGTGCTGCTCATCCCCGCCCTGTTCGCGGCGCTGATCGGCGCGCACATCTTCATCATGTACCACCAGAAGCACACGCAGATGCCCGGCAAGGGCCGGACGAACAAGAATGTGGTTGGCGCGCCGGCGTGGCCGTACTTCGCCGCGAAGACCACCGCGCTGTTCCTGTTCATCTTCGGCGTCCTAGCCCTTGCTAGCGCCCTCGCGCAGATCAACCCGATCTGGGTGTACGGGCCGTACAACCCGCTCGCGATCTCCGCTGGCTCGCAGCCCGACTTCTATATGGGCATGCTCGAGGGCGCGCTGCGGGTCATGCCTGCCTGGCAATGGGTGATCTTCGGGCACACGTTTGTCTTTAACGTCTTCATCCCTGGCCTGCTGCCCCTGGGTTTGATCTTCACTGGCGCCGCGCTGTGGCCATTTCTTGAGCAATGGATCACCGGGGACAAGCGCGAGCACCACATCAACGATCGTCCGCGCAACGCGCCGACCCGCACCGCGATCGGCATGGCGGCCGTGGTCTTCTGGGGCGTGCTCTGGGCCGAGGGCGCCAACGACCTGCTCGCCCAGCACTTCGACATCTCGCTGTACACGGTCACCGAGATCGCCAGGGTCGCGGTGTTCGTTGCGCCGATCGTGGCGTACTTCATCACCAAGCGGATCTGCCTGGGCCTGCAGCGCAAGGACCTGCACATGGTGCAGCACGGGCTGGAGACCGGCATCATCAGGCAGCTGCCAAATGGCGAGTTCATCGAGGAGACCAGGCCGCTCGACGAGGAGGCGCTGGCCAAGATCGCCATGCCCGAGCAGCTTGAGCTGCCGGCCGGTACCAGCGAGACCGCGCAGGCTGAGGTGCCGCCCCCTGGAATGCGCGGCGGCATCGGACGGGTCAAGTCCAGGCTCAACAAGATCCTGACCGAGACCGTGCCGATGAATGGCCACGCCAACGGGCACGGCCCCGATGGGCATGGCGACGGCGAGCACCCAGCCGCCATCGGCAGCTCGTCAGAGCGGGACGGCGACGGCGAGCACGGCGAGCACGGCTCGCACTAAGGGCTGCCGGCTCCCCAGAGCGGCTCTGGAACGGTAAAGCCGAGGTCGGTGCCCCACGTGTTGCGGTAAGCGACCTCGTGGGCCGGCCGTCTCTGAGCGACGCCCCAGCGGCCGGTTGGGTAGCCGAAGGAGACGCAGCCGGCCATCTCCCAGCCGCGGTCTTCGGGCACGCCGAGCACCGCGAGCGTCTCAGCGTGGCGGAACCCGCCAAGCACGGTGGTCAGCGTGCTGCCCACTCCTTCGGCCCTGGCGGCCAGCTGGGCGCTCCAGATCGCGGGGAAGATCGAGCTGCCGCTCCTGTCGTTGCGCGCGAATGCCATCAGGAACAGCGGCACGTCCTCGAAGTGGTCGGCCAGGTGCTGCGCCGAGCGCTGCACGCGCAGGAACGAGGCGCTGGCCGGCTCGCCTGGCGTGGCCCTGGCCCGTTCAAGACGTTCCCTGTATCCGGTGTCCCACAGCTGCTCGATGCAGCCCCTGTACAGCGGGCCGAGCTTGGCTTTCACCGCGCGGTCGTCGACCAGGATGAAGCGCCAGTTCTGCGTGTTACCGCCGCTCGGCGCCCGGATCGCGGCGTCCAGGATCCGCGCCTGTACCTCTGCCGGGATCGGATCGGAACGTACCCGGCGCATGGACCTCGTCGTATACAGGGCCTCGTAGACGTCCAACCGCGCTCTCCTGACCTGGTGGGGGCCGGGGTCAGGCGCTAGTGCGCGAAATGCCCCCGGTAGTACTCGAACACGAAGCCGATCACCGCCAGCACCAGGCACAGCGCGCCGACCAGGAACAGCCACCAGCCGATCGCCACACCGACAGCGGCGAGCGCGGCGGCCAGGCCGACGAACAGCGGCCACCAGCTGTGCGGACTGAAGAACCCCAGCTCGCCGGTGCCCTCCTCGATGTCGCCGTCTGGATTGTCCTCAGGCCGCTGCGGCAGCCGCCTGCCGGTGAACAGCACGTAGAAGCCGGTCAGGAACGCCAGCCCGACTGCGAGAGCGAGCGCGGTGCCGCCGGTCGGGTCGTGCGACAGGTTCCAGTAAAAGATGTCGGCAACGCCGAAGAAGATGGCGCAGCCGAGGAACAGCCAGCCCTCGACCCTCATGCCGGTACCCCTGTCATGGTCAGCCTCTTACCGTGCATCAGTGGCTCGCACCGATCGCCTTGCGCTCCGCCGGGTCGCGACCGGCCCTGATGTGCGGATGGTGCAGGTCGAACGCCGGGCGCTCTGACCTGATCCGCGGGATCGAGGTGAAGTTGTGCCGCGGCGGCGGGCAGGACGTGGCCCACTCCAGCGAGTTGCTGAAACCCCATGGATCGTCGACGACGACCCGTTCCCCGTGCTTCCAGGTCTTGTAGACGTTCCAGAAGAAGAACAGGTTGGAGACGCCGAGTATGAATGCGCCGATCGTCGAGACCTGGTTCAGCGTCGTGGCCAGGTGCGGCAGCAGCGGGTAGTTGGCTGTCCGGCGCGGCTGGCCTATGACGCCAAGCCAGTGCTGCACGAGGAAGGTCGTGTTGAAGCCGATGAACACGAACCAGAAGTGCCACTTGCCGAGCGTGTCGTCGAGCATCTTGCCTGTCCACTTCGGCCACCAGAAGTAGAAGCCGCCGAACATGCAGAACACAACCGTGCCGAAGAGCACGTAGTGGAAGTGCGCCACGACGAAGTAGGAGTCGCTGACCGGGAAGTCGAGCGGCGGTGACGCGAGGATGACCCCGGTCAGCCCGCCGAACAGGAACACGATCATGAAGCCGAGTATGAACAGCATCGGCGTCTCGAACGTGAGCTGGCCGCGCCAGATCGTGCCGAGCCAGTTGAAGAACTTCACCCCGGTCGGGACCGCGATCAGGTACGTCATGAACGAGAAGAACGGCAGCAGCACAGCCCCGGTGGTGAACATGTGGTGCGCCCACACGGTCATGGACAGGCCGGCGATGGCGATCGTGGCGGCGACGAGGCCCTTGTAGCCGAACAGCGGCTTGCGGCTGAAGACCGGCAGCACTTCGGTGGCGATGCCGAAGAACGGCAGCGCCACGATATAGACCTCCGGATGGCCAAAGAACCAGAACAAGTGCTGCCAGAGGATGGCGCCACCGCTCTGCGCGTCGAAGACCTGGGCGCCGAACTTCCTGTCGATCTCGAGCACCAGCAATGCCGCGGCGAGCACCGGGAACGCCAGCAACACGAGGATCGAGGTGAGCAGGATGTTCCAGGTGAAGATCGGCATCCGGAACATGGTCATGCCGGGAGCGCGCATGCAGAAGATCGTGGTGACGAAGTTGACGCCGCTCAGGATGGTGCCAAGGCCGCTCAGCGTCAGGCCCATGATCCACATGTCCGCGCCGATACCGGGCGAGAACACCGAACTCGTCAGCGGTGAATAGGCGTACCAGCCGAAGGCAGCCGCGCCGCCCGGGGTCAGGAAGCTCAGCAGCAAGATGATGCCGCCGAATACGAACATGTAATAGCTGAGCAGGTTCAGCCGCGGGAACGCGACGTCGGGAGAGCCGATCTGGAGCGGCATGATCTCGTTCGCGAACCCGACGAACAGCGGCGTCGCGAACAGCAGCAGCATGATTGTGCCGTGCATGGTGAAGAGCTCGTTGTACTGCAGGTCGGAGACCAGGCTGAGGTTCGGCTCGAACAGCTGAGACCTGATGATCAGCGCCATCAGGCCGCCGATCAGGAAGAAGCAGAACGAGGTGATCAGGTACAGGTGACCGATGATCTTGTGGTCGGTCGAGGAGAGCCAGTCGGCGAGGATCGATCCCCTCCGGTAAGGCGCTGGCGCACCCGTGGTCGGCTCGGATGACGTGACCGCGGTCACTGCGCACCCCCAGAAGCGGTAGCGGTCTGCCTGGCCTGCTGAGCGTGGATCCACAGGTTGAACGCAGCTGGCGTCACGATCCTGACCCGGAACAGCATGCGGCTGTGGTAGACACCGCAAAGCTCTGAGCAGCGCCCGATGAAGGAGCCGGTCTTCGTGGGCGTCACCGTGAAGCGGTTGGCGTACCCGGGAATGACGTCCCGCTTGAACTCGAACGGCGCGATCCAGAAGGCGTGGATCACGTCCACCGACGTCAGGTTGAACTGGACCGTCTTATTGGTCGGGATCTCCAGCAGCGGCAACTGGTTGGTGGGCAAGCCAGGCCGCCACATCTCCCCCAGCTGCGTGACAGGGTTGCCGCCGCCGGTCCTGAACTGCGGGTAGACGAACTGCCAGCTCCACTGCTGGCCGATCACCTTCACCACGACATCGGGGTGGGCCGGGTTCTTGCCGATGTAGTTCTCGTCCCTGGCGGTGAAGAAGAACAGGACGCCGACCATGATGAACGGCAGGATCGTGTACAGCAGCTCGATGGGCAGGTTATAGCGCACCTGCCGCGGCAGCTGATCGCCGCGCTTGCGGTGGAAGATGATCGCCCAGAGGATCCCGCCCCACACCACGATCCCGACGGCCCAGGCAGCGATCCAGGAGCCCTGCCACATGGCGACGATGACCTGGCCCTGCTTGGTCACCGGGGCCAGCAGGCCCTGCCTGGTGAAGGCGTTGGACTGGCAGCCGGTCGTCGCGATCGCCAGCCCGAGCAGCAGCGCGCCGCGTGGCGCCCAGCGCCGCAGCAGGCCAGCTCTCCCCCCATGGCTAGGGGACGTGCGGATGGGACTCACTGATTGCCTTCCCAGCGGCCGTGTATACCGACTTACCGAGCCTGTAGGTCGCCTGTCCTACAGGCTGTCGTGCAAACAGTACAACGAGCGCGGCTCCGGCCGCCCGCGACCCCCGGCAGATCGGCCGGCCGGGCCTGCCTGGGCTGCCGGGGCTGGCCACCGTAAGGTCAGTCCTATGGCGTACTTCGATGCAGCCTCGGCTGAACCGATGTCGGCGGCGGCGCGGCAGGCGCTGCTCGCGGCTCTCGACGACGGCTGGGCCGACCCGGTCAGGCTGCACAGGGAAGGCCGCCGGGCCAGCCTGCTGCTCGACCAGGCCAGGGAGCGGATGGCCGCGCTGCTGCGCTGCCGGGCCGACGAGCTGGCCTTCACGAGCTCAGGGACCCAGGCCGTGCAGCTCGCGGTACTCGGAGCCGTCAGGGCACGCCAGTCAGCCAGTCGCGGCCCTGGGCACGTGGTCGTGAGCGCCGTCGAGCATTCCAGCGTGCTGAGCGCGGCCGCCGAGGCCGAGCTCACGGGCAGTCAGCTGACGATCGTGGGCGTCGGCGCTGACGGGCGGGTCGATATCGCGGCGTTCACCGACGCCATCAAGCGCGAACGCACCATCCTCGCCTGCCTTCAGTCCGCCAACCACGAGGTCGGCACCATTCAGCCCGTGGCCGAGATCACCGCCGAGTGCGGCGCGGCCGGGGTGCCGCTCTTCACCGACGCCGCTGCCTCGGCCGGCCGGGTGTCGATCCCCGCCGGATGGTCGATGCTGGCTGCGAGCGCACACAAATGGGGCGGCCCGCCCGGCGTCGGTGTCATGGTGATCCGCAAGTCGGTTCGCTGGCGTGCTCCGCTCCCGCCAGGAAGCCGCGAGGGGCACCGGGTGCCGGGGTTCCCGAACCTTCCCGCGATCATGTCCGCCGCTGCCGCGCTCGAGGCGTTCGAGGCCGGCCGGGACGAAGCGGACATCGCGCTCCGGCTGCTGACCAGCCAGATCAGGGACCGGCTGCAGACGCTGATCCCGGACTGCGTCGTGCACGGGGACCATGCGAACGCCCTGCCCCATATCGTCACGTTCTCGTGCCTTTACATTGACGGCGAGGCCCTGGTTATCGAACTCGACAAGGCCGGCTTCTCGGTATCCTCAGGCAGCGCGTGCGCGAACGACACGCAGCAACCGAGCCATGTGCTCGCCGCGATGGGCGCCATCACGCACGGCAACGTTCGCGTTTCGCTACCGCGCAACACCACGGAGGAATCGGTGACCGGCTTCCTGAACGTCCTGCCTGACATCGTGAGCCGCCTGCGCGGCAGCGCAGGATCGCGCCGGCAACGATCGAGTCAGGTCCGGAGCTGACCAGTTGATCTCTCAGCCGCCCGCCGACCTGCCTGGTGCCGCGCGTCAGGCGGCGCTCAGCATCAACGCGCTGGGCAGGAAGTGCCCGCTGCCGATCATCATGCTGGCCGAGCGGATCGGCGAGGTGGCGGTCGGTGAACTGGTCGAGGTGCTCGCCGACGATCCGGCGGCGAAGACCGACGTGCCGGCCTGGTGCGGCCTGAAGTCCCATGACTTCGCGGGGTCCGCCGATCTCCCTGGCGAGGGCGGCTGGGCCTTCTATATCCGGCGTAATTACTGATGCACTGATACGCCACAGTTACCGATCTTCAGGCGGGCCAGGCACCCTGTCCCCTACACTCGCCTCGTGGCCGAGCCTAATGACACGCCACCACCGTGGTCTGACGGGCAGGAAACGCACCATACCGGCCCGGTGTTCGCAGACCCGTCAGGTCAGCGACGCCGCCTCATGCGCGTCGTCGGCGCCGCCGCGAGCATGCTGCTGATCGGTGCCCTGATCATGGCGGGCATCGGGCTGTTCGGCGGCCCGAACACGCCGTTCAGCGTGTTCGGTGCGCCTACCGTGCCCAAGCACGGCACGGGCACGGGGAACGGCGGGCATCGCGCCGGCGGTCCCGCGCCTGACTCAGCGAGCGGCTTGCCTGGAGCGCCATCGAGTTCTGCCCCGGCTCGCTCAGGAAGGCCGTCGCCATCGCCGTCGACCTCGCGGGACCATTCGCCGTCGCCGACGCCGAGCGGCTCCGCCGCGCCGACCAACAAGGCAGGCAAGACGCCACCAGGACAGAGCCGGTCCAAGAAGCCTCATCCCTCACCGTCGTCCTCGCATGGCAGGTAGCAGGGCTGACCGAGCACGTCGGCAACGCCCGACGCGCACGCCGCGCGGACACTGGGCCTTTGTCGCGCTGATGCTGCTTGTCTTCGCGACTGCCCTGGTGTTCGAGGGCTACACGCACGGCGTGCTCGGCGAGTCGCCGCAGACCGCGAACCTCGCCGGCTCCCGCGGGCCAGGCGGGCCGCACCGGCTGGTCTACGGCGGGCCGGTCATCAACGCGACCGGCTCGCATCCGTATTCCTACCGGATGCCGCCCAGGACCGTCGCGCTGACCTTCGACGACGGTCCCGATCCCACCTGGACGCCGAAGATACTCGCCGTTCTGCGGCGTAAGCACGTGCGGGCGACGTTCTTCGTGGTCGGTGCCCATGCCGCCAGCAATCCGGCGATCGTGCGCGCCGAACTGGCCGCCGGCGACGAAGTGGGTTCGCACACGTACACGCACGTGAACCTGGCATCGGCCGGGTGGCGGCTGCCGCTCGAGCTCACCCTCACCCAGAATGCGCTGGCCGGCGCTGCGGGGATCAGGACCCGGCTGCTGCGGCCGCCGTACAGCAGCGTTCCTGACGCGATTACCAAAGCAGACTGGCAGGCTTACAAGCGCGCCGCCCGGTTCGGCTACCTGGTGGTCCTGACCAGCACCGACACCAAAGACTGGGCCAGGCCAGGCGTATCGCGCATCGTCGCCAACGCGATGCCGCGCGGCGACAGCGGGGCCGTGATCATGCTGCACGACGCGGGCGGCGACCGGCGCCAGACCGTTCGAGCCCTCCCGCTCATCATCGACCGACTCAGAGCGCGCGGCTATCGTTTCGTCACCGTCACGGCCGCCCTGCCGCACGTGCCTGCGGCCGACGTGCCCGCCACAACGGACCAGCGCCTCTCAGGAACAGCGCTGGTGCTGAGCCAGCAGGCCGCGGATCACGCGAGTGCCGCGCTTGCCATTTGCCTGCTGGCCGCGAGCGCGCTGCTTGTTGCCAGGATCCTGACGCTCATGATGTTCGCGCGCAGGCACCGGCGCCGTATGCGACCTCAGCGTGTACCGCAGAACTGGCGTGCTCCTGGCATCACCGTCGTCATCCCCGCGTTCAACGAGGCAGCGGGAATCGCCGCGACCGTCAAGTCCATGGTCGCCAGCGACTACCCGGGAGAGCTCGAGGTCATCGTCGTAGACGACGGGTCCACCGACGGCACGGCCGGGATCGTTCGCAGCCTGCGCCTGCCTGGCGTCCTGGTCATCAGCCAGCCGAACGCCGGCAAGCCGGCCGCGCTCAACCGCGGCATCGCCGAGGCCTGGTTCGACACTCTCGTCCTAGTCGACGGCGACACCATCTTCGCCAGGGACGCCCTGCTCCGGCTGGCGCTACGGATGCGCGATCCTGACGTGGGAGCGGTCAGCGGGAACACCAAGGTGGCCAACCGGCGCGGGCTGCTAGGCCGGTGGCAGCACCTCGAGTACGTGATGGGCTTCAACCTGGAAAGGCGAATGTTCGACATCCTCGGCACGATGCCGACGATTCCCGGCGCCATCGGCGCCTTCAAGCGGGCCACGCTCGCTGACGTAGGCGGCCTGAGCGCCGGCACGCTGGCCGAGGATACCGACCTGACCATGGCTATCTGCCGTTCCGGCTGGGGCGTCGTGTACGAGCCGAGGGCTACCGCGTGGACCGAGGCGCCCGGTTCGCTGCGCCAGCTCTGGCGCCAGCGCTACCGGTGGTGCTACGGGACCATGCAGTCGATGTGGAAGCACAAGCGCTCTGTCATCGAGAGCGGGCCTTCTGGCCGTTTCGGCCGGCGCTGTCTGCTCTACTTGAGCTTCTACCAGATTGTGCTCCCGCTGATCGCCCCCGTGGTCGATCTGGCCGCGATCTACGGACTGATATTCCTGAACCCGGTCACGGTCACCGCGTTCTGGCTCGGCTTCACCGGACTGCAGCTGCTGGCCTGCGGCTACGCGCTGCGGCTGGATCGGGAGCGGCTGCGGACGCTGTGGGCCCTGCCCCTGCAGCAGGTGATCTACCGGCAGCTGATGTACCTCGTGACCATTCAGTCGGTGATGACGGCGCTGCTGGGCGCCCGGCACCGCTGGCAGGTCATCGCCAGGACAGGGGTGTTCGGCGGGGCGCAGAGCGAGCGTCAGCCACCGCCCAGGATGGCGGCGCGAGGCAGCCGCGGCTAGCTGAGGTTCCTGGCGACCTCGGCGGCCGCATCAGCGCCGTAAGCCGCCGCGAACCTGCGCTCCAGTGCCTCGGGCGCAAGGCGGTACTCCTGTGTCCCTGTCGTCTCGAGCGCGTGCGCCGCGATCAGGTTGCCGAGCTGCGCGGCCCGCTCCAAGCTCAGGTCCCAGGAAACGGCGGCGAGGAAACCGGCGCGAAACGCGTCGCCGGCGCCGGTCGGCTCCTTCGGCTTCACGTCAGGCACGGCGGGCACGATGATCGGCTGATGCCCCGCCCGGTCGATCCGCGCGCCGTGACCGCCCAGCGTCGTGACCCGGACAGCGACCCGGTCGTTCAGGTCGTCGGTCGACCAGCCGGTCTTGTGTTCGGTGAGCGTGGCCTCGTACTCGTTGCAGAACAGGTAGTCAGCGCCCATCAGCAGCGTCCTGACCTGCTCGCCGTCGAGCCGCGCGAGCTGCCAGGAGGTATCGGCGGCGAACGGAATCTGGTTCTGGCTGCACTGCTTGGTGAAGGCGAGCATCGCGTCGGGATCACTGGCGCCGATCAGCACCAGGTCGACCTGGCCGGCCAGTTCGGCGAGGTCGATCTGCCTGTCCTCGGTCATCGCGCCGGGATAGAAGGAGGCGATCTGGTTCATGTCGCCGTCGGTCGTGCCGATGAACCTCGCCGTGTGATGCTGTGCGGACTCGCGCACCGTGCTGGTGTCGACGCCGTGGTCTTCCAGCCAGTCGCGGTAGCCGGCGAAGTCGCTCTGCCCTGCCGTGCCCACCAGCAGCGGCCGAAGTCCCAGGCAGCCGAGCCCGAACGCGATGTTCGCCGCCACCCCGCCCCGCCTGATCACGAGCGTGTCGACCAGGAACGACAAGGCGATCTTGTCGAGCTTCTCTGGCATCAGCTGGTCGACGAACCGCCCTGGGAATGTCATCAGGTGGTCGGTCGCGATCGACCCGGTCACTGCAATGCGCACGACGGTCCTTCTGGGCTGCGGTGAGGAAAGCAGACTCAGGCTACAGGCTCAGGCTCGGCCGCAGAACGTCTCCCGGCAAGCACAAGGCCGGCGCCTGATTCGGCGCCGGCCAGCAGAACCTGTCAGAATCCGGCTGTATCAGTGGAAGGAGTCTCCGCAGGCGCACGAACCGGTCGCGTTCGGGTTGTCGATCGTGAACCCCTGCTTCTCGATCGTGTCCACGAAGTCGATGGTGGCGCCGGTGAGGTAAGGACCGCTCATCTTGTCGGTCACGACCTGGACCCCGCTGAAGGTGCTGACGATGTCGCCGTCGATCTCACGCTCGTCGAAGTACAGCTGATAGCGCAGGCCAGAGCAGCCCCCTGGCTGAACCGCGATCCGCAGCCTGAGGTCATCACGGTCCTCTTGCGCAAGCAAGGTGCTGACCTTCGCGGCGGCAACCTCGGTGAGGATGACGCCCTGAGCCGTCACGTCGTCCTGAACTGTCATCTGGTTAGCTCCCGTAGTGAAGAGTCCGCGCGTGCCGCACGGCACCGTCATGCACTCCAACGATATGCCCAGCTGGCACATTCCGCGTCCATCGACTGCACCTGCTGGCCTCCAGCTGCCGCCTCAAGCGGCTCCTTCCCATCCTCCGCCCTGGTGAACGCGCGCCCAACGGCACGGGTATGCTTAGGTATCGTCAGTTCGACGATAAGTCGCTGAAGTGGGGCTAGCTATGTCCAGATCGCCAGGTCAGGTCACTATTCCAAGGCCGTCAAGCCGCGCGACGAACGTTCAGCGCGACCGGGACCTGCCGTTGTTCGTCCTTGGCGCTGGTTCCGACCCGCACAGCGAGCGCGGGGTCTCGTGCCCTGGCGACCTGCCGTTGCCCTCCGACCCGGCGCTGGTGCGGCGCGCAGAGCGGGCCAGGGCCGAACTCGGCGACCGCGCGTTCATACTCGGGCACCACTACCAGCGCGACGAGGTCATCGCGTTCGCCGACGTCACCGGCGACTCCTTCAAGCTGGCCAGGGAGGCTGCGGCCCGGCCAGAGGCTGAGTACGTAGTCTTCTGCGGCGTGCATTTCATGGCCGAATCCGCCGACATCCTGACGTCGGATTCCCAGCAAGTCGTCCTGCCTGACCTGGCCGCCGGCTGCTCGATGGCCGACATGGCCACCTACAGCCAGGTCGAGGAGTGCTGGGAGGTGCTGGAGGACCTGGGCCTGGCCGACGACGTCGTCCCTGTCACCTACATGAATTCCTCCGCCGACATCAAGGCCTTCACCGGCCGGCACGGCGGCACCGTCTGCACGTCGTCCAACGCCAGGCGCGCGCTCACCTGGGCACTGAGCAAGGGCAGCAAGGTGCTGTTCCTGCCTGACCAGCATCTGGGCCGCAACACCGCGGTACTCGAACTCGGCATGAGCCTCGACGAATGCGTCGTCTGGAACCCGCACCGGCCGGGCGGCGGGCTCGACCCTGAGGCGCTGCGCAAGGCCAGCATGATCCTCTGGCGCGGGCACTGCTCCGTGCACGGCCGTTTCACTGCGGATAACGTCACCGAGGTGCGAAGGCGGATCCCTGGCGTGAACGTCCTCGTGCATCCCGAGTGCGTGCACGAGGTCGTGACAGCCGCCGACCAGATCGGCTCCACGGAAAAGATCATCGCTACCATCGAGCGGGCACCGGCGGGATCAGCGTGGGCTGTCGGCACGGAACTGAACCTCGTGCAGCGGCTCGCCGACGCCCATCAGGACAAGACCGTCGTCTTCCTGGACAAGACCGTCTGCTACTGCTCCACGATGAACAGGATCGACCTACCGCACCTAGTCTGGGCGCTGGAGGCGCTCGCCTCCGGCCAGGTCGTGAACCGGATCACCGTCGATCCGCAGACCGCGGCGCAGGCCAGGGCCGCGCTTGACCAGATGCTCGCCCTACCCTGACCAGGCCTACCCTGACCAGCACTGCCCTGACCAGGGTCGGCCTACAGGCCCGGCGCGCCCCAGACCGGGAACCAGCGGGCCAGGTCGGCCTCGGTCTTCAGGTCATTGCCGAGGACGCCGCGGACCTGGAGTTCGGTGGCGTTGTCCCGGCGCTCGCCCCCTTGCGGGGCGAACGGGTAGAAGGTGCCCCGCTTGTACAGGTACACCAGGCCGAGCCGCTTACCTGAGCTGTCACGGAAGGCGAGAATGGTGCACAGCAGCAGCGGGCCGAACCCGCCGGCCTCCAACGAGGAATTCACCGCGTGCAGGTCGGTGACCAGGCCCTCGATGTCGTCCGGCGCGTGCTTGCAGACCAGCCACGTGAAGCCGTAGGAATCCGCCGTGACCTCGACGGCCGTCTTGTTCTGGCCCATCGAGAGCAGGTCCTTGACCTCCTTCTCAATGTCGCTGAAGGCCCTGCCCTCGGCGGCGCGGAAGCATACAGAGCCGGTTCCGGTGGGCACGAAGTCCGTGGCCGCCTGCAGCGTGATCGCCGCAGACGGCAGCGCGAACAGCGCGTCTAGGTTCGGCGGCACCGGCTTGGTACGGCCGAGCAGCGCGTCGAGCAGTCCCACGCGATCAACCTCCCTGGGTCCGAGCGTGCCCGGCGGAACTGCGCGGCACTGCCTGCCTACCTGCTCAGCTGCTGCGAGATCTTGTCCAGTTCGCGAAGCCGCCGATCGAGCGACGGGTGCGTCGAGAACAGGTTCGACAGGCTCCACTGGCCGCGGCCGGGCGCGAGCGCTGGCGTGAAGTAGAAGGCGTTCAGCGGCTCGGCGGCACGCAGGTCCCTGGTCGGGATCCGCGCCATGTCCCCGCTCACCTTGACCAGGGCGCTAGCCAGCGCCGACGGCTGACCGGTCAGCAGCGCGCCCGACCTGTCAGCAGAGAGCTCGCGGTACCTGGACAGCAGCCTGATCAGCAGGAAGCTGATTGCATAGACCACCACACCGATCAGCAGCACGATCAGCACCACCGGCAGCGTGTTCTGGTCGTTGTTACGGCCACGGCCGCGGCCACCTCCGCCGAACAGCTCGGAGTAGAAGGCGAACCTGACCAGCAGCGCGGCCATGATGCCGAGGAACGACGCGATCGTCATCACGGCCACGTCCTTGTGGGCGACGTGCGACATCTCATGCGCGAGGACGCCCTCGAGTTCCTTCGTATCGAGCCGGCGCAGCAGGCCCTGGGTCACGCAGACCACCGCGACCTTGCTGCTGCGGCCGGTCGCGAAGGCGTTCGGCATGTCAGTGGGCGCGATCGCGACCCGTGGCTTAGGCATGTCAGCGAGCGCGCACAGCCGGTCGATGACGCCGTGCAACTCGGCGGCCATCGGCCCGTCCTGCGGGCTGACCAGCTGAGCGCCAGCCGTGCTCAGAGCGATCTTGTCCGACCAGTAGAACGAGGCGAAGGAGATCCCCACCGCGAAGATGACGGCGATGAAGATGATGCCGCCCTGGCTGACATTGCTGTACTGCGTGAGCAGCAGCACGATCGCGACGATGAATGCGGTGAAGACCAGGCCGAGCAGGAACATGGTCGCGCCCATCCGCGCGATCAGGCCCCTGTCAGTCGCATACCGTGTCCGAGCCATCGCCGCCTCCGTTTCGATCCCGGCGTCTGCGAAGCCGACGCCTTCATTACATCGCAACAGTGGCGATGGTTTGAGCGCAGTCGGCCCGCCCGGGCGGTTAGAGTACGACGCCAGCCTGAATGGTTCCCGCAGGCAGGCCGGGCAAAATGCCCGCCTGCCTGCGGTTTAGCACCAGCGGTCCAGCTTGCCGGACGAGGGACATTCAGGTAGCTCTCAGCAAAGTCTCAGCCGGGAATGAGGCCGCCGTCGGTCAGCAGCTCGCGCACTTCCTCGATGGTCGCGCCGTCACGCGGCAGGATCAGCTCAGAAGGCTCAATGGCATCTGGCGCCAGCGCGACCCCGACCTCACGCGCCTTGGCAAGCAGGGAGCTGAGGGCCGAGCCGAAGGCGGCCTCGTCGTTCTGATCGACCGCCTTCTCGAGCTGGGCGTCCAGCTTGTTCAGCTCATCGATCGCGGAATCCTCCAGCTTCAGCTGGCCCTCGCCCATGATCCTGATGATCATCAGGCACCTCCCGAGCCAGGCTGCTCCTTCTGAAAGCTGGTGCCGGTCGGCTGGCCGACCGTCGAGTCGGGCTGCCCTGACGATCCTGCGATCTCCTTCGGCGCCTCGCCGCCCGCCAGCTCAGCCTTCATCCGCTCGAGCTCAGCGTCGACTCCCTGGCTCGTGCCCATCCGGTCAAGCTCTGCCTGGATGTCATCCGGCGGCGGCCCGCCGAGCGCGTCGGTCAGCGCGCCTGAGGCCATCAGTTCGTCGATCGCCCCGGCCCGCGCCTTCATCTGCTCGGTCTTGTCCTCGGCACGCTGGATGGCGAGGCCGACGTCGCTCATCTCCTCCGAGATGCCGGTGAAGACCTCGTTGATCCTGGTGGTCGCCTCCGCGGCGGTGTAGGTCGCCTTGATGGTCTCCTTCCGCACCCGGAACGCGTCAACCTTGGCCTGCAGCCGCTGGGAGGCAGCGGTCAGCTTCTCCTCCTCGCCCTGCAGCGAGGCGTACTGCGCCTGCAGGTCAGACAGCTGGCCCTGGGCGCCGGACTTGCGGGACAGGGCCTCGCGGGCCAGGTCCTCCCGGCCAGCGGCGAGCGAGTCGCGCGCCTGCCGGTCCAGCTTGTCGGTCGTCTGCTGGAGCTGGTTCATCTGCAACTCGACGCGCTTGCGCGACGTGGCCACGTCGGCCACTCCGCGCCGCACCTTCTGCAGCAACTCAAGCTGCGTCTGGTAGGAGTAATCCAGGGTTTCCCGCGGATCCTCCATCTTGTCGAGCTGCTTGTTGGCCTTGGCCCTGAAGATCGTCGAAACCCGCTTCATCACGCCCATAAGCGCGGCCTTCCCCTCATCCTGTCTAACCGGCACGACGCGGCGGGCTGCGGTTAAGCAGGCCGTCCCGCTCCGCGACGGGAATGCTCGCCAGATGCTGGATTCCCAGCCTATGGCCTTGCGCAAGGAACGTCATCACGGCGGCCTCGGCAATGCACCGTATCGCCTCCTGCTGGCAGCCGGGGACACCCGAGGGGGTTAAAGCGGGGTCGTCCCCGCTGGCTGCATCCCGGGGGGTTCGTCCTCCCATCCCGGTAGGCTGTCACCGTGTTCCGACGACGTAGTGCATCCGCTTCCTCCCTGGCCGAGGATGATCAGGCAGCGCAGGCCGCTGACCAGCCCGTCAAGCAGGCCGGCAAGGGCCGTCCCACGCCGAAGCGCAGCGAGGTCGAGCGGCGCAGGAGGCAGCCGTACACCCCGCCGCCCACCGACAAGAAAACCGCGTCTGCCCAGCAACGCGAACGGCGGCGCGCGGACCAGCGACGCCGGATGGAGGCTATGAAGCGGGGCGAGGAGTGGGCGCTCGCGGCCAGGGACCGGGGGCCGGTGCGCGCGCTCGCGAGGGACTACATCGACTCCAGGCGCCTAGTCGTCAGCGAGTACATCTTGTTCGCCGTGTTCGCCCTGATCCTGCTGGTCTTCGCGTTCGGGGCAGCCAAGAACTCCTCCATCGTGCTGTACATCGAGCTCGGCATCGTGCTGCTGATCGCGATCGAGGCCTTCTACCACGCGACCATGGTGCGCCGCCTGGCCAGGCAGCGACTGCCAGGCGAGAACACCAAGGGGATCGCCTGGTACATCGCCAAGCGCGCCATCAGGCTACGGAGCTCGCGGATCCCGCCAGCCAGGGTGGCTAGGGGCGAGGCGATCTGATGGAGTTCCGGCACCTGGGCCGCAGCGGCCTGAAGGTCAGCGAGATCGCGTACGGCAACTGGATCACCCACGGCTCGCAGGTCGCCGAGGATGCGGCGAAGGCATGCGTGGCCGCGGCGCTCGACGAGGGCATCACCACGTTCGACACCGCGGACGTTTACGCGGGCACCAAGGCCGAGGAGGTGCTCGGCCGCGCGCTGCACGGCGTCCGGCGCGAATCGGTCGAGATCTTCACGAAGGTGTTCTGGCCGACCGGGCGAGGCGTGAACGACAGGGGCTTGTCCCGAAAGCACATCATGGAGTCCGCGCACAACTCGCTGCGCCGCCTGGGCACCGACTACGTCGACCTATATCAGGCGCACAGGTACGACCACGAGACGCCGCTCGAGGAAACCATGCGCGCGTTCGACGATCTCGTGCGTCAGGGCAAGGCGCTCTACATAGGAGTCTCGGAGTGGCGCAGCGAGGAGATCGCCGCCGCGCTGCGTATCGCCGGCCAGATGGGCCTGGACCGGATCGTTTCAAACCAGCCCCAGTACAACATCATCTGGCGCGTGATCGAGTCCGAGGTTGTCCCGTTGTGCGAAAAAGAAGGGATCGGCCAGATCGTCTGGTCACCCATCGCCCAAGGCACGCTGACGGGCAAGTACGCACCTGGCGCTGCGCCGCCGGCCGGATCGCGGGCGACGGACGACCGCGGCTCGAGCTTCATCCGCGAGTACCTGACCGACGACATCCTCGGCCGCGTTCAGCAGCTCAAGCCGGTCGCCGACGAGGCCGGGCTGAGCTTGTCGCAGCTCGCGGTGGCGTGGACGCTGCAGAACCCGAACGTGTCTGCCGCGATCGTCGGCGCCACCCGGCCTGAGCAGGTGCGCGAGAACGCCAAGGCGGCGGGCATCAGGCTCGACCCGCAGGCACTGGCGAGGATCGATGAGATCTTCGGCCCGGTGATCGTCAGGGACCCGGCGCTGACCGCCAGCCCGGCACGCCGGTAGGACGCTAGTCCTCAGCCGGATGCAGGCTCATCGGGCCGTATTCACGTCTGCCGTCCTCCATCAGGCTCACCTGATCTACGCCAGAGTCCAGCAGGCTGCGCCACTGCTCGCCAAGCCAGGTCTCCGCGTCGCCCTGACTGCCGAACGTCTCCTTCGGCAGGCTGCGCGAGCCTGCCGGTGTCCCGTCTGCCTTCTCGAACTGCCACGTCCAGGTCACCTCCCCACTATGCCAGCCGGGCCGGCCACACAGCATCGGAAGCAACAGCCCTGGTCAACTTGACCGGAATTCGGGCATTAATCTGGAATTCAGGATGCGAACACGCCAAGGTGACGCCTCGAAACTGTTAAGTTCTATAGGCCAGAGTCTCGTGGCGGATCCCCCGACGTCCGCCCGGATCGGCCCCGTCAGCAAGGTGGTGGACGGCATTGACCCGCGTTGTCGTCATTGGTGATCTTATGACCGACACGGTCGCCCATGCGATGCTACCCCTGGCTAAAAGCAGTGACACGCCCGCGACGGTCACCATGCATGGAGGCGGGTCAGGCGCGAACGTCGCCGCGTGGCTTGCGGTCGACGGTGCCGAGGTCGCATTCGTGGGCCGCCGCGGCGCCGACATCGCGGGCCGCAACCGCGATATGGAACTGATGGGCTACGGGGTCGACGCCCGGCTGGTCATGGACCCGGAGCGGCCAACCGGAATGTGCGTGGTTATGGTCACCCACAAGGGCGACCAGACCATGCTGTCGGATCCTGGCGCGAACGCCGCGCTCTCCCCTGACGACCTGCCCCAGGACCTGTTCGCGCCCGGATGCCACTTGCACGTCTCCGGTTACACGCTGCTCAACACCGGGTCCAGGCAAGCCACGCTCGCGGCGATCGCAATGGCGAGGCGGGCCGGGATGACGATCTCGGTGGACGGGGCTTCCTCAGCGCCGCTCGAGCGGGTAGGCGCCGAGCCGTTCCTGCAGATGACCAACGGGGCGACGTTGCTGTTCGTCAACGCTGAGCAGGGCCGGGTGCTGACCGGCCGGGCCGAGCCAGAGCAGGCGGCGCGTGTGCTCAACGCCTGGTACCCGCACGTGGTCATGAAGCTCGGTGCGGACGGCGCGATGTTCTACGCGAACGGCAGGCCCGATCCGGTACGGGTGCCGGGGCCGCCGGTCGAGCGAGTCGTGGACAGGACCGGCGCCGGGGACGCGTTCTGCGCGGGATTCCTGCCGTCCTGGCTCGACAAGAAGCCGCCCGGCGAGGCCCTGACCAGCGGCTGCCGGCTGGCCGCCAAGGCGTTGGGTCTGGTCGGAGCCCGCCCGCTGCTCTAGCGCCTCCCGCCCGCTGCTCTGGCGCCTCCCGCCCGCTGCTCTGGCGCCTCCCGCCCGCTGCTCTGGCGCCTCCCGCCCGCTGCTCTGGCGGCTCCCGCCCGCTGCTCTGGCGGCTCCCGCCCCTCGATCAGCCCGCCGACGCTTCGCCACTGTTCCGCAGCGGCCCCAACGCCCACTCAGGTCGCTTGAGTCACAGGCTAACTGGATGACCAGTGTATGGATGCGACACCCATAACCTGCATGCGCAATGGGTGCGACACCCATACATGGGTCTTGGCGCAAATAGCGAGGCGGCCAACCCGTCGAACAGCTGAGCGCTCGCCGGTGCGGCCTCGCACCGGCCTTCGCGATACTTGGGCAATGACCGCCTACCTGAACCACTTGTTCTCGCTAGCTGGCCGCGTCGCGGTCGTAACCGGCGGGAGTTCGGGGATCGGCAAGGCCATGGCCGGCGCGCTCGCGTGCGCGGGCGCACGCGTGGTGATCGTGGCCCGCGAGTCAGGGCCGCTGGACGAGGCGGTGGCGGGCATCCGGTCCGCTGGCGGTTCGGCCGGCCGGGTCAGCGCGGACCTCGGCGACCGGTCCGCGCTCGGCTTGGCCTGCGAGCAGATCAGCGAGCCGTTCGGCCCGCCCGACATCCTGGTCAATGCCGCCGGGGTGAACATCAGGCCGCCGCTGCACGAGCTGACGGCAGACGACTGGGACCGCTCGATCGAGGTGAACCTGGCAGCACCGTTCCTGCTTGGCCAGCGTTTCGGCCCCGGCATGGCCGCGCGCGGCTGGGGCCGCATCATCAACGTGGCCTCGCAGCAGGCCATCAGGGCGTTCGGGAACAGCGGGGCCTATGGCGCCTCAAAGGGCGGGCTGGTCTCACTCACCAGGTCACAGGCCGAAGCTTGGTCAGGGGCTGGAGTGTGCTGCAACGCGATCGCGCCAGGGTTCGTCCCGACGACGATGACCAGGCAGGTGGCGGCGGACCCGGTTCGCTCAGGGGCGCTGGCGGCCCGCACGATGATCGGGCGCAACGGCGTGCCAGCGGACTTCGAGGGCATCGTCGTCTTCCTGGCCAGCAGCGCGAGCGGCTACGTGACCGGGCAGCTGATCTGCGTGGACGGCGGCTTCAGCGCTAGCTAACCACCGGGCGTCCTGGCCGTTGCTAGGACTGGCTGTTGACCGACGCCACGCCAACCGCAGCCAGGATCCCGACCACGAGGATGCCGAGGAAGCCCAGTATCACGCCGGCGATGGCCAGCCCGCGGCCCGACTCGCCTGAGCGCCTCATCTGCTTCATCGAGACGAACCCGAGCACGATCGCCAGGATCGCGGCGAGCAAGCCGGGGAGCAGGAAGATGATCCAGCCCACAAACTGGATGACGCCGAGTACCAGCGCCGTGACCGCCATGGTGTTGGTACGGCGGCTGATGCCAGGCTGCGCCATCGGCTGGTAGGCGGCACCCGTCATCGCCGGCATCCCGGCGGCCACGCCTGGGCCGTAGGCTTGCGGATTCTCGGCGGGCGAGAACGCGGTGGGCGGCGTGTACCCGGGCGGCCCTGGAGAGTACCCGGCGCTCGGCGGCGGGTACTCGGGTGAATACCCGGCCCCAGACGGCGAGTAGCCCGCGCCAGGCTGGTATCCACCCTGGCCTGGCTGATAGCCGCCCCGGCATGGCGGCTGGCTCGCCGGGCTCTCCGGGAAGGTCGCGCCCTGCTGATAGCCAGGCGACGACGGATAGCTTGACGGCGAACCCTGGCCTCCCGGGCCCTGGCCTCCCGGGCCCTGACCTCCCGGGCCCTGACCCAGCGGGCCCTGGCCCGGCGAGCCCTGGCCCGGCGAGACGACGGCCGAGCCGCCCGGGTAACTGCCGGCCGGCGGCGGTGCGCTGCCCCCGGCCCGCGAGTAGCTGTCCTGACCTGACCCGAAGCTGTCAGGCGCCGGCTGGCGGTCCGCCGACGTGCGCTGGCCAGGCGGGTAACTGTCATATCCAGGGCTGATCTCGGTCGCGACCCCGCCAAGGGGGCTGGCGCCTGGCGGCGGCGCGCTCAGCCCGGCGTCGTTGGTCTCGCTGATGCCGAGCGCCACGGCGATCTCGCCGGTGACCCAGCGGCACGCGTCGGACGAGAGCGGTGACCGCGCCGAGAACGACGACGCGGTCAGGCTGATCGCCGTGCTCGAGTCCATGCCCTGAGAGACGTGTTCTTTCAGGCTGTCAGCCAGGCCCGCCTCGGCCGCGGCGACGAGGAGGTTCTTCTCCCGCGGCGCGTCCGGTAGCAGGTCCTTGAGCAGGTTCGACATTGTCCGGGGACTGGACAGCGCGGCAGCGCCGTGCTCGGGATCGGTCACGATCGCGTTCAGGGCCGCGCGTGCCTCAGCCGCGTGCTCCCAGGCCAAATCAGCCATCTGGCTCCCTCCGCGCAGCCAGCCCGCTGACCGCGTGGTGCCGGAACTCAGGCGATGGCCGATGATCGGATCTCGGTTCCTGCCGAAAGAGCAAGGTGCAATTCGGCAATAAGCACATGCTATCTCGCGCCCGAGGCACGCTGGTCCGATTGAGAAGACGCGCCGAATGGCCGCCCCGGGCCGTGATGCGCACGGCTGTCGCCCTGCAGGCCGCTACCCGAACGCCGTTACGCGCGAGGCGGGCCGGTCCCAACCGCCGCTTCGCGCCAGGCGGGCCGTGCCGGAGCGCCGCTACGCGCCCGTCCGGTAGTGGAAATGCGCCGACCCGACTCCGAGCAGGACGGCCCAGGCGATCCCGCCGAGCACACCGAGCGCACCGAGCACGATTCCCGCGATCGCCATGCCGCGGCCGGCCTCGCCCCTGGTCCTGATCTGGGCCAGCCCGCCCAGCCCGAAGCTCAGCGCCAGCACCGCCGCGATGAACCCAGGCACGAGCAGGAAGAACCACAGCAGGAACTGGGCGAGCCCGCAGACCAGCGCCGCGATGGACAGCCCGTTAGTACGGACGGCGAGCGGCGCCGGGCCGTAGGAATAGCCAGGCGCAACGTAGCCGCCAGGGACCTGGGTGACGCCAGGCGGGTTCATGCCCTGCTGGCCCGTGCCCGGCTGCCCTGCGCCCGCCTGACCCGAGCCGTACTGACCCGGCCCCTGCTGACCCGGCCCCTGCTGACCCGCGCTCTGATGGCCTGTGCTCTGCTGGTCCGCGCTCTGCCGGCCTGTGCTCTGCCGACCCATGCTGGGCGGATCCGTTGGTGATTGTGCCTGATCGCGCGGTTGCTCAGGAAATCCCATCGCTTCCCCCCGGCCGTGGCTACGGTCCGTAGCAACTCGACTACCCAGCCACGCGATGCTGAACCGCCGTGCGGCGGCGGCTAATAGCCGGTGTTGGTGCTGACCGCGCTGAAGGCGGCGATCAGGGCGATCACCAAGACGGCAGTCAGGACCAGGCCGACATAGCCCAGGATCAGCCCGGCGAGTGCCAGCCCCGCGCCCTGCTCACCGGTCTGGCTGATCCGGCTGCGTGCGACATGGCCGAGGATGATCGCCGGGATCCCGCTCAGCGGGCCGACAAGTATCTGACCGATCCCGCAGACCAGGGAGGCAACCGCGAGCCCGTTCGTCTGCCCGCCGTAGCCTGTCCCGCCCGTCCAGCCCGGGGCCCCCTGGTACCCGGCCTGCGGGTATCCAGCCTGCCCGTAAGCGCCAGGCTGCTGCATAGCGCCAGGCTGCTGCATAGCGCCAGGCTGCTGCACCGCACCAGGCTGCCCGTATCCGCCCTGCTGGTCATAGCCCTGCTGGCCATAACCCTGCTGGGGGGAACCGCCTTGCTGGCCGTAGCCCGGCTGACCGTAGCCGCCCTGCTGGCCGTAGCCTCCGCCCTGTGATCCGGCGCCGCCCTGCTGGCCTGCGCCGCCCTGCTGGCCGTATCCGCCGGGCTCGCGGCCGATTGTCGGCTGATCGCCGAAAAAGCCCGGCTGGCCCTGGCCGGCAGGCTGATCAGGAAAACCCATCATGTGCCCCTCACGGCATAGCCCGGGAGCTGACCGCCCGGCTGAACTAGTGCCGACAGTTGGCGAACCTATCAGCACCAGCCACCATGTCCTAGCTATCTCTGCTGCGACCTCACGGCCCCAATCCGACGGCCCCAATCCGACGGCACAGACGCGACGGCACAGCCGCGACGGCACAGGCGCGACGGCGCGCCGGGCTCGCGTCGTGGCTGGCGATGGCCAGAACACGGCACAATGGCGGTCATGGCACGACGCAGCGCGACAACCCCGCCGCCCGAGGACTTCGAAGAGAACATCGTCGACATCGACGTCACCGAGGAGATGCGGGCCAGCTACCTCGAATACGCCTACTCGGTGATTTACCAGCGCGCCATTCCCGACGCGCGAGACGGCCTCAAGCCTGTGCAGCGCAGGATCCTGTACCAGATGTCGCAGATGGGCCTCCGCCCTGACCGGGCGCACGTCAAATGCGCCCGGGTGGTCGGCGAGGTGATGGGCCGCCTGCACCCGCACGGCGACTCGGCGATCTACGACGCGCTGGTGCGGCTCGCCCAGCCGTTCGCGATGCGGCTGCCGCTGATCGACGGGCACGGCAACTTCGGCTCGCTGGGCGGCGACGACGCGCCAGCGGCGATGCGGTACACCGAGGCAAGGCTCGCGGCCGCGGCGATGGAGATGACCGCCTCGCTCGACGAGGACACCGTCGACTTCGTGCCCAACTACGACGGAACCGAGCAGCAGCCAGAGGTCCTTCCCGCCGGACTGCCGAACCTGCTGGTGAACGGCACCGCCGGGATCGCGGTCGGGATGGCGACCAACATGGCGCCGCACAACCTCGGCGAGGTGATCGCCGCCGCCAGGCACCTGATCGCCAACCCCGACGCCTCACTCGACGAGCTGATGCGGTTCGTGCCGGGACCCGACCTGCCGACCGGCGGAAAGATCGTCGGCCTTGACGGGATCAGGGAGGCGTACGAAACGGGCCGCGGCATCTTCAGGACCAGGGCCGTCGCGCGCATCGAGCAGCTGACCCCGCGCCGGACCGGCATCGTGGTGACCGAGCTGCCCTATGGCGTCGGCCCAGAGAAGGTCGTAGCCAGGATCAAGGACCTGGTCCAGGCCAAGAAGCTGAACGGCATCTCGGACCTGAAGGACCTCACCGACCGGCACCGCGGCCTGCGGCTGGTGATCGAGCTCAGGAACGGGTTCCATCCAGAGGCCGTGCTCGATGAGCTCTACCGTCTCACCCCGATGGAAGACACGTTCGGCATAAACAACGTCGCGCTCGTCGACGGCCAGCCGCGGGTCCTCGGGCTGCGCGAGCTGCTGCGGATCTATGTGAACCACAGGCTCGAGGTGGTCAGGCGCCGCACCGAGTTCCGCCGTGCCAAGCGGGCCGACCGGCTGCACCTGGTCGACGGCCTGATCATCGCGCTGCTCAACATCGACGAGGTCATCCAGGTCATCAGGACCAGCGACGACGCGGCGGCCGCCAAGGAGCGGCTGATGTCCATCTTCGACCTGTCAGCGGTGCAGGCGCAGTACATCCTCGACACCCCGCTGCGCCGCCTGACCAGGTACGACCGGCTCGAGCTCGACCGAGAGCGGGACACGCTGCAGGCTGAGATCGCCGAGCTGACGGCGATACTCGAGTCCGAGGACAGGCTCCGCGAGCTCGTGTCGGCCGAGCTCAGCGCCGTCGCGGAGAAGTTCGGGACCCCTCGCCGCACCGTCCTGCTCGAGGGCAGCGGCGCGCAGCGCACCGCCGCTGTCCCGCTCGAGGTAGCCGACGACCCGTGCACTGTCCTGCTCTCCTCGGCCGGGTTGCTGGCCCGCACCGCGGCCCGCAGGCAAGGCCAGCTGGAACTCCAGGAAGAAGACCAGAATGGTCAACGGGACTCCCGCGCGACTGCCCAAGGCGGGCCGGCCAGGGCACGCGGCCGGTCCTCAGAGCCGCGGTCCGCGCATGACGTGGTCGTCTCGGCGGTGCCGTCGACGGCACGCGGAACCATCGGGGTGCTGACGTCTCAGGGCAGGCTGATCAGGCTCGGTGTGCTCGAGCTGCCTGCCCTGCCGCCGACCGCGCACGCTCCAGGCCTGTCCGGCGGAGCGCCGGTCAGCGAGTTCGTCGAGACCGAGCGCGGCGAGATCATCGTGGCGATCGTCGCTGCCGAGGGCGCCGGCGCGGGCCTCGCGCTCGGCACCGCCAACGGCGTGGTCAAGCGCGTCGCTCAGGACTACCCGCAGAACGCGTCGGAGTTCGAGGTCATCGCGCTCAAGGACGGCGACAGTGTGGTAGGCGCGGTTCAGCTCGAGAGCGAGGACCAGGATCTGGTCTTCATCACCAGCGACGCGCAACTGCTCAGGTTCGGCGCGGCTTCGGTGCGGCCGCAGGGCAGGGCGGCGTCCGGCATGGCCGGGATCAGGCTCTCGCCCCGGGCATCTGTGCTCTGGTTCGGCGCAGTCGATCCCCCCGAGGCGGGCGGCGGCGCTGAGCCCGATGCGGCAGTGCCCACCGCGGCCGCCGGGCCGCCCGTGGTGGTAACCGTCGCCGGCAGCGCACGCACGCTGCCTGGCACGGCGCCGGCCAGCGTCAAGGTGACCCCCTACGCGGAATACCCGACGAAGGGCCGCGCCACCGGCGGCGTCCGCTGCCACCGCTTCCTCACGGGCGAGGACGTGCTCGTGCTGGCCTGGGCGGGCGCTGGCCCGGCCAGGGGCGCGACCGCGGCAGGCACGCCTGTCCAGCTACCGCCGCCCGAGGGCCGGCGCGACGGGTCTGGCGAGCGGGTGCGGGAGCCTCTCGCAGCGGTCGGCGGCGCCGCGCAGCCGTGAGGCCAGCCGGCCAGAAGCCAGCAGCCGGCCCGCAGGGCCTGATCCGCCGCTCCTTGCCAGGGACCGGCGCCTGCGTGCCGTCATCCAGCACATCGGCGGCGGCCACTCAGCTGGCGTTCAGGAACGCGGTCCATTGTCGGTAATGGCGGGCCCCGGACGGGCCCGCCGCCAGTTTCCGGGCAATGCCCGGTCCCAGTCGTTGCGCCCGCCACCGACCCAATGCGACATCCACTGCGGAGAACACGACTGAATGTCACATTCACTCGGCGATGGAGGCGCTTGCCCTAGACGACGCCCCAGACGCGCCAGAGTGCGCCGGGATCCGCGAGAGGGTCGCCGTGTACAAGCGTGAAGTGCGCGGGACCGCCGACCTTGATCCGGCCCGCGTCCTGGTCACCGAGCACGGCGCCGCCCTGCCAGGTGGCCGCGCCGAGCGCCTGCCACGGCTCCAGGCCCGCCTTGACCAGAGCCTCGACTTCCCAGGCCAGGTGCCCGGCCCTGACGGAGCCGCCGCCGAAGTCACTTCCCGCGGCGATCGCGACGCCGGCCTGAGCCGCGATCCTGACGCTCTCCTCCGCCATCTCAAGCCGCTCGGCGATCGCGGACCTGTTCGCGTCGCCGGTGAAGCGCTCGATCGTTGTCGTCGAGCCGAACGTGAGCCAGGAATGCATCACCGAGAGCGTCGACACCAGCGTGACCCCGTTCGCCACCATCGTGGCGGCGATGCCAGCGTCCAGCGCGAAACCATGCTCCAGGGTGTCGACACCGGCATCGGCAGCCAGCTTGCAGTTCGCCAGCCCGGAACCGTGTGCCGCGACGGTGGCGCCGCGCGCGTGCACGGCGGCGACGACCTTGCGTACCTCGTCGGCTGACCACGGGGCGACGCCTGCCTCGGGGCCATCCAGGTACAGCTTGACCAGGTCGGCCCCGTCGTCGAGCTGGCCGAGCGTGGCTGCCAGCAGCGCGTCGGCGTCGGCCACCTCGATCGCGAGCCCAGCTGGGAGCGAGCCTGCCTTGGTCAGCCAGGTCCCCGCTGCGCTGATGTAGGGGACGTCGTCGCGTCCGCGCCAGCGGTCCCTGAGCCCGATTGCGACCGCTCGTTCGCGCCCGTCGCCGGCATCAGGCCGGCGCGGCGAGCCGACATCGCGCACCCAGCGGACTCCCGCGCTGATCAGAGCGGCGGCGTTCCGCTCGGCCGCCTCGATCAGGTCAGGCGTCGGATCGGCGCCCCTCGCGATCCACTGGGCGCCGCCCTGCAGCGTCAGGTGACTGTGGCAATCCACGAATCCGGGAACGATGGTCGCGCCGCTCGCGTCGACGACATGACCGGCCTGACCGCCGGTGGCCACCGCGTCGCCGTCATCGTCGAAGATGCCGGTGATGATCCCGTCGCTGACGACGATCGTGACCGGCCGTCGCAGAGCCGGGCTGAGCCCGTCAGCGAGCGCGGCACCTGCGTAGCGGACTGTTCCTGGGCGGCGAACTGGCTGACCGGTCATCTCGCTCAGATGTCAATCCTGGTCGGGTCCAGCTCCGCGGCGCCGCCGACGATGAAGTCGCGGCGCGGCCCGACTTCGCTGCCCATCAGCAAGTCGAACATCTCGGTCGCAGCGGCGGCGTCAGCGATCCTGATCCGGCGCAGCGTCCGACGCCGCGGATCCATCGTGGTCTCAGCCAGCTGCGACGCGTCCATCTCTCCCAGGCCCTTGTAGCGCTGCGGCGGATCCTCGTACTTCGTGCCCTTGCGGTCCAGCTCGAGGGTCTTCCTGTGCAGCTCGGCGTCGGTGTAGGTGTAAATGTACCGGTCCTGGCCCTTGCGCGGGTTCGTCAGCTTGATCCGGTGCAGCGGCGGAACCGCGGCGAACACGCGGCCCGCGTCGACCATCGGGCGCATGTACCTGTGGAACAGGGTCAGCAGCAGGGTCCTGATGTGCGCGCCGTCCACGTCCGCGTCGCTCATCAGGATGATCCGCTGGTACCGAGCCGCGTCCAGGTCGAATGCGCTGCCTGAGCCGGCGCCGAGCACCTGGATGATCGCAGCGCACTCGGTGTTCTTGAGCATGTCGGACAGCGACGCCTTCTGGACGTTGAGAATCTTGCCGCGGATCGGCAGCAGCGCCTGGAACTCCGAGTCACGGGCCAGCTTGGCGGTGCCGAGCGCTGAGTCACCCTCGACGATGAACAGCTCGCTGCGATCGTCGGCCGAGCGGCAGTCCACGAGCTTGGCAGGCAGCGCCGAGGTGGCCAGGGCTGACTTGCGCCGCTGGTTCTCCCTGTGCTCCCTGGCCGCGATCCTGGTCTTCGCGGCGTTCGTGACCTTCTCGAGCACGGCCTTGGCCTGCGCCTTGCTGCCGCGTACCCGGCCCTCGAGGAAGCCGCGCAACTCGGTGCTGACTACCTCGGCGACGATCCGCGACGCGGCCGGGGTGCCAAGCACTTCCTTCGTCTGGCCCTCGAACTGCGGCTCGGGCAGCCGCACCGAGACAACGGCGGTCAGACCCTCAAGCACGTCGTCCTTCAGGACCGGCTCGTCGTTCGCCCGCAGGTACCTGCCAGCCCGCAGCTGCTCGTTGAACGTCTTGACCAGCGCGCGCTCGAAGCCGGTGACGTGCGTGCCGCCCTTCGGCGTGGCGATCACGTTCACGAAGGACCTGGTGACGGTGTCGTAGCCGGTGCTCCAGCGGAGCGCGACGTCAACCTCCAGCTCGCGCTCCACGTCGGTCGGGGTCATGTGCCCGTCTTCGTCCAGCACGGGGATGGTCTCGGTGAACTGCCCGGATCCGGCGAGTCTGAGCACGTCGGTGACGGGCTCGCCGCTGCTCAGGTGCGCGCAGAACTCGCTGATGCCACCGCTGAAGTGGAACTCGACCACGCGCGGCGATTCGCTGTCCGCACCGTCGCGGCCAGGCCTGTCGTCGATGACCGTGATGGACAGCCCGGGCACCAGGTAGGCCGTCTGCCTGGCTCGCTGGATAAGCGACTCGACGTCCATGTCGGCGCCAGGCACGAAGATCTGCCGGTCAGGCCAGAACTTGGTCCTGGTGCCGGTGCGAGATTTAGGCACCTTGCCGAGTTTGCGCAGGCCCGATCCTGGCCTGAAGGTCGCGTCGGTGCCGTCGCCCGTGTACTCACCTGGCACGCCACGGCGGAAGCTGATGGCCCATTCGCTGCCATCGCGGTCGACATGGACGTCACACCGGCCCGACAGTGCGTTCACCACCGACGCCCCCACGCCGTGCAGTCCGCCTGAGGCGGTGTATGAGCCGCCGCCGAACTTGCCGCCTGCGTGCAGCCTCGTCATGACGAGTTCGACGCCGTTCAGGCCGGTCTTCGGCTCGATGTCGACCGGGATGCCGCGGCCGTTGTCCTTGACCTCGGCCGAATGGTCAGCGTGCAGGATGACCTCGATCTTGGTGCAGGTTCCGTGCAGCGCCTCGTCGACGGAGTTGTCGATGATCTCCCACAGGCAGTGCACCATCCCGCGGCCGTCGGTCGAGCCGATGTACATGCCCGGGCGCTTACGGACGGCGTCGAGGCCCTCGAGGACCGTCAGGTGACGCGCCGAGTAGGTGTCGCCGACCGCGGCTTGCGCGTCCCTGCTTGCGCGTCCGCTAGCGACTCGCCGCTGAGCTGCTGCGCGGGGGCTGCCCTTCAGAACGCCAGGGTCTGCCTCGCGCAAGGCCGCGGTCACGGCAGTTGTCCCGAAGTCACGGCGATAGTCACGCTTCTCCCGCAGTCCAGTGTTGTGCTCGCGAGCTACCCCGCGCCGAAGAAGTTACCTATTTGAAGCCTAACGGCCCGTGCCGCGTGGCCCGGCGTGCCACGCCGATCACATACGCGGCGACCTGGGACAACTTGCTCTCGGGCCAGGTCATGTATAAAGATCGCTCCAGTGATCCGTAATGTGTTCGCCCACGGCGTACGCGGTGGCCGCATGGGATGACACGAGACGGGCTAGGTGTTGTGATGCGGTAGAGATCGCAAAGAGATCGCAGGTTGTAGAAACTGTCGGCAAACCCGTCGGCGGTAACCGGGCAAGGGAGGCGGACATGACCGGAGCGATAGCCCCAACCAAGCCGCTCAATGCCAACGACCTGTGTGACCGGTGCGGAGCCCCTGCGTACGTGCGGGTGATCCTGCCAGGGTCGGCCGAGCTGCTCTTCTGCGCCCACCACAACCGCCAGCACGCCGACGCGCTGGCGAAGGTCGCAGTGGAGATCCAGGACGAGACCTCCAGGCTGACCAACAAGCCCGGCGAGGGAGCCGCGGCCACCCGCTAAAGACACGCTCAACGGCCCGCCATCCGAGAGGATGGCGGGCCGTTGCGCGCTGTGCTGGCCCAGGGGGACGACCCCTGGAATCCCGCTATGTGCTCTGGTGGCCGTCGATCAATCCAGGTAGTCGCGCAGCACCTGGGACCGGGACGGGTGGCGGAGCTTGGACATCGTCTTGGACTCGATCTGCCTGATCCGCTCCCTGGTGACGCCGTAGACCTTGCCGATCTCGTCCAGGGTCTTGGGCTGACCGTCCGTCAGGCCGAAGCGCATCGAAACCACGCCCGCCTCACGCTCGGAGAGCGTGTCGAGCACCGAGTGCAGTTGCTCCTGGAGCAGGGTGAAGCTGACCGCCTCGCCGGGCTGGATGGCTTCGGAGTCCTCGATCAGGTCACCGAACTCGCTGTCGCCGTCCTCGCCGAGCGGCGTGTGCAGCGAGATCGGTTCGCGGCCGTACTTCTGCACCTCGATGACCTTCTCAGGGGTCATGTCGAGTTCGGCGGCAAGTTCCTCGGGCGTCGGCTCCCTGCCCAGGTCCTGCAGCATCTGCCGCTGCACCCTGGCCAGCTTGTTAATGACCTCGACCATGTGCACGGGGATCCTGATCGTCCGTGCCTGGTCGGCCATCGCCCTGGTGATCGCCTGCCTGATCCACCACGTCGCGTACGTGGAGAACTTGTAGCCCTTGGTGTAGTCGAACTTCTCGACCGCCCTGATCAGGCCGAGGTTGCCCTCCTGGATCAAGTCAAGGAACAGCATCCCGCGGCCGGTGTACCGCTTGGCCAGCGACACAACCAGCCGCAAGTTCGCCTCAAGCAGGTGATTCTTCGCCCGGCGACCGTCCTCGGCGATCCATTCCAAGTCGCTCCTGACGTCGTGCGGCATCGCCCGGCCGCCGTCGGCGAGCTTCTCTTCGGCGAACAGGCCTGCCTCGATCCGCTTGGCGAGCTCGACCTCCTGCTCGGCGTTGAGCAGCGGCACCTTGCCGATCTGCTTGAGATAGTCCTTCACCGGGTCCGACGTCGCGCCTGCGACCGCCACCTGCGCGGCAGGCAGGTCCTCGTCGTCGTCGCCGTAGACGAAGGCCTCGTCCTCGTTCTCCTCGCCGGAAGCTGGCGCCGCGGCGGCTACGCCCACGGCGACGACGCCGACGGCCGCGGTGACCACGGGCGGCGCACTCTCCGGCTTGTCAGGCACGCCGGCGGCGGCGTCTGACTCCTCCGGTTCGTCAGTGTCCTCGTCGCTGGCTTCGAGTTCGATGTCGCCGATCGCGTCGTCCGCGTCGTCCGCGTCGGCGTCATCCTCAAGCCCTGACAGGTCCTCGAGATCGACCTCCAGGTCAGTCACTTCGGTCAAGTCGGGATCGCCGTCTAGATCCTCGCCCGCGCCGAGATCGGGGTCCTCGTTCAGATCTGCCGTAGTGCCGAGATCGGCGTCTACTTCCAGATCAGTCGCTTCCGCCAGGTTCACGTCACCTTCCAGGTCAGCGAGTCCGGCGAGAGCGCTCTCGCCATCCGAGCCACGTACCTTGCCGTTCGTTCCATGCGCCGCCGCGTCGCTGGCACCGCGCTTGCCGTCCGCGGTCCTGGCTGACCGGCGGGTCGCTGCGACAGGACTGGCCGGTGTCGGGATTGCTGGATCAACTACAGTATCCGCTCCGCCGGATGAGGACGTCCCTGCGCTGCGATCCTTTTTCCTTGCCCGGGATTGCTGCGGAACACGGGCGCCTCGGCCTGTTGGCGTCGGCTGCTTCCGCGCCGCGGAGCTTGCAGCGCCTGCCACCGCGCTCACCCCTTCCTTCGCTGGCCGATGAGCCGCCACGGTCCGGCCGGTCCCCTTCCGGCCGGGCCTGCAGGCGACACCGACGCTCTCTTACGATCGTCTGGCAAGAAACCGGACCCTATCGCCAGGTCTCCGCTCTTCTCACCGCCCGCAGAGCCCCCGCCTTGCCACACCTCGCAGCGGGAACACCGCCATGCCTGGCAGCGGGAATACCGCTCCCGCCCCCCACCTTAGGCGGAGTTCGGAGGTAGTCCTGCCACTCCGATCCGCTGGCCCGCGCTCGGCGAGATGCCCGAAGCCAGCAGCCGGCCCGAAGGGCCTGACAACTACCTGCTGCGAAAGCGTACCCACAACCTTCAAGGCTTGACCTTCCACGCCAGACTCAGCCACGACCGCGGCCACGGCCCGTCCTGCCCTGGGTTTTTGCCGTGGCGACCTCAGCGCCGTGCGCCGGCATCTGCAGGACCAGCACGGTGACGTCGTCATCTTGCTCGTAGCCTGTCATCATCGCCTCGACCAGGTACCCGATCAGCTTGTCAGGATCCGCGACCACGCCGGCCGGGGCTCGCGCCGCCACGGCGACGAGCTCGTCGAGGCCGATGTCGAGGCCGCGCTTGCGGTTCTCCACCAGACCATCGGAATACAGCACTGCGGTGTTTCCTGGCGGCAGCCGGAATGGGTACTGCTGGCGCGGAGATGCCCAGCCGAGCGGGGTACCCGCCTCGGTCTGATCGAGCCGTGGCACCGTGCCAGGCCCCAGCAGCAGCGGCGGCAGGTGCCCGGCGTTGCCGGCGACTCCCTCCCCCGTTTGCGGGTCCACCACCAGGTAGCACACGGTAGTGACCTGCTCGTCGAGCTCGGTTGCCAGGAACAGCCGGTCCAGCCCGGCGAGAACGGCTGCGGGCCGCGGATCGGTCAGCGCGAGCGCCCGCAGCGCGTTCCTGACCCTGCCCATCCCCGCGGCGGCGGTGAGGCCCTTGCCCATGACATCGCCGGCCGCGACGGCGAGCTTCCCGTCTGGCAGCCGGAAGGCGTCGTACCAGTCGCCGCCGACCTCGCGGCTGAGCGGCCTGTAGGTGGCGCGCAGCGCGATGCCGGGCACCTCGGGCAGGGTGTCTGGCAGCAGGCTGTGCTGCAGCGTCTCCGCCGTCGCGTGCTCCCGCTCGTACATCGTCGCCCGCTCGAGCGCCAGCGCGCCCTGGCCGGCCAGCGCCTCGAGGAAGACCCGCTCCTCGTCGGTGATCTGGTGCGGCGCGGTGAAAGAGAACTGGAGCGCGCCAAGCGGCGCGCCGGATGTCGTGAGCGGGAGCCCCACCCAGGCCTGCTCATCGCCGTGCCGCAGCAGGACCTCGCCTTCGTCAGGATCGAAATGCCGCAGCAGGCTGTCCGGGCTGCTGAACACCAGCGAGCGGCGCAGCGCGATCGCGGCCGCCATCACGCTGGGTGCCTCGAGCGGCAGGTCCACTGCCAGCTCGCCAGGTCCTTCGTCGGCTGCCTCCGCGCGCATCACCCGCAGCCTGAGCCGGTCGCTGTCGGCGACGATCCCGACCGCGGCCCGGTCGGCTCCGATGGCCGATCGTCCGACGTCGGTGATGACGGTCAGGACCTCCCGCACCGACAGCGCTTCGGCAAGCAGGGAGGTCGCCTGCTGAAGTCGCGAGGTGCGCAAGGCGGCGGCAGAAAGCTGCTCAGTCAGCCGCCCGCGCATCTCGTCGGCCTCGCGCTGGCCCGTGACGTCGGTGCTGGCGCCCATCCACTCGATGATCACGCCGTCCCGTTCGATCGGTACGGCGCGCACGTCATAGTGCCGGTAGGACCCGGTCTTGGTACGGACGCGATAGCTGGCGTCGAATACGGTCCCTGTGCTGACGCAGTCACGCCAGTCCCGCTCGATCCGGTCCCTGTCGTTCGGGTGAATGGCGGCCAGCCAGCCGTCTGCCAGGTAGTCCTCGACCGACTGACCGGTGATCCATCGCCATTCTGGCGAGTCCTCAGCCACCGAGCCTTCCGGGCTGGTTACCCACACGACCTGATTGCCAGCCTGCACCAGGGACCGGTACCGCTCCGTTGTCCTGCGAACGGCCTCCGCCGAGGCGATATCGCCGTTCATGTCCCTGGCGATCATGGTGACGCCGGTCACCGTTCCGTCAGGTGCATGGCCTGGATGCCAGGTCAGGGCGAGGTGCCGGCCGTCGCCCGAGTCCGTGCCCGGGCCAGAGACGAGCCCTGGTGGCATTCCTTCACTGACCGGCATGCCGTCGGCGAGTACCTTGCGCACGGCGGCCTCAGCACTCGCTGCCAGCGCCGGCGACCAGACCTGCGCGGGAGTCCGCCCGACTTGCTCGGCCGCTGGCCGGCCGATCATCTCCGCCAGCAGCGGGCTGACCCGGTGCAGCCGCATGTCGGTGTCGATGAATGCCGAGGCGATCGGTGACTGCGCGAGCAAGGCTTCGAGCATGGCCGCGTCGCAGGCCGCCGCCCCAGGCTGCGGCGTCAGATCGGTCATGGACGAGCCTCTTCCCTGCGACGTCCAACACATGAAGGCTAACGGCATCGTGACCCAAAGGCCTGCCATCCGCGACGGAACTGATTTCCGGCCGCCTCACGCCAGCTTAACCAGTTCTGGCCGTCAGCGGATTCGGCTCCGTGGGTCAAAGCCGTCCCGCATGCCGTCTCCGAGCAGGTTGAATGCCACCACGGCCAGGATGATCGCGATGCCCGCCGGATAGATCTCCCACCAGTAGCCGTCGTAGATGTACCGGATTCCGCCGGCAATCATGTCGCCCCAGTCGGACGATGGAGGCCGGACGCCGAGTCCGAGGTAGCTGAGCGTCGCCAGTACCAGGATCGCGTCGGCCACCTGGAAGGTGACGTTCACCAGGATCACGCCGAGCGCGTTAGGGGCTATGTGGCGGGCGATGGTGCGGATCTGGCCGCCGCCCATGCCGCGGACGGCCAGGACGAACTCCCTGGACCGCAGCGTCAGTGCCGCTCCCCTGACCAGGTGCGCTGTGCTCAGCCAGGACGTGGCGGCGATCACGACGATGAGCGCCGCAGGCGCCGGTGTGTAGATGGCGCTGAGCAGGAGCAGCAGCACGAGCGTCGGGATCGCGATAGCGGCATCGACGATCCGCATCATGACGGCGTCGACCAGCCCGCCCGCATAGCCTGCCACCGCGCCCCACGCTGCGCCGATCATGGCCGCGAGCAGGCCGGCCGCCGTCCCGACCTCCAGCGACAGCTGGCCTCCCGACATGAGCAGGCCGAGAATGTCCACGCCGTTCCCGTCGGTACCGAGCGGATGGCCTGCTCCAGGCGGGCGGTTGCCGCCAAGCAGGTTCACGCGCACCAGGTCGGAGTGGTAAACAAGCGGGCCGGCGAAACAGAACAGGATCAGCGCCGCGATCATGATCAACCCGGCCACCGCCATCGGCGATACGCCTGGAAACGAGTCAAACGAAGCCCGCCAGGTGCCTGACGGACCCCGCCAGGTGCCGGACGAGCCCCGCCAGGTGCCTGACGAACCCCGCCAGGTGCCTGACGAACCCCGCCAGGTGCCGGACGAGCCCCGCCCGGTCCGCCGGGACGGCGCCGCGTGCTTGCCCGTCACGACCGAACGTGCCTGACGCGCGGGTCAGCGAGCACGTAACAGGCGTCGGCGAGCAGGGACCCGATCACCGCCCCAGCGCCGAGCACCAGGATGAAGCCGAGCAGGACGGGAAAGTCGTGCTTCTGCGCGGCCTGCCAGAGCCGCCAGCCCATGCCCTGCATATTGAACAGGCTCTCGACCACCAGCGCACCGGCCAGGATCCGCGGGATGCTCAGGCCGGCCAGCGTGATCACCGGGATCAGCGAGTTCCGCAGCACGTGCCGCCCGAGTACCCGGCCCTGGCCGGCCCCGCCTGCCCTTGCCGTGCGCACGTAGTCGTGGCTGAGGCTGTCGATCGCCGCCGAGCGCACATACCGCGAGAACGTGGCGACCGTGACGACCGCGAGCGTGAGGACGGGCAGCGCGAGATCACGCCAGTCGGTTAGCACGCCCGCGATGCCGGGCGCTTGCGGGCCCTCAGCGCCGAGCCAGTGCAGCCGGACCGCGAAGATGAAGATCAGGATTGAGCCGAGGAAGAACGACGGCATGCCGTACCCGACGTAGGACAGGGCACGGGCGAGCCGGTCCGCGGCTCTGTCCCTGCGGACCGCCTGCAGGAGGCCGGCCGGGACCGCCACCGCCGCGCCGAGCGCCGTGGCCGTGAGCGTCAGCGCCAGGGTGCGGGGCAGGCTCGCCGCGAGCAGCGAGCCGACGCTGGCGTTCTCGACGTAGGAGTAGCCGAGGTTCCCGCTCAGCACCTGGCCGAGCCAGTGCAGGTACTCCACCACCGCCGGGCTGCCGAGGCCGTAGTCGTGCCGCAGGGCGCTCAGCTGAGCGCCCTGCGCGTTGCCTGCCAGTATCGCCTGCTGCGGGCCGCCTGGCAGCAGCCAGAGGAAGCCGAACACCAGCATGCTGATCAGCACGAGGGCGACAACTGCCTGCAGCGCGCGCTTGATGAGGTACGTGGTCACAAGCAGCGGCGCCAGGAGTACGGGTGCAACCTGCCGTTCTTGTGCGTCACCGCAGGAAGTACCACTGTTCCGGGTTGATCGCCAGGGTCGGGCTCTGCTTGCCTATGTGCAGGTTGCTGATGCTTTCCACCAGCGCCGCCGGAGCGTCTGGCTGGAACACCACGGGCACCTGCTTGGTCAGGTAGTCCTGCCACGTGTACATCAGGTGCATGTCCGAGCTGGACAGCGTCTTCTTGATAAGGGTGTCGTTCTGCTGGTCGCTGTACTTGCCCAGGTTCCCGAACGACCCGGTCTGGAACAGCTCGTCGCCCGTCGGCAGGTAGTCAGGCACATAGCTCCAGCCGAGGCCCCAGTCGGCCATTTCCCACGGGCATCCCGCCGTCGGGCAGCCCGCGCCTTCGACGACTGACAGCACGCCGTTGAAAGTCTTCGGCCTGAGGTCTATCTCGATGCCGACCTGAGAGGCGTTCGACTTCAGCTGCAGCAGTGCCGACTCCAGCCACGCTTGCCCGGTCGCGTAGTAGAGGGTGAAGGTGAGCTGCGCGCCATGGCTGACGCCCTTGCCGCAGTCGGCGGATCCGCCGCCCGGATGGGCGCAGGTCGAGACGCCGCCAGGATCGACGGTCCAGCCGTGGTTGGCGAGCAAGCGCCTGGCTTCTGATGGGTCGTAGGGGTACGGGTCACCGGTGCGCGCGAGTGGTGAGAGGTACTTGGTGGGCGGATAACCGCCGACTGGCCCGGTGCTGACGTGGCCATACCCGTGCAGCGGGCCCTGGATGATCGCCGCCTGATTCTCCAGCAGCTGGATCGCCTGCCTGAAGTACTGCTGGCTGATGATCGCGAGCTGCGGGTTGGCGCTGCTGAAATTGAAGGGGAAATAGCTCAGGCCCCAGGTGAACAACGGCTGCAGGCGGTATCCGGAAACCGGGTTCTGGCCGACGCTCGAACCAGGTGGCGGTACCGGCGCGTTGACTGTGGGCAGGTAGCCGACGTCGAGCGGGTTGCTGCCGCCGGCCGCGAGGACGTTGTACTCGGCTTCCTCTGAGGTGAACGGCAGCTCGGTGAACCCGGTGACGTGGCGCTCAGGCACCGGTCCTGAGTAGTCCGTGTTGTACGTGAAGCTGAGCACGCCCTGGGAATTGAGGCTCTTGAGCCGCCACGGCCCGTCGACGATGCCCCACAGCGGCGACCGGGACCAGGTGTCCGGGTTCTTCGACAGGCCGTCCAGATACTTGAAGACCGCGACGCAATCGCCGACATGGTGGCTGCAGTCGCTCTTGTGGTCCGGCGCGCTCTGGTCCCACGCCATCGGCATCGGGGTGATCTGGCTCAGCTCGTTGTAGGTGAACCACTGCCTGTTGTACTTGCCGATGATTGTCATCTGGACTTCGTCAGAACCCACCGCCCGGATGTTGCTGACGTTGTCAGGGAAGTCTCCTGGAACATAGCCGCCCCAGTTGACGGAGCTGCTCGAGTGCTTCACCACCGCCTTCATCATGTGCATCCAGAACACGACGTCCTGGGCCGTGACATGCTCGCCGTTCGACCAGCGGTATCCCTGCTTCATCCGGACGGTGACGGTCTGGCCCTGGTAGCGCGGCTGCTCGGCGAGGCTGAGCGCCGGGTTCAGGTACGGCTGCCCCTGATCACCGAACCAGTACAGCGGCCGGAACAGCAGGTACTGCAGGTTGTCGGTGTTCACCACGGTGAAGTACTGGCCAGGCGTGAACGGGAAGATGTAGTTAGGGGTGCTGTTCGGCGGCAGCGCGTAGGTAGCGGTGCCGCCGGAGGTCGGCGTGTGGCCCGAGTTGCCGGGGCTGGCCAGCCCGCAGCCCGCCGCGGCCAGCGCGACCGCCAGCAGGCCCGCCAGGCTCGCAACCAGGCCAGGCCGGGAATACGTGCCCGGCTTGTGCAGATCTCCCAGCAGGCCGCGCCGCATAGCCGCAACTCCTCGCCTTGTCGTCGCCGTCGACGCCCGGCCCGTACTCTCGGCTCGCGCCAGGCAAGTTCCGCTAATCGGCATTATGTCCTTATTATCCGATGGCCGCTGGCACTTCCCTGCCCGAAGGCCAGAGATTCTCCGCCGCGGGCCTGCGATGGTGCAGGCAGGCACGTCTCGTCGCTGGCACCGCGAGCCAGCATACTTGCCGTAACCGCACTTCTAGGGAGTTATCGCGACGAGGGCTGCAAGCGCCTGATTAAGCGGCTTAGTCCCAAGCTGCCGCACACAGGAACCCCGAGCGGGGTAATCTCAGCCGTGCGCTGCCATTCCCAGCGGCGCGCCGAGCGCAAGCGTGGCATCGCCGCGACCTGATCTGAAAAGCTAGGAAAATGAGCCCGCCGAGCAGACGCGCCGACTTCCCCAGCGGCTCGGGCCGCTCCGGCTCTGCCGGAAGGCTAGTTCGCGGTGCCATGCCGCAGCCTCCCAACGCGCTCTTCGCCGAGATGCTCCGCGCTGCCAGGGAATTGCTCGCGGTGCGCAGCCCGCTCGATGCCGAGCTCATGGTCAGTGAGCTGCTCGGTACCTGGTGGCGGCAGCAGCCGGGACGAAATGGCAGGAACGGGCGGGCTCCGGCCAGGCGGGCAGCTGACGTCGAGGAACTTGTCGGCGAGGGCCTCGTCGGCTACGCCGCCGAGCAAGGCAGCCCCGCGGCCCTCGCGCTCCTGTCCGGCATCGCGTGCCTCGGTACGCCTCGGCAGGCGATCAAGGCTGAGCGAGCCGCCCTTGAGCTGATGGAACAAGGTGTGGCCAGGCCAGGGTGGGCTGAGCACGCCGGCGCGGTAGTGGCCGCTGAGTGCTATGTGAACACTGACGCGTTCGGTGACCGGGACGAGGTCGTCTGCGTTTTCAGCTACGCCGGCCGCGATGAGCACGCCCTTGTCGTCATCGTGGACTACAACGCGGGCGGGATGATCACAGACGGCTGGGTGACGTCCCAGGTCGGCAAGCTGCTGGACTACTGTCACAACCTCAGTGAGCCCGGCGGCCCGCACAGCAGGTTCAGCAGGGTCGACGCTCCTGACGCCAGACGGCTGCTCGAGTCCGCGCTCATCATGACCCAGACCATCGCCGAACCAGCGGTGAGCAAGTCGTTCCCGTCATACCACGCCTTCATCAGGGCCAGGATCCGTACCCTGCCGCCCGCGCAGGCGAGCGCCCTTGCGCGCACGCCGGCGGCTGTGGGCAGCCTCGCGACCACCGGCCCCCAGCCGCGGCGGGCGTCAGCCGGCCACGGCGCGGACTCGCGACGCGGCAACGGGACCGGCCCGTCCATGCACGCCGGTCTCGGCCTGATCGGGCCAGGAGCGTGCAGGCGGACGTCATGGCGCGGGGACCGCCGTGCCATGCTCGTGGCGGAGTTCCTCGCCTCGGACGAGGCTGAGGACCTGTCCGACATCAAGGCAGCAAGCCGCTGCGCCGACCACATCGTCGACTACGGAAGCGACCAGGACTTTGGCAGGCCCCTGCGGGTCAGCCCGGCCAAAGCCGAGACGTTCCTGCTCGACTGGCTGCCGCGCAAGATCATGCTCACCCCCGCCGAGCAGCACGCGATGCCGCACGTACTGGTCGCCTGGGCGCGCTGGGCTGGCGCGAAATCCGGCCTGGACCCGGTGGCCATCGGCAAGACTCTTGACGCCGTGTTCGAGGCGATGCCCGCATTCATCAGGGTCTACCGGGATCCTGCCTCCTTCGGTCTGGAGCCTGACCTCGTCGGACGGCTGCTCCCAGACCGCGACCTCGAGGCATTGCCGCGGCGCGCGTTCGCGTTCGGCGTGCTCGAGGGCACCTTTCGCGGCACCGACCTGAGCTCGCTTGACCCGGCTAGCCCAAGGGACAGGCGCATCCTGCTTGCGGCCGACCACGACCATCCGGGCGGCCGGGTCAGCGACAAGCACCTCGACAAGCACGCTGCGCTGGCCGAGCGGCTGTGGCACGGCGACCCGCCCGAGCTGTGGGAGGCCGCCCAGCGCATGCTCGACGTCGGCATGCCGAGGCACGATGTGGTGCACGCGCTCATCGATGCGCTGGACCGGGCTGGGCCTGATCACAAGGTGATCAGGAGGCTGCTGCGCGACCTGCCGCCGGAGCTCGCTGGTTGAACGGCTGGGAGTTCTGGATCGACCGCGGGGGCACATTCACCGATGTCGTTGCCCGGCGGCCAGACGGCACGCTCGCCGTTCAGAAGCTGCTCTCGGAGAACCCTGCGCGGTATGCCGATCCGGCCGTCGCTGGCATCCGGCAGCTGCTCGACGTGCCGGCCGGCGCCGACATCCCCGCGGAACGGATCAGGTCGGTCCGCCTCGGCACGACGATAGCGACCAATGCGCTGCTTGAGCGCAAGGGCGAGCACACCGTCCTGGTCATCACTGCCGGGTTCGGCGACGCGCTCCGCATCGCCTACCAGGACCGGCCGAAGATCTTCGAACTGCAGATCGTCAGGCCCGAGTTGCTGTACTCGAGAGTCATCGAGGCCGCCGAGCGGATCGGGGCGCGCGGCGAGGTGATCCGCCCGCTCGACGAGGAGGCCGTGGAACATGATCTGCGCGCGGCGTACGACGAGGGCTTCCGCTCGGCTGCCGTGGTGTGCATGCACGGCTACCGCTATCCAGGCCACGAACAGCTGATCGGCGCGATCGCCAGGCGGATCGGCTTCACCCAGGTCTCTGAGTCGCACGCGACGAGCCCGTTGATGAAGCTCGTGCCGAGGGGCGACACGACTGTGGTCGATGCTTACCTGTCGCCGATCATCGCCCGCTATGTGGGTTACGTCTCCGCCGAACTCGGCGATGTCCAGGTGCAGTTCATGCAGTCCAACGGCGGGCTGACCGACGCCCGCTTGTTCCGTGGCAAGGACGCCATCTTGTCAGGGCCAGCCGGCGGGATCGTCGGCATGGCTCGCACCGCGGAGGCCGCCGGGTTCGCCAGGGTGATCGGGTTCGACATGGGCGGCACCTCCACTGACGTCTCGCATTTCGCCGGGGAACTTGAGCGGCAGTACGAGACGCAGGTCGCCGGCGTGCGGATGCGGTCGCCGATGCTGAGAATTCACACGGTCGCGGCGGGCGGCGGATCCGTGCTCCACTTCGACGGCAGCCGGTACCGCGTCGGCCCGGACTCGGCGGGGGCCGCCCCGGGACCGGCATGCTACCGGGCTGGCGGCCCGCTCACCGTCACCGACGCGAACGTCATGCTGGGCCGGATACAGCCCGCGCACTTCCCGCGTGTGTTCGGGCCTGACGGCGACCAGCCGCTCGATAGCGGGGTCGTGGCGGCCACGTTCGGGTCGCTGGCGGCGGAGATCGGTGCAGCGACGGCCAGCACGCCTACCCCCGAGCAAGTCGCGTCGGGATTCATCGACATCGCCGTAGCGAACATGGCGAATGCGATCAAGAAGATCTCGGTCCAGCGCGGCTACGACGTGACCGAGTACGTGCTGGCCACCTTCGGCGGGGCAGGCGGCCAGCATGCCTGCGCGGTCGCCGACGTTCTCGGCATGACCAGCGTCCTCATTCATCCCCTGGCCGGCGTCCTGTCCGCACTCGGGCTCGGCCTTGCCGACGTGACCGCGATGCGCGAGACCTCTGTCGAACGGCCGATTACCGAGGATGTGCGGCCGGTGCTTGAGTCGGCCTGTGCCACGCTGGCGGATGCTGCCAGGGCCGAACTCGCCGGGCAAGGCGTTGACCCGAGCCGGGCCGCGATCACCCGCCGCGCCCATTTGAAGTACGAGGGCACCGACACGGCCTTGCCCGTTCCGCTCGGGCCGATGGACAGCATGATCGGCGACTTCGAGGCGGCCTACCGGCAGCATTTCTCCTTTCTCATGCCCGACAGGACCGTGGTGGCCGAGGCCGTCTCGGTAGAGCTGACCTCGCCGTCCGCGCATCTGGCAGATACGGAGCGCGTCCCGTCCCGTGGCGAGGACCACGGCCGGGACGCAGCCTCGGTCCGGGTGTACGCCGACGGTTCGTGGCGGGATGCGCCGCTGCTCAGGCGCCTGGACCTAGCTCGAAGGCAGCGTGTCATCGGCCCGGCCCTGATCGTCGAGGACTTCGCGACCACGCTGGTACTGCCCGGCTGGCAGGCCACCGTCACGAGCAGAGACGACCTGCTGCTCACCCGCGTCGCGGCGCGGCCAGCACGGTCAGGGGCGGGAGCCGACGTCGACCCGGTCATGCTCGAGATCTTCAACAACCTGTTCATGTCGGTCGCCGAGCAGATGGGTGTCCGGCTGCGGGCCACCGCGCATTCGGTCAACATCAAGGAACGGCTCGACTTCTCTTGCGCGATCTTCGACGCTGACGGCGGCCTGATCGCCAACGCGCCCCACATACCCGTCCATCTCGGTTCGATGGGCGAAAGCATCAGGATCATCGCCGCGCGCAACGCAGGGACGATGCGCCCAGGTGACGTCTACGTGCTCAACGATCCGTACCACGGCGGCACCCACCTGCCCGATGTCACGGTCGTGACGCCGGTGTTCGGCGCGCCGGCACGCGACGCCGCCGGGCCCGAGGCCAGCAGCCGGCCCGAAGGGCCCGAGGCCAGCAGCCGGCCCGAAGGGCCCGAGGCCAGCAGCCGGCCCGAAGGGCCCGAGGCCAGCAGCCGGCCCGAAGGGCCAAGCATCTTGTTCTTCGTCGCGTCGCGCGGACACCACGCCGAGATCGGCGGGATCACCCCGGGCTCGATGCCAGCCTTCAGCACCGTCGTGGAGGAAGAGGGGGTGCTCATCGACAACTGGCTGCTGGTGCGGGACGGCGTGCTGCGCGAGGCTGAGACGCTGGAATTGCTGCGCCTGGCGCCGCATCCGTCCCGCAACCCCGAGGTCAACGTGGCTGACCTGCGCGCGCAGATCGCAGCCAACGAGCGGGGCGCAGCCGAACTGCGTCGCATGTGCGAGCATTTCGGCCTGGACGTAGTGACCGCCTATATGGGACACGTCCAGGACAATGCCGAGGAGTCGGTGCGCCGGATGCTCGGCGCACTGGGCGACGGCGCCTGCTCCTACGAACTCGACAACGGCGCCGTGATCAAGGTGGCGGTGCGGGTCGACCGGGTCGGGCGCAGCGCTGAGATCGACTTCACAGGGACGTCCCCGCAGATGAGCGGGAACTTCAACGCGCCGTCATCGGTCGCCATGGCAGCCGTGCTTTACGTGCTGCGCACGCTGGTGGCCGACGAGATCCCGCTCAACTCGGGCTGCCTGAAGCCGGTGCGGGTCATCATCCCGCCCGGGTGCCTGCTCGCGCCTGAGTACCCGGCGGCGGTCGCCGCAGGGAATGTGGAGACGTCGCAGGCGATCACGGGGGCGCTGTACAAGGCGCTCGGGGTGATAGCAGAGGGCTCAGGCACCATGAACAACGTCACCATCGGCAATGCCAGGCACCAGTACTACGAGACCGTGGCCAGCGGATCAGGTGCCGGTCACGGTTATGACGGCACCGACGTCGTGCAGACCCACATGACCAACTCCAGGCTCACCGATCCTGAGGTGCTCGAGTGGCGGTACCCGGTGCGGCTTGAGCGGTATCAGATCCGGCACGGCAGCGGCGGCGCGGGACGCTGGCACGGGGGGTGCGGCGGTCATCGCGAGATCCGGTTCGCTGAACCGATGACGGTGACGACGCTCGCCAGCCACCGGCGGGTGGCACCTTACGGCATGGCCGGCGGCCAGCCCGGTGCCCTCGGCCGGCACTGGGTGAACCGCGCCGACGGCTCGGTGACCGAGCTGCGCGGCTGCGACTCCGTCGACGTCGGCGCCGGCGACGTGTTCGTGATCGAGACGCCAGGTGGCGGCGGATACGGACGCGGGCCAGGCAAGGGCGCGTAACCTCAGCCGCTGATCCCCCGGTAGGCGGCCTGGACGTCGTCGGCTGAGATGGTGGTGAGCTCGGCGGCGCTGGCGCTCTCGCCGAACTGGGCAACCCTCAGGTCGCGCGAGGCGCAGGCCCGCTCGTACAGCGAGCGGGCGTACCTGCCGTTCCCGAGCTCGTCGATCCTGCCCTGCTCGCAAGCCATGGACAGGATCTGGGAGAGGACGGGCATGGCTTCGGGAGCGAAACGGTCACCCGCCTGCGTCGCGAAGATCGTGGCGATCCTGACCAGCTCGTCGCGACCGTAGCTCGGGAACGCGATCCGGACGCTGAACCGGGACGCCAGGCCAGGGTTGGTGCGCAGGAACCTGGTCATGTCGTCGGTGTAGCCGGCCAGCACCATCACGAGCCGGTCCCTGTCGTCTTCGGCTCTCTTCAGCAGCGTCGCGACCGCCTCGGCGCCGAAAGCGTCACCGCCGGAGTAGCCGTCGTTGTAGAGCGAATAGGCCTCGTCGATGAACAGCACGCCGCCGAGCGCCGAGTCCACGAGCTTGTTGGTCTTGATAGCCGTCGAGCCCAGGTGATCACCGACCAGGTCGGCCCGGTGCGCCTCGACCACACCGGGCCTGACCAGCAGCCCGAGCGCCGCGAAGATCCTGGCGAGGATCCGGGCCACGGTCGTCTTGCCTGTGCCAGGCGGGCCGGTGAAGACGAAGTGCCGCACCGGCGGCTGGCTGGTCAGGCCCTGTGCGTCGCGGAGCCTGGCCACCCGCAGCTGCGCGGCGATCTCGTGCACCTGGCGCTTCACGGGCTCGAGTCCCACGAGCGCGTCGAGTTCCGCGAGCGCGCTCTCCAGCGTCGGGGTCTCGTCGTAGCCGCGGTACCGGGAGGTCAGTTCGGTGTAGGCGTGCTCGAGGTCTCTTCCGGCGAGCGTGACCAGGTCGGCGGGAGCCGGGTCGAAGCCCGCGCCCATCACCCGCACGTCCCTGGCCTGGCCGGCCCGCTCGAGCAGGGTGCGCACGAACCGGCCGTTGCCCAGCTCGTCGCCGAGCCGGCGACGTCCGACCTCCTCGAACATCCGCCAGAGCACCGAGCGCGCCTGCGGATCGATGATCTCACCGCGCCTGGCGACCGTAAGGTCCGCGAGCTGCAGCAGCTCGGCCGGCGTGTACCCGCTGAACTTGACGCGGATCGCGAAACGTGACGTCAGGCCGGGATTGGAGGCAAGGAAGGTCTCCATCTGCCGCTCGTATCCGGCCAGGATGATCACGAGCCGGTCCCGGTCGTCCTCGGCCCGCTTGAGCAGCGCCTGGACCGCCTCGTTGCCGAATCGGTCGTTCTGCCCGTCTCCCTCATTGACAAGGCTGTAGGCCTCGTCGATGAACAGGACGCCGCCGAGCGCGGTGTCGATCAGCTCGTTGGTCTTGATCGCGGTCGCGCCGAGGTACTCGCCGACCAGGTCAGACCGCTGCGCCTCGACGACGGTCGGCATGTCGAGCAGCCCGAACGCGTAGAAGATCTTGGCGATGATCCTGGCCACCGCCGTCTTGCCGGTGCCTGGCGGCCCCAGGAACACGAAGTGCTGCATCGGCTTCTCGGCGCCGATGCCCACCAAGGCCCGCCGCCTGGCGGCCTCGATAGACGCGGCGAAGGACCTGACCTGGTCCTTCACCGCCGTCAAGCCGATCATCTCGTCGAGTTCGGCCATCGCCTCATCGACAGTGATCATCGGCTGCTCAGGCACCAGATAGTCGGTCTCGGCACTGACCGGGCCGGTAGCGGCGCCGGCCAGGCCGGTCCGGCCGCTGCGTCCGGCCGCCATCACCCTGGTGCCTTCAGGCCCCGCAGCGGGCCGACCGCCCGGCCCTTGACGCGCTGCCGGTCGCTGTCCTGCCTGGCCGGACCCCTGATTCGGGAGCCCGTTGACCGGCCCCGCACTGTTCGGCCTGCTGCCCTGGCCGCCGTTCCAGGCGACGCCGGCCGCTGGCCCGCCCGCGCGCACCTGCTGCAGTTGCGCGCTCTGGCGGCTGTCCTGCCAGGCCTTGGCCAACCGCCAGCCAAGAACCACGGCGGCGAGCATCCAGGCCAGCGCCGGCCCGAACAGCGAGTGTCCGCGGCCGACCAGGCGGAACGCGGCGATGCCCGGCACCAGCGCGAGCAGCAGCACCCAGGCGACTGTGCGGCAGGGCGCGAACCACCGGCCCAGGGCTCCTGCGTGCGCCACGAGGGCCGCGATCACCGGCAGCGCGAGCAGGGCGTAGTGCTGGGCCGGATCGCCGTGTACCTGGGTGGCGACCAGGACCAGCCCCCAGAGCACCGCGGACGCGGTCGCCCAGCCGTCGCGGCGGCCGGTCCACACCGCGTACGGCGCGAAGATAAGCCCGGCAAGTATCCCGAACGCCGCGAACGGAACGCAGATGATGCAGCACGCGACTACGATGAGGACCTTGACGGGCAGCGGCGCAGCGTCGTAGGAGTGGCGAAGGCGGCTGAGTACGCTGCGCACTGGCCCTTGGCCAGGCGCTGACAACGACCCGTCCGCAGGCGGCATCTCGCTCCCTTGCACCGCTACCTGTATAGCGCATTTGCGCGCGCATCCGGCGATACACATTCAGATGAGATGGCAAATCCCCGCCGTCCGCCTAACCATTCTCCCCCGCACCGCCGCGGTTGGCACCCGGCACCGCCGTTGCGATAGATGTGCAAAGCCGCCATGATGTCCTGCGGTGACCGGGTCCACAGCGATCATGAAGGAGAACGTCATGGAACGGATCGAGGCCGCGCTGCTCCTGCCTGGCGGTGGCGAGCCGGTCGCCGACGGCGTGGTCGTCATGGACGGACCCGTGATCAGCTACGCGGGGCCGGCGGCGGGCGCCCCGCAGGCACCGGGCGCCTCCGTGCACCGCACGGAAACCGTGATGCCAGGCATGTGGGACTGCCACGGGCACTTCCTCGGGGTGCGCAAACTCGACATCGGCCAGCTTCCTATCGAGCCGGTGCCGCTGCGCGCCGCGCGGTGCGCCAGGGACCTGCGAGCCGCCCTGGATGCCGGCGTCACCTCGGTCCGCGAGGTCGGCGGCCTGGGCATCTACCTGGCCAGGGCTGTTGCCGAGGGCGTGCTCGACGGCCCTGCCGTCTACGCGTCAGGATCGATACTCAGCACGACAGGCGGCCACGCCGACCTGCATTCGTACCCGCTGGCATGGGTGAATGACTACGGGCACCACCAGTTCGGCGACCTGCGGCTGGCCGACGGCGCGGCTGACTGCATGCGGGCCGTGCGGGAGCAACTCCGCAGGAACGCCAAGGTCATCAAGGTCTGCGCCTCTGGCGGCGTCATGTCGGAGGTCGACGATCCCATTCACCAGCAGTTCACCGTCCCTGAGCTGCAGGTGATCGTAGAGGTGGCAGGCCTGGCCGAACGCGTCGTGGCCGCACACTGCCACGGCAAGCCGGGCATCATGGCCGCGATCGCGGCCGGCGTCCGCACGATCGAGCACGGCACCTACCTCGACGACGAGGCTTGCGATGCGATGCGCGAGACCGGGACGATCCTGGTTCCCACAAGGACGATCGTCGAGGACATCCTTGCCAACCTCAGCTCCGTTCCCGACTACGCCGCCGCGAAGCTGACGGCGCTGGCGCACACGCACGCCGACGCGGTCTCGCGTGCCATCGAGCGCGGAGTCACGATAGCGATGGGCACCGACATCGCGGTCACCGGACCTGACCGGCCGAATGTCTGGGGCAGCAACGGCGCCGAGGTCGTCCACCTCGCCAAGCTCGGGATGACACCGCTGCAGGCGATCGAGGCGGCCACCGCCACCGCGCCTCTGACGCTCGGGCCGCAGGCACCGAAGAGCGGCAGATTGGACGCGGGCTTCGACGCCGACGTCATCACGGTCGGCGCCGACCCGCTGGCCGACATCTCGGTGCTCGGCAGGCCGGAGCACATCACAGGTGTCTGGAAAGCCGGCCGCCGGGTAAAAGGCTAGAACGCCCGGCCTAAAAGTCGTACCTCGTTCCTGCCAAGTCCGCTCCGCCGAACTGGAATTGGCGCGCGCCCGCCTCAAGACTTGCCGCGTATCACATTCGCGTCGCAGCGTCACAAGGGGGCAACGGAAATGATCGGCGCGCTTCACATCTGGCGGCGGTCCGGCCGGTCAGCGGCCGTCGCGGTCTCGGCAGCCGTGGCGGCGGTCGTGCTCGCCAGCTCGGCCGCCGCTGCGACCCCGGCCGGGCATCATCGCCATCACCACCACCTTGCGGGGGGTTCAGGGGGGTCGTCCCCCCTGGCCAGCACCGGCGGCCACAGCCTGTCCACGCTCTTCGGCTCCGTCCGCGTCTTCAGCGCCGCCAGCTATCACGCGGCGGTCAAGGGCAAGGTGACCGGACACGGAACGCGCGTCAGCGTGCTGTGCTGGACCACCGGCGCCTTCTACAAGGACACCCCGGTCTGGTATGAGATCTCCTCGCCGTTCTCGGGATATGTCTCTGCCTTCAGCATGATGGCGCACTACTCCCCCGCCGTTGGCCTGCCGCACTGCCTGTCACCGGCGTTCCGCGAGCAGTTCAACGCGCTGGAGGCGAACTTGCGCATCCGCAAGTCACCGGCGGTCACGGCCAGCGTGCTTGGCCATCTCGGCGGTGTCGGCAGCAAGATCAAGATCGACTGCTACGTCAAGGGGACGCCGGTCCTCCAGGACCCCGTCTGGTACCACGCTGTCGCTCCGGCGCACGGCTACGTGACCGGGAGGCTTCTGAACACCGGCGGCGACCCAGCGCCCGGCGTGCCGCGCTGCTAGGACACCCACCCCTAACGGGGCATGACCAGGAGCTGCCGTGCGGCGGCTCAGGTCCCTTTCCCCGCTGGCCGCCGCACGGCGCCCCCGCGGCTGGCCGGCGCCACTGGACCGGCCGGCCCGGGCGGTTGCCATAATCGGGCATGCCGTCTGATCAGCCAGGCCAGCTAGCCGTCGCCGGAGTATCGCAGCGTCAGCGGCGAGACGATCTGACTGGCCGCGTAGCACTCGTAACTGGCGGCACCCGCGGCATCGGGCTGGCCATTGCCAGCCGGCTGGCCGGCAGCGGCGTCAGCGTCCTGGTCTGCGGGCGGTCCGAGCCTGACCGGCTGCCAGGCGGCCTGGAATTCACGGCCGCCGACGTGCGCGAGCCAGAGCAGGCGACCGCAGCCGTGGCTGCGGCCGTCAGCTGTTTCGGCCGGCTCGACATCGTGGTAAACAATGCGGGCGGCTCACCGTCTGTCCCGGCCGCGTCGGCGTCGCCGAACTTGATCACAGCCGTCGTCCGGCTGAACCTGCTGGCGCCGTTCTTCGTGGCCCAAGCCGCGAACGCGATCATGCAGACCCAGGACGGCGGCGGCCTGATCCTGAATATCGGCAGCGTCTCGGCCATCCGGCCAGCACCAGGCACCGCCGCGTACGCCGCGGCCAAGGCCGGCCTCATCACCCTCACTCAGGCCCTCGCGATCGAATGGGCTCCCGCCGTCCGCGTCAATTGCGTGACGGCAGGCCTGGTGCGCACCGACGACAGCGCGGCGCACTATGGCGCGCTGGCGGCCGTCGCGGCGACAGTGCCGCTCGGCCGGATGGCCACACCGGACGACGTGGCCGGAGCCTGCCTGCTACTCGCCTCCCCGCTGGCCGGCTATGTCACCGGAGCCAATCTCGTGGTGGACGGCGGCGGCCAGCGCCCGGCGTTCACTGACGCCGCCGGCTCGCCTGCCTAAAGCGGTTACCAACGCCTGACGGCCCAGGGACCATCGGCTCTACGGCCGCCGCGCCCACCGAGCCTAGCGTCGGTACTGAGGAGGTGGCTGCGATGACTGACACCGATCTGGCTGAGCGCTCGACACTCCGGGACCAGGCGATCAGGCGGCTCAAGAAGCAGCGCGACTTCAGAGCGCATCTGCTTGTCTACGTCCTGGTCAACGGGTTCCTCGTGGTCATATGGGCGATGACCGACATCCATGGCTTCTTCTGGCCGATCTTCCCGATGGCCGGCTGGGGCATCGGCGTCGTGATGAACGCCTGGGATGTCTACCGGCACGAGGACTTTACCGAGGAGCAGATCAGGGCCGAAGAGCGGCACCTTCAGCACCAGCGGTAGGTCCGCGGCCGGGCTCAGTCCCGCTGATCGCGGCCAAAGCCGTCTCGCACCCGGTCGGCGACACCCGACAAGTTCAGCTCGAACGTGTAGCCCTGCTCGTACCGGTAGCTCCGGCGCACGTCGACCGGGTCGATGCCGTTCAGCGACTCCTTGGCGGCCCTGATCACGGCCGGGTCCTTCGCGGCGACCTGCGTGGCCACCGCCAGCGCCGCGGCTCGCAGCTCGTCCCGCGGCACGACCCGCAGGACAGAGCCATAGCCGTGCAGCTCAGCGGCCGTCGCGGTGTCGGCGGTGTACATCAGTGCACGCATCCGGTGCTGCGGAACAAGCCTGGCCAGGTGCGTCGCCGCGCCGAGCGCGCCCCTGTCCACCTCAGGCAGCCCGAACGTGGCATCGTCGCTGGCCACGATCATGTCGGCGCAGCCGGCCAGCCCGACCCCGCCGCCCAGGCAGAATCCCTGCACGGCCGCGATCACGGGAACCTGGCACTCGTAGACCGCGGCGAACGCGGCCGCGCACCCGCGGTTCACATCGATCAGCGCCGCGAAGTCGCCGGCGGCCTGCAACTCCTTGATGTCCACGCCCGCGCAGAAACCCCGTCCCTCAGCCCGGAGTATGACCACCCGCGTCCGCTCGTCAGCCCCGAGCGCGCGCAGCGCCGACGCGAGCTGGAACCAGCCCGCTGCCGGCAGCGCGTTTACCGGCGGATGGTCGAGCACGCACTCGGCCACCCCGTCCGCGTCGATCGACGATCCGATCACTGCCGTTCTCCCTCCGCACCGGTCAGGAGCCATCGTCCTGCACATCCTCGCGCGGCCTGGCACTGCGGCCGGCGAACCCGGCAAGGACGGCCTCGGCCTGGTCGACGATCCGCCCGATCAGCTCGGCACAGCCCGGCAGGTCCTCGATCACGCCGGCGACCTGGCCGGTGGCCATCACGCCGAACTCCGGCGTGCCGTCCACCATCGCAGCCCTGAGCAGCGCCGGGGTGTTCGCGGCCAGCAGCACCTGGCCGAGCGGCAGCCCGTGCGCGCGGCGCAGCTCGCGTCCCTCGCGCGCCAGGGCCGCCCAGCTCGCGCCCGTGAGCCGCCGGAAGGCCGCGGCGCTGCGGACCGAACGCAACAGCCTGGCCAGGCTGCCGTCGCTGCACAGCCGGTCCGTGAACGGGGTGCGGAGCAGCCGCTGCGGCACGCCGTCCAGCGCCGCCGTGACGACGGTGTCAGCGACCGTGGCCGCCAGGTACTTGTCCTTGATCGCGCGGGGGACCTGGCTGTCGGCCGTGAGCAGGAACCTGGTGCCCATCGCGATGCCGGCCGCCCCGTAGGCGAGCGCCGCGACGAGGCCACGCCCGTCGAAGAATCCGCCCGCCGCGATCACGGGGATGTCCACGGCGTCGACCACCTGCGGCAGCAGCACCGTGGTGGCGACCTGTCCGGTGTGCCCGCCGCCCTCGCCGCCTTGCACCACGACGGCGTCGGCCCCCCAGGCGGCGACCTTCTCCGCGTGCCGCCTGGCACCGACCGAGGGAACAACCACGACGCCGGCCTCCTTAAGCCTGGCGATCAGCTCCTGTTTCGGCGCCAGGGCAAAGGACGCCACCCTGACCTGCTCGCTGATCAGCAGCTCGGCCCGCTTTCGCGCGTCAGGCGCATCGGCACGCAGGTTCACGCCGAACGGCGCGCCGGTCAGGCTCCTGGTCTCCTCGATCGCGGCAGCGAGCTCGGCGTAGCTCATTGTCGCGCTGGCCAGGATGCCAAGCCCGCCCGCGTTGGCGGTGGCGGCGGTCAGCCTCGGCCCTGACACGAATCCCATGCCAGTCTGCACGATCGGGTACCGCACCCCGAACAGGTCGCAGGCCGGGGTGCGCAGGCTGGTCATCCCGGCAGCTCCGCGTCCCGGCGGCCGCCTGGGTCGATCACCGACCTGATCAGGTGCAGTTCCCGCGCCGTCGGCTGGCGGGTCGGCGGCACCGAGGCCGGGACGGTCAGCTCGAACCCGGTCGCAGCTCGGACCTCGCCGACGCTCACGCCGGGATGCAAGGACACCAGTCGCATCGTCCCTCCGGCCTCGCCGAAGTCGAAGACGCCCAGGTTGCTGACCACGCGGCGCAGTTCGTGGAAGCGCGAGGCGGCAGGGCCCGCCTTGGCAGCCCGGTCGTTTCCGATCCCGCTGACCATGTCGACGGAGCCGACGAAGGTCCGCGTCGTATGCCTGGGCACCCAGTAGCTCACCGGGTGGTTGACGGTGTTGCCAGGCGCGCCGCGCACGCCGAGCAGCGCGGCCTTGGGGCGGCCGAAGTCGCCGATCGCGGAGATGTTGACATTGCCGAACGAGTCGATCTGGCTGGGGATCATCATCACGTGGCGCTTGCCGTTATAAATAAGGTCGAAAATCGCGCGATACGGCAGCCACCCCTCGATCACGTCGGGCCCTGCGCCGATCGCCCATGTGCCCTGGCCGAGCAGCGCCTCGCCGTCGGTGAGCAGCAGGTCGGGCGCGAACGTCGCCCTGGCCAGCCGGGCGCCGATGGTCGGGATGAGCCCGATCGGACTGGCCAGGATCTCGCCGTCGCCGCGCCAGGCCTCTGCGCAGGCCACCGCGCAGACCTCGGCTCTGCTGACGGCGGTGCTCACCGCGCCGCCACCGCTGCCTGATAGGCGTCCTCGTCCTGGTCGAGGTAGCTGGCACGGAACGCGGCCCACGCCGCCGCGTCAGCCGCGGCGCCGGCGTATTCGCGCTGGAACTCCTCGTCCCTGCCGTAGTCCGGCTCGCAGGACGTGAAATGGGCGCCACGCGGTGCCTCGACCACGCCGGCCACCATCCAGCGCTGGATCCGCAGCGTCTGGACCGGTGCGGCAGCGGTCAGTTCTCGCGTCTCGACGACCCGCTCGCAGGAGACGTAGGCGCGCTCGGCCGCCATGCAGAACAGGTCGTCGAAGTACGGATCGGGGCCGAGGAACTGGGCGTTGCCGTGCGCGTCGGCGCGGCTCGCGTGCACCAGCGCAGCGTCGAGCGCCAGCGCGGGAACAGCGAGCAGTTCCTCGCCGTCGTAGGGCGAGGTGACCGTGCGCAGATCGGGATTGACGCGCAGGACGTCCGAGCCGAGCCCGGCCCTGGTCGGCAGGAACGGCAACCTGCACGCGGCCGCGTACAGCCCCCACTGCAGCATGCCCTCGTCGTACTCGGCGACCTCGATCGAGCCCGCCTGCCTGGCGGCACGGAAATGCGGCTCGAGCGGTATCGAGTCCAGCGACACGAAGCCGTACACCAGCTTGCGCACTTTGCCGGCCGCGAGCAGCAAGCCAACGTCGGGCCCGCCGTAGCTGACGATCGTCAGGTCGGTAAGGCCTGACCGGCAGATGGCGCGGACCAGCGACATCGGCTTGCGCCGGGAGCCCCAGCCGCCGATGCCTATCGTCATTCCTGAGCGCAGGCCGGCCACCACGTCGGCGGCCGTCATCAGCTTCTGCCGCATGGCCGCCCTTCCGGCATTTGCGCCGCGCCCCCGCAATCACGTCCCGGCGGGAGAGCCCGCGCAAGCAGGTCGCGGAGGTAGCAAGCGCTTGTTTGATAGCGTTGGCTCACTATACTCAGCCGCCCCGCAGGCGCGATCTGCCCGGCGCAGCACCGGCGCGAGCCGGCCGGAGAACTGGTAGCGGACATGAGCCGACAGCCTGGAAACAGGCACGATCAGATCCTGGCCGTGGCTGCCCGACTCTTCGCGCGCAAGGGCGTCGCCGCCACCACGGTCCGCGAGATCGCAGACGAGGTCGGGATCTTGTCAGGGAGCCTGTACCACCACTTCGACTCCAAGGAGGCGATGGTGGACGAGATCCTCTCGCCGTACCTGACGGACCTGGGCGACGCGTGCCAGCGTGTCATCGCCCGCCGGGCTGACCCGCGCACGAAGCTGCGCGACCTCGTCGCTGAGTGCCTCGGCGTGGTGGAGGCACACCCGCACGCCACCGAGATCTACCAGTCCGACGTCAACTACTTGTCCCAGCTTGACCGGTTCGGCTACCTGACGGCCGCCGCCTCCCAGGTCAGGCAGGCCTGGCTAGAGGTGCTCAACGAAGGCGTCGCGCAGGGCGCGTTCCGGCCCGACCTGGAGCCGCGGATCGTCTACCGCCTCATGCGCGACGCGATCTGGCCGTCCGTGCGCTGGTTCCGGCCAGGCAGGGACTACCCGCTCAGCAGGTTCGCCGAGGAGTGCGCCTCGCTGTTCCTGGACGGCGTCGCCGCACCGCCTGCCACCAGGGCCGCTAGCCAGCGCCGCAATGCCGTCAGCTCGAGGCAAGCGGCACGAAGCGGCTGAGCTTGCCTCGTGGCAACTTGGCACGGATTGGCGCCACTATCACGCCCGATATAAGCGTTTCATCCCTCGCCAATCCGTGCCATGTCGTCGAGCCACCGAACACTCGCCGGATCCAAGGATGAGCGCCGGCCTTGAATTGGGCGAATAGGGAGCGGCTGGTAGTTCAAGCGCATTGACGGATGGGTATCACGTAAAGCTCGGCATCGGCGCGCTCGTGGCAGTCATCCTCCCGGCTACCTGGAGCGTCGCCCGGCATTGGGATGTCATGGCGCACGAGGGCTCGCACGCCTTTTTCGGAGCGCTCTTCGGCATGAAAGTGGACTACGTCCATCTCAACAAAGACGCCACCGGCCTGACGATGCTGCGCGGCCAGAAGCGCAGGTTCATTCCCACGTTCATCGGCTATCTCGGATCAAGCGTATGCGGCCTCGGCGCGGCGAAGCTGATTTCCATCGGCCATAGCGTCGCCGTGCTCTGGATCGCCCTGGTTCTGCTGGCTGCGCTGTCGCTGCTCGTGCGCACGCTGTTCGGGGTAGCCAGCATCGTCCTGTCCGGCGTGTTCATCTACGCCATAGCCCGGTACGCGGGCGTAGGGTCGGAGGTCATTACCGCTTATGCGATCGCCTGGCTGCTCCTGCTGGCCGGCCCGCGCACTGTCCTCGTCTACTGGGCTGACGCCGGTGACGCCGCCAATCTGGCGCAGATGACCAGGCTCGGGAAGCCACTGTGGCCGCTGCTATGGCTAGCCGGAGGCGTCGCTGCCGTGGTCGTAGGCGGCAACATGCTGATCTGAGGCCCAGCCGCTCAGCCGCGCCCGCGCAGACCACGGGGGCGGATGGCGGCAGCGGACGTCCGGGACCCTTCCAGGCCCGGACGTCCGCTGCGTCTGGCCACCGCAGCGGGTGGTCGGTAGGGGTCCTAGCTGCAGCCGCTGGTGGAGCCGCAGCCCTCGCACACATAGCAGCTGCCAGCTGGGCGCATCTTCGTGCCGCAGGTCAGGCACAGCGGAGCGTCGGCGACGCGGCCTTGATGCGACTCGATCAGCTCGGTCGAACTGGCTGCCACGGCTGGGGCTGGTGCCTCAGCGGCTCCCCCGCCCCGCCGCCCAGCCGACACCCAGCGCGGCTCCTCCCTCGGCGCGGACTGGGCCAGTTCCTCGGTATCGACGACCTCGTCGGCCACCGCGGCCGGGTCTGCCCCGTCGAGGACCGCCGATCGCTCGGCGGCGGAGAGGATGCCGAGATCGGACCGCTGGTCGAACGGCAGGTGGTCAAGCGCCAGCCGCCGGAAGATGTAATCCATCACCGAGCTGACCATCCTGATATCGGGGTCGTCGGTGATTCCGGCGGGCTCGAACCGCATGTTGGTGAACTTCTCCACCCACTTCTCCAGCGGAACGCCGTACTGCAGGCTGACCGAGATCGCCACGGAGAACGCGTCCATGACACCGGCCAGGGTCGAGCCCTGCTTGCCCAGCTTCAGGAAGACCTCGCCGACGTCGCCGTCCGGATACGTCGAGGCGGTCATGTAGCCCTCGGATCCGCCGACGGCGAACCGCGTGACCATCGCGTTCCGCTGCTTAGGCAGCCGACGGCGCACCGGGCGCCCGGTCACCGGCGCGACCTGGGCAAGCGCCTGGCCGGCGGCCTCGGACGACTCAGCGCTCGCCTCTGCCGACTTCGGCTTGGCGACCGACAGCGGCTGGCCGACCTTGCAGTTGTCCCGGTAGATCGCCAGCGCCTTGAGGCCGAGCTTCCAGCCTTCGAAGTAGACCTTCTCGATGTCCTCGACCGTGGCGCTCTCTGGCAGGTTGACCGTCTTGCTGATCGACCCAGACAACGCGGGCTGGATCGCCGCCATCATCCTGACGTGGCCCATCGGGCTGATCGCCCGCTCGCCCATCGCGCAGTCGAAGACCTCGTAGTGCTCGGTCCGCAGCCCCGGCGCGTCGACGACGTGCCCGTGCTCGGCGATGTACTCGACGATCGCCTCGGCCTGCTCGGGCTGGTAGCCGAGGTTCTTCAGTGCCCGCGGCACGGTCTGGTTGACGATCTGCATGGAACCGCCGCCGACCAGCTTCTTGAACTTGACCAGCGCCAGGTCGGGCTCGACCCCGGTCGTGTCGCAGTCCATCATCAGGCCGATCGTGCCAGTCGGCGCGAGCAGCGATGCCTGCGCGTTCCGGTAGCCGTTCTTCTCGCCCAGCCGCAGGCATTCCTGCCAGGCCCGGTTGGCGGCGGTCAGGATCGACTCGTCCTCGCCGGCCGGCACGCTCATTGTCTTGCTCGCGTCGGCGTGCTTGGTCATGACCCGCTTGTGCGCGGTCGCGTTGCGCGCGTAGCCGTCATACGGGCCGACGACGGCGGCCAGTTCCGCGGAGCGCCGGTACGCCGTGCCGGTCATCAGCGACGTGATCGCCGCCGCGATCGCCCGGCCACCGTCAGAGTCGTAGGCGTGGCCGGTCGCCATCAGCAGCGCGCCGAGGTTGGCGTAACCGATCCCGAGCTGCCGGTAGGCCCGCGTCGTCTCGGTGATCTTCTCCGTCGGGAAGTCGGCGAAGCAGATCGAGATGTCCATCGCCGTGATGATCAGCTCGGTGATCGCCTGGAACCTCTCCACGTCGAACGTGTCGTCGTCGCGCAGGAACTTCAGCAGGTTGATGCTCGCCAGGTTGCAGGACGAGTTGTCCAGGTGCACGTACTCCGAGCAGGGGTTGCTCGCGGTGATCCGGCCTGACTCCGGGCAGGTGTGCCAGTCGTTGATCGTGTCGTCGTACTGGATCCCGGGGTCGGCGCAGTCCCACGCGGCCTGCGCCATCTGGCGGAACAGGTCCTTCGCCTTGACCTGCTTGACGACCTCGCCGGTCTGCCTGGCGAGCAGGTCGAAGACGTCGCCGGCCTCGACTGCCCGCATGAACTCATCGGATACCCGGACGGAGTTGTTCGCGTTCTGGTACTGAACGCTGTAGATGTCCTTGCCGCCCAGGTCCATGTCGTAGCCGGCGTCGCGGAGGACCCTGATCTTGTTCTCCTCGCGCGCCTTGGTCTCGATGAACTCCTCGACGTCCGGATGGTCGACGTCGAGCACGACCATCTTGGCCGCGCGCCTGGTCGCGCCGCCTGACTTGATCGTGCCGGCCGACGCGTCCGCGCCGCGCATGAACGACACGGGCCCGCTGGCCGTCCCTCCGGAGGCCAGCAGTTCCTTGCTCGACCTGATCCTGGACAGGTTCACGCCGGCGCCCGAGCCGCCCTTGAAGATCAGCCCCTCCTCGCGATACCACTCGAGAATGGACTCCATCGTGTCGTCAACGGCGAGGATGAAACACGCGGAGACCTGCCATGGCGAGGACGTCCCGACGTTGAACCAGACCGGCGAGTTGAAGGCAAATATCTGATGAACAAGGGCGTGGGTGAGCTCATGCTCGAAGATCACGGCGTCGTCTTCGGTAGCGAAGTAGCCGTGCTTGCGGCCGGCGTCGCCGTAGGTGCCGACGACCCGGTCGATAAGCTGCTTCAGGCTCCACTCCCGCTGCGGCGTGCCCACCGCGCCGCGGAAGTATTTCGTGGTCACGATGTTCGCGGCGTTCACTGACCAGAAATCGGGAAACTCCACCCCGTGCTGCTCGAAATTGACCGAGCCGTCGCGCCAGTTCGTCATGACGACGTCGCGGCGCTCCCAGTTCACCTCGTCGTAGGGGTGGGTGCCCTCGCGAGTATGGACACGGCGGATCTGCAGGCCCTTGCGTGCGCCTTTGCCGTCCTGCGCTGCCGATCCGCTCGCTGTCTCGGTCATGTCGTCCCCCTTCGGAATCACCGCGGATTCCATCTCGAGCCCTTTCCGGCTCTTGTTCCTGTTACCTGTCCCTAGCCGCATGCTGCAACCCGTCAGTTATGTGCCTTTTGCGTCGGCCGACTGCCAGGCGACTGCTTTGCTCGCCTCGTCGTTCCGCTTTGATCCGGCATGATCTCGATCAAGCTCTTCCACGGCCGTCCGCCACTGCTCATCCCGCTTGACCCGCAGCGCCGCGATCTCCGCCTCGAAGTCGTCCAGTGACTCGAAGCCCCTGTACACGGACGCGAACCGGAGATAGGCGACTTCGTCGAGCGCACGCAACGGGCCAAGGATGGCCAGGCCCACTTCGTGCGAAGGGACCTCGCCGAGCCCCCGCGACCTGATGGCCTCCTCCACCCGCTGGGCCAGGATCGCGAGCTGGTCCTCGGTGACCGGCCTGCCCTGGCAGGCCCGCCGGACGCCGTTGACGATCTTGTCGCGATTGAACGGCTCAGTAGCGCCGCTGCGCTTGCCGACCATGAGGATGACGGTTTCCTGCGTGGTAAACCGCCGCCCGCACTCCGGGCAGGACCTGCGGCGGCGGATCGCGGCGCCATCGTCGGCCGTCCGGCTGTCGATGACCCTGCTATCCGCATGCCGACAGTACGGGCAGTACACGCGATCACCCCCAGCGGCCCATCGCGACCAATTCGTCTTGATCACAAGTTGTAGAAGAACTACAGCCGTGTAACTACTAGATATTGTGGTCCAGCCTACCGTCAAGCGCAAGTCTTCCGCGCCGCGACTCACCGGATCACCCGCACGGTGTCAGCCAGGCTGGCCCGATGGCCAGGTAACCGGCAGTTTGCACGTTCTCCACGAGTACCGGCGCCGGCCGGCGCTGGCGTGTCGCGCTCACGCGCAGCGTCCTGGCCCCGTCAACGATTCCAGCTGGTACTGACAATCAGGCGTACGCGTTGAGGGCCGCGAGGCACGGCCGGCTCAGGGCAGCTGGCTGCCGAACGTGAAGAGCGGCTGGCACGGAAGGTCGGGCTGACGTTCCCGTCGCTCGGCGAGACGGTGCACGCCGACGCTGGTCAGGTAGTCGGTGTCGAGGGCCTCGAACGCCACTTCCTCGAAGCCGGCGGCCGCGAACCAAGAACGCATCTGAGTGGTGACGTCTGGCGGGCGGCGATGCCCTTCCCTGGCGAGCCGGGCGTTGCGCGGGTCTGACTCGATCAGGACCGCTGACACGTCGTGCCTGCGCCGGTGCCGAGGCTGTACGCGCAAGACGTCGCGCCCTTGGCCGGCGCAGAGGCTGAGCAGACGAATCGGGCCGGGCCGCGCTTCATCCAGCGCCACCGCGAGATGCCAGGTAACGCGATCGAGCCGCCTGCTGAGTGAGGAGTCCGGGTCGTCGTAGGCGTGATGCCAGTCGACCCAGTCCCTCATGACATCCATCCTGTCTGGCGACCTCGGGGCCGACGGCCGGGGCCGGCTGACTTACGGTTAGAGCAGGTTCGTCCCGTATGGCCGAACCGGATCAGGCAACCGACGAAGCGCGAGGTGCACCGGCAATGCGATGGGATGGCCCGGACGGCTATTGGGTGAGCGATGACCCGTCCCTGATCGACGTGGACCTCGTGCACGGCTGGATCAGCGAAGAGAGTTACTGGGCCAAGGGCAGGCCGCACGAGATCATGGCGCGATCGATCGAGAATTCCCTGGTCCTGGGCCTGTACTCCACCGACGGGGAGCAGGTCGGCTTTGCCAGGTTCGTGACCGACCGCGCCACGTTCGCCTGGCTGTGCGACGTGTTCGTGGCATCCGGGCACCGGGGCGGCGGAGCGGGCAGCTTCCTGGTCAAAGTGTCAGTCGAGCACCCAGATATCGTCGGGGTCAGGCAGTTGCTGATGGCCAATCCCGGCCGGTCCCTGTACCGGCGGCACGGATTCGGCGACCTGCTCAAGCCGGAGCGGTGGATGGAACGCCCCGCGTCTGCCGAGCCAGAGGCCGGCGCCTCCGTCGCAGCCGTTTAGTCAAGAGTCAAGACAGTCAACTTACTTGACTAATCTCCTCGGCCGGGCGATCCTGGTCGTATGACGACGCCTAGCGCTGACGACATCGTTCTCCCCGCACTGCTCCGCGCGGCCCGCGGCAGCTACGGCCATGCGATCAGGACGAGCCTGGCGGCGGCTGGCTACGACGACATGCCGCGGAACGGCGCCTTCGTGCTCGGCGGCATGGTCAACCACGGCGGCTCTGCCGCGGACCTGGTTCGCCAGCTCGGGGTGAGCAAGCAGGCAGCCAGCCAGCTCATCGACGTTCTCGTGATCCGCAGCTACCTGCAGCGGCAGGTCGATCCCGATGACCGGAGGAGACAGACGCTCGAGGTGACCGAGCGCGGGCGTGGAGCAGCCGCGGCCGTCGGCTCCGCTGTGCGCTCCGTCGACGCGGAGCTCGCGGCGATAATCTCACCTGAGGAACTGGCGGGCCTGCGAGCCGGGCTGTTTGCCCTGATCACGATCAGGGAGCGAATCGAGGATGAGGCCAGGTCGGCCGCGAGTTCCTCGCCCAGCTGACGGCGGGTTCGGCCGGGCCATGACCGGAAAGCACAGCACACAATCGCGGCATTACACACAATCCCGGCGGGCCTAGCGGCAACCTCCGTGTATCGATGCGACACCCATTGCGATCTGCGGTTATGGGTGGGGCATCCATACCCGTGCCGGCATGGTCGGCAGTTCAATCCGGCGAGCAGGCGACTGGCGCCCATTGTCAAGCCGCCGCCCGCGCCGCCTACCGGCCGCCGCGTCGCGGGCCTGGGCGTGCGGGAAATAGGACGCATGACCCCGGAAACAATCGCGTCTGACCACCGCGGGCGGAACCCTAGTCCTGGCGGTCGCGACGTTCACCGCGACCCGCTCGGCCAACCGTGCCTCCCGGGTCGCGGAGCGGTCGCTGCTCACGTCGCTCCGGCCCGTCCTCGTGCACGCGCAGCTCGGCGATCCGCGCCAGAAGATCGGCTTCGCGGACGACCACTGGGTCCACGTCGACCGCCCGCAGACGATCTTCGACGTGACCGGCGACGCCATCTACTTCGCCTTCGGGGTGTGGAACGTGTGGAGCGGCATAGCGATCATCCAGGCCTGGTCGTGTTTGGCCGGCACGGCGCAGCTGGCACCATGAGGCTGTGGCTGACCGAGCAGGCGACGGCGCAGGACCGGTGACCATCGACTACGTGCGCAGGTGGGCGATGGCGCTGCCGCGCACCGAGGAACACCTCATCCGCGACTACGTGAAGTTCCGCGTCGGCCGGATCGTGTACGCCACGGTTTCGCCAGACGAAACGATCCTCGGCTTCGCGTTTCCCAAGGAAGAACGCGCCGCGCTCATCGCCGCCGAGCCCGACAGGTTCCTGCTCGAGCGCCGCGGCGACGCGCGCTACAACTGGATCGATGCGCGGATGGCGACCCTTGGCCGCGCCGAGGCACGCGAGTTCATCACGGACGCCTGGCGGATGGTCGTGCCCAAGCGGGTCGCCACGCAGGTCCTGACGACTTAGGTGCGCGGCACCCAGAGCACCTGGCCGGCCTGGATCGCGCTCCCGCGCAGGGCGTTGTCGTCGACGATCTCCTGAATCACGGCACGCGGATCGGCGCCGGGATCCGTGCGGACGGCGATGCTCCAGAGCGTCTCACCCGGCCGCACGACGACCCTGAACATCGTGTGCCCGGCACCGGACCCGGTGCCAAGCCCGGCAGGCCCGGCCGCCTCCGCCTGCCCGGCGACCGCGAGCCAGATCAACGCGGCAAGCCCGGCGAACGCCAGGGCCAGCAGCGCGCCAACCACGATCTTGCCTCGCCTGGTCAGCCTGACCCGGCCGGCCGCCGGCGCCGACGGCGGCCTGGCTGGCAATGCGGGCGCCTGCTTGCCTGTCGTTTCCGTTCGCACGAAGCGGGCCTGCGAGCCGGCAGCCGGCGCGACCTTCTTGGTCGTCCCCGCCGACGCGGCAGCGGACTGCTGCCCTTCGACGGCCGCCCGGCCTGCGGGCCCGCTCAGCGCTTCCCCGGCCCTCGCCGGCCGAGCGGCCGCCTGCCTGACAACCGGCGGCACCACCGCGACAGCTCCCGCAACCGCCGCCGCGGCCGGCACAGGACCGGCCGGCGCGTCCGCGCCTGCGCTATCGGACGGCTTAGCCGGGCGGCCGGCTTCAGCGCCACCAGCCAGGACGGCGAGGGCCTGCGGGCCACCTGGCCGCGTGCCCGCCTCGGATAGGAGGTCCTCAAGCGCAGAACGGCTATCTCCGGCCTGATCCTCGCGTCGAGCTTGGCCTCAGCAGCGCTCGTCATTCCCATTGCAGCCTCCCGGTAACGAACGACAGTTCGATAGTATCTCTGTTCGATCGGTTGGACGTTCGATCGAACGAAGATCCGATCGAATTTATACAGCAAGGGTCCGACACTTTCGAGAACGGTCGAACAGATGTTTGATCTAACCGTCGCGAACCGCTAGCGTCGGCCATGAAACCAGCCAGCAAACCGGAGGCCCGCATGAGCGGCGATAGAGAAGGCGCAGTGCCATCGACGGGGACGCAGGGCAGTCGCACCGCGGTCGGAGCCGATCCGCCCGACGACACGGACCCGGCAGGCGCCGGCAGGCCGCGCGGCCGGCCGGGCAGGAAGCCAAGGGGCAGCGTTCCCGTGCCGGTTCCCGACCTGCCTGACCAGCCCGACCCTGACCACGTCCTGACTTGGCGGCAGCGCAAGGTGCTGCAGGTCATCAGGGAGTCCGTGCAGCGCCGCGGCTACCCGCCGTCGATGCGCGAGATCGGCGAGGCTGTCGGACTCACGAGCACGTCCAGCGTGTCGTACCAGCTGTCCACCCTGCAGAACAAGGGCTACCTGCGCCGCGACGCTGGGCGCCCGCGCACGGTCGAGGTACGGCTGCCAGGACATCCGGCGGTGCGACCAGAACCTGCTTTCGATGACGACTCGGCGATGGACATCACCTCGCAGGAAGCGGCCTACGTGCCGGTCGTCGGCCGGATCGCGGCCGGCGGTCCGATCCTCGCCGAGGAGGCGATCGAGGACATCTTTCCGCTCCCCCGCCAGCTCGTCGGCGAGGGAACCTTGTTCCTGCTCAAGGTCGTCGGCGACTCCATGATGAACGCCGGGATCGTCGACGGCGACTGGGTCGTGGTCAGGCAGCAGCCGGTCGCCGAGAACGGCGACATCATCGCCGCCATGATCGACGGCGAAGCGACCGTGAAGACCTTCAAGCGGTCAGGCAGCCACGTCTGGCTGATGCCGCACAACCCCGCTTACACGCCGATCCCTGGCGACGAGGCGGACATACTCGGCCGGGTCGTCGCGGTGCTGCGCCGGGTCTGAGCCACCGGAGCACATCGCCGTCAGCCGTAGGGCCGACGGCAGCAGGATTAACAAGACGCTCGGGGAACTGCAGGCTGGCAAGCTGATCCTCTGAGCGGGATATTCACGCGGGGAGTCCCCCGCGACGTGTGCCCCCGCACACAGCGCCATGACCGTTGCGGCCATGGCGCACTGGCGGGGCGTCGCCCGCATCGTCGGCGACGCCCCGCCAGGTCACGCTACGCCGCAGGAACGATGTTGACCAGCTTTGGCGCCCGCACAATCACCTTGCTGACGTCGCGGCCGTCCAGCGCCCTGACGACGCCAGGTGCGGCCAGCGCCAGTGCGCGCAGCTCGTCCTCGGCGATCCCGGGCGGCACCTCCAGCCGGTCGCGGACCTTACCGTTCACCTGGACGACGCACGTCACCTGCTCCTGCACCAGCAGAGCCTGATCGGCCTGCGGCCACCCTGCCAGCGCGACCGAGGGCTCGTGGCCCAGCAGTTCCCAGCACTCCTCGGCGGTGAAGGGCGCGAACAGCGACAGCAGGATCGCCAGCGTCTCAGCCGCCTCGCGGACGGCGGGATCGCCAGGGCCAGGCCCGGCGTCGATGGCGCGGCGCGCCGCGGTCGCCAGCTCCATCAGCCTCGCAACGGCTACGTTCAGCCGCGCGGACTCGACCAGCCTGGTGACTTCTTCGATCGTCTTGTGTGTCACCCGGCGCAGCTCGGCGTCGCCGTCGGCTGGATGACCCGCGGCCGGCACCTGCCCGGCCTCGGCCGCTACCCTGATCGCCCTGCCCAGGAACTTCACCGACGCCTCTGGCCGGACGTCGGCCCAGTCGATGTCGTCTTCCGGCGGGCTGGCGAACAGCATCGTCAGCCTGATGGCGTCCACGCCGTGCGCCGCCAGCTGCACCCCCAGGTCGACGCCGTTGCCCAGCGACTTGGACATGGCCTTGCCCTGGTTGATCACCTGGCCCTGGTTGATCAGCCGCAGGAACGGCTCGGTGAAGTCGACCATGCCCATGTCGTACAGGACCTTGGTGAAGAACCGGCTGTACAGCAGGTGCAGGATCGCGTGCTCGACGCCGCCGACGTACAGGTCGATCGGGCACCAGCGGCGTACCGACTCGACCTCGAACGGTCCCCCTGTGTACCCGGGCGAGCAGTACCGCAGGAAGTACCACGACGAGTCCACGAACGTGTCCATCGTGTCGGTGTCCCGCTTGGCCGGGCCGCCACACTTCGGGCACTGCGTGTTCACCCAGTCGGTGGCGGCGGCCAGCGGCGAGATCCCCCTCGGCGCCAGGTCCTGGCCGCGCAGGTCGGGCAGCGTCACGGGCAGCTGATCGTCGGGCACCGGCACTTCGCCGCAGCCGTCGCAGTACACGATCGGGATCGGCGCACCCCAGAACCGCTGCCTGGACACCAGCCAGTCGCGCAGCCGGTAGCCGACGGCTGCCCGGCCCAGGCCCTTGCCAGCCAGCGTCGCGGTGATGGACGCGATCGCCTCCGCCTTGTTCATGCCGTCCAGCGGACCGGAGTTGACCAGCGTCCCGTCACCGGGAGTCGCCTGGCCGGATTCCACTGGGTCGGGCAGGTCGGTCTGCACGACTACCCGCACCGGCAGGGCGAACACCCGAGCGAAGTCCAGGTCGCGCTGGTCGTGGGCCGGCACGGCCATGATCGCGCCGGTGCCGTAGTCGGGCAGCACGTAGTCGGCGGCCCAGACATCGATCCGCTCGCCGTTCACCGGGTTGATCGCGTACCTGCCCAGGAAGACCCCGGTCTTCGGCCGGTCTGCTGACTGGCGCTCGATGTCGGTCAGCTTGCGGACCTGAGCCAGGTATGCGTCCAGTTCCTCCCGGTGCTCGGGTGCACACAACTCGGCGGCCAGCGGTGAGTCGGCAGCGACCACGAAGAAAGTCGCGCCGTAGAGCGTGTCCGGCCTGGTCGTGAACACCGTGACCGGCTCGTCGCGGCCTTCGATCGCGAACTGGACCTCGGCGCCCTCGCTGCGGCCGATCCAGTTGCGCTGCATCAGCAGCACGCGCTCTGGCCAGCTGCCCTCCAGCGGCTTCATGTCCTCCAGCAGCCGGTCGGCGTACTCGGTGATCTTGAAGTACCACTGCGTCAGCAGGCGCCTGACGACCTCGCAGCCGCAGCGCTCGCAGTGACCGTTGATGACCTGCTCGTTGGCCAGCACGGTCTGGTCGCGTGGGCACCAGTTGACGTAACCGCCGCCCCGGTAGGCCAGGCCGCGCTCGTACAGCCGCAGGAACAGCCACTGGGTCCAGCGGTAGTACTCGGGGTCGCAGGTGTGCAGCCGCCTGGTCCAGTCGAACGACAGCGCGTACCTGCGGAACGAGATGGCCTGCTTCTCGATGTTCGCGTAGGTCCAGTCGGCTGGGTGCGAGTCGCCCCTGATGGCGGCGTTCTCGGCGGGCAGGCCGAACGCGTCCCACCCGATCGGGTGCAGCACGTTGTGCCCGCGCTGGAAGTAGTAGCGCGCCATCGCGTCGGCGACGGCATAGGCCTCCGCGTGACCCATGTGCAGGTCGCCCGACGGGTAGGGGAACATGTCGAGCACATAGGTACGCGGCCTGTTGTCGTCGGGGTTGTCGCTGGCATCGAACAGGTTCATGGCGTCCCACCTGGCCAGCCACTTCTCCTGGACCGACCGGGGATCCCACTTGTCCTGCGACTGCCCGCCTGGTGCTGTGCTGGCCCGCGCTGCCTGCGGGTGGCCTGCGGCTGCCACCTCCGCGCTGTCAACGGCTGTCATCGTGTCCTCGCGATTGCTCCGTACGGGTTGCACCCGTTGCTTCAACTATTCCTGGTAAGCAAAAAGCCCCTCGCTCACGAGGGGCAGCCGCGCCAACGGTTCAGAGAGCCGGCGCGGCTAACTAAGGAGCAGCGTGGTGCAACGCACGCGCACAGGATATCTCACCGGACCGGCTGGCGCTATCGAAGCGGGGTCACCCCGGCGCGCCGTCATCTAGGCCGCTACGGATGACCGGCCGGCAATTCCGCGCGTGAAACTGCTATGGCAAACCAAATAATCAGCCTTGACCCGGCAGGGGCACCCGCAGATAATGGCGTGTCAGCCAGCGGCCTTTGACCACCGCCAGGACCAGAAAGCTCCCGCCGAGCACGTGTCCTGAGCGGCAGACAGGCCGCTCGGCCTGGGCATACGGGGTAGCCCAGACTGATGGGTCACTGCCAGGCAGTTCCGCATTCGGGGGAATGATGGATATTCGGCGTTCTGCGCTGCCATTTATGTCGGCCAATTCTCCTGGCGTCGGCTGGCGCGGAATTGACGACATTTCACGTCTACGCGGCCTGCTATGGAACGCGTCATGACCGCGGCGGTGCCCTGCACTCCGCCGGACCAGCCGGCCAGCCCGAGGATTGCCATCGTGGGGCTGGCTTGCCGGTTTCCTGACGCCGACGACACCACGGCGCTGCTCGACGCGGTCCTGACCGGCCGGCGGGCGTTCCGCAGGATCCCGCCGGCCAGGCTCGACCTGGCTGAGTACTACAACCCCGACCAGGACGTCAGGGACGCGACCTACAGCACACGGGCCGCGCTGCTCGAGGGCTGGCGGTTCGACCTGGCTGCGTTCGGGATCTCAGGGCCGGACTTCGCGAGCGCCGATCCGGCGCACTGGCTTGCACTGGAGACGGCGGCCAGAGCGCTGGCCGCGGCGGGCTTCCCCGGTGGCGCCGGCCTGCCGGCCGAGCGAGCCGGTGCCTTCATCGGGAACACGGCGGCCAAGGACGGTGCGCCGGCTGCCGCGCTGCGGCTGCGCTGGCCCTACACCCGCCGGGTGCTGGCAGACGCGCTGGCCGCCGCCGGAATACCGCAGCCGGCCGGGCGTGCGGTGCTCGCCGCGGCTGCCGCACGCTTCCTGGCGCCCTTCCCGCCGGTCACCGCGCGATCGCTGGACGGCGGCAGCGCGGCCAGCATCGCGACGGCCATCTGCGGGAGGTTCGGGTTGCGGGGCGGCGGGCTGGTGACGGAAGCGGGCGACGCGTCCTCGCTCGCCGCGATTGCGACCGCCTGCCTGGCCCTCGCCTCTGGCCAGCTCGACGCGGCGGTGGCAGGCGGAGTCGACCTGAGCATCGACCCTTACGGCCTCGTCGCGCTGGCCAAGTCAGGTCGTCTGGCCCGGGCCGGCATGCGGGTCTACGACGCCAGCCCGACCGGCTTCCTGCCCGGCGAGGGCTGCGGTGCCGTCCTGCTGATGCGGGCCGCAGACGCCAGGGACGCGGGGCTGCCGGTCTACGCCGAGATCGTGGGCTGGGGCAGCGCATCTAACGGCACGACAGCACAAGGCGCGGCACCGGACGGCGAGCCCGGCCAGGGCACTGTGGAGACGGCGGACACGCTCGGGCCGGCTGCTGACACGAGGCTGCTCGCGATGCGCAGGGCCCACGAGATGGCGGCGGTCCAGCCAGGAGATGTCCAGCTGATCGAGGGCTGCGGCTCCGGCGTCGGCCAGGCGGACGACGCTGAGCTAGCCGCGCTCGCCGCGCTTCGTTCCGGCTCGCGCCACGTCGCCGCGCTCGGCTCGGTCAGCGCCAACATCGGCAACACCGGTGCCGCCGCTGGCGTGGCCGGCCTGATCAAGGCGGTCCTGGCGATCGCTAACGGCGTGCTCCCGCCCTCCACCGGGGTGCGGACACCGCATCAGATGCTCAGGGACGGACGAGCCGCGCTGCGGCTGCCGGGAACCCCCGAGCCGTGGCCGGCCGGCATCCGGCACGCCGGGGTCGCCGCGGCCGGTCCCGACGGTCTCGCGTTCCATCTGATCCTGCGCGGCGAGCCAGGCGAGCAACCCGGCGCCAGCAAGGCACCGCAGCATAGGCCGCGTTCGCTGCCGCGAGCCGTCCAGACAAGGCCGCCGTCCACGGGCCGCTCATTCAGGCAGGCCAGGCTGCGCACCAAGACCCCGCTGTCGCAGAACCTCACCGAGCCCGCCCTGCGGCTGGCCGCGACCCGCGCCGCGGGCACCTATGCCGCGGGGCCTGGTCATACCTTCGCGTATCTGCTCAGGGCGCCTGACCGGGCCGCGATGATCAAGCTGCTGTCCAGGATCGCGCTGATCGCCCCGTGGCTCTCTGACGCCCAGATGCAGGATCTCGCCGTGCATCTCGCCCGCACGGCTGCAACCGGCGACGGCGAGCCGTCGGGGTGCGAGATCAGGCTGGCGCTCACGGCGGCCAGTCAGGAACAGCTCGCCGGGCTCGCCAGGGCGGCCAGGGCTCTGGTCCCCGCCCAGCCGGACGCTCCGCTGAGCATCCAGCCTGGCATTTGCGTCGCGGCTGGACCGGTCGCGCCGGTTGCCCAGCCCCCGGCCCCGGCCCGCGTGGCCGGGCCAGGGAGCGCAGCGGCGCCTGGCGACCAGGACGCGACGGCACCTGAGCCAGACGAACGGGCTGAGGCAAGCGCCGAGCCCGGCCAGGCTGACAAGGCTGGCAAGCCCGCCAAGCCCGCCAAGACCGCCAAGCCCGCCGAGACCGCCAAGGCCCGCGTCGCCAACGGCCGCGCGAAGGTCGCGCTGGTGATGTCCGGTCAGCCCGACGAGCTGGCCGACCTCCCGCAACGCCAGCTCAGCCGGCTGCTCGCGATTCAGCGTCTGCTCGATGACCTGGGTGTCGACGCCGCCGCGGCGGTCGGACACGGTGTCGGGGAGGTGGCCGGGCTGGTCTGGGCTGGCTGCACGACGCCCTCGGACGCGCGGACCCTGATCGCACTCCGGTCGGCAGCGCTGGCGGCGCCCGCCGATGCCGCTCCTGGCGAGCTGAGCAGCACAATCGAGAAGATCGGCACCTTCACGTTCCGGCGGCCGCGGCGGCGGCTGATCTCGGGCTGCACCGGATGGGAGGTCACCGAGCCGGACGGCGTCGCTGAGCTGCTGTGCGCCGAGCTGTTTGAGACTCGCCTGGCCGCAGGCGCAGAGAACCAGGCCGCGGCCGACGCTCGTCAGGTCGCTCCCGGCAACGGTCAGAGCACCGCCGCCGCGACCGCGCGAGGCAACACGCTGGGCCCGGCCATCCTGACCGCCACCGAGGACGCGACGCTGGTCGTCCAGACGGGTCAGGACAGGACGCTGGCGCGCGTGGTCGCCGGGCTAGGCCTGAGTCAGGTGAGCGACGGCGGACCTGGCTCACCGCTCCCTGTGGTCAGCATCGACGGCGATCCCGCTGACGACGCCGGCATCGCGCGCGCCGCGGCGGCGCTGTTCGCCGCCGGAGCGATGGCCAAGCCGGACGGGTTGTATGCCAGGCGGCCGAGCCGGCCAGTCGACATCTGGCGCGACCAGGTGTTCATCACCCATCCGGCCCAGCGGCCCGTCCGCATGCCCGGGACCGGACGCGCAGAGCCAGCGGCCGACAACGCAGAGCCAGCGGCCGACAACGCAGAGCCCGCGGCTAGCGCAGCAGAGCCCGCGGCTAGCGCAGCAGAGCCCGCGGCTAGCGCAGCAGAGCCCGCCGGGGCTACGGCACCTGCGCAAGCGGCGCCGGTGGCGGATCGGCCGGCAGCGGCTCGGCCGGCAGGCGCGGGCCATCCAGCGGTGGCTGGCCCTCCGGCAGCGCCCGCCATGTCAGGCGAGCCGGCGGCGCCGGGCGGGCGGCGCGGGACAGCCGGCGCGAGCACGCCTGCCGCCGGCATCGCCCGTGCCGCTGGCGACCCGGCGGCCATCCACACCAGGGCAGGCGCGAAGCCGTGGTTCCGCTGCTACGCCGAGCGAACCCAGCCGCCGGCGCTCCCGCTGCCGGTCGGCGACGACCAGCCCTGGCGGATCTACACCGGCGGGTGCGGGCCGTTGGACCAAAAGGTCCGTGAGGTCTTCCGGCATGATCCGGCGGCCACCCGCGCGCTGACGGTACTCGGACGGATGGACGACGCGGCGACCAGCCGTGCGGCCGTGATCGCGGCCAGCGCCGCGATTAGCACCGGTCAGCTGGTCGCGATCAGCGAAGGGCCAGGACCGGCCGGGCTGTGGGCGACCCTGCACGCCGAGCATCCGGCGACCGGGATTACCGTCATCCGTGCGCCGCTGACCGTTGACGGCGTGGCGGCTGCTCAGCGCGTGGCCGCGGCGGACGCCGGCGCGTTCCGCGAGCTCGTGATCGGCGAGGACGGTACCGTCACCGAGCCGGTGCTGTACCCGATCGACGCGCTCGGCGGGGGCCAGTTCCCGCTCGGACCCGACGACGTCGTGCTGATCAGCCGCGGCTCGGGTGCGGCCGGGCTCGCGCTCGCGCAGGTGCTCGCCTGCTCGGGCGCCGCGGTCGCGATCGTCGGGCGCTTCCACCCGGCCGGTGACGAGCAGGTCGTCGCGGGCTTTGAGCAGCTGCGCGGGGCGGGCGCGAGAGTCGGCTACGAGCTGGTTGACCTCGCCGACCACGCCGCGCTCGTCGCGGCGGTGCGCAGGATCGAGGCGAGGTTCGGCTGCGTCACGGCCATCGGCCACGCGACAGGATCGCTGCCGAGGGTCGCGGCCGCCAACCTCACGCCGCAGGCGGTCCACGGGCAGGTGCGCGCGCACACGGCACCGCTCGACCAGCTGGCCGGCGCGGCCCGCGCGGTTGGCAGGAGCGGCAGCCGCACGCGCCGGAACAAGCTGCGCCTGATCGTGACGTGCGGCTCCGTGACCGGCCGATACGGCCTGGCCGGCGAGGCCATCGGCGCGTTCGTGACCGGCGCGCTCGCCGACTTCGGCGCGCGGGCCGCGGCGGCCACGCCAGGCTGCCACGCGCATCACGCCGACTGGCCGGCCTGGTCGGGCGAGGCGGTCGGCGAGCGGGCAGACCTGACAGACGCGATGGCGCGGGCCGGCTACGCGGCGATGCCGGTCAGCGAAGGCTCGCGGCTGCTGCTCAAGGCGCTCGCGACCGATGAACTGCCGAATCGGCTGGCGATCCACGGCCGGGTCGGCGTTCCCGCGCCGCGGGCGATCGCCGTCGCGCGCACGGCCGGCCGCACGGCGGGCGGCGGCGCGTTCGCTGAGCGGTTCATCGAGCGGGTGCTCGTCCACTATCCGGGCGTCGAGCTGATCGCCGAGGCCAGGCTGTCCTTGCTGGCCGACCCTTACCTGCTCGACTATCAAGCGGACGGCGTTCCCGTGCTGCCGCCCACGATGGCGCTCGAGGCGATGGCTCAGGCGGCCGTAGTCCTGGCGGGAGCGCCGGTATGGCAAGCAAGCAAGGTGACGATGCGGGCGCCGATCGTGCTTCCTGCCGGGCTGCCGGCGTCGCAGACCGTGATCAGGATCTATGCGCTCCGCGACGGCGACGCCGTCACCATCAGCGTCCGCAGCGACAACAGCGGCTTCGCTGTCGACCACTGCCGCGCCACGTTCAGCCTCGCCGGAACCGCCTGCGACGACCCGCCACCCCTGGCCGGCGGGGATGCCGGGAGAACCGAGCTGACCGCGGCTGAGCTGTACAGGAACGTGCTGTTCCAGGCGGGCCGGTTCAAGCTATTGACCGGCGTCAGCCTGACCGGGCCGCGATCGGCGTCGGGGGTGACCGACCCTGCCGGTGCGGCTGACGAACCGCCGTGGTTCGGCGCCATCCCGCCCGCCAGGGCGGCGGCAGAGGCGCAGCACCTGGTGCTCGGTGATGCCGCGCTGAGCGACGCCGCACTGCAGGTCGTGCAGGCGAGCGTGGCTGACCGCAGGATGCTGTTCGCGGGCTGTGACTCCGTCGTGTTCAGCGAGGCGTTCTGCGCCGGCAAGACGGCCGGCGTCCCGGCCACGATCCTGGCCGGGCAGGCCGAGCCCGGCGCGGTTCCGAGGCAGCGGAGCGGGCCAGCCGAGTCAGCCGGGTCAGTGTCAGCCGGGAAGGGGTCAGCGGGGCCGGGGTCAGCCGGGCCGGGGTCAGCCGGGCCGGCGTCAGGACCTGCCTGGCATGTCCTCGTCACCGGCCCGGACGGACAGCCGCTGATCAGCTGGAACGGGCTGCGGATGCGGGACGCAGGGCCGCTGCACCAGCCGCGCCCGGAGGCAGTGCGGCAGGAGGCGACGCGGCAGGAACCAACTCGGCAGGAGGCAACGCCCCTGGAGGTGACGCGGCTGGCCACGGCTGACTGAACGGCAAACTGTGTCACTACGTGATAAAGGCGGCTAGTTATCATTGTGCTGAGTCTGAGATCATCAGCCTGACGCGTACTGACCTGGAAGGCGGCCCGCCGTGACGACGACTCCAGCACCCGCACCGACGCCAGTCGCCAGAGGCATCGACATATCGCAGAACGAGTTCTGGGCCCTCTCGCTCGACGAGCGCCAGACGGCCTTCGCTGAACTCCGCAAGCTGGACGCCCCGCCGTACTTCGCCATCCCCGAGAACCCGTTCAACACCGAGGACCAGGGTTACTACGCGTTCGTCAAGCACGCCGACGTGCTCGAGGCGAGCCGCCACGCGCACATCTTCTCCTCGGCGCGCGGCTCCACCAGCCTGGTGGACCTGCCGCCCGACTTCAACGAGTACTTCGGGTCGATGATCAACATGGACGACCCCCGGCACGCGAGGCTGCGCAGGATCGTCTCCCGCGCGTTCACGCCGAAGATGATCAAGAAGTTCGAGGACGATGTGCAGCGCGCGGCGGCAGTCGTGGTCGACGACCTGCTGGCGACCGGGCCGTGCGACTTCGTGAGCCGGGTGTCTGCCAGGCTGCCGCTGAAGATCATCTGCGACATGATGGGAATCGGCGACGAGCATTACGAGATGGTGCTCAAAAACACCAACATCATCCTCGCCGGCGGCGACCCGGAGTTCCTGAGCGAGGACATGGAAGCCGCCATCGGCCAGATCCTGACGGCGGGCGCCGACCTCGCTGGGCTCGTGACAAACCTCAGCGCCGAGCGCGCCGAGCACCCTGGCGACGACCTGGTGTCCGCGCTGGCGACCGCGAACGTCGACGGGGAGCAGCTGACCCCCGCCGAACTGGCCTCGTTCTTCATCCTCCTGGTCGTCGCGGGCAACGAGACCACCCGCACCGCCCTCTCGCACGCGCTGGTGCTGCTGACCGACCATCAGGATCAGCGCGACCTGCTGCTGGCTGACTGCGACAACCGGATCGCTGGCGCCGTCGAGGAGATCGTCAGGTATGTCTCCCCCGTCATCTGGATGCGACGCTCGGTCACCAGGGACGCCGTGGTCAACGGCCACCAGTTCCGCGAGGGCGACAAGTGCGCGCTGATGTACTGGTCAGCCAACCGGGACGAGTCGGTCTTCGAGAACCCTGAGCGGTTCGACATCACCCGCTCCCCCAACCCGCACGTCGGCTTCGGCGGGGCCGGCCCGCACTTCTGCCTGGGCGCGCACCTGGCCAGGCGCGAGATCACCGTGATGCTGCGCGAACTGCTGCAGCGGGTACCTGGCATCCGCGCCGCGGGCGAGCCCGACCGGCTCCTGTCAAGTTTTATCAACGGGATCAAGCATCTGCCTTGTGAGCTCGGCTAGCCGAGAGCTGGCCCCGGTTCGGCTGGCCCCAGGTTCTGTCAGTTTTCCCATGCTTCTCCCGCGAACCCCGCACGCCGGGCCAGCATTCTTAGGACCGCGCGGTCGCGAAGCGCTGCGCGGTACGCAGTTCGAGCAAACAAGAGGTCGTTCGTGAGCGAGCACGAGGAATCCGGCGGTCCGGATCCCACCATTCCCGGCGAGCAGGCCGGACAGCATGACGCAGGCCCGTCCAGCACGGCCGGCACTCGCAGACAGCGAGCCGCGAGGGTCGCCGGCGCGGTCACGAGCCGGACCGCCGGCTGGATGGTCGCCGCGGCGCTGGCAGGCTCTCTTGTGACGCTGCTGCTGGATGGCAGTTTGTCGCAGCCGGCAACGGGCCAGGTCGCGTTCCGCAACGTCGGCCGGTCGGCGCCGGCCCGGCCGGCGGCAGGACGGGCTGGCAGATCGCGGCCGTGCCCGCGACCCCGAAGCAGGTCTACTTCGCCCCTGGCGGCCCGCTGGCAGCAGGAACGGTCGGGCCGGCTTGCGCCTTCGGAGGCCAGGGCGTGCCGCCGGTAGCAGTCCGGCGGGCGCGAAGCATCAAGATCTCTGGCAGGCGGCACGCCGTCATCTTCAGGAAGGGCCACCGCGCATCCTGGGTCGAGATCGGCAAGGCGCCCGGGGGGAAACGGATCACTGTCGTCCGGCCCTGGTGTCAGATGACGCCGCTGCACTGCCGCGCGGTAGCTGGCGTCAGGATTAGCTGGGTCCCCGCCTTCAGGAGCATCACGATCAAGGGCCACGGCCGCACCGTGATCGTCGGGCCAGGCGGCCGCGCGCAGCGCCGCGCCAGCATCCACGCGAAGCCCGGCCAGCGGGTCAGGTTCGTCGGGCCGAAAGCGCGACCAGCCTGGCGAGCGTTTCCCGGCTGCGCCGTCTACCTGCCGGCCAGGCCCGCTCCGGGCCGCTGACCCTGAGCGCCCGCCTGATCGTCGCAACGGGGGCGCCCCACTGTCGCTGGAACAGCAACGGGGCGCCCCCGATGCGTGCCAAGGGCATGCCAGGGCGTGCCAACGGCGGGCGAGATCGCGGACGATTGCCGCCACAATGGCGGAAAGTCATCGCGATCATGGCCCTGAAATAGACGCGCTCCGTTACGCAGCCCCCACTTTCTCGTAACTAGCTGTAGTCATGGCTGGACAACGTGTATAACTAGAACCCCAGGCGGCGCACAGCCCGGCTCCTGTCGGACCCCGGCAGTCGCGACGCTGGGGAATGGGGGAAGCCGCACGTCGCGGAGGGGGACCGTCGTCCGGGGGGCGCGGTGCCGCCCTGGCTTATCCGCCGGGGCATGGCACGCGCAAAATGACGAAGGTCGTGGCGGGTGGCCGGGTCATTGTCCTGCGGACGGGGCCGCACGGGGGCGCGGCGTCGTCCGCAGGACAAGATCCACCGGCCAGGACCAGGACCAGGACCAGAACCAGGATCGGAACCAGAACCCAGAATCAGCGCCGGGATTCAGCGCTCTGTCAGCACGACAGGCCCGCCCGGCGTAACCGCGATGGTGTGCTCGAAATGCGCGGCGCGGCTCCCGTCACCGCTCCTGATCGTCCAGCCGTCGTCATCGATCTGATACTTGTCGCCGCCGCCGGCCATGAACCACGGCTCGATTGCGACTACCAGGCCAGGGCTGAGCCGCAAGCCACGCCCTGGCGGGCCCTCGTTCGGCACCGACGGCGACTCGTGCATGGACCGGCCGACTCCGTGACCGCCGAAGTCGGTGTTGAGGCCGTACCCGGCGGCGCGGCCGACGGCCCCGATCGCCGCCGAGATGTCGCCGATCCGCGCGCCTGCTACAGCCGCGGCGATGCCGGCCCGCAGCGCCGCGCTGGTCACGGCCATCAGCCGCTCGTCCTGCTGGCTCGGCGGCCCGAGCGTGAACGAGATCGCGGCGTCGGCCACCCAGCCGTCCAGAATCGCGCCGCAGTCGATGCTGACCAGGTCCCCGGCCGCGAGACGGCGCCGGTTGGGGATGCCGTGCAGAGCGGCGTCGTTCAGGGACGCGCATATCACCGCGGGAAACGGCACGGGAGCAAACGAGGGCTTGTAGCCGAGAAATGGGGAGGTGGCTCCCGCCGAAGCGAGCACCGACCTGGCGACCTCGTCGAGCTCGGTCAGCCGCATGCCAGCAGCTGCGTGGGCGCGTACCGACGCCAGCGCATCGGCGACGACCTTCCCTGCCGCCCTGATCGCCTCGACTTCGCCCGACGTCTTGATCTCGACCACGCCGCGATCGTCCTCCCTGTCCCGTGCAGCCGCGATCCTCAGGGCAGCGCGTTGATCTGCTCAGCGAGGGCGAAGTCGGCCCCGGTCAGGCCGCCAGCCGAGTGGGTCGACAGGGTCAGCGTGACCGTGTTCCACGAGATCGCGATGTCCGGGTGATGGTTGGCTGCCTGGGCGAGGTGGGCGACCGCCCCGACGTACAGCATGGCGTCGCGGAAGTCGCCGAGCTTGACGGTGCGGGTGATCGAATCCCCTGCCCGCTCCCAGCGTGCGGCGCGGCCGAGCCCGGTCGTGATCTGGTCTTCGGTAAGCAGCGTCATGGTCCCATCCTCGCAGCCGTGCGGACCTCGTGCAGCGATAGGCTGCGCAGATGCCTGACTCGCAGTCCCCAGCGCCCAGGACCACCCCGCTCGCCGCTGTGCATGCCGGCCTTGGCGCGACGATGACTGACTTCGCCGGCTGGCTGATGCCGCTGCGGTACGGCAGCGAGATGGCAGAGCACAACGCCGTCAGGAACGCCGCCGGGCTCTTCGACCTCTCCCATATGGGCGAGCTCATCGTCGAGGGCGACGGGGCCGCAGCCGCGCTCGATTACGCGCTGCTGGCCGACGCTTCGGCCATCAAACCTGGCCGCGCGCGATACACGATGATCTGCGCGCCCGACGGCGGGGTCATCGACGACCTCATCGTCTACCGGCTGGCCGAGACCACCTACCTGGTAGTCGCGAACGCCGCCAACGCCGCGACCGTGGCGGCCGAGCTCACGGACCGGGTCGCCGGCCGGGACGCGACGATGCAGGACCGCACGGACAGCTACGCGCTGATCGCGATCCAGGGTCCTAGGTCGGCCGCCATCCTGGCGGGCCTGACCAGCACCGACCTGAGTGCCGTGCGCTACTACGCCGGCTATCCGGCGACCGTCGCAGGCGTGCGGGCGCTGCTCGCCAGGACCGGCTACACCGGCGAGGACGGGTTCGAGATCTTCGTCGGACCCGACGACGCCGTGGTGGTCTGGACAGCGCTGACAGAGGCGGGCAGCGCTCGCGGGCTGGTCCCTGCCGGGCTCGCAGCGCGGGACTCGCTTCGCCTGGAGGCGGGCATGCCCCTGTACGGGAACGAGCTCAGCAGGGACATGACCCCGTTCGAGGCAGGCCTTGGCCGGGTCGTCAAGCTCGACAAGCCAGGCGATTTCGTCGGCCGGGCAGCGCTGGCCGAGCGGGCAGCGGCCGGGCCCACCAGGGAGCTGGCCGGCCTGGTCAGCAAGACCCGCCGGGTCCCCAGGCACGGCTACACGGTGCTCTGGGACGGTGAAGCGAGCGGGACAGTGACAAGCGGGACGCCGTCACCGACGCTCGGCAAGCCGATCGCGATGGCGTACCTGACGCCGGCCGCCGCGGCGGCCGCGCGAGCGGACTCCGGCGAGGATGGCGGCCGCCTGTACGTCGACATTCGCGGCAGCGCGGAGCCGGCCGGCATGGTGCCGCTCCCGTTCTACAAGCGGCCGGCGCGGGACTGAGCGTTCGCGTCTGCTGCTCTGACATTTTTGGCTTAACTAAACCTGCGCGCTAACAGGCACGAGAAGGGTGGCAGTCGTGAGCGTTCCCGAAGAGCTTTATTACACGGCCGAGCATGAGTGGGTTGCGATCTCCGATGCGATCGCCAGGGTCGGCATCACCGACTACGCTCAGCGCGCGCTGGGCGACGTGGTCTACGTCACGGCGCCGGCGCAGGGAACCAGGGTCACCGCCGGCGACCCGTGCGGCGAGGTTGAGTCGACCAAGTCGGTCAGCGACATCTACTGCCCGGCTGACGGCGAGGTGACCGAGGTGAACCCCGAGATCGACGAGGACCCTGGCCTGGTCAACTCCGATCCGTACGGGGCAGGCTGGATCTTCAAGATCAAGCTCGACGGCGGCGAGCAGGTGCCGCCTGGCTTGCTGTCGGCTGCCGAGTACATGGCGCTGACGGCCGAGGAGCAGTGACGCAGGCCGCCTGAACTGACGATCTGCGCCGGCTCAACGCGGCAACGTGCGGAGTTGAGCGCGACCGGGTCTGGTTCAGGCCATCAGCTGCTGCCTGCGCTGATCCAGAAAGGCACGTTCGGCGGGGTTCGAGGTCAGCGCCAGCGCCGCCCCATAGGCCGCGGCCGCGTCGGCGGTCCGGCCGAGCCGCCTGAGCAGATCGGCCCTAGCCACGTGGAACGGGTGATACGACCCGAGGTCCAGGCGGTCCACGGCATCCAGTCCGGCCTGCGGCCCTTCGACCTCGGCCAGCGCGACGGCGCGGTTGAGCGCGACCACGGGGGTCGGCGCGCAGGCCAGTAGCTGGTCATACAGCGCGAGAATCTGGCGCCAGTCGGTATGCGCCGCGACCGGAGCGGCGCTGTGCACCGCCGCGATGGCGGCCTGGATCTGGTAAGGACCCGGCTGATTGCGCCGCAGGCACCGTCTGACCAGGTGCTGCCCCTCGGCGATGAGCGCCGGGTCCCACATCGTCCTGTCCTGGTCAGGCAGCAGCACGAGCGGTTGCCCTGGCGCCGTCCGCGCCGCGGCGCGCGAATGGGTCAGCAGCAGCAGCGCGAGCAGGCCGAGCACCTCGGGCTCGTCGGGCATCAGCTCGGCCAGCAGGCGCGCCAGCCTGATCGCCTCGTCGCAGAGGTTCAGCTTCGTCAGCTCGCCGCCATCGGTGGCCGTGTGGCCCTCGGTGAAGATCAGGTAGACGACCGCGAGCACGGCGGTGAGCCGGTCAGGCAGTTCCGCGTCGCCTGGCACGCGGTACGGGATCCCCGCGGCCTTGATCTTCTTCTTAGCCCGCACGATGCGCTGCGCCATCGTCGGCTCGGGAACCAGGAACGCCCGCGCGATCTGCGGCGTCTCCAGGCCGCCGAGCAGCCTGAGGGTGAGCGCCACCTGAGCGGTCCTGGCCAGCGCGGGGTGGCAGCAGGTGAAGATCAGCCGCAGCCTGTCGTCCTTCACCGGGCCCACCTGCTCGGGCTGCTCTTCCTGCCCGTACAGCAGGGCGGCCTGGGCGTGCCTGTCATGACGTGAGGCTTCCCTCCGCAGCTGGTCGATGGCGCGGTTCCTGGCGGTCGTGGTGATCCAGGCGCCGGGATTGGGCGGCAGGCCCAGCTGCGGCCAGCGGTCCAGGGCGACGGTGAACGCGTCCTGAACCGCTTCTTCGGCGATGTCGATGTCGCCGAAGAAGCGGACCAGGGTGGCCACGCACCGGCCGTACTCACGCCGGAAGTAGCCCTCGATGTCGTCGCGACGCAGCGACGCCTGGGGGTTGGGCACCCTCTAGCTCTCCGGATCGTCTTGGAACGGGCGGACCTCGACCGGAGCCTGGCACGCCCGCGTCGCCTTGGCGGCCCAGCCGAGAGCGTCGTCGATGTCGGCGGCCTTGATCACCCAGAAGCCGCCGATCTGCTCCTTGGTCTCGGCGTACGGGCCGTCGGTGGTGACCACCTCGCCGTCAGCGATCCTGACGACGGTGGCGGTCTCCGGCGTGTGCAGGCCGCCGGCGAAGACCCAGGCCCCTGCGGCCTGAATCTCGGCGTTGACCGCGCCGACGTCCTTATACATCTGCTGGATCTCGTCCTCGGACAGGCGGGACTGGGCATCCGGGTCGTACACGGAGAGCAGGTACTGCTTCATGGCTTCGGTCCTTTCCCGTGGGGGCCAGCCTCTGGCCGGCTCTACCATCGCTACGAACGCGGACGGCCCGGATCGACACGGCCGCGGGAAACTCAGGAGGCCGGTTCTTGCAGCCTCGCCTCGGGCGCCGTGGGCTCGAACAGCTCGACGGGGTTGCCGGACGGGTCCTCGACGAGGATCTGCTTGCCGCCGACGCCGGTCACGATGTCGTTGCGGAATCTGGCACCGGCTGCCCGCAGACGTCCGACCGTCCCTTCCAGGTCGCTGACCTCGATCGAGAACCGGTTCCAGCCACCGGGACTCGGCAGCGTCCCGTCCGGCATGGCGGCTCCCCCGCCCGGGCCGCCGCCCGGCGCGCTCAGAACGAGCCGCAGATCGCCCAGTGACATCATCGCGAAGGCGGGCGCGGGATGCATGATCTCGGTAAAGCCCAGATTGTCACGGTAGAACTCGATCGCCGCGTCGACGTCGTCGACGATGTAACGGACGCTGACAGTTGCCATGTCCCATTCCTCCCTGCTGCGGTGCATGCCAGAATCGGAGCATGCCAGATCTCCTGACCCTCTACGCCTCAAGTCAGCCCGACAAGCCAGCCGTCATCGACGACCGGCCAGGCCAGGGCATCCTTACGTGGACCTACGCACAGCTCGAGACCGAGGCGAACCGGCTGGGCAGCGCGCTCGCGTCACTCGGCGTCGGCATCGGCGACAAGGTGATCTGGTGCGGGCCGAACTCTCCGCAGGTCGTCGCCGTGATGGCCGCGACGAGGAAGATCGGGGCGGTCGCCGTTCCGCTGAACTACCGCCTGACCGCCGAGGAAGCGCAGTACATCATCGTCCACTCCGATGCCCGGGCGGCGTACGTCGATGCGGAGTACGCGCATCTGTTCGTTCCCTCGGGCGGAGGTCAGCTCGGCAATCTGGAGCACGTCCTGGTCTACGGCGGCGAGCCGCCGCCCGGCATGCTCGGCGAGGACCTCGTCGCCGCCGCGCCCGCCGAGCCGCTCGGCGAGGAAGGAGAGGGCGCCGGCGCGACGATGATCTACACCTCTGGCACGACGGGCAAGCCCAAGGGCGCGTATCGGAACATGACCGACCCGGCGACCGCGATGGCGCTGATCGGCTTCATCGGGTACACGCCCGACGATGTGTACCTCACCTCTGGCCCGCTCTATCACAGCGGCCCGAGCGCCTTCATGGGAGCCGGGCTGGCCCTCGGCCAGACGATCATCGTGCAGCACAAGTTCGACCCGCAGGACTGGCTGCGGCTGGTCGACACGTACAAGGTCAGCTCGACCTTCTCGGCGCCGCCGCTGATCAGGCTCGTGTGCGCGCTGCCTGCCGAGGTCAAGGCCCGCTACGACCGCTCGAGCATGAAGCGGATGCTGGCCAATGCGGCGCCGTGGAGTTTCGCGCTCAAGCAGGCGTACCTGGCCGACTTTCCCGCCGACTCGCTGTGGGAGATCTACGGGTCGACTGAACTCGGGGTGAACTGCGTGCTCGAGCCCCAGGACCAGCTGCGCAAGCCTGGGTCGTGCGGCAAGCCGGCTCCTGGCGTGGAGATCAGGCTGCTCGACGCCGACGGCGACGAGGTCGACGGAACGGGTCCCGACCACGCCGGCGAGCTGTTCGTCAGGTCGGGCGGCGTCTTCAACGAGTACTACAAGCAGCGGGACAGCTACGAGGCCGCCATGCAAGGCGACTTCCACACCGTCGGCGACATCGCCTACCGCGACGATGAGGGCTACTACTACATCTGCGACCGGAAGAACGACATGATCATCTCGGGCGGGATGAACATCTACCCCGCCGAGATCGAGGCAGCGCTCGAGCAGAATCCGGCGATCTTCGACGTAGCGGTCTTCGGGATACCGTCCGAGGAGTGGGGCGAGCAGGTGCACGCCGCGATCGTGCTCGCGCCTGGCGCGTCGGATTCCGAGGCCGACGTGATCGCGTTCGCCCGCGAGCACCTAGCCGGATACAAGGTGCCGCGGTCGATCTCGTTCACCGACGAGCTACCGAGGACCGGCTCTGGCAAGCTGCTCAAGCGCCAGCTCAGGGCGCCGTACTGGGCCGGTCGCGCCACCAAGGTGGGCTGACCCGCGAACCCTGCTACCTCGTGCGCAGCCTGAACAGCGCGCCAGACGCGATCGCCGAGGCGATCAGGATGCCGCCGCACCAGGGCAGTGCGCGCCACGGGGCCGCGCCGACGGGCGTGCCGAGCAGCAGCCCGCGGATTGCCTCGACCACCGGCGTGACTGGCTGGTTCCTGGCGAAGCCCTGCAGCCAGCCTGGCATGGTGGCGATCGGAACGAACGTGCTGCTCGGATACGGCAGGAACATGACACCGAAGGTGAAGCCGCTCGCCGCCTCGGCCGACCGGGCGAGCAGCCCGGCGGCGGCCGCCAGCCAGGAGATGGCCAGCACGAAAAGCAGCAGGATGCCCGCTGCGGCGAGCCAGGCGGCGGCGCTCGCGTGCGGCCGGAAGCCGATCGCGAATGCGACGCCGAGTACCAGCGCCGTCGAGGCCGTGTTGCGCACGACGCTGGCCGTGACATGGCCAGCCAGGATGGCCCGGCCTGGGACGTTCAGGGACCTGAACCGGTCGATGATGCCCCCGGTCATGTCCTGGCAGACGCTGACGGCCGTGCTCGCCGCGCCGAAGCCCGCGCAGAGCAGCAGGACGCCTGGCACCAGGTAGGACACGTAGCCGCCGGCACCTCCGGCGTGGCGCGACATCGCGCCGCCGAAGACGTAGACGAACAGCAGCATCAACATGATGGGCAGCATCAGCGCGGTGATCATCGCGTCGATGCTGCGGCTGCTCAGGCGCAGGCAGCGGCCGGACATCGCCGGGAAGGCAAGAGCGGTCTCAGACACCGATGGTCTCCTTGCCGGTCACGATGGGTGGTTCGAAATGCCCGGTGAGCGCCAGGAACACGTCGTCAAGACTGGCCGTGCGCACCTCGAAGCTGGCGATCGCCAGCCCCGCGGGATCCAGTTCGTCAAGGAGCGCGCGGATGTCTCGCGCCGTGCCGTCGGTGGGCATCGCGATGGTCTGCCCTGCCGGGTCGGCGTGCACGAGCCGGCCAGCGGCCGCCGTCAGCACCGACTCGAATGCCGCTCGGCTCGCCAGCGTGAGCTCGAGCCGGCGGCTGGCCACCTGGTGCTTGAGGTCCTGCGGCGTGCCCTCGGCCACGACCTGGCCGTCGTTGAGGACCGCGATCCGGTCCGCGAGCTGGTCGGCCTCCTCCAGGTACTGCGTGGTGAGGAAGATGGTCACGCCGGCCGCGCGGAGCTCCCCGATCATCTCCCAGAGCGTCAATCGCGATGGCAGGTCGAGCCCGGTGGTCGGCTCGTCAAGGAACAGGACCGCTGGCTCGGTTATCAGGCTCGCGGCGAGGTCGAGGCGGCGCCGCATGCCGCCCGAGTAGGTGGCGACCCGCCGGTCAGCGGCCTCCCGCAGCCCGAACCGCTCGATCAGTTCCGCGGACCTGCACCTGCCAAGGCGTCGCGGCAGGCCAGCCAGCCTGGCCACCATCCGCAGGTTCTCCGCGCCGGTCTGCAACCCGTCAAGCCCCGCGTACTGACCGCTCAGGCTGATCGTGCTGCGCAGCCTGCGCCGGTCTGCCAGCAGGTCACAGCCGGCCACGGTGGCGCTGCCCGCGTCGGGGCGCACCAGCGTCGACAGGATGCGGACCGTGGTCGTCTTCCCAGCGCCGTTGGGGCCGAGCAGCGCATAGCAGCATGCCGCCGGCACCCGCAGGTCAAGCCCGGCCAGCACGCGCACGCCGCCGTAGGACTTCGCCAGGCCAGCCGATTCGATCGCCGGCTCGTCAGTCATTTCCTGCTCCTCGACTCCGGCATCTCCGGCATCTCCGGCATCTCCTGCTCCTCGTCTCCGGGCGCCGCGCCGGGCGGAGCCCCATCGCGCATGCGCTACGCTCAACTGCGTATGCCTTACGCATTACTGCGTAGGTTATACGCAATACATAGGATGGTTGTCAACTCACCCGGCCGGGCTCGCGCCGGCGACGGCATCCCGAGTGAGGCAGGGAGCGCTCATGAACGATCAGGGCACCGGGCTGCCGGCCAGTCTTGAGCAGGCCTGGGGGCTGCGCGAGCGACCGCACCGCGGGCCCAGGCCAGGGCTGAGCCTCACGCGCATCGTCGCCGCGGCCGTGCGGATAGCCGACGCCGACGGCCTGGCCGCGGTGTCGATGAGTCGCGTGGCCGCTGAGGTCGGCAGCGGCCCCATGTCGCTGTACCGGTACGTCGCGGCCAAGGACGAACTGGTGGCGCTCATGGTCGACGCCGCGTACGGGCCAGCCCCGGCGCAGCGGGAGGCAGGCGAGGACTGGCGGGCCGGCCTGTCCCGCTGGGCGTGGAGCATGCGCGCGGCCATGACACAGCACCCGTGGGTGCTCCAGGTGCCGATCAGCGGCCTGCCGGTCAGGCCCAACGAGGTCACCTGGTTCGAAGCCGGCCTCGCCTGCCTGGCCGATACCGGCGTGCGAGAGGAGGAGAAAGCTTCGGTGCTGATGCTGATGAGCGGCTACGTACGGAACTCGGCCAGCATCGACGCGGACATCGAGGCTGCCGTCCGCCGGTCAGGGCTGACCCCGGATGAGTGGATGGCGTCCTACGCCCGCACCCTCTGTCAGCTGGCCGACCCGGCCAGTTTTCCCGCCATCACCAGGTTCGCAGCGGCCGGCGTGTTCGAGCGCGCCGATCCGCCAGAGGCGGAGTTCACCTTCGGCCTGGAGCGGATCCTGGCCGGCGTCGCCGACCTCGTCGCCGAACGCGGCTAGACGCGAGGCCGGCCGGTCGCGTCGGGCCGCTACGCCGCCCCGCCCTGCTCATCGCTCTCGAGGTCGATGCCATGCTGCCTGAGCAGCTGCCGCAGCCGCCCTAGCTCAGCGTCAAGCCGCTCAACCGCTTCGGCCAGCGTCGCCAGATCGGGATGAGCCGCCGCCCACTGCCCCTGCCTGGCCGCCTTCTCCGCCGTGAGCCTGCGCTCGGCGTCCCGCAGCTCAGCCGCCTGCTCGTAGTCTTGTGCGTCCGCTGCGGCATGCTTCTCGCCGAGCACCCTGACGATCTCCGTGTCGAGCTCGCTCACGTCGGGCCCGAAGCCAACCAGCTGTTCCACCGCGCTCAGGCGCGCCTCGATCTCGCGGAGCTGGACCCGGAAGCTGGAGGCCAGCGTGCGTTCCATCCGGCCGGACACCGCTCGCCGCGCGACGATCACCTCCGCGGGCTCCGGACGTGCGCCGCGCCCGGGCCGCGGGCGCGAGCCATGCGCCAGGCCCACTACCTGCTGGCGGACTTGGTTCGGGTCAGCGCCGAGCTCGACGAGGACGTGGATGGCGACGCCCTCGCCATCGCGGATGAGCCCGAGCAGGATGTGCTCGGTGCCGATGTAGTCGTGGCCGAGCCGGAGTGCCTCGCGCAGCGAGAGCTCAAGCACCCGCTTAACCCGGGGCGTGAACGGGATGTGGCCTTCGGGCCCGGCCTCGCTGCCCTCGCTGATCATCTCCCTGACCCGGTCCCGCACGACCTGCAGCTCGATGTCCAGCGCGGCCAGGACCCTCGCCGCGATGCCCTGGTCCTCCCTGATCAGGCCGAGCAGCAGGTGCTCCGTGCCGATGTGGCCGTGCTGGAGGAGCCTGGCCTCCTCCTGGGCGAAGACGACCACCCGCCTGGCCCGATCGGTGAAACGCTCGAACATGTCGGTCACCATCCTCGCGGGCCGCGCACCTGCTGCCAGGCCGGATGCCTCGCCCGCTCGCCAGGACAAGGCCAGGGCCTCTTCTCCAGGATAGGCAAGATCGGTGAATGCTGGAGAAATCAGCAAATGCTGGAGAAAGCGCGCGCAGACGTCAGCCGCGCCGGCGGCCCCAGATCCGGTAGATGGCGATGCCTGTGATGGCCAGCGCCGCGGCCAGGGCGGCGAGCTGAACCTCTGGCTTGGCTGCTTCCTGCGCCGCGCGCTCCCTGAACCGCTTGATGTTGCTCGCAGGGCTCACCCGGTCGGCGAGCGAGTCGATGGTGCGTGCGAGGTTCTGCCTGGTGCGCTCGATGTCGGCGACGATCTCGTCGGAATCCCGTTTCGAGACCTTGCCATTCGCCGCTGTCCCGTTGCGCACCGCGACGGTTCCGCGCTGAGCGTTGCTCTCCTGGTCGGCCATCCCTCGCACCCCTTCCCGGCCGGAGCGCAGCCGTTCCAAGCCTGGGTCTAGTGTCCCAGGCTTGTGCGGACAACGCACGCCCGGCCCGCCGGTTCAGGACGCTGCAACGGCCGGCATCTGGAAATGTCGCCGAAACAGCCAGCCGCAAACCCCGTGCCGCAAACACAGTGCGGCGGCGGTAACCCGGCCGGATTGCCGGGCCCGCCGCCGCATTCGGGCAGCTAGCTAGCTAGCTGTGATTAGCCAGCAAATGCGCGGCACCAAGCAGCGCGTCACACGCCACGATCTGCACGCCAATGCCGTGAATCTTGTCGTTGCTGAACGCTGCCGCCTCGAGCTCGCCCTTGATCTGGCCGGCGAGCCTGTCCCTGGCCACGTCGAGCCCGCGCAGGGCGTGCTCAACATTGGTGTACGTGCTGTCTCCAGGGGCGTTGCTCTCGAGCGCCGCTGTCGATGCGATCAGCGTGTCGGTGCCGAACTCTCCGACGCTGGAGTTCAGCTGCTTGTAGCAGGCGCCGAGCCGCGCGACCTGCGGGCCGGACAGCGCCTTGTTCGGGTCGGTGAGGATCTGAGTGACAACCCGGCCGTCGTGCTCGTAGTCGTCCCTGAGCCCGGCCAGGTACAGGAGCGTGGGACGGATGTCCGTCTCGTCGATCCAGGTGCCGGTGGTGTGGCTGCCAGGAACCGTCACCTGGCCGCTGTCGGCACCTGCCGAATTCGGGCCGTCCGCTGGCTGCGGGCCGTCCACGCCCAGGTTCCTCACCCCTGGTCCGGCGACACCGAAGAAGTTGGTGTCGATCTCTGCGGCGTAGTCACCGTGGTTATACGCGAAGCCCGAGTTCACGCTCACGCACGGCGAGTTGCAGTTCGCCGCGCCCGAGGACAGGAAGTAGTCGGGCCTGGCGAACATCGCGAACGTCGGCGTCCTGGCCGGATCCGCGTTGACCATGTGCAGGATGGCCTCCTCGGTCGGATCCGCGAGGTAGTTGGTGATTGGCTGGGTGGTGCCGGTGTACGGGTTCGCGGCCGTCAGGGCGCCGGTATCCCGTTCCAGCGTTCGTACGGCCGGGTCGGCCGGCCCTGGGTTCCCCGTCACGTAGAACTCAGGAGCGCTGTCCGCCTCCAGGGTGAACGGGGTGGTGTTGTTCCGCTCCGTCGCCAGCAGGCCTGGCAGGTTGCCAGCCAGCTCGCCGAACGTGCCGGCCGGATAGGTGCAGAGCACGTCGGGGGTCACCGTTGTGCCGGAGACCGTGGCGCCGTCGCAGTTGGCGGGGGTCGGCTGGATCGCGCGCCCCACGTTGGCGCCCGCGACGTGGTCGCCCTCGTCAGAGCTGATCAGGAACAGCGTGTTCGTCGGCGTGATCCCATCGGCAGCCAGCCGCTTGAAGAAGTCGCCGAATGCCTGGTTGTAGTACTGAGCCTGGGCGATGTAGCAGGCGCTGCCCGGGCCGAGCGCGGCAGGAGCGCCGTTGCAGGCTGACAGGCCAGCGATGTGCTCGTTGCCGTGAATGTCGGAAATATAACCATTGACAACCGGCACGCCACTCTCCAGCAGGTCAGACATGTACGCCAGCCCCTGCGAGGCGTTGATGGTGGAGAATCCCGGGAACCCCGGGTGGTTGGTCAGGAACGCGCCGTTGATCTGATTCCCGTTCAGGTCGACCAGGTTGCCGTCGGCATTCGTGACCGCGTACCCGTTATGCATGAGATTGGGGGTTCCGGCACCCAGCTGCGGCGCGATGTACCGGTGGCCGAAGAGCCCGAGGAAGCCGTTGTAGCCGCCAGGCTCGTTCGGCAGCACGTCGGAGACCGCGGTCGGGCTCGGGCTGGTCTGCCCGAACTTGACGGCCTGCGCGGTCGAGCAGAAGGCGTTGCCCGGGCCCTTGGCGCAGTGCACGCCGATGCCGACGTAGTCGGCCACCTCGGCGTCCTTGAACGAGTCCGAGTCGGCGTTCAGCTGCGCGACCTCTGGCGAGTTCGCCCCGAACACCTTGGGCAGGTCCACAGCGGTGTTCTCGAGTTCCTGGTTGGCCGTGGAGACGTCGCCGACGTCACATCCCGCCCTGGTGAAGGGCACCCACGGAGCGGGCGTAACCGACGTCGGGGCCACCGGGTGCTTCGCCGTGGCTGGCGGCTCTGGCGCGTACACCATCGACGGGTTGGTGTCGTGCCCGGGGCTCGGCGTGCTGGCCGTGTCGAAGATCGGGTCGGTCCAGTACGCGAACGAGCTGGCCGGGTCCGTCGTGCCGTCGGGGTTGAAGCTGCGGTAACTGTTGGAGATCGGCATGCCATGCCGGTCGCCGTACAGGCCAGTGTTCGTGGTGAGGATGTTGTCGCCGGTATGCGCGATCAGCGGGGTGTGGTTGTTCGACATCCACGTCCCGTTGTTCGCGATGAAGTCCAGCAGGTTCGGCATCATCTGCAGGTCAGACGGGACATTGGGATTGTCGCGGAAGAAGTGAACGTTGTCGAACGTCAGCTGGACGACGTGCTTGACGCCGTTGCCGAGATGGCACCCGGTCGCGTCCGTGTGAACCGCCGCCGCCGGGCTCGCGGGGCCGGAGCGCGCGGCAAAGGCCATCCCCGGCGCGACCGCGCCGGCCAGGCCCAGCGAGCCGATCGCGACCGCGCTGGCAGCCGCGACGACCCGGGCGGACAGCCGCCTGCGGCCGCTGTGTTCCAGTTTGTGCATCCGATCCTCCTCGTGTGCCGCTATCCGGCGGCGGTGCCGGAGCGTCCGGCTGGACACGCTAAAAGCCGGAATCAAACTCGAAGCGACAGGTATGCGACGTGTGAGCCAATCTTGTTCACCCCTGTCCCTTCGTCATCCTGTCCGTAATGCCTGCCGTAGGCAATGCCGAATTTCGCATGCGGGCCCCGGTACGCCGCTGAACTGTGCTGATGCCGGCTTTTCCCGGATAGATATGATCACCGGATGACGGTGGATGCGGTGATCTTCGACTGGGGCGGCACCCTGACCCCGTGGCACACGATCGACAACGCGGAAATGTGGCGGGTCATCTTCGAGCCGCACTATCCAGCGGACCACGCCGACCGGGCCGCGGCGGCGCACGAGGCCGAGGGCGAGCTGTGGGAGCTGGCCAGGGCTGAGCACCGCAGCTCGACCATCTTCGGCGTGCTCGAGCGGGCCGGAATCGAGCCGACGGACCAGCTGATCGCCACCTACCTGCGGGAATGGGAGCCGCACACGTTCACCGACCTGGACGGCATCGCCGCGCTCAGGCAGCTTCGCGAGCGCGGCGTCAAGATCGGCGTGCTGTCCAACACAATGTGGCCCCGCAGCTGGCACGAGGACGTGTTCCGCAGGGACGGCGTGCTCGACCTGATCGACGGCGCCGTGTACTCCAGCGAGATCGACTGGACCAAGCCGCACCCTGAGGCCTTCCTAGCCGCGATGGCCGCCGTCGGCGTCACCAGTCCGGAACGCTGCGTATTCGTCGGTGACCGGCCCTGGGACGATATTCACGGAGCGCAGAGCGTCGGCATGCGGGCGGTGCTGATCCCGCACTCCGATGTTCCGACCTTTGCCGACGCCACTCCGGACGCCGTGATCAATACGCTCTCCGACCTGGTCCGCCTGATCGACTCCTGGTAGCCCGGCGCCGCGGCTCGCCGTCCCCGGTATGGGTGTGACACCCATACCGGAATCTGGTGATGGGTGTCACATCCACACTCGGCACTAAGGCCCGACGGCCCGAAATCCTCAGGGCTAGCGCCCGGTTTATACCTCGCCGACCGATTCCTGCGCCGCCCACCGGAACACCCCTGTGGCCATCGTCGACGTCGCCGCGTCCGCCCTGGCCGAGAAGACCTCGCGGCGCACCTGTCCGATCCCCTGATCCCCGGGCGCGGCCAGCCAGGCCAGCTCGGCGAGATGACCGGCAAGCCGCAGCGCTCGCTCGGCCGGCCCAGCTCCGGCGTCCGGGCCCGAGCGGGCGTCGGCGAGCAGGGCCAGCGCCCGGTCAGCCAGGGCCTGCGCGCCGCCCGCCAGCGCGGCGAGTTCGGCCGCCAGCGCGCGCTCGGGGGCTGGCTTGAGGCTGGCCGGGTTGCCGTCCCACCAGCCGCCGTACAGCCGCCAAACGTTGTGCACGATGAACTCGGGCTCGTCGTATACCGGCCGCAGGTAGGGCCGGTCCAGCAGATGCGCTGGCAGGACCACGCCATGGATGGCGTCATCCAGCCTGCCGCCCGCGTTCATGACGGCCAGCGTCTGGTCGACGAGCGAGTCGAGCAGGTCGGCCGTGTCGGTCAGGGCCTGCCTGATCCGGCCGGCGCCGACGACCGGCAGGCCGTGCCCCGGCAGCAGGCACTCGGGCTCCAGCGCGATCATCCGGCGCAGCGCGGCCGACCACTCCCTGGGGTAGCGCTGCACCTTCTGCGGGTTGCCGGCGTTCGGCGACGCCCAGATGAACAAGTCGCCGCAGCACAAGACGCGCGGACCAGGCACCCACGTGACCGTGTGGTCGTCGGTCTCCCCCTTTTCGTGCTGGAGCTCGAACACGGTCCCGCCGACATCGAGCGTGAGCCGGTCGCGGTAGGTGCGGTCCGGATAGCGGTACTCGACCGGCCAGCGCAGGCCAGGCACGCCGAACTGGCGCTGGTTGATCACCTCGTTGTAACCGGCCGTCAGGACGTACCGGTCGAACCTGGCAGGCAGCGCTTCATGGGCGACCACGACAGGTTCTGGCCAGCCCCGCTCGGCTGACTCGGCCGCCCACACCGGCACGCCGAACACGTGATCGATGTGGCCGTGCGAGTACACCGCGGTGTGCAGCCCGCGGGCGCTCCACCGCCGCAGCTCGCCGTGCACCGATGCAGCCACGAAGGAACTCGCCGTGTCGACGAGCACCAGGCCGTCCGGCGTGCCGAACGCCGACACGTTCGCGAACGAGGGCACGAACGCCACGCCGTCGCCGATCTCGGCCAGGCCACCCAGGTGGCTCACCGGGTGGTAGTCACCCGGCCCGACCTCGCCGCGCCAGAGCCGGTCGGCGAGCTCGAGCACGTCATCGGACATCGATCTGGATCCTCTCGTGTGCGGCGACGAGCCTGTACGGAGGACAGCACTGGCCCGGCGGGTGCGTGGCATCACCCGCCGGGCCAGTGCTCGCTGACGCGCCGCCCGGATCAGGCCTTGAGCGCGGCCATCTCCGCGTCGACCAGGGCCTCGTGCTCTTCCTCGTCCTTACGGGCATCGGATGGCTTCCAGCGCCCGCGCAGCAGCGGGATGCAGCAGATGAAGAAGATGATCCCGCCGAAGCAGATCCAGTACCAGGTCTTCCACTGGCCGACCGTCTTCGCCGCCGCGTCCTGCACCGCTGTCCCGTGCGCCTTCAGGTACGCCTGCACCGGTGCTGGAATCTTCGTGGCCGCGGTCAGCCCCACCGCGTAGGGAGCGATCTTCTCCAGCGGCCCCTGGGCCTTGATCACGCCGTTGATCGCCACCGCGTTCTGGCACATGGTCGTCAGGATGCCCTGCCCGGTCGTGCCGCCACCGGCCACCGTGATGGCCTTGGCCATGACGGCCTTCGGGACCTTGTTCGGCGTGGCGCAGTTGAGGAACACGGTGCCGACGTCGGTCGGGTCCTTCTGCAGGGCGGTGAGCTCAGGCTGGAACTTCTGCGCATTGGCTAGCTGCACCTGGTACTTCGTCGCCAGCGCGACGATGTCCGGGTGCGCGGCCACGAAGTCCAGCCCGGTCTTGTACTTGGCCGCGTATGCGGAGACCGTGGCGCCGTAGTTGACCAGCGGAGTGACCGAGTTGATCACGACGGGGATCATCAGGAACGACAGGAACACCACGATCCTGATGATCCAGCCCCAGATCGCCAGCCCGGTCGCGGTCAGCGCCGGGTTGCGCGCCTCGACCGTCTCGGTGAAGCTCGCCATCCATGGCGTGTAGGCGACGCCGAGCGAGAACGACAGCAGCGCCAGGATGATCGCCAGCGTGTAGTAGCTCGGCTGCAGCCCGGCCTGGAGGAGGTAGATGATCGTCATGATCGCGGCGGCGATGCCGCCGACGAGCATGAACGGCTTCCTGACCTTGAACCGGTCAGAAAGCATTCCGATCACGATCACCGCGAGGACGTTGAATCCCCAGTTCCAGTTGCCCAGGCCGTTGGCGTCCTTGACCGAGAACCCGAAGACCGTTCCCAGGTAGATGACGGCGAATCCGACGGCCGTGTAGTAGATCAGCAGCATCACCGATACCGCGATCGCGGAGACGACGACGTCGGCCTTGAGCAGCTGGCGGAACGGGTGCCTCAGCGCTGCCGCGATGTCGGCCTCGGTCAGACCCCTGGCCTTGGCCTCGATCAGCGCCCGGTCGTGAAAGGTGACCATCAGCTGATCCCGCAGCGCCGGCGACAGCTCGCGCAGGAAGAGCAGCGCGATCACGAACACGACCAAACCGGCATAGCCGCAGATCCGGTATTCGTGCGTCCAGAACCGCGGGTCGCTGACGACCGCGGGAACGGTCGCGCTGCCGACCACGGCCACGATCAGGCTGCCCATCACCGGACCGCTGGTCCAGAAGCCCATCGCCGTGGCCCGGCCGACCTGCGGGGAGAAGTCGCGGATCAGCGCGGGAGTGGCTACCAGGCAGATGCCCTCGACGACGCCGACCACGAAACCCTCGATCGTGAAGACCCACTTGCTCGTCGCGGCCGGGAGGATGAACGCCACGAAGACGCCGGTGAACAGCAGCCCGAAGACCACCAGGTTCGCCCGGCCAAGCCGGTCGGTCAGGCCGGCGAACAGCGACCCGAAGGCTCCGATCAGGTTCCCGAACGCCAGCGTGATCACGAAGAACGTGAAGCTCATGTGCAGGTTCTGCAGGATCAGCGTGGACACCGAGCCGCCGACGTACAGCTCGTAGTACAGCATGATCGTGGCGAGCACCGTGATGGCCAGGTACGTGACGCGAGGCCTGGTGTCGGGATAATGCGCAAGCTGGCGGCGCCATAGGAAAGACGCGCCGCCGGGACGTTCTGCGACCAGTTCGTCTGCGGTCACACTCATGCGGACCTCACCATTGTCAGGGGTGACGCGCCCAGTAGCCCAGGCTTCGAGGTCAAGATATCTGCACGATGTGTGCAAGATCAATAGTGTGCGACCAGAATAGCTAATAGTGCGCGAGCCGCTGCCCTATGAACTCGGATCGAACCCGGCAGCCGCGAGTACCGCAGTGAACGTGCTTGTCAGGGTCTCTTTGGCGCCCAGCGGGCTGAGCTCGAGATCGGTGCGCAGCGACTCCCAGAAGGACCACAAGCTGATGGCATGCAGGGCATCAACAAGGCGCTCGCGCTGGTGCCGAGGCAGGGTACTCAGCTCAGGGGCGAACACTTGCTCGACCTCGGCCCGCCCGCCTGAGTTCCTGCGCTTCCTGTCACTCTGCAGTTCGTCGGAGAACGGCTGATGCACCCGCGCGGCCCGCCAGGTGGGCGTCATCTCCTCGAGCACCCTGGCACGCTGCGCCACGAAGGCCTCGACCCTGGCAGCGAGCGGCTGCCCGGGCTCGATCCTGCTCACCAGGGACCGCTGAATCTCCCGGTCCCGCCTGACCGCCTCGACCAGCAGCGCTTCCCGGTCGGCGAACTGCTGCCACACGGTACGCAGCGAAACGCCGGCCCTGGCCGCGATCCTGGGCACCGTCGGGCGCAGGTCACCTTCGGCGTGCAGCGCTCGCATCGCGTCCAGGATCGCCCTGCGCGTCCTGTGCGAGCGGGCGGCTCGGCCATCCACGGGCTCGATGTCAACGGCCTGATCCATGTCGAGGTCGGCTGTGCGCAGGCTTCGACTCAGGCTTCGGCTGGGCAGGCTGCCGCCAGGCGGGCTTTCGACGTGCACACCAGTCATTCTACGGTGAGTCGGCAGTCTGGACGCTGTGCCCTCGACTCCGTGACGCCTGGGACCAGCGGGAATGCTGTGACGTCGCTCAGCTACGCGGACGCGCGTATATATGCGCGCGTGCGAGAAGCGCCGGAAATCAATCACCGTGCCGTCATTCATGAGCGACGCTCCGCGTTGCCGACGGCCGGCTCACAGGAATTCCAAGAGCCCCGTAGCGCGCCCGCCAAGGACTGTTACCATGCGTTGCGATAAGAGCACGTAAAGTGATCGTCTTGCTCCGGGGGTAAGCATGACCGACCTTTCAGCGCTGGCCGTCGCCGGCTCATTCCGCAAGCTAATCCGCGGCCGGCGCGGGCTTGCCGCGCTGCTGCTCGCGATACCAGCGCTCCTGGCCGGCATAGCTCCCGCGGCCGCCAGTACGTTCACCGCGCACCTGAGGTCGGCCGTGCCCGCGTATTGCGACGCCGGCGGCGCGAAGCTCTGGGCGAACCTGGCGACTTGCGGCTGGCCTGGCAAGAGAAACACAGGCCCCGATCTGGCTCAATGCCCCCATCACAAGCTGGTTCCGCGCGGCAACCACGTCACCCCGTTTCTGCTTAACCGGCCGGGCGAGGTTATCAAGTGCGCTGACCTGCTCGGCCAGGTCACCGTCATGGCTCCCAACATCACGATTAAGAACTCCGAGGTGGAGGCGAAGAACGGCTCGACGGTCAGCGGCAGCGCGGCCATCACCATCGACGTTGGTGCCAGCGCGACAATCAGCCACGTCACTGTCAACGGCGGCAACAGCGTGCACGCATGCGTCTGGCACCAGGGCACCCAGCTGACGATCAAGGCGATGAACTGCTTCGGCGCCAACGACGGCGTGTTCACCTGGGTCGCCAAAGGCGATCCGGCTCGAGGCGGCGGTCATTTCACGGTCTCGGACAGCTACTTCCACGGATTCACCAAGGAGACCGCCAACGGCCACGACGACGGTTACCAGACCGAGGGCACGAGTCACGGCCTGATCACCCACAACACCTTCGAGATGAACGCCAATGCGACCAGCGCCGTCGCCATCTGGAACTCTCGCGAATCTTCCACAAACATAACCGTGAGCAAGAACCTGATGACAGGCGGTGGCTTCGCCGTCTACGCCGAGGATTACAACCCGGGCACCGGTGCGCCTGGCGACTTCTCCGCCGCGGGGGGGTTCAGCGTGCGCGATATCCACTTCACCGACAACTCCTTCAGCACCTTTGCCGCCGGCTGTGTCGGGAAATACGGAGTCTGGTTCACCAGGCCCACGTGGGTGCCATACCAGGGCGGCCCGACCGATGGCTGGCACCGGCTCGGAAACGTCGTCTTGGAAACGGCGGAGAAGATCAATAGCGGCAATCCGCACAACAACGGCCAGCTATGCGCCTAAGCACGAGCGCAGAGGTGAGCAGGAGCCGCGAGCGGCGTTGCCGGCCCGGGCCACCTAGTTTGGCCAACTGCCATCAGATGAGGGCGAAAGCCTCGATCTCCAGCAGCAGTTCGGGCCGAACGACCGCCACGACCTGCACCGCGGTACTGGCGGGCAGCTGGCTGGTGCCGACATACTCGTCACGGACCGCGCGGATGGCGGGCATATGCGCCACATCAGTGATGTAGTAGGTCAGCTTCACGACGTCGCCGAAGGCAGCCCCCGCTGCGGCCAGGCAGCGCCGCAGGTTCTCGAAGACCTGCCGCGCCTGAGCCTCGGGGTCGCCCTTGCCCACCACGTCACCGCTCATCCCTCGACGCGGACGGATTGGGCCGAGCAAGGTACATAGCGGCCTTGGTTATAGCCGAACGCGGACGAGTTTGACTCACGCAGCAGTTCCCGCGGCTGTTTGAATCGGAGTGAGCTTCGGCTTGGGCAAAGCGGCATCTCGCTGCTGCCGCCAGGCTTGGATATTTCGCCGGGCTATCCGTGCCGCATAAGTACTCCGGCGCGTCTGCTGACCGTAAACGTACGGCACACGCTCAGGCAGGCCATTTTGCGGTGAGGTGCGCTGGCGAGGCGCGGAGATGGTCGCCTTGATCGCGGTCATGAGCTTCTCTTCCCTGCGATGCCGCTCCGCAACTGACCGCGTGAACTGAGTGCGATTACGCGAGACCCTGCGAGCCGCCGACCCTGGTCCTCGTTCGTACCTCCGGGCGGGCCTGTGCTGACTCGGAGTGGCTACCTTTGAGTCTACTGCTAGCGGCCACGAGAAAATCCCGGTGCGCGGTCAGTTAGCGTCCGCTGTGCGGCCATCAGAATTCCCGGTGCGAGGTCACCTGATCGCCCGCTTACCGGCGTGTTCTGATGGCCAGTTCGGGCCGGACTTGACATTCTGCGACACGGTACCGAAGCCGACCCCTAGCGGATTCACGCACGGGCCCGAGCTGCCCCCTACGGATGCGGCGGGTGCGGATAATCGGGCGAACGGTGCTGGAAGGACAGGATGCGCGGGTTCTGGATGACGCCGGCTCGGATCTCTATCGCCCGTCGGATGGTCTCGCTCGCGTCCCACGCCCGGAGGCCGGCAAGCACCGGGCGCAGGTGCGGTAGCAGGGCCTCGCTGATCTCCCACGTCGCCGAGTCCCACAGGTAAGAAGGACTGTGGTCCACACCGTAATACCGGACGTTGTCGCCGACCGTGAGCATCGGCTCGGCGAAGGATGTCGGTCGCGCCCAGCTGAAACCCATGCCCTCGTCACAAGAAACGTCCACGATGAGGCTGCCTGGCGTGAAGTCGTGCAGCTCTTCGGCGGTGACGAAGGTCAGTGGCGCGTCGGTGTCCTGGAGCACGCAGTTCACGACGATGTCGTGTTCGGACAGGAACGCCGCCAGCGGAACCGGGCCCTCGTCGCGCAGCGCATGACACCGGCTCGGGTCGGCGGCGTCCTGCTCGAAGTGCACCATGCGAGCCGAGTGGATCGGCGAGGCGACGGCATTGATATCGCGATGGGTCAGAACGTCGACGTCGTTCACGCCGTGCGCGTTAAGCGCTGTAACCGCGCCACGGCCGGTCGCCCCGAAGCTGATGACAGCAGCTCGCAGCCTGCGGCCGTATTTGCCGGTCACGCCGATGAGCTCCAAGGCATGCAGGACCGAGCAGTAACCGGCCATCTCGTTATTTTTGTGAAAGACGTGCAGATTGAAGGAACCATCGGCCGACCAGTAGTTCATGGCCTCGAACGCGATTAGCGTGAGCCGTCGCTCAATACTCAGCTGGGTGATCCGCTCGTCCTGGACACAATGCGGCCAGCCCCACAGGACCCGCCCCTCGCGCATTTCGCGAAAATCCTGCGGCTGCGGCTTCGGCAGCAAGATGACATCGCATTCTGCGAGGAGTTCTTCGCGGGTCAGGAGTCCTGCCACCCACGGCCGGAGCTTGTCGTCGGGTACGCCGCACCGCTCGCCGAAACCGCGCTCAAGGTAGATCCGCTCTCGCAAGTCAGCGGCTATCCGCTTGACGTGCAGCGGATGGATCGGCAGTCGCCTCTCGTTCTCCTTCCGCGACCGCGCAATCACTCCCAGGGTGAGCTGATCCATACGCGCTCCTTCGCCCGGATCCGTCTACCAAGCACTGCATCCAGGCTAGGGAACCGTCAAATCCGCCTTCCATGCTGTCGCTGAAGTCTACGACCCGAGCATGCCGGATGACCGGCATCAGGCGGCCACAGATGGCTGGGTGACGCCGTTCCAGTGACCGCCGAAAGTCGGCCACATGGCCCAGCTTTCGCCTGCGCCGGCCAGCTGTCCGGCATGGCGGCGCGGCAAGGTCCAACGTAGGCAACGCGGGCCACCGCCTGATCTGAGAGCCCGATCACACCTCGCAGACCTACGCGATGGCCGCCCTCTTTGTCACCACGCCCTGCCAGGCAAGCCCGCGATGCTCGCCGCAAGTGCAGGCAGGACTGGCGAAGGCCAGGCTGACCTACGGGCGGCCCGGCGTGCGGGCGTAACGTTGCTGCCATGCCCCAGGACAATCCAGACCCGCGCGAGCGTGTCCGAAATCGGGATCAGGGCGAACCGCGCACGCAGCTACACGGCGGACGATCCTGAGGGCCATCGCTGGTACTTCAGCGAGCCCCTGTAGAGCCGCAGCCGCCCGGCGGTGCCCCCACAGTGCACACCCGAAAATCTCACGCTGCAGCTGTAGCACTAGGTCGTGCGGAGTCCTCTGCCGAGCCAGAAGGCGATCCCGAGCAGCACCAGTCACGCGTCGGTGACGGCCAGCGGGGCCACAACCGGGCCTGGGCAAATTCTGCCGCGGCCGTAGCCGCCTGCGCAGATCTCGCGCCGCAAGCCGGAGTGCTGGGACTATGCCGGGGAGTTGGCTGCGGGTTCAGGCGGTGACCATCCAGGACTTCGTCCTAGCATGCTCAGCGTCTGGTCTAGTGCCGGGGCGTCCGGGTCCACCGGCACAGGCGGCCCGAAGGCCTGGCCGCGGGCTGTTGGGTCTTGACCTGGGCCGAAGGTCTGGCGGATGAGGTCGTAGAGAGGAGCCAACGTGGCCGAGTCGACCTCAAATGGCAAGCCTGTCCCTTGCGCCAGATCCCATCCATGGACGACAAGTTCGCCGAGAAGGATGATCCCGGTCACTTCACCGGGCTGCTCGCCGCCCCCGACGCGTGTCATCCCCGTCCATGCTCGCGGGTCACGCCAGGCCTCAGCGAGTTCCTTGACACGCCGGGGCAGCGAGGTGCGCCAGTCAGGATAGAGCCTTGATGCGTCTCCCCAGGGACCCATGATCGACGATTCACCGCGTGCCTTGACCGCAGCCCCGCCGAAGGCAACCGTGACGCCGGCGATGTGATGCAGGATGTCGCCGACTGTATACTCCGTGCACGGCGTCGGCCGGCCGAGATCCCTGTCAGGGACTGCCTCGATGAGTGCGCACAGGCGGTCAGCGGCCGGGCCAAGGTCCGTCATCGTCATGCAATTCTCCGGAACTGGACGTGAGGCGCAAAGTAGGTGGCCTGACGGCTACCTCAAGCGAGCCGATCGCATGAGCGCCACCTGCGCTCGTCGAGGAGGGCCGCGAATGGGTGGGTTGCTGGTCCCTACCATATCTGCGGGGTGCATCAGGCAACCGGCGGCACCGGGCGCGCATGTTGGTGTGTCCCCGTATTGCTCGTCGGCGCCGAATCCGGGAACGCCCCGCAATCGAACCCTCACACTTCCGGGCCTCGCTCCGCGTACATTTCGAGGTCGGAGGCAAAGCGTTCGGCCATCTCTATTGTCTTCGACAGCTCTTCGTGGCGGACGATGACCATGCCGTCTGAGATACTCACAGCCCGCCAGTCGCGCCTCGGCGCGCCGACCGGGAGCAACTCGACCGCCGCCACGTGCTCGCCGTATTCGGCCAGCAGGTGGTCGAGGCCCCCGTAGCGCGAGATGCGACCGGCGCCTTCGGCGCGCTTGAAGATGCTCGCGGCGTTGTAGTGCCGCTCGATCGGCTGCGAGATCCGTCCGCGGGTGACCGCTTGCGCCCAGGCCGAGAAGAGGTCAGAGTCGGTGGCGAAATTCATCAGGTCGACCATCCGCCCGCCGGGCGGGCGGGCAGCGATCTCGCCAAACACCACCTCGCCGTCGGCCATGCGGTACCACTCCATGTGGGTAAACCCGTCGCGGAATCCCAGCACCTGCAGGACCGCGGCGCCGAGCGCCCGGCCCTCCTTGAGGTCCGATACGTCCAGGTCACGAAGCGCGACCTGGATGGGACTGATCCGTTCATGCAGCTTTGTGAGCAGCGGGCGCGGGAGGTACCAGCAGATGTTCTCGAACAGCACCCGCCCGTCCGCGCAGATGGTGTCGTAAGTGAACTCCTCGGCATCGACGAATTCCTCGACACTCACTCGCGGCACATGTCGGAGCATCGGCAGGATGGCGTCAAGCTCAGCGGCCGAGTCGGCCCGGTAGGTATCGGCCGAGCCGGCGCCGGCGATGGGCTTGACGATGAGCGGGAAGCCCAGGCGCTCCGCCGCGGCCCACACGCCCGCGACCGTCTCGGTGGCCTCGTGCCTCGGCGTGCGCAGGCCCGCGGCATCGATGAGCTGCTTCATCCGCTCCTTGTCGCGAAACGGCACCGTCTGCACCACTGTCAGCCCGGGCACGTCAAGCTCCTGACGCAACCGCGCGGCAAGCATCATGTAGGGCTCCCATAGGCACTCCACCCGATCGATGTGCACCTGGCGAGCTAGCTTGAGCACGGTCGCCGCCACCGCCTCCCCGGCAGCCAGGGAACCGACAGGGATGTAGTGCGAGAGCGCGTCCCGCGCGATGGCAGGAACCGACGCCGCCGGCTGGTCGCCCACGCCGATGACAGACGCCCCGGCGGCCGCGAGCCCGCGTGTGAAGAACGCCATCTCGCCCGGATAACCGGGGGAGATCATGAGGACATTCATGTTGGTCACCCGAGCTCGACACGCACGCTGGTGACCAGATTCCGCATCGCGTCTGTGACGACGGCGGTGTCGGGATGGCGCAGAATGACGTAACCATCGCCCTCGTAGCTGTCCGAGGACAGCTGGCCCGGCTTCGGCAGGCGCAACTCGACGACGAGGGAGCTCACCTCGGGACGCAGCCTGTCGATGCCATGCACCGCCACGACATGCCCTCTTCCCTGGCCGCGCAGGAACACCGTCCCGACCGACCAGGCGCGTTCCGGCGGCGCGAAACTGCCGTGCACCATGAGCCGCGCCCACGCGCTGTACAGGTCGAAGTCGTGGGCGTAGCACAGCATCGAACTGATCTGGGCGCCGGGTGGCCGTATCGCGACCTCGGAGACGGCGACCGTGCCGTCGGGGCGGCGGAACCACTCCATGTGCGTGAGCCCGGTATGCAGCCCGAGAGCGCGCAGGGCCGTCGGCGCGATGCCCCGGATGCCGTCATACTCAGGTCCGCCGATGTCACTGGGCATGAGCACCATCCACTGGATCCACGGATTGCGCAGCACCTCCAGCGGGGTGGGCAGGTAGCACGAGACCGAGTCCCAGACGATCCGCCCTTCCACCATGACGCTGTCGTACGACCCCTCCTCGCCGGTGAGGAACTCCTCAAGAAGCGCGAGCCGGTCCGGCGCCGGCGGGGCGGCCTCAAGCCATACCCTCAGGTCGTCGGCATCGTCGAGACGGAACGTGCTCTTAGCGCCGGCCCCGGCGGGCGGCTTGACCACCACCGGGAAACCCACTTCCTCAGCGAAGGTAACCGCTGCGGCCGCGGAATCGGCCAGCCGGTGCCGCGCGCACGGCACGCCGGCGTCCCGCAACACCGACTTCATCCGCGCCTTGTCACGGAAGTTGCGGGCTGTCGTTACGTCGATGCCCGCGATGCCCAGGTGCTCACGGACCTCCGCGACCGGTACCTGTAGCTGCTCGAGTACCGCCAGCAGCCGTTCTACCGGGCCCAGGTGCCCGCCAAGTGCCTGAACCGCGCTGGCGACCTGCCCGGCGTTGAGAGCGTCATCGATTCGCCAGTGCGCCGCCAGGCCGCGCCGGAGCTCCGACGGCAGCTGGTCCTCGCGTTCGCAGCTGATCACGGCCAGTTCGATGCCCGGCAGCCTGGCTGCGGCCTCGACGAATCGCGTCGTGGCGTCGAGCAGATAGGGCGCGACAAAGGCGGTGACCACCACGCATCGGAGATACCCATTGCAGGAGGTCGTAGTCGACCTGCTGGTTAATAGGCCCATTTCCTACCTCCGGCTAACATGCCAGACATGAACGTCATCTTCGTCGAGCCGTGCTTCCCCTCCAGCCAGCGCCACTTCGTCCGCGCGCTGGCCGAGGTCGGCGCGACGGTGGTAGGTCTCGGAGAGTCTCCAGCAGAGGTGCTGGACGAGCAGCTGAAGGGCTGGCTGCAGCACTACGAGCAGGTGCCGGCGGTCACCGATGTGGAGGCGATGACCGGCCAGGTTCGCCGGGTACAGGACAGGCTGTGGGTGGACCGGATCGAGGCCACGATCGAGGCGCATACGCTCGCCACCGCGCGCGTGCGGGAGGCATGCGCCATCCCGGGCACGTCGGTCAAGACGGCGTGGTTGTGCCGGGACAAACCGTCGATGAAGCAGGTGCTGCGCGAGGCGGGAGTACCGACAGCAGCCTCGACCGCCGCGGGCAGCGCCGCCGAGGTACTTGCCTTCGCCGAGCAGGTCGGCTTCCCGCTGATCCTCAAGCCGCGCAGCGGGGCCGGAGCGTCGGACACGATGCGAGCTGAGGACGCCGCCGGGCTGGAGCGCGCCCTGGGAATTTTCGGCGGTCAGGGAGTCGGGTCGATCGCCGTGGAGGAGTTCGTCGAGGGCCATGAGGGCTTCTACGACACCATCACCATCGACGGGCAGGTGGCGCTAGATTTCGTGTCGCACTACTACCCGAACGTGCTCGATGCCATGCGGACCCGGTGGATCTCACCGGAGTTCATCTCTACCAACCGGATCGACACCGTGCCGGAGTACGCGGAGCTGCGCGAGATGGGCCGACTGGTCAACGCTGCCCTCGGGATAGGGACGTCGGCGACGCACATGGAGTGGTTCTTCGGCCCGAAGGGGCTGAAGTTCTCCGAGATCGGCTGCCGCCCGCCAGGGGTGGGGGCCTGGGATCTCTACTCCGCGGGCAACGAGATCGACGTCTACCGCGAGTGGGCGATGGCGATCGTGCACGGCGAGACCGGCTCGGCGCCGTCGCGGCGTTACGCCAGCGGGATGGTCGCGCTGCGCCCTGACCAGGACGGCCGCATCACGGGCTACACGGGGGTAGAGGAGATGCACCAGCGGTTCGGCGAGTGGGTGATCGACGTGCACCTGCCCTCGCCTGGCACGGCGACCCAGCCGGTAGAGGCTGGGTATATGGCCAATGCATATGTGCGGATGCGTCATCCGGACTACGACGCGCTGCGCGAGATGCTCGACGCGGTGGGGCGCACGCTGCACGTTCACGCCTCGTGAAGGTGACACTGCTGGGTCCGCAGCGCAGGCCGACGCTTGACGCGGTTGCGGCATCGCTGCGCCTTGAAGGACCGATCGCCACGGTCACCGCCGGCTGGCAGGAGCGCGAGCCCGCCGACGCGGCGCTGAGCGAGCAGCTCGGCTGCCGCGATGTCAATCTCGCGCTGTACCGGCGATGGCTTGAGGTGCAGGATCGCGACCCGGAGTTCGCCACGGCCCAGCGGCAGCTACAGGGGGCGCTGGACGAGGTGCAGGACATCTACCTGCTGCGCCTGGACCACGCACTGCAGGCGGTCTATGCCGTCCAGCGCCGGAGTGGCGATGACCAGCTCAGGCTCGGCGAACTGGCCGAGGCCGTAGCCGCTGTCCGCGACCTCGATGCGGCGCACCTGCGCCGTATCGGCGACGTCCGCGGCGAGTTCAACCAGGCGTGGCAGCCGCACGAACGACCGGTGATCGCCGAGCACTGCGCCGCTGTCGCGCGCCTGCTCAGCGATGCCGTCTTCCTGGTGATCGCCGGCGGACACGTGGGCGTGCTGGCGGACGCCCTGCACCTGTTCCACGTCGCGGGCTCGCTTCGCTCGCCAGTGATCGCCTGGTCCGCCGGGGCGATGGCGCTGACCGACCGGATCGTGCTCTTCCACGACCGTGCGCCCCAGGGACCCGGTCACCCCGAGGTCTACGGCAGCGGACTCGGCATGCTCGGCAATGTCGTGCCGCTCCCGCACGCCCGCGCAAGGTTGCTGCTCGACGACGCGCCGCGGATGGCCGTCTTCGCCCGAAGATTCGCGCCCGCCCGCTGTATCCTCCTGGAAAATGGCACCCGGGTAAACACCGACAGTGACGGCACCTGCCCGCCGGGCACCCGGGTGCTCTCCGAGGATGGCCGCGTGATTTCTCTGGAGTCAGCCTGACTACCATCAGCGGCCAGGTCGTCAGCCGCAAGCTCGCCATCAACAGGCTCAGGGAGCGCAGGCCACTTGAGCCTGCTGTCGTCGATCGCTTCCTGGCGCGAAACGAGATACCCATCGTCGAGGGTTCCCGCTGCACGTTTCTCTATCGCGGCGAGGTCGATGAGGTTCGCCTCATCCACCGGATCTTCGGGCTGCCCGAGCGCATTCCGCTGCGGCGGCTGCACGGCACCGACCTGTGGTACGTCGTCGTGGAACTGCCCGAGGGCTCCCGCATCGAGTACCAGCTCGAAGTGGCGCACGGCGGGCAGCACGAGCGCATCAACGACCCGCTGAACCGCCGTCTCGCGCACAGCCCGCTTGGCAGCTCCTCCGTCTGCTACGCCCGCGGGTACCAGGTACCTGAGTGGACGCAGCCGGATCCTGCGTCGCGTACCGGGTCCCTGGCCGACCTCGTCGTGCCGAGCCGTGCACTGCGCCGCGACTGTCAGGTGAAGCTCTACCTGCCGGCCCGCTTCCGGCGCACCGCCCGCTATCCGTTGCTGATCATCCACGACGGCAACGACTATCTCCGATACGCATCGGCCACGACGGTGCTCGACAATCTCATCCACCGGCTTGACGTAGCCGAGACCATCGTCGCATTCGTGTCCCCTGGCGATCGGCTGGTCGAGTACGCCAATTCGGCGGCCCACGCCCGCTACCTGACGGCTGAGCTAGTGCCACGGCTGGAGGCGGAGTTCCCGCTCGCCGCCGTGCCGTCTGCTCGCTGCCTGATGGGCGCGAGCTTCGGTGCCGTCGCCGCGCTGTCGACCGCCTACCGGTACCCGGGCGTGTACGGCTCATTGCTGCTGCAGTCGGGCTCCTTCGTCTTTACCGACATCGGCAACAACCACGGCGGCGGACCGGCGTTCGAGCCGGTGGTGCGGTTCGTCAACCGGTATCGTGCCACTCCGCGCCGGGTCGCTGACCGGGTGTTCGTCAGCTGCGGCGTCTACGAGCCACTGATCATCCGCAACCGGTCCATGGTCCCCACGTTCGAGGCCGCAGGCATGACCGTCCGCTATGTCGAGGCGCGCGACGGGCATAGCTGGGAGAACTGGCGCGACCGGCTGCGAGCAGGGCTGTCATGGATTTTTCCTGGTCCCCAGAAGTTCTTCTATGAATGACGACATGAAGACATGCGAACAGTGGTTCTCCGACCGACTCCAGGACGAGATCACGGTCGTACGGTGGGGGATCTCCGGCAGGCCGGTGCTGGTTCTCCCGTCCGCCGGGGGCGATGCCGAGGAGATTGAGCGTTTCGGCCTGGTCGGCGCGTGCGGGCAGTTGCTCGCCGCGGGCCGGATCAAGCTGTACTCGGTCGACAGCGTCGCCGGGAGGGCCATGGTCACCAAGGCGGGCTCCACGGACCACCGGGCCTGGCTCCTCAGCCAGTTCCATGAGTGCATTCGGCGCGAGGTCGTACCGGCAATCCACGCAGATCTTGGCGACCAGGCGCTGGACGTGATTGCCTGCGGCGCTTCGATTGGCGCGTTCAACGCGGTGGCCGTCCTCTGCCGGTATCCCGACGTCTTCTCCGCGGCCATCGGTATGAGCGGGAGCTACCGGATCGAGCGCTTTTACGGTGAGGCCTCGAACCAAGACCTGTACTTCTCAGCGCCGCTGCAGTTCCTGCCGGACCTGGACGGACCGCTGTTGGACCGGCTCCGGCAGCGGTACGTCCTGCTCGCGTCCGGCGAGGGCGCGTGGGAGGACATCGGCGAGTCATGGGAGATGGCGTCGGCCCTAGGTGCGAAGGGTATCCCGAACCGCGTGGACAACTGGGGCCCGCACTGGGCGCACGACTGGGTCACCTGGCGCCAGATGCTGCCGCAGTACCTGGGTGAGTTGGCCTGACACGGCGCGGCCGCCGACATGGGCAACATGCACGCACCGGAAGCGACTGTGCTCAATCCGGCGAAGCCGGACGGGTTGTTCGCGCCTTTCAGCCTCCGACCCGGCCGATGAAGAGCGCGATCGCGAGGAACTGGCAGCTCGCGGCGGCGCAGACGCAGGCATGGAAGACCTCGTGGTAGCCGAACACTTCCGGGAAAGGATCGGGCTTGCGGCGGTGGTACGACAACGCTCCGGCTATGTAGAGCAGGCCGCCGACGAGTATCAGCATGCCCGGCCCGACGCCGGCATGCACCCAGACCGCAGGCAGGGCAAGGGCGGCCAGCGAGCCAAGACCGACAAACGTGGCGCCGACGAGAAACTCTGGCGCGTGCATCCAGGCAAGGTGGATAGCAGCGGCGGAGAGCGTCAGCACCCACATCACGATCAGGCATGTCAGTCCGAATGCGCCGCGCGCGGCAATGAGGAAGACCGGAGTCGCCGTGCCGGCGATAAGAAGGAAGATCATCATATGGTCCAGGCGCTGAAGGCGCCGATTCCAGGAGGGAGTCCACCTGCCGCGGTGATACAGCGCGCTGACGCCGAACAGCCCAATCACGCTGAGTCCGTAGATAGCGAGGGCTGCGCTCGGCGAGGCTCCGTGCGCGCGGGCCACAAGCAGCGGGCACGCGATCAGCGACGCCCCGAACCAGAGCACGTGCAGCCATCCACGCAAGACCGGCTTGGAGTAGTAAACACTCCGCCGCGCATCGTAGAGCGCGCCTGCTGGCAGCGCTGACGCTGCATCCCGGTCAATGGCAGTCACAGCGCGCCGACCTGATCACCGGCAATGAACTGAACGGACGCGATGGCCGCCGCGCGCGGCTCGTGGTGCACGCAGCATCCTGGCGAAAATCCGGACATAGTACCCACTTTTGATCGCAGTATGTCTCAGCCGCCGGGGTCTCGGGTGGGCTCCACAACTCAATCATGGGCCATGGCCCGAATTGTTCGGCCGATCCTGCGAAAATCGCTGCTTAGCGACCGTGGCGGCCTGGATGCCGGGCTGAGTTCCGGACGTGACCCACCGGGTACGGCTTCCTCTTCGGCGCTCACGGCGTGCGCGGGCTCGGCTGCCGGTGATCCAGTCCCGGCATCGGCGGTCTCGCCGAGAAGGTTATGGAACAGGGCGCGATAGTCGATCATGGCCACGCGTAGGTTATCGGTCGAGGCTGAGCCGACAGCGGCGCTCGAGGAGCCGGAAGGTCGAGCACGCGCAGCATTCCCCGGCCCTGGAGCCGATCGACGTCAGCTAGGACCCGGCCCTCGAAGTCGGTATAGCCGATCACGGGGCCGCGGCGTCCGAAGTCAATCTATGCAATCGGACGTGAGGCGAAGGTCCCAGCCAGACAGGAAGATCGCCCCTGGGCAGCGGCGACCGCACGCTTAACGCTTAAAACATGCTAAATATGTAAGGAGCACGCCATGAGCATCATTGCATGGATCGTTCTCGGCTTGGCCGCTGGCCTGATCGCCAACATGCTGATACCGGGCCGCAGATCACAGGGTCTCATCCTCACGTGCCTGATCGGCGTCGCCGGAGCACTGGGCGGCGGCTGGATCGCCACCCAGCTGTTCCACATCCACAGCCTGCAGGGGTTCTTCGACCTGTCCACCTGGCTCACCGCAATCGCCGGCGCGGCCATCCTGCTGCTCGTCTATCACCTGGTCAGCGGGCGTTCAGGCCGTTCGCGCCGTTCCCGCCGTTTCGCACACCGCTGAGAACCCTGGCCCGGCTCTGAGCCGCGACGGGAGTCCGCCATCCCCATGGCGGTCTCGGGTGGCCTGCGATCCGGGGATCGTCTGGCCGGCGGCGGGCACACATGATGGCGCGGCGGGCCGGATATCCTGGCCCGCCGCGCTGTTCGTGGGTGATCTGTGTGGTGTGCCGCCTCATTTGGCCGGGGCGTGGGCCGGGGTGAGCCGTGCGGTCAGGTGCAGCACGTCCCCGGCGAACTTGCGCTCGGTGGCCATCAGCTGCTCGGCGAAGTCGTGGAGCAGCGGCGGGGTCACGGACGGAATCGCCGATGTCACCGGCTGGATCGCGTCGGTCATGATCTTCAGCGCCTCCAGGGCCACTGCGTTGCTCTTGCCGACCATGTCCAGCATCCAGTCTTCCATCTTCCGGGCGACGGTCATGTTGTCAGCCATTTCTCCTCCAGTTGTCCTTGTCCTATGCTCAGTATATCAAGCATTCGCTAGATATGCCAAGCTAGGGCGGATCGTGCGGAGGCCTTAGCAAACCGGCGCTAATCAGGAACATTCGGGTCAGGCTGCCGATTGGGGAGACAGCGCCGTGACGACCGGCGGAACACCCCGCCAGCGCGAACACCCCGAACCTGAATCGTGGGTTCGGGTGTCCTCGATGTCTCGAGAGATCACACTTGTGGGGCCGGTGGGACTCGAACCCACACTGGCAGGATCCTAAATCCTCCGAACCGGCATGCACGGGCATGCACGCAAGGGCACGAGCACCGGCCTGACCTGGTGTTTCAGGCTGGCCGGTCCATGGGCCCGGACACAGGCACACACCGGCATGCACGGGCACCAGTATCACGGGAAGTATCACCAGAGCAGCCGCCAGAGCTGCCAGCCGCCTACCTGTTCAGCTACGGCGCCTGCATCGCCCTGGCCGTCTACCAGAGCCCCTGGTGGTGGGCAGGAGCTGCCGCCGTGCTGGCCCGGATCGCAATCCGCGCGAGGTGGCCACGGTGAGCGGCACCGACCGCTACCGGAGCCTGACCGCCCTAGCCGTGCTGCTCGTCGCGGCGATCGCTGCGGTCATCAGCTACCAGCACGTGGTGGCGCTGGCGATCCGCTACGGGCAGCCAGCCCTGGCCGCCTACCTGCTGCCCGTCTCGATAGACGGCCTGGTGGCGGTCTCCAGCCTGGTGATGCTGCGGGCAGCCCGCACGGGCGTCTCAGCGCCATGGCTGGCCCGCACAGGCCTGGTCCTGGCAGTGATAGCCACCCTTGCGTGCAACGTGGGCTACGGGGTCGCGCACGGCTGGCCAGGTGCCCTGTTGTCCGGCTGGCCAGCCGTGGCGTTCGTGGTGGCCGCCGAGACCGCGATCACGATGACCCGCCAGCGCAAGCCCGAGGCCGCTGGTCGGCCCGCGATCCCCAGTGAACCCGTAGAGATACAGGCACCCGAGCCGCACCCGTCACTCAACGGTCACGGCCATGCGGCGGCCGAGCTGTTCGCCGCGGACCTTGCCCGCGGCACCGTGCCAGGGATACGCCGTATCCGTCGCGAGATGAAGGTGGGCCAGCCGCGCGCACAGCAGGTACAGCAGTACCTGAACGGGCTCGCCAACGGGAACGGGCACGGCTAATGAGCGCCACCATCCACGAGCGGGCCGTCACGAACGCGATCACGGGCGCCTACGGTCAGCCGGATTCACCTGGGAGGAGCTGGGGGCCAAGATCGGCGTATAGAGGCAGGCAGTCCAGCAGTGGCACAAGCGCCGCCTAGCCGATGCCGGTGTCCACGTTCACCTCGCTACGGGGTAGCGGCTACTCAGTAGCCCGCCAGTCCGAGCCTCGGAGCAGCCACGATAGCTTCACGGCCGCGCCCCTCAGCTCGGCTCTGCGACGAACGTGCCGTATCCCGCCACCCCGGTCACAAGGCCCTCGTCCTTTAGCAAGGTGATCGCCTTGCGAGCCGTTGGCACGGCGACCTCGTACTCGGCCGCCAGTTTGATCACGGACGGCAACTGCTGGCCGGGAGCCAGCTCCCCGGACTCGATCCGGCCGCGGATGATGGCCGCGAGCTGCCGGTACGGCGGGACCGGCGTGCCCCTGGTGATCATCACACGGTGATACCCGGCCTTACCTGGAGGCCACAAGTAAGACCTAGCTCTACCGTGATGCACTTGTATACGCTTGGCTCTGGTTGAAGCAAAGCGGCCCCGGGCGGTGCCTGAACACCGTGATCCCAGGGCCTGACCAAGGACGGAGCCCTTGGCTATGGAAAACCCTAGCGACCCTGCTCTCACCCGGCTCCAGGCCGACTGGCCGAACTGGGAAATCTGGAAGGTGCGGCGGCTCTACGGCGGCCCGGTTTGGTGCGCCCGCCGCCGCGACGACCACAAGACGGTGCTGAACGCGGACAGCGCCGGGCACCTGGCCGAGTACCTCGAAGAAGCGGCGGACCCGCGGTGAGCGGCCAGCCGGTGCCCGCGTGCGAGATCCGCCGCGGTCACGGTCACGGCACCGGCCGCCGCATCCAGCTCTGCCGCGCCCTCGCAGGGCTCATCACAGGCACGCGCCAATGCGCGCGCGCTCGTCAATGACCTGGCCTCCGTCAGCTCGCTCACCATGAAGTCGGCGCGCAAGCTCGTCGCCGGGCCGGTGATGACCCGCTACGTCAGTTTCCAGGTCATCGAGGACGAGGCGAACGAGCAGGCAGGCCAGCCGGGCGGGGCCGGATCAGTCACCCTGACCCGCGGCCGGTTCCAGATCTGCTACCCGCAGGATCAGCGCGGCGGCGGCTGCCAGAGCTTCACCGCGTTCCAGGCTGATGCCAGCGGCCGGATCACCGGCATGGACGTCGATGGCCAGCCCGTGGCGAGTCGGCTCGCCGCAGGCCCTTCAGACAGCGGCGGTGGGATCAGGATCACGGACGTCACCAGCTACCTGTCCACGTTCAGCGGCACGATCGGCGTTGCCTTCCGGATCCGCAACGTCAGCAACCATCAAGTCGGCCAGGACGGCTTCCTCCCGGTATTCGTCACCTCGCCGGGCGGCACGCGGCTCCAGCTTGACTTCAGCAACTCCTCCGACACCACCCAGGCGCTGGCTCCCGGCCAGGTAGCCGCGATCGTCGCGGTCTTCGACACCCGGACCTTCACCGGCACACTCATCGTGCAGAGCAACGGCGGCTACCGGACGCTTGTCAGCTCCCGGCTCCGCAAGCCGGTTGCCTGAGCGCCGACCTGGAGTGTCTTCAGCGCGTCAGCCAAAGAACCAGATATGTGGGAGCGGAGATCACCAGCAGGACGATCAGCAACCGGACTGTGGTGCCCCAGCCCCCGATCGCGTAGCGAATTGTGCTCCACTTGCCCTGGCGGGGCTCCTGAGATTCCTGGCCCCTGCCTGGTACGTTCATGTACGTGAACCTTCCTGTGCTTCGACGCTGGGCTGGGTTTGCATCGGCGGCCTCCCTGTTCCAGCAGGGGGGCCGCTCGTCTTATTGAGCGGCCTGCCGGAGTGGTGTGACCTCACGGTAAGTAGCTGGCGCTTCTGACGCCTGGCTCTGTTGCTGCGGCAACTCCCACACGCCTGGCTCGACGCGCACGACCTTCCCCTTGCGGAACAGGTAAGCGAAGGCGGAGCGGATCTGCTCGGCGTCATAGGCATGGCCCTTCTGCACCAGTCGCTCCCGGACCTCTCCCGAGGAAACGGGCCTGGCAAGATCTGCCAGCAGCTTCAGGCAAAGGTCACTCTGACTGACCTGCGGATGCCCGCGCTTCGCGGGACGGCCACGGCGCCGTCGGCTCGCACCCCCTCCAGACTTGGGGTTCGAGAGACCCGCCTGCGCCGCCGCCAGCGGCTCCGATTGGTCTTGAGGTGCTGGCTGAGCCTCCCCGTAGCGGTTCTTGGCCAGGCGTATGCCTTCCTGGATGGTGCGCAGCTCATCGACTCGCCGCTGAGCCGCCAGAAGATCAGCTTCGGCCGACTCCAGTTCGGTCGTTGACTTCATAAGCATCTCGTCAAGATCCATGCGACCTCCCGTCCTCAATGGATGACGGTACACAGTCAATGCCGTCATCACCGGTATTTGAAGCCGTGTCGCGTTCAAGTCCCTGCGTGGACTCTGGCGTGGACGGGCGCTGTGAGTAAAATACGTTGACCGAGTCAACGGCTTAGTCATCGGAGCCTGGCCGCAGGCACATGGCGTATCAGGGCTGGTCAAGGGCGCGGCACAGGGCATGCAACGCTCAGGGCCTCCCGCACCTCGGCCTGAACCAGCTCGACGTGCAGCCGGGCTCGGCGCACCTGACCGCCAGGTGCCCTCGGCCTGGCTGCGTCATCGCGCCGGGCAGTCGCATGGGTGCCAGCTCACGATCACCAGGCCCGGTCCCCACGGATGCCCGGCCTGGCACTCGCTCGGGTAGTCCCACCAGTCAGGCAGCCGGACCGCGCTCATGCGTCCAGTAGAACACACGCGCGAAGACTAGCCTCCAGCCCCGCCGTTGTCTCCAACCTGCGCTTCGCAGCCTCAGTACGTTGGGCGCTCGCGTTCGAGCGCAGCACGGGCGGCTTTCTCGATCCGCATACTGTCCTGCGCTTGACGGATCTTGACCGACTCGGTTGGCGTTCGCATCGCAATGATGACCAGACCGATCAAGCTCAGCAGCAGACCCCAGACGACACCCTCACCGGCACGCCCCTTACGGTCGCCAATCAGACCTCCGGCGGCAGCCGTCAACGCCCAGATCATGAACGCGTAGTCCCAGATCATGTGCGCTGCACCTTTCACAGATCTAACTCGACAAGGACCCTGCTCTGAAACTCGAAGATCAGGATCAGCCTCCTGCTACTTGCTGACCTTCCAGATCCCCGGAGCACCGCCGAAGCCGCTGTCAGCGCTCCACTGGACCTCGGCGACCTTCACGCCCGCAGGCACCTGGAAGGTGACGGCACCCACCTCCGCAGCTCCGGGGGCGGCGTTGAACTGGCCGCTGCTGAAGTTCGTGTAGCCCGCGATCGAGTCGAAGTCGGCCTGGTAGGCCTGCCCGTTCGAGCCGATCAGGGTCGCGTCATTGTTCGCGTCGTCGGAGCTGTTGCCTTTCACGCCCGTGATCCTGAAGACCGCGCCGACGAGCCGCTTGCCCGCGTCCGGGGTGCTGAACTCGTCCGTCCCCTGGGCCGGGTCGATGACCTTGGTCAGGTGCACGTCGTACTTGCTGCCCGAGCTGCTGGTGACCGCGAAGCCGCCGCCGACATGCTCAGTCGGCGCGCCTGCTGCCTTGGTGGCGGGCGCTGAGTGGGCCATGCTGCCCTGCGGCTTCGGAGTGTGTCCGGAGTCTGGCGCGAGCGAGCCGCCGCAGGCGGCCAGGATGCCTGCCAGCAGGCATGCCGCAGCCAGCGTGAAGACGGTCCTGGCTGATGAAGTGCTGCTCATTGCTGCTCCCCGTGCCCGGCCGCCCCCGCGGTCCCGGTGAAGGCATGATGCCGCAGTACGCGCGCTGGTGCAGGGCCGACGTCAGGATGTCCCGGTTCGTGCTCACGGCGCCGGTTCGAATCTGAACGTGCCTGCCTATTAGCGATGGAGCCTTACAGGCGCGACCCATCGGGTCACGACGAGGCAGGCGGCGTCGCAGCAGGCTGATCGCGCGGGCTCGGACGGGGCGCCGGGAGCTGCGCCCGGCTTTTCCGCCCTGGGATCAGCTCCTTGATCTCCGTCTGCACTGCCCTCGCCTCCTCCAGGGCCAGCACAGTCTCGCCAACCGTCAGCACGGCGCCGATCGCGGCGAGAATGCCCAGGAACGCCTCGCGGCGGTTCGGCGGGAGTCGCTGCGCCTTGTCCTTGTGCAGGCCATAGATGTCGCCGATTCCCGCGGCGAGCGCCCGCTCCAGTCCCGCAGTGCCCTTGACCGGCACGTCCCGTATGGCCTGTGACATTGCCCGCGAGTGATCGAGCAGGAACGCGCGCAGCTTCGGTTCCAGGCCCGCGTCAGCATCGAGATCCGCCTCAAGCTCGGCGATTTTGCCCGCGATGCGCGCCAGTTCGTCCGGGGGAATGTACTTGCCCGGATCGTGGCGGTACAGAAGGTCGTCACAGAACTCCAGGTAGGCCAGTGTCGAGGAGTCGTAGTGCTTGGTGAACTCCGAGATCGCAACCTGCCGGGCAAAGTCAATCTCGAACGCCTTGCTGACCGGAGCCTGCCACTTCAGCGCCAGCTCCACGTTGTTGCGCTCAGGGTCTATCAGCGAGACAGCGGCCTCGATGTCCCGCGGCAGGCTCGCGACCAGCCCGTACAGGCGAAGCAGCTCCGACCAGTCGCCCGCGGTACTTAGAATCTCGGCCCAGGCGTCCACGACTGAGTGGTTCACTGACTGCTGGCTGATCTGCGACAGCAGGTAGTGCAGGCGGCCAGCCGGATTGGTGAGGTGGGTGGGCACGAGCGGAGGCTAGCGACATCCGCAGCGCACCGCCTCAGGAAAGACCCTTTGCCCCGGATATGCGCGCCAGCTTCAGGGCGAGCTGTTCGACGTTCCCGGCGCCGAACCCCGGCATGCCCCGCACCGAACACGGCAGCGGCGCGGGCGGCGGCGTGCCGGGCGGCGCGACCTAGGAGCCGGGCTCCACTGGCTGGATCATCTTGGCGTCCAGGTCCTCTGCCTCCCAGGAGCTGCGGCGACCTAGTCGCAGCCATATCAGCCCGAGCAGGTTCATCCACGTGCCCGAGTTCACGCCCCTTGGACGGCTGGGATAGGTCTGCGCGTCTGGCGGCCCTGATCTCCACGATAGGTCGATCCGGATGCGATCACTGATACGAGCCCGTTCACTGGCCATGCGCCTCACATCCCCCAGTTCCGAGGCTAGCTCGTCATGCTCCGACGGGCCGTCTCGGCGTGTTCGGCCCACTAGTGCCTGTTCGAGCTGTTGCCGCCGAGCCCCGTCCCGCCGCCGCTGAAGCCCTCAGGCGGCTCGGACCCGTACACCGCCATCCTGCGCTTTACGAGGCTGGCGGCCTCCTGCGCCGGCAGCGCCTTCGCGCGCCAGGGCCAGCCGAGGTCTGCACCGCGTTGGTCACGAAAACCGTGACGGCTGCCTGCTCAGGCACTGGAGTTGGACACCGCCGCGCCCTCACCGGCCTGGTCGCGGAACGCGACGGCACGGGCAGCCGCCCCGAGCGCGGCGACCTCGGCCGCGGACAGCTCCAGGACTTGCCCGGCCCTGTACACGCCTACCGGGGTGACGATCACGACCCTGGCCATGCCAGCCCTCCTAGTTGCTCAGCCCTGCGTGCGCGACATCGTCCTGGCCCTGCACGAACGCCCTCAGGTTGCCAGCGCCGATCGCCTGGTAGAGCTGCTGAGGCCCGGTGCTGCCAGCCGCGCTGTCCGCGTAGATGGCGTCGAGCGGGTCAAGGTCAAGAGAGGCTTCAAGACCCGGACCACCCCTAAGAACGGCGGCGAGCCCGGAGCGCTCGATGACATGCGCGAGGCCTTGGCCGCGAGCGCGAAGAAGGCCTACGCCGAGCCCTCGAAGCAGCCGCTGGGCGATTACCTCAGCACCTGGGCGGACGGGCTGAGGCTGGCACCATCAACCGCCACGAGTTACCGGCGGAACATCAGGGTCCACATCGAGGCCTACCCGATCGCTGCCGTACCGCTGGCCAGCCTGATCCCGGCCATGCTGACCGCTCACTACCGGCAGCTCGAAGCCAGCGGGCTGCGCGGATCCAAGGGCGAGCTGACCGGCAAGCCGTTGTCGGCCCGGTCCGTCAGGTACCTGCACACCATCGTGTCGTCCGCGCTGAAGGCAGCAGCCGAGGCAGGGCAGATACCCCGTCAACCCGGCCGTGCGGGCCAAGCCGCCGACCGCCAAGCAGGCGGCAGCTCCTGAGATGGCGTGCTGGACTGCTGCCGAGCTGGGCCGGTTCCTGGGCTGGGCGCGAGAGCACTCCGGCCTGTACCCGCTCTGGCACCTGGCGGCCATGACCGGGTGCAGGCGCGGCGAGCTGATCGCGTTGCGCTGGAAGGACCTGGACCTGGCTGCGGGTACGGTATCCGTCCGCCGGTCCGCTGTACCCGTGCGCGAGCACGGCAAGCGGCAGGGTCTCAGGGAGGGACCGCCAAAGTCAGGCAAGCCCCGCCTCGTCAGGCTCGACCCAACGACGGTGGCGCTGCTGAAGGCTCACAAGCGCGAGCGCGGTGAGCTGGCGCTGGCGCTCGCCAGGCCTGACTCGCTGGTGTTCGGCGACCTGGAGGGCAGGTACCTGAGCCCGGAGCACGTCACCAAGGCCTTCGGCGATGCCGTGGCCAAGTGCAGGAAGGAGCTGGACGGCGACCTGCCGGTCATCACCCTCCACGGCCTGCGGCACACCCACGTCAGCGTCCTGCTGTCGAGCGGCACCCCCGTCAAGACGGTCAGCTCGCGGATCGGGCACAGCACGCCGCTGGTCACCATGAGCATCTACGTGCACCTGCTCGCGGGTGATGACGAGGCAGCGGCCGGTACGTTCGCCGCCCTGGTCAGCGGTGCCGCCAGCGGGGCTGAAGTATCAGCGGAGTATCACGGCCACGTTCAGCAGATCACCCGCGAGGAGGTGTCAGGCCGATGACCAGGGCTTTCTTCCGTGGGGCCGGTGGGACTCGAACCCACACTGGCAGGATCCTAAATCCTGTGCCTCTGCCATTGGGCTACGGCCCCGCAGTGATCAGCTGGCTAGGCCCAGGTCCTTGCGCAGCCGCGCCACGTGCCCGGTGGCCTTGACGGCATAGTAGGCGCGCTCGATCGAACCGTCAGGCGCGATCACGAACGTTGACCTGATCACTCCGACCGTCTTCTTTCCGTACAGCATCTTCTCGCCGTACGCGCCGTACGCCTTGAGCACGGTCTTGTCGGGGTCGGCGAGCAGCGGGAAAGTGAGCCCGTCCCGGTCGCGGAATTTCGCGAGCTTCGCCGGGCTGTCCGGCGAGATCCCGAGAACCGTGATGCCCGCGTCGGACAGGTCCTGCCTGCTGTCGCGGAAGTCGCACGCTTGCTTGGTGCAGCCAGGAGTCATCGCCGCCGGGTAGAAGTAGATGATCACCCGCTGACCTCGCAGCGCGGACAGGCTGATCTGGCCCCCATCGGCGTCGGGGAGGGTGAAGTCTGGTGCCTGGTCACCTGGCTGCAGCCGAACGTCGCTCACGCGCAATCCCTCCGATCGTGTCCTACCGTACCCGGATGGCGCCCCGCGGTGACGCGCGGCTGCTGCACATCGAGAGGCCAGAGCCAGAACGACGCGGCCAGGCCAGCCATGCGCTCGCTGGCAAACCTCGCCTGCCCGGCGCGATTTCTGATTCCCAATCATTCACGCGTAAAAAGGGTCCTTGCAATTTTTTTTACGTCTTTCACAATCAAGCAGATCGGCTCGCTGGAGCGCTGGTAGCCTCGCGCTATGATTCGGTCGATTCATTATCCGGCAATTCAGCGCAAGCATTTTATCAGCGGCTCATCGCCGTGGATCGCGCTCACTGCGGCAGTCGCCGCCATCGCTCTCGGCGGCTGCTCGGGCGGCGGCAGCTCAGCTAGCTCGCATCCGAGTAAAGCGCTGAAGCAGATCAAGCTCGCGGCGGAGACATCGCAAGGCGTGCGGACGCTGACGGCCAGCCTTTCCGTCCATTCGTCGGAGAACTCGACCGGCAACCTGACCGGAACCATTGCCATCCAGCTCAAGCCCGCCAAGCTGATCGAGGCGCATTTCCACTTGGTGACCGGGTCTACGCGGATGCACCTGAGCGAGATACTCACCAGCGACGCGATCTACTTCAAGGACCCCTCGTTCGCCAAGAGCACCGGCAGGCCCTGGGTCAAGGCCACGTTCTCGGAGCTCTCGGCCAAGAGCGGAGTCAGCCTTGGCTCGCTGCTGCAGAACCTGGAAGGAAGCAACCCGCTCGACCAGACCATCTTGTTCACGTCGTCAAAGGACATCCGTGTCGTCGGCCCGCAAACGGTCGACGGCGTCGCGACGACCGAATACACCGGCACCTACTCACCGGAGAAGGCTTACAAGAGCCTGTCGCCCGGTCTGCGCAAGCAACTGGGCACGATGCTCAGGAACCTCGGAACGCGCCCCGTCCGGTTCCGCGTCTGGATCGACGGGCAGCACGTGATCAAGAAGGCCGAGAACATCGAGAGCGTCCGAGGCCAGACGGTCACCACGAGCCTGCTCGTGACGGCGGTGAATCAGCCGGTCAACATCGCGCTGCCGAAGGCGAGCCAGACGGCACCGCTTCCGAAGGTCTGATCGGCCGCCCGGAGGGCGAGGCCAGCCAGCCGGCAGAAGGGCGACGGCAGCAGCCCGCCCGCGGGGGCCCCGGGCTACATCACCCCGGCAAGGCAGCGATCGCTTCAGTCAGCCCGCGGAACGCGCGGCCCCGGTGACTGATCGCGTCCTTCTCCGCCGCGCTCATCTCCGCGGTCGTGCGGTGCTCGCCGTCGGGAACGAAGATCGGGTCGTAGCCGAAGCCGTTGTTCCCGCGCGGCTCGCGGATCAGGCGGCCGCGGAGGGTGCCGGCGCTGAGGGCCTCCTGACCTGCGGGCAGCACCAGCGCGGCGACGCAGTAGAAGTGGGCGCCGCGGCGTTCGTCGGGGACGTCGCTCAGCTGGCCGAGCACCAGGCTGAGATTCGCGGCGTCGCTGCCGTGACGCCCTGCCCATCTGGCCGACAGGACGCCCGGCATGCCGTTCATGGCGTCGCAGCAGAGGCCGGAGTCGTCGGCGACCGACGGCTGTCCGGTAAACGCCGCGATGGCCCTGGCCTTGAGCAGCGCGTTGGCCACGAAGGTCGCGCCCGTTTCCGCGACATCGGGGGCGCCGGGGAACTCCCCGAGACCGGCAATGTCGACGTCGACGTGCTCGGCCGCCAGGATCCTGGTCAGCTCGGTCAGCTTGTGCGGGTTGGCGGTGGCGAGCACGAGCCTGCGCCGTGCCGCCGGTTCCGTCGGCATCGGGGCCAGGTCCTGGTCAGGAGGCTGCCAGGGCGTCGCGCTGCAGCCCGGTGAGCTCTGCGCAGCCGGCGACGGCCAGGTCAAGAAGCTGGTCGAGCAGCTTGCGGTCGAACGGCTCGCGCTCGGCGGTGCCCTGCACTTCCACGAACTCGCCGCTGCCGGTGCAGACCACGTTCATGTCCGTCTCGGCTGCGACGTCCTCCTCGTAGCACAGGTCGAGCCGGGGCTCGCCGTCAATGATGCCGACGCTGACCGCGGCGACCGAGGCGGTCAGCGGATCGCCCTTGCACCGCTTCCTGCCGCTCAGCCAGCTGACCGCGTCGGCCAGCGCGATGTAGCCGCCGGTGATGGCCGCGGTCCTGGTCCCGCCGTCGGCCTGCAGCACATCGCAGTCGAGCATGATCGAGTTCTCGCCGAGCGCCTTCAGGTCTATGCAGGCGCGCAACGACCGGCCGACCAGCCGGGAGATCTCGTGCGTCCGGCCGCCGACGCGCCCCCTGACCGACTCGCGGTCGCTGCGCGTGTTCGTCGACCTCGGCAGCATCGCGTACTCGGCGGTGATCCAGCCAAGGCCGCTCCCCCGGCGCCAGCGCGGCACCTCCTCGAGCACGCTCGCCGCGCAGAGCACCCTGGTCGCTCCGAACTCGATCAGCGCCGAGCCCTCCGCGTGATCCAGCCAGTGCCTGGTGATCCTGATGTCGCGAAGCTGATCCGGCCGGCGGCCGTCGGGTCGGGAAGACATGGTGGCAAGCGTAGCGGCTACGGCGGGCCTGGCTTAATACGCGGCGCGGTCGGGCGTCTGCGCTTCGATCCACTGGCATACGGCCCTGACACCATCTTCGAGCCCGGTCGTAGCCTTCCAGCCCAGGTCAAAGCGCGCCCGGTCGACGGCCAGCGCGCTGCGCTGCAGTTCGCCTGGCCGGGCAGGGGCGAGGGTGTAGTCGGCCTGGCGGCCGGTGACCAAGGCGACGACGCGGACCAGGTCGAGCACGCTGACCTCAGTGCCGGTTCCGATGTTCCAGGTGCCTGGCCTGCGCTGGTCAGCCGCCGCGATGAAGGCCGCGACCGCGTCGCCGACGTACACGTAGTCCCTGGTCTGGGTGCCATCACCGAAGATCGTCGGCCGCGCTCCAGCGAGAATCTGGGAGCAGAAGATCGGCACCACGCCGGCCTCGCCGGTCGGGTCCTGGCGGGGCCCGTACACATTGGCCAGTCGCAGCACCGAGTGCGCGGTGTCGTGCAGCCTGTTGTAGAGGCCGAGATACTGCTCGGCGCAGTGCTTGGCGATCCCGTAGGGCGACTCAGGCAGCGGCAGGACGTCTTCCATGGACGGGATCGGCGCGTCCCTGCCGTAGATCGCTCCGCCGGTGGAGCACAGCAGCACCCTGGCGTTCGCGGCCCTGGCTGCCTCGAGGACGTTGATGGTGCCGATCACGTTCGTCTGCGCGTCGGCGGCGGGCCTGGCAACCGAAGCCCGGACGTCGATCTGCGCGGCCAGGTGGCAGATCAGGTCGGGGCTGGCGGACTCGACCGCCTGTCCGAGGAGCCGGGCGTCGGTGACGCTGACCTTGTTCAGGACGACCCGTTCGTCGAGCCTTGCCGGTCGGCCCGTGGACAGGTCGTCGATGGCCGTCACGTCGTCGCCCCTGGCGAGGAAGGCGTCGGTCAGATGCGATCCGATGAACCCGGCTCCGCCGGTGACGATTACGCGCATGCCACGGCAGTCTATGCGGCCAGGTCACCAGTCCGGTGGAGCCAGGCCGGCTCAGAGTATCTGACCAGCTACAGCAAGTGACAGCCTGCCGGTGAAGCTGGTCGCTGCCTCGGCCTGCGTGACCTCCCGGTCGTTCCACGGCACCAGGTGGGTGAGCACGAGGGCGCCGACGCCCGCGCGCGATGCGTGCTCGCCAGCCTCGCGCGCGGTCAGGTGCAGGTTGGCCGGCAGGCCAGGGGCATCGGTGAACGACGCCTCGCAAAGCAGCACGTCGGCGCCGGCGGCGAGGCTGACCAGCTCGCCGCTCTCGCCGGTGTCCGCTGAATAGGCGATCGCCCGCCCGCCGTGCTCTAGGCGGAACCCGAACGTCTCTACCGGGTGGTTCATGTGACCGGCCGTCACAGCGAACGGGCCGATCTCGGTCCTGCCCGGGGTCAGCGTGACGAAGTCGAACGCGTCGGAGACGGGATGGCCCGAGTCGCCGCCCGCGGCGCGGTCGAGCCGGTCAGCCGCACCGCCAGGGGCGTACACCGGGATGGGCGGCAGCGGCCCAGCCGGATGGTAGGTACGGAAAACCTGGTACGAGCACATGTCCAGGCAATGATCGGCGTGCAGGTGGCTGATCAGCACCGCGTCGATCTCCCCGGGCGACGCGTACTGCTGCAGCGCGCCGAGCGCGCCGTTGCCAAGATCGACGAGCAGCCGGAAGCCCTCGGCGGTGACGAGGTAACACGACGCAGGGCTTGCCGGGCCTGGGAAGCTGCCTGAGCAGCCCACGATCGTCAGCTCCATGGCGTCCAAGGCTACGCTTCGGCGGAATGGGATCAGATGAACCGAACATCTACCCAGACGGCTCAGAACGGGGGCATGATCCCTGTATGCGGCGATAACGCCAGGGCGGTGACCTGCCAGCCCGGCCCAACGTCCGGAGGTTCATGCATGGCCGAGCAGGCTACCGATTCGCTGCACATCATTCCCAGCGCCCTGGCCGAGCCCACCGAGCCTGTCACCAAGGGCTGGATCGGCTCGCTCGGCCTGGCTAGCCTGGTCATGTGGATGGCGTCGCTGACGCCCTTGCAGGTCCTGATTCCCGAGCAGCTGCAACACATCGACCGGCACGGCAAGATCCTCGCGCTCGGACTCGTCTCGGCCTTCGGCGCGATCGCCTCGCTGCTCGCCACACCGGTCGCTGGCGCGATCTCCGACCGGACCACGCACGCGTACAGCGTCGGCCACTTGCGCGGGCGCAGGCATCGCTGGACGCTGGTGATGGCGATCCTGTCGGCGGTCAGCCTCGCGCTCATGGCGGGGCAGAAGACGGTTCTCGGCGTCGGCGTCTTGTGGGTCGTGTTCAGCGCGTTCCAGAACGGCGAGTACGCCAGCCTGAGCGCGGCGGTGCCCGACCACGTGCCAGTCAACCAGCGCGCGACAGTGGCCGGCTGGGTTGGCATGCCGCAGGCGCTCGGCCTCGTGCTCGGCACGGCCGTGGTCGTCTACATCTTCGACGGCAACCTGTTCGGTGGCTATCTCGCGCTGGCCATCCCGCTCGTGCTGCTCACGCTGCCGTTCGTGCTGCTGACGCCCGATCACCCGCTTGAGCCCGAGCACAGGGAGCCGCTGTCGGCGCGCGCGCTGCTCAGGTACTACTGGATCGACCCGGGCCGGCACCCGGACTTCGCCTGGGCGTGGATCACCCGGTTCCTGGCCTCGCTGGCCATCGGCATGGGCACCCTGTACCTGCTGTATTTCCTGCGTGACCAGGTGCACTACAGGCATCCGGCGCAGGGTCTGTTCATCCTGATCGCGATCTATACCGGGTTCGTGATCATCACGGCCATCGTCGGCGGCGTGATCTCCGACCGGGTCGGAAAGCGGAAGATGATCGTGACGGTCTCCGGCATCCTGATGGGCGCGGCGGCGCTGCTGCTGACATTCGTCGAGACCTGGCCGGCGGCGATGCTCGCCGCCGTGCTGTTCGGCGCCGGCTTCGGCGCCTACCTCGCGGTCGACCAGGCCCTGATCACCCAGGTGCTCCCGGAGGCCAAGGACCGCGCGAAGGACCTCGGGATCATCAACATCGCGATCGTCGGGCCGGCCGCCCTGGCGGGGGCGATCGCGGCGGTGCTGGTCAGCCTCGGCGGCTATCCGGTGCTGTTCGCAGCCACGGCCGTGGTCGCGGCGATCGGCTCGGTGCTGGTCTGGAAGATCAAGAGCGTCCCGTAGCGCCGGAGGAAGAAGACGCCGGCGGCAGGCGGTCAGGATCAGCTCGCGGCACCGTCGCGGCCCGAACCTGGCCCCGGCCCACGCGGGCGATCTGCCGGCTCTGCGCGACCAGGTTGTCTGCCGCGTCCCAGACCTCGGCCTCTTCGTCGAACCAGCCGCCGCTGACATGCCGCGACCTCGCGGCGACCCGGAGCGGGCCCGGTGCCGGAACCATCCGCATGTGCATGGTCAGCTCGACCGTGGGCGCCCAGCCGGTCGCGCCGAGCCCAAACACCACCGGCGGCAGCCCGTCGACAGCGAGCGCGAGCAGCAGCGCGTCAGGGTCGCGATCCTCGCGCAGGCCGAAGTAGCCGCGCATCTCCGGCTGGCCGTTCGGCTCGTGACCCGCCCAGCCGATCACGTCAGGGTCGAACAGCATCCTGACCTGGCCCGCGTAGCCTGCAGTGCCGTCCGGCGCCACGGTGCCGCGCCAGGGCCCGAGGTCCACGCACTCCTCGATCGGCGGCAGCGACGGCGGCGCGCCGGTCCATGTCAGCTCCCCGTTGGGCGGACCGCTGACCGGGACCGTGCCGGTCGTGACGGTCGTCTCCAGCACGGGCTCGTCGTCCTGGACCAGCGTCGCCCGCGCGGTAGCCGCCGTGCGGCCGGTCTTCAGCCAGGTCACGTGGATCTCAGCGGGCGTAAGCCTGGCCACTCGCAGGAAGTGGGCGCTGGTGGCGACCGGGTGCGGCAGCGGCGAGCCGTCGAGCACGGCCCGCAGCACGGTCGCGATCATGACGCCGCCGTTCACGGCAGGCGGAGCGGTGCCACCCGGCGCAACGATCGCGAAGCGCTGGTCAGGATGCGCCTCGTAGACGCCGTCCGCGCGACGGCGGACGGCCGTCGCCTCGTCGAAGATCGTCATGCCCACAACTCGCCTTCGAGCCGGGCCTCGGCCTCGGCCAGCGTGCCGCTGTACGCGCCAGTCGACAGGTACTTCCAGCCGCCGTCGGCGATCAGCACGACGATGTCGGCACGCTCCCCGCTCGCCTGCGCCCTGTTCGCGATCGCGAGCCCGGCGTGCAGCACGCAGCCCGCGGAGATCCCCGCGAAGATGCCCTCGCACGAAACCAGCTCGCGTGTGCGGCGCAGCGCATCGGCCGCCGACACCGAGAACCGCGAGGTCAGCACCGAGCTGTCGTACAGTTCGGGGACGAATCCCTCGTCCATGTTCCGCAGCCCGTAGACCAGCTCTCCGTACCGGGGCTCGGCGGCCACGATCTGAACTCCTGGCACGTGCTCGCGCAGATAACGGCCGGTTCCCATCAGCGTGCCCGTGGTCCCAAGTCCCGCCGCGAAGTGCGTGATCTCCGGCAGGTCAGCCAGGATCTCCGGCCCTGTGGACTCATAGTGCGCCCTGGCGTTGGCCTCGTTGCCGTACTGATAGAGCATCACCCAGCTCGGGTTCTGCGCAGCCATCTGCTTAGCGACCCTGACCGCCTCGTTCGAGCCGCCAGCCGCAGGCGAGTAGACGATCGAGGCTCCGTACATCTGGAGCAGCTGGGTCCGCTCCGCCGAGGTGTTCTCCGGCATCACGCAGACCATCCGGTACCCGCGCAGCCTGCCGATCATCGCGAGCGAGATCCCGGTATTGCCTGATGTCGGCTCCAGGATCGTGCAGCCGGGCTTGAGCAGGCCGTCCTTTTCAGCGGCGAGCACCATCCAGAGCGCGGCCCTGTCCTTGACCGAGCCGGTCGGGTTCCGGTCCTCGAGCTTGGCCCACAGCCGCGCGTCAGGGCCAGGCGACAGATGCGGCAGACCCACCAGCGGGGTCCTGCCTATCGCGTCGAGAAGCGAGTCATAACGCATCTGAGAGCCTGCCCTGTCCGTCCCTGGCGCCCCCGACGAGCCTCCGGCGCTGGCGGCTCAGCGCATCCCGCCAGCCACGGCCGGGAGCACGGTAACCGTGTCGCCGTCCTTGATCGTCGCCGACAGCCCGCCGAGGAACCGGACGTCCTCGTCGTTCAGGTAGACGTTGACGAACCGGCGCAGGCCGTTGTCGTCGACGAGCCGGCCTCGCAGCCCTGCGTGCCGCGAGTCCAGGTCGGCGAGCAGCGCGTCGAGCGTGTCGCCTGAGCCCTCAACCGACTTCGCACCGTCTGTGAACGTGCGCAGGATCGTCGGGATGCGGACCTCGATGGACATCGAACTCTCCAGAAGTAGCGTGTGGGACGGCACGGGCAACAACCTGCCTCAGGTCTCGATCATTCCACCAGCGACTCGCTGACCCGGACTGGTTCTTCGGTGACGACGCCGTCGAGGATCCTGAATGAGCGGACCTCGGTGTCGTCCGGTTCCCTGGTCGAGACGAGCAGGTAGTGCGCGGCCGGCTCCATGGCGTACGAAATGTCAGTTCGCGACGGATATGCCTCGGTCCCCGTGTGCGAGTGGTAGATGACGATTGGTTCCTCGTCCCGGTCGTCCATCTCGCGCCAGACCTGCAGATGCTCCATCGAGTCGAACCGGTAGAAGGTCGGTGAGCGCTCCGCGTTGGTCATGGCCACGAATCGCTCGGGCCGGTCGCTCCCTGCGGGACCAGCGAGCACGCCGCACGCCTCGTCGGGGTGATCGGCCCTGGCATGCGCGATGACCTGGTCAAGCAGATCGCGCGGAATGGTCAGCATGGCGGCGATCGTAACCGCCCGCTAGGACAAGGCCGCCACCAGGCTCTCCTGCAAAAAGGCCAGCCATTGATAAACCTGGATATAGGCGAAACGAGGGTCATCGTCCTCGAGGTTCTCGCTGAGCCCGTCAAAGTCGTCGGTGACCCCGAGCCGGACGCCGAGCGCGAGCCGCACGTCGTTCAGCGAGCGCAGCCACGCCTCGGCCTGCTCGGCGCTGAGCTTGACCTTCCCGCCGCTGGCCGGCAGCGTCTGCAGCAGCGTCTGCGCCGATTCGACCTTGGCCGACCGTAGCCCGGATTCGGTGAACCTGCGAAACTCGTGCGCCGCGTCCGGGTCGTCGCGATAGCCGTCAGGCAGCAGCCTGGCCAGCACCGGGTCCTCAGGAACCTCGGCTGAGTCGCTCATCCCGACCATCGCGGCCAGCTCGTCGGCCTCAGGCGCGGGCATGTCGGCAACGACCAGCTCCACAACCTGCCCGACCAGGTCCCTGATGATCGCAGCCTCCGGCCGCGCGAACCTGGCGGTCACCCCGCCCGAAGTTGCGCGGAAACCAGACATAGGCTCCTCCGGCTGCGCTGCATCTCCAGGGTTGACTGGTATATCAGCGATAACTAAATCCTCAGGGTTACTGTGCCTGCGAGCGGCGAGCCGCTCCTGGCCGGCTGCTCACTTTACGCGTCGTGGCTGACCGTGGCCCACAGGCCGTAACCGTGCAGCGTCTCGGCGTTCCGCTCCATCGCCTCCCGCGCTCCAGCAGCAACCACGGCCTTGCCCTTGTTGTGCACGTCCAGCATCAGCTTCTCCGCCTTCGGCTTGGGGTAACCGAAGACGCGCTGGAACACGTAGGTCACATAGTCCATGAGGTTCACCGGGTCGTTCCAGACGATGGTGAGCCAGGGCCGGTCGACAGCTGCCTCCTCGCTCGTCTCCGGCCTTCGGACTTCCACAGGTGCGACGCTCACTCGCAGCCACCTCCCTCCCACTAGTGTTCCACTGCCCAGAAGCGGCCGTTACGCACGTCGGCCGGCCGGGGATTGTTTCTCCGTCCATATTTCCGGACAGATTTCACTCAATCGCCCCGGCCAGGAGCTGGGTCCATGACTCGTCACGCACCGCCGCTGCAGAGGCTGGCGGTCACTATTCGTAGGCTTCCCCTCGTGACGATGAGCCATGACGGACAGCAAGGCGAAACGACGGGCACCGGGCTGCTGACCGATCACTATGAGCTCACGATGGTCTCCGCCGCGCTGCGCAGCGGTGCGGCGGAGCGGCGGGCGGTGTTCGAGATGTTCGCCAGGGAGCTGCCAGGCGGCAGGCGCTATGGCGTCGTCGCGGGAACGGGCCGGTTCCTGCGGGCTCTCGAGGCGTTCAGGTTCTCCGCCGACGACATCGGCTTTCTGCGCGGCGCCGGGGTCATCGACGAGGACGCCGCGGGCTTCCTGGCTTCCTACCGGTTCCGCGGCGACATCTGGGGCTATGCCGAGGGTGACTGCTACTTCCCCGGGTCACCGATCCTGGTCGTCGACGCGACGTTCGCCGAAGCCGTGGTGCTCGAGACGATCGCGTTGTCGATCTTCAACCACGACTGCGCTGTGGCCTCAGCGGCCTCGCGGATGGTGACCGCGGCCGCCGGCCGGCCGATTATCGAGATGGGATCGCGCCGCACGCACGAACGCGCGGCGGTGGCTGCCGCACGCGCCGCATACCTGGCCGGATTCGCGGCCACGTCGAACCTGCGGGCCGGATATGAGTTCGGCGTGCCGACGGCGGGCACCAGCGCGCACGCGTTCACGATGGTCCATGACGACGAGCGGCAGGCCTTCGGCGTCCAGCTCGACGCGCTTGGCAAGGGAACCACGCTGCTCGTCGACACCTACGACGTGGCTCACGCGGTCCGTACCGCCGTCGAGCTGGCCGGACCGGGCCTCGGGGCTGTCCGTATCGACAGCGGCGACCTGCGTGAAGCCGCGTACACGGTCCGAGCCGAGCTCGACTCGCTCGGCGCCACGGGTACCAGGATCGTGATCACGGGCGATCTAGATGAGCACTCGATCGCCGCGCTCGCCTCCGCGCCTGTCAACGGCTACGGCGTGGGCACTGCCCTGGTCACAGGCTCTGGCGTGCCGACGGCGGCGCTGGTGTACAAGCTTGTCGCCAGGGCCGGCCGGAACGGCACGCTGGTCCCTGTTGCCAAGCGCTCGGTCGGCAAGCCCACCATCGGCGGCCGGAAGTGGGCGGCACGGACGCTGAACGCGGCCGGGACAGCGAACGCGGAGGTGGTCAGCGCCCGCCCGCCGGACGCCGCGGACGGCCAGACAGGCGCCCGCAGCCGGTCACGGCGCCGGGTGCTGCTGCGGCAGCTGGTCAAGGACGGGGAGATCGTCGGCGCCGAGCCGCTCGGGGATGCCAGGGAACGCCAGCAGCTGGCCCTGCGCGAGCTTCCTCGCGGTGCCCTGCGGCTCTCGTCCGGCGACCCGGCCATCCCCACCGTCATCAGGACGCGGCACGTCAACACCGGCAATGGCGCCGGAACAGGACGGTAGCCTGTCGGCCATGCACCCCAGCGCTCGCCACGTGTCCGATGTCCTGTCCGAGCTAGGCGCCGCGGGCGCCGTGCGGGAACTTCCGGAACCAGCGCCGACCGCTGTGTCGGCCGCCGAGCAGGTCGGCTGCGAAGTGGGCGCGATCGCGAACAGCCTGATCTTCAATGCCGATGGCGCGCCGCTGCTGATCCTGACCAGCGGCGCGCACCGGGTCGACACGGCCTTTGTCGCCGCACGGCTCGGCTACGCCGCCGTGAAGCGTGCCGACCAGGACTTCGTACGCGCCGCGACCGGCCAGGTGATCGGGGGCGTAGCACCGGTCGGGCACCCGCAGCCGATCCGTACGCTGGTGGACACCTGGCTGGACAAGTACGACGTCGTCTGGGCCGCTGGCGGCCACCAGAACACGGTCTTCCCGACCTCGTACGCGGAGTTGCTGACGATCACGGGCGGCGAGCCCGCCGACGTAGCCGGGTAAGCGCCTGGCGACTGAGCCAGGCCTAGCCGTCGCCCTCGGGCAGCGACTCGAAGATTTCCTTGCATTCCGGGCACACCGGAAAGCGGCTCGGATCGCGGCTCGGCACCCAGACCTTGCCGCACAAGGCCACCATGGGCGTCCCGTTCACCGCACTGTCCATCATCTTGTCCTTCAGGACGTAGTGCGCGAACCGCTCGTGATCACCATCACCGGTCGAAAGGTCCGGTCTGGTGTCGGAGTCGACCCTGGTGCCGCCGGCCGGAAGAACTTCAGTCACGCGCCTAGCTTACGCCCAGCCGGCGACCCGCTACAGGGGGCGGCAAGCAGCGGCCCGAAGGCGAGGCTCCTGGCCCGGCACGGCTCAGTTCAGCACGGGATCATCGGGATAGGTCGACAGCAGCGCCATCTCACCGCCCTGCCTGCGCAGCACTGACGGGTAAAGCCGGTCAGGATCGTCGGCGAACGCGTCCTCAGGCAGCCCGTCGAGCACGAGCCAGGCGCCCACGTCGATCTCGGCGTCGAGCTGGCCGGCACCCAGCCGGCGTAGCCGGCGAACACCCTCAACGAGGCGATTCCGTCGGCCAGCAATTCCGGCGGCGCGCCCAGGTCGACAAGGCCGATCCTGGACATCAGCTTCGAGCCGGCCAGCGACCGCCAGCCGATGGGCTCGCTCTCGCCACGCGGCAGCGCCAGCGCCAGCGCGCTGTCCGGCGACACCGGCCCGCCCTGGAACAGCACGGACGGACCGGTCACCAGGCCTGTCCACTGCTCAAGGACCTGCTTGACCGGAATCTCGCTTGGCCGATTGAGCACCACCCCGAGAGTTCCCTCCTCAGGATCGTCCTCGACGATGAGGACGATAGTGCGCCGGAAATTGACGTCACCGAGCATCGGAGTGGCTGCGAGCAGCTGACCCGTGCGGGATTCCTCCTGCATATCTCTATGATGCGCCACGGGCCTGCCGGGTTGCGGGCCGGCGGGTCGGGTCAGAACAGCAGGCTAGAAAGCCTTGACCGGGCCTTGGTGACCCGCGGATCCCTGGGCGGCAGCACGTCGAACAGGTTGAGCAGGTGCCGCCGCACCTTATCCCTGTCGTCGCCTGCCGTGCGCTGGAAGACGCCGAGCAGCCGGTCGAAGCTCTCATCAACTTGCCCGTTCGCCAGTTCCAGGTCGGCGGCCCAGCTCTGGGCGTCCAGATCGTCGGGGTTCTCCTGCGCCGCCCGGAGCACCTTGGCCTGGTCATACGAGCTCACCCGCCGCAGCAGGTCGACCTGCGCCAGCCATGCCGTCGCGACCGGGTGACCTGGCGTATCGGCGAGCACCTGCCCGAGGGTCGTCGCGGCGGTCTCGAGGTCGCCGGATTCCATGGCGTTCTGCACGGTCTCGAACCGCTGGTCACCGAGCAGTTCAGCGGGGCTGGCGGGGCCGGCCTGGCCCATTGCGCCAGGACCGCCAGGACCGCCGGGCCCGCCAGGAGTTCCGGCGCGGCCAGGCGAGGAAGTCGGCCCGGTTGGCGCCGCCCCAGCTGCGGGCTGGCCGGCCTCCGCACCGCCGGCATCGTCCGACGTCTGCGCCTGCTGGCGCACCCTGGCCGGCATCCCGAGCTGATCAGCGACCTGCAGGATCTGGCTGATCCACTGGCTGACCTGCGCTTCGGGGAGCGCGCCGAGGAAGCCGTCGACCAGCTGGCCGCCGATCACGGCCACCACCATCGGGATCGACTGCACCTGCAGCGCCGCTGCCAGCTGCGGGTTGGCGTCGACGTCGACCTTGGCGAGCAGCCAGTCCCCTGCCGCCTCGTTGGCCAGCCGCTCCAGCACCGGGCCGAGCTGCTTGCAGGGCTCGCACCATTCGGCCCACAGGTCGACGATGACCGGAGCGGACTGCGACCTGGCCACGACATCGGTGTTGAACGTCGCGTCGGTGACCTCGAAGACGAAACTGGAGGCTGCGCCGGTCCCGCCGCCCTGCGACGTCTGCTCACGTCGTTTCGCGGCTGCCTGCCTGGCGCCTAGGTCGACGGCGCCGGCCATTGAAAAGTCTCGCGGCTGTTGCATAACTCCATCCTGCCGTATCCCGCTCAGCGTTCAGGCACGTGACGCGGGTACAGCCGGCGAGGCAAAGCAGCCGGCCCGGAGGGCCCGAGGCCAGCGGCCGTCAGAACGCCGGCGCTTCTGAGTAGCTGCCCCACTCGTCCTTGAGCGTGCCGCAGATCTCACCGAGTGTCGCCTCCGCGACGGCGGCCTCGATCATCGGCGGGATCATGTTCCCGCCTGACCTGGCGGCGTGCACCATCGCGGCCAGGCCGGCATCGACGGCTGCCTGGTCCCTGCTGGCCCGGCGCCCAGCCAGCTCGTGCACTTGAGCACGCTCGACCTCGTGGCTGACCCGCAGGATCTCGACCGGCGTCTCGACGGTCTCGGTGTGGCAGTTCACGCCGACCACCTTCTTCTCGCCCTTCTCCAGCTGCCGCTGGTAGACGAAGGAGGCCTCGGCGATCTCGGCCATGAACCAGCCTTCTTCGATCCCGCGCAGGATCCCGCCGGTCATCGTGTCGTCCGGACTCATCGCCCGGATCCTCGCGAAGATCTCCTCAGCCTGAGCCTCCATCCCGTCGGTCAGAGCCTCGAGGTACCAGGAGCCGCCTAGCGGGTCGGCGACGTTGACCACACCGGTCTCCTCCATGATCACCTGCTGGGTACGCAGAGCGATCTCGGCCGCTTTCTCGCTCGGCAGCGCGAGCACCTCGTCGAGCGCGTTGGTGTGCAGCGAGTTGGTACCCCCGAGCACCGCGGCCAGCGCCTCGATGGCGGTGCGCACCACGTTGTTGTCCGGCTGCTGTGCCGTCAGCGAGACGCCAGCGGTCTGGGTGTGGAAGCGCAGCCACTGCGCCCGCTCGGTCGTGGCGCCGTAGACATCGCGCATCCAGCGGGCCCAGATCCTGCGGGCCGCGCGGAACTTGGCGATCTCCTCGAAGAAATCGATGTGCGCGTCGAAGAAGAACGACAGGCCCGGCGCGAACAGGTCGATATCCAGCCCGCGCGACAGGCCGAGCTCGGCGTATCCGAAGCCGTCGGCGAGCGTGAACGCCAGCTCCTGCGCGGCCGTCGAGCCGGCCTCCCTGATGTGGTAGCCGGACACCGACAGCGGCTTGTAGTCCGGTATCTCAGCGGCGCAGTACTCCATCAGGTCGCCGATCAGCCGCAGGTGCGGCTGCGGCGGGAACAGCCACTCCTTCTGGGCTATGTACTCCTTGAAGATGTCGGTCTGCAGCGTGCCGTTGAGTTTGCCGAGGTCTGCGCCCTGCCGCTGGGCTGCCGCCAGGTACATGCAGAACACCGGCACGGCCGGGCCGCTGATCGTCATCGAGGTCGTAATGTCGGCGAGCGGGATGCCGGAAAACAGGACGTCCATGTCGGCCGCAGAGTCGATGGCAACGCCGCAGTGACCGACCTCGCCGGCTGAGCGCGGGTCGTCGGAATCCCTGCCCATCAGGGTCGGCATGTCAAACGCCACCGAGAGCCCGCCGCCGCCGGCCTGCAGCAGCATCTTGTACCGCTGGTTCGTCTGGACCGCATTGCCGAAGCCGGAGAACTGCCTGATCGTCCACGTCCTGCCGCGGTACCCCGCCGGGTACAGGCCCCTGGTAAAGGGGTACTCCCCCGGCCAGCCGATCCGCTCGAAGCAAGGCACCACGGCATCCGGCCGCGGCCCGTATACCGGATCAACGGCGAGCCCGGACAGCGTCGTGAAGTCCGCGTCACGGAGCCGCGAGCTGTCATACCTTGCCTGCCACCGTGCCCTGCCGTGTTCGCCAGGGTCGCCGTGGCCACCTGCGGGTTGAGCGCCCATCGTTCATCCTCCGGCTGCTGAGCGGCCAGGCGATTAGTAGGACGTCCTACTAAACCGCTGCTGCCAGTCTAGGCCGCGCCGACGGGTACCGGAATCCGGAACCCGGCCCAACCATCGGCGGCCCGGCGCCGTCTGAGTAGTTACCGGAGCGCACGCGCGTGCGCTCCCGACCAGCCCAGGGCCGATTGTGTGGTAGAACAAATGCGAAATCTCGCCAGCGACGCCGGCTTGGTGATGGCCGGTGACGTTGCTACCCTGCAGGCACCATGGGCTAGGCCGCCAGCGACGGCGACGAGGCAAGGGAGCTCTGTGGCCAGGCTCCGAACCGCCGACCGCGACGCCGCTGAGGAACTTTTCAACGCGTGCTACCCGAGGCTCGCGGGCTGGGTCAGGCGCCTGGTCGACGACGACGAGACCGCGCACGAGATCGCCGCAGAGGCATTCACCAGGCTGCTGTCCCGATGGTCAGGGCTGGACAATCCGCAGAGTTACCTCTACATGATCGCGACGAATCTGGTCAGGGACCACTGGCGTAAGACCGGCAGGGAACGTCGGGCGATCAGGACCATGACGGCCGCGCTGCCCAGGGAACCTTCCTGGCATCCGGCCCAGGACGTCGACGTCCGCGACCTGATCGAGAGCCTGCCGCCGCGGCTGCGCAGCGCGTTCCTGCTGCACTACTACGGCGGATTCGGCGTCAAGGAGGTCGCGATGCTGCTTGGCCGGCCGGAGGGGACCGTGAAGGCCGACCTGCATCATGCACGCGCCAAGCTCAAGGCAGCGGTTGGTGAGCCGTCATGACTGGTCATCATCGTGATCCGATCGAGGCCTGGCTGAGCGCCGACGTCGAACTCCTGCCCCCGCGGCCTGGGGCGTTCGAGCGCGTGCATCGCCGCGCCCGCCACCGCCGCGCCATGAAAGCCATGACCGCCGCCGCCGGGGCCGCGGTCATCATCGCCGCGGGCGTCACTGTGCCGCAGCTCGTCAGCGGCCTCGGCACCGCTGGGCAGCCCGGCCCGGCCAGGATTGTCCTGACGCCGAGGCCAGGATCCGCGTCACCGGCCGGCAAGCTGGCGCTGCCGGGCCCGCCGTTCCTCACGGCAGGTAGCGGTCCGCCCCCAGCGGGCGGATTCCGCCCCACGTCCGTGACCTTCGTGGGCAGCACCCTCGGTGCCGTGCTTGGCCAGGCCGGGTCCTGCGGGCCGGCGCCGTGCACCGCCATGGCGGGAACCCACGACTACGGAGCCAGCTGGACTGAGATCGGCGCGCCGCCGGCCGGACCGCCCGGCGGCGCGGCAGGCGTCAGCCAGGTCAGGTTCCTCGACGGAACGAACGGCTGGGCCTTTGGCCCGGCGTTGTACGCCACCCACGACGGCGGAGAGTCCTGGCACGCCATCAACATCAAGGGCCGGCGCGTCGTCGACTTGTCCACGGTCGGCGACCGCGCGTTCGCGGTGCTCGCGTCGGGCTGTGGCGGCACCGGCGCACAGTTCGGCTCAGGCTGCACGGGCTTCAGGCTGTTCTCTAGCCCGAAATCTGCCGACCGCTGGCAGTCCGTCCCCGGCACTGCGGGGGCTGGACTCGCGGTATCAGGCAGCCTGCAACTGACCGGTCATCGCGGGTACCTCATCGCTGGCGGCAGGCTCTACACGGGCCCGGTTACCGCCGGTTCCTGGGGTCGGGTCCGGATCGCTTCAGGGCCAGCGGCAACCTGCCTGGCCAGGCAGGTTGCCGAGCCCTCGCTGCTGGCCCCTGGTCCTGGCCATCTGTACCTCGTGTGCCAGGTCCCCGGCGCCAGCGGCCTGAAGGTGTACCGGTCAGGTGCCGGTGGCGCGCGGTGGCAGTCGCAGGGAACGGTTCAGGCGAACGGGATCGCCCAGTCCCTCACGGTTGCTCCGGCCGGGACGCTCGTACTGGCGACCACTGCGGGGATCTACCGCTCAGCCGACGCACGCACCTGGAACCCGGCTCGCGTAACCACGCCACCTGGCGGGTTCAGCTTCATCGGCATGACCACGGACACCAACGGCGTGGCCCTCGCGGCGAGCCAGGGATCTGCCGTTTACATCACGAAGGACGGCGGCCTGACCTGGCAGGCCAGGCCTATTCGGTAAAGTCGCCAGCGCCCACGCGCAGGCTCCTGAGCAGCCCGAACAAGTCATCGAGCTGGTCATCGTCATAACCTCGCAGACCGAAGCCCGCGGCCATGAGGACCTGCGTCGCCTCGGCGACGACCGTCCGTCCGGCCGGCGTGATCTCGGCGAGCGTGCCCCGCCGGTCCCGCGGATTGGGCTTGCGCGCGACCAGGTCGGCCTGCTCGAGCCGGTCAATCGTATTGGTGACGCTCGTTGGATGGACCATGAGGCGCTCGCCGATCAGCCGCATCGGCAGCGCGCCAGCGCGGCTGAAGCTGAGCAGCACGAGCGCCTCGTACCTCGCGAACGTCAGACCGAACGGCCGCAGCAGCGCGTCAAGCTCGCTGAGCAGGATCTGATGCGCCCGCATCACGGACGTGACCGCCGCCATCGCGCGCGCCTCGCCGAACCTGCGCTCCCAGATCGCGGCCGCGCGCTCGATCGGATCGAACGGCAGGTCCATCGGCTTGCGCACAGCGCCAAGCTACCGGTGACCCCGCGGCCGCGCGGCCGGGTAGTGACCTCCGGCCCTACCGGCCTTCCGTGCTCCTGCACGAGGCCGCCTCGGTGCGGGCCGCGCGTTCCATCGCCTGACCGGCCGTTGACCCCTGCTTGACCGACCCGTTGCACCGCTGATAACGGAGCAGACACAGGACGCCCGGATTCGGGTGTCTTTGCAGGTGACACGCCAGGCCGGACAGTGCTGACACGCCCTTAACGGCAAGTTATATTCCCTGCTTGGGGAGTACGTGACCGAGACATGATCGAGGGGGCGATATGGAGTCCGGTCACGCCGTGACAGCTTTTGCCCCGGTCCTGTGCGCCGGCGTAGGAGTCCGATGCGATAGCCGCTGGGCCCTGCGGATGGCAAGCTTCCGGCTTGACCAGTCTGGCCTCGGCAGCGCCGCGCTGGGCATTGCAGCGCCGAGGTCTGCGGCGGCCACCGCGCTGATCGGACTGCTGTCCGGCCGGATCGCTCCCGCATACGGAAGCTTGCACGTCCTTGGCTACGACATGACCCTCGCCGCCGGCCGGGCGGCCGTCCGGCGCCAGACTGGCATCGCCAGCCGCGGGTCACGACAGGTCGGGTCGACCAGGATCAGGACCCTCGTCGACCGCGCGGCCAGGAAGTCCGGCCAGCCAGGTTCTGACCGGCATCTCCTGGTCGCCGCGATACTCGACAGGCTCGGCCTGATGCCGTGGGCAGACGTGGCGATCGGCGCCGCCCCCCAGCTCATCGGGAGAAAGGTCAGGCTGGCGGTCGCCTCCGTGCACCAGCCGAAGCTGCTGCTGATCGACTCGCTGCTTGACCACCTGCAGCCGCTCGACAGGACCGTGCTCGCGGACGTGATCAGGGATTTCTCCCGCGACACTGTGGTGATCGCGTTCGGCGCCGACGCGGAAGCTCTCGCGCTCGTCTGCGACCGCGTCATCGAGCTAACCGGGAGCATCCTGGTCGGTGTGCCGCGCGTCCCGGTACAAGATGACGATGAGGTGGCCGGCCTCCCGGTCGCCTTAGCCTCCTGGCTTATCTCTTACCGTAGGCTCGGCACATGGACTGGAGCTTGTACCGGTGCGGGCGCATCGGGCACATCACCTTCGCGCCCGACGAGCCGCACCTGCGCGAGCACATGCACGGCGAGACCGGTTCCGCCGAACTCTGGCAGTGCCTGCGCTGCGGCACCTACGTCCCCGGCCTGCCCGACGGCTCAGGCCCGGCCGCCGACGCGCCGTCGGTCAAGCGCGGCAAGCAGATCAGGGGCGACCTGATCCTGAAGCTGTTCGCGATCGAGCGCGCCATCAGGTTCGTCCTCTTCGGCGCCGTGGCGTTCGGCATCTGGCGGTTCGCCAACTCGCAGTCCATCGCCCAGGCGCTCGGCAAGGACATCCCGATCATCAGGGACTTCGCCAGGGAACTCGGGTTCACCCTGAACCACGCCCTGCTGGAGAAGATCCACAGCCTGCTGCATATCAGCGAGTCGAACCTGCGCCTGCTGGCGCTCTGGGTCACCGCGCTGGCGCTCGTCTCGGGCATCGAGGCGCTCGCGCTCTGGCAGGCCAAGCGGTGGGGCGAGTACTTCGCGATGATCGTGACCTCGCTTGGCCTGCCGTTCGAGATCTACGAGCTGTCCAAGGCGGTCACGATCACCAAGCTTGTCTTGTTCCTGCTGAACCTGCTGCTTGTCGCCTATCTCGTCTACAGCAGGCGGCTGTTTGGCGCTCGCGGCGGCAAGGAAGCCTACGAGGCGAGGCTGCGCGCCGCCTCGGTCCTTGACGAGGCCGAGCGCGCTGCCGCGGCCAAGCACATCGACGTGATGCCGTCGGCCCAGCCCGCAGCTGCCGGGCCGGCCGGGTCCAGCGCGGCTAGCGTGCCCGCGGAGCGAGCCGCGCCGGCGGAGGCCAGCGCGACCGTGGCTCCAGGCGCCACGGTACCCGTCGCCGGGCGGTCAGGGTCGCCCGCTGAGCAGGCGACGATCCGCCGCGACACGTCAGACCAGGCCTAGGGGAACGCCCTCATGAGCGACCTTCGCTCCGGTGACCCGCGGCGCGCCCTGCTGCGCGGCCTGCTCGACGACGCTTCGCTGTTCCCGCCTGGCAACCTGCCGATGTCCGCGGCGGTCGCCGCGCACGTCAGTCACGAGTCGGCCTGGTTCAACGAGCTGACCGGGCCGTTCGTCTGTCCGGAAACCAGGCTCGCCGAACTGGGCAGGGCCATGACCGCCGCCAATACCCCGTGGATCGACCTGTCCCTCGTGGTCACCGGCGGCGCGGACGCTGTCAGCGCCGCAACCGATGCGGTAGCGGCCGACCCGCGGCTGCGGCTGCGGGCGATCGAGGTTCCCGCCGCGAAGGACGCCGATCCGGCCACGGCCGTGGCCGACGTCGCGGCCGCGCTCGACAACGTGCCGCTCGCGGGCGCGGCCGGCTACATCGAGTACCCGCTAGCGGCGATCGCCGACCCGGCGGCCGCTGGCCCGCTGCTCGACGTCGCCGACCAGCACGGCTACCGGCCCAAGCTGCGCACGGGCGGGGTCACACCTGATGCGTTTCCCGGCGAGGAGACGCTGGCCGGATGCCTCGCGGCCGTGGCCGGGCGCCGGATCCAGTTCAAGTGCACGGCGGGCCTGCACCACGCCGTGCGCTGCACGAGCGGCGGCGTTCCCGGCGACAACGAGAATCCCGGGCTCGAGCAGCACGGCTTCCTCAACGTGCTGCTCGCGACCGGCGCCGCGGCCGACGGCGCGGACGTCAGCGAGATCGCCGCGATCATCGGCCAGCGCGACAGCGCCGCGATAGGTGCTGCCGCCAGGGCGCTCGACGTCGATGCCGCCGCGGAGATCCGCTGGCTGTTCACCTCGTTCGGCACGTGCAGCACCGAGGAGCCCGTCGCTGACCTGGTCAGCCTGGGCTTGCTGAGTGAGCCCTGAGTCCTGTTGAGCGTAGGAGGTCTGTGTCATGGCACTGGCGCGCGCATGTGACTGGCTCGAGGTGCCCGACGGGCACCCGTTCGGGCTGCAGACGCTGCCGTACGGGTCGTTCAGCGACGCGCACCACCCGGCGCACCGGCGGGTCGGCGTCGCGATCGGCGACCGGGTGCTCAACCTCACGGCCGCGGCCGAGCGGCTGCTGCCTGGGCGGGCCGACAACTTCAGCGCCGGCAACCTCGACCACTTCCTCGCTGAAGGTGACGGCGCGTGGGCTCAGGTCAGGGCCGCGATGACGGAGTGGTTCAGCAACGACCACTACCGAAGCGCGCTCGAGGACCTGCTCACGCCCGCGGCCGACGTCACCATGCACATGCCGTTCACGGTCGCGGATTACGTCGACTTCTACGCCTCCGAGCAGCACGCCACCAATGTGGGGCGGATCTTCCGGCCCGACGGGGAACCGCTCACACCGAACTGGCGGCACCTGCCCATCGGCTACCACGGCCGCGCGGGCACGGTGGTCGTGTCCGGCACGCCGATCAGGCGCCCATGCGGCCAGACCAGGCCGTCCAGCTCCCCTGCCCCGCTCTACGGCGTGTGCCGGCGCCTGGACTTCGAGGCCGAGCTGGGCTTCGTGGTCGGAGCCGAGTCCGCGCTCGGCGAGCCCGTTGCTGCCGCGCGGTTCGCTGAGCACGTGTTCGGCGCGTGCCTGGTGAACGACTGGTCGGCGCGGGACATCCAGGGATGGGAATCTCAGCCGCTCGGACCGTTCCTCGGAAAATCCTTTGGCACAACAATTTCGCCGTGGGTAGTGCCGCTCGCCGCGCTCGAGCACGCGAGGGTACGGCCGCCTTCCCTGGATACCGAGCTGGCCAGCTACCTGGCCACATCCGGCGACTGGGGACTGGACATCGCGTTCGAGGTGCGGATCAATGGGCACGTGGTATCGCGGCCGCCGTACGCGACCATGCACTGGAGCCCGGCTCAGATGCTCGCGCACATGACCGTCAACGGGGCCTCGCTGCGCACTGGCGACCTGTTCGCGTCGGGGACGGTCAGCGGCCCGCAGCCCGATCAGTACGGGTCACTGATCGAGCTGGCGTGGGCCGGCCGGCAGCCGCTGACGCTTCCCGACGGCAGCAGCCGCGGCTGGCTGGAGGACGGCGACGAGGTGGTGATCACCGCGACGGCGACCGGCCCTGACGGCAGCAGGGTCGGGTTCGGCGACGCGCATGGCCAGGTCATGCCTGCCTGGCCGCCAGGTTCCTGAACCGGTCCGATCCTCACGCCCAGAACGCCGTGAACTGCGCCATCCTGCCAGACCGCCACGACATCGGTCCATCCGCGACTACGATGGCCACATTGCCAATACGCGGGAGAAAGCGCCATGTCAGGGCAGCGGGAGCAGTGGGACGGGCTGGGGCATTCCGACCAGCCGGACCCGCTCGACTCCACTCTGATCATGGCACAGCAGCCCGTTCGCGCCGCTGAACGCTCGAACGGACACGCCTACGGCCCCGAGGTGCCAGGGCGGTCCCGTCCGGCCGAGCCCGATCGCGCGCCGGCTGCCGGGGCGAGTCCGGTGCTGCCGCGCAGGACTCCCAGCGTCTTCGATCCCGCTCCTCGGCCGGGCGGCCGCAGCTTGTTCGACCCTGGTCCGGCGCCAGAACACCAGCCGGCCTCAGCGACCGCGAACGGCGGTTCTGACCACCCGCCAGCGCGGGCCGCGGATACGGCGCGAGCGGCTACGGCAGCTGACGAAGCGATCCAGATGACCCCCGAGCCGGTTGTGGCGGCTCCTGAGGCCGTTCCGCCGGCTCCCGAGCCAGGGCCGACAAGCGCGGTCTCGGCCGCGACCGGCAGTCAGGCATCCTCCCCAGGTCCGTATGGCGCTGAGGAGGGAAACAGGCCAGAACCGGTCAGGGCCGTGCTCGCCGAACCGTCGGCGAACGGAGCCGCCGGCCACGCCAGCGGTGGTGCCGCGGCTGGCTCCAGGCGAGGCGCTGACCAGCCCGTAGGCTACGCCGATCGGCCCGACCTGACGCCCGAGCCAGGATCGTGGGCCGACCTCAGGCAGCGGCTGGAACGGCTGCCCTACGGTCACCCGTCCTCGCCGTACCACGTCGACGGGGAACGCAAGCCGCCGCCTCCTCGCCTTAAGCACCTTGAGCTCGCGCCTCCGGCCCGCGGCCGGGGCATCGAGGCTGCGGCCGGGCCAGGCCGGGCCGGCCACGACGGCACCCTGACTGACCTGAGCCTGCCGACGCCGGAGACAGAGCCCTCGCCGCCGCCGGCCAGTACCCCCGCGGAGGCCGCGAAGCCCGAGACGGCCATGCCGGCGGACGCAGGGTCCTCGACCCCGCTGGTCATCGCCCAAGGGCTGTCCGGTCCGTCACCCGCGACCGACGCCGGAGGGTCGCTCAGGGGTTCGAGCACGGAGCCCGGGCTGCCAAGCAGGGGACGCCGGGCCCGCCCTGCCGCTGCACCTGCGGCGCCCGATCCGGCGCCTGATGCTGGCCAGGCGGCAGGCTCCGCTCCCGATGGCATCGTTCCTGTGGCGCAAGCCCATGAGAACCCCGTGGCGCATGGCACGGAGACGAGCATGCCGGCGGCCGGGCCAGAGCCGGAGTCCGCCCCAGCCGCCCATGACCTGGCCGACGCCGGGCAGCAGCCCGTCCGGCCGGCACCGGCGTTCACGCCCGCGGCGGAACATGGTCAGCCGCAAGCCGGATCCTTGACGAGCTACTCGGCGGCGGACGCCGAGCGCGGAACCCAGCCGATCCGGCGCCGGCCCAGCTTCACCCCCGCGGCAGATCGTTCCGCCGACACTCTCAGCGGCCAGACGCAAACCGGCCCTTCCAGCACGCGCCGACTGGCCTCGGAGACGGACTCGGGCTCGGGTTCCGACTCCGGCACCGACCTGCGCGCCAGAACCGCAGGCCGTGAGCAGGACGGCAGGCCGCGCGCCAGCGCCGCGCCAGTGGCACGCGGCCCCGGATTCAATCCGGCGGGGAACCCGCCGCGGATGGCTCCCGACGGAGCCTGGGCGTGGGGACCGGCCAGGCTCGCGCCCGATCAGGTCAGGATCGCTGACGACAGCTATGACCGGTTCCGTGCCGCTGAGGGGCGCGACCTCTTCGGCAGCTACGTGGGCAGCGGTCTGACCACCAAGCTGCGGCAGGTCGAGGAGCGGCTGGAGAACGGCAACCTGGACCCGCATACCGAAGAGCACGCGCTGCTGGACATCGACGTGTTCCGTGCCAGGTTCGCCGAAATGCTCAGGCGGCATCCCGACCGCTCCCCCGAACTGCTGGCCAACCGGGTACCGGGCGCCCTGTCCTATTCGTTCATCTTCGACGTCGCCTTCTACGCTGACGGCATCCTGCTCGTCCAGGACGCGCTCGAGGGCCAGGGCTTCGAACTGCAGGCGCGCAAGAACGGATGGAGCAGCCCGACGAACCGGTGCGTCTACACCATGTGGCACGATCCGCTCAGCGAGCTTCCCTTCGAAGTTCAGTTCCACACCAGCGCGAGCCTCGAGGCTCAGCATCTGGCCAGGACGTCGGCCAGCTTGATCAATGATCCGCGCATCCCGCCCGAGGAGGCAGCGACCTTGCGGTCTGATCTCGCCTCAGCCTGGGCAGCCCTGCCTTCGCCGCCAGGGAACGCGGAGATCAGCGACTACCGCCGGTACGGCAGCAGCGCACCGCGGCGCTGACCGCACGCGGTCCACGCGGCACGGTGGTCAGGACGCCGCGTCGCTGCTCTCGGCCCCGCTCGGGACGTTCCCGTCGAAGTATTCCCTGATCAGCTGCCGCTGCCGGTCGCTCACCTGCTCGAAGTGCTTGTCGAGCGCGTCCTCGCCGATCGCCTCCGCGGTCAGGTACAGGTCCTTGATCTGGTCCATCTTCGCCGTTGCTGGCGACCAGACGCTCGCCCTCGTGGCTTGCGACATGATCGTTCTCGCATCTGGGTCGGCCGGACCGGGCTCAGCCGCCTCGACGGGCGGCGCGCCATTCTCGACTGGGCCTGATTTGGCGGGAGGCTCGAACGGGCCGCGAACCCGCTGCGCGGGAGGCTGCGACGGGGCTGAGCGAGCCGGATCGGACTTCCCTGGCTCGCGGTGCTGACCGGTGCTCTCGGGCGGCGGAACGCTTCCAGCCCGCCGTGGCACCCCGGTGGCGGTGGCGGTGGCGGCGGCGGCGGTGGCAGGTGGCTCGGCGGGCTGCTGCTTCCCGGGCGGCTGGTCGCCCAGGATGACCGCCATCGGCGTGGTCTCAGCATCCGGGCTCACGATCTCGTAACCGTCTCGACCAGATTGCGAGTCCGCGACCGGTGGCCCGGAGGCGGGCACCTCGGTCACGGCGGGCGGGAGGGTGCCGGTGGGGCTTGGCGGGGTCGCAGCGGTCACGGCCGATGGCTGTGACTTGTCGCCTGAGCCGTCAGCCTGGCTGGCCGGGCGCACGGGCTGACCGGAAGCTCGGTCTGCGGGCGCGCGGCCAGACCTGGCCAGATCGGCCGCGGCGGCGGACGGCTCAGGCCGCGCGGCACTCGCCGGCTCGGTCGCCTGGAACGGCCGACCTTGGCCGTGGGGCCCGCCGGGTTCCGGCGCAGCAGCGTCGCGGCCTGCCGGGTCGCGGCCAGCCTCGCCGACGGCATCGGGTTCGCGGCCGGATGCCTGCGCGCCGCTCGCTGACGGACCGGGCGGCAACGCGGCTGGCGGGCCTGTCCTGCGCGCCTGAGTGGCCCGGCGCCCGGCCGGCGGGCCATCAGCGGGCAGCCCGCCCCGCCCGCCGCCGGCGGTCGCATCGCGCGGCTGACGCTCCTGTTGCTGGTCGCTCAGCGCCGGGCGATCGGTCTCGTAGCCGCGCTGGTTCTGATAGCCGGCGCCATAGCCGTCTGGATCCTGGAAGCCGTAGCCGTGCGGCGGTCCGCCCGGCTGGTGGCCGAACCTCCCGTCGTCCCGCAACGGGACGCCTGCCCGGCCGTCCCCCGGCATGTCATAGCCGCCGTAGCGCGGCTCTGCACCGTCCCAGGTTTGGCCAGCCTGATCCTGCCACCTCGGATCGGCCGGCATGTCCTGGCCGCGCCGCCATTGGCCTTGCGGCCGCCCATCCGGCCGGTATCCGGGCCGGGCGCCGTATCGCTGACGCGGACCGTTCCCAGCATCGGGCGGGTAGTAGTCCTGGCGCCCGTATCCGTCAGGCACACGAGGACCGCGGCTCGGCCCGAACGATTGCCCGTCGGGGCCATATTCGGACCGGTTCGGCGGCCGGTGCCTGGAACCTTCTGGCGCGCCGTTCCCTGACGGCCAGGCGGGGCCGTTGCCGGCGCCCTGCCGGTAGCCGGGCGCTGCTGGGCCAGGCCCTGGCCGCTGCGGCTGAGCAGGGCCGCCTGGGCCGCCCGCACGGGGCCGGCGCCGCGGAAGCTGCGCGCCGGGCGGGCGGCCGCCCGGCTCGGGGCCAGCGCGTCCCGCTCCCTGGTCTCCTGCCTGCCGCCGCCTGTTCTGCGCGGCTCCGCCTGGCCCGTGGCGATCACCCGGGGCTTGGCCGTCAGGAGCGCCATAACCCGATGGGCGGTAGCCGTCGGGCGGACCATAGCCGCCAGGCGCACCATAGGCTTCCGGCGCACCATAGGCCTCCGGCGCACCATAGGCGTCCGACGGTCCATAGCCAGCGGGGACGCCGTAGCCCTCGACGGGACCGAAGCCCGCGGACCCGCGATAGCCGTCCGGCCGGCCGCGGCCGTCGTTCCGGTGCCAGGGCCCGTCGCTCCGATGCGATGTTCCTTCATCCCGCCGCAAGGTTCCTTCACGGCCCATGCGGCCCGGCGGCCCAAAGCCCCGGCCCTGGCCCTGGCCGAACTCCCCGCTTGACCCTGGCCCGTATCCGCCGCGCGCGCCGTTCCCGGCTGGCGCACCAGGACCGCCGGGTCCCGCCGGGCGCCCTCCGCTGCCAGGACCTGATGGACCACGCCGGCCGAACCCGTCGCCGGGCCGGCCAGTGCCGCCGGATCGGCCACGGGCATCTGGCCGCCCAGGGGCCGCATAGCTGGCTGGCGGTCCGTAGCCTGCCTCCGCGCCAGGGCCGCCGGGCATGCCGTCGGGCCCGCCATGGCCGCCGGAACGGCCCAAGCCCTCGGCCGGACCGTAACCCTCGGCTGGGCCGTAGCCGCCTGCGGGGCCATAGCCGCCAGCGGAGCCATAGCCGTCAGGCCCGAGCTGGCCAGCGGGACCGGCCTGCGATCGCCCGCCGCGAACGTCGCGCGGCCCGCCCGCGTAGCCGTCCGCGTGGCTGTACCCCGCGCCTGGTTCTGGTCGGTAACCCTCGCCGGGTGGCGCGTATCGCCCACGCCGGCGAAGCGGACTGGGTTCCGCGAATCCGCCGGCCGCAGGGGGCCCGCCTGGCCGGTCAGGGACATAGCCCGCCGGCGGCCCATAGCCGGACTGGTAGCCGGCCGGGTACTGCTCGGCAGGACCAGCGCCCGGCGGCCCGTACCCGGCACGGTAACCGTCATCGGGGAAGCCGCCGCTGGCCGGCGGGTACCCGGGTGGCGCTTGCCGGTAGCCGGACGAGGGGTCCTGCGGATAGCCAGCGGGCTGATCACGCGGCCCGTAGTGGTCCCCCGCCATGGCGCCGCGCTCGCTCCGGCCGGCCTCGTGGCCGGAGTCGAAACCGCTGGCCTGGCCCTGGCCTTGCCACGGCTCCGGCCCCGCGGGCTGGCCGGCCCAGGGCCGGTCCGCTGCCTCGTAGCCTTCGCCTGGAGTCAGCCTGAGCATCTGCGGAGGCGCCTGGACCGGCAGCTGCCAGCCTTGCTCGGGCTCCGGATCGTGCCAGATCTGGCCCGGTGGCTCGGCGTCGTGCCAGACCTGACGGGGCATCTCCGGCTGGACCGGCGCGACCTGGGCCGGTTCAGGAACGACCGGCCTGCCCTGCACAGGGGCAGCAGGAGCCGCGCCAGGCGGCAGGTACACGGCTGGCCCCGGCGCAGGCGCCGCGGACCCGCCGGCCCCAGGTCCATGCGACACAGGTCCAGGCGGCACAGGTCCAGGCGGCACAGCACCAGGCGGCACAGCACCAGGCGGCACAGCACCAGGCGGCACAGCACCAGGCGGCACAGCACCAGGCGGCACAGCACCGGTAGGCACGGGCTCGCCAGGCCCGTTAGCGGCCGGAGCGCTGCTTGGCGCGGCCCGGCGCGTCGGGACAACGGGCGTGACTGGCCGGCCGATACGGAACGGGTTCAGCCACTGCTCAGCTTCGATGTCCCCGGTCTCCGCGAGGTCCTCGCCCGACCATCCGCCATCGCCATCTTGCGCGCTGTTCTCGCCCAGCTCGCCTTGCCCCGGCCTGCGCCTGCCCCTGCGCCCCCCGGCCACGACTAGACAGACCGCCGAGGCGCAGGGCAGCCCGCATGTCGCGAAATGACCGCCCGCACCGACAAGACCAACTACCTCCGCTACTGCTGCTCGCGATACAGCCGCCAGACCGCCGAGGTCGCCGGGAGATCACGGGCCGCGCGCTGCCCGCCCCTAGCCGTCCGGGCAGGCCGATTAGCCGCATCTAGCCGATAAGCGAGCGAGCCCGGTTTAACCGTCTAACGATTTCACGCGGTGGGGTATGCCGCAACCGATCCGAAGCAGGTCACGCGCTCCGGCGCCGGCCCATCCCGACACTTGCGGTGAGCGCGGGGCGTGGCACCGCAAACTTACGCACGCTGCGGCGGTGGGCTAGGTTGTTCTCACCTAGCGGAGACCATCTGACGGCCCATGCCTGGGAGGGATCATGTCGAACCAGGTCAAGTATGTCCTGCAAGAATCCGAGATGCCGCAGCAGTGGTACAACATCATCCCTGACCTGCCCTCGCCGCCTCCGCCGCCGCTGCACCCTGGCACCCGCCAGCCCGTCGGGCCTGACGACCTCGCGCCGCTGTTCCCCGTGGCGTTGATTATGCAAGAGGTCTCCGGCGACCAGCACATCGCGATCCCCGAACCCGTGCTCGACGTGTACCGGCTCTGGCGCCCGACTCCGCTGTACCGTGCCCGCCGGCTCGAGAAGGACCTCGGCACCCCGGCGCGGATCTACTACAAGTACGAGGGCGTGAGCCCGGCAGGCTCGCACAAGCCGAACACCGCCGTCCCGCAGGCTTACTACAACGCCGCGGAGGGGGTCAGGAAGCTCACGACCGAGACCGGTGCCGGCCAGTGGGGCAGCTCACTCGCGTTCGCCTGCGCGCAGTTCGGGATCGACCTCGAGGTCTGGATGGTGCGGTCGTCGTTCGACCAGAAGCCGTACCGCAAGCTGCTGATGGAGACCTACGGCGCGACCGTGCACCCGAGCCCATCAGACGTCACGAACGCCGGCCGGGCCATCCTGGCTGAGCATCCCGACTCCACGGGCAGCCTGGGCATCGCGATCAGCGAGGCCGTCGAGGTGGCGGGCAGCCACGATGACACCAGGTACTCACTCGGCAGCGTCCTCAACCACGTTCTCATGCATCAGACGATCATCGGCGAGGAGGCACTCAAGCAGCTGGCGGAGGCCGGCGACATGCCCGACCTCATCGTCGGATGCACCGGCGGCGGCTCGAACTTCGGCGGCCTGGCTTTCCCGTTCCTGCGGGAGAAGATGGCCGGCCGGATGAACCCGGTCATCCGGGCGGTCGAGCCGGCCGCATGCCCATCGTTCACGCGCGGCACCTATGCGTACGATTTCGGCGACACGGCGGGATTCACGCCGCTGCTGAAGATGCACACGCTCGGGCACGAGTTCATTCCTGACCCGATTCACGCGGGCGGATTGCGTTATCACGGAATGTCGCCGCTGCTTTCGCACATCTACGAGCTCGGTCTCATCGAGGCCGTCGCCAAGCCCCAGTTGGAGTGCTTCGCCGCCGGGCTGCGGTTCGCGCGGACAGAGGGAATCGTCCCGGCGCCGGAACCGACGCACGCCGTGGCCGCGTGCATCGAAGAGGCGTTGCGCTGCAAGGAGACCGGCGAGGAGAAGGTCATCCTGACCGCGCTGTGCGGCCATGGGCTGCTCGACCTCCAGGCGTACGGCGACTACCTGCACGGCGAGATTCACGACTTCGATCTCAGCGACGCCGCGCTCTCCGCGGCGCTCGCGGGCGTGCCCGCCGGCGTCTGACCCGCCATGATCGCGGATGGCTCGCCGCGGATCCGCAGGGAGCCATCCGCGATCGCCACGGCGGTGCGGCGCTTGACCAGTCCATGAGCAAGAGTTGGCTGGTGATTGACTCACCGATCCTGGTAACAGGCCGCTGACCAGCGAATACTCAAGCGCCATGCGCGCACTCGCTATCAGCCTCACCCTGGCGGCCGTCGCCGCGACACCGGCCATCCCCGCGTCAGCGTCGACCGCGCCGCCGGCCCCAGCCGCCCCAGCCGCCTCAGCGGGCCAGGCGGCCTCGGCCCGTTTCGTGCTCGTGACCAGCCTGCAGAGCGCCGGGCCTGGCTCGCTGCGGGCGGCGATCAGCGTCGCCAACAGCGCGCCGCGGCACCGGCTGACCATCATCAGCTTCGCGGTGCGCGGCGTGATCAGGCTCGCGAGCCCCTTGCCCGTGCTCACCGGCCGCATGATCATCAACGGCCGGTCCGCGCCTAGGTACCACGCGGGCGGTCCGCCCGTCGTTGAGATCGACGCCGCGGGGAACCGCGGCCTCCAGCTGGCCGGGAGTGCCAAGGGGTCGGCGCTGCTCGCGCTCGCCGTCGACAACGCCAGCGGCGACGGCGTCACCCTCAGGGCCGGCCGGGTCACGCTCGACAACGACTACATCGGCCTGAACCTGGCAGGGAAGGCGTACGGCAACCGCGGCAACGGCCTGTACGTCGCCCCGATCTCGCTGCGGAACCACATCGGGCTGAACCCATCGGGCGCCTCAGGCGTCGTCGCGAACGTCATCTCCGGCAACGGCCGCAGCGGCGTCGTCCTGGACGAGGCCGACCGCAACACAGTCGAGGCGAACCGGATCGGCACCAACGCCGCGGGCAGCGCCGCGATCCCCAACCGGCGGGACGGGCTGCGCATCGTCCGCGGCTCTGACGGCAACGAGATCGGCGGGACCGAGTTCACCGACTCGGCCACCGGCCAGGTCAACAACCCGACAGGGGACAAGGGCACGCAGACGCCGGTCTTCGTCGTGCCGCCACTCGGCAACCTGATCTCGGGCAACAGGGGCGCTGGCGTGTTCATCGGCGCGGGATCGGCGCGCAACAAGCTGAACGGCAACTTCATCGGAACGACGGCCGACGGCGACGCGGGGATCGGGAACGGCGGCGCCGGCGTCTGGATCGACCGGGCCGACCGCAACTCGCTGACCGGCTGCCGGTTCGTCAACAACCCGTTCGTCTACTACAACGTGATCAGCGGCAACCGCGGCAACGGGCTGCGGATCACCGACTCGAACGGCGTGGTCGTCCAGGGCAACTTCTTCGGCGTCGGCGCCAATAACGCCACTGTGGTCGGCAACGGCGGCAACGGCATCCTGGTCCAGGGAACGTCCAGGAACACTCAGGTCGGTGGCGTGATCCCGCTCGGCAACGTGTCAGCGGGCAACCGCCAGAACGGGATCGCCGTCACCGGCAAGGCGCGCGGCTTCGTCACGTTCAACACCTTCGGCGGGCTGTTCGCCTTCCAGGGCGCCGCTCCCAACGGTCACGACGGCCTGCTGATTACCTCGACGGGCGGGAACAACCTGGCCCGCACCAACGTGTTCTCAGGCAACCGCGGCAACGGCATCGAGATCGGCGGGAACGCCTGGGGCGTGACGGTCGACCCCGACATCGCGGGAACGAACACCGACGGCAACGCGGCGCTCCCGAACGGCCGCGACGGCCTGCGGATCGGCGGAACCGCGCATGACAATGTCGTCGGCGGCAACCGGCGCTCGGTCATCCCGCAGAACACCTTCTCCGCCAATGCCGGGTACGGCGTCGCGATCATCGGCGCGGCCCACGACAACCACGTGTTCCGCAGCTTCATCGGGACCGAGATCCTCGGCGTCACCGCGCTCGGCAACGGCCGCGGCGGCGTGCTGATCGGCGGGACCGCCTACCGCAACGTCATCGGCATCGCGTTCGCGCGCAGGGCCAACATCATCAGCGGCAACCACGGCGACGGCGTGACGTTGCGGGCAGGCACCAGGGGCAACCGAGTGCTGAGTAACTTCATCGGGATTAACAGGACTCGCCGGCGACTGCCGAACGGAGGCGTGCCCGTGCTGGACCTCGGTCAGAGAAACCTGATCGCAGGTAACCGCACCTTCCCCTGAGCCCGGCCGCCCGTCACCGTGATCGCGAAGGATCCTGGCGGACCTCAGATCCTTCGCGATCATGCATGAGGCCGATGACGGCCTCGCCGTATTTCGCCAGCTTGGCCTCGCCGACGCCGCCGATCCCGGCGAGCTCGGCTAGCGAGGACGGCCGCTGCTCGGCGATCTCCCGCAGCGTCGCGTCGTGGAAGATCACGTACGCGGGCACGCTCTGCTCCTTGGCAGCGGCCGCGCGCCAGGCGCGCAGCTGCTCGAACAGCCCAGCAGCCCCGGCGGACAGCTCGGCCGCTGGCGCAGCCGCGGAACGGCTGGACCTGGCCCTGACCTTGGCGGGCGTCTGCTCGTGCCGCAGCAGGACTTGCCGCTGCCCGGACAAGACAGAGCCGCTCTCCTCGGTCAGCGCGAGCGTCCCGTAATCGCCGATGACCGCCAGCAGCCCCTGTGCGAGCAGCTGCCTGACCACGCCGCGCCACTCGCTCTCGCGCAGCTCGGCGCCGATCCCGAACACCGTGAGCGAGGCGTGGTCATGCTCGGTCACCTTCGGCGTCTTCTTCCCGAGCAGGATGTCGATCACCTGGCCCGCGCCGAACCGCTGATGCCGCTCCCTGTGCAACCGCAGCACCGCGGACAACACCTTCTGCGCGGCGATCGTGCCGTCCCAGGTCTCCGCCGGCGACAGGCAGGTGTCGCAGTTCCCGCACGGCCCGGCAGGCTCGCCGAAGTAGCCGAGCAGCTGGGAGCGGCGGCACTGCACGGTCTCGCAGAGCGCGAGCATCGCGTCCAGGTGCGCGGCCTGCCTGCGGCGATGCGCGAGGTCTCCCTCCGAGGTGTCGATCAGGCGCCGCTGCAGCACCACGTCGGCGAGTCCGTAAGCGAGCCAGGCTGTGGCTGGCAGTCCATCCCGGCCAGCCCGCCCGGTCTCCTGGTAGTAGCCCTCGACGGATTTCGGCAGGTCGAGATGCGCGACGAAGCGGACGTCCGGCTTGTCGATCCCCATGCCGAACGCGATCGTGGCCACCATCACCAGGCCGTCCTCGCGCAGGAACCGCGCCTGGTTGGCTGTCCTGGTCCTGGAGTCAAGCCCCGCGTGGTACGGCAGCGCGGTGATCCCGTTGCGGTCGAGGAACGCCGCGGTCTTCTCGACGGACGCACGGGACAGGCAGTACACGATGCCGGCGTCGCCGGCGTGTTCGGTCCGCAGCAGCGTCAGCAGCTGCTTGCTCGGCTCGGCCTTCGGCTCGATCCGGTACCTGATGTTGGGCCGGTCGAAGCTCGCGACGAACTGCCTGGCCGAGCCGAGGTTCAGGCGCGAGACGATCTCCGCCCTCGTCGCCTTCGTCGCGGTCGCCGTGAGGGCGATCCTTGGCACGCCGGGCCAGCGCTCGTGCAGCGCGGACAGGGCCAGGTAGTCGGGCCGGAAGTCATGTCCCCACTGGGACACGCAGTGTGCCTCGTCGATCGCGAACAGGCTGATCTTCCCGCGGTCGAGCAGCCGCGGCGTCGACTCGGACCGAAGCCGCTCTGGCGCCAGGTACAGCAGGTCGAGCTCGCCGGCCAGGAACTCGGCCTGGGTCGCGGCACGCTGGCCGGAATCCTGGCTGGAGTTCAGGAAACCGGCCCTGACCCCGAGCGCGCGCAGCGCGTCGACCTGGTCTTGCATCAGCGCGATCAGCGGTGAGATCACCACGCCGGTCCCCGGCCTGATCAGCGCTGGTATCTGGTAGCACACCGACTTGCCGCCGCCGGTGGGCATCAGCACGAGCGCGTCGCCGCCGCCGACCAGGTGCTCGATGATCTCCTGCTGGCCGCTGCGGAAGGACTCGTAGCCGAAGACCCGTTGCAGGACGCCGGCTGCTCCCACTGGGTCAGCCGCTGCGGCAGGGGACGTCACCGCGCCAGTGTAGGACGGCGTGCGGACACGGCGGCCGCACCCGACGCCCGCGGGCCGACGCACGGGGGCCACGATAATGTCCTGCCCAATGGCACGGGGAGGCGCGATGCGGGACAGCGGGCAAGCAAGCGGGGCGGTCGTCGACAGGCAGCGACTGCACGGCCTGATCGAGCGGGAGCGGGCGCGGTACCGGGCGGCGCACGGCGCGTCGCAGCGTGCGTTCGCCCAGGCTGGCGAGCACTTGCTCGGCGGCGTCCCGATGACGTGGATGCGAATGTGGCCCGGCGGGTTCCCGCTCTACCTGGCGACCGCGCGCGGCGCTCGGCTAACCGACATCGACGGCAACATCTTCACTGACTTCTGCCTCGGCGACACCGGCGCGATGGCCGGCCACTCCCCCGCGCCCGTGCAGGCCGCGGTCGCGCAGCGCTACGGCGAGCTGGGCGGCGCGACCACGATGCTGCCCACCGAGGACGCCGCCTGGGTGGCGGCCGAGCTGGCGCGCAGGTTCGGGCCGTCGCACTGGAGCTTCACGCTGTCGGCGACCGACGCGAACAGGTGGGCGCTGCGGATGGTCAGGCAGATCACCGGGCGGCCCAGGATCCTGGTGCACTCCTACTGCTACCACGGCAGCGTCGACGAGACCTTCGTCATCGCGACGCCAGGCGGAGCGCGCAGCCGGCCTGGCAATACAGGCGCGCCGGTCGACCCAGCGGCCACGACCCGGGTGGCCGAGTTCAATGACGTCGCCGCGCTCGAGCGCGAACTGGCCGCTGGCGACGTCGCCGCCGTGCTGATGGAACCGGCGCTGACCAACATCGGCATCGTCTTGCCAGAACCCGGCTACCTGGCCGCCGTCAGGGAACTGACCAGGGCCTACGGCACCCTGCTGATCAACGACGAGACGCACACGTTCAGCGCGGGACCCGGCGGCTGCAGCCGGGCGTGGCGGCTCGAACCGGACGTGGTGACGATCGGGAAGTCCATCGGCGCGGGCATTCCGTGCGGCGCGTTCGGGCTCTCCGCCGCCCTGGCTGAGCGGATCCTCGCCGACGACAGCGCGGACATCGTCGACACCGGCGGCGTCGGCGGCACGCTGGCCGGCAACGCGCTATCGGTGGCGGCCATGCGCGCGACCCTGGAGCAGGTGCTCACCGACGACGCGTTCGCCCTCATGATCGCCCTCGCCGACCGGTACACGGCCGGCGTCCGCGGCGTCATCGACAGCCGGGCGCTGCCATGGACCATCGCCCAGCTAGGGGCCAGGGCCGAGTACCGGTTCTGCCGGCGGCCGCCGCGCTCGGGCGGCGAATCCGCGCTGGCCGCCGACGAGGCGCTGGACGAGTACCTGCACCTGTACCTCGCGAACCGGGGCATCCTCATCACCCCGTTCCACAACATGGCGCTCATGTGCCCGGCGACGACCGACGCCGATGTCGACGCGCATACCGAGCAGTTCGCGGCGGCAGCCGACGAGCTGGTCGGCTAGACGGTGCAGCCACTAGAGCGGGCGAATATCGGTCACCTGACCGATGTCTTGCCGTGAAAGTTTCAGCAGCATTTCCACTGGTACTCGCGCGCGCTGTGGGGGGCGAGCACCGGGGGACGAGCTCATGCGGAGGAATACGGATACGTGGATGCCCTCAGGGTGAAGGACAGCTTCGCCAAGATAGCCATGCACGGCGACGAGGTCCCGCTGTTCTTCTACTCGGACCTCTTCATCAAGCATCCCGAGATCAGGGAGCTGTTCCCGATATCGATGAAGGCGCAGCGCGACCACCTTGTCATCGCGTTAGGCCAGATCATCTCCCAGGTCGACCGGGTCGACGAGCTCACGGTCTTCCTCAAGGGCCTGGGCCGTGATCACCGCAAGTTCGGCGCCATGACCGAGCACTACGACGCCGTCAGGGACAGCCTGCTCGAGACCATCGCGCACTTCTCCGGCGATTCCTGGACGCCTGAGCTGGCCACCGACTGGATGGACGCGTACAGCCTGATCGCCAGCATCATGCTGCGGGCCGCACTGGAGGACGAGGCGACCAGCCCGGCGTTCTGGAAGGGAACGGTCGTCTCCTGCGAGCGCAAGGCCTTCGACATCTCGGTGCTGCAGGTGCGCCCAGAGCCCAGGCTCGACTTCACGCCAGGGCAGTCGGTCGCTCTCGAGTCGCCGGCCAGGCCGCGGCTGTGGCGCTACTACTCGATCGCCAACGCGCCGCGCGACGACGGGACGCTGGAGTTTCACATCAGGCTGATCGACGGCGGGGCCGTCAGCATGGCACTGACCTACCTGCAGGCCGTCGGCGACTCGCTGCGAATCGGCCCGCCGGTTGGCGTGCTGACGCTCAATACCACCTCAGGGCGCGACATCCTGATGGTCGCGGGCAGCACGGGCCTGGCCCCGCTGAAGGCGATGACCGAGCAGGTTGCCACGCTGCCGCGGCCGCCGAAGGTGCACCTGTATTTCTGCGCGCGGACGGCCGACGGCCTGTATCACATGGCTGGCCTGGACAAGCTGGCCGCCGAGCACGAGTGGCTGACCGTGGTGCCCGTGGCCACGGCCGATCCCAGGTTCGACGGCGAGACCGGCAGCGTCCCCGATGTCGTCCTGCGCTCGGGAAGCTGGTCCGGTCACGATGTCTACCTCGCCGGGCCCACGGAGATGGTGCGCGAGACGTCGGCACGGCTGATCGCCGCGGGCACGCCGCGCGATCAGGTACATATCGAGGATTTCGGGTGGAGTGAGCCATGACGATTGCCTGGCAGGACGAGCAGAAGAGGCTGACCCCTGACGAGGTGCAGTCCGTCAGTTTCCCGCTGTCCCGCCTCGGACGGCGCGGGTTCGACGAAGATCACGTCCGGGCGTTCTTACAGGAGGTCGAGCGCGAGCTCGTGACCCTGCTGAACGAGAAGGTCTCGCTGTGGAACGAGGTCGAGCGGCTGCGCAGGCGGATCATCGCGGGCATGAAGTCGGGTAGCGACGGCGCCAGCAGCGGCGGCGTTCTGTTCGGCCGCGAGGACGCGCACGTGCACGCGGTACGGATCCTGTCCAACGCGCAGCTGACCGCGGACCGGTACGTAGCCGACGCGCAGGCCTACAGCCACCGGCTCACTGAGGAGGCCAGGAGCCGACGGGACGAGATCCTCACCGAAGCGCAGCAGCACGCGGACATGGTGCTCGAGGAAGCCTCGTCCCGCGCCAGGGAGGCAGCGCTCGCGACGCTGAACGCCCCGCCGGTCGCCCCGCAGATGGAGGCGGACCGGAGCGCGCTGCGGGCCGAGCTTGCCTACCTGCGGACGTTCGGCGAGGTCTACCGCACCCACCTGCGTGCCTACACCGAGGGAATGCTGCGCAGCATCTCCGAATGGGAGCGCAGCGAGGCTGGCGCCATCGAGCAGGCCTCCGCTGAGGCAAACGGCTCGTTCAGCCTCGGTCATCCTTAGGGGGCGCCCCGCATTTCTCCCGGCAGAGCCCGCCTGCCCAGTACCATGACTGCGTCATCCCCCGGCCCCAGGGAGCACGCGGCATGCGCTTCGCGATCAAGACCAGGCCAGAGCATCAGTCCTGGGCGCAGATGCGCGAGGTTTGGCTGGCCGCCGACGAGATGGAGATCTTCGAGTCCGCCTGGAACTGGGATCACTTCTATCCGCTGACGGGCGACCTGACCGGCCCGAACCTCGAGGGCTGGACCATGCTCGCCGCGATGGCGGAGGCGACCAGCAGAATCAGGATCGGCTGCCAGGTCTCCGGCATGATCTACCGGCATCCCGCGGTGCTCGCGAACATGGCCGCGACCGTGGACATCATCTCGGCCGGGCGGCTCGAGCTCGGCCTCGGCGCCGGCTGGAACCAGCTGGAGTGCGACGCGTACGGGATCGAGCTGCCGCCGCTGCGCGAGCGGCTCGACCGCTTCGACGAGGGCGTGGCCGCGATCGCCGGGCTGCTCAGCCACACCGTCACCACGTTCGACGGGCGCTATGTCACGCTCACGGACGCGCGGTGCGAGCCGAAGCCCGTCCAGCGGCCGTATCCGCCGATCGTGATCGGCGGCCGGGGCAAGACCAGGACGCTGCGGACAGCGGCACGGTGGGCGCAGCAGTGGAACGCGATCACGCAGGACCCGGCCGACTGGCTTGGCCTGAAGCAGGCGCTGACCGCGCACTGCGTCGACGTGGGACGCGACCCGGCCGAGATCACGTGCTCGGTCAACGTCAGGCTCGATGGCGGTTCGGCCGCCGACCTTGACGCGGCGGCGAAGACCGCGGCCGAGTATCAGGACGCGGGCGCCGACCTCGCCGTCGTCGGCTTGCCGCTGCAGGCAGCGCCCGACATCCTCGAGCCGCTCGCCACCCGGCTGGCTGCGCTCGCCTGATGACCACGACGGCGCAGGACGGGCTGGCCCGATGACTGATCGCAGCGACCAGGCGCGGCCGGTGGTCGAGATCTACACCGACGGCGCGTGCAGCGGAAACCCGGGGCCAGGCGGCTGGGGCGCGATGCTCAGATCCGGGTCGCACGTCAAGGAGATCTGCGGCGGCGAGAGCGCGGGGACGACCAACAACCGGATGGAGCTGATGGCGGCCATCCGGGCGCTCGAGAGCCTCACCAAGCCCGCCACGGTCCGGCTGCACACCGACAGTTCGTACCTGCGCAACGGCATCACGGCCTGGCTGCCGAAATGGAAGCGGAATGGCTGGCGGACGTCAGACAAGAAACCGGTCAAGAATGCCGATCTCTGGCAACGGCTCGAGGCCGCCGCGGCACGCCATCAGGTGGTCTGGCTCTGGGTGAAGGGCCACGCCGGCGACCCAGGCAACGAGCGCGCCGACGCGCTCGCTAACCAGGGCATGCGCGAGGCTACGGGCCAGCCCGGCGCAGTTCAGCCAGGGCTGGGCCGATCCGCGGGTACCTGAAGCCGAAGCCGAGCGCGGTCAGCCTGGCAGGCACGCACCGGCGGCCCGTCAGCGCCAGCGCTGGATCGGTACGCAGCAGCACCGCGCCGAACTTGAGCAGCCAGGCCGGCGTTGGCGGGGCGGCTGGCCGGCCCCAGGTTCTCCGGAGCGCGGCCATGAAGTCGGCGTTGCTGACCGGCTCTGGGCTGGTCGCGTGGATCACACCGGCCAGTTCCGCATCGTCCAGGCAGAAACGGACGATCGCCAGAAAGTCGTCGATGTGCAGCCAGCTGATCCACTGGTTGCCCGTGCCGATCCGTCCGCCCATGCCCCAGCGGGTCAGGGCGCTCAGCCTCGCGTAGGCGGGTGTCCCGCGATCGAGCACGACCGCAGTGCGCAGCACGACCTGGCGCCCGGCGATCGCGCCCTTCGCCGCGGTTTCCCACGCCCGGGCGACACCTGCCATCTGGGCGGGGCCGTCGGCGGGCGCTGCCGACTCGTCCAAGGCCGCGTCACCGGCATCGCCGTAGATCGCCAGGGTGCTCATCTGGATCCAGGCGGCTGGCGGCGTGCTCAGGCCCGCGACCGCCTGCCTGAGCGCCCTGGTGGGCTGGACCCGGGAGCTGGTCAGCACCTCGATATTGGCCGTGGTCGGGCGCCGGTCGACCAGCTCACCGGCCAGGTTGATCAGCGCAGCGCCTGCCAGCTCATCCGCCCAGGAATCAGCGTGGAGGCCGTCCCAGCGGACCTGACGAGCGGGACCACAAGTAACGGGCGACCTGCTGAGCACGACGACCTCATCGCCCCGGCAGGCAAGGTCGGCCGCGATCCGGCGGCCGAGCGCGCCGTTGCCGCCAGCCAGCACGACCTTCATGAGTACCGCAAGGGAACGGCCATGACGACATCGTCGCAGTTCCGCCACGCACCGTTGCGCATGGCTAGGCTGGCTGGCCCGCCAGGATGGCGGCCAGGATCTGCACTGCCCTGGCCAGCGCGGGCGGCTCGGCCGCTGAGTAGCTGAGCCGCAGGTACTGGCCTGGCGGCTCGTTCGGGAACGACATCCGCCCCGGACTCAGCGCCAGACCGCGGGCGGCGGCCAGGTCGGCGACATCGACGTCGGACCAGCGATCGGGCAGGCGCAGCCACAGGTGCACGCCGCCCGCGGGAATGAGCGCCAGCTCGCACTCGGGCAGCGTGGCCCTGATCGCGGCGGCGAGCGCGTCCCTGCGCTCGCGGAGGGAGCGCCTGATGCTGCCAAGGTGCCTGATCCAGCCGGGCGCGGTCAGCACGTCAATGGCGATCTGCTGCAGGACGGGCGCGACGAACAGGTCGTCGCTGATCCGGCCGCGCCGCAGCCTGGCCAGCACAGGACCACGCGCCGCGAGTCCGGCGACCCGCATGCCGGGCGCCACCGGCTTGGACAGCGAACGCAGGTAGATCACGTGGCCGTCGTCGTCCATGCTGGCCAGCGGCGGCGGTGACGGCGGCCCGAGATCGAAGTCGCGCATCCAGTCGTCCTCAAGCAGGAACGCGCCGTGCCGCGCGACCGTCTCGAGAATGGCCACCCTGCGGTCGGGCGCGAGGACCGCGCCGACCGGATTGGAGTACCTGGGCTGCAGGTACACCAGCCGTGCGCCGGTCCTCGCCAGCGCATCAGCGAGCACGTCGGGCAGCATGCCGTGCTCGTCGCCAGGCACGGGCACGAGCGTCAGGCCTGCCGCCCTGGCAACCGCGAGCGCGCCGACGTAGGTGGGCGACTCCAGGATCACCGGGTCGCCGGGCGCGCACAGATGCCGGAACACAGCCGACAGCGCGGCCTGGCCGCCAGGCGTGATGAGCACGTTCTGCCCCGTCACTGCCGCGCCGGTCTCGGCCGCGATGAACGCACGCAGCTCGGGCAGGCCCTGCGGCGGCAGCCTGCTCCATGCCTGCGGTCGCCGGGCTGACCGGGCGCCGGCGGCCGCGAGCAGGCCGAGCGGCTGCAGCCGCTCGTCGAGGAACCCGCTCGTCAGCGGCAGCGCATCGGCGGCACCCGGGTCCACCAGTCGCTCCAGGTCCGCGCTGAGCCCGGTCTTGCTGCCCAGCGCCAGCGTCTGCCAGGAGACGTCGGCGGCCGCGGCCGATGGCCGGCGCTGCGCCGTATAGGTCCCGCTGCCCGGCCTGGTCACCAGCAGCCCGCGCCGGGACAGGTCGGCGAGAATCCGCTGCACCGTCGCCGGGCTCAGCCGGTAGCGCTGCTGGAGCTCGCGATAGGACGGAAGCCTGCTGCCCGGCGGCATGGACTGGATCAGATTCTCGATTCTCGAAGCCACCGCAAGCGAACTGCTACCATCGTTCATGAGAGCCAATAGAAGCACTTCTGCCGCCGGAAGGAAAGCGGCGCTGGGGCTCGGTGCGCTCGGCGTCATGTTCTTCAGCGTGACCTTCCCAGCCACCACGGCCGCCGAGGCGTCCTTCAGCCCGGTCGAGGTCGGGGTGGGGCGCTCCGTGATCGGCGGCGTCGTGGCGATGGTGGTGCTCCTCGCGCGCCGTCAGCCGCTGCTGCCGCCCCGCGCGATCATCGGCCGCATGCTCATCGTGGCCGGTCCTGTCGGCTTCGGCTTCGGCCTGTTCTCCGCGCTGGCGCTCGGCTATGTCGACAGCGTCCACGGCGCGATCCTGACCGGGCTCATCCCGGCCGCGACCGCCGGGGTGGCGGTGCGGCGGGCCGGCGAACGGCCGCGGCGCGCCTACTGGGCAGCCCTGGGATTCGGCCTTGCCGTCGTCATCGGCTTCGCGGTCGTGCAAGGCGGCGGTCACCTGAGCGTCGCGGACCTGCTGCTGCTTGCCGCCGTCGGGATCGCGGGCCTCGGCTACGCGGAAGGCGGAGCGGTCGCCCGCGAGTACGGGGGCTGGCGGGTGATCTGCTGGGCCGTCATCCTGGCGCTGCCGGTGACGGTGCCGGTGACCGCCGTCGCGCTGGTCACCGATCCGCCTGGGCACATCACCGCCGGCGCGGCCGCCGGCCTGGCCTACGTCGGCGTGATCTCGATGGTGGTCGGCTTCTTCGCCTGGTATCACGCGATGGCGCTTGGCGGAGTCGCCAGGGTGGGGCGGCTGCAGGTCGCCCAGCCCGCGCTGACCCTTGGCTGGTCGGCGCTCCTGCTCGGCGAGCACGTCAGCCTGCTCAGCGGCACCGCCGCGGCCGCCGTGATCGCCGCGGCCGCGGTAGGCAGGAACGCGCGCGTCGACACGGCGGACCTTGAGCCGACGGCCCCCGAGCCGACCACACAGCCAGACCCTGCCATCGGCGGCCGTGCGGCTGACACGGTCACTGCGTGACCAACTCCGCCCAGGAATGATGGCCGAGCATTTCCAGCGTCTGTCCCAGCCAGGCACGCGCTTCGGCGTCTAGCTGCGCTGCGGCCAGGTCTGCCCTGTCTTTCGGCCGATCGAGATGAGCCTTGTGCAGCAAGGCGATTTCTGGCCGTAGATAGCGGATGCCGTCCACGGTGTGCACGGCACGCTGCCATGGCACTCGGACGCGCGGGTCGCGCTTGAATTCCCATTCGTCCCCGCTGCGATCCAGCGGCAGGTCGAGCTGCCACGGCTGCTGAGCATTGCGCCGCGCCCATAGCTGCTCGCAGCCATCGGTGAGCGCCGTCCCCGGCGGCAGCGGCCGCAAGGATCCGCTGTTGGCTTCCCAGAGGTGCCAGCCCTCGAGGGCACGACGCAGTTCGGCCAGGTCGTCTGCTCTGACCACGACGTCCGTGTCCTCATGGTGACGCGCCGGAGCGCCCACCCGCGCGGCCCTGCCGCCACCGATCCACCAGCGGACCGACGATGGCGAAAGCAGGTCAGCGACCTGCCGCGGCTCCAGCGGGTCCCAGCGGCCGTAGAGCAGCTGAAAGGCATCCTCATCCAGGTTGTTTATCGCAGCGGTGAAGGCGTCACTCACCCCGCCAGTGTCGCGCATCGATGGCAGCGCGGAACGGCCTGGCAGGAGCGCGGTAAATTCTCCCTCGAATCAGCAACATCATGATTCACGCCCTCGTTTGTACGGCACACTGTTGCCATGCAACGTCTGCATTTCCGGGAATCGACCCTCGTGTCGGCATCACTGCTGGTCGCGGCCACGCTCACGCTCGGCGCGTGCAGCAGCAGCGGCGGCGGCAGCGGAAACACCCAGCCAGCCACGCCAGCGACTTCACCAGCCGCGCCGACCTCAGCGCCCGCAAGCGGCGAACCGACTAGCGGCGCAGGCGCCGTCTCGGCGATCGAGAAGAACTGGGCCACGTTCTTCAACGCGAAGACCTCCACGTCCAGGCGCCTCGCCCTCCTGCAGGACGGCGACAAGCTGGCCGCGGTGATCAAGGCACAGTCCACTAACCCGCTCGCCGCGACCGCGTCAGCGAAGGTCAGCCACGTCACGCTGACCGGCACCGACCAGGCATCGGTCACGTACTCGATCCTGGTCAGCGGCCAGGCCGTGCTCTCAGGCCAGCAAGGAACGGCGGTCTACCAGGACGGCGTCTGGAAGGTCGGCCTTGCCAGCTTCTGTGCCCTGCTGAAGCTGGAGAACGCCGGCAAGAGTTCCGGACTGCCAGCAGCCTGCAAGGGGTAGCAAGAGCAGGAGTGCCCGACGCTGCACCGGAGCGTAATCTGGTCATTGACAACACGGTGACCGGAACGTACCGTCTCCAGCCACTTGCCGTGCGCGTGGTGCGGACGGTACCTGTTTAAGGAACGCTAGATGGTCGATGCGCCACGCGAGCGTGCCGACGCAACAGCCGGTTTCCCGGCCGTCGGCGCGCCGGCAGCCAATGGTCAGCCAGCACCTGCTGCCCTTACCGCGGCCGAGCAGGGCATCATGGGCGAGAACCGGCGTTCAGCCGCCCTGGCGACGCTCTGCCTGGTCCTCTTCCTGACGTTCCTCGACATCACGATCGTCAGCGTCGCGCTGGCCGGGATCCAGACCGAGCTGGCCGCTGGCGTGTCCTCATTGCAGTGGGTGGTGGGCGGCTACGCGCTGACGTTCGCCGCGTGCATGCTGACGTTCGGGACGGTCGGCGACCAATTCGGCCGCAAGAAGATCATGATCGCCGGCATCTGCGTGTTCATCGCCGGGGCTCTGATGGCCGCCCTCTCGGTGCTCGTGACCACGGGCACCGCCGCGCTCGGGATCGTGATCGCCGGCCGTGCGGTGATGGGCGTCGGCGCGGCCGCCAGCGAACCAGGAACGCTCTCGATGCTGCGCCACATCTATCCCGAGTACACCAGCAGGAACTGGGCGCTCGGCGTGTGGGCCGCGGTCTCTGGCTCCGCGCTCGCGCTCGGACCGGTCGTCGGCGGCGCGCTGGTCTACGCCTGGAACTGGCCAGCCATCTTCTGGTTCAACGTGCTGTTCGGCCTGATCGCGCTCGTCGCTGCCGTGGTCGTGCTCCCGGAGAACTCCGACCCCACGCACCGGCGGATCGACCTGCCCGGCGCCGTGCTCGGCGCGATCGCGCTCGCGGCCCTGATCTTCGCGGTCATCAACGCGGAGAGCGCTGGCTTCGGCTCCGCCGAGAGCATCGCGCTGCTCTGCGTCAGCCTGGTTGCCGCGGTGGCGTTCCTGTGGCAGGAAAGCCGTGCCCCGTACCCGCTGCTTGACCTGCGCTTCCTGCGGATACCGCTGTTCGCGACGCCAAATATCGTCGCTTTCTGCGCCTATTTCGCAACCTTCGCGATCTTCTTCTTTACCGCCCTCTTCCTGGAGGAGGTATCCGGCTACAACGGCGGCCAGATCGCCGAGGTCTTCCTGCCGATGACCATCCTGATGATCCTCGCGTCCCTGCTGGCCGGCCGGTGGACAGGATCGGTCGGCATCCGCTGGTCGATCGTCGGCGGGTGCGCGGCCTTCGCAGGAGGACTGCTCTGGACCAACGCGGTGATCAGCCCGAATCCGCCGTATCTGCCGCTCGCCGCCGCGCTTGCGGTCACCGGCATCGGCATCGGCGCCTGCGTGGTCCCGATCACGTCCTCGGTGCTCGCGGTGATTCCGCCGGAGCGCTCCGGCATGGCGGCGTCCACGACAAATACGAGCCGCGAGGTTGGCGCCGTCATGGGCGTGGCGATCCTCGGCGCGATCGTGATCGGCAAGCTGCAAACGGCATTGGTGGCCAGCCTGAACGCGCTCGGATTGCCCAAGAGCATCCAGCCGATCGTGATCAACGGCGTGCTGACCGGCCAGGTACCGTCCGTCGGCGGTACGTCCGCGCAGGCTCCGGTTGGCCAGGGCAAGCTGGTACGCGAGGTCATCCAGGCGACCTACGCGGCGTTCCAGTCCGGCCTGCACGACGCGCTCTACGTCTCGGCAGGCCTCGTCGCCGCGGCGGGGATCCTGGCCGCCATCACGATCACCGTCGCCAGCGATCGCGAGCTGTCCGAGCACCCCGTCGTCTAGCGGCGCCCGCCACGCGTCAAGGCGCGCCGATGTCACGCGCTGCTGGCCGCCGCGCGGCTACGATGACGGCCGATGAGGATTCGGCAGCACCTGCGCGCAGCGGGCCGCACGTGGGCGGCGGTCATCGCCGCCGGACTGGTGGCGGCGTGCGGAACCACGGCCGGGGCGGCCGGCCAGCACGCGTCGCCCGCGAGCACGCGCGTCTCGAGCGCTCCCGCCGCCGCGCCCTCTCCAACGGCCACGCCGTCGGCGCGCGCGCCTGGACCGCTGCCCGTGGCGCCAGGGCAGGGCAGTCTGGCTCAGACCAAGGCCAGGCCGACAGCGCACGGCCGGGCGTTCCGCGCCATGGTCTCTGACCTCTGGCTCGCGGTCAGCACCGGCCGGCCGTCACTGGCCAGGCCCGCGTTCTTCCCGCTCGCCGCCTACAAGCAGGTGAAGGCCGTCTATGACGCGGCCGGCGACTGGCGCTCCCGGCTGTGGCTGGACTTCAGGCTCGATGTCAGGGCCGCGCACCGGCTGCTTGGCACCCATCCCGTGGCGGCCAAGCTGGTGCGCGTCATCGTGCCGTCGGCGGGCGCGGCCTGGATCGACCCGGGCGTCTGCTACAACAAGGTCGGCTACTGGCACGTCGCTGGGCCGCGGGTGGTGTACCGGCTGCACGGCCAGGTCAGGTCCTTCGGCATCGCCTCGCTGATCTCCTGGCGCGGCGTCTGGTACGTCGTGCACTTCGGCGGCATCACCAGGCCTGCGGTCGGCATGGTGGACGCTCCCGCGACCGGACCCGGCTATCCAGGGCCGCAGGGCGGGTGCTGACCCGGCAGCTCACACGGCCGGCAGGACCTCAGCGGCGATCAGCTCCAGGTGCTCGATGTCGTCCAGGTCGAGCACCTGCAGGTAGACGCGCTCGGCACCGATGCCAGTGAACTCGCCGATCTTGTCGACCAGTTCAGCGGGGCTTCCTGCCAGCCCGTGCTCGCGCATCGCGGCAGGCTCCTGGCCGATGGCCGCGGCGCGGCGCTTGACTTCGGCGTCGTCGCGCCCGCAGCACACCACCTGGGCGGCCGAGTACGTCATCGACGACTCTGGCCTGCCCGCTGCCTCGACAGCGGCGCGCACCCGGTCGAACGCTGCCTTCGTGCCGGCGACCGTGTCGAAGCCAGCGTTGTACTCATCGGCGTAGGCCGCGGCGAGGCGGGGCGTGCGCTTGGCTCCGTGGCCGCCGATGATGACGGGCGGCCTGGGACGCTGCGCGGGCTTGGGCAGCGCGGGCGAGTCCGTCACCGTGTAGTGCTTTCCTGTATACGAGAACGTCTCGCCATCAGGTGTCTCCCACAGCCCGGTGATGATCGCGAGTTGCTCCTCGAAGATCTCGAACCGGTCGCCCGTCGGGGGGAACGGAAGCCCGTAAGCGGCGTGCTCGGCGTCGAACCAGCCGGTCCCGAGGCCGAAGTCGATCCGCCCGCCGCTCATCTGGTCGATCTGCGCGACGGTGATCGCGAGCGGACCGGGCGGCCGGAACGTGACCGGCGACACCAGGGTGCCTAGCCGGATCCGTTCGGTCTGCACGGCCAGCCCGGCCAGCGTCGCCCATGCGTCGGTGGGGCCAGGCAGTCCGCTGACCGAGCCCATCTTCAGGTAGTGGTCTGACCGGAAGAACGCGTCGAAGCCAAGGTCCTCGGTGGCCTTGGCGACCCGCAGCAGCGTCGCGTAGTCCGCTCCCTGCTGCGGTTCTGTGAAGATCCGCAATTGCATACCGGCATCTTGCCGCATCGGCGACGGCACGGCTCACCCGGCCGGCGGCGCCAGCACCGCGAGGCATTCGACGTGGTGGGTCATCGGGAAGGCGTCGAACCCGCGCAACTGCTCGAGCCCCCAGCCGTGCCGGCCGAAGACCGCGATATCGCGGGCGAGGGTGGCCGGATCGCAGGACACGTACGCGATCCGGCGCAGCGTGCCGGCGCAGAGCGTCTCGATCAGGGACCTGTCGGCGCCGGCGCGGGGCGGGTCGAGCACCGCGATCGCAGCCTGGCCGAGCCCGGTCCTGCGCAGTACCCGCGCCGCGTCACCGCGGTGGACGCGCGCCCACGGCGTCTGGCGCAGGTTATGCCGGGCGTCGCGGGCCGCGGCCTCGTCCTGCTCCACCCCGATGACCGCGCCGCCAGGACCGACTGCCTCGGCCAGGATCCCAGCGAACAGCCCGGCGCCGCAGAACAGGTCAAGGGCCGTCTCGCCGGTCCGGGGCTGCAACGCGGCCATGACAGCGCCGGCCAGCGCATCGGCGGCGCCCGGATGGACCTGCCAGAAGCCGGTCGCGCTGACCCGCCAGCGCCTGCCAGCCGCCTGCTGGGTCAGGAACCGGTGCGGTCCTGGCTGGCCGGAGACGACGACCGCGCGCTCGGCGCTGGCCGGCGCCACCGCGACCTCCACCCAGCGCGCGCCCGGCCAGCTGGTTCGGGTGACATCAGCGGCCGTGACCAGCGGATGAGCGATCAAGCAATCGCTGACCGCCGTGATCTCATGCGACCGGTGCCGGTACAGGCCAGCCCGGCCGTCGGCACCAACCGCGAACCTGACCCTGGTCCGCCAGCCAAGGCCGCCTGTGTCCCCAGGCAGCGGCTCGACCGTCACGGACCGCTCGAGCCCGGCGATCCGCCTCAGCTGCTGGCTGATGACGTGGGCCTTGATCTCGCGCTGCGCGGTCAGGCTGGCATGCTGCCAGTCGCAGCCGCCGCAGCCGCCTGGCCGCGCGTACGGGCACGGGGCATGCACCCGGTCAGGCGAGGCTTCGAGGATCTCGGTGGCCTCGGCGCGCGCGAACCCGGCGGTCGCCTGCGTCACCACGGCCCTGACCAGTTCGCCGGGCAGCGCGTGCCGCACGAACAGCACAAGTGCTGGCGGCGATCCGCCGGCGCCCGGCTGGCCGGCGCCCGGCCTCGCGATACACCAGCCGCCATGAACCGCCTCGCCTACGCTCAGCTCCAGGACGTCGCCGGGCTCGAAGGGTTGCGCGTTGTCTTTCGGCACGCCACCATCGTGCCGTCCGGTGGCGGGACCAGCACTGCCGCGTCCGCTTTACTTGGTGAGACCCGGCATTTGCTGGGTATCACCCGGCGCTAGCCCTGTGCCGCTCCAGGGCATAACGTTCTTCAGGCACCAATGCTGCTGGAAGGATGATCATGCACATCGTGATCATGGGGTGCGGGCGGGTCGGATCGACGCTCGCCCACATCCTGGAGGATCAGGGTCACACGGTGGCCGTCATCGACCAGGACGTCGAGGCGTTCCGCAAGCTGCGGCCCGGCTTCCGCGGCAGCAAGATCACCGGTATCGGGTTCGACCGCGATGTCCTGATTGAGGCAGGCATTGAGAAGGCGCACGCCTTTGCCGCCGTCAGTAGCGGCGATAACTCGAACGTCATCGCCGCGCGCGTGGCCAGGGAGTCATTCGGGGTGCAGCGGGTGGCAGCCAGGATCTATGACCCGCGTCGCGCGGAGGTCTACCAGCGGCTCGGCATTCCGACTGTGGCAACTGTGCGCTGGACCGCCGATCAGATGCTGCGCAGGCTGCTGCCAGAAGGCGTGGCGACGCTCTGGCGCGATCCCACCGGCTCGCTGGTGCTCGCGGAGCTCAACTGCTGCGACGACTGGCTGGGCGAGAAGGTCAGCGCGCTGGAGGCCGCCGCCGAAACCAGGGTCGTCTTCATCTCCAGGCTCGGCGAGGCATTGCTGCCAGGCCCAGGCACCGTCCTGCAGCAAGGCGATGTCCTGCACGTGATGGCCAAGGAGGAGGATCTCAAGCAGATCGCGGCGGTGTTCGCCAGACGGGGCGCTCCGGGGAAGGGGAGCCACTGATGCGCGTTGCCATTGCCGGCGCGGGGGCCGTCGGCCGGTCGATCGCCAAGGAACTGCTCGAGAACGGGCACGAGGTCCTGCTGATCGACAAGAACTCCAAGGCCATCAAGGTCTACAGCGTGCCGCGGGCCGAATGGCTGCTGGCCGACGCCTGTGAGATCGCCTCGCTTGACGACGCCTCGCTCGAGCGGTGCAACGTCGTCATCGCCGCCACCGGGGACGACAAGGTCAACCTCGTCGTCTCGCTGCTCGCGAAGACGGAGTACGGCGTGCCCAGGGTGGTCGCCCGGATCAATCACCCGAACAACGAGTGGCTCTTCAATGAGTCCTGGGGCGTGGACGTCGCGGTGTCGACACCGCGCCTGCTCTCCGCGCTGGTTGAGGAGGCGGTCAGCGTCGGCGACCTAGTCAGGCTGATGACGTTCCGGCAGAGCGCGGCCAGCCTGGTGGAACTGACCATGCCTGACGACGCGCCGCTGGTCGGCCAGCGAATAGGCGGGATCGAATGGCCTGCCGATACCGCGCTCGTCGCGATCCTGCGCGACGGCAGGGTCATCGTGCCGAACAGCGACGATCCGCTTGAGGCGGGCGACGAGCTCCTGTTCGTGACGAGCGAGGACGTCGAGTCCGAACTCGGCCTGCTGCTCGCTACCGGGTCTCGGTGATCTCCGGGCCGCGAGTGAACGGATCCGGCAGGTCCCAGCCGGGATTCTGCTCGGCGAGCTGCGCCTCGAGTGCCTGCCTCGCCTCCTCAGGCAGCCGGATCTCGAGCTGCTCCCGCGGCGGCGCGGGGTAGTCTCCGCGCACGACTACGACGTCGGCGAACAGATCGTCGAAGGGCGCGCCTAGCGCCTGGTCGGTCGCGGCCGGGCCGCTGATGACGCCCCGCAGGAACCACCGCGGCCCGTCGAAGCCGAGGAACCTGACCGGCTGGGGCTGTCCAGGCAGGCCGTCGTCCTCGCCTACCGGAACCGTCGCGCGCAGCTCGGTACCAGCCCGGCCGTCAGTCTCCTGGCAGCTGCCGCCTGAGTCGGCGATGTTGGCCGCTATCTCGCGCCTGACCTCGTCCCACAGGCCGCCGCTGCGGGGCGCGGCGAACGCCTGCAGCTGCATGCCGCTGTCGCCGTTCACGATCGCGACCCAGGCACCTTGCTCCTCGGCGACGTTGATCTGAACGTCGAACCCTTCCCTGACGGGGACGAGCAGGCTGCCGCAGTCGATCCGCTCGGCTTCCGGGTAGTCGTCAGCGATGTCCCAGGGGCCGGCCTGGGCCTCAGCGGCCAGCCGGCTGGTGTCCTCAGCATACGGGCCAGAGGCTCGCGGGCGGCCAGTATGGCCCGAGGCCTGCGCAGGGCCCTGCTGATCACCGCTCTCACGGCGTCGGCGTCGCAACACGTCCGTGCTCCCCTACCCTGTCGATTACCGCCGCAGCGCTGAGGCATGACCCGGCAGGCTGCCAGCGTGTCCTCCGCGGTGCTAGCCCACGGGGGCGACCCCCTGGAACCCCCCGGTCGAGCCGAACCCGCCATCGCCCCTGGCGGATCCGGGCAGCGTACTGACCTCGCAGAACACCGCGCGTTCTACTCGCTGGATCACAAGCTGAGCAATCCGGTCCCCGCGCCTGAAACTCACCGCGGCATCCCTATCGGTGTTGATCATCGTTACTGCGATCTCTCCACGGTACCCCGCATCGATCGTTCCCGGAGCGTTGACGAGCGTGACGCCGTGCCGCGCCGCGAGGCCGGATCTGGGATGCACGAACGCCGCGTAGCCGTCGGGCAGCGCGATCGCGATCCCGGTCGGGACCACGGCACGCTCGCCTGGCCCAAGATCAACGTCGGCAGCGGCATACAGATCCACCCCCGCGTCACCAGGATGCGAGCTGGCCGGGACAGGCAGGCCGGGGTCGAGCCGCCTGATCAGCACCTCGACCTGATCAGACCGCGTGCTCATATCAGCGGGTCTCCTCGTCGGCGGGCGGCACAACCAGATGCTGATCATGATCGCCGCGCAGGTACGGCCAGGAGTAGGAGACCACGGCCGCGACCGGCACCGCGATGATCGCACCAGGAATGCCGGCCACGATACCGCCAACCGCCAGCACGACGATGATGGCCAGCGGATGCAGCCGCACGATCCGGCCGACCACGAGCGGCTGAAGCAGGTGGCTCTCGATCTGGTTCTCGGCGAGGAAGACCGCGAGCAGGATGACCGCGGCGATCCAGCCCTTCGTCGCGAGCGTTACCAGGATCGCCAGCGCGCCGACGACCAGGATGCCGACCAGCGGCACGTAGGCGGCGATGAACACGAGCATGACAAGCGGCACCACGAGCGGAACCCCGAGCAGCCAGAGCGCGAGGCCGATGAAGACCGCGTGGATCGCCGCGACGACCGTGGTGCCGCGGATGTAACTGACCAGCGCCTGCCACGCGGCGTCACCGGCCAGGACCGCGCGCTGGTGCGGACGCGGGCGCAGCCCGCTGATGAGCCAGGACCAGATCTTCCTGCCGTCCTTGAGCAGGAAGAACGTGATGAAGATCGTCAGGATGAGCCCGGTCAGCACCTCGAGGAAGTAACGACCGCCGGTCAGGACCGTGCCAGCCACCACGGACTTGTGCTGGGCAAGGTAGTTGAGCAGCTTGCTGGACAGCTGATCGAGCCTGGTGCCGCTCAGCCGGAACGGCGGCCCGGCCAGATAATTCTGCACCTCGTGCACGGTGCGCCTGACCTCAGCGGCGAGCATCGGGTAGTCAGCCTGCACCCGGTTCGCGATCAGCGTGCCGATGCCGACCAGCACCGCGGCCGCGGCGAGCACGGTGCACCAGGTGGCCGCCAGGGCGGGCATGCCGGCCCGGCGCATCAGCCCGGTGAGCGGCTGCAGCAGCGCGGACAGCAGTAGCGCGGCGATCAGCGGGATCACGACGAGACGGAGCGCGTCGGCGATCTTGAACGTCAGGTAGACGACCGCGGCAACGAGCAGCAGTCGCCAGCACCAGGCCGCGGTGTTGCGGAGCAGGGCCGGCACGACCGTGTCGGCTCTCCGGTCGGCGAGCGGCTGCCCGGTTGCAGGCTCAGCCGGCCCGGAGCCGGCGGTCTCGTCGCTGACCGGCCGGCCGTTCTCCTGATGCGTGCCGCGCTCGGGACGCCCGTTCTGATAGCTCTCCCGCCGGCTCTGCCCGCCGCTGCGCGCCGGATCGGAGCTCGCCGAGCCCCACGCGGCGCGCAGCCTGGATGCCAGGCCGCGTGCCGCCCCCCGCCTTGACCCGCCGTCCCCGCTCATGGCCTCCATGTAACCAACTACGGTGGAACAATGCGCGTGTACTCCGAACGACTTGGCGCGCCGGTCTCCTGGTGGCTCGTCGTCACGGCGTGCGTGGCGCTGCTGGGAACGACCTTGTGGGCGGGACTGAGCCGCACGGCGGCCATCGTGATCTACGCGAGCCTTGAATCCGTCTGCGGCCTGGTGCTGCTCGCCTGGGGTGCGGCCACGATCGAGGTCACGGCCGCTGAGCTCAGGGCGGGATCGCGGCGGCTGCCGCTCGAGCGGATCCGCAGCGTAACAGCGCTTGACGCGGCGCAGACCAAGGCCCTGCGCGGCCCGCGGGCCGATCCTGCCGCGTACCTGCTCGTACGGCCCTACCTGCCGCGCGCCGTCTACGTGGCTGTCGCAGACCGGCCCTACTGGCTGATCGGCACGCGCAAGCCGGACGAACTGGCCGCCGCGATCGAGCGCGCCGGATTCGGCGGGACCCTGGACGGGCACGCCGAGGGGGACGGGGTCGGGCGCGCCGCACCTGGCGCCGTGGGATGATGTCGTGGCTCGGCAAGCGCGGTTCACCTGAAAGGGACGGCAATGCCTGACAAAGGCGGTGATTTTGGCAGTAAGGCGATCACGGCTGTGGCCGGAGCGGCTGCCGCGTTCGTCGCGCGCAAACTGATCATCTTCGCCTGGACCAAGGCGACAGGCAAGGAACCGCCTGGCAAGGCCGAGGACCCTGAGGTGGCGATCGGTGAGGCGCTGGCCTGGACCGTCGTGATGGGCATCGGCGTCGCGGTGGCCAGGGTGCTCGCGGTCAGGCTCGTCAACCGCAAGTCATCGGGTCAGTTGCCCGCGCCCGAGTAGCTGCCCTCAGCAGGCCGAGGCTCTACGCTGATTGCGTGCATTCCAAGGACAGGTCAAGGCTGTCGTTCAAGGTCATCTACGCGCTCGGGCATCCAGGCAGCATTACCGGCTACCTGAGACGGCGGGCCAGGGACGCCTGGCTGCGGGCACGATCCGATGACCATGTGAGCTACTACCGCGCGGTGATGCGATCGGACACGGCGCGGAACCCGGAAGGAGCGGTCGGCAGCCCGAAGCACGAGTACTGGCTGCAGATCGGCCAGGTGCAGTTCGACTACGCGACCGGGCACGGCCTGAAGCCTGACATGCGGATGCTCGAGATCGGCTGCGGGAACCTGCGCGCTGGCCGCCTGTTCATCGACTACCTCGAACCAGGCTGCTACTACGGCATCGACATCTCGCCTGACATCCTGTTCGCGGCCCAGCAGACCCTCGCCGACTATGACCTGCGCGCGAAACTGCCGCACCTGACCCTGGTCAGGAACCTGCGGCTGGAGTTCCTTCCTGATCGCGCGTTCGACTTCGTGCACGCGCACAGCGTATTCTCGCACTCCCCCGTCGACGTCATCGACGAGTGTTTCGCGCACGTCGGCAGGATCCTGGCCCCCGGCGGCTACTTCGATTTCACTTTCGACAGGACCGATGGCGCGGAGCACCACGTGCTGCGCGAGGACTTCTACTACCGGACCGAGACGCTGATCGCGCTCGCCGCCAAGCACGGCCTTGAGGCGAAGTTCATGGACGACTGGGAGCAGACCGGGCATCCTCAGTCGAAGATCAGGGTGAACGTTCCAGTCATGTCTTAACCAGCGTCGGCGGGAGTTCCGGATGGCCGAGCCGCAAGTACTCGCGATCGTTCTCGCAGGCGGAGCCGGTAAGCGACTGGCGCCACTGACCGATGACCGGGCCAAGCCGGCCGTCCCGTTCGGCGGCCTGTACCGGCTGATCGACTTCGCGCTTTCCAACCTCGTCAACGCCGGGATCCGGCGGATCTGCGTGCTGACCCAGTACAAGAGCCACAGCCTGGACCGGCACATCACCACCACCTGGCGGCTGAGCAGCCTGCTCGGCAACTATGTCACTCCGGTGCCCGCGCAGCAGCGGCTCGGGCCGCACTGGTACACCGGCTCGGCGGACGCGATCTACCAATCGCTCAACCTGGTCTTCGACGACCGGCCGGACATCGTCGCCGTTTTCGGCGCCGACCATGTGTACCGGATGGACATGATGCAGATGGTGCACCAGCACATGGCGGCCGGCGCCGGCGTCACCGTGGCGGCCATCCCGGTCGAGCGCGGCGAGGCGACCAGCTTCGGGGTGATCCAGACCGGCGGCGACGGCCGTACCGTCGAGGCGTTCCTGGAGAAGCCGGCCGATCCGCCGGGCCTGCCGGACAACCCCGACCTGGCCTACGCGTCTATGGGCAACTACGTGTTCAGCACGGACGTGCTGGTCGACGCGCTGCGCAAGGACGCGGCCGACGATGGCAGCAGGCACGACATGGGCGGTGACATCCTGCCGACGCTCGTCAAGCAAGGCTGCGCACAGGCGTACAACTTCCTCGTCAACGAGGTTCCAGGCGCCGAGCCGCGTGACGCCGGGTACTGGCGCGACGTCGGGACGCTCGACTCCTACTTCGATGCCCACCTTGACCTCTGCGCCGTGCACCCGGTCTTCAACCTCTACAACGACAGGTGGCCGATCCTCACCCAGGTGCCCTCGCAGCCGCCGGCGAAGTTCGTGCACGACAGCGGCGACCGGATCGGGCGCGCGATCAACAGCGTCGTGAGCAACGGCGTGGTCGTCTCCGGCGGCCTGGTCAGCCAGTCCGTGCTGTCTCCTGGCGTGCGGATCAACTCCTGGTCCAGGGTGGAGCGCTCGGTCATCATGCACAACACCACGATCGGCAGGAACGCCGTCGTCAGCGACGCCATCCTGGACAAGAACGTCGTGGTGCCGGAGAACGCCGTCGTGGGCGTCGACAAGGAACACGACAGGGCCCGCGGCTTCGTCGTGTCGGCTGGCGGCGTCACGGTCGTCGGCAAGGGCCAGGAGGTCACCCTGTGACTGGCCCCGGGCCCTCCGGGCCGGCTGCTGGCCTCGGGCCCTTCGGGCCGGCTGCTGGCTTCGGGCCCTTCGGGCCGGCTGCTGGCCCCGGGCCCTTCGGCAAGGTCAGCGTGGCGATGCTCACCAGGGAGTACCCGCCCGAGGTCTACGGCGGCGCAGGCGTTCATGTCGAGTACCTGGCCCGCGAGCTGCATGACCTGGTCAACCTGACCGTGCACTGCCAGGGCGCCGACCGGCCTGGTGCGGTCGCGCACCGGCCGTGGGACTTGCTTGAGACCGCCAACGCGGCGCTGCAGGTCGTCTCGGCCGACCTGTCCATGGCCGCCGCCGTAGCCGGGGCCGACGTGGTGCACTCGCACACCTGGTACACCAACCTGGCCGGGCACCTGGCCGCGACCCTGTACAGCGTCCCGCACGTGCTGACGGTGCACTCGCTCGAGCCGCTCAGGCCGTGGAAGGCCGAGCAACTCGGCGGCGGCTACGCGCTGTCGTCCTGGTGCGAGCGGGTGGCCGTCGAGTCGGCGGCGGCCGTCATCGCCGTCTCCAGCGGGATGCGCGCCGACGTGCTCGCCACCTACCCGTCGCTGCCGGCGAGCCGGGTGCACGTCATCCGCAACGGCATCGACACCGGCGAGTACGCGCCCGATCCCGGCACCGACGTGCTCACCAAGCACGGGATCGACGCAGCCCGCCCGACCCTGGCCTACGTCGGGCGGGTCACCAGGCAGAAGGGCCTGCCCGTGCTGCTGCGGGCCGCTGAGCTACTCGACCCGCAGGTGCAGCTCGTGTTGTGCGCAGGCCAGGCCGACACGGCCGAGCTCGGGGCTGAGGTCGCCGGGCTGGCCGGGCACCTGCGCGAGAGCCGCTCAGGGGTGGTCTGGCTGGACGGGATGCTGCCCAAGCGCGAGGTGATCCAGATCCTGAGCCACGCCACGGTCTTCGCCTGCCCGTCACTGTACGAGCCGCTCGGCATCGTCAACCTGGAGGCGATGGCCTGCGGCACGGCCGTGGTCGGCTCCGACGTCGGCGGCATACCTGAGGTCGTGATGGACGAGCAGACGGGCCTGCTCGTGCCGCCTGGAGACCATGTGCTGCTCGCCGAGGCGCTCTCCTCGCTGCTTGGCGATCCCGCCAGGGCCGCTGCGATGGGCCAGCTCGGCCGGGAGCGAGTCGCCGCCGATTTCAGCTGGGCCAGTATCGCCGCCCAGACCGCTGCGCTGTACACCGAGCTCGCCAGGGAGGCCGGGTCGACGCGGAGCGCTGCCACACCTGGCTGACTCCGGCAGCCGCATCCCGGTCGCGGCCACGTTTCCGTACGCGGGCGTACCGGCCGGCCTGGCGGGGGCGGGCGTGCGGGTGAGCCCTGTTATCGCCGAACAATGTATTGTTGCCCGAACGCTGTTTCCTCCGTCTTCTCGACCGGTTAAGATATATCGCATCGAGGAGGATTGATGATGCAGACCGGCAACGCACGGCCCGACCGCACGCCAGCCACCGCTGGCACGCTCGCGTCTAACGTCGAGCGGGACGCGGCGACACAGCGCCTGCAGGTGGCATTCGCCGAGCACCGCCTGAGCGACGAGGAGTTCGACCAGCGGGTCAGGCAGGCGCTGACGGCCAGGACGATCGCGGAGCTGGACAGCCTGACCGCCGATCTGCCGGCCGCCGCGCCGACCCTGCTCGTCGCCGCCGCGACCGGCCGCAAGCCTGGCAGGTTCGCGATCGCGCTGAAGAGCTCAATCAGCAGGGTCGGCCGGTGGACGCTGCCGAGGCGGTTCTTCTCGCTCGTCTACAAGGGCGGCGGACTGCTCGACCTGCGAGCCGCCCAGCTGACGGCCGCTGAGACGACCATCACAGCGGTCTCGTACAAGTCGCGCACCGAGGTCCTGCTGCCGCCTGGCGTGCGCCTCGAACTCGGCGGCACCGGAGTGTCCGCCACAGGCGACGCGTGGCCTGGCGAACTGCCGCCCGGCGCACCCGTCGTGCGGGTCAGGGGCGTCGCGTATAAGGGCAGCATCGAGGTCAGGACCACCGCGAGCGCGTAGCGTGCGCGGATGTGAGCGAACCGCAGCTGAGGATCGACCCGCTGACCGGCGCGCGGGTGATCGTCACCCCCTGGCGGCAGGACCGCCCCAACAAGCCCGCTGGGCAGTGCCCGTTTTGCCCTGGCGGGCTCGAGGCTCCCGATCACTACGACGTGCGGTGCATCGCGAACCGCTGGCCAGCGCTGCCCGGCGGCCGGCACGAGGTCGTCCTGCACAGCGCGCGGCACACGGCGACATTCCCCGCGCTAGGCGCGGCGGGAACGGCGAAGGTCATCGAGCTGTGGTCGAAGCGGACCGCCCAGCTCGGCGCCAGGGAGGACGTCGGCTATGTCTTCGTCTTCGAGAACCGCGGCCACGCCGTCGGCGCCACCATCGACCATCCGCACAGCCAGATCCTCGCTCTCGGCACCGTGCCGCCCATTCCGCTGGCCGAGCTAGGAAGCGGGCGGTGCGAGCTGTGCCTGCCGCCCGCTGACGACCTCATCGTCGTGCGGCATCCGGCCTGGCTCGCCCGGGTTCCGTGGGCGCCGTCCTGGCCCTATGAGATGGTGATCGCGGCGCACCAGCACCTGGCCGACCTGCCTGCGGCCGGCCAGACGGTGCGGGCCGAGCTCGGGCTGGTCCTCGTTGAGTGCCTGACCAGGCTCGAGCGCGTGCTCGGGCAGGCCGAGCCTTACCTGCTCTGGATCCATCAGCGGCCGGTCGACGGTGGCGACTGGCCGGCCGCGCACCTGCATCTGCATCTCGCGCCCGTGCTGCGCGCCCCGGGGACGATCCGTCACCTGGCGGCCGCCGAGTTCGGGGCCGGCGTGTTCTTCGACCCGGTCGACCCGCCGGCCGCTGCAGCGGCTTTGCGATCGGCGGGCGTCAGCTGACGGGTCCCGGCAGGTGCGCGGCGGTCAGCTGACCGAGCCGGCGGCGGTCAGGTGACCGAGCCGGCGGCGGTCAGGTGACCGAGCCGGCGGCGGCCCCGGTGACCTGGTCGCCCCAGCGCGCCAGTTCGGCTTCCAGGTCCAGCGGCCCGATCATCGCCCCGCCCGCCGCGGTCTCCTGCTCCCACGCCTGAGCCGGGACCCGCCACATGACCTCGAACTCGATGCCGCTCGGGTCCTTGGCGTACAGCGACTTGGAAACCCGGTGGTCGCTCGCCCCGACCAGGGCGCCGAGCTCGACCAGCTTCGCCCTGGTCTCGGCCAGCTCGGCCAGCGTCCCGACCTCCCAGGCCAGGTGATAGAGGCCGAGATAACGGCCCTCCTGCGGCGTGCCGTCGGGAACTGCGAACAGGCCGAGGTCGTGGTCGTTGGCTGTACCCTGCGCCCGCAGGAACGCGGCCTGGCCAGGGATCTCCATGCGCACCTCGAAGCCGAAGGCCTCGCGGTAGAACGCGACCGAGGCGGCCAGATCCTTGACGTAGAGCACGGCGTGGTTGAGACGGCGGACAGGCATCTCAGCTCCCTGAATCGGTTTACCTACCGGGACAATGCGCCCGCCGGCCAGGAGATTCCCGGGCCGGGCGCCCGGTCAGCGCGCGGGCACGGCACCGGACTCCGCCAGGCCGGCCCGCTCGGCGCTGCTGAAGTCATCGTCGATCAGCACCACGTCCCGGCCTGCGGCGTCGAGCAACCCGGCGGCGACCGAGGCCCGGTATCCGGACTGGCAGTGCACCCAGATCTGGCCAGGGCCGATATCGGACAGCCTGCCAGCGAGCTCGTGCAGCGGGATGTGCACGGCCCCGCCGATCCTGGCGGCATCCCACTCCGACTGGCGGCGGACGTCGAGCAGGATGAACTCGCGCTGTCCGCGCGCCCGCCCATACCCTGCGAAGTCTGTGACCTCGTAGCTGCCGAGCGGCTGGTCGCCTGACCAGGTGTCCGGTCCGCCGGTGGCCGCGGACTTCACCCTGTCGATGCCGATCCTGATCAGGTCCCGCTGCGCAGCGGCCACCTCGTGCGCGGTCCTGCCGAGCAGGGTCAGCGGCGTGCCCCACGGGATCAGCCAGCCGAGGTAGGTCGTCATGTTGTCGCCGTGCTCGAAGGAATAGGTGCCGCGCAGGTGTCCGGCCGCAAAGGCGACACGCGAGCGCAGGTCCACGACCCACTCGCCGGCCTCGATCCTGCGCCGCAGGTCCGCGCTGTCAGCGGGCCGCGGCGCCTCAAGATCGGGCGCGAGCGGCCCGGCGGTGTTGGCCGGCGCCATGTGCGCGTAGTAAGCGGGATAGACATCCAGCGCGGTCAGCGTGGACCTGACGTAGTCGGCCTCGCCGAGCGTGAGCGCGGGGTTGACCGTAAGTTCCATGCCGATCGTCGAGGGCGCGCCCGACGTCGGGGTCGCCGAGCAGAAGCTGCCGAAGCCGTGCGTCGGGCAGACCATCGCGTCGGCCGGCAGCTCGGCGGCGAGCTTACGGGCCGATCCGTGCTGGGCTCGCGCCAGCTCGACCGTGTGCTCGGCGCCGAGCAAGTCGGGCCTGCCTGTCGACCCGTTCAGCAACGAGCCGCCGGTGAAGACCGCGACCGCCCGGCCGGCGTACTCGACGGCATAGGACAGGTGGTTAAACGTGTGGCCGGGGGTGGCGATCACCCGGACGCCCATCTCGCCGGCCTCGAACCGGTCGCCGTCGGCGATGCCGGTCCGGTCGAACTTGACGTCGTCGGCGGCGTTCACGTGGTAGCCGGCGCCGGTCGCACTCGCCAGCGCGAGCCCGCCGGTCACGTAGTCATTGTGGATGTGGGTTTCGAAGACGTGGGTGATCCTGACGGCCCTGGCGTCCGCGACTGCGAGAACCCGGTCGATGTCGCGCTGCGGGTCGATCACGATTGCCACCGCGCCATCGGTCGTGAGGTAGCTGCGGTCACCTAGCGACGGTGTCTCAATGGGGGCAATCTCAATCACCGCGCTCCTCCCCTCGTACTGCGCACCAGACTACCGAGGTGCCCATGCCGGGCCGGTGTAGATGCCGCGCGGGCGGATCGGCGTGCCTCGCGCGTATTCCTCGAGCGCGTGCGCCACCCATCCCGCTGTGCGGGCGACGGCGAACACGGCCTCCCCGCCGCCAGGAACCATCCCAGCGACCGAGGCGAGCGCAGCGAGCGCGAAATCGATGTTGGGCTCGGGCAGCGCGCGCCTGCGTGCTTCGGCGATCACGGCGTCCGCGACGGCGAGCCGCTCAGAACCGGGTGCTGCCTGCCTGAGCAGTTCCATGAGGAGCACGGCGCGCGGATCGGATCCCCGGTAGACGAAGTGGCCGAAACCAGGGATCCGCTCGCCTCGCCTGAGCAGGTCGCCCACCACTCGGGCCGCCTCCCGCGGCATGGCCGCTGACCTGAGCATGATCTCGGCGCCGAACGAGGCGCCGCCGTGCAGCGCGCCGCCGACCGCGCCGAGGCCGGTCGCCACCACGGCGTACGGGTCCGCTCGCATCGAGGCGGCCACCCTGGCCGCCAGGGTCGACGCGGCCAGCTCGTGGTCGGCGAGCAGGACCATGGCAGCGCGCAGCGCCCCGAGCAAGCCGGAACCGGGATCGGCCGGGCACAGCCTGGTCGCCAGTCGCTCGGCAATCGACGTGCCAGCCGCCTGGCGGGCGACAGGCTCGGGCGAGGGCAGGCTGTCGGCCATCCCGGCGATCAGCGCCCGGCCCGCGGCGATCACGGCGGGCGGATCGAGGTGCAGCCGCAGCGGATCGGCCGCAGCGAGCGCTGGCACGATCACCTGCAGTCGCTCGAGCGGCAGCGTGCCGGCAGGCAGTGCGGCCTGAGCGGCGCTGCCCGCCGCCACCGCCGCGTCCGTCGCAAGCCAGGGCGCAGGGCCAGCGTCGCCACGGTTCTCGGGGTCGGCTGGCCCGCCGGGATCGCCGAGGGTTCCTGTCCACAGCAGGCCGGCGACCTCCTCGAAGTCGCACTCGCGGGCCAGGTCGATGGCGTCGTAGCCGCGATAGCGCAGCTGATCGCCGGTGATCTCGGTGACCTGCGTCTCGATCACCAGCTCGGTCGGCCCGTGCGCCCGGCGCGGCCGGCCGCGGCGAGCCAGGCTCTCCACCTCGCGAGCACTGAACAGGCTGGCCCGCGAGCCGTCCGCCTTGCGCCTGGTCAGGACTCCCCTGCTGACGTAGGAGTACAAGCTCGCCTGCTTGACGCCAAGCCGCCTCGCCGCCTCTGCCGCGGTGATCCACTCGGTCGGCACGACCGCCTCACTCTCCGTCAGAGCCCGACTCGCGCCGCTCTCCGTCAGGCCACACTCTCGCCATCGCGCTCAGCGCTCTCCGGATCCTACATTGATTCTAATCAACGTTGACGAATGAGTAAGCTTGCAGTCAATAATCAATATAGGGGCCGACACGCGATCCGATGACGGAGGCTTGGCATGCCGCAGGTCCACATCCTGGATGTCACCAACCGCGATGGAGTGCAGACCGCCCGGACCGGCCTGTCCAAGTTCGGCAAGACGATGGTCAACTTCTACCTGGCCAAGCTGGGCGTGGCACAGTCCGAGATCGGGTTCCCTTTCCTGTTCCACGAGGTCCCCTACGTCCGCGCCAACGTGGCCCTCGCCAAGGCAGGAGCGCTCGCTGACCTGCGGCTGTCCGGCTGGTGCCGGGCCGTTCCCGGTGACGTCGAGCAGTCGCTCCCGCTCGGCCTCAGCCACTACAACCTGTCGATCTCAACCTCGGACCAGATGATCGCGCACAAGTTCCGCGGCCGGCTGGACCGCACCGCGATCATCGGCGAGATGACCGCGGCCGTCGCCGTGGCCAAGGCCGGCGGCGCTGCGACGATCGGCGTCAATGCCGAGGACGGCTCCCGCACCGATGACGGCTTCCTGACCGAGTTCGCGCTGGCCGCCAAGGAGGCTGGCGCCGACCGGGTGCGGTACTGCGACACGATCGGCGGCGACTCGCCGCACCGGATCAGGGAGCGGTTCGCGAAGCTCGCGTCGGCGGCCGGAATGCCGGTCGAGACGCACTGCCACAACGACCTGGGCATGGCGGTCGCGAACTCGGTGTCGGGCGCGCTCGGGGACCTCGACGCGGGCCAGGACGCCTGGGTCAACACCTGCATCAACGGGATCGGCGAACGGTCGGGCAACGCGGACCTGCTCGCGGTCATCCTCGCGTTCCAGCACGGATTCGGCATCGCCGGCCAGGCTGAGATCGGCGATCCGGTGGACATGTCCTGGGGCAGGAGGTTCGCGCTGTGGGCGAGCTACGCGTTTGGCCAGCCGCTGCCGCAGAATCAGCCAGGCTCAGGCCGGAACGCCTTCGCGCACGAGTCCGGCATCCACGCCGACGGCGCGCTGAAGGACAGGCACAACTACGAGCTCTATGACGACGACACGCTCGGGCCGTTCCCGCAGGACTGGCACGCCCGTTCCGGGCGGGTCGTGCTGACCGGCGAGTACGGCGGGATGGCCGGTTTCCGGCATGTCATGGCCGGACTCGGCATCGACGCTTCAGGGGACGAGGATCTTATCTTCCGGCTCGTCCAGCTCTGCGGAGGCGCCACCGGCAAGCCGCTCACCGACGACGAGCTTCGCCTGATCGCTGCGCACCCGCGCGAGATCGCGCTGCTGTATCCAGGGCAGCTCGGCTAGGGCAGCTGAGAGGGTAGCAGGCTGGGCGGATCAGCCGGGATCCCTACCTTCCGATCTGCTTGCGGCTGCGCGTCCGGCGCAAGCGCGCCTTCTGATTCGAGTCGAGCATCGCGTACGCCACGGCGGGAATCGCGATGGCGAGAACGATCACGGCGAACGCCAGCCACGGGTTGATGATCAGCAGAATGAGCCCGATAACGACACCGGCGATGCCGATCTTCATGTGCGGAGTCATATCCGGCCTTCCCTTCGTTACGGGATGTCAGCATCCCGCCCTATCCTGACCGAGCCGCGCGATCATTCCATCACGACCAAGGTAGCTCCCCACCGGAGCGCTACGACCAGGTCTGGTGCGAGATGATGAGGGGCAACAGTCTGGAGGAACACATGACGCTGTCGCTGCCGATCGAGCACCAGGCCAACGAGTTGCTGTCCCGCGACGGGTTCGCGCTGCTGCTTGCGATGATGCTCGACCAGCAGGTCCCGTTCGAGAAGGCCTTCAATTCGCCCTACCAGCTCGCGCTCCGGCTCGGTCACGAGCCAACCGCGCAGGAAGTCGCCGACTTCGATCCGGACGCGCTCGCAGCGGTCTTCGCCGAGCGCCCGGCGCTGCACAGGTTTCCCAGGGCGATGGCGGCACGAGCACAGGAACTGGCCAGGATCGTGACCGATCGCTACGACGGCGACGCGAGCGCGGTCTGGGCGACCGCGAAGGACGCGGCCGAACTCCGGCACAGGCTTGCTGAGCTGCCAGGGTTCGGCGCGTACAAGGCGAAGATCACGATCGCGCTGCTGGGCAAGCAGCTCGGCGTCCAGCCGGACGGCTGGCGCGAGGCTGCCGGGCACTTCGGCGAGGCGGGCTCGCACTACTCGGTCGCCGACATCAGCGACGACGCATCGCTCGTTGCCGTCCGGTCCTATAAGAAGGCGATGAAGCAGCAGCAGAAGGCACCAGCCGCGGGCTAGCCAGAGGGCACAGCAGGGTCTCGCAGGCCAGCCCTGTAGTGTCTGCCCTCATGTCAGACCAGCACGTTCAGCCCGCGCAGGACACGAGCAGCAGCGCAGCGATCCCGGCGGCCGGCACCGCGCAGGTGCACATCCTGCAAGACGGATACGCACGCGAGGATGACACCGGGGAGCGGGTCGGCAGCACCGTCACGCTGATCGTCGACGGCAATGTGATCGTCGTCGTGGACCCTGGCATGGTCGCCTCCCGTGCCGATCTCATCGCGGCGCTGGCCGCGCACGGCGTCGCGCCTGAGTCGGTGACCGACTTGGTGTTCAGCCACCATCACCCGGACCACACCGTCAACGCCGCGCTGTTCCCAGCCGCCAGGATCCATGACTTCTGGGCCGTCTACGACGGCGACCTGTGGATCTCGCGCGAGGCTGAGGGCACCGAGCTCAGCCCGTCGATCAGGCTGATCGCGACCCCCGGGCACACCGACCAGGACATCAGCACGGTGGCCTCGACCGCGGACGGCGTCTACGCGTGCACCCACGCCTGGTGGGCAGCGGAGGGCCCGGCGGACGACCCCTTCAGCCCTGATCAGGCGGTCCTGAGCCGGAGCCGCGAGCGCCTGCTCGGCATCGCATCGGTGATCATCCCCGGGCACGGCCCGAGCTTCGTCCCTGGCCCCGGCACGCCGCGCTGACCAGGCCGCACACGCTGGCCAGTTACCGCCCGGGTGGCCCCTCTCGCGCCTGCTAGGCCGCCTCCCCCTTCAGCGCGAACATGGACAGTCGCAGGCCGGCCACAGCCAGGGCCACGACGCTGACCACGGACGCCATGACGATCGCCGTCGGGAGGGTCAGGTGCGCGTTCAGGGCAGGCGATCGCGCGATCGAGTTCGCCACGCTGACGGAGTACTGACCGACAGACAGCACCCTGACCCCGCCGATCAGGTTGCCGAGCAGTCCTTCCCACACCAGCAGGTACAGCAGGCCGACCGCGATGGCCCTGGTGGTGAGCAGCGACAGCATCACGAACAAGGCGTTGTAGGCGACGGCGGCGACGATCGCCCCTGCCAGCAGGCCGATGGCCAGCTTGTCAGCGGGTCCGAGGCCAGCGGCCGGCCCGGAGGGCCCCTTGGCGATGGCCGCGGCGAGATACAGCGGAATCGATCCGAACGCGATCGTGAGCAGTACGGCGGCGGTGAACTTGGAGATCACCACGCTCATCCTGGGCACCGGCGTGGCGAGCAGGTGGATGATGCTGCCGTCGTCGATTTCCGCGCCCGCCACGCTGGTGCCGATGATCAGCGCGGTCAGCGGCAGCACGACGGAGAAGCCGAAGACGCCGAGGAACTCGGCTGGCCAGACCGGGCTGCGCGCCACGACCTTCAGCGCCACCGTGATCAGTACCAGCACCAGAGGCACCAGCAGGAAGATAAGCGCTCGTTTGCGGCCGAGCGTGGCGCGCAGCGTGATCCGCAGCACGACCGGGTTCAGCAGGCCGCTCATTCTTCTCACCGCTTTCTCGTCATACCGACACCAGGTAGGAGAACACGCTCTCCAGCGACTCATCGGACGGCAGCACTTCCCGCAGCCTGATGTCACCGTCGCGGCAGAGCACGGCGAGTTCCCTGGAGAAGGCCCCGAAGTCCGACGTGCGCACCTGCAGGCCGCGCGGCGTCAGTTCCACGCCCGTCACCGCTGGCCGGCCGATCAGCGCCGCACCGAGCAGTCGGTCAGCCGATGTTCTGACCAGGAACACGTGCGGCCTGCTGGTCATCAGCCGGCGGATCGCCCGGAAGTCGCCGGAAGCGGCCAGCCGCCCGCCGACGATGACCTGGATGGTGCCGGACATCCGCTCGACCTCTTCGAGGATGTGCGAGCTGAACAAGATGGTCCTGCCTTGCTGCGCCATCCCCTCGAGCTGGTCCATCATCTGCAGCCGCTGCCGCGGGTCCATTCCGTTGAACGGCTCGTCGAGCAGCAATACCTGCGGGTCGTGCACGAGTGCGGCCGCGACCTTGATCCGCTGCCGCATGCCCTTGGAGTACGTCGCGATCCGCCGGTCCTGCGCGTCGGCCATGTCCATGATGCCGATGGCGCGCCGCGCCGCCGCGTCGGGATCACGCAGCCGGTGCAGCTTAGCGGTGGACCGGACGAAGTCGGCACCGGTCAGGAAGGCGTAGACCGAGTCGCGCTCAGGCACCAGCCCGAGCATCCTGAACACGGCAGGGTTGCGCCAGCTCGGCTGGCCGCCGACGGTCAGTTCGCCGCGGGACGGCGCCAGGAACCCGGCCATCAGGTTCAGCAGGGTGGTCTTGCCGGCGCCGTTCGGGCCGAGCAGCCCGGTGATCCCAGGGCCGATCGTCATCGTGACGTCGTTGACGGCGACGACGTTGCCATACCAGCGTGAGACGTTGCGCAGGTCGACCGTTCTGGTCTGACGCGCCTCCGGCACGATACTCATGCGACGCTCGCGCTCGCGTACCGCCGCACCAGCGCGGCGAGGCTGCCCCCGAGAAACACCAGCAGCATGAGGCCGTAGGCGAAGCCGTAACGGCCCGGATCAGCGACGATCCCCTGGCTCGTCCCGCCCAGCCACTGCCGAACGCCGTCGAGCACGGTGAAGGGGCTGATCAGGCCGAACAGGTGCGCGGCCGCCGACGTACCCCGCGCCCCCGCAGCCAGCGGACCGCCGCCGCGCGGGCCTGCCTCGGAGATCTTGGTCAGCACATTGGTCAGCGTCCAGGTCATGAACAGGAAGATCGCCACGGACCCGGTCGAGAACGCGCGGCGGCCGCTCACGCAGGCGAGCGCCAGCCCGACGGCGGCGAGGACCGCCGCCCACATCAGCCCGACCAGCAGGCCCGCAATCGCCGCCCTGGTCTGCGCCCACACCGCCGCGCCGCTGTGCACCTGCAAGATCGTGCCGATGTATAGCAGCAGCACCGGAATGTCGATCATCGCCAGGCACGCCAGCGTGAACGCGGCGTACTTGGCCAGCGGGTAGTCCTCCCTGCGGATCGGCCTGGCGAAGTACAGCGGCAGCACCCGGCTGCGCAGGTCGCGCGAGACGAGCTCGGGCGCCTGCGCCGCTATGAACACCAGCAGCACCAGCACGCGCAGGTTCCCCACGTAGGTGTCATAGTCGATGACCCTGGCGTGCGACTTGCTGAGCGCCATCACGACGGCGTTGATCACCGCGGGGGCGCACATGATCACGAACGTGATCACCGGCACAATCTTCGCCTTCGCGCCGCGGCCGAAGCCGAACGCCGCCCGCAGGCTGTGCCAGCACAGCGCGAGCGCGATCTGGCCGCGGCCGAACCTCGGCCCGTCGTAGGTCTGGTAGCCAATGTCATGGATGACTCCGGCGGCCGGCGCCACCAGGCCGGCGCTGGCCGTGTTGTCAGCGGCCATCGATCGCTCCCGTCAGCAGGCCGGCGGGCTCGCCGGGATCCCTGAACAGCTCCTCGACCCGGTGCCTGCGCTGCTCCATCCTGGTCAGCGGGAGCCCTAGCCCGGCGACCGCGTCGCGCACGACGTCGAACGTCGCGTCGCCGGTGATCAGGACTAGCAGCTCGCGGCCGTTCCGCACAGGTGCGAGCCCGCGTGCGGCTAGCTCGGCCGCGAGCACGTCCGCTCCCTCGTCGACCTCGATCGCCAGCACCTGGCTGGCCTTCGTGAACGAGCTCATCGTGGCTGACCTGAGCAGTCGGCCCGCGTCGATGGCGATCAGGTGATCGCAGATCTGCTCGATCTCGCCGAGCAGGTGCGAGGACACGACGACCGAGATGCCGAAGTCGCCGCCGATCCGGCTGATCAGGTCAAGCATCGCGGTCCGGCCAGCCGGGTCGAGCCCGTTGGTCGGCTCGTCAAGGAGCAGCAACCTGGGATCTCCGGCCAGCGCCTGCGCCAGCTTCACCCGCTGCTTCATGCCGGTCGAGTAGGTACCGATCTGGCGGTAGCGCTCCTCGTAGAGCCCGACGTGCCGCAGCGACTCGGCGGCCCGTTCCTTCGCGGCCGTCGGCGGAACGCCTGACATCCGGCTCATGTGCGTGACGAACTCGGTGGCGGTCACGTCGGGCGGCAGGCAGTCATGCTCGGGCATGTAGCCGGTCAGCGCCCTGATCCGCTCGCCGTGCGCTGCGGTGCTGAGCCCGAGCACGCTCGCCGTGCCGCTGGTCGGCGGCAGCAACCCGAGCAGGATCTTGATCAGTGTCGACTTGCCAGCCCCGTTCGCGCCGACCAGGCCGGTGATGCCGGGCCCGACCGCCATGGTCAGGTCGTCGAGCGCCGTGATCGTCGCGCCGAACCGGCGGGTCAGCCCGCTTGTAGCGATCACCGGAACATCGGCGCCTGCGCCCGCTGCGGCGGGGGCCGGTAGACCCGCTGGGGCAGGGGCCGGTAGACCCGCTGGGGCAGGGGCCGGTAGAGGGGTATCTTCGGTCACCGTCCAACCCTGGCCCGCGCGCGGGTGCGCTGTCATCACCCGCCAGGCTGATTCCGGCTACACCCGCGGTAGCATTCGCCCGGCAGCGCCCCAGCCGGCCTTGTGCCCGCGGCTGCGCCGCAGCCGACCCGGTACCCGCTCGGCTGCGCGGCTTGGCACGGCTGCGCGGCTTGGCACGGCTGCGCCGCTCGGCACGGCTGCGCCGCTCAGCCCTTCCAGCCGCGTATCGGTGGGACACCCATCACCTGCAGCCGAAATGGGTGTCACATTCATACACGGCCGGCTGCCGAGCGCACGCAAATGAGCGCCGGACTCCGCTCTCGCCGGAGCCCGGCGAATATGATTTGCACGATATGCCGGATCGACTGACCTCCCGCACCGTGCTGGCCGTGCTGCTTCTGCTGCTGACCATCGCGGGAATCCGTGCGGCCGGGTCAGCGGTGACCGCGCCGACGCCCGCGTTGCGGGTCGTGATCAGCATCGGGTGCGGGCTGGAGGCCGTTCTCGGCGCCCTGCTCATCGCGTTGCGCTGGCGCCCTCGCCGGCCCGGCAACCAGCCAGGTCCCGTGGCAGGTCCTGCGGCCAGGCTCAGGATGATGCTCACCGGCGTGATCGTGGTCGGGCTGATCGCGATCCCGGCGGCGATGCTGATCGCTGGCCTCGCCCGCCTCCGCCCGCGCCGCAAAGTGCTGCATCATCGTTCCCGGCCTGGCCCGCGCCCTGGCAAGCTGCACCTCGGCCAGGCTGGCCACGCGGCCGCGGCGGCGACCTACATCCAGTACGTGCTCCTCGCCCTGCTGATCGTGGCGATCATCGTCGCGGCGGTCATGCTCTGGCGGCGCGGCCGCCTCTGGACACGGCGGGCCAGGGTCCCGGTCCTCGCCGAAGACGAGACGGACACCCCGGCCGAACTAGCCCGCGCCGTCGACTCGGGCCGGGTCGCGCTTCGCGAGCTCGATGACGCGAGAGCCGCCATCATCGGCTGCTACGTGGCCATGGAGGATTCGCTGGCCGGGGCTGGCGCGGCGAGGGCCGCGGCCGAGACACCCGACGAACTCCTCGACCGCGCGGTCACCGGCGGCATGGTGAACGCCGCTCCCGCTGGCCGGCTGACGGCACTGTTCTACGAGGCGCGGTTCTCGACTCACCCGATGCCGCCATCGCGGCGGGACCAGGCCGAGCATGCGCTCGCGGACATCGCCGAATCCCTGACGCCCATGGCCGGCGCGCACGTCCCCTCAGGACCCGCGCAGGACCCGCGATGAGGAACGACCGGACCACCCAGGCCAGCCAGCCCGCCAGCCACGTTGAGCCAGGACCCGACCGGCACAGCACCGGCAGGCACAGCACCGGCAGGCACGGCACCGACCGGCAAAGCACCGGCGGGCACGCCACCGGCGGGCACGCCACCGGCGGGCACGCCACCGGCGGGCACGCCACCGGCGGGCACGGGACCGGCTGGCGCGGCGCCGGCCGGGAGGTCACCGTCGCCGGCTTGCTCGTCGTCGCGGTCACCGCGGCCGCCTGGGCGCTGGAAGGCCCGGCCGTGGCCAGTTTCACGGCGCTGGCCTACGCGGCGCTGAGCCTGGTCGCGCTCCGGGCGCTGATCGAACCGCACGAGCGGCCCCAGTCGCCGCACCTGTCGCACGAGCTCGGGCCGTCGAGGTCGTTCCTCGGGTTCTGGCGAACGCGCTCCGATCTGGTCGATGCCACCACATCGCTCAGCGCCTGGGACAACGCGCTGCGCCCGCGGCTGACGAACCTGCTCGCGGCCAGGCTCTCCGAGCGGCACGGAATCAGCCTGACCGACGATCCCGAAGCGGCGAGGCGCGTGCTGACCGGAGGCACCGCGGGCGCGCCCGGCAAGACTGGAGGCACGGCCAGGACTGCGGGCCGGAGCGATCTGTGGACGTGGATCGACCCGCAGCGCCAAACCCCGCCCGACGCCGGCTCGCGGCCCGGCATCCCGCCGCGCGTGCTCGCCGCGTTGATCGACCGACTGGAGCGACTGTGACCGACCCAGCCCTGACCGGCCCAGCCCTGACCGGCCCAGCCCTGACCGGCCCAGCCCTGACCGGCCCAGCCGTGACCGGCCCAGCCCTCACCGGCCCAGCCCTCACCGGCCAGGCGCTGACGCCCGCCCAGACCGCCGAGCGCTGCACCCAGGTTCTCGCCGAGGTCGAACGCGCGATTATCGGCCAGCGGGCCGCGCTCGAACTGGTGCTGACCGGCATCCTCGCGGGCAGCCACATCCTGCTCGAGGACCTGCCGGGCCTGGGCAAGACCCTGACCGCTCGATCGTTCGCCAGGGTGCTCGGCCTGGATTTCACCAGGATCCAGTTCACCCCCGACTTGCTTCCCTCCGACGTCGTGGGCGCGCCACTGTACGACCAGCGCAGCGGCGAGATGATCTTCCGGCCGGGGCCCGTCTTCACCCAGCTGCTGCTGGCCGACGAGATCAACCGCACGCCACCGAAGACCCAGGCTGCCCTGCTCGAGGCGATGGGCGAGGGCCAGGTCAGCATGGACGGCCAGACCAGGCGGCTGCCCAGCCCGTTCATCGTGCTGGCCACGGCGAACCCGATCGAGTACGAGGGCACCTACGACCTGCCTGAGGCGCAGCTCGACCGGTTCGGGATGCGGCTGCGGTTCGGCTACCTGAGCGGCGCTGACGAGGTCACGATGCTGCAGCGGCGGCTGGCCCGCGCCGCCGACGAGGTCAGCCTCACGGCGCTGACCGGCCCGGCTGAGCTGATCGCGATGCGGCATTCGCTCGAGCAGATCGAGGTCTCCGGAGACATCCTCGAGTACGTCGTGGCGATCATCGGCGCGACGCGGGGGAACCCGCAGGTGCAGGTCGGCGCCAGCCCGCGCGGCGCGCTCTTTCTCGTCCAGCTCGCGCGCGGCCGGGCGGTCTTGCGCGGGCGCGACTACGTCATCCCCGACGACATCAAGGCGGTCGGCGTCCCCGCGCTCGCGCACCGGATCACGCTGCGGCCCGAGCTGTGGGTGCGCAAGGTCAGCTCCGAGGATGTGATCGCCAGGATCCTGACCAGCGTTCCCGTGCCGCGCACCGACCCCGCTGCCCCTGTTATCCGGCAATGATCTTTTCTTTTGCTCGAACAGGACGCTCGTGCTGACCGCGGCACCGCAGCGCATGGTCGCGCTGCGCTGGCGCCTATCGGGCCTGGCCAGGCGGCTGGTCACGCTCGCGATCAGCGCGCTCGTGCTCGCCGTGATCACCAGGCGGGCCGAGTTCGCCGGGCTGGCCGCGCCAGCGTTGCTCCTGCTCACGCCCAGGCCGCCGGGCCGGCCATCGACCATCGGCCTGACGCTGGCCGCCTCGGCCGGCCAGGTCACCGAGACCGAGCAGGCGTCAGTCCTCGTCAGGATCAGCGGGCTGGGCGACGCGACGGTGCAGGTCAAGCTGCACCCGGCGGCCTGGATCGCCGCCGGGGACGCCACCGCCGGCGCCGATGGCTGGCACCGGCTTCCGTTCCGCGCCGAACGCTGGGGCCTGCGCGCTGTCGGCATGCTCGAGGTGATCCTGCATGACCGCTGGCGGCTGGCCGAGGCCAGGGCGATCGTCGACCTGCCGCCGGTCACCTGCCTGCCGCTGCCGGCCAGGCTCGAATCGCTCGTCGTGCTGAGCAAGCTGCCGGTCAGGCTCGGCGAGCACGCCGCCAGGGCGACCGGCGAGGGCGTCGAGTTCGCCGGGGTCCGCGAGTTCGTTCCTGGCGACCGGCAGCGCAGGATCAACTGGCCAGCCACTACCCGCAGGGGCACGCTGCAGCTGAACACCTTTGCGGCCGAACGGGCCCAGGTGACGGTCATCTTGATGGACGTCAGCACCGACGTCGGCGAGGTCGGGCGGAGCACGGCCGATCTCGCGGTGCGCGCGACGGCCGGTATCGCTGCCGCCTACCTGGCGGCCAGGGACCGGGTCGGGCTGATCAGCTTCGGCCGGCAGCTGCGCTGGATCAGCCCAGCTCCTGGGCGACGCCAGGCCGGGCGCATCATGACCATGATCACGATCGACCACGGCGACGGCGAGGCGCTCGCGACGGTCACCAGGTTGCCGAGCGCGGCCCTGCCGCCAGGCGCGCTGATCATCGTGGTGAGCCCGTTGCTCAGCTTGCGGCTGGTCGAGGCGCTGCGGGAGCTGCGCGAGCGCGGCTTCGCGACGATCGTCCTCGATGTGCTCTGCGCCGAGCCCGACATCGGCCGAGGGCGGGTCTCCAGCCGGGATCGGAACATGGCCAGGCTCGCGCAACGGGTCTGGCGGATGGAGCAGGAGGCGATCAGGTTCTCGCTGCGCGAGCTCGGCATCCCGGTGGCCAGCTGGGACGGGCAGTCCAGTCTGGACGAACCGCTCGCGCCCTACACCAGGCGGGTCATGGTGAACCGGGCATGATGCCGGTGACTGGGCAGGCCAGGCCCGCACGTTCGGCGCGCGCTGGCTCCGGGCGGGCGGCGCGGGCCAGGTCCGCGCTCGCCGTCGCGGCACTCGCGGCCGCCGCGGTCGCGTGGGCAGCGCTGCCGGCCGGCGGCGCGGCGCCAGGTCTCCGGCCGGTCCTCGCCGCGGCGGTCGCGTGCGCGCTGTTCACCGCGGCCCGGCTGGTCGCCGTGCCAAGTGCGGCGGCGCGCCGGCAGCCTGCCAGCTACGAGGGCTCACTGACCGGCTTCGCTCGGCGGGTCTGGGGCAGCGCCCTCGTGCTGCCCTGGCCGCAGGCGCTGACGGTGGCCGTGCTGGGCCTCGAGGCGCTGCACCCGTCCCGCCCGTGGCACACCGTGGTGCTCGGCGTGGTGCTGCTCGCCTTTCTGCTTGCGCTGCACCTCGCCGAGACGGCCGCGAGGCCCTCGGTGTTCCGGCCGCACCTGCCGTTCCTGGCGGCCGGGCTCGGCCTCGCGGCCATCTCCGCCGGCGCGGCCCTGCTGCCAGCCCCCGGCGCGGACGCCGGCTGGCTAGCGGTACTCGCCGCGATCGCGGCCGTCATAGCCGCGGCCCTATCCCTCCCCCTCTAACCCCGCCCCCAGCCCCGCGCCCCGCTTCCCAGCCCCCGCGCCCCCTTGCACCTGCCCCACCTATGAACCGTTAGTGGTGCTATAGGCCCACCAAGGGTTCAAAGGTGGGCCTCGAACGGGGGCGCGGGCGCGCGGGGCGGGCGCGCGGGGCGGGGGTGCGGAAGCGAGGGCGGCGATCTGGGAGTGGGTGGCGAACCAGGGGCGGGCGCGCTCGCGCATGGCGGTGATCACGCGGTCGAGCATCCTGGTCAGGTAGCCGCGGCCGATGGCCTCTGGGTGCATGGTCAGCGTGAACACCCGCCGGTCGGTCACGACAGACTCGTACTCCTCAAGCCAGATCCGCTCGATCCGGTCCGGGCTGGCCAGCAGCCCGCCGTGATACGGCGTGAACCCGAAGAACGGCCAGTCACACAGGCTCCAGTGCCCAGGCAGCTCCAGCAGCGGCGTAGACCCGCTGACCTCCCAGTACGGGCGGTCATCGGCCATCAGGCTGCTGTCGTACCTGAACCCGAATCCGGCCAGCATCCCCAGCGTCTCGGGGGTCAGCTCCCACCCAGGTGAGCGATAGCCGATCGGCCGGATCCCGTGCCGCTCGAACGCGGCGAGGCCGCGTTCGAGCTCGGCTCGCTGGGCGCTCTCGTCCAGGCCGTCGGTGCCGAGGTGCATGTACCCGTGGTGCGCGAACTCGTGCTCGCCGCCGCCGATCGACGTGATCACCTCGGGAAATTCCTCGACGGTATAGCCGGGGATGTAGAACGTGCCTGGTATCTGGTGCTCGGCCAGCAGGGCGAGCACGCGGTGCAGGCCGCGTTCTGGCCCGAACCGCCCCTGCGACAGCACGGTCAGCCGGCGGCCGTACTCAGGGCCTTCACCGCGCCACGGCGTTTCGCCGTCCACGTCGAACGTCAGCGCGACGGCGACATCGGCGCCGTCTGGCCACTGCGGGAACTCTGCGTGCGTGATCACAACCGGTGTCCTTATCTGGGTAACGTCCGGTCTGGCGCTGGCGGATCGAGCGTGGCCGCGCCCGAGGTGGCCGCGGGCGGCGGTATAACGACGTGCGAAGGCCCGGCCAGGTCCCCTGGCGGCGGTCCCCGGTGCCTGGACTGGGCCTCGACGAGCCAGGTGATCGCGGCGATGAGCACCAGCATGATCCAGACGTAAGCGGTCGCGACCTGAATCTCGTGCCAGCGCTGGCCGAGGAAGATGTTGCTGTCCCAGAGCACATGCACGACGATCAGCGGCAGCACGCTGCCGGTACGCAGGAACAGCCACACGAAGATGGCAGCCCAGACGGCGATGCCGATCGCGCCGAGGCCGTAGTAGTCGTGGTACGAGCACCGCAGCAGCACCGCGACGAGCACGATCTCGGGTACCGGCCGGCCCGCCTGGCGCAGCGTGGTGACGACGAACGCCAGCACGACCGTCTCTTCGACGATGCCGGCGGTGAGCGACGCCGCCAGCGTGTAGATCAGGTAACTGGCGTCCTGGTGAGCGGGCTGGCCGAGCTTGTTCCCCATGGCCAGCGCGCTGGTGATCGCCCCGCCCGCGAGCAACGCCGCGATCGCCCAGACGCCCATCCGCAAGCTCTGCCCGGCGCCAGGGCGGCCTTCCTGGCTGCGCGGCCAGCAGAAACCGAGCCACTGCGGCCTGATGCCGCGCCTGCCGGACAGCAGCACCGTGACCAGGATCGCGACGGCGCACGTGCCAAGCTCGCTGAACATGGCTGGGGTGAAGACGGCCCAGCTACCTGATGGCGGCGGGTAACGGCGGGCCAGGGTCTCCCCGCCGGCGATGACACTGGCCGCGAAGAACGCCGCGAAGACGCCGAGGACCTCGGTGTACGCGCGGCGTGCGGTGATCCGCTGGGCTGGCGGCGGCGGCTGCGCCGACCACCAGTGCGCTCTGGCTGGGCGACCGATCGGCCCCGGCCAGACATTCGGCTGGGACTCCATGCCGCCGCTGCCTCCCACGTCACCTTATCTGCCCTTACCGGCCTACTGCGTACCCCTGCATGCCTCTCGGGTTGGCCGCGGCGTGCAGGAACCCGCGGTCCCTGGTGACCGCGCTGATCCGGCCGAGCGACCACGGCGGTGACACGGTGGCTTCGTGCCCGCGGGCCCGCAGCTCGCTGACAACCTGCTGGCCGGCCCGCGATTCGACGCTGAGCGAGCGCGGGATCGAGGCGCGCGGGTAGAACGACGAAGGGAAGTGGTCGGTGTGGTACGCCGGGAAGTCGATGGCCTGCTGCAGGTTCATGCCGTAGACCGAGTGGTTCAGGAAGAAACCAACCGTCCACTGATCCTGCTGGTCGCCTCCTGGCGTCCCGAACGCCATGTACGGCTCCCCCTCGCGCAGCACCAGGCTGGGCGACAGCGTGGTCCTTGGTCGCCGGCCAGGCGCCAGGCTACTGGCGAAGCCCGGGGTGAGCGCGAACATCTGGCCCCTCGTGCCCAGGCAGAACCCGAGGCCAGGGACGGCAGGCGAGCTCTGCAGCCAGCCGCCGCTCGGCGTCGCAGAGACCAGGTTCCCGAACCGGTCGGCGATGTCCAGGTGGCAGGTGTCACCGGGGCCGAGCGAGACGGCGCCGAGGGTCGCCGCGCCCAGGGCAGTGCTGCCCGCGCTGGGTTCGCCCAGCGTCGGCTCGCCTGTTCCGCTCACCGCCGCGGCCACGGATCCTCCGGCCAGCGCGTACCCGGGCAGCGCAGGCTGCCTGCCGCCTGGCGCGCCGGGAACCAGCTCGGCGGACGCCTGGTCGGTCACCAGCCGCCTGCGCTCGGTCGTGTAGTCAGCTGACAGCAGGTCATCCAGCGGCACCGCGCTGTGCCGCGGATCTCCGTACCAGGCTTCACGATCGGCGAAGGCCAGCTTGGCTGCCTCGGTCACGGTGTGGATCAGGGCCGAGCTGCCCGGCCGCAGGTCGTCCACCCCGAGACCGTCAAGCAGTGCGAGCTGCTGGCAGAAGACAGGTCCCTGTCCCCACGGCCCGGTCTTGCACACCGTCAGCCCGCGGAAGCCGAACCTGACCGGCTCCTCGACGCTGGCCCGCCAGTCCGCCAGGTCCGAACCGCGCAGCAGCCCGCGGTTGGGCCGCCCCGTGACGTCCATGATCTCCGTGCCGGCCGCGAAGTCATCGATGGCCTCGGCAACGAACCCCTCGTACCACGCCCGCCTGGCCGCCTCGATCTGCGCATCCCGGCCGGCGCCCGCCGCCTCGGCCTCAGCGAGGACGCGGGCGTAAGTGTCCGCGAATACCTTGTTGGCGAAACGGGACCCAGGCGCCGGTGTCCCGTCCGCGAGGTAGATCTCGGCCGACGTCGGCCAGTGCAGCGTGAACGTCCCGGCCATGGCTTCGATGGCCGCGCTGGCTCCCGGCAGCATCGGGTAGCCGTCTCCGGCATAGCCGATCGCGTACTTCATGACCTCGCGCAGCGGCAGCGTGCCATACCGCTGCAGCAGCAGCATCCACGCGCCGAAGGCACCCGGCACCATGGCAGGGAGCAGGCCGTTGCCAGGGACCAGGTCGATGCCGAGGTCGCTGAAAACCTTCAGCGTGGCAGCGGCCGGGGCAACCCCCTGACCGTCGATGACGAACTCGCCGCCCGCGCCGGCGCTGTAGCCGATGATCGGGACCTCGCCGCCGGGGCCGTTCAGGTGCGGCTCGACGACCTGGAGCACGAGCCCGGTCGCCACGGCAGCGTCGAAGGCGTTGCCCCCCGCCTCGAGCACGGCCATGCCAGCGGCCGACGCGAGCCAGTGGGTCGAAGCCACCATGCCGAAGGTGCCTGCCAGTTCCGGTCTGGTCGTGAACTCCTGCGTACCGGCCACTGGCCACTCCGATCCCATTGTGATCATTTGAGCACGCACTGCACATATGCGGTCCATGCCCTCGGCAGCAGGATATTCGCGATCGGAACAGCGCGGTCCATCGCGGTCCCGATACCCAGAGGGAGCCGTCATCATCGCCTGCAGCCGGCCCGACGACGTCGAACGGAGGCGCTGGCACCATTTACACCACTATCGACTCCGCCGGGTCACGCTCGGGCGGCGGCCAGGTCGCCACGTCGTGGTGGGTATCGCGGCCGCAGGCAATTTCCCGGCGCCTACGTGCAAACTAGGCACCGCACAGGGGCTGAACGTATTCCCGCCGAATCAGCGCGCAGTCGCATATGTCGCATTTACGACCAGGACCTGCGGCAATAGTAAGGTGCGGGCAATGACGATCTCGGCAATAAGCTCCGGTTCCTGAATACCCAAAATCCGGCCAGCCGTTATCTTCTGGTAAACAAGCGAGCTCGTACAACCTAGGGTGACGTGGCTGCGTCATTATTATTGAGGGATTGATTACCACCCTCATTCCTGTGGTTTGAAGAGGCGCCATTCATGCGGAGTGCAGGCATGCCAAGACGAACGATGATCGTGACCGTGCGCAGGTCGGTGCTCATCTGCGCGCTGGCGGCACTGGCCGCCGGCTGCGGGCTGCAGAAGGCGCCAGGTTCCGGCGGCTCAGGGGGCGCGGGCACAACGGGCGGCTCCGGCGCCGCAGGCAGTGGCCGGCAGCACCACGGGCACGGCGTGGTGTCGCTGCCATCAACGTCGGGTTCGCCGACCGCCAGCGTGTCCGAGTGCACGATCGCCGACGTCCAGGTCAGCGTCGATAGCCACGCCGCTGGCGTGGCAGCAGGCACCTCCTACCTGCCGCTCGACTTCACCAATACGTCTTCGGCTAGCTGCCAGCTGGCCGGCTTCCCTGGCGTGGTTACCGCATCCGGGCAAGAAGGAAAGCAGATCGGGGCCGCCGCGACGGCCGACACGAGCGCGGCAGCCAGGGTCATGGTCCTGGCCAACGGCCAGACGGCCCACATCTGGCTGCGCGTCGTCGACGTCGCGAACATCCCCAAGCCGCAGTGCGATCCGGTCGCCGCGGCCGGGCTCCGGGTCAGCCTGCCGGGCGAGCAGCAGAGCACCTACATCGGTCTTCAGCTCACGACGTGCGCCAAGCGCGTGCACGGCACGGAGGTGCTGACCGTCGAGCCATTCCGGCCAGGCAGCGCGCGACCCGGGACCGCCCAGTAGCGCCCGGTCCGGTGTGCCGAGGCGGCTGACCCGGCTGACCCGGCTGCCAAGATCGCGGCCGGGTGCCCTGTAGGGTGCCGGGCATGGCTGACACGAACCCCCGGCTGCGCGCCGTCTGGGACATGTCCGTAGCCGAGGTCCGCGAGTACTGCGGCAGGCACGAATACGACGGCAGGATCCAGGACCTGTCACCAGACGGCGTCCGTGCCGGGTTGCGCTCGCTCGCCGCGGCGGCCGCTGACGGCCGCCTGGATGACGAGCACGATGACGCGCACCTGGCGGTCTTCGAGCGAGCGGCGCAGGTCAGGTTCGGCGACCTCGGGTTGCACCGCAGCAATCCGTACTTCCATATCGGCAACATGGACCTGGCCTGCTACGACCGCGAATACGCGCCGCGGGCCGATCGCGAGCGAGCACGCGCGGCGCACCTGGCGGCATGGCCTGACGCGGTCGACGCCGCGATCGCCTCGCTGGACGCCGTGCCAGCTCCGATCGGCCAGGCGCTTGCCGGAGCTGCCCGCGGGCTGGCCGCTGGCATCCCTGACGATGCGAACCCTGATGCCGCCAGGGCCGCATGGACCGCGCACGCGAGACTGGTCGCCCACCTGGAGCAGGCGGCCGAGACGGGCAGCCAGGATGCCGCGCTTGGCGGCGCCGCGCTCGCCGCCCTGATGAGCAGCGCGGAGGGCATCGATCTCGACCTCGGCAAGCTCGCCGAGCGAGCCGACGCCGAGCGGGACCGGCTCTCAGAGCGGCTCGCGGAGAGCTGCGCGCAGGTCGATCCTGGCCGGCCCTGGCGGTGGCTCGCGAGCTGGTCAAGGAGCACCCGGACGCCGACGGCGTCATCGAGGCGGCGAAGGTCTGGACGGGCCGGGCGATCGAGTTCACCAGGGACGCCGGGCTGATGCCCTACAACGACGGCGAGTGCCTTGTGATGCTCGCGCCTGAGTCGCGGCGCTGGGCGATGGCCATGATGTCGACGGCTGCTCCCGGCGAGCCGGAAGGGCCGTCGCGCTACTACATCACGCCGCCCGATCCGTCCTGGCCGGAGAAAGAGGCGCAGGAGTGGCTCGAAGTGTTCAGCGACACGACGCTGCCTGGCATCACGGTGCACGAGGTCGCGCCAGGCCACTTCTCGCACGGCAGGGCGATCCGAAGGGCGCCGACTGAGGTCAGGCGCACGCTGCACTCGGAGGCTTTCGTCGAAGGCTGGGCGCACTATGCCGAGGAACTGTGCGTGGAGGAAGGCTTCTGCGACGGGGACCCGAGGTTCGCGATCGGGGTCTGGCTCGAGGCGCTGGTCCGCGTCACCAGGCTCGCCTGCGCGATCGGCGTGCACACGGCGGGCATGAGCGTCGAAGAAGGCGCCCGCAGGTTCGAGGCGGACACGCACATCTCAGGCCAGGCTGCCTTGTCCGAGGCGAACAGGGCGACCTTCGATCCCAGCTACGGCAGGTACACGTGGGGCAAGCTCGAGATCATGGCCCTGCGCGACAAGGCCAGGGCGGCGTGGGGGTCAGGCTTCTCGCTACTGCGCTTCCACTCCGCGCTGCTCGACCTCGGCTCACCGCCGCTCGGCCTGCTGGAAACGGCCGTCCAGCGGGGCTGACGGCGTCACGTGCCAGCGACCAGGTCGCGGGCCGCGCCGTCGCGGGCGGCACTAGGGTGGCTGCATGACTGATCCGGACGATCTTGACGCGCTATCGTCGCGCGAGCTGCACGACCTCGCGGTCCGGCGGGCCCGGCATCACCTCGACGTCGGTTTCCTGTGGGACCTGCTGCGCGCGCTGCCTGCCGGCGAGACCATCGCGGGTCATCCCGATCACGCCGATGCGGACGCCCTGCACCTGTCCGCGCTGATCGGTGACACGATCGACTCCAATGAATCCGATATCGTCGACGCGCTGCGCCCGTTCTACTTGGGCTACCTCGAGAAGCATCGCGGGGACCTGCCGAAACTGCCGCAGCACACCAACGACAAGGACCCGGGAGCGGCCTGACCGCTTCCCGGGTCCCGATCGGTAGTTCCTGCGCGATCAGGCCTGCAGGACAGCCTCGATCTCCAGGTGGATGGCAACCTTGTCGGAGACCACCACGCCGCCGTGCTCCATGGCGGCATTCCAGCTGACCCCGAAGTCCTGGCGGTTGATCTCCGTCGTCGCGGTGAACCCGGCCCTCGTGCCGCCGTACGCGTCCGGCCCGAAGCCGTTGAGCTCGAGCTTCAGCGGCACGCTCCGCGTCACGCCCTTCAGCGTGAGCTCGCCGTCGACGATGAAGTCATCCGCGTCCTGCCGGATCCCGGTTGACCGGTAGGTCATCAGCGGGTGGTTCTCGGTGTCGAAGAAGTCCGGCGACCGAAGGTGGCCGTCGCGCTGCTCCGCACCCGTCTCGATCGATGACAGGTCAATCTCGGCCGTCACGGACGAGGCGAGCAGATAATCGGCCGTCACCAGTTCGCCGCCGAACTTGGTGAACTTGCCCCGCACCTTGCTCACCATCATGTGCCGCACGGAGAACCCGACCTCCGAGTGCACGGGGTCGATGGTCCAGGTACCTGCCACGTAGCCGGGGATCTGGGTCTGGCCGGCCTGCGTCATGGTCATGTCACGCTCCGATGCTGACTGAGTCTGTGGTCCGGGGTGATTCCCGGTTGTTTCGTTGAACAATCAACAACTAGCACGTATTCCAAGAGTTGTCAAACGCTCAACTAGATCGCGTACACTGGGTCCGTGACGACGACGACACGCTGGCTCAGCGGGCAGGAACAGCGCACCTGGCGCGCGTTCGTGCAGGCGTGCGAGTCGGTGTTCGCCGCGATCGACGCGCAGCTGGTCCGCGACTCGGGGCTGCCGCACGGCTACTACGAGATCCTCGTGCACCTGTCCGAGTCGCCAGGCCGAGCGCTCCGGATGACCCAGCTGGCCAGGGCATCGACGTACAGCAAGAGCAGGCTGTCGCACGCGGTCGCGAGGCTCGAGGAACGCGGCTGGGTCAGGCGAAGGGACTGCCCGACCGACCGGCGGGGCCAGATCGCGCAGCTCACTGACGAGGGCTTCGCCGCGCTCGCCGCCGCCGCACCCGGTCACGTGGACCAGGTGCGCCAGTCGCTGATCGACGTTCTGACGCCTGAGCAGATCGAGCAGCTGCACGAGATCAGCGCGGCCATCATCGCCGCCGGCTCCGGCGGCAGTCAGGCCTGCGACGAGGTCCACCTCGACTGACACACCCCGCCGCACTGCGGCGCGGAGACCTCGAGGCGGATCGTCGTTGCCGGACCGCGAGATGAGATATATCGTCTTAGGGTCGAGGACTTCCGGGGCGATCAGCGGAGGAACAGATGGCGACTGCATCGGGCCTTCGGATCGGTGACGCCGACCGCGAAGCGGCCGCGGCCGCGCTGCGCGAGCACTACGCCGAGGGCCGGCTGACGCTGGATGAGTTCCAGCACCGGCTGGAACTGGTATTTGCCGCTAAGACCGACCGGGACGTGGCCGCGATCACGCGCGACCTGCCGATCGCCGCTCCCGCGCTCGCCTGGCCGCGGAACGCCGGCGGCCGGGGGCACGCGGGACAGTCAGGCTCGGCGGCGGGCGGACCTCGCCGTCGATCAGCCCTGGCGGCTTTCGCCGGGTTTATCGTGGTCATCCTCGCGCTGATCCTGATCGCGTTCATCCTGCCGGTCGCGTTCATCGGAACGGTTATCGCCAGGTCGCTGCTATTCGCCATGCTGGCGCTGTTGTTCGGCCGGCGCGGCATCCTGCGCAGGTGGCGGCGATGGCTGCCCAGGTCCACGCGTCGCTGGCCGTTCTGACAGCAAGCCGGCGCCGCGCCGCTACCGCGCTCAGCTGCGCTCGGGAACCCGCAGCTGCACGAGCAGGTACCGGAAGGCTGGCACGCCGTCTCGCTCACCGTCCGATGTCCAGGTGATCAGCGCGGGCTTGGCCGGGGTGTTGAACTCGAGCCTGATCCGGCCCGGCTCTCCGCCGCCCGCGGTCTCCCCGCCCGCGGCCTTCCCGTCGCCGTCGGCACCCTCGGCACCCTCGGCACCCTCGGCACCGTCGGCGCCGTCGGCCCGCTTGGCATCCGCGATCGCGCCAGGCCCCGCATAGCCCGACGCGGCGGCCGTCAGGCCGTCGAGCAAGAAGACCGGGTTGAACGAGATCACCGGCTGGTCGCCAGAGAACTCGGCGGCCACGGACTCGGCGGCTCTGGCCCTGCCCTCAGCGTGCGCCTCGATAACGACGTGGCCTGGACGGAACGACAGCCGTACCGGGCCTGCTCGCTCTGCTACCAGGGCGGCCCGGCGCACCGCCTCGATCACCGGAGCCGCGGGCAGCTCGGCGCGGCAGGCAAAGTCGGTGCCGAACCTGTTCTGGTACCTGATGAAGTCCCCCGCGATCAGCCGGGCGGTGAGCCGCCTGTCCCCCGACTCGAAGCTGACCAGGCCCTCGGCCGGACGCGGCCGGTCATCGCGGTCCGAGGCGGGACTCGCGTCCCGGTCGGACTGGAAGGCAACGGTGACCGGGCCGGCAGCGGGGAACGTGCGGGCGACCTCGACCATAGTCTGCGCGGGAACGAGGGCCAGCGCCCTGATCCCTGGCTCGGCGGGACTGAAGGCCGCTTCCCTGGCGGCCAGCCGGTACCGATCGGTCGCCGCCAGCGTCATCACATCCCCGGCGACGTCCAGGCAAACCGCCGTGAGCATCGGCAGCGTGTCGTCGCGGCTGGCCGCTGCGGCGACCTGCCCGATCGCGGCGGCAAGCACCCCCGCATCTACCGCGCCGACCGGCTCTGGCGAATCAGGCAGCGCCGGGTATTCGTGCATCGGCAGACAGACCAGACCGAACTCGGCCTGGCCGCAGCGCAGGTTCACGACCTCGCCGTCCGACCCGAACTCGGCAGGCGCGTCTGGCAGGCTCCTGGTGATCTCGGCCAGCAGGCGGCCGGGGACAAGCGCCGAACCCGCGGCGCCGACCTCCGCGTCCACCCGCACCCGCGCCGACACTTCGTAGTCGAAGCAGGACAGCGTGAGCCCGTCGTCTGAGGCTTCGACCAGCATGCCGGACAGCACGGGCAGGACCGGCCTGGACGGCAGCGCGCGTGAGATGAACGCGACCGCCTCGCCGAGCGCGTCCCGCGCCACGGTGAACTTCATAGTCACGATCCTGGCATTCAGTACCGACATTTTTAACGGCCCGCACCCGCTGGTCCCGCTGCGCAAGCGCATTCCCGCGGGCGCGAATTCAGGGCCCGGCCGGCGACGGATCGGCCCGCCAGGCCCGGTCACGCCGGGGCCACCGTGAGACCAGCCGGTCAGGCCAGCCCGGGCGGCGCGGCCGCCAGCGCGGACTCGATCGCCCTGGCCAGCTCCCGCGCGGTCTGCGCGGTCAGCTCGACCGCCACCCTCGCGGCCGGGCCGTGGGCCGGGTTGATGAAGTCCAGGTTCAGGGTGTGATCGGCCAGCGCGTGTGCCGGGTGATCGAAGTAGACGCTGACCTCGCTGAGCCTGAACCAGCCATTCGCGCCCTTGCCGCTGCCGGTCGCCGCCACGTGCTCGGTGGAGTATGTGCACATGGTTACGCACCTCCCGCCAGGTGCTGACCGAAGAACGCCCAGATCCTGTCCCAGCCCTCGACGGCGGCTTCGACGCGGTAGGATGCCCGGTCCACCGAGAAGAACGCGTGCCCGGCGCCAGTGAACGTGTGGAACTCGTGCGGCTTGCTGAAGCTGTCCAGCGTCCTGGACAGCTCGGCGGTCTCGGCCGGCGTCGGGAACTGGTCGTCGGCACCGAACAGGCCGAGCAGCGGGCAAGTCAGGTTCTCCGACAACCCGATGAGCGGCTTCATGCTGGCAGGAGCGCCTTCTGGCACGTGCACGACAGCCCCGCCGTAGCAGTCAACGGCCGCGTCGACTTGCAGGCTGCACGCGACGAGGAACGACTGGCGTCCGCCTGAGCAGTAGCCGATCACGCCCACCTTGCCGTTGCACCCAGGCAGGCCACGCAGGTAAGCGGCCGCGCCTGCGGCATCGCCGACGACCTGCTCGTCGGGCACGCCGCCCTTGGCGCGGGCTGCCGCCGCGGCATCGTCCGGGCTAGCACCCGGCGAGTCGCGGTGATACAGGTTCGGCATGAGCGCGGCGTAGCCGTGCGCCGCGAACTTCCTCGCAATCTCCTTCGTCGCCGAGTCATAGCCGGGCAAATGATGAATCACCACGACGGCGCCAAAGGACTCCACGCCATCGGGGCGCGCGAGATACGCCTCCACCTCGGCGTCTTCGTGGCCCTTCATCATGACCGTCTCGGCGGTCAATGCTTCATTCATGCGACGCTTCTCCTTCTTGCCACAATTGGAGCTGGAAACATTCCTTCGCAATGATCAGATCATTACCTAGATATGGGCGATTTCCCCTGGTCAATAGGGGCCCTGGTGCGCGAAAATCACCAGTAGCCCTAGTCCACGCCACACCGAGGTCGCAACGCGCTGACACTGCGAGAGAGGCAATTCGATGAGTTCGGCCTCCTATGGACTTGTCCTCATATTCCTTGCAGCCGGCTGTTTCCTCGGCTGGTTCGCGAACCGTTCGGTCTCAGCGCACGGGGACGTCAAATCCACCAAGAAGAAGATCCCGGGCTACCGCAAGACACGACACCATAATGGCATCGTCGCCCTAATTCTCGCCTTCGTAATCGGAATTGTCGTCTTCGATCTGATCCATCCGCATCCCTGATCGCGCAGAACCGCCTGTGCGCGGCCATTCTGCCAGGTACCCGCCTGCTTGCCCGCACCCGGTCTGCTGCCCGTCGCCGTTGGCCAGGCACCGTGCTGCCGACCGCCGAGCTGAACCGGACAACGGCCGCAGCCGTGCATATTCCTGAGTCGCGAGGCGGCTCGGCGCGCGGGCGAGGGACGGCCGCGCACCATGATCAGCGAGCAGGGGCAGTTCACATGATCGACCAGCGTCCAGGTGCCGCAGCAGCGGCAGAGCGCAGCAGGAGACGTTTCCTGCGACCGGCGCCGAGGGCCGCGAACGGCGACGTGACGTGGCTGCGGGACGGCTCGCAGGTGCAGGTCAGGCCGGTCCGCAGGTCCGACGCCCAGCTTCTCGCCGATGGGTTCGCCAGGCTGAGCGCGAAGTCCAGGGAGCAGCGTTTCCTGGCTCCGAGGACCCGCCTGTCCGCCGCCGAGCTGCGTTATCTCACCGACGTGGACCATTACGATCACGAGGCGATCGGCGCTGGATCTCGCTGGCGCAGGCGTCGGCATCGCGCGGTACATCAGGTCGCGCCGTGACCGCCGGTCAGCCGAGGTCGCTGTCACCGTCGTCGACGCCTGGCAGGGCCGTGGCCTCGGGGCCGGGCTGACGCGGCGGCTGGCCGACCGGGCAAGGCAAGCGGGGATCAGCACGTTCACGGCGCTCGTGACGGCCGAGAACGCGGCGGCGGCTGGGTTGCTGCGGACGATGCGCGCTCGCCTCGCCGGCCGCGACGAAGCCAGCCTGGAGTATGAGATGTCGTTGCTACCCGACGACGACCACGACTACGGCTTCGGCGCGCTCATCGGGCTCGGGCGGATATGACGCCTTCCCAGGGCGCGAGGACCGCGGGATCGGCGTGACCATGCTCCCCCGCCGTCGTCAGCAGAACCTCGCCGGGCCGCGGCGCGAGCAGGGTGACCGGGCGGTCGCTGAAGTTGGCCGCCACCTCGAGGTCGGCCGCGGCGTATCGCCAGACTGCGCCGGAGCTCGCCAGCCGCTCATATCGGAGGCCGGGCCCGCCGGCCCGCTCCTTGCGCAACCTGAGCAGCTCGCGGCAGAACGACAGCACCGACGCCGGATCCTCCCGCTGCGCCGCTACGTTGCAACCGGCCAGGTCGCCGGCCGGCAGCCAGCCGACGACGCCTGGGGCGGTGAATCCCCCGGTCGGTGAGTCATCCCACTGCATGGGCGTTCGCGCCCTGTCACGGCTCGGACGTGCGCTGTTGCCGCCGAGCTTGTCCCTGGTGAGCTCCGGCGGCACCGGCACGTCGGGCATGCCGATCTCGTCGCCGTAGTAGAGCACCAGCGTTCCCGGCAGCGTAGCGAGCACCAGCAGCGCGAGCCTGACCTTCGCCTGGTCGCCGCCGCACCAGCGGCTCGCGAAGCGGCCCACGTCGTGGTTGGACGCCGTCCAGACCGGGCAGCCGCCGGCCGGGAGCGAGTCCAGTGTGCGGGTGACGACCGAGGACAGCTCGCCGGCGCTGAAGCCAGCGAAGACCATCGGGAAGTTGAACGCGAGCTGCAGTTCGTCGTCGTGCCCGTAGAACGACGCGAGCCGCGCGATGTCGCCGACCCAGGTCTCACCGAGCAGCAGCCGCGGCGGGTCGTAGCCGTCCGCGATCGAGCGCCAGTCCCGGTAGACGGCGTGCACCTCGGGCCGGTTCTCGTTGTAGACCGCGCGCTGGCCGAACCTGCCCGCGAGCGGCCCGTCGTCGTCAGCGGGCGGGTTGTAGCGGAGCAGCGCGTCCTTGTACAGGCCGTGCGCGACGTCGATGCGGAATCCGGCGATGCCGCGGTCGAACCAGAACCGCAGGATCCGGCTGAACTCTTCGTGCACCGCCGGATTCCACCAGTTCAGGTCCGCCTGCTCGACTAGGAAGTTGTGCAGGTAGTACTGACCGGTGCCGGTGTCCCACTGCCAGGCCGGCTGGCCGGTGAAGTCGAGCCAGTTGTTCGGCGGCCCGCCATCCGGCGCGGGATCGGCCCACACGTAGTACTCGCGCTTGGGATTCTGGGAGCTCGCGGCTGACTCGATGAACCACGGGTGCTCGGTGCTCGTGTGATTGGGCACCAGGTCGAGCAGCACCCCCATGCCGCGGCCGGACGCGGCCGCGACCAGCGCGTCCAGGTCGTCCAGGCTGCCGAGCTCGGGATGCACGCTCAGGTAGTCGCTGACGTCATAGCCCCAGTCCAGGTCCGGCGAGGGCATCGTCGGAGAGAGCCAGATGCCGTCGACGCCGAGCCATTCCAGGTAGTCGAGCCTGGCGATAATGCCGCGCAGATCGCCGTACCCGTCACCGTCGGAGTCCTGCCACGACCTGACGTACAGCTGGTAGAGCGTCGCGCGTTGCCACCACCGGCGATCCATGCATTGCTCCTTCAAGCGCCCGATTGCGTGCCGAATCCTGCCATTTACTATCGCAGCCCGCGACGTGCGCCTTGCACGGCCGTGGCCGGCCGTCCGAGTATGGATGCCATGAGCTGGCTCGGGTTGTTCGCACTCGTCGTGCTGCTCCCGACGATCACGGGCTACACGGTCTTGCTCGCGATCCGCGGATACCGCCGGCTCGCCGAGTCCAGGCGGCGGCCTCCGCCTGCCGAGCCTGCTGACCGCCTGCTGACCAGGCTGCAGCGGCTCAGGCTCGAACTGGAGGCCACCGAGAACACGCCCCGCGGCCCGGCGCGGCTGCACCACCTGCGCGCGGATCGCGGCGCGTACCTGGACCTGCTGCGGATCGCCTGCGAGAGGCTCGGAGTCAGCCCGCCTCCCGGCGGCGACCGCGCCGGGCAGGCGGACATCTACCGGGCCGAGGCGGCGCTCAGGGAGCGCGGCGTGGACGTGGCTCCGGCCCGGCTGCGGGACCTGCCGCACCGATGAGCGTGCGGGTGCTTGCCGTTTCTGACGAGGTCGACGAGGGCCTGGCCGCGGGCCTCAGCTTCAGCTGGGCCGTTGACGTCATCCTGGCCTGCGGTGATCTGCCGGCCGGCTACCTGGCGGCGCTGATGAACTCGTTCGATGTCCCGCTCGTCTTCGTTCCTGGCAACCATGATCCCGACCTGTCCGGCTACCGGCAGAGCAGGGCTGGCCTGGTCACTATGGCCGGCTTTCCCGCCGCTCCGCCGTGGCCGCCTGGCGCGGTGAGCGCGGACAGCCGGGTAGTCGACGTCGCGGGATTGCGGATCGGCGGCCTCGGCGGCTGCCTGCGCTACGGTGCCGGGCCGAACCAGTACACAGAGCGGCAGCAGGCCAGGCGGTCCAGGCGGCTGCGTTCTCGGGCGCACAGGCGACGCCTGCGCGATCACCGCCCGGTCGACGTGCTGCTCACGCACGCCCCGCCGCGCGGTATCGGCGACGCCGAGGACCTGCCGCACCGCGGGTTCGGCTGCTACAACCGCCTCATCACCGACCTCGCGCCCACGGCGTTGCTGCATGGTCACGTGCACCCGTGCGGTACGCGGCCGCGGATGGCCGGGCGGACCAGCGTCTGCAATGTCACCGGCTGGCGGCTGATCGACATCACTCCCGGCGGGCTGGCGGAGATGCAAAGCGGTCGTCGGCATGCCAGCTGACACCGGGTTCCCGAGGGCCGATGTCGAGAACGACTTCCTGCGCTTGCGGCGCCGCCAGATCCTGGCCAGGCTGGCCTATCGGCTGCGCAGGGAACCCGACGACGTCAATCTCATCCTGCCGTTCGACGACGTGGTCAGCGCGCTGGGCCAGCGCGGCGAGCGCTCACTCGGGCAGCAAGTCATCAAGCTCGACACCGTGGTGGGCACCGTCGACTCGCGGCGCGACTTCGACCGGCATTTCCGGCCGACCTCGGGCCGGGTCAGGGAGCGGTGGGAGCGGCTGGCACTCGCCCAGCGCAGGGGCGAATCGATTCCGCCGATCGAGGTGTACAGGATCGGCGAGCTGCACTTCGTCAGGGACGGCCACCACCGCGTATCGGTCGCGATAGCCGCTGGCCAGAAGGTGATCGACGCGTACGTGACCGAGGTGCTGACCGTAGTGCCGGCCAAGGGTATCCGCGGCAGGCGCGATCTGCTGATCAAGAACTACGAGCGCATGTTCAGGTCCCGGGTGCCGCTGCACCCCCAGGCCTACGCCAGGATCGTCTTCGCCGACCCGTGGAGCTACGCGGAGCTCGGCGAGGGCGTCGAGGCCTGGGGATTCCGCTGCATGCAGGCCGAGCGCCAGTTCCTGGACCGGGAGCAGGTCGCGAGGCGTTGGTGGTCCGAGGAGTATCTCCCGGTCGTGCGCATGCTCAACGCCGCCGATCTAGTCGGCAGCGGGACAGAGGCCGAGGCCTACCTGTGCGTCGCCAAGGAGCGGTACCGGCTCATGCGCACCCACGAGTGGAGCGACGAGATCATCGCCCGGCTGCGAAGCGAGGTCGGCTAGCCTCACCCCTCGTCGTCGGCCCTGGCGTCGGCAAGCGCGAGGTTGCGGCCCGTCGCCGGCTCGAAGATGTGCATGGTACGCACGTCGACCCACAGCTCGGCGTCGTCTCCCTCGCGGATCCTGGTCGCCGCGTCAATCCTGGCGACCACGGTGTCGCCGCTCCCGCCGGTATCGGCTCGCCCTGAGTCCCTCGCGAGCTCGGCTAGCTCAGCCGCGTCCACGCCTCGCTCGATCTCCTTGGTGAAGTAGACGAAGACGTCCGAGCCCATCGACTCCAGCACGTCGATGGTCGCGCGGAACCCGATCCCGTTCTGCTTCGCGTCGGCCGCCACCAGCGAGGCGTCTTCGAAGCTCTCCGGCCTGATGCCGATGATCAGCTCCCGCGGCGCGTTGGCACGCTCGATGGCCTGCCTCAGCCGGCCGCTCAGCGGTATCTCGCCCAGCGGCGTCTGCAGCGTCGCTGAGTCGACGGTGGCCGGCATGAAGTTCATCGCCGGCGAGCCGATGAAGCCAGCCACGAACAGGTTGTCCGGCCTTTCGTACAGCTCCTGCGGGGAGCCGACCTGCTGCAGCAGTCCGTTGCGCATGACGGCGACGCGATCTCCGAGTGTCATCGCCTCGGTCTGGTCGTGCGTCACGTACACCATCGTGGTGCCGAGCCGCCGCTGGATTCTGGAGACCTCTGTGCGCATCTGCACGCGCAGCTTGGCGTCGAGGTTGGACAGCGGCTCGTCCATCAGGAACGCCGAAGGGTCGCGGACGATCGCCCGGCCCATCGCGACCCGCTGCCGCTGACCGCCAGACAGGTTGGCGGGCTTGCGGTCCAGGTGCTGGGTGAGGTCGAGAATGCGCGCCGCCTCGTTGACCTTCTCGTCGATGACGGACTGGGGATTCTTCGCGAGCTTCAGCGCGAAGCCCATGTTCTCCCTGACCGTCATGTGCGGATAGAGAGCGTAGCTCTGGAAGACCATCGCGATATCGCGGTCCTTAGGCGCCATGTTGTTCACCACCTTGCCGCCGATCCGCAGCTCACCCTCGGTGATGTCCTCCAGGCCCGCGATCATGTTCAGCGTCGTCGACTTCCCGCAGCCTGACGGGCCGACCAGGATCACGAACTCGCCGTCGGCGATGTCCAGGCTGATCTTGTCGACGGCCAGCGCGCCGTCCGGGAAGCGCTTGGTGACCTGGTCAAGAACGATGTCAGCCACTGTTTCTCCTCACGTCTTAGCCCTTGACGGCACCGGAAGTCAGCCCAGCGACGATCCGGCGCTGGAAGAACAGAACGAAGATGATAATCGGGATCGTGATGACGACCGCGGCCGCGGAAATCGGCCCGGTCGGCGAGGTGAACTGCGAACTCCCGCTGAAGAAGGCCAGCGCCGCCGGAGCAGTTCGCGCGTTGATCGTCGAGGTGAGCGAGATCGCGAAGAGGAACTCGTTCCAGCAGAACAGGAACACCAGGATGGCCGTGGTGACCATGCCGGGCGCCGCGAGCGGCGCGATCACCCTCGTGAACGCCTGGAACGGGGTCGCGCCGTCCATCTTGGCTGCCTTCTCGAGCTCCCAGGGGATCTCGCGGAAGAACGCCGACAGGATGTAGATGCCAAGCGGGAGGCCGAACGCCACGTACGGGATGATCAGTCCCGGCCAGGTGTCGAACAGGCCGAGCGCCCGCTCGATGTTGAACATCGGCGTGACCAGCGAGATCGCCGGGAACATGGCAATGAGCAGCGCCATCCCGATCAGGACCTGCTTGCCGGGGAAGTCGAGCCTCGCGACCGCGTACGCCGCCATGGACGCGAGGAGCACGGCGATGACGGTCGCGATCACGCCGATCCCGATAGAGTTGAGCAGCGGCCTGATGAACTGCGAGCTCTGCAGGATGCCGCTGTAATTCGACCAGGTCCACTGCTTGGGCCAGAACGTCGCGTCGAGAATCCCGGCCGGCGTCTTGAAGGACAGCGAGACGATCCATAGCACGGGAATCAGCGTGAGGGCGACCGCGATGGTGTTCGCGGCACCCCAGCCGAACTTCTTTCCGGTATTCGGGCGAGCCATCAGCCAGTCACCTTCTTCCCGTGTCTGTGCCTGGAGCGGCGGTGCCGAAGCCCTTGATGAACAAGACCGCGATGATCGCCACGCAGATGAAGATGAGGATCGAGATCGCCGAGCCGATGCCCAGGTTGAGCGCGCCGAACAAGTTGTCGTAGCCGAGGATCGAGACAGAGCCCGTATTATTGCCGCCCTTGGTCAGGATGTAGATGTTGTCGAAGATCCGGAACGCATCCAGGGTCCTGAATAGCAGCGCGACCAGGATCGCGGGTTTCATCAGCGGCAGCGTGATCCTGACGAAGCGCTGCCACGCGGTCGCGCCGTCCACCTTGGCCGCCCGCTGCAGGTCCTCAGGTACCAGGGACAAGCCCGCCAACAGCAGCAAGGCCATGAACGGCGTGGTCTTCCACACCTCGGCCAGGATGATCACGGCAACCGCCTGGCCGGTATGGCTCAGCGGGGCGCTGCTGCCGGCGAGCGCCGACAGGTAGCCGGTGCCCGGCGTCCAGGCGAAGAACCAGCTGTAGGCCGCGGCCACCGTGACGATTCCGTAGGGAATGAGCGCCGAGGTGCGCACCGTATTGCGACCGAAGATCGTCCGGTGCATGAGTAGCGCGAGCAGCATGCCGAGCACGAGCTCGATGGCGACCGAAACGACCGTGATGATCAGGGTCACGATCAGCGCGTGCCACCAAAACGACGAGCTGAACACGGCCCAGTAGTTGCTCAGCCCGACAAACTTGACCGCGTTGGGAATCTCGAGGTTGTAGCGCTCAAGCGACAGGTAGACGGCGTAGGCGATCGGGTACGCGGTGACGGCGACCATCACGATCACCGCGGGAGCGCACAGCAGCCAGCCGAGCCTGCGCTCGGCCCGCGCTCCCTCCGACAGCTGCCGCCTGTGCGCCGGCGGCGCCTGTTCGGCCGCGGTGACCGTGGCCGTCTGGCTCTGGGTACTCATCGGCCCCTTCCTTTCCCTGCGATCCGCTGCCGGCCATGCAGATCGCGGCTCACGGGATCAGGCCCTTCGACTGCAGGGCGTTGTTGATCTGGCTGACCATGTTCTTCTCTGTGCTCGCCGGGCTGATGCTCGCTGGCGGCGACACCAGGTGCGAGATGTTGATCGACACGACCTGATACACGGGCGTCTTCGGCCGCACGGTCGCGGTTTCGAGTTCCTTGAGAATGTCGGCGTGGAAGGGGTAGTTAGGGAAGAGCTTGGGGTCCTTGTACAGGCTGATGATGGTCGGCGGCACGCCGCCCACGGTCGCGCCCTTGAGCTGGTTGGCCCGGTCCCGCAGGCACAGCGCCGCCTGGAAGGCCAGCTTGGGGTGACGCGAGTAGGAACTGACCGCGAGGTCGATGCCGCCGATCGTGACGTGCGCCGGTTGCCCGGGGATCACCTCGGGATAAGGCGCCCACTTGAAGTTCTTGAACATCTTCGGGTTGTCGGCCTTCATCGACGGATAGACGAAGGGGTAGTTCAGCTGGAAGGCGGCTGTGCCGCCCTCCATCGCCAGCCGGTTCTCGTTCTCCTGCTGGACATCCAGGGACGGGTCGGCAGCCACCGAGCTGGCCAGCCGCTTCATGATCGTCAGCGCCGTGATCGCCGGCTTGCCCAGCGCCACGTGCGACGCGTCCGGTGTCAGCACGCTTCCGCCGGCGCTGGCCAGCATGGTGTTAAACCAGACGGTGGTGCCCTCGTACTGGGCGCCCTGGATCTCGATCAGGTGGGGCTTGCCCTGCTTGGCCAGCTTGATCGCGTCATTGATCATCTCCGTCCAGGTCTTGGGCGGGGTCTTGACCAGGTCGGAGCGGTACCACAGCAGCTGAGTGTTGGTGTTGTCAGGAACCGCGTAGAGCTTGCCCTTCCAGGTGGCGGTCTCCAGCATGGGCTTCAGCGTGTCGTGGGTGGCCTGCTGCTTGTTCGCGCCGGTCCACGGCCGTAGCCAGCCTGCCTGAGCGAACTCGGCCTCCCACGTCACGTCCAGGCCCATGATGTCGATCGTGCTGTCGTGGGCGGCTAGGCGGCGGACCAGCTGCAGTCGCTGGCCATCAGCGGCGAGCGGCAGCTGCTGGTAAGAGATCGTGTACTTGCCGTGGCTCTGCTTGGAGCACGCCGCCACCGCCTGATCGACCGCGCCCGAGGTATCCGGATAGATGTAGTAGTTCAGCGTGACCGGCCCGGAACCGCCGCCGCTCGTTCCGCACGCAGCGAGCGCGGAAGCGGTGAGGGCGGCGCAGGCGAGAACCGCCACGCCCCTGACGCGAATGCACCGCCGGAATCGATCGGACTCAGCCCTCATCTTCCCTCCAACGCGGATCTCAGACTCGAATGGCTACCGGATCGGCAGGATCGCGGCTCGGCCCGCTCGGGCTGCCCCGAACTACCCCCACGGGGGAAATCAATCGCGAGAACTTGCCTAAGCGGCAGAATAGGCTCACCGGCGAGCAAGATGCGGGGCTGTGAAGCGCCTGCACAGGGCCTCCCTGGTCCGGTTCGCGTTCAGGAACCGGTTCCTTGCGGTCCATTCATCGTTACTCCGCCCTTTAGGGCCGTCAAGACACAACTGTCCCTCAGCCATCTGGCAGGCTGCCTCCATGAGCAGTCTGAGCAGCGACATCGACACGCCGGGCCGACCAGAAATCACCGAGATCTCCGACGGCGTGTACGCCTATATCCAGCCGGACGGCACCTGGTGGATCAACAACACCGGCTTCCTGACCGGGCCGCAGGGCGTGATCAGCATCGACGCGTGCGCCACCAGGCGGCGTACCCAGGCTTACCTCGACGCCATCGCCAGCGTCACGCGAGCTCCGGTGCGAGCGGTCATCAACACGCACCATCACGGCGACCACACGTTCGGGAACTGCCTGTTCCCCGGCGCGGCGATCATCGCCCAGGAGCGGGCCCGTGACGAGGCGATTGCCTTCGGGCCGCCGCGCGAGCTGCCGTTCTGGGATGGGCCGGACTGGGGCGAGCTCACGCTCGACCCGCCCTTCATTACCTACGCGGACCAGATCGCGGTCCACGCCGGCGACCTGCGCGCGGAGGTACGGCACGTGGGAACCGCCGCGCACACGACCAACGACTCGGTGGTGTGGATTCCCGAGCGGTCTGTGTTGTTCTGCGGAGACCTCATCTTCAACGGCGGCACGCCATTCGTGCTCATGGGCTCGGTCGCGGGAACCATCGACGTCCTGCGGCAGGTGATCACGCCGCTCGGCGCGCGCACGATCGTGCCGGGCCACGGGCCGGTGTTCACGGGCGCCGAGCCGATCGAGCAGACGATGGACTACCTCCGGTTCGTCCAGCAGACGGCGGCCGGCGGGCACGCAGCGGGCCTGACCCCGCTTGAGGCTGCGGGGGCCGTCGACCTCGGCCCGTTCGCGCAGTGGCCGGACGCCGAGCGGATCGTGGGCAACCTGCACCGCGCTTATGCCGAGCTTCCTGCAGCCCCGCTGGGCGCATCGGTCGACATCATCGCCGCGCTGGCCGACATGGTCGCCTACAACGGCGGCGCCCCGCTCACCTGCCTCGCCTAGCCCGCCCGCCGCCCGCCACGCGCACGGCCCAGTTCCTGGCCGGCCTGCCCGAGCGGTCAGGCGAGCAATCCGCCCGCGGCCCTGATGCTCTGGCCCGTGATCCACCGGCCGTCGTCGCCTGCCAGGAAGGCGACCACATCCGCGATGTCGGCTGGCTCGCCGATCCGGCCCAGCGCGGTCATGGATAGCAGAGCCTTCCTGCTCTCCTCGTGGTTGTTGTCGCGGAACATGTCCGTGTCGGTGGCGCCGGGCAGGACGGCATTGACCGTGATGCCGCGCTCGCCGAGCTCATAGGCCGCGACCCGGCCGAGCAGCTCGAGCGCGGCCTTGCTCGCGGCGTACGGCGCCATCCGCGGCCCGACCATCACGGTGTTGAGCGTGGAGATGTTGATCACCCGCCCGCCGTCGCGCAGGCGCCGCGCGGCCTCGCGGATCAGGACGAACGGGCTCTTGAGGTTCACGGCGAACGTCGCGTCGAAGACCTCGTCTGACGTGTCGGCGATCGGGTCGCCGGCCACGACGGCGGCGTTGTTCACCAGGATGTCCAGCGGGCCGATCAGGTCCTCCGCCTGGCCGAACAAGCTCGTGGCGGCGGCCGGGTCGCTGAGATCAGCCTGGACCGCGTGCGCCGTGCCGCCCCCGGCCGTGATCGCGGCCGCGACCTCTGCGGCCGCATCGGCGCTGCTCAGGTAGCTGAACACGAGGCCCGCGCCATCGGCGGCGAGCCGCTCCACGATCGCGCGGCCGATCCCGCGTGAGCCTCCCGTCACAAGTGCTGCCTTGTCTTGAAATGCGGTCATAGCCGGAGTATTCCAGGTCCGTCCGGCCGCTGCCCGGGCCGGCCTGCGGTCGCCGGCGCAGGCGCCTGGGCCCGCGGTCGGGGGATAGCCAGCCGGGTTCGCCTGAGGCATATTTGACTCGTATCGGTTGCGGACAACTGTTCGAATCCTTATTCGGACTAGAGTCCTACCGGACACGATGCGTCGCTGACGGAGGCCGAACGCGAATGGTCTATGTGCTGGCCCTTGCTTGCGCGCTGGTCAACGCGCTGACAAGCGTCCTGCAGCGGCTCGGCGTGCAGAACGCCCCGGCGGACGCGGCGATGAAGCTCAGCTTGCTCACGCATGCGCTGCGCCGTGGCGTCTGGCTGCTCGGCTTCGCCCTGATGATCGTCTCCTTCCTGCTGCAAGCGATCGCCCTGCACATCGGCAGGCTCTCCGAGGTGCAGCCGATCCTGACCACCGAGCTGGTGTTCCTCGTAGCGATCCTGGCCATCTGGTTCAGGTTCAGGATCGGGCGCCGCGAGTGGATGGGCGCGGTCGCCATCACGGCCGGCCTGTCGTTCTTCCTGTACTACGCGGCGCCGCGATACGGCATGACGCCGCCGCCCGCCTGGCGGTGGGTTGTCGCGGGCGGAGTGTGCGCGGGCGTCATCGTCGGCACGGTCCTGCTGGCCATGCGCGGACCGCGGTGGTGGCGGGCGACCATGTTCGGCACGGCCGCGTCGGTCAGCTTCGCCTTCACCGCCGCCTGCACCAAGGTCGTGTCGGACTTCGCCTCAGCGGACTGGACGCACCTGTACAAGCACTGGCAGGTATACGCGCTCGCCGTGTTCGGCGCCCTCGCGGTGTTCCTGACCCAGAACGCCATCCACGCGGGCCCGCTCGTCGCGTCCCAGTCGACGCTGGTGCTGATTGACCCGCTGGCGAGCATCTGCATCGGCATCGGGCTCTTCGGCGACGACCTGCAGACCGGCGGCGCGAACGGGCCGCTGGAGGCGCTCGCCCTGCTCGTTGCCTTCCTCGGCGCGTTCTGGCTCGCCAGGTCGCCGCTGATCGCCGCCATGAACGAGGGCGAGCGGCTGGAACTGCAACCGCGGCGAGCCCGGTCAGCCCCGCTCCCCGGCACGGCGCCCTGAGGCCGCCGTGGACTTCGACATCCCGGCAGAGCTCACTGCCTACCTCGCCGAGATTGACGCCTTCATCGAGCACGAGATCCGCCCGCTCGAGCAGGCGGACGACAACATCAGGTTCTTCGATCACCGGCGGGAGGACGCCCGTACGGACTGGGACCGCGGCGGGCTGCCGAACGGCGAGTGGGAGTCGCTGCTGCGCGAGGCCGTCAGGCGCGCCGACGCGGCCGGGCACTACCGGTACGCCTTCCCCGCCGAGTTCGGCGGCAAGGACGGCAGCAACCTGGGCATGGCGTTGATCCGGGAGCACCTGGCCAGCAAGGGCCTTGGCCTGCATTGCGATCTGCAGAACGAGCACATGATCGTCGGCAACAACGTCGGCTTGCTGCTGATGCTCAGGTACGGGACGGCCGGGCAACGCGCCGAGTGGGTCGAAGACCTGGCCGCCTGCCGCCGCGGGTTCGCGTTCGGCATCACCGAGCCAGCGCACGGGTCAGACGCGACGTTCATGGAGACGACCGCGGTCAGGATGAAGGGGGAAGGGGAGGCGGGTGGGGAATGGGTGATCAACGGCGAGAAGACCTGGAACACCGGCATGCACGCGGCATCGACCGACCTGATTTTCGCGCGCACCAGCGGCGGACCAGGTGACGCCGACGGGATCACGGCCTTTCTCACCCCGGTCAGTTCGCCAGGCTTCACGATCGAAGAGTTCCTCTGGACGTTCAACATGCCGACCGACCATGCGCACGTGCGGTTCCGTGACGTCCGGGTTCCCGATAGCGCGATCTTCGGCGGCGAGGGCCGCGGCCTGCAGGTCGTGCAGCATTTCTTCAACGAGAACCGGATCAGGCAGGCCGCGTCGAGCCTCGGTGCCGCGCAGTTCTGCATCAATGAGTCCGTCGCGTACGCCAAGGAGCGCAAGCCGTTCGGCAAGCCGCTCGCGGCCAATCAGGCGATCCAGTTCCCGCTCGTTGAATTGCAGACGCAGTGCGAGATGCTGCGCGCGCTCATCCACAAGACCGCCTGGCTCATGGACACCAACGGGCCGTTCTCGGCATCGGACAAGGTGTCGATGTGCAACTACTGGGCCAACCGCCTGTGCTGCGAGGCGGCCGACCGGGCGATGCAGGTGCACGGCGGCCTCGGTTACTCCCGGCACAAGCCGTTCGAGCACATCTACCGGCACCACCGCCGCTACCGGATCACCGAGGGCGCCGAGGAGATCCAGATGCGCCGGGTCGCCGGATACATGTTCGGCTACATGCGCCAGCGCGCGCCGAAGGGCGTGATGGAGAGCTAGTGACTGGCTCCGCTGTTCCGGTGAACGACCTGGGCCGCGTGCTCGGGCGGTGGGTCGGCAGACCCGCCTCGATCGAGGGACTGGCACGGATGTCCGGCGGCGCCTCGCGCGAGATCTGGGCGTTCGATGCGGTCGGACCCGACGGTTCGCGGAGCGAACTCGTGCTGCGCCGGGACCCGCCAGGAAGACCGAGCGAGCCGGCCGCCATACACCGCGAGGCACAGGCGCTCAGCCTTGCGGCAAGCGAAGGCCTCCCGGTCCCCGAGCTGCTGTTTATGTCCGAAGGACCTGGCCTGGGCGCGGCAGGCATGGTGATGCGACGGGTGGCGGGCGAGACGATCGCCCGCAGGATCCTGCGCGACGAGCAATACGCCGGCGCGCGTGAGCTCCTGGTCGGCCAGCTCGGCGCGTTCGCCGCTGGCCTGCACGCGATCACGCCGCCCGAGAACTTCCCGCGCCCTGACCCGCTCGCGGACCTGCAGGCGACGCTCGCCGGGTTTGACGAGCACAGTCCCGTCTTCGACCTGGCCATCGAGAAGCTCGCGGCCGAACACCCGCCGCAGCGCGATCCCGTGCTGCTGCACGGCGACCTGCGGCTCGGAAACGTCATTGTCGGGCCTGACGGGCTGCGCGCGGTACTGGACTGGGAGCTGACCCGCACGGGCAGCCCGGCCGAGGACCTGGGCTGGCTATGCGTGAAGGCCTGGCGGTTCGGTGCCGCGGCGCCGGTCGCCGGCCTGGGTTCCCGCGAAGACCTGCTGGCGGCCTACCGGGCCGCGGGAGGCGCCGACATCAGCCTGGACGAGCTGCGGTGGTGGGAGATCCTGGGCACGCTGCGGTGGGGCGTCATCTGCATGACCCAGGCGCAGGCGCACCTGTCAGGGGCGCATCGCTCGGTGGAGCTCGCCGCGATCGGGCGCCGCGTCTGCGAGCAGGAGTGGGACCTGCTCCTGCTGCTGGCCCCCGACGCCGCGGCGAAGGCGGCCAAACGGCGGCCGCGGCCGAGCGGGGATCCCCGGCCGGCTCCCGCGCCGCATGGCAGGCCGACCGTGAGCGAGCTGCTCGAGGCGGTCCGTGCGTTCCTGACCGACCAGGTGATGCCCGCGACCGGCGGGCAGGTCGCGTTTCACGCCAGGGTCTCAGCCAACGTGCTCGGCATCGTCGCCCGGGAGCTTGAGCTTGGCCCGCTGCCTGACGATGCCGACATGGCCGACAGCGTCGCAGCCAGGCTCGCCGTCGCCAATCCCCGCTACTTCGGCTCCGCTGCCCCTGTCTCGTAACATCACCCGTGGCCGGCCGATCACAGGCACGCTTCCTGCGAGGGGATAACCACGATGATCATTGACTGCGCTCATTACAGGGACGGCCGCAGGCAAGAGGAAGGCCCCGTGTCGCTCGAAGACGCCGCAGCCAGGACCAAACAGGGCGGGTTCGTCTGGCTCGGGCTCTTCGAGCCGGAACCGGAGGAGCTCGACCAGGTGCGCGCGGCCTTCAACCTGCACGAGCTGGCCGTCGAGGACGCCAGGACCGAGCATCTGCGCCCGAAGGTCGAGCTGTACGGCGACGAGGTGCGCCTGGTCATCCTGCGCACGGCCCGGTACGACGACGCGCGGGAAGAGGTGGACTTTGGCTTTATCAGCGTGTTCCTGGCGCCGACCTTCGTGATCACCGTCCGGCATGGCGTGGCGAGCGAGCTACGGGATGCCAGGCTGCGCCTCGAACAGCGGCCGGAGCTCTTGACAGCCGGCAGCGTCTCGGCGCTGTGGGCGATCCTCGACCAGGTCGTCGACGGATACGCGCCTGTGGTCGCCGGGCTCGAGCACGACATTGACCAGATCGAGGCGACCGTGTTCTCCGGCAGCGTTGCGCCTACCGAGCGGATCTACTCGCTGCGGCGCGAGGTGACGGACTTCTTCCGCGCCGTCCATCCCCTGCTCGGCGTCGTCGGAACGATCGAGCGCACGGTGACGCCCGAACTGCAGCCTTACCTGCGTGACGTCCGCGACCACGTGCTGCTGGTCGACGAAGAGGTGGCCGCGCAGCGTGACCTGCTCGGCGCCGTGCTTGAGGCCAACATGGCCGTCCTGTCGGCCGAGCAGGCCAAGGTCTCCATTCAGCAGAACGCAACCATCGAGCAGCTCACCATCCTGGCCACGGTCTTCCTCCCGCTCACCTTCGTCACCGGGTTCTTCGGGCAGAACTTCGGCTGGCTTGTCGGGCACATCGACAGCGCGGTGGCCTTTGTCATCTACGGCATCGGCAGCCTGGTCATCCCGCTGGTGTTGCTCTACGGCTGGCTTAAACGCCGTCGCCCGCCGCGCCGCGAGCCGTCGCCAGGAGCCGAGCTAGCCGTCAGCCGTCCAGCCAGGTGAGCACGGCGCGCGCGAACTCGGACGGGCGCGCCGCGTGCACGAGGTGCCCGGCCGGGATCGTCACCAGGTCGCAGCGCGGGATCCGCGCTGCGGCGTCGGCGAGCCTGGCCTGGTCAATGTGGCTGGCCGGGCCGCCGGCGACCAGCAACGCCGGCGCTGTGATGGACGTCAGCCCGTCCCACGCGGCCTGATCGCCGGCATTCACCTGCGCGACGATGGCGGGTACCACCGGCCAGTCGAAGTCCAGCGGGCCGTCGGGCCGGTCAGGGATCGCCCTGTCCCGCGGGAACGGCGGCGACGCGTCCTCCACGATGAGCCGGCCGACGAGGTCAGGACGGTGCATCGTCACCAGGTAGGCGACCGCACCGCCCATCGAGTGCCCGACCAGCGTGACCCGGCCGAGGCCGAGCACGTCCAGCGCGGCTAGGACGTCGTCGCGCATCAACTCGAAGGAGTACTCCCCCGGCCAGTCGCTGTCGCCGTGCCCGCGCAGGTCGAACGCGAAGACCCGGAACCGCCCGGCGAACCGGCCGCCGACCGGCGCCCAGTCCGCCCCGCGCTCGCCCAGCGCGTGCAGCAACACCATCGGCGGAGCGTCCGGTTCGCCACTGACGGTATAGGCGAGCCGGATAGCCCCGGCCCGCACCGTGTCCGCGTTTGCCGCAGCTGCCAGCTCAGCCGGGCACGGCCTGGCTCAGCTCGACCAGATGACCGTCGGGATCGCGCAGGTAGCACCGGATCTCACCGCCCCAGTCGTGCGGCGGCGTGAGGAACGCGGCGCCGCGTGCCCGCAGCTCCTCGTAGGCGGCCTGGCAGTCGGCGACGCGCACCGTCATGGCGTGGCTGACCTGACCGGGATCCGCCGGCGGCGCCAACGTCACCGCGGGCTTGTCTGCCGTCGGCCCGCCAGCACTCACGAGCAGCAGCCAGGAACCCGCGAACCTGAGCACCACGCTGGTCCCGCCGTACTCGCGGTACAGCTCAGCGCCGAGCACGCCGACCCAGAAGTCACGGGATGCCGCGGGGTCAGCGACCACCAGGATGTGAGTAACGACGGCATCGGATCCAAGCGGATCAGACGGCGAGGCTGGTGCGCTCATCGGACCATGCTGTCAGGCGCCCGCTGACCGGATCACAAAGCTCCCGCGATAGGACTCGAACCTATAACCTGCCGGTTAACAGCCGGACGCTCTGCCGATTGAGCTACGCGGGATCGGGCTGCCATCACTGCCGGGAGCCAACGGCTCCTGGCCGATTTGCGCCGCGGCCACAAGGGTAGCGTACCTGCGCGGATGCGCGCGCCGGACGGTGGGCGCTGGTGATCGCGCGCGCATAACAATCACCGTTTAGGGCATGACAACTCCGGTTAGGTGCGCGTGACGCACGCAGGCCGACGGGGCCCTGCCGGACGCGACCGACCTCGGGAAGAGGCCCAGATGCGTTTTTATCGAATCAGCTTCATCGGCGGACTCGCCGTCGGCTACGTGCTCGGCGCGCAGGCCGGCCGGGAGCGGTACGAGCAGCTGAAGCAGCTTGCCCGCAAGGCCGCCGAGAGCCCTGCCATGCAGCAGACCGCCGGCGCGCTGCAGGCGCAGGCACAGGCGACCGCGAAGACCGCGAAGGACAAGGCGACGACCAGCGTGCGCAAGGGCGCGTCCAAGGTCACCAAGCGGTCTGCCGCGTCGGGCCGCACCAGCACCAGCACCGCCAGGCGGAAGTCGGGTGGTTCAGCATCGACGGCCTCTAGCAACGGGGCGATGCCGCGGACGACGGGCAGTGATGACAGCCGCCCTTTCGTTCCAGTTAACGGCAGCTTCCGCCACCATGACCTGATCCAGTAGCCGCAGAACCCGCTCAGGCGAGGTACTCG
>CAVTYS010000003.1:0-1455198 GCA_963739025.1 uncultured Actinomycetota bacterium | reverse complement strand
GAACTGGGCCTGATCCCCTAGGAGAGTTTGGCGAAACTCACTCTAGCTGGGGCAATGCGGGCCAGTTGATCTTGCCGAACCCCAGGTTTCCTTGATCGTTACCCCATGCTAGGCGGCAGATCGCGGGGAACGGGGCACGTCTGATAGTCCGCGCTGATCTCCCTGAGCAGTTTCGCCGCTGACCGAGCAGTCACTGCTGCTCCGTTGTCGCGGCGGACGGCCCGGTACATGCCGAACGTGCGGGTGATCTCGTACGCCTCGCCCCAGTGCCAGCGCAATCCTTCGAGTTCGGCCGTCCAGTCGCCCATGGGTCGATTATGCCGCAGTGCACAGCAGCATGCTATAGTGCATCGCGTCTCGCTACGGCGAGTGACAGTGACCTATCGTCAACGGCATGATCAACCGGGGGTCCGTGATCCCGCCGTGGCAGCAGCTTGCCGACCTGCTCAGGGCGCGCATCGAGAGCGGCGAACTCGCGCCCGGCGACAGGCTGCCCTCCATCGTGTCCCTGTCGCAGGAGCACGACCTTGCTCCCGTTACGGTGCGGAAGGCCATCACTCAGCTACAGCGGGAGGGGTTGATCGAGAGCCGCGTTGGATGGGGAACATTCGTCGCAGGAGGTGACCATGCCTCTGACGCGTGAGTTCTGCCAGCGTGGTGGGGTTCAGTAATGGCGCTACCCGCCTAAGGGAGGCGTAGCATGGTCGCCTGGAACTCTCACGGCGACGGCGCGCCCATGCATGATCTCCCGCGTTACCGCCGGAATCCCCGGCCGATCGGACTGCACCCGATGCAAATCCCAGAGCAGCATGTCAACACGACCGCGTTCCTATGCCTTGAGCAAGGAGGCGGCGCCGAGGCGAGGCCGAAGGCAACCGCGTTCTTCGTGACTGACCGCTCAGGAGCGGAGCCCTATCCTGTTTGGGCGGTAACCGGGCGGCACTGCATCGAGAACGCTCGGGCAAGCGGTCGTCAGTTGTATCTCCGCGTCAATACCAAAGACTCGTATGTCGACGTGCCGACTAATCCTGATGACTGGCATGTCTCCGATGAGGCGGATGTCGCCGCTGTTCGTTGGCTGGGGCCGTCAGAATGCACCATCACTTCGGTTCCGCTCGATCAGTTCATAGGTGAGGACTACAGGTATCACGGTGCCAAGGATTTGGCTGGCGCCGCAGAACTTCACAAAGCGGGCGGCCAGCTTGTCGAGGTCGGGCACGAAGTCTTCTTCGTTGGATTGTTCAGTCAGCACGCCGGCAAGCGGCGCAACCTGCCCATTGTCCGGTTCGGCAATATTTCAAGGCCGCCGCTCGAACTGGTGGCAGTTAAGTTGACTGACGATCCATCTGATGAGTCGGTGACAGAGATCACCGGCTATCTGGTTGAGGCTCGCTCATGGGGAGGCCACAGCGGTTCCCCAGCCTTCTGGTACTGGCCGGCCGTGCAGGCTGTGTTCGTCCCCGATCCCCGCGTCCAAGCTATGCCGCGCAACGACAGGCGACGCAAGGGCTTGAGCGCAGATTCGGAAATTCCTTTGTCCCGAGAGTTCGGAGTGCTGGCATTGCTTGGCCTCGTGTCTGCCCACTTCGACATCGAGAAAGAAGCACGGACGGCAGGAGATGTCTATGGCAAGATACTCATGGACATCAACGCCGGAATAGCCGTTGTAACTCCTGCCCATTTTATCCGCCGCCTGCTTGAGCGGGATGACGTGGTTGAGGAAAACGCGAAATACGGCGGGCGCCCGGCGCCAGAACTTGCCGCGACCTTCGACATATATTCCGGTGGCATGCCGAGCCAGTAAATTGTCAGACCCCGAAAATAGAATGGGCCTGTAATAGAAAACAGGCGCCCCCCGCGAGGCGGCAACCTCCGGGGGGCTGGACCAAGGGACTGCACCCCATGGCCTCCACCACGGTATCACCGGGACATGACGCTCGGCAGGTCGCGGCATTGCTCGCTCTGCCAGAGATTGTCCGGTTCATTACTGATCTTGACGACCTGCGCTGGACTGGCAGGCCCGGCAACGGCTCCCGTGTTCTGGTGGGAGCGATGCTCGTCAAGGCCGTCTACGCCCTGCCGACCATGACGCGCACGGCGCGGCTCATCGCGGAACACGCGGCGCTACGCGAGGCCATCGAAGGCGCTCCATCGCAATGGGCGTGCTACCGGTTCGCGGCCAAGCTGCGCGAACACGGCGACACGCTTACCGCGTGCATCGATCGCGTGTTGGCGAAACTCCACGCCGCAAAGCCCCAGATGGGCAAGACGGTCGCCATCGACGGAAGCGACCTGCCCGCTTATGCCAACGGCCAGCGGTTCGTCAAGCGCGGCGGGGAACTGCGCAAGCGATTCGCCGACCCCGACGCGTCGTGGGGTCACCGCTCATCGATCTCCACCCGCTCAGGCGGCGGCTACTACGGTTACAAGGTCCACGCCGCCGTATGCACCATGACGGGCCTGCCGGTCGCATGGCAAGTCGAGACGGCCAAGGATTCAGAATTGCCGCTCGTGTCGGTCCTGCTGGACATCACCACCCGGCGCGGCTTCACGCCCGATGTCTGCGTACTGGACCGTGGCTATGACGCCGAGATCATTTACGAGGAAGTAGAGAGCCGTCACATGCGCCCGGTCGTCCCGCTGCGCCAGACCCCAGCCGTCAAGGCAGGCAAGGACAAGCCACCATCCTGCGATCACGGGACGTGGACGTTCGCCGGGTCGGACGCTAAGCGCGGCGCGTCCAAGTGGCGTTGCCCAAGTGCAGAGTGCGCGCCTGCATCGGCATGGGTGAAGGCGTCGCGCCTGCACCCGCTGATCCCGCGCGAAACCGACCGGTTCAAGACGCTGTACCATCAGCGCGGAGCGGTTGAGCGCGAGTTCGGCGTTCTTAAGCACCAGTGGGCGATGCTCCCACTGCGGATGCGCCGCCTGCCCCGTGTGCGGCTGCATGTTAACTTGACGATCTTGAGTCAACTCGCGGACGCCTTGGTCAGGACAGATCAGGGGAGGCTGGCAGCATGAGCGACTACGAGATCATCGGGCCATTCGCAACGCACTGGGTGATGGTCGATGGCCGCCAGGTGCCGTTCCTGGAAGCAGCGCCCGCGAACGGCGGGAAGATAAGCCTCACCCTTGACCAGCGGTACGGCCTCGATCTCTCCGTAGCGGATGCCGAAACCGTCATCCCCTTCATCGCTGATTGCATCGCCGTCGCCATGGGTTACACCTGCCATCCGCGCGCCGGGATGGAACCTGTCCGTTCCAGCCCGTTCCCGCCAGCACACGGGATCGACTGGGTCAAAACCAGTTCTGGCGAACTACCGGCAAATGGGTAGGTTGTCCAGGTTATTGTCATACACCGCATCCGGGTCCGATCGCAGCGTGTCCAGGCCGCAGCAGTGATACTTGCGGACTAGCGCGATGCTGCCGGTCGAAGGGCTTGTCGTGTAGAAACGGTGACCTTGATCCATCAGGCGGTAGATCGTTGCCACCGTGTACCGCTCGCCCGAGATCCCGACAGAGACGATGTGCTGATGCCCCTGCCAGGTCCGGGCACTCTTGGTAACGCACGTGATCTTGTAGCTGCTCATACTCACTCTTTCGTTGATGAAGGCCGTAGCCTGGCGCGCTCCTTCATCGTCGCACTCTGGATGACGGATTATCCGTAACCTGCCCGGCGTGTCCGCCAGCGGATTACCCGTCAGAGCAAGCAACCTATGGACATGACCGCTCATGACTCAAAACCGCATAAACGACCGAAGTCGGAGCGACGCCAGCGGCAAGTGATGCTCGCTGCGCGGGTCAATCCCGATGAGGAGCGCCAGATCCGGCAAGCTGCCGATCGACACGGGATCTCGGTAGCCGAGCTAATCCGCGATGCTGCACTCCGCATCGCTGCGGAATCTTGACTGCCAGGGTTTCGCCAATCGTTTCGCCAAGCCCTTCTAGCGGCGTGGCCCGGCCGGCCGCGGCCGCACTTTCGTGCCGGGCCTGCCGCGGGAGATTCCACCTGGCCCGCACTTTCGCGTGACGTCCTACGGCGGCGCCGGCTCGTACCGTCTTCGCAGGAAGCAGCCCCGAACAGCACCGGGGCTGCGCGGAAACCCGGCGAGCCGATCATCACCGACCGAAGGAGACAGCCATGACTTCCCCCGACACGATCCGGCGCGGACGTTCCGAGGCGCCGGGCAGACATTTGCAGCACTGAGAGGGAGGAACCGATGAGCGACCTTCATGCGATCACTGACCGCGTTGAGATCGAGGCGCTGCGCGGCGAGTTCACCGACGCGGTGATGATGGGCGACTACGACCGCGTCGCGTTGCTGTTCACCCAGGACGGCGCGGTGCGGATCCCCGACATCGGCGCCGAGGCCGTCAGCCGGGAGGAGATCCGCGCCGGGATCGAGCGGCTGCAGGGCCTGTGGGACTACTTGATGCAAACCGCGCACCCGGGCATGATCCAGCTGGACGGCGACACCGCGTCCGGCCGTGCCTACATCGCAGAGCTCGGGCGCTTCCGCGGCGGCAGGTCGGAGCTGAACTACGCCGTGTACCACGACCGCTACCAGCGCACCGGCGACGGCTGGAAGTTCACCGAGCGCGTCTACGAGGTCAGATACCTCGACACTACGCCGCTGGCGGGCTCGCCGCTCCGCGCAGCCGGGGGCGTCCGCTAGCTTCGGGCCTTCGCCAGTGATCGGCGACGCTGATCGAGAGCAGTTCGCCAGCATAAGGACTTTCGCTGAGGAAACGCCGCCGGCACCATAAGGCTAATTACTTCAAATAAGCAAATAAAACCTGTAAGGAGCACGCAAAATGAAACACTTTGCTAATCAGCAGCGCAGAGCCCGCCCCGGCACCCGCCGGACTCAACCCGTGACCCGACTCAGGGGCCTGCGTCGCTGGACCAAGGTTCTCCTCGGCGCCGCGGCACTGGTCGCCGGCGTCGCAGCGTTCGCCGCGTACCTCTACGTCCACTACGTCGACGTCGTGCGCTACAGCGCCGCGCAGGGACGGGTCACCGTCGAACGAGCTGAGCTAGGCAGGCCGGGGACGGTGCTGGTCACGAACAAGGGGTTCGCGCTGTACACGTTCCCGCCGGACGCAGCCCAGCGCGTCACCTGCACCGGCGACTGCGCGTCCGCCTGGCCGCCGCTGAAGCTGCACGCCGGAGAGACCGCCGCAGCCGGCGCCGGGGTACGCGCCGGCCTGCTGGGGACCATGCCGGATCCGGGCGGCGGCCGCGTCGTCACCTATCACGGATGGCCGCTATACACCTACCTCGGCGATGCCTCTCCCGGTCATGCGGTCGGCCAGGGCAAGAATGACGACGGCGGGTACTGGTACGTGATCCGCCCGTCCGGGCAGATCGTCAGCCCGTAGCGGGCACAACCGGCCAGCATCCACCACGGCGGAACGGAACTCTCATGTCCGCAAGACAGTCGCCTGTACCCCCGGCACCGCTCACCCGCCGTCACCGCTCCGGCGGGACTCGGCTGGCTGGCGCCACCGAACGCCACCGTTGAGGTCGGCCACATGGCACAGACCCTGGTTCAGCATGAGCAGCGGCACCCTCTTGGCGATCGAGAGGACCTGGCTGCACTCCCGGACCGGGTCGTAGGCTGCGACGATCCAGGCGTTGTAGCGGCCAAATGCCTCAGCCATCTGGATCTGGTCGAACTGGGCGCGCTGCCGGCGCCGCCGGATCCGGTGGCCAGGGACGGTGAGCGGGCGCTGGCCCGGTTCGGGCTGCTGGGCGAGGGCGCCGCGCCGGGTTCGCCCCGGGCGCGAGATACGCGCTGGCCGGTCTGCTGCCTGGCCGCCACCGGTCCAATCTCCCTATGTCAGGAGTCCTGAATACGGGTTATCTGCGCGGGTCACGGAACTCCCGGCGCGCGGGGGGTTGGCGTGGAGCTAGGGCTGCTGTCTTCGGTCCAGCAGTCGTAGGTCTCGCTGAGCGTGCCGAACCAGACGTCGTCGAAGGAGCGCATATAGCTGATCAGGCGCTCCAGGATCATCAGGTGATGCGACCGGCCGCTGCACTGCGGGTGCAGCGTCAGCGCATATACCGCGCCCGGCACATGCTCATGGGCGTAGTCGAAGATGTCCTTCCACCTGCGGAACAGCAGCTCGTGATCGCCCAGGCCCGCGTGCAGGCCGGCCACGTACTCCTGCGGCGGGAAGTCAGCCAGGTACCACGACACCGGGATCTCCAGGATCGGGCTCGGAGCGCCGAATTGGTTCGCGCCCTCCCAGTTGAGCGTCACCGGCCGCGGATGATACGGCTCGAACTCCCGGCCCATCAGCGAGCTGTCCCACTCAAAGCCGTACTCCTCGATCAGCCCCAGCGTCGCATCGGAGAAGTCCCACGCTGGTGACCGGTAACCCCGCGGCCGCCCGCCCACCACCTCGGCATACTGGCGCAGCTGAGTCTCCATCAGCTCCCGCTCCCGCGCCGGGTCAATCGTCGGAATCGACTCGTGATAGCACCCGTGACTGGCCACCTCATGCCTGTCCTTCAGGATCTGCTGGATCCGACCCGGAAACGTCACCATGCTGTGCCCCGGCGTGCAGAACGTCGCCTTAACTTCATAGCGGCGGAACAGATCCAGCAACCGCGGCACGCCCACCTCAGCCCCGAACTCACCCCGCGACAAGTACGACGGACTGGTCCGGTCGAAGACTCCCTTCCACAGGCAGTGCGCATCGAAGTCGGCGCCGATCGCGACGGCCATCCGGGCATTACCCGGCAACTGCAGCGTCATCTCTCCTGCCTTCCCAAGTATGCTGGCCGTACCAGGCCGGAGCCCGACTGGCCCGAGCGTGAGAGCGGGCGCGTCGGCGCGCGGGGAGTTGGCCTGGAGCTAGCTAGGGTTGCGCTGTCTTCGGTCCGGCAGTCGCACGTCTCGCTGAGCGTGCCGAACCAGACGTCGTACAAGGAGCGCATATAGCTGATCAGGCGCTCCGGACTGGGCGCGATCCTGATCACCGGCGCCGGCCGCACCTGGTACATCGTCCTACCCGCGCCAGCCGCGTAGAACGCAGATCCGGCATGTCTCCGGAAATCTCTTACGTGCAAACGTGCCGATACCCATGACGGCTACGATGCCGGGCACGCAGAGATCAGCCCGATGCCGGGCAACCCGGACCGGTCGGTCCACCAGCCGGCCTGACAGCGCGGCCGCCTGTACCGCCCCGGCAACCTTGGCCGTTCACCACTTCGGCGTGAGCCGGCCGACGCCGGTATGCCAGCCGACGCCGCTCCACGCGCCGCCCGCTCTGGCCAGCGACGAGCAGCAATCGCGGCGGTCGCACCCAGCGAGCCAGGGAAAGCCCGCCGACATCATCTCGTCGCCAGACGGGATGAAAGGCACACCTCCCGACGCACAGATTGTCTGTTCTGCCTGACGCGAGCGCTCCTGTTGCCCAGGGCACAACCAGTACAGAACGAGCCCTACGCGCGCCGAATGTCAAATGACCGGCGCGACTCAGCGTGGCCAGTTTCGGTCTTGCCCCGCCACCTGAGGCGGACCGCTGACGGGTTCTGACCTCGGAACAACTCACATGTCCAGCGAACTCACAACTGCCCAGGTACGGCGGCCCCGTTACTCGTCGAAAAGTGCCCCCAGAAAGTGCCCCAGATGCACCGAAGGTCACCAGATAGATGTTCGAATATTCCTCACGACCTGGAGCCCCCTTACGGAATCGAACCGTAGACCTTCTCCTTACCATGGACAGCCAGGCTCTCCCTGAGAACGCGGTACGGCCTCTGAGCAGGCAGAGCGCCAACTCTGACTAGCCTCCGCCAGCTCAGGCAAGCGTGGGCGAGCGGCCATCTGCCCCCTGAATTGCCCCCGGTCAGGGACCCGGCGCACGAGCACCGCCTCCTCCCCGAAAATACGTTCGGAGCGAGGCTGGCGAGTCCTCACAACCGCAACGCTGACCGTGCCCTCAGCAGTCCTGTGCGGCAGAGCGCGGCGCAGGCGATCGCCATGCGTGCACGCTCCTGGCGTACCCTGAGCGCATGGCGTACGAGCGGATCACGATTGACCCGACCCGGATGCGCGGGCTGCCCTGCATCCGCGACACCCGGGTCACCGTCAGCGCGGTCCTCGGCCAGCTCGCCGCAGGGCAATCGGGCGAAGAGATCCTGGCCGACTACCCGTACCTGGAGCGAGCCGACATCCTGGCTGCCCTCGAGTTCGCCGCCGACGCCGTCCAAGAACACGAGCTGCCGCTCGCCCGCCCGGCGTAGCCGGTGCGGCTGCTCATCGACGCCAACCTCTCCCCCCGGATCGCGGCTCGGCTCCGCGGAGCGGGACACGACGCGGTGCACGTGGCCGACATCGGCATGCTCGCCGCGTCCGATCAGGCCATCATCGCTCACGCCGCCGGCTCCGGGCTGGTGATCATCTCGGCCGACACCGACTTCGGCGAATTGCTGGCCGTATCAGGCGCAACCCGGCCCTCAGTTGTCCTTCTGCGCTCGGCTGACCACATGACCCCCGATCAGCAGGCAACCCTGCTGATCGCCAACCTCCCGGCCGTCGCCGCCGAACTCGACTCCGGCGCCGCCGTCTCCATCGCCCGCGGCCGGCTCCGCGTCCGGCCGCTCCCTGTCCACCCCGCGCCCGGCCCGGCACGCCGCGAAGCCACCGGCCCGGCATCATAGGCCACGCCTGGCGGCCATTCCAGACGCGCCACCCCGATCTGACGCCCCGACGGCATTGACCGTGGCCGAATTCCTGTCACTGGACATCAGCGGCAGCCGCGCCGCGCACGATCGGAAGCCGCGCCGAGCGCCGATTCGGGGCGCCGACGTGTTTGCCTGTGGCTTTGCCTGGCGCAGAATGCAGAACGGTCTGATCTGCACTTGAAGAACGGCAGGCGCGGGCATCGCCATCGCCGCCGGTCATGTCGCGCGCTGTCGCCTCGCGGTCGGCGGCGTCAGACGCCGGGCCAGGGCTCGACGGTCGTGCAGCCGTATTCCTCGGGCGCCACGTCTCGCATGGTCTCGGCGAACTGCCATCGGTGGCCGGCCAGGTCCTCCATAGTGCAGTCCCGCTCGCCGTACACGCGGTCTGTTGGCGGCTCGAGCACGTGGGCGCCATGCGCACGGGCACGCTCGAACTGTGCAGTGACGTCCTCGACCCTGACCCGGACAAGGTGCGTCCCCCCGTCGTCGTGCGCTGGCATCTCGCCCCGGTGTTCAGCGACGATCACAGCTCCGGTTGCGCCGATGCTCATCTGGGCCCGGTGACTCTCGCCTATCCGCGTGCGCTCGACGAAGCCGAAGGCTGCGCTGAGCCAGGCCGCGGCCGCCCGCACATCGGGGTAGGCAAGGACAGGCACCACGGTCGCTGGCGGGACCGACCTGTTGGGCTTCACCGGCCCGATCTTGCCAGAAGCCAGCGGATGACACAGCGCCGACCCCAGAGCGATCCTTCGGATCCCCGGCCCGCAAGGCTGACGCCGACCAGCGAGCTGATCTCATTCAGCCGTGAGGACCTACGTGCGCCCGGTCCCCGGGCGCACTGGTACCAGAATCGCCGAGATGAACCGGCAGCGGCTTGCCCATGCAGACGAGCTCCGCCCTGGCCGTCTGCAAGCCGCCCGCCGCCGCGCACCCGCCGGGCCGCACAGGCCCGTCCGCAGGGCGTTCCAGCTGTGCGCATGAGTCACTGGGACCTGCGCCGAAGGCGGACCCCTGCACTCCCGGCAACCGCAGACGGGCAAGCGGGGTTCCTGACGCCCCCATGCGGCTGGCGCCAGGACCCATGCCAGCTGATAGCGGACTCCGATCACGCACCGTGAGCTGGCATCGCCAGGAATAGCCCGGCAAAGCCACTCCGAGCGCCGAATCGGCGCAACCGCGCAATCGGAGGTTGCGGTAGTTGCCCGACGCAGAACGACCACTCGGGTTCGCGCTGCCGCTGCCAGCGGGCGGGAAAATCCTTTGACTCGGCGGACAATAACTCGCGCGCCGAGCCCGTGACCAGGATCATTGTAAGGAGCGCGCTGGTCGGTAGGGTGCTCTGTTGTCGGATCAAAGCCCATTAGATGGGTTGCCGGGCTGGCGAGCTGCATGCAAGACGCGCATAGACTCTAAGGTTCCGTTCCGAGGTCAAAACGTGATTATTGACTCACCTAGATCTGAATGGAATCTCACGGTGGCGCACTGGCCGTCAATCGCTTGACCTCGCGGTAGAACTTCTGAAGCTCCGGAGAGTGAAGGCCGGGTCTAGCCAGGGCGCGTGCAAGTTCGGCGGCAGCATGGGCGACGCACGGTTCCCGCGTCGTGCGTAGCCATCTTATGCCTGTCTGCGCGAGTCCTTGGAGTGGATCCCATTTCATCCGCGAACCGGTGGCATAAGAAAACCCAAGCATAGACATTGGCCCTAGATCGAGGTGTCGCCCATTGTCCTCGACCAGCGATAGATTAAATTCGTAAATCCATGGCCACGATACATCAGAATATTTCCTGGGACCGAGGCTCATCCTGAAACGGTCTATACTATTAGCGTTGACGATGAACCTCATATCTCGCTGGAGTGAGAATGGATGGAGCGAGATCGGATGGAGGAACGCCACCGGCTCAGGGGAAGGGACCGTCACGTCGTACTGGGCCGTCGATACTCCGGCTCCTGCGCCGCCGGTACAACTAACGAGCTCAATAGCCTTCGTGAAGGAAAAGACTGCCTTGACAATCAAGGCCGGCCCATCGCCGCTGTTACGCAAGGTTATATCAATTGACGACGCCGTATCTATCTCAGGTCGGGGCGTCACCATCCCCGGCACTGTAGACGTTGCATCAATCTTGCCCGCAAGCGCGATCTCGACCTCGTCCACTTTTAGGTCCGGAACGACCGAAGACGGGCTGGATTGGAACAAAGGCGTCAATATTGGAGTAAGGATTGCCGCCATCGCTACAGCCAGGCCGATCGCCGTAAGGACATCCGGGCGTGACCACTCGCCGCCCCGACGCAGTGCCCGAACAACCGGAATCCGGTGAAGTATCCCCGCGCGCTGCTGGTGAGGTGGCGAGGTGCCACCTCCGCGCCGGAGTTTGCCATCCGAGTGTTTCGGACCTTGCCGACCTGGCCGCTGCCTCATCAACCCCCACCAGTCTGCGCAAATTGACCGATCCGATCAGGTTTAGGACAATAACGGCGCGGCAGCTCCATCGGAAGGGCTGATGTCGCCTTTAGTCACATGTTCCGCGAGTCTTCCTGCCATTGTTGTCCAGTTGGGGGGGTACCGCGCGAGATGAGCAGGAATATCTCGAGTTCCTGGCGGACCGACTGGACCCTGCGGGGCGGCTGACCGACCTGTTCGAGTACCGCTGGGCGAGATAGCTCGGACCGGTATGTGATCGTCAGCCGTGAGGACGCACTGCGCCCATTCTTCGTCCGGGCGCTCTGGCAGTGTCGTATAGGTTGCTCCCGTTCGCATGCCCGGTGATGCCAGGCAGGCCGCGCGCGACAAGCTTGGAGTGCTGTTCGCCGAGCAGAGAGCAGTCGGGGAGCCAGGCCTGGAGTGGGACTTCAGCGTGCAGGGTATGCGCCAGTCGCATGAGGACGCCGAGGACAAGACCGTGGACGTCGTCCTGCTGCCAAGTCTGCGCGCGCGGGTCGGGACGGCAGCCTGGGGACGGCCGATTTCGCAGCAGGCTTTGGGTAACGTCGCCGCCGCGCTGAACAGTTCGGCGAGTGACCGCTGCTCGCGCAGATGGACCGTTCCGGCGCGTGGCATTGCGCCGCCACCTTGAGCGGCGACCCGCGCCGAACGAGCCGTACGCGCGCCCCGTATGTCAAGTGCTTGGCGCTACTCAGCGTCGTCAGATTCGCTCTCCCCCAGCCCAGAACTGGACTGCCCGCAGATTCCGGCCCCGGAACCGCTCGCCTGTTCGGCGCAAACTCGCATCTGCCTAGCTCATGCCCTTGATAGGCATTGAGAAGTGCCCCCGGGACGCCCCAGGGGGCACCGGCAGTCACCGGATGAATGTTCGAATAGCCCTCACGACCTGGAGCCCCCTTACGGAATCGAACCGTAGACCTTCTCCTTACCATGGACCAACAGAAAGTCCCTGAGACTCAGCCACAGGCCCTGAGCTGGCAGGACGCTGACGCTCCGTAGCAGACGCCAGCACGAGCTAGCCCCCGCTAGCGGCGTTCTGCCCCACATTCTGCCCCCCGAATGAAATCCAGCCGGCAACCGAGTGACCCAGCCGCAGCTCTATCGAAGTCATATTCGGGATCCTGGTTCCCCTCGGGCGTCTGCCAGGGGGCTGGCCGGTTAGGTGCTAGCTTGCCGTGGTGCGCATCGGAGTGTACGTGGACGGGTTCAATGTGTATTACGGCGCCCGCGGGCTGTGCGGCCGGGGGACGCCAGGGTGGCGCTGGCTGGACCTGCGCGGCCTGGCAATCAACCTGGTGGGCAGGCGCACGAGCTGGCCAGGCGCGCAGGTGGACCGGGTCGTCTACTGCACGGCCCGAATTGACGGCGCCTCCAACCCGTCGGGTCAGGCGGACCAGGACGTCTACTTAAAGGCGCTGCTGGACTCGGGCAGCGTCGACCACATCGAGTATGGGACCTATGTGGCGCGGGTCAAGACGGCGCCGCTGGCGGTCAAGGACCATCGTGGCCGTCCGATGCTCGTCGGGCCGTCCTGGCCCGTGATGGTCCAGGACGGCGGCGGCGCAGCGGTCCCGGGAGCGGTCTTCATGGTCTCGTACGCCAACCGCGAGGAGAAGGGCTCCGACGTCAACGTCGCGGCGCACCTGCTGCTGGACGTGCTCGCAGGCACGGTCGACGCGGCCGTGGTCATCTCAAACGACAGCGATCTCCGGCTCCCCGTGCAGCAGGCACGCCTGCACGTGCCGGTCGGCGTGGTCAATCCCTCCCGCAACTACCTGGCCGGCGACCTACGCGGCGATCCTGCATCCGGCGCCGGCGGGCACTGGTGGGCCAGACTGTCAGCCGCCGACCTGAAGGCTCACCAGCTCCCCGACCCCGCAGGCCGTTACCAGCGCCCGGCCGGCTGGTAGATTCCGCAGCCGCAGGGAAGCGATGCAGCTCCCCTCGCGTTATGCTCGGTGCATATACCACCCGGCTCCTCGTGGGCCGGGTTTTCCATGCCCGCCCGCGGCACTGCCACGACGGTGACTGGCACAGGACACGGCAACCCCGGCACGGCGAAACCCGAGCCACCTGCAGCCCCAGCCCACAGACTCCCAGATCGTTGCACAAGCGCACGCCTGACGAACCCGCCAGCACCGAAGGCGAGACGATCCACACTCGCGACCCAGTCCAGGTGCGGCCGCCACGGCCAGCTCCCAGATGAGCCGCCGAAACTAAACCTGCCGACTATGCGCGCTGAGCTAGGAGCATCGCTGTAAGGGCGCCTGCATGCAAATCAGTCGGTTCTGAGCCCTTTGCGGTCATCCCCACGCCCAACCAACTCCGCTCGCTTATCGCAGCCGTACCGAGATGAGATGGCGGGATGGAACTACCACAAATGGCTTGCTGAAACTCAATGCTCAACTCGATAGGGCCGATTGTGAGTGAAGTACTCTATGCGAGCCGGCCAGGTCCAAACCTAGGTTTTCATTCAGCAACACGACGAGCTCGCCGCCTTCTATGAACTCAATACGTGAATTCCCAGTGAATTCATTTCGAGCTGGTAAGGTGAAGACAGAGTTGGTAACTAGAGTGCCCTTATTGGCGAACGCCCGCGTCGCGACACTGTACAGTTCCCTAAGGTCTCGCACACTGATCTTCTTTCGTGATTGCTTGCAGCTAATCAAGATACGTTCCCCCACGGAGGATTGTTGATCTTGCCGCCCAAATATTGGACCACGCGCTGCACGTAGTCCGAACTCATCCATTCCAGGGACCATCGCTTCTCGTCGTCGCTGCCATACTCCCGATCCCGCAGACTCAGGTACGCCTCGAATACGATGTGATCAGAGCCTGTTGCGCCGGACGGTATGAGCATGCGTCGGATGACCTTCCTAGTCTCTTGTTCTGGGCGCTCACTAACCGCGGCAAGGTATTCCTGTTGAATATTGTCGTCGGGGAAGTACCAAATGAGTCGGAGACCGTGACCATCGAAAGTTGCTTCAGTAAGATCGGCGTCATCAAACTCCTCGGAATCGAATAGGTCGGAGGAGTCAGTACCCTCCGAAAGGATGTTCTCAAGCCACTGGGTTAGCTCCGGAGACAATGAGCTCATTTACGTACCTCCATACTCCTACTGTGCAAGATTGGCCGAGGCTTACGATCAGCGTCAAGGGGACCACCGCCCGTCATGGAGCTGCATGCGAGCGGGATCACGGTTTTCTTGCCGCCCTTGCGGGTGATGGCCAGTCAACACGTCGGGCGGTGTTGCGGTGATCAGGTCCGCTTCAGCCGCTGGACGTGGCCGAGCGCGACGTGCAGCGGGATCCTCTCCTGCTCTATGCGCCTCGGGCCTCTCAAGACTGGCGCGATCAGCCGCTCGTACAAGGCTCGCTCGCCCGCGGTGAGGTGCGGGACTGGCCGGCGGTCCCGGCTGGTGAGTGGGCGGCCCTTCGGATCCAGGTCCGTGCCGAACCGCTGCCACTCCTCATACGCGTCGACGTCCATCAGGATCGACCGGGCTGGGACGCCAGCCGCGCGGAACCCGTCGAGGATCTCCAGGCCGTCGGCATCCATGTGACGTTAATTGCTGCCCCGGTCGCTGTGGAATACCGCGCCGCATGGCAGCTCGATATTACGCGAGGCCATCTGGATCGCCGCGGTAATCAGGGGCGTCCGGTAATTGTCATCCACCGCCCAGCCGACGCACTTGCGGGTTGCGCAGTCAATCACGGTCGCGAGAAACGCCCAGCCCTGCCACGTCGGGATATACGTAATGTCACCCACCATCTTCTGCCCGGGGATCTCGGCGGCGAAGTCCCGGTTCACCAGGTCCGGGATCGGGCCGGCCTGGCCCTGCTTCGTGGTCGCCGGCCGCCAGGGCCGCGGCTGGCAGGCCACCAGGCCCAGCTCGCGCATCAGCTTGCGGACCAGCTCGGGGCACGCCACGGTGCCCTGCCTGGCGAGCACGGCCGCGATGCGCCGGTAGCCGTACGCGGAATCAGAGTCCTCGAATATCCTGGCGATAATCAGCGCCAGCTTCTTCCGCCTTCCCGCGGTAGCGCTTTCCGGCCTGGACCCGCCCCAGTACACCACCAGTGGCGCGTTCACGAGCCACGCGAACTTGGCCGCTGTGGCGCCACCCTTACCGACACCCTCCACCGAGACAGCGCCGGGCAGCTCGGGAAAGTAAAGCGCGGTGTCCTTGTTTTCGCTGATCACGACGATCTGCGGCCGGTAGGCCAGCGTCGGCACGTCCCCGACGCTCGCGGAGTCGTGGAGGCGGTAACCAGCGCGACGGTGCTCCGGGTCGAGGTAGGTGAAGTGCAGCCTCGCCGGGTGCGGCGCCGCGAGCTGCAGGTCATCGATGCCGGCCAGGTCCTTGACCAGAACCTGCCGAGTGTTCAGCCACTTCGCGTGCAGCCCTTCGACGGGCACCTGCCGCGGGGTGAGCCCGGCCGGGTCGTGCATGGCGAACCATCGGCCGGCTCGGCACGCTAAATCGAAGTCAATGTCGGACAGCCCTTCCACCGTTGCCAGAGTCTGCGCGGGGTTCGCGAGCGACGGGAACTGGGCCGCAAGTACGGCCGCGCGGCGGCGCCCGCGGGCGAGACACTCGGGCCAATCGCCTGCGGCGAGTTCGGCGGCCGTGTCGATGTCCGGCACGGTCAGGTGCGTTGGCAGCTCCTGTTCGGTCCCGTGCACCCGCCGAGCCCGGACCGTGATCTCGAGGTGATGCTGGTCGGCCCACGCACGCAGTTCGGTCGCGGTCCGCACTACATCGGCGAACTGGCCAGCCAGTTCCGCTCGGGTCGGCTGTCCGAGCGGGAAAGCGTGCGGCCACCCGTCGACGGCTGCGGCCGTTTGCGCGGCCAGCGCTGCCGGCCAGGTGCGCGCGAGCCGACGCGTCACGTCGGTGCGGATCTCGTTGACGGTCTTCACGGCTGCGGTTCGTCGGCGATGCGGGAGACGAACGAGTAGTTCGTTGTCGTGTTCTTCGTGATGGCGAGCATCTCGTCCATGTGCGGTTCGAGCGCGGCGACCTTGTCCAGCGGCGCACCGACGATGAGCTGGAAGCCGAGACCTTTCCACGCCTGCACGGCCCGGCCGGTGAACTCCGCATCGGACTTCACGAAACCCTCATCGAGGAACACCGGAGCGAACCGCGGCCGGGCACGCAACTCGTCTCCGAGCCGGAATCGCAGCGCGGCACCGACGATGAACGCGATGAGCTCCTGGCTCTCACCGCCGCTCTTGTCTCCGAGCGAGGAGTGGGTCGACAAGAGCTCACCAGCAGGGCTGCACCGCTCGGCGGTGATCTCCACGTGCCGACGGACGTCGAGCAGGCTGTCGCGGTCGCTGACCTCAAGGTTCGCGCGCGGGTCGTCACGACGCCGGATCCGTCCCATGAATTGCTGCAGGGCTTGGAACCGCGCCTCGAGCTGATCATCGGTCAGCTGCTTCGTCGCCGTACTCGACAGAGAGCGCAGGTCCGCGCGGAACTGGGTTACGTTCACCGGGGCGAGCCGCCGCATGCGGATCCGCAGTCGGTCCTGGGTCGCGCCGAACGGGAGTGTCGCCAAGATGTCGTTGATCGGCTCCAGGCGGTTCTCAATATCGTCGACGGCATCCTGCAGCGCGCCTGCGAGCGGTACGAGGTCCTCACCGCTCCACGCCACCAGCCTGGCCCGCCACTCTGCGCGCCGCTCGTGCAATCCGGTGGTCAGGATGCGCTCGAGGATGCCCGCGAAGTCCTGGTACGACTCGACGGTGCGTCCCAGGTTGGGGTCGGGCCATTTCAGCAGGTATCCGGTGAAGATGTTTGCGAGCGCGTCGGACGCCTTCTCGACGTTGCTCCGTGCGGACTCCAGCGTTGACTGCAGACGCCGCCGCAGGCGAACCAGGTTCTCGCCGAACGCGTCGAGGTTGCCTGGGTCGGCTGGGGCGACCGCCGCGGCGAACTCCTCGTCGAGCTGGGCGGCTTGCTCGTCGGTCAACTGGACGCACTGGTCGTCCTCGACACGCTTGAGCTCGTCGGCGACGGCGTCCTGACGCTCACACAGTTTGCTGTGCTGCTCGTTCAGATGGTCCTGCTTGGACTTCCAGGTGAACTTCTGGTTCCGGGCAGCGTCAAGCTGCGTGCCGAGAGCAGCGATGTGCGTCTCGAGCGCGCGGAGGCGATCGTCTGCGGAGAGGATCCGCTCATGCGCGGCCTCCAGTGAGGCGATCTGGTCGTCGCTGGCGGCGACGTCGATGTCGTCCCAGCGCTGCGCGACCACCGCTTGGTGAGCGATCCGGAGCTGGCTCAGCTGATTCGCCTCCTCCTCGACCGACTGACGTATGTGGTCCATGTCGGCGAGAGCCGATTTGATATGTGCGAACTCCTCATCGATGTCGGCGATCGCTTCGGTGTTGCCGAATCCGATGATGTTCGGCACGTCTGCCCGGCCGTGCGCACCGCGCATACCTTGCCGAGTCTGGCCTGCGAGGGTGACGCGCAGCCCCGGCCCATTCAGGTCGCGGGGGTCCTCGACGCACAGCGCGTTGTTCCGTGGGTCGGCCACGTGCGCGCGTACCCACCCTGTGTAGGGGGAGTCCTTGAACAGGAGCTTCGCTGCGAGCCGTGTCCGGTCGGTGTCGGGCACCGGAGTAGGAGCTTGGAGAGGAACACCTTCGAACGTGAGACGGCCGCGGAGCCGCAGCGGGTCGATCGCGGCGGAGAACGCGGCGAGCCGGTCAGCGGGGACGAGCAGACGCCGTGCGCTGCTGCCGAGGACTATCTCAATAGCGAGCCGCCACTGGCTGTGCTCGGGCGCGACTTCGATGAGTTCGGCGACGAAGGGCAGGTCCTGCGGGTCCATCGCGACCGCGGCTGCAACTTGCCGCCGCATGTCGTCCAGCGACTTTGTCACCCGGCCGGCACGGCCCTCGAACGAGGCGCGCTCCTCTTTCAGCTGGCGACGACGCTCCAGCAGCGGATGCTGATCGACGCCGATCTGTACTCGCCGGCTGACGATTTCTGCGTCCCGCGCAGCGAAGCGTTCGATGAACTCGCGCGACCGCTCGACGAGCGCCGCGAACTCGTCGCTGGTCGAGCAAAGCTCCCCGAGAATCGCCGTCTCCGCAGCGAACATCTCCCGCCGCGCGGCACGGCCGTCCCGGCGAGCCATGGCGTCCGCGATGAGTCCTGCCAGCCGTTCAAGCTCATCGCCCCCGGCGGCACGGTGATCGGCCTTCGCGCCCTCGAGTTCACGGGTGAGCCCGTCCTCTTCGCCCTTCGCCGCGCGGAACCGCGTGTCGGCGTCCTTGCGGGCGGCGGCATTCGCCTGGACGGCCGTGTCGAGCAGCGCCGTTTCGGAGCGCAGGCTCCACACGGTCAGCGGGGTGTCGTCGTCGCGGGTCAGGCCGAACGTGTCGATTCTCGCGGCATTCTCCTGCGCCGCCCGCAGGTCGGCGTTCAGCCCAGTAATGGGTGCGAGCAACTCGGCCTTCTGTTGCTCGACGTGCATCGCGTGATAGGCGGCCTCGAGGTCGTCGAAGTGGGCCAGCGCGCGGTCCGCCGCGTCGTACGTCGGCGGCCGCTCAAGGACCATCTCCTTGTACAGCTCGTCCACGGTACGGATCCGGTGACCGGACTGTATCCGTACCAGAAGGCGCAGCGCCTTCGATCCGTCGCCGTTCGCGCCGATGCCGAGCTTCGTGTGCAGCCGCGCGGCGAACGCGGCGTAGGTGTCGTGTGCGAGCAGGCCCGGGAACATCGTCTTCAGCAGCTTGGGTGCGAACTGCTGTGAGGCGGCCGACTCCAGCTCGACGAGGTCGAGGAAACCCTCGAAGGTCGCCATCCGCATCGTGATCTCGCCCGTTCGTGTCGCGTGCTTTGGCACGAAGTACACGCGCAGCGCGGTGAACCGGCGCCTGCGGTCGTCTATGAACGTCATGCCGACCGCGCCCCACGTCGCGCGGCCGTCCCCGCGTAGCACCTTCGGGCGGCTGCGGCCAGCGTCGTCCGCCGTGGTGTCGACCTGTCCGCGCAGGTAGCTGAGCAGGTTTCGCTGCTCGGCGCTTCGGGCGCGGCCGCCGACTGCGTCGTTCGACGCCCCGTTGAACGGCGTGTCTGACGGCATCATCAGCGCGACGTACGCGTCGAGCAGGGTGCTCTTCCCGGTGCCGGACGCACCGGAGATGAGCGTGGCGCCCGGATGGAAGACGAATCGCACCGGACCTTCGAACCCGCCCCAGTTGACTAGCTGGAACGTCTCCGCCTTCCACTGCGTGGTGCCCTCGGTCGCGCCTTTGACGTAGAACAGTGGCGCGTCGACGCCCGTAAACGCGGAGGCGGGCGGCGGCAGGAACCCGAGGTCGAGCGTGTCGCTGTCGTGAGTGGCGGTCATGAGCGCTCCGTGATGTCGGTGGTGAAATCATCGGCAGCGTCGTCCGCCGCGCCGCAGTCATCGGCCACGTCGGGTGCAGGGCTAGCGTTCTCGTTCTCGAGCCAGTCGAGGAGCGCGGCAAGCCGCTCCAGCGGCAGAACAACGTCGACAGCGCGGCTGACCTCGAAACGCTCGGCGGTGCTCGCCCCGATAAGCAGTCCAGCACGCAACAGGCTTTCTACGGCCTTCACCGATCGTCGGGCATCGCCGACCTGGTCAGTTGCGTGCGGTGGTCGCAGGCTCGCGATGTGCTCGAGCATGTCGATGCGGTCCACGAACGTCTTCGGGAAGCCTGCGGCTTCGTCGGCGCGGCTGCGCGCACGCAGGAACACGAGCAGGATCGTCTCCTCACGCGTCCACGCAGTGTCGTGCAGCAGCGTCGGGAAACGACCGCCTCCTTCCGGGCTCGCCTGGCGCTTGAACGCGACGTTTCGGTCAACGTCAAGGTGCAGGTCGAGGAACAGGTCGTTAAGCCTCGAGCGGATCAGCCGCGGGTTCATGAGCAGCGCTCGCCACTCCTTCGGGTGACTATCGGCGGTGATGAACCGATGCTTGACGATCGCGACGAGCGCACGCCGCTGCGCCAGCTCCAGGCCGCCCTCGTCGCCCTCGAACAGGGCGACGCTCGAGCTCAGCTCGCGGTCCGGGTCCTCGAACCCCAAGGCGAACTCCGCAACTGGCGAAGCGCCCAGTTCATTCCAGTCCACGGCCGCTTCGGTCATCGCTGCTACTTCATCGTTCATCGCGTCTGTCCGCTCGCCACTTCGCCGCCGGCTGCACCATCACCAGCCAGGCTGACCGCGACCATCTTCGGTACAGTCAGCTGCCTGGTCGACCCGTCGGGCCGCACCGCCGGGTACGACTCGACACCAGAGGCAGGCGCCAGCGACGTCGAGTTGTGCGCCATCTGCAGCAGCCCGAAAATCTCCACCGGCCGTCGCAGTGCCGGGTCGAGCGTCGCGAACAGCTCGCCGAGAGTGGAGACGGCACCAGGCTCCGCCAGCGATGCGAGAGCGCGGCGGAGCGCATCCAACTGGGGACCGCCCTGGGCGAGCAGGTCGGCCAGCAAGACATCACCGGGACGGTGGTCGCTCACGTCCGCCAGCGGTGGCGGCGAGGCGTCCTCGTCCGGCGTGAAGAACCGCTCGCGCAAGTGCGTGACGTCGACGTCGCGAGGGAGCATCTCAAGCGGTACCGTCCGGCGCGGGCCCGCCGTGCGCATCCACACGCCGAGCGCGGCGTCGATATGCCGCAGGGCTGCGTCGAGCTCGCGGTCGCGGGCGACGTCGTGCGTCACGATGTAGTCCCGCAACGTCGCGGTGACCCGATTGCGCTGCGCGAGCACGCTATTGATGCCGCGATTGATCAGGGCGACCGTGTCGCGCAGATCCTGGCGGTCGCCGTCGTTGAGGATGTCGTCGGCCAGCGGGTGCGTGAGCAGCGCGGTGAGGTCCTCCTTCAGCTGGAGGAGCAGCTCGTCGTCGCGCAGCAGCGCGAACGCTCCCTCGAACGCTCGGCCCTCCGGCGTCGCTGTCATCAGCGTGTCGGCCCGGTGCAAGTACTCGTCGATGACCTCACCGGCGTGCCTGTCCTCGGCCTGGAACGACGCGAGGATGTGACCGCGCAGCGCGACGAATGCCTCCTCAACCCGGGAGAAGTCACCGGGCAGCGCCGCAATCAGCTGGAGCAGCTCGCTGAACCCCTCAAGCATGTAGTCCGCAGAAACATCGTTCAGCGGTCCACCTTCGAGCAGGCGGTCGCGCTCGGCGGCAAGCCGTGCGGTCTCCGAGTCGAGGATGCGGACACGTTCGGCGCGGTCTGGGTTCGCTTCTGCGTTGAACCGGCGTACATGAGCGACGATGGTCGCGATCCGGTGTTCGGAGAGGCTGGCCCGCTCGCGGGTGAGGTTCGTGACCAGGCCCAGCGCATCTTGCGCGTGTGACGTTAGCGAATACACCTCAGTGCCGTCGTCCTCGGTGCTGCGGACCAGCCACTGGCCCCGCATCCACCGCAGGCACAGATCCCGACCGCTGCCGGTCGGCAGGTCCGGGTGACCGTCGAGGCGGAGCTGATCAAGGTAGGTGTCGACCTGCTCATGGAGCCGAGCGGCTGGTACAGCCGGCCGGTCGCGGCTGAAGGCACTTCGGAAGATCGCGACAATGAGCGGCGCGCGCTGCTGATGCAGCAGGGTGAGCGTCGGCGTCTCGAACGCGGAGCGGACACGCGCGAGCTCTCCGACAATGTTGTTCACGTGTCCCCCTAGTCGGCGGCTTGTTCGGGAGCTGCGCTCGGATCCGCGGGACTGTCGCATGAGGCGCAACAGTACCTACGGGCCCGACGGACGCAGTCCGTCCGCATGTACGCGGTACGAAAAATCACGCCCACCTGATGAGGCTAAGCTCCAGTACCGACAATTTCCGGAAACCAGCCTGCGCCGATGCGCCGAATCGGCGTAGCCCATGTCGTGGCCCGCTGCATGCGGTCCTCGATGCCCCAGTGACCGCGGATGATGGCGGTGAGCCGGGTGTTGCCTGGCCTGGGCTCCGGACGGCGAGTTAACCGTGTCGCAAGCCTCACGCGACCATTTCCTCTTCACCCCGCGGCGGCGGGTGATCCGGATGGCCCAGGCTGCGCGGGGGAACGTCAGCCCGCAGGCGACGGGGGTGACCTCAGGGCACGCGGCTCGACAGGCGACCGGGACGTCCCGCCAGGTCAGGCGCGCGAGCTGGGCATGCAGCCCGGGCTGACGGCGCTTGACGACCAGAACAACTAGACGATGCTTCTCCCAGCGTCTCGAATAGGGCAGTTAGCTGCTAGCCGGGTGACGGGGCATGCTGACGGTTGGGATACTGAGGCCGACGGGGCTGCGGCCGACGCGACGGTCGATCTGGGCTAGTTTGCCTTCGACCCCGGCGATGCTGACCTTGAGGCTGTCGATCTCGCCGAGCCGCTTGCCATTGGAGTATGGGGATTCCCCAGATCTCGACATGACATCAGGTTAGCGGGCGAGCTGGCGGCGCCACCCCCTCAGCGTCCGGAAACTCACGTAGAAACCGAGCACCCGTGATAGGAAAGCTCAGGTTCTGAATGAACTCATTCACCCGTATCAACGGCACGCCAATTTTGACCCCCTGACGGCATGGCGGTTTCTACTGACGGTCGCAACACTTCCCAAGATCATTGGGGTTGTGTTGTCGTCTCGTCGGATCAGGAAGGGGCAGGACCGGCGTCCGCAGTCGGCCAAGCGTCAACGGTTCATGGAGTTGCGCGGCCGCGGGTGGAGCATCATAGCCGCGGCCCGCGAGGTTGGTGTCTCCCGGACAGCGGGGAACAACTGGTCGCGCGGTTATAAGACCTACCGCAACGGCCAGGTGACCGGGTTCGTGCCCGCGCTGGACCGGCTGGCCGTGCCGCAGGTCAGCGCCCGGAACCTGTCGCAGGATGAGCGGATCGAGATCGCTGACCTGCGGCACGCGGGCCTGGGCATCCGCCAGATCGCTGGCCAGCTGGGCCGGGCGCCATCGACCATCTCGCGCGAGCTGCGCCGCAACGCCACGGCGGCTGGCTACCGGCCGTTCGAGGAGCACCGCCGGGCGACCGCGAATCGTGCTCGCATTCACCGGCGGCGCGCCGAGACCAACGACGAGCCGCCACCTGAGCCGGACCGCTGACAGAATCTGGCCTCGGAGCCACCCACATGTTCTGCGAACTCACATCTGCCCAGGTCACGGCCCTGCCACTCGTCGAACAGTGCCCCCGAAAGTGCCCCAGATACACCGAAGGTCACCGGATAGATGTTCGAATATTACGCATGACCTGGAGCCCCCTTACGGAATCGAACCGTAGACCTTCTCCTTACCATAGACAGACAGAACGTCCGTGAAACTGCTGCAGGATCCCTGACCAGCCGGAACGCTAGCTCTCAGTAGCAGCTGCATGCTGACGCGAGCGTCCGCGAGCGGCCATCTGCCCCCAAACTGCCCCCCGCAATGATCTCCCATGCCACCCCCGCCACCGTTGCTCAGCGTCTCATCGAAAGCACGCTCGAAGCGCTCCCGTATAGGGCGTGAGGCGGGTACGTCATGAGCATCCCGTGCAAGAGCGATCATCTCTCGCCGTGCCGGCGCGTCAGCATGGCACAACACGACCTGGGCGTCTTGGCGGCAGTGATTCATCCCAATCGCTGGCGCGCAGCGCCGCCCGGCTACTATCGGGAGCCCTAAGCGCCGCGGCGATGAACAACCCCGTTCATAAGCCAAGGGACTGTGGATTTAACGGTGTTTCCGGCCCTTAACGCCGAACGCGTGTTTCGGTGGGAAAGGAGCCGTGATGACCGCGACACTGAACGACATGACGAAGAAGATCAAGCCGGAGCCGTCGGCAGAGGAGCTGGCAGCGGCCGAGATGGTGCGCCGGGCCCGGGAGCAGGGCCTGTCCCTGACCGGGCCGGACGGGCTGCTGAAGCAGCTGACCAGGACGGTGCTCGAGACCGCGTTGACCCAGGAGCTCACTGAGCACCTGGGTCATGACAAGAACGGCAAGGCCGACCCGCAGAGCGGGAACGTCCGCAACGGCACCAGGCCGAAGACGGTCCTGACGGAGGCGAGCGGGCAGGTCGGGATCGAGGTGCCGCGGGACCGGGCCGGGACGTTCGAGCCGCAGATCGTGAAGAAACGGCAGCGGCGGCTGACCGGGGTCGATGAGATCGTCCTGTCGCTGTATGCCAAGGGCCTGACCACGGGCGAGATCTCCGCGCATTTCGAGCAGATCTACGGCGCGAGCGTGAGCAAGGAGACGATCTCGCGGATCACCGACAAGGCGATCGAGGAGATGCAGGCCTGGCAGGCCCGCCCCCTCGACGGCGTCTACGCGGCGGTCTTCATCGACGCGATCGTGGTCAAGGTCCGCGACGGCCAGGTCGCCAACCGGCCCGTCTACGCCGCGATCGGCGTCAGCCTGGCCGGCGAGAAGGACATCCTCGGGCTGTGGGCCGGCACCGGCGGGGAGGGCGCGAAGTTCTGGATGAGCGTGCTCACCGACATCCGCAACCGCGGCGTCAGGGACGTGTTCTTCCTGGTCTGCGACGGGCTGAAGGGCCTGCCCGAGGTCGTGGCAAACGTATGGCCGCTGACCACGGTCCAGACCTGCATCATCCACCTGATCCGCAACACCTTCCGGCTGGCCTCCAAGCGCGACTGGGATCCGCTGCGCCGCGACGTCAGGCCCATCTACACCGCCGTCAACGCCGCCGCAGCCCGCGAGGCCCTCGACCAGCTCGCCGAGACCTGGGGCAGCCGCTACCCCGCCATCGTGCGGCTGTGGCAGAACGCCTGGACCGAGTTCATCCCGTTCCTGGACTACGACCTGGAGATCAGGACCGTGCTGTGCTCCACGAACGCGATCGAGTCGCTGAACGCCCGGTACCGGCGGGCCGTCAAAGCCCGCGGCCATTTCCCGACCGAGCAGGCGGCGCTAAAGTGCCTGTACCTGGTCACCAGATCCCTTGACCCCACCGGGAAAGGCCAGGTCCGGTGGACCATGCGGTGGAAGCCCGTCCTGAACGCTTTCGCCATCACCTTCGGCGACCGGTTCCCGGCCGCCGAAACGTACTAACCGATCCGCCGGAAACACCGTTGGCGCCAGACCCTAAGCCAACTGCGACGAGGTGTGGAAGGGCGACGTTCGGCCACAAGAAGCGGTGTCGCAGCCGCTTGTAGATATCCTGCGGTTTGCGCCGCTCAGGCTCGTCAGCGCGCCAGTCCTCCGGCTTGCGCGGCTTGTTGTCGCCCCGGAGCACGCGCGATCGCCACGGTGGTCGAACCGGCAGCGGTTCGCCGGTGTCCTCGTCGACAGCGAGCGACAGCGTGACGGACCATCCTTTGACGATGAGCAGCCAGCCGTCGCAGCTGGTGATCACGTTGAGAAGGGCGTAGTACCACCGCACCGAACCCACACGGCCCTGGTCTCAAGTATCGCGGACGAGTTGATTGCATGATCTCCGTCGCACACCCCTGGGATAGACCCAGAATAATAGAAAGTGACTACGAATTTGGTGGGCCTTCTGCGGGCCAGTCCCGAGTGGACGAGGCGGGTTTGGACGATATACAGCGGGTAACGACTGATGTTCTCGTGGTTGGCGGGGAAGCCACTGGGAAGCGGGCCGCGATCGCGGCTAGCCGGGCGGGGGCGCGGGTTGTGTTGGCGTCGAAGCGTCATGTGGGGCTGGGGGGTGCCACGTCGGCGGCTGTGGGTGCGGTCGCCGTGTTCGCGGACGGAAGTGCCGGGGATTCGCCGTATGAGCACTGCGTCGACACGGTCCGGGGCGGTCATTTCATTGGCGATCAGAAGATCGCCTACACGCTGGCCCGCGACGCGGCGGAGCGATTGCTTGAATTGCGGGATCTCGGCGCGCGGCTCGATACCAATCCGGACGGCAGTGTTCTGCAACGGCCGCTGCCTGGTCACCGCTATCCGCGGTCGGTGTCGTTCGGCCTGCTCACGGGCATGGAGTTCAATAGGGTGCTTGACTTGCAGGTTCGCCAGATGCAAGTCGACATTCTGGAAGGCCTGGCCATCGCCGAACTCATGGTTGACGACGAGGGCGTGACGGGCGCGGTTGGCCTTGACATGCAGTCCGGTGAACCGCTGCTCATCCAGGCCCCGGCGGTGGTGCTCGCGACTGGGGGCATCCACGGCGCATACCTGCCTCGCGGGTATCCGGCTGAGGATCTATCAGCGGATGGGCTGGGGATGGGCCTAGCTGCCGGGGCCGAACTGTCGGACCTGGAGTTCGTGCAGTTCTTCCCGACATCGCTGATCTGGCCTCCCGAGGTCGCGGGCTGCTCGGCGATCGGCGACCTCCGATACAACTGCGACGCGTGGCTGCTCAACGCAGCTGGAGAGCGTTTCATGGAGCGCTACGACTCCGACCGGATGGAGCTTTCGACCCGCGATGTCGTGTCCGCCGCCGTCGCCACGGAGATCGCGGAGGGACGGGGAACCCGGCATGGGGGTGTCTGGATGAGCCTCGCCCACGTTGGCAAGGAAAAGCTGGATTCGTATCTCGCCGCCACCTTTCCCGCCGATGTGTTCGCCGGTTATGACCTGCGCGCGGCCGGGATCGACGTCCGGTCCGATCGGCTCGAGGTCGCGCCGATCGCGCACTTCCACATGGGTGGCGTCCGGGTCGATTCCCGGGCGCGCACCTCAGCCCCGGGGCTGTTCGCCGCGGGCGAGGTCGCGGCCGGGCTGCACGGAGCCAATCGCATCGAGAACAACGCCCTGACCGAGACGCAGGTGTTCGGGGCCATCGCCGGCGCCGAGGCGGCGCGGTACGCGCGTGACGCCCGACGCGTGGTGAACATCGGTCGCGATCATCAGTATGAGGCTAACGACGTTAGTAATCCCACGATCGCACGCGCGGTGTCCGGCATCCGGCAGGTCATGTGGCAGAAGGTCGGGGTACTGCGCAACGGCTCCGATCTGTCGACCGCCGTCGAGGAACTGGTCGGCTATGGTCAGGAGCTCCTCTCCTCTTCGTCGCAAACGTACTACTCACTAGCGGGCCGTCAGGCGCGCAACCTCGCGTTGGCCTGTGAGGCCATCGCTCGCTCGGCGCTGGCGCGAACCGAGTCGCGGGGTGCCCACGTGCGCCTTGACCATCCTGCGGCCGGAGAGCCTGACTGGCTGGTAAACCAGGTAACCACCGCGGTCGAGGGCCGACTGTCGCTGCGTCCAGAGCCAGTGCTCTTTCCGCACGTCGAGCCGTGACGAGCATACGCGTTGGTAATCTGGTCACCGCCCGCAAGTCTGGGTCTGCCGGTCTGCGCTGGCGGGGCAGTGGGCCGGCTCGCTAAAATAAACTGTGACGTCCGTGAGTCCGACCGCTAAGTCCGTCGAGCATCCGCCGTCGGTGGTGCGGGCGATCGCGATCCTCGACCTGCTGGGCGCAGCGGCCTCGGCTGAGCCGTTGCCGCTGCACAAGATCGCGTCCGAGCTGGGCCTGCCGAAGTCGTCGACGCTGGCGATCTGCAACGCGCTCGCCGAGGGCGGCCTGCTGAGCCGCTCGGCGGCAGGTTACTCGCTCGGCCCGAAGGTGCTGCGCCTGTCGAACACGTACCTGAGCCAGCTGAACGAGGTCGACGAGTTCTACCGGGTGGCACGGCATCTGACGACGGATGCGATGCATACGGTGCACATGGCCTCGTTGTCGCAGAACCTCGAGATCACTTACCTCGCCCGACTGGGCGGCCGCGGCCTGCCGAATCTCGCGCCGGTCGGGCAGTCGTTCCCGGCCAACTGCGCTGCCACCGGAAAGGCACTGATCGCCGAGCTGCCCAACAACGAGCTGCTCCGCCGGCTGGAACGGCTGGCGCCGTTGCCGGCCATGACCCCCCGCTCTATCTCCGCGACTGCGGATGTCCTGGCCGAGGTGCGGCGCATCCGCAAGGTGGGCTACGCGCTGGACGATGAGGAGACGACCGCCGGGCTGTATTGCGTGGCCATGGCGGTGCCTGCGGTGCCAGGCAGGGAGGGTCGGTGGGCGATCGGGTCGTCCATGGTCAAGTCGGCGGTGAGCGAGCAAACCCCGGAGTCGTTGCTCAGCCAGCTCCGCGAGATCACCGCCGCCTTCGCGGAGCGGCTCGGCGCCTAGCCTGGACCGTCCCCTATGGCTTGCGGAACAGGTACGAACCTCGGCCTTGGGAATAGCTGGTCACTCCATTGGCGATGACGACCTCACCAGCGGAGATGACGGTGGTCGGCCAGCCGGTAAGGACGGCGCCTTCATAGGCAGTGTGATCCATGGCGTCGTGTAGGGCGCCGCTGGTTACCGTCGTGGTGGCGTCGTCGTCCCAGATGGCCAGGTCGGCGTCCGCGCCGGGTTGTAGTGTGCCCTTGCGGGGGAACAGCCCGAATTCGCGTGCCGGCTGGGCGGCGGCGAGGCGGACGAAGTCCGGCAGGGACAGCCGGCCGCGGCGCACGCCTTCGGAGTACAGCAGCGGCATGCGGAGCTCGACCCCGGCGATGCCGTTAGCCACTTCGTGGAAGGCCGTGGCGTCGCCCTTGGGCAGCTTCCCGTCGGTGAGCAGGTAGGGCGCGTGGTCGGAGCTGACCACCTGGATCTCCCGGGAGCGCAGCGCCTCCCACAGCGCCTCCCTGTCGTCGCTGGTCCGCACCGGCGGGCTGCACATGAACTGGACCGCGGTGCCGACGGGTTCCCGCATGGCCGCCTCGTCGAGGACCAGATAATGCGGGCAGGTTTCGACGGCGAGCTCGGTGCCGGCCGCGCGCGCCGCCCTGACTGCTTCCAGGCCGGCCGCCGACGACAGGTGCACGATGTAGACCGGAAGGTCGAGATACCGCGCGATGGCGGCGATCTCTGCGATGCTCGCGGCCTCCGCCTCGGCGCTGTGCGCGATCGCGTGGCCGTAGGGGGCGGTCTGGCCCGACGCCAGTAGACGAGCGGTCTGCCAGCTGATCATGCCGTGATGTTCGGCGTGCACCATCACCGTCATGCCGAGCCGCCGGGCGGCGGAGACCGCTGTCAGCAGATCGGCACCGCGTAGCCGCAGCCGCTCATAGGTGGTGAAGATCTTGAGTGAGGTGATGCCCGATTCGACCGCGTATTGCAGGTCGGCGGCGAACCCGTCGTAGGCGGCGTCGGTGACGATGAGGTGCAGTCCCGCGTCGCCGACCGCGATGCGGACCGCGTCGAGGCCGTTTTCGACGGCCTGCCGGACGGTGGTCCCGCGTTCTTGGGCGGTGAAGGCGAGTAGCGACGTGGTCCCGCCGTGCAGCGCGGACCGGGTGCCGGTGAAGAAGTCGTCGGCCGTGCGCACGCCGCTGGCGGACACCTGGGCCAGATGGCAGTGCGCGTCGAGCCCGCCGGGCAGTACATAGCGCCCGGTGGCGTCCACCACGGTCCGGGCCACGCCCTCGACGGCGCCGACCAAGGCGATGCTACCGCCGACGACCGCGACGTCCGCGGGGGACAGGCCGGTCTCGTCAACGACGGTGCCGCCCTTGATCAGCAGGTCATACATGGGCAACCGGCGCGGCGTCGATCTGCGACCAGCGGGCCGGCGGCCGGGTGAGGAACCTGCGCAGCAGCCGGTCAAGCTCGGTATGCGCGATGGCGTCCAGCGAACCGACCGGGTAGCGGCAAGTCGCGTGGGCGATCGCGCCACGGCGGCGAAGCAGTTCCTTGCGCACGGCGATCCCCAGCCGCAGCTCATGGCGGTTGAGCGGGAGGCTCGCGTCGAAGAGGTCTTCGGCCTCGTCGTCATGCCCCTCGCCGATGAGCCGGCACACCTCGGCGAGGATGTCGGGGAACGCGAACCCGGTCATCGCGCCGTCCGCCCCGCGCAGCAGTTCCTGCGGCAGGTGGATGCCGTTGTTGCCCGCTAGGATCGTGACGCGGCGCAGCCCCTCCTGTTCGGCACGCCTGATGGCCGACAGCTTGGCGAGACCGGGCTCTTCCTCGTGCTTGAGCATGACGACGCTCGGGGAGGTCTCGACGATCTGCCGCCAGCAGGGCAGCGAGATGTAAGTGTTGGATGCCTTCGGGAAGTCCTGCACGCAGATCGGGACCTCCGGGCCGAGGACCCGGCCCACTGCCTGGAAGTATCCGGCGACGGCCTCGGGACTGGTCAGGTTCGCCAGCGGCTGGACGAGCACGCCGTCGGCCCCGGTGGCCATCGCGTCGCGCGCCAGTGCGGCGAGCCGCTCCAGCGAGCTGTCGCTGACGCCGACGAGCACGCTAGCGCGCCCGCTGGCCGCCTGGAGGGTCTCGCGGACGACGAGCCTGGCCTCCTCGGTCGTGAGTCGGTTCGCCTCGCCCATCACCCCCAGCAGGGTGATGCCGGTGACGCCAGATCGGAGGTAGAACTCGGTCAGGGTGCCGACAGACGGGACGTCGACGGCGCCGTCGGCATCAAGCGGGGTAACGGCAACGGCGATGAGGCCGTCTGCCGGCAGGTGCCGCGTCACTGGATGGCTTCCCTTCATCGGGGTGGGCAGTGGTCAGATCGCGTGGACGAGTACCGCGCTCGCGCGATAGCGGAGGGCGGCGGTACAGGGTTCGATAACGGGGATGTCTGTCAGGCAGCGAGCCGGTCCATCAGGTGCGACATTCCGGTGCAGCCGAGCACGACACACCCGGTGCCCGCCTCGACGGCCTCGACGGCCTCGACGGCCTCGACGGCCTCGACGGCCTCGACGGCGAGCCTCTCGCAGTCGCGGACGGCAGTGTCCCGGATAAGGCCGAGCATCGGATGGCCGGCCGGCCGCTCCAGGCGCGGCATGTCGGACCAGCCGAGCCGCTGCCACAACACCTCGTGCCCCCAATGACGAGCCTTGGGTCGTCGACAGGACGCCAACAGCCGTGGCGTGCATGCGAGCGCGCCGGATCGCCGACCTCCCGGTGCCGAAGACCGGCAGGCCGACGGCGGCGGCGAGCGCGTCGATGCCCATGTCGGTGAAGTACGCGACCACGTAGGGGGCGGCGTCAACGCTGAGCACGAGCTCCGTTATCGGCGGCGTGGCGTTCTCGGCACCGGCTGCGTCCTCGATGACAACCGGGCCACGCGTCAACGTCGGCACCATGACCTCGACGTCCGCCTGCAGCGCGTCGTAGATGGAGCGCTCGATTGTCTGTGTGACCCAGGCGGTCGAGTTCGGGTTAATGACGACGATACGTGCGGCCACGGCGGGTTACACCACCGTCGTGCACGGGCCCGGCGTGTTCCTGACACCCAGCTTGCTGAGGTTCTCGCGCGCCTCCGCCGACGGCTCATCGACGTCGCGGTAGGTGAGCGCCGGGCGGTCAGCGAAGTAGTCCGGCGGATAGATGGTGGTGCCCGCGTAGGTCGCCGCGAAGGTCTCCGGCCGCAGGCGCAGCAGGTGGTTGGCCATGCTCAGGCTGCCACGCGCGGCCCGGACGGCGCCGACGTCGATGGTGGCGCTGACAAAGCCCGTGCCGTGGTCGTTGCGCTCGGCCAGGGTATGGCCCCGGTAGTCGAGGATGCGGGTGCCGGATCCGACGTCGCCGTTGTTCGGGGCGTTGTCGACCGCATCGCCGTTGAGGGAGGCGGCCACGTTGCAGGAGATGACGTACATCAGGTTCGCGGCACCGACGAGCACCTTGGCGGCGTCCTGAGCGACCGAAGGCTCCTCCCACGTGAGGTGCAGCAGCACCTCGGCGCCACGCAGCGCCAGCGTGCGCGCCACCTCGGGGACCATGATCTCGCCGCAAGGGATTATCCCGATCCGGCCGAGGTCGGTATCGACGACCGGCCAGAGCCCATCCCATCCCTCGGCCTCAAGGTACTGGTTGAGCACGTCGTGCGGGGAGGTCCACAGCGAGGTGTGCACCCGCCGGTAGCGCAGCACGATCTTACCGTCCGGACTGATGAGGTAGGAGGTGTTGAAGAAGCGGTCGCCGTAGCCGGCGTCATGCTCGAATTGGTTGGCCCCGAGGTAGACGCCATGTCGGCGCGCCGCTTCCTGCAACGGAGCGGTCAGCGGTCCGGGGACGGTGCCGCACGCCCGCTCCAGCCACTCGCGGATGGGTGCCGCCTTCCCGGTGGCTGTGTCGGCGACGAAGTCGGGCTGCCCAGTGAACGCGTACTCGGGCAGCACGATAAGCGCGGGCCTTGGGTCCGCCTCGACGGCCTGGTCGATCAGTTCCAGGGCGGTTCGCAGGTTGTGCTGTATCCGCGCCGCGGCGGCCTCGGCCGATTCGCACGGCGACACGATCTGCGTAGGCATCTGGATGCAAGTGGCCGTCCAGCTCAGAGCCATTTCTCCTCCGGATGTTGGTCAATGCTGCGAGAGGTCGGCGACATTGCCGGGTCCGATAGCGCCGCGTTGCGTTCAGCTAACTGAACACCGTCTAGCATGTTAAACATAGGATAACCTCTGGCGGACGCCGCCGACAAGGATTGACCGCCCGCCTGGTCAGTGCCAAGCTGCTCCGCACAACGGACCTGTGACTCCTCGGAGGTAGCGGATGAGCGAGGGCGTGCAGGCGTTGGAGCCGCCTGCGGCTGCTGAACCTCATCGCGCTCGGTGGCCGGGGCTGGGGTTCGCGCGTCCGGTATGTACGAGACGACCGTGATCAGGGTGCGATTGCGCTAGGAGCCTCCTCGCACGTGCGGCTGCGCGAGATCGGGCGCCCGTACCTCACCCGGCTGGCGGCGGCGCCTGCGGAGACGGCACTGCTGCACGTGCTGCACGACATCGCGACGCTGCGCATTGGCAAGGTCGACAACCCTTGGCCGATCCGGGTGACCGACGAGGTCGGCAGCGATGGGCCGCCGTTCGCGGGGCGTCCGGCAAGGTGCAGCTGGCGTTCATTCCCAAGATGGGCCAGGACCGATATCTGAAGTCCGTCATGCAGGTACGGCTGACAGAGGCGACGATCGTCGAGTCCGACGCGTTCCGCGCCAACCTGGACGAGATACCGCGGCCGGGGCCCGTCGCGACGCCAGGGGAGATCGACGCGCACATCTACGGCGTTGGACTGCCCCGATCTGGAACCGCAGCGGCGAGCTGGAGGCCAGGCTCGCACTGGCTGGGCCCGCATACCGGTAGACCCAGGAGCACATTACCCGGCACCTGAAGGTGACGCAGAAACGGCTGGCCAGTTCTCCGAGGCGAGCGGTTACCGGGCGATCCAGGCCTGAGCCAGTCACTGGGCGGGGTCAGCCTGGCGCGACCGTCATGGCGGCGAACTTGGCTTTGACCCAGTCGCCAGCGGTGACGGGCTCGACGGCGGCGCCGTCTTCGCAGCCGGGGATAGTGGTGATGACGGCGTCTTCGTTCAGGTCGACGAAGAAGGGGATGCTGATCCGCTCGCGCCCGGCGTCTTCGGCTGCGGGGTTGGTGACGCGGTGCATGGAGGACTTCCAGCGGCCGTTGGTCCAGTGGGCCAGGAGGTCCGCGACATTCACGATCAGGGTGCCGGGGACGTTCGGGACATCAGCCCAGGTGCCTGGCGATACCTCGACCTGCAGCCCGCCGGGAGTAGAGTCCCGGTACAGCAGCGTCATGAATCCGAAGTCCGTGTGGGCGCCGCGGCGTTGCTGCCCGGGTAGCGGCGTGCCGGGCTGCGCCGGATAGAAGTTCGCCTTCAGGCTGGTGCCCGCCCTATCGAGCTTGTCGGCGAACCAGCCGACGGGAAGGTCCAGTGCTGCTTCGAAGGCGTGCAGGAGCAGATTCTGCACCGCTGTCATCGCGTGCCAGTACGCCGACCACACGGCCTGGAAGTCTGCGGGCACGGGCGGCCAGAAGTTGTGCGCCGCGTACTTGGTCGCGGGGTCAACGTTCTTGATGCCGAAGGTCTCGACCAGGTCGGGAGGGGACTGCTCGCCGAGGCTCGCGGCGGTGCGGGTGCGGCCTAGCGCCCGGTAGCCGAGTTGCCCGACGGGGGTGGGCCCGCCGAAACGGCTCTTGTCCGCCTCGCTCAGGTGGAAGAACTCCCGGGTGACCCGGTCGATGTCGGCGATCAGATCGTCCGGTACGCCGTGGCCGGCGATCACCAGGAAGCCGTGCTGCTCGCAGGAACTGGCGATCAGGGCGACGGTGGCGGGATCTGCGAGATCGGTGGTCAGCGGCGAGATGTCGATGACAGCAAATGGGTCCATCGTTCTTCCTTCCGTGGCGACGCGACCAGTGTTCACCGTGGGTCGGAGGGTGTTGGGTGAGTTCCCGCCTGTGCCATGAAGTCAGCTGATATGAGGACGCCGAGGAGGTTCGCTCCGACGATGGTCCGGGCGGGCAGCGGCGCACGGAAGTGCCGCGCGTAGGCCGCGTCAAACGCTCGGTAGTCGCGATCGAGGCGCTGCAGGTACACGGTCGCCCGGACCACGTCGTCGAGGCCGAGCCCCTGGGTGGCCAGCAGCGCCCGCAGGTTGACCACCACTTGGTCAACCTGGTCGGAGATCGTGTCACCGACGATCGCGCCGCTGACCGACACCGGGGCCAGGCCGGAGGTCATGACGCAGTCGCCCACGCGCACCGCCTGGCTGTAGGTGGCTTGCGGCGGCGCGGCGGCCGCGGAGCAGATGGGTGCCCAGGTCCGGGTTGGCCGGTCAATGCGCACGGGAGTACCCGCCGTCGATGGCGACCGATGTTCCGTTGACGTAGCTGGCCGCCGGGGAGAGCAGGAAGGCCGCGACGCGGCCGAACTCGTCGGGGGTTCCCAGCCGGCCGAGGGGTATCTGCGCCTCGCTGCGCTCGCGGGCCCCGGGGGTCGCTTCATCGACCGTGTTGGTGCGGGCGGTGGCGATGCGGCCTGGGACGAGCCCGATCACGCGGACGCCGCGCGCGCCGTTCTCGTCGGCGAGTTCCTTGACCAGGGCGGCCAGACCAGGACGGAAGCCGTTGGAGACCGCGAGGTTCGCCAGCGGCGTGCGCACCGAGCTGGACAGTACGAGACCAACGATCCCGCCGGGTTGTAGGGCGGTCACGATGGCGCGCGCCAGGCGCACGGTGCCGAGGAACACCGACTCGAATGCGGCACGCCATTGGTCGTCGGTGACCGAGGCGAGCGGGCCGAGCGGTGGTCCCCCGACGCTGAGCAGCGCGCCGTCCAGACCGCCGAAGCTCTCCCGGGCCGCACTGATGAGCACCTTCGGCGCGTTGGGGTCCGCGTTGCCGACGGCGGCGACGCGCAGCCGCCCGCCGTCATGCGGGCGGCCGCGCCAGGTGCCTGATGGCGACGACGCCACCACGCTGGCGCCCTCGTCGATCAGCACCTCCGCGGCCGCTAGGCCGAGGCCGTTGGTGCCGCCTGTGACGATGTAGGTCCGGCCTTTCAGCCCGAGATCCATGTCCCGACCCTTTCGTTGTCAGCCAACGCCTGTCAGCGGCCGTCAGCCGTGCTTGCGGGCGGGCCACATGGCCGGGGCGAGCTCGGCGGTCCAGTCCGCGCCAGCCGGCAGCACGGCGGTGACGGGATCGGCGTAGGCGCACCCGCCCGCCGGGACGTGCCGACCGGTGCTCGCCAGGACGCGGGCGGCGGCGGCCAGCCAGCGGCGGACGGCGATCACGGCTGCGTCGGTCCCGACCAGATGCTCGCGGGTGCGGTCGTAGTACGGGCCCATGCTCGCCGCGATAGCGTCGTCCTGCTCCTGGTTGCCGTGCACGCCCGCGGACAGGAGCCCGGCCCGCTGGGCGTCGCGGTCGACCAGCCAGTCGTTGGACTTGTTGCGCAGCGGCACGTAACCGCTGGGGGCGAGCTCGGCAAAGAAGGCCTCGCCGCTCTTCCAGGAGGCGACCTGCGCGTCCGTTAGCTCCTGCTGCGGGTCCCACACCAGGGAGTACACCCAGCAGTGGGTCTCGTCGATCGGCACCCAGGCGTGCAGCGCCACCGGCGGGATGCCGGCGGGGATGACTGTGAACCAGGGCGCGATCCAGTGGGTAACCCGCCAGAAGGCGCCGTCCGGATGCTCGCGGCGCGCGGCGATCGTCATGCCGAAGTCCTTGTCGAGGAGCTCGAACGTCGGTGCGGTGTCGGCGAGCATCGCGTGCAGGCTGGACCCCGGAGCGGAGTCGAGAAAGATCTCCCCGTGCAGCCACGGCACGTGGGCGGAGTCGATGTCGACCTCCAGTGCCTGGCCCCAGTGGCAGTCCTGCAGCCGCTTGGAGACATACCGTTGCGCGTCGGCGACGGCCAGGAACTCAAGGTCCGGGAGCGGCGGCAGCGCATCCGCCGGACCGAGGTAGGCCCAGATCAAGCCGCCCGCCTCGGTGACGGAGTAAGCCGGCTGGCGGATGCGGTATTTGAAGCTGGAGGTGGCGGGTTCATTGGGCATATCGAGGCAGGTGCCGCCCGTGTCGTATTTCCAGCCGTGGTAAGAGCAGCGGATGCCGCCTTCCTCGTTGCGGCCGAAAAATAGTGACGCGCCCCGGTGCGCGCAGAACTCGCTGACCAGCCCGACTTCGCCGTCCGGGGAACGGAACGCCACCAGGTCCTCGCCGAGCAGCCGGACCCGTACCGGGGCACCGCCAGGGGCGGGCAACTCCTCCGACAGCAGCGCCGGCACCCAGTAACGGCGCAGCAGCTGACCCATCAGCGTCCCCGGCCCGACCTGGCGCAAGAGCTCGTGGTCGGGCAGGGTCTGTGCCTGCAGCGTGGTCACTTGTCCTCCTGAGGTGAGGGCGCGTTACGGACGAGGCGCCACGACAGCGGCGGCCTGGGCACCGGAACCGGACGACCGGCCTGGATGGCGTCGGTGATCCACTCCCGCCGCGCGATCTCGAGCAGTTCAACTGCTTCCTCCGACCCTGAGGAAACCACCTGGCAACCGTCCAGTTCCGGGTGGCTCGCGACGCGCACCCACTCCCCGGTCGGCGTCTCGACAGACTCAAGGCGCACCACGTACGGGACGGCCAGGCACTGCTCCAGGTCGACGGATTCGGTATGCATCACGCTGAGGCGACGAAGGTATCGGGCCGCGCGTCGATATTGTCGGCGACGACGTCGGGCCAGTTGACCGTCTCCCTGGGCAGGACGATCGAGAGTTGCCGCACCCGGAACGCGGCCGGGTCGAGGGCTGGCGGCTCGCCGCCCGCCTCCAGCGACCGCGCTGCGGCGAGCATTTGCCTGCGGAACTGAATGAGGCCGACGTCCGCCGAGGCCAGGTGCTCCTTCGTCCGGTCGTAGAGCGCGCCCATGCCTTCGGTCATCGCCATGTCCTGCTCCTGGATCGTGCGAATCCGGGTGATCGGCCAGTCGGTGTCCTCCCCGACGCCGTCGGCGTTGTAGCCGTTGGACTTGTTGTGCCGGGGGTAGTAGTTGGGCAACAGGTCGGCGTAGTTGGCGTTGCCGGCGCGCATGCTGTCGACTTCGGCGGTGCTAAGTTCGCGGGTCGGGTGCCAGGTGAACGTGTAGGACCAGCAGGCGATGTCGTCGATCGGCACCCAGATGTGCGCCGCAAGCGCCCCGTCGCCAGTGAACGCGGGAATGAAGGTGTACCAGGGCATGAGCCAGTGGTTGATACGCCAGTAGTAGCTGTCCTCACCGGCCAGCCGCCGGGAGCCGAGCATCAGGCCGCCAGGTGTCTCGACGACCTCGATGTGCGGCGCGGTGTCGGTCAGGATCCAGGTCGAGGTCTTAGTGGCGAAGCCGGCGTCCTGGCGCTCGCGCAGGACAGAGCCGTGCAGGAACGACACGTGGCTGGAGTCGAGGTCCCCCTCCAGCGACTGGGTCCAGTGGCAGGCCTGGTAGCGCTTGGAGACGAACTGGTGGGCGTCGGGGACGGTGAGGTACTCAAGCTCCGGAAGTTCCGGCTGGGTGCCGGCGGGGCCGAGGTACGCCCAGATCATGCCGCCGACCTCGTTGACGGGGTAGGCGGGCTGGCGGATGCGGTCCTTGAAGGTGGAGGTGGCGGGCTCGTTGGGCATTTCCAGGCAGGTGCCGCAACTGTCGTATTTCCAGCCGTGGTAAGAGCAGCGGATGCCGCCTTTCTCGTTGCGGCCGAAAAATAGTGACGCGCCCCGGTGCGCGCAGAACTCGCTGACCAGCCCGACTTCGCCGTCCGGGGAACGGAACGCCACCAGGTCCTCGCCGAGCAGCCGGACCCGTACCGGGGCACCGCCAGGGGCGGGCAACTCCTCCGACAGCAGCGCCGGCACCCAGTAACGGCGCAGCAGCTGACCCATCGGCGTCCGCGGCCCGACTCCCGCGAGGAGTTCGTGATCCCTTTGGTGCATTGCAGATCCACCTCTTCATTACATGGCTTGCTTGTTGTTGCTTGACGTGGCGCGCCCGGTCAGGCCGCGTCTCTGCGGGCAGAGGCGTGCCACGGGATGAAGATTCGCTCCAGGATGGCGATCACGTAGAACGCGACGATGCCGATGAGCGACAGCAGGACGATGCACACGAACTGCGACACGGTGTCAACCGTGGTGTTCGCCTGCATGATCAGGTACCCGAGGCCGCCGTCGGAACCGACGAACTCGGCGACCACCGCCCCGATCACTGCGAGGGTAATCGCGACCCGCATCCCGGCGAACAGCTGGGGAAGCGCGCCGGGCAGCAGCACCTTCCAGAAGCGGTCGAGCTTCTTCATGCCCATCGACTGCGCCAGGTGGACCAGGTCATCGGGTGCCGACTGGAAGCCGACGACTCCGTTGACCGCGATCGGGAAGAACGCGATCAGCACGACGATGGCGACCTTCGGCATCAAGCCCAGGCCGAACCAGATCAGGAACAGTGGGGCGATTGCCACCTTGGGCACCGTCTGTGAGACCACCAGCAGCGGGTACAGCATCCGGTTGAAGATCTTCGAGAACGCCAGCAGCACCGCGAGCGGAACGCCGATCGCCACGCTGAGGACGAAGCCGAGGAGCACCTCCACGACGGTGATCGTCCCCTGGTGTACATAGAGGCTGGGGTTGCTCACCAGCGCGGACCAGACGGCGCTCGGGGCCGGGACCAGGTACGGCTGGACGTTGAACACGACGACGACGAGCTGCCAGATCGCGATGATCCCTACCAGGGTTAGCACCGGGTAGAGCCAGCCCAGCCGCCGGCGCCACGCGACGCGCGATACGGGTGCCGCCGGGTCGATGCCCGTGCCGCGCGTCGCGGGCCCGGCAGCGCCCAGTGCTTGGGCTTGTGCCATAAAACCTTCTCGTTCCATTCCCGTCGCCAGCTTTCTTCCCGAGATCAGCCTTCGACCAGGACGCCGCCACGCAAGAACACGGCGCGGATCTCACGAACATAGGCGCCGAACTCCGGCGTTTCGCGGACGGCCAGCGCCCGAGGTCGCGGCAGGTCGATGGTGAGGACTTCCTCGATCCGGCCGGGCCGGGGCGACATGACGATGACGCGGTCGGCGAGGAAGACCGCCTCTGGGATCGAGTGGGTCACCATGATCGCGGTCTTACTCGTACCGAGCCACAGCCGCTGCATGTCGACGTTGAGCTGGTCACGCGTGATGGCGTCAAGCGCGCCGAACGGCTCGTCCAGGAGGAGCAGCGGCGGGTCGTGCACCAGCGCGCGGCAGATCGCCACGCGCTGGCGCATTCCGCCCGACAGCTCATAAGGACGCTTGTGCGCGAAGTCGCCGAGCCCGACCGACATCAGCAGCCCCATGGCGTCCGCCTGCGCCTTCGCCTTGTCGATGCCGCGCACTTCGCACTGCAGGAGCACGTTGCGCAGCACGCTGCGCCAGTCGAGCAGGACATCCTGCTGGAACACGAAACCGAGGTCGGTGTACGGCTTGGTCACACCGCTCCCGCCGATCTTCACCTCGCCAGTGCTCGGCGGGATGAGGCCACTGACGATGGACAGCAGCGTGCTCTTCCCGCACCCGCTCGGGCCGACGATCGAGACGAACTCCCCTTGCCCGACCGCCAGGTTGACCTCCTCCAGTGCCTGAACGTCTCCCGACTTGGTCGAGAAACACTTGCTGATCCCGGAGATCTCGATGAGGGTGGCGGCCCTGGCGGAAACCTGGGGGCGGCCAGCCTGCTCAGTCACGCGCATCCCTCTCCCAACTACTCGTCCAGCCCCTCCATGAGAGCGATAGTCCCGCTGCTACGACTTCGGCAGGAACTTGTTCGTGTAAAAGGCGGGGACGTTTACCGAGGCGGGCAGGCCCATGTACTTGTGCAGGATCGCCGCGGTCCCCTGAAGTTCTGCCTGCGGCGCGCTGCAGTACGAGCTGCCGGCCATAGAGGTCGTTAGGAAGGCGGGGAGCTGCTTGAGCTCCTTGGTGAACAGCGCAACGTTGATATTCGGCTGGTACTTGGCGATGGCGGCCGCTGCGGCGGCAGGGTCGGCGACGGCGGCCTTGATCCCGCGGAGCGACGCGGCGACGAAAGCCTTGACCAGGGCCGGGTGCTGCTCCGCGGTCTCCTTCTGCACGATGAGGCTGGAGCTCATCAGGGTGACCCCGTTGTCCGCGTACAGCAGCGGCCTGGCGATGGGCTTGATCTGGTTCACGTTGGCACCATCGGTAAACGCCCATCCCACGATGCCATTCACCTTGCCGCTGATCACCGCGCTGTAGTAGTCAGCGTAACTCAGGCCGACGCGCGTGACCTTCGAAGCGTCGACGTGCGCGTCGGCAACGAAGGCCGGCCACGGCACAGTCTCAGATCCCACGGGGTAGCCGATCTTCTTCCCAGCCAAGTCGGAGATGCTGGTGATCGGGGACGAGGCAAGGGAGATGATCGCGTCCGGGTCCTTCTGGAGGTAGCCGCAGACCGCCTCGACGTTGGTGATCGTGGCGCCGGCGGCGGCCAGCGTGGCGAAGGACGCCAGGCCGAAGGTGTTCTTCCCAGCGGCGATCAGTTGGATAGTCGAACTGCTCCCCTGGCCGTTGAGGATGGTCAGGTTGATGCCCGCGTCCTTGTAGTAGCCTCGCTCAAGCGCCAGGTAGAACGGCGCCTGGGTGGCGGAGGGCAGGTAGTCGAGCCGGAAGCTGGCCGACACCGGCTGGGCGCCGCTCCCGCTGGACGAGTTGGGGGTCGACGAGCCGCAGGCCGCCAGGGTTACGGCAGCCGCAGCGACCGCGATCCCGGCACCGATACTGCTACGTCGGCGGATGTTCTTGACACCGGACACGTTCTTCACGCTCCCAAAACCACGAAGAATTTATGTAGCACGGCGCCTTCGGCGAGCCGAGACCGGAATCGTCGGCGACATTGCCGGGTCCGATAGCGCCGTGTCCTACGTGCCGTTCAGCAGGCTGAACATCGTCTAGTATGTTAAACATAGAGTAGCCGCTGGCGGACGCCGCAGACAAGGATTGAGCGCCCGCATAGTCAAGCTGCCAGCCGCTTCTTCGACGCCACGTTCTCGGTGAGCAAGTCGACTACCCTGCTGCACCCCTCGGCACGGGCGAGGACGCTCGGGGCGCAGCACGCCCACGCAAACGGCGACAGATCATCGGGAGCGAGGAAGGTCGTTGCGCTGGTTATAGGAGGTCGTGTGTCCGCGGTGTGGGTGCTGGTCGCCGCTGCGGCGCAGCGTTCCCCGTAGAGAGCCCGGCCGTCCAGGGTGCGCCGCGCCCTGTCGCGCTCCGTTCGGACCTTGCGCTGGTTCCAACGCTGGCCAGCTCGTGGTGCTCAGGTCGTTGGTGAGGTTGGGCCTGGCTAGATAGGAAGCGAGCTGCCGGAACAGTGTTGGTGGTCTCCCGAGAGCGCGGCCGATCGTCTTATGTCCATTTAGGCCGTGCTCGTGCAGGACAGGCAGCACCAGTTCCCGTAGGTCGTCACAGGCGCCGCCCATGTCGGTCCAGGTCTTCTCGACCATGGCGAGCATGAGCCACGCGGCGCCGGTGACGAGCATGGCGATCGGCGGGAAGCAGTAGGTGCCGGGCTGGTCGATCGACTCGGACGCAACGGCGATCGGCTGGCGACCGGTCCCGTAACGAGGATGTCCTGCCTCTTGATCGGGGTGGGGTGAACTCGGCGAACATGCCGTAGGCGCCGAGGCTCGGCCGCACCCCGATCGACGACCGCATCGTATCGCCTGTATCACGTGGTGCCTCGGCAACGGCGTCAGCTACCGCAAGACACCAGCATCCCTCGGCATCCAGGGGCGACACTGCGCCGCCGGATGATCGAATGGCAGGACGCCGGAGCCTGGGACGGCATCGTGGCCGCAATTACCGGGACCGTCTTGTCCTTATCCGTGACCGAGCATGCAGGCCGGGTCGGTCCCCCGACTCAGCTGCCTGCGGGACGTCGGCATCGATTCCGATGACCTCAACGGTGACCTGGTGACGTGCCTGCAGCTCCGCCGCAGTGTGTGCGAGTGTGACCTGAGAGAACGGAAAAAGCGTGTCGGCGGTCAGCGCTTCACCGTCCTTGAGCAGGATGCCGAAGATCACCTTCTTAGGAACGAAATCGGCGGGCAGGATCCGGCCCTTGGGGTGGTCGCGCACCTTGTGCGTGAACTCGGCACGCGCTTCCGGGTTGTACGCCAGCGTCTGCGCCGACACGAGAGCCTGGCTGAACAGATGGCTCAGCGGGGCAGATCCCTTGGCCCGCTTGATGTGGATCAGTTCGTTGTCAGGGCCGAGCAGGTCGCAGGCCTCGAAGCCGGCGTCTTCATGGAGGCCCGCTCGAATGAGGTTGCGGTCAAGATTCAGAAAGCCGGCCCGCACATCCTGGACGTGCCGGTTGTACGGGCGCTCGCGCTGCTTGGTATCCCAGGCCGGAAGGTCGAGCGACGGCACGGCCGATATGAGGTTGCCGACCTGCACGCGGATGGAGTCGATGTACGCCTCGCCGATCTCATACCACCTGCCGTCGGCGAGGAAGAACCGCCGCGATCCCCTCGACACTTTGGCTTCCAGCCAGTTCAGGGCGCGTGCGCTACCCAGGGTTTCATCGCCATCCGGGTCGGCGAAGAGATGGATATGCCCTGCACGCAGTGCGAGCAACATCCGCACATGCCGTTGCGACACGAGGTCGCACCTTGCGAGTGAACTCGCGGATTGGCATGAAGGCATGAAAGTGCCAGATGGCGACGGGCATCCGCAGCAACCTTGACGACACCGAGATTCGTCCACCACATCCTATTTTTCCCTGCTTGCGGCCGAGCTGACCGCGGCCGCTGGCGTGCGCACGCAGGCGCTGATCGCTTCCGCAGAGGCGATTTGGAATGCGCCAAATTAACTCAGGTACGGGTTCCCGCGCGCTCGACGTCGATGGTCGGTCGGTTCGGCTGTCCCAAATCGACGTCAGCCTACCTGATCATATTGATGCCTTAGCGCGTAGTTAGAGGCCAGGCGACCTGATGATGGCAGAGACGCGCGTACTATGTGCCGATTCGGCCCGCACGAGGTGATCGGGCCGCCCGAGATACACGCCGCTGGGACGCGGCACAGATCACTCGTTCCCGCGCTGTGCGCAAGCGGCCATCATCCACTGCATTGGCGCACCTATCGAGCCGTACGCGCGCCGATGTCAAATGACTAGCGCGACTCAGCGTGGCCAGTCTCGGCCGTGCCCGCCCCACCTGAGCCGGACCGCTGACAGATTCTGGCCTCGGAACCGCTCACATGTCCAGCGAACTCACATCTGCCCAGGTCACTAGCCCGTCACCCATCGAAAGGTGCCCCCGCAAATGCCCCAGACGCACCGAAGGTCATCGGATAGATGTTCGAAAATACTCCATGATCTGGAGCCCCCTTACGGAATCGAACCGTAGACCTTCTCCTTACCATGGACCACCAGGAAGTCTCTCAGTTCGGCGTACAACCGCTGAGCAGGCAGAACGCTGACTGTCAGCGACAGCCGCCAGCATAGGCAAGCACCCGCAAGCGCGGTTCTGCCCCACAAACTGCCCCTGAAGGACGGTCCCCTGAGAAGGACCGACAGGCCTGATCTGGTTCCCTCGAAATGGTATTCGCTTTCCTCGCATTTGGCGGCTGTCAGATTACCGGCCCACGCACCGGGCGCGGCCAGACTGGCCCACCCAGCACCGCCCAACGGTCAGCTGGGACCCCCGTGCCTGGCTAGGGATAGCCTTGGATCATGCAGATCACGCCGGACCTCGACGTCGACGACACGGCGCTCGCCGCCGTCTGCGACAGGTACGGGATCGCCGAGCTGAAGATCTTCGGATCTCGTGCCCGCGGCACTGCCGCGGCCGGCAGCGACATCGACGTCCTGTACGCCCTGCGCCCGGGCCGCAAGCTCGGCTGGGAGATCGAGCAGCTCGCCGACGAGCTGGCCAGCATCCTCGGTCACCACGTCGACCTGGTCTCGATGCGCGGCCTGCATCCCCGGCTCAAGCCCGCTGTCCTCGCCGAGGCCAGGCCCCTGTATGCAGCGTGACCTCCTGCTCCTCGGCGAGATGATTCAGGCCGCCGACCGGGCGCGCCAGCTCACCGACGGCATCGCCCTCGAGCAGCTGCAAGCCGACCAGCTGCGGATCGAGTCGCTGCTGTGGAACTTCACCGTCCTCGGCGAGGCAGCCTCGCAGGTCTCCAGCGAGGTCAAGGACAGGTTCGCCGACATCCCCTGGCAGCAGCCCGCCCGCCTGCGCAACCGGATCGTCCACGGCTACTGGTCCATCGACCTGGAGATCCTCCACACCACGGCGACCGAACAGCTGCCCGCCTTCGCCAGCGAACTGCGTAATGCCTTCGACATCCTGACCGCCGAGGCCGAAGAGGCACCCGCAACCCATGCCCCCGACAGCCCATCCGGCCACGCACCCAGGTCAGATACCACTAGACGGCAATAAACATCCAGCCCATATCGATGCTGAATCGAAAATCGGTCCCCAGTGGGCGCGCGGCAGCGCCCGGCGGAGCGTCAGCGGAGCCGGGTCGGGTTAGCGGGCGGCGGGCTGCCCGGTATCAGGCGGCGTCGTTGAGGGAGACCTTCTTGCCGGACAGGCGTTCGAGTTCGGCGATGAGCTGGTGTTTGCGCCGCTGTGGTGCTAGGCGGTCGTGCCAGTCAGGGCCGAGGTCGGTGAAGTGTGCGCTGGGTCGGAGAGCAGATGCCAGCAGATGGTGAGGATGGAGTTGCCGACGGCGACCAGGGCACGTTTCTTGCCTCTGCGTTTGACGACCCGCTGTAACGGCCGGCCAGGAACGTGCTGGTGCGGGCGGCACCGGTGGCGGCTTCGCCGATAGTGCCGCCGAGCCAGGGGTTGCCCTTGCCGGTGGTGGCGGCTTTGCTCCGCCCGGCGGACTGCCGGGCCTTGGGCGCGAACTTGGCCCAGGAGACCATGTGGCCGGGGGTCGGGAAGCGGGTCATATCGGTGCCGATCTCGGCGATGATCTCCTGCGCGGTGGTGACGCCGACGCCGGGGATCTCATCAAGCTGGGCCACCCGGGCGGCGAGCGGTGGGCTGCCGCACGTTTTCCGGACAGCTAGTTTTTGGTCATCTCATGCTACGAGCTGCCGGTTCAGGTACTCGTCGTGGACCTCTTGCGGAGTCCGGTACCCGAGCGCCGAGTGAAGACGAGTCCGATTATAGCGGAGCTCAATGTAACGGGTGATGTCTTCCTTTGCTTTCTGCCGTGTGGGATATGACGTGCGGTGCACACGCTCGACTTTCACGGCAGCATTGAACGATTCGGCCAGGGCACAATGCCGTTTAATTAAGCAGCAGGATGTAGCAAGCGGATGGTCGGGGGCGAGCCATGCGTGATGTTCTTGTCGCCTGGCTGTTTGACGAAGTGTGAATTCGGCCGCGCTCTTTTGACTTTGTGCGGGCAGGAACGCTCACGCCGCGCGGGATTTGGTCTTTCGAGGATCTCTGCAAGAGTTTCACGCGTCGCTGCTGTTAGCCGCCGAGGGGGAAAAAGCCGCCTGCCCTGAGACCTGGCGGCGGATGACGCGGAGGGTGCGGATGAAAGATATCCTGTCCGGATCCAGCTCGGCCTGGTCTGCGGCTTCCCGCATTAGGTGCCGGATGCCGTAGTGCGTGAGCAGCAAGCCCCAGATTTCCTGTCTGACCAGCTCGGGTTTCCGGGACCTGAGGATGACGCCTGATCCGCGCTGATGCGTCTTCAGCTCGTCGAAGACAAGCTCGGCTTCCCAGCGCTCATGGTAGGCAGCGGCCATCTCGGCCGCAGTGACGTCTCCGGGATCGGTGATATTGGTGACCAGCGTGAATATCTCATCGCCGTCTCCGCGGTCCGGGATCTCGTAATCGACGACCCGCACAGGAATGCCCGGCAGGTCAGTGATCTTCACGAGTCCCTTCCGGAGTCTGTAGGAGTTCAGCCTCTTGGCATCGGGATCGGCGGCAAACGACAGGTAAGAGCCGTCCGGGAGCCATCCCAGCACTGGCAGGCCGACATTAGATCCCGCCCGGAAAAGAGCATCAGCCCCGGCATTGATGACCGCACGGAGATTCTGATAGCTGTACAGCCCAGCATCGAGCGTGACCATCATCCCTGCCTCGATGGCCCCGCCGGAGAGAATACGGGTCGTCAGGGTTTCCTCGCCCTCGCCCTTCTGTCCTATGGCTGCGGCGACAATAGCATGCGTGCCGCACTCGGCCAGGGCGGCCATCTGCACATACGGAAATGAGCAGCGCTCCTTCTTCCCGGCGTAACCGAAATACGCGGCGTTCTCTTCGCTGTCGGGCGCTTCCATCCCGAAGCCGTCGACCGCCATCAGCCTCCGGCCGGCCAGCCACGCGCCCCGTGTCGACCGCAGCGCGCACGGTGCCGCGACCCGCCCGAAGAGCTCCCGCATCACCTCAGGACCCAGCCGCTGCCTGGCCTGGCACAACCCGCCCGGGCTGGGTATCTTCCAGTCCCGCCGCCACGTTCCCAGGTATTGCAGCCCGGCGGTCAGCCTCCGCATGACCTCCTCATAGCCATCACCATAAAAGAGCGACATCGCCATCACGAAATAGACCATGACCCGCGCCGGCAGCTTATTCTTCCGGAGTTCCTTACGGCCGAGGGAACCCACAACCTCATCAACGAGCTCACGGGGGATCAGCCGCGTCAGCGTCCCGATGCCAATCGCGTCTGTCAGGGAAGACGACGTCCCGCCGTCGCCGATCTCAGTCTCTGGCATTACGGCAACCTAAGCCACTCAGATGGCTAACGGCAACAATCAGGGTGTTATCCACAGCCGTCGGCGTGTCCGACGGTGGATATGTGGAGAGCCGGACAACGGATCCTTAATTAAACGGCATTGGGCCAGGGCATTATCGAAACATGACCCCGTACGGCCCACGGACTGCCGGATGCCGAGCCCGGCGAGCACGGCCGCGAATTCCATGGAAGTATAATTGCTTCCGCGGTCGGAGTGAAAGATAGCCCCGTCCGGCAGGTCGACGTTCCGGGCCGCCATCTGTATCGCCGAGGAAATCAGCGGGGTCCGGTAGCTGTCGTCCATTGCCCATCCGATTACCTTGCGCGTATGGCAGTCAATGACGGTGGCGATTCTGTGGAATCTGATTGCCCGGTTTTACTGGTTTTTGCGTGAAGTGATTTCGATGATGGGCAGCAGGGTCACCGATGGCGGGACGCCGATCTGGCGGGGTGTGGCGCCGGCCGGGGTCGGGACGTCCGCGAGCCGGGCGAGGAGGGAGTCCAGGGCGGCCTGCCCGTCGTCGACCGCGGTGCGCTCGTCGTCGGTGAGCGGGATGCAGGCGAGCATCCGCTGGAGGTTGCCCTTAGCTTCCAGCAGCTGGGCCCTGGTCGAGTTCTTCGGGGTGTAGAAGTCGCATTTCGCGCAGGCCATGCGATGCGGGCACTGCTCGAAGAATGTGTAGGAGCACAGCCCGTGCCCGAGGTCGTAGTACTGCCAGGGCTCGCCCGCCGCGGCGGCGCCTGAGGCGACGGCGTCCCGGTCAATGAGGACCTCGATGGTGCGCAGGTTCCGGGCGAAGTACCCGGCCTCGGTATAGGCCCTGGTCAAGGTGTTCGGGGTGATCTTCGCGTAGTGCTGGGTCGTGGTCGGGGTCCGGTGCCCGAGCCAGGCCTGCAGCTCGAACAAGGTCATCGGTTCCTTGGCGTTGTAGAGCTGGCTGGCGATGGTGGAACGGGCACGGTGGCTGGTGATGTTGCCGCGGACATCGGCGGCCGGCATGCCGGCCTTGCGGCAGAGCGCCGGGATGATGGTGCGGTTGATGTAGTTCCTCGCGACCGGATGGGCGCGGACGCAGAACAGCAGGTCGACGTGCTCGCTGGTCTTGCGGTCCAGGCGCCGTGGCTGGCCGGGCCGCAGTGCCTGCCAGGCTTCGATGGCCTGGCCGATGATCGGGTCGACGGGCTTGGTGAACGCGGTGCACGTCTTGCTGACAGGCACATCCAGCAGGCAGACGGCGTCCTCGGCGAGGACCTGGCGGGAATCACCGGGGATCGGCAGGCCGTCGTGCTGCCATCGCACGCAGCCGACCCGCAGCCGGGAGATCTCATCGCTGCGCAGGCCGCTGAACAGCCAGGTCAGGGTGAGCGCCCGGATGAGCTGCATCGGGTAGTAGCTGCCTGCCGAGGTGCCCGGCAGGTCAGCGGCTTCGATGTTCAGCCCGGCGTGCAGGAGCTTGGCCCAGACGTCGTCGGCGATGACCCGGGGATCGGTGCCGATCAGGGCGCTGACGCTGCGCGGGACGGCCAGCGCCCGGGAGGGATCGAACCGGCGCGGGAACCATTCCCATTCCTGGCAGTCCCGGAAGAACGTGCGGGTGGCCATCAGGAAATGAGCCTTGGTGCGCGGCGAGATCGGCTGTCCCGCGCGATCGCCGAGCGCGTCGCGGCGCTGAACGTAGTCGCCGACCGCCATCCGGTCAATCGCGGCGACCCAGGCAGCGCAGGTCTGCCGGGTCCACTGGCCGGGCTCGCTGATCTCCGGGTGCTCGGCGGCCAGCCACCGGCCGGCCTTGGCGATGATGGTGCGGATGATCGCGCGGACCTTCGGGGTGAGCGGTGAGGTGGCATGCCACCGCTCGACCCACCAGGTCCACCCGGGATCGGCGCCCTCGATGACGGGCATGTGGTTACCGCCAGGCCGGACGGGAGCGTCGCAGTGCCCCAGGTCGGCGACCACTTTCTGGAGCGAGTAAAGCGCCGCCTGGTAAGGACGGCCGGAGGCTGCGGGATGGGCCATCAGCCGGGCGAACGCCGTGGTGGTCAGGTCCTGCAGGCGAGGACTGCCGTTAACCAGGAACGCCTGGGCCAGCACGCCGGGCAGCTGATGCCCGCCGTCGCGGACCTGGCTGCGGTAACCCCACCGGTCCAGCACGGCGGCCGCCTCGCTCGTCGCGGCATCAACAGCCGCCGGGCCGAAGACCAGATGAGCCAGATGCAGCCGGTTGAACATGCCCAGGTGCTGAAAGTCGGTGAAGCCAGCGAGCAGGTAGGCCAGCGCGACCAGGAAAGGGCGGACGGCTGTCTCTGTCGGCAGCGCCTGGCTGTCCAGGAAGGCGCTGCTGCCCGAGCCCGCCAGCCGGGCCCAGCCCCAGCCTGCCCAGGCCCAGTAGGCCTGCCCGGTGTCCGCGCAGTGCTGCAGGATGATCCCGGCCGCGTGCGCGGCGGCCCGCCGGTGGACATCACTGTGGTCATGGTGAAGGACGGCCGCTGCCTGATCAAGCGGCCCGCTCAGCCGGGCCACATCCCGCCACGCACCAGATAGCCGGGCACCGCGTGCCCGGCTGCGGCGCAGCCCGGCCTGGCCGATCTCGGCCAGCGCCGATGCTTCGGAGGCGGTCAGCCCGCCGTGCCGGTCCCAGCCACGGGCATCCAGGCCGGACGCCCATGCCGTGCCCTCAGCCTGCGGCCGGGTAACAGCGACCAGCGCGCCGGCGGTCACGCCGAGTCCGGGCACGGGATGTCGCACAGGCCCGGGTCCGTGAGCATGCCCACCCGCCACGCGTGGATCTGCACCATAGAGGAGTTCAGCTTCGCTGACAGCTCGCGCCCCGACAAGTGAATGTAGCGGAGCGTCGAGTCAGTCGAGCGGTGCCCGGCGAACGTCGCGATCGCGTGCAGTTCCCAGCCCATCCGGGCCAGGTCCGTCAGGCACAGGTGCCGGGTGGTGTGGGTGGAGAACCGCGGCACGTCCGCCGCCAGCGCGACGCGCCGCACGACCTTCGACCAGGTCCACAGGGTCAGCGGCTCCGCCAGGTTGCGCCGTGACTCCGACAAGAACAAAGGTCCCCGCGCCCTGCTCAAGGTGGCCCGGTGCCGCAGGTACTCCGACAGCAGCAACCCGGTCGGCGCCGAGTACGGCACCGCCCGCTCGCGGCGGGTCTTGGTCGTCTCCGCCCGGACGCGCAGCATCCTGTGAGCAGGGTCAAGATCGTCGGTGCGCAGCGAGCACAGCTCCTCACGGCGCAGCGCCGCGTCATAGGCCAGCGCCAGCATCACCCGGTTGCGGACCGGCTCAGCCCGGAACACCCCGAGCACGTGCAGCCACTCAGCCTCGCCGGGGATCCACGGCAGCTTGACCATCCGCGGAACCAGCGGCCGGCTGTAACCGCCTCCGAACCGCCGCCCAGGAGTGTAAGCCCCGCGGCCGACCGGGTTCGACTCACGCAGCCCTTCCTCCACCAGGAAGTCGTAAAACAGCCGCACCGGAACCAGGCGCTGCTGCAGTGTCGCGTTCGCCAGCCCGGCCCCCGAGTCCAGCGCGACGACATTCTCGCCCCGGCGGCCCGGCCGTGTGGTCAGCTCCCGCACGAACGCACCGACCTGAGCGCGAGTCGCGTCGAGCGGGTCGACGCCATCACGCTCACAAACCTGCAGATACTCCGCCAGGCCACGGCCGTAAGCGTCGATCGTCCTAGGCGCCCGCCCCAGGTCAGCCCAGATCCCCAGCCACTCAGCCGCCCGCCCGTGCCGGCCCAGGACCGGCCATTTCTCCTCCAGCGCCACCGCCATACCAGCAGGACCCCCGTCCCTGTCAGCTCGCCAGGGACGTTACCGAGCGCAGATCCCCTTCAGACCGCAGGCGCGCCGCGTGATTCCAGGTAACTGAGTTGCCGCCACGCCACCTGATTCCACGTAACTGATAGGAAAACCCAGCCCTGCCACGTCGCGATGTACGTGATGTCGCCCACCATCTTCGCGCCCGGCACGTCCGCCGAGAAGTCCCGGGCCACCAGGTCCGGGATCGGCCCGCACGGACCGGGCTCGGTCGTCTGCCGCCACGGCCTGGGCTGGCATGCCACCAGGCCCAGCTGGCGCATCAGCTTGCGGACCAGCTCCGCGCCGGCGCTCACGCCCCGGCGGGCGAGCTCGGCGGCCATCCGCCGGTACCCGTACGTCTCGTCCTCGGCCTCGAAGATCTCCGCGATCATGACTTTCAGCCTGGCCCGCCGGCGCGCCGCGGCGCTCTCGGGCCGTGACAGCCATTCGTAAAATCCCGATCTCGATACCCCGAGCCAGGCGCACATCCTGGTAACGTCCGGAGCGCAATCGACGGCGGCGCGCTCCGCATCGATGAACGCGTACATGTCGCTCACCGATGCTCCGACGCGAAGTACGCCGCTGCTTTTGAAAGGAATTCCGCTTTCATCCGCAGTTCGCGGTTCTCCCGCTCAAGCTCCCGGAGCCGCGCCCTTTCCGACAGCTGCAGCGGAGGCTCGTCATCCGCGTGCTTCTCGCGATGCGCCCGCACCCAGTTACCCAGGCTCGTCTCGCTGATCCCCAGCTCCCTCGCCACGGCAGAGATAGCACGAGACGTCTCGATCACCATCCGCGCGGCTTCCTCACGGAACTCCGGAGAGTAATTCCTATTCTTCGGCACCTTGATCTTGATCCTTTCCGGTACGGGATCCTACGGATCCCCGTCCGGAAGACGCGGGGCACCCCACGGCGCGATCGCGTCCTCGATCCGGGTGGTGAGTTCCTGGATCTGGGCGGTGAGCGCGTCGACGCGGTCGAGCATCATGGCGAGCAGGAACGCGTGGTGGTCGGTGAACTGCCCGGTGAGCGAGGGCCGCAGGACGCTGATCTTGGCGCGCATGGTCTTGCGGGCCAGGTCCGCCAGCGCGTGCGGGTCGCGCTGCCCGGCGATGAGGGCGGCCAGCATGGCCCGGCCCGAGACCCCGAAGATGTCGGAGATCACGCTGGAGAGCTTCACCTGGGCGTCTTCGAGCAGTTTCTCCGCGCGCTGCTTCTCCCGGCTGCGTTCCTGGGTCAGGGTGCGGCGGTAGCGGGTCAGGTCCCGCAGCTGCCGCTGCGGCCGGGCGGGGATGAAGCTGGCCCGCAGCATGCCGCGCTCGGCGAGCTTGGCAAGCCAGACCGCGTCGAGCTGGTCAGGAACGCAGAGTTTCCGGCTCTGCGACTCGTTGCCGCCCATGTAGGCGGCTTCTACGACGCGCGCCACCACGTAAGTGGTGGACTTCGAGGCGTTCGATCAGGCCGCGCTGCACAGGTGGCTGGCACGGCGGGTTGAGACAGTTCAAGCAGACACATGGAAGCAGATGGGCGAGCGCCTCAGCCGTCTGGGCTACTGGGAGTTCGAGGACTATTGATCCTGAGGCGGATCGAACACACATCGACACGACCAGCGTGCGATCGGCGGCATGAGCGAACGCCTCTCATCCCGGCAGTCAGCTATCTTGCGGAGGGTGGACGTCGGCGTATGTGAGGGTTGAAGGATGGAGCCAACAGAGAATCTGAACCCTTACCAGCCACGAACGGCGTGGATGGCCAAGGACGATCCGGTTGTGCAGTGGCTGCTCCAGGGCGATCCGGCGATCCGCTGGCAGGTGCTGCGCGACCTCACCAACGCCTCGGAGACCGAGGTGAATACCGAGCGAGCGCGGGTGGAGCACGAGGGCTGGGGTGCTCGGCTGCTGGCACTGCGGGCTCCTGATGGCCTGTGGGCGAACGGGGCCTACGTTCCGGATACCGCGGCGTTCGCAGCGGCCACTGCGCGGGCTCTAGCTGCCGGTGAACCGCCGCCGCCTTTCCCGTCGCCCGACGAGGAACCGACCGACGGCCCGGATGCCGAGCACGGCCAGCCGTCGACCGCGACGTACCCGGTCCTGCTCGACCTGTGTCACCTGGGAACACCCCCGGACAGTCCGGTGATGCAAGAGACCGCACACCTGGTGGCCCGCAACTGCCGCTGGGAGTGCGACGGGCTGCCGTTCTTCGCCGGCGAGGAGGACTGCTGCATCAACGCGGGCACGATTCTGATCGGTACCTACCTAGGCGTCGACGTCGACCCGGTGGTGCAGCGACTCCTGGCCGAACAGATGCCTGATGGTGGCTGGAACTGCTGGGCCCAGACGCGCCCGGCACCGTCATCCTTCGCAAGCACCCTGGACGTGATCGACGCTTTGCTGAGGTGGGAGCGCCATACCGGCGGATCTGAGGAAGTCCAGCGGGCTCGCAGGAACGGAGAGGAGTACTTGCTCCGGCGCAACCTCTTCCGATCCTTGCGCACGGGCGAGGAGGTCAACCCCCAGTGGGCATTGTTCTCCTACCCCCCACGCTGGCACTACGACCTGCTCAAGGCCATGGAGTACTTCGCCCAGCGTGGGGGCACTCCGGATCCACGGCTGGCCGAAGCGATCGAACGCGTCCGCGCCAAGCGCCGACCGGACGGGCGTTGGCTGCTCGAGAACACCCACGCCGGCGCGGTCCACTTCCGGTTCGAGGAACCCGACGGCACGCCGAGCCGGTGGAACACCTTGAGGGCGCTGAGGGTGCTGCGCTGGTACGACGCGTCCGCCCATCCCGGTAGCGCGAGCCAGGCATCTTGACGACAGGTGGCCACATCACGCCGACGGTGGCAGTCGACCCGTTCCGAACCATCAGCGGGAACACGACGTGTCACCAGGCAACACGCACCGCCGAGGGTCCCACCAGACCGGTCCGGCTTCCTGATACCGCAGCGGAGCCCTCGCGGGACTGCAGCGGGCCACGCGAATGCACCCTCATCGGCATGAGCGGGCGTCACTGCCCGGGACCAGGTTCCCACCAGCGTGCAGATCCGGGCATTCTGAGTGCCGTAGCCAAGGATGCCGGAACAGCCTGCATGCGCGCCGTATGTCAAGTGCTTGGCGCTACTCAGCGTCGTCAGATTCGCTCTCCCCCAGCCCAGAACTGGACCGCCCGCAGATTCTGGCCCCGGAACCGCTCGCCTGTCCGGCGCAACTCGAATCTGCCTAGCTCATGCCCTTGATAGGCATTGAGAAGCGCCCCCGAGGCGCCCCCCAGGGGGCAACGGTGGTCACCGGATGAATGTTCGAATTGTCCTCACGACCTGGAGACCCTTTACGGAATCGAACCGTAGACCTTCTCCTTACCATGGCCACGGCGCCCCGCCCACAGCGCACTGCCTGCACTGATCGCACAGCCGAACTACCAGAAAGCACAGAATGCACTCACTGCGCCTGGCACTCGGTCCACGACCCGTTCCACGTCCGGCAAGCCTTCCCGCCATTCCGGGTGACCCTCCGTCACCGTGCTGTGGTTACGGCGTGTGAAGGCCGTCAGGCTGCTGCGCGGCGGGGCGGCCGGGCCGGCTGCCCGGCTGGCCGCTACGGGACGGTTCCGCGGGGGACGACGCATCGCACGGGCTGGCCGGTGATCTGCGCGACCAGGTCGTAACCGGCGTCATAGTGCAGCACCGTGACGTGTTCCCGCTCCGCGACGGCAGCGACCAGCAAGTCAGGCAGCCCGACCGGCCGCATCTGCCCGCTCCGCCACAGCTCCGCCTGGACCTGCAGCGCCCGCCGCCAGTCCTCATCTAGCGTGGCCAGCCACTCATAGCCCGCGTCCCGGTCAGGCCGCAGCTCATCGAGCTCCGCGCTCGTCCGGGCAGCCCAGGTCAGCTCGAACTCGATCACCCCGCACGTCGCCACCAGCCCCGTCTCGATAAGCGGGCCCAGCACCTCCGCCACCGGCGGATGCCGCAGCCTGGCCAGCGCGCTGGTATCGGCCAGGTACGGCTCTGATTGTGTGCGTGCAGGCGCTGCGGTTTGCCCGTAACGTTCAGCGGTCTTGCGGGCTGGCTCCCTATGGCTCTGCCGGCTGCGCGGTCTGGCTTTCCGGAGCATCCCGGGTTTCTCGATCTGGCCGCAGCGAACCGAAGGCTGCTGTGAACCTGTGCCGGTCTGACCGGCACGGGGCCCGGGATCGGTGAGCTCCGCCATGCTGTGGCGCAAGCTCGCCAGCTGACCTGCGGCGTCATGCACGGCATGCAAGCCAAGCAGGCTGATCATATATCAACGCTAACTATTGACCCGGAACCGATCGAACGTTAACCTCGCCTCATTGAACATGATCTGCATCATCATCTATGAAAATGCAGACTATATGTCATATGGATCCTCGCGTGCGGAGGCTGGCGGTGAACAGCTTCATGACCGCCGTTGGTTTCGGCCTCGTGACGGCGAGCATCATCGGGCTTTCCGCGGTCGCGCTGACACTTCAGCTGGGGGTCACCAACGTCCCGAACTTCGCGCACGGCGAGATCCTCACCCTCGGCGCCTTCGGCGCCTTCGTGGCGCAACGTTTCACCAGCAACCTGGCTGTAGACACCCTGATCGGCATGGCGGTCGCCGGTCTGGCCGCGCTCGCGATCAACCTGTGCGTTCTGCAGTCGTTTGTCCGCCGTGGCACCCGGCCGATTCACTTGCTGATCGTCACCGCGGGCCTTTCGCTCATCATCCAGAACCTCCTCGTCTTCTTCTTCACCTCGACCGACCAGTCCTTCAAGCTCCCTAGCGCTGCACAGCTCCCCCACCACATCGGCCCGTTCATCTGGACACCGATCGACATGGCAACGATGGCAGCCGCCATCGCGGCGATGGTGCTGCTCTACGCGGTCCTGAAGTACACGAGATTCGGCAAGGCCCAGCGTGCGGTCGCCGGGCATCCCGAGCTAGCGCGCGTCCGTGGCGTGCCGGTGACCAGCATCGTCAATCTCACCTGGCTTGTGGTCGGGCTCCTCGGCGGCTTGGCCGGCGTCGCTGTTGCCACGACCAGCGGCACAATCTCACCTACCTCCGGCAGCAGCTACCTGCTGATCACCTTCGCGGCGGTTGTCCTGGGCGGAGTCGGCAAGCCCCAGGGAGCCCTGATCGCAGCCATCGTTATCGGCCTCGCCATGGAGGTGTCGGCCGAGTACATCGATGCCGCGTATAAAGAGATCATTGCGGTGGGCATCCTTATCTTGGCCATACTGTTCCGACCGGCCGGGTTGTTCACCACGGCCAGGGCGGTGGCCGAGCTGTGACCCAGTACCTTGAACTCGCCGCGATCCTGGTGGCCATCAACTGCGTGATCGTGCTCGGTCTCAATGTCCAGGTTGGCTATGCCGGGATGGTCAATCTGATGGCCATCCCCTGCGTGGCCATCGGTGGATACGTCACCATGGTCTTGGCCCTGCCGTCGGCCCAAGGCGGCCGCATTCAGTACATCCTTGGGCTGAACTGGCCCTTCCCGCTCGCCGTCCTAGGCGGAATCGTCGCGTCTAGCCTTTTCGCCGCGCTGGTGGGATCGATCGCGCTCAGGCGGCTGCGCGCCTACTACTTCGCCATCGTGACGTTCTGCGTGGCCGAGATCCTGCATCAGTTCATCGAGTACTACAAACCCATCTTCAACGGTTCCGAGGGCATATTCGGGCTTGCGCCGCCGCTGCCAGCAGGGCTGGCCACCTACTTCAACTTGTACTACCTGCTGATCTGCCTGGTCGTGCTGGCACTGGTATACGGCCTTGTCGAGGTGCTACGCCGACGGCCATTCGGACGTGCGCTCCGCGCCGTCAGAGAGGATCAAGCCGCTGCAGCGGCCTTCGGCCGGAACGTGTACCTGCTTGAGCTCAAAGCATTTGTCATCGGCTCCGCGATCGCAGGTCTGGGTGGCGGTCTCCTCGTCGGGTTCACCGGCGCGCTCGATCCGAACGGATGGGCCCCCGGGGAAACCCTTCTTCTCCTGACCGCGCTGTACGTCGGCGGCAGCGGGAACAACCTAGGCGTCGTATTGGGCATGGTGCTGAGCTATGGGCTGGTGACGCAGGCGGTGACCTTCCTGCCGACGGCGTCGCTGTCCGCGGACAAGATAGCTCCGCTCCAGCTGATCGCCTACGGCGTCATCCTGATCCTGGTGCTGCGCTTCAGGCCAGCAGGGCTGCTTCCTGAACGCGTCGGCCGCGACAGCGCGGCCAAGGAGAATCGCGGCGGCGGCGCTAGCTCCGCCCACGATCTGGTGGCCAGCGATGCTTCTTGAGGTCCGCGAACTCGCCAAGACGTACGGCGGCGTGCGCGCCGTGACCTCTTGCACCCTTAGCGTCGACCGGCACGAGGTGGTCGGCCTGATCGGACCCAACGGAGCCGGCAAGAGCACCGCTGTTGACCTGATCTCCGGGTTCGCCCAGCCTGACCACGGCCGTATCCTTCTCGGCGGCGAGGACGTGACGACTAAGCCGGTTCATGTGCGAGCGAATCGCGGCCTGGTCCGGTCGTTCCAGCTCGCCCACGTCTGGGGCAGGCTCTCGGTGCTGGAGAACTTGCTCGTTGCAGGTGCCCCCGCCCCGAGCGAGGTGGTCTGGAGGCAGTTCCTGGCCAGGCGAGCGATCTCCAGGCGGGAGCAGCAGGATCGGCTTCGTGCGCGCGAGATCCTGGCCGCCTTCGACTTGCTCAGCCTCAAGGACCAGCCAGCCGATGAACTGAGCGGAGGCCAGCAGCGCCTCTTGGAGTTCGCGCGGATCATGATGCGCCAGCCCAAGGTCGTCTTGCTCGACGAGCCGTCAGCGAGCCTGAGTCCGGCGATGACGGAGCGCATCGGCGAGAGCATCCTCACTCTCGCGAGCGGGGACATCGCTGTCCTGCTGATCGAGCACGACCTGCCGCTTGTCGACGCCGTGACGTCGCGCGTGTTCTGCATGGCCGCCGGGACGGTCGTGGCAGAGGGCACGATGAGCGAACTGCGGCGGAACACGGCGGTCCTCGAGGCGTACCTGGGCGCGGAGTCGCTGCCCGGCCATCCCTCGAAAGCGAGCACCTGATGGCCGACCAAGAGGAAGTCGTCCTGAGCGCGCTCGACATTCGCGCCGGCTACGGCGGAGCGGACATCGTCCGTGGTGCCAGCATCACAGTCAGCCGCTCGCAGATCGTAGTCCTGCTCGGCCCGAACGGCGCCGGCAAGTCAACCCTGATGAAAGCCGTCATGGGCCTTGTTCCGCGTACCGCAGGTCGCATCATGATCCGCGGCGTCGACGTCTCAGACTGGCCGACGGGAAAGCTAGTCCGGGGCGGAATGGCCTACGTCCCGCAGACCGCCAACGTGTTCCCTGCCCTGACCGTCATCGAGAACCTCGAGCTCGGTGGCTACATACTGCGCCGCAGCCTCAAGAAGCAAGTCGATGCGATGCTCGATCTGTTTCCCGCATTGCAGAACGCAGCCCACCGTCCAGCAGGCACGCTCAGCGGCGGCGAAAGGAGCCTCCTCGCTCTGGCAGGCGGGCTGATGAGCAAGCCGGCCATACTGCTCGCTGACGAGCCAACGGCAGGTCTCTCACCGGCCAACGAGCTCGTCGTCTGGGATCACCTGTCCCTAGTCAGCCAGGCCGGCATCTCCGTCCTCGTGGTCGAGCAGAACGTCAACCGCGCCCTGGCATACTCCGACACGGCGTACGTCCTCATCCTCGGGGCAATCAAGCTGCACGAGCATTCGGCGGCCCTGCTGCACAGCGACAAGCTCAGCGCCCTGTACCTCGGCCTCGACCCCGCGAGCTCTGCGGCCGCCCCGCAATCGCCGATCGAATCACCAGTCAGATCTGACTCCCACTAAGGATGGGGTATGAGGATGGGTACCTTCGCAACTGTCAGAACACGTTCCAGGCTAATGATGGTTGGCCACCTCGGCTTGGCCCTCAGCCTCGTGTCATTGGCTGCCTGTGGCACCTCGTCAGGCGGGGCTTCGGGGAGCGGGCCAATACCGATCGGCATGCTCGGTCCCCTGACCGGCCCCGCCGGGTTCGCCGGGCAGGGCATCGTGGCCGGCGCCACCGTCGCCATCGACGCGATCAACGGCGCGGGCGGCGTCATGGGCCGCAAGCTGAAACTCATCCCAGGCGACGACCACCTGGACCCGGTTGACGCCATCACTGTGGCGCAGCGCCAGATCAGCATCGACCACATTGTTGCGACCATCGGGCCTGCGGCCAACACTCTGACCGCAACCCAGCGGTACTACGATGCCGCCCATGTCCCTGTGATTATGTGGGGTGGCGATGACGAATTCGGCCCCATCACCGACCCGCTGATCTGGCGGTGCACGCCAGGAGACAGCCAGGAGGGGACGGCGATGGCTCTGTACGCATACAAGGCCGGCTACCGGCACCCGGCGTTCTTCTTCGGCACCGACGCCAACGGAGCGACCCTCGGAGCCGCGGTCAGAAGGGCCTGGATCAAGCTGGCTGGCGCAGGAAGCATCGCGGCGGACGTCAGCTTCGCCACCGGCGCCAGTTCCTTCCGCTCGGAGGTTTCCAAGCTCGTCGCCGGCCACCCCGACGTCATCATCTTCAGGACGTTCGGCTCGGATGCGGGCGTATTCTTCTCGAACCTCAAGGAACTCAACGGCCTGAAGATACCGATGGTCAGCGATGACAACTCCGGAACCGCGGCCTATGCCAAGGTCGTCGGCTACAACGACGTCAACGGCATACTGACCTCAATTCAGGCTGGCGTCATCTCCAACCCCGGAGTTCCGATATTCAATTCACTGTTCAAGAAGTACGAGGGCAAGCAGCCGGTCATCTTGGCCAACACCTCCTACGACGGCATGAACATGCTTGCGCTGGCCATGGTCAAGGCGAACAGCCTGAACGGCACTGCCATCGCCAAGGCAATCCCCGAGGTGGAGAACCCCAAGGGGGTGCCCGTGTACACCTTCGCTGAGGGTCTCGCCGCGCTTAAGGCCCACAAGACCATCCATTACGTAGGCGTGAACAGCGACATGATCCCGGACCAGCACCATCAGGTCTACGGACCGTTCGCGGCCTATCGCTGGGTCCACAACCATACGGTCTTCGTCCTTAACATGCCCACGACAGAAGTCTCGGCAGCTGGCTCATGACCGACGGCCGCCGCGCCCGGCGCAGCCAACTTACATGCTGGATACGGTGATCAATGCCCGACGATAGGACTCTGACAGCCGTCGTCTTCGACAAGGTACGCCAGGACATCCTCGAAGGCCGGCTAGCTCCCGGATCACGGTTGCGGCTCAATCCGCTGGCGCAACAGCACGGCGTGAGCCCGACCGTGGTCCGGGAAGTCCTCACCCGATTGTCCGAGCAGGGACTGGTGCTGTCTCGCCCGCTGGTGGGATTCTGCGTGATTTCCCTTTCCCACGATGACCTGGAAGACCTGGCTCAGACCCGAGTGGAGATCGAGGGTCTGGCCGTGCGGCGATCGGTCGAGAGAGGCGACTTGTCGTGGGAGTCGCAGGTGGTGGCAGCGCACCATGTGCTGGCACGCACGCCAGTCACGACCGGCCGGCAAGGCGCGATCTTTGACAAGGAGTGGGAGGTGGCGCACGCGGACTTCCATCGGGCCCTCATGACGGGCTCGGGAAGACCCCGCCTGGCGGCCATAGCCGTGTCGCTGTGGGACGCCAGCGGCCTCTACCGGCGCTGGTCGCAGTCGTTCGACCCCGACCGAGCACTACCAGAAGAACACGCGGCCATCCTCAAGGCAGCACTCGCCAGGGACGCCGACCTGACCGAATCGCTGCTCGCCGCCCACATCTCACAAACGATGAACGCTCTTCGCAAGGGATTGAAGACGACCACAGACGAGGCTGACAGCGACGCCGATGAAGCGGTGTGACCGTCGGCCTCGGCCCACGAACGAGAGGTTTCAGTAGTGACGAGCCATGCTGTTCTGGGACCAGGCGGTATCGGTGGTTTGATCGGCGGTGCCCTCGCGCGGGCGGGATCGAGCGTCTCGGTGATCCCCCGAGCCGCACAAGTCGTCTCCTATCCGCGTTCCCTGCATATCGAGAGCGCTGCCCTTGGCGACTTCGAGGCAGATGTCTCAGCTACCGCCAGGCTCGAAAGCCCGGTGGACGTGCTGTGGGTGACCGTCAAGAATCAGCAACTCCCGGAGGCGCTGGAGGCGGTGAGCGCACCCGCCGTGTGCGGGAGGCTCATCGTCCCGCTGATGAACGGCGTGGACCACGTTGCTGCCCTGCGCGGCCGATTCCCGGACAGCGTGGTGGTCGCCGGCGCCATCCGAACCGAGGCCACCCGGGTCGGGCCCGGTCACATCGTGCACGGCGGATGGCACGCGCTAGACGCTGCCGATGCCGGTGATCCCCGCTTCCCCCAGCCTGTCAAGCCTGTCCAGCTCGCCGGGCCCGCCCAGCACCGTCGGCGAGTCGAGCGGCTTGCGCAAGAGCTTGAGCACGCCGGAGTACCTTGCCAGGTCTGGGACGACGAGAACTACCTGCTCTGGAACAAGCTGTCCATTCTCTGCCCCTACGCGCTGGCCACCACGGCGGTAGCCGGCCCGATCGGTGCCGTCCGGGCAAACCCGGAGATCTTCGATCTGATGCTGGAATGCGCGCGGGAGATCCTTGAGGTAGCAGCGACTCTGGGTGTCCAGCTTGACCGGCTGGAATGCCTCTCCATGATCAACAAGTTTCCGGACTCGATGCGGGTGTCCATGGAAAGAGACGCATCCGAGGGCCTGCCCATTGAAATCGGCGCGATCACTACCCCGGTGCTCAGAGCCGGGGCGGAGCACGGGGTCCTCGTGAAGGCCACGGAGCGATTGCGTCTCCTCGCAAGCGAATCCTACGAGCGATTGCTCCGTGATAGAGCGCGAGCATGAGCCTGGACACAACCCAACAAGACAAGGAGATTGGCATGCTTGATCTCGAGATTCCCGTGCAGTTCAATCACATCGCCTTCTCTGTTGCCCGGGACGACCTGCAGGGGCAGAAACTAGAGCAGGTACGAGCATTCTTTGCCGAGGTGTTCGGCTTCGTCGAGCGAGAAGAGTTCACCAAGGAACGGGACCTGCTCGTTCTCATGGCTGGCGGCGTGGATCAATTCGTCGTATTCATGGGCCACGACCAGCCCACTGTCGCGAACCCCCCGATGGATCATTTCGGGATGCGAGTGAAGTCTCTCGAGGACCTCAAGGCAATCCTCGGGAAGGCTCGGGCGTTCAAGGACCGGATACCCGACATGGAGCTGTCCGAGTACGAGGTCGTGCCCATGCACGATGTGGTTCCGCACAACCTGCACCGGTACTACGTGCGGTATGCGACGCCCTTCACGCTGGAAGTACAGTTCTACGAGATGCTCGGTGCCTGATGGCTGACGACGCGATGCTGGAACGCCTTGGGAAGTTGCCGACATCGACATTGTGCGACGCCTACGCGAAGTCTCACCTCCGAAGCCCAGCATCCATGTACGTCGCCGGCCTGACGCGACTGGCCGAACCCGGCAAGCACGTAGCCGGCCGGGCCCGTACGCAGCGAATGACGCTGGTTCGCGACCACGAGCGCTCCGCCGTTGTCGTCAACCGCGAACTCACCTTCAGCCTTGTCGAGAACGCGCGCCCGGGAGATTTTCTGGTGATCTCCGCCCCTCCAGGACCGCCTTACGCGGTATTCGGCGGGATGCTGGCCCTGACCGCACGGCAGCGGGGCGCCGTCGGGGTCCTCGTGGAGGGAGCAACCCGCGACGTCGATGAGATCGCAGAATTCGGCCTGCCGGTGTGGGCCACCCGAGTTACTGCAGTCCCCGGGGGCTTCGGTGGCTATTCTGTTGCCGAACTGGGCCAGCCAGTCACCATCTGTGGCGTGGAGGTCATGGAGGGCGACTTCGTCGTAGCTGACGGAGACGGTGCGGTCGTGCTCCCGGCCGGCGAGGCTGAGAAGATCGTCGCCCTATGCGAGGAGATGCACGCAGCTGAAGTGATCACCCGTAAGGCGCTTGAGGTGGGGGGCACGATGCAGGATGCCTATCCGTCCCGCGGCTACTACTCGGAGACTCCATGACCTCGAGTAGTTGGGGCCCATGACCGATGAGGATCACCGCGATCGACGACGTGCACTGCGACGGTGGATGGCGCACCTTCTCCTTCCTCAAGGTCTCTACCGATGACGGGATCGTCGGATGGTCGGAATTCTCGCAGAACTATGGCAGTCCAGGGCTGGGCAGCGCGGTCAAGGCGCTCGGTGCTCGGCTGATTGGTGAGGACCCGCGCGACGTCCGGCGCCTGACCGACTTCCTGAATGCAATCACGCGCCAGGCGCCCGGCGGAGCGAACCATCAGGCTGTCGGCACCATCCAGAACGCGTTGCTCGACATCAAGGCGAAGGCCCTGGGAGTCCCGGTCTACGAGATGCTCGGGGGGGCCATGCGAACTCGGCTGCCGGCCTACTGGTCCCATTGCGGCTCGTACCGGCTGAGCCACGCGCACGTGATCGGCAAGCCTGCCGTGCAATCCGCGGCAGACCTAGTGGGCCTCGGCAGCGAGGTCGCCACGGCCGACTTCCGGGCGCTGAAATGCAACATCCCGTCCTTTGACGGCCCGCAGCCGGCGATGTTCATGCCCGGTTTCCCGGACCGCGCCCTAGGTGAGCCGCTGAATCCAGCACGCCCGGCCTCCCGGGCAATCGCTGAGGCCGTCGCCGCGCTTGGTCGGGGAGCCGGAGCGGACGTCCGAATTATGGTCGATCTCAACTTCAATTTCCGCCCAGAGGGGTACATCGACTGCCTCAGGCAGCTGCGTGACGTGGACCTTGACTGGATCGAGCTGGACATTCTAGACGCCGATGCTCTCGCCAGCGTCCGACAGGCCTCGCACGTCGCTGTGGCGTCCGGCGAGTCGCTGTTCGGGCGACGTCAGTACAAGCCGTTCCTCAATGCCAGGGCAATGGACGTCGCGATCATCGACGTCCTCTGGAACGGCCTGCTTGAGTCGCTCGACATTGCCACGATGGCAGATGCGTTCGAGCTGAACGTCGCCCCGCACAATTTCTACAGCCACCTATCCTCGCTGATCAGCGCGCATTTCTGCGCCCTAGTGCCGAACTTCCGGATCATGGAGTTGGAAATCGATGACGTGCCATGGAAGGACGACCTCGTCACCGAAACACCAGTCATCGATCGCGGGTGCTTCGTCCTGCCGACCCTCCCCGGATGGGGGGCTGAAATCAACGAGGAGATGGCAGCGGCGCATCCGGTATTAGGCGGCCGCCAGTCTCACCCGCAACTAGCCTCGATCTTTCTTGATCTTGGTTCGCTGGTCTGAGGTGGCGGCTGGCCGGCTTTTTTGAGCGCCGGGTCGTGCCGGGTGGCCGGCTGTCGCGCCGGCGGGCGGGGTTCCACGGTCCCGTGATGCTGTTCCTTTCCTGGTCGTCGGGACGCTGGGGGCGTGCTAGCCGGGCGCCAGGGCGTCGAGCCTGGTGATGGCGGCGGTGATCTGGGCAGTCCAGGGCCATCGGCTGGAGATCTTCAGGCGGACGCGGCGGCCGCCGCGGATGATCCGCCCGGCGGCGGAGAACAGGCGGAGGCGCAGGCGCTTGGGTTCCCAGCGGCGGGCCGTGCCGGTCAGGGCGAGCATGGTCATCCAGGCGGTCAGCTCGCAGGCCAGGGCGACGATCTCGGTCCAGATCTGGTTCTGGGCGTAGCCGTGCAGGGGAAGGTTGCGCAGGCCTGTCTCTTTCGCGCAGCGGATCCGGTCCTCGCAGCGGGCGCGGCGGCGGTGCCGCAGTTCCAGGTCGGCGAGCTGCCCGCCGCGGGTGCTGGTGGCGAAGCAGGTCAGGCGGTGGCCGTCGATGTCGGTGAGCCGCAGCTGGGCGCCGGGGTGCGGGCGTTCCTTGCGGACGATGATCCGGATGCCCTTGGGCCAGGCGGCCAGGTTCAGCATGCCGGTGAGCTCGGCGACCCATGCGCCGTCGCGGACCTGCCGGCCGGCGTCGTAGGCGGGGGTCCAGGCCCGGGCCGGGACCTGCAGGATGGCGTCGTGGATGTCGGCGGTGATGGTCATGCCGACCGAGTACGCCAGTCCCCGGCCTGGCCTGGTCAGCCAGGTCAGGAAGTCATGGGTGCCGCCGCCGGAATCGGCCCGGATCAGCACCCGGCGCCGCGTCTGGTGCGGCAGCTGGGCCAGGGCGAGCCGGGTGGCCGCGATGTGATCGGCGGCGGTGTTCGACCCGGCGTTCCCGGCCCGCAGCACGATCGCCAGCGGCTCCCCGGCGCCGCCGGGGCCGTGGTCGGCGAACACGGTCAGGGGGTGGAAGCCGAACGTCTTCTTCCAAGTGGGCCTGGCCTGCTCTTTCTCCGACGACGCGGTCACGATCGTGGCGTCGATGTCGACGGTGACCAGCCCGCCGTCCGCGCCGGGAGCTGATTCGCCGGCCAGCGCCCAGGCTCGCTCACGGCCAGCGGCCCGCGCCGCGCGGATCGCCTTCAGGGCCCGGGGAGCGTCCGCGGCGAGCCGGGTGATCAGCCGCGAGACCACCGGGTCCGAGGCCACCGGCCCGAACAGGGCCGGCTCGGCGCGGAGCGTCGCGATGTCGGCCAGGCAGTCCCCGCCCAGCGCGAGCGTCACCGCCAGGTCCGCGATGATCTTGCCCGGGTCATGGGCCGCCCGCGGCGCCCGCCACCGGGCCAGCCCGGCCGACAGGCCCTGGTCCAGCCCCGTTACCCGCAGCGCCCGGGTCAGCAGCAGGCCCCCTGCCTGAGACACGACCCCCGATCCGCCGGCAGTCACCATGATCTTCGGGCGGCGGGAGGTATTCTTCACGTGAAAAGTGCCTTCGGCTCGGCGCGGACAGGACCATCAGCAAGCCCTATCCTCCCAGTTCAAAGGCACTTTTCTACGCCGCCACGCAGCCCTGGACCGTATCCAGGCGAAAGGCCGAGGCTAGGCGTCGCTACCGGCTTGGCCTGATGCCACATGAGGCGCAACCGGGCCCTTCGGCACCCGGGATTCTCCCAGGGCCCTGACCTTCAGAATGTGGTCGAACTGTACAAAACGGTCAGATGGGGCGTCCGGAGCTGTCCTCTATGAACAGGGTCCAGGCCAACCTGTGCCGGCGCGCTCCAACTCGAGGCGCAGCGCGCGTGCCGTCGGCTCGTTCGGCGCGCTCTAGACGGTGGCCTCTGGCTGAGTGAGCGAACGGCGCAGTGCAGCGCCCGGCCGATCGTGGTTGCGTTCTCGCCCGTTATGGCGGAGGGTGTCGGGCATGGCGCTGACTGCTGCTTGGGGCCGGGCCCGCGCGGTGGCCGGCGTCGCCCTGGCGGCCGCAGCGATCGTGCTGATGGTGCGGCCGGCGGCGGTGTCGGCCGCTGCGGGTCCCGAGGGCTTCGGCCCGGTGGGCTCGCTTCCCGGCCGGGGCGTCTTTAACGGCGTGGCCGCGGTGTCGGGGCGAGACTTGTGGGCCGTCGGCTGCGCAGGCACGTGCAACCTGAATCGCCCGGCCAGCCTGATCGCGCGGGAACGGCCGGGCCTGGCACCGGCTGCAGACCCCTGTTGACGGCGAGTTGAACGGCGTGGCGGTGACGCCGCGAGGCCACGCCTGGGCGGTGGGTGACCGCGGGACCCGGCCGGTGTCGCTCATCTTGCACTGGAATGGCACGCGCTGGCGGCAAGTGCCGAGCCCAAGCCCGGTGCGCGGCAGCCGCCTGTGGGGCGTCGCCGCGGCGTCGGCGAGCAGCGCCTGGGCCGTCGGCTGCGCGGCCTGCGCGCATGCGCAGAAGACCCTGATCGTCCACTGGAACGGCTCCGCCTGGAGACGTGTGCCCAGCCCGTCACCGGCCGGCGGCGCCAGCTTGTATGCCGTCACCACCGGTGCCGGCGGCACCGCCTGGGCTGTCGGCTCCTACCGGCATTCCGGGCGACGGGAGCCGCTGATCGTCCGCTGGACCGGGCGTCCTGGACGCCGTCGCCGCCTCGGGCGGCAGCGCCTGGGCCGCGGGTTGCACGGACTGCCAGGGCGCGAATCAGGACGCGCTGATCTTGCGCTGGAACGGCACTGCCTGGACACGCTTTGCCAGCCCGGCCAGGGGCGCCTTGTACACCGTCGCCGCCGGGCCGCGCGGCGCTGCATGGGCGGCCGGCGTCGCGGGCACCGGCTACCTTCTTGCGCCCCGGCCGCTGATCCTGCGCTGGACCGGGACAATGTGGCAGCGGGTGCCGTGCCCCAGACCCCCGGCGGGCACCAGCCTGTACGCCCTGGCCGCCGTCTTCGCGCGCGGAACGCCTGGGCCGTCGGCGAGACCGGCAGCTTCTTCAACCCGCAGCCCAGGCCCATAGCACTCCAGTGGGACGGCACTGCCTGGAGATAGCCCAGCCGGTGCCGGGGGTGGCCTGGCGTGTCGTGATTGCCGGAGCGGGTGCGATGATCGCCCGGTGCCGGCAGATCAGTCCGCAGAGACCGTACCCGTTTCACCGGGAGGCTGCGGGAGCTCAGATATGGCAGCCGCGTCCAGTTCGGTGTCGTGGCCTGGCAGAAGGACGGCCGGGACGTTGTCCGCGCTCAGATCCTGCGCTCCACGGCGCACGTGAGCTAGGTGTGCGGGGCCGACCGGATCGGCGGCCTGATGCCCGTGCCCGCTCAGGACACCTGGTGGGAGACCACCGGAGGGCAGTCCTGCGATTCCGCGGCTGAATCCGTGATCACCGCCGTGCGCCGGTACGCGCTGCCGGCCATCCAGGCCGGGCTCGAAGATGCCGGCTGGCCCGATGTGGACCCGCGATGGTCGCGCGCCTTCGGCCACGGGGACCCGGACGGCGGCGGGGCAGCCGCGTCTTCGGTCTTCGTGCGGCCGGCGGGAACCCGGGGATGACGACGTGTTCACCTGGTTCACCAGCGGCGATCCCGCAACCGCCTCGCTGCCGCGGAGATCGTCACCGCCCGCGCGCCCCGTGATCCGCGCACGGTCGCCGCCCTGCTGGACCGGCTCGGCAACGATCCCAACCCCGATGGTCCGCAAGCTCATCGCCAGCCGGATGCTCGCCGTGCTGGCCGACCAGCCCGGCGTCATCTCGGCCCTGGACACAGCGGCTGCCGGTGACCACGACCCCGGCGTCCGGTGGGCAGCCAGGTACGCTCTTCGCCTGGCCGCCCACGGCCCGCGGAACTAGCAGCGCTGGCGGGCTGCGGCCGCGGGTCCGGCCCGGCCGCGCGGCCGCCGATAACGCCGGTCAGCCGCCGGACCAGGTGCTCATCGCGCCTGGCAAGACGGCTCCACGACCGGCAAGCCCTATCCCTACCGGCCCTGCGGAACCGGTCGTTCTGCGCTGATCAGGTAACGCAACACGCGACTCAGCACTTGCGCCAGAATCGGCGAACTCTGGAGTCGGGACACGAGATCCTCGATGGGTGCGAAGACTCTTCGTCGTGGACATGTAGTCGTGTCGGCTCCCCGCGCCAGCGTGCAAGGCAAAAGACGCGGCGACAAGAGGCATTCGTGGGTCCTGCGGTCGGAGACGTCGCTCTAGGGAACGTGTCCACGACCGAACGACACGCCCAGAGAAGCGACATCGTGGACACGCCAAGAGCGCTCCAGAGTATCGGCGTTCTGCATGTATATAGGCGCCTATCCGAGCGCTGTCGCGGCGCGGAGCCCAAGGCACTTGCCCGGCGACTACTATAAGTGATCGTCGTGACAGAGCCTTTGGCACAACCTGTGCATTCAGAGCAGGAGAGCGTCTCCATGACCCGTTCCACGAAAACGACATTTCGGATCGCGATTAATTTCGAAATAGAACGTTGAACTGGGAGCCCCCTTACGGAATCGAACCGTAGACCTTCTCCTTACCATGGCCACGCTAACCCGCCCACAGCGCACTACCTGCACTGATCGCCCAGCCGAACGCTCTGAAAGCACAGAATGCACTCAGTACTCGCTTCACCCGGTCCACGACTCGTTCCACGCCCGGAAAGCCTTCCCAGCCTTCCAGGTAACCCTCCGTCACCGTCCTGCTGTGACAGCGCGTGACGGCCTTCCGGCTGCTGGGCGCCAATCCGGCCAAGCCCGCTGCCCCGGGCCGTCCCGGCAAGCGGCTACGGGAGGGGTCGGCCGGGCGCCCTGCATGCCGCCACGGGAAGCTCACCGCCTGGCTAAGTGGGGCGTGCTGGGCCTGTCCCTCTCGGCGCAGGACTTGGCTTAGTGGGCTTGGGGATGGGACCCAGCCGGTGCCTTGCCGGCCGGGCTCATCATCGCGGCCAGCAATGCTGCTACCAGCGCCACAGCGACCTCGAAGGTGAACGCCCGGGTGAAACCGGCTGTGCTTGCCGCGGCGGCGACCAGGCTGGGGGCGGCGATGCTGGACACGGCCGCGACCCCGATGGCGCCGCCGAGTTCGTGGAAGGTGTTGACGATACCGGAGCCGACACCGGCCTCGTGCGCGCCGATGCGGGCGAGCGCGGTGGTGGTTGCGGTGACGAGGATGGCGCCGATGCCCACTGCGGCCACGCTCATGCCGATGACCACTGTGACCGTGCCCAGCCAGTGAGCGGCGACCGCGGCGCCGGCCGCGGCGAGCGCCAGTGAGGACGAGGCGAGCACGCGGCCATCGAGGCGGCTGACGGCTTTGCTGGCCGTCTGGGCGCCCACGATGGTGGCGGCCGCGACCGGCAGGAACAACAGGCCGGTGCGCAGGGCGCTGTAGCCCTGGTGCTGCTGCAGGTAGAACGAGCCGAGGAAGAACGCGCCAACCAGCAGGCCGGTGCCCACGGCCATCACGAACGCCCCGGCGGCCACCAGGCGGCGGGTGAGGATCCGCAGGTCCATCAGCGGCGCTGCCACGGTGTGCTCGATCGCCGCGAAGATGGCATAGAGAACGACGGCGGCGCCAAGAGGTACCAGTGTGCGGGCGGTGAGCCAGCCGTGGCTGCCCGCGCTGATCAGCCCGTAGATGGCAGCGCCGGTGGCGGCGGTGACGGCCAGCGCGCCGGGCACGTCGACCATCGTGCGGCTGGCGCGTGAGCGGCCGCCCGCCACCAGGCTCGGCAGCGCGGCGAGCACGAGCAAGCCGACCGGCACGTTGATGAAGAAGATCCACCGCCAGCCAGCGGTGGAGGTGAGCACCCCGCCGGCAAGCACGCCGATGGCAGCCCCTGCGCCGCCGATCGCCGCCCAGATCCCCAGGGCCTTGTTGCGCTCAGCGCCGGTGAAGGTGGTGGTGACCAGCGACAGCGCCGAGGGTGACAGCAGCGCCGCGCCGATCCCCTGCGCTGCCCGCCCGCCGATCAGCATCGGGGCGCTCGTAGCGAGCCCGCTGAGCAGCGATGCGCTGGTGAAGGCAGACAGGCCCGTCAGCATGACCCGGCGGGCACCGACCAGGTCGGCCAGCCGGCCGCCGAGCAGCATCAGCCCGCCGAACACCAGCGTGTAGGCGGTCAGCACCCACGTCAGGGTCGGGCGGTCCAGATGCAGGCCGGCACCGATGGCCGGGAGCGCCACATTGACCACGGTCACATCCAGGATGAGCATCAGCTGGGCCAGGGACAGCAGGCCGAGCGCCAGCCAGCGCCTGGATCCCGGTGGTGCGGGGCCGGCGTGCCCGGTCGCGGTCGCGAGTGCAGATGTGGTCATGACAGCTCCCCGTCACTAAACGTGAATTCTTGAGTCTGAGTTACCGATCTGATTTCAGGTCCGCATTGCCAGCTGGCGGCGTCACTGCGGTTGTGCCGACGTGCCGGGAACGGCGGCGGCCGACTGCCGGACGGTGAGGCCGCCGGACCCGGATCGCGGCGATGGTGGTGGTCTGCTGGATCTTGACCGCGTCTCATTGCCGTGCCCTGTTTCTGGCCCCGCAGGCGAGTCGGCGTACAGAGATCCGGCATCGCCCGAGGTCGCGGATCTCTGGCCAGCAGCCTGCACAGCGCGCGCTGATCAGCGAGCGGGCCAATGATGACCGCCTGCGGGCCCACGCTCTTGACCTGGAGGTTGCCGAACCAATCCGCCCGCCGGTCATGGAGGACGCCATCGACCAGGATCTCGTGGCGGCAGGCCGCCCCGGGGCCGCTCACGCGGGCCGCCTCGGATCCGTCACCCGCCCAGACGGGTGGACTCGGCGTCTCGGGTGGCGGGATGCGAGGTTCGCTGCCCCAGAGGGATGGTCGGCGAATTGGGCACCGGCAGTCTGGTCCACCCGGACGGTTGCGCCGCCGGACTGAGTCGGCCAGCAGGGCAGTCTTGCTGTATCCCGCCGGGACGCACACCAGGACGAGCCGGCGCCAGCCCTCATGCCGCTTCAGTTCTCAACGGCTCGACGATCGTCGCGCCTCCCGACACGACCAAATCCGGGTATTCGAGCAGCTTGAACTGCTCGAGAGGGTTGCCTCGGACTCCGATGAGATCGGCGGGAGCACCCTCCACGAGCCGCCCAAGCGTGTCCAGCCCCAGGTGCTCTCCCGCCCGCGCGGTGGCAGCCGACAACACCTCTTGCGGCGTGAGCTCGCCCTGTCCGGCCCGGAGCATGAGCTGCAGCTCCTGGGCGTCGATTCCCCATGGGACATCGGGATGGGCCAGATCGGTGCCGTACAGCAACCGGATCCCTGCCTTGATGAGCTGGCTGGCGTTGCCGGCGACACCCGTGCAATGCGAGAGCGTGTCCAGTGTGCTCACCACCTGCACGCCCGCGGCCGCCGCGCGCGCGATCAGCTCGGGCGAGATCGGATCGCAGGGGACGTGGGCCCACTCGTCCACGCCGGCGTCCAGCGCAAGCCCGGCGCCCTCGGGACCGCTGAGATGCGCGACGGCGATGCGGCCGTGCGCGTGGGCCTCCTCGACAATCGCCCGGACCACCTCAACCGAAGGGACCGGCCACGGCGGCGCGGAGCCGGGCTGGTGCCCGCTCCACGGCGCGCCCGGCGAGCCACCCGGCTCCAGCGCGACCTTGATCAGGGCTGCACCGCCGGAGACGAGCCGACCGACTGCCGCACGGGCTGTCTGGGCATCGGGCACCTCCAGTCCGGCGCCGGGGCCGAACACCGGGATCGGATAGCCACCGGGTGCGGTCAGGATCGGCCCGGCAGCCAGCACCCGCAGCCGCCCGTCGCCGCCGGAGGGTGCCACCAGCGGGCCGCCGGTGTCCCGGATCGTCGTGATGCCATGCCGCAGGAGAATCTCTGGCGGGACCTGCCCAAGGAGCGGGTGGCCATGCAGTTCGATGAAGCCGGGAAGCAGCGTGCCGGCAAAGCGGATGACCTGGCCCGGCCCGGGGAGCGGCCGGCCGGTGCCACGGCCGCGATCCGATCACCCCAGACCGCGACCGCGTGGTCCTCGAGCACTCGCATCCCGTCGAACACCCGATCCGCGGCGATGACGTACCGGTCACCGAATCGCCGCCGTGGGAGCTTGTTCTCGTGGGTAGCCATGAATGCACATCCTTTCGTTCGGGACTGGTTCTGCGATGACGCTACGAGTCGAGGATGCGCGGGCCGTCACCCGAAGGTGGACATGCCGGGTGGAATCTTCTCAACAGGGGCCGCGCACGAAGGTGGCGCCAGATCGGCGCACACCGGCCAGGCAGCTGCCATGGTCGGCCACGATTGGAGCCGATCGCTCAGAAGGTTGACCGCTCAACCTGCCCATTGGCCTAGTTTCGGCCTTAAACTGCCCTGGGCTGGCGTCGTCACAGCGGCGGTGCGGTGCCGGCGTAGCGGGGCAGCCATCTGGCGCGGTACAGGAGCCGGGCCGGGGCTGGCAGCTGTCCGAGGACCTGTTCGCGGACGTCAGGGCTGGCGGTCGACAGGGCCCACGGGAACATGACAGCGGCCAGCTTGAGGCCGCCCATCTTGGCGATCTTCTTGCGGATCGCTGTGAGCTCGGCCGGGGACATGACCTGGCTGATCAGCGGGAGGGCGTCGGCCTCCTCGTGGGCCAGGTGGCTGGCCAGCGTGGTGCGCAGCTGGGACAGCAGGCTGCGGAGCCGCGTACCGCGGGTGCCGGTGGCGAGCGCGTCGTCGATCGAGGCCAGCAGCGGGTCGATCAGCTTGTGCTCGTCTTCCATCGCGTCCATCAGGGCCAGGCCGGCCGGGTCGCCGGCGAGCTTGGCCCGCACCGGCGGCCACATGGCCTGGTCCTCGGCGGCGTGATGGAAATGCAGCTGGTCGCGGAACACGGCCCAGCGGGCCAGGACGGCCGTGTGGTCGGCATGCGTGGCAAGCAGGGCGTCCAGGTCACGCCGGAAGGCGTCGTGCTGGGCGTGCATCAGCGTCCAGTAGGAGTTGCGGCTGCGCCGGGTGGTGGCTCGCTCGGTCATGTGGTTCTCCTCCGCGTGGTGGTTGAGAGCTTCGGCGCGGGGCTAGCTGGCGATGCCGATGGCGTGGCCGATCGTGCCGGGCTGGCCGAGCACCTTGAGCATCAAGTCAGCGACGTCGGCGCGCGGGACGGAGAACCCGCTGCGGGTGTTGCGCCCGACCGCCGTCCGGTAGCGGCCGGTCAGCGGCTTGTCAGTTAGTCGTGGTGGCCGGATGACGGTCCAGTCCAGGCCGCTGTCGCGCAGGATGTCCTCCATCACCGCGAGGTCGGCGTAGCCCTCGCCGAACACGGTCTTCGCGACATGGCTGAACAGGTGCCGCATGAAGAACCCGTCGCCCGGGTCGTGCTTGGGCGGGTCCGGGCGGCTGGGCGAGGCTACGGTGCCGACCGGCGCGGCGCTGATGGCGACGATGCGCCGTACGCCCGTTGCCCGCATCGCGGCCACGATGGCCCGGATGCCCTGCGAGACGACTCCGACGTCGGATTTCGACCGCGGGCCGAGGCCCGATAGCACCGCGTCGGCTCCGGCGACCGCAGCGTCCAGCACGGCCGGGTCCGCCGCTGCCAGGTCGGCGGTGACGGTGTGCACGCGCCGGGTCAGCTTGCCCGGGTTCCGGACGACTGCTGTCACGTCGTGGCCCGCGGTAACGGACTGCTCGAGTAGCTGCCGGCCGATACCGCCGGTCGCTGCGAAGATCGTGAGCTTCATTTCTGGCTCCTGTCTTTGTAGATGCGGACGTTGATCACGCAATGCAGCTGAGGCGCGCCGGCCGGTACCTGATCCGGCTCCGCCCGCCGCGGTGCGGTCCTCAAGCGCGCGCCGGAGGAAGCGAGAGGAGATCCCGCCGCGGCACAGCCGCGCAAATCCACCCGCGCCCACGCCGGCGGTGCGGACGGTCAGGCACAGGTTGACGTGCGTGCCGGATCCGGCCTGGTCCGCCAATGTCACCGCGACGCCCAGGCTCTGGCGCCTCGGCTGGCCGGCGCCTCAAATGCGCGGGTCATGGCCGTCTCGGCTGCGGATGTGGTCATGGCTTCCTATTGATCGTCTCTGCTGGCCGGGTCATTTCGTCGGTGCACCGAGATCAGGCACAGCCCGAGGTCGCGGATCTTGGCGAGCACTCCGTGCAGTGCGGGCTGATCAGCGAGCAGACCTGAGATGATCGTCTGCGTGCCGTCGCTGTCGACTTGCAGGCCGCCGAACCAGTCGGCCCACCGGCCGTCGAGGACGCCGTCGACACGGATCTCGTAGCGGGCGGGCCGTCCCGGGCCGCTCATGGCCGTTCGCCCGCTCGCCGGGCAGCCAGCGCGGAGGCAGCTTCGCGCCGCTGTGTGCGATCACACATCGACGACCTCGGCGAATTCGACCGTGTTGCCCTTGGTGAGGGGGAACGCGGCCGCGGCCCCCGGAATGGCCGGCGCACCGGCGGCGGCCGCCTGCGCGCTGGCGAGTGAGTCCCAGCGCCATGGATCGAGCCACGTCTGGTCGTCGACTCCTTCGCGAGCTGTACCTCGATGAGCCCGGGAAAGGCGTCCTTGGCCGCAGCGACCAAGGCGGCGTGCCTGGTGAGCACTTCGCCGGTGTCGGCGGGATCGATCGTGAACTGGTCGAGCCGGGGCATAGCCATTGCTGATTCCTCCTGCAGATGGGCGTTTCAGTCACCAGACGCTACGAACGCCCGCGGGCCGTCGCGTCACCCGAAGGTGGACATGCCGGGTGGAAATGTTCCGCAGCGGCGGGGCACGAAGGTGGCGTCCCAGCTGCGCTTCCAGTCGCCGCGCAGCCACGGCGAGGACGTCCAGAAGCGGCAAGAAGGCCCGAGCTGAGTTCAGCCGGGCCGGGCCGCCGCTTCACGGCGAACGGCCAGCCGGCTGACTACAATGAGCCCACCCAGCGACGATGCTGACCGGCGCTGGACGGACCGAGGGGAAGGAATCCGGCGGCTGGGCCGCCCGCGGCGGCCCGTTTCGAGGTTGTGGTGCCCGAGCAGGATGTGCTGCTAGCTACCAAGCTGCATGTGCCACGCCCGCAGCCGGGCTTCGTGCCCCGCCCGCGGCTGGTGCAGGCGCTCGGCGAGGGGCTGTCGCGGGGGGTGGTGGTGGTCTGCGCCCCGGCCGGCTTTGGCAAGACGGCTCTGCTGGCCGAGTGGGCCGGGAGCGGCCGGCGGCCAGTGGCGTGGCTGTCGCTGGACACGGCCGACAATGACCCGGCGCGGTTCTGGCGGCATGTGGTTGCTGCGCTGGACCGGGCGTGCCCGGGGATCGGCGAGCGGGGCGGCCCGCTGCTGGGCCCGCCGCCGCCGTCCTCGTTCGACGGGGTGGTGACTGCGCTGATCAACGAGCTGGCCGCGCAGCCCGGTGACGGCCAGGTGCTGCTGGTCCTTGATGACTACCATCTGATCGGCGCCCAGCCGGTGCACGCCGCGCTGACGTTCCTGCTGGATCATCTGCCAGCCGGCCTGCGGCTGGTGCTGACCAGCCGGTCCGACCCGCCGCTGCCGCTGGCGCGGCTGCGGGCCCGCGGCCAGCTGACTGAACTGCGCGCTGGCGAGCTGCGGTTCACACCGGACGAGGCGGCCGCGCTGCTGCGCGAAGCGGCCGGGCCCGGCCTGCCCGGCGCCGCGGCCGCGGCGCTGGCCGCCCGCACCGAAGGGTGGGCAGCGGGCCTGCAGCTGGCCGCCCTGTCGCTGCGCGGGCAGCCCGATCCCGCCAGGTTCGTGGCGGACTTCAGCGGCAGCCACCGTTACATCCTGGACTACCTGGCCGGGGAGGTGCTCGAGCGCCAGCCGGAGCAGGTGCGCACCTTCCTGCTGGAAACCTCCATCCTGGAGCGGCTGTCCGGGCCGTTGTGCGATGCGGTCACCGGCCGTACCGACAGCCAGGTGATGCTGGAGCAGGTGGAGCGGGCCGGCCTGTTCCTGCTGCCGCTGGATGAGGTGCGCGGCTGGTGGCGCTATCACCATCTGTTCGCTGACCTGCTCCGGGCCCGCCTGCAACAGCAACAGCCCGGCCGGGTCACGGCGCTGCACCGGGCCGCGGCAGGCTGGTCAGAGGTCAATGGGCTGCCGGACGACGCGGTGCGCCACGCGCTGGCCGCCCGGGACGCCACCTGGGCGGCGCGGCTGGTCGAGCAGCATTTCGACGGGATATTTCTGCGGGGCGAGAGCGTGACGGTGCAGCGGTGGCTTTCCGGGCTGCCCGGCGAGGTGGTCCGGGCCCGCCCCCGGCTGTGCCTGGCGCAGGCGTGGATGGCGCTGGTGGCCGGAGACGTGGACGGGGCCGGGCCGCCGCTGGATGCCGCCGCGCGCGCGCCTGCGGGCGTCGCGGACGAGCCGTTCGAGCCTTCTTCCGGCAGGGCGGCCAGTGTGCTGGCGAACGTCCCCGCGGCGATCGCACTCGATCACGCCTTCCTCGCGTACCTGCGCGGTGACGCCGAGGCTACGGCCGGGTTCGCGTCGCAGGCACTCGCCGAGCTTGGCGAGGGCGAGTGGATGCTGGATTTGTGGATCGGGTCGATGCTGGCCTTGGCACAGTGGCTGCGCGGTCGGCTCGAAGACGCCGAGCGCGGCTTCGCCGTCATCGTCGCCGGATGGCAGGCGGCCGGTGAGCGTCCGCTGGCCGCGTCGGCCTGCCATTTTCTCGGCCAGGTCCAGCGCGCCCAGGGCCGCCTGGACGCGGCGCTGGCCACCTATCAGCGGGTGCTGGAGATCACCGCGCCGCCGGGCCAGGCGGCGATGCCCGCGGCGGGCATCGGATATGTGGGCATGGCCGAGGTGGCCTATCAGCGGGGCGAGCTTGATGCTGCGCTGGGCCACGTGACCGAGGGCATCGCGCGGTGCCGGCAGGTGAACTGGACCCAGCCTCTGGCCACCGGCCTGGCGACGCTGGCGTGGATCCGGCAGGCCAGGGGTGATCCGGCGGGGGCAATGGCGGCGATGGGCGAGGCCGGGCGGGCCGCGCCGGGCCCGGCCGTGGCCAGCATGTTCAACCCTGTCCCCCTGCAGCGGGCGCGGCTGCTACTCGCCGGCGGCGAGGTTGCCGCGGCCGCCCGCTGGACACAGCAGCGCGGCCTCGCCGCGGATGATGAGCCGGTGTACCAGAAGGAACAGGAACATCTCGTGCTGGCCCGGGTGCTGCTCGCGCAAGACCGCCCCCGCCCGGCGCTCGCGCTGCTGGACCGGCTGCACGCTGCAGCGGCCGCCCAGGGCCGTACCGGCAGCGTCATCGAGGTCCAGGCGCTGCAGGCGCTGGCACTGGCGGCCAGCGGCGACGAGGCCGCCGCGGTGGACCGCCTGGCCGGGGCACTAACCCTGGCCTGCCCCCAGGGCTACGTCCGGGTGTTCGCCGATGAGGGCGCGCCGATGGCCGCCCTGCTCGGCCGGATGGTCGCGGCCCAGCGGGCAGAGCAGGCCGCTGCCCGCAGCGTCCCCCTCGGCTGCCTGGCCCGGGTCCTGCAAGCTTTCGGCCAGCAGCACCCCGAGCCGGGCTCCCGCTCGCGCACCGCCACTGTACCGGGCCTGGTCGAGCAGCTGACCGCCCGCGAGCTGGAAATCCTGCGGCTGGTCGCCGCGGGCACGCCGAACCAGGCCATCGCCGGGCAGCTCGTGGTCACCCTCGACACCGTCAAGAAACACATCACCCACCTCCTGGCCAAGCTCGGCGCGGCCAACCGCACCGAGGCCGTCGCCCGCGCGCGACAGCTCGGCCTGATCCCCTGACGCGCCGCCCGGCCGATCCCCGCGCCCCTTCGTGGCCAGGGGCTGGCCCCCGGGGATTCCACCTGGCATGCCCGCCTTCGGGTGACGCCCCACGGCGGGGCGGCGACGTACCGTCCACTCGAAGAACCAGGGTTCGAGCCGCCCGGACCCGCGACCGCTCGACCTTGAGGTGACGCGATGAACGCCCGACCGCTGCAGCGCCTGTACCACGGGGGCCGCATCTACACGATGGACGAAGGCCGGCGAGTCGTCAAAGCCGTCCTGACCGCGGGCGAGCGCATCGTCGCGGTCGGCGGTCTCGACCAGGTCCGGGGACAGGCAGCCGCTGACGTCGAGCTCGTCGACCTGCAGGGCGCGACCATGACCCCGGGGCTGGTCGACACCCACCCGCACATGCTGCATTGGTCGTGGACGACGGCGATGCAGGTTCCCCTGTGGGACTGCCGCAACCACGCAGACATCGTCGCCGCGATCAGGGCCGAGGCCGACAACACGCCCGACGGCGAGGTCATCCTCTGCTCGCCGGTCGGCGAGCCGCACTTCTTCCACAAGCGCTCCTACCGTGACCTCGAGGAGGCCGTCCTGCCCGACCGCCATGCCCTTGACCAGGCGACCAGCCGGCACCCGGTCGTGATCACCGCCTGGGCGCCCGTGCGCCCCGCGATGATGGCGGCCAACTCGCGTGGGCTGGCGCTGCTCGGTGTGAGCGCTGAGTCCGCCGACCGCATCGAGAACGTGTGGATCGAGAAGGATCCCGCAGGCGAGCCGACAGGGCGGCTCACCGGCTCGGTGATCACCTACTACGCCTATGACGCCTACGGCGACGAGCTGATGAACCGGCTGTTGCCTCATTTCAAGTTTGACGTGCTGCGGCCCTCGGTCCGCGACGGCATCGAGCGCTACAAGCGGCTCGGGATCACCGCCGTCTACGAGAACCACATGCTCGAGGACGAGATGCTCGAGGTCTACCGTCAGCTGCGCCGCGACGGCGACCTGGCGATGCGGGTCGTCACCTCGCAGGAGGCGGAGGCATACGGGTTCGCGTGGGCCAGCCAGCCGCGGGACGAAGCGGACTTTCGCGAGCGGCTCGAGCGGGCCGCGGGCAAGCTCGAGCTCGGCGATGACCTGCTGCGCTTCAACGGGGTAACTGTCGCCTGGGACGGCTACTGCTACGGCGGAACGATGATGATGCGCGAGCCTTACGTCGACGTCTACGGCAAGCTTACGCACGGGCACCGCCATATCTCCCTGGAGCGCGCCGAGCACCTCATGCGGTTCTGCGCCATGCGCGGGATGCGCCTGAACATCCTGGCGATGGGGCTGAAAGCCCACGACGAGGTTCTCGATCTGCTCGAGCGTCTCGACCCCGAGATCGACGTCGCCGCCCGGAACTGGGTGCTCTGCCACGCAACCACGATCGAGAACGCCCAGATCGACCGCTTCAAGGCCCTCGGCTTTGCGCACACGACGTCGATGGCGTTCGGCTGTGGCGAGGGCGACCTGATGCGCCGCACGATGGGCCGCCACGTCCTCCAGCACCTGCACCCGCTGCGCCACTTCCTCGACGTCGAGATGCCGGTCGGCGCGGGCACCGACTGGGGGCCGCTGTCGCCATGGGCGCAGATCCAGCTGTCCCTCACCCACGAGCTCATGGAGTCCGGGTACCGCAACCAGGGCCCGAACCAGCGCATCTCGCGACTCGAGGCGCTGGCTATGTTCACGTGCGACGCAGCCAAGGTGCTGCAGTGGTCCGAGATCGGCTCGATCGTCCCCGGCGACTTCGCCGACCTGACGATCCTCGACCGCGATCCCGTCGAGTGCGACGTTGAGACGCTGCACGAGACGCAGGTCCTGCAGACAATCTTCAACGGCGAGGCAGTCCGGTGACGCTCGAGGACGAACAACCGCCACAGCAAAGCGAGCCCACGGGCCCGGTCTGACGCCGGATCGGGGTAGCACACCGTCCTCTGAACATGAAGGCGATCGAGGTCGAGGTCAGCGACGGGACGCGGCGCCGCTTCGAACCCCGTGACCCTGGCGGATGACTATCTGAGCCAGCCGAGCCGGGTGCCGGACTCGACGCCGCGGTTTGACGCGGTGGCCACCCAGGACACCCCTGGCTCAGCTGCGGGCCGGCGATGTGCAAGGTGCAGGCCACCTGCACAGAGGAGCCCGCTCGCCGCCGGGTGCGCCAGACGGCCGGACTGCGGAAGCGGGTAACCGAGCTGATCTTCCCGACGCCGAGGCAGCAAGTCCTGCTGCTGCTTGACCCCGCCAAGCCCGCTGCGGCGAGCCACTGGACCGGACGCGGGAAGCCTAACGGCCGAGACGAACCGACCAACGCGCCATGGCCGGAGCAGCTTGTGCCGGCACGGGTGCTGAAGTTCACCCGCACCCGCGGCATGGGCTAGTCGGGCAGGCGCCACTCACCGCTTGATACCACCTTCGTGCACGTCCGGGCGACCGGCTCACGCCGGAAGATCCACCTGGAATCGACACCTTCAGGTGATGGCATCTCCCAGCGTGGTCCGTAGCGTGCTGGACAACGCCAGCTGGCCGCTGGGAGACAAACGATGCGGGCAACGGCGCCGCGTTACGGCCAGTGCGCGGTTCGAGCGCTGAGCCAACTGAGGAGGTGAGCACGATGCAGCACCGGATGCATTGCGAGATCCGCGTCGACGGCGTCCTTGGCAGCGGCTCGTCGGCCTGCTCTGGCAGGCAGCGGGTGACCGAGGCCGAGAACGGCCAGACCACTATCGCCGGGCCTATCGATGCGCGCTGCGAGGCGCTGTTCGCCTCCGCGCTACAGCCATCCGACAATCCGACGGACGCCATGGTCGCCGGCGCCGTCAGCGCGGCGGCAAGGCGGTTCGGGAGCCGAGGCTGTCTCGGCCAGGTGGCCCAAGAGTTCGGTGACCACCCACACGAAGCCGCTCAGCGGATGCGGTGGGTGCGCCAGCTCGCCGCCTAAGGACGCGGCGTCAGCCCGCCTGCGTAGCCCGACCACCGCGTTGCCGGCCCGTCTGGTGCCCGCGGCCGGCCTCGCAAGCCAGAACCAAGGAGGCAGAAGATGAACGAGACATGTGACCGGTGCGGGCCTGCGGTCCGCGCGGCCTACCGCGTGGTCCATGCGGGCGAACTATACCTATGCCGGCACTGCACCAGTCGGCTGCGGCCAGCGCTCACGGCGCAGGGCTGGAGCATCTCGCCAACCGGACACGACACGCCGCCGCTGGTCGCTGCGACCACAGTTCCCGCCGCATGAACCAACCAGAAGGAGCCATCATGCTCACCCTGCCTATCGAATCCGGCAACGCCATCACTACCCGTCCCGCCCGGATCCTGGTCATCGGACGAAGCGAAACCGTGCTGTCCGAGCTGGTGACGATCCTGCGAGAAGGGGGCTATGCCGCAGGCGCCACCAACGAGTTCGACCGCACTCTCGACCTGTTCGATGCCGGGCAGCTCGACCTCGTCGTCTTCGGAGGAATGGTGCCGCCGGACACTAAGGAACACCTCCGAGAGCAGATTTCGACCCGAAACCCGGCCGTGGCCTTCGTCCAAGGCTACGCAGGCATCCCCGGACTGGTCGCCGTACAGGTCGAGGCCGCCCTCAGCGACGGCACGACCGGATCCGTCGCCTCAGTCACCTACGACGCCAAGTCCCGGTCGATCGGCGTATCCCTCGACAGGCAACAGCACGTCACCGGCATTGCCTGGTGGCTCACCTCGTTCGTCCCCCCGGACCTGAAGAGCACCTCGCAAGTAATCCTGGACGAGGAACTCCCCGCCGGCCGGCACACCATCGCGATCCCGGATGAGGTACCCGCCCAGGCGTCGTTCGCCACCGTGTCCATTGGCCCGTCCGCCCACGCATTCATCGTCGGGCCCATGCCGAGCGGGGCGACCATGGCACGGTTCCCCGACCCTACAAGCCAATAGGTGGCGACCCGCCGACCAATTCTCGCACGACCGCTCAACGTGACTGATCGCCATCGCCGCGCGCCTGCCGCGCGCCGGACTGATGCTGCGGTGGGTCAACAAGACCGCCACCAGCCGGTTCCGCCGCACGGGGAAGATGACGGGGTTCCATGGCCTGATCCTGACTACCGTCGGCGCCAGGAGCGGGCCGAGCGCACCAACCCGGTCGGCTGGTAGGCCGGCCACGATTCCCAGAACATGGCCACGATCGCACCGACCGGGAAGATCTTCGTGCCCAGCAAAGGCGGCAGCAGCCATTTGCCCTGATGAGGACACTGACTGGAGTGAGGTGACAAGCGCCGCGAACGTATTGCACAACACGCTTGTCGAGCTAGCGACAAGCGGCATCAGGTGATGCGGATTAGTCCACAGAGACGCTGCAGGTTACCGGTAGCGGAAGCCGTCGAGGAAACGGGGGAAGATGCCGCCCGGGGCCGGGCACCAGCTGGCCTCGCATAGCCCAGCCTGCGAGCAAAGCCGGCTGCCGGGCCGGCCGGGGCGCAGACCAGGATCAGCCTCTGCGCCAGCATTCATTTGTCGGCCGACCAGTCGCCGCCGACAACAAACCAAAGGCCGAATGGAGGCGCGGCACATTCGGCGTGCTGGCCAGCAGGACTTCTTGATCAGACACAAGATGCCTCCAGAAGCCTCCCGCCCAGTTCCCCCTGCCGCCACGGCCGACGGAGGGGCACTGCGTGCGACCAGAATGTTCCACCCTCAAGTCCACCTTCGGGTGACGCGGATACCGGGAGCCCGTTCGTAACGTACCTGGTGACCGCACCACCTCACCGACGGAAGAGGTCGTCATGTCCCAGGCAGCATTGATTTCCAGGCCACCAGTCACCAGACCGGTCGGCCCCTCCCGGCCGCGGCTCGGCCTGGCGCTGCTCGTCATAGCGACCGCGCAGCTGATGGTTCTGCTGGACGCGGCCATCGTCAACGTAGCGTTGCCGCACATCCAGCGGGCGCTCGGCTTTTTCCGGATCCGGCCTGGAGTGGGTCGTCAACGCGTACGCGCTGGCCTTCGGCGGGCTGCTGTTGCTAGGCGGCCGGTCAGGGGACTTGCTCGGCCGCCGCCGGATATTCGTCGGCGGGCTGCTTTTGTTCTCGGCGGCGTTGCTGGCCGGCGGGTTCGCCACCAGCCAGGCGTGGCTGCTCGCGGCCCGCGCCGTCCAGGGCGCAGGCGCCGCAGTCACCGCGGCGACCGCGCTTGCGCTGATCGCTACCACCTTCCCGGAGGGCCTCCCGCGGAACCGGGCCATGGGAGTGTACGCCGCGATGAGTGTCGCCGGCGGCGCGATCGGCCTGCTCGCCGGCGGCCCGCTCACCACCTACGCGTCGTGGCGGTGGGTGCTGTTCGTCAACGTCCCCATCGGCCTGTCGCCGCATTCGCCGCGCCGTAGGTACTCACTGAGTCTGCGCGGCAGCGGGGCCGGTTCGACCTGCCCGGTGCGATCACAGGGACCGGCGGGCTCGCCGCGCTGGTCTATGGTCTCACGAGCGCGGCCACCACCCCGGACGGGGTTTTCACTGGGGCGACGCCAAGGTCGAGCTGCTGGAAAGTATGTGGGACTACTTCGCGCGAACCACCCACCGAGGCGCTACCCGGCGCGACGGCGACACCGCGTCCGGCCGCGCGCGCATCCAAGAGCTCGGCCGCTTGTGCGACGGCAACTCGCACCTGAACTACGCCGTGGACCACGACCGCTACCAGCGCACCAGCGGCGGCTGGAAGTTCACCGAGCGCGTCTACGACGTCAGATACCTCGACACCACGCCGCTGGCGGGCTCAGCGCCCCACGTAGCGTCCGGGCCTATGCGCGAATCATGACCGACCCGGAATGGAAGATTAACTACCTCTTCTCCTGTAGGAGGGACCAAGCATGACAACAACGACCAGGCTCAGCGAGCTGACCGGCGACTACGTCCTCGACAGAGCCCACACGCGGATCGGCTTCGTCGCCCGGCACACGATGGCCACCAAGGTGCCCGGGCAGTTCGGCGAGCTCGAGGGCAGCGCGCATCTCGACGGCGACGACCCGTCGAAGTCGAGCGCCCAGCTCACGATCGCGGCGAAGAGCATCCAGACCCGCAACCAGCGGCGCGACGAGGCCCTGCGCAAGAAGTTCCTGGACACGGACAACCACCCGACCATCACCTTCACCTCGACCAAGGTGCGGCAGGCCGGCGACACCAACTTCACGGTCACCGGTGACCTGACGATCCGCGGCGTGACCAAGCCGGTCACGATGGACTTCAAGCTGACCGGCACCAGGACCGACCCGTCGGGCAACCTCCGGGCCGACTTCGAGGGCAGCGTCACAATCAACCGCAAGGACTGGGGCGTGAACTGGAACGCCGCGCCGGGGCTGGTCAGCAAGAAGGTGACACTGGAGTTCGACGTCGCCGCGATCCGCCGGTCCTGATCGACGGCCCGCTGACCGCTGCGGTCGGCGCGAATCTCCGCCAATTGCCCAGCGGCCTGAAGACACCGGGTAGGCCGAACGCCGACGGTGACGAACGTCGGTAGACCGTGTGCGGGAGAACCGCACGCACGGTTTGGCGCGCGGGGACTGGAACCGAGATCGCTAGCGGAGACCACGCCAGTCCCCGACCCTCCCCGGCCCTGACATCCCGGGGTGCTGTGTCGTCGCATTTAGTGGGAAGCCAGGATTCCACACCGATCGGAAGGGATGAGTAGCGATGCCTACGCAACGCGAGGTAGACGAAGCCGCGATTAAGCGGCAGGTCGACAAGATAGTCGACGGATCCGAGCCAAGGATCTCGAGCGATTGAAGCAGCTTTACGCAACGAACGTCGTGTCCTTCGACGTCGAGCCGCCACTGCAGCATGTGGGGATAGAGGCGAAATTGAAGAACTGGGCCATGGCGTTCATGTTCTTCCAGGATGTAACGTACGAGGTCCGCGACCTGGCACTCACCGTGGGCGATGAGGTGGCATTCGGGCACTGTTTTGGCCGGCTCAGCGGCACGCTGAAGAACGGGGAGGCGACGCGCGGCACGTGGGTCCGTGCCACTTTCTGCTTCCGGAAGATCGACGGTAATTGGCTGATCGCGCATGACCAGGCTTCTGTGCCTTTTGATGTGGCGACCGGCAAAGGAGTGGCCGACCTCGAGCCCTGACGAGTCGCAGAAGTTCGGGACGTCGCGAGCGGTCCGGCCGGTTGGGCCAGTGACCTGGTTTGGCTGAGCGAGCCGCCCTGGCGCGCCATGGGGCCAGTCCCGGGCGGTCGGTTGTGCAGCATGACGAGGATGCGGGCAGCCGTCGTCCGTGGCGTGCTCGCGGCTGCGGTCGCGCTGGCCGGGTGCCGACTGCGACGGACAGTCCCCCGCTCCCACGCCCCAGCGTCCGGCCGAAGCTGCCGTCCGGCCCGGTGATTACGCTAAGTGATCGGCGCCACGGAACCGGTGGTGCATCCTGTGCATTCAGAGCAGGAGAGCGTCTCCATGACCCGGTCCACGAAAAACGACAATTCGGATCGCGATTAATTTCGAAATCGTACCGCTGAACTGGGAGCCCCCTTACGGAATCGAACCGTAGACCTTCTCCTTACCATGGCCACGGCGACCCGCCCACAGCGCACTGCCTGCACTGATCGCACAGCCGAATGCCCAGAAAGCACAGAAAGCACTGGCTGCGCCTGACACCCGGTCCACGACCCGTTCCACGCACGGCAAGCCTTCCCGGCCTTCCAGGTAACCCTTCGTCACCGTCCCGCGGTGACAGCGCGTGAAGGCCCGCCCGAGCCGGTCGTGCTGGTCAGCCATCCTGCTCCCTGCCCGGTCATCACAGAACAGAGGGAGGCACGCGAAGCGGGGGCGTGCTGCATCAGGGCCTTCGTGCCGGATGCCTGGCCCGGCATTCGATATGCAATACCAGTCGCGGGCTCTCCCGGGAGGGCCGGGCGTCGACGTCGACCGTCAGGGAACTTCTACGGCTGCTCCTGGCAGGCCTGCCGGCCTAACCGCTGGCAGTCGGTCAATTGCCGACCGGTTGTTTCCCTTCGCGGTGCCGCCGCCGCCCCCTCCGTTGGACTCGTCGGCAGCCACCTGGGCATTTGACGAGCGCCGGTGATCAGCAACGCGCATGAGTTCGCCGAGGCCGCCCGCGTCAGCGCCTTCACGCCGGCCGGATATCGATGCTGGTCAGCAGCCGCCGCTGCCGGGGTCACGGACCGATGGCGGACAGTTGACGGCGATGACGGCGCTGGTGCCGGCGTGCGCTGACGCCATGGACGCGGGGGTGCTCACCGCGCCGGCAGTGCGGGCATGCTGCCTGCGGTGACCGATCCGAACGGTGACCCGGCTCCCGGGCCAGGGCGCCGTGGCCGGTGGCGTGCCACTGATGCACTTCGGATCGGTGCACGACATGGGGGAGGCCGCCATTGGCGGAATGCCCCTGACGCAATCAGGGTTGGGGCACGCCATGGCGGACGCCGCCACGGGCGGCACGCCCTTGACGCAATCGGGGGTGGGGCACGACAAGGCGGGCGCCATGGGCGGCACGCCATTGACGCACTTAGGGTCGGGGCAGCCGCTGCGGATCGCCGCGACAAGCGGCGGGCCGCCGCCACAGTTCGGAGAGGCAGTGCAGGCGCTGGCAGCCGTCGCTGTAAGGCTCAGCGAACCGACCATAAAGGCAGCCGAGATCACTGCCCCGGCCACCATCCGGCAAACGTAGGTCTTCAGCACGACCGCATCCTTTCGGCTCAAGCGTCAATGAACACCACGGCTCGGACAATGCCACGGTTCAGGTAACCGAGACCGGCCCAGGCAAGAGCCGGGCGCGCACCCGCTGCGCCAGCCACCCCGGGGTAGCCGATGCCCCACGTCGCGCCGCACGCCTGGCAGTGCACGCGGGCGTGCCTTCCCCACCGGCCAGCCCGTGCCGTCGCAGTACCGGCACTGCCCGCCCTGACGGACGCCGTGCTCATAGTCCGCGCAGTCCGCGAGCCGCGCCTGGCCCGTCGGGGTGACGACCTGGGCCGGGGTGACGAACAGCACCCGGCCGCCGAGCCGGAGGGACGAGCACGACCTCGCCGCGATCGGCCAGGAGCGCCACGACCCGGCGCGTTCTCCTCGTCGAGGACGAGTTGCCGCCTGTCCCGCGTCCACGCTCGCCCCAGGTGCCTACGGCATGCATGCCCGCGCTGCTGGGAGCCGTCGGACAGCCCGCTGGCGGAGTTCCGGCACCCTGACGCGGCCCGCCGCCGAGGTTCAGCAGCAGGTACCGCGGCGTCCATCGCGTGATCGGGTGCCTTCGAGTCGGCGTCCTCGACGTTGCCTGTCGGCGCGTGCGGCAGGTTCTCTAGCTCGACAGCTGCCCGGCTCCTGACGGCCCGGCCGAGCTTCTCGTTGACGCCCTGCATGCCGGCTGAAGTGTCTCGCTGGCAGACCAGGCAGGCTGCGCTGCCCACCTGGTAGCTGAGCCGCCCGCGGATTTCGGCTGCGAGCGCGACTAGTGCCAACGGCAACCTGGTGCTGCGCGGATTCCGGGTCAACCAGGCTCCCCCTTCTGAACCGGTCAGGTCCGCTAGACGTGCAAAGGCCGGAGGCAGCCGCGATAGGCGGCTTGCCGGCGAACGAGACGCGCAGCCATTACGGGATCTGCGCGCTAGGAGACCGGACCGCGACATGAACCGAAGCACGAAGCTGGCGGGGGTCCTCGCCGTAATCGGACTGGCGACGTCCCTGACTCTGGCCGGACCGGGAGCCGCACGGGCCGATGTCATCCCGCCAGCAGGCACATGGGCCGAGATCTTCAATCCGTATATTCACGCCCAGGGAATCACGCTCTGCGTCGATGACCCCGGCGGCTCTACGGACGTCGCTCAGGCGATGGACCTCTGGCGCTGCCACGGATACGCCTCCAACGGCACCATGCAACGCTGGATCTTCACTCCTCAGGGAGCAGTCAATGTCTCCGGGGAGATCTTCACCATCTACACCGTGAAGAACGTGGCGTCCGGCCAGTGTCTGACCGTCCCGCAGACCGACAACCCCGCAGGGCTGTCCGTCCTCCAGGAACCATGCAGCGGGGGCAGCCCGGACATCTACTGGATCCTGGAGCCCCGCGACCAGTCTGGCACGAGTCCGGACTTCCAGCTGGAAAGCGAATTCGTCTACATCGGTCACTACTGCATGGCGTCGAACACCTTCACCGACAACAACGGCACCCGGCTGATAATCGAGCCATGCAACTTCCAGGACACGTCCAGGGTCTGGAACCTCGGCTAAAGCTGGGCCCGCGCCCGTGTTCGCCAACGCCCCGCCAGCGAATGTGAAACTCGGTCCGGATGAATCCAGATCCTATGGCGAGTGGCTGGGCCAGCGGCCCGCCACCACCAATGACGTTGTCGCGTGAACACGGTCCCCGTTCACGTTCTTCCGCGGGGCGGCGCTGCCTGCACGGCTGCACCGCAAACGGGACGCCGGTGTACCGGACAGGTCCGCCGCCAACGGTCACACGCACTGTCCAAACTTCGGGGGCGTTCGCCTCACCGGAGCGGAACCTGGTGTTCGACGTCAACGACTTCGATGAACCCGGTCCGGCGGTTCGAGCGGGACGTCAAGCGGCTGGCCGCGTGCCCAGCCATGGCGGTTGGGACAACGAGTTCAGCGCCAGGGCCGGCCGCGGAGTCGTCCTAGCTGCGGCCGCAGGCCGTCGCACGGCGATGCGGATTACGTGGCCGACTGTCCTGGCTGTGTCAATGCGCAGCTTAAGCGGCCCAGGTCAGGTGTTCACGAGCATCCGCCCGTGCCGGACCGGCACCGCATGAGACCCGCGCCACCGACGGCGACTAGCGGCAGCCATTCAGGAGATCACAGCGTATAGCCGGGCGCGGCGAGGGATCATGCGGCGAAGATCGCTGTGCTGCCGGAGTCGGGCCCAGCGAGATCTAGGGCGTGAGGTTCCTGCGGCGGAAGGATGACCGGGCTGCGGTTCTCGCCGGCACAGGACCTGGTTGCCGGGTCGGCGCTGGCGTCGCGTCCTCACCATGAAGGCCATGCAGGCGTAACGCACTTTCCGGGGCGGAAGTCCCGCCAGGATGGGGCCATTTGGTCTGCCTTCCTTCCGGCCGCTCGGCTTATGGTGCAGACATTAGGCCCGCGGCTTCGCGCATCAAGGCCGCTCAGGACGCCGGGCCGGGAGGAGTATTCGTCATGGGCGCAGAAAGCATGTTGCAGGTGACCGATACGCGGACTGGCATTAGCTATGACATTCCGATCACGGACGGTGCGATTCGCGCGATCGATCTGCGCCAGATAAGGACATCCGAGGACGATTTCGGGTTGCTGTGTTATGACCCGGCGTTCCTCAATACCGCCAGCTGCCGCAGCGCCATCACCTTCATCGATGGTGCAGAGGGAATACTCCGTTACCGCGGTTACCCCATCGAGGAGCTGGCCAGGGACGTGTCGTTCCTGGACGTGGCCTTCCTGCTGCTGCACGGCGACCTGCCTGGCAAGGAGGAGTCGGACGGGTTCAGGCACGAGATCACCAACCACACCTTCGTGCATGAGAATGTCAAGAAGTTCATCGACGGCTTCCATCACGATGCGCACCCGATGGGCATATTGGTGAGCACAATTGCGGGTTTGTCCACGTTCTACCCGGAGGCGAAGGCGGTCTCCGACGACGCGCGCCGGGATGAGCAGGTGGTGCGGCTCATTGCGAAGATGCCCACGCTGGCCGCGTTCGCCTACCGGCATGCGATGGGCCTGCCGTACTCCTATCCCGACGACGACCTGTCATACGCGGGCAACTTCCTCAGCATGATGTGGAAGATGACCGAGCCGAAGTTCAAGCCCGACCCAGTGCTCGAACATGCGCTGGACACGCTGTTCACTCTGCACGCCGATCACGAGCAGAATTGCTCGACCAGCGCCATGAGGGTTGTGGGCAGTTCGCAGGTGGACCCTTACTCCGCTGCCGCCGCGGCAACGGCGGCCCTGTACGGCCCCCTGCATGGCGGCGCGAATGAGCAGGTCCTCCGCATGCTGCGCGAGATCGGATCGACGGACAACGTCGCTGCCTACGTCGAGCGGGTGAAGCAGGGCGAGCTGCGGCTGATGGGCTTCGGGCACCGGGTGTACAAGAACTTCGACCCGCGTGCCAAGATCATCAAGGAGATCGCCGACGATGTGTTCCGGGTCACCGGGCGCAACCCGTTGCTGGACATCGCCCTGGAGCTGGAACGGATCGCTCTGGGCGACGACTACTTCATCAGGCACAAGCTGTACCCGAACGTGGACTTCTACTCGGGCATCATTTACCAGGCAATGGGCTTTCCCGTGACTATGTTCCCTGTGCTGTTCGCGATCGGGAGGATGCCCGGATGGCTGGCCCAGTGGCAGGAGGGCGCGGACGACTCCGAACAGAAGATCGCTCGGCCGCGGCAGATCTACGTTGGCGAGGGATTGCGCCATCTCGGCCGGCCAGACAGCTAACCCGGCGGGCCTGAGCCGGCCGCCCTCGCGGCGAGTCTGCCGGCCCGCAGCGTAGCCCAGGCTGACCCGCGATGCCGCGTCCAGGACAGCTTCCCGGCCCGGCGACTACGCTAAGTGATTGTCGCCAACGAGCCTCTGACGTTTCCTGTGCATTCTGAGCGCCAGAGCGTCTCCATGAGCCGGTCCACGAAACCGACATTTCGGATCGCGATTAATTTCGATACAGAGCTCTGACCTGGAGCCCCCTTACGGAATCGAACCGTAGACCTTCTCCTTACCATTCCGAAGGCGCCCCGCCCTGAGCGCACTGCCTGCACTGACCGCACAGCCGAACGCCCTGACAGCACACAATGCACAGGATGCACCGCTCAGCCGGTCCACGACTCGTTCCACGAACAGTGAGCCGGGCCATGATTTCAGATCACGCTCTGTGGCGGCCCGGCAGTCACGCTCTGCGTGCGGAACCCGCCTGGTGAAGACCACGGCCGCCGAGCTCGACGGGAGCTGCGCTTCATGACTGCCATGGCCTGACAGCGAGCCCCGGGCCGGTGCTAGCCAATCCAGACGATGTCGAAAATGCGGATCAGCTCCGCCTCATCATCCACCCGGAAGGTGAGCAGCCCGTAACCCTGGCCGAAGGTGACCTGGCGGTACGCAGGATCGCCGCCGCGAGTCATCACGACCGCGTCCCACGGCGCATCCACCACATCCACCACGCGCCCGACGATCGCATCCAAGGCGGCTGACGGCAGCCCGCTGAGCTGAACTAACGCCTTGCCCTCGAACCAGGCCCGGTCACTCACCCTCCGCCGCGCCGGCGCCGGGCAGCCGCAACCCTCTCGGCCCAGTCCGCGACCACGTCCTGGACCGGTGTCCCGTCGCCGGGCGCGGAGCGAGCTGCCTCGAGCCTGGCCTCGAAACCAGGGCCGGAGTACGCGGCAGCCCGCAGCCGCCACAACCTCAGCATCTGATGCAGCCCGCGATACTGGCCGGGCCGCCGGGCACTGGCCGCGGCCGCGTCATAATCGGCCAGGAACTGATCGTGGTAGCGGGCCGGCAGGACACGCATGATCTCCATCGGGTCATCCGGATCGAACTCCTGCACCGGCTGCGCGCCCATGTCACCCCTCATCTCCCACCGGCCAACCGTCTCGCGGCAAGACCCGCCTCAACTCCGTGCTGCCCGAGCGCCGCGCCGGCTTAAGGCGACCGCCAGGCAGTCCCCGGCAACCGTGACACCGGCCGAGCGCCCGCGGCCGCGAGCGGATGCGCACCCGATGGCCAGCGAACCTCCCCGGACGGCACCAGCTGACGGCAACCGGCAAGGACGATCGCGCACGACGGGCGAGGAAACGATGTCCGCGAACACGCGCGCCAAGGCCGATATGAGCGGCCAGCCGAGGTGCTCGGCGGTCTGATCTAACGGGCCGAATTGTTGTTCTGGGCCTGCCAGCAGCGGGGGCCATGTGGGCCAAGCGGTCCAAGGACCACGTCCGCCTTCCCGCGGGCCGCTCGGCACGACCCACTAACTAGAGGTACAGGACCGGAACGAACGTGTGCCCATGGGCGACTGACGTTGACATGACAGCTCCGGTCTGTGCGGCCGAGCCGCTGAGACTTGTCGTCAGGCGGGACAGGGGCCGCGAGGTGCTAGGCGATGCCGAAGGTGTTGATCTTCTCCGGGTAGATCCGGATGAAGGCCTCGCCGAATCCCGGCCCGAGGTGCGCGCCGCCGGCCGGGATCGCCTCAGCTCGGCCGCGGATCTCGAGAAACCGCGGTGTCCACGGGTCAATCGACACAAGATCGTCGACCGCAATCGCCGCCCAGCCGTTGGCTTGCACATCCCGGTACTTCTTGGTGCTCGCGATGTGGTGACCGTCAACGTTAATGGTGCCGAATTCACCGTTGTAGCGGAACGATGTCGGCACGACGTGCGGCTTGTGATCGGCGCCGGTAGTCGCCAGCCGCCCGAGCCGCTGGCTCGCGAGATACTCGATGAGCGGAGCACTCAGCTCAGGCGACGACGTCAGCTCGGTCATGTATCAGGTAAACAACCTTAAGCTCACTTCAAGTCAACCAGGGGCTGGGGATGTACGACCAGCCGTGACCTCAAGCGGCGCAAAGCATTAGCTTGCCCGGCATCTAGCATGTCCGATAATCAACTGCGCAGGTTCAGCGTCGGCACCTTCTTGGTCTCCGCGAGAGTGCGCACCTTGGCGCGCAGTAGGCAGCCTTGCGACGGCTTCGCCGTAGATCCCAAGCGAAACGTTGTTGAGAGACTTGCGGCCGTGACCGCTCGACTCCGTCGACGAAGGCGTCGAGCGCGCCGGCGAGGTCGTGCCGGTCCACCCCCAGGTCGAGGACGAAATGGTTGCGGGTCCTGGCCGGGATGACCATGACATGGACACCAGCAGCCTATGGGCGGTCATCGCCACCTGCGGAGTGTTAGGCGAGTCAGGCCGACGGCCCAGTGCCCGTTGTCGTGTTGGTGCTCATGCCGCGGCCTTCTCCTTGTGTGCCCGGCACAGCGGCTTGGTGGCCTGGCGCAGTTCGATGCCGAACATGAACTGCCATACCCCGTATCAGGTTGAACATACCGAACAGCAGTGCGAGGGTGATCGCTCCGATGCCCGGGTGCGCGAACAGCACCACCCTGAACGCGGCCGACACCAGCCCGCCCAGCAGCGTGCCGGACGAGTCGGACGATCGGGCCTGCTAGGCATCCCTAGTGGCGCGGCGGGCTGGCTATGGCCGTGGCGAGCTGGCCGCCTGTCGCGTCGAGGAGGGCGGCTGGGTCAGCGAACACAGCGACGGCTCCTGCGGCGCTGAGCTCGGCGGCGGCTATGCCGCCGCTGAGCAGCCCGATGCACGGAACTGCAGCGCGCTGGCAGGCTCGCACGTCCCAGACCGTGTCTCCTACGAAGACGGCGCGATCCGCTGAGACGCCTGCCTTCTCCAGCGCGACCTGAACCAGGTCAGGCGCGGGCTTGCTGCTGTCCACGTCGCCTGCCGAGGTGGCGCCGTCGATGGCGGCGTCGGCGTCGAGCGCGGCCCTGAGTACCTCGAACTCAGGCGGATTGGCGGAACTGGCCAGGACGACCCTGAGGCCGGCGTCCTTGCACGCGCGGAGCAGCTTCTGCGCACCCCGCAGCGGCCGGATCCGGGACCAGTACGTCGCGTACAGGGCGCTGTGCGCGCAGGTGATGCTTGCATCGGCGGCCCGGTCCCTGCCCTCCGGCAGCACGGCGTCGAGAAGGTGATCGGAGCCCATGCCGACGACGCGATGGATATCGGCCATCGCCACCTCATGTCCCGCCTGGGCGAACGCCTGCCACCAGGTGACTACGTGCAGGTAGTTCGTATCGGCCAGGGTGCCGTCGACGTCGAACAGGGCCGCTGTCAGCGCCTCTGTCATGACGGGCCCGCCTTGGCGCCGAGCACGTCGGCCGCGATCAGAAGGTCATCGACCAGGCCCCGGTACGCGCTGTCGCGGTCTGAGGCACGCAGAACGGCGGACGGGTGAATGGTCGCTACTACCGCCACCTCCCGGCCGACACCATGATCGCCATTGAGACGCCATGGCTGCGGGCGGCCGCGGTGCGCGCCGACGCGGAAGGAACTGCCGAACAGCGCCTGCCCGGCGGTCGATCCTAGCGCCACGATCACGCGAGGGTTGACGCGCTCGATCTCGGCTGACAGCCAGGGCCCGCACGCGCGCACCTGCCACGCGTCCGGCCGCTGATGAATCCGCCGCTTGCCGCCGTCTGCCGCGTCCCGCCAGCGGAAGTGCTTGACGGCGTTCGTGACGTAGCTGTCTTCCGCGGCGATCCCTGCCTCGCCAAGCGCCCGTGTGAGCACGTGCCCGGCCGGCCCGACGAACGGCTTGCCCTGCTTGTCCTCTGAGTCGCCAGGCTGCTCGCCGACGAGCATGATCCGCGCGTGCGGACTGCCAGCACCGAAGACGACCTGGGAGGCGCGCTCATACAGGTCACAGCCCCGGCAATCGCGCGCCGCCTCGGCCAGTGCCGTGAGGCTGGGCCTGCCCTCTGGCAGGAGCGGCCCGGCGCCCGGGTACTCGTTAGCCGTCATGCCGGGCGGCTGCCCGATCTGCCGCCGCGCAAACCGTGAACGGCACATCGGCACGCACGGTTGACCTGGCTGCCGCCGGGAAGTGACAGCCCGGCCTGACTTACCGACCTAGGAAGCGCAAATGCGGCCATGAGCAGTGCGGGCTCATCGCTGGTGACGAGCGCCCTCGAGGCTCCCGGCATTCGCAGGGTGAAGTGCGGCCGCGGGTTCAGGTACACCTGGCCCGACGGAACTCCGCTGCGTGACCAGGCGGTGAAAGAGAGGATCAAGTCACTGGTCATCCCGCCCGCGTGGGCTGACGTCTGGATCTGTCCCGATGCCACCGGTCACATTCAGGCAACGGAACAGACGCCGCCGGGCGGCGGCAATACCTGTATCACGCAGAGTGGCGTCTGCAGCGGGACAGGCACAAGCACGACAGGGTCCTGAAGTTCGGGACAACGCTCCCGGCGATCCGAGGCGCGGTCGACAGGGACCTAGGCTCGCGAGGACTGTCCAGGACCCGCGTGGTCGCCGCGGCCGTCCGCCTCATCGACCTCGGTCTGGCCAGAAGGCCGCCGGCGAGCTCTTGACGTGCCCATTCTGCATCGGCATGTGGGTAACCACGGGGTTCACCGCTGGACTGCTCCTGATGCCGCGCACCACTCGCCTGGCGATGGGCGCCCTCACGGCGCTCACCGGTTCTGACATGCTCCAGTTCGCTCACGCCTGGCTCGAGAAGGTCGCAGGCTAGCGGGCGGATCCGATCCGCTCACGCTGCGGGATGATCGTGTACTTCGGGTCATCGGCCGAGGCCAGGCCCGCATGGAAGATGCCCCACGGGGTCGCTATCGATGCGCCGACGAATGCCGATCCAGCCAGCCACGCCGCGACCCGGCCGCGCCCGCCGGCGAAGCCGTTCGCGACGGTTCCGAGCACCCCGAGCGCGGACAGGACCTGCCCGGCCTTGAGGTACTTGCCGCCCTTGCCCGACTGATAGGGCTCGGCGACCATGCCAAGCCGGCGTTCCATCAGCCTGGCCGCCGCTAGCTCGGCGCTGATCCCGAGCAGGGCCAGGTTCCTGGCGGGGCCGGACTCGCCAGGAGCGCCAAGCATTCCCAGGCCGCCGGCGGCCGTCGCGGCCGACCCCGCGAAGACGAAAGGCATCTCGCGATACCCGCCGTGCCAGGCGGGGACCGCCGTGTCGGAGATCAGTGCCGCGGTGTAACTGGCGACAGTCGGACCGAGAATCGCCGCCCCCGCGGTCGCGGCGGCGCCGGTCCTGGGGAGCCTGCCAGTCAGCGCGGTAACGCACGCGGCCGCCGCTGCGGCAAACGTAGCCGCCGAGCAGCTAGGAACCCACGCTCATAGGCGACGTCACCTGGCATGTCCGCAGCATGCTGGCGAACCGCGCTGGCCGGCCGGTCGGTCACGAGCGCGGCGACCGACATGCCGCTTGCGGCCAGGGCTCCGGTCTTCGCCACGCGCTCCAGGATGTGACGGCCGGTCAGCTGGGCACCGGCGCCGACCAGTGAGGATGCTCCAGCGAGGCCGCCAAGGAACAGGCAACCGGCGATGTTGGGCGCCTTCCACACCGGCGAGCTGATCACCGGCTTGCCGTAGTACGAGGTGAAGGTGGCGGCAGGGACCATGGGCCTCTCGCCGCGCGGCCCCCTGCGGCGACCGCGCCGCCGCCCCGGCGACGCACCGGTCAGCGCTTCCCGGTCAGGGCGCGCGCCTTGCACTCCGTCTCGCGTCACGCTGTGGCGCGCTCGGGTTGTCCTCGCTCACCGTCGGCCTCTCTTCTCGCCCAGCAGGCCGGCGGCGAACGCCACGGCGGCGCCAGCCGCGAGGCTGACCGCGGCAGCGTCGACGTGCCGCCACATGGAGGGAAGGTCCCTGGTTGTGACGACCGGGTCCGGCGGCAGTCCGTACACCTCAGGCTCGTCGAGCAGCAGGAAGAAGGCGCCGTCTCCGCCGACCCCGTCGGCCGGATCCGCACCGTACAGCCGGGCGTCGGTGATCCCCGCCGCATGCATCTGCGCCAGCCTGCCCTCGGCCCTTTCGCGCAGCTCGTCGACGGGACCGAACTGAATCGAGTCAGTGGGACAGGCTTTGGCGCAGGCTGGCTCCATGCCAACGCCCAGCCTGCCGTAGCAGAGCGTGCACTTGAAGACGCGGCCGTCGTCCTTGCGCTGGTCGATGACGCCGTACGGGCACGCTGGGATGCAGTAACCGCAGCCGTTGCAGATGTCCTCCTGCACGACCACTGTGCCGAACTCCGTGCGGAACAGCGCTCCGGTCGGGCAGACGTCCAGGCACGCCGCGTGCGTGCAGTGCTTGCACACATCGGAGGCCATCAGCCAGCGGAAGTCGCCGGCCGCGCCGCCAGTTGCGGCACCAGGCCTGTCATGCGAGAGGCCGGAATCCTGCAGAGCCAACGGCTTGCGCTGGGCCCGCTGCGACGTCCTCTGTTCGGTCGGGCTGCCCAGGAGACCTGCACGTACGCGGACGGGCGACGTTAGGGCCGCGGCTCGACGGGTAGCGGCGATCATCGGGTGGAGGGATAGCAGCGATGATCAAGCTCTTGTACAAGCCGGTCAGCATGGCAGTGAGCATCCTCGGCGGGATGCTGGCGGGCATGATCTTCAAGCAGATCTGGAAGCTTGCTGCCGCCGAGGAGGACGCTCCGAAGGCCACGGACGCTGAGCGTCGCTAGCTGGAAGTTCTGATCGCCGCAGCCTTGGAGGGCGCGATCTACGCTCTCGTGAAAGCCGCCCTCGACCGCGGTGCGGCCCACGGCACCAAGCGACTGACCGGATTCCGGCCTGGCAAGAATCCGCGCGCGGGGGCGTGAACCGGCTGGCCCGTCGGCGCGCCTGCTACCTGTTCAGCGCATTGAAGGTCATGCGGGCCGGTTATCGACGTGGATCCGCTGGAGGCCGCGTCGAGGTAGCCCGCGGCCGACCAGCCTTGTGACCACGCAGGGCAGGCAGAACGCCTGCTGCCTGCCCTGCGCCTCATCCCGTCGGGGACCTACTGCTTCGCGGGTACTTCCTTCTTGATGTTGTCTGCGACCTGTGACGGGTTAACACCGGCCGCTGACGCAGCGGCCTCGACATCCCGCATGGTGATGTTGCGTGAGTCGCCGTGGTCGGCGTTGGGCTCACCGCATCCGCAGGAAACGCACATATCGTCCTCCTTGGTCAGCGCGAAGGAGCGTCCTTCCCGGACACCAGCAGGAGCAAACCCACCGCGGTCCCTTTCCGCGACGGCGTGCAGCCACATGGATTGGCGAGCTGCCCGACGTGCCGAGGAGCGGCGCCCGTCAGCCGGATCGGAGCCGCGCGCATGATTCCGCCGCGGCTGGGCAGCCGCCTGCGCACTGAAGTGTGTGCGTGAAGGGAGGACGGGAATGGCCACGTCCAAGCAGAAGCAAGCCGCCAAGCGCAACGTCGGCAAGGCACGGCAGGCGCAGAGCGCCAGGGCGCACGGAGCCGACGTGCCCCGGCAGGGACAAGGCATGAGCACTGCGGAGAAGGACCGGCTTGCGGACCGCGCGTTCGCCTTTCCCAAGGAGCGCAAGGAGCCGCTGACCGACGCGCGCCACGTGCGGAATGCGATCGCCAGGTTCGATCAGGTCGAGGGTGTCAGCGACGATGAAAGAGATCAGGCCTGGAAGCGGATCAAGAGCGCTGCGCGCAAGCACAACGTCGAGGTCTCTGCCAAAGACTGGCGGGATCTGGCTAAGGACGGCAAGGACCGCAGGTAACCTTCCGGTACCTGACGGCTAGGCAGGTGGTGCCCAGTCAGCCGGGCGCCCGGTGTGGTTAGAGAACTCTACCGACCACCGCCACCAGCTGTGATCGTCGGCGTGCTGCCATTTCTGCAAGATTCCTGACCTTGCTGGAACAGCTGATCTGTGGCGGGAACGCAGGCGACGCCAGTCACGGCGTGCCACCCGTCGTCGGCGAGTCCGCTCGTGCAGATCTCGCCTGCTGATATCGACGATCCACGTGAGGAGGGCGGGCCCGTCATCTTGAGCATCTTCAGGGCCGGCCAGTGACCTCGGTGGTGCGCTGACGTGCGCTGCCGAGCTGGGAGGCTTTCAGGCGGGTTCCATCGACGTGCGCGCGTCGGTGAGGCTGTCATGAAACGGCAGGTTTACCAGCTCGGCGGCGGGGCGCACCACGCTGTCTGGAGAGATCACCACTGCGACCGGGGCCTCGTCGAGCAGGCGGTCGATCATCGCGAAACCGGCGCTGTCGAGGTAGTCGACGAGACTGAGGTCAATGATCAGTGCCGGGGAGGCCAGCTCGCGCAGAGCATTGCCGAGGTCGGTGGAGTTGGCCGCGTCGACGTCGCCGTGGATCTGGACGGCGGGCACCGGGCCACCGGAGCCTGCGGGCGGGCCGACTGGCCGTAGCTGGAAATTCATCTGGCGTGCTGTCCCTTCCTTATCGGGCCGTCCGGCCAAGGCGGTAGGTCATTGTGACTCGGGTGCCGAGGATCGTGCGTGCGGTCTGGGAATGCTTCGCGAGGCCGTGAATCAGCTTCAGGCCGCCTCCGCGCTGATTGGCCCGGCTAGCCGCGGAGTCCTTCAACCAGCGGCCCGAGTCGGTGACGGTCACTGATATCTCATCTGCGGAAGCGAAGGCTTCGACGCTGACGGTGCGGCGGGGATCTAGGTCGCTTCCGTGCTCCATGGCATTGCACAGTGCCTCCCCGGTGCCGAGCAGGACATCGTGGGTGGTCGCACGGCTGGTACCGAGATGTGCAAGCCAGTCCCGCATCCGGTCCCTGGCCGGGCGGAGCTCGCTGAAGCTGGCTGGCATCGCGTCGACGTAGCTGGTGGCCGTGGTCCCGGCTGGGCGCACTGCTATGACGGCGACGTCATCGGCGTAGCCTTGGCCAGGGGTCATCTGGCTGATGAGGGCCCTGCACGCCTGGCCAGCCGGCAACTTCGCGCAGCCCGCGGCTGCAGCTGTCAGCCTGGCGAAGCCGACTTCTAGCGGCTCGAACCGGCGCTCGATGAGGCCGTCGGTGTAGAGCACCAGGAGCGAACCTGGCGGCAGGGCGGCGCCGCCGGTCGACGCATCCATCCGGGGCGCGAAGGACCTGACCGCCAGCGGCGGCCGCCTGCCGTCTCGGAGCCAGGTCACCGTTCCCTCCGGGCCGACAACAAGCGGGTAAGGGTGCCCGGCGCATGCATAACTGACGGTGCCGGCTGCGGTGTCGATGATCGCGTAGGCGACCGTAGCGAACGCGGCGTCGTCCAGCGTCCGGGCGTAACGGTCGAGCAGATCGAGCACGGCGGCTGGATCGTCGGCTGCCAGAGCCGCGGCTCCGAGCGCGCTGCGCAGCTGGCTCATGACTGTCGCGGCAGCCAGGCCGTGGCCGACTACGTCTCCGGCCGAGATGCCAATGCGAACCGGGCCGAGCGGGGTCGCCGTGTACCAGTCACCGCCCACTCGCATGACCTCGCCGGCCGGCTGATAGGCGGCCGACACGGCGGCGGCCGGGGAGATCACCCCGAGGTCCAGCAGGCGCTCCTGCAGCGACATCGCGATCTGATGCTCTCGCTCGGCCACCGAAATGCGCGCGACGGCCCGGCCAAGGATCGCGGCGACCCGCCTGGTCAGGTCAGTGTCAGCCGGGCTCATCTCGCGCGGACCGGGCCAGCCCAGGCCCAGGGCGCCGAGCACCCGCGCCGTCGTCGGCATGCAGTGGCTCCAGGATGCTGGCACGAACGGCCCGCGACGCGTCAGCGGCTTCTGCGAGGAAGCGCGCATCTAGCGCGGCGGTGTCGGGAACCACGATGCGCTGGTCCGTGCGGGCGGTCTCCGCCAGCAGCACAGGGGAGCTGATGCTTACCAGGTGGTACCAGTCGGTGACCTCGCGCGTCAGGTCGCCGGCGTAGGTGATGCGGAGCTTACTGCCCGTCTCGTCCAGCAGCCCGACGGCCGCCGCGGTGGCTCGCAGCGAGCAGAACGGCGACCTCAGCAGCACGTCAAGCGCCTGGCTGACGGACCCTTGCCGCTCCCATATCCGCGGTCAGGCTCGCCAGAGCTCGTTCCCGCTGCGAGGCCTCTTCGCCGAGCGGACCGGAACGGTCCCGTGCCGCCGCCTCGAGCCGGGCGGCGACATGGCTGATCAGGTCCGCTGAGGTGAACGGCTTCACCAGGTAGTTGTCAGCCCCGGCGGCCAGGCCGCCGCCGACAGCCTCCGGCCCGGCGCGAGCCGACAACATGATCACTGGAAGGGAAGCAAGGCCAGCATCGGCGCGGATGGCGGCGATCAGCCCGAAACCGTCCACTTCCGGCATCATCACATCGGTAACCAGCAGATCCGGCCGGTAGCGCCGCGCCAGTTCCAGCGCCTGCCGACCGTCACCGGCGACGACTACGTCCCACCGGCTGCCGAGCACCGCCGCCAGGTGACGGCGCATGTCCGCATTGTCATCGGCCACCAGCACGAGCTGCCGCGAAGAGAACGCCCGCTCACCGTTTGAACCGGCACCGAGCCACCCCCGGGCCTCGTCGGCATAGTCGTTCCCTTTGGTCGACCGCGCGATGCTGTCAGCGGCGCTCGCGGAAAGTCCGGCATCCGCGGCTGGCAGGCTGACCCGCACGGTGGTGCCCTGGCCGGGCGTGCTATCTACGTCGATGGTCCCGTGATGCATCTCCACCAGGCCGCGCACCAGCGCCAGCCCGATCCCGCTACCCTCAGCTGTGCGGCCGCCCGTGTCCGCCGGGCGGTAGAACCGGTCGAACAACCGGGGCAGATGCTCGGCGGCAATGCCAGTTCCGGTATCAGACACTGTCACCGTGGCACCGCCGTCACGGCCCGGCGCGACCGTCACGGTGATCGACCCGGTCATGGTGTACTTGAACGCGTTGGAAACCAGGTTCAGCACGATCGTTTCCCACATCGCCGCGTCAGCCTCGGCCCAGGCGACCCGGCAATCGAGCACCAGCTCGATACCGGCGATCCTGCAGACTTCGGCGAACGACGACGCGATCCCGGCTGTCAGCGCGCCGAGGTCCACGACAGCCAGCTGCGGCTGGCTCTGGCCTGCCTCCATGCGCGAGAAATCCAGCAGCGCGTTGACCAGCCGCCGGCCATTGCGGTGCACAATCCGCAGCCGGTCTGCCAGCGCGTCATCGCCGCTCAGCGACGCGAGGGCATCATCGAGGGGCCCGAGCATCAGCGTCAGCGGCGTGCGGAACTCATGGCTGACGTTGGCAAGGAAGGTCGTCTTGGCCTGGTCAAGCTGCGCCAGGGACTCCGCCCGACGTCGTTCGCCTTGGTACGCCGTGACATTAGCCATCGTGGCCGACACCTGATCAGCGACCAGGCGGCAGAATCCGCGGTACTGGTCATCTAGGGGCCTATAGCGGCTCAAGCCAAGCACCAGCGCAGCCGCTGACGAACCGCCGGTCACGGCATCGGCCGTGCCGCTCAGCGTGATCACCAGGGCCTGCTCCGGGCAGTCCTTGCCCAGGCGGGTGGCGAGCGAGGGGAGGAGGGCCGGCAGCTCAGGCACGAGCCGCAGGCCATCTGCCTCGACGGAGCCGCGATCTGTGAAAGACGCGAGCAACTGCGGCATGACGGCGGCCGCGCCCGGAGTGGCACCGCGCAGGCGCACGCGGCTGTCCGCCTCGTCGCTGGCGTACACCGCCGCGAACGGAACATCGGCAGGGTGATGCGCGCACACATCGATCGCGGTGCCCAGCGCTGTTTCCACCGACTGGGCGTCCATCAGCGCAGCTGCCAGCGTGCTCAGCGTCCGGAGCCGCCGCTCGCTCAGCACCCGCTGGGTCGTCTCGGCAACGGCGCAGAACACACCTTCGATCACGCCGCCTGCCCCGATGATCGGGCTGTAGGTGAACGTGAAATAGCGCTCCTGGCGGCGGCCATCGTTCACCAGCATCAGCTTCAGGTCATCGGACCAGGTGGCTTTGCCCGTGGTCACGACGCCATCCAGAAGCGGGCAGATGACATCCCAGATATCCCACCACACGTCCGCGCCTGCAGAGCCCAGGGCCGCCGGGTGCTTATCGCCGAGCATGGGGATATAGCCATCGTTGTAGATCAGTCTGAGCTGGTCGCCCAGCCACAAGACAATGGGGAACCGGCACGCCAGCGCGGTGGCGGCCGTCGTCCGCGCGGCCGCGGGCCACTCCGCCGGATCGCCCAGCGGGTGGGCTGGCCAGTCATAGGACAGGATCCGGCTGCCCATCTCGCCGCCCAGCGAGGCTGCCATCCGCAACTCAGCCGGAACGCTGCTCATCTCACGAGACTAATCCGGCCGGTCTTCGCCGCCCGCCACGGCATGGCCATGACTGGCTGGCAGAAGTCCACCAGCCGACCACGCACCGCCCGGCAGCGTGTTGCAACCTCACTCGCCTGCATTGATCCAGGTCGCGGCACCCGCTAGCCAGCGACTAGTTTGGGAAACCCCCGCCCCCCGATCGGGTATCTGCGCGCAGGCCGGGTGCCTGTGCGCTCGGGTGCGGGAACCGCCCCCTCTTTCTCATCCCGCAGGCGGCTGACCCGGCCCGCGCCGCCAGCTACCCCCGCCGTAAGCCGCCCGGGGCAGCGGCATGCCGGATGAGTGAAAGCACGTGGACGGCCTGGACGTGCATGCGTTTACGGGCGCAAACTACCGGGTAAAGCACTCCAGTTGACTCCCAGCAGGTTCTGTGCCATATGTCTGACATGGCACTGCGTGCGTGAATGTGCACGTGATAGTCATCTAATGAATAACTTGCCGCATTCGACCAGACCGGTCATCATCAAGCTTCCGGCGGAGATAGACGTGATGAACGCCGAGGAGACTGGTCGGCTGCTCATGTCAGGGTTCACCTCGGGCGGCGTTGTGGTTGCCGACATGACCGCAACGACGTTCTGCGATTCGCTTGGCATCAAGAAACTGCTTGCGGCGCACTACCAGGCTTCGGATCTGGGCTGTCAGCTACGATTCGCGTTGCCAGGCGGCCAGGTGCTACGGGTGCTGAACTTGCTCAGGGCCGACAAGGTGCTGGCGATCTATCCGACGGTTGCAGAAGCTGTTTCAGCCGCGCCACGAGCACCGTCGAACCGCGAGCAGTCGCAAGGCGGCTAACCATCACGACCGCGCTCGCCGAACAGGACCATGGACCTGACTCTTTGAGGGTGGCGGGCCGCGTAGGCGATCGTGTGCGGGCAGGAGTTGTACTGGCCGATGGGTGCTCCCATTCCGAGCGCAGATTGCTGAACGGCACCCGCGGCACGAAGACCACCGCGGGGCCTGCCCCGCCGACGTGAAGGCCAGGCTCACGTCGTAGCGCCGCTGGCGTAGCTGATACTCGGGATTGCCACGGACCGACTCTAGCCAAAGCCGGCCGCAGCCATCAGCAGCACGGGAAGGCCGCAAGACAGGAACCTGACAACCCGACGAGCGGACGGCCGGCCGGGAGCCCTGCCGTGCCGCACCTGAATGGAGATTCGGCGAGGCGCCTTTCCGAGCACTGTTGCAACGCCGAGCCCAGAGCCGCCGCTCGGCTCAGTGATTGCTCCAAGTGATCGGCGCCGCGGAGCCGATGGCGCATCCTGTGCATTCAGAGCAGGAGAGCGTCTCCATGACCCGGTCCACGAAAACGACAAATCGGATCGCGATTAATTTCGAAATAGCACCGTTGAGCTGGGAGCCCCCTTACGGAATCGAACCGTAGACCTTCTCCTTACCATTCCGAAGGCTCCCCGCCCTGAGCGCACTAGCTGCACACACCGCTACGCCGGAACGCCCAGAAAGCACAGAATGCACTCACTGCGCCTGACGCCCGGTCCACGACTCGTTCCACGATCGGCCGGCGCCGATCCCAGCGGATGTCACGCTGTGTAATACCCTCCCCCGGCCTGGCCATTTCCCCGGTGGCAGTGTCAGCCGGATCCGGTAGCGTGCTGACCGGATCAAGGCGGCTTCCCTGGCGGGCAGGCCGTCAGGCATCGGGCACATGATCATTGAGAGCGGCACGGCCCTGAGACGGCCCGCTCGCGGCGTGTTCGGCGATCTGGGGAGGCTCGTGACTTGACTCGCTGGCATAGGGGTGAGCAGACCGTTGCGTTCCTGATCAGCCGAGGTCGTCTGGAGAGCTTCGAGGCGAGCGACCCGGCGGTGCTGGCGGAAGCGCTGGCCGGGCGGGCTGCAAAGCGCCTGGACGCCACGGCCAGGGCGGCCCTGGCAAACGGCGACGCCGACGGTGCTTACGCGGCCGCCTACGACGCGTACCGGATGGCCGCCGAAGCGCTCCTGGCCCGCCAGCTATTGCGGGCTACCGGCGGGGACGGCTCCCACATGTGCGTCGAGGACGCCGTGTCCGCCCAGTTCGCCGCCGACATCCCGGCATTCGCCAAGCCGACCTTCGAACGGCTGCGCCGCACCCGGCACACCGCCCAGTACTTCGACCCCGCGGCGGCGCCGGTTACCGAGTCAGACGCCCGCTGGGCGATAGAGAAGGCGGCCGCCGCGGTCTCGGCGGTCGAGGCGCTGCTGCGGGCCGGCTCGCTTGACCTGTTCGGCTAGGCCGACGGCAGGTCCAGCCTCAGCATCGGCCGGCTGGTCACAGTCTGGTGAAACGACCCCGATCCCGACTCCAGCCAGGATGCCTCCCGGATCGTCACCTGAACCGGCCGGCCCAGCCGCTCTTCGGCTACCCCGGCCGCCTGGTACAGCTGATCCCGGTCCGGCTTCCCCAGAACCAGCACGTCGATATCCCCGACCGGCCGCTCGCCAGACTGGCCGGCATGACGCGCCGCCCACGACCCGTACACGTACGCCGCGCTGATCCCCCGGACCCGCCCGAACTCCCCCGCCAGAACCGCAGGCACCCCGAACGCCCGGGTCAGCACCTCGGCCAGCCCCGCGTAGTAAGGGCTGGCGGTGTCAGCACGCACCAGCCGGGTGTTGCCGACTTTTCGGCTCGTGACCAGCCCGGCACGCTCCGCCCGCTCCACCTCGCGATGAACCGACGGATGCGGGGCGCCCGTACGCCGGGCAATCTCCGTCAGGCTGACCTCCAGATCCGGATCCCCCAGCAGCAGCGCGAGAATCTCCCCCTGCTGCTGAGACCGCAGCACAGGCAACAGCGACGGCGACGCAGTTCTATCCACAAACTGAACTATACTCGTCACTTCGCGGAACCACTGGAAGCCCCGCATTCACGGTTCCCGAGGACCACAACCCGCACAGCTGAGCCCGCCGACCGCTCGATCGATCCGAGTGCGGAATCGGCGATCTGCTGCGTGCGCCGACTCAGCCCGCGTTCGCGCGGCGGTGATCGCTCATCGATGTGCGGCGAGTCTTGTGACTGCGCCGAAAGGGACGCGTTCGGATGCCGCCGATAGCGGACGCCAGCCGCCCCATTACCGCCAGCCCAGCCAGGACATCTGTCACCGCGCCGACGGTCTCCTGCACCGGTCCGGCGTTCTCTAGCAGCAGGTCCTCTACGCCGGCACCTGCCGACGCCGCTATCGACTCGGCGGCATCGCGCAGGTGCCGGCCGCTGGTCACATCCGCTGACAGGCGCCGTTCGATCTCCGTGATCGGCACGGACAGCCGCGGTCACAGCCGTCTTGGCGGATCGGCCGGTCGCTCATGCTGATCACAGTCGCGGCGCCTCGCCCGGACATCGCCAGTTACTCTGGGCGCTTGCCAGGTGAGCTGGCCTCTTCCGGGGTTTCCCCTGCCTCACACCGCGCCAGTCGCCGCCGCATGCGGTCGGCCACGGTAGCTGAGTCAGGATTTGCCTTGAGAGCTTGCCGGAGAACCCTCGCCGCTTCCTGGTACTCGTGCCTGCTGGCGAGCCATACGGACAGCTTGTCTGCCATCTTCGCATCAGTGCTTCCGGCGGCGATCGCGCGGCGCCAGTATCCTGTCGCGGCGTCAAGATCACCGGATTTCGCGGCGGCGTTGCCTGCGTACTGCGTCAGGGCTGCGATGGTCGCCTGGGAGTCCTGAGCTTCGGCGATGGCGAGCAACCCGTCGCGGAGTTGCGGTCCAGCGGCGGGATTCAGCCGCCCTAGCCGGTCGCGCCCCTCAGAGATCCGCAGCAGCTGACTGACCAGTGCCGGCATGCTCGGCGGCGGCACATGTGCGAAGAGAGCGAGCAGCATCGGCACGTGCGGCGCTGCGGACGCGTAGTCCACAAGCTCGGACCACGCTTGATCGTTGCCGCGATCCCAGTAGAGCGCCTCGATGAGTGCCGTGAGCGTGTCATCGCGGCGCCCGCTCTGATAGCGCACGGTTCGGGCGAGACTTAGCCACGCATCGGATGCAGAGCGGTCGTGGCCGGCGGCGAGCCGGCTCGCTAGGCTGCGCAGGGCATCCTCTACCCGCCGCAGATCACGTCGGCTGCGATCGAAACCGGCGTCAACTGCCTGCCGTTCAGCTTCCGCCCTGGCCAGAGCCAATCTGGCCTGGGCGTCAACGTCAGCTAGACGCGGCGCCGGCTTATCAAGCCGGGAAAGGAGCCGCATTATCGTTACAGCCATATCGGGAACAGCTGTGAGCATCTCAGCCCGCAGCCCCAGAGGCCTCGGGTCCAGCAAAAGCACAACTTGCGGACCAACATCACGCCACCGGATCTCGGCGGGACATGACACGCGGCGGCCGCCGTGCGCAAGGCTGAACGCGACAATGGCTGCCTGCGCCCGCGCGGCTACCTCGCGGAGAAGAAACCCCACGTGCTCGCCGTTCACGTGGACCTCTACCGCGTGGGAATCGTGCGCGTTACCAGGGTCAGGAACGAGAACAGCTGTCAGCTGTGAGCCAGGGGAACGACTTTGTTCCGCTGCGCGGATAGCGTCCACATGGAACGATTCTCCCGCGACTCGGACCTCTACGTTTCCCGGAAGCCAAACAGGCTGGCCAGGCCCAGACCGGTCCCGCTTGGCAGCACTGGCGGACTTGAGCTTCTGCGCGCTTTCGGCCGGGCGCTTTTCGCGTATCGCCCTGGATGCCTTTCGGTCCGGATGCGTTGCAGCCCTTGCCTCGGCCCGCTCGGATGCGTGCTCGGCCTGCCACTCGCGATAGCTGATCCGGCGTTCCGCCAGCTCGTCCCTGATGGTCTTCTTGAGCAGATAGTTCTTCATGGCGGCTATTCCTGCGATCCTCGATCAGGAGCTCAGCCGATCTGATCTGATTAAGGTAATGATGACCCTCTCGGCCGCATGCAGGGCAGAGGCGAAGGTCCCTCCCAGGTCCAGACAACGCCAAGGAAAACTCGTCTGCGCGGCCCGGGCTCCGGGATTCGGAGTGAGCCGCCCGGCGGCAGATTCTTGGCCTCGATGGCCCCACTAGGCCGCGCCGAGGAATCACCCTACCGCTGGGGAGCCAGCCTCGCCGAAAACCGAAGCCAGATCTGGCATTCTGGCTGGCGTTCCGCCAGGAGTAAAACCTATCAATCCGTAGACATTCCTATTCGATCTGTTTGGGCTACGACATCAAGCACCGGGCTCAGGCCAGGCGACGGTCTTCCTGAAGGCAAGTGTGGTGCCTGACCCTTGGATGGGTCGGGCGAACGGGGGCTACAGCAGGAGCGTCTCTTTGAGCGGTCGCAGCCGCTGGCGGCATCGGCGGCCGCGCGAGCCACAGTCCGCGGTTATGTGGGACACCTCGGCCGCGCGTGCAGCAGAAACAAGGCTATTCAGGGCTAATCTTCGCGCCCCGTTCCCGAATCGCGGCCTCCGGTGACCAGCCAGGAGTGTGCCAAAGCGCGGTCGTCACCCTTAGTGACCCAGCACTCAGGGCGTCGACTCGGCCGATCGGGCAACCTGGTCCACGACTCGTTCTACGGCAGATGATCAACATTCGAAATCAACAACGAAACAGAGCTCTAGCCAGCATCAATGAGAGCCCCCTTACGGAATCGAACCGTAGACCTTCTCCTTACCATGGAGACGCTCTGCCGACTGAGCTAAGGGGGCGCGGCGGGTGAGAACCCGCTCGACCGGCGCTTCCGGCTCCGGCGGGCATCCGCCTGGCCCGAGCGCGCTACGCGAGCATACACGATCACGCCAGCGCCTGGTTAACGTGCGCGCAGCCCGCGGCGATCAGCGCGAACCCGACCGGGAACCTACCCGCCGGCGCGCTCACCCACGCGCCAGAACGCGTCAGCCACCTGCGGCCACTCCCCCGACAGCGGATCGATCACCTCGAAATGCCCGGCGCCAGGCAGCAGCACGCAGGTCGCGGCCGCCGCCCGTGCGCCCGCGCGCCGCGCCACGCGAGCGTAGTCCAGGCTCATCGGGTACGGAACGCGGTCGTCGTCCATGCCGTGCACGAGCCAGACCGGTCCGCTGGCTGGCACCAGCCGGGACGGATCGGCCTGCGCGTAGCGGCCGTCGGCGAACTCCGCGGGCCCGCCGCCCATCAGCGCACCAGCGGCCTGCTGGCCGAGCGCCTTGCGGTGGCTGGCACCCAGATCGCTGACCGCCGCGAGGGCCACGACGCCGCGCCACCCTCGCTCGCCGGTATGCCAGCGCGATCCCGGCGGCAGCTGGTGCCTGCTCGCCGCCCACAGCGCGAGGTGCCCGCCGGCCGAATGACCTGCCAGGATCACCCCGCCGGGCTCCGCGGCGACGAGCCCGCCGGTTGCCTGCGCGACCAGCCCAGGCAGCCGGTCGACCGCGGCGGCGACGTCGTCGAACGTCCCCGGCCAACCGCCGCCAGGCTCCCCCGTTCGCCGATATTCCGGCGTACACACGACAATTCCGGCAGCGGCAAGCGCCTCGGCAAGCGGGCCAGTGTGCTCCCTTCCGTACTCGGCGCGCCAGAAACCGCCATGCAGGAATATCGTCAACGGGACTCGCCCGCCAGTCCCGTTGCGCCCGGCTGCGGCCGCGGGCGAAAGATGGACATCGGCCACGTGGTCGGCGCCGTCGCCGTAGCGCAGCACCAGGTCAGGAGCTCGGGCTGGCCTGGTCAGCACGTCAGTCCCGCGGGCGGCGGCGCCACCTGGCCGACGCTCACTGTTCATCAGACCGCCATTTCAAAGACGCTCGTGATGCGCTGGCGAAACAGGATCATTATGGACTGGTTCGTCAGCGCATACCCCCCAGCCACTTCAGTCAGTCGGGCGGCCAGCTTATGCTCGAATACATGGCCCCCAAGGCGCGACGCCCGGCGGCGCGGCTGGCTATGCCTGGCGCGATGATCGGAGCGCAACGATGCCGGTAGGAATCTTCCGAACCGGCCAGGCAGCCGTCGCCATTATCGCGGGGTCGTTCCTGGCGTCGGGGATGGCTATCGCACCGGCCTTTGCCTCCGCTGCCTCCGCCGCCCGGCCGATGAGGTCGCCGTGCGGACAGGGCTCAGTGGCGGCCGTGTCGGCACATCAGCTGGCGATGCCGGCGAGCCCGTCCAAGAGCACGAGTTCCTCGAGGAGCTCAAGCCCGTCCACGAGCCCGAGCGCGTCCAAGAGTTCATCGCACAGCCCGAGCGGCTCACCCAGCCCCAGCCAATCGAAGAGCCCGAGCCAGTCGGCTAGCAACAGCCCGAGCCCGTCGAGGTCGCGCTCGCCGAGCCCGTCGCCGTCGAAGTCACACTCCAAGTCCGCGAGCCCGTCGCCGTCGCCGAGCCGCTCGCACAAGCCAGGAGCGATCTGCGTCACCGGCCAGCTGGTGCAGCACAGCTCGAGCACGAAGCCTGGCGGCACCGTCACGTACTCGATCTGGGTCTGGAGCACTGTGCCCGCGACCAAGGTCGTCGTGACGGCGTCGAGCAGCGCCCGCTCGATGAAGTTCCCGCGGTACACGCTGTGCCCGGCGGCGCACGGCACCACGTGCACGATCGGCACGCTGCCCGCGAACCAGGCGTTCGAGCTGATGATCACCGATAAGGTCAGGGCCGCCGCGACCGCCGGCGCCCCGATCACCCTGACCGTCAACGTCGACGCGGCGTCGCTGTCCCCCGCCGAGGCCGCCGTGGCGACCGTCGTGAGCAAGCACAGCCGTTCTCCGGTCGGCAACTCTGTGCCGCCTGTCCCGCCGTTGCCGCCGACGACGCTGCTGCCCATCCCGAGCGCGACGATCACGCCGCCCAGCCTCGGCGGACTGTTCCCGACCGTGACACCAGTTGCCTCGCCGCAGACCAAGCAGAAGCATCAGCGGTCGGGCAAGGCGGCCAGGGCCGCGCAGACGTCCTCGGCGCTGCCGCTCGACCCGAGGCTGATCGGCGGCCAGCTCGCCGGGCTTGCCGTGCTGGCGGCCGCGATCACGATGGCGGTCGCGAGGCTGTCGCTGCGTACGCCGCAGCCAGCGAACCCGGGCCCGGCTGGCCTGCCAGCGAAAACGGACGCCGCCGGCGACACCGCGGACGCCGCTGACGACAAGCCGACGACCTGATTCCGGCCCGCGCTGGCGGGATTGGCTTACCTGGCGACGTGCTCGACGAGCGGCCGCATGTGCCGCATCTCGTCGGCAAGCCCAGTCGCGCTCAGCGTGGCCGACACGACAACACCGAACGTGTCGCCGTCTGCCCACGCGCACTCGGAAGGACCGCCGTTGGAACCAGGCGCGCAGGCTGCCTGCCCGCCGACGCGCCCTGGCATCGTCGTGAACGCCCCGTGCAGCCTGGTCATGTAGGCGCTGATCAGATCGCTGGCGGAGGCATTGCCGGTCAGGTTGCCGCCGATGAACACGACAATCCGGGGTCCCTTGCTGGTGCCCGGGCCCGTCTTCTGCTCATACACGGCGGCGACGACGTTCTTGACGTCCCCGGCGGCGGCGATCATGATCCGGTGCCTGAGGCTCTTCGCGGTCGCGTTCGCCTGCTGTTTGACGTAGCTGCCCAGGGCCGTCGGCGCCGAGACTGTGTGCGAGGTTCGGGGCATGAGCTTGAAGTAGCCGACTGCGGCGAGCGCGACGATGATCACCAGGCCGCCGAGCAGCACCATGGCCTTCTTGCGCAGGCAGGCCCGCGGGCGGATCTTGACCTGCTTTGGCTTGCTCGGCGCTGCCTTCTTGGCGCCCTTCCGCGGTTTGGGCGCCGGCTTGCCGCGCGGCGCGGTGCCTGGCAGGCCGGCGGGCTCGGCGAGCGGATCGGCGATGTCGAAGTCCGGCCGGTCAAACGCGCCGGTGCCGGTTCGCCTGGCCGGCGTCTTCGTGATCGCCGCCTCCGGCGCGACGCCAGCCGGCGCGGCCGGCGGCTCGGACGCCCAGAGCACGCCGATGCCGCTGTCGGTCAGCGGGTCGGGACGGCTCAGCCCGCCGGCTCGCGGCTGCGGGCCCGTGCGCTCGCCCTGGCGAGACCCGCCCAGGGGATCCGCGCCGCCCACGTCATCGACCCGGCGCTGGGGTCCGGTCGTACGCGGATCGGCGCCCCTCAGGTCCTCGATCCGCCGCTGCGGGCCGGTCGTACGCGGATCGGCGCCCCTCAGGTCCTCGATCCGCCGCTGCGGCCCAGTCCGGTCTGCGCGGTCTTGCCCGGGCAGCGCCAGGGCGGCAGGGCCGCCCTGGCGGGAGCGAGCAGGACGGCGATCGTCGGGAGCCGTCCGGCCGCGCGCGTCGGTATCCCCGAGCGGGTCCGCACCGGGCCTTGACCTGCGCGGGCGAGCGTCCGTGGTTGGGCCGGAGTCCAGCTCGGGATACAGCGGCTGGGCGAACTCGGCGGTGTCCAGGCGGCGTTGCGGCGGCGTGAACCTGTCGTCGTGCTGCCGGTCAGGCGTCCGCGGCGGGCTCGCGAGTGTGCCGCCGGCGTCCGCCGCCGGCTGACCGTACGCATCGCCGGGCGGGTACAGCGGCTGACCGTAGTCCTCGGCCGCCGGATTGAACAGAAGGTCGGTCGTGCGGCCCTGCCGGACCTTGACGGCGCGGCGCGGCCCCGTGCCTGATGGGCTGCGGGACGGCTGACCGCTCCCGTAACCGCCGCGCTGATCAGGCCCGCCGCCGGGCTCGGCCCGGCCAGGCCGGTCCGTAACAGGCAGCGGCCCGGTGCCGCCGCCTCGACCGGAACCGCCGCCTCGACCGGAGCCGCCGCCGTCGACTGGCCAGCCGCTCTGGTCTTGGCGGTCTCCGCCGCTGGTCCGCCCGGCGCGCTCCCGGCGCCCGAAGCGCCGGGACGGGCCAGGCTCGTAGGACTGGGGCTCGTAGGACTGGGGCTCGTACGGCTCGGGCTGGTAGGCCTGGGAATCATATGGCTCGGGCTGGTAGGCCTGCGGCTCATTTGGCTCGGGCTCGTAAGGCTGCGGTTCGTATGGCTGCGATTCGTATGGCTGGGGCGACTCGGGGCGGCGGCCGGCGGCACGACGGCCGCCCGGCCCGCGGCCGGTTCCTGCCCCGCCGCGCCCGACCGGGCCGCCGCCGGGGTCGGTGTCGCTGTCGGACTGCTGATCCGCGCCGCGCCCGAACCGGCGCGGCTGTGCGGCCGGCCCCGAAGCGGCGGGCCGGGCAGCGGCGGGCCGGGCAGCTGCCGACTGAGTAACGGCTGACGGCGCAGCGGCCGGCCGGGCAGAGGGTGCGGCCACGGTCCTCGCCGGCGACTGCAGCGCCGTGGACGTTGTCGCGGCGGCCGCAGGGGACGAGCCAGCGGATGCGGACGACCGGCCTTCGCCGAGGTACCTGATCCAGTCGTAGTCCTCGTCGCCGCCGAGACCGCCGGGATCGGCTCCCAGGGCGTCGTCCTGTCCTGACCGCCGGCCCTTCTTCGGCATCCGGCTAACCTCCAGCGTCCCGGCCGTCTGCCGACCTGTCCTTCGCCACCGCGGCGAGGGTCCCGGTCCTGCCGGGCTCCTCCATCATGCGGCATGATCCTGGCGCCCGCTACACGATCGCCACGGCCCGGCTGCGGCCCGCGCGCAACTACGGCCGCAAGGTCATCAACTAGCAGGTATCACTGCATCTTGCGGCAGAACCCCCGGCTGGTGGACGATCAGTCCCAGGTTCACAGTTAGGGGGCGAGCGATGCAGGAAGGCCTCTACGTTCCGGTGATCGGCCCGTCGGCGATCCTGCCTCGCGGCTACCTCTGGGTCACCCCGATCTGGTACCTGGTCCTCGCCGCGGCGCTGGCGCTGAGCCCGTGGCCGCCTGTCTGGTTCAGGCTGACTGCGGCAGCCGGGCTGCTCGGCGCGATGATCGTGTTCATTCTCGTGGTCAACTCGATCACCACGCACGCGTTCGGCGTGAACGCCGAGGGGATCGATCTCGGGCTGCCCTCGTTCAGCAGGCGCCGCGGCCGGCGACGGCGCGACGTCAGGCACCTGCCCTGGCGGCAGATCGAGCGGATCAGGATGGCGCAGCGGCCTTACGGCGCCCGGGTCGAGGTCATCCTCAGTCAGGACGCGTCGCTCGCGTTGCGCGGGTACCGGCACGGCCCGGCGCGGCGCGCGGTGCGCTGGATCCTGCTGCTGATCCCGTTCTGGTACATGCTCCGCCCGACGGCTCTCACCAGCCCGCTCGACGGCCCGCCCCGGTATCAGGCCAACGTGCGTGGCATCACGGTCGATGAGCTGCGGCAGCGGCTCCGCGCCTTCGCGCCCCCCGATGTGGCGATAGCGATACTGGTCAGGAAACGCTAGGGGGTCCGACCCGTATCATCGGCCACATCGGCATCGGCCGTGACCGGGCCGGACTGGCCGGCCTGCTGGGCTGACCAGCGCCCTGGGCCTTGTTATGCGAAGAACTGAAAGGCATGAACGCGATGGCACATGAGGTACAAGGCGTAATCGCCCGCGCCAAGGGCGCCCCGGTCGAGCTCACCACCGTCATCGTCCCCGATCCGGGTCCCGGCGAGGCGCTGGTCAGCGTGCAAGCGTGCGGCGTCTGCCACACCGACCTGCACTATCGCGAGGGCGGCATCGGCGAGGATTTCCCTTACCTGCTCGGCCACGAGGCGGCCGGCGTCGTCGAGGCGGTCGGCGACGATGTGACCGGCCTCGCGTCAGGCGACTTCGTCATCCTCAACTGGCGTGCGGTCTGCGGCCAGTGCCGCGCCTGCCGCAGAGGCCGGCCCTGGTACTGCTTCAATACGCACAACGCGACCCAGAAGATGACTCTCGCCGACGGCACCGTGCTGTCGCCCGCGCTAGGCATCGGGGCGTTCGCCGATAAGACTCTCGTCGCCGCGGGCCAGTGCACGAAGGTGAACCCCGAGGTCAAGCCCGAGGTAGCCGGGCTGCTCGGCTGCGGCGTCATGGCGGGCCTGGGCGCGGCGCTGAACACCGGCCAGGTCGGCCGCGGCGACTCCGTCGCGGTGATCGGCTGCGGCGGCGTCGGGTGCGGGGCGATCCTGGGCGCCAGGCTCGCGGGCGCGCGCAAGATCATCGGCGTGGACGTCGACGACCGCAAGCTGGCCTGGGCGCGTGACCTCGGCGCGACGGACACGATCAATTCGCGGGAGACCGACCCTGTCGAGCAGATCCAGGCCCTGACCGAGGGCAATGGCGCTGACGTGGTGATCGAGGCCGTCGGGCGGCCTGAGACGTACAAGCAGGCGTTCTACGCACGCGACCTCGCCGGGACCGTGGTGCTCGTCGGCGTGCCGACACCCGAGATGCGGCTCGAGCTGCCGCTGCTGGACGTATTCGGCCGCGGCGGGTCGCTGAAGTCGTCCTGGTACGGCGACTGCCTGCCGGACCGTGACTTCCCGATGCTGACAGACCTGCACCTCGGCGGGCGACTGCCGCTGGAGAAGTTCGTGTCAGAGACCATCGCGCTCGGCGACGTCGAGGAGGCGTTCGCCAAGATGGGGCGCGGGGAGGTGCTCCGCAGCGTCGTTACGCTCTGACCGGGGCCGGGCCCGTGGTCGCCAGGATCGCGATGTGGTCGGGGCCGAGGACGCTGTCGACGGCGCTGATGCGCTCGTTCGAGAACCGGCCAGACACAGTCGTCGTCGACGAGCCGTTGTACGCCTACTACCTGGCCGAGACCGGGATCGACCATCCAGGCAGGGACGAGATCCTCGCGTCGATGCCGACCGGCTGGCCTGAGGTGGTCGACGAGCTCACCTCGGGCCAGCTGCCGGCCGGCCGCACCGTGTACTACCAGAAGCACATGACGCATCACCTGCTCCCTGACGTCGACCGGAGCCGGCTGGCCGGGCTGCGGCACGCGTTCCTGATCAGGGATCCGCGGCGGCTGCTCACCTCCTACGCCAAGGTCAGGCACACGCCGACGCTCGCGGATCTCGGCTTGGAGCAGCAGGCCGAGATCTACCAGCTGTTCGGCGGGCCGGTCATCGACGCGGCCGACATCGCTGCCAGGCCGCGCGGGTCGCTGGCGGCGCTGTGCGACGCGGTGCGGATCCCGTTCGACGAGGCGATGCTGTCCTGGCCAGCGGGGCCGCGGCCAACCGACGGGGTCTGGGCCAGGTACTGGTACGAGCGGGTCTGGGCGTCGACGGGCTTCACCGCCAGGCGGGACGCGGGCAGCGGCGCCTCGGCAGCGCCGCTGCCCGCCGGCCTCGAAGACCTCGCAGCCCGGTGCGAGCCGTTCTACGCCCAGCTCGCCGCGCACAGACTGGAGATCTAGACATGCTGCAGCAGTACGACGAGCGGAACCGCGACATCATCGTGAACGTCGGCGGACGGCTGACGCACAGGGACGAGGCCGCGGTGAACCCCTTCGACTCTGTCGTCCAGGGCGGCGACGCGGTCTGGGAGGGCCTGCGCGTGCATGACGGCCGGATCTTCCGGCTGACCGAGCACCTGGCCAGGCTCAGGCGATCGGCGCAGGCGCTGGCGTTCGAGTCGGTGCCAGCGGACGCGGAGATCACCGAGGAGATCAGGCGCACGCTCGCGGCGAACGGCATGACCGACGGCGTGCACATCAGGCTGACGCTCACCCGCGGCGTCAAGGTCACCAGCGGGATGGACCCGCGGCTGAACCAGTCAGGCCCGACCCTGATCGTCCTGCCCGAGTACAAGGCGCCGGTGTACGCGGCGACCGGGATCACGCTGATCACGTCCAGCATCAGGCGGCCAGCGCCCGACGTCCTCGACCCCAAGGTCCATCACAACAACCTGCTCGCGTCGATCATGGCCAAGATCGAGGCGAATGTGGCCGGCGCCGACGACGCGCTGATGCTCGACAACCGCGGGTTCGTCGCCGAGACCAACGCGACGAACGTGTTCTGCGTGACCGACGGCGTTCTCGGCACGCCGGCGACGCTGGCGTGCCCGGAGGGGATCACCCGCGCGACCGTGCTCGAGCTCGCGGCGGGCGCCGGGATCGAGTGCTCGGTCGGCGACTACTCGCTGGTCCAGCTGTATACGGCCGACGAGGTGTTCGTGACCGGCACCATGGGCGGCATCGCGCCGGTCATCGGCATCGACGGGCGGATGATCGGCGACGGCCGGCCGGGGTCGCTGACCGGCAAGCTCACCGGCCTGCTGGCGGACCTGACCGCGACGACCGGCACTCCGGTCACCTGAGGCTGGCGCGGAGCGCCAGCACGCGCTCAGCCGCCGCCTTGAAGCTGGCCCGGGCGGACGAGCTGGCGCCCAGGTAGTAACCGCGCAGCGCCTTCATGGCCGTGACGCCCTGGCCGTAGCTCCTCGAGGCGCAGAGCACCAGGTCCATGCCTGCCTTGGCTGCCAGCGTCGCGCGGTTCGCGGTTCCGCCGAAGTTCTTCAGTGCCCCTGCTTCCAGCGCGTCGGTAATCGTGACGCCGGCGAAGCCGAGCCGCTTGCGCAGTTCGCCCTGCACGATCGTGGACGACAAGCCAGCGGGGAACTTCTTGTCCAGCGCCGGGTAGATCGCCCAGGACAGCATCGCGAGCTTGGCCTTGGCCGCGACAGCCGATTTGTACGGCAGCTCGTCGACGGACCTGATCTTGCTGAGTGTCAGGTGCAGCGTGACCGGGCGCTCGTCGGTGTTCTGAGACCGGGTCGCGGCGCCGAGACCGGGGAAGTGCTTCACCGTGGCGGCGACGCGCTTGCCCTGCATGGCCTTCGCGAACAGCGAGCTAAGCTTCGCGACCTTCGCGGGATCGTTGCTGAACGAGCGGCCGAACTCGTCGATGAAGTTGCCAGGCGTGCGGTACACGTCGAGCACAGGCGCGAGGTTCACGTTCACGCCGAGGCCGCGCATGAAGCTGCCGGCCGCCGCGCCCTCCTTGGTCGCCTCCTGCTGCGGATGCGCTGACTGGCCGATCTGCTTCGCCGACGGGACGGGCGGGCCGCTGAGCCTGCGTACCGCGCCGCCCTCCTGGTCGGTCATCAGCAGCAGCGGCATGCGCACGGGATTGGCCGGGCTGGCGTTCGCCGCCTGCAACTCCTTGGCGACGGCCTTGATGTGCGCCGACGAGCCGACGTTGTCGGAGAAGAAGATGACGCCAGCGACCCGGCCGTGCCTGATCGCCCACAGCAGACTGGACGGCGGCGTGAGCCCCTTGTAGCTGTAGATCACGCGCTGGCCGGCCAGCTGGTAGGCGTCAAGCTTGGGCAGCATCGCCATGGCCGCGGCGATCCCCGCAGCGTTCGGCGAGACCGCGCCCGCACGCAGCCCGATCCCGGCCGAGACCGCAGTGATGCCGTGCAGGCTCTTGGTGGCGTGGATGCCGGAGCTTGCTGTGCTGCCTGGCCGCGTCTGCGACGCCGTTGCCGGGGACGCCGTGTGCTCGGTCGCGGCGCGGCGTGCTGCCGCGTGCGCCGCGAACGCGACGACGCCGGCCACGGCCAGCACGACGCCGATGACTAGGCTCACGAGCCTCTTGGTTGGTTGCACGGGGGGAACGCCTCTCCGGGCTCCACGGCGAGCTGAGGCTGGGCTGGCCAGCTGGACTCCTGGCCGCAAGGCTCGATGGCTACCCATGGCTGCCATGCTACGGATCGATAACGCAGTCCGCACAACTAACGATTCCCAGGCAGGCCGTCTCGGCCGGGCAACTGACGCGGCGAAATCCACAACCGGCTGACTGGCATCCCGCCGCTGGATACGCTGCGTACGCCAATAGACACGGGGGTTGACGGATCGCGTCAGCCATTGCGCATCCGCCGCATCAGAGCCATTCGCACCATCACCGAATCAGGAGCCCTTGGAGGAGCAATGGTGCAACGCGACACGCCATGGCCGGCCGGCACGCCGTGCTGGGTCGACCTGGGGACCGACGACGTGGCCAGGGCCACGGCCTTTTACTCGACGCTCTTCGGCTGGAGCACGGAAATCGGGCCGCCGGAGGCAGGCGGCTACGTGATGTGCCTGGTGCAGGGCAGGCCGGTCGCCGGGATCGGCCCGAAGATGGGTCCTGCCGAGGTTCCGACCGCCTGGACGACCTATCTGGCCGCCGACGACGTCGACGCGACCACCAGCAAGATCGCGCCAGCCGGCGGAGCGGTGCTGGCCGAGCCGTTCGACGTCATGGACGTCGGCAGGATGAGCGTGGCCGCCGACCCGGGCGGCGCCGTCTTCGGCATCTGGGAGGCCCGCGCGCACAGCGGCATGGGCCTGGCCAACGAGCCGGGAGCGGTCTGCTGGAACGAGAACATGAGCCGCAGCTTCGAGGCGAACAAGGCGTTCTACCACGACGTCTTCGGTTACGCGTATGACGACATGAGCAGCGACGACTTCAAGTACGCGACGTTCAGGACCACCGGCGACGGGATGGGCGGGATCGGTGACCTGGGCACCATGGCGCCGGCCGAGACTCCCGCGCACTGGATGACCTACTTCGGCGTGGACGACGCGGACGAGGCGGCGGAGGTCGCGACGAAGCTCGGCGGCAACGTGATGCGCCCGCCGTGGGACACCCCGTACGGCCGGATGGCCGTGTTCAGCGATGACCAGGGCGCGGTCTTCGCGATCATGGCGATGTCGCAGGCCGCCGGCCAGTAGGAGCCCGGAGCATATTGAACACCAACGTGACATCGGGGGTTTTCTAAGAACACCGATGTGACATCGGTGTTCTTCGGCCCTGGTCCCAGGGCCGGCCGAGCCCGTCAGGCGGCGGGCTCGATGGGCGTCTCGTCCGTGTCGGCGTCGCCGTGACCGAATTCGGCGGCGACCAGTTCTGCGGTGTGCCTGGCCCAGGGCCCGGTGGTGATCAGGCCGAGCGTGACCACCGCCAGCCCGCACCCGGCGAGCACCCACCAGCCGGCGTGGCTGGCCGGGACGAGCCCGGTCCTGAGCGGACCTGACAGGCCGGAGACGACGACGGACCCGAGCACGGCGACCCCCAGCGCCGAACCCAGCTGCCTGCTCGTGGAGGCGACCGCCGCGGCCACGCCAGCCTGGGCGCGCGGCATGCCCGCCATCGCGGTGTTCGTGATGGGCGCGTTCACCAGGCCGAACCCGAGCCCGAACAGCAGGTAGCTGATCACCAGGCTCAGCGTCGACGTGTCCGCGGCCAGCCTGGTCAGCGTGATCGCGCTGACCGTGATCGCGATCCCGGCGGCGATCAGCGGGAACCGCGGCCCGCGGGCGCCGACGATCCGGCCAGACAGCGGGCTGAAGACGGCCGTCATCGCCGCCATCGGCAGCATGTACAGCCCGGCGTGCAGCGCGGAGTAGCCGCGGACATCCTGCAGGTAGAGCGTGTTCAGCAGGAGGAATCCGCCGAGCCCGGCGAACGCCGACACCGCGATCACGGTCGCGCCGGAGAACGGTGCGCTGCGGAAGAACCGGATGTCGAGCAGCGCGTCGTGGCGGCGGATCTCGTACCAGGCGAAACCGGTGCCAGCGACGGCAGCGACGACGAAGCAGGAGATGATCAACGGCGATGTCCAGCCGCGGCCAGGGCCCTCGATGATGCCGTACACCAGCGTCGCCAGCGTGACTATCACGAGCAGCTGCCCGACCGGGTCGAACCTTCGTGCCCGCGGCGCCCTCGACTCGGGCACGAAGATCGCCGTCAGCGCGATGGCCGCGATCCCGACCGGGATGTTGACCCAGAAGATGCTTCGCCAGCCGACCGTGCTGACCAGCACGCCGCCGACCACCGGGCCGAGCGCCATGGACAGGCCAACCACGCCGCCCCAGATCCCGATGGCCTTGGCCCGCTCGGCCCGCTCGGTGAACGTGTTCGTGATGATCGACATCGCGACCGGGTTGAGCATCGAGCCGCCGACGGCCTGCACCATACGGAACGCGACAAGCGCGCCCAGGTTCGGCGCGAGGCTGCACAGCAGAGAGCCGGCGGTGAACATGGCCAGGCCGGTCTGGAACGTACGGCGCCGGCCGATCCGGTCTGCCGTCGAGCCGGCCAGCATCAGCAGGCTGGCGATGACCAGTGAGTAGGCAGCCACCACCCACTGCAGGCCGGAGACGCTGGCGTGCAGCTCATGCTGGATGGAAGGCAGCGCGACATTGACGACCGTGACGTCGAGCCCGACGATGAACAGGCTCATGCAGCACGTCGCGAGCACGAGCATCCGCCGGGAGCGGCTCAGGTCAGCGACCACGTCGCAGCCTCGCTATCCCCCTTGGCTACAGATCCTTATCACCGCTAACCAGTCGCCTTCCGGGATTCTTCCGCGGACCCGGGGCCCGGCCTCAGACGATGTCGCGGCCTCAGACGATGTCGCGGCGGCGCAGGCCGATCAGGCCGGCCGCGCCAAGCGCGAGGGCGATCGCGCACAGCCAGACGAGCGGGGTGGCACTGACCACGCCGCCCGGCAGCCTGGGGGCGTGCGTGAAAGGCGAGAGATCGAGCACCCACTGTGGCCACTGCAGGGAGTCGCCGAAGAACAGCAGCAGCACCGCCACGCCCAGCACCCCCCAGCTCGCCGCGGCAGTGATCCGCGGTACGAGGCCGAACAGCGCAGCGGCGAGGCCGGCCATGACCAGCACGGCGGGAGCCTGCGCCAGCGCGGCGCCCGCCATCCTGGCTACCTCGTCACTGAGCGAGCCGGCCCGCGCCCCGTGCCCGAGGCCGATGGCGACGCCCGCCACGGTCAGGATCACCAGGGTCCCGGCCACCGCGATGACGATGTGGCTAAGCGCCCAGCCGATCCGGCTGGTCCCGGTGGCCAGCACCGGATCAGCCCGCAGGTCGGTCTCCTCCGAGCGCAACCGCAGCACTGCGGAAATCGCGAAGCCGGCCACCGCCATCCCGGTGAGGCTGACCAGTGCCGCGAGGTAGGCATTGGTGAGCCCGGCCTGGCCGCCCATCGTGGCAACGACCCTCCTGACCTGGGCGCTGCCGAGCAGCCCGCTGATCCCCTTGGCCGCCGAGCCGACGCCGACGCCGTACACCAGCGCGCCGAGCACCCACGCGATCACGGTCGCGCGCTGCAGCCGCCAGGCGAGCGCGAACGGCGAGCGCAGTGACGCCGCGGCACCTGGCCGTCCGGCCCTGGTCGCGAGCAGCCCCGAGTCGTAGTCGCGCTGGATGGTCAGCAGCGCGGCCGCGACGCCGGCGACCAAAGCGGCTGCCAGCGGAATCGCGAGCACCCACCAGCGGATCGTGCCGAAAGGCCTGGGCAGCTCCGCCCAGCCGATCGGGGACAGCCACCGTAGCCAGCTCGGCCCGCTCGTGCTCACCGAATCGCCGATCGCACGGAGAAGGAAGGCGACAAGCAGCACGCCGATCGCGAGACCCCGAGCCGACCTGGCCGTCTGGGCGACCTGCGCGGTGACCGCAGCGACCGCCGTGAACACCAGACCGCAGAGAGCGACCCCGGCCGCGAACGCGATCGAGCCGACCGCCGGCACCCCGAACGCGATCGGGATCACCGCTTGAATGCCAAAGACGGCGAAGCAGGCGAGCCCTGCCACCAGCATCCCGGCCACCAGCGCCGCGTGCCGCCCTACGGCCGCCGAGCCGATGAGCTCGAGGCGCCCGCTCTCCTCGTCGCCGCGCGAGTGCCTGACAACGATGAAGATGCCCATGATCGCGGCGAGGAGCGCCCCGAGCACGGTGTCCCGCCAGGCGGTGAACGAGCCGAGCGAACTGCCGTAGAACGGTCCGTAGATCGTCAGCAGCGCCGCGTTGTGGTTCGCGGCCACCACGAACAGCTCCCTCGCGGGGGCGGTCGGGTACAGCTTCTTGAAGCCGTAGACCGTCGCTCCTGTGAACGCGGCGAACACGTAGATCCAGATCACAAGCAGGACTCGGTCACGGCGCAGGGCAAGCACTGTCAGCGGGCCAACCCCCGCGAGCGTGCTCATGGCTGGGGCCCCCGCCGGGCTTCGCGGCGGCGCGATGCGATGCCGGGTCGTGCTCTCGCTCATGCCGGAGTCCCGTCCGGCGCAGCGGCCGCCGCATCGTGCGCCCGCGGGCCGTCGCCCGCGTAGTGCCGAAGGAACAGTTCCTCCAGCGTCGGCGGCTGGCTGGTCAGGCTCCGTACGCCCGCCGCGGTGAGCGCCTTGAGCAGGCCGTCCAGCTTGTCGGTCTCGACCTCACAGCGCACCCGGTCTCCCTCGATGTCGAGATCGTGCACGCCAGGCAGCCGGTTCAGGCCCACCGGCGGGCTGGCCACCTCGGCGGCGATCGAGGTCCTGGTGAGGTGCCGCAGGTCGGCGAGGGTCCCGCTCTCGACGGTCCGGCCGAGCCTGATGATGGTCACCCGGTCGCAGAGCGCCTCGACCTCGGACAGGATATGACTGGACAGCAGCACCGTCCGCCCGATCTTGCGCTCCTCCTCGACGCAAGCCCTGAACGCCGCCTCCATCAGCGGGTCAAGGCCGGCCGTCGGCTCGTCCAGCAGCAACAGCTCGACGTCCGACGCGAGCGCGGCGATCAGCGCGACCTTCTGCCTGTTGCCCTTGGAGTACGCCCTCGCCTTGACCGTCGGGTCCAGCTCAAACCGCTCGAGCAGGCTGGCCCGCCGCTTGTCGTCCAGGCCGCCGCGCAGCCGTCCGAGCAGGTCGATGACCTCGCCGCCGGTGAAGTTCGGCCACAGGCTGACGTCGCCTGGCACATAGGCGAGCCTGCGGTGCAGCGTGGTGGCATCGCTCCACGGATCGCCGCCGAGCAGCCGCGCCGATCCGCCGTCGGCGCGGAGCAGGCCGAGCAGGATCCTGATCGTCGTGGTCTTGCCGGCTCCGTTCGGGCCGAGGAACCCGTGCACTTCGCCGGTCGCCACGGTCAGGTCGAGCCCGTCGAGCGCGGAGACCTTGCCATAGGCCTTGCGCAGGCCGGCCACGTCGATTGCATTGCTCATGATTCGCAGACTACACTAGATTCATAAATCTCTGAAAGTAAAGTTCATACCGCAAGAAATCGAGGGAATCGCCGCAGCGGGCCGGCGAGTCGCGGGCCGGCTGCAGCGAACGCAGCGAGGGGGTGAGCTTGGCAGGCACAGCCGAACGCGAACAGGCGGGCCGGAAGACGCTGGCAGAGCGGGATCAGGCTGCCGTGAGCCGGTTCGTCGAGCGGTTCGCGTCGGTCCTCGTGGAGGCCGGCATCCCGCGGATGCCGGCCAGGGTCTTCGCCGCGCTGCTCTCAACCGATTCCGGGCGGCTGACCGCAGCCGAACTGTCCGAGCAGCTCCAGGCCAGTCCCGCGGCTGTGTCGGGCGGCGTTCGCTATCTCATTGGCGTCGGCATGGTCGCCAGGGAAGGCGAACCGGGTTCCCGCCGGCACCACTACCGGGTTCCCGACCACGTCTGGGACGAGGTCGTCACCGGCCGCGACCGGCTCATGGCCCGCTGGACAGCGGTCCTGCGCGAGGGCATCGACCTCGTCGGCGCCACGACGCCCGCAGGCGTGCGGCTGGCCGATTCAGTACAGTACTTCGAGTTTGTCATAGCTGAGCTGCCCAGGGTTCTGGCCAGGTGGCAGGAGCACAAGGCGGCGCTCGACCGCGCGGCGGAGGACGGCCAGGACGCCGGATCCTGACTGCCCGGATGGACGAAGCGCCTCCCAGTGTTGGTAAGACTGGTAGTGACGCAATGGCTGAGGAGGCCGACGTGCCGCGCGACCCCGGAGACCTCTACCAGGTGAGCCCTGACGCACCCGAGCTGGACGCGGACCTCGTGTTGCTGTACTACCTGGACGGGTTCGTCGACGCGGGCGCCGCAGGGCGCCAGCTCACCACGCACCTGCTGTCGACGCTCGACCACACCGAGATCGCCAGGTTCGACGTCGACTCGCTGATCGACTACCGGTCCCGCAGGCCGGCGATGATCTTCACCAAGGATCACTGGGAGAGCATCGACGAGCCCGAGATCACGGTGCACCTGCTCCGCGACGCGGACGACACGCCGTTCCTGCTGCTCAACGGCCTGGAGCCGGACCGCGACTGGGAGGCGTTCACCAGGGCCGTGCTCGGCCTGTCCACGAGGCTGAACGTGCGGATGATGGTGAGCTTCCACGGCATCCCCATGGGCGTGCCGCACACCAGGCCGCTCGGAATCACCGGGCACGCGACGCAGCCCGAGCTGATCGACGGTTACCAGCCCCTGGTCGACCGGCTTCAGGTGCCGGGCAGCGCGTCTGCGCTGATCGAGTTCCGGATGGGCGAGGCCGGCAAGGCAGCCGTCGGGTTCGCCGTGCACGTCCCGCACTACCTAGCGCACGCGTCCTACCCGGCCGCGGCCATCACGTTGCTTGCCGCCGTCGAGCGGGCGACCGGGCTGAACCTGCCAGGCGAGGCGCTCCGCGAGGCCGCGCAGCTCACCGACGCCGAGATCGCCAGGCAGGTCGAGGGGTCCGAGGAAGTCACCGAGGTCGTCAGGTCGCTGGAGGAGCAGTACGACGCCTTCAACGCCGACCGGCAGGACCTGCTAGCCGGGCAGCCAGAGAATATGCCGACGGCCGATGAACTCGGCGCGCAGTTCGAGAAGTTCCTCGCCGAGCAGCAGTTCGGCGGCGAGGGCACGCCGGAGTCCTGAGCCGCCGCGCTCGCAGCCAGCGGGCGGCATTGGGGGAAATTGGCTTTGGCCAGAATTTGACCAACATTCGCGCGCTGCTTCACCTGCGCGCGGGCAGGTAGCTTGCACTGGCGCAGCGGCCGACCGCACGGGGCTAGCCGCTGGCCAGGCCACATGTGCGGGGGTCATGTGGCCACAGGAGCAGGGCGGCGATGTCTGGTCCGCGAACCGCGACGCTTCGCGGGCTCAGCCGCAGCGATGCGGCGCCGCCGCCCTGCTCCATCTCTCTCTCACGCAACGGGCCGGCGGTTAGCCGCGGAGGAAGTCGCCTAGGGCGCCGCCCGCGACGCCGCCGGCGACCGACTCGGTGGTGCCGCCGCCCAGCTCGACCCAGGCCCGGCCCTCGCTTTCCAGCTTCTGCAGCACGAAGCCCTCGCCGCCGTACAGCCCGCCGCGGAAGCTCTGCTGCAGCGCGACGCTCGGCGTGATGCCAGGGGTGCCGCACATCCAGCCGTGCCTGTGCACCAGGTACGACTGCCCGCCCGAGATGTCGACCGTCGCGATGTGGCCAGGCACCTTGGCGGCGAAGCTGATCGAACCCGGTCCGTCGTAGCGGGTCAGGAAGAGTCCGCCGCCGGCCAGACGGGCCGGGCGAGCGCGGCCAGCCACGAGCGCCCGGTTATTCGAGAGCTATCTGAGCCTCGCTGTGGCACATTTAGCTGCCGTGAACGACTACGCAGCCGTCAACAGGGCCAACTGGGACGAGCGGGTGCCCGCGCACGCCGCGTCGCCCGACTACAGCGTGGATCGCTTCCTTTCCGATCCCGCGTACCTCAGCCACGTGGTGCAATTCGACCTGCCGCTGCTCGGCGACATCAGCGGGCAGCGCGGCGTGCACCTGCAGTGCCACATCGGCACCGACACGATCTCGCTGGCCAGGCTCGGCGCGTCGATGACCGGCGTGGATTTCTCCGGTCCAGCCGTCCGGCAGGCCCGCGCGCTGGCCGAGCAGACCGGGGCGGACGCCACGTTCGTCGAGTCGGACGTCTACCAAGCCGCTGACGCGGCCGGGCGCGGCGCCTTCGACTTCGTGTTCACCGGTGTCGGGGCGCTGTGCTGGCTCCCGTCAGTGAGCAGATGGGCGCGGGTGGTTGCCGACGTCCTGCGTCCCGGCGGGCGGCTGTTTATCAGGGAAGGCCACCCGATCCTCTGGGCGCTCGAGGACGAGCGGGACGACGACCTTCTCGTGGTCGAATATCCGTACTTCGAGCGCGACGAGCCGACAATTTTCGACACGGGCGGCACGTACGTCGCGACCGACATGGAGTTCGGGCAGACGACAACGCACGAGTGGAATCACGGCCTCGGCGAGATCATCTCGGCCCTGCTCGAGGCCGGGATGACGATCACCGGGCTGACCGAGCACGACAGCGTGCCGTGGGACGGGCAGCCCGGCCAGATGGAGCAGATCGGCGGCGGGGAATGGCGGCTGAAGGACCGGCCGTGGCGGCTGCCCCACAGCTACACCCTGCAGGCCGTGAAGACCGCTAAGGCGTAGGCAAGGCCTAGGCGGACGCCGTCACCGCCCTGATGATCCCCGCGTAGAGGCGGTGCCAGGCCAGCGACCTGAACCCGGCCGCGGCCAGCAACCTGGTCGCGCGCAGCGGGGTCCTGGCCCGGTCCCTGCGGCCGCCGACCAGCGTCGGCAGCAGCCAGCTCGAGCACAGGTCGGCGAGTACGAAGGTGCCGCGCGCCGTGAGCACCCGGTGGCACTCGGCCAGCCCGGCTTGCTGGTCGGCCCAGTGGTCGAACGACGTGGTGCTGATCACCAGGTCGAACGTCCGGTCGCCGAACGGCAGCCGCTCGGCAGTCCCCTGCGCGAACGTCAGCCTCGGATCGCCGGCCTTGGCCCTGGCCTGGCTGATCATGCCGGCCGCGGCGTCGACGCCGGACAGCGTGACGGCACCTGGCAGCCGCCGCGCGAATTCCCGCAGCGCCATCCCGGTCCCGCAGCCGACGTCGAGTACCCGGCCTGGCGTCGCGCAGTGCGCGAGCGCGAGGTTGACCGCGCGGGTGACGATTTCGGTGTGCAACTGCCCTCGGTAGCCGGTCTCGTACGCGCGAGCCCGGTCGTGAAAGGCCTGCACATCGCGATCGCGGGTCACCATCAGATCTTCGGCTGAGCGCGCGGGGTTGGCAAGGCGTGTGCCAGGGCGCGGCCGGTTCGGGGACAATCAGCCGCCTGCGCTAGGCTCGACAGTCTGTTCGTCGCATACGGGCAGGTCAGTGTATGGCTGGGCGGGCCAAGCGGACGGGGACCTTGACGCTGAGGAAGGCGCGGCAGGCATCCGGCCCTCCGCGGCCGCCGCTGACCCGGCCGATCCGCATGCTGCTGCTGTTCGTGGGCGCGCTGGTCTTCACCGACACGATCTTCTTCACAGCGCTGACGCCGCTGCTGCCGCATTACGTTCACGCCGTCGGCCTTTCCAAGGCGGGGGCTGGCATTCTCGTCGCCGCCTACCCAGCAGGCACGCTGCTAAGCGCGCTGCCGTCCGGGTTGCTCGTGGCGCACCTGGGCGCCAGGCGCGGCGTAGTGATCGGCCTGGTGCTGATGAGCGTCTCGACACTGGCCTTCGGCTGGTCGAACTCCGAGGTCGTGCTCGACGCCGCGCGGTTCGTGCAGGGCCTCGGCGGCTCGTGCACCTGGGCCGCGGGGATGGCCTGGCTGTCCAGCGCGGCACCGGCCGAGCGGCGCGGCGAACTGCTCGGCACCGCTCTCGGCGCGGCCGTGGGCGGTGCCCTGTTCGGCCCCGTCGTCGGCGCGGTCGCTGACCAGATCGGCACCGGGCCAGCGTTCTCCGCCGCGGCGGTGATCGGCGCGGCCCTGATCGCCGTCACGTTCGCGGTGCCTGCGCCCGCGCGGACCGAGCCGCAGGGCCTGTCGGCGGCGTTCGCGTCGGTCAAGGATCCGCAGATCGCGATGGGGCTCTGGCTCACGACGATCGCGGGCATGGCGTTCGGCGTCCTCGACGTGCTCGCGCCGCTCAGGCTCAGCGCGCTCGGCGCGGCGCCGCTCGTGATCGGCGGCACCTTCCTGGCGTCGGCCGCCGTGGAGACCGGGCTGTCGCCGCTGTCCGGCAAGCTCTCTGACCGGCGCGGCCGGTACTTCCCGGTCCGGATCTCCCTGCTCTGCGGCGTAGCGGTCAGCCTGCTGGCGCCCGTGCTGACGCCCGCGGCCGTGCTGATCGCGATGCTAGTGATCGGGATGCCGGCCTTCGGCACCCTGTTCGCGCCCTCGAGCGCGATGCTGAGCGACGCGGCGCACCGGCTCGAACTGCACCAGGGCCTGGCCTTCGGGCTTGCCAACCTCGCATGGGCAGCCGGGCAGACGATCGCCTCCTCGGCCAGCGGCGCGATCGCGCAGGCAACCACCGACTTCGTGCCCTATGCCCTGCTGGCAGCGACCTGCCTGGCGACGTTCCTCGGCACCCTGCGCCGCCGGGCGGCGTGAGGGGTGTTTCCGCGGAACACCCCTCAGGTGCGGCTGAGAGGATAGGCGCTGAGGTCCGTCGCCCCCCGCGCCACTGAGAGGTGCCCATGTCCGGTCCGCTGTTCCCGACGGCGCTCGTCGGCAGTTACCCGCAGCCTGACTGGCTGATCGACAGGGAGAAGCTGGCTGGCCGGTTCCCGCCCAGGGTCAGGGCGCGCGAGCTGTGGCGGGTCGACGCGGCCTACCTGCGGCAGGCGCAGCAGGACGCGAGCCGGCTCGCCATCGTGGACCAGCGCGAGGCCGGCCTGGACATCATCACCGACGGCGAGATCGGCAGGGAGAGCTACTCCAACGCCTTCGCCACCGCGCTGGACGGCGTGGACATCGACAACCCGGGGACCGCGCTCGACCGGAGCGGGCATCCGAACCCGGTGCCGCGCGTCGTCGGGCCGATCAAGCGGCGGCATGCGGTCAACGTCGCCGACCTGGCGTTCCTGAAGGCCCACGCGGGCGCTGGCAAGACCGTCAAGGTCACGGTTCCCGGCCCGTTCACGATGGCGCAGCAGGCGCAGAACGACTTCTATCCCTCGCTCGAGCAGGCCGCGTACGGCTACGCCGCCGCCGTGCGCGAGGAGATCGCTGACCTGTTCGCCGCAGGGGCGGATGTCGTCCAGATCGACGAGCCCTACCTGCAGGCCAGACCGGAGGCGGCGCGCGAGTTCGGGGTCGGCGTGCTGAACGCGGCCCTGGACGGCATCACCGGCACCACGGCCGTGCATCTGTGCTTCGGATACGCCGCGATCATCCACGAGCGGCCGAGCGGGTATTCCTTCTTGCCCGAGCTGGCGTCGTGCTCGGCTGATCAGATCTCGATCGAGACAGCGCAGTCCGGGCTCGACTGCTCGGTGCTCGCCGGGCTGGCCGACGCCGGCAAGACCGTGATACTCGGCGTGCTGAACCTCGGCGACCCAGCGGTCGAGAGCCCCGATCAGGTGGCGGACCGGGTCCGCAGGGCCCTGCCCTATGTACCGGCCGGTCAGCTGATCCTCGCCCCGGACTGCGGGATGAAGTACCTGCCGCGCGAGTCCGCGGTCGGCAAGCTGCGGTCGATGACGGCGGCAGCCGCCAAGCTCCGCGCCGAACAGCACTGATCCGCCGGTCAGCCGCCAGCCGCGGCCGACGGCGGCGAGGTCGGTGATGGCACGGGCTGGCTCGCTTGGCTTCAGTCTCCGAGCTCCGTCCGGCGGCGATTCACGAAGTCCTCCAGCTCGGCGCGGATAGCGTCGTCCAGCGGCGGCTGCTCGTAGGCGTCGAGCGTCTTCGTCACGATGTCCGACGCGCGGGCGGTCGCGTCCTTGCCGCCCAGCTTGAGCCATCGCTCGTAGTTGGCGGTCGAGGACAGCAGCGGCCGGTAGAAGCACTCCCTGAACCGCTCCATGGTGTGCGCCGCGCCGAGGAAGTGGCCGCCGTGCCCGACCTCTTCGTGCGCGCCGAACGCGAGCGATGCCTCGTCGATCTCCAGCGGCGTGAACTCGACCTGCAGCATCCGCAGCAGCTCGATGTCGACGATGAACTTCTCGTAGCAGGACACCAGCCCGCCCTCGAGCCAGCCGGCCGCGTGCATCACCCAGTTGGTGCCGGCCAGGAACGTCGGCAGCAGCGTCATCAGCGACTCGTAGGCCGCCTGGGCGTCGCAGGTCTGGCTGGAGTTGAGGCCGCCGCCGGTGCGGAACGGCAGCCCGTAGTGCCGGGCGAGCTGGCCGGTGCAGTACAGCCCGATCGCGGACTCAGGCGTCCCGAAGCTTGGCGACCCTGATTGCATGTCGATGTTGGACAGGAATGAGCCGAAGATGACCGGGCAACCAGGCCTGATCAGCTGCGCCAGCGCGATTCCGGACAGCGCCTCGGCGAGCTGCTGCGCCAGCGCCGCTGGAATGGACACCGGCGACATCGCGCCCATCAGCAGGAACGGCGTCAGCACCACGGGCTGGTTCGCGGCGCAGTACTCGAACTGGGCGTCCAGCATCCGGTCGTCCCAGCGCAGCGGTGAGTTGCAGTTGATCAGCGAGATCGTCGCCGGGGTGGCCTCGATCGCCGCTCTCCCCTTCCCGCCGGCGCCGCCGAACAGGATCTCGGTCATCTTGATCGTGTCGGCGGCGTTCGGCCCTGACACGACGTTGCCCATGTAGATCTTGTCGGTCAGCGTCTGCAGCGCGTAGATCATGTCGAGGTGCCGCGAGTCGAGCGGCGCGTCGTTCGGCTCGCAGATCACCCCGCCCGCCGAATCGAGCTGGCTGAAGGACTGGGACAGCATCGACAGCTTCCTGAAGTCCTCGAGCGTGGCGTCCCTGCGCACCTCGCCCTCGCGGACGAACGGCGACCCGTACACGGCGCCGAAGACCATCTCGTCGCCGCCGATGTGCACGCTGTTGGCCGGGTTCCTGGCCTGCACGCCGAACTCGGCCGGGGCCTTGCTGACCTGCTCGAGCACGAAGTCGGGGTCGAGCTTCACGACCTCGCCGTCGACGTCCTGGCCCGCCGTGCGGAACAGCTCGGTCGCCTCGGGCTTGGCGAACTGGATTCCGATCTCGGTGACGATCCGGCGCCAGCCCTTGTCGAGGACGGCCACGGCGTCCGGGGAGAGGATCTCGTAACGGGGCATCCGGTTGCGGAACATGGCGACCTCGGTTCGATCGGCGATGCCGGTGCTAGCGCTGCGCTAACACAATCTTGACCGTTATGGCATATAAACCTAGGATCACATCGTAGAACTAGGTTCCGGAATATGGAACAACTTCCAAAGGGATGATCGTGAGCAGCCCAAACGGGACGCAGGCCATAGACCGGGCAGCCATGTTGCTCGCCCAGGTCGTGCATGGCAGCGAGCCCGTCAGCTTCACCGAGCTCACGGCGGCATGCGGACTGGCGAAATCGACGACGTCGCGCCTGCTGATGGCGCTGGAGCGGCATCAGCTGGTCAGGCGGGACGGTGACGGCCGGTTCTGGCCGGGGGAACTGTTCGTCAGGTACGCCTGGCGGGGAACGGCAGGCGCCGACCTGATCGCGGTAGCGCAGCCGTTCCTGGCGCGGCTTGGCGAGCAGACCGCGGAAACGATCAACCTTGGCATCGCCGTCAGCAGCGGCGAGGGAGCGGGCCGGCCAGGCCGCGAGAACGCGGCAGGTCAGGCTCACGCGGGCGTCGCTGCCCGCGCAGGCGGGGGCGGCGCGGGCAGCGACCCCACGGGAGGTTCCGCGGCCGGCGAGATGGTGGTGCAGCAGATCGCCCAGGTGGACAGCCGCTACATGATCGGCGGCACGAACTGGGTCGGCCTCGCGGTACCGCTGCACTGCTCGGCGCTCGGCAAGGTGCTGCTCGCCTTCGGCGCCGCCACGATGCCGGCCGGGCCGTTCGATGCCAGGACGGCCCGCACGATCACGACCCGCGCGGCCCTGGCCGCTGAGCTCGCCGCGGTCCGTGAGCGCGGCTACGCGGTCACCGACGAGGAACTCGAGCCTGGCCTGGTCGCGGTCGCGGCGCCGGTGTTCGCCGGCGGGGTGGCTGCCATCGCCGCCATCTCGGTTTCCGCTCCCGCGGTCAGGTTGACCGCGGGAGTCATCCCCGCGACGGCGGCCGCGTGCGTCGGCGCAGCCGAGGCGCTCTCGGCCATGCTCGGCGGGCCGGACGCCCGCGTGCTCGATTCAGCCAGACAGCCGGACCCAGCGATCCAGAAGGTGCGCCCATGACGAACGAGGAGCTGCTCCGTCAGCTGTATGACGACACGCTGGTCGGGAACGGGCCGTCCGTTCTCGAGCTCACCAACGCCGGGCTGGCCGCCGGCCTCGGGCCCGAGGCGTTGCTGTACGAGGCGCTGATTCCCTCTCTCGAGGAGGTCGGCGCCCGGTTCGAGCGCGGCGACTTCTTCGTGCCAGAGATGCTGATCGCCGGCAAGGCGATGGCGGGCGCGCTGGAGATCCTGCGGCCGCTGCTGGCCGAGACCGGTGCAGAGACGATCGGCAAGATCGTCATGGGCACGGTCAAGGGCGACGTGCACGACATCGGCAAGAACCTGGTGAACATCATGTTCGAGGGCGCCGGGTTCGAGGTGATCGACCTGGGCGTACAGGTCGCGCCAGAGAAGTTCGTGGCCGCGATCACCGAGCACCAGCCGGACATCGTCGGCTTCTCCGCGTTCCTGACCACGACGATGCCGATGTTCAAGGCCAACATCAACGCCCTGAACAAGGCGGGCCTGCGCGACAAGGTGCTGGTCATGGTCGGCGGCGCGCCCGTCACGCAGGAATACGCGGACGTCGTGGGCGCCGACGGCTACGCGTCCGACGCGTCGGCCGCTGTCGCGAAGGCCAAGCAGCTCATCGCGAGCCGCCGCGCGGCGGCCCTGCACGCGTAGCGCCCGGACGGGGGACACCAGATGGACACCGTGCTGCGCTCTGCCAGCAAAGAGGTCGTGATCGGCGCTGACCGGCCGTTCTGCGTGATCGGCGAGCGGATCAACCCGACCGGCCGCCGGATCTTCTCCGAGCAGCTGCGCCGTGATGACCTGTCCAGGATCGAGATCGACGTGGCGCAGCAGGTCGCCGGCGGCGCCATGGTGCTCGACGTGAACATGGGCGCCCCGCTGGCCGACGAGACCGAGCTGATGGTCAAGGCGGTCAAGCTGATCCAGTCGCGCACCGACCTGCCGCTCTGCCTGGACTCCTCGATCGTCGAGGTGCTCGAGGCCGGGCTCGCGACCTACGACGGCAAGGCGCTTGTCAACTCCGTGACGGCCGAGGACGAACGGCTCGAGGCGATCCTGCCGCTGGTCGCCAGGCACGGCGCCGCGGTGATCGGGCTGCCCAACGACGAGGAGGAGATCCCCGAGGACCCGGCCAGGCGGCTGGAGCTCGCCCGCAAGATCATCGACACCGCGACAGGGACGTACGGCATCCCCGTCGAGGACGTGCTGATCGACCCGCTCGCGATGCCGATCGGCGCTGACACGTCCGTCGTGGTCAGGACGCTGGAGACGCTCCAGCTGCTGCGTGAGGAGTTCGGCGTGAACACGACGCTCGGCGCTTCGAACGTCTCGTTCGGCATGCCGGACCGCACCGCGCTCGTCGCTGCGTTCCTGCCGATGGCCAGCGCGGCGGGGCTGACCAGCGCGATCATGGATGCTCGCTCCCCCGAGCTGGTGCGCGCGGCGCGCGCGTGCGATGTGCTCCTGAACAGGGACGAGTGGGGCGCCACCTGGATCGCAGCGCATAGAGCCGCGGCGGCAGCCACAGCAGCGGCTACGACGTAGCGCAGCACACCATGACGCCCGCCGAGCTTGCCGAACCTGGTGCGGCCGTCACGCCACGCGTGGACCTGGTCTTCGTCACCAACGGCAGCAAGGTCAGGGTTCCGGCCGGGGTTACCGTCTTCGACGCGGCGAGCTGGAACGGCATCGCCATCGACTCGACCTGCGGCGGCCACGGCACCTGCAAGAAGTGCAAGGTCAGGATCCTCGACGGCGCCGTGCCCGTGTCCAGCGTGGATACCAGGGCGTTCTCGCCCGACGAGCTGCGCGACGGCTGGCGGCTCGCGTGCCGCGCCGAGGCCGGGACCGACCTGCAGATCGAGGTCCCGCCGCTGACGACCAGGCCGAAGGCCGCGACCGTGGGCGTCGGCAGGCAGGTCATCCTGCGGCCGGCGGTGCAGAAGCGCTATCTGGAGCTCGCCGAGCCGTCGCTGTCGGACCAGCGCAGCGACATCGAGCGGGTGCTCGATGAGCTGGATGACCTGGAGCCGCGGGTCGACCTGCCGGTGCTGCGCTCCATTGGCCGGGTGCTGCGCGAGTCCGACTACAAGGTCACCGCCGTGGTCGTGGACGAGACGCTGATCGACGTGCAGGCCGGCGACACGACCGGCAGCCGGTACGGGATCGCGTTCGACCTCGGCACCACGACGGTCGTCGCCACGCTGCTCGACCTGACCACGGGAACGCCGATGGCGGTCAGCTCGATGCTCAGCAAGCAGCAGCCGTTCGGCGCCGACGTGATCAGCAGGATCAGCGCGGTCATGCTCGATCCGGGGAACCTGGACCGGCTGACCGACCTCGCGCACTCCTCGCTCAGCGACCTGACCGGCGAGGTCTGCGACGAGGCCGGGGTCGACCCGCTCGACGTCTACGAGGTCGCGCTGGCCGGGAACGCGACGATGACGCACCTCGCGCTCGGCATCGACCCCGAGCCGCTCGGCGTCGCGCCGTTCATCCTGTCGGCGAGGCTGCTGCCCGAGATCCTCGCGGCCGACCTGAGGCTGCCGGTGCACCCGCGGGCGCGGGCCGTCGTGTTCCCTGCGTTCGGCGCGTACGTCGGCGGCGACATCACCGCGGGGCTGCTCGCTTCCGGCATGAACTCCGACGCCAGGATCAGGCTCTTCATCGACATCGGAACGAACTGCGAGATCGTGCTCGGCAGCCGGGAGTGGCTGCTCGCGACCGCCGCGCCGGCCGGGCCCGCGTTCGAGGGCGCGGCGATCAGGTGCGGGATGCGGGCCGCCGACGGCGCGATCGAGGGCGTCACGCTCGACCCCGCCAGCGCCGATGCGCTGGCCCTGCAGGTCATCGGCGACGCCGAGCCCGATGGCCTGTGCGGCTCCGGGCTCGTCGACGCCGTCGCGAGCCTCATCGGGACCGGCTTGCTCGATCACTCGGGACGGTTCGTGCCTGACGAGGTCGCGGCTCAGATCGCTCCCGCGCTCGCTACGCGCCTGCTCAAGCTCGGGGGCGAGCGGGTCTTCGTGCTGCACTGGCGAGGCGAGCCCGGTGATGCGGCGAACTCGATTTTTCTTACCCAGCGGGACGTACGCGAACTGCAGTTCGCGAAGGCGGCCATCGCCTCGGGATGGAACGTCCTGCTCGAGGAGGCCGGGCTGGCGGCCGCCGACGTCCAGCAGGTGCTGCTCGCAGGCTCGTTCGGCAGCTACCTGTCGCCCGCCAGCGCGATCAAGCTCGGCCTGGTGCCTAAGCTCGGGGTTATGCGCGTGGTGAGCGCGGGGAACGTCGCGGGTGAGGGCGCGAAGATGGCGCTGCTGTCGGTCAGGGAGCGGGCCGCGGCGCTGGCGTTGCTCGAGGAGGTGAGGTATGTCGAGCTATCGGACCGCGCCGGCTTCAACGACAGGTTCGTCGAGCAACTGCAGTTCCCGCGGTAATCCGATGACCGGCACCGCGGTGATCGCGTGCGGCGCGCTCGGCGGGCACGTGCGCGAGATCGCCGCGCGCCGCGGCTGGGACGTCCAGGTGCATACCCTGCCCTCGATGCTGCACAACGCGCCGCGCGAGATCGCCCCGGCCGCCGAACGGCTCGCTGCCTCGCTACAGCGCGATGGCCTGCGGGTCGTGCTGGCCTACGCAGACTGCGGCACCTACGGCGAGCTGGACAAGCTGTGCGAGCGGCTTGGCCTGCGCCGGCTGCCCGGCCTGCACTGCTACGACGTGCTGGGCGGCGCCGACCGGATCAGCGCCGCGCTCGAGGCGGAGCCAGGGACGTACCTGCTCACCGACTTCCTGGTCCGCAGCTTCCGGCGCACGGTGCTCCGGTCTCTTGGCCTGGACCGCTACCCCGAGCTGTGGCCCGACTACTTCGGCCACTACCGGCGCGTCGTGTGGCTGGCGCAGGAACCCACGCCGGAGCTGGCGCGCGAGGCCGATGCCGTGGCTGCGATGTTCGGGCTGCCGCTCACCGTTCTGGACGTCGGCACGACCGGCCTCGAGAGCGAACTCGAGGCTCTGCTTACCGGAGGTTTGCGCAAGGCGAAGAGTCTGCGGCACATAGAGCCGTTTTCTCCACCTCTTACGGGGGCCGACACCAGCGCCGAGAGTTCACCGACCTCATCAGTCACACCCGCCCCGCTGGCGGAGCAATGAGCCGCGTCGGACTCCGGCTCCCGGGTTCCGGCTTGCGCCACCTCGGGCCCCTCTTGGCAAACGCCAGGTACGAAATCTTCCCGACCCCGAGCGCGGAGGCGGCGGTTCTCGAGGCGGTGCCGCGCGACGTCGTCGTTACGGTCACGGCGTCGCCGACCAAGGGCCTCGAGCCGACGCTCGCGCTGGCGGAGCGGCTCGCCGCCGCGGGGTACCACGTCGTGCCGCACCTGTCGGCCAGGCTGATCCGCGACGCCGCGCACCTGCGCGACGTCGTGGCAAGGCTCACCGCGATGGGCGTGGACGACATCTTCGTGCCCGCCGGCGACGCCGACCCGCCAGCCGGCGAGTTCACCAGCGCCCTTGACGTGCTCGAGCATCTGGCCGAGCTCGGCAACCCGTTCGCCAGGGTCGGCATCACCGGGTACCCGCAGACGCACCCGAAGATCGAGGACGACGTCACCGTGCAGTCGATGTGGGACAAGCGGCGCCACGCGACCTACATCGTCAGCAACCTGTGCTTCGACGCGGCCACGCTGCGGCAGTGGATCGTACGAATCCGGCGTCGCGGGGTGACGCTGCCGCTGCTGGTCGGGCTCGCCGGGCCGGTCGAGCGGACCAAGCTCATGCAGATGGCCACCAAGATCGGGGTGGCAGACTCGGCCAGGTTCGTGGCCGGTCACTCCTCGGCGTTCGTCAGGCTGTCGACGCCTGGCGCCTATCAGCCTGAGCGGCTGCTCGACAAGGTCGGCAGCACCCTGGCCGCGCCCGGCTCGATGGTCACGGGCCTGCACATCTTCACGTTCAACCAGGTTCAGCAGGCCGAGCACTGGCGCCAGGGGCTTCTTTCCCAGCTGGCCGCGCGCGCCGCCCGCTGAGACCCGCGGGCCGTTCAGCGCAAGGCGTCGGCGATCTCTTCCACCGCCTCTGGTTCGGCGGCCTCGGCCTCTGCGGGCGCGGCCGCGCTGGCGGGCAACGAGCGCCGGCGCAGTTGCCGGACCTCAGGGACGAGGAGGACGACCGTCAGGGTCAGGCCCGCGATCACGCAGCTGCCGGCGACCAGCACGGCGGTCGTGCCGAACGACGCGGCAGCGCGGCCGCGATCGCGAAGCTGGTCGCGTCGACCGCGAGACCGCAGCCAGAGCCGGCCAGGCCGACGAGGATGCCGCCGAGCGCGGCACCGCCGATGCCGGCGCCGTTCCTGCCGGTCCTGGCGATCGCGTTGGCCTGGGCGCGGTCCGCCTCCGGCACGGTCCGCGGCAGTAGCCCCTGGGAGGCCGGGTAGTACAGACCCAGGCCCATGCCGCGCAGCGCGGCGGCCACCATCAGTTCCCAGACCCTGGCCTGCCCGGTGAGCACCAGCACCGACGCACCGGCCTGCGCGGCCGCCTGCATGATGTTGGCGACCATCATCACCTTGTGCCGGGGGAACCGGTCCCCCGCCACTCCGCCGATCATCGGGAACACGATCATCGGGATCAGGGCCGCGGTCGCGACCCACCCGACGTCGCTGGCGGTTCCGCCGATCGCGAGCACCGAGAACGGGATCGCGACGGTCGCGACGGCGCTGCCGGTGCCGCTGATGACGTCGCACGCGAGCAGCAGCCGGAAGTTCCGGCTCCGCATCGCTCCTCGTGGCAGCTTCACCACTGCCATGATCGGGCATTTCGCACGGCCCGGGGCCCAGGATCCTCTCCCGGCGTAACCAGCTGGAAGCGCCTAGAACTGACCCCACGGCAGCACCGCGCTGACGGCGACGGCCAGGAACAGCAGCGTCAGATATCCGATCGAGAGGTGAAACAGCTTCATCGGCGCCGCGCTGATCCCGGCCGCGACCCGCCCGCGCATCCGGTGCGCCTCGGCCAGGAACCAGCCGCCGAGCAGCACGGCGCACGCACCGTAGATCCAGCCCGCGTACGGCACGAGCGCGAGCGTCGTCGCGACCATGATCCAGCTGTAGATCACGATCTTGCGGGCCACTACTTGCGGTCCGGCGACGACCGGCAGCATCGGCACGCTCGCGGCCGCGTAGTCGTCCCTGAACTTCATGGCCAGCGCCCAGAAGTGCGGCGGCGTCCAGAAGAAGATTACGCAGAACAGCACGACCGCTGGCCAGGCGACGGTGCCGGTGACGGCGGCCCAGCCGACCAGGACGGGAAAGCACCCGGCGGCGCCGCCGATCACGATGTTGGACGCGGTCCTGCGCTTCAGGCCGAGCGTATAGACGAACACGTAGAACAGCAGCGCGGCGTCGGCGAGCGCGGCAGCCAGCCAGTTCGCCAGCAGTCCGAGCATCAGCGTGGCCGCGATACCGAGCACGACGCCGAAGATCAGCGCCTCGGCTGGCCTGATGGCCGCCTGCCCGCCGCTCGTGGCCACAAGCGGCCGCCGGGACGTGCGCCGCATCACCGCGTCGATGTCGCGGTCGATATAGCAGTTGATGGTGTTCGCGCTGCCCGCGGCCAGCGCGCCGCCGACCAGCGTGACCGCGATCAGCGCGACCGACGGCAGCCCTCGGCTGGCGAGGAGCATCGTCGGCAGCGTGGTCACCAGCAGCAGCTCGATGATCCTGGGCTTCGTCAATGCGAACAGGGACCTGGCGATCAGGCCTGGGGAACGCCGGCCTGCGTGCGGCGAGACGGTGCGCGGCGAGTCTGGCCCGACCGGCGCAGCCCGACCTGCTACCGCGTCAGGGAGCGCGCTCGCCGCCTGGGTCACTCGCCCTCCTCCGTGCCTGCGCTCGCTGGCTTGCCCTGCTCCAGTCCCGTTCCCGCCGCGTCGTCAGCGCCCGGTCCGGCTGCACCGGATTGAACAGTACCTGGTCCTCCGGCCGCTCCGGCTGGTGCGTCCGGGGTTGCAGTGGCGTCAGGTTCCTCCGGTGAGCCGACAGCCGCATCAACCGGGGTCTGCCCGAACGCCGCACTGCCGCCCTTGCCCGCCACCCATCGGCTCAGGCCGAGCGGCACGTGGCCCGGCACCGGATGGGCCGCACGGAACCGCAGGAACAGGGCCGCCGAGGTGATGACGAATACGAGAACCGGCACCGCGAATGTCAAGTTGGCACCGTGCGGGGTGTTATCAGGATGGACTACCGCGAAAAGCGCTCCGTGCACTGCTGCCTCCTGCCGCCGATCACGACATTCTCACAACATCTGGTTACCGGCGGCCCGGCCGGGTCGTTCCCTGGCTGCCTGGCTGTGAAGCCATCAGTGCACCAGATAGAACAAGATCCACAAGACGATGGCCACCACCGCCATGAAGTTCCAGAACAACGTGCAGCCGCTGAGCGATGCCTGCAGCCGCTGCACGGCCGCCGCTTCCGCGAAGGTCACCGGCTGCTCGACGAACGACATCTCGGGAACGCGCCTGGCCTGCATGATGAGGGTTTCCAGCCAGATCATCGTGCCGATGACAAGCAGCGCAAGCGCCGGCGACCCGCCGACGAATACGCTGGCGAACCCGCTCGCTCCCGGCTGGAACCCCAGGTCGGTCAGCTGCCAGATCTGAACCCCCGCGGCGGCGAGGCCAAGCACGGTCGCCGCGGAGCCTGCCGCTATCCAGGCATCGCGCTTGCCGGCCTTGAGCCGCTGCAGACCGAGAGTCTGCACGATCGCGCTGAGCACGATCATGACCATGATAGTCGTGCCCGTGCCGATGTTCGGCTTCGTGGGAACCGGCCCGTTCGGGTACCACAGCCCATGCGAGTTCAGCGATCGCAGGTAAAAGAACGCGAAGATGAACGCGCCGAGCCCGGAGGCCACGATGCCGATCAGCAGCCGGGTCCCCGTCCAGGTCGTGTTCAGCGCCGCCTCGTGGTAGAAGGCGGCCTCCTCCTGCTCCCGGGTCAGGCCGAGGGCAGGCCCGGACGTCGTCTCAGCCATCGGTCACGCCTCCGCTCGTTCGGGCTCGGTTCCGGAGAACGCGGCGGTCAGCACTCCGGCTGGCGGGTCCAGGTCGGCCACTGGCGGCGCGTCCTTGACTCCGTACTCGTACGGGCCGGCGAGCACCACAGGCACGCGCGCGAAGTTCTCCGCCGGCGGCGGGGACGGCACCTGCCACTCCAGGCCGCGAGAATTCCACGGGTTCGCGGTCTCACGCTCCCTGGTCACCACGGTCGACCAGACGAAGTTGATCACGAAGATCAGGATCGAGAAGCCCAGTACATACGACGAGATCGACACCCAGTCGTTCAGCGTCTGCAGGCTCCTGGCGTACTCGAACACCCGCCGCGGCTGGCCGAGCAGGCCCACCGCGAACAGCGGCAGGAAGGTCGAGTTGAAGCCGAGGAACATCAGCCAGAAGTGCCACTTGCCTAGCGTCTGGTTGAGCTTGACGCCCGTCATCTTCGGCAGCCAGTAGTAACAGCCGGCCATGAACGCGAAGATCAGGCCGCCCATGATCGTGTAGTGGAAGTGCGCCATCACGAAGAAGCTGCCGTGCTCGGTGACGTCTGCCGGTGCATCGGAGTTGTACACTCCGGTCACGCCGCCGATCAGGAAATTGAAGTAGAAGGCCAGGCAGAACAGCATCGGCACCGTGAATCGGATCTTGGCCTTCCACAGCGTCCCCATGCCGACGAGGAAGATGAAGCCGGTCGGGATCGAGATGAGCTCCGTGGTCAGCATGAACAACGGCCGCATGTCCGGGTTGATGCCGCTGTCAAACAGGTGGTGCTGCCAGACGAAGAAGCTGAGCAGCGTGACGCCTATCATCCCGGCCGCCGCCACCTTGTAGCCGAACAACGGCTTGCGGGTGAAAACCGGTAGCAGTTCGCTGACGATTCCGAAGCCCGGCAATGCCAGGATGTAGACCTCCGGGTGGCCGAAGAACCAGAACAGGTTCTGCCACAAGTAACTGCTGCCACCTAGCTGGTCCGCGAAGAACGCGGTCTGCACGGTGCGGTCCATCAGGGTCGCGTAGCAGCCGACGATCAGGATCGGCGCAGCGAGGGTCATCATCACCGAGGTAGCGAGCATCCCCCAGACGAACATCGGGATCCGGCTCCAGCGCATCCCGGGCGCTCGGTAGCAGATCACCGTGATCAGGATGTTGAAGCCGGCCAGGATGATCGACAGGCCCATCAGGCCGAACGCGAAGAAGTAGGCGTCGGCAGCAGTGGTGTCCTGCACCGACAGCGGCGCGTAGCCGGTCCAGCCGAAATGGAACCCGCCGAGCGGCAGCGCCGTCAGCAGCACGATGAACGCCGCCGGGGTCAGCCAGAAGGACAGTGCCTCCAGGCGCGGGAAGGCGACCCGCTTGGACCCGATCATGAGCGGCACGAGGTAGTTGCCGAACGGGCCCAGGATCACGGAGGTCATCAGCATCATCATCATGGTGCCGTGCTCGCCGACGATCTCGGCGTACACCGCTGAGCTGAAGACGTGGTGCACCGGGGAGAGCAACTCGGTCCTGATCGCCATGGCGAGCAGTCCCGCCGTGCAGAAGTAGATGATCATCCCGATGAGGTACTGGATGCCGACGACCTTGTGGTCGTGGGTGAACCTGAAGTACCTGGCCAGGCCGGTGTCTCCGCCGTTACGGAGTTGGTAGTCGGTGGACCGCCGGCCGATGACCTGGCTGAACAGATCGTTGAAGACGCCGAGCCCGATGAGCCAGCCGATCACCAGGAACAGGTAACCGAGCACGATCGCGGTGTCATTCGCATCGGGCTGACCGGCACCGAGCTGGCTCTGCGGGTACCCCGACGCGATCAGGTTGCCCAGCCAGTGGCCGAACGCGTACCCGGCCACCGCGCCGATGATGCCGGTGTGGATCGCCGGGCGCATCCACCACGGGCGGGCGGCGGGCTGCCCTGCGGGCTCGCCGCCACCAGTCCTCCCGCTGGTGCCTGGCTCTGTCTCGATGGCCATCAAGTCACCTCATCAATTCAACGACGCTGAGACGCGCTGCTCTGGCCAGACTGATCATGGCTGCACCGGATCCTCCGGCGAGTAGAAACCGCCGCCGGCAGAGGTCAGTTCGAGCTTCTTCATGACAGGCCCGGAGCACCTCGAAGGTATGACCGTCGGGTCGTACGTCGTGGCGTACGGCTGACACCGGTTCAGAAGCGCGGTAACGCTCGCGAACTGCGTCTTCGTCGCCGACGCCCACGACTGGAACTGCGACATCGGCACGACCTTGCCGTAGTCGAACATGGCGCCATGCCAGAGCCCGCACAACTCGGCGCAGCGCACCGTGATGCTGCCCTGGTGCTGCGTCTTGGTGTAGGCGACGTTGTTCACGCCCGGGTTGGCGTCGGATTTCACCCCGAGCTGATAGGCCCAGAAGCTATGGATGACGTCGAGCGAGGTCACGTTGAACTGCACCCAGGTACCGACGGGAAGGATCAGGTCGTTGGTCTCGAACCCGCCGAACTGCGGGTACCGGAATGTCCACTTCCACTGCTGGCCGATCGCCTGAACGACCAGCACCTGGCCGGGTGACCACGGTGCCTTCTGGGAGGCGACGGTCAGTTTCGCGCCTGGCGGGTTCCAGATCGGTGCGGCGCCCTCACCGCCTCCGGCGCCGGCCGGGGCGATCAGCTCGTAGGTACCGAACGCGAAAGCGCCGAGCACGATCGCCGAGGTGATCGTGATCCAGGCCACCATGATCCGCGTATTGCCGTGCAGCGGGGCGCCGTCCTCGTCGTCGCCGGGTCGCTGGCGCCAGACGATCAGCGAGTACCCGAAGTACACCAGCACGAAGGCCATGACCGGCAGGCACATCACGGTGAGCACGTTGACGTCGAACTGCTGGCCCTGCGCTGCCGAGCCCAGCTTTCCTGGCGGCACGATCGGCCCGAGGACGAACCAGTAGATGAGGTCAGCGGCGAGGGAGACGACCAGCCAGATCAGGAAGATCCGCAGCCCATGACTCGGCTCGCGGCTCGCCGAGGCCGGCGCCGCACTGTCGGCGGCCATCAGGACACCTCCATGTTTCCGGTCATGTAGCCGATCGTCTGCATCGGACCGCCGAACCCGTCGATGAAGCCGCCGCCGCACGGGATCCGGCACTGCCACATGTAGTTGCCCGGCGTTTTCGGCGCCTTGAAGCTGAACTTCATCGTGGCGTGCGGGACCGGCTTGCCATCCTCGGTGGGATGGCATGGCGCGGTGACGCACAAGTCGTTGTTCTCCGCCACCGTCGTGGGCGTTCCCATCGGCACGTTGAGCCCGATGCCCGGGATCGAGAACGTGTGCCCGATCGAGCAGGTCTGCCACCCGTCCACCGTGCTGTACTTCTTGCCGTCGATGGTCTCGTAGTTGCCGATAGTCCCGGTGATCTGGCCGAAGAACAAGTTACGGGGCGGTGTGCACCCGTCGTAACCGAAGACCGTCACGTGGACCGTCGCGCCTGCCGGAACCTTGAACAGCGTGGTGTGCACCCACTTCTTCGTCGTCGGATCCTGGATGAAATAGCTGACCCAGTCAGGCTTGTCGCTGACCGTGGTTTCAGGGGTCTCTTGCAACACGAGGCTGACCTGGTTGCCGTTTCCCGCGCTCGCGGTGATCACCGGCAAACTCGGCTGCAGCCACTGGATGACCGCGAAAATGACGAAACCGACCACGACGAGGAACGCCACGAGCAAGGTCCCTACGCGCACTCGCAGGGACATCAGTCACCACCTCGCTTCTTCGCGGCGCTGACCGCGCATAGCTTCGGTCCGGCACCGCCGTCTGAGGCGGGCAAGACCGGAAGCAATCGACTGCACTGATAGTGCTGCTCCGACGAAAAGGGCCGCAATACCTGACGCCCCGAATGACGAAACTGTCATCATCCCCAGCACCTATCCGTGGCCTGTCAGCGGGCAGCTCGCGGCAAGCGTGCCGCAAGAGCCGCGGCTGGGCGGCGGCGAGGCTCATGTGACGGATGAACGTTATACGCCGTTTAGGTTCTTTGGTCTTGACTTGAGGGAGACGCAAGAGTAGACCACATGCAAGAAGCACTCTGAGTGCACTGGCGCGTCGCGGCCATCAAGTCGCCCGCGGACCGCCTACGTTAGCCAGCAGGGCCGTGACGAGAAACGATCGAAGGCGCGATGTCCGCGGCACGTGAGGATTCCGGTACCGGCCTGTCCATGGGGGCCAGGCGCAGGCTTGGGCCTGCTGATGCTCCGTGGTCCGGCCAGGGCTGGCCCGGTGCCGCGCCTGCAAGGATCTTGCTCATCGACGATGAGCCGCAGATCACCGCGTTCGTCGAACGGGCGCTCGAGCACGCCGGCTATGAGGTCGACATGGCGGCGCAAGCTGCCGACGGCGCTCGGCTCGCCGAGGACGGCGGCTATGACCTGGTGATACTTGACCTGATCATGCCGGACATGGACGGGCGCGCCGTACTGCGGGCGATCCTGCGCGCCCATCCTGACCAGGCCGTGTTCATCTTGTCGTGCACGGCCGACCCGGTCACCAAGGCCGAGTGCCTGGACCTTGGCGCGAAGGATTACCTGACCAAGCCGTTCTCGCTCGCAGAGCTGACTGCCAGAGTGCGGGCAAGGCTCAGGGAGAACGCGCACCACAGCGAGATCATGCACGTCGGTGAGCTGATCCTGGACGCCGGCCGTCTCGTCGCCGACAGCGGCGCTGGGCCGGTCGCCCTGACCAGGCTCGAGTTTCTCTGCCTGCGGGCGCTGATAGACCACGGCGGCAACTCGGTCACGAAGAGCGAACTGCTCGCCTGCGTCTGGGGAATCGATTTCGACCCCGGCTCCAACATCGTCGACGTCTGCATCAGGAGGCTCCGGGCCAAGCTCGGATTCTCGCTGATAGAAACGGTGCGCGGTGAAGGCTACCGGCTCGCGTCCTAGCCGGGCGGGGGCGAGCTAGATGCAAACCGCCAGAACCGACCCGCGCTTCATACCGGTGCGTACCAGCGGCTGGCCGACGCGGCGGGTGCCGCGCTGGGGACTGACCGCGGCCGCCGCGCTGCTGGCGATAGCGGTGGCGGTCGGGCTCTCGCACCGGCCGACCAGCGGGCAGCGCGGCGCTGACCTGCGGAGCTTCCTGCACCAGCTGAACGCCGACGTGCAGTCATGCTCGGGCGGGGTCCGCGAATCGCTGTTCGTGCTCGCCGCGATCGACGCTGGCGCCAGCCACGACAGGAAGACGGCGCTGAACGTGGCGAACACCGCGGCCGCCAACTGCTCGCCGGCAAACAACGAGCTGCTCGCCGATCTGACCACGGTCCAGCCGCCAGGGTCCCTCGCGAGCTATCACCTGCAGCACGCCATCACGGCGCTGATCGACTGGACCGCCCCTCGAGCCGGGCAGGTCGCCGCGGACATCGCCGCCATCCTGTCGCACTACGGCCAGGCGGCCGAGACCGCCGACCGGGCCAGCCTGCACCGCGCGCTCCGCGAGCTCGACGCGCAGCGCGCGGTCGTCTACGCGGCGCTCAGGCCCGCGATCAAGGCGCTGTCGCCATCTTCGTCACCGCCGGTGCTCTATGGCTAGCTACCTGACCGGCCACTGGGCGTTCGATCCGTTCGCCGTCCTCGTCGTCATCCTCGTGTGCTGGCATGAAGCCGGCCTGGCCAGGCTCGCCCGCAGATCGCGACCCGAGCGCACCAGGCAGCGCAGGGTCAGGTCGATCTGGTTCTACGGCGGCCTCGCGGTCCTGCTCATCGCCGTCATGTCACCGATCGACTACTGGGCCGACAGCTACTTCTTCGTGCACATGATCCAGCACCTGCTGCTGATGTTCGCCGCGCCCGTGCTGATCGTCGCGGGCGCGCCGTGGCAGCCGCTGCTCGCCGGCCTGCCGGGGCACCTCGGCAAGGACGCGACCAGGCAGGTCATGACCGGCCGCTGGTTCAGGCCCGTCCGCGCGGCCGGCCGGTTCCTGCAGAGGCCCTGGGTCGCGGTGGTCAGCTTCAACGTCGCCATGGTCTTCTGGCACCTGCCTGGCCCGTTCGACGTCGGCACGAGGAACGAGGCCGTGCACGTCTGGCTCGTGCATGGCAGCTTCTTCCTGACCGGGGTGCTGTTCTGGCTTCAGTTCATACCGTCGGTGCCGTTGCGAATCGGCTTCTCGCGCGCTGGCCAGGCCGCCGCGCTCCTGCTGACCAACGTGCAGATGTGGATCCTGGCCATGTCGATGAGCTTCCTGAGCTCGGCGTCCTGGTACTCGGTCTACGCGCACGTTCCCGGCGTCACGTTCCAGCCGCTGGCCGATCAGCAGCTCGGCGCCGCGATCTTGTGGGTGTGCGGCGACTTCTGGGCCGTCCCCACGCTGATCTACGTGGTCCGCCGGATGCTCGCCGAGGACGGCGACGTCGGGACGGCGGTCGACCGCATACTCGGCCGCGGCTCCCGCCGCTACCAGTGGACCAGCCGCGCGAGCCGATAAACCGGCTGGTAACCCGCTGTCCGCTCGATGTTCGCGTGTCGCTACCAGTTCTCGCACCTCCAGTTGGGCATGCTGTGGTTAGGCCTCTCCAGGTATGAGCTGGAGAGGCCTTCATGCTGTCCAGGTCACGGGGATGCCGTGCGGCAGCGCGGTGCCGATCACCCGGCACGTTCCGCCCGGCCAGGTGGTCACCTCGACGGGGGTGTCAAGACCTGACCTGACGAGTTCCAGCGTGACGTGGGCGAACCTGGCCGAGTCGGTGGCGGCTGCGCCCAGCATGGCAACCCCGTCGGCCAGCTCGCGCAGCCGGCTGGCGTCCAGGTACTGCTGGAAGATCGAGTGCCAGAGCACCGTCCAGGTCCCGGGCTCCAGGCTGATCGCGGCAATGGTCTCGGCGGCTGACTCCTGGCGCAGGTCGGCCGGCACGTGCTCGGCCACCTCAAGCGCACCACGCAAGCGCTCCAGGCGACCAGCCTGATCGGCCCAGACGTAGGCGAGCAGCAGCAGCCGCCCGCGGTCGCTGGCCGGGTCGACCGGGTCGAGGTCGCCGCCGGTCCTGCTGGTCACCCGCGGCTGGCTGACGGGCGGCGGGCGGCCGCGCCAGGCACCGGGCATTCGCACCGGAGACGATGGCGGCCCGAAGCTGACCCCGGCTCCGGAGATCCAGAACTGGTCGGCGCGCAGGTTGAGGCCGGCGCTCGTGCCGATCTCGACCAGCCGCACCGGCAGGTCGGCGGCTGCGACCAGGTGGCACAGCGCTCCGGCAAGCGCGGCTCCCCTGCCCACCTCGTTGGTCTGCGGCGGGCGCGGCAGCCAGGTCCTGATCTCGGCCCGGTGACCGTCGAGGACATCGCGCAGCGCCGGCCAGGCCAGCCGCGCGCCATCGCCCGGATCGGCCGTGCCGCCCGCCGACGGATAGAACGCCGCGAGCTCGGCGGCCTGGCCGGTCAGCACCAGTGCATGAACGCCGCCCAGCATCCGCAGCGCCAGCGCGTTGCGGCCGGGATCGGCGAGATGACCGTCCAGCACCGCCGCGACCGGGCCGCCGGCGAGCAGGTCGACGGCCGCGCACCTGAGCAAGCCTGCGTACAGCGCGCTGCCTAGTTGCTCGCAGTGCAGCGCCTGAGTGCGCAGGACGCGAGCGGTGCGCTGCTCGGGGCTCTCAGTGCTGTTCATCGTTCCCTAGGATGGGCCAATGCCGGCCGCCGATCTGATCATAAGGAACGCGCTGATCGCCGACGGGAACGGCGGCCCGCTCACCGACGGTGACGTCGCCATCGGCGACGGCCGTATCCTCACCGTGGGCGCCGAGCCCGCTCCGGCCGGCCAGGGCACCGTCGACCTCGACGCTCGCGGCGAGCTCGTCTGCGGCCCCGGGTTCATCGACGTGCACACCCACGACGACGCGGCGCTGATCAGGCATCCTGGCGTGGAGTTCAAGATCGCGCAGGGCTGCACCAGCCTGGTGATCGGGAACTGCGGCTTCAGCGGCTTCCCCGCGACCGGCGTCGACGACATCGAGTCGGTGGCCGGCGGCGACTGGCCCGATCTGGACGGCTACCGGTCTGCCGTGTCCGCGGGCGGCTTCGCGGCGAACGCGATGGCGCTCGCCGGCCACAACACCCTGCGGTCGCTCACCATCGGCCGCGAGGAGCCGCGCGGCGCGACCGCCGCGGAGATCACGGCCATGCGCGACCACGTGCGGCGGGCGATGGACCAGGGCGCCTGCGGCCTGTCGACCGGGCTGATCTACCAGCCAGGCAAGTGGGCGCCGGCCGAGGAGATCATCGCGCTGGCAGCCGCCGCGGCCGAGGCCGGCGGCATCTACGCCACCCATATGCGCAACGAAGGCGACCAGCTGCTTGAGGCCGTCGGCGAGGCGATCAGAATCAGCGCAGAGTCCCGTTGCCCCCTCCATATCTCTCACCACAAGGCGGCTGGCCAGCAGAACTGGGGCAAGGTCGCTGACTCGCTTGCGCTTGTCGACCGCGAGAACGCGGCGGGCTCGGACATCACGCTGGACTTCTATCCCTATACGGCGAGCAGCGGCCCGATGGCCGAGTACACGAGCCCGGAGACGGTCACGCAAGACTGGGCAGACCACAACCAGTTCGCGACCTGCCCGCCGTTCCCGCAGTATCAGGGGCGCATGGTCGCGGCCGTCGCCGCCGACGAAGGCATGAGCGTTCCTGACCTCGTCCGGCAGGTGCTGACGGCGCCGGGCGGCCGCAGGACGATCAGCATCGGCTTCGGCATGTCGGAAGACGACCTGGCGGCCAACGTGCGGCACCCGCTGATGATGGTCGGCTCGGACGGCATCCCCGACCTCGACGGCCTGCCGCATCCACGGCTGTACGGCACGTTCCCCCGCGTGTTCGCCGAGTACGTGCGCAACCGCCATGAGGTCTCGGTCGCCGAGGCCGTCCGGCGGATGACCAGCCTGGCGGCTGACCGGTTCGGGCTGGCAGGCCGGGGCAGGCTCGCCCCTGGCGCCTGGGCAGATGCCGTGGTGTTCGACCCTGCGACCTTCCGCGACACCGCGACCTTCGCGGCACCGAAGCAGGAACCAGAGGGAATGCACTGGGTCATCGTCAACGGCCACCTGACCTATGACCGGGGACGTCACACCGGCGCCAGGGCCGGACGCGTGCTCACCTATAGGCCCTTTCATGATCACGGACGATTTTCCGCACATGCGCCAAAAGAACTCCGCGATCATGGACAATCTTCCACGTGAAACGACACTGGATTGCGGCCGCGGCGAGCCTGGCGGCGTCACTTTGTGCGATCGCCGGTGTAACAGCCGGCCAGGCGGCGGCGGCGGCGGCCGGCGTCTCCGCGGGCCCGCACCTCGGCAGGGCGGTGCGCCTGCAGTTGCCGGCGAACGCGTTGTCAGGTAGCACCCCGATCATCGAGTCGGCGAGCTGCGCGAGCGCGGCCTCGTGCACGCTGGCCGGCTTGTACACCGACACCGCCAACGTCGGCGAGGCGATGGCCGTGACCAGGTCAGGCGGGCACTGGGGCCGCGCGATCGAGCTGCAGCTTCCGGCCAACGCCGACCCGGGCCTCGGCGGGCTGGCCGAGTCGGTCAGTTGCAGCCGGGCCGGCGCGTGCGTCGCTGTCGGCAACTACCGGTCCAACGGGGAGTTCGCGGGGTTCACGGCCGCCAAATCCAACGGCGTCTGGCGCCAGGCGCGGCAGGTCAAGCTGCCCGCGAACGCGGGCAGCACAGGCGCCTCGATCTCTGGCGTGGCCTGCACAGGGCCGGGATCCTGCGTCCTGGCCGGCAACTACTCAGACAACCACAGCCACGTCAGGCCGATGGTGGCGACGGAATCGAAGGGGACCTGGGCGCGGGCACGCGAGCTGCGCGTGCCGGCCGGCGCGAGCGCCACGGGCCGGGTCCTGCTGACGTCGCTGGCCTGCCCGAAGGCAGGAGCATGCGTGGCGGTCGGCCAGTTCGACGACAAGGCGGGTCACGCCAGGGCCATGGCGATCACCGAGGCCGGCGGTAGCTGGCACCGGGCGTTCCAGCTCGTCCTGCCACGCGACGCCGCTGGCGTGCCGCTGGTCTCGGTGGCCTCGGTCGGCTGCTCCACCGCGGGGAACTGCGTCGCGGTCGGCTCCTACCGCACCAAGGAAGGTCACTTCGTGCCGGTCTCCGTGGCCGACTCGGGCGGCACCTGGGCGCACGGCCAGCACGTCACGAGGGTTCCCGCGAACGCCGCCGCTCAGGCGAACGTCGGGCTGACATCGGTCGCCTGCACCCGCGGCGGATCCTGCACGGCCACCGGCAGCTACGTGCTCAAGGCCGGCGGCCTCGGGGCGCTGATCATGACCAGGTCGGGGACGCGCTGGACGACTGTCAGCCAGATCCGCACGCCGGCCGGCTCGGCCACGGGTGCCAGCCAGAACGCTCAGGCCAAGGCGATCGGCTGCGCGCCGACCGGGTTCTGCGCGGTCGGCGGCACGTACCGCACGGCCGCCTCGGCCACCGCCGCCATGGCCGCTACCGGGTCCCCATGATCACGGACGTTTCTGAGTGAGTCAAAGTAATCCCTGGTCCGATGTAGCTTTCGCAGGTCAGGCACTGTAGCACTCTGACTAAAGCATGCTGATGAGTGCTCGTGAGGGCGCGTGCTGTGTTGGATGTTGGAAGCGTTGGGCACCCATGGACACCCACTTTGTGATCCCGGTCACTCGCCTGTCCGTTTCATGCCTCGCTGTGCCGTTCTGTCATAGTTCCTAGCCGGTACGGTGCCTGGCATGAAGAGGACAACAGGCAAGGCACTCGATACCCGTAGCGATGAGGAGCGCCACGATGATATGGACTCCTGGCTGGCCGAAGGCCAGACGCTGGCCGACCGCCAGGCCGAGCAGCTATGGGCGATAGGCGACTGGTGGATACGCGGCGAACGCGAGTACGGCGACCGCGCCAAGCTCGCGGTGGAGTACTTCGGCGGCTGGCTCAGTTACGGCGTGCTCCGCAACATAGGGAGCACGGCGCGGGCCATCGAACCGTCACGACGTCATGACGGTGTGTCGTTCTGGAAGCACACAGAAGTGAGGTACCTGTCCGATCCGGACAAGCAGGACAAGCTGCTCGCCAAGATCGCTGAGCAAGACCTGACCGTCAAGCAGATCCGCAAGGAAGCCAGGCAGGCAGACAGCGGCATGATCGAAGAGCTTGACGGCACTGTCCGCGAGATGACACCCGAGGAAGTTCAGGAGGACGCCGAGCTAACTGCGTCCATCGCGGCCAACGAGAAGGAGTATCGAGCGGAACACCGCGAGATGAAAGCGCGGATCAAGGCAGCCGGGTATGACGGTGGCTGGACACGCGAGCAGTGGTATCTCGTCTATCCCCCTCCCGTGTACGCCTCGTGCAGCAAGGCAGGCCTGATCGCATTTCTGGAATCCGACGCGGCCAAGCAGATCATTGACCTGATCAATTCCCAGCCGGGGAGCTACTACCAGCACGGCGAGCACATGAAGGAAGTCGCCAAGGCGATGGCCGAGTCTGAGAAGTCAGGCGAGGATGAAGAGCCAGATGACGAGAGCGATCCTTGCGACTGATGGACCCCATTCTGCTTGACCTCACCGAGGCCGCAGCACTGCTGAGCTTCACTCCCGGTTACCTGAAGCGTAACTACAAAGACCTTGGCCTGCCAGTCGTCAAGACAGGTCACCGGACGATTCGGTTCCGCAGAGCGGACCTGGAGAAGTGGGCAGCCAAGAATGCGCGGCTGCGATGACGTGCCGCGTATGCGGCGTTGCCAAGCTGCACAAGATCAATAAAACCGGAGTCTGCACTACGACACCGGAGTGCCGGAAAGAGAACAGGCGTATCCACGACCGGGAATATGACGCCGGGCGCAGGCCGGTCCCTAAGGAAAAGGAAAAGGTAATGCCCTTCACACCGCACGAGACGGCAGATGTCCGGGCCGAGTGGCGTCCGAAGCTCAAGAAGGCTGAGGTTGTGATGACCGGCTACGGCAACAGGTATCCGACTTGCATGGACCTGACGCAGGCCAGGGAACTTGCAGACGCGCTGGCAGAGGCCATCCGCGAGGCCGACGACATGATGACAGCGGCGGACGGGCCACTGCTCGGCGACCTGGCCAAGCAGATCGAGTGCTTGTCACGCACCCAGCGCGAGGCGCTGGCCGGAATACTGGGCAAGTGACGTGAGCCGCAGGCACGGCAACGCCGCTACGAGGTACAGGCCGAGACTCTGTGAGAAGAGAGCGTTCCCGAGCGAGCAAGCTGCTCGCGAGGGCCTGAGGCTTGCCCGCCAGCGGTACAACGTTCAGCCGTGGTTCGACCGGCAGCCCAGGAGCGTTTATCAGTGCCCCTATTGCTGGCTCTGGCACCTGACCTCACAAGACGATCGTTAGCCTTGCTAATATCTAGCCTTCCTAATCTCACGGAAAAGGCCGCTCTGGTATATAACGATTCGGTAACGGCCATTTAGCTTGCTCCGCCTGGCTTTCTTGGTAGAACGTGTTCTAGTTCTGCCCCTCACGGGCGTCTGAGGGACCTATATACCGGCCTTGGCACGAGTACAATAACTAAGGGAAGTTATCCCCAATTCCCAAGTTTAAGGATCGATATAGACCCCGACAGGGGAATTGGATTAAGACCAACTCCCGTCATAGAAGATGATCATGGTCCCCGGAGGGGAATTGGCTAGAGACTTCGTTGCCCAGAGATACGATATCACGGCATGCATGCTTGAGCTTGCCGGGACTCCGACTCCCATTGAATGGGCCGAAATCCAGGGCAAGATTCACTGTCCGTTCTGCGACGGCAAGCGCTCTGGCGCGCTCTTCGGCAACGGCACGTATAAGTGCTTAGCCTCGGACCATTAAACGTCCTTCTCGTCTTCCCCCCCAACTGTGAGGTTACCCATGGCTGATCCCGTTTTCACCATGTTCATGAGTCCGGAGATCCGTCACCAGGTCCGGATTGCCGCTGCCTTTTACGGCATTTCCAGCGGAGAGTTCCTGCGCCGTCTCGTGATCAATCACGTCGCCAATGAGAAGCCCGTCCGAGACATTCTCGTTGCCGACATGAAGGCCCGAGCCAGCATCGATGAGAGCGTGTTCGCCTAACATGGACGACCAGAGGTTCACCGATGCTTCCCGCTCTGCCGCTGCCATGGTCCGGCTGTGCCGCCAGGGCGACGCTGAGGGCCTTACAGCGCTCATGAACACGCTCGACCCGTATGAGTGCGCGCTTGTCTGCGGCTCCCTCGCAGCGATGGCCAACGTCTCGCTACAGGCCATGGACCAGATGGCCGCTCAACTTGACCTCCCCGGCAACAGTGACCAGGTACTCGCGATGTTCGCCAGCGGCGGCTTTGCGTGACAAGCAGCAAACTGATTGCCTGCCAGTCCGGTAGGGTGCTGGCAGTGAGGGAAGTCAGGCTCCCGTATCAGTGGTGTTGCGTCTGCTGTAAAGAGATACAGACCGAGCCGCCGATCCCGAACTGCTCGATTTGCTCGCGGTGCCGACGCGGCCAGTGAACGCTACAATGGACGGTCACCCCGAGTATGACGGTGTGCTGTACTACCGTCACCACATGCCAGATGGTACCAGCCATTACTGCTTCAGCAAGCAAGGACTGGACTGGCTCACCACCAACCCACGCTGCATTCAAGTGGTGGTTCGGCCACTCGCTTTAGCAGATCCCCTTGAATGGATTACTACCTTGTGCCGGAATGGGCATGCCAATGGGTCCTGTACTGCATGGGTCCTGGTGACAATCGGTCCTGTACCAGATGGGTCCTGGTGTGATGGGTCCTCCCCGGTTCACGGGTCCTGGTCTTGACCGGCTGACCGGTCACTGATGACCAGTCCTAGGCAGGCCCAAGACTGCCCTCAGACGCTCTGACCAGTCCCCCGGAGGGTGACCCTGCCAGGGCGTGAGAGTCCCCACGGGGACTCCCCCGGAGGGTGCTGAGCGCACCACCCCGGAGGGGGTATGCCCCTCTCGATCTTCAACCGTCTCCGACGCCCGGCGCACGGCTCTACTCATGTGCGCGGAAGCGCACAACGCACGCGCGGCCTGTTGCACAGCGGTGCACAAATGTCTAATCGCGCCGTTGCAGCGTCACATTTGGTGCTCAGGATTTAGGGAACACCGCGTAACCGGTGCCGCTTGCCAGTGGCTTCTGGCCGAATTCTGTCATCTGAATGTAAGCAAGTCTCTGCTCATTGCTCTTGAACGTTGCGATGATCACGTCCCGCCCCTTGTAGGTAGCCTCAGCGGCGGCCTGGGCGAACGGGCCGTGGTTCCACGGGTGGAGGTGCGTCGCGCCGATCTGCTGCGCGACTGACTGCGGCGTCACGCCGTCGCCGCATCCGGCCAGCGTGACCGTGCCCCCAGCGAGTGCGGTTGCAAGAATCTTCCTCCACATTCGTATCGCCTTCCTCATGCGTGTGATAGCTACCAGCGTGATCTATCTCTGCCTATCCTGATCTATCCCGATGTAACTCCGATTAGAGGCAATTATGGCACGTCACCCGACGCTATCCCTCGCGCAGAAAGCGCAAGTCGCGGAGATGATCACCAAGGGCGTCTCAGACGAAAACATTGCCAAGGCCTTCAGCGTGCACCGCACTACCATTCTGCGGCTCCGCCGCAAGCTGGCCATCGAGCGTACGGGAGCCGCGAGCCTCACGCTGGCCGAGATGGCCCGTAACCCTCAGGCCTGGCTTGCCGAGCAGTCGGGCGGACTCGCAGCGTTGCAGGCCATCTCCAACGCTTACCACGCCTCTCCCATGCGCGACCGGGACGCGGACAACCGAGATCTCATGCTGCGTGAGCGACGGCTACGCTTCCCCGCTAGGAACTTGCCCTATGACCGCTCTTAACCGCCGCATCCTGCGGCGTGCCCAGCGGCGCGAGGACTACGCGGTGCTCAGTGCCCCGAGGCCGTTCCCCGAGGGCACCGTTGCCCGCTTCCGGCAGTGCCCGGAGTGCCTGATCTCTCAGCCTAACGACGTCTCTCATTTCTACCCCTCCATGACCGATGAATTCAGATGCCGAAAGTGCGTCACCTCCGAATCAGGCTGAATCAGAGCGATCTAAGTCGTTCTAGGCGAGCGTTAGCTCCAATTACTTCTCAAAGCCACACCGCGCACTGAATAGCCGCGCAGGAGGCCAGCAAACAGCCGGTTAGTCCACTGTCACTGCGACCATGTAACGACTACGAAAAGGATCAGCAATGATTTCCTACCGCCCGAAGCCTACCCTCTCATCGAAGGAACGCCGGGACGCCATGCAGTGCGCGCAGGTGCGACTGAGGAGCGCGGAAATCGCGCTCGACAATGGCGACATCGAAACCGCTGACTGGCTTATGGAGCGTGCCGAGGACATTGCCTCGGACGCCGGAATCAATTTGGAGTACCGCTAATGTCAAACTTCACCTACACCGACGAAACGGCTGCGCGCCAGCGTTACACCGAGCTTGACGGTCAGTCGTCATTTACCGCGACCGAGCAGGAAGAGTTCAACGAGCTTGTCGACGAGTTCGGCACTCTGACGCCCCGCAAGAGCCTTGATCACATGGAGACTCGCGGCGGCAATCCGGCCATTGCCAGCAATTACGAGATCAGGGGCGAGCCGCAGGAGAACCTTCGACCTGGCCAGTCAATGCGCACGTGGGTGGAGAGGGCTGCTGAGAACGGCGTCACCACCACCGCTAACGGTCGCACAGAGAAGGTCCGCTCCCATTCCGACGCCTACCTCAATGAGTACTGGGCGCAGCGTCTTGGCCTTCGGCCACCGGGTGCCGAGTTGAGAGCGCTTGGTGAGGACACGTCGGGATCGGGGTTGGCAATCACGCCCCAGTCGTGGACATCGCAGTACGTTGACTTCCTGTACGCCGCGTCCATTCTGGGACGGCTGGGCGTGACTCGTTTCGTTATGGAAACTGAGATTGTCAATAAGCCCGTCCTGACCGCGCCCGCCGCGCCTAGCTGGCTCGCTGAGAATAGCTCGATTGGCATTGACGCCAACCCCGCCTTCTCGACCCTGGCTTTCAACGCCAATGGCGGGTTCAAGGACATCACGCTCTTCTCGCTGGAGCTTGCGCAGGATGCCTACGCGGAGGGGACGCTTGGCGGACTACTTGCCGAGACCGTCGCCCGCAACATGGCGCTTGCCGTTGATGCCGCTGGCATCGTCGGCGTGTCTGGTAACTCCTCTGGCTATCCTGGCCTGATCGCGGAGACCGGATTCAATACCCGGACGTACACCGGAGATGCTGGCTCAGGTAAGGCTCCTACTGACACGACCGAGTTCAGCTTGGTCCTTGAGGCCATCGCCAACAAGAACGTCGATATCGAAGACCCGGCGATGAACCTGGCCATTCTGTCGAATCCGAGTGTGTATCACACCGTCAAGCGGCTGAACGCCAGCACTTACGCCAAGTTCTGGGAAATGCCGGATGACTGCGCCGATCTGCCGTGGGTCCGTTCGGCAAACTCGAATGTCCTTCCCACCACTGAAACGGATGGCACGACCCCGGCCCTTACGGGCGGAGCGCTGTCGTCGTTCTACATGGGACCGTGGTCATTTATGCTGGCGGGCACTCACCTGGACCTGAATACCCGCACCCTCACCGAGCGCTACGTGGACGCGGGCCAGCTTGGGATTTTCAGCTTCTACAGAGGGAGCATCCGCACCGGTCACGCCGAGGCGTTCTACCGCACCTCTTCGATCGTGACGGCGTAAGGATACTGATATGCAGAACATCGTTCCCAACACAGTAGGCGGCAATTCCAAGCTCGCCGCATGGACGCCCGTGGTCGTCTCCCCTAGCTCGGCTCCGGTCGGCACCGAGAGCGACACGAGCGGCGCGAACAGCACCCCTGGCGAGACGCTCTCCAGCACGGGCACCTCTGGCGGCATTCAGGCTCAGGCCACCGTCAGCGTCCCGAGCGAGGGCGCGCTTTTCCTGTCGTGCTACGTCAAGGCAAGCTCGACCGCGCCGACGCTCACGCCGTTCTCTGTCGTGTTCAAGGACGCCGCTGGCAATGCCATCGGCCAGCCGAGCGTGCCCGTCGCGGGTGCCGTTGCGGCTGACGCCTCCAACCACTACCAATTCAACGCCACTGTCGGCGTTCCTGTTGGTGCCCGGACTGCCGTTGTCACGATGGCTAAGCTGACGTGGGCCAGCACTGGTGGGTATTCCTGCGTGCTGTCTCATCCGCTTATCGTGGTGCCGTGACACTGCCGGACGGCTGGATCGATAACCAGCCTGCCCCCGAGCGTGGCCTTCCCGAGTACACGGGCGACCCTACGTCCAAGTGGGAAGCGCAGCCCGGCGAGAACATCGGCGCGCAGCCGAAGACCCCTGGTAATCCCGATGGGGAAATCGGCAGCGTCCCGGTGATGTCGATGGGCGCCGACGCCGCATCGCGGCTAGGCGGATCACAGCCACGCCGGTAACACAACTTCCTGGAGATTGGTCAACGACCAACGACTGTCGTTGAATCCTCCAGGGATCAACTCCTGGGCAGGAGTTCTGTCGAGTAATCGGCATGACCCGGAAATGGTGGCGGAGACGCCTCTCCCGCTTTTGCCCGAACGTACGTACGCACGCTCGCTGCGAATATCAAGGCAGTCAACGTGAGCAAACTAACGGTTCTAAATGTTTCACTTCCGCCAAAGTAAGGGTCGAGCCACCACGGCAACGGAGCATAAGCAAGGTATATGTAAAGCGCAAGCATAGCGTACAGAGTCCAGTTATTGCGGATAACGCGGCGCACCCCGGTAATTCTGCTATGCCTGTGCGTCGTGAATTTCTTAACATCCTCAGCAAATCTCCTGATGGCTGGCGTGTCGGATTCGGCAATGACCTCTGCACCTTTTGCGTGGAGATCGATCTTGATCTTCGGCGCCGACAAGATCAGACTGACCTTCCGTAGCTCGGATGGTGTGCCTTCCCGTAGATCTTCAATCTCTTCAGCTACGGCGTTGTCCCCGGCGCGAACCTCTATCGTGGGTGCCTCTTCCGATGCAGGTTCAGCGTCGTACCTCTCGGAGAACTCCCGTAGACCTTCGTAGAGGTCCCTGACGTCGTCAAGGCGGAGGAGCGCCGGGCCGAGAGCAATACGGAATGGCGAAGGGGATTTGGATTGAATAGATCTTTTCAGAGTCACAGCTAGCTTCAGGGGATGTCTGATTTTTTGGGGAGCGGCGGCTGGGGCGTCCCTTGAGCCAAAGGGACGCCCCAAGCCATGGAACCAAGCCTAGTACCTTATGGACAGAACATGCGGCGCAGGAGGCTTTGCCGACTGCCTCCGCGATCTGCTGCGCAGCATGGCGGCGGAAATCCAGAGAGGGCCGCTGCGACGACGGCAAGGCGCGAGGGCGCGAAGGTAGTCAAGCACGGCAGTCGGGGGCGTGGGCGGGGAACGGGCATGAGCTACGCCCTGGCATATGTGGTCTCAGAAGTAGCTCCGAAGACGCGGGACTACTTCCTCCTCCACGTACTTGAGCAAGATTCGGACGAGGCCGGATGCTCCGATCGGCGTCTTGCTCCACGCACCAGCGCCGTCCTCTCTGACGCAGAGGTCGAAACTCGGCGTAACGGTGAAACGCCTTGGCTCGCCAACAGAATCAGCGGGAACCTTGAAACGGCAAATCACCGAACCGTCCTCATACGGCCCTTGGTTGACGGCTGTGGGATTTGCATCACCAAACCAGCCAACTGACTTGGCATCGATAATCGTCGCGAGCAAGTCATGGTGCTTGTCAGCGATGTCGAGCCTGTGCAGGACGGCGAGTTGATGGTTGTGCGGGTGGTTGTACTGGTACGGCTGAACCTGGTCTAGCAGCGTGCGCACGTGCTGCGGCATGCCTGGCTGGATGTCGGGAAGCAACCTGCTGCCGTCCTTCGCGGTGCCAGGCGTCTCGCGCACGGGGAAGAACGTTCCCGTGCCCGGTTGCTGACCGGTCGCAAGCGCGAGTTGCCAGGCGAGGTAGTCAAGCGAGATGCGCAGGTTGTGAATGGCGTCTCCGAGAATGGCTGACAGGTCATGCGGGATCGCGGGGATTTGACCAATCCGAAGGACGTACTCGGATCGCTGTTCGTCGTACTCGTGGATCACGGCACGGAGGCACTCCGCGAGGTATGGCTTGGTGCGTGCCTCGTAGTCGGCCAGGTGCAGCTTGGCTCGGTCGATCCTGACGAGGACGGTCGCCAGGCCAGGTCTGCGAACAACTACGGGTGCGGTCACCGTCCAACTCTGGCACACATCCTGCCGGGCGACGCTGACTATTTCGCTTGTAGTTCGAACGGTCGTTCGACTACTCTTAGTATCAACGCTTCCACCAAAGACCCCTGACAGTCTTGCATTATGTGGGGGACCGGGCACTGCGGCCTCGTTGCTGAGGCCCGATCCCCGCGTTCGCTGGGGCCAGCCAACAGCTAGCGTCTTGGCCTTCGCTTCGCCGTGATCGTGATTTCAAACTGCGTCGCGAACGTAGCGATCATGGCGAGAAGGCTGGGAATGAGCACTTGGCCGATATGAGTCATAGGTCTGTGCACCTCCTTTCACAAGCGTGTCCAACAGACTCTGCCGACACGCCCGGAGGGCCTTAACCATTGACCGCGTACACGGTTTGGCTGTTAACTGTGTTGCAGAAACGGTGGTTTCCGAACACGGTCTGGGCTAGCTCCCGGATCGTTGAGCCTCGGGGTGCCAGCCCCGAGGCTCAATCGTGCCGTCGAGGCAATCGTAAATGGTGACCCCTGACACTCCTTGGGTCTTGGGCCGCGTGTCGCCAGAAATTGGGCCACCAGAGCCTCGCCATGCAGCTACCCTCACCCGGAGTGCCAGTGAGGGTAGTTTGGCGTTTCTAGGGCTGTACGGTGATCCGTCTAGGCGGCACTCTCAAGGACTGCCCGATCACGGTCCATGCTGCTGGGCATCACGTGGCTGTAGACCTGCAACATCTGCGTGGTCGAGTGGCCCATGTACTCGGCAACGTTCATCACTGGCGAGCCTGCCGAAAGCAACGTCGTGGCGAAGCGATGCCGCAGCATATGACTGGTGAACTGGCCAGGCAGGCCAGCCTTGCGGGCACCCTTGGCGAAGTAGTAGCGGTGGTGGTCGTGCGGCACGTAGCCACCCCGGTAACTGAACAGCCGCCCGTCATGGCCTAGTTCAGCAACGTGCTTACGGACCCGCTCAGCGACATGACCAGGCACCGGCACGTCACGGAAGGCTCCCCGGTTCTTGGACTTCAGCGGGCAGGCTTCCCCGTCTTGGACTTGCCTGGACACGCGCAGCACGGCGTAGTCCTCGCGGAAGTCGGCACCCTCGACTGCCAGCGCCTCCCCGACGCGCAGCCCGCACCACGCGCCGAGGTAAACCGTCAGGCCGAGGCCAGGCAGCCGGTCGTCAAGCTCGCGGGCGATGGTGGCCAGTTGGGCGTCGTCGGCCAGGATGATGTCCCGTCGCCCGCTCTTGGACTCCGCCGCGATGTCGGCCAGCCTGTGACTCGACAGACGCCCGTGGTTGATGGCGTCCCGCATCACGGCATGGATGAGGGCCAGGGCGTGCTGACCTCGTGACGACTTGCGGACGACCCGCTCGACCCCGGCACGGTCCTGGGCCACCTGGGCGACCGTCAGCGGCCACAAATCCCGCAGGTGAGCGTTCAGGATGCTGGCGTACATCTTCTGTGTCCCGCGCTTCCAGACGCCGCTGGGACCGCCACGCTGGATAAGGTCACCGGCAGCCTCGCGGAAGGTCTGCTCCGGTACCCGGCTTGCCACTTCCCCCGGCTCAACCCCGAGGGCAGTCATGACCGCGTGGCCGGTCTCGATGTCACGGGCGAACTGCTCAGCCTCCCTTCCTACCTTGAAGCTCCTTGACCGCTGGTGAACGCTCTTCTTGCACCCCGGCTTGCATTTCTGGGAGTGCGCCGGTACGCGGTACAGCACCTCGTAACCTGAAGCTGTCTCTCGTATCGATGCCATGTCCGCCCCCGAACCTCGTGTTGGATGTGTTGGGAATCTTGGTTCAATTCTACGTTTGCGCAGGTGAACCTACGGATTCCAAGGTAACGGACGATTCTCCGCACGGGCGCTGAAAGATGTCCGTGATCATGGAAAGCAGACGCTCGCGCATCGTGTTCGGCACCTTCGCCCTGCCGGACACCGCGATCGCGCCGGCGCTGCTTGATCGCTTCCACGCCGCGGGCGGGCGAGCGCTCGACGTCGCGAACGTCTATCTCGACGGGGAGGCCGCCCGGGCGGCAGGCAAGTGGCTCGCGCGCCGCAGGCCCGCAGGCGTCGTCGTCTACGCGAAGGGCTGCCACCCGCCAGCTTGCCGCCCGGAACTCGTCGGGCCCGAGGTGGAGAAGGCCCTGCGCCTGCTCGGCGCCGACCACGTCGGCGTCTTCCTGCTGCACCGCGATGACCCGAGCGTGCCTGCGGAGGCCTGGGCCGAGGCGCTGCACGCCGAGGTCGCGGCCGGCCGCATCGGGGCTTTCGGCGTCTCCAACTGGACGCTCGCGCGGACCAGGGAGCTGGCAGCGGCGGTCGCGCGGAACGGCGGCTATGGCGGCGGCGGCCTCGTCGCCTTCAGCAACCACTTCTCGCTCGCCGAGATGGTGTCAGAGCCGTGGCCAGACTGCCTCGCGGTGAGCACGGCTGAGCTGGCCGAACTCGCGGCCATGGACCTGCGCGTCCTCGCCTGGTCCAGCCTCGCGACCGGGTACTTCGCTGGCCGCGAGCAGCCGTCCTGGTCAAGTCCCGCCAACGCGGCGCGGCGCGAGCGGGCGCGCGACCTGGCCGCGCGGCGCGGCGTCTCGCCGACGGCGATCGCGCTCGCGTACGTCCTGCATCAGCCCAGCCACGTGCTGCCGGTCATCGGCACCGTGTCGCAGGACCACCTCGGCGAGGCGCTCGGCGCTGCCGCCATCGAGCTCACCCCCGCCGAGGCGGCATGGCTCGAACAGGGCACGTGAGCGGAGTCAGCCGATGCAGCACGTTGCGATTGCCGCTGTAGGTTATTGGTTATTTGGTAACTGGTAATCGTGCCAGTATTGGCGTCGCTGGCTTTCTGATTGGCAGGCGGGGAATGGATCCGGTCACGCTGACCGTGACCGCGCTCGCGGCTGGTGCCGCGCTGGGCGTGAAAGACACGGCATCGGCAGCGGTGAAGGACGCGTACGAGGGCCTGAAGTCTCTTGTGAAGAAGCGCCTGACAGGCCGGCGAGATGGTGAGCTGGTGCTGGCCAGGTACGAGCATGCACCAGAGTCCTGGAAGGACCCGCTGGCCGCGGAGCTGGCTGCCGCGGGCATCGGGGCCGACGCAGCCGTGGTGGCGGCGGCGCAGGCGGTGATGCGGCTGGCCGATGAGGTCGGGTCGCGGGCCGGCAAGTACGACGTGCAGGTGCACGGTGGCCAGGGAGTGCAGGTGGGTGACGGCAACGTCCAGCACAATGTGTTCGGCGCCGGGCCGGAGCGCTGAGGCTGAGTGTCATGACCGCCGCATCGGAGCCGGACGGCCATGATCCGCGGACGGATGTGCGTGGCGGGCAGGGTGTGCAGGTCGGCTCGGGCAATGAGCAGTTCAACCGGTACATCCAGACGTATATCGAAAGCCTGCAGCTGCCACAGGCGGCCGGGCCGGGTTCCGTGGTGGTGGGCGAGGTGCCGCAGCGGGCGCCCGCGTTCCAGCCCAGGAGCGAACTGCTGGCTAGCTTGGGCCGCAGCGGACCAGGCGTAACTGTGGTCCGTGCGGTGACCGGAATGCGGGGGGTCGGCAAGACACAGCTTGCGGCGGCGTACGCACGGTCGCGGATCGATGCGGGATGGCGGCTGGTGGCGTGGGTGAACGCGGCAGAGCCGGCGACGGTGCTCAACGGCCTGGCGGACATCGCTGCCGCGCTGAGCGTGGGCGAGGCCGGCGCTGAATTGGAGAGCGTCGGTGAAGCGGTGCGGCGCCGGGTGGAGGCTGATGGGGAGCGGTGCCTGGTGGTGTTCGACAACGCCACCGATCTGGACGGCCTGGCCCGCTACGTGCCGTCAGCCGGGCAATGCCAGGTGATCATTACCAGCAACCAGCTCGAATCCGCCGGGCTGGGCGACGATGTCGCCGTTGGCGTGTTCACCGATGAACAGGCGTTGTCGTTCCTGGCCCAGCGCATCGGCCGGCCAAAGGATCCGGGAGCGCGGGAGCTCGCGGGCGAGCTGGGATTCCTGCCCCTTGCCCTGGCGCAGGCGGCGGCGATGATCGCGGCCCAGCACCTGAGCTACCAGACCTACCTGACCAGGCTGCGCGCCGTGCGCGTGCAGGACTACCTCAAGCGCCCCGCCGGAGAGCCTTACCCGCACGGCGTGGCCGAGGCGATCGTGCTAGCCCTGGATGCGGCGGATGCCTACGACCCGACCGGCCTGTGCCGCGGGCTGATCGACGTGATCGCAATGCTAGCTGCGGCGGGCGTTCCCCGGGCGCTGCTCTACGCCGCCGGACAACAAGGCCTGCTTCGCCACCACGACACCGGGACCGCCGCGAGGCAGGAAGACGTTGATGAAGCGCTCGGCAGGCTGGCCAGCGCTTCACTCCTGACCTTCAGCGTCGACGATGTGACGGTGGCCGGGCACCGGCTGACGATGCGCGTCGCCCGCGAGCGCCTGGCACAAGACGGATCCATAGCCGGGCTTGGCGGAGGCGCGATAGACCTGCTGTCAGCAGTCACCCGGTCACTAGAGGCGCCGTGGCGGAGCCGGGCCGCCGCCCGCGATGCCGTCCAGCAGATCATGGCCATGCATGATCACCTCGCGCCTTATCTGGACTACCAGCACGCCGCGCTCATCGAGAAGCTGCTGGGACTCCGGGGCTGGGCGACGTGGTGCCTTAACGACCTTGGCGACAGTTTCACCCAGGCCATCGACTACGGCGAGGACCAGCTCACCGACAGCGAGCGCCAGGCGGCAGGGCGGCTCAGGCGGCCGAGCGGGCCTTGATGGCCTCGATCAGCGCGGGCAGAACCACGTGCAGATCGCCGATCACGGCGTAGTCGGCCTTGGACACGATCGGGGCGCCAGCGTCGGTGTTGATCGCCACGATCGTCTTGGCGCCCTGACAGCCAGCCATGTGCTGGATCGCGCCGCTGATCCCGCATGCCACGTACAGCTCCGGGGTGATCTTGGTCCCGGTCTGGCCCACCTGCTGCCGGTGCGGCCGCCAGCCCTCGCTGGTCACAACCCGCGAGACGCCCACGACGCCGCCCAGCAGCCCGGCCAGCTCTTCCAGCACGGCGAACCCGTCAGGCCCGCCGACCCCGCGGCCGCCGCCGACCACGACGCGCGCGCTGGCCAGCGACACGCCAGACCGCCGGTCTGCCGACTTGGCGGCCCTGACCAGCAGGTCGCCGTCGGCGAGCTCGGGCGCGTACTCTCCGACCCGCACCTGGGCAGCGCCCTGCCCGGCTGCCGCGGCGACCAGCTCGGGGGGAACCGCGTCGGCGGCCACGCTGAGCACGGCGAGCGGCGCCTCGAGCACGGCATCCTCCAGCAGGCTCCCGGCCCAGCGCTGCCGCACCAGGCGAAATTCGCCGGTCGCCGTGGCGGCCGCCGACACGCAGTTCGCGGCCATGGGCAGGTCGCTGAGCGCGGCGAGGTGGGCGAGCACCTCGTTCCCGTGGTCGGTGGCCGCCGCCAGTACCGCGGTGACCGGTGCGGCCGGGCCGTTCGCCAGGCCCGACAATGCCCTGGCCCAGGCCAGCGGCGCGTACTGCGACTCAGGTCCGATCGCCCACGCCGACGCGACCCCGGCAGCCTCGAGAGCCGCGGCGTCGACGGCCCCGCCCGGGCCGAACCAGGCCGCCGCGAGGTCCTCACCAGCCGATGCCGCGAGCTCACGCGCCACGACGAGCGTGCGCACCGATGCGTCGGTGATGCCACCGCCATCGGTCTCAAGAAGGCACAGCACGGTCATGGCAGCACCCCGAGCTCGTCGAGCAGCGAGACCAGCGCGGGAACCGCCTCGGCGCCCGAGCCGAGCACCTGGGCTCCGGTACCCGGCGTCTCTGGCACCCGCAGCCTGGCCTTCTTCAGCCCGTCAACGCCCGGCCGCGGCTCGACAGTCTCGATGGTGGCCCGCTTCGCGCGCAGCCGCCCAGGCAGCGACGGGTACCGCGGCAGGTTGATCCCCTCCTTGACGCTGACCACGGCAGGCAGCGGCAGCTCGAAGACCTCATCGGCTCCCCGGTACTCCCGGCTCGCGACGATCCCGGTCGGATCACCGTCGCCGCTGATCTGCAAGCGCTTGATGCCAGTCACGCACGGCAGCCCGAGCGCGTGCGCCACCCGCACCGGCACCTGGTACCCGCCGGTGTCGGCTGCCTCGTTGCCGAACAGCAGCAAGTCATAGGCCAAGGTCCCGTCGTCCCGCACCGCGTCGGCGATCGCCGCGGCCGTCGCCACCGGGCCCCACTCGGCGCCGTCGGTCTGGAGCAGGATGCCGCGCCCGGCACCGAGCGCGAGCATGTCCCGCAGCTGCCCGGCGGCCTCTGCCGGGCCGAGCGTCAGCACCGTCACCGTGCCGCCGAGCTGCTCGGTGATCTGCACCGCCTCCTCGACCGCGCATTCCTCGTGCGGGCTGACCGTGAAGCCGGACATCGTCACGTCGACGTCCATGCCGTCATCGGTCACCGCGATCGCGCCGCCGACCATCGGCACCCGTTTCACGCAGACGCAGATCTCCACGTCAGCACCTGATCCGGTCGTTCGCCGGGTCGAACAGCGGCGTCGATCCGGCCACCGCGACCGTGACCGGGTACCGCTCGCCGAGATACTCGACCGCGAGCGAGCGGCCCTCGACGGCCTCGCCGGCTGGCAGGTACGCGAGCAGGATGTGCTTGCCGACAGACGGGCCGGAACCCGCGCTGGTCACGTACGAGGTACGGCCGCGCGCATCGGTCAGCACGGTGCCGTCAGGCCCGAGCACGGGCTCGCCGCCCATCGGGTACCGCAGCTCACCCGAGGCTGATGCGTGGTCGTCGACAGTGAGCGTGCACAGCACGGCGGCAGGCGGCTGCTCGCGCTGGGCGAGATACGCGACCTTGCCGGCGAAGTCCTGCGCCTTCACCTTGGGCCTGGTCATCCCGGCCTCGACGAGGTTGAAGTCGCCGGTCAGCTCGTTGCCGAAGGCGCGGTAGCCCTTCTCGAGCCTGCCGGTCGTGCCGTAGACGCCGATGCCGGCCGGAATCAGGCCCGATGGCTGACCGGCGTCCCAGAGCGCGTCCCACAGCTTGCCGCCGGATTCCATCGGGACGTACAGCTCCCAGCCGAGCTCGCCCACGTACGAGATGCGCGACGCGAGCACCCGGAGGCCGCCGGCCTCGATCTCCCCGCAGGTGCCGAACGGCATGCCGGCGTGCGACACGTCGTCGGCGGTGATCCGCGCCAGGATCTCCCTGGCCTTCGGCCCCCACAACCCGAGAGTGGTCCACGCCGAGGTCACGTCCGTCACGACGGCGCCGCATCCGGCCGGCAGGTGGTCGGTGATCCACTTCAGGTCCATCTGCCCGGTCGCGCCGCCGGTGACGATCCTGAACCGGCTGGCCGTCAGCCGCATGATCGTCAGGTCGCCGCGGAAGCCGCCAGCGTCGTCGAGCAGCGAGGTATAGACGACCCGGCCGACCGGCACGTCCAGCTGCGCGACGGCGACGTGCTGGACCGCCGCGAGCGCGTCAGGGCCCGCGACGTCGAGGACGGCGAAGGCGCTCAGGTCGATCAGCGCGGCGGACTCGCGCATCGCCAGGTGCTCGGCGTTGATGATGGGCGACCACCAGCGCGACTCCCATTCGGCGGTCCGCGGCATCAGCCGGCCCTCGAACCGCGCGAGCAGCGGCGCGTTGGACTCATACCAGTGCGGCCGCTCCCAGCCAGCGGTCTCGTAGAACACGGCCCCGAGGTCCCGCTCGCGATCGTAGGCAGGCCCGACCCTGGTCGGGCGCCCTGACTCCCACTGCTCGGATGGGTGCACGATCCCGTACATCTTGTTGAAGCCCTCGGCGGCGCGCGCGGTGACGTGCGCGACCGTACGCTGGTGCGGCCAGAACCGGGAGATATCGGATTCGTGGATGTCGATTTCCGGCACGCCGCCGGTCATCCATTCCGCGGCCGCGCGGCCGATGCCCGGCCCTTCCTTGATCCAGCTCGCGGCGACCGACCACAGCCCTGCGACCTCGGGGGTCTCGCCGATAGCCGGATGCCCGTCCGGCGTCATCGAGATCAGACCATTGATGGCATAACGAATTCCTGCCCGCTCGTCGCCCAGCAGCTCTGGCATCAGTTCGAGCGCCTGTGCCAGCTGCGGGTCGAAGTCGTCCTGGGTGAACGGGAGCTCGGTCGGCGACAGGACGGACTGCTCGATCGACGGGATCGAGCCGGCGTCGACGATCATCGGCCGGTGCGCGTACGAGCCGACCTCCATGTCCCCGCCGTGCTGGCGCTCGTACATGTTGAGGTCCACGTCCCGCACGATCGGGTAACTGATCTCGCCAGGGGTGTCGGCGAACAGCGCGATCGGCCCCACGCTGATCATCTGGTGCACGATCGGGGTGAGCGCGATCGTGGCCCCGGCCATCCTGGCCAGCCGCGGCGACCAGACGCCGCAGCAGATCACGCACGTCTGCGTCTCGATGTCTCCCGCCGTGGTCCTTACGCCGGTGACCCGGCCGCCTGTTCGGCCGGCGCCGGTCCCGTCCGGCGCGGTGTCGATGCCGAGGATCTCGGTGTTCGCGAGCACCGTGAGCGCCCCGGCGGCCTGCGCGTGCTCGCGCATCAGCGTGCCTGCCCGCAGCGAGTCGACGACGCCGACCGTCGGGAAGTACGCGCCGCCGATGATGACGGATTCGTCGAGGAACGGGACCAGCTCGCGCACCTGCGCCGGTGTCATCAGGTCGGCGGGGATGTCCCAGGCCTTCGCCGCCGTGCAGCGGCGGCGAAGCTCGACCATCCGCTCGGGCGTCCTGGCCACCTCGAACCCGCCTGACTCGGTGAACACGCCGAGCTGCTTGTACTGCTCGGTGCTGTCCCTGGTCAGCTCCATCATCATCTTGGAGTAGTCGATGGGGTAGATGAAGTTGGAGGCGTGGCCCGTCGAGCCGCCCGGGTTCGGCATCGGCCCCTTGTCGATCAGCACGAGATCGCGCCAGCCCAGCTTGGCCAGGTGGTAGACGAGGCTGTTACCGACGATTCCGGCGCCGATGATGACGGCGCGGGCGCGACTAGGGATGTCACTCATGCCTGGCTTCCCCCAGAGGTCCGGTGCTGTTGTCTCCACCGCGTCGTCGGCCCGCTGATGTCGTTGGAGCGGCATCAGCGGGCCGACGAGGCTGACTGTTTTGCGGTTACTCGACCGGGATCTCCTTGTTGATCAGGCCGAGGTCGATCCCCTGCCGGCTGCGGACGATGCGCGCTACTACGTAGATCACGATGGCGAGCACGTACATCGCGCCCATGTAGTAAAGCGAGTCCCTGCCATTGACTCCGTAGGCAGCGTTCGTCAGCCACTCGTAGAGGTTGAAGCCGAGCAGGCCGATCGTGATCCACCCAGCGACCGGCACGATCGGCACACCGAAGAGCTTGATCCTGCTGGCTGGCGATGCCTGCCAGAGGTCCTTCTTGATGAACGGAAGCAGCACCACGGCGATCGCGGTGAACAGGTAGGTCACCGCGATGACGAGGGTCGCGTCCAGGGTGTAGGTGTAGAACTTCGACCAGTACGCATAGATGGCGCTGAGCCCGATCGCCGGGAGCAGCATCAGGACCAGCGAGTACATCGGCACCTTGCGCTTCTCGGACACCTCGGCGGCGCGATCCGGCAGGATCCGGTCGAACGCCGCCGCGAAGATCACCCGGGTCGAGGACAGGAACAGCGTGCCGACCCACGCGATGAACCACAGGAACATGACCACGAGCAGCACGACCTGGAAGATCTGGTTGTGCACCATCCAGCCGATGAACATCACCGGGTATGGCCAGATCGGAATCGCCGCAGGTGCCTTGCCGCCGTAGTAAGCGCTCCAGTACAGCGCTCCTGTGTTGTTGTAGAACGACTGGCCCATGGTCTTGTTGACCAGGACCAGGAACAGCACCGACAGCGCGACGGTGATCCACAGGCCGCCGAACATGCCGGTGAAGACGCGCCTGAAGTCACTGGCCCCGCGGATCTCGCCGTAGAGGGTCGAACCCCAGTTGGGCCACAGCAGGTAGAACATCATCATCGGCACCAGCAGCATGCTGGCGCTGACCGGGCTGAACCCGAACGCCGGCGAGACGTAGCCGGACGCCTTCGCGCCCGCATTGGTCTTCTGGTACGCGTTGGCAACGCCGAAGATCTTGTGTGCTTCGAGGTTGAACGAACTGACGAAGTTCGCGTGATTGTTGATCGCCAGCAGCAGCAGGATCACGCCGAACCCGAGGAGGCCGCCGTAGAAGCCCCACTTCTGGAGCCTGGCGTAGCCGGCCATTCCGAGCGAGACGAGAAGGCCGGCAAGCCCGATCGTGACCACCGAGACGAGGAAGATGCCGTTCTTCCCGGCGAACCACGTCGCGGCGCTCGGATGCCCGAGCGTGGCCAGCAGCGGCTGGAAGAACTCGGCAGACAGGACATTGCCGTAGATCGGTGCCCATAGCCAGAGGATGAACCACCATCCTGTGGCGGCCATCACGAAGCCGATGCCGCTGCCCAGGATCCTGGTCTGCCAGACGTAGTCGCCGCCTGCCCGCGGGATCGTGACGATCAGGCCCGCGTAGGCGATGACGAGGAAGGAGACCCAGATCGCTGAGATGAGAACCGCTGTCAGCAACTGGCCCTTAGGGAAGAACGACTGGTAAGAGAACTCGAAGATGCCCAGCGTGACCACGTTGGTCGACAGCGTCGCGTAGATCATCGAGTCCCGGACGGACCAGCCTCTGACCAGGCCGGTCGCCTTCCTCAGGAAAAGTGTCGGCGTTTCGCTGCCGAGGGCTTCTGCAGCCATGTACTACTCCGTCTCCAGGTGCTTGGATGTGCAACGCCCCGAAACCCGGCCGGGGGGCTAACCGGATATTCCTGCCGACGCTGTCCGGTCGGCGGCAATGTCGGCAGGCCAGGGGTAGTTCGGTACGTTACGATGCGTATACTCTGTCACTTCCCGAATGTGCTGTCACTCGTGTTGCGCAAGTCCTTGCGCGACATCGAGACCTGCCGGCGGCGGCCTCGCGGGACGGGGGGCGCGACATCGTCGTGCCTAGCCGTTCACCAGCAAGTACCTGCTGATCTTCGCTTTCTTGGCGTCCAGTTCGATGACCGCTCCCTGCAGCACGCCGTCGCCGTAGACGCTGCCAGGGTTGACGGCCAGCGTCCTGCCCATCTTCTTGACGCCGCGGCTCTCGTGGATGTGGCCGTGTACCGAGAGCAGCGGCTGGTGCTTGTTGATAGCGTCCCGCACGGCCTTGGAGCCGACGGGCCTCATGACCGCGCCACCATGTATCGGCCTGAGGGTCGCGTCCAGCGCGGGAGCCTCGTCCAGGCCGGTGCCGTACGGCGGCGCGTGGAAGTTGAAGATCGTGCGGCCCATGTCGGGCACGTGCTGGGCGACCGTCTCGATCTTCCCGGCGAGTTCGTCCTCAGGCGCTTCCCTGAAGGTGTCCCAGGGCGTGGGGTTGGTCCAGCCCATCGAGATCATGCTGAAACCGCCGAGGTCAAGGACCTTGCCCTCGGCGAAGGTCACGCACGGCGACGACTCGATAATGTCGTCGATCTCGAAAATGTCGTCGTTGCCGCCGTTGAGGATGCAGCCGATCTGCCCGCCGCCGAGCTTGCCGTCCGCCATGTCGAGCCAGCGGTCGAGCGAGTGCATCATCTCGACGCTGAACCGGCGGTCGACCTCGCCTTCCTCCTCACTGAGGTGCTGGAGTTCGTCCGGGCTCACGATGGCCGGGTACGAGCCGCGGTTGCGGATCTGCGTCTCGATGTCGGCGAGGGCCTCGCGGTTCTCGATCCGGTGCGTCTCGCCGCGGACGGTCACCTGCCAGTATCCGTTGTGGGCCACGATCGGGATCATCACCTTGCCGGTGACGTCGCCGCCGAGAATGACCATGTCGGCCTTGTAAAAGGCGGCGGCATTGAGGAACTTGCGCCAGCAGATCTCCGATCCGTGGATGTCCGTAGCAAAGAAGATCTTCATCTGGCGAGTCCCCTGCCCCCGTAATGGTCTGGACAATAACGTTGCCTACGCATCGGTGTAGCAGCCGACCTAACTGGGCGTCAAGCGCCGCTTTGTTACGAATACCGCGGTGCTGGCCTGGGGGACGACCCCCAGAACCCCCGGGGGGTCGTCCGGTCAGTGACCGACTTCTTCCGGCAGCTCATACCAGCGAACCTTGTCGCCGACGCCAGCCCGCATCTTCCATTTCATGCTCTTCGGCGCAGCGTGGGCCAGCTGCCTGAGCTGGGCCGCCTGCTGCACCGGGTCGAACGGCATGCCGGGCTGCGCGAGATGCGGCCGCTCCGCAAGCAGCCCTGGCAGCTTGCCGAGGTTGCCGGTGACCGTTCGCCACCAGCCCCAGTCGGAGCCGAGCACCGAGCCGAACCGGTCCGAGTCGATCGCGAGCCCGTCAATTCCGCCCTGTGCTGGCCCGGGGGGACGACCCCCCTTTACCCCCCCGCCGGCGATCGGCATGCACGAAAGCAGCTGGACGATGTCCCTGGCGTCCTTCTCGTTCAGCTCGATGATCTGCAGCTTGGAGAGCAGCAGGTCCACTACGTCCACGGTCAGCGGCAGCCTGCGGAACGACGGGCGGAAGTCCAGGGTGTGGCACATGGTGAGCCGGTCCACCATGACGTCGATCGGCCGGCCGGACGGTGCTGTGAAGTACATCTGCCGGTCGCCGTTGAGGTTGTTGAACCTCTTGTCGGGCTGGCAGCCGACCTGCTCAAGGTGGGCGGCGACCGCCTTGCGCTCCTTGGACATGCAGGCGAAGTCGATGTCCTGGTCCCTGCGCAGCCTCGGCGGGTAGTCCGGGCAAACCACGCGCACGCCCAGCCCGCCGAGCAGCTTGAGGCCGAGCCCGGCGTCCACGGCGCCGCGCGCGATCCGCATCGCGTCGGTCAGCGGGTCCTCAGCAGACCCTGGCGCCGGGGCTGGGACGGCCCCGGCCTGAACGGCCCGTTCTTGCGCGTGACCCGACGCAGACATGTCCACCGCGGCTCCTTTGGGACAGAGCGGTGCCCCAGTCTATGACTAAGCACGCCAATAACCCACCGCTGCTGCGACAGCAACATCGGCGCCCTATTCGCCGCTGTCCTGACCCTTCCCCTGCCGCCCGCGCGTCACCGGGCCCGCGGCAGCGGCTGGGTGATGACCTGGAAGGTTTCCAATGACGGGTCCGCGGCGTAGGCGATCCGGCCGCCGTCTGCCTTGACCTCGCGCAGCGACTCGATCGCCGCTGCCGTGATCAGTTCGCCAGGCGCCAGCACCGGCACGCCAGGCGGATACGGCGCGATCAGCTCGGCGCTGACCCGGCCTGCTGCCGCACTGGCCGGCACGGTCTCGTTATCCGCGAAAAATGCATCCCGCGGCGAGAGCACCGTCTCTGGCACGACAGTCCAGGACGCGTGGCTGACTGGCGTGCGCGGCGTGCTCCTGTGCCCCTCGATGGAGGCGATCAGCACGTCGAGGAACGCGGCCACGTGCTCCTCGCCATCGGCGATCGTCACGATCGGGATGACGGTGTCCTTGTCCGCGCTCTCGACCGCCATGCCGGCCGCCACCAGGTCAGCCTCGACCGCGTACCCGTGCGCGCCGGTCCCGGCGAGCAGGACCACGAGCTTGGTCGGCTCGACGCCAGGTCCGTCAAGAACGCCGACGCCCGGGACCTGGACGAGCTGTTTCTTCGCCACGGCGACGTTGCGCAGGAGCCGCCCGCACAGATCCTCGCCGTCGCGGGCGAGCAGCGCCCTTGACGCGTCGATGCTGGCCGCGATCGATCCGGCCGGGCTGGTCGTGTGGGTCGTCTCGAAGGCCCTGTTCAGCCTGCCGGGCTGCAGCCGCTCGGTCCTGGCCAGCACGATCGCGCCCTGCGTGTAGGCGGGCAGCGCCTTGTGCGCGCTGGTCACGAGCGCGTCGGCGCCTGCCTGGATCGCGTGCGGCGGCAGATCGGGGTGGAAGCCGAGGTGGGCGGCCCAGGCCTGGTCGACGAGCAGCGGCACGCCGGCCTCGTGCGCCGCGGCCGCGTGCCCTGCCAGGTCGCCGATCGTGCCGACGTAGGAGGGCTCGCCGAGGAACACGCCGCACGCGTCCGGGTGCTCGCGCAGCGCAGCCCTGACCGTGCCGACAGCGACGGCGGCCGGCAGGCCGGTCTTCTCGTCAATCTCCGGCCGCACCCAGACGGGGCGCAGGCCGGCGAGCATAAGCCCGAGCAGCAGCGAGCGGTGCAGGATCCTGGTGACGACGATCTCGCGCCCGTCCCCGCCGACGGCCAGGGCCAGCGCCTGGTTGCCGTGGGTCGAGCCGGCGACCGAGAACCGGCACCAGTCGGCGCCCCACAGCTCGGCCGCCCGCCGTTCGGCGTCCGCCAGCGGTATGTCGGCGTGCTTGATCGAGTCGAGCCCGCCGTACAGCGGCGCGTCGCCGGCCACCACCGCGCCGGTCAGGTCCTGCCGCTGCTTGTGCCCGGGAACCGACATCGGGGTGAGCTCGCCTGCCTCGGCCAGCGCGGTGAAGCTCAGCCAGCCGTCGAGCAGCGGCGCGTCGGATCGCAGCCCGCGCGGGTCGCGCGGGTCGCGCGGGTCGTAGGCAAGATCGTCAGAGGTCACCGGCCTAGTCTGCGGCATACGGCCGATGACTGACCTACCGCGTCCTGGGTTGCGGATCGGCGGCATGCGATGATGCGGGGTGGACCGGGCGTCAATGACAGTGCAGAGTTAATGGCAGTGTCAGAGTTGAGAGGGCCAGACGGGATAGCCATGCGAGCTGCGCTCTACGACCGCACCGGCCCGAGCGCTGAGGTGCTGCGGGTCACCGACATCGACAAGCCAGAACCAGGACCTGGCGAGGTCCGGGTCAAGATCAGCTGCTCCGGCGTGAACCCGACCGACTGGAAATCACGCAGCGGAGCCACGCCGCGACCGATAGATGGCTTCCAGATCCCGCACCAGGACGGCGCCGGCGTGATCGACGCTGTCGGCGACGGCGTCGACCAGGGCCGCGCCGGCCAGCGCGTATGGCTGTGGATGGCCGCTGCCGGGCGCAGGTGGGGAACGGCAGCCGAATGGACAGTCGTCCCCGCCAGCCGGGCCGTGCCGCTGCCTGACAACGCGTCGTTCGAGCTCGGAGCCAGCCTCGGCGTGCCGGCGATGACCGCGCACCGGTGCCTGCTCGCCGACGGCCCGGTCGACGGCAAGACGGTCCTGGTCGCCGGCGGCGCCGGAGCCGTCGGGCACTACGCGATCGAGCTCGCCAAGTTCAACGGCGCCCGGGTGATCACGACGGTGAGCGGACCAGAGAAGGCCGAGCTGGCCAAGAGCGCCGGCGCGGACCTGGTCGTGAACTACCGGGAGCCGACGGCCGCGCAGGAGATCAAGGCGTTCGGCCCGGTTGACCGGGTCATCGAGGTCGCGCTCGGCGCCAACCTGCAGCTCGACCTCGCCGTGCTGAAGCCAGGGCACGTGATCGTGACCTACGCGGCCGACGGGCCAGATCCCGTTCTGCCAGTCCGCGCATGCATGACCGCAAACGTGGTACTTCGTTTCGTGCTGCTGTACGGCGTGCCGGTCGAGGCGCTCGAGCAGTCAGCCGCCGGCATCACCGCGGCGGCTGCGGACGGGGCGCTGACCGAGCTGCCCGTGCACACCTACCGGCTCGATGAGATCGCCGCGGCCCAGGATGCCGTGCAGAATGGCACGGTGGGAAAGGTGCTCGTTACTCCTGCCTGACAGACTCCGGCTCCGGGGGGACGGATCCGGTGACAGCGGGAGGCCCTACGGGCCGGCTGCTTGCCTCGGGCCTTACTGGCCGGCTGCTTGCCTCGGGCCTTACTGGCCGGCTGCTTGCCTCGGGCCCGGCGCGTGCCGGTAGAACTCGACGTCGGCGGGCGCCAGCGGCTGGTTGCCAAGGACGATGTCCGCGGCCTTCTCGGCCACCATCATCACCGGCGCGTAGATGTTGCCGTTCGTCACGTAGGGCATCACCGAGGCGTCCACGACCTTCAGCCCGTCGATGCCGTGCACCGCCATGCTGGCCGGGTCGACCACGGACATGTCACGGGTACCCATCGCGCAGGTGCAGGACGGGTGCAGCGCGGTCTCGCCGTCCCTGCGCACCCAGTCAACTATCTGCTCATCGGTGCTGACCTCCGGGCCAGGTGAAAGCTCGCCGCCGTTGTAGGCGTCCAGGGCAGGCTGGCTCAGGATGCGCCGCGCGACGCCGATCGCCTCGACCCACTCGCGCCGGTCGGTGTCGGTCGACAGGTAGTTGAACCGCAGCGCGGGATGCACTGACGGGTCGCTGGAGACGATCCTGACCGAGCCGCGGGAGTCGGAGTACATCGGGCCGATGTGCACCTGGTAGCCGTGGCCGCCGGCCGGGGCGGAGCCGTCATACCTGATCGCGATCGGCAGGAAATGGAACATCAGGTTCGGGTAGGGCACGTCCTCGTTGGACCTGGCGAAGCCGCCGCCTTCGAAATGATTGGTGGCGCCTGGGCCGGTCCTGCCGAAGAGCCATTTCGCGCCGACCATCGGCCGGTTGCGGTACTTCAGCGCGGGCGCGACGCTGACTGGCTGCTTGCACGCGTACTGGACGTAGACCTCGAGGTGGTCCTGCAGGTTCTCGCCCACGCCGGGCACGTCGGCGACGACGTCGATGCCGTGCTCTAGCAGCAGGGCGGCCGGGCCGACCCCCGATAGCTGGAGCAGCTGCGGTGAGTTGATGGCCCCGCCGCACAGGACGACCTGCCCACCGCGGACCTGCTGGAGGTTGCCGCCGTGGCGGTACTCGACGCCGACGGCCCTGCGCCCGTCGAACAAGATCCTGGTGACGTACGCGCGGGTGCGCACGGTCAGGTTCGGCCGGTTCATGACCGGGTGCAGGTAGGCCCTGGCTGCCGAGAGGCGCCGGCCGCGGTAGACGTTGCGGTCGAAGGCGGCGAAGCCCTCCTGCCGGTACCCGTTCACGTCGCTGGTCAGCGCGTATCCAGCTTGCTGGACGGCCTCGAAGAACGCGGTGAACAGGGGATTGGCGGCAGGGCCGCGCTCCAGCTTGAGCGGGCCTTCCGAGCCGCGGTACTCGTCGCCGCCCGCCAGGCAGGTCTCCATCTTCTTGAAGTACGGCAGGCAGTGAGCGTAGTCCCAGTCCCCCATTCCGGGGTCGGCGGCCCAGCGCTCGTAATCCAGCGGGTTGCCGCGCTGGAAGATCATCCCGTTGATGCTGCTCGACCCGCCGAGCACCTTGCCGCGGGCGTGATAGATCCGGCGGCCGTTCATGTGCGGCTCGGGCTCGGACTCGTACTTCCAGTCGTAGAACCTGCTGCCGATCGGGAACGTCAGCGCGGCCGGCATGTGGATAAAGACGTCCCAGATGTAGTCGGGGCGGCCCGCTTCGAGCACGAGGACCCGGTTCGACGCGTCGGCCGAGAACCGGTTCGCCAGCGCACTGCCCGCCGAGCCGCCGCCGATGACGATGAAGTCGTATTGATCAGCGCCCGAGCCCGCCACATCCGCCTCCGTCCGCCGCCCCGCGACACTAACACCCTATGAACCCCTAGTGGGCCTATAGCACCACCAAGGGTTCATAGGGTGCCTTGTCCCCGGGGTTTAGGCGGGGGCGGGGGCCGGGGGGATGGGTGCTTGGCGGCGGGCGGACAGGAGGGCGAGGGCTGCCCGGGCGGTGGTCACCGCGAAGATCGCGGTTACGATCAGCCAGCCGGACGCTCCCGCCGGGTGCCCTTGCGCGCTCCGGTACGCCAGGCCCCACACGATCGTGGCGCCGGTGCCCACCAGCATCGCGGCCGTCACGGCCGCGGCGGCAGTGGAGCCGATGCGCCACGTCGTTCGCGAGAACTCGGTCGTGGTGACGATCCTGACGACCGCCTGTGTCGATACTGCGATCCCGGCGAGCCCGAGCAGCAGCCAGACCACGCCCATCGTCATGTCCCCGGTACCTTGGTCGGTGCCCCTGAGCAGCTGCGCGCCGCCCAGCCAGATGCCTGCTACTACCGGCGGGACCGCCATCAGCGCGAACACGGTGCGCCTGTGCTGTTCCCATGCGCGGCGGGCCGCCTCGATCGCGAACGCCGAGGCCGCGATCGCGGTAGCGGCGAGCCCGACGACGCCGACGCCGATCAGCACGTGGTAGGTGTCAGGCACGAGCGGGTGCGCGACCGCGATCTGCTGTGCTGTGTCGGGGTCCGGGTAGATGCCAAGGTCGTGACCGAACCAGGCCGCAGTGGCCGCGAACGCGACCCAGGACCACAGCATGGTAGTCAGCGCCTGGCGTGAGCGTTCAGACATGAACAATCCTCTCCTCGTCCGGCACCACGCGGCGGCGGCGCCGCGAAGCAGGTCGAAGGTCATCGTTACCGGGCTGCGGCCGTGGTCGCGCAGGTCGCGGACGAGCATCTCGAGTTCCTCGCCGTACCTGTCGCGCCAGTCCGGCGGGTAGGCGATCAGCAGGCCAGCGGGCCAGGGCCGCGCCGTGCTGGCGCGGGTCATGGCGTCAGCTTCGGCTCGAGGCGGCGCAGGCCGGTGGCCGCGACCTGGCGCGCCGTATGAAGCTGCGCCGACAGGTGCTCGGCGCCCGCTGCCGTGATCTGGTACGGCCGCCTGCGGTCCTGCGCGGGGAGCGCCTCGATCCACCCGCGGTCCTCCAGCCTGCTCAGCGCGCCGTAGAGGGTTCCCGGGCCCAGCTTGATCCCGGCGAACGACTCGATGTCCTTGGCGAGCGCGTACCCGTGCTTCGGCCCGTCGGCGAGGCTGGTCAGGACCAGCACGACCGGCTCAGTAACTTCCACTGCGGCTCCTGCCTGGTGCGTTCTCTACTACGCGCGACGATACTACGCCAGACGATATAACACAAGACGTAGTAGCCCGGCCGACAGCCAAAGAACTCTTTGCAAAGATATGCTTGCAGAGTGTTCTATGCAAAGGTAGCTTTGCATCATGGCAGACAAGAAGTCCATCGCCGCCGGCGGACCGCGGTCCGTCAAGCGGATCACGGACCCGAAGGCCCTGCGTGCGCTGGCGCATCCGATCCGCATGTCGCTGATCGGGCTGCTGCGCACCGAGGGCCCGCTGACCGCGACGAGGGCGGCCGGCCTGCTCGGCGAGAACTCGGCAACGACCTCGTTTCACCTGCGCCAGCTCGCCAAGTACGGGATGGCCGAAGAAGCTCCTGGCGGCCAGGGCAGGGAACGGCCGTGGCAGGCCACGACGATGTCGACCGACGTGCCCGACTTCCCCGACGATCCCCGGCTGGCCGCGGCCGGCGCCTCGTACCGCGCCGTCCTGGCCGAGCGGTACTTCGAGTGGCTGAAGCGATGGCTTGACCAGCGCCCCGCCGAGCCCGGCGAATGGCAGCGAGCGGACATGTTCGGTGATCGCCTGCTCTACCTGACCTCGGACGAGCTCGCCGATCTCGGCCACAAGATGCGCGACCTGTTCGAGGAGTACGTCGACAGGACGGCGCAGCCGGAGCTGCGCCCGCCCGACTCACGGCTGATCTCGGTGCTGCAGTTCGCGTTCCCGATGATCGGCCACCTCGGCGGCCCCTACCGGCCAGCCGGTGACAAGACCAGCGAAGCGACCCCGAGGCCACCAGCCGGCCCGGAGGGCCCGGAGAGCGACCAGCGATGAGGCTGACGATGCGGCGCGCGAACACCAATCCCGCACGCCTGGCGGCGCGAGTGCCCGCCCTGCTGCACGACAGGACATTCCGCCGGTACTGGAGCGGCGAGACGATCTCCATGTTCGGCGACCAGATCTCCTCGATCGCGCTCCCCCTCGTGGGCGTGCTGGCGCTGCACGCCTCCGCGGCCGATATGGGTTACCTAGGCGCGCTGGTCTGGGTGCCCGCCCTGCTGTTCGGCCTGCACGCTGGCGCCTGGGTGGATCGCCGCGGGCGGCGGCGCGCGACGATGATCGGCGCCGACATCTGCCGGGCCGCGCTGCTGACGAGCATCCCGGTCAGCTATGCCTTCGGCGTGCTCACGCTCTGGCAGCTGTACGCCGTTGCCTTCGGGGTCGGCGTGTTCAGCATCTTGTTCACGGTCAGCGAGCCCGCGCTGTTCGTGTCCATCGTGCCGAACGACAAGTACGTCGAGGGCAACTCGCTGGTCTACGGCAGCCGGGCGTTCGCGTTCGTCGGCGGCCCGAGCGTCGGCGGAGCGCTGGTCCAGCTGCTGACCGCGCCCTTCGCCATGCTCGCGGACGCCGCGTCCTTCCTCGGTTCTGCGTTCTTCCTGGCCAGGATCCGCCCGGACGAGCCGCCAGCGGCCAAGGCAGGCGACGGCGCCGTGACCGCGGGCATCACGTTCATCCGCCAGTCGCCGATCGTCAGGGCCTCGCTGCTCGGGGCCTCGGTCGTGAACTTCTTCAACTTCGTCTTCTTCGCGCTGTTCGTGCTCTATGCGACTCGCTACCTGCACGTTCAGCCAGGAGTGCTTGGCCTGGTACTCGGGATCGGCGCGGTCGGCGGCCTGCTGGGCGCGGCAGCGACCAGGCGACTGACGAACAGATTCGGCGTCGGCCGCGTCTACGTGCTCTCGTTCCTCATCTTCGCTGCGCCGATGGCGCTCGTCCCGGCCGCGGGCGGCCCGCACGCGCTGGTCCTGGCCATCTTGATGGCGGCGGAGTTCATCGGCGGCTTCGGCGTGATGGTGCTGGACATCAGCATCGGCGCTATCTTCTCGGCGGTCATCCCCGACGACGTGCGGTCGCGGGTGACCGGCGCGTTCCAGGCCGTGAACTACGGCGTCAGGCCGCTCGGCGCGCTGCTCGGCGGCTTCCTCGGCACGCTGATCGGCCCGCGCACCACGCTGTGGGTCGCCGCCATCGGCGGGATGACATCCTTCCTCGTGCTGCTGCCCACGCAGCTCCCGAAGTTCCGTATGCCGAGCACGCCGGAGCGGGACGACGCACGTGACTCGCAGGACTCGCTGGACCTCGCCGGTAATGCGGCCTGACCTCGCTAGCCGGGCCCGAGTGCCCGCCAGCGCTCGGCCAGGTCGGCGGACGCCGCAGCGGTGATCTCGCCGTAAGCGCGGAACCTGGCCAGGCCGCCGTCGGGGAAGACGTCGAGCCGCAGGTGCGTCAGCTCGCCTGGCTCGTCGATCAGAAAGCGGTGCCTGGTGTCCGGCTGAACCCTGGTCCGTCCCAGGACGGGCCGCCAGTACAGCTCCTCATCCCCGGCGGAGCGGGCACCGGAGAGCTCGATCCAGCCTGGCGCGTTGCCGACGAAGTACGAGGTGTCGACCTCCACGTGCCGTAGCCGGCCAGCGGCGGCGAACCGGAAGACGACAAAGTCATTGCCAGGGCCACGGCGCCTGGCGTTCTCCCAGCCGTCACTCATGATCGTGGCCAGCCCCGGCATGATCAGGTTCGACGGCGAGGAGTAGAACGCGTCAGAGCAATCGACGACCCGCCCGCCGTTCTCCATGGCGGCGAGGTCCACGGTCCCCGCGAGGAACGCCGGATCGGGCACGACCTCGCCGTGCACGCGCAGCCGCGCTACCCCGCCGTCGGGGTAGACCGACAGCCTGACGTGGGTCCACCGGCGCTGGTCGGTCACCTGATAGTTGTTCGCGGTGTCGCCAGCGGCGGCTGACCTCGGCACCAGCGGATGCCAGGCTACGCCGGCGAGCTCGGCAGGGCTCGGGTAGCCAGTCACGCACGCGGCCTCAACCGAGACCTCAGGCGGATAGTTGCCGCGGAAGAACGCCGTGTCGACCACGACGCCGTGCACGACACCTGGACAGCCGAGCCTGACGATCGCGTGGTCGTGTCCTGGCTCGCGGCGCCTGCGGGTCTCCCACCCGTCGTAGACCTTGCCCTTGTTGCCGAAGTCGCCCGCCGCGAACGCCGGTGGCTCCGGCTTGATCAGGTTCTCCTTCTCGGCGAACAGCTCGTCGTTGGCGTAGACCACACTCCCGCCCAGCAGCCGCGATGCCAGGTCAGGCAACCTCGCGAACCGCTCGCTCACGCCCGCTCCCTCGCAGTCTCCGCGGCACGGCGCAGTAGCCGCCCGGACGGGCGGCCCAGGTCGACCCGGGCGCCGCGCAGCCAGGTACGGCGGACCGCGCCGGACAGCTCCTGGCCAGCGTAGGGGGTCAGTTTGTGCCTGGTCAGCAGCTGGCCGGGAGCCACGACGAACTGCTCGTCTGGCGCGAACGCGACCAGGTCGGCGTCGTAGCCGGGAGCGATCGCGCCCTTGGTGGCGAGCCCGGCCAGCCTCGCCGGGCTCGCCGACATCCACCGCGCCACATCCGCCAGGCCGAACCCGCGTGCCCTGGCGTGCGTCCAGATCACCGGGAGGCCGAGCTGGACCGAGGAGATGCCGCCCCAGGCGGTCCCGAAGTCGCCCGTGCCTGTGGCCTTCAGCTCGGGCGGGCACGGCGAGTGGTCGGACACCACGCAGTCGACCGCGCCGGACTCCAGCGCCGCCCAGAGCCGCTCCCTGTTGTCCACGCCCCTGATCGGCGGGCAGCACTTGAACTCGGTCTGGCCGGCGCCAACCTGCTCGGCCGCGAGCGTCAGGTAGTGCGGGCAGGTCTCCGCGCTGATCTGGGCGCCGAGCTCCTTCGCGGCGCTCAGCAGCGGCACCGGGTCCGCGCTCGACAGGTGCAGCACGTGCACGCGCGCCCCGGTCGCGGCGGCCAGCCGGAGCACCCTGATGACGGCGGCGACCTCGGCCGCGGGCGGCCTGGACCTTAGGAACTTTTCGTAGCCGCCGCCCGACGGCGCCGGCGCGGCGGCGATGCTCGCCGCGTCCTCGGCGTGGATGACCAGCAGGCTGGCGAGGTCGGCGACCTGCTGCATCGCGCTCGCGAGGCCGTGGTCGTCAAGGGGCGGGAACTCAGGCACTCCCGAGTCGACCATGAAGCACTTGAAGCCGAACACGCCGGCGTCGTGCAGCGCGGCCCGGTCGGCCGCGTTCGAAGGAACCGCGCCGCCCCAGAACCCGACGTCCACCGCGCACTGGCCATCGGCGGCGGCGCGCTTGGCGTCGAGCGACGCGACGTCGACGGTGGGAGGGATGGAGTTCAGCGGCATGTCGATGATCGTCGTGACCCCGCCGGCCGCGGCCGCGGCCGTCGCCGTGGCGAAGCCTTCCCAGTCGGTGCGGCCTGGCTCGTTGACGTGGACGTGGGTGTCGACGAGGCCGGGCATGAGCACCTCGTCGTCCTGTAGGTGGATGTATTCCACGGAACTGTTGAAAGCCTGGTCCGGGGGGATGACCCGGGCGGCGGCCTCGCCAGGTCCGGCTGAACGCGGCCCGCGCGAGACCGCCGTCCGGTCATCGGAACTCGTGACGGCGGTTATGCGGCCGTCGCGGATGTGGACGTCCGCGGGCAGGATTCCGGCTTGGGTTACTACGCGTGTTGCCCGGATTATGAGGTCGGGCGGCGCTGGGCCCGCGCTCGCCGCCTTTGGCGGCTCGGCGGGCATACTAAAGGCCCCGATCTGGGATGATGCCGCGGCGGCGAGCGAGCCTTAGCTGGTCGGCGGTGAGGTTCGTCAGGTCGGTTAGCTCTTGTTCGGGGAGGGCGGCGCAGTCTAGGGCGCGGGTGAGGAAGGCGGCTAGGGCGCGGATCGTGGCTGGTTCCTCCTGGCCTGAGGCGGAGCGGGCGGCCGCGTTGCGGAGGCGGGCGGCTGCGGCGGGGAGGCCTTCGCGGTAGAAGGCGTAGGTGGCGGCGTAGCGGGTGACGAGCTGGCCGGGGTGCAGGTCCCAGCCCTGGTAGAAGCCGCGCTCGAGGGAGCGCCGGACGAGGCGGGCGTGGATGCGCCAGGCGGCGATGACCTCGTCGCGGTTGCCGACCGGGAGGATATTGGTCGAGCCGTCGCTGAACTGGACACCCGTTCCGGCCGCGGCGACCTGCATGACGGCCTTGGCGTAGTCGGCGGCCGGGTGGTCCATGCTCTGGTACGGGGCCGCGATGCCGAGCGCGGCGCTGTAGTCATAGGTCCCGTAGTGCAGGCCGGTCAGCCGGCCAGGCGCAGCGTGCACGCATTTCGCGATCGTCGCCGCGCCGTCCGCGCCGATGATGGCCTGCGGCGTCTCGACCTGGATCTCGAACGCCAGCCCGTGCGGCTGGCCCACGCTGAACCCCTGCTCGAGCCGCTCGCACACCACCGCCATTGCCGACACCTGGGCAGCCGAGGTGACCTTCGGCAGGGTTATCACGAACCCGGGCGGCAGCGGGCGGTCGTTCTCCATCAGCGTCGACAGGAACGCCTGCAACGTCCTGACAGCGCGTTTCCTGGCGCCCTTCTCCAGGCTCTTGCACCGCAGGCCGGTAAATGGCGGCGCCGAGTCCTCACCCAGCACGGTGGCGAGCGCCCGCGCCGCCGCCCGGGCGTGGGCGTCCTCGGTGTCGTCCCCGCGCACGCCGTAACCGTCCTCGAAGTCGATTCGCAGGTCCTCGATCGGCTGCCTGGCCAGCTTCGTGACGACGAGCGGGTGGACCTCGGCAGCTACCACGGGGGCGAGTCCGGTCGCGGCGGCGAGTTCGGCCGGGCCAGGCACGAACTCCTCGAGCGCGGCCAGCGCCTGCGCGCCCCACTGGCGCACCGTCTCCGGCCCGAACGTGTGCCCGGGGACGTAGGCGGTGTGGACAGGCTGCCGGCCCCAGCCGCCGTCGCCGTAGCCGGACGCGAGGTCCGCGTCCGCGACGGCGAGCAACTGGTCGAGCTCGTCGGTCACGCGGTCGAAGACATCGGCATGGGGAGGGTGAGTCACGGGAGCGTTCCCGTTATATCTTCTGGCTTGACAGGAACACGGGTGAGATCGAGGTCCGTCGCCGCGCGGATGGCCGCGACGATCGCGGGGCCTGCGGAGATCGTCGGCGGCTCACCCACCCCGCGCAGGCCGTACGGCGCGTGCGGGTCGGGGTATTCGAGAACGTCGATCCGCATCGGCGGGACGTCGAGGATCGTGGGGATCAGGTAGTCGGTGAATGACGGGTTCCTGATCAGCCCGTCCCGCACCTGGATTTCTTCCATGATCGCCAGGCCGAGGCCCTGCGCGCTGCCGCCCTGGATCTGGCCGGCAACGGCCTGCGGGTTCATGGCCACGCCGACGTCCTGCGCGCAGTCCAGCGCGACAACCTTCACGAGCCCGAGGTCGGTGTCCACGTCGACGACCGCGCGGTGCGCCGCGAACGCGTACTGCACGTGCGCGAAGCCCTGCCCGGTCTCCGGGTCGATCGGCTCGGTCGGCCGGTGCCGCCACTGCACCGTTTCCTCGAACGCCTCGTCACCAGCGAAATCGGCGATCGTCCCGAGCGGCTCCGCGGCGTCCGACCAGACCTGGTTGTCCGCGAGCCGCAGGCCGGTCGTTGCCGGGCCCAGGCGATCAGCGATCTTCTTGAACAAGCGCTCGCGGATAATCTCGCACGCTGACTTGATCGCTCCGCCGGTGACATAGGTCTGCCTGGACGCCGACGTCGACCCGGCCGAGCCGATCGCGGTGTCCTTGGGAACGATGATCACGTTGCTGACGCCGAACTCGGTCCTGCAGATCTGCTGCTCGATCGTGATCAGCCCCTGGCCGACCTCGGCGGCCGCGGTGTGCACGGTCACGACTGGCTCCCCCGCGACAATCTCGAGCCTGATCCGTGCGGTCGAGTAGTCGTCGAAGCCCTCGGAGAAGCCCACGTTCTTGTAGCCGACGGCGTAGCCGATCCCGCGCCTGATGCCCTCGCCGTGCGTGGTGTTGCCGACCCCGCCTGGCAGGTGCCGCAGGTCAGGGGCTGCCGGTCCGCCGTATTCGGCCTTGGCGGGTAGCTCTGCTCCTGCGCCGCCGCCCGGCGGCAGTGGCATCTGCTCGACCCTGCGCAGCATCTCAGCGACCGGCGCCGGGCTGTCGATGACCTGACCGGTCGGGCCTGTGCTGCCCAGTTCCATCGCGTTGCGGCAGCGGAACTCCACCGCGTCCATCCCGAGGGCAGCAGCGAGCTTGTCCATCTGCGCCTCGTAGCCGAACGCCGCCTGCACGGACCCGAATCCGCGCATCGCGCCGCACGGCGGGTTGTTCGTGTAAACGCCGTACGCGTCGACGTGCACGTTCGGCACGACGTACGGCCCGGCGCCCATGGTGCCGGCGTTGCCGACTACGGCCGAGGTGGTCGACGCGTAGGCGCCGCCGTCCAGGTAGATGGTCGCGTTGACGTAGACGAGCGTCCCGTCGCGGTTCGCGCCGTGCTCGTAGGTGATGCGCGCGGGATGCCGGTGCACGTGCCCGAAGAACGACTCCTCGCGGGAGTACATCATCTTCACGGGCTTGCCGGTGTGCAGCGCCAGCAGGCAGGCGTGCACGTGCATGGACAGGTCCTCGCGGCCGCCGAACGCGCCGCCGACCCCGGCCAGGGTCAGCCTGACCCGGTCAGGCGGCAGCCCGAGCGCCGCGCACACCTGCTGCTGATCGACGTGCAGGAACTGCGTGGACACGAACAGGTCGACCCCGCCGGTGCCGTCCGGCACCGCGAGTCCCGCCTCGGGGCCGAGGAAGGCCTGGTCCTGCATCCCGATCTCGTAGGTTCCGGTCACGACGACATCGGCTTGCGGGGCAGGATCGCCCTTGCGGATCTTCAGGTGCCTGACGAGGTTGCCGCCAGGGTGCAGGTGCGGAGCGCCTGGCTCCAGGGCCGCGACCGCGTCGGTGAGCGGTTCGAGCGCCTCGTAGTCAGCCGCGATCTTGCCGGCGGCGATCCTGGCGATTTCCGGATGGTCAGCGGCGACCAGCGCGACCGGCTCGCCCGCGTACCGCACCACGCCGGCGGCGAGTACCGGCTGGTCGGCGTGCTCGAGACCGTAGGCGTTCTGGCCGGGGACGTCATCGCTGAGCAGGACGGCGTAGACCCCGGCCGTGGCCAGCGCCTCGCCGATCGCGATGCTCCTGATCCTGGCGTAGGGGTGCGGGCTGCGCAGCGTCACGCCCCAGATCATGTCGTCCATCCAGAGGTCGCTGCCGTACGCGAACTCCCCCGTCACCTTGCCCTTGCCGTCCGGCCTGACCGGGCTCGTGCCGACGCCGCCGGGCTGCCCCGTTTCCTGCGGGCCGGCGTCAGGTGCCTGCGGCGGCGCGGGAGCGCGGCGCGGGCTGCCTGGCGCACGGGTCGGCGTGCCTGGCGCCCTGGTCGGTGTGCTCACGCCGCCGAGCCTAGTGAGAGCGGGCGAGATTCACCACAGGCAGTAACCAGAGGTAGCGCAAAGGGGCTGGTCCCGTCATAGCCGCCCTTAGCTGCCCTCAGCCGGCTAGGCGGGACGTGTCGATCCTGATCAGATACTCGGCAGTCGGCACCCACACGGTGCCCGGCGTGTAGAAGATCTGCGAGCAGATCTGCTGCCCGCACGAATTCGGCGGTATGCGAACCCCGCCCGCCGGCCGGCCAGTCTGCTGGCTGACCCGCAGCACCCCGCTGAACGGATACCCGTTGTCGAGGAACCACAGCCAGCCGCCGCCGGCGGCCAGGAAGTCCAGGCCGCCGGCTCGCGATGGGTCGTAGTTGCGGTAGGTGAATCGCCGCGTCACCCGCCCCGTCGACGGATCGATCCTGGCGAGGCTCTCGCCTCCGCTGAGCGCCCAGAGCGAGCCGTCGCCGTAGACGAGATCCTGCCCGCCCGGCGCGATCTGCCGGTAGTCGCGGTCCTGGGCGACGATGGGCTGCGGATTACCGTTGGGGTTCGACAGCCCGCGGATGCTCTGGTAGTTACGGACGTACCACAGTGCGGGCGGCGCGTAGATCAGCGAGCTGAGGTAGCCGCCGATAGGCGAGGTCAGCTTGACGGCATGCTCGGTGAACGCGTTGACCCGCCAGAACTCCGTGCGCGAGGAACCGATATCGCCGCACGCGGCGTACACATGCCCGGTGCCGAACGCGATCTGCGAGCACCGTCCCGCGTGCAGGTGGATGGAGCTGAGCACCTGCCCGGTCGCGAGGTCGACGCGGACGACCTGTCCGCGCGGCTCACCGTACGGAGTGGTCAGCCAGAGCCTGCCAGTTCCCCCCGCGATGGACGGCAGCTGCCTGCCCAGGCTGGTCCTGAACATGATCGAGTTCGTCCGCAAGTCGATCCCGGCTAGCTGGTAGGTCGTGGCGAGACCGGGCTGTTCTACGGCGCGGATGACCCACGCGTGCCCGGCGTCCCCGACCACGGCCATGACGCCGCTCATCGGGATCCTGGCCGTTACCGCTTGAGGAAAGGTTCGCGGCGATGCGGGGATGCTGGTGCTCGTCGTCGGCTGAGTGTTCTGGCCGCGGTGCGTGCCGCTCAGCGCGGGAACGGCGATGACCAGGCCGGCGACGGCCGCGGCTGCCGCGCCGGCGAGCGCCCGCCGGCGCATTCTGATCGACCGCGACCGCAGCGCCTGGAACTCGCGCCAGGCCGCCGCCGTGCCGGCCGGCCGGCCCGGTCGTGTCGGCGGCATGTCCGCTAGTCCCAGATCACGCTGCCGCAGGTCGCGCAGCCGCTGCTCAAGATCGGTGTCGGTCATCTCGCGGTCCTCCCGGCTCCCGAGATCCGTGGAGCTCCCGGTTCCCGCTTCGCTCCCTGGCCCGGCGTCGCTCCCGGTTCCCGCGTCGCTGCCTGGCCGGGCGTCGCTCCCAGGCCGGGCGTCGCTCCCTGGCCCGGCGTCGCTCCCTGGCCCGGCGTGCCCTCGGCCCCCTGCTCGCCGAGCCGGTCCCTGAGCAGGCGCAACCCTTTGTGCGTCTGACTCTTCACGGTGCCGACCGAGATCCCCAGCAAGCCCGCGGTCTCCGCCTCCGACAGTCCGAGCAGGAACCGCAGCACGACGCACTCCCGCTTCCGCACCGGCAGCGCGGCAACGGCCCGGCGCAGCTCGGCGACCGCGGCGGGATCCGGCTCGGGCGGCGCGACCCGGTCGGCGCCCCTGACCCGCAGCGCGCGCCGCTCGATGACCTTGCGCCTGATGGTTTCTCGGGACAGGTTGACCACCGTGCGCTGCAGGTACATCGGCGCGGCCTGAGGATCAGAGATCCACCGCCAGCGCCGCCACAGGCGCAGGTACGCCTCCTGGGCCAGCTGTTCGGCCAGGTCCCAGTCTCCGACCAGGGAGAACGCGGTATAGACGATCCGCGGGTAGTGCGCGTGGAACAACGATTCAACCGATTCGTCGGCCTCGCGCCGCGACCGGCGCTCTGGCCCTCCGAACGTGATGATGTCGTCGGCCACGTTTCAAGGATGCGCCACCATCGCCAAAGGTTGCCGCCCGGATCCTGCCGCGTTTCCGCAGCTTCCCCGCTTCAACTGGCGGGTACCGCGCGGATGGGCAGGCGCGGGCGGTTCCGGCCCTTCGTCAGGGCTGCCCGGATCTCCGCCAGGACGCCGGTCCCGTCAGCCCTAATCCGGCTCGGCGCGAACGGCTGCACGAGGATCCCATGAGCGGTCATCAGCGACTGCCTCGCTTGCGTTCGCGCCAAGTCCGACGGCAACAGGTGCCACTCCCTCGAATCGACCTCGAGCGCAACTCCCGCGTCACCCCACCACGCGTCCGGCTGTGCAAGGAATATGTCGCCGACGAACAGCCGCGGGTTGTACAGCGGGTCCGGAAGCCGACCGCTTATGATCAGCTTCCGCAGATCGCCTTCGGCGACCGACCTGATCCCGGCCGTGACCTCCTCTAACACCGCCCGTAGCGCGCTGGCTCCCTGCGGCGCTCCCGCACGCATTTCTGTGGCGATCTCCGCGACTGTGCATGTGCGTCGCTGAACAGCATCGGCAACAAAGGCTCGTACCTCGCGGATCCCGAATGAGCCGCGAGCGGCATCTGCGACGGCTCGGGCCGGCGGAGCCCAGAGCATGCCGTCCATCCGCCATGGACGTTCAGGCATCCGGCTGGTGCGGTGAATTTGCACGAACCCGATGCTCGTCCGCCTGGTCGTGGCCGGAATGAGCACCTCGACGATGTCGGAAAGCGGTACGCGTACACCCTGACGCCGCAGAGCGGCCGTGCCTGTGATCGTGCAGCCGCGGCCCGCATAGAGCACCGCCGCGATCTCGCGCTGGCCGATCGTCAGCTCGCCTTTGTGGGACATGTAGATGCCGGGGAGGACGACCCGCCAGGGTCCATTGGCGCTCAGTCTGTGCCGCAGGGCGTCCTTCGTTAACCCAGCCGCAAGCGCCTGCCGACGGGTGATGAGTTCGCCCTGCTGACGTAAGACCGTCCTCGCCGTCCGATCAGCAACAGTAATTGTCCGTTTCATCCCCATACCATCGCACGCCCCACTGACATTCCCGCCTCACCGCGCCTTGTACCAGCCCCACCTATGAACCGTTAGTGGTGCTATAGGCCCACCAAGGGTTCAAAGGTGGGCCTCGAATGGGCGCGGGCGGGCTCGGGGGGCTAGCGGAGGGTGGCGGCGGCGCGGGTGGCGGCGGCGGTGGCGGCGCGCTCGTCGACGGTAACCAGGCCGTCGTGCTCGACGACGGGGCGCCCGTTGACCAGCAGGAGCTCAAGCGGCGGGCGGGCGCCGAGCACCAGGGCGGCGACGGGGTCGGCGATGTCGGCGTGCGCCAGGCCGTCCACCCGCCACAACGCCACGTCGGCGAGCTTGCCAGCCTCAAGCGAGCCGAGCTCGCCAACCCGGCCGATCAGCCTCGCACCGCCGAGTGTCGCCAGCTCTAGCGACTGCCGCACGGTCAGCGCCTGCGGGCCGCCGGCGGCCCTGGCCATCAGCACAGCCTCGCGCGCCTCGCCGAGCAGCGAGCTCTCCTCGTTCGAGGCCGAACCGTCGACGCCCAGGCCGACCGGAACGCCGGCCGCGAGAAGATCGGCCGTCCTGCAGATCCCGGCGCCGAGCCTGGCGTTCGATGACGGGCAGTGCGCGATGCCGGTCCCGGTCGCGGCCAGCCGCCCGATCGCGGCGTCGTCGAGGTGCACGCCGTGCGCCAGCCACACGTCCCCGGCCAGCCAGCCCAGCGAATCGAGGTACTCGACCGGGGTGCAGCCGAAGTGCTCAGCGCAGTAGTGGTCTTCGTCGGCCGTCTCGGCGATGTGGGTGTGCAGCCGCACTCCATGCGACCTCGCGAGGCCGGCCGCCGCCGTCATCAGCTCGCCCGTCACGGAGAACGGCGAGCACGGCGCGACGCCCATCCGCAGCATCGACCCCGGCGACGGGTCATGGAATGCCGAGATCGCCTGCGACGTCCCGGCCAAGATGGTGTCGAGATCCTCGGTGACCTCGTCGGGCGGCAAGCCGCCCGACGAGGCGCCCAGGTCCATCGACCCCCGTGTCGGGTGGAACCGCAGACCCACGTCCCTGGCAGCGGCGATCGTGGCGCAAAGCACATCGCCGCCGCCGCGCGGGAACACGTAGTGGTGGTCGGTGCTGGTCGTACAGCCGGTCCTGGCCAGCCAGGCAAGCGCCGCCGTCGCGGCGTCGCGCACGATCGCCTCGTCGATCCTGGCCCAGACCGGGTACAGCTCGGTCAGCCACTCGAACAAGGTCGAGTCGACGGCCCGGCCGCGCGTCGCCCACTGGTACAGGTGATGGTGGGTGTTGATCAGCCCTGGCGTGGCCAGGCACCCTGACGCGTCGACCACCCGCGCCCCGGCGTACGCGGCGGGAACCTGGCCAGCGCCGACCGCGGCAATCTGGTTCCCGTCGACGACGACGTAGCCGCCCGCGTGCTCTGCCCGCGCGGCGTCCATGGTCACGACATGGCAGCCGCTCAGCACGAGCTGGCTCACGCGTCACCCCCGACCGCGGGACCGGCGTCCGCGGGACCGGCATCCGCTGGACCGGCATCCGCTGGACCGGCATCCGCTGGACCGGCATCCGCTGGACCGGCATCCGCGGGACCGGCATCCGCACCAGCCTCCCGCAGCCGGGCCGCGGCCAGCCGCACCGCAGCCAGCCGCACCGCGTCGAGGATCTTCTCATAACCCGTACACCGGCACAGGTTCCCGGCCAGCGCCTCCCGCACATCGGCGTCGACCGGATCGGGGTCTCTGGCCAGCAGGTCATGCGCGGCAACGAGCAGCCCTGGCGTGCAGAACCCGCACTGGACGGCTCCCGCCTCGATGAAGGCCTGCTGCACCGGATGCAGCACACCGTCGCCGCCGGCCAGGCCCTCGACGGTCACGATGTCGCGCCCCTGCGCCTGGCCGGCGGCGACGAGGCAGGCGCAGACCGGCATGCCGTCCAGGTACACCGTGCAGGAACCGCATTCGCCCTGCTCGCAGGCGTTCTTCGAGCCAGGCAGGCCCATCCGCTCGCGGAGCACGAACAGCAGGCTCTCGCCAGGCCAGACGTCGTCGGCTTCGTGCGGCACGCCGTTGACGGTCGCCGTTACCCGCATCGCCCGATCACCCCTCCCGCTCGCGCTGGTAGTCGGCCCAGGCCCAGCTCAGCGTCCGCCGCGCCAGCACGGACAGCGCGTGCCGCCGGTACGCGGCCGTGCCCCTGACGTCGTCGATCGGCCGCGCGGCCGCGCTCACCAGCGCGCCGAACTCCGTCACTACCGACGACGCCAACGCCTCGCGAGACTCCCACAGCCCGGACTCGTTCAGCGCCGCCGCCAGGAACGCCTCCGCGTCAAGGGCCCGTACCGGCGTCGGTGCCGCGGACCCGATCCCGGTGCCAACCGCCCTGCGGTCCGGATGCAGCGCCAGCCCGAACGCGGTCACCGCGATCACCATCGCGTTCCTGGTGCCGATCTTGGCGAACTGCTCGGGACCGGCCGGCGGGCTGATCCACACCGCGACGATCAGCTCGTCAGGAGCCAGCGCGCTGCGCTTGACGCCGGTGAAGAACTCCCCCGCCGGGATCATCCGGCTCCCGGCAGCTGACGCGACCTCGATCTGCGCGCCGGCCGCCAGCAGCGACGGGTGGCAGTCTCCGGCTGGCGAGGCCGATCCGAGGTTCCCGCCGATCGTGCCCCGGTTCCTGATCTGCGGCGATCCCACCGTCCTTGCCGCCATCGCCAGCCCAGGCAGCTGTCGCCCGAGGCCGGTCACGCCGCGCTCCCCGGTAAGCTCGGCGTAGGTGACCCCGGCGCCGACCCGCAGCTTGCCGTCCCGCTGCGACCAGCCGGTCAGTTCAGGCACCCTCGTGAGGTCGAGCAGCACGTCGGGCCGCCGCCTGGCGAAATTCAGCTCCACCATGACGTCGGTCCCGCCGGCGATGGGTACGGCGGCGGGGGCCGCGGCCTTGGCCGCGAGGGCCTCGGCCAGGCTTCCTGGCTGCAGGAACTCCATCAGCGTCGCAAGCCTCCCTCCAGACCGCTCAGCCTGCCACATTCCGCCCGATGCGGGTCAGGCGAAGGCCGCCGGCAGCTCCCACGCCGGTCCGGCGTCCGGCGCGCCCTCGCGTACCGCGGCGCACTGGATCAGCCCGTAGGGGCGGTCGTCGGCGTGGAACACCTCCCCGGGATTGTCGAGCCCGTACGGCGAGAGATCGGCGAGGAAATGGTGCTTGTTCGGCGCCGACAGCCTGATCTCGGCTATGTCGTCCCTGGCCGCGAGCACGGCCGAGCCCATGTCCCACAGCGTCTGCTGCAGCGCGCGGCTGTGCGGCACCGCGAACCGCTCCAGCAGGATGCTCCTGACCTGCGCGAACGCCTCGTCCCACGCGACGTCAGCCGCCGCGTACCGCCACCGCGCGGTCAGCGACGTGGCCAGGATCCGGTCGCTCGCCTCCGCCAGCGTCGTGTAGGGATCCCGCAGGAACCCCGTGAACTGCGATCCAGTCGACTTGAGCACCACCAGGTCCCTGATCCCGGAAATAACCCATTGAGTATTAACGCGACCTTCGGCGTCGATGACCGCAGCGGCGCTACGTATCTCCTGGCCAGACCTGACGAACGCGTGCGGATGGCCTGATCCGGCCACGCTGATCCGTTCCCAGCGGTACTCGTCGACATCGACGCGGGCGCGGGTCACCGACGCGATGTCGTTGGTGAAGTGCCCGGCCAGGGCCAGCGCGTAGTCCTCGATCGCGCCGTCGCCGCGCTCCTTGGCGTAGGCGAATGCGGTGTTCTTCTGCGTGTCAGTCGGCAGCACCCTGGACTGGTCACCCGCCAGGTGCGCGGCGGCGAAGTCGCCGCGCAACGCCGTCGACACGTTGAGGTCGCGGATCTCGTGCCGCTCGGTGTCGCGGTAGATCCTGACCACCCGGGTCTCGGCCTTGCCGTACTGGTTGTCACCGAGCGCGATCGACATGGCCTAGCTCCCGCGATAAATCGAGTAGGAGTACGGGCTGAGCAGCAGCGGCACGTGGTACCTGGGCCGCAGCCCGTCAGCCGCGAACGTGATCACGACCTCAGGGAAGAACGCGCTTCCCTCCCCGGCAGCGTCCAGATAGCCGCCGGTGTCGAACACCAGGCGGTAGGTCCCAGCGGCGAGCGAGGCAACGCCGAAGTCGGAAATGCGCCCGTCGGCGTCGGTGGTACCGCGGCCAAGCTCAAGCTCGCCGCTGCCGGCCCGCTCCAGCCGCACGAGGATGCCGCTGGCCGGCTCGCCGCGCACGGTGTCAAGTACGTGCGTACTCACGGCGCTCATCTGCGCGCCTCCGGCACGGTGCTCACCTTGCGCGCCTCCGGCACGGTGCTCACTTTGCGCGCCTCCGGCACGGTGCTCACTTTGCGCGCCTCCGGCACGGTGCTCACTTTGCGCGCCTCCGGCACGGTGCTCACTTTGCGCGCCTCCGGCACGGTGCTCACTTTGCGCGCCTCCGGCACGGTGCTCACTTTGCGCGCCTCCGGCACGGTGCTCACGAACCGTCGCCGATCAGCTTGCGCAACCTGATCTGGTTGATCTTGGCCAGCTCGGATGCCACGACGCCCCACTCCGTTTCCTGGTCGTTGCCGAGCCGCTCGCGCAGGAACGCGAGCAGTTCGGACGCGCTGCGGCCGGTCGCGCACGCCAGGTAGATGTGCCCGAACCGGCGTTCGTATTCGGCGTTGCCCTCGTCCAGCGCCTGCCTGAGGCCGGCGTCGGCGTCGCGGACGCCGGCCTGCTCCTGGCCCGACGAACCCTCCCGCTCGGCCACGACCCGCCGGTCGCCGATCCTCGGATGACCGGCCAGGGCGTCGCGCAGGTCTGCTTCGGACAGCCCGGCCACGGCCGCGTCCGACGCCGCGAGCAACGCCGCTGCACCGGCGAACGGCCGGCGTGCCGCCAGCGCGTCGATCCAGCGGCCAGACGAGCAGCAGCCGTGCAGTGCCTGCCTGACCGCGTCCTCTGGCAGCTTGTTGAGCTCATCCACGGTCGGCATTGGCTCAGCCTCTCGCGCCGGGCCCCTGGCATGCAATGTCCCGAGCGCCGGAACGCGAGCCGGTCTGAATCAGGGCAAGCCCCGATGGCACGACCGCTCAGCACACCCAGACTGTGCCAGTGACATGACCTTCGCCTGGAGTCGCGCTGTCACCGCCGCTAGCGCCGTATGCCTCGCGGCAGGGGCGCTGTTTCTCATCCCGGGAACGACGGCCGGCGCGGCGATGCCTTCGGCGTCAGCGGCACCTGTGCAGGGCGCATTGCTCGGCGTGTCGGCGACGTCGGCGACCAACGCGTGGGCCGTCGGTTACAGTCGCACGACACCGTGACCGTGATCCTGCGCTGGAACGGCACGGCGTGGAAGCGTGCCGAGCCCGCACCCGCGTAACGCTCAGGACGCCGAGCTGACCGACGTCAGCGTGCTCTCCGAGGCGACCGCCTGGGCCGTCGGCAGCTACCGGGACCAGGTCAAAATGCAAGACCTGAACCTGACCATGCGCTGGAACGGCAAGGCGTGGCGGCTCGTCAAGAACCTGTCAGCGCCGCCGCCGGCCCACGACGGCGGCCTGGCCGGCGTTGCCGTGCTGTCCCGCACCAGCGTCTGGGCGGTCGGAGACTACTCAAGCGGCCCGTCCGAGCACGTCTTCATCGAGCACTGGAACGGCAAGTCCTGGCACAGGCAGGTCTGAGCACGGGCAAGAGCGCGGCCCGGGGGCCGCCATTAACCGCTGGCTCCCCCGTCTCTTCGCGCGGTAGGTTCCCCAGCGTGTTCACCAGGCCGGAGGACCTCCCTGAGGAACAGATCCGGGCGGAGCTGGCAGCGAGCTGGAACTTCGCCGCCGAGGCGCTGAGCTACCTGCCGGTTGGCTTCGGCAGCCATCACTGGCTGGCCACCGATGCGGCCGGCCGTCAGTTGTTCCTCATCGTGCATGACCTGCCCCGCATGCTGCACAGCCGCGCGGACACGGCGGAGGCAGCCTTCGGCCGGCTTGAGACGGCGTTTGAGTGTGCGTTGTCGCTGCGCCGGGACGCGAACCTGGAGTTCGTGATCGCGCCGGTACCCACGGTCAGCGGCCAGGTCGTCCGCCGACTGCCTGGGCGGTACTCGGTGGCCGCCTGTCCGTATCTGACCGGCTGTGAGCCTGGCAGCGAAGGCGAGTTCCCGGCACCTGACCGTCCCGCGGTCGTGCGCCTGCTGACCGAACTGCACAAGGCCACACCGCTGGCTGCGCCGCTGCGGTGCGATTTCGGGTTGCAGAACGCCGACGGGCTGCGAGCCGCGATCGACAGCACCGCCGAGCCGTGGCGCACCGGCAGGTACGGTGAGCCGGCTCGTGCCCTGCTGGCCCGGCACGCAGCCGGAGTGACCGCACTGATGGCCGCCTACGGCACGCTGGCCGACGACGTCAGGTCCCGGCCGGAGCGATCTGTAGTCACGCACGGCGAGCCGGACCCCAGGAATGTGCTGAAGACCCCGGCCGGCTTTGTCATCGTCGACTGGGACTTCGTGCGGCTGGCACCGCCCGAGCGGGACCTGTGGGACCTGGCCGAGACCGACCGCTCGGTGCTGGCGTCCTACACCGAGGCCACGGGAACCGCCATCGACTCCGGCGCTCTCGCGCTGTTCCGGATGCGGTACGACCTGGCCGAGATCGCCGAGTACATCGAGCTGTTCCGAGGTCCGCATGATGACACGGAGGACACAGGTGAGTCCTGGAAGAACCTGGAGTACTTCCTGCGGCCAGCCGAACGCTGGCCGCAGCTGCCGCTGCCCGCTCCCCGGCGACCCAAAGATCTGAGCACATACTCCCGGCGGGCGTGGAAAGGTTATCTGGGAGGAGGAATCCCTGATGACCCAGACACCGGCTGACGTAGGGGCGACGTACTTTGACGCCTGGATGCGCGGCGACTTCGGCGCGGTGCGCTCGATCCTCGCCGATGACGTGACCTTCGACGGGCCGCTCGGCCATGCCGGGAACGCCGACGAGTGCGTCGCCGGCCTCAAGCGGATGTCGCAGATCGTCACCAAGATCGACGTCCGCAAGACGTTCGTCGACGGGCCAGACGTGCTCACCTGGTTCGACCTGCACACGGCTACCACCGAGCCGATACCGACGGTGAACTGGCGGCACATCGAGGACGGCAAGATCACTTTCATCCGCGTGACCTTTGATCCTCGTCCGCTCACCACCGGCTAGGCAGCCAGGTCGGGGGTACCCGGGCTGACAGTCACGCGGGCGGCGCGAGATGCCAGGTAGCAAGATGGGTGCCATGGATCTTCCCGTGATGCCGCCGGTCCCGCCGATGCTCGCGAAATCCGTCAAAGCCATACCAGGCGGCGCGATGAGCTACGAGCCAAAGTGGGACGGCTTCCGGTCGATCGTCTTCCGCGATGGCGACGAGGTCGAGATCGGCAGCCGCAACGAGCGGCCGATGACCAGGTACTTCCCCGAGATCGTCACGGCTGCGAAGGCGAGTCTGCCCGAGCGCTGTGTTATCGATGGAGAGATCGTCATCCCTGACTCGGACGGACGGTGCCTTGATTTCGAGGCGCTGTTGCAGCGGATTCATCCGGCCGACAGCCGGGTGCGGCTGCTTGCCGAGCAGACTCCGGCCGCGTTCGTCGCATTCGACCTGCTGGCGCTCGACGGCAAGGACTACACGCAGGACCCGTTCGCGGTGCGGCGCGAAGTGCTCGAGGAGGCCCTGACCGACGCGCTGCCGCCGGTGTACCTGACGCCGGCGACCAGGGACCCTGGCCTCGCCGAGGTGTGGTTCAGCCAATTCGAGGGCGCGGGCCTGGACGGCATTGTCGCGAAGCCGCTCGACGGCACCTACCAGCCGGACAAGCGGGCCATGTTCAAGATCAAGCACGAGCGGACCGCCGACTGCGTGGTCGCTGGCTACCGGGTGCACAAGAGCGGGCCCGACGCGATCGGGTCGCTGCTGCTCGGGCTGTACAACGACGAGGGCAAGCTCGCCAGCGTCGGCGTGATCGGCGCGTTCCCGATGGCGACCCGCAAGGCCCTGTTCACCGAGCTCCAGCCGCTGGTCACCACGTTCGAAGGGCATCCGTGGAACTGGCGGCCCGAGCCGTCCGCCACCAGGCACCCGCGCGAGGCCGAGCACAGCCGCTGGAACGCCGGCAAGGACCTGTCGTTCGTGCCGCTGCGCCCTGAGCGCGTCGTCGAGGTCCGCTACGACCACATGGAAGGCACCAGGTTCCGGCACACGGCGCAGTTCGTCCGCTGGCGTCCCGACCGGGAGCCTGAGTCCTGCGGGTTCGCACAGCTCGAGGAGCCGGTGAGCTTCAACCTCGCCGACATCCTGGCCGGCTAGGCCGCACCCTGATGCGATCGCGAGCCGCGCGGGCGGCGCTCGCGGCTGCCGCGGTCCTGGCGCCGCTGGCGTCGGCGTGCTCGGTGCCCGCGCCCGCCCAGAGCCCACCCCCGCAGCCGGCGACGCGGGCGGCGACGTCCCCGTCTGGCAGCCCCGATCGCGCCAGCCACTCCCAGCCCGTCACGACCGGGATCGGCGACCCTGGCCAGTTCAGGACCGCGCGGGCAAGGCTCACCGTCACCGAGCCAGCGCACAGGGGACCGGCCGGCGACCAGCTCGGGCCCCGGCGGCTGCTGATCCAGCTCTGGTACCCGCTTGCCAGCGGGGCCGGCCCGGTCGGCCGCGCCGCGCCAGGGCCGCTGCCGCTGATCGCGTTCGGGCCAGGGTTCATGCAGTGCGGCGGCCCGTACGCCGGCCTGCTGCGCTCCTGGGCCAGCGCGGGCTACGTGGTCGCGGCCGTGAACTTCCCGCGCTCGGACTGCCTGACCGGCGCGGCAGCGACCGAATCGGACCTGGTCAACCAGCCTGCCGACATGTCGTTCGCGATCACGGCGCTGCTACGGCGCAGCGCTGCGGGGACTGGCCTGCTCGCCAGACGGCTCGACCGGCGCGAGATCGCGATCGCGGGCCAGTCCGACGGCGGCGACACCGTCGCGGCGATCGCCGCGAACTCCTGCTGCACCGATCGCCGGGTCAGGGCGGTCGCCGTGCTGTCGGGCGCCGAGTGGCCGGCCATGCCGGGCGCGTTCTTCGCCCGCCCGAACGTTCCGATGATGTTCACCCAGGGCGACGCCGACACCGTGAACCTGCCAGGGTGCACCGTGACCATGTACCGGTCCGACCCTGCGCGGGCGAGGTTCTACCTGGACCTGTTCGGAGCCGACCATACCGGGCCGTACTGGGGCACGAACCGGTACGAGCGGATCGTGGCCCGGGTCACGCTGGCATTCTTCGACCATTACGTGCTCGGGCAAGATGCGTCAGCCATGCACCTGCCCGTGAACGCCCGGCACGTCGCCAGGCTGTTCAGCCACGGCCGTGGCAGCCTGCCTGACGGCCCGTGCGTGACCTGATCGAACCGACGAAGGAGAGCAGATGAAGCCGATGCCAGAGGACTGGGAGCACGCCGTCGCGGTCGTCGCGCACCCCGACGATCTCGAGTACGGCGCCGCGTCCGCCATCGCGCGCTGGACGCGGCAGGGCAAGACGGTCTCCTACCTGCTCGCGACCAGGGGCGAGGCGGGCATCGCCGGCATGGAGCCTGCCGAGGTCGCGCCGCTGCGGGTGGACGAGGAGAGGCGCAGCGCCGCGGTCGTCGGGGTCACCGAGGTGGAGTTCCTCGACTATGTCGACGGCCTGGTGGAATACGGCATCCCGCTGCGCCGCGACCTCGCGGCCGCCTTCCGAAGGCTCCGCCCCGATGTCGTGATCACCTCCAGCTTCGACCTGACCTGGGGCGAGGAAGGACCGGTCAATCACGCCGATCACCGGGCCGTCGGGCTCGCTGTCCTCGATGCCTGCCGGGACGCGGCCAACGAGTGGGTCTTCCCGGACGCCGGCCAGGCGACCTCATCCATCACGGACGCCTACGTGCTGGCCAGCGGCGAGCCGACCCACTTCGTCGACGTCACCGACACGATCGGACTGGGCGTCGCGTCGCTCCGCGAGCACCGCGCCTACATCGACGGGCTCGGCAGGGACTTCGACCCCGACGAGTTCCTGCGCTCGATGGCGGGCTACGTCGGGCTGGGCGCCGGCTGCGAGTACGCGGTGAGCATGCACCGCTATCCCATGGGCTGATATCCCATGGGCTGAGGGTATGTGCCGAACGCCTGACGCTCCTGGCTGGGTACAACTCGCTGGGTGACGGCAGCGACGCCAGGCGAGAAACTGACGATCTACGCGGCCGGGCTGGGCCAGGGCATCACCCTGGTGACCTTCCCGGCCGCCAGCACGATCTTCACCTCGGCCGCCTGGTACGACCTGTCCGCGAGCCAGTACGGGGTCATGTTCGTCCCGCAGGTGATCGCGGCGGTAGCGGCCTCGCTCGGCGGCGCCCGGCTGGCCGGCCAGCTCGGCTGGAAATGGGTGTACCTGGCCGGCCTGGCAGCCAATCTGACGTCGATGGGGCTGCTCATCGTCAGCCGTTTCACCGCGCACGATCACGCCGTTGCATATCCGCTCCTGCTCGCGGCCACAGGCTTCCTCGGGCTCGGCTTCGGCCTGACCGTTCCCGCGGTGAACACGTTCACGGCCGAGTTCCACCCGGGCGCGGTGGACCGCTCGGTACTGGTGCTGAACGCGCTGCTCGGGCTCGGCACAGCGCTCGCGCCGGTCTTCGTGGCGATCTTCACGGGACTCGGGGCCTGGGTCGGGCTGCCGATCCTGGCTGCGGCCCTGCTCGCGGCGCTGCTGGCCGTGAGCATCCAGCTGCCGCTGCGGGCCGGGACCGCCGGTACCGCGAGCGCGCGGCGGCACGCCGGGATCCCGTCGATGTTCTGGGTCTTCGCCGCCTTCGCCGTGGCGTACGGGTTCTGCGAGACCATGAACGGCAACTGGTCGCAGATCGACCTCATCTCGCTGCACGTATCGGCGACGACCGCGTCGCTGACGCTGACCGTGTTCTGGGCGATGGTCACGGCGGGCAGGGTGGCGTTCGCCGCGGTCCAGCGCTGGGTGCCGAGCAGGGTCGCCTACCACGTCCTGCCGTTCGTGCTCGCCGCGGCGTTCGTGTTCATCGCGCTGCTTCCCGGTCGCTCCGCGGGAGCTGGCGTGGTCGCGTTCGGCCTGGCCGGCCTCGGCTGCTCGGCGCTGCTGCCGCTTACGATCAGCTTCGGCCAGGAGCGCCTGGTCTCGATGTCGTCCTCGGTGGCCAGCGGCGTGATCGCCTGTTACCAGCTCGGGTACGGGATCGCGGCCTTCGGCGTCGGCCCGCTCCGCTCGGCCGGCCTGACGTTGCCGGAGATCTACGGCGCGAGCGCGGTGGTCGCCGCCATTCTCGGCCTGCTGTCGGTGGCGGTGGCGCGAGGCAGGCCGTCCCCCGCCGCGCTGCATCCGCGACCGGCAAGTCACCTGAAGTGACAACTGACTACACAGAGCACATAACAACATCGTCATGCCTCGATGAAATGCGCCATTTGATCACGTCCCTCTGATATACCTGGCCACCGGCCTGCTTGAAGCATGTCAATCGATCTACCGGAGGAACTGTGCGCACAGTGTTGCTCACTCGACGGGCAGTAACGGCTGCCGTCGTCGCCGGGCTGGGGGTTCTTGGCGTGTCAGCGCCCGCCATTGCCTCAGGCTCGGCTCACACCGGCTCGCACCCGGCGACCCGCGCGGTCGCGCGACCGGCGCTCCCGGCTGGCCAGCACTATGCCTGCCCGCCGGCCAAGCCGGGCCAGATGACATGCATGTCGATCGTGCGCGCGGTGCACATGACCGGCATGGTGCCGGCAGCGGGAATCAAGCCGTCGGCAAACGGGCCCTATGGGCCTGCCGACTTGCGCAAGGCGTACAAGCTCGTCAGCGCCTCAGCGCACCGCGGCAAGGGCAAGACCATCGCGATCGTGGATGCGTTCAACAACCCGCACGCGAATGCCGACCTCAAGGTCTACCGGTCGCACTTCCACCTGCCGGCGTGCACGACCTCCAATCACTGCCTGCGCATTGTGAACCAGAATGGCAAGGCGCACCCATTGCCCGCTGGCAACGCCAACTGGGGCGTCGAGATCGCGCTCGACCTCGACATGGTCTCGGCCATCTGCCCCAAGTGCCACATCCTGCTGGTCGAGGCGAAGAACAATTCCACCAACAACCTTGGAACGGCCGTGAACCGTGCCGTGAAGATGGGCGCGAAGTACGTGTCCAACAGCTGGGGCGGCCCTGAGTTCACTGGCCAGAACCACTTCAGCCACTTCTTCAACCACCCGGGCCGCGTGATCAACTTCGCGTCCGGCGACGCGGGCTTCGGCCCGACCTTCCCGGCCGACCTGCAGTACGTCACGTCCATCGGCGGCACCCACCTCGTGCACAAGGCGAGCGCCCGCGGCTGGAAGGAGACCGTCTGGGGTACCAGTGCTGGCGGTCCCGGCACGGCCTCCGGATGCTCGAATGGCGAAGCCAAGCCGTCCTGGCAGCTCGCTGACCGGACCACGTCCCCCGGATGCCTGACCAGGACCGAGAACGACGTCGCCGCGGTCGCCGACCCGAACACCGGTGTCCTCGTCTACGACACCTTCGGGCTGCCAGGCGCCGTCGAGGTTGGCGGCACCAGTGCGGCTACCCCGATCATCACGGGGATCTTCGCCCTGGCAGGCAGCCCGAAGACGCGCACCTACCCGGCCGAATACTCCTACCTGCACAAGAGTCACCTGTTCGACGTCGTCGGCGGCGCCAACGGACCCTGCGGCATATACCTCTGCCGGGGCGTCAGCCACTTCGACGGCCCGACCGGCTTTGGTACCCCGAACGGCACCACCGCGTTCCGGGCCAGCAGCAAGCGCATGGTGACGCTGGTCGACCCGGGCCGCCACGCCGGCACGCATGGCACCGCGTTCTCGGTCAAGATCACCGGCCTGGACAGCGCGAAAGTCAGCCTGCTGCACTACAGCGCCACCGGCCTGCCGGCCGGCCTGTCAATCAAGTCGGTCGCCCACTCGACGAACGGCCTGATCACGGGCACGCTGCCGGCGACGCCCGGCACGTTCAACGTCACGGTGACGGCCAAGGACGGCTCCGGCGCCAAGGGCGTGACGCACTTCATGATCGTGGTGAGCTAGCTCTCGTCGCGGAAGATGGGGCCCGCGCTGGCAAGCCAGCGCGGGCCCTCGCGCGTCCGGCACCTAGGAAGCGGGCGATTCAGGCGGTTCGCTCGCTGCCCTGGCCTCGCCGCGGCCGACCAGGAGGTCGAGGAGTCCCCAGCCGCGAGGTCGTACCCTGCTCGCGGGACTGCGCGACCGACAGCGCGACGAAAAGCAGCCCGGTCAGCGCGCCGGCGACCGTGACGCTGCCGAGGAAGAGTACGTGTAGGACACGATCGAGATAATGCCGGAAACTAGGGGGTGCCGGACAACGTGTGCCACCGACGGCGCCCGCCATAGCCGCTGCGGGCCGCGATGAGCCTGATATGGGCCGCAACAGGCGCGGTGGCCGCGCTGCCGGCCGCGACCGTGCTGCGGGGACCGGTCTACCGGCTATCCGTTCCCGCCAGCGCGAGCGAGCAGGCGGCCTGCCTGGCCTGCTCGGCACCGCTGCCGGCCGGGCCAGCCCTTCGCTGCGGCGCGTGCGGCTCCTGGTTCGGCGTTCCTGCCGCCATTGAGCTGACTGCGGCAGCGATCACGGGACTGCTGTTCGCACGGTTCGGCACCAGTCCTGACCTGGCCGCGTTCGCCTACTTCGGCGTGCTCGCGATCGCCCTCGCCCAGATCGACGCCGCGGTTCAGCGTCTGCCCGACACCCTCACGCTCCCCGCGTATCCAGCCTTGATCCTGCTGCTCGGTCTCGCGGCGGCGGCCACCCACGACGGCGCGCCGCTGCTCCTCGCTCTGGCGGGCGGGCTGGCGCTCAGCGCCGGGTACCTGCTGCTGGGCCTGGCCAGTGGCGGGCAGCTGGGCGGCGGCGACATCAAGCTGGCAGGTCTTGTCGGCATCGCCCTTGGCTGGCTCGGCTGGCGCGCCCTGATCATGGGGGCCTGCCTCGGATTCGTGCTGGCCGCCGGCGCGGGCCTGGTCTTACTGGCGGCGGGCAGGATCTCGCGCCGGAGCATGATTTCCTTCGGCCCTTTCATGCTCGGCGGCGCGCTGCTTGCCGTGCTGGCGAGCGGATAGCCTGGCGCCGGGCCCGCCCGGCCCCGTAAGGGGCATTCAGGACAAACGACTCGGCTGAACGAGCCAGAAAATGAGTTGCGCCAGCGCCTCTGACCTGCATGAACGCCAGGTAAGCAGGGAGCCGCACGATCTAAGCCTCCGGACCCGCCAGAGATAGGACATCTTCCCGATGCCGGGCGGGGGGCCTTACGAGCATCCTGAATTGTGCCGGGTCAGGACAGGCCCGATCGTCAGGAGGTTGCAATGCATCCGCAGATCGTAGCTATGGCGGCTGCCGAGCATGTCAAGGACATGCAGGCTTCGGCCATCCGGGGGCGGCGTGTCCGCGAGGCACGCCGCGCCCGGCGCGGCGCGATCACCATCAGCGCCGTCGCTCACCGCGGCCAGCCGGCCGCCCAGCAGCCGTGCCCACAGCTTCCCTGCCCGCCGCTCTCCGCGCGGGCAGCGTGACAGCAGGCAGGCCACCAGTGCTAGCAGGAGCGCGCGGCGGACAATCCGCGCGAGCGCTCACACCGCGGCCCGTGCTCGCATCCGCGAGCGCGGGCCGTTCGCGTCCTAGCCGTCCGCCGCCCTCGACACGCCTTCGCGATGGGCGATCGCCGCGGCCTCGGTACGGCTCGCGGCCTTCAGCTTGCCGAGGATGTTCGAGACGTGCACGCTGACCGTCTTCGGTGAGATGAACAGCTCGCCGGCGATCTCCCTGTTGCTGGATCCAGCCGCCAGCAGCGCCAGCACCTCGCGCTCGCGCTCCGTCAGGCCGGCCAGCGGCCCTCTGTCGCGGCCGCCGCTCGCCCGCTCGGTGCTGCCGATCCTCGCCCGCCTGCCCAGGTCCGTGAGAACGGCCTGCAGCGGTGCGGCGCCCAGCGACTCAGCCGCGAGCGCAGCGAGCTGCCACTGCGCCGCGGCCGCCTCCCGGTCGCCCTCCTCGGCCAGCGATTCGGCGAGGCGCCATCGTGCCCGCGCGGTCTCGTACGCGAACCCTTCGCCGAACGCGTCCACGACCGCCTGCCACCGCGCCGGTGCGTTGTCGCCATTCGCCCGGCTGTGCTCAGCCTCAGCGCGAGCCAGCCAGCCCCGCCCGTCGACGCCGAGCGCGTACCCGGGCATGTGCTGGTTCGCGGCCCCGGCCCTGGCGATCTCCAGCAGCCGGCTGGCCTCCTCGAGCACGCTCGTGAGCCGCTCGGAGTCACCGCTCAGCCGGGCGACTGACGCCTGGTCGGCGAGCGCCCACAGGCCGACGGCCCCGACCCTGATCAGCTGCGGGCTGTAGTAGCCGTCGTCGTACTCCTCGATGGCCCTGATCGTCGCCTGGATCTCCGCGATCGCAGTCGCGGGGTTGCCGCGCCACAGGTCACGCTCGGCCAGCACGCCGCGAGTGATGTACTCGACGAACCCGTCCTTGACGAACATCGGCTCGAGCCACACCCGGCGCTCCTCGGCGATCTCCAGGCCCCTGCCGACGGCGATGAACAGGGCCATCGCGGACAGCCTGGCTTCGGCGGGGCCGGTGACCCTGACCGGGAACCCGTCGGCGATCGCCTCGGCGTGATCCCAGGCACCGTCGGCGAAGTGCGCGAGGTAATGCAGGTACTGCAGGTCCAGGCCATACTGAGCGAGACCGAGGCCAGCGCCGTTCGCCCGCTCTGTGCCCTCGTGCGCGAACTTCGCCGCGCTCTCCAGATCGCCCTGCTCGAGCTGGAGCCTGGCGAGCTGGTAGGTGGCCCGCAGTTCCACGCCGAGTACGCGCGCCTCGGCTGCCTGCCGGTGCGCGGTGCCGAACATCGCGATCGCGTCGGCGATCTTCCCTGACCGCTCGCTGATCAGGCCGAGAGTGACCAGGGCATCGGCCTCCACCCACGGTGCCCCGGCGGCCAGCGCCGCTGTGCGCGCCTGCTCGGCCCTGGCCCGTACCGCGTCCCGGTCGGGGAACGCGAGCAGCGCCCTGGCGTGGGTCGCCAGCGCCCTGGCGTGCTCCCAGGTGGGCGGGTCGGCTGGCAGCGCGTCGACCGCGGCCTGACCGACGGCGGCAGCCGCCGCGTCCTCGCCGAGGTCGTTCAGGAAGTACGACAGCCGTTCCTGCACCCGGCAGAGCAGCCTACGGTCGGTACTCTCGTCGAAGTAGCCGAGCAGCCGGCGGAGCTGGCCAGCGGCACGCGCGAGGTCACCGCCGTCGGCGGCGGAGACCGCCGACCAGAACGCCAGCTTCCCCCGTCCGACCCCGGCGATCTTCTCCGGATCAGTGACGCGCTCCCACAGCGAGAGCGCCTGATCGTAGTGGCGGTGCGCCTCGGCTGGTGCGGCCAGCCGCTCCGCCTCCTCACCTGCCTGCACCGAGGCGGCGAACGCGCCCTGGATGTCATGGCCGGCCAGGCAGTGATGGGCGAGCTCGGCGGCCGTGCCTGGCACCTCCGCGAGCCGGCGTTCGTCCGCCAGCAGGTCGGCAAGCCGCGCGTGCAGCCTGGTGCGCTCGCCAGGCAGCAGGTCAGCGTAGATGGCCTCGCGGAGCAGCGCGTGCCTGAACGAGTAGCCCTCCCCGCCGTCCGGCACGAGCAGCTGGTGCGCGACCGCCTCCCGTACAGCGTCGTCGTAGACCAGCTCGTCAAGTCCTGAGGCCCGCCTGACGAGCTCGTCGTTGACCCGGCGGCCGGTGACGGCCGCGGTCCGCAGCACTTGCTGCGCGGGGGCTGAGAGGCGCTCCATCCTCGCCAGGAGCAGGTCGGCCAGGCCAGCGGGGAGCTGCGTCCCAGCCGATGACGCCGCGAGCAGCTCCTCCGCGTAGTACGCGTTGCCTTCGGCCCTGGTGATCATCTTGTCGATGGCCTGGGCGTCCAGCCTGCGCAGCGACAGTGCGGTCAGGTGCTGCGCCATCGCCGACGCGGTCAGCGGGCCGAGCTCGATCGAGCTGACGGTCGGCAGCCTGAGCAGCTCGGCGACGAGCGGCCTGAGCGGATGCCTGCGGTGCATGTCGTCCGAGCGGTAGGTCGCCACCACCGCGATGCGCTCAGCATGCAGCATCCGACTCAGGAACGTCAGCAGGTCGCGGGTGGACTGATCGGCCCAGTGCACATCCTCGAGCACGAGCAGGACAGGGCTGGCCGCGGCGAGCTCGGTGAGCATGCCGAGCACCGCGCCGAACAGCTGCTGCTGGACCAGGCCTGGCATGTCGCCGCCGGCCGGCGCGTTCTCGTTCCTGTCCGGCAGCAGGCGGGACAGCACGGGCCGGGCAGCAAGCGCGTCCAGCAGCGGCGCACCGGGGCATGGCCCCGTGGTCGCGTCGCGAAGCGCGTCGGCGAGCGGCAGGTAGGGCACGGCGTCGCCAAGCTCGGCGCACCTGCCTGACAGCACAGTGAACCCGCTCTCGCGGGCGCGGGCGTCGAGCTCGGTAACCAGACGCGTCTTGCCGACCCCGGCGTCACCGCTGATCAGCGTCACGACAGGGCGGCCATCCGCCGCCGACTCGAGCATCCGCACCAGATGGCTGAGCTCGGCCTCTCTGCCGACTAGCGCGGTTCTCCTGACTCCAGGCACACGTCCAGTATCACAGCAGACTCGGACACTCAGGGCCGGTGCGCGCCGCCAGCGTGACGACGTGCTCCCGCAACGCAGGCCCGGCGGTCCGCGCGCAGCGACCCGGGCGGGGATAGGGACTGGCCGCTGTGCCTCGTTATCGCCCTGAGAGAATGCCCGTTGTGCCTAGCCCCCGCCGCACTGGACTCTTCCGCGCGCTGCCGCGCGAGGTTGCCATCCTCAGCTCGGTTTCCTTCACCGTCGCGCTCGGATACGGGATCGTCGCGCCAGGCATTCCCGCATTCGCACGGCAATTCGGCGTAAGCACCGCGGCTGCGGCGAGCGTGATCAGCGCGTTCGCGCTGATGCGGATCATCGGCGCGCTCCCGTCCGGCAGGCTGGTCGACCGCCTCGGCGAGCGCAAGATGATCGCGGTCGGCATCGCGATCGTGGCTGCGAGCAGCGCGCTCGCCGGCTTCTCGGATTCCTTCGCCCAGCTGATCGTGCTGCGCGGGGTCGGCGGGCTCGGCTCTGCGATGTTCAGCGTCGGGGCGCAGACGCTGCTGCTGCGCTGCGTGCCGTCCGAACAGCGCGGACGGGCCAGCGGGCTCTACACGGGCGGCTTCCTGCTCGGCGGGATCAGCGGACCCGCGATCGGCGGCCTTGTCGCTGCGTGGTCGCTGCGCGCCCCGTTCTTCATCTACGGCGGCATGCTGCTGATCCCGGCAGCGATCGCCGTGATCGTGCTGCACGACAGCCCGCGCGTGGCCGGCGACGAGGCGGCGCTGGCGCAGCGGACGCTGCCAGGGATCCTCGCGTCGCTGCGCAGCCGCGCCTACCGGGCGGCGGCCTCGGCCAACCTCGCCGATGGCTTCGCCGTCATGGGGGTCAGGAGCGCGATCGTGCCGTTGTTCGTGCGTGACGTGCTGCACGAGTCGGCGACCTGGACCGGGCTCGGGTTCCTCGTGGTCGCCGCGCTGAACGCAGCGACACTGCTGCCGGGCGGGCGGGTCGCCGACACGCTCGGCCGGCGGCCGGTCATCGTGGCCGGCTGCCTGGTCAGCGGCGCGAGCATGGTCATGCTGGCCTTGCTGCCCGGGCTGTGGGGCTTCCTAGTCGCGCTGGCTGTGCTCGGTATCGGTTCCGGGCTGCTCGACGTCGCGCCGGCCGCGATGATCGGCGACCTGCTTGGCGGCCGGAGCGGTACCAGCGAGCACGGGGCCAGCCAGCACGGGGCCAGCGAGCACGGGGCCAGCCAGCACGGGGCCAGCCAGCACGGGGCCAGCCAGCACGGGGCCAGCCAGCACGGGGCCAGCCAGCACGGGGCCAGCGGACAGGGCGGAACGGTGGTCGCGTCGTTCCAGATGGCCGGCGACATCGGCACCGTGAGCGGCCCGGTCGCGGTCGGCTTCCTGGTCGACTCGGTCTCCTACGGCGCGGCGTTCTTCCTGGCCGCCGGCGTGCTCGGCCTCGCTGCTGTCGCCGGCCTGTTCGCGCCGGAGACCAAGCAGGCCGCGCACCTGCACGATGACCGCGAGCTCGCGGCTTGCTCACCCGTGACCGCCGACCGGGTGTGCGTGGCGGGCGCGACGGCCGGCAAGACGCACGCCGACCCGGCCTGACGGCCGCCCGCCCTACCCCCGTCGGGTCAGTCGGGCCTGCTGAGGTGGAAGTACTCGCGCGGCCTGCACTCGCCCTCGTGAACGGTCGCGCTGGGTACGCCGCTGCCGGGCATGGCCCGCTCGAACGCATCCCTGGATGCCCATCTGGACAGGCCGATCACCCGCTCGCCGCTTGCGTCCAGCCACGGCCCGATCTCCAGCAGGCCGGACGTGCCCGCCATCGAATCGGCCATCGCGGACATCCGCTTGTATACCTGCTCGCTGCTGCCGGGCTCGGGGTAGTGCACGGCCATGAAGATATAGGTCACAGGGATCTCCCAATCGGGCGAGGCACGAACGCGGCCGGTGGGCCCGCGCTGACCATCTAACCGTCGCCCTGGCTGTTGCCATCACCCGAGCCTGCGCGCTTAGGGCCGTTCCGGTGGCCCTTGCCGTGGCCCTTGCTGTGGCTCGTGCCGCCGCCGGGGCCGCCGGCACCACCGTCCGCGGCCTGTGCGTGACGCGCCGCAACACCTGCCTTGCGCTGCCGGGCGCCGATGACCGTGATCAGGCTGCCCGCCCGCTGGCGGCCGCGGGGGTAGATGGCGACGACGATGCCTGGTCGCGCAAGCGCGGTCGGCCGCCAGATCACCCGCGTCGCCAGGCCCAGGTCACGCAGCCGCTGGACGACGACCGCGACCGGCTGCCCGACCAGCGAACGCGTGCGGACCAGCGCCGGCGTCACGGCCGATGACGACGGGCTCAGCTGGTCAGAGCCGCGTGCGGCCCCGTGCCTGGCCGACGCGACCGACGGCGTCGCGGCCGAGGAGAGCATGCTGATTACGACGATGCCGACGAGCAGGCAGGCGGCCACGACGCCGGCCAGGACCACTCGAAGGCTGCCCGGGCCGAGCCGCGGTCCGCGGCCCGCGGCCGGCACGTCTGCGGCGCCCCCGGCAGCCACGCCGCCCCCGGCAGCTGCAGCGCCCCCGGCAGTCACGGCGTACGCCAGGCCGTCACGCAGCAGCGCCGCGCGTTGCGCCACCGCGGCGGCGTCAGGCGGGCGGAGCGCGGGGTCCTTGCTGGTCAGCTCGGCCACGAACGCGGCAACCTCGGCGGGCACGTGCGCGGGCAGCTCGGGGAACGGCTGGTTCAGGTGCGCCAGCGCCACCTCGAGGCCGGTCCCGCTGAACGGCGGCGCGCCGGCCAGGCACTCGTAAGCCACGACGCCCAGCGCGTACAGGTCGCTGGACGGCGTCGCGCGGGCGCCGGACGCGCGCTCTGGCGCCACGTAGCCAGGCGAGCCGATCACGACGCCCGTGCTGGTCAGGGCCGCCGAGTCGACGGCATGCGAGATCCCGAAGTCCGCGACCTTGACGCCGCAGGATCCGAGCAGCAGGTTGCCTGGCTTGACGTCCCTGTGGACCAGGCCGTGCAGGTGGGCCTCGTGCAGCCCGGCGGCCGCCTGGGCGATGATGTCCATGCTCGCGGCAGGATCTAGCGGCCCGGCAGCCAGCACGTCGGCGAGCGCGGGCCCGTCGACCAGTTCCATCACCAGGAACCCAGGCTCCTGCCCCCCGGGCTCCCCGAAGTCGTACACGCGCGCGATGTTGCCGTGCGATAGACAGCCCGCATTGTGCGCCTCAGAGCGGAACCTGGCCAGTGCCTCGGCGTCACGCGCGTACCTGGCGTCGAGCAGCTTGATCGCTACCGGCCGGTCAAGCACCTGGTCGTGCGCCCGCCATACCTCGCTGAACCCGCCCGTCCCGATCAGGTCCCGCAGGTCGTAGCGCCCCCCGAGGAGCGTGCTCACGTCAGCTGGCATGCGCCGTCGGCTACCCAGGCCGTCCGCACGTAACCACTCGGCCGTCGGAGTCAGCGGTGCGGCAGGGCCACAGGTTGGGAACGAATTCTGCGTCGAAGCCTGGCGGAGTAGCCTGTGCTGGGTACTCCGCAAGGCCCTGGAAGGAGCCGTCCGGCATGAGCGAGACTGGCGCGGCCAGCGACCGGGGGACCACCACGGCGCAGGATCCCGTGCCGCCTGGCAGCCAGCCGCGCCGCCGCAGGTTGTTCGGCAGACCCCGCCGGTCCACGGTCGTCCTCGGCGGCATCGCGCTCGTGTCTGGTATCGCGCTCGCCACCGTGTTCGCCTTCGTGGTCATGGCGCTCGCCGGGCACAACAGCCAGCCACAGCTCCGTGCCACCGGCATCCCGAAGACCGTCAGCACGAAGCTGGCCACCATGATGCAGCTGTCGCCGGTGCCGCCGGCCAAGGCGCCAGGGTTCACGCTGACCGACCAGTCGGGACGGCCGGTCTCGCTCGCCAGCCTGCACGGCAGGACCGTCGTGCTGACCTTCATGGATCCGCACTGCACCGACATCTGCCCGCTGGTCTCGCGCGAGTTCATCGACGCGTACAAGGACCTCGGCGCGGCCGGCCGCAACGTCGTCTTCATCGCGGTGAACGTCAACCCGTATCACAACAAGGTCGCCGACATGTCCAGCTACTCCAGCTCGGAGGGGCTGAACACGATCCCGTCCTGGCATTTCGTCACCGGCTCCGTGCCGGCCCTGCGCGCCGTCTGGAACCACTACCAGATCGAGGTCCGGGCGCCGAACAAGAACGCCGACGTCATCCACACCTCGCTGATCTACTTCATCGACCCGCACGGCACGGAGCGGTACGTGACTTCCCCGATGGTGGACCACACCAAGAAGGGCGTCGCGTACCTGCCGCCTGGCCAGCTCGCCGCCTGGGGCAAGGGCATCGCGCTAGTCACCCGCGCCGCCTCGCACTGACCGGGCAGCCAGGCTTATGACCGAACTGCTGCACATCACCGGGCGCACGGACTGGGAGGCTGCCATGCGTGCGCTGCCGGTCAGCGCCGTGACCGAGGTGATACCCGTCGGCCGCGACGCAGCCGGGCGGCTGATCCTGCCAGAGGCCAGGTGAGCATGCCAAGCGTGATCAAGTCCGTCACGTTCGACGCCGCCGACGCGATGCGCCTCGCGACCTTCTGGGCCGCGGTCTTCGGCTCGGACGTCGACGAGGATTCGACAAGCGACAAGGCGTTCGTCGAGGCCGCCGGCTGGGGCGGCCCGAACGTCTGGTTCGCCAGGGTGCCGGAAGGCAAGACCGCGAAGAACAGGATCCACTTCGACCTGCGCGCGCCAGGTTCGGTCGCCGACGAGGTGGCGAGGCTCGCGGGGCTCGGCGCGACGGTGCTCGAGCGGCACGGCCATTACGTCGTGATGGCCGACCCCGAGGGGAACGAATTCTGCGTCGAACCCGGGCCGGGGTAGCACCGCGGCGCTCAGATCGTGTAGGCCAGATTCGTCGCCAGCTGGCGCGCGAGTTCCTGGTCGCCGCCGAGCCGGATCCTGCCGAGCGCCGCCCGCGCATCCTCCCGGCCGCCGGCCAGGCGCAGGAACAGCGACGATGACAAATCCAGGCTCGCCGTTGGCTCGCCATTCAGGGCGGGAACTACCCTCGCCCGTCCGTCAACCACGACAGGCAGGTCGCGCTCGACCGGACCGGTGAGCCTGATCAGCACCGAGCTGCCGTCAGGGGCGCGGCCTTTCTTGCCGATGATGTAGCCGAGCGCCAGCACGACCTCGTCGAGCGCCGCTGCCGCCGCGGGGCCGTCTTCGTTGCCAGGCAGCCCGGTCGCCGCCCTGATGTCCTGCTCGTGCATCCAGCAGTCGAAGATCCTGATCCGCATGAAGCGTGCATAAGTGGCCTGGCCGGCTGGCGTCCAGGACGGCGCGTTGAACTCCCCGGCCGGCATCGCCCGCAGGCTGGCCAGCCGGCTGGCGGTCACCGCACGGAAGTCGCCGAGCAGGGCGGCGTGCGGGCGATCGCGCAGGGCGATGATCCAGGCCTCGTTCGCCCGGCCGATGTCATTGCGCACGTGCGTGCCGAGGTCGCCTTCTCGCGCTGCGGGGAACTCGGCGCCTGACAGCATCCGCTCCGTCCCGATGATGTGCGCGAGCACGTCGTGCACGTCCCAGCCCGGCAGCACCTGGCGGGACCAGGCCTGCTCGCTGAGCCCGGCGAGCAGGTCGCCGATGATCGCCCATTCCTGCCCTAGCAGCTCCACGATGCGGGACTGTTCCGCCCCGGCCTGGCCGTCGTCGTGACCGGCGGCAGCCGCGCCCGCAGGTTCGTTCACGATGCGCTCCCTTCCGGATGGGCAGCGGCCGGCGCGGCGAAGTCCACGACCTGGCCGCGGTCGATGCTGACCCAGTCCCGCGCCTGAAGATACGGCAGGAAGGTGGCGGCGATCGCGTCGGCATCCGAGCGGCACTTCGGCCGCTGGATCTCATACAGATGCGGGAACGCGGTCCAGGCGACCACGGCGTCCCAGAGCCGCTCGGCCGCATCGCCCGCTGGCGGATCGATGAGAACGGGCCCGAACAGGCACTGCCCGTCAGGGAAGAACAGGGTCGGCACGCCGAACCCGCCAGCGCAGGTGACCTTGCGGTGCTCGGCGAGCACCTCGTCGCTGGTGGTCGGATCGGCGATGGCGGCGTCGACGAGCGCGGGATCATGACCCATCCTCGCGAGGATCTGCCTCGCGACGTCCGGCACGTGCGGCTTCTCGCCGTCGACGTGCAGCGCCCGGCCGGCGGTCGCGTACCAGGCGTCAAGCTGCGCCATCCCCTGCCGCCTCAGCAGCGCGCCGATCCGCATCAGCGACCAGCCGTAGGACCACTCCCGCTCCCACGGATGCTTCTTGCCTTCTGCCCTGTTGATCTCTTCCAGGCTGAAGAACCGCCAGTTGACCTCCAGCCCTGTCCTGTCCCTGACCTCGCGTATCCACAGCGAGGTCTGATACGCGTACGGGCACATGAGATCGAAATGAAAATCGATCGATTCCGGCCGCGATGGTCCCATGCCCGCACCGTAACCGCGTCCCGCACCCTCCCGCCAGCCCCATCTCGCCGGCCACCCTATGAACCCTTGGTGGTGCTATGGGCCCACCAAGGGTTCATAGGTGGGGCCGAGCGTCAGGCGGGGAGGTGGTCGGCGAACTCGCGGAGGAGGGCGGACTTGGACTTGGCGCCGATGACCTGCTTGACGACCTCACCGCCGGAGAACAGGTTGATGGTCGGGACCGCCATCACCCCGTACTTGACCATCGACTGCGGGTTCTCGTCCGTGTTCAGCTTGACCACGTCGACCTTGCCCGCATACTCGGCGGCGATCTCGTCCAGTACCGGGCCCACCATGCGGCACGGGCCGCACCAGGGCGCCCAGTACTCCACGATGACGGGCCGGGGACTGGCCAGCACGTCGGCGTCGAAGCTGTCGTCGGTCACTGCCTTGGCGGTGCTCATCGCTCGTTCCTCGGCATGCTCATCGCTCGTTCCTCGGCATGCTCATCGCTCGTTCCTCGGCATGCTCATCACGTTGTTCCTTTCGGCTTGAACTACTGGCTGATTCAGCTGGCCGCCTGCGCGCAGACGTGACCCTGGTCACCGAGGTGCAGGGCCACGCAGTCGTCGCGGCTGCCGTGCGCGCAGACCTGCACCAGCCGGCGCAGCCGGCACTGCAGCGCCGCCAGCTCGGCGATCTGGCCGGCGATCGCGGCGAGCTTCGCCTCGGCAGCCTTGGTGATGTCGGCGGTCGACCGGGCCTCAGCGGGGCCAAGCAGGTCGCGGATCTCGGCGAGGGTGAACCCGAGCTGGCGTGCGCGGCGGATGAACGCGAGCCGCCACTGGTCGGCCGGGGTGTACTCGCGGAATCCCGAGCCGCGCCGCTCCGGCAGCGCCAGCAGGCCGCGGCGCTGGTAGAACCGCACAGTCTCGACGCTGACGCCCGCCTGCGCCGCGAACTTACCGATCGTCAAACCAGCCATACCGTGAAGCTAGCAGCCGTACTCAGGTACGGAGTCAAGCCAGCGGCCGGCTCCGCCGCGGCCCGCTCCTTCTGAATTGCATGTGAGATCCCTGAAAACGGCGAAATCTCCGGGCCGGGCCAGGTGCCACTGGCCTATCATTGCGTAATTACAGATAGTTACAGCGCGAGCCCGGCGATGCGGCGACGCGGGGACACGACGGTGAGCGGGCGGACGATGACACAACCACGTGAAGTCATCACCCATGTCCCGGCCGCGAGGGAACCGATTGTCGCCGGCAACGGCTCACCCGGCACCTTAAGAGACCGCGGGTCACCGGCCTTCCGGCCTAGTTCCACGAGCGTCGACGCCGGCTTCTTCACCTGGGACATCACCACGGGCGAGGTGATGTGCGACCCGGTCGCCTTCGAGATGCACGGCCTGCCGCCGGACGCGACGGCGACCATCGACGCCTTCCTGGCCAGGGTGCCCGAGCCCGATCTGCCGCAGCTACTCGAGGCCATGGAGGCGATGACCGCGGCGAGCGGCACCTACCAGATCGAGTACCGGGTCACGAGCGCCGACGGCAGCCTGCGGACCATGGAGGCCCGCGGCCGCATCCTGCCAGGAGACGACGGCAGTCCGGCCCAGATGATGGGCATGGTCGTCGACACCACCACCATCCGGGCGAAGCAAGAAGCCGAGCAGCGCAGGCTCCGCGACGTCGCCGACCGCGCCAGGCGGATGCACGCCTTCACCGCCGCGCTCGCCTCCGCCCTGACCGTCAACGCGATCGTCGAGGCCGCCCAGGCGGGCATCAGCGCGTTCGGCGCCGACAGCCTGATCATGGTGGCTGAGCGGGACGGCCAGCTCGGGGTGGAAGCCACGCACGGCCTGCCCGAGGACATCGTGGACGCCCTCAGCGGCCTGCGCTCATTCCGGCCGGCCCCGATTTCGGTCGCGATCCAGTTCGCTGCCCCGGTCTACATCAGCTCGCCGGAGATCTTCGCTGAGGACTTCCCGCACCTGGTCAGCAGGCTCCGCGACAGCGCGACTCAGGCGTGGGTGGCGCTGCCCGTGCGCGATTCGCGCGGACAGGTTGGGGCCTGCCTGTTCGGCTTCCCCGAGCCGCACGAGTTCCCCGCTGAAGAAAAGGCGCAGCTCTTCGCGGCGTCGGCGTTGCTCGCCCTGTCCCTGGAACGGGCCAGGATGCACGAGTTCCAGGGTGCTCTCGCCGCCGAGCTGCAACGCGGCGTGCTCCCGCGCGGCAAGCTCTCTGCCATGGGCCTGACGATCGCGACCCGCTACTCGCCGGCCACGTCGGGAGTGGAGATCGGCGGGGACTTCTACGACGTCGTGCAGCTCGTCGACGGCCGCGTGGCGCTGGTGATCGGCGACGTCGAGGGCCACAACCTGATCGCCGCGTCGCTGATGGGCAGGTTGCGCACCACCGTGCACGCCTACGCGAGGGAAGGCCACGGCCCAGCCGAGGTGATGGCCAGGGCCAACCAGTGGCTCGTCGACCTCAACGCGAACGATCCGAACCTGGCCTTGTTCGCCACCTGCTGCTTCGTGGTCGTCAACCCGGCGACCAGGGAACTGGCGATCTGCCGTGCCGGTCATCCGCCAGCGCTGGTCGTGCCGCCAGGGGCCAGGCCGAAGGTGCTCGACTGCGACGCCGGGCTGCCGCTCGGGGTCGACGAGGACACCGAGTACACGACCACCCAGACCATCGTCGAGCCAGGCTCGATCCTCGTGCTCACCACCGACGGGCTCATGGTCGCCGACAGCGGCGACGAGCACAGTCTCAGCTCGCTCATCGCCGTGCTCCCGTTCGGCTCGGCGGACGACCTCGAGGTGCTGGCCGATGACCTGCTGAGCCTGCCGCGCCGGCAGACCAGGCACGGCGACGACGTCGCCCTGCTACTCGCGCGGGTAGAGCCAAGCACGGGCAACGGTGCTGCGCCCAGCGGCCGCTGACTGGTGCCATGCGGATGACCGACCTGGCCGGCCGGACCTTCCTCGTGACGGGCGCGAACGCGGGCATCGGCTACGCGACCGCACAGGACCTGGCCAGACGGGGCGGCCGGGTATGGGCGGCGTCCAGGTCGCGGGCAAAGGGCGAGGCGGCGGTGACCGCCATCAGCGCGGCGACCGGCAGCGACCAGGTCCTGCCGCTCAGCCTGGACCTGGCCGACCTGGCGAGCGTGCGGCGCGCCGCCCAGACCTTGCTCGAGTCAGGCGAGCCGCTGCACGTGCTGGTCAACAACGCGGGCGTCGGCGGGGTGCACGGCAGGACCGCCGACGGCTTCGAGCTGCACTTCGGCGTCAACCACCTCGGGCATTTCGCGCTGACCCAGGCCCTCCTGCCGCTGCTGACGGCCGGCGCCCCGGCAAGGATCGTGAACGTTGCCAGCGACTCGCACTACCAGGCCAAGGGCATCAGCTTTGAAGGGCTGCGTTATCGCACCAAAAGCATTACAGGTCTGCCTGAGTACGCGGTATCCAAGCTGTGCAACGTGCTGCACGCCGCCGAGCTCGGCAGGCGGCTGGCCGGAACCGGGGTCACCGCGTACGCGCTGCATCCCGGCGTGGTCGCCTCGCAGATCTGGCGGCGGGTGCCGTGGCCAGTCAGGCCGATCCTGACGAGGCGGATGCTAACCACCGAGCAGGGCGCGCGGACGTCGCTGTACTGCGCGACGTCGGCCGACGTGGCCGGCGAGTCTGGCAGGTACTACGACAGCTGCCGGCAGGCCGAGCCGAGCAAGGTCGCCACGCCTGAGCTCGCGGCCAGGCTGTGGGAGTTCAGCGAGCAGTGGACGGCTGCGCCCTGGCCGGGCCAGTCCGCGTTATAGCCAGTGGCTGAGCGGCACAGGGCCGCCGCTCAGCACCGTCCTGATCGCGAACGTGGTGTGCGCCTCGACGACCGCGGGGATCGCGAGGATCTGCCCGAGCAGCAGCTGCTCGTAGCTGGCCAGGTCCGGCACCGCGGCTTCGACCAGGAAGTCGTCGTTCCCTGAGATCAGGTAGCAGGCGACGACCGCCGGGATTGCCAGCAGCTGGCGTTCGATCTCCGATGAGGTTTCCTGGGAGTGCCCGGAGACCCGCAGGCCGATGAAGACCGTCAGGCCGAGTCCGGCCCGCGCCCTGCTGACCTCGGCGTGGTACCCGGCGATGATGCCGCTGGCCTCCAGCGCCTTGACCCGCCGCAAGCACGCCGAGGGCGACAGGCTGACCGCATCGGCGAGATCGACGTTGGCGATCCGCCCGTCTCGCTGCAGCGTTGTCACGATGGCACGATCCACGCGGTCTGGCGTGTGCTCCGGCATGAAAGCAAGTGTACAGATAGTCCAGCGCAACAATATGCCGCAGCAAGGCGTTCCTGGCGGCATATTTGCCACCGGGTGCGAGCCGGTTTCGGCAAGGCTCGGACCATGACGCAAGCACCTGTTCTCCGCCGGAACGCACCTGGAAATCTCACCACGACGCGAGGGTCGGCGCTCTACATCGGTGCCCTGCTCGGCCCTGGGCTGCTCCTGCTGCCAGGGCTCGCCGCTGCCGAGGCGGGCCCGGCATCGATCGTGGCGTGGCTCGCGCTGCTCGGCCTGTCCGGGCTGTTCGCCGCCGTCTTCTCCGGGCTGGGACGGTGCTTGCCGCAGGCAGGCGGGATCATGGGTTACGTCGCAGCGGGGCTCGGACGACGGACGGGCCGCATCGCAGGCTGGTCGTTCCTGACGGGCGTCGCGGGCGGCGCCCCGATCGTCTGCCTGATCGGAGCGAGCTACGTCACGACGCTGACCGGCGGCGGCCTGCCGGTACGCGCCGCGGTGGCCGCGCTGCTGCTGCTCGTGGTGCTCGGCTTGTCGGCCGCGGGGCTGCGCGCGAGCGCCGGCGTGCAGCTGGTGCTTGTCGCGCTGCTGATCGCGGTCGTGGCGGTGGCCGTCATCGGGTCAGCCCCGTCGGCCCTGGCCGGCAACTGGAGCCCGTTCGCACCGCACGGCTGGATGTCCGTCGGCCACGCCGCGACCACGCTGATGCTGTCGTTCGCGGGCTGGGAAGCCGTCGCGCCGCTCACGACGCGGTTCGCGAGCCCGGCCAGGCAGCTGCCCAGGGTGATCGCGATCGCGCTGGCGGTCACGACCGCGCTGTACCTCGGGCTCGCCATCGCGACGATCAGCGTGCTCGGCCGGGCAGCGGCCGGCACTGTTCCGCTCGCTGACCTGCTCAGGGTCGCGGCAGGGCCCGCTGGCAGCATCGCCGCGGCAGCCGCCGCTGTCGTGCTCACGATCGGAGCGGTCAACGCCTACATCAGCGGCGCGGTCGTGATGGCTCGCAAGCTGACCAGTGCCAGGGCGCCGTTGTTCCGGCCGGCGATCGCGGTTGCGGGGCTGGTGCTCATCACGCTGTACGGGCTCAGGCTGGTGAGCACGGCGTCGCTGGTTACGCTGCCGACCGCGCTGTTCCTCATCGTGTACCTGGGCAGCATGCTCGCCGCCACCCGCGTGCTGCGCGGCGCCGTCCGCCTGGCCGCCGGCGTCGCATCGCTCGCCGTCCTCGCGATGCTTCCGTACTGCGGCTGGGCTCTCCTGGCCCCGGCCGCCGTCGCGCTCATCACCTGCTGTCACTCCGCATGGAGCCGCCGGCGGACGCCGCCCTGGCCAGCAGAGGGCACGCCAAGCAGCGCCAGCGCCGCGGCGCAGACGGTGGCCGCGCTGGCAACGGCCGCGAGGCGGGAGAACTGCGCCGTCTGAGGGCCAGGTCGCTCGGCCAGGACTCCGGGGAGTTCACGCCCAGGATCGTGGCCGCCCTCGCGACGCTCGCGGACGCCGTCGGCGGTGAGCTGGCCGACGCAGACTGGTGGCGCATGCTCGACGCGCTCGTGCTGATCGCCGCCCATCCCGCGGTTCCGCAACCCGCTCAGCAGGTCACGCGATGATGCGATCAGGACTTAGCTCATGAAGGCCGGCCCGGCGCGTCGTGGCCTCGCCTCGCATCCGGCGCCTGCCGGTAACACGACCGGCTGACTGGCTGGCGGCACGTGCCGGTAGAAATTCGGCGTCTGGTCGAAGTTCTGGTAGTAGCGATGGAAGACCGGCGTCGCCGACGACGCGGCTGGCGGCACGATCCAGGTCCAGTCGGCCGGGCACGCCCTGCCATGCCGCTCCTCGCGCTCGAGGTGCTGCAGGAAGCGCGCGGACTCGGTGTGGTGGTCGGCGATCGTGACCCCCGCGGCCCCGAAGGAGTGCAGCACGGCCAGGTTGAGCTCGGTCAGCGCCTTGTCCTTCCACAGCGTCCGGTCGCTGGCCGTTGACAGGCCCATGTGCCTGGCGATGACTGGCAGCTGGTCATAGCGGCCGGCGTCGCCGAAGTCCCGTGACCCGATCTCGGTGCACATGTACCAGCCGTTGAACGGTACTGCCGGATAGCAGACCCCGCCGATGTCCAGGTACATGTCGCTGATCACGGGCACGGCGTACCAGCGCAGCCCGAGATCGCCGAACCAGCCGAACTCGGGGTGCTCGATCGCGACCTCCAGCACCGCATCCGCTGGCAGCTCGTACAGTGCGGGGCACGCGCCAGGCGCCTGTACGACCAGCGGCAGCACGTCGAACCGGCCTGGCGGGCTGCCGCCCCGCCAGCCGAGGTCCCGCGTCAGCCTGGTGAGATCGGCGCTTGCCGGGTCGCCGGTGATCGCCGTACCTTCGGCGTTCACGTGGCCCGCGTACCTGACCAGCTGTGAGTTGAGGATCCGCGGGCCCGGCCGGCCCGGCGCGTCGGGCGCGAACACCGTGATGACCGGCCTGATCCGCCCGCCGTTCGTGGCCTCGCGCAGGTGCGTGAGGCATTCCGCCGCGACGTCCGGCGCGGCCGTGATCGCGCGCCGGTCGCGCACGCGCAAGCTCTTCCAGTACAGCCGGCCGATGCATCGCGCGCTGTTGCGCCAGGCGACCCGCGCGCCGTACTCGAGCTCGGCCGGCGTGTGCCGGTACGACCCGGTCGCTCCGATCTCCCGCCTGACCTGGCGCAGCCGCCGGTCAGGCGGTCCCATGTGGTTCTCGCAGTGGAACTCGGTGATGAATCGCTCGGCGCTGAGGAGCAGGCTGTCGAGGGCGAAATCAGGGGCGAACGACCGCGTGTCAGGCAGCAGGCTCATACAGACCTCCGGGGATAGCCGCGCCCTCATCGTCGGCGGCACACCAGGACGGTTGTCTTACACCTCGCTTGATGCTTGCCTTACATCGCAGGTGACCGGTGGCCCTAGGAGATGCGGCGGCCGATCGCCGGCTGCGGGCCTGTCGTCTCTAGCCTGATCCTGGCCGACTCGGCTTCCGGCACGCCGAGCCGCTCGAAGATGTCAACCGCCTGCCGGAACGCGATCCGCGCCTCGTGCGGCCGGTGTGTGCTGAGCATCGTCTCGGCGATCCCCTCGAGCGCCTTGGCCTCCTCATAGGGATCGCCGATCTGCCTGGCGAGGGCGAGCGCGGCCGCATACGTGCCGGACGCCTCGGCGCAGTGACCCGAGCCGCGCCGGACGTCGGCGATCCCGCGAAGCGCCATTACCTGGTGCGCCAGGTTCCCGATGTCCTCGGCGATCAGCCTCGCCTGCTCATAGTGAATCAGCGCCTCGTCATAGCATTCCGCGGTCTGGTAGATGGCGCCGATGTCGTTGAGCACGTCAGCCTCGTCAGGAAGATCGCCGATAGCACGGTAGATGGCGAGCGCGTGCCGATACGCGGCGAGCCCTTTCTCGTAGCTGCCCTTGTAGTGGTAGACACTGCCAATATTGTGATACAGGATCGCCTGATTCTGGGCTCCGCCTATTTCGCCGAAGATCCGCAGCGACCGCTCATAGCTTTCCAGCGCGTCCCTGTGGTAGCCGCAATGCAACTGCATCTTGCCGAGGTTATTGAGGGTCTTCGCCTCGCCGCGCCGGTCACCTACGTCGCGGTAGAGCGACAGCGCCTCGCGCAGGTGGTCCATGGCGTCCGGATAACGGCCCAGGTGCCAGCAGGCGATCCCCGCGTGGCTGAGCGCAACGGCCTTGCCGTGCTGGTCCGTGGCGCCGCCGTACAAGGTCCCGGATTCGCTGAAGTACGCGAGCGCTTCGCGTGAGCGCGCAGCACGCTGGTTGACCAGCCCGATCTGGTCGAGGGCCTCGGCCAGCCCGCGATCGTCGCCGAGCGACCGGTAGATTGCCGCCGCGTCCTCGGCGAGGCTCAGCGTGGCCTCATGCCGCCCGGTCTGCTGGCTTACGACGCTGAGCTCCAGCGACGCGCGCGCGATCCTGGCCTCGTCGTCGAGGTCACGAGCGGCGCGAAGCGCGAGCGCGTGGGCAGCGATCGCTTCGTCCCAGTAGCCGCTGATATCGACAAAGGCCGCCAGCAGATGCGTCAGGTCAGCGCACTGCCGCTTCCATTCATGCCTGCCCGCATACTGCGCGAGCTGCAGGATGTTCCGCCATTCTGATTCGAGCCACGCTGACGCAGTCCCCGTTGTCGTGAGCGCCGGGCTCGCTTTCGGCGGATTCTTGACCGGCGCTTGCATGCGGTTCCGGAACGGCTGGAGCACCCGGTCGGCGGCGTCCGCGGCGTGCACGTAGAAGTCAAGGAGCCTGCCGACCGCCTGCCGCCGCTCTGACCCGGAATCCTCCTCCTCGGCACGTACCGACGCGAACTCGCGGATGAGGTCATGCAAGCGGAACTGGCCATCGTCGACCTCGACGAGCAGGTGGTGATCGCTCAGGGCGCGCAGCGCCCTGTCAGCCTCGGCCAGCGTGCTGCCGCCGAGCGCTGCCGCTGACTGACGGCTGACCCTGGCGCACGGACTCACGCCGATGCGCCGGAAGAACCGCTGGTGGTGCGGCTCGAGCGCCCGGTAGGACAGCTCAAAGGCCGCGAGCACCTCAGGGCTCGCGGCGCTCGTGTCGCCGGTCCTGGCTGGCGCCCTGGACAGCTCAGCCACCAGGTCGGCGAGGCTGCGGGGGCGGGGCTCGGCCTGCGTCAGCCTTCCCGCGGTGAGCTGGATGGCAAGCGGCAACCGCCCGCACAACGCGGCCGCCGTCGCCAGCACGTCCTCCTCACCGCCGCTGCCCAGGCCCGCGATCCGCGCGAACAGCGTGACCGCCTCGTCGCGTGACAGGACGTCGAGGGTCAGCACATCGGCGCCGTCAAGGTCGGGCAGCCTTCGCCTGGCCGTGATCAGGACCAGGTTCCGCCCGGCGGCCGGCAGCAGCGGACGCACCTGATCGTGCTGCGCGGCGTCGTCCAGGATGACCACGGCGCGTCGCCTGCTGAGCTGGGCCCGCCAGAGCGCGGCGCGCTCGCCGATCGACTCCGGAATCTGGTTCGCTGGCACGCCGAGCATCCTGAGCAGACGATGCAGCGCGTCAGCGGAGTCCAGGGACGGCGACCCTGGGTCGTGCGCCTGGAGGTCAAGGTAGAAGACGCCGTCCGGGTAGTGGTCGGCGACCATGCGGGCCGCGCGGACGGCGAGAGCCGTCTTCCCCACCCCTGGGATGCCCTCGATGACGCTGACCCTGGGCTTGTCGCCGTGCTCGCCGGCCAGCAGCGCGAGTTCCTCGCTGCGGCCAACGAACTCCTGCGGCTCGGGTGGCAGCGTGTCTCGCTGCGCCGCCTCGCCGCGGCGCTGAGTGCCCGCGCGAACGGCCGGCTCCCGGTCCTGGCGCAGGATCCGCTGATGCAGCTCGGCCAGCGCGGGACCGGGCTCTGTGCCCTGCTCGGCCACCAGGAGGCTGCGCGTCTCGCGGTACAGGGTCAGCGCGTCACCTGGCCTGCCGCACCGGTAAAGGGCCTCCATCTGATAGCCGACAAGCGTCTCGTCCAGCGGATACTGGGCCAGCAGGCCGCGGAGCTCACCAACAAGATCGGCATGCCGGCCGAGCTCGAGGTCGCACTCGACGCGCCGCAGCATCGCGGCCCTGCGCTCTTCCTCGAGGCTGTGCCGCATCCGCGTCATCCAGTCCCCGCGGATGCCGGCCAGCGCCTGCCCGCGCCAGAGCCCGTCGGCCTCGCGCAGCAGCTGAGCAGCGCCGTCATAGTCACCGCCGGCCACCAGGGCGTCGGCCTGACGGCGCAGCCGGCGGAACTGATGCAGGTCGACAGCCTCGGGATCGATGTCGAGGGCGTAGCCGCTGAGGCGCCCCGCAAGCCTGACGCTGTCCCCGAGCGCCTGCCGGAGCGAGGCCCGCAGCCTCGCGACGTAGACGGACAGGCTCTCGCGTGCCTTCGCGGGCGGCTGGGCATCCCAGAGCCTGTCGATCAGGGTCTCGGCGGGAACGATTGTCCCTGGGGTCAGCAGCAGGATCGCCAGGACCCCGCGCTCCCTGGCTGGCCCCAGGTCACGTTGCCGTCCGGCCAACCACAGCTCCGTCGGCCCGAGGACCCGAAATTCCATGACGCTCTTCCACCCTCAGCGGGCAAGGCCTGCCGAATGTGATCTACACAACCATTCTGGCTGCATAAATACCCTCGCTCTAGACCTATCTCACATGAATTCTTATATGGCGGCAAGAAATGCCTGAAAATGCACTCTGCATTGCGAGCGTCATGAAACTTTCACCGACATTCTTACTGGAGCGACGGCTGAATTCGCTGCTGACGGAGACGTCCGGGCGGAGAATTCGTCACTGTCCGTAAAGGAAATGCAGTCGGCGGTGGTCCGGCTCATGACGCCGCAGCCCGGCGCAGTGACGATCAGGATCGTCTGGAGCATTCGTGGCAGGCGGTCACGTACCGGGACGGCCGGGCGCCACCAGGTTGCTTGCGCATGTGTGATTCACACGAAGTTATCGCAGGTAAACCGCCTTGGTCGGACCTCTCATGTGAATCAGCGCAAACGCCCTTCCCGCAGTCGCCAGGTCAGGTAGCTTGTCGGTTCTGGAAGGCCTGACAATCTCGTCACCTATGAGGAGAGCTTCTCGATGCAGACTCGCAGGTCGTTACGGAACGTGATCACGCGGAATCGTGGATTGGCGGCCAGCGCTCGCCGTGCACCATCGCCGGGAACGGCTCGCGCCCAGATCGCGCGCAGGATCGCCGTCCCCGCTCTCGTCCTCGTCAGCTTCGGCGCCACCGCAGCGGCCTCACCTGGCGCGGGACACGCCGCACGGGCGCAGCATCCAGCGGGCACCAGGGTGAACGCGGTCAGCTTCTGCGCGGCCAGCAAGACGGCGCTGGCGCACGCCGCGAAGCGCAAGCGCCCGTGGATGTACGCCGTTCCCGCAGGGCGGCCGTGGATGTACGCTCCCGCCGGCAAGCCGTGGATGTACGCCGTACCGGCCGGCAGGCCGTGGATGTACGCGAAGATAAATGGCCGCCCGACCCGGTCCCGCGCTTGTCCGAAGGCAGCGCGCCAGGTCGCAGCGTAGTCATCCCGCGCTCCCGCCGGCCAGCTATTTCGCTGCCTTCCAGGTGACGTTGTATGCGCGGCCGCCGAAAAGGGCGGACGGCTGTGACATCACCTTGTTGCTGCCGTTCTTCATGACGATCTCGCTGGACGTCCAGAGCGAGTTGCCGGCCAGCGTGCCGTGCGTGCCGTTCAGGCTCGTCACGGCCGCCCCGGTGACGTTCACCATCCCGTAATCGGCTAGGTTCACGACAGGTGCCGCGAGGCCGGGATCCTCGGTGATCACCTCGGCTGAGGAGTTCTTGCAGGTTACGCCGTGCGGACATGGCTGGGTGGTCTGGACCTTGGCGCCGGAGTTGAGGTCGGTCAGCGTGAGGCTGTAGCCGCTGCCGGTGTAGTAGACCGACACCGAGATCGCGTCGCCTGCACTGACGCCGGAGAAGACGACCGGGTCCGTCGGGTACATCTCGTACCAGGCGTCGTACTGCGGGGTGCCGCTCGAGTCGCAGAAGGAGTCCACGCCGATCTGCTCCACGGTGGCGCTGGCGAACCCGTCGAGCCCGGCCCAGTTGCTGGCGTATGCCAGTCCGGAGCTGCCAAGCGGGGATTTCGCGCAGTTGACGCTCGGGATGGTGAAGTCGGCGGAGACGAACCGGAGTCGCACGCCTGACTTGGCCACGGCCGCATAGCCTGACCAGTTGCCGCTGGAGACGACGGCATGCGGGGTCAGGTGCGGCAGGTGGGTCCGCGGCAGTTGCACGTGCACCAGGTGCAAGCCTGTCACCCGGACGACCGGCTTCGGGCCGGCAGGCGCCGCCCGCGAATCGGTGACGGCGCTCGCCGCCGTGGCCGTTGGTACCGCCCAGGCGGGCGCGGCGAGTGCGAGGGCGGTCAGGGCGGCACCGGAGAACGCGGTCACCTTGCGCATATCGGGGGTCTCCTTATGAGCTGGTCAGGCAGCTGACCGCCGGCTGAATACGCGGCTGCGCGGCGACGGCGTGAACGACTCGTACGTGAGCTTGACGCGCGAAGGCTGGATGTGGTTTGCCGATTCCGAAGAAACGGTTCTCGGCTCACGCGTCGTCAGGTCACCCGCGGCCGGACCGCGCCGACCAGGCCCGCGATGCCTCGCACCACGCCCGCGATCAGGCCAGATAGGCCACGGACGGCTGTTTGGACTGCTATGGTCGGCGTCAGTTCGCTCCTGTCGGCGTGGACGACGGCGCGTGCCAGACGCGCCGCGGACAGCAGGAGGAGGTGACCCTGTGCGCCGCTGCGATCCGATTCCCGTGGCCCGCAGGATCGCTTCCCCGCGCGGATCGGCGTTCTCGCGCGGCTCTCGGCTCGGCGGCTACGCTCGCTCGGCCGCTGTCGTCGCCGCACTCGCCGGCGCCCTGGTGGCCTCCTCAGCCGGCGACGCCGCGACCGCGAGTCCCGCGGCGCTGACCGCCCGCGGTGCAGTGCTGTCCGGCGATGTGGGGCTCGCCGGAGGCGACGGGCACCTGACGCTGGCGCGGCTGGAGGCGCGCGCGGCGAAGCTGGCCAAGCAGTACCGCGGCGAGCTTGACACGCTTGCCGGCGCCGAGGCCGATGCGAAGATGGCGACCGCGCGAGCCAGAGTGGTGCGCAGGCAGCTCGGCATTTCCCGCCATCAGATGGCCAAGCTCGCTGTCGCCAGCTACCTGAACGGCGGATCTGATCAGCAGCTCCTCGCCCTGTTCAGCGGCCATACCCGCGGGATCATGGACAGGTCAGCCATGATCACGTATCTGGCGCGGCAGCGCAGCGTCAGGCAGCGTGCCCTGCAACACCTCATCCTCACCAGCGAGAGCGCCGACAAGGCCGCCAGGACCGAGATCGCCGGCCTGCGGAAGATGATCACCGCGCTTGAGCGCCAGCGGCAGACGGTCAAGCGCCTGCTGGCCAAGTTCCGCCCCCAGTCCCCCGTGATCGGCGGCACCATCACCCCGCGCATGGCGGCTGTGAAGAACGCGGTCGACCGGCGGTTTGGCCCGTTCTCCGCCATCGGCTGCTACCGGCCAGAGGCTACCGGCGAGCACCCGCTCGGCCGGGCGTGCGACTTCATGCTCAGCACCGGCGGCGTCATGCCGACGGCCGCCAACGTCAACCTCGGGTACGCGATCGCGCACTGGGCCCAGGCCAACGCGTCCAAGCTCGGGATCATGTACATCATCTACCGGCAGCACATCTGGGACATCAGGATGGCCTCGGCGGGCTGGGTGGCGATGCCGGATCGCGGCAGCATCACCGCGAACCACTACGACCACGTGCACATCTCTGTCTTCTAGGTGGCTTGCGGCTGCGCCTGCATGCTCACGATGCCGCGGACGCTGCCGCCGACCCCTACGGCAGGCTCTGGGCGAGCAGGACGCCGGTGAGAGCGATGAGCAGGATCGCCGTCAGCAGGATGCACGTCAGGCGGAGCCGCCTGATCGTCCTGTCTTTCCTGGACGGCGGGGCTGGCTGGTAGTAAGGAGCCCCGCGGTATGCGGGCAGGTCCGCGGCGCTCCGATCAGCCGGCCGTTCACTGGTGACCGTCGCGGAACGGCGCGTGGCTTCCGCGCCCGGCGTCGCCGCCGACCTCGCGTCCAGCGGCGCGGCAAAGTCTTCTGGGCGCCAGCGATGCGACCTGGACCGCACGTCGGAGATCATCTCGGGCGGCGGCACGGCCAGCACCGGGCAGTTCGCGCGGGCCATGCAGTAGCGGGTGACCGAGCCGTGGACGCTGCTGGTCAGCCAGTTTCCCCTGCCGCAGCCGACGACAAGCAGGTCATCAGGCCGGTCGGCGAGTTCCACCAGCAGCGGGCCGGCTCGGCCCCGCACGACCATTCCGCGCACGGTCACGTCGGCAGGGACGCCGCCAAATGCTGCGTCGAAGGCTTCGGTGAGCCGCTCACGCGCGGCCTGTTCCCAGAGCTTGAGCAGGACAGGGCACGGGGCCCGCCGGTAGGCGAGTTCTCCGCCCGCTGGCACCCAGGCCAGCACGGCTATCAGCGGAGCGCCTATCTGCCTGGCCTCATCGAGGCCAGCACGTAGCGCCCCGAGACTCCGGAGCGAGCCGCTTACCCCCACGATGACCCGCCTGCCGCAGACCGCCACCTGTACAACAACCCTCTCGATTGCGGCGTTCGCCTGCCTTCCCATCCAACTCCCGTGGGCCAGCCGCCGCAAGAGCAGCACCGGCGGAGTTGAGGCAGTATTGACACCGAGCCGGCAAGCCCTGAGGTATGGATGGGACACCCATCACCTCAGATCGCAATGGGTGTCCCATCCATACCTCAGACAGTCACGTCGGGATGGCCTTGGCCAGCGCGGCGGCCCTTCCGGGTAGAACGGCGGCCCTTCCGGGTAGAAGGCGAGCTGGTCGCCGCGGGCGACCGCTAGGCACCCGCAAGCTGGCCGAGGAAGTCAAGCTGGGCCAGGAAGTGCCGGGTGCCGCCGCCCTCGTGGCCGTTGTACGGGTAGACGGATATGTCCTTGGGCGAGCCCGCGTAGTGGTTGAACGCCGCGAAGACGGTCGACGGCGGGGTGATGTCGTCGGCCAGGGCAACCGAAAACAGCCCGGGCGCGGTGACGTGCTTGGCGTGGTTGACGACATCGACGTAACCAAGGGTGGCGAAGACCTGGTCGACGCTGTCCCCGTGCACCCGGCAGTACTCGGCGAGCTCGGAGTACGGCCGGGCGTCGGTCACCTCGACCGCGCGCTGCGGATGAGCGAGGAAGGGGACGTCGGGCATGACCGCCGCCACGCCGCCGGCCAGGTGCGCGGCAGCGATCGCGAGCCCGCCGCCCTGGCTGGCGCCGGCGGTCACGACGGGCCGGCCCGCGGCCGCCGGCCAGCGGCGGACGGCATCCACCGCCCGCGCCGCGTCCACGAACAGCCGGGTGAAATAGTGGCTACCCGGCTCCATGATGCCGCGGGTGAGGAAGCCCGGCGTACTCGGTGCGCCCCTGTCGCCCAGGTCAGGGGTATCGGCACGGCGCCATCCGCCGCCCTGGCCGCGGCAGTCCATGATCAGGTGCGGGAAACCGGCGCAGCTCCACCGCAGCCAGTCGAACGGGTCCCCGCGGCCGCCGCCATAGCCGACGAACTCAACGATCACCGCGGCGCGCTCGGCAACCTGATGCGGCTCGATCAGCCAGCCCTTGATCGCGTCGCCGCCGAAGCCGGGGAAGGTCACGTCGTAGACGGCCGCGTGCCGGACGGCGCTGTCGGCCGGCACGAAGGACGGCTCAGTGTCGTGCGCGCGGGCTGCGGCGAGCTGGCCGGCCCAGAACGCACCGAAGTCGGTTGGCTCGGCGACGTCGGGCTGGTAGCGGCGGAGTTCGGACAGCGGAAGATCGGCGAGCATGGCAGCTCCGTATTCGTCAGGCGGACCTCAGACCGGGAATCGCACAGCAAGCTAGCGCGGTCACCCCAGGACCGAGCCTGCCAGCCGAGCGGCAATGTCGTGAATTCTCGGTAGAGTTTCGGCATGCTCGTGGCCGGAGTGGATTCCTCCACCCAGGCGACCAAGGTGCTGCTCTGCGATGCCGCTGACGGCACGGTCGTAGCTGAGGCGAGCGCGCCGCATCCCGCTGGCACCGAGTGCGACCCCGAAGCCTGGTGGACCGCCCTGCGGCAGGCAGGCGACGGGCTGCTCGGCCAGGCGGCGGCCATCGCGGTCGCTGGGCAGCAGCACGGGATGGTGGTACTCGACGACGACGGCAAGGTCATCAGGCCGGCCCTGCTGTGGAACGACCTGCGCTCGGCCGCCGCGGCGGCGGACCTGGTCACCGAGTTCGGCGGGCGGGCCTGGTGGGCCGAGCACACCGGCAGCGTGCCCAACGCCTCCTTCACCGTCACCAAGCTGCGCTGGCTGGCCACCCGCGAGCCGGCGAACGCGGCCGCGGTCGCGCGCGTGCTGCTGCCTCATGACTGGCTCACCTGGCGGCTCGGTGCCGCCGAGCCGGTCACGGACCGCGGCGACGCGTCAGGAACTGGCTACTTCGCGACGCCGCGCGGCGGCTGGCTGCCCGACGTGGCCGCCGCCGCGCTCGGCCACGAGCCCGCCCTGCCGCGGGTCGCGGCCCCCGGCGAGGTCGTGGGGCAGACCACCGCCAGTGCACTGCTCGCCGCCGGCACTGGCGACAACATGGCCGCAGCGCTTGGCCTTGGCCTGGAGCCAGGCGAGATCGCCGTGTCCGTCGGGACGTCGGGCACGGTCTTCGCGGTCTCGGCCGTCCCGGCGACAGACGAGTCAGGGGCCGTCGCCGGGTTCGCCGACGCGGCCGGGCAGTTCCTGCCGCTTGTCTGCACCGTCAACGCCGGTCTCGTGCTCTCGGCCACGGCCACCATGACCGGCACCGACCTGGCCGGGCTCGCCGAGCGTGCGCTGGCCGCCGAGCCCGGCGCGGCCGGGATCACGGTGCTGCCCTACTTCGACGGCGAGCGGACGCCGCAGCGTCCGCACGCGACCGGCGTGCTGACGGGCCTGACCACGGCCAACGGCACGCCGCAGAACCTCGCGAGGGCGGCCGTCGAGGGCGTGCTTGCGTCTCTTGCCGACGCCGCTGACCGCCTCGCCGCGTGGGGCGCTGAGTTCGACCGGGTCCTCATGATCGGCGGCGGCGCCCGGTCCGAGGCTGTGCGGGCAGTGGCCCCTGGCATCTTCTCCCGCGACGTCGACGTGCCAGAGCCGCGGGAATATGTCGCGCTCGGTGCCGCCCGCCAGGCCGCGTGGGCGCTGGCGGGCACGCCAGGGCCGCCGGCCTGGCCGCGCCCGCCTGGCACCCGCTACCGCGGGACACCGCAACCGGAGATCAGGGCGCGTTTCGCCGCGCTGCGCGACGCCACGCAGCCGTGGGATGAACCAGGCAGCCAGAAAGAGGACTGACACCATGCCAGCAGACCCCTACGTGCCGACGCCAGCGGACAAGTTCTCGTTCGGGATATGGACGGTGGGCTGGCAAGGAGCGGACGTCTTCGGGCCAGCGGTGCGGCCGCCCATGCCCGCCGACCGCGCGGTCCGCAAGCTCGCCGAACTCGGTGCGTACGGCGTCAACTTCCACGACAACGACGTCTTCGACTTCGACGCGAGCGCGGCCGAGCGGGAGCAGCGGATCGACGCGTTCAGGCGGGCGCTCGACGACACCGGCCTGGTGGTCACGACCGCCACGACGAACCTGTTCAGCCACCCGATCTTCAAGGAAGGCGCCTTCACGGCGAACGACCGGGAGGTGCGCAGGTTCGCGCTGGCCAAGGTCATGCGCAACCTCGACCTCGCTGCCGGGCTCGGCGCCGGGATCTACGTCTGCTGGGGCGGCAGGGAGGGCGCGGAGTCCGGCGCGAGCAAGGACGTGCGCGCCGCGCTCGCACGCTACAAAGAGGCCATGGACCTGCTCTGCCAGTACGTCCTTGACCAGGGCTACCGGCTGCGGTTCGCGATCGAGCCCAAGCCGAACGAGCCACGCGGCGACATCCTGCTGCCCACGGCCGGGCACGCGCTGGCGTTCATCAACGAACTCGAGCACCCCGGGCTGGTCGGCATCAACCCCGAGGTCGGCCATGAGGAGATGGCCGGGCTCAACTACGCGCACGCGATCAGCCAGGCCCTGTGGCACGGCAAGCTGTACCACATCGACCTGAACGGCCAGCACGGCCCGCGGTACGACCAGGACCTGCGGTTCGGCGCAGGCAACGCGCGCGGGGCGTTCTGGGTGGTCGACGCGCTGGAGGCCGGGGGCTACGACGGGCCCGTGCACTTCGACTACAAGCCGCCAAGGACCGAGGACGACCACGGCGTCTGGGCCTCCGCCGCCGCGTGCATGCGCAACTACCTGATCCTGCGTGAGAAGGTGCGCGCGTTCCGTTCCGACCCCGAGGTGAAGGACGCGCTCAGGGCCGCGCGGGTCGACCAGCTCGCCGAGCCAACCCTGGCCGCTGGCGAGACCTGGCGCGACCTTGCCGCCGACAGCGTCGACGTGGCGGTGCTGGCAGACCGCGGCATGGCGTTCGAGCAGCTCGATCAGCTTGCGCTCGAGCATCTGTACGGCGTCCGGTGAGCTCTGCTCACCGGAACTCGAGCGTCCTGTTACATCTCAGAGAACCTTGCTCACGACGGCCGGATGTGCCATTTAATGCCTTGCCCTGACCGCACCCTTGCGATGGCCGCGCCGAAGTCGTCAAGTGACAAGGGCGGGCTGAGCAGCGGACCAGGATCGATCGCCTGGCTAGCCAGCAGGTCCACGGCGGCGCCGAAGCTGCGCAGGATGGCCATCGATCCGACGATCGTGATCTCGTCGTTGTAGACGCGGAACGGCGAGACGGCGATGTCCGCGCCGGCCGGCGCCACGCCGAACACGAGCAGCCGCCCGCCGCGGTCGAGCAGGCCGAGCGCGGCTTCGATGGCGGCCGGCACGCCTGTCGCGTCGACGGCCACACCGAACCGTGCGCCGTCCAGTTCCTCGGCACTGGCAACCGCTCGCGCCGCGCCGAGATTGCGGGCCGCATCGAGGCGCGTGCCGACCCTGTCGACGACCGCGACGGAACTGCTGCCCGCGCGCACGAGCAATTGGAGCAGCAACAGGCCCATCGGGCCGGCTCCGACCACGACAGCGGATTCGCCCAGCACGGACCCCAGGCGGCGCAGGCCGTGCACGGCGCACGCGAGCGGCTCGGCCATCGCGCCCCGCTGACCGTCGATATGGTCGGGCAGCGGGTACACGTTGGCGGCCGGCACAGCGACGTACTCGGCGAACGCGCCGTTCACGGTGTCGCCGATCGCTCCCCAGTTCGCGCACAGGTTGCCGCGTCCGGCCCGGCACCGCCGGCACCGGCCGCAGTACAGCGAGGGGTCCACGGCGACCCGGTCTCCCTCGGCGAGGCCGGGCGTGCTGTCATGCCCGATCGCGACGACCTGGCCGGCGAATTCGTGACCTGGCGTGATCGGGTACGGAGTCGGCGGGAACTCACCGGCGAGGATGTGCAGGTCGGTGCCGCAGATCCCGCACGCGTCCACCCTGACGATCACCTCACCAGGCCCAGGCGCCGGGTCAGGCACCTCCGCGACGCGGAAGCTGCCTGGCTGGTCGAGCACGATCGCGCGCATGGTCCCTCCGGCGTGGCTGGATCATTCTGGTGCAGGCTCGATTATCCAGGTGGCCTGTGACCACACCACCTGCCAGCGGCCGTCGCAAGCTGGCTGACCTTCTTGGTCAGCTGGCGGGTCGCGCCGCTGCGACCAGCTTGTGGCCGAGCGCGTCCATGGCCTGCTGGAGTGGCGGTGAGCCGAGGACGCGGAACGGCGCGGGGATGGCGGCGAGCTGCCTGGCGTACCAGTCAGGCTCGTCTGTCGTTGCGGTGATGCGAGTACGGCCGCCCTCGGCAGGCTCCAGTCGTCCGAGGCTTCTCGGCACCCACCGCGACGTCATCTCGACGGGGGCTTCCACGAGTACCTCGACCTGATGGGTCCAGCCCTGGGAGAAATGTTCCTCGAGCGTACGCAGCGCGTCAAGGTCGGCGGGGGGCGTGAAGGTCGCCTGTTCCTGCTCGATCGAGACGATCCGGTCGACGCGCAGGATCCGGCGCGCCTGGCTTGTGTGGGACCAGCCGAGCAGGTACCACCGGCTGTGCCGGAGCACGACGGCCCACGGGTCGATCTCCATGGCCACGTCGCCTGGCCTGCCGAGCCGGTAGGTCAGCCGCATCCGCGTCGCCGCCGCGCAGGACTCGATCAGCGCCGTCACAAGCTCCGGGCTGACGGCGGCGGCCTCGGCAGGTTTGGCCGACGGGCGGGGGACGTTGTCTCTGAAGGCCAGGACGGGGCTCGCCAGCCTGGCTGGCAATACCCGCGCGATCTTGGCGAGCGCGCTGCCGACGGGATCGGCTGGGTCGGCCGCGTTCCTGTGACCTTCGAGCACGGCCATGACAAGGCCGATCGCCTCCGCGGGTGAGAACATCAGCGGCGGGAGCCGGATCCCTCGGCCGACCCGGTAGCCGCCGTAGGGGCCGGTGACCGACTCGATCGGCAGATCCGCCTCGCGCAGGATCTCGACGTAGCGGCGGGCGGCCCGCTCGGTGACCCCGAGCCTGACCCCGAGCTTGGCGGCCGTGATGCCTGGGTTGTTCTGGATCGCCTCGAGCGCCAGCAGCGCCCTCGCGGTCGGGCTCAGGTCAAGCGCCATGAGTTCGCTCCCATCCCGGAAGGGGATCGTCCGGAATGACACGTTAGCGCGTGGCGCCGCCTGCCTGTGCCGCTAGGCGCCAGTTCGCCGCTACTTCGGCGTGTCGGGGCGGAATTGTCGGTGGCTGGTGCTAGCATTTCGAGTACAGGTTCGATCGCGGGAATTGGCACCCGGAGCCGTACGGCAACAAGCTCCGGGGATGACACCTCCTCGATGACCCGGCCGCCGAGAGGCGGGCGGACCCGGCACGTGAGCTCTCCGCTCCTGATTCCTTCCCGCGAAGCTCCATGAGCTGAGGAAGGTGTCGTGCCGTCTCCCGGAAATGGCAGTGTCGCCGAGCCGTCGTCGGCAGTCGAGGCCATGCGGATGGCGTCGGCGGGGCTGAGCTGGCTCGCGGCCGCGGATGCCGGGTCGCTGCCGGCGCCGGTCCAGGCCGACGCACTGCGGATGCTGGAACGGCTGCAATCCCTGCATGCCGCCGCCCGCGCGAAGGTGCTCGCGAAGTTCACGGCGCAGCGCGGGTTCGAGGACGACGGCCAGGGGTCAGCGCGGGTGTGGCTGACCTGGCAGACGAACGTCACCCCGGCCGCGGCCAGGGCCTCAGTGGGGTGGATGCGGCGGCTGGAGGATCATCCCTCGGTCGCGGACGCGCTGGCGGGTGGCGGGTTGTCGGTGTCGTGGGCGCGGCAGATCGCCGACTGGACCGACAAGCTCCCGGTCGAGCACCGGCAGGACGCGGACGTGATCTTGGTGACCGCGGCCGGCGAGGGCGTGGACATGGCGGGGCTGGCGGCCCTGGCGGAGGAGATCCGCCGCCGGGTCGCCGGGCCGGATCACGATCGTGATGACGGGTTCACGCACCGTGGCCTGTGGCTGGATACCACCCTGGGCGGCGCCGGCCGCCTGACCGGGGACCTGTCCGCCCGGTGCGCCGCGTCGCTGCGCGAAGTCCTGGACTCCCTGGGCAAGAAGTTGGGCGCTGAGGACACCCGCAGTATCGCCCAGCGGCAGCATGACGCGCTCGAGGAAGCGTGCCGGCGGCTGCTGGCGTCGGGGTGCCTGCCCGAGCGGGCCGGGCAGCCGGTGCACCTGCAGCTGCAGCTCTCGCTCGACCAGTTGCTCAACGGCATCGGGGAGCCGGGACGGCCCTGGTTGCCGCCCGGCTTCGCCCAGCCCGGCAGCCCGGCTAGCCCAGCCTGCCCTGGCGGGCCAGTGCTGACCGGGCCGCGGGCCGGGCCGGGGGACGACTGCGACGCCGCGGTCGCCCCGATCGTCACCGGCCGCGTCGACCACGACCTCTTGGACCAGATGAGCGTGCGGCTCGCCGGGACGTGGGCCGAATACAACCCGCGCCAGTCACCGTGCGGCGGCGGTCACCCCGGCTGCGGCAACCCGGCCGAACCGTCGGATGACGCCGGTGACGAGGAATGGCAGGCGTGGGAACGGCGCCGCGAGCTGTCCAAGGCCGCCGCGCGGGAAGTCATCCTGCGCGACGCGGTCGCGCTGCTGTCCGGGCCGTCGGGCCTGGCGTCCTGGCTGCGTACCGGCATCCTCCCGGCACCCGCCGGGTCAGTCAGCCTGCCGCTGGATGTCGGCGCGGTCACCGACCTGGTGCCGCCACACCTGCGCAGGGCGATCATCACCCGCGACAAGCACTGCGCCGCGCCGGGCTGCGACGCCCCGCCAGCGGCATGCCACGTGCACCACATCGTGCCCCGCAGCCAGGGCGGGACGACCAGTCTCGGCAACTGCGTCCTGCTGTGCAGCTTCCACCACCTGATCATGGTCCACCGGTGGGGCTGGACCATCACCCTGAACGCCGACGGCAGCACCACCGCCGCCAGCCCCGACGGCCGCGTCACCCGCAGCCACAGCCCACCAGCCGCTGCGTAGGCGTCACCGGGCTGGTCTTGGCATCGGCACCGAGCTCATGCGGCGCGTGCTGAACTGCGAGCAGATGCACTCGATCGATCTGGTGTGCGACGAGCCCCTGCTGCCCTGCTACGCCAAGCTCGGCATGACAGCCATCCCGGGCGCTGGCATCCGCAGGCCATCCGCCCTCCAGGGCCCACGGCACCCCGGCCTGCTAGCGGTGCGAGGCGAGCACCGAGTGGTAGTCGGTTCCGCCTCGCGAATCCGGATCGGCGTGCACCAGCGCCGCGACGAGACCGTGCATGGCGTGCAGCAGGTTGTGCTCCGCCGCGACGGTCACCTCATGGGCCTGCAACGCCGTGGCCGCAGGATCAACGACGACCTCGCACTCGGCCCGCAACTGGTGTCCGGTCCAGCGCATCCGAACGTGACCGACCGCGACCACGCCAGGCGTGCCGGCCAGGACCTCCTCGGCGCGCGTGACGACCGCTGGATCGACGGCGTCCATCAGCCGCCGGTAGATGTCCCTGGCCGCCTGCCGTAGCACCGCGAGAATCGCCACCGTGATGAGCAGGCCGACGACCGGATCCGCCCATGTCCAGCCCAGCGCCACCCCGCCGGCGCCGACAAGCACCGCCAGCGAGGTGAACCCGTCGGCGCGTGCGTGCAGCCCGTCGGCGACCAGCGCAGCCGAGCCGATCCTGCGGCCCACCCGGATCCGGTACCTGGCGACCACCTCGTTCCCCGCGAAACCGGCCAGCGCCGCCCCGGCGACCGCGGCGAGCGCCGTGGCCCGGTGCGGATGGATGAGCTTGCTGATCGCCTCCCAGGCGACCAGGACCGACGACAGCGTGATCATCAGCACGATCACGATGCCGGCCAGGTCCTCCGCCCGGCCGTAGCCGTAGGTGTAACGGCGGTTGGGCGGGCGCCGGCCGATCACGAACGCCACCGCCAGCGGGATCGCGATCAGCGCGTCGGAGGCGTTGTGCATCGTGTCGCCCAGCAGCGCGACCGACCCGGACAGCACCACGACGACCGCCTGAACGATCGTCGTGACACCGAGCGCGGCGAACGAGATCCAGAGCGCCCGCATCCCCTCAGCGCTGGCCTCCAGCGATGAATCAACGGAACTCGACGGTTCATGTGAATGGGGCCGCAGCAGGTGCGCCAGCCGGCCGAGCCAGCCCGGCCGGGACTCGTGCCCGTGAGCGTGCTCATGCTCGTGCTCGTGCCCGTGCCCGTGCTCGTGCTCGTGATCCCCAGCCTCACCCCGCCGCCGCGGATTCGGAAGTCTCATGAGGCCAGGATGCCCGCCGCCCGCCGCCGCGACCGCGCCGACATCGGCAGAAGGATCGGTAACGTTGCCGGCGACGAAGAACCCAGAAGGGCAGCGATGAGCGAAACTACGCTTTTCACCAACGGCCTCTTCCTAGACGTCGAGACCGCCACCTACCGCGAGGGTGACCTGCGAGCCGACGACGGCATAGTGACCGAGGCAGGGACTCACCTCGACGCGCCGGCCGACTCGCGGCGGGTCGATCTTGCCGGCGCCCACGTGCTGCCCGGCCTCATCGACAGCCATGTGCACGTCATGGCCAGCACCGCTGATCTGGCCGACCTGTCCAGGTGGCCGGTCACCTACAACGCGTACCGCACCGCGCGGCTGCTCGGCGAGATGCTAGACCGCGGCTTCACCACGGTCCGTGACATGGCTGGCGGCGACTACGGCACCTGGCGCGCGCTCGAGGAGGGCCTGATCCGCGGCCCCCGCCTGTTCTACGCGGGGCGCGCGCTGAGCCAGACCGGCGGGCACGGTGACCACCGCGGCCCTGGCGAGCACTTCCTCGACACCCACCCGGGCAGCTCCGAGATGTCCACGATCGTCGACGGGCCCGACGAGGTCCGCAGGGCGGCCCGCGACGAGCTGCGCAAAGGCGCGCATCACGTCAAGGTGATGGCCGGCGGCGGCGTCGCGTCACCGACCGACCGGATCGACTCTACGCAGTTCTCCGTCGCCGAACTCGAGGCGGCCGTGGAGGAGGCCAGCGCGGCACACCGATACGTGGCAGCGCACGCGTACACGCCGGAATCCATGACCCGGGCACTGCGCGCGGGGGTCAGGACCATCGAGCACGGGAACCTGCTCGACGCCGCCACCGCCGGGATCTTCCGCGAGACGCAGGCCTTCCTGGTCATGAACCTGGTGACCTACTGGGCGCTGCGCACCGAGGGCAGGGAGTTCGGACTGTCGGAGGCATCCTGGAGCAAGGTCGACGAGGTGCTCGACGGCGGGCTGCGCGCCCTGGAACTAGCTCACACCAGCGGGATCAGGATCGGCTACGGCACTGACCTGCTCGGCGGCATGCACAGGCATCAGAGCGAGGAGTTCGTCATACGCTCCGAGGTCCAGCCAGCCATCGACATCATCAGGTCGGCGACCACAGTGGGCGCCGAGATCGTCGGCATGCCTGGCAAGCTCGGCACCCTGGCACCGGGCGCGTTCGCCGACCTCGTCGCCCTGACCCGCGACCCGCTCGACGATGTCGCACTCCTCGCCGACCCATCCGCGTTCAGGTACGTCGTCAGGGGCGGCACGGTCGAACTATCGAACCCGCTCTAGCCGGAACAACGGCCATTGTCATATCCAGAGCATCTTCGACCATGGCTCGCCTTTTATCGGCAGACGGGCGGTCAAGATCACAGAGGATTAACAGGACTCGCGAGCACAGGTGGCTCGACATCGTCGTACACTCGCGCCGCAGCCAGCAAACCGTCATCGGAGCGCTCGTAGACCGCGATCCCGGCCTGCGGCGGCAGCTCATGGCTGCCCCAGCTGACGCAGTTGTATTCGACCGCGCACCGCACGCCGTCGTCGGTCACGTCGCACAGCTGCAGGCCGATGCCGCCGCCTCCGCTGAAGCAGCCGCGGAAGAACGAGCGCAGCTCGGACGTGCCGCGGTGCACATTGTCAGGGGCGACGGGTCCCTGGAAGTACCCGTCGGGCGCGAACGTGCTGACGATCAGGTCGGTGTCCCCGGCGGCCAGCGCGGCCTGGAAGCGGCCGACCACGTCGCCGGGGCGCACGTCGCCGGCAGCAAGGATCGGCGGGCGCAGATGCTGCCGGCCGTCCACCGGCCACTGGGTGCAGTACGTCCTGAAGTCCACTGAGCGGTCATCAGGGGACTCGGCGACAACCGCGATCGGCCATGCCTGCTCCTTGTCCCCCACGGTCAGGTACGCGAGCAGTTCAACCACAGCCCGGTAGCCGGTGACCGTAGCGGCGACCGTCTCGATCCTCGCGTGCCGCTCCGCGAGCCACACCTGGTTCGACCTGACGAACTGCCGCAACTGCCGGTGACCCCTGACCTCGCCCGCGTGCGGGTCATGGACGACAACCTGACCAGGCCACGCGTCGCGAAGCGCGTGCTCATCGCCGCTGTTCAGCGCCGCGAAGAACCCGGCGACCGGATCGGCCTTGCCCGCCGCGTGGGCCTGTCCGCGCGCTAGCTCCACGGCACTCGCGAAGTCAGGAAACCACGGCATCTCAACCTCGCTCCCCTTATCGGCTAGCACAGCCCGGCCGACACAACGATTCTCGCAGCGGCCAGGTTAGGACGCTCAACCGGATTCCGGCCTGTGCAGCCTCGCGCGGTCGGTGAGCAGCGGGATCAGCTGCTCCCGCCAGGTATCGATGCTGATCATTCCGCCGGACATGCCGCCGTGCGCGAATCGCTCGCGGTACACCGTCTGCTCCGGGTAGCTGGCGAGGTTGACGCCGACGACCTCGCCAAAAGCGGTGTGCAGCAGGCCGGTCACGCCGGCCGGCGAAGCGGGATCTCCTGGTCGCCTACATAGTCACGGAGGGCACGCCAGAGGTGCGGATCGCCGCGCAGGCCCCACCGGCTCGGCTCGGGCTCGAACAGCGCGCCCATTGTACGGAAGGGCTTGCCAGTCATACGCCGAAGGCTAGCCCGGCTTAGTCTGACGAACAGGAGGTGCGGCATGGACTCGTTCACAGGGAAGCTCGCGGTCGTGACCGGCGGTGGCTCCGGCATGGGCCGTGAGCTGGTCAGGCAGCTGGCGGCGGACGGATGCTCGGTCGCCGCGTGCGACCTGAACGGGTCAGCTGTCGCCGAGACCGCCGCGCTGGCCCGCACGAACGCGCAGCCAGGCGTCCTGGTGACGAGTTACGTCTGTGACGTCGCCGACGAGGCCCAGGTGCAGCGGTTCCGCGATGAGCTGCTCGCCGCGCATGGCCGCAGCGACGTCGACCTGGTCTTCAGCAACGCGGGAATCGGGGGCGGCGGGAGCTTCGTCGCCGGCTCCCGCGAGGAGTGGGAGCGCACGTTCGCCATCGACTGGTGGGGCGTGTACTACTGCGCCCGCGTCTTCCTGCCGCTGCTGATCGCCAGCGGCGACGGCGTCCTGGTCAACACCAGCAGCGTCAACGGGTTCTGGGCCACGCTCGGGCCCGGCATGCCGCACACCGCCTACTCAGCGGCCAAGTTCGCCGTCAAGGGGTTCACGGAGGCGCTCATCGAGGATCTGCGCGTGAACGCCCCGCACGTCAGGGTCGCTGTCGTCATGCCGGGCCACATTGGCACCGACATCGTCGCCAACAGCCTGCGCGTCCTCGGCGTCGACCCTGAGAGCATGAGCGACGCCGGCCTGGAGGCCGTCCGGCAGCAGCTGAGCCGCCGGGACGCGGCGGCCGCCACTGCGACTCCTGCGGAGCTCCGCCAGATCCTCACGCGGATGAACAGCGACTTCCGCGACAGCGCCCCGCTCAGCCCGGCCGAGGCCACGAAGATCATCCTCGACGGAGTCCTGGCCGGATCCTGGCGGATCCTGGTCGGCGACGACGCCAAGGCGCTTGACGAAGCGGTGCGCGCGAGACCGGAAGACGCCTACGACTTCGCCAGCCTGTTCAGCGCCCCCGGCTGATGGCCGGCCCCGCACCCCTCGAATACGTGCTCGGCCAGCGGCCGCCAGCCTGACGCCAGGCCCGCCGTGGCGGTACGTCAGGACGTCACACTGTGACGCCTTGCGGCTCACGCCTTAAGGGTGACGGCAGCGAACGAGCACAAGGAGGCTGCGATGCCGCGAACAGGCAAAGCCGAGGCCACGGTGGCCATGGCTGACCACACCCTGGCCATGAGCGAGACGCGGCGCCGCGAACTTGCCGCGAAGCTCATCCAGTTCCTCGAGACCGGCGCAGCCCCAGGCGGGCTGTTCACGGCTGACGCGTTCTGCGACTTCACGATGCCTCAGTGGCGGCTGCAGGCGCAGGGCGCCGAGGGCATCGTCAGCTTGCGGAAGGGCGGCCATCCGGCACCCGGGCGGGTGCCCAGGTCGCGCTTCGACGCCACCGCGACGGGCTTCGTGCTCGAAGTCGAGGAGGAATGGGAGCAGGACGGCGAGTCGTGGTACTGCCGAGAGCTGTTCCGTGCCGACGTCGCTGACGGCGCCGTCTCGCAGATCTCGGTGTACTGCACAGGCGACTGGGACCAGGCGAGGGTAGCCAGGCACCGCGAGACCGTGCCGCTGCTCCGTCCCTAGCCCCTTAGGCAGCGGCCGGATGCGCCGTACCATGCCGATGATGACCGCTGCAGAACTCCTGGCCAGGGCGGACGCCGCTCGCGCCGCTGGCGATGTCGGCGCCATGCGGTCCGCCCTGGTCGCGGCGTTCGAGGCGGCGCGATCGGAATGCGACGGCCAGGCGATGGCGACGGCCGCGCTCGCGATGCCCGCCAGCCAGCGCTTCGGCGCCTATCCCGGGCAGCTGCCTGCGCTGCTGCACGAGGCCTACCAGGCGGCCACGGCGCCGGCGTCGAAATGCCGGCTGGCCGCGGCGCTGGCCAGGTCGTGGGCCTACGGCGGCGACGCCGCGCGAGCCGCGGGGTTCGCCGACGAGGCGCAGCGGCTCGCCGCCGACGCCGGATCGGCCGATGTGACCGCCGACGCGCTCGACGCGGCTCTGCTCGCCCATTGGGGGCCAGATGACTTCACGGAGCGGGTCAGCCTCGCTGCCCGTCTCGACGAGGTCGCGGCGCACCTGACAGATCGCGAGGCGCGGTTGTCGGCTCACCTGTGGCGGCTCACGACCGCCTGGGAGTGCCTCGACATCGTGGCCGTGCAACGACAGCTCAGGGCCCTTGAGGTGGTGGCCGAGGAGACCGGTTCGCTCCGGGCAGCGTTCTTCGCCGTGTCCCGCCGGGCCATGCACGCCCTGACCAGCTCCGATCTGACGGCGGCCGAGTCCCTGATCGCACGGACCGCGGCGATAGGCGCCGAGCTCGCCGAACCCGACGTCGACGCGGTGCTGCATTCCCTGCGTTCCTCGCACGCGCTCATGACCCGCGACCTGGCGGTGCTGCGTGACGAGGCGGCGGCCTACGAGGCGTACGGGTCGGCTGAGGGCATCCCGTCGATCCGCGCAGAAGGCGCCGTGTTCTGGCTGGCGGCCGGCCAGCCTGACCGGGCGACACGGCTCGTCAGCCAGCTGCTGGGCGGGGGCGTGGCCAGCCTGGCGCGTGACGTCGACTTCATGCTCGTCCTCACCTGCGCCGTCCGGGTCGCGGCAGAGCTCGGACTTCGCGAGCTGTGCGCGGAAGGCGCGGAAACCCTCGAGCCCTATGCGGGCCGGGGGGTGCTCAATGCCGGCGCTGTCACGTTCCACGGCGTCGTCGACGACTACGTGTACAGGGCCCGCAAGGCGCTCGGCGATGCCGATGCCGAACGCTGGCGGCACGCCGCAGAAAGCGCGTACCGGCGGATCGGCGCACGCTGGTGGGAGGAACAACTCAGCCCGGCCGCTGCGGCTGGCACCCGCAGGCCGTCCGCACGGCGCGTGTGCCTGCGGCAGGACGCCGACGGCCGCTGGTCGCTCGGTGACGAGGACGCGACCTTCGTGCTCGGTGACATGAAGGGCCTGCACTACATGCGCTACCTCGTCGAGCGCCCAGGCGAGGAGATCGACGCCCGGACGCTGTACGCCGCCGTCGCCGGGCACGGCGGCGTGATCGTCGACGAAGGTGACGCTGGCCAGATGCTCGACGCGACCGCGCTGACCGCCTACCGGCGCAGGCTCAGCGAGATCGGCACGCAGCTCGACGCGGCCGACCGGCGCGGCGACCAGGCGGCTGCTGATGACCTGACTGCCGAGCGTGACGCCATCCTCGCCGATCTGCGCACGGCGACAGGGCTCGGCGGCCGGCCGCGGCGAACTGGCGGATCGGCCGAACGGGCCAGGGTCGCGGTGCGCAAGGCGATCGCGGCGGCTCTCGCGCGGGCAGGCCGCCACGACCCCGGTGTCGCTCGCCTGCTGCGCGATTCGGTCCGCACGGGGATGACCTGCCGCTGCGACCCCAGTCCCGATCAGCCAGTCACCTGGATAACCAGGTGAGCGTCAGGGCCAGGATCAGCGCGCAGCAAAGCCGGCCAGCCCGCCAGGTCCTGTGCGGGTGCGTGCGATCTGTGACCTTCGGCTCTACCTGCGACGTGTGCGGTTGGTTCTGATGGAAGAAGATCTGGAACTTGGAGGCCACGATGGCCACTGTCAACGGGGAAATCGGCAACGCGGGGGCAGCGATGACGAACGACAACGGGCTGCTAGCGATCGCGGCGAACCTGTCGCGGTACCACCGCGAGCACGAGAAGTACTACTCCGAGGCGCCGCTCACCGACGCGATCTCCCTGCAGCGAGCCGCCCGCAGCCTTATCGCGCTGGCCGAACGGTGGAGCACCGCTGAACCCGTCGCGGAGCCGGCCCCGAGCCCCTTCGCCGGAGCGCCTGACCTCAACGACGAGCGGGCCATCGAGTCGAGCGGCGTTCTGTTCATGGAAGGCGGCGGCGAGCCGGCCGAGATCTCCCGGATCAAGTCTGACCTGCTCGCCATCGCCGCGAGCGGCGAGCAAAGCGGTTCCTGGCTGGCCAGCGCGATGGAAGCCTCCTGGGCCACGGCCGAAGCGCTGCTTGCGTTCCCGCAGCTCGCCGACCTGCTGGCCGAGCGGCACAAGATCATCGCCAACAACTGGCAGAACGCCTGCACCGCTCAGCTCGTCGCGCGCTGCCTGAACAGAGCCGTGTCGATCCTGGAGAAGGTCGACTTCTCGCCAGCCTGGTTGCGCAAGGACCTCGCCGGGGAGCGCACCGCCCCCGCTTACCTGTACTCGGCGGCCGAGCTGATCAATCACGCGGCAGATCTGTCAGCGGCAAGCTCAGTGCTCACCCACGAGAACGAGCGCAGGTGGCGGATCTTCCACGACCGGGTCCGGCAGATCGCAGGTCCCAGCTAACGAGACATTCAGACATTCAGGGGAAACAGGAGATTCCTGCGCTATATGCCTAACTTGCAGATTTGGTGCTCGTGAATGTCTGGTGAATGACGCGAACCCGTTTTGCCTCTGGCAGGTTCGGCCAAGTGGATTGAGCCGGAATCAGCCCCAATAGCACCCAGGGAATGCTTTAGTAGCAGCGGGGGCGGGCACGGACGGTCTTGCGCCTGACCTGCAGACCATCACGGTTGCCGCCGAGGCTGAAGCCTTCTCGGCTGGCGCGTGGCCAGCCGAGAGCTGCGGAGATCAGGAAAATACGCGTGCGGACGAGCGCAGGTGCTGGCGCGTGACCGAACTCGGTTCGGTCGGCGAGGCTGACACCGCTTATTCACGGGCCGCGGGCATAGCCCGTGGCGCGGGAGTTATCGCTGGCCTCACCATGCTGGCCCGTGTCCTCGGACTGGTCAGGACGCTCGTGTTCTCCCAGACCGTCGGCGCGACCTGTCTCGGCACCGCATACTTCACCGCCAACCAGGTGCCCAACCTCGTCTACGAGCTGGTCCTCGGCGGCGCGCTGGGCAGCGCGATGGTCCCCGTCCTCGCGCGGTCGGCCGAACGATCGGCCGCCGACCCTGCCGAGAAGGCGCAGGTCAGCCACATCACCTCGGCGCTGATCACATGGACCCTCGTCCTCCTGGTCCCGCTTACGCTGATGGTCGGCCTTGCGGCCGCACCGATATCTGCGCTGCTCACACCCACTAACCCGAACGCGCAGTGCGTGCACGCTGACCTTGTCGCGATCACCACCACTATGCTGCGCGCTTTCGCGCCGCAAGCGCTGCTGTACGGCCTCACCGTCGTGCTCTTCGGCTTGCTCCAGGCTTACCGCAAGTTCGCCGCTTACGCGCTGGCTCCGCTGGTCGCCAGCCTGGTGCTCATCGCCTCCTACCTGGCGTTCGCGCCGCTGGGCCGGGGGCACTCGCTGTCCAGCTTGCCCATGACGGCCCAGTTCGTGCTGTCGTGGGGCGCGACGCTCGGCGTCGCGGCTATGGTGCTGGTCGGCCTGGTGCCGACCTGGCGGCTGCGGTTGCGGCTGCGGCCCGCATTCCGATTCCCGCCAGGGATCGCGCGCCGGGCCGGCGGACTGGTCATGGTCGGCCTGATCGAGGTGGTCGTTCAGCAGGTGTCAACCATCGCGGTGATCACGCTCGCGAACGGACGCGGCGATACCGGCGCCCTGGTGATGTTCAACTACGCGTCCCAGGTGTTCAACTCGCTGAACGCGGTGCTGGCGCTGTCCATCGTGCTGAGCGCGTTCCCCGTGCTGTCGGCTCGCGACGGTTCGGTCTTCGACCGGACCTGCGCGGGCTCGACCAGGGCCGTCTTGCTGGTCGCGTGCCTGGGCATGGCCGTGATCGGGGCCGTCGCGGTTCCCGCCGCGCACGTGCTCGCCAGGCAGCCTGACCAGGTACCGCAGCTGGTCGCGGGCTTCGCCTTCTTCGCGCCAGGGCTGCTCGGCATGGGCGTCATCGCGAACCTCACGCGGGCGTTGCTCGCGATCGGGCGGCTCAAGGTCGCCTGCGCGGCAGTGGCGGGAAGCTCGCTGCTGGCGGCCGTGGCACAGGTGGTGCTGGCCGAGGTGGTCTCCACGCACCGCGTGGTGGCTGCCCTTGCGCTCGGCAACAGCATCGGCATGATCGGCGCGGCCATTCCGCTCGTCATCGTCACCCGCCGTCTGCGCGGTAAGGCGGCCGTGCACGGAGTCGGCAGGACCACGCTGACCGGCCTCGCCGCGGCGACCGTCAGCGCGATCGTGGGCGTGGTCGTGAGCATCGCGCTGCCGGCGAGCGGCAAGCTGCTTGACGCCGTCGTCGCCGTCCTGGCGGTCGGGTGCGCGGTCGTGGCCTTCGGAGCCGTCGCCTACATGCTGGATGACGGTGATCTACGGGTCGTCATGGCGCAGCTCAAGCGAATGACCAGGCTGCGGCCGTCCCGCCAGGCGCCGGACCTCGAGGACCACCGGCTCCCAGCAGGACAGGTGGCAGGTATGGACGGCGCGGATCACCAAGCGGATCACCAAGCGGATCAAAAGCAGGGCCAGGGCGGGTCAGCCCTGCCTACCCCCGCTGGCCCGGCTGATAGTCACCCGCTGGCTGCTGGGTGATGACGTTCAGCCGGTTGTAGGTGTTGATCAGGGCGATGAGGGCTACCAGCGCGGCCAGCTGGTCATCGTCGTAGTGCTTCGCTGCGCAGGCCCACGCGTCGTCGGTGACGCCACCTCCGGCGTCAGCGATGCGCGTGCCTTGCTCGGTGAGCTCCAGGGCGGCGCGCTCGGCCTCGGTGAAGACCTTCGCCTCTCGCCAGGCCGCGACCAGGTTCAGGCGCACCGGGGTCTCTCCAGCGTGCGCGGCGTCCTTGGTGTGCATGTCGAGGCAGCCAGCGCAGCCGTTGATCTGGCTCGCCCTGATCTTGACCAGCTCCTGGGTCACGCCCGGCAGGGCAGAGCCTGACACAACCGCGCCAGCCGAGTTGATGTACTTCGCGAACTTCTCCGCTGTGGCGTTGCCGTAGAAGCTGAGCCGGGATTCCATCGTGATCTCCTTGCGGTTCTGAGGGGTTACACCGCACTGACACCACAGACCGGCCCAATGTGACTGGCCGGGCACAACAGAGATCAAGCGGCGACCGGGTCGATCGGAGTGAGCGATCCGAGTCGCCGCTCGATCGCCTCCGCAATGGCCAGGCACCGAAGTTCGGTGTATTTGCCGCCCATGACCTGGACGCCGACGGGCAGCCCATCGGCCATCCCGGCAGGGACGACCGCGGCCGGCGTGCCCAGCAGGTTGGCCGGCAGGACGGGTCGCATCAGCTCCAGGGTCGCGCTCGCGCCCTCGAAGCTGACGATGTCGAAGTCAAGCGGGAAGGCAGGTTCCGTCCACACGGGGCTCAGCAGCACCGGGTACTCCTGGTACCACAAGCTCCAGCGCCTGGCCAGCCCGTGCCTGGCGGTGTGCGCGACCGCCCAGCCGGTCAGGTCGGGTGCCGGCAGGCCCTCGAGCGCGTAGCCGAGGAACTGGCGGCCTGCGGGGCCCATCAGCTCGTCCAGCGCCGGCTTCATCACCCGCAGGTCGGCGGCGAGGATCGCGCTCCACAACTCGATGGCTTGTTCGTAGTCAGGCGGCACCGCCTCGGTGACCGCGAAGCCGTCGTCGGCGAGCGCGTCGGCGGCGCGGCGCACGGCGGCCGCCACCTCCGGGTGCGTGGTGCCGCCTGGCGGCTCGGCGAGCACGGCGACGTTCGGCCGCTCGCCGGAGGCTAGGTCGGTGAAGACGGCAGGGACGCTCAGCGGGTCGCGCGGGTGCTGGCCAGCGATCGCGGTGAAGCCGGCCCGCACGTCGGCGACGCGCCGCGCCAGGACGCCCTCGACGGCCATCAGCTGGAAGGAGATCGGCAGGTCCTCTGGCGGGATCACGGTCGCGGCCGGCACCGCCCCTGTCGAGGGCTTGATCGACGCGATGCCGCAGCAGTGCGCAGGATTGCGCAGCGATCCGCCGAGGTCGTTACCGAGGCCGAGCGGGCTCATCCCGGTGGCGAGCGCGGCAGCTTCGCCGCCGCTCGAGCCGCCGGCCGTACGCTCGGGATTCCACGGATTGCGCGTCAGGCCGTGCAACGCAGAGTCGGTGTGCACGCGCAGGCCGAAGTCAGGCAGGTTCGTGCGGCCCAGTGGGATCGCGCCGGCCGCGAGAAGGCGCTCCACCTGCGGGGCGTCGACCGAGGCGATCGCCTCGGCCAGGGCGGGAACGGCCTGCGTCGTCGGTGTCCCCGCGACGTCGATGTTCTCCTTGATCGTGAACGGCACGCCGTGCAGCGGGCCGAGCCCGGTGCCGCCGGCGACCATCTTGTCGGCCGCGTCGGCGGCGGCGAGGGCCTGCTCAGGCAGCAACCGGACGATCGCGTTGACGTCAGGGTTCACCGCCTTGATCCGGTCCAGGTGCGCCTGCACGACCTCCCGGCTGCTGACCTCGCCCTCGCGGATCAAGGCTGCCATTTCAACCGCGCTCTTTCGCCACAGCTCGCTCACGCGTCATCGCCTCCGCGTCAATTATGCGGCTTAACGGGGCTCGGGGCTGATGTCCCACTCAGCGAACTCTGGCCCCGGCCCTGAACACGGCCGCGACGTCCGTCACCGCACCGATGTCGGCGACCGGGTCGCCACGGACCACGAGCACATCGGCGTCGGCGCCGACGGCTATCCGGCCCTTCGAGTCGCCAAGCCCGATTCCCTTGGCGGCCACGGACGTGGCCGCCCTGAGGGCCTGCAGGGGTGTCATCCCGATCTGGTCGACCAGTGCCCTCAGCGCGTGCGGCAGCACGTCGTGCGGCTTGCCTGGCGAGACGCCGGCGTCGGTGCCAGCGACCATCGCGGCGCCAGCCAGGAACATCCGGCGGTGGTTGGCAAGGATGCTGGAGCTGCGCTGTGCGATGGCTGGCGGCAGGGCTGGCGTGCCAGGGGCGGTGCCCGCGGTGACGCTGACGAGGATGCCGCTGGCCGCTATCCGGTCGAGCATGGCCGGGTCGGCGTCGACGCCGTCAGCGGTGAAGAACGTGACATGTTCCAGCGTGTCGAACCCTGCCTCGACGGCATCGGCTACGGCCTGGGCGCCATGCACGTGCGCGGCGGCTGGCAGGCCGGCGCGATGCGCCTCCTCGACGAGGACGCGAAGGGCAGTCCTGTCGTACTGGGATTCGTGCGGCTGGCTGCCCGCGGTGAGGTTGCCGCCGCTCGCCATGACCTTCACGACGCCGCAGCCACGCTCGGCGCGCTCGCGCACGGCTGCCCGCAAGGCCGCCTCGCCCTCAGCCTCGCCGCCCAGGAAGTAGCAGTGCCCGCCGTGCGTGGTGATGGGCGGGCCAGCCGCGACGATATGCGGCCGCGACGTCGCGGGAAGGCGCTCGCTAAGCGCCAGGGACAGGTAGTTCCTGTCGCCGAGGTCGCGGACCGTGGTGACGCCGGCCCGCAGGGTGCTGGCCGCGGCCTCCGCCATGCGCTCGGACAGCGCATCGTCGTCGCACGCCGCGAGCGCGCCGACCACGTCGGGCGACGCGTCGAAGGCCAGGTGCACGTGGGCGTCGACGAGCCCGGGCAGCAGGCAAGCATCGGAGCCGAAGTCGATGACCTCAGCGTCGGCGGGGGGCTCGGCCCCTGTCGTGTCCAGGTCGCTGATCGTCCCGCCGGTGATGAGAACCATGGCCCGGTGCAGCGCGCGCTCTCCGTCGAAGGCGCGTCCGGCGCGCAGGACCAGCGTGTGGTTCATCGGTTCACCTCCGGTATCTGGCTCTGCGGCCAATCGTGGTGAACCCCAGCCTGACGTACAACATCGCGGCGTGCGGGTTGTTCGTCTTGACGTTGAGGGTTATTGCTGTCTCGCCGGCGGATCGCGTCCGCCGCATGGCCTCGCCGATCAGCCAGGCGCCGATGTTCTTGCCGCGCGCGGAGGGCACGACGCCCATCTGGATGATCCAGCCGGAGGCGTCTCCGGCGATGAAGCCGACGTCGGCGCCGGCCAGCGTGGCGAGCAGCGCCCACCCGGGACGGAGGTCCTCGTCGCCGCTGATCCACTCGATCCAGCGGGCTTGCGACCAGCCGGGGAACCCTGGCCGGTCACGGAACGCCGCCTGATAGACCGCGTGGAACCGCGCTGGATCGGCCTGTCCCCAGGTCGACATCGTCAGGCCAGCTGGCGCGTGCGCGGCCGGCGGCGGCACCTGCGCGGGCAGTTGCATCACGTCTTCCGCGAAGAACTGGATGAGCCCTTGCTCAGGTACAGGGCGTGCGCCCCGGCGCCGAGCGCCTCGGTCTCGGCGCGCAGCTCGCGATCCCCCGCGGTGCGTGCCGCCCAGTCGAATGCGTGCCCGCCGATTCCGCGGCGCCGCCAGGCCGGGTGAACCAGGCCCGTCGTGACCGCGGCCAGCTTGGCGCCTGGGCTGTCAGGCGGCTGCTGACGCAGCGCAGAGACGCAGACAAGCTTCGACGCCAACGACACCGTTGCCATGGAACGGTTCTTCCACGACCTGCCAGCCCCGATCGATCACGTGCTTGTGACCGCCGGCGGCCCGCACTACAAGCCCTTGCTCGAGATGGACGCGGACGAGGTGCGCGAGTCGCTGAGCGACCACGTGGTGCTGGGGCTCGAGGTGGCCCGCAACGCCGCACCCAAGATGCGGCCAGGAGGCACGTTGCTGCTCATCGGCGGCACCTCCGGCCTGCGCATCCGCAAGGGCCTCGGGCTCATCGCCTCCGCCACCGCCGTCATGCCCCCGTTCGTCGCGGCTCTCGCACTCGAGCTCGCGCCGGTCCGGGTCAACCTCATCGCCCCCGGCTTCGTCGACACCCCGCTGTCGGCGTCGCTGCTCGGAGACGAGCTCGAGAACCGCAGGAACGAACTGCGCGCCACGCTCCCGATCGGTCGCGTCGTCGGGCCAGCCGACGTCGCCGCGCTCGCCGTGCACATCATGACCAATACGGCGCTCACTGGCGCGACGTACGACGTCGACGGCGGGCAGCAGCTCGTTCGCTGAGCGGCCGCGCGGCGGCTCGTCCGACGCGCGCACTCGGGACAACGCTGACCGCCGGATCTCACCCGAACGTGAACACGTAGGCCTCGGCTCCCGGTTCGGAGAACGTGACCGTCAGCGTGCGCTCGCGCACGGCGCCGTCCTGCCGGACGAGCTGGTACAGGCGCCCGGCACCGAGCAGCCCGTTGCCGTCCTCGTCGACGTCCGCACCGTGCGAGGCGCCAGGAGCGTCGCCGTCGACAAGCACGCGGAACGCGATCGGGTCGGCGGCCGAGCTGGACAGCACCAGATGCGCGTCGCGCGCTCGGAACCGGAACGCGATGCTGCCGCCGGCCTGCTCGAGCGTGACGCTCTCGCGCCCGATCGTCCACAATCCGGCGAGGCCCCATTCGTTGTGCTGAAGTTCGGGCACCTCGAACGCGCGGCGCTCGTCGAACGCGACGCCATCCTGTGACGCGAAGCGCTCGCTGCGCGCGTAGCCGAGATACGTCTCCGGCGTGCCCAGATGGCCCCAGTCGGCGGCGGCCTCAACGCCGGCTCCGACGGGCGTTACGAGATCACGCTCGACACCGAGCAGCTGCTGGATGGCGCGTTCCGATTGCTCGTAGCGGCCCTCACCGAAATGGTGGTCGCGAATGACGCCGTCCGCGTCGGCGAAGTACAGCGCGGGCCAGTAGTGGTTGTCGAAGCCCGTCCAGATCGCGTAGTTGTTGTCCGCCGCGACCGGGTAGTCGATCCCTCGCTCCTTCGTCGCCTCCCGTACACGGTTGATCTCGTGCTCAAACGAGAACTCCGGCGTGTGCACGCCGACGACGATGAGCCCGTCGTCTCGGTACGCCTGCGACCAGGCACGGATGTACGGCTCAGTGCGCAGCCAGTTGATGCAGGTCAGCGTCCAGAAGTCGACCAGGACGACGTGGCCGCGCAGCTCGGCGGGGCCGAGCGGCTCGGAGTTGAGCCACCCGGTCGCCCCGCCGAGCGAGGGCATGTGCACGCCTTCTGACACGGTCATCTAACGCAGCGGCCTGAACGCCGCGCGCACCTCCTCCGACAAGAGCTGCGGCTGTTCCCAGGCAGCAAAGTGCCCGCCCCTGTCGACCTCGTTGTAGTGGATGAGGTTGGGGTAGGCCTGCTCGGCCCAGCTCCGCGGGGCCTGGTAGATCTCGCCGGGAAAGACGCTCACGCCGGCCGGGACCTTGACGTTCTTGGCGTCGAAGAAGCCGAACTTGTTGTCCCAGTAGAGCCGGCCCGACGAGACCCCGGTGTTCGTCAGCCAGTACAGCGTGATGTTGTCGAGGATTTCGTCGCGTGTGAGCTCGCCTACGGGGTTGCCTTCAAAGGCCTGCACGATTTCACCGTAACTATAGGCGTCGTGGTTAATCATCCACGCCGCCAGGCCGACGGGCGAGTCCGCCACCCCGTACAGCGTTTGCGGCTGCGTCCCCATCTCCACTCCGAAGCCGGCGCCCCTCGTATAGAAGGTGCTGATCTGCTCAAACGCGCGCGTTTCGTCCGCTGACAGACCAGGGGGCGGCGGGCTGCCGGGGGCGAGCTGGCCGGGGACAGGGAGCGCCTGCGCAATGTCCGGCAGAACTACGCCAGGCATGTTGGAATGCATGCCGAGCAATTCCAGGGGCGCCTGCGCACCCATCACGTCGGAGATAATCGCGCCCCAGTCGCCGCCTTGTGCCACGAAATGGTCGTATCCGAGGCGCCTCATCAGCTCGACCCAGGCCGTCGCGATATGGTCTGGACCCCAGCCGGGTGCCCGCGGCTTGTCTGAGTACCCGTAACCCGGCATCGACGGAATCACCACGTGAAAAGCGTCCGACGCGTTCCCGCCGTGTGCCGTGGGGTTGGTGAGCGGATCGATGACCTTCAGCAGCTCGATGATCGAGCCTGGCCACCCGTGCGTGGCGATGAGCGGCAACGCGTTTTCGTGGCTCGAACGGACATGGATGAAGTGAATGTTGAGCCCGTCGATCATGGTCATGAAGTGCGGCAGGCTGCTCAGCTTCGTCTCGCAGTTGCGCCAGTCGTAGTCTGTCGCCCAGTAGCGAGCGAGTTCTTGAACAGTCGCCAGCTGCACGCCCTGTGAATGATCGGGGACGGTCTCCTTGTCGGGCCAGCGCGTGGCCGCCACACGCGCACGCAGCGCCTCGACTTCCCCATCGGGGGTGATCGGGACCGTGAACGGCCGGATCGCCGCCTCTTCGTGCCGCACAGACATGATGGATCCCTCTCCGGCGAGGAGCATCTTGGGTGAAGGCCGGTCTGATCGCGACTGTTCCTTAAGACCGCGGCAGCCGCAACACCCGTGACGCGGCAAGCGATGCAGGCCCCGCATCGATCAAGGGGAAGGCGCTCTATGCTTGCACCCGGGGGGCGGTTCGCCTATGCCGAACTGGCACAAGTCCGGGCAGCGCCGGGGGGTATCGGCAGCCGACGAGGCAGTCCGGCGCCGGCTCAGGGCAGTTCGCCTGGCAAAGGGCATCAGCCAAGCGGAACTGGCCAGGCGTCTCAACATGTGCGCGTCCACCCTCAGCCGGCTGGAGTCTGGCGCGCGCCGCCTGTCCATCGATCACCTCGCTCCGCTGGCCACGGCGCTTGAGGTCTCCGTAGGCGATCTGATCGCGCCTGACGGCACGCCCACGGCAGCGGGGCGGCCAGCGCAGATTCCACTGGATCTCGATTTCCGCAGGCTCCGCTATTTCGCGGCGCTCGCGGAGGAACTCCATTTCGGCCGGGCCGCCGAGCGCCTGGACATAGCCCAGCCGGTGCTCAGCCGGCAGATCAGCAAGCTGGAGCGCGAGCTTGGCGTCGACCTGCTGACCAGGTCAAGCCGCCGCGTGGAGCTGACCAGCGCGGGGCACCAGCTTGCCGAGGATGCGCAGCCCCTGATCGCGACCGCCAGTGCCGCAGGGCGGCGGGTCAGGCGCGCGGCAACCGGCCGGGCCGCGCTCACGATCGGGTTCTTCGTCGGCGATCCGATCATCGCGCTCGTGCGGGCGTTCGACGCCACGCACCACGACACCGACATCGATGCCGCCAGGATCTACTGGTCCGATCAGCCAGGAGTACTCATCGACGAGCAGGTGGACGTCTCCTTCGTCCACCTTCCTATGGACGACAGCGGCCTGGACCTGGCGCACCTCTACTCGGCACCCAGGCTGGCATTGCTGCCACGCAGTCACGTTCTCGCAAATCGGTCTCAGATCGCCATCGGGGACCTCGCGGATGACCCCGTCGTCCAGCACCGGGGCGCCAGCCCGATCTGGGACGCCTGGCACAACGTCGACCCGCGACCCGACGGACGGCGGCCCAGACGGGGCCCTCAGGTCCGCAACCTCGAGGAGAAGATCGAGGTAGTGGGCACGGGCCGAGCGATCGGGTTCATCGCAGCCTCGGTTACCGCGGCGATGCTGATCCCGCCAGAAGTCACGGCGATTCCGGTCGTCGACATCCCGCCGACGGAGGTGTGTCTCGCCTGGAAAGCGGGCCGCCGGTCAGCAGCGATCAGTGACCTGGTCGCGACCGCGCGAGAAACGCTCTGCAGCGCGGCGCCGGCCGTGTAGCAGACTGGTGCGCAGGGCGAGGACCCGGCAGGCACGCACGGAGGAGGCAGTCACGGTGACAGGCACCTCGAACGAGCCTGCGCGCGAGCTTCCGAGCGTTCCGGTGGCGCTCGCTGGCAGCCGTATTGAGGCCGAGCTGATCGCCGGCATGCTGCGCAACAACGGGCTGCGAGCAGTCGTGTCGGCCGACGATGCCGGCGGGCTCGAGCCGCAACTGCAGCTGCAGGGAGTTCGCGTCCTGGTGCCGCCGGCCGACGAAGGCCAGGCCCGTCGGCTCTTGGCGGCCACAGACGAATCCGGCGGTTAGGTCTGCCAGCTTGTGAGGCGCAAGTCCGGCATCCGGTGAGGTACCGGTAAGCGCAATGAATATTTCCTTTGCATCTCCTTTACCAGGAATTGTTGACACGGCACGCCAGCCGCGAAAACGTGTGTCCAGCTAGCACCTTTTGTCACGCGGCTGCCGCGGACTGCCCGGGCATCTGGTGCGGATCACGGAGGAGAACGGATGAAGAGCGCACTCAGAAGAGGCGGTCTGCGCGCGCCTCTCACGCTGGTGGCGGTGGCTGCCGCGACCTTGTCTGGGGCAGGCGCAGTGGCGAGCGCGGCCATGCAGCACCCTTCGGCGCATAGCGCAAGCGCCTGCGCGAAGGTGACTGGCAAGACCAGCGTTGGCCGCTTCGGCGGCATCGTGCGTCCGGTGCACACCAAGGGCGCCACGTGCAACGTCCCGGCGACGGTGCACAAGGCCGGCGACCCCGCCATCGGCGATCCGCCGCTGTGGTTCCACGGCGGCAACGTGATGGGGACGCGCTCTACTGGCCCCGTGGTCGTGACGCCGATCTTCTGGCACCCGGCGGGCCATCCGATGAGCGCCGCTTACAGGAACATCATTACGCGGTACCTGAGCGACGTTGCCAACGCGAGCGGCGGGCACAGGAACGTGTTCTCGACGCTGAACGAGTACTTCGGCACCAACGGAGCCATCCGGTACAAGGTCAAGCTCCACGCGCCCATCAACGATGCCAATCCGCTGCCCGCGGACGGCTGCACGGTTGACCCGGCGGACACCACCGCGATCTACGTTGACAACACCGGCTACAACGCCTGCCTCGACGACGACCAGATCATCGCCGAGACCAACAGCATTGTCGCCACGCACAACCTGCCGGTAAACCTCGGACACATCTACGTGCTGTTCCTGCCCAAGCACGTCGAGTCCTGCTTCTTCGCGGGCTCGACGACCACGGCGGACAACTTCTGCACGATCAATCACCAGCCGAGCGCGGCCTACTGCGCCTACCACAGCATGGCGCCGAACACCAACGTGTACGCGAACATGCCATTCCCGATTTACCAGTCTCCTGTCGGATTCACGTGCGGCACCGACGCGAGGTTCCCCGTCATCGAGTCGCCGAACGGAAACGCCAACGCCGACGTCGAGATCAGCCCCACGAGCCACGAGATCATGGAGGCGGTCACCGATCCGGACGTCGCCACCGGCTGGTTCGACCAGGCCGGCTTCGAGAACGGTGACGAGTGCGCCTATGTGTTCGGCGCGACGCGGGGCACCGCTGGTTCGCTCTACAACCAGGTGATCGGCGGCCACCACTACATCACTCAGGAGGAATACAGCAACCGCGACTTCCTCGCGACCGGCGGCGGATGCCTGCCATTCGAGTAACCAGGACCCAGAGGTCATCGCGCCTCTGACCGGAGCGGTCTGGCCGCGAAGGCGGCCCCGGACATCCGTCCGGGGCCGCCTTTTTACGGTTCGGATAAGAGGATCCTGGAGTTCATGACTGACCTGGCTGTCCGGCCCGTTGACTGACCCGGACGGGCGACACCGACCAGACGTTCGTCGCCCAGCGTCGTCTTCGAGGTGGAAGATCCCGGCGAAGCGTCCTGTGACCTGCCGCAGCGGGTGATCAGGGAACGCCGTATCAGGTTCTGGATCGCGTGCGGGGCCCGCCTGCTCCCCGCCCCCGGCTATGTCCTGTCCGATTACACCGCGTCGGGAACGATAAATACGCCACTGTAGCGAAGCCGCCATTTCGCGCCATTCCTGCCGGCTGGCTTGTAGGATCTGGACCCGCCACAATGCTCTGCGCACGAGGGGGAGGCTGTGAGCGAGCCATCCGACGAAACGCGGCCACGCGATCCGGCTGATCCCGGCGCGGTTACCCCATCCTGGTCGCCAGCGCCGCCCCAGCCCGCCATGCCCCAGCCCGCCATGCCCCAGCCCGCCATGCCCCAGCCCGCCATGCCTGGTGCGCCGCTGCTCATGCCGACGGCCTCGGCACCGATCCGCGACCGTCTGGCCGTTCACCTGATCTGGGAAGGCGTCCTTCTCGTCATCGCGGGCGTGCTCGTCGGGGTTGCCCTTGCCAGCACGCCCGAGGCACACCTGGCCGACATCATCAGGCCTGTCGGATACATCGGCCTGATAGCCGCCGGGCTCGCCCTGTCGCTGCGAACCGGCACCCCCAACCTCGCGGTCGGCAGCATCGCCACCGCGACCGGGGTGCTTGGCGCCCATCTCGTCGCCACGAGCGGGTGGTCGCTGTGGGCCGCGATGACCGCGGCCGTCGCGATCGCCGCGGTCGCGGGCCTGGTCACCGGGCTCATCGTTGCCGGGCTGTCGGTGCCCGCCTGGGCCGCAACGCTCGCGGTCGCCATCCTCGTCCAGGCTGCGGCGCTCGGGATCTCGGGATCCGCGCCCGTCGTGCTCCACGTCACGGGTACGTATCCGTACGCGTTGTGGCTAGCGGCGTTCGCGGTCATCTCCGTGGGCGGCGGCGCGCTGTGGCTGGTTCCCGGCGTCCGCGCCACGTTCAGCGCGACACGGAACGCGGGAGAACCTGGCCGGTGGGCCGGGTTCCAAGCGGGACTTGGCGCCGTGGCCGGGCTGACGGGATCGAGCCTCCTCGCGGGCCTCGGCGGCGTGGCCCTGGCCACCTACCTGCAGGTCCGCGATCCTGCCTCGGGCGGGATCAACCTGACGATCATCGCACTAGCCGCGGTGCTCGTCGGCGGCGTCAGCGTCTTCGGCCGGCGGGCCGGGTTGCTCGGGACGGTGTTCGGAGTCGTGATCGTGCAGACCGTGCTGTTCGTCTTGAACGTGCACGCCGTCTCGCCCTATTGGCTCGACGTGCCCATCGGCGGCCTCGCGCTGTTCGGCCTGGTCGTGAGCAGGGCGCTGGAGAGCATCACCGACGCGCTGAACGGGCGAGGCGGCGTTAGACCGTCAGGTGCCGGCTAGATCGCGACCGACCGCGCGTTCATCGTCGTCTCGCCTGGGTTGATGCCGAAGGAGACAATGCGGGTGGGCTGGATGCGCACGATCGTGTCCTCGAACTGTTCCCCGAACGCCTTGCCTCCCCCCGGGATCACGGCCGCGGTCCCTCGAACTTCGATCATGCGGGGCTGCCAGGGGGGCAGCACATCGTCAATCACGATGCTCGCCCGGCCAGTGCGCTGCACGTCCCGCAGTTTCTTGGTCTGGCTCATCCGCATCCCGCCAACGTCAATGGCATCGTGCTCTGGGTCGTAGCGGAACGTGACCGGCACGACGTGCGGCTGGCCGTCCGGGCCGACGGTCGCGATCCGGCCGAGGCGCTGCCCCGCGAAGTACTCGAGCTCCATGTCGCTGAACACGCTCATTCCGGGCTAACCAGTGGACCCGCTGCGGCATTCCGCCGGCTCCCTGGTGACTGCGCATCCTCGCCAACCCTCTGGCCGTGCCGCCGATCGCCGAGGCTGGCGCTCAGGCTGCATCGTTCCCCTGCGTACGGTGGGCCCGTGATCACCGTCGTGGAATATGACCCCGCCTGGCCTGCCCGCTTTGAGATGCTGCGAAAGGAGTATGCGGCCGCTATGAATGCGGCGGGGGTCGCGGTCGTTGGGATTGAGCACGTCGGAAGCACCTCCGTGCTCGATCTGGCAGCCAAGCCGATCATCGACTGCGACATCGTGGTCCGCGAGGATGATGTAGCGGCGGCGAGCAGCGCCTTGATTTCGCTGGGATTCACGCCGCTGGGAGAACTGGGCATCCCGCAGCGCTGGGCATTCAAGGAACCTGCGCGGCTCGCGGGCACCAATACCTACGTGATCGTCGATGGCTGCCTCTCGCTACGCAACCACCTGGCGGTCCGCGATGTGCTTCAAGCTGACGCGACTCTGCGGAACGAGTACGCCGCCCTCAAGCGGCGGGCCGGAGCCTGCGCTGCCAACATCGACGAATACGGCCAGGCCAAAGCCGATATGGTGCAGAAGATTCTGGCTGCGGCGGGGCTCACTGATGACGAACGCGCCTCCATCGCCAGCAATCAGGTGCCGTCTCACGACGAGGTGTCACGGTAGGGCGACGTGCTGTTCACCGCAGCCATCCGGCGGCCTGGTGCCCGTGGCTCGTGGCATCGCAACCTTCTGGGCCGCGTCAGCAGTTGGAGGCCTGCCAGTCGCCCGTGGCAAAATCGGCTAGGTGCAGATCGGGATGCTTGGATCATTCGAGGTCCGCACCGACGACGGCGTCTTGGCTGACGTGCCGGGCGCCCGGTTGCGCGGGCTGCTGATCGCCCTCGCGCTCGAACCAGGTCACGTGGTCCCGAAGGCGACGCTCGTCGACTGGATCTGGGGTGAGCGCCCGCCCTCCGACGCGGCGAATGCCTTGCAGCGCTTGGTCTCCCGGCTGCGGAAGGCGCTGCCGGAAGTGTTGGTCGAGGGGCTGACCGACGGCTACCGCCTGACAGTAGAACCCGACGCTGTCGACGCCGTGCGGTTCGAACGCCTCGTCGGCCAGGCCCGCACTGACGAGGATCCACGGCGGGTACGGCTGCTGCGCGAGGCCCTCGCATTGTGGCGCGGCGCGCCTATGCAGGACGTCGGTTTGCAGGATAGTGCTGCGTTCGACGCGGCGGTCACCCGGCTCGAGAGGCTACGCCTGACTGCCATGGAAGATCGGTTCGATGCGGAGATCAGCCTCGGCCACGGTGTGGAGCTGGTCGCGGAACTGACCGACTTGGTGGCCGCACATCCGGTGCGAGAACGGCTTGTGGCTGCGCTGATGCGTGCCCTCGTTGCGGCCGGTCGGAACGCCGAGGCACTGCTCGTGTACCAGCGCACGAGAGAAGCCCTGGCCGACGCGCTGGGCGTCGACCCTTCACCGGAGCTGTCCGCATTGCACGTCGCGCTGCTGCGGGGAGAGTTGGGACGGCGGGAAGAAGACCGAAAGACCAACTTGCGCGCCGAGCTGACCAGCTTCGTCGGCAGAGAAGCCGATGTCACCGCGGTTCGCGAACTCATCGCGGAACATCGGCTGACCACCTTGATCGGGCCAGGCGGCTCGGGAAAGACCAGGTTGGCCACGGAAACCGCCCGCACCCTGCTCGGCGACCTGCCGGACGGAGCGTGGCTGGTGGAACTCGCGGGCATCGGCGCGGTGAAGGGGGAAGGGGATGCGGGCGGGGACGTGGCGCAGTCGACGCTCGCCGGGCTTGGCCTCCGCGATGCTCTGCTCGGCGAGGCACCGAACGCGGAGCTGACGGACCGGCTCATCGCCGCGATCCGCGATCGGGAGATGCTGCTGATTCTGGACAACTGCGAGCACGTGATCGAGCAGGCGGCCGCGTTCGCCCATCGACTCCTCGGGGAGTGCCAGCGGCTGCGGATCCTGGCGACGAGCAGGGAACCGCTCGGCATCACGGGTGAAGCGCTGTGGCTGGTCGAGCCGTTGGCCTTGCCGCAGGGGGAAGCCGGCCCTGGCGAGATCGAGTCCTCTCCAGCCGTCCAGCTCCTCCGGGACCGGGCGGGCGCGGTACGCAAGGATCTCACGGTCAACGCCCGCACGTTGTCGACGATGGTGCGCGTCTGCCGGGCGCTGGACGGGATGCCGCTCGCGATCGAACTGGCCGCGGCCAGTTTGCGCACCATGTCCATCGATCAGCTAGCCCGCCGGCTCGATGACCGGTTCCGCCTTCTCACCAGCGGTAGCCGTACCGCGTTGCCGCGGCACAGGACGCTGCGCGCGGTGGTCGACTGGAGCTGGGAATTGCTCACCGAAGCCGAACGGATGGTCCTGCGCAGGCTGTCGGAGTTCTCGGGCGGAGCGAGCCTGGAAGCGGCCGAACGGGTCTGCGCGGGCGACGCGGTCGAGCAGGAGCACGTTCTGGAGTTGCTCACCGCGCTGACCGAGAAGTCGCTGCTGCTCGCCGACGGCGACGGTGCGCCGCGCTACCGGATGCTCGGCACGATCAAGGAGTACGCCGGACACCGCCTCGCAGAAGCTGGGGAATCGGACCTGGCGCGCCACGCGCACCTGGCCTACTTCACCAACCTCACCGAGACCGCGGAGCCGCATCTTCGCCGCGTCGAGCAATTGGAGTGGCTGGCGGCGCTCGAGGCCGAGCACGACAACATCGGTTCTGCGATGCGCGGTGCGCTCGCTGCGGGCGAGGCGCAGGCGGCGATGCGGCTCGCGGCGGGAGCGGGCTGGTACTGGTGGCTCGGCGGGCACAAGGCCGAGGGCATCGAGCTGCTCACCGCGGCCGCCAGTACACCAGGCGAGGTGACCGATGACACCCGGGCCACGGTATACGCACTCGTCGTGCATTTCGCGGGCTCCGGGCTGGGCGACGAGCACACGGCAGCGGAGTGGATTCATAAGGCATACCGGTTCAGCCAGCGCAGTCAGTCCCGCGACCCGCGGCTGGAGTTCGTCGCCCCGCTAGAACGCTTGTTGCAGGCGCCGGATGACTTCTTGCCAGCGTGGGAATCGCTGCTGGACAGCGAGGACCCCTGGGTACGCGCACTGACCCGGCTGCAGCTGGGCAAGATGCGGATCATGCTCGGCGAAGGCGGCCGGGAACCGGACACGTACCTGGAGATGGCGCTCGCCGAGTTCCTGGCGCTCGGCGAGCGGTTCGGGATCTCGATCGCCCTGGCCGAACTGGCCGAGCGGATCGCCGTGCGCGGCGAGTTCGCCGGCGCGTGCGAGCACTATGAGCAGGCGATCGCGGTCGTCACCGAAGTCGGCGCCGTCGACGATGTCATCCAGATGCGGTCGCGGCAGGCTCAGCTGTACTGGCTGCTAGGGGACGAGAACGCCAGCGCGGCCGCCATCGCCGAGGCGCAGCGGTGCGCGGAGCGGGTCACCTGGCCAGACGCGCTGGCCAAGCTGGCACTCTCGAAGGCGGAACTCGCTCGCTGGGGCGGCAAAGCCGAGGAGGCGCGCCAGCAACTCGGCGTCGCGGCAACGATGCTGGGCGACGAAGCGGAGCAGGCGAGCATCCGCGCGGTCACACACGACCTGCTCGGCTACCTTGCCGACGATCTCAGCGAGGCCCGTGCGCACCGCGCGGCGGCCTGCCAGGCGGCGACCGAGGCGGGACACGCACCCCTGATCGCGCAAACACTCATCGGGGTCGCGGACTTTGCACTACGCCGCGAACACTACGAGCACGCCGCGCGGCTGCTCGCGGCGAGCGCAGGCGTGCGCGGACTGCCAGATCGTTCCCATCCGGACGTGGCCCGGATCGAGCAGGCCGCGCGGGCCAGCCTCGGCGATGCACGGTTCGCCGAGGCGACCCGGGAGGGCACGCAGACGAGCTGGTCTCAGCTGGTCGGCGTCACGGTCGCCTCCTGAACATTGCTGGCGCCCGCAGAGGCGATGGCGCCTTGGCGGCGCCATCGCCTCGGCGTCAGCGTGCTGCGGGCTGAATGATGATGTCGCCATGCCGCGTCCGGGCGTGGACCGCAAGCCTGTTGTCGAACATGCCAGGGTCTTCCGGCGACGGGACGGAGTTGCGAACCGATCCCCGCTCGCTGTTCGCGTCCACCTGAGCAGCGGTGCCCTCGCTGATGCCGATCTCGATGTCTCCTGAGCCGTTCATCAGCTCCGCCTGGCCGCGTGTCAGCCGGCCGATCCGGATGGCGCCGTCGGCAGTCATGGCGGTCACGCTACTGTCGGCGCGGTCGATGTCGAAGCCGCCGCCGCCGTTGCTGAGCTCGAGGTCTGCCGAGGCGTGCCCGATCCGGATCTGCCCGGTCCTGCTCTCGATGTGGGCGCGCCCGGCGATGTGGCCGATCGCGACCTCTCCGGCCGAGATGTTCGCCTGCAGGGTGTTGATGCGATCGAGCTGGGCCTGACCCGATGCCATGTGCAGGTCGCACTCTCCAAGTGGGCCGTCGACGTGAACACTCGAGTGCGCCAGGTACGCGACCAGGCTGGAGTCGGCGGGCAGATCGATCGCGATGGCCACCGAACCGTTCTTGTCGCCCGAGACCGTCGTCTTGACCGTGAGCTGCCCGCCGGCGAAGTCGACCTTGGTCTTGCTGGCCACCCTCACGTCCGACCGGCTCGCCTTGTTGATGGGTTCGACCAGCACCGCGGTATCGGTGCGGTCGCTCGCGGCCACCCGCACCTCCGCACCGGCGACTGTCACGGTGGCGGTGATGGGTTCTGGCGTGGCGAATGTAGGCATGACATCTCTCCTGTCGTCTCGTACTTGATTTGTTACCCAGCCATCGCGCAGGAGGTCAGGCCCGCTTCTTGAACGTGGCGAGCGCCCACAGGTACCCGACGAGGGCGATCCCGGCGCACCAGGCGAGCGCGGCGATCGTGTGGCCCGCCGTCGGGTGACCGGTCAGCAGCCCGCGCAGGGTTTCTATGATCGGCGTGAAGGGCTGATACTCCGCGAACTGCCGTACGCCTGGTCCCATCGTGTCGGTCGGCACGATCGCGCTGCTCAGGAACGGCAGCATGATCAGCGGCACGGTTGCCAGGCCCGCCGACTCCGGGGTTTTGGCAAACAATCCCAGAGCTACGGTGAGCCAGGTGGCCGCGAAGCAGACCAGCGCGACGAGACCGACAGCCCCGAGCCAGTCGGCGACGCTCGCAGGTGAACGGAATCCGATTAGCAAGGCCACCCCGATGATGGCCGCAACGGCTATCAGGCTGGTCAGGATGCTGGCGATGACGTGACCGGTCAGGACGGCACCTCGGGAGATGTCCATGACCTTGAACCGGCTGATGATGCCCTTCGTCATGTCGGTGTTCACGGCCAGCGCGGTCGCGCTCAGTCCGTAGCAGATGGCCAGCACGATCAGGCCAGGCGTCGCGTAGTCGATGTACTTGACGCCGACCTTGAAGGCACCGCCGAGCACGTACACGAACATCAGCATGAGCACGATCGGGAACAGGGCCGCGTTGAACACCGCGGTCGGATTCCGGCGGGTGTGCTTGAAGTTGCGACGCAGCATGATCGCAGTATCGGTACTCATCGTGCGTTCTCCTTTATGCTTGCGCGGCCGGTCAGGGCCAAGAAGACGTCGTCGAGGTCCGGGGTTTGCGCGGAGAACTCTTCGACTTCGATCGACTGCTCGTCGAGTTGCGCCAGCAGAGCCCGCAACGATTTCGCCCGACCGTCGCTGGGAACCCGCAAGGTCAGGTCCTCGTCGTCGCGCGTGGAGCCGGTCAGGACCCGCGCCGCCATGTCGAGCTCGGCGACGTCGGTGAACCGGAATCGGACATGGCTGCCGGGGACCTGGCGCTTGAGCTCGCTGGGAGTGCCCTGCGCGACCAGGTGGCCCTGGTCGAGCACCGCGATCCGGTCTGCGAGCTGGTCGGCTTCGTCGAGGTACTGGGTGGTGAGGAAGATGGTGACGCCATCGGCCACCAGCTGTCGGATGATTCCCCACATCGTGCGTCGGCTACGTGGGTCCAGTCCCGTCGTCGGCTCGTCCAGGAAGATGATCTGGGGGTTGCCGACCAGTGTCATCGCCAGATCCAGTTTCCGGCGCATACCTCCGGAATAGGTCGCCGCCAGCTTGGTTGCCGACTCCGCCAGGTCGAACTGGTCAAGCAAGTCCGTGACGAGCTGCCTGGATTCGGCGGAGCCCAGATGCTTGAGGTCCGCCATCAGCTGCAGGTTCTCCTGCCCGGTCAGCAGCTCGTCCACCGCGGCGAACTGACCGGTGACCCCAATTGCCGCGCGCACCGCCTTGGTCTCGGTCGCGACATCGTGCCCTGCAACCCGGACCGTCCCGGCGTCGGCCTTCATCAACGTGGTCAGCACGTTCACCGTCGTCGTCTTGCCCGCACCATTGGGTCCGAGCAGGGAAAATACCGTGCCAGAACCAACATCGAGATCGATGCCATCGAGGACGATCTTGTCCCCGAAGGCCTTCCGCAGCCCCGAGGCTGCTATCGCTGAAGTTCTCATGCGACCACCATCGGCGCCCGGCCTGACACCCGCCTGTCACGGCCCTGACATGACCACTGACACGACGACTGACACGACGACTGACACGCTGACGCCTCTTCCGTGGTATACCGATCAGATCCTGGCCAAGTCGTAGGGGATGCGCGTGACAACCGACTACTACGCCGTGCTCGGCGTGCGCCGGGACGCGAGCGCCGACCAGATCAAGATGGCGTACCGGCGGCTGGCGCGCGAGCTGCATCCCGACGTGAACCCTGATCCGGTCACCCACGAGCGGTTCAAGGAGATCACCCAGGCCCACGAGGTGCTCTCCGATCCTGACAAGCGGCAGATGTATGACCTGGGCGACGACCCGTTCCCTGCGGCCGGCGGCTACTTCGGTCAAGCCCGGAGGGAGCCCTCGAAGGAGGACTGGTATCCCCGAGGCCGCTGGGAGTCGTATCGGGAACGATGGCCACCGCACCCTTCGGGTGGTGCCTGGAATCAATCCTGGGATCAAGCTCCGTACTCGGATTACCTCGGCGGGCGGCCACGGTCGTCTGCATACGACTGGCGGCTGCCACCCCCACCCGCCGTCAAGCCATACCGTCCCCGGCCAATTCTGGGAGCGATCGCGCTCATGTGCGTCGTGGTCGCTCTCGCCGTCCTGGTCGTCATCCAGCGCCATCGGGAGGTCGGCCCGCTCGGCCACCCGTTCCAGGGTGGCAGCGAGTGTCTTGTGCTGGCTGGCCATCAGGTTGTCACGTACGGCCTCGATTGGGTGCGGAACCCTGGCACGGCTACGGCCGTCATCGACCAGATGACGCTGGCAAAGCCGGATGGCCTGCAGGCAGTCGCGGCCTGGGTGGTCCCGACAAGCGGGCTGCTTTACGGAGCTCAGGTTGGCTACCCGCCCAGCAAGATGCCCCTGCCGGGGTGGCAGTGGGCCAGGCGCGAGCCGGCCAACGGCGCCAAGGTGCCGCACACGCCAGGCAAGCACAACCGGGTGAACCTGGTGGTCGTTCTCGGCCTGAGTTCCGGTGTTACAAATGGCCAGGCTGCCGGCATCGACATCTGGTACCACGTCGGCGGCAGCCACTACCACCTGAGAACCGCCAAGCGCCTGGACGTGCAGGTCGGCGAGGCTGGAACTTGCTGAATAGGATGCTCGGCGGTCTATGGCAGGTCAGAGGTAGAAGCGTGGAAGACTACGGGCCGTGCCGCATGTAGGGCAGCTACCTGCTGCGGCAGTTCAGCGTGCCGCCACCGGCTCAGCTCGGTTGGTCCGCACGAATCCTGTCATCCTCGCGGCCGTCGCGCTGATCGTCGCGCAGTTGTGCTGGAAGGCGTACCTGCTCTCGCGCTTCTATTTCCGGCAGGATGACTTCCTGCTGCTGGACCACGCGCTGTCGCACGGGCTGAGCCTGGTCTACCTGTTCAGGTTCAGTGGCGGCCATCTGAGACCTGGCGGCCTGGTCGTGTTCTGGCTGGTGACCCGGCTGTCGCCGTACGACTGGCTGCTCGCCTCCATCGTGACCATCGCGGCACTGGCGGCGGCAGGCGTCCTGATGCTGCGGCTGCTTCTCTTCCTGTTCGGCAGCCGCCCGGCGATCCTGATCCCGCTGATCATCTTCCTGTTCACGCCGCTGACGCTGGCCGGGCTGTCGTTCTGGACCACTGTGACGGACTGGCTGCCGTTGCAGCTGACGATGCTGGCGGCGACCTATTCCCACGTCAGGTACGTCCGCTCTGGTCGCGTCGGCGATGTCGTCGCCGCGGCCGCGTGGCTTGGTGCAGGTCTGCTCTTCGACGTGCAGGGCGCCCTGGTGCCGCTTCTTCTCTTCGCCCTCACATCGGCATATCTTGTGCCCGGCCGCTGGCCGGCCGCGGCCCGGCGGACCCTCCGGAGTTTCCGGCGAGCCTGGACGATCTACGGGGTGCTGACGGCCGCGTACCTCGTCCTCTTCTTCATCAAGCTGCAGACATCATCCCAGCAGCCGATCAACCCGAGACACGTCTCGAGCGTGCTGTCGCTGGCTGCGACCATGCTCCGGGTTGGCTTCGTTCCGGCCGCAGTTGGCGGACCGTGGCGCTGGTTCGCGCCAGGCGGCGACTACGGCTTCGCAGCCGAGACTCCCGCACTAACCCAGGTCACCTGGGTGCTGGCTGCACTCATCGTCACCGCGAGCCTGTGGTACCGGCGGCATGCGCTGCGGTCCTGGCTGATCCTGGCCGGATGGCTGCTGATGGCCGACTTCGCACCGGTCGCGATCGCGCGGCTGACCGAGCTGCCGGCCAGCCTGCTGGGTGCCGAGACGTATTACCTGGCCGACTCCGCACCCGTCCTCGCCGTCTGTGTCGGGCTTGCGTTCTGGCCTGTCATCGGCGAGCAGGATCCCTACCGCGTCGGACGACCGCGGTCGGTGCCGCTGGCGGTCAGCGCGTTCGCCCTGACCGGAGCGTTCCTCGTGGGCTCCATCTGGTCCGGGGTCACCTACCTCAGCAGCACCTCCAGCGCCAGGACGCGCTCGTACATTGACACTGCCCGGTCGGCGCTCGCTAGCGCGAGGCCCGGCACCGTGATCCTGTCGGCGAGCGTTCCGTGGTACGTGATGTCCGCCGGGTTCCTTGGCCCGGTAACGCAGACGTCGCACGTCCTCGGGCCGCTCGCGCCGGAACGTGCCGGGATCCGGTTCGTGACGGTTCCCAAGGGGGCCGTCACGAGCCTGATGATGTTCGACAGCCGGGGGAGATTGCGGCCGGCGCTCGACATCGGCGCGTCGAGCGTCCGGCCCGCACGCTCGCGGACATGCTGGCCGGTACGGTCGGCGACGACGAGGATTCCGCTCAGCGCCTACGTCTTCCGTTACGCCTGGATCATCCGGCTCTCGTACTCCGGCCCCTCGACCACGCTGCAGCTTGAGCTCGGAACGGCGGTCAGGGACGTCGTGCTGCCAGCCGGCCGGCGCGACATCCACATTCCGATCTCCGGCGGAGGCAGCGCCGTCCTGGTGCGCAGCCTGAGCGGAGAGCCCGCGGCGTGCATCGCACGGCTGACGGTGCGCCTGATGTATGCGACCAGGCCGCCAGCTATCCGGGCTCTCGCAGGTAGCCGAGACCCTCGCTGAGCTGATCATCGGAGGGCTGCTGGCCTCGGTTCCGCTGCCCGCTGAGGATGGACAGGAAGACCGCAACGATGCCGCCTGAGCCACCGCCTGAGCCGGATTGCCTAGCCTCACTTGAGCCTTGACGGATCGGCCTCAGTTGATCCTTTCCACGCCCTAGGCGAATTTGTCAGCTGCGCTGCTCGCCGGGTTCCGTGCTGCGCAGGATTTGCAGGGTGCTGGTGAGCCAGTCACGGTAAGAGAGCCTGTCGCGGTCTGGCTCGTAGGAGGCGCCCAGGGTCTTGATCCACAGGTCGCCGATCTGGTCGCTGGTCATGGCTGAGTCAAGGATTGCGGAGATCTCGGCGGCTAGCCCGCGGCGGGCGCCGTCGCCTTCCCCTTGGGCGAAGTCGCGGATGATGTCGGCTGCTGTCGGCGCGTCGAGGTCGTAGTCCTGGTGGAAGTAGGCCCCGGCCAGGTGGGTGAGCTGGGGATAGGGGTTCATCGGGTGGTGCCTGTCCTGGTTGCGCGGGCCTTGTAGCGGTGGATCTCGCGGATTGTGGTGCGCGGGACGATGGTGATTGTCTCGCTGTCCACGTTGATCTGGAAGCTGTGGTCGTCTGAGATGACGGTGACGGTCTTGCGGGCGTGGATCATGCCGGGCGGGACGGGGCAGGGCATGGTGCGCAGCACCTCGCCTTCGTGGCTGATGACGGTCATCTGGGTGCCGTCCATGCGGAGGGTGACCCGCTGCCCGGCGAGCTGGTAGCCGACGTTCAGCTGTCTGCCAGCCAGACCGACCAGGCCGCAGGCGTTGACCATCCGGTCCACCTCGATCGCGGTTGCGGTTCCGGCGGGCAGCGGCGGAGATCCGGCCGTGCGTGCACCGTCGGCAGCCAGGCGGGCCAGTTCGATGACGCCGAGCCGCGACGGGAGGGTCTTAAGCCTGGCGCCGTCGAGCAGGACATGCAGCGTAGTGTCGTCCACCCAGATGGTGACCTGACGCCCTGCCAACGCGGGACCGAGCCAAATCTGCTGGCCGCCGATCCACAAATTCCCTGATGGCGGCACCAGCCTGTCGGCTTCAATCGCCGTCCTGGGCGGGTCTGCTGCGGCTGCAACGCCGGAAGCAGCGGCAGGCGCGGCGTCAGCTTCCGATCGAGTCAGGCCCTGGCCTGCCGGGACCCGCAGCTCCAGGTCCGACACGGCATGGCCGAACCGGGACGCTGGAAAAGCCATGCCCAGGGACTGGTGCGGCGGCTTGTGTTGTACTCCTGCCGCCAGGCGTCCAGTGCGGCCTGCAGCTCGTCGATGCTTTCGAACGGGCCGTGGTCGCTGAGCCAGTCCGGACGGTCCCTCGTCCCGGTAGCGGCGCAACCAGGCGTGGACGCTCTGACGGCTGACCCCGTATCGCTCGGCTATCTCGGTCACCGGAACTCCCGCCCTGACTTCCAGGACGGCCCGGTATCTCTGCTCGGTCACGCTCAGCTCCCAGAGCATGAGCGGGAGTGTCAGGCATCAAGCGAAGCCGAGGTGTAAAGCATCAAGCGGGACAGCCACCGCCTGAGCCGGATCCCGTTAACAAATCCGTTTACAAAACCCATGAAAAGAGGCCCTCGGCTGTGTGCCTTGGGAGTACATGCTGCGATGTAGCCAACTAGCGGGTTCGCTCACTTACGCTGGTCAGATGCCTCATCAGGGGACGCGGTCAGGTGCGGCTCGTCCGGCTCGCGCGGTGCGGCCGCTCTGCGCGATGGCCGCGGCTGCTGCCTTGGCAGCGGCCGGGTGCACGAGCGCGGCTGCCCGGCCAGGCGGGCCTGGTGCCGCTAGGACGTCGGGCGCGCCAGGTGCTGCGAGCACAGGGGCGGCGTCCTCATCCCGCGGGGGGCGTCATGCTGGCACCGTCACGCTGGCGTTCGCCGGCGATGTGCACTTCACCGGCAGGACGGCGAAGTTGCTGCGGCACCCGGCGACCGCGTTCGGGCCGATCGCGGCCTTGCTCAGGTCCGCCGACCTGACCGTCGTCAACCTGGAAACGGCCGTCACGTCGGGTGGCAAGCCGCAGCCGAAGTACTACCACTTCCGCACCAGGCCCGCTGCGTTCGCGGCGCTGCGCGACGCCGGGGTCGACGTCGCCAACATGGCCAACAACCATGTGGTCGACTACGGGCGGACCGGCCTAGCCGACACGCTCGCCGCCGCCAAGGGCGCGCACTTCCCGGTCCTCGGAATCGGGTCCGATGCGGCCGCGGCCTGGTCACCCTACGTGGTGACCGTCGGGGGCATCAAGATCGCCTTCCTGGGCGTATCGCAGGTCGCCGAGCTGGCCTCTTCGTGGGTGGCGACGACCAGGCGGTCAGGCGAAGCGAACGCGATCAACCTGCGCAGGACCCTTGCCGCGGTCCGCGCGGCGAAGAAGACCGCCGACGTGGTGATCGTGATCATGCACTGGGGCACCGAGGGCCAGGCGTGCCCCGACGCGAACCAGCTCGCGCTCGCTCCCAAGCTGGCCAGGGCGGGCGCGAGCATCATCGTCGGGTCGCACGCGCACATACTGCAGGGCTCGGGCTGGCTAGACCGCACGTTCGTGGCCTACGGCATGGCGAACTTCCTGTGGTGGGAGGCGTCCTACAGCACCGGCACCGGAGTGCTGCTGCTCACCTTGCACCGGCACGGGCCGCTGAGCGCCCGTTTCGTGCCCGCGACCGTGTCCGCCACCGGCCAGCCCGTCGTCGACAAGGGCCGGGCCGCCAGGCGTGGCCTGGAGCAGTACCGCAGCCTGCGTGCCTGCACGCGGCTGTCGGCCAAGCCGCGCCGGTAGCCGCGGCCTGGGGATTTGCCTGCTGGTGGCGATGCTCGTAGAGTAGGGGGACCGACGCGGGGTGGAGCAGCTCGGTAGCTCGCTGGGCTCATAACCCAGAGGTCGCAGGTTCAAATCCTGCCCCCGCTACCAAGGTCAGAGGCCGATTCCGTACAAGGAATCGGCCTCTCGCGCATCGTATGCTAACGGATCTGCTCACGAAGGCCGCAGGAGACGGATACGAGCAACTCTCGCCACCACGGAATACGTCCCCTCGTTGATCACAGGGCCCGGCCGTAGGCGAGTTCCATCAGCTTGGGGTCGGCGCCAAGGATGGGCCGTGCCGCCTTCGAGCACTGGCAGGAGGCCGCGGATGATGCCCCACAGCAGGGAGGGCCTTGCCGGCCCCGGTGGACCCGGCGAGCAGCACGTGGCTGCCGTGCGGCCGGATCGCCCACGGGGTGCCATCCGCCCGGCGGCCGACTGGCACTGCCCGCAAGTCCACACAGTGGGGGACTGGCAGCGCCAGAATGATTTGGCTGAGGGTGTCGCGGCGGAGCATCTCAACCACCACCGACCCCGGATCGGCGCTGCGGATCCGGCAGGACCTGGTGCCGAAGCCGTGCGTCAGGTTGTCTGCGCGGCTGGCGAAGTCTCCGGGTGACTGACCGGCGATCAGACGCACGTGCAGCCGGTCGACGTGGCCGTTTGTGGTGACCGGGCGAGCTTGGGGAGCAGGAGCCTGCCCCGGTAGTGCACGGCCAGCCCGGCGATTGTCATGACGGCTGGCCAGTCTCGCTGGTACTGCCAGCGCCGCCACCGGGTTCGCATCGGCCCCATGACGAGGCGTGCAAACGAGCTTGGCCAGGCTAGCCGCCACACAGCCGACACCAAGAGCAGGGCAGCGGCGATGATGACGGGACCGGGCCAGCCTGTGTACCGCGACGCGATAGCCAGCGAGGCGACGATCAGGTCAGCGTCCGGGCCAGCCTGTGTACCGCCACGCGATAGCCAGCGAGGCGACGATCAGGTCAGCGACCGGGTGCCTGGCGATTAACCGGCAGGCGCGCCACACCGAGCGGCACAGCTGGGCGGTGGCGATGAGCCACAGCGGGGTGTGCAAGACCGGGCGCGGAGGACGGGCCGTGCGAACGGGTCGGGGCTGGTACCGGGACCTCGTGGCCGGCGTTCAGCGGCTTCACCGCTGCGCTCCGTTCCACGCAGCTCGGTTGTGTGGATCGCGACCTGCTCCCAGGCAAGTGCCGCGGCTTACGCTTCGGCTGAGTTCGTCGCGGTGACTGTGCGGCCGGTAGCGGCGCGCCGGCAAAGACCGGTCGTCGCCCGTGCTCAGCGCGTGCCGGTACCAATCTCCTCTGCTCTAATCCATCAGCGGCAGATGCGGACGTTCGACTCGCGGCGCCACTCCAGGTCAGAGCGGGCGACAACGCCTCAACAACGGGGTTCACGTCCAACGACGCGACGTCACAAAAGTCGTGCGGCTACGACCCGAACTTCGTCCATTGCCCCGAGTTGGCGCATGATCTCGGAGTTCTTGCGCTCTCAGCGCTTTGACCTGCGAGTTCACGCTCTGCCCGGAGTGATTCTGCGCACTAAGGCGATATCCGTCATGCGATTTTTGACCTGGTATAAGGTTTACGCCTGACCAGGCTTTCTCGCACGGGACGGTGGCACGTGACCAACGCCGACGCGACAAGCCAGGATGTCGCTCCCCGTCTCCCGGCCGGACCCCGCAGGCTGGCCCGGGTCGTCATCGCGCTAGCAGGCGCCTTCGCGTTCGGGACGATCGACCAGTACCTGCAGGTGGCGATCCCGATATCCTCCCACCTGGGCGTCCACCAGTTCGCGGTGCAGGTCAGCAACGGGATGTCGGCATTGTGGCTCGGAGTGCCTTTCCTCGCCGGGGCCTGACAGGCCAGCCGGCTCCGCGCCGCGCTTGTCGGCCTGGTCGCGACGTCGCTGTCGGTCCTGGCCTCTGTGTTCATGATCGTCAGCCCGATGGAGGGCGCTCACCTGACGCCCAGGGCAGTCGCGTTCAGCCTGGCCAGCCAGTGGCCTTGGTTCGTCGGCGGCCTGATCACCGGTCCGGTGTTCGGCTGGCTCGGCCACTGCTGGCGCGGCCGCCGGTCCCCGGCCGTCGCCCTGCTCGTGGCCCTGCCGATCCTGCTCGAGCCTGGTGCCCGGTGGCTCGCGGCTGGCCTCGGCGTCGGAAACCTCTCCTGGATCCAATTCCAGTGGCCTCTTGACGGTGGCGGCGTAGCCGCCGAATTCGCCGAACTCGCCGTCGGCTTGCTCCTTACCTGCGCCGTCCTCGCGGTGATGGTGCGCGACCGGGCCTCCGCGAGGGCTTGAAGCCGTCGCGATCACGCATGACAGAGCACGGAATGCCAACGCCTCGCGACGTTAGATCGGCCTGCGTGCGCACTAGTTGAGCCAAGACGGGTCACAAATGCCGGGCGGCTACGACCCGAACTTCGTCCATTGCCCTTCGGAGACCACCTCGACGAAGCCGTCTTCGACCTTGATGGCCGTCTGTTCGTCGATGGCGTAGGCCGGGACGCCGATGGCGGCGGCCCACCGCTCTGCGTCAGCCAGGGCGTTCCCCGGGAAGGCGTCCAGGTGCGGGAAGATCGAGAAGTCGACGACCCCCAAGGTGCGGTCGTCCACCGCGGACGGCCATTCGACGAAGTACTCCCCGATCCGGGGCGTCATGACCATGCTTCCGGCACTCACACCCACCCAGACCATCTCGCGCAGCGAAGGCAGCAGATCGGCCAGCCCGGACTCCCGCATCCAGTGGCACAAGTACGTCGCGTCGCCGCCGTCGACCAGGAGTACGTCGGCCTCCCGGATCCAGGGGACCCATCGCTCCGCGCCAATGGTGGGCAGTGCGGTGAGCTCGAGGACACCGAGCGACGCCCATCCCAGGCCGGAGAAGTGCCGGAAGTCGGGCTCGGCGGCCACCAGGCCCCGCACCGATGCCGGTCCGCACATCGGGTGGCCCCACTGTGCGGTCGGAACGACGAGCGCGTGGCACTCGGCGATCGGCTTGCCGAGAAGCTGCACGAGCGCCGAGTGGATGCTGGGGTTCGTGACGCCGCCTGACGTGAGCAAGAGCTTCAAGGTGCCTCCAAGTTCGCGCGGAGGGTAGATGTGACAGAAGACCCGCTACTGTGCTGAAACTCATCGTTGTTCGGGCGACTCTTCTGAGGTCCCTGAGGTCGCTGGGTGCAATTGCCCACTCAACCTCCCCCTCCCCCCGGTCCTACCCAGCCCAACACGTGCACCCGACCGACGCTCGCAGGATGCGCATATCGCGGCGACCGCTCATCGGCAGGTGCGCACACGCTACGCAGCATTGAAGTGCGTCTCCGGGAGCCTCGACGATGGAGTCACTTTGGCTGAGGCTGCGGCTTGAAGCGGCGAACCTCATGGGGCCAGCCGCATGCCTCCGCGATCTTGCCCGCCCACATCTTGGCGGCCTCGTCATCGGCCACGTCCACCACGGCGAGCTTGCATCGTCCAAGTCTCATATCTCGCGCAGAGCGCGCACAAGAAGGCTCCGCGTCCTCGACGCTGGCAGCACTGATGACAGCAACGTCGTCGATCAGCCGCAGTCAGTGGCGGCCACGAAGCACCAGCGCTAGCTGCCCGGATAGGCTAACGAATTTGCTAACGAGACTCGGTGGCACGGTGGAGACGCCCCGTTCAAATCCTGCCCCCGCTACCAGGTCAGAGGCAGAGCAAAGATCACACCCCGGCGTTTGGCGCGCCTGGCGAGGTCATCCAGACCCGGTATCTGGCCCGCCACGGCGCGCCAGGTGGCTGGGTCAGCTCATGCGGGTACTGCGTGGTGACAAGGCTCATGATCAGCGTCGGTGTTCCGCCGAACGCTCCGGTCTCCTGCGGGCTGTCGCCGAGCAGAACGGCCCGCCGCCCGGACCTGGCGATCGCGGCCAGCGCCGTCTGCACCGTCGACGCCGGCGCCTTCGGCGCCACCCACGCGACCGGCACGCCGCACATTCCCCTGATCACCTGGCCGAAGACCGCGGCGATCCGCCGGTCCACGATCAGCACCACCGACGAGCGCCCGATGACCGAGCACACGCTGCGCACCGCGTCCGCCTCGTGCGCCCCGACGCTGTGCTGCGCCAGCCCGCCCGCGGTCGGCTGCAGGCCGCCGCGAGTTCCCGCATGGGTAAGGCCGAAGCCGAACGAGGTGCTGACCGACGGCAACAGCATCGCCCCGACGCAGAACGCGCCAACCACCGCAGCTGTCGCGACCCCGGCACCACGATCCCTGGCCCTCCTGGTGAGCCACGTAGCGGACCAGGTCGCCAGCAGGATCAGCCCGGGAATCACGACAGGAACCAGCCTCCTGCTGGCCCACGGCTGATCGGGCACGGTGAACGGCTGCCAGAGCACGGCCGCCGCTCCGCCGAGCACGATGACCAGCGGGAGCGCCCAGTTCAGCGCCGTGCCAGAAGCGTCACGCCAGCTCAGCAGGTCGCGCAGGCACCTGCGGAGCAGGATCGCCGCGCCGAAGCCGCCGAGCAGCACGGTCGCGATGCCGGCGTACCAGATCACCCAGTACAGGGTGTCCTCCGAGTACAGGCGGGCCGGGTCGACCCGCATCCCGGCGATCCGCTGCAGGTTCGCGACGTAGCGGGCCACGTCCGGCCCCAGGTCGCCCCTGACAGTCTGCAGGTACGGCCGGACGGCGAGCCAGGCGAGCGCGGCCACGATCGCCACGCTCGCGATCCCCGGCAGCCAGCGCAGCGGGCGCCTGGCGACGACGGCGCGGACCAGTCGCCGCGCTCGCGGTGCGCGCGTCAGCAACACGGCCGCGAGCGTCAGCAGCACCAGCCCGCCCGCGTCTAGGGCGATCACCTTCAGCGGCATCGTCTGCGGCCCGGCCGGAGGCCGCGCGAGCAGGTATGCGCCGGCAAGGCCGTACCCGCAACCGGCAATGATTCCTATCGCACACGCAGCCCCGACCGTCCGTCTGGCTACCATGAGCACGCCAGCGACGGGGATCACAGGGAGCAGGTAGGGCAGCGAGGCCAGGCTCATCAGGCTGGTCAGCCCCAGCGCCAGGCCGCCGAGACCGGCGAGCATCGCCTCCGCCGTCAGCGCGTTCGCGGCGCGGGACGGCAGGCGCCCGACCGCGCGAAGCCGCGAGAGCAGGGCAGGCGCCTGCTTAGGTGCCCGCCGCCCTCGCGCGGCGGCTGACGTGACCGGCAGCGGCGCCGTCTTCGTGCGGTCAGCGTCAGCTTGACCTGAACCCTCGCCGGCCGTTCCGTCCTTCGCATCGGCGGGTGGCGCGGTCGGCGTGGTCTCGCTCGGGCCAGACTTGCCCAGCGCAACCGCAGGTCCGTGCGCGGACTTGCCCTTGGTCGCTGCCGAGGCAGTGACCCCGGCGCTGGCTGGCCCCCTGCCTGCCGCCGCTAGCGCTGGCCGCGAGACCGCCGGCCGGCCAGGTCTGCTGACCGTCAGCGCGTCGACGACCAGGCTCAGCCCGCCAAACAGCAGCACTTGCGCCGCGGTCTCGCTGAAGGCGTCACGGCTGGTGTACAGCTCCGGCAGGGTAAATGCGAGGACGAGCGCTCCCGCCGGCGCCCACTGACGGCCGGCCAGCCGGCCGACCAGGCCACCGAACGACACCACGGCCAGGCAGCCGAGCACCGGGCTGATTACCGCGCCGCCGCCCGTGCCGCTCGTCCAGAACCCGCCTGCCAGCAACATCGGCAGCCCTGGCGTGACCTCGGGGAGCACGGAATGACCGTGAGCGGCGAATCCGATGCTCGCCAGGCGCAGGCCAGCGTGCGCGCCGCCGAACGCTCCGAGCGAGCCGGGGATCGGCAGCGACCCGTGCTGGGCGATCCAGAAGCCGGTCTGGAAGTACGCGCCAGGCATCCGGGCGGCGATCACCGACGGCGAGTTCAGCGCCAGCTGCCAGGCGAGGAACCCCGCCGCGATCACCACCGTCCCGGCGATCCCGAGCAAGGCGGGCCAGCCGCGTTCGCTTGCCCGTCCTGGGTCAGCCGGCCACTGGCCGGGAACCCTGTGCAGCAAGTTGACGGCGAGCGCCGCCGCCAGCGGCGCGGCGATCAGGAGCTCGGGGACCGGCTCGAAGAACCCGCCGAGCAGCAGCGGCAAGCCGGGCACCAGCCAGGCCAACACGACGATCACGGGCAGCACGGTGAGCCTGGCGAATCCGCGGCCCGCCTGCTCGGCGAACCGGGCGGCACGCCGCTCGCGGCTGGCCCGCCCGGCGACAGGATCCGGCTCGGCGTGCACGAGAGCGAACGGCAGCGACACCCTCGGCAGGCGCGGCAGCCTGGGCAACCGGACGGTCAGGGTTCGCGGCGGCGGAGCCGGCTTGCGTGCCGCCGGCTGTCCGGACTCAGGCGCCGCGGGTGCAGACGATTCCGAACTGGCACCGGTCTGCCCAGATTGCCGCTTCGGGGGACCCACGAGACCACTGTATGAGGCTCCCGGCAGGACGCCCAGATCGCGCCGGCTCGATATCCCTAAGGCTCGCTTTCTAGAGAACTGAGAGTTATCAGAACGTAACTATAAGTAGGCCAGAAACTGACCCCGACCCCAATTCAGGACGACTGCGTCAGGACGGCGAGTTCGCAGGTCCGGCCCGTCGTGGCGACATCCGCGGCACTCCGACGTGATGCTTAGTGGCGTTTTTTCCGCTGTCGACGGCGTAGCATGGGCCGGAAAACCGACGGCCAGCCGCCGCGGTAGCCGGAAAGAAACCGCTCGGAGGACCACGATGACGCGCACCGACATGCGCCGCCGTCCTGGTTCCCGCCGCTACTCACTTGGCATGATGCTCACCGGCTGGGCGGCGATCGGGCTGGCCGTGCTACTGGTCGGCGGCACACTCTACGGGTACGCGAAGTACCGCAACGTCCTGGACGGGATTGCGACCGAGACGATCTCGGGCCAGGGCAAGCGCCCGCCCAAGCTGAATAGCGCGCTGAACATTCTTGTGATCGGCTCGGACACCCGGTCGGGACGAAATGGCAAGATCGGCGGCTACACCCCAGGGCAGCGATCCGACACGGTGATGGTCGCGCACATCTCGCCGGGCGGCGGCCGCGTCACGGTGCTGAGCTTCCCGCGCGACTCGGTGATACCGGTCTACTCCTGCCCGTCCGAGCCGGGCGGATTCCCGGGCCAGACCGTCGCGCCGGGATCGGTCGAGCAGATCAACGCCAGCTTCGCCAACGGCGGGGCCAACTGCCTGTGGAAGACGATCGAGCACACCACCGGCATTCACCTGGACAACTTCGTCCAGCTCAATTTCACCGGGTTCATCAGCGTGGTCAACGACCTCGGCGGCGTGCCGGTGTGCCTGCCCACCGCGATTCACAAGACGAGGTACGACCGGCTCAAGCTCACCGCAGGCCACCACGTACTTAAGGGCTGGAAGGCGCTGCAGTTCTGGCGGCTGCGGGATGGCTTCGGCCTGGGTTCTGACCTGCAGCGGATCCAGCGCGATCAGCTGCTGATGGTCGGCCTGGTGCAGAAGATCCTCAAGACCGGCGTCCTGCACAGCCTCTCCAAGACATGGTCGATCATCAACGCCATCTCCGATTCGCACGCGCTGACCACCGACGCCGGGCTGACGCCTTCCCGCATCGTCCACATCGGCCGGAGTCTCAGCCACATCTCGACGAAGTCGATCCAGTTCATCGAGGTTCCGACGGTGACCTATCCGGCGAACCCGAACTGGGTGGAATTCGACGCGACCCAGACCTCGAAGCTGTTCGACGACATTGAGCGCGACCGCGCTGTGCACAAGACCGGCAAGGGCGGCAAGAACAAGAAGGGCGCGCAAGGCAACAAGGGCAGCAAGGCCACCGGGCACAAGAACGCCGGGCCAGTGCCCAAGCTGGTCAGCGCCGACAAGGTCAGCGTCAACGTGCTGAACGGATCGGGAGTGCAGGGCATCGCCGGTGTCACCGCGACCGCGCTGACCTCGCGCGGTTTCCACATCCTCACCACCACCGACGCCCTCACGCCGACCGGTGCCGCCGACACCAGCTACACCACATCGGTCGTCGAGTACCACGGGCCGGCCGACCTGGCCGCCGCAGAAACCGTCGCGGCGCAGCTGAAGAACGTCAAGCTACGCCAGGTCAGCTCGCTCACCGCCGGTGACGTGACCCTGATCGTCGGGTCGGATTTCAAGCAGCTGGGCCCGCCGCCCTCACAGCCAGTCGGCAACCTGACCGGCAAGTTCGGTGGTTACCGCGGCAGCACGAACCAGTGCAAGGGCTACGGCACCGCCTTCACCAGCGGCTGACCCTCGCGGTTAAAAGCGCCCGCGCGGGCAAGAACCCCAGGCAAGAGCCATGGGGAACGGGGACGATCAGCCAGTTGCCAGGGGGAACGCACCGCGGGGGCGGCGCGCTCCTCGCGTGCTCGGCTGGGTAGCCGCGGTCGTCGCGGTCGTGCTCGTCGGCGGGGCGCTGACCGCCTACGCGGTCTACCGCGACGTGTTCGGCAAGATCCACCAGGTCAAGGTCACGGGCCTCGGGCACCGGCCGCGCGGTTACAACAACGCCCTGAACATACTCGTGATCGGGTCTGACACGCGTCGCGGCAAGAACGCCAGGTTCGGCAAGCACGTCACCGGGCAGCGCTCCGACACCATCCTGATCCTGCACCTGTCCCCCGGGCTCAAGCGGGCGGTGGTGCTGAGCATCCCAAGGGACTCGGTTGTGCCGGTATTGGCGTGCCCGCGGGAGCCAGGCTCGCCAGGGCAGATCGCGCGGCCAGGGCAGATCGAGCAGATCAACGAGACCTTCAGCAACGGCGGGCCCGGCTGCCTCTGGAAGACGATCGAGCACACCACGCACATCAGGCTTGATCACTTCGCCGAGCTCAACTTCACCGGGTTCGAGCATGTCATCAACGACCTGGGCGGGGTGCAGATCTGCCTGCCGATTCCGATCAACGACCGGCGCTCGAAGCTGCATCTGACGGCCGGTGTCCACCACGTGGGCGGCGCTGAAGCGCTCGCGTACTGGCGGGTTAGATACATCGGCGTCGGGTCGGACCTCGAGCGCATCCAGCGCGACCAGTTCCTGATGGCGTCGGTCGCGCAGAAGGTCAAGCGCACCGGCCTGCTCAGCGATCCGGCGAGAATCTTCAGGATCGTCCGCGACGTCGCCGGGTCGCTCACCACCGACAGCGGGCTGCGGCAGAGCGACATGATCGCGCTGGTTCAGCGGCTGCGCACCATGCCGCTGCGGGCCGTGCATTTCGTGCAGGTGCCAGTCGTTGCCTACGCGCCGAACCCGAACTGGGTGCAGTGGTCGGCTCAGGCCAGCACGCTGTTCCTGGCGATCGCGCACGACAGGAAGCTGCCGCGCTCCGCCCGGCACCACGCCGGTGAGCAGCACCACCAGCAAGGCGGCGGCGTCGCGGCCGGCCGGTCGCAAGGCCGGCGTTCCTCGTCCGCGCGGCCCACGCCCACGAGTGCGAGCGCCAGCGGGGCGGGGAGCAGGCAGCCGTCCCGGTCGCCGCTGTCGGGTGTGACCAAGCGGTACGGCGGCATCACGGCAGGCGCCGGAGTCTGCAGCGACAAGTCCGCCTTCGCCGGACCGCTTGGAGGTCACTGAGGCGGCCAGGCGAGCGCTTTCCGCGAGCGAACCACCGTGAATGCGGATGTATGGCCGGTCCTGGCCGTCAGAATGGGGCTGTGGAGCGCTTCACCGACTGGCATACGGCTACGGCCGCGGTGGCCGGGATGCGCGAGCGGCTGCCCGCCCAGACCATCGGTCAGGCGACCGAGGCCATCGACTTCGCGCAGGTCAGCCACGGTGATCAGGTTCGGCCGACCGGTGTGCCGTACCTCGAGCACCTGCTCGAGGCGCTCGAGGCGCTGGTCGTCGGCGCTGGGGTCACCGATCCCGACGTGCTGTCCGCCGCTGTGCTGCACGACGTCGTCGAGGACACCCCGGTCAGCACCGACGAACTCGCCGCTAGATTCGGGCCGCGGATCGCCGAGCTAGTCGGCTGGGTCACCATCCCCGAGGCCGGCCAGGGCGAGGACCGGGCCGAGGTGAAACGGGCGAGCCTGGCCCGGCTGGCAGCCGCGCCGCGGGACGCGATCCTGGTCAAGCTCGCGGACCGGCTCAGCAACGTGCAGACGCTGCGGAACCTGGGCCTGGAGCGCCAGCGCGCCTACTACGCACAGACCGTGCGCTGCATCGTCCCGCTCGCCGATACCCACCCCTGGTTCGCGGCCTGGTACCGGGACTGGCAGGCCGAGCACGCTGACCTGGCGGTCTAGCAGCTGGTCAGATGATCGGGGGCCGGCCTGCCCTGGTCATCCGCCACGCGGTGCGGAGCGAGATCGGCTGGCGGCGGCCCGGATCGGTCCTCCATCCCTCGGCGAACCCGCCGAACCAGGCCCGCAGCGCCCCTCGCGACCGTTCCCGCGCGACGGTCAGCGCCATCCAGTCGGCGAGGTATACCGCCGCAAGCGGCCAGGCCAGGTTCCGCCGCGCCAGCCATACCCGGTTCCTGGCCTCCAGCCGGTACCAGGTCTCGTGCCTGGCGTTGTGCACGGCCGGATGGCACACGGTCGCGGCAGCGTCGTACTCGATCCGGTACCCGAGGTCGAGCAGCCGCCAGGACATGTCGGTCTCCTCGTGCCCGAAGAAGAACGCGTCAGGCTGACCGCCAGCCTCCAGGTAGGCCGAGCGCCGGATGGCGCACACCCCGCCTGCGAACGTGGTCACCACCGAGGACCGCTCAGGGTCCGACGCGCGCAGCCGTGGCACGTGCCAGCGTCCGCCAGATCCGCCGTCCGGGTCAACGACGCGGAACGACAGCACGGCGAGCACCGCGTCCGCCGCGAATCTGGCCGCGACGTGCTCGCCGAGCGCGGCCGCCGCCGGATACCAGGCGTCGTCGTCGAGGAACAGCACGACATCGCCCGCGCAGGCCCGCACGCCCGCATTGCGCCCGCCAGCGACGCCGGCGTTCTCCGCCAGGCGCACGGCAGCGACGTCGTCTGGCAGCTTGCCAGGATCGGCGCCGTTGCCGACGACGACGAGCTCGGCGCCCGCTGACCGCAGCGGCGCGGTGCTCTCGACGGCGCGGCTCAGCTCATCGGGCCTGTTGCCCATAGTCAAGATCACGATCGACAGCTTCACTGCTGGCCAGGGGGACGCCGCCCCCCCAGACTCCCCGCTCACCGCAGCCGCCTTGATGCCATGATGGCGACCAGGTGCGCGGCCACCATCAGGGCCGCAACGATCACGCACACGACAACGAGCACCCTGGTAGCGGTCAGGTCACCGCGGATCGCGTCGGCGATCGCGGCGATCAGGATCAGCAACGACAGCTCAACAGCCTGGGTGATCCTGTGCACCTTGAGCACGCTCGCTGCCTTGCGAACCCTGGCCAGCCCGGTGCTGGCCGGCGCGAGCGCCGCGTCGTCGTGCCCCGCGGGCAGGCCCGCCTTGGCCCGAGCGACCACGACGTTGTCGGTCTCGGCCTTGACGAGCATCGCGAGCAACGCGGCCGCCACGCCGGCGGTCACGTAGCCGCCAGAGACGGTCAGGTCGCCTTGCGCCCTGAACCCCAGGCCCACGAGCAAGGCGCTCTCGCCCAGGTAGTGGCCGACCCCGTCCAGGTAGACACCAGCCGCCGATTTCCTGTTACTCCACCTGGCGAGTTCCCCGTCGGAGCAGTCGAATATCAGGTACAGCTGCACCAGCAGCGCCCCGATCACCGCCGTCACGAGGCCGCCGAACGCGATCACGACGCCCGCCGCGATCCCGCACACGATGAAGGCGGCGGTGACCGCGTTAGGCGACCAGCCCATGCGGGCGAACGCCCAGGTGAAGTACGGCGACAGCTTGCGCCCGTAGAGACGGCCTAGCCAGTGCTCGTCGTTGAGCCGGTCGAGCACGGCCTGCGGCTGGCCCTTCTCCCTGAGCTCAGCCAGCGATGGCCCTGACATACTCCTCCACTCGCTTGGCGGCCTCGGCCGGCGACATCGCGAGGCGCTCGAGGATCGTGTACCTGCCCGGCCTCGTCTCGGGAGCGGCGCAGACCGCGGCGGTGAACTGCTCAGCGGACAGCCCGACATCGGCTGGCTGCCGCGGCAGGCCGTGCCGCCGCAGGCAGGACGATATCGCGGCGGCCTGGCTGGCGTCTTCGCGCAAGTGGGTGCAGAACAATGCGCCAAGCCCGGCCAGCTCGCCATGGCTGGCGGTACCCGGATAGAGCTGGTTGATCGCGTGCATGATCTCGTGGTCGCCGCCGCTCGCCGGGCGGCTGGACCCGGCGACAGCCATCGCCATGCCGGACATGATCAGCGCTTCGGCCAGGACGGTCAGGAACTCATCGCCGCTGTCCGGGCCTGGCTCGTGCAGCACAGCGTGCGCCGCGGACCGAGCCATCGCCGCGGCGAGCCCGTCGACCGCCTCACCGGTGTCGGCCGCCGACAGCTCCCAGTCGGCGACGGCGGACAAGTTGCTGATCGCATCGCCGATCCCGGCCGTCGAGAGCGGCCCAGGGGCCCGCCGCACCCGGTCCAGGTCGACCACGACGGCGACCGGCGGCACGACGCCGTACGAGCCGCTCCCCGACTCGTGCGCCAGCGTGCTCACCGGCGAAGCGATGCCGTCGTGCGCCAGGCTCGTCGCAACCGCGACCATCGGGATGCCTGCGACGTGCGCCGCGAGCTTAGTGACGTCGATGGTCTTGCCGCCGCCGATCCCCGCGACGGCCTCGTACCGGCCGGCCCGCAGATCCCTGCCAAGCGCGACCGCGCTGTCGTAGCCGCCATCAGGAATCTTGATCACGTCGGCGAGACCGGCCGGCAACTCAGCCGCGATCACGTCGCCCTGACCAGGGCCGACCGCGATCGCCACGTGTCCGCCGCCCGCGATCTTCGGGTTAGTCAGCAGGCCTGGAAGCGCGCCGATGGCCCCTGGCCTGACGTCGATGACCAGGGGGGCGGCGAGCATTCGCGCCAGCAGCGGCATGGGCCTCCTCCGCCACCGTGCGGTGCGCGGTATCGGGCGAGATCAGGGACACACCCTAGCAGCGCCAGGCGATTTCCCTGGCTCGCAGCAGGTCCGCGTGGTCGTCTACCTCGACCCACTCCACGGCGCCGATGGGCGCGGCCAGCACCGCGCCGCCGCGCTCGGAGAACTCGGCGAAGCCGTCCTCGTAGTACAGGTGCGGATCACGCCGCCAGGTGGTCTCCAGGCAGTCGGCGAGGGCGACCGCTGCGGCCGGCTCGATCAGCGTCACGCCCATGTACTCGCCGTGGGCGCGGCCGGGATCCATCACCTTGGTGATCCGCACCAGCATCCCGTCGGCGTCCAGGACGACCTTCATCTCCTCCTCGGCGAGCGCCTTGATGTCGTCGATCGCGATGATCAGCCGGCCGAGCAGGGGTTCGCGCCGGCTGCCGTTTACCCCAGCCCGCCTGGCGCGCGCGAGCCTGGCCGGGATGGCCGGCTGGCCCCCTGCGCTGGCGGCGAGCAATGTCTTCTCGATGCTGACCGGGTGCACGGTGTCGCCGTTGACCAGCATGACGCCGCGTCCGAAGTACTCGCGCGCGAGCCACAGCGAGTAGGCGTTGTTCCACTCCTCGGCCCGGTCGTTGTGCACGAGGTCGATCGAGACGCCGTACTCCCGCTCGAAGGCGGGGACGCGGTCGGCGACCATCCCGGCCGCGTAGCCGACGACGATTACGACCTCGGTCAGCCCGGCCGCTGCAAGGTTGCGGAGGGCGATGTCCAGAATGGTGGTTTCGCCGGCCACCGGGAGCAGCGCCTTCGGCCGCCCGTCGGTGTCGGGGCGGAGCCTGCGGCCCGTTCCCGCAGCGAGAACCATACCGATCACTGCCGGTCTTCCTCCTTGGGCACGAGGTAGCCGGTCACGACTTTCCGGCAGATGAGCACACCAAGATATGCTGCCAGCCCAACGTACCCGAACGTCGCTAGCCCGAACGTTGCGGCGAGGCCGACCACGAACATCCTGGACTCCCAGCCGAGCCCGGCGCCCCAGGCGGGTCCGGTGGGTCCGGTGGGTCCGGTGGGTCCGGCGGCGGTTGGGGCGGCGGTTGGGGCGGCGGCGGTTGCTGCGACGGCGGTTGCCCCGGCGGCGGTTGCTGCGGCTGGGCTGGTCGGGCGGGTCCCGGTGACTATCGCGGTGTTGCTGGTGTACCAGATCGCGACGATGGCGCAGGCCGCGAAGACGACTGGCCCCGGCAAGGCCACGGCGAAGCCGAGCGACCCCAGGTATACGAACTGGGCGGCGGCGAGCAGGGCGGGAACAACCCAGTCGAACCTGCTGTCGTGCGGGTGACTCGAGCCAGGCGCGGCCAGCATCATCACCACGGGCGGCGTCAGGGCGATGAAGCCGGGCAAATGGTGCAGGCCGAGCGCGGCCAGCATGGACGTCGCGATGAGGCCGGCCAGAGCGGGCGGCAGCGGGATCAGATTGCCTTGCACGAGCCGACCAGCCCGGCGCGCGACGGCGCCGTCGTCCCGCAGCGCCAGGATGACGTCCCTGCCCTGCGCCTCAGTAGCGGCGGTCGGGATCGCTGCCCGCCCGGCGGCCGCCGGCGGCCGGCTTTGCGGGGCGGCGCGCTTGCGGCTGGCCGCCAGCCAGGCGGGCGACGGAGTGGTCGTGAACCGCACGGCCGTAGTCTCTCCCTGCGACCCGGCGACTCCGACGATGGCGGTGATCCTTGGCGACGTCCCTGCCCGCGCCGCGGCCGCCGGAGAGTTCGCCGGCCCGGTCTTGCCGGCACGGGTCTTGCCAGCGCGGGTCTTGCCAGCACGGGTCTTGCCGGCACGGGTCTTGCCGGCACGGGTCTTGCCAGCACCGGCCGCCGGCACGACCGTCGCGAGCGTGGCGACGGCTGCGGCTATCGTGACCGCCCCGAGGCCGAGCACGGCCAGCAGCGCGGCCTGCGGGCCGCCAAGACCGTAGGCCGCGAGCGCGAGCAGGCCCCGCAGCCCAGACGGCACGCGCAGCAACGTCCCGACCGCGCGCAGGACGGGGTTGCGGCCCAGGTCCCTGCTCCGCTCGGCGGTCAGCGCAGCCGCCCGGCAGGCGCCGAGCACGTCGGTGAGCGCCACCGAAGCGACGGCGAGGACCGCGAGCGGCCAGGCGCCGATCAGCGTCGCGTGCGCGCTGCCCGCCGCCATTCCGCCGTAGATGGCGGACTCGGCGGCCATCGCGCTGATCGCCGCGAGCCAGCCGAACCCGAGCATCGCGCCCGCGACCGCATCCCCGCCGTCGACTGCTTCGGCGCGGGCCGCCTCATCGCCGGCCACCGCGTCGCCAGCCACCGCATCGCCAGGCACCGCGTCGCCCGCTGCCTCGGCGCCCGCTGCCTCGGCGGCAGCTGCCTCGGCGGCAGCTGCCTCGTCGCCGGCTGCCTCGTCGCCGGCCAATCCGCTGCCTATCCGCGCCTCGTCTCGAAACCGTGCAGCGGTCGTACGTGCCGCCGCCGACGCGTCGTTCTGAGCGCCCGTTTCCGCCGGGGCACCGCCTGGCCATGTCGCGGGCAGCACGAGCCAGTCGGTGCCGCCGCCGGATGCTCCTGCCCCAGCCCGCCCGGCGCGCCGGCGGGCCGCGAAGGCGGCCAGGCCGCGCGAGGCAAGGCCGAACAGCAGCCAGCCGGACATCGCCAGCAGGCCGCGCGCGCCGTTCTCGCCGGCTCCCCCGCTGAACCAGCCGGCCGCGCACACCGCCATCAGCACCGAGATGCCGGACAGCGAGCCAGGCGTGACCGCGCGGTCAACCGCGCGGGCGGCCAGCCAGCCGAGCGACCGCCGCGCCAGCGCGACCGCAGAAATGAGCAGCGTGGCGACCCGCATCGCCGCGCTGTTGCCGTTCCGATTCCCGGTACCGGAATCAGCGACGAGCTCACCGCTTGCCGGGCGCTTCAGTCCGGAGAGGATCTGACCTCCCTGCGCGAGAATGTGAGCAATTGCAATTGATCAATCACTCAGCGTACCCAAATGACGTCAGCGCACTCTCTCCCTTCACCCGAAACGGGAGCGTCCGCCCCCTCCGCACCCCGTGCCGCGCCCCTCGCGCCCCGCCCACCGTCGCGGGCGCGACCTTGGATCCAAACCCGACCACAAAAGGTGTAATTCGGTCGGCGATCTGCCGGATTCGGATCCAGAGTCGCGCCGCGCTGCCGCCGACCCGCCCACACCGGGGACTTAGCACGGATTGGCGTGGCACAAAGGCCCCACAACACTCGCGATCATGACTGAAAGCCGTGTGATGTGGCTCAGCACCGCCCTGCGGACACCGGGCGGGCGATGGCCGGGCGGTGGCGGCTGGGTAGGGTCCGATCATGCGGACAGTCGCCGTGGTGCTGGCCGGCGGCTCCGGCGTCCGGCTCGGCGGGAACACGCCCAAGCAGCTCCAGCTGCTCGCCGGGCGGACCTTGCTCGAGCATTGCGTCGCCGCGTTCGACGCCGCACCCGGCGTCGACGAAGTCCTGGTCGTGATGCCCGCGGACCTGATCGGCGCCGCGAAGCAGGTCCTGGACGGCAGGTACGGCAAGCTCAGCGACATCATCGCGGGTGGCGTCGACCGGCCGGGGTCGACGAGGCAGGCGATCGAGTACCTCAGTGCGCCAGGAACTGACTGCAACGTGCTCTTCCACGACGCCGCGCGGCCGCTGGTCGGCCAGCGGATCATCGGCGACTGCGTGGCTGCGCTCACCGGCGCCAACGCGGCACGGGCGCTTGGCGTGGTCGTGCCGACCGCCGACACGATCGTAGAGATGGCGGACGGTGTGATGACCTCGATCCCGCCGAGGGAGTCGCTCGGCCGCTGTCAGACACCGCAGGGCTTCCTGCTGTCAGTGATCAGGCGAGCGCACGATTTGGCGGCGGCCGAGCCTGACCCGTCCTTCACGCCGACCGACGACTGCGGGATCGTGCTGCGTTACATGCCCGACGTGCCGGTCCGTGTCGTCGCAGGCAGCGAGCGCAACCTGAAGATCACCTACGCCGGCGACTTCAGGGTCGCCGAAGCGCTGCTCGCCCAGGCAGATCAGGACTGAGTCGCCGGGCTGTCCGGCACTGAGCCGTCCGGCACTGAGCCGTCCGGGACAGGCACGTCCGGGACAGGCACGTCCGGGACCGGGCTGTCCGGGACCGGGCTGTCCGGGCGCTGCCCGTTCGGAGCCAGGCCGCCGCGCCGGCCTGCGGCGCCTTCGCTAGCCGGCGGGGGCTGGTCAGGAAGCCCGCTCCCCAGCACAGATGCATGGTCGCCAGGACGACGGGCAGCCAGGCGACCGAGCGCCCGCTCAGCCGGCCGTCGGTACCCGCCCTGGCGGTGACGACCAGCAGGCCGATCACGTAAGCCAGCGGGACGATCAGGCCCGCTGTCAGCAGCCACTGCCACCACGTTCCGGTGCGATCGGCCAGGCTGGCCACCCCGGCGAGGCCCGCGAGCGTCCCGACGAGCAGCACGAGCAGCGTGGCTGGCGGGGCCAGGTAGCGCAGGGTGATCGTGCCGGCGTGCTGTCGCGCGACCGCCCGCCGCCACCTGCCGTACAGGAAGTACTGCGACGCCAGCTCGCCGACGCTGGTCCGCGGCCGGTAGGTGACCCTGAGCTCGGGCTGGAACCAGATCAGGCCGCCGGCCTCGCGGATCCGGTGGTTCATCTCCCAGTCCTCGCCGCGCAGGTACTGCTCGTCGTACCCGCCGACGCCCTCGATCGCCTCGCGCCTGAACGTGCCGAGGTACACCGACTCGGACGGCCCGGCGTTGCCGCCGGTGTGGAACCGGGCCGAGCCCACTCCGGCCGGCGAGGTCATCGCCCACGCCACCGCCTGCTGGAACGGCGTGATCCCCTCAGCTGCCATGATGCCGCCGACGTTGACGGCCCCGGTCTCACGCAGCGTGCGGACAGCAGCCGCGATGTAGCCGGCCGGCAGCCGTGACCGGACATCCACCCGGACGATGACCGGATACTGCGAGGCGCGCACCGCGGCGTTGAGGGCGCTGGGAATCTGGCCTGACGGGTTGGCCACCACGCGGATCCGCGGGTCCCCGGCGGCCAGGTCCTTCGCTATCTGCTCGGTCTTGTCCTTGGAAGGACCGACTGCCAGCACAACTTCGAGCTCGCCGGGATAGGACTGGCTGAGCACGTGCGTGACAGATTCGGCCAGGTTCCGTTCTGCGTCGCGGACCGGCATGATGACGGAAACCGGGCCCTCCGGGCCGGCTTCTTGCCTCGGGCCCTCCGGGCCGGCTTCTTGCCTCGGGCCCTCCGGGCCTCTGCCTCGGGCCCTCCGGGCTCTCGCCTCGGGCCCTCCGGGCCGGCTTCTCGCCTCGGGCCCTCCGGGCCGGCTTCTCGCCTCGGGCCTGCGGTGCCGGTCCGCCCGGCAGGCCGACGGGTCCCGGGGCCGGCGGCCCGCACCCGCGCGTCATCGGTTTCGTTCATAACGCTTTGACGCTACCGCTCCCTGGCACGTTCCGGCGCCCATGCGCGGAACGTGCCAGGCGGGCGAGCCGCAGGGGGTTCCGTCAGGGCGCGACGTCCTCGAGCATCTCGGTGACCAGCGCCGCTATCGGCGATCGCTCGGAGCGCACGAGCGTCACGTGCGCGAACAGCGGGTGGCCCTTGAGCTTCTCGATCACGGCTACCACGCCGTCGTGCCGGCCGACCCGCAGGTTGTCCCGCTGGGCGATGTCGTGCGTGAGCACGACCCTGGAGCCCGCCCCGATCCTGGACAGCACCGTGAGCAGCACGCCGCGCTCGAGCGACTGGGCCTCGTCCACGATCACGAACGAGTCGTGCAGCGACCGGCCCCTGATGTGGGTGAGCGGCAGTACCTCGAGCATGTCCCTGCCCACGACCTCGTCGATCACGTCAGGGGTCGTCACGGCCGAGAGCGTGTCGTAGACAGCCTGCGCCCACGGGTTCATCTTGTCGGCCTCCGAGCCCGGCAGGTAGCCGAGCTCCTGGCCGCCCACCGGGTACAGCGGACGGAACACCACGACCTTGCGGTGCTGGCGGCGCTCCATGACGGCTTCCAGGCCCGCGCAGAGCGCGAGGGCCGACTTGCCCGTGCCGGCCCGGCCGCCGAGCGAGATGATCCCGATCTCGGGATCGAGCAGCAGGTCGAGCGCAACGCGCTGCTCGGCGCTGCGCCCGCGCAGCCCGAACACGTCCCGGTCGCAGCGGACCAGCCGCACCGACTTGTCGGGCTGCACCCGGCCGAGCGCGCTGCCGGTTCCGACCGCGCCCGAGTACAGCACCAGACCCGTGTGGCAGGGCAGGTTCCTGACCGCGGCGGACTCGAGGGTTCCGTTGTGGTAGAGCTGATCGATCTCGTCAGGGCTGATCTCGAGTTCGGCCATCCCGGTCCAGCCCGAGTCAGGCGGCAGCTCGGCGCGGTACTCCTGGGCGGCGAGTCCCACGGCCGCAGCTTTGATGCGCAGCGGCAGGTCCTTGCTGACTAGCACGACGCTCTGGCCTTCCGCGGCCAGGCTGCAGGCCACCGACAGGATTCTCGTGTCGTTGTCGCCGAGCCTGAAGCCCGCTGGGAGCACAGAGGAGTCAGAGTGGTTCAGCTCGACCCGCACCGTCCCGCCCAGGTCGCCGATCGCGAGGTCGGCGTCCAGCCTGCCGTAGTTCAGCCTCAGGTCGTCAAGATGACGCAGCGCAGCGCGAGCGAAGAACCCAAGCTCAGGATGATTCCGCTTGGCCTCGAGCTCGGTGATCACGACCAGCGGCAGCACGACCCGGTGCTCGGCGAACCTGCCGATGGCGCCTGGGTCGGCGAGCAGGACGCTGGTGTCGAGCACGTAGGTGCGCCGGTCGGCGGCCCCGGACGCCAAGTCCAGGTCCAGGTCCTGGGCAGGGCCGGCCTGTCCTGCCTGGCCGGCCGCTGCAATGGCGGCCGAGCTCGCTGCTGACTCTTGAAGGCTGATACGGTTCGGGCGCGATGCGCGGGCTGTTGCGGAAATGGCCACTCACTCTCCCCTGAGCGCCGCTTGCGGCGCCGCGTTGGACACAAACGTGTCGGAGGGACCGGGACCGGCCAGCGAAGGACCGGCGCCGGCCCTTCGCTCATCTCGCCTGCGTGCCAGGACGCGAAGCTCGAGAATCTCGAGGGCCTTCCCGCCGGGCGGCTACACACCGCCCGTCAGTCCAGACGGTACCTGCGAGATGCATCGTGCGAAAGTAGCGGCGCACCACGAACTGACCAATGCAGGCCGGATCGCGCCTGCAGCACCGTAATTTCGCCATGCTGTAACCAAATGGCCGGCTCGTGCGTCTCACAGCATGTGACAGCTACGTGGCCGGCACCTGACCACGCGGTTGGTCGGCGATGCCCGGAGCATGCACGCGTCGCCGACGACCCGCGAAGCAACTTCTAGAAGATGGCGGAGGCAGCCAGCCGACTGGACTTCGATGAGTTCTACTCATGCTCGGCGGCCCGGCTCATCCGCCACGGATATGCGCTCACCGGAGACATGGCAGATGCCCAGGACATCGCGCAGGAGGCGTTCGCGCGCGCCTGGCAGCGCTGGGCGATGGTCAGGGACTGCGACTCGCCTGAAGCCTGGGTCCGCAGGGTCGCAACCAACCTGGCGGCAAGCCGCTGGCGCCGCATCAGGGTCGCCCGCGCCGCAGCGGGCCGCACGATCGAGCTGCAGGCGGCAGAAGTCAGCACCGATACCGTGGCCCTCGTTAGCGGCCTGCGGACGCTGCCGGAGCGGCAGCGGACCGTGCTCGTGCTGCACTACATGTGCGACCTGACCATCGACCAGATCGCAGCGGAACTCGGTTGCCCGGCCGGGAGCGTGAAGAGCTGGCTGTCCCGCGGCAGGACGGCGCTGGCTGAGGCCGTCCGCATCGTCGAGCCTGACCCGCCAGCCGAGCGCGCCAGGTCATGCCAGCCGACGCCGGCCAGAACCGCGGCGGAGACCAGCCATGCCTGACCAGATGTTGCGCGAGCTCTTCGATCAGGCCGCGGCGGCTCCCGTGCACGTTCCGCCGGTCAGCGAGGTACGCGACAGAGGCCAGCAGCGACGCCGCAGGGCCAGGCTGCAGACGTCGACGATCGCGTGGACGATCATGCTGGCTGCCGGGTTCGGCGCGCCGCAGGTGTCCGGCAGCCTCGCTCAGGGCGCCGGGCAGCACGGCCCGGTCGTGTGGTCAGGGAGCGCGCCAGGCGCGTCCTATCCGACCGCCCACCCCGCGGGCCACACGAGCAGCCCGGCTCCGGCCGCCACTAGCAGCACCCGCCGCGGCCACCCGCAGAACCCGCCCGCGAGCCCGACCGCGCCCGCTATCAGCACGCACATTCCGGTGTCCGCGCTGCCGCCGCCAGGCGGCGGGCATCTGATCCTCGCGCTGGACAGCACCCATCGCTTCGTGATGACGAGGATCGGATCGGCGAGCGCGCCCGTGCTCGTGGCCCGCCTGACCGCGATCGCCGGCGCTCCGGCCGTCCTTGCGACCAACCCGGCGGGCGGCTGGGTGGTCACGCTCGCGAGCCGGAGCCGGGCGGGACACGTCCACGGGGCCAGGCTCGCCCTGGTGGTAGCGAGTGGCCACAGCGTCCAGTTTGGCCCCTTGTTCGGGCAGGCGGCCGTGACCTCAGCCGCGGTCAGTCAGGACGGGAGCCGGGTCGCCGTCGCAGTTGCCGCCAGGGCAGGCGGCGCGCGGATCGAAGTGCTGCCGCTGCCAGGGCATCAGGCCGCCAGGCAGAGCTGGAGCGTCCCGGCAGCGCAGGCTGACCTCATCACCGGCCTGTCCTGGTCGCCCGACGGGCGGCACCTGTCCTACCTGGCTAGTCAGGCGGCCGCCCAGCGCATGCCGGGCACCCCTGCCATCCTGGACACGGCGGCGAGGGTCGCGGCCGTGCCGAAGCTGGCCAGCTGGCCGCTGGCGATGAAGACGGGCGTGACCTGCGTGCCAAGGGCCGCGGCTTGGCTGGGAACCAGCGGCAGGTACGCGGTGCTGTCGGAGTGCGCAAGCACCGGCGTCGTGGTGCTCCAGACGTCGGACACCAGCACGGGCGCCGCAGTGGGCAAGCCGCTGGTGGTGGCGCACAGCATCGGGTGCGGAGCTGCCACGCTGAACTCGAACGCTGCCGGCAGCGTGGTGCTGATCAGCTACTGCGGTGTCTACCTCGACGACCGCGGCCGTCTGTCCAGCGAGCCAACCACGCTTGCGGCAGCCGCGCTCAGCGGCTAGCGGCCGGCGGCCGCAGCTGGCGGCTAGCGGTCGTGGCTGGCGACCGCGACACGTTCAGGTGCCGAACCTGCGATGCCGTGCCGCGTACGAACGCAGCGCGCGCAGGAAGTCCACCTTCCTGAAGGCCGGCCAGTACGCGTCGCAGAAATAGAACTCCGAGTGCGCGCTCTGCCAGAGCAAGAAACCGCCGAGCCGCTGCTCGCCCGAGGTCCTGATGACGAGGTCAGGATCGGGCTGGCCGGCCGTGTAGAGATGCTCGGCGATGTGCTCGACGTCGAGGATCTCGGCGAGTTCCTCGATCGTGGTCCCCTTGGTCGCGTGCTCCTGCAGCAGCGACCGGACCGCGTCGGCGATCTCGCGGCGGCCGCCGTACCCGACGGCGACGTTGACCTGCAGGCCCGGGTAGTCGACGGTCGCCTCGCCGGCGTCCTTGAGCACCTGGGCCATCTCGGCGGGCAGCAGGTCGAGAGCGCCGACCGGCTTGACCCGCCAGCGCTGAGTCACCAGCTGCCTGACGGTGTCCTCAATGATCGCCAGCAGCGGCTCAAGTTCTTCTTCCGGCCTGGCGACTAGGTTGTCGGTGGACAGCAGCCACAGGGTGACAACCTCCACACCTGCCTGCTTGCACCACTCGAGCAGCTCGAAGATCTTGTCGGCGCCCCGCCGGTGGCCGGTGCTGACGTCGAGCAAGCCAGCAGACCGCGCCCAGCGGCGGTTGCCGTCACACATCACCCCGACGTGCCGGGGCGCCGCTGACGGCGAAAGCGAGGCTTCCAGCCGCCGCTCGTAGAGCACGTAGAGGAGATCGCGCACACCCATCCGGCACCCTTCCTCGCTCCTTGCACCCCACCTAGAACGTTATCGCTGAATCTGACCGGTGCGGCAGATCTCGGCACACCTGTTCCGCTGTTCCCCCACGCATCACAGGTCTCACGCCGTCACTGCCGTCCGCAAGGCTGGCCGTCCCCGGGCGGCAGACACGCACGGACGGTGCGACCGCCAGCGATGGGTCGGCCAGCGGCGGGTCAGCCGATCGACTTCACGATCGCGTCGTCGAGGCCGGCGAAGGAGGCGAGGTACTCCCTGCGCTCCTTCTTGATCCGCGCGACCATCGCCTCATACTCCGCGAACCGGCCCTGGCGCTCGTAGAGCTTGCGCGGCTGCAGGATCTCCGGGTCGTCCACGCCGGGCAGCGACTTGGCGACTTCGTAGCCGAAATCCTGGTCGCTCTCCCACTCAATCGTCTCCTCGACGATGGCCTGCACCATGGCCGAGGAGTACGGGATCGTCACCTTCTTCGACGTCTCGTCATCGGTGCCGCCGACCCGGCCGGTGTTCATCACGTAGACCTTCAGCTCGTGGCTGTCGAGCAGCTCGAGCATCCGGTTGCCCATGTCGGCCATGTGCCTGGGGAAGAACGGGTTCGTGCCAGGCACGCGCAGGAACTTGCCCTCCTCGTCCTTGCCGCCGGCCGAGGTTCCAGTCGTCTCGCCGAGCATGAAGTACGCGGCCGCCTGCGCACGGTCCAGCCGCGCGACGCCGGGCACGATGTTCTCGTTCCTGTTCAGGATCAGCAGGAACTCAGCGGACGGCACCTCGTTGCCCGGCCACGGGTGCACGTAGGAGAACGGCCAGGTGGTGCGGCCGTTCTTGGTGTAGGAGGTGTCGAAGAAGTCGACCTTGCCGTCCGCGTCGACCGAGACGTTCTCCAGGTAGGCGTCCGGCTTGGTGGTCGCGTAGTAGATGGCGGGCTCGTACCTCGGGTCCAGGCCGAACGTCTTGGCGAAGCAGCCGTTCTCCGTGGTGTAGACCTTGCCGCCAGGCATCAGCGCGACGAAGTCGTCCTGGGCCGGCTTGCTGTCCAGCTGGGTCGTGAACGTGGTGGTGGTCTTCCCTGTCCCCGACAGGCCGACGATCAGGATGGATGTGGGGTTGCCGCCCCGCGGCATCACCTTGCAGCCGGCGTGCAGCGCCAGCCCGCCGCGGCCGTAGACGATGTTGTTCCACATCCGCAGCCCGCCCTTCTTGGACTCGCCGAAGTAGTCCGAGTTGAGCACGCGGGTGATGTTGGCGTTCAAGTCCACGGCGATCACGCGGTCATCGGGATACCCGGGAGCTGGCAGGTTGGGTGTGTAGATGACAGTCGTGTCCGGCTCCCAGGTCGCCGGGTCGTAGTCCGCCTCGACCGGGTAGTACAGCTGCCCCTGCATGCCGGCAACGTTCGCGTTCGCCGCCTCGATGATGAGCCTGGCACGGGTGCGGAACCGCGGATCGGAGCCGATGTAGCCGTCGACGACCACCATGTGCTCGCCGCCGATGTAGGCGTCCTGTTCTGCGGAGATGCGGTCGTACTCTTCGCGGGTGATCGTCTGGCTGGTTGCGTTGGTTGAATCATCGACGACGAAAGTTGACCTGGTGCTTCGCGAATCCACCCTGGCCTTGACCACGACGTTGTCGAACTCGGTCACCTGGCTGTTGGGCATCTTCTCGGTCAGCTCGCGGAGCCGCTCGGCGGCCGGATTAAACTCCGCCTGCGCGGCCCTCACCTGATACACCACGACTGCTCCTCCTCGTTGGCGGAAGCACACGCCGCGTTCCGCTTGCGGGGTATGTGCCAGTTCGGGCAGCCCAAAATACGCCCGGACTCGCGGGATCGATTTGGGGAGTGTACCCCGGCCCAGGCGGGCTCAAAATATCCCCCTGCGTGTGAAATGTTGCCCGTTGCGAGCCACGTTCCGCGGCCCGCGGGGACCGACGCCGGAGCCAGCTCCCCCGATAGCGCCCGCGCATGCATAACGAACGGGCCCCGCCCGCGAGTTTCCGCTGGCGGGGTCCGTCCGGGTTCGGCGGCAGGAAGGTCCTGGTCAGGCCGACTTCTGGCCCTCCGGGCCGGCTTCTCGCTTCGGGCCCTCTGACCTGATCTCCTCGACCCGCCGCAGCGCCTCGCGCAGGTCGCCGAGCCAGGCATCCTCGTGCTCGCCGACAAGCCGGACGCACCAGGCAAGCGCGTCGCTGCGGCTGCGTGCGACGCCCGCGTCGACGAGCGTGTCGAGCACCAGTCGCTCGTTCTGCCTGAGCCTGGTCATGACCGGCACCGAGAACGTCGTGAACATGACGGTCTGCTCACCGGAGCGCACGCCCCAGGACACCTTGCGGCCGTGGGCGTGCTCGGCCTCCTGCGCGATCGAGATCCGGTGCTGCCTGGTCTCCTCGCGGAACCGGCGGCTGCGGCCGTCCCACGCAGCTGCCTGCTCGGCATCCGATGCCCCGTCGGCGACTTGCGGGCCGCTGATCGGCACGATCACCGTGATCTCCTCACGGTCGACCTTGACGTCGAGTGCGCCCTCGAGCCACTCCTCTGGCAGCCTGCCGGTGAACCACCCGCGCAGCCGTTCGGCCGCCGATGCGCGCTGCTCGCTCTTGTCTGTACTCATGTAATCATGATTACAGATCACTGGCGCGCGCGCAATCCCGCCCGCCTCGCGCTCCCCGCCGCGGCGCGCACACTCGGCAGAGGCCAAGGTGAATCCAGGGATCCACCTTCGTATCTGGGATCGGGAGAGGGCGGTTAGCCGGCCCGTGGTCAGCCGGCCCCGTGGTTAGCCGGCCCCGTGGTCAGCCGGCCCCGTGGTTAGCCGGCCCCGTGGTTAGCCAGCAGGGTTGCCGGCGACGGCGGCGGCGACCCGCGGGTAGACCCGGACCGCGCCGGCGAAGCCCGCGCCGAAGTCGGCGGGGACGACCTCGACGTTCTTGCCGGGCTCTGGTGCCTGCAGCATCTGGCCGTTGCCGAGGTAGATCGCCACGTGGGAGATGTAGTTCGGCGCGGTCGGGTCCGTATGGAAGAAGAGCAGGTCACCCGGGCGCAGGTCGCTGAGCTTCAGCAACGGCCCGGTCCTGGCCTGATCGGCGGCCACCCGCGGCATGAGGATGCCGGCTTGCCGCATCGACCACTGCACCAGGCCAGAGCAGTCGAACGTGCTTGGTCCGTCCCCGCCCCACACGTACGGCAACCCGATCCGGCTCTCCGCCGCAGCCAGGAACTTCGCAGTCTGAGCGGTGGTCAGGCCAGGGCCCTGGCCCGTGGTGTTGCCGCCCCCGCCGGCCGCGCCAGAGGTCACCGTCACCGAGCCCGAGATCACCTGGGTGACCAGCGGAGCGACGGCGGTTCCTGCCGGAGCGAGCTTCTTGAACGTAGCCATCAGCCGGTCGAGCCTGGCCCGGGGGGCGCTGACGATGATCGCGTTCGCGGCGGTGAGTCCGAGGCTGCGCGCGACCGCGTCGGAGACCACGGCGTCGACCCCGCCGATGCCGACCGTGCCGAATCCGGCTACCGGCAGCTTCACCGAGCGGGCGCCGTCGACCCTGACGGGCTTGGTCAGCGTCAGGCGGTCCTGGTGGCCCATCGTGTACGAGACGGCCATGCCTCCGGCCGCCACGTTCTGCCACAGCGCCGCCGAGCGCGCGGTCGGACCAGCGGCGAACGGCCGAAACGCTGCCGGGTCCACGCCAAGGACGTTAACGAAGACGCCATTGACCTTGACCCGGCCCGCGTCGACGGGCACCGCGGCCACCACGCCGTTGACATGCCGCAGCCGGCTGACCAGGCCGGACGGCAGCGACTTCTGAGCTACCAGGAGCACATCGGCCTGGAGCAGCCTGGAGAGCTTGCCTGGCCGCGAACTCGCGACGCTCGGCAGCTGATTGGTGCGGACGGCCCCGCTGGGCACCGGCCCTGAGCCGGACGGACGGTGACCGTTTGTCCGGTGGCCCGCGCCGGGAATGGCGCCGACCTGGGAGCTGACATAGCTTGCCACCGCGAGACTTGCCGTGTGCCGCTGACCCGCGGGCCGAGCGTGGGTCGCCGCCAGCGCGGACTGGCCAGCCGTCCCCGCCACGCCCAGGCTCAGGCCTGTTGCGAACGTGATGACTGGGAGTAGCCGACGCGCCAGAGAGGGCAACCTCGGCTCCCTTCCGCTCGGGGCAAATCCGTGCGCTACCGGAGTTATGCGCCTGCGAGTCGGTCCGCAAACGGGCGAGATCAGCCGTGAGCGGCATTTCTCGCTATCCATTTTATCTCGGGGGTGCGTGACAGCCAGGTGGCCACGCGATGACGAGCGGGGAGCGGCGCGGTTACCGGCCGAGCGCGGCGAGCAGGTCTTCCGGGGTAGTCACGGGCAATCGGCAGGTGAAATCGCGGCAGACATAGGCGGCCGGCTTGCCCTGCACGAGGCCGCGTCCCGCCAGCAGCGGAATCCCCGCACCGTCGGTGCCGTCGCCCAGGGCGAGCACCGCCCCTGGAGTCGCGGCGACCGCCGCGGCGCGGTGCAGTGCCGTCGTCTCCTCGTCGCCCGTCGGGCCGACGACCGCGATCTCGTCAGGGCCTGCCAGGAACGCCTCGGCGACCGCCAGCCCCCAGCCAGCCGCCTGAGGGTACCTGGCGGCCACGTCGGTGAGCGTGCCGATCGCCGCGGCCGCGGGCTCGCGATGACGCGCTGACCCGGTGAGCGCCGCGTAGCTGAGCAAGGCGCCGCCGAGCGCGAACGTGCCCGACGGCGTCGGGCCGTCGCCCGGGTCGGCGGGCCGGTAGATCAGCCGCTCGCTGTCGTCGGCGGTGTCGTAGAACCCTCCGCCCGGCTCGCGGAACCGCTGCAGCGCGGTATCCAGCAGCTCGCCGGCGAGGGCGACCCACCGGTCACCGCCGGTGACTCCTGCCAGGGCGAGGAGCCCGGCCGCGACGTTGGCGTAGTCCTCGAGAACGCCGGCGCTGTGCCCGGCGATCCCGTTCATCGACGTCCTCGCCAGGCGGCCGCCTGTCACGTGCACGCTGGCAAGCAGTGCGGCGGCTGCACTGGCCGCCTCGACGTAGTCAGGCCGGCCGAACAGCAGCCCGGCCTCGGCCAGGGCCGCGATCGCGAGCCCGTTCCACGCCGCGACGACCTTGTCATCGCGGCCCGGCCACACCCTGGCTGACCTGGCGGCGAGCAGCGCCTGCCTGATCCGGTCATAGCGCTCCTGATCGGCCGGTCCTGCCGGGAGCTGAAGGACCGAGCGGCCGTGCTCGAAGGTGCCAGCCTCGGTCACGCTGAACAAGCCGGCCGCGTAACCGCCGTCGTCAGCGCCGAGCACCTCGGTCAACTCGGCCGGCGTCCAGACGTAGAACGCGCCCTCCTCGCCGTCGCTGTCGGCATCGAGCGCGCTCGCGAAGCCGCCCTGGCTGGTCCGCAGGTCCGCGATCATCCAGTCGCAGGTCTGCTGCGCGATCCGGCCGGCGAGGTCGCTGCCGGAGAGCCGCCACCAATGCGCGTACACCCTGGCCAGCTGGGCGTTGTCGTAGAGCATCTTCTCGAAGTGCGGCACCACCCAGCGGGCGTCGACGCTGTACCTGGCGAACCCGCCGCCGAGCTGGTCGTACATTCCGCCCCTGGCCATAGCCTCGGCCGTTCCAGCCGCCATCTCCAGCGCCGTCGTTGCCTGCGGCCTGGCCTCCGCGTCTCGCTGCGAGGTCCGCAGCAGGAACTCGAGCACCGTCGACGGCGGGAACTTCGGGGCGCCGCCGAACCCGCCGCTGCGGGCGTCGTAACGCTTGGCCAGCGTCTCGACCGCGGCGTCGCAGAGCTCTGCCGCGCCAGCCGCGGCGCCGACCGCGCCAGCCGGGCGCTGCCCTGCCGTCTCGGCAAGCGCGGCCGCGACCTTGCTGGCCTGATCGGTGACCGCGTCCTTGTTCTCCCGCCAGGCCCGGGCCACGGCGGTGACCAGCTGCTTGAAGTGCTCGCGCGGATAGTAGGTTCCGCAGTAGAACGGCTCCTTGTCCGGGGTGAGGAACACCGTCATCGGCCAGCCGCCCTGGCCTGTCATGGCCTGCGTGGCGGTCATGTAGACGGCGTCGACGTCGGGGCGCTCCTCCCGGTCCACCTTGATGGGCACGACCAGGTCGTTCATGATCGTGGCGGTCGCCTCGTCCTCGAACGACTCGTGCGCCATCACATGGCACCAATGGCAGGCCGAGTAGCCGACAGAGAGCAGGACAGGCACATCACGGCGGCGTGCCTCGGCGAAAGGCTCCTCGCCCCACTGCCACCAGTCCACCGGGTTGTCGGCGTGCTGCAGCAGGTACGGGCTCGTCGCGTTCCGCAGCCGGTCAGCCATGTCCCTATCCTCGCGCACCGGGGACCTGGCCATCGCTGCTGGTACCGTGCGAGTTGTGAGTCTCCCCGAGCGCGCCCCAGGCGCCCCGCCGCACGGCACCCGGGTCCGCGGCACTCGGCAGGCCGAGGCGGTGGCTGCCGTGCTCGACCGGCTACCGGGGTTCAGCAGCGCTCAGCAGATCCACGCCGAGCTCCGCGAGCGAGGCGAGCCCGTGGGCCTGACCACCGTCTACCGGCACATGCAGGTGCTCAGCGAATCGGGCCTGGTGGACGCGATCAGGGACGCCAGTGGGGAGACCTTGTACCGGCGGTGCCAGACCGACGCCCACCATCACCATCTGACCTGCCGCACCTGCGGGCGCAGCGTCGAGGTCGAGGGCAAGGCCGTCGAAAGGTGGGCCGACGATGTCGCGCGGCAGGCCGGGTTCTCGCAGGTCGGGCACACGGTCGAGCTGTTCGGGCTGTGCCCGGACTGCGGTCCTGGCCGGGCCTAGCGGCCGCGGCGACGCCCTCAGCACCGAGGGTGTGCGATGTCCGCGGCATCCAGCACGTGCAGCGCGAGCGCCGGGTGCGCCGACCTGGTGGCCGGAGCGTCGGAGATCAGGACCGCGGGCCCGGTGCCGGTGACGGCGAAGCCGTAGGCAGGGGTAACCCGCACATAGCCGCCCGTGGCCGTGCTGGCCAGGTAGGTGGCCCTGGTGGTGGTCCAGGCAAGCGCGCCGCGCGCCATGCCCAGGTTGGAGAACTCCTCGCCGTCCGGCAGCCTCAGCACGACCGTTGCTGCCTGGTCAGCAGATGGCGAGAAGTACAGCCGCGTCAGGCCTGGGTCGAAGTACGCGGTGCGAGTCCCGTCGGTGACAACGAAGTCGGTGCCCCTGACCCCACGGAGGACCACAGGCAGCGGTGCAGTTCTGGCGGTCGCGACGTTGTATGCGTGCAGGCTGGTCAGCATTCCTGGCCTGGTGGAGGCCGGCCAGACCACGAGATCGCGGAAGAAGAACGGCGCCTGCAGATGCCCGGAGGCAATCACGCTGACCCGGCCGGTCGTCAGGTCAGCGAGCCGGATCTGGACCAGGCCGCCGGGGCCTGAGCCTTGGGCCCAGGCCGCGAGGTGGCCGCTCACCGCTGGCGGGCGCCACGGACTCGGCCAGGGCGTACCGCCAGGGCCGGCCAGTGAGCGGCCGAGCAGCAGAGTTCTGCCTGTCACCGAGTCCCATGCGTGGATGGTGAAGTCGTCCAGGCTGGTCAGCGACGTGCTCTGGGCCCATACCAGCCAGCGACCGCCCCAGGCGCCGTATGCCTGGTCGTCGGCCGGGTTGGCGAACCTGGTGATCGGGCGCAGCCGGCCGGTCGCGAGACCAAGCGCCGCGACGCCGGCGAACCGGCCGGTCCACGCCGAGACGTACGCCAACGTGCCGTCCGCGGTCACGCCAAGCGGGACGACCTCAGCGTGCAGGGAGGCGGGAATAGCGCGGGACAGTGACGCCGCCAGCCGTGGCGCCGGCCGGCTGGCGCAGAACGCCAGCTGGCTGGCGGCTCGCGCCGGCATTCTCGCCGGGCTGTGCGGCGCCGGCCCCGCGCAGCCGGCCACTGGCAGCGCCGTGCTCAGCAGCGCCGTGCTCAGCAGCACCGTGCTCAGCTGTACCGTGCTCAGCTGTACGGCAATGACTGGCCCGGCCGCACGCCTGGCAGACCGCAGGCCGACTGGCATCCGCACGCGCGTTACCAGATGTAACCGCGGGCGCCGAGTATGTACACGATCGTGGCCGACGGCAGGGACGAGTAGGCGGGCACGCCGGCCGCCCAGCCGATGCTGGATGCGCCGTGCACGGAGTCCTCGTAGTCGGTCACGGCGCCGTTGCTTGAGTATCCGCGGATGTCGAACCAGTGCCTGATGCTCGAGCCCGGCGGATGGCCGACCAGGTGCGGGCCGCCAGGCACCTCGTAGGCGGCGCCAGCGATCGGCACCCCGCGCCCGCGGTTCAGGTCTCGCACCAGGTCCGTCCTGAACGCCGCCACCTGTGCCGCCGTCGGCGACCACGGCAACCCCACCGCGACGTAGGTGGTCAGCTTCTGGTGCGCATTAAGGACGCGCGGCAGGGGATATCCGCGTGCATTGGACCAGTCGGTTCCCGCCGGCGTGGTCCTGAGCTCTTTCGCCGCCGCGAGCTGACGCAAACCAATGTGCATCTGCGCCAGCATTTCCGTGACCGTTGCGGGCCCGCAGAAATAGTCGCGTATCTGCGCGCGCTGGGTTGCCGCGACGTCTTTCGCGGCTGGCGTCTGTGCGTGCCGCAGATAGCGGCGCGCCTCCGCCTGCTTGATCGCGTCGGCGCGGCGCATGGCCTGCGTCACCGGTGGCGCCGACAGCCCGCGCTTGGCAGCGGGGAGCCGCGCGCCGTCCCGCACCAGCGGCGCCGTGCTGATCGCAGCCATCCGCATGACCGCCGCGCTCGCGGCCTGGCGGCCCGCAGCTCCGGCCGCTCTGGCCGTCATCATCAGCGAGCCTGACGTCGCGACGATGACCGCCGCCACGGCAATGGGCTTTGTCCACCGAGCCGCGTGCATGCTCACCCCGTCCCTCAATGCCGCGGTCGATGCCGGAAATACATCTACCGCCGGGCACTGATCCGCGCAATTCACAATCCCCGTGGACGATCGTAACCGCCAATGATTGTTTATCGCAGCGGGATGCGCATTGAAACGTTTAGCAGGCCTTTGCGTAAACCGCGGCCGCTAATGCCCGAGCACCGGATGCGGCACGTAGAGCTCCTCGAGCTCGCGGACCTCGTCCCCGGTGAGCTCGAGCTGTTCGGCGGCGAGCGCGTCGTCGAGGTGGCCGAGCTTGGTTGCGCCGACGATGGGCGCCGTCACCCCTGGCCGCTGCAGCAGCCACGCGAGCGCGACCTGCGCGGACGGGATCCCGCGCGCCGAGGCGACCTGACCGACCCGGTCCACGACATCGAAGTCCTGCGCTGAGTACAGGGCGTCGTTGAAGGGATCAGTTGCCGCCCTTGTGGTGTTCCGCCCGCCGGACCTGGTGCGGTTGCCTGCCAGGACGCCCCTTGCGAGCGGGCTCCACGGGATCACCCCGACGCCCTGGTCCACGCACTGCGGGATCATCTCCCGCTCTTCCTCGCGGTACAGCAGGTTGTAGTGATTCTGCATGGAACTGAACCTGGTCCAGCCGTGCGCGTCGGCGCAGTACTGGGCCTTGGCGAACTGCCATGCGTACATCGAGCTCGCACCGATGTACCTCGCCTTGCCGGACCGCACCACGTCGTTGAGCGCTTCCATGGTCTCGTCGATCGGGGTTGCCGGATCCCACCGGTGGATCTGATACAGGTCCACGTAGTCCATGTTGAGCCGGCGCAGCGAGGCGTCGATGCCGGCCAGGATGTGCTTGCGCGACAGCCCTCTTTCGTTCTCACTTGGCCCCATCGCGCCGTGCACCTTGGTGGCGACGACGACCTGATCGCGGCTGAAGTACTTGCTGAGCAACCGCCCGGTCGCGACCTCGCTAGCCCCGGCCGAGTAGACGTCAGCGGTGTCGAAGAACGTGATGCCGCCGTCGACCGCCGCCTTGATGATCGGCTCAGCGGCATCCTCGTCGGTCACCCATGGCCGGTCACTGTCATTGCCGTAGCTCATCATCCCGAGGCACACCCGCGAGACTCGCAGGCCGGTCTTGCCCAGGTTCACGTACCTCACTTGTTACCTCCGCGCCTGATATCTCCAGGCACGGTATCAGCACGCGCAGCTAAGCTTGCCCGACGGCTTCGTCAGGTTCGGGCCGAAGAATGCGCCATTCCGGCAGTGATCGCTCGCCTTGAAGCCGCCAGTGATCGAGCCGAGCGGCTTGGACGGTGCCGCCAGGGCGTGGAAGCTGGTCCCCAGGATCAGCTGCAGCCGTCCTGGGGTCAGGCCGGGCACCAGCTTGACCGTCGCGCCAGGGAACTGCTCGCGCAGCGTGTCGACTGCCGGGTGCTCGGCAGCCGAGCCGTACTCGATCACCGATTGCACATAGTTCGACGAGGCCGCGTCGGCCGGCGGTCCGACGATCGTGAACCCCCGGCCCGCGAGGCCGGTCGCGACCTTGGCGGCGAGTTGCGCGATCGCAGTGCCGTTGAGCACCGTGACCCTGACCTTCGCCGGACTGGTAGTCAGCAGCGTGGACGTGCCGTGGTGCTTGTGCTTGTGCTTGGCCGTCTTCGGCAGGCTCTGGTCCTGCGCGATGGCCGCGAAGAGCGCGTGCGCGTGCGGCAGGAACTCCAGCTCGTTCGGGTCTGGCGGATACGCTGCCGCGGGCGCGGTGACGAACTCCACGTCGCTGGTCGACACCCCGCTCAGGCTGGTCGCGATGTGCACCAGGTCCGACGGCGTCGCGTCGGTCGACATGGCGCCCGCGACATCGCTGATCACGGAGTAGAGCTTGGTCGGGCTGGTGAGCAAGCCGCTGTGCAGGACCCCCTTGACCAGCTGCGCCATCAGGTACTGGTCTCTGGCGATCCTGGCGACGTCGCCGCCATCGGCGAGCGCGTACCTGGCACGCCAGAACTTCAGCGCGACCCGCCCGGTGATGTGGTGCTCCCCCGCGGCCAGGTTGAGCCCCGAGCCCACGACGTCGCCGCCAGGCAGCGTCCTGTGCGGGTCGTGGATCGCGACGGGCACGCAGACATTCACCCCACCGACGTCGTTGATCACCCGCTGGAAGCCGGTGAAGTCGAGCTGGATGACGTCGTTGATCCTGATGCCGGTCTGCTGCTCGACCGTCGTTCGCACGCACTCGGGCCCGCCAGCCTCGAGCGTGGCGTTGAACCGCTCGACCGCGGCCGGGTCGGCGGCCTGGCCCGGCGTCCCCTGGACCGCGTCGCACTTGTAGAGGGGAACGACAGTGTCGCGCGGAATGCTCAGCACCGTGACCCGGTGCCGCCCAGGCGAGATGTGAGCGACCATGATCGTGTCGGAGCAGTCGCAGCCGACTTGCCGGCGATGGCGGCGTTGTGCCCGGACCTGGAGTCCGATCCGAGCAACAGGATGTTGAGAGCATTGTTATAGCTGGGAGGGCGGTGGTGGGTGTCTGCCATCGCGATGTGATGAATGCTGTCCAGCTTCGCCCGCACCGTGAAGTACAGGCCGAGAAGCGCCGCCGTCACCACCACGGTCATCGTGATCGACGTCCAGCCGAGCAGTCGCCTTCGGCTGGATCTTCGTGCCGTCATCTCAGCTTTCCTGTCATCCGCACGGACAGGACGCGGTCTGGCCCTGCGGTGTTCCGTTCGCGCTGTAGAACGCGCTGTCGCGGCACGAGACGTTGGCCGTGATACCGCCGTAGCTATCCGACAGCGACTTGAGCGAGGCGCGCGACGTGGGCTTCGGCGGCGCCAGGGTGGTGAAGCCCGAGCCCAGGATGACATCGACCGTGCCCGGCGTCAGATCCGTCTTCAACCTGAGCCTGAACTGCGAGAACTGCCCGCTCAGAGTCCTGGCCGCCGGGAGGTCAGCGGGCCTGGCGTACTCGATGACCGTTCTGCGGTAGCTGGCCGATGGCGCGTAGCCAGTGCCCACGATGTTGAAGCCTCGGCTGGCCAGCCCGGTCGCCGTGGCGCTGGTGCGGTCTGCCTGGCTCGACCCGTTCAGCACCATGACCTTGACCTGGGACGGCACGAGCGTGGCCAGGGTCCCGGCCGGGCCCTCGTCGATCGGGCCGTTCAACGGGCCCTTGACGGTCTCCACGCGCGGGCCGTGCCTGCTCTTGCCGGTCGGCGGGACCGCTGTGTCATGGGCCAGCGCCCAGAAGACCGCGTCGGCCTGAGGCTCGGCGAACTCGACCTCGTTCGGGTCGTACGGATAGGACAGCCAGGGCGCTGTGATGAACTGCACGTTCCGCGCGGAGATGCCGTGCAGGCTGCTCGCGATGTGCAGCAGTTCGGTGTCGCTGGCGTCGGTGGTCATCGCGTTGGCAACGTCCGCGATCACCGTGAAGATCTTCGTCGGGCTGCGCAGCAGCCCGCTGTGCAGCACGCCCTTGACGATTTGCGCCATCAGGTACTGGTCGCGCGCGATCCTGGCGATGTCCGACCCGTCGGCCACGTTGTACCTGGTACGCCAGAACTTCAGCGCGGTCTTTCCGTTGATGTGATGCAGGCCGGCCTTCAGGTTGAGTCCCGACCCTTCACTGGCCGTGATCACGTTGTCGATCGCGAACGGCAGGCAGACGCTGACCCCGCCGATGTCGTTGATCACTTGCTCAAAGCCGCTGAAATTCAGCATCACAACGTCGTTGACGTAAATGCCGGTCTGCTGCTCCACGGTCTCGCGCACGCACTCGGGGCCGCCGGCCGCGAGCGTCGCGTTGATCCGCTCGACCGCGTACGGGTCGGCGGGCTGGCCAGGCAGGCCGTGCCAGGGCGAGCACGCGTACAGCGGGACGACCGTGTCGCGGGGGATGCTCACGACCGTCACGTTGCCGCGGCCAGGCGAGATGTGCGCGATCATGATGGTGTCCGAGCACGAGCAGCCGACCCGCCCGCCGATGGGGTGCTTGCCAGTTCTGGTGTCCGCGCCCAGCAGCAGGATGTTCAGGGCGTTGGTGTACTTCGGCGGACGCTGCTTGGAGTCGATCCGCGGAACCCGCGTGATGCCCGAGAGCTCGATCTTGACGGCCGCGTAGACCCCGGCCGTGATAACGACGAGGATGGCAACGAGCGCCACGGACGTCCATGCCAGTATCCGCGCCCGCCGCGTCCGCATGCGCATCATGAGCCCTCTCCGGAGCGCTGGCGTTCGATCAGCCGATAATGTGCCAAACGGCAGGCTAGCTGATGCGACGAACGCATGACACAACCTGATTATCCGGCCGCAACATTCTGATTTCCGGCATCCGACGAGATGGCTGGCACAGGAAAGTCGACAGTTGTTAACCGGGTTAACGGCTTAGCACTCCCCCAGGTTCCCGCCGGCAATGCAATCTAACCTCCTGTTTCCACCGCCTCTCGGTCATCCGGTCGGCGAGTCGGGCATGCCGGGCATTGACGGCGAGCGTCCTGTTCATCAAAATGGTCTAAACATCAGTCCACTAGACCATGGGTGCGCCAGATGCCGGAGGGCGATCCCAGTGCCGACCAACACTGGGCGGACGTCGACGCGGCCATCGACGCCGCAGCCGATGCCGCGTTCGCGTTCCTCGAACGCCTGGTCGCCGAGCCGAGCACGGTCGGCGCGGAACGCGGCGCGCAGGAGGTCGTGGCCGCCGAGCTGGCCAGGCTGGGTTTCGCCGTCACCGAGCTCGCGATCCCCGATGAGACGGCCGGCGCCGCGCCTGCGGGCGTCGCGCAGGGCTCGTACACGGGCAGGCCAAACGTGCTCGGGCGGCTCAATTCAGGCAGCGCACCTGCCCTCCTGCTGAACGGGCACGTCGACGTCGTCCCCGCTGAGGCGGCACTGTGGCAGTCGGATCCGTTCACTCCCGTACGGTCGGCCGGCTGGCTCACCGGGCGCGGGGCCGGCGACATGAAGGGCGGCTTCGCGCTCGGGCTGCTCGCGGTCGCCGGGCTCCAGCAGGCGATGCCGGACGCGCTGGCCGGGGAGCTCGGCTTCCTGTCGGTGATCGAGGAGGAGTGCACGGGCAACGGGACGCTCGCGGCGTGCCAGGCAGGCGTGCTCGCGGACGCCGTGATCGTGCTGGAGCCGACGGACCTGGACGTGCTGCTCGGCGGCGTCGGCGTGCTGTGGATCGAGATCGAGATCACCGGCGTTCCGGCCCACGCGGAGTCAGCCGACCGGGCCCAGAACCCGATCCGCAGCGTCCCCGCCGTTCTCCGCGCGCTGGCCAGGTTCGAGGACGCGCTGAACGGCGACACCACCCAGGATCCGGGCTTCGCGGGCATCGCGCGGCCGTACAACGTCAACCCTGGCATCGTCTGGGCTGGCGACTGGGCGTCGAGCGTGCCGGGCCGCGCCAGACTCGGCGTCCGCGTCGGGTTCCCGCGCGCGTGGAGCCCTGACGAGGCGTTCAAGCGGGTCAGCGCCGCCGTCCTTGAGGCAGGTGAGGAGGATCCCTGGCTGGCCGGCCACCCTCCGGCGGTCAGGCCGACCGGCTTCCGCGCCGAGGGCCACCTGCTGCCCGCCGGGCACTGGCTGGCCGAGGCGATGGCGCGGGCGCACGAGGCCGCGACCGGATCGCCGCCTGAGCGCGCCGCGATCGGGGCCACCACCGACGCCAGGTACTACCTGAATCAGTTCGCCACCCCCGCTCTGGCCTACGGCCCGCGGGCGCGGAACATCCACGCCATCGGCGAGGCCGTCGAACTGGCGAGCATCGTCACCGGCGCCAAGGCTCTGGCCAGGTTCATCGCCGCGTTCTACGCCGGCCAGGTGATCCCCGCGTGACCGAGTACCTGGCCCCTATCACGCTGCAGACCGCTGGCGAGCGGATCGCCGAGCGGATCGTGACGGCGATCGCGCTCGGTGAGTTCGTGGCCGACCAGCGGCTGCCGACCGAGCGTGACCTCGCCGCCATGCTCGAGGTCAGCCGCACCACCGTGCGCGAGGCCCTGCAACGGCTGCAGGCGTCCGGCTACGTGACGACGAGGCGCGGCCGGGCGGGCGGGACGTTCGTGGCCACGGGCGGCGGTCCCGAAGCTGACGACATGATCCGCAGGACGCTGGTCCCCGCCTGGCAGGATCTAACCGCGATCCTGGATTTCCGCAGCGTGATCGAGCAGACCATCGCCCGCACCGCGGCCCAGCGCCGCGGCGACAAGGACATCGCCGCGATCCGCCAGGCGGTCGCCGAGTACTCCACGGCCACGGACCGCGATTCCTCGCATCTGGCCGATCACGCGCTGCACCTGGCCATCGCGAAGGCCACGCACAACGACAGGCTGGTCGAGCTCAGCGCGAGCATCAGGCGCGAAGTCAGCCTCGGGTTCGACGCAGAGCCCTACTCACCCCAGGTCAGGCAGCTGGCCATCAAGCAGCATCCGACCCTGGCCGGCGCCGTCATCGCGGGGGACGCCGACCGTGCCGCCGCCCTGGCGGCCGAGCACTTCTCCCTGACCGAGGACATGCTCAGGGAGCTTCACGCCCGCATCCGCGTTCGAACCGGAGGCTGATAACCATGCCTTTTGCCAAGGTCAACGACATCGATCTGCATTACAAGCTGGACGGCGACGGCGAGGAGACGATCGTCCTGATCAACGGTCTCGCCGACGACGTGGAGTCCTGGTTCGCTCAGACCGACGATTTTGTCTCGGCCGGCTACCGCGTTCTTCGCATCGATAACAGGGGCATCGGTGCGAGCTCGAAGCCGGCCGGGCCGTACTCAAGCCGGATGCTGGCCGACGACGCCAAGGCGCTCGTCGACGTGCTCGGGCTGACCGGCTTCCACCTGATGGGCGTGTCCATGGGCGGGATGATCGCCCAGGAGTACGCGCTCGCCTATCCGGGCGACCTGCGTTCGGCCACGTACGCGTGCACGTACGCGGCGCCCGGGCCGTTCTGCTCGCGGATGTTCGCCATGTGGGCGGACATGGCGCCGGTGCTCGGCGTCCCGTTCGTGATGCGGGACGTCACGCTCTGGGCGTTCACGCAGCAGTTCTTCACCGAGCGTGCCGCCGATCTCGAAGAGTTCGAGACGGCCATGCGATACATGGACCAGCCCGTCCATGCATACCTGGGGCAACTCGCGGTCATCCAGAATCATGACACCACAGACCGGCTGAGCCAGATCACCGTGCCTTCCCTGGTTCTCGCCGGTGAGGAGGACATCCTCATCCCCGTCGCGCTGTCGCGGCGGATCCATGAAGGGATCGGTGGATCCCAGTGGGCGACGACCAAGGGCGGTCATGCCTGCCTGTGGGAACACCCGGCTGAGTTCAACAAGACGTTCCTCGACTTCATCCGACGGCATGGAAGGGACTAGCTATGGCCGTCACAGCGTCCGCTGAGCGCCCCGAGCGCCTGCAACGCGACCAGCTCAGCCTGTTCGGCGTCATCATGCCGGGCCTGGCCCAGGTCGCCCCCGCCTTCAACCTGTTCTTCACCACCGGTTACATGGTCGCCCTCGCTGGGGCGTCCGCGCCGCTGATCTTCCTGATCTCCATGGTCGGCATGGGCGCGACCGCGAGCAGTCTCGCCCAGTTCTCCAGCGTGTACCCGAGCGCCGGGTCGTTCATCACGTACATCACGAGGGCCATCGGCACGAAAGTGGCCGTCGCGACCGGCGTGATCTGCGTGCTCGGCTACATCATCGCCTTCGGCGGCATCTATATCTTTGTCGGCAGCTACATCGTCGAGAACGTGTTCAATAACGTGCACTTCTGGGGCGTCACACAGCTCGTCACGATCCTGTACGGCGTCCTGGTGGTCGCGCCGGTCGTGGTCGGACTGAGGTTCGGCGTCAGGGTCACGGTCGTGCTGTACGTGATCGAGGTGGTGCTGCTGCTCGCGCTGAGCCTGACCATCCTGGCCAAGGGCGGCGCAAGCGGCCTGTCAGGCACCCCGTTCACCTGGCCGGGCGGCAAGGCGAGCGACGTGCTGCTGGCGTTCAGCCTGGCCGTGCTGGCCTTCGGCGGCTTCGAGGCGGCCGCACCGCTCGCCGAGGAGACCCGCGACCCGCGCCGTACCGTGCCGATCGCCGTGCTCGGCTGCGTCCTGGTCAGCGGCATTATCTACATCGCCGGCTCCTACGCTCTGGTGACCGCCTTCGGCGTCGGTCACACAGGCGCGCTGGCCGCCGACGCGAACCCGTTCCACACCGCCGCCAAGGCGTTCCTGCCGTTCGTGGCCCCGCTGATCACGTGGATATTCCTGTCCAGCGTGACCAGCTCGTACGTGGCGGCCAACACCCAGACGTCGCGGGTCGTCTTCGCCGGGGCCCGCGGCGGGCTGCTGCCCAGGACGCTCGCGGCGGTGAGCCCGCGGTTCAGGACGTCGGCCGCCGCGGCGGTGGCGTTCGTCGCGCCAAGCATCCTGATCGGCGTGGTCTCGACGGCGTTCACCGACCCGGGCACGGCCGTGGGGCTGCTCAGCACCTGGGGGCATCCTCGGGCTGATCCTCATGTACCTGGTGGCGAACGTGGCCCTCGTGGTCGAGTGGGCGAAGTTCCGCCGCCGCGACATCCGCAAGAACGTCTGGCTGTGGGTGGTCACCCCGGTGATCGGCGCGGTGATCCTCGCGCTGCCGATCTGGGGCGACCTGCGGCCGGGCCAGCCGAGCCCGCTTAACACGCTGCCGTGGCTGACCATCGGCCTGATCGCCGTCGGCGTCATCTACGCGCTGGTGCTCGGCGCCGTCCGGCCGCAGGTGCTCGAGCGGGCACCGGCGCTGCTCGAGGGCGAGGAGAGCCTGGCGACCGACCCGCTGCCGATCACCTAGGGCGCGCCTGGCTCACAGGCTCCTGGTGCTGCGGGAGGACACGCCACTCCCGCAGCACCGGGTTCCACCCGCTGGCAGCGCGACAGCGGGACGCTAGCGAAGGCTGTGCTGGCGCGGGGCTGGGGCGACGGAGTCGCGGTGCACCATGCTCATGGGTTCCTTGATGAGCAGGTCCCGCTCCGTGCCGCCCTCGACGCGCGTGATCAGCGCGTCCACGGCCGCGCTGCCGAGCTCGGCGAGCGGCATCGCGACACTGGTGACAGGCACCTCAAGGAAAGCCAGGCACTCGTCTTCGTCGAAGCTCACCAGCGACATCGCCTCAGGAACTCCGACACTGGCCGCGCGCAGCGCCGCCATCACCCCGAACAGCTGGTTGAGGCTGCCGACCCCGCAGACAGTGGGACGCTTGACCCCGCGCAGCATCTTCCGGGCGGCGTCCCAGCCGCCCTCCTCGGTGGCCGCGGCGTGCAGCACCGTCAGCCTGATCCCCCTGGCCGAGCAGATCCGCCTCGCCGCCGTCACCCTGCGGTGCACGGTGTCCACGTGCGCCGACCCATCGATGATGCAGATGCTGCGGTGTCCCAGCCCGGCGACGTGGTCGATGAACAGCCGCATCGCGCCTGGCTCGTCCATCACGACGTTGTTGCCGCGGTGCGGCCCGCGCCGGTTGACGTACACGTGCGGGGTGGCCGGCAGGCCAGCAGAATGCCCCGCGATCCGCAAGCACGTCGCGATCAGCAGGCCGTCGGCACGGCTCTCGTCGACCAGGTACCGGTAGCTGCCTGGCGGCTTCGGGTCGTCGGTCGGCTCCTCCATCAGCATGACCACGTAGCCGTGCTCGGCCGCGCGCTGCAGCGCGCCCCGCTGCAGCGTGGCCCAGATCGGGTTGCGCAGCAGCGGGATCACGAACGCGACCGCGCCCGTGCGCTGGCGTTTCAGTGCACGCGCGAGCGCGTTCGGCCGGTAACCCTGCTGCCTGGCCGTGATCAGGATCTGCTGGTAGATCTCCGGCCTGACGGACTGCGCGGGGTCGCCGTTGAGCACGCGCGACACCGTCGAGGTGTGGACGCCCACCGCCTCGGCGATGTCGACCAGCCTGGACGCCCTGCGCAGGCCGGCGCGGGCGGCGCTGGCGTTGCGGCGCGCCTGGGCAGGCACCACGGCCCGGCCAGCCGCCGCCCGCTTGCCACTGTTCCCTCGATCGTCAGACACCTGGCGCTACCTCATGCCGTAACGCCGCCATCGACCATCACCACCGAGCCCTGCAGGTAGCTGGCGTCGTCGGAGGCGAGGTAGGCGACGGTGGCGGCGATCTCGTCAGGCGAGCCGATCCGGCCCGCTGGAGCCCCAGTTTCGAAGCCGGCCATCGCGGCGGCGTCGTGCCTGATCCAGTCGGCCATCTCGGTATCGATCAGGCCAGGGCAGACGCAGTTCACCCGGACCCCGTCCGGCCCGTGGTCGATGGCCAGGCTCCTGGTCAGCAGCACCAGCCCGCCCTTGGACGCGCAGTACGCCGCGCGCCGCCGGCCGCCCCGCACGCCCGCGGTCGACGCGATGTTCACGATGCAGCCGCTCCGGGCGCGGATCATCGCAGGCAGGAACTCCCGGCAGGTCAGGAACGGCCCTTTCAGGTTCGTGTCGAGTATCCGGTCCCACTCCTGCTCGTCCAGGTCAGGCAGCAGCTGGATGCTGAACACTCCGGCGGCGTTGACCAGCAGCCACGGCTCGCCAAGATCGGACCTGATCCTGGCGGCGGCCGCGCCGACCGAGGCAGCGTCGCGCACGTCGGCCGCGTAGGCACGAACGGAGGCAGCGGAGCTGCGCAGCGGCGCCTCGACATCAGGTTCCTTGAGATCGACGCACGCGACCGTGAAGTCGTCGGAGGCCAGCCTCCGGCTGATCGCTGCGCCAATCCCCCCTGCGGCCCCGGTGACGATTGCAATCTTGCGCGCCTCCGGCACGACGGCAATCTTGCGCGCCTCCGGCACGACGGCAGTCTTCACATGACCTCCGCGACGGTCCTGGTGAGCAGGATCGCGGCGCAGAAGGAGCGGTACACGGCCAGCGCGTCAGGCCCGGTGAACCGCAGCTCACGTGGTCCGATCTGCTCGACACCGCGCACCCAGCTGGCCGCCTCTGCGATATCGGTGGTCCTGACAGATATCTCCAGCGTCGCCGAGTCCAGCGGCGGCGGCGCGGCGCTGGCCGCTCCCGCCACGGCGCGCTCAGCGGTCTGCTTGATCAGCGCGCAAGCCTTGGCCGGGTGCAGGCTGTGCGCCGCCAGCCTGCTGACATGCTCCTTGACGATGGCGCTGTGCACACCGGGAATCAGCGCCTCGGTCTCCTCGCACGCAACCCGGTCGCCGGTCACGAGCACGACGGGCACCCCGTAGTGCGCCGCAACCAGCGCGTTGATGCCGGCCTCTCCTGTCACGGTGCCATCCAGCCGCGCCTCCACCACCGCGCGGGGGTTATAGGTATGCGACAGGCCGGCCGGAGCGCCCACCGACCCGTGATAGGAGATGAACAAGACCGCATCGAAACTGTCGTCAAGACCCTGCATCATGTACAGCGGTTTATGGCTGCCCGAGATGTACGACGCGCCGCCGGCCAGCTCGCCGGGGGGCAGATTGCGCATCGTCGCGTGCGAGTCGTTGAGCACGATCTCGGTTGCGCCGCCGGCCAGCGCACCTTCGAGCGCCGCGTTGACCTCGCCGAGCAGCAGCCGGCGGCCAGCGGCCGCCTCTGGCCCGTCGCCGACGCACTGGTCCCAGTCGACGACGCCTGCCGTCCCCTCCATGTCGCTCGACACGAAGATCTTCATAGCTGGGCCCTCTCCTGGATCCGGTAACTGTCGTCGTCGGCGGTCATCACGCTGTAGGTCGCACCCGGTTTGGTGGATGCCCCGCCATGGCGGCCGTCCGGAGTCAGGCACAGGGCCTGCAGCGGGGAGCGGTAGTCGTCGGGCAGGTCGAGCGTCTGGGCCAGCGCGGCCGCGCAAGCCTCCGCCGGGCCGCGGCCAGCTTGCAGCGCGAGCAGCACCTCGCGAGCCGTGTTCGCCCTGATGGCCAGTTCGCCGCGGCCGGTACAGGCGGCCGCCCCGACCCTGTTGTCGCAGTAGTTGCCGGCGCCGATCAAAGCCGAGTCGCCGACCCTGCCCGGGTACTTCCACGGATAGCCGCTGGTGCTGACGGCCACCGCGAGATCGCCGGCGGTGTCCAGCGCCAGCACGTTGACCGTTCCCCACGGCCCGTCATGCCGCTCCATCCCAGCGAGTCGCTCGATCACCTGGCGCCGGTAGGCAAGCTCACCGTCGCCCTGCCGCTCGGCCACCGCCTCCAGGGCGTCCGGCTCCAGCCCTTCCTGCCACAGCTTCCTGGCCTCGTCGGTGAGCGTCTGGCCGCGTTCGATCCCGATCTCGTCGGCGAACCGCTCGGCCCCGGCCCCGACCAGCAGGAGGTGCTGCGGCAGCCGGTCGCATACGGCCCTGGCGATCGAGACCGGATGCGGGAAACCGGTGACGGCAGCCACGGCACCGGCCCTGCGGCTCGCGCCGTCCATGATCGAGGCGTCCAGCTCGACCTCGCCGAGCAGGTTGGGCAGGCCACCGACGCCGACGTAGTGGTCTGCCTCGTTCGCCTCGACGGCGCGGACGGCGACCTCGACGGCGTCCATCGCGCTCGCACCGGCCCGCAGCAATTCCATCCCGGCGGCGATGCCGACCTCGCCGCGCTCGCTAGCGATGATGACGGGAGTGGCGGACAGGGCTACTCCTTTCCTAGGCGCGGGCGAGGCACGGCCAAGCCGGCCTCAGCCGTTTCCGGGACGGCCGCGATCGGCGGCGGCCCAGTGCTGATCGGCCCAGTGCTGACCGGCCCAGCGCCGAACGCGAAGTGGCAGGCCGCCTGGTGCGCCGGGTCGCCGGCCGCTTCCTTGAGCGCTGGATCGTCGGTCTCGCAGACCGGCTGCGCGATCGGGCACCTGGTACGGAACCGGCAGCCGGCCGGGATCCGCAGCGCGCTCGGGGGATCGCCGGCGACCGCGGGGCCGCTGGTCGCCTCGGCGCGTGCTGCCGGATCGTCGGCCAGTCGCGGGATGGCGGCGAGCAGCCCCTTGGTATAGGGGTGCCGCGGGTCGGCGAACAACCGTTCGGTCGGCGCGACCTCGACGATCCTGCCCAGGTACATGACCGCGACCCGGTCGCACAGGTGCCTGACCACGGCGAGGTTGTGGGAGATGAGCAGCAGCGTCAGGCCGAGCTCATTGCGCAGGTCGCGCAGCAGGTTCAGGATCGTCGCCTGGACGCTGACGTCGAGGGCAGAGACCGGCTCGTCGGCGATCAGGATGTCGGGCCGCAGCGCCAGCGCCCTGGCGATCGCGACACGCTGGCGCTGGCCACCGGAGAACTGCCTGGGGTAGGCGCGCATGGCGTCCTCGCCGAGCCCGACCAGCGTCAGCAGTTCCTTGCAGTAGGCCTCGGCCTGCACCGGCGGAACGACGTGGTGCACCTTGACCAGTTCGCGCAGCATGCCGCCCACGGTCAGCCTGGGGTTCAGCGACGAGTAAGGGTCCTGGAAGACCATCTGGATCCGGCGCTGGTCGGCGCGTGACCGGCGGGCGGGAAGCTGCCTGCCCTTGAAGGTGATCTCGCCGCGGCCGGTCGGCTGCATGCCGGCGAGGGCCAGCGCGAGCGTCGACTTGCCGGAACCGGACTCGCCGACCAGGGCCATCGCCTCACCGCTGGCCAGGTCCAGGTCCACGCCGTCGACCGCGTGCAGGAACCGCTGTTCGTGCCTGATCCTCGCGGTCAGCGCCGAGCCGACGGGAAAGTAGACGGCCACGTCCTTGGCGGACAGCAGCGGCTGGCCCTCCCGCACCCCATCCGGGTCCTGTTCTGAGTTCGAGGACACGGTCACGACCCCGCCCTCTCGGCCGCGAGTTCTTCCTCGCAGCGTTCATAGTGCAGGCAGGCCGTCGACCGGCCGCCTGGCAGCTCGCGAAGCGGGGTGGGCAGCACTTTGCAGTCCTCCTCGGCGAACGAGCAGCGCGGGTGGAACCGGCACCCGGACGGCGGCGTCACCAGGCTCGGCGGCGACCCTGGGATCGGCACCAGCGACTCGCGCACGAATCCCGCGTCGGGCGCGGACCTGACCAGCCCGAGCGTGTACGGATGCCGCGGGTCGAGCAGCACCTCACGCACGTCACCGGTCTCGACGAGTTGGCCGCCGTACATGACCGCCACCCGCTGGCACAGCTGGGCGACAACGGGCAGGTCGTGCGTCACGAAGATCAGGCCGACGTTTGTCTCCGCGCACAGCCTGGCCAGCAGCCGCAGGATCTGGTCCTGGATGGTGACATCGAGCGCGGTAGTCGGCTCGTCGCACAGGATGAACTCGGGGTCGCACGAGAGCGCGATCGCGATCATGACGCGCTGCCGCATGCCGCCGGAGAACTCGTGCGGGAACGCCTTGAACCGCCGCTCGGGGTCGGGGATGCCCACCCGCCGCATCAGCTCGAGCGCGCGCTCGGCAGCCTGGGCCTTGCTGTACCCCAGGTGCACGCGCGGGCCCTCGGCGATCTGGTTGCCAACCCGCATGACGGGGTTGAGCGCGCTCATCGGCTCCTGGAAGATCATGGCCATCTTGGGCCCGCGGATCCGGTTCATGTCGGAGTTGGAGAGCGGCACCAGGTCGACGCCGTCGAGCACGATCTGACCAGAGGTCACCTTCGCCTCGGGCGGCAGCACGCCGAGTATCGCGCGCAGCGTCATGCTCTTGCCCGAGCCCGACTCCCCGACCAGGCCCACGGCTTCGCCCCTGGCTACCTCGAGCGAGACCCCGTCGACGGCCCTGACCGTGCCGTGCTTTGCGGCGATCTGCACGTGCAGGTCACTGACGTCCAGCATCGCCCCGCCCGCGGCCGAGGCGGTGCCAGGGGGCTGAGCGAACGCCGAGGTCCCGGTCACGACTGACCCGGCCTGATCAGGTCGGCGAGCCCGTCGCCGATCAGCGAGAGCGCCAGCCCGACCACCACGACCGCGAGCCCGGGGAACGTGGTCAGCTGCCAGTGGGTCGTGAGGAAGTTCTGGCCGTCGTTGATCATCGATCCAAGGTCCGGTATCGGTGGCGGGACGCCGAGCCCGAAATAGCCGAGCGTCACGATGGCGAGGATGTCCTGCACGATGTCGGACATCGCGTAGATAATGGCCTGAGTGATCACATTCGGCAGCAGGTGCCTGCCGATGATCCTGATCGAGGACAGCCCGCCGGACCGGGCGGCGACGACGTAGTCCTGGCGTTTGGCAACGAGGATCTCCCCCCTGATGATGCGGGCGTAGGAGACCCAGCCGACCAGCGTGATCGCGATGTAGATGCTGCGCTCCCCCGGGCCGAGCACGAAGACCAGCGCGATCAGCAGCACGTAGAACGGGAACGCCACGACGACGTCGACCAGGCGCATCAGCACGGTGTCCACCCAGCCGCCGAAGTACCCGGCGATGCTGCCGAGGATCGTCCCGATGCAAAACGGGAACAGCACGGCGATGAACGCGATCCTAAGGTCGGTGCGCAGCCCGTAAAGCAGCCTGCTGAACGTGTCCCTGCCGGTCTGATCCGTGCCGAGCCAGTGCTTCGCGCTCGGGCCGAGCAAGCTGGCGCCTAGGTTCTCCTTCAGCGGGTCGTACGACGTGAGCAGCGGAGCGGCGATCGCCGCGAACAAGATGATCGCGAGCAGGATCAGCCCGGCCGCGAGCGCGGGCTGGCGGTACCAGCGCCTGGTCCGGCGCGGCAGCGCGTGCTCAGTGGGCTCGGCGGCGAGCGCCGGCTCGGGAAAGGAAATCGCGCTCACCGGTCGAACCTGACTCTCGGGTCAAGAACGGCGTATGACAGGTCAGCGAGCAGGTTCACCAGCACAACGAGGACCGCGAACACGAGGGCGACTCCTTGCACAACCGGGAAGTCGCGCTGGAAGACTGAGTTGATCATTAGCTGGCCTATGCCGGGGATCGCGAAGACGTTCTCGATGATCACGGTGCCGCCCACCAGGAAGCCGATGTTGATGCCGAGCACTGTGACCGCCGGGATCACCGCGTTACGGAACACGTGCCGCAGGTACAGCCGACTGGCGGGGACGCCCTTGGACTTGGCCGTCGTGATGTATTCGGCACCCAGCACATTGAGCATGCTGGCGCGGAGCGCACGGATGACCACCGGTGCGAGTGCGATGGCCACCGTCAGCGCGGGCAGAAACATCGCGTGCAGGTGGCCGAAGAAGCCGTTGCCGTAGCCACTGACCGGGAAGGCGCGCACCTTGATGGCGAGCGCGTAGACCAGCAGGATGCCGACCCAGAACGGCGGCATGCCAAGCCCGAGCAGCGGCACCGCCCGGACCACGTGGTCGCGGACCGCGTCCTTGCGTGTCGCCGCGATCGTGGCCAGCGGAACGCTGATGATCACGGCGATCACGGCGGAGTAGGCGATCAGCCACAGGGTCGGCGGGATGCGCTGGAGGATGATCGTGGCCGCTGAACCGCCGTAGTAGAGGCTCTGTCCCAGGTCACCATGCACGAGCCGGTCCATGAACAGCCAGTACTGACTGACCAGCGGCCGGTCAAGCCCCCACTGCTTGTGCAAGATCGCAATGCGCTGCGGGGTCGCATGAAGCCCCAGGATCGTCCTGGCTGGATCGCCAGGGATCAGGTGGATCATGAAGAACGCGACGATGGTGACGCCGATGGCGACCGGGATGAGCATTAGCAGCCGCCGGACGACGAACGTCATCCGTCCCACGGCCTACCGCCTCCGGCCGGCGCCCGGCGGCGCGCACAGGCGTGCGCGCCGCCGGACCACGAGCGGTCTGTTAAGCAAAATCGTCACTTGCCCAGCCAGACGTTCTCCATGTGCATGTTGCCGAGCGGCGTCACGAAGAAGCCGTGCACGTTGCTCGTGGTGGCATAGGGATACGGCGAGTAGTACAGGTACGCCATGAACGCGTCGTTGGCGGCGCCGGCCTGGATCGCGTTGTAGAACTGCTGCCGCTTAGCGGTGTCGGTCGTCGTCTCGGCCAGGTGAGTGTCCTTGACGACGGTCGGGTTGTTGTAGGCGGTGAAGAACGACTTCGCGCCCGACTTGGGGTCGACCGCGAACGTCGCCAGCTCGTCGGGGTCGGGGATGTCCATCGTCCACAGCGTGAGCGACGTGTCGTACTTGAGCTGCTGGAAGTCGTTGTTGGCGACGTTCGGGTCGAGCTGGACGATCTTCAGCTTGATCCCGAGCGGCTTCAGCTCGGACTGCAGGATGGTGGCGATGGTCTTGTAGTCAGAGTTTCCCGCCGGGATGGTGGTCGTTGTCGTGAACCCGTGCGGGACGCTGGACTTGGCCATCTCCGTCTTCGCCTGCGCGAGGTTGAACTGCAGGCCAGGCGTGTTCGGGTCGTAGAACGGCACCTGCGGCGGGAACAGCGAGTTCGCCGGCTTGCCGTTGCCGAACAGGACGGCCTTGACCAGCGCGTTCCTGTCGATCGCCAGCGAGATCGCGCGGCGGACGTGGACGTCCTGGAACGGTTTGCGCGTCTCATTGAACGCCAGGTAGTTGGTCTGCGTGGAGTTGAACAGGTTCATGGTCACGCCGCTGGTCGTCTTCAGCGATGAGACCGTTGACCACGCGGGGAACTGGTCGATCTGCGCCTGGCCGCCCTTGAGCTGCAGTTCCCTGGTGTTGTCGTTCGCGACGTCGGTCCAGGTGACGCTGTTCAGGTACGGCTTGCCCTTCTCCCAGTAGAGCGGGTTCCTCACCAGCTTGAGGGCCGCGCCCTTGTGCCAGAAGCCCCACTTGAACGGGCCGGTGCCGATGGGGTGGTTGTAGAACTGAGTCGCAGTCTCGCCGCCGTAGTTGTTCGGCACGACCCCGTTCGCGAAGAACGACAGGTCGGCGAGCAGCGGCGCCCACGTGAACTTCAGGTGGATCACGACAGTGTCAGGCGACGGGGCGCCGACCGACTTGATCGCCGAGTCGATGTAGGCCCAGCCCTGCGTGGCCTTGCGGTTCTGGTCGATGGAGAACTTCACGTCAGCCGACGTCATCGGCTTGCCGTCGGAGAACTTCACGCCGTGCCTGAGCTTGAACGTGTAGGTCTTCTTGTCCTTCGAGACCGTGTAGCTGGTCGCCAGCTGCGGCCTGACGCTCTTGCCGTCATTGGTGACCGTGTACAGCGTCTGGTAGATCTGCTCGAAGATCCAGATCGAGTTGTTGTCGAAGACGGTCGTGGCGTTCATCGACTGCGCGTCCTGTACGGCGGCGAAGACGAGGTCGCCGCCATGGACGGGACCGCTCTTGTTGCCGCCACCGCCGCCACCGCCGCCACCGCCAGACGAGCCGCCGGAACCGCAGGCGGCGAGAACGAGGACGGCGCTGACCGCGATCAGTGCCTTCCTCACGGAAAATCGGAGTGTCACGGAAAGCTCCCTAGGTGCCGACGGCCGGATACGGCCGATCCAACGGCAAGCCACGCCGCTCGCCCGGACAGTGTTGTGTGCGGCGGCCACGCTGCCGCCCGATGGACAAACCTTTGTCCCGCCTAATCTGGCCATCATCCGACGAGTTGTAAATAGTCAGGCGATACCTAGACCGACGTAGTTATCGTGTTGTAACGTTCCGAGCCGTGCTTTACGTGGTGGTTGGATGCGGGGCGATCGGCGGCACGATCGCCGCCGGGCTGGCACGCGACGGCCACGAGGTACTGGTCTGCGACGCCAACCCTGACGTGGTCAGCGCGGTTCGTGCGAACGGCATCAAGATCGAGGGCCCGGTCGAGAACTTCAACGTCCCCGTGACCGCGGTCGACCCGTCTGACCTGCCAGAACAGCTCGACGGCCCGGTCCTGATCGCGGTCAAGGCCCATCACACGGCCGCGGCGGCCGCGCTCCTGGCCGGGCGGCTGACCGGCGACGGTTTCGTGGTCTCCATGCAGAACGGCCTCAACGCCGGCGTCCTCGCCGACGCGGTCGGCGCCGACCGCGTCGTCGAGGCGTGCGTGAACTTCGGGGCGGACGCGATCGCGCCGGGGGTCATCCTGCGCGGCAATCGCGCGACGCTCATGATCGGCGAGACCGACGGGGCGGTGACGGAGCGCGTGCGGATGCTGGCGACCGATATCGCCGACGCCCAGGTCACTGACACCGTGCTGGGCTACCTGTGGGCGAAGGAGGCCTACGGGGCGATGCTGTCCGCCACGGCCGTCAGCGATCTGTCCATCGCCGACGCGCTGGCCGACCCCGCGTACGCCCAGCTCATGAAGGAGATCGCCAGGCAGGTACTCGCGCAGGCCCCGGTCACGCCCGTCCCGCTGGACGGATTCGACCCCGGCGACCTGGACGGCTCGCTGCAGCGGCTCACCGAGTTCAACCGGCGCTCGGCGAAGACGCACTCCGGGATCTACCGCGACCTCGCAGTGCTGCACAGGCCGACGGAGGTGCCCGCGATCCTCGGCGGCCTGGCCCGCGACGATGCCCCGCTGGTGCGGCGCGTCATCGAGCTCATCGCCGCGATCGAGCAGGGCAAGCGGGTCTGCAGCAGGGCCAACCTCGACCTGCTCGCGACCTACGAGCGGATGGCGAGGCTCGCCGAGCCGCTGAACGCGGTCGCCGCTGTCATCGGCGCTCCCGCCCGCGCGGCCGGTGGGCCGCTCGCCGGGCAGCCCGTCGCGGTGAAGGACATCGTCGCGATCGCCGGCGTGCCCACCGGGTGCGGCAGCCCGGTGCACGATCCTGCCCCCGCCGCCGCGGACGCCGTGCTGGTCAGCCGGCTGCGCGAGGCCGGCGCCGAGGTGTTCGCGGCGTCGCAGTGCCTGGAGTACGCCGCCGGTTTCGCGCACCCCGCGATCGGCGACACCCGCAATCCCGTGGATCCGTCCAAGACCTCCGGCGGATCGTCTGGCGGTTCCGCGGCGCTCGTCGCCGCTGGCGTCTGCGGCCTCGCGGTCGGCACCGATACCGGCGGGTCGATCAGGATCCCGGCCGCGTACTGCGGGATCGTGGGCCTCAAGCCCAGCTACGGGCTGGTCCCCGTGGACGGGGTCTTCCCGCTGTCGCCGCGCTGCGATCACGCGGGGACGCTCACCGCGACCGTCGGCGGCACGGCCGACCTTCTCGCCGTGCTCGCCGGCCAGCCTGACATCGCCCGCGCCGCCAGCGCCGCCAGCGCGGATGACGGCGCGACCTGCACGGTCGGCGTGCTCGCCAGCCAGTTCACCGACCCGTCCGTGACCCCTGAGGTGGCCGATGCGCTGGCCGCGGCCATCGCGGCGCTGGCGGCGGCAGGTTGGGACGTGCGGCAGGTGGACGCGCCCTGGCTCGGTCAGCTGCCCGCATGGGAGCAGACGCTGGCGGTCATCGTCGCGCGCGAGGCACACCTGGTGCACGCCGGCCGGGACACCGCCGGGTACAGCGAGGGCACCCGCGCGCTGCTGGAGTACGGGGCGAGCGTGACCGACGAGCAGTTCGCGCGGGCGCTCGCCGAGCAGGCCGAGCTGACAGCGGCGATCGAGGCGAGCCTGGCCGGGGTCGACGCGCTCATCGGGCCCTCGGTCGGCTACCAGGCACCCGAGCAAGACCCGCCTTTTGGCGTCGGCGAGGAGAGCGCGGAAGGGCGGTTCACGGGTCCGTACAACCTGTCAGGCCATCCGGCGCTCTCCCTGCCGGTCCCGGTGCCTGACGGGAGCCTGCCGGTCGGCATGCAACTGGCCGGACGCCGGGATGCCGACGCCGCGCTGCTCAAGGTGGCAGCGGCGGCCGAGTCCGTGCTCGCAGCGCAACGATCCGTGATGGCCCAGGAGACACCCCTAGCCAGGAAGGACCGATCCATGCCCTCCACGCTGAACCGCCGCACGCTCGACCTGGCCGGCCTCGATGTGCCCGTTGTCGAGGTCAGCGGTTCGGCCGACGGCCCGAGGCTCACGGTGATCGCCGGCGTGCACGGCTGTGAGTACGCGTCCATGGCGGCGGTCAGGCAGTGGTCGGCCAGCCTGGCCGGGCGGGATCTGCGAGGCCGGGTGACCGTGGTGCCCGTACTGAACCTGCCAGCCTTCCAGGCGCGCAGCCCGTTCGTGGTGCCAGAAGACGGCAAGAACCTCAACCGGTGCTTCCCTGGTGACCAGGACGGCACCCTCGCCGAGCGGCTCGCGTACGCCACCTTCACACAGGTAATCACCGGCAGCGACGCGCTCATCGACGCGCACTGCGGCGACCTGCCGGAGGCCCTCGAGCCGTTCGCGCTCTACGAGGCCGGGCCGAGCGAGGACAAGGCGCTCGAGCTCGCGGTCGCCTACGGGCTCGGCTACGTGATCAGGCAGGCGCCTGGCCCGGGCCGCGCGGTCGGCGGGACGACGAGCGCGGCCGCGGCTCAGGTCGGCATTCCCGCGATCACGGCTGAGGCAGGCGGCTGCGGGCTGATCGAGCAGCCGGCGGTCGACCTGCACCTGCGCGGACTCGACCGGGTGCTGGCGGCGCTTGGCATGGAAGCCGCCGGGCAGAGCGACGGCGCGGTGGCGGCGCCGACGGTGCTGAGCCAGTTCCTGTGGCTCAGGTCGGAGGCCGCCGGATGGTGGCAGCCGGCCGTCGGCCCCGGCGACTCGGTCGCGGCGGGCCAGCTGCTCGGCACCGTCACCACCCTGGACGCGGGCGACGTGCTGCAGACAATCCACGCGCCGACGGCCGGCGTGCCGATGTTCATCACCAGCTCCCCCGCAGTCGAGGCGGACGGCCTGCTGCTCGGGCTCGGCGCGGTCTGACGCCTCTCTCCTCGGGATTCAGCGGGGGGAAGGCCCGCGGCTGGCTAAGCGACAGTGGGCGCGGCGCCGGTCTCGCTGACCATCGGACGGCCGGCTGTGGCCCAGTCCTGCATCCCGCCGCCCACGTTGACCGCCTGCCAGCCGGCGTCACCGAGCGCGAGCGTGACGCGGGCTGACCTGGCGCCTGACCGGCAGATCACGTAGATGGTGTCGTCCCGCGGGATCTCCGCGCTGCGGTGGTTGAGCTGCGCAAGCGGGATGTGCGTCGCGGTCGGAGCGTGACCCGCCGACCACTCGTAGGGCTCCCGCACGTCGAGCAGCCAGCAAGTCTCAGGCACAGCGGACGCAGGCACCTCGGGCACCGACTGAGCCGTCGTCATCATCACTCCTTCGTAGATGGCCGGCACACCCCTACCGAATCCTAGGCCACCGCGTCGCCTGATCCCCGAGGGCGTAGCGGGACAATTCGGATGCAGGAGCTGTTTTCAGGCCAGCCCGTTGGTATTGTCCAGGCAATGGTGCGGTATGGGTGGGACACCCATTGCGCCTGGTGGTGATCGGTGTCACTCCGATACACGTAGACGACCACCGAAGCGCGCCGAACGCGCCCGGATAGCATTCATGCGTGAAGATCCGGGAGGCCGCTCCGGCCGAGATGTCCGAAGTCGGTGACATCAGGCTCGCCGCCTACAACGACCGCGGCTATATCCCCCCGGATTCCGGCTACGCGCCCACGCTGCGCGGCCTCGGCGCCGACGGGCACGGCGAGGTCCTGGTCGCCACGGTGCCGCGCGCTGGCCGGGCCGAGCGGATCATCGGCACGATCATGCTGCAGATGCGGCCGCACGCCGGCCAGGTGGTGACCGGGCCGCACGAGGCTGAGATCCGCGCGCTCGCGGTCCGGCCCGAGGCTCAGGGTCAGGGAGTCGGCAAGCGGCTGCTTCGGCAGCTGCTGGGACGCGCGTCGGAACTGGGCATCAGCCATCTGGTGTTGTGCACGACGCCTGAGATGCGCACCGCGCATCGCCTGTACGAGCAGGAAGGCTTCGTCCGGCTGCCAGAGCGGGACTGGTCACCGGCGCCCAGCGAACCGCTTCTCGTCTACGGCCTCCGGCTGGACGGGCGAGCCCACAGCGCACCCCTGGGCAGCGCCCTCCAAGGCAGCGCTCCCGAGGGCTAGACCGGTCGCTGGCTTGACCCTTCGGCCGCTGTCTTCTCCTTCTCGGCCTCCTCGGCCTCGGCGCGGGCCGCCATCTGGATCTTCCGCAGGTGCTTGGACATCGACCGGAAAACGAAGAACAAGATGACGCCCATGCCGAAGATGACGAGGAACGCGACCGTGCCAGGCTGATCCAGGATCCCGTGCGAGACGGCCAGTTCCGTCACGACCGCACCTTCTCTCGGACTCCGGCGAAGAGATCGTCCTCAGGCTTGCCAGTATCCACCACCGACCTGGCCAGGTGATAGTCCTCGGTCGGCCACGCCTCGCGCTGGATCTCGACAGGGCAGGCGAACCAGCCGCCGTTCGGATCGACCTGCGTCGCGTGCGCGATCAGCGCCTGATCGCGGATCTCGAAGTAGTCGGCGCACGGAACATAGGTGGTGATCTCGTGCGCTGGACCGGCCGGCTCTTCGTCCTCCTCGTCGGCCCACGCCTTGAGCCGCTCCTCGTACACGGAGTCGAGGCCGCGGGAGACCATCTTCTCGTGCAGGGCGGTGAACCTGTCGCGGTGGAACGTGACGAAGTAATACAGCTTCAGCGGCTGCCACGGCTCGCCGGCGCCGGCGTACCGGTCGGGATCCGCTGCCGCCTCGAAGGCCTCGACCGACACCTTGTGGGTCATGATGTGGTCGGGGTGCGGGTAGCCGCCGTTCTCGTCGTAGGTGAGGATCACGTGCGGCCGGAACTCGCGCACCGCACGGACCAGTGGCCTGGCCGCCACCTCGAGCGGCTGCAGCGCGAAGCACCCGTCAGGCAGCGGCGGCGGCGGGTCGCCCTCGGGCAGCCCCGAGTCGACGAAGCCGAGGAACTGCTGGCGCACGCCGAGGATGTCACGCGCGGCCGCCATCTCGGCGCGCCTGATGCCTGGCAGGTTCTCCCTGATATCGGGCCTGTCCATGGCCTTGTTCAGGATGTCGCCGCGCTCGCCGCCGGTCAGCGTGCACACGAGAACCTCGACGCCCTCGCGCACGTACTTCGCCATCGTGGCGGCGCCCTTGCTCGACTCGTCATCGGGGTGGGCGTGCACGGCCATCAGGCGCAGCGGCCCGTCGCCGCAGCCCAGCGCGGCCGGAGGCGCCGCGTCCGACTCGGTCCGCGCAGCCGCGGAAACATCGCATCGTGCTGATGACATCGGCAAGGTCCCTCTCAACGGCAAGCTGACGACCGGCGGATCACGCCGCCGTGCCAGCCGGGCCCGGCGTGCCCCATGTGCGTGATTGCCCCGAGTCAGAACACGCAAGACGGGCACCTGAATTCCGCGTGCACCGCGTGCACCGCGCTCACCGCGCGAACCCGCTCTTGCCCCCAGCAGTCTGCGCCACACGAGCCCGTGGCGTCCGTGTTTCGCGAGGACCGGTGCCGGCAGTCCTGGCAGGTCGTACCTGACGTTTGCATTTCGACCGATTTGCGACGAACTATCCGACAGCCAGATCCGACCGCACTCGCGTCTAAACATCCCTCAGACTCGAGATTTTGTTCGAAATAATTATCTGACCTGTCGATGGTTGAATTGAGTCGGAGGGACAAAGTAGTCTCGATGGATTACCCCCTCACGAGGGGCCCGGATCGGGGCCCGGCGGATTAGTTCGATTCCGCACAGGTGATATGAGGAGTGCTTGTGACCGACACCCGCGACGACACTGTCACGTGGCTGACGCAGGAGGCGTATGACCGGCTCAAGGCTGAGCTGGACTACCTGTCTGGCCAGGGCAGGATCGACATCGCCAAGAAGATCGAGGCGGCTCGGGAAGAGGGCGACCTGCGGGAGAACGGCGGTTACCACGCCGCCAAGGAGGAGCAGGGCAAGCAGGAGGCACGGATCCACCAGCTCACCCACATCCTGACGCACTCCAAGGTCGGCGAGCCGCCGCGGACCGATGGTGTTGTCGGCCCTGGCATGACGGTCACGGTCAGGTTCGAGGGCGACGACACCGAGACGACCTTCCTGCTCGCGTCGCGCGAGGAGAGCGGGGCGCCGATCGATGTGTACTCACCGCGGTCGCCGCTCGGCGCTGCGATCTCGGGCAAGAAGGTCGGCGAGACCGCCTGCTACAACCTGCCCAACGGCAAGCCGTTGTCGGTGGAGATCATCGACGCGGTGCCGTACGGCGGCATGTAGCGGCCCACGACAGGCGAACGGTCCGGGCCAGCAAGGCCCGGGCCGTTCCGCGTAAGTGGCCGGCAGGCCGCCAGCTACGCCAGCAGCGCCGGCAGGCCGCCAGCGCAGGCCGCCAGCTATCTCAGGCGACCAGCTCAGGCTCGGGCGCCGATGCGCTGCCCGCGCCGCCCTGCCCTGGCATGTCCGCGCGGCCCCGCAGCGGGATCTCCTTGATCCACCAGGCCAGCAGGAACAGGATCAGCGAGGCCGGCGCGGCCCAGATGAACACCGTCTCGATGCCATGGCTGATCGCGCCGAAGAGCGCGTGCTGCATCTGCGCGGACAGGTGCGCGACCGTCACGGGGCTGATCTGCTGGAAGGTGGACGCCTTGATGGGCGCACCTGGCAGCTCGGTGTGCAGCTCGCTGATCAGCGCCCTGGTGAACAGCACGCCGAAGATCGAGACTCCGATCGAGCCGCCGATCTGCTGGAAGAACGCCCGCGAGCTGCTCGCGACGCCCATGTCCCTCGGGTGGCAGCTGTTCTGCGCGATCAGCGTGGTGACCTGCATCAGGAACCCCATGCCGACGCCGAGCAGCACGAAGAAGCCCATCGTGGTCCAGCGCGAGGTGCTCGCGCCGATGGTGGACAACAGCAGCATGGCAACGGTCATCACCGCGCCGCCGATGATCGGCAGCGCCTTGTACCTGCCGGTCTGCACGGTGATCCGGCCCGCGATCAGCGACGTCACGGTCGAGCCCAGCATCATCGGGATCAGCAGCAGGCCGCTCACGGTCGGGGACGCGTGCTGCACCGTCTGCTGGTACAGCGGCAGGAACGTCATCGCGCCGAACATCGACATGCCGAGCAGGAAGCTCATGCCGCTGGCCAGCGAGAAGTTGCGGTTCCTGAACACGTGCAGCGGGAGGATCGGCTCGGCAGCCCTCTTCTCGACCCAGATGAACGCGCCGACGGACAGGATCCCGATCGCGATCAGCGACATGATCTCCGGCGATCCCCACGCGTACTGGCTGCCGCCCCACGTGGTGACGAGCACGATCGCGGTCGCGCCGACGGCCAGAACCGCGGCGCCCAGGTAGTCGATCGTGTGCTGGATCTTGTGCCTGGGCAAGTGCAGCGTCGCGAAGATATAGGCGAGCGCGACCGCGCCGATCGGCATGTTGATGTAGAAGATCCACCGCCAGGACAGCGAGTCGGTGATGTAGCCGCCGACCAGCGGCCCGGCGATCATCGCGATCATCATCGCGGCCATCATGTAGCCCATGTACTGACCGCGCTCGCGCGGCGAGACCAGGTCGCCGATGGTGGCGAGCGCGCCGACCATCAGGCCGCCCGCGCCGAGCCCCTGCAGCGCGCGGAAGATGATCAGCTGGTCCATCGTGTGCGACAGGCCAGACAACGCCGAGCCAGCCAGGAAGATCAGGATCGCGGCGACCAGCAGCCGCTTTCTTCCGTACAGGTCACCGAGCTTGCCGTAGAGCGGCGTGGTGATGGTGGAGGCGAGCACGTAGGCGGTGACCACCCAGGACAGGTGGTTCAGCCCGCCGAGATCGCCGACGATTCTGGGCAGGGCGGTGGAGACGACGAGCTGGTCGAGCATTGCCAGGATCAGCGCCAGCAGCAGCCCGGGCAGCACGATCATGACATCGCGCCTGCGCCCGAACGCTGGCGCCGACTGCTCGCCGGCGACGGCCTCAGCCATATGTGAGCCCCTCCGTGTCATCTGGAGCGCGCGCGTCGGATCCGCCGCCACGCGACCGCTCATCCCCTTGCGGTATTCGTGACCTACTTGCCGACCGGCTAGTATGTGAACGCAAAGCAGGATAAGCTGCTTACTAACCGGTCGTCAAGTAGGTCACACCGACGCTGGAGGCGGCTGACCGCCGGCCAGCACCCCGATCAGTCGATAGAGGCAGGGCACCACGATGAACGACATCGCCGAGGCCACGATGGCGAGGGCGTCGTCAGACACGGCGGCCCACCACGAAACTCGATCGCGGACCGACACGCGCGCCAGGATCCAGCGGATCGCGGTCGAACTGTTCACTGAGCACGGCTACGAAGGCACGTCGCTGCGCGAGATAGCCGAACACCTTGGTGTCACCAAGGCGGCCTTGTACTACCACTTCAAGTCCAAGGAAGACATCATCGGCAGCCTGGTGCAGGACTATCAGTCCCAGATGGACGCGCTGATCGGCTGGGCAAGGGAGCATCCGGGGAACGCCGAGACCAGGCGCGAGATCCTGAACAGGTACATGGACATCGTCGCCGAGCGCAGCCAGGTGTTCCGCATGCTGCACCAGAACCAGGCCGCGCTGAACACCATGGCCGCCGCGCTGCGCACGCTCAAGAACGCGCCGATCGCGCTCGCCGATCAGCTCGCCGGTCCCGACGCGTCGCTGCGCGAGCGGGCGCGGGCCATGATGGCGCTCGGCTCGATCAGCGTGGGCTGGATGTTCCTCGCCGACCAGGTACCTGACCGCGACGAGCTCAGCCAGGTCATCAGCGGCATCGCGGGCGAGCTGATCGACCCCCTGCCCGCCTACGGCGGCTAACCCGTCGAGCTGTGCGCTCCGGTCGACCGCACCAGGGGCGTGGTGCGGTAGCGGACCGCGGTCGCCAGCGCGATCACGGTGGAGGTCCGCAGCACCCCCGGCACCTCGACGATCGCGTCGATGACCCGCTGCAGGTCGGTATTCGTGCGGGCGACCACCCGGCACAGCATGTCGCCTGGCCCGGTGATCGTGTGCGCTTCGAGGATCTCGCCGATGCCCGCCAGCCGCTCGGCCACCTCGTCCCGCCCTCCCGACTGCCTGAGCTCGACCGTCACGAACGCGGTCACCGCGTGCCCGAGCGCCACCGGGTCGATGTCGGGCCCGAAGCCGGTGATCACGCCGCGGGCCTGCATCCTGTCGAGCCTGGCCTGCACGGTCCCGCGAGCGACACCGAGCCGCCTCGACGCCTCAAGCGCCCCGATCCTCGGCTCGGCGGTCAGCAGCCCGACCAGGCGGGCGTCAAGCTCGTCGATCGTGTCTTCAGTCATCCGGATCATTCTGCTCAGCGATGCGGCCTGATTTCGTCAGGAGCTAGACAATTTGTTTAGCATAACAGGGCTCGGTTGCGCATGTTGTCAGCTAGGTCAATGCTGCCAGAGAGGCTGCGAACCGGCCGGCCGCCGCCAGCTAGGAGCGAAATGATGACCACGCCGACCGCGCACCGGCCAGCCAGGCACACCGACGAGTTCCCCGTCACCGGCATGGACGCGGTCGTCTTCGCGGTCGGCAACGCCAGGCAGGCGGCGCACTACTACTCCACCGCGTTCGGCATGACGGTCGTGGCCTACCGCGGCCCGGAGACCGGATGCCGGGACGAGGCTGCCTATGTGCTCGAGTCCGGGTCGGCGCGGTTCGTGCTGCGCGGTCCGGTCCGGCCGGATACCGGTCTGGCCAGCCACGTCGCCGCGCACGGCGATGGGGTCATCGACCTGGCGATCGGCGTCCCGTCGGCGAGCGAGGCTTTTGGCTATGCGGTCGCCCACGGCGCCAGGGGGCTGGACGAGCCGCACGTCGAGGAGGACGAGCACGGCAAGGTCGTGCTCGCGGCGATCGCGACCTACGGCGACACCAGGCACACGCTGGTCGAGCGGACCAACTACGCGGGGCCCTACCTGCCCGGCTATATCGCGGCCGAGCCGGTCCTGGCAGGCGGAGATCCAGCGGTGCCGTTCTTCACTGCGGTCGACCACTGCGTGGGCAACGTCGAGCTCGGCATGATGGACGAGTGGGTGGAGTTCTACCACCGGGTCATGGGGTTCACCAACATGAAGGAGTTCGTCGGCGACGACATCGCAACCGAGTACTCGGCGCTGATGAGCAAGGTGGTGGCCGACGGGTCGCGGAAGGTCAAGTTCCCCATCAACGAGCCGGCCGCTGGCAAGAAGAAGTCGCAGATCGACGAGTACCTGGAGTCCTACGGCGGCCCTGGGGTCCAGCACATCGCGCTGACCACGGACGACATCGTGACCGCTGTGCGGCACATGCAGGCGGCCGGCGTGAGCTTCCTGCCGACCCCTGACAGCTATTACGACGCGCTCGGCGAGTGGGTCGGCGAGACGCGGGTGCACGCGGACGAGCTCAGGAGGCTGCGGATCCTTGCCGACAGGGACGAGGACGGCTACCTGTTGCAGATCTTCACCAGGCCGGTGCAGGACCGGCCCACGGTGTTCTTCGAGCTGATCGAGCGACATGGATCGCAGGGCTTCGGCAAAGGCAACTTCAAGGCCTTGTTCGAGGCGATCGAGCGCGAGCAGGAGCGCCGCGGGAACCTCTGACCCGGCGCGCCCTGTCAATCACGTAATGCGATTGCACAACTACAGATCGTAATTGTCGCCGGCAGGGCATGATGTGCCTGTGACACGCCAGCAAGCCGCCGGCGAGACCCTCGCGGCCGCTCAGGCGCCTGTGGCCAAGCCGGTCACCGAGGCGCCGACGTCCGGGGTCAACGCCGACCGTGAGCCGGCGTCCCGGTGGCGCAGGCTCGCGGCGTTCGCGATCGACGCCGTGATCCTCACGCTGGTCACCGGCGCGCTGTGGGGCCGGCTGCTGGCGTCCTTCGCGAACCGGCTCGCGGTGGCGACCAGCATCGGTCCTGGCGACCCCGCGGCGCGCGGCGCTGTGCGCCGGGTGGCCGCGCACACGACAGGGCCGTACCTGATCGTGCTGGTGGCGACGATCGTCCTGGCGATCCTGTACTACTGGCTGCTCACCGGATACTGGGGCACCACGATCGGCAAGCGGTCAGTTGGCCTGTGGGTGGTGACCGCTGGCGACCGGTCTCCGATCGGCCTGCCCAGGTCGTTCCTGCGCGCGCTGGTCTTCGTGCTGGGCGGCGAGGTCGTGCCGCTGTTCTTTCTTGTCGACAACGGCTGGCTGCTCGGCGACCGGCGCCGGCAGGCGCTGCACGACAAGGTCGCGGCGACACTCGTGGTCAGGCACCCGCCCGGCGTACCGCCTGATTAGCTGCCGGTCCAGTAGCGGTCCCCGGCCGCGATCAGCGCTGCCGCGCCGACCAGGCCGGCGCTCTGGCCGAGCGCCGCCGGGACGACGCGCACCTGCCTGGTGAAGTCGAGCCTGGCGTGCACCGCCAGCGCCTCCTGGAGCGGATCGAAGAGCAGCGCTCCCGCCTGGGAGAGCCCGCCGCCGATGGCCACGACCTCGAGGTCGCACAGGCTCGTCGCCGATGCGATCGCGATGCCCAGCGCCCGGCCGGCATGCCGCAGCGCGTCGGTAGCGACAGCGTGGCCCTGCGTCGCGTCTGCCGACAGGTCCTTGGCGGTCAGGCCTGGCTGATCGGGCCGCCATCCGCGGGCCTGTGCCCATTCAGCCAGTGCGGGCCCCCTCGCGATCGCCTCAAGGCAGCCGCGCCCGCCGCACGCGCACGCTGGCCCGTCGGGGTAGACGACCACATGGCCGATATGGCCGGCATTGCCCGAGGCGCCGGCTATCAGGTGATCGTCCAGGATCAGGCCGGCCCCCACGCCCGTCGACACGACCATGCCGAGCACGTTTCTCCGGCCGCGGCCGGCCCCGCGCCAGTGCTCGCCGGCGACCATGCAGATCGCGTCGTTGTGCACCCGCACAGGTCCTCCGCCGGCGCCGAACCTGGCGGCGAGCCGCTCGCGGAGCGGGAACAGCCGCCAGGCCGGGATATTCAGCGGCGAGACCCGGCCGGACGGCCACTCCATCGGGCCACCGCAGCCGCAGCCGATCCCCGACAGCTCGGCCGGGTCGACCTTGGCGTCCTCGAGCACGCCGGCCAGCAGGTCCTCCAGGTTGCGCCAGAGTTGCTCGGCGTCGATGTCACGCAGCGTCGGGATCTGTGCCCAGGTGATCAGGCGGCCGCCAGGCTCGGTGACGCCGGCCGCCATCTTTGTCCCGCCGATGTCGACCGCCAGCACGGGTCCGCTTTCGGCCATTTTGCTACCTCCCAAGATGCGGACCACTCCGCGCGGGACATAGTGTCGAATGGTGCAGCCACAGCATCGGAAATCATCGGGCCAGTCATCGGCAGCCTCCGCGCAACATGCCGCTCCAGAAGTCAAGACCCTCGGTGAACTCCGCGCAAGCGGGCATCAGTTCAGGAGCGTCAAGGACGAGGTACGGCAGAACCTGATCTCCAGGTTGCGCTCGGGCACCGATCCGTTCCCCGGGATCCTCGGCTTCGACGACACGGTGCGCCCGCATCTCGAGCGGGCGCTGATCGCCGGTCATGACCTCATTCTGCTTGGCGAGCGCGGCCAGGGTAAGACCAGGCTGATCCGCACCCTGACTGGCCTGCTTGACGAGTGGTCACCCGTCGTCACCGGGTGCGAGATCAACGACCACCCCTACGCTCCGGTCTGCGCCAGGTGCCGCAGGCTCGCGGCCGAGCTCGGCGACGAGCTGCCGGTCAGCTGGCACGGCCGCGACGACAGGTACGGCGAGAAGCTCGCGACCCCCGACACCAGCGTCGGCGACCTGATCGGCGACATCGACCCCGTGAAGGTCGCCGAGGGGCGCACCCTCGGCGACCCTGAGACCATTCACTACGGCCTTGTCCCGCGCACCAACCGTGGCGTTTTCTGCCTCAACGAGCTGCCCGACCTGGCCGAGCGCATCCAGGTCTCGCTGCTGAACGTGCTCGAGGAGCGCGACATCGCGGTCCGCGGCTACGCGCTCCGCCTGCAGCTCGACCTCGTGCTGGTCGCCAGCGCGAACCCCGAGGACTACACCAACAGAGGCCGGATCATCACCCCGCTCAAGGACAGGTTCGGCGCGGAGATCCGCACCCACTACCCGCTCTCGCTCGACGACGAGCTAGCTGTCGTGCACCAGGAGGCCGAGATCGCCTGGGGCGGCGATAACGCAGACGCGGTGCTGCCCAGGCACCTGATCGAGGTGATCGCGAGGTTCACCAGGCTGGTGCGGAGCTCGCCTGCGGTGGACGCTCGCTCGGGCGTCTCGGCCAGGTTCGCGATCGCCGCTGCCGAGGCCGTGGTCGCCGCGGCCGTCAGGCGGGCCGCGATCACCGGCGAGGAGCAGCCCGTCGCGAGGATCTGCGACCTGCCGGCCGTCGTCGCCACGCTGCAGGGCAAGGTCGAGTTCGAGGTCAGCGAGGAAGGCAGGGAGGCCGAGGTCCTCGGGCATCTGCTGCGCCGTGCGACCGCGGACACCTTCCGCGCCCACCTGGGCAGCGCCGACCTGTCAGGCCTGGTGACAAGGTTCGCCGACGGCGGCAGCGTCGAATCCGGAGATCTGCTGCCAGCCGCCGAGCTGCTGCGCAGGATCGGCGAGGTGCCGGGGCTCGCGAAGATCATGGAGCGGCTGGACGGCGACGGCGGCGAGTCGTTCGGCCAGGCAGCGGCCGCGCTGGAGTTCGCGCTCGAAGGTCTGTACCTGATGCGCAGGCTCTCCAAGGACTCGGTGAGCGGCGGCGCCATCTACCGTGGATGAGCGGCCCGCGCTCCTGAACGAACGGAACGGAGAGGCGGCGGCAGGTGAGCGGTTACCGGTACGGCGAGTACGACGGCGGACCCGACCCGCTCGAGCCGCCGTACGACGTGCGCGGGGCGGTGGACGCGCTCGGCGACTCCGTCCTGAACGGCGACGATCCGGCCAGCGCGCTGCGTGACCTGCTCAGGCGCGGGCTGTCCGACCACCGCGGCCTGGACGATCTGCTCAGGCAGGTCCGCGAGCGCCGCCGCGAACTGCGCAGAAGCGGACGGCTCGACGGCATTCTCGAGCAGGCCAGGGCGCTGCTCGACACCGCCATCGGCCAGGAGCGCGCGGAGCTCTTCCCCGACCCGAGCGACGACGCCAGGCTGCGCGAGGCTGAGCTGGACGCGCTGCCGTCGGACACCGCGGGGGCGATCAGGGAGCTGTCTGACTACCAGTGGCGCAGCCAGGCGGCAGCCCAGACCTTCGAGCAGCTCAAGGAGCTGCTCAGGCGCGAAGTCCTGGACAGCCAGTTCCGCGGGATCAAGCAGCAGATGTCGGGGTCCGACCCGCAGGACATGCAGCGGGTCAAGGACATGATGGCCGCGCTCACCGACATGATCGAGGCGGACGCCCGCGGCGAGCACACCCAGGAGGATTTCGACGCCTTCATGGCGAGCTACGGAGACTTCTTTCCTGACTCGCCGCAGAACCTCGAGCAGCTCGTGGACTCGCTGATGCGCAGGATGGCCGCGGCGCAGCGCCTGCTCAACTCGCTCACCGACGAGCAGCGCGACGAGCTGGCCGGGCTGATGGCGCAGGCGATGGAGGACGCCGGGCTCGCGCAGGAGATGTCCAAGCTCGCCGACGCGCTGCGGGACCGCCGCCCCGACTTCGACTGGGACGGGCAGCGCGGCGAGCGGATGACCGGCCGGGATCCGCTGGGATTGGGCGACGCGACGACGGCGCTGGCCGAGCTGGCTGACCTCGCCGAGCTCGAGGACGCGCTCAGGCAGGACTACCCTGGCGCCCGGCTCGACGACATCGACGAGGAAGCGGTGCGCCGCGCGCTCGGCCGCCAGGCGGTCGACGACATGGAGGCGCTCAGGCAGATCGAGCGCGAACTGCAGCGGCAGGGCTACCTGATCAGCAACGAGGGCAAGCTTGAGCTGACCCCTAAGGCGGTCAGGCGGCTCGGCGACACCGCGCTGCGGCAGGTGTTCGCCAAGCTCTCCGAGGCAGGCTACGGGGAGCACGATCAGCACGACGTCGGCCAGGCCGGCGAGCTGACGGGCTCGACCAGGCCATGGCGCTTCGGCGACGAGCAGTCCATCGACACGGCGGCGACCGTGCGCAACGCGTTGCTGCGCGGCGGTGTGCCCGGCTTCGCCGCCGGCGCCGCTGGCGCCGCTGGCGCTGGTGAGGAACGCGGCGGCCAGGCTACGGCGGTCAAGCTCTCGGTCAGCGACTTCGAGATCGGCGAGACCGAGCGACGGGCATCGGCAGCGGTCTGCCTGCTCGTCGACCTGTCCTACTCGATGGCGCTGCGCGGCACCTGGGCTGCGGCCAAGCAGACCGCGCTGGCCCTGTATGCCCTGGTCAGGACCAGGTTCCCGCAGGACTCACTGCAGGTCATCGGATTCTCCAACTACGCCAGGGAACTGCGTGAGACCGACCTAGCCGGTCTGGGCTGGGACATGGTGCAGGGCACGAACCTGCATCACGCCCTCGTGCTCGCCGGGCGGTTCCTGGAACGGCGGCCTGAGGACAACCCGGTCGTGCTGATCATCACCGATGGCGAGCCGACCGCGCACCTGCGCAGGGACGGCAGCTACTGGTTCGACTGGCCGCCATCGCCGGAGACGCTGGAGCTCACCATGGCCGAGGTCGACAAGATGACCAGGCGGCGTGCGACGCTGAACATCTTCATGCTGGCCGACGACGAGCGCCTGACCTCGTTCGTCGACGAGGTCGCGAGGCGGAACGGCGGCAGGGTGCTCAGGGCCATGCCGGACAGCCTCGGCGAGTACGTGGTCAGCGACTTCCTGCGGTCCCGCAGGGAACGTCAGTAACGCCCATCCGATCAAATAACAGTCGATACAGGGACCTCGGCATCTCGATGCTGTTTTCCGGCGCTTTCCTGAAAGTAGGCCATTCCCGCACGCGCTGGTAGTACTTTTCGGCACGTAATCATCTCCCGATCTGGCGGGCCGCCCGCCGGGGGCACTCGGGGAAATACACCAGTCTCCCTGCGCCGCTTCAGGCCCGCGGAGAGCGCACTTCTGCGAGGAGGAAGTTGTGAGTTCCGGATCCGTCTCTGGCGGCGTTGGCCCGAAGCGGCCACTGGTCATCGCGCTCGCGATCGTCGGCGTCGTCTTCGTCATCCTGGCCATCCTGTTCTTCGCCGGCGTCGGCATGGGCCCGCTGGACTCTGTCGGCCACACCGGCAAGGTCAACAACGGCAGCCATGGCATCCGCGGCATCGTCAGCGTGGTGATCGCCGTTCTCGCCCTGGCCGGCGCCTGGTTCGCCAACCGCAGATCCCGTTAAGCACGATCCCGTACCCCACCCTGTGAACCGTTAGTGGGCCTATAGCACCACCAACGGTTCACAGGGTGCGCCGGAGGCGCTGGATCTAGACTCTGCGCATGTCTTTCCCCCAGCACCTGGTCTTGTGGCTGCACGTCGCCTTCGTCATGTTCACGATCGGCCCGGCCACCGTGGCGATCATGTCGACGCCGCGTCACATCAGGAAGCGGGACATCCGGATCCTGCGCTACCTGAGCAGGATGACCCTTATCTTCGGCGTCGGCTCGCTCGGCGTGCTGGTCGCCGGCATCGTGCTGTCGTCGATGATCGGCAAGGCCAGTAAGCCATGGATCATCGTCTCCGAAACGTTGTTCCTGGTCAGCGTGCTGCTGCTTGGCCTGATCCACCGGGATCAGCGGCACGCCATCAAGGCGCTTGACACCGCCACGGCCACGGCGGCGCACGTGACCAGCGCGGCGGGCCAGCCGGGCCAGGCCGCCGATCAGGCCGCGGACGCCGGCCAGCATGACGCGGGCGAGGAGGCGGGCCAGGCAGAGACCACCGGCCCCCATGGCGCGGGCGACGCCGCCTCCATCCCCGCGCATCTGGCCTCGGTGGAGCGCGGCCGGATCGCCATGATCGGCGGCGTCGTCACCGTGATCTGGCTGGTCATCCTGGTGCTGATGGTCTGGAATAGCTGATCGGGGGTTAATTGTGGCGCCCGCATGGGGTAGACCGGGTTAAGCAGGACGCGGTTGCGCGGCAGGCAGCAGCGACGGCATGCGAGCAGGCGAACTTCCGATGGCAGGTGAGGTGCAGTTGGGTCCGGCGGAGTTCGACGACTTCTCGCCCTATCCCCCGATCGCCGACTACGGCTTCTTGTCTGACGGCGAGGTCACGGCCCTGATCGCGCCTGGCGGCTCCGTGGAGTGGATGTGCCTGCCACGGATGGATGACGCCAGCGTCTTCGGGGCACTGCTCGACCGCGACGCCGGCTGGTTCAGGTTCGGCCCGGCGGACATGGCCGTGCCCGCTGACCGGCGCTACCTGGCGGGCACGATGGTGCTCGAGACGGTCTGGGACTGCGGAGAGGGCTGGCTGATCGTCAGGGACTGCCTGGTGATGGGCCCGTGGCGGCACGAGGAACCCGAGCGGCACTCGCACCGCAGGCCGCCGACCGACTACGAGGCAGAGAACATGCTGCTGCGCACGGTCCGCTGCACCAACGGGACCGTCCAGCTTGTCATGGACTGCCACCCTGCCTTCGACTACGGCAGGCACCGCGAGCCCTGGGCGCACTCCGACCACGGTTTCAAGCAGGTGCGCGTGCGACCGTCAGGGTCAGACCTGGCGCTGACGCTGACCTCGGACGTCAGGATCGGGATCGAGGGGCCGAGCGCGCAGGCGCGCACTCTGCTCAAGGAGGGCGAGACCCGGTACTGCGCGCTGTCCTGGGGCAGCTGCGAGCCGCCGCGTAACTACGCGGACGCCAACGGACGGATGCTATGGACCGCGCACCACTGGCGGCACTGGCTGGCGCGCGGCAGGCTGCCCGACCATCGCTGGCGTTCGCACCTGACCCGCAGCGCTCTGACGCTCAAGGGACTCGCCTACGCCCCGACCGGTGCCATCGCCGCCGCGGCGACCACCTCGCTGCCCGAGACGCCTGGCGGGCAGCGGAACTGGGATTACCGGTACAGCTGGATCCGCGACGCGACGTTCGCGCTCTGGGGCCTGTTCACGCTCGGCTTCGAGTGGGAGGCCAGCGACTACTTCGCGTTCATCGCCGACATCGTCGAGCGCGACAACGAGGACCTGCAGATCGTCTACCGGATCGACGGCGGGCGGGACCTGGAGGAGCACGAGCTCGATCACCTGCTCGGCTACCAGGGCGCCAAGCCGGTCAGGGTCGGCAACAACGCCTACTCCCAGCGCCAGAACGACGTCTGGGGCACCGTCCTTGACTCGCTGTACCTGCACACCAAGTCCAGGGACTGGCTCGATGACCGGGTCTGGCGGATGGCGAGGCAGCAGGTCGAGCAGGCGCTGCTGCACTGGCGGGAACCGGACCGCGGGATCTGGGAGATCCGCGGCGAGCCGAAGCACTTCACCTCGTCCAAGCTGATGTGCTGGGTCGCACTTGACCGCGGCGCGCGGCTGGCCAGGATCAGGGACGACCAGGTGGCCGCCACGAGGTGGCAGCAGGCGGCCGACGAGATCCACGACGACATCTGCACGAACGCGATCGACGAGCGCGGCGTGTTCTGCCAGCACTACGACACCACGGCGCTGGACGCCGCGCTGCTGCTGATGCCGCTGGTCAGGTTCCTGCCGCCAGACGACAAGCGGATTCGCGACACCGTGCTCGCCATCGCCGACGAGTTGTCCGACGACGGGCTGATCATCAGGTACCGGGTGGACGAGACCGACGACGGGCTCACCGGCGAGGAAGGCACGTTCACGATCTGCTCGTTCTGGATGGTCTCGGCGCTGGCCGAGATCGGCGAGCACCAGCGTGCCCGCGATCTGTGCGAGAAGGTGCTGTCCTACGCGAGCCCGCTGCTGCTCTACGGCGAGCAGATCGACCCGCGCTCCGGCCGGCACCTGGGCAACTTCCCGCAGGCGTTCACCCACCTGGCGCTGATCAACGCGGTCATGCACGTGGTCAGGCACGAGCAGCAGGCGGCCCGCCACGCGCTAGGCGCCGACGCCACGATCGCCCCGCGCCAGTTAGCGGACGAACCAGGCGAGCCGGCCCGGCGCTAGCCAAGCGCGGCGCGCAGGTCCTCGATCAGGTCGTCGCAGCTCTCGATCCCGACCGACAGCCTGACCAGGTCGGCGGGAACCTCCAGCGGCGACCCGGCCACGGAGGCGTGCGTCATCCTGGCCGGGTGCTCGATCAGCGACTCCACCCCGCCGAGCGACTCGCCTAGCGTGAACAACCTGGTGCGCGCGCACATCTCGACAGCCGCGGCCTCGCCGCCCGCGTGCCGGAACGAGACCATCCCGCCGAATCCCCGCATCTGCTTGGCCGCGATCTCGTGCCCGGGATGATCAGCCAGGCCGGGGTAGTACACCTGCGCGACGCGCGAATGGTTGGCGAGCCACGTCGCCACCTGCGTCCCGTTGTCGCAATGCCGGTCCATCCTGACGGCGAGCGTCTTCACCCCGCGCAGCGTGAGCCACGCGTCGAACGGCCCTCCGGCCGATCCCGTGGCGTTCTGCAGGAAGGCCAGGCGCTCGGCCAGGCCCGCGTCGGCGACCACGAGCGCGCCGCCGACGACGTCGGAGTGCCCGCCCAGGTACTTGGTCGTGGAGTGGATCACGGCATCGGCGCCGAGGGCGAGAGGCTGCTGCAGGTACGGCGAGGCGAACGTGTTGTCCACCGCGAGCAGCGCCCCTGCCGCGTGCGCGATCTGGGCGAGCGCGGCGATGTCGGCGATCGAGAGCAGCGGGTTGGTCGGCGTCTCCACCCAGATCAGCGCCGGCTTGAACGCGGCGACGGCGCTGCGCACCGCCTCGGCGTCGGAGACCGGAACCGGGTGATAGCTGATGCCCCACTGCGCGTGCACCTTGTCGAACAACCGGAACGTGCCGCCGTAGGCGTCGTGCGGAATCAGTACGTGGTCGCCAGGCTGGCAGACGGTGCGGACCAGGCAGTCCTCGGCGGCCATGCCGGACGCGAACGCGAGCGCCCGCACGCCGCCCTCCAGCGCCGCGAGGCATTCCTCGAGCGCGCCCCTTGTCGGGTTCGCTGTGCGGGAGTACTCGTAGCCCTCGAGCCAGCGGCCCTGGCCTGACTCGATCCCGCCCCTGGTGCCGCCGCGCACGCCGCCGACGCCGTCCTGCTTGTACGTGGAGACCTGGTAGATCGGCGGCACGACGGCGCCGGTCACCGGGTCAGGTTCCTGTCCCGCGTGAATCGCGAGCGTCTCGAATCCGTCGCCGCGCTCGATCTCGGCCATCGGTGCTGTCCCCTCCGCTCCGGCGTCGCCGGTCCGTCAGCCGGCCAGGTACATGAGCACATCCTGCCTGGTGACCATTCCCGCCGGCTTGCCGTCGACGAGGACGATAGCCGCGCCAGCCTTCTCGAGCGCGGCGATCGCGGCGCTGATGGGCTCGCCTGAGCCGATCATCGGCAGCGGCGCCGACATGTGCGCCGAGACCGGCTCGCCCGGCGCGGCCCGCCCGGTGACCAGCGCCTCGAGCAGGTCCCGCTCGGTGATCGAGCCAATCACCTCGGCCGCCATGACGGGCGGTTCCTCCTTCAGCACGGGCAGCTGGGAGACGTCGTACTCGCGCAGTGTCTCGATCACGGCCCTGACCGTCTCCGCCGGATGCGCGTGCACGAATAGCGGCAACTGCCCTCTCTTGCGCTCGAGCACGTCAGCGATACGCGGCTCGGCGGTCTGCGAGGTCAGGAATCCGTAGTCGGCCATCCAGTCGTCGTTGAACACCTTGGACAGGTAGCCGCGTCCGCCGTCGGGCAGCAGCACGACGACGACGGCACCCGGGCCGGCCTCGGCCGCGACCTGGAGGGCCGCGACCACCGCCATCCCGCCTGAGCCGCCGACCAGCAGCGCCTCCTCGGCGGCGAGCCGCCTGGTCATCAGGAACGAGTCAGCGTCGCTCACGCCGATGATCTGGTCGCAGATCGTCTTGTCGTAGGTCTGCGGCCAGAAGTCCTCGCCGACACCCTCGACCAGGTACGGGCGGCCGCTCCCGCCCGAGTAGACAGACCCTTCCGGGTCGGCGCCGATGACCTGCACCCGGCCCCCTGATACCTCCTTGAGGTAGCGGCCGGTCCCCGAGATGGTTCCGCCCGTGCCGATGCCGGCCACGAAGTGCGTGACCGTGCCGTCGGTCTGCTCCCAGATCTCCGGGCCCGTTGTGAGGTAGTGCGACTCGGGATTGGCCTGGTTGGCGTACTGGTTCGGCTTCCAGCCGCCCGGGATCTCCTTGGCCAGGCGGTCGGAGACGCTGTAGTAGGAGTCGGGGGACTCCGGCGAGACCGTCGTGGGACAGACCACGACCTCGGCGCCGTAGGCGCGCAGCACGCTGATCTTGTCCTGCGCGACCTTGTCAGGGCACACGAACACGCACTTGTAGCCCTTTTCAGCGGCCACGATGGCGAGCCCGACGCCGGTGTTGCCCGAGGTGGGCTCCACGATCGTGCCGCCGGGGCGGAGCTCGCCAGAGACCTCGGCCGCCTGCACCATCCGCAGCGCGATCCGGTCCTTGACCGAGCCGCCCGGGCTCATGTACTCCACCTTCGCGATCACCACGGGGGGTTCCGGGGGATCGTCCCCCTGGGCCAGCACCGCTGCTGGCAGCAGGCCGCGGGTGACCTTGCGCAGCCTGACCATCGGGGTGTTCCCGATGAGATCGACCAGGGACTCGTGCACCTGCATGGCTGACAAGCCTAGCCGGGAAAGATCACGCCGGCCGGGCGGCCGGGCGTCCCGGGCCCCGGCGGATCCCGCACGGTCACCGGGGATAGCGGGGGCACAACGGGTCGCTCACGGGCACACGGGACTAAGCTCAAAAGGACGCTACCGTTCGCAGTCACGTTGTTACACTCTGTTCCCCGAGCATGACGTACGGCATCTGAGCCGAGGGGGCCTCGTGACATTGCTGCTGGCTGAACACGACGGGTTGCAGAGCCACCCGCCACTCGAGCACTTCTCGCCCTGCCTGCCCGCCTTGGGCCCGTTCCGCGCCGCGGTCAGCGACCTGGTCAGCGAGATCGGGCAGAGCGCGGCGACCGACGCCAGGGCCGCGGAGCACATCGCGACCAAGCGGCTCGGTGAGGAGGAGCTCGCTATCGTCCTCGACGCCACCCCCGACGGCTGGGACGCCACCGCAGCCAAGCTGCTGTTCGAGATCAGGAACTACGAGCCGACACCGCGCAACGCGACGAGCACGCTGGCCGCACTGGTCAGGATCTCCCTGCTGGCCCAGATCGACGCCGTGTGGTGGGGCCGCACGCCCAGCTACCAGCAGGACGAGGACGTCCGCGAAGCGGTCGACCTCGTCGACCTGGACGAACTGGACGAGGCCGGCCAGCTCACCTTCAGGTTCCGGCACCAGGCGGTGACGCTGGCAGCGCGCGCCGCGCGCTCGGCCGAGCGCCGTACGATGCCGGGCCGCTCGCCGCGGACGGCGGGACTCTGGCTGGCCAGGGCCAAACCGCAGGCCGTGGCCTGGCTCAATGACCTCGCCGACGAGTTCGCCGACATCGCGCCGGAGGGGACTCCGCCGTTGTGGGTGACGAGCGTGGCCAGGAGCGTCGAGCACCAGCGGCACCTGAAGACCCTCGGCTACATCGCGCTGCTGCCCAGCGCGCACTGCGTCGGCTACGCCGCTGACATCGAGATGAAGTGGTACCGCCGGTTCCGCGCACACCGGCTGCTGCGCGGGCTGCTGCTTGACCGGCAGCGCGCCGGCGAGGTCAACGTCATCGACGAGGGCCAGGCCTGGCACGTCTGCCTGCGCCCCGACCTGGTCAGCGACCCCGCCGGCCATTTCACAGGGGCGGCAGCTGACTAGTGTGCGGCATCGCCCTGATCGCGGGGCCTGGCGCGAGCGACGCGCTGTTCACCGCGATGCTGAGCACCCTGCGGCCGCGCGGCGACGTGCGCGAGGTGAGCGTGACCGACAGGCTGCTGGCCGGAACCCAGCGGCTGCGCATCGTCGATCCGGCCCGCGCGGCCCAGCCCTGGATCTCCGCCGACGAGCGCTGGCTGCTCTGCTTCAACGGCGAGATCTACAACCACCGCGCGCTGCGCACCGAGTTGCGTGCCCTCGGTCGCCAGTTCCGCAGCGAGAGCGACACCGAGGTCGTCATGGAGGCCTTCGCCCAGTGGGGCGAGGCCGCCGTGCGGCGGCTGCGCGGGGAGTTCGCGTTCGCCATCTGCGAGCGGTCCACAGGCAACACCTACCTGGCCCGTGACCCGCTCGGCGTCAAGCCGCTGTACTGGTCGGCCGGATGGGGCCGCCTGCACGTCGCCTCGGAGGTCAAGGCCCTCGTGCCGGCCGCCGCGCCGGTCAGCGACGTGCCGCCGGGCAGCCACGGCTGGGCCAGGACTGGCAGCGCACCGGCGCTGGCGCCGTACACCGACCTGCTGAGCCCGAACCGTGCCGATGACGCGATGGCCGACCAGCTCGCCGACGCGGCAGAGGCGGCTGCCCTGGTCAGGGCCGCGTTCGCCGACGCCGTAGCGGTCCGGGTCGACACGCACCTGCCCGTTGGCGTAATCCTGTCCGGTGGCCTGGACAGCTCGCTGACGCTGGCCCACGTGCGGCAGATCCACCCCGACTGCGTGGCGTTCACGGTCGGCGCGCCCGGCAGCGAGGACATCGGCTACGCGGCCAAGCTCGCCGCGGACCTCGGCGTCAGGCACGAGATCATCGAAATCGCGCCGCGCGCGATCCGGCTCGCCCAGGTCAGGGAGGCCATCGAGATCTCCGAGCTCACCGAGTACGGCGACATCATCAACGCGGTCGTGTCCGTGCCGCTGTTCCGCCGCATCGCGAGCATGGGGATCAGGGTCGTGCTCACCGGCGACGGCTCTGACGAGCTGTTCGGCGGCTACGCCATGTACGACCAGATCGCACCCGCGCACGCCCGGCGCCTGTTCCTGCACAAGCTGGCGAACCTCGGCAGGACCGAACTCCAGCGGGTCGACAGGACCAGCATGGCGAGCGGCGTCGAGGTAAGAGTCCCGTTCCTCGATCCTGTGCTCGTCGACCTTGCGATGCGCCTGCCGATGGCGCTGAAGGTGCGCGACGGCGCCGAGAAATGGATACTGCGCCAGGCGTTCGCTGACCTGCTGCCCGGATACATCAGGCAGCGGCCCAAGAACCCGATGTCGCACGCCTCTGGCCTGCACGAGCGGGCCAGGCTGTACAAGCCGGCCTTCGCGCGGATCCACCGCTCGTTCGGCTACCACCTGCACGAACCCGTCCGCAGGGACTTCTCTGTCCTGCTCAGCCAGTGCGGGAACGACCTGGACCTGGCGATCAGCCAGGCCGCCGCGCGGCTTGACTACAGCACAAGGGAGCACGCCAGGGACCTGGCAGGTGCGGCGAAATGGAACGCGGCTGCCGTCATGGCCGGGCTGCCACGGCGAGGGCTGACTGCGGCGCGACCGTAAGCTACTGTGCGGTAAACGACCAGTTCCGCCAGGGAGCCAGCCATGCCAGAGGCAGTCATCGTCGCCACCGCGCGCTCGCCGATCGGGCGGGCCTTCAAGGGCAGCATGACCAGCATCCGTCCTGATGATCTGACCGTGCAGATGATCAAGGCGGCGCTGGCGAAGGTGCCCCAGCTCGACCCTGCAGACGTCGAAGACGTGATTCTCGGCTGCGGGCTGCCGGGCGGCGAGCAGGGCTACAACATGGCTCGCGTGATCGCTGTGATGCTTGGCCTGGACTCGGTGCCTGGCACGACGATCACCAGGTACTGCTCATCGTCGCTGCAGAGCACCAGGATGGCCTACCACGCTATCAAGGCAGGCGAGGGCGACGTCTTCCTCAGCGCCGGCGTCGAGTGCGTCAGCAGGTTCGCCAAGGGCAGCAGCGACGGTGCCCCCGACACCAAGAACCCGGTCTTCGCCGAGGCCGAGCAGCGGGCCGCGGACCGCGCGGCCGGCGGCGCCGACGTCTGGCACGATCCGCGCGAGGACAGCCAGATCCCCGACATCTACGTCGCCATGGGCCAGACCGCCGAGAACGTCGCCCAGCTGCGCGGCATCACCAGGGCCGAGCAGGACGAGTTCGGCGTCCGGTCGCAGAACCTGGCGGAGAAGGCCATCGCGGACGGCTTCTGGCAGCGCGACATTACGCCGGCCACCCTGCCGGACGGGACCACGGTCAGCGCCGACGACGGGCCGCGGGCGGGAACGACGCTGGAGAAGGTGGCCACGCTGCAGCCGGTGTTCCGGCCGGACGGCACCGTGACTGCCGGCAACTGCTGCCCGCTGAACGATGGGGCCGCCGCGGTCGTTGTCATGAGCGACCTCAAGGCCGCCGAGCTGGGCATCACGCCGCTAGCCAGGATCGTCGCAACCGGTGTCACCGCGCTCTCGCCCGAGATCATGGGCCTCGGCCCGGTCGAGGCGTCCAGGCAGGCGCTGGGCAGGGCGGGGATGACCATCGAGGACATCGACCTGGTCGAGATCAACGAGGCCTTCGCCGCCCAGGTCATCCCGTCCTACCGCGACCTGGGCATCGACATCGCCAAGCTCAACGTCAACGGCGGCGCGATCGCCGTGGGGCACCCGTTCGGCATGACCGGCGCCAGGATCACCTCCACGCTGCTGAACAGCCTGCAGTTCCACGACAAGACGTTCGGGCTGGAGACCATGTGCGTCGGCGGCGGCCAGGGCATGGCGATGATCTTCGAGCGGCTCTCTTAGCTGCCCGCTCCCGCCCAACCGCACCGCGTGCTGGCGCTTCGGCAGCGGAGCGGAGCGCGCACGCGGTGTGCAGCGTGTATCGGTGGGGCACCCATTGCGCCTGGAGGTTATGGGTGTCGCACCGATACACGGGTCTCGGGCCCGCCGCGTGCCACCGAGCCCGAGCCGCCGGACAGCCATGGCGAAAGCGGACATTTTGGCTCTCGCTCTGTCGCCGGCTCCGACGCCGGCTCGCCCACGGCGCTGCGATGCCCCGATTGACCCCGAGCGCCCTCGTTAAGTACCAGGTTGCATAACGGATGGGTCACGTTCAGGTCTTGCCAGGAGGCCTCTGGTAGTGCAGTCTCGACTCAGGAGATTCATCTCGGCCTGGAGGTGCCCCTTGTCCCTGATCCACTCTCCGGAGATGCACAAGAATCTCATCGCCCGCATCCCGCGGGTAACCGGTAGCGATCTCCGAGAGTGGTTCCACCGCCTGGAATCGGGTCCGTCTTTCATGCGGCATGCCGAGCGGGCGACGTGGCTAGCGGACGAGCACGGGCTCACCGACGCTTACGCCGTCGCAATCGTGCACGAGTACGAGGTGCAGCGGCGCATCAGGCTGAACAGCGCCTGACCGGCGCCCATGCAACTGGAGCGAGCCCGGGAGTTCATGCGCGTCAACCACCGGGCAGTGCTTGCCACGCGCCGGTCGGACGGGCTTCCGCAGCTCTCCCCGGTTGCCGTCGGTGTCGGTGGCGATGGCCGGGTGCTGATCAGCACCCGGGAGACAGCTATGAAGACCAAGAACCTGGCCAGGGATCCGCACGCCTCGCTGTGCGTGCTGAACGACGGGTTCTTCGGTGAGTGGGTACAGGCCGAGGGAACGGCCGAGATCATTCACCTTCCCGAAGCCATGGACCTGCTCGTGGACTACTACCGGCGGGTCTCTGGAGAGCACCCTGACTGGGATGACTACCGCGACGCGATGCGGCGCGACCGCCGGGTCATCGCCGCGATCACGCTCACCAGGGCCGGCCCGGATCGCAGCGGCTAGCCGGTCGCAGAATCCAGTCGCTCCCCGACCGCCGTGGCCAGCCTTCCGCAGTCTGCCAGCCAAAGAACCCCTATGTCCCATCGACGTTCTTGGAAGACCGCCGATGGGACATAGGTGTTCTATCTCACGGCTCGCGGCGCGCCGCGCGAGCGACCGGGGAACCGGGCCCGCGCCGCGCACCACGCCCGCCGCGAGCGACCGCGGAGCCGGGCCGGCGCCGCCCGCCACGCCCGCCGCGAGCGACCGCCGCGAGCGACCGCGGAGCCGGGCTGGCGCCGCCCGCCGCTAGCCTCCTGCGGGCCCGGCGCAGAACATTGTTCGCCGGCAAGCCCTTAACGCAGCCGGGCATCCCGGCCTTCACGAATTAACGCGCCGCGCCGCGACGTCCATCGCGCACGCACCCATAGAGGTGTGATTCATAAAATTGGAATGGCTCCAAACTGAGACGACTCACGACTAGTGAATCGCAAATTCTGGTGTGCGGACCAACGCCGCCTGAACGGACGTGGATGTTGTAACACCGCGCGATCGGGTTCCGATGACCCTTCTGACCTGCAGCGATGTGCGGTGTGATCCTCCAGTTCGGAGGATCTGCCTCAATCAGTACCCCCGGTCGGGCTCGAACCGACACTACGGCCCTTTTAGGGGGCTCGCCTCTTCCCTTGGGCTACGGGGGCTTGGAAATCGTACCTCAAGTTGTGCCGTTTATTCAAACATTCCCTGGAATCGGGCAGCGCACTCTTATAAGCGATCAAATCGACATTAGCCGTGCGAACATCTGTGCAGTTGCACGTGCAATTCAGCTTTGTTGTTTCACTCGGCGTGCAGTTACCTGGCCGCGCCGCGCGTGACAGCCGCGGCCCGCACCGAGGCGCATAGCCTCTGATCAGGCCAGACCTGCGAAGATACGGGCGCGCTGGAAGACGGCGTCCAGCATCGGGCCGGTCACCCGGCCGGTGAACGTGTTCTGCTGGCTGGGGTGGTAACAGCCGAGCACCAGCAGCCCGGCCACGTCGGCCTCCGCGCCGTGCCCGAACGCGGGCCGCGGTGACGGGACCGGGCGGCCCATCCTCGCGAGCTCGCGCCACGCCGCCTGCCAGGCGAAGTGACCGAGGCACACGATCGCCTTGAGGCTGCCGGCTACGAGGCCGAGCTCGGCCGCGAGCCACGGCTCGCACGTGTCCCGCTCGGATATGGTCGGCTTGTTCTCCGGGGGCGCGCACCGCACTGCCGCCGCCATCCTGACCCCGAGCAGCCGCTGCCCGTCGCCAGCGGTCACGCTGGTCGGCTGCGCGGCGAGCCCGCACCGCCAGAGCGACTCGAAGAGCACGTCGCCGCTGCGGTCGCCTGTGAAGATCCTTCCTGTGCGGTTACCGCCATGAGCCGCGGGCGCAAGGCCGACGATCAGGATCGCGGGCTGCTCATCGCCCCAACCGGGTACCGGCCGGCCCCAATAGCGCTCGGCCGCGAACGCCCGGCGCCTGGTGGCCGCGACCTGCTCCCGCCAGCCGACCAGCCGCGGGCAGGCGCGGCAGACCGACTGCCGCGCAGCCAGCTCCGCGAGCGAGCCAGCAGCCGCAGCCAGGTCGGTGACGTCCTCAGGGCTGGCCGCCACGGGCGTCGCCGCGGTCGCCGGGTCGTCCGGCCACCCGGTCCCCGGCTCGACGGGACCACGCGCGTAGTCCCCTGCCAGGCTCATGGCGCCGCGTGGTCGGCGGCCGCGGTTGGGACGAGCGACCAGGCGATGCCGTCCAGGATGTCGTGCTCGCTCGCGACCATCTCGGTGAAGCCGAACGTCGCCGCCACCCGGTCGAGGATCAGAGCGCCTGCCCCGATCACGTCAACCCGGCCGGGGTGGATCACGGCCTTCGCCGCTCGCTGGGCATGGTTCATGCTGAGCAATTCAACGGTGACCTCGTGCACGCGGGCCGCACTGATCCTGGCGTGGTGGATCAGCGCGGGATGGTACACGGCCAGGCCGAGCGCGAGCGCTGTCACCGTGGTCACCGAGCCGGCCAGGCCGACGAGCGTGCGGGCCCGCGCGGCAGGCACCGATGCGGCCACGGTCACCAGCGCCGCGTCGATGTCGGCCGTCGCGGCGTCGACCTGCGCCTTGGCTGGCGGGTCACCGTGCAGATGCCGTTCGGTGAGCCGGACGCAGCCGATGTCCACCGAGATCGCGGCGAGGTCGTCCCCGCCAGCCCCGGCAGCGCCGAAGACGAACTCGGTCGACCCGCCGCCGATGTCTACCGCGAGGAACGGCGGCTCAGGCCGCCCGGCCTTAGCCGCCTCTCCGGGCCCGGCCGCCCCTTCCGGTCCGGCCGCGGCGCCACGCTCGGCGGCGGTCCCAAGCCCGGCCGTGGCCCCGAGCTCGGCCGTGGCACCGGAGAAGGACAGGTAGGCCTCGTCGGCGCCGCTGATCACCTCAGGGTCGACGCCGAGTATCCGGCGGACGCCGGCCGCGAACTCGGCCGAGTTCGACGCGTCCCTGGTCGCGCTCGTCGCCACCAGCCTGACCGCCTCGGCCCCTGAGTCGCTGATTGCCCTCTCGTACTCCTCCAGCATCGCGAAGGTCCTCGCCAGGGCGTCAGGCGCGAGCATCCCCGTCGCATCGACGCCCTGGCCGAGCCGGACGATCTCCATCCTGCGCCGCACGTCGGTCAGCTCAAGCCGGCTGGCGTCGATGTCGGCGATCAGCAGCCGCAGCGAGTTCGTGCCGCAGTCGATCGCGGCGACCCGCCGCGCGCCAGGTGAAGTCATCAGTCCTCCGCCAGCCCGGGCGCCGGGACGTCGACGCACGGCCCGGCCGCCCACCACTCTCCCATAGCGGTCAGGGCCTCCCTGCCGAGCGGGTTCGCACCGGGCACTGCGAGCTCGTGCGCCGCGAGCGCGTGCAGGCACTTGACCCGGTCCGGCATGCCGCCTGCGGTCGGCGCGTCGGCGGGTAGCGGCTGGACCCCGGCCGCCGCGGCAGCCGCATACCGCCTCGCCGCGTAGTCGCGATGCGCGGCCAGGTAGGCATCCCGCAGCCCTCGGTCGGACCGCAGTCCTGGGTCGGACGGCGGACCTGGGCCGGACGGCATTCCTGGGTCGGACGGCGGACCTGGGTCGGACCGCAGCCGCTGCGTCATCTCACGCATCAGGCCGCTCGCCTCCAGCCTGCTGGCAGCGGCGCAGGCGCGCACGCAGGTCAGGTAGTACAGCGTGGGAAACGGCGTCCCGTCCGGCAGCCGCGGCGAGGTCTCGATGACGTCAGGAAGGCCGCACGGGCACCGGTGCGCGACGCCGCGCGCACCGCGCGGAACCCGCCCGAGCTGCGCCGTGACGGCGGCGAAGTCGGCCGCGTCCAGGCTCACCAGCGCCGCGCCCCAGCCGCTCCCGCGCATGTGGCGGTATGGATGTGACACCCATCATCTCGTCGCGCGATGGCTGTCACATCCATACCGGGGTGAACAGTCCCTCCGAGCGGCATCGCCCCCTCGGCCTGACCATGCCCGCGCCCGGCTTTGCCTTTACCGGGCGCCGGCTTAGCCGGGACCTGCCGGTTCGCCTGCTGCACGGATTTCCACAGCCGCGCGTACCACGGGACCCCGTCAGCCCGCGAAGCCGTCCCATGCCTGGTCTTTGGCGCCGGCTCGATGATCACGTAGCACTTCTGATGCGGGAAGCACATGTGCAGCCGGTCGCGGGCCTCCCGCTCGATGTAGTCGGGGTCGTGCAGCCGCTTCTGCTGCTGCCGCAGCTGCTTCAGGTGCACCGCCAGCTGCTCGCGCTTGGCGTCCAGCTGATCGATCTGCCTGCGCTGGGCGATGTACTCGCGCACCGGGTAGGCCAGGCTCAGCGCGATCGCGCAGAGCACGACGGCCAGGATCGCCGCCCGGCCGGTGACGTGCGGCCGGGAGCTTCCCGTCCGCGGGGAACCGCTAGCAGGCTCGGTCACCGGCCCGCTTCGGCGGATCGCGGGAACGCGGCCTGGCCGGCAAACGCCGCCGCGTCGTCGAGCCGCTCCTCGATCCGCATCAGCTGGTTGTACTTCGCCACCCGCTCGGACCTGGCCGGCGCACCAGTCTTCATCTGGCCGCAGTTGATCGCGACGGCGATGTCGGAGATGGTGGTGTCCTCGGTCTCGCCGGAGCGGTGGCTGATCTGGCACGCGAACCCGGCCCGGTGGGCGAGCTCGACCGCGCTGAACGTCTCGGTCAGCGTCCCGATCTGATTGACCTTGACCAGCAGCGCGTTGGCCGAGCGCGCGGTGATCCCGCGCCTGATCCGCTCGGGGTTGGTCACGAACAGGTCATCGCCGACGATCTGAACCCGCTCGCCGATCTGGGCGGTCAGCTCCTGCCAGCCTGCCCAGTCCTCCTCAGCCAGCGGATCCTCGAGCGAGACGATCGGATATGCGTCGAGCCAGCGCCCGTAGATGCCGGCCATCTGCGCCGCGGTCCTGGCCTCGCCCTCGAAGGTATAGCCGTCGTCGCCGTAGAACTCGGTCGCGGCCGCGTCGATCGCGATCCCCACGTCACGCCCCGGCGCGAACCCGGCCTGGCCGATGGCCTCCATCAGCAGGTCAAGCGCTGCCTGGTTGTGCTCAAGGTCGGGAGCGAACCCGCCCTCGTCACCGACACCGGTGTTCAGCACGTGCTTCTTCAGCACGGACTTCAGGCAGTGGTAGGTCTCGGCGCCCCATCGGATCGCCTCGGAGAACGTGCTCGCGCCGAGCGGGGCGATCATGAACTCCTGGATGTCGACGTTGGTGTCGGCGTGCGCGCCGCCATTCAGGATGTTCATCATCGGCACGGGCAGCACGTGCGCGTTCGGGCCGCCCAGGTAGCGGAACAGCGGCAGCTGCGCCGACTCGGCAGCGGCCCGCGCGACCGCGAGGCTGACGCCGAGGATCGCGTTCGCGCCGAGCCTGGACTTGTCAGGGGTGCCGTCGAGGTCGATCATGGCAAAGTCGATCAGCCGCTGCTCGTCGACATCCTGGCCGAGCAGTTCTGGCTGGATCTCGTCGATGACGGCGTTGACCGCCTGCTCGACGCCCTTCCCGCCGTACTCCTGGCCGCCATCGCGCAACTCGACGGCCTCGAACGCGCCGGTCGACGCGCCGCTCGGCACCGCTGCCCTGCTATGGGTGCCATCGTCGAGCACGACCTCGACCTCCACGGTCGGGTTGCCTCGTGAGTCCAGAATCTGCCTGGCGTGGATGGCCTCAATGGACGACAAAGGAGAACTCCCGCACGGGATAGCTGTTTCTCCGACGGAGCCTAACGGAGCGCACGACGTGCTCGCGCCCGGCACGCCGGGTCAGCTGCCGACGGACTGCTCCCATGCCCTGAATCGGTCGCGGAACGCGCGGGCGGCGCGGCGCAGCTCGAGCTCTGGGTCAACCCCGGCCGCGCGGGCGGCCGTGACCAGCGCGAACAGCTCGGCGCCGATGTCGCTCACCGCGTCTGGCGCCCTGTCCATCTCGGGTGTACCTTCCGGCTCGGCAGCACCGGCCGGTTCCGCCGTGAGCGCCGCCAGCTCAGCCGGAGCCCCCGCGGACAAGGCGCGGCGCTGCAGCTGTGCCGCCAGTGACAGCGCCGGCTGGGCCATCGGGACCCCGTCGAGCGCGGACGACGAACCGTAGCCAGCGGCGGCCCGTTCCTCGGCCTTGATGGTTTCCCAGTTGCGCTTCACCTCGTCGGCGCCCGAGACGCTCACGTCGGCGAACACGTGCGGATGGCGGCGCACGAGCTTGTCTGAGATGCCCCTGGCCACGTCGTCGATCGTGAACCCGGTGCCGTCGGTTCGCTCGGCCGCGATCCTGGCGTGGAACAGTACCTGCAGCAGCACGTCACCCAGTTCGCCGCGCAGCTCGGCCACGTCGTGCCGCTCGATCGCCTCCAGCGTCTCGTAGGTCTCCTCGAGCAGGTAGGGCACCAGCGACTCATGGGTCTGCCTGGCGTCCCACGGGCACTGCACCCTGAGCCTGTCCATCACAGCGACGAGGTCGAGAAGCGCGGCGCCCGCGCGGGGTTCGGCGGCGTCCTGCGAGTCCGTCAGCACTTCGGAGTCAGCTGCGGCGCCTGGCCGGGCGGCTTCTTGCCAGGGGCCGCGGCCAGGGCGTTCGTCGCGGGCACGACGATGAACTGCCGGTAGTCGTAGGCGCCGTACTGCGGGTTGATCTTGATGTTCATGCTCTTGGCCGCCAGGCACTGGACGTGGTTGATCTTGACCGCGAGCGCCTGCTGCGCCGCCGTCGTCGAGGGCGGGACGCCGTTGTCGAGCCGGTCCTGCAGCTTGATCTGGATCGCGATCCAGCGGCCGAGCTCCGGCAGCATGTCGGGCGGGAGCCCGTTCACCACCGCGGCCTCGGGGAGCGTGTCGCCGGACTGGCTCGCCCGTGCCTTCTCGTCGTTTAGTTGCTTCTGCGCCTGCGCGGGGGTCACGGAGATCCCGGTGCGCCTGGCTACCTGCTCGGTCGTCGCGAACCGCATCATCCAGGTGAGCACCTGGCGCGGCATGTCGGCCTGGGTGTACTGGATCTGCAGCTTGCCCTTGTCGGCCTGGTAACTGGCGTTGAGGTTGGCGACCTCGTCGGCAAGCGCGGACGAGGAGATCCGGTAATTGCTGTACAGGGCCGCGGCGCCGAGCTGGGTCTGTCCGCACCCGGCCACCGCCAGCGCGCCGGCCGCGGCGGCTGCGGCCGCTGCCGTCCATCTGAGGGCGATCATCCGCCGCACCACGTCTCTCCTTCTCGCGCCAGCCAGGAGGCCCGACGCCGCAACTCTAGCCGCCGGCCGGCGGCTCTCCTGCCGCCTGACTGGCCAGCTCCTCGCCGAAGATCGCGTCAACCAGGTCCTCGCACCAGCTGAGCAGCTCGCCGTCGCGCAGCGACGGGGCGCCGATGGGGGTCACCGATCCCGAGCTGGCTCCCGGTCGCGTGCCCGCCTTCGGTACCGGTACGAGCATGGTACGCACCGTCGGCTTGATCAGGGTCCGCGGGTACAGCCGCTGCACCCTGACCTCACGCGACTCGGGCAGCTCGACCGGTGCGAACCTGATGTGGTTGCCCTGCTGCGTGATGTCGGTCAGCCCGGCGCGCCGCGCCTTGGCCCGCAGCCTGGCGACCTGCAGCAGGTTCAGCACGGCGCGCGGCGGCGGCCCGTACCTGTCGGTCAGCTCGTCGCTGACGGCGGCGATGTCGGCGTCAGAATTGATCGCCGCGATCGAGGTGTACGCCTCGAGCCTGAGACGCTCGCCCGCCAGGTAGTCGTGCGGGATGTGCGCGTCGACTGGCAGTTCGACCCTGACCTCGGCGCGCTCCCCCTTGCCGTCGCCCTTCATCTCGGTCACGGCCTCGCCGATCATCCTGACGTACAGGTCGAACCCCACCCCGGCGATGTGGCCAGACTGCTCGCCGCCCAGCAGGTTGCCCGCGCCGCGGATCTCGAGGTCCTTCATCGCGACAAACATGCCCGCGCCGATCTCGGTGTGCTGGGCGACCGTCGCGAGTCGCTCGTGTGCCGTTTCGGTCAGCGGCTTCTCCGGCGGGAACAGGAAGTAGGCGTAGCCGCGCTCCCTGCTGCGGCCGACCCGGCCGCGCAGCTGATGCAGCTGGGACAGGCCGTAGGCGTCGGCGCGGTCCACGATCAGCGTGTTGGCATTGGGGATGTCCAGCCCAGACTCGACGATGGTCGTGCAGACCAGCACGTCGAACTCCTTGTCCCAGAAATCGATCATGATCTTCTCGAGCGTGTGCTCGTTCATTTGGCCGTGCGCGACCGCGACCCTGGCCTCGGGAACGAGCTCGGCGACCCGCGCGGCCACCCGGCCGATCGAGGCGACCCTGTTGTGCACGAAGAAGGTCTGGCCGTCGCGGAGCAGCTCGCGCCTGATCGCTGCCGCGATCTGCTTCTCGTCGTAGGGCCCGACGAACGTCAGCACCGGGTGCCGCTCTTCAGGCGGGGTCAGGATCGTGGACATCTCCCTGATCCCCGCGACGCCCATCTCCAGCGTCCTGGGGATCGGCGTCGCCGACATCGACAGCACGTCGACCTGGGTGCGCATGGCCTTCAGGTACTCCTTGTGCTCAACCCCGAAGCGCTGCTCCTCGTCGATGATGATCAAGCCCAGGTTCTTGAACCTGGTCTCGGGCGAGAGCAGCCGGTGCGTGCCGATCACCACGTCGACGGTTCCTTCAGCGAGCCCGGCCTGCGTCGCCGCGACCTCGGAGTCGGACTGGAACCGCGACAGCGCGCGCAGCTCGACGGGGAACGGGCCGTACCGCTCGCCGAACGTCTGCATGTGCTGCTGGACCAGCAGCGTGGTCGGGACCAGCACGGCGACCTGCTTGCCGTCCTGTGCGGCCTTGAACGCTGCCCGCACCGCGAGCTCGGTCTTGCCGTAGCCGACGTCGCCGCAGATCAGCCGGTCCATCGGGATCGGCCTTTCCATGTCGCGCTTGATCTCGTCGATGGCGGCCTGCTGGTCGGGCGTCTCGATGTAGGGGAACGCGTCCTCCAGCTCGCGCTGCCATGGCGTGTCCGTTCCGAACGCGAACCCAGGCGAGGCGATCCTGGCCGAGTACAGCCTGATCAGCTGGGCGGCGATCTCGCGCACCGCCTTGCGGGCCCGGCCCTTGGTCTTGGCCCAGTCCGCGCCGCCGAGCCGGTGCAGGCTCGGGGCTTCGCCGCCGGAGTACCTGGTCACCTCGTCGAGCTGGTCGGTCGGCAGGTAGAGCCGGTCCGGCGGCTGGCCGCGCTTGCCTGGCGCGTACTCGATCACCAGGTACTCGCGGGTCGCGCCCTGGATCGTCCGCCTGGTCATCTCCAGGTACCTGCCGACGCCGTGCTGGCTGTGCACCACGTAGTCGCCGGGCGTGAGCTGCAGCGGGTCGATGCCGCCGCGCCTCCGGCTCGGCATCCTGCTGCGGTCCCTGCCGCCCGTCCGCTGGCCAGAGATGTCGTCCTCGCCGAGCACGGCCAGCTTGATCTGCGGCCAGACGAATCCCGCGTCGAGCAGGCCGGTCGCGACGACCGCGACACTGGGCTCAGGCACGTCAGCGAGGTCGCCGGCCCGCGCGCCCAGGTTCTCGCCCCGCAGGATCTCTGCCAGCCGCTTGGCCGGCCCGTGCCCCTCGGTCACCAGCGCGACCCGCCAGCCGGCAGCCAGCCAGTCCCGCACGTCAGCGATTACCCGCGAGGTGTCGCCGTGATACGCGGTGGCCGGACTGGCTGCCATCCGGAACGACTCGCGGGAGTCGGCATCGTCCAGGTCGGCGTTTTGCTCATCGTCGGAGATGGCGGAGCGCGGGGTCGCGCGGCCGGCGTCGTTCCACGCGGTTTGAGCGGCCCTGGCGGCAGTTTCCTGCGGGGGCGATGCGGGCGAGTGTCCCGTTATGCCTGCAGGATCTTCGGTGCCGAACGGCGTGATCGTCCACCACCTCATGCCCATGGCGGCCGCGGCCTCACGAACCTCAGTGATCGGCCGGAACTCTGCCCCGCCAAGGTCGATCGGGACGTCGGCGCCCGCGGCGGCGTTGATCCACGAGGCTTCGAGGAATTCCTGGCTGGTCCTGACCAGGTCGGCGGCGCGTGCCCTGATCCGCTCAGGATCGCAGGCGACCACGAGCGCGCCGGGCGGCAGCGAGTCGAGCAGCAGCTCCATCCGGTCGGCGAGCAGCGGCGCGAACGCCTCCATGCCCTCGACCGTGATCCCGTCAGCCATCTTGCCGAGCACCTCGCCGAGGCCCGGATACTCGCTGGCGAGCTGCTTGGCGCGGTGCCGCACGGCCGGAGTCAGCAGCAGCTCGCGGCACGGCGGAGCCCACAGCGAGTCCGTCGCGGTACCGAGCGAGCGCTGGTCGGCCGCGCGGAACGGCCTGATCTCCTCGATCTCCGAGCCGAAGAACTCCACGCGCAGCGGGTGCTCCTCGGTCGGCGGGAAGACGTCGAGTAGCCCGCCGCGGACCGCGATCTCGCCCCTGTTCGTGACGAGGTCAACCCTGGCGTAGCCGATCTCGACCAGCCTGGTCACTACGTCGTCGAGCTCGGCCTGCTTGCCCTGGTCAAGCCGGACCGGCTCGAGCTGGCCAAGACCGCCGACGAGCGGTTGCAGAACGCTGCGGACCGGGGTGGCCACGACCTGCAGCGGGCCCGAACGCGGATCGCCGTGCTCGGGCCTGACAAGGCGGCGCAGCACCGCCAGCCGCCTGCCCGACGTGTCCGAGCGCGGGGACAGCCGCTCGTGCGGCAGCGTCTCCCACGCGGGGAAGTACCCGGCCGCGTGCGGGTCGGGCAGCAGCGAGCTGAGCGCGTTCGTCAGGTCCTCGGCCTCGCGCGCGGTCGCGGTGATGGCCAGGATGAACCTGGGCTCGTCCTGGTTGCGCTGGCTGCCGTGGCTCGGTTGGCTTGCGCTGCTCATGGCGGCGAGCGAGGCGACGAGCACGGGGCGCAGGGCGGGCGGCGCGATCAGGTCGGCGTCACCGCCCCCCGGCTGGCTGACGTAGTCGAGTGCGTGCCGAAGCTGCGGGTCCTCGGCGACGGTGCCGAGGAGGCCAGACAGGCTCATTTCTTCCTCTGCGCTTGACGGGTTCTTGTGCGCGTTGACGGATCGCGGCGGGCTGTCCTCGCTGCCCCGGATGCTGGCTCCAGGGGTGCTCGGGCAGCACAACGAGCCCGCGTTCAGCCTCGAACGCGGGTTCTCCCCTAGTCTACTTGGCCGCGCTGGACGCCGTAGCCCCGCGCTGCGAGCGCCCGCGGGGTGCGCCAAGATGGCCCGGGCAGGCAGGCGCGGGTAACCTCAGGCGTGCTGACCGGGCGGCCCTGGCCGGCGGCAACCAGAGGATGCGGACGAATGCGGAGGACGCGGTGACCGCACAAGCGCAGGCTGAGCCTGTCGTGGACCCTGCATCGCTGTCGTCCCTGACGCTGAGCGCCCGCCAGCTCGGCGACCTTGAGCTGATCCTGTCCGGCGCGTTCGCCCCGCTCACCGGCTTCATGACCGGTGCCGACGTGGACGCGGTCGAAGCGTCGGCGACGCTGGCCGATGGCACCCCCTGGCCGGTGCCAGTCACCCTCGAGGTCCCCGCCGACAGCGTGCCGGCCGGCGCGGATCAGGTCCTGCTCGCCGACCCTGAGGGCACTCCGCTCGCCGTGCTCAGCATCACCGAGCGCGCCGCGTTGCCAGGCGACGGCGTTCGGGGCGGTCCCGGGGAGTTGCCCGGCGAAGGAAGCACGCGGGTCAGGCTCGCCGGGCCGGTCCGCGCCAACCGCGTTCCCGAGCACGGGTCGTTCCGGCGCCTGATGATCTCGCCCGAGCAGGCAAAGGCAGAATTCGGCGGCGGGCCTGTGCTGGCGTTCGCGACCAGGGCACCGGTCGGCGCACGGCAGATCGGCCAGCTCAAGCACCTCGCCGGGCAGCTCAAGGCGCGGCTGCTCGTGCTGCCGATGGTGGCGGGGCCCGCCGAGGTGGTCAGGCAGCCTGAGGCGCTGACTCGCGCCGTGCTCGCCGCGGCCAGGAACTTGCCGCCGGGAACGCTGGTGATTCCGGTGCCGTATGCCGAGCGGGCAGGCAGCGGGCCGGACCGTGACGTAGCCGCGATCGCGACCATCGCGGCCGCCTACGGCGCCACGCACCTGATGGCCGGGGACTGGCCTGACCTGCCAGCCGCCTCCGTCGCGCCGGCCGGTGACGGGGCCGCGACGGCGGCCAGATTGCCCGCGGCGCCGATCCCGGTGCTGCCGTCCGGGGACTGGGCCTACGACCCCCAGGCCGAGGTGTGGCGGCCGCTCGCGCTGATCGAGCCAGGGACCGAGATCGAGGACCTGGGCGCGGATCAGCTCGCCGACATGCTCGACGGCGGCACCGAGATACCGTCGTGGTTCGCATCCGATGCGGTTGCCGCCGAGCTGAGGCACGCCAGGCCGCCGCGCTCCGAGCGCGGGTTCGTGCTGTTCCTGACTGGGCTGTCCGGATCGGGGAAATCGACGATCGCCAGGGACCTGCGCGACCTGCTGGCCGAGCGCGGCGACCGGCGGGTCTCGCTGCTCGACGGCGACCTGGTTCGCTCGCTGCTGTCGGCGGGGCTGACGTTCTCGCGCGCCGACCGCGATCTCAACATCGCCAGGATCGGCTACGTGGCTGCCGAGATCGCCAAGCACGGCGGCATCGCTATCTGCGCGCCGATCGCGCCGTTCGCCGCGGCCAGGGAGCAGGTCAAGCAGATGGTCTCGGAGGTGGGCGACTTCCTGCTGATCCACGTCGCCACCCCCGTCGAGGTCTGCGAGCAGCGGGATCGCAAGGGCCTGTACGCGAAGGCCAGGGCCGGGCTGATCAAGCAGTTCACGGGCGTATCAGACCCGTATGAGGAACCATCGGACGCCGTGCTCGTGCTCGACACCTCGGTGATCACCCGCGAGGAGGCCACCGGCAGGATCATGGCCCTTCTGACCAGCGGGGGCTGGATCGCGGGGGACGGTCAGTCCTGATCTTCGGCCCTGGTGCCGGCGTCGAGCCTGGCCCGGAAGTCACCGAGCCGCCTGCTGATGGCGCCCGACATCTTTGACCGCTGCGCCGTGAGCGCGAAGTAGCTGATCACGCCGCTGATCAGGATCGATCCCGCCAGCAGCAGCAGGCTGCGGGCGCCGACGAGGTACAGCAGCAAGAACACGACCACGAACAGGCCGAGCCGCAGCACCGTGTAGGACATCGTCGCGCGCATGACGGTCTCCAGCCTAGCCGACGCTGGCCGGCTGCTTCTTGCCCGCCGAGCTCAGCAACCCGGCGAGCAGGGCAGGGTCGACGTTGCCGCCGGACAAGATCGCGACTCGCCTGCTGGCCGACGGCAGCTCGGCTCGCCGGAACAGGCAGGCCGCGACGGCCACTGCTCCGCCCGGCTCGGCGACGAGCCTGGCGCCGGTTACGAGCAGTCGCATGGCGTCGCGTATCTCGTCGTCGCTGACGGTGATGATGTCGTGCACCTGGGCCTGCAAGTGCAGCATCGGCAGCTCGCCGATCTGGTCAACGCGAAGCGCGTCCGCGATCGTGCGCTGGGTCTGCTCGGCGCTCCACGCCACCCGGTGACCTTGCCGCAGCGAATCCCTGGCGTCGGCGGCCAGTTCCGGCTCGACGCCCACGACCTTTGCCTTCGGGTTCGCCGCCGTAATGGCAGCAGCCACCCCGGAGATGAGACCGCCGCCGCCGACCGGGCATACCACCAGGTCGACGTCTGGGCAATCCTCGGCGATCTCGCGGCCAACCGTTCCCTGACCTGCAATGACTTCTCTGTGTTCAAATGGCGGTATCTCTGTGTAACCGTGCTCCGCGACCAGCTCGGCGACGGCCGCCAGCCGGTTGGCCAGTCCGGGCTCGCAGATCACGATGCGCGCGCCCTGCGACCTGGCCGCGTTGACCTTCACCTCGGGCGCATTGGAGGGAACCACGACCGTCGCCGACACACCCAGCAGCGCCGCGGCATATGCGACGGCATGGGCGTGATTGCCGCTAGAGTGGGCAACGACACCTTTGCTGCGCTGTTCGGGCGGCAGTGCGCTGATCGCCGTGTAGGCGCCTCGCAACTTGAAGGCGCCGGTGGGCTGCAGCGACTCGGCCTTGATCAGCAGCGGCGGATCGACCCCGGCGAAGGGGACGAGCGGCGTATGAACGGTTACGCCGCGCAACCGATCGGCGGCGATTTGGATTTCAGTTACCGACACAAGGTGAGACACGGCTCCACCCTACGTGTTCGCACCGTCATCGACAGGTGTCGGTCAAAGCAATACGACAAGGTTCGGAACAAAATTTTTACGGAATCTGAGGAGAATAGTGATCTTTAGTTATTAAGATAAAGATTGAGCAAGGGGGGTCTAGGCGAGCAAGGAGCACCAAATGGACGGGCAAAGTGATCGCCTGCTTACTCCGGGAGAGGTCGCAGCCCTCTTCCGAGTTGATCCCAAGACCGTCACCCGCTGGGCGGCATCTGGCCGGATTAGCAGCATCCGGACTCCTGGTGGCCATCGGCGTTACCGCGAGGTCGAGATCCGGGCTCTGCTCGGCATCGACGCTGACCCCGCGCCGAACGCTGACCAGGCCAGCTAAGGCTCAGATGGTTGCTAACCACCGGAGGGCGCCCGCGCTGATGTCCTGCCGGGTGTTACCGACTGGCGGCGAGCCCATGGCCGGACCGCGAAGCGAGCAGGCTTCGGAGTCGGCCGGGTAACGCCGGTCAACTCCGAAGCCGGGCAGTTCAGGTCTCGCAGGCGCGATCGCCTACATCGGGACTAGCTCGAAGACTTCGACGCTGAAGCGGCCCTTTCCCTCGGTCAGGAAGGGGTGGTTGTCCGCGAGCGCCTTGGCTCCGTCGAGGCTGTCAGCCTCGACGACCGAGTACCCGTTGAGGTCACCAGGCGCGGGACTGGTGCCGTCGTCAGCCAGCGCCGTGCGCGCTCCGAACGGGTTGCCGACGTCAGTCATGGACGTGCCGACCCTGGCGATCCACTGGCCCCAAGCCTCCATCTGCTCGGCCTGCTGCTCGGGCGTGAAGTCCGACATCGGAGTCGCCGGGCCCCGGTAGAGGAAGATGTACTTGCTCATATCAGTCTCCTGTGTGTCGTGAGCCGCGGGCCCGCTGACGCCCGCACGTAATACCCGACGGATGACTGACGCGCTATTCGACAGCGCGGGCCGAGGATTTCTTCGGCTACCGCCTGCGCGGCATCACGACTGGCGTGATAACTGACCACCCCTAGCGAGAAAGTCGAGGAACTCGCGCCTGAGCGGCTCGTCGCCGTCACGCCAGCGCTGCGCACGCTCATCCAATTCTTCCTGGGTCAGTGCGCCGGCCGCGAATTCCTCATAGTCCTGGTCATCAGGACCGATCTCCACGTATGCGTCGCTGATGAGCCGACCGTCGTGCGCTGTCGCCGACTCCGGCACGAGCAGGTTGCCGTTCGGCAGCCGGATCACATACATGGTCGCACCGCCTCTAGATCCCGTAGCGCACGTTGAAGTACAGCATGACGCTCAGTGCCACGCGCGTATTGCCGCCGAGCATCTCCACCAGCGCGGGCCGCTGACTTGACGCGATGGCGGCGAACGCATCCGCGAAGAACTCCCGGCGACCCAGATGGCCGGGCTGGCGGTGAAAGTCAGTGATCATCCACGGCCTGCACTGGCCGTAGAGCGTGCTGAACTCCGGCGAGTCTGACTGCCAGGAGCCCTCGCCGCCGTCGATGTCGTCGAGCGCGTGACCTATCTCATGGCACATCACGTCGGGGGTGGGCGACGGCCGCGAGCCTACGATGACCTTGCGGTCCCCGTAGGCGCCTGCGCAGGCATCCCACGTCGCCCGGCCCGACGGCAGCGGCATCCCGCTGAGGCTGGCCATGTCGTCGAGGTCGGGCACACCGCCGGGACCCACGTAGATGGCATCAAGCCCGGCGACCAGCCGTTCCTTAATCAGCTGCGGGAACTCGGCAAGCCGGTCCACCGCGAGCACGATCTGCGGTGGTGGCAGCTCGCCTGCCTTCCACTGCCGGTGCAGGATCTTCTCGAGCAGACCGCAATGCCGGTGACCTGGCGCCGAATGGCTGCGCTGCGCCCGCTCATACCAGGGAACGGCGGGCTTAGCCCGCGCATCACGCCTTGCCTTGGCTTCCTGCTTCGCCCGAGCTTCCTGCTTCGCCCGAGCTTCCTGCTTCGCCCGAGCTTCCTGCTTCGCCCGAGCTTCCTGTTTCGCTCTAGCTTCCTGTTTCGCTCTGGCTTCCTGCTTCGCACGCGCGGCAGTCTTCGCCATTGTCGCTGGCCTCGCCTGGGATCCGGCCCGCCGCTGGGCCGCGACGCCGGCCGAAGCCGCCGTGCCCGAGCCAGTCCCGCTTGCGTTGCTGACGGCCGCGCCTCCTTCGGGCGGTGGCTGGATTCTGATCGCCGCGCGGGCTGCAGCCATGTTGGGACCCGGCCTGGCCTGGCCGACGGGCGTGGGCTGGGCGGGGATGGGCTGGGCGGGGATGGGCTGGGCGGATGGCGAGAAGGCCTGCGTCTGCCACGCGACGGGATGCGCCTGCGGAGGTGTGGGCTGCATCTGGCTGGCGGCGCCAGGCCCCGCGGACGCCGATGCGGCCCCGAGCCAGGGCCATGCGCTAGGCGGCTGAGAACCCGCTGAGCCCGGCTCACCCCACGGCCACGGCGCCGCGGTCGCCGGCCGGCCGTAGCCGTCCAGGGGCGCCAGGCCATTCGGATGGACCAGCGCATCCGGGTAACCCTGACCGTTCGGGTACGGCTGGGCATTCGGGGAGCCCTGACCAATCGGCTGGACCTGAGCACCAGCACTGCCGGGCCCCGCTGGCCCGGCAGCGGGACGGCCGACCGGCTTCCTGGTCGGATAGCTGGCACGGCCGATCGCCGTGCGCAACAAGCGATACCGGCTCGCCCGCCTGTGACTGCCTGGCTGACCCTGGCCATTCGCACGCCCGCCCGCGCCGCGGACCCCACTCGCTCGTGCGCCTGGCGTGCCGGAGGCCGTGGCATTGGCACGCGGTCGCTGCGGGGGAGAAAAGACGGGCCTGGCTGGCGAACGCGGCCTGCGGGCGCCCGGCCTTCGCCGGCGCCACAGATCCAGTAACCGCCGCATAGCTGTCGCTCCGTACCAAAGCCTGGCGCCAGGTTAGCTGGAACCTGGCCCCCCGTCAGTATCCAGCATGGACCAGGTCGGACCATGACGGGCGTGGATTAGCAGGTGAAGCATGCTGAATCGGTCACGAGAGGTCGCATGACGCGCTAGGCTGCGTCCATGTTGCTGCTTTGCGTCGCCTTTGCCCTACTAACAGTTGGTCTGGTCGTTCCATGTGTGATCGACATCGCGACGACGCCCCGGCATCTCTTCGACCTCCCCACCAAGCAGAACTGGCTGATCGTCGTCATCGGGTTCTGGGTCTTCGGCGCGGTCGCCTGGTTGCTGCTCGGCCGCAGGGACGTCCGGATGCACAGGCTCTGGGACGACATGACCGGCGGCTGGGTGCCAGCGCGCGAAGCCGATCGTGTTCATCCGTCGCGGGCAGGCAGGCCCGATTACCCGTTCGGTCACGCGCGACGTGGCAGGCAGGCCTCGATGGCTCCGGCTCGCTTCGTCGCCCCTGACGACAACCCGGAGTTCCTGCTCGAGCTCGAGCGCAGGATCCGGCAGTGGCGGGACGAAGACAGCTACTGATCGCGACGACTGTCGTCCGAGCACGGGCACCGGCAGTGAGCTCACCCGGCAGCCGCTGAGCGCGATCGCGTGGGCTCGCCATCCGTAGGCCCGCAGAACACCCGATCGGCACCACAACGCCCGCGCGGGCTGCTGGACCATGCCGTCACGGCTGGGTGCCGGTACGGCTGGGTGCCGGGCCGTCGGCGGCTGAAGGTCCTCCCCGCTAGCTGATGCCCGCGTAGGAGTGCAGGCCGGTGATCCACAGGTTCACCCCGACCAGGTTGAACATCAGGCACGTGAACCCGAACAGCTGGATGTAAGCCGCCCGGCGGCCGCGCCAGCCAGCCGTTGCCCGCGCGTGCAAGAACGCCGCGTAGACCAGCCAGGTGATGAACGACCAGGTCTCCTTCGGGTCCCAGCCCCAGTACCTGCCCCAGGCATGGTCGGCCCAGATGGCCCCGGCGATCACCGCGAACGTCCAGGCGGGGAACGCGAACAAGATCGCGCGGTACGCGAGCCGGTCGAGCGTGGCGGCGCCGGGCAGGCGGCCCATGATGCCGGCCGACGCGGCCTCCTGGCCAGCGGCGACTCGCCGCTCATGCCGCGCGGACAGCAGGTAGATCACGGTGGTGACGACGCCGAAGATGTACATCCCGATCGCGATGATCATGGCGGTCACGTGGATCGCGATCCAGTACGACTGGAGCGCAGGCACGAGCTGTCCGGCCGGGGTGTAGATCCACATCACGTCCACGGCGAGCGCCAGCACCACTGGCAGCAGCACGAACAGGCCGAGGTAGTACGCGCGGAACCGGACGGCGCCCAGAACCAGGACGAGGACGGCGGCGCAGGTGATGGCCGCGATGAACTCGTACATGTTGCCCCACGGCACGCGGTGCTCAGACAACCCCCTCGTGGCGACCGACGCTATGTGCACGACCAGGCCAGCGCAGGTCAGCAGGAATGCTGACCGCACCCAGGTGCTCTCAGGCCACGGCGACTGCCGGACGGCGGCCGCGGGCTCGGGCAGGCTGCTGTTGAACCCGGTCTTGTCCCGCTGCTCACCAGCCGCGCCGCCGGCCGCGGCCCCGGCCGAGGGTCCTCCGGCCGCGGTCCCGGTCCCGGCTCGGTGGCCGTTGTCCGCGCTGAGATCGGCCAGTTCGGAGGGGTCGCCAGGGTCGGCGGGGAACGCGTGACCAGCGAACTCGACACCGCTCACGGCTCCGACCAGCGCGACGGACTCCACCCGCGCTGGCTGGCCGGCCGCCGCTGCCTCGGCTGGCTGCCGCTTGCCGAAGGCGAAGTCGCAGGCGTAGGCGAGCATGGCGATGGCGTAGAGCACGATGGCCAGCACGAGCGTGGCGTTGCTCACGTCTGCCAATCCGATGTTGGGCATGGCCGATCACTCTCCCTTTGCCACGGCTGGCGCCATCGTTCCGCCGGGGTCGCCGGCGGCCGCGGCGCCGCCGCAGACTTCCTGCATGAGCTCGCTCGCTAGCTCGGCGAACTCGGTCTCGAAACCGCCAGCCGCGTCCGACCTCGTCAACCCGCCGATCTCGACCGCCGCGCTGTCCGGCGTGTCAGCACCCGCTGACCGGACGAAGATCCGGCGGCGGCGCACCAGGAACGACAGGATCAGGCCGGCGAGCGCCGTCAGCGCGGACACCAGGGCGGGCAGCTGACCTGGGTCGTAGGTGATGGCCAGGCTCGCCCACTGCCGGTACCCGGCGAAGGTCAGCTTCCCGAGCCCGTCAGGCAGCGTCATCGACTGGCCGGGGGCCAGCGGCCTGGGGCTGACGGCCAGCCGCCGCATCCGGCTGGTGTCCAGGCTGTACACAGACTGCGGCGTCCCTCCGTCCAGACCCAGGTTGCCCGCGTAGGACACCAGGCTGACCCGCGGATAGTCGGGTGCCGGGAAGGCAGAAGCGAGCCTGCCGCCGACGTCGATCTGCGTCGGCAGGAAGACGCCGGCGAAGCCCAGCTGGCGAGGCTGCGCGTCGGGAACCTTGACGACACCGGCCGACGTCAAGCCGGACTGCTCGACCGGTATGAACGGCACTGCCTGGTCGAACCTGACCGCCCCGCTGGCGTCGGTGACCTTGAAGACCGGGGCGTAGCCGTGCCCGATCAGGAAGACCTGCACGCCGTCGACGATCAGCGGGTGATTGACCCGCAGGTCGTAGCTGTGCAGGTGGCCGCCGTAGCGCGAGTTGTAACGGAGCGAGGCGGCGAACGTCGACGGCTGCCCGCGCTGCACGCCGGACGTGATGTACCGGGCGGTGAACGTGCGCAGCGTGATGCTGAACGGCTGCAGGTCCCCGGCCGCGACCAGGCGGCCAGGATGGAAAACGTCAAGGCCGACCGGGGTGTTGGCGAACGTCTCGCCCTCGACCAGCAGCTTGTTGGCCTTGTACCCGAACAGCCCGCCGAGCGCCACAGAGACGAGCAGGCCGAGCAAGGCCACGTGGAACAGCAGGTTGCCGACCTCGTGCAGGTAGCCCTTCTCGGCCGACACCCAGCCGTCGCCGGTGCGGATCCTGAAGCGGCGCCGGCGGAGCAGCGCCTCAGCCGAGGCGAGCGCCTGGTCAGGGGTGCCGCCAGTCAGGAAGCCTGCGGCCTGCGGCAGCCTGCCGAGGTTCCGCGGCGCTTTGGGCGGTGGCTGCCGCGCGGACCTGGCCATCCGGTAGGTACGGGGCAGCACGCAGCCTGCCAGCGAGGCGAATAGCAACAGGTAGATCGCCGCGAACCAGGGCGCGCCGAAGACATCGAAGCCGGACAGCCTGGCCAGGAACGGCGCGAGCGCCGGATGCGCCGCGTAGTACTTGCTCACCGCGGCCGGGTCGATGCCCTGCTGCGGCAGCACCGAGCCGGGGATGCTGGCGAGCGCGAGCAGGAACAGCAGTACAAGCGCGGTCCGCATGGAGGTCAGCTGCCGCCAGCCCCAGCGCAGCCAGGCCACGACCCCGAACCGCCGTGGCCTAGGCTCGGGGCTCGCTGGCGCGCTCTCAGCCTCCGCAGCGGACGCAGCAGCAGCAGCGGACTCATTCGCCGCGGCGGACGCGGTGGCAGCAGCGGACTCATTCGCCGCGGCGCGCCGCTGCTTACGTCCGGTCAGTTCCTGGGTCACGACGTCTCGCCCAGGATCTTGGTGATGAGGCCCTGCAGGCCCTTGTAGGTGACCTCGCCGACGACGCGGCCCGCGATGTGCCCTGTGCGGTCGATCAGCAGCGTGGTAGGGATCCCGACCGGCGGGACCGCGCCGTGGAAAGCCAGCGCCACCTGCTCACCCGGGTCGTTCAGGCTCGGGTAGCCGATGTCAAAGGTCCGCTCGAACGCCGCGGCGTTGACCGGCGCGTCTTGCACGTCGTCGCCGACGAACCGGACGGGGGCGTCGGTGAAGTGCTGTGCCAGCGCCGCCAGCGCGGGCGCCTCGCGGCGGCACGGCGCGCACCAGGATCCCCAGAAGTTGAGCACGACCAGGTTGCCGCGCTGCGCCGCCAGGTTGAACCTCGTGCCGGTCAGCGTCGTTCCGCCGACCTCCGGCGCCGCTGGCCGGTCACCGGGGGCGTAGTACGTGCTGCTGTAGCTGCCGCCGACGAAGCTCTGGCCGTTGCTCACCGGCGTGTTCGCCGCGATCGCGCCGCCTGAGCAGCCCGCCACGCCGAGCACCGCGGCGCCCGCCAGCAGCGCCCGGCCCAGTCGCCCGCGGCCCAGTCGCCCGCGGTCCGGCAGCCGGCGGCTCAGCAGGGCCGCCGCGAAGCGGCGCGCGAAACGATGCGGGCGGGTCACAAAGAAGTCTCCTACAGGCGGTAGTACGCAACCCATTGTGCAGGACCCGCTGCATCGCGCTGTCCCCGGCCCGCCAGGAACGGGTCGGGCGCCGCTATGCGCGGGTGCAGGCGACGACGCAGGCGCGGGTGCAGGCGGGGGTGCGTCCGGTACACACCCTACGCGCCGGCCACCCGCGATCCTGCCGAACCTGACGGCTCGGCGTAGCCGAGAAGCCGCGCCTGGCCCGCGGTGAACTCAAGGCTCGTAACGCTGCCGAGCGAGCACTGCCTGCGGCGCGGGTCGTGCCAGAGCTTGCGGCTCTCGACGGCCCGCCGCGTGACCCAGATGGGCAGCTGGTGGCTGACGCAGACGGCCTCGTGACCCCTCGCGGCCCTGGCCGCGTCGGCGGCGGCAGCGAGCACCCGCGCGGCCACCTCGCGGTACGGCTCGCCCCATGAGGGCCGGAACGGGTTGCGCAGGTAGATCCAGTGCCGCGGCGCGCGGAGCGAGCCGTCGCCTACTCCGACGTTGAGTCCCTCGAAGTGATTCCACGGCTCGATCAGCCGCTCGTCGACCTCGATCGGAAGCCCGAGCTGCTCGGCGATCGGCTCGGCCGTCTGGACGGCGCGCTCCAGCGGCGACGACCGCAGAACGGTGATGTCACGCCCGGCCAGGAAGTCCGCGGCCGCCTTGGCCATCATCTGGCCGTCCTCGGACAGCCGGAACCCGGGCAGCCGGCCGTACAGGATGCCGCCTGGATTGGCGACCTCGCCATGCCGGACCAGGTGCACGATGGTCGTGGCCGCCTGGCCGGTCTCGCTGGCCTCCGCAGGCTCGGGAATCTCGCTCATCGCGCGCTCAGCCTACCTGCATAACTACCCTCTCCCGCTGGTCAGGCCCTTCTGGCCAGCCGCCGCGAACGCACCCGGATAAAGTTACGCAAAGCTAACGATCCCCCCGGCCAGCAGGTAGCCCGCGTGAGTCCAACCGCCATTGCGCTCGTCCTCGCTGCCGCGATCGCCCACGCGAGCTGGAACCTGTTCAGCAAGCAAGCCGCCGAGACCGGCGCGGCGTACTTCATCTGGCTGCTGGCAGCCTGCGTGACGGTCATCTACCTGCCGGTGGTCGCCGTCACGGCGATCGTGGCGCAGCCGCACCTGACCGGCATGAACTGGCTGTTCCTGGCCGGTACCGGAGTGCTGCACGGCGCCTACTTCCTGTTCTTGCAGCTCGGCTACCGGCTCGGCGACCTGTCCCTTGCCTACCCGATCGGCCGCGGCACGGGAGCGCTGCTGGCGGCGCTGGCCGGAATCGTGCTGCTCGGCGAGCGGCATGATCCGATCGGGTACGCGGGTATCGGCGTGATCGTGGCCGGCGTGGTGGTGATCGGACTGCCCGACCGCGCGGCCCTGCGCCAGGACCTGGGCGCGGCGCGGCCATCGGCCGCCGGCGCGATCGGCTTCGCGCTCGTCACCGGCCTGTTCATCGGCTGCTACACGCTCTGGGACAAGTACGCGGTGGCGACCCTGCACACCGAACCGGTCCTGCAGGGCTATGCCGGCTTTCCCGTGATGGCCGCCGTGTTCACGCCGTTCGTGCTCGGCGACCGGGCCAGGCTGGCGAAGGTCTGGCACGAGTTCCGGCCGCAGGCTCTCGGCGCGGCCGTGCTGTCGCCGCTGGCCTACATCCTGGTGCTGATTGCCCTCAGCTTCACCGCCGTGAGCGCGATCGCCCCGGCCCGCGAGGTCAGCGTGCTCTTCGGGGTGCTGCTCGGCAGGCGGTTGCTCGGCGAGGGCAGCCTGGCCCGCAGGCTGACCGCAGCGGCCGCGATCGTGGCCGGCATCATCGCCATAGCGGTCGGCTAGAACAGCCTGGCCGGCCAGCGAATGCCGCCACCCGGACAATAATACCATTCAGAATGCATGTCGCATTTTACTGATGGTCCTGAGATGTTATTTCTTGCCGGGGCCGCAAGGCTGCTTATACGAAAACCGATCCAAGAAGCTAAGCATTCTGTCTAGCCGGAGATGCCAATCACTGTTAACGTACACCAAAATGCACTCCCCCACGGGGGCTAAGAAAAGGGGATGCTTAATGCTACGTCGTTATAAAGGCGTGCCAGCCGCAATCGCGGCTGCCGGGACACTGCTCGGCATGCTCGCGCTGGGACCGGCGTCAAGCGCTGGTGCGGCGCCGACCTGGCGTACACACGTCTGCCACGGGACCAACCATCATCCGGGCGAGCTCACCGGGCTGAACCTGGACGTCATCGTGCGGGGCATTTGCCTGGTCCGGCTGGGGCCCGTCGCCGTTTCCCGGAACATTATCATTACCCGGCACTCGGCGCTGATCGCGGTATTCGGCCGCCACCACACGCGCATTAGCGTGGCCGGCAGCATCTTCGTCCACAAAGGCGGAACGCTGATTCTCGGGTGTAACCCGCACTCGTTCCCCTGCCTGGACGATCCGCATCCGAAGCGACCTTCGCTGGTCAGCGCCGACAAGGTGGGCCACAGCATCGTCGCGACTGCCGCGCTCGGGGTCGTCGTGCACAACGACTGGATCGGCCACAACGTGCGGCAGACCGGTGGCGGCGGCGGCATCACCTGCCGGCCCAAGGGTCCGTTCCGCCATGTCCACAGCCCTGTGTACAGCGCGTACGAGGACAACTGGATCGGCGGCAGCGTATGGGTCAAGCACGTGCACTCGTGCTGGCTGGGCGTGATCAGGAATTCGATCGGGCATAGCGCCAACGTCAGCCACAACAAGATGAAGGACCCGGACGCGATGGAGGTCGTGAGCAACCGCGTCGAGGGGAACCTGATCTGCTTCCGCAACAACCCGAAGGTCCAGTTCGGCGACTCGCGCGGTCGCCCGAACCGGGTCGGCAGGCACGCGGTTCTCGAGTGCGGGTTCCACCGCATCATCCCGAACCCTGCCGGTCAGCACGTGCACTTCTCGCACATCTCGGTGCACCTGCGCCACAGGTGATCACGGCACGAACGTGAGTGACAACGCGGGTGCCCTGCTCGCCATGGTCGGCGGGCAGGGCACCCGCGCCCGTGTCAGGCGGATCGCTCAGGAGATTTCGATGAACCGCTGCCGGTCACCGATGACCTCCCTGATCCGGCGCACCCTGGACTCGCAGGCCAGGACATCGACGTCACTGAGCACGGCCACCTGAGCCAGGTCACGGGCCAGCACGTCGGACTCGCCGACCAGTATCCAGTCGAACTGCAGCAGGTCCTCGAGGCCGACCTGGCGCACCCGGTCCCAGACTTTGTCGGTGTTCAGCAGCGGCAGCCCCTTCACCAGCGCTGCCGCGTCGTCGATCATCCGGATCAGCCGCTCCGCCGCCCTGCGGATCGGCTCCATCACCTCGGGCGGCGGGAACGGCTGCTCCCGCGTCGAGGGGGGCACCTCGTCGGCGCGCCACCTGCTGATCAGCTGCCGCCAGACCAATACTGGCAGATCGGATCGTCACGCGAGAACGGCCGCGTCAGGTGTATTCAGAGCGCGGCCGCGGCGGCCCTCGCGGCTCCGGGAAGCGCCGCGGCGACCGTCGCTATCGCCCGCTCGTCGTGCGCCGCGGACACGAACCACGCCTCGAACGGCGACGGCGGCAGGTACACCCCGCCGTCCAGCATCGCGTGGAAGAAAGCCGCGTACGCGGAACCGGACTGCGACCTGGCCTGACCGAAGTCCCTGACCGGTCCGGTCACGCCCAGGAAGAACGAGAACAGGTTGCCGGCCTCCTGCAGCCGGAACGGCACGCCTGCCTCCGTGAACGCGGCGGCGGCGAGCCTGGCGATCTGCGCGGCGGCGGCGTCGACCCGCTGGTACACCTCCGGCGTGCACGCGCGCAGCGTCGCGAGCCCGGCCGCGGTGGCCAGCGGGTTGCCAGACAGCGTCCCCGCCTGGTAGACCGGCCCCGCCGGCGCGAGCAGGTCCATGATCTCCGCTCGCCCGCCGAATGCGGCGGCAGGCAGCCCGCCGCCCATGACCTTGCCGAACGTCATCAGGTCCCCGGCCACCGCCTCCCGGCCGTACCAGCCGGACCGGGTGACACGGAAGCCGGTCAGTACCTCGTCCATGATCAGCAGCGCGCCGTACTCAGCGCACAACGCGGCGAGGAGTTCGTTGAAGCCGGCCGCTGGCGGCACGATGCCCATGTTGGCGGGGCACGCCTCGGTGATCACGCAGGCGATCTCGCCGCCGTGCTCGGCGAACGCCTGCCGCACGGCCTCAGGGTCGTTGTACGGCAGCACGATCGTGTCCGACGTGACGGTGCCAGTGACGCCTGGCGAGTCGGGCAGCGCGAAGGTGGCGACGCCGGACCCGGCCGCGGCGAGGAGCGCGTCCACGTGGCCGTGGTAGCACCCGGCGAACTTCACCACGAGCCGCCGTCCGGTGTAGCCGCGGGCCAGCCGCAGCGCGGTCATGGTGGCCTCGGTGCCTGAGTTGACGAGCCTTATTTTTTCAACGGGGGCTCGGGAGATGATCTCCTCCGCCAGCTCGACCTCGCCGGGCGTGACGGTTCCAAAGGAGGTGCCCCGCTCGATCGCCGCCGCCAGCGCGCTGGTCACGGCCGGGTGCGCGTGCCCGAGGATCATGGGGCCCCAGGAGCAGATCAGGTCGACATAGCTGGTGCCTGCGGTGTCGGTCAGGTAAGGCCCGCTCCCTGACGCCATGAACACCGGCGTGCCGCCGACCGCCCCGAACGCCCTGACTGGCGAGTTCACGCCGCCAGGAAGCACGGCGCAGGCCCGCTCGTACAGGCTGGCCATGCCGACCTCTGTCTTGCCGTCCGTTCCCGCTGTCATCGACCGATCTCCTCGCATGCGTCGGCTAGGTACTCGAGCAGCCGCAGCGCGTCGGGCAGCGCCGCGGCGTCGGGCCTGACCAGCCACCTGGCCGCGCTGCCGCTCAGCGCCGAAGGCGGGGCAAGCACGTAGCTGTTCCTGCAATGCCAGCGCAACCCGGCGATGGCCGGCACCGTTTCTGGCTCGCAGTCCAGCTGGCAGCTCCACCATTCGTCTTCTTCTGCGGTGGCCGCCCGGCTGGCCACGAAGAACAACGTCCGGTCGCCTGCACCGGCCGCGACAGGGCCTGGGCGGATTCCGGCCTGACCGAGCCTGGCGAGCGCCGCCGATCCGGCACTGGCCGGGACGTCGAGCACGTCGAAGATACGCCCGCTGACGAGCAGGATGCTCGACCGGGGTGCGGCGGTCCACCACTGCGCCACGATGGCCGGATCGGCGCTCGCCTCTAGCTGCCAGGCGGGCGAGAGCGGATGGGCGCCTGGAGCGGGGCAGCCGACCCGGTCGCATGAGCAGGCGCGGCCGGTGCCGCTTGACCCCTCGCGGACGCGCGCGCCCTGGCAGACCGGCCAGCCGAGAGCCGTATAGCCGAGCGCGGCGATGGCCAGCTTGTCACCGGCCTTGCGGCGCCTGGCTGCTAGCGAAACCGTCCGGCCCACTCGGTAGCCCAGTAGGTGAGGATGATCCCTGCTCCTGCCCGCTTGATCGCGGTCAGCGACTCGGTGATCACCCGGTCCCTGTCCAGCCAGCCGTTGGCCGCGGCGGCCTCGATCATCGCGTACTCGCCGCTGACCTGATAGGCGGCCACAGGAACCTGCACTGAGCGCGCGACCAGGCTGATGATGTCCAGGTACGCGAGCGCCGGCTTGACCATGACGATGTCGGCGCCCTCGCTGACGTCGAGCAGCACTTCCCGCAGCGCCTCGGCAGGGCTGCCGTGATCTTGCTGGTAGGAGGCCCGGTCGCCGAAGCTGGGCGCGCACTCGGCCGCGTCCCTGAACGGGCCGTAGAACGCCGACGCGTACTTCGCCGCGTAGGCGCAGATCGCCACCCCAGCGAGACCGGCCGCGTCCAGCGCGGCGCGGATCGCGGCCACCTGGCCGTCCATCATCCCGCTCGGCGCGACCACCTGCGCGCCAGCCGTCGCCTGGGCCAGGGCGATCGCCGCGTAGCGCTCCAGGGTGGCGTCGTTGTCGACGTCGCCTGCCTCGGTCAGGATTCCGCAGTGGCCGTGATCGGTGTACTCGTCCAGGCACAAGTCGGCGATGAGCACCGTGTCAGCGCCCAGGTCCGCGGTCAGGTCGGCGAGCGCGAGCTGGACGATGCCAGCCGGGTCGTCGGCCGCCGAACCGCGCGCGTCCTTCGCGGCAGGGATCCCGAACAGGATCAGCCCGCCGACACCGGCCTCGACCGCCTCGGCTGCCGCCTTGCGCAGGCTGTCCCTGGTGTGCTGCAGCACCCCCGGCATGGACCCCACCGGCTGCGGCTCGCTGATCCCCTCCTTGACGAACAGCGGCTGGATCAGGTCGGCTGGCCGGACGCTGGTGCGCGCCACGAGCCGCCGCATCGCGGCGCTCCCGCGCAGCCTGCGGGGCCTGACCTGCGGGAACCCGGCTGTCATGACACGACTCCTCGCTGGCTCACCTGAGCCTGCGGCGGGCACCCCTGCGCCGCTCGCTCGGCCGCCGCACCGGTTCACCGGCCTGCACAGCCGCGTCCCTGATCGAGGTTCCGTGCGCGGCGAGGGCCTCGACGAGCAGCGCCGTCGACGGCTTGTCGGCCTCCACGTCGACCCGGAGCCCGAACTCGGCCGCGGTCTTCGCGGTCTCGGGCCCGATCACCGCGATTACCGTCACGGCGTGCGGCTTGCCGGCGATCCCGATCAGGTTCCGCACCGTCGAGGATGAGGTGAACAGAACGGCGTCGAAGCCGCCGCCCTTGATCGCCTCCCTGATCGGTGCCGGCGGCGGCGCGGCGCGCACCGTCCGGTACGCGGTGACGTCCTCGGCCTCCCAGCCCAGCTCGGTCAGCCTGGAGACCAGGCCCTCGGTCGCTATGTCGGCGCGTGGCAGCAGCACCCGGTTGATCGGGTCGAGCAGGTCGTCATAGGCAGGCCAGGCCTTCGCGAGCCCTTCGGCAGACTGCTCGCCATCGGGCATCAGGTCGGGTGCGATCCCGAACGCCCGCAGCGACGCCGCGGTCTGCTCGCCAACCGCTGCGATCTTGACCCCGGCGAAGGCCCTGGCGTCCAGGCCGTACTCCTCGAACTTCTCCCTGATCGCGCGCACGGCGTTGGCCGAGGTGAAGCCCACCCACTGGTACCTGCCGGTGACCAGGCCGCGGACGGCACGCTCCATCTGCTGCGGGGTGCGCGGCGGCTCGACCGCGATGGTCGGGACCTGCTCGGGCACCGCGCCGTACCCGCGCAGCTGGTCGCAGACGCTGGACGCCTGCTCCTTTGTTCGCGGCACGAGCACCCGCCAGCCGAACAGCGGCCTGGTCTCGAACCAGGACAGCTGCTGCTGCGCCTTGACCACGTCGCCGACCACGGCGATGGCGCGTCCGTGCGCCGTCAGCAGGCTCACGCCGGCGGCCTTGAGATCGGCCGTCACGGTCCCGAGCGAGCTGACGATGGTGTGCTGGTCGGTGGTGGTGCCGTTCCAGGTGATCGCGAACGGCGTGCTGTCCGGCCAGCCTGCAGCGATCAGCATCTTGGCGATATCGGCGATGCCGGTCTCGGCGCCGAGGATCACCAGCGTGCCAGGCCCCGCCGTCATCCGGCTGACCTCGGCGGCGTGGATGATCCTGACGTCGCCCGTGACGTCCTGGGTCAGCGGGATCCCGGCGTAGGCGGGCACCGCTGTGGCCGCGGACACCCCGGGCACGATCTCGAAGGCAACCTTGGCCTTGGAGCACGCCGCGGCGTCGGTGGCAGCGGTGCAGAACAGGAACGGGTCCCCGCCGAACAGGCGGAGCGCGACCTGGCCCGCCTTGGCCGCCTTGATCAGCAGCTTGGGATCCTGCTCGAGCGCCGCCGAGTCCACCACGGTGGCGTCACCGCGCAGCCGGTGCGCGATCCGCTCGCTCACCCACGGCGCGGCGACGACTAGGTCGGCTTCGGCGAGCAGGGTGGCCGCCCGCAGCGTCAGCAGGCCCTCGTCGCCGGGCCCGATGCCCACCAGCGCGACAATGCCGCCGCCGCTCCTGGTTCCGTCCGGCGCGTCCTGGCTCTTCGCTGCTGTCTTCTTCTCTGCTGACTTCTTTTCCGGCGCCTTCTTATCCGGCGTGGGGTTCACTTCGCATCGTCCCCGTTAGTGCGGTGTCCTTCGGACACATCCGTATACCTTCCGGCGCCGCGGCTGAGCAGCTCAGCGGCGACCTGCCGGCCTACCCGCGCCGCCTGGCCGGCCGGCCCGGTAGCGCTGGCCCGCAACGCCTGTCCCCCGTCAAGCGCGGCGACGATGGCGTCAAGCCGCAGCACGCTCGTTCCGGCAGCATACGCGCCGATCGGCGCCGAACAGCCCGCCTGCAGCGCGGCGAGCATGGCGCGTTCCGCGGTGGTCGCGGCCCGGCTCGGCTCGTGGTCGGCCTGGCTCAGCAGCTCGGCGAGCTCGGGCCGGCTCGCGAGGCACTCCACTGCCAGCGCGCCCTGGCCGGGCGCCGGCATCATCTCGTCCGGCTCGAAGACCTGGCTGACCGACTCGAGCCTGCCGATCCTGGCCAGCCCCGCATAGGCGAGCACGACGGCGTCGACCTCTCCCGAGTCGACCTTGCCGAGCCTGGTCCCCGCGTTGCCGCGGATGGGCACGGGCTGCAGGTCGGGCCGCAGCAGCAGCAGCTGTGCGGCGCGTCGCGGCGACCCTGTGCCGATCCGCGCCGATGCTGGCAGATCAGCGAGTTTGGCTCCGCTCCTGGCAACCAGCGCGTCCCGCGGGTCCTCGCGCTGCGGCACCGCCGCGAGTACCAGCGCGGGGTCACCAATAGCAGGGAGATCCTTGAGCGAGTGCACGGCGAAGTCGATATCGCCGGTCAGGAGACGCTTGCGCAGCTCGCTGACGAACACGCCCGTGCCGCCGATCTGCGCCAGCTCTGCCTTGCTCTCGTCGCCGAAGGTGCTGAAGCCGACCAGGTCCACAAGGCAGCCGGCGCTGGCCGACAGCAGCCTCGCGACGTGCGCCGACTGCGCCATCGCCATCGGGCTGCGCCTCGTACCGAGCCGCAGCGCCCTCCCGGCGGCCCCTCCCGGTGCGCCGTTCACTCGGTAGCCTCCCGCAGCGACCAGGCCAGCATGTCATCGTCGGGCCGCCGGACCGCCTGCACGGTGTCCGGGTCGAGTTCGAACAGGACGCGCAGCGCCGTCTCATAAGCGTCGCCGCCGGGCGACCCTGCCAGCTCTTTGACTCGCACCGTCGGGCCGTGCAGCAGCTTGTCGGCGATCCTGCCCATTGTCTGCGCTATCTCCCTGCGCGTCCTGGCATCCAGCTCGCCCAGCCGCCTCTCCAGCCTGGCCAGCTCCGATTCCACCACGGTCGCCGCCTTCGAGCGCAGGGCCACGACGGTCGGCGCGACTGTCTCTGCCCGCTGTGCCTTCAGGTAACCGGCCAGTTCCTCCGCGACGATCCGCCGTACCGCGGTGATGTCAGACTCGCTGGCGAGGGGCGCGAGGCGGGCAGCCCCTGGTGCCTGCCGGCCGCTCGCCGCGCCGATCGTCTCCAGGTCGATCAGCGCTACGCCAGGCAGCGTTCCTGCGTCGGTCTCTATGTCGCGCGGCAGCGCGAGGTCGACCAGCGCGAGCGGACCCTTTCCTGGCCGGCCGCCGCGGCCTGCCGGCTCGGCCCGCAGCCGCAGCGCCTCGCTGACGGTTGCCCTGCTGAGCACCTGCCCGGCCGCGCCCGTGCACGCGACCACGAGGTCCGCGGCGGCGACCGCGGCATGCAAGTCGGTCAGGCCTGTCACGCCGGCGCCGTACCTGGCGGCCAGCCGCTCGGCCCGCCTCGGCGTCCGGTTCGCGATGACGACCCGGCTCGCGCCCTGTCGCACGGCCGTCGCGACGGCTAGCGCGCTCATCGAGCCCGCGCCGATGACGAGCACGCTGAGCCCCCTCAGCGCGCGCGGGCTGCCGTACGCCGACGCGCCGAGCCCGAGGCCGAGGCTGACCAGGCTCTGCCCTGCGGCGTCGATGCCGGTCTCGGCGTGCGCCCGCCGGCCGGCCCGCAGCGCGAGCCTGCTGACGTCGGAGAGCTCGTGACTCAGCGTGCCGTGTTGCCTGGCGGTCTTCACGGCCTGCCTGACCTGGCCGAGTATCTGGCTCTCGCCGACCACCATCGACTCGAGGCCGCAGGCGACGGTCAGCAGGTGCTGCACGGCCCGGTCTTCGTAGTGCAGGTAGGCGGAGCCGGTCAGCTCGCTGAGCGGGAGCCCGGAATGGCGTGCCAGCAGCTCGCAAATGGCCGCGACGCCGCCGTGGAACCGGTCGACCTCGGCGTAGACCTCGACCCGGTTGCAGGTGCTGAGCACGAGCGCGCCGGCGACGTCCTCCGAACCGGCCACGTCCTGCAGCAGCTTGGCCTGTGCGTCACCGGAAATGACCGCGCGCTCCAGCGTGCTGACCGGCGCGCTGGCGTGGCTGAGGCCGACCACCAGGACGCTCATGTCCCAACCGCCTCGGCCGTCACCTGACCGTCACCGTCCAATGCCAGCGTCCTGCCAGCGCCGCCGGAACTCCCGTTGCTCGCAGGCATCGCGACATCGCGCTCGCCGCGGTGCAGGACCCGGACCACCGACCGGCGCTGGGCATGAAACGCGAGAATCTGCAACTCGATCGACAGGTCGACTTTACGCACATCGACGCCGTCAGGCACGCTCAGTACGATAGGCGCGAAGTTCAGGATGCTGGTGACGCCGGCCGCGACCAGCCGGTCGCAGATGCCCTGGGCGGCGACGGCCGGTACCGTGATGGCGCCGATCATGACGCCGGAGTCCGCCACGACCCGCTCGATGTCGTCCGCTGCCCGCACCCGGTGCCCGGCGATCACGCTGCCGATCACGGCGGGGTCGGTGTCAAGCAGCGCGGCGACCCGGAACCCGCGCGAGGCGAACCCGCCGTAGTTGGCCAGCGCCCGGCCGAGGTTGCCAGCGCCGACGATGACAACGGGCCAGTCCTGTGTCAGCCCCAGTTCCCTGGACACCTGGTAGATCAGGTAGTCGACGTCATAGCCGACGCCGCGGGTGCCGTACGAGCCCAGGTGCGACAGGTCCTTGCGGAGCTTGGCTGAGTTCACCCCGGCCGCTGCCGCGAGTTCCTCGCTCGACACGGAGGCGATGTCGCGGTCAGCGAGCGCGTACAAGGCGCGCAAATACAACGGGAGGCGAGCAATGGTCGCCTCCGGGATTCCCCGCAAGCTGCTCTCTGACCTCGTTCGGCGGGACATACGCCGGCAACTCCTGGGGGATCGGCACCGCGGGCGGGACCTGCTGAGACATCCGCCTCACGGGCCGTCCGCTCCAGCTTTCTACCGTACGCTCTTGTGAACGTTTGCACAAAGTCAGGCGTTCCCTGCGGAGGCCGGCCAGGGGCTAGGACCGCAGCGCCCGCCTGAGCCGGTGCTCGTCGACTCGCCAGAAGTCGTGCTGAACGCCGTCGATCAGGGTCACCGGGATCATTTCCCCGTACTCCCTGAGGTCCTCGGCCGAGTCCGTGATGTCCCGCTCGGTCCAGGCGATCCCGAGGTCCGCGGCGACGCGGGAGATCACCGTCCGCGCGTCATCGCACAGATGGCAGCCGGGCCGCGACAACAGCGTGATCGTGTGCGGCCCTGGTGGCACCGTCACCGGTACCAGGGGTCCTCGTCGCGCAGGCCGACCCAGCCTTGGTAGCCAGGATCATCCTGGCCGCCTGGCCGCCTGGCCGGCTGCTCGCGAGGCTCCGTCCTGCCGTGCTGCCCGCCGCGCGCCGCAGCGTCGCGAGAGGGCGAAGGATGCCGTCCCCCTTGGCCGGCAGAGCGCGACGACTTCGTGACGCCGGTCAGGTCAATCCCCGACTCGCTGAGGATGTCGGAGATGGCCGAGTACGAGGGCAGCGGCGAGATCTTGGCCTGCTGCAAGCCGAGTTCGATCGCGTTGGTGGCCAGCACCATGGACCTGCGCTCTGCCACGTACATGGCCACATACGGCTGGGCTAGGTGTTCGTCGTAGGCGGCCCGGTCGCGGTAGACCTCGTACAGGATCCGCTGCATCGGCGCGGTCGGAACCGCGTGCACGATGTACACGAGCGTGCCTGGCTCCAGCGACGTGACCTGCTCCACGACCTGCTCGGTCATCCGGTCGAAATCCTCGAGCCGATCGTCAAGCAAGGTGTAGATCGTGATCTGGCCGAACAGCTGACGCGGCTGGCCGCCGTCTGCTGCAGGTCCGCCGCGCCGCCGCTCATAAGGCTCGGCGACATCGGAATCCAGGCTCGGCTGCAGGCCGGAATCGAACTGAGCGGAATCAAACTGGGCCGAGTCGAACTGAGCGGAATCAAACTGGGCCGAGTCGAACTGAGCGGAGTCGAACTGAGCAGAATCAAACTGAGCAGAGTCGTACGCGTCGGGATCGCGCCGCCCGGCAGGGTCGGACCGCTCCGCTGCGAGCGCCGCGAGGGCCGGGTAGACGAGATCGTCGTCGGGATCGCCTAGCCGCTTGCCGGTGGCGGCCGGCGGGCCGCGATGAGCGGCCTCATCACGGTACGCAGAGGTCAGGTAGTCATCGACGAGGTCGTCGTACCTGTCGCCATGCCGGTCGTCGGAGTCGTACCAGCCAGGGCCAGCGGGACGACGGCGATCACGGTCGGCCGAGCCGCGGTCGTCGGTCAGCCCGCGCCGGCTCGCGGCAACGGCTGCGAGCCACGTCAGCACCGCGGCGAGCACGGCGGCCAGGGCGAAGACGCTGCCGCCGAACGTCACGTGCGCGAACATCATCAGGCCGGGCAGCGACAAGACGATCGCCGCCGCGGAGGCCAACAGGGCTGGCCTGACTACCTCTTCGTATGCCCGCCCGCGCCCGGACCTCGCCACCACCACAAGCGCGCTGACCAGCGCCGTGGCGAGGGTGAACGCGGCCAGGAAGTCGATCAGGCCGAGGGGGATGAGCTGGTAGAACTTAGCCGGGTCGGGCCAGGAGGTGCTCAGCGTGCTGCTCGTGGACAGCGGATCGGTGCCCAGGATCACCACGACGATCACGCCGATCGCCGACACGGCCAGGCGCATGGCGAAGCGGCCTGGCAAGCCCCAGGCGATCAGCTCGACCAGGCCAAGGCAGAGCGCCAGCGGAGCGACCGCCTGAGTGCCGAGCTCCATCGCGCGGAACATCACGTCGCTGAATCCGGCCAGGTAGCCGAGCGCCTGGGCGGCCAGCGCCACCGCGAGCCCGAATACAGCGACTGTCCACGCGACCAGGAAGACCCTCGGTGTCTTGGCGCAGCGCGCCGTGAGGACGCCAGTCCCTACCGCGGCGACCAAGGCACCGAGCGCGACCACGATCAGAGAGGCTGTCATCCCTGCCTTCGGCGCGGACCGCCAACATCAGAGCGAACCCGCTGACCAGCTAAGTAGCGGCCCTTCCTGGCGAGGCCCGCTCAGTTTTCCCAAGAGTACCCACTAGGCTCGGTTACCGTGACGGCGCTTCGAAGACGCCATGGCACGGCGGGGAGCTCGGGGGCATCGTCCCCTGGGAACTCTAGTGCGGTGGTCGCTGGGGAGGCTGCCGCAGCGGCAGCGGAAGTCAGCCATCCGCCGATCGTCCCTGACCCGCAGGCTGGTGCCTTCTTCGACGTCGACAACACGCTCATGCGCGGCGCGTCGATCTATCACTTCGCCAGGGGACTCGCGGCTCGCAAGATGTTCGGCCCGCGGGACTTGGTCAAAATGGGCATCAGCCAGGTGGTGTTCCGGGCACGCGGGGCCGAGGACGCCGATCGCATCGACGCGGCCAGGCAGGCCGCGCTGGCGTTCGTGGCCGGGCACAAGGTTGCCGACATCATCTCGCTTGGCGAGGAGATCTACGACGACACGATGGCCGACCGGATCTGGGAGGGCTCGCGAGAGCTCACCAAGGCGCATCTGGATGCGGGGCAGCGGGTCTGGCTGGTGACAGCGACGCCGGTGGAGCTCGCTGAGATCCTGGCCCGCAGGCTCGGCCTCACGGGGGCGCTCGGCACGGTCGCTGAGGTTTCCGGCGGCGTTTACACGGGCCGCCTCGCCGGCGGCCTGCTGCACGGCGAGGCCAAGGCGGCCGCCGTGCGGGCTCTGGCCGAGCGGGAGAACCTGGACCTGGCGCGGTGCAGCGCCTACAGCGATTCGGTGAACGACCTGCCGATGCTCACCCTGGTCGGGCATCCGAATGTGGTGAACCCCGACGCTGCGCTGCGGGCGCTGGCGAAAGAGCGGAACTGGCCGGTCCACGACTTCAGGAAGGGCCGCAGGGCAACCATCATCGCGATTCCCGTTGCCGCTGGTGCCGGGGTAGTGGCCGGCGGCCTGGCCGCAGGCATCGCGGTTCGTAAGCACCGCGCCGCAAGCTGAGCTGCATCGGTCAGGGAACCTGCGCTGGTCAGTCGCCGAAGGCCGGCCCGCGCTCGGCGAGCAGCTCGTCGATCTTCGTGGCGATCGTGTCCTTCACCTTGTCTGCTAGTTCGGCGATGACCTCGACGTCCTCGCACTGGTCAGGGGCGAAGCCGTGCGTGGGTACCGGATCGCAGAACTCGATCAGCCACTTGGACGGCAGCGGGACGGCGCCGAGCGGGCCGAGCCACGGGAAGAGCGGCGTGATCGGGAAGTACGGCAGCTTCAGCCTGGCCGCTAGCTCGGACCAGTCAGCGACCATCGGGTAGATCTCTTCGGCTCCGACGATTGCCACGGGAATGAGCGGGACGCCCGTACGCAATGCGGTCTTCACGAAGCCGCCCCGGCCGAATCGCTGCAGGTGGTAGCGGTCGCTGAACGGCTTGCCGATGCCCTTGAAGCCTTCAGGAAACACGCCGACGAGCTCACCAGCGTTGAGCAGCCGATCAGCCTCGGCCGGATTCGCCGGCACGTGCCCGCTCGCCCGCGCCACCTTACTGAGCAGCGGCACCGAGTACACCAGGTCGGCGCCGAGCAGCCGCAGGTTCCTGGCTGCCGGGTGTTCGTCGAGCAGTCCCACCTGGAGCATCACCGCATCGATCGGCAGCACGCCAGAATGGTTGGCGACAATCATGGCGGCGCCGACCGACGGCACATGTTCAAGCCCGCGCATCTCGACCCTGAACCAGCCCCGGTACAGAGCACGCGCCGCGGGCATGAGTACCGAATGGTTTAGTTCAGGATCGAATCCAGTATCCGGGTCTACCGAGTACTCCCCGGCGGCGCGGCGCCGGACGAACTCGGCGGCGCTCGCCAGGCGCCGCATCCACGGCCTGGGGACCGGCGGCTCCGTATTGCTCGAGTCCGTGCTACTCGGGTCCGTGCCGCTCATGTCCGGATCATCCGCATCGGGGCCCCTGCCAGGGCATCGGGGCGGCCTGGCGAGTCAGTCCGTGCTTTCCCTGGGGACGACCCAGGGAACCTCCACGGTGCTCGCCGGCCAGCCGCTACTTCTTGTTCCTGCGCTGAACTCGCGTCTTGCGAAGCAGCTTGCGGTGCTTCTTCTTAGCCATCCGCTTGCGGCGCTTCTTGATTACTGAACCCACAAAACCACCCTCGATCGATACCCACGCGGGGCCGCATGCCTAACCTTCACCGCCGCAGCCGCGCGGTGCAGGCCCGGGGGAGATCCCGGAACCCCCGCAGGGCTGGCCGGGTCATCCCGGTACCCCGGCTGTCGGGGCGCATGCCAGTGCCAAAGCGTACCCCTGCCGCGGTACCGCGTGCTCTCCGGCCAGGTTTCTGGCCTTAGCCAGCCGCGGTCTCGGGTGGCAGGGGACCTCAGCCCGCCTCGACGAAGGCGTCCCTGAGGTACTGGTCAACCGCGCGCTCAGGCACCCTGAACGATCGGCCGACCCTGATCGCTTCCAGATCCCCCGAATGAACCAGACGGTAGACGGTCATCTTCGACACACGCATGATCGCCGCTACCTCAGCCACCGTCAGGAATCGGACGGCACTGAGCGGAGTAGCCTCTGCTGCCATCGATAGCCCTCTCCGGCGCTCTATGGCGCGCCAAGCCATATCCAGCGCACCAGTCACGCCCGTCTCCAGCGTAATTCGTAGTTCGGAAAGGGCAACCCCTAAGCCGGAGCGTGATTAAAGCGCCGTTAGACGTTCACCCGGCCCTTAGCCAGCGCCGAGTTCCCTGCCCCTGTCCCTGGCAGCCTCGATTGCCGCCAGGAATGCCGCGCGGACGCCGTGCCGCTCAAGCTCCCTGATCGCGCTGATCGTCGTTCCGCCAGGGGACGTGACCGCCTCCCGCAGGATCACCGGGTGCTCGCCTGACTCGCGCAGCATGGTCGCGGCGCCGTACACCGCCTGCTTGACCATTTCCAGCGCCGATGCCCGCGACATCCCGAGCAGGATGCCCGCGTCCACCATCGACTCGACGAGGAAGTAGACGTAGGCAGGTCCGCTGCCGGACAGCGCGGTCGCCGCGTCCTGCTGTGACTCGGGAATCCGCAGCACCTTGCCGACCGGCTTGAGGAGCTCTTCGGTCCTTCGCAGGTGCTGCTCGCTCGCGTGCCGGCCTGGCGAGATCACGCTCATCGCCTCGTCGACCAGCACCGGGGTGTTGGACATCACCCGGACGACGGCCACCTCTTCCCCGAGCCCGGTCTCGATGAACCTGGTCGGGATGCCGGCCGCGACGGAGATCACCAGCTGGTCGGCCCTGACGTGCGGCGCGATCTCCTCGAGCAGGCCGGTCATGTCCTGCGGCTTGACGGTGATGACGAGCGTCTCGGCCTTGTCCGCCGCCTCGCTCGCCGCCGTCACCTCGATGCCGTAGGAATCGCGCAGCGCCTCCGCGCGGTCACGCCTGCGCACGGCAGCGATGACGCCGGACGGCGCCACCCCGGCCCTGAGCATTCCGGACAGGAGCGCCTCGCCCATCTTGCCGGCGCCAAGGATCGCGATCATGTTTCGAGCGTAGCCGCAGCGCACAGCGACCGGGTCGCCCGAGGGCGCTGGGGCTAGTGCCGGGAGGCGAGCGCGCGCAGGAAGAACGCGAGGTTCGCCGGCCGCTCGGCCAGCCGGCGCATGAAGTAGCCGTACCAGTCGTTGCCGTAAGGCACGTAGACCCGTACCTGGGCGCCTTCCGCGGCGAGCTTGGCCTGCTCGTCGGTCCTGATGCCGTACAGCATCTGGTACTCGAAGCTGCCAAGATCCCGGCCGATGGTGGTGACCCTGGACTTCGCGATCGCTACCAGCCGCGGGTCGTGGGTGGCCAGCATCGGGTAGCCGGCACCGTCGAGCAGGATCCGCAGGCACCGCGCGTAGCTGCGGTCGACCTCGGACCTGGCGGCGAACGCGAACCCGTCGGGAGCCCGGTAGGCGCCCTTGCACAGCCGCACCCTGGACCCGGCCACCGCGAGGGCCTCGCAGTCGCCAGGACTGCGGCGCAGATACGACTGGATCACGCAGCCCAGGTCAGGGACGTCCGCGCGGAGGTCAGCCACCAGCCTGAGGGTGGCATCGACCCACGTGTGGTCCTCCATGTCGACGGTCACGGTGGTACCGGCAGCCTGGGCGGCGGCGCAGATCCTGCCGAGGTTCTCAGCGGCGGTCTTCTCGCCGTGCTCGGCAAGGCCGAGCCCGACCGCGGTCGGCTTGACCGAGACCTCGGCTCGCCCGCCGACCGTGAGCCCGGCGCTGGCGAGCAGTTCGAGCAGCTTGACGTACTCCGACGTGACGGCCGCGGCCTGCTCGGGATCGACGGTGTCCTCGCCGAGATAGTCGATCGTGACCGACCGGCCCTGCGCCAGCAGCCGCTCGGTCACCGCCAGGGCGCCGGCCGCGTCGTCTCCCGCCACGAATCTCCTGACCACGTCCCTGGTCACCGGCGCGGTCGTGATCAGCTGGCGGACCCGCTGGCTGGCAGAAGCGGCCAGCAATACTCGGCGCAGCACCGCAGTGCACCTCCACGAAGCACGAGGCGAAGGGCAGGAGTTCCTGCCGGCACAGGTTACTCCTGCTTGCGCGCGCCGCCAGGCGGGCTGCCTGCCCGATCGGGCGCCGGCAGGTCCTGCTCGTTCTTGCTCTCAGTCTTCGCCTGGAGACCCCGCCTGGCCAGGGTTAAACGTGCGCCGACGGCTACCTGCCGCGCCTGCGGCCCACGCTGATCTTGACGTTCGCGCCGGCGTCTGGCGGCACGATTACCTCCTGCGCGGCGCTGATCCCGGCCACGATCAGCGTGTCCGTCACCGGCACGGTGCGCTTGACCAGCGCGAGCGCGATCGGCCCCAGTTCGTAGTGCCTGGCGCTCGACCCGACGAAGCCGACGGTCGTCTCGCCGTTGCGCACCTCGTCGCCGTGCGCGGGCAGCTTGTCCTCGCTCCCGTCCAGGTGCAGCATGACCAGCCGGCGTGGCGGGTGACCGAGGTTGTGCACGCGCGCGACCGTCTCCTGACCGCGGTAGCAGCCCTTGCTCAGGTGCACGGCCGTGGCGATCCAGCCCATCTCGTGCGGGATGGCCCGGTGATCGGTGTCCGTACCGAACCTCGGCCGGTGCCCGGCGATCCGCAGGGCTTCGTGCGCCAGCATCCCGGCAAGGCGGTAGCCGCGGCCGCGCAGGGTGCCGGCTACCTCGGCGATCGCGTCCCGCGGCACGATCAGGTCGGTCCCGTAGCCGAACTCCATCGTCGCGGCGGTGTTGGCTGCGAAGGAGGCGTCGGCGGCGTCCGGCTTGGCCTCGGGCCCTCCGGGCCGGCTGCTTGCCTCGGGCCCTCCGGGCTGGCTGCTTGCCTCGGGCCCTCCGGGCTGGCTGCTTGCCTCGGGCCCCATGGCAGTGAGCACCGCGTAGCTGGCGCTCACGTCAGCGGCCTCGACCCGCAGCATGAACCGCATTGACCCGAGGAACTCCAGCAGCGACTCCGCCTCGCCTGGCTCGACGTGGATCCAGGTGTCGCTGCCGTCGTCGACGAGCGACAGGTGGTGCTCGACGTGCCCGTGCGGGCTCAGGATCAGGGTCTGCTGCGCGCTGCCAGCCGCGAGATCGTCGACCTTCTGCGTGCTGATGCTGTTCAGCCAGCTGAGCCGGTCCTTGCCGGAGATCCTGAGCACGTCCCGGTTCGACCGGTCGACCAGGCCAGCCGTCTCGGCCAGCGCCCGCTGCTCAGCGAAGGGATCGCCGTAGTGCGCGGCGACGCCGACGTCGGGGAATTCAGCCGCGACGGCGCCGGAAACGGCGAGCAAGGGACTGTCCATAGTGCAAGGCTATGCGCTGGCCGCCTGCGATTCGCGGCCCAGGCCCCGGTGCCCGCGCCGTCAGGCCGCAACGCCCGTCGGTCAGGCCGCAGCGCCCGTTCCGTCAGGCCTCGGTCACCGCGCCGTCCCGCACGACTAGCCGGCGGGTCACCCTGAGCCGCTCGGCCAGGGTGCGGTCGTGCGTGACGACGAGCAGCGTCCCGTCATAGCGGTCAAGCGCCTGCTCGAGTTGCTCGATCGCGGGCAGGTCCAGGTGATTCGTGGGCTCGTCGAGCACCAGCAGGTTCGCACCCGAGTGCATGAGCAGCGCGAGGTCGGCGCGGGTCCGCTCGCCGGGCGAGAGCCTCTCGACCGGCCTGGCGATGTCGTCGGCGCCGAGCCCGAACTTGGCGAGCAACGTCCGCGACTCGGCCTCGGCCAGCCCGGAGGCCCCGCGGAACGCCTCTAGCAGCCTCTCCCGCGGGTCGAACGTCAGCCGGCGCTGGTCGATCTCGCCGATCCGCACGGACGCGCCGAGCGACTGACGGCCCTGCGTCAGCGGCAGCCTGCCGAGCATGGCCTGCAGCAATGTCGTCTTGCCCGATCCGTTGTCGCCCTGGACGAGCATCCGCTCGCCCCAGTTCAGCTGCAGGCTGACCGGCCCGAGCTGGAAGGTGCCGCGCCTGACGACAGCGTCGGACAGCGTGGCCACGATCTCGCCGCTGCGCGTCGCCGCGCCGAAGCGAAGCCGCAGCTCCCACTCCTTACGCGGCTCGGCGACCTGCTCGAGCCTGTCGATCGCGCGCAGCGTGGCCGCGCCCCTGGCGGCCTGGCGCTGCGCGCCCTCGGCCATGCCGCGCCTGATGGTCTTGTCTGGCTCCTTGCGGCGGGTCGCGGCGCTCTTCGCCGTGCGCTCTCCCGAGCGGGCCCATTCCTTCTGCCGCCTTGCCCGCTCGACCAGCTCGTCCCTGGTCGCGGCGTAGGTCTCGTAGGCCTCGGCGGCCCTGGCCTTGTCCCGCCCGAGTTCCTCGCGGTAGGCCTGGTAGCCGCCGCCGTAGAGCTTGGCCTCGCGGGTGTGCGGGTCGATCTGCAGCACGGCCAGCGCGGTCCGCTCGAGGAATGACCGGTCGTGCGACACCACGACCAGCCCGCCGCGGAACCCGCTGAGGTGGTTCTCGAGCAGGTCGAGGCCGGTCAGGTCCAGGTCGTTGGTTGGCTCGTCGAGCAGCAGCACGTCGAAGCGCGCGAGCAGCACGGCGGCCAGCGCGAGCCTGGCGGCCTGCCCGCCCGAGTACCCGCTCGCCGGCCGGTCAAGGTCAGCCGGCAGGCCAAGACCGGCCGCCAGCTCGGTGGCGCGGGTGTCGAGATCAGGGCCGCCGAGCGTCAGGTAGGTGTCGAGCGCGGCCGCGTACAGCCGCCCGGCCTCGCCCTCGCTGACCCCGCTGCCCGCGCCATCGCCCCCCGTGCCATCCCTGGCCGTGCCGTCGCTAGCCGTGGTGCCGTCGCTAGCCGTGGTGCCGTCCCTGGCAGTGCCTTCGCTCGCCGCGGCGAGCCGCTGGGAGGCCGCCAGCATGGCCGCCTCGGCGGCCGCGACGCCAGTACGCCTGACGAGGTATCCCATGGCGGTCTCGCCGTCCCGCCGGTCGCGTTCCTGCGGGAGGTAGCCGACCGTGCCGACCGCGCTCACCGTGCCGGTGTCCGGCTGCACCAAGCCGGCCAGCACCTTGAGAAGGGTGGACTTGCCGACCCCGTTCGGCCCCGCGACCGCGATCCGGTCGCCAGCCGCAACCGTCAGGCTCGCGTCGTGCAGCACGGTGAGCGCCCCGTACGAGACGCTGACGGCTCGGGCGGTCAGCAGGGACATCCCGCCACCTTAAGCATGCCGTTCCGGTACCCGCCTCCGAATTTCGGCGGCGGCTACGTCGCTCCGGCCGCAGCCCCTGGCGAGCGGCAGTCCGAGCAGGTGCCGAACACGGTCAGGTGGCCGACGTCGGTCTCGAACCCGTAGTCGGCATCCAGGGCGCGGACCAGCGAGCTGACCGCCGCGGGATCAAGCTGGATGATCGCGCCGCAGGCGCGGCATACCAGGTGCACGTGCTGCGCGTCTGCGGCCAGGTGATAGCGGTGCGCGCCGTGCCCGAGATGGGTGTGGGTGACCAGCCCGATCTGCTCGAGCAGCTCGAGAGTCCGGTAGACCGTGGAGAGGTTGAGTCCGACAGCGGTCTGCTTGACCTCGGCGTATATCTCCTCAGGGGTGGCGTGCTCGAGCCTCGTCACCGCCTCGAGGATGAGCTGGCGCTGCGGCGTGACCCGGTACCCGCTGGCCCGCAGCGTGTCATCCCACGTCTGCGACATGCCCTGAGTCTAATGACGCCGCGATAACCCACTTGCTCGCCAGCGTGGCCGTGTCGTACCGTTCTGCCTAACGCGGGAAAGGAGGTGGTCCAACAGTATGCATAGATGTCGGACTCGCGAGGTGGCTGCCAGCTAGCCGCCGTCCCGTGGAGCGCAACCGGCGGGAGCCGGATGCGCGCGTCACCGGCCTGCGATTCAGTCCTTCCTAGGCTGAAGTCGCGTGCCGCCAAGGCGGCGGTCGGCGAATACACGGCAGACACCGGACCCCCGGGTGATCGGCCTTGTCCAGCCGGTCCCCGCGATGACCTGCCCAGTTGCAGGCCGATGCGGGAGCAGCCCGGGGGATTCTCCTTTTTCTCCAGAAGATCTACCGGCTCTCCGGGTATGCCGCAACGAACACCGTGGCCTCGCTGGCGTCGCGCGGCCAGCGGTAGGCACGGCACCGCTCGCTGGCTGGCAGCACGATCACGTCCCCTGGGCCGAGCACGAGGTCGGCGCGCCCGGCAGCTTCGAATTCGAACCTGAGCTGGCCCTGCAGCACGAGGATCAGGTCGATCTGATCCGATGAGAACCAGCCCTCGTCGATCGGCTCGTCCTGCTTACTCACCCAGACGAGTTCAACGCCCGATCCGGAGAACACGGATCCGACCGCGCCGTAAGGCGTCGACCTGACCTGCTCGGCCTCGCCGCGCAGGACGTTGTAAACCCGCAACGGCCGGTTCTCGCTCTGCCCGGGCACGAGCTTCGCCTCCTCAGCCAGCCGTTGCGGCGTCGCCCACGCGCTTGAGCTGGGCGGACAGGTGCGGCTGGAGCGGCTGCCCGACCGCTGCCATGTCGTAGGCATACGCCAGGTCGCCGCCGACCAGGCCGTACAGCCGCTTGCCGGCCGTGACTTCCTTGGCCGTCGCGGTCCTGAGCACTGCGTCAGTAGCCATTTCGATCTTGGTCCCGCTGATGGTGCCGATGTACACCTCGCTAACGCCGGTCGGATGCACGATGAGCGCCTCGAGGGCGTGGCCGGACTGCGGCCGCCAGAAGCCGAGCTCCATGTGCGACAGGCGGCCGATCGACCCGTCCGGCTCAAGCAGCCAGGTCCGGCTCGAATAGATCAGGAATGGCTTGCCGTTGTGGGTGAAGCTGATTTCCTCGCCGTAGTTGCGGCTCTCGATCGACGGGTAGCCCATGACGCCCGCGCCCTCCCACCGGCCGAGCAGGAAGCTCAGCGGCGCAATGGCCGGGTCCGGCTCTGGCGCCTCAGGAAACGGGCTGGTCTGCGCGGAGTCCATTCCGACAGCCTACGGCTGGCGGGGGCCCCTATGCCCCCCGCGCCTGAGCGCTTCCCACGCGTCGCAGCCGCTATGACCGTGTACCCGCTTTGGTCGGGGCGGCTAAGATCGTTTTGCCAGGTTTCGACCGGCTCGCCAGAGGCGCAGCACCAGCAAAACGCAGCACGCGGCGACAGCCGCGCACGCCACGGTCAAGATGATCGCTGTCACGTCAGCTGCCACGCCAGCCACCTTAAGCCCCGCACCCGCCCGCGCCCATGACCCACGCCGCGCCCCGCGCAGGCCCTGCAGCGGGCGCAGGCGGCGGGAATTAGGGTGTGTGGCATGGCTGCAGGCGCACTGGTTATAAAAGCGACAGCGGGCAAGAACGATCCGGAACGGTGCAACCAGGCCTTCACCGTCGCCGTGACCGCCATCGCCGGCGGCGTGCAGGTCTCGCTGTGGCTGACCGGCGAAGCGACCCTGCTGGCGCTGCCCGGCCAGGCCGAGGACTTCAGACTGGCCCACGCCGCCCCGCTGGCCGACCTGCTCCAGACCATCCTCAAGGGCGGATCCGTCACGGTCTGCACGCAGTGCGCGGCCCGGCGTGATATCACCGAGGATGACCTAATCGACGGGGTGCGGATCGCGGGGGCGCCCACCTTCGTCGCCGAGGTGCTCGCAGACGGCGCCAAAGCGCTCGTGTACTGAGCCTGGCTCCGGCCGAGTCCTTCGCCCGCCGCCACGGGAGCGCGCAGGCTCGCCGGGCCGATGCGCGCCGAGGGCAGCGAGTACCGGGTCAGGTGGTCGTGGCGACGGCGGCGAGGCGCTCGGCGCGGAGCCGGCGGGTCCAGGCTTCGCCCGCCTCGGGGAGCGGCGGCAACGGCCCCGCAGCCCAGCTGAGTAGCAGGTCGGCCAGGCCAGGATTGCGGACGAGAGCAGGTCCGTGCAGGTAGGTGCCGAGCACCCGGCCCGCGTGTGCGCCTTCGGTGCCGTCGCCGTTGCCGGTGCCGATGATGACGCGCGCGAGCGGTCGGGCGCCAGGCCCGAGCCTGGTGACGCCCTGATGGTTTTCGAAGCCGGTGAGCTGCTCGATGCCGAGCGTCGGGTCGACGTCGGCCAGGACCTCGCCCACGCCGCGTTTGTCGCCGCGGCCGCTGCTGATGTCCAGGATGCCGAGGCCGTCGACCGGCTCGCCTTGCGCGCCGCCGAACACAGTGCCGACGAGCTGGTAGCCCGCGCACACGGCGAAGATCACCGCGCCGTTCGAAGCCGCTGCATTGACGCCGCCGCCGGCCCGCAGCCGCTGGGCGGCCAGCACCTGCGGCAGGTCCTCGCCGCCGCCGAGCAAGTAGATGTCGCCCTGGCTCGGCACCGGCTGGTCGGAGTTCACCTGGATCGGCTCGACGCGGAGGCCCCGCAGCTTGGCCCGGCGGGCGAGCATGATCAGGTTGCCGCGGTCACCGTAGGTGCTGAGCAGGTCGGGATAGATCCACACCAGCCGCAGGGCGCTCGGCCCGGCCAGGCCACGGTCCCAGACCGCCTGCTCCCGCTCGCCGGGGTGGTGGGCACCGTTCATGCCGGGTTCGCGCGCCGTCCACAGCAGCTCGTCAGACAGATCAGCCGAGCCGTTCGCGCGGTACGGCGGACGCCCGGAGTGCGGTGCGGTCATGCGGTCCGTCCAAGGGTCGCCCTGATCTGCTGGAATGCTGTGTAGTTGGCGATCACGTCGAGACCGCCAGGCGGCACTGTGTCCACGGCCGCCTCGATGCCGTCGACCAGCTCGAACGGAATCTCGTCCGCCTCCAGCCGCACCGCCAGGTCGATCTTGCGTTCGCCGGCCACGAGCACCGGCCTGCCGCGCAGCACCCGGTAGTCGACATCCCACAGCCACGACGTGTCCTTGCCGTCGGGCACCTGCGCGTTCACGGCGAGGAGGACGGGCCGGTGATCGGGATCGAGCACATCGAACGCTTCGAGCCAGCCCGCCGGGTTCTTGGCCAGGAGCAGGTGCAGCATCCGTCCGCGGCGCTGCACGGTCGTGTACCGGCCGGCCACCGACACCACCGAGCGCAGGTTCGGCAGGGCCTGGTCGACGTCGGCCCCGAACAGGCCAGCCACCGCCAGGGCCATGACCGCGTTGGACTTGTTGGCGCGGCCGGGGAGCGATAGGTCGAGCTCCCGCACCGCGCCCATCGAGTCGATGACCGAGTCGCCTTCCAGGACCCAGCGCGCCGACGGCCTGGACAGGCCGCACTCGCCGCACCGCCAGCCGAGCTCATCCCTGCGCAGGTGCGAGCCGCAGTTCGGGCAGCACCAGGAGTCCTCGTGCCAGCGCTGCCCGGCGGCGACCCAGACGACCTGGCTGGCCGACCCCGCCGCCCACGCGACGAGCGGATCGTCGGCGTTCGCCACGACGCGGCAGTCAGGCATGGCCGCGAACGCCTCCCGCCAGCGCCTGGCGACCAGCCAGATCTCCGCCGCCCTGTCCATCTGGTCGCGGCTCAGGTTCAGCAGCACCACGACGCGCGGATTGGTCGCCTTCATCATCAAAGGCAGGTACCGCTCGTCGACCTCGAGCACGGCGTAAGGCGCATCGGGGGAGCCGGACAGGGCCGACACCAGCCCGCTCTCCATGTTGGCGCCGAAGGCGTTAGAGGCGACTTCCTGGCCAAGGGAGCCGATCGCTGCCGCCACCAGCCTGGTCGTCGTCGTCTTCCCGTTTGTGCCCGTGACCAGCACGATCTGGCGCCCGGCCGCCAGCTGCCTGAGCAGATCGGGGGCGACCCGCAAACCAACCACCCCGCCGATGACAGAGCCGTCGCCGCGCCCGGTCAGCCGCGAGACCTTACCAGCGGCTTCTCCGAGCGTCGTGGCGACACGAGCCCTGATCGGGAGCTTGCTCATGGGCGCAGATGCTATCCGGCCGCCGGCGCGACGGGCGCCGCGGCAGTCTGGGGCAAGGCACTATCACTTCGGATAAAGAACAAACTAGTCCCTAAACGGATGTACTTCCGGCGGTTTGCCTTATCGGGCCTGGCGTTCGTGCGGCGGCAAGGCCACCGCACGGGCGGGCCGCAGCCCTGGCCGTATGACCAGCCGCAGGGCGGCCCGCCAGGACCACACCTGTTCCCGACCGGAATCGGTGCCCGTGCCCGGCGGCGTCCAAACCCTGGTCAGGGCCCTGCCTCGGCCGCACAGGGGAACTTTGACAGCCGGTTACTTCCAGAGCCGCATGGAGTACTGCCAATGCTTCACCAGCGACGAGTCGTAATTCTTTCCGTTGTCATACTGCGTGGCTTTGACCATCTTGTGTGGATACATGAATGGCCCCTTGCCCGCGTAGTCGGCCACCCAGTAACCGTCGCACTCCGGGTTCCTGAACACCGTGGAGGCCGATCCGTACACCCAGACGTAGAACCCCGCCCATCGCATCACCCGGTGGAACGTGCTCACGTAACTCGCGTCGACGGAGGTCTCGAGGTCGAGCGCGACGGTGGTGCCGCGGGGGACCTTCAGCTCGTAGAGCCGTTCCAGCGCCGCGAAGGAATCAGCCTCGGCGTGCACCTGGGCTGGATTCGACCGGACCCAGATCGGCAGCTTGCGCAGCTTGGCGAAGCGCCGCCATTCCGCTTCTGTCCATACGTGCGGAGTGTCGCCACCGATATAGCCGGCCACGGCCCGGTAGCCGTGCGGCGCCGACGCCGGCGGCGTGCTGGCATCGAACATTTTGACGGGGGGCCAGGCGGCCATTGCGAGTCCTCCTTAAGCGGGCTACTTCAGCCCTTGGGCTGAAAGGTATGCGCTCGCGACATGCCGCGCCCGCTGACAAGGTAAATTCGCCCGCCCTATTCCGATTTGGTTGGCGACCTTGCTAGCTGCCCCCGCCGATCGCACCGTGCCCGCAGCGGGACGAGGCAGCGCCCGTCGTCCTCAGTGGCTCGTCCGGCGGATGGTGCCCGAGGTCGTCCTGATGGCGTTCGACGCCGAGGCCTTGCTCCACTGCGCGGTCACGACGACGGCGACAGGTCGCGTCGTGTCACCTACGGCGACGCCCTGGGCTACGCCGCTGTGCAAGGCAGGGTCGCTGCTCGCGAACGTCTCCGTGACGTCGCTGACCGCGTCGGCGGTCGCGCCGGACGCCCCGGCGGCCGTGAACGCGATCCGGCCGCGCCATCCGAAGGCCATCGAGGATGCCGTGCGGCAGGTCACCGCGCCCGTCGACGCGAGCACCGGGCCGCTGAGCCCGCCGATCCGCAGCCGGATCTGCAGGGATGGCGTCCCCGCGTCGTCAGCCGCGCCAGCTCCCCAGAACTCGTACGCCGTCCCTGCGATGGCGTCCCCTGGCTGAATCGTGTAGGTGCCGATGACCCGCTCGGCCGCGAAGTTGCGCCGGCTGGCCGCCTGCAGGTCAGACACCGGGCTGGTCATGGACGGCGCGCTGGTCGGGCCGGTGGCCAGCGCGGTCGAGTGGTCGAGCAGCACGGTCCCGAGCCCGTCATCCGTGATCGCGGCTGCCGCGGCGTGGATGTAGCTGCCCGAGACGATGACGGTCGCCTTCAGCGCGGCCGTGCTAGAGACATTCAGGCCGGTCTGCGGGCTGTTCGCGCCCGAGCCGTCGTCGTTGACGCCGGGGAACACCGTGCAGCCCGAGATCTGGACGACGCCCGGGTAGCCGGTCACGTCGATGCCGGCGAAGCCGCCGCCGCCCGCGTTTTTGTTGCGGCCGTCGCGGCGGAACGCGCAGCCAGAGAGGATGACGGGAACCCCGGTGTTGTTGCCGGTCGTGATCGCGATGCCGTGCCGCTGGTTCCTGTCGGTCGAGCAGCCGATCAGCTTGCCGCCGCCTGATCCGGTGCCCTCGTTGGTGTTCGTGATCGAGTAGCCGGTGTTGTTGTGCTCGGACCGGCAGCCGATGAGCGTGCAGTTCGACAGGTTCGTGATGTCCCAGCCGTCGCCCGTGCAGTTCTCTGCCAGGCAGTCGGTGAACGTGCAGTCCGACACGCGGAAGATCAGGAAGCCGGCGAGGGCGCACCACCGGGTCATGACCCGCTCGAGCCTGAGCGCGTCAGGGACGTTTCCGTGCGCATCAGCGACGGCGCTGAAGCCGTTGCCGTTGTTGTGCGCGATCATGATCCTGGCCAGGTGCACCCGGCGGGCATTGCCGGTGATCGTGATCCCGTCCGCGGTGTTGCCAGCGGGCAGCCGCGATCCGTCGACGAAGATCCCGGTGATCTTGTGCTCCTCAGAGACGACGTCGCTGCCCGCGGCCTGGCCAGGTATGACGATGACGCCGTTGGCGGCCGTGCTGCCCTGCGCGAACGTCGCAGCAGGCCGGATGATGGTACCGGTCGCGATGTCGGAGTACGACGACATCTCGTTCGCGGTGTCGCCGAGTAACGTCACGCCTGGCGGAATCACCAGCGGGGCCGTCGTCGTATACGTTCCGCTCGCCAGGTAGACGACGCTTGGCGAGCCCGGCGTCGTGATGCACGCGGCTGCCCTGGCCAGCACCGCGCTGATGGCGGCCGTCGAGTCATGGACTCCGGTCGGGTCAGCCCCGCTTGCCTGCGCGTCGATCCAGTTCGGCGTGTTCATGTTTCCTGATACGAGTGCGGCGAGGGGTCAGTTCGGCACCGCGTGCCCTGACTCGAGTTCGAAGGGACCAACGATGAACCGGCGCGGCCAGGAGAGCACCGGCTCCAGCCAGCCGACCACGCCCATCTCACCGGCTGCCTGCAGCAACTGGCCCCGGTGGCTGGAGCCGACAGCCAGCATGGCCAGGTCGGCTGCGAAGCCGCGCTGATCGTCGTCGCCAAGCAGCGCGGTCCACGCGGGCAGCCGGTTGGCGTCGAGCTCCATCGACAGCGAATGCCTGCGCAGCGCGCTCACCCGCTGGCCGATCTTGATGTCGGGCCGGTCGACCAGTCCTGGCAGCTCGAACTCCAGCGGCAGGGCGAGCTCGAACGGATCGGTGGTCGGACCGGTGAGCGGCAGCGCGCGCTCGATCTCATGCAGCCACTGCAGCTGCGGTATCACCCACTCGGCGCCGACCTGGGTCCCGGCGCCCTTGCCGCCGTTCAGGATTCGCGCGGCGACGGCACTGACCGCTGCGGTTAGTTTCTCTGGAGGGTAGTAATCCCTGATCGCGCGGGACCGGCCGGCGACCGCCCGCTCGGCGACGGTGGCCAGCACGCACTCGCGCAGCCTGGCGTCGAGCCCGGACCAGCGCGAGCGCAGCGCCGCCGGCACGACGGGCAGAGGTGAGTTCGTCAGGAACGCCAGCACCACGGCCTCGGTCCATACCCGCAGCCAGGCGAACTCCGCCGAGGTCGCGAGCAGGTCGGCCGAGCGCAGCTCGAGCAGCGAGCAGGCGCGGCCGCCGGCGCATTCCGGCCCGCAGGCCGCTGACCTGCGCGCGGCCATAGGCGGCTGAGCGAGCTGGGCCGCGGTGGGCGGGCGCTCCGCGTACCCGCCGAACGGCACCTTCACGCGCAGCGGCCTGTCCATCCCGTCCGCGAACACGGCGGCCACGCCTGGCGGGAACGAGACCACCTGCCTGGACTGCTCGGCGTCCAGGTTCATGGTGGCGCCGACCAGGTCCCTGTCGTCGCTGGCCGGCAGCCGGTGCACGATCTTCAGCGCCGTGTTCTTCACCACGTCGGGCACGAGCTTGGCGGGGATCTGCTCGGCGATCACCAGGCCCTCGCCGTACGCGCGGATCTCGGCGAGCAGGCTGGCGAAGAGCTCGACGGCGTGAGCGCTCGCGCCCTCGCGGCCAGCCCGCAGCAGCCGGTGCGCCTCTTCGATGACGATGACGTGCCGCAGTCTGTCCTGGCCAGCGCTGTCCTGGCCAGCGCTGTCCTGGGCGCTGCGGGCGGCGGCGCGCTGGCGCAGCCGCAGGTGCTCGGTGATCCTGATGATCAGCGTGCCGATCAGGAAGGCCTTGTCCTCATCGTTGGCGACGTCCTCGATCGCGAGCACCGCGTTGCGCCTGAGCAGCTCGGCGATGTCGGCGGGGTGGCCGCCCTCGAAGAAGCGGCCGGCCGACCCGGTACGCAGCGACCTGAGCCGCACGTCGACGAAACCGCGGACGTCGGCCTGCAGCTCGGGCCCGTAGCCGACGTCGGTGATCACGTCGATCGCGGCGGCCTGCAGCTGAGCGAGCGTCGGCACTGCCGGCGGCACGACGGCGCCTGGCCGGCCGGAGCCGGTGACCGGATCCCAGCCGCAGGACTCGTACACCCGCTGCAGAGCCTGCGACATGATCTGCGGGAACGGCTCGTGCGCGTCGAACGCCGCCAGGAACAGCGCCCGAACCATGTCGATGTGCGCCTGCACTGGATAGCCAGGTTCTGGCGCGAGCGGGTTCATGGCAAGCGGAACGGCGTCCGGATCGGCCGGGCTGATCATCGTCAGCTTCGCGCCGGCCGCCGCGATCCGGCCAGCCATCGCGGCGTACTCCGATTTGACAGGTTCAACGACAAGCCAGGGGATACTCGCCCTCGTCAGCTGCTCGAGCAGGTGCCTGACCGTCTGGGACTTGCCAGAGCCGGTCGCGCCGGTGACGAGCGCGTGCCGGTTCAGGGTGGCCAGCGGCACGCCGAGCGCGCCGACCGGCCGGTCCTGGCCGTCCAGGATCGTGCCTACGCTCACCTCGTCCTCGCCGGATGGCTCGGCAGTGACGTCGAAATAGCCGACGTCGAGCAGCCGGACGCCGGGAACCTCGCGCCTGGGCAGGCCGGCGAGCGCAGCCAGCACGCCTGCCGTGGCGGCGAACGGTACTCCCGAGCCATCCGCATCCTGCGCGCTGGTCGCGGCGAGGGCGTCGGCCAGGTCCCTAGCCCGCTCGGGGCCCGAGGCCAGCGGCCGGCCAGATGGGCCCGAGGCCTGCGGCCGGCCAGCAGGGCCACGCAGCCGGTACGGATGCGCCCCGAGGTCAGCCGAGCCCACCAGCATCGGCGCGATCGCGGTCAGCTGGTCCGCGTCGGCGGCGCCGACCAGCACCCTGACGTGCCAGAGGCCGGCTTCGTGGAAGGCATCGAGCTCGGCCAGGCGGCTCGCGGCGCGGTCGGCATCGAACCTGGATTGTTCCTCGTCGAACTGGCGCAACACGGTGAGGCGGGCGCGCAGCTCGGCGATCTCGGCGTCGATGAGGTCCGTCGGCTCGGCGACGACCAGCCAGCCGAACGGCCTGGCCATCAGCGTCGTCAGGGCCGTTTCGAAAAGCGTCGGCGCGGCTGCCAGGGCTGCGCCGCTCCCGATCCACGGGGCGCTGAGCCCTGCGCCGCCAGACTGAGCCTGGCTTCCCGCGGACCATGGCGCGCGCCCGTGCCCGCCGCCGTCCGCGGACGGCGGCGCCTGCCTGCCAGGGCACGGCGCCCAGACCATCGCGTTGAGGTCGGCCATCAGGCTGTCCTCGCACGGCAGGCCGCGCGCTCCCCACGGGAACAGCAATTCAGCGCTGGCCCGAGCGCGCAGACTCCGCTCAGGCCGGGTCTGCTGGCTCGCCAGCTTGGTCAGGAACTCCCCTGGCGGGCCGTAGGGCGGGCCGTAAGGGTGCTCGCCGTCCCGCTGCCGGTCGGCGACCGCCGGAACCTGCGGCTTGGCGGCAGGCGACGGGAGCGGTCCGGCGTTCGTGACGAGCTCGAGCGGAGCGCCGCCGCCGCGCGACAGCCAGCCGGTGACGAACGTCCTGTGGCTCTGCGCCGCGTCGAGCAGCGCAGGCAGCACCGAGGCGTAGTCCCGTTCCGCGCTGCCGCCGTAGCTGACGTCCGGTATCGCGACGACCCGGTACCAGGGCGCGCTAGCCGCGGCTCCGATGCCCGGGTCGCTGTTCATAATCCGTACATATCAGCCAGGCGGGCGCCGTGCCACCGGATGCCGCAGAATCGGCGCGAGAGAACCGCGAGGAACCGCGCGAGTACTCAGAGCCTGATTTCGCCGCTGATCCTGGTCACGGTGCCGCCGGAGACCCAGATCGTGCCGTCATCGGAGGCGTCGATGTGCACCCGGCCGCGCCGCCCGAGCACCGTTCCCTGGCTGGCGACGTAGGGTGCGCTCGCCCGGCCCGACGACACCAGCCACTGGGCAAGCGACGCGTTGAGGCTGCCGGTCACGGGGTCTTCGACCGACCGGCCGCCGGCCGGAAAGAACGCCCGCACCTCGAACGCGCACTCCGATCCCGGCGGGTATGGCCCGGCCAGGCCGACATCGAGGTCGCCGTCGCCCGGCCTTACGTCGAGCACCGCCTGCGCGCTGGCCAGCAGGACCGCGATCCAGCCTGGCCCGTTGTCCGCCCACGCGGCGGCCACCATGTCGGCCCTGGCGATCCCGAGCTGGCCGGCGACCTGCTCGAGCAGCGGCTCGGAGACCGGGCCGGAGCGGATCAGCGGCGGCGCGGCGAAGCCGAGCATGCCGCCGCGCCTGATCCTGACCAGGCCAGCGCCGCACTGCTGCACGACGACGGCTGGCTGCCGCGGCTCGTGACCAGACTCGAGCCACGCGTGGCAGGTGCCGAGCGTCGGGTGCCCGGCGAACGGCAGCTCGGTCGACGGCGTGAAGATCCTGACCTGGTAGTCCGCGCCAGGATCCGTGGCGGGGAGCACGAACGTGGTCTCGGAAAGATTGGTCCAGTTCGCCGCGAGCTGCATCTGCCCGGCGGACAGGCCAGATCCGTCGAGCACAACCGCGACGGGGTTGCCACCGAACGGCTCGGAGCTGAAGACGTCCACCTGACTGAAGGGCCGCTGCATTCGACCGAGTCTGCCACGGCGCCAGACGTCCGGCCTGACCCGTCCGTCATGACCCGTCATCGCCGAATGCGATCAGGGCCGGGTTGGCGTCAGCGAGCAGCACGGTGCGGCCGGCCGCGGATGGATAGCTGACGATCATGGCGCTGGGCGGCAGCCGCTGCAGCTCGCCGGCCTCCACGAGGAATTCGCGTGAGCGCTGCACGGTCCGGCCGAGCGAGGCGTTCGAGCCGAGCGCCCGCGACAAGCTGATCCCCCACGAGGTGCCGGTGTTGATCCCCTCCGTCAGCGAGGTGGAATCGGAGTAACCGACCGAGTAGTTCGTGTCCCGGCTCGAGGATGAGTTGAAGTCGCCGAACGGCGCGAACCCGTGCCGCCCCCTGCCCCGTCCCCTGCTGCCGCCGCTGCTGGTGCTGGCCGAGAACGACCCGGCGACGGAGTCTGACGTTCCTGCCGTGCTCGTGTACGACCCGCTCCAGGTATCGGTGAGCGAGGTGCCGACGGTGTCGGTGAGCTGGCCGACGACGAAGCGGTGCTCGGTGCCGATCAGCTCGCTGGCCGCACGCGCGTCGTCGCCGTTGCCGAGCCGCATGAACGCGACAGCGGCGTTGCCCCTGCCCAGCCGCTCGCGTACGTGAGCGGGGATCGACCGGAACGCCAGCACGAGGCCGGTGCGGGAGATCTCGCAGGCATCGGCCAGCCGGTCGAGCACGTCAGCGCCGAGCCGGTCGGCCCCCGCCAGGCAGATCACGTGCGCCCACGGACGACCTGGCTCGGCCTGGCGCAGCATGTGGGTCAGCGCCGCGACAAGGTAGGTGCCAAGCATCCGGTTGCCGGTCACGCCGGCCCGCCGGTCGAGCGCCGCCACCCGGAGCCTGGTCAGCGTCTCGGCGACCGGCGGCTGACCTGAGCCGAGCGCGTCGAGCATGCGCAGCCTCGACTCGAGCACGAACGCCCGCTCCAGCACGATCCGTTCGATGGCGCCCCGCCTGAACAGGGTTCCGAGCCGCGCGACCTGCGTGTCGGTGAGCAGCCCGGCGCGCACGGACGCCAGCGGGTTGCCGATGTCGGCCAGCACGGCCAGTGCGGCGGCCACGCTGGCCAGCCGCGTATCGGGGCCGAGCGCGCCGAGCACCCGCTCCAGCAGCGCGCAGTCAGCGGCGACATCGGCTCCCCCGGCGCTGGCCTGGCGGCCGCCCGGCGGATCTCCCGCGGCCGCAGCCGCGGCGAGCGCCAGCACGTCGGCGAGCGCCCTGGCGTCGAGCCCGGTGCCGAGGTCGAGCCTGGGCAGGTCTGCGGGCAGCACCCAGACGAGCGGCCGCAGCCCGGCGCCGTGCGCCAGCCGCAGCAGATCGGCAGCGACCGCGCCCTCGGTCAGGTCGATGACGGTGACCTCGCCGCCAGCGCTGAGCCGCGGCGCCGCGATCATCGTGAGCAGCGCCGCCCAGCCGGCCAGCGAGCCCCCGGCCACGTCCACCCGGTCGATGCCGGCTGGCAGCGCGACGGGGAACCACGCTGGCTGCCTGGCCGCCACGGTCATGCGGCGCTGCCAGGCCCGGTACTGGCTCGCGTGCTCACGCCGGCCAGCACCGAGCGCCCTGGCCCGGCTGGCGCGCGCGGCCTCGACCCGCAGCCGCTCGCCGGCTACGACCTCGGCGAGCCTGCGCCGCTCGCGCCACGCCAGCCTGACACAGCCGACGGCGCCGCACGCGCAGGCGAGCGCACCCAGGCCGGCGGGCAGCCGGGCCGTCCCGGCCAGCCATGCGGCTCCGAGCAGCGCTGCGGACCCGGTTCCCGCGATCGCGCCCGCCCTGGCAGGCCTGCTGACGACGGCCGAGATCCGCGTCTGGGCCGCGAGCCAGCCTGGATCGAACCGGTCGGCCAGGGGCGGCTCCCGGCTGGCCGGCGGCGGCCCCGCGTCGACGGGGGCCGGCACGAACTGCCAGCCAAGTACGATCTCGCCGGGATCACCGGTGGCGCCGGTCATGCCGCTTCCCGCCCGCTCGCGTGCCGCCGGCTCCCGATGGCCTTCATCGCGCCACCCGCGCACCGGTCACGATCCGCGGCACCGGCCCGCGCACCCGCAGCGACAACGCATCCGGACGACGTTCTGCCAGCATGTCGGCCGGCAGCACGTCGCTGCCCGATTCGCGTAACAAGGTCTCGCCCGCCGGTCCAGCCCGGCCGGCCGGCCAGGTTCTGGCGCTCGCCAGCGAGTCCCGCGGCCGGTCGACCGGCGCGTCCTGGCTGGTCAGGCCCTGCGGCGGACGTCCGCGCACGATGACGATGCTGAGTCGCGCGGCGAGGGCAGCAGCGGCACCGGCGTCTGCCGTGCTGAGCATCGTGGCGGCCCCGGCGGCCTGGCAGGACTCGAGAACGGCCGCGAGGCCGGCGACGTCCATCGCCTCGCAGCCGTTGATCCACAGCAGGCAGTCCGCCGTGACCCCGGCCCGCTCACCAAGCACGCGCATCAGGTCGGCTGCGACGAGCCTGGCGACCATGGCCCCGCTAGCGCCGTGCGCACGCGGATCGAGCGGGAACAGCACGACCTGCCGCGCGGCCAGCGCCCTGGCCAGGCTGATGGCGCGGGTACCAGCGCCGGGCGGCGGCTGGCTGAGCAGCGCTCCCGCCGGGTCGCGCCGGAGCCTTGCCAGCCGCGCGGCCAGCGGTGCTAACTGATCGCCGTGGACCTGGCTGGTCAGCGCCGCCACGCGGTTGCGTAACGCGGCATCGGCGGCAGGACCCGCTGCCTGGCCCAGCCTCGCCCGCAGCGCACCAGGGCTGAGCAGCATGGCGAGCTCATCGAGGATGCCGGCCTGCCGGTGCGCGGCCGCCGCCGCGGTACGGGTGTCCGCGCGGCCCGCGCCGATGGCGATGACCTCGAATGCGACCTGCGCATAATCCGCGCAGAACGCTCGCCATGCGTGCCCGCCCTCCGCCTCAGCCAGTCCCGTCATCTCGATCAGCAGGCCGGCGGCGCCCGCCGGGCCAGCCTCGGAGAACGGCTCGTACCGGTCGCGACCCTGGCCGAAGACCGCTAGCGGCGCGTCCGCGCTCGCGCACGTGTCGGCGACCGAGCGGAGGACAGACGCGGGAACAGTGACCGCGCCTGGCCGGCCGCCCTGACCGCTGGCGATCGCCCCGCTGGTCAGGTCGATGATCAGCGTGCTCTTGCGGTGCAGGATCGCGGCGGCCGCCAGGTCGAGGCAGGTGCTGGCGACGGCGGCCGCTTCCAGGCCGGTGACGAGCACGCCGTCAGCGGCCTCCCGCCACGAGACGGCCGCCCTCCTGCCGGTGTCCGCGATGACGCCGACGCAGCCGCCATCGGATGTCGCGACCTCGCCGCGGCGCAGCGACGCCCTGACGTAGCCGCGGCGCGCAGCGACCAGCAACCCAGGCCGGCAGGGCCCGCGGGCGGCTAGCCGGCGGCCAGGCCGGCCTCAGCGGCCGCGGCGACGAGCGCGACGGGGAACTGGGCGGGCAGCCAGCGCTGCCATCCCGCGGCGAAGGAACCGAACCCGCGCAGCTGAGCCGCCAGCGGGCCCGGCCCGGTCAGGACGCTGACGAGGTGCCCGGCGCCGGCGACGTAGCCGGCCCCTGCCCTGGCGGCACCGATGGCGGCGATCCAGCACAGGCCGGCGATGGCTGGCCAGATCAGCCATGCTGGACGCCACCTGGTCAGCGCGGCGATCACCAGGAACGCCGTCGCCAGCCCGAGCGTGACCTGGGCGAGCGCTAACTGGAGGACGACGGCGGCGGCCGCGCCGCCAGCGGCTAAGTTGCCGGCGATGCTGCCGTGCGCGGCCGAGGCGGGCAGGGCGCCATCGGCAGCATTCCGCCGGGACGGATATGGCTCAGCGCGGCTGGTCAGAAAGGGCGGCATAGTGGCACAAGATAGTGCTTCTGTCCGCCGCCCGCGCGCGATACGGGAACTGCGCTGGCGCTACCGGACGGCGGCCTGGTCGCCAGCCGCGAAGCCGTCCTCGTCGCCCGCCAGTCCGCCGCTGGTCTCGTCCGGCAGCCAATGCCCGGCCGCGATGTCCCTGACCGGCGCGGTGTCGGCCGGGGAGTCGACCACGATCCTGAACAGGTCGGCCCTGAGCGCGGCGACCGTCAGCGCGACCGCGCGGCCTGAGGCCCGGTCGTCGAACCGCACCGTGATCATCGCGGCTGGCTGGCCGGCCCCGAGCCGCAGCCCGCGGGCGATCGACGAGGGCGGCGGCTGCATCTCCATGTGCAGGGCCGCCGGGGCGCCGAGCACGGGCAGGGCCGCGGCCTGACCATCGGCGGCAGGGGCGCCGCAGAGCTCGTAGTCCGACGGCATCCTGTCCCGTTCCTCGGCGAGCTCGCCGGCGTGGCCGGCCGCCTCGGCCGTGAGGTAGGTGGTCGAGATCGCCGCTGGCTCACCGTTGACCGACCAGTGGCACCTGATCGCGCAGACCGAGTCGGCCGGGGGAATGCCAAGCGCCCAGCCGATGTCCTCTGGCACGCGCCGCCAGGAGACTTTGCGCTTGCGGCAGGTGACCTCGCCGCCCATCGGGTCCAGGTGCGCGCCAAGGCGCGGCACGCCCTGGACCGGGATGAGGTACTCGGCCGGGCTCGCCCGGTACAGCTGGCCGTCGGGCAGCTGCCTGATCAGGTGCCTGGCGGCGAGTTCCCTGACCGCCTGCTCGACCTGCGCCGGCCTGACGTTGTACCGCCGGGCGAGCGCGCTCGGCCTGGGCAGCCGCCAGCCGGGCTCGTGATGAACCAGCGTGGCGGCGAGGCGGTCAGCCAGGACTCCCGCGACGTCTGGCTGGTCGCCGCCGGAGTATTCCACGCTGCCGTCCCTCCCATCGATTCGGGTCCGCCCGCCACCGCGGCGTGTTCTTAAGTTCTAAGGACTCCGGGTGACTGGAAGCTGAACTGCGGGTTATGCGTCGAGCAACGCGACCCTGCGAACTGGCGACATTTTCCGTGCCCGCGTCGCTCACTCCGCGGTCAGCCCCGTGAGCCCAGAACCACAGAACTCGGCGGTCCGAGGCGAAGCATCACTGGGAGCCCGCGAGGTAAATGACCCGGCGTGCGATGTTGACCGCATGGTCGCCGAGACGCTCGTAGAAGCGCGCTACCAGCGTCATCTCCATCGTGATCGGTAGCGCCATCTGCCCCGAGGCGAGTTCGGCCATCAAGCTCGCGTGGAGTTCGTCCATCTCTTCGTCGCGCTGCTTGAGCGTGGCCGCGACCGTTCGGTCGCGCTGGTACCAGGAGTCGGCTGCCTGGCGCCACATGCCGGACGCGAGCTTCCCCATCCGCTCGACGAGCCCCTGGCTGCGGGGCGAGAGCTCCCCGGCGAGGATGTGGTTGGCCCGCCGGGCGATGTGCTCGACGAGGTCGTGGGAACGCTCGAGTTCGGGCACGACCCGCAGCACGGACAGCAGGAACCGCAGGTCTGACGCGACCGGTCCCTGCAGCGCGATTTCCCGGTTGACCAGTTCCTCGACCTCCTGGTACAGGCGGTTGATGGCCAGTTCGCGTTCGGCCAGCACCTTGACGGCCTCGTCGTCGCCGCTCAGCACGGCTTCGGTTGCTTTGTCCAGGTCCTCCGCGACCATCGCGAACAGCTCGATGACCTTGCCTTCAATGGCGTCGAGTTCCCGCTGGAACCCCTGGCGTTGCTCCGGCACGTCGCAGCCTCTTCCTTGAGCCGGTCAGCCCATGCGGCCGGTGACGTAGTCGCCGGTGCGCTGGTCGGTGGGGTTCTGGAAGATCTGCTCGGTGGCGCCGTATTCGACGAGCACGCCGGTGCGGGTGTCGCTTTCCTCGTTGCGCAGCACGGAGAAGAACGCGGTGCGGTCGCTGACCCGCCCGGCCTGCTGCATGTTGTGGGTGACGATCACGATGGTGTAGCGGGACTTGATCTCGCGCATCAGATCCTCGATCGCGCCAGTGGCGATCGGGTCCAGCGCCGAGCACGGCTCGTCCATCAGCACCACGTCTGGCTCGACAGCCAGCGTGCGGGCGATGCACAGCCGCTGCGCCTGCCCGCCCGACAGCGCCAGGGCCGAGGCCTTCAGCCGGGTGTTCACCTCATCCCACAGCGCGGCCTGCCGCAGGGAGCGCTCCACGATCTCATCCAGCCTGCCCCGGCCGCGCACGCCGTTGATCCGCGGACCGTAGGCGACGTTGTCATAGATCGACTTGGGGAAAGGGTTGGGCTTCTGGAACACCATCCCGATCCGACGGCGCACCGCAGTAGCGGAGACATCCCGGCCATACAGCGGCACCCCGTGATACCGCACATCGCCTTCCACCCGGGCACCGGGCACCAGGTCGTTCATCCGGTTCAGCGTGCGCAGCACCGTCGTCTTGCCGCAGCCGGACGGGCCGATGAACGCCGTGATCTCATGCTTATGCACCGTCAGCGAGACATCAGTGACAGCCCGGAAGTCACCATAGAATATCGACACATTTCTGGCCTCAAACACCGCCGTCCCAGCCGCCGGCGGCGCCACCTCCCGGTCAGCCACCCGCTCAGGCCGTCCCACGCTCACAACTGCCTCCCTCGCAGGCCTTTGTTCCATGACACACCTATCTCGACAACTTGGTGAACCGGGCAGTGATCAGGCGAGCTGTGATCAAGAGCACGAGGGCGATTACGATCAGCGTCAGCGCAGCGCCCCAGGCACGGGCCTGTGCGCCTGGGTAGACCGAATTCGCGTTCACGAAGATCTGCGCGGACAGCGCGGTGTTGGTGCCGCTGAACAGGTTCGGGTTGGCCGTGGTCACCGTGAGGATGGTGAACAGGAGCGGCGCCGTTTCCCCGGCGGCACGGGCCACCGCCAGCAGAGCGCCGCTGACGATCCCGCCGAGCGCCGCGGGCAGCGCCACCGTGAGTGTCACACGCGCTTTGGACGCACCCAGGGCGTAGCTCGCTTCCCGCAGCGGATCCGGCACGAGCTTGAGCATCTCCTCACTGGAGCGGATCACGATCGGCAGCATCAGCGCGCCGAGCGCGAACGCGCCGGCCAGGCCGGAAAAGCCGAAATGGATCACCCAGATCGAGAAGATGAACAGCCCCATGATGATCGACGGCACGCCCGTCATGACGTCGCTCATGGTCCGTATCAGCCGTGCGAGCAGGCCCCGGCCACCATACTCGTTGAGGTAGACCGCACCCAGCACGCCCAGCGGCACCGACATCAGCGTCGCAAGGCCGGTGATCTCAAGGGTGCCGAGCACCGCGGGTCCCATCCCGCCCTCGCTCGCGGGGGAGATCGACGGCGGGATGCTGCCGGTGAGGAAGGACCAGCTGATGACCGCGACGCCCTTGGAGATCACCGTCCACAAGACGAAACCCAGCGGGACCGCCATCAGCACTGCTGCCAGCACCATCGCCGCTACCGCGATGCGGCTCCTGGTGCGCCGCAAGGACGCGGGCTCCCGCAGGTCAGGGGCGCCTTGTCCGGTAGCGGCAGCCATCACGCACCTGCCTGGCGCCGGGTGGAACGGGTGACGATGGCCCGGGCAGACACGTTGATGATGATCGTCATCCCGAACAGGAGCACGCCGAGCCCGAGCAGCGCGGCCCGGAACACGCCGCTTGACTCGCCGAACTGGTTGGCGATGACCGAAGGCATGGAGTAGCCGGGGGCGAGCAGGTGGGACGTGATCTGGGGTGACGCGCCGATCACCAGGGCCGCGGCGATGGTCTCGCCCATCGCCCGGCCCAGCCCGATCAGCACCGACCCGACGACGCCGCCGTGGCTGTGCGGCCAGACGGCGCCGCGAATCATCTCCCATCGGGTGGCGCCCAGCGCGTACGCGCCCTCCTTGTGGATCACCGGCGTGGTGGCGATGACCTCGCGGGTCAGCGAGGTGATGATCGGCGTAATCATGATCGCGAGGATGATGCCGGCGGTGAAGAACGAGGCACCGCTGGTGGGCGGCCCGAACAGCGAGCCGAGCACCGGGATGCCGGCCACGGCTGAGGCGACCGAGCCGTAGATGCCATTGAGCCAGGGCGCGAACACCAGGATGCCCCACAGGCCCCAGACCACCGAAGGGACCACTGCCAGCAAGTCGATCACGTACACGATCGGCCGCGCCAGCCGCGCTGGCAGCACATCGGTCAGGAGCAGGGCGACGCCGACGCTGACCGGGACGGCCAGCACGATCGCAATCAGCGATGTGACGCCCGTGCCGAACATGAAGGCCAGCGCGCCGAACTTGTCGTGAGCTGGATCCCAGGTGGTGGAGAAGATGCCGAGGCCCTCTTTGCTGAACCAGGGCATGGCCTGCTGGGTGGTGGTGACGGCGATGAGGACCAGGATCACCAGGACCAGCGCGCCGGACCCGGCAGCAAGCCACTGGAAGCCGCGGTCGCCGAGTGGCCGCCGTTCTGACAGGCCGCTGGCGGACCGGCCAGGAAAGGCCCGGTCCGCCTGCTGCGCTGTGCTCATGGTTAGGAGTCGCTCCGATCTCTTTGCATCAGCTTGCCCATGCCATGTGCCGAGCATGCTCGCTGCTATGAGGTGATCTTGCTGAGCTGCGCCTTGGCCTTCTCGTCGAGGCTGGACGGCAGCGCCGCGTAGTGCAGGCCGGGCAGCAGCTTCTGGCCGTCGCCGAGCAGGTAGCCGAGGTAGGCCTTGAGCAAAGCGAGGTCGTTGGCGTTCTTCTGCTTGGCGTAGACGAGGACCCACGACTGGGCGGTGATGGGGTAGGAGGCAGCGCCGGGCGCCCAGACGGCAGCGAAGGTCAGGTCGGGCTTGATGGTCGATTGGCCCGCGGCTGCGGAGGCTGCCGACGCCGACGGCGCGACGTACTTGCCGTCCTGGTTCTTGACGCTGGCGAATGTCAGGCCCGCGGCCTCGGCGTCCGCGAAGTCCACGTAGCCGATGGCGCCTTCCGTGCTCTTGATGATCTGGGCCACGCCGCTGTTGCCGTCACCGGCGCGGCTGTTGGCTGGCCAGTTGACGGTCGACTCACTGCCCAGCTTCCACACGCTCGGCACCGCCTTCTGGAGGAACAGGGCGAAGTTCTGGGTGGTGCCCGAGGAGTCGGAGCGGTGGGCGATGGAGATCGACGTGCTGGGCATGGAGACACCCGGGTTGTCCGCCTTGATCGCCGGGTCGTTCCACTTCGTGATCTTCGCCTGGAAGATGCTGGCGATCGTCTCCGGGGACAGCTGCAGCGGTTTGCTCAGCCCCGGCAGGTTGTAGGAAACCGTGATCGGGCCGATGAGTATGGGGAAGTAGAGCACCTTCTTCCCCTTGAAGTTCGAGACCTCGTCTGAGGGGATCGGCGCGGTGTCCGAGCCCCCGAAGTTAGTGACCCCCGAGGCCAGGTCCGAGCGTCCCTGGCCGGAGCCGACGCCGGCGTAGTTGACGGTCATGTCCGGCTGGATCGACTTGAACTGCTCGACGGCCGCCTGCTCAAAGGGGAGCTGGAGCGTTGATCCGCTCCCCTTGAGGTTGCCCGACGGGCCACCCCCGCCGCCGCCACCGCCGCCGCCGCCGCTCGACGAGCACGCAGCAAGGAGAAGGGCCACCGCGACTGCACCCGCTCCGGCCGCGCCACGATAGATGTGCCCACGACGTTGCATATTCGTAACTCCATTTCTGGTTGCGACAAGACGGCGAGCAGCTGGCAAGCCACTCGGAACGTCGATCCTCCAGTGTGCCGTGATGTCCGCGTCCGTGAGTAACCGAAAAAAGGAGATCAAGTTAACAGTCGGATAATTGAGTTTTACTGGAAAGTGAATGAGATAGAGCCATCTATCGAAACAGTGGCTGCGCTGCGGCATATGCGCTGGTGGCCGCTTCTACCGACATTCGCCCTCACGTCTGCTCGTTCTGCTCATCCCGCTGCCAAGTCCCGTTCTAGGGGGTCGAGGTAACGGGAAGCTGAACGCGAGGTGAGCAAACGGAAACCATGAGCAAACAGCAAGCGCGGCTTGTCGCCCTCGTCCTGACATGCCGGTGGCCTCCCGCGCCGTGCGCGGGAGGCCACCACCACGATTGACCAGCGCTAACTTGGCTAGACCGCGAGCTCAAGCTCGGTGATCATGCCCGTGCTCGCCGAGACCGGCTGCTCGACCCGCACGCCGCCTGGAGCCAGCACGCGAAGCGTCCAGTCGCCAGGCGCCGCGTAGAACACGAAGCCGCCGTCGGATCCGAGCGGCACTTCGGCGACGAACTCGCCATCGGAGTTGAGCAGCCTGGCGTAGCCCGACGGCACCGGGGTGCCCGAGCTCGTCACGTGGCCCTGCACGACGGCCTGACTGCCGGCTCCCGCCGTCACCTTGATGCCCCCGGCCGGCGCGCCGCAGCCAGCGGTGCTGGCCTGGGGGGACGACCCCCCTGATCCCCCCGCTGTGCTGGCCTGGGGGGACGACCCCCCTGATCCCCCCGCGGCCGCGCTCATTTGCCGTCTCCCAGCTCGATCGGGACGCCAACCAGCGACCCGTACTCGGTCCAGGAGCCGTCGTAGTTCTTCACGTTCGGCTGGCCGAGCAGCTCGTGCAGCACGAACCAGGTGTGCGCTGACCGCTCGCCGATCCGGCAGTACGCGATCGTGTCCTTGCTGAAGTCCAGCCCGGCCTCGTCGCCGTAGAGCGCGCGCAGCGCGTCGTCCGACTTGAACGTGCCGTCCTCCTCCGCCGCCTTCGACCACGGCACGTTCTTCGCGGTCGGCACGTGACCGCCGCGCTGCGCCTGCTCCTGCGGCAGGTGCGCCGGGGCGAGCAGGCGGCCGGCGAACTCATCGGGCGAGCGCACGTCGACCAGGTTGAGGTTGCCGATCGCGACGACGACGTCGTCGCGGAACGCGCGGATCGAGCGGTCCTGCTCCTGGGCGTGGTAGGAGGCGACGGGCCGGCTTGGTACCTCGGTCACCATCTCGCGCGAGTCGAGCTCCCACTTCTTCCTGCCGCCGTCCAGCAGCTTCACGTTCTGGTGCCCGTAGAGCTTGAAGTACCAGTACGCGTACGCGGCGAACCAGTTGTTGTTGCCGCCGTAGATGATGACGGTGTCGTCGTTGCCGATGCCGCGCTCGGAGAGCAGCGTCTCGAAGCCGGCCCTGTCCACGAAGTCCCTGCGGACAGGATCCTGCAGGTCCTTCTGCCAGTCGAGCTTCACGGCGCCCTTGATGTGCCCCTTATCGTAGGCGGCCGTATCCTCGTCGACCTCGACGAGCACGAAGCCAGGATCGTCAAGATGACCCTGAACCCAGCCGGCCTCCACGAGAACATCTGAACGGCTCATGCGTAAATCTCCTTTGCCTGATTTCTGTGCGGGAATTTCTGTGTCTGATTTTTGGCCGACGTCAGGATGCCTGGCGCGCGGGCCCGATGCGGCAGATGAGCAGGTACAGTTCGCAGCCCAGGCACAAGCCGAAGGCCCCGTTGAGGAAGGCGGCGATCAGGCCGCATGCCGCGGCGGCGATGCCGAGCGGGGTGACGCCCGTCGCGTAGCCGATCACGCCGATGACGGCGAACACCAGGCCGATGCCCTGCGAGAACCGCGGCGGCGCTTCGTCTTCCAGCTCGCTGGGCGGGCCGAGCCTGGGCCGCACCAGCCACCGGAACACGAGCCCGTACGGGGCATAGCGCATCCCGAAGAGCGTTCCGACGGCGAATACGACCGCCTGCGCGGCCAGCAGCCAGGCGCTGGCGGTGACCAGCACCGCGACGAACACGATCGTGGTGATCACGGCGCCGAAGCGCGGTCCGCGGGGGTCGATCTGCAAATGCGTTCCTTCCGTGGTGCCGGCCAGCAGGTGAGCGGCGCTAGCGAAGGCTGGCTGAGACGGCTGCCAGCGCTGGCGCGGTCAGAGCGCGGCGGTGACGCGGCAGTAGTCCACGACGCGCCGCCGCGTCAGGCGGGAGCCCCTGGCCGCCAGCGCGGTGGCGCTTTGCCCGGCACTGCTTTCCCGATCAATTCTATAGGAAATCAAAGCACGGCCCCCAGCGCGGCTATCACGTCTGCTTTCCGCGGCTGGCCGCTGGCGCGATGCGTGACCTGACCGTCTGGGCCGAGCACGAGCGTGGTCGGGGTACGCCGGACGTCGAGCCTGCGGACCAGGTCAAGGCGGGATTCGGCGTCGATCTCCACGTGCGCGACGCCGTCCACCAGGCCGGCGACGTCGGTCAGCACCTGCCTGGTGGCGCGGCACGGCGCGCAGAATGCCGACGAGAACTGCACGAGTGTCGCCCGGCTGCCGAGCGCGGCGCCGATGTCGGCCTGGGTCAGCGGCACCACCTCGGGCACCGCCGCCACCTCCCCCTGGCCGATCACCTCCGTGATCCGGCCGTTGCGCTGCTTCCACGCGACACCCAGCGCCGTCGCCACGGCGAGCGCGCAGACGCTCACGATCAGCCCGGGAACCACGCCCGGTTAACATGCCGCCTGCGGCGGGCATTCCCGGCACCTGCGCTTCGCGGCTCGCGCCTCATACCGCCGGTATCTGGAGCTTCGTCCCGCTGGCCGTCGTGATCTCGAAGCCGGTGACATTGGGCTCCTTGATGCCGCTGTACACCGGGTACCAGAGCTCCCTCGAGCCGGGGCCCACCAGCCAGCCGCCTGCCAGTACCCTGCGGCCGTCTTTGGTCAGCACGTAGAACTCGCAGTCTGTCCACTTCTTGAAGCCGCTGACCCGAACCGACATGTTGGTGCCCCAGGTGCTTCCGCCGTAGCGGACGGTCGCGCCGAGCGTGCCCTTGCTCGCGGACGCGATGTCGAGGAACCGCGCGTGGTGGTGCGGGGCGATCGCTTCGGCGACCGCGGCGGCGCCGCCGGCCGCCACCAGCACAGCTGCCGCGGCGGCGAACAAGCCGCGGACGCGCCTCGTCCGCCGCCTGGCGCCGACCTGCTGCAGGAGCGAGTCGAGCATGCCGGGTGACGGCTCCGTGTCGCCTTCAGACGGCTGGCTGGCAAGCATGATGCGCTCCGCGTCCGCGAGCGGCACGCGGTGCAGCAGGGCAGGCAGCGGCGCGAGCCCGGCGAGTTCCTCGCGGCAGTCGGAGCACTGGTTCAGGTGCGCGTCTATCGCGGCGCGCTCGCCTGGCTCGATCGCGCCTACGACGTAGACACCGAGCAGCTCCCGGAATGTCCGGCAGGACGGGTCGCTCATGGCGCAAGCCCCCGTTCCTCTAGTTCCAGCTTCAGCGCCTTAAGGGCGTAGAAGGTACGTGACTTCACCGTGCCCGCGGGAACGCCGAGCACAGATGCGGCCTCCGCGACCGAGCGGCCGCGGTAATAGGTCTCGAGCAGCACCGCGCGGTGGTCAGGCCGCAGCGACCGCAGCGCGTCGGCGACCGCCCACGACTCGAGCGCCCTGTCGGCCGTGTCCGGCACGGCCGTCAGCGCCAGCGCAGCCTCGCCCACCTCATGCGGACGCGCCTGCCTGGCCCGGTGCGCGTCGACTGCCAGGTTCCTCGCGACGGCGAACAGCCAGGGTCGTGCCGGGCGGCTGACGATGGCATCGGGATGCAGCCAGGCACGGAGCAGCGTCTCCTGCACGATGTCCTCGGCTCGCTGCCGGTCACCACTGGTCAGGTGCAGCGCATACCGGAGCAGCGGGCCCGCGTGCTCATGGTAAAGGGCCCGTACTAGCTCTTCGTCACTGACCGATCTGGGATGTTCCTGGCTCTCGGCGCCGTCGCGAACCACCACACCAAGGTAAACGGATGCCATGCCGTGCCGGTTCACTGACCGGGAAATAGTGGGGTTTTGCCGGCGGCTGCCGCTCGCGAGCCCGCCCCGCTAGCCGCCAGCGAACGGCGGCAGCACCTCGATCACCGAGTCAGCGGACAGCGAGATCGACTCCCGCGGCCTGGTTCCGGCGGGCTGGCCGTCGACCAGGAACGACGAGCGCGCCAGTACCTGGCGCAGCCGCCCTGCGGCCTCGCCTGGCCGGTCCGCGGCCGCGGCGATCCCTCCGGCCAGCGCCTCCGCCAGGCTGTGCGCCTCGACCTTGTCCTCGGCGACGCCGGCCGCGTCCTTCGCTGCGGCCCAGTAGCGCAGGGTCACGATCGCCATGTCAGCTATCCTCGCTCATAAGTAACCAGGCCCGGCACGCGCACCGGGCCTGGAGCAGTCCAGGCGCAGGTTCCCTGGCGGAGGTGCTAGCCCGCGGGGTCCGGGGTGCTCCCCCGGGCGGGCACAGCGACGGCCAGGGCGAGGCGAGCCCAGTGTCGGCCAGGGCCGAGCGGGCCCGTGGGGCCAGCGCGACCGGAGGTGGCGGCTGTTGAGCAACGTGCTCGTGCTCACCGCCGCGCGGGAGTCTGCCGCCGAGATCCTGCCATCCCTGAGCCTGCTCGATCATGCCATCACCGTCGCTCCGCCGTCGGGTGACGCCGTGCTCAGGGCGGCCGGCACCGCTGGCCAGCCGGACGGTACCAGGCCAGACGCCGTGCTCGTTGACGCCAGGCGCGACCTGGTGCGCGTCAGGGAACTGCTGCGCGAGGTTACAGGCACCGGCATGCCGGTGCTCGCCGTGATCAGCGAGGGCGCCTGGGCCGCGGTGTCGGCCGACTGGGGCGCCGACGACGTGATCCTGAACACCGCCGGTCCCGGCGAGGTCGAGGCCAGGATCCGGCTGGCTATCGGAAAGGCGGCCGTCAGGACCGGGCCGCCGGCCGAGGAGGTGCGGTCAGGCGAGCTCGTCATCGACGAGGCAACGTACTCGGCGCGGATCCTCGGCGTGGCGCTCGACCTGACCTTTAAGGAGTTCGAGCTGCTGAAGTTCCTTGCCCAGCACCCGCGCCGGGTGTTCAGCAGGTCCCAGCTGCTGCAGGAGGTCTGGGGTTACGACTACTTCGGCGGTACCAGGACCGTCGACGTGCACGTCCGCAGGCTGCGCGCCAAGCTCGGCCCGGAGAACGAGGCGCTGATCGGCACCGTGCGCAACGTCGGCTACAAGTTCGTGCCCGCCAGGCACGACGGCCGCAAAGGCGAACCTGCCAGCGGCGCTGGCGGCACGGGCCCGGCGAGCCGGGCCGCCAGGCCCCAGGCCAGGGCAGCAACGCTGAGCGGCGGCGGAGCCAGCAGATGACCGAGATCCGGATCACCGAGCACCTGACCAGCGACGAGGTCGCCGCCGTGCTGGAGCTGGTCAGGCTGGCCACCGAGGAGGACGGGGTCGCGCCGCTGTCCGAGCACGTGATGCTGCACCTGCGCTACGGCGGAGACCGGCAGGCCCGCAACGTCATGCTGATGGCCGGAGACGTCGTCGCCGGATACGCGCACCTGGACCCGACCGACCCGGTCGAGGGCCCGAGCGGCGAGCTCGTCATCCACCCCGGCTACCGCCGTCGGCGTCGCGGGCTTGCCCTGGTCCAGGCGCTGACCAAGGAGGCGGGCCAGCATCAGCTGCGGCTGTGGGCGCACGGCGACCTGCCGGCGGCGGCCGGCTCGCCGCCGCCGCCGGGTTCGAGCGTGTCAGGGCGCTCTGGCAGATGCGCCGCTCGCTGCAGACCCAGCTCGACAGGCCAGAGCTGGCCGACGGCATCACCGTCCGCACGTTCAGGATCGGCCAGGACGAGGACGAGTGGACCGCGCTGAACCGGCGCGCCTTCGCGACCCACCCTGAGCAGGGCGCCTGGACAGCCGAGGACCTCTACCTGCGGGAGCAGGAGCCGTGGTTCAACCCTGAAGGCTTCTTCCTCGCCGAGCGAGACGGCAGGCTGGTCGGCTTCCACTGGACCAAGATCCACGGCCAGGACGACCATGAGGGCGATCACGAGCACCAGGCCATCGGCGAGGTCTACGTGGTCGGCGTCGATCCAGGAGAGCGGGGCTCGGGCCTCGGCCGCGCGCTGACCCTGGTCGGCCTGCGCTACCTGCGCTCACGCGGCCTGTTCCAGGTCATGCTCTACGTCGACGAGAGCAACACGCCAGCGATCCGGCTGTATGAGTCACTCGGCTTCACGCACTGGGATACCGACGTGATGTTCGCTCGCGCCGGTCATCTCGCAGGGGAAACGGAACCCCCGGCGTGATCGAGCCCGAGAACGGCGTCGAGTTCGTCGTCGGTCAGCGGCCTGTCGGCCACCGCCACCGCGCTCAGCACGTCGGAGATCAGGTCAATCTCGTCAAGCGCGACGGCATCATGGAGGCGATCGTCGAGGTCGTCTCGCATCGCTCCACCTCCGTCGCTGAAGCAGGCCGCCAGGTTGCCTGCCAGGGTACGGGCTGACCCCATGCCCCCGCATGACCCATGAGGATCATTTCCGCACGCTTACCATGACCATGCTCACCCATTACCCGTCACCCAGCGGGCGTCCCTGTGCCTGGCCGTGCGGTCGACATAGCGATCTGGCGTGCGGTCGAAACGCTCATGGTCCTGCCCCGTCAAGTCCTTGATCACACGACCGGGAACGCCGGCGACGAGCACGCCAGGCGGGACTGTCGTGCCGGCCAGGACGACCGTGCCGGCCGCGACCAGCGACCTGGACCCGATCCGCGCGCCGCCGAGCACGACGGCGCCGATCCCGATCAGGGCACCCGTCTCGACGTACGCGCCGTGCACGGTCGCGTGATGCCCCACGGTGACGCGCGCCTCGAGCACCGCGGGCTCGCCGGGATCGGCGTGCAGGCAGCACAGATCCTGGATGTTGCAATCGGCGCCGACGACGATCTCGTCCTCGTCGGCGCGGAGCACGGACCCGTACCAGACGCTCGCACGTGGCCCGATCCGGACGGCGCCGACGACGACGGCGCCTGGCGCGACCCAGGCCTCAGGGTCGATCGAGGGCTCGGCGTCGCCGAGAGAACCGATCATGACGGCACCGCTCATCCGCCTGAGCCTCCCGCGGGAAACCGATCGCCATCGGTGATCATCGCAGATCCTGACCCAGCCTCGCGGGCGCCTTCCCCGCGCCAAGACAGGCTTCCATGCGGGATCGCGCCGGGAAGGCGACCATCATTCAGCCATCTGGCATGATGACAGACCTTGATCGTGGAAAAACCTCAAATGCGGATAATCTGCTGTTTCGGTTGCGCTGGGGGTCCCTCCGGATAAGAGTCATCACATCTATCGGCCGCATGATGTCCGCGTGAAGGCAGCGCCGCCCGCAACGCCGCGGGGGTGCCGGGGGTCGCCCCGAAGCCCGCACAGACCGTCCGGCCTAGTAGTCCACATTGCAGGACCCGGGCCCTGCGGTCGGCTCAGCCGGTTCTGAGCAATCCGGGCTCTGCCTGAAGCACCTGACGGGTGATACATGAGCGAGCACAGCGAGCTACTCTCCGATGGCGGGATGGAGTGGGAGCGCGAAGTCCGCGGCTACAACCGCCAGCAGGTCGACAACTACGTCGCCTGGCGGACCGGCCAGGTACGTGAGCTGGAGAGCCGCCTGTCGCAGACCCTTGGCGAGATCGAGCACCTCCGCCAGGAGGTAGCCGACGCCAGGCAAGAGGCTCGCCGCCCTGCCCATGAGGAGATCAGCGAGCGGGTCGGCCAGATCCTGAAGCTGGCCGCCGACGAGGCCAAGTCCGACCGCGAGCGGGGCCTGGCCGACGCGAACGACCTGCGCGAGGCGGCCAAGGCCGAGACCGAGAAGCTGCGTACTGATGTCACGAAGGACGTCGAGCGGTTCAAGACCGAGGCGCAGGAGCGCGCGGAGCGGATGCTGACGGCCGCGCAAGAGCAGGCAGACCGCGCGGTCGCCGCCGCCAGGGCCGAGGCTGAAGAGATGGTCTCGACCGCCCACGCCGCGGCGGAGAAGACGGTCTCTGAAGCGAACCAGCACGCCGAGACCACGGTGAGCGCGGCGCTGGCGCAGGCCAAGCAGCAGCTCGACGACGCGACGTCGCGGGCGACCGCCATCCACGACGGCGCGGAGCGCCGCCTGAACCTGCTGATCTCGCGGCACACAGAGACGGTCAGGCGGCTCACCGAGATCCGCGACGTGGTCACCAGCCTGGTTTCCGGCGAGGTGTCACGCGGCTCGCTCGAGGACGAGGTCAACCGTGCGCTCGGGGCTCAGCAGGGCACCAACGGCGCCGCCGGTACCGACGCGCGTCCCGCAGCGCAGCACGAGCACGCTCAGCCGGGCCCGCAGCGCGGGCGCCAGGCGGGAGCCGCGGGCCGCGCGACCGCCCAGCGCGAGGAGCACGCCGAGCAGGTACCCGTCCAGCAGGTACCTGCCCAGGCCGCGGCGGCCCGTCAGCCAGCCGTGGCTGCCGCCAGGTCAGCGCCCGCCACTGCCGCGCACGAGCCTGACCAGGCTGATCCGCTGGTGGCTCCTGGCCGCGGGCAGGCCGGCAAGCATGCGACCGACGCGGCCATGCAAGCGGCCGAGGAGATCAGGCAGGCCCGCAGCGCAGATCGGGTGCCAGGCGAGACCGCGGCAAGCAGCGCGGAAAGCTGACGAGTCGCAGCCCGCTGGTGGCGTGAGCGCCTGACACGGTCAGGCGCTCAGGCTGTCCAGGCGCCGCAGGATGACGCCCTCGCGCAGGGCCCACGGGCAGATCTCGAGTTCCGGCACTCCGAACAGGTCCATCGCCGCGTCGGCGACGATCGCGCCAGCCGCCAGCTGCGGCGCGCGCAGCAGGGAGACGCCAGGCAGCTGAACCCTGGCCTCGACGGTCATCCGCGCGAGCCGGTCAGCGAGCTCGGTGACGTCGGCGTGCTTCAGCTCCCGCTTGACGTACGGCCCCTCGCTCGACGGCGCCGCCCCCGCGATCCTGGCCAGCTGCCTGAACGTCTTCGAGGTCGCGACGCAGCGATCGGGCGCCCCGGTCGACCTGAGGGCGCCCGCAGCCGCGGCGATCTCGACCCTGACGTGCTTGCGCAGGCTCCTGACCTGCTCCCGGTCCGGCGGGTCACTGGTGAACCAGTCCCTGGTCAGCCGGTTCGCGCCGAGCGGCAGCGAGACCGCGACCGAGGGGTCCTCGTCCTGGCCAGAGGCGATCTCCAGCGATCCGCCGCCGATGTCGAGCAGCAGCAGGCGACCCGCTGACCACCCGAACCAGCGCCTGGCGGCGAGGAAGGTCAGCCTGGACTCGTCGGTCCCCGGCAGCACCTGGATGCGGACGTCGGTCTCGGTTTCGATCATGGCCAGCAGCTCGTCGCCGTTCGCGGCGTCCCTGACCGCCGAGGTGGCGAACGCCAGGATCTCCTGGACGCCCTTGTCCTCGGCGATCTCGAGTGCCTCCTGCACGAACTTGAGCAGCCGGGCACCGCAGTCTGAGGTCAGCTCGTTCTGGGCGTCGAGGCAGTCGGTCAGGTGCAGCTCTTCCTTGTGCGAGAACGCCGGCAATGGCCTGGCTCCCTGGTGCGCGTCGACGACAAGCAGGTGCACGGTATTGGAACCCACGTCCAGCACGCCGAGCCGCATACCATGACGCTACAACGATGTTGGCCCAGCTCCATGCACAAGGAGAGCGATGTCCGAGCACAGCCAGGGCTGAGAACGCCGCGTGCCGGTTTCCTGACGCGCCGGTCGCGCAGGTGCGTGACGCGGTCAGGCTGGAATGGTCCGCGATGTCGGAATGGCTCGAGGAAGAAGAACCGGTCTACGTTCACCCCAGGGACCCGTACAAGCGGGTCGACATCCTCGCCAGCTCACAACGCGTCAGGGTCGCGCTGGACGGCGTCACGGTGGCGGAGTCGAGTCAGCCGAGAGTCCTGTTCGAAACCGGATTGCCACCCAGCTACTACCTGCCGCTCGCCGATCTCCGGATGGATCTGCTGCGCGCGTCCGACCGCTCCAGCCAGTGTCCGTACAAGGGCACGGCTGCCTACTGGTCGGTCGACACGAGCGCGGCGGCGGAGGCCTGGCGCTGCACACCGACGTCGTGTGGATCTACCGGAGCCCGCTCCCTGAGAGCCAGAAGATCGCGGGCCTGGCCTGCTTCTTCAACGAGCGCGTCGACCTGCACGTCGACGGCGCGCTGCTGCCGCGGCCTAAGACGCCGTTCAGCTGAGCTGGTACGGGTCGACGGCGTCACCGATGACCCGCAGGATGTTGCCGTTCGCCAGCCTGGCGCAGTCCGGCCGGCTCCACCCGCGCTCGATCAGCTCGGCGAAGAGCGCCGGGTAGCACGACACGTCGCCGAGACCGGCGGGCAGCTCGCTTGTCCCGTCGAAGTCGCCGCCGATCCCGATGTGGTCGATCCCGGCGGCCTGCCTGACGTGATCGACATGGTCGGCGACGTCGGCGATGGTCGCGACGGGCATCGGGTGCTCGCGCACCCAGTCGCCGAGCGCGGCCCGCGACGTCACGGTCCGGTAGTCGATCCCGCGCCGCTCCGCCTCGGCGGCCGCCGCAAGATCCCAGTCCTTGCAGGCGGCCGAGACGAACTGCGGCACGAACGTGACCATGACCACGCCGCCGTTGCCGGCCAGCCGCTCGAGCACGTGGTCAGGCACGTTCCTCGGGTGGTCGGTCAGCGCCCTGGCTGAGGAGTGCGAGAAGATCACAGGCGCGGTGGCGACGTCGAGCGCGTCGGTCATCGTGCCAGGCGAGACGTGCGACAGGTCGACCAGCATGCCGATCCGCTGCATCTCGGCGACCACCTCGCGGCCGAAATCGGTCAGCCCGCCGCAGGCCGGCTCGTCGGTCGCCGAGTCGGCCCAGGGCGTGTTCTTGTTATGGGTGAGCGTCATGTACCGGACGCCGAGCGCGTGCAGCGCCCGCAGCACCCCGAGCGAGCAGCCGATCGAATGGCCGCCCTCGGCCCCCATCAGCGAGGCGACCTTGCCAGCGGCCATGATCCGCCTGGCGTCCTTGGCGGTCAGCGCCAGCTCGAGCTTGCCGGAATGGCGCGCGATCAGCCGGCGGGTGAGGTCGATCTGCTCGAGCGTGGTCGCGACGGCAGCGTCGCCGGCCAGCTCGGCTGGCACGTAGACCGACCAGAACTGCGCCGCCACCCCGCCCGCCGCCAGGCGCGGCAGGTCCGTCTGGGTAAACGGCACCGCGGCCGCGATGTCGATCAGCGCCGGGTCGCCCTTGTCCGCCTCCCGCAGCGCCCACGGCAGGTCGTTGTGGCCGTCGAGTATCCCGTTCTCCGCCAGCATGGAGCGCGCGGTCTCCAGGCTGGCCTCGGACATGGCGGCGGGCCCTGTGGTCGGGGGCTGCGTCATCGCTTCACCCTACGCAGCCGCGGCCTGGCCCCCGGCGGCAGGATCACGAGCACGGCGGCCGGAGTCGCCGCAAGCGCCGCGAGCGCCCAGGTCAACCCCGCCTGCTGGGCGATGAAGCCGACCGCGAGCGGCCCGGCGGCGCCCAGCAGTCCTGCCGCGCTTGACAGGAACACCGCGATGCCGCTCCGGCCTGGCAGCGCGGTGTACAGCCCAGCCTGGACGACCGGGTACCAGCACGCAGTCGCCAGGCTCAGCACCGCGAGGATGACCAGCTTGGCCGGCAGCCAGGGAAGGAGCAGGAAGGCCGGGTACAGGACCATGGCCGTGACCGCGCTGATCCGCGTCGCCGCAGGACCGCTGACCCGCCTGGATACCAGCACGAACAGCGCGTCACCCGCCAGGCCGCCGGCGAGCCTGACCGCGACTCCCACCGCTGCCTCGGCCGGGCTAGCTCCCGCCACGTCGACCAGGTAGAGGCCGATGTAGCCGGTCAGCACGTCGAGCAGCAGGTCGCTGATCTCCAGCAGCACGACCCAGCGGGCCACCTTGCCGTTCCGGAGGGCTCGAACCGCCTCCCGCACCGACGCCCGCCAGCCGTCCTCCTCGCCGCCCGCGGCTTCCTCGCCGCCCGCGGCACCCTCGCCGCCCGCGGCACCGTCGCTGCCCGTGGCGTCCTCCCTGCCCGTGGCGTCCTCCCTGCCCGGCGGGGCGGCGGTGGCGGTCTCGGGCGCGGGGTCGTGGCCGGGGGTTGCGGGCGGGCGCGATGGCGCGGCGAAGAACGCGACGGCAAGCGCCGCCCCGGCCGCCGCCGCGAGCAGAAGGTAGGCCATCCGCCAGCCGCCGCCAACCGCCAGCACCCCAGCGAGCAGCAGCGGCCCGCCAACCGCACCGGCCGAACCAGCGAGGTTCCACGCCGCCATCCGCTGCTGATGCCGCACGGGCGCGCTGTCCATCAGCGCCGCCTGGGTCAGGCTCACGAACGCGCCCGAGGCCGGGAAGAACGCGACGAACGCGATCAGCAGCACCGTCAACGAATGAGCCGCCGCGACCGCCGCGAGCGACCCGGCTACGACCACGCCGCCCGCCAGCACCAGCCGGTGCCTGGTCCTGCCTTGTCCTGCCACCAGCCCGAGCGGCAACTCGATCAGGCTTCCGACCAGCAGCGGAACCGAGATCAACAGGCCGATCTGCGCATAGCTCAGGCCGAGATCGGCCCGGATCAGCGGGAGCGCCGCGCCCTTCGTACCATCGGCGAGCTCATCGACAAACTCGATCGCCAGCGCGACAACGAAGGCGGCAGCGCCAACGAAGCGAGTGCGACGGAAGCGACCACTACGGAAGCCGCTGGGACCACGAAGCTGGCGCGCCCGGCTCAGCAGCCGCCGGACACCATCACCAAACCCAGTGACAGATCAACATCGCACGGCCCCATCGTAACCGGCTCCCGTGAGCCCAGGACGCCCCATTCCCGCGGCCCCCGCGCACCCCGCCGCTCCCATGCCGCCCGGGAGCCCCGTCCCGCCCCCGCGCCCCCCGCGCCCCGTACCATCCCGGCGCACCCCGTACCGCGGCCCGTACCGCCCCCGCGCCCGCACCCCGTACCGCCCCCGCGCCGCGGCCCGTACCGCCTCCGCGCCCGCCAGCCCCGTACCGCCCCCGCGCCCCGTACCGCCCCCGCGCCGCGGCCCGTACCGCCTCCGCGCCCGCCAGCCCCAGGCATCCCCACTTCACACGGATTCCAGTGACGCATACCGCCCAAACCAGGACACCAATCGACTGGAAGCCGTGCCAAGTCGAGCAGGGCCCATCCCTGAGCCAGTCTGGCGCCCGGTTCGGGCGTTTTGTGACCATGAGACGTGCCCAAGATGAGCGTGAGTCACCTCCCGACCCGGCCGGGCCTAAATGCGCGCGCGACATTGGATCCGGAATCCATACTTCACCGCCCGAATAGTGAAGTTTGTGGTCCGGATTCGGATACAACGAAGGGGCGGATCCGGGGCACAGCAACGGCCCGGCTCGGCTCGGCGGCTGTTGCCTTGAGCTACAACCGCGGGGTTAGTTGGCCTCGGGGATCTCGGTCAGGAGGTCCTCGGAGGTCTCCATGCCCTGGCGCCACACCGACCTTGCGATGATCTTGGTGGGGTCGACGCGGTCCTTGTACTTCTCGGCGACGTCGGTGACCTCCTCGAGGAGGCCGTTGGTCAGCGTGGTCGGGTTCAGGCCGAGAGCCAGGAACTGCTCGTTGCGCACGACCAGGTCGTTCTCGTCGGCCTCCCGGCGCGGGTTCGGCAGGTTCGCGATCTCCGCCCCGGTGATCTCGCTCACGATCTTGGCGAGGTCCGCGACCCGGTGGGTCTCGGTGATCTGGTTCAGCACCATCGGCTGCGAACCGGACTGCGGCGGGTTGGTGATCGCGATCTCGATGCACCGCGCCGTGTCCTTGATGTGAATGAACGCGCGGGTCTGCCCGCCCGAGCCGTGCACGGTCAGCGGGTGCCCGATCGCGGCCTGCATCAGGAACCGGTTCAGCACGGTGCCGTAATCGCCGTCGTAGTCGAACCGGTTGATCAGCCGCTCATCTTTCGCGGTCTGGTCGGTCTGGGTGCCCCAGACGATGCCCTGGTGCAGGTCGGTGATCTGAAGCCCGTCGTTCTTGGCGTAGAACGCGAACATCAGCTGGTCCAGGGTCTTGGTCATGTGGTAGACGGACCCCGGGTTGGCCGGATGCAGGATCTCCCGCTCCAGGTCACCGTCCGGGGTGGGCACCTTGACTGTCAGGTAGCCCTCGGGGATCGGGGCGCTGCCCGACCAACCGTAGCCATAGACGCCCATCGTGCCCAGGTGGGCGAGCGTTGCGTGGCTGCCGGTGGCGACCATGGCCACCAGCAGGTTGTGAGTGGCGCGCACGTTGTTGTCGACCGTGTACCGCTTCGCGTTCACCGAGCGCATCGAGTACGGCGCCGCGCGCTGCTCAGCGAAGTGCACGATCGCGTCAGGACGCAGGTCCTCCAGGATCCTGACCAGGCGATCGTATTCGGTCGCGAGGTTCAGGTTGATGAACCCGATCTCCTTGCCCGAGACCTCCTGCCAGGCCTTCAGCCGCACGCCCATCGGAGTGATCGGCGTCAGCGACTGGACCTCCAGTTCGTTGTCGATGTTGCGGCGGCTGAGGTTGTCGAGGATGGTCACGTCATGACCGCGGTCCGACAGGTACAGCGAGGTTGGCCACCCACAGAACCCGTCGCCACCAAGAACCAGAACGCGCATTCCCACTCCCGTCACATTGCGCTGGTGCAGAGATGCCCAGCGGCTCGGGCCGCTCGGCGGGGAGCCAGACTATGTCAAATCGGGTCATGGCGTCCCGGTGCGCGGACAGTTTACCTTCCCATCACCTTGCCACGGCCGGTTCCGGCCGACCAGGGGTCGGCTGACGGGACGCGGCCTATGTACCTCCGATCAGGTCGGCTTACCCTGTCACGGCCGATTCCATCCGGCCATCACCTGCCAGGACGGCGCGCTCCTGACCAGCCGGAGCACCTTGGTCCTGACCGTCATGACGCTGCCTGTGCAGCCAGCTAAGCAGGTCAGGTGGCGCGAGCCTGGCAGCCCGCGCATAGTACCTGGCGAGCTCGGCCTGCTCGAGTTCCTCGTGGCCAGCGCCTGAGTAGCCGCGCCGGAAGAACGCGGCAGGGTCTTTGAGGATCCCGGCTGGGTCCGGCGCCTGCGCGGCCGCGCCCGCGCGCATCCGTTCGAACGTCGCGGCCAGCACCAGGTCGGGCCACACCCGCTCCGGAATGGTGATGCCGAGCAGCGCGGCCAGCCGGCGCATCTCGCCGTCGAGGTCGGCGGACAGGTCGTCGTAGTGCACGAGCAGCACGGCCGGCCCCGCGAAGCCAGAATCAGGAACAGCGACGCCATACTCGGGCACAGGGTCGCCGCCATCCGGCGGCCCGGGAGGCGGGCTGGTGCGTCTCGCCCAGGCGTCCGACAGGTGCCACATGACGCCGGGCAGCGAATCCAGCTGTTCCTCAGGGCGGTCGTGCGAGTCGATCCAGGAGGCCAGCCAGTCATGGAGCGGTGGCTGCGGCTTGCGGGCGTCGTCGGGCCCGCACCGTCCGGTCAGCTCCCTGACCCGCTCCCTGTCGATGTTGCGGCTCTGGTGGTAGAGCGAGACCGCCATGTCCAGCGGGTGCCTGCCGACGACGATGTAGGTCGCCCGAGGGTCAAGTGGCAGGCCGTCAAGCGGCGTATGCGTCTTGATGAACCTGCGGTGCTGCTGCGCCCCGAGTCGGGCCATGACCTGCTCGCGCGGAGTGATCAGCCAGTCGAGCCACGGCGACAGCTTTCCCAGCGGCGCGGGAAGGTCCGGCCGCTGGAAGATCAGCAGGGCGCAGATCATCTGCATCCAGGTCGTGCCGCTCTTCGACCGGGTGCTGATGACGATGTCGCCTGGCCGGAATTCGAAGCCCACCCACCGGGCGCTGTCCTCGTCGTAGGACTGATAGCGGACGGCTTTACCGAGCACCGGCCCAGCATAGTCGACAAGCCAATGGTCCTCATCAGCACCGTCAATCAGCACTGTCAATCAACACCGCAGAAAATCGCCGGCGCGCACATTCCGCCCCCGAGTCATGACACATTGTTAAGGTCGAGGTAACGGATCTGCTTGGAAAACCAAGAAATACCCGCAACAACGTCATGAGCGAGGACAGATTAATGATGGCTCACCGGAGAATGCTGGCAATAGCGACAACCGTCACGGTTTCAGCGTTGGCGTCCGGTGGCCTGCTCGCTCAGGCCAGCGCTGCGACAGTCACTCGGGTGCCGTGCGGCGGTTCCCTGAGCAGGCTCCAGCCGGCTGCGGGCAGCACGGTCCTGCTCAGCCGCGCCTGCACCTATGCCGGTCACCTGACGATCCGGGCCAGCAACGTCAACGTGGGAAGCTACGGACTGGGCGGCCCGCCTGTGATCAGGCTCAACGCCGACGGCGCTGCCATCTCCCTGTACGGTTCGCACGACACGGTCACGGGCCTGTCCCTGACCGGGGTCGCGCCAGGAACCTGGACTTGCGGCGGGAAGGCGACTCCGGCCGGCCACGTGGACGGCGTGGACATCCACGCTGGCGCGACCGGCAACACCATCAGCGGCATCACCGCGACGGGCTTCTACGCGGGCGTCTACATCATGACCGGAGCGACCGGAAATGCCGTCAGGAACTCGACCCTCAAGAATAACCTCGAACTCGACACCAACAACTCGTCCCGATCAGCCGGCGCTTTCGGCGTGCTGATCTGGGGCAGCGGGAACACCATCGCGGACAACACCATCACAGGAAACCAGGCCTGTTCGCTCGCATACGGACGTGACGGCTCCGCTGTGGAGATCTACGGCGGTTCGGGCAATATCATCACGGGGAATATCGCGTCGAACGACAATGCGATTGCCGAGCTCGGCAGCTATTCAGGCCACATCGCGTCGGGCAACAGTTTCACGGGAAACACAGTCTCGGACGGCCAGGGCGGCCAGCCAGTCACGTTCTTCGTGACCAGGGGGTCCGGAGACGCCGACGGGCCGGTGCGCGACACCACCGTCTCTGCCAACACCGTGAACCTGACCAGGCACGGCGACCAGGGCGTCGTCAGCTACGACTGGCAGCGCGGCGACGGTATTCTGCTCACGCTGACCGGCAACTACCTGAACCTCGGCTCGAACCAGGCGCTGTACGAAGACGGCGGCTACGTCGACGGCCGCGGTAACACCTTCATCGGCGCCTGCAACCCGTCATCGGACTGCCCCTGAGCTCCTTAAACAGGCGCGTTCACCGGCGCGCCGATGAGTTCCTGCCCGCCCGGTCGTTTTATCTGTGAGCACCTGCACCAGGCAGGGCCGGAGCGAGGAGAATGTACCGATGGACTTCAAGCTCGAGCTCATCGTGCTGCCGGTGGCCGATGTCGACAAGGTCAAGACCTTCTATATCGAGAACGCAGGCTTCCATCTCGATGTCGATCATCAGGCAGGCGACTTTCGGGTCGTGCAACTGACACCGCCGGGTTCGGCCTGCTCGATCACGCTGATGCCGAACGCGCTGGCGCCAGGGAACGGGGCGCCCGGCTCGGTTCAGGGCCTGCACCTGGTCGTCAGCGACATCGACGCAGCCAGGGCCGAGCTGGCCGGCCGGGGGGTCGACGTCAGCGAGGTCTTCCACTTCGAGGCCGGCGGCCAGAAGTCGGGACCCGATCCCGAGCGCGGCAGCTACAACTCGTTCCTGTCCTTCAGCGACCCGGAGGGCAACGGCTGGCTCGTCCAGGAGGTCACGAGGCCGGAGCCCACGGATTGACCGCGGCCCAGGACTCGGCCGAGGACGTCCTGGCCTCGTTCGGCGACCTGACCGAGCTGTACCGACGCGAGCTGCACCTGCACTGTTACCGGATGCTGGCATCGTTCGACGATGCCGAGGACGCCGTGCAGGAGGCGGTGCTGCGGGCGTGGCGGGCCAGGGACAGCTTCGACGGCAGCGCGCTGTTCCGCGCGTGGCTCTACCGGATCGCCACGAACGTCTGCCTGGACGTACTCAGGCGGCGGGCGCGGAACCCGGCCACGGCGGCCCAGCCGGGCGCTGATGTGCCGTGGCTGCAACCGTATCCCGACCGGCTCCTGGACGAGATCCCGGCATCAGCCGAACGGCCCGAGGAGATCGTCGTCGCACGCGAAACCGTGTCGCTGGCGTTCATCGCCGCCCTGCAGGTGCTGCCTGCCAGGCAACGCGCCGCCCTGATCAGCCGCGATGTGCTCGGCTGGTCCGCTGCGCGGACCGCCGAGCTGCTGCAGACCAGCGTCGCTGCCGCGAATAGCGCGCTGCAGCGGGCGCGGTCGGCCATGGCCGGCCACCTGCCTGCCAACCGGGCTGACTGGCAGGCGGGCCAGCCAGATCCCCGCGAGCGGGCGCTGCTCGAGCAGTTCATCGACGCGCACGAGCGCGGTGACACCGAGGCGGCCGCGGCCATCGCGGCCAGGGATATCACGATCACGATGCCGCCGTACCCGATGCGGTTCCGCGGGCTCGACGGCCTGCTGCCGCTGCTGGACCGCGCGTTCGGGCCGGATCGCGAGGGCGACTGGAAGCTGCTGCCGGCCGCAGCGAACCGGATGCCCGCCGGGGCCAGCTACCTGCGCCGGCCAGGCGACACCGAGTTCCGCGCATTCAAGCTCGACGTGCTGCGGGTCGCCGACGGCCAGATCGCGGAGATCACGACGTTCGGCTACGCGCTCTTCCCGCACTTCGGACTGCCCGCGACGGTGTGATGCCGCTCAGGACGCCTGCCGGTTACTGACCGGCGATTCCGACGGGCTTCTGCCCGGCGGCGAGGTGGCCGGCCAGCGCGCCGTACCACGGGGCGTCCCTGTTGTTGACACCGCCGTTGGACTTCAGCACCCAGTAGCCGCCCGTCGCCGGATCGGTGGCGAGCGCGACGGCGGTCACGCCAGCGGGGAGCTGGCCGAGCAGGTTGCCGTGCCCGGCGGCGCCGAACGCGTGCACGTCACCATCGGACGTCAGCACGTAGTAGCCACCGCCGACCGCTGCTGCGATGCCGGTGACCAGGACGCCCGCGGGCAGCGAGCCTGCCAGCGACCCCAGGGCCGGGGCGTTGAAGTTGTCCACAGCTCCGTCCGACCTGAGCAGCCAGTAGCCGCCGGTGCCCTGATCGACGGCCAGCCCGACGGCGGTCACCCCGGCTGGCAGCGTGCCGGCGTCAGACCCCGATCCGGCCGTGCCGAACGCATGGACGTCGCCATCGGAGGTCAGCACGAAGTAGCCCTGGCTCGCCCCTGCCGCTATCGCGGTGGGCCGCACCCCGGCCGTGAGCTTGCCGGCCAGCGAGCCGCTCCACGGCGCGCCGAGGTTCTTCACGCCGCCATCGGACTTGAGAACCCAGTAGCCGGCGGTCGCGTGATCTGCCGCGATGCCGACCGCCTTGACCCCCGCGGGCAAGGTGCCCAGCGACCCGAAGGAGGCAGCGCCGTACTGATGCACCTGGCCGCCGGACAGCACGAACCGGTACCCGAGCATCGCGTTCAGCGTGACGAACGAGTACCCGCGCGCCCGAAGGTCACGGATCACGGCAGGCAGCGCGTCGGCGTCGAGAGTGGAGTGATCGTCAGGATTGGAGCCGCAGTGCATGAGCACGATCTCACCGGGCTTGAGACCGGCGAGCACCCGGTTCACGACCGTCTGGACGGTGCTGCCGCCGGACGTGCCCTTCCAGCCCAGCGTGTCGACTGTCCACCTGACCGGGACGAAGCCGGTCCCGTTTACCACCGAGATCGTGTGGGCGTTCCTGTCGCCGTAGGGGAACCTGAACCACGGCCACGGATCGGCGCCCGTTGCCGAGATGATCTGCCGCTGAGCGTCCCGCACCTGGCTGCGCATCTGCGCGTCGGTGAGCTTCGTGAAGTACGGATGCGTCACGGAGTGGTCGCCGACCAGCTCGCCGGCCGCGACGATCGCGCGCGACCTGGCCGGGAAGCTCTTCACGAAGTTGCCGGTGAGCATGAAGGTCGCGGGCACGTGTTTGCTGGTGAGGGTGGCGAGAATGCTCGCGACTCCATCGGCGTTCGCGCCCGCGTCGAAGGTCAGCGCCACGATCTTGGCCGAGGTCTTGACCGTCGTCCAGTCCTTGCCGGTCAGCCCGGTCGGCGCTGGCTTCGCAGTCGTGACGGCGGGCGGCTTGCCGGCCGCGTCCCGCGCCGCTACGGTGGCCGCCGAGGGAACGGGACCGTACGCGAGCGCCACCGCGAGCGCCGCGGCCGCGACGAAAGAGAGGTTCCTGGCCGCACGCCGGCGCGGCGCCAGCCTTGATGGCGACGGCATACGTGTACCAGGGACGTTGAAGATGCTCATAGTCACGCACCTCCCCTGTGCATTTTCATGCTATTACTAGCAGTACGAGCGGTATTAGAGGCGTTAGTCCTTTCCTGCCTGGTCGCACGACCCGTGCGGCGGCTCGCCTACAGGGCGTCGTTACTATTCGAAGCCAGGCTGATGCGGGGCACAGCGAGGGAGGGCCATGGTCGTGCCACTGGTCGGCCGCGCTATCGCGGCCGTCATCGGGGGCCTGCTCGTGATCACGGCTGCCAAGAGCGTGATCGGGACGATCATCGTGCCGAGGCCGACCGGCAGCTGGCTCATCAGGTCCGTGGATAAAGCGATGGACGCGATCTACGAGCTGGCGGTTAAGCATGTCCACGACTTCCGTACTAAGGATCGCGTGCTGGCCACCCAGGCAGCCGTCATCCTGATCGTGCAGCTCATCACCTGGCTCGCGATCTTCTTTGTCGGCTTTGCGCTGCTGCTCTGGCCGTTCCTGCGGACGGGCATCACGACCGCTTTCACGACCGCTGGACCCGGGATATGGTTCATCGGCGACTCATCGGTCAGCGGCGCGTGGGAGCGCACGATCCAGGATTGTGCCGGATTCACCGGACTCGTGGTGCTGACCTTGCAGATCGCCTACCTGCCGACGCTGTACGCGGCGTTCAATCGCAGGGAGACCGACATCGCGCTGCTCAACGCCAGGGCCGGGGTGCCGTCCTGGGGCCCCGAGCTGCTCGCGCGCACCCACTATGCGCTGGGATCGGGATCCTCGACCATCGACACGCTCCCTGACCTGTACGGCCAGTGGGAACGGTTCGCCGCCGACATCACCGAGAGCCACACCACGTACCTGCCGCTGGTCAGGTTCCGCTCCCCCCGGCCGCTGTCATCCTGGCTCACGGCGCTGCTCGCGGTGCTCGACTCTGCAGCCCTGATCATGTCGCTCTCCCCGAGCGCGGCGCCCGAGGTCCCCGCGAGGCTCTGCCTGCGCAGCGGGTTCATCTGCATGACCGAGATCGCCAGGGCGTTGGGCATCAAGGTGCCTGAGGAACCCGATCCTGACGCGGGTATCTCGCTCAGCTACGAGGACTTCGAAGACGCCGTCGCCAGGATGCGCAAGGTGGACTTCCCGATCGAGCGCAGCACGAAGGAGGCGTGGCCTGAGTTCGTCGGCTGGCGGGTCAACTACGAGCAGGCGGCGTACGCACTCGCGTACGCGATCGACGCGGTGCCTGCGCTCTGGTCGGGCCCGCGGCGCTGGCCGTTCACGCCGATCCCGCCGATCAGGCCGTCGGCCGGCAAGCCGCCGAAGGAGCACCCGGCGAAGAAGCGCCACAGCCCGGGCCGCCAGGGGTCAGGCGCCCGCCGCGCGGGCGCCCCCGCGGCACGACGGCCGGCCGCGGACGGCCGGGGTGACGGCGTTAGCACGCCCTCGTCATGAGTCGTCGAGCGCGAACCGCAGGTACCGCTCGGCTGAGCGCCTGATGGCCGCGGCGCCGTCGGCGCGCACGACGCGCCCCCACCAGGCGCCGTAGACGGCCTCGAATCGCAGCGGCTCGATCAGCTTGAGCGCACGGCGGATCGTACGCGGCCGCTCGGGGATGAGGTTCGGGTAGCTGTACATGAAGCTCACCCAGCGCCGGTCGGATACGACGGTCATGATGTCGCCGGAGAACAGCGCTCCCTTGCCGTTCTCGCCGCCTGCCCAGTGCAGCACCTGCCCGCCGGCGAAGTGCACGCCGGCGTTGATGAGCGTGAGGCCGTCACCGATCTGACGGGTTTCCCCCTCCCAGAACACCACGGAATCGTCGGGCCTGGCGACCCACTGGCGATCGGCCGCGTGGATGTAGACAGGCGCGCCGAATGCGTGCGCCCACTCGATCATGCTCCCGTAGAAATGCGGATGACTAATCGCGATCACGCTTACACCGCCTAGCGCCCTGACCGCCGCGATGAGGTCGTCGTCCAGATAGGTGATCATGTCCCAGAGCACGTTCCCGGCTGGGGTGCGCACGAGCAGCGCGCGCTGCCCGATCGCGGTGGCGGGCTGCGCGCCTATCCCGCTGATCCCCTCGCCCTGGTCCTCGACGACACCAGCGTGACCTGCGGTCTTGAGCTCGGCGAGGTTCGTCCACCGCTGTCCGTCCCAGCCGACGTACTGGCGTTCGTCGAGGCAGATGGGACAGCCGGAACGCGGTGCTCCGTACTGCACGCCACAGGTCAGGCAGATCGGAAGGTCGGTTCGCATCCCTCCAGCATGCCGCGATCCGACGGCGACCTTTAACGGCACCCCTTCCGCTGGCGGATATCAGGTCGGTAACGTACACACTTTTTTGGCTATATAAAGCAACGCTTCCTGTCTTCAGGGCGTCAGATATTGGTAATCCCGGTTCACCCAAACCGAGGCGTGGCGGCTGCGGCGCGCGCCGCTGCGGGCTCGGACGCAGCGAGGAGACTGGATGAGGAATTCGCGATGGGCCCGAGGCCAGCAGCCGGCCCGCACGGCCCGAGGCCAGCAGCCGGCCCGCACGGCCCTGCGGGCCGCCGTCGTCACGGCCGTCGGGCTGACGGCAGCCGCAGGACTGCCCGCAGGGCTCGCTTCGGCGCAGCCAAGCGCCAGCCGGCCGATGGTGAAGCTGATCGTCGCCCAGAAGACCATCAAGGTGGCCAGGTTCGGCAAGCGGGTCTTCCTCGACCCTGGCGTGTACGTCACGGCCGTCGGCACGCCGCTGCAGTTCAACGTGCAGCGCGCCAGTTATGCGAAGCCGATTACCAATACGCAGATCATCCGCGGCCGTGGTGGCGCCATTACCAAGCGGCGGCTACCCAACTGGACCGTAGCCAAGAACTGGCAGGGACTGCACAGGTTCATCCGCGTCACCATCCGCAACTCGGCCGGCAAGATCGTGGCCTCCCACGTGGGCCCGTTCTGTCCTGACGACTTCTCCGCCCAGCGCTCCAACCCGAACGCGCCAGCGAGGTCGCGCTTCCCGCAGGAGTGCCAGTCCGACCCGTTCCAGCTCGCCAACGCCTGGGGTATCCAGCGTGGCTGGGGCGTCGACACAGGATTCCTGGCGCCGAAGCTGCAACTCGGCACGTACAAGCTCACGGTCAACATCGTCCGGCTGTGGCAGCGGTTCCTGCACCTGACGCCGCGCACCTCGACCGCGACCCTCACGGTCAAGGTCGTCAAGCCATCACAGTGCCGTACGTGCAACCGGCCAGTCAGCAGGCACCACCGCAACCCAAGCGGCACTCTTCCGAGGCTGCCTGCCAACGTGCCGACCCTCGCCAACCCGCCAGCATCGTCCCTGCCCGACCTCTCGCCGCTGCCGTCCTGGGGCATCGGGGTCCAGCACTTCCGCGGCAAGAACCCGACCGACCAGGTGACGTTCGGCGCCACCGTCTGGAGCGGCGGCCACGCGAGGCTGGACGTCGAGGGCTTCAGGTCGCACGGCCGCCCGGTCATGAAGGCCTACCAGTACTTCTGGAAGAACGGCCGGATCATCGGCAGGACCAGGGCGGGCACCATGGGCTTCGACGACAAGCCGGGCCACACGCACTGGCACTTCGAGCAGTTCGCCCAGTACAAGCTGCTCAGCAAGAACAAGGCGGTCGCCGTCCGCAGCAAGAAGGTCGGCTTCTGCATCGCCCCGACCGACCCGGTCAACCTGCTGCTGCAGCACGCGTCGTGGCAGCCAGGCTTCCTGGGCTTCGGCGGCGCCTGCGGCTCGCAGAGCGCGCTGTGGGTGCAGGAAATGATGCCGATCGGCTGGGGTGACACCTACGAGCAGTTCCTGCCGGGGCAGGCGTTCAACATCACGAACCTGCCGAACGGCACCTACTACATCGAGATCATCGCCAACCCGCAGAAGGCCCTGCACGAGACGAACTACCGCAACGACGTCTCGCTGCGGAAGATCATCCTGGGCGGCACGCCGGGCCACAGGACCGTGAAGGTTCCTTCCGTGCACGGGACCGACCCGGAGCACATGGGCTGACACCGGGGGCGCGCGCCCCGGCGGTCACGCTGAGAGCTCTCCTCTCCGAGTGCTCAGCCCCGACCGCCGGGGCGCGCTCGCGTCCAGGCCCCTAATCCGGCCGCGTCGCCCGTCGCACGCACGTCAGCGGCCCCGGGATCCACGTCCCGCAGGTCGACGGTCCGCTCGCCGGCGGACCGCCCGACGATCTCGGCGCGCTCGGCCTTCGTGCGGAACGTGACGCACGTCCGGTCGGCGCGGAACAGGTCGTTCGAGAACTCGAACGCCACCCCGTCGGTGGTTCGCGAGGTCCTGGTGATCGCGAGCAGCGGGGCGCCGCCGGTGATGCCGAGCAGCGCGGCCTCGTCGGCGCTGGCCCCGACCACCTCGAGGTGCTCCACCACGTCCTGCGGCGACATGCCGTACTGCCGGTCGAGCAGGTCATAGATCGACCCGCCAAGCGGCAGCTCGAGCAGGCCGGGCACCAGGTCGGCAGGCAGCCTGACCCGTTCCAGCGAGATCGGCACCGCGTCGGCCAGCCTGATCCGCACGATGTCGACCACGAGGCTGCCGGCGACGAGGTCCAGATGGGTGGCGGACAGGTCGTCAGCGCCTGTTATGGTCGCGGACAGCACCTGGGTTCCGGCCACGAATCCCTGACGGCGCAGGTACTCGGGCAGCCCGACGATCACCGACAGGTCCCTGTCGACCTTGGAGTGCGCCACGAACGTGCCGCCGGCCCGGCCAGGCACCCGCCGCACCACCCCGGACTGCGCGAGCACGGCGAGCACCTGCCGCAGCGTGGACCGGCTCACCGACAGCGTGGCCGCCAGTTCGCGCTCCGTGCCGAGCTTGTCACCTGGCCGCAGCGCCCCCGAGGAAATCATGTCGAGCACGCGGTGCCGCGCTTCGTCCACCAGCCTCAGATCGGCCCGGTCGGCGCTCAAGCCATGGCCTCCAGTGACTCAGGCACGGTCTGGCCGCCGTCGACCACGATCGTCTGAGCGGTGATGTAGCCGGCCTCGTCCGAGGCGAGGAACAGCGCGGCGTTGGCGATGTCCGCCACGCTGCCGAGCCTTCCGAGCGGGATAGACGCCTCCATGCCGGACAGGTACTCGGGGCCGAGGTCGTCGAGCCCCTCGGTGACGATGTTGCCAGGCATGACCGCGTTCACGGTGATGCCGGCCTTGGCGAACTCGAGCGCCGCCGACCGCATGAAACCCAGCTGACCGGCCTTGCTCGCGCCGTAGTGCGACCAGCCCGCGTAGCCGGTGATCGGCCCCGTGATCGACGAGGTGAGGATCACCCGCCCGTGCCCGGACTCGCGCAGTGCGGGCAGCGCGGCCTGCACCGTGAAGAACGTGCCCTTGAGGTTGGTCCCGAGCACCTCGTCGAGCTCGGCCGGCGTCATCTCCGCCAGCGGGGACGCGGGGAAGATGCCGGCGTTGCAGCACACCACGTCGAGACCGCCGTGCGCGGCGAGCACCGCGGCTACGACCGCCGCGCAGCTCGCCTGGTCGCTGACGTCGCCGCTGACATAGGTCACCGTGCCGCCGCCCTGAGCCGCGCTTGCCGCCGCGGCGGTCAGCTCCTGCGCGGCCTGATCGCCGGCCGCGGCGTCCCTGCCGGTGATCACGACGTTGGCCCCGGCGTTCGCGAAACCGGCGGCGATTCCCTTGCCGATGCCCCTGGTCCCCCCGGTCACCAGCACGGACCGGCCCCTGATCGAATCGAACATCTCTCGCTCCTTGGGCGTGCAGGATTTGGCGTGATGGAAACTGCTCTACCGATGAGCCGACAAGTACCGCTCGGCGATCTCGCACGCGCCTTGGGTGAACTCGGCGCCCAGCTCGAGCGCCGCATCGGCGAACCGGTGCGAGCCAACCCAGGCGACCAGCTGCAGCCGCCGCAGCAGCACGAATGTCGGGATCTCGGCCACGTCAGCCTCGGGCAGCGGCAGCACCTTGCGGTAACCGCGCACCCAGGCGTCGCACAGCTCGGGCACCCGCGGGTCGTGCTCGATGAAGCTGACCGCGGTCGCCACGTCGAACATGAACCAGCCGAAGCCGCAGTCGTCGAAGTCGATCACCTGGATGTCGTCGCCGTCCGCGAGCAGGTTGGCGAGCCGGACGTCGGCGTGGATCAGGCCGAACCGGTCCTCGCCGCGGCCGTACCGGCGCAGCCGGTCCGCCATCGCGCCGACGGCCCTGGTCAGGGTCTGCAGCTCGGCTGGCCCGACGCCGATGCCGTCCTGCCAGCGGCCCCAGCGCGGCGTCGCGCCGACGCAGCAGTCGAAGTCCCAGTCGAACCGCACGAACTCCGGCGGCCGCTGCCAGGCGCGGGAGTGCCGGTGCATCCTTGCGCAGATGTCGCCGAGCAGCTCGAACTTCTCGGCCAGCTTGTCCTCTGGCGGCTCGGCACCCGGCAGCCACTCGAACAACACCGTCTGCCTGGTCAGGTCGCCGACCGTGATGTCCACGACCTCGCGGCCGTCAGCGGCCGCGTAAACCGCGGGCGTGAGCAGGCCCTCGTCCCTGCGCAGCGCCTGCAGCCAGGCGAGCTCGGAGGCGACCGCCCCCGGCGGGTGGTAGCCGGTGCGGTGCACCCGCAGCACGGCTGTCCTGCTGGCGGCCGCGTCATCGATCCGGTACGTGGCGTTCTCGGACAGGCTGAGCAGCGCGACATGCGCGTCGGCCGGGAACCCGAACGGATCGAGCGCGGCCCGCGCGAAGGGGTCGTAGCCCCGGAGCACGGCCTCCTGGGACATGTCTGCGCTGCTCACTGCTGCTGCCCTTCGATGTGGCGCCCATCCACGCTGCGGCCCTCGATGCTGGCCAGCAGCCTCTCGATCTCGGCAGCAGCCCCGGTCACGCCTGGCGTCGACCCCGCTATGTACAGCCGGCCAGAGGCGCCGATCATCGTGACGTCCACCAGCGTGTTCTCCGGCTCGGCCTGCTCAGCCTCGTTCGCTGCCACGGCGGCGAAGAGCGCCGGTGCCATCTCGCAGACCAGCAGCGACTGACCGGGCAGCAGCATCGATGCCTGCCGCGACCTGTTGATGATCACCGCCTGCTGGTCGGTGACGTCGGTGATGATGTCCAGGTACCGCAGCGACGGCTTGAGCTGGTCCGCCGCGCTCCTGCCGAGCCCGGTCAGGATGGCCTGGCCGGCCCGCTGCACGGCGGCCGCGTCGGGCGAGTGGACCTCGAGCACGCCGAACTGCCGCTCCACGAACAAGATCCCCGGCTCGACCGACGGTTCGGCTCGCAGCGCCAGGTCGGTGACCCGCTCGATCGCCAGCCCAGGCGCGACCTCGACGATCAGCGCGTGGTCGCCCTCCGCTGCCGGATAGCCGCGTGCCCTGGTAGGCGTGCCCAGATACGCGGCGAACTGCCGGCGCAGGCCGGCGATCGGCAGGTAGACCCGCAGCTCCGTGCGCGTCCTGGCCGGCGCGGCGGTGGCTACCGTCACTCCGAGACCACGAAGTGCTTGCCAAGCTCGCCGTGCGGCCGCGGGATCACGTGCACAGAAACGAGTTCGCCGACGCTGGCCGCGGTCTCCGCGCCGGCCTCGGTGGCGGCCTTCACAGCGCCCACGTCACCGTTGATGATGACAGCGACCAGGCCGTCGCCGACCTCCTGCCGACCGACGATCACCACGTTCGCCGCCTTGACCATGGCATCGGCGGCCGCGAGGGCCGCGACGTATCCCTTGGTCTCGATCATGCCGAGCGCGTTCTGTGCCATCACAGATTCCTCTCTTGTCATTTCGCTTAACGGGACGCACGTGCGGATCCCGGCTACTTCGGCTTGCCGCCCTGGCGTTTGCGCTGCCCCGTCCTGGGCTGCCCTGTGCCGGGCGGCGACGGCGCCTCGGACGGCTCGTCGATCGAGCCGATGATGAGCGCGTCGACGGGCGGCCGGTCAGGCAGCCAGCCGGATGCCACCGAGCCCTGGGCGACGAGTACCCGCTCACCAGGGCCGGTGCCGAGCACGTCGAACGCGACCAGGCGGTCACCAGATCCGGCCACCTCCACTTCCAGGAAGGCGCCGTTGGGGAGGCCGTCGATCCGCTTCGTCGACCAGACGTTGCCCACGACCGTTCCTTGCAGCATCACCGCTCCTTGCTGATCGGCACACCGAGCGCCCTGACCTTGTCCCTGGCGAGCGGGGTCAGCACGGCGCGCGGCCCGAGCACCAGCCGTGCCCCGGCTGCCGCTGCCGCCGCGACCGTCCGCTCTGTCACGGCGCCCTTCTCCACCCTGTGGTCAGCGCCCGGCGGTGGGGCCCCCGCGCCCGCGAGCCGGAACCTGGCCCGCCCGCTGATCAGGTCCTGGCGCAGCTTCGGGTTCCCGGCGAGCTTGAGCACCCGCAGCGCGAACGCGTGCAGATCCTCGTCGGTGCTTATCCGCACCGTCCACTCCCCCGCCTCCTGCCCACCCAATGTGCTCGTTGGCGGGGCTGTAGCACCACCAACGGGCACTTTGGCCTGCTTGCCGAGTACCTCGGCGAGGACTTCTCTGACCAGTTGCCTGAGCTGGTCAGGGGACAGTGCTGGCCCGGGGGGACGACCCCCCGGAACCCCCCGCGGGCCTTCGGCCGCGGTCATGCGGGCTCGCCAAGGAGCGCGGTGACGACCTCGGCGGCCTGGCGCACGTCATCCTCGCGGCCTGACAGGTAGACCCGGCCGGTCGCGCCGATCATCCGGTAGTCGACGAGCTTGATCTGCGCGGCCTTCTCCGCCTCGTTGGTGGCCAGGATCGCGTACGAGGCAGGCTGCATCTCGAGCACGAACAGCGACTCCCCTGGCAGCACCATGGAGCCGAGCTTGTTCCTGTTCACCAGGAACGCGTGCTGGCCGTCGACGCTGGTAATGATCCGCGACGCGAGCACCTTTGGCGGCGTGGCCGACGTGGCATCGACGCCGAGCGCCCCGAGCACCGCGCTGCTCGCCGCCTTGACCGCCGCGGTCCCGCCGTGCAGCAGCAGGTAGCCGAACTGGCGCTCGACCACCAGGATCCCGGCCTGCACGTCGGCCTCCTTGAGCGCCACGTCGGTCAGCGGCTCGATGTCGAGCCCTGGCGCGATCTCAATCACCTGAGCGGCGACGTTCAGCCTCGGCAGCCTGCCGCGCACCCAGGTGCCCAGGTAGCACATCGTCTGCGGCTGCAGCTGGTCGAGAAAGATGAAGGAACGCAGCTCGGCCATCGGCTAGCCGCCAATCAGCTGGGAGAGCTCTTCGATGATCAGCGCCCGCAGCTGCTCGCGCACCGAGTCGGGCAGGCTGGCCTCTGCGCCCGCAGGCGCCGCGAGACCCGACACTGGCTGTGCCTCGCCTGACTGCTCATCGAGGACCTGCGGCAGGTTTGACGCGCGCGGGTAGGCGGGCACCTGCGCGGGCGCCCGCTGCCAGGGCGCGATCGCGGTGAAGTCGCCGAATGGCACGCCGGGGTCGTTGTTGTAGGCCACCCTCGTCCAGTTGACCAGGTGCCGCGGTTCGAGGTTCTCGCCGATCGAGCTGCGCCCGGCGAAGCCGGTGCCCAGCGTCATCGACGGCGCGAGGTTCGTGTCCATCCCGGAGCTGCCGGTGCTGTTGCCGGCGTTGACCGCGACCCGCAGCACCGGCACGCGCACCCCGTACCTGGTAATGACCTGCGGATCGGTGCTGTGAATGGCGGCCGAGTGACCGGCGCCGCCGAGCCTGATCACCGCGCGCGCTGCCTCGATGCCGCGGTCGGCGGAGGCCACGGTGACGACCCCGAGCACGGGCGACAGCTTCTCCCTGCAGAACGGCTCCTCGGGCACGACCAAGTCGGCAGCCGCGAGCAGCAGCCTGGTCCGCGGCGGCAGCCTGATCCCGGCCTGGTCGGCGATCCAGGCCGCGTCCTTGCCGATGGCCTCGCCGTTGAGCATGCCGTCAGGGAAGAGGTAGGCGCGCAGCCGGTCCCTGCCAGCCTCGTCGAGCAGCACGGCGCCGTGCCGCTGCATCTCGCGCAGCAGCTGCTCGCGCGCGCTGTCGACGACGACGAGCACGGACTCGTTGGTGCACAGCACGGAGTTGTCGAACGCCTTGCTGTCCACGATCCGCTTCGCTGCGGCCGGGATGTCGGCGGTGGCGTCGACCAGGACGGGCACGTTGCCTGGCCCGACGCCGAGGGCCGGGTTGCCTGACCGGTAGGCGGCGCGGACCATGGCGGTGCCCCCTGTCGCCACGATCACATCGGTGACCGGGTCGGCCATCAGCGTCTCCACGAGCGCGACGGTCGGGTGCTCGACGACCTGGATCACGCCGTCAGGAGCGCCGGCCGATTCGGCGGCCTCAGCGAGCAGGCTTGCCGCGTCCCCGCAGCAGGCCCGCGCCATCGGGTGCGGGCTGACCACGATCGCGTTCCTGGTCAGGAGCGCGAGCATGACCTTGAAGTAGACGCTGGCGACGGGGTTCGTCGACGGGGTCAGCGCCAGGATCACCCCGGCGGGCCGCGGGATCGACACGATCTTCGCGGCCGCGTCGATCCGGGGGCTGACCAGGTCCTCGTCCGCATACCGCTCGAACAGGCCGAGCGAGCACGCCTGGTTCTTGATGATTTTGTGCTCGACGACGCCGAAGCCGGTCTCCTTGACGGCCCAGTCGGCGTACCGCGCCGCTTCCGCGTTCCCGGCTCTGGCAACCGCCTCGGCGATCCGCAGCACGGTGTCGCGATCATAGGTAGCGAACGCCCCGGCGGCCCAGTGCGCCCGCGCGAGCATCTGCCGCGCCTTGTGCGTGGCGCTGACAATCTGTCCCTCGGTTCGGGGTGGCGCCACGGCCGCGCTCACCGCCGCGCTCCGGTGCGCTTGCTGCCCTTCACCTCGGCGTAGGCCCGTCCGATGCCCGCCTCCGTCCGTTCCAGCAGCTCCTCGCAGAGTTCGGGCGTCATGAGCAAGCCCGGCTTGTACTGCAGCACGCGCGGATCGAGGGTCGAGAAGATCGCCCAGACGCCGGTGCTGTACAGGTGCCGCATGACGTACTTGGCCCCTTCCGGGTGGTCGAACTCCAGGCCCATCACCACGCCGTTCTGCCGGATCCCGGTGAACCAGTCCGGGTAGCTGGCCTGGATCTCGCGCAGGCCCTTGCCGATCAGGTCGGCGATGTAGTGCACCATCGACCTGGTCTCCGGCCGACGGCAGATCTCCAGCGTCTTCAACGCGGCGACGCACCCCAGCTCGGCGCCGCCGAAACTGGAAATGTGCGCGAACCCGTCCTCTGTCAGCCAGCCCGCGTTCTGCTCGCTGACCAGCACGGCGGCGATGGGGTACATCCCGCCGGACAGGCCCTTGCCGGTGACCAGGATGTCCGGCTCGATGCCGTGCTTGGTCACGGCCCACATCTCGCCGGTCCGCATCAGCCCGGTCTGCACCTCGTCGGCGATGTACAACGTGCCGTGGCGCTGGCACATCGCCTTGACGCCCTCGAGGTACCCGGGCGCGGGCAGCGGGAAGCCATAGGTCGCGGGGATCGTCTCCATGATCACTGCCGCGACGTCGCCATCGGCCAGCGCGGCCTCCATCGCCGCGAGGTCGTTGAACGGGACCTGGCTGAACTCCTCGGGGCGGTCGGCGAGGAAGATCCTGGCGAACCGGTCGTCTCCTGTGGCCACCGCGAGGCCGGTGTGGCCGTGATACGCCTTGATGATCGAGACGATCTTCCGGCGCTGCGTCGCGTGCCTGGCGGTCTTCAGCGCTATGTCGATAGCCTCGCCGCCGCCGCTGCCGTAGACGACCTTGGTCAGGTTCGGCGGGGCGGTCCTGACCAGCGCCTCGGCGAGGGCGGCACGCGCGCTCGACGGGAAATGGTGGTTGCCGATGTCGAACTTGCGCATGCCCGTGGTGATCGCCTCGACGAGCTCGGCGTTGCGGTGGCCGAGGTTGAACGTGCCGCCGTTCAGGTGCACGTCGATCAGGCGCAGGCCCGACATGTCCCAGATGAAGTAGCCCTCGCGCCGGTCGATGACCAGGTCGACGCCGCTCTCGCTCCAGAAGTCGGTCTTCCCCGGGTTCCAGAACTCCCTGGACTTCTCCAGGACCTCGGCCTTGGACTCCACGCTGAACACGTCGTAGTCGTGCATCGCCCGTCCCGATAGGCCGAACCCATACCAGACCGAATCATCTATCGGTCTGACCCATTAGTCAAGAGTGCGAGCGAACCGCATCAGACCTATTGTCATGGTCGATTTGACCATGTTACGGTCGGGGTCCGGTAGACGCGAGATGGGCGCCAACGCTGCCGCCCTTGTGCCGGGCCGCGGGCCATGCGCACGATCGCCAAGCCGGGACATGCCACCGCTTTTTGGTGTGTCTAGGAGGGGTGACGGCGATCGTCATGGTCCGACCAGAAGCATCACCCAGCACGCGAGGGGCGACCAATCCCGGCCAGCCCCGCATCGCTTCCTCCCTGCGCACCCTCGTCACTTCATCCCGCCGATCCCCTGGCCGACCGCGGCCACGGGACGGTACCCCGTGCCCGCCTATGCGCGTTCGCCACGGGGCCAATCCCTGACAGGGAGGCTGCTGCATGTCTGATACCCAGGCGCCGCCAGGAAGCGGCGGGGCCGCCGATGACGGCTACATCCACACCCCTGGTGTGTTCGCCGACCTCGACGTTGCCGAGCGCGAGGACGTTCACAAGCTCAAGAAGCACGCCGTCGGCCTGTACGGGGTGCTGTTCCTGACCGTCACGGGATCGGCGCCGATCTCGGCGATGCTGTTCAACACGCCGATCGTGGTCGGCTACGGCCAGGGCATCGGCGCCCCAGCCGCCTTCCTCGTCGCCACCGTCGTGCTCACCATCTTCTCCGTTGGCTACGTGGCGATGGCCAGGGAAAAGACCACCGCTGGCGGGTTCTACTCCTATATCAGCCACGGCCTGGGCCGCGAGGTCGGGATCGGCGCGGGTTACGGCTCGGTGCTGGCCTACTCGGTCTTCGAGGCGTCTTTGTGCGGCGGCTTCGCCTACTTCCTGAACCTCAAGCTGGCCGCCTTCAACATCAACATCGGCTGGCCATGGCTCGCGCTGTTCATGGTCGCGCTGATCTCGGTGCTGACGTACTTCGACGTCCGGCTGTCCACCGCGGTCCTGGCCGTCGGCCTGGTGTCCGAGGTGGTCATGCTGCTGATCTTCGACGGGTTCATGTTCGCGCACGGCCACATCCCCCCCGCCGCCATCAACCCGGCGAACGCGTTCAAGAGCCTGGCGCCCAGCGGCTCGGGAAACAGCGCTGTCGCCGCCGGCGCGATCGGCATCGGGCTCTTCTTCGCGTTCTGGTCCTGGGTCGGCTTCGAGATGGCACCCAACTACGGCGAGGAGTCACGGAACCCGAAGAAGAACGTGCCCCGGGCGATGTACATCTCGGTGATCGGGCTCGGCATCTTCTACATCCTCACCTCGTGGGCGCCGTTCGCCGGGTACGCCACCGTCAACGCCGCTGCCCACCAGGCCCAGAGCGATGCGGCGCTGTACTACCTCAACCCGGCCAACCTCATCGCCGGGAAGTGGGTCGGCTCGATCCTTAGTTACCTCATCATCACCGGCTCGTTCGCCTGCGGGATGGCGTTCCACAACACGACGGCGAGGTACGCGTACTCGCTCGGCCGTGAAGGGCTGCTGCCGCGCGCGCTTGGCAGGACGCACCACCGGTACAAGAGCCCGCACATCGCCTCGATCTCCCAGTCGGTCGTGGCAGCCCTGATCGTGCTCGGCTTCGCCATCTTCACCGGCACCGACGACCCGAACAGCCAGGCGTATGTCCAGTTGTACGGCCTGATGGCGGTGATGGGCGTGATCATCATCCTGGCGATCCAGGCGCTGGTCTCGCTCAGCATCTTCATCTACTTCGAGCGGCACCCGCAGCAGAAGGCGCACTGGTGGAAGACGAGGATCGCCCCGGCGATCGCGTTCATCACCCAGGGGTACGTGGTGTACCTGCTATTCGGCAACCTGAGTTTCCTCGGGTCGGGGTATAGCTACGCGAACTGGCTAGGCCCGATCGACCTGCTGGTCGTGCTGGGCGGCATCGCGTTCGCGTTCTACCTCAAGGCACGTAAGCCAGAGAAATACGAGTCCGCCGGGCGGCTGATCCACGAAGGGCTGTAGCACGGGGACGCTGCGGTTCCGGCCGGCTTGCCGGCCGGAACCGCAGCCCTCGCACGACATCGGGGGACGCACCAGATGGGTTACCTGATCGGCGCGGACATCGGCTCGCAGAGCGTCAAGGCGCTGCTTGTCGATCCCGACGGCCGCGAGGTCGCGTCGGCCGGGCAGGGCTGCACGATGAGCCATCCGGCCAGCGGCTGGGCCGAGCAAGACCCAGCCCAGTGGCGGGACGGCCTCGCGGCGGCGGTCCGGCAGGTGATCGGGGCAGCGGGAATCGCGCGGAAAGAGGTCACCCACCTGGGCCTGGCCTCGCAGGTCGACGGCGTCGTTCCCGTGGACCGTTCTGGCCGGCCGCTGCGGCACGCGATCATCTGGCTGGACCGGCGGGCGGCCGACCAGGCGGCCGCGCTGGCCGGCAAGCTGGGCAGCGCGGCCATCTTCGCGACGACCGGCCTCAACGCCGACTCCTCGCACATCGCGCCCAAGATCATGTGGCTGCGCGACCGCGAGCCTGAGACCTACCGTGCTGCCGCGTCGTTCCCGCCCGCCGGCGGCTACCTGCTCGGCTGGCTGACCGGGACGATCGCGCAGGACCCGGCCAACGCGTCGTCCACGCTGATCTACGACGTCAGCTCGGGCACCTGGGATCCCGCCATGCTCGACGCCACCGGGATCGATCCCGGCACGCTCGCCACGGTCAGGCCGGCCGACGAGGTCGCTGGCACGCTGACCGCCGAGGCGGCCGAGGCGCTCGGCCTGCACCGCCGGTGCGCGGTCGTCGTGGGCACCGGCGACGAGCACGGCGCGTGCGTCGGCGCTGGCGCGATCGTGCCTGGCCTGGTCGCGGACGTCACGGGGACGGCCGAGCCGGTCGCCGTCACCGCGCCAGGTCCTGTGTTCGACGCCGAACAGGTGGTGGAGACGCACGCGCACGCGCTGCGCGGGTTGCTGCTCGTCGAGAATCCCGGCTTCGTCTCAGGCGGCTGCACGCTCTGGTGCGGGGAGAACGTCCTCGGTACCGATCAGGCCGCGCTGTTCCTCGAGGCCGCGCAGGCGGCGCCTGGCTCGGACGGCGTGCTGTTCGTGCCGGCCCTGTCCGGCGCGACGGTGCCGCGGTGGAACGACAGGATGCGCGGCGTGTTCGCCGGCCTGTCGATGAACCACGGCCGCGCCGAGCTGGCCAGGTCCGTGGTCGAGGGCTGCACGTTCGCGCTGAACGACGTGCTCGGCCGGATGGACGCGCTCGGCCTTTCTGGACAGGAGATCAGGGTGGTCGGCGGCGGCGCCCGCTCTGAGCTGTGGCTGCAGATCAAGGCCGACGTGACCGGCCGCCTGGTGCAGCCAGTCCTGTCGGCCGAGCCGACGGCCGCCGGCGCGGCGATGCTGGCCGGCCTGGCCGCTGGCGCGTTCACCGACGCGGCTGACGCGGTGCAGCGGATGGTCCGGCTCGCGCCGCGCCGCTACGAGCCTGACGAGCGGAACCGGGATGTCTACGCCGAGCGCTACGCGCAGTACCGCGCGCTCTTCGACGGTGTTGAAGGCGCGCTGGCGTGAGCGAGCTCAGGGTTCCGCTCGACCTCGCCGCGCTTCGCGAATCGCTGGCCGACGGCGAGCTTCAGCCGCTAGACCTCGGCGAGCTGCACATCGGCGCCGGCGCGCTCGACCGGCTCGGCGACCTGGCCTGCCCAGCGGACGGCGGTCCGGCCGCCGTGGTGGCACTCGCCGCCGCCACGCCCATCACGGCCGCGGGGTCGGCACTGCGCGACGAGGTCGAGTCACGGCTAGCGCCCGGTTGCGCGCTCCGGTGGGTTGAACTCGGGCCAGCCGACGGATCGGTGCACGCCGATGAGCGCACGGTCGCCATCGCCCGGCGGGCCGCCGCGGACGCCGGCTGCGTGATCGCCGCCGGGTCAGGCACGATCTGCGACATCGCCAAGGCGGCCGCGCCAGACGGGGTGCCGCTGGTCGTCGTGCAGACCGCGACGAGCGTCAACGGATACGCCGACCCGTTCTCCGTGCTGCTGAAGTCCGGCGTGAAGCGGACCACCCCGACCCGCTGGCCTGACGCCCTGATCGCCGACACCGATGTCCTGGCTGACGCCCCTGACCGGCTGAAACTGGCAGGAGCCGGCGACATGGCCGCGATGTTCACCGCCACGGCCGACTGGTACCTGGCCGCGCTCCTCGGTGCCGACGGCCCGCCTTACCACGACGCCGTCGCCGGTCTTGTGCGCCCGTACGGCGAGCCGATGCTCGGCGCCGGCGCCGGCCTCGCCGGCGACCCCGACCAGCTGGCAGGTCTCGCCAGGCTGCTCACGCTCAGCGGGATCGCGATGGGCGTGACCGGCTCGACGGCGCCCGCTTCTGGGATGGAGCACGCGGTCAGCCACCTGCTGGAGATGGCGGACACAGCAGCCGAAGGCGTCGCGGCGGACCACCATCGTCCCAACCTGCACAGTGTGAACCTGCACGGGGTGAACCTGCACGGGGTGAACCTGCACGGGGAGCAAGTCGGCGTGGCCAGCATCGTCGCGACCGCGACCTGGGCACACGTACGCGACCGGATCGCGGGCGGCGCGCTCGGCCGGCCCGCCGGGCTGCCCGATCCCGATGCGACCGCAGACCGGATCACGGCCGCGTTCGCCGCCCTCGATCCCAGCGGCGCGATGGCCGCCGAGTGCCTCGCCGGCTACGCCGCCAAGATCAAGCTGCTTGCGGCGGCCGGCGACCCGCTCGCGCCGCTGCGGGCCGCGTGGGACGAGTGCGACGCGGTGCTCGGGCGCCTCCTGACCGGACCGGCAGAGCTCGCCGCCGGGCTGCACGCCGCCGGCCTGCCGGCGCGGTTCGCCGACCTGCCTGCTTCCGTCGACGACGAGCAGGCCACGTGGGCGGTGGCGAACTGCGCGCTGCAACGGCGCCGGTTTGGCGTGGCTGACCTGGCCATGCTGCTCGGCGCCTGGGAGGACGAGGACGTGGCCGCGGTGCTCGCGGCCGCCGGGCACGCGGCGGTCCGGGCCGGGAGCCAGCCGTGACGCTTTCTGCCAGCCCGCGGGCGGTGCGACGGCCTGGCCCCGCCGGTCCGCCGCGGGTCTACGCCGGCTATGTCGTCGACCTGGACGGCACGGTCTACGTGGGTGACCAGGCGCTGCCTGGCGCGGTCGAGACGCTCGCCAGCGTCCGCGCCGCGGGCGCCAGGCTGGTCTTCCTCACCAACAACCCGCTCCGGTCGGCGGCGAGCTACGCGGAGCGGCTGCGCGACCTCGGCGTGCAGGCAGACGAGCGGGAAGTGGTGACACCGCTCGCGGTGCTGACCGGCTACCTGCGGCAGCGGCACCCGGCCTCGGCCGTGCTCACCGTCGCCGAGCCGCTCGTCAGCCAGACCCTGCGGGAAGCGGGGATCGCGGTCACCGCGGAACCGGCAGAGGCAGGCGTGGTCGTCGTGTCCTTCGACAGGACCTTCGACTACGCCAAGCTGCTCGCGGCGTTCCGCGCCATCCGCCTGCACCAGGCGGTGATCGTGGCCACTAACCCGGACCCGTTCTGCCCGTCGCCCGGCGGCGGCCTGCCGGATTGCGCCGCGATGCTCGCGGCCGTCGAGGCCTGCACCGGCGCCAGGGCCGAGGCCGTGCTCGGCAAGCCGGGCCCGCAGATGGCCGCCGAGGTGCGGGCCAGGCTCGGCGTCCCGGCCGCGGACGCGGCGATGGTGGGCGACCGGATTCTGACCGACGTCGCGATGAGCCGCGCGCTCGGGATCACCAGCATCCTGGTGCTGTCCGGGGCGACGACCGCCGCCGAGCTGGCCGGGTCGGACGTCCAGCCTGACTACGTCATCGAGAACCTGGCCGGCCTGCTGCCCGGCGAGAGGCGCGCGGAGGAGCCCCAATGATCGAGTTCGTGTTCATGCTGACCCACCACGACCGCACGGTCGACAGGGCGCTCGAGGTCTACGACTCGATCCGCGACTGCGGCCTGCGGTACGTCGGCTTCAAGGACGTCGGGGCGAGCGCCGCCGAGCTGCGCGAAGTTTGCGAGCAGGCGCACGCGGACGGCGTGGAGGTGATGCTCGAGGTCGTGTCGGTGAGCAAGGAGGACGAGCTGACGTCGATCGCCGCGGCGGCCGAGATCGGCGTCGACTGGGTGCTCGGCGGCACGCATCCGCGCGACGGCCTCGCCGTGCTGGCCGGGTCGAAGGCGAAGTACTGCCCGTTCCCCGGCACCGTCACCGGCCACCCGAGCGTGCTGCTCGGCGAGATCGACGAGATCGCCGCCAGCGCGCGTGACATCACGGCCATGGACGGCGTGCACGGCCTGGACCTGCTCGCCTACCGGCACCCGACCGCCGATGTCGCGGCGCTCACCAGGGCAGTCGTCGAGGCAGCGGCCGGGCCGGTGATCGCGGCAGGCTCGGTCGCCTCCGTCGCGCAGATCAGGACCCTGGGCGAGGCCGGAGCCTGGGGCTTCACGATCGGCGGGGCCATCTTCGAGGGCAGGCTGCCCGGCGGCCCGTCCGTCGCCGAGCAGATCAGGCAGGTTCTGGCCGCCTCGGCATGAACGCCATCGTGCTGGCGATCGACCAGGGCAGCTCGTCCAGCCGGTGCGTGGCGTTCGACGCGCGGCTCGAGCCGGTCGCGGTGGCCAGCACGCCGGTCGCGACGTTCTTTCCGGCGGCAGGGCGCGTCGAGCACGACGCTGACGACATCGCCGACGGCGTACTGCGCTGCCTGCGCGAGTGCCTCGCCATGGCCGGGGCCGGCTGGCCTGACGTCGCGGGACTCGGGCTGGCAGCGCAGACCGAGACCTTCGTCGTCTGGGACCGGGCCACCGGCAAGCCGGTCTTCCCCGCGATCAGCTGGCGTGACACAAGGACCGCCGACGCTTGCTCCGAGTTGCGCGCTGCCGGGCGCGAGGCCGAGGTCCGGTCCAGGACGGGGCTGCCGCTGGAGGCCGCGTTCAGCGCGCTCAAGCTGCGCTGGCTGCTTGACGAGGTGCCGGGCGCCCGTGCCGCCGCGGCCAGCGGCCAGCTGCTGTTCGGCGACGTCGGCTGCTGGCTGATCTGGCGGCTGAGCGGCGGCGCCGTGCACGTGACCGATCCGTCGATGGCCTCGCGCACGATGCTGTTCGACCTCGCGGCCGGTCGCTGGGACCCGGCGATGCTCGGTCTGTTCGACATCCCCGAGCAGATGCTGCCGGCGATCGTGCCGACGGCCGGGCGGATCGGGGTCACCGACGCCGCGGTCTGCGGCGGCCGCGCTCCGATCGGCGCGCTGGCCGGCGACCAGCAGGCCTCGCTGTTCGGGCACGGCTGCGTGCGGGCTGGCGAGGCGAAGGTGACGATGGGGACCGGCGCGTTCCTGTGGTGCAACGCCGGGACCAGCCCGCCAGGACCCGCGCCAGCCGGGGTGGTCTCGACCTGCGCCTGGCGCCTCGCCGAGCGGACCAGCTTCGCGCTCGAGGGTTTCGTGCCGAACGCCGGCGCGGTGACCGTATGGCTCAGGCGGCTCGGCGCGCTCGGGCCGCGAGAGTGGCCGGCGATCAGGCCAGGCGCCCTGACTGGCGGCGGACCGTGGTGCGTGCCTGCCCTGTTCGGGCTTGGCACCCCCAGCTGGTCGCCGGCCGCGACCGCCCAGATCGGCGGGCTGACGCCGGGCAGCAGGGGCGCTGACGTGGCCGAGGCGGCGATGCTCGGGGTGGTGCACCAGATCACCGACGCGATCGAGGCGGTCCTGGCCGGCCTGGACGGCCCGCTCGAGGTGCTGCGCGCCGATGGCGGCCTGGCCGGCAATGACTCGGTGCTCCAGGCGATCGCCGACCTGTCAGGCATCGGATTGGAACGCACCGCCGCCGGCGAGGTGACCGCGCGCGGCGCTGGGGCGCTCGCGGGCCTCGGGACCGGGCACTGGGACGAGGCCGCGCTCGCGGGGCTGCCAGCCAAGACCGGGCGCGCGTTCCAGCCTGAGATCACCGATCGGGAGCGGGCCGCGGCCAGGGTGGCATGGCGGGACCGGCTCGCCCGCGTCCTCGGCAGCGGCGCCGCGGAGCCTGACCGGTGACCGCGGCGCTCAATCCCGGGCACCGGGCCACGTCCGTGGCCAGGATGGCCAGCGAGCGGTTCGACATTCTCGTGGTCGGCGGCGGCGTCACCGGCACCGGCGCGGCGCTCGACGCCGCCACCCGCGGGCTGCGGGTCGCCCTGGTCGAGGCCACCGACTACGCCGCCGGGGCGTCAAGCAAGTCGAGCAAGCTGATCCATGGCGGGCTGCGTTATCTCGAAATGCTGGACTTCGCGCTCGTGCGGGAAGCGCTGACCGAACGCGGCCTGCTGCTCACCACGCTCGCGCCGCACCTGGTCAAGCCCGTGCCGTTCCTGTGGCCGCTCACCCACCGCGGCTGGGAACGGCCGTACGTGGGCACCGGGCTGCTGCTCTACGACACCATCGGCGGCCGGCGAGCAGTGCCGCGGGCGCGCCATCTCAGCAGAACGGGAGCGCTCAAGCTGGCCCCTGCACTGCGGCCGGACGCGCTGACCGGCGGCGTCCAGTTCTACGACGCGCAGGAGGACGACGCCAGGATGGTCGCGGTCCTGGCCAGGACCGCTGCCGCGCACGGCGTGGCGCTCGCGACCTGCGTGCGGATGGATGAGCTGGTCACGGCGTCCGGGCGGGTCACCGGCATCACGGCAAGCGACCTGCTGACCGGCGCCGGCCTGGAGATCAGGGCCAGGCACGTGGTGCTGGCGACGGGGGCGTGGACGAGCCTGCGCGACCGGGCAGCGGGCGATCTGCGGGTCAGGCCGTCCAAGGGCGTGCACATCGTGGTGCCGCGGGACCGGATAGCGATGGACGCGGGCCTGCTGACCAGGACCGAGAAGAGCGTCCTGTTCGTGATCCCGTGGGGCGAGCACTGGCTGATCGGCGACACCGACACCGAGTGGCCGTTCGACCCGTCGTATCCGGCGGCCAGCCGGGCCGACATCGACTACCTGCTCGCCACGGTGAACGACATGCTGCGCGCGCCGCTGTCGCACGATGACATCGAGGGCGTGTTCGCAGGGCTGCGGCCGCTGGTCGCGGTCGGGGCTGGCGCCGACACCACGAAGCTGAGCAGGGAGCACGCGGTGCGCTCGCCCGCGCCAGGCCTCAGCGTGATCGCGGGCGGCAAGTTCACCACGTACCGGGTGATGGCCAGGGACCTGATCGACGTGTCGGTCAGGGACCTGTCCGCCGGACCGGGGCAGACGATTCCGGCCTCGCGAACGCGCGAGGTTCCGCTGGCGGGCGCCGAGGGCTATCAGGACTTCTGGGCGGCCAGGGAGCGGATCGCGGCGTCGGCGGGACTGCCTCTGGCGCAGGTCGAGCGGCTGCTGGGCAGGTACGGCTCGGATCTGGCCGAGTTGCTCGAGCTAATGGCGAGCAGGCCGCGGTTGCGGGAGCCGGTGCCTGGCGGCGGGCCCTATCTGAGCGCGGAGATCGTGTACGCCTGCAGCCACGAGGGCGCCGTGCACCTGGACGACGTCCTGTCCAGGCGCACCAGGGTCAGGATCGAGGTCAGGGACCGCGGCGCAGAAGCCGCGCCGCACGCCGCTGAGCTGCTGGCAGGCGAGCTCGGCTGGGACACCGCACGGACCGCCGCCGAGCTCAGCCGGTACCGCCAGCTGATCGCGGCCGATCTGGCGGCCGAGGCCATGCCCGACGATCAGAGCGCGTTCGAGGCGGCGACCGGCCGCTCGCGAGGCGCGACCTACCATGAAAATGTCGCCGCCGTGGGGGAGGACGTCACATGACCGTCGACGCACGCGGGCTGAGCATGACCGGCTCTGCCGAGGCCGCACAGCGCTATGACCAGGCGATCGATCATCTGATCCGGTTCCAGCCCCAGGTGGTCGACGCCGGGGCCGCCGCGGTGGCCGTCGATCAGGACTGCGTGCTGGCGAAGGTGTTCTGCGCCTACCTCGCGCTGATGTCGACCGAGGAAAGCGCGGTCGCCGAGGCCCGCGACGCGCTGAGTGGCCTGCACGCCGACGACGCGGGCGCGGTGCTGCTGCCGCGCGAGCGGGCGCACGTGGCCGCGGCCGAACGCTGGATCGACGGCGACATGTCAGGGGCAGGCGACCTGCTCGGCGCCATCTCGGTCGAGTACCCGCGCGACCTGCTCGCCCTGTCGGTCGGCCACCAGATCGACTTCTTCACCGGCGACGCGGTCACGCTGCGGGACAGGATCGGCCGGGCGATCGGCGGCTGGCGGCCCGACGACAGCCAGCTCGGGTTCGTGCAGGGGATGTACGCCTTCGGCCTCGAGGAAACCAACCTCTACGGGCAGTCCGAGGAGGTCGGGCAGGCGGCCGTGGAACGCAATCCCGACGACGTCTGGGGCATCCACGCGGTCGTGCACACCTACGAGATGGCCGGGCGGGTCCCCGACGGCGTCCGCTTCATGCGCAGCCGCGAGGCCGACTGGCAGCGCGGGAACTTCCTCAACGTGCACAACTCCTGGCACTACGCGCTGTACCTGCTCCAGGGCGGCGACACCGGCGGCGCGCTGGCGATGTACGACCGGATGATCAGGCACGCCGGATCCCAGGACGCAGCGCTCGAGCTCGTCGACGCTTCGGCCCTGCTCTGGCGGATGCATCTGGAAGGCACGCCGGTCGGCGATCGCTGGCGGCCCCTGTCAGCGGCGTGGGCGCGCGTACTCAGGCCCGGGTTCTACCCGTTCAACGACATGCACGCGGTGATGTCGTTCATCGGTAACGGCGAGCTCGAGAGCGCCGAGGACCTCGTCCGTGAGCTGGACGATGTTGTGAGCCGGCCGTCGGCGGGCAGCACCGGCTGGGCGATGACCGAGCTGATCGGGCTGCCCGTGTGCAGGAGCATGGTCCACTTCGGCCGCGGCGAGTACGACCAGGTGATCTCCGGCCTGCTGCCGATCAGAACCCGCGTGCACCGGTTTGGCGGCAGTCACGCCCAGCGCGACGCGGTCGAGCGCACCCTGCTCGAGGCCGCGATCAGGGCCGGGCGGTTCGACCTGGCCGCGGCGCTGGTCAGCGAGCGGCTGTCGGTTCGCGAGTGCAACACGTATGCCTGGTCCAAGCGGGCCTGGCTCAAGGACGCGGCCGGCGACCGGGACGGCGCAGCGTCCGCCCTGGCCCGCGCCACCGAGCTCGCCACCGACATCCGCGTAGCCGCCAGCTAGCCCCGCTGTCCCGCGCCCGCCGTCCCGCGCCCGCTGTCCCGCAAATCTGTTGCCCAACCCGCGGGCACCGGGCAGGCTGGCGCGGTATGACTGCGCCGCCGGCCGAGGGCTCCCGTGTCTACTGGGAGTCCGTTCCGCTGTCAGTGCGGGCCGGGATCGCCGCTATCTGCGGGTCGCCAGTCGTGCGTGCCGTGTCGCAGCCCGGCGGGTTCAGTCCCGGCGTGGCGGCGCGGCTGGAATGCGCCGACGGCTCGCGCTGGTTCGTCAAGGCCGTCTCCGCCGAGGCGAACCCGCATTCCCCAGGGATGCACCGCAGGGAGGCCGCGATGCTCGCCGGGCTCGAACCGCTGATCGCGGCCGGCCAGCTGCCGGTCCCGCGACTGCACGGCGTCTACGAGGATGCTCCATGGACGGCGCTGGTGCTGGATGACGTGGACGGACGCCAGCCTGGCGTGCCGTGGGACCGATCCGAGCTCGCGCGGGTGCTCGCTGGGATCGACCGGCTCGCTGCGGCACTGACGCCCTCGCCACTGGCGACGGCGTCAGTGAGCGAGAGGTTCGCGGACGACTTTACCGGCTGGCGGACGCTGGCCGAGGCCGGCGATCGCGATCAGCTCGACCGCTGGTCGCGCGCGCACCTGACCGAGCTCGCCGAGCTAGAGCGATCCTGGCCTGAGCACCTCGCGGGGGACACGCTGCTGCACGCTGACCTGCGCGCTGACAACATCCTGCTCGCCGGCGAGCGGATCATGTTCGTCGACTGGCCGCACGCGTGCGTCGGCGCTGCCGTCGCTGACGTGGCGTTCCTGGCCCCGAGCGTGACCATGCAGGGCGGGCCGCCCCCGGACGAGGTTCTGGCGATGACGCGGTCTGGCCGAGCGGCGAGACGGGAGACCGTCCGCGCGGCAGCCTGTGCGATCGCGGGCTACCTCACGGAGCGCTCGCTGCGCCCGCCGCCGCCAGGCCTGCCGACGGTCCGAGCGTTCCAGGCCGCGCAGGGCAAGATCGCCCGCCGCTGGCTCGCCGACCTGCTCTAGCCGGACCTGCAGCATAGTGCCGCGCGGACCACAGTCCGGCGGCCTTTCGTCCCGCACGAATGATCGTCCTGGCGGCCGGGTAAGCAGGCTACCCGGCCGCCTAGCTTCATACGTGCAGCAGCAGAAGCAGTGCGAGGACTGCCACGATCAGGATGACCACGAGCATGATGCCCACGGTCGCGGCCGTCTGTATCAACCGTGATACGAGCTCCACAAGATCAGAGTTGAATCTGACGAACATCCTGAGGAAGACCACTGCCAGGACGAGGAGAACGATGGTCGCAGCGTTGGGAGAAGGCGCCAAGGTGGCCGAAGCCGCGGCGGCATGTGCGCCGACGGCGAACGCTGCCGCCCCTCCGATTGCTATTGCCGACCAAGACGATATTGTTGACATTGGAAGTTCTCCTGGGTGTAGGGCTAGAACTCTCCCAACGGGCGCTCCTGTTGCAGCGGGGGCGCCCGTCGCTGTACGCCGACCCGGTCTTGGGGGCCGGGCCAGGCGCGTTGAGCCGGGCCAACAGGCCTCTTCTTACCCTTCAGCTGAACTTCAGATGAACTTCCGCGCTCTGCACTCTTCTCCTGCGTGTCCGGCTAGGCTTGCGTAGCCTTTATTTTACATTCTGAAGAGTTATTGGCACCCTCTGACGTGGTAAGACGAACCTGGCTTGGTCGGCAGGTAGTGTCGGCGCCGCCTGTTTCAGCGGTTGTACAGCGCCCTCTAGCTGCGCTTTCGGCCCGGCCGGGGAACCGGCAGGAAGCTTTTTAGGGCCGTACTGAAGTTCAGCTAAACCTAGGAGCCAGCGTGGAGGATGCCGGCGATCCACGGCGGCGCATGGCGAGAAGCCTGCGCGAGCTGCGCGAGAGCCGCTGGCCCGGAGTGAAGGTCACGCAGTCTCAGCTCGCAGCGGCCTTCGGTGCCAGCGTCCCCTTGATCTCGTCGTGGGAGTCGTCCTCCAATCCCCCAATACCACCGCTGCGAAGAATTGAGGCATATGCTCTCTTCTTTGCGACGTCGCGTTCTATCGGCAGTAGAGGCGTTCGACTGCTGGACATCGGAGAACTGACCGACGCGGAGGAGGCCGAGCGTACCCGGTTGCTCAAAGAGCTGCTGCAGCTCAGGGCGCAGGCGCTGCCGCCAGCCTCCGCCCAGGGGACCCTCGCCAGTGACGATGTGTACGAGTCCCTCAACTCGGGCTTCTGGCGTTTCCATGACGGCCGGCCAGTCACGATCGTGTGCGCCCTGGTACCCGACGAGATGCTGGACAAGATTCCTTATTCCAAGCCGGCCGATCCCGACTATGTCGCCCTGTACTCCTATGCGGACCTTGATTCACTCATCGAACTGCACGGTCACATCAGGGCCGCCAATCCGGGCAGCTCTGTGAGCTTCAAGCTCGCCTCGCAGCTCGCGTCGGATGACTACACGACACACTTGGTGTCGCTCGGCGGCGTGGACTGGAACCGGGCCACCAGGTCACTTTTCGCAGAGCTGGACTTGCCGGTCCGGCAGATTCCGGACTGGGATTCCCCGGCGGGGCCGTACTTCGAGGTCAGCGATGACGGTCAGCTCAGGCAGTTCAGGCCGCATCTGGATCAGCAACGCGGCAAGAAGACGCTTCGGCAGGACGTTGCGCTCTTCGCCAGGGCAATCAATCCGTTCAACCGCCTGCGCACCGCTACGATCTGCAGCGGGATGTACTCGGCTGGAACCTACGGCGCCGTCCGGGCCCTGACCGATCACAGGTTCCGAGATCGCAATGCGCAATACGCCAGGAACAGCCTCGGAAGCAGTGACACTTTTGCCATTATTTCGACGGTCAAAGTGCAGAATGGTATTGCGCTGACGCCGGATTGGACAGAACCGGAGATTCGATTGTTTGAATGGGCGAGCGGTACCTGAGATGGCCGCTCTGGAGACACCGGATCACCACGGGTCCCACACCAGCTTGCTGCGAACGCCTCAAGCGGCGCTGCGCGGCAGGGTCGACGCCATTATCGTTCCGACCATCCGGCGGCCGGCGGCGCTGGACGTAGCTGCCGACCTGGCCGAAGCTCTGGATTGCACGCTCGTGACGTTGCACAGCGGGAAATGGACCAGTGCGGCGAGCACGGCGGAATGGCTCGGCGGGGCTGTTGATCTCATGGCCATAGACATGCCAGAGCGGCTGCCTGGCCTCACGCGTTTCAGGACATCCCAGATGCTGGCCGCGAAGAGGATCGACCGACGCGCGGACACCAGCGCGAAACGCAACCTCGGCTTGCTCCTGGCCTATGCAATTGGCTGGAAGCGGATCGTATTTCTGGATGACGACGTCACTGTTCCTGACCCTGTGGACCTCGAACGCGCGGCCGGCCTGCTGGACTCATACAATGCCGTCGGATTGTTCAACGAGGGGTACCCCGACAATTCTGTTGTGTGCCACGCGTTCAGGCTGGTCGATGGGCAGCAGGATTCTTTTATCGGAGGCGGCGCGCTGGCCGTCGAAACCGAGCGCAATCGGTCTTTTTTTCCGGACATATATAATGAAGATTGGTTCTACCTGCTCGACCCGGTCAAAGGCGTTCAGCCCCTGGCGGCTGCCGGGGTAGCGAAACAGAGTCCTTACGATCCCTTTCGCGACGACCTCCGTGCGCGCAACGAGGAATTCGGCGATGTCATGGCCGAGGGCATCTTCTGGCTGCTGGACCAGGAAAATTCACTCATTGCTGCCGATAGTGCGCATTGGCGCGACTTTCTGCCAAGACGCCGGAGGTTCATCGAGTCGATTCTGGATCGCCTCGATCGAGTTGACGTGCCCGCCGACGAGCGCGGACGTATCACCTCCGCGCTGCGGGCATCGCTGGGGCGGCTGGCTCTGATAGACGCGGACTTCTGCGAGAGCTATGTGCACGCATGGATCGAGGACAGGCAAGCCTGGGATCGCGAACTGACGGGCTTGCGTTCGGGACAGCCCGCAGGCCAGGCGGTGCGATACCTGTCCAGGAAGTACCGCGGCCAGATCAGCTGTGTGGGGCACATCGCTTCTGAGCGACCACGGAGGGCCCTCGCGGGAGCGGGGCGCGGCAGCCCAGGGTGATGCGTCAAGCAAATACGACAGTGCTGTTATATTAGTGCTGTTATATTAGTGCTGTTATATTAGTGCTGTGACATCGACAGGGGCCGGCGCCTTCACCGGGCTTGGCACGCAGCTGCGGCACGTGCTTGACCTGATGGAGGCCGACATCGCCAGCGTGCTCGTCGACCTTGGGCTGCCCGACTACCGGCCGCGGTTCAGCCCGATCGTGCGGGCGCTCGTGGCGCTCGGCCCGATGCCGATCCGCGAGCTGGCGCGCGCGGTCTCGGTGACCCATTCGGCAGCCAGTCAGACCGTCGCGGAGATGAGCAAGCGCGGCTACGTGATCCTGATGCCAGGGCGGGACGCCAGGCAGCGCGTCGTGCACCTCACCGAGCTGACGCTGCAGGCCCTCCCGGCCATCCAGGCCGAATGGGACGCGACCAGCGCAGCGGCCGCACAGCTCGACGCGGAACTGCCCTTCCCGCTGAGCGATCTAGTGCCTGCCCTTGCCGCGGCCCTGGCACGTAAGCCGTTCAGGCAGCGGCTGGCCGACGCGGCGACGGCGGACGGTCACCCGCTCCCAACGCGCGCAAAGGAGCTGACGTGACCGGCCGGAGACGGCTGCTCATCGACCTGACCCCGGTGCGCCAGTCGCCGCAGTTCAGGCGGCTGCTCGCCGGCACGACGCTATCGGCCGCCGGCAGCTCGATGACCATGTTCGCGGTCACTCTGCAGGTCTACGAGATCACCCGCTCGCCGTTCGCGGTCGGCGCGCTCGGCATCGCCAGGATGGCGCCGATGCTGACGATCGGCCTGCTCGGCGGCTCGCTCGCGGACGCGGTTGACCGGCGCAAGCTCGTGCTGATCACGACGTGCTGTCTCGCGCTCGTGTCGGCGGGGCTAGCCGCTCAGGTCTTCGCCGGGCTGAGCCAGGTCTGGCTGCTCTACGGCCTCGTCGCGCTGCAGTCGTCGCTCAGCGCGATCAACAGCCCGGCCAGGCAGACGTTCCTGCCGCACCTGCTGCCCGCCCGCCTGCTGCCAGCCGGGCTCGCACTCAACCGGCTCACCTTCCAGGTCATGCTCGTCACGGGGCCAGCGCTGGCCGGGCTGCTCGCCGCCGCGGCAGGCGGATTGCGCACCTGCTATCTGGCTGACACCGTCAGCTTCGCCGCTGCGCTGTACGGCGTTGCCGGGTTGCCGGCGATGCCGCCGAAGGAGCGGGCTTCGCGGCCAGGCCCGAGGGCGGTCGCCGCCGGCATCGGATTCATCGGCCGCAGCAGGGTACTCGCCGGAGCGTTCCTGACCGATCTCAACGCGACCGTCTTCGGCCTGCCTGTGGCGCTGTTCCCGGCCATCAACGCCGAGCGGTTCGGCGGCAGCGCCTCGACGCTCGGCCTGTTCACCGCGGCCATCGGGCTCGGCGGCCTGGTCAGCTCCGTGTTCTCAGGGCCGGTCGGCCACATCCGCAGGCAGGGCCTGGCGATGTTGTGCTCGGCGGCGATCTGGGGTGTCGCCTTCGCCGGCTTCGCGATTGCCTCGCAGCTCTGGCTGACGCTCACCCTGCTGGCCATCGCGGGCGCGGCTGACACATTTACTGTGGTGTTCAGGTCGGCCATCGTGCAGTCAGTCACGCCTGAGGAGTTCCGCGGCAGGGTGCTCGCGGTTGACTATGTGGTCGGCGCTGGCGGCGGCGAACTCGGCAACATCGAGGCCGGTGCCGTCGGCTCGCTGGCCTCGCCGGTGATAGGCGCGCTCACCGGCGGCCTCGCGACGATCGCGGGAACCGCGGCGATCGCCGTCGCCTGGCCCGCCTTCACCAGGTACCGCCGGCGGGTGGACGGAGCAGGCCAGCAGCCCGGTCAGGCGTCGCAGGGCGATCAGGCCTCGCAGGCCGCAGCGACCGCCCCCGCCTGACCCGAGGCAGCCCGATGTCGATTCCGGCCCTGGCGTTCGTGTAAGTGGTAGAAGGCCAGGTGGCACGGCCGCGAGATGGCCCGCGACAGCGAGGAGGACCTGCCATGCAGCAGTATCTGCTCAGCGTCTACCAGCCGGACGGCGATCCGGCGCCGCCCGAGGTGCTCGGCCCGATCATGGACGGCCTGCGAGCCTGGCGCGAGGATCTCGAGGCCGCGGGATCCTGGGTCTTCACGGCCGGCCTGCATCCGGCGAGCACGGCCACGGTCGTGCGGGTCACCGGCGACGAGACCCTGATCACCGACGGCCCGTTCACCGAGGGCAAGGAACATGTCGGCGGCTTCACGATCGTCCGGCTGCCCGACCTCGACGCGGCTCTCGAGTCCGCGCGCGGGCTCGCCGCGGTGACGCACCTGCCGATCGAGGTGCGTCCGCTGCGAGGCGGCGCCTGACCTGATGTCCGGACGTCCCGCGGCCAGCGCGTCGGAGATCGAGGAGATCTTCCGGCGGGAGTACGGGCGCGCCGTCGCGGTCCTCGTCCGCCTCCTTGGCGACATCGATGCCGCCGAAGAGGCGGTCCAGGACGCGTTCACCGCGGCCGTGCGGCGGTGGCCGGAGTCCGGGCTGCCGCCGAGCCCGGCCGGCTGGATCATCACCACCGCAAGGAACAGGGCCATTGACCGGCACCGCCGCGAGGCGACCAGGGCAGAGCGGCACGCAGAGGCCGCACTGCTGCATTCAGGCGGCGAGTCTGCGGAACAGGATCCGCCAGGAAAGAGCAGCGCCGGGGAGAGCACCGTGCACGACGACAGGCTGCGGCTCATCTTCACGTGCTGCCACCCTGCGCTGGCGAGGCAGTCGCAGGTCGCGCTCACGCTGCGGCTGCTTGGCGGCCTCCGCACAGCGGAGATCGCGCGCGCGTTCCTGGTACCAGAGCCGACCATGGCCCAGCGGCTGGTCAGGGCGAAAGGCAAAATCAGGGACGCCCGGATCCCCTACCGCGTCCCGCGTGAGGCCGACCTGCCTGACCGGCTGACGTCGGTCCTCGCGGTCGTCTACCTGATCTTCAACGAGGGATACACGGTCACCGCGGGTGACCAGCTCACCCGCGAGGATCTCGCTGCCGAGGCGATCAGGCTTGGCCGGCTCCTGGCCGGGCTGATGCCGGACGAGCCAGAGGTCATGGGCCTGCTCGCGCTCATGCTGCTGATCGAGGCACGCCGGCCAGCCAGGGTCGGCGCACACGGCGAGCTGGTGCGGCTCGGCGACCAGGACCGCTCGCTCTGGGAGCGCGGCCTGATCGAGGAGGGACAGGCCATCGTCCGGCAGTGCCTGCGCCGCGGGCAGCCTGGGCCGTACCAGATCCAGGCGGCCATCAACGCCGTGCACGCCGACGCGGCGGCGGCCGGTCACACCGACTGGGGCCAGATACTGCAGCTGTACGACCAGCTGCTGGCCATCGCACCAGGCCCGGTCGTGGCGATCAACCGCGCCGTCGCGGTCGCCGAGGTCACCGGGCCTGAGGCAGCGCTGGCCATCGCCGACGATCTCGCGCCGGACCTGGACAGCTATTACCTGCTGCACGCGATCCGCGCTGACCTGCTACGCCGGGTAGGCAGGAACGCCGACGCGGAACAGGCCTACGACGCCGCCATCGCGCGGACCGCGAACGCCGCCGAGCGTGACCTGCTGCGGCGTCGCCGTTCGCTCGGCCAGGACTGACTCAGCTACGCCGCCGACGGCTACATCGTCCTGCTTGACACCTTCTCCGGGCATATCGACGTCCAGCACCGGGCGCGGTGCCGCACGTCGCCCGCCGGCGCGATACCGGGTCATGACGGTCGGCGCTGCGGGACCGGTCCGCGCGACCCGGTCGCACTCGGTAGCGTGGACAGCGCCATGTCCAGACCGCAAACGACCCTGCTCGTGACGCTGACCGGCCGCGACAGGCCGGGCGTCACCTCCCGGCTGTTCTCCGGGCTGGCGGCCCACGACCTGACCGTGCTCGACGTCGAGCAGGTGGTCATCCGCGGCCACCTCGTGCTCGGGGTATTGCTGGCCTGCCTGGAGTCGCCCGACCTGACCGCGATCCATCGCCAGGTCAGTTCGCTCGCCGACGACCTCGGCATGAACGCGGAGATCACGCTCGGCTCCGGCGAGCAGTCCAGGCGGCGCGGACGGCTGCATGTCACCGTGCTCGGCAATCCGCTGACGCCGAGCGTGATCGCCGCCATCGCCGGCCGGGTCGCGGCCAGCGGCGCCAACATCGACAAGATCGGCCGGCTCGCCCGCCAGCCAGTCACCTGCATCGAGTTCGAGGTCTCCGGCGCCGATCCAGAGGCGCTGCGCACCGACCTGGCCCGCGAGTCCGTGCACCTCGGAGCGGACATCGCGGTCCAGCGCGGCGGGCTGCACCGGCGCGCGATGCGGCTGGTGGTCATGGACGTCGACTCCACCCTGCTGCAGGACGAGGCCATCGACCTGCTCGCGGACCGCGCAGGCTGCGCCGCCGAGGTGTCCGCGCTGACCGCTTCCGCGATGCGCGGCGAGATCGACTACGCGACCGCGCTCCGGCAGCGCGTCCAGCGCCTGGCCGGCCTCGATGCGACCGCGCTCACGGAGCTGACCGAGAAGCTGCGGCTGACCCCTGGCGCCCGCACGCTGGTGCGGACGCTGAAGCGGCTCGGCTACCGCTGCGGCGTGGTGAGCGGCGGCTTCACGCAGATCACCGACTGGCTGTCGGCCGAGCTCGGACTCGACTACACGGCGGCGAACACCCTGGAGATCAGCGGCGGCAAGCTCACCGGGCGGATCACGGGCGACCTGATCGACCGGCCTGGCAAGGAGCGGGTGCTGCGGCGGTTCGCGGCCGAGGCGGGGGTGCCGCTCAGCCAGACCGTCGCGGTCGGTGACGGCGCCAACGACCTGGACATGATCGCGGCGGCTGGCCTTGGCATCGCGTTCAACGCCAAGCCCGCGGTGCGCAGCGCCGCAGACGCGTCGGTGAGCGTGCCGCACCTGGACGTGATCTTGTACTTGCTCGGTATCTCCCGCGAGGACGTCGAGGCCGCCGACGCCGCCGACGCCGCGCCGGCCGGGGCCCGGACCTAGTGACGCACGGGCCTTGTTCTCAGACTCGCGCGGCGGCCAAGATGACTCATGCCTATCGCCCCGCTATCAGACGATGACGTCGCCAGGATCGCCGCCGCCTACGGCCTGCCGCTCACGGGCCGGGACGCCGAATCCTTCCGCCACCTCGCCGACGGGCTGCTGAGCTCCTACGACGAGGTCGAGCGTCGCTATGCCGCGAGTCTGCCCGAGCCGCCAGAACGGCACTGGCAGCGGCCGGCCGACGCGGACAACCCGCTCGGCGGGTGGTACGTCACGACGCGGGTGCAGACCACCGGCGACGGGCCGCTGGCGGGCCGTACGGTCGCGATCAAGGACAACATCGAGGTCGCCGGCGTCCCGATGATGAACGGCTCGGCGACCGTCGAGGGGTTCGTGCCGCGGCGGGACGCCACCGTGGTCACCAGGCTGCTGGACGCCGGCGCGATCATCACGGGCAAGGCGGTGTGCGAGAACCTCTGTTTCTCCGGCGGCAGCCACACCTCGGCCACCGGGCCGGTCCGCAACCCCTGGGACCACTCCAGGTCGGCGGGCGGATCGTCCAGCGGCAGCGCCGCGCTCGTCGCCGCCGCCGACGCGGACCTGGCGCTCGGCGGCGACCAGGGCGGCTCGATCAGGATCCCGGCTGCGTTCTGCGGCGTGGTCGGGCACAAGCCGACCCACGGCCTGGTCCCGTACACGGGCGCGTTCCCGATCGAGAACACCCTGGACCACCTCGGCCCGATCACCAGGACCGTCAGGGACGCGGCCGTGATGCTGGGCGTGCTCGCCGGGCCCGACGGGCTCGACCCGCGCCAGCGCCAGCTGCCGGCCGGCCCGGCCGGCCCGGCCGGCCCGTCGGCTGGCGACTACCTTAGCGGCCTCGCCGCAGGCGTCTCCGACCTGCGGATCGGCATGCTGAAGGAGGGCTTTGGCTTCCCCGGGCTGTCAGGGCCCGGCGTCGACGAGGCGGTCAGGTCGGCGGTCGCCACGCTCGCCGGGGCCGGCGCCGACGTGAGCGAGATCAGCGTGCCGTGGCACAGCGACGCCATGCACGTCTGGACCGTGATCGCCACCGACGGCGTCGTCGCCCAGATGATCGACGGGGACGGCTTCGGCATGAACTGGGCAGGCCGGTACGACCCCGAGCTGATGGAGCACTACCGCCGCGGCCGCCGCGAGCACGCCGGCCGGCTGCCGGAGACCGTCAAGGCGACGATCTTCGCGGGGCGGCACGCCATCGACAACCACGGCGGCCGGTACTACGCGATGGCGCGCAACCTGGCGCTCGAGCTCGCGTCCGCCTACGACGAAGCGCTCGAATCGGTTGACGTGCTTGTGCTGCCCACGCTGCCGATCACAGCCTCGCCCATCCCGGATCCTGACGTTCCGCGCGAGGCGAGCATCGCCAGGTCCACCGAGATGATCGTCAACACCGCGCCGTTCGACGTCACCGGCCATCCGGCGACGACCGTGCCGGCCGGCCTGGTCGACGGATTGCCGGCCGGGCTGATGATCGTCGGGCGCCAGTTCGGCGACGCGACCTGCCTGCGCGTCGCGCAGGCCTATGAGGACGCGGTGGGCGGGTTCCCCGCACCCGCCTGACGTGCCGAGGATCGCGCGAGCGTCCTGTTATGCCCTACTATCCATGATTCCGGCTGTCCGCAGCCGCGCCGTACTCCTGAGAGAGGCGATCACCAATGTCTGGCGATTCCCCGGTAGCCGCCCGCACGATCAGCCTGGTCAAGGACCCGACCGGCGCGCCGGCGGTGAACCTGAGCAAGGTGCGCGAGGCCGGCCACGTCGACCTGGTCAAGCGCGCCGAGAAGGCCGGGATCAGCCTGTCCAAGCGCAACATGTCTGGCCTGCGCGGGGCCGTGCGGCTGTATGTCGACCATTCCGGGTCGATGGAGTTCCCGAACGCGCGCGATTACTCCAACGGGAACGTGCAGCGCCTCGTGGAGCGGGCGCTCGGGTACGCGTTCCAGCTGGATTCCGACGGGCAGATCCCCGTGATCGCGTTCGACCACAGGCTCTGGCCGGAGGTGATCGTCGATCAGTCCAACTACGAGGGCATCGTCGAGTCCAGGATCTGGCACGCGGACCAGATGGGCGGCACCAAGTTCAGCCCGGTCCTCGAGGACCTGCTCGATGAGGCCAAGACCACCACGGAGCCGATCTTCGCGATCATCGTCACGGACGGTGACCCGAGCGACCCCGTCCAGGCGACGATGCTCGTCATCGAGCTGGCCAAGTACCCCGTGCAGATCAAGTTCCTGGCCATCCGCGCCGTCGACTACCTGACCGAACTCGACGATCTGGAGGAGCGTCATCCCGGAGCGCGGCTGCTCGACAACGTGGACGCGAAGTTCTTCGACGGCACCGACTGCCCCGAGCTGAGCCAGATCACCGACCTGCAGTTCGCCGACGCGATGGCCGACGAGATCGACACCTGGGTGCGCGACGCAACCACCAAGGGAGTACTCGCCTAGCGGGCCGGCGTGCACGGCCACGGCCGGGGATTGGGTATGTTCGGTCTGGGTACCTGGTTGTCCCCCATTCCCCTGCCGCTGACCGAGGGGTCACGCCGCGTGCTGCCCCGCGCCACCCGCGACAACGGAAAAGTCCCTCATGCTGAGTGTGAAACCCCTGACCGAAATCTCGCTCTGGGCCAGAGGAAACGGCCTGGAGATCGTCCTGCTCGTCACCGGCGCTGTGCTGCTGACGCGGCTCGCGACCTGGCTCGGCAGCAAGATCACGAACCGGATCGACGCGAACGCCCGCGAAACGGACTCCCTAGTCCGATCTGAAGCGTCCAAGCACAGGCACGCGCTTGCGCAGGTGTTCACCTGGGCCGCGCTCGTGATCATCTACTGCGCCACGGCTGTTGCGGTCGCGGCGAGGGTCGGCATCCCGGTCACCAGCCTGGTCGCGCCCGCGGCCGTGGCGGCGGTCGCGCTCGGGTTCGGCGCCCAGCGCATCGTCCAGGACATCCTCGCCGGGTTCTTCATCATCGCCGAGCGCCAGTACGGGTTCGGCGACCTGATCCGCCTGAACGCACCGAACGTCTCCCAGCCCGCGACGGGGACTGTGGAGGACGTGACGCTGCGGGTGACCGCCATCAGGACCGTCGACGGTGAGCTGGTGATCACGCCGAACGGTCAGATCACACAGGTAACAAATCTCTCCAGGGACTGGGCGCGCGCAGTCGTCGATGTACCCGTGCCTGCGGCGATGGACGTCAACCAGGTCAGTGACACGCTCAGGAAGATCGGCGATCAGGCCTACCAGGAGCCCGAACTGCGCCGGCTGCTACTTGACCCGCCGGCCGTGATGGGCGTGCAGAGCATTGACGTGGACGAGTTCCAGGTCAGGCTCGTCGCGCGGACGCTGCCAGGTAAGCAGTTCGACGTGGGCCGGATCTTGCGCGCCAGGGTCGCTGCCGTGCTCCGCACGGAGGGCATCCACATGCCGCCCGACCTGGAGACCACCGGTCCGTCCGGGAGCAGCTGATGCGCAGGATCCGGATCTCGACCTGGCTGCTGACCGCCATCTTCGTTGCCACGCTGGTCGTCTACTTCATGGTCAAGCCGTCGTCGGCGTCGACCATCGGCACGCCAGCGCACCACAAGCACGCGCGCACGACGCCGGCACCGCGGACGCCGCCGGGCGTCGGGCCAGTCGGCAGCCCGAGTCCGTCGCCATCGGCCCCGCCGTCATCCTCGGCCCCGTCGTCGTCTGCCGCGCCTTCGCCGTCGGGTTCGCCGACGTCGTCGGCCTCGGCGTCGCCGTCGTCCGCGGGCTCGGGTTCGTCCTCGGCCTCGCCGTCATCCCCGGCCTCGCCCTCGTCACGCTGACAGGTCGCGGCGCAGTCTTCGCTGGCCAGCAGCGCGTCGCTGGCCAGCAGCGCGTCGCTGGCCAGCAGCGCTTCTGCTGCCCTGACCGCCTGCCGCTCCGTGGCGGCGTGCCCGAGCACGGCGGCGAGGAACGGCTCCCTGCTGAGCTCGTACACCGTGCCGTTGGTCAGCGCCGTGACCGTGGCGGTGCGCGGGATCGCGCGCAGCAGCGCGATCTCGCCGACGCCGTCGCCGCGGCCGCACTCGCGGATCAGGCGGCCGTCCTGCCGGACCTCGAAGTGCCCTGACGCGATCGCGTAGTAGGTCTCGCCGCGCTCGCCCTGCCTGATCAGGTCGGTGCCCGCAAGTATGTCACGCGGTATCAGCGCGCCCGCGAGTCCCTCGATCGCCGGGGCCGGCAACTCGGCGAACAGCGGCAGGGACCGGAGCAGGGCGATCTCGACGACCCGCACCTTCGCCGCGGCGTCCAGGCCGAACAGGTGCCTGGCCCCGGCCAGAGCGGCGAGCGGCAGCACGGCGGCGACTCCGATCAGGGCGAGCCGGCTTCCGCCAAGGGCGGCCAGCGCGGGAACGAGCAGCGCTCCCGCAGCGAGGCCCGCCATCGTGAGGCCCTCGAGCAGCCCGAAGATCCTGCCGATCAGCTGCACAGGCACCGATCGCTGCAGCAGGCTGCGGCTGGCCACCTCGAGCAGCGCGCGGCTGGCGCCGACCAGGGTGAGCAGCCCGACGGTACCGGCGACCCCGACGCCGAAGGCCAGCGCCGCGAGCGCCCCGCTGAGTGCCAGCGCGGCAGCCAGGACCGGTAGCCCGAGGCGCCGCCCAACGAGCGTGACGCTGACGGTCGCCGCGAGCACGGCCCCCGCTCCGTCAGCGGCGTTGAGGTAGCCGGCCCAGGCCTGCGGCCGCCCGAGCACGGTCACGGCGAGGATCACGAACAGCAGGTCGAGGCTTCCGACGACGACGGCCTCGGCGGTCAGCAGGGCCAGGATCAGCCGCAGCCCAGGCCGCTCGGCAGCTCCGCGTACCGCCTCGCGGAGGTCCGCGAGCACGGCAGGCGGCTGCTCGGGCGGTGCGAGCGCCCTCGCTCGGAGGCGCGCGACCAGGCCGCAGGAGAGCAGGGCGACGCCGGCGCAGGCCGCGAAGACGCTCGCGATGCCGCCGGCCGAGATCAGCAGCCCGGTCAGGAGGCCTGAGCCGGTGATCGCCGTGGCCTCGACCCACCCGACGACGACGTTCGCCGCGGTCAGCTGGTCAGGTGACGCGCACAGCGACGGGATGAGGGTTGCCTGGGCCGGCCTGGTGGTCGTGACGGCCGTCGAGGCGACCACGGCGGCGGCGTAGGCGGCGAGCGGCACGCCGGCGAGGATCGCCGCTGCGGTGGCAGCCATGCCGACGGCCTGCGCGAGGTAGCCGCCCGCCAGCAGCAGGACAGGCGAGCGCCGGTCGGCGATGGCCGCCGCAAAGGGCGCGAACAGCGCGGCAGGGACCAACTGCGCGAGCGCGATCAGCCCGGCGACGGTCGCGCCGCCGCGAGCATAGGCATAGACCAGCATGCCAATCCACACCGAGTACTCGGAGAGCACGAACAGCGCGTACCCCGCGACGACCCGGGTCAGGGCCCTGTTCCCGGCGAGGGCGCGGAAGGTCGCCAGGCGAGACGGCGGTCGCGGGCTCATTCGGCCCTGAGCAAGTCAGCGGGCCGGGACCTGGCGGCGACGATGGCGGGCAGCACAGCCAGGCCGTTGGCCACCACGAGAACGCAGGCTGCGAGCCCGGCAAGCACCGTAGGCTCGACGACCGCGACCGGCACGACGCCGAAGTTCGTGGCGAACACCCGCCAGGCGGTCTTGCCCGCCGCGATGCCCAGCGGCACGCCCGCGATGATCCCCACCAGCGCGACCGCGGTCGCCTGCCAGCTGACCACGGCGGCGACCTGGCGGCGGACGAAGCCGAGCACCTTGAGCAGCCCGGCCTCGGTTCGCCTGCGCGCCACGCTGACCAGCAGCAGGTGCACCATCGTCGCCGCGCCGAACAGCGCGAGCAGCCCGCCGAACAGAAGCGGGAAGTTCACCGACACGCCGAAATTGACCAGGTCGAGAGGTCGGTCCTGCTCGCCAACGAAATCGGGATAGGCATGGCTGTACCGGGCAAGGGCCGCAGCGCCCGCCGGGCCAGGTGCAGCGGTGACGAGCACGTGGTACATCGTTCCATTCGCCGCCTTGGCCAGGCACGACGCCCGCGCAGAGCCGGCCGGGCATTGCGCGCGGGTTAGCCCGGCGGTCGTTATCGCCGCGCCCGTGCCGAGCCCGCCGGTCTCGAAGCTAGGCGGGAAGGAGGCACGCCCGGTCACCACGAACGGGACCGTGCGCCTGGCGCCTGTCGCGGGATCGGTGATGCCGACCCGAACCCGGTCGCCGGCCTGCACGCCGGCGCCGCGCATCGTCGAGGCCCCGAGCGCGATCTGACGGGGTCCGCGCGGGATATGGCCGTCGACAGTGGAGATCAGGGCGGCGCCGCGGACCGAGCGCACCGCGACGGCGCGGACCGGCCTGCCGTTGACGTCGATCTCAGCCACGCTCGCGAGCGTGATCCTGGCGATCGCCTGGTCGTTCCGCAGGCTGGTCAGAAGCCGGCCGGTGAGCACGGCTCCTGATCCGAGGCTCTCGTTGGCAAACTGGGCCTGGAACGGCGCGCCGTAGAGAGCGGGCGTCCCGATGAGCCTGGCCAGGCTGGCTCCGAAGATGGCCGTCGCGCACAGCGCGGCCAGCGCGAGCACGCTGCCGAGCAGCGCGGTGCCCACCGGGACTGGCCGCCGGCCGCGTCCGCGCTCGAGCGCGTACCTGACGCCGATCACGGCCGCGGGAGGCGCGCCTGTCCATGTCACTGCCCTGACGGCGAGCCCTGGGAAGAACGGCAGCCCGGCAGCCTGGCGGCGCAGCCGCGCGTTGCGGACCGCGGGCCAGGCCGAGAGAACCACGGTGACGAGCACGGCGGTGACCGCCCCGAGCGTGGTGATCGCCGGATCGAGCACGACGGCACCCGCGGCACCGTCCGCGAGCCGCGCTTCGCCGACCGGGGTCAGCGGCGACAGGGCCGCCGCGAGCGCGACGGCGCCGGCCGCGCCCACCGTTCCGATGACCGCCGCCCGCACCAGCCCGATCGTGACGAACTGACGGGCACTCAGGCCCAGGGCCGAGAGCGTCTCATGGTTGTCCGCGTCCACCGTGAACTGCCTCGCCGCCGCCTGCCCCACGACGGCCAGACCCGCCAGCGCGGCCAGGCAAGCCAGCCCCAGCCAGCCGGCAGCCTGCGGCGTGATCCCGCGCTGCACGGCCACGGCGTCGATGTCGAGGTCATCCGCGCCAAAGGAACCGAGCGGCCGCAGCGCCGCGTCGAACGCCGACTGGTCCGCGGCGCCGTGCCTCAGCCGGACGTAGTAGCTGCTGACCACCATGGCGTGCGGGTTGACCGCGGCCGCGTAGGCCCTGGTCACGAACAGGTCGTAGCGGTTCCCGGTTCCCGCCGGGAACTCGTTCTCAGTCACCACCAGTCCGACCACCCGCAGTCTGCGGCGCGGAAGCTCGGACAGCTTGACCTTGCTCGGGCCGAGCCTGATCTGCGCTGGCGTCGGCACGATCACCTGAATCACCGAGCCGAGCCGCACGCCCTTGTCACGGCCCAGCGTGTACGACGCGAGCGCCTCGCGCGGGTCGGACTGGTCGGGCATTCGCCCGGCCAGCAGCTTGACGATCTTCGGCAGGCTGGCGGGCGGGATCTCGAAACATGCCGAACGAGCCTGACGTGATCGGCTTGGTGCAGGTGTCGCAGGCCGTCGGGAATTCCACCGGGCCGGGCACCGGCGTGACGTCGGCCACCTGCGGGATGCGCGCCAGCGAAGGGAGCGGGTGCCCGCTGTAGACGATGGCGTCGTAGCCGTGCTTCGCGACGAAGTCAGGGAAGGCAGCCGCCGTCCGCTTGGCAGTCGTGGCGGCCGCGATGACGAACCCGCCGGCCATCGCGATCAGCGCCGCCAGCGCCAGCCACGACTTCCAGTGCTGCCGCCGTTGCGTACGCAGCAGCATGACAACCGCACGCACGGCGCCCTCCCGCCTCAGATCCTGGCTCTAGTCTTCCGTGCCACGGCGGATCAGCAAGGTGGTTAGCCACCTGCTGGCATGCGTGCTAGCACGCCAGGCTCGACCTCCTTGGCCAGCTCAACCATCACCCTGCTCAGGCGCAGCCGGGTGGCGAAGAGCGCCAGCTGCTCGTCAGTGCGGGCGGGCTCGCCCAGCTGCTCGAGCGGCAGTGCGCACAGGGCCGAGCGCACCGCGAGCCCGCCGAGGTAGCCGGTCCGCACCAGCCGGGGGTCGACGTCGTACCCCTCGTCTGCCAGGCCGTCCAGGTAGCCGGGCAGGATCACCTCGTCGATCGCCGCGAGCTCGTCCGGGTCGGTCTCGCCCGCGTGCGCGAGTCCGACCAGGAGCTGGCCGAGGTCGAAACCGACGGGCAGCAGGTCACCGAACCCCCAGTCGATAACGACGAGAGCGCCGGGATCTCCCGCGCGGCGCAGCAGGTTCTGCGGGCTCGCGTCACCGTGCGCGTGCGTCTGCGGCAGCGCGGCGAGCAGGTCAAGGATCGCAGGAAGCCGATCGGCCAGTGCCCGCATGTCCTCAGCCAGCCGGGGATCAGCGACGAGCCGCGACGCCGCCCCGATCACCGGGTGCCGCCAGAGGCCGGGGTCCCGCAGCGCCGGCACCGTTCCTTGCAGCAGCCGGCTGCGGACGTAGAAACGCAGCGACTCGCCGGGCAGCCCGACTCGGCAGATCGCAGGCAGTCCCGCGTTGACCGCGGCGCCGTCCCTGCGGCGGGCGGCGAGCCGGCCGAGCAGGTAGGCAGCCCGCCGGTAGTCGGCGAGCTGCCAGCGCCCAGGCTCCTGCTCAACGAACTCGAACCACAGCGCGATGTGATCGGCGTCGGCGTGCTTGACCACGTGCAGGACAGGCATGCGCAGCCCAGGCGGCAGCGCCTCGGCGATCCCGCTGTGGTACATGTCGAGCTCGAACCGCCACGGGAAATACTGCACGAAACTCACGCGGCTCGCCTCGTCGGGCAGCGTCGCCAGCCCTGGCCACAGCCGCGGGTGCCGCAGCAGCTTGACGAAGAACGACCTTGACGAAACCCGCTGGTCCCGCAGGAGCCTGAGGTCGACCCGCCACATACCGGCCGTCGCGGGCGAACTCCAGTCGTAGCCGATCGGGCGCACCGACATGCCCGCGACCGGAACGGGCCCGCCATCCTGCTGACTCGCCAGCCTGGCCAGTTCTTCCGCGGTCAGCGCCGCGAGACTGAACTGGCTCTTGCCAGCATCTGGCTGTGACATCGTGCCCCCCAAGCAATGCTCGCACATTGAGCAACTAGTAAGGTTACCTTCTCAAATAGAGATAGTAAGGTAGCCTTATGACTCAGCGCAAGCCCCAGGTTCCTGACCACACGCTGGCCAGGGACCGGCTGCCTGACCATCTGCCGCGATGGCTCGAAGCCGTGAACCGGCGCCTGTTTGCCGATCTCAGCGCGCAGATCGCAAGCTCGGGCACGTTTCCCGATGTGCGCGGCAGCGAACGCCGGGTCCTGCAGATGATCCCGCCCGGCGCGATCAGGATCACCGACCTCGCCGCGCTGGCCGTGATGACCAAGCAAGCGCTTGGTGAAATCGTGGACCGGCTCGACCGGGCCGGGTTCGTCACCAGCACGAAGGACCCGGCCGACGGCAGGGTCCGGCTGGTGTCGCGGACCGCGCGCGGCGACTCCGTCGCGGCGGCGGCCGGCCAGGCCATCGAGGCCGTCGAGAACCGCTGGCGCGCCGAGATCGGCACCGAGGCCTACGAGGCGATGATGGAGGCCATGCGCCGCCTGGGAGCAGCCAGCTTCCCCCCTCCGTGACCCGCTCCCCGCTCCCGCCCAGAGCGCGAGCACCGCCGCCCTCTTCGGGCTCGGACGGCCGCTCGGCCTACGATCTGCAGATGGAGCGATACGTGCTGCGCGGCGGGCAACTCGGGTACGAACGGCTGCAGTTGCTGGCCCGCGTGCACCGGCCAGAGACCGCCGAGCTGTTCCGCCTGCTCGGGCTCGGGCCCGGCATGCGATGCCTGGACCTGGGCTGCGGCGGCGGCGAGGTCACGTTCGACCTGGCCAGGCTGGTGGAACCAGACGGCTCCGTCGTCGGGATCGACATGGACGAGGCCAAGCTCACCCTGGCCAGGCAGGACATTCCCGGCCAGGGCGTGACCAACGTCGAGTTCCGCGCCGGGAACGTCGCCGACTGGAGCGAGCCCGACAGCTATGACTTCGTCTACTGCCGGACCCTGCTGCAGCACCTGAGCGATCCGGTAGGGCTGCTCCGCCGGATGTGGGCCGCGGTCCGCGCGGGCGGCACGATAGCGGTTGAGGACGCCGACTTCGACGGCCTGTTCTGCGATCCTGATAACGCCGGCTTCGCCTTCTACGCCGCCATGTATCCGCGCGTCTGCGCGCTGAACGGTGGCGACCCAGTTGTCGGGCGCAAGCTGTATCGCTACTTCGGCGACGCCGGCATCCCAGCGCCAGAGCTGCGCATGCACCAGAACGCTGGCACCGACGGCGACCTCAAGGATCTGGCCGTCTCGACGCTAGATGCGTCGGCAGATGCGATCACTGACGCCGGCCTGGCGACGCCCGGCGAGGTCGCGGCGGCGCTGGCCGACCTCACCGCGTTCGCGGCCAGGCCGGAGACCGTGGTCGGCGACCCCAGGCTCTTCCAGGTCTGGGCGGTCAGGAGCTAGTGCGCCGGCCGACGGCCTGGATCACGACGGCGGTGTAGTTCACGGCGGCGGAACCGTCGCCGCGTGGCATCCGCAGCGGCCGGACACCGAGCGTTGCCGCGTTGACGAGGTAGCCGCCGGTCGCCGTGCTTGCGATCAGCCGGCCGCCGTCGGGCAGCCAGCGCGCCCAGCCGTAGTCGATGCCGACCGGGGATGCGGCGGCCGCGACGCGGATCGCGCCAGTTGCCTGGTCGATGAGCGCGAGGCTGGCCGATCGCTGGGAGGGCGCGTTGACGAAGACGGCCAGGGTGCGGCCGTCAGGTGAGAACGCCCCGCCGATTGCGAACCCGCCGGGAGACGGGCTGCGCACGGTCGTGACGGCGCCACTGGCCGTGTTTGTGATCTCGATCAGGCAGCTGCCAGGCGGCGGGCTCGAAGGCCGCGGGCAACCGGCGGGCAGCCACGCGAGCAAGCTGTGCCTGGCACCCGGCGGGGTGTAGGCGTCGATCACGCCCCTGGCCAGGCCGATCATCGTGACCGCTGCTGTCCGCGGGTTCCAGACTCGCGATCCGCATCGCGCCGACGCCCGGAGACTCCCTGGACTGGACGAGGATGCCGTTCGCCGTGTCGAGCCCCTGGCCCTCGACCGGATCGGCGTTACCGTCACCGCCCGGCAGGTACCAGCCGCGCGGCAGGTTCAGCAACCGGGGCCGGCCGCCGCCGACCGGCGTCTGCGTCAGGCTCGTAGGTGTCTGCGACATCAGCAGGTAGCGGCGGTCGGCCGAGAGGAAGACCGTCTGCCCAGCGCCGGCAGCCGCGATCCGGCCGGTGCGCAGGTTCAGCATCATGACCACCTGCGACCAGTGCCCGAGCGCTGGCACGTACGCTCCGGCGGGATCGACCCAGTAGACCCGGCGCCCGGCGGCGACCAGCGGCTCCGAGGCTGCGTTTGCCTCCCCCACCACGCGGTCGTTGAGCAGGCCGCCAGCTCCGACGACGCCGACGTGCAGCCGGCTGGAGTCGTCCACCCAGACGGCCTCCGCGCCGGTGCCGCGAACCTCGAGAGCGCCGCCAGGGCCGCGGCCGGCCGCGCCAGCATGTCCAGGCGGGTGGTTCACCCACGCAAGCGCCCCCATGGCCACGCTGGCCGCGAGCACGGCCACGGCGAGGCCGGACACCCACCGCCGCCGGCGCCGGCGACGAAGGTGCGCCTCGCTGAACAGCGCGCGCACCTCGTCCCACAGGGCCGAATTCCCTTGCCCTATCTGCAGCATGGTCCTACTATCACTAGTACCATGCTGGATGTCAACATCGACCGGTCTGGGTCCGTCCCGCTGCACGACCAGGTCGCCGCGCAGATCAGGCGCGCCATCGCGGACGGCGAGGCCGCTCCAGGCGAGCGGCTGCCGCTGGCCAGGGACCTCGCGGCGGTCCTCGGTGTCAATAAGAACACCGTGCTCCGTGCGCTGCACCTGCTCAGGGACGAGGGCCTGCTGGAGTTCCGGCGCGGCCGCGGCATCACGGTCGTCGGCTCGCCGCACCGCGGCGCCGTCGCGGCCAGGGCCCAGGAGCTGCTCGACTTCGCGCGCCACCACGGCTTCCGGCGCGAGGAAATCATCGCGATCCTCGAGACGCTGCCCTGAACCTGGCCCCGCTGGTCAGCCGATCCGGCCATATGAGGTCAGCGTGCGCAAGGCGCCCAGCGTCACGACGCCGCGCCACTCGAGCTTGGACGCCTCGCTGGGCGGATCCCAGGTGATCGGCCAGCCGCCATCTGGCTCCTGCTGGCCCGCGAGGTGCTCCAGGTGCGCGCTGATGATCTCGTCGCTGAACAAAGCGCGCCACCGGCTGTCGGCCGCGGGCGCGAAGCTGAGCGGGGACAATCCGTAGCCCTCGGCCTCCGGGTCCAATTTGAACAAGGGAGCGCTCGCGAGCCGGTCCCTGACCCTGCTCGCGGCGGCCTCTGCCCGCCCGCGTTCCGGAACGTGCTCGAGGAACGCGAGAACTTCGCTCAGCGCGTGCGCTTCGTCGGGTAGCTCGGCGTCCTCGACCTGGCTCCAGCACCAGGCGGTCGCCTCGTCGATCCAGGCGTGCTCGGCGCCCAGCCTGCGGAGCACGCCGACGAGGCCCGCGGTCGGGTTCAGGCCGGGCTCGTAGGTCCACTCGGTCCAGTGCGCCGCCCGCGGGTAGGTCTCGATGACCGGGAAGGCCGGCGGCACGGCGCCGCCGCTTTCCGCCTCGGCGGCGACTTTCGCCAGGTAGTCGCAGGCGCCGCCGACCAGCTGCTCGTCGGTGGTGCCCGCCGTGGCCATCGCGTGCAGCGCGACCTCGACGTCGATCGGCAGGCTGGCGGGGCACCGTATGTCGGGCTCGAGGCCGTGTCCGAAGCCGCCGTCGTCATTGCGGTAACCGCGCAGCACGTCGACCACGCCGCCTGCCGGGGCGCCTTCGAAGCGGGTCGCGAACAGCCGCCGTTCGAGCAGCCGGCCCTGCCGGAGTATGAAGTCTCGTCCTGATGTGAAAAGTGTGTCCATGCGGCCAGGTTAGGAGGCGGCCAGCCGCGCCGTCTTGAACAGATCGGACGGCGTCCTCCCGGCCAGGCGGCGCGACTCGCGCGTTAGATGGGCCTGGTCGGCATACCCGGCCATGGCGGCGACCGTGGCCAGCGAGCAGGTGTCACGGGCCAGCCGCCTGGCCCGCTGGAACCGCAGCACCCGCTCCAGCATCTTCGGCCCGTAGCCGACTGCGGCGCGGCAGTGCCGGTGCAGGCGGCGTTCGCCCACGGACAGGACCTCGCTGGCGAGCTGGACTACGCCGTTGGCGTCGGGCTGCCCGCTCAGCATCGCGACCAGGTGATCAACGATCGGATCCGAGGCCGGCGCCTCGCCGACCCGGCCGGCGATGACCTCGTCAAGCACGTCAGCGGCGCCTTCCGGGCTCTCCGCCGCCGCCAGGCCGGCCACGCTTGCGGCGGCGGCATCGCCCCAGAGATCGGCGAGCGGCACGCGGCTGTCCAGCAACTCGCTGGCAGGCGCGGCGAGGAAGCCCGGCGCCTTGCCTGGCGGGAACCGCAGGCCAGCGAACCACTGGCCAGGCTGCGGCGGCACAGGCACGGGGCCGGTGTCCGGCCCGGCGACGAACAGCGCAGCGCCGTCCCAGATCAGGTCGATGCACGCGTCGGGCAGCACCAGGCCGGCGGTGGTCTCGCTCGGCCGGGACGTCCACAGGCACGCGACGCTGCCGCCCGGGCTGCGCCGAGCGGGCCACTCGGTGTAGCTCTGGACTGGGTAGCTCTGCTGGTAGCGCGGGCACGGCACTATCCTGCCGCCAGCCTCTGACAGCCGGGCGAGCCGCAGGGGGCAGGCTGGGGGCAGGCCGGCGGTGGGCTAGGGTGACCGGATGCTCGGGCCAGGCTGGACGCAGGTGCTCGCGCTGGTGGCCGCGTTCACGATCGCGACGCTGGCCACGCCCGCCGGCGTCTCTGGCGCCGTCTTGCTGCTTCCGTTCCAGGTGAGCGTGCTCGGCACGCCGAGCCCCGCGGTCACGCCCACGAACCTGCTGTACAACGTCATCGCCACGCCAGGCGGTCTGTACCGGTACTGGCGGCAGGGCCAGACCGGCGGCCGTCTCGCGGCGATGCTGATCGCCGGGACGCTGCCCGGGGTGATCGCCGGATCGGTCATCCGCGTCGAACTGCTGCCCGGAGCGCGGGTGTTCGACCTGGTCGTGGCCGCCGTTCTGCTGCCGCTCGGGGCGTGGCTCGCCCTGACCAGGCCCGTCACCAGCGTTGGGCGCGAGGACAGTGGCGAGCCGCCGCGCCCGGTGCGAGCCCTCCCGGACCCCGCGCTGATCGCGCTCGCCGCCGCGGTGGGCTGCCTGGGCGGCATCTACGGCATCGGCGGCGGCTCGATCCTTGCGCCGATCCTGATCGGCTCCGGCCGGCCGCCCGCCGAGGTAGCCCCCGCCGCCCTGGCATCGACGTTCGTCACGTCGCTGGCTGGCGTGATCACGTTCACGATCCTGGCGAGCCACCAGCACGGCTCCATCGCGCCTGACTGGCCGACCGGAATCGCGCTCGGCCTCGGCGGGCTGGCCGGCGCCTATACAGGGGCCCGCATCCAGTCCCGGCTGCCCGAATTGTTCATCAGGCGGCTGGTCGGCATTCTCGTTATCGCGATCGCAATCCGTTACCTATTGTCGGTAATCGCGTGACGAACCCTTGCAGACCAGTAGCAGATTCATTGCGAAGGGTGACTTTAGGTAATCAAGGATTCAATTTTAACGCGAGAATCGGCGAGTTTTGCGAGCGCCGTGACGCCGGCTGGCCATAATGAATCAGCTTGTATGGCAGCCTTGGATCCGCCCGGCCCCTGCGCGACTCCACGTCCCGGTGCTGGCAGGACTGGCCGCCGCATCAAGAACCGTCTCCAGCGTCTCCGCCCAGGCAGCGCGCCTGGCGGTCGGCCGAGAGGGCAGGCATCATTCAATGAGCGGCACGCACAGGGCCGCCGCCGACGGGGGTTCGGCGGCCACGGCAATCGATTGGCGCGTCAGTTCGTGGTGCGCGGGCAACGGCGATTGCGTGGCCGTAGGCCTGCTGCCCGGCGGGCACGTGCTCCTGAAAGACACCAAGGACCCTGACGGCCCGCAGTTGCGCTTCGACGCCAGTGAGTGGCGGGCCTTCGTCGCCGGGATCCGCGCCGGCGAGTTCGGCTAGCCAGTACCCGACTTCCTCGATCGCGCCGCGGCGATTCGCCGTGCCGCGCTGGGTCTCGGCCGCGTCTTTGTTAAGCGACCCTGGGTTTCGTCACCGTCGCCAGGCGCCGCCTTCCAAGCCCCGATCATGACATTTCTGCAATGTGCAGTGCAGGTCGCGAGTACTTGCGCGTCGCACTTCCAAAGAACTGGTTCAGGGCGCTACGCTGCTGACGACTGGCCCGGTAGCCCATGTGGTCACAGAGGAGAAAGGGCCAAATGGGATGCCTGAACTTGGCAGTCCATCGGTCCGTCGCCGCCGGCTTGCTGCGGAGCTGCGCCGGCTCCGCGAGGAACGTAATCTGACAGGCGAGGACGTCGCCGAGTCCCTCGGCTGGTCCGCGTCCAAGCTCAGCCGCATCGAGCTGTCCAGGACCGGCATCAAGGCCGCCGACCTCAACCTGCTGCTGACGACGTACGGCGTCCCTGCCGAACTGCGGACCGAGCTGCTCAGGCTGATCGAGAAGCCACGCGGACACGAGTGGTGGCGTGCCTACGGCGGGGCGCTGCCCGAGAAGTACATCACGCTGATCGGGCTGGAGACAGATGCCAGCTCGATTAGCGCCTGGAGCCCTGACTGGGTGCCAGGACTGCTGCAGACGAGGGATTACGCGCGCGCCGCGATCGACGCGCACATGGCGGCGACCGCGTCGCTCTCACCGAGCGAGATCGAGCAGCGGGTGCAGACCAGGCTGCGACGCCAGCACCTGCTCACCCCGCCTGAGCCAACGCCGTTCGACTGCGTGCTCGACGAGTCGGTCCTGCTGCGGCGGCTGGAGAGCGCGCAGGTCATGCGCGAACAGCTCGCGCACCTGATCGAGGTATCCCGGCTGCCGCACGTCACGCTGCATGTCCTGCCACTGAGCGACGCGCATCCGATCGGAACCGGCGCGTTCATCCTGCTGAAGTTCGCGCCGATACCTGAGATCGGCGCGGTCGCCAGCATCGTGTACGTGGAGGCGCTGAGCGGCAACGCGCTCTACACCGACGAGGCGGCCGAAACGCACCAGTACGAGCTGGGTTTCGGGCGCCTGGTCGCGGCGTCGCTCGACGAGGAAGCCTCCCGCGATCTCATCGCCGATGTCATGCGGAACCACTGGGCGTGACCGCGCTACAGACGCTGCACACCGCTGACCTCGACGCGGGCACCCGGTCCGCGATCCGCGCCCTGATGGATGCGGCCTTCGACGGGGTGTCCGACGACACCTATGAGAACGTGCTCGGCGGCATCCATACACTGGTCATCGACGAAGGCGAACTGATCGGCCACGCCAGCGTCGTCCAGCGGCGCATGCTGCACGGCGGGCTCGCGCTGCGCACCGGCTACATCGAGGGCGTCGCGGTGCGCACTGACCGGCGCCGCCGCGGACACGGCGACGCGATGATGGCCGTGCTCGAGCGGTACGTGCGGTCCGGCTACCAGGTCGGCGCGCTCGGAGCGAGCACCGACGGCGCCCACCTGTACACCTCGCGTGGCTGGCAGCGCTGGCGCGGCCCGGTCTCGGCGCTGACGCCAGACGGCATCAGACGCACGCCGGACGAGGACGGCGCCGTCTACGTGCTGCCTGTATCGGTGCCGCTCGACCTGGCCGGCGAGCTGACCTGCGACTGGCGCCCAGCCTCGGTCTGGTAGCCGGCGGATAGCCAGCGGTGCCTGACGATCTGGGCTATACCTCTGGGCATGACCGGATTCGGCGCGCCGGCGGCTCCTGAGCGGATCGTGGTCGCCGGCGACTGGCACGGCAACCGGTACTGGGCGCTGAACGTGATCAGGCGCCTGCCGCAGCTCCTGGCATGCGAGCGAAACCGGGTGATCCTGCACCTCGGCGACTTCGGGATCTGGCCGGATGCCGACGGACGGCGCTATCTCAGCGCGGTCAGCGCCGCGCTGGCCGAGCAGGCCGCCGAGCTCTGGTTCGTCGACGGCAACCATGAGGACTTCTCCCAGCTCGAGGTGCTCGGATGCGACATGGAGCCCGATGGTCGCGTTCCCGTACGGGCAGGGATTTACCATCTGCCGCGCGGTCACCGGTGGGCCTGGCACGGGCGGCGGTGGCTCGCCTGCGGCGGCGGCGTCAGCCTGGACCGGGCTGGCCGGCGAGAAGGCAGCGACTGGTGGCCGCAGGAGGAGATCACCGACGACCAGGAGCGCGCCCTGTCCGGCGCGGGTGTCGCGGACGTCATGGTGTGCCACGACTGCCCGGCCGCGGTGACGCACAGCTTCCCGCGGCCGCCCGCGGACTGGAACCCAGCCGATCTCCGGCGCAATGACGCACACCGGGTCCGGCTGCAGCGCATCACCGAGGCGGTACGGCCGCGCTACCTTATGCACGGTCACCTGCACAGGGCCTACCAGCAAGACTGCGAATTCGGCTTCGGCCCCGTGCAGGTCACAGGCCTCGCGGCGGACGGCGCCCTGCGCAACTTTGCCGTACTCGACGCGAGGTCGATGACCTGGCGGCTGCACCGCCGCGGCCTGCTCGGCAGGTAAGGCGGCCGCCGTCAGGACGCGAGCGGGGCGTCGGCCTTGAGCCCGGCGATGAAGGCGCGCACCGCGGCAGGATGATCCTGAAGGCGCCAGTCCTGATGGTAGACGCGCTTGCTCGGCGCGAAGTGCAGGCCGGCCTGGTTCCTGTTGAATCAGATCAGCCCGGCCAGCTTGCGGCGCCTGATTCCGGCGAACAGATCTTTGATGCCCCTCGCCTGATGCCCGATCCTGGGGCCTACGGCGGTCTCGCCGATCATGATCTGAGTCTTCGGGCTGAGCTTCCGCAGCATGCTGATCGTGCGGTCGAAGATCACGTGGAAGGAGTCCGTCGCGTGGTAGTAGTAGCCGTCCAGGCCGATGAGCTCGACGTACCTGGCGCCCGGCCAGTAAGGCCGCGGCGACGGCGTCGAGGTGTGGATGGCCGACGGCTGCCACATGAACGTCAGGAGCCTCGACGCTGCGGCCGGCGTGAGCGCCTTGCCGACATCCCGCAGCAATACGTTGTGGACGTGCCTGAAGGCGCGGATGTACGTGTGTGCGGTTCCTGCCCCGTAGGTGTACCAGGAGCCGTTCATCTCTGGCCCGAACGACAGGGCGAACGGCAGCCGGGTCGCCGCGATCGTCGCGGCGAAGCCGTGCAGCCAGCGATCACCCCTTGGTACCGGGGATCGGCTGGGTACCGGAGATCGGCTGGCAACCCGCCGCCAGGCGTGAGACGCCGGAACGCGCGGGCGGCATGGAACGCGCGGGCGGCATGGAACGCGCGGGCGGGGCGGCATGGAACGCGCGGGCGGCGCGCCCTGCGGCCGGGCCAGCGGCGTTCCCGGCGGCCGACCCGGGGGCGCTCCCGGCGGTCGGCCAGCTGCCCGAGGACCGGGGAAGCCGCGCGGATCGCGGCCGTTCCTGAGGCCCTGCCGGTGCGCTGGATGCTGGCCGGGATGACGGTTCATGGCCAGGGGATCCTGCGGCGGCCGTGCGCGCCCGCCGGGCTGGAACTCCGCCGCTGGCCGCCGCCCGGCGGCCGCGCGTTCCGTGCCACCACGATCGGCGAGGCGCTGCCCCTGCGCACGCTGCCGATCGGCGCTGGCGCGCTGGTACCCGGCGGCCTCCGGGTTGCGCCTGGCCCGCGCTTACTCGTGACTGCCGTCCAGCGTGACCTCGACGTGCTGCCTGGTGATCCAGCCCTGGCGCCAGCACGTGGCGATGCCGTAGAACCTGATCTGGCGCAGGACGAGCACGTACCACAGCGCCGCGAAGGGCAGCAGCGCGACGCCGGTCAGCCTGCTCCCGGCGCCCTGGTCGCTGCGCCTTATGGTCGCGAGCCGCAGCGCGATCGACAGCGGCCAGATCACCATCGCGGCGAGCGAGGCCAGCAGCAGTCTTTCGCTTCCAGGCCAGGCCAGCGGTATGGCGATGGTCATGGCGACGGAGAACAGGAAGGATCCGATCGTATAGAGCGTGAAGATCCAGCCGTAGGAAAGGACGGGCAAGTAGCGCAGGCGCCACAGCATCCTTATCGTCGAGGCCCGCATCCACCTGGTCCATTGCCGCAGGTGGTGGGCGAGCGTCACGCGGTTCAGGGCGCCGGCCTGGTGCAGATAGATCGAGCCGCACGTGATCGCCGCGACGGGCAGCAGCGCCAGCCAGCGCCTCGGCCTGAAGGTGATCTCAGGTATTTCGTAGTAGCGGGCTAGAGATCCAGCGGACTCCTCCCGCGCCGGAAGAACAGTCGCACGGCGACGGCTATCAGGACGGTCGTCCCGGCGATGATGGCGATCAGCGCCGACAGGAAGTGGGTGAACGGCTGATGCATGACGTACTCCCGCACTCTCCTGCCCGCCCAGTTCGGTCAGCGCGCGCAGACCCGCTGTCTGCTGGTCCGAATAGCGGCCTGACCTCGGTGACCGATCGACGGATTGACGTCGGCGCTGCCGAGCCGACGCGGCCTGCGTCATCCGGATCATGTCTCCCGCGGACTTCGTCGGACCGAACAAGAGGTCTCCCGGAGCCGTCGATCCCCTGGATGATCTGGCAGATCTTTGTACCATCAAACATGATTCAGATATCTGGAGTTAGAAGTAATCTATTAAGCTGTAACCTGCCGTAATAGCTTATAAGAGCATCTAACGCGAAAAACGCGATGCTCAATACTGGCTGTCTAATTTGTCTCGGTCTGCACGTTTCAGGTCCGTCCGGGGCCAGGTCCTGCCCGCTGATGTTTGGCTGACCGGTCCGGCGAAAGCTGAGTGATACGCCGTCTTGAACGGAGGCAACCATGAACTGCACGCGCAAGCACACGCTCATCACCGGCGCCTCGTCAGGTATCGGCCGGGCGACCGCACTTCGCCTCGCCGCTGCCGGGCAGCACGTGTTCGCGGGGGTCAGGAAGGAAGCCGACGGCGACCAGCTCGCCCGCGCAACGGATGGCGAGATCACGCCGGTGCTGCTCGACGTCACCTCGGCTGACCAGATCGCCGAGGCGGCCGCGCTCATCGGCGGGCACGCCTCCGCGGGCCTGGACGGCTTGGTCAACAACGCCGGGTACGGGCTGGCCTGCCCAACCGAACTGGTGCCGCTTGAAGCGTTCCGGCGGCAACTCGACGTCAACGTCACCGGCCAGCTGGCGGTCACCCAGGCGATGCTGCCGCTGCTGCGCCGGGCCGGCGGCCGCATCGTGGTCGTGAGCACGATCGGAGTCCGGTTCAACCCGCCGTTCGCCGGGCCGCTTGACGCGGCGAAGGCCGCCCTCACAGCGTTGGCTGACTCCCTTCGCCAGGAGCTCGCGCCGTGGGGCATCCGGGTCATCCTTGTCGAACCTGCCAGCATCAACAGCGGAGCCGCCGACAAGGTCTCCCGCGACGCGGCCGCGGCCATGGCCGCCGCGAGCCCCCAGGGCCGCGACCTGTACGAGGCGACCTTCACGCGCATGCTCGCGGTGATGGCGCGCCGTGAGGGCAACGGCAGCTCGCCCGACGTGCCCGCTGCCACCATCGCCAGGGCGCTCACCGCCCGGCATCCACGGACCATGTACCTGACCGGCAAGGATGCGCGGCGGCTGGCCCTGCTCAGCAGGCTGCCGGCGCCCGTACTCGACGCGGCCAAACGGCGGGTGTTCGGTCTGCCATCCCCTGGTTCCCTCGCCGTCGCGCCCGCAGCCCGGTGAGCGGTCAGCCGGACCCGGCGGAAGGGCAGGATCTGCTCACCGTAGGCCACGGCACGCACGCTCAGGACGCGTTCGCCGGCCTGCTGCGCTCGGCAGGCGTGGCGGCGGTTGTCGACGTCAGAATCGCTCCAGGAAGCCGCCGCTTCCCGCAGTTCAGCCGCGGCGCCCTGGACCACTGGCTGCCGGCTGCCGGCATTACCTACCGGTGGGAACGAAGACTCGGCGGCTTTCGCAAGCTACCGCCAGGCTCGCCAGACGTGGCGCTGACGAATACGTCGTTCCGTGCCTACGCCGCCCACATGCGGACGCCTGAGTTCGCCGCTGCCATGGCCATGCTGGTGGCGGATGCCGCGACGCGGCCGACAGCCGTCATGTGCAGTGAGAGCCTGTGGTGGCGCTGCCACCGGCGTCTGATCGCCGATCATGCCAGCCTGATCGAGCTGCTGCTGGTCCGCCACCTGATGCCAGACGGACGGCTGGCCGCCCACGAGCTGACGGCCGGGGTCCGGGTGACGGATAGCGAGTTGCGCTACGACCGCCTGTCAGGACCCGAGCCCCTGCCTTTCTGACACTGCCCTTCTGACTGCCGCGCCGCCTCACGGATGGACGACGTTGAACGGATAGGTGTCGGTCCGCCCGCCAGGTCCCGTCGCGACCACCGACAGGTGAGCGAGCAGCGACTCATCGGGATAGTCCCAGCTCACGACGCAGCGGCCGTGCGAGACTGTTCCGGCGCCGATCAGCCTGGCCAGCGAGGCAGTGTTGGTGCCGGTCGGCGTCAGGTAGATCAGCACCTGATCGGCGTGCGTCGTCCGGACCGCGAGCGTGACCCGCCCGGTGCCCTCAGGGAGCGTCAGCGCGCCGTCCTTCACTGGCTGGCCGGAGGTTACCCGGACGCTGCTGATCGACGGCGCCGCCGCATGATCGGCGAACACGACAGGCACCACGGTCGCGGCCGCGATCGCGCCTGTCTTCGCCGACTGGGTTGTCACGGCCAGCCAGCCAGTCCCCGCGGCAGGGCTGGTGAAGCTGACCTTGCCAGTAAAGGGGCCGATCCCCGTCGAGCCGCCGAGTATCGAGCCGTTATGGCCGAGCCTGGTCACCGAGTGCCCCGCGGCCTTCAGGACGGTGATGAGCAGCTGTCCCTCGAAGGTCGCCGACTGCCCGGCCACCATGACGGGGCTATTCACCACTTGCCAGGCCAACGGCTGATCGAGCTGGATGCTGGCCGTCCGCGCAGCGAACGGCACCCAGGTGCTGCCCTCGTGCCTGAGCGAGACCGTCGTAATCGGACCGGTCCCTGAGTCGGACCGCAGGTCGGCCTCTACGACGCCAGCGGCGATCGTCCTGGTTGTCCCGGTCCGCAGTGCGCGCATTCCGGCCACCTGCCGCAGGTAGTCACGCGCGGCCTTATCGGCGGTGACCGGCGCCGGCGATCCCGGCGGTACCCGCTGCAGCCATTCGTAGAATGCGGCGACGTTGCCGTTGAACGAATAGACGGCCGACGTGACTCCCGGATACTGCATCAGCGTCGCGTCGAGCTCATCCAGCAATGCCTGGCTGCCCGCGCTGGAGCTGGCGTTGGGAATGATCAGCCGGAAGTCGCCGAAATCAGCAGAGCCGACCGAGTTCGTGACCCGGACGCCGCGGAGCATTCCAGCGGTCTTGCCGGAGAAGAACGAGAAGTATCCGAGCTTGCGCTCGGCCGCGGTAGGACCAGCGAGCAGCTGGCCTAGCGCCGCGGAGCGCTTGTCAGCGGAGGCCGGCACGGTCCTGGTCACGGCCGCTAGCTCAGTACCGGGACCCTTGTGGAAGAAGACCTGAACGGTCATCGTCGTCGGGCTGGCCAGCGGAGACTGTCCTGGCCCTGTGGAACTGCCGGCTCCGCCGGGCGCCGGACTGGTGCCGCGGGCCCCGACCAGGATCGCCGCGATGACGATCAGCACGGCCGCCACGGATGATCCGATTATTGTGAGCGCCTTGTGACGCGCGAAGACGTTCATGACTCCCCTTTTCAAAAGCCAGGGGTCGGCCCCCTGGGGAGCAGGAGGTGAAGCTCATCCCCCACTATGAACGCTAGGGCTATTGGGGTATTTTCGCCACGGCTGAATGTCACCCTTGCCGGGGGACGAAAGACAGCTTTCCTGGGATTACCGGGCCAGCCAAGAAAAGACCTTTGACCCGGACACGCGGGCTTAATGCCTCTGCCGGCTGCCAGCTGTCCGCGACAGGGTGAATACCGGTGTTTCAGACGGCGGACGCGTGCAGTCGGGCGGGCGAAGGAAGGCTGTGCGATGTCCAAGGCAATCTGGCGGACGGCGGCTGGCATCGTGACCGGCCTAGCACTTGGCGGACTGGCCGTGGTCGCGCCCGCTGCCAGCCTGAGCCCCGCCAGTCCCTCGCGGCAGGGGCAGCGCACGAGGACGCGGGCTCGTTGGGGGGACCTGGCGTCCTGGTGTGGGGCGAGCTGTCGGGTCACCCCGGCGCCTGGGTGATCTCGCCGCACGGCGAGGCCTACAACCCGGCTGCCAACCGGTGGATGGCGCTGCCCGCGTCGCCACTCCAGGGCCGCGAGGTCGCGGCCGCGGTGTGGACAGGCAAGCGACTGATCATCTGGGGCGGCACGTCCCGGGCCGCAGCGGAGTGATCGCCTACGTCAACGGAGCTGCGTTCACGCCGCGCGCCATGACGGCGATCATGCACCGCTCCGACGGTCCATTAGCTGCGACTGGCGATGAACGTGCTCGCGCTCGCCATCGTCGCTAGCTTCGGGTAATCATCTTCGTCGATGCGCTGTGCGACGCGCTTGCTCAGGCCTTCGACGAAGCTGAGGAAGTCAAGCGAGTCGAGTTCCAGGGTGTCGCGGAGATCCGCGTCGGGCGCCAGGCTGGTCAGGTCGGCGTCGGGCGCGACGTGGCCGAGCACCTCTTCGATGGCCTGCGTTGCCTCTTGCGTGTTCACATGTCCTCCGGCCGTTGCAGTCGATCAGCTAGTGCGGTGAGGAAACGCGCGCCTGTGTAGCCGTCGGTGGCCCGGTGGTCGGCGGCGAGCGTCGCTATCACGACCGGGCGCACCCCGACCATGCCGTTCGCGGCAACCGGGCGCTCGACGACCTTGCCGAATCCGACGAGCGCGACCTGCGGCGGATAGATCACGCCGAAGACGAGTTCCACGCCCTGGTCGCCGAGGTTCGTCACGGTGATCGTGGCGTCGGTGAGCTCGGAGCCCTTGAGCCGCCCAGACCTGGTCCTCGTGACCAGGTCGCGCAGGCTGGCCATGAGCTCGAGCGGCGACAGACCTGCGGCGTCATGGATGGCTGGCGTGACAAGACCTCCGCCGCGCAGTGAGATCGCGCAGCCGAGGTGGACGCCCTGGCCAGGGACGAATTGATCGTCGATCCAGAATCCGTTCAGCGCAGGAACCTCGCGCGCCGCGACGGCCGCAGCCTTGAGCAGCAGCGCGGCAGGCACGAGCCGCTCGGTAACGTCGAGCTCGCGGTTGCGGTCGTGCAGCCACCCCATCGCGCGAGAAAGGTCGATGGTCTCGCGCAGGTAGTAGTGCGGTATCTCCCGCTTCGACCTGGCCATCAGCCTGGCGGTCACCTGCCGCATGGCAAGCAGCCGCTGCTGCGCTGTGGTAACGGTCGCCGCGCGGGGCGCCTCTCGCGCGGCGACCTGGCTCTGCCCGTCCGCGGCACGCCGCACGTCATGCTCGCGAATCGCGCCGTCTGGCCCGGTTCCGGTCACTGCCGACAGATCGACGCTCAGGTCGGCGGCGACCCGCCTGGCCAGCGGGCTGACCCGCAGGCGGCCAGCTGTGCTGGCCGGCCGCGGAGCGGCTGTGCTGGCCGGCCGCGGAGCGGCTGTGCTGGCCGGCGGCCCAGCGTGCGCCGCCGCCACAGCGCCGGTGACGTCCGCCCTGGTGATAGCGCCGCCGTGACCTGTCCCCAGCACGGTTGCCAGGTCGACCCCGAGTTCGTCCGCGAGGTGCCTGACCAGCGGCGACCAGATCTCCCGATGAGCGGGGAACGCAGCCGCGCGGCCGGCTGCGCGCTGCGGCTTCGCGTTGGTCGCTCGTTTCCCCGCGGCCGCGGGCTTCGTCTTCGGCTTCGGCTTCGCGGCTGGCTTGGCCTTCGCTTTGGTCGAGGTCTTCCCGGCCGGTCCGGCGGACGCGACCTCGGCGGCAATCGTCGCGAGCACGGTGCCGACCGGCACGGTCTCGCCGGGCACGACGACCAGCCGCTCGACGGTGCCGGTCGCGAACGACTCGACTTCGATGGCCGCCTTCGAGGTGTCGACTACGGCGATGACCTGACCCTTGTGCACTTCCTCGCCGGGCTTGACCAGCCATTCGAGCAGCGTTCCCTCGTCCATGTCGGCGCCGAGCGCTGGCATCAGGAAGTCGGCCATGTCACCGCACCACCGACTGCGCGGCAGCCACGACGTCCGCCACCTGAGGTAGCGCGGCCTCCTCGAGGTGCCGCGGGTACGGAATCGGTACCTCCGCGCTGCAGACCCGCTGCACGGGCGCGTCCAGGTCGAAAAACGCCTGTTCCATGATCCGCGCGCTGATCTCGGCCGCCAGGCTCCCGGTGCGCCAGCCTTCGTCGACGACCACCGCGCGGTGCGTCTTGGTGACCGAGCCGATGATCGAGGCGTCATCGAGCGGCCGCAACGTGCGCAGGTCAATGACCTCGGCCTCTATCCCGTCCCCGGCCAGGGCATCGGCCGCAGACAGCGCTTTGCCGAGCGTTCCTCCGTACGCGATCAGCGTCACGTCACCGCCGGGCCGCATAATCGCGGCGGAGTCGATGTCGACAGCACCCGCTTCGGCAGCCAGCGGACCCTTGACGTTGTACAGCGACCCGTGCTCGAAGATCAGCACAGGATCAGGATCCTCGAGCGCGGTCCAGAGCATCCCGCGTGCGTCCTCGATGGTCGCCGGCGCGAGCACGCGCAGCCCGGGAATGTGGGTGTACCAGCCCTCCAGGCTGTGCGAGTGCTGCGCCGCGACCTGGCGTCCCGCACCGGTCGTCATCCTGATCACCAGCGGAACGCCCACCTGACCGCCCGACATGTGCAGCAGCGTCGCGGCGTTGTTCAGTATCTGGTCCAGGGCCAGAAGGCTGAAGTTGACCGTCATGATCTCCACGATCGGCCGCAAGCCGGCCATGGCCGCCCCGATGCCGGCCCCGACGAAAGCGGACTCCGACAGCGGCGTGTCCCTGATCCGCTCAGGGCCGAACTCGGCGAGCAGGCCCAGGCTGACCGCGAAGCAGCCGCCGTACCGCCCGACGTCCTCGCCCATCAGGAAGACCCGCTCGTCGCGCCGCATCGCGTCGGCGATCGCGGCGCGCATGGCCTCCCGGTACGTGGTCTGGATCTGCCCGGTGTCGCTTTTGACCTCGCTGACGCTCATGACTGCCTCGGTGTGTAGACGTACTTCTCCAGGTCAGCGACGTCCTCGGCGGGCGCCGCGCGGGCCGCGTCGGCGGATGCCGCGATCGCGCTGGCGAGCTCGGACTCGATGGCGGCCAGGTCGCCGTCGGACAGTTCTCCGGCCTCGCGCATCTGCCCGGCCAGCGCCTCGATCGGGTCACGCTGCTTCCACAGCTCCACCTCGCCCTTATTGCGGTACAGCTCAGGGTCGTACAGAGAATGCGCACGGAAACGGTAGGTGCGCAGCTCAAGGAAGTGCGGACCGCCACCGGAGCGGACCGCCTCGGCGGCCAGCGCGGCCGAGCGCTCGACGGCCTGGACGTCCATGCCATCGACCGGCCAGGCCGGCATCCCGTAGCTTCCCGCCCGCACGGCAAGGTCCGTCTGCGCCAGCGCCCGCTCGATCGCCGTGCCCATCGCGTACCTGTTGTTCTCGCAGCAGAACAGCACGGGCAGGTTCCACAGCGCCGCGAGGTTCATGCACTCGTGGAACTCCCCCTCGGCGACCGCGCCGTCGCCGAAGAAGCAGGCCGTGACCCGTTGCTCGCCCCGCATCTTGTCGGCGAGCGCCACCCCGACGGCCAGCGGCAGCCCGCCGCCGACGATCGCGTTCCCGCCGTAGAACCGTCGCGAGGTGTCGAACAAGTGCATCGACCCGCCGCGCCCGTGGCTGCAGCCCGTGACCTTGCCGTACATCTCGGCCATCACGGCGTCCAGCGGCACGCCGCGAACCAGCGCGTGGCCGTGCTCGCGGTACGTCGAGACGATGTTGTCCTCAGGCGTAAGCGCGGCGTTGACGCCGACCGCGACCGCTTCCTCGCCGATGTACAGGTGCACGAATCCGCGGATCTCACCGCCGCTGTACAGCTCGACGCACTTCTCCTCGAATCGCCTGATGTACAGCATCTGGCGCAGCAGGTCCAGGCGGTGCGCGGCGCCCGCCCGCATCGCCGAACTGACCTTCGTCGTCATGGCGTGCTCCCGAGTGTCGATGTGTCGCCGGTCGCCAGCCCTAGTTCACGGGCCTTCAGCAGCCTGCGCATCACCTTCCCGCTCTGCGTGAGCGGCAGGTTCTGGTCGAAGTCGACCTCCTTCGGGGCGAGCGCGGCGAGCCGCCGCCGGCCGAAGGCGATGATGTCGCGGCGCAGGTCCTCGCTCTGCTCGTAGCCTGGCTTGAGCTCGACGAACGCCTTCACTAGTTCCCCCGCGATCGGGTCGGGCTTGCCGATCACGCCGGCCTGCGCGACAGCGGGGTGCTCCATCAGGACGCTCTCGACTTCGAACGGCCCGATCAGGTGGCCGGCTGACTTGATCACGTCGTCCGCGCGCGCGACGAACCAGTAGTAGCCGTCCTGGTCCCGCCTCGCGACGTCTCCGGTCAGGTACCAGTCATCGGCGAACGCCTCCGCGTAGCGCTCGGGGGCGTGCAGGTAGCCGCGGAACATCGACGGCCAGCCGGGGCGGAGCGCGAGTTCGCCCTCGACGCCCGGCTTGGTGATCTCGGTGACCTTGCCGGCGATGACCCTGGCTCGCCCGTCCTCGCCCTGCTCGAGCAGGCCCGCCGTGACGCCTGGCAGCGGACGGCCCATCGAGCCTGGCCTGATCTCCATGGCCGCGAAATTGCTGATCATGATGGCGCCGGTCTCGGTCTGCCACCAGTTGTCATGGATCGGCAGGCCGAGCGCCTCGGCGCCCCAGACCACGGCCTCGGGGTTCAGCGGCTCCCCCACGCTCGCGATGAACCTCAGCTGCGACAGGTCGAAGCCCGAGGCGAGTTCCGGCCCGTACCGCATCAGCATCCTGATCGCGGTCGGCGCCGTGTACCAGATCGTCACCTTCTGATCTGCCAGCACCTGGTACCAGCGCCTGGCGTCGAAGTCACCGGCGTCGCTGATCATCGTCAGGCCGTGCGTGAGCGGCGCGATGATGCCGTAGGAGGTCCCGGTGACCCAGCCGGGATCGGCCGTGCACCAGTACACGTCATCCGGCCGCAGGTCGAGAGCGAACGCCGACGTTGCGTGGTGCGCGACCACGGCCTCGTGGACGTGAATGGCGCCTTTGGGCTTGCCTGTCGTGCCGCTCGTGAAGTGCAGCAGCGCCATGTCCCCCGGGTCGGTGGGCGGGATCTCGAAGTCCTGGCTCGCGGCGGCCAGCCCGTCGGCCATGCTGATGGTCTTGGGCGCCACGGCGTCGCCGACGATCAGCACGTGCTCGAGACCGGGCAGGCTGTCCCTGATCGGGGCGATCCTGCGCTGGTAGAGATCGGCGGTCGTCACCAGGGCCTTGCCGTCACCGATGCGCAGCCTGTCCCTGATCGGCTCGGGCCCGAAGGCGGAGAACAACGGCGCGAACACGCTGGTGTTCTTCAGCGTGCCAAGAGCCGCAACGTACAGCTCCGGCGTCCGGCCGAGCAGCGAGAAGACCCGGTCCCCTTTGCCGATCCCCAGCGAGCCGAGCAGATTAGCGAACCGGTTGGTCTGATCCCGCAGGTCCGCGTACGTTAGCTCGGTCACCGAGCCGTCCTTGGCTACGCAGCGCAGCGCGACGCGCGTCGCGCGCGGTCCGTTCGCGTACCGGTCGACCGCCTCGTGCGCGATGTTCAGGCCGCGGCCCGCTGGCAGGCCGTCGAGCTCGGCGCGGGCAGCCAACCAGGAGAAGTCGCGCACGGCTGCGTCATAGTCGGTGAGATTGAACCCGCCCCCTTCCGCGGGTATGTGCTTCCGTATCGCGGTCATGGCCACGGCGGGACCTCCTCGGGCGCGCTACACCTCTGGTGTACGTCGTCCTCCTGATGCCCGACAGAGACGAAGGTCCCGTGTCCTTCGACCACTGGCCACGCGGCCCGCGCACTGCGGACCTTCGGCCCTGGCAGGCCAGGGTGGACGCGGGTGAGCCTGATGCTGGTGGACTCGCGGCCGGGCTAACCGGCGCCCGCGAGGGGAAGGTCAACCATGAAGGCCGCTATCGGAGACGAGCTGATCGTCAAGGGCCGTCACCATGGCGGCGACGACCGTCGTGGCGAGGTCATGGACGTACTCGGCGACGAGGGCAGCCCGCCGTACGTGGTCTGCTGGCTCGACGGCTACGAGAGCCTGTTCTTCCCGTCGGCCAGCACCGTCGTCCAGCACCGCGAGAAGCACCCGGCGAGCGCGTAGCCCGGCCGGCCGGTCAGAGCTTGTAGCCGATTACGCGCAGCAGGTCGTGCCTGGCCCGCGCGTCGGTTTCGGTCTCGATCCCGACGGGTGGCGCTCCGTCGATGACACCGATGACCCCGCGTCCCCTGCCGGTCGCCGCGACCAGCACGTCGAGCGGGTTGGCCGTCGCGCAGAACACCGTGCACACCTCGGGTACCGCCTTGACCTGGTTCAGCACGTTCACGGGGAAGCCCTCGCGCATCATGATCACGAAGACGTGACCGGCGGCGATAGCCCGCGCGCCGGCCACGGCGCGCAGGACCAGGTCGTCATCGTTGCCCGACTTGCGCACCAGGCGGTCCCCCGATGCCTCGCAGAACGCGATCCCGAATCGCAGGTGCGGGCTCACCCCAGCGAGCGTCTCGTGCAGGTCCTCGACCGTCTTGATGAAGTGGGCTTGCCCGACGATGACGTTGACGTCGTCCGGCTTGTCCAGGGGCACCACCTCGACGCTGAGCGGCAGTTCGGTCACCGGCCTGTCCCCTCTCCGTGATGCGGCACCGCACCATCATCTACCCAGCCGGTCCCGCTGGGCCGGGATGCACGGGCGGATCGCCGGCCGCCGGGCGGCACGAGCGCGTGCGTCCCGTTCGCCCCCCGCGATTTTCGGGGCTGCGCACGGAGCAGCACCTTGCCGACGTTGCGCCGTTCGTGCAGGTGGCGATGTGCGTCAGCGGCCTCCTCGAGCGGGAACACGCGGTCGATGTACGGGCGGACAGCGCCGTTCTCGCACAGCTCGAGGCTCGGCACCGCTATGACACCAGGCCTGCGCTGCCTACCTTTGACCCGCGAACGGGGGCATAAGGACCCTGCCGCTAAACGTGCTTTCTGGGTGACACTGACAGTATGTGTACTTCGCAGAACCTTTCAGGACTGGGCCTTGGCACTGGCAAGAAGGCCCGGCTGTACCGGATCCTCTATCAGCACGGCTTGCGGAACGGGACCGCGTTGTTCCTTCCTTACGACCAGGGGCTCGAACATGGCCCGCGCGACTTCTTCGCCAATCCTGACGCTGGCGATCCGCGGTACATCCTCCGCCTCGCACGGCAAGGCACCTTCAACGGCATTGCGATCCAGATCGGCCTGGCCGAGAAGTTCTACTGGGATTTTGCCGGGGAGGTCCCGCTGATCCTGAAGCTCAATGGCAAGACGGATATCCCGTCCGACGCCGAGGCGCTGTCCCCGCTGCACGCGACCGTCGCTGACGCGGTCCGGCTGGGCGCCGACGCCGTCGGTTACACGCTGTACGTCGGAACTCCGGCGCAGGAGGCGGACTTCACGCAGTACCGGCAGGTCCGCGACGACGCGCAGCTGTTGGGGATGCCGTTGATCGTGTGGGCCTACCCGCGCGGCAGCGCGATCGAGGCCAAGGGCGGCAAGGACTCGTTCTATGCGGTGGACTATGCCGCTCGTGTCGCGAGCGAACTCGGCGCCGACGTCGTCAAGGTGAACTTCCCGCACCCGGAGAAGAGGGCGGCGGTGAAGCAGCAGTACGACGCCGACTTCAGCTCCCAGCAGGCCATCAACGCCGTGGTGCGGTCCGCTAACCGCACGCTGCTGCTGGTATCCGGCGGGGAACGGGCAGGGGACGACGCCATGATCGAGAAGGCGCGCGAGTCCATGGAGGCGGGAGCCACCGGCCTGATCTTCGGCCGCAACGTCTGGCAGCGCGAGTACGCCGAGTCACTGCGGTTCGCCGCCCGGCTGCAGGAGATCCTCGCGAAGTACCCGCGCGAATGAGCGATCGGGACATCGGCTGTGGCCAAGCGCGCCTTCACCCGCAAAGGCCCTGGGGAGCAGAACTAACCGCTCACCGCGATCCGCTCACTGAGGCCGGCGCTGCAGGGCTGCGAGGAAGACCGCCAGCGGGATAGCCAGGTGGCTGAGCATATGGCCGTGCGGCAGCTTGCCCTCGGCGCCCCTGTGTGAGCCGGAGGAATAGTCCTCGGCCGGCGCGGGGCGGAACGGCGTGGTTATGTCGATCACGAACCTGCTGGGATTGGCGAGCGTGAAGACCTTGAACCGTTGCCGCTTGGCGACTCCGACGCCGAAGCGCAGCACGTCCTCGGTCTCCCCGGCGCTGACGACCTGAACGACGCCGGGCAGCGCAAAGGTCTGGCGAGCGGGACCGTAGCTTGACTGGCCGTCGGGCTTGTGCCCGTTCGCGGGCAAGAACCGCACCAGCAACCTGGCGCCGCCGCTGACCGGCACCACCTGGCCAGACGGGTCAGCGATCACCTTTGACACGTAGCGCACGCTGCGATGGGCTGGCAGCCGCCCGCTGAACTCGAAGATGAGCCGGTCATAGCTGGTGTGGTGGGCGGCGCGGATCGCCACGAGGGTTGCCGGGCCGGCCGTCCGAGCGATAGCCGTCGTCGAGGCGGCAGCCAGAGAACCTGTAACGCCTCGCGCGGTTCGCATGGGACCTCCTGGTTGAGCTCCATCACCGATTGGACCGCGGGCAGCCAGGAGGCTGAAGTGGCGAACGTCCCGGCGAAGGTCCTGGCACATGGCCATTGCGGGCTCCAGGGCAGATGCCGATGACGCCGCTGGCGGCCAGCTGAGTTTCGCGGTCAGTCCGCCGCGGGCAGGAAGCGGGCACCACCAATCCGGGCTGGACCGCCCCGCAGCCCGGCGATCGTTACCTCGGTTATCCCCTCGCCGCGTCCGGCCCGGACTTGCACGAACCGCAGCCACTGCCCGTGGGCCGGCAGTTCGACGACTGCCCCGCCCCGGTCACCGCCGCTAGCCGCGGCGGTCAGGCCGAGCACCGCCGCCCAGCGCCTGGCGGCGGCTGGCGGATCGCTGACCTCGATGGTGAGCCCGGCCAGTCCGCCAGGTCCGTGCGCGGGAGCCTGCTCGGTCCAGGACGGCCCTGCCCAGCGCCATGACGCCGCAGGCCCGGCCCAGTCCACCGACACGATCGCGCCAGGGACGTCCTTGGGGTGCAGGTGCGTGCCCGCCATGCCGGGCAGGTCGGCCTTCCAGACCACGCGCGCACCCAGGTCGGCGATCCGACGGCGGGCCGGCCTGATGTCGGGGACCTGGAAGATGGCCATGTACCCGCCGTCGCCGCCACGCCGCTCGAGATACCGGCCTGCGGTGGTACCTGGCCGCACGGGGGCGACCACCTCGACGAACGTGTCCCCGACCGCGAACACCGCGTTGGTCAGCCCGAACTGTCCTACACCAGGGTCCTGGTACGGCGGCGGCCAGCCGAAGGCCTGGCGCAACTCGTCGGCGACCTGACCGCAGTCATGCGCCACCAGGGCAACCTGGCGCAGGCGAGGTCCGGCGAGCACAACCTCACAGTAAGCCGTTCAGGCTCGGATCACGCGCTTCCCAAGCTGGACGACGGCCAGGACGCCGCGGTGGTCGGTGTCGGGGACGCGTACGGTCCGTGACGCGCGCGCGATGAAGTGAGCCCGAGTTGCCAGGACGTGGTCCAGGCGCATGACCGGCACCCGGCGCGCCGACGGCCAGGTGAGGCCCGGCCAGCGCCGCGCGCCGGCCGCATCGGCGCAGTCGAGGAATCCGGCGTCGAGGAACTGGCGGAAGGGCATGTGGTCCCTGCTCGCGTTGAAGTCGCCCGCCACCAGCTGAGCACCGGTTTCGCCGGACAGCGCCGACCTGAGCAGGCCGAGTTCGCGCTCCCATCCGCGCTCGCGGCCGTGCACGGGAGGTATCACGTGCACGGCCGTCACCGTGACAGGCTGCCCGGCGACCATGACGGCCGCGCGTGGTGCCACGCAGACGAGCCCGGGAACGGGCGGCAGGGACCGCAAGGGCCACCGCGACCAGATCGCCGCCCCCGCGTACCGTCGGCGCGCATGTATCTCGCTGAACGGCAGCAACTCGCCGAGCCCGGCCCCGGCCAGGCGGCACGCAAGGTCTGGGGTCAGTTCCTGGACGGCGAGCACGTCGGCGAGATGATCGCGCACGCTCCGCACGATGGCTTCGGCGCTGGCGTTGCCGCCCTGAGCGTTCACGGTCAGCAGCCGCACGCAAGGGGACGCCGGCCCGCTCTCGGGCGCCTGCGGCCGACGCGGGGGAAGCTGCCAGGCAACGAGCGTCCCGGCGGGAACGGCGAGCACGATCGCCAGCCACCACGATGACGCCGCAGCGATGGCCACGGCGGCGACCGCAGGAACGGTGGCCGCCGGCGCTAGCGCCGCCAGCTTGGGCAGCGGATTCGGCGGTCCGCCGCCCAGCGCGCGGCCGACCATGGGCGGGATCGCCAGGGCTGCCACGACCACCGCGAAGACCCCGTTCATGATCATCATCATGTCAGGGGAGGCCACGCTCGCAGCCAGTTCGCCCCCCGCCGCCATGCCGCCGTTCTTGGCTCTGCTTTGCCGGGCGTGTCTCGGGGATAATTGTCGGTGGCTGATGTTAGTATTTCGAGTACAGGTTCGATCGCGGGAATAGACCCGGACACGCTCCGGGAATGACACCTCCTCGATGACCCGGCCGCCCAAGCTGGCCGGACCCGGCACGCGACGCTCTCTCTTTCTGTGGATTCCCCTGATTCCCTTCCCGCGTAGGTGCCGTGAGCTGAGGAGGTGAAATCTGGTGTCTTTACCGTTTCCAGGGAATGGCGCGCCCGCCGTGCCGTCGACGCCGGGTGAGGCGATGCGGATGGTGCTGGCTGGTCTGGGCTGGCTCGCCTCGGCCGACGTGGCGTCGGTGCCGGCCGGCGTGCATGCCGACTGCCTGCGCGCCCTCGAGCGGGCCGCCTCCATGCAGGCCGCAGCCCGCGCCAAAGTCCTCGCGGGGTTCACGGCGCAGCGGGGGTTCGAAGATGACGGGCAGGGATCGGCGCGGACGTGGCTGACCTGGCAGACCCGCGTCACCCCCGCCGCCGCTCGCGGCTCGGTCGGGTGGATGCGGCGGCTCGTCGAGCATCCAGCCGTGGCCGACGCGCTTGCCGATGGCGAGCTGTCGGTGTCGTGGGCGCGGCAGGTCACCGACTGGACAGACAAGCTGCCGCCCGGGCACCGGCACGACGCGGACGTGATCCTGGCCACCGCCGCTGCGGAGGGGCTGGACCTGGCCGGGCTGGCTGCCCTGGCGGAGGAGATCCGCCGCCGGGTCGCCGGGCCCGATCAGGACCGGGATGACGGGTTCACAAACCGAGGGCTGTGGCTGGACACCACTCTCGGCGGGGCAGGGCGGCTGTCCGGGGACCTGTCCGCCCGCTGCGCCGCCTCCCTGCAGCAAGTCCTGGAGTCCCTCGGCAAGAAGATGGGGGCCGAGGACATCCGCAGCGTCGCGCAGCGGCAGCACGACGCGCTCGAGGAAGCGTGCCGGCGGTTGCTGGCCGCCGGGTGCCTGCCGGAGCGGGCCGGCCAGCCCGTCCACCTGAACCTGCAGCTCGGCCTGGACCAGTTCAGGAACGGGATCGGGACACCGGGGCGGCCCTGGCTGCCGCCAGGTTTCGCTCAGCCGGACAGCGAGGCCGGCGCGAGCTGCTGGCCGGGCGGGCAGGGCCGGACCGGGCCGTTCGCCGGGCCGGGAGATGACTGCGACGCCGCGATTGTCCCGGTCGTGACCGGGCAGGTCGACCACGGCCTCCTCGACCACCTCGCCGGCCAGTTCACCGCCGCCTGGGCCGGATACGACCCGCGGCGGTCACCCTGCGACAGCGACCATGCTGGCGGGCCGCCCGAATCCGGCCCTGACGCCAGCGACGAAGACTGGGCTGCGTGGGAACGGCGGCGGGAGCTGTCCAAGGGCGCGGCGCGGGAGATCATCCTGCGGAACGCGATCGCGCTGCTGTCCGGGCCCGGCGGGCTCGCGTCGTGGCTGCGCACCGGCACGCTGCCGCCGCCCGCGGGGTCGGTCAGCCTGCCGCTGGACGTCGGCACGGTCACCGACCTGGTGCCGCCCCACCTGCGCCGCGCGATCATCACCCGCGACCGGCACTGCGCGGCGCCGGGCTGCGACACGCCGCCCGCCGCCTGCCACGTGCACCACATCATCCCGCGCAGCCAGGGCGGCACGACCAGCCTGGGGAACTGCGTCCTGCTATGCAGCTTCCACCACCTCATCCTGGTGCACCGGTGGGGCTGGACCATCACCCTGAACGCCGACGGCACTACGACCGCGACCAGCCCCGACGGCCGCGTCACCCGCAGCCACAGCCCACCCGCCGCCGCATAACCCGAGGTCGGGCCAGACCAGAACAGCGATCGCCGCGGAGTTGCCTCACGCGTTCACGACCTCGCCTGCCCGGAGAACGACCTCGACGTCGACGGTCGCACCAGGCGGCGCGACCGGTACCAGCGTGCCGGTGACCGGCTTGCCGTCGGCGAGCACGTCGCAGACGGTGGAGCCTGCGCCGCCTTCCCGCGCCACACGGATCCGGTAGGTGGCGCCGCGGAACCGCCTGACCGCCGTGAATCCTGGCCAGCCCGATGGCAGCTGCGGGTCGATGCGCAGGCCGTCGAACTCGGCCCTGATCCCCAGGATCCACTGGCTGATGGCGACGAAGTTCCAGGCGGCGGCGCCGGTCAGCCACGAGTTCTTCGCCTCGCCGTGGGTTGGCGCGTCCTTGCCGGCGATCATCTGCGCGTAGACGTAGGGCTCGCACCGGTGGACCTCGCTGAGCCCCTCCCGCGCCGACGGGTTGATCCGCCGGTAATAGCCGAACGCGGCGTCGCCCCTGCCGATCATCGCTTCGGCGATCATCACCCACGGATTCGTGTGGCAGAACACGCCGGCGTTCTCCTTGTAGCCGGGAGGGTAGGACGTGATCTCGCCGAGCGACAGGTCGTACCGCGTGTAGGCGGGCTGCACCAGCACGATGCCGTGATCGGTCACGAGGCTCTCACGGACGCTGTCAAGTGCGGCCGCCGCCATGCCGTTCTCGATGCCGACGCCGCTCATCACGCACAAACCCTGAGGCTCAACAAAAATCCTGCCCTGCTCGTTCACGGCTGAGCCGATCGCGCTGCCGGAATAGTCATAGGCCCGCAGGAACCAGGCGCCGTCCCAGCCGTGCCTGACGATCGCCCGGCTCATCGCGTCCGCCTCCGCCCGGTAGCTGGCGGCATCGCCAGGCAGCCCGCGCCGCTCGGCGATCTCGGCCAGTTCTCTGGCGGCGAGGGCGAACAGGCCGGCGATGAATACGGACTCGGCGACGCCGCCTTCTCTGTTCTCCGTGGTCTGGAACGACTCCCCAGGAGTGTCGGAGAAGCAGTTGAGATTCAGGCAGTCGTTCCAGTCGGCGCGCCCGATCAGCGGCAGCCCGTGCGGGCCGAGCCGGTCGAGCGTATAGCGCATCGACCGGTACAGGTGCTCGCAGAGTTCCGTGGCGCTGCCCGGTGCGTTGTCGTACGGCACGGGCTCGTCGAGGATCGGGAAGTCGCCGGTCTCCTTGAGGTAGGCGGCCACGCCGAGAACGAGCCACAGGGAATCGTCGTTGAATCCTGAGCCGATGTCATTGTTGCCGCGCTTGGTGAGCGGCTGGAACTGGTGGTAGGAACCGCCGGTCGGCAGTTGCGTGCTGGCCAGGTCGATGATCCGCGTCCTGGCCCGGTCGGGCGCCATGTGCACGAACCCGAGCAGGTCCTGGCTGGAGTCCCTGAACCCCATCCCCCGGCCGATGCCGGACTCGAACAGCGACGCGGACCGGCTCATCTCGAACGTCACCATGCACTGATACGGATTCCAGATGTTGACCATCCGGTTCGTATCCACGTCCGGCGTGTCAACCTGCAGTCCTGACAGCAGGTTGTCCCACGACGCCCGTAGCCGCGCAATGCCATCTGCCACGGTGGCCGGACGCAGCCAGCGGTCTATCACCGGGCGGACGAGTGCCTTGTTGAGCGTCCCCGAGTCCGGCGGGTCGAACTTGCGGTCGCGCGGGTTCTCCCAGTAGCCGAGGAGGAAGATCACCTCCTTGGTCTCGCCGGGTGCAAGGGTGAGCCGCACGTGATGGCTGCCATGCGGGGACCATCCGTGTGCGATCGACCGGAAGGCTTCGCCGCGTTCCACGGCCAGGGGCCGATCCCAGCCGCGGTACGGCCCGAGGAACGCGTCGCGCTGTGTGTCGAAACCGGCCAGCGGCTCCGAGCAGGCGAAGTATGCGAAATGATCACGCCGCTCGCGGTACTCGGTCCGGTGGTAGATGACGCCGTCGGCCACCTCGACTTCCCCGGTCGAGTAGTTGCGCTGGAAGTTCGAGGCGTCGTCCATGGCATCCCACAGGCAGAACTCAACCGAGGAGAACACCGACAGGTTCGTAGTGACGTTCCGGTCATTCGAGACGGCTAGGCGCCAGACTTCGAGCGTCTCGCCGGGCGGCACGAAGTACAGGCACTCCGCGCGCACGCCCAGGTAGGACGACGTGATCTGCGTGTACGACAGGCCGTGCCGGCACTCATACCGGTCAAGATCGCGCTGGGTTGGCTGCCAGGTCGGCGACCAGTAGTCGCCGCTGTCGTCGTCGCGCAGGTAGAGATAGCGCCCGCCGCAGTCGGCGGGCACGTTGTTGTAGCGGTACCTGCTGATCCTGCGCAACCGGGCGTCGCGATAGGCGCAGTATCCGCCAGCCGTGTTCGAGATCACCCCGAAGAACTCGCTGGTTCCCAGGTAGTTGATCCACGGCAGCGGCGTGTCAGGGCGAGTGATGACGTACTCGCGGCGATCATCGTCGAAATGGCCATATCGCATGGCTGGCCCCTCGGGGTGAAGGACACCGATGGCGTCCTTCACCCGATGATCACCCGGGCCGACCCGCCTGGAACAGGGCCGTTCGTCCCGCGCCAGGCCGCCACTGGACCCCGGGCGGCTCGGCACGGAGGGGAGTGTTACGGCGGGCCCGCGGCGGGCCCGCCGTAACACAGCGCGGTCAGACCGCGTGAACCTGGTCCGCCTGCGGGCCCTTGGGGCCCTGGCGGGTGGTGTACTCCACCTTCTGGTTCTCTTCCAGCGTGCGGTAGCCACCCATGTCGATCGCCGAGTGATGCACGAATACGTCGGCGCCACCGTCGTCAGGGGCGATGAAGCCAAAGCCCTTGTCTGGGTTGAACCACTTCACGGTGCCTCGAGCCATCTCTGCTGTCTCCTTCTAAGACGAGCTCCATGATCCGCGCGCTCACGCGGATGAGTTGCTGGTTGCCCGCCGCCGGACGTGAGGATCCACAGCCAGAAGGCAAGACGCCCAAGACGAAAATGCGGGCGCCTTCACGATCGCAAACGTCGTTAGCAACTACGCCCCACAGCATATATGCCGGCCAGGCTAATCATGCCCGGCTGGGCGTAAGCGGGAGCGAAAGCCGGCCGGCCCCTGGGGACAAACCCTCCTGACGCGGGTCGATCCGACGTGACCGGTGAGCATCGCATCGGCGTCAGCCAGGACCGGGCGGGAGGGGCTTGACCAGGTCGAAGGCCAGGCCAGACCAGCCAGGACCGCGGCCGGGCCTGGTGCGATGGGCCAGCCAGGTGGTGGTCGACCCGTCAATCCAGCGGGTCCGGCGGAAGTAGCGGGTCACCTGAGCGCCCTCGCGCGGGATCGACTCGTCGGCGACGAAGAACGGATGCCCGGGTTCGAGTAGCTGCGCGGAGGCATGCACGTCACCATAGCCGGGGCGGACCAGGATGCCGCGGCGGAAGTAGCGCGCTCCCGACGGCGCCGCGACCGGCACCATCGGGATCCAGTTGGCCGGCGGGATCTGCTCCAGCACGTACGCCTGCTGCGGGCCGCCGGGGACCGCGGGATCGGGCGGTGGCTGCGGGACCGCGGCGTCGAACTCGAACGCGAGCTGCAGGGCATCGACCGGTGCGTCCAGCGGTCCTTGCAGCGCGTGCTCTACCGCCCAGGACATTGCGGCCATGTCGTCGCGCAGGAAGTAGATCTCCTCCAGCGGTGCGCCGTCCAGCGTGACGCCGCACGTGGGCGGCATCAGCAGGAACGGTGACCGGCCGGCCGGGCCGGTGAGCTTGAACATCGACCACGGCTTGTCGCCGGCTGGCTGCGCTAGCCGCTCGGTCGGCTCGATCACCGTGCGGACGCCGAAGGTGTCAGTGACCACAAGCGTGGTCACCTGAGACAGGGTGCCCACGCCGGTCGGCACCGGCACGTAGAACCAGTCATTGCCGAAAACCAGCGCGAACTCCATGACCAGCAGAGTCGCCAGATCGGTCAGGTCGGGCTGGAGTGCGCCGAAGTCGGTCACCGCGTCCTCGAACTCCCACCAGCGAGGTGCGGGCATGCCACGGAACGCGATGTGGTTCGGCAGGAAACTGAACGTGGTCACCGCCGGGTCAGTCAACGGCGTGGCGCCGGTGGCTGGATCGCCGCTGCCGGCGGTGGCCGAGTCCGCCGAGAGTGAGAACGAGTACCAGTCCAGTTCGCCGCCGCGGAAGTCCGGTGCGGTCAGCGTCACCGACTGCTGACTGCTGACCGAGCTCACCGTTGCCGCATAGTCCAGCTGACGGGACTGCCACGCTGCGTCACCGGCTGGCTCGCTGTACACCGACGCACGGTAGCTGACCAGTTCAGCGAGGACGGCCGGGATGCCAGGCTCGGAGGCTTCAGGCGGCAACGGCGGATCGGGCATGCCGCCGCTAGCGGCCAGGGCGCAGGCGGCCGAGAGCGCGGCCCCGTCGACCACCCGGCCCGCCAGGCTGGCCCGGACCGCCCGGCCGGCCGTGTCCTCGGGCGCGTCAGGGGGCACCGTGGCGGCGATCGGGTAGGTCGCGCGCAGCGCCGCGATCACGGCGCCCGCCGTGGCCGCGGGTACCGCGGCCGTGATCGCGGTCTCGACATGGCGGCCGAGCTGCGCCGCGCCGCGAACGTTCAGCGTGACCGGTACCCGCTCGATGTGCGGCTCCAGCGGCACCGCCGGGTCGTATGACCCAAGCGCGTAGCCGGTCAGTGGCTGGGACTGCACGCTGAGCACCGCCTGGACTGGCGAGCCTGCGTCCTCGCCAGCCAGCTCGCCCAGCTGCCACTGCCTGGCCAGCATCCACAGCGGATCGCGGACCTGGGCCTGCAGGCTGCGGGCCAAGGAGCCGTCCCGCGGGTGCGGCTCCAGCCTGGTCCACAGCGTCACCGAAGCCACGGTCAGGCCTCCTCAACCGTGCGGTCCGCGACGCGGGCTGGCACGAAGTACGTGGAGACTGTGTCCTGTTGCAGGTTGAACGGGAAGTACAGCGCGGGCAGCGCCTGGCCGACCTGGCCAACCGAAGCGAGATCCACGGTGCGCACCTGCGCCAGGGCGAGCGTCTCGCGCAGCACCTGGGCCAGCGTGGCCTCATCCCAGCCCCGGCCCAGATCGGGGCAGGCGGCCAGCAGCAAGGCTTGCGGTGCCCGCGCCTTCGGCTCGTCGTGGTGGAATGCCACCCCGGCGTTCTCTTCCGCGCTCGGGACCCGTTCCGGCCAGCCGTCCACGAACAACCCAGCCCAGGACGCCGCCGGGTCGGTAACGTCCCCGGTCACCAGGGCCATGACCGCGACCCGGCCGGGTACCGGCTGGGTGCCGGCAGCGGGCGGCAGGGCCAGCCACCGGTCGCCTGCCACCCCGGCGAGCTGCGCCACCCGCACTGGCGGCGGCTGCGCCCCGGCCACCAGCTCGGAGAGGAGCATGGCCAGGTCCAGCCGGGAGATGCCAGGCTGCACGTGGCTGAGCTGCTGGCGCCAGCGTTCTATGGCCAGCGGGTCCGCGCCGATCAGGGCGGGATCGGCGGCAAAGGCCTGGCGCAGCGCCGGATCGGGCGGGCTGAACCTGGGCAGCACGAGCAGGCTCTGGCCGAACGCCGTGCCCAGCAGTTCCAGCGCAGGCCCGACGTCGTCGGGCGACAGGGTGATTCCGGCCAGCCGGGTCACCGTGGCTGCCAGCGTGTCGTGCAGCCTGGCTGCCTGGGAGGCCAGCCCGGGGTCGGGTCCCGAGCCGCGCCGCGACGGCGGGACCGCTCCGGTCAGGCCGTAGCCGCTGGCGGCCAGGATCGCGTCGCGGGCCCCGTCAGGGCTGAGGCTGCCAGCCGCGGCGCTGGCCAGCTCGGCTGCCAGTGCCGTGACGGCCGTGCGGGTGGCGTCGGCCCTGTTGTTCAGCTCGGTCACGTCGAGGCCCGCCGGCACCGTCACCTGGGGCAGCGCCAGGTCACTGGCGGCGAGGGCCCGCGCGCCGGCGATCATGTCGGCCAGCGCCGTGGCCACGTTCAGCAGGTCAGCGACGCCGATGCCGGGCACGGTGGCGGCCGGGTAGCTGACCTGGACGTCGGTGGCACCGGCTGGCACCGCGTGGTAGATGAGCCTGGCGTCCAGCTCCGACCGCTGGGCCTGGGTGTCGATCCGGCTCATGGCCAGCACATCCAGCGGACCGGCCCCCAGGTCGCTCAGCCGCACGATCGCGGTGACCGGCACGGCCGACCCGTCGGTGTAGGTCACGGTGCCCTGCACGGCGGCCGGGTCGGGCAGCAGCCTGGATACCCAGGCGTCGAGCCACGGCTCGGCCAGCGCCCGCGGCGTGACAGGGATCGCGGCCCACTTCGGATCCCTGGCCGGCGCCCCGGCCAGCAGCGCACAGACCCGCTGAGCATGGTCGGTCCCTCCGCGCGGGGTAGCCACGACCTGCGGATCAGGCAGCTGCTGAGCCTGCGAGAGCCCGTCGAACGTGCCCCCAGCCCGGTCCGGGTTGCCGCGCATGGTCTGGTAGACCGCCTCGGCCACGCCCACGTCGCTGATCGCGTCGGCCGTGTCGTCCAGGGCCGCGAACAGGGTGAGCAGCTGATCGCGGTCCTGGCCGGGACCTGGCAGCCCAGGACCCCAGTCAGCGGCGGCGGCCAGCGTGCCGTCCTGGCGGGCCCTGTCCAGGGCGAGGGCGTCGATCACGTCGGATGCCCCGACCGCCTCGTCGGCTGGCGCTGCCGGGGTGAGCTTGCCGGCAGCGATCGGGAAGCGGTCGCGCAGCGGCTGGATGTAGGTGTCCAGGCCGGCCGCGTGGATGCTGGTCTCAAGCTGGTAGCCGAGCAGCGCGCCCAGCGGCTGCCCTTGCCGCACGCCATCCAGCAGGTAGAGCGCCATGCGGACCCGGTCAGCGGAAAGGTCCAGGGCGAGCAGGCCGTCTTCCTGACCGCCCGCGTGCGAGAGATACCCGCTCCGCAGGACCGCGGCGGCGGCCGCCTGGGCCAGCGAAGGAGCGTGAATGAAGCCGCCGTTATCGGCCGGGGCAGCAAGCGGGGCCGCGGGCATGGGCGCGCCGGGGAATTGCTTGGCTCTGCGAGCGTCGAGGTCGGCGACCAGAGTGGCGGCAGCGGTCGCCGCCGGTGTGCGGGGGGCTGCAGGCCGCAGATTGGTGACGAACGCATAGCCTCCGGAACGGACCCCGCCGGTGCTGGCCTGCCCCTGCCCCTGGCCGCTGCCCGGCTGGTCACCGGCCGCGGCGCGCTGCCTGGTCAGCCGCGCGGTGGCCAGCGAGGTCACCCAGGCATCCAGGCGGTGGCTGCACACGTCCAGCGTCTCGGTGAGCAGGCGGTCGAGTTCCGCGGTCGGTAGCCCGGCCAGCCGGTCCATGCTGGCCCGCAGCTCGGCCAGCCGCTCGAACGGCGAGCCGGCCGGAGGTTGCAGCGCCACCAGGTACTCGGCCCAGCTCACCGGTTCGTCGGCCGACACGGGCCTGGCCAGCACCTCCCATGGCGTGATCTGCGCCGCGGCGGTTCCGGCCGCCGCGCTGGCCGGCGCGACCGCGCCAGTCCCGGTGCCGCCCGCGATGGCGACCAGTTCCTGCTCCCGGGTCTGCGAGATGGCCAGCTCGCCGCTGCTGACCTGCGCAAATTGGGCCAGCGTGACGTAGTCGAGCAGGATCGACTGGCGCAGGATCAGGTACAGCAGGTTGCTGGGCTCGGCCGGGCCCGGATAGTTGCCTGCCCGGATGTCGGCGATCGCCGCGCTGCGCAGCCAGATGATGTAGTTGACCTGGGAGCCGCCGAAGCTGGCGTCGGCCGGCAACTGGTCGGTCTCAGAGAGCGGGCCGTCGGTCACGGTCGGCGCGCTGACCGGGAAGTCGGCCGGGGACAGGCCAGCATGGATCACCCGCGGATCCCAGCCGGCGTAACCCAGCGCGTCCAGTTGGGCGCGGCCGGGCAGCAGATGCTGCTGCCACCAGAGATCTCGCCCGGTGGCAGGCTCGGCCAGGAACCCCATCAGGTTCCACAGCACCTGATCGCCGAGCACGTGCCTGGCTCGGAAGCTCATCGAGCTGGCGTCCATGCCGAGCACGTGGGCGAGATCGGCGTCCGGATCGCCTGGCGTGCCGCCCAGGTGCGGCGCCGCGGTCGCGCTCGCGGTCCAGGACGGCAGCAGCCGCCGCACCATCTGGGCCACCGCTAGCTCAGCCTGATCCTCGGTGTCGGGCTGCCACAGCTGGGTCGAGGTGACCGGCAGGATCCCGTAGGGAACCTGGCCAGTGCTCAGCGCGGGCAGTGGCCCGCGCGGCCGCACGTTCGCGATCGACCAGATGCGGGCGTCCTCGATCTGTGCCTCGGTCAGCTCGCCGTCGCCCATCTGGCGCAGGAAATAGCCCAGCGTGGCCGGCCAGAGCGCGGTCAGCATGTCCTGCCCGTCGCGCATGTCGTGCCGGTCAGCGAACCTGACGTGATCGAACGTGGCCACCGGCAGGCCGAGCAGCCGCGCGGCGGTCGGCCCGTCGGCATCCGCCTGCGCCGTCAGCGGCAGGCCTAGTTCCACCGCGAAACTGACCTGCGCGCCTGGGTCGTCGCGCCGGTAGGCCGACGCGGCGTCTGCCGTATTGTTCGTCGGGGCGCCCTGCGGCACGAACGCCAGCCCGTCGCTGAAGTGGTGGGCGTCCAGCAGTGCCGTGACGGCGGCCGAGCTGTCGCCAGGGGCGGCGAGCCCGTACACCAGGACCCGGTCGAACCCGGCCTGCCGCTGCGCCGGGGTGATCGGGATCCGCACGGCCATGCCGGCCGCGACCGCGGCGTCGAAGTCCACCAGCCAGCGCATCCCGGCGTCGACAGGCAGCCCGTCTGGGAACCCGCCGGACAGTGAGGAGTCCGCCGGAGACAGCGACAGCGCGAGATCCGCGGTGATCGCCGACCCGGTGACGGTGTCCGTGCCGCCCCCGCTGTCCAGCACCACCGTCCAGGCCGGAGGAAGCAGCGCGGCGACGGCAGGCCGGTCCCAGCTGCTCCCGGTCACCGGCGGGCTCGGCGGCTGGGGCGGCGGGACCGGTTCGGCGCCGTCAGGGGTGGGCGCGGTTGGTTGCTGGTCGATGTTCACCGGCGTCGTCTGGCGCACGATCCAGGCAGCCCGCGGCGCACCGTACCTCGTTGCCAGACCGCGCCAGGCAGCCTGGGCCGGGTCAGGATCCTGGGGCGGGTGACCGGCCCGCCAGAGCGCATCCCAGTACGCGTTGCCCGCTGCCAGCTCGGCGGTGGTCAGCTCGGGATGGTGACCGTTCACCATGACCTGGTCGGGGTAGACGCGCACCAGCAGCTCACTCCCGCCGTCCGTATCGGCGAACCGGGTTTCGATCCTGACCGGCAGCAGCAGCAGCGGGGTGACGTCAGCTGAACCGCCGCGGGCAGCGTCCTGAGCCACCGCCGGCCGGGTCATGACTGCCTCGGCGGGAGCAGCGAGTCAGCGTGAACCATGATCCGGAACGGCATCCTGATGGTGATCGCAGCGGTTTGCGCGGCGTCCTGGCCCCACCCGAGCGCGGCGTCCTCCGGATTCTCGCCGTCCAGCGCCACCCCGGCCGGCAGCTGCGACGCGGACAGGAAGTCGGGCAGCTCTGTCCTGCCCAGGATCCCCGCGAATACCGTCGAGGCGACGCGGTAGCGGGAAATCTCGGTCGGCGCAAGCGCCGGGAACACGCTGCTGACCGCCGAGGCCGGCAGAGTGGAAAGGCCAGTGGCCACCGCCGGCGTCGCTGAGCCAGTGCCGCTCGCGGCGGCCTGGCGGTCTTGACCTGCCCTGATCCCACCGCCGAAATTGGTCCAGGCCAGGTCCTCCCACTGCGTGACCGGGTCGGCCGACTCCGGCTCCAGGCCGAACCGGGGCTCGGTGGGCTGCTCCTGGAAGACAAAGAAGAACCCGAGCGGAGCGGCCTGGGTGCCGCCGCGGGCGTCATCCACAGAAAGGTTGAAGCCGAAGAAGGTGATGTCAGGACTCAGCGTTCCGCGGAAGACGGGGAACCGCTCGTCGGTCTCATCCAGCACCCGGCCGTGGTCGCCATCGGTTCCGGCCTTGGCCTTGGCAGCGAAGATCACCGTGTTCGGGTAACGGCGCAACAGCTCGCCGCGGACCAGCAGCACGATGTTGTCCACGACCACGTTCGGCCGGTTCTCGTTCTGGCCAAGCGCGCGAGACAGCGGCCAGGTATTGACCGGCGGGATGTCCTTGAGCGCTTCGGCCAGGGCAGCGGGGTCGGCTGGATCTCCGGCCTGGGGCAGGTACCCGGCCACGTCCCAGAACTGACGGAAGTAGCTGCCCCGCTGATCGGTGGGATAGCCGTTCCATAGCAGCTGGCGCGCCATCTCGTGATTGAGGCCGACCAGGTAGGACTCGATGAACGCGTGGTTGTCCACGACCGCCCCGAGCGTGTCGGGCGGGATGAGCTCGACGCCGGGCAGCAGGTAGTCCTGGTTGAGGTCGCGCAGCGGGAGGTACATCGGCTGCGGGAAGTCCGGCGCGGCCATGATCGGCTCGATCGGGTCGGGAGTGAACCAGGGCAGGCCGCCCGGCATCGCGATGACCGAACCCAGGAGGGCAGGCACGGTCCTGGCCGGGTCGAGCCTGGTCAGTACGGTCGCGGCCAGCGCCGGGACATCGAGCGCCGGGGCTAGCGGAGGATCGGCAGGCGCGGCGTGCACCGCGGCCAGTGCGCTCCCTGCCGCGACCCGGAACCTGGCGGCGGCTGGCGTGTCCCCCGCCACCGGGCTGAGCCCGTTCGCCGGCCCGGCTGGTCCACTGGCGTCCGGCGTGGCAGGTCCGGGGCCCGAGGCGACGTGCAGGGCGCCGTGGCCGCCCAGGCCAGAAGGCGGGCTGGTGACCGCGAACGCGGTAGCGGCCGGAGCGGCCCGGATCGCCGCCGCCGTGAGCCTGGACAGCCGCATGGCCTGTGCCGCCGAGTCAGCCGTCACGATCCGGCGCAGCCACCACGCGCTGGCCAGCGCGGCGGCCAGGATGACCACGGCCACGAGGGCGGCGACCGCCCCGGTCGCGCCCGCTGCCAGCAGGATCACCGCGATAGCCACGGCCAGCACCACGCCGGCCGCGACGGCCAGGACCGGCAGCCACCCGCCAAGGTGCGCGGCCAGCCAGGTCAGAGCCCGTCGCAGCCAGCCGGGCAGCCAGCCAGGCAGGGCGGCGGCCTCGGCCGCGTCGCTCACCCCGTCGATCGACGTCATCCCGCCTGGCGGCGGGGGCGGCGGGGCCACCCGGACGTGATCGGCGTTGATCCGCTCCAGCAGCGGAACCCGGCCCGCGGGCGGCCCGGTCAGCCCGGCCAGTGCGGTCGCCCGGCGGCCGAGCGGCCCGAGCGGCCTGGCCACCCGCCGGTAGCCGCCAGTGACCATGCGCGGCGGCACCCGGCTGACGGCCAGGTCGGCGCTGACCGTGCGCGGACTGGCCAGCATCCTGGCCTGCACGGGGCCGGTCAGGGCCAGCACGGTGGCCGGGGCCGCGACGCCCAGGTGCCCGGTCCACGCCGCGGACATGGCGGCCCTTGCCAGCTGCGCGGCCCGAAGCTGCGTGTTGGCCGCCTCGATCCCGGCCACCTGGGCCCACGCCGAGGCCATCAGCGCGGTCCGCTGGGTCTGCACGATCTGGGTGCCCATCCCGGCGGCGGCCCGGTTACGCGGGTCGGTGTTCAGCTCGCCCAGCCAGCCTGGCTGAGTGTGATCGACCGCAGGGGCGGCCGCGGCCCACTTGCCGTAGAACGGCGGCACGATCCGCGGGTCGTCGTGGGCCGGGTTGTCGGGATCGTCGGTGGCCGCGGCCGCGGTCAGGTTGACCAGGTCCTGCACCGCGGCCTGGAACGCGTCGCGATCAGGACCGGTCCACGGCGTCGGCGTCGTCTCGACGCTGCGCAGCGCGCCTTCCAGGCCGAGCGGGCCGCCCGCGCTTGGCACCCTAGCCGCCGGGTGGTCGACGGCCATCGGGCTGCTGCCCACCTCGGCAGGCAGCACCGTGGGGGTGAGCCTGCGGACCAGCGACTCGAAGTCGCCGGCGTCACTGGTACGGAAGGAGAACTGATAGTAGACAGGTAGCCGCAGTGGCGCGGCGGTCTGGGCCGTCCAGGCCGGGTCGGCGGCGTGCAGGCCGCTGACATCCATCCCCAGGCCGGCCTGGCGGCCGATCTCGAACGCCGGGACCAGGAATGCGGTGTACGGCGTCTCGGGGTCAAGTCGCCGCGGGCACAGCACCCGCGCGATGGCGGCTGCCGGGTTGGATGTCATCGTGGCGGTCAGATCCGCGTCACCGCTGATCTGGGCGTGCGCCCAGTTCCACGCGTCATCGAGCGGCTGCAGCGCGGTCATGACCTGAACGTCGATCGCCGGCAGCGGGTCAGGCGGCAGGTTAGGCGTGGTGAACTCGCCGACCTTGAGAACGATCAACGCGACGAACGGCCGCAGCCGGTCGCCATCGGGCCGCGCTGGCGTGAACAGCCAGGGGAAATCCGGGTAGTCGAACTCGACCCCGGCCAAGTAGTTCGGCTCGAAATTCATGGTCTGATCGCGCGGCTCGGTCCTGATGATGTGCCGCGGATCGATGCCGATGACGTCGCCAGGGCCATACAGGTGCACGGTCATCTGCGGCGGCGGGGCGTCGGCCACCGGGGCGCCGTCCTGCTGTGCGGTGACGTTCAGGGTCACCTGCAGCGCCGCACGGTCGGGCAGGCCGGGGCCATCGGGCTGGCCTGCGTCGGCGCCGATGCCCCGCCGCAGCCAGGACCTGAAGTGGTACCTGGCGCCTGGCGCGTCGGCCGAGTTCACGATCGTCATGCCGCACTTCCCTCAGGTACCTCGTGAGCGGGCATGACCTGCAGCTGGCCGGCCTTGTCAGGGTGCGCGGCCAGGTAGCTGGCCAGCGCGCTGCTGGCACCGTAGTGGGTGACCCCGGCCGCCGGGCTGATGTCGGCCCGGACCGACAGGTCCTCCGTGCTGGTCACCACGTAGCCAACCGGGCTGACGGCCAGGATGCTGGCAGTGCCTGGCCCGGTGTAGCGAGCCAGCCCGCTGTTGGCGGTGACGGCCCTGGCTCCTGCCCCGAACTGGACGCAAGCACCGAGCAGCGCAGCCGACACGCCAGCGAACTGGTTCAGCACCGAGGCCTTGGTCGGGTCAGGGATGTACCGCCACTGCATGGTCACGCTGCGCACGGCGTCATGCCCGCCAGCCACGGCCGGGTCGCCGATCTGGACCCCGCAGTCGAACTGCTCGAAGGCGGGCGCGGTGATCTTGTCGCTGTCCGATAGCTGCTGGAACTGGCCGCGGGCGAACGCGTCCTGGACGCTGCGTGTGGCCGCCGGGCCGGTGCCCAAGGTGACGCTGGCGATGGAGAACTGGCCGCCGTCGGCCGGAACGGTGGTGCCGAACTTGGTCACCGGCACGTCCAGCGGCACGACCTTCTCGCGCACGGTCAGTGATCCCATCGGATGCACCACGATGTCGGTGTCCGCTGGCGGCAACCCGCGCAGCGTCACCGCCTGCTCGGTCCCTGGCGGCAACTGCGCAGACCAGCTGCCTGGCGTGGTCAGCGCGGCGTTCAGCTGCGGTAGCACCGCGGTCGCGGGCAGGCTGATCGCGCTGTCATCGCCCCAGGTCACGTCGATGCCGATGCCGACCGAGAAGAACAGGATGTCGATCGACGCGGTGCCGTGCACGTGCCAGGGCGTCGGCCCGGACAGCTCGGCGTCCAGGTGGATGCCCAGCAGCGTGCTGCCGTCGTACTTGACGTCCACGCCGGCGGAGAACTCGATGTCAAAGCTGAACGGGTTGAACATGAAGAGCGCGTCGAAGCCCAGATAGCCGTGCACGCTGAAGTCGCCAGCCGACGCCGACAGCTCGACAGCGGATCCGAACTGGTAGCTGTTGGACGTGACCGCCATGTAGGAGGTGCAGCTGAGCTGCACAGAGTCGCCGTCGCCGATGGCCACGGTCATCCGCTTCAGCGCGGGGAATCCGGCCGGCGGCTGGTAGCGCGGGTGGAAGCCGCCCATCGACACCGCGAAGTCGGGGTTGTCGCCCCAGTTCAGCCGCAGCGCCATGTCGCCGGACAGCTCGTACAGCAGGATGTTCGAGTCATACAGCGAGCCGTCGATCGACAGCAGGTCGGCACCGAAGTCCAGGGTGCCAAGGATGTCGATCTGGATCAGGATGAGCGCGGCGTCGTTGTCAGGCAGCGCCATGTGCAGCCGGCCAAGCAGCGCGATCCTGACCGGATCGGGCACTTCCAGCAGCACCCCGATCTCCAGCGTGATCAGGGTCGGGGTACCCCAGCCCACCTCCAGCATCGGGCCGAACACGTACCGGCCAGGCGCGGGCGGGAATATCGTGCGGATGTCGCTGATGATCTGCGGCGCGTCCGCTACCGGATCAGGCGGGAACAGGATCGAGTCCAGCTGGTGCGCACGCAAGGCATCCCGCAGCGCGTCCAGCACCATGGTCCGGTTAATCCCGGCCAATCCGCCAACCCCGTTCAGGGTGAATCCGAATCCGAGCTGGATCGGCGGCAGGTCGAAAGTCAGGATGATCAGGAACGAGAACCCCGGCGAGCCGTCGGGCAGCTTGGTGTCAAGGACTCCGATGGCCTTGATGGAGACGCTCATGAGCGACAGCTCAAGCACCCCGGCGTACTCGCCCTTGACCGGGTCGTAGGAGATGTAGCCGCCGCCGGTGATCACCCCGGCGTCGATCACGATGCCAAGGCCCGTGGGGGGCTTGAATGCGACGTCGAGCTGGGCCGGGCCCAGGTTGCCTGGGGTGAAGCCGACCGTCGTGGTGGCGCCGATCCGGTCCACCGAGGCTGAGATGGGGCCGAGCGTGCCGGTGCCGGTGGCGCTGGTTTCCAGGGCCAGGCCGGTGCCCGAGGCGGTGAGTTCCAGGTGCACGCTGTCCAGCGTGAACGGGCCGATGGTGACGTGAACGCCGATAGTGGTGCCCAGGCCCGCGTTGCCGCCGATGAAGAAGCCGCGGTCGCCGGCCCAGCCAAGCCGCAGATCGAAGTCGAGCTCGATGTCGAGCCCAGACAGCAGGCTGGCCACGAAACCGTCGGCGCTGGCGGACCCGACCTTGAACGTGCCGCCGGTGATGGCCATGCCGATCACGAACGCGCCCCTGGCCACCCCGGAGCCTGCGTCCCAGTGGAACTGCGCGCCCACGGACGTCGCGATGCTGGCCGCGTCGAGGGTGGCGATCCCCGGTATCCCGATGATCGTCAGCCGACCGCCCGCCTGATCGGGAGCCCGGGTAGCCACCACCTGGAGCGATCCGTCGACGCTCGATGCGGCGTGCAGCTCCAGCTGGCCAGGCGGCAGGATCCGCAACTCCACGCCGGCGTCGAGGGTGCCCTTGGCGGTGAGCTGCAGGCTCCAGCCGGGCGGCAGCAAGGACGGCAGGTCGAGCGCCGCGCCATCGCTGATCCCGATGCCCAGCAGAGCCGACAGCCCGGGCGGGTTCGCGGTCGTGGTCGGCGCGAAGACGAACGGCAGCACGGTTAGCGCGGTGCTGGCCGGATCGAAGCTGGCCGAGGCGCCGAACTCGATCAGCAGGCTGGTGATCCTGCCGAGCAGGCCGGCCGCGTCAAGCCCAGGCGAATTCCAGGCGTACAGGCCGAGCAGGTAGCCTGCCGGGTCGCCGAGCATGCTGCCCAGCGCGGACAGTTTCACGTCGCGCCGCTGGAAAGCCACCTTGGCCGGGTCGGCGGCGTCCGGCGGGACCAGGTCGATGTTGATGACGCCGAGCAGGGCCAGCGCCCGCAGCAGCACCGGCCGGAACCCGGCCAGGTAGTCGACGATGACGTGCTCGAGCAGCTTTTCCGCCATGGTGGCGGCGAACGAGGTCACGTCGCCCGGATCGACCCCCGACAGGCTCCCGGCCAGCGTGCCCAGCGCGTTGGCCAGCTGGTCCAGTGCGCTGATGGTGGCCTGCACCGCCTGAAGCAGGCTGGCCGTGGCCGAGATGATCCCGCCCACGTCGTCGGCCTCGACCGCGGTGACCAGCGCGGCAAGCGGAGCGGCCAGGCCCTCCACCGCGGTGATCGCGTCGTCGGCAGCGGTGCTGAACGCATTCGGTCCGTCCAGCTCAGGCGGCAGCGCCAGGCCCATCTCGGCCACGAGGCCGCGGGCGTCGCCGGCGGCCAGCCGGGTCTGCAGCGGCTGCAGGGCTTCGGTCAGCGCGCCCGCCAGTTGCTGCAGGGTGCCGTCGTCGGCCATCAGGACCTCCGCCCGGCGAGGTAGCCGGCCAGCGCCCCGCCGCCTAGCAGCGCGCCAGGTCCGGCCGCGCCCATGACCACGGAGATGACGCCGGCCAGCAGAAGCAGGCAGCTCACCATCATCAGCAGGCAGCCCGAGCCTGAGCTAGTGGCCGGCGGCGGCGAGGCGGGCTGGGCAGGCGTGCTCGGCGGCTGCGCCTTCATCGAGGCCACGGCGGACAGGAACGCCCACGCCGCGACGTGAATCTCCCGCTCCAGCTTCGGGAAGTGCTTGACGTAGTCGGGGGTGAAGCCGCCTTCGTCGTGGTCGGCTCCGAGCTTGGGGTCGCCGCCGACCTCGATGGTGAGGGCCATCACGGTCGGGATCGGGTGCCGGGCTGTAGCCGCGGTGAACCAGCGGCTGAAGCAGTAGTCCTGGGAGGTCCCCGGGGCGACGTACATGTCGGCGGACTGCTTGACCGTATAACGGGATCTGGCTTGCGCCTTCGGGTCCGCGCCGCCCGCTTTGGCGAGCACCTCGTCCCTGATGCGCCGGGCCATCCCTTCCCCGGTGCCCGCGTCGATGGCCGGGATGTACTCCTTGTACCCGGGGTTGGCGACGCCGTCGCGCTTGCCGTCGAACGCCGGGTTGGCGAAGTTCATCGTGGCGTCGGTGCTCTGGTTGGTCTCAATGCCCCAGGAGAACAGCACGTCGCGGCCGAAGGCGTGAAAGTCGATGAACCAGCTGATGCCTTTGGTGCGCATCAAGTTCGCGACGTTCTTGGTCTCCGGCTCGGTCTCCACCGCGTCACCGATATAGTTCTCGGCCACCGCGTCGGTCGAGGCGTGGACTGCGACATTGGGCAGGCTCATGTTGTAGAACTGCTTGAACTTCCACACGATGTCGTAGTTGCGGTTGAGATCGACGCCGACGGCGCGCGGGCCGGTGTTCCCGCTGGGTGCTGGCCGCCGGTTCTTCCGCCAAGTCTTGTGCAGGGCCTGCTCGGCGCGGGTGGCGCTGGCCGGCAGCGGGGTCAGCACAAAATCGCGTCCGTCGTCGTTGACTAGCGGCGCGACGTACAGGTCGAGTCGCTCAACGACGCTCTTGATCCACGGCCAGGGGATCACGAACGAGTCATAGGTGATGTTATTGACCGGGTCGGTCCAGGCCGGATACGTGATCGCGGCGCTGGCCGCGTAGGCGGCCAGCATCTTCTCCAGGAAGCTGACGAGCGCGTCCGGCGGCGCCAGTTCCTTGGCGTGCTGGCCGCCGATGAGTAGCACCGCGCTGCGCTGCGCCGGGCTGCCGGGAACGATCGCGCCGATCTTGACGTAACCGCTCTTGCCGCCCAGCCGGCCTGGCGCCCAGTCGGCGGCCTGCGACCGAGTGCAGGCCACCGGGTTCGCTTGGGCCAGATTGTCCAGATGCGCGGACACCACGGCCGAGGTCATGTACCCGGTCATGCCGTGCGCCTAGGCAACGGGTGGCTCGTTGTCGATCTGGGTGTCGAGCACCTGCCACCTGGCCAGCTCCGCCGCGTCGTCCTCGATCACGGTCACGGTGGCACCTAGCGCGCCGAGCGCGGGGATGTTGGCCTCGTCCGATTGCGCGGTGACCGTCCAGGTACCGTCCCCGTTGTCGGTCGCGGTGTGGGGCGCGAGGGCCAGCGGGAAGTCAGTGACAGCAGGCAGCTGGCCGAGCACCTCGACCGGCCCGGTGATCGCCAGGGTGGCCATGGCCGGTCACCCAGGCATCGGGCCGTCGGGGCCAAGTGATCGAGCCTCGCCACCGCAGCGCCGAACAAGGAAAGTGCGCCGTTGCCATGTCTTACCCATCAAATTGGGCACACCAATCCACCCCTCATAACATGGCTATAATCGCGCGCGTCTCGCGGCCTTATATTAGAGGTGCGGGTCGCCATATGAAAGGCGCATGCCGTCCATTGACCTGGGTTTCCGCGATGTCGCCGGGCACCTCCGTGCGGTGCGGCGGCCTCCTGAACAGGTACGCTGCCGGGCAGCTATCGCTACAAGCCATGCAGGGAACCACATGGAGTTCGAGTTCACCGGCGAGATCTGGCATTGGCGCGGCCCCGCGCCGTACCACTTCGTCAGCATCCCTGACGAGCACGCCGCGGACATCCAGGCGCTGGCGGCAAGCATCACCTATGGCTGGGGAATGATCCCCGTGCGGGTGCACCTCGGGGAAGCCGCGTGGAAGACGTCACTGTTCGCCAAGGACGGTGGGTATGTCCTGCCCGTCAGAGACTCTGTCCGGCGCGCCGAAGCACTCGACCTCGGCGACATGGTGACGGTGCAGCTGACAGTCCTCGGCCTCTGACCAGACCTGGTCGTGGCGCCCGTGCATGCTGACCCGATGACCAGCGACAGTCAGCCGCCCGCGCGAGTCCGCGGTTTCGCCGTCGGGATCGACGCTGGCGGGTCGAGCACTCGCGCGCGGGCCGTCAGTGACGGTGGCGTCGTGCACGAAGGCGCTGGCGGGCCAGGAAACCCGGTCATGGCTGACCCGGAGACGCTGCGTGCGAGCTATCACGCCGCCCTCGCGGGGTTCCCGTCACCCGTCAGGGTCGCGGCCTGCGTGTCGGGAACGACTGACGAGGCGAAGCGTGCGCAGATCGAGGACCTGCTCGCTGAGCGCTTCCCCGGCGCGGTCGTCCGCGTGCTGCCCGACTACTTCGCGCCGGTCATGGCAGCGCCACAGGGTACAGACGTCTGCATCGTGGCTGGCACTGGCTCGGTTGTCGGCGGCCGTGACGCAGCAGGAAAGTATTGCGCCACAGGCGGCCGCGGCTGGATCCTGGGCGACCACGGCTCAGCCGCCCGGCTGGGCCGTGCCGCTCTGGAGTACTTCGTTTCTGATCCGCGGCGAGCGCCGGCGTCGCTTGCCGAGGCTGTCGGCCAGCTGTTCGGCGACAGTGACTGGCGGACGGTCGTGCGAGCTGTCCACGGCGCGCTGAATCCCGCACCGCTGCTGGCCCGCGCCGCGCCACTGCTGACAGGAGCCGCGGAAGACCAGGCCGGCTGGGCGGTCGATTTGCTGGACGAGGAGATGTCGGCACTGGCGGCGAGCACTGCCTGGCACATCAACCAGTACCTGCACGGTAAGCCGGAGATAAGGGCGGCTCTCAGCGGCGGTGTCTGGCGGAGCCTAGCCGCGCGGTCGTCGTTCGGCCGAGCGCTCGAGCAAGCTGTTGCCTGCCAGATCATCGTCTCCCAGTCAATGAACGACCCGCTCGACGGCGCCGTCCGCCTCGCCGAGGAAAGCTGACCCGTCACGGTTCGATCGAGCGTGGCCTGAGCGCCGGCGTCCAGGCCCGCGCCGCGATAGGCATGCCGCCGCGTCACCCGGAGATGATCACCCGCAGGCCGCGTCGGTAGGTGCGGCGAGGCCGGACCCAGCTTCTTGGCCCTGATCGACATGCGGCCAGGAGGTTGGTCCTGCGCGGAGGCGTCGAAAGGCCCGGCAGGCAGGGACTTGCAGCGCTACAGGCCCGAGGCTGTCGGCGAAGACTGCTCTTCGAGCCCGCAGGAACCGGGCTCAAGAGCAGACAGAAGGAAGCGATCGTCATGGCAACCCCCTCGAATTTCTCGGTGACCCGGCCGAGCGCCACAACCTGCAAGTGTGGGAGTGGCTGAAGCAGTCCAAGATCATGGCTATCGGGTGGACGGCCGTCCGAGTCTGGCTTGGGATCATGTGGATCCAGGCCGGCTGGGCGGCGTCTGCGCGTTCTACGCGCTGTGCGCAATCGTGATCCTGACCATGTGGCGGACCTCCAGCTGGCCCGGCATTGACGGCCTCGTGGCCAGCTACCGGCAGCACCGGAAGAACGAGCGCCATCTGCACAGGCCAGTCCGGCAGTTCCTTAGCCGGGTAGGGGCCGGGACCCCCACTCCACCGGTCGGAAGACCGTGTAACCGGGTCCGTTTCCTCGGCCCGACCCCTGATGCGGCCCGCCTGCAGGCGGGCCGCATCAGCATGCGAGCGCTGCTCTGCTCTCACGAACTGGTCGTGCCGAGGGCCGTTGCGATCTCCTCGATGGCCTCAGCCTCGCCTGGGCTTACGCCGCGCCCTTCCTCCCGGTGCGCTGCCGCGACCTTGTTGGCGAGGGCGAGGACGAAGCGCCGGTAGCCGTCGACTTCTTCGGCCGTCGCCCTGCTGCCGAGCAGCGTGACCGCGCCTCGGATGTGTTCAAGTCCCGTTATCCCTGAGTTCCCCGGCCGAGTGGTACCTGGTGTGGTCTACCTCAGGCTTCGCCGCGACGATCTCATCGAGCAGTTCGCTCTCCCCGTGCTGTGCGCGCGCTTCGATGTAGGCCTTGGACAGCGCGATGGACTCGCGGATCATCCCTCCGCGGGCAGCGGTAGCCACGATCATGCCGGCGCTTGGCGGGCCCTCAAGCACTGCTTCCCATTGCTCAGGCGAGAAGGCGGCTTTCGTCGTCATCGGATACTCCTATCGTCATTGCGGCAACTACGGATTGATTGCGGGGCCGGGGAGGAGGAGCGCACGAGCGCGAATATCCCCGCTGGAGCCCGCCCGACACTCGCCACGCGGATCTCGTAGTACCGATAGCCGCCGGAAGCCAGGACCGTACAGCGCATGAGCCATCGCATGTCACCTGCTCGTGCTCGCATCGGCCCTCTGGCGCTGCTGGGACGCAGGACTCTGGAGGTGCCGCAGGCCCAGCAAGCCCACGACCCCAGCGGCGGCGAGGATCGCGGCGGACAGCAGCAGGGCGAGCTCGAAACCCCGGAGAAAGGAGGCCACCGCCAGGTTGAGCGCGTGCTGGCCTCCAGACGCGCCGACTATGCGGACCTGACCGCCCGCGACGTCGGCCCCGATCCGGGCTGGCCGCTGCTGCTCGGCCCTAGGGAGAGATCCGGCATGGTGGTGCCAGTCAGCCAGGGTCACGCCGGCGCCGATGGATCCCGGGATGGCCAGCCCGGTGGCGGTGCCGATCTGGCGGCAGGCGTTAAACAAGCCTGACCCGATCCCCGACGATCCCGCGGGAACTTCGGCCATCGCCGCGGCCGAACCCGCCGGAACCATCAGGGCAAAACCCACCCCCACCAGGATGTAGCAGGCGGCCGGCCAGGCAAAAGGCGTCGCCGTCGTCAGCTGGCTCATGCCGAGCACGCCTGCGGCGGCGATGAGACACCCCCACCCGACGGCCGATGCCACCGGCAGCCATCGCTCGACCCACGTGCTGAGCTGGGCCACGGCAAAGTACGGGATGCAGAAGAAAAGCCACGACAGGCCGGTGCGCAGCGCGGACCATCCGTCAACATTCTGGAAGAAGAGGGTGACGTAGTAGATGAATCCCGAGAACGCGAGGTAGGCCAGCAGGTACACGGCACAGGCCCGGCCGAAGCTCGGGGTTCGCAGCAACGCCGGCGGGACCATGGGGAATGCCGCCCTGTGCTCCCATACAAAGAAAGCCACCAGGACCGTTACGCCCGCGGCGACACCAGCGGTCACGAGCGGTGAGCGCCAGGTCGCCTCGGAGGAGTCGACGAACCCGAAGGGCAGGAACAAAAGTCCGGAAGCGCTCAGTGCCACGCCGGCAGTGTCGAAGGGGCGCGGTACAGGTTCGCGGGACTCCGCAATCGCGAGCCAGGAGATGACCAGGGTCAGCATCGCGATCGGGACATTGACCCAGAAGATCGATGACCACGGGAACACGCTGAGCAGCAAGCCGCCAACCACGCTGCCACCCGCGACCGCCAGGCCACTCACCGCGGCCCACAGCCCGATCGGGCTAGTCCTCGCCTCCGGCGGGTAGGCCTCAGTGATCAGGGACAGGGTCAGAGACGACATGACGGCGCCGCCGATTCCCTGGATCACCCGGAACCCGATCAGCATGCCCCCCGAAACCGAAAGAGCACAGGCCGACCGAGGCGAGCATGAAGAGCGTAACGCCGCTCATGAAGACACGCTTACGCCCGAAATGATCGCCCAGCGCGCCGCCAGTCGGGATCAGTGCAGCCAGGGCCAGCGCGTAGGCACTCACCACCCATTCCAGGCCTGCCGGCGAGAGGTGAAGCTCGCGCTGCAAGGACGGAAGGGCGACGCTCACGATCATGACATCCAGCACCATCATGACCTGAGCCGTGCACGCCACCACGAGGGTGAGCCGCTGCCTGGGCTGCGTACCCAGCCTCACAGCTCAACCCCCGCCTCGACCAGCTACCACGAACCACTCCCCACTACCGGTCCACGGGGCCTTCCGCACCCGGCGGGCCCGCCAGCCGCGAAGCCGAGCAGACCGAAGCCGCTGACTCACGCACCATCCCCGCCGACTCCCTGTCGGCCCGGACTGATCCATTCCATGCCGACAAGCATTGCCCACGCTTCGACGGCTTCCACCATCTTGATGGCTCGTCTTGATAGCCCATCTTGATGGCTCTATCTTGATAGCATGACTTCAAGCGAATCCTCCAGGCTCATCCCGACGGGCACCTGCTGGTGCGGCTGCGGTGCCGAGACAGCCATCGGCTCGTTCTTCGCCAAAGGCCACGACAAGATCGCCGAAGCGGCACTCCTCGCCGTGCAGTACGGCGACTCGGTACCGAGACTGCTTCACAAGCACGGGTACGGACCCGGATCCTCTGTAACCGAAGACGCTGTTCGCAACGGCGGCTGGGACGCATGCCCAACGCAGGGATGCCGCTACGTCGGCCGACCCGGCAGCGTCAGGATTCACCTCGTCAAGCGGTCATGCCCCTGGCCCTGACCGCCCAGTCCCCCAGTCAGTTCCGCGCCTTCCGAGCGTGCCGGGGGCATGGTTATCTTCCGCGTCAGGCCGCGGCCTGGCGACGGCCGGGATGAAGGTAGCCAGGGTTTCGTCGGGCAGGGTGACCGTGCGGCCGGTTTCTGCGGATCGGTAGAGCCCCATCAGGGCTTCGAGGACGGCCGCGCCGTCGTGGAAGGTTTCCTCCGGTGCCCGGCCGTTCAGGAATGCTTGCACCATGTGCCGGTTCTCGGCCACATAGCCGTAGAGGGTTGCCTCGTCCTCGACGACGGGCATAAGGCCCTGTTCGGCGTTCTGCTTCTCGACCAGGTCCTCGCCGGCCTTGCCGGTGACCTCGCGGGACATGAAGACCTTCAGTCCTGTGCTCAGGGTGCTGATCTCCATCGAGTACTCAGGTCCGAGCAGTTCGATCTGGATCCGCAGTCCGGGGCCGACGTAAGCCCAGGAGGTGCTGGCTTCGACCAGCAGCGCAGCGCCTTGCTCGTCGCGCAGTGTCAGCGTCCCCCGGGCAAAGTCTTCGGCCGGCCGGGTGGCGTAGTCCACCGCGTCACCCATGGTGTCGCGCAGATGGCTGATGTAGCTCGGCTGGGTCCACTTCAGCGACGCCACGGTCCCGTTGGCTGACTCGAGCCGCAGCGAGGTGCGCGGCTGGCCTGGTTCGGTGAGCAAGAACCGGGCGACCTCGAAGCTATGGCAGAGCATGTCAAGCAGCACTCCGCCGCCCTGGCGCTCCGCTTGCCAGAACCACGGCGAGTGCGGCCCGCTGTGCTCCTCGGAGGCACGTGCGAGGTAGGGACGGCCGCTGGCTGCGGCTGCCCGCCGCCAGATGATCTCCTTGCCGCGGCGCACGCTCGGAGCGAACACCTGGTTCTCCAGGTAGCCGTGGTTGAGGCCCGCCTCCTCGGCCAGTCGCACGACCTCGCGCGCCTCGGCGACCGTGCGCCCGAGCGGCTTCTCGCACGCTACTCCGAGCAACGGCCGGCGCCGCGCGCCCGCGGCGTCGGCGACCGCGCGTATATGGGCAACCCGCTGATCGTTCTGGCCAACGACCCAGACCGCGTCGATGTCGTCAGATCCTGCGAGTTCCTCAGCCGACCCAAAGCTCCGGCACGGACCAAGCCCGGCCGCGTCAACCCGCCGGCGGAAGTCCTCGCGATGCTGCAGATCGGAGCTGAACACGCCGCCGATCACCGCATCGCGGACGCCCACCATAGCCTGTAGATGGAACCGCGCCATGAAACCGCTGCCTATCATCCCTATCCGCAGCGGCGCTCTCCCGAGTGCGTCCATGGCATCCTTCCTTCTGCTCCGCCCAGCCCACCTCACGGTCCTCGGCCGCTCGGGAGAACCGAAAGATAGCAGCAAATCTCCACTGAAGCCGGCGCGCCATAGTCCGTGCACGCGCAAGCCCGCGAGCACACCACCTGCTACCCGATTCAGTCCGAGCAGGCCCGCGCCAGCGGTCAGGAGAGGACCTGTCAGTCACCCACGGACATGGATCAAGAGGGTCGATCGTGGGTCAGCTCAGCTTGGGGGTCATCGCACCGGCGGATGCAGTGACGCCACCACGCGCTAACCCTTCGGCCGATGCCCTGCACGCCATGCACAGGCCGACACCGCGGTTCAAGCATCCGCCTCCGACCTGCGCCGCATGCCGGCGGCGTCGCCAGTTCCCAAGGTGACAGACACTGGCGCGGAGCCGCCGCCACTTCGCTTCGCTGGGACTGCTGGCAGAATGCTGGCGTGATCAAGGGAATCCACCACCTGGGCTTTACCGTCAGGGACGCCGAGGCGAGCGCGGCGTGGTACGTGGAGGTTCTCGGCTTCCGCCGGGTGGGGGAGCACCAGGCCCCGGACGGCGCGTTCCGGAAGGTCTTCCTCCGCCACGACAACCTCCCGTCCCGCATCGGCCTGACCGAGCACCGCGCACGCAGCAAGGACGTGTTCGACGAGACGCGGATCGGCCTCGACCACCTGTCGTTCGGCGTCACCGACCGCACCGACCTCGACGCGTGGGTGACGCGGCTGGAAGCCGCCCGTGCCGAATACTCGCGGATCGCGACGGCGAACTCCATTCAGGGCGCCGCCGTCGTGGTCTTTCGCGACCCCGACAACATCCAGCTCGAGATCTTCTTCGACCCGGCCTGGGCCGAACCCGCCTAAACCATCGGTTTACAGACCCTCGGGCGAAGAGCTGCTACCAGCACCTACTCCCTTTCGTGGCCAGACCTGGACGTGCATTGGGCCATGACCACCCAATGCAGACGCACCTGTCCTGCGTCATCGCTATGTCGTACTGAACAACGTGCTGTTCAGTACCGGGAACGACAATCGATGAGATCCCCGTGCGCGAGCTTGACGGCGATCGTGCGACACGGCCGGTGATTCGCGACGGCCATGGCGGCCGCCTTACGCCGCGCCTGCCGATGCCAGTACTCGTGATTCGCCTTCAGGGTCTCAGTCATACTCGCTGCGTGTCCCCTTCACAGCCCGCCTCACCGGAGCAACGGCTCATCATCGTCAGCGGAGAGGAAGGCGCTGGCAAGTCAACCATCGTGCGTGCGCTACTGTCGTCCACGGCGTATGGCGCCCGGATCGACGCCGAGGACATCGGCCAGACGAACCCCTGCCCGATGGACGACACATTCTTCGACCTGCTTCGCCGGAATGTTGCCGGCCTCGTGGAGAACTTCTGGGCGGCAGGCTACGTCAACGTCATCGCCGGCAGCTTCCTGCGCCGCTACTCCGACTACGTGTCTTTCCGCCAGATACTACGGCCCTCGGCGGTCTTCCTCGTAGATCTCCTAGTCGACAAGGAGGTGCGCGATCATCGGCGAATCACCCGGGCGAAGCAGACCACGCAGGAATGGCGAGACATGGTCGACCAGGTCCCGGAAGACCGGACAATCCGGCAGGCAGCCGACGCTGACTACCGATACATCGGCATCGATACTACCGACCTAGACGTCTTCAGAACCGTGCAGCGGATCAAAGGCGCCATCCCGGAGGTCTATGCAGGCTAGGCAGGGCGCGCCCGCTGCGTGCCTGCGATGGGCCGGTGAACCGGGGCGGCTCACGGCTACCGACCTTCAAAGCGGTGATCGTCGGCGTCCGACCCCTCGCCAGAGCACGCGAGATCCTGACCTTCCGCCACGCTTGGCCCCCGGATTGGCTCCCGGCCAGATAATTACACTGCAAAACAGGTGGTCAGGGGCGGGGTCGAATCGCCGACTTTCCGCTTTCAGGTGAAACCCGGCCAACTCGCGACGTGGCTTACCGTCGCCCACGGGCCGCTGACCTACCGGAACCGTGGCCTGAGGTCGCCGGATGTCGGCCAGCAGGGCCACCCGTTGGCTGCCGCCATTGGCTCCGGGGCGCAACTTGCCGCGCCGACGCGGGCCCGTCCAGATCCTGGCAAGCACGGGCGATGGCCGGGCCGGGCACCTCTCGACACAGCCACGTGGCTGGGCACAGCAGGGTCGCCGACCTGACACTTGGGCTGGCGGGCGTTGGCGGCTGCTCATCGTGATCAGCAACATTGGTCAGACCGCGCGTACGGCTCGCTGCATCAGATCAAACCCTGGGGTATCGCTGAACTTTCCTGGCCGTGACTCCCGGAGGCAGCACATGCCGGACGTTGATCGTCCGGAACGCTGTCTACGTTGGCGATATGACTAGTAGCGACTACCCGTGGGAACCACCCATGGCCGGCACCGAGGCCGAGCACCTTACCGGTGCGCTCGACCGGCTACGCACGACGTTCCGGTTCAAGGCCGATGATCTCGACACCGCCGGGCTGAAGGTCCAGGTCGGCGCATCGTCGCTGACCATTGGCGGGCTGCTCAAGCATCTCGCGGTGTGCGAGGACTACATGTTCACGGTCAAGCTCAGCGGAGCACCCATGGGCGCGCCGTGGGAGGGCGCCGACTGGGACGGCGACAACGACTGGGAGTTCACCTCAGCCGCTGACGACGCCCCTGAGCAGCTCTACGAACTGTGGGATGGCGCCGTCGAACGATCCCGCGCCAGGCTCAGCGCGGCCCTGGCGAACGGCGGGCTTGACCAGTCCGTGCACCTCACGGACCCCGACGGCCGCCACGCCAGCCTGCGCAGGCTGGTTTGCGACCTGATCGAGGAATATGGCAGGCATACGGGCCACGCCGACATGCTGCGAGAAGCGGTCGACGGGCGCGTCGGCGAAGACCCGCCCGCCGGATGGCGCCCGAAGTCCGGCCACTTCAGCGTCACCGGCTGACGTTCAGGCCTCAGCGGCCGACCGCAAGCTCGATGATCGCGACCCAGGTGGCTAGGCGCAGCAGGTTCGCCGACCTGACACGAGCGAGCTAGCAGCGACGAGTCCGGTGCTTGAGTGCAGCGCGTTCAAGAGTTTGGCTGTGGGGCGACACCGTGGTTCAGCTGGTGTCGACACCGAGCCGCTGGCCGCCTGGGCGCGGCCACCGGACCGTTCCGAGCATTACTGGCAAGGGCGCCTGGAAGGCCGTTATCCCGGTCGACCAGTGAACGTCCCGCGCAGTCAACCGCCATGACTGCGCCAAGCTCGGTGGCTTGCCTGGTGCCAGGCTCGTGCGTCAGTGCCGTTTCAGCGCTGCTTCAGCCCCTTGCTGCCATGCTGCGCTTGCGTTCCGGCTGGCCGGCTGCCGCGGCCGAAGATGTGCCCTAATGGCCCGCGAACTGCCGACGGAGGTACCGCATGCCGACACGACGAGCAGCCAGAATGAAGTCCCGGCGGTCGGCCAGCCTCACGATCGCACTTGCTGCCGTGCTGACGCTTACAGGCGCGCTGACCGGGCTTGTCCCTGCTGCGGCCGCGGCGGCTACCTGCCGGAGCCGGACCGGAGCGCAGCCGCCAAGCCCTGGTAGCGACAACAACGCGCTCAATGGCGTGGTCGTGCTCTCGCCCTGCAACGCCTGGGCGGTCGGGTCGTTCTCAGGACCGGGCCCCGACGCCAACCTGATCGAGCACTGGAACGGCACCAGATGGAAAGTGGTGCCAAGCCCGCAACCGGGTACCGGCGGCGACTCCCTCTACGGCATTCGCGCCCTCACTCCGGACAACATCTGGGCGGTAGGCAGCTTCGCAACCGCGGCAGGGTCCAGAGCCGAGATCCTGCACTGGAACGGCCGCGCCTGGAAGCACGTGACCGCTCCCGCGGTCGGAGACGACGACACGCTCTACGCGGTCCGCCCGGTATCGGCGAAGGACATCTGGGCGGTGGGCGACGCATCAAACGGCCCCGCTAACCGCACCCTGATCCTGCACTGGAACGGCCGCACCTGGGCGAGGATGGCCAGTCCCGACCCGGCCACAGCCGGTCGCAACAATGACCTGTCGGCAGTGGGCGCCAGCTCCGGCCGGATGCCTGGGCCGTGGGAACATTCGACGGCGGAAGCTTCCTCAAGCCTTTGATCCTGCACTGGAACGGCCGCAAATGGGTCAGCGTCCCAGGCTCCGGCGGCGGCGCGAGCGACGACGAACTTGAGGGCGTATACGTTATCTCGGGCGGCAACGCCTGGGCCGTCGGCATCAGGATCGCAGGCACCAAGCGCACCGGGCGTGCACTGGAACGGCCAGAAGTGGCAGAAGGCCACCGCCCCCAGCATCGGACGCAACCAGACCCTGGACGCGGTCGGTGCTTCATCAAGCAGCAACGGCTGGGCCGTCGGCGAATACACAGGCACCCGCGGCAAAGTCCATACCCTCGCCATCCACTGCTGCTGATCGTCGTGCAGGTAAGGCCCGCCGAGGTAAAGATAACTGCACAGTTGTCCGGGCGGCTCCCGAGCCACGCGTGAGTGGGCACGTGCTCACGGCTTCCACGCCGCAGACCGCGAACGGCTGTCAGATACTGCTGAGGCTGCCTACGCCGAAGCACACAAGCTCCCTAAGCCCTCCAACAGTCCGACTGCTGCGTCCGTGCAACGCCGCGCGGACTGGCCGGGACGTCCCGCCGGGTGCGCCAAGCCGAAACGCGGGCGCCTGTCTCAGGTGCGGTAGGCGATCGTGGTGAAGCCCCATGTGGCCGCGCCGGTGCTGCTGCCGGTCACGTACAGGGTGCGTCCGGACCGGCGACGACAACGGTGCGGCCGTCCGGGGTAATCCCCACCGAGCCGCCCTCGTCACCCCCGTTGCTCGTGTCGTTGTAGCGGGCGACCCAGCGCTGGGCGCCAGTGGCCGCGTCGTAGGCGACCGTCGCGAAGTCGTCATGCGCAAACGGGTTTGCGGTGCGCGTTGTCGAGTTCGGGCTGCCGCCCGTCACGTACACGGATTTGCCGCCGAGCGCGACCACCACGCCGCTGGCAAAGTCGTTGCCGTTCGCACGGCCGTTGTAACGGCTGGCCCAGCGCTGGGCGCCGGTCGCCGCGTTATAGGCGACGGTGGCGTAGTCGTAGCGCGATGCGGTGCCGTAGCTGCGCCCGGTGACGTACAGGGTCTGACCGTCCGGGCTGATGACGATCGACCGGGCCTGGTCGTTGCCGTTCGCGCGGCCGTTGTAGCGGGCGAGCCAGCGCCGGGCGCCGGTGGCCGCGTTGTAGGCGATCGTGGCGTAGTCGAGATTGCTAGAGAAGGCGTACCCCGTGACGTAGACGGTTTTCCCGTCCGGGCTCATCACCAGCGCCCTAGCGACCCAGCTATGCCTGCTGACCCACAGCTGCCGGCCGGTTGATGCGTTGTAGGCGATCGTGGCGTAGGCGGCGCCAGAACTTGAGCTCTGGCCGACGACGAAGACCGTGCCGCTGTCCGGGCTGACCGCGATCGCACTTGGGGCACCATAGGTGCCCCCAACATTGAACCGGCTGACCCATAGCTCCGCGCCGGTTCCGGCGTCGTAGCCGATTGTCGCGTAGTGGGCGACGCCGTTCTTCCGGATCGCGCCGGCAACGAACACCGCGCTGCCGTCCGGGCTGGCCGCCACCGCATCGATGTCGCCAGCCGGGTAGTAAGTGCGGGACCACAACTGCGCACCAGAAGCGCCCGGCGAACCGCCGGCGTCCGCAGCCGGGCTCCTCGCGGACACCGGTGCGACCGTCGTACAGCTCACGCCAACCATACTGACCAGCACGCCCGCTGCCGTCATGCCGGCCGCCAGCTTGCCGCGGCCACGCTGGTCTCTTGACGAGCTCATTCCTGCCCCTGGCCTTCACTCCGGACGCTGCCTGGCTACCCAGCCGGAACAGTCTTGTTCTCCTGAACAATAAGACGCGCCAGTGCGGTCGTTGCTGCGTCGCCAGTAACTCGGGCTTCGGAGCAATGCCGGCAGCGATCGCAGGTTGCCAGGGCTGGCCCGACAACAGCCCTGCAACCCGGCGCTCTCACGGCATATTCGCGGGCTGAATGGCCCACGATGACCGCGGTCGCGCGCGACGGTCCAGAACGGCCCGAAGGCTGTCAGGGTCGACCAGCGCTACCTTATGGAGAGGATGCTACGTTGTTTAGACTTAGGCACGATCGCCTCGGAGGACCTATGCAGCGCGGGCGGGCCCTCTTCTGGACGGTTATCGGAAGCGTCGTAGCTGTAGTGGCGGTAGTAATAGCATTGATCCTTGTCAACTCTGGCACGCCGCCAAAAGCAGCTTCTTCGCCCGTGCCTTCCATTTCGGCCAGTGCAGGCTCCCCAGCTAGCAAGCCTGTCCCAGTGGTGATTCCGAAGACTTCCAGCACGTCCTCGTTCTCATATCTCGCAGATCTGACCCCTTCCGGGAATCTCGGCGAACTGGTAAACCCGGGTCCGGCCAAGATAGACGGATCAATTTACCCCAAGAGCATCTTGTTCTATTGTAACGTCGGTGACCCTACTGCTTTTCCTGCATATAAGCTAGAGCATAACGCTCGCCAGTTCCAAGCCACTATTGGACTTGAGGCCAAGTTTCCGCCACATTTCGAAGCGGGCGTAATACTAATTGGCGATGGGCGCACTCTCCGGACCTTTAGTGTCAGCGTCCCTAGGCCAAAAACCGTCGATGTCAATGTAACAGGGATCCATACCCTCCAGCTCGAATGCTTCGGCTCCGGTCAGAGTTCGTCAGCCGGTTGGGCCATTGCTGTAGCGTGGGGCAACGCACGTGTCACAGAACGACATTGACCGCGGAATGACGGGTCGTGCTCGCCGGTCTTCGACCAGGCGATCGGCGCGGCGGCGAGCGCCATTCCCGTGGCGGGGAAGGCGGCCGCGGCGAGGACGCCGGCGAGGCGGGTGGCAAGCGCCGCCGGGGCCGGCTGGGACATCTAGGGTTTAGTGCCGTGTCGTGCTCGTCGTCCCGGCCCGTATTAACTTCGCTGTGCTGCGCGGAGAAACCACGTTTCCGCAGGTGGCGCGCCTGGAGGGACTCGAACCTCCGACCGGCTGCTTAGGAGAACGTTTCGCGATCCGCTGGAACCTGCGGATTACCAGGCCAGGGGCAACTTTGATTGCGCGTGAGAGGCCGCGAGTGCGTACAGGTTGCGCCTTGCCATGGCACGGGTGTGGCATGGGCTGCTCGCCCCAAAGCATGCTTCGCAGTCGACTAAATCGGCCGAAGCGACAACGCCTCGAAGCTTCTCGAACCTGCAAGCTAGGTTTAGTTCCGCCGTCATAGCAGCGACCATCTCCTTACCCTAGGCGCGCGGTGATCGGCAGCTCGACGTGCGCGATCGTGCAGCGTTAGGTGCGCTCTGTCGATTCGCTGCTGCTCAGACCGCTCGAACTTCGGCGAGCCGCTTGACTGCGAACTCGTCGGTCCCGCTGGGGTCCCAGCAGACGGCGGCTTCCCATGCGGCCCGACGCTTGCGCGGCGATGTCGTACGCGTCGTCGTCGAGACCGGCGGCGTTGTGCGGCAGCACCAGGTCGAGGTCGGGGACGTCGACGTGCGACTCGTCCCAGTCGATCATCGCGACCCGATCCGCGGTCATGCGGATGTTGCCCGGGTTGGGGTCGCCGTGGACGACGCACGTCTGCGTCCGGTGAGCCGCGCCCACGCTGCTCGGCATCGAGCAACACCCTCAGGCGGCATCGCGCCGAGGTCGACCCTCGTCCCGGTCTCGGCGTGCAGGAGGTCGGTCGACGATCGCCAGCCCGGGCGTTGGGGCCAGCCCTGCGTCAACCGATGCAGCTGGCGGAGCGTGTCGGCGACGCGACGCCAGTCGGCCTCCGTCTCGGGCGGTCCGCCCTCCACGTAGGTCATCACCACCAGACCGTCGGCGAACTGCCGGCCGTCCGTCGTCGGGATCGGCACCGGCACCGTCATCCCTTCACGGTCAAGGTGTCGCAGCAGGTCGGTCTCCCACGCGAGATCAGCGTCGCTGCGTGGCGCCGAGACGACCGACCGCGAGGTGCCCGTTGACGCGCACGCTCCACACCTCGTTGACGCCGACTCCGCCAGTGAGCGGTTCGATACGAACGACGTCGTCACCCCACTGCTCGAGTGCCTCCCATCCCACCGGCCACATCTTCGCAGAGGGTCATGAAGCGCTCGACGAAATTACGAACCCGTGTTCAAGGCTCGTCCCAACCCCGTCCCACCGGCCCGGGACGGTCCGCGCTGAGTCCGCACAACAGCCCGAGACAGCGCGAGCCGGCGTCGGCAGGCCGAGCAACGGCTCGCCGCCGGATCAGCCTGGACCGACACCGGCGGCCTGATCTTCACCACGCGATGGGGGGAGGCGCTCTACCCCGACACCGTGACCGTTCTCATGACCAAGCTGATCAACCGCCACAACAAGGTGAATCCGCCTCCGGTCAAGGCGCTCCCCCACGCCAGGCTGCACGATCTTCGCCATCTGCACGCGACCGCTCTGCTCATGGCGGAGTCCCGGTACATGTAGTCGCGGCCCGTCTCCGCCACGCTGACCCGGCCGTGACCCCGCGGGTCTACTCGCACGTCCTGCGCGCACAGGCGGCTGGCGTCGGCGACATTTTCGCCCAGGCCGTAGGCGCCAGCGTTAGCAAAGCCGTTAGCACGGCGGATCGCCAGAGATGATCAGGACAGCGTTTGCGCTGCTCAGAGGTGGTGGTCAGGGGCGGAGTCGAACCGCCGACCTTCCGCTTTTCAGGTGAAGTTCCGGTCATCTCCCGACGTCGCTTGCTGTAGCCTCACGGGCTACTGACCTGCCGGAACGGTAGCTTGATGTCGCCCGGAGTCTGTCGGCGTGGCCGCCTGTTGGCTCCCGCCATTGGCTCCCGGGCGCAACTTGCCGCGACGACGCGGACACGTCCAGATCCCGAGCACAGGCGAATCGCCGGGCACAGCACCCGCGCGACAAATCAGGGACTAGGCGCAGCAGGGGCGCCGACCTAGACACTGAGCCTTTTCCATCCGGGTTATGCTTTTGGGAGCTGCAGTACGTGGATGGCCTTGGCGGACTGACCGGCGCGCCAGGGGTTCAGCGGAGTCCGGTGAGGATCTTCCAGATCTTGAGCTGGGCGTTCGCCCTTTCACCGGATGCGCGGAGCCTCGCGTGCGCCTTGTTGGCCTGGAAGCGTTGTCGCAGGCGCCGGATCCGCGGGACCCGCGCGGGGTGCGGTATGCCTTCGTCCCGGTCCTGGCGGTGGCGGTGTGCGCCACGCTGGCCGGCGCCCGCTCCTACGCGGCGATCTCGGAGTGGGCCAGCGATGCCCCGCCCGGCTGCGGGCGCTGCTGGGATTACCCGGCCCGGTCCCGGACCTGGTCACCATCTGGCGGGTACTCACCGCCGTGGACCCGGCAGCCCTGGACAAGGCCATCGGCGCCTGGGTCACCGCCCAGCTGACGGCCAGCCAGTCCCGGCAGGCCGCGGGCGGTGCTCGCGGTGGACGGCAAGACCGTGCGGGGTGCCAGGGCCGAGGAGCCCGCGCCGCACCTGATGGCCTGCCTGGACCACGGTTCCGGCGTGGTCCGCGCCCAGGTCGCCGTGGACGGCAAGACGAGCGAGATCCCGATGTCGCCGGCCGCTGGACCGATCGGACTGCCCGGCGCCGTGGTTACCGCGGACGCGCTTCACGCGCAGCGGGACACGCCACCTACCTGCACGACCGCGGCGGCCACTACGTACTGACCGTCAAAGGCAACCAGCCCGGCCTTCGCGGCCAGCTCAAGGCCCTGCCCTGGAAAGACATCCCGGCCGGGCACACCCAGGCCCGCCGCGCCCACGGGCGCGCCGGGAAACGCACCCTCAAAGCCGTCACCGTCACCGCCGGGCTGGTCTTCCCCCACGCCGCCCAGGCGATCCAGATCATCCGCCGGACCCCCGCCTCGCCGGCGGCAGGTGGCGCACCGAGACCACCTACGCGGTCACATCGCTGCCCGCGGCCCAGGCCCGGCCAGCCCAGCTCGCTGACTGGATCCGCGGCCACTGGAAGACCGGGAACCAGCTGCACTGGGTCCGCGACGTCACCTTCGGCGAAGACCTCTCCCAGGCACGCACCGGCACCGGACCGCACGTGATGGCCACCCTGCGCATTCTCTGAACTTGGTCATTTGCCGTGATCGCTCGGTGGCCGTCTGCTGGCTGCCGGGGAGCTGGCACTGCCGGGATGCCGAGGGTGACGGCGGGCGGGGCGTGGGAGCGCCGGTCGATCTGGGCGAGTTTGTCCTCGGCGCCGGCGAGGCTGACCTGGAGTCCTTCGACCTCGCCGAGCCAGCCTTCGCGTTCGGCTTCGGCGATGCGGGCGGTGAGGTTGTCGCGGATCTCGACGAGCGGCGCCGTTGGGCGGGGTCGGGCCAGAGCATCGGGCAGCGGATGCAGGCGTGTTCGTGGATGCAGGGGGTGGCGAACGCGCGGCCGCAGGTGCCGGTGGAGACCTTGCGGCGCTCGAAGTGGCCGAGGAACTCCTGCCCATTCCTCGTCGGTGGGGACGCGGTATTCCTCGCTGGGCCGCAGTGCCCGCCGGCGGGCGAGGAACGCCAGGTGGGCCTGGATCGCCTCCTCGGGGTAGACGGCCTTGTAGCCGAGGGTGACGTTGATGTCGCTGGTGGCCGGCGATGACCTGGGCGATGTGCGGGGGCAGGCCGTTGAGGATGGCGTCGGTGATGAACATCCGCCGGAAGTCGTGCGGGGTGTAGCGCAGCGGCCGACCGGCTGGCGGTCGGTCAGGCCGGTGTGGGCGAGGGCGGCGGTGAGCATGTTGCGGATGGCGTCCGCTGCAGATCGCGCGGTTCTCGGCGCCGATCTGCGCTGGAACAGCAGCGGGGCACGGCGCGAGCCAGACGCGTTCGCGGCTGTCGTAGGCGCGCGACCAGCGGGCACCGTCCCGCGGTGCGCCGCGGACCCGGCGATGATGGCGTGAAGCACGTCGGCGAGTTCGGGGCTGACGACCAGCAGCCGTTCGGCGTCGGTCTTGGACGGGGCGATCTGCAGCAGCGGGACGAGCTCGCCGGTGCGTGGGCAGCCGGTATTGCACCAGGCTGTGGTGGGTGAGTCTCGGTCAGTTCCTCGACGCGGACGCCGGTGGCGCGCAGCACCTCGACGCGGCCCAGGCCCAGAACGCGTGGTCTTCCTCGCGGCTGAGGTCGCGGCGCTTGCCGGTGGCCGGGTCGTCGGCCCAGATCCGCTCGGGCGCCGGCGCGTGGTCGACGACGCAGCGGGTCAGGGTCTGCCCGGCGGCGGTGAACGGTCTCGCCGGGCTGGGCCTGGCGGGCGGCGGCGAGCAGCGCGGCGGCGGTCTTGCGCCGCTCGTCGACGGTGCGCGACCAGGACCGGCAGGACGGGCAGCCGTTCGCGGGTGCGGGCGTCCATCCGGGCCTTGCGGTGCCGCTCGGCCTTGCGCTGGTTGATCTCCTCCTCGCCGACCGGGCAGGGCGCGACCCACTGGCCCCAGCGGGCCGGGTCCTCGACCGCCCAGTGGGCCAGATCCAGGTAGAACGCCCGGACCGGGGTCAGGCACTCGCGGTAGTTGATCCGCGCGACGGTGACCTCGGTCTTCTCGCCGGTCGGCGGTGGTGATGGTCTGCGGCTGGTGGTGCGCAGCCGCTGCTTCCAGGCCGTCGGCGACCTCGGCGGGCAGGTGCAGGCTGTCGATGCCGGGATGGTGGCGCTCCAGGTCCGCCCAGAACAGCTTGCCCAGGTAGTTGGCCAGGATCGCAGGCTGGTGTAGTCCAGCGCGGGCTGGCGCTCGCGCAGGTAGTCCACCAGCAGGTCGCGGACCGGGCGGCAGGCCAGGTCGGTAGCGGTCGATCAGCTCCTCGGGGGTGCGCTGGCCGCGGGTGCGCAGCTCCCGCAGCGTGGGCGGCGCGTCCGGCGCCGAGGACCCCCATCTGGTGCAGCACCCGGTAGAACACGGTGCGTGCGCCATGCGGCTGGCGTGGGCGGCGGCCTCGACGTCGAGCAGCTCCAGCACGTCGCCGACGGTGATGTCGGCTGAGCTGCCGCCCTTGGCCGCGACGATCAGCGCGGCCCGGTAGCGGTGCTGGCCCGGCGCCGGCGGTCGAGACGCCGGATCGCCGTCGCACAGCTCCCGCAGCCGGGCGAACCCGTCGGCGTCACGGGCGCGGGCCATGAGCGGACCAGCGGGCCGCCGCGGCATCGCCGCCGCGAACCAGCCAGCCCAGCGAGGGACGGATCAGGTCGGCGCAGATCGCGACCGGCAGCGCCCCGACAGCGCGTCCTGGCTGCCACGCTGGCGTGTGGCCGCGCTCGCGCAGCCACGCGGCCGGCACCTGCCGCCAGCGGCCGCCGGCGGCGTCCGCGCCGCTGGCCAGCCACCGTCCTGCCAGCTCGCGCCGGCTGGGCGGCCAGCCAGTCCAGCAGCAGCCCCAGCCCGCGCGACGCGCCGCTGCTGGCGTCTCGGCCGCGTCCAGCACGAACGGCGGGCGGGTCAGCCGCGCCCAGCGCCTGTCCGCGCGGCTGCACGGTGGCCGGCCAGGCGGCCGGCACGGGCCGCGGCGGGAACCGCGCCGCGCATGCGGCCGCGTGCCGGCGTGGCCGCGGCGGCGACGACGGCGCCCGTCCGGCCGCGACGGCGGCGGTCACCAGGTGCGTCATCGCCGAACAGCACCTCCAGCGTCTCGGGCCGGTAGCCGGGCGCCGGGGCCGGCGCGGACCCGCTCGGCCGCCCGCCGGGTCTGCTCGGCGTGGTGGGCCAGCACCCGGCGGATCACGTCCTCCTTGCGCGGGGTCAGGTAGATCTGCGTCGTGGTCAGCTGGGCGTGCCCGAGGACGAACTGCACGTCGGTCAGCGGCAGGGCCGGGTCCTCGGCCATCCGGTAGGCCGCGGTGTGACGCAGCGAGTGCAACGTCGCCGCGGTGCCGGCCCGCTGCGTTGACCCGCTCGAACATGCGGTGCACCGCGTGATAGGTCAGCGGCCGGGCCGGGCGGCGCAGCGTCCACCACAGCGGCTGGCCGCCGCCCGCTGGGGATCAGCCCGTCCATCTCCACCTGGTAGAGCCGCAGCCACACGAACGCGTCGGTGGACGCCGGCAGCTCCTGCACCTCGCGGCTGCCCTTGCGGACCACGGTGATCAGCTGCCGGCCCGGGTCGACACCGCCCTGGGTCGCCGACAGCAGCTCCGATGCCCGCGCCCCGGTTGAGACGTAGAACGCGACCAGCGCCCGGTCCCGGTGCGAGGGCAGCCGGGCGAAGATCTCGTTGAACTCGCCGTCCGGGACGCTGCGCGGCACCCGGGTCGGCACCGTCGGCCGGTACGGCCCGCTGCGCTCGTTGCGGTAGCGGCTCCATCGGGTTGTGGTGCGCATGCGCCCGCCGGCCCCGCCGCGACCGGTCCAGCGGGAACGGGTTGACGATCGGCCCGCTGCCCGCCTCGCAGGTGGAAGTCGTAGAAGCCGCGCAGCACCGTCTCGCTATGCGCCCGCACCGACGCCGCATACGCCTCCCGGCCGCCACGCCCGTCCCGCCGCCGGGCCGGCTCGCCCGGCGCGCGCCAGTGCGGCCGGGGCGGCTTGCCGGCCACCTGCAGCCAGCGGCAGAAGTCACGGGCCTCGACCCGCGTCGCCCGATCCCACGCCACCCCGACCGCCCACAAGAACCGGAACCACCGCAGCAGTCCACCCGTAGGAGCGGACCGTCGCCGCCGACCGGCCCGCCGCCTGCAGATCACCGAAGAACGCCGAGACCGCCTCCACCTCACCCCAGCCAGGTCGATCAGCCGGAAAGGCAGTGACCTGCGGAAACCCGGCTGGTCGTTCAGTCAACGGGTAACCTGGCCATCAGCATCCTGCGCCTGGCAGGCCACGCCAGCATCGCCCAGGCCCTGCGGCACACCGCGCGGAACCCCGAACGCGCGTTCCGCCTGCTCACGGGCACAGGTAACGGTCAGTAATGGGACAACGCAATGGCCCTGGGTGGCAGACGCACTGGCCGCAGTGCCCTGCCCGGACTGCAAGACGTCGAACGTGGCTGGTCACTGCCTGCCTGACAGGAAACGGCCAGTATCTAGTGAGCTTGCACAAACACCGAACTGGCGGTTCTGAGCCGATGCGTCACAGGTAAACCCGTGTCGCCCGGAGCGCGCCGATTCGGCAACCGGCCACGCCAGCGTCATCGATTGGGAGACCTGGAAGTTACTCTCTGTTGGCATGCGACTCGGGCGATCGTCGGCGCCGTCTGCATGGGAGTCCGGCTGTCAAGTGCCCGCTCTCGCTGGCCCGGCCGGTCATGAGGACTGTCGCCTCTGGCTCGTGCTGTCGTCGTGAGTAGCGGCCGGGTCATGGCGGCTACCTGAGCAGGTGCAGGATCAAGAAGCCGGGCTCGGTGGTCAGCTGTCGTAGTCCGCGGGGTATCGCTCGCGCATGGACTCAGCGGACAGCGGCTCGAGATCCGCCTGGATGAGAAAGCCCGCGCCAGTGGCCGCGCCGCAGAGGGCTGACAGCGGCTCACGCCAGAACCGCACCGGCTGCTCGCAGCTAGATATGCCTGTTCCGGCAGCACGACCGCCTGCAATCTCGTCAAGCTCCTCCGTGAGAGCCAGAACCTGGGAACGCTCCGCCACGGCTGCCGGATCACCATCGCGAACCGCCGCAAGCCCCGCGTCCAACCGGGAACCGGCTAGCAGCGTCCGCCTTACCGCCAGGCCGCAGCCGCCGCCGCGACCCGGCGCAGCCGCCGGGCCGGCTGACCCGACAACCGCTCGGCCAGGTCCTCCGCCACCGTCGACAGCCTGCTCGTCAAGGCACCCCCGGCGCCCGCCGGAACGGCTCCCGCATTGCCGATCGCCGCAGCGCGGGTAGGCGTACCAGTCTTGGATTGGCCGATGGCCTGCGCGTTCCTTAGCGCGTGAGAAAAATCGCCAGCGCCGTGGCGATCATGGCTGCAGCGAGCACTCCGGACAGGATCCAGGGCCAGAGCCTCCGAGGCGCTCGACTCGGGCCAGAAGGTTGCCCATAGACAGGGCCTTCGGAGAATCGGTACCTCAATGATGGGTCGTCAAACCGGCTGACCGGATCCAGCGGCCCCGTGTCCGTGCCAGGCTGCGGCGGCAGCTTGCCTGGGTCCTGCGGGACGGTCATGGGCACCAGTATGCGCCGCGAAGGCCAGCGAAAGCAGCATGAGCACTACACCGGCGATCAGGCTCAGCAGGCTCACCAGCCATAGCCTCGCCTTCCGCTCATGCTTGACGGCGTTGCGCTCGAATGCCGGCACTCGTGCCGCCGCAAGCGCCGCAAGCACATCAGCTCTGTCCCGGTCCCAATAGGCGCTGAAAAGTCCTCGCGGGGTCGGGACATCCTCGTACGAACGGACGGCGTAAGCCCAGATCCCGCAGCCGACCGCAGCAGCGTAGGCCGCATAGGCAAGACCGGCAAGGACCGGTTGCACCCGCCTCGTCACCAGGAATGAGGCGGCCGCGGCAGCATATCCGACAAGGACGATTGCCTTCGTGTCGATCTTGGTCCCAGATTCGGACTGCCGGGCCAGGCTCGCGGCAATCTCGGCGTTGATGACTTCCATCGTCTGGGCGTCGGGCTGGCGGACCTGCCCGGCTGTGGGATCAGTCATAGTTCGCGATTGTCCCCGCGATCAGCCCGGCTGGCGCGCCTATTGGGCTGCCCAGCCAGATTCGAGCGACGCGCGGGCGACCAAGCGGGCGTCTCTGCGCAGGCCGACGTCGGCGAGCTCGCGCGGGCCCACGCGCTGGCGAACGGCTGGGTTCCGCCAGCGCGCTGCTGCTGACGAGGCCAGGACGCCACACTCACGGTAAAGAATGTTCTGCGCGAATACCGGCACCTCGATGCCAGGCACCGGCTGAGCAAATAGTCGGCGATCGGGTTTGGCCCAACCAAGCTGCTGCCGCTTACCTTCTGTGATCTGGGGGAGCCACGGCCTGATGATCCGGACCTGCCGATCTGGCGGAGGATGCCGGGGTCGTGCGCGGTCGGCTTCGGGGCGTAGAGCTGAGCTTTCTGGCCGCGTGAGCCTGCGTCCGCGACGAGCGGACGGTCGCGTAACGATCGGCCCGGTGAGCGCGGGCGGCGAGGGCTACGGCTTGCGGCCGACGGCGCAGAACTGATCCACATCCCTGATGTTGCCGCCGCCGAGATCGGCGAGGTTCGGACGCCAGCGAGGGGTGGATACTACGCCGGGCTCGAGTACTTCCAGGCCATCGAAGAACTGAGCGATCTGCTCGGGGCTGCGGAGGATGACGGGGGGCTTGCCGAATTTGTTCCAGCGCCCGACGGCCTCGTCTGAGATCGCGCCGTAGATGACGTTGGTGCTATGGGAGAGGACGAGGTAGCTCCCGGAAGGCACGGCCTCCATGAGGCGGGTGACGATTGATCGTGCGTCGTCGAAGTCTGTGATGTGATGCAGGATCGCGATGAGGGTGATGGCGATCGGCTTGCTGAAGTCGAGCGTCCGGGCGGCTTCGTGGAGGATCTTTCCCGGATCACGCAGGTCAGCGTTGACGTAGTCGGTGGCACCCTGCGTGCTGCTGGTGAGCAGGGCGCGGGCGTGCGCTAGCACCAGGGGATCGTTGTCGGCATAGACAATCCGCGATTCCGGGGCGATGGACTGGGCGACCTGATGTGTGTTGTTAACGGTTGGCAGGCCGGTTCCGACGTCAAGGAACTGACGGATCCCGGCTTCGCCAGCTAGGTATTGAACCGCCCGGGTGAGAAAGGCCCGCGCGGCGCGGGCCAGCAAGACGATGTCCGGGTACATCTCGGCGACCCTGTCACCGACCTCACGGTCCACCGGGTAGTGATCCTTGCCGCCCAGCCAGTAATTCCAGACTCTCGCCGAGTGCGACACGGTGGTGTCGATCAGCGAAGACGGCGTGTCGTTCGTCACGGGTTGCCTTCCGTCTGCGGGGGATGCTGCGCGCCCCGCCAGCGGGGCGCGTACCTGCGGCAAGCTCCGGCCTCAGTCCTGCCTGAGCACGTCACTGAGTATCGCCCTGCTGGCAGCGCCGGTCTCGGCCTGGACGCACAACTGGTTCATGACAGTCATGTAGCTGACGACGTCATCAGGCTGGTCAAGGTAGACCGCGCTGTTCAGCTGCTCGAGGTAGACCACATCGGGCACGTCCGGCTCGGAAAACCGCAAGATCGTGAACGGTCCCCCCGCCGCGGAGTGCGGGCCGACGTCAAACGGAACGATCTGCAGCGTGACGTTCGGCAGCTCGGTGATCTCCAGCAGGTGCTCGAGCTGCGCTCGCATCACCTTGCGGCCGCACGGGACCCGGCGCAGCGCCGCCTCATCCAGCACCGCCCACAGCTCCGGGGCACCGGGCTCGGTGAGCATCTGCTGACGCTTGATCCGCATGCTGACCCGCCGGTCGATCTCGGCCGCTGGCAGGTGCGAGTTCGCGATCAGGATGACCGCGCGGGCATAGTCCTCGGTCTGCATCAGGCCGTGGACGAACTGCACTTCGTAGGTCCGGATAATGGAAGCGGCCCTTTCCAGGCCGACGTACAGTTCGAACCATCTGGGCAGGACGTCGTTGTACTGCTGCCACCACCCCGGGGCGGCAGCAGTGCGAGTGAGCGTAAGCAGCCGTTCCCGTTCGGCCTCATCGGTGACGCCGTACAGGGTGAGCAGGTCGGCCACATCGCGTTGCCTGGCCGCGCTGCGCCCGCGCTCCAGGCGGCTGATCTTGGAATGGGTCGCCCTGATCGCTTCGGCGGCCGCCCCGGTGGTGACCCCACTTGCTTCGCGCAGCCTGCGCAGCTGCGCGCCCAGAGCCATCCGCAGGGCCGTCGGCCCAGACCGCGCGCTGGTCCGGCTCGGCTCAGGTGCGGGGCTGGCTGCCCCGCCACCCTCCGAAGGACTCGAGATCATCGATACTCCTTGAGGCCATTCGGCCACGGCAAACTGACCCCAGTCTCCCATCACCTGATCTGCGCTGTATAGCCAATCATGCCGACCAACATCGCGCGAGGCCAGGCGTGGCCTGGCCTCGCGCGCTCCACGGCTCCTCGAAGCCAGGGACATCAGCCGAGCAGATCGTCGAACTGACCGTCCCTCACTCCCTGGATGAACGCGCTGACCTCAGCCGGGGTGTAGATCAGCGCCGGACCGCCAGGATCGCGCGAATTGCGGACCGCAATTGCCCCGCCCCGCAGTGTGGCCAGCTCGACACAGCTGCCGTTCGGGTTGCTGAAGTGGCTCTTACGCCAGGTCGCTCCCCGCAGCCTGGAAGCTGGCATGCCGTTGTAGGCGTCAGCCATCGACCGTTTCATCCTCTCCAGGTCAGCCGCTCATGCGCGGTCAGCTGCCAATGGCAGCCATCAGCACCATACTGGCTGCACGTGCATTTGTTCTGTTCAATCAGACGATCTTGCGATTGTACGCACAAGTGCGCTTGCGGCAGCAAGCCCGGAGCCTGAGGATGGTCTTGGAGCCACCACGTACGAGCCTGCGGAGACCGATTGGCAAAACCGATCACCTGCCCCGCTGCAAGCACGCCCTTGCAGGCACGCTGGCCGCCCGGTGATGCGCGGGCGGCCAGCGGCGACAGCCTTCGCCACCGCCGTCAGGGCTCAGCCCAGCCGCCCGGACAGGCCACGCTGGACCGCTGGCATCTGCTCAGCCACCTCGAGCTCGGGGCCCTGCCCGGCGCCGCAGCGTGTGCCCGGCTGCACGCCAGGCAAGTGCTGTGGGAATGGGGACTGTCGGCGATCGCCGAGAACGCCGAACTGCTGGTTTCCGAGCTGGTTACCAACGCCACCCAGGCCTCCCAATCCGCGGAGCGGATCCAGCCGGTGGGCCTGTGGCTGTCATCGGACCAGTCCCGGCTGCTGATCCTGGTCGAAGACACCAGCAGCAATCCGCCAGAACCTGCCGGCGGTGCGAGCGCCGACGACGAACGCGGGCGCGGGCTGCTGATCGTCGAGGCGATCAGCACGAAATGGGGCTGGGACACCAGCGAAGACAGCAGCGGCAAAGTCGTGTGGGCATTGATCGAATAGCACAAGATTCCGCCACGGGCTGAGCAGAGGTGGCCACCGGCCGGTCTCAGGCACCGCACCGTGCCGCCCGCCGCGGCCCGGCCCGAAGACCCGCACAACCGAGCAATCTGCACGCCACCGCCCACACCTCTGGCATCACCTTTCGGGCGGTCAGAGTCGGCGGTCGGAGCGAGGCGTCCACGTTGACCAGCTGCCGAGAAGCGCCGGGAGCAGCTGCGCGAGAGCACCTGGGCCGACGGCGAGCGGACCGACGACCTGCTGTACGCGGGCTTTCCCGCCAGTGGCGGCGAGCCCGGCCGGGTCAGGAGAGGTCACCCCCGCCGAAGTCACCCCCGCCGAAGTCACCCCCGCCGAAGTCACCCCCGCCAGGGCCGTAGCCACCGGCCCAGGCGCTGCCGCCCCAGCCCATCTGCGGGGTGAGCAGCTCGCCCAGGAAGAACCCGGCGAACATGCCGGGCAGGAAGCCGTACCCGCCCCAGTATGCCGGGGCGAAGCCGGCGTTGAGGTAGCTGACCCGGTCACCAGCCACCTCCACGGTGCGGAGTTCCGGCTCGATGCCCTGGTCGACCTTGTGCGCGCAGGCGGGGCAGGCCGGGACCTCGCGCCCGGGGCCGCCGTCCGCCGGCGCCCAGTACACGTCCCGGACCGACATGCCGTGCCGCGGGTCGAAGAAGCAAGACGGCCGGCGACCCGGCCGCGGCTTGCCCGCGGCCAGCGCCTCGGCGCAGGCCAGGTGGTACTGGCCTTCGGCGATGAGGCGGCTGACTCTACCCATGTCGCGCAGATGCCGGGCAGCGTCGAGGACCATGGTGCCCCGCTCGTAGGCGGTCAGCGCCGCAGCCTGCTCCTGCGCTGCCTCCTGGTTGCTCTGGATGGCCAGATCGGCGCCGTGGTCGGTGATGCCGCTGCTGAGCGCGATCAGATCGTCCTGGGCGGCCAGCTTGGCATCCTTGAGCTCACGCTGGCGGCGCCGCCGGATGAGCCGAGCGACCACGAAGAACCCCAGCAGACCGAGCACAACGATGACGCCGGCGGCGATCAGCACCCCGATAAGTGCGCCCGACCCCGATCCGGCACCGCCGCCCGCCGGTACGGCTCCGGTCTTGACGTCGCTCACGAACGCCGTCAGCGCCCCATACGGGTCTGAGTGGTGCTGCTGCACCACCCGGGTCGCGATGCCAGCGGCGCCGTGCGCGGGCAGCATTCCCTTGTTGTACGCGCCGAAGTGCCGCAGATGGCTGTCCAGGAATCCGACGGTGAACTGGCATACCCGTTCAGATCTCGGATGACCTGGTTCATCGCGCCGTTGAAACCCGCGGAGCCGGACGCGGCGACCACCAGATAGATGTCGTCGCCGCCGATCTGCCGCTCCAGCTGCGCCTCCTGCGCCTACGAAATCAGGCTGCGGCCCGCACTGCTGACACACACATGCTGCTTGGCCAGGCACCCGGCCAGCGTGCTCGCGCTGGCCGCGGAAGCCGCAGCAGGCACCATGAAAAGCAGCCCCGCGCGCAGGCTCAGCCCGAGCAGCAGCACTCTCTTCATGACCAGCTCCTGTCAGGTCCCCCGCCACGCGTGCAGACGCGCGGCTGGCACATATCCACAGTAAGCCGGCTCCCGGCAGGCTTACCAGTCGGATGATTCCGGCGATCGCCGAACGCGGCATCGCTCCAGAAGCAGCTCGCCTTCCCCACGAACCCCGACACGGGAATCTGTGTGCATAGGCCAGGCTCGAAGGCATAGTCGTCGTCCGCGCCCGATTCGGCAGCTTGTTTGATCGTCGCCGGAGCCGGGGGATCTGGGATCCTCGGGCGCTGAGCGGGACGGGCTCGCTCGCGAATCGGCTGCCGTCACCTTGTGGTGTTCTGGCTCACGAACGGCTCCGGGCCCGTCCCGCTCATCCCGGCGAGGATGTGGCTCAAGAGTGGTGTGCCGTGCCAGAAGTTGCATTGCCATCCGCGCCTGATCATGCCCTTGAACTGCGAGGAGGATCGCCTTGAACGACGACGTGATGATCGCGGTGGACCCGCACAAGGCCAGCAACACCGCCGCCGTGCTCGACTCGGTGACCAGGTCGTTGATCGAGTCGGCGCGGTTCGCCAGCACCGTGGACGGCTAAGGCCAGCTGACCAGGTTCGCTGCCCGCTGGGAACAGCGGCGGTGGGCGGTGGAAGGCTGCGGGTCTCGCAGTGGTACGCCGCCGTCAAGAGCGGCGGTGATGAACGCATGTCGGAGGCAGGCCAGGATGGGGACGTGGACATCTTGAGCAGCCGGATTCTGTTGCGTCCCGCAGATCTTGATCGCAGCCTGCGTTTCTATCGCGATGTGCTGGGTCTGGCGATCTATCGCGAGTTCGGCTCGCGGGCTAGTCCGGGGGTGGTGTTCTTTCTCGGCCCGGGGTTCCTCGAGGTGTCCGGGCGCGCGGCGGGTCCGGCAGGCCGTTCTGTGATGATCTGGCTGCAGGTGCGCGACGTTGAGGCTGAGCATGGTCGGCTCGCCGCGGCGGGCGTTCGTGTTCTGCGTGGTCCGACCGCCGAGCCGTGGGGGTTGATCGAGATGTGGATCGAGGACCCGGACGGCGTCCAGATCGTCCTGGTCGAGGTTCCGGTCGATCACCCGCTGCGGCGTGATCCTCGATCCGGGCCATGCCCCGCGTGACCAAGGGCCGTGTACTTGATGCGGCAGCAGAGTGCGGTTTTGCGTGACCGGGCGGGACCGAATTCCGGTAGCGCTGACGGGAGATTCGCGGCAGCCTGTGACGGTGCTTGATCCGGCGATCGAGAGTCATTACGGCTCCGGCTACGAACGTTCCCGGCTGTTCCCCGGCGGGAGGCCGTCCCTGGAGTACGTGCGGTCGGTGGACTTGCTCGAGCGGCTGCTGCCGGGCGTCCCGGCCCGGGTGCTGGATGTGGGCGGCGGCCCAGGCACGTATGCCGCGCCGCTGGCCAGGCGCGGTTTCCGGGTGCATCTGGTGGATCCGGTGCGGCTGCATGTGGACCAGGCACGCCAGGCGGCAGGCAGCGATCCGGCCGCCCGCCAGGTTCGGGTGACCGGGGGTGCTGGTCAGGGCTCGACGATGAACGGGAGCATCATGTCGTTGTCTTCGTGTTCCACGATGTGGCAGTGGTAGACGTAGGTCTGCGGTGCGGTGACGCCGTGGGGCAGGTCGAACCTGGCCCGGATGGTGGTGAAGTAGCCGGGATTCGCTTTGGTGGTGTCCTTGAAGCCGCGCTCGGTGGGGTCCGGCGGCTCCATCGGGCCGGTTGCGAACGGCCTCGGGTCGATCCCTCCCGGCACACCGTGTCGGCCGCCGTATTTCTTCTGGTAGGCCTCGATGTTGAAGGGTGTGCGCCCCACGACCTGGTGGGTGACCAGGTGGGTGTGCATCGGGTGGGTGTCACCAGTCATGTTGATGAAGTCCCAGTCCTCTACCGTCCCGGCCTTCGGCCTTTCCCTCGAGGTTCCCTTTACTGCGAGTTTCTCGAAATCCGCACCGTCGAGGTTCAGGGTCCACCCGGGCGTCTCCGGGGCGATCTCGTTGAGGGTGATGAACCGCCTCCGGTGGGGGTGCGGCAGGTGGGCACGCCGGCCGGGGAGGTGGCGTGGGACCTCTACCGGGGCCGGGTTTGGTGACCTTGGTTCCCACCCGGATCTGCATGACCGCAGCCAGCGGTGGTGCCGGGGTGCTGACCGGGTCGCGGGGGGTGGAGTTCCGCAGGTAGCGTTTGCCCGGCAGCGTGCCGGAAGTCGGCGATCACGTCGGCCCGCTCTGCGGGGGCAAGCACCAGGTGTTCACCGGCACGGGCTTGTCCCACATGCCGCCCTCGGCGCCGATCTGCCACAACTGGGCCCCGTCAATATGCAGGTTCATAATCCGCGCGTTGCAGCCGTTGAGGACCCGGAACCGGTACAGGCGCGGCTCCACGTTCAGGTAGGGCCAGACCTTGCCATTGACGAGCATGACGTCCCCGAAGTACTCACCGATCCAGACCACGCCGGGGATGTCACTGGCCGGGTAGCGGAACGTTCCGTCCGCATGGAACTGGCGGTCCTGAATGACCAGCGGAATCTCATACCTCCCGCCGGGAATACCGATCGGGTTCGGCTCGGTGCCTGTGTCGTGCTCGTCCCGGAGGATGTACGCCGCGGCGAGCCCGGCGAACACGTTCAGGCGCGTGGCGCCGAACGCGTGGTCGTGGAACCACAGCAGCGAGGCGGGCATCTGGGGCCGCTGGTTGGGGTAGAGGACGTGCTGGGTCTCGCCGTGGCCGAACCCGTTGAGGGTGATCGCCGGATTCCCTCGCTGTCGGCCGCGACAAAGCCGCCGTGCAGGTGGGTCATGGCCCGCACCAGCCTGTCCGGCTTGGCCGTCAGCCGCTTGTCCACCGGGATCCAATCCGGATATCTCTCCGGAAGCTCGTTCGTGAAGCTGGCCCGCACCGGCGTGCCACTGTGCGCGACGACCGCCATCCCGAACGAGCCAGCCTGCCCGCCCAGGCCGGAGCCGTCGTCGTAGGCCCAGAAGGGCGTCGGCGGCAGATGCGGATGCAGCCGCCTGCGGATCTGCCGCTGCGTGAACGTGTACCGGTTCTTGCCAGGGGTGACGCGACCACGATCCCGTGCCCTGGTACCGGCAGTGGCTGCACGTACTTCTTCAGCTTGCTGCCCACTGCGGCCGGGCCACCTGGGCGCCTGCCATCCAGGCAGCGCCATGGCCGCACCCGTTCCCAGGCCATAACCAATGAACTGACGCCGTGACATGTCAGACATCTGAAACCCCCACCCAGAACGGCGGCCATCAGTGACGCCTCAGCCAGCCGTCCCCAGCGTGCCAGCTGATCGCGGACTGCAGTTTGCTCATCCTAAGTGCGGAGCGCTCACCTCATAAAGGCCGAAATCTCGCCGAGGCGGCAATCCGTTCGGCTGTCCCATAATGGATGATCTGCGCACTCACCCGTCCGAGCAACACAGAATGACGGCGTGCGCATAGTCGGCTCGGCGCGAGTTTGGCCTCCATGGGCCGTGGTCTCCGGATCGTCACTGGGTACCTGCTCGCAAAAGCGGTCGGGCCGGGATGGTGATCGCATCACGCGGTAGGAGCGCTCGGGCGAGTGCTCCAGGTGTGCGCCTATGGCCTCAGCCACTGTAAACGACGGTTGCGTAGTCGTTGCCGCTGCGCCCAGTCACGAAAACCGTGGTCGCGGTGGGGCTTACTGCCACCGAGGACGGGAGTCCGTGGCGCGCGGAACCGTGGTAGCGGCGAGGCCCTGCCACCTGCAGGCACCGCCAGGCCTGCGCGGCAACCAGCAGGGTGACGCCGGAGCAGGAACCAGGGGTCAGGCGATAGCAGCCGCACGGTGGGCAGGCGATGGCCGTGACCTTCCGCCTCGTTTGGCCCCCGCCTTGGCTCCCGACGGTCGATGATTACACTGCAAAACAGGTGGTCAGGGGCGGGGTCGAACCGCCGACCTTCCGCTTTTCAGAAGGCTTCGCAAGTCCACAGTGGTCCTGCGATGGCCACCTGAGCAGCCGGTATGTCACCACTTGCGCGGCCGACGTCCATCGCCGTCGGCAGTAGTCCGACACCGTCGTTAGCAGGGTGTTAGCAAGCGACGTGACGGACTGGGAGCGGCTTTACAGACCCCTGGCCGTACGGCGCAGACCTGCGGTTCTAGAGCGCCACAAGTCAACTTGGGCACGCATTGGGCATGATCACGGTTCGCGGGTGGCGTCAGTCATAGCGGACCCATTCGATGTTGGCTCCGACGAACGCCTCGACCTGCAGAGCGACCTGGGCAATAAGAGCGTCAGTGTCGTAGCCCGCGGTCTCGCCCTCGAACCAAACTTGCCATCCGACGTCTTCAGCCGAGAACACCATCTCGCAAGCGCCGAGCGAGAGCCGCAAGTCGCCTGGGCCCTCCACCACCTCGCTAGGAGAGCCGCTGGGCTTGAGGACATCCGCCACACGGCTACGCGGGACTGCCCGGCCAGCTGACGGCTCCGGCCGCTCTGATCACGTACTCGGGCATTATGTGGACGGCCGTGTTATGTGGCCGGAAGCAGCATCTCCGCTGGTAGCAGAGCCGCGCGTGACTGGGTGAGCTGGATCCAATAGCAAGTGCAGTCCCTCGCCGACAGTGAGGCTGCTGTAGGGCGGCTGGAGGCGGCCCAGTTCTGCATCGTCTATGAGGCGCCCACCCAGCCTCATCACGATGTCGCCGGCCGCCAGAAGAGCGCTCGCGAAGAGCCCCTGCCGTTCAATGGGTGAGGCCCGGACCTCGGCTTTAGGCGTCAGCCAACAGTGAGTCGGGTACGCGGGCCTGGTCATAACCAGACTCTAGGACCCACTGCACATCAACCGGAACCGACGCTTGACGCCGCGGCGGTAGGCGGTGCCCGGCGGACCGCCCAGGTGCTACCTCGGCTGCGGGGTCCAGCTCAGTACGGCGCTCACGTTGCGTCCGCGATCGTCGCCCGCGATAGCCAACTCGGAGGCTAGCGCTTCAACGATGTCCAAGCCATGGTGGCGATCTGGATCAGCTAATGCTGGCGTCCACGGCCCACCGTCGTCCTCAACATCGACGCGGACGCTTACACCGTGTACGACCGTTACGCGGACCGTGAAGGTTCCACCGCGCAGGCCTGAGCGGCTATGCCGGACCGCGTTGGTCGCCAGCTCAGATGCACACAAGACAACATCATCGAGGGCAAGACAGTCCGCCAGCAGGTCGCGCAGGCCAGACCGGACGGAGGCGATGCGCGCGGTCATGCCTGGGTAGGTCCGGGTAACGGTGCAGGGAGCCGTCATCCTCGTTGGTGACATGTGCATGGCTCCTGACATCGGCGTGAGCGGTGATACCGAGGAGCCTTGATCGTACTCTGAGTATTTGGCACGTACAATAAGTACGTGCAATTCGACGTACTAGGGCCGCACCACAGGTGCGAGCATGGCGTCAGGCGATCAGGAGGAGATACATGTTCGGGCTGTGCGTACGGTTCACCTGCAAGGACGAGGCGAGCGCCGAAGCCTACGACCGGCTGGTAGCCGAGACAATCGAAGCCATCAAGACTAACGAGCCCGGAACGCTCGTGTACGCATCCCACCTGGTCGACGGTCAGCCGCTGCAGCGCATCTTCTACGAGCTGTACCGCGACAAGGCGGCGTTCGACGCACACGAGGCGGCGTCGCACACGCGCCGTTACCTAAACGAGCGAGATCAGTATCTTGCGAGCACCGAGGTTGACTGGCTCACCCTGCAGGCCGGCAAGGGCACTAACGGGTGACGGCTCCGACCTACCAGCAGGCGCTCGGCCGGAAGATCGCAGCCGAGCGCCGACGTCGTGGGCTGTCTCAGCCCGAGCTGGCAAGGATGGTCGACCGGTCGGTGGCCTGGGTGTCTCAGGTCGAGCGGGGCGTACGCAAGGTTGACCGGATGTCCGTCCTCGAAAGCCTCGCGGACGCTCTTGAGGTGCCGCTGGCCGAGCTGGCCGCCGAGGCACCCGTTGTCGCCGCCGTGACCGAGGAACTGCCAGCGGCGCGGAGCCTGCGGCTCGTCCTGTCCGGTGCCTATTCGCTCAGCGGCATGCTCCTCGACCGCCGTCCCCCCGCAATCAGCACGCTCCGCGGCCACGTCCGAGAAGGCTGGGACCTCGTTCACGCGGCCAAGTACACCGAGCTGTCAGAACTGCTCCGCAGTCTTGTCCTCGACTTGGAGATCGCGGCCAGGAAGTTCCCGCCGACGCGGCGAGCGGAGGCCTCCGAACTGCTGGCCACGACTTACCAGGCTTGCTCGGCAGCCCTCGTTAAGCTCGGCGAACCCGAAGCCGCATGGATCGCGGCCGACCGCGCGATGGACGCGGCGGAGCGGGCTGGCAACCCCTTGCTCGTCGCGGCCGGGGCGTTCCGCCTCGTGTTCGTCTTCCTGGCTGCGCGCCATTACGACCAGGCCGAGGAAACGGCACGAACTGCCGTCGAAGCATTGATGGCCAGAGCCACCGCTGGCGACAACGCGGCGATGTCGCTGTGCGGAGGATTCACCCTGCAACGGGCAGTCATCGCATCGCGCCTGAATGACTCCGAGACCGCCTACCGCTTCCTCGACCAGGCCAAGGACATTGCGACGAGACTTGGCGACGGGCGCAACGACTTCGGCACCGAGTTCGGACCGGCCAACGTCGGCATCCACGAAGTAGCGATCGCCATCGACCTGGGCGACGCGGGCCGGGCGCTGCGGGTCGCTTCGGGACTGGACGCGACCGATCTGTCCCCTGAGCGGCAGTCAAGGCTGCTGATCGACGTCGCTCGTGCACACGCACAGCGTCGGCAGCCTGATGACGCCGTGGCCGCGTTGCTACGCGCGGAGGCTATAGGGGCTGAGCAGGTCCGGGGTCACGAAGCGGTCCGCCAGCTCGTCAATGACTTGCTGACCATGCAGGAACGGCCAACGGCCGAGCTGCGCGGGCTCGCGGGACGGCTGACCTCTCAGACTTCTGATTGATAGCAGGTGTATTAGGCACGTACTTTGGGTACGTGTCATTACCGAGGCACATCGGCCTCCCCCATCGAGGGATGACCGTGAGGATCCCGGGCCCGGCGAGCCGCCGGTCAGCCCGGTCACGGTGCACACGCTACGCATCCAGCCTGAGCGGCAAGCACACTGGCCAGGCCACCTGCGGCACAGCACCACCTGCGGCACAGCACCGCTGATCGGAATCTCTGTCAATCGAAGCCCGCCTAGGAACTGCTTCCGCTCGTCTGCAACCGCCCGCCAGGGCGGGACGAGAGGAGAAAGTTTCGTGTCCACCTATCCTGAGCCGGCCGCCGTCGGGTACACCGGCCGATGCCTGCAGCCCGTCTTACTGCGCGGTCGCGTCGACCACGTGAACGGCGGGATCGGCGAGCTGCTCCACCGGTACACGACCGTCCACGAACCCGGCGGGGTCCTGAAGGTCGCCTGCAAGACCCGCCGTGCGTCACGGTGCCCGCCGTGCGCCGAGGTCTACCGGGCCGACACCTACCAGCTCATCCGCGCCGGGCTGAGCGGCGGGAAGGGCGTGCCCGAGACTGTCGCCCGTCACCCGTGCGTCTTCCTTACCCTGACCGCCCCATCTTTCGGCCCGGGCCACGCCAGCCGGGAACGGGACGGCCGGGCGCAGCGCTGCCGGCCACGCAGGCGCAGTCGCGCCTGCCCGCACGGCGCCACCATGTCCTGCCTGCTACGGCACGACCGCGATGATCCGATTTGCGGGCAGCCGCTCTGCCCCGACTGCTACGACTACACCGGCTCGGTCTTGTTCAACGCCTGCGCTCCCGAACTGTGGCGGCGTTTCACCATCGCGTTGCACCGCGCCCTCGCCCGCCAAGCCGGGATCACCGGCACGATGCTGTCTGCCCAGCTGCGCATCTCCTGTGCCAAGGTCGCCGAATACCAGCGTCGAGGCGTCGTCCACTTCCACGCCATCGTCCGGCTCGACGGCCCGGCTGGACCGGCAACCGCTCCACCTGCCTGGGGAACCCTCGGCGTCCTGAGCGCGGCTATCGACCAGGCCGCGAGAGCCGTTCATCTCGACCTGGCCGCCGCGCCCGGCCTGCCCGCTCACACCGTCCACTTCGGTAGCGAGCTCGACATCAGACCCGTCACCACCACTGGAGACGTGACCGACTCCCGGGTCGCCGCCTATGTCGCCAAGTACGCGACCAAGGCCGCCGAGTGCACCGGCACCCTAGATCGGCGGATCTCGCCGGCCGACAAACTCGCTGTGCTGCCCATCCGCGAGCACGCTCGCCGCCTCATCGCCGAATGCCTGCGGCTCGGCCGTATGTCCGCGCTCGATGACCTGCGCCTGACCGCTTGGGCACACATGCTCGGATTCCGCGGCCACTTCTCGACCAGGAGTCGCGCCTACTCCACCACCATGACAGCGCTGCGAGCCGAGCGCGCCCGGCACCAGCGCGAAACCGGCGCAACCGCGAGCCTGTGGCCGGAACCAGAGGACGACACGACGCTCGTCATCGGCCGCTGGACCTTCGTCGGTCAGGATTTCCGGCTTCCTCCGCGCTCGCTCGTCCCCGCGGGCGCCCCCGTCCGCCCTCAACTATCCGCCGAAGGAGGTCAGCCATGCCCCGGCTCCTGCTGACCGTCCCCGAAGCAGCCGAAGCACTCGCCATCTCCCGCAGCAAGGCTCTACGAGCTGATCGCCGCGGGCCTGGTCCGCTCCGTCCGCATTGACGGGTCGAGACGGGTCCCGATTGGTGCCCTCGAGTCCTACGTAGCCAGCCTGCTCGACCAAAAGGAGGCCACGGATGCCCAGGCTTCGTGACGGCGTGATCAAACGAGGCGCGTCGTGGTCCTACGTGATCCGCGTCCCTGACCCAGCTACCGGCGTGACCAAGCCGCGGTGGGTCGGCGGATTCGCCACCGAACAAGACGCCAAGTCAGCGCGCGACGATGCCCGGGTTCGGGCCCGGCGCGGCGAGTATGTCAACCGGTCGACCTCGACCGTCGCTGACTACCTCGCCGAATGGGCGGATGCGCACGCCGCCGCAGTCAAGCCCAAGACGCTGGCCGGATACCGGCACGACATCGACCACTACATCGTGCCGCGGATCGGCCGGATGCGGCTGCAAGCCCTGCGCCCAGCGGTCATCTCCAAGCTGTACCGCGACCTGTCCGAGCACGGCGGCCGGGACGGACGGCCGCTCTCGGCCACGACCATCTCCGACATCCACCGCACACTACGCAAGGCGCTGGCCGACGCCGTAGACATCGACCAGGTGCTGGCCGCCAATCCGGCGGCCAGGTCGAAGCGTCCGAAGAGCGCGAGCGCCGAGCCCAGGAGGATCTGGACGGTCGAGCATCTCGGCCTGTTCCTCGCCGAAGCCAGCTCGCACCGGCTGTTCGCGTTCTACCGCCTGGCCGCCTACGCAGGAGCCCGCCGAGGCGAGCTGCTCTACTTGCGCTGGGCAGCCCTGGACCTTGATGTTGCCGAAGTCACCTTCGGCGGCTCAACCGCCGTCGTGCGTGGTCGGCGCGTCGAAGGCAGCACTAAAGGCGGCCGGTCCCGCACCGTCAGCCTCGACCGCGACACCGTGGCCATCCTGCGAGAACACCGGCTGAGGCAAGCCGAGGAGCGGCTAGCCGCCGGCGCCGCCTGGACCGACAACAACCTGGTCTTCACCAACCGCTGGGGAGAGCCGCTCTACCCGGACACCGTGACCGCCCTGATGACCAAGCTGATCAACCGCCACAACCAGGCTGACCCGCCACCAACCAGGGCACTCCCTCACGCCCGGTTGCACGACCTGCGCCATCTGCACGCGACCACACTGCTGCTAGCGGGCGTCCCGGTCCACGTCGTCGCGGCCCGGCTCGGGCACGCCGACCCGGCCGTGACCCTCCGGGTCTACTCGCACGTCCTGCGCGAGCAGGCGGCGGGCGTCGGCGACATCTTCGCCCAGGTCGTCAGAGCGCAGCGTTAGCAAAGCCGTTAGCACGGCGGAGCGACGGAGAAGAAGAACACAGCTTTTGCACTGCTCAGAGATGGTGGTCAGGGGCGGGGTCGAACCGCCGACCTTCCGCTTTTCAGGCGGACGCTCGTACCAACTGAGCTACCTGACCTCGACCGGCTCCCGCGAGGTCCGGCGGCGCTTTGCCGCATCGCCCCGCTGACCGGAGCGGTCCTGACGGGATTTGAACCCGCGACCTCCACCTTGACAGGGTGGCGAGCACTCCTAGCTGCTCTACAGGACCAAGCTGTACCACTACCTAACTATCAGACCGCGCATCGCATCTTATGCTTCGCGCGCGCCTGCTGCTGACTTACGTCAGCCGTACCCCCAACGGGATTCGAACCCGCGCCGCCGCCTTGAAAGGGCGGTGTCCTAGGCCGCTAGACGATGGGGGCTCGACGACCACAGCCGACTTGCCCGTGGCGCCCGCCGTCGGGGACCGATTCAGCATAGGGGACGGGCGGCACTGGCGGCAAAGCGGATGACGGCATCAGAGCACCTTGGCCTGGCCTGACCACGAAGGTCCCCAGGCCACTGCAAGACTCTGCCAGCTTAGCCCTGCCGGTTCTTGTTGACGAAATTCTCCGCGATCGAGGATTTCGTGCCCTCCTCAGGGATCACGATCCACGCGATCCCGTAGGCGAGCAAACCAGTACCGGCCGTGAACAGGCTGACCAGCGCGACGATCACCCGCAGCAGGTTGACGTCGATACCGGCGTACTCCGCCAGTCCGGCGCAGACACCGGCGATGATCCGGCCGTCGCGCTTGCGAACTAGCACCTTGCCGCTGCCGTTCATGTAACTCATACGTACAGTATTCCGCACTCGAGTCCCGGCTCACGGCCGGCCGCGGCAGGCACCGCAACAGCCGGCCGTGGCAGGCACCGCAACGGCTCGCGCCGGAACGGGCACCGCAAGCGGCTCGCCTGGGCGGGCACCCGCAACACACCGCGCCGGCAACGCACAGCGCCGCGCCGCCGCCCGGGGCTGCACCGGCCCCAGTCACACGCTTACGCTGGCGGCAACGAAACACGCGCGGACGCGCGCGTCACGGGAAGGACCGAGCCATGCCGCGCAGCACCGAGCCAGTCGGCAGCGACCTGCTCAAGATTGACGACGAACTGAGCGACGACGAGCGCCTCGTGCGGGACACCGTACGCAAGTTCGCCGCTGACCGGATCATGCCGAACGTCGCGGACTGGTTCGAAGCGGGAACCCTCCCCAGGGAACTCGCGCAGGAGCTCGGCCAGCTCGGCCTGCTGGGAATGCACTTGAAGGGCTACGGCTGCGCCGGCATGGGACCGATCGCCTACGGCGTGACCTGCCGCGAGATGGAGGCCGCCGACTCGGGCCTGCGCAGCCTCGTGTCGGTCCAGGGGTCGCTCGCGATGTTCCCGATCTGGAAATACGGCTCAGAGGACCAGAAGAACGAGTGGCTCCCCCGGATGGCGGCCGGCCAGGCCATCGGCTGCTTCGGTCTCACCGAGCCCGACCACGGCAGCGATCCCTCCAGCATGACGACCCGTGCGGCCCGCGACGGCTCAGACTGGATCCTGTCCGGCACGAAGATGTGGATCACCAACGGATCGATCGCCGACGTCGCCGTCGTGTGGGCGTCCACCGAGGACGGGATCCGCGGCTTCCTCGTGCCCCGCGCAGTGCGTGGCTTCTCCGCGCGGAATATTCACAAGAAACTAAGCCTCCGCGCTTCTGTGACCTCTGAGCTGCACTTCGACGACGTGCGGCTGCCCGCGGACGCGGTCCTGGCAGGCGTCAGCGGCCTGAAAGGTCCGCTGTCCTGCCTGACCGAGGCCAGATTCGGCATCATCTGGGGCGTGACCGGCGCGGCCCGGGCCTGCCTGGAGGCGGCGGTCGACTACGCGACGACGCGGGAGCAGTTCGGCAAGAAGATCGGCGGCTTCCAGCTGACCCAGGGCAAGCTGGCCTGGATGCTCGCTGACCTGCAGCGCGCGCAACTCCTCGCACTGCACATCGGCCGGCTGAAGGAGGCAGGCCGGGTTAGCCCTGAGCAGATTAGCCTCGGCAAGATGAGCAACGTGCGGACCGCCATCGACATCGCGCGGACCGCGCGCACGATCCTGGGGGCCAACGGCGTCACGCTCGAGTACCCGGTGCTCAGGCACGCCAACAACCTGGAATCCGTGCTGACCTACGAGGGCACGGAGGAAATCCACACGCTCGCGATCGGCCAGGTCCTGACCGGCATCTCCGCCTACCGCTAGCGGCATCCGCCCGGCCCAACCCGGCCCAGGCCTGGCCGCCGAAGAACACCAACGTGACATCGCGCGTCTTCTTTGATCACCGATGGGACATCGGTGATCAAAGAAGAGCCAGGCCGGAACCAAGCCGGAGCCGCGCCGCCGCACCCGCCAGCCACAAAGGAGATCTTTGAACCAGTTTGCGCGAGAACGGCTTGCCGCGATCCTGCGGGACGCCGCCAAGGGCACGTTCCCGCCCGCGGACGGCGGCGTCACGGTCCTCCCCCAGCCTTCAGACCGCGACGCGGGGGTCTGGGGCTTCACGGCGCACGCGGTCGTCTTCGCCGACGTCGAGCAGGGCTGGGTCGCCAGCCACCTTCCCCCGCACGACCTCGGCGCCCCGCTCGGCCCGCCCTTTCTGCAAGCCCTCTGCGCCGCAACCAACCGCCGCCCCGGCAGCATCGACATGCTCTGCGTTGCCGAGCCGCTGCCCGGTCCTCCGCCCATCGAGCTGACACAAGAACCCGACCGGAGCCACGCGAGGATTTCGCGGGCGCTCAGCTACCGCGACGACGTCCGCGCCTGGCGAACCCAAGACGGCAGCGGCGTCATCCTGCTCGGCCGCGGCGTCGCCGGCCGCAGGGAGACAGCGATCGAGGTCGACGAGAACCGGCGCAGCCGCGGCCTCGGCCGTACGCTGGCGCTGGCGGCCAGGCACCTCGCCGAGCCCGGCGAACCGCTCTGGGCCCAGGTCGCGCCCGCCAACGCCGCGAGCGGAAGGGCATTCCTCGCCGCCGGGTTCACGCCGGTCGGGGCCGAGATCCTGCTGGCCAGGCACACGCCGCCACGCCCCGAATAGGTCATCGACTCACCGAGCCGGCTCAGCCACATCCGCGCCTGCCCGCCTGCCGCGCACGATGCGACGATAGTGGCATGAACGCGGACGAGAGGATTGCCGACAACCGAGCGGAATCCCGCTTTGAGCTGCCGACGCAGGACGCCCTGGCCGAGCTCATCTACCGCAGGCGAGCCAACCGGCTCGTGCTGGTGCACACCGAAGTGCCAGAGAAGCTCGAGGGACACGGCATCGGCGGACTGCTGGTCAAGGCAGCCGTCGGCCGGGCCGCGACCGAGGGGCTCACGGTCGTCCCGCTCTGCCCGTTCGCGCGCAACTGGCTAGAACGCCATCCCGAGATGGCCGGCACCGTCAACGTCGACTGGGGCGAGCCGCCAGAAGACTAGTCGAGGCAGCGCCCCAGCCAGCGAGATCAATCCCGGCACTCGCGCAGCGCCGCCGCGACCGTCCCCAGCTGAGTACGCACATCGCCGGCCTGACTGGCGAGCAGGCTGCCCCGGCATCCGGCGATCATCAGCACGTGCGATTTGTTATCGCCAAGGAAAGATCGCACGGCCCGGCCAAGATCACCGTCGCCAGGAAGACCCGGGCCAGTCGACGGACGGACGGTCAGGTCGAGCAGCGGCCGGCCGAGCCTGGCAGCGGCGCGCACGGTCTCTTCGCATCCCGCGCCGCCCGCCGGGTCAACCAGGAGCACGGCGTCGGCCAGGCTCACGCAGGTCCACGTGCGCCGCGCGAAACCGGTGCTGGCCAGCTGGTGCAGGACGGCGCCGTGCAGCTCCGCGCGGCGGTCGGGCGTGAGCGGGCCGTCCTCCTGGCGGAACCCGTGCGGGAACACCACGTGCACGGGCAGCCCGGCCGCGAGCGCCGCTCCGGCCGCGAGCGTATCGACGCCCGTCTGCCCGCCGGTCAGGACGGTGATTCCCGGCGTCAGGCGCAGTTCGGCCCGGAAGTCGGCGCGCAGGCCGGCGCGGGGGTCGGCCTCAGGCTGGCGGGCCGTCATCCAGGTTGCCGACGAACGTGTCGAGCACCGCGATGGTCTCCTCGCTGAGCCCGCAGTCCAGGCAGAACTGCCGCGACCCGGCGGCCTCGGCCTGCAGCAGCCGCAGGAAGCCGAGGATGGTCTGCTCGTGCAGCAGGATGACCTCGCGCATGTGCGCCTCGTGGTTGGCGTACAGCGGGTTCTCGGCGAGCTTCTGGGTGACGCGGCGCGCGTTCCTGTTGCTCTGCACGTAGTCCCTGGCGATCTCGCCGAACGTGACGCCGACCAGGTCGAGCAGGAGCGCCGCCATAATGCCGGTGCGGTCACGTCCCGCCGCGCAGTGGAACAGGGTCGGCACGCCAGCCTGCAGGTTGGCCGCGGTCACCTCGAAGGTGCTCTTGACCGCCCCGCGGCCGGCCTTGATGTTGCTGAGGTACACCTTGGCCAGCTCGGCGGGGTCGTCGGACGGGAACGGCTCGCGCCCCAGCCTGCCCTCCGCAAGGACGGAGAACCGGCACCGCTGGACAGGAAACGAGAGGTCGACCAGATCGGTCTCGGCCTTGGTCCGCAGGTCGACGATGGTGCCGATGCCCAGCTCGTCGAACAGCGTCTTGGCGTCGGCAGGCGTGATGCTATCCAGCGAGTCGCCGCGGTAGATCAGGCCGTACCTGGTCCGCCGCTTGTCCCTCGTGCGCAGCCCGCCGAGGTCACGGACGTTGTAGGCCCCCTCCAGGTCGACGGCGGTCATTGCGGCTGCTCCTCAGGTGACAAAGCAGTGCCCGCCCCCGCGAGCACCAGGCCAGCGTATCCGTACCGGCGGCATCTCCTCGCAAACCACCAGGCGGGATAACGGGACGCGCGGGCTGACTGCATTCCGCGGCCGCTGGTGTTCATCCAGGCAGAACGCCTGCCGTCGCCGTCACCGCACCCGGAAGGCGGCGACGGCGCGCATCAGGGTCCCCGACTCGCTCTTCCAGTCGGCCGACGGCGCTGCCGCGACGATCACGGTCGAACCGGTGTTGCCCCGCACGAAACAGGCAAGCTCGGTGTAGCTATGCGCTTTTTCGCGCGTGACATACGTGTCGATCACGCAGGTCCCTGTGCCGCCGAGGAACCGCACTCCGTGGCTGGCCGCGAGCAGCCTGGCAGTCGAGGCGTCTTCGTCGGTCAGGTGCTCGATCCGGAAGTGGGCCCAGTCGGCAAGGGTCTCGTCGCTCTGCTTGGGCGTGGCGTTCAGGTACATCAGGTACGAACCTGACGGGCCGACCTTCACCGCGGAAGCGCTCCCGCGATCGCCGGTCACCAGGTGCATGCCAGGCGGGTAGGCCAGCACAGCCTTGCCGTCCGGCAGGGTGGCGAGGTGCCACCCTGCCGGGGCCTGCCTGGCTGCCAGCAGGCGAACGGCCCGCAGCGTCCCTGACGCCCCGTTCCCTGCTGGCCCGTTCCCTGACGCCCCGTTCCCTGCTGGCCCGCTCCCCGCTGGCCCGCTCCCCGCTGGTGCAGAGGAGTGGCTCGCCGTCGGGGCGGATGACTGGCATCCAGCCACGGCGGCCGCCACCGCGACGACCGCAAGAACGGTGCTGGCGAGCGTTCTGGCCGTGAAGCGGCTAGACGTTGCCGTCACCGTCACTGGGGCCGCCGTTGTTGTCAGCGTCGTGGTCGCCGCCGTTGTTCTGCGGGATCCCACCGCCACCCCCCGAGGGCGCTGAGTGCGTTGTCTTGTGGTGATGGGCAGGTGCGTGCGACGATGAGCACCCTGCGACCACGGCGGCCAGCAGCGCAAGGCTGCCAACCAGAGTTCTGCTGATCTTGCTTGACATGCGGGACCCCTCCTCAAACTGCGGTCCGAGCCATGACTCGGCGCCCTGACGTTCGGCAAACCACATCAGGACGCCGGACAGTGAATAGCTGGTTGTACGGACGAAACTCAGGTCTGGTTCGGACTGCGCCAGATTACGTGACGGAGGTCACATTTGGTAGGTCCGGGCGCCCCGGCGATCTTGTGCTGCCGGACCGAACTGGCCAGGCGGCTAACGCGGTGCGACGAGCAGCGTCTGCCAGGCGCGACCGCACGGCCCGGTCTGGTCGGAGAGCCGGGTCGCCGCGAGGCCGGTGCCGTCGGCGCCGATGGACGTCTCCGCTTCGAGCAGCATCCAGTCACCGGCCGGATCGCGCGGGAGCGCGACCGTGACGTCGACGTTGATGAAAATGAACTCCGTCGCGGGCAGCGCGGCGCCGACTCCGCTTCCTGAGTCGGCCACCAGTAGGGTCCGCGCCATCGGCGACGCCTCCTCGTCCGGCAGCAACGGGATCAGCGGCCTGGCCCACGCCGCCCTGATCTGTGCCGTCCGGGGCGAGTGTGCCGGGCCAGCCGCCCCGGCCGGCCCGGTCGTCCCAGCCAGCGCGGCAGGCTCGGCCGCGACGTACTCGTCGAGTTCGGACGGCAGGAACCGCCACTCAATCGACGCGAGGTAGCCGACTGGCTCTCGCTCGAAGATCACCGGCAGCTTGCCGTCCCCCTCGGCCGGCAGCGGCGCGGCCGGCGCGCCGTCGACGATCTCCGGGACGGGCTCAGTTGGCCGTTCGATCCGCCAGCCGCGAGCGTGCAGGACCTCCTGCCCGTTGGCCTCCACGACGGCCTCGACCAGGGCGACCCGCCGCCCGGGCCGGACCATCCTGGTCGTGACCGACAACTTGCCGATCGGGACCGGCCGCAGGATGTCGATCGACACCCGCCCGAGCCGCTGCCTCTCGTCAGGCTCGTGCAGCTCCAGCGCCCTGACCGCCAGCGCCGACGGCGGACCGCCGTGCTGCGCGTCCCTGGACCACGGGCCAACCGTCGCGGGCGTCGAAAGGTACGTACCCGCACCGGCAGGCTCATAGAAGGCGCTGTCCACGCAGCGGATGCTATCGGGCTGGGCTCGAATCGCGCCGCCCGCATCAGCTGCGAGACTCGGTACGCTTCATGCGGTGGGCCGCGGCCAGCGCAGCCCACGCGGGGCGTTAGCTCAATGGCAGAGTAGCGGACTTTTAATCCGTAGGTTCCGGGTTCGAGCCCCGGGCGCCCCACCAGCTTTGACCTGCAGCAACCCCTTCCGCGGCTGCCCCGCGTTCGGGCGTGTCGTGGGACGCGTCGCTCTGCAACTTCGGTGCTCGCAACGCACAGAATGCGCAACCGGCAGTTACGTTCCGTGGGTCTTCCTAAGCTGGCTGCCCGGCCGCCGAGGCCCCGACGGCGACGCCGGCGATGGGAGCGCCGCCAGCTGCGGTCGTTCACATCACTGCATAAGTGCTTGGGGTTGCACCTGCTGTTTAGTGAGACTAGAGCGGTTTATGGTGAACTGCGGATTATACCATGATGTTTGCGTGATCATAGGTCTTGTTTAGTTTTCAGGTCATTCTTACGCTCTGGGTGGCTCGACCGCTCTAGGGCACGGGAGTGGCATATGGCTTGCACGCGTGGCAGGCGCGGGATTGTCCGGTTCGCGGGGCGGCGGGGATGGCCGCGGTGGCTGCGGGCGGTCACCGCGTGCGCGGTGGCGGCGGCTGGGCTGGGGTTGCTGCCGCCGGGGCTGCCGGTGCCGGGGTCCGGGGCGCAGCCGGCGTGGGCGTCGGATCCGGTGCCGCCGCCGGCGCCGGTGAACCCGGCACCGCGCGTTGTGGAAGTGACGGCGCCGGGGCCGACGCAGGTGAGCGGGGCCCTGACGGCCGATACGGTGTGGAGCCCGCAGGGGTCGCCGTACCTGGTGACCGGGCAGCTGAACATCCCGGCCGGGGTGGAGCTGACATTGCTGCCGGGCACGGTGGTCAAGATCGCCCAGCAGCAGGCCATCTTCGTGAACGGCAGCCTGCTGGTGCTGGGCGACCCGGGCAACCACGTGGTGATCACGTCGCTGCGCGATGACTCGGTGATGGGTGACAGCAACGGCGACGGCGCCGCGACATCACCGGCGCCGGGGGACTGGAACGAGATCAGCGTCCAGTACTCCGGCATGGCGGTGTTCGACTACGCCGACCTGCGGTACGGCGGGCAGGGGTCGGCGTGCTACGCGTACGGCGAGGTGGAGAGCCAGGACCACTCGGCGCTGGTGGTCGCCGACTCGACGTTCACCCAGAGCCAGAACGCCGGGATCGTGACCGGATCCGGCGGCACGAACTCGGCCGGCATCTACAACAGCTCGTTCGCCACCTCGTGCATGGGCGTGTCCGCCACCCAGCCCGGTCACCTCGACGTGACCGGCAATACGTTCGACCTCGCAGGCAAGACCGCGTTGTTCTTGCTGTACCCGCAGCACGCCAGGGCCTGGTTCAACACGGTCAGCGGGCTGACCACCGCGGCCGGGGCCAGCCCGACGACCCGGGCGATGGCCGACATCCGGTTCAACCAGCTGGGCGGCGTCGCCCAGTACGGGGCCGGTAACCAGCAGCTGACCGACTGGTCCGATAACTGGTGGGGCCACGACGCGAACGCTGAGCTGCCGGCCTGCATGGACCCCGGCGTCGCCGCGAACTCGGTCCCGGCGGTCACCGTGTCCGGTGATTCGACGGGCTGCCCGTCCGGGCAGCGCCAGGTCACCGGGTACACCCAGCCGGTCCTGCCCGCCCTGACCGCGTCGCCGCTGGTCCTGCCGGCGTCGCTGCGGGAAGCATCGGCGCCGCGGTTCGGCCCGGTCGACACCTACACCGGCGCCCTCACCTACCGGGTGGACGACATGCAGGTGCAGGACGCGGGCAAGACGATCACGGCCAGCCGCACCTACCGGTCCGACCGGCTAACGGGCGGCGACGCGGGCAGCGGGTGGCGGACCGCGTTCGACGAGGCGATGTCGTCGGCTGCCGGGACGTCGACGATGAAGCTGCCGGACGGCACCAGCCTGGACTTCACGACCGATCCGGCGGCCGGCTACACCCCGGCGCCGGGCGTGGCCGCTGACTTCAGCACCGGCGCAGGCGGCACGACGGTGACGTCGCCGGACCGGGTGAGCTACCAGTTCGATCCCGGCGGGGTGCTGACCGGGATGGATCTCGGCGACCAGGGCCACCACCTGACGATCGACCATTCCGGCGGCCAGGTCTCGAAGGTAACGGGCGTGTCCGGCCGGTACGTCGCCTATGGCTACGCGGGAGGGAACCTCACGTCGGAGACCGATCAGAGCAGCCGCGAAGTCGACTTCGGCTATGACGGCAGCCGGCTCACCTCGGTCACCGGGGTCGACGGGCACGCCGAAACCTACGACTATGACGCGGACGGTCACCTGACCAAGGTGACCGCGCCGGACGGCCTGGTCAAGCTCGCCGCTGGCTACGGCAGCGACGGCCGGGTGGCGTGGATCGAGCAGGCCGGCGCGGGCCGGACCACGTTCAGCTACGACGACGCCGACGGCAAGCGCATCGTGACCCTGGCCGACGGCACCGTCATCACCCAGCGGTATGACTGGGCCGGGCGGCTGGTGTCCGAGCGGCTCGGAAAGACCGGCACCCACGTCGTCTACGACGGCGACGGGCGCGTGACCGCCTCCATCACCGGCGTCCCCGGCGCTGCCATGTCCGGGTACGGCCCGCCCGCGAGCCTCACGCTCTATGACGGTCACGGCGACCCGTACCTGAAGGTCGACCCGATGGGCAACGCCACCTCGACGACGTTCAATTCCAAGCACGAGCCGCTGCTCACCACCCGTCCCGACGGCTCCACGATCAGCCGCAGCTACGACGACCAGGGGCGGATGACCGAACTGGACGACCCGCGCGGCAAGCCGTGGCTCTACACCTACAACAGCTTCGGTGAGCTCAGGACCCGCACCGATCCCCTCAGCCGCGGCATCACGATCGGCTACGCCGGCAACGGCGACGTGACCTCACTGACCGACCAGACCCACGCGATCACCCAGTACGGCTATGACCCGCAGGGCCGCCGCACCTCGGTCACCACCCCGCTCGGCCACGAGACCGACACCGAGTACACGCCGTGGGACGCCGTCAAGAAGGTCACCACGCCGAACGGCGGCATCACCCGCACCGACTACGACACCGACCGGCGGATCACACAGGTCACCGACCCGCTCGGCGGGATCACAGGCTACGACTACGGGACCCAGGGACGGCTGCACAGCACGACGGATCCGGCCGGCGGGGTGACCGTGACTGGCTACGACCTGGAAGGCCGGCAGGTCCAGGTCACCGACCCGCGCGGCTCCGCCTCCGCGCGCACCTACACGCCAGAAGGGTGGGTCGACACCAGCACCGACCCCGACGGCAAGATCACCCGCTACGCCTACGACCCGTCCGGCCGGCCGGTCCGCGTCACCGACCCCACCGGCACGGTCACCCAGACGGTCTATGACCGCAACGGGAACGTGACCGAGATCGACCGGCCCGACGGCTCGGCGTGGACCTGGTCCTACGACAGCACGGGCCGCCAGGTCCAGGCCACCCTCCCCCGCGGCGGGCTCCAGAAGACCACCTACGACCCGGCCGGGAACGTGACCTCCGTCCTCGGCCCCCGCGCAGCCGGCAGCTACCCCGGCGCGACCTTGTACGGCACCACCTACACCTACGACGACGCCGGCCGGCTGCACACCAGCACCGACGCGGCCGGCACCACCACCAGCTACGCCTACGACGACACAGCCCGCACCGTCACCGCCACCGACCCCCTCGGCACCGCCTCGATCACCGGCTACGACACCGACGGCAACGTCACCTCCCGCACCAACGGCGACGGCAAGGTCACCAGCTACGGGTACGGCGCCGACGGCAACCTGACCATGGTCACCGACCCGACCGGCCGCCAGACCAGCTACACCTACGACCTGGGCGACCAGATGACTTCGTCGACCGATCCCGGCGGCCACGCCACGACCTACGACCATGACGCCGCCGGCAACGTCACCACGATCACCTACCCGGCCGGCGACACCAGCACTTACGGCTACAACCCCGACGGTGACGTCACCAGCCACCACGACCGCGACGGCAAGCTGTGGACCTGGTCCTACGACCCGGCCGGGCAGCTGACCACCGCCACCGACCCGCTCGGCCATGACACCACCTACGGCTACGACGACAACGGTCGCCAGGTCCTGGTCACCGACCCGACTGGCGTCGCCACCCACACCGCCTACGACCCCGTCGGCCGCCCGGCCGTCACCTGGGACGCCTCCGGCGCGAGCTGGGTCACCAGCTACGACGCCGACGGCAACATCAGCGCCACGGTCGACCCCGACGGGGTGCGGTGGGACTACAGCTACGACACCGCCGGCCAGGTCACCACCGCCCACCTGGGCGGCATCGCCGCCTACACCTACTCCTACGACCACGCCGGACGGCTCACCGACAAACACGACCCCTACGCCACCAGCTACACCTACACCGCCCGCGGCCAGCTCCACACCGTCACCGACGCCTACGGCAACACCACCGCCTACGGCTACAACGGCGCCGGGCTCCTCACCTCCACCACCCCGCCCGCCGGGCCGGCCAGCACCGCCAGCTACGACAACGCCGGCCGGATCGCCACCGCCGCCGACGGCGCCGGCGACACCGGCCACTACGACTACAACCCGGCCGGCCAGCTCGCCACCATCACCCTGCCCCGCGGCGGCACCTACACCTACGCCTACGGCCCCGACGGCCGGACGACCAGCCAGACCGACCCGCTCGGCGCCGCCACCAGCTACACCTCCGACGGCCGCGGCCTGCCCACCGCCGTCAGCTACCCGTCCGGCCGGACCCTGACCATGGGCTACGACGCCGCCGGCCTGCAGACCAGCGTCACCGACGGCACCATCACCCGCAGCTACGGCTACGACAACGCCGGCCGGCCCACCAGCGCCGCCGTCACCGGCCAGCCCGTCAACCCGCCCGCCCTGTCCTGGGGATACGACAACCGCGGCCTCATGACCACCGGCACCGACGCGGCCGGCACCACCAGCTACGGGTACGACCCCGCGCACCGGCTCACCAGCCGCGCCCCGCCCGCCGGCCCCGCCAGCACCTACAGCTACAACGCCCAGGGCCAGATGTTCACCCTCGCCGGCCCGGCCAACATGACCTTGTACTACAACACCGCCGGGCAGATCAGCGCCGAATTCGGCGGCCTGGACACCGCTTTCTACAACTACGACAACGACGGCCGCCTCACTGGCGCCGACACCACCACCGCCACCTACAACGCCAACAGCCAGATCGCCACCCTGCAGCAGAACCCGCCCGGCAACCCCGCCGCCGGCACCACCACCTACACCTACGACGACGCCGGCCGGATCGCCACCGCCGCCCTCGCCCGCAACGGCACCACAACCACCACCACCAGCTACAACTGGGATGCCGACAGCAACCGCACCAAAGTCTCGGTCACCGGCCTGCCCGACGTCACCTACCACTACAACGCCGCCGACCAGCTCACCACCGACTCATCCGGCGGCAGCTACAGCTACGACCCCGACGGCAACCTCACCGCCGCCCCCGCCGCCACCTACAGCTACGACACCTTCGGCGACCTCACCACCGCAACCACCGGCGCCGGCACCGCCAGCTACGTCCCCGACCCCCTCGGCCGCACCGCAAGCCGCACCCTCGGCGCCGCCACCCAGAACTTCTCCTACGACGGCACCACCCCCACCCTCGCCGCCCAGCAGACCGGCGGCACCACCACCAACCTCATTCGCGACCCCGGCGGCACCCTGCTCGCCGAAGCCACCCCTGGCAGCCCCGCCCTGATCGCCAACCCCGACATCCACGGCGACACCGGCCGGCTCGTCAACGCCGCCGACGACAGCACCGCCTGGACCGCCGTCTACGACCCCTTCGGCACCGCCACCACCACCGGCACCGAACCAGTCAGCCTCGGCTTCCAGTCCATGCACACCGACCCCGCCACCAGCCTCACCGACATGCCCGCCCGCTCCTACGACCCCGCCACCGGCACCTTCACCACACCCGACACCCTCCCCGGCTCCCCCATGACCCCGCCATCGCTCAACAGGTACCTCTACGGCGACGGCGACCCCGTCAGCACCACCGACCCCGACGGGCACACTGCCACACCAGTCACCGAAACCGGACCAGCCGCCGATGACTGGCCGGCGCCCCAGACCTCCGACCAGCACCAGTCAGGCCAGGTCGCCGGCACTACGGGCTGGTCGTCAGCCCCGGTCCTGGCCGGCGGCACCGCCAACACCGGATGCTCAGGCCCGGGCAGCGGCAGCGGCTGCATGACACCCGCCGGCTCCGGCGGCAACCTGCCCACCAACGGCGGAAACTTGGGCTCGCCCCCCGCCAGCCCCGGCTCCCCGAACAACAGCACAGACTCCGGCACCGGCACCACCGGCAGCACATCCAGCGACAGCGGCTGCGGGACCCTGGGCCTCACCTGCATCGGCCACTTCCTCGCTGACGCCGGCCGCGGGGTCACCGACGTCGGCCACGGCCTGCTATCTCAGCTCCTGCAGCCGATCAGCACCGCAGCCGCCTGCCTCCACGGCAGCACCACCGCCTGCAACGACACGTTCCTATTCGTGTTCGCCACCCCCATCGCAGGCATCAAGCAGACCGTCACCGGCGCGGTCGGCACCGTCAAAACCCTGTCCCGCGAAATCTCCACCGGCCACATCGGCCGGTTCGCCGGCACCATCGCAGCCATCTTCGCCATCGCAGCAGTCACCAAACGCATCGCCGCCGATCCCGACATCATCCCCGCCGACGACCTGCCGCTCCCAGCCAGGAACCCCGTCACCGCCACCCGAGAACCCGCACCCGCCCGCACCACAACAACCCCCGGTGACACCGCAGAACCCAGCACAAGCGACACTGCGCGCGCCGCCGCATGCGGCGGGCAAAGCTTCACCGCCGCCACCAAAGTCCTCACAGCCAGCGGCGCAGCCGTGCCCATCGCCGCCCTCAAACCCGGCGACAAAGTCCTGGCCACCAACACCCGAACCGGCAAAACCCGCGCCGAACCCGTCACCGCCATCCTCGTCCACCACGACACCAACCGCTACAACCTCACCATCCAGGCCGGCCACCACACCGCCGTCATCCACACCACCAGCAACCACCTCTTCTGGGACCTAGCCGCGCGGCGCTGGGTCAAGGCCGCCGCCCTCAAACATGGCCGCCACCTGGACACAACTGGCAGACGATCTGCCACCGTCGCCCGCGGCGGGGCATCCCAGGCCCGCTCCGGCTGGATGTGGGACCTGACCGTCGCAACCGACCATGACTTCTACGTCCAGACCGCCACAACGACGGTCCTCGTGCACAACTGCACGCCCGGACAAGCTGAATCCGGGCCCGCAGCCCCAGCACCAGCACCGGAGACGTTCTTCCGGACGATGAGCAAGGCGAATTCCGAGCAGTTGCACGCAACGGGTCGGGTTCCTGCCACATCGGAAACGTTCATCTCGCCTTCACAGGAGTATGCGCAGGGTTATAACGGAGTCACAGTCAGGTTCTCGGTTCGCGCCGGGACACAGGATGCGCTGGCGGGCATAGGTATACGTGATTCGTCGGCCGTGTCTTCGGCCGCTTACCCCGCCATGCCTAGCCCGCAGAACTTCTCAGGGTGGACGCGGACGTCGGCCTACTTCAAGGGGGAGGGCGGTATCCTGAACATCGGCCTCGGCCGTGGCCCAGCGCTTGACATCTTCAACGACGCGATCCTTGGCTTCGAGGTGCTGCCGTAATGTCTCCGGAGGAGCGCTCACTCGTTATGGCGCTATTCGTATTGCCTGGCCGCCAGCCGATGTCAAATGAGCAATTCCTGCGTGAGTTCGGTGCCGCCGACGGGGTGGCTCTGGGGCTAGAGCTTCTGTGTGATGCAGTTTGTCGCCGTGATCCGGTCGACGTGGAACTGGCCCTGGTGGTCTGCTTCAGGTTTGGCTTCACGGATGGTCATCTTCAGCCACTGCTCACCCTCGCGTTCGCCGACTGGCATCAGCGGCACGAGGACGTTGCATCGGCGCTAGGGAACCTGAGGTCGCCCGCGTCGGTTGATGCCCTTGCGCATCTGGCGAAGTGGGTCCCGGCCTACCTGGAGTTCGACGAAGCGCGGGCATTGGCAGTTAAGGCGATTTGGGCGCTCGGCGGGATCAGCAGTGACGCAGCGCGCCGGGCGCTGATATCCATTGCGGACTCTCCGTGCAGCATCCTGGTGGAAGCGGCCGTTGCTCAGCTTCAGCGATAGCTGCTCAGCCTCCGTCGTCAGGTTGGTTCGCTCCTATTGCTGCTCCGAGGCTCGCGGCCAGCGGATAGGTCCGCTCCACGGGGATCTTCATTCTGGCTGCGACTAGCTTGCCGTCGCTGACGAGATCGTGGATCTCATGCACCAGGCTCGTGATGTCAACGATGCCAGTGATCCACTGCTCCAGGTAGCGGCTGACGGCCTCGCCGGAAATCCCGACCTGGATGGCTCGGTGGCTAAGCGGGGCGAGGGTGAGCGACCGGTCGGGATCCCACTGGACGCGAACTTGGCTGGCCTGCTTGCGCTCGACCCACTGCTGCTGGCTGAGGTAGGTGCCGGGCTCATAGTGGCTGAGGGCGGCCTGGGCGAGGGCCCATTCGAATCCGTCCCTGGTGACCTGGATGGCCAGGACGCGTTCCTGGCCGGGCTTGGTGGCCCAGGCGGAGCGGTACATCATCCACAGGAACGAGGGCTTGATCCAGGTCATCCGGCCGCGCTTGAACGGCGCAACGAATGTCCCGGCCACGACAGCGGGGTGGGCGATCTGCGGTGAGTACGCCTGATAGACGGTGATGTCCCGGTCGGTGAAACCGGCCCGCACCTGTCGGCATGTCATGATGGCGCGACAGCTTAGCCGACGCTCCCAGCAGACCTCGTCGACCCCATGTCTTTGCCGCGGCGTCCCAGCGCCGATCGCCAGCAGCGAAGGACGAACGGCACGAGCGCCTCGGCCACCGCCACATCGATGGCATCGGCCAGAGCGGATCCGGTGAACCGGAACGCGGCGGCCAGTCGGCTGCCGCACTTGGCGAACAGAGAGGAGCCGATATGCGTGCAGCACATTTCCCGAACCCTACGAACCAATAGCGATCCCGATCTGTATCGGATGCACCGCTACTCTCTGTCACCGACGGGTCCGTCAAGGCGGCAGGGCGTGGGACGTTTCGTGGGACCGCCTCCGTGAGCGTCCTGGGCATTCTGAGCGCTCTGGGCGCCCGTGATGATCCGTCTGTGCAGGCAGAGCGCCCGGAGCGCCCGAACAGCGAGCTTTTAATCCGTAGGTTCCGGGTTCGAGCCCCGGACGCCCCACCAACTCTGACCTGGGACGATACTGGCCGCGCAGGCCCCGCGTTCGGGCGTGTCGTGGAAACATGCGGTCCGCAACTTCGCAGTTCACGACGCCTCTGGCGCACAGTGTCCGATTACGGACAGCGATCACTACGGCGTGTGCGACATGACCTTTCCGGCCATGTCCGCCAGCCGGGCAGCAGCCTAGACCGACTTCGGCCGTTGCCTCCCCGGCTGCGGCCACAACAGGGATCAAGGCTCCGGAAGATCTGACGGCGCATAGAGGGCCGGCTTTTCAGCGATCCCATTCCAGAAGAACCACAAATGATCGCTCTCGGGACACCGATACATGATTGTTGATTGCCGGTAGATATCCTCGGCGTTGACGAGGCCTGTAAAAGCGTCAAAGTCGGCATCAGATAGGCAGCGCCACTCGTCCGGATTCGGGATCGTGCCGCTAGTCGAGATTGGGTGACCGCAAACGCAAAGGAATTTCGCCACGAGTCAGCCTCCGAGGATGATGATGTCTGAGATGTTGCCGGTCACGCCCTGCACCCGAGCCAGCAGTGCGGCGGGATCGATTCCCGCCAGCGGCGATTTACTCAGATCGAGGACTATACCCCCGCCGTCGACCTGCGAGCCCTTACTTGCGATGGCGCTGACGATGCGGTCGAGGCTGCCCGTCGTTGGCGTGTACACATCGTACGGCACGCCGTCGACCAGCAAATCGGACGTGCGCCCAACGCCCGTGGCCTCCCGAAGAACGACGTTGCGCCCTTGCCCGGCCAAAGCCTCAGCTGCGCTTCTCTCGCTCGCCGAGAAGCCCGATCCGATGACCCGGATTCCGCCGCTTGCGCCTTCTGCATCTTCTGGGGAATTGTCAGCGACAGCAGTAGTTGCGCCGAGGGTTGCTAGCCAGGCTGATACGCGCACGGACAGTGCGTGGGCGGCTCCGGCGGCCGATCCCGCTAGGTCGATGCCGAGCGAGTAGCCCGCAACCACAGCGGCCGATTTAGCGATGGCCCCGGCGATCTGTGACACCGGTGCGGCACGGCGGCAGCCGATGCCTGCTTCGTGGCAGGGGTAGCGGGCGTCCTTGGCGCAGTACTGGTCTTCGGGGTTGCAGCTTTGGCCGACGGGCTCGTTGAGGAGGCCGGTGGGGTCGGTGCTGGTGATGGGGTTGTTGCCGGTGTAGGTGTAGGTGGCGCGGGTCTGGGCGACGAGGGGGTCGATGGTGAGGAACTGGGCGGTGAGGGGGTCGTAGTAGCGGTTGCGGAGGTAGTAGAACCCGGTTTCGTTGTCGAGGTACTGGCCGGTGTACTGCAGGGGTGTGGTGGCGGTGCCGGTGTGGCTGGTGGTGTTGCCCCAGGCGTCGTAGGTGTAGGTGCCGGTGACGTCGCCGGCCTGGCTAGCCAGGAGGCGGGTGGAGCCGAGCTGGTCGTGGAGGAGGTAGGTGGGTGTGCCGGAGCCGTCGATGGACTCGATGGGGAGGTGGTCGGGGCCGTAGATGTAGCTGGTGGTGCCGGCGGTGAGCATGAGGGGGAGGCTGCCGGCGGTGTCCCAGGTGTAGCTGGTGGCGGCGCCGCTGGTGGTTTTGGAGGTGCGCAAGCCCTGGCCGTTGTAGGCATAAGTGGTGGCTGGCCCGGCGGGCGGGGTGTAGCTGGTGAGGTGGTTGGCCTGGTCGTAGCCGTAGCTGGTGGTGACGCCGGCGGTGGTGGCGGTGGTGCGGTCGCCGCGGGGATTGAAGGTGTAGCCGGTGTTGGTGACACCGTCGATGACGCGGTTGATGATCTGGTCGGCGCTGCCGAAGCCCTCGGTGATGTGGCTGCCGAGGGTCACGGGGTCGCCGGCGTGGTCGTAGGTGTAGCTGGTGGTGTTGTCGCCGGTGAGCTGGCCGAGGCTGTTGTAGGTGTAGGCGTGGGCGGGGTCGGTGAGGGCGGTGCCGGTGGTGGTGGCGGCGGCGGGTTCGCCGTTGCCGCCGCGGGTGTAGGCGAAGCCGGCCAGGGTGGTGCCGGCGCTGGTGTCGGTGATGGCGGTGATCTGGCCGTCGGCGTTGTAGCTGGTGGTGGCGGTGACGCCGTCGGGATCGGCCTGGCTGGTGAGGCGGCCGTCGGGGTCGTAGCCGAAGCCGGTGGTACGGCCGTTCCAGTCGGTGATGCCGGTGTTCTGCTGGCCGTGGTTGTAGGCCATGGTGACGTCGTGGCCGTTGGGGTAGGTGATCGTGTCGGGGTTGCCGTCGGGGTTGTAGTGGTAGCCGGTGGTGTTCCCGGCGCCGTCGGTGGTGGTCCTGAGCTGGCCGTCGGCGGTGTAGGCGTAGGTGGAGTGGCCGGTGCCGTCGGTCATCGAGGTGAGCTGCCCGGCGTCGTCGTACCCGTAGGCGACGGGGTGGGTGCTGCCGTCGGAGTAGCTGATCGAGGTGAGCCGGTTTTCCGGGTCGTAGCCGTAGCTGGTGACCAGCCCGTCGGGGGTGGCCAGGGTGGCGGGGTTGCCGTTCGTGTCGTAGCTGTACTGGGTGGAGCGGTCGAGGGGGTCGATGATGGTGGTGACGCGGCCGTAGGAGTCGCGGAAGTAGCGGGTGGTGTTGCCGATGCCGTCGAGGTAGGCGAACAGGCGGCCGTCGGCGTCGTAGCCGAAGCCGAGGTCGATGCCGTCGGGGCGGGTGATATCGAGCAGCCAGTCGTTCTTGAAGTAGTGGTAGGTGGTGAGGTTGTTCTCGGGGTCGGTGACGGTGGCGACCTGCCCGTCGGCGGTGTAGGTGTAGCTGGTGGTCTTGCCCCGCGGGCTGGTCACGCTGGTGAGCTGCCCGGCGTGGTCGTAGCTGGCGGTGCTGGTCTGCAGGTTCGGGTCCTGGATGCTGGTCAGCTGCCCGTCGGCGTCGTAGCCGTAGCTGGTGACGTTGCCGAGCGGGTCGGTGATGCTGGTCAGGTTCCCGTCGTTGTCGTAGCTGGCGGTGCTGGTCTGCAGGCTGGGATCCTGGATGCCGGTGACCTGCCCGTCGGCGTTGTAGGAGGTGCAGGTGGTGACGTTGCCGGCCGGGCTGGTGACGGTCTCCAGGTCGTCGTGGGCGTTGTAGGTGTAGGTGGTCTTGTTCAGGTCCGGGTCGGTGGCGGTCTTAAGCTGCCCGTCGGCGTAGTAGGTGAACACGGACTGCTGGCTGTCGGGGGTGCTGACGGAGGTCAGCCGTCCTTGCGGGTCATAGCCGTAGGTGGTGACGTTGCCGCGGCCGTCCCGGGCGGTCAGGACCTCGTGCATGTCGTTGTAGGTCCAGGCCCGCTTGTCGAACTGCGGCGCCGGGCCGGTCAGCGACACCATGTTCCCGGCGCCGTCGTAGGACATCTCGGTGCGGTTCCCGATCGGGTCGGTGACCTGGGTGACGTCGAGGTTGGCGTCGTAGCTGTAGTAGGTGAACCCGGCGATCGGGTCGATCTGCTCGAGCAGCACGTTGTTGTTGTAGATGTCGGTCCGCACGCCGCCGCCGGGCAGGGTGGTGGTGGCCATCTGCCCGGCGGGGTCCCAGGCGTAGCTGGTGGTGTTGCCGTCGCCGTCGGTCTGGGAGGTGATCCGCCCGGTCGACGGGTCGTAGGTGTTGGTCAGCACCACGTGCCCGTCCGGGTCGGTGACGGTGGTCAGCTGCCCGGCGCCGTTGTAGCCGTAGTCCGTTTCCTTGCCGCGCAGGTCGGTGACCGAGGTGAGCCGCCCGCTGGTGTACCCGTAGGTCACCGAGTGCCCGCTGGGCATGGTCAGCGACGCCAGCAGCCCGGACCCGTTGTAGCCGAAGCTGACCGACCGGCCGCCGGTGTCGGTGACCGCGGACACCCGGCCGCCGGCGTAAGCCAGGGTGACGCCGCTGCCGGACCGGTCCGTCTCAGACGTGAGCTGCCCGGCGGACCCGAAACTCAGCTGGGTGCCGTCCGGCGCGGTCACCTGGTAGCCGCCCGAGACGGCGGACAGGGTTGCGTACACGCCGGGCCCGCCGGTGTAGGTGCCGCCGGAGTCAGCAAAGGGGATCTGCTGGCCGTCGCCCGCGGTGAAGGTGGCGTTCCCGGATCCGTCGAAGCTCAGCCCCGCCAGGTAGGTGCCGGTCCAGCCCGGGCCCAGCGGCCCGGCCGCGGTGTCCGCCGAGGTGTAGGCCAGGCCGAACCCGAACGCCGGGCCCGGACCGGGCAGCTGCGCGCTGGTGAACGCGGTGGTGTAGGCGCCGGTCGCGGTGTTCACCCCGGCGCCCTGGAACGCCTGGGTCTGCGCCGTGTACGCGGTCCCGCAGGCGCAGCCGTAGGTCTGGGTGACCGGCACCGTCGGCGGGAACGCGGTGCCGCCGGGCAGCATCCCGATCGCGTTCCCGGTCGGCTCGGAGAACCAGATCGCCCCGTCCGGCGCCACCGCCAGCCCGGTTGCCCCGTTGAACGACGGCACCGGCGTGAACGCCACCGCCCCGCTGATGGTCATCCGGCCGATCGCGCCGGACCGGTTCGCGAACACCAGCCGACTGATGCACCGCACCGGGCTGCTGCCCCCGGCCGAGGCCGATGCCGCGCACTGGAACAGCCGGCAGGCCTGACCTCCTGGCTCGCCCCGCCTGCCGGGGGCGCCGGGCTTGACATGGGACCCTCGCGGGCGGCCACCCCGGGCCACAACGGCCGGGCTGCTGAACCCCGGCCCGGCGCCGGGCAAGGCTACGGCCGCCCGCCCCATGTCAAGCCCGGCTCACGCTGCTGCCAACCCTCGCCCCGCACGCACCGCGCCGTCAGACAGGTAAAATCGGTACGGAGCAGGCATTGGCACCTGCTGGTCACACGAACCCAGGTGTGCACGGGAGCCGGGGACCTCCACTTTGGGGACTGTAATTTCAACGGTGTAACTCCTGACAAGTAGGGAGACACCAGTGACAGATGTGACGACTCGCCAGGATCGTGATGAGCCGGGGCTGTCGGCAGCGGACGAGCAGCTGCTGCGGGAGCTGACCGAGCGGGCCCGGGCCGGCGGGCTGCAGCTCACCGGCGAGGGCGGGCTGCTGGGCAAGCTGACCAAGATGGTGATAGAAGGCGCGCTGGAGGGCGAGCTCGATGACCACCTTGGCTATGAGAAGAACGACCCGGCGGGCCGCAACGGCGGCAATTCCCGCAACGGCCACCGGGTTAAGACGGTGCTCGCCGATACCGGGCCGGTGGAACTCACCGTGCCGCGGGATCGCGATTCGAGCTTCGAACCGAAAATCGTCGCCAAAAGGCAGCGGCGGCTGACCGGGGTCGAGGATATGGTGATTTCCCTGTCGGCGAAGGGGCTGACCCACGGGGAGATCGCCGCGCACCTGGCCGAGGTCTACGGCGCCGAGGTATCGAAGCAGACGATCACCACGATCACCGACCGGGTCATGGAGGGCATGGCCGAATGGCAGTCCCGGCCGCTGGATCCGGTTTACGCTGTCGTGTTCATCGACGCTATTAACGTGAAGATCCGCGAGGGCCAGGTCGCCAACCGGCCCGTCTACCTGGCCCTGGGCGTCACCGTGGACGGCGAGCGCGACATCCTGGGCCTGTGGGCGGGCGAGCACGGCGACGGCGAGGGAGCCAAGTACTGGCTGCGGGTCCTCTCGGAGATCAAGAACCGCGGCGTGCGGGACGTGTGCATGCTGGTCTGCGACGGGCTGAAAGGCCTGCCCGACGCGGTCAGCGCCGTGTGGGAGAAGACAATAGTGCAAACATGCATCGTCCATCTCCTGCGGAACTCATTCAAGTACGCGTCGAAAAAGGACTGGGCGCAGGTCGCGAAAGACCTTAAGCCCATCTACACCGCCGCATCCGAGGCCGAGGCGCTCGACCGGCTCGCCGGATTCTCCGGAAAGTGGGAGAAACGCTACCCCGCTATCATCCGGCTCTGGGAGAACGCCTGGCCGGAATTCGTGCCTTTCCTGCAATTCGACCGGGAAATAAGGACGGTCATCTGTACCACAAACGCGATCGAGTCCATCAATGCCCGGCTCCGCAGGGCAGTGAACGCCCGCGGCCACTTCCCGACCGAACAGGCCGCCCTCAAATGCCTGTACCTGGCGATCATGAGCCTCGACCCGACCGGCAAGGGCCGTCAGCGGTGGACCAACCGCTGGAAGGCCGCACTCAACGCCTTCGACATCACCTTCGACGGCCGCCTCAGCGCGGGCAGGAAGTAAACCAAGATCAAGTTACACCGTTAAGTTGACAGACCCCCACTTTGCCCGCCGCATGCGGCGGCGGCGCGCGCATTATCGCTGGTGCTGGGTTCTGCTGTGTCGCGGGGGGTTGTGGTGGTGCGGGCGGGTGCGGGTTCTCGGGTGGGGGTGACGGGGTTGCGGGTGGGAGGCGGCAGGTCGTCGGCGGGGATGATGTCGGGATCGGCGGCGATGCGTTTGGTGACTGCTGCGATGGCGAAGATGGCTGCGATGGTGCCGGCGGCCCGGCCGATCTGGCCGGTGGAGATTTCGTGGGACAGGGTTTTGACGGTGCCGATCGTGCCGGTGACGGTCTGCTTGATGCCTGCGATGGGGCCGGCGAACACGAAGAGGAACGTGTCGTTGCAGGCGGTGGTGCTGCCGTGGATGCAGGCGGCTGCGGTGCTGATCGGCTGCAGGAGCTGAGATAGCAGGCCGTGGCCGACGTCGGTGACCCCGCGGCCGGCGTCAGCGAGGAAGTGGCCGATGCAGGTGAGGCCCAGGGTGTCTCCCGCCGCTCGGGATGAGGACGTAGCGGCTGGCTGACGTCATTGCCGGTGCGGATCTGTTTGAGGGCAACCCGGTGGGGTTGTCCTTTTTCGTGTGCGACGGCACGGTGATCACGTCCGGGTAGGAGACGGCCCTACCGTCCTTCGATTTGGCACCGGAGACGGGAGGGCCGCTGATGTGACGCACGGAGGCGCCGGTGCTCACGGTAAGCGCGGATCGGGATCACGTCGAGCGGCAGCTCGGGTCGGGCGGGCTGTCCTGCCCGGCGTGCGGCGGGGTGCTGGCCGGGTGGGGCCGGGCCCGGCCGCGCCGGATACGCGGGCTTGATCGCGCAGTGAGCCGGTTAACGCCGCGGCGGGCGCGGTGCCGGGGTGTGACCGTCAGCGACCGGCCATTTGCAGAGCGCGCCACTTAAGGCTGGAACGCGTTGCCTACTGTCCAGGCAGTCACAGGTCTGCGCCCGCCAGCCGAGAACTGCGAGCATCTGCGATGCCTATGCGCTGTCGGCACCGAGCGTCCAATTCGGTACCCGCCGCAGTCCACCAGCGCGACTTGCTTAGGCGCGCCAATCAGAGCCGACTGTGCGCGGGTTCGTCGCGCTGAGATGGCCGTGACGGTGCCGGCAGCGCCCGTGGCCGTGGCGCCATTCGTGGTCGCACTCCCGCATCCGCAGTCAGGCGATCTTGAGCTGCTCGTCTCCGAAGTCGGCGATCAGCTTGAGCGTGCCGCCGAGCGCGGCCACGAACCGGTTCAGGACATCCTGGGTGGAGACATCGCCGCCCTCGATCTGCGACACCCGGGCCACTGACACGCCCATCCGGACGGCGACTTGCTCCTGGGTCAACCCGCGCCGCTTGCGCAATTCGGCGGGCCGCCACCCATCACGCGGTCAATTCGGCGCAGATCGGGAGTCCTACCGGGTTGATAGGTTATCGATCTGCTTCTGGCGCCGATCGACTGTTCGGTTGCCGCTGAGGAGGACTGGGTGAAGGGGCGTGGCTAACCCTGACAACACCTGCCGGGTCGGGCCTCATACTGAGCCGGTGCATTCGGACAGCCAGGTGGGCCCCGAGGGGATCCTGTACGACTCGCAAGCCGCGGCCCTTGCGGGGCGGCGTCTGCTGGCGGTCAGGTACTGGGACGTTCGGAATTTCATCAGCGACGCGCGGGCGTGGGACCACGGCGACTGGCATCACGCGGTGATGGGCGTCGAGCTGCACACCGACCGCGGCCCGTCATGCGTGCTGTGAACCAGCACCTTCTTCCCCTACGGCGTCGAAGTGCTGCATACGCCGATGTCCGAGCAGATCGCCGGCGGCGAAGAAGGACCCGAGTCCTGGGATGTCAGGTCCGCGCGCCGGCAAGGGACGATCGGTTCGCCGGTGGCGCAGGTCCGGACATTCTGGGAGCGCTTGGCCATCGGCCCGGGATACGTCCGCGGCGTCCGGGTCGCTGAACCCCGCGAGATTGGCGTTCCGGTCGCCTTGCGGATCGATTTTGCGGGCGGGCCGGTCTGGATGGTCGCCGGCATCCCTCGGGAGCCTGAGATGCGGGAGGTGTTCGTCCAGGCGACGAGATCATCGTCGTGTTCACGGCGGAGCGAATGCAGCAGATCGGGTCCCCGGACTCAGGATTCCTCACCGTCAGCCCAGGGTGACCGCCGCGACCGGCAGCACTGGCATCAGCCCGGCCGAGCACTAACCGTTTACCTTGCGCAACAAACGCCAGGCCCGGCTACGTCCAGGACGAAGCGCTCAGCCGAGCCGGGGATGCAGCGCGAGCGTCGGGTCGCAATCGGCGAGGACACAGGTGTGGCGCGCCTGTTCGACCAGGAACAACGCCGTCACCGGGAGCGCCTGGACCGCGGCCGGCTCCAGGTCGAATTCGTAGACCCGCTCGTAGCTCTCGCTCTGGCTGAACGAGGTGCTGGCCGACGCGCTGCTGCTCTCGCTGCTGCTCTGGCCGACGCTGGCGGATCGGCCGGATGAGAACTGGCTGCCGAAGGTGGACGACGTGCCGCGGCTCTGCTCGCGTCCCGAACTTCGGCTCGTGCCCTGGTCGAACGAGTCGCTGCGGCTCTTGCTCACTTGGCTGAGAACAAACTTGTGGCTGCGGCCGACCTGCTCCGCCGCCTCTTTCGCCTCGCGGTAATCGGACAGCCGCATGAAGATGCACGTGTCGCTGGCGCCGAGCGCGGCCAGTGCGTTGTCGCGCAGGCGGGCGAAGAGCAGCACGACCCGGACTCTGCGCCGCTCGGCGAGCGCCATCAGCCGGTCGAGCGTGCGCTGGAAGAGCCGGTCGGCTCCGCAGATCACCAGCACGTCATCACCGCCGAACGCGGCTTCCCGGTCGCCGAGCGCGCGAAGCAGGCGCTGCAAGAGCAGGTCGGCGCCGAGATCGTGCTCGTGGACGTCCATGTCGTGGGCCACGCTGTACAGCGATAGGCGCGGTCCCTGGACGGTGTCGCCGGCCTCGGCCTCCTGGGCGGCGACCGGCAGACGGGCGAAGAACGACAGTTCCTCCAGCGCGTGCTCGAGTTGGTACGAGCGCCCGAGCAGATCAGTCCCGGTGCGGATCTCCTGGCCGAACATCTCGGTCAGGCTGTCGAATTCCGCAGCGGATAGCTGCGCGTCCTGGTCGGTGAGCGGTGCCTCGCGGAGGAGAATCCGCAGCGCCGACCGGAGCCTGCCGAGGGTCACATTCGGCTTCAGCTGCACAGCGATGGCCCGCAGCAGGGCCCGGTCTTCCATGTGCTCCCGGCGGTGGGTGCTCGGATCCTCGGTCGCCAGGGCGCTTAGCGCGACCGAGATTAGCTCTTCCGAGCCAAGGCCCTCGAACAGGTCGACGGAGGATTCTGTCGCGGAGACCATCGCCCGCTGGACCGGCACTCCCCGTGCCGTGGCAAGGTAGGCGAGGCTGGCAGCTGGCGCCCATTCGCTGAGATTGGCGACGATCAGGTTGCGGCCGCTGCCGAGGACGGTCGCGCCCAGGGTGGTCAGGAGTGCCTCCCAGCCCGTGCTCGTGCCGCCGAATACGGGCACGACCGACCAGGGCTGGCTCGGCCGTGCCGAGAGCCACCACGGGTCGTGCTGAACGCGCCTGACCTGTTCGGCCTCGAAGGCCTCGATCCGCTGGCGCCACCGCCGCCAGGTTACGGCCAGTTCCTCTCCTGGCTGGTATGCGGGCGGCTCGTCGCGCTCCGGGCACAAGGCCGGACGGGGCGGCGGGCGGAATTCCCAGCCCCAGCGCTCCGGCGACGCGAACAGGACGGCCAACGCGGCGCTGTTGACATCGGATGTGGCAGTCACCTTCGGACCCCTCCCCGCGTCACGCCGGGACCCGGGGGCTACATCCGCCGGCTTGCCTGGTCCAACCTCTTTGCATCCGGTAAAGCAGCGGCTGGACAGGTAATTCACCCGCGAGGATGCTGTATCACGAGCATCTTCGCCAGCAAATGTCTTGTGGGGGTCCCAGATGGTGTGGCAAACGGCAGGCTACCTAACTGGTCTCGGCATCCGCAAGGCGGCGTCGACCGCGGGGGACAAGATGCGGCTGAAGGCCGCGATGGACCCGAGCGGAGCGGACGTTCCGCAACCTTTGCTGGATATCGACCGGATGGTCACCGACAACTATTACTTCCAATTCGGCGTTCCCTGGGGTTGGCGTGATCTCCGTGAAGAAGAAATAACTCATGCAAAAGGGCAAAACGGCCTGCCCGTGGTCGCGGGCGTCGCCGCAGTACGCCTCAGGGGCGGCTGGACCGGGATGATGGTCAATCCGTTCCCGATCGCGGGACAGGAGCTCCCGGTGATGATGACCCAGCCCGATGAGATGCACCGGACCAGGTACGCCAAGCTGCCCAATGGGCGCCCGCTCGGGTCGCCGAGGAAGATTCTCGTCGGCGGCGAACTGGGGATCATGTTCCACATTGGCCGCGATGAGAACGGCATTGTCCGGGGCCAGCCGGACGCCGCGTTCGTCGCCGTTACCGCGACCGAGTGCTATTTCGCCCGGCAGGGGCAGATGTTCCAGGTCGAGTTCCACGCCGATGCCCAGTACCACGAACGCTACTACCCGTGCCTATGGACGATGCTCGGCAGCTGGCGTTGGCTGAGGTAGCGGGCGAAGACACCCGCCTGGCGGGCGTCGTCGCCGGGGTGCGCGCGCTGGCGCGCAGCAACCCGCTCTGGCAGTTCGAGTCTGTCGCCGAGGTCCCGCAGCACGGCGCCGCGGCCACCGAACTGCCGCAGCGAGCCGCTGCCCTGTCGATCACGCCTGCGCTGCTCGCCGCGAACGCGGCCGGACGGATCGTCGTGTCGGCCTGGATTCGCAGCCGGCCGCTCGGGCCGGTCACGATCCTGAACGGCGGCCTCGATCTCGGCGTCGCTGCGCCGGATGCCGGAATCAGGCGGCTGGCCGCTCCGGCCGCCGCCCAGGCCAGGCGGGTCGGCCCGGGGGAATGGGCGTCGCTGCTCGGCGAGCGGGCCGCCCGCCCGGCGGTACCAGGCGGTACGGTCACGGGACCGGACGCCAGCCGCTGGCATTGGCTCCGGTACAGCCCGGCATTCGAGCCGCTCACTGCCGAGCTTGCCGGCGAGGAAGCCGTCCCTGGCCTGCGCGGCGCGATGGGTGGCAGCATCGAGGACTGTTTCGAGATCTTCGCCGGCCATCCGCTTGCCTGGCTGATCCACGCCTGCCCGGTCGCGGACGGCGCGACCGACGGCGAGCTGGCCAGGCTCGCTTACCTGATGCCCGCGCTCCGAAACAAGGCCGGCTCCGCGGAGAGCCACAAGCTGGCCCTCGAACGGGCCGAGGCCTGGTTCCGCGAGGTTTCCGCCTGGCAGCCGGATGGCTGGTGGCGCGTCGACGTCTACGTGGGCGCCGGTGACGAGGCGGTCGCGCGCCAGGCCGCCGCGGCACTCACGGCCACACCTGAACTGCGCCAGAGCACGTACGCCCTGGTCCAGGGCGAGCTGTGCCACGCGGCCGCCGCCGACCCGGACGGTGCCGCAGCGGCGCACGACTCGCGGCGCCAGGACGGTTCGCCAGCCACGCAGATGCCCGGCGGCTGGGCATCGGCCGCGATGCTGGCATCGCTGATCCGCCCGCCGGTACGCGAGATTCCTGGGGTGCGAGTAGTCAAGCCGCCCCGTTTCGACCTCACTTCCGAAGTCACCGGGCCGGTCCCGATCGGCGACCTGCTCGACGCCAACCTGCTGCCCTGCGGCCAGTGGTCGGTGCCGCTGGCGAGCCTGAACCGGCACGCGTTCGTGTGCGGCGCGACCGGGTCGGGCAAGTCGCAGACGGTCCGCACGCTGCTCGAGGCCCTGAGTATGGCCGAGCCGGCGATTCCGTGGCTGGTCATCGAGCCGGCGAAGGCGGAATACGCTGGCATGGCGGGGCGGCTGGGCCCGGGCAAGGGCCTGGCCGTGCTGAAGCCGGGTGCCCCGGGACTGGTTCCCGGCGGCCTCAACCCGTTGGAGCCCGAACCCGGGTTCCCGCTGCAGACCCACATCGACCTGGTACAGGCGCTGTTCATGGCGGCTTTCGAGGCGGCCGAGCCGTTCCCGCAGGTCCTAGGCCGGGCGCTGCTGCGCTGCTACCAGAGCCGGCACTGGAACCTCGCAACCGGCGAGCCCGCGCGGACCTGGCGCCAGCACAGCGCGGACCATGCTCCGGCCTGGCCGACTCTGTCCGATCTGCAGGAGGCCGCGCGCCAGGTCGTCGATGAGATCGGATATGGCCAGGAGGTCGCCGACAACGTCCGCGGCTTCATCGACGTGCGAATCGGTAGCTTGCGGCTGGGCAGCCCGGGCCGGTTCTTCGAAGGCGGCCATCCCCTCGACATCGCAGCGCTGCTGCGGCGGAACGTCGTTATCGAACTGGAAAGCATCGGCTCCGATGCCGACAAGGCCTTCCTGATCGGGATCGTCTTGATCCGCCTAGTCGAGCACCTGAGGGTGCATCGCCAGAACGCGGCGGCCTTGCTGCACCTTCTCGTGATCGAGGAAGCTCACCGGCTGCTCAAGAACGTCCCCCAGGGCAGCCCCGCCGCCCAGGCCGTTTCGATGTTCTCCGACCTGCTGGCTGAGATCCGTTCCTACGGAGAGGGCGTGGCGGTCGCCGAGCAGATTCCTTCCAAGATCATTCCTGACGTGGTGAAGAACAGCGCAGTGAAGATCATGCACCGTCTCCCCGCGGCCGAAGACCGCGAGTTCGTCGGGGCCACCATGAACCTCGACGCGCCCGGAGCCGAGTACGTCGTGACCTTGCTGCCAGGCATGGCAGCTGTGCACGCCGACGGGATGGACCGCCCGTGCCTGGTGCGCGCGCGGTTCGGCGGAGACCGCGAGGGTGGTGTCGCCGACACGCTGCCGCCGCTGGTCAGGTCGCGCTACGGCGAATGCGGGGAAACGTGCGCGGCCCCGGCCGCGCGGGCCTGCACGCTCCGCGAGATCAGCGCGGCCGACGAGGTCGCCGCGGCGTCGCCCCAGCTTGCCCTGTGGCTGGACGCCGAGCTAGTCGCGCACCTGATCGGCGGCGGGTATCAGCTCCCGGCCCCGGGCGGCGCCGTCTTCGATCCGTTCAGAGGGGCGGAGCCGCGCACTGTGGAATGCGCCATCGCCACACTCGTGCATCGCGGCGTGGACGCCAGGTACCGCGCGCTGGCCGAGTTCTACGATCCTGGCCTGCTCGGCCGCCACGTCACCTCGGCGGCGAACCGGGCGGTGACACGGTACCTACACGGCGCGCCCGGCGAGCCGGCCACCAGGGAATGCGATGGCGCAGAGCCCGCGTTCCAGGCCGGCCAGCGGCGCTTCGTCGACCTGATCGTGGCGCTGACCGCGATGCCGCCAGACGCCGTCATCAGCGACGAGCTGGGGGCCTCGGCGCGAGAACGCGGTGCCCGGGCAATCGCAACGGGAACGACCGCGGCCCGAGCCCTTGAACTGCTGCGCGCGCACCCCTGGGCCACCTACGCCGGGCAGCGCGAACTGTACTGGGGCGCCGGTGCGGCGGCGCCGCTCGGCGACGCGATCCGGACGCTGGCCGGATCCGCCAGCTTCCCGGAACGAGCGGCCATCACGGCCGCCTTCCGGCGCCTGGGCTTCGAGCCTCCGGAATGGCTGGTTTCCCGGCTGGCCCCCGGCTAGGACCCGGGTACCGCAACGGCACGATAGGAGGACGGTGATGGGCGCGGACGATAGCCCGGTGCGGAAGGCGGCCGACTCGCCAGCGCCGCACGCGGCGCCAGACCTCGCTTCGCACTACGACGAGGGAACGCCGGTCACGGACGCCGCTGCCGATCTGCCGGTCGTTGCCGCCGTGCCAGCCGACGCGGCGGCTACGACGGCGGGGACCGACAATCCCGCGGACGGCGTGACCGCGTTCAGCCGCGACGAGGGCCATGCCCTGACGCCCGGGGCCACCGACGGTACAGGGGAGACGGCGCAGGACTACCGCCGAGAAGGCTTCGCCCACAGTGCGCTGGCCGGAGCCGCCGACCGAGCCGCCGCGCAGGCGCTGACGGATCGCGGCCAAGGTTATATCGGACGGGCTGATCAGGCGATCGAGCGTGCCAGCCAGGAGCGGGCTGCTGCCCAGAAGGACTTCGCCCACGCCAACCAGATCGAACGGTTCAGCCTCGAGCGGGAGAGCCTGGACTTGCTCCGGCAAGCGCAGCAACTGGAAAAAGCGGGGGATGCGGCGGGCGCGACGGCGCTCCGCGAGCAGGCCGACGCCAAGCTCGCTGCCGCGAGCGACAAGCTTGACCAGGCTATCGGTCACGCGGCCAACGCGATCGCGCATGAATCGCTGGCCGAGGATCGCCGCCTCGGTCAGCAGGGCGCGGCGATGCTGGAGAATGCGATCACCGTCGCCGAAAACCTCGAGTTCGCCAGTCAGACGGCGAACGCGATCAAGGATGTCACGGTGCAGGCCATGCGAGTGGCGGCCACGGCACTTGAGGCAGAAGGCCCTCGCGGGCTGTCGGATGCTATCGCGGACGTCATCTCGAGGTTCCACGCGGAACTGAAGGAGCGGCTCTAGACGCGGCCAGCGATAGCCGCCCAGTGCTACGGGCTCACCGGTGCGAGTGCGGTCTCGCCTCTGCCCCGATCTCCGTGTCGGCATCCAGCGCGGTCTGCTGCGTCAGTATTTCCGAAAGGGCACGGAGCTGTCGCGCCGGTCAGCCGAAGAAATCACTGCGGTCGCAGCCGCGTTGTTCGTAGCTAGGTGAGAGGCCGCCCATGAGGGGCACAGGTACACCTCACCACCACGCTGGAGAACCTGCGTCGCCGGTTCCCGGCCGGCCACCCCGCGATCCTGCGCGCGACGCTGCTGCTCGGCCGCACGCATGCCCAGCTTCAGGAGTACGAGCGATCCCGCGAACTGCACCAGGAGGCCTACGACGGACTGCGCTCCGCGCTCGGGCCGAGGCATCCTGAGACCCTGGCCGCGCAATACGGACTCGGAGTGGCGCTCAAACTGACGGGGGCCGACAGCGGTCGCGGTCAGCAGATGATCTGGCAAGTAGCCAGAACCGCGCCATCAATCGTCGGCGTCAAGACCGACCTATTCGGCCAGAGCCTCATCGGAACTTTGATCCTGCCAATCCTCCCCGGTGTCGGCGCTCACGTTATTGAGCAGGGGTGTTGCTCACGTAATTGACCAGGGCCTGGCCTGGTCTTGTTCTACTGGTTGTCCTCCTTGGCTGTCGTGGTGACACGCTGGCCGGGTCGCTTGTTCGGCCGGTAGCTGGGTCCGTTCATGACCATGAAGGGAACGCAGACTGTCTTCGGTTGACACCGTTGGCGGGTTCGCGTCCCCGTCGCGTGGCGGGGGCGGGTCGCCGCCGGGGCGGTCGGCGCCGGGCGGGCCGGGGAGCGCGATTCGGAGCTGGATCTTGACGTGCCAGCCTGTGACTTGGACGTTGTCGATGAGCAGCCGGAGCAGTTGCTGCTTCTGGGCGTGGTCGAGGTCGTCGATGACGGCGCGGACGCGGGCGGCGAACCCCTCGACGCCGCGTCGGAGCTGGTTCCCCCGTGCCAGGTCCGCGCGCTGGCTGGCGAGGGTGTTGCGCTTTGCGAGGAGATCTCTCTGGCGGGCGGTGACGGCGGCGGCGCGGCGCTGGAGCTCGGGCATGTCGATCAGGTCGGCCTGGAACAGGTCGATCAGCCGGTTGTGCTCGGCGCGGGCGGCGTCGAGTTTGCGGTCCAGCCGGGTCAGCTCGGCGGCGAGCAGCTCGTCGTCGGGGACAGGGGCGTGCACGGCGACAGCGTGCTCTCCGGCGAGCAGCAGGGCCGGGTCGAGCAGGGCGGCGTGGATCTGGGCGAACACGAACTCGTCGAGGGCATCGGCACGGATGTTGCGCTCGGGGCAGCGGCGGTCCTGGCCGCCGGCCCGCAGCGGGTCGTGGTTGTGGCAGTAGTAGTACCGGTGCCAGGTGCCGTTGCGGCCGCGCATCTTGTGGCAGCTGGTGCCCACGCCGCAGGGCCCGCATTTGACCAGGCCGCGCAGCAGCCAGGCCCCGGGCTCGGCGCGGCGCGGGTTCCACTTGCTGTTGTCGGTGCTGACCTTGCCGGCGGTCTCGAAGATCTCCTCGCTGATCAGGGGCGGGCAGCCGATCGCGATCCACTCGTCGCGGGGCCGGGGCACCTGCCGGGTGCGGTGCCCTGGCCGGCTGTCCGGGACAGTCTCGGTGCGGTTGTAGTAGACGCGGCCGATGTAAGCCTCGCTGCGCAGGATCCGGTCCAAGGTGGAGGTGCCCCACACGGCGCGGCTGCCGGTTGGCGTCGGGATCTGGTCGGCGTTGAGCTGACGGCAGATCTGGCGGATGGTGGTGCCGGCCGCACGCTCGGCGAAGATCCGTCGCACCACCGCGGCCTCGGGCTCGTAGATCTCCAGGTGTGCCGGGCCGCCGGGGCCGCGGGGGATGCGCCGGTAGCCGTAGGGCGCCTTGCGGGAGATCACCTCGCCGGCTCGGGACCGGTAGAGCTTGCCCCGCCGGTACCGTTCGCCGATCTTGGCCCGCTCGTACTCGGCGATCACGCCCTGCACCTGAGTGAGCAGCTTGGCCTGCGGGTCGGTGTCGTCCAGGCCGGGCGCGTCGGTGAACCGCACGGTCACGCCGAGGCGGGCCATCTCATCGAGGATGAGCACCTGGCAGGCGTAGGAGCGGGCGAGCCGGTCCGGGGACAGGCACCACACGACCTCGAACAGCCCGGCCTCGGCCGCGTCGCGCAGCGCGTCCAGGCCGGGCCGGTCCAGCCGCGCCCCGGAGTGCCCGTCGTCGCGGTACTCGCCGGCGATCTCGTCGCATGCTGCGGCGACGTGCGCGCGCAGTGCCTCGATCTGGGAGCCGATCGTGCCCCGCTCGGCCTGGCGCTCGGTGGAAACCCGGGCGTAGATCGCCGCTTTCATGACCATCTCCCCATCGCTTGCAGGCCCGGCGCTGCCAGGGATGCGGCGGTGTCGAGCAGGAACTGGTATCCCGCCGCCAGCACCTGCTCGCGCGGGTCGGCGCGCGGGGTCCACGGCGGCCGGGCCGCGCCGGCCAGCTCGGCGCGGAAGGCCGGCTCGGCCGCCGGCCAGGCGATCAGCCCGGCCAGGCCGCGGCGGGCGAACCGGGCCGCGGCCAGCCCGGCCGGCAGCCCGGAGTGCTCGAGGACGTGGGCGCGCAGCATCTCGTAGTCAGCCTGCGCCGCCTCGGCCGGCGGCCAGAACGCCCGGGCGCTCACCGGGCCCGCGCCCGCTCGACGGTGCGGCGGTGCAGGACCACACCGAACCGGTCCGCGACCTGGGCGGCCAGCGCCGCCCCTGAGGCGGGCGGGGCCGTGTGGATGAACTCGGCGATCTCGTCCCGCAGCTTGACCGGGCCGCGGCGGCCGCGCCGCTCGTCGACCAGCCCCGCCATCCCGGCGTCGGCGAACGCGGTCACGACCAGGTAGAACGCTGCCCGCGAGTAGCCGTGCGCGGCGGCGGCCCGGACCGCCGGCTCCCCGTCCGCGAAATGAGCGCGCAGCATCTCGTACTTGACCTGCACCTTGTCCGCCGCCAGGAAGAACCCGCCCGCGGCGAACAGCGGCGCGGTCACCGCGCCGGCCCGCGGATGCACCAGCCCGGCCTGCTCCAGCGCGGCCAGCCGGCTCGCTTCGCTCACCATGATCACCCCCGCACCGGCGACCGTAACTGTGATCGCTGAATGTGTCCAGCAATTCACGCCGCGTGTCGCATTCGGTCTCGCCAGTTACCCCTTTGATCCAGGCGCACGCGCTTTGGCAGCGGCGCCAGACCATAGACACTGCGGCGTTCATTGCTAGACAGCCAGCTCACCGCGCACCGGAGCGCGGCGCGGCCTGCGACGGTGATCCGGATGCAGATAAAGGCCAGCGACCTCGGCCTCTGGCGCCAGGACGGCCGTCAATTGCAGCTTTGCGTTCCGCAGGTGTTCATGAACGGACCCAGCTACCGGCCGAACAAGAGACCCGGCCAGCGTGGCACCACGACAGCAAGGGAGGCCAGCCAGTAGAACAGGATCAGACCAGGCCCTGGTCAATTACGTGAGCAACACCCCTGCTCAATAACGCGACCGTCGACAGGGCACTCTGGTCGGCGCGTCGGGGCGCGAGGCGCCTCATGAAATCAACCACAGGCGAGGTCGCATTCCACTGCACCGCGACGTCTTGCAGCATGATCGGCGCGTCGTCCTCCTGGGCCGGCCGGCGCAGTAGCGGACGCCCGGTCAGCAGCGCATCTTGACTAACGGAGCGTCAGCGATCGAGCGGTCTCGGTCGGACGACTAGGCCGGGCCGACCGGCCCGCCTTGAATGTGGGTCAGCAAACCAGAGTCGATGGTCACCTGCGTTGACGCGCCGGAGTAACCCGGTGCGTCCGTTGCACACTGGCTGAACGGACCCTGGCTGCTCCGTCGTACGCGTCGTCGCGCGGCGTGCGCATCGCCACGTCGGTGAGAGGTCAGGCCGCGTGACATCTGGCGATTCGGGGACCGAACCGAACGCCCCGAATTGGGCTGTCTGTCGTGGTTCACCATCTAGCCTGTCTAACTGGTGAATGCCGCTATCTCGTCCTGAATCCGGGTCTGGCTTCCAAGCAGGAGATGGCCTCCCCGATCGATCGCCAGCAGCTTCGATCGGCTGATCCGGGTCGAGGCCTGGACGGCGTTGCCGAAGGCGGACAGACCGTCGTCTTTGGCGTTGATGATCAGCGTGGGAACGGATAGCTGCTCCAGCGCGCAGGTTTGCACGTCCGGATTCGATACGTACATGTCGAAGAGCACGCCGCGCTTGCGTGGGTGGATCGGGAAGAAGGCGTCCATGATCTGGTGGAGGCTCTCACGCTCCTCGGGTGTCGGGCGATAGCCCTTGGGCATGCCCAGGATCCGCGCGAACAGGCCCGGTGCGCAGGACTTCAAGATCCAGAATAGCCGGTCCGATCCGAAGAACGCCTGCGCCACGGCTCTCGGGGGTGCCCCGGCCTTGCCCGGAAGAGCGGAGGCCAGGAGGATCAGGGCCGTGGTGCGCTCGGTGTGACGGAGGGCGAACTGGATGGCCGATGGACCTCCGCCGGAGTAACCGAACACGGCCGTGGCCTGGATATCGAGCGCGTCGAGGAGTCGCGCGTAGGCGTCGGCCTGGTCGGCTGGCATGGCTGAGGGCGGCAGCGAAGATCCCAGGTATCCGAAGCGCGATGGAGCGACGAACCGGTGGCCTGCGCCGATATAGGTCACCGCGAAATCGGTCATCATGTCGAAGCCCCCGAAGAGCGGGTGGCTGAGGAGCATCGGCCTGCCCTCGCCCCACTCGGCGTACTCGATGTCCCCGAAGCGAGGATCGCGCAGAACCTGACGATCACGATCCGCAAGCCGCCTCCGGGCGGCACTGATGCCGCTGCGGTAACCAGCCATCATCGCTCTCCTCGTGGCGAACGGCCGTCCTAGTTTTGCTGCAACGCCTGGACCCCGGCATAGAAGACACCGCCGCTGATCGCGATGCCAGCCAGGAGCCACGGGTTGAAGTAGAGCACCATCAACACGAGCGCCACCGCGCCTGCCCCAGCCCCGGCCGCGCCCCACCAGGCCTGGTGAGCAAGGAAGCCCGTCCCCGCGAGCACGAACCCGAGTGCCGCCACCAGCGCCAGCGCGACCGCCAGAGGCCGGGCATCTCCGAGAAGCCAGGAGTGCGTCGCCCGGAATGGTGCACCTCCTCGCGCCGGACTGGCCCACACCGCTGCGGTAACCAGGCCGTGTGCGACAACTAGTCCCCCGAGCAGAATCCGAAACATCTCGATCACCATCTTCTGCGTTCTCAGCCTGGCTGCCTGGGATGAGAACCGCCAGGGCCTGTCGTCCCTGCCGCAGGGGGACGATCGGGAACATCCGGCGGACAACCTTGCGCGCGCGCCGGCTTGGGGCGTCACCAGGCCCGGTCCCGGCAGCTAGCGACGCCGCGCGACACGCGCGCCAGCACCGCAAAGGGGGTGAGCCGCTCGTGCCCTGCCCGGGTCCTGCCAGGCTGAACCGGACCCGCCCTCGCCGCCGGCGTCATCCTCGGCCGCAGCTACGCGCGGTCTGCCCGGCGCCGTCCAGCTGACTGCAACCGGCGTCACGCTCGATCCGGGCGTCACCGCGCGGCTACTCGCGGCCCCGGTCATCCGGGTTGCTTTCCGCCCTGATCTTGATGCCCGTGAGCATCCTTCTGGCCGTCGGAGGGTCGCGGAACTCCATGAACAGCGTCCAAAACAGCTTCCCCGGGTGCCCGTATCCGCAGAATCAGCCCGATGCGCACGCTTGCTCGCCTCCATCCAGAGTCGAAGGTCCCCGCAAGCCTGGGAGACGGCGAGGACAGCACCAGCCCCTGAGTCGCGCCCGCGGCCTCCGGCGTGGGCATGCTGCGCCCCGCAGGGTCTCGGGCGGGGCTCAATGACGCCAGCGCCGGGTCGGGGGCGGGACGTTTGCCTCTGGCGAGGACCCCTTTCGTGGCCAGAGAGTGTGAACAGGACCGCTTTACGCGGTCGGGCGGTACTTGCCAGGGTTCGACCCCACGCGGGGAGGCTGATGTGCGATCCGAGGCCGACGCGATGCTCCTGGACCGCTACCTTCCCCAGTACGACGTCACCGAGACGCACGCCGTCGTCGTCGACGCAGACACGGACCGCACCTGGCAGGCCGTCCTGCGGAGCGACCTGTCCCGGTCCGCGGTAATACACGTGCTTCTCGAGCTGCGCAGCCTCCCCAACCGGCTCCGGCGGGTCCTCAAGCGGCAGCCACCGGGACCTGCCCGCCCGCCCTTGACCCTCGAGGACATGGAGCGCGCCGGCTTCCTGCGCCTAGGCGAATCGCCCGGCCACGAGATCGCGTTCGGAACTGTCGTGCAACCGTGGAAGGCAGTCACCGACGACGAGCCCGCGCCCCCGGTCGAACCCGGCCGATTCGCCGCATTCGACACCCCCGGGTACGTCAAGGTCGCCTTCAACATCCGGGTGGAACCCTACAGCAGCGGCCGCGCCCTCATCACGACAGAGACACGAACCGCGGCCACAGACCCAGCGAGCCTCCGCCGCTTCGCCCGCTACTGGATGCTCATCGGACCGTTCAGCGCGCTGATCCGCCGACTAGCGCTGCGGATCGTGACATCCGATGCCGAACGACGACCTGGCCTCACAAGCACCACCCGCCCACCCGACGCGTGAACCAGGCGGCCCGCGCCGGGGCGGCGGTCAGGTGACGACCTAACACCCGAGACCGCCGGACAATGCCAACACAGGACGCCGGCCCCGAACGACAGGCTTTTGGGAAAAGGCGCGACGCAGAACGACGGTTTCGCGTCCTTACCGCCATCACGCGGAACCGGCCCCGAGGCACAGATGATGGCGGGAGCGCCGAGTATGAACCGCAGAAAACTGCGCTGAGAATGCAGGCCGCCGCACACAGATTACCAATTCGGTAGCAGGCGGAAAAGCGCCGGGCGAATCAGATGGCCGATCAGAACGAGACATCTTACTCGCGCGGGATTGTCAACGCCGCAAACGCCGATGACCTGCCGAGACAGTATCTCCGTCCCCTGCGGTCGCGCTCACGGTCCGCAGTCAGGCGATCTTGAGCTGCTCGTCTCCGAAGTCGGCGATCAGCTTGAGCGTGCCGCCGAGCGCGGCCACGAACCGGTTCAGGACATCCTGAGTGGAGACATCGCCGCCCTCGATCTGCGACACCCGGGCCACTGACACGCCCATCCGGACGGCGACTTGCTCCTGGGTCAGCCCGCGCCGCTTGCGCAATTCGGCGAGCCGCCACCCCCGGGCATCATCGAGCATCGCCGAGACGGCCGCGCTGAACGCCTCCTGGCCACCGGCAGTCTCCACCGCCCGCTCAAGGTTCCCCGACTCCCGCCACCGCGACACCCCGCTCATGGCCCCATCTCCTTCTCCCGCTCCGCCAGGTAATCCTCATACAGCTGCTCAGCCAGCGGGATCGCCGTCCGGTACCACTTCGCCCACTGCCCGGACTTGTCCCCCGCGACCAGCAGCACCGCTGACCGCCACGGGTCGAACGCCAGCAGGATCCGCACCTCGCTCCGCCCCGCCGACGGCGGCCGCAGCTCCTTCATGTTCGCGATCCGCGACGCCGTCACCGTGTCCACCAGCGGCCGGCCTTCCGCTGGGCGGTTGCGCTCCAGCACCAGGATCGCCTGGTTCACCAGCTGATGACTGCCCGGGTCAGCGTCATGCAGATCATCGAGAAATGCCTCGACCTGAATGGTCATTAAGATCTCCACTCCGCGCCTAACCCCCAGGCAGACCAGCTGACAGATTAAGAACATTCTTAACATGAGCTGGATCACCCGGTCAACGACGCCCCGTCAGCCCTGGTACGGCAAGGCGAGTACCGGCGACAGTCAGGGACTCGGGCGGGCCGCCAGGACTCGGCCAGCGCGCCGAACGCCTCGTGGCCACGGTAACGTGCCCGCCAGGCGGCATGAGGGATCAGCGCACCCACCGAGAGCCGTCGGCGCACGGGCCCGCTCCGTATGCACGCTACGGTTCGCAAGCGGAGGCCGGAGCAACCCTAGAGCAATGCTCGCCAGTCGGAGTCCCAGGGGCCGAGGCCCTGCCAATGGATCTGCCAATGACATGCCTGCGAAACCCTGCCGTTGAGTGCGCCGTGAGGCGCTGTTGATTCGAGTGGAGGTGAGAGACCTTCGCCTCCGTCCTGTCGCAGCAGGGCTGTGAAGCTGAAGGCAGCCCGATCCGGGTGGTGCCGGTGAGGGTGGCAAGCGGCCCTGACAAAGCCGGGGCGGGCTGATACTGCCAGATGGCCTGGGTCCGGCGAGCGTGGCGGAAAGGAGTACGCGAGGAACCGGCGTTTACGTCTCTCAAGCTTGGGACCGGCTCAAATCTGGCGGATAGGGGCCGGGAGCGGTGCGCACCCGCTCGAGAACTTTCTTAAGGGAGAAAGCTGCGGCCAAGGTGACGACGTCGGGATCACCGGTACCGCCTCTCGAAGGCGCTAATGGGCCAGCTTTCACCGCTTGCGCCCCTTACCGGCGGTGTGGCGGTGTGAATATGTTCTTGATCACCTTGATGGCAATCACCGCCATCACGAGCTTTGTCGTCGTCCGGGTCGCGGTGGGTACCGGAGCGGCGGCGGGCTGGGCCTGGATTGCTGGTTCGAGGTGAGCGGCCTGGCGGAGGTCGGCGTCGGTTTCGGATGCCGTCAGCAAGCGGCGTTGCTGCAGGTAGTACAGGATGGCGAACGCTGGTGCCACGAGCAGGACTGCCAGGCCGGCTGACGACGAGTTCGGCGACCAGAGATGAGGTGGGCGCCGTGCCCGCTGCGAGGGTCAGCGTGGTGGGGAAGACGTAGGGATACTGGGCTAGTCCCCACCCCCACACGACGGTGGCCACGGCGAGAGCGGCGGCCACCCGCAGCGCGACGGGGTGGTACCAGCGGAGCCAGAGCATGGCTAGCACGGCGATCCCCGCCGCGATCGAGATCGCCACCAGCGGCAGCGCGATACCGGTCAGGCGGGAGAAGACGCGGGGGGCGCTGACGGAGAGTTCGTAGAACGTGCCGCCTGCGAGCGCGCCGGTCAGCAAACCGGCCGCCGTGGCGCGCCGCGCGAAGTAGCGCGTGAGGTCCTGACGCCCGCGCTGGCGCGCCTCCAGGACGAGGAACACCGCGCTGATGTAGGCGCAGGCGGCGACGAACAAGAACCCGGTCAGGAGCGCGGTGGTCGACGTCCATGCGGCCAGGATGTTGCCTGCGGGGTGCACGGGGACCTGGCCGGTGACGACGGCGCCCACGACGGTGCCCATGAAGAACGGCGTGATCAGGGAGGCGACGGCGAACATCGCGCCGGTTAGCTGCTGCATCCGCAGCCGCTGCGCGGTGTGCCTGAACGCGAAACCGGCGCCGCGCAGGACGATTCCCAGCAGGGAGAGACTGAGCGGGACGAACAGCGCGGTCATGATGGCGGCGAAGGCGGGCGGGAACGCTGTCCACAGGAGCACCAAAATGAAGACCAGCCACACGTGGTTGGCTTCCCAGACCGGCGTGATGGACTCGTCAATGAGCTCGCGGGGGGCTGCCCCGCGGCGGGTGCTGCCGGCCAGCAGGTCCCAGATGCCGCCGCCGAAGTCCGCGCCGCCGAAGAGCGCGTAGGCGGCGATGACCACGAACAAGATCGTGGCAACCGCGATGGCCTCTGCCGACCGACTCATATCACCTCCGGCCCGCCTGACGATGTCCGGGGCGCGGCTGGCGGCGGGGGTCCTGCGCGTGATGACACGGCCTGGGCGGGCGAGGGTCCGTAGGGTACCTGTTCAGCTTCCTCTTCTGCGGGCGCTCCTCGCCGCCACCGCCGTGACATGATCATCGGAACGCCAATCGAGACCACGGTCAAAATTGCGTACAGAGCGAGGATCACGCCCAGGGTGACGGGGACACCTCTGGCCGGTGTGACCGCGTTGCTGACCAGGAGCACGCGGTAGACGATCCAGGGCTGGCGGCCGACCTCTGTTACAACCCAGCCCGCCTCCATCGCGGTGACGGCCGCCACGCCGCCGACGGCACAGGGCACCAGGAACCACGCGGTCACCAGGAGCCGGCGGTGGAACCACCACCACCAGCCCTGCCATGCCGCGAGCGCGAGCAGGAAGAAGCCGAGTCCGACCATCAGGTCGAAACTGTTGTGAATGAGCGAGACGAGCGGCGGCCGCTGCGCAGCGGGCACGGTGTCCCAGCCGATGACCCGCGTGTGCGGCGAGAACCCGACCAAGATCGAGTCAAACGCCGGGATAGCGGCGCCAAAGTAGACCTTGCCGCTGATCAAGACCCCGCCAATCCACTCCGGGGCATCGCGGGTGGTCTTGGAGACGTACTCCATCGCGGCGAACTTGATCGGCTGGTTGTGCGCGATGAACCGCGCGTTGATGTCGCCCATCATCACCTGCAGCGGGGCCGCTATCCCGGCGATCGTGAACGGGATGGCGAAGCCCACCCGGTGGTAACGATCGCGGCGGCCGCGCAGCAGTCCGACCGCGTACACGCCGGCGATGAGGAATCCCGTCACCATGTACGCGGCGAGCACCATGTGCGCGGTCTCATACGGGGTCGCGGCGTTGAAGAACACTGACACCGGGTCGACTTTGGTGATCTTGCCATGACGAAGCGTGAACCCGGTGGGTGAATTCATCCACGCGTTCGCAGCGACCACCGACAAGGCGCCCAGAATCCCGGCCACCACGATCGGCATCCCGCTCCACCAGTGCGCCCACGGCGACAGCCGTCGCCACCCGTACAGGTAAACGCCGACGAAAATTGCTTCAACGAAGAAGAAGATTCCCTCCACCGAGAACGGCACGCCGATCGCCGCCCCGAAGCGGCCCATCAGGCCCGGCCACAGCAGGCCCATCTCATACGAGAGCACCGTTCCCGACACAGCGCCGACCGCCACAAGCACGGCCATCACCTTTGACCAGCGGCGAGCCAGCAGCAGCGCTGCGGGATCGCCGCGCTTAATACCGATCCATTCTGCGGTCATGGTGACGGCTGCGAAAGCGACGCCGAAGCACGCGAGAACGATGTGGAACCCCAGCGACGACCCCATCTGCGACCGGGCCGGCACCGGACCCGCGGCCAGAACGTGAGCCACCGCACTCATCGCCAGCCCCCCGTTCGCTGCAGCCCTGCATCGTGGGTGTAACACCGTCGCGCTAGGTGTACCGCCATCGGGCATCGGGTACACGTGAGAGCACCCGTCACTCCACTCCCAGAAATGCCCCGGCTATATGAGCAGCAGAAATGCAGGAGCGGTTGCCCTGGTCATCCTGCTCGGGCTGATCGTGGGAATACTCGGACTGGTCGCAGCCGACCTCTACGCCGTCGGCGTGCTGATCCTGTTCATAGGCGGCGTCGGCCTGGCCGTCCTCGCCGGTGACTACGTTATCCGGTACTCGGGCCGCCGCCGACCGCCCACCTGACCGTTTCGCCAGTCTCCATGGGCCTCACTGCGAAGAGGCAATGGCGGGCTCGTGCATTTGGGCCGGGCAACGGGGCCCAGCTGATGACGCCGATCGTGATCGCAAGAACGGCCACCATCTCGAGGGCCAGCCAGCCACCGGTCCTGAGGTTCTCGCCGCACATTGCAACCCCGTAGCTGGTGCTCAACAGCGCGTCGGCCGGAGTGCGCGGCGACTGGACTGCGGCAAGAAGAGTCGGCAACTTCCGAGGTGTCGGCCGCTAGCTCTTTCTGCGCGATAAAGGCCGACGCGGCGGTCAGCAGGAGCTGCATCAGCCCGGCCACCAGAGGCGGGCGCGCCACCTGGAGCCAGTGGGTGACACGTGACCCTGGTGTTGCCCAGGGCGTGCCGGCACAGCTCTTCCCACCCGGTGCGGCGTCTCCGGCGAACCGGACGTCCCAGCGCCGGCAGCCGGGTGACCCGGTCGCGGCGGCGCGGGCTCATCCGATCGCCGCGGCCGGGCCGGAGACGCCTTCGGTTGGCGTCTGCGCCTTCGCGTAGAGGTTCTTGTCGGCCTTGATCCGCGCGGCGGCCGACCCCCCCGGCGATCACCGCACGGGCGGTCGTGTCAGGCCGATCCCAGCTGTTGCGTTTTGCCGCCGTCTGGATTCGCGGGCTATTAGGATTCCAGCTGATCTATTCGCGTTAAGCAGGAGAATCGGTGCGTGACGGTGAATAACAGTATTAAAGTGCTTGTCCCGGTTCTGAGCCTGGCAGTCGGCGTGGCCGGCCTCATGCCGGCCGTCACAGCCCGCGCTGACACCACCTCAGCGCTGCAGCTAACCAGCTTCTACCAGATCGTCGCGGATACCGCGCACGACCACCTGTTCATGAGCCAGGGCAGCAGCAGTCAGAACCACGTCATCGTCACGAACCTGTCCGGCAAGCAGGTCGCCACCATCGGCAGCCAAAACGGCGTGGAAGGCATCGCGCTGTCACCGGACGGCAAGACCCTGTACACGGCGCTCGGATCGTCCCACGCCGTCACCGCGATCGACACCGCGACGCTGACGCAGACGGCGTCCTACCCCGTCGGCAACGCGAATACCCCCGTGGACGTCGCGGTGCAGAGCGGCAAGGTCTGGGTGAGCTATAACACCGGTTCGCCCGGCGCGGCCGCGATCGGCGACATCAACCTCACGGCAAACACGCCCGCGTTCGAGACGCAGCCCGCCATGGGAGGCTGGCACGCCGCTCCGGAACTCGCCGCTGACCCTCATGACACGGGCGTTCTCGTCGCCGCCGAGCCGGGCATGAGCCCGTCGTCGGTGGCCAGCTACGAGACCTCAGCTGATCCGGCAACCGTGCGCGCCCAGTCGGCCAGTTTCAGTAATTGCGAGAACCAGCGGGACCTGGCAGTCGTTCCCGGCGGCGCGGAGTTCATCCTGGCCTGCGGCTGGCCGTACGATCACTACCGCTACAGCACCGCCGACCTCAGCCAGCAGGGGTCCTACGCCAGCACCACCTATCCCGGCGCCGTGGCACTCGACGCCAACGGCGACGTCGCCGCGGGCACCGTGAACGGCGCAGCTCCGACGGACTTGTACGTTTACCGCCCTGACGGCGACACGGCGCTGAACACCTACAGCCTGGGCAACGTTGGCGGCAATCTCATGCCGCGAGGCCTGGCCTGGTCTCCTGACGGCTCGAAGCTGTTCGCTGTGCTGCAGGGCTCCAGCACGAAATACTCACTGCGTGTCATCGATGGCCCGCTGCTGCTCAGCCCCCGGCTCACCCTGAGCACCGGGTCGTCGAAGTTCACCTACGAGCCCACCGTGCACGTCACGGCGCACCTCGGCACCACCGACACGAATCGCGCCGTCTCGCTCTACGCGCAGCCGTTCGGCAGCAAGTCGAAGACGCTGCTGAAGACCGGCAAGGTGGATGCCAGCGGGAACCTGAAGGTGAGTTACAAGGCTGCGCACAGCACGACGTTCAGCGCGGTGTTCTCGGGCGACTCGCAGTACAGGCCGACATCCGTCACCCGCGTCATCTACGTCCGGGCTAACGTGTCGGAGACGCTGAGCGGCTACTACGCCAGCAGGCGCACCAGCGGGATAACTTACCGGCTGTTCCACCGCCGTGTCCTGATGCACGCCCACGTCACCGTCCGGCCGGACAAGAGCGGGCAGTGCGTCAAGTTCGAATTGCAGGAGCATTACCAGGGTGCCTGGCACGGCGCGACCACGCGGTGCGGCACCCTGGACAGCTCCGGCAAGATCTCCGTGTCGGTCGGCCTGACTCACGCCGACCTCGGCTATCACTACCGGATCCGAGCGGACTACATCCGCGGCAGCAAGGACACCACGAACCTCAGCAACGACAGCGTCTGGCAATACTTCATCGTCAAGAGGTAGAAAGGCCGCGAGTACCTCGTGTGGCCGAGCCATCGTGAACAGAAAGTCATTCAGTACTAGATCTGGCCCAGTGCGCAAGCGACCGCGTCCGCGGCGGCGAGTGCGTGGCCTGCCTCCCAGGATGGGCGCCGAAGTCCGCGCCGTCATGCCAGGCCAGGTACGGCTCCCCGAAGACCTCGCTCCTGAACTCGTCCCACGTCGGCATCACGGGCCGATTCTCGCAAGGTCCGGACAGGCGGCGAAGATGATGACGGGCTTGCCGACCAGCGTGGGCCGCGGTGAGGGCTAGGGGTGGCGGATGCGGAGCAGTCCGCGTTGCATGACGGTTACCGCTCCGGCAAGGCTGTCCAGGCTGGCGAGGCTTACCAGGTCGCTGATCGCCTTAGTGACTGTTGCGGCGGACTGGTCGGTCAGGCGCAGGACGACGATGCCAGCGTGGCTGCCGGGCGGGTAACTGCGGATGTCTCCCAGGCCCCGGTCCAAAGAGATCAGTATCCGCCCGGCCGCTGTAGCCGCGGCGACGACATCCTCGTCGGGCGCGCCGACCAGATCATGGGCGATCTCGGTGTCGACGTCGTGCCCCGCCCTGGCCAGAACGGACGCGGCTGTGGCGGGCAGGTTCTCGTCGAGCTTGAACTTCATTGTGACTGCGAGATCGGCAGCAGTTCCTCGCGGGCGAGCGCGGCACCGTACCCTGCCGCCGCGCGGATGCCCGCGACGGTGACCGGGGGGTACTCAGCAGTGATCTCCTCTGCGGTCATGCCGGCCGCCAGGCAGTCCAAGATGACGCTCACCGGCACGCGGGTCCCGGCGATCACCGCCTGGCCGTGCATCACCCGCGGGTCGGCGGAGATCATCTCCATCTGCTCGGACGTCACGGTCTCAGTCTGCCCCGCCGACCGCGGGAACGCGAACCCGCCACCCCAACGGCCGTCGCCATCGTCGATCTGGCCGAACGCGTCCCGGATCAGGTCTCGCCATCGACCAAGCCGACGCACCCGGCAGTCCAGGCGGCACCGTCGGGCAGGCGGAGGCGCGATCGGCCGTCCACAAGTACCCTCGTCGCGAACGGTCACAGCACGTGAACAACGCGCTTGAGCGGCACCGTCGCGGCGGAAGTCGCACCGTCAGGCGGCTTGCCAATGGACTTGCCAATGGGAGATTTGCGAGACAAGCGAAAAGAGCGCACCTGGACGCAATTGCGACGACATCGGCGCATGTCAGAGAACCAGAGAATTGGATGACGGCTCTTTTGATCCGTCTGGTGAGGGTTCGAAGTCCCTCACGCCCCACACCGCCTGACCTGCGGGCAGCCACCCTGCGTAACCACGGCTGGGACCGGACGGCCCTGGCCCTGGGGCCAGTCGTGGGACGGCTGCGCGCGGGGCAGCTGCCGATGCGCCCGGGGTCATCGTAAGGCCCTCGATCTCCCGGAGACTGCGGTGAGCGATCCCCGCCGGCCGCAACGCGTCCTGCCACCCGACGCTCAACAGTAGCCGATAAGACTCGGGGCCGCCCCGGACCAGCAAGGCTGCACGTCCCTGTCGTTCGCGGCGGCGCTCACCACAGCGAGCGCTCGCCGGCGGACGTACACCTTGCCGGTCCTCGGGATGCGCCTCCTTCCATACGGACCCAATTGCCCTGCCGAGTCACAGCTGCCCGACTACCCTGCCGCCCGCCGCGCGCAGCCGACCGCATCGACCAGCGGAATCTTCACTAGCTTTGTATCGAATCTTTCGGGAGCGACAGGGGCTTGGGCGGCTGGGGGTCTGCGGGAGGTCTCGGTCCTGGTGTGCGGGAATGCCCTGGTCTCGTCGTAGTGCTGGCGGGCCGGCTGCCGGGTCTCGCCGTGGCGTGGCTCGAAAAGGGACGAGCGCCTGACCGACTGAAATCAGATATGCCCGCCGCGGATTTCCTGTGCCGTAGCCGGCGAGGGGAAGGGTCCGCTGATGGCTGTCCTGGGCTAGGTGGCGGGATGAGTCCGAAATCCGGGTGCTCGGCCGAGGACAACATCAAGCATTTCTTGATCGTATCGCCTGAATTGCAATGGCAGGCTGGGTTATATTTCTGGCAGCCAGTCTTGGGTGCTCCGTGGCATATAGCCCATCGCCGTGGCCCAGCCGCATACAAGTCAGGGATCGCCAGGATGAATTCCATGTCGTCGCGCATAGCCATGCTCCAAGGCATTTCTTCCAGTCGGGAATTGCCGTGTTCCGCTGCGTTTTAGCATTCCGGACCGCCGTGCACCTGCTTGTCTGGTTTCCCTTCGTATTTGCGGTAGCTCATTCAGTGGCTGGCGGCTGGCGCCCGGTTTCAGACAACGCGGCGATCGCACTTCGTTCCTGGGACGTCATCTCCGCCCACCCGCCGCTCGTCGGGGCGGCGACCAGGCTGGCGACCGGCGTTTATCACCCGGGACCCCTTCAGTACTGGCTCCTGACAGTGCCAGTCCATTTCGACCCGCTGCATGGTGTGCTGTGGGGAGCGGCGCTGTGGTGCATGGTGGCGGCCTCCCTCACGATCGAGGCCGCCTGGCCAGCGGCGGGCAGATTAGGCGGTCTGCTCGCGACCGCGATCATCCTCGGGGCTCTTGCCTGTATGCCGGCGATCACCATGCTGCCGTGCTGGAATCCGTGGTTCGGCCTGATGTTCTTCCTTGCCGCGTTCGCCGCTGGCGCGGCGACCTTGTCGGGCCACCGCCGGTGGTGGCCGGCAATGGTGATCGCTGGTTCGATAGCTGCGCAGGCGCACCTGATGTTTACCATCACTGCTGTCGCTCTGGTTGTCCTCTGCCTGGCTGTCGGCCTGGTCGAGACTTACCGGGCTAAGGCATGCTATACATGGGCCGTCGTGGGCTTCATCGCCGCCCTGGCCTGCTGGAGTGCACCCCTCATCCAGCAGCTCATAGGCCGGAGCAACAATCTCACCGCCCTCGCCAGCGGCCGGGAGTCACCGGGACCCCAGGCTGGTCCTGCCTTCGGCCTGAAGGCCCTGGCCACCTCGGTCCAGCCACCCCCCTTCTGGTGGAGGCCGCTAACGTCGCTCATGAAACTGAGCGTCGTCGACCAACGCATGGTGGCGGCCGGAGCAGGGGTCCTGACCCTGGCAGTCGTCGTCCTGGCGGTGGCCGTGTACCCGCTCCGCTCCCGCCGCGCCATTGGGCTTGCCGCCCTCAGTCTCACCGCCTCCGCCACTGCGGTCTACACCTACGGACACATCCCAACGCTGACCATCAGGATGACCACCAGCGGTGTCGGCAACTTGAGGTACCTGATGGCTCCCATGTACGTCGTGGGTGTGCTCGCCTGGCTCACGACTGGCACTGTCCTGGTGCTGGCGGGCCGATGGGCTGTGCAGCGGGTAAAGAGCCGCGACACGGCCCCGGGCATTCACACCTGGTCCGGCGCACCCCGGGTCGGTGGGTCACCCTGGGCCGTCCCGGCCATGACGGTCGCCGCGGTAGCCGTCATCGGGCTGGCGGCGCTGGCAGGGACGGAAATAGCAGGCGCACCGATATCCCAGCTCAAGGCCATGCGCGCTGCGGGCATTGCCGCTCAGAGGATCGAGCAGGCCATACCACGCCGCGGGCTAGGGCTCTCGGTGCGTGCCGCCACTCCCGCCCGCCAGCGGCAGGTGACCTACGGGCTCATGTACGCATTGCAGACCGCTGGCTACCATCCCGAGATGAGCAAACGGTGGTTGGCACTGCGGTTGGGGCCCGCGTACATATTTAGCGGGCGGCCGATGACGCATGTGACAGTGCTCATGCGAGGCAGCGGCCTTTCGGTGGTATGGAAGTGGGGCGCGGCCGAGCGAGGCGCCGCTGAGGCCGCCCGCATCGACGCCATCGCCGTCCACGACGACCAGGGCATGGGTAGCGGGCCCGCAGAGCGCTTTCGAAGTGCAGCGAGCCGACATGGCCGGTGGCCCTGACGAACTCGCCGTACGCGGCCGAGTCCCTAACACCGTACCGGTCGATTCTTGCGCGGCCGTGCGCGCGGGCGAGCTGGCCGCCCTACGCCGCCGGGACATCGACGCTGACACTGCCACAGTCCGGGTCCGCCGCCAGCTCACCGCAGTCAACAGCAGCTTGACGTTCGGGCATCATGCGCACCACTGACACCATGCAGGCACTAGCCATTCCCGGCGTCCTCGCCGGCGGCCTGGCATGCAGCCTCGCCGCACCAGCGCCACATCAGCTGCCGCCATACCGGTTTCTCAAAAAAACAGGCGCGAACTCAGCCCTCACACCGACCGGCGGATCGGCCACCTGTCACGCGACGGGCGTGGCCGTTCACGTCAACGACGGGAACACGACCCGGCGCGTCATCGCCTTCACAAGCATTGACGCGAACGTCACTCCCAATGCGGAGATGCGCCTGAGCTGGAGCATCGATGGCCGCCCCGCCATCGACTACGCCTTTAGGCTTTTGTTCCTCGCTGCTTCCTTCTGCGTCGCCTGGATCCATCATCGCCCAGGCGGCGGAGTTATTGGTCAAGGTGCAACCGCATTAGTTGTCGGGCCGCGATGCGCGCGGGCCCGGACATCTCGGCTGTGGCGAGCCGGAATCGGTGAAGATTCCGGCGCGAGGTTGGCACAAGGGTTGGCCATGTTGGGCGAACCCAGCGGTTAGTGAGGATCCGACCTGGGTCGGCGGTTCTACACCCCGCACTACACGCGCGGCACGTCCGCGAAGGTGAGTAATCGGGCTGGCGTTCTCTAAGTCATTTTCTATGGACCGGACGCAGCAGTCATCCCGGAATCTCTCTGGGTTCGGTGAGCGGCGTCAACTTGATTGCGCGGGTGGCGCGCGTCCTCTTTTCAGCGATAGCCCGCATACCTCACGTGCCGCTAAGGCGCGCCCCAGTCGTCGCGCTGCTCGGTCCGCTGCTGACCTGAGGGAGTTTCCCGGACCTCGGTTCGAGTCCTGCTCCGACTCCTGGCCCCCATGACGATGACGAGGACGCTCAAGATGAGGAGAAGAATCCCGGCCAGCAGGAGGATATCGCCGACCTTGTGGATGTTGAATCCAGAAGTATGCACTGAGACGGCGAACCTCAGGATGGCTCCAACGACCACCAGCACGATCCCGAACGACGTCAGACCGATCCCTGGATTCCTATTCATGGCCCCGAGTGTAGGCCAACCCGGTCAAATGCTCTAACCTGCATCTTTCGTGATCTTGGGTTGGGTCTGGCGGTCGGCACTTTTGACCGTTTCCGGCTGTGGTCAGCCTGGCGGTCCGGCTGCGGGCCGGGCGGGCGGGTTCGACGGGCACGCGTTCTTCTTCCTTTCCTGGTCGTCGGGGGCAAGTTGGTCTGGTTAGCCGGGTGCGAGGGCGTCGAGCCTGGCGATGGCGGGGTGACCTGGGCGGTCCAGGGCCATCGGCTGGAGATCTTCAGCCGGGCGCGGCGGCCGCTGCGGACGATCCGCCCGGCGGCGGAGAACAGCCGGAGCCGTCTGGGTTCCCAGCGGCGGGCCGTGCCGTTCAGTGCGAGCATGGCCGGCCAGGCCAGCTGCTCGCAGGCGAGGGACTGTGGATTACGGTGTTTTGGCCCTTAAACGCCGAACGGAAAGTTCAGCCGGAAAGGTGCCATGATGACCGCGACACCGGACGGCGTGACAGCGAAATAGATCAGGCCGGAGCCGACCGCTGAGGAGTTGGCGTCGAGGGAGATGGTGCGGCGGGCCCGGGCGGGAGGGCCTGTCCCTGACCGGCCCGGACGCGCTCGCCACCGCCCCGGTCGGCTCGCTCCGCTCGTGTCAGGCGGACGATGGAAGTACTTGCTGGAACGCGAACGCTAGAGGCGCGTGAGCGATGGCCTCCCGGTTAGCCGCTTCGCGGTGGGCTCACGGATCGCGGACACCTGCTAGGGGAACAGATCGGGCGGGGCGCAATGGGGGTAGTGTTCCGGGCGCTGGATGAGCGGCTTGAACGGCAGGTGGCGCTTAAGATCCTGCACCTGCCCTAGTGGCTGATGGCTTTCGGCAGCGGTTCGTCAGGCCGCCGTGGGCGGCGGCGGTCGATGACCCGCGCATCATCCCGGTCTTCGACGCCGGGGAAGCGAGTGGCGTGCTGCACCGTCATTGACCGCTTCGGCCTTGTGCGCGATCTTCCTGGCGATGCTCACTGGGCTGCCTTTCGCGGGTCATTCTGCGGGGCGGGCGCATCGGCGGGGACATCTGCGGCGGGGGCATCGGCGTCGGGTTGCGCGGTGAGGGTCGTTACCGGCGGGACGGCGGCCCGGGCGCGGGCGGTCTCGCGCTGGCCGGCCAGATCGTCGCGGTCATGGCGGGCGGCGGCGGTCTCGCGGCGCAACTGCCTGAGTCCCAGGCGCGCCTGACGGCCGCGGCGAGAGGTGCGGCGGGCACCGGCCAGCAGCAGGCTGAGCCCGAACAGGGCCAGTGCGCCGACCACGATGCCGTAGAGGAACAGCGTGCCGGTGGAGCCGGTCACGTGGTAACCGAACACCGCGAACGGGTGGGTGAGCGCATGCCCGGCGCCGCCGTTGCCGAGAACGCCGGCCACGCCGGCGATCACCGCGGCGATCAGGATGATGAGCCCGAGGATTATGATCACGACGCCCTCCGGGGTTTAAGCCGTCGACCACTAATGAAAGACGCGGCACCGCCGGCCGTCCGCTCGTGCCGACGACCGGCCGGACCGCCGGGGCTGCGCCGTGGACGGGCGCAGCCCCGGGCGGTTCTCAGCGGTGCGCGAACCAGCGGGAATGGCGAGAATGTCCGGACCGCCCGCTGACCAGGTGGAAGACGAGCAGCAGGATGGCCGCGCCGGCGATTGCGGTGAGCCAGGTGGACAGGTCGAAGAACCCCTGCAGGCTGTGGATGTGGAACAGCTGGGTGGCGATCCAGCCGCCGCCCAGTGCTCCGGCGACGCCGATCAGGCACGTGAGGATGAGACCCTGTGATCTCCGGCCGGGGATCAGCATGTTGGCGATCAGGCCAGCGGCCAAGCCGAGAACGATCCATGCAATGATGCTCATGACATGCTCCTTACTTACTGAACATGCCTTAAGCGTCCGGCGCGGGGGCGCCGCTGCCCAGGGGCGATCTTCCTGTCTGGCAGGGACCTTCGCCGTCACATCCGAATGGCTAGATGACTTCGGATGCCGCAGGCCTTTGACCGGCTCTTTGATTTTGGTAGTAGTCACGAGGAGGAGGTGGGCTGATGGCGGGTCCACTGCAGGTGATTGCTCTGCGCTTCGGTCCCGGTGCCGACTTCGAGGGCCGGGTCCTGGCTGAAGTCGATCGGCTGCAAGGCCGGGGCGTGCTGCGCTTGCTCGACCTGCTTTTGGTCGAGAAGAAGGACGACGGCACCATTCGGCGGCTGATGGCCGGCGACGACGAGGATTTCGGCGCGCTCCTGGCGCGCATCGTCCCTCTTGATGGCGCTGATCTGGCGGGACCACCGGCGGGCGACGCCGTGCCGGGCTTCGATCCGGCTGACGTGCGGGCACTGGCACAGTCCCTGCTGCCTGGCACGGCAGTGGCATTCCTGCTCGTCGAGCACGGCTGGGCTCAGCCGCTGTTTGATGCGATAGCCGAGACCGGCGGAACGATGCTAAGCGAGGGCTTCTTGACGGCCGAGGCCGGGTTGCTGGCCGGGGCTGAGGTCGCAGCGGCGGAAGAGGCAGTTCGGGGGATTGCGGCGGCGCAGGCCGCCGAGGCCCGGGCAACTCTGCTCGCCCTGGCAGCGGAAGACCAGGCAGTCGAGGCGGTCGCGGCCGCCGAGGCGATCCGCGCTGCCGCCGCTGCCGGCGCACTCCAGGCGCTAGTCACCGCCGGCCTGGTGGAGGAGGCAGCCGCCCACGAGGCGGTTGAGGCCCTGGCCGCCGCAGGGCTCATTACCTCCGCGGCCACCGAAGCGGCCGCGGAGGCGGTCGCGGAAGGCGCCGCTACCGTCAGGGCAGCGTCGATCAGCGTGACGGAGGCGCGGGTCCTGCGCTACTTGCCGACGCAGCTGACCTTCGCGATGATCGCCGGCAAGCTGGGGATCTCCCGCTCGGCGGCCAAGGAACGAGCCGAGCGGGCCTACAAGAAGCTCGGGGTGCACAGCCGGGCCCAGGCGGTCAGCCGGGCCAGAGACCTCGGTCTCATCGACTAACCCTCGACCCGTCCAGCAGGCGGATGCACTCGCCGCGCGACGCAAAGGTGGTCTCTGTCGTGAAGCCGTTCTGCGGACCGGCATTTTCCGGGCCTCATGACCCTCGCCACGGGTGAACAAAGACCCTGCCCGGGCCGCGCGAGCACCAGCCATGCTCTGCTTATGTTCCCCCAAATCTGGCAGCGCGCCAACCGGGGCAGCGGGCCGCCTGATTACCGGCGGCCCGCATTCCCCAGGCTTGCCATTGACTGGCGCGCGCTCAGGCTGGTCGACCGCGCATGCTGCTGCCCGGCCAGGCCCGCTGTGGTGGTCGTCATGCCCGCCGTGCCCGGTCGTGAGCACCCTGTCGACCTGCTGCTATGCGGTCACCACTACCGGGCGTCCCGCCCCGCGCTGGCTGCGGCCGACGCTATCGTCTTCGACACCGGCGGAATGCCGGTGACTACCCCTGGCCGCAGCGACCCTCGGCTGAGTGCTGCCGGCAGCGCGCTACCGGCTTCGGGGTAGCCGCGGCGATCTCACGGACTGCTCCTAACGTGCAGAGACGCCCATCCATCCTGCCATGGCTGCCAGGCGCGGGCTTGTCGGCATGACCGGCATCGCGGTGTTGCCACTGCGGCGGTCAGCCGAGCTAATCGCCCCCCCGCGTTGAGGAGATCGGAGGCCGGCGCCGGGCCCCGGTTCCGCGCGGACAGGTCTGGTCTGACCGGCACCGGACCTTGCCGTGGCCCGGGCGGAGCTGCGGCCTGACCGCCGGCCGGCCACGACGTCACCGCGCGGCCCCGGCACCTACCCGGAAAGCACCAGAACGACTAGACTGTTAGCAGTTGTCCCCGGAACCCCCGGCAGCCTCAAAGCCGCCCGGCTTCCCCATGGACGGACAGACATGCTCGGTTACATCGCCGCCGCCTTGTTCATCATCGCGTTCATCATCAACGCGGCCTCCGTATCCACCCCCGCCATCTTCGCCCCGCTGAGCCTGCTGCTGCTCGGCCTTGCGTGCCTGGCCCTGCACCTGGCCGGCGTCGGCACGGGCTGGTCGATTCCCGGACGCCGGCGCCGTCGCTGACACCCCCGCCGCCGGCCAGCTGGTTCATTACTTCATCATCGCGTGCCACTGCCTGGAGGCAGCCGTGAGAATCGGATCGGTCTTGCTCGTCATCTGGCTCATCGTCGGTGCCGTCGCCGCCGGCCAGCGCCATGAATTCTCCCGCGCCCCGGCCGGCTGCAGCCAGATCGGCACCATCGCCGTCACGATCCTCGCCGGACCGCTCAACTACATCGGCGTCAATCCCAAGATCTCCTGCAAGACACCACACCCGAGCAAATAACCTGCCCCTACGCCACCTTCCGCACCAGCACGACCGTGCAGTAGGCGACGCGGTCGTCGCCCGGCCGCTGCCGTAATCGCATGCTCACCGGCAGCGAAACCGTGCCGCTGATCAGCCCTGCCGTCAACGAGATCCGCCCGATGCACGCGACCCTGTCCCGCCCGGCCCAGCCAGTCACCGCCGCGCTGGTCCGCCTGGCGCCGACGTCACCAAGGCCGCGCCCGCCACTGCCAGCGACGTCGCGAGCGAGATCAATGAGTGCGGCTGCCGTATCGGGTAGCGCTGCCATTCGTGAAGGTGGCGACAGTACTTGCGGATTCGATCATCTGCGTCGTTCGCTCAGGTGCCTGGAAAAGATCGACGTGATCGGCGCCAGCACTCGGGACCTTCGCCCCTGGCCGGGCCGGGGTTCGATGTGGACATTCGATTCATGACGACTGAAGAGCGCATCGCGCAGCTGGAAGCCCAGATCGACAAGCTCCAAGCCAAGCAAGCTGAACTGTACAAGCAGTTCGCCAAGGCCCAGATCGACCAGTGGCAGGGTCGCATTGAGGACCTTGAGTTGCAGATGCACGCCGGAGCGGCGGAAGCCAACGACAAGCTGACCGCAGTGATGGACCAGCTTCGCAGCAAGTGGGCCGATGCCCGGCGGCAGTTCGAGGTTGCCGCCTCGACCGCATCCAGCGTGGCGGACACCGTGCGGACCGGTCTTGAGAATGCCGTCAACGAAGTCCGCAAGGCCCTACTCGAATCCAAGAGCAAGCTCAACTGATCCCTGATCCCTGATCCCTGATCCATGATCGCTGGGCCAGGCCGCGATCTGCGCTCACTGCCAGGACCCGGAGCGTCCTGCTGAATGGCAACAGCCCGGTCTCGCGCGCACCACGGGACAGACTGGATCGCTGGTCAGCTCTCCGCCTTGGGCTGCCCAGTTGGCGCGTTCATCGGTTAGCGCGTCTCCCGGGAGGCCGACCATGAGGTCGCCATTCCCAGGTCGCGTCCTAGGAGCCTGCTGAAGAAGGGCGGGCTGGCTGCGGCGGGTTGCCGGCCGGGTGTTCGATGACCTGGGAGAATCCTGTCTTGCAGGGATTCGAGCGGGCGGACCGGCGGCTTCTGGACGCGGAGGCGCTGGCCGGGCACCTCGTCCCGGCGGGCAGCATGTTCGCGTTCTTGGCCGCGCACCGGGCCGAGGTGTTTCCCGGTGCCGGTTACGCGGACTTGTTCGCCCCCCGGGGGGCTGGGCCGGCCGTCGGTCCCGGCCACGCAGATGGCGGCGGTGATGACGCTGCAGGCGCTGCACGATTACTCCGGCCGGGAGGCCGCTGAGGCGGCGCGGTTCGACGTGCGGTGGAAGGTGGCGATCGGCGTGGCGCTGGATGATCCGGGGTTCGACCCGTCGGCGCTGGTCTGCTGGCGGCGCCGGCTGGCCCGCTCGCAGCGGCCGCACCGGGTCAATGACGCGGTGAAGGAGGTGATCGAGCAGACCGGGGTCCTTGCGGGGCCGGCGCCGCCGGGCGGCGGGCCCGGCGATCCTGGCCGGCGCGGCGGCCAGTCAGGACACGGTCACCCAGCTGATCTCCGCTACGCGCCGGGTGGCCCGCGAGGTTCCGGGCGCGGCGGAGCAGATCGCGCAGCTGTGCTCCGGGCACGATTACGGCAAGCCGGGCAAGCCGAAGATCGGCTGGGATGATCCGCAGGCGAAGAACGCGCTGGTGCCGGCACTGGTCAGGGACGCCAGCGTGGTGATCGAAGCGTTCAGGAACGCGCCGCTGGACGAGCCGGCCTGCTCGGCGCTGGCGTTGCTGGCCCTGGTTGCCGGGCAGGACGTCGAGCCCGCGGAGGGGCCGGACGGGACGGACGGGCGGTGGCGGATCGCCCGCTGGGTCGCGGAGGACCGGGTGATCTCGACGGCGGGCCCCGGCGCCCGGCACACCCGCAAGTCGCCCGGGGCCCGCCGGGACGGGTACCGGGCGCACCTGGCCGCTGACCCGCAGACCGGGATCATCACCGATGAGAAGCTCACCAGGGCCGCGGGGCCGGAGAATTCAGACGCTGCGGTCGCGGAAGAGTTCGTCGCCTCCGAGGCCGCCCGCGGCGAGCAGGGCGACCCGGCCAGATGGTACGGCGACTCGGCGTACGGGTCCGGTGAGCTGCGGGAGGCGATCCGCAGCGCCCGGCACGACGCGGTGATCAGGCCCATGCCGGTGCAGCGCCCGGTCGAGGGCGGGTTCACAATCGATGACTTCGCCGTCAGCCCGGACGGGACCGCCGTGACATGCCCGGCCGGCCTGACCCGGCCGGTCGCGGCCAGCGGCCCGGTCACTTTCGGCACTGCCTGCGCCAGCTGCCCGCTGCGCCAGCGGTGCACGACCTCCGCTACCGGCAGATCCCTCAAGCTCACCCGGCACGACGCCCTGCTGCGCGCCGCCCGCACCGCCTGGGCCGCCGGCACCGGGCTGCGCGAGGACTACATGAAACACCGGCCGGACGTCGAACGCGCCATCGCGCAAGCCGCCACCTGGCGGGGACGCCGGATCAAGCTCCGCTATGCGGCACCGCCGCGAACCACGCCTGGCTCAAGCGCCGCACCGCCGCCCTCAACCTGCGCAACCTGATCAGCCAGGGCCTGACCAGACAGGCAACCGCCTGGGTGCTGGACTCCTGATCTGACGGCCAGCCCGCCCGCTCCCGGCCGCCGCGGCCCGCCCAGCTCGCGGCACCGCCACCCCAGGCCGACCCGGCAACAGCACACCAGCCCGCCATCACGCGTGACCAGAACCACCACAACCGGCCCAATTCAGCAGGCTCCTAGATCATCTCCCGGCCGATTGCCGCTTGCGGATCTCCCGGGCGTGGCCGGGGGGCTGACAGGTATCCGGACGGCTACGTGTATTTCTGGCCCTGCCAACCGGGGGCACGTTATGCCCTCCGGGCCGGGCGGATGGGACCAACGTCTTTGTGGCGTGCAACGGGAATTGCCGATCATCGATGTCATGGAAGGTGTGCCCGTACACCAGACACCCGCCATTGTCGTCGAGGGCTGCGCAAGAAGACGCTACGGGAACACACCCATGGCGCCTGTACGACACACAATCAGAGCCGTATTCGTGCCCTGGGATCGTGGCCGCCGATGGCCCCGATGGCCGGCCGGGCTTTGCCCGCGAGACGCAGGCGGGCGGGCTGCTGCCAGGGGACGTCGGGGAACCTGGCCATGAGTTCGTCGGAGAGCTGCGCGACTGCCTCGCCGAGCACCGTGAAGTTCCACAGCAGCGATTCGGCTCGCAGCCGGTCGGCTTGCAGCTCCTTCGCGGAGACGCCGCCGGTGAGCTGATGGGCGCGATCCGCAGCCTCGATCATCTCCCCGAGCAGCAGCTGATCACGCCGCATACAACGGCCGCGCCTCGGCGAGCACGGCGGGCCTGAGCCGCGGATGCAGCGCACGCAGCGAGACCAAGTCGACCCGGTGGCCGAGCAAGCCGGACAGCTCGTCGGCGAGCTGCTCGATCTCCCAGCCCAGCTTGCGTCCGGGGTGCAGCACGTACAAGACATCGACGTCGCTGTCTGGCCGGGCCGTACCGAGCGCCCGAGACCCGAAGACCTCCAGCTCGGCGATACCGTAGCTGTCGCAGATGGCAGCCAGCACCCGGTCATCGACCTCGATATCCGGAGCGATCCGCATGATCAGGGGTTACCGCTGGCAGGCTGCGGGGGCATCGTCAGCCGCTCCAGGCGTGCGCGCCGCCTCGGCAGCGGCATCGACCGGTCCGACTTTCGCCATGCCGCCACCCGGTCAGTGATACGCGGGGAAACAGCCCGATGCCCACCAGCCTGCAGCCGGCCGCCTGTGCGTCATGGAACTTCGCGTCCCCGGCGAAGGACTAGGCGCCGCGACGTGCCTGCCGGTCTGCATCGCCGGAGATTGCCAGCGTGCTCCGCATGTCCGATCTCTGCCAATGAACCTGCCAATGGGGACTCTGCGAGACGCGCGAAACGGGACTCCCCTGCCGCAGCTACCGCGACATCCGCGCAGGCCGGAGGATCGGAGAATCGGATGATGATCCTTTTATTCCGTAGGTTCCGGGTTCGAGCCCCGGGCGCCCCACCCAGTCTGACCTGCAGATATTCCTCCGATCAAGATCACGTCGGGTCTAGTTGCCAATGAGAAAATCCGCTCATCGAAGTCCCCGGCTTCGCACTCGTCGCTGTCTTCGCACAGGCCAACAGCGAGCCGGACGCACCGGACCGGTGACAGAGCGTGACACACAAGCTTGCCGTTTAAGCGAAACCGAGAAGAGCAACGCTCATGCGCCACCCGCGCCGAATGTGCTTGCATGCCACGCCAGCAGCTGCTTGCCGCCTTCGCGTTCGTGAGCCTTGAGCCTGCTTGGCCATGGGCTGCTGCTGCGGGGCCTTTTCTCAGAGGGCGGGTTCACGGGATCCTCTGTCAGCGGAAGACTTGCCAGATGCGGTGCCATCGCAGCAGGTCGCACGCGTTCTGGGTGTAGGTCGCATTGACTGGGTGGCCGAACCAGGTGCCCCTGATGGTTGCGGTCCGCGAGTCGGCTGCGGCCGGGCACATCACGTCCGGCCGTGCAGCAGCGAACGGGTTCTTCGTGTGCTCCAGGGCGCGGCAAGCCGCGCGGGCGTCTGGGTGAGTTCCTCCGACTGGATCGCAGCGCAGGGTCCAGCGTTGCGGCTTGGCGCCTGGCTGGTTGGTTACCTCGATGACCAACCGGACAGCGGCAGAGTCCGCGCCAGGCGAAGTGTGCCCGGCTGGGGCGGCGGGCGCCTGGCCGGAAACGCGCAGGCTCCCGCATGCTGTGGCCGCCGCGCACAGCAGCGCGATCAGCAGGTACCGTGCGGCTGGCCGCGCGGGGAGAGTACCTGTCCTCATGCCCGTTGGACGAACCCGGCGAGCGAGCGGTTCCCGTAGCCGGCACCCGCCGGGCGCGGACCCGGCCTTCCTCCCTCGGGGCACCCGCCGTCTGGCAGGCGCCCCCAGGGATTGACGGTGCTATCTGGGTTCGACGTCGGTAAAGATGTCCGTCTCACCGATGCCGGTGCGCGCGATCGCGTCGTTCCGCCCGTCTGTCCACACCGGATAGACGTTGGTGCCGCTCACCGCGATGCCGTTGTAGTCCCCGATGAACGCCCCGCTACTGAAGAACCCGAGGTTGGGATCCCATGAGCTGGTACTGATCCGGCGGCTGGTCCAGGTGATGCCGCCATTGGCGGACCGCGCCTCCCAGGTGTTGATGCGGATGTTCGCACGGCTGCGGCGGCGGTCGAACCAGATCGCGTACAGGTGCCCGTCGCCGGCCGCCGCGACCCACGGGAAGAACTGATCGTTGGGGGCGGGGTTGCCGGACGCGGTCACCGACAGGAAGCGCATGTCGGACCAGTGCTGCCCGCCGTCGGTGGACCGCTGGTAAGAGATGTCCGCCTTCGACACCGCCCGGTTGATGTTGTTCTGGTAAAGGACGGTCAGCGACCCGTTTTTCGGGTCGTAGGCGATAGACGGGGTGTTGGGTGCCCGGAAGCTAGTAGGCGGCAGGGTGTCGTCCTTGGCGGCGTCGAGGAAGTCCATGTACTGGCCCGGCTTGTCGACCTGGACGGCCTGCGGCAGGAAGGACTGCCCACCGTCGGTGGACCGCTGGAACATCACGTGCGGATCGAAGGAGTCGTTGCAGTCCTCGGACATGAAGGCCACGTCGAGGGCGCCGTTCTTCTCGACCTGCGGTGTGAAGTACTGGTTCGCCGACGAGCCCGTGCCGTCACCGCCGGGGTTATCGGGCTGGATGGCGGTGTGCTGGAAAGTTGTCAGCGACGGATTCGCCATGTTGACCGAGTCGGTGTAGGAGAGCTGCAGCGGGCAGTAGTCGGAGAACCCGCTGGGCAGGATGTGGAACTTCGTGTAGCCCACGTACAGGCGGCCATAGTGCGGACTCGACGGCGTGTTGTCGACCGCGATGTAATCCTTGTCATTGAAGACCGACGTGTCGACGGCGCCGGTGCTGTAGTCGAAGTTGGTCGCCGCGCGCGCAGATTGGCGCCCGGGTGTCCAGGTGCGGCCGTTGTCACGCGAGACGTAGATCTGCACCTCGGAGAAGGGAAGGGTACGGAAGAAGCACAGCTGGCCCATGTAGAACACGTGGTCCCGCCGGCTGTAGGCGACCGACGGGTCGCCACCGCTGCACACGTCGCCCGTACCGCGGAAGAACGGCACCACCCGGGTCGACTTCCAATGCCGGCCCCCATCGGTGGTACGCATGACGACGTTCCCGCCGCTGACATAGTCGTTAGCGGCCGCCACCGCGATCTTCGGATTAGCCAGGCTGACCGCGACCGCCGTCTCGTTCTGCGGCAACGGCGGGTTGGAGTCGGTGTTCATCTGGACGTTTGGCCCAAAAGAAACCGACGCCGACGCACCGGATATTGAATGCTTCGCCGCCCGCGCGGCCATCGCCTGCGGAGAGACCATAGCCCGGACACCGTTCGAGATACCACCCGGATAGCGGTGAATGTGCAAGATCCAGCGTGGTGTTGGGGCGGGCGCAGCCGCCATGCTCGGCGCGGCCGCCAATGTTGCCGCTGCTGTTGAGCCAGCCACCAGCAGCACCGTGAACAGTCTTCTCACCTCGCGCACCTCCCTTGTAAGGGGAAAGCCTCGTGAGCCAGCAAAGCACGTATACACCCGGGGTGAAAGAGGCCGCCCTTGAGCGCCTCACCGGATTCTTTAGGATGCGGAGTCGGTCAACTGCCGTATCGATGTGCAAAGAAGGACAGTCCTGTCAAATGGATCTGGCCGCCAGCGGACTAGGGCCTATGCTCAAGGCGCTGGCTGTCTGATGCCAGACGAGGGAATGTCGACCCGGCGGCCGCAGAAGTGGATGCTTCACCGCGCTCGGCAGATCCTGCGCGACGTTCCCACGGCGCAGCGTGACGCAAAGGCGATACTGGCAAGCGCCTGATCCGGTGGTGGTCGAATAAAGGCAGGTCTGTTCATCCGGGCGGCTTAGGCCTCCGTCGCCAAGTTGGCGGATCGGCATCGCGACGCGCTGTTCTGCCATTGCGAGCGGCGCGCCCGACTATGCGGCGACTACACAGGGTGACACAGGCCATGCGATGCCGCGGCCCCCCCAGCCGCCGCTCTCCGTCAGGCTGCCAATGGATCTGCCAATAGGAGTCCTGCAGAGCCAGCGCAACAGGCGGAGAACGACACGGATCCAGATGCGTCCGCGCAGGCAGACAGGCCTGCGAATCGGATGACCATCCTTCTAATCAGTAGGTTCCGGGTTCGAGCCCCGGACGCCCCACCTGTCTTGACCTGCTGAAACTCGTGTCAACTCCAAACTGGCGATCTCGTCGTGGGACGTATCGCGCGACCAGTGGGCAGATCACAGCCAGCGTGGGTACATGACAAATTTCGGATCTGGTCACATAGAGCGACTGGCGAGCGGTTCGCTGCGCGTCACCGTGTACGGCGGGCTCGATCCGTTCACAGGCCGTAGTATCCGGCATCGCAAGACTGTCAGAACTGAGGCGGCGGCCCAGATCGCCCTCGGGCGACTGCTGGAGGACGCCGAGGCTGGAAAGCGCCCGGATTCGCGAGTGACACTCGGCGAACTGCTTGAGCGCTATCTGGAGGTCGTCGATGTCGATCTGTCCACCAGGCAGACCTACGAGGGATACATCCGGCGGACGATTTTGCCCGCTCTGGGCTCGACGGAGCTGCGACGGTGTCATGTAAGGTCCGCGACGGATCCGCGGCCCGACTCTCGACACGTTCTACACGCGGCTGCGGCGGTGCGGCAACCTGGCTTGCAAAGGGCGACCGTTCACCGAGCACGTCTCCTTTCCGGCGCTGGCTGAGGACGGACTGGTCAAGGTCCATCAGAGTCGACGCGCTGTGGTCGCTGGCGCCAACGAAGCAGGGGGCGCACGGCGCCCGCTGCAACCCGGCGCTCGCCATAATTGCGCTAAGTCGGGTTGCAGACAGCATGTCTGTAAGCCGATGTCGGCGCTGACGATCAGGCAAATCCACGCGATCTTGTCTGGTGCCTTCAACGCGGCGGTTCGGTGGGAGTGGACTGATCGGAACCCTGCCACGTCGGCCAAACAGCCGAAGGCGCCGCACAGATCTCCGTCCTCTCCTGAGCCCGCGGAAGTTGCCAAGGTGATCGCGACGGCTCCTGACCTTGATCTGAACCTTCTTGGCCTGTATCTGTGGCTGGCTGCTGTCACCGGCGCTCGGCGGGGTGAGTTGTGCGGGCTGCAGTGGGCCGATATCGATCTAGAGCGCGGCGTGATCCACGTCGCGTACAGCTACGTGGTGCTCACGGGCGTGAAGGTCCGCAAGGACACCAAGACCCGCCAGGCACGGCAGCTAGCCGTGGATGAGGTCACTGTCGCCGTGCTCGCCGAGCGCCGGCAGTCCGTTCAACACGAACTCGAACAACTGGGCGTGGACTTCCTCGCCACCGCGTATGTCTTCACTCATGATGCGGCAGGTGCCGCGCCATGGAACCCGAATTGGGTTACCAAGAAAGTCTCTGACGTGGCAGCAGCCGCAGGTATCTCAATGAGCGTCAAGTCGCTGCGTCACTACTCGGCCAGCCAGCTCCTCGCCGGCGGGATCGATCTGCGCAATACAGCGGCAAGACTGGGGCATGGAGGGGGTGGCGCCACCACCTTGCGGCACTATGCCGACCCCGTCTCCGAGGTCGATCGACGCGCTGCCGCCTATCTTGCCCAGCTAACAGCTTCGCCTCTCGATCCTCAACGGCTGCCCCCAATGTCAACATGACGGCCTGGCGTCGGCGCTGTTCGCCGCCTCGAATCGGCTGGCTCATCTGGCGGCACTGCGGCCGGGCGGGGAGTTCTATCTCATGGGACGGATGCCGAGGTGACGGGTCAGCCGCTGGTCGCGCTGACGGGGTCGGGCTCGGGCGTGTACTGACCGGTGGACCGGGCGCTCTGGCCGCCCAGGGCGATCACGGCGCGCGCTGTCACCAGGTGGTAGAGCAACAGCAGCTGAGTGAGCGCGAGCGGGTCGGAGCGGTACAGGTCCGAGCCGATCGTGAACTCACCCAGCCGCTGCTTGCGCAGGTGGCTGGCGAAGTGCATCCGGTCCCAGATCGCTTCCTCCAGCTCGGCGGCCCGCTCGGGCGTGATCGTGCCGGGGATGCAGAGCTCCTGCTCGCCGGGTTGCTCGGTCAGCGTCAGGTCGCCCGCGGAGCCGTCGCCGACCACCTCGGCCAGGTCAGGCAGCGGCAGCGAGTCGCGCAGGAACAGGTGCGCGTCCAGCCTGTCCGGGTCGGGCGTGCTGCCCGGCCGAAACGCGACGACCATGTCCGCGTGGTGACGCTGGGGGCGGATGAACGCCTCCGAGTCGCGTTCCCTGCGGTCCAGCTCGGACAGCACCTGGTCGGTTGAGTAGCCGCGGCGCGAGCAGTCCCGTGCTACCTTCCAGCGGCGGCGCTGATCTTCCGGCGGGTTCAGGTAGACCCGGATGTCGAACATGTCGCGCAGCTCGGCTGTGTGATTCACCAGCAGCCCCTCGGCGATCACGAACCGGGCGGGGGTCATGTAGACCGGCGGCCCGAAGGTGCCGTCGGAGTGCTGGTAGGTCGGCTTGAGAATCGCCTCGTTCTGCCGCAGGTGCCGGACGTCGCAGGTCAGCACGTCCAGGTAGTTGCACTCGGGGTCGAGCGGGGTGATCCCGCGCTCGGCGCGCTGGCGTCGGTCGTAGCGGTGGTAGTCGTCGGCGCAGAAGTGGGTGACCTTGTCCTCGCCGAGCACGCGGACCACGCCGCGGGTGATCGTCGTCTTGCCCGAGCCCGAGTCGCCCGCGATGCTCAGCATGATCGGACGCGGCATCAGTCCTCCCCGGCCGGGCGGCGCGCGACGAACGAGACGACCTGGCCCTGCCTGGTCCGGTCGTAGCCGTTCACCTTGATGAAGGCGCCGGGGTTGGCCCGGCGGCACGCGTCCAGCTCGGCCAGCACCGCTGCCGGACCGGCCGAGCCGAACAGCGGCAGCTGCCACATCGTCCAGTAGTGGTCGCGCGGGTCGGGCGCGGTCGTGTACTCGATGCCGACCACCAGTCCGCGGTCCAGGATCGCGCGGACCTGCATTTCGAGCTGCTCGCCGGTCAGGGCGGGCAGATAGGAGAAGGTCTCGAGCCTCATGCTGGCATCACATCCGGCGTGTCAACGGTGTCGAAGTCGAAGCGGATCTCCCGCCACGTGTCCAGCGCGGCGGCCAGCTCGGGCGAGCGGGCGGCCGCCTGCTTGAGTACCAGCGTTCCCTCCGCGGTCAGGTCGCGCCCCTCGTTGCGGGCCTGCACGCAGGCCTCCAGGGCCACCCGGTTGGCCGTCGCCCCGGCCCGGCTGCCCTGCGGGTGGCCGGCCGATCCGCCGCCGAACTGCAGCACCGAGTCATCGCCGAAGATCTCGACCAGGGCCGGCATGTGCCAGACGTGGATACCGCCGGAGGCGGCGGGCAGCACGGCGGGCAGCGAGGCCCAGTCCTGGTCGAAGTACAGGCCCCTGGCCCGGTTGGCGGGCACGAAGTTCTCCCGCAGCAGGTCGACCACGCCCAGGGTGGTTTCCCGCTCGCCCTCCAGCTTGCCCACCACCGTGCCTGTGTGCAGGTGGTCGCCGCCGGCCAGGCGCAGCCACTTGGCCAGCACCCGGAAGTGGATGCCGTGGTCCTTCTGCCGGTCCAGGACCGCGTGCAGGGCGCGGTGGACGTGCAGCAGCATCCCGTTGCGCCGGCACCACTTGGACAGCGTGGTGTGCGCGGCGAAGCCGCCGACCAGGTAGTCGTGCATGATGATCGGTGACCCGAGCTCGCGGGCGAACTCCGCCCGCTCCAGCATCAGCTCGCAGTCCGGCGCGGTGACGTTGAGGTAGTGACCCTTGCGCTCGCCGGTCTCCTGCTCGGCCTTGCCGACCGCCTCCATCACGAACTGATACCGGTCCCGCCAGCGCATGAACGGCTGGCTGGTGATGTTCTCGTCGTCCTTGGTGAAGTCCAGGCCGCCGGCCAGCAGCTCGTAGCAGGCGCGGCCGTAGTTGCGCGCAGACAAGCCCAGCTTGGGCTTGAGCGTGGCCCCGAGCAGCGGCCGGCCGTACTTGTTCAGCCGGTCCCGCTCGACCTGGATGCCCGCGGGGGGTCCCTGGAATGTGGTGACCAGGGCGACCGGGATGCGCAGGTCTTCCAGCCGCAGCGCCCGGATCGCCTTGAAGCCGAACACGTTGCCGGTGATCGAGGCCATCAGGGAGGAGACCGAGCCCTCCTCGAACAGCTCGAGCGGGTAGGCGATGCAGGCGATGAACTGATCGGCCCGGCCCGGGACGGGCTCGAGGCGGTAGGCATGCGCCTGATAGCGCTCCACCGTGGTGAGCCAGTCGGTCCACACACTGGTCCAGGTCGCGGTGGAGGACTCGGCCGCCACCGCGGCCGCCGCCTCTTCCGGCGCTACCTCGGGCTGGGGGACCACCCGGAAGGCGGCCAGCACGTCGGTCTCGCGGGGCTTGTAATCGGGAGTCCAGTAGATCTCGCGGTACTCGCGCACTCCTGCCTCGAACATGTTCCGACCCTACGCGGGGAGACGATGCAGGAAAAAGCCCCAGTTTCCCGATGGTTCATAGGTTTTCATCTATGGCTCGACGGGCTCGGTCCGACCTGAGGAATTCGGCGAACTCGGCTACCGCCGGGCGGCGCGGCCCGGTCTCGGCCAGCAGCACGAACCAGGGCCTGGTCAGCGGGGTGCCGGGGACTGGGATCTCGCACAAGGTGCCGTCCCGCAGTTCCCTGGCCACCGCGAGCCTAGAGATCAGCGTGATCCCCAGGCCGACCGCGAGGCCCTGCTTGATCGCGCCGTTCGAGCCGAGCGTCAGTAGCTCGGGAGCCCCCGCCTCCGCGCTACCCAGGCCCAGGTCGGCCAGCAGCCGCTCGGTGGCCAGCCGGGTCCCCGAACCCTCGCCGCGCAGCAGCCACGGGGTGCCGGCCAGGTCAGCGGGCATCTCCCGGCCCACGACGATCAGCTCGTTGCCGAAGAACGGGTATCCCGCCAGCGCCCGGCCGGCCGGCCGCCCGCCGATCCCGATGTCGGCCCGGCGGGATTCCAGCCGCTCGAACACCGAGGCCCGGTTGCCCACCTCGAGCAGGATGGTGGTGCCCGGGCGGAGCTGGCGGTAGGCCCTGATCAGGGCCGGCGCCAGGAACTCGCCCGCGGTGTTCACCGCCGCCAGCCTGATCCTGGAGTGCTCGGGCCGCGCCGCCTCCAGGGCCGCGCTGCGGCCCTGCTCGATCAGGCCGAGCGCCTGCGCCGCATACGGCGCGAACGCCTCACCTGACTCGGTCAGCCGGACCCCGCGGCCGTGCCGCTCGACCAGCGCCACGCCGACCTCGTGGCCCAGCGCGGAGATCGCGGCCGACACGGTGGGCTGGCTGACCAGCAGCTCGCCGGCTGCCGCGTGCACGCTCCCGGCGCTGCGGACGGCTAGGAAGCTGCGCAGCTGGGCGAGGGTGATCGGCATGGCGCGGCCGCCTTTCCGTCCGGCTCGATCAGGCCTAACGATCAGTGCGTGACGACAGCTGATTATCTATGAGTCAGCGGGCGGCGCTGGCAGCGGCATCGCCACGACCTGCTGGCAGCGGCAGAGCCCGACGCATCGGATCGCGGGCTGCGCCGACTGGAGCTGACGGTGTGACCGACAGCCTGCGGGCCCTCCGGCCTGTATCTGCGCACTGGCTTCCGAGTCGAAGGGTTGCGCCACCGCGCGTTGCTGCGCGACGGCACGGCGATCGACGGGTACCACATAGGAAAGCTCCTGCCCCACGGGCGGCACCAGACCTGGACTGGCTGAGCATCCCGCGTGGCTCATCACCACGCGGCACGCCGGCGGCAGCGCAAGGCGCGCGCCCCTTTCTACGGCGGTTGTCGGCAAGCCGGTCTTGGGCCGAGACCGGCAGCTGACGGCCCCTGCTACGACAGCGCTCAGCGAGCGCCCACGCCACACCACGCAGGAAAGCCTGAGGCTACGGCGCCCGCAACTTGAGATCCCGCTAACCGGACCAGCACAGAACAGGCCGATCAGCGTCCACCATGCAAAGGCAGCCTACTAATGTGATAGGCATTCATATTCGGCAACTTGTCTGGATCGTCTTCGGGAGCCTGAGGTCTGCGATCCTCGGGTGCGCGGGGCGGGCTCGCTCGCGAATCGGCTGCCGTCGCCTTCTTGGTGTTCTGGCTCACGAACGGATGGCGGCCCGTCTCGCGTTCCCGGGCTATAGCCAGCTGGCGGGGTTCGCGGCCCGGTGGGAGCAGCGGCGATGGGCGGTCGAAGGCTGCTTCGGCGCGCGCCGTCACTGGCCCGGCGGCTGGTCGCCGACGGCGAGGCCGTGCTGGGACGTGCCCGCCAAGCTCGCGGCCCGGGTCCGGGTGTACTCGCAAGGCCATGGCCGCACCGGGACGTGCTGGGGATGCGGGCCGGGACTGGCGGGGAGGGCGCCAGGCAATGGCTGGGCTATCTCAGCGAGCTGAAGAACCGGGGCGTGGCCGATGTGTTCACTCCGTTCCTGGCCTTCGACACCGAGATCAGGACGGTGGTGTATACCACGGAACATGATCGAGAGCCTGAACGCCAGGTTCCGGCAGGCGATCCGGCGCCGCGGCCACTTCCCCAGCAGGCCGCGCTCAAGGTCCTGTACCTCGTCATCCGGGACAAGAGGAAAGGAGGCGGCAACATCACCGCGCGGATCAACGGCTGGAAAGAAAGCTCTGAACGCGTTCGCCATCGCCTACGGCGACCGGATCAACCCCCCACTAGGAGATGCCACGCAGGACAAAAGCGCGGCGACAATGCCTTGAGCGTCATTTGTCGCTGTGGTCGTTCGCCTGGTTGCGGTCGGGCCTACATCTGGGACCTTCGGCACTGCCTGAGCTGCCGTTTGTCGGCAACGCTTGTGGTGGCATCTCAGGTGAGGTGGAAGGGAGGTGCTGGCCATGAGGCTGACATGGAAAGACGCGGTATCGACGCTGTTTATGGGCGCGATCGTGGCCGTGTATCTGGCGTTCCGCAGTGGAACGACACTGTGGCTGATTTCCAGCGCGCGTGGAGCGATCACGGCGGTATTCATCCTCGGCTTTGTCGGTGGCTGTGCGCTCAGTGCGGCCGGCGACTTGTATGCCGGACCTCAGTCGCGGTCGGTGAGGGCTTTTCAAGTGGTTTCGTCCGTCTTGGGCATTGCCGCGCTGACCGCGGCCATTGTCGGGCTGGTTACTGGCAGCACGACGGCGCTGGCAGTTCTTGTGGCGACCACCATCGCGCTGTGGCTCACCGCAACGGTCCGGCATGTTCTCCGCATCCCGGCCAAGCCGGGGACGCAAGTATGGCCGGCGATCAGCCGCGATGTTCATGAGGTGATCGATCAGGAGGAGGCGGGGCGGCACTAAGTCCCTGCAGCGTGAAGACCGGCGGCCATGATGACCGCCGGTCTTACCTGTCGGCATGGCACGGGAGGTATGCGCGAGGAGCTGCTTCCGGCTGGTCCGGCCCGCCACACGAGATTCGGGCCATCAAACCGAGCCTGCGTCCAGGCCATTGCGACAATCGCATCTGACAGGTGCGCAACGGCGGACCGGGACGATCGCACTGGCCTCGAGAGCGGGGCCGGCGACGATCCTCACCACCGAGGACGTCGGGCAGGATCGATGAGGAGGCGACTCGCGGTCGGCGAGATTTTCCGTCAGATGAATAGCGTGATGTCGGCTTTCGCAGCCATGTCGATGAAGCTGGCCGCGCCAAGGGTCGGCTGCAGACCGTCGATGAAGTCGTCGGTGCTCAGCCCGTAGAGGTCCATCGTCATCTGGCATGGATGCAGGCGCACGCCGACGTCCTGAGCCATCTCGAGCAGCTCGGTCGGGCTCGCTACCTTGTACTGCTTCGCCAGCATCTTGATCATCTTGGTGCCCATGCCGGCGAAGTGGACCTTGCCGAGCTTGAGGTGGTCGGTGCCGCCGCGGTCGACGAGCGACTCGCCTTTCTGCATCCAGTTCCTGCCGGTGATTCGCTTCTTGTTCTTCTGGAGTACGCGCAGTCCCCAGAAGGTGAAGAAGACGTCGACCTCGAGCCCGGAGGCGGCACCCGTCGTCGCGAGGATCAAGGTCGGCCACACTCGGTCCAGGTCGCTGCTCCAGCAGATGATGGCCATTCTCTTTGCCTGTTCGTCCTGGGCCATGGCCTGGGCGGCGGCGGAGATGTCGGTGGTCTGCATAACTGCTTTCTCCTTCTGGTCAGTCCACACATCGGTAGCAGCGGATGTCGCGCTCATCGATCAGCTCCCGGTAGGCCTCGAACGCGACCGCGGCGTCCACCAGGTGGTCCCGCTCGCCGGGCAGGTCGGCTGGCCGGATCCGTGCCATCCAGCCCGCCCCGTAGGGATCGCGGTTGGCGACGGCGATGTCAGCGGCGAATTCCTGCTCGTTGACCTCGAGCAGCTCGCCGGTCAGCGGCGTGGGAAACGGCCCGACCCACTTGGCGCTCTCGATGACCGCGACGGACCGGCCGCGCGAGTAGCTGCGGCCTGTCTTCTTCCAGCTGACCTGGACCATGCGCCCGCCCATGGTCTGGGCGATGTCGGTCATTCCCAGCACGGCAGTGTCGCCCTCCAGGCGAACCCAGACGTTCAGCCCGACGTCATACAGCAGGTCGTCCGGCACGGCGCAGCCGTGCCAAAGGAGGTCAGCCATGCATTCGTCAGCCGCCGCAGGCGATCCCTTCCGCGTCGAGGAAATGCCGGTATGCCTCGACGCCCTCAGGGCCTGACGCGAGCTCGCTGACCTCGGCGTCCCAGTCAGAGGGCAGGAGCCTGGCGACCCAGCCGTCTCCGTACGGGTCGGAGTTGATCAGGCCGGGCGAGGTCTCGAGCGCGGCGTTGACCTCGGCGATCTCGCCGGTCACTGGCGCCGGGACTGGGCCGACCCATTTGCCGCTCTCCACGGTTGCGATGTTGCGGCCGCGGGCGATTGTCCTTCCGGGCTTCTTCAGGGTGACGGCGATGATGGACTTCGCGAGGTTCTGCGCGACGTCCGTCATTCCGACCGTCACCAGGTCGCCGTCCTGGCGAGCCCAGACGTGCTTGTCGACGACGTAGTACAGGTCCTCGGGGATGTTGCAGTTGTTGACTACGGCCACCGCGTTAGTCTCCTGTCCCGAGATGTTCCGGCACTTCGTGTCCGGGCTGCACGGCTTCTGGGTGCTCGGCCATCAGGTGATGGACGAGCATGTCGAGAGCAACCATGCGTATCTCGCGGCCGAATCCCTCGAGGAACTCCGGATCGCGCGCGGCCTTCCTGACGAGGTGCTCGTACTTGTCCCCGCATCGGGGGCAGGTGATCTGGTAGAAGACCTTCCCGTTGCGCTCGCCCGTCCTGACCTCATCGCCGTGCCGCTCGCCGAGATGGGCATGCAGTGCCCGCGGTCCGGCTGCGAAGTCGCACCACGGGCACTTCATGCCATCCCCTCCTCACACGCTCTCGAGGGAATGCACAGGGTTCCGGGCCTGGTCGACTAGCTGGATGAGGTCGATCACCGTGATGCGGTCTTCGTTGCCCGTTGTCTTGACTGCGTCGGTGTACATGACGAAGTCCTTCGGGCAGGCGACGACGAAGCGATCGACGTCCAGGGCGATTGCCTCGCGGATCCTGCTCTCGCTCGGCCGTTCGGCCTGCTCAGGTCCGGTCATCCAGATCCGGCCGCCGCCCGCTCCGCAGCAGAACGTGTTCAGCCCGTTCCTCGGCATCTCCACCAGGTCGCAGCCGAGCGCGGCAAGGACTTGCCTGGGCGGGTCGGTGAGCCGGTTGTGCCTGGCCAGGTAACACGGATCGTGGTAGGTCACTCGCATGCCGAGCGGCGACACCGGGATGGACCCATCGCCGAGCAGTCGCTGGAGCAGTTGCGAATAGTGAATGACCGGCTTGTCCAGGCCGAACGCCGGGTACTCGTTGCGCAGGGTGTTGAACGAGTGCGGGTCGGTCGTGAAGATCTCGTCGAAGCTGGCGCTGCGGAACGACTCCATGTTTTGCTCGGCGAGCATCTGGAACAGGCCCTCCTCGCCGATCCGGCGCACGTCGTTGCCGTCGTCGCGCTCGCCGTCGAAGAGCATCCCGAAGTCGACGCCAGCGTCGCGCAGGATGTGCGCCAGGCTGCGCGAGAGGACCTGAAGCCGCTCGTCGAACGAGGCGAAGTCACCGACGAACCACAGGAGGCGCACCGGCTCCTTGCGGGCGTCCTTGACCGGGAAGCCGAGCTCGCGTGCCCACCGGGCGCGCATCCGGTTCGACTTGCCGAACGAGTTGCCCTGCTGGGCATCGCCCTGCAGCACCTGCTGGACGGCAGGCTCGATCTGGCCCGCGTCGACGAGCTGCCGGCGCAGGTGCACGATCGTGTCGACGTGCTCGATGTCTACGGGACACTGCTCGACGCAGGCACCGCAGGTGGTGCAGGACCACAGCACATCAGGGCTTATCGTCGCCGCGGCAGCCCCGTCGGACCGGTCGCTTTCCGCGTCATTGACGGCGCCGTTGGCTGGCCCGGATCCTGCCGACATCAGGCCGTCCCGCAAGCCCATGATGAGCAGCTTGGGCGAGAGCGGCTGGCCGCTGCTCCACGCCGGGCAGGCTGACTGGCACCGGCCGCATTCTGTGCAGGTGAGCGTGTCGAGCCGCTGCTTCCAGGTCAGCAGCTCGAGCTGCGGCGTACCGGCCGGCGCAGCGGCCGGGAGCTCGCCGAGCGCCCCGAGCGCACGCGGGCGGCGCGAGAAGGCGACGTTGAGCGGCGCCATCACGATGTGCAGGTGCTTGGAGTAGGTGACGAAGACACCGAACCCCATGATGACGGCAACATTCGCGAGCAGCAGGACTGTCTCGAGCCCGGCGTTCACACTCGTGCCGAGCGGCTTCAGCACGCCCGCCAGCCCGTGCGAGGCGAACGCGGCCCTGCCATACGGGAAGTCGCCGGTGTTGACCTGCGCCGCGCGGTAGGCGAGCAATGTGATCATCACCAGCGCGATCATTGTCAGCGTGATCCACGCGGCCGTCGTGTGCGAGCCGTAGAACCGGGACGTCTTTCCCTTGCGATGGGGTGACTCCACCAGCCTGGTCACCGTGAAGACGGCGAGCCCGGCCAGCACCAGGACGGTGAACAGGTCCTCGATGAAGCCCAGTGCGCCCGCGTGCCCGATCAGCGGGATCGCGAAGTCCTTGCTGACGAACGTATTGCCCAGGGCTTCGATGATGGTGAAGAGCAGGATCAGGAATCCCCAGAACACGAATGCGTGCGGCAGTCCCGACCGCCACCGCTTGAACAGCTTGCGCTGGCCGAGTACCTCGACAAGCTCGGCGGCCACTCGGGCGGGCGCGCCGGCCAGACGGCCTGGCGCTGGCTGGCCCGACCGGACCAGGCGTGCCAGCCAGGTCAGCCGCGTCCCCGCCAGGCCCAGGCCGGCCAGGACGATGATGCCGCCGACAATGATCCGGATGAGCATCACTGGCCTAGCTTCTCGGTGAGCGCCGGAACGAGGTCGAACAGGTCGACGGTAGTTCCGTAGTGCGCGACGTCGAAGATGGGTGCCCCGGGGTCGGTGTTGCAGGCGATAATCAGGTCGGCGCCGCGCATCCCCTCGAGGTGCTCCGGCGCGCCGGAGATGCCGAATGCCAGGTACGCCTTCGGCGTCACTTTCAGGCCTGACTTCCCGACCTGGCGGGTCTTGGGCAGCCAGCCGGCATCGACCACGGGGCGGGACGCCGACAGCGGGACTCCAAGCGCGTCGCCGAGCTCCTGCATCAGCTCGACGTTGTCCTGCGACTCAATCCCCCGTCCGACCGACACGAGCAGGTCGGCGGTGGTGATGTCCACGTCGCCGCCCTGCGGCTCGATCACCTGCACCAGGGTCATCCGCAGCTGGTCAAGCCCGGTGGCCGGGGCGACGTCGACTACCTCGGGCGTGCCTGCCCCCTGGCCGGCCGCGGCCGGGAACGTGCCCCCGATGACGGCCGCGATTGCCCGCTCCCCCGTCAGCGCAAGCTCAGCGAGTACCTTTCCGCCCAGGATCTGCGCGGTCGCAATGATCGCGCCGTCCGCGGCCTCCAGCTTGGTGACATAGGCGGCCAGCGGGGCCCGCCAGCGGACCGCCGCAGCGGCACCGAGGTCGAGGCCCTGAGTGGCCGTCGACATCAGCACCAGCCTCGGCGACCGCTCCTCAAGCACGGCGAGCAACGCCAGCTCGTAGGCGTCGGGCAGGTACTCGGCGAGCGCGGGGTGGTCCATGTTCACGACCACGTCGGCCCCGCCTAGCTGAGCCGCCAGGTCGCGCGGGCCAAACAGAGCCACCTCTGCCTGACCGCCCAGTGCGGCCGCGAGATCGCGGGCAGCGCCGAGCAGCTCATAGGTTCCGTCGGAGATCTGCTTGCCGTCGTGCTCAGCGAGCACAAGCACGTTTCCGCTCATCGTCTCGTCACCCCTTCACCAGCCCGCGGCCACGGAGCAGGTCCGCGATGGCACCGGCCACCTCGTCAGCGCTGCCCGTCAGCATCTGCGCATGACTTGACTGTTCCGGCCGGAACATCCGGCGCACTACTGGCGCTGGAGCAGAGTCGGCCGGATCGGCGGACACCTCACGCAGGCCGCCGGCTTGCATGGCCTGCCTAATCCGGCTTATCGGGGCGTAACGGGGCGCCTGCCGTGCTGCCTGCACGCCGATCACGGCCGGCAGCTGTACCGCAAGCTCGTGCACCCGACCGCCAGCGAACTCCTGGCGCACGGCGATCCCGCCATCGGTGACCTCGACTCCGACCACGACCGACACATGCGGCTGGCCGAGGTGAGCCGCGAGCATCGGCGGCAGCTGACCGTCGATGTCGTCGGCGGCCTGAACTCCGGTGATCACCAGGTCGGCCGGTTCGGCTGCCAGGTATCCGGCCAGCAGCACTGCCCTCGCACCGGTCAGCGTCGTCTCCTCAACGCCGCCGGTGATCTTGACAGCGGAGTCGGCGCCCTTCGCCAGCGCGGTATAGAGCGCCTGGTCGATGTCCGGGTCGCTGGCCAGCCCGACGGCGACCACCTCGGCCCCGGAGGCGTCCTTGACGAGCAGCGCTTCCTCGAGCGCCTGTGCGTCCCACTCGCTGACTACGTACTTGAGGAATTCGCGGTCGATGTCGGTCTCGTCAGCGGTGAGCTCGATCTCCTCGACGAGGTCGGGAACTGCCTTGATAGGCACAACAATTCGCACGCGTTTCTGCCTTATCTATCCGAGTACTTCTTCGAGCCGCAGCTGCTGCCTGATCTCGGCCAGGTCGGCCGCGGAAGGGAGGAACGGGTAGTCGCGGAACGGCTCGGCCGGACGGTAGGAGCCATAGGGCCGGGTGCAGCCTGGCTCGCCCTTCTCGCCCGGGCAGCCGTTGGTCATGAAGGCAACGCCCTGGCTGACGACCGCATCCACCGCTGACTTGCTGGCCCGCAGATGAACAAGGCCGCCTTCGGCATCGAAGTCGAACTTGCCCAGCTCGTAGCCCTCGGTCTCGATCAGGTGCTTCGCCAGCTGAACCCGGCGCCAGCGGACCAATGGGGACTTCGGGTGGCCAGCCATCCGCGAGTCGGGCTCGGGATTAAAGCAGAACAGGTAGGAGAAGATCTCCCTCTCCCGAAGCGCGGTGAACAGCTCGATCAGGTCCTGGTCGGTCTCCCCGAGCCCGACGAGGGTGTGCACGTTCACCTTCCAGGGCCCGAAGATCTCCCTGGAGTCGGTGACGACCTCCCAGTACTTCTCCCATTTCAGCCCGCCCGCGGGCACGTTGGTCCGGATGTTGCGGAACAGTTCCTCGGTGACGGCGTCAAGGCCGATCCCGATCATGTCCACGCCCAGCGCCTTGAACGTCTCCAGACGGTCGCGGTTCAGGGTGGGCGGCGCGACCAGGATCGACAGCGGAGTGCGCACCCGCTCGGCGATCCGCCGGGTGATGTCACAGGTATCGGCATAGGCGTGGCCGTGAGTGACCATCGAGATGCACAATCTGGTCAGCTCGGCCTCGTGCTCGGCCATCCGGTCGACGAGTTCGTCGGTGCTTACCAGCGGCCATTCCACCCGGATGAACTGGTCGCCATAGTCAACTGGCCTGGTACGAGCCAGGCCGCAGTAGCCGCAGTCGGACAGGCAGCCGTCGTCGTAGTTCAGCAGCAGGTTGATGCCACCGAACTCGAAGTCGCGGCTGAACCGGCCGGACTTCATGCGCAGGGCGATGGCGCTGGCGTACGAGATTCTTACGTAGTCGGGGCTGGTCTTAGAACTAGTCAGCAGGGGGAGCGCGGGGCGGCGCACGCGACCCTGCGCTTCGCCTTCGGCTCCTTTACGCGCCGGGTCGCGCACACCGCCCCCCGCTTGCGCGGTCACGCCGGGCTCCGGGCGGGCTCGGGGAAGTAGCAGGAACCTTCGGAGCGGACGGGGGCGGCGGCGAGGCGATCCTGCGCTTGGAGGCCGGCCTGAAGGACAGCCGCGACAAGTTGCTCTGGCGCGACGCCCAGCGCGCTGGCGGCGCCGGACCGGGCAATCGCGCTGGCGACCGAGAGGTCGTCGAGGCGGTGCCAGCGCAGCGAGGACTCCATCCGGAGCACGGCTGGGGGCAGGTCGTTGAAGTCGCCGACGACGATCGCGTTCTTGACCAGGTCGCCGTGGGTGGTGAGGTAGATCGTCGCGAGGCCGGCTGGCGTCTTGAGCCGGGCTGAGCCGCAGCCGTCGAGGGCGGCGCTGCGGTCGGCGAGCCAGGTGTCGCTGGAGTATTTGTCGGCGGCGAGAGTGGCGGCCCGCGTTCGCTCGCGATCGGACGGCTCCCCTGGCTCGAGCCGGGCGCCGAAGGCGGCGGCAAATCCGGCGGCGATAACTGGCCGCAGCGCGGGGCCGTCCCAGGGTCGGCCGGTCAGCTCGGTCACGGTCGTGACCCGCTCCGATACTGCGGACGCTGCCTTGTCGGCGAGCTTGGCGGCCGGGATCCGCAGCGCCTGGAGCATGAAACCGATGTCCAGATCGGCCAGGACGCTGGCATGGAAGAGCATCGCGCCAGCCTGATCCAGGTACAGGCCGAGACCGGCGACCTTGCGCCCGTTGACCTCCAGGTCGTTCTTGCCCCTGAACACCGCGGTGATGCCGAGTTCGGCCAGGCCCGACGTCAGCCCGGTGGCTAGTTCCTCGATGATCTCGCGCGGGCGACGGTCAGGTGGCGCGGCGGCAACTACCGCGACGCCTAGCTGGCCGGCACCCATGATGATCGCTCCGCCGCCGGTGGGACGACGGCTGACTTGCGTCCTGGTGTCACGGCAGGCCGCCAGGTCAACCTCGGCGTCCACGTTCTGGTAGCGGCCAATCAGGGCGCAGTGCGTGCGGTAGGTATAGAGGCGCAGCGCCGGCGGCCGTGGCGGCTCCCCGCGGGCGTGCCCCGCCATCAGCGCCTCGTCCAGGGCGAGGCCCTCGGCGGCTCCCGCGCCGTCGTCGGCCAGCAGCCGCCAGCTCGCTTTCACGCGCCTACCTCGACCTTCGCGTAGCTCTCCTCGCTGTCGCCGGTCCAGGTGAGCGAGCAGCAGTACTCGAACAGGCGCGGCGTCAGGCCACGGGACGCCGCATAGGCGATCGCTCCGTTGGCCGGGTAGGCGATCCCGTTCAGCCCGAGGTCGATCGCCGCCTGGTCGAGTTCGGTCTTGGCCTGGCCGAGCGGCCGGGCGCAGCCGAGGTTGATCGGCGTCGCCGGGGCGGCCAGCCGGGCGGTGCCGAAGAACTCCGCGACCTGATCTGTCGGCGGCGGCGGGATGTGCGCCATCGGCGTGCCGGTCAGCGGGGTCAGGACCACGAGGATGAGGGTGGAGACCGGGTAGCGGATCAGCATCTCCAGCGCCCGGTGCTCGCCCAGGAAGGTCCCGTAGTGCAGGCCGAGGACGATATGCGGGATGATTCGCAGGCCTTCGCAGGACAGCACCCGGAGTGAGCGTTCCATGTCAGCGACGGTCAGGTTCAGGTGGTAGACATCGCGTATGGTCTCGTCGGCGCCGATGATGTCGAGCATCACGCCGTCCACGCCAGCCCCGGCCAGCCCGGCAGCGAGCCTGGGCGACACGACGCCGGAATGCACGATGACCTTCATGCCAAGCTCGGACTTGATCCGCGGGATGTGCCGCAGGTGCGGCAGCAACGGCACCTCCCCGGTCCTGGTGGAACCGCCGGAGACCAGGAGTCCCTCGCTGCCCTGCGCGCGCAGTCGGCGGGCCAGTGTGAACAGGTCCTCGTCGGCCCGGACTGAGATCATGCCATCGAGGACCTTCGTCTGGCAGTGGTCGCAGGACAGCGCGCAGGCCGAGCCGGTGACCGAGATCGGCAGGAAGCGGCGCGGGTTCTCCGGCGTCCATTCCGGGGTCTGCCACCGCTTGAGGCCGGGCGCGTAGAAGTCCATCACGTCGGGGAAGTTCGCCCGCCGCACGTCTGCGGGTGACCGCCCTGCGGTGACTGCCCTGTCTGCCGGTGCGGCGTCGGCTTGCCTGCCGGTCATTCCGCGATCGCCCCGGACAGCCGGTACTCGGTGATCTTCTCCGCGTACCAGGCGGTGATCTCCTCCGGGTCGGCGAGCAGGCCGTCGAGATCGGCCGGATCGGCCAGGTCCGCCTCGATCAGCCAGCCGTCACCGAACGGATCCCGCTCGACCAGGCCCGGGTCGGCCGCAGCCGCGGGATTGACCGCCCGCACGGTGCCCGACACCGGGCTGGTCAGCGGTCCTACGAACTTCACCGCCTCCAGCTGGCCGAAGGGCTGGCCGGCGATCAGCTCGGTGCCCGTCGCGGGCAGGGCGAGCTGGGCGAGGGTGCCGCTGGTCTCGATGCCGAGCGGGTCCATGCCGATCCTGACCCGGCCCGGCTCGGTAAGCTTGACCCACATATGCGTGGCAGGCTGGTAACCGCGGTCGAGGGCGAGCGCGAATCCGCTGACGTCCTGCAGCGCGCCGAGGCCGCCCGGGCCGGCACCAGTCATCACAGTCTCCCTTCGGCCCCGGCGAGGGCCGCGCCAAGTTCGCGGCCTGGCCTGCCGAACTGACCGAGCACATCGGCGGCGGCAGAGACGGGGGCACCGGCGAGGGCCCGCTCCGCGGCCTGCGCCTGTCCCTTCTGGCCCGGCGCCGTCAGCACGACGCGATCCAGCCGGCCCCTGACCACGCTGGCGACCATCCGGATGCTGTCGCTCGCCTCCCCGGCATAGGTCCAGATGCCGGCGCGCACCTTGACCTGCCTTCCGGCTCTGCCGAGCTGGGCTGCGCGGACCGGACCGGCCAGCCACTGCGCGTCGCTGAATCGCTGATCGAGGTTGGCGGCCGTGTCAAGTTCGGCCGCGGTGAGCTCGCCGGGCATAGCGCGCAGCCCGAGTGCGCTCGCGTAGGCCGCGATCAGCGCCTCAGTGAAGACGGCAGGGTCGGCCGGCGTCGCGGACACGTAGCGTTGCATCAGCCGGAGCGTCTCGGCCCGCTGCACGGGGCAGGGCAAGGCGAGCACGCCGGTCGCCCGTTCGTAGTCGAACGCCTCGATCAGGTTCCCGCACACCACGACGGCGTCCTCGATCTGCCCCGCTCCGTGACCGCAGATCTTGCGATCACCGCGGCAGATCTCGCCGTCGAGGTCCAGGTCGGCGCCGACTCCGACGGCGCGGAACGCGGTGACGGCAGGCTCGAGTAGCGTCCGCAGCGCGTCCCTGCGCGACGGTGAGACCGCGTGGGCTGGCAGGCAGATCTGGAAGAGGAGCTGCCGGTCGTCCAGGTAGACCGGACCGCCGCCGACCATCCGCCGGTACACAGGCAGGCCATGCTCGGCGCAGTACTCATGGTCGACCTCCGCGGCATCCCGCAAGTAGCCGAGGCTGACGTACGGCGCGGACGGGCGGGCGAACGAAAGCGTCGCAGGCTGGCCAGCGCTGACCCCGCAGGCGACCGCATGCCACAGCGTCTGGGAGCGCAGCGGCGTGACCCGCCCGATGCCGATCACCCGCAGCACGTCAGTGCTGGCCCTGGGGGACACTCTGGTGGCCGGGGGGCACCCCCGATCCCCCGATGGCCCGGATCCCCCCGCCCTAGTCACCGGCGGACCCGAGTCCCATCGCCTCGTCGATCAGCTCGATGATGTCCCTGACCTGGAGGTGGTCATTGCCGGTCGACTTGGCGGCGTCCTCGAACCTGCTCACCTCGTACGGGCAGCACACCACGAGCACGTCGGCCCCGGTGGCCGCGGCCTCCCTGACCCGGCGCTCGGACAGCCGCTCGGCGGCGTGGTTCTTGGCGAACCCGTCCAGCCACATGCCGCCGCCTCCGCCGCCGCAGCAGTAGCCGTTCTCGCGGCACCGGCCCATCTCGGTCAGTCGCACCCCGGGGATGGCCTCGATCAGGGTGCGGGGTGCGTCGTACTCGCCGTTGTGCCGGCCGAGGTAGCACGGGTCGTGGAAGGTGACCTTGAGATCCAGCTCCTTCGCCCAGCTGATCTGGCCGGCTAGAGGCGCCAGCAGCTGGGTGTAGTGCAGCACGTCGAACTCGTGCCCGCGCTTGGGGTACTCCTTTATGAGCGCATTGAACGCGTGCGGGTCCGGGGTCACGATCCTGGTGAACTCGTACCTGGCCAAGGTCGCGGTCACGTCTTCGACGAGGGAGTCGAACAGGCCCTGCTCGCCGGCGAGACGCTGCGAGTCACCGACTGTCTTCTCCTCGTGGCCGAGGATCGCCCAGTCGACGCCGAGCGCCGTGGCCACCCGCGCGAACGCCTGGGCCGCCTGCTGGCCGCGCGGGTGGTAGCTCCAGTAGTCCTCGACATAGAAAAGCACATCCACCGGGGCCGGGTCGCTGGGCAGGATCCGCACCGGGACGCCCGCCGCCCTGGTCCACTGCGCGCGGCGGCGCGCGTTCTCGCCCAGGGCGTTGCCGTACCTGAACGTCTTCTCGAACACGTCCTGGAGCTCGGCGGGCACGGCGGCGCCTTCGGTGAGCGCGGCCTCGCGGACGGCCGGCATGATCTGGATCATGTCGACTTCCTTGGGGCAGACCCGCAGGCAGTTCCCGCAGGTCGTGCACAGCCACAGGTCGTCGTCGGTCAGCAGGTCGACGCCGGTCTGCACCTTCCGGTGCAGCTTGCGCGGCCCGTAGTCCCCCACCATGTCCACCGGGCAGACCGGAATGCACTTGCCGCAGCCGTAGCACCACTCAAGCGACTCGCCGCCCGGCAGCGCCGAGATCTTCTCGAAGCCCTCGGGGCCCATGCTCGTCAGCACCCGCGGCTCGAACATCCGGTTCCACATCGCCGGGAGCTCGACCTCACGGCCTGAGATCGGGGAGGCGACCGTCGCCGACTCGAGCTCGACAGCGGTTGGCGGGACCTTACGCCCTCCGATGGGCATCGCTGGCCTCCTGGTAGTAGATGCCGAGCAAGCGGCGGATGAGGTCTGGCAGCTTGGGCACGAGCTCGTTGAACTCCCGTGTCATCCGCATCCGAAGGACTGTGTACATGTAGACCCCGTAGACGGCGGCGAGGAACATGTCGGTGCCGAACAGGCCTGGCGCCGCATCGGTGAATCCGGCGGCCTTCCCCGTCTCGTTCACGAAGGCGGTCGCCCGGCCGACGGTCAGGTAGACACCGCCCCGGGTGCCGCCTTCGGTGAGGCCAGGCAGTGAGAACTCCGCGTCGTCAGTCGTGACGAGGCCGAGCGCCCCGGTCTTCGTGCGCGGATCCCACAGCCACCTGGTCCACAGCCAGTACTGGCTGGGATAGGTGAAGTGGAGTATCTCCGCTGGCAGGTCAAAGCCAGGCGCTGGCAGACCGGCCAGCACCGCGTCGAACCGGTCGAACCGCCCGGCGAGATCCTCGTCGTGGTCGAGCAGGTCCCCGATGGCCTGGCCGAGCCGCTCGTCGCCGACCGCGTCCAGGATCTGATCGGCCTTGCGCCTGGTCGCGAAGACCAGGCTCAGCACCTGCCTGAGCGCCGCGCGGTCCAGTGAAGGCCCCGCCAGCAGCACGTCGCGCATCGCCCGCGATTTGCGGTCGATGCCGGCCGCGATGGACTGAAGCTCTTCGACGGTGATCCGGTCAAGGATCTCGCGGCGGAATTCCTGCGCGCTCAGCGTGTCGACGACGGGGCCGGCCATGAACGATCAGCTCGCTCAGCCAGCCGCCGCGGCGGCGCGGGAGCGCAGGAACGCGAACGCCTTCATCGCGGCCGCTGCCCCTGAGGACACGGTGTCCTCCAGGTCGGCAGGGCCGAGCGCGGCGCCGCAGGCGAAGATCCCCGCCCGGCTGGTCGTGACCGTGTCCAGCGGGACCGCGACCGCGTCGACGAAGCCGTACTTGTTCTGCTGGACGCCGAGCATCTTTGACATCTGCCTGGTGCCTGGCGAGGCTTCCATGCCGACCGACAGGACGACCAGATCCATCTCCAGTTCCATCGGGCGGCCCATCGTCGTGTCCTCGCCGCGGACCAGCAGCCGGTCGCCCTTGGCCAGTACCTCGCTGATGATGCCCTTGACGTACTGGACGTGGTGCTTTTCCTGGGCGGGCCAGTAGATCTGGTTCTCCCAGTAGCCGTACATCCGCATGTCGATATAGAAGATGTAGACCTTGGAGTTGGGCAGCAGCTGGCGGATCTCGATCGCTTCCTTGGATGCGACGCCGCAGCAGACCTTGGAGCAGTACTCGTTGCCGATATGGCGGTCCCTGCTGCCGACGCACTGGATGAAGCAGACCCGCTCGGGCGGCTGGCCGTTCGAGGGCCGCACCACCTGATGGTCCGAGAGCATGCCCTCAAGGTCGGACAGGGTGACGACATCCGGGAACTCGTAGTACCCGTACATCTGAGTCTCGCGGCCGGGGTCGAAGTGGGAGAACCCGGTGGCGATGATGATCGCGCCGCACTCCGCGTGCTGCTCGCCATCGGGGCCGCGGAGGATGAGAGTGAAGGCTCCGGGCTCGCCCGCGACCGCGGTCATGACGGTGCCGAGTCGCACGTCCACATCCGGCTGCGCGGTCACCGCCTCGATCATCCGCTCGATCTGAGGTCTGGCCGGCTCGCCGTGCGGGGTCAGGCCGGCGTAGTTCTCGGCGATCGGCGCACCGCCGAGGAAGTCCCGCTGCTCGATGAGCAGGACTCTTCCGCCTATCTCCGCGAGGCCGTGCGCGGCGCGCAGGCCGCCTGGACCGCCGCCGATGATCGCGACCGTGTCGAAGGACATCCATCACCTCACGTGCTGATGGTCAGGCGCCGCGGGCGCGGCGCCTGACCTGCTAGCTGTCTACGTCGTCCCAGTCGAGGTAGCGCTTCTCACCGCTCTCGAGCCGCTTGATGTCGGCCTGGAACTCGGCCCATGCCCGCTCGTGGTCGATGCCCATTTTTTCGAGCATTGGCCGGTAGTCAGCCGAGTGCCAGTGCAGCTGGCAGACCTTGTAGGGGTGGGCTCCCATGGCCAGGGCGGCGAACTGGGCGTCGCTGAGCACCGCGACGCCGACGTTGCGCTCGTGTGCCTGAGCGGCGAACTGGCTCTTGTCGAGTGTGGTCACGCAGCCGGTGTCGTGCGTGAGGACAACGTCGGGGTCGGCCTCTTCCTTCATGACCTCGATCTTGCGCAAGGTCGCGAAGGACCGGGTGAAGTCGCGCTGCACCAGGATGTGCCTGAAGCCGAAGCCGCAGCAGTCGAACCAAGTCGAGTAGCTGCGCACCTCGGCGCCGAGCGCCTGGGCGAGCCCGGTCACTACGGCGGTCCGCTGGCCGCCGTAGATCTCCGGATCGTAGATGGCGTCGCCCTCGACGAGCTTGTAGTAATGGCAGGCCGGGTGAACGGTCACCACGATGCTGGAGACGTCGCGGACCTGCTTGGCGGCGATCTCGTGCCGGAGCGCGTAGAACCACTCCGAGTAGTGCAGGATCTCCTCGGGCAGCACGAGTTCCTTGCCCAGCCGCGCCATGATGTCCCGCACCTCGGCCCGCAGCTCGGGGTGGCGGATCAGCTCCTCCCTGACCTCCTTGTAGTGGCCGTAGGAGGTGCCGCAGTGAATCAGCGGGAAGTAGCCCGTCTGGTTCGCCGCCGCGAAGTTGCGCACCGCCACGGCCGCCTGCGCCGCCGAATTGGAGGTCGCGCTCGCGTAGTAGTTCCATGCCGTGCACGACGTCTGATCCTGCGGGTCGTGGTAGTCGTAGCCGAGCTTGCGCATCACCCAGAAGATCGATGTCGAGTAGCCCGGAATGTGACCGCACTGCCCGCACGACTTGTGGTGCCACAGGTGCGACTTCTGGATGCGCTTCTCGCGGCCGTACTTGGTAGTGAGGCTGATCGCCTCGCGGTCCATCTTCTGCACCACGAGCTCGCCCGCTGCCTCCAGCGCAAGCAGCTCGGCGCGGGGGTCCTCCAGCGTGCGGCGGTCCTCGCTGCGCTCGAAGTGCTCTTTCTTCCGCAGCAAAGCTTCGACCGGAATCGTCGTCATGGCTCGATCCCTTCCTCTTCCAGCCGCTCCTCCATGACTTCCTGGAGGATCGCGTGCAAGCTCGGGTCGACGCCGGAGATCATGTCCAGGGCGCCGGTGTGCAGCCAGATGAGGTAAAGCTCGATCAGCGTCGAGTCAGCCACTTTCCAGCCAGTGTTGGTGGTGTGCATGGTTTCCGGCGGCAGTGCCCGCCGCCACAGGTCGAGGTTGACCGAGACATCGGCGGTCTCTGGCCCCCAGTCGGGGAAGGCGTCTGGCTGGAGCATGTCAGGCGACACCTGGGTGCCGGTGGACATGATCTTGTAGATGATCCGGGAGTAGCCGGCCAGCGCTTCCTTGGCAGAGGCGAGGCCGTTGTTGACGGCGACCTCGCGCATGATCGTGATCAGGCCGCCCGGGTTGTTGCCGCGCGGGCAGCGCACGCAGGAGAAGCACTGCGAGCACTCCCAGATGTCTTCCTGCATCTGCTGGTAGATCAGGTCGACGTCCTCCCGCGCCGCGGCCTGGGCGATCCGGCGCGGGCTGAAGTCATAGAACCTGGCCGAGGGGCAGACGGCAACGCAGATCCCGCACTCGTAGCACCCGTACAGATAGTCGCCGAAGCGGGGATCGGCGCGCACCTCGTCGAACAGGCGCTCCTTCTCCTGCACCGGAACATCGGCGTAGCCGGTGACGTCGCGGGCCTTGAAGGCGGGGTCGGTCTGCGTCATGGGGTCACCTAGAAGCTCACGACGGCGTCGGCGGAGATCGCGAGGTCGTTGAAGGCAGCGCCGCCGATCATCTGGACGCCGTCGATCAGCTCCTCGATCGACAGGTCGTTCAGGTCCAGGGAGGGCTGGCAGACAAGCAGGCGCACGCCCAGGCCCGTGGCCTGCTCGATGAAGTAACGCAGCGGCTGTCCGTGCTCGCCTTTCGGCCCGATCTTGTCAACGATGTCCTTGCGGAGCAGAGTCGGGCCGTACATCGTGAAATAGATCATGACCTCGCACTCCATTGCCGCGGCTGAGGCCGCGAGGAAGAACGGGGTCGCGCACCGGCCCGGGTCGGTCACGCCGTGCGTCTGCACGTACAGAACCTTCGACTCGGCATCACCCGACCACATCGGCGGTTTCCCCTATCTGAGCCGGCGGATAAGGACGTGGAAGACTTCGCCGTTCTTGCTGATGCCGAGAAGTTCGTTGCCGGTGCGGCCGGTCCACGCCCGCATGTCAGGCGCGACACCCGGATCGGTAGCGAGGAGCTCAAGGATCTGACCAGGCTCGATCTTCTTGATCGCCTGTGACGTCTTGACGACCGGGAGCGGGCAGGCCATGCCCGAGCAGTCCAGAACCTGGTCCGCAACCGGCTGGGTAGCTTCGGCCACAACTTCCGCCTTCGGGGTTGTCAGCGTGAGCTAGAACACATTCACACTTGCACATATGCTTACGTCCCGAGCGGATGTTTGTCCAGTGATCCGTCCAATCACGTTGCCGCTTCGAGCTTCGCTGGGGCCAATGACCATCAACGACCTGCGCTGCGACTTCTGCGGAAAGCTCCTCGCCGCGCCGAGTGGCGCGGTGCGCTTCGGCTACCACCCGGGAGCGCCGCAGTTCCGGGACAACTCGGGACTTGCCTGTGAGTTCTGCTGGGCGGACGCTGTTGGCCGACTGGATGAGTCGGCCGGGGCCCGATCCTGCGCCGCCTGCGGCGAGGCGATCACGCGCACCGGAAGCCTGCACCTGCGCCGCCTAGACGGGCGCCGCACCTGGCGGCTATGCGCCAGCCATGCAGCTCAGTTCCTCAATCTGCTCCGGACGGTGGAGCCCAAGCTGGACCCGGCCACGTTCCGGTTCCCCGCCGCCTCCGGGCCCCGGGCCTCTCGTGAGAACTGAACAGTCCTGCAAGCTACCTCGCGGATGGCTCCGCCGTCGTTCCGGCGATTGCCTGCGCGCCGGGCGGGCGCCAGCCGAGTTCCTCGGCCATGAACTCACGCAGGAGGTCGACCGCCCGCACGATCTTCTGGCTCGTCAGGGCGTAGTAGATGGTGCTGCCGGATCGCTGCGCCGTGACGATCCCGCGATCTCGCAGCAGCGACAGGTGCTGGCTCGCATTCGGCTGAGATATCCCCAGCGCATCGGCGATATCGCCCACCGACATCTGGCCGTCTCTCAGCTCGTTGATGATGAGCAGGCGCTTCGGATCCGCAATGGCCTTGCAGACGCGGGCATGCAGCTCGTTGATCTCTGCCGCGTTCTGGTTTGGCACGCTCACTCCTCTCCCCGGGCTGGACCTCGCCCGTGAGCCCGCATTCACATTATGTCTGGTGGCGCAAGCGAGCCTCCCCGGCAGTCATCCGCGACGGGGCTGCCACCAGCATCTAAAGGAGTTCGTGACGCATCTCCTCCGCCGCGCGAAGCCGGCTGACCACAGGAAAGCGGACGGAAGTGAGCCGGACGCCCGATTCACTCTGGCCAACGAGCGGACCTTCCTGGCCTGGAGCCGCACCGCGCTCGCTCGCATCTGCCGAGAATCCTGACGATCTCAGGACGCGGGCTACAAGCCGTACTTGTAGCTGGTACAAGAACTGCCGGACTACAAGCCAGGTCACCGCGCCCGTAGCGTCGGTCTTATGGTGCCAGAGGGCAGCAAGCCGGTGCGCTGGCTGAAGGTGCTCGACCAGACGAAGTGCATCGGATGCCACGCCTGCACGACGGCCTGCAAGAGCGAGAACGAGGTCCCGGTCGGCGTGACGAGGACCTACGTCAAGTCCGCGGACGTCGGCGCATTTCCCGAGGTACGCCGGACGTTCCAGGTAACCAGGTGCAACCAGTGCAGCGATGCGCCGTGCGTGGCGGCATGCCCGACCGAGGCGATGTTCCGCCGGGAAGACGGGATCGTCGATTTCGACAAGTCGGCCTGCATCGGCTGCAAGGCGTGCATGGCCGCCTGCCCGTATGACGCGATCTTCATCAACCCGGACGACCATTGCGCCGAGAAGTGCAACATGTGCGCCCACCGTCTCGAGGTAGGCCTGGAGCCTGCCTGCGTGACGGTCTGCCCGGTCGGGGCGATCCTGGTCGGTGACGGCAACGACCCTGCCTCTGAGGTCGCCAAGATCGTGGCGCGCCAGGCGGTGCAGGTGCGGCGGCCGGAGAAGGAGACCGGGCCGGCCGTGCACTACCTGGGCGCGCACGAGGCCACGCTGGATCCGCTGGCCGCCCGGCGCCCCGACGGCGAACTGTTCGCCTGGGCCACCCAGGGACCGCCGCACCCGCAGCGAGTCCCAGCCGGTCATCCTGGCCAGCCGACATCGTCGGCGGCCGCGCTGCTGTCTTACGACGTTCCGCACCTCGCGCCGTGGGACTGGCGGGTCAGTCTCTACACCTGGACCAAGAGCATCGCCGCAGGCGGGTTCATCGTGCCCATCCTGCTCGCCCTACTGGGATACCTGGGCTGGCGCAGTCCGGCTGTCGTGTGGGCCGCGCCGGTGATGGCGCTCGCGTTCCTCGGGGCGACTGGAGCTGTCCTGATCGCAGACCTGAAGCACCCGCTGCGTTTCTATCTGATCTTCACCCGCCCGCAGTGGCGGAGCTGGCTCGTCCGCGGCGCGTTCATCATCGGCGGCTACGGGGGTATTCTTTCGCTCTATCTCCTGGCCGCGCTGGCCGGATATCTCACGGCATCGAAGGTGCTGGCCGTGGCTGGCTTGCCGCTGGCGCTGGCCGCCGCCGTCTATACCGCCTACTTGTTCGCGCAGGCAAAGGCCAGGGACTTGTGGCAGAGCCCGCTCCTGGCCCCGCACCTGGCCGTGCAGGCCGTGCTGGCCGGCGCTGCAGCCATGCTGCCCTTCCTGCTCTGGCTTGCCCCCGCCCGGGCAGTGACCGCCGACGAGGTGGTTCTGGCCGCAGCCGCAGCCACTCATATCCTGATGGTGACCGCCGAGACGACCTTGCCGCATGTCACCGCGCACGCCCACCTCGCCACCCGCGCAATGACCCACGGCAAGTTCGCCAGATTCTTTTGGCCCGGCCTGGCTGTGATAGCCGCCGCGATCGCCGCACCCTGGCTCGGCGTAACCGCCGCCCCGCTCGCCCTGCTCGGCCTGCTGGCCCACGAGCACGCCTACATCCAGGCCGGCCAGTGCGTCCCCCTGGCCTAATCATGAGGAGCGGGATCGATGCCTAGACGCGCCGGGTTTGGTCGCCGCGCCCCTGACCTCGCCGCGCTTTCCGCGAGGGTTTCGGCAGCCCGAGCAGCTACCGAGGCGCGCGGTGAGACGTTCTATCAGGGCCCCAGCAAAGTGCACCTGGCGGCGTTCCCGCCCAAGGAACGCTGGGACGACTGGACCGAACTCGACTCACGCGCCTGGCCTGCCCGCGAGGAACGCCGCTACATGCTGGTCCCCACCACCTGCTTCAGCTGCGAGTCGGCCTGTGGCCTGCTCGCTTACGTGGACCGGGAGAACCTGCGGGTGCGCAAGTTCGAGGGGAACCCGGAGCACCCGGGCTCGCGGGGCCGCAACTGCGCGAAAGGCCCGGCCACCATCAATCAGGTGACCGACCCGGACCGGATCCTGTACCCGCTGCGCCGGGCCGGTGCCCGGGGCGCGGGCGGCTGGGAGCGGATCAGCTGGGACCAGGCACTGGATGCGCTGGCGGACCGGATCCGGGCCGCGATCACCGAACACCGGCAGAACGAGATCATGGTGCACATCGGCCGGCCGGGCGAGGACGGCTTCACCGAGCGCGTGCTCGCGAGCTGGGGCGTCGACGGCCACAACTCGCACACGAACGTCTGCTCCAGCGGCGGGCGGACCGGCTACCAGTTCTGGATGGGGGCGGACCGGCCCAGCCCCGATCATGCCAACGCGAAGGTCATCTACCTGATCAGCGCCCACCTGGAAGCCGGCCACTACTTCAACCCGCACGCACAGCGGATTTCCGAGGCGCGGGCGAACGGCGCCAAGGTCATCGTGCTCGACACCCGGCTGTCCAACACAGCCACGCACGCCGATCACTGGCTCTCGCCGGTACCCGGCAGCGAGGCCGCGATCAACCTCGCCGTGGCGCGGCACATCATCGACACCCGGCGCTACGACCGCGAGTTCGTCCGCCGGTGGTGGAACTGGGCCGAGTACCTGCGCGCATGCCACCCGGACCAGCCAGCCACCTTCGATACGTTCGAGGAAATCCTATCCCGCCTGTACAGCGAGTTCACCTTCGGGTTCGCGGCAGGCGAGTCAGGTATCGACGCCGCCGTGATCGCCGAGGTAGCCGAGATCGTCGCTGGCGCGGGGACCCGCTTCTCGGCGCACGTCTGGCGCTCGGCCGCGGCGGGGAACCTCGGCGGCTGGCAGGTGCCGCGCACCCTGTTCCTGATCTCGGCGCTGCTGGGAGCGGTCGCCACGCCCGGCGGGGTGTTCCCGAACGGGCTGAACAAGTTCGTTCCCCGGCCGATCCACCTTCCTCCGCACCCCGAGGTCTGGCAGGACCTCACGTGGCCGCTGGAGTACCCGCTGGCGCAGAACGAGATGTCCTTTCTGCTGCCCCACTTCCTGGCCGAAGGCCGGGGCAGGCTGGACACCTACTTCATGCGGGTCTACAACCCGGTCTGGACCAACCCGGACGGGCTGTCCTGGATGGAGGTCCTCACCGACGAGGCGAAGGTCGGCTGTTCCGTCGCGCTCACTCCCACCTGGAACGAGTCGGCGTACTTCGCTGACTACGTGCTGCCGATGGGGCACGCCTCCGAGCGGCACGACACGCACTCCTACGAGCAGTACGACGGGCAGTGGGTCGGGTTCCGCCAGCCGGTGCTGCGGACCGCCCGTGAGCGGCTCGGGGAGGAGATCACCGACACCCGTCAGGTGAACCCTGGCGAGGTATGGGAGGAGAACGAGTTCTGGATCGAGCTGTCCTGGCGAATCGATCCTGACGGGTCACTCGGCATCCGCCAGCACCACGAATCCCGGGCCCGGCCGGGCCAGAAGCTGACCGTGGACGAGTACTACGGCTGGATGTTCGAGCATTCCGTGCCCGGCTTGCCGGAACGTGCCGCGGCGGAGGGTCTCACCCCGCTGGAGTGGATGCGCCGCTACGGCGCCTTCGAGATCACCTCGGGCCAGGGGCCGGTGTACGAGCAGCAGGTCCCGGACGGCGAACTCGACAACGTCCGCACCACGCCAGCCGGGCGGGTCTACACCAGCGCGCGCGCCCAGTTGAGCCTGAATGTCGTCCCCACGGGCGCGCCCGACCCGGACGCCACAGGACGTCGCCCGGTGGGGGTGGACGTGGACGGCACCGTGCGGCGCGGGTTTCCCACGCCATCGGGACGGCTGGAGTTCTATTCGTCGACGCTGGCCGCCTGGGGCTGGCCGGAGCACGCGCTGCCCGGCTACATCCGCAGCCACGTGCACCCCGCCAACCTGGCGCCGGACCAGATGGTCCTGCTGTCGACGTTCCGGCTGCCCACCCAGATCCACACCCGGTCGGCCAACGCCAAGTGGCTGGACGAACTCGCGCATACCAACCCGGTCTGGGTCCACCCGTCGGACGCGGCCCGGCTCGGCATCACGCGGACCGGCGACCTCGTCAGGGTCGAGACCGACATCGGGCACTTCGTGGCCAAGGCCTGGATCACCGAGGGGATCAGGCCCGGGGTCGTCGCGTGCAGCCACCACATGGGCCGGTGGCGGCTGACAAGCCAGCCCCGCGGGGCCGGCGGGATGATGGCCACGGTGGACCTGCGGCATGGCGATGATGGCTGGACCATGGAGCGCCGCGAGGTCGTGGCGCCGTATGAGTCCGCCGATCCGGACACGCAGCGGATCTGGTGGAGCGACACCGGCGTCCACCAGAACCTCACGTTCCCCGTGCACCCCGACCCGATATCCGGGATGCACTGCTGGCATCAGGCGGTCCGGGTCCGGCCGGCCGGTCCGGGCGATCAGCACGGCGACATCACGGTGGACACCGCCAGGGCCCGCAGGATCTACCAGGAGTGGCTGCAGCTGACCCGCCCAGCCGGGCCGGACTCACCGGGCGCGCTGCGGCGGCCGCGCTGGCTGATACGGCCACTCAAGCCCGCCGCCCACAGCTACCGGGTCCCGGAAAGGAGCCAGCCAGATGACGGCTGACGCCGCCATTGCCGACGTCCCGACCGCAGGCGCCGAACTGCTGCGGGCGCTGGGATCCGTGCCTGGCAGCCCGCCACCGTACTGCCAGCCCGTGCTGGCAGCGCTCGGGCTGCCCCCGCTGACCGCGGCCGAGCATACGGCCGCGTTCGTGCTCACCGCGCCGCCGCACGCAGCGATCCATCTCGGCAGCGAGGGAAAGCTCGGCGGTGAGGGCCTCGACCGGGTGGCGGGGTTCTGGCGCGCCATGGGCCTGGCCCCGCCAGCCGATGCGGACCACCTCGGGGTACTTCTCATGCTCTACGCCGAGCTCGCAGAAGCCGGGACGGCAGCGAGATCGGAGCTGACCAGGCAGCGGCTGACGCATGCCCGCGCGGCCCTCCTCCGTGAGCATCTCTGGTCATGGGCTCCCGGATACCTGGCCGCCCTCAGCCACGTTGCGGTGGCAGGGCTGGCCACCTGGGCCGAGCTGACGCTGCATGCGCTGCACCGGGAGGCCCGTACGCCAGTCGCATCCTGGACGACGGCGCTGCCCGCGGCCCTGCGGGCCGCGCCCCCGCCGATCCGCTCTGGCGACAGCAGGGACCAGCTGCTCGACTCCCTGGTCGCGCCAGTACGCTCCGGCATCCTGCTGACCCACGAGGACCTGCGGGGAGCCGCCGCGGCGGCAGGGCTCGGATACCGGGTCGGCGAGCGCCGGTACACCCTGGCAGCCATGCTCGACCAAGACCCCATCGCCACACTTAACTGGCTACGGGGCCACGCCAAGACGTGGGCGAGCACGCACGCCAGCCAGCCACCAGTCGACGGGCACGACCCGCGGCGCTGGTGGGCGAGCAGGGCAGCGGCGACCGCTCGCACGCTGGGCGCGCTACAAGCCGAGCTTGTGAGCTTCTAATGTGAGCGCATGACCCTGAGCGCCCGGATGCCTGACCTGGCCGCGCTCGAAATGCTGCTCGCGGTGGCCCGCACCGGCAGCCTCAACTCGGCAGCGCGCCAGGTGGGCGTCACACAGCAAGCGGTATCCGCCCGCATCAGGGCCGCTGAGGCGCAGGCCGGCGTCACGCTGGTCGCGCGCACGTCACGCGGGTCAACTCTGACCCCGGAAGGCGTGGTCGTAGCGGAATGGGCAGCCCGCCTGCTCGCCGTTGCCGCCGAGCTCGACGCCGGCCTCGCGGCCCTGCGTAATCGCCACCACACCAGGTTGCGGGTGAGTGCCAGCCTGACCATCGCCGAGCAGCTCCTGCCCGGCTGGCTGGTCGCCCTCCAGACGGCGGCTCAGCGCCGCGGCGAGCAGCCCGCGGAGATCGTCCTGACCGCGGCGAACAGCGAGACCGTCGCCCAGCAGGTCCGGGACGGAACCGCCGACCTGGGATTCGTCGAAGGCCCGGCCCCGCCGGCCGGTGTCCGCAACCGGGTCATCGGACGGGACGAGCTTCTCGTGGTCGTCCGCCCCGACCATCCGTGGGCGGACCGCCTCGAGCCACTGAGCCCGGCCGAACTCGCCGCGACCCCGCTGGTCAGCCGCGAGGAAGGATCGGGGACCCGCGATGCCCTCGCCGCGGCGCTGGCAGCGGCGCTGCGCCGCCCCGCCGGGCAGCCGCCTGTCACGGTGCCTCCAGTCGCGCTCGCCCTGTCCACCACTGCAGCGGTCCGGGCGGCGGTTCTGGCCGGTGCCGGGCCAGCGGTACTCAGCGAGCTAGCCGTCAGCGAGGATCTCGCATCGCACCGCCTGACGCGCGTGACAGTGGCCGACCTGGACCTGCACCGGGCGCTGCGGGCGATCTGGACCGGGGGCGCCGCTCCGCCCAGCGGCGTGGCGCGTGATCTGCTCGCTCATGTCAGCCGGGCCCGCCGCTAGCCGGCAGCGGCGCCCGGTCAGTCATCAGCACTCGTGCATTCAGGTTCGCCCTCGAGCTCCAAGGTGACATTCTCGATGCGGAACCGCGCCGCCAGCATCACTCTCAGCGCCTCTGCACACCGCTCTGCGTCGGCCAGCGAGGGCTTCCCGCCCAGCACCAGGTGGGCGGACAGGGCAGGGTCATCGGAGGCAAGGCTCCACAGGTGCAGGTGATGAACGCCTGTCACGTCGCGGTGCTCGAGCAACGCCGCCGTTACCTGCCCGGCATCCAGCCCGCGCGGTGCCCCTTCCATGAGCACATGCGTGGTACGGCGGATCAGGCCAACAACCGCCCAGGCCGCGAGGGCGGCGGTGAGGAGCGAAGCGACGGGGTCGGCTGACTGAAGTCCCCATCCGAGGATAAGAACGGCCGCGAGAATCGCCGTCAGCGATCCCGCCGCGTCGACCGCGAGGTGAGTGTAAGACCCGCGCATGTTCAGGCTCAGCCCCGCCGCCCGCGCGAGCAGAACCGCGCTGGTGCCGTTCACGGCCAGCGCCAGGATGGCGACAGCGAGCATCCCGCCCCCTTGGACGGTTGGCGGCGCGGCGAGACGGCGGATAGCGGCCTGGACGATCCAGGCCATGACACCGACTAGCAAGAGCGCGTTCACCTGGGCAGCGAGCACCTCGGCCCGCTCGAAGCCGAACGTGTGCTTCGCCGTCGGGCGCCGGCGGGCGATGCCGACGGCGGCCAGGGACACCGCGAGCGCCGAGACGTCCGCCAGCAGGTGACCGGCATCGGCCATCAGCACGAGGGAGCCGAACGCGAGGCCGCCGGCGGCCTCGATCACCAGCAGGGCGGCGTTCGCGAACAGCGCGGCCCACAAGGCTCGCCCTTCCCGGACCTGCCGGTAAGCCGGGCGGTGCTCCTCAGCATGCGCACCCGGCAGCCGGCCGCGGGAGGGCGGCCGCCGCGAGCCGCCCGGCGGTGCCCCGGCGCCCAGATCACCGCTCGGCATTGATCAGCCCGGATGCGTTCATTAAGCTCCGAGCTGCGGCCTCTGTCATCGGAGGCGGCGAGGCAGGGCTCGGCCGGCACCAGCCGCATGACGCCGAGTCACGCGACCGCCGAGGTGACGCCGCCAGCCTGGTCCTGGCCACCTAGCATGAGCTGGTAGCCGGTGCGGGACGAGAACTCGGCGATGAATGAGAACCGGTCGCCCCTGATGAGGGTGTGCCGCCACTCCACGGGCCCGCCTTCGCAATAACCGATCCGGTCGATAGCCAGTGCCCCGGTGGATGCCGGGATGCCCAGGAGACGCCGCTCGGCCTGGGTGGGCACCACCGCGCGAATGTGCTCCCGCCCGCTCTCCAGCCGCAGGCCCGTGCGAGCGGCCAACTCGTCGTACAGAGCGGTGTGCGTGAAGTCGGAGTCGAGCAGCGGTGCGGCAATGTCGGCCGGCAGCCATACGGTATCGAGGGCGAGCGGCTCCTCGCCCGCCAGGCGCAATCGCTCGAGCCGGAACAGCGGCACGGAAGCCTCCAGGCCGAGCCGGTCCGCGACGACTCCGTCGGCGCGCACATCCCGGGAGCGGACAATGCTGGCCTGACTCAGGCCAGCGGACTCCACTGACGCGAACAACGAGTACATCGCCCCGAGCGGCTGAGTGATCGCGGTTTGCCCGGCTAGCCGTGGACGGCGGCCACGCTCGGCGACCACTATGCCGTCGGCGCGCAACTGCTGCAGCGCAGTGCGGACGGTGTGGCGGCTGACCTCGTACTCGGCGACCAGGGCCAGCTCGCCAGGGAACGCCTCGCCGAAGCCATCTACCGCGAGCCGACGGCGCAGGTCGGCTCGCAGCTGTGCCCACAGCGGCATCGGACTGCGGCGGTCCAGCTTCCGTGCTGTTGCCGCGCGGCGGCCGGAACCGTGTTCAGCCATCGAACCTCCTGCCTGCGGCGAAGGGATAAGACGTCCGGACAGCACCGGAAGTATAAGCGGCTTGCGACTGGGTCCTCGGGTGGCCGGCCGGCCTCCTGGCCTCGGCGGGTCTTGCAGTTCCTGTACGAATGATCGTACATTTGGCGAACCTGATGGCATCGGGCCGGTGCGCGAGTCGGGTCCGGGAGGTAAGCGACCTTGGCAGAAGTGATCTCCGTCGAGACGCCGACTCTTGGCGACCGCAGCTACCTGGCGCACGATGGCCAGGTTGCGGTCATCATCGACCCGCAGCGGGATATCGACCGCATCGCGGCCCTGGCCGAGGAGCGGGGCGTGCGGATCACTCACGTCGCCGAGACCCATATCCACAACGACTATGTCACTGGCGGCCTGGCGCTCTCCCGTGCGGCTGGCGCGAGTTACCTGGTCAATAGTGCCGATCCCGTTGGCTTCGACCGCACTCCGGTCGGCGACGGCGACTGCCTTGAGATCGGCGCCGCCATGCGGCTGCGGGTGCTGGCAACCCCCGGGCACACGTTCACTCACCTGTCTTACGTGCTCGAGGCCGCGGGAGATGTGGTGCGCGTCTTCACCGGCGGGTCGCTGCTCTACGGCTCGACCGGACGCCCGGATCTGCTTGGACCGGAGAACACGGCGGCCCTGGCCCGCGCGCAGTACGCGTCGGCCCGGCGCCTGGCCAGGGAACTGCCCGACCAGGCCGAGATCTTCCCGACGCACGGGTTCGGCAGCTTCTGCTCGGCCACTCAGGCGCAGGGCCTGGCCTCGACCATCGGGCGGGAGAAGCAGTTCAACCCCGTGCTCACGCTCGACGAGCGGATCTATCTCGAGAGGCTAGTCGCAGGCTTGGACGCCTGGCCCGCCTATTACGCCCACATGGGACCTGCCAACACCGCCGGGCCAGCCGCCCCCGACTTGTCACTGCCGCGCCGGGCCGACGCGGCGGAAGTGCGCAGGCGGGTCCAGGCCGGCGAGTGGGTGGTTGACCTGCGTGACCGCATCGCCTTCGCCGCGGGATTCCTGCCCGGCACATTCAGCTTCCCGCTCGATGGCAGCTTCGCCAGCTACCTGGGCTGGGCGATCCCGTGGGGCACTCCCCTGACGCTACTAGGCGCAACGCCAGAGCATGTCAGCCAGGCACAGCGCGAGCTGGCCAGGATCGGGATCGACCGCCCGGCGGCCGCCGCGACCGGAAAACCGGAGGACTGGGCCGGGGATCAGCCGCTGGCCTCGCTCAGGCTGGCTAAATTCGGCGACCTCGCCGCGGCCGTCGCGGCGCAGGGGGCCGGCGACCTGGTGGTGCTCGATGTCCGCCGCCGGCTGGAATGGGAAGAGAGCCACATCGCGCGGGCAGTACATATTCCCTTCAACGAGCTCACGGCCCGGATGGGGGAGATCCCGCCCGGTGATGTCTGGGTGCACTGCCGCACCGGATACCGCTCCATGGTGGCCGCCTCCATGCTCGCCGCGCGCGGCCGCACGGCAATCAGCCTCGACGACGAGTACGACAACGCCGGTCCCGCCGGGCTCGCCCTGGCCAGAGCCTGACGACCCAGAGCAACCGAAGGGAGCATCCCGATGAGCGCATCCGGTCCAGCCGCTGAGCACCACGAGGTCCTGATCGTAGGCGGCGGCACGGCAGGCATAACCGTTGCTGCCCGGCTGGTCAGGGCGGGCATCAAAGACATCGCCGTGGTCGAGCCTTCTGGCAGTCACTACTACCAGCCGCTGTGGACTCTCGTCGGCGGCGGCCGGGCGTCAGCTGACGAAACGGTCCGGCCTGAGGCCAACGTCATGCCGAAGGGCGTGCGGTGGGTCCATGACGCCGCCGCCGACGTCGACCCTGACACGCAGACCGTGACAACGGAGTCAGGCCGTCCGTTGCGTTATGACTACCTGGTCCTGGCACCAGGAATCCAGCTCAACTTCGGCAACGTCTCGGGTCTCACCGAGGCTCTAGGCCGCCGCGGTGTTTCCAGCAACTACCGGTTCGACCTCGCGCCGCGCACCTGGGAGTACATCCGCGACCTGCGCGGCGGCACCGCAGTGTTCACCATGCCCGCGGGGCCGATCAAGTGCGCGGGCGCCCCCCAGAAGATCGCCTACCTGGCCGCTGACTGGTGGCGGTCTCAGGGCATACTCGACCGCACCCGGGTGATCCTGGTCCTGCCCACGGCCGCGATGTTCAGCCAGCCCGACTGGGCCAAGGTGCTGGAAGGGATCGCCGCCGGCTACGGGATCGAGGTCCGCAAGGAATCCCAGCTTGTCGAAGTCGACGGGGACAGCAACCGGGCAGTGATCTCCGACACCAAGGCCGGCACCAAGGAAACAATCGAGTACGACCTGTTGCACGCCACGCCACCGCAGAGCGCGCCAGACTGGATCAAGCCGACGCCGCTGGCGGACCCGGCGAGCCCGTTCGGCTACGTGGAGGTCGACAAACACAGCCTGCAGAGCCCGAAATGGCCGAATGTGTTCTCCGTGGGCGACGCCTCGAACCTGCCTACCTCCAAGACCGGCGCCGCTGTCCGCAAGCAAGCCCCTGTCCTGGTCGCGAACCTGCTCGCGACCAGGAGCGGCCGGCCCGCCAGCAGCCAGTACGACGGCTACACCTCGTGCCCGCTGGTGACATCGCGCAACCGGATGCTGCTGGCCGAGTTCGACTACGACCTCAAGCGCAGGCCGAGCTTCCCGCTGATCAATACCCTGAAGCCGCGCTACGACATGTGGCTGCTCAAGCGCTACGGCCTGCCAGCCCTTTACTGGCATCTCATGCTGTCGGGCCGAGCCTGAGAGCACACACAGCCAGGCGTCAGCCGACCTCGCGGTTAGCTGCGCTCACACCCGCGTGGTCTGCGGCAGGCGAGCGAACACGTGTCAGCGAGCGAGGCACGCTGGGAGCCCGGCGTCACGAACTGAGCACAAGACATTCTGTGATAGAACTAAATTAGATTCTGTCACAGAATGAGTTCGTGGAGTGTTCGTGATCATCCGGGCAAGGCGGGCTGCTGCGGTGACAAGCGGTGCCGGGCGGCGCGGTGACCTAGCGCAGTGGTGATGCTGCTGCGCGAGCCCGCCCGTCCGACCGTGGTGCGGGAGCACCGCCTGGCACCGTGGTTCGCCGTCATCACCGTGTGCTTCGGCGCTTTCATGGGTCAGCTGGATGCCAGCGCGGTGACCCTCGCCTTCCCGGCACTGCAGCGCCAGTTCGGCGCCACTCTGGCGGAGGTTCAGTGGGTATCGCTGGCTTATCTGCTGGCTCTGGTTGCACTGCTGGTGCCGGTGGGTCGCTGGTCGGACCGGCTCGGACGCAAGCTGATCTACCTGTACGGGTTCGGGGTCTTCGCCGCTGCGTCCGCCGCATGTGGCCTGGCGCCGACACTGACGGCGCTCATCGTGCTGCGGGTCGTGCAGGCTGCTGGGGCGGCCATGCTGCAGGCCAACAGTGTCGCTCTGGTGAGCACGAGCACGCCGCCTGCCAGACGCCGGACGGCACTAGCAGTTCAGGCCGCCGCGCAGGCCCTGGGGCTCGCGATCGGCCCGGTCGCGGGAGGGCTGCTGGTCGCGTCGGCAGGCTGGCGGTGGATCTTCCTCATCAACGTGCCGGTCGGCCTGGTCGCGGTACTGGCCGGGTTTTACCTGCTGCCGCGGACCCGGCACCGGGCCGCCAGGCAGGGCACCGACCCGCTGGGGATGGCGCTGCTGGCAACGTCCGCGGCCGGGCTGCTAGTTGCGGTCTCCGCGGTCTCGGGCTCTGGCCTGCCGGCCTGGATAGCCCTGGGGGCCGCAGTGGCCGCACTCGCGGCCGGGACCGCGCTGCAGTGGTGGGAGCGAAAGGCTGCTGCGCCCCTGATCGACCTGCGGATGCTGGCGGCAGCCAGGATCGCGCCTGCGCTGGTCGGCGCGATGTGCGCCTACATGGTCTTGTTCGGCCCACTCGTACTCCTCCCCCAGACGATGACGGCCACCGGCGCAGGAGTGCTCGAGACCGGACTGCTGCTGGCCGCGCTACCCGCGGGCTTCGGGCTGGCAGCCGTGACGGCGGAGCGGACGCTGCCTGTCGGCTGGTCCAACCGGCGGCGGTGCGCCGCCGGCGGCCTCCTCACCACCTGCGCGGTGGCCGGCCTGGCGATTCCGGGACCGGTCATTTCCACCGTGCTGTCGCTGGTACTGATCGGTGCCGGGCTCGGCGTCTACATCCCGGCGAACAACACTCAGATCATGGCGGCGACGCCGGCGCATGATGCGGCCAGGACCGGCGGAATGGTGAACATGGCGCGCGGGCTCGGCACCGCGCTCGGAGTCGCGCTGGTGACCCTGGGGCTGCACGCCGGAGCCCAATTGGATCCTGCCGAGCCTGGCGCGCTGGCCGTCGGGGCGCTGACCGTCGCCGCCATTGCGTCGGCGTGGGCGGGAACCCGGTCCGCTTCGCGCGGCTCCGGCGGCACTACTCTCGGCGGACGAGGGCAGCGGGAGGGCCAGCGATGAACGAGACGACCAGGACTGCGCGGGGCGTCGAGCAGCCCCGGGACGGCCGGGCCCGATCTGACGGCCTGGCTGACGGAATCGCCCGGCTGCGCCGCGCGCTGCGCCGTGGCGCCCGCATAGCCGATCCAGGCAATCCGCTGGCGGTCGCGCAGCTCGAACTGCTGTCCGCGCTGACCGAGCATCCGGGCGCCCGGCCCGGGCAGCTCGCCAGGCTGCTGAACATGCGGCCCAACACCGTCACCACCATCGTCAACACGCTCGTCGCTCAGGGGATGGTCACCCGTGCGGCAGCCGACGCGGACCGCAGGGCGGTGGAACTCACTGCCACCGATACCGGGCACCAGGCGGTGCATGCCTGGCACGCGACCAACGCAGCCGTCCTGCACCTGGCACTGTCCACCTTGCCTGCCCCGCAACGGCGGGCTTTGGCTGCGGCCGCTCCGGCACTCAACGCCCTCGCCCAGGCGGTCGACCTGCTGGCCGACGCGCAAGCGCCCGCCCTGCGTGAAACCCTGTGACCGAACGCTCGCGCACCACGCCCCCGGAAGTGAGACGGAACGGCCGATAGCGATGCACATTCCGAGCCCACCGGTCAGCGGGTTCCATGTCGGCCCGCTCTCCGTACACGTCTACGGCCTCATGTACGTCGTCGGGATCTCCCTTGCCGTGCTGATCACCAGGCGGAGGTGGCAGGCTCAGGGCGGCGATCCCGCCCTCGTGGGTGACGTCGCTGCCTGGGCCGTGCCCGCCGGCATCGTGGGGGGCAGGATCACCGGTAGCGCATTCAGGCAGCCAGGCATCGGCTACCCAGGCCGCAGCCCTAGGACGTAACGGCCGCTATCCCAGGCGGCGGCCGCAGAGCGGGAAGCCGCGGCCTCGGGTGATAGTCAGCTCGGCGGCGGCGCCAGCCACCGCAGGTGCTCGAAGTCGCCGAGGAGCTGGAGCCGTCGCCACAGCACCGCGGCCGGCGAGATCTGGCTGGCGTGAGCCAGAGCCGCTCGGCATTGGGCCTGCCTGCTGACCTGGACGCGGAGGTCGATCAGGCCCGGCGGCCGGCCAGCGAACGGCGCGCCGGTCTCCTCACGCAGCTTGGCGGCGACTGCGTCGGGGAGTGTCCATGCGAGCACGGGCAGTCCGCGCAGGCGCCCGGCGTGCACGGCAGCCGCGGTGGCGGCCCGGTGGTCCGGATGCCCGGTGATGCCGGTCTCGTCGAAGGCGAGCAGCGCGCTCGGGCGGTACCGGCTGGCAGCCGACAGGACGCACCCGGAGAGCTCGCCAGCTGGTACCGCCTCGAGCTGGCCGTCTCGGTAGTCGAGCAGGTCGACGGTGGCGATGCCGATTTCGGCCGCAGCTTTGCGCAGCTCCTGGTGGCGGATGGCGTGCAGGCATGCGCCGGTCTCGTTCAGCGTCGAGGCCTCGCCATGGGTGAAGCACAGGACATGCACCGATGCGCCTGCACACGCGAGGTGGTCGATGACGGCGCCGAGGCCGAAGCTCTCATCGTCGGGATGGGCCACGACGGCCAGCACGCCCGGCCAGGCGGGCAGGCCCGCCAGGTGCGGGGCAGAGCCCGAGCCAGGAGCGGTATCCGCGGCCGTCAACCTGGCGCTCCGGCGCTTGACCTGGGCCGGCTCAGTTCGGCCTGCTCGCCAGGCGGAATCGGTTCCTTAAGGACGCTTCCGGGCGGCAGCGGGAACCAGCGCAGTGCCTCGAAGCCCGCCGGAAGCCCAGTCGGCCCGTCAGGGAGATCGTCAGGCAGGGCGGTCAGCAGTTCGCGGGCCTGGCGCAGGTACTGGCCGAACGCCTCTTCGCCAGCTTGTTCCCGGTGGCGCGGGTAATCCATCTCCCCGGTCGCGGTGTACCGGACATCGCGCAGGGTGATCGGCAGAGGCGGGACACCCGCCTCGTGCCGCCACAGCCCGGTGTGCGGGTCGAAGCGGTAGCGCGGGAGCAGCCGGTAGCCGTACGCCGCGATGAGGTCGACCGCGGCCGCGATGTACTCGGCGGTCGGCGCGGATATGAAGTAGTTCAGGTTGACCCGGCTCCAGCCAGGCTTGACTCCGTCGCAGCCGTGGCCGACCTCATCGCGCAGGGCGTGCGAGCGGGCTTCCCCGATGTCCAGCAGGCGGTGCCCGTACGGCCCGGCGCACGAGCATCCGCCGCGTGCCTGGATCCCGAACAAGTCGTTGAGCAGCGCGACGACGAAGTTGTGGTGCAGGTACAGGCCGCGGTGCCGGATCCGGAAGGAGATGATCGACAGCCGCCGGGACCGGTGATTGCCGAGAATCTCGATCCCCGGCTCCTGCGCCCACCGGCCGAGCACGTACCGCCAGAGCCGCTCTTCGCGAGCCGCGATCAGGTCGGTTCCCACAGCCTCCTTGAGCCCGAACACCAGCCCGGCCCGGATCGACTCGATGATCGCCGGGGTGCCGCCCTCCTCGCGGGCCACCGGATCGTCGAGGTAGCGGTGACCGACGGGGTCCACGAACGCGACCGTCCCGCCGCCCGGCGCGGTCGGCACGGCGTTGCGCACCAGATGACGGCGCACCACCAGAACCCCGGGTGTCTGCGGGCCGCCGGGGAACTTGTGCGGCGACAAGAACACCGCGTCCTTGCCATCCCCGGCACCCGGCGCCGACTCGGCGACGTCGATCGGCACGTACGGGCCGGCGGCCGCGTAATCCCAGAACGACAGCGCGCCGTGCGCGTGCAGCAGCCCGCTTACCGCGCGGGCGTCAGTCAAGATGCCGGTCACATTCGAGGCCGCCGAGAAGCTGCCGATCAGCGGCCGCCCCGTGTAGCGAACCAGCTGCCGCTCGAGGTCAGCCATGTCGACGTGGCCGTCCGGGTCCTCCGCGATCACCACGACCTGCGCGATCGATTCCCGCCAGGGCAGCTCGTTCGAGTGATGCTCGTACGGGCCCACGAACACGACCGGCCGGTCAGCCTCCGGGATCTGCCCGGTCAGCCCGAACCGCTCATCCAGCCCGGCCGGGATCCGCATCTCCAGGATGCCGATCAGCTTGTTCACCGCGGCCGTGGCGCCCGAGCCGCAGAAGATCACCAGGTCATCCTCGGTACCGCCGGCCACCTCGCGGATCATCCGCCGCGCGTCGTCGCGCAGCCTGGTCGTCTGCAGCCCTGTGCCCGAGCTCTCGGTATGGGTGTTCGCATACCGGGGCAGCACGGCGTCCCTGATGAAGTCCTCGATGAAGTCCAGCGATCTCCCCGAGGCGGTGTAGTCGGCGTACGTGACGCGCCGCGGGCCGAACGGCCCGTCGATCATCTCGCCCTCGCCGACAATCCCGCGCCGGACCCGTTCCAGCAGCGGCGATGTCGGCATGTCCGCTGACCAGACTGCGCTTGGCGTCACCGGATTCACCCCGCTCCCTGGCCGGATTCCAGGAACGACTGACTTTGCGGGCGTCAGGCGAGCTGAAGTATCAGTCGCGCTGCACCACGACCACGGTCGCGGAGAGGCGCGTCCTCGCAGCAGGGCCGAAGGTCACCCGCGGTGAGGCCCTTCGCGCCGACTTCCTGGGTTCAACCTGAGTTCTGGGCGAAGTCGCTGGCGTTGACTCCCAGATACAGTTCGCCCGAGCGTTGTGTCACGAACTGGCGGGAAACGCCAATCTCGAATGGCGCGGCGCCGCCGATGTGGTAGCCGATGGCCAGGACGATGGTGGACTGGGTGAACAGGTAGGTCGCCAGGGCGGCGAAGGCGTACCCGATCAACCGCAGGCCGCGGCGCTGCCGCTGCTCGCCCGTGCCAGAAAGCTCCCAGATCACCACGGTGGAGGCGCCGATCTCGATAAGCGAGTCCAGGCCGAAGCCGGCCAGCGCCACCGACCGGGCGGTGATCGCGGCGATGGCCAGGATCACGATGCCGGCCACGTTCCAGGCCATGGTCAGGTACTCCAGCACGAACCCCCGGCGGACCAGGGCCGCGCGCTGCTCCCCTGCGGATGCGCGGGCGGTCCTGTGCGGGAGGCTAGGGGCAGCCATGCAGTTGGACCCTTGTTAGGCGATGCTGGGCACGCTGCGGGCGACCGTGTACGCCGCGACCAGGATGATCAGCACAGTGAACGCTGCGCTGAGCCGCTGCGGGCTGACCCGCCCGGCCACCCCGGTTCCCGCCAGCGTGCCCAGCACGGCGGCTGCCGCGAAGGGGATGACCAGCGACCAGTCGAGGGCGAACATCGCCTGCCCTGCCCGGGCCGCCAGGGCGGCGGCGCTGTCGACCGCGACCACGATCAGCGACGTGCCCGCCGCGGCCGGCATGTCGAAGCCCAGGGCCAGCACGAGCGCTGGCACCACCACGAAGCCTCCGCCCACGCCGAAGAACCCGGTGACCAGGCCCACGCCCGTCGCCGTGGCTGCCACGACTGCGGCCCGCCTGGTGCCTGTCCGGGGGTGGCCGGGCGGGCGGGGCAAGCTGGTCATCCTGCGGCGCAGGATCATGGTCGCCGCCACCACGAGCATGAGCACGCCGAACCCGGCCAGCAGGACGCTGGCGGGCACGGCGGCGCTGGCCAGCGATCCGCCGTAGGAGCCCGCCACGCCGAGCAGCCCGAAGACGATGCCTGTTCTCACCCTCGCCCGGCCCGCCCTGGCGTGCGTAAGGGCGCCGATGACGGCGGCGAGCCCGACCACGAGCAGGGAGGCGGTGGTGGCCTGGTGCGGACTCTGGCCAAGGAGGTAGACGAGAACAGGGACAGTCAGGATGGAACCGCCCCCGCCCAGCGCTCCCAGGCTCAGCCCGATCAGCAGCCCGGCGGCGACGGCGAATCCGACCATGGGCTAGGCCACGCGGCCGGGCGTGCCGCCGGAAGATACGACGGGCAGGCCGGCCCTGGCCCAGGCAAGCATTCCGCCGGTGAGGTTGACCACGTCCCGGCCGTCGCGGGCGAGCAGTGCGGCGGCCCTGGCGGATCTGTGGCCTGACCGGCAGACTGTGATCACGGTGCGGTTGGCCGGCATGTCGCGGAGCCTGGCGGGAAGCCGGCCCAGGGGGATGTGCCGGGCCTTCGGTGCGTGCCCGGCTCGCCATTCGGCATCTGCGCGCACGTCCAGCAGGATCGCGCCCTGTGCTTGCAGGTCCCTCGCCTGCGCCGGGCTCACCTTCGGCCGGCTGGGGAAGAGCCGCCTCAGCCAGCCGCTCATGCTGCCTCCGTATTCGTGTCGCTGGTGATCAGGGCGAGCCCGGCCCGGGCCGCCTGGTCGTACTCGTCGTCAATGGCCACGACTGCGCGGCCGGCGGTATCCAGGAAGGAGGCGGCGACCGCCGCCCGATAGCCGCTCTGGCAGTGCACCCAGACCTCGCCGGCAGGGACCTCGCACATGCGGGCCGGCAACTCGTGCAGGGGTATATGGGCCGCGCCTTCGAGGTGCGACTCGTCCCATTCCAGGGTCCGGCGCACGTCCAGCACGATGACCGGGCGGTGGTGCCGGACCGCTTCCAGGTCGGCGAAGTCGGCGACCCGGTAACGGCGCAACGGCTGCCCGCCCGCCCAGTCATCCGGGCCGCCGGTGGCCGCTGCGGCAGGCCGGTCGATGCCGATTCGCGCCAGTTCCCTCTGCGCCTCCGCCACCTGCTCCGGCGTCTCGCCGAGCAGCGTCAAGGGCGTGCCCCAGGGGATCAGCCACCCCAGGTACGTGGCGAAGCTGACGTCCAGCGCGAAGCTCAACGTGCCGGCCACATGCCCGGCCGCGAACGCGGTGCGGGTCCGCAGGTCGATCACCCACTCCCTGGCCTGGATGCGGGTTAGCAGCTCCGAGGCGTCCGCGCGACGGGGGGCCGACAGGTCGGCGCCGGCCGGGCCGGCTGCGTTGGCCGGGCCCATGTGGGCGTAGTACGCGGGGTAGGCGTCCAGCCCGGCCAGCAGCGAGTCCACGTAGTCCTGCTCGCCGAGGGTGAGCACAGGGTTGGTGCGGCGCTCCCGGCCCAGGGTTGAGGAACTGCCTTCTGACTGGGTGGCCGAGCAGAAGCTGCCGAACCCGTGGGTGGGGTAGATTCCGGACTCCTCAGGCAGCAGGTGAGCGAGCCGGTGCGCCGAGGCGTACTGGGCGCGGGCGAGCGACCCGGCATGGGCAGCGCCGAGAAGGTCGGGCCGGCCGGTGGAGCCATAGAGCAGGGATCCCCCGGTGAAGACCGCTGGCGGCTGCCCGTCCGCCAGGAGGGCATACGACAGGTGCGTGAAGGTGTGCCCTGGCGTGGCCAGCACGCGGACCCGCAGCGACGGGCTGGCCTCGATGATGTCTCCGTCGGACACGGGCACCCGGTCGAAGGCGACCTGGTCGGCGGCGTTGACGTGATAGGCCGCTCCGGTAGCCCGGGCCAGCGCGAGGCCGCCGGTCACATAGTCGTTGTGCAGGTGGGTTTCGAAGACATGGGTAATCGTGACGCCGGCTCCCGCCGCGAGGTCCACGACGCGGTCGATGTCGCGCTGCGGGTCGATCACGACCGCCACGGTCCCGTCGTGGGCCAGGTAACTGCGATCGCCCAGCGAGGGCGTGTCGATGGCGATGATCTCGGTCATGGCTGAGAGCAACCTTTCTTGGGCGCATTGCCGGGCGTCACGCGACGGTGGCCCGCCCACCCCGGACCGCGGCAGGCCACGGGCCGCCCAGTCGCCAGTGCCGCCCGCGACTGACCTGGCGTCGCGGCCGCAAACGTGCGCAGGTCGATTTCGGGGCCACGGATCCCTCCTCCTATACCCGGTGGGGTATATAGCTTCTCGCCCGAGACTAGCCGACGGCCGGCCCCCCCTGCAAATACCCCTCCGGGTATAGGAGCAGTACGGTGACGGACACGGCCCGGCGAGACACGGCGGCTCCCGGACCAGGCGGCGTCCGAGCCAGTAGCACGCTGGCGCGGGCCAGGCCGGGCCGGCAGTCCGGCCTTGCCCGGCTTCCGCCATGCCCAGCCGGCGGTCAGGAACGGACGGCGCGCACGAGGGTGTCGATCGCCTCCTGGCCGTCCTCGCCTGCCGGGCGCCTGACCCGCTCGGCCCGCTCCACGGTGAGTCCGCCCAGCGGCCGGGTGATCAATTCGGGCGTATGCAGCAGCGCAGGATCCTGCGGGCCGCCGACGCCTTCGGCCAGGTTCGTCACGTCATGGCTAACCACGAGCAGCGTGCCCCCCTGGGCAAGCGCGCTGACCGCGTGGCCCAGTACGCGGTTCAGGCTGGGCGCCGGCAACTGCAGATAGGCGACGAGGACCAGCTGGAACGCCGCGGGCTCTGGCTGGTAGTCGAGAACGTCGGCGAGCACCCAGTCAGCCGAGACCCCGCGCGCCCGTGCCAGCTGGCGGGCCTTGTCCAGCCCGGCCGCCGAGAAGTCCACCGCAGTCACCCGCCAGCCCCTGGCAGCGAGCCACACCGAGTTGCGGCCCTCCCCGGCGGCAAGATCCAGCGCCCGGCCCGGCGCCAGATCCTGCGCCTCCGCCACCACGAACCGGTTCGGCTCAGCCGTCCACACCAGCTCGCTTCCCGCATATCGCCGGTCCCACTCCGAGCTATCCACTGGTCACCTCACCGTCTTCCTGCCTCGCAGGATACCCCATGGGGTATTATGGTCTACCGTAACGAAGGGACTGACCCATGAAGATCGATGAAGATGCGCAGGGACTGGTCCTCAACCGGCTCCGCCGCGCGCAGGGCCAGCTGGCCGGGGTCATCTCGATGATCGAGTCGGGCCGGGACTGCACCGATGTGGTCACGCAGCTCGCCGCGGTGTCCCGGGCCCTGGACCGGGCTGGATTCAAGATTGTGGCCAGCGGCATGCGCCAGTGCCTCACCGCTCGCGACGGCGATGCGCCGATGACCGAACAGCAGATGGAGAAGATGTTCCTCACCCTGTCCTGAGGAGGCGCCGAGATGGACTACGGCATCACCGTCCGCACCGACTTGCCCTTCGCCGAGGCCGCCGCGCGGGTCCGCGCAGCCCTGAAGGAGCACGGTTTCGGCGTGCTCACCGAGATCGACGTGCAGGCCACCCTGCGCGAGAAGCTTGGCGAGGAGATGGGCGAGTACCTGATCCTGGGCGCCTGCAACCCGCCCCTGGCCCACCGGGCGCTGGCCACCGATATCTCGATCGGCCTGCTGTTGCCCTGCAACGTGGTCGTCCGCGCCGAATCCGGCCAGACCGTGGTGGAGGCACTCGATCCGATGACGATGGTGGCGGTGACCGGTGAGCCATCCCTCACGGCCGTCGCCGAAGAGGCCGCCAGCAGGCTCCGCGCCGCGCTGGCCGCCCTGCCCGCCACCGCCTGAAGACCAGACACCGCGGGTGGCGTGCCCGGGGCTGTACTCCCGGATGGCCCAGCAGGCTGTCATGGTCTCCCGCATTGGACAAGGACGCGCTCCGGTCGACCTCGGACGCTCCGGGCATGTCGGCGAGCACCCCGGGCCGTATGACTGCCTGAGTCTCAACAGGACGCACAGGCGACTGCGGCATCAGCACGACTCGCCAGCGGTCCGGGTCCTCGACAGTAACCGCACCGTTCTCAGCCCAATAGGGGTTCTCCGCTTCCACCGGCGGGCGGCCGAGCCTGGCCAGCCGCGTGACCACCCGTTCAACCTGCGTCAGGTCTTCGAAGTAGAGCACGAGCAGGTTCTCGCGGCCCCGGTAGCCGGCGTGACCTGCGAAGCGGTCAAGCTCACGCGGCCCGAGCCCATCGCGGTAGAAGCTGACGACCGCGTCGAGCTGATCGGTAGGTCTCGCGATCCGCACGCACCGCACCGGCAGCGTGGCTGGGCAAGGCTCAGACGTCATCGTGGTCCTTGTCTTCGGCTGAGGTCGGCCTACAGGTCAGGCCAGGAGCTTCATCATGTGGATGTCGTCATAACCGTGGGGATAGCCCGGTGTCCTGCCGCATTCGGTGTAGCCGAATCTGGCGTAGAACCCTTGGCACGGAACGAGTGGGTACTCAGGGCCACCCGGTCGCAACCGCGGCTGAGGATCTCGGCCTGCCGCTTTGAGGATTGGTACCCAGGCCGGAACCACGCTGGTCATCTCGCACCCAGAGCAGTTCGACATAGCCAAACCCGCCCCACGTCCACCCGTACAGCCCACCGCGCAGGTCACCGTTGTCGCTCCGCACGGCCACGCTCAGCGAACGGCCGTCATGGTGGCCTGTTACCGCGGCGTTGAAGGCGTAGATCTCCTCATCGAGGCGTTCCCTGAGGCACGGGTAGGCGTCGCCGACAACGAAGGACGGCTCCTTTGTCATATATGTGGTTCCACATCTGGTGGCGGCCGCGGCGGCCGGGATCTTACTGGTCAGATTCAGAGGCGCCGGATGCGGTAGCCTCGCCGGCCAGCGCCGCCAGCAGCCCGTCGAAGTCGTCTCCGCACGGACCGCAGGCCCCCAAGTGCGCGGCGATGCCGGGGTAACGCTCGTCCACAGGCTCGCCGGCAGCTGCCGGCTCGGCGTACACGTGCGGCATCTCCAGCGCCTCGGCGCAGCCCACATCGCGCGGGTCATGCGCAGGAAACGGTCCAGTTCTGACTGTCCGGTTATGAGCGCCTCGAGCGGTCATCGGATAGATACCCGTTAGCGACAAATGCGGCGCGCAGCTTACGCCTGGCGTCGAACAGCGCTTTGTAGGCGTCCAAATCATCCCGGTAGCGGACGCCCACAGCCAGGAACGCTACGCTGCTGTTGCTTCAGCCATTTATGTGAAGGCGTGAGAATTCATGGGCTCGTTCACTGCTGAACAAGCAGAGCAGATCCTCGTGATGGTCGATGCGTCGGCCAAGATCCTAGCTTCGGAGGAACGAGGCGACGCCTTCGATGAGTTCGCAGAGCTCGTGCGGCGGAATAAGGCGGTTCCCGGGTCCGGCCTGACCGCATCGGATCGGAGCCGGGCGGATATTGTTGATGCCTCGATCTTCCTCGGCATTGGGCTCACCTTGCTCGGAATGATCGCTTCCAGGGTCCTCTCTGTCGCCTTGGACATGGCGATCGAGGAAGGGCTGACGGATGCACTCGCCATCCTCCGGCGGCGGTTCCGGCCGGACGACCCTTCCTCTGTCAAGACCATCACGGATGATGTTGCGTCCAGTCCGCAGATATCTCAGCAGGTAGCTTCTCCGGTCGTCCAGCAGATCGTCTTCATCCAGATCGCGGCGGTGCTGCAGGAAGATGCTGATGACGAGCGGTCCTCCTGATAGCCGGGCCCGGCTGGCGTATCTGCGGAGTTTGCGCCGTACCCACCTTGCCCTCCGGTTCGCGATCGCGGCGCCACCCGTGCTGCTGCTGCCAGCGATCGTTACTCTGAGCCATTTTGGCAAATCCAGGTCAAGCACGCTGCTGACCGTGATCGTGGCGCTCGTTGCCCTTGGTTTGTTCCATCTTGCTCCGCTCGCGACCGTCATCAGGCAATGGACGCGGTGGTCGCTTGCCTACCGGCGAGAGCAGGCTGAATGGCTCGAAGTCGAGTGGACGGACAGGCGCTGGGCTCCCGTGCTCGCAGTCATCTCCGCGGCCGGCATGGACATGACGAGAGCCAGGGCCGTCGCGGAGTTCTCGGACACCGGCAATCTCCGCACCATCCACCTCCCCCGGTTGAGCCCCGGAAGGATGGGAAGCTGGACCGAATGGGGTGAGAAGAAGGTCGCGAAGTGGGGATACAAGCCGTATCTCGCTGGGGCGGCGATCGGAGTCACGGCTGCCGCCCTGAAGACGGTGTTTCCTGCCTGGGATGGCTCGCCAGCTGTCACCATCGTGCTTGTCGTGCTCTTGATTGCGGCCGTTCCGGTCGCCATCTACAACGCTGCCTGGCAGTTCCGGCTCAATGTCGCTCGCGCTGAGAACATCATTGTGATCCCCGATACAATGGCGGGTCGTTCTGCGACGAGGGGATCCAGCCGGGAGGGCTATCTTTCTGCATGAGCTGTCGCACGCCCAGAATAACGACTCAGGGCACCGTCGCTTCCTGGTTAGCCGCGCTGCCATCGGGGCCTTTCTGGTCTTCCTGGAGACCGCGGTGCCCAATTCCATCGACGATAATGTTTTCCTGCGCTTCGCGATCTTCGTGGCCATGTCGATTTGCGGCATCGCCGGTGTCATAAAGTCGGCGCGCATGATTCCGACCATCCAAGAGCTGCGCGCGGATGCCGAGGCGGCGACCGATGATGAGTCAGTCCCGTATCTGATCAACATTCTGGACTACGCGCAGTCGGTCACTCCTCACAAGCGTCAGGCTGCTCGTTTGCGCTGTCTGGAAGGCGCCTGGCACGCAGAGCTGAAATCATTCAGGCGAGCGGCAGGCCTGGTCCTGGTTGGTTTCGTCGCGCCGCTGCTTGTCAGCGTTGCCGCCCTGTGGACCGGCGTCGTCGAGCCGGTTCCGACTTTCCGGTATTCCGATCAGGGTGCCGCGGCAACTCCGGTCTCGGCCGGGCTGATTGGCAGCGAGATCGACCGATGCTGGCCGCGAAGGCATAGCTGGCCTGCTGTCAGGACAGGGCAGCGCGGTGGCGTCGCCGAAGCCAGGGCACCACGACCGCCACCGCGGGCGGCCCGTCACGAGCCATGAAAATCTAATGGCGCGCTGTTCAGCAGTGGGCCCAGATTTGCCTAGCGCCTGCACTGGCGCGGATCGGGCCATAGCTGATCTCTTTGCGCCCTTTGGTATAGGGCAAGTGGATGCGCAGAGCGTGGCCCTCGGCATGTTCTAGGAAGATCTCGATGGCCTGGCCGCCGAGGTCCGGGAGGTGGACGTCAGCGGTGATGGCGCCGGCGCGGATCACGCGCCGAAGAGAGGTGAGTTCTGCCGCGCAGGACGCGATGACGTCCGCGGCAGCAGGGTGCTTGCTGGCGGTTTCCGGACGCCCCGCGATCATCTCGATCTGCCCGTCGGCGCGGATGGCGGCCGCGTACGGATAGAACTCGCCGCGACGGGAGAGTTGCTGCTGGGCGAACCCCAGCGAGCTGTTGAGCAGCGAATCGAGATCTGCCTGCGCCTGCGCTGAGGCGCTGTCTCTCCAGGACGTCATGACGGGCCCGTTACGAGGCGCTTGGCTTGGTGCTTCAATAGGAAGGCTTCGGGCCGGGCGGCGAAGTCCGCGGTGCTCACGTCGATGTCTGCTGTGGCCATAGCCCCGGGCCTCCTCGGCTTCTCTCTTGATAGACAAAATAGTCTCGCTGTAGGGAGGCCTAGATTTCACCTTTCACAGGTTCCCGCGAGATGTGAAATGCACGTATCCCCGGCGGACTATGACATTCTTCACATAATTCTGCGGGTGCTTCGGCCTGGGCCGTGGGCGGCGGACTCGGTGCCTTCCAGCGGTCCCGGGGTCATCACGCAGGCCGAGCGCGATGCGCTGAACCCGATCGGCGATGAGTCCGGATGCCACTGATGTGGTGCGACCTGCCCAGGGACAAAGAGCGGGAACTGGGTCGGCGATCATCAGCCTGTGTCTCGCATGGCTCCGCCCGGGACGCCTCAGGTGCTCTTTCCGCAGTGTTTGGCTTGCAGTAACGAACAGGGACTGTGGATCATCAACCTCATTCGGCAAGGATTGCTGTGACGGCATCTTCGGACGCACGAGGAGGTCATTCATGTTGCTAGGCGAGCTGGACGCTACCTTTCCTTGGGGGATACTGCTGGTGACCGACGACGCGTCGACCGAGCCGATCCCCAGCTGGGCGTCCGATGACGAGCAGGTCGCGGCTTGTGACAGCGCACTTGTCGTCCGGGTCATGCATGGCCAGGAGGGCGACGCCGAGGTCCGCGTCTGGAGGGTTCACGGGGAGCCTGGCGGCAACGAGGTTTTCGAGGGCTTCCTTGAGGTCCCGAGCGGCACTCTGCGGGTCGCTGATGCCCTGAGCGAGCAGGTTCTGCGGCTGTCGTTGGAGCCAGGGCGCCACGCCGTCACGGTGTATGTCGATGAGCCGCATGAAGCGGAGAAGGTTGACGTCGTGATCGACTCGTCATGCTGACGCCGCAACCCGGACAGAGGTGAGGGCGCGATCTCCATCTCGAGGAATGCAGTGCGGAGTGATTCGAATGGGGCGGCTGCGGTGCGTGTCGGGGCCACGAGGAATTGCGCCTCTTCCTTGCGAAGGTGGTCCCGAGCTGCGCTGTACCGCCGCGCCGGCTTCTTCACTGACGGTCACCGGGCAACCTGGGAGTACCCTCGCGAGACCCGAGCGGCGAACACATGGATTTCGTCGAGGTCATGGAGATCGAGGACGGGCTGATCCACGCACACCGGGTCTACTGGGTCTGGCGCGGGTGTCGACGTCCTGATCAATGACCAGTACCACCTGGACTGACCCACCAACACACCACGCTGCTTCCGGCGCCGGTCGTTGGACCGGGATCCTGTGGGTTGACCGATCCCCTAACGCGTACACAGAAACGGCCGCCAGCACCGTGAGCGCCTAGAGCGCGAGCATCGCCGCCGCGACCTCATCGGCGGCCGCATCCGGGATCGCCGTCGCGGCGCGTTCGAGCACGAGGAGCCGCGCACCGGGGATCTCGCGCGTGAGCGCTTCGCCGTTGCCGACAGGAAAGAACGGGTCGCGGCGACCGTGCACTACCAGCGCCGGGATCGCCAGCTCGGACAGGCGCTCGCGCCAGCGCGGCGTGCAGTCGAGCTTGGCGAACACCATGCCCAGCTGGTTGGCCATCTGCACTGCGGGCTCCGTGCACGGCGTGCGGTCCCACTTGCGCCCGGCGGTCGCGCGCGCGGCGGCGGGGTCGTCGCCGAGGATCTCCGCGCCTCGGGCGGCAAACTCCGCCACCGCGGCGCGGTCGGACCAGTCGGGCATCGAGCGCGAGAACAGCCGGTCCATCGTCGCCGTGTCATGGTCAGGCAGGTCATCGTCGACCGGGCCCGGAGCCACAGGCCGCGTTCCGACGAGAGTGACCGCCGAGAACGCGTCCGGGTGGTCGAGCGCGGCGATCTGGGCGACCATCCCGCCGACGCCGATGCCCGCCAGGTGCGCCGGCCGGTCGTCGAGGTCCCGGGCGAGCGCCGCGGCGTCGGCTGCAAGATCGCGCAGCGTGTACGCCGGAGCCTGGGGATCGACGGTGGTCGACGCGCCGGAATCGCGCAGGTCGTACCGCACGACATGGCGCCCACCGCGCGCGAGCGCCTCGCAGAGCGTGTCGGGCCAAGAGAGCATGGTCGTGCCGCCCGCGAGCAGAACGAGCGGCGCCGCCGCGTCGCCGAAGTGCTCGACCCCGAGCATGACGCCGTCCGCCTCGACCGTCGTCATCACGCCTCCCCCGTCGCGGCGACGCCGCCGGACGTCCGGAACGAGCGGACCATCGGACACATCGTGACCTCCACGGCAGCGTCGTAGACCGGTCGCGCGGGGACGGCCGCACAAGCTACGCGTCCCCGCCGGTCGTATGCATCGCGTCAAACGTACGCGACTGGGGGTTGGCTCTCAGAGATGGACAACTGCCGGGGCGAAACTCATCGGAAGGCTGTCCGCAGGGGAACGACAACCGGACAACCAGGGGCAGCGATAGCTGCGTCTCGCAAAAGGGGCGCCTACTAAGAGATCGACTGGAGCCGTTGTACTTCGGCTCGCATCGCCGCGCGCAGGGCGTCATCGTGCCCGTAAGGGTTTGGGAGCGGCTCCTCGAGGCCGCCTAGGACGAGCTCGACGCAGAACTGGCCCGTGACCGGCTCACTCGAGACAACGGACGGCAGTTGAGCCGCGCAGAGGTAGACCAGGTGTTCGACCAGCTTCGGGCTGGCCGCTCTGCGTGAGCGAAGACAGACAACGCCCTGCCCGGTATCGGCTCACCTTCGGCCTGCACATCCCGGCCGATCTCGTCGCGGTGCAGCAGACGGACCCAGACGCGCTGGATGCGGCACAAGCCGTCCTCGACGACCCTGGCGCAACGGGCGCGTACGGGGCAACTCCTCGGCGAGCGGCGCGTTAGCGGCGACCTCACCGGACTCACACGGGTCAAGTTCGACACCCCAGGCCAGCGGCCGCCGCGGTTCCGTGTCATCTACCGCCAAGTCGACGAGCACACCCGTCATGTCCTGGCCATCGGGCTCTGAGATGACCATGCATCTACCGGACAGCCGCACGCCGAGTCGTGCAGACCTGACCCCTCAGCGAGGGGAACCGGTGCGTCCGCAAGGGATCCGTATCCGGACGGACGGGCAGCCTGATTGTGTGCCACCAGGCGGTGACAGCAGGCTAAGCGCCCGCGAAAGCCGGTTGGTGACTCGGCCGGCCGATGAGTTTCGGGTGGTGCGCGAGTCTACCGAGCCGACTGTGTTTGTCGAATCTGCCCGGGCCCGTTCGATGTGATGTAGGAACCCGGCACAGGGCTCGGGCGACAGCGAAAGGACAGCGACGATGGCCGACAATCAGGCGACCGGTGGAGCCAGACCGTTTCGATTCGGGGTCGTGGCCCCCCTCAGAACTGATCTACCGGCGTGGCGAGATCAGGTGCGCCGTATCGCCGACAGCGGTTTTTCGACACTTCTGATGCCCGACGTTCAGCAGTGGCAGCCGGCGCCTGGGCCCACGTTGGCTGTCGCGGCGACTCTCGCCAGCCTGCGGGTGGGTACGTGGGTCTATGCATCTCCGCTGCGCATGCCCTGGAGTATGGCGTGGGAGGCGCACTCACTGTCGGTGCTCACCGAGGGTCGCTTCGAGATGGGCATCGGCACCGGGAGACCCGGGATCGAGGACGAACTGCGCGAGTTGGGCCTTCCGGTCGTGACACCGGGCGAGCGGTTGTCGCAGGTGCGTGACACTGTCACGTCGCTCAGAGAACTCGATGGCCCGGACCTCCATACGCCGGTGGTGATGGCCGTACGTGGTCCTAAGGCCCAGGCGCTGGCGGCCGACCTGGCGGATACGGTCACGTTCGCCGCGATGCCGGGTGACTCTCGGGCCGAGATGATGCGGCTGGCGGCCGACTTCCGCGCAACCCGAGACGTGGAACTCGCGCTCCACGTGCCGGTGGTCGGCGACGCGGTCGCCCCATTCATGACACGTCCCGACACGGACCCGGCCGCGCTCCGCGCGGCGGACTCGCTCCTGATACTCCCGAGCGACCCGGCGGCGGCCACCGAGGAGATCTTGAGGCGGCGGGAGGACAGCGGCTTCTCCTACTTCGTTGTCGGCGCCAACGCCGCTGATGCGCTCGCTCCTGTCGTCGCCGAGCTGGCCGGACATTGACCCGTCGTTGAATTCCGTCGTGACAAACACGTTGACGAGTCCGACGGCGCGCTGTGCAACTCCGCGCGCTGGCCGTGCGTCTCGTTTTCGAAGACAACCCCGAGGTTGCCGCCACCACCGTCCACCAGCTCGCCGGCTGCGGATAGATGCAACCGATCTTCTCTCGTGACGGCTCAGCTGGCGGTGGCCGCGCGGCCAGATTCGCACAACGGCGACCCATCCCGCCGCGCAGCCGAGAGTGCCAATACTCCGCGCGACATGCACGGCAAGCTCGAGCTCGGCCAGCTGAGCCCACCTGCATCAAGATCAAACCCTGCCAACTCCTTGACGCATGACACGTCGATCCGCTCAATGACCTATGCAGGGGTCGCGTCCGGGACCGTGGTGTGGGGTTGAGGGCCGGTCGTGCAAGCCGACCTCACCATGGCGGCGCCACCGGTTGACCCACTTCGACGCGCACGCCCGAAAGATTCCCATCTCCGCGGCGACATGACTAATCGGGGCTGCTGACAAGGCTGATCGGCGTCGTCGTCCGCGGCGTCAAGGCCGTCGAATTCGATTACCCGACCTGACTGACGAGCTGACCTGACCGACCGGCACCTCGCCCTGCGGGGACACGCCGGCACCGCACGCTGCGGGAACGCGGGCTAGCGTTTCACGGCGGTGTAGGTCAGGTGGGTCACCCGGGACGATGCGTCCGTGCGGGCCTGGTCCAGCGCGAGGCGGGCAGGGTCCACGCGGTCGAACAGGCGGATGCCGGTGCCGAACAGCACGGGCGCGAGCGTAATCGAGAACTCGTCGATCAAGCCGCTGTCCAGGTACTCCTGGATCGTCTCGGCGCCGCCGGCGATGCGCACGTCGCGGTCGCCGGCGGCCTCGCGGGCCTGGAGCAGCGCGCTCTCGATGCCGTCGTTGACGAAGTGGAAGGTGGTGCCGCCCGGCCGCTCCCACGGGTCACGCTTGGTGTGGGTGACGACGAACACCGGGGTGTGGAACGGTGCCTCCTCCGGCCATGCCAGCTCGCCGCCGTCGAACATGCGCTTGCCCATGACGCTCGCGCCGGTGCGCTCGTACGTCGCCCGTGCGATGTCGTTGTCGAGTCCTTCCTCGCCGCCGTCGCCGAGTTTGAGGTTCTCCCGGAACCACCGCTGCGGGAACAGCCACGCCTGCAGCTCCGACCACTTCGCCATCCAGCGCTTGACCCTCGGGTCGTTCTGACCTTCGGGCGAGAATACGTATTCGACGGGCACGGCGTCGGGCGCCATGAAGCCGTCCAGTGACATCGTCACACTGAAGAACACCTTCCCGGCCATCAGCGCACCGTCCCTTCCTGCCCGGTCTCCTGCTCAGCCATGGTCTCGCCGGCGGTCGCCGGCCCGTGGCCCGTGGACCGCTCCCGGGCGACCTCCGTGACGTAGGACGCCAGGTTGCGCAGCGTCTGCTCGCCGCTCTCGATCGCGTGGTACTTCTCCACGGCCTCGTCGCGGAGTTCCTTGGTGGGGAACACCGCGCGCATCACGATCTGGGTCTGCTCGCCGGCCGGCTCGAACGTCAGGACCGACTCGAAGGCGTTCGGGTCGTCGCGGGACTCGCCGTGCAAGCGTGCGCAGGCTCGCCGCCGCTACTGGTCGTCGCCATCGTGTGGCCCCTCCTGCCTTGCCTGCTTCAACGCCTGCACGTACTCGTCCAGCCGGTCGAAGCTCTCGCTCCAGAACCGCTCGAAGCCGCCCACCCACTCGTGGACCGGCCGCAGCCCGCGGGCGTCCAGGCCGTACAGCCGCTGCTTGCCCGCCCCGCGGACCCGCACGAGCCCGACCTCCCGGAGGACCCGCAGGTGCTTGGACGCCTGCGGCTGGGTCATCCCCAGGTCCCGCGCCAGGTCTGTCACCGGCCGCTCGCCGCCCCGTAGCAACACCAGGATCTCCCGCCGCCGCGGTTCAGCGATCGCGTTGATCGCGTGCAGATCCGTCGTGGCAAGTTCGACGTCCTGGTCGACGGCACGGGCGTCGCGTCGATCGACGCGCACGAGACCATCGAGACGCCAGTCGAACCCGGACCTCACACACTGCAGCTCCGCTACGGCCGATACTCGAGCCGAACTGCGGCCTTCGACGCGGCCGAGGGCCACGTCGTCGCCTTCCGATGCGGCGAAAAGAGGTTTCTGCCGATCTTTCTCGCGTCCTTCGTCGTGCCATCCCTGGCGATCCCGCTCAGGCACGACTAGTCAGCGACGCGGGCCAGGCCTTCGCCCGCGAACCCTCGTTCTGACCTCTGGGTCAAACCGCACAGGATTGCTACCGTGCTCCGAGATGCGCGCGAGCACGGTAGCAACTGGGCTGACAGCAGGGAGCGGGGCCGACGATTCGCGCCGCACTTCGAGCCAGCAACGACCTGCCCTGCGGCGATAAGCAACCCAGCAGATCAGCTGCCGCGCGTCCGCAGATCGGGAAGCCGCGACCCGGACCGCTCCGAAGGTACAGGCATCAAGCTCGTTCGGCGCGGCTGCACGGAATGGTCTTACAGTCGCCGGTACAGCGCCGATCGGGATGTTTGCGGGGCCGCTAGTAAGTCTGCAGGCACCTCAAGGCTAGGCGATGGTGACGTAGCTCCAGCCCGCAGCTTTGAAGCTGTGTCGCGGTCATCACGGCACCTTTCCCGCCGAACCATACGTTCGGCGATCAGGGCCGGAAACACCGTTCCGCGGACAGTCCCCGCGGTCCCGGATGCTGTCGCCTGTCCAGCCGATTTCTCATTTTCGGACCATCGGGGTCTGTCCCCAGGGCGATATAAGTAGTCGGCTCTGACTGGCAGTCGTCCTGCGAGCGATTTGCTTGCCCGGCGCTGGCGTGTGAACTCCGCAATTGCTGCAGGTGCGGGTGAAAATCGCAGTGATGGTGCGGCGAACGCATCGTAGGCACGGAGGTTGAAGATGGCTCAGAAGGTTATCGTGGCACTGGAGGACGATCTGGATGGCGGCCCGGCGGACGAGACGGTGCGGTTCGGGCTCGACGGCACAGCGTTCGAGATCGACTTGAGCAGCAAGAACGCCCGGGCGTTCCGCAAGCAGCTAGCTCCGTTTATTGAGCATGCTCGCAAGGCCGTCCGCGGAGCGGCGCGCCGGGCGACCCGGACCCCGGCCGGCCGGCAACGCAGCAGCGACATCCGGGCGTGGGCGAAGGACCACGGCATCGCGGTCAGCGACCGCGGCCGGATCCCGGCCAGTGTCGTCGAGCAGTACCACGCCGCCGCGAAGGGGCACTGATCGTCCGGTTAGGGGCGTGCTCGGCGAGGGCGGTATCCACGCGCTGACCCACCGCGCCGTGGATACCGCCGCCGGCGGGCTCCGCAGGCGATCGGCACTGGCATGAACATCGCCTGCGTCATCGGTCAGCGCCAGGGCGAGGACGCCCGGCACGGCGATGAACAGAATGTGCTTTGCGGCCGGCGTTGCCGGGCGGCCTAGCCGGTGGTTGTGTCCGCACTCACCCGCCTTGGTCGGCGGGGTAGCATTTGTCCAGCCGAGGTACTTGCCGAATGGCGGCGGCGAAACCTGGCATCAAGATGCTACGGGTGCTTGGCCCTGGGAGTCGCGGATGGCAAGCCTGGCGGGTGCTTCGAGGACGATGACCGGCCGCGCGGTTCTGGCCGGGCTCTGCGGTTTCGCCGTCATGGTGGCCGCGGGTTGCGGCGGCGGCGCGGACGGAAAAGGCGGGGGCGGCGGAGACAAGGCCGCATCGCGCCATGTCCAGCACGCGGCGGCGCCCGAAGTCCAGATCACGCCCGCCGCAGGAGCCAGCGGTGTGCGTCCGAACGTACCCATCCGGGTCCTGGCATTGAGCGGCCGCCTCACGAATGTCACCGTGCGCGCGGCCGGACGGGATGTTGCCGGCCATATGAACCCCCAGGCGACCGAGTGGACGTCGCAGTGGGCGCTGACTCCTGGCGCCTCATATGTCGTGCAGGCGACCGCCGGGAACTCCGCGGGCAAGACCGTGACGGCGATGAGCAGGTTCCATACGTTGCGGCCAAGCGGGACGTTCTCCGCCTCGCTGGACTGGACGCTGGCCGCTAGCCAGGGCCAGCGCTACGGTGTCGGGTTGCCGATCATCTTGAACTTCAGCCAGCCGGTGCAGGACAAGGCGGCAGTGCAGAAGGCGCTCGTAGTAAAGGCCCAGCGTCCGGTTCCTGGGGCCTGGCGGTGGATCACTGATGAGCAGATCGTCTACCGGGCCGACGGGTACTGGCCCCCGCACCAGACAGTCACGCTGCATGCCCACCTGACCGGCGTGCGGGCGAGCCCTGGGGTGTACGGCACGAAGAACCTGACCTGCAAGTTCAGGATTGGCGTAGCCCGGATCAGTTCCGTCAACATCAGGACGCACCACATGATCGTGCGAGTCGACGGGAAGGTCGCGCGAAGCTACGGCATCAGCGCTGGCGACGGCACCGCCTTGGTCTACACCACCCCCAGCGGGACCGCCCTGACGATGGACAAGGCACGGCTGGTCATCATGACCAACCCGAATGTCCCGAAAGGGTCACCCGGGTGGTACCGGGAGCCGGTCCCGCTCGCGGTCCGGCTGACGAACTCGGGAATCTATCTGCACGAGACGCCCGGCGCGGAGTGGTGCATCGGAGTGGAGAACTGCAGCCACGGGTGCATCAGGCAATCGCCGGCTAACGCACTGTGGTTCTACAACAAGAACCAGACGGCCGACGTGGTGCACGTGACGGGCACGGACCGCAAGATGGCCTTCGGCGACGGCTGGACCTTCTACCAGATGCCGTGGAAGCAGTGGGCGAAAGGCAGCGCCATCAACTACGCGTCATATCCTATCTATTCGCCGAACATCCCCGTGCTCAAGCTCAGGGTCCGCAGCTAGCAAGGCGATGACGTACGCCGGGCTGGCATCGCCGGCCCCGGGCAAATCGCTGGTTCCGGCTGGCCGAAGCTCGGAGCCCTGGAGTTAGAGCTATTTGGTCATCAACCGGATCGCCAAGCGGGCTGCAAGGTGACCGTCAATCCCGGAATGCAGGCTGGAAAGGAGCATGAGCGATCGGCCACCGCGGGCCGGCAGTCGGGAGGACCCCCGCTATGGACCTGTACATCAAGGTGATAACCGTCCGAGCCGGCAGTTCGGACCCGGAAAGCGCCCGGCTTGAACCGTGTCCTCCCGACGTTGACCCGGCCACCGTGCAGTCGTATCTCACCGGGAAGTTCGGCGAGCCGCTCCGGCTCGTCTGGACATCCACAAGCCGTCACCCGCGGGTCGACATCGGCTGGGTGTTCGCCGGCGGTCCAGCCGCGAGGACCGACACAGCGCACGAGATCCTCTGCATACCGACCCTGATCGCCGAGGACGGGACCCTGCAGCACATGTTCGAGGTACAGGCCGACCAGCGGCAGCAGTTCGAGCAGCTATCCGCGTCGGGTGCCTTCGACAGCCACCAGGTGATCACCGCACCGCGGCGCGACTACCAGCAGACCGCCGGGGCAGGCCAACCGGCCAGCGACTCCCGTCCCCCGCGCGCCGAAGGCGCTGGCAGTCCAGGCGACTGGCAGGACCAGCTCAACCAGACCCTCACTCAGATCGCCGACGACACTGGCGCGACGCTGCACGCTTACCCTCGGCCCGGCCCAGCGCTCCGCCGCGTCGTGCTACGCGACACCCGCGACGCCCGCGGCACTCAACTCGAAACCGCGCAGATCGAAGCAGACGGCACCCTGCGCATCATCGGACACGACCAGGGCCCGGGGGTCACCGAGTTCTTCGGTCACGGAATCACGTCTTACGAATGGATCTACACGGTGCAGCCCGACCGGGTTGCCAGCCTCAACGCCCTCGCCGGCGGCCTGCCAGGCGACGATCCGCTCGGCACCCTCGCCGCCCACTACAACGAATCCGGCGGGCACATCAGCGACCTGCTCGCAAACCCGCAGGTAGCCGCCGACTTCAGCAACTGGGCCAGCTGACTCTCGCTCCTCAGCACTCGCGCGCGATGAGAAGGTCGCGAGGTTTGCGGCCGAAGATCTCCCGCACCATAGGCAGGAAGGTATCGAGCGGCTCCGTCGAATACGCGGGGTCAAAGGAGACTTGATCCCACCGTTGGCAGAATCTAACGCAAGCCCCGAAGTAAGGGCTCGCCCGGTAATGATCCCTGAGCTTCCGGTCCTTTTCCAGATAATGAAAATAGTAGTAGCCCTGGAAGATGTCATGGTGCTTGACGACCCACCAGTTCTGCTCGCTCACGTACGGACGCAAGATCGAGGCAGCGAGTTCTGCGTGATTCTCCGGCGCCAGCACGTCGCCGATGTCGTGCAGCAGGGCGCAGACAACCGTTTCGGTATCGGATCCATCGCGTAGACAGCGGGTCGCCGTCTGCAGCGAGTGCGTATACCGGTCAACAGCCGCACCCTGAGGATCTTCGTCCTTGAGCAGCGCAAGCTGGCTGAGCAAATAGTCAACCGGCACAGCCGCGGACGTGCCTCCCAGCTGAAGGGCATCCTCTGCTGACATCCGGTCCATGCGGGTGTACGTCATAGGTCCTCAACATCGCTCTGGACTACTCCGGTGCCTGGCACACGCCGTGTCCATCAGAACAAGACCCGCCACGGACGTCAAGGACGATTCACCCGTCGACCCGCGGGCTGGATCTGCGCACGGCCCGCGAGCAGCGGAGTGCACCCGCGATGCGTCTCTTGAATAGACGTAACTGACGGGTGCCGGCGCCAGCGGGTGCGCCCGGCAGGGAGAGGGACGGGCGAGGCATTCGTGAACGGAATTGCGCGTGACAGCATCCGGCGCCCGCTCTCCGCGGTGGCTGACGCGCGGCCGCCCGGCCGTCCGCGGCCGCGGGCGCTCACCGCGGTGATCGTTGCTGCCACCCTGCTCGCCATCGGGCTGCGGCTGTACGACCTCAGCCGGCCCGGCTTCCTGCTGGGCATCAACGAGTACGACGAGGGGACGGATTTCGGCAGCGCTATCCGCCTCCTGCATGGCGCGCTGCCCTACCGCGACTTCGTCATGGTTCAGCCGCCCGGAATCACGCTGCTCATGTTCCCGGTCGCGCTGGCCACCAAGGCCATGGGCACGGACACCGGGATGGCAGCCGCCCGCGTGATCACCGCTCTCGCAAGCGCGGCGGCGGTCCCGGTGGCCGGCCTGCTCACCCGGCACCGCGGCCTGCTTGCGACGCTCGTGACCTGCGGGGTGCTCGCGATCTTCCCGGGCAGCATCCTGGCGGCCAGGGCCGTGCTCCTTGAGCCGTGGCTGGTGTTGTTCTGCCTGCTTGGCGCGCTGGTGCTGTTCGACGGCGACCAGGTCGCGAGCAGTACCAGGCGGCTTCTCCTTGGCGGCGTTTTCTTCGGGTTCGCCGGGGCGGTCAAGGTCTGGGCCATCCTGCCGGTCGTGGTGATCCTGGTGCTAACCGCACGCCGCCCGCGCCAGGCATCTGTCTACGCCGCCGGGGTCACGCTCGGCTTCTGCGTGCCCGTCCTGCCGTTCGCGCTCAGCGCGCCCGGGGCCTTCTACCGCGGCGTGATCGTCGCCCAGGTAATGCGCAGCGACATTGCGCGGATCCCGCAGGGGTACCGGCTCCAGCAGATGCTCGGGTTGGCCGGCTTCGCCCAGCTGAGCACTCCCGCGCTGGTGATCATCGGCATCGCGGTCATCCTCGTCATCGCGGCCGTGACCGTGTTCGGCTCGCTGCTGGCCCACAGCCCACCACCTGCGCTTGACCAATTCGCGACCGGCAGTTGCGCACTGGTGGCGGCGGCGTTCCTATGGCCGGTCGACTTCTACTACCACTACCCGGCCTTCCTCGCGCCGTTCCTGGCGCTGACGATGGCGCTCCCGGCGGCGCGGCTGCTCGCCCCCTTGCCTGCCGGGGGAACCCGCACGCGGCTGCGGCGGCTGCGGCGCTCCGCCAGCACGGCCGCTGCGGCCACTCTCGTGGTCTTGACGGTGTTCCAGGTAGTCTTCGAGTCCCGCGAGCACGCAAGCGTTCCCGGTAGCGAAATAGCCGCTGCCCAGCGGCTGGTCCCGCCTGGCGCCTGTGTCGCTACCGACCAAGCCTCGTACACGATCGCCATCGACCGGTTCCTGTCCACGGTGCCGGGGTGCTCGCTCATGATCGATGGACTGGGTACCGACTACGCGCTGTCCAACGGCCAGAACCCGCAGACTGACGCCGACACCTCGCCGGCGTTGGAAGCGGCGTGGATGTCGGCCTTCGTGGCCGCCAAATACGCCTGGCTGACTTCTGTGTCGTTCCGCCGGATTCCGTGGACACCGCAGCTCGAGGCCTACTTCAAAAGCCACTTCGTGCCGCTGACCGAAGGTCCTGACCGGCTCTACATCAGGGCCTTGCACCGCTAACTTAGCCGTGGTGGCCGCCGCCGCCTCCTCCTCCTCCTCCTCCACCGTCCCCGCCGCCACCGCCACCGCCGTGATGACCGCCGCCGTGATGACCGCCGCCACCGCCGCCCCAGCCGCCGCCATGATGCCCGTGGTGGCCACCGCCGGATTGCCGGAACGTGTCTATGAAGCCTGGCAAGCCGTCGCGGTAGGGCATACCCCGGCGTCGCATCTCGCGGCGGTGGGCAAATGCCGAGAAACCACGAATAACGAGCACGACGACGAGAACGCCGATGAAAGTCAGTACTGATCCGTTCATCAGGCTCCTGTCTCCCGGCAGCCTTCTGGGCCGCTCACGGTCAGCGTATGCGTCCAGCCGCTGCGCCCATAGACCCAGATAGCCGAAGGCGAAGGCATCGGCGGAAAGGATGTCCGTACCGGGTCAGAGCTTGCTGCGAATGGCGACCTGGAACAGCTCAGGCAGCCTGGGCTCGGCCGCGCTGGCGGCGATGCGCTGGCCGGCCCAGGCCAGCACGATCCCGTACACGGCCGCGGCCGCCACGAGGACCGGCATCCGCACTACCGCGCTTGCCGAGCTGGTGAGTTCGACCGCCACGACGACGGGTACGACGCAGACCCCGACGCCGAGCAGGCTGCCGAATGTGCCCGCGAGCGACAGGCCCACATAGCCCTCCGCCGCCCTGAGCACGGGGCTGCCGATGCGCCTTTCCATCGGGTACGGGGCAACCACGCTGAAGATGTTGCTCAGGCCCAGGGCAGTTCCCAGCGCCGCGAGCCCGACCGCCAGCGCGAGAAAGCCGTCGACCGGATGGCCGGCCACGGTAAGGAGACCGAAGGAGAACAGGGCCAGGAGCGGTATTCCCACCATCGCGAGCGCGATGTTCTGCCCGCAGAAGTAAGCACGAAGCTCGCGGCGAGCGGTCAGGGCAACGGCCTCTGAGCCGAAGCCGGGCCCCGTTACGCCGATCGAATTGGCGTGGAAAACGCCGGTCATGGCGGCTCCCAGGCCGATGGCGAACAGGGTCCCGCCCAGGTACGCCGGCGTCGTGACGACGCGGAACGACGCCACGACCATGACAACAGCGATGATGCCCCAGTAGATGAGCGAGGTCGGCTCGCGGCGCTGGTAGATCAGGAACCTGGCGGTCACCGTTCCGGTCAGGCCGTACCTGGCGAACGGCAGCGCGGCCCCCCTGACCTTGGACGCCTGACTTGAGGTGTCCGCCGTCACCAGGGCGTGGCTGAGCGAGCGGATCCACAGCCAGCCGAGGACGCCGGCGACGGCGGCGAGGAGGAACAGGCGCAGCACGGCCGTCCCCAGGTGTCCGCTGGACGCGTCCTGGATCGCGTGCGCGGCCAGGCCAGGGGGAATCCACCGGATCCAGTGATCGATGCCGGCGAAGCTCCCGGCTCCTAGCCGGTGCTGAGCCGCGGCGTTCGGCACCACCTGGATGAAGAACTCGTACAGCGCGAAGATCGGCAGGACGAGGAAGGCCGCGAGGTCCCTGCCGCGGCGCGAGCGGAGCAGCCTGGCCAGCGCCGTGATGACGAACCGGGCGAGCGTGATGCAGAACAGCACCTGAAGCAGCACCGCAAACACGGCGACGATCATCCCGGTCGCGCCGCGCGCGAGCCCGACGGTCACTCCCATCAGGCCGATCACGTTGGCGAGCGGCCAGGCTCCGGTCGCCGACGCCGCCAGCAGGCCGATCGCCAGCGGGCGGGTTCGCAGCGGGTAGAGCGAGAGCGCAGCCGGATCGAGCGTGCCGTCGAGGCCGAACACGAGAATCGGCAGGATCAGCCAGCCGAAGGCGAACACGGTGAACACCACGCTCGTCTCGTCGACGGCCGCGGCCTGGCCTCGCAGCAGGGCCAGGATGACGAAGACGCCGATCGCTAGCAGGCACGCAAAAACCGTGCTGATGATGAACGACACCTTGGCGCGGGTGGACGCGAGCAGCGCGTTGAGCAGCATCCGGAGTTTCAGCTGGACGAGGAGCCGAGCCACGATAGTCCCTCCTCCTGGCCGGTGCGCGGGCCGACGAGGTCGACGAACGCCTGCTGCAGGGTCTTGCCGCCGCGGATCTGGTCGGTGGTGCCCGCGGCCACGATCTGGCCCTTGTCGATGATGCAGACGTGGTCGCACACCTGCTCGACCAGTTCCATCACGTGGCTGGAGAACAGGACGGTCGAGCCTGACTGAACATAGCGAGTCAGCAGCCGGCGGATCACGTCCGCGGAAATCGGGTCCACGCCCTCGAGCGGCTCGTCGAGAAACAGCACGGAGGGGTTGTGGATCAGCGCGCAGCCGAGCGTGGCTTTCTTGCGCATGCCGGTTGAGTAGTCGGCGACGAGCCGCTTCGCGTCCGAGGTGAGGTCCAGCACGGACAGCAGCTGGGCACCGCGAGAGCGGGCCTCGGCGACCGGAAGGCCGTGTAGCCGCCCGGCATATTCCAGCAGTTCCTCGCCGCTGAGCCGCTCGAAGAGCTGCGACTCGGCCGGCACGACGCCGATGATCGCCTTGGCGGCGCGGGGATCCTCCCACACGTCGATGCCGTTAATCCCGACCATTCCGCCGTCGGGCCGGAGCAAGCCGGTCATCATCGACAGGGACGTGGTCTTACCCGCCCCGTTCGGGCCGACGAGGCCGGTGAGGGATCCTGCCTCGACATCAAGATCTATACCGGCGACCGCCTGCTTCTGGCCGAAGCTCTTGCGCAGTCCGCGGACCACGATGGCTGGCTTATTCATGACCTTCAGTCTGCCGCCGGTTCGGACCAGATCGGAACGTCCTGGCTTGTCCCCCTGGGCAGAATCCGCGCTTCAACAGGACTTCAACAAGCGGCCAACCTCCCGCGCCAACCCTGGATCCAGGAACGAGCCACAGGAGGTCGCCATGAACCACAGCCACGCCCGTCGTCGACGCCGGTCAGCCGGCATTCTGACCAGCATCGCGGCCGCGGCGGCGTCGTCGGCGCGACAACCCAGGCCGCCCTCGCCCAGGTCTGGCCGCAGTACGTCCCCAAGCACCGGCATGTCCCGGTACCTCAGGCGGTGAGACTGGCCAGCACGCGGCGGGTCCGCTCGGCGAGCGGCGGGACCTTGCGCTCCTCATAGATGCCCAGCGCCGCGCGGAGGCTATGCAACTGTGGGAGTCACACCCGGCGTCAGCACACCGACACCGCGGACGTGGCTGAAGCACTGGACACGGCGGGCATACTGAAGGCAACCCCCCAGGCACGAGGCGGTGCCCATGGAGTTGCGCCAGCTCCGATTCTTCGTAACGCTCGCTGAGGAGCTCCATTTCGGCCGGGCGGCCGCCCGCGAGCACATTGTCCAGTCCGCGCTCAGCCAGCAGATCCAGCGCCTCGAGCGGGAGCTCGGCGTGAAACTGCTCGACAGAAGCACGCATCACGTAGCGCTAACCCCGGCAGGTACCGCGTTCCTGAACGAGGCCAGGCAGATCCTGGCGTCGGCGAAGCGCGCGGTAGCAGCCGCACGGCAGGCGGGCGATCCCGCACCTGTGCTGCAGGTCGGAATTGTCGATGCTGGTTACAACTCCATGCCGCAGGTTCTGCGCGCGGTCCAGCAGCGATTCCCCGATCTGGAGATCCACCAGGTCGAAGCCTGCGTACCCGAGCAGTTCAGGTACCTGGCAGATGGCCGGATAGACGTCGGCTTGGGGCGTGCCTCGCACGCACCAGAACACGTAGCCTCCGAGCTGGTGCGCCTCGACCCGCTCGGGGTCCTGGTCGCCGAGAGCCATGTCTTCGCGGCGCTGAAGACAGTGCCGGTGGCGATGCTTGCAGAAGAGCCGCTGCTGCTCTCCGCGGACGGGCGAGCGCCGGAGTTCAACCAGTTCGTTTCTGAACTGTGCCGGTCAGCAGGTTTCGTGCCTTCCTTGTACCGGGGCAGCGTCCACAGCATCCGCGGGGCAGCCGACCTGATCGATCAGGGCCGTTGCCTGGCGTGCGTCCCCGCGTCATACGCGTCGGAGTATCCCGGCATCGTATGGAGGCCACTAGCCGAGCCGGTGTCGCTGTATCCGTGGTCAATTCTGTGGCGAGCCGACGACGACTCGGAGCATGTTCGCGCCGTGGTTGCCTGCGCGCGGTCCCTCGCCGATGAGCTGGACTGGCTGGAACCAGCCCATCAGGTGACCCGCTGACCGGGCGAGCCGCGTGCCGTCCGCGTTCGGGCAGCGCCTGTGGTTATCAGCGTGCGTTATGAGCAATGCTCATTCTGCTACTTTCCGGGCTCACGGCCTGGGGCTTAGCTGAGGGCGCAAGGTCTGCCGCCTGTGGCGGGACCTCCATCCAGTCCGCGCGCTCCTCGCGTATATGCGGGCAATGCGCCCGAACGGGGCGCGATCGAAACATTAACAAAGGAGCCAGCCGATGGCCCACCGGGCCTGCTGGAACTCAGCGGACGGATCCGCGACGCGATGCGAGCACCTCGAGGCCACTGCCCTGGTCCTGCCGAGGTCGCAGACGTGCGAGCAATGCGATGCGGACGGGTCGACGTGGCGTGCCCTGCGGCTGTGCCTGACCTGCGGCTGGGTCGCATGCTCGGACGAGTCGCCCGGACAACATGCGAAGGCTCACTACCAGGAAACCGACCATGCGGTAGCGGCATCGAAAGAGCCGGGATCGATCTGGCGCTGGTGCTACGTGCACGAGCGAGCCGTCTGACCTGGGCGGCGCGAACAAGGAGGAGACATTGCCGGAAAAGACAATGGCGGATTACGACGGTGCGGCGCCCTTCCCTGATGCCGGCTTGACCGCCGGTACCGTCGGCGGTCCTGTGCAGGTGGCGGTCGCCGCGGCAATCACCGGCATCCCGATCGCCGGCCTGATCGCGGCTGTGTGGCTGGCGTGGGGCCACGGCGTCGGCCTTACTGACATTTTGCTGATGACTGGCCTGTACATCTTCACCGGCCTCGGCGTCACGGCCGGCTTTCACCGCTGCTTCACGCATCGTAGCTACACCGCGGCACCGGCCCTTCGGGTAGCGCTCGCGATCGCCGGGTCGATGAGCTTCCAGGGCGACGTCATCGGCTGGGTCGCTACGCACCGGCGGCACCATGCTTTCGCCGACCGCCCTGGTGACCCGCACTCTCCTTACCGGCACGGAAACAGCGTCGGCGGCTTGCTGCGCGGTCTGGTCGACGCCCACATCGGCTGGTTGTTCCGCGCCGACCCGACGCCGAGCGAGCGATACGCACCCGACCTGCGGGCCGAACCCGCTATGCGCGCCGTATCACGCGCGTTCCCGACGCTGTCCGTGCTCTCGCTCGCGGTGCCGTTCGGGCTCGGCTGGGCGATCGGGGGCACCCTCTACGCCGCACTGACCGCGCTGCTGTGGGCCGGCCTGGTCCGCGTCATGCTGCTGCAGCACGTGACCTGGAGCGTGAACTCGCTGTGCCATCTGCTCGGCAGCCGGCCGTTCACCACCCGCCGATTCGACCGCGCCACCAACCTCTGGCCGCTCGCGCTGCTCTCGTTCGGTGAGAGCTGGCATAACCTGCACCACTCCGACCCCACGTGCGCACGGCACGGGGTGGACAAGTTCCAGATCGACATCACAGCGGAAATGATCAGGCTCTTCGAGCGGGTCGGGTGGGCAAGGAACGCGCGCTGGCCTACGCCCAGCCGGCTTGACGACCGCCGGCAGGGCCGCGACGGCCTGAAGCAGGACCCGATTCTCGAGCCAGCCGGCCTGTGACAGCCGATACCGTCCGCCGTCAGCCGCTGATCGGCGCCGCGCGCGAACCGGCATCGGCCAGAGCGCGAGGACGCAGATTTCTCTTCGGCGCGCTGTCGGTCCTGACCGTCGCGGGCGTGTTCGGCTTCGCGCTCCCCCGGATCTCGTCATACGGCCAGGAGTGGCACACCGTCACCGCGATGACCTGGCCTGGGATAGTGCTCGTCACCATCGCTACCGCCGGCAGCCTGGCTGCCACGTGGGTGATGATACGGGCGTTCCTCCCCCGGCTGCGGCTGCACCAGGCGGCTGCGGTCAGCCTCAGCTCGTCAGCGGTGGCGAATACCGTCCCCGCGGGCGGAGCCGTGGCCCTTGGCCTCAGCTGGCGGATGATGACCAGCTGGGGCGTCGGCGTGCAGGATTTCGTGCAGTACACGCTGGTATCTGGCCTGTGGAATGTCTTCGCCAGACTCAGCCTGCCAGTCCTCGCGCTGCTGGCGCTCGCGGTGAGCGGCAAGTCCGGCGGCGTACCGCCGGCAGCGGCCTATTGCGGGGCCGGCGCGCTGCTGGCGATCGCCGCGGGCTTGCGATTCCTCTTGCGCAGCACGAGCTGCGCCGCGCTGGCCGGCCGAGTGCTGCAAAGACTGGAGACACTCGGCTGCCGGCTTGCCCGCCGCCAGCCTTCGCAGCGGATGGCGAGCGGGCTGCTCACATTCCGTGCCGATACGTCCGCGATGCTGGCCGCGCGGGGGATGCGCATCACGATCACGACGATGCTGGCCAACGTAGCCTTCTGGTTCGTGCTGCTCGCGTGCGTGCGCGCCAGCGGGCTGACGCAGGCGCAGGTCAGCTGGCAGGCCTCGCTCGCGGCATTCGCCATCGTGCGGCTGATGACGGTGCTTCCGCTCACCCCTGGTGGCCTGGGCATCGTCGAGCTCGGCCTGACCGCGCCGCTGATCGCCGGACTCGGCAGCGATGCGTCGGCCAGGGTCGTTGCCGCGGTCCTGCTGTACCGGGCCCTGACCTACTTGCCATCGCTGCCGCTCGGCGCCCTGGCCTATGTGTGGTGGCGGCACGGCTCGCGGGCGACCGCGTCGGGAACACCGGACGCCGCCCCGGCGTTAGCATCGCTGTAGCGGGCTGTCACCCGGCGTACTGGTAGTGTCAGCCAAGGCAGCGTCAGCGCTGCCGCTTGCGCGGGCGTTGTGCCCGCGCGGTCGCTTGCGGAGTGGTCCGGATCCGGCGAGTTCTTCGCCGTTGTCGTTGACGTCTTCGTGTACGTCGCGGCCTTCGAGACCACAGACGGAGTCCTTATTGTCCCCGAATAACGGCCGCCCACGGGCGGCTTCAGGTCGACGGCGCCATCCTGCCGCCCGCACCGCGATCAGCGCTGGCCGGCCCGTGCGGGCTGGCGGCAATCGCCGCGGCACCGGGCGCGGCTCGCCCGCGGCAACGCGTTCTCGCGCCGCCGGCGGTGCTGGCCGCGGCGGCGACCAGCACGGCGTCCTGAGCCTGGACCGGGCGCTCGAGGCGGCCATGGCCGCGCCGGCGCCGCTGCCGACGACCTTCACAGAACTCGGCCTGCCTGGCCCGCTGGTTGCCAACCTGGCACGGCGTGGCATAACGGAGCCATTCGCGATCCAGTCCAGTGTTCTGCCTAATGCTCTCGCCGGCCGTGACGTACTCGGCCGCGCGCAGACCGGATCGGGCAAGACGCTCGCCTTCGGTCTGCCGATGCTCACCCGGCTGGCCGAACTGGCTCATGGCTCGCCGCTCCGCACGGCGAAGGCGCCGCGCGGTCTCGTGCTCGTTCCCACCAGGGAACTGGCGCTGCAGGTGGCCGACGTGCTGGTACCGCTTGCCCGCTCGCTGGGACTCGGCGTCATGACCGTCTACGGCGGCGTCGGGCTCGGCGGCCAGATAACACGGCTGCGGCAGGGCGTTGACATCGTCGTCGCGACGCCGGGCCGGCTGATCGACCTGATGGACAGGCGCGCCTGCACGCTCGGCGAGGTGGCGATCACGGTACTCGACGAGGCAGATCACATGGCCGACCTCGGCTTCTTGCCGTCGGTCACGCGAATCCTGGATGCGATCCCGGCCGGCCAGCGCATGTTGTTCTCTGCCACCCTGGACCGGGATGTCGCCCGCCTAGTCGCCAGCTACCTGAGCGATCCCGCGCTGCATGCCATCGCCCCGACGGTGACCGCGCTTGATGCGGAGCACCAGGTCTTCGTGTTGCCCGCACAGGACAAGGTGACGATAGCAACCGAGATCGCCCGCCGGGACGGCCGCACGCTCTTCTTCGTCAGGACCAAGCACGGCGCCGACCGGCTGGCTAAGCAGCTGACCAGAGCAGGGATCGGTGCGGCAGCTATCCACGGCAACCTCAGCCAGAACCAGCGGCAGCGGGCCCTGGCTGGGTTCGCCGCGGGTCAGCCCAAGGTTCTGGTGGCAACGGACGTCGCAGCGCGCGGCATCCACGTCGATGACGTCGCGCTCGTCGTGCACTACGACCCGCCCAACGACTACAAGGACTACCTGCACCGATCCGGTCGGACGGGCCGTGCCGGAGCCACAGGCGCGGTTCTCGCGCTGGTGGAACCCGGTCAGGTCCGCGAGGTCAGCAGGCTACACGATGCCGCCGGCATTCTCGCGGTCAGCCACCGGGTTGGCCCTGGCCACGAGGCGGTCAGGGAGCTGACGGAGTCAGGAACGCCGATCACGGTCGCCGAGTTCAGGCAGCGCAAGTCAGTATCCGGTTCTGGCCGCCACACCCGATCGCGGAGAGCGGTCAGCTGACCGTCTGGCCGCGGCATCAGCCGAGCTGTGACAAGCCCTTCTGCAAGTCGGGGGCGTCCATGACGGGGGCCAGCTCCACGTCGGCGTTGAGATCCATGAAGAAAGGCTCCGCGAAGGGCGGTATATCCGAGGGATCCTTCAGGTCGAACACCATGAACGCGGTGCGGCGGCCGTCGAAGGTGGTGAAATACGTCGCTTCAGGGTGCCAGCGATCGATCGTGCGCTGCATCACCACAGGCAGCTTGCCGTCCCTGATCGCCTGGTTCGCCGGCTCTACCGGCATGCTGATCTTGGCCATGACTCGCATGAGTACCCCCGATAACCTGAGTTTCCCTCAAGCCGGTCCTACCCAGAACCGCGTTGCTCACCGGCTCGAGAGCGCGAGTATCCGCTCAGGCTGCTGACGCTGTCCTGTGGTGACACAGGACTCACGCGTCCGTGTCGTCCGGCAAGCCGCTTGAATGACACCGGACCACGCAGGGCCAGCGAAGAGCCGACCAGGTAGATGCCGCCTGGCAGAGCAGCAATCGGATCTAATATATAGGTAAGATTAATCTTACCTATTGGTAATAATGGTATATAGTAACAAGATCGCCGGGCTTGGTGCCTGCCTCACACCCGCTGAGCAGGCTCGCGAGCCCGACGTCGGGACCCGCCGGAGTTCGATCAACCCGAAGGGACCTCGATGTGGCGCTCCTGACGGACGGCACGGCCCGCTACGCCGCAGCCGCTCATTCCTTAGCGCGCCCTGGGCGCAGCTCCCCCGAATTGACAGTCAGCCGTCCGCGGACTCATGCGCTGCCGCATTCCGCGGACCGGAACAAGAGGAGGTGGCCACGATGACGACGTGGTCAGGCCACACCAGGCGCCAGAACCCCGGCGCCCGCAGGAACCGGCACCGGGCCGCGGCCGTGGCTCTCGCTGTTGGCACGGTCGCGTCGCTGGCCGCGGCCGGCTGCAGCAGCAGCGGCGGTAGCGCGGGCAAGCAAGTGTCCGCCAGCGCGAAGCAGACCATCGTGTTCGCGACCCAGGGCCTGGGCGCAGAGGGCACGGCGACTCAGGCCACCGTGAAGGCGTTCGAGAAGATCCATCCCAACATCCACGTGACGATCCTGACCCTCTCCCCGACCTCTGACGTCGCGTATCAGCAGCTCACGCAGCACTTCACGGCCGGGTCGAGCACGCCAGACGTGATCACCTCCGACGTCATCTGGCCTGTGACTTTCGCGCGGCCAGGCTGGCTGGCCAACATGAGCAAGTTCCACCCGGACACCAGCGCGTTCTTCCCCGGGCAGATGGCCACCGGAATGTACAAGGGAGGCATCTACGCGATCCCGTGGTTCATCAACGCCGAAGGTCTCTACTACCGCACCGACCTGATCAAGACCCCGCCCACGACGACGGCCCAGCTCTTCAAGGACGCGCAGGCCGCGATGAAGGCAGACCCGAAGCTGAAGGAGGGCCTGGCTTTCGAGGGCGACAAGTACGAGGGAGCGGTGACCGCGTTCCAGAGCTTCGGCGGCCAGATCGCGCCGTCGAATCTCAGCAACATCAACACCGCGGCCAACAAAGCAGTGCTGACGATGATGTACGACGCGGTGCACACCGCTCACATCGCGCCCACCGCGGTGTCGACCTGGGAAGAGTCCAACGTGCAGAGCGCCTGGCTGTCCGGCCAGACCCCGTTCGCGCTGAACTGGCCGTACATCTTCGCGCTGTCCCAGGGGTCGAACCCGGCCTACCCGGCGGTCAAGGACAAGACCGGATGGATGCCGTTCCCGAACCCCGCAGGCCAGCCGCAGGCGTCCCTCGGCGGCGATGACCTGGTCATGAACGCCAAGAGCACGCACCAGGCTGCGGCCTGGGAATTCATCAAGTACCTCACGAGTAACCAAGCGCAGATCGCCCGTGCCATCGCAGCAGGCGACCCGCCATCGGTGAAGTCCGCATACACCGCCAAGCTGTACGCGACCGCGCCGTACTTCAAGCAGGAGCAGGCGGTCTTCAACGCCGCGACGCCGCGTCCGGTCACCCCGGTGTACACGCAGATCTCCACCCAGCTGCAGACGATGATCTCGTCGGTGCTCAGCGGGCAGGCCAGTCCGTCATCGGCGCTCTCCACGACCGCGCCGACCGTGAAGCAACTGCAGGCGACCGCCGGCGGCTAGGGGTGGCGACCCGAGCCTCGCAGGGCGGTCGTCAGTACAGCCTGGTCGCGCGGGACCGGCGGTTCGGTTACCTGCTCGTCGCGCCCGCGGTTGTCGTGCTGCTCGCGATCACGGCATACCCGCTGGTCTACAACGTCTGGAACTCCTTCCAGCACAATGTGATCAACAGCGGCCTGCCGCCGACGTTCGCCGGCGGCGCGAACTACCAGCGGATCTTTACCGACAACCAGTTCCTGCCAGCGCTCGCGCACACTGCCGGGTTCACGGTCGTCTCGGTGGCGGTCGAGACGGTCGTGGGCCTGGCGCTGGCCCTGGCGCTGAACAGGAAGTTCCGAGGCCGGGGCCTGGTTCGGGCGGCGGTCTTCATCCCGTGGGCAGTGCCGACCGTCGTCTCGGCCCAGCTGTGGAAGTCGATGTTCGACCCGCAGAACGGCTGGGTCAACTACGTGCTGACGGCCCTGCACCTGCCGCTCGCGCACACTACGTGGCTCGCCAGCACGTGGACCGCGTGGGCGGCGATCCTGGCCGCCGACGCCTGGCGTAACACCCCGTTCATGGCGATCGTGCTGCTCGCAGGGCTCCAGGTCATCCCTGGCGACATCTACGAAGCGGCCACGATCGACGGGGCCGGAGCCTGGCAGACGTTCACGCGGCTGACCCTGCCGCTGTTGCGACCAGCGCTGATGGTCGCGTTGATCTTCAGGACCCTTTCGTCTTTCCTGATCTTCGACGTCGTGTACGCGATGACCGGCGGCGGGCCAGGGACATCCACTGACGTGCTGTCCTACCTGAACTGGCAGGCGTTCTTCGTCTACTCCGACTACGGCTACGGCGGCGCGATTTCGGTCGCGCTGGTCGTGATCGCGCTGGTGATCGCCGCCGCGTACGTCCGGGTGTTCAGATCCGAGCAGGTGCTATGACCGTGCGCACGGCCGCGTCGCGTACCGGCTTCTACCTGCTGATCGCGCTGTTCGTGATCGGCAGCTTGTTCCCGTTCTACTGGATCGTCATCACGTCGCTGAAGAGCCCTGGCGAACTGGCCAACGGCACCACGAGCCTGCTGCCAGGGCACATCACGTGGAGCAGCTACTCGGCGGACCTCACGCAGACATCATCGACCGGCCTGTCCTTCGGCAGGTCGCTGCTGAACAGCGCGATCGTCGCGCTGTCGACCACTCTGATCACGGTCGTGCTCGCGGTACTGGCTGGTTACGCGCTGTCGCGGACCAGGATGCGCGGCAAGAGCCCGATCCTCGGGTTCGTTCTCATCGCGGGCTTCTTCCCGCCGCTCGCGATGGTGGGCCCGCTCTTCATCGCCTACAGGAAGATCGGATTCCTGAACAACTACCCCGCGCTGATCATCACCTATCTGATCTACACGCTGCCGCTGGCCACCTGGTTCCTCGCGAACTTCTTCTCGCAGCTGCCGCGCCAGCTCGAGGAGGCGGCCCTCGTCGACGGCGCGTCCCGGCTGAACGCGCTGCGCCGGGTGATCCTCCCGGTCGCAGTGCCCGGCATCTTCACGGTGGCGATCTTGTCGTTCATCCTGGCCTGGAACGACTTCGCGTTCGCGGTGTCGTTCATGGAGACGCCGGACAAGTACACCGCGCCGCTGGCCATCATCGGCCTCGGCCAGAGCCAGTTCCAGGTGTTCTACAACCGGATCGACGCCGCGGTCGTCCTGGTCACCCTGCCCGTCGCGCTGCTGGTGATCTTCGCGCAGCGCCGGATCATCTCGGGCCTGACAGCTGGCGCGCTCAAGTAAGGGACTTACCCCGATTGGCAGCCGTCGTAGGGTGCCCAGGGGGCGGTGCCATCCATGGCGTACAGGCGGTCGAAGGCCTGCTTTTGCAGGGCCACCGACGACGTGCCTGCCGTGCCAGGGTAGCCGAGGGACGCCCACGTCGAGGGCAGGATCCCGAACAGGCCAGCGGATGACGCGGTCGGGTTGTTACCGCTCTCGCGCCACGCCACGCAGCGCTCGAAGGACGACATGCCCGCGAACATCGACGTTGCCGTCGGGGCTGGCTTGGCACGCGCATGCCGGCGCGCCTTCGCGTGAGCGGCATGCCGGTGCCTCGCCTTGGAGTGCCCGGCGCGGTTCACCGCTGCCGCCTGGTCCTTGGCGGCCTGTTCGCGGCCGTGGTGCGCGGCTGGCTGGGCTTTCTTGGCTGGCTGGGCTTTCTGGGCTGGCTGGGCGTGCTTGGCTGGGGCCAGGTTGGCCGCCGCGGCGTGGCGAACTCGATCCTGTGCATGGGCGGGCTGGTCGGTCGACGCCTGCACGACCGCCAGGCTCGAGACCGTGATGCCGGCGACGGCGGCCGGTACGAGGGTCGCAGCCGCCAGCTTCTTGGTGATCTTCATCGGAGGATTACCTGCCTCGTCCGCCCTCAGCGCTTCGCGGCAAGCCGCGACTTGCAGGTATTGGGCGTGACATCAGCGCCGTGACCTCGGAGGATGGCTCACGGGTGATGGTCACGGCCGAGTCGGGGGAAGTCGTGAGCGCCGCGTTGTACAACTCCGGCCGCGACCGCCTCGCTTCCGCCCGGCGCCTGAATATGACCGATGTCACGTTCCCGCCCAGGATGGTCCGCGTGCTCACCTACCCTGGCAGGGCGGCGCAGTCAGTCGCCGCGACCTTCACGCAGGACGGGTATGAGCCAGATCCTCAGCCTGCCGCCCCGTGCGTCAGGGATTCACGGGACGTCGGGTGTCCTCGGTGACTTCTTGCACCGGGCGGCCGGGGCGTGGCAGCACGCTTTCTCGGCGCAGCCACGGCCGCCGCAGTGGCTCGTGCTCAGCAGCGGCGCGCTCGCGCTCGCGGTCGTGGCATCGGCCTGGACGTGGCCGCGGGCACGGACCGTGGTGACGATCGTGCACGAAGGCGGCCACGCGATCGTCGCGCTCGTGACCGGCCAGCGCAGGATCAGGGTTCGCCTGTACCGCGACACCGCTGGCGAGACGCTCTCGACGGGCGCGGGAGGCGGGATCGGCGTCGCGCTGACCGCGGCCGCTGGCTACCCGGCCCCTTCGCTCGTTGGCCTCGGCGCGGCCGTGCTGCTCACGATCGGGCACCTGACCGGCATGCTGCTGCTCGGGCTCGTGCTGCTGATCGCGCTCGCGATCGCGGTGCGGAACCTGTACGGCATGCTGGCCGTCCTTGTCATCGCGGGCACCGTCGCGGCGGTCTGCCTGTACGCCACACCGGAGGTCCAGGCCGGGTTCGGCTACACCATGACCTGGTTCTTGCTGTTCGGCGCCGTCCGGCCGGTCGTCGAGTTGCACCGCGACCGGCGGCGGCGCAGGAACCCGCGTACCGACGCCGACCAGCTGGCCCGCCTCACGCACATGCCAGGCGGAGCCTGGGTCGTGACCTTCGGCATCTTCGCGCTCGCGGCCCTCGCAATCAGCGCGCGCTGGCTGGTGAGCTAGTCGCGGACGGGGCGCTTACGGCGTCTGAGGGTCCCGCCACATGGTCGAGATCGTGAGCAGTTGTGCGCGAGCAGCGCCATGCCCAGACCCTTGCCGCGATAGGCGGGGTGGGTGCCAAGCAGGCTGAGGTAGTAGTGCGGCTGGCCCGCCGGGTGCGTGGCGTCGAAGCGTTCCAAGAGGTCGAGCACGTCGCTGGCGCGGGGGCCGACGAGGTCATCCAGCATCGGCTCGACCCGTGCGGCTTCCTCCTCGGTCAGCTCGATGCCGCCAGGCGGAATCCACACCGCGGCGGCGGCGTAGTTCTCGATCGTCCGCACCCAGGCGTACCGGAGCGCGCCGCCGATCAGCAGGCGCCACCACTCCCCTAGCGCGCGCTGGTCGGGAAAGGCCCAGCTCCACACCGGTCGGTCGCGAAGGCGGCTGTGATGGTCGCGGTGATCCCGTCGAGATCCTCGTGGGTCGCGACCCGCACGCCCAGGTTCGCGATCGGCTCCGTCATCGGTGCGTTTCCTCTCCGTCTTCCGGCGTCAGGCACGCTGACACGGTCACGCCGGCGGATTGGTGAAGCGCTCCAGTTGCACTTCTACCTCATCACCCACCGTCACCTCGGCGGCCTGCATCGCGGCCCGGCTGACGCCAACGCAGAAGCCGCCGCCCGCCACAAGCATCGTGCTGCCCGTGAAGGGCGCGCCGTTCAGCGCTCCCGCCATCCGCATCTGCCGCCTGCCGCCGAGGTCGGTGATCAGTTCGGCGGGGATATCGATCACGGCGAGCCCGCCGGGTTTGTCCTCCTTCCAGCGCCGGATCTGCCCGTGGAAGTTCACCATGGCCCCCACCACCCATCCCCGTGCGCCCCGGCGACGCCGCCAGTGGCTCCTGCCGACATAGTGTGGCCCCACGCCAGCGGCTGCGGAAGCCGCTCCGTTCGTTGCGCAGGTCCGCCGGGGCGGCGGTCCCGGTCGCGAGCGGGCAGCCAAGACGGCGCTGGCTACCCTTTCTCCCCGTTTAGCGGGGAGATTCTGACCAGCACCGCCGCCACGGCGCCGCCCGTGGTCTTATCCCAACGTGCCGTGTTCGACGCGCGATCGGCCAGCCTGACGTGATGTACGGATGGGCTGCCCTGGCCGCAGCCCTGAGCCAGCTGCAACCGGCGGCCAAGCCTGAGCGCAGCCTCGTTGGCGCGGCGCGTACGCCTCCCGACCTGACCCTGCAGTTCCCGCCGCGGTACCGAGGCGCGTTCGAGCGCGACCGGCACCACGAGCATGGCGACACCGGGCGGGCCGCGCTTGGCCCTGAGGCGCGCAGCATGCTCACGCGCAGGTTCGGCCCTGCCGCGAGCGACCTCGTCAGCATCGTCGAACGGATGGCAGCCGCGGCCGCGGAAACCGGCGACTCCCGCGCTGACGGCGGGGACTAGCCACGATGCGCCGTCAGACCTCGTCCATGGCGAGCGCGGCCAGCCGGTGCGATGCCAGCCAGCCGCTGATGTCGTCGCCGTGGATCTCACGGAGCAGGTGCGCGCTCAGCACCGCGAGCCCGACCGTCAGGCCAAGCTGGTCGGCATTGCGCAAGATCGCGGCCATGCCGTCACAGTCGTCCTGGTCGACCGCCTCCACCAGCGCGATGACATCGCGGGCGTCGTCGCCGGGCAGCCTGGACGGCCGGCCGGTGCCTTCGAGACTCACGGCCCGCATCTTGCCATAAGAGCCTCGCCATTCCCGGCCGGCCCGCAAAGCTTCCCCGCAGGAATGCCAGCTTCCGCGATTCGAGTGCCTGGCCAGCGCTTTGTCAGTGCGCGGCGTCGTAGGCGGCGATCACGCTGTCCGGGATGCGGCCGCGGTCGCTGATCTCGTGCCCACGGGTCCGCGCCCACTCCCTGATGTCCGCTCCGCGCCTGCGGCTCGGCCCTGGCCGGGCCTTGCGCCGCCGGCCGCCAGCCAGAATCCGGCGGGCGTGATCGGCGAACGGGCCGACATTCTTGCCGAATTCCTCGCTGTGCGGGGCACACAGGTCAATCTGATACGCGTTTCCGTCGACTGCAAATGAGATCGACTCCGTCCCCGCGACCTCGGCATCGTGGGGGAGGTCACACAGCACTGTCACAACTGTCTTCTGAGCCATAAGAGTTCGCCTTTCCCTCTGCTACCAGGCGTCATATCCGCCCAAGGGCAGCGGATTGATCCGTGGTTCGAGAACGGGGTTGTCCGCTGTTCGGCCAGTCTCTCCTGTTACTGCACTGTATGTCCAACGAACAGCAATACCGGCGCGTCGCGGCCCGTCCTGCAGAAAGAAACGCTGCCCATATGCCATTTGGTTCTCAAAACGCGCCAGCCAGGCTCCGCCGCTTCGGCTCGCGGCGAGCCCCGCTTGACGCGACCGCGCCCCGGCGCGTACCAGTACCGATGTGGGCGATGTCAGCCAGCAGGTCCCAGTGCCGAAAATTACCGTGCAGCCGCAGTCGGGGCGCGCGGTGAGGGTTCCGCGCGGCGCCGTCCTCACGGTGACCGACGTGATGGGTCACCAGGTCGGCGACCTGTGGGCGATCGACGCGTCGGATCACGGCCGGTGGCTGTCGGCGAGCCATACCAGGGACCGCTGCGAGCGCCTGTTTCCTGTTGCCGGCGAGCAATTCCGCGACCAGGCAGGCGAGCCGATCCTGACGCTGGCGGCCGACACCTCGCCGGGAACCCACGACATGCTGTTCCCGCCCTGCGACCCGGCTCTGTACGAGAGCCGCGGCCTGGCCGGCCACCCGAACTGCCGCGACAACTTCCTGGCAGCGGCTGCCGGGGCCGGACTGGCGCTGCCCGTCGTGCCTGACCCGGTGAACCTGTTCCAGAACTCAGGTCCGCAGCCCGACGGCAGGCTGGTTGTCGGCGTTGCTGCTTCCGGGCCTGGTGACGCGATCTCCTTCATTCCAGAACGGGACGTGATCGTCCTCCTGACCGCCTGCTCGGTCGATTACCCGCCGCTGAACAACGGCCGGTGCGGGCCGTTGCGCATAGAAATCAGTCCGTGAGGCCGGAGCGGGACCGCCTCAGGACGCGAAAAGGTGCCCCTAATAGGATGGTCCCATGCGATTCGGGATGTTCGTACCTCAAGGCTGGCGGCTCGATCTCGCCGGCATCGCCCCCGCCGAGCAGTGGGCCACGATGCGTGACCTGGCCCAGGCGGCCGACAATCTGCCATTCGAATCAGTATGGGTCTACGACCACTTCCACACCGTGCCTGTGCCGACGCAGGAGGAAACCCACGAGGCATGGACGCTGATGTCGGCGTTCGCCGCGTCGACCAGCAGGGTGCGGCTCGGCCAGATGTGCACCTGCATGGGCTACCGCAATCCGGCCTATCTAGCGAAGGTCGCCGCCACGATCGACCTGATCTCTGGCGGCCGGGTCGAGATGGGCATCGGCGGCGGCTGGTACGAGCACGAGTGGCTGGCTTACGGCTATGGCTTCCCCGGCGCTGGCGACCGCCTCGGCATGCTCGACGAGGGCGTGCAGATCATGAAGCAGCTCTGGACGACCGGCGAGGCGACGCTGGCTGGCAAGCACTATCAGGTCGACGGCGCGATCGGCCGGCCAGTGCCGCTCCAGGACGGCGGCATCCCGCTGTGGATCGCGGGCGGCGGCGAGCGCAAGACGCTGCGAATCGCGGCCAAGTACGGGCAGTACACGAACTTCGACGCGACGCCCGACGTATTCACCCGCAAGTCAGAGATCCTGGCCGGGCACTGCAAGGACGTCGGCACCGATTTCGACGCGATCGTCAGGTCCGCCAATTTCAACGTCATCATCGGCGAGACCGACAAGGACGTCGCTGACAAGCTCGCCTGGCTGCGCGCGCACTATCAGCCGCTGATCCCGGCCAAGTCGCTGGAGCGCAACTACACGATGCTGTCGACCGGTCCGCTGGTCGGCACGCCAGAGAAGATCGCCGAGCACCTGACCGAGCTCAGCGGCATCGGGCTGGCCTACACGATCGCCTACTTCGTCGACGCGGCCTACGACCGGAGCAGCATCGAGTTGTTCGCCAGCAAGGTGATCCCTGAGCTCGCTGGCTAGCCGGGGTAGCGGGTCATCATCCATCGCCCATCCCCAGCTGAATGCCAGGCGCCCGCAAGATCGGGATGAAGAATGCTTAGTGCGGAGACCTTCGGATAGATCACTACAGATCGAGCGATCCGGTGTTAATCTTGCTGACGTTGTTCTGGCATTGAACTTGCCGATTTAAGGCGTAATCAGCCGGAGTGCGAGCGAACAGAGACCGTTAGTGAGCAGGGACGGGAACCAGCTACGCGACGGCGTGCTGCACGTCGAAGAACTGCCGATGGCAGCAAGCCGCGGTCTCGCCTACCAGATTATGCGCGAAGCCGGCCCGGTCGTCCGCGACGCCCACGGCGCATTCCTGATAACGGAGGCAGCGGCAGCCAGCTACGCGCTCAGGCATCCCGAGCTGTTCTCGTCCAAGAAAGCGTTCGACTCGCTCGGCAGTCCCATTCCGATCGTCCCGGTCGCCGCCGACCCGCCCGAGCACACCAGGTACCGGCGGCTGCTGCGCCCGTTCTTCAGCGCGCGGGGCGTGGCCCGCTGGCTGCCTGTGGTGCGCGAGCTCGCGGTGGACCTGATCGATGACGTTGCCGGCCAGGGGCGTTGCGACCTGGTCGCTGACTTTGCGTTGCCGCTGCCCGCCCAGGTATTCCTGACTCTGTTCGGCCTGCCGCCGCAGGACCGTGACCGCCTGATCGCCTGGAAGGAAGCCGTGCTCGGCGCCGTCGGGATCAGCGGGGCCGAGCCCGCCTCTGACGCCAACATCGCGCTGGCCGCCGAGCTGTACGAGTACCTCGTCGGGCACATAGCGGAGCGCCGCGAGAAGCGCGGCGACGACATCCTGAGCCAGCTTGCCGCCGACACCAGTGAGGAGCGGATGACCGACGAGGAGATCCTCGGCCTGTCGTTCCTGTTCGTGCTCGCCGGCCTTGACACCGTGACATCGGCGTTGAGCACCGCGTTCGCGACCCTGGCATGCCAGCCTGAGCTGCGGCGGCAGATCGGCAACGACCCCGCGGTGATCCCGGCCGCCGTGGAAGAACTGCTGCGCGCCGACGGTCCGGTCGTGACCGTGCCGCGGGTTGCCACCCGCGACGTGGATCTGGCGGGCCAGCTCATCCCGGCCGGCGCCTACGTGGCGGTCGCCATTGGCGCGGCCAACCATGACACCGCTGAGTACGCCGACCCTGACACCGTCGACTTCGGCCGCAACACGCACAACCTGGCCTTCGGCGGCGGCCCGCACGGTTGCCTCGGGGCGCACCTGGCCCGGATGGAGATGCGGGTGGCCATCGAGGAGTGGCATCGCAAGATCCCGGACTATCAGATCGCGCCTGGCGCCAGCGTCAGCGCCGGTTGGCCTGCCGCGCTCATAGGCCTGAACAGCCTTCCGCTCGTTTTCGAGACCTACCAGCCAGTCAGTGATTCGGGGTGAGAGTCATGCAGATGGTCAGCGTCGGCCGGACCGGGATGGCAGTGTTATGGCATCGCCGGAAAGCACCGCTGCGGCCCCGGTACGGCGACGGTCCATCAGGGCCATGCTCGGCCCGATCTTCATCGTGCCCCTCGTCTCCCTGCTCGCGCTGTGGATCTTCGCTGCCAGCGTCACGCTACTGAACGCGCTGCGCGAGCACGACTTCACGACAGAGAACCAGCGCTACGGCGGGGCGGCACAGGTGCTTGGCCTGCAGCTGGCGCAGGAACGCTCGGCCGTCTTCGTGTGGCTGAGCAGCAAGCACAAGACATCGCCCAACACCTTGCGCAACCAGCGGATCCTGACCGATTCCGCCATCGCCGCCTTCCAGCACGGCGTCAAGGGCGGACCAAGCGTGCTGCTGCCCGCGGCCCACCGCGCGCTGAATCAGTTCACCTCGGCGCTCGGCAAGCTGCCGACGATCCGGGGCGAGGTCGACGCGCGGCGGATCACCCCGCTCGGCGCCTTCGAGGCGTACAACACCATCATCGACGCTCAGTTCGCCGTCTACACCAAGCTGATCATGGTCAGCGACACCACGCTCTACCAGCACGCCGCGGCCAGCCTGATGGCCGGGCGGGCGATCGAGATGGCCGACAGGGAGGTGACACTCGTCGACGGCGCGCTCGCCGACGCGGGGCACATGACCAAGGGCGAGCGCCTGCTGTTCGCCCAGACCGTCGCCGAGCAGCGCCTGCTGATCGGAGATGCGCTGAAGCAGCTGAGTCCAGCCCTCGCGTCCGGTTACCAGAGCATCTACGCCTCTCCTGCCTACAAGCAGTTCTCGGCGATGGAGAACCTGATCGTGCACAGCATCGGCAGCGGCAAGCGGATCCCGGTGACCAAGGCGCAGTGGGTTACCACCGCGTTCTCGCTGCTCGGCGGCTTCCAGAAGGCCGAGCAGCGGGACCGCGTGCTCCTGGCCAGGAGCGGCACGCAGATCGGTGACAGGCTGCTGCTCCAGGTGCTGCTCGCCGGCGGGCTCGGGCTCATCGCCGTCGTGCTGTCGGTCTTCCTGATGGTGAGGTTCGGCCGCCGGATCACCCGCGAGCTGACCGGCCTGCAGCGGTCCGCGCAGGACCTGGCGACCCAGCGGCTGCCTCGCGTGGTCGAGCAGCTCAGCCATGGCCAGGACGTCGACGCGGCAGCAACGCCGCCGGCCACGGGACGGATCGCCGAGATCGCCAAGGTCGCCGAGGCGTTCACGGCCGTGCAGAGCACGGCGATCGAGGCCGCGGCCGGGCAGGCCAGGCTGCGGCGCGGCGTCAGTCAGGTCTTCCGCAACCTGGCCTGGCGGAGCCAGTCGCTGCTGCACAGGCAGCTCGCGCTGCTCGACAGGATGGAGCGCAGCTCAACCGACCCTGGAACGCTCGAGGAACTGTTCCAGCTCGACCACCTCACCACCCGCATGCGACGGCACGCCGAGGGCCTGATCATTCTGTCTGGCGAGGCCCCAGGGCGGGGCTGGCGGGAGCCGGTGCCAGTTGTCGACGTGCTGCGTGCCGCCATCGCCGAGGTCGAGGACTACACCAGGGTCGGCGTCCTGACCAGGAACACCGACGCGATCATCGGCTCGGCGGTCGCCGACGTGATCCACCTGCTCGCCGAGCTGATCGAGAACGCCACGACCAACTCTCCTGCCAACACCGAGGTCACCGTGCGGGCCGAACGCGTCGCGCACGGCATCGTGGTCGAGGTCGAGGACCGTGGCCTGGGCATGGGCGATCAGGACATCGCGCTCGCGAACGAACGGCTCGCGAACCCGCCGGAGTTCGACCTGGCCGACAGCGACAAGCTCGGGTTCTTCGTCGTCGCCAGGCTCGCCACCAGGCACAAGATCAAGATCACGCTGCGGATGTCGCCGTACGGCGGTGTCGCTGCCATCGTGCTGCTCCCGCACGAGATCACGGTGACGCCCGACATTACTGACACCGACATGATCAGTGCGTACCCCGATCCGCTCGGGCTGCCGGGCGGGGACTGGCACCCGGGAGGCGACTGGCAACCTGCCGGAGACTGGCACCCAGGCGGCGTGGCGCCGCCCGCCAGGCTCGCGACCGAGCCGATGTCCGAGGACACCCTGGGCCTGCCGCGGCGAGTGCGTTATGACGAGCAGGTCGCTGCGGCGGCCTCCGACGCCAGTGCCGAGCCGACGGCGGCCACCAGCACGCCCGAGGAGATCGGCGCGCTCGTCACATCGCTGCAACAGGGCTGGCTGGGCGGAAGGAATCAAGCCGCGCAGCAAGAAGATGAGTCCTGAGCAGGGGGCTGGCGATGAGTCCCCGCGGCGAAAGATGGTTCGACCAGGAGGCGGGCCCGGTCGTCCGGCTCTACGCGCTGACCAAGGGCCGGGGCAGGCCCGCGGGCCCGGTGCTCGATGTCGTCGACGTGGTTGTGGCGGAGCGGCAGCGCCAGGCGCACCTGCAGTGGCTGCCGCCCGAGCACCGGCTGCTGCTTGAGCTCTGCGGTTCGCCGATCGCCGTCGCCGACCTTGCCTCGGAGACTGGCCTGCCGCTCGGCGTGGTTCAGGTGCTGCTCAGCGACCTGAACCGGCAGGGTCTTGTCAGCGTCCTCAAGCCGACCAAGGGCAGCGCGGTCGACGAGAACGTGCTGAAGAGCGTGCTCGAGGGCCTGCGCGCTCTCTAGCCGGTCCCGGCAGCGCCAATAGCCGGCAAATATGGCGCCGGCGGCGCGTCCTTGGCCGGCGCTCCGGGTACGTCTTTGGTGTTTTGCCAGGCAATACCCGCCCTTCGCAGCTAGCGTAGGGCGTGTCAGGCGCAGGTCAGCCGCGTCAGGCGCGCCATTTTGCGCCTTTCCCCGCTGTTCCTGCGCGAACTTCGCGTGATCGGACGTGAATGGTTCAACTGCTCCGTAGGGCTCGCAGCATGACCGCAGTCGCGGCAGTCCCCGTCGGGGTCGCCGCGGCTTTCGCATTGCAGGCCCCTGTCGCGCAGGCGGCACCGGCAGCAAGCACTCACCAAGCAGGAATTGCCAGGCTAACCGCCTCGAGCCAGGCGCACATGCTGGCCACCAGGCGGCACCGCCACCACCGGCTGCCACGGCGGTTGCGCGCCTACCGCTGGGCGGCGAGACAGAAAGGTCATCCGTATATCTATGGCGGCACAGGCCCGGGTTTTGACTGCTCGGGCCTGGTCATGGAGGCGTACCGGCACGCCGGGATCCGGCTGCCGAGGACGACCTACGGCATGCTGGCCAGCCGCAAGCTGATCAGGGTCAGGCACCCGAGGATGGGCGACCTGGCCTTCTACGGAACAGGCCACGTGGAGCTCTTCCGCAGGTGGGGCTACACGTTCGGTGCGCACGACTCAGGCACAAGGGTCAGCCTGGTGCACTACGGATACGGCTGGAAGCCGACGGCTTACTACCGGATCCGCTAGCCGGTCAGCCGCGCGAGGATCCCGGGCCAGCGACCAGCTGGAACAGGATGTGGTCCTGCCAACGGCCGGCGATGCTGAGGTAGGCAGGCGCCACGCCGATCCTGGTGAACCCGTTGCGCTCGAGAACTCGCTGCGATCCTGTGTTGTTCAGCAGGGTGCCTGCCTGCACCCGGTGCAGGCCAAGCTCGGCGAAGGCCACCGCGACCGCCTCACGGACGGCCGCGGTGGCCAGGCCGCGGCCGTTGTCTGCCGCGCTGACCCAGTAGCCGAGGTTGGCTGACTGAAACGCGCCGCGCACGATATCGGCGAGATTGATCCTTCCCGCGACGGCGCCCGCCTCGTTCAGGATCACCCGCGGGTTGGCCGTTCCCGCGTCGTGCCTGGCCAGCGCGCCCTCGACGACGGCGCGCTGGCCTTCGACGGTGTAGAAAGTCGTCGTGGCGCACCGGCTCCCATGGCGCGAGAAAGTCGCGGTTGGCCTGGTACAGGCTGGCCAGGGCGGGGACGTCATCGATGGTGAGCAGCCGCGTTACGGTCATCGGCTCATTCTCGCAAGTAGACAGCGACGCCCAGGCAGCCGGACAATAAGCCACATGTCGGACCAGCCGGGCACTGAGCACCTGGCGGGCACAGCGCAGCCGGCGGACACTGCGCGGCCGGCGGGCATTGCGCGGCTCGTCCGCGACCCCGACCGGCCTGGCCTGGACGCTGCTGACCGGCGGCTTCCCGCAGTCCCACGTCGACCTCGACGACCCCCGCTACCTGGAGTTCGAGTACGTGCGCCGGATCGGCCACCTGATCGACCTCGCGGCGCCGGCCGGGCGGCCGCTCAGTGTGCTGCACCTGGGCGGCGGTGCGCTGACGCTGGCCAGGTACGTGGCGGCGACCAGGCCTGGCTCACCGCAGCTGGCCGTGGACGTCGACGCTGACCTGGTCGCGACCGTTCGCGCCAGGCTGCCGCTGGCGCAGCCCGGGCGCAAGACCGGTGCCACCGGCCGGATCAGGATCCAGGTGGCGGACGCCAGGGCCGTCCTTGAGCGGGCTAGGCCGGGATCCTTCGATCTCGTGGTCGCCGACATCTTCGCTGGCGGCCGCACCCCTGCCCACCTGACGTCGGAGGAGTTCACTCGGGCCGCTGACCGGGCGCTGACGCCTGGTGGCTTGTTCGCCGTCAACATCGGCGACGGGCCGCCGCTGGCGCACGCCAGGGCCAGGGTCGCGACGGTCCTCGCGGTGTTCACGCACGTGTGCCTGATCGCCGACCCAGGCGTGCTGCGCGGCCGGAGGTTCGGCAACCTGGTCGCGGCAGGCTCGCGGGATGACCTGCCGGTCGCGGCGCTGGTGCGGCGCGCCGCCGCCGATCCGTTCCCCGGACGGGTCATCGCCGGCGGCGAGCTTGACAGGTTCGTGGCGGGCGCGAAGCCGATGACCGACGCGTCAGAGCAGGAATCTCCGCATCCGCCTGCTGACTTGTTCACGGGCCCGCGGAGGTCGCGCAGCACCGCCTGATCCCGCGGCGGGCGGGGTTCAGCCGTGACTAGATCTGCAGGACGCGCTGGCCGTCCGCGTGCTGTGCATTTTCGGTAGCCGGCAGCTGGAGCTCGAACGTGGCGCCGTGGCCGAGCGTGCTGCGGACCCGGATCGAGCCCTGATGCGCGTCAGCGATCGCCTTCACGATCGCCAGGCCAAGCCCGAAACCGCCGGCGGCGCGGTTGCGGCCCGCGTCGACCCGGGAGAACCTTCCGAAGATCCGCTCGGCGTCGGCCACGGGAATGCCAGGACCTGAGTCCCGGACCGCGATCACGATGGTCTCGTCCTCGCGCCTGGCACTCAGCTCGATCTGGTCCGAGCTCTTCGTGTGATCGACCGCGTTCTCGATCAGCGCGTCAAGCGCCAGTGTCAGCCGGTCCGCGTCGCCAAGGACCGAGCCGCCCGCGAGCGACCCAAGCGACCATTCCCGCTCCACGTGCCGCCACCGCTGCAAGGTCTCCACGAGCAGCTCGTCGACGTCGACGGGGGCGAGGTACAGGAAGTCGGGCGCGTCGGTGGAGGCGAGGAGCAGCAGCCGGCTCGTGAGCCGCCTGACCCGGTTCAGCTCAGCGGCGGCGACTCGTGCGTCGGCAGCGATCTCCTTGTTGGCGGCGGCCTGCTCAATCAGTTCGACGTGCCCGAGCGCGATGGCGATCGGAGTGCCGAGCTCGTGCGAGGCGTCCTGGAGGAATTGGCGCTGCTGTTCGAGCAGGATCAGATTGTGCTCCGACACCTGCTTCATCTGCTCCATCGCAGAGACCCGCCGACGCGAGTGCCAGACCATGACCACGAACATCATCGCGAGCAGCGGGACCTCGGCGAGGTAGTCGGCGTCCTGCTTGCCGCGCAGCACCTGCCAGCCGATCAGCCCGCCGGTCGCGAGCGTGACGGTGACGACGGTCAGCAGGGTCGAGCCGAGGTGCCAGAGCCGGAAGCCGTACAGCGCCGTCAGGCTGAGCCAGATAATCAGGAAAGGAACGGTCTGCCAGGCGGGGACCAGCCGCATCGCGAGCAGGTTCAGCGCGATAAAGATCACCCAGGCGATGTCCACCCGGTAGGCGCGCGCCCAGCGCAAGATCCCGCCGATGTGCATCACGGCTCATGACCCGGCATGATCGCCTCCGTTCGTGCCAACCGCATCCTACGGCTCGACGCGACGTTCGGTAAGCCGGGTTTGCCAGGGCGTTTGCAACCGACTTGGGTGTTGGGCGCGTCCAAGGCGCATGAAAAGAATCGGCGCCGCAATGGCGATAGGGGCCGCAGTCCTCATGGCTGGCTGCGGCGACCCGGCGACTGCGCATCAGATCGTCACCGGACAGCTCGTGCGGGTTGGCGGTCCGGCGCCCGGACTACCCGTCCCGTTGCCAGGACAGATCGAAGCCCGCGACGCGAGCGGGAACGTCTTCAGCGCGACGGTCGGCCATGACGGGCGGTTTCACTTGTCGCTTCCGCTGGGCACCTACCGGATCACCGGCCACAGCCCGAGGATCCAAGACGGCAAGGCGCAGTGCGCTGCGGCGAAACCGGTCCACGTGACCAAGGCCGGCGCGGTCGCTGGTGTCCAGGTGGTCTGCTCGATCCGCTGACCGTGCCGCGCGGGAGACAGTGTCAGGCGCGAGACAGTGTCAGGCAGGTGAGAGTGCCGCGCCGGCGCACCCCAGGCCGGCGCGGCACTGAGGTAACCCGCTTCCCAGCAGTCCGCCGCTGAAACGATCCCGGCCGATCAGATTTGCCGGCCAGGCCGGGCTATCGCGATTGACGACCCGCCCTGCGCGGGCTACGCGGCTGCGGGTGGGCTGTGGCTGCGGGTGACGCGGCCGTCGGGGCTGGTCGCGGTGGTGGTGCCGTCGGCGTTCAGGGCGATGGTCCAGCCCCACCGGTGGATCATGATGAGGTGGTGGAAGCTGCACAGCAGGACGCAGTTCCCCAGGCTGGTCGTGCCGCCCTGGCTCCGCGGGATGATGTGGTGCACGTGGCACGCCGCCGGCGGCGTGTCGCAGCCCGGCGCGGCGCAGTGCGTGTCGCGGGTGATGATCGCGCGGCGCAGGTGCGGCGGCACCAGGTCCGTCACCGCGCCGACATCGAGCGGCAGGCTGACCGACCCGGCCGGCGGGGGCAGCGTCCCGGTGCGCAGCCACGACGCGAGCCCGCCCGGCCCGGACAGCAACGCTACCGCCTGCTGCAGGATGAGATCCCGGGCGGCGGCCTTCGCCATTTCCTGCCGCCGGCCGCGGGCGGCCGATACCTCGTCATCGGCGTCCGCGTCCGGATCGGCCAGGTCGCCGCGGCCGTGCGGCCCCGCGCAGCCGGCCAGCCCGCTGCCCTCGCACGGGCAGCGTGCCGGGTCGTATCCGGCCCAGGTTCCGGCGAGCCGCCCGGCGAGGCGGTCGAGCAGGTCGTGGTCGACGCGGCCGGTCACGATCGGGGCGAACGCGGCGTCGCAGTCATCACCGGGCCCGGCCTGCGGCCCGGGCAGCACCGGCCCCCCGCCACCGGCCTGCCCGGCGAGCCCGCCCTCCGCGCCATCGCCGCCGAGGCCGGCGCTGCGCGGGTCGGCGGGCGGCTGGGCGAAGCCGGGCGGCAGCCACGGCCGGCCCGGCTGGCCGATCCCGGTCAGGAACTGGTCCAGCGACAGGCCCAGCTGCAGCCGGACCGGCTGCCCGGCCCGCTCGGGCAGGCACCCCGACGCCAGCAGCCGCCGGCACGCCTCCTCAAGCGCGTCATGCTGCCGCTGCGCGATGCTCCGGGTGTCCCGCCCCCATCTTCTGGCCCAGCGACCCGAACACCGCCTGCACCGCCGCGGTGCACCGGTCCGACAGGTCCCCGGTCAGCCGCCCGACCCCGCCGAGCGTGGAATCCAGCCACACGCCCCGGTGCGCGAACCCGTCATCACGGTCCCGGTCCGGCCCGGCGGCCCGGCGGCGGATCTCCTCGGCTAGTTCGGCCAGCCCGGCCAGGTCCGCCCCGCCGGCCGCGGCGGCGACCAGGATCACGTCCGCGTCGCCCCGGGCCTCGACCGGGAGCCTGTCGGTCCAGTCGGTGACCTGCCGGGCCCACGACACCGACAACCCGCCCCCCGCCAGCGCGTCAGCGACCGCCGCGTGATCAGCGAGCCGCCGCATCCACCCCACCGCAGCCCGGGCCGCCCCAGGAGTGACGCGGGCCTGCCAGGTCAGCCACACCCGCGCTGACCCCTGCCCGTCGTCCTCGAACCCCCGCCGCGCCGAGAACCCCGCCAGCACCCTGGCCCGGGCGGCCGCGTGCATCGACGCCGCCTGCTCCAGCCCGCGCAGCACCCCGGCCTGCACGCTCACCGGCACCGACGCCACATCAGTCTCAGCCGAGGCCAGCCAGCCCAGCCCGGCCAGCACCATCCGCAGTGCGTGACTGGCCGACGACGGCTCAGCGACCTCGGCCGTGCCTGGTGACGGGACTGACATCGACCTTCACCTCCTCACGAACTCACTGCCATTCGCGGGAACCGAATCAGGAAGGTGAGCCGAGAAGGATCCGGCCAGCGGCCGGGGAAATGAGGAGGTGTCATCCCCGGAGCTTCTTGCACGTCGGCTCCGGGTGCCATGTCCCGCGATCGAACCTGTACTCGAAATACTAACACCAGCCACCGACAATCGGCGTGCAACACGCCCAAGAACGGCGAACCAATGTGAACAGTCGCCGGTCGCGGCTTCTGCGGTCTCGCCTATGCGACGCTGCGAGATGATGGAGCCGGTATAGCCACCAGGACCGCGACGTGAGGCAGTCGCCAGGATGCCGGACAGCTGGAGCGCGTGGGAGCAGACGTTCAAGGCACCTGCGTGCGCGGCAGACGCGCATGGCGAGTGCCCGCATCTGTTTGGCCATGGCGGAGGGTTCAACCCCCGGCGGCTGCGCATGGAGGCTAAGGCGCACTTGTGCCCGTGTCCGTGCCATTCCGATTGTCCGGCCACTGCTGCGCGGAAGCGGACGACGGTTCCATGGAACGCCTGGTACCGCTCGTGCATCTGTCCTGGCGGTGAGCTCGCACGGCGTCGCCTGGAGGAGGCTGGGATGGACGCCTCCGGTCCGGGCGAGTTGTGGGAGAAGGCGAAGCACCAATCGGCCGCGCGCTTTGAGGCGTTCAGGTCCGCGCGAGATCGGTCCGCTGGCCGGAGCCGGGAGGAAATCCGCCAGATCTATCGGGCCGAGTTGCGGTCCCGGGACGTGCCAATCCCGTCCGACGATGCGGTCGACAGGGCCGTGGAGCGCATCATCGGAGGCCCGGCGGTCTCTGCCCGCCAGATGGGCGAAGGCCTGGCCGAAACGGGCAAGCTTCTACACGGAATGATCAAGATCCTCTGGGCAGTCAACAAGCCACCTACCTAGTCGATGCCCAGATCGATGCCAGCGCCTAATGCCCAGACACCGGCTCGCCCTACCGGGCCAGCAGTTCCGGCAGGCGATCGGCCGGGAACCCCGGACTGCGATGCCCGTCCCGCCCGATCATCGTCGTGCTAGCCGCCAGCACGTTGAGCACGGCCTCCTCGACGCACTGCACGACGCCCTCATAGAGCGCATCCATCTGCCCCCACGGCACGAATTCCAGCCGCCCCAGCACGTCGGCCGCTCCTTCCTCGCGCAGCGACACGAGCAGACTGTCAAGCTGACCGACATTGGCAGAAGCAGCCGAGAAGGCCAGGAACAGGTCCCCGGAGAAATGACTGCCTGTCGTGCCGGTCCTGGCCAAGCCCAGCGGCACCCGCCTGGCCAGCGCCTTGCACTGGCCGGGAAGCAGTGGCGCATCCGTCGCGACGACCGTGATGCAGGAGCCGGCGCCTGGCGGCGCGAGCCATGCGGTGTCGTCGATCGGGTTGTCGTCGCGCAGCATCTCGCCGAGGTAACGCCCGGCGACGACGAGTTCGTGCCGGCTGCCGAAGTTCGCTTGCATGAGCGCGCCCACCGTGTACCGGCGCGATCCGACCTGTACGCGCCGGGACGCCGTGGCCGTGCCGCCTTTGAAGCCATAGCAGTTCATGCCGGTGCCGCCACCGACCGAACCCTCCTCGACCGGCCCGCTCGCGGCGGCTTCGAGCGCACGTGACGCGGTGAGCGCCGTGACGTGACCGCCGTTGATGTCGTTCAGGTAGCCATCCCAGGTTTCTGCCACAACCGGCAGGTGCCAGCGGGGCGCCAGCGAGGGCTCGGCGCGGAGCGACCAGTCGATGATGCCGGAGTGCACAGGCCCGATCGCGTGCGTATTCGTGATGCCGACGGGCAGCGACAACGAGCCGGATTCGTCCAGCCAGGCGACCCCGGTCATCTCGCCGTTGCCGTTTAGCGAATACCAGCCAGCCGGGCACGACCGCCCGACGCCAGCCCGGCCGAGCGGCAGGATGGCCGTGACCCCGGTCCGCACCGGGCCGCGGCCGGTCACGAGCGGGCCTTCGCCGTCGACCAGCGTCTCGTAGCCCACCTCGACGCCAGGGACGTCGGTGATCGCGTTCCAATCCCCCGGCTCGCCGCGGAGCGGAATCCCCAGGTCGCGTGCGCGCCGCCGTGCCGCGCGCATGCCAGCCGCACCGTACTCAGCACCCATTCGCGCACCCCTTCCCTAACGCCACGCCACACCACCCCACGTCACTACCTAGCCGCGCAGCAAGTCTCCAATCGCGGCGATCCCCGCCGTGATAGCCCGCTCGGTCAGGTTCCCGAATCCAAGCACAAGCTGCGCGGGCTCAGTCGACCCGTCCGATCGCTGTTCGCTCATGCCGTACAGGCCGATCCCACGCCGGGCAGCAGCCTCGATCACGGCGCGCTCAGCCAGGCTTCCAGGCAGATGCGCGACCGCGTGGAACCCTGCCGCCAGGCCGGTCAGCGACACACCCGGCGCGTGCGAGGCGAGCGCGTCGACGAGCGCGGAGCGCCGCCGCGCGTAGCTGGCCCGCATCCGCCGCAGGTGCCGGTCGAACCGTCCTGACTCCATCAGGATCGCCAGAGCTAGCTGGTCGAGCACCGGCGATCCGCGATCATGCCGCTCCTTCTCCTCGGCCACCGCGCCGGCCAGCCCAGGCGGGCAGACCACCCAGCCCAACCGCAGCGCAGGGGCAAGCGACTTGCTCACCGTGCCGATCGCGGCGACCCGGTCGGCCGCGAGCCCCTGCAGCGCGCCAATGGGATCCCGGTCGTACCGGAACTCGGCGTCGTAGTCGTCCTCGATGATCGTGCCGTCACAGACCGCGGCCCACTCCGCGAGCCGCCGCCGCCGCTCTGCGCTCAGCACCACGCCGGTCGGCCACTGATGCGCCGGCGTGAGCACGACGGCCCGCGCGCCGGTGCCGGCGAGCGCCGTCACATCCACGCCTGCGTCGTCGACCGGCACAGGGATCGCCTTGATCCCTGCGCGCGCCGCTGCGTTGGCAACCGTGACGCTGTAGCCAGGGTCCTCGAACGCGACGAGCGACACCCCTCTCCCGGCCAGTGCCCGCAGAACCAGGTTCAGGCCCTGCGCGAACCCGGTGCACACGACGATCCGGTCCTGGCTCGCCGCTGCCGCCCGAACCCTGCGCAGGTAGGCGGCGAGCACGTCGCGGAACTCCCGGCTGCCGCGCGGGTCACCGTAAGTGAACGCCACGTTCGGCGCGTCCCTGCAGGCCTGGTTGACCGCCCACGCCCAGTCCGCCCGCGGGAAGCTCGCGAGGTCAGGCACGCCGGAGGCGAAGTCGACACTGAGCGCCGCCTCGGGCCGCGCACCCACTCCGGGGGCCACGACCTCGCGCCACGCCGCGGCGCGCGCCGGCGCACCGTCATCGACCGTCGCAGCCGCCCTGGTCGCGACCCGCGTTGCCGATCCGACGTCGGCGCTCAGGTAGCCCTCGGCCTGCAGCTGGCCATAGCAGTCCTGCACGAGGCCGCGGGACAGGCCCAGCTCCCTGGCCAGCGCACGGGACGATGGGAGCCGCTCGCCGACGCCGAGCCGGCCCGACCTGATCGCGTCCCTGAGCTGGCGTTCGAGCTGGGAACGCAGCGGCTCGGCGACCTCGCGGTCGAGGGTCAGCAGCAACTCGGGGCTCAAACCGGACCACTCCACAGGCATGGAATTGGAGCTTACCGGTAGTCCGGTCCGCGCCTAGCGTGCTGAACATGACAGCTATCACCCAGCCCCAGCAGGCCAGCGCCGGCCTTCGCAGGTACGCCGATGTCCTGCGGACTCCGGGAGCGTTGCAGTTCGCGGTTCCCGGCGTCATCGGCCGGATGCCGATGGGCATGCTCAGCATCGCCCAGGTCATGCTCATCGTCTCGGTCACGGGCCGGTACGGCACCGCGGGCATCGTCGCCGCTGCTGGCGCCGTCCTGTTCGCGATCGTCACCCCGCGGATCGCCCGGCTGGCCGATCGCTGCGGCCAAGCCACCGTGCTGCGTCCGCTCGCCGTCGTCTTCTCCGTCACCTCCGCGGTGTTCGCCGGTTGCGCTATCACCCGCGCCCCTGACTGGGCCCTTATCGTGACCGGCGCACTGAGCCGGGCCTCGATGCCCGCGCTCGGTCCGATGGTCCGCTCCCGCTGGAGCCAGTTGCTGGGCGGCACCGACGCGCTCGATTCCGCGTTCTCCCTTGAGGGCATCGCCGACGAGGTCATCTTCATCGCCGCGCCCGTCCTGGTCGTCGCGCTGGCCACCGAGGTTCACCCGGTCAGCGGCATGCTCGCCACTTTGCTGCTGAGCATCGCGGGCGTGGCCGGGCTGACCAGGCACCGGCGCAGCGAGCCCGCGGTCAGCGGCGTCGCACGCAGGTCGGGAACCGTGCTCCGGAGCCCGGGACTGCGCGTGCTGATCGGCGTTCAGGTCTGCCTCGGTACCCTGTTCGCCGCCGTCGACATCGCGACCATCGCGTTCGCGCAGGAGCACGGCGCCAGCGCGCTGGGCGGCCCGCTGCTCGGCCTCTACGGGCTAGGCAGCGCGATCGCCGGCGTCTGGTACGGGGCGCGGCACTGGCGGGTGTCACACCGCGCCAGGCTGCGGGCCGCCCTCGTGGCGACCGGCCTCGGCGTCGGCCCGCTGGCGGTCATGCCAGGCCTGGCCGCGCTCGCCGCCGGCATCTTCGTGGCCGGCCTCGGCATCTCGGCCACCCTGGTCAGCTCCTACAGCATCGCTGAGCGGATCGTGCCCGCCAGCCAGCGGACCGAGGGCATGTCCTGGCTCACTACCGCCGCCAGCACCGGCACCGCGCTCGGATCGGCGCTGGCCGGCCACCTGGTCGACGCCCACGGCGCGAGCGCCGGATATCTGTTCGCTCTCGCGTCCGGCATTGCGGCCGTCGCGATCCTGGTCATCGGATACCGCGACCTGGGCCGATCATGAGCTAGCGGCGCGGCGCTGGGTGAAGCTGAACCAGTTCCCTGAGTCGTCCCGCAGGACCGCTTCGATGCCATACGGACGCTCGGCCGGCGGCTGGATGAACTCGACGCCGCGCTCGACCAGCGCGTCGTAGTCGGCCCGGCAGTCGTTGGTGCCGAGCACGCCGGGGCTGAGCGCGCCCTTCGCGACAAACGCGCGGACCTGCCTGCCGGTCTCCGCGTCGAGCATCGAGTGCGCGGGGTCGAGCAGCAAGAACTCCTGCCCGCCAGGGGACCGCACCGTGAGCCAGCGCATGCCGCTGTCCAGCTGGATGTCGGTGGTGAGATCGAAACCGAGCTGCTTGGTGTAGAACTCCTTCGCCGAGTCCTGGTCAAGCACCCACACCGTCACGATCGACAAGCCGGTGATCATGAATACCTCCCGTGCGATGGCTGAGCATGCGATGGCTGAGCATGCGATGACTGAGCATGCGATGACTGGGCAACAGCACGACCGTATGGCTGCCAGCTCACGGATCGCTTCTCCGGAATTGCTGTTCTGCGCGGAGCCCCGTGCGGAACATCAGCGCGAAGCACCCTGGTATCGGCGCGGGGCCGCCCTGCCTTGCGGCCGCACGCTGATAGGCCGACGGCGACCGGCCGACGATCTCGGTGAACCGGCGGCTGAACGTGCCCAAGCTCGCGAACCCGACCAGCATGCAGACCTCCGTCACGGTCAGGTTCACCGAGCGCAGCAGGTCACACGCCCTCTCGACCCGCCGCCTCGTCCGGTACCTGCCTGGCGTCTCCCCGTAGGCCGCGTCGAACGCCCTGATGAACTGGCCCAGCGAGTACCCGGCCTCGGCGGCCAGCGCGGCGATCTCAAGCTGCTCAGCGTAGTCACGGTCGATCCTGTCCCGCGCGCGCCGCAGCGCACGCAGGCTGTTCACGTCCGCGACGACGGCCCTGGCCACCGCTACACGCTAGCCGCCGCCGGCGCGGTCACGGCGGTGACGAGCACGCCGCGGCTCACCGCCCAGAGCCCGCGGTACGCGGTCAGCGGCCCGGCCACCAGCAGCCGCGCCGCGAACCGGCCGTCCAGGCCCAGCTCGAGCTCCGCGTCGGTGAAGCCGAGCCACCGGCCGGTCGCCGGCGACCACGCCTTAAAGACCGCCTCCTTGGCGCTGAAGAGCATCCGGTCCCAACAAAACTCTGGCGCTCGTGCCGCCAGCCTGGCCAGTGCCGCCCGCTCTGACTCGCTGGCCACCCTGGCCAGCACGCCGTCGGGAAGCGGCGCGTGCGGCTCCGCGTCGATGCCGATCGCCGCGAACGCGTCGCTCCTGCCGATCGCCGCAGCTCGGTAGCCGTCGCAGTGGGTCATGCTGCCGACCACGCCAGGTGGCCAGCGCGGGGCCCCGGTCGGCCCGGGCAGGATCGGCGCGGGCCGGAAACCGGCCCGCGCCAGCGCCAGCCGCGCGCACACCCGCGCCCCCGTGTACTCCCGCCGGCGCTTGTCGCTGGCGCCGGCGACCAGCGCCGCCTCCTGCGGCAGCAACTCGCCGTCGTCGCACTCGTCGCCGAACACCTCGGCCGAGGTGACCGCTGACGGCAGGAGGTCGGCCAGCATGGTGCTACTGTCCCACTGCGTGAGCGGTGATCAGGCGACACCCGCCCCCGACGCCCAGCCGCCGCGGGCCGAACACGTGCCCGCGGGCGAACGGCACTCGCCAGGGGGTCACAGGGAATCGAGGCTGTACCCGGTCGCGCGGTCCGGCTTCATCGAGTACGACCGGGTGCTGTTCTTCACCGACGCGGTCTTCGCGATCGCGATCACGCTGCTCGCCATTGAGCTGAAGGTGCCCGAGGCCGTCAACGGGAACGTCAGCATCGACAGATCGGGCCTTGTCAGCTTCGGGATCAGCTTCGTGGTGATCGGGTTGTTCTGGCTCGGCCATCACGGGATCTTCCGTTACATCGTCGCGTTCGACCGACCCCTCATCGCCATCAACTTGCTCTTCCTCGGCGCGATCGCGCTGTTGCCGTACCCCACCAAGCTGCTCGAGATCGGGACGTCCGGGTCCGCGCAGGTCGTGTTCTACGCGGCATGCGTGGGCGCAGCCGGTCTCGGCGAGTGCATGATCTGGCTCTACGCCACGCGGCCGCGCGCTGGCCTGGCTACCCAGGCGGCGACCTCGATCCGGCTGCGCTACGCGCTAAGAATCGGCCGCGTGCCCGCGGTGTTCCTGGCGTCAATTCCGGTCGCCGTTGTCGCACCGCACGATGCGCCGTACATGTGGCTGCTGATCTTCATCTTCGGCCTGCTGATCAACCGCTTCATGCCGCACCATGACGAGCGGGAGCATATCGGCGAAGAGATCCGCGGCTAGGGGCGAGTGAACATGGCCGGTGCTGGGTAACTGAGCGCGGCACACCCAGCGGCGGAGGTAGCCAAGCCATGTCGCAGCCCACGGCTGACGCCGGCGAAGCGCAGCCGGCGGATCGTCGCACCGACCTGATCACGGTCGCTCAGGAACACTGGGCCGCCGCCCTCACCGACCTCGGCGGGCGGAACACGCTGCTGTACTTCAAGGACCGCCGCTCCGGCACGCTGGACCTGGCCGAGGCTGACCCTGAGGCGCTCGAGCACTTCATCAGCTCGGGATCGATCAGGCTCACCAGGCTGTTCCGCGACGTCGACGTGCGCCGACGCGATCCGCAGGATCCAGGTGATCTACCGCAAGGCCAGGGAGCTGCTCGAAGAACGCGGCATCAGGGCCGGATACCTGGCGACCGGCATGGCGCGCTGGGACGAGCTGTTCCTCCAGCCAGCCGCGCCCGTGCTGCTGCGCGGGCTGACCATCACCCCGACCCGCTCCAGGCACGACGACTTCGATCTCGTTCTCGACGACGAACCAGACGTCAACCCCGTCCTGCTGCACAAGCTGGCCAGCGTGTACGGAGCCGCGACCGACAAGCTGCCCGACCCGCGCGGCGAACAGCTGTACAGGATGCTGGCCGCCGCGGCGAGCGCCGCCGAGGTTCCCGGCTTCGCGATCATGCACAGAACCGTGATCGGCACGTTCACCTACGCCAAGCTGCCGATGGTCAGGGATATCCAGAGCGCTGCCGAGCTGCTGATCGACAGCGACGTGGTCGCCGCGATCGCTGGCGACCCGCGGGCGCAGGAGCTCCTCGCTGCCGAGGACGACGCCACCCCGCTGCTCGACTCGCCCGACGCCGACTACTCCGTGCTCGACGCGGACTCCTCCCAGCGCAGCGCGATCGCCGCTGTACTGTCCGGCCGGAGCCTGGTCATCCACGGTCCGCCGGGCACGGCAAAGAGCCAGACCATCGCCAACCTGACCGCCGCCCTGGTCGCCAGGGGGCCGCAAGGTGCTGTTCGTCGCCGAGAAACGGGCCGCCATCGACGCCGTGCTGTCCAGGCTCAAGGGCGTCGACCTCGGCGAGCTCGTGCTCGACATCCATGAGGGCACCAGGGACAGGCAGCGGATCGCCGCCGGCCTCGGCACGAGCCTGGGCATCGCGCAGCAGACCGCCAAGCCCGACGACACCAGCCTGCGGCGCAGGCTCGCCGAGCGGCAGCGGCGCCTGAACGACCACGTCACCGCGCTGCATGAGGCGCACCCGCCGTGGGGACTGACCCCGTTCGCCGTGCAGTCCGCGCTGCTTGGCGTTCCCGACGAAGCGCGCAGCTCCGTCCGGCTGCCTGCGCCCGAACGGATCACTGGGATCGAGGCAGACGAGATCAGGGACGAGCTGCGCGAGTTCGCCCACCTCGGCGGGTTCGCGATGCGCCCTGGCTCGACGCCGTGGTTCGGCGCCGTGCTGCGCACCCCGGAAGACGCCCGCGAGGCCTGGCAGCTCGCGGCGCAGCTCAGCAGCTACGACCTGCCCAGGCTGATCGACAGGCAGGCCAGGGCGAGCGCCGCGCTCGGGCTCCGGCCTCCCGCCAGCTACGCCGAGACGGTCGCCAGGATGACCCTGTACGTGAGCATCGGCCGGACGACCGCGTCGCTCGACCGCGCCGTCTACGCGGCCAATCCGCAGGCCATCGCCGACGCCGTGGCCGGGACCAGCGGCGCGTCGCTCGGCGAACGGACCCGCGGACCTCGGCGTCCGGCGCGGCCGAGCTATCGAGGCAGGCCAATGGGCCAGCCGGACCCAGGCCGATCCCCGCGCCGGACCGGCCCCACCGCCCGGCCGCCCTCCCGCCCGGCTCCTGACCGCCCGGCCGGGGCCGGTCACGCTCCCGAGCCGCGGCTCAGCGCCGGCGCCCAGCGACTTGGCACGGGTTGGGTGGCCGCAAATAGGGTAAATCGTCCATCGATCCGACTGGAACCCGTGCTAGGTGCGGCGGCCGGGCGAATGGGCGCGGGGTTTGGCTAATTCGGGGGCGGTGCGAAGGTCACCGTGATGTTCTTGAACCCGAGGGAGCCGAGCAGGCCGGTCAGCATGGCCCTGGTGTTCCGCTGCGCCTGAACGAGCAGGGCGCTCTGCCTCGCGGCGGTCTGGATCTTGCGCTGCGCGACTACGTAGACCTGATGCTGGCTGTTCGGGTTGCCGGAGAAGAAGTTGCCGATCCTGGTCAGCAGGCCCTGCTGCTGCGCGAACACGTACGAGCGCTTGACGTTCAGCACAGCGGGCTCGAGCCTGGCCGACGGGACCTGGATCGACACGGTCCTGCGGTCGCGTGACACCTTGATCGCGTTGCCCTTCAGCCGCGAGAAGTCCACGAACGCGATGTCCGTGCCCTGGCCGACGAAGAGCGTCTGGGTGCCCTCGACAAACGAAGGCAGCCAGGACACGTGCCGGTCAAGGTTGACGACGACCTGGAACGACCCGCTCGCCGCCTCGTACCTGCTGAGCGAGCTGATCGACTTGAGTACAGCGGGCGAGCTGCGGTCGGTGGTCGTTTCCGCGAACGGATTCCTGAACTGGGGCAGCAGATGCACGGTGGAAAGGACAAGGACAACAGCGATCAGCGCGGCCGCCAGGGCGACGGCCCATCCGATCGCCCGCCCGATCCTGCTGCGCCGGGGTGGCCTGGCTGGTTCCTGGCTCTCTCGTTCGCGCTTGTCGATTCTGACGGTCGGGTCCATCACTGGCCTCCGTGCTCGCCGTGCCCGGCACGCGCTAAACGGCGCGCGCGCCATCGCGCGCGTTAGGTACCGCCGGCCACGTGACCGAAACATGTGCTCGGGAGACCCAGGATCAGGCCGGCGATTGGCGCGGGATTGGCGCGGACGATTTGGGCGCGTTGCCGATCCGGATGCCGTTCTGACATATTGCGGATATGTTCGGCGTTGTTCGCCCGTGCCGGCACCGGCTGCGCGGGCCGCTCTTCGGCCAGTGGATGGCGCACCTGTGCGGCCTGTGCCTGACGGTGCGCGACCTGCACGGCCAGCACGCGCGGCTGGTCAACAACTACGACGGGCCTCCTGGTCTCGGTGCTGACCGAGGCGCAGAACCCGGCCGTAACGCCGCACAGGACCGCTGGACCGTGCGCGCTGCGCGGGTTGCGCCGTGCGGACGTCGCTGATGCGGCCGGCGCCGGGGCCCGGCTGGCCGCGAGCGTGTCGCCGGTCCTGGCCGCCGGCAAGCTCCGCGACCACGTGGCCGACGGCGACGGCGCCTGCGCCAGGCGGCTGATCGCGTCGGGCGCGGCCGCCGTCGCCGCGCGCTGGCAGGCGGCCGGCGAGCAGACCGGGGCTGGGATCGGCTTCGACACCGCCGTGCTCACCGACGCGATCGGCAGGCAGGCCGAGATCGAGAACACGCCAGGACTCAGCCTGCTCGACGTCACGGAGCCGACCGAGACGGCGGTGAGCGCCGCGTTCGCGCACACGGCCGTGCTCGCAGGCCGGCCACGCAACGCCGGGGCGCTGGCCGAGGCAGGCCGGAACTTCGGCCGGCTCGCGCACCTGCTTGATGCCGTCGAGGACCTGCCAGCCGACCGGTCAGCGGGCGCGTACAACCCGCTGCTAGCGACAGGGACGAGCCAGGATCGCGCCCGCCAGCACTGCGACGAGGCGCTGGCCGACCTGCGCGGCGCGGCCACCGCGCTCGAACTCGAGGAGCGGGCGCTTGCCGAGTCGCTGCTGGCGCGAGGTCGGCGTTGCCGTCAACCAGGTCTTCGCCGAGCTGGCTGGCGGCCGGGCAGGGCGGCTCGCGTCCGCTGGCGTGCCGTGCATGCAGGGTCTCAGATACCGGTCCAGGCAGCGGGACTTCGGACCTGGCCCGAGGCGGCGCGGCCGCTGCGGCTGCTGCTCGGACGGCCGCTGCGGCTGCTGCTCGGACGGCCGCTGCGGCGACTGCTGCTCGGACGGCCGCTGCGGCGACTGCTGCTCGGACTGCTGCTGCGACGGGTGCTGTGAGGCGTGCGGCGAATGCGGGGACTGCGGGAGCTGCTGCGACTGCAGCTGCTAGGGGTGTTTGATCCCGTCGTGGCGGCGGACCAGCTCGGTCAGCGCGGTGATCTCCGCGGTGAGCGCCGCCCTGCCGTCAGCGGTGATCTTGACCCAGGTCCGCGGGCGCCTGCCTTCGTAGCCCTTCGACACCTGGACCAGGCCCGCGTCCTCAAGCACGGTCAGATGCCTGGACAGGTTGCCGGCGGTCAGGTCAAGTGCCTGGCGAAGGTAGCCGAAGTCGGCGCTCTCGGCCTCGGCCGCGATCGTGAGGATGCCAAGGCGATGCCGCTGGTGGACGGTCTCGTCGAGCCCGTTCGTCGGGTGCGCAGCCGCGGTCATGCCGCGACCCGCTTGCGGCGCTGCACGACATAGGCACATGCGCCGGAGATGAGCAGTACCAGCGCGGGCAGCAGGATGTTGGGCAGCGTCGAGAACCGTATCGCCGGGGACCAGCCAAGCCGGTACAGGATGTTCTCGATGTTGTACAGGCTGGCTAGCAGCGCGGTTCCGGTGAAGATCGCGGCCACGAGCAGCAGCGCGCGGCTGCGCTCAGCCCAGGCGAGGACCCACAGGGTGGCCGCGATGATCAGGAACGGCAGCGTGCCTCTGACCACAAGGTCCCCAGGCAGCAGCTGCAGCGCTGGCAGCACGATGACCAGCACGCCGACGATAACGCCCGCGATCACGAACCCTCTGGCAGGCGTCATCAGGCCGACCCGGCGCCCGTGGCGTCTGTACCAGAGCCAGGTGACGTACAGCCCGGCGCCGATGGTCAGCAGCCAGTAGATGGCGAGGGCGGCCGGGTTCTCGTCGAACATCCCGCTAAGTGCTGCGAACGTGCCGGTTCCCGTCCAGATCACGGGATTGGACTGAGGCGGCAGCGTGACGAGGTAGAACGGCGAGCTCGCCCCGATCACCAGGCCGAACAGGAGCAGCGGCAGCCAGTACGCGTGCCGCACCGAGCGGGCCTGCTTGCGCAGCCGCCCGAGGTCACTGAGCAGGCTCGCAGGCGCGTCGGGCGCACCGCGCCCAGATCCGCCCCGGCTAGTGTCCGGAGCCTCATGACTCGGCTCGCTGTTTCCAGAGGCCGGGCCATTCGCCCCGGCAGTGTCCTTCGCCATAGCGCCTCCTCGCCGTCGCCAATAGGTTTGCATACCAAACTAGTTGGCGCAAGTCGCGAGAGTCGTGGGCCGCCGGAATTTCCTGACTGCTAGGCGTGGCGCGAGATCAGGCCGGCATGTACCTCTCGAACCAGGACACGAGCCTGGTCAGGTAGTCGGTGATGGCAGGGAACCGGCTGACGCCGTGCCCCTCTTCGGGATAGATCACCAGTTCAGCGTCCACCCCGTGGCTGATCAGGGCCTGGTAGAACTCCCTGGCCTGGCCCTCAGGCGTGCACCGGTCCTTCGCGCCTGCCGTCAGCAATGTGGGCGTCCTGACCTTGCTCGCGTGCATGACGGGGCTGCGTGTGTGCACCTGGCTGCCGACCTGTTCGGGATCGGCGTTGTCCAGGAACCACAGACCCCAGCGGGGGATATTGGTCGTGAACGTGAAGCTGTACCACTCCGTCACGGGCGAGCCGGCCACGGCGGCCTTGAACCGGTGGTGCTGGGTCACCAGCCAAGCCGACATGAACCCGCCGTAGCTGACGCCCATCGTGCCGATGTGCGCCGGGTCGGCTATCCCGCGCGCGACCATCGCGTCAATTCCTGACAGGTAGTCGTGGGTGTCCGCGCCGCCCATGTCGCCCACGACCGCGCCGGCGAACTCCTGGCCACGACCGGAGCTGCCGCGCGGGTTCGGGTGCAGGACCGCGTATCCGCGGGAGACCAGCAGGGGGACCGCGTAGTCACGCATCGCCCAGTTCCGCTGGTAGGACCCGATCGGCCCGCCGTGGACATGCAGGATGAGCGGAAACGGCCCGGGACCCGCGGGCGTGCACAGGACTCCCGCTATGAGGGTCCCATCGGGAGCGGTCCAGGTGACGTTCGCCGCCGAGCCTGCGACCGACCGGACGTACTCGGTGCCGGCGTGGGCTAGGGAGGCAACCACCTGGTCGGCACCCGTGCCAACGATCGCGATTTCCTGCGGCAGGTCGTAGTCCTCCCGGATCACGACCACCCGGCCGTCAGCCGTGAACGCCCCGGCCGGGTAGAACCAGCTTGCCCACGACTGCGAGGACGCGACCAGCTCCTTGGCGGTCAGTGTCTCAGGCAGCGGTCCCTCCCCTATGTCGGCGATACCCGCGACGCTGTCCAGATGACGCTGGCCGACGTAGCCAAGCCGCGCCCCGTCGATCCACTGGACCGCCGTGACATCCGTCCCTGCGGTGTCGACCGCACATCTGGTGCCGGCGACCAGGTCGAGAACGATCAGGTCACCAGCAACGATCCACCGGTCGCTGCACACGGCCTGCACCACGGCGGCCCTGGTGCCGTCGGACGTCCCGGCAGGCAGCCCAAGCTGGACGTCGCTGCGGAGCAGCTCGGTCACATTTCCGCTCGATATGTCGAGCCGGCTGAGGGCGGCGCAGTACCAGTCGTCCTCGCTCGGCTGCTCGCTGGTGATTGCCAGCACATGCCCTGGACCTGACCAGTCCGCCTCCCAGACGTTCAGCCCGTCAGGCGAGACCCTGGCGAGCTCGCCGGATGCGGGCGTGTAGAGCCACAAGCTGCGCCAGGCATCCTCTGACGTCCCGGCCTCGACATGCGGATACCAGGACGGCAGCCCTGACTCGCCTGGACCAACCGGTCCTGAGCCCTGCGCGTCAGCCATCTCGGCTCCGAACCCGGCGACGCCGAGCAGGATCATGCTGCCATCCGGTGACCACACGAGATATTCGACCGTGCCGGGCACAGCAGGAGCCGGCCTGGCCTCGCCGAGCTGCCCGTCGGCCAGCAGGTACAGCTGGAACACATGAGCCTTGTCACGGTCGGACAAGAAAGCCAGCACCGACCCGTCAGGCGCGAACCGGGCGGCTTTCGCTGACCCGCCTCCTGAGGTCAGCGCGTGCAGCGCGCCATCCTGCACCTGATACAGGGCGGTGCGAGGCAGGCCCTCGAGTTCGTCATAGACCGATCCGGTCACGACGATCCGGCTCGCGTCGGCGGTCATGTCGAGGTCGGTGACGTGGTGCGGCTTGCCGAAAGCTGGCTCGTGCAGCCGCCGGAGGTGCTCAGCGACCGCGGCATACTCCGGGGATTCCCGCAAGTCTTTGCGCATAGTTCGGGATGATCTCACGCACTATGAGCGCGCCGCCATCGGCTGGGCGGCCGATGGCAGAACCTGTTGCGCCTCGGTTGCGTCTGGACATACGACAGAAGGGCGGTGACGAGGCGGTGCGGGCCCTGACGGTCAGATCAGATCGCGCCGCTGCGCCGCTCCACCAGCAGCACGTCACGCCAGCGGCCGTGCTGCCTGGCCAGCCGCTCTCGCCGGCCGACGATACGGAACCCTGCGGCTTCGTGCAGCGCCACGCTCGCCGCGTTCTCTGGGAAGATCCCGGACTGGATCGTCCAGATCCCGGCGGCCTCCGTCGACTCGATCAGCGCTGCCAGCAGCAGCCGTCCGATCTTGCGACCTCGCGCCGCCGGACGCACGTACACCGAGTGCTCGACCACCCCCTGGTAGGCCGGCCGGCGCGAGGTGGGCGACGCCGCGACCCAGCCGAGCACGGCGCCACCGGCAGTGTCGACGGTGCAGCTGACAGTGTCGACGGGCCCGCTGGCAGTGTCGACCGCGACGCTGGCAGTGTCGACCGCGACGAACCGGTGCGCGAGCAGCCTGGTACCGGTGAATTCGGCCCAGTCTGGTGCGGCGGTCTCGAACGTGGCGTCGCCCTCGTTGATTCCTGCCTGGTAGATCGCTAGAACCTGCTGTGCGTGCCGGCCGGTCATGGGCTCGATCCTGACCGAGTCCGCCTGCATCCTGCCGAGGGTACTCGCGCGCCTTCCGTGTCGGGCCGGCCGAAAGGGGTAGCTCAGATAAGCCGGGCACGCGGGCCTGGCGCGCAGGACAATGGCGTAGACCCAGACTCCGCAAAGGGAGTGGACGTGACGACGTACAACCCGCGCAATATCGACTACCTCGGTCACCTGGCTCGTGAGTCTGCCCTGTTCGGGCACGCTCTGGACGGCGCGGCCGCCGACGCCAGGGTGCCGACCTGCCAGGACTGGACTGCCGACGACCTGCTGTGGCACCTCGGCGAAGTGCAGTGGTTCTGGGGAACCATCGTGCGCGAGGGAACCGGCCCTGACGGCGCCGAGGCGCAGAAGCCGACCAGGCCGGACAGCCGCTCTGGGCTGATGGCCTTCTATCTGACGGCCAGCGGCGACCTGGGCAAGGCCCTGGCCGCTGCGAGCCCGCAGGACACCGCCTGGACCTGGTCCGACGACCAGACAGTCGGGTTCATCATCCGCAGGCAGGCGCACGAGGCGCTGATTCACCGGGTCGACGCCGAGCTGACCGCCGGAGAGCGCCGCTCCCTCATGGACCCGGCGCTCAGCGCTGACGGCGTCGACGAGGCGCTGCGGATCATGTACGGCGGTGACCCGCCCGAGTGGGGCACGTTCGCGGCGGAGGAGGCGGCCACGCTGCGGGTCCAGGCGATCGACACCGGCGATTCCTGGTTCGTCAGGCTGGGGCAGTTCACTGGCACCGACCCCGAGGGTGGCAAGTCCTACGACCAGCCGGGCATAGACATCGCGGCCGCTGATCCTGGCGGCCCAGATTCGGGCAACACTGCGGCAGCGACGATCCGCGGCACGGCCGACGACCTGGACTGCTGGCTCTGGCAGCGTCCGGCCGACACCCCGCTCGAGCGCTCGGGGGACCGCGACGTGCTCGGCCGCTTCGACCAGGTGATCGCCGAAGGAATCAGCTAGAGGACGTGTCCCGGCCCTGCCACGTCGTGATGCAAGCCTCGTTGCCCTCGGCGTCGGCGAGCACCCAGAAGGCGGGGGCCTCGGCGTCGGACACCAGCACGCCGCCGGCCGCGAGCGCGGCGTCGATCCGGCGCCGCGCCTCGTCGTGCGGCACCGAGATATCCAGGTGGATCCGGTTACGCTGCGGCCGCGGCTCGGTCATCTGCTGGAACCAGACCGCGGCGCCCTGACCGGCCGGATCGACGATCGCGCGCGGCTCACCCTGGCTGCCTGGCTCGTCCGCGTAACCGAGCGCTGCCCGCCAGAACGGCAAGATCGCAGGGACGTCGAGCGCGTCGATAGCGATCTCGACCATCTGCACGGACCGGCCACCCGCCTGACCGGTCCATGCGGTCGGCTCGAGCCCCAGCGCGGTCAGGATCGCCGAGACGGTGCCGACCAGCTCGGTCTCGGCCGCGGTCAGCAAGCCACCCACGGGGCTGCGCACTGTGAGGATCAGCTGGCCGCCGCGAATGTCGGCCAGCAGCCGGCCATCAGCCGCGTGGCCCGTCTGCTCCGCCACGGCGGCGGCGGCCTCGGCTGCCTGCTGCAAGCCGCCAGCCTGAACGCTCGTCTGCGCGACGCCGAGCACGTACCGCCAGCCGAGCCCGGTCACGGCCGTCGACGCGGCAGCCCGGCTGAGCGGCGCTCCGGTTTGCTCACTCATCCCGGCATATTGTCATGACGCAACGGACCGCACGTCGCGAGGAGCACAGATGGAGCTTGGGCAACGGCCGCCCGCCGAAGTGCACGAGGTCGCCTCGCGCGGATTCGAGGCGGAGGCCGAGGCGTACGACAGGGCCAGGCCGTCCTATCCGGCGGACGCTATCGGATGGCTGGCCAGCAACCTCGGCATCGGGCCAGGTCGCCGGGTCATGGACCTGGCCGCGGGGACAGGCAAGCTGACCGTGCTGCTCGCCGGGCTCGGCGCGCAGCTGGCGGCGGTCGAACCGGTCGGCGCCATGCGCGCGCGGCTGCGCCAGCGGCTGCCTGACGTGCCCGTGCTCGCTGGAGTTGCCGAAGCGCTGCCGTTCACCGCGGGGAGCCTGGACGCCGTCGTGGTCGCGCAGGCGTTTCACTGGTTCGACGCCGGGCGTGCGATGGCCGAGCTTGCCAGGGTGGTGCGCGCCGGCGGTCGGCTCGGACTGATCTGGAATGCCCGCGACCGCGGCGTGGACTGGGTCGACGCGGTCTGGTCGGTCATGGACAGCGTCGAGACCGACGCACCCTGGCGCGAGCACGGCGACGGCAAGACGAGCGCGCAGCGGATCGACGAGCGCGCGCCGTGGTCGGACTGGGCCGAGGCGACCTTCTTTCACGTGCAGCACTGCTCGCCTGATGACCTCGTCGACCGGGTCCGCAGCGTCAGTCACATCGCGGTGCTGGCGCCGGCCAGGCAGCGGGAGGTGCTCGACGAGGTCAGATCGATCATCGACGCGCACGCGCGAGGGCAGCAGCGACTCAGTATCCGGTACCGGGTGGACGCGATGTACGCCGAGCGGCTCAGCTGACCAGGGGCGGCACGTGAACCGCAGCACTGTTACCGGCCTGCGGCGCTGGCCAGCGGCAGGGCACCGTGATGGTGTTAGATGGCTTTGATATCGCTAGCTAGGAGCAGTCCATGCCGCAGGGCACCGTGAAGTGGTTCAACTCGACCAAGGGCTACGGCTTCATCGCGCCAGACGACGGCGGTGCCGACATCTTCGTGCACCACTCCGCCATTCTCGCCGACGGTTTCCGCAGCCTCGAGGAAAACCAGCGCGTTGAGTTCACCGCCGCTCAGGGGTCCAAGGGCCCGCAGGCCGAGGAGGTACGCCCGCTGTAGCGGTGCTGGCTAACAGTGCTGGCTAACAGGGCCGGCTCGGCGTCCAGCGAGTCGAGGAACGCCACGATCTGACGCGCCACCTCGTCGGGCGCGCGCAGCGGCAGGTGATGACCTGCCCCCTCGATCAGGTGCAGCCGGGCGTTGGGTAGCACCTTGCTGAGCGCGGCTGCGGTCTTGAACGGGACCAGCGGGTCGCGCGGGTCGGTCACGACCAGGGCGGGAACGCTGACGGACGCAGCCAGCCCGGCGAAGGCCGGTGCCTCGCGGACGAGGGCCCGCTGCTCGGCGAGAAACGTGCGCCACAGCGGGCCGTTATCCCAGCGGGCATGCCCCCACACCGCCCAGTTGGGATGCTGCACGCCGCCGTTCCGCCGCCTCATCAGCCGCAGCACAGCGCGCGCGAAGCCGGGTGTCCACTGCCAGGCGGACCGGGACGCCAGGGCGCCGGCCACCGGCGCGGCGAGCAGCCAGTCGAATATGTCGAGGCAGTCAGGGCCAACCGAGGCAAGCAGGACGACGGCGTCGACCCGGTCCGGAGCGTTGGCCGCGACCTGCAGCGCGACCCCGCCGCCGTAGGAGTGGCCGACCAGCACCGCGCGGTCGATCCCGCCGCTGTCGAGCGCTTTGAGCACGGCCGCTGCGTTGACCTCCAGGCCGCCGCCCGGCAGCAGGCTCGAGCCGTGGCCTGGCCGGTCAGGCGCGATCACGCTGAGCGAATCCGGCAACCGCGCGATTACCGGCTGCCAGTCGACCCCCAGCCCTGGCTGGCCATGCAGCAGCACGAGGTGATGGGGGCGCACCTGGCTAGCGTAAGCGCCGGTGCTGACACAGCCGGTCCCGGCACGGCCAGCACAGCCGGTCCCGGCACGGCCAGCACAGCCGGTCCCGGCACGGCCAGCACAGCCGGTCCCGGCAGGCCAGCACAGCGGGCGGGCCTGCCTCAGCCAGGCAGGCCCGCCCGCATCCGATCAGAGAACGTCGTCCTCCTCGGCGACCGCGATCGCGAAGCCGAGCGCCCGCATCAGGTTCCCGCCAGCGGAGACGACCTTCGCGGTGCCGACGACCGGCGCGATCGCGATCAGGACATCCTGCACGTCCTGCTCGGTCACGCCGCTGTCCGCGGCGGCGCCGGCGTTGGCGAGGTAAGACGCTGGCGGCGCGTCGACCGCGACCAGCGCGGCGAGCCTGGCGAGCATCAGCTCGCGCGGCATGAGCTGGGTGTGCTCGATCGACGCAATGTTGATGTCGGTCAGGGTGTCAAGCACAGGAGACGTAGCAGGCATTGAAAACCTCCGATCTCGTGATGGACGGCTCCAGTAGAACTGCGCTCGGACGCGGCTGCGTCACCTGTGCCGGGTGAGCTTCACACTCCGCGCTGGGCCAGGATCCGGCCGGAGTCCGCAGCCTCGCGTAGCGCCGCGTAATCCCGCTCGTTCTGGTCGGCGTAGCTCGCGGCGAACTCAGCGATCGCGCGGTCGAAAGAGTCGGAGTTGCCCAGGTATGCGGCGATCGCGATGCGATCACCCGTTCTCGCATGCGCCCGCGCGAGGGTCCAGGCGCATATCTGACCGTAGTAGGACAGCCCGCCGGGCCGCATCTCGCCGGTGTCGAGCGAGAGCTTCCAGTCCCTGAGCTGGCGGATGTAGAAGTCCCTGACGGCCCCGTCCGGTGCCGGGTTCATCCGCTGCCAGCCGAGGAAGATGTCGCTCGTGGCCTGCATAAGCCGCTGGCCGTCGACGACCCGCTGGCCCTGATTCTCGTACCTGCTCCGGCCGGCGAAGTCGCTGAGCACCGACGGGCCAGCCTCCTTCATCTGCAGGAACAGCGGGTCGGATGTGTCGCGACCCAGCATCAGCATGATCCAGCAGCGCGTGCCGACGCTTCCGACGCCGACCACCTTGCGGGCGATGTCGGCCATGTCGGACCTGTACTGATCCAGCAAGTACCTGCGGTCGGCCGGCAGCGTGCGCTTATAGCTCTGCAGGACCCCGAGCAGGACGTGCCCGAACTCGGTCCTGTCCACGTCGTCAGGAAGCAGGCTGGACAGCGGGATCACCAGCGGCGGATCGGGCACGATCTGCGGCTTGCCGTCGGTGATCCTAGTCAGCTTCTGCAGGGCCTGCATGCTGTCCCTGCTATGCGCCTTAGCGATGCCGCGGGTCAGCTTGGACTGCTGCCGCGAGCTCAGCCGGTCACTCAGCTGACGCTCGATCGCATCGGTGTCGGCGCTTGCATAGAAGACGTCGAGGTTGGACTGGCCGGCGAACTGGCGCATGGTGATCCGGTACCTGGCGGCCGCAGCCCTGACGATCGCGGCACGATCGCGCTTGCGGACGCCGTTCTCCCTGGCCGCGATGTCCAGGCTCGCCGTCAGCCGCTTGACGTCCCACTCCCACGGGCCTGGGAGCGTCTCGTCGAAGTCGTTGATGTCGAACACGAGCCTGCGCTCGGCCGAGCCGAACAGCCCGAAGTTGCCTAGGTGCGCGTCGCCGCAGGCCTGCACAGCCAGCCCGGTGACCGGGGTGCGTGACAGGTCGTAGGCCATTGGCAGCGCCGCGCCGCGGAAATAGGAGAACGGCGAGGCCAGCATCCGGCCGTACCTGATCGGCACGAGGTCAGGCAGCCGCCCGGCCGACTGCGCCATGAGCAGCTCGACCGGGTCCTTCCGCTGCGCGTCGGGGGTGAATTCCGCGTGGCTGCTCCTCGGCACCTGCTCCCTGAGCTTGCGGCCACGCTCCGCCCTCTCTGCGGGCGTGAGCTCCTTGATCTCCGTCTCGAGCTCGTACCTGCGGGCGGGCCTGGCCACGCGCGGCATCGTACTCCGGACGGGCCTGTGCTGCTTCGACGCCGGCTGGCTCGACGCGCGCTGCTTCGACGCGGGCTGGCTCGTCGCGCGCTGCTTCGACGCGGGCTGGCTCGACGCGGGCTGGCTCGACGCGGGCTGGCTCGTCGCGCGCTGCTTCGATGCGGGCCGCTTGGACGCGCGCTGCTTCGGCACCGCTCGCGACCTGGTTCGCGTGGCTGTGGTCATGTCTCACAATGCGCGTGGCCCGGCTGGGGCTGCGTCATCCGGGCCGGGTGATGTTCCGCATGCCCCTTTCACTCGCGGCGGGTGATGCCGCCGCGCGATGCCGAGCAGATCCTGAGTTCGGGCGGCAGGGCAGCCAGCCAGGCAACAGACAGCAGGAGCGGCGATGTCAGCACTAACCGTGTGGAAGTTCGAGTCGACCGACGGCGCCAAGGAGGCGCTCGACGTGCTGGCGGACCTGCAGCACCAGCAGCTCATCCAGGTCCTCGACGCAGCCGTCGTGAGCTGGGAGGTCGGCAAGAAGAAGCCGAAGACGCGCGAGCTGCGGGACACCAAGAAGGCAGGGGCGCTCGGCGGCGGCTTCTGGGGCCTGCTGTTCGGCCTGATCTTCTTCATCCCGATCCTCGGTCTCGCCATCGGCGCGGCGACCGGCGCCCTGATCGGCTCGATGGCCGACGTCGGCATCAGCGACTCCTTCATCCGCGACGTCCGCGAGAAGGTGACGCCTGGGACCTCGGCGCTGTTCCTGCTGAGCTCCGACGCGGTGATGGACCGGGTCAGCGACCGATTCAAGGACACCCATGCGGAGCTGATCAGTACCAACATGACCAGCGATCAGGAAGCGAAGCTGCGCGAGGCGTTCAGCGAGGAGGAGTAGCCCCGAGGTTGATGCGCTCATCGGGCGGGTACGGTCGCTCTGGGTTGATGCTGCACGTTCGTCCGTCGGGATGGGGGCCTGAAGGACCGATCTGACGTGCGGCCCGGGGGATGGATGACAAGCACGATCAGTCAGCCGGCCGTCCGCAGCGGGGCACGTGACAGCCGGCCAGATCAGGCTGAACCGATGGTTCGCGCGACAGCCGGGCGCACGGCAGGCCGGCGCACATCGGGCCGGCGGACGTCAGGCCGGCGCGCGTCAGACCGGCGCGCGCTCAGGCTGCCCGGCTGCGACAAAGTGAGCGTGCCGCGGTCGAACGTGCCCCTGGTTGAGCGGCCGCGCATCACCGGGCTGATCGGGCAGGCGACCGCGGCGCACCGGGTCACGCTGGTCTGCGGCCCGTCCGGGGCTGGCAAGACCGTGGCGTGCGCGTCCTGGGCCAGGGCCGCCCAGGACGGCAGCGTCGGCTGGCTCAGCCTCGACTACGGCGACCGCTGGCCGCGTCAGCTGTGGGCCCACGTCCGGCTCGCGCTTGAGAGCACGGCCGCCCTGCCCGTCGAGGTCGCGCGCGAACTGCCCGACCCTGACGACGGCGCGTTCCCGCTTCGCGTCGCCGAGCTGGCCGAGCGGCTCACCACGCCAGTGACGCTGGTCGTCGACGACATCTGCGACCTCGCCGGAGCCAGCGTCCTGACCGGGTTTGACCAGCTGATCAGGCACGCACCACCGATGTTGCGGCTGGTCCTGTCTGGCCGCCATCCGGCCGGCCTCGCGATCGCCAGGCTGCGGGTCGGCGGTGACCTCGCGGAGATCGGCGGAGCCGACCTGGCCTGCACGCCTGAGGAGGCCGACGCCTACTTCGCGATGGTCGGCCACGACCTGCCGCCCGCGCAGCGCGACGAGCTGCTAACCCGCACCCAGGGGTGGATCACGGGGCTGCGGCTGGCCGCGCTGCGGGCCGGGCCAGGCAAGACGGTGATTTCCGGTATCACCGGCGCCGAGCCCGCGGTCGCTGACTACCTGTGGGACGAGGTGCTCGCCAGCCTGCCGCCGGACAGCAGGACGTTCCTGCTCCGCACCAGCGTCGCGGACGTGATCAGCGGCGACCTCGCTGACGCGCTCACCGGCGGCAGCAGCGGCGGCGCCATCCTCGAGCAGCTCAGCCGCGAGAACATGATGATCGGACCGGAAGACTCCGATCTAGGCAGAACAGAACGCACGGAGTACCGCTACCACCCGATGCTGGCCGACATGCTGCGGGCGCGGCTGCGCCGCGAGCTTCCTGGCGAGACGATCCGGCTGACCAGGCGTGCCGCCCGGTGGCTAGCTGCGCGAGGCCAGCACGCGCAGGCGATCCGCGCGGCGGCGCGGGCCGGCGACTGGGACTTCGCGGGCCGGGTGCTCGCCGACGCCGGGCCTGAGCTGCTCGTGCCGGGGCCAGCTGCCGAGCTTGAGCCCGTGCTCGCCACGTTCCCCGCGAGCCGGTTCACCGCTGACGCCGCGGTGGCCGGGGCGCTGGCCGCCGCTGGCCTGCGGACCGGGGACAGCTGCACCGCTGCCCTGCACCTCGGCAACGCCGAGCAGGCGCTAGGCCGCGGCGGCCAGGCCCACCGCCAGCGGATCAGGACCTGGCTGCAGGCGCTGCGGCTGATGAGCGCGACGCCCGGGCAGGATGCCGACGCGGACACGCTAGTCGAGCAGAGCCGCGCCATCGCCGCGGCAGCGGAACGCAGCGCCTGCGACCCAGCCTCGCATCAGGGCACCGGGCTGCTGTGGTGCGCGCTCGGAGCCGCTGAACTGGCCGCCATGGACCCGGCGAGCGCCAGGCAGAGCCTGGCGACGGCCAGGCGGCACCTGCGCGAAGGCCGGCCGGAGTTCGACGACCGTGCCCGCGCCTGGCAGGCGCTGGCAGAGGCGGTCTACGGGGACCTGACCACGGCGAGCAACCTCGCCGTGAGCGACCTCGATAGCACAGAAACCCCGGCCAGGCTGTGTCAGCTCGCGATGGCGCAGGTGCATCTGGCCAGGGACGATATCGCCGCGGCCAGGGCCGACCTTGACCAGTGCGACCAAGACGACCGGGCGGCCGCACCCGGCCATGACCCAACCGCCGGGAGCGTGATCCTGTCGCTCGCCTCGGCCGCCCGGGCACGCATCGCCCTCGCCGACGGCGACACCGGAGCCGCCCGCAACGTCCTGACCAGGCTGCGCTACCGGTGCCTGAACGGCGGTCCTGGCGGGACCGCGGTGCTCGATGAGTTCCTGGCTCCGGTCGAGGCCGAGATCGCCGTCAGGGACGGCGACTTCAACCGGGCCAGGCTCGCGCTCGCTCAAGCGGGCCAGCGGTCCTCCAGCACGGAACCCTCCGCCACGGGGGCCGCCGGGCTGCGGCTGGCGGAGGCCAGGCTGCTGCTCGCGCAGAGCGACAGCGAGGGCGCGCTGGCCGCCGCTGAAGCGTGCCTCGCCGATGCAAGGGTCACGCTGCACGGCCAGGTGAGCGCGCTGGTCACGGCCGCGATCGCGGCCCGCCGCCTTGGTCAGCTTGAGCACGCGGCCGACCGGCTGACCGCGGCGCTGGCGCTCGCCGAGCCGCACCGGATGTACCGGCCGTTCCTGGATGGCGGCGGCGCCGCCAGGTCGGCGCTGACCGTGCTGATCAGGCCCGTCAGCCAGGGAGCGGCGTTCGCCGCAAGGATCCTGCAGCGCTTCGACACCGCGCCGGCGCCGTGCCAGGCCGCTGCCGCCGCGGTCCCGCTGACCAGCAGCGAGCTGGCGGTGCTGCGGTTCTTGCCGTCGCACATGACCAATCAGGAAATCGCCGAGGCACTGTTCCTGTCGATCAATACCGTCAAAACGCACCTGCGCTCGGTGTACCGCAAGCTCAGCGTCACGACCAGGCGCGAGGCGATCGCCCGCGGCGGCAAGCTGGGCTTGCTGTAGGCGCCTGCCCCCGTCACGCTCCGCGGACCGGTCAGGTACAGTGGACCGATCATGCGGCTCTTCGTACTCATTCTTAGCAGCCGTAGCGGGACCTGATCAGGCAGGCCAGCAACCCGCTACGGGGATGAGGCGCTGGCCGCATGCCGCAGGTTTCACGCACCTGGCTCCCTCGCGGAGCAAGCCATCACACCTGTGTCCTGGCTCGTCGGCAACGGCTTCGCCTCCAGCTGGAATGCCTGGTCAATCAGACAGCCATGACAGGGGAGCAAAAGTGATGGGGCCCGTTTCATATCCGGAAGTCCGAGCTGCCGACCCGGCGGTTACGAGCGCGTCCGCGCTGCACGCCGTGCAGGTCGCGCTTGACCGCCGTGACAACGGCGGCGACGCCGGCTCCGACGGCGACGAGTAGGCCGGCCGGGAGCGATGACAGACAGCGCTGGCAGTGGCCGGCTCTTCGACAAGGTATGGCAGCGGCATCTCGTAGCCAGCCCTGACGGCGAGCCGCCGCTGCTCTACATCGACCTGCACCTCGTGCACGAGGTGACGTCGCCGCAGGCGTTCGAGGGCCTCGACCTGGCCGGACGCACAGTGCGCAGGCCAGATCTGACCGTGGCCACGATGGACCACGACGTGCCGACTCTGCCCGGGCCGATCACCGATCCGCTCGCGGCCGAGCAGATGGCCAGGCTGCGCAAGAACTGCGAGGCGCACGCCATCACGCTGTACCCGCTCGGCAGCGCCGAGCAGGGCGTGGTGCATGTAATCGGTCCGCAGCTCGGGCTTACCCAGCCGGGCATGACCGTGGTGTGCGGCGACAGCCACACCTCCACCCACGGCGCGTTCGGCGCGCTCGCGTTCGGCATCGGGACTACCGAGGTCGAGCACGTCCTCGCGACCCAGACGCTGCGGCAGAGCAAGCCGGCCGCGATGGCTGTGACCGTGGACGGCGAGCTTCCCGACGGCGTGACCGCCAAGGACCTGGTGCTCGGCATCATCGCCGAGATCGGCACCGGCGGCGGCACGGGCTCGGTGATCGAGTACCGCGGCGACGCGGTGCGGGGGCTCGACATGGCAGGGCGGATGACGGTCTGCAACATGTCGATCGAGGCGGGCGCCAGGGCCGGCCTGATCGCGCCGGACGAGGTGACGTTCGCGTTCCTCGAGGGCAGGCAGCACAGCCCGGCCGGCGCGGAGTGGGAGCGTGCGCTTGACGACTGGCGCTCGCTGGTCACCGACGACGGCGCGGCCTTCGACAGGGAGGTGCGGATCGACGCGGCGTCCTTGCGACCGGTCGTGACGTGGGGAACCAACCCCGCTCAGTCGGTCAGCATCGACGGCGTCGTGCCCGATCCCGCCTCGTTCGGCACGCCCGCCCAGCGCAAGGCCGCGGAGCGCGCGCTCGAGTACATGGGGCTGACTCCCGGCACCGCGGTCAGGGACATCGCCGTCGACACGGTTTTCATCGGCTCCTGCACGAACGGCCGGCTCGCCGACTTGCGCGCCGCGGCCGGCGTGATCAAGGGCAGGAAGGTCAGCCCCGGCGTCCGCGCGATCGTCGTGCCTGGCTCGGCGCGGGTGAAGGCCGAGGCCGAGGCCGAGGGCCTGGACGAGGTGTTCCGAGCCGCGGGCTTCGAGTGGCGCTCAGCTGGCTGCTCGATGTGCCTGGGAATGAACGGCGACATCCTCGCGCCGCGCGAGCGCAGCGCGTCGACCAGCAACAGGAACTTCGAGGGGCGCCAGGGCCCTGGCGGCCGCACCCACCTGGTCTCGCCAGTGATGGCGGCCGCGACGGCCGTGGCCGGCCGGTTCACGGCGCCCGCGGATCTGAAAGGGGAAACCTGATGCGCGCGGTGCAGCAGGTAAGGGGTCGCGCGGTCGTGATCGACCGGCGTGACATCGACACCGACCAGATCATCCCCGCCGCCTGGCTCAAGCGCGTCGAGCGGACGGGCTTCGGCGCCGGGCTGTTCGAGGCGTGGCGTGCCGACCCCGGTTTCCCGCTGAACCAGCCGGGCGCTGACGGGGCGAAGGTACTGATCGCCGGGGCCAACTTCGGCTGCGGCTCATCCAGGGAACACGCGGTGTGGGCGCTGCAGGACTTCGGGTTCGACGCCGTCGTCGCGCCGAGCTTCGCCGACATCTTCCGTGGCAACAGCGTCGGGGCCGGCCTGGTCACGGCGCAGGCCGGCGAGGACTGCGTGGCGGGCCTGATCGCGGCGCTCGCGGGCGACCAGGACGCCGAGGTCGCCGTCGACGTCGCTGGACGCACCGTATCGGTGCCGGCCGCCGGTTTCACGGTGCCGTTCGCGATCGACGACTACGCTCGCTGGCGGCTGCTCGAGGGCCTGGACGACATCGGGGTCACGCTCAGGCACGGCGACGCGATCGCCGCGTTCGAGCGGACCAGGCCGTCCTGGCTGCCCGTTTCCGGCACCTCCGCGCACGCGACGCTCTGACATGCCCTAAGGTGGGGGGCGGCGGGCAGCGTCGCCTCCCACGGAAATCCACCCAGGCTCACGGAGATAGACCATGATCAAGATCATCTTCCGAGTAATTCTTATCACGTAGCGCGAGCCTGGTGACGGGCTCGCGCTACTCCTCCTCGGCCGGTTCGGCCAGGAGGTTTTTTGTTATCGCGATCCGTCTGCCTGTACATCCAGCGGGGGTTCCAGGGGTGCTCCCCCTGGGCCAACACAGTCGAAGGAGCACATCCCGTGGAAGTGACCGGAGCCCAGGCGCTCGTCCGCAGCCTGGAGAGCCAGGGGGTCGACGTCGTGTTCGGCCTGCCCGGCGGCGCCATCTTGCCCGCCTACGATCCGCTGCGGTCCTCCTCGCTCCGCCACGTGCTGGTCAGGCACGAGCAGGGCGCTGGCCACGCGGCCGAGGGCTACGCGTGGGCCACCGGCCGCACCGGTGTCTGCATCGCCACCAGCGGCCCCGGCGCGACCAACCTCGTCACGGCGCTGGCCGACGCGTACATGGACTCGGTTCCCGTGGTCGCGATCACCGGCCAGGTGCCGACCGCCATGATCGGCACCGATGCGTTCCAGGAGTCCGACATCACGGGCATCACGGCCCCGATAACCAAGCACAACGAGCTGGTCACCGACCCTGAGCGGATCCCTGCCGCGATCGCCGAGGCGTTTCACATCGCCGAGACCGGCCGGCCGGGCCCGGTCCTCGTCGACCTGCCGAAGGACATCCTGCAGGCCAGCACGACCTGGTCCTGGCCGCCGGCGCTTGACCTGCCTGGCTACCGCGTGCCGGGACCGGCCGATCAGGAGCGGATCGCCGCGGCCGCCCGGCTACTCCACCAGGCGCGCAGGCCTGTGCTCTACGCCGGCGGCGGAGTGATCAAATCCGACTCGCACGAGGCCCTGCGCGAGCTGGCCGAACTAGCCAAGGCGCCGGTCACCACGACGCTGATGGCGCGCGGGGCGTTCCCTGACGCGCACCCGCTGGCGCTTGGCATGCCCGGCATGCACGGGATGTACGCGGCGGTCGCCGCCCTGCAGGAGGCCGACCTCATCGTCGCGCTCGGCTCCCGGTTCGACGACCGGGTCACCGGCAAGCTCGCCGCCTTCGCGCCGAAGGCCAAGGTCGTGCACGCCGACATCGACCCGGCCGAGATCGGCAAGAACCGCGCGCCCGACGTGGCGATCATCGGCGACCTGCGCACGGTCATGACCGAGCTCGCGGGGGCGATGCGCAGGCTGGTCCAGTCCGAGGGGCCACCGGACACCGCTGAGTGGGTGGCGACCACCGCTGGCTGGAAGCGCAGCTACCCGCTGCGTTACACCCAGGACAGCGACGGGCCGCTAAAGCCGCAGCACGTGGTCGAGCGGCTCTCGGCAATGACCGGCGGCGACGCGATCGTGGTGGCAGGTGTCGGCCAGCACCAGATGCACGCGTCGCAGCACTACAGCTTCACCAAGCCGCGCAGCTGGATCAACTCAGGCGGCGCCGGCACGATGGGGTTCGCCGTCCCGGCCGCCATGGGCGCCCAGATCGGCAGGCCAGGTGAGCTCGTCGTTGCCATCGACGGCGACGGCTGCTTCCAGATGACCGCACAAGAGCTCGCTACCTGCGCGATCGAGGGCCTGCCGATCAAGGTGCTGATCTTCAACAACGGCTTCCTCGGCATGGTCAGGCAGTGGCAGGAGCTGTTCTACGACGAGCGCTACTCCGAGGTCCATCTCGGCCGCGACATCCCCGACTACGTCAAGCTCGCCGAGGCCTATGGCTGCGCCGGCCTGCGGTGCGAGCAGGCCGGCGAGGTCGACGCGGTGCTGGAGAAGGCGCTGTCGATCACCGACGTGCCGACGGTCGTCGACTTCAGGACCCACGACGCGGAAGGCGTGTTCCCGATGGTCCCGGCCGGCCACGCCAACGACGACATCGTGCTCGGCCCCGAGTTCAGCTCCGCCGAGCAGCACGCAGCGGCACGCAAGGAAGTGATCGCGAGATGACCATGCACACGCTCTCAGTCCTGGTCGAGAACAAGCCAGGCGTGCTCGCCCACGTCGCCGCGCTGTTCTCGCGGCGGGCTTTCAACATCACGTCACTGTCGGTCGGGCCGACCAGCGACGAGCGGGTCAGCCGGATGACGATCGTGGTAGACAGCGAGACGACGCCCGTCGACCAGGTGCGCAAGCAGCTCGAGAAGCTGGTGCGGGTGCTCAAGGTCGTGGAGCTGGCTGAGGACGAGGCGGTGGAGCGTGAGCTCGCCCTCATCAAGGTGAACGTGCGGCCTGAACGTCGCGCCGACCTGCTCGACGTCGCTGCGTCGTTCCGCGCCAGCGTCGTCGATATCGACCCGGAGACGATCGTGCTCGAGGCGGTCTGCTCGCCTGGGCGGCTTGACGCGCTGCTCGCGCAGCTGGAGCAGCACGGGACCTGCGAGCTCGTTCGCACGGGCCTCATCGCGATCGGCCGCGGCAGCGGGACGATCACGGACGACCAGCCTGCGCTTGCGGTCTGCGCCTGAGTGCTCTTCACCTACCGAAAGGACTTTCGATGGCGACGGTGTACTACGACGACGAGGCTGACCTCGGGCTGGTGCAGGCGCGCAAGATCGCTGTGCTCGGCTACGGCTCCCAGGGTCACGCGCACGCGCTGAGCTTGCGCGATAGCGGGTGTGATGTGCGGGTGGGGTTGCCCGATGGGTCGAAGTCGCGGGTCAAGGCCGAGGAGGAGGGTCTGACCGTCGGCACCCCCGCCGATGTGTGCGGCTGGGCCGATCTGATCATGGTGCTGACGCCGGATACGGGGCAGCGGCGGCTGTACGCCGAGGCTATCGGGCCGAACCTGAAGGCGGGGGACGCGCTGTTCTTCGCGCACGGGTTCAACGTGCACTTCGGGTATGTCGAGGCGCCAGCCGATGTGGATGTCGCGATGGTGGCGCCGAAGGCGCCCGGGCACACGGTGCGCTGGCAGTACGAGGCCGGGCAGGGCACGCCTGTGCTCGTGGCGGTCGCGCAGGACGCGACGGGCAAGGCGTGGGATCTGGTCAGGTCGTACGCGAAGGCGATCGGCGGGACCAAGGCAGGCGCGCTGGTCACCACGTTCAAGGAGGAGACGGAGAGCGACCTGTTCGGCGAGCAGGCCGTGCTCTGCGGCGGCGTCACCGCGCTGGTCAACGCCGGATTCGAGACCCTCGTGGCCGCCGGTTACCAGCCGGAGGTCGCCTACTTCGAGTGCCTGCACGAGCTCAAGCTGATCGTCGACATGATGCAGGCGGGCGGCGAGACCTGGATGTGGTATTCCGTCAGCGACACCGCCGAGTACGGCGGCCTCAGCAGGGGCTCGAAGGTCGTCTCCGACCCCGCGCGGCAGGCGATGGCCAAGATCCTCGCCGACATCCAGTCCGGTGAGTTCGCGAGGGAGTGGATCGCCGAGGACGACGCGGGCCGCCCGAACTTCAACCGCCTCCGCAATGAGGCCCGCGCCAACCTCATCGAGCAGACCGGCCGCCCGCTGCGCCAGATGATGAGCTGGCTCGACGCGGAAACTGACCACGAGGAGCACGGGGAGAGCGCCTGATGGAGGGCAACGTAAGCAGCTACAACGTCGTGCACCTTCCCGGCGACGGCATCGGGCCAGAGGTTACGGCGGTCGCACGGGACCTTGTCGATCAGGCTGGCAAGCGGCACGGGTTCACCGTCGACTGGCGGCACTGCCCGCTCGGCTCCGAGCACTACCTGCGCACCGGTGAGGTCCTCTCGGACGAGACCCTGACCGACTTGCGCTCGGCCGACGCCATCTTCCTCGGCGCGGTCGGCAGCCCGTCGGTCCCGCCCGGCGTGCTCGAGCGCGGGCTGTTGCTCCGCCTCCGCTTCGAGCTCGACCTGTACGTCAACCTCCGCCCCGCGAAGCAGCGCCCAGGCGTCGAGGTCGCCGGCGCCGGCGACCTCGACTTCGTCGTCGTCCGCGAGAACACCGAGGGCCTGTACGCGGGCGCGGGCGGCATCGCGCACCAGGGCAGCACGTTCGAGGTGGCGACCGAGGAGTCACTCAACACCCGCGCCGGCGTCGAGCGCTGCGTGAGATACGCCGCAGGCCTGGCCAAGCGCCGGAGCGGCAAGCTCACACTCGTCCACAAGACCAACGTCCTGGTGAACGCGGGCAGCCTCTGGATGCGCGTCGCCAGGCAGGTCACCGCGGACGAGGGCGTCAAGCTCGACTATGCCCACGTCGACGCCGCCTGCCTGTACATGGTCAGCGACCCAGGCCGCTTCGACGTGATCGTCACCGACAACCTGTTCGGCGACATCCTCACCGACCTCGCGGCCGCCCTCACCGGCGGCCTTGGCCTCTCCGCGAGCGGCAACCTCAACCCCGCCAGGACCGGCCCCTCCATGTTCGAGCCCGTCCACGGCTCAGCCCCCGACATCGCCGGCACCGGCAAGGCCAACCCCGCAGGCGCCGTCCTGTCCGCCTCCCTCATGCTCGACCACCTAGGCGAACCCGAGGCCGCAGCGGAGCTAGACGCCGCCGTCAACGCCGTCCTCGCCAAGGGCGGCGCCGCGACCACCGACTCCTGGGCAGAAGCGCTAAAGGCGGAGGTGCCGCGATGAACGCGCGTGTCCGCAGGGTCGAGATGTACGACACGACGCTGCGCGACGGCTCTCAGCAGGTGGGCCTCGACCTGACGGTGGAGGACAAGCTCCGGGTCGCCGCCGCGCTTGACGAACTCGGCGTCGATGTCGTCGAGGGCGGGTGGCCTGGGTCGAACCCGAAGGATAAGGAGTTCTTCGCTCGGGCGAGCGAGATTCCTTGGCGGAACGCGCAGCTCGCCGCGTTCGGCGCGACGCGCAGGCCGAACCGGTCGGCCGACGGGGACGCGGACCTGGAGACGCTGCTCGTCGCGAACACGCCGATTGTCACGCTGGTCGGCAAGTCCTGGACGCTGCACGTGGACGAGGCGCTACGGACGACGCGCGAGGAGAACCTCGCGATGATCGCGGACTCGGCACGGTTCTTCGTGCGCGAGGGGCGCAGGGTCGTGTTCGACGCCGAGCACTTCTTCGACGGCTACGCGGCCGACCCGAACTACGCGCTCGCGTGCCTCGCCGCGGGCGCCGAGGCTGGCGCGGACACGCTCGCGCTCTGCGATACGAACGGCGGGACGCTGCCTGACGACATCGTGCGCATCGTGCGCGATGTGCTCGGGCGGTTCCCTGCGCTGCGCGTCGGCGTCCACTGCCACAATGACTCGGCCTGCGCGGTCGCGAACTCGCTCGTGGCCGTGGGCGAGGGCGCGACGCACGTGCAGGGCGCGGCCAACGGCTACGGCGAGCGGTGCGGCAACGCCGACCTGTTCGCGGTCATCGCGGGGCTTGAACTGAAGCGTGAGCACGAACTGCTGCCGCCCGGCAGGCTCGGCGCGCTCGCCGCGACCGCGCGGGAGATCGCCGAGCTCGCGAACCTGCCGTTCGACCAGAAGCAGCCGTACGTCGGGTCGTCGGCGTTCGCCACGAAGGCGGGGCTGCACGCCTCCGCGATCGCGCGCCGCCCTGACGCGTACTCCCACGTCAACCCCGAGCGCGTGGGGAACAGGGCGCACGTGCTGGTCAGCGAGCTTGCCGGACGCAGCAACGTGCTGGTCAAGGCCGCCGAGATGGGGCTCGACCTGTCCGGCGACGTCGCCACCGAGGTGCTGGAGGAGATCAAGTCGGCCGAGCACCGCGGGTACGCGTTCGAGGCGGCCGACGCCTCGTTCGAGCTGCTGGTCAGGCGCGTCGCTGGGCGAATGCCGTCCTGGTTCGACCTCGAGGGCTACCGCGTGGTGATCGAGAAGAGCGGTGGAGAAGATCGCTCCGAAGCCATCGTCAGGCTGCTGCTCGGGGAGCAGCGGGTGGTGGCGGTCGGCGAGGGCGTCGGCCCCGTGCACGCGCTCGACCAGGCGCTGCGCAAGGCGCTGTCCGAGCTGTACCCGGAGCTTGCCAGCATCCACCTGGTCGACTACAAGGTGCGGATCCTGGACGGTCGCGATGCTACGAGCGCCGTCACCCGGGTGATGCTCACGTCGGCCGACCACGACGGCGAGTGGACCACCGTCGGGGTGTCCGACGACATCGTCACCGCGTCCTGGGAGGCGCTCGCCGACGGGATCAGCTACGGCCTGCTGCGGGCAGGCGCGAAAGCGCTTGTCCCCGTCTAGCGACCGGCCCTTGGCACGAGCACGAGCTTGGAACGTCCCGTTATCGCTAGAAGGGCTTAGAGAACATGACCACTCTGCCGCGGCCGCGCAGCGGCCCGCTGACCACAGGACCGGCGAGGGCGCCGCAGCGCGCGATGCTGCGCGCGGTCGGGCTGAGCGAGGACGATTTGCAGCTGCCGCAGGTCGGCGTCGCCTCGTCGTGGAACGAGGTGACGCCGTGCAACCTGCACCTGAACGGGCTGGCCGGCGCCGCCAAGGAGGGCGTGCGGCAAGCCGGCGCCGTCCCGATCGAGTTCGGCACCATCGCGGTGTCCGACGGGATCGCGATGGGGCACGAGGGCATGAAGGCGTCCCTGGTGAGCCGCGAGGTCATCGCCGACTCGGTCGAGCTGATGGTGCACGCCGAGCGGTTCGACGCGCTGGTCGCGGTCGCGGGCTGCGACAAGTCGCTGCCCGGCATGCTGATGGCATGCGCCAGGCTGAACGTGCCGTCCGCGTTCCTGTACGGCGGCACGATCCTGCCTGGCCACGCGCTGGGCAGGACCCTGACGATCCAGGACGTGTTCGAGGCGGTCGGCGCCCAGGCCGCCGGCGAAATGTCCGACGCCGACCTGCTCGCGGTCGAGCGCGCCGCCTGCCCGGGCGCCGGGTCGTGCGCAGGCATGTACACGGCGAACACCATGTCGGCCTGCTCAGAGGCACTCGGGATGGCGCTGCCTGGCGCCGCGTCGCCGCCCGCGGTCAGCGCCGAGCGGACCGCCTTGGCCAGGGCGACAGGGGAGGTCGCCGTGCACGCGCTCGCGGCCGGCCTGCGCCCGCGCGACATCATGACCAGGACCGCGTTCCTGAACGCGGCCGCCGTGGTGATGGCGACCGCGGGCTCGACGAACGCGGTCCTGCACCTGCTCGCGATCGCGGCCGAGGCCCAGGTCGACCTCACCATGGACGACTTCGACACGATCAGCAGGCGGACGCCGCTGATCGCCTCGATGCGGCCGGCGGGCCGGTTCGTGATGAGCGAGCTCGACCAGGTCGGCGGGCTGCCCGTGGTGCTCCGCGAACTGCTCGGGGCCGGCCTGATCGACGGCAGCGCGATCGCCGTGAACGGCAAGACGCTTGCCGAGAACGTCGCTGACGCGCCGCGCCCCGACGGGCAGGTCGTGCGGCCGGTGAGCGACCCGCTGCTCGCCGAGGGCGGGCTCGCGGTGCTGCGCGGCTCGCTCGCACCGAACGGCGCCGTGGTGAAGGTGCCGGGACTCGAGACGCTGCGGTTCGCCGGGACCGCGCGCGTGTTCGAGCGCGAGGAGGACTGCTTCGCGGCGATCACCGGCGGCAAGGTCGCCAAGGGCGACGTCGTCGTGATCCGCAACGAGGGCCCCAAGGGCGGGCCAGGCATGCGCGAGATGCTCGCGGTCACCGCGGCGATCAAGGGCGCCGGGCTCGGCAAGGACGTCGTGCTGGTCACCGACGGCCGGTTCTCTGGCGCGACGTTCGGTGCCTGCATCGCGCACACCGCGCCAGAGGCCTTCGATGGCGGGCCGATCGCGCTGGTCGCCGACGGCGACCAGATCGCGCTCGACGTGCCGCGGCGGCGCCTTGACCTGCTGGTCGACGACGCTGAACTGGACCGGCGGCGGGCCGGCTGGAAGCGCCAGGCGCCGAACTACACCAGCGGTGCGCTCGCCAAGTACGCGGCGCTGGTGTCCGGCGCCGACCGGGGCGCGGTCTGCTCGCCTCCAGCGGGCTGACCACGCACGGCAGGCCCGCAGGTCAAGGGCAGGGCGGACGTCGGTCAACGCATTGCCACTATCCGGCTAGGATGACCGTTCGTCCGCCGTCCGCGCCACGTTTGCGACACAATGAACGCGCCGAGGGCACGGCGCACTTCATCCCCGACCCGGAGGCTCAGCCCATGACCGAGGAACCGAGCGAACGCGCGTTCCCGGAGATGCTTAGCCGCAGGCGGCTGTTCGGCCTGGCTGGCGCGGCGGGCGCCGCAGGGGTCAGTCTCGCCGCGTGCTCGTCCGATGGCTTGTCAGGGCCCGTGGTCATGCCGGCGGCCGATGCGTCCTCTGGCCCTCCTTTCGTGTCGCGCCCTGACCTGACACCGCCCGGCATCAGCATCCGCCGGCACGGTGTCCCCGCGAACCCGCGCTACATCTTCCTCAACGCGCCGTATTCAGGGCCCGGGCACGGCGGGGCGTACATCCTTGACCACCACGGCCACTTCGTCTGGTTCGGTCCGAACACGGCGGCGCACCACCACATGAACGTCGACGTCCAGACCTACCAGGGCAAGCCCGTGCTGACCTGGTTCCAGGGCCAGGTCGTGCAGGGATTCGGCAGGGGCGAGCTGATCATCGCCGACGACACGTACAAGATCAGGCACGTCATCCGCCCGCCGCACGGCGAGCTCGCCGACTTCCACGACTTCTACGTCACCCCGCAGGGAACCGCGTTCATCACCTTGTACCGGACCCACCAGGGCATCGACCTGAGTTCGCACGGCGGCCCGAAGAATGGTTACGTGGTCTCCGGCGTGGCCCAGGAAATCGACATCAAGACCGGGCAGCTGCTGTGGGAGTGGGACAGCATGAACCACGTCCCGCTGCGCGAGAGCCACGAGACCCTCTCCCCCGGCGACGGCACCAAGTCGCAGCCCTACAACTACTTCCACATCAACTCGTTCTCGCCGGCCGGTGACAGCTCGAGCGACGTGCTCATCTCCGGGCGGAACACCTGGACGGTCTACCGGGTCAAGCGCAACAAGGCCGGCACGGTCGTCTGGCGGCTGAACGGCAAGCGGTCGCACTTCACCATGGGCAATGGCAGCCACTTCTACTGGCAGCACCACGTCCGCGCGTTCAACGGCGGCAGCCGGATCACCGTGTTCGACAACGGCGCGAGGCACGCGAAGCACTCCCGCGCGATCGTCCTGCACGTCGACGACGCGCGCAGGCACGCGGCGCTGGAGAAGGCCTACATCCACCCGGGAGTGCAGCTGCTGGCCAGCGCGATGGGCAGCGCCCAGCTGCTCGCGGACGGCGGCATGTTCGTGGGGTGGGGCACCAAGCCGTATTTCTCCGAGTTCGCGCACGACGGCAGGCTGCTGCTGGACGGCAGCATCACCGCGGGCGACCAGTCCTACCGCGCCTTCACCCGTGAGTGGTCAGGTCACCCCGCCGAGCCGCCGAGTGCGGCCGCGCGGCACCGGTCAGGCGGCGGTGCGGTCGTGTACGCGAGCTGGAACGGCGCCACCAACGTGGCCACCTGGCGGGTGTTCGCCGGCAAGTCGAGGTCCGCGTTGCACGAGCGTGGATCTGGCCGCAGGTCCGGCTTCGAGACCGCCATCGCGGTGCACAGCAACGGCCCGTACTTCGCTGTTCAGGCGCATGATGCGAAGGGCACGCTGCTGGCGAAATCAGCTGCGGTTAAGATCGGCTGAGGTATCTGGGTATAACAGGACCGCCACGGCCGGGCCTTGAGGGCCCGGCGTTGTGATCTCGCCAGCCGCCCGGTCCTGCCGACCGGAGACCGCGCTGCACCGCAAACCGCGCAGGCTACAGCTGATCGCGTAACGAGGTAACTGATGAAGGAGAGCTTGACCCGGCGGGACATGCTGAGGCGGACCAGCACGGCCGCCGCAGCCGCCGCCGGGCTCGGCCTCGTTGCCTGCGGGACTGGCAACGCGCATTCGCGCAACGCCCGGCTGTCAAAGGAACTGCAGCACTTCGTGTCCCGGCCGGACCTGACGCCGCCGAAAGTCACGCTGCACTATGTCGCCCCCGGTCACAAGCTGCAGTACCTGTTCCTTGGCATCGCGAACTCAGGTCCAGGGCAGGGCGGCGCGATGATCATGGACACGAGCGGCGAGCTGGTCTGGTTCGCACCCGACACCGGGCCGCACGCGAGCAAGATGGACTTCCAGCGTCAGATCTACCGCGGCAAGCCGGTGCTGACCTGGTTCGAGGGCCGCGTCGTGGCAGGCGGGTACGGCGAAGGCGTCGCGAAGATCGCCGACAGCTCCTACCAGATCACCCACACGATCCACGCCCACAACGGGCTGCAGGTGGACGAGCACGAGTTCAACATCAGCCCGCGCGGTACCGCGCTCGTCTCGGCGTTCCACAAGCAGCCGTATAACCTGTCCAAGCTGGGCGGCCCCAAGCGCGGCTGGCTGCTGTCAGGGCAGGCGCAGGAGATCGACATCGAGTCCGGCGAGCTGCTGTTCTCCTGGGACAGCCTGGACCACGTCGGGTTCGACGAGAGCTACCTGCCGGTCCAGGGCGGGCACGGGACCAAGTCGAAGCCCTACGACTACTTCCACATCAACACCATCGAGGACGCGGGCGACGGCGACCTGCTGATCGGCGCCAGGAACACGTGGTGCATGTACAAGGTCAACAAGAAGACCGGGGAGATCGTCTGGCGGCTGAACGGCAAGAAGACCGACTTCACGATGACGCCTGGCAGTCAGTTCTACTGGCAGCACGACACCCGGCTGCACGGGCCCGACGTCCTGACGGTCTTCGACGACGGCTACGACGGCGTCCTGCCCAAGAACGAGAAGCAGTCGAGGGCGCTGATCCTGGGCGTCGACTACGACCGGATGCTCGTCACGCTGCGCAAGGAGTTCATCCATCCAGGCCAGCTCGTCCTCGCCAAGGCGATGGGCAACGCCCAGATGCTGCCAGGCGGCGGCATGTTCGTCGGCTGGGGCACGAACCCTTACTTCTCTGAGTTCGACGCCGACGGCAAGCTGCTGCTCGACGGCGTGCTGCTCAAGGGGGACCCGACCTACCGGTCGTTCATCGGCGACTGGGAGGGCCGTCCCGTCGAGCTGCCAGCGGCCGCCGCCAGGCACGCGTCAGACGACGCCACCGTGTACGCGAGCTGGAACGGCGCCACCGAGGTCGCCTCGTGGAACGTGCTCGCCGGCCGGACGCGGTCGTCGCTGACGTCGGTCGGCTCAGCGCCTAGGACGGGTTTCGAGACCACTATCAGGGTCCCGTCCAAAGGCCCCTGCTTCGTCGTCGAGCCGCGCGACGCCAAGGGCCGCGTGCTCTCCCGCTCCCGCCCCTTCACGTTCGCGTAGCCGCGCCCTCCTGCCGGCAGGCCGCTGAACACGCTTGACTTCAAGCGCGCCTGAGCTCTTACCCTGCAGAGGGGAGATCGGTACGGAGAACGGAGGACAATGGCGTCCGGACAGCGGGGGGTTGCGGGGGGTCGTCCCCCCGAGGAACACAGCGGGCTGTGGGCGGCTGAGCGGCGGGCGCTGACCATCGGGCTGGCGGCGACCATCACCTTCGTCGCCGCCGAGGCGCTCGCGGTCGTGACCGTGATGCCGCTGGTGGCCAGGGACCTGCACGGACTGAGCCTGTACGGCTTCGTATTCAGCGCCTTCCTGCTCGGGACGATGGTCGGCATCGTCGCGGCAGGGCGAGCCGCCGACAAGCGCGGGCCCGCCGTCCCCTACGTGGCCGGGATCATCGTGTTCGGCGCCGGGCTGACCATCGCGGGCCTCGCCCCTTCGATGCCCGTGCTGATCGCTGGCCGCACGCTGCAGGGCCTCGGGGCTGGCGCCGTTCCTGCCGTCGCCTACGTCGCGATCGGCCGTAGCCTTCCCGAGCGGCTCAGGGCGCGGATGATGGCCGTGCTGTCGACGGCCTGGGTCGCGCCCGGGCTCGCCGGGCCGGCGCTCAGCGCCGAGATCGCCAGGTACTTCGGCTGGCGGTGGGTGTTCCTCGGGCTGCTGCCGTTCATCGCGCTGACCGGGCCGGTCGCGATTCCCGCGCTGGTTCGGCTTGGCCGCGAGCCGGCGCCAGCTGGCGAAGGGCAGCCGCACCGGCTGATCGACGGGATCGGCGTTGCCGTAGGCGCCGGCCTTGTCCTCGGCGGCCTCACCCTCGCCGTCGGCTCCGCGACCGGACAGGCCGGCGGCGCGAGCGGGGCCGCGCCCCTGAGCCTGCCGAGCGTCGTGACGGGCTGCGCGCTGGCCGTCGCCGGGATCGCGGTCGGCCTGCCAGTGGCCCGCCGCCTGCTGCCGGCCGGAACGCTGTCGGCCAGGAACGGGCTGCCCGCGACGATTCTCAGCCGCGGGCTGCTCACGTTCTGCTTCTTCGGCGCTGACGCGTTCGTGACGCTGGCGATCACGATCCTGCGGCACCGCAGTCCGGTGCTGGCGGGCGTCGCGGTGACCGGAACGACGCTGTCCTGGACGGCCGGGTCATGGTTCCAAGCCAGGATGAACTCCCGCTGGGAGGGCAGGCGGCTGATCAGGATCGGGCTAGTGATCATCCTGGCCGGTATCGGCGGGCTGAGCGCGATGCTGGACTCCAGTGTCGCCGTCGCGGTCGGGATCGCCGCCTGGACCGTCGCGGGCCTGGGCATGGGAATGAGCTACGCGCCGACGACGCTGCTGATGCTCGCCAAGGCGCCGCCAGGCAGGGAGGGCTGGGCATCGGCATCGCTGAACCTGTCCGATGTTCTCGGCGGCGCGCTCGGCATCGGCATCGGCGGGGCCGCGATCAGCGCCGCCGTCCGGTTCGGCTGGTCGCTGTCGGCGGGTCTGGCTGCCGCCTTCGCCATCACCGCGGCGGGCGGTCTCGCTTGCTTCGCGGTCACCAGCCGCCTGCCAGCCGGGATCCAGCCGGGCCATGAAGAGGTGCTGGAATCAGCCGGCAGCGATGCCGGCGACCTTCGCGTCGGTCACGCGGATCAGGTCGGCGGGCGCTAGCTCAAGCTGAAGGCCGCGCTGGCCGGCGCTGCAGTAAACGGCGGGGAAGCTGAGCGTTGAAGAGTCGACCACAACCGGCAGCCTCCTGCGCTGGCCGATCGGTGAGATGCCGCCGGTCACGTAGCCGGTCGCGCGCTCGGCGGCTGCTCGCTCAGCCATCTCGGCGCGCTTGCCGCCGGCGGCTTCAGCGAGCGCCTTGAGGCTCAGCTGAGCGGCGACGGGGACGACAGCGACGGTCAGGCCGCCGTCGACGCTGACGATGAGCGTCTTGAACACTTGCTCGGGCCGCACGCCCAGCTCGGCCGCCGCCTCGATTCCGTACGGCCCGCCGCCGGCCTTGTGGCGGTACCGGTGCACCGAGTGCGCGATACCCAGCCTGGTGAGCTCCTGAATAGCTCGGGTACCGCGGGCCGCCACACGCTGAAGGTTAACGCCTCCGCCGGCCTAGCTGATGATGGGTGCCTGGTCTCCCGCGGTCAGCCACGGCTCGGGCGCCATCGACAGCGCGCGCCGGTAGACCGCCTCGTAGCCCTCGGCCATGACCTCGACGGTGAAGTTCGTCTCGACATGCTTACGGCACATCGCCGGCTCGAGCCCGCGGGCCTGCAGGATGCCGCCTGCCAGGTCGTCGGGATCGTCGACGACGATGCCGGTCTGGCCGTGCACGATCAGCTCAGGAACGGCGCCCCTGCGCAGCGCGACCACCGGGGTGCCGCACACCATCGCCTCGATCACGACCAGGCCGAACGGCTCCTCCCAGCAGATCGGGAAGATCATGCAGGCCGCGTTGGCCAGCAGCTTGCGCTTCGCGGCCGCGTCGGCGACCCCGAAGATCGTCACGTCGCTGCCGATCCGGGGCTCGATCTCGCGGCTGAAGTACGCCCGCTCGATCGGCTCCGAACACTTGCCGGCCAGCACGATCGGCAGCCCGGCCGACCTGGCCGCGTCGATGGCCAGGTGCGGTGCCTTGTGCGGATGGAACCGGCCAAGGAACATCGCGTAGTCGTCCTTGTCCGCGCGGAACGGGAACGTCTCGGCGCGGATCGCGTTGTGCACCGTCGCGGACCACGCGAGGTCGGGTGCGCTCGCCCGTTGGGCGTCCGAGATCGCCACAAGCTGAACGGTGTCGCCGAGCGCCTTGAAGAACTCGCCGGGATCGCCGTGCACCGGCCCGTGGGCGGTCACGACGGTCGGTGTCAGCCTGCCCCTGCCCATCAGCGGGCCCGCCTGGGTGTGATCGTGGATCACGTCGACGTCCAGCGCCTCGAGGAGCGACGCGACCTTGGCCGCGTGCACGATCTCCGGCATCACCTCGCCCAGCTGGCCAGCCGGGCCTTCGTCGAAGGTGGTCACGAAGCGCTGTGCCCTCGTCCCGTGATTGCCAGCGCCAATGAGCGTCACCTTGTGTCCCCTGGCGACCAGCGCGTCCACCAGGTCGGCGACCACCGTCTCGATCCCGCCGTATGCCGAAGGCGGAACGCTGAAGTAGGGCGGTGCCACCATCGCGACATGCATCTGCTGCGCTCCGACCGGAGCCTGCTGAGTCCGGGTGAGGGTCGAGCCTGTGGTGCTCACAGCGAACGCCTCCTTGCCTGACGGGTCTCGGCACGGCTCGGAGCACCGGTCGGGCGCCCTGTCCGGCCGAAAATGATCATGCCCGTCGACTGTGGGGCCAATGCTGCGATGGCGTTAATAAAAAGCCAATGGCTCAGTAAAGCGAATACCTTTACAAGCGTGGCATCGTGACGGGATGTGCTACGCAGCCGGCGTTTCTGAGATCAGCTGCATGCGGCCTGAACTGGCCTTATTCTCGCCAGTTGCGACCAGGGATATGCATAACCGCGATATCGTGCGGAGATTGTCGCTGATTGTCTGGGTAAGAGGGTGATCGGGGCCCAGCGCTCGCTCGCAATCGGCGATGGTCTTCTCGAAAAGCTTGATCGCATCGCTGTGCCGCCGCGCCATGTAATAGGCGTGCGCCAGATTTCCGCGCGAGGTAAGCGTGTCGGGATGGTCGGGGCCGAGCACCCGCTCGAAATCCGCGACGGCTTGCTCGTAGACAGGCAGCGCGCCGGCCAGCCGGCCAGCGGAGTGGTAAGCCCCGGCCAGGTTGGCGCGCGCGGTGAGCGTGTCCCTGTTGTCGGGACCCTGGATCCGCTCCCGGTCAGCCAGCAGCCGCTCGTACAGCGGGATGGCGTCCTTCATCCGGTGCGCCGCGTGGTAGCAGGACGCCAGGTTGGATAGGGCCGTCAGGGTGTCGGAATGGTCGGCGCCAAGCACCGTCTGGCGGCTGGCCACGACCTGCCGGTAGAGCGAGATAGCCTCCTTCACCCGGCCCGATGCTCGGTAGGCGTAGGCAAGCTGGCTGGCCGCCGCCACCGTGTCCGGGTGGTCCTGGCCGAGGCTGCTCTCCCTGATCTTGCGCACCCGAATGAAGATCGCGATCGCGTCGTCGGGCCGGTTGGCGACCTGATAGGCCCGGCCCAGGTTCATGTACTCCGCGAGCACATCAGGGTGCTCAGGGCCGTGCGCCTGCTCCCAGTCGGCCAGGTTGCGCTGGTACAGCGCGATGGCCTGATCGGGCTGGCCGGCCGCCAGGTAGGTGCCGGACAGCTGGCTGCGGACACCGAGAGTGTCGGCGTGCTCGGGCCCGAGCACCCACTCCCGGTCGGCGAGCACGCGCGCGTACATGTCGATCGCCTGATCGAACAGGCCGGCCGAGCGGTAGATCCTGGCCAGGTTCGTCCTCGTCGTCAGGGCATCAGGATGATCGGGACCCTGAACCTCCTCCCGCTCGGCGAGGCTGACCTGAGTCAGCTCCCTGGCCTCCTCGAGCCGCCCAGCCGACTCGAACGCGCCGGCCAGCAGGTCACGGATCTCGAGGGTCCTCGGGTGCTCAGAGCCTAGCGCCCGGCCGCTTGCCGACAGCATCGACTTCCAGTACGAAACGGCCGCGGCGGACAGGCCAGCCGCGCTCAGGCTCTGCCCGGCCTTCACGAGCACAGGATGCGGCTCGGGCAGCCAGAGCAAGTCGCCGGCGATCCCGCCGAGCCAGCCAGCGCAGCCGCGCAGCGCCTGGTCGAGCAGCGGTTCGGCCTCCAGTTGCGGCCAGACCTCGCAGATCGCGTCGGCCGCTGACCTGGCGGCGTCATCGAGCACACCTGGCGGTACCAGCCTGCGGACCGTTTCCTGGACGACAGGGTGGATGGCGATCAGGCCGGCGCTGGCCGACCTGTCGATGAAGACGAGCCCGCACTGGGCGAGGCCACCGAGCGCCGCCATCACCTCCCTGGCCTCCACTGGCATGCCACGGCCGTGCCGTGACAGGTAGGAACAGCACGCCTGGCTGCCCACGACCTGCACGGGAACGCCGGCGGGATCGAGCAGCGCCGCGAGCGCCAGCAGCGGCCTGGCCAGGCCCGCTGGCGGGTACTGGTCGGCCCGGTCGATCGCCAGCGACCAGGCCACCTCGGCTGGGGAAACCAGCCCGCCGGCCGCCCGGCCAAGCAGCTCCTGCCGCCGGCCGGCGAACCTGATCCGGTACTGGCGGCAGTCCAGCGCGGTGCCGGCCATCGTGGTGGTCGCGAGCGCGAGCGCGAGCGGCATGTAGCCGAGATCGGCCGCCAGGTCGACGGCCTCGACCCGCTTCCCTGTCTCGTCATAGAGCCGCGCTGTTACGTAGGCGAGAGCCTCTCGCGGGCTGAACTCCGCGATCCGGCAGACCCGCGGGCTGAGGCTGGAGACCTCAGACATGTCCGTCGACGGATGACAGGTCGCGATGGTCTGGCCGCTGATCCCGACCGGCCAGAGCCCGCGCAGTCCGCCGGAGTCCGTGACGTTGTCGAGCACGACCAGCCAGTGCCGGTCGGTGCGGCCCAGCCAGTCGAGGAAGCGGGCAGCGGCGTCATCAGGCTCGAGCCCGCCATCGGTCAGGCCGACATCGGCCGCCGCCCTGGCGTACCCCATCACGACGGCCGACGGGCTTGAGGCGTTGATCCACACCTGCAGATCGGTCCTGCCGGTGCGCGCCGCCACTCGCAACACGGCGGCCGCCAGGTGCGTCTTGCCGAAGCCGCTCGGCCCGACGAGGACGGTTAGTGCCTGCTGGTCAGCGGCGTTCCTGTGCACGAGGTCGCTGAGCCCGGCGTCGAGTCCGTAGCCGGTTTCCGGGCGCGGGTTGAAGAAATCGGAGATCGCAGGCGGAGACCCAGACCAGACTGGCCAGCTAACGGCGGACGAGGATCCCGAGCGAGCCCGCCGCCTAGCACTCTGATTGCTCATGACCGCCTGATTGATGAACGTGTGGCAGCCCCATCGCTGCTAGTAACCCGGCACCCCAACAGTACGACGATTCGCTCGTCAATAGGCAGGTAACAACACAGACTCAGCGGAATCAGACACCCTCGCGGGGAGTTCCTGCCGGGCAGGTCCCAGGGCGTGTCCTAGCGGCGCATCCTCCGCCACAACGGCCTGGGCACCAGCCGGAGCGCCACGGCCGCGGCGGCCAGGCTGCGCGGGATCCAGACCAGGCAGGACTGACCGTTTAGGGCCGCGGCAACGGCGGCACCGACCTGGCCTGGCGTAGACGCCAGCGGCGCGGGGCTGAGCCCGGCCGTCATCCGCCCCGTGACGAAGCCAGGGCGCACGAGCACGACCCGGACACCTGTGCCCGCCAGCGCATCGGTCAGGCCGCGGGCGAAGGCGTCAAGGCCGGACTTGGCCGCGCCGTAGACGTAGTTGGCTTTGCGCGGCCTGATCGCGGCAACGGAGGACAGCACCACGATGGTCCCGTAATGCTGCTTGCGCATTCTGCTCGCGGCAGCGAGCAGCGTGGTTACGTGGCTGGTGAAATTGACCTCGATCATCTGGGCAGCGAGAACCGGGTCTCGGTCAACCTCAGCCTGCGGCGTGAGCACCCCCGTCGCGGCGATCACCAGGTCCACGGGGCCGCCGGCGAAGGCGCTGTCGATGACCGCCTCGTGGCCGCTCGTGTCCAGCGCGTCGAAGGGGATTGTCGTGCAGCGGTAGGGCAGTTCCTTGCCCGCAGAGGCCATCCGCTGCTCGTCACGGCCGGCGAGCAGGACCTCGGTGCCCGCCGGCGCGCGCAGCGCGGACACGATCGCCAGCCCGATCTCGCTGGTGCCGCCGAGCAGCAGGACCCGGCCTGGCCTGCCAAGGTCGTCGAGCATAGGTGGCTCCTAGAGGCCGACAGCGAACAGGACGAGCCAGGCAACCTCACAGGTCACCATCACGGGATCCCGCGCGATCAGGTCCTCCACAGGCTTGCTCGTGGCCCGCGCGGTCAGGTGGTCGAACCTGATCAGCGCGGCGGCCAGCGCGATCGAGCTGACCAGGTGCCAGGCCCGCGTCTTCGGGTGCGGCTCGGACCATGCCCACAGTACATACGAGACGACCATGACGCCGGATACGACGCGCTGGGTGAGCCGCAGCACGGGCGCCGAGTAGCCGCGCATCGCCGGCCGGTGCGTCTGCGCATCGGCGCCTAGCACGGTGAGCTCGGTGTACCGCTTGGCAATCGCGACCATCAGCGCGCCGAGGCTGCAGACCAGCAGGAAGAAGCCGGAGGGCGGCACGTGAGTCGCCGCAGCGCCGCCCACGACGCGCAGCACGAAGCCCGACGCCACGCACGCCAGCTCCACCAGCGGCACGTGCTTCAGCCCGGCGGAATACAGGAAGGAGATCGTGAGATAGACCGCGACCACGGCGGCGAGCAGCGGTTCGGAGATGACGAGGCCGGCCCCGAGCGCGACGATGGCCAGGCAGACCGCGAGCACCACGGCGTGCGCGGCCGGCAGCAGGCCGGCGGCGACGGGCCGGGACCGCTTGTACGGGTGGCCCCTGTCCCGCTCCGCGTCAACGACGTCGTTGACCAGGTAGACGGCCGACGACGCTGCGATGAAGGCACCAGCGGCAGCCAGGGCGTACCAGAACCCGTACGAGCGGCCGAACGTGTCGCCGGCCAGCGGCGCGGCGAAGACGAGCAGGTTCTTCGGCCACTGCCGCGGGCGGGTGCTCTGCGCGACAGCCTTGAGCCACCGCAACGGAGCGGACAGGCGCGTGGCCGACCCGCGCCGCGGCTCGGTAACCTTCGCCGCCGGGGTGGGAACAGTCATCGCGTGAAGACCGCCGTGAAGTCTCGGTTGGAGATGTAGAAGTACCTGGTGGGCGGCTGGACCTGGGAACGGAGCAAGTTCACCGGCTTCGGATCAGCCGGGTGATCCTTCGCCAGGTAGTACATGAATGACATCCAGTCGGGGTTGATATCCAGCTCCATGGCCGTCACGCACCCGGCCCGCTTGAGCAGGCTGGCGAGCGTTCGCACGTCCAGTGCAGGACCATAGACGAAGATAATCCTGTTATCCTTCGTGATGCCGACACCGGACCGCCACACGTTGTAGCCGCCGCCTAGCGTGGCCCCCCAGGTGGACAGCACGTTCTGGTCGACCGAGGCTGGGACCTGCCCGTTCACGACGATCGGGCGGAGGTTCTGGCGGACAGCGGCGACGTCGGAGCCCATGTGCAGCGGTCCGGTGCCCCACCTGCCGATCCTCAGCGTTCCGTTCTTGAAGTAGACCTCAGAGGCCGCGCCCTTGACGAGCCTGCCGTGGTAGTGCCCGTGCAAGAAGAAGCCGCCGCCCGATGAGGCGATGCGGAAGCCGCTGTTGAAGGTCGCGACGACTCCGCGCCTGTGCCCCTGCGGGATGTCCATCGGCGCGCCCCAGTGCCCGTACCCCGGGTCCTGGGTACCTGGCCGGAGCGAGAACTTCAGCAAGCGCTGGTCCATCGAGACGATGCCCGCGTAGTACGAGGAGTACGTGTGGCTCTGCCTGACGTAGGTTTTGAAGACCGCGGGAACTCCCTTGACGCTGACCGCTGCCCGCCACACGCCCTCGCCGGGCAGCGGCTTGCCCGCCGGAGAGCCGATGTCCGACGGGATGATCGGGACGATTCCGTGGTAGTGCTTCTTCTTGTGCACCACGTGGCCGCCGAGCTTCTTGAACGAGACATGAGGCTCGCCGCCGGCCTTGGGCTTGGTATAGGTGAGCCATTCACCGAACGTCACCAGCGGCCCTAGATAGTGGTTCCTTGCCCACTCGGCGACCCGCTCGGAGACGGTGCCGCCGCCAGGCGACGTCAGCGCGTGCTCCAGCGACCATCCAGTGACCAGAACCAGGACCGCGAGGGCGCCCGCGATCACCTTCAGTACTAGCCGGAGCCGCCGCGTGCGCGGTCGAAGATGCGCTGCCGGACGGGCCACGCCACACCCCTTCTCGCATGCGGAATCTGCTTACCTACCAGACGGGCTAGCTGGATGCGGCGGCCAATCCTCGCCCGAAGCGCTCACGCTACGCGTGCTTCCAGCCAATTTGGCGAGGCAGGCTGCATGCCGCTCTCCCGATATGCCCATCAACTCGCGCCGACGAACATCCGTCCGCAAGGACTCAACGACGGCACTTCCACCTGAGTTTCCGACACGCCGGCCCTTAACGATCTCTTTGCCAGTTCCTCACGTGCCCTGGCCGCTGAGCCCGGGCCTGCGCATCGGACCTGCGCCGCTAGGGTGTGTCCGGTAGGTCACCAGCGGAAGGATCGACATGACCGACGACAGCACTATCCAGCGGACCCTCGTCCTGCTCAAGCCGGACGCGGTGGCCCGCGGGCTGACCGGCCGGGTGCTCGCGAGGTTCGAAGACGCGCTGCTCAAGGTCGTCGCGGCCAAGATGGTGTGGATGGACGCCGATCTGACCAGGCGGCACTACTTCGACCTGGAGGAGCGCTTCGGGGCCGAGGTCTACAACTCGATGGCGCAGTTCATGCAGTCAGGGCCGGTGTTCGCCGTGGTGCTCGAAGGGGTCGGGGCCGTGCCGCTCGTGCGGAAGCTGGTCGGCTCCACCTACCCGGACCAGGCGGCCCCCGGGACCATCCGCGGCGACTTCGCGCACGTCAGCAGGGCGTACGCAAACGCGCACGGGCTGCCGGTCGCCAACCTCGTGCACGCCTCGGGCAACGCGGCGGAGGCCGAGCACGAGATCGGCGTCTGGTTCACCAAGGCCGAGATGTACGACTACCCGTCGGCTGCGCAGCAGTTCGCCTCCTGAGCTGCGGCACCCGGCCGGGAACCCGGCTGGGAACGCGGATGCCGCGAGTCGCATTATCGGGCGCAGGTGTGGTACCTCCGAGGTATGGACCCGACCGGAAACCGGCCAGACGACGTCACGGAGGCTGCGCTTGACACGGTCTCGCAGGCGGTCGACCTGGCCGATCGTCAGGGCAGTCAGCGTCGTCCGCGCGGGATCAGGGACCGGATCAACCGCCGGATGCGGCGCCGCGCCGAGCGGACGAAGGGCGTGCGGCGGCTCAGGGCGGCCGTTAGCGGCGCCGCCAGGCGTGGCGCGCACGTCACGGGGCGCGGGATCTCGGCTGGCGGCCGGTGGCTCAGCGCCCAGGTGCTCGCGATGGCGCCCAGGCTCCCGGTCAGGGATCTCGCGACGCTGCGCACCCAGTTCCCTGGCCGGTCACCCGACCAGCTGGCGGAGACCCTGATCGAAGGCGCGTCACGGGCGTCAGCCGCGGTCGGCGTCGCGGTCGGCGCCTGGGCGGTGCTGCCGTTCGTGCCGGCCGCCGGGGTGGAGATCACGACCGAGACGCTCGCGGTTGTCGGCATCGAGATCAAGCTCGTCGCCGAGCTGCACGAGGTCTACGGCCAGGCCGTGCCGGGCAGCAGGGTGGACAGGATGACCGCCTACGTGGGGGCGTGGGCCCAGCGCCGCGGCGTCGCGCTGGCGCCCGGCGGCCTGGTGCTGGCCGCCGGATCTCCGATCGCCCGGCAGCTGCAGCGCAGGCTCGCCGCAAAGGCGGGCAGGAGCATCTTCTCGCTCGGGCCGCTGCTCACGGGAGCAGCCGCGGGCGGCATGATCAACCGCAGGGAAACCAGGAAGCTCGGCCGCATCCTCAGCAACGACCTGCGCAAGCGGGCGCCGTACTACGGAGGCAGCTGGCCACTCTGACCAGGCTCAGCCGCCCGTGCCGAGTTCGCCCGTGCCGAGTTCGCCCGTGCCGAGTTCGCCCGTGCCGAGCCAGCGCTGGAGCCAGCTGAACTGCTCAGCGAGCACGTGCAGCACGGACTCCCTGGCCAGGTAGCCGTGGCTTTCCAGCGGCAAGGTCACCAGCCTCGCGGTCCCCGCGTTGCCGCCGATCGCCTGGAATAGCCGCTCGGACTGCACAGGGAACGTGCCTGAGTTAGCGTCGTCGGCGCCGTGGATGAGCAGGATCGGCGCGGCGATCTGGTGCGCGTACCTGAACGGCGAGACCCGGTCGTAGACCTCGGGCACTTCCCAGAAGCTGCGCCGCTCGGTCTGGAAGCCGAACGGCGTCAGGGTCCGGTTGTAGGCACCGCTGCGGGCGATGCCGACCGCGAACAGGTCCGTGTGCGCGAGCAGGTTCGCAGTCATGAACGCGCCGTAGCTGTGACCGCCGACGGCCACCCGCGCCGGATCAGCGACGCCGGCCGCCGCCATGGCCTTGACGTGCGCGGCGGCGGCCGCCGAGATCTGCTCGATGTAGGTGTCGTTCTTGGTCTCTGGGTCGCCGATGACCGGCATCGTCGCGTTGGCCAGCACGGCATAGCCGCGGAGCACGAACCAGGCCGGGTCGGACGCCGTCAGCCTGGTGAACCTCGTGCTGCTGCCGCGCACCTGGCCCGCGGTGCCGGCGCTGCCGAAGTCGTGCGGATAGGCCCAGATCACCAGCGGCAGCGGGCCGTCGCGGTCTGGGTCGTAGCCGGGCGGGGTGTGCAGCAGCCCTGATAGGGCCACGCCGTCGCCGCGGTCGGTGCTGACAAGCTGCTTGCGCATCCCGGTGAGCCACGGATGCGGGTCTGGCCAGCTCGTCAGCTGGCGCGGCGCGGTGTTCCCCGAAAGCGAGACGACCCGCAGGTTCGGCGGCTCGGCCGGGCTCTCGTGCCAGATCACAACCTCGTCGGCCCAGCCGGCCTCGCCGGCCCCCCTGCCAGCACTGCCAGCGCTGCCCGCCGCGAAACACAGCACGGACTCGTGCGCGTCGGCTGGACTCTGCAGCAGTCTCGTGGTCGCCTGAGTCCGCAGGTCCATGCGGTCGAGGAACGGCCGCTCGCCATCCGGGCTCGCGCCGTCGCCGCGCAGGTAGATGGCGGTGCCGTGTTGCCGGATCGTCCTCGTGCCGTCGGGGTTCAGCCGCATCATCGGGCTGCCTGGATCGCCGTAGGAATCGTCCTCGGCCAGGTCGAACACGACCTTGTTCTGGTCAGGTTCTGACGGATAGCACAGCCACGTCGTCAGCCACCTGCGGTCCCTGTCGTGCTCGGTCAGCATCAGGGTGCCTGGCTCATCTAGGTTGGCCCAGTCCAGGCAGCGGTGCGCGAGCTTGAAGGCCAGCTCGGGCCCGGCCGTGAAAGGCGCTTGCTGCCGCATGATCGCGTCCCGGTACTCGGCCGCCGCGATCGGGTCGCCTCCGTCGAGCGCCTCGGTCCAGACCAGCGCGGCAGGCGCCCGCTCGTCCCAGGACACCTGCCGCGGACCGGTCGGCACCCCCATCCGCGGCACCTCGTCGCTGACCGGCAGGTCGGCGATCACGCGCACCAGGGTGCCATCCGCCGACCACACGTGCACGCTGCGGGCGAAGTAGCCGTAGGGCACGCGGTAGGAGAACGGCCGCTGCAGCCGGTAGACGAGCAGGTAGGCGCCGTCCGGCGACTCCCCGATGTACTGGTACAGGCCGTCGGGCCCGAGCCTGGTTGTCGCGCCGGTCAGCGGGTCGACGCGCAGCGGCGCGGTAGTCGCCAGCGCCTCGAAGATGTCCTCGTCGGACGGATTCGTCAGCAAGTCCTGGAAGGTCGCCATCTGTGATCGCTTCCCCGCGACCTCGGCGATCCGCGGCTCGATCCGCTGTTCGACCGGCCCGCCCTGCTCGCCTGGCCTGCCTGGCGCACCGAGGACGTACAGCGAGCTGCCGTCCCTTGACCATCGCACGGTACCGCCGAGACCCGGCGGCTCGGCACCGAGCACGTCCCTGACCCGCAGGCCAGGCACCTGGACGGGGTCCGCGCCGGTGACATCCCCCGTCCACACGCCGATTCCGTCAGGCTCGTCCACCGTGAACGCGAACCGCTGCCCGTCAGGCGCCCACACCGGCACGCTGACCTGTGCCCCCTCGGGAAGGGACAGCGGGCGCTCGGTGCCGTCGCTGATCCGCAGCACGGACAGGCCGGTGAAGCGCCTGGTGCGCTGGCGTCCGGCGATCGCGGGATCAAGCCGCAGGCCGGCCAGGCTGAGCCGCGGCCTGGCCAGCATGGCGATCGGCGGATGCGCCTGGTAGTGCAGCAGGACCGCGAACTGCTCGGCGGGGGAAGGCGAAGCGAGCGGTGTCGGCGCGGCGTCGATGATGGAGACCACGTCGGCGTCGGGAGTCAGGAACGGCACATCGGGTCCTTCGCTAGGAGACACCCCAAGGGCTCACCGGCAGCCTATTCGGGCTACCCGGAAGCATCGCCGTCGGATCGGTCCGCGATCTTGAAGGCGGCTGACCGAATGGTAAGGCGCAGGTAACCTAAGGCACCATGATCGAAGAGCGGACCAAGCGCCTTCTCGATGTCAGGCTTGCCCGTGATCAGGCTAGTCAGCGGCTTCCTTCCGTGGCCGCAGGGCTCGTCAGGGACGGCGAGCTGATCTGGACGGGCGGCCGCGGCCTGGTCGACGGCCAGGCCCCTGATGCCGGCACCCAGTACCGGGCCGGCTCGATCAGCAAGACGTTCGTCGCGGCGGCCGTGCTGATGCTGCGCGACGCCGGCCAGCTCGGCCTGTCCGATCCGATCGGCGACCATCTCGACGACGGCACGGCAGGCACGGCAGGCGCGATGACGATCGGCCAGCTGCTGTCGCACTCGGCAGGCCTGCGGGCCGAGACCGCAGGTCCGTGGTGGGAGCGGACGCCTGGCACCTCGCTCGCTGAGCTCGCAGTCTCGTCGCTGGGCGATGACGCGGCCAGGTTCAGGCCAGGACAGCGGTTCCACTACTCAAACGTCGGCTACGCGCTGCTCGGCGCGCTGCTGACCGCCAAGCACGGCCTTGGCTGGTACGACGTTATCGCGCGCGAGCTGCTCGGGCCGCTCGGCATGACCAGGACTACGACGCGGCCGAAGCGGCCGCACGCCACCGGCTACGCGGTCCATCCGTACGCGGACGCGCTGCTCGCCGAGCCTGAACATGATGCCGGGGCGATGGCGCCAGCTGGCCAGCTCTGGACAACAGTTGCTGACCTGGCCGCCTTTACCAGGTTCCTGTCCGGTGACGTGCCCGGCGTGCTCGTGCCCGCCACCCTCGCCGAGATGCGCGAGCCGATCGTGATCAGCGACATGGCCGAACAGTCGTGGGCATCGGGGTACGGGCTCGGCATGCAGCTCTGGAATGTCGCGGGCCAGCGGTACTACGGCCACACCGGGTCGATGCCAGGGTTCATCGCGCTCCTGCAGATCACCGACGGCCGTGGCGCGGACACGGCGATCGTGCTCTGCAACTCAACCAGCGGGTTCGGCGCCCCGCTCGGCACCGACCTGCTTGGCATCCTGGCAGAAGAAGAGCCGTACTGCCCGCCGGAGTGGACGCCGGTCAGGGTGGATGAGAACCTGCTCGACATGCTCGGCACCTGGTTCTGGGGGCCTGCCCCGTTCACGCTCAGGCTCAGCGGCGATGTGCTGGAGCTGACCAGCGGAGGCGGGGACGGCCGCGGCATGCGGTTCGCGTCCGACGGCAACGGCGGCTGGACCGGCCTCGACGGCTATCAGGCCGGCGAGCCGCTCGTGCCAGTGACGGGGCCAGACGGCTCGGTGACCGCGCTGGACATCGGGTCGTTCATCTACGCCAGGACGCCCTACGATCCGGCTGCCCCGGTCCCTGGCGGCGTCGATCCTGCTGGCTGGCAGGCCGCGCCGGCCAGCCAGGGAGCAGGCAGCGCCGGCTGAGCCGGCAGGGCCGGCAGTGCCCGGCAGGGCCGGGCGCTCCGCCAGCAAGCGGAGCGCCCGGCGATCTCGCCAGGTGGCGCTGGGCTTAGTACCAGCCCGTGGCGCACGAGTGCGCCCACGCCCGGCGCGGCGAGCCATAACGTGACCTGATGTAGCGCAGCCCCCACCTGATCTGGGTTCGCGCGCTGGTCCGCCAGTGCGGGCCGGCCGATGACATCTTGCCGCCTGGAACTGCCTGCGGAATGCCGTACGCACCCGAGTACGGGTTGTACGCGTGGACGTTCCAGCTGCTCTCCCGATTCCACAGCCGGTTGAGGAACCTGAACTGGTGCCTCGGCCGCCAGTGGAACCGGGTGTACATCATCTTCCAGGCGATCTCACGCTTCCAGCCCAGGCGATGGTGCCGCCGCGCGGCGGGCTCCGCCTGGGTGGACAGGAGTGTGGCTGATGTTCCGCCTGAGGCCCGGACGTTGGCGGCCTGCGCGGTGCGTGCCGCGGCTGGCCTGACGGGCTGAGCGGATGCGCCGGAGGCGAGAAGCCGGCCCGTAGGGCCCCCGGTAATCCCGCTGCCCGCGGCGATGGCCGCGGCGGCGAGTACCGGTGCGCTTCCTGCGATGACGATGCGGGCGATGGTGAATCGGGTCGTGGACGTACGGTTCAGCGATCGCGAGCGAATCAAGGTGAACTCTCGGTCGGGCACGCCATTCGCGTGCTCACCTGCCACCCCCTCATTGCCGGGCAATTGTCTCCGGCATTCTGCGTGCTGGCTGCGTCGCGGGTTCAAGGCGACTGGCTGGTTACTCTAAGTAACACGTCAGGCACGCGGGGTGCTTTGCATCCCTACGATGCCCGAACTTCCGGTCTTAGGAAGGCAGAATCACCGAAATACTTCCATGACATGAATCACAGTCGAACCTCAAATACCACATGCCATTCATGAGTAACAGGACGCCCACGCTTCGGCCTCCGCTATGCGGGTCTCTGTTGCCCGCTCGCCCACTCGTGAACCCGCCGCTAGTAGGCGACCAGGGTGCGGAGGGCGGCTGTGACGGAGTCAACAGTGGGGATCACCTGCTGTTCGAGGGCGTCGGCGAAGGGGAGCGGGACGCAGGCCGCCGCGACGCGCCTGACCGGCGCGTCGAGCGTCTCGAACCCCTCGTCTGCGACGATCGAGGCGACCGTGCCGCCCCAGCCTCCCTGGTACGGATTCTCCTCGACGATCAGCAGCCGCGAGGTCCTGGCGACCGAGGCGAGCACGGTCGCCATGTCAAGCGGGACCAGGCAGCGCAGGTCGATCACCTCCACGCTGACGCCGTCGGCCGCCAGCCGCTCCGCGGCCGCGAGCGCCATCGGCACCGTCGCGGCCAGAGCCACGACGGTGACGTCGGTCCCCGGCCTGGCGATCGCCGCCTCGCCGAGCGGGACCACGTGGCCCTGCGGAGCGGCCTCGCCCTTGCTCGCGAACAGGCCCTTGTGCTCGAAGAACACCACTGGGTCCTCGCTGCGCACGGCGGAGGCCAGCATGCCGACGACGTCGGCCGGGTTGGACGGCGCAGCGATCTTCAGGCCGGGGATCGTCAGCGTCCAGTTCTCCACCGCCTGGGAGTGCTGCGCGCCGAAGCCGAGGCCGCCGCCGTTGGCGGTGCGGACCACGAGCGGGATCGTGACCTGCCCGCCGGTCATGTACCGCATCTTCGGTATCTCGTTGGCGAGGTAGTCCCAGCACACGGCGAAGAAGTCGGAGAACATGATCTCCGCGACCGGCCGCATCCCGGTCATCGCGGCGCCCATCGCGAGCCCGAGTATCGCCTGCTCGGAGATCGGGGTGTCCCATACCCGCGCGGGCCCGAACTCCTCGAACAAGCCCTGCGTGGTCTTGAACACGCCCCCGGCCTTCCCGATGTCCTCGCCGAGGCACACGACGGCCGGGTCGCGCCGCAGCTCGCGGGCCAGCCCGTCGGCGACGGCCTCCCGGTAGGTAGTGTCTCCGAGCGCGCGCGTCGAGCCCGCCGCGCGGCCGCTTATGTCCGCCATTGCGAGCCTCCGTCCGCCCAGACATCGGTGAATGCGTCGGCCGGGTCAGGCGGCGGCGCGGCACGCGCCGCCGCCACCGCCGCCGCGACCAGCCCGGCCGCGCGGTCGTCGGCCTCGATCGCCTGCTCGACGGGCACCCCGAGCTCGGCGAGCCTGGCCCTGGCGATGTCGAGCGGGTCGCGTTCCAGCCATTCCTGCACTTCCTCCGGCGGGCGGTAGGTCGCGGGATCGGTCCTGCTGTGCCCGAAGTGCCGATAGGTGCGGGCCTCGAGCACCGTGGGGCCCTGGCCCGACCTGGCACGCTCGGCCGCCCTGGCGACGGCCTCGGCCACCACGACGACGTCGTTGCCGTCGATCACCTCCGCTGGGATCGCGTAGGCGGGCGCCCGGTCGGCGGCCGGGTTCGGCACCGCGGTCACCGTGCCGATCGGCGTGTACTCCATGTAGAGGTTGTTCTCGCAGATGAACAGCACGGGCAAGGACCAGACTGACGCGATGTTGAGCGCCTCGTGGAAGGCCCCGATATTGGTCGCGCCGTCCCCGAAGAACGCCACGGCAACCTGGCTGGAACCCCTGAGCTTCGCCGACCAAGCGGCCCCGGCCGCGAGCGGCAGGTGCGCGCCGACGATCGCGTAGGAGCCGAGCATCCCGGCCGACGCCTTGGTCAGGTGCATCGACCCGCCCTTGGCCTTGCACACGCCCGTGGCCTTGCTCATCAGCTCGGCCAGGCACTCCTCTGGCGTGGCGCCGCGCGCGATCGCGTGATGGTGCCCGCGGTAGGTAGCGAAGACGTAGTCGTCGGGCCGCAGGCTCGCGCTCGCGCCGACCGCGACCGCCTCGTGGCCGGCCGCGAGGTGCGTGGTGCCCTTGACCAGGCCGGCCAGGAACAGGTCGTGCGCGGCCTTCTCGGTACGCCTGATGACCGCCATTTGCTCGTACAGCCCGAGCAGCCGGCCGGCGTCCATGATGGCCGTCGTCATGTCGCCTGCCCAGGGAGTTTCTCGCCGCGGCCAGCGGCCGTATTCAGGTGCGACTGGCTCTCGCGCAGCGTGTCGAGCGCGCCGCCCGCGGTCCAGTATTTGCGGCCGGCGACCAGCAGGTCCTCGGCAGGGAACTTCGTGATTACCTGGCAGCCGTCGGCCGTCACGACGACCTCCTCCTCGATCCTCGCCGCCGACCAGCCGTCGGCCGCCGGCCAGTACGTCTCGAGCGCGAACACCATGCCCTCCTCCAGCGTCTCAGGATGGTCAAGGGACACCAGCCTGCTGAAGATCGGCTTCTCCCATATGGACAGGCCGACGCCGTGGCCGTACTGCAGCGCGAACGCGGCGGTCTCGTCGGGAAACCCGAACTCCTCAGCACGCGGCCAGAGCGCCACGATCTCGCCGGTGGTCGCGCCGGGCTTGACCATGGCGATGGCCGCGTCCATGTACTCGCGGCACCTGACGTACGCGTCGCGCTGCGCCCGGGACGCGCTGCCGACCGCGAGCGTGCGGTAGTAGCACGTCCGGTAGCCGTTGAAGCTGTGCAGGATGTCGAAGAACGCGGGATCGCCTGGCCGCAGCAAGCGGTCGCTGAACACGTGCGGGTGCGGCGAGCAGCGCTCGCCCGAGATCGCGTTGACGCCCTCCACGTACTCGCTGCCCAGGTCGTAGAGCACCTTGCTGACGAGCCCGACGCACTCGTTCTCGCGCACGCCGGGGCGCAGGAACGCGTACAGCTCGTCGTACGCGGCGTCCACCATCGAGCAGGCCTGGGTGAGCAGCGTGATCTCGTCGGCGGTCTTGATCCTGCGCGCCTCGAGGAAGACCTGCTGCCCGTCAACCGCCCTGATGCCCTCGGCAGCGAGGGCGGCAAGCACCGGCATTTCGGCGACGTCGATGCCCACCGGCTCGCCGGCCAAGCCCAGTTCACGCAGTTCGGCCGCGACGGTCCTGGCCAGCTCCGTCGCGATCCCGGCGTCCGGGTGGAACGCGCCGCGCAGCGTGGAGATGCCGGCCCGCGCGCCCGTCCTGGCCGCGCCAGCCGCGGTCGGCTCCCCCGGCGTGTGGTCAAGCCACGGGTTGTACAGCTGGTGGTGCCTGGCGGCCGAGCCGAAGTCCCACACGACCGGCTCGCCGCCGCGCGGCAGCAGCGCGAATCTGATCAGCTTGTCCATGGCCCAGGTGCCGATGTGGGTCGCGGTCATGTACCTGGTGTTGGCCATGTCGAAGCTCAGCAGCGCCCCGAGTTCCGACCGCTCGAGGTGCTCCTTCAGCCTGGCGAGCCGCTCGGTGCGGAGCCGGTCGAAGTCCACCCGCTGCTCCCAGTCGACCGCGGTCGTCCCGAACGTGCGTATCGCCATGTCCCTCACCCGCCAGTCATCGATCTGCCTAGATCCGCCAGTATGACCGTGGCCGCGTTCCGTCCGGGAGCGCCGCTCACCGAGCCGCCAGGATGGGTGGTGGCCCCTGTCTGGTAGAGCCCGGGAATCGGCATCCGGTGGCTCGCCCAGCCAGGCACAGGGCGGAGGTCGCCCGATTGCGCTGGCCCGGCGTCGCCGCCGTGGCAGGAGCCATGCCAGTTGTGCGCGTTCATGCGCTCCAGGTCAAGCGGGCTCTTCACGGAGGACGCGAGGATGACGTCGTCGGTCACGTTCGGGGCGTACCTGCGCAGCTCGGCGAGGTTCGCGCGGGAGACGCCGTCCTTGAGCTCGTCCCAGCGCTCTGGGCCGGCGGGCAGCTCGTACGGCTGGAAGCCCACGACCTTCAGCGTGTGCCTGCCCTCCGGCGCCCGCGACGGGTCGGCAACCGTCGGGCACAGCATGAGCAGGACGGGGTCGTCGGCCGCGATGCGTCCCGCCCGGAAGTCCGTGCCGAGCCGCAGCATCCGCTCAGCGGATCCTGGCGTGCCCGACGCGACGGCGGTGAGCTGGCCGTTGCCGGCGTCGAACCGCGGCGGCTCGGTCGTGGCGTAGTGGGTCACGAACATCGAGACGCCGGGCTGCCAGGTGTCCACGCCGTACCTGAAGTCCTCGCCCCACGCCCTGGCCGGCGCCATCTCGACCAGGTGCTTGACGTGGATCGTCGATAGCACCGCCCGGGAAGCCTGGTACTTCTCGCCCCGCTCGGTCTCGACGCCCGTGCACCTGCCGTTCCTCAGCACCAGGCCGGTCACCCGCGCGCCGGTCACGATCGCGCCGCCATGATCCTCGATCACCCTGGCCAGCGCCCTGGGCAGCGCGGCCGATCCGCCGCGCGGCAGCGTCCAGCTGTGCCGCTGCCTCCCGTAGGCGAGCGAGTACGCCAGCAGGCCCGTCCCCGGGCGCTCGGGCGGCTGCATGGTCATGAACGACATCCACAACATGAACGCCCGCGTGTGCTCGTCGGCGAACTCGCCCACGATCACCTCCCACGCCGACATGGCGTTCCTGCGCAGCCACCGGCCGGCGTCCGGCTCGCGTGCCAGCACGTCGCGCGTGGTGTCGCCGAACCCGAGCGGGGTGTACCTGGCCCGGCCGAGCCCCGGCGCCACCCGGCGGTAAGCGACCATCATCGCGGCGTACGCGTCGCCGTCGCGCGGGCTGAACTTCGCGAACTCCGCCCTGGTGCGCTCCTCATCGCGCCACATGGTGAGCCACGAGCCGTCGGCGAACGGCAGGTGCACGACCGGGTCCGGGTGCAGGTACTCCAGCCCGTGCTCGGCGAGCCCGAGCTCGCCGAGCACGGGGCTGGCCTGGATGAGGTTGTGTGCCGTCGAGCACGAGTCGTGCCAGAACCCCGGCAGCGTGAGCTCATCGGAGCTGGTGTCGCCGCCGATGTCCGGCCGTGCCTCCAGTACCAGGCAGGACAGTCCGGCCCTGGCCAGGTACGCGGCCGCGACGAGGCTGTTGTGCCCGGCGCCCGCCACCACGACGTCGAAGGCGCCAGTCATGCCGTGGCGCCCCGGGCCGGCTTCTCGCCTCGGGCCGGCTCCTCACCTGGCGCCCAGATCCCGAGCAGGCGCCGGGCGTTGCCGCCGAGTATCAGCGGCTCGGCGCCGGGCTGGCCGAGCGCGCGCACCTCCTCGACGGGGTGGTCGGTGCCCATGTCGAAGGGCCGGTCCGAGCCGAGCAGCACGTGCTCGGCCCCGGCGAACTCGACCAGGCCGGCGAGCAGCGCCCGGTCGTGGGTGAGCGCGTCGTAGTAGAGCAGGCGCAGGCTCGCGTCCGGGCCGGCGGCCGAGCAGGACCTGGCCTCCGGCCGGACCGCGTAGGCGCGCCTGAGCCTGCCGCGGATGGCGTGCACCCCGCCGCCGCCGTGCGCGAGCAGGATCTTCAGGTCCGGGTGCCGCTCGAGCACGCCGGCGGTGACGAGGTCGGCGGCCGTGATCGCGGTCTCCAGCGGATTGCCAACCGAGTTCCACAGGTAGCGCGGGCTCAGCGCGGGCAGCCCGAACCCGGTGGTGGTGGGGTGCACGAAGATCATCGCCCCGGTCTGCTCGGCCGCGGCCCAGAACGGCTCGAAGGCCTCGTCGCCGAGGTAGCGCCCTCCCGCGTTCGCCGGGATCTCCGCGCCGCGCATCCCGGGCAGTGCCATCGCCTCGCGCAGGCAGCCGGCCGCGGCCCGTGGGTCGTGCAGCGGAACCGCGCCGAGCACGCTGACCTGGGCGGGACGCGTGGCAGCCAGCGCGGCCAGCGCCGCGTTCTGCACGGCGCACACCTCGAGCGCCTCGCCGGTGTCGCCGTCCGCCGGCACGAGCAGGATCCACGGGGACAGCACCAGGTGGTCCACGCCCTGCGCGGCGGCCTGCTCCAGCATGACGCCGACGTCGCTAAGCTCGCCGGTGAACGAGCGGGTCACCCGCCCGCCCAGCTCGGCGGCCAGCCCGCCGTCCGGGTCGCGGCGCAGCCGAGGACGCCACCGCCTGGGCACCGCCGCCGTAGTCATTACCTCGGGGACGACGTGGCAGTGGCAGTCCACGATCACGGACTGCTCCCCGGCTCCCCCGGTTCGTGCTCCCGCCCGTCCGGGGGCCCCGGGCCATCGGGGGTTCTGGCGTGTCCCACGGCCAGCGGAGCGTCCCCCCTGGCAGACACCGCACCGCCCAGATATAGCGCGCCGATCTCGGGGTGCTCGAGCACCTCGCGGCCGGTGCCGGACAGCCTGACCTGGCCGTTCTCCAGCACGACCCCGCGCGTGGACAGGCGCAGGCCAGCCCGCGCGTTCTGCTCGACGAGCAGGATCGTCTTGCCCGAGCTGTTCATCAGCCTGACCGCGTCGAACACCGTCTTCAGCACCTTCGGCGCTAGGCCGACCGACGGCTCGTCGAGTATGACCAGCGCCGGGTCGAGCATCAGGCACCTGGCGAACTCCACGAGCCGCTGCTGGCCGCCGGACAGGCTGCCCGCCTTCTGGCTGGCCCAGCCTCCCACCGCGGGGAACATCTCCTCCACGGCAGCCCGGCGGCTCGCCACGAGCTTGCGGTCACCCAGCAGGTACCCGCCGAGCTCGATGTTCTCCGCGACCGTCATCTCGCGGAACAGGCTGCGGTTCTGCGGCACGTGCACGATGCCGGCCCGCAGCACCTGCCGCGGCGACTTGCCCGCCAGCGGCTCCCCGCGGAAGGCGATGCTGCCGAGCCGCGGCCTGAGCAGGCCGCTGATCGTCGAGAGCAGCGTGGACTTGCCGCAGCCGTTCGGGCCGACCACGCAGGTGATGCCGCCCTCCGGTACGGTCAGGCTGACCTCATGCAGCACGTCGCCGCCACCGTATCCGGCGCAGACGTCCTCGATCACCAGCGCGGCCGCGGTCGAGGCGGCGCTCCTGGACTGGCCGGAGCCGGCCGGCCAGTTAGCTGGCAGCGTCATCGTCATCCTCCGCGACGCCCAGGTAGGCGTCGAGCACCCGCCGGTCCTCCCGGATGATGGCAGGCGGGCCGGCGGCGATCACCGTGCCGTAGTCGACCACGGTGACCTGGTCGCACAGGTCCATGACGAACTGCATATTGTGCTCCACGATCAGGAATGTCGTGCCTGACCTATTGAGGTCGCGGATCCGGTCGGCGATCAGGTGGATCAGGGTGGGGTTGACCCCGCCCGCTGGCTCGTCAAGCAGAACCACCTTCGGGTTGGCGACCAGGACGTATGCAAGCTCAAGCAGCTTGCGCTGGCCGTAGGAAAGATGCTCCGCCGGCGTCTGCGCGTACTGCCCGATCGTCATGAAATCCAGGAGATCCATCGCCCTGCGCCGGTCCGCCGCCCCGCCTGCCCGGGCCAGCGGATTGCGCACCTTGTGCTCGCCGGAATGCTGGGCGGCGATCAGCATGTTCTCCATCGCGGTTAGCCGCGGGAAGATCCGGGTCAGCTGGAAGGTCCGCCCGATCCCGACGCCGAAGACCCGGTCTGGCGACAGGTTCGTGATCGGCCGGTCACGCAGGAAGACCTCGCCGCTGTCCACCCGGCCATAGCCAGTGATCATGTTGAAGAGCGTTGTCTTGCCTGAGCCGTTCGGGCCGATGAGTCCGCTCACGGAGCTTTCCCGGACCTCCAGCGAGCAGTCGTCCAGCGCCTGCACTCCGCCAAACGCCTTGGACACGCCCTCCACCCGCAACAGCGCGCTCACAGCACTCCCCCGCTCTCCCGTGGCGCGCTCCCGCCCAGCGCCGCTGCGTCGCCGGCCACCGCTTCCCCGGCCGCGCTGGGCGAGGCCGGGCCCGGTGCCGCGGCGGATCTGCCGCGCCTAGCCCGCCAGGCTGTGAGCTTCTCCCCGGCGATCGGCAGCACGCCTCGCGACAGGAAGAGGATGACCAGCAGGAACAGAGCGCCCCAGATCAGCTCGCCGGCATAGCTGTTGCTTACGCGCAGGGTGAGGAACTGCTGGCCCGGCTCCAGCACCAGCGCTCCGAGCACCGGCCCCCACAGCGTGCCGAACCCGCCGAGGAAGGTCATCAGGGCGACCGACAGGTCGAACAGCGGATCGAAGCCATACTGCGGCAGCACCTGGCCGATGAAGAAGAACCAGACCGCGCCCACCAGCCCGGTCAGCACACCGGAGATCACGAATGCGGTGAGCTTCACCGGCATCACGCGCACGCCCAGGCTGCGGGCGCGGTCCTCGTCGTCCCGTATAGCCCGCAACTGCAGGCCGAACCGGGACCCGTGGATCAGCCAGGCCAGCAGCCCTGTCCCGGCCGCGAGCCCCAGAGCGATGTAGTAGAAGGGGTTGTTGAAGGTCTGCGGCGCCCAGGTAAGAAAGGGCGCGGAGAGACCCACCGAGCCGCCGGTGAAGCCGAAATCGAAGGCCATGAGCTGGAAGATGAAGAACACCGCGATCGTGACCACGACGAATGTGTGCCGCCGCACTCGCAGCGCGATTAGCCCGAATGGCACGGCCACCAGACCGGCCGCCAGGCCAGCCAGGGGTAGCAGGGCGAACTCCATGTCCCCGGTAATGTGCCAGTTCTGGGCGGCGATGGCTACGGTGTAGGCGCCGGTGCCGAAGAACACCGCGTGCCCGAGCGAGATGTACCCGGTGAACCCCGAGAACAGGTTCCACGCGATCGCGGACGTCACGAACAGCATCGTGTCGACTCCGATCTGAGTGGCGACCTCGTTCGTGATGATCTGCGGGAAGATGACCGCCGCGATCAGCAGCACCGCGGCGACCGCCGCGGTGCTGCGCGGACGGCTCAGCCCGGACCTGCGGGAACTGGCGCTGCCCGGGGCTCGGGCCGTGCTTGCTTGCTGACTCACTGTGCCCTCGCCTCACGCCGTCCGAACAAGCCCTGCGGGCGGATGGTCAGCACCACGACCAGCGCCGCGTAGAAGACCACCACCGACCAGGTCGGTGACCAGATCTCCACGAGAGACTCCACAGTGGTCATGAAGATCGCCGCTGCGAGGGCTCCGCCGATGCTGCCCATGCCGCCCAGGATGATGATGGCCAGCAGCCGCGAGATCAGGTCATAGCCGCTGTTGGCGTTGAAGGCGTTGGTGGCGCCGAACACCACGCCGCCGGCGGCCGTCACCGCCACCCCGATCCCGAAGGCCAGCGCGGACACGCGGTTGATGTCGATGCCGATCAGCCGGGCCGCGGTCTGGTTCTGCATGGTGGCGCGCAGGCTGCGGCCGAACGTGGTCCGGTAGAGCATCAGGTAGAGCGCTGCCACCAGCACGACCGCGAGGGCGAACCCGAACAGGTAGATGTACGACAGGTAGAAGCCGAGGATGTGCACGCTGCCAGTGACGTACCAGGCCTTGAGCTGCACGAAATCCGGGCCGAAGGCCAGGTACAGGATGCCCTCGATGATGATCATGACGGCGTAACTCGCCAGCAGCGACATCGACGTCCGCTCGCGACCCCGCAGCCGCCGCATGAACAGGACCTGGATCACGACGCCGACGACGAACATGACCGGCGTCGTGATCAGCAGGCTCAGGAACAGGTCCAGGTGCAGGTGCGCGGAGAGCGCGTAGCTGAGGTAGGCGGCGAGGATCACCAGAACGCCCTGGGCGATGTTGATGATGTCGAGCACGCCGAAGATCAGCGTGAGCCCTGCCGCCATCAGCGCATACACGCCGCCGGTGAGCACCCCGTCGACGATCGCGCTCAGCAGTTGGGTTGCCATCTCAGCTCCGTGTCCCGCCGTGCACCTGCGTCCGCTCAGCTAGCCCAGTTCGGCTTGGGGTAGAGGATCGTGCTCGAGCCGGGCGCCCCTACCGGGAGCACCTGGGCGTACTTGCCGTTCTGCCACTGGAAGACGAAGAGCACCGGTTTGATGTTCATCCCCAGCGAGTCGAACTGCACCGGGCCCTGCACGCTGCTCAGCGTCACGGCGCTGTGCAGGTACCTGATGATCTTCGCCTGGTCGGTGCCGCCGGTGGCCCGGATCGCCTGCTCCGCCACCTGGCCCACGCTGTAGCCCTCGGCCACGTCGGAGTTGATGTCGGACGGCGTGCCGCCGTACTTGGCGATGTACTCGGACACCATCTTCTTGCTCTGCGGATTGTCATAGCCGCCGTACCAGCCGTTGGCGGTCATGATCCCGGTCGCGTTGGCCTTGCCGACCGCCTTGAGGAACGCAGCGCCCTGGTCCGGGCCGGCGGTGGCCGCGAAGATCTTCGGGTTGTAGTGCTGCTGCTGGAACGCCTGCATGAAGGCGGCTACCGTCGGCACGTCCACAGAGCCGAGGAACACGGCCTGGGCGCCGGCGGCGGCTACCTGGTCGGCGACGGACTTGGCGCTGGGCAGCTCCGCCGGCAGGACCTTGGAGTACACGGTCCTCACGCCGAGCGCCTCCAGGGCCTTCTGGGTCCTCTGCTCGGGCGGGATCGTAAACGGGTTGTCAATGATGGGGTAGGCGGCGGTCTTCGGCCGCTGGCTGGCCGGCAGCGACTTGATCCAGCTCACGATGGGATCGAACTGGGCCACGATCGGGTAGCTGACGTCGAACACGTTGTGCTTGGCCTGGTTGGACGGGGTGTCGAACACCGCCGGCGCACCGCCCGCGCCCTCGATCATCGCGTAGCCGTACCGGGCCGCCACGGTGGCGGTGGGCCCGGTGATCAGCGACGAGAAGGGACCGAACAGCATGTCCACGTGGTCGGAGGAGATGAGCTGCTGCACGTTGGTACTGCCCTGAGTCGGGTCGCTCTTGTCGTCCAGGTAGACAATCTTCACTTTGCGTCCGAGAATGCCGCCGGCCTTGTTCACATCCGTGGCCCACAGGTTGTAGCCGCGCTGGAATGCTTGCCCGTCCGCCGAGAAATCGCCGGTCAGCGAGACCGACACGCCGATCAGGATCGGCTGCTTCGACGACGGCGAGTTGTTCGCCGAGCCGCCTGACCCCCCGCTGCTGCACGCAGCGAGCAGGGCCACCAGAGCGGTCGCCGTGATGCTTACAGACAGGAACCGGGTACGGGTTGCTCTCATCCCCGGTCCTCCTTCCGAGTTGATGGAATAATCCGATCAATCGCTGCTGGCGGGCTCGAGCCCGTCAGATATCTCCGCGTCCTCGCTGACCAGGTCCAGGCCGGCCGACCTGGCCTGAAGCACCAGCAAAGTGGCGAAGTCGTCCCCGCCGAAACCGTTGCCGACCAGGCTCTGCACCAGCTGGTGCACGGCCGACGCGATGGGCATCGGCACCTCGCGATCCCTCGCCGCCGCCAGGCCAAGGTCGAAGTCCTTGCGCAGCAGCGATGAGGTGAAGGTCGGGTGGAAGTCGAGGTTCACGAAGGCTGGCGTCTTGTACTTGCTGAACGTCGAGCCCATGACGCTGTTGTTGAGGCAGGCCAGCAGCGCCTGCCTGCTGATGCCGCTCTTCTCGGCGAGCACGGTGACCTCGGCGAGCGACTGGGTCACCACGCCGAGTACCAGGTTGTGACACAGCTTGACGATCCTTGCCGCCTCGCCCTCGCCGACATAGGTGGCCCCCGCGCCGAGCAGGTCGAGGTAGGGGCGTGCCAGTTCGAATGCCGCGCGCGATCCGGAGACGGCGAAGGTGAGCTTGCCGACCTCGGCGACCTTCGGGTTGCCCATCACCGGAGCAGCGAGCAGCGCGCAGCCGTGGCCAGCGAGCACCTGCCTGACCTGCTCGGACGCTTCTGGGGAGACGGTCGAGCAATCGACGACGACCGAGGGAGCGCGGCCGCCGGATATCAGCCCGTCCGGCCCGGTCACCGCGTCGATCAGGTCCTGGGAGGTACCGACCATGACGAACACGATGTCCGCGGATCCGAGTTCTGCGGCGTGGTCTGCGATCGTCGCTCCCTCGGCCCCGAGCGGCTCGGCCTTGGCCCTGGTCCGGTTGAAGACCGCGACGTCGCGGCCGGCCCGCAGCAGCCGGTGCACGAGGGCCACGCCCATCCGCCCGGTGCCCAGCCAGCCCAGCGTGTGCCTGTCACCTGGATCGGCCATGTCGCCACCCTCGGTCGAAGACGAAGGCAATCGTTTGCATCCACACTCGCTGTCGTGCCTCTTTCTGCTGAAATCGCAATCATTTGTTGGACGAGCGTGATGGATTGGAGCCTTCTTGTCAACAGTCACAGAACGCCGGGCTGTCACCGCGGCACCTGTGGCAGCCCGGCGTCCTGCCACGGTGTCCGCGATGACAGGACGGCACCCTGCCATGGAGTGCAAACGTGTGCAATGCTGACGTCCATGACAGACAGCCGGGTGTCAGCGGCGGTCAGCCATTGGGCGCCGCGCTTCGTGGCCAATGGCATCGACTACAACGACTTCGTCCGCGTCACCGCGTCGATCGACAGCTGGGACGCCTGGTGCGAGCAGTGGTGCCTGGCCGGAGCGGTGCACGAGAAGCTCGGCAGGGACGCGCTCGCCGCCGGCAGGCGCCGCTCTGCGGGCACGCATCTGTCCCAGGCAGCGGTGTACTACCACTTCGCGAAGTTCATGTTCGTCAACGACATCGACCAGATGCGGGCGGCCCACCTGATGGCCGTCAGGACCGCGGGTGACGCGCTTGCCTTCCTCGACCCGCCGGGCGAGCGCATCGAGATACCGTTCGACGGCTCGGCGATCGCCGCGGTCGTCAGGCGCCCGCCGGGTACCGGCCCGCATCCTGCCGTGGTCCTGATACCTGGCCTTGATTCGGCGAAGGAGGAGTTCAGGCCCACCGAGGAGGAGTTCCTGCGCCGCGGGATGGCCACCGTGTCCGTGGACGGGCCTGGCCAGGGCGAGGCCGAGTACGATCTGGCGATCAGGCCGGACTGGGAGGTCCCTGGACGGGCGATCGTGGACGCCGTAACGCGGCTGCCCGGGATCGACGAGTCCAGGATCGGGATCTGGGGCGTGAGCCTGGGCGGCTACTACGCGGCGCGCGTCGCCAGCGGCGACGAGCGGGTCAGGGCGACTATCTCGCTCTGCCCGGTCTACTGCCTTGGTGACATCTGGGACCGGCTGCCCGACCTGAGCCGCGCCGCGTTCACGGCCCGGTCGAAGTCGGAGTCAGCTGAGCGAGCCAGGCAACGAGCCGCCGAGCTGACCATGGCGGGACGGGCTGGCCAGATCCGCGCGCCGATCCTGATCGTCGCGGGAGTGCGCGACAGGATCTTCCCGTGGGAGGACGCGGACCGGCTGGCCGCCGAGATCGGCGCGCACGCCGAGCTGCTGCTGCTCGAGGACGGCAATCACGGCTGCGCGAACGTCGTCTACCGGCACCGCCCGTACGGTGCTGACTGGATGGCCAGCCGGCTCGCCGGCTGAGCCGGGGCCGGCTGGTTGCTCGCTCCTAGCGCGCTGGCGGGGCGGTCGAGCCCCTGACCTTGAGTTCGGGCGCAAGGTACAAGATCTTGCCAGGCTCGCCCGGCGCCGGGCGATCCTCGGCGCTGGCCGCGATCTGCTCGAGGATCAGCCGCCCTGCCTCGGCGCCGACCTGGTAGTGCGGGAAGCTCACCGACGTGAGCGGCGGCCGCAGCCGATCGATGAACGGCATGTCGTTGAACCCGACCACCGAGATGTCCCGCGGGCAGGACAGCCCCGCGGCCTCGAGCGCCGCATAACAGCCGACGGCCAGCATGTCATTGGCCGCCGCGATCGCCGTGCAACCGGATCCGGCCGCAATGAGCTCGCGGCAGCACCGGTCGCCCTCTTCCAGCGAGTAGGCACGGGCATGCACGACCAGGGCGGGATCGACCGTCAGGCCGTGCGCCGCCATCGCGGTCAGGAATCCCTGGTACCGGCTCAAGCCCGTCGAGACGTCCTGCGGGCCCGCGATGTGCGCGATCCTTCGGTGGCCGAGCCCGGCCAGGTGCTCGACCGCCATCGCGATGCCGCGTTCATTGTCCACCGACACGCAGTGCATGCCGTACCCCTCGGCATGCCGGTTCACCAGGACGACAGGCATCCCGGCTTCGGCCGCCTCGGCCAGCACGGGACTGCTCAGGTGCGCGGTCGCACAGACGAACCCGTCCACGTGCCTGGCCCGCATCCGCTCGAATACCAGCCGCTCCCTGTCCAGGTCGGAATCGGTGTTGCCGATCAGCGCGACGTAGCCCTCGGCGGCGAGCCGGTCCTCGATGCCGCGGACGATCGGCGGGAACAGCGGGTTGGTGAGATCGGGGATGAGCACGCCCACGGTGTGCGAGCGGCGCGTGCGCAAGCTCCTGGCCACCGTGTTCGGCCGGTAGCCGAGCGAGTCGGCAGCGGCGATGACCCGTTCGGCGGTCTCGCGGCGCACCAGCAGCCTGGTCTCGTCGTTGAGCGCCCGCGACGCCGTCGCGGGGTGAACTCCGGCCAGCACGGCCACGTCCTTGAGCGTGACCGGCTGGTCGGACTTCCCCGGCGTGTCACGACCTGATCTGCGCATTGCTGTCATAGCGCTCCGTGCTATTTCGTTTCACGCATCGTAACGGCAACTGCCGGATATGCACCATCATCCGCGCATCCATACGCCATCCCAGAGCCCGCGCAGCGGCCATCGTGGTCCCGTCCGCCGTGCTCGGCCTGGCACGGCTCACGGCCGGCCCTTAGCGTGTACCATGCGAGCACTGTATTTCCGGTTCGCGAAATTGGTGTTCGAAGCTCTTGCTGGCGCGCGGCTCGGTCCGACAGGATCTAGGCTCGATCCCAGCATGAAGTCCTACCGTTTGCTGACCGGGCCGCCGACCCAGGGTGCAGGGTCGGGGTGTCGACCCGACCGGCTAGATCGTCCTGGAGCTGCGCGATGACACTTGCACTCCGCTACGCGGTCCGCTCCGACGTCGGCCTGCTCAGGGAGGGCAACGAGGACTCAGCCTATGCGGGGCCGCATCTGCTGGCAGTCGCCGACGGGATGGGCGGTTACGAGGCCGGCGAGGTCGCCAGCGCCGCGGTGATCTCGACGGTGGCGCCGCTCGACCAGAAGGCGATGCCCGAGTCAGAGCTGATCGACGCGCTCGCTGCCGCGGTGACGACGGCGAAGCAGACGCTGCGCAGGATCGTCGACTCCGATCCGACCGTCGGCAGCATGGGCACGACCTTGACGGCGATGCTGTGGGCTGGCGGCTCGGCGGCCATCTGCCATATCGGCGATTCCCGTGCCTACCTGGTCCGCGACGGTGACCTGTACCAGATCACCAGGGACCACACCTTCGTGCAGGCCCTGATCGATCAGGGCAGGATCCAGCCTGAGGAAGCCGCGACTCATCCGCAGCGGTCTCTGCTGCTGCGCGCGCTTGACGGCCGCACCGACGCCGACCCTGACCTGTCCATGCTGGACGCGCAGGTCGGAGACCGGTACCTGATTTGCTCCGATGGCCTGCCGGTCGCGGTGAGCGACGAGCAGATCCTGCAGGCACTGGTCGCCGTGGCCGAGCCCGCCGACGCCGTGCTGGCCCTGATCGACCTGGCGATCAGGGGCGGCGCGCCAGACAACGTCACGTGCATCGTCGCCGATGTCATCGACACCGATCAGGGCGGCATGGCGCCGACGGTCGCGCCGGTGGTCGTCGGCGCGGCGGTAAGCGCCGGCGGTTCCGACACGAAGCCATTCACCAGACCAGGGATGGACGGCAACGCGGAAGGGATCACCACCTTCGGCGCGGTTCCCGCGGCTTCCGGGATCTTGAGTCACGCGATGACCGGGCAGGGGCCGGCGCAGGCATCGGCACAGCGCGCGACCACCCGCCCTGGCACGCAGCAGGCGCCTGCCGCGACGCTTCCCGGCAGGCACGCCGCGGAGCCCGCCGGTGATGAGGAGGAGCCTCCTCGCCGGCGGCGCCGCCGCCGGTGGCCGCTGATGACCTCGATCCTGGCGCTGTTCATCATCCTGATCGGCGCCGGCTTGTTCGTCGGGTACCAGTACGTACACAGCCAGTACTACGTGGGAACGAAGAACGGCAAGGTCGTGATCTTCCGCGGGCTCGACCAGCAGCTCTTCGGCGTCTCGCTGTCCAGCGTTTACCGCACCACGACCCTTCCCGTGTCGGGGCTGCCGTCCCAGGACGTCCAGGCGATCCACCGGCTGCCGTCGGGCAGTCTGGGCCAGGCGAACAGCCTGGTGTCCAACGTCAGCAAGGACTACCAGGACTGCCAGAACGCCTATCAGGCCGTCAGGCACTGGGCGGCCACCAAGCCCAAGTCCAAGCCGATCAGGAACAAGGCCGGCCGGGTCGTCGGCCACACGCATCCGAAGATCCCGCCCAAGCCGCCCATCCCGGCCGGCTGCCCAGGGCCGCAGCCGGGCAGCGGGACCTGACCTGATGAGCGGACGCGCCGTACTGATCACGGGAGCTTCCCGGGGGATCGGCAAGGCCATCGCGGCCGAGTTCGCCGCGGCGGGCGACCGGGTCGCCGTGCATCATCGTGACTCGGCCGAGCTCGCCGACGGCCTCGTCGCGGAGCTGCCAGGCAGCAGGCACGCAGTCGTGCAGGCCGACCTCGCCGATCCTGACGCCGTGCGCGCGATGGTCGACCGCGCGGCCGACCGGCTCGGCGGCCTGGACATCCTGGTCAACAACGCCGGCGTCTTCACGCCGCACCCGATCACCGAGGTGTCCTATCAGGACTGGCAGGACCAGTGGCGGGCCACGCTCGGCGTCAACCTGATCGGCGCGGCGAATGTCACCTGGTGCGCCGTCCAGCACATGATGGGCCGCGGCGGCAGGATCATCAACGTGTCATCGCGCGGCGCCTACCGCGGCGAGCCGCATTCGCCCGCGTACGGAGCGAGCAAGGCTGGCATGAACGCCTTCGGCCAGTCGCTCGCCCGAGCGCTCGCTCCGCACGGGATCGCTGTGATGTCGGTGGCCCCTGGATACGTGGCCACCGACATGACCAACGAGCACCTCAAGCCGCCGCGCGGCGACGAGATCCGCGCGCAGAGCCCGTTCGGCCGGGTCGCCGAGCCAGGGGAGATAGCCGCGGCCGTGCTGTACCTCGCATCGGACAAGGCCGAATGGGCAAGCGGCGCCGTCCTAGACCTCAACGGCGCCTCGTACCTCCGCTGACTCCGTCTGCAGCAGGCCGTCCCGACCCTATGAACCCTTGGTGGTGCTATAGGTGCGTGTAGTGAAGGGGTCATGTCGGCTGCCGGAGTGACGGCCTCGGCGATTGAGACGGGTTGCTCGCTGTCGTTGAGGATTGCGGCGAGGGCGGCCGGTGTTGCGGTGGTGATGGTGGCTCGGCAGGTGACCTGGTGGTCTTCGCGGTTGTAGAGGAGCTGGAGGCCGAAGGCGTGGTAGAGCTGCTGCTGGAGGGCGATCGGTGCGCCGGAGAGCAGGCCGGCGAGGCGGGGTAGCTGGTCGAGCAGGGCCGGGTCGCCGGTGGCGGGCTGGGTGGCGCTCAGTTCCTTGAGCTGGGTGTTGATGGCTGCGCGCTGTTCTTCGAGTTCGCCGAACCGGGCGATGATCCGGCTGCGCAGGGCCGTGATGGCCGGCGAGTTCGCCTCATGCTGGGCGAGTTGCTCGATTTCGCGGGCGTGGGCGTTCTCGGCGGCGTCGATCTGGCGGATCTGCTGCCGGAGCTTGTCGGTCTTGGCTTGAGTGCGGCGGGCGGCTTGTTCGGCGTCGGCGGGGAGGGCGGCTTTGAGGAGGGCGGCGCGGTCGGGTCCGAAGATCCGGGTGTAGAAGAACTCGGCGACGATGGCGAGCATGAGGTCTTGGCGGACCCTGACGGTGGGTGGGTGGCCGGGGCTGGCGGCGGCGTGCCGGGGGTTGGACGGGTCGTGGGTGCAGATGTAGTAGATGTAGACGGGTCCGCCACGCCGTCCGGCGCGGCCGTGGCCGGTCATCCGGCGCTGGCATTCGCGGCAGCGGATGATGCCGCGCAAGGGATAGGTGCGCCGCGCGGCGGGGTGGCCGGACAGGCCCGTGTCGTCGCGGCTGGAGCCGTGCTCGCGGCCGGCAGCCTGGGCGGCGTCCCACATCGCCCGGGTGATGATGGCGGGATGGGCGGGCTCGGGTGACCAGAGCCACTGGTCCTGGGGCACTTTCCGGCCGCGCCGGCCGCCTTGGGTGCGGGTGCGGCCGTAGACCATGTGCCCGGTGTACTTCGGGTTAGCGAGGATGCCGGCCAGGGCGGGAACCTGCCAGCAGCCGCTCTTGCCCGGCGGCGGGAACTTGGCGGGGTCGGCGTTGAGCCGGTTCGCGATGGTGTTCATGCCGAGCCGGTCGATGACCCGCCATTCGTAGATCCGCTTCACGATCTCGGCTCTGCCGGGGTCGAGCATGAGCCGGGTCTTGGTCTTGCCCTGGCCGGCTTTGACGGGTGAGGGGTGCGGGATGCGGTGGGCGGCGTACCCGTAGGGGGCGGGTCCGATGTTGTATCCGTCCAGGGTGTGCTCGGTGAACCCGGCCCAGGCTTTCTCCTTGAGCTGGAACCGGAACCATTCGGCGATGCCCTGCTTCACGCGGCGGACAAGGATGGTGGTGGCGTTCATCCCGGCGATGTCTATCGGCTCGTCCGTGGCCAGGAGCGGGATGCCGGCGGCGGAGAGCTTCTTCTCCAGCTTCAGCGCGTTGAAGGTGTCCCGGCCGGACCGTTCGATGTCCTCGCACATGACGGCGGCGAACCGGGGCGAGGGTGAGCCGGCTTCGGCGAGCAGGGCGGCTAACCCGCCGTCACGCGGTATCCCGACGTCGACCTGCTGGTGCCCGGTGCCGTGGCCGCGCTGGTCGAGGTCCAGGCCGCCGGACTCGATGTCCCAGAAGTGCGCCGCGATGTACCAGCCGGGCGGCAGCTTGCTGGCGCAGTTGCGAAGCTGGCGGCGCATCGACGCGCGGGGGTCCTGCAGGGCCAGGGTCGACGCCCGGCCGAGGAACGCGACGGGTACCCTTTCGCCGGGCTGCTCGGTAATCGTCATCTTGCTGATTCCCTTTCTTTCCCGGTAGCCTTTCGCATTCTATTCTACTCTTTTCTGACCTATTCTGGAATAGCGACAGTTGAATTACTTCCGGGTATTTCCTCAATAGCGGCGGCTTGTTTCCCGGTGCGTTGCGGTTGGCTGTCTGCCCAGTTCAGGAGGTTAACTATGGCTCGCTGCTGTAGGATGTCGAGCCGCCTGGCCTCGGCTCCGGCAGCGATCCGGATTTTCCACCGCACTTTCATCTGCCCAGGCGTGCGCGCGTGGTCGAGGTTGTAGCAGCAAACCTGGTCCGGGCCGCCCGGGTCATGGTCTGGGAATGTCATGGTCTGGCCTTTCCTGGCGGCTGCGGGCGGTCGCTGGGTGGGGGCGGTCTGCTGCGTCGCTGCTGACTGGTGCCGGATTGCCGCCGCGCGGTCCGGTGTCAATGTGGAGCGCCCGCAGCGCAGCGAGGACGTACGACATTGACACCGGGCAAGCGGCTGCCACGATGGGCGGCCGGCCGCGGCGCCATGGATGGAGAAGGGTGGGCGCGCGCCGCCGGGCTGACGACGGCGCGCCGGGTGGCGGTCACGGCTACCGGCCGGGCGGCGGCGCGAGGTCACCGCGCGCGGTGAGGACGAGCCAGACGGCGATGCCTGCGAGGGCGCCGCCGATGTGCGCGGGGCCGGCGCCAGAGTGGACGGCGATCAGGGCGAGGACGGCGGCGGCGAGGATCCGGGCGGCCAGGACGCCGGGGCGCCCGTGCCGGACCCGCGCCGGAACCAGCGCCAGGGCGCGGGCCAGGCGGGCGGCCGGCGCCGCGGATGCGGCGGCTGGTGGCGGGCCCGCCGGGATGGTGCTGGCGAGGAGGTCGGCGTAGGCCTCCGAACGTGCCCACGGGGTCCGCAGCGCCGCCCACGCGGCGCTGGCCGCGGCATAGACAGCGGGATTGCCGCCGTCCGGCCGGTCCGGATGCGTCGCGGCGGCGACCGCCCGCCAGGCCTCGCGGACCTCGGCGTCGGTCAGGTCCGGGCGGGCGTCCAGGCCCAGCGCGGCAAACGGGTTCACGGCTGCCTCCGTCCCGCTGCCGCGGCAAACCGGGCTCGCTGCTCAGCCCCGCGTCCGTGGCTTTCGTCGTCCCCGCGGGCAGCGACCGGGATGAGGACGGGACCGGGCCGTCCCGCCGGGGCGGGGAGGGCGAGCGGGGACGGCCGGGGACGGGCGACCTGGACCCAGGTGCAGCCGCAGGCGTGGATGTACCCGGCCTGCCCGGCCGCAAGGCGCCGGGCGATGCCCGGATCGGCCACCCAGGCATGCTGGACCCGGGAAGAACCCTCATCGCCCCACATCGCGCCGATGACCTTGACAGCGGTCTCGATCACCCGCCGCGTCCCCGCGAGCTGGGAGACGGGCTCGGGGTGCGGGGTGCGCATCAGCCAGATCCCGCCGTCGGCGGTGGCCGCGATCCGGTACCGCTCATCGTCGGTGGCGCCCAGGCCGTGCCAGGACTGCGCTGACACCTGCACCCCGATCCCGAGGCTCCGGCCGCGTTCGTACAGCTGCCACAACGGGACCCGCCCGGAAATCGCCGAGTAGTCATCGCACGCCAGCAAGATCGTCCGCGGCTCGGTCACGCGGCTGGTGGCGGCGTGGGCGACGAGTTCGGTGAGGGCCATGGCCTGAGCTTCGGCGACGGTCTGCTCCCGGGTGCCTTCCAGCATGAAATACCAGGCGTCCGCATCGGCGAGGGTGGCGGTGCCGCCGAACCCGGGGCCGAGCCGGTCGAGCAGCGTCCGGTACCGCAGCGCGATGTCGGGCAGGTGCCGCCCGGCCGCCTGCGCCGCGCTCAGCCTCGCGGGGTCGGCCGCGTAGGCGGCGGCGAGCCAGCCGGCGTCGAGCCGGGCCAGGAACTCCACGCCGCCGGCCGGCGCTCCCTGCGGCGCGGTCACCGCGAGCATCACCGCCGCCTGTGTGACATCGGCATAGAACGCAGCCGGACCCTCAGCCGGGAGGCGGAGCAACTGGAACAGCGTGACTGCCAGGTCGCGGGCAGGCAGCGTCCACAGCGACACCGCTGCCTCATCCGGCCAGACGGCGACCCGGCCCGCCCCTTCGGCGCGCAGCAGGGCGCGGGTGCGGCCGGCCTTGACGCGCGCGTCCGGGCCGCCCTTGCAGTCCAGCACGATCAGCAGCGGACGGGGCGCACCCGGGCCGGCGGCGCGGGAGGCAGCCGTGAACCAGCCGGCCCAGGTGCGGATCATCAGGGTCGTCTTCCCGCAGCCCGACGACCCGATAATGACCTGATGGCGGCCCATCACCTGATAGGGCAGCGCCAGCACCGGCCGCCACCGGTGCGCGATGGCCCGGATCGTGGCGCCCATCACGATCTGCCCGCCGCGAGTGGTCAACGGGACGGCGCCGGGTGCGGCGATCCGTCCCCGCGCGGTCCTGGCCTGGCGGCGCCATTGCCGTTCATCGAAGATGACCGGGGCGGTGGCCGTCTTGCGGGACAGGCCGGTCTCGACCTGGTAGATCCGCTGCGCCCACGCCCACGACGCGGCCGCCAGCCCGGCCGGCACCGCCACCGGCGCGCACAAAATGAACGCAGGGACGAGCCTGCCCAGGGTGACGGCGTGCCAGGCGGCCTGCCAGTCCCGGACCGGGGCCAGCAAGACCGCCTGCCACCCAGCCGCTCGGGAGGCGCGGACAGCCACATAGGCGCCGGTCATCGGCAGCGACCACGCTGCTGCGCGGCGCAGCCGCGACGGCGGCCACCCCCGCAGCCACGCCCCCGCTATCCCGACCACGGCGACCGTCGTAACCGGGGCGGCAGCCACCAGCACCACCACCGCGACCGCTCGTCTGAGGATGCGGACCGCGAGCCGGGCGATCCAGTGCGCGCCGATCAGTGCCAGGTACGGGCCGATCACAGCAGCGCCCCTTCAGGCAGGTCGCGGACGTCCAGGCGGGCGGCGAGCGGGCCGGGCAGGGCGGCTGCCACGCGCTGCACGGCCGCCAGGGCGGCGGGTGAGCACAGGTAGGCCACGTGGTCGTAGCGGGGCGCCGGGCCGGGCGGGGCGCTAGGCTGCCGGTCCCCGGCGCGGGCGAGGAGCCCGGTCATGATCGCGGCCGTGCGGGCGGTGCCCTTCGGGGTCAACTCGACCTCGACGGCCCAGCATTCGCCCGGATACGGCGACCCGGCCACGTCCGGCCAGTGCACCTCGGCGTCCGGCACGTGCTCGGGAGCGGGCCGGGCAGCGGCCGAGCGGATCCGCCGCTCGCTGCGCCACCACGCCTGCCCGGCCTGGAACGGCTCGCCGTGCTCCAGCGTGATCCGGGCGGCCAGCACGGCGCGGATGTGGGCCAGCCGGCCCAGCGGCGGGCGGCGGGCCGGGAAGCCCAGCCCGGCCGCGCTCATGCCGGCCCGGGTCAGCCAGCTCCACCCCGGACCCGGGCCGATCCGCCCGGACTCGGCCAGCCCGGCCAGGCGCCACCGCGCCACGATCGCCCGCACCCGGTCCTGGCGGGCGCCGAGCGCGAGGCCGAGCAGGTCATATGGCGTGCCGTACATGTCCCCGGCTAGCAGGAGGCCCGCGATGTCGCGGCCGGTGAACCGGACCACCCCGGCATCAGACCGCCGCGCCTGCTCCCGCCGGTCTACGGCTGCGTCCTGATCGGTCACCATCGGCTGCCTGCTCACTACCGGCCGGGCTGGCGATGCTCGCTGTGCCCGGCGACCGTACGCGCTCAGCTTCCCGCCGTGTCCTTGCAGCCGGCTTGACGATTTCCTTGCACGACTGCGTGCGGGCGCTGTGCGACGCGCCCGCTGTTAGCGGCCGGGTTTTGATCTTGATCTTGATCTTGATCTTGATCTTGATCTTGATCTTGATCTTGATCTTGATCTTGATCTTGATCTTGATCTTGATCTTGATCTTGATCTTGATCTTGATCTTGATCTTGATCTTGATCTTGACCTTGACCTTGACCTTGGTCTTGCCGCCTGCCTGCCCTGGCTGTGCTGGCGGAGCGGAAGCAGACCACTCTTCCGTTTACCCCATGGGGTGGGAGAGTGGTCTGCTTCCGCGCAGCTAGCGCCCACAGCCGCATCAGGGCAGGCAGGCGGCCAGTGTGCGCCCCATCAGGGGCGCACAAGCAGCGCACGCACGTGACCGGGCAGTGAGGGGCGATTGTGTGGTACCTGTGCGGCTTAATGAACCGCTGAGGTGTCACATGGTGAACTGACCTGGCGCTGGGCGTCCCGCCGCGCTCATCCGCCATGGACGATCCGAAGCAAGTGAATGACTGCTTCGATCGCCGCTCCTCCGCTGACGAATCCGCTGGTCATCCAGACGACTCTGCGTGAGACAGTGATCTGTATCTGGATCTTGAGCGGTGGCTCGGGCGCGCCGCTTGCAAGCCGCAGCTTCTTGGACCTGCTCATGATGCTGCCGCAATCCGCCGCCGACCAGCAGGTGGTCGCATCCACTTGATGAGCCGAACTTCATGGACCATGGTGACGCCGGCAGGTGACAGCGGCGCTTTCACGTACGCCTCACGCTGCTCGATTAGACCTAGCTCCAGGAGCTTCCTGATGCCACGCAGCGTGGTGTCCTCAGACCAGCCGTACCACTGCTCTGCCTTCGTCGCGGGGAATCGTGCCCATGGCTTGGCATGTGCGATGGCCAGAAGCATGGCTAGCCCTGGAATGTCGAGCTTGGTGTCGTACCCGCCGGTCCAGAACGCTGGTGGCAGGCGCAGAAACCGGTCTTGCGCGGTCTTGCCGTCGGGTCTGGTGTAGGGATCGCCGCTGCCGTCCTCGCGCAAGAGCGTGACCGATATCTTGGCGCTGCCCCGTGTCCTGGAGACTTTGACGAGGTTTCTATTCTCGAGCCTCTTCAGGGTCTTGCCTGCTCCGGTGCGCGCCGCTGGCGCTGTGGCCGTCTGGTCAATGTCCATTAGTCTGGCCCAGACGGCACTGTCAAAGGTGGTTGTCCAGCCGTCGGGATTCTCGTGGCTAGTTCCGGCCACTACAATGAGATATGCACGTAGACCTCGCAGGTCTCCGTTTGCGACGAATTCCTTCAGCGGTCCATGGCGGCACTCTGAGCCCGGCGGCTTTTGCACGAAGGCTTTGCGAAGCGGAACGGTCGTACGGTCTCGCGCGCGGTGCAGGAGGGTGGCACGTGCGTCGCCGCCCGTTACCTCCGGAGGCTGGCGAATCGGTGTTGGCGAGTTGGGCTGCTTCATGGTCAGCCAGTAGGCCATACGGCGAAGCAGCGTGCAACTGGATCAAGAACGGCTTGGTGGCCGCACCAGCGGGTCCAATGAAAGCGCCGCTGAGATAGCTTGCTGCGACTGCCAGATGTGAGGACCGTGTGATAGCCGACTAGGAGGGTTCTGGGCGGTCTAGCGCCTGTCCCCACACGGCTCAGCGGTAAGTCGCATCCACTCTCGCGCCCAATGCCGACCATTTTGCCATGTCACGATGGCGCAGCCTGTTGGCCTGCGGTGCCGGAAAGCCATGGCGTCGGCGATCCAGGGAGCTCGGGGTGGCGCCGGCACATTCCAGCAGGTTGCGCCTCACCCGTCGCGGTAAGCGTCCGGGACGGCCGCTACGACGGCCGTCCCGGGGACGCCGAGGGTGAGTGCCCGCTCGTCGGGTCATCGTGCCGGGAGGCGCGGGAGACGGGTCACTGCCAACCACCAGGCATGTGCTTCTCCTGATCGGTGCCGAAGCTGTTGCCGTGGGGGTACCCGTGAGACCAATGTCCGGCGCAGCCTTGCCGCACGCACGAGCGGGCGCGGAATCGGGCTGAGAGTTTAGGCGGTGGGCTGGGTGGCTGCGATCACTGCTGCGGCGTCGTACTGGTATTCGGTGATCAATTGCTGGTCGCGAGCGTGGTCGTCGCAGCGGCTCCCGTTAGGAGCGAGGACGCAGTCGGGGCAGTAGGCGATAGCGCGAGCGCTGCGGTAGGCGATCGCGTCGGCGAGCGACTGGAGGCGGCGGAGCCGAGCGCGCATATCTGGCGGAAGCGGACCGCCGATGGAGGCAGTGGAACTGGCCGCCGGCCGGGCGGGTCCGGTTTGCGTCGTGACGGGTCCCCGGTCCTGATGGTGGGTTCTGGAGGGCGGGCTGGGGCTCTGGTCAAGCACCGCACGAAACTCCGCCAGGTCCCTGGTGATCAGTATGCTCAGGCCGCCTACGGCGCGGTCCGCCCGCTCGGCGACCCAGCATTCGCCATGAAGGCCGAGATCTTCGATGCTGAACCGGAAAGCCGGGTACTCGGCGGTCAGCCGCTCCAGCTCTTGGCCGGCGGATACGACGGCGGGACTAAGCGGTGCCACTGTCTTCGCGTGGCAAGGTACGCAATGATCTGCCATAGCCGGACTCGCTTCCGGTCAGGGTCCGGCTTGGTGTTCGCGCACCAGCCGGACCCGCTTGGGTTCTACCACAACCTTACATCACTCGTATGCACCCGTCCAGCTCGTCCCTACAGGTAGCTACACGTGTGCGTCCTACCTGATCAACTACGGTCGGGCTTATGAGCGAGTTCGATCCGCTGGCGCCCGTGCCACGCTATAAGCAGATTGCGGGGATCATCCGAGGCCGGATCGAGCGCGGCGAGATAGAGCCGAACCGGCCTATCCCGTCCGAAGTCCAGATTGAACAAGAATTCGGCGTAGCTCGCGCCACCGCACGCAAGGCAGTCGCACTACTGCGGGAATCGGGTCTCGTGACGACCGTCCCCGGCCTCGGCTCCTACGTCCTCCCAGAGGATAGGCGGCCCTCCCGGTTATGACACGCCCGACCGCATGGTTCAGCAGTAGCGTTATCGTGGCGCGTTTGACCTCGTGGCCTGTAGATCGTGGCAGGCAAGCCTCTGAGGCGGCCGGTCTAGCTGAGATCGCTGGAGCTTCGAGCGACGCGAGGTTCGCGAGCGTTCTACGCCGAGTGACTAGGCGATGAGATTGTCCGTTGCGCCGCGGAGACTCGGGTGCGATCGCCGCTCAGCCTGTACGCATCATCCAGGCACTGGACGAGATTCCTGAGCGACCCGAGCGAGGCTCAACGAGACCGACTGAGTACCGAGCTTTGATGACTGGACTTCGTAAATCGCTCACTGTATGCTCGAACTAGGATTCGAATCAGCTCCCTGATTTAACTCAATAGGCCGACTACCTCGGTCCAGCGCATCCGGTGGCTGCGTAGTGGCAGAGTAGGGGCGTGGCAATGACGACCATCCAGCACACGAGTGCACCGCGTGCCTGCCGCTGCTTTGAGCCAACGCACGAACTTGAGCTACATGATCACGCTCTGGCAGCGTGCTCTGCGCTGCCAGGCAGTCATCGTGGCGTGTTCGTCGTGCGCGAGATGGCGGGACCGATCGGTATACCCGACCTCACAGCGTTGGTCGCAGATCCCTCTATGCTCCGGGCTCGACTCGCCAGCGAGATACAGCCTGTACTAAATCAGCTCGATTCGGCGATTGTCGCAGCCGCAATGGTCGGCAAGCCGCGATCGCCGGGCGCCTTGGCGAAAGCGCTTGGTTGGTCAGCCGAAACTGTTATGAGGCGATTGCCTGGTCTCGTCCGTGCCGGAGCGCTGACTCGTGTTCAGGCAGACAGTTATGTGCGCCCTACCGCACTTCGCCCAATCGGGCGACTATATGCAATCGAGGCCAAGGTTCGTGACCGAGGTGCGGGCATTCAACAAGTGCGGGCTTACAGCTCCTGGGCAGATGGATATGTTCTGATCATGGGACCGCTTGGCCGACGACCGCTTCAGCTACTTCTGGAGGAAGTGGCTGCGGACGGCGGTGGTCTGGTCGTTGACGGTAGGTGGCTCCGGCGACCGGTAATGAGGCCGAACGACTTTGCTCGCAGGCTCTGGGCAGCTGAGCATTTCGTGGCTGCGGTACGGGACGCCAGCTACCAGCCCTCGGTTGCACCGTAGAGCGCCAAACCCTCTGCAAGCTCGCCAATCCATTGGCTGGCTCCGAGCGGACTGCCTGAATGTCTCTGTGCCGCTGGCCACTCGGCCCGGGCATTGTCGTACAGCGTTACTAGACCGCGATACTTCTGCTCAGGGTCGGCAATGGCCCGTAGAGCAGCGATGAGGTTGGTTAGTACAGCTAGGTGATGATCGAACGTTTCGCGCGGCCCTGGAGCTGGTAGCCCGCCCAATCGAGCGACGAGCGCCGCGTCCCTAGCACCTAGAACAAATGCCTCGTTCGAGGTCAACGACCCCAAAAGGCCTGCCAGGGTCGGCCGAGCGTACCAGCCACCGCCGGATGTGTCCGGATCGCGGGCGTCATAGTCACCGTACGAGCACACCCGTTGCCGCTGATCCCAGCCACTTCCGACAGTTGAAGCACCTGCCGCTACTGCAGGCAGTGCCGCGAGGTCACCATGTGAGATATGCACGGGCGCGTCTTCACTCAGTGCTCTCGTGGTTCGGCACAAGCCGTGTACCTCCTCGGCCTGTGCCGGCACTGGCAAGGATGTGGCTGTCCGCACGACAGTAAGAAACCATCCAGCAGGTTGCAGCGCAGCAAGAGCACCGATGTGGGCGTCGAGAGCCGCTCCGCTTGCCCAGAGAGGTGCGGTGCCAGCTATCGAAAGACAGCACTCAGGATCGCGACGGGTAGCTTCTCGTGCCAGCTCGAGCGCCAATACGCTTGTGTTATCCAGACCGGCATGTAGGAGCACGGTTGGAGCGAGATGTGGGACCGTCAGTGAATCTTGAATCCGGAAGACCCTGCCGACGTGCTCCTCTCGGAAGCCTTCATCTGACAGATCACCACGGGGTCCTGCCCAAAGATCGTACTCACTGTAATAGCGGAAGTCGCCAACGCCACCCATCTGCAACGCGTGGGTTGTCGGATCGAACCAGGTTTCAACGCCTTTGGCTTGGAGTTCCTGAACGCGGTCTACGGCGCGAGGCTTCTTTCCAGGACCTGGATGACTCAGCCAAGGTGTTGCCCAAGGGGTAATGATCGCGCCGCGAGCGATGCTATTGGCGACAGAATCCGCGATCCAGCCAGCCATAAAAGCTCGCGGGCTGTCTTCTATCAGAACGCTCACCGGAGTGGCCCAAGGGCATCGGCAAGCCTTCGGCCATTTAGGAATCTTCGCGCCGGCTGGGGATGGAGCATACGACGCATGACTGCCAGTTCTAGGCTACTTAGATCCGGGCGCTTGATGCTTAGGTCGACGATGTCTACTCTGCCGAGCCGCCGTAGATAATCCGCATCGTCGCCGTTGTACGGAACAGGAAGCTCGCCAGTAAGAGCTGCATACATCAAGATGCCAACCCCGAAAACGTCAGAGGACGGCATCGGGACCCCGGAGTAGGCGTTTAGGTGCTCCGGGCTGAGAAATCCTGGTGTACCGGGCTGGCCAGCCACCGTTATTCCCGTTCGGAGTGTATGCCTAGCGAAGCCAAAGTCCATGACCTTGTAGGTTCCGGTCGAGAGGCGGCGGACGTTGTTTGAGCTTAGATCCCGGTGTATCACTCCAGCCTCATGGGCCGCAGCGAGGCCATCGGCTACTTGGTAACCCAAATCCGCCGTTTCAGCCCAGCCCCACCGCATCCCGAGGTGCGCGCTGAGATCCTTGCCGTCGAGGAACTCTTCAAGCCACGCTGCTCCGTGGACCGGGGAGCCGATAGTGATTAGGTCAGATTTGACTTGAACAACGTGTTGGCTGTTGAGTGATTTGAGCAATTCGACCTCTCGCTCCGCCCGGGCGAGGGTGGTCGGCGCCGAAGAAGTGAGGGCGATGACCTTCATGATCAGGTCATCGCTGCCCCGTACTACATACCGGACGGCCTTTTGACCTCCCGCGGCACCTATTTCCTTGACATCATTGACAATAAGCGCAGTGCATGCCTCAGAAATTAGAGCTGTGTCGACAGTGGCCATGAGACGACCTTAGAGTAGGAACTGCCTTGAGTTTGGCTGACTCGCGGAGGCATGGGCGATAACTGGACGTCGGCCGCCAATCCACGCGCAGCGCTGTATCGGCGGAGCACAGATTATACGCGCCTGCTGGTTTTAGTCCGAAGGTGCTGATGGCCTACGGCGCTTCCGCATGGATGGGGATGGCTTGGACCGTGATCTGGTGGCGGGTTTGGAGTTCGCGGGCGGTGTGGGCGAGGGTGACCTGGGAGAAGGGGAAAAGGGTGTCGGGGGTGAGTGTCTTTCCGTTCTTGAGCAGGATGCCGAAGATTACCTTGGTGGGGGTATAGGGCTGGGGTAGCTCGCGGCGGCCGGCTGAGGCGTTCTTTACCTTGTCGGCGAGCTTGGTTCGTGCGTCGGGGCTGTTGATGAGGGTCTGTATGGATGTGTAGGCCTGGCTGAAGAGGTGGCTGAGGGGTTCTGAGCCTGCGGCTCTCTTGTTGAAGATGAGCTCGTTGTCGGGTCCGAGGAGGTCGCAGGCTTCGAAGCCCGGGTTGGTATGGAGGCCGGCGCGGATGAGATTCGCGTCGAGGTTTAGGTATCCGGGCCGGGTGTCCTGGACGTGCGCGTTGTAGCGGCCCTCTGCCCATGTCTGGTCCCATGCGGGGAGGTCGAGTGCCGGCTGGGCGGGGATGAGGCTTTGTATCTGCTGGCGGATCGAGTCCAGGTAGGTCTCGCCGATCTGGTACCACTTGCCGTCGAGGAGGAAGTACCGATTCTGCCCGATGGACTGGGTGGCTTCGATCCAGTTGATGGCCTTGGTTTGCCCGATGGACTCTGTGCCGTCGGGGTCGGAGTACAAGGTGATGTAGCCGCCGCGCAGGGTGGTCACTCTGGTCCCGGCCGGCCGGAGCCGCGTGTCTCGCAGGATGTCCGCTAGGTCGATCTGGTCGACGAGGCGTGCGGGCGCGAGGCCGATCTTGACCGTGAGGGATTCGGCGGCGATGTAGTCGTCGTGGCGGGCGGTGGGGACGGTGGGTGCCATGTAGTCGGCTGCGTCCGCCGGGAGCCATCCGAGCATGTCGTCGAGGTCGGCGTTGAGCTGGTCGGCGACGGGTCCGGGCGGGACGGGGGTGATGCTGATGAGCTGCGCGAGGCTGGCGTCGGCGGGCGTGCCGCGGCTGATGGCGGCAATCTGGCGGATGTCGGAGATGAGGTCAGCTGGCTGCACTCCGAGCCGCAGGCTAAGGCCAGCGGAGCCGTCGAAGCGCGGTTCGCGGGAGCTTCGGTTGCTGCCGAAGGTGAGGTTGCTGGACTTGAGCGCGCCTCCGAGATGACCGACGATGCCGGCGTAGCTCTCGATGCCGTAGCACCAGATGGGCAGGCCGTCGGGGACGAGCGTGGAGTCTTGCCGGCCCCGTGAGCCGGGGCGGCGCTGGACGACGCGGTTGACCTTGTCCGGCTGTAGCTGCCGGATGGCGAACTGGATGCCGAAGTCCTGCTCCTTGTAGTCGTCCTTGATTAGCCACCGGCCCGCGCCGTAGCCGAGTGCGTACACCTCGTCGTCCACGGCCACGACGAGCGCTCCGCCGGCTTGCCGGTCGAGGTAGGACACCGGCAGGCCCGTCGTGGTCGATGCGTCCTCGCACCACCTGGCGGCGTACTGCCTGGTTCCGTGCGCCCAGATGGCGGGAACTCCGAGCACGTCGGGGTAGGCGACGGCGTAGCCGTCCTCGGCGTCGTGTATGTCGAGCGCCTGGCGCATGCCTTCCGGCGTCGGCTGGATTCGGGACAGGCGGTAGAGCGTCTGGCGGCGAGTGCGGGTAGCGCTTGGTGTTCGTGGCACTGGATGACCCCAGTTGACATACGGGAGCAATTAGAAAGGGGGAATCCTGCGCGTCGATGGGGTCCGGGCCGGGCTTCGGTGCAGGTCAGGAAGCTGTGCGCAGCAGTTCAGCCATTCTACCCGGATGCGCGTCGTATTGCGTTCCTCGCGACGGCATTAACGTCGTGTTAATGACTTAATGAACGCAAATTACTATCTGCATAAATTCGCGCATAAATGAGATGCACTGGTGCGCCGCACGGCTCATGTGGCACTGGCGCCGTTGGGCTGCCCATGAGCTGGCGGGACACCGGTGGCATGCCAACTGGGTTTGCGGCTGAGGGGACGCTCGCCCGCGCATGCTTGGGGCGGGTGGGCGGGCTGCCTTCGCTGATGGGTGTCGTTCCTCGGTGATGGCCGCGCGGGCGATGCTGGTTGGTATGCCCGCGCGGCCTGCTGGGCTTGCTGATCGCGGCCTACGGTCTGATGGCTGGCGTACGACCTGAGTGGATGTCGGCTGTGCACTCGATGGTCAGCTTGCTGGACGTCTCTGGGGTTGCGAGGTTGTCCCTGTCGGTACGCGCACCTATCTGTGCGCAAGCGGGTGGACGTTGAGGTAGGTCACCGGGCCGAGGCTGGCCGGAGAGACGGGCGGTGGCTTTGGGCTGAGGCCGGTGTCGGTTCCTTCGAAGGTCCTGGCGTCGATGACGAGGGACAGGTAGGTGCCGGTGGGTGCGTGACTTCCTGCCGGGCCGGTGCAGAGGTTGCAGATGAAGTTGCCCTTGATGGTCACGAGGTAGACGGTGATGTCCGCTCGCCCGGTCGTGTCGCGGGGGGTGGCCGAGGTCAGTGCTTTCGCGTGCGTGGTGACGACTGCTGTTGCCCATGACACGGGGTGCGCGCCGTTGAGGGTTACTGCCCGGTCGGCTATGGCTGTGAGCCGACGGATTGCCGGTGCGGGTACTGGCTGACCGGACGTGGCTGCTGCTGGGCCGTGCCTGGCCGTAACTGAGGAGCTGGCTGGGCCGCAGCCGCCGGCTGTCAGTGTGATCAGGATCAGCGCGGCGCCCAGGCGGCGGGGATGCTTCATGAGCATTCGACGCCCCTTGCCACGTCCTGGTTCCTCTTCGTGCTGGCCGCTTGCCAGCGATCCTGATTATCGAAGCGACTTGATGATAGACGCGACGACCTGCAGGTCACGGCCGGTGGTCTGCGGTCCGATCTTGCCGCAGGCGAGGAGCGTCATGCCGTGCGCGCGGAACCACAGCGTTTCGATGTACGGCGCACCGCCTGGCGAGCTGCCGATGGCCCAGTAACGCCCGTTCGGCGCGGGAAGGGGCGGCTTCTGGATCGGGCCGCGCTGCAGCTTCGGGTCCGGATCCGTGGCGATGATGAGGCCGATGCCGTCTCCTGGCAGATCCCGGGCGTTGACCTGCACGGGGTAGCCAGGGATGAGCGTGGGCGCCGGGAGCTTGACGTTCGACAGTTGCACGCCGCTCGATGTAATGCCGTTCGCGGTGTCGCTGAACTGCCGGGCGTACCACCCAGGTGGGACCTTTATGCTCCAGCCCGAGCTGTCACGGTAAACCTGAGTGTGATCGCGGGCGCCCAGCGAGCCGGTGCCGCTGGACGCGCAGGCCGCGAGAGACAGGCAGATGCCGGTCAGGCAGATGGGGATGCGCCGCATGAATCTTTGATGCCGCGCGGTCACGACCGGTTCCTCGAATTTGATGCCGTGCTGGGACTTCCAGCACTCCGAGTGTCCTGCGCCGCCGGAGAATTTGCCACTGGCTGCGTGCGGCCTTGTACGGCCCTGAGGCTGGCTATGCCTTGGATAGGCCAGGGCGGTCCGTCATGGTTGGCGGCCGTTGTTCCTCGTCGGAGTCTGGCCGGAGCGGTGGCGGCTAGCCAGGGCCTTACCGTGCAGCCGGTCGCCGTTGGCATGGCTTACGGGGTCGGAGTCGGTCGCTTCGCCGACATGGAGCAGGACCGGAATGCATTGTCGATCAGCGCGCGCTGCCGTGGGTCCGTCCCGTGATCGCGCCGGCCAGACGCATGGTTGGGGGCGGGTGGGCGGGCCACCTTGATCGGCGGTTGTGTTTCTCGGGTCCGGGGGCCGCGCGGGCGCGGTGCGTGGCTGGCCCGCGCGGCCTGATGCGGGCGGTTAGCTGGGGTGGGTGGCGTGAGTGGCGGGCGGCGATGTGGGCTCGGGCCGACCTGGTTTGGTGGTCTGTAGCTGGCAGGTCCATTCGAGGGTGAGCCGACGTGCGTCGTCGGTGTCAGGCTTGTGGTCCCTCTCGTTGTATGCACCTATATGCCCACCAAGGGTTCATAGGGTGGCCAGGGAACGGGCGCGGTCAGGTGCCGAAGGCGATGCGGAGAAAGGTCAGGATGTCGGCCGACTCGGCGATGATCTTGCTGGTCGGCTTGCCGGCACCGTGTCCTGCGGAGGTCTCGATCCTGATCAGCGCCGGTGCGTCACCGCCCTGGGCGGCCTGTAGCGCGGCGGCGAACTTGAACGAGTGCCCGGGTACCACCCGGTCGTCGTGGTCGCCGGTGAGCAGCAGGGCCGGCGGGTAGGCCTGGCCCTTCTTCAGGTTGTGCAGCGGCGAGTAGGCGCGCAGCCACCGGTACTGCTCGGGATCGTCAGGGCTGCCGAAGTCCGAGACCCAGGCACGCCCCACGGTGAACTTGTGGAAGCGAAGCATGTCCATCACGCCGACGTGGGCGACACAGGCCCCGAACAGCTCGGGGTGCTGGGTCATGCAGGCCCCGACCAGCAGGCCGCCGTTGGAGCCGCCCTGGATCGCGATCCGGTCGGTGCGAGACCACGGCGAGTCGGCGAGCCACTTGGCGCAGGCGCAGAAGTCGTCGAAGACGTTCTGCTTCTTCGCGAGGCGCCCGGCGTCGTGCCAGGCGCGGCCGTACTCGCCGCCGCCGCGCAGGTTCGCGACCGCCAGCAGCCCGCCGTTCTCCAGCCAGGCCGCGTGCATCAGGTCGAATGACGGCGTGATCGGGATGTCGAAGCCGCCGTAACCGTAGAGCAGCACGGGCACGTCGCCGGTCGGTTCCACGTCATCGCGCCTGGTGATGAACATGGTCACGTCCGTGCCGTCGCCGGATGTGACGTGCACCTGCTCCTGGACGTACCGGTTCGGGTCCAGGGCACCGCTTGTCTGGCGGACCTGGGCCGTCTCGCCGGTCGCGAGGTCGTGCGACCACAGCGAGCCCGAGTCGGCGAAGGACGTCAGGCCGAAGTGCATGACCTTGCTGCCCTCGCGACCCTCGAGGCCATCGCCTGTTCTGGTGGCGTCCGCAACGGAACAGAGGCCGGGCAGCGCGACATCCAGCGGGTTCTCGCCGTCGGCGTCGTGAACGCGCAGCACCGAGCAGGCGTTCCGCAGGTAGTGGCAGACGAACGTGCCGCCGAACTTGTAGCTGGCCAGCAGCGTGTCCGCCGCCTCGCCGATGATCTCTCGCCAGTTCTCGCGGCCCGGACGTTCGAGGTCGACAGCCACCAGCCGCTTTCGTTCCGCTTGATGGTCGGTGACCAGGTAGAACGTCGTACCGTGCGAGGCGACGAAGTCCGCGATGGAGTCGAAGTCGCCGACCAGCGGCCGCAGGTGCGCACCTGGGTCGGACAGGTCGAGCACGTGGATCTGGGCCTGCGGAGCGGTCCCCGCGAAGACCGAGATGACCAGGAACCTGCCGTCGTCCGTGACGTGCGCCAGCGGATACCACTCGGGGTTCTCTGGACTCTCGAAGACGACCTCGTCGTCCTGCTGGGCAGTGCCGATGCTGTGGAACAGGATGCGCCTGGAGCTGTTCGCGGCCAGGTACTCACTCCCTGGCACAGGCGCGTCGGGCGCCATGTAGTAGAAGCCAGACTTGTCCTTGCGCCACGCGGCATTGTCCGACTTGGCCCACTCGACGGCGTCCCGCAAGTCCTCGCCCGTGCCGGTGTCGCGAACCCGCCAGGTCTGCCAGTCCGAGCCCTTCGCGCTGGTCGCGTACGCGAGCAGCGACCCGTCGCTGGTGACGCTCACGCCGCTGATCGCCACCGTGCCGTCAGCAGCCAGCTCGTTCGGGTCGACCAGCGGCCTGCCAAGCTGGTCGGGGCCGTCCATGACGAACAGGACCGGCTGGTTCTGCAGGCCCGAGTTGCGGAACTGGAACCAGCGCCCACCGCGCTCGAACGGCACCCCGTACTTGGGGTAGTCGGCGACCTTGGTGAGCAAGTCGGTGAACGCCGCGCGATCGGACGCCCCCGCGCTGGCCAGCACGGACTGGGTCAGCTCGTTCTGCGCGGCTATCCAGTCGGCCGTCTCGGGAGCGTTGGTGTTCTCCAGCCATCGATAAGGATCGGCAACGGTCTCGCCGTGGTAATCGTCGGCATCGGGGCCCATCGCGGTGGGGGGATAACTGAGCACGTTCGGACTCCTCCTTGAGAGCGCTCGCCTGCCGATCGTAACTCAGCCCGCTCCGCCAGCCGCTCGCGCCTGCCTGCACCCCGTTGTTGCAAGCAATTTGCAACTACCTTAGGGTGGCGGCCATGGCGGAGCGCACCACCATGAGCAGGGCGGCGCGGTTCAAGGCTGCGCGGTTCAAGGCTGCCCGGATCAAGGCTGCACTGACGCCCGCCGAGTGGCGCCGCGTGAGCGGAATGGTCGCCACGGTGGTCGGACTGCACGTGGTGGGCTGGGGCCTGCTCACCCTCGCCCTGGTCAGCGGGCACTACCAGCTCAGCGCGGGCAAGGCGTTCGGTGTCGGCACCGGCGTTCTCGCCTACACGTTCGGCATGCGCCACGCGTTCGACGCAGACCACATCGCCGCGATCGACAACACGACCCGCAAGCTGGTCGGCGACGGAAAGCGGCCGCTCTCTGTCGGCTTCTTCTTCTCACTCGGCCATTCGTCGGTCGTCTTCATCCTGGCCATCTTGCTGAACTTCGGCATCAAAGCGCTGGACAGCCAGGTCCGCAACGGCAATTCCACGCTGCACGGGCTCACCGGGGTGGTCGGAACCTCGGTCTCTGGCACCTTCCTGTATCTCATCGCGGCGCTGAACGTGGTGATCCTGATCGGCATCGTCAAGGTCTTCCGCGAGATGCGCTCTGGCCAGTACAGCGACGCTGAACTGGAAGAGCAGCTGGCGAAGCGCGGGCTGATGAACAGGGTGCTCGGGCCGCTCAACAAGCGGGTGGACGCGCCGTGGAAGATGTACCCGATCGGCTTGCTCTTCGGGCTCGGCTTCGACACCGCGACCGAGGTCGCGTTCCTGGTCCTGGTCGGCGGCGCCGTGATCAGCGGGCTCCCGTTCTACGCCCTGCTCTCGCTGGCATTCCTGTTCGCGGCCGGGATGAGCCTGTTCGACACTGCCGACGGCTGCTTCATGAACTTCGCCTACGACTGGGCCTTCGCGCGTCCGGTGCGCAAGGTCTACTACAACCTCACGATCACCGGCCTGTCGGTCTTCGTCGCCTTCTTCATCGGGAGCATCGAGATCCTGAGCCTGATCGGCCAGCAGGCTCATCTCACCGGTGACTTCTGGCAGTTCATGGCCGCTTTCGACCTCAACAAGGCCGGGTACGTGATCGTCGGCGTCTTCGCGCTCACCTGGGCAGCCGCGCTCGCGATCTGGCGGTTCGGCCAGATCGAGGCGAAATGGGACGCCGGAATGGCACAGTCGCAGACCAGCGAGTGATCCCGTCCCGCTGCCCGCCCGCACTGGCGATGGCCCGCTGAGCAGAACGTCAGGATCACGGGGCGGATGGGGCTGACCGAGGCCGAACGGGCCCAGCTTGGCCCGGCCGCTGAACGGTTCCGCTGTTCGGCTAGCCTGAGTCACTTACCGGTGACCAACGGAGGCCAGGTGACAACTGACTCGCAGGCGAGGATCTACCGTGCGCAGGAGCAGCACAAGCCCTGGGGTTTCGAGCAAATCTTCGCGGCCGAGGAAGGCAAGTACATCGGCAAGGTCATCCACGTGACGGCCGGCCAGTCGATCAGCCTGCAGTACCACGAGCACAAGGAAGAGACGATCTCCGTGATCTCCGGGGAGGCCGACATCCAGTACGGCCCCATCGGCGGTGACCTCGTCGTGCGCCGGTTCGGTCCAGGGGACACGATCCACCTGCCGGCCAGGGCCGTGCACAGGGTCACCGCGATCAGCGACATCGTGTTCGCCGAGGCCTCGACCGCGCCACCTGGCTGGCGCGAGGATGTCGTCCGGCTCGAGGACGCCTACGGCAGGTCAGGCACCACCGCGCCGTGACCTAACTCCTGACCAGCCTGGCGAGCAGCGGCCTGAAATGCTCGAACGCCGGCGCGTTCGCGTCGGGATCCTTGGCTGCGTCGTCCCAGCGCCGCAGCCGGCACGCGTCCTGCGCGTGCGGGCTCGCCGCGAACTCTCCGGGCTCAGCGCCGTTCATCGGGCCGCCCTGAACGCTGAGCGTGTAGACCGACGCTGCCGACAGGGTCTTCGCGTAGCCGGGTTCGACCGCGCACAGGTAGCGCTTGGCGGCTATGTGCATCCGCACCGGCTCGGTGACCTCGGGACCGAACCACTGCGCGAGCCAATCGGCCCCCGTATGGCTGTGGTGATTGTCGCTACCCTTCATCAGCTGCTGGCCGCTGACGGCGCCGGTGAAGTGGCCGACGTCGTGCAGCAAGGCAGCCGCGACCAGCGCGTCGCCCGCATCCTCCCGCTCGGCCAGGTGCGCGGCCTGCAACATGTGCGCGGCCTGGGTGACCGGCTCGCCCAGGTACTCGTCGGCGCCTTCGCTCGCGAACAGGTCAGCGATCTGCCCGACCGGGTCTGCGTGCGTCATGATCGTCCTGCGCGGTCGGCACGGATCTAGTCTAGGCTGCGCGGCCTCGCTAGATCCGTCCGGTGTCGGTGACGGCCGCGGTCCTGGCGGTCCTGGTAACCGCGCCAGCGCCGGCGATCCTCGCGGCCAGCAGCACCGGGACGATCGTCAGCACGATGACCACCGACACCACGGCGTTGACCTCGGGCAGTTGCTGACCCAGCCGGAGCTCGCCGAAGATCCAGATCGGGAGCGTGCTCTGCGCCCCCGAGGTGAACACGGTCACGACGACCTCGTCGAAGGACAGCGCGAACGCGAGCAGCGCGCCGGAGACCAGCGCGGTGATCACCGACGGCAATGTGACGTAGAGCTGGGTCTGCCAGCCGCGCGCGCCCAGGTCCATCGAGGCCTCTGCGAGCGAACCCGGCGTCCTGCGCAGCCTCGCGATGAGGTTGTTGAACACCATCACGATGCAGAAGGTGCCGTGCCCCACCACGATCGTCCACAGCGACAGCTGAACGCTCGCGAAGGTGAAGAAGGAGTTCAGCGCCAGGCCGGTGACAATGCCGGGCAGCGCGATCGGGAGCACCAGCAGGAACGAGATCGCGTCCCGGCCGAAGAATCTGAACTGATAGAGGGCGTAGGCGACGGCCGAGCCCAGCACGAGCGCGATCCCGGTGGCCAGCAGGCCGACCTTGATCGAGAGCAGGAAAGCGGCCCGGACCTGCTGGTCGTGCCATGCAACCGTGAACCAGTGCGTGGTGAAGCCGCGGATCGGCCAGCTCTCGACGGTCGCCGGGTCGAAGGCGTAGATCACGATCAGCAGGATCGGCACGAACAGGAACAGCAGCACGAGGCCGACCCAGATCCGCAGGGCCACCCGCACGCCAGCCGGCTCCATCACAGCTCCCTGAAGGCGCCGAGCGCCCTGGCGCCGAGCAAGTACACGATCATGATCACGATCGGCACCATCGCCATCGCCGCCCCGAGCGGGATGTTGTTGGACAGGAAGCTGGTGTAGGCCACCGAGCCGATGAAGACCGAGTTGGTGCCGCCGAGCAGCTGCGGGGTTATGTAGTCGCCAAGCGTCAGCGAGAACGTGAAGATCGATCCGGCCACGATGCCGGGCAGCGCGAGCGGCAGGATGACCGAGCGGGTCGTACGCCAGGTCCTGCCGCCGAGGTCCTGCGAGGCCTCGATCATCGAGCCAGGGATCCTGTCAAGCGCGGCGTATACCGGGATCACCATGTACGGCAGCCAGATGTAGCAGAACGCGATGAACACCGCCCAGTTGGTGTTGATCAGGTTCAGCGGGCCGAGCGCGACCTTGCCGAGGCTCCAGTTCAGCAAGCCGTCACGGGTGAAGACCAGCTGCCACGCGTAGACCTTCGCCAGGTAGCTCGCCCACAGCGGAAGCAGGATCGCCACGTACAGGATCGTCCTGGTTCGCCGCGTCGCGACCCTGGCCATGAAGTACGCGAACGGGAACGCGATGAGCCCGTCGACGACCGTGACGCCAGCCGCCATCCCGACCGTGCGCCCGATGACCTGCAGGTAGGCGGGGGTGGTGAAGATCTGGACGAAGTTCTGCAGGTTCCAGGCGTGTACGAGCTCGTTGGTGAAGGAGTTGGTCGTCCAGAACGCGGTGATCAGCAGCAGCACGAGCGCGGCGAGATAGATCACCAGGAACCAGGCGACCGGCGGCGTCAGCAGCAGCGTCGCGCGCGCCCACGGCCGCCGCCACAGCGCCGCGCTGATCTTTGACCAGGCGCCGCCCGAACTCCTAACCGCTCGGGCGGCGCCTGGCGCGGGCTGGTCGGTCAACCCTGCTCCGTCATTTGACCTGGGTATTCCACGCGGTCACCCACTGGGAGTACGGCACGCAGTCCGGCTTGCCGTTGTCGCACGTCGCGATCGGGGTCTTCCACAACGCGATCGTCTTGAAGTAGGCGGCCGGCGCGTTGGCGTGATAGAGGTCGCACGAACCGGCCTGCAGCTTGTTCATGAAGCTGCACGCCTTGGCGTTGTCCGGGGTCTCGCCGTAGTTCACCGCCTGCATCGCCTGCACGTTCGGGGTGCTGATGTACTGCATCCACTTGTAGGCGCAGTTCGGGTGCGGTGCCTTGGCCGCGAGCAGCCAGGAGTCGGCCCAGCCGGTCGCTCCTTCGCTCGGGATGGTCGAGCCGATCGGGAACTTAGCCGCCTGCAGCTGGCTGACCTGGTACGGCCACCCCGCCCCGACGACCACGTCGCCGTTCTTGAACGCCGAGATCTCCTGGCTGGCCAGCGGCCAGTACGACTTCAGCAGCGGACGCTGGTCGGCCAGCAGCTTGACCGCGGCCTGGAACTGCGGCTGGGTCAGCTCGTACGGGTCGGTGATGCCCAGGCTCTTGTTGTGCGTCTTGAGATAGAGCGCCGCGTCCGCGATCTGGATCGGGTTGTCCGGCACGGTGATCTGGCCCTTGAACTTGCCGCCGTAGATGACGTCCCAGCTCGCCGGGGCCGTCTTGAAGGCCTTCTTGCTGTACATCAGCACGTTAGGGCCCCACTGCAGCGAGACGCCATAGTGCACGCCGGCGACCGTGTTGAACGGCGGCGACTTGAACGCCGGGAAGAAGTCCTTCGTGGCCGGGATCAGGTTCATGTTGACCGGGCGGACGTCACCGCCGTAGATGATCCGCAGGTCGGCGTCGCCGGACGAGGACACCATGTCGTACTGGCCGCCGCCGCCGTTGGCCATCAGCGCGACCATCTCGTCTGAGGTATTCGCGTACTTGGCGCTCACCTGGCAGCCGGTCTGCTGCTCGAACGGCTTGACCCACTGCGGTTCCAGGTAGCCACTCCAGGCGATCAGGTTCAGCTGGCCCTCGCCCTTGCCTACCTTTTTCAGCACCGGCAGGTGGGCGGTCGGCACGCCGCCGGTCGGCGCGCCGCCTCCTCCGCCAGTGCCTGTACCTCCGCCTCCGCCGCTGCTGCACGCGGCGAGCAGCGCCGCGGCGCCGAACAGCGCGACGCCGCTGAGCGCGCGCCCATGATGCTTGAATCGACCGAACATGTCAGCCTGCCCTTTCCGCCCCGCACCGGTTACGGCCGGGCGACCTCCCCTTGCGAAATGGTGATGGTCTGGTCGGGCAGCCAGGCAATCCGCGCACGGGTGCCGCGCGCGCTCTGCGACGTTGCAGGTGACTGCTCGTTCTGCCGGGCGACCACGAGTTCGCCGCCGGCGTCGAGATCGATGAGGTACCTGGTGATCACTCCGACGTAGACGACATCCCGAATGATCCCAGTTTCAGCGTGCGCGCCGGCCGGCGGTTCCTCGCCGTCGCTGAGGAGCAGTATCTTCTCCGGACGCACGGTCATGTGCCGGCCATCACGCTCAATCAGGTTCGAGATCCCGATGAAACCGGCGACGAAGTCCGACTGCGGCCGTTCGTAGACCTCGAGCGGGGTGCCGACCTGCTCGATGCGGCCATGGTTGAGCACCGCGATCCGGTCGCTCATCGACAGCGCTTCCTCCTGGTCATGGGTCACGTACACGAACGTGATCCGAACCTCGCGCTGCACGTGCTGCAGTTCCAGCTGCATCTCCTGGCGGAGCTTGAGGTCAAGCGCGCCGAGCGGCTCGTCGAGCAGCAGCACCTGCGGCTCGTTGACGATCGCGCGGGCCAGCGCGACCCGCTGCCGCTGCCCGCCGGACAGCTGGGCTGGCTTCCGGTCACCGAGCCCCGTCAGCCGGACCTGCTCGAGTGCGCGCTCGGCGCTGGCGCGCCGGTCGGATTTGGCGACCCCCTTGACGCGCAAGCCGTACTCGATGTTCTGCCGCACCGACATGTGCGGGAACAGCGCGTAGTCCTGGAAGACCGTGTTGATGTCGCGCGCGTACGGCGGGACCTTCGAGATCTCCTTGCCGCCCAGCTCGATCGTGCCGCCGTCAGGGTTCTCGAACCCCGCAATCAGCCGCAGCAGCGTGGTCTTGCCAGATCCCGACGGTCCCAGCAACGTGAAGAACTCGCCATGGCCGATGTCGAGGTCGACGCCCGCGAGGGCGACCACGGACCCGTAGTCCTTGCGCAAGCCGCGGACCCGGACAGCGGCGAGCCCGCCACCGTCACGCTCGGCGGTAGCAGACTGCGCGGGACCTGTACTGGCGGTCATTCGGCCTGTTGTACCACGTCGGAGGCAAAGGGACAACGAGCAGGGGTGGCGCGCCTAAACGGCCACAAACCAGGTATTAGTGGTGATCGCCGCACATGGGCTGACGGGCGGATCCCGTCACCCGATGCGCACCAGTACCCGGTCCTCGACCGGCTGGTAGCCGAGCTTGACGTACAGCGAGTTGCTCGCCGGGTTCGCGAGGTCGGTGAACAGCACGACCGATGCCGCTCCGCGTTGCCTGGCTAGCTCGCCGATCGCGGCCGTCACCGCGCCGCCGTAGCCGCGACCGCGCCACCGCGGCGGGGTGTAGACCGGCCCGATCCTGGCGACTCCTTCGAGCACGCCGGTCGAGCCCGCGAACGAGACGGGCTCGCCGGCCGTCTCCCACAACATCAGCTGGCCAGCCATGAGCCGGTCGGCGACCAGTTGCTCAGGAGCGTCCTCGTGGCCGACCTCGGCCGCGAACGCCGAGTAGAACGCCCTGACGATGGCCGCGTCGGCTTCGGTCGCGACCCGCGCCGCGCCGTCCGGCGCGGGTTCGGGCATGACGAGATCGCCGAGCTGGTACAGCCGCTGGCGCTGACTAACCTGACCCTGCCGCCCGGTGCGCTCATGCCAGGCGAGGGCGAGCGCGGTCGCGTCCTGTTCCCCGCCGTTAATGCCAGGCAGCGCAGCGCCGCGGTTGGCGAGCGCGTCCGCGAGCTGAGCGGCGGACGGCCCGGGCAGCGTGGTGAAGAGCAGCTCGTGCGGCGGAGTCCGCAGGATGGCGGCGGCGACGCGGGTGACGGCGGCGGCGCTCGTGCTGGGGTCGTCCCGGGACCACCAGCCGAAGAGCGGGGGCTCGGGGCCGAAGGCCGCCAGCCCGAACTCGACCAGGCTGGCGAGGACGGACAGCAGCACGGTGTTGCGCACCGGATCCGCGCTCAGCAGGCCGCCTGCGGCCGCCCGGTAGCTGGCGATGTCGTCGGTCAGCGTCCACGCCATCCCCCCATGCTTGCCGCCGTCGCGCCCGCCTGCAATCGAGTTCTTCTGTAGCCTCGCCAACGGCAGGCGACCGATCAGGAGAGGATGATCATGAAGGGCTTCAGGACGTTCCTGCTGCGCGGCAACGTGGTCGATCTGGCCGTGGCCGTCGTCATGGGCGTCGCATTCAACAACATCGTCCAGGCCATGGTGCGGAACATCATCACGCCGCTGATCTCGGCGGCCGGGAGACGGCCCAACTTCGCCACCATGCACGTCAGGATCGGCAGCAGCACGGTCAGGTACGGCGTGTTCCTGAACGCGGTGATCGCGTTCCTGATCATCGCGGCGGTCATCTACTTCCTGCTGGTCGCGCCCATGGGCAAGCTCGTGGCGTTCGCGCAGCGGAAGAAGGAGGCCGCGGAGAAGGACTGCCCGGAGTGCCTGAGCGTGATCCCGGCCAAGGCGACGCGGTGCAAGTACTGCACGGCGGTGCTGCCGCCCGCGAGCCCGTCCGCCGTACCCGCTGCCGGTCGTTAGCGGCGGCCCGCTGGCGGGCCAGACTATTAGGCGGCCGGCCCGTCTTAGCCGGGCGGCCCGCCTTAGGCGGGCGACCAGGTATAGGGCGTGGTGATGGCGAGGCGCTCGAAGCCGATCCGCTCCAGGATCGGCCGGCTCTCATCGGAAGCGTCGACCGTCAGATAGGAATAGCCACGTTTGGCGGCCAGCTCAGCCCGATGCCGGACGAGCGACCGGTAGATGCCGCGGCGGCGCCATTGCGGCAGGGTGCCGCCGCCCCACAGGCCGGCGAACTGCGTATCTGGCAGGAAGTCGGTCCTTGCCGAGCTGACCGGCTCGTCTCCCGCCATCGCGATGACCAGGTCGGTCGTCTCGGGTGCGTCAGCCAGCTGCGTGAGCAGCGACGCCCGGAGCTCGGACTCGTCCGAGCCGAACACGAGCTCGTGCACGCGGATCAGCCGGTCCGCACCTGCCTCGTCGGTGGCCCGTTCGAGCCTGACGCCCGCGGGCAGCTCGGCCTGCCGGAGCGCGTCGGTGATCTCGGCGATCGCCGCGATCATCAGCGACTCGGGTTCCTCGGCGACGAAGCCTGCCGCGATCAGCCGGCCCGCGAGGTCGGCCGGCTCGTCATAGCTGTATAGCTTCCACTCGAAGTTCTCGCCGCGCGCACCGAAGAAGGCGACCTGCGCGGCGATGACCTGGTCGGCGTCGGACGCGTCCAGGCTTGACCACAGGACGCCCGACCCGCCTAGGCCGGGCTCTGAGATGCGCCTGACCACCTTCGGGCCGGCCTCGAAGCTGGCACCTGTGCCGTCCGGGCTGGTGCTCTGCCGGACCTGCTGGTTGAAGGCGGCTAGCACCTCACTGCGATTCATTGCCCAACAACATCACGACCGTGATCGTCGCCGCATCCGCTTTTCGACCCGGCGGCTGCGGTTCGATCCCGCGACGAGCCTGGGCGCACTACAGACCGGGGATCGCTCCAGGGCGCTTCGACCGCGCCAGCCGCGGGATCGAGTAACCGCGGGTGATCCGGTTGCGCCGCGCGGTGCCGGATGGCGAGTGCTCGGGCCGGTCTTCGGCCGCAGGGTCCTCGTCAGCGTCGTCGGCCCAGTCAGCCGCGTCCTCGCGCCTGGGCCGCAGCTGCACGACATCGGGATCGGCCGCCGCCTCCGCCGCGAAGTCCTCCTCGGCGCACTCGTCTGCGTCCGCGAACTCGTCCTCCGCGGCAAAATAGTCCTTCGCCGGGAACTCCGGCTCCGCCACGAACGCTGGGCCGCCCCAGGCGGACGCGAGCGCGATGTCGTCCTCGTACTGTGCCTCTGCCGGGTCGCCGAACAGCACCGCGTGCGCGCCAGACGCCACCTCGGGCCTGGCCATGGCAACCTGCACCGCCCGACCCTGCTGTCCGCCAGCCAGCACAGCCTGGTTCTGCCCGCCGGCCAGCACCGCCGGACCCTGCCCGCCCGCTAGCACGGCCCGGTCGGCGTCTCTGCCCTGGGTCGCCGCGGGCAGGCCCCGCCTCATCGCAGCCCTGATCCTGGCCTCTGTCGCCACCCTGGCCGCCGACGCCGCGAGCGCGAGCGGCCCTGGACCATCCGCGGCCTGAGCCGTCACGGGCTCGACCGGGTAGATCTCCGCCCCGACCGCGCGAGCGTCAGCGGCCCTCGCCTCGGCGGCGCGCACGCTGGCGTCCCGGGTTTCGGCGCGTGCGTTGGATTCGTGCACATCGGCGCCCAGCTCGTCGGCCGGGCAGGATTCAGCATCTGAACCACTGCCTTCGGCGACGGAATGAACACCGGAGCCATTGGTTACCGCGCTGGACCCGCCGCCTGGCGTCTTGGGCGCTACGACGTTCGCGAGAGACTCGCCGCCCTTCCTGCCGCGGGACCGGCTGCCGGCTCCGGTCCCGCGTCCGGCTCGCCGACCGCCACCAGCGCCGCCGCCTGGACCGCCGCCGCCTGGACCGCCGCCGCCTGGACCGTTCCCGTCATCGTTCCCGCCATCGCCGTTGCCGTCACCGTCGCCGCTGCGCGCCTTCTTTCCGGGACCGGCGTCAGGAGTCAGACCGCCGCCAGCGCTCTGGCCGGTCGCCTCATTCTGGCTCGTCGCCTCGGCCTTAGTCGCCGGAGGGGCCTCCTGCTGGGACGCCGCGGGTTCTGACGGCACCTCAGCGGACTCCGCGGGCAGAGCGACGGCGGCCAGCGCAAGTCCCTCGTCTTGGTGCTCGCGAGGACCAGACTCCTGCCCGGATGCCGACGCAGCCTCCGCTGAAGCTGCCTGACCTGCCGTTACGGCTTCCGCCGCGACCGGCGTACCCGCACGATCCCTGGTCGGCTGGCCCGACGGCTCAGGCTTCGGCTGGTCCGGCCCGGAAGGCATCTGTCCGGAAAGCTCCTGCTCTGACGGCTCCTGCCCGGAAAGCACTTGCCTGGAAGGCACCAACCCCGAAGGCACCAGCGCCACCTGCCCGGATGCGTCCTGGCCAGACTCGGCATGAGCGGGCGCCGCCTGCACGGAGCCCGAAGCCTCCTTCGCTGCGGCTGCCTGCCGCGCCGCCTCCCGCGCGGCGCGTGCGACCTGGCGGTACACGGGACCGTCCGGCTCACCGGCCGGGCCCGCGGTCCGCTTGGCCTTCGCAGCCGACTTCGCGCCGCCACTCGACTGCTCGGCGATCACCGACGGCGCCTGCGGCGGAACGGGAAGCGGCTTGCTGGCCCCGGCTGCGATCTCCCTGGCCTGCTGGCCGGCGATCGTGGCGTGCACGGGGCCGATGCAGTCGTGCCTGTTGAGCAGCGCCGCGAGCTGCTCGGCATCGTTCGCCGCCAGCCCGAACACCACGCGGGGCTGACCCCAGGGCTCCTCGAGCGAGTAACCCACGTAGCTGGAAATCGCTGGCATGGGATCAGCGACCAGGCCATGCATCACGCGCCACCGCTGCCAAGCCCGCTCGAGCGCCGATGCGGCCAGCTGAGCCTTGAACACCAATTCTGGATCCCGCATGGCGAACCCTCCCTTATAGCGACGGCACGCTCCCGCCGGATGACGGGCCCCCGGGCGTCGCTCGCTGCATCAGCCTCATGCCGTGCTTCGCGCCGTGCACTGCCAGATCCAGTGCACGGGCGAACAACAGGCGCTATCCCATGCCTGCTTCGGCTACCCGAGCGAAGGCATGGCGACAAGTATGGTCTCGGGACGTCATCGAGCAGGTGCGATTACCCAAAGTCGCTGAACGACTGCAATGCGAGACCGGGCGCGTGCGCGGAACAGGCTGCCGCCGCCAGGAAGGCGCTAAGATCCGGCCATTCCAGTGACCGCCGGCCGCGCCATAAGGTTGTGAGGTGCTTGTCACGGATGGGTGTGACACCCATCACCTTGCACCGCGATGGGTGTCACACCCATACCCGGCACACAGCCGGACGCGGCTGCCAAGCCCTTCCGGGCGCTGATCTGAAGTCTGTATCTCAAGCCCTGTGGACTACAGCGGCTTCTTCCCCGTGATCTAGCTGTACCAGGGCCCCCAGGAACCCCGTAACCCCCGTTGATTTCCCTCGATAGGCCGGATCGGCCCCGGCGTCCCGCCAGGATCCGTCCAGAGCACCAACGCTCTGCGCATGACGACCCGTTCGCGGCAGTGCCGCCGGGGCCGACCCCCCTATTTCTGCGCTGAGCCGCACTAGGCGTGCTCGGTCACGCGCCCGCCCCCCGAAGATCGGGCGCCAGGCCGCGGCCAGGCGTTACTCCGAGCGCTGCTGCGGAATGCCCGCGAGCAGGGCACGAACTTCGGTCTCACGGTAACGACGGTGGCCGCCAAGGGTCCTAATGGACGTCAACTTTCCGGCCTTTGCCCACCGTGTGACCGTTTTCGGATCCACTCGGAACATTGTTGCGACCTCAGCCGGTGTAAGCAGCGGCTCGGCCTCTGGGGTTCGTGCAGACATTATGACGGCCTCTCCTCCTGGACCTTGTCTTGCGATCCTGCGTCTGTTGTGTTCATGGCTCCATTACGAGCCTGCCTTGGATGTCCTATATGGTCTACTGTTACCATATTGCCATCACCAGCGGTGACAATGCGACCACCAGGAGCAGAAGTTTTGAACGTGTCCCCGTTACCCCCGTTGATCTGAGTCACGTTGCGTGATCCTACAGACACGCACCGTCGCAACGGGCGGATTCGGAAAAGTCATGTCCGCCTCCTGCCGACTACAAGGCGTAGCCGTTCCTGCTGAGCTAGGTCAGTCAAGCTGGATCCGCGCGGACTGTTCATTCAGGTCCGTGCATGGTGGGACTGTGCAGTACTGCGTGATCGCCACTCACCTCCTCAGAGCGGGAGGAACACGTACCGTCACGTCGACGACGAAACTCGCGGTCGGCGTGGTTGCCGCCTCGCTACCCCCCGCTGCGAAAGAAGCCCAGAGACTGCTACAACTATCGGCAGTGCCGGGATAATCCTCCGCAGTTCTACGGCATGCTCTGTCACGAGGTATTTGCCCCGCACAGCCAGCTTCATGCATTGCGCGACATCAATACTCCTTGCGCGCCCGACGCATACCCTGGGGTGTGAGCCCGGGTCAACGAGGACGCGGGACCAACTTGCCGGGAGCTGCAGCCGTGGCGACAGTCATCGATCCGCCGGAGAAGGCAAGCACCGGGAAGGCCGAAGCCATCACAGACAGCAACACCGCCAGAACCGTGGGCAGCGCACTGAACCAGGCCGGTCACGAGCAGGTCGTCTTCTGCCATGACGCCCCGACCGGGCTGCGCGCGATCATCGCGATCTACTCGACCGCGCTCGGGCCGTCGCTGGGCGGAACCAGGTTCTATCCCTATGCCAGCGACGAAGCGGCCGTCGCCGACGTCCTGAACCTGTCCAGGGCCATGGCCTACAAGAACGCGCTGGCCGGCCTCGACCACGGCGGCGGCAAGGCCGTCATCATCGGCGATCCGGAGGTCATCAAGTCAGAGGCGCTGCTGCGCGCCTACGGCCGGTTCGTCGAATCGCTGAACGGGCGCTACATCACCGCCTGCGACATCGGCACCTACAGCCAGGACATGGACATCGTGGCCAGGGAGTGCCGTCATGTGACGGGCCGGACGGAACCGCACGGCGGCGCAGGCGACTCGTCGGTCCTGACCGCGTTCGGCGTCTTCCAGGCCATGCGCGCGGCCGCCGAGCACACGTGGGGCAGCCCGTCACTTCGCGGCAGGGCAGTGGCTGTCGAGGGCGTCGGCAAGGTGGGCAGTCACCTCGTCACGCACCTGATCGAAGACGGCGCGACCGTCACCGTCTACGACATCAACGACGCGGCCGCGGCGCGCGTACGGGCGAAGCACCCAGCCATCACCATCGCCGCCAGCCGGTCCGACCTGGTCAGCGCCGATGCCGACATCTACGCGCCGTGCGCGCTCGGCGGCGCGGTCGACGATGACACGGTCGCCGTGCTGCGGGCCAAGGTGATCTGCGGCGGCGCCAACAACCAGCTTGCCCACGCCGGGATCGACAAGCTGCTCGAGGACCACGGGATCGTGTACGCGCCGGATTACGTGGTGAACGCGGGCGGCGTGATCCAGGTGGCCGACGAGCTCGAGGGCTTCAACTTCCACCGGGCGAAGGCCAAGGCAGACCAGATATTCGGCACGACGAAGCGGATCCTTGCCCTGGCCGGGCAGGAAGGCGTGCCGCCATCGGTGGCCGCCGACCGGCTCGCGGAGCGCAGGATGTCGGAAGTGGGCAGGCTGCGCGGTATCTGGCTGGGCAGCTGATCGTGGCTGGGGAGGACCGCCGGAGGCGCGAGCCGCCCAAAACAGGTACGGTTGTCTATGTACGAAGGCTCTAGCCACGCTCGGCTCCATGTGTAGGAACCGCGGCGGGCGGTCTGACATGCAAGAAATCCGGCACGTTCGGACGAGTGACCACAGAAGGCATCAAGCGCGGAGAGGGACCTGGCAGGTCCCGTACGTTCGAGGGGGTCGAGCCAATGGGGCGCGGCCGAGCCAAGGCCAAGCAGGTGAAGGTGGCACGCCAGCTTAAGTACAGCGGTGGCGGCACTGACCTTGACCGGCTGCGGGCAGAGCTGGGCGTCGGCATGGATCAGCGGGATACCGACGGGCGGGACGCGTACGCGGACCACGGCGATCGCTACTCCTTGACTGACGACGATGATGCCGACGAGGACTACGAGTACGACGAGGATGACGAGGACCTCCAGGACGAGGACGCGCAGCGCCGCTGAGTACCTGTCCAGGTCCCGACTCGTCAGCGCGACTCAGGCGGGCACGGAAAGCTCGACGGGCACAGCACGCTATGGGTGCCGCCCGGTCAGCCGGGCGCGGCCTGAGCCGCGGGTGATCTGGCCAAGTGGCCACGCGGGCACTCCCCGTTCGGCGAGCAGGCCGATAGCCTCGTCCGCGTCGGCGGCCGCGACCACCGCGGTCATCCCGACTCCCATGTTGAACACGTGCTCCATCTCATCGGCGTCCACCGAGCCGAGCCTGGCGAGCAGGGCGAAAACCGGCGGCGGGCTCCAGCTTGCCCGGTCGAGGAGCGCGTCGGCGTCGGGAGGCAGCACTCGTGCTGTGTTCGCGGCCAGCCCGCCACCAGTGACGTGGGCGAACGCACGCACCTGGCACGCGTTCGCGAGGGCCAGGCAGTCCTGCGCGTAGATGCGCGTCGGGGTAGCGAGCTCGGCGCCCAGCGACGTGCCGAGGTCGGCCGGCTCGGAGTCCAGGTCAAGCGCGGCGTCGGCGAGGATCTGCCTGACCAGCGAGAACCCGTTGGAATGCAGGCCGGACGAGGCGAGCCCGAGCACCACGTCTCCCGCCTGGACGAGGCCAGGGCCGAGCATCCGGTCGGCCTCGACAACCCCGGTCGCCGCCCCGGCCAGGTCGAACTCCTCTGGCCCTAGGTGACCGGGGTGCTCGGCGGTTTCGCCGCCGATCAGCGCGCAGCCCGCCTGCACGCACCCCTCTGCGATGCCCGCCACGATCTCCGCGACGCGCTCGGGCATGACCCGGCCGCACACGATGTAGTCGGTCATGAACAGCGGCTCGGCACCGCAGACGACCAGGTCATCGACGACCATGCCGACCAGGTCGATGCCGATCGTGCCGTAGCACCCGGTGCGCTGGGCGATGATCACCTTGGTGCCAACGCCGTCGGTGGAGGTGGCGAGCACCGGCCTGCGCATCATGGCCAGCCGCGACGCGTCGAACAGGCCGGCGAAGCCACCGATCCCGCCGATCACCGCGGGCCCTGCCGTCTTCGACACGGCCGCCCGCATCAGCGCGACCGCGCGCTCACCGGCTTCGATGTCCACCCCGGCCGCCGCATAGCTCACCCGGCCGGGATCCTCCGGCCGACCGCTTTGCTGGGCAGGCACCGCCCTCACTCCGCCTGGGTTCCGGTGCCGGCCAGGGGGAGCGACCCCGCGGAACCCCCCGTGGTGCTCTCGAGCAGGTATTTGCCCTGCTCAGACTCGCTGACCGGGATCGGATAGTCACCATCGAAGCACGCGCTGCATAGCTTTCCGGCCGGCAGCGTCGTCGCTTCGATCAACCCTTCAAGCGAAACGAACCCGAGGGAGTCGGCGCCGATCGAATCGCGGATCTCCTCGACGGACAGGTTTCCCGCGATCAGCTCGGCCCGGCTGGCGAAGTCGATGCCGAAGAAGCACGGCCAGATGACAGGCGGGCTGGAGATCCTGATGTGCACTTCGGCCGCCCCGGCCTCACGGAGCATCGTCACGATGGCGCGCTGGGTGTTGCCGCGCACGATCGTGTCGTCCACGGCGACGATGCGCTGGCCGGCGATCACGTCCCTGAGCGGATTCAGCTTCAGCCTGATGCCCCGCTGCCTGATCGTCTGGCTCGGCTGGATGAACGTCCTGCCCACGTAGCTGTTCTTGACCAGGCCTTGGCCGTACGGGATGCCGCTGCCCTGGGCATAGCCGATCGCGGCGGGCGTTCCTGACTCCGGCACCGGGATGACGAGGTCGGCGTCCACGGGGTGCTCGGCCGCGAGCCTCCTGCCGGTCGCCACCCTGGTCGCCTGCACGCCGCGGCCGCTGATCGAGGTGTCGGGCCTGGCCAGGTACACGTACTCGAACAGGCATCCGCGCGGTCTCGCGGCCGCGAACCGGCGCGACCTGACCCCCCGCTCGTCGATGACAATCAGCTCACCGGGATCGATCTCCCGCACGAACGTGGCGCCGACGATGTCGAGCGCCGCCGTCTCGCTGGCCACGACCCAGCCGCGGGGCAGCCTGCCGAGCACGAGCGGCCTGAACCCCTCGGGGTCGCGCGCGGCGTACAGCGTCTGCTGATCCATGAATACCAGGGAGAACGCACCCCGCACGCGCGGCAAGACCGCCAGCGCGTTGTCCTCGATGCTGGTCACTGAGGCGCCTGCGGCGGTTCCGATTCCTGACGCGAACAACTCGGTAAGCACGTCGGTGTCGGACGTCGCCGTGCTTGCCCCGCGCGGCTTCCCGGCCATCGCGGCGAGCTCGCGCGTGTTTATCAGGTTGCCGTTGTGCCCGAGCGCCACGCTCGCGGACGGCGTCGCGCGGAACGTCGGCTGCGCGTTCTCCCAGACCGAGGACCCGGTCGTCGAGTAACGGCAGTGGCCGACGGCGATGTGCCCGCGCAGCGTCGTGAGCACCGATTCGTTGAAGACCTGGGCCACCAGGCCCATGTCCTTGAAGACCACGATCCTGCTGCCGTCGCTGACCGCGATCCCTGCCGATTCCTGGCCCCTGTGCTGCAGCGCATACAGCCCGAAGTAGGCGAGCTTGGCGACGTCCTCGCCGTGCGTCCAGACGCCGAATACCCCGCAGGCGTCCCTCGGCGGACGGTCAACGGCGTTGAGTTCGTGAGTCAACCGGCCGTCAGGCTTGATCACCTGGTAAGTCTAGGCGGTCCTGGTGGGTTGCAGATCTGCGGACACGCCCGGAACGTCCGGTGGGTGAACTGCTGATGGCGATCAACCCGACACGAGCGGAAGGTACGCCGACACGTCAGCTCGCAGGCCGCTGGCCGTCACAGTGCCGCTCGCCAGGGCGGACGCCCAGTCCGTCCGTCCCGTGGCGAGCATGATCCAGGTGACCGCGTCGGTCTCCACGACATTCGGTGGCGTGCCGCGGGTATGCCTGGGACCCGCCACGCACTGGACGGCAGCGAACGGCGGCACCCGCACCTCGACAGCGCGCCCGGGAGCCTTGGCCTCAAGCAGGCCGATGGTGTGCAGAACGGCACCGCGCAGCGCCTCGCGCTGCGGTTCGAGGCCAGCGTCGACCGCCGCGATCACCGCGGTCACGCAGGCCGCCCCGAGGACATCAACCGTCGCTGAACCGTCCCACGGTCCGGCGCCAAGGGCCGCGCGCTGCGCGGTGACCGCAGCCAGCAGCCGGTCGGGGTTCAGGCGTCGGGCAGGCACCGCCGAACGATAGCGCACAGCGTGCCGCAACAGCCTGGTGCGCCGATGACCGCCCGTCACACGTTGTCATCGACATCATGCGACTAACCAGGTAAGACGCCTACAATCCCGAGATATGCCCGGTTCGCTCAGTGCGCGAACGCATCGAGCCAGGGGATCAGCGGTTCCTCGGCTCGCTGGCGTGGGCGTGGTCCTTGTACTGGCCGTCGGCGGTCTCGTCTTCTACCTGGCATCGATGCATCAGGATCACCCGGCGGCCAGCCAGCACCACGGGCATGACGGCCACGCGCTGCCGTCCAGGGTCCGCAAGGCGCAGGCCGTCGGGATCATCGACGTCGGTCCCGTCGATCACCCGATGAAACTGCAGCCCGCGGCCCACGGCGTGAGCTTCGTCGCCGTCGCCAGGTCCGAGATCAGGGCCGGCGTTCCGGTCTGGACCGACAACCAGATGGCCGACGGCACCGACATCTTCATCTACACGGCGACCGGCCAGTGCCTGGGCGCCGGCAGCGATCCCGCCAGGGTCCTGCTGGCACACTGCGACCTGGAACTCGATCAGCGCTGGCGGCCCGTCGACGCGGGCACGATCGGTGGCCAGCCCTTCGCCGAATACTCCAACGCCAAGACCGGTGGCTGCCTGACCGCGCCGCAATCACCTGGCCCCGCCACGCTCGCGGCGTGCGGCCAGCCCAGGTTGCCCGGGCAGGAGATCGCCTTCTGGTGGACCGCCTGACCTGACCGCCGACCCCGCCCGCTGTGCCGACCAAGCGCTTGCTTGGTGGCCTGCCGTCACGAAGTAGCGTTGGCGGCTCCACCTGCCGCAGACGCTACCCGCTACGGAGAATCGCTTAACGCTGGCCGAACAGGGCGGGCAGCGTTCGCCGGCTGACCGCGCTGAGCTCGGCGACCGGGACCGTGAACAGCCCGCTCACCTCGAGGTCTGGCCCGCCCGTCCGGCCGAGGCGTGCCGCGGGCACGCCGTGCTCGGCGCAGAGCCGCGCGAACTCGGCCTCGGTCCCTGGCCGGACCACCCCGACCGCGCGCGCGGCTGACTCGCTGAACAGCGCGGCCAGCGGATCGCCCGCAGGCATGGCGATCACGCAGCCCGTGCCCGCGGCGCCGTCGGCGCGCGGGGCGCGGCTGCCGCCGGTCAGGCAGCATTCGGCAAGCGCGAGCGCGAGCCCGCCTTCCGACAGGTCGTGCGCTGCCGAGAGCAGGCCGCGTCCGGCAGCGTCCGTCAGCACAGCCGCGAGCCGCTGCTCGGCGGCCAGGTCAACCGCGGGCGGCGCGCCGCCGAGGTGCCCGTGCACCTCGGCGGCCCAGAGCGAGCCGCCGAACTCGGCGGCCGTGCGCCCGAGCAGCATGATCGTTTCGCCAGCCGCGCCGAATCCGCTCGGCAGCCGCTGCCGCACGTCATCGAGCACGCCGAGGACCCCCACGACCGGTGTCGGCTGGATCGCCGCGGCGCCGGTCTGGTTGTAGAAGCTGACGTTCCCGCCGGTCACCGGGATGCCGAGGGCCAGGCAGCCGTCGGCGAGCCCGCGCACCGCCTCGGCGAACTGCCACATCACCGCGGGGTCTTCCGGTGAGCCGAAGTTGAGGCAGTTCGTCACCGCGATCGGCCGCGCGCCGGCGGCCGCGACGTTGCGGTACGCCTCGGCCAGCGCGAGCTGTGTCCCCGCGTACGGGTCGAGCAGGCAGAACCGCCCGTTCCCGTCCGTCGCGATCGCGACGCCCAGCTGAGTGTGCTCGTCGATCCTGAGCACGCCAGCGTCGTGCGGCGCGGCGAGCACCGTGTTGCCGCGCACGTCCCTGTCGTACTGCTCGGTGACCCAGGTCTTGTCGGCACCCGCGGCCGAGCCGAGCACGGTGAGCAGGTTAGCGCGCAGCCGCGCGCCCGAGTACCGGCCCTGGCCGGTCAGCCTGGCCGGGTCGTCCGACCGCAGCAGGTCCTGGGTGTCCGGGCGCCTGACCGGACGGTCGTACAGCGGCCCCTCGGCGGCGGTAGCCGGCGGGATGTCGACCACCACCTCGCCGTGCCAGCTCATCTCGAGCCTGCCGGTACCGGTCACCTCGCCGATCACGGCGACCGGGACGTCCCACCGCGCGCAGATGCCGAGGAACTGATCAAGATCCTCCGGCGCGGTGACCGCCATCATCCGTTCCTGTGACTCGCTCATCAGGATCTCGGGCGGGCTGAGCCCGCGGTCGCGCAGCGGCACAGCGTCCAGCCGCACGCTCATGCCGACCTCACCGGCAGCCGCCAGTTCCGTGGTCGCGCACGCGATCCCGGCCGCGCCGAGGTCCTGGACCGCCACGACCAGCCCGGCCTCGTACAGCTCAAGGCAGCACTCGATCAGCAACTTCTCCATGAAGGGGTCGCCGACCTGGACGCTCGGGCGCTTGGCCCGCTCACCACCGTCGGCGGCTGCCCCGAACGAGGCGCTGGCCAGGACCGACGCGCCGCCGATGCCGTCGGGGCCGGTTGGCGAGCCGAACAGGACCACCTTGTTTCCTGGCCCGCTCGCACTGGCCAGCTTCAGGTCGGCGTGCCGCATGACGCCCAGGCATAGCGCGTTGACCAGCGGGTTGCCGGCGTAGCAGGGGTCGAACGCGAGCTCGCCGCCGATGTTCGGCAGGCCGAGGCAATTGCCGTAGAAGGAGATCCCGGCGACGACGCCCGGCAGCACTCGCCGGGTGTCGGCCGCGTCGGCTGGCCCGAACCGCAGCGCGTCCATGACCGCGACCGGCCGAGCGCCCATCGCGAGGATGTCCCTGACAATCCCGCCGACGCCGGTCGCCGCGCCCTGGAACGGCTCCACGTAGGAGGGATGGTTGTGCGACTCGATCTTGAACGTGACCGCGTAGCCCTGGCCCACGTCGACGACGCCCGCGTTCTGGCCGATCCCGGCGAGCAGCGCCGCGGTCGCCGGCGCCTTCTCGGCGAACTGACGCAGGTACTTCCTTGAGGACTTGTACGAGCAGTGCTCGCTCCACATCACCGAGTAGATGGCGAGCTCGGAGTCGGTGGGGCGGCGTCCGAGCTGCGCGGTGATGGACGCGTACTCGGCGTCGGTCAGGCCGAGCGCCGCGTGCGGCTGCTCCCGGCCTGACGTCGCTGCCGCCGCGACCACGGTGTCTGCCGTCATGGCGAGATGCACACGCGCAAGATCGAGGAGAAGAACCCGAGCCCGCCAGCGCCGGGGCCGGTCAGCGGGTCGATGGCGTGCTCAGGATGCGGCATCAGCCCGACGACGTTGCCGTCCGCGCTCGCGATCCCGGCGATGTCGTCGGCCGACCCATTCGGGCTGCCGTCGGTATACCGGGCCACGATGCGGCCGGCAGCAGCGAGGTCGGCCAGGGTCTGCTTGTCGGCGACGTAGGCACCCTCGCCGCTCTTCAGCACCACCGTGATCACATCAGCGGATGCGTAGGCGGCTGTCCACTGAGTCTTGTTGCTCTCCATGGTGATTCTTACGTCCCTGTTGATGAAGTGCAGGCCGGCGTTCCTAGTCAGCGCGCCAGGCAGCAGGTGGGCTTCGCAGAGGATCTGGAAGCCGTTGCAGATGCCGAGCACGGGCAGCCCGGCCGCCGCCGCGGGGATCAGCTCGGACATGACCGGCGCGAACCGGGCGATCGCGCCAGTGCGCAGATAGTCGCCGTAGGAGAAGCCGCCAGGCAGGATCACCGCGTCGACGCCGCGCAGCGTCCGGTCGCCATGCCAGAGCGGGACAGGCGTGCCGCCAGCCCGCGTGACAGCCCGGCTCGCATCGGTGTCGTCAAGTGATCCAGGGAATGTGACGATGCCGATCTTGAGCGTCAACGCGTGCCTCGCGGCCGGTGCCTGCGCATGCAGGCAGGTTACCGGGTCAACCCGTTCGCCCGGGTCAGCCCGCGTCCCTGAGCGCCCCGCCTTCCAGGTCGGTGAGCGGGGCGCCGTCACGCCACTCGCACCGCTTGAACAGCTCGACGACGGTGCCGCGGCCGGGCCCTGAGTGCAGGCTCACGTCGTCCACGCAGGCCTTCATGATCGCCAGCCCGCGGCCCGACTCGGCGAGCAGCGCGACGTCACTGGCCCTGTTGCGGCGGCCGAGCAGTCCGGCCGGGCGCACCGGCGGGCGGCGCAGTGGATGCCGCCGGCGGGCGGCCCTGACCCTGCCTGGGTCGAAGCCACGCCCGTTGTCGAGCACCTGGATCATGACCCGGTTCTTGCCGACCTCGGCGATCACTTCGTACCTGTGCCCTGGCCCGGCGTGCCGCAGCACGTTCGTGCACGCCTCGGTGACGGCCAGGAGCAGGTCAGAGATGCACTCTTCGTCCATGCCGAGCTTGGCGAGGGTGTCGCCGAGAACATGGCGCATCACCGGGATGCTGAGCGACTCACCAGGGAAGACGAGACAGAACCGGACGTCGCGTACATCGCCGCCCAGTTCATGCGAGTGCAGCACCCGAGTTCGCACTTTCTTCGTTGCCCTCCGCTGCTCTCCGGCTACTTCTCGTCTCTCCTCACATTGTGAGAGTTTCCACAGCCGGGGCGCGGTAATCATAAACTCGGGCGATCTTCGGACGAACAGTGTCGTTCTTCCAGGTCAACATCGGCTGACTGGCGGCGCGGCAACGAGCCGAAACGCCTTGCCGGCTGAGACTCCGGCGCACTGACGGGAGGTGACCGGCATGTTTGGATTCGCGCGAGCGGGTGAGCGAACAGGTTCCGTGCGGATACGCCGGAGCGCTCACACCCCGTGGATTGCGAATTCCTCGATGACGGGATTTGCCAGCAATTCGGCGGCCAGTTCGGCGACCCTGATCGCCATCGAGCCGGACTCGGCCGCCGCCGTGGCCTGCCCTGACGCCTGGCCGGACGCCTGGCCTCCTGCCTGGCCGGCGGACGCGGCCTGCCCGGCGGCAACGGCTGGCTCAACGGCCTCGGCGAACTCGACCTCGAACCGTTTGCCCTGCCGGACAGAGACCACCTCGGTGAACCCGAGCCGGTGGCACGCGCCCGCGATGGCCTCGCCCTGCGGGTCGTGGATCTCAGGCTTCAGCATGACGTCCACCACTATCTTGGCCACAGCACGCAGCGTACGCGAACCCGGCACTTGACCGGGCTGGAGGAGCGCCGAGTACTGTCACAGCGGAACACCGATGACCGGATGATCGCCCGCCTGACCAGCGGACGGGCGGGACCCGGTCCCTGAGCAGGCAAGGAGTGGCACGTGGCCGTCAAAGCTGCCGGGCAAGCTGCCTCCCGATCCAGATCTGGCGATTCACCGCCCCCGCAGCCGCAGCTGATCCAGCTGCTGACGCCCGAGGGCGAGCGCACCGAGCACCCCGATTACCCGCTTGAGCTGACTCCTGATGAGATCAAGGCGCTGTACCGCGACCTCGTCCTGGTCAGGCGGATCGACTTCGAGGCCATCGCGCTGCAGCGCCAGGGTGAGCTCGGCATCTGGGCCTCGCTGCTCGGGCAGGAGGCCGCTCAGGTCGGTTCCGGCCGTGCACTGGGCCCGCGCGACATGGCGTTCCCCACGTACCGGGAACACGGGGTCGCCTGGTGCCGCGGGGTCGACCCGGCGAAGCTGCTCGAGCTGTACCGGGGCGTGAGCCACGGCGGCTGGGATCCCAAGGAACACAACTTCCACCTGTACACGATCGTGATCGGCGCCCAGACGTTGCACGCGACCGGTTACGCAATGGGGATCCAGCGCGACGGGGCCGTCGGAGAGGACGGCGAGGCGGCGATCGTCTACTTCGGCGACGGGGCCACCAGCCAGGGCGACGTGAACGAGGCGTTCATCTGGGCGTCGGTCAACAACGCTCCTGTCGTGTTCTTCTGCCAGAACAACCAGTGGGCCATCTCCGAGCCCCTGGACCGGCAGACTAAGATCCCGCTGTACCAGCGGGCGCGCGGGTTCGGCTTCCCAGGGCTGCAGGTCGACGGCAACGACGTGTTCGCGTGCCTGGCTGTCACCAGGCAGGCCATGCAGGCCGCGCGGGAGGGCCAGGGCCCGACGCTGATCGAGGCGTTCACGTACCGGATGGGCGCGCACACCACCACAGACGACCCGACCAGGTACCGGCTCTCTGCCGAGCTGGAGTCCTGGAAGCTCAAGGACCCGATCGAGCGGGTGAAGCAGTACCTGATCAGGTCGGGGATGGCGGATGAGGGGTTCTTCACCGGCATCGCCGCCGAGGCGGACGAGATCGGCCGCAAGGTCAGGAAGGCATGCCTGGAGATGCCCGATCCCGACCCGCTGACGATGTTCGACCACATCTATGCCGACCCGAGCACGCTGCTGGCGCAGGAGCGCGAGCAGCTCGCCGCGTACCTGGACTCCTTCGTGCCAGAGGAGGTCGGCCGATGACCACAGGCACCCCGGCGCCGGCCAAGCTCACGCTCAGCAGGGCCATCAACGAGGGCCTGCGCAAGGCCATGGAGAACGACCCGAAGGTCCTCATCATGGGCGAGGACGTCGGCAAGCTCGGCGGCGTCTTCCGCGTCACGGACGGCCTGCAGAAGGACTTCGGCGAGGACCGGGTGCTCGACACACCGCTGGCTGAGTCGGGCATCGTGGGCACGGCGATCGGGCTCGCGCTCCGCGGCTACCGGCCGGTGTGCGAGATCCAGTTCGACGGGTTCGTGTTCCCCGCCTTCGACCAGATCGTCTCGCAGCTCGCGAAGATGGCGTACCGGTCGGCCGGCCACCTCAGGCTGCCCGTCGTGGTGCGGATCCCGTGCGGCGGCGGCATCGGCGCGGTCGAGCACCACAGCGAGTCGCCTGAGGTGTTCTTCGTGCACGCCGCGGGCCTGCGCGTGGTCGCCTGCGGCGACCCCGCCGACGCGTACGCGATGATCCAGCAGGCGATCAACTCTGACGATCCGGTCATCTTCTTCGAGCCCAAGCGGCGGTACTGGGACAAGACGGAGGTTGACCTGGCTGGCGGGCTCGCGGCCGCGCTGCCGATGGACAAGGCGCGCACGCTCGTCGGCGGGACCGACGTGACCGTGCTCTGCTACGGCCCGATGGTGCGGACCTGCGTGGAGGCCGCGGCCGCGGCCGCTGAAGAGGGCCGGTCGGCCGAGGTGATCGACCTGCGGTCGCTGTCCCCGCTCGACACGGAGTCGATCTTCGCGTCGGTCCGCAAGACCGGCAGGTGCGTGGTCGTGCACGAGGCCCCGGTGACGGCGGGCTTGGGCGCCGAGATCGCGGCCAGGGTCTCTCAGGAGTGCTTCTACCACCTCGAGGCTCCCGTGCTGCGGGTCGGCGGGTACTCGACGCCGTACCCGCCGTCGAGGCTCGAAGAGCACTACCTGCCCGACCTGGACAGGGTGCTCGACGCCATCGACCGCGCGTTCGCATACTGAGGAGACGTCATGTCAGAGCTGAAGCAGTTCAAGCTCCCCGACGTCGGCGAGGGCCTGACCGAGGCGGACATCGTCAAGTGGCTGGTGCAGCCGGGTGACACGATCACGATCAACCAGATCATCGTGGAGATCGAGACGGCCAAGGCCGTCGTCGAGCTGCCGAGCCCGTACGAGGGCGTCGTGAAGGACCTGCTCGTACCGGAGGGCGAGTCCGCCGACGTCGGCACGCCGATCATCTCGGTCCAGGTCGGCGCCGAAGGGGGCACCCCGGCCGCTGCTGCGGATGGCGGCGCCGCGGCCGCTGCTGCGGATGGCGGCGCCGCGGCCGCTGCTGCGGATGGCGGCGCCGCGGCCGCCGCTGACGTCCCGACCGGGGCGCCAGCCCCGCCTGCCGACATCTCCCCTGCTCCCGCCGAGGGCGCGGTCGAGCCTGGCATCCACGGCAGCCCGGCGCCCAAGGAGGAGCGCCAGGCCGTTCTCGTCGGCTATGGCGTCAAGCTCGGCTCGACCAAGCGGCGGGCGAGAAAGCCCGCGGCCAGCGCCGGGGCGACCCCGCCGAGTCCCTCCAACGGGTCCACGGTGACGCAGGCGCAGGGGCAGCGAGTCGCGGTGCTGGCCAAGCCGCCGGTGCGCAAGCTGGCCAAGGACCTCGGCGTGGACCTGACGTCGGTGACCGGCACCGGCCCGTCGGGGTCCATCACCCGCGACGATATCCAGGCCGCCGCCGACGCCACCACCGTGCCAGACCAGGCCGCTGGCGCTCCCGGCACCGATCTCACCGGGCTGGCTCAGGTCTCGGCGATGCGGCTGGCCACGCTGCCGCGGGAGGAGCGGATCGCGATCCGCGGCGTGCGCAAGCACACCGCGGCCGCGATGACGGCCAGCGCGTTCACGGCGCCGCACGTCACCGAGTTCCTGCAGATCGACATGACCGAGACGATGGCGGCGACGGTCAGGCTGAGGTCGCTGCCTGAGTTCGAGGGCATCCGGGTGTCGCCGCTGCTGCTCGTGGCCAAGGCGCTGCTCGTCGCCGCAGACCGGCATCCGATGATCAACTCCTCCTGGGACGAGGGCGCTCAGGAGATCGTGGTCAAGCACTATGTGAACCTGGGCATCGCGGCGGCCACCGACCGCGGCCTGGTCGTGCCGAGCGTCAAGGACGCGCACGCGCTTTCCCTGCCCGGGCTGGCGCATGCGATCGGCGAGCTGGCCGAGACGGCCAAGGCCGGCAAGGCCACGCCAGCCGACCTGCGCGGCGGGACGATAACGATCACCAATGTGGGCGTGTTCGGCGTCGACACCGGGACCCCGATCATCAGCCCCGGCGAGGCTGCGATCCTCGCGTTCGGGCAGGTCAAGGACGCGCCGTGGGTCGTGGGCGGCCAGCTGGCCGTCCGCAAGGTCTGCACGCTGTCGCTGTCGTTCGACCACCGGATCGTCGACGGCGATACCGGCTCGGCCGTGCTGCGGGACGTCGGTGCGATGCTCACCGACCCGCTGCGGATGCTCGCCTGGTCGTAGCGTTCAGAACGCTGCTTCTGGCAGGTCCATGAGGTCGGTGGAGGTCGCCTCGGCGATCTCGCGCTCGGCGGCCAGGCGCGGCAGCACGGTCTCGGCGAAGAACCTGGCCGCCGCGACCTTGCCCTGGTAGAACGCCGTGTCAGCGGCCGGCGCCGTGCCAGCGTCCAGCGCTGCCGTCGCCACCTCGGACTGGCGCACGAGTAGCCACCCGACGACCAGGTCGCCGAGGGCGAGCAGGAGGCGGGTCGTGTTCAAGCCAACGCGGTTGATCTCTCCCGCCTGCTCCAGGCTCCCGGCCAGGAAGCCGTGCAGGGCGGTCACCATCGCCTCGACGTTCTCGGCCGCTCTGGCGAGCGCAGCCCGCTCCTTCTTCAGGCGGCCGTTGCCCGTATCGCCCTGCGCGGTGGCCTTGATCTGGGTCAGCAGCGACGCCAGCGCCTCGCCCTTGTTCCTGACGATCTTGCGGAAGTACAGGTCCATGCCCTGGATGGCGGTCGTGCCCTCGTAGAGGCTGTCGATCTTGGCGTCCCTGATGTACTGCTCGATCGGGTAATGCTGCAGGTAGCCTGACCCGCCGAAGATCTGCAGCGACTGGGTCAGCATCTCGTAAGCGCGCTCAGAGCCGAGTCCCTTCACGAGCGGAAGCAGCAGGTCGTTCATCGCCGCGGACTGCTCGTCCGCCGTGCCGGCGGCGTCCGCGAGCTGCACGGCGTCCTGGAACGTGGCCGCGTACAGCACCAGGGCGCGCATGCCCTCGGCGTACGCCTTCTGCAGCATCAGGATCCGCCGGACATCGGGGTGATGCATGATCGTCACCCTGGGCGCGCTCTTGTCGGTCATCCTGACCAGCTCGCCGCCCTGGACCCTGGTCTTCGCGTACTCGAGCGCGTTCAGGTATCCGCTCGACAGCGTGGCGATCGCCTTCGTGCCCACCATCATCCTGGCGTGCTCGATGATCAGGAACATCTGCCTGATGCCGTCGTGCACGTCGCCGACGAGGGTGCCGATCGCCGGGTGCTTGGCACCGAACGTGAGCTCGCACGTCGCGGACGCCTTGAGCCCCATCTTCTGCTCGAGGTTGGTGGCGTAGACGCCATTCCGCTCGCCGAGCGAGCCGTCGGCGTTGACGAGGTACTTGGGCACGAGGAACATCGACAGTCCCTTGGTACCGGGGCCCGCGCCTTCCGGCCTGGCGAGGACGAGGTGGAAGATGTTCTCCGCCATGTCGTGCTCGGCGCTGGTGATGAAGCGCTTGACCCCCTCGATGTGCCAGGTTCCGTCCGGCTGCCTGACAGCCTTCGTCCGGCCGGCGCCCACGTCAGATCCCGCGTCGGCCTCGGTCAGCACCATGGTCGCCGTCCAGCCGCGCTCGACGGCGCGGGCGGCGAACCGCTTCTGCTCGTCGGTGCCGAGAAGGTAGATCGCCTTGCAGAACGCGGCGCCGCTGGCGTACATCCAGACGGCCGGGTTCGCGCCGAGCACCAGCTCGGCCACGCTCCAGCACAGCGAGCGCGGGGCGGCGCTGCCGCCGAGTTCCGGTGGCAGCTCGAGCCTGAACCACTCCGCGTCCATCCAGGCATGGAACGACCTGGCGAACGACTCGGGCATCGTCACCGCGTGCGTGGCGGGGTCGAACACGGGCGGATGCCGGTCGGCATCGGCGAACGACTCGGCGAGCGGGCCGGCCGCTAGCCGCTCGACCTCGGCCAGCATGTGCCGCGCCGTCTCCTCGTCCAGGTCCTCGTGCGGCGGCGCCCCAAGCACCTGCTGCCTGTTCAGCACCTCGAACAGGTTGAACTCGATGTCGCGCAGGTTGCTCTTGAAGTGCGTCATCGCGCCTCCCGCCTGGATCCCCGTCCGGCCGTCCGGCTCTCCGGCCCTGGTTGCCCCGGACTTCAGTTACCGATGAGTAACAAAGTATACTACTGGCCAGTAACTTCGGGAAGTGCTGATTCGCGGGATCGGCTGGCCGACCATCGCCATGCCGTCGAAGCCGATTTACAGTGTCGGCATCGGCGGGATACCGGATGTCCCGGCAACACCTGCGAGCAAGGCGGACACCGATGGCGCTTGGCCTGACCCCTGAGCATCTGGAACTCGCGACTGCGGTGCGCGGCTGGGCGCAGCGGCACAGCCCGGCCGACGTCGTGCGCGCCGCCGTGGACGCCGGCGACAGCGGCGGATCGCACTACCGCTCGGTGCTGGCGCCGAGCCTGGCCGGGCAGGGGCTCTTCGGGCTGCACCTGACCGAGGAGGCCGGCGGCCAGGGCTTCGGCCTGCCAGAGCTCGCCGTGGCCCTCGAAGAGACCGGGCGGGCGCTGGTGCCAGGCGCGTACCTGGCGACCGTGCTCGCATCGGCGGTCCTCGCCGAGGCGGTGGGCGCGGGAGCGGCTGACGCCGCAGTGCAGGCGGCCGCGAACTCGCCGCTCAGCAAGCTGCTCGCCAGGCTCGCCGACGGAAACCTGGCAGGAACGGTCGCCCTCGGGACGGGCCTGACCGCCGAGCCCGGTCCTGACGGCTGCCTGTCGGTCAGCGGCGAGACAGGACCCGTTCTCGCCGGACCGCTCGCTGACCTCGTGGTGGCCAGCGTCAGCACCACGGGCCACGGCACCACCGGCCACGGCACCACCGGCCACGGAACCACCGGCCACGGCACCACGGGGGACGGCACGACGGGCGGCGAGGTCTGGGTGTTGCTGGACGCGGCCGACCTCGAGGTGACTCCCGTCGAGGCCGTCGATCTCGCCAGGCCGCTGGCGACGCTGCGCGCCGAGGGCGCACTCGTGTCCGCCGACCGGCTGCTGACCGGGCTGAACCGGGCCCGCGTGACCAGCCTGGCTGCGATCCTGTTCGGTGCCGAGGCATGCGGGATCGCCGGCTGGGCTGTCCAGACCGCGGCCGAGTACGCGACGATCAGGCATCAGTTCGGGCGTCCGGTCGGTCAGTTCCAGGCGGTCAAGCACCGCTGCGCCCGGATGCTGACCGTCGCGGAACAGGCGTCCGCCGCCGTCTGGGACGCCGCCCGCACCCCGCCAGGTCCTGACCGCGAGTTCGCTGCCGCTGTGGCGGCCGTGGTCGCGCTTGACGCCGCGGTGGACGCGGCGAATGACTGCATCCAGACACTGGGCGGCATCGGCTACACCTGGGAGCACGACGCGCACCTGTACTACCGGCGGGCGCTGTCACTGCGCGCCTTGCTCGGCCCGTCGGCACGCTGGCGGGAACGGGTCGCCGCGATGGCCATGGACAGCGGCATGCCGCCGGTCAAGGTCGAGCTGCCAGAGGGCGACGCCGAGTTCCGCGCCGCGGTCAGGGCCGAGCTGGCCGAGATCAGCACGCTCAGCGGGAGCGAGCGGACGGCCAGGCTCGCGGCCGGCGGCTGGGTGCTGCCGCATCTGCCAAGGCCGTGGGGGCGGGACGCGCGGCCTCTCGAGCAGCTCGTCATCGACGAGGAGATGCGGGATGCCGATGTCCGTGCGCACAATCTCGCGATCGGCGCCTGGGTCGTGCCCGCGCTGATCAAGTACGGCACGCCGCACCAGCAGCAGCGCTTCCTGCCTGGCACGCTGCGGCTGGACTACCTGTGGTGCCAATTGTTCAGCGAGCCGGGCGCCGGCTCCGACCTGGCTGGCCTGCAGACCAGGGCGGAGCGGGTCGAGGGCGGCTGGGCGATCACCGGCCAGAAGATCTGGACCTCGCTGGCCAAGCAAGCCGCCTGGGGGATCTGCATCGCCCGCACCGACCCGGCCGCACCCAAGCACGACGGGATCAGCTACTTCCTCGTCGACATGCGATCACCGGGCGTCGACGTGCGACCGCTGCGCGAGATCACCGGCGACGCCTCGTTCAACCAGGTCTTCCTCGACAACGTGTTCGTGCCCGATGACTGCCTGGTCGGCGACGTCAACGGCGGCTGGCGGATCGCCCGCACGACGCTCGCGAACGAGCGGGTGTCGCTGTCCCAGACCTGGACGTTCGGCTCGGGCGTGGCCGAGCTGCTGGCCGTGGCCGGCGCCGCTGACGCGGCTCAGCTCGGGGACGTCGGCAGGCTCGTGTGCGATGGCCGGTCGATCGACCTGCTGGGGCTCAGGGTGACGCTCAAACGGGTCTCTGGCACCGAGCCAGGCGCCACCGGCAGCGTGCGCAAGCTGCTCGGGATGCGCAACGCGCAGCAGATCGCCGACCTGTGCTTCGCGCTATCCGGCGAAGGCGCCGCCGTCGCCGCGGGTTTCGGATCGCCGGTCGGCAACGACGGCAAGCCGAATGGCGCGCACTGGGCGCGGCAGGACCTCGCGGTCAGGGCGGCAACGATTGGCGGCGGAACGACCGACATTCAGCTCAACATCATCGCCGAGCGAATGCTCGGACTGCCGCGCGATCCAGAGCCGCCAGCCGCTTAGGCATAACTGGACCAGACACGCCTCACCCCGGGCGAGTCAGCCGCCCAGATGCAACTCAACAACTCTGCGTGACGTTAACCTCGTCAGGTTGAGCTTCTCCTGGGGGGTTGATGGCTCGGGGTGCATCGTGGGCGGATAACTGGGACGACCCGCCCCGCGGCGACCAGCCTCCGGCACGCGAGAACCCCGCGCTCGCAGCGCGGCGGCGGCTGGCCGCGCACATCGCGGCGAGCAAGCGTGCCAGGACGCAGCGCATGCTCGCCCTGGTCACGAGCGGTCTCTCGGCGCTCGTGCTGCTCGCTTCGGGCAGCGGCTGGCTGCTGGCCGGGTACGTCAGCAGCCATCTCGGCCGGGTGAACGCGGGCACCGCCGGCACCCCGGAGAGCGGACCGCTGAACATCCTGCTGGCCGGCGTGGACGTCAGGTCCGGCCTGTCCAGGCACGAGCAGCGAGTGCTGCACGTGGGACACGCCACTGGCCACAACTCGGACACGCTGATGGTCGTGCACATCACCGGCGATCACAAACACATCCAGGTGGTCAGCCTGCCACGGGACTCCTGGGTGCGGATTCCCGGCTTCGGGATGAATAAGATCAACGCGGCCTTCGGCCTCGGCGGCCCGAAGCTCATGGTCAGGACCGTGGAGCAGGCTACCGGCCTGACCATTAACGATTTCGTCGAAGTGAACTTCCTCGGCTTCGTGAAGATCATCAACGCGCTCGGAGGGGTGGACATCTGCCTGCCCTATGCCGTCGATGACCCGTACACCGGCCTGCACATGTCGGCTGGGCGGCATCACGTGAACGGCATCAAGGCGCTGCAATTCGCCAGGGACCGGCATTCGTTCGCGCTGTCGGACCTCGCCAGGATCGGCGACCAGCAGCAACTGCTCTCCTCGATCCTGACCGAGGCGATCAGTTCGGGCACGCTGGCGAACCCGGTGAAGTTTTCCAAGTTCCTGTCCGCCGCCACCTCGGCGACGAAAGTGGACCAGCATCTCGACGTGACCGGCCTGGCCGGCCAGCTGAGGCTCATCAGGCCGGGCGCGGTCTCGTTCACCACTGTGCCGCTGGCCAGCACCAACTACATGGCACCGAACGGCGAGTCCGCCGTCCTCTGGAACAAGCCAGCGGCCAGCGCCCTGTTCGAGCGGATCAAGACCGACCAGGCAGCCAAGCACAAGCGCAAGCATGGCCACGGGCACCGGCACGCCGCTGGCGGCGGTAAGAAGGGTGTCTGGCAGGCCAAGCTCAAGACCGCGGCGCAGGCCGCCTGCCACTGACGGACAGGACTGGGCCCGGCGCCGGACCTAGACGCCCGACGCCGGCGGGAAGAAGTTCTGCTGGCCGGGCTCGTCATCGGCGTCCGGCGTGCCCGCCGGCGTCGCTCCGGGGAATGCGCTCTGCGGCATCTGCCCGCCCTGCTGACCGATACCCTGCTGGCCCCAGCCCTGCGGCCCCGACATCGGCTGGCCGCCAGCCCCGGGACCGCCGGCACCAGGCCCGCCGGCGTAACCAGGAGCACCGCCGTAGCCGGGACCGCCGCCATAACCGGGACCGCCAGATCCCGGCGCGGCCGGCACGTTCGGGTCGACTGGCGGGGCGCTGGTCAGGTAGTCCCCTGGCGGCTGCTGCCACGGCTGGCCTGGCTGTCCAGGCTGTCCAGGCTGTCCAGGCTGGCCCTGCTGCCACGGCTGGCCCGGCTGGCCCTGCTGCCACGGCTGTCCCGGCTGACCCTGCTGCCACGGCTGGCCTGGCTGTCCTGGCTGCCACGGCTGCTGTGCCTGCGCCGCCTGGGCGGCGGCCTGCTGCACCAGGTCCACGTTGTACTGCTGCTCGTGCTGCGCGATGTCGGCGAGGATCTTCGCGATCTGCTCCTCGCTGTCCCCGATCGCCCGGCCGGTCTTGCCTGCCAGGACGGCGACGCCGAGGCTGCGCAACAGCGCATCGGCCCGGCGCTGGGCCGGCAGATTGTCGAGCTTGGACATTGATTCATTGGCTTGCTGCGCGAGCGCCGAAGCCTGCTGCTTGACCCGGTCCATCAGCCCCATGGCCGCCTCCCCTGCCGATGACTGGTGCCTTCGCGCTTAGCGTAGCCGCCATCAGCGATTCTGGCCCTTAGCGGAAGACTCAAGACCCTATGTGGCCCTTTTCTCTTCAGCTAGCCGCCGAACTGCTGCTTACCTCTCAGTCGGCCCGCCGGTAATCGGGCCACCACGCCGCGTCAGCCGCGCAGACCCCAGGCAAAGAGGCCGTTGCCGTTGGCGGTGAAGATGAACCCGCCGGCGAAGACGCTCTGCGCGAAGTCCGCGCTGCCGCGGTTCAGCTGCCGCAGGATCTTCCCGTCCGACGCCCTGAGCAGGAAGACCGCGTTCGGCGTCGTGGTGAAGTCGTAGGTGCCGACAGCGAGGACGCCGCCCGCGTCCATGGTCGGAGTGCCGATCACCCCGCTGGGCAGCCCTGTCTGCCAGATCAGCGCGCCCGTGCGCGGATTGAGCGCTTGCGCCGACCCAGGGTGCGGCGTGCCGTTGATCACGTGCCGCGGCGTGGCCACGTACAGCACGTGCCCGTCATACACGGCGCCGGCCGAGCAGCTGCTGACCCCGTGGCGTGGCGCGGGCGCGCCGATCCGGCGCTCCCAGGCCACCGTCATCGTGGAACGCCGCAGCGCGTAGAAGATGCCGTTCTTGTTGCAGGCGCCGACGAACGAACCGAAGATCACTGGCGACGCGCCGAAATCACCGTCGCCGACCACCTCGGACGACGGCACCTTGAACGACCGGACCGGCCGCAGCTTCTGCCGGCTGAGCTTGACGATGGAATCGGAGTGACCTGGCTCGCGATGAGGCCGCACCGCATTGCCGGTCGTGACGTACACGAAATGCCGCGAGTCAACAGCCGCGCTCGACCAGATCGACGCCCCGATCATAGGTTTGCGCAGCGTATGGAACGTCGCCAGGCGCTTGCCGCTGTACTGGCTGTAGCTGATCAGCCCGGCCCGCACGAGCGGCCTGTCGCAGTCGGAGGCGACACCGACATAGATCCGGCCACCGGACGCCGCGGTGTCGACGAATCCGTACGGGTGAGGGCAGGTTGTGGCGCGCTGGAAGCCGATGAAGCGCTTGGCGAGCACCTGCCCAGTTGTCGCGCTCAATTGTAGAACCACCCGGTGTCCGCTCCGATGTAAACGACACCGCCGACGACGATCGGGCTGGCGAGAAACCCTGGGCCAGGCTGCCCTGATTGGGTGCGGCTGTGCGCGAACTCGCTGAACTCTGCCGCTGCCGCGCCGTCCACGGCCACCTCCCTGCTGCTCTGCCCTCCCAGAGGACAGGAAGCAGCGAAAAGGTTGCCAACCAGGGGAACCGTGTGGAGTGGCGACGGACACGGGTGGCCGGGGGAACGTCAGGGCGCTGCAGGCATAATTCGCGGTTGTGGAGATCAACTCGCACATCGAAGCGCTCGGCGACGCGGCACGCCGGCTCTCCGTGGCCGCGACCGAGGCCGGACCTGACGCGGCCGTGCCGAGCTGCCCGGGCTGGGTCGTGCGCGACCTTGTCAGGCACCAAGGCGGCGTGCACCGCTGGGCGGCAGGGATCGTAAGCACCCCGCGCACAGAGCCGTGGGACGTCGAACTCGACGAGGTGGTCGGCACCTGGCCGGACGACGCTGACCTGCTCGCCTGGTTCGATGCGGGCGTCGGCTCGCTCGCCGGGGTCCTGACCGACGCCGATCAGGACCTGGTCTGCTGGACCTTCCTGCCAGCGCCGTCGCCGCTGGCGATGTGGGCACGCCGCCAGGCACACGAGACATCGGTGCACGGTGTGGACGCAGAGCTCGCGGCGGGCCGGCCGGTGACGCCGTTCCCCGCTGGGTTCGCCGCCGATGGGGTCGGCGAGTTGCTCGAGGGCTTCGTCCCTCGCGGCGGGCGGCTCAAGGCGGAACCGGCGCGGACGCTGCGCGTCCGGTGCACCGACGCGGCAGCGGAGTGGCTGCTCAGCATCGGACCCGACCGGGTGCGGACGACGCGGGGCGACGGGACCGCGATCGACGCAGCGGGCTGCGAGATCACCGGTACGGCAGAGGACCTCTACCTCACGCTGTGGAACCGGCGGCAGCCCGGTTGCCTGCGGATGGCCGGCGATGGCGAGGTGCTGGATCTGTTCCTGAACCGGGTGCGCATTCGCTGGTCCTGACCGGGTTGCCCGGCCTGCCCGGGCCGGCCGGGCGCGTCAGGCGGGGACCGCCATGATCCACGTGTGATCGGCTGTCAGGTAGCGGTCGAAGGCGAGCCCGGCCTCTGCCAGCGCCGCGGTCAGCCGCTCGGTGCCGAGGCGGCGCGCCGTGAACGTCTGGGTCCAGACCTGGTCACCCACCTGATACTCGACCGTGGCCGACAGCAGGTCTGGCGCCGGTCTCGAGATGTCGCGCAGGCGGAAGATGATCCCGTCCGCTTCGCTCTCCGACTCGCCTGCGGCCTCGAACCAGTCAGGCGCATGCTGCTCGATGAGCACGCAGCCGGACGGCGAAACGTGCCTGGCGCACGCCGCGAGCAGGCTATGGCGCTCCTCGTCGTCTGGCACGTTGATCAGGTGCGAGGCCAGCAGGACCACATCGAACCGTTCCTCCAGGGCCAGGTCCTCGATCCTGGAACAGATCGTGCGGGCGGTCGTGATGTGCGCCAGCATCTCGGGCGACTCATCGACCGCCACCACGCGGTGGCCGAGCGCAGCGAGCGGGCCGGTGACCCGGCCGGCGCCAGCGCCGAGCTCGAGGACCGAGGCGGCAGTATGGCCGGCGGCCTCGTGGATGATCTCGGGTTCGCCGCGCGGGGACAGCATCGCGTAGAAGTCGACCGCGCAGCCGTCCGGGGTGATCACGCCGGGTCCTGCCCCGCGCGCGGCTGTTCTGCTCACGGCTGGTGAGGTTAGGCCGGGCGCGCGGCGGAGTCAACCGGCCGGTACCATGCCTACGCTGGTCCTGACGCCGCCGGAAGGAGTTCCCGATGCCCGTGACCAGCAAGCGTGGCGGACGCCAGCTGGTGAGCCTCCTTCCGCAGCTCTCGGTCCGCGGTGGCCTTGCCGCGCTGGACTTCTACCGGGCCGCGTTCGGCGCCGAAGTTGTCTATCAGGTCGGCGGGACCGCGGGCAATCCGAGCGTGGTGGCCGAGATGTCGATCGAGGGCGCCGGGTTCTGGGTAGCCGACGAGTCGCCAGAGCACGCCAACTTCAGCCCCGAGTCGGTCGGCGGCGCGACCACGAAGATGCTGCTGATCGTCGACGACCCGGAGGCCGTCATCGACCGCGCGGTCGGGGCCGGCGCCTCGCTGGTCTATCCGGCTGGCAGGGAGCACGGCTGGCTGCTCGGCCGGATACAGGACCCGTACGGGCATCACTGGGAGATCGGCAAGCCTCTGATCGCGTGGCCGCCTGATCATGCCACGCACCCCCCAGGCCGGCCAGCCTGAGCCGTGCGCAGGCGGCGGTCAGCCCGCTGGTGGCTCGATCCACAGGCAGAACGGGTGCCCAGCCGGATCGGTGTAAACGCGCACGTCTTGTTGCGGCTGGAAATTGGCCAGGGCCGCGCCGGCGGCGATCGCGTGCGCGCCTGCCTCCTGGAGGTCGTCAACCTTGATGTCCAGGTGCACCATCATCTGCTGGTCGCCAGCGCCAGCCGGCCACACGGGGCGGACATAGCTGTCCTCGGTCTGGAATGACAGGCCGGCGCCGCCGTCAGGGGACCGCAGCGTCACCCAGTCTGCCTCGTCAGCCGCGGTCTGCCAGCCGAGCAGCCTGCGGTAGAAGGCGGCGAGCTCGCGCGCGTCCGGCGCGTCAAGAACGACGCCCGTCACGGTCAGCCGCGGCTGCTGCCCCATCCCGGCCTCCTGCGGTCCGGCCGCCTCATGCCTGGTGGCGGCGCACGAAGAACGAGCACATCAGGCCGATCAGGCTACCGCCGACGGCGAGCCAGGCCCCAAGCCGCAGGTCGGTGTAGGGCAGGGCGACCGGGCTGTAGCGGGCCGCGTTCAGGCCGATCCAGACCCCTGACGCCGCGAGCGCGATGAACGAGAACAGGCTCGCGAACTGCTGGGAAGCGAGCACGCCGCCGATGAAGACGAGCGCTCCGGCGACAATGACGACCATGGCGAAGGAACTGGAGAAGGTGCTGGTTGACTGGTAGCGCCAGTGCAGCGCTCCGGCGACCGCGGTGTGCTCGATGCCCGCGCCCGGCCGCTGTCCGCGCGCGCTCACCCAGGTCTGAACGGCGCCGACCGAGATCGCGATGCCGCAGAGCGCGATGAGGGCCGCGACCGTTGCGCTGCGCCGAGTTCGCATGGAAACGGATCCTAGCCCGCCCAGAATGGACACGAAGGGACCAACACGTGCGAAATGCGGAGCCTGACGGCTACGACGTGGAGGCGGTGCGCTGGGTCTACGAGGACATGGCTGCGGACTACGCCGATCGCTTCGGCGCCGAGCTTCGCGAGCAGGACACGGACACCGGCTTCCTCGACGCGGCGCTCGCCCATCTGCCCGACGGCCCGGTGCTTGACGTCGGCTGCGGGCCCGCGCAGGTGAGCGGATACCTGATCGCCCACGGCAGGACAGCGATCGGCCTGGACATCGCGCCCGGCATGCTGGCGGCAGCGGCTCGGCTCGTGCCGGCGGCCAGGCTGCTAGCCGCGGACCTGCTCGCGCTGCCGCTGCGCGCCGCGAGCTGCGCGGGCGCGGTGGCGTCCTACTCGCTGCACCATCTGCCGAAGGCCAGGCTCGGAACCGCGCTCGACGGGCTGGCCAGGGTGCTCATGCCGGGCGGCGTCCTCGTGGTGATCACGCACGGCGGCGGCGGCGAGGCGTGGCTCAACCGGCCGGGCGGCCAGGTCGTGGTCAGGACCTACTCGCCGGATGAGCTCGCCGGGCTACTGCGCGAGCGCGGCCTCGAACCCGAGCTGACCAGGGTGCGCCCGCCACGCGAAGGCGAGTACCCGGCCGACAAGATCAGGATCAGCGCCCGTCGCCTGGCCAGCGGCACAAGCTGAGGGCCGAAGAACACCGATGGCACATTGGTGTTCTAACAGGACACCCGATGTGCCATCGGTGTTCTATTTCCGCGGGCCGGTCACGGGCCGCGACTCTGACAGGGGCGCCCGCCCGGCCGACAGGCCGGGCGGGCGGAGTGCGGGGACCCCGAGCTACCGCACTCCGGTCAGGGCTGGCAGCTCCTCGCTAGCCTGGTCGGCCGGGACCGGCCGGGCGGAGCTGGCCGGGACCCGCAGGATCCTGGCCAGCCAGTACGGCAGCCACCAGTTGGCGCGGCCGAACAGCGCGACCATCGCGGGGACCAGCAGGCAGCGGATCACCACGGCGTCGATCAGGATCCCGGCGCCGAGCCCGGTCGCGAGGATCTTGAGGTCGGTCTGGGGGCCGGTCGACATCGAGAAGAAGCTCAGCATCAGGATCACCGCCGCGCTGGTGACCAGCAGGCCCGTCCTGCCAAGCCCCTGGGTGACCGCGACGCGGGCGTCGCCGGTCGTGTCGTAGGTCTCCCTGATCCTGGTCAGGATGAACACCTCGTAGTCCATAGACAGGCCGAACAGGAAGGCGAACACCATCAGCGGCACCCACATCGTGATCGCGCCGGTGGCCGGGATGCCCCAGAGGGCGTTCGGGCCGTGCCGTCCTGCCAGACCCAGGTCAGCACGCCGTAGGCGGCCGCCAGCGAGACCAGGTTGAACACGACCGCCTTCGCGGCCAGCAGCACCGACCGGAACGCCCTGGCCAGCAGCAGGAACGTCGCGACCGCGATCAGCGCGCGCATCAGCGGGAAGTCGCCGTAGACCGCGTGGTCGAAGTCGATCAGCGAGGCCCCTGACCCGCCGACACCGATCACGTGCGGCCGGCCGATCAGCGCGTCTTCCAGGTGACCGATGGTCTGCTGGCCGGCCGGCACCGTGCTCTCCGTCGTCGGGATCACCGTCACGATGGCCGTGCCCGCGCGCTGGTAGTCGGGCGTGGCGGGGGCCACGGCCGCATAGATGCCGGGCACCCTCTCGGCCCTGGCCGCCACGGCCGAAGCCGAGCCCGCCGGGCCGGAGCCGGAGCCAAAGCCAGAGCCGGAGCCAAAGCCAGAGCCAGAGCCATGCGATGTCAGGACCTCGGCCGGAGTGATCACGCCGGACGGAACGCCGCCGCGGGTCAGGGTCATCAGCGCGTTGTGCGCCGGGCCAGAGGTAGCCTCCGAGGTGCTGCCCGAGGCGAGCAGCCGGCCCGGAGGGCCAGGGCGGCAGCGGCGGCTTCACGGTCACCGCGACGCTGCCCTTCGGCCCGCCAGCGAGCACGGGCGATCTGTCATGATCCGGGTGCTGCTTGCCGACGACCAGTCCCTGATCAGGGCCGGGTTCAGGATCCTGCTCGAAACCGCTGACGACATCGAGGTCGTCGGCGAGGCGACCAACGGCGCGCAGGCCACCGAGTTCGCCCGCGAGCACCGCGCGGACGTCGTGCTGATGGACATCAGGATGCCTGGCGTCGACGGCCTGGAGGCCACCCGCCGGATCGCGGCCGATGATGACCTCGCCGGCGTGCGAGTGATCATCTTGACGACGTTCGAGTCGGACGAGTACGTCTGCCAGGCCATCAGGGCGGGGGCCAGCGGCTTCCTGGTCAAGGACGCCGAGCCCGCCGAGCTGATCCAGGCCGTACGCGTCGTCGCCCGCGGCGACGCCTTGCTGTCACCCAGCGTCACCAGGAAGCTGATCACCGACCTGGCAAGCCGCCCGGACAACCGCCGGCCGACGGGCAGCGAGCTCAGCAGCCTCACCGAGCGGGAACGCGAGGTCATGACGCTGGTCGCGGCAGGATTGTCGAACGACGAGATCGCGGGCCGCCTGTACGTCAGCCCGCTGACCGCGAAGACGCACGTCAGCCGCATCATGACCAAGCTCGACGCCCGCGATCGCGCCCAGCTCGTTGTCATGGCCTACGAGTGCGGCCTTGTCGTTCCCGGTCAGGCGCCGTCCGGCTGACCCGTCGCGACCAATCAAGGAAATATGTATTGGCTATAACAAAGCTCTCCGGCGACCGTTTCACGATCATCACGGGCGGCCCGGGGACGGGAAAAACCTCGCTGATCGCCGAGCTGCGGCGACGGGGCTTCGCCGGGACCGTCGAGGCGGGCCGCGCCATCATCGTCGACCAGACCCTGATCGGCGGCCGCGGCCTGGAAACCGGTGACTGCGCGCTCTTCGCCGAGCTGATGCTGGCCTGGGAGATGCGGTCGTACCGGCTGGCAGGCCAGGACCCAGCGCCCGCGGTCTTTTTCGATCGCGGGATCCCCGAGCTCACTGGCTACTTTCTGATGCGGGGCATGCCGGTGCCCGCGCACGTGCGCAGCGCGGCGCGGACGTTCAGGTACCGGCCGCGGGTGTTCCTGGCGCCTGCGTGGGCGGAGATCTACACCACCGACACCGAGCGCACGCAGGACTTCGCCGACGCGGTCTCCGGCTCGCAGGCCGCCCGCGCCGCCTATGAAGAGTTCGGGTACGAGGTGATCAGCCTGCCGCTGGCGCCGGTGGCCGAGCGGGCCGACTTCGTCCTGGCCATGCGCTGAGGTCGATGGCCGCCTGACACTCCGCGTGGCTACGTCGTCGGACTGGTGAGACGAACCCGTCATCGAGAGAACACGGAGCTCAGCAGCATGACTACCTCGACTGCGGCAACCTCGACTGCGGCAACACTATTCGGCGGCCCGGCGCCGCGGAGCGCCTGGAGCGTGCGGCGGCCGCGCTGACGGCACACGGTTTTGCCGTCGAGATCCTCGACGACGCCGCCGCCGCGCGTACTCGCGTCAAGGACCTGATACCCGAGGGCGCCAGCGTACTGACGGGGGCCAGCGAGACCCTGCGCCTGTCGGGCATCGACGAGGACATCAACGGCAGCGAGCGGTACCAGGCCGTCAGGTCACGCACGCGGACCATGGACCGCGCCGCCAGCCTCCAGGACATCTGGCGGGAGCTCGCCTGCCCCGACGTCGTCGTGGGCAGCGTCGCCGCGGTCACGGAAACCGGCTCGCTTGTCGCCGCCTCGGCCAGCGGAAGCCAGCTACCCGCCTACACCAACGGCGCCACCCGCGCGATCTGGATCGTCGGGGCGCAGAAGGTGGTACCAGACCTGAGCACGGCGCCGCGCCGCGTCGAAGATCACGCCCTCCCGCTTGAAACCGCCCGCGTCCAGGCGGCCTCCGGGCAGCCAAGCGCCGTCAACCGCCTTCTCATCCTCAACGCGGAACCCGACCCAGGGCGCGGCACCGTCCTGCTGCTCCGCGAGGCCATCGGATTCTGACACTCAGGCGGTCCTACCGGAAATCCTCAGCGGCGAGCTAACCCTGGCGGCCCGTGCTGACACTATGAGTCGTGGGACGGATGCGGGGCGGTCGGGCAGATGCCGAGCTCGTGCGTGCCGCCATGCTCGGGGACCGTGAACCACTGGCCGAACTGCTGCTCAGGCACTGGCAGACGGCTGCCTTCCTGGCCGGGCGGGTGCTTGGCTCACCCGATCTCGCCTGCGACGCCGCGCAGGAGGCCGCGATCGCGGCGATGACCAACCTCGATCGGTTGCGTTCTCCTGCCAGCTTTGGTCCTTGGTTCTGCGGCATCGCCCTGAACGTGGCGCGCCGGTGGCGCCGCCAGCTCTACGCCGAGGTTCCCGGCGCACCACCTGACCAGGCGTCCACGTTGCCCGGCCCGGCCGAGGCGGCGGAGATCGCCGACCTGGCCTGGCGCGTGCGCGCCGCCATCGGCCTGCTGCCGGCCGGCCAGCGGGAGGCCGTGCTGCTGTTCTACCTGCAAGGGCTCAGCCACCTCGAGGTGGCTGCTGAGCTTGGTATCTCCCGCGGAGCGGTCAAGGCCAGGCTGCACCAGGGCAGGGCCGCGCTCGCGGCCAGGCTCGCACCCATGATCGACAGCAGAGAGGACCAGAACATGACCACAGACAGCCAGGCGGCGTGGGTGGAGGCGGAGGTCAGCGAGATCCGCAGGACGCAGGCGAACGACCCGGCGGAGCGCAAGCACATCATGGTCCTGGCCGAGCGCGGCGGGGATCGCGTGCTGCCGATCTGGATCGGGCCGGCCGAGGCGACCGCGCTCGCGCTGAGCCTGGAGTCCGCGGAGACTCCGCGTCCGTTCACCTACCAGCTCGCCGCGAGCATGGTGGCAGCCGCGGGGTCGGGCATCACGGAAGTGCGAATCACCAAGCTGGTGCCGCCGATCTTCTACGCCTGCGTGCTCGTCTCCGGCCAGGACGGCCCGAAGGAGGTGGACGCCAGGCCGAGCGACGCGGTGAACCTGGCGCTGGTGTCGGGCGCGCCGATCAGGATCGATGCGAGCGTGTTCGGGATCGCGCGGCAGCCGCCGCACGACCAGGACCTGCCTGCCGACGCCGCCGCGACCGCCGAGATCGCGGCGGAAGCGCAGCGAGCGATGCGCGAGCTTTTCACGAAGGACCCGGGCTGGTGAGCTGAAAGGCACGCCAAGAACGGCCTTATCTCGTGACTTTGGTCCCTGCCCTGTCAATGGCGGCTGGCAAAGACTGCGAATGGCGGTACATCGACCCGCCGCGCCGCTGACCGGGTTAGGGGTGGTCACCATGCTGGGTCTGGTGCCGGTTATGCTGTTTGCCGCAGTCGCCTGCGCGGTCTTTTACTACTGGCTCAGCCGCCGCGGGCAGGCGGCAGGGAAGCGCGAGAGCGCCCAGGAGCGGCGGAGCCTGCCCGTGCTCGCCGAGAGCATCGCCTACTGCGGCGCGGTTCTCGTCCTCGCCGGCGGCGGCGCCGCTGTCGGCCAGGCATGGCAGGACATTACGCGATGGCAGCGAGTCGGCATTTTCGCGGCCGCCACGCTGTTCTTCCTCGCCGCTGGCCTGGTGGTGCTCAAGATCGCCGATGCGGCGATCCAGCGCATGATCGGCGTGGTCTGGTTCGTCTCGGCCGCGTGTGCCGGAGTGGCGGCAGGACTCGCCGCCGGCGGTGCGCTGGGCAGCTCCGCTGCCGTCGCGGTGCTGGCGGCGGGGCTGACGGTAGCCGCGTACTCGGCCATCTTGTGGCTGGTCCGGGGCCGCGAGCTGCAGCTGATAGCCATGTTCGCCGGCGTCACGCTCGCTCTGTGCGCCACGTTCATCACGATCGCCGGCGCCGCGGGCCCCAGGCTCGCGATCGCGCTTGGCCTGTGGGCGCTCGGCGCGGGCTGGGTGATCGTGGGCTGGCAGTACCCGCAGCCACTGTGGTCGACCGTGCCGCTCGCCACCGCGATCGCACTGATCGGGCCGGCGATCGCGGTCTGGCAGCACGGCTGGGTGTTCGCCATCGGGGTCGGCACGGCGGCCTTCGCCATGGCCGCCAGCGTCTCGCGCCGCCGCATCGCGCTGCTGGCGGCAGGCACGCTGGCCTTGTTCGGCTACCTGACCGCCGCCGTGGTCCGTTACTTCCACGCCTCTCTCGGGCTGCCGGCCACCCTGGCCGCCAGCGGCGTCCTGCTGCTCATGCTGGCGCTCGTCATGGTGTGGATCAGGCGCGCGACGCAGCGCCGGCTGGCCGAGCGTGCCGCGGGCGCGGGCCTGCGCCTGGCAGACAGCCGTGAGCCAGCCGGCGAGAAGGCAGCCGGCGAGGAGCCGGCCGGGCGCCAGCAGGACAGAAGCCAGTCGTGGCCGCCCCTGCCGCGGCCGCCACGGGCGAGGCCGCCGAGCAGCCGGAGCACGAGCCGGCCGGATCGCGGCCTGACCGCGAGCCGATCGCGGGGCTTCCCAGGGCGTCATAAGTTGAGTCCCTGACGCCGAAAGGGAAACTCATGCAGCCTACGCACATCCGGGTCGCCGTCGTCGCCGCAGCAGCGCTGGTCGCGTTCGCGGCCGGGCTGGGACTGGGGCTTGGACTCGGCGTCCGGCACGGTTCAGCACCCGCTGGCGGCCGGTTGCTGTGCACGGCTAACCCGTGCCAGGTCACGATGACGCGCAATGGCGCCGACGGACTCGTGATCAAGGACGCGCCAGGGCCCAGGGTCGAGAACGCGTTCCTGATCATCGACCCGTCCGGCCTCGCCGAGTTCTGGCAGAACGCGTCTGGCGCGTACGAGGGGCCGCGGGGTGAGATCTGCGCGACGGACTCCGAGCTCGCCCCTGTGGCCTGCCTCAGCGGCGACGGCACCACGGGCTGGGTCAAGATCGGCTCCGAGGTGCTGACCGCGGGCGACCTCGCCTGGATGCACCGGGCCGAAAGCGCGGCCCATATGCGCGGCTAACATCGGTGTGTGCAGCTAAGGCGTGTCGTGCACGCTGCCGCCTGAGCGCCAGTACACGCTGTGGTCCCTGGACATGAACCCCTCGTCGACCAGGTACCGCCGCAATGCGGCGTAGTCCTCGTGCAGGTCCCGCAGCGTGCGGTTGACCTCGCTCTCGGTGTATCGCACGCCTACCTCGAACTTCTGCGCGACGTAGTCGAGCAGAAGCAGCCGCCTTGATCGCTTGGCTGGCATGGTGACGATCCTGCCGTCCCGCACGAAGGTTCTCAGCATCGCTTCCTCTGGTGTCGTCAACGTCCTTCCTCCCGGATGAGCTGGCCGCGGTTGACGGTCTCATGCTGGCTGCAGCACGGTTGGCTTATGCAGATGAGCGAGGCGTTCGCCGGAGCCGTCACGGTATCTATTCCGATCTTCGCACTGGCGGCGGGGACGGAGGCGCGCGCACTGCGAGACCGGCTCAAGCAACCAGACCAGGACTGGGAGCGCCAGTTCGCCGCCTATCACGCCGAGCACAAGCTGAACGTGGACGGCCCGCCGGCCGATGCCGTGGCCTACTTCCGCGGCATGCCCGGCCTGTCCAAGCGGTACCTGGCCGAGCGCGTCATGGCCATCGCGTCGGCCGTCGTCTGGCTCGCGGTGTTCGTCGTGCTGACCATCGCCGAGCTCCGCTGCCTCGTCTGGCTGGCCGACGGCGCCCGGCCGGCGAACCAGGGGCTGGCGACGTTCTCGGTCGTCAGCATCGGCATCGCGATGGTCGCGCTCATCATCGCTCCGGCCATGTACCTCGCGCTGCCGCTGATGCTGCCGTTGGACGTGATCCCCATGGGCCTGAAGGAAGCGGTCGGCCCGCAGCTGGCCGGGACCACCGGCTGCGGCTTCGTGAAGCAGGTATTCTCCGAGCTCGAGGGCGCGCTGGAGCGTGCCGCCGAGAACACGGAGAAAGCGGCTGGCCAGCACCCAGGCGATGGCAGGGATGCTGGCCGGGCGACGACCACCTAGCGTCCGCGGGCAGCGCCGCCGCTCAGACGGTGACCCGCCGCAGCGTCGTGAACCCGCCGATCCCGAACGCGAGCGCGCGCCGACCGCGAGCAGCAGGACCGGCGCCTGGCACCTAGGACGGGCGGAACCGATGCGGGCGGGGCTGCGTGCGGCGGTAGACGGACCCACCTGGCGCGTACCAGGCCGCCTTCTTCCTGACCGACGCGGCCGGGTCGGCCGCTGCCGCCCGCTCGATCGCCAGGCAAGCTGCCGGATGGCTGTGCACCCACAGCCCGACGAGCTCCACGGCCATGGCGCGGACATGCGCGGACTCGTCGCCGGCGAGCAATGCGATCGCGCGCGGCAGCACCGAAGCGGCAGCCGGGCGCCACGTGCCCTCCTTGCACCGTTCGCACGCCAGCGCGTGCGCGGCGGCCAGCCTGACCCGCTCCGCTGGATCGTCAAGCGCGTCGATCAGCGCGGATCCGCTCTCCGCGTCCATCAGGTGGTCGAGTACCAGGCAGCAGTACTCGCGCACCTGCGCGCTCGGATGCCCCAGGCCAGCCCTGGCCGCCGCGCTCGCCCCCGGGCCGAGCCTGCGCAGCCGCTGGTACGCATGGAAACAACGGTGCGGGTCGGCCAGCGCATCGACGAGCTCCGCGGCGCTCATATCTACGGACAGCTCGTCAAGGACCATGCCATCAAGGATGCAAGCCAGGCACGCTGCCGCTCAACATAATTTGCGCCCGGCAGAGCGCCTCGTCGGCCAGCGCGACGGAGCGGCCCAGGGGTGGCGCTCAGCCGGCCGGCGAGGTGGCGACGCCGAGCGAGTCGGCGCAGGCCGCCTTCGGGCCTGGCTCGTAGAACTCGTCGATCGCCGTGATCGTAAAGCCGGCTCCGGTCAGCAGGCCCGCGATCGGCCTGGTGAAGTGGCATCCGCCGGCGATCCGCTGCTGCAGCGGGTCGAGGCGGTGCTGCCAGCGGCGTACCCGCTCGTCGGGGGCGAGCCCGTGCTCCAGGAAGTGCAGCTGTCCGCCTGGCCTCAGCACCCGGCGCAGTTCGGTCAGTGCCGCGGCCACGTCGGGAATCGTGCACAGCGTCCAGGTGCTCAGCGCGGCGTCGAAACTGCCGTCGCCGAACGGCAGCGACTGGCTATCGAGGCCGGACCGGCTGACCGGCACCCGCGCCGCGGCCAGCCGCTTCGCGGCAAGGTGCCAGGCCACGTCGGACGGCTCGACGGCCCTGACCGCCGTGACCTCGGCCGGATAGAAGGGGACGTTCAGGCCTGACCCGAAGCCGACCTCGATTACCTCGCCAGCGAGGCCAGTGCATACCCGCCGCCGCAGACCGTCCCGTGCCCTGCCGCGGCAGGTGACGTCGATGATCCGCGGCAGCACGTGACGCTCGTACACTCCCATGCGCAGCTCCCCCGCTCAGCTTGGCTACCCGACAGCAGCCTCCACCCGCGACGCGGTCGTGAGCAACAGCTCTTCGCTGCCGCGCGGGCCGACTAGCTGCAGGCTAGCCGGGACGGCCGAGCACGAACGAGTCCTCAGTGAGACATAGTCGGGCGGGCCTGGACGAACGTCCAGCGGTGCCCTTCCAGATCCTCGGCCAGGTAGGCGCGGAAGCCGTGCTGGCTGATCGGCTCAACGATCTTCGCCCCGGCCGCGCTGGCCGTGGCGAAGTGCGCGTCCAGGTCGTCCACGTAGATCCACGGCACGTGGGTGACGGGCACCGGCTCGCCTGTGCCTGGTTCGCCCGTGCCTGACTGAGCCGTGCTGGTCTCGCCCTTGAACACCAGCACCGAGCAGCGGCCGACCCGGAACTCGAGCCAGGTGTGCTCGGCGTCCAGGTCCTCGCCTGGCTCGGGGACCGGCAGGCCGCGCGGCGAGCTGAGCCCGAACGCGTCGGCCAGCCAGCGCGCGGCCGTCAGGGGCCTGGCGTAGTAGACGGCAATCGCGAGCCGGTCGACCTCGTCGGGCCGCCGCGGCGCTGTGTCCCGCCGGGCGCACCAGGCGCCGAACCAGCCAGGAACGACCCGCTGCCAGAACGTGCCGCCGCGGTCCTGCCCGCCGGCCGGGATGGTCGCGAGGACGTGGACGGTCGTCCCCTCGGCGGCCGGCGCGAAGGTCACCTCGACCTCGACGTCGTCGAGCGAGCTGCGCCAGGCGAGGCGCTCCCCCGGCTGCCAGGCCGTGATCCTGGCGATCTCCAGCGCGTCCGCCGCGTCAGGACCGTACATCTCCATGATCCGGCCGCCGGCCCCTTCCTCGCATACCATGCTGACGGCCCGCGCAGCGTCGAAGAAGTTGATCGGCCCGCGCACCCACCACAGGTCCATCTCGCCGGTGAAGGCAGTGAACGCCACGTGCGGGCTTACCCTCACGGTGACCGAGCTGGATACGGACCTGGAACTTGTCACTGCCGCTCATCCTCCTCGACGTGCCGCTGGTCGACGTGCCGCTGGAACGACCTGAGCTGCTCGTCCCAGTGCGCCTGCAGCTGGTCAAGCCAGGCCTGAATCGCAGCCACCGACTGCGGCCGCAGCCGGAAGACCCTGACCCGAGCGTCGGCGGCGTCCCGCTCGTCGGCGACCAGGCCAGCCCGCAGCAACTGCCGCAGGTGCTTGCTCATCGCCGGCGCCGAGGTGCCGACCGCCGCGGCCAGCTCACCCGCGCGGGCCGGCTTGCTGCCGAGCAGCTCCACGACCCGCCGCCTCGTCGGGTCGGCGAGTGCGTCGAAGAGGCTGGCCACCGCGGCATTACCGGGCTGATCACTGTCCACGCAGACAATAATTAACGCCTTAAGCAATAATTGTCAACACAGCGACCCGACCGACCTTCCGCCGCATTAGAGTAAGCACCGGATGGGCCTGGCCGACAGGATGGCGGACAGCACGCATGCCTAGCTTCGAGGATCTGCTCGCCGAGGGAACCGCCGTCGACGTCGCTGGCTGGGACTTCTCCTGGTTCGAGGGCCGTGCCACCGAGGAACGGCCGCCCTGGGGGTACGCCAGGATGGTGGGCGCCAGGATGTCGGCGCTGGCCGGCGTGCCGGACGCCGCCGCGCTTGACCTGCAGACCGGCGGCGGTGAGGTACTCGCCAGCATTCCGGCGGGGCCGCCGGTGCTGGCGGCCACCGAGTCATGGCCGCCGAACATCGAGGTGGCCGCGCGGAACCTGGCGAGGCTCGGAGCGCGGGTCGTGCCGGTCGAGAACGAGCTCGCTGACCTGCCGTTCGCCGACGCGACGTTCGACCTGGTCGTGAGCCGCCACCCGGTCACCGTGCCGTGGGGCGAGGTCGCCAGGGTACTGAAGCCCGGAGGCACCTATTTCTCCCAGGACGTCGGCGCCGGCTCGGTCCGCGAGCTGGCCGAGTTCATGATGGGCCCGAGGCCAGCAGCCAGCCCGGAGGGCCCGAGGCCAGCAGCCAGCCCGGAGGGCCCGAGGCCAGCAGCCGGCCCGGAGGGCCCGAGGCCAGCAGCCAGCCCGGAGGGCTCGCTGCCCGACTCGGACGTCTCTACCCGCGACCCGAAGTGGTCGGTGCTCGCCGCTGAGCGAGCCGGGCTCACGGTGACGGACTTGCGCGAGTTCCGCGGCCGGATGGAATTCGACGACGTCGCGGCCGTCGTTCATTTCCTTCGCAAGGTCATCTGGATCGTGCCGGGATTCACGGTGGACGCATATCGCAACCGCCTCCGCGCCCTGCACGAGCGCATTCAGGCCGACGGCCCCTTTCTGGCCACGACAGTCCGTTTCCTGATCGAGGCGCACCGCTCGCTTGCATGATCGCGGGCATTTTTCGGCGCACACACAGGCAAAGAATCGTCCGCGATCATGAACAATGCGCGGCGGGGCGGCTAGTTTTTGTCAACGTAAATCGGTTTTCAGGCGTCATGATGACGAGAGCGCTGCCGGTGACGGCGCGTTGTACCTGACCGAGGAGGCGCCGGTGCGTTCGACGAGCGGCACACGATTGCGGTCGCGTCTGGCGATCGGCACGGCCCTGCCGGCGCTTGCAGCCGTCATCACGTCGCTGAGCAGCGCGGCGCCGGCCTCGGCGGTCTCCGCCGAGGCAGCCGGCCACGCCGCGCGGCTGGGCGCGCCAGCAGCGCCGCAGTTCGCGAACTGGCCGACCTTCCACGGCAACTCGGAGCTGACCGGCGTTTCCGCCGACCCGGCGATCACGGCATCTAACGCCGGCCAGCTCGGCGTCCGCTGGATGACCCACACGTTCGGCCCTGTGCTCTCCTCGCCGGTGACGAAGTTCAGCACCAAGCTGAACGCGACGCTGGCCTACGTCGCCAACGAGAACGGCGACTTCGAGGCCGTGAACACCGCGACCGGTTCCATTGTGTGGTCAGACTCGTTCGGGGTCCCGCTGCACGCGACGCCCGCGGCCTTCGGCAATCACGTGTGGATAGGCACCGGTGTGAGCGGGCGGATGATCAAGGTCAACGCGGATACCGGCGCGGTCCAATGCCAGCTCTCGCTCGGAACCGGCGTCGACTTCGCCAGTCCGGTCATCGGCAAGCCGGGCGGCGTCACGACGTTGTTCGTGGGCGTGCAGGACGAGGGCGCGATTCAGGGCCCGATGGTGGCGATCAACGACACGACGTGCAAGGTCGAATGGAAGCGCGACCCCTACCCGGTCTTCTCAGGCTCGTGGAGCCCTGACTCCTACGGCGTGAACGCGCACGGCGTCCCGCTCGTGATCTTCGGGAGCGGCGACCCGGACTGCGCCATCTACGCTCTCAACGCCAAGACCGGAGCGACCCTGTGGCGGGTCGCCTCGATCAAGGGCGGCCTCAACGACTTCGGCACCGGCGCGGTGATCTCACCGCCAGGGCGGAACGGGATCGCGGACGGCATGGCGTACGTGCCAGGCAAGGACCGGGTCCTCTACGCGATCGACCTGACCACCGGCAAGCTGGAGTGGACCTTCGATTACGGCGCCGCGACCGGCACCAACCACAACGGCGGCCGGTCAACGGCAGCGCTGGCCGGGCAGACTCTGATCTTCGGCACGCCGGTCGGCGTGGCCGCCGTCGACGCGGTGACCGGCAAGCAGATCTGGCTGTCGGAGAACACCGGCCCGACGGACACCGAGGTCCTGTCCTCGCCGCTGGTCACCGGCCCGGCGGGCCAGCAGGTTGTCGTCTACGGCGACCTCAAGGGCGCGATCGAGGTACGGAACCTGGCTACGGGCGCGCCGCTGTACAGCTACCAGACCGCCGGCTACGTGATCAGCTCGGCCGCCGACTCGGCCGGCGACCTCATCATCGGCTCGAGCGACGGCTTCCTGTACGACCTGGCCGTGGGCGGCGCCAACGGCACGGCTCCAACGACCGCCGTCACCTCGCCTGCCTCCGGCTCGGTGATCCCGAACCCGGGCAGCAAGCCGGTGGTGGCCGCCGGAACGGCCACGGCCGGCTCGGCGGCGGTGCGGGCCGTCGACGTCGCCGTGCAGATGAACGGCGCGGCCGGGCCGTGGTGGAACGCCGCCAGCCGCTCCTGGCGGCCCGGCCCCGCGTGGAACCATGCCACGCTCAGCGGCACGGGTTCGCAGCGCAACTGGACGCTCGGGGTGCCTGTTCCCCGTCAGGGCGCCGTGCTGACGTTCACGGCAAGGGCCGTCGACGGGGATGGCCTCGCCGACACGGCGTTGGTCCGCACGACAGTGACCGTCAAGCCAGCTGCGTCGGGGCCACGGGTGCGGCTATCGGTCGTCCAGGCGGCGCCGGACAGCACGGTGTTTGTCACGGGGTCGGGCTTCAGGTCTGGCGAGAAGGTGCGTTTGTCGCTGCCCGGCCAGCAGCTCGCGACGGCGACCGCCGGTTCGGGCGGCGGCTTCGCGCGCAAGCGGATCGCGGTGCCCGCGAGCTACGACTTCGGCTTGTCCGCCATCACAGCGACCGGCGCATCCTCCGGCCGGCTTGCCACAGCTCCGTTGTACGTGACGGGCCCGTGGTCGCAGGCCGGGCACGATCCAGCTCGCACCGGCGACGAACCCAACGACCGGGTGCTGTCCGAGGAGGTCACCCCCGGCAAGCAGTACCGGATGCAGCCGTACTGGGTGTACTCCGCCAGCGCGCCGATCGACAGTTCGCCAGCGGTCGCCGGCCAGCTCGCGTTCGCCGGTGACACAGCGGGGACGCTGACCGCGGTCCACATCCTGACCGGCGCGCTGGCCTGGACGGCCTCGCCAGGCGGCGCTGTGGACTCCTCGCCCGCCGTGGACGCGGCGGCCGGGCTGGTGGTGGCTGGATCCTCGAACGACAAGGTGAGCGCCTACGCCGAGCACACCGGCAAGCTGGCCTGGACCGTGACGACCGGCGGGCCGGTGACATCATCTCCCCTGATCTACCACGGTGTCGTGTACGTCGGCGCCGAGGACCACAAGCTCTACGCGATCGCTGAGCAGACCGGCAAGGTGCGCTGGACGGCGACCGTGCCGGGCGCGATCGACGGGTCGCCCGCACTCGACCCGGCTAGCTCGACGCTGGTCGTCGGCGACAACAGCAAGACGGTCACCGCCTTCCGCGTCGGCGGCACCGCGCCGTCCAGGCGCTGGCACGTCACCGTGGGCGGCGCGGTGCAGAACAGCCCCGTGATCGCGCGGGGCAAGGTGTTCATCGGCGCCGCGAACGGCGCGGTGTCCTCGTTCTCTGTCGCGACCGGCGCGCGCACCTGGTCCAAGTCGCTGGGGAAGACAGCGATCACGGGCCCGATGGCGTATCAGTCCAGCCACCTGTACGTCGGCGCGTCCGACGGCAGCATCACCGCGCTGCACGTGAGCAACGGGTCCACGATGTGGAGCGAGCCGCTGGCCGGCCCTGTGACCGGTGTCAGCGTCACGAACGGCATGCTGTTCACCGAGTCCTCGGACGGCACCGTCAGCGGCCTGCGGATCGGCGGTGAGGTCGTCTGGCTGGCCAAGACGGGCGCGGGCCTCAGCGGCACCCCGGTGATCATGGATAACTCCGTGTTCGTCGGCGCCGAGGACCACGGCCTGTACTGCTTCACCCCTTTCGGCGAGCCCGTCGTCTAGCCACTGCGCCGCTACTCCGGCGGAGCGGCTCCGCTCTTGCTCCACTGCATCGCATGCAGTAGAGAACGAACCGGTGGGAAGACCTGCAGCCGTCGTGTTCTACGTGCTGGCCCTGATAGCCGTGGTGGTCGGCGTGGACGTCCTGTTCTTCCGGCACCACTTCTGGCTGCGGTTGATGGTAAATATCGGAATCGTCCTAATCTTCGCGGCGTTCTACTTCAGGTTTTTGAAGCGCGGTGCGCACTAGCGCCCGCCATGGCTAGCTGGCCAGCGGTTTCATGATGATTTGCTGATCTCGTTCGAGCCGGGCGCGCTGGTGGAACCAGTTCGCCCGGGCTTGGTGGGTGCGGGTCCAGGCGGACCAGGCGATATCTGGTCGGGTGGCGCCTGCGGCTGGGTGGTTCCGGCGAGCAGGCGCCGGACTTCGGGAACTGTCAGCGGGATCATGCCGGGGCTGGCGGGCGGCGGCTGGCCGGGCCGGACCGGCGGGGCTGCCTGGGTGCCGGTCTGCTGCCGGAGCAGCGCGGCGGTGACAGCGCAGATGGCCAGCGCGCCATCTCCAGGACGGTGTGACGGGCGATCGCGTGGTAGAGCCTGACCTGTGACTGGTCCAGGCCGAAGCAGTCCTTGCCGAACTCGAAGTCTTCTTCCACGGGCCAGCGCAGCCCGGCGGCGCGGATCAGCCGACCCATGCCGGCGGGCTGGTCCTCGGGCACGTGGCACAGGTGGAAGGCGAGCTCGCCGGTGGCCAGGTGGCGGCGGATCAGCAGGCAGTGCCGCGGGGAGGCGGTCCCGGCGCACGCCCAGGCGTACCAGCGCTGGCCCTTGGACCCCTTCCCGGCGGAGCGGATCTCCCACCGCCGGCCGGGTGCGAGCAGCCGCGCGACAATCTGGACGCAGGTGAGCGTGACGCCGCGGGCCAGGGTCACCCGGAAGCTCGACGGAACCCGCAGCACGTACCCCTGGCCGCGTTCTTCCAGGTACTCGCGCAGCTCGGTGCAGCTGCCGTAGACCTCGTCCCCGCACACGAAGTCCAGCGCGATCCCGTCGGCGAACGCGCCGGCGAGCACGTCGACGGCCAGCTGCCCCTTGGTCCGGAACCGCAGGTCCAGCGGCAAGGCCGTCACCACCGACCGGACCGGGTCATCGATCTGCCCGGCCGGGATCCACTGCCGGGCGCCGATCAGCGCGTGCCCGACCCCCTCGCGGACATAAGACAGGTGAACGGTGTTGATGCCGTTCTCCACCCCGCCCGCGCAGCCCATGTGCTGGCGCTGGACACCCGCGGTCGCGGTCCCCTTCTTCTCCTGCCCGGTCTCGTCCAGCGCCCCGACCGCCAGGCGCCGCCGCCCGGCCCGGTCCGCAGCCTCATCCAGGCCCGCGACCGCGAACCGGCGCACGATCGCCATCGCCGCGAACGTGTCCCACGACGCCCGGTTCAGCAGCCGCTGCGTCCGGTCCGGCCTGCCGTCACCGACATGCCTGGCAATCGTCCACCCGTTCCGCTTCGGCAGATCGCTCATCACCGCGCCCACATACCTGCCCGCCTGCAGCCACGGCCCGGTCCGCGCAAACGCCGGCCGCAGCAGCCCGAGCAGATCGCCCCGCTTCCGCCGCCAGGCCCCGCTACCCTGGCGGCAGCAGCCGCCTCACGTCGTTGTTTCGTCACACAAACATGATCTTGAGGCGGCTGCGTCATGTCCTGTCACGACACGCGCCGATCATCACAGGTCACACGCCCATTGGCGGCTGCGTACTAGCCTGATGAAAGTCGGGGCGCCGCGACTCCGGCGGACCGATCCTTTTCCAGCAACACCGTGGAGCTTGCGATGACATCGGCCATACTCAACGTCACGTTCGACTGCTCCGACGTACGTTCCGTCGCGGAATTCTGGGCTGCCGTGACTGGCTGGGCCCTGCACGAGGAGAACGTCGAGCCGGGCCACGCGGAGTACAGCGTCGGACCGCCCGACGACGGATTCACCCGGCTGTACTTCGTGACTGTCCCAGAACTCAAGACCGCCAAGAACCGCCTGCACCTCGACATGCTCCCGCGCGATCGCAGCCAGGAACAGGAGATCGCCCGCCTCATCGGCCTCGGCGCGACCGTCAGCGACGGCCAGCCGCCCGATGCTGGCTGGGTGGTCATGGCCGACCCTGAGGGTAACGAGTTCTGCCTCGAACCCAGCTAGGCGAGGACCAGGGCCGCTCGCCTGACGGTTAGTTCTGGCCGGCGGCGACGAGTTCGCCCGTCCGTCCCCCGGGTTCGGCGAACCACTCCGTCCCGCAGGCGATCCGGTAAACCGACAGAGGGGCTCTAGTCAGTGCGCGGAACAGCCTGGCCGTTCTGCCCCCGCCAGACACAATCGTCTGGTGCGCTGCGAGCGCGGCTCGCTTTTGCGCCGCATAGCGGCGAACGTCGACCCGGTGGGTGATCGCGGACTGCGGCATCCCATACTCACGCATCTCCTCGAGGCGATGGCGAGTTACCAGGCGAAACAGAAGCAGCAGGCGGGCGACGCGGCCTACCAATTCGCGGGGCACCGTCGCCTCCACGACGCGCACTCCGGCGAGCTGGGCCGCCCGCGCGCCGACCTGGTGCACCCGGACATGGTCGCGATGGCCGTAGCCGCCCTGCGAGTCGTAGCTGAGCAGCAGGTTGGCGTGCTCGTCCGCCAGCAGGTCGGCGAGCTTTTCCGCGGCCTCCTCAACGTCCGCCCGCGCGAACCGGGTGGCGCCGGGCGGATCATCGAACAGGACCGGACCGTGCCCGCTGTCGGCGTAGCCCAGATGAACCGCCTTGTCCGCGCCGAGGATCGCCGCGCTCGCCCGCAACTCCTGAAGCCTTCGCCGATGCTGGTCGGGCCATATTTCACCGCTGGTGGCCATCACGATGATCACCCGATGGCCCTCGGCCGCGAGCCGGGCGATCGTCCCTCCGGTCAGTAGCACCTCATCGTCCGGATGAGCATGAAACGCAACAATCGTCGCCATAGGCCAGCCTAACTGTGAATGCCCCAGTGAGTGCCGCCCGGCTTTCTGCGCGGCTCGTGCCCACGCGAGTTCGCACTAATTCTGCCCTCGAGAAATGCCGGGTCTGTCAATTTCAACGGTGTAACTCCTGACAAGTAGGGAGACACCAGTGACAGATGTGACGACTCGCCAGGATCGTGATGAGCCGGGGCTGTCGGCAGCGGACGAGCAGCTGCTGCGGGAGCTGACCGAGCGGGCCCGGGCCGGCGGGCTGCAGCTCACCGGCGAGGGCGGGCTGCTGGGCAAGCTGACCAAGATGGTGATAGAAGGCGCGCTGGAGGGCGAGCTCGATGACCACCTTGGCTATGAGAAGAACGACCCGGCGGGCCGCAACGGCGGCAATTCCCGCAACGGCCACCGGGTTAAGACGGTGCTCGCCGATACCGGGCCGGTGGAACTCACCGTGCCGCGGGATCGCGATTCGAGCTTCGAACCGAAAATCGTCGCCAAAAGGCAGCGGCGGCTGACCGGGGTCGAGGATATGGTGATTTCCCTGTCGGCGAAGGGGCTGACCCACGGGGAGATCGCCGCGCACCTGGCCGAGGTCTACGGCGCCGAGGTATCGAAGCAGACGATCACCACGATCACCGACCGGGTCATGGAGGGCATGGCCGAATGGCAGTCCCGGCCGCTGGATCCGGTTTACGCTGTCGTGTTCATCGACGCTATTAACGTGAAGATCCGCGAGGGCCAGGTCGCCAACCGGCCCGTCTACCTGGCCCTGGGCGTCACCGTGGACGGCGAGCGCGACATCCTGGGCCTGTGGGCGGGCGAGCACGGCGACGGCGAGGGAGCCAAGTACTGGCTGCGGGTCCTCTCGGAGATCAAGAACCGCGGCGTGCGGGACGTGTGCATGCTGGTCTGCGACGGGCTGAAAGGCCTGCCCGACGCGGTCAGCGCCGTGTGGGAGAAGACAATAGTGCAAACATGCATCGTCCATCTCCTGCGGAACTCATTCAAGTACGCGTCGAAAAAGGACTGGGCGCAGGTCGCGAAAGACCTTAAGCCCATCTACACCGCCGCATCCGAGGCCGAGGCGCTCGACCGGCTCGCCGGATTCTCCGGAAAGTGGGAGAAACGCTACCCCGCTATCATCCGGCTCTGGGAGAACGCCTGGCCGGAATTCGTGCCTTTCCTGCAATTCGACCGGGAAATAAGGACGGTCATCTGTACCACAAACGCGATCGAGTCCATCAATGCCCGGCTCCGCAGGGCAGTGAACGCCCGCGGCCACTTCCCGACCGAACAGGCCGCCCTCAAATGCCTGTACCTGGCGATCATGAGCCTCGACCCGACCGGCAAGGGCCGTCAGCGGTGGACCAACCGCTGGAAGGCCGCACTCAACGCCTTCGACATCACCTTCGACGGCCGCCTCAGCGCGGGCAGGAAGTAAACCAAGATCAAGTTACACCGTTAAGTTGACAGACCCGCTTTCTGCGCTCGCCGTCCACGGTGACGCCCAGGGCCAGGTAGACGGGCCGGTTGGCGACCTGGCCCTCGCGGATCTTCACGTTAATAGCGTCGATGAACACGACAGCGTAAACCGGATCCAGCGGCCGGGACTGCCATTCGGCCATGCCCTCCATGACCCGGTCGGTGATCGTGGTGATCGTCTGCTTCGATACCTCGGCGCCGTAGACCTCGGCCAGGTGCGCGGCGATCTCCCCGTGGGTCAGCCCCTTCGCCGACAGGGAAATCACCATATCCTCGACCCCGGTCAGCCGCCGCTGCCTTTTGGCGACGATTTTCGGTTCGAAGCTCGAATCGCGATCCCGCGGCACGGTGAGTTCCACCGGCCCGGTATCGGCGAGCACCGTCTTAACCCGGTGGCCGTTGCGGGAATTGCCGCCGTTGCGGCCCGCCGGGTCGTTCTTCTCATAGCCAAGGTGGTCATCGAGCTCGCCCTCCAGCGCGCCTTCTATCACCATCTTGGTCAGCTTGCCCAGCAGCCCGCCCTCGCCGGTGAGCTGCAGCCCGCCGGCCCGGGCCCGCTCGGTCAGCTCCCGCAGCAGCTGCTCGTCCGCTGCCGACAGCCCCGGCTCATCACGATCCTGGCGAGTCGTCACATCTGTCACTGGTGTCTCCCTACTTGTCAGGAGTTACACCGTTGAAATTACAGTCCCGAAATGCCCGCGCGCCGGGGCGGTAACTCAGCACAGGTAGGAGCTGGGGGTGACGGTATATCGCCGGCCGTGCGGTGCGGTCCATTCGAGGGTGCCGGGTTCTGGCTGAGTGAGGGTCCAGCCGGGTGCTTGCTTGGTCTTGTGGTGCTTTCTGCACAACGGGGCGAGATTGCAGGGGCAGGTCGGGCCGCCCTGGTCCCAGGGGATGGTGTGGTCGAGGTCGCAGGCTACGGCGGGGCGGCGGCAGCCGGGGAAGGCGCAGGTCCTGTTCCGGGCGCGGACCAGGTTGCTGCCGGGAGCGGCGGGCCGGTAGGCGGGGGTCTGGCAGCCGTGGGCGCAGGGGCCTGCCTCGACCCAGGCGTAGCGGAGCCGGGTGAGCCAGGCGCGGCAGGCGGCGGGGTCGCCGGGCGGGCCGGGTCCGGCGCGGGCGGTTGCGTGCGCGGCGGCGGTGCCGTCCGGATGCAGGAGGGTGACTTGCCAGCGGGTCCGCGGGCTGGCGGCGAGCCGGCGGGCGAGGTCGCGGCTGGTCCAGGCGTCCAGGGGGCCCAGGCCGGCGGCTTCGCCTGGCAGGTCGGCCTGGCCGAGGAAGGTGGTGGCCGGCACGGTGAGGTGCACCGTCCCGGTCAGCTCCGCCAGGCCGCCCGCGGGGACGTCCGCGGCCTGGCCATCGACAGTCCCGCCGCCCGCCGGCCCGGCGGGGCCGGCTTTTCCGGGTGGGGCTGGTTCGGGGTCACTGGCTGGGTCTGGTGCGGGGAGGAGGGTGTCGGGGTGCTGGCCGGCAAGAAGGGCGGTGAACACGGCGGCGCGGAGCTGGTCGAGGGTGCCGGCGGCTCCGTTGTCTTTCAAGGCCTGGGCGATGGCGGTGATCCGCCGGTCCGCCGCTGCGGCGCCGGCCGGGTCGAGTTCGCGGCCGGCCAGGGCCAGGTTCCCGGAGGATTCCTGCCAGGCTTCAACCCGCGCGTCGCCGCGGGCCTTGGTCATCCGGCGGCGGACCGCGGCCGGGTCGATGGACAGCACCAGGGTCCGCAGCGCGTTCCGCAGCTGCCCGGTCGTCATCGCGGCGGCGCCGGGCAGCACCGCGTTAGCGGCGGCGTTCGCCGCCCGGTCACCGAGGGCGGCGAGTTCGGCGGCGAACACCGCCGCCCGCGCCCGGTCAATGGTGCCGGCGAGCAGGGCCTGCAGGACGGCGGGGAGGCGAGCGAGGTCGCGGGCCAGGCCGAGCAGCAGGTCGGCGGACCGGCCAGTCAGCACCAGAGCGGCGGCCAGCTCGGCGGCGACGTGCTCGCTGACCCGGGACCAGCCCGGCCGCCGCGACTGTGAGAGGCGGCGGTGGTCGAGCTCGGCGACCGCGGCGAGCTCGATCCCGGACTGCCACGCCGACAACCGCCGGGACGCGTGCAGCAGCCCCACCAGCGCGTCATCGGACAGCGCGCCCAGGCCGGCCTGGTAGGCGCAGCCGGACAGCCCGGCCAGCGTCCCGTCCGGCGGGAGCTGGCCGAGGGGGCCGCCGTCGGCGAACGCCTCGCCAGGCCCGGCCAGGACCACCCCCGTCACCCAGTCACCCGGGCCGTCGTCGACGGGGCCGATATCGAGACCGTACAGCTCGGCGTCGGTGGGCTCGTCCCGGACCGCCACCGCGTCCAGGTCCAGCCCGACGGTGTCGGGGTCGAAGCCGGCCAGCGGGCCTTGGGTGTCTGGCGGGAGGTTCATGGCGGCTCCGGGGGCGAGACGCGGCGAACGAATTTGTTATCGATAATGCTACCGGCGCCCTCTGACAATTAGAGTGTGTGTTCGCAGCGGTAGTCGGGTTGCGGTGCTGCCGGGACATCGTGACTACCTGTCAGATCTGGAATCGGCGACCGCCACGTCAGCAATTGCGCGCAGACCGCTACTCTACTAGTCTAGTAATAGACCGATAGTTTTGGAGGCGGTTGTGTTCCGCATCGACGCGGGGTCCGGTATTCCGATCTACAGGCAGCTGGTCCAGCAGGTACGCCGAGATGTGATGCTGGGCCGGTTGCGGCCAGGCGATCAGCTGCCCAGCGTGAACGACGTCGTCGACTCGCTGTCGGTCAATCCGAATACGGTAGTGAAGGCGTTCAGTGAGCTGGAGCACCAGGGACTCGTCGTGCGCCGGCAGGGCGTGGGGACTTTCGTGGCGGCTTCACCGTCGATGACATCGGTGCCGGTCGCTGCGGGGCTGCTGGGCTCTCTGGCCCGCTGGGTGGACCGAGCCAGGCAGGATGGCCTATCTGCGGAGCAGATCCGGATGCTCCTGGAAGATGCTCTCGATGAGCCAGCCGTCAGCCGGAATGACCGCGGGGCGGCGGGCGGCGCGGCATGAACCCGGCGTTGCGGTGTGCGGGTCTTGGTCACCGGTACGGCCGTGGTATCTGGGGTCTGCGTGACTGCAATCTTGAGGTGCCCGCCGGCCGCGTGGTGGCCCTCGTGGGCCCAAACGGTTCGGGTAAAACCACGCTGATGAGCATGGCGGCGGGACTGCTGCCGGCCAGCAAGGGAACGGTCGAGACTGCTGGCGGCGCTCCGGCGGGGCGGCTGGACCGAATCGGGTTCGTCGCCCAGGACGCGCCGCTGTGGCCGCGCCTGCGCGTTGCCGATGTCCTGGAAATTGGCCGGTGCATGAACGACGGCTTCGACACGATGCTGGCGTCAGCACGGATCCGGCGACTGGACATCCGCCCGCGGGCCCGGATCGGCGCCCTGTCCGGCGGCGAGCGCGCCCAGGTGGCTCTCACCCTGGTACTGGCCAAGAAGCCCGAGCTGTTCTTGCTCGATGAGCCGATGGCGAACCTTGATCCGCTGGCCCGGCGAGATTTCCTGCGCTCCATGTTCGAGGCCTGCACCGAGACCGGCGCGACCGTGCTGTACTCCTCTCATGCCGTGGCGGAGCTCGAGCGGGTCTGCGACTACCTGATTGTGCTGCGCGCCGGCCAGGTTCGGATCGCCGGCGATATTGACGAGCTGCGCGAGCAGCACCGGATCATCTCCGGCCCCGACGGCTGGACCGACGGTGGCTGGCAGGTGATCAGCCAGCGCAGCACGGTCGGCCGCACTATCGCGCTCGTTTGCCGCGACAACGCCGACCGCGTCGCCGGACCGGGCCTGCAAGAGGCGGCGCCCACCTTTGACGAGCTCGTGCTCGGCTACATTGACGGTAACGTCGCCGCACTCCCGCGGGAGGCACTGGCATGATCTGCCTCATCTGGCGGCAGCACCGCGGGCAGGCCCTTTGGGCCGTGATCACCGTCATAACCTTGTGCGCGCTGATCGTCATCTTCGGGCTGAGCGCCGAGCACTGGCTGGCGGGCTACCACGCCTGGCTCCGCCAGCTGGCCGCTGCCGGATGCCCGCCGCCAGACGCGCACAGCGGCGCGTTCCACGTCCGGTCAGCCGCTACCTGCAGCGCCCTGAAAGGCCGCTATCCAGGCGGACTGCAAGCCGCATTCACGAGCCGCTTCAGTTTCGCGATCCTGTTCTCCCAGGACGGACTGCCCGCCGCGCTCGCAATCATCGGCGCCATGATCGGCGCTCCGCTGGTGGCCAGGGAAGTCGAGCAGCGCACCCAACTGACCGCCTGGACTCAGTCGGTGTCGCGACGCCGGTGGTATGTCACCAAGATCGCCGCTCTCGCCACCGCCCTGGCCGTCGCGGGCCTGACCGCAGGGACGGCCAATGCCTGGCTGCAGCACCAGCTCACCGCCGGAGACACCGCAACCACGCGCTGGTCATGGTTTGTCTCCATCAACCTGGCCCTGGCCGGCGAAGCCGTACTCTCCTTCGCCCTCGGCGTAGCGTTCGGCGCGCTGCAGCGGCGCACGCTTCCCGCAGTCGGCGCGGCCATGGCCGGACTCATCGTCCTGCTCCTCGGCGCCAGGTCGATGGTGCAGGCCCTGACACCAGCCAGCCAGACAACCGGACCACATTTCACCGCGCCACCTGGCAGCTGGATCCTCGCCTCCGGTACCGGCACACCGGTGCCCTACCACCCGCCCAGCCAGTACTGGCCCCTGTAACTTGCCCTGCTCGCCGTCCTGCTCGCCGCCGCCCGGGCCGCACTGACATCAGGCTGGCGCTCGACCCGGACCCGCGGCGTCTGAGCGACTCCTTCTCACACAGGCCGAGCTGGCGCCGCTGAGCGGCTCAAACGTGGCCCGAGTCGGCTATGCGGTCACCTAGCGAAGCGACCTGAAGCCGGCGCGGGTCGATGGTCGTGGTGTATGGGTTCCCGCCGGGATATCAGGGTTTGCCCGTCGGCAGGAGCCGGGGTCATCTGCGAGCTCCTCCGCGAGGGCCCCCAGGATTACCGACGAAGATGTGGCACGGGAAGATCCTGATCGAGCGGCGCGTTGAACTGGATGACGCGACATATCGTGTTGCTGAGAGAGCCTGAAACTTGCGGGCACCCCGGCCCTTTGCGAGGTGAGTGTGATGACCGGTTGGCACGCGGAGCGGACACCGGACAGGTCGGCCAAGGCCATGATCACCGTGACGCTGCTCGCACTGCTGCTGGTGGCGGCCGTGCCGGTGGCGCTGCTGGCCGGAGTCCTCATGATGATGCTGGGACACGTCGTCGGTGGGCTCGCGCTGTCTGGCGGCTCGCTCGTCGCCGCCGCCACGGCTGTCACACTCGCGGGCATGAGCGGGATACGACACCTGCGCAGGCTGGTCTCCGGACGCAGCTTCCATGTCATGCAGCAGGACGGCGGCCAGTACACCGTCCCGGAGTCAGAGGGCGGCGACTACGCCGACGTCGTGCGGCTGGACCGCAGCGAGTACACCGAAGTTCGCTAACTTACGACTTGGCACGGAATGGCTGGCCGCAAACCGGGCAAAACGTCCCGAGGGATGACTGGAAGCCGTGCCATGTCACGGGGGCGTGCCGCGTTGGCGGGCGCGGACGATGATCCGGCCATTCGACAGGCGCTTACGGGCCGCAGCCGCCCGCGGCACGAGCAAGGCAAGAAGTATGGCCACGAAGCCCCAGCCGAGTACAACCTGACAGGAGACAAGCAACTCGGCCAATGACGACTGCGCCACGAACCGGCCGGTGCCCGTCGTGGTAAACGTCCCGAGGGTGAAGTAGGCCGCGTCGACACGCGACAATGGCAGGTTGAACGAGGCCGGTCTTAGGCTGCCGAGCAGCCAGTAGACGTAGGCGAACGCGGACAGTACCGCGAGAGCGCCGCACCCGGCCATGGAGACCAGACCGGCAATCCCGTACTTGATCACCATCCACTCGGCGTACAAGACGATAACTATCCAATACACGGCGCCAGCGCAGCACGCGAGCATTGCCAAGGCGAACACGGTCCAGGCCACCGCAGACCCTGAACGGCCGACAGGGGGCGACACGAACATCAGCACCAGCGGGAGCGCCGCCAGCAAGGCGGGAATTGCCAGGCCGGGCCATCTGGCCGCCTTTACTGGCGAGTAGGTGTCGATGGCCTCGACGATCAGCTCCTCCTCGCTCATCCCGATAGTCGCAGCGGCCGCACCGAGCCGGGCGGCAGCAGACTCGCTGACCTCAACCGTTACGCTCCGCTGGCCGGAGCTCTTCGGGTACTGCTCAATTACCTCGGCAGGCAGATCCTCCTCGCTGACCCCCTGCCACCTGGCCATCTCCATGAGGCGCTGGTTCAGCGTGCTGTCGACGTCGACAGTAATCCTGCGCCGTGCGCCTGGTATTTCCGACATGCCAGTCATGCTAACCTCGCCTCAACGTTGGCTCTGACAACTAGAGCGTGCGTTCGGTTTACGCCAGCATCGCCGCGATCGTGTCCCTGACGTTGTCCCCGTGCAACCGCCGCCGGACGAGGGCATGCGTCTCATCGCCGCTGCGTTCAAACGCGTGCAGCGCGCCGTGGTGCCTGGCCAGCACCAGATCCGTGCTGTCGCCCGCGACCTCCGACGACCCCTGTGTCGTGTACCGGGTGACCGTGACGAGCGCGGATCGCTCGGCGGCGGAGAGCAGCTCGTCGGGGCCGAGTTCCGCGCGCTCGGCGAGTTCGCCGCCCGGCAGCCAGTCGGTCAGCCGGTCGAGAGCGTCGTCGGTCCTGTACAGCCCGAGCTCGTGCACCCCGAGCGCGTCGATCCGGACGACGAGGCAGATCGGCTCCGGCTGCGGCAGCAAAAGGATTCGCCACGGCTCGCCTGGCACGGTACCGGTCGCCCTGGCGTCCAGCACCAGCCTGGCCCGCTGCTGGAACGCCACCGCGATGCCCAGGTCGCCGCGGACCTGAACCTGCCCGTCGGCTGTCCCCGCCACGAGCAGCTGCCTGGCCGCGAGGGACCGCACCGCCTCGGCGATCGCCTCCTCCGCGGGCCTGGCCTCCAGGAAGTCGACGATCGCGTCGACGGCCGTGAGCTCGGCGATCGTGTACGCCCCGAGCAGCACAGGACCGGTGCCGACAAGGTCGACCACCGCGGCGACCAGCCCGGCAGGAACCGCGGCCTGACCGCCAGCCGATCCGCGCGCCGCATGCTGGCTCACAACAGTCCCCCGTCCGCCCAGCGATGCTTGTCTTGCGGCTGGCCGCCGTCCTTGCCCAGGATCGCCGCCGCCACCCGCGATGGAGTCTCCGTTACCCAGACCGCCGAGTTACCGAACAAGCCGCGTCCCGCCCGTCCCGGCAGCGCCCTGCCCAGGTCGAGAACCGGGTCCACCCGGTCAGGCGGCGGGAACCTGCCGGCCAGGTCGGACGATACCGCGGTGACGTCATCGTGTTGCTCGATCCGCCGCAGCGTCGCCGCCACGGCATCGGCTATTGGCGGCGGCAACGGGGTCGGTACCGCGAGGTCAGGCGACAGGTACATGGGCCGGCGCTCGGTCCGCCTGGACAGGCCCCACGGGCCGACGTTGCTCCGGGTCACGCGGTAGATCACGTAGTCCATCAGGTGCCGGACGTCGTCCATGCTCGGCAGCTTGCGCTTGCCGAACGCTGCAGGGGTCTTCTCCAGCTGCACCCAGGTGCCGGTCGCCGTCCGCCCGTGCAGCTTTTCCCTCACGACATAACCGCGCATGCCGATATCCGGGTACTTCTTCTTGTCGATGTCGCGATGATGACTCGATATCCGCAGATGACTGACCTTCTTGAAATGCCAGTCCTCGTACAGCTGCGGGTCGTCGACGAGCACGTGGCCACCGCACAGCACGTCGTGCAGTTGCGGCACCTGCAGGCCGTGCCGCTCGAGGTCGGCGATGATCGACGCCTCTTCCCTGCTGAGCCGGGCGACCGCGGCCAGCAGGCCCTTGCGGTACTCCCCCGCCCTGGCCGTGATCTCGATCAGCAGCCGGACCCTGGCCTTGGCCCCCTCGGCCTGTTCCTGCGACAGGGCGTCAGGCGCCTCATGGCCGTGCCGGCCGGTGAGCGCCTCGACCAGCGACTTACGGGCAGGACTCACGAAGCAAGTAGAGCACGGCGCAACCACGCGGCGGCTAGCGGATTCCGGCTTTCCTGATCTCCGCCTGGCAGTAGGGACAGCTGACACGCTCGGCCCCCCGCAGGACCGCGAGGGGGCACCGGAATGGCGCCAATGTCTTACAATCCGTGCTGTGGAGCGGGGTTGTTGGGGGCCTAGGCGATGGAACTACTGGAACGCGAGTCGTTCCTGGACACACTGGCCGAGTACGCACGCGAAGCCAGGCAGGGCGACGGCCGGCTGACCCTGGTCTCCGGCGAGTCGGGCATCGGCAAGACCGCGCTGCTCGAGGCGTTCCAGCAGCAGCTCAAAGGGGTCCGCTGGCTGTGGGGGGCGTGCGACGGGCTGCTGACGCCGCGTCCGCTCGGGCCGCTGTTCGACATCGGATCGCAGCTTGACGGGGAGCTGCCCACGCTGTGCCGTCAGGGCGCACCGCGCGACCAGCTGTTCGCGGCGTTCCTGGCCGAGATCGGATCGCCTGCCACGTTCACCGTTGCGGTGATCGAGGACGTGCACTGGGCCGACGAGGCCACGATCGACCTGCTGAACTTCCTCGGCCGTCGGCTGAGCCGCAGGAACGCCCTCGTGCTTGTGACATACCGGGACAGTGAGGTCAGCGCCGACCATCCGCTGCGGCTCGTGCTCGGCGACCTCGCCACGCAGCGCGCCACCCGTCGGATGCGGCTGCCGCGGCTGTCCGAGCGCGCCGTGCGCCAGCTCGCCGGCCAGCACGATGTCGACGCGGCCGAGCTGTACAGGATCACCGGCGGCAACCCGTTCTACGTGAGCGAGATGCTGGATGCCGGATGGCCGTCGGTGCCGTCGACGGTCAGCGACGCGGTTGGCGCCAGGCTGGCCCGCTGCAGCCCCAGCGCCCGCGAGCTCGTGGAGACCGCGGCCGTGATCGGTGGCCGGGTGCGCCCCGCGCTGCTCTCTTCGGTGCATCCTGATGCTGACTCGCCAGCTGACCAGTGCCTGCAGACCGGGATCCTGATCCCGGACGGCACGGAACTGCGGTTCCGGCACGAGCTCGTCCGAATGGCCGTTGACGCCGGGATCGCTCCGCACAGGAAGATCGACCTGCACGTCCGGTTGCTAACGGCGCTGGAAGAGGCGGGCGGCGCAGACGAGGCCCTGCTCGCGCATCACGCGGAAGGAGCGGGTAACGCCGCCGCGGTGCTGCGGCACGCCCCGGAGGCAGCCAGGCGCTCGTCCGAGCTGAGCGCACACCGCGAGGCGGCGGCCCAGTACGCTCGGGCGCTGCGTTTCGCCGGCGACAGCGGGTCGAACGTCCTCGCGCCACTGCACGAGGGCATCGCCTTGGAGTATTCGTTTCTCGACCGGTGGGAGGACGCCGAGGTCGCCATGCAAACGGCTGTGGGAATGCGGCGCGCGCTCGGCGACGTGCTGAAGATCAGCGCGGACCTCCGCTTCCTGTCGACCACGCTCTGGCGCCTGTGCCGCGGCGGGGAGTCAGAGGCGGCAGCCGATGAGGCGCTCCGTGTGCTCAGCGACATCCCGCCTGGCCGGGAGCTGGCCTGGGCTTACGCGGGGCGCGCGGTCTGCTCGCTCTGCGACGGGCAGTTCGACGAGGGCATCGAACTGATGCAGAAGGCACGAGCGCTGGCCGAACAACTCGGCGACCCCGCCCTGACCAGTTACGCGCTGAACGCCATCGGCCTTGGCCAGGTCCATGCCGGTGGCGACGGAGTCGCCAGCATCGAGGAGGCTCTGCGTGTCGCGCTGGGGGCGGATCTGCAGGAAGCCGCCGGCCGGGCGTACTCCAGTCTTCAGGAGGCGTTCGCTTACATGCAGAGGTTCGCGGACTCCGAGGACAACTTCACTGAAGGCATGGCCTACTGCGACGGGCGTGAGCTAGGAGTCTTCGCCCTGTGCCTGCGCGGCTGGCGCGAGCAGATACTCATGCTGACGGGCCGGTGGGACGAGGCCGTCGAGATGTGCAGGGAGTCGCTCGAGGGAGCGCGCATCTCGCCGGTCAACCGGATCAACCCGGTCAGGGTTCTCGGCACGATCCGAGGTCGCCGCGGCGAGGAGGGTGCTTGGGATCTCCTCGACGAGGCGCTCCGGCTGGCTGACGGCGCCGCCGAGCCGGGCTGGTTCGTTCCCGTGCGGGCGGCCAGGGCGGAACTCAGGTGGCTCGAGGGGGATCAACGATCCGCTGTGGCGGAGGTCCTGGCGGGCTGCGCGGGCGGGCGTGGCCTGGTGCACCCGTCGACGCTGGGATCCGCTGCGGTCTGGCTGACGCGCTCAGGCGAGCCCGTCGCCAGGCGAGCTACCTGAGCCGTACCGCCTGGAGATGGCGGGCGACGCGGCGCCGCCGCGGCCGCGTGGGACGAGCTTGGGCGACCATACGACGCCGCGCTGGCCTGGCTCGGCTCGTCCGACGAGGCGGGCCTGCGGGAAGCGCTGCGGATACTCGACGACCTTGGCGCCAAGCTGGCCGCTGCCGCAGTCCGGCGCCGGATGCGACAGGCTGGCATTCGGGCGATCCCGCGCGGGCCGCGCGCGGAAACCCGCGACGCTCCCGCGGGGCTCACCGCTCGCGAGCGGGAAGTCCTGGCGCTGCTCTCAGAGGGCCTGCCCGACAAGGAAATCTCGCGCAGGCTGTTCATTTCCGAGCGGACAGTGCATCATCATGTCTCGTCGGTGCTGGCTGAGATCGGCGTCTCATCCAGGACCGCGGCGGCGCGTCAGGCCGCCCAGATGGGTATCGGCACCCCGACCTAGGTAACCGGCTGGGCAATCCAGGCAGCGAGCCAGCCAAGCCAGGCATTTCTCCCGATCAGTAAGCAGGCCCTGCCTTCCTAACGTGGTCGTTGTAACTCCGACGACTGGAAGGGAGGCAGCTAGTGCCGCTTTTTATGGATGTTCATGACGTGCCGGGTGGCGTCGCTATGGAAGACGTTGCCAAGGCGCACATCGCCGATCTGGAGGCCCAGGACGAGTTCGACGTCCGCTACCTGAGGTACTGGGTCGACGAGTCAGCCGGGCGGATTTTCTGTCTGGTCGAAGCGCCATCGGCCGATGCCGCGGCGGCAGTGCACCGGCAGGCTCACGGACTGGTCGCCGATCACATCTACCGGGTCCAGGAAGGATCCTAGGAGGGGACGCGCAAATGGAGAGGATGCGCATCATTTCGCTCGGCGGCCTTGCTGCCGCGGCGCTTGCGGTCGGCTTGCCTATGCTGCCGGCCCAGGCGCAGACCACCGTGATCCCGCACGGCTTTGGCGGGCCCGCGAAGGCTGCACAGCAGCATCGGACGCAGTCTGGTCACGCCATGACCGTGTCTGCCGACCCGCTGTCGCTGCAGATCGCCGGGCAGCTCGCGGCCGCCAGGCAGGCCACCGCGAAGTACGCCTTCAACCTGGCCAAGGCCAAGGCCGACGGCTACATGATCATCACGAAGATGATCCCGGACATGGGCTTCCACTACCTGAACCCGAAGATCACCGGGTTCAACGTCCGCAAGCCGCAGATCCTGGTGTATGAGCACACCAAGGCCAGGTGGCAGCTCGGGGCGCTGGAGTGGGTGTTCACGAAGATGCCGAAGAACCTGCCGTTGCCCAACGCGACGTTCGGTTCGTTCCCCGCGGCGTGCCACTACGCCGACGGCACCTTCATCCCGGACAAGAACTCCAAGACGTGCGCGAAGAAGGCGGCGTCAGGAGCCAAGTTCACGTTCTGGCACCCGGTCCTGATCACCATGCACCTCTGGGCCTGGTACCCGAACCCGGCCGGACTGTTCTCGAGCATGAACCCGCTCGTCGCTCCGTTCAACAGAGGCTAGTCCGCCGAATCGCGGCGGGACGACTATGGGCGGCCGTCCCTCCGAGCCGGCGAGGAAGGGTCCATGAGGGGGCCCCTTCCTCGCCGGCATTTTCTTGATGCCACCCGCAAAAGTGTCTCCTTCCCGCCGAATAAGGGCCAGGGCTGCATAATGCAGGCAATCAGCCCTGATCCTTGGGTCGTAAGGGGAGGAAGGCGCATGAGGCGCTCGCTGCACGTTGCCGTTCGCAGGACCACCGCCGCCGCGGTCGGGGTAGCCTGCGCCGTCGGTTTCGCCGTCGGGTCGGTCGCCGGATCAGGCCCCGCGGCCGCGGTCGGCCCGGGCGACTGGCCCGCCTATCTCGGCGGTCCCGCGCACACCTCGCGCAGCGCCGACGCGGCGATCACGCCGGCCAATGCCCCTGGCCTGACGCAGAAGTGGCATTTCGACATTCCCTACGTTTCCAGCCCGGTCGTGGCCGATGGCTCTGTTTTCATCGGCTCATTCGCCGGATACTTCTACAAGATCAACGCCGTCACGGGGATACGCCAGAAGAAGATCTTCCTCGGCTTCCAGCCGGCGCTGACGTGCCCTAAGTTCGGGTTCGCCGCGACTGCCACGGTCGCGCGCGACCCCTCGACCGGGCAGGACACCGTCTACGTGGCCGCTCCCGACGGTTACCTGTACGCGCTCAACGCCAAAACACTCGCGCAGGTCTGGCGTGCACCGATCGCGGTCCCGTCGAAAACCGTCAGCAACTACTTCTCGTGGTCTTCGCCCACCGTGTCGCACGGCAAGATCTACGTGGGCATCGCCTCGAACTGCGACACTCCGCTGGTCCGCGGCGGGATCGCCGCGTTCAGCCAGGCCACGGGCAAGAGGACGGCGACCTTCTACACGGTCCCCGCTGGCCATGTCGGCGGTTCGGTGTGGTCGACCGTGGCCGTCGACGGCACCGGCGACGTATACGCGACCACCGGCAACGGGCCAGCGGGCGCGCAGCGCTATCAGACCATCGCGATCCTGAAGCTCAGCCCGGCGCTCAAGCTGCTCGGGTCGTTCGCCGTGCCCCGCGCCGAGGTCACAGGCGACGGTGACTTCGGCGGGTCCCCGACGCTGTTCACCGCCGTGATAAACGGCACGTCCACCCCCATGGTCGGCGCCTGCAACAAGAACGGCATCTACTACGCCGTGCGGCGCTCGACGATGGCCAAGGTCTGGCAGACCAGGATCGGCGCGAAGTCGAGCGAGAAGGTGATGGGCCAGTGCCAGTCTGCCGCGGCGTTCGACGGCACGTCGCTGTACACGGCCGGGCCCGGAGTGACCATCGGGGGCACGGCGTTCCGCGGTTCGATGGCCAGGCTCGACCCGGCGACCGGCGCGATCACCTGGCAGACCGGGCTGCCGAACGGCGTGCTGACCAGTCCGTCTGTCAACGGCGCCGGCGTGATCGCGGCTGGCACCTACGACAACTCAGGCGTGCCGAACGCGACGTACCTCTTCGACACCTCGGACGGCGCGCTCCTGGCCCAGCTTGACCAGGGCAACGACTTCCCGCAGGGCGCCTTCGCCAACGGCTGGCTGTACACCGCGAGCAGCACGGGCCTGTACGCCTGGGCGCCGTGACGACCTCGCCGCTTCGGCGGGTCGCTCAGGCTGGGTCAGGCAGCAGCAGATCGGTGCGGGGCTCGGGCTCGCCGACGCTCGTCGGCGAGGTCGCGCGCCGCACAAACTCGCGGGCTGGCGGCCATTGCGCGACGAACTGGTCGCCGCTCGCGTCGTCGTAGCGAATGTAACTGACCTGCTCGAAGCCGACCGCGAACAGGTGGAACTTGCCTGGCTCCGGATTCCAGCCGAGTGCCTGCGCGACCTGCTCCGCGTACCGGCGCTGCACCGCGATGCCGGCCTCGGCGCGGACCGCGCCGCGCAGCTTGAACTCGCCATCCTCACCATTCCGGTTGCTGACCGCGTTGTGCACCAGGACGCGCGGGTCCCTGAGCAGGTCCGACGCCTTCGCCGACCGCCACATCATGGACAGCCACAGCTCACCGTCCATGAGCCACGGCTCGACCGGGCTGATCCGTGGTGTGCCGTCGCGCCTGATCGTTCCCACGAGCAGCACCCCGGGCTCGATCAGGCGCTGCCGGCCCAGCTCAGCCAGGCGCGGCTGCCGTCGCTCCATCTCCGACCAGTTCATCTGACCGGCGTATCACGAGGTACCGACAGGGCTCGTCGGCGCGCCGGCATGGACAGCGCCGGCATGGACAGCGTCAGCCTGAGATCGAGCGGACCCGCAGCGCGTCGCCGATCAGGATGTCACCGGATCCGGTGATGGTAAGCGCAGCGGGTGCGCCCAGTTCAGCGGCGAGCGCTGGGCCGCCGTCGCCAGCGAATCCGGCAGTGCCGTTCCCGGCGACGGTGGTGACCTGGCCCGCCGTCATCGCCACGCCGTAGAACGTCCCTGTCGTCGCGGCGAGCACCGTGACCACAGCCCGAAGCGGGCTGGTCATGACCACGTTCCCGGCCGCGTCTACAGCAAGAGCAAAGGGGGCATCCCCTAGGCAACAGTGGAACGCGATCTTGTAGATGTTCCCCGCTGTCATCGTGATGCCGTAGAACGTGCCGGACCTGGCCGCGAAGACCCGTACGACGTTCCGGCCGCCGATCAGGACGTTGCCATGGTGATCAACCGTGACAGGCCCGGTGTGGCGGCTGGGCAGTCCGTTCATGGCCAGCACATACCGGTGGCCGGCTTTCATGGCCCGGCCATAGAACGTCCCGGTCCGCACCGCGATGACAATGAGCTGGCTGAAGCGTGGGATCTGGTTCACCAGCAGGTTCCCCGCCGCGTCGAAGGCTGGTTGCCCTAGGTGAGCACAAAAGCCCTTCCCGCAGCGTTCGAGCACGTAGGCGTTCCCTGCGACCACCCGCCGCCCGAACTCGGTGCCGTTGTGCGCGGGCAGCAGCCACATCAGTCCGTGCCGTCCCCGCCCGCCCACCGGCCCGGTGATCGCGAGGTCTCCGTTGCGACGGGCCGCGACGCCGTCGGGTCTCACCTCGATCCCCTTTGCGGGTCCTGTCTGACGCCTGCTTGTGCCGAGGCGGCCGTTGCCGGCGATCGTGTAGATGTCCCCGGCGGTCATTCTCCGGCCATAGAACCGGCCAGTGTGAGAGGCGATCACACGCAGGCGATCATTGCTGGAATCGGCCAGGACGATATTCCCGCGCGAGTCCGCTGCCAGCCCGGCCAGGCCGCCGAACTGGGCGATCGCGGCCGGGCCGCCATCGCCCGAGTAGGCTGTAAAGTCGTTCCCGGCTACCTTGTACACCTTTCCGGCGTGCACGGCCCTGCCGAAGTCCCGCCCCTGCCGGTTGGCCAGCACGCGGAGTGCTGCTGGCCCTCCCGGGCGGGCGGAGGAGGCCGACATCACGATGTTTCCCGCACCGTCGACCGTGAGACCCACTGGTCCGGTGAAAGTCCTAACCGGGCCGATGCGCATGACACGGACAATGTGGTGTGCCTGGCATCCGGTGCCCGTAGAAGGTGCCTGTTGCGGTGGCGTCGACCCAGAGGTAGCCGCCCCCCGTCGTCACCAGGTTGCCAGCACGGTCAACCGCCACCCAGACGGCGCGGAACCCGGGCCTGACGACGGCCTTGCGGTCGGCGCCCGCGCCGCAACCGGTGCCGGGCGCGGGCAGGTGCCCCGCAGCAACGGTGTAGATGTGACCTGCCTGCATCGCCGTCCTGTAGAACGTGCCGTTAGCGGCCGCCACGACACGCAGCGCGAAGTTGCCGGTGTCGGCGATCACCAGGTTGCCCGCGTGGTCGATCTGGATCCCCGCCACTCCGACCGGGAAGGTGATCTTTATCTGGGCCGTAGTGGCCGCGCAGCCGTCACCGGTGTAACCCTTAGCTCCGGTACCAGCCACGGTGTAGATGTCACCGGCAGTCATCGGCACGCCGTAGAAGGTCCCGGTAGCCGCCGCGACGACGCGGACCCGCTGGTTCCCGTTGTCCGCGAAGATCACGTTGCCGCTGGAGTCGACCGCCATGCCGGACGGGAAGCGAAGCTCGGCGTCAACGGCTGGGCCGCCGTCTCCGGCGTATCCGCTCACTCCTGTCCCTGCGATCGTGTACACGTGGCCAGCCAGCATCTGCTGCCCGTAGAAGGAGCCGGTGCTGCCGGCCACGACCCTGATCTGGTCCGGGCCCAGCGTGAACAGATTCCCGTGATGATCGACGGCTATGCCGCACGCGCCAGAGACACTCTGGCTTCCTTGAAGCCCGCCGCTCGCCTTGCCTCCGTCCGGCACCGAGCCGACGCCGCCTCCCCCGGCCACCGTGGCCAATCGGTCCGTGCGCGTACGGGTACGGCCGATCATGTAGTTGGCGCCGCTGGCGGGACTCTGCTCGGTGCTGTACACATTGCCGTGCGCGTAGGTCAGCGCGCACACCTGCATCAGTGCCACGCGGGTTGCCCTGGCCAGCCCGCCAGGTCCGCCGGCGAAGGTGGTAATCGTACCCGGCGCTAAGGAGTGCCCCTGTGCTTGCGCGCCGACGGCAGCGCTTCCTGGCAGCGATGTCAGCAGGAGGCCGCCAGCGAGCGCGACGACTGTGACCAGAGACCGAAGGGCCGCTCGCGAACCCGTTGTGCCCGTCCAGTGCATGGCACCCACCGTCCATCACGCTTGAGCCGAGGAGCCCTCGTACCGTAGACGCACCAACCGGCCGTCTGGTTGACCGAGTTCGGCCCCTCTCGGCCCATTCGGGATAACGGTCAGCGCAGCGCGCCGCGTACCTGTGAGAGGAAGTCGGCCTGTTCGTTCGAACTGGTGACCCTCATGCGCTGGAACTTGCTGTCAAGCTTCACGTCGACGTAATAGTCACCGGCATCTTCGTGGAAGTGGAGGAAAGCCCGGGATCCCCGCGAGAAGTAACCGCGCTTTCGTTCACGCAGCTGAGGAAGCTTGCGCAGCTCGCCCAGCAGTTCCTCAAGATGATCAAAATCTTCCGGCGTTGCATGCCGCACGTGCCGAGCATGACGTCAGAAGTAACGGCAGCGCAAGAAACGAAGGCCGGATAGCGCGTCGCTGGCCCGCCTGTTTGCTAGGCAGAGGCGTGGCGCAGCACGTCGCGCAGTTCGCTGCCGTGCGCCCCGAGCCATATATTCGCCGCCGCCAGCCGTCGCAACCGGACGGACACGTCGTCGAGACTCGCCTGTCCCCGGCACCACCGGCCGGCCCGCCAGACCACGGTGCCCATGGCTCTGGCCAGCAGCAGATCTGGCACCGCAGTCGCCTCGGCTTCGGTCAGTTCCCTAGCGCCGCAGTGGCCGCGGGCGAGCGCGGCCGCGCGGCGCTGCCAGTCCGGCGCGTCCAGTGCCCCCGAATGCCTCAGGCCGACGACTAGGTCCTGCACCCGGAGCTCAGCGCCGGCGATCTCGAAGTCCAGCATTGCCGTCACGTCGCCGGTGCGCTCGTCGGCCAGCACGTTCGATGCTCCCACGTCGCCGTGCACGATCTGGACGGGCAGGCCAGCGCCGGCCCCGATCAGCCACGAGCCCTGTTCGAAGGTTGTCACGAGCCTGGTCAGTTCGGAGCTGATGCCGGCGGCAACCAGCTTCCGGCACAGCTCGGCAACGTCCTTGACATCCGGGTGCACGTGCGGGCAAATGAGCCAGTCGTGCGGGGCGTCCTGCCGCGGTACCTGGCCGAGTGCCACGCTGAGCTGGCCGATGGCGCGGCCGAACCGCTCGAGCGCTTGCTCGTCCGACAGGTCAGGACGCACACCGGGCAGCCACTTCGTCACCGCCGCAGGGCCGGCCGCGGTTTCAACCAGGAAGGCCCCCGTGAGCGCCGGCACCGGCTCAGGAACCGCGAATGGCAGGCCAGCCTGGCGAAGACGCGCGAGCAGCCGGTGCTCTGCGCGGACCTGGACTGCCGTCAGATTCTGGCTGATCCGTAGCACCCAGCGCGCGGAAGCCACCCTGACGACAAAGGTCTGGTTGTTGGTGCCGTGCGACGCTGTGAGCTGCGCGTCAGGCGGGATACCCCAGTACGCCAGCAGCCCGGCAGGCTGCCCGTCGGGCAGCGGCCGCCCGGCCGGGCGGTTCTGCTCGGTGCTCACCCGCCGATCCTCCCGTGGTGTCGAGCTTCCAGGCGAGCCAATAACACGGCGGCTTGCGCGAAGACTCACGACCCTATGGAGTCGTTCTCTCTACATCTGAGGTGGATAAGCGGGGGCGGCCTGGTCCGCTCGGGATGTCAACGGGGCTGGTCTGGTCGTACCTGCGGACGCCAGTCAGCGGAGCGGCAGCACGTGCCTGATCATCGGCCGGCCGTGCTCGTCGATCCACCGCCCGGCCCGGGTAGCTCCGACGGCCCGGGCGACGCGCAGCGATGGCTCGTTCGCCTCGTCGACGATGATGTGCGCCGACGTGGCGCCGGTGTGATCGCGGAGAAACGCTGTGATCAGGCGGACCGCCCTGCTCACGTTGCCCTGGCCGCGGTAGGCGGGGTGCCCGGTGTACGAGATGTTGGCGTCGCCGTACGGGACATCGCCATTGGTCAGATCGCAGTCGACGTAGGCGATGTAGCTCGCATCGGCGAGGTCGGCGGCGAAGGCCCACTTCGGTCCTGTGCCGAAGCCGTCCTGGCAGGCATGTAGGTACGCCAGATTGTGCTCGCGCTGCTGCGCGGGAGTCATCGTCTTCCACTTCGCCCGGTGGTCGGGCTCCCACAGCCAGTCGATCTGCTCGTCGTCGATGGCCTCCATGTGCCGGTCGATGTCATCGGCCCGCAGCGGCCGGATGGTGACTATGCCGTCGGTGTAACGCACCGACGGAACACTCCTCGTCAGCACGCAGCGGTCGCCGCACAAGCTCTCCCGCGCGGCGAACCCGGCGCCGACCGCGATTGCGAGCAAGTCAGCGTCGGCTTCCTGAACAATGAGGACGGCGGTTCGGTAGCGGGTACGCGTCGCGAGGTGATGCAGCAGCAGGCGCAGCGCCCGACCCGCGTTGCCGCTCGCACGGAGTTCCTCAGGGAAGACGCAGCGCAGACGGACGTCGCCAGTTGCTGGCCACTGCCGTTCCTCGGCGTAGCTGAGTCGTCCCGAGGTCTTGTTCTCACCGAAAATCACAGCCGCGCTCGTGGCGGGTCCGCGCGACTGAATCCTGACCAGCCCGTCGGTCACGTCAATCAGCGCGTCCATGGACATCGACCGTAGCCGCCCCGGCGTTGCGCCTGCTGGAGACCGCGAGCCTGGTCCCGATCGTGCCTTGCCACAATGAGGGCGTGGCCGCCGCACGCACTGGTTCCCAGCCCGCGCTCGTGCGGCGGGGATTCGCCCTGGAGTACGCGACCCTAGCCTGGAACGTCGCGGGGATTGTGGTGCTGGCGATCGCGGCCGTGCTCGCGCGCTCGGTCGCGCTGGCAGGGTTCGGCCTCGACTCGCTGATCGAGATCGGCGCATCCATGGTCGTGATCTGGGAGCTGTCAGGAACCAGCCCAGAACGCCAGCGCCGCGGCCTGCGGCTGATCGGGTACGCGTTCCTCGCGCTGGCGGTCTACCTCACGGTGCAGTCCTCCGTCGTGCTCGCGACGGGGTACCGCGCGCACGACTCGATCCTGGGCATCGGGTGGACGGCGGCGACAGCGGCGGCGATGTTCGCGCTGGCCAGCGGCAAGGCGAAGACCGGCCGGGCGCTGCGGAATCCTGTCCTCGCGACCGAGGCGCGAGTCACGCTGATCGACGGGTGCCTGGCGGTCGCCGTGCTGCTCGGACTGACGCTCAATGTCGCGGCCGGCTGGTGGTGGGCGGACACGGCAGCCGCTTACGTGCTCGTCTGCTACGCGGCGCGCGAAGTGCACCAGATCTTCTCGGCGCACGCCTGAGCCGGGTCAGGCGGTGAACATGTTGAAGACCGCGGCCGCCAGGAAAATGACCGCGAGCGCGCCGAGCATCAAGAACACGTACAGAAATCCGGCAGACGGCTTAGCGACCCGGGAATACAACTGCGCGTATCGCACATTCTCGCTGCTGTAAGCGACGGTCAGCACCTGGCCGACGTGATATCCCGGGACGCACACGCCACTGCAATCGCGCGCGAGCAGAACCTGAGCGTGCGCGATCCGTCCCTGCGCGCCAAAACGAACGACCGCGTATTCATCGAATATCGGCGCACCGTATCCCTGCGACGGTGCACTTGTGTAGATCTTTTCGATAACGGCCCTCGCCCGCACGGCCTCGGCACGGAAGGCAGCCTGATTGTGCGTGTACACAAGGGCCGACCAGAGTCCCAGCCCGCCGACCACGAGGCCGATCGCCAGCGGCACGAACACATCACCTCGCCGGCGGCTTCGCCACCAGTACGGCGCGCGCAACTCTGCTCTTGGCAGTCAGCGGACGGGCACGGCGGTCACCACGTGGCGATGTCGTGCATCGCCAGGGCCGAGACGATCGCGCAGTGCGGACGGTGTCCCTTGCCCTGAGGCGGTGCCGCGCCCGCGCACTCAGGGCAGCAGCCAGCTGACTTGAACGGCGTCAGGCCCGACCACTGATGCTTTTCCAGCAGACGGCGCAGCTCCGCGTTCTCTGCCCGCAAGGAAGCCTCTGTGTGGTCCATGGCAGTCTCGCTTCGGTGGTACGTGCAGGTGCCTCGGCTCCGATTGTGTCACCAGCGCGAACCGGCCGCCATCGACGCTGATCCTGCCCCTGTGGCTCCGCTCCCGGCCATCAGCTCCGGGTCGCGTCGGCGTCGGATGTCGCGGCCTCGGCGGGCGCCTGTTCCTGCTGCACACCGGCGCGCAGGCCGATTATCGCGACGACCGCCGCGACGGCCATGACTCCCGCCATGATGTACAGCACCGTCTGCGTCGCGTGGGCGAAGTCGAGGCGGTAGAAGTGCGGGATCGATCCGACGCTCCCGTTCCCGCCCGCCTTTCCCCCGGTGACCTGCGAGAGCCTGGCCGCCTGCGCGTGCGCCTTGGCGCTCGGCGCGCCGAGCGCCATCAGCGACGTCGTGAGGTGAGTGCGCAGCTCGGTCACGAGGACCGTACCGAGGACCGCGATGCCCAGGCTGGCGGCGTAGTTCCTGACCGTCTGGGTGATGCCGGTCGCCTCGCCATAGGAGAACCTGCTGGCCCTGTTCACCGCGTCGGTGCTGGACGGGCCGAGCATGAACCCGACGCCGGCCCCGGCCACGATGATGTACCACTGCTGGGCGCTGAAGCTGAGGCCGGTTACGTGTCCGCCCCACAGCCAGAATCCGACGGCCGCCAGCGCGCATCCCAGCACCACCGGCCGCTTGGCGCCGCCTTTGTCAAGCATCCGGCCGCCCAGTTGCGAGGCGATCGCGAAGCCGATGAAGAAGAACAGCAGGATGATGCCGGCCTCGGACGAGGACTTGGCGAGCGAGATCTGCGCGTATTCGCTCGCGAAGAAGAACACCGGTATGAAGGCCAGGTTCGAGATACCGAGAACGATGTTCTGGACCAGGAACGGCCTGATCCGGAAGATGCTCACCTCCATCAGCGGCGACGGCGTCCTGATCTCGACGAAGTAGAACACCACGAGCAGGGCAAGCCCGGCGGCGATGCACAGCGCGATCGCGGGGTTGTGCCAGCCCCAGATGGTCGACTGCTGGAAGCCGAACACGCTCAGCGCGATGCCGGTCGCGATGAGCGCTAGGCCGCGGTAATCCATCCGCGCCGGCCTGTGTTCGGTCACGGGCCTGGAGATCACGATCAGCGCGAGCGCGATCAGCGCGACAGGGATGTTCACCCAGAAGATGGCCCGCCACGTCCACTGGGTCAGGAAGCCCCCCAGGACCGGGCCGATCGCGGTCAGCCCGCCCGCGATGCCGAAGAACAGCGCCAGGGCTCGACCGCGCTCGCGCAGCGCGAAGGTCTGCACCACGATCGCCAGCGCCGCAGGGAACATGATCGCCCCGCCGGCACCCTGAATGACCCGGAACGTCACGATCCACGCCTCGGCGAAACTGCCCTTGGGGGTGAGCCCGCACAGCGCCGATGCTCCGGCGAACACGATGACGCCCAGCGTGACCATCTTCCGGTGGCCGACGGTATCGGCGAGCCTGCCGCCGAACGCGAACAGCGCGGCCAGCGACAGCAAGTAGGCGTTGACCGCCCACTGAACGCCGGTCGTCGAGAGGCCGAGTTCTTTCTGGATCTCGGGTACCGCGATGGACACGATCGTCTGGTCGATGAAGGTCATCGCCACCGCGAAGATCATCGCTGCCAGGATCAGACCTCGCGATCGCCCCCTGACAGCCCCCGTTGCTGCCATGAACCCCCCACATCGATGCCAGCACGCCGATCAGGACTCGCGACAGACTGGCCATACCCGAACGGCCCGGCACCATGTCACGTGGTCGCTCAGCGCAAGATGGAAGTGATGGACGACCGCCCTGGTTTTCCTGAACATGGACCGCTCGGGCGACTCAGGCACGTCTACTGGATCGGCGGCGGCAGCGGCGCGGGCAAGTCGACGATCGCCCGCCGCCTGGCTGCGCGGTACGGGCTCGTCCTGTACTCGACCGACGATGCGATGGCCGATCACGCTGCCCGGGTCACGCCCGGGGAGTATCCGCTCCTCAGCGCGTTCGCGGCCATGGACATGGACCAGCGATGGCTGAACCGGTCTCCTGCCGTCATGCTCGAGACGTTTCACTGGTTCGGTGGCGAGGGATTCGGCCTGATCGTTGAGGACCTGCTCCGCCTTGCCGGCGAGCCTGTCATCGCCGAGGGGTTCCGTTTGCTGCCGCGCCTGGTCAGACCTCTTCTCGCTGGCCCCGGTCAGGCTGTCTGGCTGCTGCCCACGCCCGCATTCCGGCGTTCAGCTTTCAGCAGCCGGGGCTCGTTGTGGGAGATCGCCAGGCAGACCAGCGACCCTCCGGCAGCCCTGCGCAACCTGCTCGATCGCGACCGGATGTTCACCGAACGCCTCGCCGAGGAAACGCGGCGGCTTCGGCTCCCGGCCATCGAGGTGGGTACATCCATGTCGGAGGACGCCCTTGCCGCGCGGGTCGACGCCGCACTCGGGCTGAGGTCCCCGCGGTGACGGGACCTTCGGACGTCCCGCGATGCGCTGCAGGTGGCGGGCGCATTCGTCTACGACCGCGCGGGCACGCCGGTCGTGGGGCCGGCCCGCGTACTTCTGGCCGCCAGCTAGCCCCCGTGCTTAGGATCGCCGACAGGGCATCCAGTGCCCTCGTGCGCGGCCACCATCGATACGAGCCTGAGGCGTGTCGGGTCGGCGAGCGCCTTGAGTATGCGCGCCAGCTCGGCCGTATGCCCGGGTGAGATCGGTTCGCGGACCAGGGTGGTGCAGCAATTCTCGACCAGGACGGGCAAGCTAGGCCGGGCCGGAGAGACGACGGCTGTGGCGCTCATGACGTCAGTATGCAGGACACATTGACAACCGTCTATTCATTGAGCGATACTAGTTACATCGACAATCGTCTATGTATGGAAGTGATCGGGATGAGCGGCCAGACCAGCACCAACCTGCGCGAGGAAGTGCGGACCCGCTATGCCGCCGCGGCGCTCGCCGTCTCGGCGCCGGAGGCTCACGCCTCGGCATCGTGCTGTGGCGGGTCAGCCACGGCCTCGTGCTGCGGCGAGGCGTCAGCGGCGGCCGAGGCGGTCGGCGGATTCAGCGAGCATCTCTATCGCGACGGGGAGACCGACGGACTCCCCGCGGAGGCGGTCCTGGCCAGCCTCGGCTGCGGGAATCCGCTGGCGGTCGCTGACCTGCGCGAAGGAGAACGCGTCCTGGACCTGGGCTCCGGCGGCGGGATCGACGTGCTGCTGTCAGCCCGCCGGGTCGGCCCCACGGGATTCGCCTACGGCGTCGACATGACCGACGAGATGCTCACCCTGGCGCGGGCAAACGCCGCGAAGGCGGGCGCGAGCAACGTGGAGTTCCGCAAGGGCGAGATCGAGGCGCTTCCGCTGGCCGACGCCACGGTCGACGTGGTGATCTCCAATTGCGTGATCAACCTGTCGACCGACAAGCCGGCTGTCCTGAACGAGATGTACCGCGTGCTGGCCCCCGGTGGCAGGATCGGCATCTCCGACGTCGTGGCCGAGGATCACCTGACGCCGGCGGACCGCGCTGCCGCGGGTTCGTATGTCGGCTGCATCGCCGGCGCACTGTCGCGCAGCGAGTATCTCGACGGCCTGGTAGCCGCCGGGTTCGCCGAGCCGTCGGTGACCTTCACCAATGAAGCCGCGCCCGGCTTGCACTCGGCGATCATCCGCGCGATCAAGGAGGCCGCCACAGATGACTGAGATTCCCGAAGTGCTGTTCGTCTGTACCCACAACGCGGGCCGGTCGCAGATGGCCGCCGCCCTCCTGCACCGCCAAGCGGCCGGGCGCGTGCACGTTTCATCGGCCGGATCCCAGCCCGCCGACCAGCTCAATCCCGCAGTGGTGCAGGCCATGGCCGAGATCGGGCTCGATATCTCCCGCGAGTTCCCCAAGCGGCTGACCGCCGGCCAGGTCCAGGCCGCCGACGTCGTCATCACGATGGGGTGCGGTGACGCCTGCCCCGTCTATCCAGGCAAGCGCTACCTCGACTGGGACCTGCCTGACCCGGCCGGGCTTCCCGTGGAACGAGTCCGGCCCATCCGAGATGAGATACGCGATCGCGTTACCGCGCTCGTGGCCGAGCTGACCTAGGGAAGTTCACTCGCCAGAAGCCGGCGGCGCTTCCCCGGCTATCGGCAAACAGGACACAGAACCTGACGTCGGCTGCGGTTTCTTGCGCGCAGCCAGGACAGCCCTGGCGATGATCGGCGCGCCGACCGCGGCTGGCAGGAACCAGAAGACCAGCGGCGGAAGCCTGTCCCAGAGCGGCAGGTGCGGGCCGTTATCAACGTAGAACGCCGTCAGCATGGCCACGTACCCGCCGCCCATGCCGATGATGTGGCCCGCATCGCCTGGCCTCTTGCGGCGACGGTGCAGGTACCCGATGGTCGCGGCGGTGAAGGCAACGGCTCCGATGATCAGCAGCTGGTAGTCCTGCCGCCACCGCATGACCGACAATGCGGTCGCCGTCGCGAAGACGGCGGTGATGCCGCCATAGAACCATCGGCCGGCCCGGATGTGCCGCGCGGAACCCTTGCGGCTCATGGCGGCGATCGCGCCGGTCGTGACTGCCATCAGTCCTGCCAGGACATGGACGGCGAGGAAGGCGAGGAACACCGGCGCGGTAGAGCCAACCTGGTCGCCGAGGATCGTGCTTGCGGTCACCATGCCGGGAGAGCTTTCGTGAGCTGGGCCTCATATGTAGCGTCGCTACTTATCATCACTGTACCCGGCGAATTGCCTGGCAGGAAGCCCTCATGTAGCGTAACTACTCATGAAGGCCGAGCAGCTTAAAGGCCATCTGGACGCTCTGCTCCTGGCCGGCCTGGAGGACGAGCCACGCCACGGCTACGCCCTGATGGAGGCGCTGCGCGAGTCGACCGGCGGGCGGCTCGACCTGCCCACAGGAACGATCTATCCGGCCTTGCACCGGCTCGAGGCCGCGGGCCTGATCGCCGGGTCGTGGTCGATCGTGGCTGGTCGCCGCCGACGCTGCTACGCGCTGACCGCGGCTGGCAAGCAAGCGCTATCTGGTCGCCGCGCAGACTGGCGAGATTTCACCGCGATCATCGGCGCGGCGCTGGAGGGCAAGCCATGGCCGAGCCCCGCCTGATCGAGGACTACAAGGCCGCGCTGCTCGCTGAGCTCCCTGCCCTGCTGGCCGAGGAAGTCAGCGACGGGCTGTCTGAGAGTTATGGCAAGTACCGCGGGCTAGGCCTGGTCCCCGTCGTCGCCGCGGAAGCTGCGGTGGCCGAGTTCGGTGACTCGGGAGCTGTCGTGGAGGCATTCAGCCGCTGCAGCCCCGCGAGCCGGGTGGCCCGCGCGCTCATCGCCACCGGCCCGGCGGTGGGAGTGTGCTGGGCCGCGGTACTGATCACCGAGCGAGCCTGGGACTGGCCTCTTCCCGTGGTAGTTCCCGTGTTGCTCGGCATCCTGCTCGCTGCGAGCATTGCTGCGCTTGTAACCGCGGCGCGGGCGCGCCGCTATCGTGCCGTCTGTCACTCCGGCGCGGCTGGTTGCCTCGGACTGGCCGTTCTGGACACGTCGATGATCGTCGCGATTATCGCCGCTGCTCCTGGCGTTAGCTGGCTGGCGGGCCTGGCAATCTGCGCCAGTGCAATCCGGCTGGTCGGTGTAGCGCGCTCGACGATTTACAGGTTGCTGAGTAGATCGCGCGGTGCGTTGGTGTAGGCGTGTGCGTAGGCGTCCAGTGCGTCGCCCTCCGCCAGCAGACGGCAAGGCGGATCAGCGCCGGCCCGCCATCAACTAGCCGGCTCGCCAGTGACGAAGTAGCTCCCCGGCGCGTTCCACAGGTAGATGTATGGATCCCAGGTAATCGCGGACTGCGACGGCGGACGCGCCAATCCGTGGGTCACCGCGGACGCTCTTGCAGTACTCCATGCCGCGGGCCGTATTCGGAAGTGAGATGCCTATCGCAGGCCGAGGACGGTCAGCAAGGCGTCATCGATGCCCCACTGTTGCTCGGGGCTGACGTGCCCTACCAATTCTCCTAGCCGACTGGCGTCGACCGCCCCGACTTGCTCGACGAGAACGCGAGTTGCATCGCCCAGCACGTCGATCTCCGGTCGGAACGAGGCAGGCCGAGCGCTGCGCGAGGTCGGGGCGACCAGGACGACAGAGCGCGGCAGCAACTCATTGGCCTGGACGACCACCCCGTAGCGTTTGCCCTGCTGCTCGTGACCGGTTCCGCGCGGCGGACGGAACTCATGGATGTCACCTCGCAGCACGCATGCTCTCCATGAAGGTGGCGACCTCGAGCATCTCGCGCCTGTCATCTTCATCGGCCTCGAGTTCGGCGACTTCAGCAGCGAGAGCGGCCTTCCTCCGCAGGCGGCTGGCACTGTCGAGGATCGCTCTGCGGATGGCCTCTGACCTGCTAAGGCCCGTCGCTTCGAGCTGTGCGAGAGCCTGCAGTGCATCGCGGTCAAGCCGAACGCTGATTGCCGAAGACATGACGCCAAATGTATCACGATCTGTATCACAATGAGGAGGCGCGCGATGGGCTGACGAGAGCGCCGCAGCGGACTGTTTAGGTCGGGCTGGGCTCGACAGGCGTGGTGAAGAAGGTCGCCATGTACAGCAGAGCAGTACGCGAGCTGGCCGGCAGATCGCCAAGCACGTCGGCAGCCGGCGCGCGGCCGGCGAGCGCGTCAGTAACCTGGGCCGCCGTCGGTCCCGCGGTTACTCCACGGGTAGCGGTGAGCGTGACACCGTCACGGTTATCCACCTCGAACACTCCGCCTCCGGCGCCGCCGAGCGTCAGCTTCTCGTGCACCTGTCCGCCGAACCGCGATGCCACCGCGGCCGCGATGAACAAGCCGTACGCGGTCGCGTAAGCCGTTGCGTCGCCGTCGGTGGGATGCTCGCCGCCCTTGGCAAGCAGCACGTCGCGCTCGTGCAGCCACGAATCCCAGAAGCCATGCAGCATCCGAACCGTCCAGTCCGCGGGCCCGAACGGAAGGCGGACGTCGAACCTGTGGCCTTGCGCCAGCCGGGCCCGGTCGCGAGCGAAACGCTCTTCGGTCGTCGCCACGAAACGGCGGAGGGTAGCGTCCGGCGTCTCGGCGGCAGACGCATTCAGCCACTCGCGAGGCGTGATTCGCGGGTCGTAGCCAGCGGACACGTCGAGCGTGCGGTCGTCCGGCTCGATGGCAATGGCATTCATGTTGGTGTCGCATAGGTGACGCGCGACCTCGTGCGCTGACCATTCGGCACACCTCGTCGGAGCAGCCCAGTCGGCCGGACCGAACACCTGCAGTTCCGAGACGAACCGCTCTCGCTGCTGGCTGAACACGTCGAGCAAGCGCGCTGGGTCGAAGTCGCATCGGCCGCCGGTCTGCAGCAGCAGGTTCATGTGCTTCCCTCCTGCGGGACCGCGTGCGGTCAATCCGCCATTCCGGGGTGAATGTAGCTGGCGTCAGGCAGGCCCGTTAGCAGACAGTGTGCAATCCGCGTGGAGATCCGTACGCTGCTGCCCGACTGTCCTGACAGGCGCTTGGCAGCATGGTCCCGGGGGGATCGATGGATTTCAGCCTGCAACTCCTGCCAGAACAGCCGCTGGCCGAACTGATCGACGCCCGCCGCATTCGCTTTGGCCCGGAGGTGAGCGGCGTCATCATGCGAGATCCGACGCTGATCGCACAGCAAGCGGCCACTCTCGACGAACTCACCGCGGGTCGCGCCGAGATCGTCTTCTCGATCGGCAACCTCGCACTGCTCGGGCAATACGGCATCCGCTGGCAGGGCAGCAGACCGCTCGCCCGTCTCCGCGAGGCACACGAGGTCATGCGCACGTTCCTCGCCGAGGGGCGCACCGACTATCAGGGCGAGTTCTACCGGTACTCCGGCCTCTTCACGGCCGCGCGGCCGGTACAGCAACGCCTGCCGCTCAAGATCGGTGCCATGACAGGACCTCGCTCGTTCCGCCTGGCCGGCGAGATCGCCGACGGCGTCCACGTCGCCTGCGCTCACTCGCCAGAAGCTTTGTCCTTCGCCGCTCAGAGCGTTCGGGAGGGAGCAGAACTGGTCGGCCGCACGCTAGACGACAGCTTCGATCTCTGTGCGTCCGTGCTCGGCGCCATCTCCGACTGGCGAGCCTGCGGAGTGGATCGAACGCCTGCGACGTGACATCGCGCCGCACGGGTACCACCACGTGGCGCTCGGATTGGTCGACCCGAGCCTGGTTGAGAGCTGGTCGGGCCGTCGCATCGACGGGCTCCCGGATCTGGCCGGGCAACTAGAACTCTTCGCAACCCACGTGGCGGCAGCGAACCCGTAAGCTGGCCGCGGAGGTTCGCTATGCCGATCCGCGTCGTGCTTGAACAAGGCCCGAAGGCGAAGAAGTTCGTCGCGTTCGCAGTCGATTGGCCGGGCTGGAGCCGCGGGGCGAAGACCGCCGATGGGGCGCTCGAGACGTTCGCGGTATACCGCGAACGCTATCGCCCGATCGCCGTACGGGCGGGCCTCACGCGGGCGTTCGACGACGCTGGGCCGCTCGATGTCGTCGAGGATCGGGTTGGCACGGGCTCGACCGACTTCTGGGGCATTTCGTTCTCGCCCAGCTCCCTCGAGCAGGAGCCGATGGATGCGGCCGAACTCGAACGGAAGCTGACTCTGCTTCAGGCCTGCTGGGCGTGCTTCGACGACGTCGCGGCTCGGGTGTCGCCTGAGATGCGCAAGGGCCCGCGCGGCGGCGGGCGCGATCGCGACACGATCATCAGGCACACGATCCGTGTCGAAAGCGAGGACTTCGCGAAGAAGGTCGGCCTGGTGGTCCCCGAGCGCGGAGCCCTCGGCCCCGGCGCCCTGATGCCCTACCGATCCGCATACCTCGACGCGATCCGCTCCTACCAGCGCGGCGAGGTCAAGCGAGCGATGCGGTCGTGGACGCTGGCCTTCCTCGTCCGACATTCCGCCTTCCACACGATGGATCACGCGTGGGAGATGGAGGATAAGGACCTGTCCGGCGAGGCGGAGGACGCGGCCGCCGGCTGACCGCGGTAGCTATGACTCTGGCAGGCATCGAGCAAGCCATCCGGTCCTCGTGGGGCCAGGACACCTACCCGCCTGACGCACGATGTCGGCCGCGGTCGCAGCGGAGCTAGTCGCCGGTGGCGCCGTCGATCCGCTCCCTGATCAGGTCTGCGTGACCGTTGTGGCGCGCGTACTCCTCGATCATGTGCAGGTAAACCCAGCGGACTGTGCAGGGCGAGTCCCCGTCGCCGAACGTCTGGTCTAGCTCGGCGTCAGCGACCGCGGCCCGAATGTCGGCGATCGCCTGATCGTAAGTATCGAAGACGGCTTGGCTGCCCGCTGAGGCCAGGTTCTCTATGTCCCCTTCGGGGTCTTCGTCGCTGTAGTAGAGCGGCGGCACCTGCCGCGAATTGTTTCCGGCGACTCCGCGCAGGAACCAGCCCCTCTCAACGTCAGTCAGGTGCCGGACGAGACCGAGAAGCGTCAGGTTCGAAGGCGGGCACGAGGCGGTGCGCAGCTGCTCGTCATCGAGTCCGGCGCATTTCTGGCGAAGCGTTGCCCTGTGGTAGTCGAGCCACTGGTCGAGCATGGCCCGCTCGTCGGCGACCTTGCTCGGCTCAGCTCGCGGTACTAGTGCAGTCACCTCATGCTCCTTTGAAATTGGTCCGTCACCCGCACGCCCCGCAAGTCTGCGGCAAGCTCACCCTTATCACCGGCCCGGATATGGCTGACTCGATATAGAGGCTCATCGATCAGATTGTCAGTACCTCTACCTATGCTCGGGCACATGGTCAGCCTGTCTGCCCGCGATCGCGAAATCTTCTTGGCCGGGCCGCACGTCGCGGCCTTGTCGGTGTCGGCTGGTCCGGGCCGTGGCCCTTTGACCGTGCCGATCTGGTACCAGTACGCACCGGGCGGGGAGGCGTGGGTGCACACCGAGGCCGGATCCCGGAAGGCCCGCCTGATCGGGGCAGCGGGCCGTTTCACCCTGATGGTCCAACGGGTCTTGCCGACTGTCAGGTACGTGTCGGTGCAGGGGCCGGTCACGCGCACAGTTCCGGCGACAGATGAGCTGGTGCGGGAGATAGCTGCGCGCTATTTGCCGCCGGACAAGGTCCCGGCCTACATCGAGTTCGCCAAGGCAGAAATGGGCGATCAGGTCGCAATATACCTGCGTCCTGAGCGATGGCTGACGGCAGATCTCGGGCCGGGAGCCGTGCCACCGAGGGTGACTTGATCGCGACGTGACCGCACACGCGCCGTTCGAGGATGATGGTCCGGTGGTGAGACGCCTCCAGGTGGCGATTGACTGCGCCGATCCTGAGCGGCTCGCGACGTTCTGGGCTGCGGTACTCGGCTACGTCGTCGACGCGCCGCCAACGGGCTACGCGAACTGGCAGGATTTCTCGCGGTCAGTTGGGGGCCTTGGTGAGTCCTGGGCAGCGGTAGTTGATCCGGCAGGGACCGGGCCGCGGGTGCTGTTCCATCGCGTCCCTGAGCCGAAGGCCGACAAGAACCGCGTGCATTTGGACGTGCGAGTCAGCGCGATCGGCGAGGTACCCGCGACACGGCGCCGCCAGGTGGATACGGAAGTGGCGCGGCTGCGGACCCTTGGGGGGCGTCATCTGCGCACCGAAGCGGACGAGCACGACTACTTTGCCGTGATGACCGATCCCGAAGGCAACGAGTTCTGCATCAATTGAGCAAGCGTCCGGATAGGCGCGGGTTCAGCTGTCAGCTAGTGCAGCCGCCATTTCCGCGAGCCTGGTGGCATAGGCGAATTCGTTGTCGTACCAGGCGGCGACGGTGACCAGGTCGCCGCCGATAACCGAGGTAAGCGGCAGGTCAACGATCGACGATCGGCTCTCGCCGACGATTCGGGCGGATACCCATTCCTCGGATAGCACCCCTAGGATCCCCGCGAGCGCGGCGCTGGTCGCCGCGTCGGTGAACGCTTCGTTGATCTCGGCCGCCGTCGTCGCTCTGCCGACCCGTACGGTTAGCTCGACGATGCTGCCCGTCCGGACTGGCACCCGGTAGGCCTTGCCCGTCACTTGCAGGTCCGGCCAGATGAACTTCAGTGCCTTCGCTGCACCTGAGGATGACGGGATGACATTCTCAGCTGCGGCCCAGGAGTCCCGGCGTTCCTTCATCGGCTGATCGGTCAGCGACTGGGTGCTGGTGTACGCGTGGACGGTGGTGAAGAACCCGTCCTGGATGCCGACCGTCTCCTTGAGGACTTTGATCACCGGTGCGAGGGCATTGGTCGTGCAGCTTGCCATGCTCACGATGTGGTGGCGGGCAGGGTCGTAGGAATCCAGGTTGATTCCAGGCAGCAACACGGCGTCACAATCATCGAGCGTCTTGCTCGGCGCGCTGACCAGCACTCGGCGTGCCCCTGCGTCCAGGTGCGCTTGCGCCCCGGCGCGGGTGGTGGCACGACCCGAGCAGTCAAGCACCAGATCGACGCCCAGGGCTCCCCAGTCTGCTGTCTCGGACCGCGCGTCGATCCACTTGATCACCGCGTCTGCGATGACCAGCCCGCCGGATTCGGCCCGCACGGCGTCGGGCCAGCGCCCGTAGTTGGTGTCAACTTCGAAAAGCGGAGCCATAGACTCCGCCGTCGCTACGTCGACGATGACCGACGGTGTGAACAGCTTGCTGGTGAGCGCCGCGCGAGCTGCCAGCCGGCCGATTCGCCCGAATCCGACTATCGCGACACTGGGCATATGGTCTCCTGCACCTCGGATTTCTGCGCAGCCATCGTAGCCGCAGTAGTCCGCAGCCTGGGGACGCGTCACTCGGGAGCGATGGTCGCGAGGTAACGGCACGGAGTTCTCGGGAAGGATCGGCGGCTGGCCTTCTGTAATGGGCAGCACCGATGTAATGGGCAGCACCGACGCGCAATCGCAGGCATCTTCACCGAGCTGTCGCGGCTCTTATGCGCAGGTCCGGGGTCAATGCCCCGATCATGTCAGGTTAGCCCGGGAAGACGGAATATCCTGCCAGGGAGTCTCGTGAAACGACCTGGCGACTGGCGCTCGTCGCGGCGGTCCGTATCTACGGGAAACTGCCCGCCGCCGGGGCTGCTTCCGCCCTAGCTGGATTCGCCTGACGCGGAGGGTGATGCGGCAGTGGTAAGGCCAGGCACCAGGCTGTGGCACCGCCATCCGGCGGTCCGCGCTCACAAGCGCACGTCCGGCGAAGAAGCAGCCGACTGGCTCAAGCACTGGTTCGGCACCTGGACAGCGCTGGGCCTGGTCGCCGCGTGGATCGTCGCGTGGATCGCGCTGCAGCGCACATCCATCCATTGGGACCTGTACCCGTTCATCCTCCTCAACCTCTGCCTGTCCTGCCTCGCCGCCGTCCAGGGCATAATTCTGCAGATCAGCGCCAATCGCGGCGACAAGATCAACGCCACTATCGCCCTGCACACCGAGGACAACACCGAGACGCTCCGCTGCCAACACGAGCAGCTCCTGGACCTGCAGGAGCAGCAGATGGAGATGCTCAAATCCCTCAACGTCATCCAAGTCGCCATCGACGGCATCCAGACACGGCTGCCCCCCGGTCCCAATGGCTGACAGCGCGTCATCCGGCCGCATGAACGCGCTGGACTGGGATCACAACGCCTATTACCACCGCCTGCTCTTGCGGCACCTGCCACGTCCGTGCGATCGGGTACTTGATGTCGGATGCGGCGCCGGCGCTTTCGCCGTGGAACTGGCCAGGCGAGCGGTACACGTCGACGCCCTTGATCGCTCCCCGGCCATGATCGAGGAGGCCGAGCGGGTGGCGCCGCCCAATGTGACATGCATCCTGGCTGACGTACTGTAGGAGCCGCTCGCGGACGGCCGGTATGACGCCATCGTGTCAATCAGCGCCCTGCATCACACACCTCTTGAAGAGGTCCTGCCCCGCCTGGCCGGAGCATTGCGGCCTGGCGGTGTCCTGGCAGCCGTGGCTCTGCCCCGAGGCGATCTGCCGCAGGAACTGCCCACCGAGTTCACCGCAACGATCGGTTACCGGCTGTTCGGGGCCGCATTCGCCATCCTCAGGGCCCGTGGCCGCAGTCGCTGGTACGCGAAGGAACCGAACCACTTCATCATGCCTGTCGCTCTTGATCCATCCCTGACTACCCGCCAGGTGCGGCTGAGGGCGTCGGCGCTTCTGCCCGGCGTGCATGTGAGACGGCTGATCTTCTGGCGCTACTTCCTCCTGTGGCACAAGCCGATCGAGACCTAACAGGACCTGAGCTGGCAGGGTCCGCGTCCCCGCCCGGGTACGGCCAGCGGACGGTTCGGTGTCTGTGCTGCGGGTGTCCGTGTCTTGCTGGGTGACTGCGGCCAGCGTCAGGATGCATGGGTGACATCCGATGTGCTGACCCTTGCCGGCGGCAGACGGCTGAGCTGGCACGAGTTCGGCGACCCGGGCGGGTCACCGGTGATCTACACGGCGGGGACGCCGGTGTCGGGCCTGGGCGCGGGCTCGTATGACGCGGCGGCCCGGGCCGCCGGCCTGCGCTGGATCTCGCCAGACAAGCCCGGCTACGGCGGCTCCGATTACCAGCGGGAGCGCAGCCTGATCAGCTGGGGTGATGATCTCGCTGCGCTGGCCGTTCATCTCGGTCTGGACCGGTTCGCGCTGGCGGGCGAGTCCGGCGGTGGCCCGTACACGCTGGCCGCGGCCCTCCGACTCGGCGGCAGGGTGAGTGTTGCCGCCCTCATCGCGACGGGCGGCCCAATGGCCGCCGCCGAGCGGGCGGGCCAGCAGGCGAGGATCCGGTTCTATGGCTGGCTCGCCAGGAACGTGCCCGCGCTGAATGCGGTCCCGCTCACGGTGATGAGGTGGTCGCTGGCCAGCCCGGCAAGGCGGGAGCGTTCCCTGCGCCGCGAGATGGCCGCCACGCCGGAGGCCAAGCATGCTGGCCTGCGAATCGAATTCGACGCTGTTGCTGACGCGCTCCGGCAGGGCACGCGCGGCGCGGTGCAGGAGCTCGCCTTGAGCAAGGCCCCGTGGTCCTTCCCGCTCAGTGAGGTCAAAACGCCTGTGCACCTATGGCACGGTGCCCGTGACACTAACGCGCCCATCGCCATGGCGCGCAGCCTCGCGCGCGAACTGCCGGACGCTACCCTGCACGTCAGCGACTCCTCAGCCCACGACGTCGGCCAATACTGCAGCGACGAGATCATGTCCGTGCTTTCTTCCTTCCTGCGATAGACCGCAGGTCAGCGACGTGAGCGGAAGATCACTTCATCCCTGGTCACCCCTCGGGAGGTCCCTTGGGCTCACAGCCAGGCAGTAGGCCCGCCGCTGACCTTCGGATCGACCTCCCGCTCGTCCGCCACCTGGTGGCAGCACAGTTTCCGCAGTGGGCAGGCCTGGATATCCAGCCGGTCGAGTCGGCTGGCTGGGATAACGCGATATTCCGGCTGGGCCATAACCTCACGGTGCGGCTGCCGCGCCGTCGCGTCAGTGCTGAGCACGTCCGCAACGAGCATCGGTGGCTTCCAGTATTGGCCCCTAACTTGCCGCTGGCAGTCCCGGTTCCGATCGGGCTCGGAATGCCCGGACAGGGGTATCCATGGCACTGGACACTGTGCCCTTGGCTGACGGGCGAGCTCGCGGCCGTGACCCCTGTCGCTGATCTGAGCCGGACGGCAACGAGCCTGGCCAGATTCATCGCGGCCTTGCAGGCGATCGACCCAGTCGGCGGCTCCGTCCATGTCTTCCGCGGTGTGTCTCTCGCCGCTCACGACCGCAACGCCAGTACTGCAGCTGCAATGCTGCGGCACAGCTTCGACGTCAGCCCGGTGCTGGAGGTATGGGAGGCAGCTCTGGCGGCACCGGCGTGGACCGGCCGGCCGCTCTGGGTCCACGGCGATCTTCACCCGGCCAACATGCTGGTTGAGGACAATGAGCTCAGCGGGGTGATCGATTTCGGCCTTCTTTGAGTGGGCGACCCAGCATGCGATCTCATGGTCGGCTGGATGTACCTGTCGGCTGGCTCCAATCTTCCGTCGTAGCCACAGGCCGTGCGCCAGCCTCGGACACCCGCCGGGCAGTTGAGTCCCTGGCCCTGAGCAGGCTGGGAGCGCCGGCTATGGCAGACCGCCCTAGGATCGTGCCGTGAAGGAAACAGATCTCCACGCCACCGTCGCGGCCTGCCGCGAACTCATTGATACGCGGTTCCCCGACGACGACCATCACGGCGCGGCCGCAATGCTTCTCGACGACGGCAGCATCCTGACGGGAACGTCGCCGAACGCCATGAACCCCTCCGTCGAGGTGTGCCATGAGATCGAACCGTACTGCGGCGCGTACCGGCTTGGCCGCCAGGTAGTGGCATCGGTGTGCCTTCATCGCCAGCCGGGCGGGAAGACGGTTGTGCTGAGCCCCTGCGGCGTGTGCCGGGAGCGTCTCGCCGTCCACGGGCCTGATGTCCTGGTCGCAGTCGCCTCACTGCACGACGCGACCAATGTCGTGTGGAAGACACTGAAGGACGTCTTGCCGGACTACTGGATGACCGCGTTCCCCGACGAGATCGACCCCGGCTGGACGGCCTAGCAGGCACGCAAATTGGTAGAACTGGAGGTAGCCGGACCAGCTACGAGGCCATAGACGGACTGGGTTCAGCGGGCTAATGACGCAAGGTCAACAGCACGGGGATGATCAGGGGTCAGGCTCCCGAGGCGGCCCTGACCAGGGGCTACGTGGTGGAGCGGGTGACGAGAATCGAACTCGCACCGTCAGCTTGGGAATCTGAGCCGTCCACCGTTTAGGGCGGCCGGACCTGCGACGGCTGCCGTCCACATGTATCCGCCAAGCACCGCATGACGCCACGGTTAATGGCCCGCTAATGGCCCGGCTCCTGTCTCCGGGCACGTCCCTCGCTCGGGACATAGCAATGTGACAGTCTGCTCGCGCCCGTCTTTCCCGATAGGCGCCGAATCCAGGTGAGCGGCTGCCGTGTCTAGGGTCGGCGCAGCCGATCGCAGGCGACGCGACCGTAGGGACCGCCCTAGACACGGTGGCCGCGAGCCGGACAACGGACAGCCGAGGAAGACGGCACCCCCTGCACCGAGCGCGACGCCGGATGATCCGTTACTAGTGCCGTATCAGGCAACGTTTGCCCGCTTAGGTCGACAGCCTTTAGTGCGGGATCATCGCCGCCCCGGGTACTTGCGCCTCCAACCGGGAGTCCCGGCTTCCGGCATTATGAGCTGGTGTCGAATAGCTGCTTCAGGGACCCTTGGTCTGAATGAGCGCGATCCCACGAGCGATCTCTGTCGGACGCCGCGTCGTGGTGACCGGCATGGCCGGGGCGGGCAAGAGTACGTTCTCGCGAGCGCTTTCGGCGAAGACCGGCCTTCCCATCATTGTTCTCGACGTCCACTTCTGGCTGCCGGGTTGGACCGAGCCGACCGAGGCCGAGTGGCGCGAGAAGCAGAAGAGACTGCTCGCCGGCGACGACTGGATCGCCGACGGCAACTACCACGCCACGCTCGATCTTCGACTCGAGCGAGCAGACACGGTCGTGTTCCTCGACATACGGTGGTGGATCTGCGCATGGCGCGCGCTCGTGCGCGGGGTTCGAACGCGCCCGGTTGACTTCGAGCTGCCAAACGGCTGTGACGAGTCCCGTTTGCGTCGGCTTCGCGATGAATGGTGCCTGGTTTGGCGCATCTGGCGAGTCCGCCGCTCTGAGCGCGAGAGAGAGCTGAAGATCCTGTCGCAGCACGGAAAGCATGTGGCGATGTACGTGCTCCGGTCCAAGCGCGCCGTGCGCGAGTTTCTCGACGTATGAATGCCGGTACCTCTCTGGTGTCTGGGTGGTTGGTCGACGGTCGAGTGTGCCCGGTATGTAGCGATCCCGGAGAGGGGCGACGAAGTCGGGACGGGGCGAACGGTCCCTGACGCGGCACTAGTCCAAGCGCGGATCGCGGCTATGAGAGTGTGGTTGGCTGTTCGTAGTCCGTGGCAGCGGCGATGATCTCCGCGAACAGCGGTCACCTGACGCCTGCGGGACCGAGCGGCGGAGGTCAGTGCGATTTCCTGCTGGCAGTAGTGCCGGATCCGGAGCGCGGCGTTCGTAGCAGAGGCGAGAGGCGGCCGGAGGAGGCCGCCGGGACAAGGGAGCCATGGGATGACGCGGTACCTGATCTCGTTTCCTGACGGCGCGATGGACCACATCCCCGAGGAGCAGATGCCCGACGTGGCCAAGGCCGCACACGCGGTGGTCCAGGATGCCCTGAACGCCGGCGTGTACCTTTTCGCCGGCGGACTGGAATTCCAGAGGCCGAGTATCGTGGCCACCGACGGGACCGTTACCGACGGCCCGTACCCGCAGACCAGGGAGCTGAGTGGAGGCTTTACCGTCGTCGACGTGCCCACACGGGAGGCTGCCCTCGAGTGGGCCGCAAAGGTCGCCGTCGCCTGCCGCTGTCCGCAAGAGGTACGGGAGTTCGGGCCCGACCCCGAACTCGACGCGATGCTTCGCCAGGCGGATAGGCGACGGTGACGTCCCGACGACGTCTGATCGAAGGCGACCCGCCGCGCTAGAGCAGGACTTGGCTTGGATCGCCGCAACTACTGATCGCCCAGTGGAGCGACAGCCAGGCCCGTCGCGGCGAGTGTGCGCGCTCATCGCTCGAACCGTGACCGGGAAGGATGCACCCCTGTGACCAGGGCTTTCGGCCTGGAGCGGGTGACGAGAATCGAACTCGCACTGTCAGCTTGGGAAGTCTGTGGCACACCTGGCGCCCTGCCTGCCAACTTCATGACCTGCACGTATGACAGGCGCCTGCGCGTGAGTGACCGCCAGCGTCCGTACTAGCCCGTGTCGTCGGGCACGCCACGGGCACGCCCATAGATAACTCGCTTGTAAGGAGCAGGAGGTCAAGGGTCCTACGGTCTGACCTGGCGGCTTGAATGACCGTAGGTGACCGCGCCGGACCGCTCACCACCGTGGCTAATGGCACGTTAATGCGACGACGATCTTGGGAGTGCCAGGTGTAGGCGTCATGTCGCCGGGTTCGAGTTGACCGAGCAAGTGGCCGTATAGCGAACGACAGGACGGCGCACCGTCTGCGGCAGGTACGAGTAGAACGCCCTCGAGCGATGCCCCTTGGCAAACAGCCCGGCCGGGAAGCCTGCCGCGGCCAACAGCAGCCTTGGCGACCTGCTCAAACCCGTGGTTGGCGCTCTGCCGCGCTTGTTACCAAGGCTGCGCCAACCACGAGGTATAACCGGGCTTTAAGACGGCGACGTTCCCTTCAGGTCGAGTAGTGACCTGAGGATATCTTCCATCGCGTCGAAGCTGTCTTGCTGGCCGTCGAACCTGGTCATGTGGTCACGGCCAGCTTTGTCGCGGAACGCCAGCCTCATCGTTAGCGTCGTCACTCCGTCAGTCTCGTGCAGCTGCATGGTCTCGACCGCCTCCGCATCCGGCCAGCCGTCGAACAGCCACGTCTCCACGGTCCGGATCGGCGGCTCGACCTCCAGGTAGGTTCCGCGGAACGAGCACTCGGTTCCGTCCTCCGTCACGAAGACGTGGTGGTAGGTCCCTCCGACGCGCAGGTCGATCGAGCACTCCTTCATCTGGTCCGGGGGTGTAGCGCCCCATTTGCTCACATGCTCGGGCTTCGTCAATACGTCGAAGACGAGAGCGATCGGAGCGTCGAACTCTCGTGTTATGAGGACGTCGAGCTCGTTCGGGAATTCGATGTGTGCCGATCCGTGCCTACTAGGTGTCATTGCTGCTCTCCCTTTTCTGTAGCTCTTTGAGGTAGTCGTCCATCCGGTCCAGGCGCTCATTCCACATCTGCTCGTACCTGGCCAGCCACTCGTGCAACGGCCGCAGACGCGCGGGCTCCAGGCTGTACAGCCGGTGACGCCCCTGCGCCCGGCACTTCACCAGTCCCACCTCGCTGAGCACCCGCAGGTGCTTGGACACCTGAGGCTGGGACAGCGAGAGGTCGGCCACGATCGTGCCGACCGTCTTCTCGCCTGCCATCAGCGCGTCGAGGATCTCGCGACGGCGCACTTCGGCGATCGCGTTGAAGACGTCCGAGGTCGTGGGGGAGCGGGCCACGGCTCAAATATATGCTGATATAGGAATGAGTTAAGGCTACTCAGCCGGCGGATAGGCCACGCCGACGTAGCTCACGATGAAGCAGTACGTGCAAACTAACCTCCGTCCCTGGTCGGGGCTGCGAACCGGACGGTAGCTCATCCCGATAGCTGCCACTCCGGCGACTCTCGGCCGGGTTCAGTCGGGAGTGGCCGCAGGCCATCGCGCAGCGACGCGGAGCGCTCTCGACGGGTTCCGGCCGACGCCGGAAAATCGGGAAGCGGGGATGAGCCACCTGGGCAACCGGCTAGTCGCTCGCTGTCGGCGCGCCCGCGCGAGCGGGGCCTCAAGCCAGAGCGCGGCGCGGAGCGCGCCACGCGGCGGAGCGCAGCGGAGCCGCGCTTGATCTAAGTACGGCGTAATTCGGCAACTTACGCGATGTGCTGGCGCCCTGGTCGCTCGCGGCCGTCTAGGTTCGACTTGTCGTGCGGTCCTGGGCGAGCAGTTGCACGCCGTCGTGTGCGCGCACTGCTGGCGGCTGATCGTGGTGCATCGCGTCCAGGACGCGGACGGCGTATGCCTCGTCGGCCAGCTCGGGGATCTCGTTCTGGTCAGCCCAGCGGAATGCCGCTACTTCCTGACTCGCGGCCAGCGCTCCGCCGGTGGTCTTGCAGCGGAAGACCAGGGCGACGATTCCTCGGGGCATGTTCTTGTAGACGCCGGTCAAGGCGATGGGCTCGACTTCGAGGCCGGTCTCTTCGGCGACCTCGCGGCGCAAGCCATCCCGGATTGTCTCGGCGAGTTCGAGCACTCCGCCTGGCGGTTCCCAGTGCTGGTTGTCGCGGCGCTGGATGAGGAGGGCGCGTCCGTGGTCGTCGGTGATGACGGCGGCGACGCTGACGGAGTGCCTGGGGGTGTTCATGATGATCACCTCTCCGGTAGCCTAACAGGCATAGACATGTGCACGAGTTGAGGAGTACGGATGAGCGCCAGCGGTGTGCTCGCCGAGACTGTCGACCCGTCCAGTGATCGTGCCGTCTACAAGCAGATAGCCGACCACCTGCGAGCGGCGATAGCCCGGGAGCGGCTGCGTGGAGGCGACCAGCTGCCCTCGGAGACGCAGCTGATGGCGCATTACGGCGTCGCGAGGATGACCGCCCGTAACGCGCTGCGGATCTTGCAGGACGAGGGGCTGATCACTGCCGAGCACGGCCGGGGCGTGTACGTGCGGGCTCGTCCCCCGGTGCACCGCCTGGCCTCGGATCGGTTCGCGCAGCGGCACCGCAACGAAGGCAAGGCCGCGTTCATCGCTGAGGCGGACCAGGCATCCGCCGTGCCTGCCGTCGACATGATCAAGGTCAGCACGGCGGTACCGCCTGCCGAAGTGGCTGCCCGGCTTAACGTCGGCGAGGACACGCCGACCGTGATCCGCTCGCGGCGGTACCTGCTCGACGGCCGACCGGTGGAGACGGCCGTCTCGTACATCCCCGCGGAGCTGGCGGAGGGCACGCCGATCAGCGACCCGAACCCTGGCCCGGGCGGCATCTACGCCCGGCTGGAGGAATCCGGCCACACTCTGGAGCGGTTCACCGAGGAAGTATCGGCCCGGATGCCGACCCCGGATGAAGCCCGGCTGCTGGCGCTGCCCCCCGGTGTGCCGGTGTTCCGGCTGGTGCGGACCGCGTTCGACCGTGACGGCCGCGCGGTTGAGGTGTGCGACACGATCATGGCCAGTGACGCCTACCTCTTGGCGTACGACCTGCCCGCGCACTGAACCCCTTGACAGCCCATCGCAACTCCTCTATACATGTTGTAACTGCTCTAGACGAGCATACGTCTAAGCATCTGCTGGCCAGCGGTGCTGGCTGAGGAGGAGCCATGGCTCTACGGAACGGCTCGCGGTTCGGCGTGAGCATGCACGATGTCTTCCCGTCCGGGTGTCACCTGCTGCCGGACTCGATCGCCGAGGCGATGGACTACGACGAGAAGACCAAGACCCGGCGCCCCGCGGTGGACAAGGTGACCGGCAAGCGGGTGTGGCAGTGCCGGGTGCAGGACATGGACCCCGACCTGGCGGGCCGGTCCCGCGAGACGGTCGTCAAGATCCTGGCCGATCAGCAGCCGTCCCCGCCGACCCGGCAGCTGTTCGAGGCGGTGGAGTTCGAGGGGCTCCAGGTCACCCCGTACGTGACCGACCGGGGCCGGATGGCGTACTCGCTGCGGGCGACCGGCATCAAGGCCGCCCGCCGAGCTGCCGGGAAGGACGCGGCCTGATGCCCGCCAGGCGGGTCACCACCCTGACCGTCCCGGTCGACGGCCGGTCGGGGGTGGCGTTCGAGTCCTTTTCGGGCCGGACGCCGCTGCTGACCATCCTGGCCACCCGGCCCGCTCTGCTGGTCACCCTGACCCTGCCCGAGCATCTCGACGCCGGGCATGTCCGGTTCGCCCGCGACCTCGCCGCGATGGCCGCCCGGTACGCCACCGAAGTCGAGCGGTCGTGGCGGGGCCTGCCGTCCCTGCCCGCCCCGCGGGCATCCGCATGAGCGATCGGCCCCGGGCGGTGACCTAACCGCCTGCCGGGGCCTTCCGCCCGACCACTCCGGAAGGACACCCGTGATGACTGACCAGCCGAGCCGGGTCACCCCGGCCGACATCCGCGACCTGCTCGACCACGCCCTCGCTCTCGACCGCGGGGCGACGTTAGCCGAGCAGATCGCCTACCACGAACGCAAGGCCAGCCTGCTGTCCCGGATCGCTGCCGACCTCGGCACGACCGAGGCGCACGAGGTCGCCGCGCTGGCCTGGGAATACCTGGCCACCTTGTGCCGCCGCGCTGGCACTGACGCCGGGACGGAGGTGCCGTCATGAGGATGAGCACGTTCTCCGGTGAGCGGCTCGCCCAGGTCGACAACGCCGACCCGTTCGCCCCGCCGATCTGGCGGGCACCGGTCTACCACACCCCAGGCTGGATCATCGCCGCGGCGCAGATCGCCCGCACCCTGTGGGCCATCGCCCGGCTCCTGGCCCGCCACCCCCTCGGAACTCTTACAGCTTTGGTCCTGATCACGGCGTGGCGGCTGACGGGCTGGCCGGGACCCGCCGCTCTGGTCCTGGCCGTCAGCGCGGTGCTGGTGACATGGCGGCTGCGCTGGCCCGCGTCGTTCACCCGCTGGGTAGGACGCCCGGCGCTGGCGAAGTGGCGGCGCTGGCACTACCACCGGCACTGGACCGCCGTCATGACCATCGGCCGCCTCGCACCGCAGCATCGCGGCCGCATCCTCGTCCCGGTGCTCGGCAAGGTCACCTCCACCGGCTGCACCGACCTCGTGCACGTCCGGCTCGTGTCCGGGCAGTCCCCGGCCGACTTCGCCAACCGGGCCGACAACCTCGCCCACGGCTTCGGGGCGTACATCTGCCGCGTCCGCACCGCCCGCCCCGGCTCCGTCGTCCTCGAACTCGTCCGCCGCGACGCCCTGGCCGCCATCATCCCCGCCTTCCCGATCCCGGCCTGCCCGGACCTGCGGGCACTGCCGGTCGGCCGCCGCGAGGACGGCACCCTGTGGTCCCTGCGGCTGCACGGCACCCACCTGCTCATCGCCGGATCAACCGGCGCCGGGAAGGGCTCGGTCATCTGGGGCCTCATCCGAGCGCTGCTCTCGCCGATGCGCGCCGGGCTGGTGCGGGTGCTGGCCGCTGACCCGAAGCTGATGGAACTGGCCTACGGCCGGATCATCTTCGACACCTGGGGCCGCTACGAATCCGACCCGCACGCGATCGCCGCGATGCTGGAACAAGCCGTCACCGACATGCAGGCCCGCGCCGGACTCCTGGCCGGGAAGCAGCGTGACCACACCCCGACCGCCGCGCATCCGTTCGTCGTGGTGCTGGTCGATGAGGTGGCGTTCCTGACCGCCTACCACCCCGACAAGAACCTCCGCGACCGCGTCAAGGCCGCCCTCGCCACCCTCACCACCCAAGGACGGGCGGTCGGGTACTGCGTGGTGGCCGCGCTGCAGGACCCGCGCAAGGAAGTCATGTCCATCCGCAACCTATTCCCCGACCGGATCGCCATGCGGCTCGACGAACCCGAACAGGTCGACATGGTGCTCGGCGACGGAGCCCGCGACCGCGGCGCCCACGCCGACCTCATCTCCGTCAACCCCGACACCGGGGCCGGAGTCGCGTTCGTCCGGCTCGAGGCCGACCCCGACCCGATCCGCGTCCGCGCCGCCTGGGCATCCGACGACGACATCCGCGCCATGGCCGCAACCTGCGCGACACCTGAACCTGCAGACCTGGCTCCGCTGGCCGCGATCGAGGCAGGAGCGGCAGCATGAACACGCCAGCCACCTGGCGCACCGACGACCCGTGCCCGGCCTGCGGCACACCCCTGCACGCCACGGAAACTCCTGTCACGGTGACTCAGGACTGCCCGGCTTGCGGCTGGACCGCCACCAGCGACCTCTCCAGCCAGACCGGAGGTCGCCGATGACCGGCCGGACCACCCGCGCTAGCCGCCTGGCTCATCCGCTCGCCCGTGATGCGCTGCGGCAGATCACCCAGGACCGCGGCGGCTGTATCCGGCCCGTCCAGCTCCGCCGCACCGACCTCGACACCGCCCAGGTCACCCAGATCCTGATCCCGTGCGGCGCCACCCTCGACACCACCTGCCCGGCCTGCGCCAAACGAGCCCAGTCCCTGCGCGCCGAGCAATGCCGCGACGGCTGGCACCTCGAGGACGAACCCGCCGACCCGTCCCCGGCACCCGACGACGAGCAGGAATCCTGGCTCACCCTCCGCGCACACGCTCAGGTCCGCCGCGACCTAACCGCCGCGGCTGGCGAGGACGCCGCGGAACTCGATCAGCTCATCGCCGAACTCGACGGCGAGCTCGCCCGCACCGGCATCCGCGGCAACCTGACCCGCACCGCGACCGGCCAGCCGGAGGATCAGCAGGCGAGCAAGGCCAAGCGTGCCCGGTCCACCCGGCACCGGCAGGACACCCCCGACCTGCCCAGGCGGCCGGTCAGCAGCCGGACCACCGGCAAGGTCTACACCGCGCCGGACGGCACCCGCTACCGGCCCTCGATGTTCCTGACCCTGACCTGCGACAGCTACGGCCGCGTCCGCGATGACGGCACCCCCGCCGACCCGGCAAGCTACGACTACCGGCAGGCCGCGCGGGATGCGATCCACTTCGCGGCGCTGTTCGACCGGCTCATCCAGAACCTGCGCCGCTACCTCGGCTACGAGGTCCAGTACTTCGCCGCCGTCGAACCCCAGAAGCGGCTGGCCCCGCACGTGCATGTCGCGTTCCGCGGCGCCATTTCCCGCGCCGACCTCCGGCAGGTCATCGCGGCGACCTACCACCAGGTCTGGTGGCCATCCACCGAGGTTGTGCGCTACGACACAGGTCAGCTCCCGGTCTGGCACGAGGACACGGGCCGGTACCTCGACCCCGAGACCGGGGAGCTGTTGCCGACCTGGGACCAGGCCCTTGACGCCATCGGGACCGATGACCAGCCGCTGCATGTGGTCAGGTTCGGGCCGAAGTTCGATGCCCAGGGCGTGCTCGCCGGAACCCGCGATGCTAAGCGCTGCATCGGCTACCTCACCAAATACCTGACCAAGCAGATCGCCGGATGTCACCACGCTGACGCCGGCGCCCAGGCCGACCACGCCGCCCGGCTACTCGAAGCCCTGCGCTATGAGCCGTGCTCCCCGACCTGCGCGAACTGGCTCCGCTACGGCACCACCCCGAAGAACCCACGGCCCGGCCTGATCCCCGGCCAGTGCAAAGGCAAAGCGCACCGGGCCGAGAACCTCGGCTACGCAGGGCGCCGCGTCCTGACCTCCCGCAGATGGTCCGGCAAGACCCCAGGGACGCAAGTCAGCGTCAAGCGGTTCAGAGTGAGGGCCTGAGCTGGCCCGAAGTGGGTGGAGCGGGTGACGAGAATCGAACTCGCACTGTCAGCTTGGGAAGCCGAACGGTTACCGCTGTTAGGGGCGCTGACCTGGCAAATCCGATGGCCGGTAGTAGCCGTGGCTGACCCCTCGTCACCCTGGTTAATGGCACGTTAATGGCACGGTGATCTTGCCGCGCCAGGACCCGGTGGCCATCACCTACGGCGGTTCGCTCCTCTCGAATCCTCCTCGTATCTGCCATCCCTTGGCCGTTGCCACTGTGTCAGGCATCCCGAACGACCGCGTTGCGGCCGCGCCTTGTCTCGGCGGACTGGCGAGACCGTGGTGCAGACATGAGCACGGAAGTCACCAGCTCGGAAGGTCGCGATCCGTAGCAACCCCGGGAGCCTCGTCCAACCGACGGTTTTACAAACCCTCGGGCGAAACGCCACTACCTGCGGATAAGCCCGACCACCGGGCGATCCGGGCACACGTTGGGCATGATCACGGACCCTGGTCGCCAGCGCCGGTCTTGACGCTTAAGTGTCAACGACGGGATGGCAGGCTCGCATCAACTGCACCCCCAGCAGCAGGCGTAAGGCCAGCACGTATGGGCAGGCACTGAGTACTGGCTGAGAGGATTGTCCTGTGACCATGATCATCGCTCTCGGGAATGCACGTAACGCGATGTTGGTTAGCGATCGTCGTCTAACGATGCCCGATGGCAGCTTCGATGACGAGTCAAATAAAGCCTTTCTCTTGATCACACGTGACGCCCGAGTAGCTATCGGCTTCTCCGGACTAGCCGCAGTTCCGTCCTTGGGATTCCGCACTCGGTTTTGGCTACCAGAGACGGTTGCACAAATAGCGGCGACCGATCATTCACTCGACCGCATCCTCAATCGACTGAAAGAGCGGGCCGAACAAGATATCTCGCCATTTTGCGTTACGTCCAAGCTGCTGAACATCACGGGAGTCGGTTACCAATACACGGATGAAGCGTCTCGGCTGATCGCTTTTCGACTCAGCAATTTCGAGTCTGCCGATCTACAACCCGTAACGTCCAATCAGGCAGCGAAAAAATTTACTCGCTGGACGGGGCTGTCCGCCTATAATATTGCATCGGCACATTTGGCCATTATATCTGGATGGAACGTCGGGCCAGATCGGGTTATAGCTCCTTGGGAGGAGATAAATGAATGGCTTCGGATTGACAAGCCACCAGCTGCCATTGTCTCCAGAACCGTTCGGATGATAAGGCTAATGTCCGCTGCGAAGGAGACTCATGGTCAAGTTGGCCGTGAGTGTATGAGTGTCACTATTCCGAGTGATCCGGCGGAATCGCCAGTTTCGGAATACCACTCATCCAAGGCTAAGATCAGTAACTATATGCCTGGGTATATCGAAGCCAGGGGCGGGGAATATGTTTCATACGCAATAGCGGATTCGGAAATGGGCATTGCGGACGTTAGCGGCAAGAGGTTGCCGTCTTCAGTAGCGCAAGTTCCTCGAAATCGCCCGTGTCCATGCGGAAGCGAGCGTAAATACAAATACTGTCATGGGCGAAAGGACACCGTAATCCGATTGGGCGGCGAGTAAGCGTTGGCTTAGCGTCGTGGGGTCAGAGTATGCGCATGCGCCCAGTCCCCGCAGGCAGAATAGGCATTGACGCTTAAGCGTCAATAGGCACAGCTATATCCATATGTTGGCTGGGTCGGGCGGATCTGACAGATAGAATTGTCGTCGAGCTTCCTCGTCCGAGATCCTCTTTCCAGCATATTTCTCCGACGCAACTTGAACGGCGGCTACTTGAAGTAGCTTAGTTCTATTGTCCTTCTGGTACTTTTCGCTGGCGCACAAGTAGTCAAGATGTGTAGCGTACGAGAAGAACCAGTAGCGCAGGCTGAAGAACTTAGAGTCTGCTTGTTCGATTACACTTGGCGCGCGCATGACGTTGTCAAAAATCGATTTTGGCATCCCAGCGAGCATGCTCACAAGATCGCGAATTTCGTTCTGGCTTGGTTCGGCCATAAGATTATGAGCGAGCTTATTCCGCAGTCGATTGAGAGTCCTGAGTGAGCGGCCATCCTCGGGAGTGATGAATCCGAAGCCTTGGGCAATGTCTATTTTTTGCCTAAAACTCATGCGGTCCAGATCTAGGGCACTGGGATCCTTTACGTGTACGTCGAGAACGTCGTTTATCAGATTCTCTATCCACAAGTGCCCGCGAAGCAGTATCTCGAAGAAGCTTTCGGGTGCAAATAGATGGAGCTCAAATTGCGCCTTATCGATGGCCACGGATCGTTACCTTCTAGAGCGATGCTGTATTGGCCAAGAATAGAGTAAGTTCTGGGAGCATTCCACCCCGTCCTCCTGATAGGTGCCAAGGTTCTGCCGGGCAAGATCTCTGTCAAGGGTGGCGCTTGCGCCATCGCGTGAGCGACGCGCCGCCCGGCGCGCCCTTGACTGGGATCTTGCTCGGCGAGAGGATGCCCGGCACGAGGAGGACGGCTCGGGTCAGGTCTTGCAGGCGCGGTCATCAAGGCCGCGTATCGGCGGGCACTCCCTGCCTGCGGGTGCGGGGCAGCGGACCGGCGGCGGGGCCGCGACCGGAGGGCTACCGCTCGCAGGGAGCGGCTAGCCCGCCGCCCCGGCGTCGGCGAGTGGCCCCGCGACGGCCCGCAGCTCCTGGGCGTGGCTCTCCCGCACGATCCCACGCTCTCCGCCTGATGACTCCGCATTCTGCGTCGGGCGCATGTCCCAGGCCGGGCGGCCTGGCGCGCCGGAGGCGTGCCCTTGAAAACCGTAGAGAAAGTTGTCACCAGCCTTCGGCAGCCACTTACGGAGCCCCGGGCTGGACCGGCGGTCTTACAGAAGATGACCGCTCACGTTCTGCTACGCACGTGACCTGCGATTACCTCTGTAGCCCTGCCTGCCGAAGACGACTTATCCCAAGTATGTCCCACGCGCCGCGAACCCCCTGCCAGCTTGCGTCGGCGCTTATCTGCGGCGCCACGTGTTTGACCAAGCTGTCCCGGCCCGGCTCACCAGGCACGTCGCAGTATCCAGGGCGCATTGGTTAGCGGCCGGACGCTAGAACAGCCGTCAGCCAGGTCACCGCGCCCGTGAGGAGCACGAGTACGACAGTGGCGGCGACCAAAACTCTGGTCGAGTTCGACAGCTTGCGAGCTGCAGCGTCAGAGGACTTGCGGAAGGCGATCAGCTCGGCGGTCAGCGTGACGACCGCCTCCTTGAGCCGCCGGTCCATCTCCATAGGTTCGTGGGGCGCAGGAAAGCCCTTCGCGCTGGCGACGAGTTCTTCGTCAGTGAGGCTCTGTAGATGGGCGACCATCTGGGCCATCTGGCCGCGCCGGGCTTGCTGCTCGCGCAACTCGCGCTGCTGCTTCATCTGTGTGTGCGTCAGCCGCTGGTCCTCTCCCACGCAGCCAGTCTGCCGGTCGCCGTCACTCACCGTCGTATGAGTTTCCAAGATGCCGGGCATCAGATTCCGAAAAGCTCCCTAACATACACAAATATCCAACTCTCAGCACTCGAACGCCGACCCCCTGCTTGCAAACATTGTGGACGGGGCCGCCTGACCTGGCTCTCCGCAGGTGAGGGCCTGTGTGGCGCGTCCGTGAATGACCGTGATTCACCGCTCATCACCGTCCGATCGGGCACGCCACGGGCACGGCCAGGACAGTCCAAGTCTGTCCGTCTCGGAGGCTCTGACTCAGACGATGGCAAGCCGACCCGGACCGCAGGGAGCGCCAGCGACCGAGGACCGGCAGCGGCGCGGCAGCTCATCGTCTGCGATCCGCACACCCCTTCCTAATCATGATGTTGCTGACCAGGCCGCATTGGCAAAGACGCGGGATCTGACCTGCTTTTTCTGTACTGCGGGAGCACCTCCTGTGCCCTGATCGCCCAGGGTGCCGTAGATGTCTCGTAGGGCCAGCCCTAACTGGACATCCTTCGCTGCGGGCGTGGAGGCTAGCCGACGCCAGTGATTGTGTAGGCGGGCCTGTCGCCGATACGTCCGAGTTGACCGAAGGCCTCTTGAAGAGGCTCCCACTCGATCGCGGTTCCGTCAGCGTCGGCGGTTGCTGTCGCCCTGGCTTCATCAGAGGAACTGAAATGCCCCATCGCTTGAGCGGAGAGATGACGTCCAGTCAGACGAGTAAGCTGAAGCTCATGTCCCATTCGGGGGTTCCGATCTGCTCGGTATAGAGTCAATTGTGGACCTTGATATCTATTAGTGCCCAGCTCAGGCTGTTAGCTAATTCTACTATAGCGGGCACCTGGAAATGTCAGCTAGAACAGTCGCTGCTACGCGCCGTCGCTGGAAGATGTAGATCGCCGGATTGTCCGGGGCTTAACAAAAGTGTGCCGCGATTCAAGGATCGCGTCTGCGAGCGCCATCGTCTGCAGTATTGACTGGCCTTGGACGACAAGAAGGTCCCGCCTAGCGGGATCAATACTAAATCTACAGCCGACCGCTTCAGCCAAAGGCTGCAGGGCCTTGGCCCTATATTCGGTTGTGGCGAACAACACGACGGGCGCGTCAGACCATGCCCGATCACCTGTATGTCCGCGGCAACTAGCAGCCGGGATTATGCGAACTGTTGCGAGCGCGTAGACCAGTCCGGCGACTCCGATTTCGAGGGAATCAAGGACTCCAGCCTCCTCTTCAGGCAAGAAAGCACGAAGCGTCTCACGCTCGGTCACGTTCAGCTCAGACTGATCGTCGAGCTCTTCACGACTAGCACACGTTTCGACAGCATTTGCCAGTCGATCAAAGTCTTCAGCTGTCAACGCCATATCCCCGAGGACTTGGGCGATACGTTCTTCCTCGCTCCTCAGGTTTCGGGCTATCCGAACGGGTACGTCCTTGATTAGCCACGTTCCTCGGAAGCAACAACCAATACCTTCCTCGTCGGTATCATCAGCCTTGGGCATCCAGAACGTTGCTGTGGAAGGAATGTCAACGCTGCCTTCCAAGGGCCTGGTTGGAAACATGGCGTCTTCCTCAGGGACAAGGGTGATGAAGATGGGTTCCTTCATCACAGTATGACGACCTGGGTGGCCCGCAGCAGTGGTCCTGGTTGGTAGTCCGAGTCACCAGGGCCGGCCTCGGTACTCCGCCCCCGCAGGACCTCGGCTGTCTCGGGGAAGCTGCTCGAACTGTGGGTGGGAGCCGATACGCTCCGAGCGTGTCTGCTGGTGTTCATGCCCGATACGTGCCAGGATCAAGGACCGTACATCTGTTCGAAGCCATCGGATTCTCAGCCATAGGCCGCAAGGAGCGAGGGCGTGTCAGATCTGACCTGTCTTGAGATTTGTGCAGGTGCTGGCGGCCAGTCGTACGGCCTGGAGCTCGCTGGGTTTGACCACGCCATGGCCCTTGAGATCGATGGAGATGCCGCGGAGTCCCTGCGGGTGAACCGGCCTGACTGGAACGTTCGTCAGGGCGACGTTCGAGACCTCGACGGCGCGCAGTTCCATGGCATCGACCTCTTGGCTGGCGGTGTTCCTTGCCCACCATTCTCGGTGGCGGGAGGTCAGTTGGGTGCTGCCGACGAGCGAGACCTTTTCCCGGAGGCCATCAGACTTGTCCGTGAGGCCGGTCCGGCCGCAGTCATGCTTGAAAACGTCAAGGGACTTGCGGAGCGCAAGTTCGCTGAGTATCGGCAGGCTGTAGTTCACGAGCTTGAGACCCTCGGGTATGAGGTTCACTGGCAGGTGCTAAACGCTTGTGAGTATGGCGTGGCACAGCTGCGGCCAAGGTTCGTCCTTGTCGCGATCAAGCGGCGCTACGCCGCTCACTTCACTTGGCCGACACCGACGAGCACTCCTCCCACGGTCGGTGAAGTGCTCTACCCTCTGATGGCTGCCAACGGCTGGTACGGCGCACGTGCATGGGCTAATCGCGCTAACTGCATCGCCCCGACCATCGTCGGCGGTTCCCATAAGCATGGCGGTCCGGACCTAGGACCGACGCGAGCCCGCGCCGAGTGGATGCGGCTCGGGGTGGAGGGACGCAGTATCGCCGAGGACGCGCCGCCAGCAGACGCTCCTCACGACTACATTCCACGTCTAACTTGCGAGATGGTTGCCCTTATTCAGGGCTTCGATGCGACTTGGAAGTTTGCGGGGCGCAAGACGTCCAAATACCGCCAGATAGGTAATGCTTTCCCGCCACCAGTTGCGAAGGCGATCGGCATTCAAATCAAGGCCGCTTTGGACGGCGCACGTTCTATGCCGCTACGTCTGGTCCGTGCCAGCTGAACTTGTTTCACCTCCTCTTCGCTTCGCCTCTTCGGCTCGGATAGCTTGTGATATGTTTTCCGGCCACGGAGCGAACTTTGTCAATCTGTAGTAGGTCCACACCCGCGAACCTTCGTCATAGCTCTTCTTATGTTGGTAGTCCCAGCCAAGAAACCGGAGATCACGTAGTCGCCGGTGCCAGTCTTCCTGAAAGTTCTTGGCACTTGCAACAATGCCGAGCAGGTCGGACCGCACCCAATCACCACCGAAGGCCCTAAGCAGTTCCCCTATGCGTTTTTGCGGTTCGTCATATCCGATCGCCGCGCGAATCTGTTCAGCATGCGTCTCGAAGGACCGGAAGTAGTCACGCTTGCCCGCGTTACAGTCTTCGCACAACGGCTGAAGATTCTCGGGTTCATTGTCTCCCCCCCACGATTGGGGGATTTTGTGGTCAACGACAAGCTTGACTTGATCCTCAAGGGGCGTTCGGCCGCATTGAGCGCATCGTTGGGGTGCTAGAACCTCAGCCCGGCGCCGGAGGCTGATCGCAATGCCCGCATCAGGAGGCCTGGTCGGTGACCACCCACGCAACAGGTACCGGCTTTCGCTTCCGACCCGCACCACATCGATCTGAAAGTACCGCCGTAGCTCACGGACACGTCGGTCGGTATTGGATTGGTCTTCTCCAAGTGCGTCGGAGATGAAGAAGCGGAGTTGGTTCATCGTCGGCGGATTGGAGCGACGCCGGAAGAGGAAGCTGTAGAGCAGCCTTTGAGTAGTCGAGCCGACAAGTGCAGCGAGGTCTTCACTGTCAGGTGTCGGCAGCTCTGGTGCTTGGGCCACGATTCGGAACGTAGCCGGCAAGCGGGTACATGCCGACCGCAACGCTCAGGTGCTACTTGCCCTCCGAGCCATTTCGAAGAGAACGTCCGTGACTGCGCGATTTGTCCGTCCAATTTCCTTTCTGGATTGTTCCCGTCTTCTGATAGGTGCGGCATCCGAGCGCGCGGCGTCCGTGTCTAGGCTGAGCGAAGCGAATCGCATGCGACGCTCGAAGAGCGACCTAGACACGGGCACCGTAAGCAGGACGATGAGAGCCGAGCAAGACGTGACGCACTGGACCCGAAGTTCACTTATGGTCTGCCAGCGCGCGCGAACGGGGGCGCGCGAACGGGATGGCGAGACAGACAAGGTACTCGAAGACGCCGGGTGGAGAGTGGTGCGTATATGGGAACACGAGGAACCGGAACTCGCGGCGCTAAGGACCCGGGAAACCGTCACAATGATGCGGAACCCGCAACTCCGCCGCAGGCCACAATGGATAAGGAACGCCCCCTCACAAAGCTATGACGCTATACCATCGCGATGTCCATAATTGGATAGACGGAGCTACTTCGGAAGAGTATCCTTACCTTCATGACCGCGAATCCGGCCTGGGTCGGTTGGCCAAAGGTCGATCAATCGGGATGTTTCCAGTGTATGCACGCACCGTCGCCTAATCAGCTAGCTTTGTTTGATATGCCCGATGATGCTGAAGTTCCGATTGGTGAAGTCCTGGACGATTCATCGGCCCTCGTGGCCCGCAGGTACCCCAGTTGGCCACGAGTCGAAACAAGCACTTGTGGCCGCCCGGGCTTCTGGCGTCCCCGGACTCCAGCCATCTTTGGCGTTCGCAAAGGAGTGGGGCCGCTTCTACTGTTTCCTGACACGACCATCCTTATCTCACTACATGAGAAACTCGAAGAGGCAGGCGCATTTACCATTCGAGCACTATGGAGCGATCACACGGACCCGGATGAAGCTGTTCGTGATCTTGTTCAGTTGTGGTGGTGGCGCGATGTCCGATTCCTGGTTAGCCGTACTCACCTTATTGATGCACGGAAAGGCATGACCCCAGATCGGGTACTCGCTCGCCGCGCGGCCGTCCGCGAGTTGGAGCAGGACTTCGTCGATAGAGGTGGCTATGAGCCAATCCTGAATGAGGATGTCGTCATAGAGGATCGGCCATGTGCCTTGCATTCTGTACCTGTAGAGTCAGCAGTTGCTGACTCCGTAAAACCCGTGGGTGAACCACCGCTGCCTCGGCGTGGCCGAGATAAGCAGCTTGTCTTTGATGCACTTAACGCCGGGTGCCACGTCTTTGTCACTTCCGACAAGAAGATCTTGCGCTGCCACAGATGGTTTTTGGTCTTGGGCCTGGCAATTCTCAGCCCTGGCCAGCTTCTGGAGGAACTGGATCAGAGCGGCGAGCTTGACGATTGCGATAGCCCGTTGAGTGCTCCTGCTCCTGACCTCTCTGCACTCGCGCGATTCTATGGAGCATTCGCGAAAGATTGCTTCCAAGAGCCGGGAAGCGGCCAACAGTGAACTGGGGGAGTAACAAGCGAAGTGACACCGGCAACGGGAGCGACGGCCCGGAGGCCGCCCTTCACGCGGTGGCCGCGAGTTGATGGACAATCGGCGCCGAAGAAGGCGGCGGAGTGCTGATCCGACGGACGTGGCGAATAGCCGTCATGATCTGCGTGTCGCTGCTGAGCATGTGGCTCGGCGTGCGCCGGGCGGGCCTCGGAGAGGCAGAGCCAGGCGCTGACGCCGGGCCAGCGGCGCCGCAGGCGCCGCCTTGATCTAGTACGGCTTAATTCGGCAGTGGTCTGGCTCGGAAGGGCAGGACGAGGTCGGCGAGGCTGGTGACGACTGCCAGGGCACCGGCCTCGGTGAGGCTGGCGTGCTTACCGGGCTTGTTGGCGTAGCCGATGCTGTCGACGCCTGCCAGACGCGCGGCTTGCATGTCGGCGGTGGAGTCGCCGACCAAGACGCATGCGTCTGGCAGCGCGCTGAGTCCGGTCATGGCCTGCTGGATCAGGTACGGGCTAGGCTTGAGAAGGGCCGGGTCGTGGCTGGTGCGGGCGGCGATCAGGTCAACGCGGTCGTCTAGTCCGTGGCGGGCGAGGTAGGCGCGGACGGCGCGGTCGGAGTTGTTGCTGACCACTGCTACAGAGCGGCCGGAGTCCCTGCAGCTGGTGACGACATCGTGGACGTAAGCACTGGGCCTGGCGGTGGCGACGGCTGCAATTTCCTGGTCGGTCATCTCGGCTTCGACACGCGCAGCGAGGTCGCCGGGGACCGTCGCCGAGTACGTGAAGATCTCGATGGGATCTGTTGCGCGTGCTATCTCCTCAGGCAGCTCGACGGCCCGGCCGGTGATGAGCTTGCGGAGCCGTTCGGCAACGGCGGCGGCGGGCAGTCCGGCGAAGATGTCGCAGACGGGTCCATCGAAGTCGAGCAGCAGGTAGCGGGTGCGGGCGAGGATGTCTTCCAGCGCCTGGCCCTGAGGGGAGCCTGCTGTCATGCGGGGTACTCGTAGCTGATCGTGTCCCACATCGAGGTAAACCATGTCCGTGCCTGCTGGATGTAGGGGATGTCGGTGGCCTGGCCGCTGTGCAGGGAGTGCGGCGTCCTTTCCTGTCAGGTCGTAGATGTCCTGCTCGCCGCCAGCCAGCGGGAGGCGCTGCTTGACGATCGGGTAGAAGCCGAAGAACACTTCCTCGCTGTTGAGGATGTAGAGCTTGAACAGCGGCGAGCAGGGGTGCGCGCGGATCTCGGCCGTGGCGCTCTGGAGCAGGCCAAGGCGGGTGAGTCCCTGCACGCTGTCCAGGATGGCATGAGCGTGCCGGGCGGCGAGGCGGGTAGCGCGTTCCCGGAAGTCCGGGTCGTCGCTAAGGTCGTCGGCACGGCACGGCAGGACCATCGGACGGGTGGTGTCGGGGAGCAGTATCCGGATAGTGATGCTCGCGGGCCGGATCCGGCCGATGCGGATCTTGTCGAGTGGTTCCTGGATGACGCCGTGCAGGGTCTCGCCAGAGAACCCGGCGAAGTCTATGGTGACGTGCTCGCGGGCGAACGCCTGCTCGACAAAGGGCCGGATCCCGACGGAGGGCGCCGCGAACACCGGCGGCCCGGACGCGCCTGCCCGCGGCGTGGTGTCATCTGCGCTGGAGCGGGCGCCTGCGTAGAGGGCTTCGGGCGTGGCGGGCTGGAAAAGCTGCTCGGCTGTCCAGCCGGGGAGCATTTCCTCAAGGACGCGGCAGTGTTCGGCATAGGGCAGGCTGCGCAGGGCGCCGCTGAGCCATCGGTGCAGCTGCGCGCGGCTCGGATATGTCTGCATCAGGCCGGTGTCGATCCTGGCGGCGGCCTTGTCGTACTCGGCGCAGAATGTCGCGTAGTTCTGCAGTGACGCTGGCCTAACAGGACCTTGAGCAGTACCGGCTGGTCTGGCACGTGACCTCCCGCGCGAGGCTAGTCTCTGGCGCCTTAATGCTAGCGACAAGCCGGACCTTGCAGGAGAGAGCCGTCCCAGGTGGACATGGTGCTCGGCGACGGCGCGCGGGACCGGGGCGCGTTCTGCGACCAAATCTCCAGCAACCCCGCAACAGGGGCAGGCGTGGCCTACGTCCGATTCGAAGCCGCACCCGACCCCATACGGGTCCGCGCCGCGTTCGTGTCCGATGACGACATCCGCGAGATGACCGCTGCCTACACGAGCGGCTTCCTGACTGAGGTTCCCTCGCTGACCGCTGGCGAGGTCGCATGATCACCGGCTGGCTGGCGGGCGAGGACTGCCCCGACTGCGACGGCCCGCTGCTGGACAGCAGCGACAATCCCGCCCTGGTGACCCTGGAGTGCCCCGGCTGCGGCTACCGCATGACCTGGCCCGCCACAAGCCCCGCCCCTCAAGGCGGCCGTCCGGCTGACCCCGGAGACAAGGAGAGCTGGTGACAGTACGTCAGACCAGAGCCCAGCGGCTGGCCATGCCGCTGGCCCGCGACGTCGTCCGCGACCTGGCTGTCACCAATGGTGGCTGCATCCGCCCGGTCCAGCTGCGCCGCACCGACATACACACCGGCCAGGTGGAACAGGTGCTCGTCCCGTGTGGGCACACCCTGGCCGCGGCCTGCCCGTCCTGCGCCGAGCGCGCCAAGGCCCTGCGGGCCGCACAGTGCCGGGAAGGCTGGCATCTCGGCACCGAGCCTGTCGCCACGGCTGACGAGCCGGACGACGTCCAGCGCATGTGGGTCGAGAAGCGCGCCGAGACCCAGCAGCACCGCGACCACACCGACACGACCGTGCAGGACACCGGCGACCTGGACGAGCTGGCCGCCGAGCTGGACGAGGAAATCACACGATCGGGCATCCGCGGCAACGTTCTCCCGGCCCGGTCAGCGCGCCGTCATCGCTCGACCCGGCGCCGCCAGGACGCGCCTGATCTTCCCCGCCGCACAGTGAGCGCGCGGACGATCGGCAAGACTTACACCGCGCCGGACGGCAAGACGTTCCGGCCGTCGATGTTCATTACGCTGACCTGCGACTCCTACGGCAAGGTCACCGCAGACGGCACCCCCGCCGACCCGGACACCTACGACTACCAGCGGGCCGCCCGCGACGCGATCCACACCGCGGCGCTGTTCGACCGGCTGATCCAGAACCTGCGCCGTTTCCTCGGCTACGACCTCCAGTACTTCGCCGCCGTCGAACCCCAGCGCCGCCTCGCCCCGCACATACACATGGCGATCCGCGGCACCGTGTCCCGCTCCGAGCTGCGCCAGGTGCTCGCCGCGACCTACCACCAGGTCTGGTGGCCACCCACAGATCTTGTTCGCTTCGGTGACGGGGAACTGCCGGTCTGGCACGAGGCAACCGGCCGCTACCTCGATCCCGCCACCGGAGAGTTCCTGTCCGCCTGGGACGACGCGCTCGACGCCATCGGCGCCGACGACCAGCCGCTGCACGTCGCCCGGTTCGGGCCGAAGTTCGACGCCCAGGGCGTGCTGGCCGGATCCCGCGACTCGGCCCGCTGCATCGGCTACCTCACCAAGTACCTGACTAAGCATGTCGGCGACTGCCACCAGGCCACCACCAGCACCCAGCAAGACCACGCCGACCGCCTGGCCGACGCGCTCCGGTACGAGCCCTGCTCCCCCAGGTGCGCGAACTGGCTGCGCTACGGGGTCCAGCCCAAGAACCCGCGCGAAGGGATGCGCCCCGGCCGCTGTCCTGGCAAGGCACACCGCCGCGAATACCTCGGCTATGCCGGGCGACGCGTGCTGGTCTCCCGCAAATGGTCCGGCAAGACCCTGGCCGATCACCGCGCCGACCGAAAGACCTGGCTTCTGCAAACGCTCGGCATCACCGAGCCCGACCCTGGCCGCTACACCTGGGAGCCCGTCATCCCCGGCGACCCCGACCACATGCCACCCGCAGAAAGACTCCTGCACGTCGTCGCCGACCGGCAGCGCTGGCATACCGCCCTGGTCGAGGCACGAGCCAGAGCCAGCGATTCCGACCCAGCCCCGGTCTTTCGGCAACCGGGAGGGCGGCGTGATGGCCAGCCATTCCGCGAGCGCGGATCGGCTGCTGACCGTCGAAGCGGCAGCCGATCGCATGAGCACATCTGTTCGTTTCATCCGCCGCCTTATCGCCGAGCGACGCATCGAGTTCGTGAAAGTCGGACGCCATGTCCGCATCAGTGAGGCGGCACTCGCCGAGTTCATCGATACGGGCCGCGTCCAGCCAATGACCGCCGCCGACATGCGGCCTGGCATGAAAGGAGTGGCCTAATGGCCAACAAGGAAGGACATCGACGTTTCGGCAGCATCCGCAGGCTGCCGTCTGGCCGATTGCAGATCCGCTACCCCGGCCCGGATGGCCGGATGCGGACCGGCCAAGAAACCTACGAGCGCAGCTCCGATGCGGACAGAGCGCTCGTGCTGATCGAGGCGCAGCTGACCACGGGCAAATGGACCGACCCGGATCGCGGCAAGGTCAGGCTGGCCGACTATGCCACGACGTGGATTACTCAGCGCCCGAGCCTGCGTCCGCGAACGGTGGATCTTTACCGATGGCTGCTGAAGAAGCACATCGCACCGCATCTCGGCGGGGTGCCGATCGGAAAGCTGTCCACGGCAATGATCCGGGAATGGCGCGCAGCGCTTCTCAGCAACGGCGTCTCGGTCTCGATGGCAGCCAAGGCATACCGCCTCCTGCGCGCGGTGTTAATGACCGCGGTCGAGGAAGACAAGATCCTGACCCGAAACCCGTGCCGCATCCGTGGTGCCGGTGACGAGGATACCGCCGAGCGGCCGGTGCTGACCGTGGCCGAGGTCTTCGCCTTATCGGAGCGAGTCGGCTGTCGGCCAGTCGGCAACATTCGCGCCCTGCCCGGCGGCGGCTACCGGCTCAGATTCCGGCGGCAAGGCGAGATGCGTACCTCACCCGAGGCCCACACCACGCGCGCCGAGGCCCAGCGCGCGCTGTGGGCGATGGCCGACGACGGGCGGGCCGACTCGGTTCGTGACCGCCGCTACCTCGCGCTCGTACTGCTGGCCACCTTCGCCAGCCTGCGCTGGGGCGAAGTGACCGCGCTGCGGCGCTCGGATCTCGACCTAACCGCAGGCACGGTGCGGGTGCGCGCGGCCTTCATCGAGCGGTCAACCGGCGAGATCCTGCTCGGGCCGCCCAAGTCCAGGGCCGGTCGGCGCATCGTCGGCATTCCCCAGGCGATCATCCCGGTACTGCACGAGCACCTGGCGGTCTTCGTCAAAGCCGAACCAGGCGCGCTGGTCTTCCCTGGCGTCATGGGCGGCCCGCTGCGCCGGGGCAACTTCAACAAAATGTCGGCGTGGCCCTATGCGGTGAAGTCCATCGGGGCCGAGGGCCTACATTTTCATGATCTTCGCCATACGGGAAACACGTTCGCAGCGTCCAGCGGCGCGGGCCTGCGGGACCTCATGGCCCGGATGGGCCACGACAGCGAGCGCGCCGCGATGATCTACCAGCACGAAGCGCGCGGCGCCGACCAGGCGATCACCAGCGCCATCGACACGCACGTCCAGGCCGAGCAGGACAACGACGACGGCTCAGCGGGCGCTCGCCCCGGTGGGCTAATGGCACGTTAATGGCACGGAAGATTAACAACTGCCTGACGGTGATCAAGGCCAGCAGCCGTGATCGCTCCCTGACCTGGCACTACATCGTGGAGCGGGTGACGAGAATCGAACTCGCACTGTCAGCTTGGGAAGCTGATGTTCTGCCATTGAACTACACCCGCGAGCGGTGGCCGGGCCAGCTTGCGCATCCACGCAAACCAGTTCGCTCGGACGACTGCCGCGACGACATCGTACCGGAACCGGTAGGTTGCCTGGGTGCTGCTCTCCGACAGGGACATCCGGGCCCAGATCGCATCAGGCCGCGTCAAGGTCGATCCGTTCGCCCCAGAACTGGTCCAGCCCTCCAGCGTTGACGTCCGGCTGGACCGGTACTTCCGGGTGTTCGAAAACCACAAGTACCCGCACATCGATCCCGCGATCGAGCAGGCAGACCTGACCCGCCTGGTCGAGACCGACGGCAAGGACCCGTTCGTCCTGCATCCCGGGGAGTTCGTGCTGGGATCCACGTTCGAGGTTGTCTCGCTCCCTGACGATATCGCGGGGCGCCTCGAGGGCAAGAGCAGTCTCGGGCGGCTTGGCCTGCTCACGCACTCGACCGCTGGCTGGATCGATCCTGGATTCTCCGGTCACGTGACCCTCGAGCTCTCGAACGTCGCGACCCTGCCGATCAAGCTCTGGCCCGGCATGAAGATCGGCCAGCTGTGCCTGTTCAGGACCAGCTCGCCGAGCGAGCACCCCTACGGCTCGGCGATCTACGGTTCCCGGTACCAGGACCAGCGCGGCCCGACCCCGTCCCGCTCCTTCAAGAACTTCTACCGCGCGGACGTCTAGGCGACGTCCAGCGCACTGCTTCACAGCGGACCGGTCAGTGCCAGCGCGCCGAGCGCCGCGATAACGGGCGCTGGCGCGGCGCCGAGCCAGGTGCACGCCAGCCGCGACGATCCCGACGCCAAGCACGGGGATCGCCGGCGACCGCAACGTGAGCACGAGCACGGCAGCCAGGCCAACGGCCGCCAGGCCGACGCCAGGCCCGAACCGCGCTGGCTCACCCACGTCCGCGTGGCCGGCGCGCAGGGACCGCCGCTCGACGAGCGCCACGACACCCGCCGTCACGGCCAGCGCGGCCACCGACGGCAGCCACATCCTGGCCAGGAACTCGCCTCCGGTCAGACGCAGGTGCCCGAGCACGATCAGGTTCGTCAGGTTCGAGCCAGGGAGCAGCAGCGAGCCCGCGTTGGACAGCAGCAGGCACCCGTAGACCAGAGCGGACTCGCGCAGGCCGCGGCTGCGTGCCAGGTAGACGAGCACCGGCGTGAGGAACGCCACCGACGTATCCAGGTTCAGGACCGCGGTGACCGCTCCGATCAGCACGGCCGCGCCGGCGAACAGCGCGCCGCCATGCCTGGACAGGCGGGCCAGGCTTTGTCCGGCCGCGGCGAACAGCCCGTCGTCGTCGGCGACCAGGCCGATCAGCAGCAGCCCCGCGACCAGCACGAACGGCGACCAGTCCTGCGCCGCCGCGGCGCCGCCCGCGTCCGGCCTGGCCACGCTCGCCGCGACCGCCGCGGCCACGCCAACGGGGCCGCGAGCACCCACGGGCCCGCCCGCGACATGCCCAGCCGCGCGACCCCGCCGACGGGCGACGGGATCCCCGGTGCGGGATCGGGTGCTGCTACGGGGGGTGCTGCCGCTTCCGCGCCCGCGTCAGCGCGCGCGGAAGCCCCGGAGGTGGGTCGCATGCGGGAGCTGCTGCCCGCGCACTCCGGGTTCACCCGGTGTCGGGGGATGCCACCGGGGGAGACTGGCGCCGGCCCCGGCTCACGGCAGCGAGCAGCTCGTCGCGCTCGGCGAGGGCAGTCAGCAGTGCGTCCCGTTCCGCTTCAAGGGCCCTGACCTGATGCTCCAGCTCGAGCACGCGCCGGATGGCGGCGAGCGTCATGCCCTCGCCGGCGAGCTGGGTGACATAGCGGACGACCGTCACCTCAGTGCGCGAGTACCGGCGCTGGCCGCCCGACGAGCGGGACGGCCGTACCACGCCGAACTCGTCCAGCCTGCGCAGGAATGCCTGCTGGACCTCGAGCATCTCGGCGACCTGACCGACCGTGAACAGCGGCAGGTTCTCATCCTCGAACGGGAACACGGCACAACACTCCAGCATTGACTCGGGCCGGGCAAGCGGTCAGCACCGCCGGCCCGGCCCGTTCGCCTCGCGGCCGCGGGTCAGGCGGTCAGCTCACCGGACGCGGCGGCCTTGATCTCGACCTTGCGCGGCTTGGCCTTCTCCTGCACCGGCAGGACGATGGTCAGCACGCCGTTGTCGTAGGCGGCCTCGATCTTCTCGGTGTCGACGGTCTCGCCCAGCCTGATCTTCCTGGTGTACGAGCCCATCGGGCGCTCGCGCACGACCAGGCGCTCCTGCTCGCCGTACTCCTCGCTTCTCTTCGCCGACACGGTCAGCACGCCGTGGTCGGTCGTGACGTCGATGCTGCCCTGGTCGGCACCTGGCAGGTCGATCCGCAGGACAACCTCGCCGTCACGCCGGATGACGTCCATCGGGAGTGCCGCGGCCCACCAGCGGTTGCCCTCGGCCCAGCCGAACGTCCGCGCCGCGAACGGGTCAAATGATGTCAGCAGCACTGTGATCCACCTCCAGTTGGCGTTGAGATCCAACTCCGGACCTCGGTTACTTCTGACTGTACTCCAAGTAAACCTACAATGCCAATTATAAGTTCCTTGATAGCCGGAACTGACCTCTGCGGCAACGGACGAACGGCAGCGAACTCACCCCGGGCATCGCATGCCGGTGCCCGGGCCCGCGCAACCAGCACGGCAATCGAGTGGTCCGGGCGGCGCGGAGCGGTGGGGGGTTAGACGCGCTCGATGATGGTGGCGTTGGCCTGGCCGCCGCCCTCGCACATCGTCTGCAGGCCGTAGCGGCCGCCGGTGCGCTCGAGCTCGTGCAGCAGCTTGGTCATCAAGATCGCGCCGGTCCCGCCGAGCGGGTGGCCGAGCGCGATCGCGCCGCCGTTCGGGTTGGTCTTCTCCAGCGACGCCCCGGTCTCGGCCGCCCAGACGATCGGCACCGGCGCGAACGCCTCGTTGACCTCGAAGACGTCGATGTCGTCGATGCTGAGCTTGGCCTTGGCCAGCGCTTTCTCCGTCGCCGGGATGGGCCCCGTCAGCATGAACACGGGATCGGCGCCCGTCACCGTCAGCGTCTGGATCCTGGCCCGCGGCGTGAGGCCGTGCCTGCGGACCGCGTCCTCCGACGCGATCAGCACGGCGGCCGAGCCGTCCGAGATCTGCGACGCGACCGCTGCCGTGATCTCCCAGCCCTCGCGTAGCGGCTTCAGTTCCGCCATCTTCTCAAGCGTCGAGTCGCGGCGCGGGCCCTCATCCGCGCTCACGCCGTTGACCGGCGTGATCTCGCGCTCGAACCTGCCTTCGTCGATCGCCCTGATCGCGCGCTGGTGGCTCTCGAACGAGAACTCCTCGAGCGCCTGCCGCTTGACCCCCCACTTCTCGCACATCAGCTGCGCGCCGCGGAACTGGGAGATCTCCTGCTTGCCGTACCGGTCGGCCCAGCCCTTGCCGTACGGCAGCGCCAGGCCCTTCTCCAGCAGCGGCGCGACCGTCGAGCCCATCGGCACCTGGCTCATGGATTCGATCCCCGCCGCGACGACCAGGTCCTGGGTGCCGGACAGCACGCCCTGGGCCGCGAAGTGGATCGCCTGCTGCGACGAGCCGCACTGCCGGTCGATGGTCACCCCCGGCACCGACTCGGGCAGCCCGGCCGACAGCCATGCGGTGCGGGCGATGTCGATGGCCTGCGGGCCGGCCTGCGACACGCAGCCCATGACCACGTCCTCGACCGCGGCCGGGTCCACCCCGGTCCTGCTCATCAGCTCCGTCAGCACGTGCGCGGCCAGGTCAGCCGGATGGACAGACGCGAGCCCGCCGTTGCGCTTGCCGACCGGCGACCGCACGGCTCCGACGATGTATGCCTCCGACACGACTACCTCCACTGCCGCCACGCTCGGGACAAGAACGCTGTTCTGCCTCCGAGGTTACCGTGCGGTAAGCCAAACGCCATAGCTGGTCCGCGCCCGGTGACGGCGGATCGCGACGTGCTGGCGCCGCAAGAAACCCCCGTTATGCTGAGAACGTAACCGCGGCTGGCTCGAGGCGGTGAGGCGGCGTGACCGACGGCCTGATTCTGCTCGGCGTCCTCGCCGTTATCTTCGCTATCTTCGTGGCGCGGGGGCGCAAGCGGCTCGGCATGGGCTTCACAGGACGAAGCTTCGCGATGGCTATCTGCGGCTTCGCGATCGTCGTACTGATCCTCTGGGTGGCGCAGCGCCATTAGGGGCGCCCGCCCGCGCGAGTCAGGACAGGGCTAAGTCCTGGCCCCGATAACATCCCGGGCGTCGGCGCCTTGATCGGCATCTCGAACCAGACCGCCTTGCCGTCGTCGGTCGGCCGGGAGCCCCACCTGGCGGCGAGCTGGTCGACCAGGTACAGGCCCCGGCCGCCCTCGTCGTTCTCGCCGGCCAGCCTGATCCTCGGCAGCCGAAGGTCGGAGTCGAAGACCTCCACCCAGATCGAGCTCGCGCCTTTGCGGATCCGCAGCTTAAACTCCTGCGGGCCGATCGCGGCCGCGCTGCCGTTGGCCCCGGCGATGTCATCGCGGAACGGGTCGTCGATCCAGTCCTGCACGGCGCCCGGCGACCGCATGCCGACCGCGCCGAACGCGAACTCGTGCCGGGGCGCGGGCGCCGCGGCGGTGTGCAGGACAACATTGGTGACAACCTCGGATACCAGCAGGCAGGCCAGCTCCGCCTGCTCGTCGTCCATCCCGCACTCGACGAACGTGTCGAACGCCATCCGGCGCGCCTCGGACACCCGGATCGGCTCGGCGGGGCACTGCAGGTCCCAGGTCAGCAGCTCCTGCGTTGATGTCCGTACTACCAGGATCGCCATGTCGTCGTCGATCTCGCCTGGCACGGCGTTCTCGGCGGCCTCGGCCACCCGGTCGACGTGCTCGCAGGCGGCCCTCTTGATGGCCGCGCTGAGCATGTCAAGCACCTCGGCGTCGTCGTAGTGCCCCGGCCCGTCAGCGCGGTGCCGGCGGTCGACCAGCCCGTCGGTGTAGAAGATCAAGGTCGACCCGGCGGGCAGCGTCCTGGATTCCTCACGGTACGTGGGCAGGCCCACGCCGAGCAGCACACCCTCGTACTCCAGCTCCATCTGGCCGACGTCGCCGTCGCTGATGATCAGTGGCGACATGTGCCCGGCATTCGCGATGGTGAGCTTGCGGAACCACGGGTCGTAGATCAGGTAGGTGCAGCTGGCCGTCGGCGGGTCGACGTTCTGGTCCCCCCGCTCCTCGGTCATGGTGCGGCACCAGTCGTCCAGCCTGCGCAGGATGTCGGCCGGCGCCTTGTCGTCCTGCGCGAACGCGCGCAGTGCCGACCGCAGCTGACCCATGATCGCTGCGGCCCTGGCACCGCGGCCCTCGACGTCGCCGATCACGATGCCGACCCGGCCAGCCGACAGCTGGATGATGTCGTACCAGTCGCCTCCGACCTGCGTCTGGATGCCCTGGCCGTGGGTTTCCAGTGGCTTCGCCGGCACGTACCGGTACGCCACTTCGAGCCCGTCGAGCACTGGCGGCTTGGCGGGGAGCAGGCTGTTCTGGAACGCCAGCGCCGTGGCGCGTTCCTCCTCGAACAGCATCGCGTTGTCGATGGCGATCGAGACCCGGCTGGCGATGGCGGCGACCAGGTCTCGGTCATCGGCCACGTAGTGCCTGGCGTCGCGCTCGGTCAGGCTGGAAAGGGCGAGCGCCATCACGCCGAGCACCTCGCCGCGCATGGACAGCGGCGCGGCGATCATCGAGGTCATCCCCGCTTCCCTGCTCGCCTCGAGACTCGCGGCCGACGGCGTCGGCTGGTCCTCGTCGAGGAGGTCCTCGATCAGGATCGTCTCGCTCTGCGCCATCGCCCTGAGGCAGAAGTGGTTCGGCGGATAGGTGACGAACTCGCCGATGGCGGCCCAGCGCCCGCGGGTCGGCGTCCAGTTCCATGCGTTCTTCAGGACCCTGCGGACCAGGCCTTCCTTGGTCCGCAGGTCGATAAAGCAGTGGTCGGCGAATTGCGGAACCAGCGTGTCCGCGACCCGCTCCAGGGTGTCCTCGAGGGCCAGCGACCCGCCGAGCCGCTCGCCGATCCTGTCGAGCAGGCCGGGCCTGCCCGTGGACTCGGGCGTGCCCACCTGGACGGCCTGCTTGGCCATGATCACCGTGCCGGCGACCTCGCCGGCCGGGCCGCGAAGCGGAGCAGCGTTCATCCTGACGAAGAAGTTGGACTTGTCAGGCCGCCGGATCGCGAGCGTGCCCTCCCAGTCCCGGCCCCGGCAGGCCTGGTACTCCAGGTTCTCGACCTTGCCGATGTCTTCCTCGTGGAATCCGAGGTGGCGGAACGGCACGTTTGTCAGCTGCGCCGCGTCGCGGAAGCCGAACAGGGCCGCCGCGAAACTATTGGCGTAGCGCAACGAGCCGTCGTGGTCGACGACGATCACCGCTGTCTCGACCTGGCTCAGGATCTGCTCGGTCGTCAGGCTGAACGACGCAGTCTCATCCGCCCGCACCGCTTCATCCCGCGCCGCGGCATCGCCGTCTACCGTCATAATCCGTCTACCAGGCGCTCAGGACGGTCCGACAACAAACACGTGCGCCGCGATGTCACTGGACAGCGCCGCGACGCTAGGGGGCGAAGCCCCAAGGCTCCCACCGTCTGTGCCTGCACTTGTCACCCGCACACCATTCTCACCAGACACAAGGGTAACCTCGCGACCGGGTTGTATCCCGATGTTCTTTAGTTTAAGCATTAGTACGGCATCGCTTTGGAGTTGTTCGCTGATCCGCTGAACAATTACTGGCACTGGTTCCGGTCCCGCAATCGCTGTCATCGCCAGGCCAGGCTCCTGAGCAGCGGCTTGCGCCCCGTCAACCGCGACGTCGGGGACATCAAGCTCAGCAAGTCCCGGAATGACATTTCCGTGCGGACAACGGACGGGATAATGGAGCAGGTCGGCAAGTCGCCGTTCCACGCTGTCGGAAATGACGTGCTCCCAGCGGCAGGCCTCGATGTGCACTTCCTCCCACGGAAGCCCGATCACGTCGACGAGCAGGCACTCGGCGAGCCGGTGCTTGCGCATGACCCTGGTCGCCAACCGCAGGCCCTCGTCGGTCAGCGACAGCCTCCTGTTGTCTATGACCGTGAGCAGCCCGTCGCGCTCCATCCTCGCCACGGTCTCGCTGACGGTCGGGCCGCTCTGCGACAGGCGTTCGGCGATCCTGGCCCGCAGCGGCACGATGCCTTCCTCGGTCAGCTCGTAGACCGTGCGGAGGTACATCTCGGTCGTATCGATCAGGCCGTGCGCCGCCACAGCTGCCTCCCTTCGCTCCGATGCTACGGCGCTTCGGGCATTGGGGGCACCGCTCAGGTCAAGGCCAGGCCGTTGGAGGCATCGCGCCGGCTCAGGGAGCCAGCCGTTCCATGACCCAGGCCGAGTCGACCTGGCGGTAGCGCAGCCGGTCGTGCATCCGGTTCGCCCGGCCGTGCCAGAACTCGATCACCTGCGGTCTGACCAGGTAGCCGCCCCAGAACTCGGGCAGCGGCACCTCCTCGTCGCCTGGCCAGCGCTGCTCCATCTGGCCGTAGCGTTCCTCGAGTTCGGCCCGCGAGCCGATGACGGTCGATTGCCTGCTCGCCCACGCAGCCAGCTGCGACGCACGCGGCCTGGTGTGGAAGTACGCGGTGCTGGCCTGCGCTGGCACGCGGGTCACGGTTCCCTCGACGATGACCTGGCGGTGGATCGGATGCCAAGGGAACAGCAGGCTCGCCCGCGGCACTTCGTCCAGGTCCGTACCCTTCCGCGACGTCCGGTTGGTGTAGAAGGTGAAGCCCTCATGGTCATGGCCTTTGAGCAGCACGGTCCTGGCGCGGGGCTGCCCGGCCGCCGACACGGTCGCCAGGACCATCGCGGTCGGCTCGGGCAGGCCGAGCTCGACGGCGTCGGCCATCCACCGGTCAAACTGCTCGTGCGGATCGGCCGCGACCATGCCCTCGTCCAGGCCCGTGGTCGGCCACTCCGCAGCGTTTGTCGCCACGTTCATGGGTACAGATCTTCACACAGCCGGGGGTGCGCCGCGGACACCCCCTTGCTTAGGCGCCTGCGGCCGCCGGCCGTGTGAGAAGTTGAAGCAAAGGGTCGTAAGCTTAGCGGCGTTTGGCCGGGTTGCCGGCCCCTGATGGCGCGGCCGGCCGACAGGAAGAGGAGAGCCAGATGTCCGACTTCACGCCTGGCCTTGAAGGGGTCGTCGCGTTCGAAACCGAGATCGCCGAGCCGGACAAGGAAGGCGGCGCGCTCAGGTACCGGGGCGTGAACATCGAGGAGCTAGTCGGGCATGTCACGTACGGACATGTCTGGGGGCTTCTGGTCGACAACGCCTTCGAGCCTGGCCTTCCTCCCGCCGAGCCGTACCCGATCCCTGTTCACTCCGGCGATATCAGGGTCGATGTGCAGAGCGCACTCGCCATGCTCGCCCCTGCCTGGGGCATGCACCAGCTGCTCGACATCTCCGACGAGCAGGCGCGCGATGACCTGGCCAGGGCGTCGGTCATGGCGCTGTCGTTCGTCGCCCAGGCCGCGCGCGGCACGGGTCAGCCGATGGTGCCGCAGCGCCGGGTCGACGAGGCCAGGACGATCACCGAGCGGTTCATGATCCGCTGGCGCGGCGAGCCGGACCCCAAGCACGTCAAGGCCATCGACGCGTACTGGGTGTCCGCCGCCGAGCACGGCATGAACGCCTCGACGTTCACGGCGCGGGTGATCGCGTCGACCGGGGCTGACGTGGCCGCGGCGCTGTCTGGCGCGGTGGGCGCGATGTCGGGCCCGCTGCACGGCGGTGCCCCGGCCCGGGTGCTGCACATGATCGAGGAAGTGGAGCGTACCGGCGACGCCGAGGCGTACGTGAAGGAGGCGCTGGACAAGGGCGATCGCCTGATGGGCTTCGGGCACCGGGTGTACCGGGCCGAAGACCCCCGCGCCCGTGTGCTCCGCAGGACGGCGCGCGATCTCGGCGCACCGCGGTACGAGGTCGCCGCAGCGCTGGAGAAGGCAGCGCTCGACGAGCTGCATGCTCGGCGCCCCGATCGCGTGCTGGCCACGAACGTCGAGTTCTGGGCCGCGATCATGCTCGACTTCGCGCAGGTCCCGCCGCACATGTTCACGTCGATGTTCACGTGCGCCCGCACCGCTGGCTGGGCGGCGCACATCCTGGAGCAGAAGCAGACTGGCAGGCTGGTCAGGCCCAGCGCGCGCTATGTGGGCCCGCCGGCCAGGTCGGTCGGCGACGTGCCCTTCGCCGCCGAGGTCCTCGACCACGACGTTTAGCCGCGCAGTCGCCACTGGCCGCGCAGACTTACCCAGCCGACCGGAGCGGCCAGCGGTCGATCGGCTGGTAGCTAGGATCCGGGCCGGTCTTGCTGACAATGAGCTCGATGGCGGCGGCGTTCCACGGGGTGCCTGAGTATCCGCTCAGCGCCTCGACCAGCGGGCGCAGGTCGGCCGGCTGCCTGCATCGGGCCAGGGTCAGGTGCGGCCGGTAGCGCCGTCCCTCGTCCGGAGGCGGCGCGCCAGCGCGCCGCGCGCCAGCGGAAACCGACCCAGCGAGCCCGCGCAGCTCCGTCAGGGCCGCTGGCTCGCCGCTGATGAACGCGCAGAACACCCTCGCCTTGCCGGCCGACGGGAACGCCCCGCCCCGGCCGATGAGCAGCCGGAGGGCGTGGCGCCGTCCCGCCGCGCGGCCGAGCCGCTCACGCAGGTCGTCCAGCCTGGGCTCGGCGACCTCGCCGAGGAACGCCAGCGTGACGTGCCACCGGTCGAGGCTGGCCCAGCGCAGCGCCGGCCAGTCCGCCCGCAGCGGCGCAACCGCCGCCTCAAGCTCCGCGAGCACCTCCGCCGGCGGCGTCACCGCCACGAACAGTCGCATCCCGCATTCCTACCAGCCCGCTCCTCGCTCCTACCCCACCTATGAACCCTTGGTGGGCCTATAGCGCCACCAAGGGTTCATAGGTGGGGTAGGGCCTTGCGGCGGCTGGGGCGTCAGGCGGGGGTGCGGGCGGCTCGGGCGAATGCGGGGCGGAGGTAGGTGCGGACCGGCATGCCGCGGAAGCGGGCCACGACGACCGCGACCACGACGGTCGCGGCTACCGAGATCGCCGCACCCGCGATCAGGCTGAACCTGGTGCCGAACTGCTCGGCGACCCAGCCGGTCAGCGGCGCGCCGAGCGGCGTTCCGCCGAGGAAGACGAGCATGTAAATGCCCATCACCCGGCCGCGCATCTCCGCGGGAACGGTCAGCTGCACCGAGGAGTTCGCCAGCGTGCTGAAGCTGATCAACGCGATGCCGGTCGGCACCAGCACGATCAGGAACAACCAGTAGGACGGCATCAGCCCGCCCACGCCTTCGAGCAAGCCGAACGCCAGCCCGGTCCAGACCAACAGCCGCATGCCGGTCTTGCTCCGCCGCGCAGCGGCGAGCGCGCCGATCAGAGCGCCGAGCGCGAACACGGCCGAGGCGATCCCGAAACGCCCGGCCCCGGTGTGGAACACGACCCGCGACATCAGCGCGGTCGTCACCTGGAAGTTCATGCCGAAAGTGGCGACGAAGAAGACCAGCACCATCGTCATCAGCAGATCGGGCCTGGAGCGCACGTAGGCGAGCCCGGCTCGGAGCTGCCCCTTGGCTCGCGCGACCCGCTCCGCTGGGCGCAGTTCAGACTCGCGCATCAGGTGCAAGCTGGCGATCACGGTCAGGTAGGAGGTTGCGTTAACGAAAAATGCCGCGGGTACGCCTACCAGGCTGATCACGAGGCCCGCGACCGCCGGCCCGGTGATCCTGGCCAGGTTGAAGACGGCGCTGTTCAGCGCGATCGCGTTCTGCAGGTCGTCGCGGCCGACCATCTCGATCGCGAACGACTGCCTGGTCGGATTGTCCACCACGGTGGCCAGGCCGAGGCCGAACGCGAGCAGATAGACGTGCCACGGCTGGACCGTTCCGGTGACCGCGAGGATGCCGAGGATCAGGGCGAGGCCCCCCATGGAGGCCTGGGTCACCATCAGGACGCGGCGCTTAGGGTACCGGTCCGCGATCATGCCGCCCCAGAGGCTGAACAGCAGCAGGGGCAGGAACTGCAGCCCCGTCGCGATCCCGACCGCTGTGCCGCTGCCGTGGGTGAGCTGCAGGATCAGCCAGTCCTGTGCGACCCGCTGCATCCAAGTGCCGGTGTTGGACACCACCTGTCCGGTCGCGAACAGGCGGAAGTTCCTAACCCGCAGCGAACTGAACGTTCGCCGCCTTGGCTTGCCGGACGGCTGTGCCCCGGCGGACGGCTGTGCCCCGGCGGCCTGCTTGGCTGCCGGGGGCGCCTGATTCAGGACTGGCTCAGCTTCTCCAGGATCGGCACCGCGTCCCGCAGGACGGCCTGCTCGGCCGGGGTCAGATCCCGCAGCCGGCGAGCCAGCCAAGCCTCGCGCAGCTGACGGACCTGGCGCACCACGTCGCGGCCCTGGACGGTCACGGTGAGCACGACTTGCCGGCGGTCGCTTGGATGCGGCATCCGCTGAATCAGGCCGCGTTCTTCGAGGGAGGCGATGACCCGGGTGATCGAGGGCGGCTGCACCTTCTCGTGCTCGGCGAGCTCGCCTGGAGTCATCGTGCGCTTCTCGAGCGCCGCCAAGGCGGCGAGCTGTGAGTCGGAGAGCTCTGGTTGCAGCCCCTGGGCGACCCGTTCCGCCCGCATCCGGCGCGCCAGCCGGCTGACGGAGATCCGCAGGGAGGTTGCCAGCCCCGCGTCCGACCTGGACTGGGGAGTTGTCATAGTCGTTAGCTTCGCTCATTACTTTTGCTAACCGAACGCCTCGCGGATTCATTCCGGGCGCCCCGGTTAGGAGCCGGTCGGACGATTGCCAGGCACGTCGGCATCTGCGGCGCCGGCCAGGCACGACTCAAGGTACGCCACGGATGCCACGATGCGCGATAACCTCGGCCGATCTGCGAAAAGGACGTTTTCGTAACGTGATGCGGCCCGGCCGCGGCCAGGTGAGACCGGGCCGGCCGCTCGGCTAGCCTGATGAGGTGGCCAAGCCATATCGCGAGGTTCCGTCCCCGCTCGAGGGCAACGACCAGCAGATCGCGGCCATCGGCACAGCCGCATGGGCCGTTGCGCTGATTGTCCTTTTCGCGCTGCGTGATCAATTGCCGCGGGGCGGTCACTGGTGGATCTGGACCTGCGTGGCTGGCGTTGGGCTCGGGCTGTTCGCCATGGTCTACATCCCGTATCTGCACAGGTCGAGGGCACGGGCTGGCAGACGCCACAGTGACTCCTCGCTCGGCAGTGGCTCCTCGCCCGGCACTGAGTCGTCGCCTGGCAGTGATTCGTCGAGCGGCGAGTAGCCGGGCGGCGCTATAGCTGCTCGTGGTCCAGCGTCTCCAGCACGCTGTCGGGCACAGTGGCGCCGGTGTTCAGCATGTCGTAGCCCAGTTCGTCGACGGTCGGCGCCGCCAGGTCCGGCGGGGCAGCCTCGGCGACGGCCGCGCCGTCTGAGTGCGCTCCGCAGCCGTGGTCGACCGAGACCACCTTGCCGTCGTCAGGGGCGAACTCGTTCGCGCACGCCCCGAACACCCGGCCGAGTGGCCCGCTCAGCCTGACCATGAAGCCGCACGTCAGGCAGCTCGCAGGCGCGGTGCTGGCGAGCTCGGACCTCGGGCCCTGCTCGCCGGCGTGCCAGCGCAGGGCGGCTTCGTCGCGGCCGACGGCCGAGAGCACGCGGGTTGGCCTGAGCATGCCGGGCGCGCGCTCGCGGTCGCGCGGACCTGACCGGCGCCGGGACCTGGACCGCCCGCCGGCGTGCGAGCCTTGCGCACGGCCGCGCTGGTTGCTGCCGCCCGGCGGCTGTGCAAATGGCGGCTCGCCCGGGGCGCCGGGCTGGGCGCCGGCGTCCGCAGCCGCCAGGCCCGTGCCGCCGTCACCGGGCTGGTCCTGGTCTGCTGTAGCCTCGGCGGCCTCGGCCTGACCGGCGGCGTCCGCGTCCGCGGTCGCATCTGGAGCCAGGTCCGTGAGCCGCCACGCGTCGTTCTCGTCCCAGTCCAGCAGGCCGGACTCCCCTGCGATCGCGACCGCGGGCACCAGCCGCTCGTCGTCAGACCTGGCTGGAAGCAGGTCGCCAGCCTTCAGGTCGCCGGGGCGGACCCGCTCGGTCCACGGCACCCAGTCCGGCGCGAGCAGCGAATCCGGGCCGGGCAGCAGGACGCTCTCACTCACCGTGACCGTCTTCGAGCGCGACGCCCTGGTGACCGTCACGGCCCAGCGCCAGCCGGTATAGCCGGGATTCAGGCTGTCGAACATATGGGTAACGATCCGGTCGCCCTCGACCTCGGTGCCGATGTGGGACCCGACCTGGCCGGGGCCTCCGTCAGCCTCGGCGGCGGCGCGAGCCAGGTCGACCGCATCGGCGCATGCCTGGTCTGCCTCAGCCTGACGTGTCGTGGTTGGGCTCACGATCACTCATTCTGCCCCATCGCGGTTACTGCCCGCGCACAGACCGCAGCCAAGCGCCGCGGCGGCGCCCGCGGATCCGTGGCCACGGATGACGGCCTGGTTCGGGGATTCGGGGAGTCAGTGGTGCCGAGTTGCGGCGCACAGGCTCAATACTGTGTGCATGGGAGAATCGCGGGCCGGGACCCGCGTGGGGCAGGCGGCGAGAACCGTCGTTTCCGCGTCGCAGACGGCCGGCCGGGTGGGCGCGGCCGCCGCGGGCGGCGCCAGCCGGACCCTGCACAAGATGACCAATGCCTCAGGGGCCGGGCGGACCGGGCTAGCCCAGCTGATCGAGTTGTCAGCGGCAGGCAGCGTGGGCGACGGCTTCGTCGCCGTGGCGCTTGCCGGGACCCTGTTCTTCAGCGCGTCGGTCACCGAGGCGCGCGGCCGAGTCGCGCTCGCCCTGCTCATCACGATGGCGCCGTTCGCGCTGCTCGCTCCCTTCGTCGGCCCGATGCTCGACCGCGTCCAGCACGGCCGCCGCTACATCATGATCGGCACGGTGCTTGCCCGCGGCCTGTTGTGCTGGGGCATGGCCGGCGCCGTCCAGCACAACGACACGCTGACGCTGCTGCCCGCGGCCTTCGGGGTGCTGGTGCTGCAGAAGGTCTACAGCGTCACCAGGGCGTCGGTCACTCCCAGGCTGCTGCCGCGGGAGATCACGCTTGTCACCGCCAACTCTCGATGCGCGCTCGCGTCCCTGATCGCCACGACGCTCGGTGTTCCGATCGCCGCGGGAATCGACTACCTGGCCGGTGGTCACGCGGGCGGCGCGGCGTGGGTCCTGCGCGTCGGCACCCTCGTGTACCTGCTGGCGATGATTCCTGGCATCCGGCTGCCAAGCGGTGTCGACGACCCCGCCGCCGAGGCGGACGCGCAGATGCCAGCCTCGCCCGACGGCACCACGCCGAACGGCGACACTCCGGCCGCCGGCGCCACGGCCGGAGGCGCCCAGGCCGGGGGCCGGAAGCGGATGCACAGGAAACTGTTCCCCAGGCCGGTCGGGCCCGTGGTCGGCGAAGCGCTTGGCGCGAACATCACCCTGCGGGCCTACTCGGGCTTCATGATCTTCTTCCTGGCCTTCATCCTGCGCACCGTGCACTTCAACGGGGTCTCTGACCGCCTCGCGCTCGGCGAGATGATCGTCGCGGTCGCCGTCGGCGGGTTTATCGGCACGGCCATCGGCGCCGCGCTGCGGTCAAGGGCACCACAGGTGATCGTGTTCGGGATGCTGGCGGTCACGCTGGTCGTGACGACGTTGTGCGCAGTGTACTTCGGCCTCTGGGCAGCGGTCATCGTGGCCTTCGCGGCCGCGGTCGGTCAGACGCTCGTCAAGCTCGCGCTGGACTCAATTGTCCAGCACGAGATCAGCGCGGACGTGCGATCATCCACGTTCGCCGCGTCGGAGACGCTGCACCAGCTTTCCTGGGTGATCGGCGGTCTCCTCGGCCTGTTGCTGTCGATCACCGGGAGCGGCGTCGCCGGGCTCGCGGTCGCGGCAGGGGGCCTCGCGCTGTCTCTCGGCTCGCTCGTTCTGGCCAGGAGAAAGCGCAACCTGCGTGCCAGGCACCACCCGGTTCCGCGCACCTCGTAGCCGGGCCGCCGGGACCGCGCTAGCTGTCGGGGTTGCTGTGCTAGCTGTCGATGTCGCTGGCGACCGCGCGCAACACGGCCGCGATCTTCTTGGCTTCCCTGGATTCTGGGTGCTTGCCGCGGTGATAGGTGTTCGACAGCCCGTCGAGCAGCTTGATCAGGTCCTCGACGAGGACGGTCATCTCGTCTGTGCCCTTGCGGCTGGCCTTCGTGATGGTTGGGGGCGGCTCTAGGGCCCTGACCTGCAAGGCCTGCGCGCCCCTACGACCCTCGGCTACGCCGAACTCCACCCGCTGGCCGGCTCGCAGCACGGTGCCCGCGGTCGCTAGCGCCGTCGAGTGCACGAAGACCTCGCCCCCGTCATCACGGGTGAGGAAGCCGAAACCCTTGTCGGCGTCATACCACTTGACCTTGCCAGTAGGCACGTGCGGACCCTTTGCGCGGAGAGAAATGATGCGTTGCGACCTTGCTGCGTATATATCCAGGCTATCGGTCCCGGCCCAGTGCACCCACGTCAGGCAGGAACTGGCTAGGCCAGAATAAGCTTACCGAGTAGGCACGAAGGTCACGATTCATGCGCCGCCTGTGCGCTTCCCCGGACACCGCCGATTGCGGAGTCATGAGCAGAACATACCCTGTTCCTCCGGTCAGGACACCGCAATAAAGGCCGCGCAGATGCCCCCTCGGGCCCGGCCAGCCGGCCAGGCACGAGGCGACGGTCAGCGGCCTGGCTTGCGTTGCGGACTCCAGGGCGGCAGGCGCTCGGTCCTGGCCCCCGCGTGCCTGTGGAGACGCCAGAGCATGTAAAGCGCACCGAGCACAGCACCAACGCGGCTCAGCCTGCCAGCCGCCACCCAAGCCTCAACCACGTACGGCCGGTATGCATCGAAATGGGCTCCGAACGTGACCTCCAGCGCTGTGCCGATCACGACCACAAGGACAGGGAGACTGAGACCGATCCATTTGTCGCGAAGATCCCATTTCTTGGAGGAGACCGCGATGATCGCGCCGACGAGCCAGATCGGCGGGTAGATAGCGCCGCCGATGCCGAGCAGCAGCAGGCTGACGGTTTCCAGCCGGTCGCGCAGCGCGATGGTCAGCAGCGCCGGGCCAAGGCGCCTCAGCTGACGCACGGCGGCGTCGCCGAAGTCTGCCAGCCGGTTCTCCTCAACCTCGATCTCGGTCTGGTCGGCGCTGTACTCGACCCCTGGCGCCTCCTCGTCGGCGGGCTTGCCGCCCGGCCGCGGCTGGTGATCCCGCCCGCCCTGTCCGGACGCGCGCACGGCAGGTCCCGGCGATGAGGCCGTTTCGTCCCCGGCGGGCGCGGGCCTAGGGGCTGGCGGCCTGGGCGGCATGCCGTTGCTTCCCGCGCTACCGCCCTCTCCCCTGCCAGCGCCGCCGGGCGGCGCTGGCTCGTTGCCTGAAGCATGCGAGTCGTTCGCCTGCGGCAAACCGCGAGGCGCAGGCACGCCCCTGACAGGCGGCAGGCCGCGCGGGGCGATCGGGGACGTCGGCCTGGCTGGCCTGGGCCGTTCGGACGGATCGCCGGACGCGGCCGCCTGAGTCCTGGCGGGATGGTCGCCGGGTCCGTGCGGAGCCGGCGGGCTGGCCGCAGCAGGCGGCGTGCTGGCGGCCGGCACGTTCGCGAGAGGCGGAACGGATTCCGGCGCAGAACCGTTCACCGCGGACACCGGCGGCTGCGAGCCGCCGGTCGCGGCAGCAACCGGCAACTGGCCCGCCGCGGCAGCCCCGTGGCCCGCGGAGCCGGCTCTGGCCGCCGGGGCCTGGCTGCCTACCGGGATCTGGCTGCCTACCGGCATCTGGCTGCCTACCACCTGGCTGCCGGCCGGGACCTGGCTGCCTGGCGAGAGCGCCGGTATGGATGACAGCGGCTGTGCTGCCGCTGCTACCGGCCCGACCGAGGACACCTGGGCGTTGGCGGTCGCCGGGGGCAGGATCACCGGCGGCATGAACGGCCGGCGCGCGATCACCGGCGTCGATGGCGGCGGCCAGACCTGTCGCTGCGATCCGCTGGCCTTGCTCTGCGCCGCGGGATCCTTGGGCGCCGACGACCCGGCATCCGCTGGCGGGCGCGACGCCTCGTGCGGCTGCGAGCACGAGGCCGCGGCCTCGTCCCATGCCTTGCGGGCCTCGATCCGCGACCGCTCGTTCTCCACCAGGGCTATCGGGTCGCCGAGTCCCGCCAGGGTCCGCCGCACCTGGTCCGCTGTGGGGTGCGCGGCACCTCCGCACCCCACGTCGATGCGGGCGCGGGTATGGTCGAGCAGCGCCTGGCGGTCGCCTGGCTCCAGCCGGGTCCTGGCCGCGAGCGACAACCGGTTGAGGTAGTCGCGGATGAGCTGCTCGGTGGGCCGATTCATGCCTTGATGATCCACCTTTAGCGACCGCTTGAGGAGCCGGCACGCAGGATCAGAACAGGCAAAGGCGGCCCTGGCGAAATGCCAGGGCCGCCTTTTCTGAACCAGACCTCAGGTCAGTGCCGGATGCAGCGAGCGCGTCGGGCGAGCCGCCGCGCTGCCGCTCACCGCGATGACTAGAAGTCCATGTCACCGCCGCCGGGAGCGGCCGGAGCCTTCTCCTTCTCCGGCTTCTCCACGATGACTGCCTCGGTGGTGAGGAACAGGCCGGCGATGGAGGCCGCGTTCTGCAGCGCAGAGCGCGTCACCTTGGCCGGGTCGATGATCCCCGCCTTGAACATGTCGACGTACTCGCCGGTGTCGGCGTTCAGGCCGTGACCAGAGTCGAGGTTGCGCACCTTCTCGGCCACCACGCCGCCCTCGAGGCCGGCGTTGACGGCGATCTGCTTCAGCGGCTCCTCGAGCGCGCGCTTCACGATCGTCGCACCTGTCGCCTCGTCGCCAGAAAGCTCGAGCTTCTTGAACGCGTTCTTGCCTGCCTGGAGCAGGGCGACGCCGCCGCCGGCGACCACGCCCTCCTCGACCGCGGCCTTGGCGTTGCGCACCGCGTCCTCGATGCGGTGCTTGCGCTCCTTCAGCTCGACCTCGGTCGCCGCGCCGGCCTTGATGACGGCAACGCCGCCGGCCAGCTTGGCGAGCCGCTCCTGCAGCTTCTCGCGGTCGTAGTCGGAGTCGGTGTTCTCGATCTCGGCCCGGATCTGGTTCACCCGGCCCGCGATCTGCTCAGCGTCACCGCCACCGTCGACGATCGTGGTCTCGTCCTTGGTCACGACGACCTTGCGGGCCTTGCCCAGCATGTCCAGCTCGGCGCTGTCCAGCTTGAGCCCGACCTCCTCGCTGATGACCTGGCCGCCGGTCAGGACGGCGATGTCGCCGAGCATGGCCTTGCGGCGGTCACCGAATCCGGGTGCCTTCACCGCGACCGACTTGAACAGGCCGCGGATCTTGTTGACGACCAGGGTGGCGAGCGCCTCGCCCTCCACGTCCTCGGCAACGATCAGCAGCGGCTTGTTGGCCTGCACGATCTTGTCGAGCAGCGGCAGCAGATCCTTGTTCGCCGAGACCTTGGAGTTGACGATCAGGATGTAGGGGTCCTCGAGGACTGCCTCCATCCGCTCAGGGTCGGTCACGAAGTAGTGCGAGATGTAGCCCTTGTCGAAACGCATGCCCTCGGTGAGCTCGAGCTCGAGGCCGAAGGTGTTGCTCTCCTCGACGGTGATGACGCCTTCCTTGCCGACCTTGTCCATCGCCTCGGCGATCATCTCGCCGATCGCGGGGTCGCCGGCGGAGATGGAGGCGGTCGAAGCGATCTGCTCCTTGGTCTCCACGTCCTTGGCTAGCTTGGAGAGCTCCTCGCTCACGCGCTCGACGGCGGCCTCGATGCCGCGCTTGAGCGACATCGGGTTGGCGCCGGCGGCCACGTTGCGCAGGCCCTCGCGGACCAGCGCCTGGGCGAGAACGGTGGCGGTCGTCGTGCCGTCACCGGCCACGTCGTCCGTCTTCTTGGCGACTTCCTTGACGAGCTCGGCGCCGATCTTCTCCCACGGGTCCTCGAGCTCGATCTCCTTGGCGATGGAGACACCATCGTTGGTGATCGTGGGGGCTCCCCACTTCTTCTCGAGCACCACGTTCCGGCCCTTGGGGCCGAGGGTTACCTTCACGACGTCGGCCAGCTGGTTCATGCCGCGCTCGAGGCCGCGCCTGGCGTCCTCGTCATACGCGATCATCTTCGCTGCCATAGGCTCCTAGTCCTCCTGGAACTTATTGCCTGCTGAAATGCCGACCGAGCCGACGCCCGCGACGGACGGCAGGCCCGCAGTCAGTCACTTCCTGCTGCGCGCGCTGCCTCATCGCCTCGATCACGCTGATGAGTTGTCACTCTCAACCCGAGAGTGCCAACGACCTGTTTAGCACTCTCACCCCGAGAGTGCAAGCCGAGCGGGTTATCCTCACCAGGACACGCGAAGGCCCGGCACCCTGGTTCGGGTGCCGGGCCTACCGCGTGGTCCCGCGGAATCTAAACCGCGCGGACAGCCTCAGCCTGAGGGCCGCGGTCGCTCTGCGTAATCTCAAATTCGACTCGCTGACCTTCTTCAAGCGTGCGGTAGCCGTCCGACTGAATAGCCGAGAAGTGGACGAAGACGTCCCTACCACCGTCGACCGCGATGAAGCCGTAGCCCTTATCCGCGTTGAACCATTTGACGGTGCCCTGAGCCATGTACAACAACTCCCTAACTCTTGCTCGGGCTTCGGGTCACGCCCTTGCTACGCATAACCCGTTTGATCGCGGAGCGGGCTGGACGTGCTGCGCAAGCTCTGCCTGCCGTTCTCGCCGTACCGACAGCGACCGGACATTACACTACATGGTCACGGGGCCCCGCGTACTGCGATACCGGCCCAACGTCCAAGCGGCATGTCGGCCGAGGTCAGACGCGGATGACGGGCAGAATCAAGCCCGGTTTACTGGCAAATATACATCTGGGCTCGCAGCTGGCCGCACGCTGTCGCGGGCCGGGACGCTGCCCCACGACCTGCGAAGACCGCGATGGCGAACGGGACGCACCCGCTAGTCAGGCCACCGGGCCGGCGTTCCCCACGCGAATCACCGGTAACGCACGGCTTGGTCCTGGTTCATCGGAACATGCCGCCCGTCCTGCCCCGATGGCCGCCTTCGCCGCATCGATCGTGAACATTGACCAAAAGATTGCATTGTCTTTCCCGCATCATGAATACAAACCAATTCGTGCGGCTGGCGGCCGGCCGTCCTCGCAGGCAGCAATGCGTGCGGATTCGCCTGGCGCACCCACGGCACCGGTTAGCAGATAAGCCCGCCGGGCCCGCCGGTCAGCATCGATATGCAATGGCGACGACCGTCACCGCGCTACGCACAGTGACGAAGCGCCCCGAGCCGGCCCTGGCCGGCCGAGGTCGCCTCGTACAGGCTGGTGAACGCCGCCAGGCTGGGCTTGATGGGCTCGCGCGCGGGCAGCGCGCCGGTGACCGCGTTGAGAGTCTTCAGCCCGTCGCCGGAGTTAATGATCACCGTCTCCTCGTTCGGGTCGATCTGCCCGGCGGCCAGCAGCCTGCGCAGCACGGCTATGGTCACGCCCACCGCGGTCTCACCGAAGATGCCCTCGGTGGCGGCGAGCAATCTGATCGCGTCCACGATCTCCTGGTCGGGCGCATCGGCGACAAGGCCGCCAGTGCGCCGGACGACCTCGAGCACGTACGGGCCGTCGGCCGGGTTGCCGATCGCCAGCGATTTGGCGATCGTGTCTGGCCTCACCGGCTGGACGACATCGTGCCCGGCGGCGTACGCGGCCGCGACCGGCGCGCACCCGCTGGCCTGTGCCCCGTAGACGGTGACGTCCTCGTCGGGCACCAGCCCGAGCGCGGCGAACTCACGGAAGGCCTTGTCGATCTTCACGAGCTGAGCGCCGGAGGCGACCGGCACCACGATCTGCCGCGGCAGCCGCCAGCCCAGGTCCTCGGCAATCTCGTAGCCGATGGTCTTCGAGCCTTCGGCGTAGTACGGCCGCACGTTGACGTTGACGAACGCCCAGTCCTCGCGTTCCTCCGCCAGCTCGGAGGCGAGCCGGTTCACGTCGTCATAGCCGCCCTCGACCGTGACCAGCAGGCCGCCGTAGACGGCAGAGGCCAGGATCTTTTCCGGCTCGAGGTTCGCGGGAACAAGCACCACGGACTCGATGCCGGCTTTGGCGGCGGCAGCGGCAACGGCGTTCGCCAGGTTTCCCGTCGACGGGCACGCGAGCACCCGGTAGCCCATCTCGACGGCAGCGGCGAGCGCGACCGCTACGACGCGGTCCTTAAACGAGTGCGTCGGGTTGGCGCGCTCGTCCTTGACCCAGAGGAGGCGCATGCCGAGCGCCGCGGCGAGCCCGTCGGCCCTGATCAACCGGGTCCTGCCGGGCTCGGTATTCGGCCGTGCGGCGATGTCCTGCCGGACCGGCAGCAGGCTGGCGTAGCGCCAGATGTTCGCCGGCCCCGCCTCGATCTGCTCCCTGGTGACCTGCGGCAGGTCGTAGCTGACCTCAACCGGGCCGAAGCACTCCGAGCAGGCGTGCAGCCCGCCCAGGTCGAAGCTGGAGCCGCATTCGCGGCAGGTCAGGGCGCGGGCGTAACCGAACCGCGGGGAGCCGGCTTCAGAAGCGGGCAGCGCCGTGCTGGTCGAACGGGCAGTGCCGGTCGAGAAGGCAGGGCCGGTGGCGAGCGATGTCATAACGGTGAGGCCTCTCCTCATCTGTCCCGGTGCCGGTTGGCAGCGGGCCGGAGTTGGCACCAGTCCCGAGTGGCCTCACTAGCGGCGCAGCGTAGGAGCGCCGAGCGTGGATCATCGAGATGGTTGCCGGGGCTTCACAGGGCCGTTCCCTCCACCCCTCTGGATGAGCAATATGAAGTTTGCCCGACATGTTATCACCGGGTCAGCAGGCGAATTCAGATGAGGTGGCGGCCGCCGGCAGCAGGGCACCGCGAAGCAAGTGATTCCCGGCAGCGCTGTTTAGCCTGGCTATGCTAGGGCAGCCCGCTCAGGTCGAGCGCCGCCGTTCAGGAAGGCCAGACCATCACACCGGCCATGAGAACCACGAGCCCTCTTCCCCCCCGTTGGCAACCAGGTTCACAGCTATCGCGAGTGCCGCGCTGATGACGCGGGAGCGATATCCGTGCTGCTCGCATTGCACCGAACCCGGCCAGTGCGAGCGCGGTCACCGCTTCAGGTGCCAACGGTGCCTGCTCGCGCTGGCCGGTGAACGCGGCGACCGGGACCGCATGATGACGTGGCTGGCGCGCAGGGGCAGCACGGGCAGATAGACCGCGTGCGGCACTGAACCTGGCTCAGCCGAGGTACGCGAGCTTGCTCTTCTTGAACGGGAACTGCCGGCGAACAGCTGCAATGCCTCGCCGCTGGTCGCGCCCGTCACCGATCCTTTGATCTGCGCGTGCGAGAAACTGCCGCCCCGGAAGACCACGAACACGTCCCCGGTCACCGGCTTCAGCGCGGACTTGGCGCTGATGCTGATCGTGGGGGTGGTGACGCTCGGCGCGGCGAATGCCGGCGCCTGCGCGATGCCCAGCACGGTCGTCGCCGCCGCGGCCACCAGCCAGGTCCTTCTTCACTGGATTCAGGATTTCGGGGCTTTGGCGCGATGCTGGTTCCGGCGCCGACGGCACGATCAGCCGGGTCGCTGCGGGCCACCGGGACGTGGCGGCGCTAACCTCGCCGCGTGGGCGATGCGACAGTGCCGGGCCAGGGGGAACCAGACCAGCCGCGAGGCGGGCGCAGGATTCTCATGGCGTCCAACCGCGGTCCTGTCTCGTTCAGCCGTGACGACAACGGCCAGCTAACGGCCAGCCGTGGCGGCGGCGGCTTGGTGTCCGGCCTGTCGTCCGTGGCCAGCCACGAGGACGTGCTGTGGGTCTGCGCCGCGCTGAGCGACGCGGACCGCGCGGCGGCCAGCGCGGCTCCCGGCGGCATGCTCAGCCTGGACGGCACGCCAGGCGGCACGGCCGTCCGGATGCTCGACATCCCGGCCGGGATCTTCAGCCGCGCCTATAACACGGTCGCCAACTCCGTGCTGTGGTTCGTGCACCACATGCTCTACGACACGCCCAACCAGCCGCAGTTCGGGCTGGCTTTCCGCCGGGACTGGGAGGCCTACCGCGAGTACAACGCGGCGTTCGCGGCGGCGCTCGCCGGGGCAGGTGGCGGTTCATCCGACGTCCGCGCCGTGATCCAGGACTACCACCTGACCCTGGCACCCAGGATGCTTAGCGAGCTCAGCCCGGGGACCAGGATCGCGCACTTCTCGCACACCCCGTGGGCGCCCGTCGACTACTTCAGGCTGCTCCCCGACGCTGTCGCTGCCGAGGTCCTGGCCGGCATCCTCGGCGCCGATCACGCAGGCTTCCTGTGCCGGCGCTGGGCTGAAGCGTTCATGGACTGCTGCGAGCACGTGCTCGGAGCGCAGGTCGACAGGGACCGCCGCGAGGTCAGCTACGCGGGGCACAGCACCGGAATCGGCGTGCACCCGCTCGGCGTTGACGGGCCAGGGCTGGCGCAGCGGGCCGCGCAGCCTGACGTGGCAGCGAGGATGGAACAGCTGTCCGACGTGATCGGCGGGCGCAAGCTGATCGTCCGCGTGGACCGCACCGAGCTGTCCAAGAACATCGTCCGCGGCCTGGCCGCCTACCGCGAGCTGCTGCTGACGCACCCGGAGTGGCTCGGCAAGGTGATGATGCTCGCGCTCGCCTACCCGTCCAGGCACGACCTGCCCGAGTACCGGGAGTACGCGGCCAGCGTGCAGCGGCTGGCCAGGGCCATCGAGGACGAGTTCGGCACGCCCGAGTGGCGGCCGATCCTGCTCAGCGCGCATGACGATTACCCGCGCTCGCTGGCCGGCTACCGGCTGGCCGACGTGCTGCTGGTGAACCCCATTCGCGACGGCATGAACCTGGTCGCCAAGGAGGGCCCGATCATCTCCGACCGCGGCTGCGCGCTGGTGCTGTCCCGCGAGGCAGGCGCCGCCGACGAGCTCGGCACGGACGCGCTGATGGTGAACCCGTTCGACGTCAGCGCCACGGTGGCGGCCCTGCACGAGGCGCTGATGATGCCGGAAGATGAACGCAAACGCCGGTGCGAGTCTCTCGCGGCAGCGGGCAGCGCCGTCCCGCCGTCTGCCTGGCTCGCCAGCCAGCTGACCGCGCTTGACGCGGACTGTTAGCTGCCTATCACCGCCGCTATCCCGGCCAGCAGCCCGGCGACGCCTTCCGGGCCGTCCACGACGAGATCGACCTCGGCGGCCAGGTCAGCCACCTCGGCGGAACCGCTGCAGACCGCGACGCCAGGCAGGCCGCCGGCGCGCAGTCGCCTGACTGCGGCGAACGCGGGCCGGTCGCCCAGGTCGTCGCCGCAGTACAGGATGGCCGAGCGGGCACGCTCGGCCGTCAGCGCGGTCAGCGCCTTTCCCTTGTCCGAACCTTCAGGACGCAGTTCGATCACCAGGCGGCCTGGCTCGGCCAGCAGGCCGGTGTCGGCCGCGAGCTGCGCGAGCGGCGCGCTGACCTGCTTAAGAGCAGCCGCCGGATCCGCGGCCCGGCGGGTGTGGACCGCGACGGCCTCGCCCTTGTCCTCGATCCACGTGCCGTCCTGAGCCTTGGCGGCGGCCAGCACGGACGGCAGGCGTTCCTTCGCGACCGCGAGACCCTCAGGAGGCGGCGGCGTGTCCAGCCGGCCGTCGCTCCAGCGCTGCCTGCCGTAGTGGCCGAGCACGACGATGCCTGGCACCTGCCGCAAGGAGGCGTAGTCGACCGCGATCAGCGCAGGCCGGCCGGTCAGCACGGCCATCGTGCCGACCAGCGGGGTCAGCACCCGCAGCGCGGTCACCGCGGCGGGAAGCGCCCTGGCCTGCTCGGGGTCGGGCACGATCGGCGCGAGCGTCCCGTCGAAATCCAGGGCGATCAGCGACCGGACCGGGTCGGCGACCAGCGCCGCCAGGCCGCTGCGGCCCGCGGGGGTGAGTCCGGGGTACGTCGCGTTAAGCCAGGAAAGGGCTGGTTCTTGAATGCTCGGGTCGTGCGACATGCAGCGATCTCCCCCGGTTATCCCGTGTCACGCCCCGACCGCAGCCTGTTCCTCTCCGCGCGCCGCCGGCGCAGCCTGGCCACCAGCGCGGGGTCGAACTGGGCGGCCTCTGGCCGGTCGATCAGCTCGTTGAGCAGCTGGTAGTACCTGGTCGGAGAGATGCCGAAGGCGTCGAGAATCTCGCGTTCCTTGGCGCCGGGTGACTGCCACCAGCTTCGCTCGAAGGCCAGGATGCGCATCTCTAGCTCCGTCAGCGGCTGCACTCGAGTCCGGCCCTTCTCCCCCGGTGCTCATCGTAGGTGAACCCGGTAGGGGGCCACCGTCCGCTCCGGCGCGAATCTGCCGGGGCCCGCACTAGAATCCAACGTTCCGGGCACGTACGCTCGCAAATTGTGACCTCGCTGAGCTGCCTTACGTTCCTCACCGATTTCGGGCTCGAAGACGGTTTCGTCGCCGCATGCCACGGGGTGGCCGCGCGCATCGCTCCTGCCACGAGAGTCATCGACATTACCCACCTGGTGCCGCCAGGCGACGTGCGGCGCGGCGCGGCCGTGCTGGCGCAGACCGTTCCCGCGATGCCGCCCGCTGTCCACGTCGTAGTCGTCGATCCTGGCGTGGGCACGAGCCGGCGGGCGGTCGCGATCGAGTCGAAGGGCGGGATCCTGGTCGGCCCCGACAACGGCGTCCTGTCCTGGGCGATCACCGCGCTCGGCGGCGCGACCAGGGCCGTCCAGCTCACCAACGACGCGCTGTGGAACAACCCCGTGTCGCCGACGTTTCACGGCAGGGACATCTTCATGCCAGTCGCGTCACACCTGGTGACCGGCACCTCCCTGACGGAGGCAGGCAGCGAGCTGGACGTCGGCGAGCTCGTCGTGCTGCGCGCTCCGACCAGCAGGATGCTGGACAGGGAAGCCGAGGGCGAGGTGATGTCGGTGGACAGGTTCGGCAACGTGCAGCTGTCCATCCCGTCGGCAGCCGCGGCGGATCTGGGCATCGAAATCGGCTCGTCCATCACGATCCGGTGCAACCGCAGGGAGCTGACGGCCCCCTACCTGGAGACGTTCGGATCGGCAGCGCCGGGCGAGCTGATCGCGTTCACCGACAGCACAGGGCTGATCTCGCTGGCCGTCTCCAGCGGGAACGCGGCCGAGCGGCTTTCACTGCCGCCTGGGGCCAGAGTGCGTATTGCGGCAGGACTTCCGGCGTGAATTAATTGCGCCGCTACTCGCATCGAGCCGAGGCGTATTAATGGCCGAGACGCCATCGAAACACTACAGACATGGCAGAATGCGAGTTACGTAGACGGAAGGCCAGCACACCGTGCCGCTGAGACTCCCCCGGCTCGCTCAGGCCATGGCAGTGATAGGGCTAGCGTCGGCGCCGCTCGCCGGTTTCGCCATGCCCGCGCACGCCGACACCTGGCGGCAGTCCGAGTGGTGGCTCACCCAGCTGCACGTGACCCAGGCGTGGCGCAGTGGCGAAGGCGCCGGGGTCACCATCGCCGTCCTGGCGGACGGCGTCGAACCCGGGCAGGCCGACCTGACCGGCCGGGTCATCACGGGACCGGACTTCACCGGCTCGAGCCGGGTCGCAGGCGGATCGTACTACGGCACCATCGGCACCGGGCTTGCCAGCCTGATCGCCGGGCACGGCCACGGCAGCAAGTCAGCGCAGGGCATCCATGGCATCGCCAGCGAGGCGCAGATCCTCTCGCTGCGCGTGACGCTGAGCCCGGGCGATCCCCTGTGGTCGCGCCGCGCGCTGACCGCCAGGCTGTCCGCCGACATCGCGGCTGGCATCAGGTACGCGGTCAAGCACGGCGCATCGGTGATCGCGCTTCCCGCCGACCCAGGCATGCCGGGGATACCGCGCTGGGGAGGGGTCAGGGCGGCCGCGGGCGGCAGCGCGGCCGAGCGAGCCGCGATCACGTACGCCATCAAGAACAACGTCGTGCTGGTCGCGCCCGCCGGCGACAACGGCCTGGCGGGCGATGCCCCGAACTTCCCCGCCGCCTATCGCGGTGTCGTCGCGGTCGGCGCGTTCGACCGCAACTTCGTCAAGGCGCCGTTCAGCAGTCACCAGCGCTACGTCATGCTGACCGCAGCGGGGCGCGGGGTGCGCGCCGCGGCGCCGTCCGGCTATCAGACGATGAACAGCACCTGGGCAGCGAGCGCGATGGTGGCCGGCGTCGCGTCCCTAGTGCGCTCCCAGTTCCCGGACCTCAGCGCCTCCCAGGTGCTGACGGCCATGACGCGCGGCGCCGCGAACCGGCGGCCAGGCGGATTGCGCACCGGGTCAGGCTACGGCACGGTCGACGCGGCGAAGGCGATCACCGAGGCCGCGACCGTGTCACCGCCGCACGCCAGGCCGGCGTCGGCCGGAGCCCTGCCCCGGCGCCGCCCCGTCGCCCCGAGCGTGCCGTCCAACGGCGCGGTCATCGCCCGTGACCTGCTGACCGACACGATCATCTCGGTCGCCATACTGGCCTGCCTGCTCGTGCCGATCACCTGGTACGGCAGCATCATCAAGCGGCGCGACCGACGGGTCGCCCTGGCCGCAGCGGACCGGGCCCAGCACACCCGGCTGGCCTACGGCCACCGCGGCATGGGCGCCGACCCGCTAGATGGTTACTTCGAGCCGCAGGAAGCCCCTGCTGCGGTGACGGCCGGGCCGCGGCGTTCCCTGCCAGGTCCCCGGTACCCGGCCCTATCGGGCCGGTCGACCCTCACGCCCGCCTTCGCACCGCGCCCGATGCTGGCTGCGCCGCCTGCCGACGACATCGAGGTCGAAGCCGCGGGACCATACGCGGGGCGAGGCGCGTCTCCCGGCGGCGGCCAGGCTGACGCCTGGGGCGGATCAGGCTCGTGGCCTGGTGCTGACGCGTGGAGCGACGACGACGCCGGGTACGACGCGGCCAGGTACGACGCCGCCGGCTACGGCGGCGCAGGTCCGCGCTCGCGGCCGCGGCCCGCCGGCCCAGGTCAGGGCCAGTCCCGCACGCTGCGGCACGTGCCAGTCGCCGGGGCCCCGCCGTGGGAGCCGGCGCCCCAGCCGACCAGCGAGCTGCCCTGGGCCGTGCTGTCAGGGCCGGCGCAGGGCCCGAGGTCAGCAGCCGGCCCGCAGGGCCTGGCCAGGCGGGGTGTGCTCGGCGCGCCGACGAGGCAGGCGCCGCCCGAGTCGATCTGGGGTGCACGGCCAGAGCCGCAGTCGCAGGAATCCCGCTCGCTATTCGACCCACCCGACCGGCAAGAAGAAGCTCAGGGCCCGGACCCTGGCCCGGGTGCTGACCGGCGCGCCGACTCTGACTGGCGGTCAATCTCCGGCAGGCATGCCGGGTCAGGTGAGCGGCCGATCTACGTCTGGGACCCTGAGACATCGGCCGACGACGATGGCCCGATCCGGTTAACCAAGATCTACCAGGGTTAGTCAGACGACCGGATCCCGGTCCACGTCCCCTTCGCCAGGTGCCTTCGCGCCACCTGCCGTGCCGCGCTCGGCGGCGAGCTGCTCCTTGCGAGCCGACGCGTACATCTTCACGTACTCCTGGCCAGAGAGCTCGTGAATCGCCTCCATCACCCGGTCGGTCACTGCCCGCCGCTGCCTGGCCCCGGCTGGCTGGTCAGCGTACTCATCGAACGACAGCGGCTTGCCGATCTTGACCTGGACGCGGCCTGGCCTGGGGACCTTCTGCCCAGGCGGCAGCATCCGCAGCGTGCCGAACATCGCGACGGGGATGACCGGCACCCGCGCGTGCAGCGCAAGCCAGCCGACGCCCGTTCTGCCGCGGTACAGCCGGCCGTCCGGCGACCTGGTTCCCTCTGGGTAGATGCCGAACAGCGCGCCGTCGTCGAGCAGGCCGAGCGCGGCCTGGAGCATCTCCTGGCCCGCGCGCGCTCCTGTCCTGTCGACGGACAGCTGCTTCGTCGCGCGCAGGTACGCGCCCACCACGCGGTCCGTCGGCCGCTTGCCGGTGAAGTACTCGGACTTGGCGGCGAACGTGACTGGCCGTTCCAGCAGCAGCGGCAGGTAGAACGAGTCGAGGATCGAGACGTGATTCGAGGCCAGGATCGCTGCGCCAGAGGCCGGCACGTTCTCGGCGCCGATGAGCTCGGTCCTGGCAAGCAGGTGCAGGCACGGGCCGATCACGAACTTCGACAGCTGGTACTTCACCCGATCCTCCCGTTCCTCTTGGTTCACCAGAATCACATCGTCTGTCCATCGATGTCGCTACCGCAATGTGACCGGCCCACTGAAGTCGTTCTCGTCATTTGTGCGGATGCGCTGCCCGGGCGCAGTACAGCTAGTGGATCAAGCCCGGCCACCGCGCGGCGTGCGGGGTCAGCTATAGCACTTCACCCAGACGACGACCGCGCGGCCGGGTACCGAGTGACCCGACTGCGCGTCGATGACCCCGACCGTCACCTTAAGGTGCGTGAGCGAGCCGGGCACCAGGCAGGTCGGCGTGCCCTTGTGATGCACGTGCCCGGCCTTGTCGAGCCACGGTGTCGCCTCCTGCCAGCGGAATTGTTCGGGTTTGGCGACCTTCTTCACCGTAATCGCGAAATGAATGCCGGCGTTCTGGGTGGCATTGCCGACCGACGTGATCGTTCCGGTCTCAGCCCTCGGCGCGGCGTCGCTCTTCGGGAGGGCGTACCCGACCACGCCGCCGAGTCCCAGCATCACGATGCCAACGACGAACCGCCGGCCGCGCTGCATGAACTCAAGATCACCGAAACCGGCCATACCTTTACAGTGCCGCACGGTCCGCCGATCGGGCAAGGCGGGCGATTGGCGGATCCGGGCCGCTGATACTCACACCAACCTTATCGGGTCAACCGGCGTCGAAGAGGATGTGGCGATTCTCGTCCGACCTGGCAAAGGAGTCACGTCATGTCACTTACTTCACGTACGGGCCGCCGGCTGGCCATCGGTCTCGGCCTGGCGACCACGGCCGTGCTGCTCCCGGTCGCCGCGCTGGCCTCGCCAGCCGGCTGAGTCGCGTCCGATCACGCCGCCAGCCATGCGGTGCCCGCCTGCCACGCGGCGAGCACCAGGGTCTGGTACGGGCTGCCGGCCGACGACGCGACCGGGCACGCTTTCTTCCAGCTGCAGATCAGCAATATTGGCCATTCGACCTGCACCTTCTTTGGCTATCCGGGAGTTTCCGCGCTGAACAGCCACGGTCGCCAGGTTGGCAGGGCCGCGTCCCACTACGGCCGCCGGCTGAGCGTCACCCTGAAGCCGGGCGGCACCACGCACATGGTGCTCGTCGTGACCGACGCCTTCCTGCTGTGCCGCCACCCGGTACGGGCCACCGACCTCAAGGTGTTCCCGCCAGGGCAGGTCCACTCCCAGAACGTGCCGCTGGCCACGCGCCAGTGCCCGGGCAAGTCGGCGCTTGCCGTGGACTCGGTGCACCAGGGCACCGGCATCCCCGGATTCACGCGGCGCTGAGCCGGTCCTGATCGGCTGTCTCGCGGGGCTGGCCGCGGTCGAGTGCCGCGGTCAGCCCTCGAGCGCTGCGGTCAGCCGTCGCCCGCTGCGGTCAGCCCTCGAGCGAACCGGGGCTCGACGGCACGTCGATCGCGTGCTCGCGGAGCGCCTCAATCGGGATGATGTCGAGCGCACGCTCGTGCGTCGAGGCGAGCACGACGTAGGCCGCCGCGCCGTCGCGGTGCGCGCGCAGCCAGTTCGCTGCCGTGACGCACCAGCGATCGCCCGGAGTCAGCCCGGGGAACCTGAACTGCGGCATCGGGGTGATGAGGTCATTGCCGATCGAGCGCTGATGGTTGAGAAACTCCGCCGTCACCACGGCGCAGATGGTGTGGCTGCCGAGGTCTTCAGGACCTGTGTTGCAGCAGCCGTCACGGTAGAACCCGGTGACTGGGTCATCGCCGCACGGCTCAAGGTCACCGCCAAGGACATTGCGCTCGCTCATCCCAGCAGTATCGCGCCGGTCCTGAGCTCGTGGAAGGCCGCATCGGCCCGCGCGTCCCTCAAGCATGGGCGCGAAAGTTGGACCAAAGACAAGACATATCTTGAACGCGATGGGCATTGCTGTTAGCGTCTGCGCTAGTGGCAGCGCACAGCCTGCCCGCTTCCGAGCTGCCGGCCGGCCCGCGCCGCGGCAGCGACGAGGACAAGGGTCTACGACTCGCCGTGCAGCTATTCACGTCAGGTCTCTACCTTGGCGGGCAGACGCGGGCAGTCCCGCCTGGGAAAGATGATCATGACTAGCAACAAGGCACAGAAGAGCGCCATTCGCGCGCGCATGTCAGAGACGGGCGAGCCCTACAGCGTGGCCAGGAACGCGACGCTGGCGGGCGAGCAGGATGCTGACCCCGATGCCGTTCTCGCCGGACCAGCGGCTGTCTCGGCCGAAAGCGCGCACGACGAGAGTCCGGAAGAGCAGTACCTGCGCGACGCGGAAGCGGCAGGGGTTCCTGCCGATGAACTCGGCGAGCTGCGCGCCCGGTTCCACGCGCGCGGGCTCGCCGACCAGATGCGGAAGGCGGCCGACCGCGCACGTGAGCGGGCCGATCAGGTTCGAGAGCAGGTCGACAGGGCGGAAGAGGCGGCTGACCGAGCTGAAGAGCGCGCCGACCTCGCCCAGGAAGCCGCTGACCAGGTCATGGACTGGGCTGACCAGGATGAGCAGCGAGCCGCCCACGCTCGCGCCGACGCGATGCGCGAAGCGGCCGACGTAGCGCGTGAGAGGGCTGACCGAGCCGAGGAGGCAGCTGAGCGCGCGGAAGAAGCCGCCGACCAGGCAGAAGAAGCCGCTGACGAGGCAGACGAGGCGGCCTGCGAGGCGGAGGACGCGGCCAGCGAGATCTGGGCCGCAGTGGCCGACAGAATGCCCCGTCGCGATGAGGACCGGCGCCACGGCGGCTCCCGGCCCAGGATGCCGCGCGCCCCGCGACCACCACGGCTGCCGAGGCTGCCGAAGTTGCCGCGCCTGCCCCGGCTCCCGGACTGGCCAGGCTAAGTGCGGGCCAGCCACCCTGACCTGCCATCGGCGAAGAGAAAACGGCTCCATAAGGTCCTGAGTCTTCGGCTAAGCCTCGGTCATGATTGCGTGGATGCAACCTGATCAGGACTCGCCAGACCCCGTGGCCGTGCTCGCGGCGTTCGGCCAGCCGGGCACGGTCACAGGATGGGCCGCAGTCGGCGGGGCATGGTCCAACCGCGTCTACCGGCTTACAGCAGGTGACCGGCGCTTCGCCGTCAACCGGGTCGGCGTTCCCGGGGTCCATGCCCATCACCGAGAGGCCGAACCGCCTGGCCAGGACCAGGAGTGCACGCCCTCGCCGCACCCGACGTCGAGCGAAGCGGCATGTACGGGCAGGTTTAGTTCTGCTACCAGGTCATAAAGCACATCGGGGCCGCGCGGGTTCATGCTCTGATCGAGGGCAGCGGAGAACTCGTCCTCGATCCGCGGGAACTCGTCGTACGCCTGGCCAAGTGACCAGCTCACCGGCCTCGCCTCCGCCAACATCGTCGCGCAGCGCCAGAATCCGGTTGTCATCGCAGGTTGGGCTCACCAAGATGAGCCGGTGGGCGAGGTCAGAATGCATGCGGACGAGGTTGACACCGACGTCGCGCTGGTGCGTCGGCTGCTGGCCGGCCAGTTCCCGCAGTGGGCGGACCTGCCGGTCAGGCGCGTGTCGTCGTACGGGACCGACCATGCCATCTACCGGCTCGGCGACGGGCTGGCGGTACGGCTGCCGCGCATCGCGTACGCGACGGAGCAGGCCGCGAAGGAGGCGGAATGGCTGCCCAGGCTCGGGCCGAAGCTGCCGCTCGCGGTACCGGTACAACTGGCCGCGGGCCGCCCTGCTGAGGGCTATCCGTTCACCTGGTCGGTGTATGAATGGCTGCGGGGCCAGGACGCGAACGGCACAATCGATGATCTCGTCCAGGCCGCCGCAGACCTTGGCGCGTTCGTCACGGCGCTGCACCGCATCGACACCGCCGGAGCTCCGCCGCACTCGCGCTCCGGCCGGGGTGGTCCGCTGGCCGAGCAGAACGAAAGCGTCAAGGAGGCGATCGCTCAGCTGGGCGACCGGATCGACGGCACGGCCGCGCTGCGGTCATGGGAGGAGTCGCTCGGCGCGCCGGCGTGGCAAGGCCCGCACGTATGGGTGCACGGTGACCTGCTGCCCGGCAACCTGCTCGTCGTCAACGGCCGACTGTCAGCGATCATCGATTTCGGGACTCTGCAGGTAGGCGATCCGGCATGCGACCTGCAGGCCGCGTGGAACATGTTCGCCGGCGACAGCCGCAGGCGTTTCCTCGCCGAGGCCGGCGCCGATGACGCGTCCTGGCTGCGCGGCCGCGGCACGGTGCTCTATCAGTCGGTCATGGCGCTCGCGTATTACTGGGACACCAACCCCGGAATGGTCAGGCAGGCATCACGCGCTCTCGCGGCGGTGCTCGCCGACAGCTGACATCCGCGCGGCCTCGCCCGCGGTGGCGGGCGGCCAGGTTCGCGCTGTGAGCGGATCGTCGTCACTGCCGTGCGGGGGCGGCTGCCTGCGGGCCAGGATCGGCGCCTGCCGCCCGATCTCCTGGCAGATGGGCATGATCATGGCCTCGTAGGCGGTCGGGCTGTACTTCTGCGCAATCGCGCGCAGCACGCCTTTGCCGCTTGCCTCGCCGAGCATGTCGCTGAGCAGCCGGTAGTCGATCGGCTCGCCGCGCCACAGCTGGTCATAAGCGGATTGCGCGACGGCGGCCACCGCAGGGTAGTCGGCCGCCTCGCTGAGGAACATCAGGGTCGCGTCCTTGAGGTCCACGAGCGGAGTCTACGGCCGCCGCGCGTAAGGTTCGGGGCTTGTGCGCATTGTTGTCCTTTGCGGCACGTCGTTCATCGGGCCGCGCAAGCCGCTACCTCAGCCTTCGTGCTGCGCGAGGCTGGCGGCGAGTTCCGCGTTGTGCCGCATGAACTCGCGCCAGTCGGGCGGGGTGGCTTCCAGCGGTCGCTCGGCGCGCGAACGGGTACAAGCACGCTGGGTCCAGGCGAGGACGCGCCCGCCGCGAATCTGGAACTGGACGAGCGTCCCGCCGGACCAGCCGGAAACCGTGTGGCTGACGTTGTCCATCGTGGTCACTCGCTGCGCGGAGGTGACCCAGTCCACGGCGGCGATCTCCTGGTGGACCTGCGCGGCGAGCTCGTACGCCAGCTCGGCTGTCGCACGGTCGCGGAGCCGTCCGAGCTCCTCGCGGGCCCAGCTGACCGCGGCAGGTTCACGGTTCAAGATCGCGGTGAGCTCACTGATCAGCTGGCCGCGGTCGTCACTGACGACCCCGCGGTGCCTGGCCAACTCGCGCTCGGCGCCAGCCAACCGTGCCTTTGTATAGGACAACGGCAGGATCCTGTGCAACGCGGCTGCCGCCTGCCGGACGCGGAGGCCGCCAAGATACGGACCGAAGTAGCGCACCTGGCGCTCCTTGCTGGTGGGTTCCGCGTGGTAGACGACGGACAGACCGGGCGCCGACGGCCTGGCGCTCATCCTGATGTAGACGGCGCTCTCCTGCCCGCCGGGGGTCCGGTTCCACCGCGGCAGTGCTGTCTCGAGCAGGTTGCGTTCGAGCCATGCTGCCTCGTGGACCGAGTCGCAGCTGACCGCCTCGATCCTGGCAATGCGTTCCACCATCGGAGCGAGGTGATCGCGGCCGCGCAAGTCGGACCAGTACGACCCGGCGCGGCTGCGCAGACCGCTGGCCCGGCCGATGTAGAGCTCACGGCCGCGGACGTCGCGGAACCTGTAGACGCCAGGACCAGGGGGCAGGCGGCCGATCGCCGCCGGGCCATTCCGTCGCATCACTCATCCGCACGCCGAATTGATGCTTCGAGCTAAGTATCGCTTGCGGCCTGCCCGGCCGCCGGCCCGTCTAGGCTCGCAGCGGACGCGTTCGGATGCGGCCGGATGCGTTCGGGTGCGGGCCGGATGTGGCCGGGTGCGGCCGACTGGAAGGGGCTGGAATGACAGCGAGCACGCGGATCTCACTCATGCTGGCGGTACAGTCCGCCCCGGCCGCCGCCGAGTGGTACAAACGGGCGCTCGGCGCCGTCGAACTGTGGAACCTGGGCAGCGTCATCGGCCTGGAGATCGACGGCGCACCGTTCTTCCTGCACGAGGAGCTGAGCACGGGCTTCGCGAGCCCGGCCGCGCTCGGCGGTACGAGCGTGCGGGTCGAGGTGTTCTCCGAGGACCCTGATGCCTTCGTTGCCAAGGCGGTCGCCGCCGGAGCGGACGACTCGGCCGACCGCGTCGTCGACCACGTCGTCCCGTGGGGCGTTCACCGGCAAGGCGGCTTTACCGACCCGTTCGGGCACGTCTGGCTGGTCGGCGACACGTCCCCGCTGAATCCGTTTCCTGGGTAGACGACCGGGTCGCGAGTTGCGCCTATTCATCCGCGAACGGCATCGTGAAGATGCGGGGATTTGTTGCCTCCAGTTCGGTGAATCCGATATGGCGGTAGAAGCCAATCGCTCGCTGGTTCGAGTCCCCAACGAGCAGGTGCAGCCCCGGCGAGCCCTGTTCGCGCAGGCGCGAGGTTAGCGTGCCGATTAGTCGTCGTCCGATCCCACCTCCTTGCATCCGAGGCAGCACGTTGACGTGCAGGTGCGAAGGGAAGCGCTCCGTGACCGCCACCGGAGCGCCGAAAGGGTGATGGATGTCATGAATTGCGTATTGCTCTGGCAGCGACAGGCGCTCGGCGGCATCTAGCGGCGGCTCCGGGTAGCGAGCGCGCAACTCAGGCCACCAGCTCTGCTCCAGGCTGTGCTCGAAGCCGCGGCTGTCCAGCGCTGCACTATGTAACCACCGACGCCCTCGGCATCGATGGCGACAAACGCATGCGATGGTTCGACGTGGACATATGGCCCGACGTAGACGTGCCCAGGCAACTCGCGGTCGCGGAACAGAGCCGTGGCATCCTGACCGCTGTCGGCTGTCTGCAGGCATACGCCGTAGAGCGCATCGAGGTCACTGGCCCGATATTCACGGATGGAGACCGGCTGGCGATTCACGAAGCATGTCTTATCGCACCGCGCGTGCAGGTGCTGACCGCCAGGCACGGCAGGAGCGGGCCGTTGCAAGCCGACGGCTGATCACTATCCGGCCGCCCCCGGGAGGATCTTGGTACATCGCCGGACTCCCCGCCTGTCACGAGATGTACTGAGTGACCAGCTTGGCGATCTCGTCAGGCGCTCGCAACGGCAGCAGATGATCGGCCCCTGCGATGATCACCTGCCGGCTGCCCCGAATGCGCGCCGCGATCTGCTCCCCGCAGGTCCTGACCATCGGATATTCGCGGTCTCCGAGCACGACCAGCACGGGCACCTGGATCCTGCCGAGGTGGTCGTATGCGGCCGGATCGGGGCGCTCGAAGTCGCCTTGCCTGAAGAACGCGTTCACGGCACCGTAGACCTGGGCCCGGGCGGCCGGATCCGACCCTGCCGCGGCCCAGGTCCGCAGGCCCAGTTGCGCGAGCCCGTCACGGTCGTTCTTCGCGAACAGCGCCTCGAACTCCTGCCCATACGGGTCATCCGGTGGCCACGGATAATCTGGGACACCCGGCGCTAGCAGTATCAGCGCGGACACTCGTTCAGGAACGGCGAGCGCCAGGCCGATCGCAGTTCCGCCACCCCCGCTGTGACCCACGATCGCCGCCGGCGGGAACTCACAGTGGTCAAGCACCGCGATCAGGTCGGCGAGCTGAGTGTAGGGCGAGACGGGCGCGGGAGACTTACCGTAACCGCGGACGTCATGCCTGATGACGCGATAGCGCGAAGGGAGCCGGTCCATAAGCGCGTCCCAGATGGTCGAATCTCCCCACCCGGGATGCAGCAGGACCAGCGGCGGCCCGTTACCGCCAGTATCTTCGGCCCAGACCTCGCCTCCGCTAACCGGCGCCATCATTTCCACATCGGCGATCTTGTCATAGCCGGCCGAACGACAAGTTCTCAGTTCGCTGTCTTGGTTTTGATGAGCGGAGCGTCCCGGGACCCGACGCTGTAGTACAGCTGCTGTCCGGCATCCTGGAGAACCGGCACGCCCAGTCCGTTCCCGGCACCGCGTCACCCGGCACCAAGAAGACAGACGGCACCGGGAACGGAAACGGCAAGGCCGCTCAAGCGTGGTCGGCCGACAACCGGCCGCTCGGCGTGCCGGTCCGTAACCACTGCCGCCGACGCGCCACCGGTTGCCGAACCAGGCACCGCGCTCGTGCCCGGCACAGCCGACCTGATGGCGACCGCGCGTGCCACGCGGGACGCGCTGCGCCAGGACGGGCAACCACTCACCCGCGATGGCCTCGCCGCCCGGCTGACGACCATGACCGATCCGGCCCAGCGGCTTGACAAAGCACATCGGGAAGCAAATTAGATCTCGACGTCGTAGCGCCCGTCGGGCTGTGTCGGGCGCACGAGGTGGCGGTTGTCCTTGGCCAGCACCGGGCGGTCATCGTTGCCGGTCTGGTTCCGGCCGGCCGGGGTCGGGATGTAGGTCGGCCGGCGATTGGGAGCGGGCGACCGGATCTGGCGATGCCGCTGTAGCCGCGTGAGGAAAGGCAGGATCAGGCCGAGCATTCCTGCGAGGATCAGGATGTCGCCGACCACGTGCACGTTCAGCCCGTGCGGCGAACGTGCGGTGAGCGCGAATCTCAGGATCGCACCAGCGATGATGAGCGCGATGCACATACCGTTGCTCATCGCGCGCCGTCCTGCTGACGATGGTTCGCGGTCGTGGCGGAAGGTAGTCATCCTCGCGCCGTCTGGCGGACGAGCTGCACGCGAGCCGGGTGGTCATCGCTCTGCCCGGCGCTGACGGGCGCGGCTTCGCCCTCACTTGTGATGACGTAGACGGACGAGACCTGCGGCTCGCCAGGGTCAATCCCCAGCGCGGCGAGTGCAGGCACTAGCGCCGCCCCGAAGGCGTGGAATGACGCTGCACTGTCCCAGATGTCGAGTACCTGGATGTGGCCGCCGGTTTCGAGGGCGATGTGATGCAGCCTCCCGGGCGGCGTTCCGGCGCCTGCTGCTTCGAGTCGCCTGGTTACCTCCTCGTAATGCTGTGGCGTGAATGAGCCGGGAGTGAAATAGGTACCGATTGCCATGTCCGTGGTCCTTTCTTCTGCGTCTCGCGACGGTCGCGTGACGATCGGCGGTACGGCTCAGGACGACTTTGAGGGCGCCGGTGTCGGCTGCCCGGGTGAAGACGTCGTAGGCCTGGTCGAACTGGTCCAGGTCGAAGTGGTGGGTGATGAAACACGCGGCGTCGATGTGGCGGCTGGCGAGCAGGCAAAGCAGGGCTGGCGTCGAGTACACGTCGACCAGCCCGGTCGCGATGGTGAATAGACAGGGGCTCGCATGGCCATCTCGCTTCTCTGTGGCGCCTGATGCCGATCTTCCTGGCGATCTGGGAATGGCGGCTCAGTCTGATGGAGCGGCCGAGCCGGCGAGGACGTCGGGGGCGGGCTGGCCACTCGTCGATTCCGGGTGCGCCGTTGCGGGCTGACGGGACGCGGGCCAGCGCCCGAGCAGATGAGGTCGGCTCGAGCGGCTGTCCCGCAGGCTGGTATCGCGGTTGCTGCGGGGCGGGCCGTCATCGTGCGTGCTCACCGCGTCAGCGCGCGCGGCATCGCGCTGATCGACCAGACGATCGTGTTCCTGACTGGCGGCGGCGGTCTCGCGGCGCGACTGCCGGAGCCGGCGGCGCGCAGCGCCGCCGCGGCGGGAGGTGCGCCGTGCCCCAGCCAACAGCAGGCTCAGCCCGAGCAAGCCGGCCGCCCCGACCACAATCCCAGAGAGGAACAGCGTGCCTGAGGAGCCGGTCACGTGATAGCCGAAAACCGCGAAGCCGTGACTCAGCACATGAGTACTTCCGCCGTTGCCTAGAACGCCGGCCACACCGACGATCACCGCGGCAACCAGGATGATGAGCCCAAGGATGATGATCACGGCTACCTCCGAAGGTCTACACTGTATGTCTACAGTTAAGACCTACAAGTAACACATGTCAACACCGTAGGCATGAACGGTAGATCTACGCCGCGCACTCGATGAGGTGGACTGGGGCTGCAGTCCTGACGGCTTGCCCCGCCAGCCGGCGACTGTAGACCTACAGACGCATTACCAATGACTACAGGTGTCAACCTTGTAGGACTACGCTGCTAACATTGGCCTTGGCCGACCCATCGACGAGAGGACGGGAGCTGCGGCGATGAGTTCTGGGCACGTCGGAGGGGCCGTCACCAGCGCGGGCGGCAAGGTCACTCGCGAGGTGGTACTGGCCGCCGCGCTGGAGATTGTCGACCGCGACGGGGCAGACGGCCTGACCATGCGCAGGCTCGCCCGCGCCCTGAACCGTGACCCGATGATCCTTTACCGGCACGCGCGCAACAAGGCCGCGCTGCTCGACGGCGTCGCCGAGACCGTGCTCGCCCAGCTTAAGGTCGACGCGGCCGACCCTGACTGGCTGGCGCAACTGCGCACAGTGGCCCGAAACTACCGGGCACTGGCGCTGGCCCACCCGCACGCGGTGCCGCTGATCGTCGCCCGGCCCCTGGCAACTCCGCTCGGGCTCCGCCCCCTCGGTACGTTGCGCCCGCTTGAAGACGTCCTGACCCTGCTGACCCGCGCCGGGTTCAGCGGATCCGAGGCACTTCACATCTACCGGGCACTTTTCGGGTTCCTGCACGGCCACGTCCTTAACGAATTGCAGGAACTTGTCGAAAACCCCGACGAAAGCGACGACCTGCTGCGGCTAGGCCTGCACCGGCTGCCCATCGGCGAATTCCCGATGCTACGTAGTCTCGCCTCTGTCCTCGCGTCCTACGACGGTGCCGCCGAACTTGAGCGAGGCCTTGACATCCTCCTCACCGGCCTGACCAGCACACTGCCCAGCCAGGCGAAGCCGCTCGCCCCTCGCGCCTGAATTTACGGGCAAGCCCGGTTGCTTTGATCTTGGCGCCCCGCTCAATCCGCCACCCTGCCGACTCGCCCGCCCGCGAACTGAGTCGGCGAACTACGAAGCGCCAGGTCGCGATCAGCCGGTCTTTGCGGCAACCCTGACGCAATGGCACATGCGGCCGGCCAGCTCGAATGGTTGCTCACACCAGGAGACTCCAAGCCATGCTGCATCGGGATCCGCCGACGAAACCCAGAGGCCCAGCTATCGCCTGTCAGGTTACCCCGATCAGCAGCCTGAAATGCCCGAGCTTGATCTCGAACAGACCCCCGCCGGCAAGATGTACTATCCAGGCCAGCAGGATGATGACAAGGATGACCAAGACGATCCAGATAATGGTCATCACGAAACCCGGGATCGCGAAGCTGCCCAATCTAGTCACAGCGGTAACACTAACGCATGCCGGGCCTATCGGAATGACCTGGGCATCAACGTCGAAGGCCGAATTCGGTGATCCCCACCGGATGGGACGTCATCAGCCTGCCGGCCCCCACAGTAGGGCGTCTCTTTGAGGGGTCGCAGCCGCTGGCGGCGGCGGCCGACGGCGCAGGGCACGGTCCGCCGCCACGCGGCACTTCCGGCCCGTGCGGACCGAAACGAGGCTATTCAGGGCTAATCTTCGCGTCATGTTCCCGGATCGCTGCCTCCGCCGGCCAGCCAGGAGGGCGCCACAGCCCGCCGTCGTCACCCTCGGTGACAGCAGTCAGGGGCGTCGGCTCGGCCGATCGGGGCGACCCGGTCCACGACTCGTTCCAAACGGGGCCCGTGCAGCTCGCGGCGACCGCTTCCTGGGGGCGGAGGTTGTCGAAGTCGGCTTCTGGCATCGCGCGGTCGAAGCCGACGGCTTTGCGTGTGATGGACAGGGACAGCGCGACGGCATGGTCGGCTTCGATGATGCCGAGTTTGCGGGCGGCGGTGGCGGCGCGGGTCTGGCGCCGGCAGTCGATGGAGTGGATGGCGGCTGATTGGCTGCGGAGCCGACGGCGATGCCGAGGTCGATGTCGCGGAGGTTGCAGACCGGGCCGGTGAATTCGGGGTCCGCGGACTCGCTGCGCAGGGTTTTGGTGTGGTGCAGGAACTCGGCGCAGGTGGCGTATCCGCAGGCTCCGCAGTCGTAGTTGGGCGGGTACCAGCCGGGCAGCAGGCCGACGAACAAGATGGCGTCGACGGCTTCGGCGTCGCGGAACCAGATCCGTTCGCGGCAATCTTTGCCGCGGGCCCGCATCCACGCGGCGAGCTGGCGCCGGGTGCCGGCGTCATCGGCGATCAGGGTTTCCATGAAGTTCGGCTTGCCGGCGAGGAACAGCTGGCCGCCGGACTGGGGGCGGTGATCGCGGCGGCGGCCATGAGCTGGGCGACCTGGCGGACGGTGGCCGCGCGGATGTCGTCGTAGCCGAGGGTGCCTGTCATGGCTGGGCGGGTACCTGCTGCAGGCACCAGGCGTAGAGGGCGTCGTAGACGAAGCTGCCCTTGCGGAGCAGCTGCTGGTCGTCGGCTTCGACGTCCAGGCCGCCGACGCCGATAGCGAGGAGCCCGGGACCGGCCGGGTCGGTGCCGATCTCGTCAGCAATGTCGGCGGCGTGCACGATCTTGGCGAGCCGGGCCAGCGCCGGATCGCGGGCGAGATGGTAGTCCTCGATCAGGACCTCGAAGGTGCACTTGCCGTCGCGGTGGGTATAGCGGGCGCCTGGGGCGTCGAAGCTGATCGCGTCCTGGCGCTGTGCCTCTTGCAGGACCTGGCCGGCGGGGACGTAGAGGATCTCGGCTACTGGGTCGATGAACTTGGCGATCAGCCACGGGCAGGCGATCCGGTCGGTCTTCGGGCGGGCGCGGGTGATCCACTTCATGACAGCTCCCCCGAAGCTGGGGACACCCGGTAGCCAAGCCGATTTTGCCAGTTACCGGCCGCTGGCGCGGGCTTCGGCGAGGGCGCCAGGGGGGTGGTCACGCCCAGCGGGGCGAGCAGGTGCTTATCAGTCTGGCCAGTTACATATACCTGACCGGCACTCGTCAAATCTGCCCGGTCAGGTACTGATGCACAGAGCCTACGGCGACTGAGCCCTCGCCGACGGCTCCCGCAACACGCTTGACGGAGCCGTACCGCACGTCGCCGACCGCGAACACTCCCGGCAGGCTCGTCTCGAAAGGCAACGGGGCGCGCGTCAGCGGCCAGGACGCAAGGGGAACGTCACGGCCGGTCAGGATGAAGCCGCGATCATCTTGCTCGACGACGCCTTGGAGCCACTGTGTGCACGGCTCGGCGCCGATCATGATGAAGATGGCGATGGCGGGGACCTGGTCCCGCTGGCCGGTCCGGGCATCCTCGAGGATCAGGGTCTCCAGGCGGGCTTCGCCGTGACCGCCGGCAACTCGCGTACGGAGCCGGACTTCCACGTTGGGCGTCGCCTTCAGCTGGGTGATGAGGTAGTCGGACATGCCGGCGGCCAGCGACTCGCCGCGGACGAGCAGCGTGACGCGAGCGGCGTACTTGGCCAGATGCAGGGCGGCCTGGCCGGCTGAGTTGGCCCCGCCGACGACGTACACGTGCTCCCCTGCCATGGCGGGGGCTTCCACGCCCGCCGCGCCGTAGAAAACTCCTGCTCCTATCAGGCGATCCAGGGCCGCGATTCCGAGACGGCGGTAGGCCACGCCAGCAGCAATGATGACCGCCCGCGCGACCGCCTGGCTGCCGTCGCCAAGTGCAATCACGCGCTCTTCGCCGCGAGCGCTGAGCCCTGTCGCCTCCTGGATAAAGACAAACTCGGCGCCGAAGAGCACGGCTTGCTCCCAGGCCCGGTACGCCAGTCCACCGCCGCTGATGCCCCGCGGGAACCCCAGGTAGTTGCGGATCATGGAGCTTGTGCCGGCCTGGCCGCCTATCGAGTGGGGCTCGAGAACGAGGGTGCGCAGCCCCTCCGAGGCGCCATAGACAGCGGCCGCCAGACCCGCGGGTCCCGCACCCGCTATTGCCAGGTCATATACCCCTGGTGAGGGCCGGGTCTGGATCCCGTGGGCGGCCGCGACATCGGCGAAGCTTGGATCTTGCAGCACAGAACCGTCGTGGCGGATCAACGCCGGAAGGCGCCGCACGTCAATCCGGAACTCTCCTATGAGCTGCTGCCCTTCCTCGGACTCCGCAGCGTAGAACGCGAACGGGACGCTGTTACGGGTCAGCACGTCACGCAACTCATGGCTGCGCGGGGCCCACCGCTGGCCAACAATCCGATACACGACGTGACCCTGGCGGTTCGCGACCGTCCAGGCAGTGAGCGCTTCCTGGATCTGCGGGTAGAGCCACTCTTCCGGAGTAACCCATCCTTTGACCAGCGAGAAATCGATACGCCCGAGGGCGGTGGCGCGCTGAAACGTGGCCAGTTCGCTGAACGGAATCCTGGTGTGATGTTGATCCATGGCCATCAGCAACACGCGGCTGGCACGCGGGTACAGCATGTGCGCGCGTTCCAGGAAATCCACACCGTCCATCCCGGGCAACCGCAGATCAGCTGCGACCAGCGCCACCTCGGCGCCTTCGCGTGCCAGCCGGTGCAACCCATCGAGGCCGCCCTGCGGCGTATCAGCGGTCAACACCCGATAGTCCGCTCCGAACCGGCGGACCAGCGCCGACTCGGCCACGGCGCGGGCCTCCGGGTCGCCGTCGACGAGGAACAAGACAGGGCTGCCGGGCGCCACGGCGCGGGTGGTCCCGGCGTGCACCGTCATCCTGCCTCCCCTGTCGCCAGCCGCTGCCGTGGGACACCGTGACTGTCCTCGGTCATCGATGATCATCGGACAAGCACGGCAGTGGCCACAACGTGGCCTGCCACTGGCACCCCTGGATTACGCGGTCCAGACTATTGGGGGGTGCCCGCCCCCCACAGCACCCCCGGCCAACACGACCGCCAATGGCTGCGGCGCGATGAGCGCCACGAGGAAACGAGCCGCCTCTAGGAGCCCGCTGAACAAAGGGGATGCTGGGGGCGGGAAGAGTGCCGGCAAGGCCGTCTGTGCGGCAGTGAGCCAGGCCCTTGCGGGCCGGCGACGTGGTCGCTCTTCCCGCTGGTGCCAGCCTGGCAGGGGTGCGGGATGGCGGCAAGCGTTGCAGGGGCCGCGCTGCAGGGCGGTCAGGCCAGTGCCCATGCCCGGTTCTGGCGGACCAGGCCGCGGCTGATGAGGTTGCGCAGGTTCAGGGCGGCGGTGCGGTTCTTGAGCCAGGCGTTGTTCCGGGCGGTGCCGAGGTAGCGGAGCTTGAGGCGCCGCCCGCCGCGGCTGGCGACCTGGGAGATGGCCCGTTCGATGTTGGGCCGGTACTTCTTGTAGTCCGCGCGCAGGCCGGGCCGGGCAGCCCAGTCACGGCGGGCGGCGCGCAGCAGCGCGTCGTGCTCGTGCAGGATCAGGGCACGGCCGGTCTTGCTCGCGGTGCACCGGGCGCGCAGCGGGCAGCCGCGGCACGCCGCGCCGAAGGTCACGTTCCGGCGTGCGCTGATCCGCCGGGTGACGCCGGCCGGGCAGGTGACGGTCCCGGCGCTGTCATCGACGGTGAAGTCATCGAGGGTGTACCCGCCCTCGACGGCGGGCCTGAGCGGCCTGGGCTTGATCACCGCCGTGTGCCCGGCCTGGTTCAGCGCCGCGCGCAGGTCTGCGGTGCCGTAGGCCGAGTCTCCGTAGACCCCGGCGGGTGAGCCCTCGTCAGCCAGCAGCGCCACCGCCGCGGCGGCGTCGCTGTTCTCTTCCCCGGCGGCCCTGGTCAGCTGCTCGCCGGTGATGATCCCGGTTTCCGGGCAGGCGGCCACGTGGGCGCGGTACCCGTCGCGGCGGTTCTCCGGCGACTTGCGGGTGTGCCGGGCGTCGGGGTCAACGGTGGAGATCACGCGGTCCCCGGCGACCTTGCGGGCGATCCGCCACCGCCCGTCCGTGCCGTCACTGCCCTCCGCGGGCTCCACGTCCTGCCCGGCGACCAGCGCCAGCAACGCCACCGCGGAGGCGGCCTGCTCATCCAGCTCAGCGTCCTTGAACGCAGCAACCAGCGCGTTCGCGTCGTTCACCAGGGCCGACACCAGCGCGTCCTTCGCGGCCGGGTCGTCCCAGTCGATCCGCGGCTTACCGGGCTGGCTGTAGTCGTGGCCGGTGCACTCCGAGGCGATCAGCTCCGCTGCTCCCGGTACCAGCCGGGCGCACCGGCGGACGGCGCTGACCAGCTGGGTGATGGTGTCCTGGGTGGCCACCGCATCGGCCAGGATCGTCGAGTCCACCGCCCGCCGCCGGCGCCCCGCCAAGACCCCGGTTTCCCCGATCACCCGCCGGACCGCGTCGTTGATCCGGTGCGGGCGCTGCGACTTCGCCAGCCGCCGCCGCCAGTACACCAGCGTCGAGGGATCAAAGCCCGCATGATCCAGCGGGAACCCGCACGCCGCCTTCCACCGCAAGTCACAGCGGGCGGCCTCAGCGGCCTCGGCGTCGGAGTAATCGTGCAGCACCTGCAGCACCATCACCGACGCCATCACGCTCGCCGGGACCGACGGCCGGCCCTTCCCCGACGGGAACAAGTCCGCGAAATCCCCATCACCGAACAAGTCACCACGGTGCGCCGCCAGGAACGCGAACATGCTCCCCGACGGCACCAGGTGCCCGACCAGCGCCCCAGCATCCAGCAGCTGCCGGTCCGCCCGCTCTCTGCCCTGCATAGGACAATCATCCCAGATGATCGAACACACTGCCGGCAACGCGCTGTCACGGCGCCCCATTATTCAGGGCGCTCCTACCTCGTTCTCTTGCCGAGTTCTGAAATGGCCGTCAGCAGGACACCACCGGGAGGCGCTGCGCTGCGTTAGGCCGGTGGCTTTGTTCAGGTGACCCCAGGCCGGGAGGAACTCTCTCAGCCCGTTCGCTTGAAGGAGGAATCACCGTGTCCGGTCCTGTTTCTTACCTGTGCAGTTGCAGCGCGACCTTGGCCTGCGGGACCCGTCCGATGCTGGCGAAGGTCCCCACGCCATCCAGAGCCTCAGTGACCGGGCCGCGGCCGCGTGGCCGCCTCGATCAGCAGCTCGCGTCGCCGCTCGGCCGTGGCATGCGGCTCGGCCGCTAAAGGAGCCGGAACAGATCCGCGGCCTCCTGCCCGCCGCGCGGCGGCCGGCCAAGCTGGGTGCCGTCCGGGGCCTTGCTCGCGCCAACAGCAGGTCGTACGGCTCGCGCTCGACCAGCTGCCCCTGTGCGAACCCGAGCGCCTCCGCTCCCGGTCCCACCATCTGCCCGGCGGCTCTCCGCCGCTTTCGGACGCCTGGATGTAGTAGTCGGCCGCGCTCCGGCCCGCGGCAGGGCCGGCTTGCCGCCATACGTAATCCAGGTCGTAACCCTTGCTCAGGGTCGCCACCACAGCCACTACCGGCCGCCTCCGCAGACGGGGAGGGCAGCGGAACTGACCATGATCATCAGATGGTGCATGGGTGTGAAGCGCAGAACGATCATGCTCAGAGGCTGCCAAGATCACAGATCAAGATCAGAAACAAAGAACAGGCAAATTACGCAACAAGGACGCGACAGGACTCGTCCCGTCCAGCCGAGGGCTGCGAGATCCTGGCTTAGGCTGCGAGTGTTCTTGTGAAGTCCGGATTTACCTTGCGAGGGGCAGATGACCAGACCCAAGGCCGCCCCGCATGCACCGGCGAAGCCGCTGTCCCCGGCGCTGGACAAGACCTTCAAGATCGGCCTGGTCCTCAAGGGTCTAGACGGCATTCTGGAGGTCGCGGGCGGCATCGTGCTGCTGTTCGTCAGCCCGCACGCGATCGAGCACCTCGTGCGGGTGCTGACCGCGCACGAGCTCAGCGAAGACCCGCACGACCTGATCGCCCGCTACCTGCTGCACAGCACCAGCCACCTGAGCACCGGCATCGCCCTATTCGGCGCGATCTACCTGCTCAGCCACGGCATCGCCAAGATCGTGCTGGTAGCCCTGGTACTCCGCGACAAACTCTGGGCCTATCCGTGGCTGATCGCGCTGCTGCTGGCCTTTATCGTCTACCAGGTCTACCGGATCACCGCCGTGAATTTCTCCGTCGGGCTGACCGCCCTGACCGTGTTCGACGCGGCCCTGGCCTGGCTCACCTGGCGTGAGTACCGAAGCCGGCGAGCCCTCAGGAACGAGCCCGCTCCTGCCGCACCAGGCCAGCCTGCCGCACGCCGCCGGCACGCGGCGCCGCCGCCAGGAAAGGGGCGCTGACCAATGCTCGTGACAACAGGCCGGAGAACCGGCCCGCGCCCCGCTCGCGAGTCCTGGGTGATCGCAGGGCTCACCCTGCAGATACTCAGCGTGGCAGGCGCAGCGGCATTCGCCTGGATCAAACTTCGCCACCAGGGCATCGGCGGCCACATCACGGCCGCCACGATCCGGCTCGCCTGGCACTCCGACGTCTACGCCGGGGCCGGGCTGGCCGTGCTAGCCGCCGCCGCCGTCATCTACGCCGCCGGCAGCATTCTCATGGCCCGCCCCTACGTGTCACGGCCCGTGACCCTGTTCATCGCAGTACCCGCCGCAGCCGTGGCCGGGATGCTCGCACTCGGGGCCGTGGCCCTCATCGTGGCCCTGGTGCTCGCGGTCCTGGCGAACGACGTCGACGTTCCCCTGGACATCGGCAGCCTCAGGCGGCCAAAACGGCCGCCCCGTTCCGGCACACCTGAATCACGGGGCGGGGTGTGAGGCTGAACGCGCCACATCCGGTCTCGCTGTTGCTGTTCACGACCCGGCGAAGACCACCGGTTCTCCCAAGCCACACAGGTAGCCGCACAGCCGCGACGCAGCAGCGTTCATCCGGCCCGGCTGCCGCGACGAATGGCGAGGGCCGTGCGGGCTGGTTTACGCCTTCAATACCTCTGCCGCAGCCTTGATATTGACGAGCGTCTGGCGGATACCGCGGCTGACCTGGCGGCCCCGCGGGACCAGCAACTCGGCTAGGCGGCTGGCGACCGGGCACCACAGGAACTGAAAGGACTCGGTGAGCAATGTCCCGCCCGGCACCGGCTGCAAGTCGTACCGCCAGGCAGTCTCCGCCCGGCCGGTCTTGTCGTGCACGGTGGTGAAGGCGAACAGACGGCCATCTTCTGCGCTGGTGACCTCCGCCGTGGTCTGCCACCGGAAGTTGCCGAGCTTGTTGTACCCGCGGAAGCGGGCGCCCGGGACAGCCGTACCGGCGCCGTCCAGCCAGGTGCACCGGTAACACTCCGGGCTCCATTCGCCCATCCGGGTGACGTCGGAGACCAAGAGGTAGACGAAGTCCGGCGGTGCCGCGACCTCAATGCTCTCGGTGCCTCGTTTCGCGGTCGGCATCTTTCGGCCCTCCGGTCTGCCGCTGACGGCGAGGTTCCACCATCTGATCGACCACTGACCACTTACTCACGGCTCTCGCAACTGCTGCTCGAGCCGACCTGGGATCTCAGCATTGCCTCCCGTGCGTGCCTATCCGGGGGAGGTCACGGTGAGGGTGCCACTCATGCCCTTGCGGGCGTGGCCGGGGACGGCGCACAGGTACTGGTAGGTGCCGGGCGTGCTGGCGGTGAACGTGAGGGCTCCGGCGTGCATGCCCGCGTCGGTCGGGTTCCCGAGGAACCACAGGGCTGATCCGCGGAACGCGGGGCGGGCGGTCATCATCGGCATCCACGACGTAGTGTCCGTGCTGCGGGTGATCACCAGGCCGTGCGCGGTGTCGGGATCGGCGTTGATGACCTCGATGCTGACCCGGGCCCCGGCCGGGATGACGAGCCGCGGGTTGACCAGCCCGGCGATCCGGAATGTCTCATCAGGCCCGCCTGCCGGGCTCATCGCGACGGCGAAGCGGACGCTGGCTCCGGTGAAGGTAATCGCGTTGGCAGCGCGGCTGACCTGCGCCCCGGCCGGGGTCTGGCTGGCGAGCCGTGCGGCCAGCGCCGGGCTCACCCGCGGTCCGGGAGCGTTGGCCCAGAACCGGCCCATGACCTTACCTCGGTCGGCGCTGGTGCCCCTCATGTAACCAGGCAGCCGTCCGCCGTGCATCCACCCAGGGGTCCGGCCGACGCCCATCATCCAGCGGTACCCGCCGCTGCCCATCATCCAGCCGCTGGGTCCGCCCATCATCATCCCGCCGTGGTAGCGGCCCATCATCGACCGGTAGTAGTTGTACTGGTTGTTGCGGGTGGCTGTGTGGTGATCCGCGGTCGATCCGCTGCTGCATGCGGCCAGCCCGGTGGCGGCGGCCAGGCCAAGCGCCGCCACTGTCGTCGTGCCGATGAGCGTCCTGATCGTGCGGTGCTTCATTGTCGTGCTCTCCTCTTCGTCCGTACCGCCGTCGCCCGGCGTCGCGGGGATGACCAGCGGCTAGGCGGCCGAGCGCTTCTCGTCTGTGCGAGGCGCCAGCGGCCTGGCGGTCGGCTCACTTCCGGTGCGCTGCGCGGGGACCTGCGGGATCTCCGCCGGTCGATGTCCTCCTATGCCACGATTCCTGGGCCCCACAGGTACGGGCAGGGCCAGTGGGCCAGCGTGCGGGTGCCGGAGGTCACCTCCCTGACGGGACCGAAGGCCCTACCCCCCAGGGGTAAGCAGCATGTACCCATGAACCAGGGACCGGGCAATGGCGCCAGGCCGGATCAGGGAGATGATCGCGATGATGTGGTGGTATGGCGGCCACTGGGCGGTCTGGCAGGCTGGCCTGATGTGGGTCGGGATGATCGCGTTCTGGGGCCTGCTGATCTGGGGCATCTACGCGCTGATCAGCTCGAGCCGCAGGCCGGACACCACGGAGCGCGGCAATGACGCGCGGCGGATCCTGGACGAGCGGCTCGCCCGCGGCGAGATCAGCACCGAGGAGTACCAGCGGCTGCTCGACGCGATCAGCGGCGACCGCCCGCGCACGCCAGCGGGCTCGGGACAGACGTCATGACCGCGGCGCTGCTGACCGGTCATCCCGTCGAGGGAGAGTGCAGCCCTGCCACGCACCGGGGAACTCCCCCGAGGACTGCGCGCGGCTACGCCGCGGGCAAGCCAGACTACCTGACCAGGCTGCGCAAGATCGAGGGCCAGGTCCGCGGCCTGCAGCGGATGATAGGCAGCGACACGTGGTGCCCGGACGTCGTCACTCAGATCGGCTCGGTCACCGGCGCGCTTCAGGAAGTGGCCGTAGGACTGGTCGCCGATCACCTCAGGCACTGCGTCGCTGGCGCCGTCCGGACCTCTGAAGCCGATGGCGAACGCGCGGTAGATGAGCTAGCCGGGACCATCCGTCAGGTCATCCGCTTGTAACGTGCGGGTTCAGGACCGAACGAGGCGGGCGACGGCCTCCGTCGCCTCGGTGATCTTCGCGGACGCGCTGTCGTCGCCCGCCGCTACGGCCTCCGCAACGCAGTGGCCCAAGTGATCTTCGAGAAGACCGATCGCCACCGCCTGCAGCGCCCTGGTCACCGCGGAGACCTGCGTCAGGATGTCGATGCAGTACTTGTCGTCGTCGACCATCCGCTGCAAGCCCCGGACCTGGCCCTCGATCCGGCGCAGCCGCTTGAGGTAGTCGTCCTTGTTTTCGGCGTATCCGTACACCGCATCCCCTAACGTTCAACTCCGATCAGGATACCCCCGTTGGGTACTAGTGCCCTGAAGGCTGGCACGGCCGGCAGGGAAGCATGCCCGGAGGGGTATCGGTGCCTCGGGCCCAATGTCCTGCGTCTGGCCGGCGAAGGTCACTACCCCTAGGGGGTATAGGATGAGAGCATGGCCGGAGACGTTGGCTGGAGGTCGCGATGAGCATGACGGACATCGTCGTGGTGCTGGCGGCGGTAGCCGCCCTTGGCGGGCTTGGCTGGTTCTTCTTCGGCCCGCGCAAGGCGACGTCGGCTGAGCTGTCTGGCGGGGTGCAGCGGGTCACGGTGACGGTGCGCGGTGGTTATAGCCCGGAGGTGCTGCGGGTCCGGCAGGGCGTTCCGGTTGAGCTGGTCTTCGACCGGCAGGAATCGGGGGACTGCACGTCCCGCGTTGTGTTCCCCGACTTCCAGGTCAGCGCAGGGCTCCCGGCATACCAGCAGACGACCGTACGGCTCGATCCTGCCCAGGCCGGCCAGTTCGGCTTCGCGTGCGGGATGAACATGATCCACGGCTCGCTGATCGTCGAGCCGGCCCCGGAGGATCAGCCGGGCGATCAGGCAGTCAGCGGCACGTCTGTCGTTAGGCACGAAGAAGCAGCAGCCGATGTGACAGCTGCCAGAAGCTCCGCGCCGACCAGCGTCGCCGGCGAATTTATGACTAGCGCGCACGACGCGGAGGCAGCCGAGCGCCAGGCGGAGATCAGGGACCTGGCGCGGAGGGTGATCACGGGTGCTGTGCTGACGTTGCCTGTGCTGTACGCGGTGATGGCGCAGGATGTCTTCGGCGCCCCTGCGCCGGCCGCGCTGCTGAACCACTGGGTTCAGCTGGCCCTGATCACACCGGTGATGTTCTACGCCGGATGGCCGATCCATCGCACTGGCTGGCTCGCCCTGGCGCACCGCTCAGCGGACATGAACAGCCTGATCACCCTGGGCACGATCGCGGCTTACGGGTACAGCCTGTTCGTCACGGTGGCGCCCGGCCTGGTCCCAGCCGGGGTGCGCGGCGTCTACTACGAGACCACGGGCGTCATCCTGACGCTGATCTTGCTCGGCCGGCTGATCGAGACCAGGGCCAAGGCCGGAACCGGGAACGCCATCCGCGAGCTGCTCGGCCTGCAGGCGCGCACGGCCCGGGTGTACCGCGCCGGCACAGAATCGGAGATCCCGGTCGACCAGGTCGTCGTGGGCGATGAGGTCGGGATCCGGCCGGGAGAGAAGATCCCCGTTGACGCCGTCGTCCTGTCCGGCTCGTCTGCGGTGGACGAGTCGATGGTGACGGGCGAGGCCATGCCCGTCGCCAAGCGTGCTGGAGACCCTCTGATCGGCGCGACTATCAACACGACCGGGTCGCTGCGGGTACGCGCGGTCAAGGTCGGGGCCGATACCGTGCTGGCTCAGATCATCAAGATGGTGCAGCAGGCGCAGGCCTCGCGGGCTCCGATTCAGCGGCTCGCCGACGCAGTCTCCGGGTACTTCGTGCCCGCCGTCATCGCCATCGCCATCGCCACGTTCACAGCGTGGTTCCTGGCCGGCCCGCGGCCCGCGTTCATACTCGCGCTGGTATCCGCGATCGCGGTCCTGATCATCGCCTGCCCCTGCGCGCTGGGCCTGGCCACCCCGCTGTCCATCCAGGTCGGGACCGGCAAGGGCGCTGGCGCCGGCATCCTGATCAGGTCTGCCGAGGCGCTGGAAACCGCGTGCAAGCTGGACACGATCGTGCTCGACAAGACCGGCACCGTCACCGCGGGCAAGCCCGCCCTGACCGACATCCGGCCCGCGGGAACCTGGGACGAGAACGAACTGCTCGCCCTCGTCGCCGCGGCGGAATCGGACAGCGAGCATCCGCTCGCGGCGGCGATCACCGAAGGCGCCCTGCGGCGCGGCGTGAGCATCCCGGCCGCAGCGGAGTTCGGCTCGGTCACGGGAAAGGGCGTCCGGGCACGCATAACAGGACGCACGGTGCTGGCCGGCAACGCCGGGTTGCTCACGGCTGCGGGCATAAAGACAACCGTGCTTGACGTGATTGCCTCCGAGTTGTCCGGACAGGGCAAGACCCCGGTCCTGGTAGCCGTTGACGGCGAGCCCGCTGGCGTGCTGGCGGTGGCGGACACGGTCAAGGATGACTCTGCCGCCGCCGTCGCAGCGCTCCGGCGCCTCGGCCTGGATGTGATCATGCTGACTGGCGACAACGCCCGCACCGCGACCGCGATCGCCGGGCAGACCGGCATCTCGCGGGTGCTGGCCGAGGTTCTGCCCGAGCACAAGGCGAGCGAGATCCGGCGCTTGCAAGGCGAGGGCCGCCAGGTCGGCATGGTCGGCGACGGCATCAACGACGCGCCCGCGCTGGCGGCAGCTGACGTCGGCCTGGCGATCGGCACGGGCACCGACGTTGCCATCGAGGCCGCCGACATCACGCTGATCTCCGGATCCCTCGCAGGCGTCGTCACCGCGATCAGCCTGTCCCGTGCGACGATGCGGAACATCCGCCAGAACCTGCTCTTCGCCCTCGGCTACAACGCCGTCGGCATCCCCGTTGCCGCGGGCATCTTGTACCCGTTCCTCGGAATCCGGCTGTCCCCTGTTATCGCGGCCGCGGCCATGGCGCTTTCGTCGCTGTCGGTCGTCGGCAACGCCAACCGGCTGCGCAGGTACCGCCCGGCCCCGCTACCCGCAGCCAACCTGACTCATGAGCAGCCGACGGTCGAGACTGCCGGCGACCGGCAGGGCGGACTGGCGGCCTTCACCGACCCGGTATGCGGGATGACGGTGGATCCGGCCAGCACCCCCGACCGCCGAGACACCCCCGCCGGGCCCGTCTGGTTCTGCTCAGCCGGCTGCGTCGCAGCGTTCGACGAGGAAAACGCATCAGCCGCAGCCGCAAGTACCACATCAAGAGCCAACGGTTCCTGATTAGGCGCCTACGTCATCTGCGCCGTCATTCTCCCGCAGACTTGCGCTGTGCCAGCCGGCCTACCCGCCCATGGTATGAAGGGCTCGCCGGGAACCGACGCGACGAGCGGCTCGCGGGACGGCTGGCGATCAGCCCGCGGGCAGTGAATTCCTCGTCGGAGGTCCTGACGGACGAGGCTCGGGCCATGGCCGCACGGGCGTGGCAGACCGATCCCTTCAACGTCTACGCGGCAACCGAGACTGGCGGGATCGCCGCCGAATGCCGGCATCACCATGGCATGCACCTGTTCGAGGATCTCGTGATTCCAGAGGTCATCGACGACGCCGGCTTGCCGGTGCCGCCCGGGCAGCCAGGATCCAGGCTGCTCGTCACCGTGCTGGCCAGCCGCACCATCCCGCAGATCCGCTACGAGATGACCGACCGGGTGCGGATGTCGGCCGAGCCGTGCCCATGCGGGCTCCCGTTCTCCCTGATCGAAGGAATCGAAGGACGCACCGACGACACGTTGGACATGCCGGCTGCGCGTGGCGGCACGCTCACCATCCACCCGGTGGTATTCCACAAGACCCTCGATCTGCTCGATGCCGCAGGCTGGCAGGTGCGGCAGGAGGAAGCACAACTGCGCGTCCTCATCGGCAGGCCAGGGCCCGCGTTCGACGGCGACGCCACCGAGCGCGACATTACGTCGGCTCTGGCCGACTCAGGGGCGTCGCCGCCGCCCGTCCGAGTGGTGCTCGTCGACACGGTACCCGCGGGCGCTGCCGGCAAGCGGCCGCTGGTTGTAGCCCCGCCTGATCTGATGGCCCAGGCGCCTGACGCGACGAGGGAGCGGTGAACGGCGCCAGCGCGACAGTGGGCCGACGGTGGCGCCATATCACCGCAAGATCGCCGCGATGGCGCTGCGGGTGTCAGGCGGAAGGCAGGGCGCGGCCGTTTCTGATGATCGATCTCGGCAACTGCCGTCCAAAGACCTGGGGCGGCGCGCGAATGCCAGCAGCTGGCGGTCAGCCTGGCCGCCCGCTCGGCGGCAGCCTCGACTGGCTCAAGATCGGAGCGGACTGCCTCCCAGCGCACCTGGCGAGCTCCCTTGGCTGCTTCATCGCGGGGTGGCTCATCCCGAGCTGGCCGGGCGCTCGCTTTCGGGGACGACGAACGGTCATGGATGCCTGAGCTTGGCTCATGGCGGTCCCGGCTGGGCGCTGTACCGCAAGCCGCGTGAGCGGGTCGGTTCCGGCATACACGACAGCGCGGTATGCCCCGCTCGGCAGTTGCTCTACGTGACCAGTCCGGCCCTTGCGCGTGACAGCATCGTAGGTCCAAAGACCGGTTTCATTCCACGTTTCATACCACGCTAGGACGACTGCCGCGCGCCGAACACCACCTGACCTGGGAGAGCCCTTCACATTTAGGCTTGACCTGCACGGATGCGTGTTGCTGATGGCGGCGTCCACGGGTTAGGCGGGCCGGGTCCACAGTGTTATGCGGTGTTCTGCCGGGTTCGGCGGGCGGCGCGGGCCTCCCGGCTGCGCTTGTCGGCAACGGCGAGGGTGAGGTCTTCCAGCTCGGCGACCAGCTCGCGCAGCCGGCGGTGGTTGTCGATCCATTGCCGGTAGTCCGCGATCTGGTCGTCGGGAACCAGGCGGCTGACGGTCTTGCCGGCGCGCTTGCGGGTCCACTGCCAGTACGGGCCGTGGAGGACGGGCGGGTCGGCGTGGCAGCGGCAGCCGGCCCAGCCGCAGCGGACGCTCCGCTGGATGAGGGTGCCGGGCAGTGCCAGGCCCAGGCCGGCCAGCTCGGCGGCGATGCGCGCGGCGCGGTCCTGCGGTGCTGGCGACACGTTGTTAATCGTCGCACGCGCGGTGCGTGACCTCCCCGCTTTCTTTCAGTAGAAAATACCGTATGGACTCTGATGTGGCCTCCTACCTCGCGCGGTGGACGCCCGCGGCAGGAACCCCCGCAGCCGCCGCGACGTTCGCGCGGCAGGTGGTCGCGGCCGCAGCGCCGGGGAACCGGGACCGGGCTAAGTGCCTGCTGTGGGCGGCCGGCAAGCTCGCCGGCTACGGCATCTCGATCGGGCTGGAGCCGGTGCCGCAGGTGCTGCTGCACCCCTCGGTCATCGAGCGGTTCTCCGCGCACGCCCCCGGCATGTCCGGGCCGGCGCGCCGCACGCTGCGCACCAGCCTGCGGTTCATCGCCCGGCAGGTGGTGCCGCACCTGGACCCCGCTGATGCGCCGCTGCCGCGGGAGCGGGCCAAGGCCCCCTACAGCCCGGCGGAGATCGCCGGGTTCCTCGCATTAGCCGACGCCCAGCCCACGGCGGCGCGGCGGTCTCGTGCGGTCGCGCTGGTGTGCTTGGGCGCCGGGGCCGGGCTGATCCGCTCCGACCTGCGCAACGCCCGCGGCACCGACGTTTCGCGGCGTTCCGGAGGTGTCATCGTCGACGTCCGCGGCCGGGCGCCGCGGGCGGTGCCGGTGCTGGCCCGCTACCACGCCCCGCTGCTGGAAGCGGCGGCGTTCGCCGGCCAGAACTTCCTCACCGGCGGGGACAAGCCCGAGCGGGGCAACATCACCAGCCCGCTGACCCGCTCCCTGGCCGGCGGGGGCGGCCTGCCGGCCCTGGACACCAGCCGGCTGCGCGCCACCTGGCTGGCCGAGACCGCGGCGCTGACCGGCCTGCCGGCGTTCATGCACGCCGCCGGGATCACCTGCTGCCAGCGGCTGGGCGACATCATCGCCGGCCTGGACCCCGGCAGCGAAGCCGACGCGATCACCCTGCTCGGCGGCAGAACCAGGGAACGGCGGCGAGCGTGCCGCTGGCAGTGATCGAGGACATCATCGACGCCTCCGGCATCGCCCCCGTGATCGAGGACCTGCTGCCGGCCGGCGTCCGGGGCCGGCAGCTGTCCGCCCGGACCTTACTGATAGGCATGCACCTGACGCTGGCCGACGACCGTCCTGCCCACCTGACCCGCGTCCGCCAGGCGCTCATCACGCTGCCCGACGCCGACCAGCGGCGCCTTGGCGTCATCACGGCGTGGGCCGGCGGGCCGCACCAGCTCACCTACCGGCAGGTCGAGCACACCTTCCGGCTGGTCAGGAACGCGCTGAGCAAGGCCGAGCCCGACGGCGCACCGTCCCGGCAGCTGCAGCAGGCCTGCGACGCCCTGATGGAAGCTTCCATCCCGCACTGGGTCAGGCAGGCCAGCTCGTCGCTGGCCGCTGACTGGACTGACGTCGAGGCCTGGGCCCGGCCGGTCGCCCACGACGCCGCCGGCACCGGCGCCGACCCCGAGGCCGCCTGGGGGCACCGCAACGTCAACCTCAAAATCGCCAGAGGCGAGATGTTCTTCGGCTACTACTACTCGGCCGTCACCATGGTCAGCGACGAGCACGGTCCCGCCGTGCCCGAGCTGAGCCGCCGCATCACGCTCGCCAGCTGCGCCCGTGACCCGGCCGCCGCCCTGGCCGGCGTGCTCACCTCGATGCCAGCCGCCGGCGTCGCCCTCGGCGACGTGCTAGCCGACTCCGGCTACTCCCACCGCGTCCCGGCAACCTGGGCCAGCCCGCTCCGCCAGGCCGGCGCCCATCTGGTCATCGACCTGCACCCCTCAGACCGCGGGCCGCGCGGCACGCACGACGGCGCGATCATCGCTAACGGATGCCTGTACTGCCCGTGCACTCCGCCGCCGCTTTTGCAGCTGGTCCCGCTGCCACCGGGCGCCGACCCCGCCGATACGGCCGTCCACGACCAGCAGACCGCCGAGCTCGCCCGCTACAAACTCGGCCTGCACACCGGCGAGGACGCCGACGGCTACCGCCGCCACGCATGCCCCGCCGCCGCCGGGAAGATCCGCTGCCCCCTCCGCCCGCAGTCGATGGCCCTGGGCCGCGACCGGCCGGAGATCCTCACCCCGCCACCGCATCCGCCGGTCTGCTGCATCCAGCAGACCATCACCGCCGGCCCGCAGATCGCGGAAAAAACCAGGCAGAAATACGACTACCCGTCCGCCGCCTGGCGGGCCTCTTACCGCCGCCGCACCGCCGCCGAGCGGCTCAACGCGACCATCAAGGACACCGCCACCACCAGCATCGGCCGCGGCTGGATCCGGCTGACGGGCGTGACCTCGCTCATGCTGTCGCTGGCCTGCCTGACCGTCGTCCGCAACCAGCGCATCCTGAACGCGTTCGGCAACCGGCAGCACCACCACGCGCGCCGCCCCGCCGGCCAGCCGCCCCAAACACGCAGCAGCCGCCGCGAACCAGCCGGCGCCGCACCCGCCCCGCCTTAGCCGGCCCCGGCAACCCCAGCGCCACCGCCGCAGCCGTCCTCACACCCGCCAGCCAGCCCAAGCAGCAGCTTCGGCGACCCTTCAGACCGCCATCGGCAACACCCCGCCGGCGCACAGCCCCCCGGCACGGCCCGAAGACCCCGAAAACCACAACGGCCGCCAAACTGTCAGACCCAAATGTGACCATGAACCATGGTGAAGTGTGAATACCTCTGGGAGCCGGTGAGCGGGATCGAACCGCTGACCTGCCGTTTACAAGACGGCTGCTCTGCCTACTGAGCTACACCGGCGGGGAACGCCCGCCATGCTAGCCGAAGCCGGCCTGACCTGCGCATCCCCTTCCTCGCCTGGGGATACATGGGCTGAGCCAATCCCCTGACGCGGCTTGATGGAACTGAGCGAGTGCCCGCCCATGCTGCCTCGGCTCACATCAGCGGGAGCAGCAGCGGGTGGCTCGTCAGCGTCTCCCGGTCGGGACAGAGTGCGACCCCATTCGCCTGCATGCGTCGGCCGTCAGGACCTACGCGATGGCGCGCCACCAAGGAGGCGCTCCGGCAGACTGCGGGCAAGCGCGTCATCTTCCGGCTACCAGAGATTAACTGCGGCGTTGAGCGCCCAGATGGCCGGCGCGGATCCGTCGTATCCGACCACGAGGCGCAAGTCTGTGGCGGGCGTTGTTTCAGTGTTCACCGGGGGAGGATAGCTCCGGTCCCGGTGCACGGCATCCTCGGGCCTCTGGGCTGGCCCAGGGGATGGAGTGATCTACCAAGACCTGCGGTGGGCTATGGGCCGGGCGAAGCTGCCGGTTCGCGAGGCGGGCTGACTACCGGCGAGCAGCTGCACAGGGCCACGGGGATCGCTTCGAACCCCGGCCGCGGCGCCGCGGGTTGTGCTGACGCAGTCTGTGCCGAGACGAGGACCGGCGCGACTGCGGCCGGGGCGGCCGCTGCCAGGGCGGCGGCGGCCTTCCTGAGTTCGTCGAGCCGGTGCCGGGAAGGCAGCAGGGCGACTGCGAGGATGCACCCGAGTCCGAGCAGAGCCGCTGAGACGGTGAAGGCCAAGGTGTAGCCGCGGGTGGCCGCGATCGCTGGTGCCGCCGGGCTGGCGTGGTGGGCAATCAGGTAGCTGGCGGTCGCGGTCAGCGCGATGGTGCTGAGGGCGGACGTCCCGATCGAGCCGCCGACCTGCTGCATCGTATTGACCAGGGCGGAAGCCACGCCGGAGTCAGTGCGGCGCACTCCCGTGGTGGCGGTGTTGATAGCCGGGGCGAAGATCATGCCGAAGCCCAGGCCAAGGAGCAGCAGCGCGGGCAGCACCCCGGCAACGTAGCTGGAGGTAACGCTGACCTGGGTCAGGTATGCCATCCCGCCTGCACCCAGCAGCATGCCGTCCGCGATGAGGACCCGCGGCCCAGCCCGTGGCAGGAGCACGATGCTGGACAGGTTGGAGGTGATCAGGATGCACCCGATCATCGGCAGGAACAGCAATCCGGTGGTCAGCGGGCTGTCGCCCTTGATGAGCTGCAGGTAGTAGGTCAGGAACAGGAACGTGCCGAAGATCGCGATCCCGGATATGAACAGGGCGACGTAGGAGCCGCCCCTGGTCCGGTCCACGATCACCCGCAAGGGCAGCAGCGGGTGACTGGATCGCTGCTCGGCCACTGCGAATCCGGCGAGCAGCACCGGGCCCAGGACCAGGCAGCCAACGGTCAGAGGGTCTGTCCAGCCGGCAGTCTCGGCGTGGGAGAAGCCGAAGACGATGAGGAACAGCCCGGCGCAGGCCAGCACGGTGCCTGGCCAGTCCATCCGCGGCCGGTCTGCCGGGCGGCTGGTGCGGATGTAGGCCAGGGCGCCGGCCACCGCGATCGCGGCAAACACCAGGTTGACGTACAGGCAGTACCGCCACGACAGGTACTGGGTGAGCAGCCCGCCCAGGATCAGTCCGATCCCGCCGCCGCCCGCAGCGACCGAGCCGAAGACGCCGAACGCCCGCCCCCGCTCGCGCGGATCCCGGAAGGTGCTGACCAGGGTGCCCAGGGCGGACGGCGCGAGCAGTGCGCCGAACACACCCTGCAGTGCCCGGGCCGTGACCAGGATGACGAACGACCCGGCCGCGCCGCCGATCGCCGAAGCAAGGGCGAATCCGGTCAGGCCCGTGATGAAAACCCACTTCCGGTTGAACATGTCGCCAAGACGGCCGCCTACCAGCAGCAAGCTGCCGAAGGCCAGGGCATAGGCCGTCACGACCCACTGCCGGTCGCTATTGGGGAATCCCAGCGCGCGCTGGGCAGAAGGCAGCGCGATGTTCACAATCGTGGCATCCAGCACCACCATCAGCTGGGCGATAGCAACAACAACCAGCACCAGCCAGCGCCGCTCGGCGGGCACAGCCCGGCGCTCTTGCGTTGCTGAAGACGTTACAGACGACACCTAGCCCCCCATACCCGCTGCACGCCATGCCGCCACTTAGCTGCGTCATGGCTCGAACTCCCTGAAGCGGTCGACCCGGCACCCACCTCGCGGCCCGCTGCTTGCGCCGGCCTCGTGGCCTAACCTGCCCATCACCGAGCTTCTCGGGCAGCACCCGCCGAGCGATTTGCCCTGCCTCGGTCTGATCACCCGCCCGGATGAAGTGGCGGCGCTGCCTGTGATGGTCGAGGCTCCCCCGCTGCGGCCCGATGAACGACCCGCAGGTCGCGCGCGTCCTCGCCGGGTCTCGACAGCAAGGTGCCACCGGACTACTATGTGCTGCATGGTAGGTGGTGAGGCCAGTAACCTCGTCGCTCAAATGCGGCGGGGCGTGCTTCCCTTCTGCGTGCTCGCCATGCTCGGGGACGGCGAGCGCTACGGGTTCGAGCTGGTCCGTGCGCTTGCCTCGGTCGACGGGATGGTGACTGGCGAGGGCACGATCTACCCCCTGCTAGCGCGGCTGCGGCGACAAGGCCTGGTGGAGACCACGTGGCGGGAGTCTGACGCCGGGCCGCCGCGACGCTACTACCGGCTGGCGCCGTCCGGGCGGGCGACGCTCGCTGAGTTCACCGGGTCCTGGAAGCTCTTCCGGGACACTGTGGACGACCTGCTGCAGGTCCGCGAGAAGGGCGGCACCACATGAACGACGACGACCTAGTCGCCGGTTATCTCGGGCGGCTCGTTCAGGCAGCCCGCCAGCTCCCGCCGGACCGGCGGGCCGAGCTCATTGACGAGATCGCCGACCACATCGAGCAAGCCCGCGCCGTGAGCGAGGCCTCCGGGCCAGGCCTGCAGGACCTGCTGCGGCGGCTCGGCGAGCCGGAGGCTATTGCCGCGGCAGCAAGCGACTCAGCGCCCGATTTCCTCGGCACCCTCGAGCCGCCCGCCGCCGCGATGACGCAATCACCGGCCGACCGAGGGCCGCGCCGGCAGAGCAGGCTCGACCTCGCCGCGGTGTTGCTGACGCTAGGCAGCGCGCTGCTGGCGCCGGTCAGCTTCGTCCTCGCACTGCTTGGCTGGGCAGTTGGCATCGTGATGCTGCTGCTCTCACCGCGATGGCCAAGACGCGCCAAGGTGCTAGGCGCCGTCACCGGAACGCTGGCGGTGCCGCTCTTCGGCGCGGTTCTCGCCACGCAGGCCAAAACCTGGAACGAAGTCTATGGGCAGCAGACCCGCCCGTTTGGCTGGCAGACCGGCGCCGCCCCGTTCATCTCCGCGATCCTGGTCACGGCCGCTGTGGTGGCGGTCACGCTGGTCGGCATCCGGCTCCTCCGATACCCCCTGTCCCAGCCCGCCGGAACCGGGCCAGCCAAGCCAAAGGGCCGCACCGCCACAGGGCCAGCGGCGCCCGAGCCGGCCACCCCCGCCAGGGCGAGCCGATAAGTCCCAGGCCTCGGTCGGTCAGCCGGCGTTGGAGGATCGCACGCCGTCGGGTAGGCGCGTGCCGCTCGCGTCCTGTTTCGTTCCCACGATGCACCGGGCAACGCCCGGAACCCGGACCGCTCCGTCCTTCTCGAACGCGCTCACCATCGCAATGGCGGTTGCCCGAATCCGCTCGCGCGCCGGTTCGTCGACCTGCTGAAGCGCCGCAACTGCCAGCGAGACGTGCTCGCTAATCATCTCCCAATACTGCGCGGGCGATCCCGTCACGAGTTCCACGCCGACGTCCCACTCGGCAACTTCGCGCAGCCCCGCGGCCTCATACAGGGCACTGACATATCCCGGGGCAGCGCACCGGAACATGTTCGGGCCGTCAGGGTCGGGTGGCGCCAGCATCGCCTCGGTCGCGATCGCCCGCATGGCGATCGTCGTCCACGGGTTCTCCTCGGGCTTGACCCATACCGACGAGCAGAGACGTCCGCCCGGCTTGAGCACGCGTGCGAACTCGGCCGTCGCCGTGACGACGTCAGGGAAGAACATGTACCCAAAACGCACGGACACGCTATCGAATGTCGCGTCGTTGAACGGCAGATCGTCGGCGCTGCACACCCTCGTCTCGATATTGGCGGCCCCTTGCGCCCTGGCACGCCGCGCGGCTATGTCGAGCATCTCCGCTACGAGGTCGGTCAGCACGACGCGTCCCTTCGGCGACAGTCGCGCGATGCTCAGACCGGGCTCACCCGTGCCTGCGGCAATGTCGATATGCTGATGATCTTCAGCGATGTCGAGACGCTTGATCATCGCTGCGGTGACCGGGCTCAGCTGGTCCATGATGACCGAGTCCCACTTGTCCCAGCCCGCAGAGAGCCCGGCCCACGTCGCTCGCTGACCGTCTCGGATCTCATCGGCGCTAGCCATCGGCCCTCCCGTTATCAATGCATCCGCCGAACACGAAAGCACTCCCTGGCGGAGTACATAATGCCTCTGTTCTGTGCACCTCTCCAACGTCAGCGCGACTAGTGACCGCCGGATGCTGTCCAGCGCGGTGCTGACTGCGGTCTGGCGCCTGTCTTGTGCGGAAGGGAGTCCAGATGGTGAACGACGACGGCGCGCGAGTCACGGTGGAGAGATTTCATGAGGCCTTCATCCGGCATGACATTGCCGCTCTGGCACAGCTGATATCCGAGGATTGCGTGTTCGAGGACACCGCACCGCCGGACGGCGTCCGGCACATCGGACGCGACGCAGTGCTGGAAGCGTGGCGGGGGTTCTTCGCCGAGTCACCTGAAGCGCACTTCGACGTTGAGGAGATCATCACGGCTGGTGACCGGGTTGTGGTGCGGTGGCGCTACCAGTGGGCCGGCGGGCACGTTCGGGGCGTCGACCTGATGCTCGTCCACGATGGCCGGGTAGCCGAAAGCCTCGCCTACGTGAAGGGCTGAGCACGCCGCTGGGCGGCAGCCAGCAGCCGCCTGACACCGACCGGCGCCTACCGGGCGACAGGACCCGCTACGGAAGGCGATGAGGATGACGCAACAGGTGCGGCGGGCCGGCCCGGCCGCTGTCGAAGGAGTTCATGGGCCGGCTGCTGGGCGAGTTCGCGGTCGCGGCTGCTCTGCCAACGACGCTGCTGGGCACTCGGCTGGGATTGTGGCAGGCGCTGGCCGGTGCCGGGCCGGTAGAGCTAAGTCCCTGCTGTGCGATCGACCACCAGCTTGATCGCGGGCTCGAGCCAGGCCCGCTCCGCCTGCTCCCACGGCACGACCGTGGCCGGCACGGCGGCCGGGTCGAAGCGTCCGATGGTCACGAGGTCGAGCACGGCGGGCAGGAACCGGCGGGAGTCGGCGCGCGACACGTGCAGCGTGACGCCCTTCGTATACGTCGCGAGCAGCGGCACAGGGGTGGCGGGAGCAAACTGCGGGGCCACGCTCGTGCAGGTGCCGTAGTCGTCGGTGGAGCGCAGCGTGCAGGCCTGGCCGTCGGCGTCGCCGGTGTTGTCGACCGTGATCGGCGCACGATCGAACCGCGCTGGCCAGGGACCGTCGTGCCGGGTCACGTCGGCGCCGAGGCGCTCGGCGGCCGCGCAGCGCTCGACGTCGGTGTCCGCGTACCTGACCCGGCCAGCATGCAGTGCACTGGCGATGGCCACGACGTACAGCCCGATCGACGACGCAGCTCCGCCGACGACCAGGACCTCGGCTCCCGGCGTGGCCGCCAGCGTAGGCGCGACGCAGCGGTAGGCGTCCACAACATTGTCCGGCAGCGTGCACGCCGCGGCGGCGGGCAGGCCCGCGGGCGCGGGCACGAGCAGATGGCCGGCCGCCGGAACAAGCAGAAGCTCAGCGACGGCCCCGCCGTGCCCGCCGCCGGACGGGCCGAACCCGAACGCGGCCCCGGATCTCGCACGGTACTGATGGCAGGCAGCGAACCGACCGCCCGCGCACGCGGGACACTGGCCGCAGGAAATCTGGTAGGGAACCACGACGCGGTCGCCTGGCCGCCATTGCGCCACGGCAGCGCCGGTCGTCACGACCTCTGCGACAGCCTCATGTCCGACCGGATAAGGCCCGGGGAACAGGCCGAACGCGGCCATCGCCAGGTCGAGATCGCAACGCGCGATGGCGAGCGGCCTGACCAGTACCTCGCCAGGATCAGTGATCTCCGGCGCCGCGACATCCTCCCACCGGACCACGCCGGGTTCGACGTAGGTCAGGGCCCGCACCGCGGCTACCCGAAGGCCAGGCTTCTCGCGAACACGTGCGCGACGATGCCGCCCGACGAGGAGCTGAGCTTGCCGGTCAGCTCCAGCCCGGCCGGCAGGGACTTCAGCGGGATCTTGACGTTCCTGGCCGAGTCAAGCAGTGACCCCGGCAGACCGTTGCTGCTGATCAGGTGCAGCTCGATCGCGTGCGGACCAGCCGATGTCACGCGCCAGGTGGCACTGGCGTTGACGACGCCGCCGACCAGGTTGAGGTTGGCCTTGAGCTCATTGCTACCGACGGCGACGATCTTGAGGCCGCCGTTCGACCCACCGCCGAGGAAGCCGGCCAGCGGGCCGGCGTCGGAGAGGAACCCGCCGATCGCGCCGAGGCTGATGCGAAGCGTACCGTTCAGCGGCCCAGCGGTTCCTGACTGGAAGTTCGAGTTCAGCTTCACGTTCTGCGCGACGACGTTCAGGCTCGTGATCTTGACAGGTCCCTCAGGGATATCTGACGAGCTGATCGTGACCTGGTGGAAGTCGCGGGTGATGACCTGCAGCAGGAAGGGGAACCCCGCGATCGACACGTCGGGCTTCTTCGGAAAGCCTTGCTTCTGGATCTGCGTCGCTGCCTCGCTCTCGGCGAAGATCTTCGCGCCGAAGTCGAGCGCGACGAGGACCACGATGATGGCGATGACCCAGATCAGCGCCTTGCGGCCACCCGAGCGCTTCGGTGGCTGGTACTGGTACAAGCGAACCGCCTCCAGGTTATGCTCTCGATCGCTGCGCGGATGCGGTCCGTCCGGCGAGCTAGGGGTCAGGGAAGTTTGCTGAGGTCGATGACCAGCACCTGCGATGAGTCGCGACAAGCAACGTAGAGGAACTGGCCGTCGGGAGACAGGGTCATCTCCCGCGGCGAGATGCCGCTCTTGATGTAGCCGAGCAACGCCGACTTGCCGTTCAGCGCCGCGCTCGGATCGAGCACGGCCAGGTTCGGCGACCCGGTGTGCTTTCCGTCGTTGTCGCTGACGACCAGTCGCGAGCCGTCCTTGACCAGCGCGATGCCGATCGGCGTCTGCCCGACCCTGATCCTGGCGTGCAGGGCTTTGCCCGGATCTGTGTGGAGCAGGGCGGCCGAATACCCGAGCACCTCGTTGCTCTGCCTGGTCGTGACCCAGACCGTCTTGCTGTCCGAGCTGACCGCGATCCGCGCCGGGTTGCAGCCCGCCTTGACGTGGCTGATCAGAGCCGTCTTCTGCCCGCCCTTGGTCGTCGCCTTGCTGACGTCGAACAGGGTCAGCTCACCAGGGACGACGGGGCTGTCCTGAACGAAGTTGGTCGCATAGAGGGTCCTGCCGTCCGGAGATACGGCGACGCCGACCGGCTGCGTGCCGGCGTTCAGCGAGCCGATGTACGCCGAGCTGAAGTTGCCCGTCTTGACGGCGTCGAGCAGGTCGAACACGCCTACCTGGTCGGCGAACTGCAAGGCGACGAACGCGAACCTGTTGTCTGGTGTCACGGCCAGCCCGACGGCCCTGCCGTACTTGCTCAGCCCGGGAATCGCGAGGAAGCCGACGCTGGCGCTGCTCGCACCGCTCGCGGCCGCCTGGGCGTTGAAGACGGCAATGCCGTTGTCGACCGCCACGAGCAAGAACTTCCCGTTGGGAGTCACCAGCGCGCTCGTGGCCTGGCGCTGCGTGGTGGCATTGGTGATCGGATAGTCGAAGCCGTGGGTCAGTGAGCCGTCAGAGCCGACCTTGAACACCTCGACCAAGGTGTCGGTGACGACGAACACGGCCTTGCCGTCGGCGCTCGCCGCGACGCCGAACGGGTTGCCGCCCGAGTTGGGTACGGAGACCGACTTCGCTGCGGGCAGCTGCTTGCCAGGCGCCGCCGCTGTGCTGCAGCCAGGCGGGTTCAGCGCTACGACCTGATGCCCGCCGCCGTTGGTCCCGCCGTTTCCGCCGGTCCCCCCGCCATCGCCGCCGGCCGTCAGCGCGTACGCGGCGGCACCGCCGCCGATCAGCACGGCGATCGCGGCTACCAGCGCGAGCGGTGACTTCCACCACGGGCGGGCGAGGCTGGCCTGCGGGGCCGGCTGACCGCCGTACTGGCCGCCGCCGTACTGGCCGCCGCCGTACTGGCCGCCGCCGTACTGGCCGTATCCGCCCGCGCCTTGCTGCAGATGCGCCGACGTGAGGTCAGGCTCGGTGTGCTTGCCGCCGCCGGCCAGCTGGGTCTCGGCAGCGCCGTACCCGCCCTGGTTGCCGGCTCCCTGATCCCGGCCGGCCTGACCGGCCTGCGCAGGTCCGCCGTAGGTACCCTGTCCGCCAGGTCCAGCTGCATACCCGCCCTGGCCCTGGTAGCCACCCTGGCCCTGGTCACCACGATGGCCCGGATACGCGCCCTGGCCCTGGTAGCCGCCTTGACCCTGATAATCGCCTTGACCCTGATAACTACCCTGACCCGGGTAGGCCTGCTGCTGCCCCTGGTACGGGCCCTGCCCCTGGTAACCGCCCTGATCCTGCTGGGCAGCCCGGCCTGGGTAGCCACCCTGGCCCGGATAGCCGCCCTGACCTGGCTGGCCGCCCTGGCCCGGGTAGCTGCCTCCCTGACCAGGCGGCTGGCCGGCGAGGCCGCCGACCGCGGCGGCAGTGGCACCGGCCTCGCCCGGGCCGCTGCTGGATGGCCTGACGACCTGGGTGGCCGGATGCTCGCCGCTCGGCGTGTGAGTCGGGCCAGAGTCATATGGCCTGATTCCGAACGCCTCACGCAGCGCGTCGGAGAACTCCCGGCAGCTGCCGTAGCGGTCGGCCGGAGCCTTGGCGAGTGCCCTGGCGAAGACTGCGTCGGCCGCGTAGCCGAGATCAGTGCGCTTGCTCGACAGGGCCGGCGGCTGCTCGGACAGCTGCGCGTACATGACCGCCATGGCCTCTTCGCGCTGGAACGGCGGCGCGCCGGTCAGCAGCTCGAAGGCGGCACAGGCAAGCGCGTACTCGTCGGCGCGGCCGTCCACGGGCTTGCCCTCGATCTGCTCGGGCGAGATGTAGTCGAGCGTGCCGAGGAAGGTCCCCGTTCCGGTCAGTCCGCTGGCCTGCAGCGAACCCTTGCTCAGCCCGAAGTCAGAGAGATAGATGTGATCAGGTCGGCCAGCACCCGAGCTGGCGTCGAGGAGCATGTTCGCGGGCTTGACGTCGCGGTGCACCAGCCCGCGGCCGTGCGCGGCGTCGAGCGCTGAGGCAACCTGGGAGACGATCTCGGCGACCCTGCCAGGTGGCATCGCCCCGAACTGGCCGACGAGCGATCGCACGTCGCCGCCACGGACGAACCGCATCGCGATGAACAGGACGCCGCTGGCCTCGCCAGCCTCGAACACGGGGATGATGTGCGGGTCGTCGACCGCCGCAGCGGCCCGCGATTCCCTGATGAAGCGCTGCCTGAACGCGTCGTCGGCGGCCAGGGCAGGAGCCAGGATCTTCAGCGCCACCGTGCGGTCCAGGCGCTCGTCGTGCGCGCGGAACACCACGGCCATGCCGCCCTGGCCGATCTGCTCTTCGAGCAGGTAACCAGCTATCCGCGAGCCCGGCGCGAAGCCGCTCGGCACAACGGGATTCCCCTCGCTCACCTCTCCCTGCCTCCCCACCCATACGATCTGTGCCGATGTTCGGGACCCTTGGGACCTTCACGACATCCACGATCTTCACGACATGCGCGATATTCCCGTATCCTAAGCGTCCTTTTGTCCTTTAAATGGCCAATGTCCCCGGACGCTGGCGCAGCCGGCACGGCAGTCAAGATGGGCGTTCTAAGTATCCGGTTTGACCTTGTCCGCCGCAACCTACGCGCCTGATCGGTGCCTCAAGTCCGTCAGCTTTCCACACACTGGTACGGCGGCGAATGCCACCGCGGTTCGAGGGTCGGCCGGCGAGTCGCACGATCTGCCGCTCCCCGGCCTGGGCCACGGAAAGCCGCGGCAAGGCCGGCGCGGCCAAACCGGCAATACCAGAACTTCTACGGCAAGAGCAAGATATTGGCTTTAACACTGTTATACCGGCCCATGCCGATCGGACAGTCATGATGTTTGCGATATTCCCGCCTCTCAGTCCGCCCAACCGCTGCCAGGAAAAGCCCCTGACCTGCTCACGAGCCGGCCGCGCGGGCGGCGGCGACACGGCTAAATGGGCCACCCATAGCGGTATCCAGGCCCGCGAAATAGGCTCTACAGTTACCCCATGACGCCAGAGTCCGCTCACTCGCCCGCTGGTTCCGTGCTGCTCGTGCGCACGCCGGACGCGGAGCGCTCACTAGCTGCCGGCCGCAGCTACTACATCGGCCGGGACCCCCAGTCCGACATCGTCGTCAACGACTCCCGCGTGTCGTGGCGGCACGCCGTCCTGCGGCAGGACGGGAGTAACTGGCTGCTCGAGGACGTCGGCTCGACCAACGGAACTTTCCAGGGCAAGGACCGTGTGCAGCGCGTCGCGATCTCCGGATCTTGCGCCGTGCGCCTCGGTCACCCTGATGACGGCCCGGCCATGTCGTGTTCTGTCTCCGCGCCGGCCAGGCCCGCCGAAGGCGCCCAGGCCGGGCGCGTGGCACCGACCCGCTACGCAGACTCACCGGCCGCACCGGCCGCACAGCCCGCTCCTCCGCCCAACCCCGCCGTGAACCGCGTGGCAAGAGACGTCGGCTACGCGGCGGGACCTCCTGGCGGCGGGTACGCGGGAGCGCAGCCTGGCGCCGGCTACGCGGGCGGACCTCCAGGCGGCGGCTACGGCGCCCCGCAGGGTGGCTACGGCGGCGGCGGCGCGCCAGGAGGGGCCCCGCCGGGCGGCGTGCCCGCTGGCCCGCCCGTTCCTGCGCCGCGGCTGTCCATGGATCGGATGCCGAGCGCTGTACTCCGGCTGCCGACCACGCTCCTGCGGATCGGGCGAGCGCAGGACAACCAGGTCGTGATCGCCGACCTGAGCGTCTCCCGCTACCACGCTGAGCTGCGCAGGAACCCACGCGGCGGCTACACGATCGTCGACCTCGGCAGCCACAACGGCACGTTCGTCAACGGCCAGCGGATCGAATCGGCGCCGGTCACCGAGCGTGATGTCATCGGCATCGGGCCCGCCACCTACCAGCTCGTCGGCGAGGAACTGCAGGAGTTCCTCGACACAGGCGAGATCTCGTTCATCGCCAAGGACCTGACCGTCACGCTGCCGAGCGGCAGGACGCTGCTTGACCACGTCAGCTTCCCGCTCGGCGAGCGCTGCTTCATGGGCGTGATCGGGCCGAGCGGCGCCGGCAAGTCCACCCTGCTCGGCGCGCTGACGGGAACCGCGCCGGCCAACAACGGCCAGGTTCTCTACGACGGCCGCGACCTGTATACGAACTACGCGCAGCTGCGGCACAGGATCGGTCTCGTCCCGCAGGAAAACATCCTGCATACCCAGCTCACAGCCCGCCGAGGGCTCGGTTATGCCGCGGAATTGAGGTTCCCCAGGGACACCAGCAAGGCCGAGCGCAGCCATCGCATCGATGAAGTGCTCGAGGAGCTGGCCCTGACCAGGCACGCCGACACGAAGACGGCGGCGATGTCCGGAGGCCAGCAGAAGCGGGTCAACGTCGCGCTGGAACTGCTGACCAAGCCGTCACTGCTTTTCCTGGACGAACCGACCTCGGGACTTGACCCTGGCCTCGATAAGTCGGTCATGGAGCAGATGGCCGAACTGGCCCACGACGGCCGCACCGTCATCGTGGTCACGCACTCGGTGGCCAACCTGAACCTGTGTGACCAGCTGCTGGTCCTGGTGCCTGGCGGCAAGATCGCGTACTTCGGCCCGCCCAAAGAGGGCTTGCGGCACTTCAATCAGCCGGGCTGGGCCGAGGTCTTCCAGGCGTTCGAGAGCGAGCCGAACCGCGACTGGGCCACCGAGTACCGCAACTCGGTCTACTACCAGCAGTACGTCGCCGCTGGCATGGACAACGCCGGCGCGATCCAGGGCCGGGTTCAGCAGGCCGCGCCGACGGCGCCGCCGAAGACGAGCAACCGGTTCGCCCAGATGGCGACCCTCACCCGGAGGTACTCAGCGGTCATCGCGTCCGACCGTGGCTTCCTCTACCTGCTCGTCGGCGTCGTGCTCGGCCTTGGCGTGCTGGTCAGGGCGTTCCCGCTACCCAACGGCGGCTTTATCGGGCCCAACAACGACGGCGCTCAATCGGCCTTGCTCATTCTCGTGCTGTGCGCGTGCTTCTCCGGAGCGCTGAACGCCATCCGCGAGATCGTCAAGGAACGGCCGATCTATGCCCGAGAACGGGGGACAGGTCTGTCCGCCGGGGCATACCTGGCGTCGAAGGTGATCGTGCTCGGCGTGATCAGCGCGTTCCAGGCCATCCTGCTCGTCGCCATCGGCCTGGCCGGCAAGAAATTCCCGCCCAAGGGAGCGGCGCTGCCGATACCGCTGCTGGAGATCGCGATCGCGATCGCGCTAGTAGCTGTCGTGTCCATGGTCATCGGGTTGTTCACGTCGTCCATGGTGAGCACCGCCGAGCGCGCGATGCCGCTGGTCTTCCTGCTGGTCATGATCCAGGTCGTGACGACCGGCGGCATCTTCGCCATCCACGGCACGGCCGGCCTCGAGCAGATCGCCTGGTTCACCCCGTCCAGGTGGGGGTTCGCCGGGGCAGCCTCAACGATCGACCTGAACGCGATCGCGCCGAAGGGCTCGACCCCCGACCCGATCTGGGACCACACGTCGCACGCCTGGCTGGTGGACATCGGGGCGATGGTCGCGCTGCTGCTGTTCTACTCGGCCCTTACCTGGTGGCGGCTGCTGAAGCTCGGTCCGCTCAAGCGCGGCGCCTAGCCGGAGACAGCGAGGGCCGGCACCGGAGTCCGGTCCGGCCCTTGCCGTTGCTCGCGCTAGTGGTGGAAGCGGAAGCCCAGGTCGAATGGGCGTGGGTAGCGCGTAGGCCGGAAGGCCGTGAACGCCGGGTCGACGGGCACGATCTTGCCGCCGCTGCTGAAGATGTTGTAGTTCGGGCCGAGCGCGGTGGCCGCGCTGTTCATGCTGGCCGGGGTCAGCGCCCCGTCATGCCAGCGTCCGGTGCGCATCCGGTCCAGCAGCCGCTGGGCGGCGGTGATCGTCTCGGCCGGCGTGAACGCGCAGTGCCCTGCCCTGTCCACGAACACCTGACGGAGCAGGAACGACCGGCCCGCCTTGCGGACGACGCTGGCGTACGCCTGCTCGTTCTGCGGGATGACCAGGCCGTCGCCGGTCGTGTGCATGCTGAGCACCGGCATCGTGAGCCGACCGGTGAAGCTGATGTTCCTGGCCAGGTAGCGGACGGCCTTCGGGTCGGCGCTGATCCTCGCGGCCTTGTTCAGCGACCGCAGGTCGGCGCGCAGGCTCAGCCCTGCTGCCTTGTACAGCGCGCGCACCTCTTTCCGGTCAGCGGACTTAGCCAGCTGGCGGACGTAGTCCACACCGGTGTTCCATGACGGGTTGCCGCCAGCGCGGGCCTCGAGCTCAGCGCGGAACGCGAAGATGAACGGGAAGTCCACGTTGGCGTCCCACTGGAACTGGTTGGCCTCCTGGCCGGCGTAGTCACTGGCAGCGGGCTCGGGTGACAGCGGCGTGAACCACCCTGGGGTGTCACCGAGCGCGGCGCCCAGCGCGATCCTCGCCTTGCCCGCTGGCGTCGCCTGCGCGGCGGCGATCGCGGTCTCGGCGCCCTGGAGGTTACCGCCCGGGTTGGTGATGCCCGTGACCTGAACCGACGGGTCGAGCAGCTGCTGGAACGCGAAGGCACCGTCCAGCGCGGTGTTCCAGGTAGCGACGCCGCCCGCCAGCACGCCGCACATGGGCAGGGCACCGCTGAACCGGTTCGGGTAGGTCTGGATCAGTCCTGCGGTGATGATGCCGCCGAGTGAGTGACCCCACGCGATCGTGCGCCGCGGCTTCCCGACCTGCGCGCCGAAGAGGTCAAGCGTGGCAACCTGGTCTGGCAGCGCCTGCTCGATCGCCCAGCCAGTGGTCGAATAGGAGGACCCGGCCAGCGCGTAGCCGTGGCTCAGCAGCCAGCCGCCGGTCGCCGGGTCACCGACGTCCTGTGCGGGGTTATTGCCGCCCGGCGTCACGTAGCCGTGGCTGTACAGGAACAGCGTCCGGTTCCACTGCGCGGGAACCTCGATCAGGTACGTCGCTCCGTCCTGGAGCGAGCCGCACAGCACCGTGTCGCCGGCGACGATCGGCGCCGGGCAAGCGGCCGGGCTCGCGGTCGCGGCGCTCGGGACAGCCAGCGCGATTCCGGCCAGCAGGAGCGCAGGCGCAACCACCGCCATCAGTCTTCGGGGGAAGCTCGGCACGTGTAGTCCTCCTCGGCAGGTATCCGCACTAATCGTGAAACTTCTTGGACTATAGCGGGATGCCGCCCGGCAATACGAGAGTCAATGAACGCCCATTCGGCCGCCCAGTGCCGCCCCGGTGCCCCCCTGTGGCGCTCCGGTGCCGCTCCCGTGCCGCCCCTGCCAGCACTCCACACGGATTCCAGTGATGGTCCCCGCCGTTTCGGGGCTTTTGTACCCAGCCAATCCGTGCCAGGTCGCCAGCTAGAGGCGCTTGGCTTCGACGATGCGGCGCAGGAACCGCCGGGTCCGCTCATCTTTCGGGTTGACGAACAGCTCAGCGGGCGGCGCGTCCTCGATGATCCTGCCCTCTTCCAGGAAGCAGACCCGGTTCGCGGTGTCCCTGGCGAAGCCCATTTCGTGGGTGGCTATCAGCATCGTCATGCCGCCGGCCGCCAGTTCGGCGATGACCTCGAGTACCTCGGCGACCAGCTCAGGGTCGAGCGCGCTCGTCACCTCATCGAGCAGCATGATCTGCGGCCGCATCGCGAGCGCGCGGACGATGGCGACGCGCTGCTGCTGGCCGCCGGACAGCCGGTCGGGATAGTCGTCGCACTTGTCGATCAGCCCGAACCTGCCAAGCAGGGCCCGCGCCTCCTCCGCGGCCTGGGCCGGCGGCGTCTTGAGCACCTTGGTGGGCGCCAGCGTGACGTTGCGCAGCACGTTCATGTGCGGGAACAGGTTGAACGACTGGAACACAATGCCGATCTGCCGCCTGACCAGGTTGGCGTCGATCCGCGGGCCGGTTATGTCCTGGCCGAACAGGCTGATCCGCCCCGAGTCGATCGGCTCGAGCAGGTTGATGCACCGCAGCAGCGTGGACTTGCCAGAGCCGGACGCGCCGATCAGGCAGATCACCTCGTGCGAGCTGACGGCCAGGTCGATGCCGCGGAGCACCTCGTTACTGCCGAACGACTTGTGCAGGCCCTCGATCCTGATCGCTTCCTTGGCCAGCGAGGTCACTGTGCAGCCCTCATTGCGCAGCCCTCATTGCGCAGCCCTCATTGCGCAGCCCTCATTGGACCCCCAGGGCGAGCCTGCGCCGCCGGTCGCGCTCGATCAGCCGGTCGGTGAACCTGGCCAGCGGGATCGTCAGGATGAGGAACAAGATCGCGGCGACGGTAAAGCTGGAGAAGTTGAACACGGTCTCGCTAAAGATGCCCGCTGCCTTGTTCGCCTCGATCACGCCCAGGGTGCCCACGAGCGCGGTGTCCTTTTGGAGGCTGATGAAGTCGTTGAGCAGCGGCGGGATGATGTTTCGCACCGCCTGCGGCAGCACGACATACCGCAGCGCGGTGCCCTGGGACAGCCCGAGCGAACGGGCGGCCGACACCTGGCTCTGGTGCACCGAGTTCAGCCCGGCTCTGTACACCTCAGAGACGTACGCGGAGTACGAGAGCACGAGGGCCGCGACCCCGTAGACCGCGTCTGGCTGGCTCGATACGAACGGCAGGCTCAGCGCCGGAATCCCTAGGCCGAGCGCGAAGATGACCAGGATCAGGGGCACGCCGCGGAAGAAGTCGACATACCCGGTCGTGAGGACCCTGATCGGGAACAGCGCTGGCGCGGTCGACTGCCTGATGAGCGCGAGGCCCAGCGCGAGCAGCAGGATCAGGACCTCGGCGACCAGAAACATCCTGATGTTGAGCCAGATCGCGGCGCCGACCGAGTAGTAGCCCTGCTTGGGGTTGCCGATGAAGGCCTTCCACATGTCTGTGGGGTTGAAGAAGAAGTGCTCAACCGATCGCGCGCCGGGCGCCAGCAGGAAGATCGCAAGCAGGATTCCGAGCACGACGATCGTGCTGATCGTGGACACCACCGTCGCCCTGGCGCCGCCGCCGGACAGCAGCCGCGGGCCCCGGCCCGTGGCGGTGAACGATCCCGCCGGCTGGCCCGGCGGGATCGATGAGTTAGGGTCCATGCGCCTGCCGCCGGGGTCCTGTCAGTGTCGAGTCAGGGGTGTGGCTCGGGTCAGGGCTGGATGGTCGGGAACTTGAGGTAGATGCCGAGGTACTGCTTCTGCAGAGCGGACAGCTGGCCATTGCTCGACAGATCGGAGATCGCCTTGTTCACGCAGGTCACGAGCGCGTTGCCCTTCTGGAAGACCAGCCCGTAGTGCTCACCGACGGTCGGGAACTGGGCGACCAGCACGGCGTGCTTGAGCTGCGCCGAGGCCATGAACTGAGCCGTCGGCGTGTCGGTGATCAGGGCGTCGATCCGGCCGGCCTCGAGCGCCGCAGCGGCCTGCGCCAGCGTGTCGAAGACCTTGGGCTGCTTCGTCGGCTGAATGTGCGTCGTAATGAAGGTCAGGCCGGTGCTGCCAATCTGGTCGCCGTACAGGTAGGTCTTCAGCGCAGACGGCGAGTGCCTGGTCACGATCGGCGCGCCCTTGCGGGCCACGATCGCCTGCTGGACCGGGTAGTAACTGTTGGAGAACGTGACGGCCTGGGCCCGCTGAGGCGTCACGGACACCTCGTTGATATCGAAGTCAAACGCCTTCGGCCCTGGCGCGAAGGAGCTGTCGAACGGCTCCTTCACCCAGGTCACGTCCGAGCTGGAGAAGCCAAGCTGCTTCGCGATCGCGTACGCGACGGCGCTCTCGTAACCCTTGCCGTTGGTCGGGGTGTTGTGAATGAACCACGGCGGGTACACGGGGTTGTCGGTCGCGACCGTGAGCTTGCCCGGCGTCTTCAGCTGGCTCGACAGGCTGGACTTGGTGCAGCTCGCTGCCGACCCGCCGCTGGCCTTAGGCGTCGCGTTGCCGCCGCTCCCTGAGCTGCCGCAGGCAGCCAGCCCTCCGGTAACCACGACAGCGGCACACGCCGCCACGATGAACCGTCGCATCCAGCCCCACCCCACACACTGAGAACAGCTCGCTCAGGCAATTCCTACAGTTGCGGCCGTATTCTACCGGCCGCGCCGCCGGCCGGTGCGACGGCGCGTCCGCAGTCTGCTAACCGCTGCCTACTTGTTGCGGCCGAACACGTAGATATGGGTTCCCCTGGTGGGGCTGATGCGGACGAACTTGTGGAAGATCTTGGAGACCGACATCGGCACCCGGACGCAGCCGTGCGAGGCCGGGTTCAGCGGCACGCCGTCATAGCTGAACGTGGACGTCGGGTTCGGCATCCCGTGGATGGCGTAGCTGCGCCCGATGAAGAACACCGGGTTGTACAAGAAGCCGCCGTACTTCGAGTCGGGCACCGCGCCTGCCAGGTACTCCCGCGTCCGGTACCGGCCGTTCGGGGTCACGAACCCGGTGCCGTCCGGCCTGGAGTAGGCAGCGGAGGAGATGTGACTGATCAGCGTGATCTTGTTGTGCTTGAAGACGACGAGGACCTCAAGGTTCTTGTTCACCTCAACCCGCCACGTGTCACCGTGCGGGTTGTGCGCCTTGTACGGCTTCGGGTGCTTGAGCTGGCGCTGCAGGGTCGGGCCGACGACGTTCGGGTGCGGCGGCGTCCGCTTGCGGTACTGCACTTCCTTGAACGCCCAAACCGCCTCCATCGTCGACCACCCGAACTTGCCGTCGATCTTGCCCGGGTAGTAGTGCAGAGCGGCAAGACGCTTCTGCAGCTTCGTGACCGCTGCCCCGTGGCTGCCGAGATGCAGGTAGCTGGCGTTAGGACTGACAGCCGCGCTAGCCACTCCCGCCTGAGCGATAGTCGCCGCGCCGGCCACCGCGGCCGCCCCCAGGCAGCCCATCAACCGCCGTGCTCGATGCGCCATCGTCGTACTCCGTTTCGGTGCGTACGAGACGCACGCTAGCTGGTTCGTTGTCTTTGACCCGAGTCGCTGACGACTCCAGCTTTCTGGACGCTTATCGCCGTCTCAAGGTTGTCTCGTTACAGAGCTTTCGGTTACCCGGTTTTGCCCAGCTCGCTACGATCCTCATACCACCTGCGTGACGGCCTTTGGCGCGCTCTCCGACCGGCCCGAGCCCGGGAGTGTGCCGGCCGGCCGCAGGGGTATCTATTCGTCCGTTGTTCAACTTCGCGTTCCGGTTCGTTCTCCTGATCAGGGCAGCGCGGACCCGATGCCGCCCGGCTGGCATGACGTTGCCTCCTGGGCAGCATCGCTTGACCGGGCGGCGGGCATGAGGCTGCGTCGGAACGCACGGAATCCCCGGGGAGGGCCGTGACTGCGGTAGTTGCAGACCAGCTGCCAGAGGCCGACGCCGTCTACGCGGTGCTCGCCAGGCTCGCGGCCGAACTCGGGCTCAGGATCGAGCGGCGCAAGAACGGCCGGATGGCGCTCGTCGGTCCTGACGGCCGGCGGATCCAGGCGTGGCGCGAGAACTACCCCTATCCTCAGCGCCTGGGCAGGAAGGCGTACGAGCCAAGCAAACGCAAGCTCCAGATCGAGCTGCTGAAGCTGCAGCGCACGGTCAAGGCCACGGGCAGCAGGGTGCTCATCCTGTTCGAGGGCCGGGACGCCGCAGGCAAGGGCGGCACGATCCGCCGCTTCACCGAGAACCTGAACCCGCGCGGCGCGAGGGTGGTGGCGCTGGACAAGCCGGCCGAGCACGAGCAGGGCGAGAACTACCTGCGCCGGTACCTGCCGCACATGCCGACCGCCGGCGAGATCGTCATGTTCGACAGGTCCTGGTACAACCGGGCTGGCGTGGAGCAGGTGATGGGGTTCTGCCGGCCTGACGAGTACGCCAGGTTCCTGCTCGACGCGCCCGAGTTCGAGCGCACGCTGGTCGCGGAGGGCATCGCCGTGGTCAAGCTGTGGTTCTCGATCACCAGGACCGAGCAACTCGCCAGGTTCGTGAGCCGCCAGGACGACCCCGTCAAGCGGTGGAAGCTCAGCCCGGTGGACCTGGCCTCGCTCGACAAGTGGGACGAGTACACGAGGGCCAAGGAGGCCATGTTCCGGCGCACCGATGTGTCAGAAGCGCCGTGGACCGTGGTCAGGAGCAACGACAAGAAGCGGGCCAGGCTGGAGGCCATGCGCTACGTGCTCACGCTGTTCGACTACGAGGGCAAGGACGCCGCTGCCGTCGGCCAGGTGGACCCGCTGATCACCGGGGGTGTCGGGCCGCTGCCTGCGCTGACCGCGGCCGAGTCCGAGCCCGTGCTGGCCCCGCTCGCGCGCAGCCGGATCCCGGCGCCCTCGGCGCTACGCGAGACCGGCGGCGTCGGTTTCGAGGCTTCCGCGCTGCCTGCTGACCTCGTACAGCGCGATCCCGGCCGCCACGCCGGCGTTGAGCGACTCGGCGCCGCTGATCGGGATCTTCACGACCAGGTCGCACTGCTGCCCGACCAGCCTGGACAGACCCCGGCCTTCTGAGCCGATCACGAGCACGAGCGGGCCATCGGCGAGCGTCATCTCCGCGACGCCCTGCTCGGCGTCCGCGTCAAGTCCGACCACGAACAGGCCGGCCTCTCGCGTAGCCGGCCAGCGCCCTTGACAGGTTCGGCGCCTGCGCGACGCGAACCCTTGCCAGCGCCCCTGCCGACGCCTTCCACGCGCCAGCGGTGACCCCGGCTGACCGGCGCGCGGGGATCAGCACCCCGGTGGCGCCGAACGCCGCGACCGAGCGGGCGACCGCGCCGAGATTGCGCGGATCGGTGATGCCGTCAAGCGCGACGATCAGCGGCGGCTGCCCGCCGTGCGAGGCGGCTGTCCTGGCGCCGTCGAGCAGCTCGTCGGGATGGGCGTAGGCGTACAGCCTGACCCGAAGCGCCAGCCCCTGGTGCACCGCTCCCCCGGTCAGCCGGTCGAGCTCGGACCGCCCGGCCTCCACGACCGGGATTCCCCTGTCGGCGGCGAGTTTGATCGCCTCGCTGATCCGTTCGTCCGCGTCCAGCCGCGGCCCGACATGCAGTGCGAGCGCAGGCACGGCAGCCCGCAACGATTCGAGCACCGCGTTGCGCCCAGCGACGATCTCGGCCGCGCTTCCTGTGCCCCTGTTCGATGACGCGATACGGCCCGCACCCGTGACCCTGGCATCCGAGGCCGGCCTGGACCGCGACGTGCCACGCGCGGCTGCCGCCGCGGCAGCCGCACGGCGCTGGGCCGGGTGACCTGGCCGCATATCGGCGGGCGGGGTGGGGCCCTTGCCTTCGAGCTTGCGCCTGTTGTATCCGCCCGTGCCGGGCCGCGGTTTCCCTGACTTGGCGCGGTTGCCTGATCCGGCCCTTCTGCCCTGCCCGCTCACCTGGCCAGCTCCCAGCGCGGACCGGCCGCGGTGTCCTCCACCACGATCCCGGCCGCTTGCAGCTGGCTCCTGATCGAGTCGGCAGCGGCGTAGTCCCTGCGCGCTCTAGCCGCCTGGCGCTGCTCGAGCGCGACCCTGACCAGCGCGTCCACCACATCTCGCACGCTCGCGCCGGCGGCGGTGGCCCACGGCGCGGCCAGCGGGTCGAGGCCGAGCACCGCGAGCATGGCACGCACCGATTCGGCCTGCTTGGCGGCGCCTGCCAGGTCGCCCGCGGCGAGGGCGGTGTTGCCGTCGGTCACGCTTTCGTGGATGACGGCGAGCGCCTGCGGAACCGCGAGATCGTCGTCGAGCGCGGCGGCGAACGCGGCAGGCAGTGTGCTGGCGAGCGGCAGTCCAGGTCCGGTCTGCTCGCCTGCTCTGATCGGTTCAGCTGCGGCGCCGCCCGGCGGCCCGGCCGCGCGCGTGACGAATCCCTCGATCCTGCGATAGGCCGCCGCGGACTCGGCCAGCGCCTCTGGCGAGTAATCGATCTCCGAACGGTAGTGCGCCTGGCCGAGGTAGTACCGCAGCTCGGCGGGCCTGACGTCGGCGACCATGGCGTCGACGAGCAGCGAGTTGCCGAGCGACTTGCTCATCTTCTCCCCGCCCAGCCTGACCAGCCCGTTGTGCAGCCAGTACCGGGCGAAGCCATCGCCGACGGCCCTGGACTGGGCCAGCTCGTTCTCGTGGTGCGGGAAGACCAGGTCCAGCCCGCCGCCGTGGATGTCAAAGGTCTCGCCGAGGTACTTCGTCGCCATCGCCGAGCACTCCAGGTGCCAGCCAGGACGACCAGGACCCCACGGCGTCTCCCAGAACGGCTCGCCCGGCTTGTAACCCTTCCAGAGCGCGAAGTCGCGGGGGTCGCGTTTGGCGCTCTCGCCCTCGATGTCGTCAGCCGCGCGCATGTGTTCTGGCCGCTGCCCCGACAGCTCACCGTACGCCGGGTAGGACGAGACGTCGAAGTACACGTCGCCGCCGGCGGCGTACGCGTGACCAGAGTCGGTCAGCCGCCGCATCAGCGTGATCATCTCGGGCACATGGCCGGTGGCCCGCGGCTCAACGTCCGGCGGCAGGCAGCCGAGGATGTCGTATGCCCGGCTGAACGCCCGCTGGTTGCGCTCGGCGACGGCCCACCACGGATTGCCCTCGCCGGCCGCTGTCCGCAGGATCTTGTCGTCGATGTCGGTGACGTTCCTGCAGAACGTGACCTGCAGGCCGGTCACCTTCAGCCAGCGCACGAGGATGTCGAAGCTGACCCCGGACCGGATGTGCCCGATGTGCGGCGGGGCCTGGACAGTCGCGCCGCACAGGTACAGCCCTGCCTTGCCCGGTGTCACGGGAAGGAAGTCGCGCACGGTGCGCGTCGCTGTGTCGTGCAGGCGGAGCGTCATCCATCAAGGCTACGGGATCTCGGCAGCGCGCCCGCCGCCCCGCGTCACGCCTGCGCCCGCGTCTCGCCCGCGCCCGCGTTCCGCCCGCCGCCCCGCGTCTCGCCCGTCGCCCCGCGTCTCGCCCGTCGCCCCGCCTCTCGCCCCTCGTCTCGCCCGTCGCCCCGCGTCTCGCCCGTCGCCCCGCGTCTCGCCCGTCGCCCCGCGTCTCGCCCGTCGCCCCGCGTCTCGCCCGTCGCCCCGCGTCTCGCCCGTCGCCCCGCGTCCCGCGCGCCGCACGCGTCCCGCCCGCCGCCGGCGTAATTCCGGCATTCTACGTAATCCTGGCGCCCGACGGCACTGGGCCGGGTATGGATGCGACACCCATTTCGCGCGGAGGTGATCGGTGTCACTTCCATACGCTGGCCGGCCGCGGCCCGGCAGGTTCGCCGCGAATGCGGGCCCGAATGCAGCCATGCTGAATGATCGAGATGTATCGATGGTCCATTCATTGCGGGATCTGGTGATGAATGGACCATCCATACAAGGCGAGCGTGCTAGTCGAGGTACAGGACGACCTTGTCGGGCACGACACGCACGATCACGCGCTGCTCGCCTGGCCGGTACCCGAACGGCTGGCCCGTGTACTTGAGCGCGAGCTCGTTGATCAGTTTCGCCTCGGGATCGTCGGTGATCGTCGCGATGCCCCTGACCTCGGCGTAGGTGTAAGGATCCGCGACATCGCAGACGAGCAGGCTGATCCTGGGGTCACGGGTCAGGTTCGCGTATTTACGCCGTCCCTTGATGGTGGAAAACAGCACGTCGTCGCCGTCGGTCCGGCCCCAGACCAGGCTGGTCTGGGGCCGACCGCCAGGCTCGATGGTCGCGACCGCGACGTAGTTGGGCCGGTCGAACAGCTCGCGCGCGATCTCCGGAAGCGTCACCCGCTCGGCACTGCCGGGGGTTGCGGGTGGTCGCCCCCTCGAGTCACCGCCGCCCTCAGCCACGGGAAGCCCTGGCCCAACTCCAGGCGTACTCGGAGTCCTCGGCCGCGGCAGCGTGGTCGGACAGCAGCAGCGGGCGGAAGGTGTCGATCATCACGGCGGTCTCGTCCGTGCTGGTCCGCCCCGCCTCCATGCCGCTGATCACCGCCTCGACGGCACCGGGTATCGGCCCGTGCGTGAAGCCGGACGGGTGCAGTGTGATCGAGCCGATTCCGACTCCGGAACCCTGCCGCGCGGAGTAGTCGCCGCCCACGTAGAACATCATCTCGTCGGAGTCGACGTTGTGATGGTTGTACGGAATCGGCACGGACTGCGGATCGAAGTCCAGCGGCCGCGGGCAGAACGAGCAGATCACGAAGTTCGGTCCCTCGAACGTCTGGTGGACAGGCGGCGGGGCGTGCGTCCGCTTCACGATCGGCTCGAAGTCGGCGATGTTGAAGGCATAGGGATACAGGCAGCCGTCCCAGCCGACAACGTCGAACGGGTGATGCGCGTAGGTCAGCGTCGTCAGGCCGCCCCGGTTGCGGACTATCACGGGCACGTCCTCGCCCTCGGCGAACAGCGGGCCATGGACCGGCCGCAGGTCCCGCTCGCAGTACGGTGCGTGCTCGAGGAACTGGCCGGTCTGCGACAGATACCGCTTTGGCGTCCTGATGTGGCCGCGGGCCTCGATCACCAGCGCCTCGACAGGCAGCGCTGGCGGCTCTGCCGACTCTGGCAACCAGCGGTGAATAGTGCCGCGCGGGACGATCACGTAGTCGCCTGCGACCGCGTCGATGGTGCCGTAGACCGACTCGAACCTGAGCGAGCCCGTGTGCACGTACACGGCTTCGTCCCCCGTCGAGTTCCGGTACAGCGCGGACGGCGCGTTCACGGTGACGAAGGAAAGGCGGATGTCGTCGTTGCCCATCAGCGGCTGCCTGCCGAGCACTAGGTCGCCGGCGCCGGTCAGATCCTGGGTCCGGTAGTGCCGCGGCAGCAGCGGATGATTGGCAGCTAGCCTCGCCTCACCTGCGAGGTCGGCGAGCGCCTCGCTCTTGACGATCGCGGTCGGTGGATTGACGTGGTAGAGGAGCGAAGAATCGGACGAGAAACCCTCCTCGCCCATCAGTTCCTCGGCATAGAGCCCGCCGCCAGGTCGCTGGAATCGAGTATGACGCTTCCTCGGGATCTCCCCCGACACCCGGTAATACGGCATTTCCCTCTCCCTTGCCGCCGCGTTCCCTGGGTCGCGCCCGAAACCGCAGGTCGGTGGCCCGCTGGTCGGTCGCGGGTTAATCTCCTCTCGCCTAGGTTCCGCGGCAGGCGAGCGGCCAGGCGCCGCAGCGATTAGGTATGCGGCCGGTTCTCGTCTATCTTCCCCGACTATAGGCCCGCGGTTGATTCGGCCGGCCCGAGGCATCTGACCAGGAGGGAATGGCGTGGCGAGGAAGAGCGACGGCCGCCAGGGGCCGCACGACGCGAACCTCGGCGGCGAAGCGCACCAGGGCGCTGAACCCGCGTCGGGTGGCCGGCGGGGCCGCGATGGCGGCCGGGTGCTGCGGGTTCTGGCCCTGATCGCCGTCGCCGTCGGACTGGCTGGCCTGACCGCCGCGGCCTGCGTGCTGTCCTACTCGAGCATCCATCACCTCGCGATGCAGGCTGGCGTGCACGGACGGCTGGCCAGCATCTACCCGCTGATCTTCGACGCGCTGCTCGTCGTAGCCGGCTGCTCGGTGCTCGCGCTGCGTGGTGCTGGCCTGGTCAGCCGGGTGTACTCGTGGCTGAGCATGCTCGTGCTGCTCGCCGCGCTCGCCGCAGGCGGCGCGGCCCGCGCGGCGGCCGTCACGATCCCGCACAAGACCGCGGCGGTGGTCGCGGCGATCGTCCCGTGGGTCCTCGTCCTGATCGGTTTCGGCCTGCTGCTCGCATTGCTCAGGTACGCCAGGCTGAGGCGGCTCGGCAGGCGCGAGGAAAGTCAGCAAGGCGGCGGCAGCAGCGGGGACGATGCGGCGGAGCCGGTAGCGGCGGGCGGGCTGGCGGCGGCTGAGCCGAACGCGGTGGCCGAGACGGGCGCTCCGGTCATCGCCGGCGCTGCGGCCGCAGGCGGGCCGGCCCCTGCGGCGAGCGGGCTGGCGGTGGCTGAGCGCGGCGGAGCCCCTCAGCACGCGCTGATTCCAGGCGTTGCGCCCAAGCCGCACGCCATCGCAGCGCCCCGGCCAGGGGACGCCGCGACGACCGCGGCAGCGAGCCGGGTCCTGGACGGACCCGGCCGGGCCGGCAAGAACGCCGAAGCAGCGGCTGCGGCGGCAGCGGCCGGGTCGGCGGCAGCGGCGGCGGCAGCGGACGGGGCGGCTGAGGCGGACGCGTCATCTGGCGGCTCGGGCGTCGAGCCCCCGACGGTGCCCGGTGCTGCAGTCCCCGCGCGGCATGCATCGCCGGCCGACGACCGAGCGACGGATCAGCCCGCGGCGCCAGCAGCGGCACCGCCAGTCTCCGCGGCGTCCCCGCCGGCGGCAGCGGCGATGCCAGGCACCGGGACGGCGGCTGCGCTCAGGCCCGGTGTGCGGCGGGCCGACCTGCAGTTGCGCGCCAGGATTCCGAAACAGCCCGCGCACGACCCGGCCGGAGCTCACCCGGCGCCGCCTGGCTGGCCAGCCCCTTTCATGCCGAAGGTCGGACAGCAAGGCGCGGCAGCCGGGGAGCAGGCTGGAGCCGGTACCCCTGCCGATGCCGGCCCGTCACCAGCCGGACAGCAGGCCGGGCCAGCGCAGGAGGCCGGGCCAGCGCAGGAGGCCGGGCCAGCGCAGGAGGCCGGGCCAGCGCAGGAGGCCGGGCCAGCGCAGGAGGCCGGGCCAGCGCAGGAGGCCGGGCCAGCGCAGGAGGCCGGGCCAGCGCAGGAGGCCGGGCCAGCGCAGGAAGCCGGGCCAGCGCAGGAAGCCGGGCCAGCGCAGGAAGCCGGGCCAGCGCAGGAAGCCGGGCCAGCGCAGGAAGCCGGGCCAGCGCAGGAAGCCGGGCCAGCGCAGGAAGCCGGGCCAGCGCAGGAAGCCGGGCCAGGGCAGCGAGGCACGGCCGGAGAGCACGGGCCATCGGCACTGCACGACACGGCCCAGCGGCACGCGGCCCAGCACGACACGGCCCAGCACGACACGGCCCAGCAAGACGCGGCCCAGCAAGACGCGGCCCAGCACGACGCGATACCGCGAGCCGGAGCCGCTTGGCCTGCCGAGCCAGCCGGATCCGCTTCGCCGACGGTGCTCCCGAAACGAGTGCCCGGGCAGCAGCCTGTCACCTCAGGACTTCAGCCCGCGCCTGCCGGACCGACCAAACCCCGGTTGCCGTCGGACGACCTGGCCAGCGGCCGCACCGCGCCGCCGGGCAACGCCGCGCCCGCCACCCCCGCCACGGCAACCACTGATGCTGATGCCGGCGTCGCCTCGGATGCCCGGGGCGGTGAGCCAGCCGCCTGGCGAGCGGCCGGGCCGACGCCGGCGAGCACGCTCAATCCCGCGCCGACGCTTGACGACGATGCCGAGGAATCTGACGGCCTGCCCGCATTCCGGCGGACCCGCAGCACCCCAACTCCGCCTCAGGGGGACGAGCCGCAGAGGGACGCGCCGCAGAGGGACGCGCCTCAGGGGGACGCGCCGCAGAGGGACGCGCCGCACGGGGACCAGCGGCAGGAGGATGAGCCTCGCGCTAGCGGGCCGTCGCACGCGGCGGACCCGCGGGCGGACGAGGGTCGGATCTGACCGGCACCACCAGCGCGGTGGCGATCGCGGCGACGCCTTCTCCCCTTCCGGTCAGGCCGAGCCCGTCGGTCGTGGTCGCTGAGATGCTCACCGGGGCGCCGTTCAGCGCGGTCGACAGCGCCGACTGCGCCTCGTCCCGGCGAGCGGCCAGGCGCGGCCTGTTGCCGATGATCTGGACCGCGACGTTGCCGACGCGATAGCCCGCGTCCTCGACCAGGCGCCGGGTCTCGCCGAGCAGCATCGCGCCGCTCGCTCCAGCCCAGCGTGGCTCTGACGTGCCGAACTGGCTGCCGAGATCACCGAGCCGCGCGGCGGACAGCAGCGCGTCGCAGATCGCGTGCGCCGCCGCGTCGCCGTCGGAATGGCCGCTCAGGCCCTGTTCTCCCGGCCAGTGCAGTCCAGCCAGGTGCAGCTCTCGCCCGTCGCCAAAAGGGTGCACGTCAACGCCGATACCGACCTGCGGTATGACGCACGAGACAGACGTCTCCCGATCATCCATCAGGAACGGTGGCGGGCGTCAGCTAGCCAGGATCTCGTCGAGCAGCGTCTCGGCCTTGTCCTCGTTGGTCTTCTCCGCGAGCGCGAGCTCGCTGACGAGGATCTGCCTGGCCTTCGCGAGCATGCGCTTCTCACCGGCCGAGAGGCCGCGCTCGCGGTCACGGCGCCACAGGTCGCGAACAACCTCGGCGACCTTGTTCACGTCGCCGGACGCAAGCTTCTCCAGATTGGCCTTGTACCTGCGCGACCAGTTGGTCGGCTCTTCGGTGTATGGCGCACGCAGCACCTCGAAGACGCGTTCGAGACCTTCCTGTCCGACTACGTCTCTTACACCGACAAGTTCCGCGTTGTCAGCTGGAACCCGCACCGTCAGGTCACCCTTGTCGACCTTGAGAACGAGATACGTCTTATCCTCGCCCTTGATCGTACGGATCTCGATTTCCTCGATCCGAGCAGCCCCATGGTGGGGGTAGACGACGGTGTCGCCGACCTTGAAAGTCATGTGGCACGTACCCCTTCCGCTGCACCCATCTTACCACGGCGGACAGCGAACAATAGCCATGCTTGGTGACAAAGATGCAGGTCAAGGGCGCTTTTGCATACTGTGAATGAGTGATCTGCCATCAAGAAACAGACCCATGCCCCAGCCAACCGGGAACCTCGGGCCACGTCTGCGCATGCATGATCACCAGGAATGCCGCCACGCGGATACCGCCAGTTTACCGCCTAACCACAGTTGCCACAGCCACCCCTGCGGCGCAGGCGTCGGGGCGAACACGGCGCCGGATACCGCCGCTGGCGCCACGGACGCGGCCACCGGGCTCCCACGGGCGTCCCCTTGAACTGATACCGGGGCAAGCAACTGGCGGTCCACGGTTACGTCATGCGGACAGCAGGCTCATACTGAAGGCAGGAGCTTGTAGGCGATCTCCGGAGCGACGCGTGAACCATAGCGGTGAACCGGGACACGACGATTACGGGCTGCCGCGAGTGGACATCCAGGTCCCGGATGATGCTCGCGAGCTGGACCGTGATGTCCAGGCCTATCACCGTGAGCTGCGCGCGCTCCGCAGGCATCAGCGCAGCCTCCGCTGGCGCGCCCCGCTGCGCGGCAGCGGCATGATCGTGCCGCTGATCGCCGGCTGCCTGGTGCTCGCCATGGTGGCCGGCATGGTGCTGACGATGTTCAGCGCGAACCCGTACTTTTCAGGCTTCACCGGACAACACGCGTCCGGCCAGGGCGCACAGAGCACAGGGCTGCCGACGTCACGCGCGGGTACCTCGCGGGCCGCTCCGTCGGCCACGAGGAACCGCTCGGGTGGTTCAGGCAGCACCGCGGCAGCCCGCCTGCCCAAGGGAAAGATCAGCGTGGCTGGCCAGCGCATCGACCTGACTACCGTCAAGGGCGCTGCGCTGGCGATCATTCCCGTCAGCTGCCGGTGCGCCAGCGTGATCCGGCGGCTCGTCGCCCAGGCCAAGGCCGCCGGGATCCCCGTCTACCTCGTCGGCAAGCCGGGTAGCCAGGCCCAGCTCAGCAAGTTCGCGCCGCAGGCTGCCACGGGCACGGCTTTCGTCGCGATCGACGGCGACAACGTGCTCAACACCGCCTACCCAGCCAAGGGCCTGACCGTGGTGCTCGTCGATTCACAGCACAACGTCAGGCGCGCCGCCGCGCTGCAGCCAGGGTTCCAGCTCCAGTCGGCGCTCAAGGACCTGGGCGGGACGCGCTAGCAACCGGCCGGAAGGCGCCGGAACGCGCCGGCAGCCGAGCCCTCGCGATGGCCGCGCGGGTTACCGCGGGCCGGCTGCGCCCAGCCTGGTTCGCGCCGCTACGCTGTGCGAGGTCTGGCGCAGCCGCCGGATGAATCTCAGCAGTGTGGCGAGCGGGCGCTGGCGCGCCCGCGAGCCAGTGCGTACCGGACAGGACGAGGAGGCTCGGTGATCCGGAGCAGCCGCCGCGGCATCCTGCCGCGCAGCATTCTGATCGTGGCCGCCGCCGCGCTTGGCCCGATCATCGCCGGCTGTGAGGCCGGGACGAACGCGCCTACCCTGCACTGGCACCAGCCGACGGACGGCACCTTCCACAGGGTCGACAAGCACCTCACGATCAGCAACGCGTTCGTGCTCGGCGCGCCGGTGGGCCACGTGCTGAGGCCCGGCCAGAACGCCGGGCTCTACCTGGGCTTGGTGAACACGGGCTCGCCCGACAGGCTCGTCGCGGTCAAGGCGCCAGGCATCGCGCAGGCCGTGCGGCTGCCCGGCCGCGGAGTTCCGCTGCGCTACCTGTCCAGGGTGCTGCTGACCGGTCCGGCGCCCGCGATCGTGCTGCAGCACCTCGTCAGGCCGCTCACCGGCGGCTCGGTGATCACGCTGTACATGATCTTCGCAAAGGCCGGGTCGGTCAGGCTGAACGTACCGATTATGCCGATGGTGTCGAACTTCGCGACGTACTCGCCGGCGCCGCCGCCCTCGCCGACCGCGAGTCCCGCACCGACGGGCAAGCAAGGGACGCCGACGCCGACGCCGTCACCGAGCAGTTCGCCATGACCTTGCCGCAGGCGAGACGCTCGCCTTGCCGCCTCACCCCTGGGCGCTAGCCGCCCGGCTCGAACTTGTAACCGAGGCCGCGCACGGTGATGATGTGCATCGGCCGCGCCGGGTCCTGCTCGACCTTGGCCCGCAGCCGCTTGATGTGCACGTCGAGCGTCTTGGTGTCGCCCACGTAGTCAGCGCCCCAGACCCGGTCGATCAGCTGCATGCGCGTGAGCACCCGGCCCGAGTTCCGCAGCAGCACCTCGAGCAGCTCGAATTCCTTCAGTGGCAGCTGCACAGAGGAGTTGCGCACCATCACGATGTGCCGCTCCACGTCCATCCGAACCGGTCCGGACTCCATCACCGAGGTGGCGGACTCCTCGCCGTCGCCGCGGCGCCGCAGCACCGCCCGCATCCTGGCGACCAGCTCGCGGGATGAGAACGGCTTGGTCACGTAGTCGTCGGCACCCAGTTCGAGCCCGACCACCTTGTCGATCTCGCTGTCCTTGGCGGTCAGCATGATCACGGGAACGTTAGAACGCTCCCGCAGCGCGCGGCAGACCTCGCTGCCTGGCAACCCCGGCAGCATCAGGTCGAGCAGCACCAGGTCAGCGCCGGTCCGGTCGAAGGTGTCGAGCGCGGCCGGGCCGGTCGGGCACACGGCAACCTCGAATCCCTCCTTGCGGAGCATGTACGACAGCGCGTCGCTGAACGACTCCTCATCTTCGACAACGAGCACCCGCGTCACGTGACTGCCTCCTCGGAGATGCAGGTCATGATTTCGCTCCAGGTCCTACCGGCAGTCGCAGCGTAAAGGTTGATCCGGCACCTTCCTTGCTCGTCACGGTTACCTTGCCGCCGTGCGCGGCCGTCACGTGCTTCACGATCGCGAGCCCGAGACCCGTGCCGCCGGTCACCCTGGACCTGGCGGGGTCGACGCGGTAGAAGCGCTCGAAGATCCGCTCGAGGTCCCGCTCAGGGATGCCGATGCCCTGGTCGGACACGCTCAGCTCGACGATGTCGCGGTCAGCAAGCTCGGTCGAGACGACCACCTTGGTCTTCTCCGGGCTGTAGGCGACGGCGTTGTCCAGGAGATTGCGCAGCGCCGTGATCAGCAGTTCCTCGTCGCCGAGAACGGTCAGCCGCCTAGTTCCGGTCGACGCGAGCTCGATGCCGCGGGACGTCGCTTTCATCCGGCCCCGGTCTAGCGCCTCGGCGACCACCCCGTCCAGGTTGACCGGCATGGGATCGGGAATCGGCTCGGCGGCCTGGATCCTGGACAGCGTGATCATGTCCTGGACCAGGTTGGTGAGCCGGTTCGCTTCCTGCCGCATGCGGCCGGCGAATCGCCTGACCGCCTCAGGGTCATCGGCCGCGTCTTCGACCGTCTCGGCGAGCAAAGCCAGCGCGCCCACCGGCGTCTTCAGCTCGTGGCTCGTGTTGGCCACGAAGTCCCTGCGGACCTCCTCGACCCGCCGCCGTTCGGTCTGGTCCTCGACCAGCAGCAGGACCAGCCCGCCGCCGCCGACGCCCGGCCCGAGCGGCGCCACCCTGACCGCGTAGCTGGTTGTCCTCCCGGTCAGGGCCCCGGTCGTGATGTCGATCTCACCCTCGCGGATCTCACCGTCCCTGCGAACCTGACGAGCGAGTGCGAGTAGTTCTCCTACGACGAGTTCATCCCCCTCGACCAGCCCGAAGGACCGAGCAGCCTCGCTGGCCTGGAGTACCCGGTCCTCGCTGTCGATGACAACCGCCGATGAGGACAGCACCGCGAGCACCGCGGCGAGCCCGGCCGGCAGCCGCGCGGAGCCTGGATCATGCTGGCCGGGGGCCGAACCTGGGGGCGCCGATGCGGATGCGCCGGAGGCGGGTACGGCGCTATCCAGATGCACCGAGACCCTGGTGCTCATCCGCCGGCCTCGGCGGACCAGGCCGCTAGCCAGGCATGTCTGACCGCAATCGCCCCCACATCCACGCTTTGATGGTATGCGTAGGGCCTGCTCGGGCGCATCCGGGCTGGTTGAGCGCGCACATCAATTCGCAGAGAGTTCACCGGGCCGCTCACTGGCGTTCACGCACCTGGGAAGCGCAGGTCGGCGCGGCGACGGGCACGGCCCGTTCGCGGTCCGCTTTCCCGTCACCGAGGTGCCTACCTGCCCTGGTTTGCGACCGCTTCGGCGGCGACCTTGGCCGCCTCTGGATCGAGATAGGAGCCGCCTGGCGTCACCGGCTTGAACTGGCCGTCGAGTTCATAGACGAGCGGGATCCCGGTCGGGATGTTCAGCGCTGCGATCTCGGCGTCGCCGATCCCGTCCAGGTGCTTGACCAGCGCGCGCAGCGAGTTCCCGTGGGCTACGACCAGCACGATCTGGCCGAGGGCGAGGTCCGGCAGGATCGCGTCGTGCCAGTAAGGCAGCATCCGCCACACGACGTCGCGCAGGCACTCTGACCTGGGCATCAGCTCACCCGTCAGCAGCGCGTACCGCGGGTCTCCGGCCTGCGAGAGCGGGTCGTCGTCCGCGATCGGCGGCGGCGGTATGTCATAGGACCTGCGCCACGCCATGAACTGCTTGTCGCCATACTCCTCCCTGGTCTGTGCCTTGTTCTTGCCCTGCAAGGCGCCGTAGTGCCGCTCGTTCAGCCGCCAGGACCTGCCTACCGGCAGCCACGACATCTCGGCGGTCTCCAGCGTCGCGTTGGCGGTCTGGATCGCCCGGGTAAGGAGAGAGGTATGCACGATCTGAGGCCGCAGGCCGCTCGCCGCGAGCAGTTCGCCGGCGTGCTCGGCCTCCGTCATGCCTAGCTTGGACAGGCCGACGTCGACCCAGCCGGTAAAGCGTCCCTCTGCGTTCCACACGCTCTCGCCGTGGCGGAGCAGCACCAGCGTCGACATGGGCTGAGCGTATCGCGCCAGATCGTAGTCCTCAGACAGCCCGCAGGCTGCGCCCTGAGCCTCCGCAAACCAGCCCTGAGCCTCCGCAAACCAGCCCTGAGCCTCCGCAAACCAGCCCTGAGCCTCCGCAAACCAGGCCCGAGGCAAGCAGCCGGCCCGGAGGGCCCGCTGGCGGGCTCGCCCGAAATAGCCTGGCCGGGAACATGACGGCGAACTTTCGGGTTTAGCCGTCTCGGAGGTGTATGCCAGTGCCGCGTCGCTACCCGCAGCGAGTCGCGACCATCAGTGTTCACACGTCTCCGCTGGAGCAGCCTGGGACAGGTGATGCCGGCGGTCTCAACGTCTATGTCGTCGAGGTAGCCAGGCTGCTGGCTGCCAGAGGTGTCGAAGTAGACATCTTTACCCGCGCCGTCTCACGCGACCAGCCGCCCGTGGTCGAACTGTCGCCCGGCGTGCTCGTCAGGCACATCGAGGCCGGCCCGTTCGAGGATCTGGACAAGTCCGACCTTCCCGGCCAGCTCTGCCAGTTCACCTTCGAGGTGCTGCGCGAGGAGGCCACGCACGCGCCAGGCAGGTACGACCTCGTGCACGGGCACTACTGGCTGTCCGGCCAGGTCGGCGCCGTTGCCAAGGAGCGCTGGGGCGTGCCGCTCGTGCAGTCCATGCACACGCTAGGCCGGGTCAAGAACGCCGCGCTCGCCGCCGGGGACGCGGCCGAGCCCGACATCAGGCTCCGCGGCGAGGCTGAGGTCATCGCGAGCGCGGACCGGATCATCGCGAACACCGAGGCCGAGGCGCGGGACCTGATCAGGCTGTACGACGCCGCGCCTGGCCGGGTCGCCTCGGTCAGCCCTGGCGTGGACCTCGGGCTGTTCCGCCCGGGCTCGCAGCGGCTGGCCAGGCGCAGGCTCGGCATCGCGCCGAACGCGATCGTGCTGATGTTCGCTGGCCGGGTGCAGCCGCTCAAGGCGCCGGACGTGCTGCTGCGCGCCGCGGCCCAACTGGTGCGGGACCAGCCGAGGCTGGCCGACCGGCTGGTCGTGGCGTTCGTGGGCGGGCCGAGCGGCACCGGCCGCAACGACCCCGACAGCCTCATCCAGCTCGCCGCCGGGCTCGGCATCTCGCAGAACATCAGGCTCGAGCCGCCGTGCCCGCAGCGCGACCTAGCCGACTGGTACCGGGCAGCGACGCTCGTGGTAGTGCCGTCCTATTCCGAGTCGTTCGGCCTGGTCGCCGTCGAGGCGCAGGCCTGCGGGACGCCCGTGGTGGCGGCCGCGGCTGGCGGCTTGCGCACCGCCGTACAGGACGGCGTGTCAGGGGTGCTGATCGACGGCCACGATCCGGCGCACTATGCGAGCGCCATCGCCGACCTGATCGGCAGCGGTGGCTGGCTCGCCAGGCTGTCCCGCGGGGCCAGGAAGCACGCCTCGGGCTTCGGCTGGTCTTCGACCGTCGATGAGCTGCTCGCCGTGTACGGTGACGCTATGAGCGAGGTCGCTGCCACGGTCGACGTGTGAGTGAGCGCCAGGCGGCCCAGGACTCCGCCGAGCGGGAGTATCCCGCCGAGGCGGCCGCGAAGCTCGGCGCGATACTCACCGACCTCGGCGTCAGCTTTACCGCACCGCAGCCTGGCGCGTTCCTGGTCAGGCTCGAAGGCCAGCACAAGCTGGTGACGATGACCTGGCTGATCGCTGACACGCACAGCCTGCACATCGAGGCGTTCTTCTGCCGCCAGCCCGACGAGAACCAGGCGGAGTTCTACCGGTTCCTGCTCGAGCGCGGCAGCCGGATGTTCGGCATCCACTTCGCCCTCGACCCGGTCGGTGACGTGCACCTGGTCGGCAGGCTGCCGCTCGCCACGATCACGGCCGATGAGATCGACCGGCTGCTCGGCTGCGTGCTCAGCTACTCCGACGACAACTTCGACCAGGCGCTCATGATCGGCTTCGCCTCCTCGATTCGCCGCGAGTACGCATGGCGGGTCAAGCGCGGCGAGAGCCTGGCCAACCTGCGCGCGTTCACCAGGCTGACCGAGCCGGTGTGACCGGCCACCGTGACCAGCCCGCCGCGACCAGCCCGCCGCGACCAGCCCGCCGCGACCAGCCCGCCGCGACCAGCCCATCGTGACTAGCCCATCGTGACTAGCACCGAGTCGTTCGCCGTATTCGGGACGACCGCGGTCCTCGTCGTCACCGACCCGGCCGGGCTCGCCGGCGCCCGCGCGATCGCCGACGCCGAGCTCGCCGCCGTCGACCTGGCATGCAGCAGGTTCCGCCCGGATTCAGAGTTGTCCATGCTTAACAGGGCGCACGGCGCGCTCAGGCCCGTCAGCGAGCTGTTCGCGGCGCTGGTCGCGGAGGCGCTGCGGGCGGCCGAGCTGACGGACGGGGACGTCGACCCCACCTGCGCGCAGGCGCTGGCCTCGGCCGGCTACGACCGCGACTTCGGCGAACTCCAGGCAGCCGGGTCAGTGCCCACCGAGGTGCTGGCCCAGGGGGACGAATCCCAGGAGCCCGGTCCCGTCCCCGGCTGGCGCAGCGTCCTGCTTGACCCGGTCGGGCCCGCCATCCGGCTCGCCAGCGGCGCGCGACTCGATCTCGGCTCCACCGCCAAGGCCTGGGCGGCCGACCACTGCGCCGGTCAGATCGCCGCCGCGCTGGGCTGCGGCGTCCTGGTCAGTCTCGGCGGGGACGTGGCCGTCGCCGGGCTGCCGCCCGGCGACGGCTGGCGAGTTCGCGTCACCGACGATCACGCAGCCCCGGCGGACGCGCCTGGCCAGACCGTCACGATCCAGTCCGGCGGCCTGGCCACGTCCAGCACCACGGTCAGAACCTGGACGGCCGGGCAGCGGGCGATGCACCACATCATCGATCCGCGGACCGGCGAGCCGGCCCGCTCGGTCTGGCGCACGGTCAGCGTCGCGGCCGCGACGTGCGCGGACGCCAACATCGCGAGCACGGCGGCGATCATCAGGAGCGAGGCCGCGCCCGCCTGGCTCGCCGGGTCAGGCTTGCCGGCCCGTCTGGTCCGCCACGACGGCACCGTCCATACCACTCCAGGCTGGCCAGCCGACCCCGCCACCTCCCAGCAAACAACACCAATGGGACATTGACGTTGTTCCAGTAACGCCGATGTCCCATAGGTGTTCTTGGATTCGGGACGGCTCCGCGCCAGGAACAGCACAGTGCCGACGGCGTTCAAATAGTGCGCGCCGACACGTCGCTGTTGTATTCGCTAGGGCCGGGCGGGTGACGGGTGGGCGGTATGGGCTATTACGATGCGCTAGACCGGGTCGCCGACCCGGGCATGGGCTGTGCCAGCCAGAATCGGGCGGAGGCTGCGGATGGGACCGCTGGACGGTGTGCGGGTCGTGGAGATCGCGAGCCTGGCGCCCGCGCCGTTTGGCTGCATGATCCTGTCCGACCTCGGGGCCGACGTGCTGCGGGTCGAGCGGCCAGAGTCCTGCCGACCCGGGCTGCCGGCCCCGGTGGATCCGCTGACCCGCGGCCGCCGGTCGATCGGGCTGAACCTGAAGGACCCGGCCGGCCTTGACCTGCTGCTGCGGCTCATCGAGCAGGCCGACGTTCTGGTCGAGGGGTTCCGGCCGGGCGTGACGGAGCGGCTGGGGTTCGGGCCTGACGTCTGCGCCCAGCGCAATCCCGGGCTTGTCTACGCAAGGATGACCGGCTGGGGGCAGGACGGCCCGCTCGCGCCGACGGCCGGGCACGACATCGACTACATCGCGATCTCCGGGGCGCTGCACCCGATCGGCCGGGCCGGGGAGCGGCCTGTGCCGCCGCTCAACCTGGTCGGCGACTTCGGCGGCGGCGGGATGCTGCTGGCGATCGGGGTACTCGCGGCGCTGGTCGAGCGGCAGCGGTCAGGTCTTGGCCAGGTGGTCGACGCCGCGATGGTGGACGGCTCGGCGCTGCTGTCCTCGTTCATCTACGGGCTGCGGGCGCGCGGGGCGTGGCGGGACGAGCGCGGCGTGAACCTGCTCGACGGCGGGGCGCCGTTCTATGACACGTACGCCACGGCGGACGGCAAGTACGTCGCCGTCGGCGCGCTCGAGCCGCAGTTCTACGCGGCTTTGCTGGCCGGCCTCGGCCTCACCGACGCCGGCCTGCCCGCGCAGATGGACGTCGCGGCCTGGCCGGTGCTGCGCGAGCGGTTCACCGCGGTCTTCGCCCAGCGCACCAGGGACGAGTGGGCCGGGGTGTTCGCGGGAACGGACGCCTGCGTCGCGCCGGTGCTCTCCGCGGCCGAGGTCGCAGGTCATCCGCACAACGCGGCACGCGGGGTGTTCGCAGACGTCGGCGGCGTGTCCCAGCCGCAGCCAGCGCCGAGATTCGGGCGCACCGCCGCGGCGCGGCCAGAGCCGCCAGTCAGGCCGGGCGCCGACACCCACGTGGTGCTCGGCGAACTCGGGCTCGCCGAAGCCGAGATCGCCGGGCTGCGTGGCCGCGGCGTAGTCGCCTGAGCTCGCGGCTCGCGGCCTGGCGGCAGGGCCAGGACGCGGAGATCCTGCGGCTGGCGGTCCCCGCGTTCGGCGCCCTGATCACCGAACCGCTGTTCCTGCTCGCCGACTCGGCCATCGTCGGCCGGCTCGGGACCGCGCCGCTTGGCAGCCTGGGCGTCGCCGCCCAGGCGCTGACGGCGCTCGTCAACGTCTCGATCTTCCTCGCCTACGGGACCACGGCCGCGGTCGCGCGGCAGCTCGGGGCCGGCAACCGGCAGGCCGCCATCAGGCAGGGCATCGACGGCCTGTGGCTGGCCGCGGCGATCGGGGCTGTGGTGCTCGCCGTCGGGCTGCCGCTCGCGCGGCCGATCACGGAAGCGTTCGGCGGGTCGCCGGCCGTGACCGCCGGCGCCGTCACGTACCTGCGGATCAGCCTGCTGGCCGCGCCGGCCATGCTCGCGGTGCTCGCCGGGACCGGGGTCCTGCGCGGGCTGCAGAACACCAGGACTCCGCTGGTCGTCTCCGTGGTCGCGAACGTGCTGAACGTCGCGCTCAACGCGACCTTTGTGCTCAGGCTGGGATGGGGCATCGCCGGATCGGCATGGGGAACGGTGATCGCCCAGTACGGCGCCGCTCTCGCGTACCTGACGATGGTGGCCGCCGGCGCCAGGCGGGCCGGCGTCCGGCTCGGCATCGACCTGCCGGGACTCAAGGCGGCCGCGCGGACCGGCGCGGCGCTGGTGATCAGGACGCTAGCCCTGCAGGCGGTGCTGATCGCCGCGACCGCGATAGCCGCGAGGCAGGGCAATGCGGCCGTGGCCGCCCATCAGGTCGCTTTCAGGCTGTGGAACCTGCTGGCGTTCGCGCTTGACGCGATCGCGATCGCGGGCCAGGCGATCACCGGAAAGTACCTCGGGGCCGGCGACGCGGCCGGCGCACGGGCGGCGACGAGCAGGATGATCGGGTGGGGTGTCGGCTGCGGCGTGGTCTTCGGCGCCGCGACGCTGGCCGCGCGGCCCTGGCTGCCCGCGCTCTTCGCCGCCGCTCCGCCGGTGGCGCACCTGCTGCTCGTGGTCCTGCTCGTGGTCGCGGCCGAGCAGCCGCTGGCCGGGGTCGTCTTCGTGCTCGACGGCGTCCTTATCGGTGCTGGTGACCAGGACTACCTGGCCGTCGCCGGCTTGGCGTCCACGGCCGTGTTCGCCGTCGCGGCCGCGATCGTGGTGCTGACCGGGGCCGGGCTGGTCGGGCTGTGGCTCGCCCTGTCCGCATGGCTGGCCGCGCGGTTCGTCACGCTGACCTGGCGAGCGCACGGGTCGCGCTGGCTGGTGACCGGCGCGGTGCGGGCCTGACGGGGCGGGCCTGACGGTGCGGGCTTGACGGGGCTGGCCTGATTGGGTCGCCCCGACCTCACCAGATCCTGGCGCGGGCCGGGGTCACCTTGATCACGTGCGGGTAGTCCCTGGTGAGGCCTTCGAGGGTCCAGCCGTACGATTCGATCCGCTGCTGGTACTTCGCCACGTAGTCCGCGACCGTATTGGCCGCCGGTCCTTGCGGGTCGATCCTGGCCATTCCCTCGATGACGACCACGCCGCCGCCCTCGCCGTTCCCGTCCAGGTTCAGCCCGACGCGCGGATTGGCCTCGATATTGCGCGTCTTCTTGCCGTCCGCTGACCCGTAGATGAGGAACTCAGAGCCGTCCCAGAGGAACCAGACCGGTGACGTCTGCGGCTGACCAGCCGCGTCCACCGTCGTCAGCCAGATGATCGTTTCCTGCCTGAGCCGCGCATCGGCGGCCGCATGCTTGGGATTGTCCAGATTGAGCATGGTGACCTCGGTCTTGTCTCGAATACGATCGGCGTGTCCAGCGTCCGATGATGTCATTTCACTGGGCCTGCCGTGTCACGGTAGACGCCGGCGGCGGCCGCGCGCGAGGGGGTCACCTGGGTGTCCGCGTTTCCACTGATATTCACCAGCGGCTGGGCCAGCGGGATCGACGCCTACGCGGTCGTGCTGCTGATGGGGCTGCTCGGTCGGTATGCGCACATGGGAGCGGTGCCGCCCACGCTGGAACGCACCGACGTGCTGATCGCGGCCGGCGCCCTGTTCTGCGTCCAGTTCGTCGTGGACAAGATCCCCTACCTGGATTCCGCGTCTGACATCGTGCACACCGTCATCCGTCCTCTCGCGGGAGCGGCGATCGGCGCGCTGCTTGCCGGGCACGCGCACACGCTGCCGCAGGCGGCGGCCGCCGCGGTCGGCGGCGGGACTGCCCTGGTCACCCACCTGATCAAGAGCGGCGTGCGGATGGGCGTGAACACCAGCCCTGAGCCGCTCAGCAACATCATCGTCAGCCTGCTCGAGAACATGACCGTCGCTGGCCTGGTCGTGCTCGCGCTGCTGCACCCTGTTCCCGCCGCGATCATCGCGGCCGCGCTGCTGGTGTTCGGCCTGGTCGCGGTCGTGTTCCTGGCTTCGAGGATCCGCCGGTTCTGGCGCAACCGCCGCGAGCGGCGGCTCAGTGGCCGAGGGCGATCTGCGCGACCCGCACAATCACCAGGATGATCGCGGCACCCAGGTAGACGTACATCGCCGACATGCCGACCCGGCGGGCCAGCGACATCGGCGCGGGCGCGAGCATCGCGAGCGGCGGCATCCGCCAGTTCTCGCGGCTGCGCCGGTCCTGCTCGCGGCTCTGGCGGTCCTGCTGCCGGTTCGCGCGCTCGGCCAACCACCTCGCCGCCGGCACGGCCGCCTGAGCAACCGCCGTCGCCCCGCGGCTGGCAGCGGTCCGGCGCCGCCAGGCGCGGACGGCCAGGAAGATGCCGGTGAGCGCGGCCGCTGCCAGGCAGGCAACCAGGATGCCGATCACCTGCGCAGCGGATACCCGCCCGAAGACAACCGAGATCATCAGGATCGCCGATAGCACCACGAGCACGCCGACCACGATCCCTGCGGCGACGTTGTGCCGCAGGTTGTTCACCCACGGGCCGAGCACTTCCTTGTCGTTGCAGAGCAGCAGCAGGAAGACGGTCGCGCTCGGCAGCAGCACCCCGGCGAGCACCTGTACCCCGACCGTGATCAGGCCGAGCGGTGAACCTGGGATCAGCACGATCGTGGCGGCCAGCGCGATCAGCGCCGCGTACATCGCATAGAAGCCCTTGGCCTGCTTCACGCCCCTGTGCAGCGAGTGCTTGAGTCCTAGCACGTCCCCGACCGCGTAGGCGGTGGACAGCGACACGGCGAACGCGCCGATCATCGAGGCGTCCAGCAGCGCGACAGCGAACAGCGCGCCAGCGGCGTGGCCAGCATAGGCAGCCAGCCCGGCCGCGAGGCCGGCGGCGTCGGTGAACTGGCCGTGCCTGGCCCCCGCGAACGCCACGGCCGTCGCGCCCATGAGCGCGCCGCCACCGATCACCACGACGACGATCCCGATCCACAGGTCAGCCTTCTCGTACCGCATGAACCGGGGCGTGATCCGCTTGTCAACGATGTAGGACTGCTGGAAGAACAGCTGCCAGGGCGCCACCGTCGTGCCGACGATCGCGATGATCAGCAGCATCACGGTGCCCAGCTGCCCTGATCCGCCGGGGATGGCGGGGATCACGAAGCCCTTGGCCATCTCGCCGACGTGCGGGTGCGCCAGCACGTAGAGCGGGACGAGCAGCAGCGAGCCGACGCACAGCGCCATCGCCATCCGCTCAAACCGCCGCAGGCTGCCGGTCGAGGCGGCCACGACGATCACGAGGCTGGCAAGGATCACTGCGACGATCTTCGGCACGCCAAGGTAGCTGGCCGCGAGCGCGATGCCGATGAACTCCGTCACGATCGTCAGCGCGTTCAGTATGAAGAGGTTGATCACGCTGAACGCCCCCCAGAACCGGCCGAACCGCTCCAGGATCAGCTTCGCGTAGCCAACTCCGGTGACGGCGCCCAGCCTGAGCACCATCTCCTGGTTCACGTACAGCACGGGAACCAGCAGCAAGAACGTCCATGCCAGCCTGGTCCCGTACGTCTGGCCGGCCTGCCCGTAGGTGGAGAACGCTCCGGCGTCGTTGTCGCCGACCATCACGATCACGCCGGGACCGACGATCGCGAGCAGCGTCTTCAGCTTGGCAGAGACCGATCGGCGGGTACCCGTGTCGTCGGCTGAGATGGAACCGAAGGCACCCTTGATGTCTACGACGCGGGACGTGTCGACGGTCGCTGCGCGGCCCGGCGCAGCCAGGCTCGGGCTGGTGGTCATGGCGGAACACCCCTTTCGCCGCCGATGAGCTGGCGGGATCGGGGGGCACGCGGGGCTGTGCCGCCTGTGCGGATCGCGGTGCTTGCCGCTGCGGTCAGTTCTTGCTGATAGTGACCGGGAAGCAAACTGCGGTACGGCGCCTGCGCGTGCCCGGTGCGGGCATGGAGGACGGCGAGTGGGGCCTGGTCCGGCCCGGTCTATCGTGTTCCACGACTCGCCTCCCTCCAGCCTGGTGCCGGCCGGCCGCGCCCGTGAAGGAGCGCGGGCAGCCTGACGGCACATATCGATCGTTCGGGGCGCGCACCCAGGCAAACCCGGGGCAGGCACCTCTCTCGTTAGAGCTTTGGCACTCCACGGCGTAGCGCGGCACTGCGATCCTCGAGCCTGCTGGCCCGGGGAGCCCTGCTGGCCCCAGGAACGCTGTCCGTCTGCGCAGCCACTTGGCCTCACCCCTTAGGCCGGGGAGAGGTGTCCTGATCCGGAGCGTCTCTCGACGGTTGGGATCAGTGGCCTGTGTCCGTGAAGACGCCTCACCGAACGAGGTGTCCTTCGTCAACCACCTTCGAGGATGCCCGATCCCGCGCAGACCTGTCAATTCGGCGCACTGTGTCAGCCGGCGGCGAGCTGGGCCGCCTTGACGATCAGGAGCAGGACAGAGATCACGAGGTAAGCCCACATCACGGCGATTGTGAGTTTCGTCACAGGCGACCAGGTCACCGGCTTGAGCAGCGCTAGCGGCGGCATCCGCCAGTGCGCGCGCTCGGCTCGGGTCAGCTCCGCGTAACCGGCTACGGCCGGTGCCGGCCGGCTCGCTCCCGCCTGCCTCCCTCCCGGCCGGCTCGCTCCGGCCCGGCCCCGCGCCCCTCGTTCTGCCTTGGCGGGAACCCTGATCCGCATCAGCGCCAGGACCCGGGCGGCCAGCGTCCAGGAGTTGAGACCGAGCCGCAGCCATGCGTACGCAAGCGCCGAGCCGGCCGCAAGCACGACCGCGATCCACACGACGACCACCGGCGCGCTGAGGCCAGGGAACAGCGTGGTCACCACGAGCGCGCCGGACAGCGTCAGCAGCAGGCCGATGATGATGCCCGCGACGACGTTGAGCCACCGGCGGTTCGCCCACGGGCCGAGCACCTGGGGGTCATTGCAGAGCAGCAGCAGGAACACGCTCGCGCTCGGCAGCAGGATTCCCGCGAGCGCCTGCACGGCGGTCGTGAGCAGGCCGAGCGGCGCACCTGGCACCAGCACGATGCCGGCCGCCAGCACGACCACCACCGCGTAGCTGCCGTAGAACGCCTTCGCGTCGCGGAACTTGCGGCGCAGCGAGTGCTTGAGGTTGAACACGTCGCCGAACGCGTAACTGGTCGCGAGCGTGACCGCTGCGGCCCCGATGATGCTCGCGTCGAGCAGCACAAGCGCGAAGACGGCGCCAAGGAAGCCGTTCTTGCTGCGGAACGCGTCCGCGACGCCGAGCGCGTCGGTGAAGTGGCCGGTCCGCGCCGTCCCCGCGACCGCGTAGACCGTGGCGATCAGGATGATCGCCGCGCTGACGACCACGACAAGTGATCCCAGCAGCGTGTCGGCGCGCTCGTAGCGGATGAACCGCGGCGTGATCCGCTTGTCGATCACGTTCGACTGCTGGAAGAACAGCTGCCAGGGTGCGACCGTCGTCCCTACGATCGCGATGATCAGCAGCACCGCGTTGGAGCTGACGCCGCCCTGGACGCCCGGGATGAAGAAGTGGTACGCGATCGACCCGCCGCGCGGGTGGGAGAAGATCACCAGCGGCACGAACAGCACGATGCTCGCGGCGATGAGCACGAACATGGCGCGCTCCCAGCGCCGGAAACTGCCGCTCGCGGTGATCGCGATCAGCATCGCGGCCGCGACCGGGACTGAGACGTACGGGCTCACCCCGAAGTAGCTCATCGCCAGCGAGATGCCGATGAACTCCGTGACGATGGTCAGGAAATTCAGCACGAACAAATCGATGACGCTGAACCAGCCCCAGAACCTGCCGAACCGCTCGTAGATCAGTTTCGCGTGGCCCACGCCGGTCACCGCGCCGAGCCTGACCACCATCTCCTGGTTCACGATAAGAACTGGGATGAGCAGCAACAGGACCCACAAGAGGCTGTAGCCGTAGTCCTGACCTGCCTGCGCGTAGGTCGCGACGCCGCCAGCGTCGTTGTCGCCCACCATCACGATCAGCCCTGGCCCGACGATCGCGAGGAACGTCACCAGCCGCCGGCGCCAGCCAGAGCGCGACTCGTCGCCTGCCCTGATCCGGCCGAGCGCGCCCTCGATCTCGCCGCCATCGGACTGTGGGACGGGGGTCCGCGGCGGCGCTAGCGCCGCCACGTCCCGCTCGCCCGGCTCGGTCATGGCAGCTTGCCTCGCCTGGAGTCAGGCGGCTCGGCCGCATCGCGGCGCCGCCAGTCCTCGGGCAGGGTGACCTCGAGCACGTCGTCGACGGTGATCAGGCCGATCATCGTCCGTTCCTCGTCGACGACCGGGATGGTGATGAGGTTGTAGTCGCTCATCAGCACGGCGACGTCGACGACGTCGGTGTCGGCTCCGATCCTGACGGGGTCGTCGTCGTGGATGTCGCTGAGCCTGGCTGACTGATCGGCTTGGAGCAGCGCGACCAGCTTGACGACGCCGCACAGCTTGCCGTCCGCATCGAGCGCGTGCACGCTGGTCAGGGCCTCTGGCTGGAGGTTCAGCGCGCTGCCGACGGCGGCGACGGCGTCGGCGACCGCGCTGTGCGCGGGAACGGCGAGGTAGTCCATGCCCATCAGCCCGCCGGCGCTGGTCGGGTTGAAGCCCATCAGCGTGAGCACCTTGGCCCGCTGACCGGGCGGCAGCAGGTCGATCACCGGCTGCCGGCGGCGCTGGGGCAGCTCGGAGATCGCGTCAGCGGCGTCGTCGGCGCGCATCCGGTTGAGCACCTCGGCGATCTCCGCATCGGTCTTCGCGCCGAGCAGACGCGTTGCCAGGTCGTCGTCCAGCTCCTCGAACACGTCGGCCTCGAGCTCGGGGTCCGCGTGCACCTGGCCGAGGATCTCGGTCTCCTCGGCCTTGGAGGCTTCCTCGAGCAGGTCGGCGATCTGCGCGGCCTTCAGCCGCCTGATCCGCGCGAACGGCCCGCGCAGCAGCGCGCTGCTCGCGTGCCCGATCAGCGGCTCGAAGTTCGCCCACTCCTCGAACTGGTGCCAGCGGGCTTCAGGGGCGAGCAGCCGCCGCAGCCCCCAGGGACGGCGGTGGGTGTCGACCCCGGCCAGCACCCACTCCGGTCCGAGGCCAGCAGCCGGCCCAGAGGGCCTGTGCTGCCGCAGTTCGAGGTCGACGGCCTTGATCAGGTGCGCGGCGGGTACGTCGATGAGGCGGTGCCCGAGCACGTCGGCGCGGAGCAGCACCTCGCCGTGCCTGCGCTCGAACTGGCGGAGGTCAAGCCGTGCGCTAGTCAGCTTCAGCACCTCGCCGTCGAACGAGCTGACCTGCTCGAGCGGAACGAACACCTCGCGGCTGCCGACGGCGGCGACCACGCCGATGACCAGAGGGTTATCGGCGCCACGCAGCCGCACGATGACGTCGGCGAGCTTGCCGATCGACTCTCCCTGCTTGTCTGTGATCGGCCTGCCGACGAGGTCGGACAGGTGCAGCACGCGCCCGTTGCCTGCTTCCGGCGCCGCCGCCGCCGGTGTTGAGGTCATGTCCACGCAGCCTTTCTGCTCCGGCCCGCTGTCAAGCGCTGCCGTTCTCCTACCCTGAACGTCGCCGACCCGTGCGCGGCCGGACGGCCGGCCGCGGCTCCGCGGCACGGGTAACGCACCGGGCGCTGGGAAGACTGTCGGTGTCGGCGGGCGCCTGCCCCGTTGCCTCACTCTGCCATCTGACTGCGACGGCGGGTGCGCTGGATGGTATGAAGGCCAGCATCCGGCATGTCTGCAGGACGCTGGCCGGAACGAGCGGAGGAAGGACAGGCGTGGCATCGGTCAGTGCGCCAGGACGAGGCGGCCGCGAAGACCCGGGTGAGAGCCTCGGCTACGCAATCAAGCGCCGTCTGCTCGGCCCTCCCCTCGTTACCGAGCAGCTCAGAGAGGAACGGCTGTCCAAGCCGCTCGCGCTCGGCGTCCTTAGCTGCGACGGCATTTCCTCGGCGGCTTACGGAACAGAGGAAATCCTGATCGAGCTTGTCCAGGTGCTTGGGTTCACGGCAGCGTTCGCGATCTTGCTCCCGATGACCGCGGTCGTGCTGTTCGGTATCGCGGTTGTGGTCCTGCTCTACCGCGAGGTTGTCTCGGTCTACACCAGGGCGGGCGGCTCATACGTCGTCGCCAGGGAAAACTTCGGGCCGAGAATCGCGCAGGTCGCGGCCGTGGCGCTGCTGATCGACTACGTCGTGACCGTCGCCGTTCAGACCGCGGCTGGCAGCGCGGCCATCGTCTCAGCCTTTCCCGGGCTGAGCGGCGACCTGGGCCTTGGTAGCGGGCCGACCGGAGACAACCGGCTGCTCCTGATCATTTCTGTCGCCGCGATCCTGATCATGTGCTACGGAAACTTGCGCGGTATCAGGGAGGCGGGCCGGACGTTCGCCCTCCCGACCTACCTGTTCTCGGGATCCGTCGGCCTTATGATCGTCGTCGGCCTCTTCCGCGAGGCCGTCGCCGGATTGCCGCATGTCGCGGCCGGCGCCGGCCAGTACTGCAACGGCTGCAAAGGGCATCCTGGTTCCACCTTGCTCAGCTTCGCCGTCGCCTATGTGCTGGCGCGAGCCTTCGCCAACGGCGGGTCGTCGCTCACGGGGATCGAGGCAGTCTCGAATGCGGTCAGTGCGCTGCGGCCGCCCGAGAGCCGCACAGCGCGCGAAGTGCTGGTGATCCAGGGATCCATCGTGGCTTTCCTGATCGCGGGCATCTCCTGGCTGGCGCACGTCATGCACGCTGCGCCCTACAAGACTGGCGTGCCTACGGTGCTGGCCCAGGAAGCCAATGAGGTGTTCGGGCACAGCACGCTCGGCCGGGTCTTGTTCTTCATCCTGCAGGCAGGCACCGCCGCGATCTTGTTCACTGGCGGAAATACCAGTTTCAGCGGCTTCCCGTTCCTGGCGAGTTTCGTGGCCGAAGACTCGTTCCTGCCGCGCTGGCTGACCAAGCGCGGCCACCGGCTTGTCTTCTCCAACGGGATCATCGTGCTCACCGTGATCTCGCTGGCCCTGCTGCTCGTCATAGGGGCCAATGTCAATGCCCTGATTCCGTTCTACGCGATCGGGGTCTTCACCGGGTTCACGATGGCCGGGTTCGGCATGGCCCGCTATCACCACAGGACCCGCGGGCCACACTGGCGGCGGCACCGGGCGATCAGCCTGACCGGCGCGGTGTACACCGCGCTGGTGGTGGCGATCTTCGCGGTCGTGAAGTTCACCGAGGGCGCCTGGCTGATCGTCATCGTGTTCCCCGTCCTGGTCTTCGCCCTGATCCGGGTCAACAGGGAGTACCGCGAGGAATCGCACGTACTCGAACACATCGGCGCGGCGGGCAAGCCTCCCGCCGCGCCGCCCACGTACTCCCGGCGGACCGTCTACGTGTTCGTCGACGAGTTCGACCTGGCCACCCTGGCCGGGCTTCGGTACGCGCGGAGCCTGCGGCCGACCAGCCTGCGGGCGGTCCACTTCGTCATCGACAGCGCCCAGGCCGACCGGCTGCGGGAGGACTGGGTCCGAGCCAACACCGGGGTAGTTCTCGACCTCGTCGACTGCCCGGACCGGCGGCTCGCCAAGACCGCGGCCGAGATGGTCAAGGAGGAGGCGGACTTGCCCGGCGTCGGTGTGACGGCCGTGCTGCCAAGGCGCAGTTACACCCCGCTGCTCGGCCGGCTGTTGCACGACAGGACCGCGGACCGAATGGCCAGCGTGATCAGCCAGATTCCGCACGCGGCCGCAACGATCGTGCCGTTTGACGTCCGCCAGAGGGTAGCAAGCCTGGCCGCCAGGGAACGCGACATGGCCATGAGCCCGGGCCCCGCGAAGGCCGGGGCCGACGCGACACGGGGCGGGCTGGCACCTGCTGATAAGACACGTGCCGAAGGAGCGCAGGCCAGCGCTGCGGGCCAGACGGAGGCGTCCGCCGCGGCGGCCGGGGAAGCCGGCAGTCAGGCCGCGTCCGATCGTGAGCCTGCGCTCGGCCCCCCGACGCGGCCTGAGCCGCCCGCGCCCGATGAGGTGAGCGACATCTCCCGGTACAACCGGCCCAAGCCGTCCAAGGCAGCCACCCCGATCGGCCAGCTGCCCGCGCGCGGCAAAGCGAGCGTGGAGGGCAGGGTGCACGCCGTCGAGATCAGGCCGGTGGAGCGCAACACGGTTCTGGCCTGCGAGATCGTCGACTCAACCGGCCAGCTCACGGCGTTGTTCTATGGCCGCTCGCACATCCCGGGGCTCGACCCCGGCGCGAAGGTCAGGTTCACTGGGCAGGTCGGAACGCGAGGGACCGACGCCGTCATGATCAACCCGGCCTACGAACTGCTCGCACCAGGAGAGGACGACTCGCCGCTGTCATGACCGGTCAATGCCACGACCGAGAACCCAGCTGCGACCAGCTAGGCGGGGGTCAGCGGCCCGAGCACGCCGCGCAGGTCAGCGGACGCGGGGGTCACGGAGGGCACGGGCACGCGCATGGTTCCAGGCTGACGCTGACCGGCGAGCACAGCAAGTCGCTGCTAATCGTCATGCTGATCACGATCACGATCGCCATCGCCGAGGCCATCGGAGCCTGGGTCAGCGGCGCGCTCGTCTTGCTCGCCGACGCCGCGCACATGGCGGCCGACGCCGGCGGCGTCGGCCTGTCGCTGCTCGCCGTGATGTTCGCGACGCGCCCGGCCACGCCGCGGCGGACCTTCGGTTACGCCAGGGCCGAGATCCTGGCGGCGATGGTGAACGCCGTGGTCCTGTTCGGTATGTCGGCTTTCATCATTGTCGAGGCCATCAGGAGGCTGATCGCGCCTCCGTCGATCGAGTCGCCGCTGCTCGTGATCTTCGGCGTGATCGCGCTGGCGGCCAACGCCGTGAGCCTGCTGGTGCTGCGCCGCGGTCAGGCCGACAGCCTGAACATCAGGGGCGCGTTCCTCGAGGTCGCGTCCGACGCGCTGGGAGCGGTGGCCGTCATCGTGACCGGGATCGTGATCGCCACGACCGGCTTCCACCGCGCCGACCCGATCGCCTCGCTGCTGGTCGGTATCCTCATCCTGCCGCGCACGTGGCGGCTGCTCGCCGACGCGATCAACGTGCTGCTCGAGGCGAGCCCGCGCGGGATCGACCTGAGCGAGGTCAGGACGCACCTGACCGGACTGACCGGCGTCCGTGACGTGCACGACCTGCACGCCTGGACGATCACCTCAGGGCTGCCTGTGCTCTCGGTGCACGTGGTGGTCGAGCCCGGCGTGCTCGCCGACGGCCGCAGCGCGGTCATGCTCGACGCGCTGCAGGACTGCCTGCGCGGGCACTTCGACGTCGGTCACTCGACCTTCCAGCTCGAGCTGGCCGGCCACGCTGATCATGAGCAGCCCATGCATCAGTAGCCGGCCGGCCAGCGGCGTCAGCCCTGGCCAGTCGTGCGGACGAGGACGGGTTCGGCTGCCAGCCTGCCCGCTGACTGCGCGGCCGCGTGCCGCGCCCGCCGCCGCGACGGGAGCGCGAGCATCAGCAGGAAGCTCACCGCGAAGACCGCGACCTGGAAGAACAGCGTGCGCTGCAGCGCCGCGGCGAAGTCGATCCCGGTCGCCTTCCTGCCGATCCCCGCGATCGCCTGCCTGGCCCGCGCCGGCAGGGCGCCGTGCGCGCTGCCCGCGCGGCACGACGGCGGAGTGGCCGTCGGGTCCGCCGCGACCAGCCGGTCGTGCAGGCAGCGGCCGAATGCCGACACGACTGGAGCCGTGGCCGCGCGCGGCAGGCCTGCCGCCGTGAGCGCGCTACGGAGCTGCGGGGCCACAGCGGTGGCCGCGGGTCCTGACTGGGTGCCGAGCAGCCCGAAGAAGATCACGCCGATCACCGCGACGCCGATCGAGGCGCCAAGCTGGATGCTGGTGTTGAACACGCCTGACGCGGAGCCCGCTTCCTCCTTGCGCACGCCTGCCAGCAGGATGTCCGCGAGCGGCGCCAGCACGGTGCCCATGCCGAGGCCCGCGACGATGAGGGCTGGCAGCAGCTCGGTCGTGGTGACCGCCTGGCCGTAGTGGCGCACCAGCACGATGAGGCCGCCGATGCCGGCGACCATGACAAGCGCGCCCGTCATGGTCACGCCGCGGCCGAACTTCGGCGCGAGCCTGGCGGCTGCGCCGGACGCGACGAGCACGCCGGCCGAGAACGGCAGGAAGGTCAGGCCAGCGTGCAGCGCACTGAAGCCGAGGCCGATCTGCAGGAACAGCGTCAGGATCAGCGCGAACGAAGTGACGCCGAGGAAGAACGTCAGCGCGATCGCGATCCCGATGCTGAAGGAGCGCTGGCTGAACAGCCGCAGCTGGACGAGCGGCGACCCGTCCCTGCGCGCCTTGATCCGCTCGTAGGCGACGAACGCGGCGAGCACCGGCACCGAAGCCGCCATGGACGCGACTGTCCACGCTGGCCAGCCGAGCTGGCGGCCCTGGACCAGCGGGTAGAGCAGGAGCAGCAGCGCCGCCGAGATCAGCGCTACGCCGACGGGGTCCAGCCTGGGCGGGCTCGGCGCGCGTGACTCGCGTACGAGGACGGCCGACGCGGCCAGGGCGAGGATGCCCACCGGGACGTTGATCAGGAAAATCGGCCGCCAGTCCCAGCCGAAGAGGTTCGCGTCGATCAGCAGGCCGCCGAGCAGCGGCCCGCTCACGGTGCCGAGCCCTGCCGTCACGCCGAAGCCGGCCAGCGCCTTGATCCGCTCCGCCGGCGGGAAGGTCACCTGGATCACGGCGAGCACTTGCGGGATCATGATGCCGCCCATCGCTCCCTGCAAGACCCGGAAGGCGATCAGCTGGCCAGGGCTCTGGGCGGCGCCGCACAGCGCGGACATGAGCGTGAAGCCCGCAACGCCGATCAGGAACAGCCGCTTGCGCCCGAACGTGTCGCCGAGCCTGCCGCCGGTGATCAGCACGAGGGCGTAGGCGAGCGTGAACCCGGCGAGCGCCCACTGCACGTCGGCGTAGCTGGCGCCGAGGTTCCGCTGGATCGACGGGACCGCGATGTTCACGATCGACACGTCGAGAAGGTTCATGAACGCGGCGAGCAGCAGGATCACGAGCGTGAGCCAGCGCCGCGGATCGGGAACGGTGGTCTCGGCGGACAACTCCCCTGGACTCGCTGTCCTCTCGCGAGGGGACGCCTGAGGTGCCAGGATCTCTCCATCGGATGTCATGTCGGTCTCCGGCCTCTGGAGGTGCTCTCACACACCGGCTTGCAAGTACGCTTGGAAAACTAACATCTCGGATTCCGATTGTCTAGGAAAACTAGTAAATTGTTTAGCGAGGTATGTTGGCGAACGGGGAGGGAGCTGAGGCATGTCTGAAGGCTGGGACGTGCCGTGGGCCGAGCCCATCGCCGCTGAGCTGGCCGAGGCTGGTCAGCCAGAGCGCGCCGAGCTCACCGCCGCGTTCGCGGCGTCACTGCGCAGAAGCGGGTCGCTCATGCAGCTCATGGGCCAGGCGGCCGCTGACCGAATCGGCGTCAACGCAACGGACCTGAACTGCCTGAACCTGCTCAGCTTCAGCGGCCAGATGACCGCGGGCCAGCTGGCCAGGGCGACCGGACTGAGCACCGCGTCGATCACCGGCGTCATCGACCGGCTCGAGGAAGCCGGGTACGTCAGGCGCGAGCGCGACGCGGCCGACCGGCGCCGGGTCGTGGTGCGGCTGGTTACCGAGCACGCGCTCCGCGACGTCGCGTCGGTGTTCCTGCCCATGGTCCGCACCTGGCAGCAGCTCGCCGAGCAGTACAGCGATGACGAGCTGCGGCTCATCGTGACGTTCTCGCGGGAGATGGAGCGCGTGCTGCGCGAGCACATCATCAGGTTGCGCGAGGCGCCGCAGGGTGGATGAGCGGCTGCTGCTGGTCGAAGACGACGCGTCGATCCGCGAGATCGTCGCCATCGGGCTGACGGCCGCCGGCTTCCGGCTGGTCACGGCGACTGACGGCAGGGACGGGCTCGCGCGGGCACGCGACGGCGGCTTCGACGCCGTGATCCTTGACGTGATGCTGCCGTCGCTGGACGGCTTCGAGGTCTGCCGCGAGATCAGGAAGTTCAGCCGGGTCCCCGTACTGATGCTGACGGCCAGGACGGACATGGTCGACGTCGTGGTCGGGCTGGAGTCTGGCGCTGACGACTACGTCAAGAAGCCGTTCGAGCTGCCTGAGCTGGTCGCGCGGCTGCGCGCCGTGCTCAGGCGGGCCGCGGCTCCGGCCGGGGCCACGCCAATCCAGGCGCGCGGGATCGAGATCGATCCCGCGGCCTTCACGGTGCGCAAGGACGGCGCCGAGATCGCGCTCACCGCGACCGAGTTCCGGCTGCTGGTCGAGCTCGCGAAGCGGCCTGGCCAGGTGTTCACCAGGGAACTGCTGCTGCAGCGGGTCTGGGACTACGACTACGTCGGCGACTCGCACCTGGTGGACGTCGCGATCGGCCGGCTCAGGGCCAAGGTGGAGGACGACCCGGCGCGCCCAGTGCTTATCAGGACGGTCCGTGGCGTCGGCTACCGGCTGGACAGGACCTGATGCGAATCAGGCGGGGCGGGCTGCGGCGCAGGCTCGTCGTCGCGTTCGTCCTCGTCGCGGCCATCTCGGCGGGCGCCCTGGCGGTCGCGTCGTTCCTGCTCGTGCGCCAGGCGCGGCTGCAGGGATCGCTCGCCGCCAGCGCGGTCGAGGCCAGGCAGGATCTGAGGCTCGCCGCGTCGATCAGCTTTCCGGAGGCCAGCGGGTTCGTCCGGGCCTACGAGCAGCGGCACACCCACGCGGTGCTGGTCTTTCCCGGGAACCGGGAGGTGCCGTCGAATCCCCTCGTGAACCCCCCGATCCCCGCCAGCCTGCGGGGCGTCGTGCGTCAGGGGAAGCTCGGCTACCAGCGGATCGACGTCGCCGGTGCGCCCTACCTGGTGCTCGGCGGCCGGGTCAACGGCTCGGCCGCCCAGCTCTACCTGCTGTTCTCCGAGGAAAACCTGCAGGCCAACCTGGGACAGCTGCGCACTACGCTGGCCGCCGCGTGGCTCGGCGTCGTGCTGCTCGCTGCCCTGGTCGGAACCGCGCTCGCACGGCGGACGCTCGAACCGGTCGCCAGGGCCAGCGAAGCCGCCAGGCGGATGGCCGAGGGCCGGCTCGACACCAGGCTGCCGACCGGGCCAGCCGACGAGTTCGGCGCCTGGGCGTCGGCCTTCAACGAGATGGCCGACGCGCTCGAGGCGAAGATCGCCGAGCTGGTCACCGCGCAGGCGCGCGAGCGGCGGTTCACCGCGAACGTCGCACATGAGCTGCGCACGCCGCTGGCCGCGCTGGTCGCCGAGGCCTCGGTGCTGAGCGAGCAGGGCGGCCAGCTGCCCGAGCCCGCCCGCCGGCCGGTCGAGCTGCTGGTCGCCGACGTGCGCAGGCTCAGGACCCTGGTCGACGAGCTGATGGAGATCTCCAGGCTCGACGCGGGATCCGAGCCGCTCCGCCGCCAGCTGGTCGACGTGCGGTCCATCGTGGCCGGGCTGCTCAGCGCGCCTGGCTGGCAGGAGGTCGCCGCGGAGGGCGGACCGCTCATGCTGACGACCGATCCGCGCCGGATCGAGCGGATCCTCGCAAACCTGATCGGCAACGCGATCGAGCACGGCGGCCGCGACATCACGGTGCGGACCGGCTCAGGCGACGACGGCGGCTGGGTCGACGTGGCCGACGCGGGCCCCGGCATCCCGGCCGAGCACCTGCCGCACGTGTTCGAGCGGTTCTACAAGGCGGACTCCGCGCGGACCAGCGCGGGCAGCGGTCTAGGCCTGGCCATCGCGCTGGAGAATGCCAGGCTCCTCGGCGGGACGATCAGCGTGTCAAGCGACGCGGGACGCGGGTCAGTGTTCAGGCTGACCCTGCCGGCGGATCCTGGTCCTGGTCCGCGGCCTCTGTGACCGAACGGTGAGGAAGCGGTGAGCGTCCGGTTGGCCGCGCCCGGCACTGTGAGGGTGTCGTGTTGATGTCGAGGAGGCCTCCCATGAAGCTCTTTCCGCCCGTGCCTAACGCTGTATTTGCTCACGCTGTGCTTGCCGCCGCCGGATTGCTCACGCTCGGATTGCTCACCGCAGGCTGCGGGACCGGTCCTGCCGGATCGGTCGGCTCCGTCCCGACCGGCGGCAGCACCTCGTCCGGCACCGCGGCGCCATCCGCAAGCGGCTCAGCTCCGTCGTCCCCTGGCGGCCAGCAGTCGGCAGGGCCGGCTTCACCCACGCCAACCCCGACCGGCCAGACCAGCCTGCAGGCGTGGTTCACCAGAGGAGGCAAGCTGTTCGTGACCGAGCGATCAGTCCCTGCTACGACCGGAGTCGCGAAGGCGGCGATCGGCGCCGTGCTCGCAGGGCCGTCGGCCGCCGAGCGAGCCGCGGGCATGGGCTCGCAGGTCCCCGCGGGCACCGCGCTGCTCGGCGTGCGCATCTCCGGCGGGATCGCGACCGTCGATCTCAGCTCGGCGTTCGTGTCCTCGGCGGGCGCTGGCTCGATGCCGGCCCGGATCGCGCAGCTGGTGTACACGGCAACGCAGTTCCCGACCGTGCACGGCGTGCGGTTCGCGATCAACGGCCAGAGCACGACCGTGGTCGGCGGGGTTCCCGTGCAGGACCCGCAGACCCGCGCCATGCACGCGGGCTTCCTGCCGGCCATCACGGTGCAGAGCCCGGTCATTGGCCAGCAGGTGAGCAGCCCGGTCACGGTCGCGGGAACGGCGGACGTCTTCGAAGCGACCGTCAGCATCCGGGTGCTGGACGCTGCCGGGCACGAGGTCGCCAGGACGTTCACGACCGCGACCTGCGGCACAGGATGCCGCGGCGACTATTCGGTCACCGTCACCTACTCGGTGCCGCGCACCCAGCGCGGCGTCGTCGAGGTCTTCGAGAGCTCCGCCAAGAACGGCCGGCCCATCAACGTGCAGCGGATCCCGGTCACGCTGACCGCCTGAGCCGGCCAGCGGGGCGAACGGTCAGAGCGACACCAAGCCGCCAGAGTCGCGTTCGACCCAGAGTTGGCGCAAAGCCGCTCCGCTGAATCGTTCCTTGTTCAGGTAGGCGCGCGCGCCGCTCGCGGCGGCGTCGGCTGGCAGGTCGCTCGCGTCGTAGGTCGAGCACAAGAACACCACGGTGTCCGGGTGCGCCAGCATGATCTCGCGGGTCGCGGTGATGCCGCTCATCTGCGGCATGTTGATGTCCATCAGCACGAGCTCTGGCCTGATCGTGTCGACCAGCGCGATCGCCTCCTGCCCGCTCGCCGCCTCGCCGGCCAGCTCGAAGCAGTCCAGCCGGCGGAGCACCGCCTTGGCGGCAGCGCGGAAGGGCGCCTGGTCGTCCACGACCAGCACCGAGTGCGGACCGTCAGTCACACCCTGATCGTCGCACCACCGCCCGGCCGTTCCCATGGTGCTGGCACCACAGCGTTGGCACCACAGCGTTGGCACCACTGCGTTGGCACCACTGCGGCCTCTGGAATAGGAAAGTACCGGCAAGTAATATCGGAGTACGCAATTCCCAGAGGGGCCGCCATGAGCACGTACGACCACTACGTCAGCACCGTCGAGCCCGGCACCTGGGACGTCCCGGCGACCGGGACTGCGAGGTTCAGCTGGGAGTACGACAACGGCCGCGCCCGGCTGCTCGACCTGTACCAGCGCGGCAAGGACAAGCAGTGGGACGCCACCAAGCGGATTGACTGGGATATCCCCGTCGACCCGGCGAACGTGATGGAGCAGACCGATGAGCTCAGCCCCATCTACGGCTCCCGGCAGTGGGAGAAGCTGAACCAGGCCGAGCGCGACGAGCTCGGCATGCACCTGTCGTCCTGGCTGTTCAGCCAGTTCCTGCACGGCGAGCAGGGCGCGCTCACCGTCGCCGCCAGGATCGTCGAGTCGGTGCCCGACATGGACTCCAAGTTCTACGCGGCAACCCAGGTGATGGACGAGGCGCGGCACGTCGAGCTGTACCAGCGCTTCATCAAGGACAAGATCGGCATCTACTATCCGATCAACGACGACCTCGGCACGCTGCTCGCCGAGGCGCTGGCCGACGGCCGCTGGGACTACCCCTACCTCGGCATGCAGGTGCTGATCGAGGGCCTCGCGCTCGCGGCGTTCGGCGTGCACAGGGACATGTCCAACAACAAGCTCGTCACCCAGCTGCTCGCCTACGTGATGCAGGACGAGGCGCGGCACGTCGCGTTCGGGCGGCTAGCGCTGCGTGACTACTACGCCGAGCTGACGGAGGCCGAGCGGGCCGAGCGCGAGGAGTTCCTGATCGAGGGCTGTTACCTGATGAACAACAGGTTCCGCGCCCAGGAGGTGTGGGAGCGCCTTGACTTCGACGTCGAGGAGTGCATGGACTTCACCGACAAGTCCCCCGTGCAGCAGGCGTTCAGGTCGCTGCTGTTCACCAGGATCGTGCCGTGCGTCAGGGACATCGGCCTGTGGGGACCGAAGGTCAGGCACGCGTTCGCTGACCTCGGGGTGCTCGGGGCGGCTGACAGCGATCTCGAGACGCTGATGAAGGCCGACGAGGACCTCGCCGAGAAGATCGACGAAGAGAAGCACGCCGCAGAGCTCGCCGCCAGGCATGCCGAAGTGGACGAGGCGATCAGCGAGGCGAGCGCCGGCTAGGGGTAGCAGATACCCCAGGCCGTACCCAGTCGTTCACGGATTGTGATCGACCATCGCCCAGGTGTCGGTAACCTGAGCCAGCGCCGCCCGTGCACAATGTTCGGTGGCGGGTCGCGCAGGAAGGCGGGCGAGTGAGCGACCTCAAGATCACGTTCGCTGGCCAGACGTTCACGTTCGAGCCTGGCCAGACGGTCCGGATCGGCCGCAGCCCGGACAACGCGGTGGTCGTGTCCGATCCGATCGTCTCGCGTGATCACGCGCGCATCACCTGGCGCGCCGACGGCTGGACTCTCGACGACCTGGGCAAGGGGCGCACGTTTATCGGCGGGCTGCCCATCGCGTCGGTCTCGGTGCGGCAGCCGCTCGACGTGCACCTGGCCACGCCGCGCGGGCCTGAGCTGCGGATCGAGCTCGCCGACGCGGTGCTGCCCGAGTCTGGCCTGGCGGACACGGGACCGCGCGCCGCAGCGACCGGCCAGGCCGAGGCCTCGCAGCCGGCGGAGCAGGAAGCCGGCGGCTCGACAGCCGCCACGGCCGCGACCAGAAACCCCAGCGCCGTGCACCGCGAGGAACTGTGGCGCGGCGACATCTCGGGCAACCACCCGAGCCCCGCCTATCAGCACCTGCCAGCGCACCACGCCAGGCTCGACTCGCCGGGCGGAGAGTTCGCGACCGCCGTGCACATCCTGGTGCCCGTGCGCAGCTGGCTGAAGGATCCCGGCTGGAAACAGGGTTCCCGGCTGCTCGTGATCGCCTACGGGCTGCTGCCCTCGCTCTTCGTCGTGCTGTTCTCCACCACCACCGACCTGAGCGCGCCAGGCTGGGCCTACAGCCTCGCGATCGCGCCGCTCTGGACGGTCGCCTTCTGGCTGCTGATCAGGCCAGGCCACATCACCAGGCTGATCGGCTGGCTGGCCGTCGCGATCGTGGCCGCCGTCATGGTGCTGCTCCCCACCGTGACGCTGCCCTGGGAAGATGCCCTCGACCACACCGCCACCAGTCACAACCTGCTGCCCTGGATCTACGGCGTCGGGTTCGCAGAAGAGGTCACGAAGGCGCTGCCGATTCTCGTCGGAGCCCTGTTGCTCCGCTGGGTCTGGAAGACCACCCTCGACGTGCGCGTGTGGATGTTCCTCGGCACCATTGCGGGGCTCGCCTTCGGAGTCCGGGAGTCGGTCTTCTACACGGCCAGCTACCTGATGCAGGGCAACCACAAGGCTGGCCTGGCGGTCCCGCTGATCCTGACGTTCGCCCAGCGGGTGTTCGTCGACGGCTTCCAGCACGCCGTATGGGCCGGGATCGCCGCGTTCTTCATCGGGATGGGCGTGAACTACCGCAGGCGCCGGATCCCGCTGATCCTCTTCGGCATCACGCTGCCCGCGCTGCTGCACGGCCTGAACGACTGGACCACCCAGCTCGCGTCGCACTGGCTGTGGATCGTCATGGAGGCTGTCTCGCTGCTGCTGTTCATCGGCTACACGATGTCGGCCGCCTCGATCGAACGGCAGGTCAGGGACACACCGTTGTTCAGGGGCGACTCGATGATCATGGGCGCGGTGCCCGCGGCCGCCGTGAGCCCCGAGCACGCCGAGCGCAGGTAGCGCGCGGCCGGCGCGATCGCGGCCGGCGGCGGCGGTTACGATCGGCCGGTGACGCAGACCCCTGCTACGGACGCAGCCCCGATGCCCACGATGCCCGCGTTCCCCGCCGGATTCGACTGGGGCGTCGCCACTGCCGCCTACCAGATCGAGGGCGCCGTCGCCGAGGGCGGCCGCGGCGACTCGATCTGGGATACGTTCTGCCGCAAGCCTGGCGTGATCAGGGACGGCCACACCGGCGACGTGGCGTGCGATCACTACCACCGGTGGGCGCAGGACGTCGAGCTGATGGCCGACCTCGGCATCACCGCGTACCGGTTCTCGATCGCGTGGCCGCGGGTGCAGCCGGGCGGCAAGGGACCGGCCAACGATGCTGGCCTGGACTTCTACGAGCGGCTGACCGACGCGCTGCTCGCCGCCGGCATCACCCCGGTGCCCACGCTGTACCACTGGGACCTGCCGCAGCCGCTCGAGGACGAGGGCGGGTGGCTGAGCAGGGAGACCGCCTCCCGGTTCGCCGACTACGCGTCGCTGGCTGCCGGGCGGCTCGCCGACCGGATCGGGCTATGGATCACGCTTAACGAACCCTTCGTGGTGACTGCCTTCGGATACGCGCTCGGCATCCACGCGCCGGGCAAGGCGCTGATGACGGGCGCGCTGCCGACGGCCCACTACCAGCTGCTCGGCCACGGGCTGGCCACGACCGCGCTGCGGGCGGCAGGCGCGCGGCAGGTCATGATCACCAACAACTACTCCCCGGCCTGGGCCGCCAGCGACAGCGCCGCCGACGTGGCCGCCGCGGCGGCCTACGACGTCCTGCAGAACAGGCTGTTCACCGACCCTGTGCTGCTCGGCCGCTATCCCGACCTCGGGGCGTTCGGCGTGGGACCCGGCGGCCTCGACTGCGTCCAGGACGGCGACCTTGACGTGATCTCGGCGCCCGTCGACGGCATCGGCGTGAACTACTACAACCCGACCAGGCTGTCGGCCCTCCCAGACTCGCCGCTGCCGTTCCAGATGGAGCCGATCCCCGGCTACCCGCTGACCGCGTTCGGCTGGCCCGTCGTCCCTGCCGGGCTGACCGAGCTGCTGACCTGCATGCGGGACCGGTACGGCGCGGCGCTGCCGCCGGTCTATATCACCGAGAACGGCTGCTCGGTGGCCGATGAAGTGGCAGCCGACGGCACGGTCGACGACCAGGCGAGGATCGGCTACCTCGACGGACACCTGCGGGCGGTGCACGACGCCATCGGCGCGGGCGTCGACGTGCGCGGCTACTTCGAGTGGACGTTCACCGACAACTTCGAGTGGACCGAGGGCTACCACCAGCGGTTCGGCCTGGTGTTCACCGACTTCGAGACCCAGCGCCGGATCCCCAAGGCGTCCTTCGCCTGGTACCGCGACCTGATCCGCGATCAGGTCGCGCGCTAGCCGGAGGACCCGGCGCGGCCGAGATCGGCCAGTGCGGCGCGGGCGGCACCCGTTCCGCACATGCCGTGCACGCCGCCGCCCGGCGGCGTCGCGGCGGAGCAGAGGTAGACACCCGGCAGCGCAGTCCTGTACTCGTTCCAGCGGACGGCGGGACGGAAGACAATCTGGCGCAGCGTGCCCGCGCCGCAGTTGATATCGCCGCCCACGTAGTTCGGGTTGTGCCGCTCCATGTCGACGGCGGTCCGCACCGACCTGGCGAGTATCAGGTCGCGGAAGCCTGGCGCGAAACGCTCAATCTGGGCCTCGATCCGCTCCGCCATGTCGACGCCGGATCCTGACGGCACGTGGCAGTAAGCCCAGAGGGTCTGCTTGCCGGCCGGCGCCCTCGTCGGGTCGACGACGCCGGGCTGGGCGAGCAGGCAGTACGGGCGGTCCGGGTGCCGGCCAGCGGCGACGTCGGCCTCGCTGCTGGCAACCTCGGCCAGCGTTCCGGCCACGTGAACGGTGCCAGCCTGCTGGCAGGCTTCGGCCTGCCACGGCACAGGGCCGTCGAGCGCCCAGTCCACCTTGCAGACGCCGGGGCCGTACTTGAAGCGGTCCAGCGTCCTGGCGTACCGGCGCGGCACGCGATCGCCGGCGATCCAGGCGAACTGACGCGGCGAGATGTCAAGCAGCACGGTCCTGGCCTTCGGCAGCTCGTCCAGGTCCTTGATCGTGCAACCGGTCGTGACGGTCCCGCCGAGCTCCTCGAGCTCGGCGACGAGCGCGGCGGTGAGCACCGCGCTGCCGCCCTCCGCCACGGGCCAGCCAGGCGAGTGAGCGAGCAGCGTGAACAGCAGCCCGAATCCGGCGGTCAGCGGCGTGTTCAGCGGACGCATCGCGTGGGCAGCCGCCCCCGCCAGGATCGCCTGGCCCTCCTCTGTCTTGAACCGGCCGGCGACAGCGGCGGCCGGGAGCAGCGCCTGCAGGCCGAACCTTGCCATCGGAACAGGGTGCGCGGGCAGCGATCGCAGCGGCGCGAGAACCTCGGGGACGATGACGCCGGCGTCCCGCACCAGCCTGCCCATCAGCCGCCGGTAGTGCGGGCCGTCGGGGCCGAGCGCGGCCGCGGTCTCCTCGACCGACCCTGCCACGGACGCTGCCCGGCCGCCATCGAGCGGGTGCGCGAACGCGACCTTCGGGTACAGCAGCCTGACCCCGCGCGCCGCCAGGTCGACCCCGAGGAAGAACGGCGAAGCGGCGGCCAGCGGATGCACGGCTGAGCAGGTGTCGTGGGTGTATCCGGGCAGCGTGAGCTCGGCGCTGCGGCAGCCGCCGCCGGGCTCCTGCGCGCCCTCGAAGACCTGCACGGCAAGGCCGGACCTGGCCAGCGTGATGGCCGCGGCCAGCCCGTTCGGGCCCGCGCCGACGACGACCGCGTCCGGGGTGCCGCTCATAGCCTCAGCACCTCTCGCTCGGCGGCGACCACGACTGGGACAAGAGCGCCTGCCAGCCGCCCCGCCAGCTTGTCGAGCTCGGTGTCGGTGCGACCTGGCCCGTGGTGGAACAGCACCACCCGGCGGGCCTTCGCGCGCACGCCAAGCCCGACCGCGTAGTCCGCGGCGGCGTGGCCGAAGCTGGCCTGCGCGGGCACCTCGTCAGGCAGCAGCGACGCGTCGTGGACCAGGGCGTCGGCTCCCGCCGCCAGGGCCAGCGCGGCTTCGTGGTACTCCCCCAGGCCGTCAGGGCCAGGGCCGAGGTTGGTCGGGCAGTGGTCAGGCAGGTAGGCCACGGCCGACCTGCCGTCGCTGACCCGGTAGCCGTACGTCGTGCCGCCCTTATGCGGGATCTGCCTGGCGAGGATCGTGAACTGGCCGGAGGTGATCTCGCCGGGCGGCAGCGTGCCGAAGGTCCATGACCCGCGGAGCTGGCTCGGGCCTATCGGGAAGTGCGGCGGCGACATGCTCAGGGCAAGCACGTCCTCGGCGGCCGCCCCGCCTGGCTGCTCCGGCATCAGCAGCCTGACCTGCGCGCCCTCGGTGTCGCCGGCGGTGAAGAACGGCAGGCCCTGGACGTGGTCCCAGTGCAGGTGCGACAGCAGGATCGTGCCGCGAAAGGGCAGGCCGTCCAGCAGCGGCGTCACCTGACGCAGCCCGGTGCCGGCGTCCAGGAGCAACGTCGGCACCAGCTCGTCGTCGCCGGTCAGAGCGACACACGAGGTGTTGCCGCCGTACCTGACGAACTCCGGTCCAGGCGCCGGGGTGGACCCCCTGACGCCGCACAGCTGTACCCGCATGGTCTCAAGCCTGCCCGATGGACTCGCGGTGGTGCCCCCCGGCCAGTTCTTCCAGTGCCGTGCGGTCGAACTGCGCTGCCGAGACCGACGCCAGGCGGCACGCCGTTACCGCGGTCAGCGTCGCCGTCCGCTCGCCGCCCTCAAGGTGCGCGCGCTCGCCGAACAGCGCGCCTGGCCCGCACTCCGCCAGCCACTCGCCATCGCGCTCGACCCTGATCACGCCGTCGAGCACCAGGTAGATGTCGCTGCCCTGCTCCCCCTGGCGCACGATCACGTCACCGGCGGCGACCTTGGTGATCGCGGGCTTGGCCGCACCGTGCATCAGCTGGACGGACAGCGCGTGCTCGAGTGCCGTCTCGACGGCTGTCACCAGCGCCTGCGAGTCCTCGTCGCCCCATGGCGTGTGCTTGCCGAACGAATGGGCCATCCAGTCGGAGTAGTCCGTGAGCCCAGATTTGTGGGTCAGCGCGCCACTATCGCCGTAGACCCAGTGCCTGGGGAACTTGCTGGCTCCGCTCATCGCGCACTGCGCGGTGCCGTCCGCGCGCAGTGTCAGCGTCAGCGTCGTCCACACCAGCGGCGCCTGCCACTGCACGTAGGGCGGATGGGAGACCTTGCGCGGGGCAGGCACGCTGGTCCTGCCGCCGACTGTCTGGGTGAACGTGACCCAGCCGTCACCGTGCTCGGGATCCAGGCGCAGGTCAGGCAGCAGCGCGTTCTGGAACACGTGCCGCATGCCGACCAGCCTGATCGTTGTGTCGCCGATGTAGCCGCCGCCGCTGTAGCCGGAATCGGTGATCTGGCCGCCGTCGTCGACCTCGATCCATGCCTTCAGGACGTTGGCGAAGCGGAACTTGTCCGCGGCGCGGAGCGCGTCCAAGTCATCGATCTGGGCCGGCGGCGGGTCGTCGTAGTGCGTGAACCCCGCGTCGAACGCGACCCGGGTGCTTCCGGTGACGGCTTCCGAAGGGATCCAGGACAGTGAGGTCACGCTGCTCTCGTATCGCATACCGCGACCATGCCCGCCGGACCGTCCGCGGAGCCAGCGTGGTGGCTCGTGAATGCGAGGTGTGCTAGCACCACATAAGTTGCAGAGGCTCGCTCCCTGGCGCGGCACGCCCCCGGCATGCGACAACTAGCTGGATGGAACAGACAGCAGCGCCTGACCGGCGCACGATCAGCGTGTTCCTCGCTGACGACAACCTCATCGTCCGCGAGGGCGTGCGCGCGCTCATCGAGCGCAGCGCTGACCTGAGCGTCGTCGGGTTCGCCGCCGACTACGACGAGGTCGTGTCCGGGTGCGCGGCCACCGAGCCCCAGGTGCTGGTCACCGACGTCCGGATGCCGCCATCGTTTCACCGGGAGGGCATCGACGCTGCCAAGGAGGTGCGCAAGCGCCATCCGGGCACCGGCGTGGTCGTGCTCTCCCAGTACGACGACCCTGAATACGCGGTCACGCTGCTGGCCGAGGGGTCGGCGGGCTATGGCTACCTGCTGAAGGACCGGGTCGCTGAGGGCAGCCAGCTGGCCGACGCGATCCGCAGCGTGGCGACCGGCGGCACGGCGCTCGACCCGGCCATCGTCGAGGCGCTGGTCCAGCCCGTCCTGTCGCCCGGCGGGCTGCTGGCCGCCGAGGAAGAGCTGCTCGGCATGATCGCCGCAGGCAAGACGATCAAGGTGATCGCCGCTGCCAAGGGCGTCCCGCCAGCCGCCATCGACGCGGCCGTGGAGACCGTGTTCGTCAAGCTGGCCGCCGGAGTGTCCACCGGCCAGCAGGGCGCGCTGAACCGGCTCAGGATGCTGCACCAGGCCATCGTCGACCGGGAGGAGCAGGGCGAGACCCTGTCCCGGCTGCTGCCAGGTGGCCTGGCCGAGAAGATCAGGGGCCAGGGGCAGCGGATCGGCGAGACGGAACGGGTGCAGGTCACCGTGCTGATGAGCGACATCAGGTCGTATTCGGCGATCGCCGAGCACGCCGATCCCGCGCAGCTGGCAGGCCAGCTGAACAGCCACCGGGCGGCGATGAACCGAGCCATTCTCGGCCAGGGCGGTACCGTCATGCAATTCGTCGGCGACGCGGTGATGGCCGTGTTCGGCGCGCCGTTCCCGCAGCCAGACCACGCCGACCGCGCGGTCGCCGCGGCCGCCGCCATGCACCAGCTGCAGGACGAGATCAACACAGGCTGGGCCGCCGGCGGGCTGCCGGTGTTCGGCCTTGGCATCGGCGTGTCCACCGGCGAGGCGGCCGCGGCGCTGCTCGGCTCGGCAGAACGGCTCGAGTACACGCTGGTGGGCGACACGGTGAACCTCAGCCAGCGGCTGCAGCAACTCGGCTCGGCCGGCGAAACCGTGATTTCGGAGGCAACCAAACGTGCCCTGTCGGTCCCGGCCGACCTGGCCGCTCTGCCGGAACAGCTGGTCAAGGGCCGTGAGACGCCCATAATTGCCTACAAGCTTCGCGGGCCAGCCGAACCCGACGTGCCGGGCCCGATCCAGACTGCACGGGGGGCGCAATGACGACAACGGCGCTCGTGACCCGAGGCGTGCGGAGGACCTTCGAAGCCGGGAACGCTCCCGTGCGGGCGCTGCGGGGCGTCGACCTGACCGTCCAGGCCGGCGAGTTCGTCGCGCTGATGGGGCCGTCCGGCTGCGGCAAGTCCACGCTGCTCAACCTCATAGCCGGGCTTGACGTGCCGGACGAGGGGGACATCACGGTGGCCGGCGAGCAGGTGACCGGCCGCGGCGAAGACGACCTGGCCAGGATGCGCCGCCGGCATATCGGCATCGTGTTCCAGTTCTTCAACCTGCTCGAGGGGATGACGGTGCTGGAGAACGTCGCGCTGCCCGCGCTCATCGCTGGCAGGAAGCGGCGGATGGCCGAGACCAGGGCACGTGACCTGCTCGACCTGCTAGGCATCGGCGACAAGGCCGGCTCGCTGCCCGGCGTGCTGTCGGGCGGGCAGCGGCAGCGGCTGGCGATCGCGCGGGCCCTGGCCAACGAGCCGACGCTGCTGCTGGCCGACGAGCCGACCGGCGCCCTGGACTCCGAGGGCGGCGCAGAGGTTATCGAGCTGCTCAAACGGCTGCACGCGGGCGGCCAGACGGTCATCCTGGTCACCCACGACGTCGACGTCGCGGCCGCCGCGCAACGGCTGGCGAAGATGCGGGACGGCAGGATCGTCACAGCGGACGAGATCATCGGTGACCTGGGAGCCCGGGTGCAGGCACGGTGACCACCAGCTTGCTGCGGGTACGCGCAGCCAAGGCACCACGGGGGGCTTCGGGGGGTCGTGCCCCAAGGCCAGCACAGCGAGCCCGACTGATCACCGCGGGATTCGTGCTGCCCGCTGCCGCGCTCGCGGTGACGGGCGCAGGGCTAGCAGCGCCCGCCCCTGTCAGAGCCCTGCAGGTGGCCGGGTACACCGTGGCCGCCGTGTGGGCGCTCTCTGCCGCGCTGACCGCCAGGGCCAGGGAACGCACCCCGCAATGGCAGGTCAGCTGCGGCGCGCTCGCTGCCGTGCTCGCGCTGAGCTGCACCCGCGCCGCGGCTGGCGCGCCCGCTGGCAGCCACCGCCTGCTGCTCTCCGCGGCGACGCTAGCAGGCGCCCTGGTCCTCGCGTTGTGGCTGCACCTGCTGCTCGCCGTCCCCGGCGGCCATCTCGGCTCCCGGGCCAGGCGGATGGCCGCAGCCAGCGGATACCTCGCGGCTGCGGCGGCCGCCGCGCTCGGCCTCGCCTCGGGCGGCGGACCGCTGCCGGCGGCGGCCTTCGCGATCTGCCTGCCTGCCGCCGCCGTCCTCGCCCTCCCCGCGGTCCGGCTCCGCTACGCGGCCGCGCCGAGCCGCGACAGGGAGCGGCTGCAGTGGACAGGGATCGGGGCCGTCCTCGCCGCGACCGTCGCGATCGCCGCCGCGGTGCTCCACCTGCTCGTCGCCTGGCCTGCTCCGCCAGGCGCGGTCGCGGTGACGGCGACGGTGCTCGTTCCGATCGGCCTGATCGCCGGCCACGTGCCCCGGCTCGGCTCGTTTGGCGGTCGGCTGCTCGTGCACGTGCTCGCGGTGGCCGGGTACACCGTCGCGGTCGCCGCGGTCTACATCGTCGTGATTCTCGGGCTTGGCAACCCGCCGCAGGACAACGGCGATCATGAGCTGCTCGGGTTGTCCATGCTGGCGGCAGCGGTCGGAGCGATCGGCTATCTGCCGGTCAGGGAGCGCCTGCTCGGCTGGGCGACCCGGTCCGTGTTCGGCGCCAGGCACGCGCCCGATGAAGTGCTGCGCACCTTCGGCACCCGGATGACCAGGGCGATCAGCATGGACGAGCTGCTGTTGCAGCTCGCCGAGTCGCTGCGCAAGACGATGAGCCTGACCAGCGCGGAGGTCTACACCGGGATAGGTGATGTGCTGGAGCGCGTGGCGGCCGTGCCGGACACCGGGCCAGAAGGCTGCGGGGCAGGGGCAGCGTCGCTGGTGATCACCGGGCCCGCGAGGCCGGTCGTGACCAGGGCGGGGATCTCCGGCAACGCCTGGGTCTCGGTGTGGCTACCCGCCTTGCTCGAAGGGCGCGGCGACTGCCAGCTCCGGGTGATGCCGGTCAGCCACGCAGGTGAGCTGCTCGGCCTCATCGTCGCGCAGCGCCCGGTCACCGCCGACCAGTTCGCCGCCGAGGACGACAGGGTGCTCACCGAGCTGGCGAGGCAGGTCGGCCTGGCCGTGCACAACGCGAGACTGGACACGGCGCTGCAGACGACGCTCGACGAGCTGCGCAAGCAGGCCGAGGAGCTGCGCCAGTCCAGGGCACGCATCGTCGCGAGCGGCGACGCCGAGCGCCGCAAGGTGGAGCGCAACCTGCACGACGGGGCCCAGCAGCATCTGGTAGCCATGGCCGTCAACCTGCGGCTGGCGCGTGACATCCTCGCTGACGACCCGCCGGCCGCGACGGAGATGCTGGACCAGCTCGCCATCGACATCAAGGACACCATCACCGAGCTCCGCGAGCTCGCGCACGGCATTTACCCGCCGCTGCTCGCCGACCGTGGCCTCGGCGAGGCGCTGCAGGCAGCGGCGAACCGCAGCCCGCTCCAGGTTGCCGTCCGCGCGGACGGGATCGGCAGGTACGGGCCCGAGGTGGAGGCGGCCGTCTACTTCTGCTGCCTGGAAGCTTTGCAGAACGCCGCCAAGCATGCCGCGGGAGCACGGGTGGATCTGCGGATCTGGGAAGAGGAGGGCGGCCTGCTGTTCTCGGTCAGCGACGACGGACCGGGGTTCGACACCGATCAGGTGCGCGGCGGTCACGGCTTCGTCAACATGGCCGACCGGCTCGGCTCGATCGGCGGCACGGTCCGGTGGGAGTCCCAGCCTGGCCAGGGCAGCCAGGTACAGGGGTCAGTGCCGCTGCTCTAGCTCGCCGGCTCCTGCTTGCTGAGGAACAGCAGCACGGCCTTGACCCGGCGGTTGACGTCTTTCTCCTCCGACAACCCGAGCTTGGCGAAGATTGAGTTCGTGTGCTTCTCGACGGCCCGCTCGGTCACGAACAGCGCGGCCGCGATCGCGGAGTTGCTCTTGCCCTGCGCCATCTCGCCGAGGATCTCCGACTCCCTGGGCGTCAGGGTGGCCAGTCCTGGCTGACGCTCGCCAGAGCGCGACCGGACAAGCTCGTCGACCACGCGCGGGTCGATCACCGATCCGCCCTGCGCGACCGTCCTGATCGCCCTGGCCAGCTCGTCGACGCTGCTCACCCGCTCCTTGAGCAGGTAGGCCCGGCCCGCCGAGCCGTGCTCGAGCAGCGCCACGGCGTACGTGGGCGCCACGTACTGGCTGAGGACGACGACCCCGGTGCGCGGGTGGTTCTGGTAAATCCAGCTCGCTGCCTTGATGCCTTCGTCCGTGCCGGTCGGCGGCATCCGGATGTCGGTGACGACGACATCCGGATGCTTGTCGGCCACGATGGAGAGCAGCTCTGGCAGGTCAGCTGCCACCCCGACGAGGTCGAAGTCCTCGTTGGCGGCCACCAGCCGAGAGATGCCTTCTCGCAGCAGGACGTTGTCCTCGGCCAGCGCGACCCTGATCGTTGCCATAACAGCGCCGATCGTAGCGCCATCCGGGCGGCGCAGGAGAGATCCGATACCTCCTGGTCAGCCCCCGTCCAGGCCCTTGCCGACCTGTGCGCCCAGTTCCGGGTGCACGTTGCGCCAGTACTCGACGACCCTGGCCTTCATGTCGGTGCTCACCTCTGGCGCGGCGGCGTGCGCGCAGATGTTGGCCACCAGGTGCTCCTGGTCGGTCTCGGACAGCACGTTCGCCCATAGCGCCCGCGGCTGGCCGAAGTCGTCGTCCTCGGCGTGCCTGGTGTGCGCCGTCCGCATGATCTCGCCGCTCACGACGTAGGTCTCGCCCTGCCAGAGCTCCGGATCGGCGGCGGGCCCGCCGAACGAGTTCGGCGCGTACACAGGATCGCCGGGATTGGCGTACCGCATCGCGCCGTCCTTGTTGTACGAATGGACGGGCGCCTTGGGCCGGTTGACGGGAAGCTGCAGGTAGTTCGTGCCGATCCGGTGCCGGTGCGTGTCCGGGTAGGAGAACAGCCTGCCCTGCAGCATCTTGTCGGGCGACGGGCCGATGCCTGGCACGAAGCTGGCCGGCTCGAACGCGGCCTGCTCGATCTCGGCGAAGTAGTTCTCCGGATTCCTGTTCAGCGTTATCGTCCCGATCGGGACCGGCGGATAGTCGCCGTGCGGCCAGACCTTGGTGAGGTCGAACGGGTTGAACCGGTAGTCCGCCGCGGCTTCGAACGGCATCACCTGGACCTGGACCGTCCACGACGGGTGCTCGCCGCTGGCGATCGCGGCGCGCAGGTCGCGGAGGTGGAAGTCCGGGTCATCCGCGGCCATGGCGGCGGCCTCGGCCAGGCTGAAGTTCTCGATGCCCTGGTCGGTCTTGATGTGGTACTTGATCCAGAACTTCTCGCCGGCCGCGTTGTACCACATGAACGTGTGGCTGCCGTAGCCGTTCATGTGCCGCCAGGTGCGCGGCGTGCCCCGGTCGCTCATCAGGAACGTGACCTGATGCGCCGACTCCGGCGAGAGCGTCCAGAAATCCCACTGCATGTTGTTGTCGCGGGTGTGGCTGTCGGCCCTGCGCTTCTGGCTGCGGATGAAGTCCTGGAACTTCTGCGGGTCCCTGATGAAGAAGACCGGCGTGTTGTTGCCGACCAGATCGTAGTTGCCCTGGTCGGTGTAGAACTTGATCGCGAAGCCGCGCGGGTCGCGCGCGGTGTCAGCGCTTCCGAGCTCGCCGGCCACCGTCGAGAACCTGATCAGCAGTTCGGTCCTGGCACCCGGCGCGAACAGGCCCGCCTTGGTGAACTGGCTGACGTCCTCGTTGATCGTCAGCGTGCCGTAGGCGCCGCCGCCCTTGGCGTGCACGACCCGCTCGGGCACCCGCTCCCTGTTGAACTGGGCCATCTTCTGGATCAGGTAGTGGTCCTGCAGCAGCAGCGGGCCGTCAGGACCCACCGACTGCGAGAATTCATCGCTGGGCGCCGGGGTGCCGGCGTCGGTCGTCGTACGTGGCCGATGGTCGGTCATGGCTGAGGTCCCCCTGCTCAGTCGTTTCCAGCATGGTTACATGACGTAATCGTGTCGTTACTCATTGGGTCCGAAGCTGGGAGCGGGATACTGCCGTGCCGCTCCGCTGGCCGGCTCGGCGCCAGTCGGCCCGCCGCAACGGGCTCGGCAACCGGCGCGAGCCAGGCATACTTGCAGCATGTCCACCGAGCACAGCGATGCCACCGGGGGCCCGGACGAATTCGAGCGGCAGCTTCGCGACCTCTACGCGGGCACAGCGGGCGCGGCGAGGTTCCGCGAGCCGTCGGCAGCGGAGCGCGCGAAGCGCGCGGCCAGGCGCCGCCGGGCGTCGCTGAGCCTGCGGAGGGCCAGCCAGGCAAGGAAGCTGCGCAGGCAGGCCGCCGCCGGCCAGGCCGGGCGGCCTGCGGCGCAGGGCAGGTCATGGCGCCGGCTGCTGACGTCCGGCCGCAGCAGGTCAGGTCCGGCCAGGCGCCCGGCTCCTGGCGACAGGCGCAGGCGGCTTTCCTCGCTCGCGAAGGGTACGGGGATCCTCGTCGGCTTCGTCGCCCTGCTGTTCCTGATGCACCTGCTCGGACTCGGCCCGCAGTAGGGGCTCACGCGCGTGCGGCGACTCGACGAGCAGATGCGGTTCGTGGCGGAGATCGGCATGCTCAAAGGCGTGCTCAGGCAGACCATCCTGGCCAGGGACGGACTGAACCGGCGGGAGAACTCGGCCGAGCATTCCTGGCACCTGGCGATGATGGCACTCGTGCTCGGCGAGCACGCGCCGCCCGGCACCGACCTGGCCAGGGTCAGCGCCATGGTGCTGGTCCACGATCTGGTCGAGATCGACGCTGGCGACCTGTTCCTGTATGCCGATGCCGAGGCGCAGGCACGACAGGACGCCGCCGAGCGCGCCGCGGCCGACCGGATCTTCGCGATCCTGCCTGGCGACCAGGCGGCGGGACTGCGGCAGATCTGGGACGAGTTCACCGCACGGCAGACCAGGGAGGCGAAGTTCGCCCGCGCGCTTGACCGGCTCCAGCCGATGCTCGAGAACCTGACGGCGGGTGGCGGCACGTGGCAACGGCACGGCATCACCGCTGACCAGGTGCTGGCGAGGGTCGCGCTGATCGAAGACGGCTCGCCGGCGCTCGGCGCGCTGGCCAGGGATCTGGTCGGCCAGGCCGTCACGGCGGGGATATTGCCGCCGCCAGACGTCGCCCGCTAGCTGGCGGCCGAGCCAGACCAGGCCTGACCGGTCACGGGAAGAAGATCAGCTTGACCGCGGCGATCACGCCGATCACGACGATGAGGGCCCTGAGCGCCAGCGGCGGCAGCCGGCGGCCGAGCTTGGCTCCGGCCAGGCCGCCGGCGGACGAGCCGGTGGCGATGAGCAGCACGACTAGCCAGTTCACGTGGGCGAAGATGACGAACACCACAGCGGCTGCGCCGTTGACGATGGTGACGAGTACGTTTTTACCCGCATTGATCCGCTGCAATGTCTCGGTGAGGAAGACCCCGAGAAGCCCGATCACCAGTACGCCCTGGGCCGCCCCGAAGTAGCCGCCGTAGACGCCGGCCAGGAAGACCCCGGCGATCAGCACCGGGCCGCCGTGCTCGGCTCGCTCCCTGCCCCTGGCCGCCACCCACGCCGACAGCCTGGGCTGCACGACCACGAGCACGCACGCGACGATGATCAGGGCGGGAACGACGACCTTGAAGACGCCGGGCGGCAGCGCAAGCAGCGCGCACGCCCCGGCCACCGATCCAGCGCAGGAGGCCATGCCAAGCCTGATCAGCCGCCCGCGCTGGCCGGACAGCTCCTCGCGGTAACCGAACGCGCCGCTGACATTGCCGGGGACGAGACCGACGTTATTCGAGACGTTCGCGACCACCGGCGGGAATCCGAACGCGAGCAGCGTGGGGAAGGTGATCAGCGAGCCCGATCCCACCACCGCATTGATGGCGCCTGCCGCGATCGCCGCAGCGAGTATCGCCACGATCTCCCAGCCGCCCACCGGCGCCCTCGTCAGAGACCGCTGGCGGGGGGACCCTGCGGGTCGTCCCGCCGGGCCGGCGCAGCGGCGTGGGCCATCCAGCGGGCAGCCCTGCGCTCGACGATCAGCGGGACGCCGAAACACCGCGACAGGTTGCGGGCGGTGAATACCTGGTCCACCGGGCCGGCCGCGAGCACCGTGCCCCTGCGCATCAGCATGGCGTGGGTAAAGCCAGCAGGAACCTCTTCAACGTGGTGTGTCACCAGCACCATGACCGGCGAGCCCGGCCTTGCGACCAGCGCGGCGATCCGTCGCAGCACGTCCTCCCGGCCACCAAGATCGAGCCCGGCAGCCGGCTCGTCGAGCAGCAGCAGTTCGGGGTCGGCCATGAGAGAGCGCGCGATCTGCACTCGCTTGCGCTCGCCCTCGGAGAGCGTGCCGAACCGCCGCCTGATCAGATGCGCGCAGCCGACGGCGTCAAGCAGTTCAACCGCGCGGGCCACGTCGAAGGAGTCGTACTCCTCGCCGCCGCGCCCGAGCAGGCCGTAGCCGGCGGTCATCACCAGGTCGATCACCTTCTCGCCGCGCGGCACCTGCTCAGCCACGGCGGCGCTGGAGATCCCGACCCGGCTGCGCAGATCTTGCAACTCGGCGTCGTGCACCGGCTCGCCGAGCACCACTGCGAGGCCCTCTGTTGGCGCTACCAAGCCGGCCGCGACCTGGAGCAGAGTAGTCTTGCCCGCGCCATTCGGCCCGACGATGACCCAGCTCTCGTCGTCCTTGACGGTCCAGTCGACGTCCCTGAGCAGCATCGACCGATCGCGGCAGACGCCCACACCGCGCAGGTAAAGCACCTCAGCCGGCATCTGCCTCCTTCCCCCGCTCGGGGCGCCAGGAAGCGATGAGGCGGCCCGCACCTGACGGGTCGCTGGACAGGCTTGGCCAGCCGGCGTCGAGGCTGATGATCGCGATCGCCGACGTGGGGAAGTCAACGGGGCCGCCAGTCAGGATCTCGGTCACGTCGGCCGCGGCCGGGTTGTGCCCGACGTACATGAGGCTGCGGGCGCCCGGCCTGGTCTCGGCGAAGAATCCGAGCAGGTCCTCGGCGTCGGCCTCGTACAGCCGCGGGTCGCTGACGACCTCGGGCTCGCCAGCCAGCTCGGCGCTGACGTACTGCCAGGTCTGCCTGGCGCGTCTGGCGCTCGAGCAGAGCACCAGGTCGGGCACGAGGTCGCGGTCCGCCAGCCACTGCCCGGCCGCCGTTGCGTTCCTGCACCCGCGCGGGCGCAGCGCCCGTTCCGCGTCAGGACCGCCGGGCAGCTCTCCCGCCTTGGCATGCCGCATGACGATGAGCTGCCGGTGCGCTGTCATGGCGTCCATGCTCCCAGGCCAGCCTGGCGGTGGGCAAAGTCCGGCGCGCGGTAACCGCGCACCGGACCGCCTTCTGTGCCGGCTGTCAGGCTGTCGCCTTCTGTGCTGGCTGTCAGGCTGTCGCCTTCTGTGCTGGCTGTCAGGCTGTCGCCTTCTCTGCCGGCTGCTCGTCGTCGGCCGGCGCCGCGGGGCCGTCGACCCCGTCGGCGTCCGACGGGGCGATGCCGGTCTGGCGCCGCTTGGCGATCACGATCGACGCGACCACGATCGCCAGCGCGCCGAGCGCGACGCCCACGCGGAGGCCGGTGTTGTCTGCGTACTTGACGACGCTGGTCGCGATCAGCAGCGAGACCAGGTTCATGACCTTGATCAGCGGGTTGATCGCCGGTCCCGCGGTGTCCTTGAACGGGTCGCCGACAGTGTCGCCGATCACCGTAGCCGCGTGTGCCTCCGATCCCTTGCCGCCGAGGACGCCGTCCTCGACCAGCTTCTTCGCGTTGTCCCAGGCGCCGCCCGAGTTCGCGAGGAAGACGGCCATCAGCACGCCGGTCGCGATCGCGCCGGCGAGGAACGAGCCGAGCGGTACATAGCCGAACCCGAAGCCGATGGCGATCGGGGTCAGCACGGCCAGCAGGCCTGGCGTGGTGAGCTCACGGAGCGAGTCCCTCGTGCAGATGTCGACAACGCGGCCGTACTCGGGCTTCTCTGTGAAGTCCATGATTCCCGGGTGGTTCCTGAACTGCTCCCGCACCTCGAACACGACGCGGCCGGCCGCGCGGCCGACCGCCTGGATGGCCAGGCCAGAGAAGAAGAACACGACCGATGCGCCGACGATGAGGCCCACAAGCGCGTTCGGCCTGTCGATCGAAAGGCTGAACGCGCCGAGGCCGGTGCCCTTGAGCGCGGCAGAGACGGTCGTGCGGAACGCGCCGAACAACGCCGTCGCGGCCAGCACGGCAGTGGCGATGGCGATGCCCTTGGTGATCGCCTTGGTGGTGTTGCCGACGGCGTCCAGCCTGGTCAGCACCTGCGCTGCCGCGCCTTCGACGTCGCCGCTCATCTCGGCGATGCCCTGGGCGTTGTCCGACACAGGGCCGAACGTGTCCATCGAAACGATCACGCCCACGGTGGTCAGCAGACCGGTGCCGGCCAGGGCGACCGCGAACAGCGCGATGGTGGGGTTGCCGGTGCCGAGCAGGAACGCCCCGTAGACCGCTGCGCCGATCAGCAGCGCGGAGTAGACCGCGGACTCCAGGCCCACGGAGATACCCGACAGGATGACCGTGGCCGGGCCGGTGCGCGCGGACTCGGTGATCTCCCTGACCGGCCGCCTGGTCGTCTCGGTGAAGTAGCCGGTGAGCAGCTGGATCGCGCTGGCGAGCACCAGGCCGATCAGCACCGCGCCGATGGCCAGCACCCGCGGGTTACCCGAGTGGTGCAGGATCGCCTGGTCCGAGACGCCCTTGAGCTGGCTGAACGAGGATGGCAGGTATACGAAGGAAGCGATCACGACCAGGATGAGCGAGAAGATCGCGGACAGGAAGAAGCCTCTGTTGATGGCCGTCATCCCGCTACGGTCGTTCTTGCGCGGGGCCACGAAGTAGATCCCCGCCATCGCGGTGAGAACGCCGATCGCGGGCACGATCAGCGGGAAGACCAGGCCCTGCGAGCCGAACGCCGCCTTGCCAAGGATCAGCGCGGCCACCAGAGTCACCGCGTAAGACTCGAACAAGTCGGCCGCCATGCCGGCGCAGTCTCCGACGTTGTCGCCGACGTTGTCGGCGATCGTGGCAGCGTTGCGCGGGTCGTCCTCAGGGATGCCCTTCTCCACCTTGCCGACCAGGTCCGCGCCCACGTCGGCGGCCTTGGTGAAGATGCCGCCGCCTACTCGCATGAACATGGCGAGCAGCGCGGCGCCGAAGCCGAAGCCCTCCAGCACGCTCGGCGCGTTGGACTTGTAGATCAGCACCACCGCGGCGGCGCCGAGCAGGCCGAGTCCGACGGTGAACATCCCGGCCACGCCGCCAGTGCGGAACGCGATCCTCGTAGCCTGCCGCTCTCCGCTCTCGCGGGCTGCCGCCGCCACCCGCACGTTGCCGCGGACGGCCAGCGACATGCCCGTAAAGCCGGTCAGCGCCGAGAACAGCGCGCCAGCGAGGAAGAAGATGGACCGGCCCCACCGCACACCCGTGCCGTCAGCGGGCAGCACGAGCAGCACGAAGAAGATCACGACAACGAAGACGCTGAGGGTGCGGAACTGGCGGCGCAGGTACGCCGCCGCGCCTTCCTGGACAGCGACCGCGATCTCCTGCATCTTGGCGGTACCTTGCCCGGCCGCCAGAACCTGCCTGACCAGCCAGCCCGCCATCGCGAGCGCCAGCACCGCGATAACGGCCACGATCGCGACCCAGGTCACATTGGAGCCAGTCACGGTGGCCGCTCCGTCAGCCAGAGCGGAACCGAGCCTTGTCATTCATCCTCCTCAGCAGGGGAACACACGCCTAGCCGGGCATCTGCACGCGGCAGCACATCAACCGGCCGGGTACGTCACGCAAACACTCCGCAATGTCATCAGGTCGCACATGGTGCGACGTCCGCACGTTTCACCACGTGGACACGCGTGCCGGGAGTCTACGCATCCAGGGACCCGCGCGGGGCGTCGGGTCCGGATGTCACGACGCTGCGACCCGTTCGTGATCAAACGGTAACTGACGAGAGTCTCGCATACTCGTGCCTTCGGCGGGCGAGCCGGCCGCGGCGTCAGGCGGGCGAGCCGGCCGCCAGCGAACCGGACAGCGGCCAGCTCATCTTGACGCTGGTGCCCGCCTCCGTCTCGCTGATCTGGACGTCGTCCGCGAGCCCCGCGATCACCGCGAGCGAGAAACCGGGCGGCATGAGGTTGCCGTCAGCCGGCCTGGGCACGAACCCGGGGCCAGCAGCCGACCCGGAGGGCCCGAGGCCAGCAACCGACCCGTCACCGAGATCGCCTGGCCCGCCCGCCGTGACGACCTCGATCTCGAAGCGGCCTTCCTGGCTGGACAGCGCCACTCGGACGGGCTCGCCGGGGCACTGGCTCGCGTGCGTTTCGACCGCACGTGAGCAGGCCTCCCCGACAGCCAGCCGGACCTCGTCCATCAGCGACTCCGCCACGCCGCTGCGCCTCGCGACCGCCGTGGCGACGAGCCGGGCCGTGCGCACGTGGGCGGCCAGCGGGGTGAAGGTGACCTCTACCGTTGCCATCTCGTGCCACCCACGCTGCCCGCGGCGGCTACTTCTCTGACTTACGGTGCGCGATCGCCTCGTCTACTGTGTCGTGTATCCCGAAGACCTTCGTGAGCCCGGTGATCCGGAAGATCTTCAAGATCCGCTCCTGGGTGCACACCAGGTCAAGCGATCCATCGTGCGCCCGCACCCGCTTGAGCCCGCCCACCAGGACACCAAGGCCAGTGGAATCCAGGAACTCCACCTTTTCCATGTTCACGACCAGCTGGTAGTGACCGTTATTCACCAGGTCAATAAGGAGCTCACGGAGACGGGGCGCCGTATAGACATCGATCTCGCCTTCCACGTCGACGATCTCAATGCCGTCCTTGTTGTGGTGATCCAGCTTCAGATCCACAGATTCCTCCTGCGCCATGCATCCATTATCCCAGGCGTCGGCCGAGCAGACCTCGTCCGGCGCGCCGGGCGTGATGCTCCCGCCGCGCATTCAACCATGCCCAAGCTCATGTCTATACCAGATCACAGTTCGAGTTACCTGGCCCGGCGATGACAAACTTCGTTACACCATGCCTGATCCGCACCCGCTGACCTCAGAAGGAACAGCGCCACCAGCTGACCTCGTACCGCGGGGGGCGCAGGCGATCCTGCGGCGCGGAGCGGCCTCAGGGCGGCTGACTCACGTCGAGCGGATGCCCGCGCTTGACGGGCGGCCGGCCCCGTGGCCCGGCTGGGTACCGCCCGAGCTCGTGGCGGCGTTCGGGCAGGCCGGGATCGCCACACCATGGGCGCACCAGGCGGCGGCCGCGGACCTGGCCAGGGCAGGACGGAATGTGATTCTGGCCACAGGAACGGCGTCAGGGAAGTCGCTCGGATACCTGGCTCCCGCACTTACCGCCATCGGCGAGGGCGGCACTGCCTTGTACCTGGCGCCGACGAAAGCGCTGGCCGCCGACCAGCTGAACCTGCTGCGGTTCCTCGGCGGTCAGGTCGGCCGCAAATTCGCGCTGCGGCCTGCCGTAGTGGACTCCGACACCCCGCACCACCAGCGCGCCTGGACCAGGAAATACGCGACCTACGTGCTGACCACGCCCGACATGCTGCACTACGGGTTGCTGCCGCAGCATCACCGGTGGAGCGGGTTCCTGCGCAGGCTGCGGTACGTGATCGTGGACGAGTGCCACGGCTACCGGGGCGTGTTCGGTTCACACGTCGCGCACGTGCTCAGGCGGCTGCAGCGGGTCGCCGCGCACCACCGCGAGGCGGGCGCACCCGAGCTCGTCTTCGTGCTGGCATCGGCGACGATCAGCGAGCCCGCCAGGGCCGCCGAGCTGCTGACCGGCCTGCCAGCCGAGCCGGTGACCGAGGACGCGGCTCCGCACGGCCCTGTGACGTTCGCCATGTGGGAGCCGCCGTTCAGCACGCTGCGCGGCGAGGCTGGCGCGCCATTGCGCAGGTCCGTGGTCGCGGAGACCGCCGGGATGCTCGCCGATCTCGTGCAGGACGGAGTTCCCGCGCTGGCCTTCATCCGGTCGCGGCGCGGCGCTGAAGCCGCGGCGGCCGCCGCCCGCAGCCGGCTGACCGAGACCGGGTCGGCGAACCTCGCGCACCGGGTCGCCGCCTACCGGTCCGGCTACCTGCCGCAGGAGCGGCGCGACCTCGAGGACGGCCTGCGCAGCGGCGCCATCACCGCGCTGGCGGCGACGCCGGCACTCGAACTCGGCATCAACATCACGGGCCTGGACGCCGTGATCATCGCGGGCTGGCCAGGAACCAGGGCCGCACTGTGGCAGGAGGCAGGCCGGGCGGGCCGGGCCGGCGGGACTAGCCGGGACGGAGACGAGCGGGAAGCGGTGGCCATCCTGATCGCCAGGGACGACCCGCTCGACACCTATCTCGTGCACCATCCTGAGGCGCTGCTGCACCAGCCGGTCGAGGCGACCGTGCTCGACCCCGCGAACCCCTACATCCTGGCTCCCCACCTCTGCGCGGCAGCTGCGGAGATCCCGCTGACGAGCGCCGACGTCCGGCTGTTCGGGACGGCGGCGCCCGGGCTCATCGCCGACCTTGCCAGGCAAGGGATGTTCAGGGACCGCGGCGGACGCTGGCACCTGACCGGGCGCCGGGCGCCGCTGGTCAGCCTGCGCGGCACAGGCGGCAAGCCGGTCCGGATCGTCGAGCAGCCAACTGGGCGGCTGATCGGCACGATGGACGAGCCGTCCAGTCACTCTTTGCTGCACGCCGGTGCCGTCTACACCCATCAAGGTGACCTCTACCTGGTGACGAGCCTGGACCTAGCCGACGGCGTGGCGCTGGTCCAGCCTGGCGATCCCGGCTACGTCACCTCAGCCCGCCAGCTCACCGACATCCAGATCGCGGCCGAGCACCGGCACAGCGCCTGGGGCGACGCGATGATTCACTTCGGCGATGTCCTGGTCACCCGGCAGGTTGTGTCCTTCGCCCGCAGGGAGCCAGAGACCGGGCAGCCGGTCGGCGAGTTCGCGCTCGACCTGCCGTCGAGGACGCTGCGGACCAGGGCGGTCTGGTGGACGATCTCGCCGGCCCAGCGCGACGCGCTCGCCGCGGCTGGGACCGACCTGCCAGGCGCCGCGCACGCGGCCGAGCACGCGGCCATCGGGCTCCTCCCGCTCGTCGCAGCCTGTGACCGGTGGGACGTCGGCGGGGTGTCGACCGACCTGCACCATCAGACCGGCCGGCTGACGGTCTTTGTCTATGACGGCCATGACGGCGGGGCAGGATTTGCCGAGCGCGGGTTCGCGGCCGCTGAGCCTTGGCTACGCGCAACTGCCATGGCGATCACAGACTGCGAATGTGTGGCCGGCTGTCCGTCGTGCATTCAGTCACCTAAATGTGGCAGCGGCAACGAGCCGCTCTCAAAAGCCGGCTCGCTCACGCTGCTCGGCACGCTGCTGCGCGGTTCCTCGCCGTAACCCGTCCTGATCGTCCGCCGCGACATAAGCCCAGGTAAAAGGGGGCGACCCCCGCCGGGGGGGAGAGCGGGGGTCGCCGTACGGCCCGGCTCCGGGGGGACAGAGCGGTTCCGTAACTCAGGAAATCCTACGCGCAGAGGTGCAAAGTTACCAGTCAGTCAGGCCGAACGAAGATTGGATTTCACCACGGTCGCCTATGCTGCGCGCCATGGATACTCCGGCCGGCCGCCGGCCACCGGCCTCGGCCGCCTTCTTCGACCTGGATAGAACCATAATTTCGCGGTCCAGCACGCTCGCATTCGTTCCGTCATTTTACCGTCACGGTCTGATTAACAGTGTGCAAGCGGCGCGCGGTGCGGTCGCCCAGCTGATGTTCCGGGCCGGCGGAGCCGATCACGCTCAGATGCAGCGGATCAAGGACCAGGTCAGCCGGCTCTGCCAGGGCTGGTCGGTCGAGCGGGTCACCGAGATCGTGACAGCCAACCTGGCCGTGACGATCGCGCCGCTGATCTACGCCGAGGCGCGTCGGCTGCTCGACGCGCACAAGGAGGCTGGCCGCGACGTCTTCATCGTCTCCACGTCCGGCCAGGAGATGGTCGGCCCGATCGGGGCGATGCTCGGTGCGTCCGGCATCATCGCCACCCAGATGCGCCACGCCGACGGCCGGTACACGGGCGAGATGGAGTTCTACGCCTACGGTGACGCCAAGGCGGCGCGGGTCAGGCAGCTGGCCAGCGAGCGCGGGTACACGCTGGCCGAGTGCTTCGCCTACAGCGACTCCGTCACGGACCTGCCGATGCTCGAGGCCGTCGGTCATCCGCACGCCGTGAACCCTGACCGGCCGCTGCGCAGGGCCGCCACCGCCAGGGGATGGCCCGTACTCGACTTCGCCGGGACGAGCGGTCGGACATGTGAACAGCCGGTTCAATAAAGATCACGAATCGATCACGGCGAAGTCTTCCCAAGCCGGGGGGATCCGTCGTAGAAATGAGTCACGGACTGCTGGTCCTGACACGGCAACCAGGCACCCACGCGCGACCAGCCGCGGGAGGCGGCCGAGGCAGAAGCATCCGCTGGATGCCCTGCCCGGCAGTGAAGGTGCACGCTTGGTAACCAGGATCTGCCGTGTTTCAGGCGGCGCCCCGCACGGGGCGCCGCCTGCTTCGTGTCTGACCGGCCATTTGCGGGGGCACCGGCTGCCTCGGAGGCGCTTTCTTCGCTGAGTCCGCGTGACCGGCCCTGCGAGGTCGGCCAGCCGGAGAATTCCAGTTACCGCTGAATGGGACGCCAAGCGAATATCACATGAGCACATGCGGGAGACTGGTCTCGACAGCGAGGAAAGGAGGGAGTATGGCCGGACCCACGTTCACCGGCCAGGAGCCGACCGCCAAGGAATCTCTTGGTGATCTCGTCGCACTGGCCGTCAGCGATATCTCGCAGCTCGTCAGGTACGAAGTGGACCTGGCGAAGCTGGAACTCAAGACCGATGCCCGCCGGCTCGGGATCGGGGCAGTGCTGTGCGGCATGGCCGCGTTCGTCGGCTGCCTGGTGCTCATGGTGCTCAGCTTCGCCTACGCCTACGGGCTGAACGCCGCTGGAATCTGGCTCTGGGCGTCCTTCATGATCGTCGCGGGCACCTACGTCCTGCTCGCCGCCCTCGCCGTGCTGATCGCGATCACCAGGTTCAAGCGGCTGACCGGACTGCGCAGAACCAGGAGCACGGTCTCCGAGGACCTGGCGCTGATCAAGCGCGACGAAACTGAGCCGGACACCGAGCCGGCGGGAGCCAGGTAGGCAATGACCCACGGCGAGGCGTCGGTCTACCTCGACGGCCCGTGGTCGCACCGCTCAGTGAGCGCCAACGGCACGCGTTTTCACATTGCCGAGAGCGGCGACGGGCCTCTTGTCTTGCTGTTGCACGGATTCCCTGAGTTCTGGTGGACCTGGCGGCGTCAGCTCAGCACGCTCAGCTCGGCGGGCTTCCGCGCCGTCGCCGTTGACCTGCGCGGTTACGGCGGCAGCGACAAGCCGCCGCGCGGCTACGACCTGGTGACGGCGGCATCTGACGCCGCCGGGATGATCCGCTCGCTCGGCGAGGCCAACGCCTTCGTGGTCGGGCACGACTGGGGCGGCATGATCGCGTGGACGATGGCCGCCTACTTCCCGAAGGTCATCAGGCGGCTCGCGGTGGTCTCGGTCGCGCATCCGCTCCGGCTCCGTGCGGCCGTGCTCGCCGACCCGCTCGGTCAGGGCCGCAGCAGCAAGTACGCGCTCGGCTTCCAGATGCCGATGCTGCCCGAGCGGCAGTTGCTGCGCAATCACGCGGAGCGGGTCGGGATGCTGCTGTCGTCGTGGGCAGGGCCAGGCTGGCCAGACCCGGACACCGAGCGGGTCTACCGTGCCGCCATGAGCCTTCCTTCTGTAGCTCACTCCGCACTTGAGTACCACCGCTGGCTGCTCAGGTCGCGGCTGCGGCCCGACGGGATGCGGTACGCAAGGGCGATGCGGACGCCGGTCCAGGCGCCGACTTTGCAGATCCACGGCTCGCTTGACAGCTGCGTCCGGCCCAAGGCGGCTCGCGGCTCGGGGACCTACGTGGACGCGCCGTACCGGTGGCGGCTCATCGACGGCGCCGGGCATTTCCCGCACGAGGAGATGCCGGACCGGTTCGACCTCGAGCTGCGCTCCTGGCTGCTCGACCCTGAGCCGGAACGGTGACCGCGCCAGGCACTGCGGCCGGCGCGGACCGGGACAGGGACCAGGCCGGGCGGCCGAGGAACGCCAGGCCGCGCGACGGCCTCGGCAGACCGCTGGCCCACGGCGCGGCCGGCGAGCCTGCGATGCCCGAGGACCTGCGGCTCACGCCCGCCGAGGCGGTGCGGCTCGCGCAGGACCTGATCGACGGTGGCAGGCCGTTCCACGCCCACGAGGTACTCGAGGCGACCTGGAAGTCGGCGCCTGCTGACCAGCGCGCGCTGTGGAAGGGGCTTGCCCAGATCGCGGTGGGGCTGACCCACGCCAGGAGGGGCAACAACCGCGGTGCCGTCACCTTGCTCCGCCGCGGCGCCGCCGCGGCCGCGGACTACGCGGCCGGCCACGGCGCGGACGGCGCAGCCAGGCGGAACCCGGCGACGGGCGGCCACGGCGCGGCCGGGCCAGCGGGGCTTGACCTGGCGGCGGTTACGAGCGGCGCGGCCGGGCTGGCCGACCGGATCGCCGGCCAAGGTCTCGATTCCGTGCCCGCGGCCGACCTCCGCGTCGCCCTGACGGGCTGACAAGACGCGGCCGGCAGGGCCGGGCTGACAGGGCCCGGCTGACAGGCCCGGCTGACAGGCTGCCGGCCCGGTATGGGTGTGACACCCATTGCGGGGAGTGGTGATGGGTGTCACATCCATACCGGGGCTATCGCGGGCTGACCAGCGAGCGGGCGGGCTGGCGGACTGGCGGACTGGCGGGCTGGCGGCTAAGAGCCGCTACTGGCAGGCGCCCGTGCCGGTCGCCGCGGTCAGGTTCGCGCCGCGGCTGATGTCACCTGAGAGCTGGCTGGCGGTCAGCGCGTAGCCGGTTTCCGGCACGGAGACGGCGGCGGCGAACACCATGCCGTAGACCCTGCCATCCGGCGCGATCAGCGGGCCGCCTGAGTTGCCCGGCTTCACGACCGCCCGGATCGGGTAGATGTCGCGGACGACCTTGCGGGTGCCGTAGATATCAGGGCCGTTGGCCAGCTCGGACCGGCCCACCCTGGCCGGCCTTGTGGTGAACGAGGCGTCGAGCGGGTAGCCGGCGACGACCGCGCTCGCGCCGAACGGCGCGGAGTCGGCGAAGTGCAGCGCGCGCAGGTCCAGCCCTGGAACGTACAAAACGGCGATGTCGCTCTCAGGATCGAAGAGCACCACCCTGGCCGGGTGCTCGCCTGAGGCGAACCTGGTGTAGACCTCTGGCCTGGTGATGCCGGCGACGACGTGAGCGTTCGTGACTACGTGATCCCTGCTGATCACGAAGCCGCTGCCTTCGATGGTCCGCGAGCAGCCGGACGCGAGGCCCTCGATCTTGACCACGCTGTTGCGGTCGCGGCGCAGGCCAGCCGAGTGCACCACGGCCGGGTCAGGCTTCGGCACGTTCAGCGCGGTCTCCGCGCCGAGCGCGCCGAACACCTGGACGTAGGGCTGCGTGCTCAGCAGCCTGCGCAGCGCGGTGAACTCCGGCTTCGCGCTCTGCGGGATCAGCCGGTCCACGGTGCGCAGCACCAGCGAGTCGTTGACCTGTCGGGAAATGGCGGGGAACGGTGGCGCGTAAGCGACGAGGCTGCCGATCAGCCAGGCTAGCACCAGGATCGCGACCACGTTGACGGCCGCACCGCCGATCGAGTCGAGCAGCGTCGACGGACGCCCCCTTACGTGGGAGCGGAGCAGGACGCCGAACGCCGATGCGATCAGCATCCCCGCGACCGCCGCGGCGAACACCCCGATGATCGCCAGCACGGCCTGCAGGTTCTGGCGACTGGTCAGGGCCATGGCCAGGCCGGGAGCCAGATAGATGCCGGCCACGGCCCCGCCCGTGAAGCCCACGAAGCTGAGCACGCCGATGATGAAGCCCTGCCGGTACCCGGCCACGGCGAAGGCCGCCGCGAGCACGAGCAGCACCAGATCGAGCAGGTCACCGGACACGGCTTAACGGTATCTTTGATCTGGCGTGCGGGACACGACGCGCGGCTGATCCCGACGGCCGAGGTTCTGGGCGGCTGGCCCGGTGCTTCGCGCGGTCACGCGCGGTCAGGTGGCGGGGCCGGGGTCGACGCCCGTCAGGCGCATCCCGGCAGGCAAGTTGGTCAGTGTGCCCGTGTCCCAGGGCCGCTCCCAGCCGCCCATCGCCAGCAAGCGGTCGATGACGAACGCCGTGAACCCCCAGACCAGCATCTCGCCCGCGTGGAACGCCGGGCCCGACTGACCGGCCGGATACCTGATCATGAGCCGGCGGGCGGGATCAGCCAGCTCGGTCACCGGGATTCTCGCCACGGCCTCGACCTCGGCCGGATCGCCGGGGCCGGCTGGACCGGCTTGCGCCACCAGGCGAGCACCGGTGACACCCGGTATCCGGTTCGCGAGATGTACAGGTCGGGCAGCACCGAGATGACGTCCACTCCTGCCGGATCGACGCCAGCCTCCTCCGCGGCCTCGCGCAGGGCCGCTCCCACCGGCCCCTCGTCGCCCCCGTCGACCACGCCGCCAGGAAAGGCCGGCTGGCCGGCGTGCCGCCTGAGCGTCTGACTGCGCTGCACGAGGAGCAGGTCAGGTCCGCCTGGACCATCGCCGAAGAGGATCAGGATCGCCGAATGCCGACCGCCGTCGGGTGGCGGCCTGAGCCCTGGCGGCACGCTCATCCGCCCTGCCGACCTGGCCAGGTCGCGCAGCCAGCCGGGAACCTGCCCGGCAGGGTCGGATGCTGGCTCGCGCTCGCATCCGGCCGCCGTCACGAGAACGGCCCCTGCTTGACCAGCTTGGCTGCCACGGCCGGGTCTGTCGGGCCCTCGCCGTAAGACGGGCAGAGCGGCCCGATCCCGCAGGCCCCGCAGGCTGGCCTGCGCGCGTGACACACCCTCCGGCCGTGCCAGATCAGCCGGTGCGAGAGCATGGTCCACTCCGACCGCGGGAACAGGGCGCCGACCTCTTGCTCGACCTTGACCGGATCGTCGGACGTCGTCCAGCCGAACCGCCTGGCGAGCCGCCCGAAATGCGTGTCGACGGTGATGCCTGGAACCCCGAACGCGTTGCCGAGCACCACGTTGGCGGTCTTCCTGCCCACCCCCGGCAGGGTGACCAGGTCCTTGAGCTTGCGCGGCACCTCGCCGCCGAACCGCTCGCAGAGCGCCTGGCCGAGGCCGATGACGCTGGTGGTCTTCGCGCGGAAGAAGCCCGTGGTCACGATGATCTTCTCGACCTCGTCGCGGTCAGCGGCCGCGTAATCAGCGGCGGTGCGGTAGCGGGCGAACAGTACCGGAGTGATCATATTGACCCGCTTGTCCGTGGTCTGAGCGGACAGGATCGTCGCGACCAGCAGTTCCAGCGGGGTGGTGAAATTGAGCTCGGTGTGCGCGTCCGGGTAGATCTCGGCGAGTTCCCTGTTGATCCGGCGGGCACGGCGGACCAGCGCCGTCCTGGACGGTTCGCCCTTGGCCGTCTTCCGGCGGGCGGCACCGGGCGCAGCGGAACCGGGCGCAGCGGCACCTCGGGCAGGCTTCTTGGCAGCTGGCGGCTGGGCAGCTGACTTCTGGGTAGCTGGCGGCGCGGTCACAGCGACAAGCCTAAGGTCGCGAGCCGACAGGCTGGGCCGGATGGACCGCGCAGCGGTCGAGGCGGAACGGCATCCCGGCCGGCCCGATGCCCGCCTGGTCAGCCGCCGCGACGCCGACGTGCCTGCCGAGCACGACCGTGACGATGGACCTGGCTCCTGCCGCGCGCAGCGCCATGGCCGCTGACTGTGCGCTCGAGCCCGTGGTCCAGGTGTCGTCGATCAGGAGCACCCGTGCTCCCCGCACCGGCACGGCCGTGAATCGCTCCGGGTCCAGGTCCCTGACCTGCTCATCGGCCGGCCTGGCCGTCAGCGCTGTCCACGGGCATGCCACGTATCCATGCGCGAGCGCGCGCAGCGGGTGCGTGCCTGGCCTGCCCCTGCCGGTCGGGACCACGGCTAAGTGCGTCGGGCGGGCCGTGCCTGCCGCTCGCCACAGGCACGCGCCGTGATCACGCAGGAACACAAGCAGCATGGCACGCAGGATCGCGGCGGGGCTCTCGCCAGCCGCCACTGTGACCCGCGGCGACTTGTACTGCCACAGCCGCCCGGCGTGCGGTCCGCCCTTGATCGCGAACGCGACGGGCACCACGAGGTCAGCCAGGCTGCCAGCCGCGCACTGCCAGTGCAGCTCGCACTGGAAGCACCGGGCACTCCCGCGCCAAGCTGGACCGCGGCAGACGGCGCAGAGCCCTGTGCAACCCGGCTGCGGCGCGCTGAGCAGCGGCTGCTGTGCCCGCACGACCGCGCGCAGCGCGGGCCAGCTGAGCCGCGGCGCAACCGTCGCCTGGGCAGCGGACCTTGGCAAATCTGGCCGGGGCAGCCGCTCGTCCAGCACAGTGCCACGGTAGGTAAAGCCTCCGACAATTTGCCTGGGCTTCATCTGCATCGCCGGCGCGGGCAGCGGCGACCGGATAAGCTACGACAGCACGGCTCCGGTGGTTCGGTAGTCTCTGCGGGAAAGCACCTGTTGGTCTCGTGGCCACCGTTTGGGAGGCTACTCCGGGGGCACTGCCGCTATCGGCGGGTCCCGCGGAGATGGGGTCAGCTCCCGGCGATAACCACCGGCCATCAAAGCGCTGCGGCCAGAGCCCAGTACGGCGAACACAGAACAGCGAGCACGGTACAACGAGCCACGATCGGGACGACCGTACATGCGAACTCAGCCAGCAAGCGGACCGCCCGCGCCCGAGGCGTCGGGATCGGACTCCGCGACGCCTTCTGGCGCGGCCGACGGCGCAGCCGGCACCCGCCCAGCAGGCGGTGCCGGCACGGAGGGCGCCTCGGGGACCAATGGCAGTTCGCCCGCTCCGTCAGCCGCGGCGAACGGAAGGCCAGCGCAGGGTATCCACGCGAGGCAGGCAGGCCCTGGCGACCGGGCCGGGCGACGCCGCAGGATCATGACGCGGATCCAGCTGACCCCCGCCATGCTGCGGCACCACTGGCTGGCATCAATCCTGATCGGCCTCGGCGTCGTGCTGCGCGCGCTGGCCCAGATGGCCTACCACCCGGCGATCATCTACATCGACACGCTCAAGTACCTCTACGACGCCTGGCCAGGCTCTGACCCGGTCGGCTACAAGGTGCCTCTCAAAGCGATCCTGGCCGTTGGCAGCCTCGGCACCGTCGAACTCGTGCAGCACTTGCTCGGCCTCGGCATCGCGATCACCCTGTACGCGCTGCTGGTCAGGCGCGGTGCACCGCGCTGGCTCGGCGCCCTGGCCATCGCGCCTGTGCTGCTCGACGCTTACCAGATTCAGGTCGAGGCCATGATCATGCCCGACATCTGGTTCGAGGCGCTGGTCGTGGCCGGCCTCGCGGTCCTGCTCTGGCGTTCGCAGCCTGGCATGAAGCTGGCCCTGATCGGCGGCGCGCTGCTCGGCGCGTCCACGGGCATCAGGCAGGTCGGCGAGGTGCTGATCATCCCCGCCCTGATCTTCGTCGTCGCGATGGGCGGCGGTTGGCGCAAAGTCCTGCAGAACGCGACGGCGGTCACCTGCGCGTTCGCGCTCGCTGTGCTGTTCTACCTGAGCGCCGACTACCAGCTCGCCGGGCACTTCTGGGTCTCCAGGTCCTCGGTCAGCCTCACCTACGGCCGGATGGCGGCCGTCGCTGACTGCCAGACGCTCAAGCTGCCGACGGTCGAGCGGGCGCTCTGCCCGACAGCGAAGCAGCAGGCGATGGGTCCTGACTGGCTCGATCACAGCGTCTTCTCGCCGCTGCGCACCTACGGCGAGACCCTCCCGATCGCCTACGTGGGTCAGAAGGGCGCTCTGATCTCCCACTTCAACAGGTCTGTCGAGCGGCAGCAGCCACTGCGCGTGGCCTCCGGCATCCTGCACGATTCGGTCAAGCTGTTCGCGCTGAACAGGTACACGAGCAAAGGCGACACCCCGATCGTGCGCTGGCAGTTCCAGCGGCGCTATCCGACGGCACAGTACGGCCCGTGGATCTGGGTCCGCGACCACAAGATCTGGCTTCTCCTCGGCTCGCTGCAGTCATCGACGCTGACGGAACTCAACCCCGCGTACGGAGGCGCGCCTCAGGTCAACAAGCCGATCGCGACGTTCCTGCGCTGGTATCAGCTGCGCGGCGGCTACACGCCTGGCCCGCTGTTCGCGTTGTTCCTGATCGCCGGCCTGGCCGGCTCGGTCATCGCGTTCCTGCGCAGGCCCAGGTTCGCGGCGGCTCGCCAGGCCGCGCTGGGCAGCCTGTTCTTCTTCGCGACGGGCGTGATCGTGCTCGGCGTATCCGACCTGTTCGAGTTCACCTGGCGGTACCAGATTCCCGCCCTGGTCACCCTGCCGCCCGCCGGCGCGCTTGGCATCGCAGCCCTGATCCTCGCGGCCCGCAAGCCCCGCGAGCCCGTCCCCGCTGACACCGTGCCAGGACGAGCACCGGAGATGGCCGCACAGGCTCCGTGACCGGGTCCACCGGCGCGACCGGCGCGACGAAGGCGAGCAGCGCTACCAGGGCGAGCGCGGCAGCGAAGGCGACGGCGCGAGCCGCGGGCAGGAACTGGCTGCTCGTGGTCCTGATGGCGGCAGGCCTGGCGCTGCGGGTGGCGGCACAGATCGCCTACCAGCCAGCGCTGTTGTACATCGACTCGATGAAGTACCTGTACAACGCCTATCCAGGGGCCGACCCGGTCGGGTACAAGGCGCCGCTGAAGGCGATACTCGCGGTCGGCAACCTGGGCACCGTCACCGCCGTCCAGCACCTGCTCGGCCTCGCCATGGCCGGCGTCATCTACGTGACCCTGATCCGCTACCTGACCCCGCGCTGGCTCGCGGCGATCGCCGTCGCGCCGGTCCTGGTCGACGCCTACCAGATCCAGGTCGAGCAGAACATCATGCCCGACGTCTGGTTCGAGGCCCTGATCGTCGCGGGCATCGCCGTTCTGCTCGCCAGCCGGGCGGGGCCGCGGCTGAGCGCGGTGATCGCGGCGGGGCTGCTGCTCGGCGCCGCGGCGACGGTCAGGCAGATCGGCGAGATCCTCATCCTGCCCGCCTTGCTGTTCGTGCTGGTCGCGGGCGGCGGCTTGCGGACGGTCGTCACCAGGGGGATCGCCATGACGGCCGCGTTCGCCGTCCCCGTGGTCGGCTACATGGCCGGGTCCTACCTGATCAGCGGCCACTTCTGGCTCGCGACCGCGACGCCGAGCGTATCCACCTACGGCCGGATGGCGGCCGCGGCCGACTGCGCGACCCTGCGAATCCCGGCGTACGAGCGGCCGCTCTGCCCGACCGCCAGGCAGCGCTCCTACGGCGTCGACTGGCTTGACCACGACAAATCCTCGCCGCTCAAGACCTATGTGGCGCCGCCAGGCATGAACCGCTACGCCTTGGTCGCCAGCTTCGACCACCAGGTCTTCATCCAGCAGCCGCAGCGAGTAGTCGCTGCCATCGCGGCCGACGGCTTCAAGCTGTTCTCCCTGACGAGGACGTCAAGCCAGGTCGGCACGCCGATCTCGCGCTGGCAGTTCCAGGAGTTCTACCCGACCTTCCCCGACTGGGTGACGCTCGGCAGGAACCAGGTGATCGTGTTCGGGCTCCGGCTGCAGCCAGGCGGCCCGGTGATCACCAGGCATGTGCTCGACAGGTCCTACGGCGGCCCGGCCGACGTCAGCAAGGGACCCGCCGCGTTCCTGCGCTCCTATCAGCTGCATGGCGGATACACTCCAGGTCCGCTGATGGCGGTGTTCGCGGCGGCCGCCCTGGCCGGGTCGCTGCTGGTCGTGGTCCGGCGCAAGACACCGCGCCGGCGCGAGCTGGCGCAGGCCTGCCTGCTCTGCTTCGCCGTCGGAGCCGCCATCCTGCTCGCTTCTGACGCGTTCCAGTTCTCCTGGCGCTACCAGCTGCCAGCCCTGGTCACGCTGCCGCCGGCCGGGGCGCTCGGAATCACGCTCGTCGTCAGCTACCTGCGCGGGCAGAACCGCGCCGGCGAGGTCGCCGAGCCGACCGGGGCCACCGAGCTCGCCAGCCCTGCCCTCTGACACCAGCGCCACTGGCGCCCGAGACGCTAGCGCAGGCCAGAGAACAGGTCAGTCTCAGGGACCGGCGCCTGCGTCTTGTTCCGAACCCTGATAAAGAACTCACGCCCGAACGCCGACTGCACAACCTCGGGCGGGATCTTGCTGAACCAGGAATCGGTGATCTGGCTGGCGTGTGACATCAGCGCCTCGCGCTTGCGGTCCAGTACCGACGTGATGTCCACCTCGGTGGTGATCCGCGCTTCTGACTCGATGATCTGGCGCTGCTCTTCCTCGGTCATGTCCCACTCGGGAACGTCTTCGCCGGCTTCGCGGAGGGCCTCGAAGATCTTCTGCCACTCGCTCCGCCGCATCGCGGTCAGGTAGAGCTTTGCGGGGATGGCGGTCTTCTCCACAGCTCCGATCGCGGCGCGGGCCGCGTGCACGTGGTCGGGGTGCTGGTATGCCCCATCCGGATCGTACGTGATCACGACTTGCGGGCGGTACCGTTCGATCAGGCTGGCGATCTTGTCCACGACTTCCTCGATCGGGACGTTGCAGAACGCGTCGGGACTGTTCCTGTACTCCCACTCCGGCATGCCAGAGTCGTGGTAACCGAGCAGCTCGAGCTCGGCCACGCCGAGATGCTTGCTGGCTTCGCGCAGCTCGGCGAGCCTGGTCTGCGCGACGTCGGCCGTGTCGTGGCCGTCCTCGCCTGGCTTGATGCCCGATGGGCCATCTCCGAACTCGCCGTTGGTGCACGTGACGACGACGGTCCTGACGCCCTGGTCAGAGTAGGCAGCCAGGACGCCGCCCGTGCTCGATGCCTCGTCATCGGGGTGGGCATGGACTGCCATCAGGGTCAGTGGCTGGTTCATAGCTCGAATCTACTTCAGCCCGCCGTCAGTGCTGCCCTGGCTGCGGCCCCGCGGGCTGGTCCCGCCCCCGGGCAGCCAGCCCGTGCCCAGCGTTCCCTGCGCCGCGCGACGGCCGGTGCCGCCACGGCCGCGCAGGATGTCGGCGAACGCGATCGCGGCCACCGCGCCGATCAGCGGGCCCACGAGGTACGCCCACCAGGACGTCCAGTCGCCGAGCACGAGCGCAGGGCCGAGCGACCGCGCCGGGTTCATCGACGCGCCGCTCACCGGGGCGCCGATCAGCCCGGCCAGCGCGATGTAGCTGCCAACCGCGATGGCGGCCATCGCTCCGATCGACTGGGCTCCCGACGCCGTACCCGTGATGACGCTGATCAGGCCCGCGGTGAGCAGCGCCTCCCATGCCATCGCCACGCCGGTCGAGATGCCGTTCCCCGGCAGCGTGAGGCCCGCGGTCCCGTGGCTGCCGACCAGGGCGGTCACCACGAGCGTGGCCAGCGCCGCGCCGGCGAACTGCGCGAGGATGTACATGGGTATCCGCCGGATCGGGAAGTCGTGCCGGAGCGTGAACGCGAGCGTGACGGCCGGGTTCAGGTGCGCGCCGGACACTGTGCCCATGAACAAGATGATCGCCAGGACCATCAGGCCCGGCGCGACCACCAGCGCCGACGACGAGATCGCGTTCCCGCCAAATCGCGCGTTCACGATCGGGCCGCCGGCCGCCACCAGGACGAGCAGGAACGTGCCGAACAGCTCGGCGAACACCCGCCGCCACTCGTAACTGTCGTCACTGAAGTCGAACTGCCTGGCCAGCGAGTCCGGCTGGCCGAGCGACCGCAGCCCTACCTCGTGCCTGCCCACCTCGGCGGCGCGCCGTGCTGTCGTCTGCGGGTCGGCGTGCCGTTGTGGCCCGGGTCCTTGCTGCCGCGCGCTCTCTTCACCGCTGCTCATCGCGCTGCCGCCGTTCTCACGCCATCCGGTCGAGAATGCTCACGACCAGGTCCATGGATGTATGCGGATGCAAAAAGGCGAACCTGGCCACGGTCTGACCCTCCCACACGCTCGGCGGGATGAAGGCGATCTGCTCGTCCAGCAGCTCCTGCGCCCACCGCGCGTACCGCCCGGCGTCCCAGCCGCGCCTGCGGAACAGCACGACCGACAGATCCGGTTCCCTGATCAGCTCGAGGTAGTCGCGCCTGGCGATCTCGGCGGCAGTTCGCCGTGCCAGGCCGATCGCTGCCTCGATGGCATCGCCGTACGCCTTGATGCCATGAACACTCATCGAGAACCACAACGGGAGCCCGCGCGCCCGTCTGGTCAGGTGATGCGCGTAGTCGGTGGGATTCCACACTCCAGGCTCGTCGTGAATGACGTCGAGATACGAGGCGTCCTGGGTGTGCACGGACCTCGCCAGCGCCGGGTCGCGGTAGAGCAGGGCCGCGCAGTCGAAGGGCGCGAACAGCCATTTGTGCGGGTCGATGACCAGCGAGTCGGCGCGCTCGATCCCGGTGAACCTGGCGCGGACGCTCGGCGCGAACAGCCCGGCGCCGCCGTAGGCGCCATCCACGTGGAACCACGCTCCGAGCCCGGTCGCGACCTCGGCCAAACCGGCCAGGTCGTCGATGATCCCCGCGTTCGTCGTGCCCGCGGTCGCGACGACAACGGCGATCGAGCCGGGATCAGGGTCGGCGGCCACGGCCGCTTCCGCCGCCACCCCGGTCAGCCGGTGATCGGCGGTCGTCACGACCAGCGGGTCCATCTCGAGCAGGCGCAGCGTGTTCGAGACAGACGAGTGCGCGTCGGCGCTGACCAGCGCGCGCCAGCGGGTATGCGCATTCTGCTGCCCTGCTGGCTGGGCGGAGGCCGCCTTGCGCTTGGCCATCTCGCGAGCCACGGCGAGGGCTGACAGGTTCGCGGCCGACCCGCCGGAGACGAAGCAGCCTCCCGCGGACTCTGGCAGCCCGGCCCGCCCGGCGAGCACGGCGAGCACCTGGTTCTCGGCGTGAATGGCCCCGGCGGCCTCGAGCCAGGAGATGCCCTGGATCGAGGCGCACGAGACGAGCATGTCGAATAGCAGCGCGGCCTTGGTCGGAGCGGCCGGGATGAAGCCGAGGAAGCGCGGGCTGTCCGCGGAGATGACGGCTGGCGCGACCACCGACGCGTAGGCGCCGAGCACCTGATCGGGATTGTGCCCCTCCTCGCCGAGCAGGCCCTTGAGCGCGAGGTCTAGCACGACGGGATCGCGTGAGCCCTTATCGAGCGGCACAGGGTCTAGCCGCAGCCTGTTCTCCGCGTAGGCGAGCACGGAGCGAATCATCTGCTCGGTTACCGGATTCACGCCGTGCATGGGCCGAAAACTAGATCATGGGCGAATGTGCCAGCAACCCGACCCGCGTGGGGCGGATCGGGAAGCCGGCCTCGCGTGGCGCATAGCTGGACTAATCGCCTACGGGGTTGGCGTGAGCACCGTGTCGCAGTACGTGCTATCGGGGCCGAACGGCCCGCCGCACGTCATCGCCTGCGCGAACTGGTCGGCTTGGCCATAGTCGAACTTGGTACCCGGGTAGTCGGCTCCGTAGGTGAAGGCTCCGTCGGTGGCGTTGAATGCGTACCAGGGGTAGATGCAATAGGCACCGCCGTAGACGCTGCAATACTGATTCACCTCAGCCTTGCCGCCGAAATCGCTGACCGCGGCCCATTGCTTCGCCGTCGAGCCGTTGGCGAACGTGACCGACTCGATCCGCAGCGGGTTGAACCCGAGCCAGTGCGCCTGGTCGTAGGAATCGCAGAAGGTCTGGCCTGGCACGCAGAACTTGCTGGCCGGATTGGTGAACGGCGAGGTGTGCCCGATCTCCCAGACGAACGAGTTGGGCGTGTCGTCCACCAGTCCCCAGCCGAGCGCGTTGCCGATCTCCTGCTTGTCGAATGCCGGCAGCATGGGGCCGTACTTGCTGTTCAGCACCACGGTCCCGGACTGGCCGGTCGTCACGTCCAGGACGTTGATGTTCCATCCCTGGCCCGCGGCCCCGACGAAGAAGTGGATCTTGATGGTGTCACCGCCGCTCATGACCAGTGGCTGCGAGCTTGATCCCCGATAGAGCTCCGCGTTGAACGCCGCAGTTTCAGCGTTGCTGGTGGAACTCACCTGCCAGACCGGCGTGCACACCGTGAACTTGTCCGGCGCATTGGTGACGTTGAACCCGCCGCTCGAGGAGCAGTTGTTGACGATGGCGTCCGGATAGAACTGCACCTCGAGGAACGCCTGCCCGAATAGCGCGTGCGGGTTGGGATCGGTCACGGTCCCGCCCCACCAGAACGTCGGGCCGACAGCCGAAACCGGCACCGCGCCGTCGGATGGCAGAACGGCGGTCCATGTCAGGTCACGCGCAGACCCGGCCAGCGAAGAAACAGGATCCAGCTCGGGCTCGTCGTGACCGCTGCACCCCGCCGTGTACCAGACGGGATACTCGGTGTCTTCGCTCGGGTGATGGGCGATGCAGTCACCCGCCCCCGATCGCGCCGCGGCAGTGGCCGGCTGAACTGCCGCCATCGTGATGCCCGCGCCACTCAGGGCTAGCGCCGCCGTAATAGCGAACTGACGGAGTCTTGCCGCTGCCATTGACATTCCACCTTCGCCGAGTCGCCGGGCTGTGCTGGCATTCGGGAAATTCGCCGGCAGCCGGATCGTAGACTCGCTGCTGCCGATTCCGCAAGCATCAGCCGAACGGTCCCGGCCAGCGTCGCCAGGTACCCGGAGCTGCCGGGAATCATGGCCCGGGGATTCCCCTGGCGTCTCATCCGGTTACGATCACGCTGTCTTCGGAAGCTGGTGGTTTCAATGGACCTGTTCGACCTGACCGGCAAGACAGCAGTCGTGACCGGGGGCACCCGCGGAATCGGCCTGATGATCTCCCGCGGCCTCCTGCAGGCGGGCGCCAAGATGGTCTACATCAGCTCGCGGAAGGCCGAGGGCTGCGCCGATGCTGAGCGGGAACTGTCGGCCTTCGGCCAGGTCGCGGCGATCCAGGCGGACCTGTCGGCCGAGGCCGAGTGCCTGCGGCTGGCGCGCGAGGTCGGCGACCGGGAGCAGGCGCTGCACATCCTCGTCAACAACGCGGGCGCGACCTGGGGCGCACCGCTTGAGGAGTTCCCTGCCTCGGCCTGGGACAAGGTGCTCGACCTCAACCTGAAGTCGCCGTTCTACCTGACCAGGGCGTTCCTGCCGCTGCTCGAGGCGGCTGGCACGCACGACGACCCCGCGCGGGTGATCAACATCGGCAGCATCGACGGGCTGCATGTGCCCACGCTGCCCACGTACTCGTACTCCGCGAGCAAGGCGGGCCTGCACCAGATGACCCGCGTCCTTGCCAAGGAACTCGGGCCCAGGCACGTCACCGTCAACGCGATCGCGCCTGGGCCGTTCGAGTCCAAGATGATGGCGTACACGCTGCGCACGGCCGGCGACCAGATCGCTGAGGCGGCGCCGCTGCGCAGGATCGGCAGGCCGGACGACATGGCGGGGGCTGCCGTGTTCTTGTCCTCGCGAGCCGGCGCCTACGTGACCGGAGCCGTGCTGCCAGTCGACGGCGGGATCGCGACCACCGTGTGACCGGTTCCTGGCGCGGCGTTCACCAGACGGCGTCCCGCTCAGGCGGCCAGAGCGGCCTGATCCGCGCGCTCAGCCAGTCCCGCGGGCCATACCGCTGCTGCAGATCCATGGCGGCCAGCGTGTCCGCGTCGTATTCGTCGGCATGCCGTGGAGTCGGGTCATCGGCCGCGTTCCCCGAGAAGCCGAGGAATCCGAGCCGCGGCAGCCCCTCGGTCGCGGCCAGCGCCTCGAGCCCGGCTTGCCCGATCCGGTTGTTGCGCAGGTCGAGCCATTCGAGCCCGGCCAGGTGCGGAGAGCCGGCCAGGCCGATAGCCGCCTCGTCGCCGAGCTTCTCGGCCACCATGCTCAGCGAGCGGATCCGGCGCAGATGCGGTGATCCGGGCAGCTCGCTCGCCACCGGCCCGACCCCGGTGAGGTTCAGGTGCAGGACCGGAGCGCGGCGGTACAGCTCGGCAGCGGACGCGAGGAACGCGGCAGCGTCCATCCTGGCCACCTCCACGAATCCGCGCAGGTACTGCCACCCCTGCAGGAGCGGCCTGACGTCAGCGGCCCACTCGGCGCCGCGGGCGGTGATCAGCATGTGCTCGCGGTTGTACAGCCCAGGGGGCTCGTTGTTGTTGCGCTCCCTGCGGAACTGGGCGAGCCTGACCTGCAGCCTGATGAACTCGGCCCGCTCCTCGTCGATGTCCGTCACCGCCTCGGCGTAGGCGAGCCGCGGCGCGTCCTCGAGCGGCGCGGCCGTCACCTGATCGTGCAGTTCGTCCAGCCGCGCCTCCGCCGCGTCCGCGTCGGGGTCATTGACCACGATCACCACGCCCGTCCGGTAGGCCTGATCCCACTGGGCCTCGGCAGCCTCGAACTCTGCCCGCGCCCTGATCCACTCGTCCGTGAAGCCGGCCAATGGCTCCCGGCCCGCGGCGTCCAGGCGCAGCTTCGCCTCGTTCAGCGTGTCCCACCTGCGCCTGACCTTGCGCCACTGGCGGGCGAGGACCTCAACATCGGCCGAACCGAAGTCCAATCCTTGCCTCCGCTCCCTGTCCCTCTTCCGGCTAAGCACTTGGTCCTCGCGGGTCCGCGGCCGGCGGGGTTACAGGAAGTTGTTCGGCCAGATCATGGTGCGCCACATGTGCGCGACCGGTGAGCCGTCGAAACCGAGGCCTTCGGCCGGCTGCCGGAAGTTCCTGCCGATGACGTCCTCGAACTCGTCGAAGTCCACCGTCACGTTCGGGTCGAACGAGTAGATGTCGTTGATGGTCAGCAGTCGCGACGTCATATACCAGCGGTGCTTCCTGGCTGCCTCGGCCTCCCGGCGGACGTAGTCAGGCGGGCGGTAGTCGGGCCCGAAGTAGTCGATGTACGCCTGGGGGTAGGTGTAGCCGACCGATTCGTCGGCGAAGTACCGCAGCGCCTCGTGCTTCTGGATGGCCCAGGCCACCTCCTCGTCCACGTAAGGTCCGACGATCTGCGCGCCCCAGTAGCCGTGATTGGCCGACAGCAGCCCGGCGATGGCGATGTCGTGCACCAGGCACGACATGATCACCTTCTCGTCCATACCGTTCTCGCGCGCCACCCTGGCGCTCTGCAGCAGGTGCCTGGCCGCGATCTTGCTGAACCTCAGCTGGAAGAAGTCTTTCAGGGTGGGGCGCTCTGGCATCCTGGGCAGCGCCGGGTTGTCGCCCATCATGAAGATCGTGTCCGGGTTGCGCGCCTCGGCGAGCAGGGCGCCCTGGTAAGCGCTCGCGGGCGTGCCCGTCACCGCGGCCGCCGGCGGCATGATGATCCGGCGCCGCCTGTCGACGGCTTCGTGCAGCGGTTCGCGGATCCAGTTGTCCAGCCCAGCCTCGCGCAGCGACGCCGGCAGCTCGTGCGGACGCACGCCGGTGGAGGGGCTGAGGTCAACGGGTCCGGACATGGCCGATGTCCTTTCGGTGCGCGACTTGCCGCTCGCTGCCGTTTCCAGCTCGCGGCGTGGCTGGCCGGCTGATGGGCCGCTCTCTGCGACTGTACGCTCGACCGCTCGCGGAGTTGACCCCTCCGAGGGCGCGATTAGCCTGGTCCCATCGTGGTATCGGCGGGCTGAGGAGGCTTCGGATGGCTCTCAAGATCATGCCGCACGGCCGGCTCCAGGAGTGGGTGGCGGAGGAGAAGGGCTTTTTCGCTGCGGAGGGCCTTGAGTACAGCTTCGTGACCGACGGCGACTACGGCATTCACGGTGCCAGCCGGGACGGCGGCGGCCAGATCAAGACCGGCGCGTTCGAGACGTTCGAAGCCGGCCGCAGCGGCGCGAACGTAAGCTGCGCCTGCCACTGGGCGACGAACACGGCCGCGCGCGAGGGCTCGGGTCAGCTGATCACGACGGCGTACTCGGTGGCGCCGTGCGCGATTGTCGTCCCGCCTGAATCGCCCGTCCGCAGGCCAGAGGACCTGGCCGGGGTGCCGGTGGGCGTGGGCTACCACTCGGGCAGCCACTTCGCCACGCTGCAGGCGCTCGAGCCGGTTCTGGGCTCTGGCCAGGTCACGCTCACCTTCCAGGGCCCGCCGAACGAGCGGCTTGACGCACTGCTCGACCGCCGGGTGGAGGCCGCGACGGCCTGGGGCGTGCCGCTCTACATCGCCGAGTCGTTCGGCTTCCGCAAGGTCGTCGACGCGACCTTCATGATCGGCTTCCTGGTCACCGGCGACAGCGTCAGCAAGTCCGACGTCGAGAAATACCTGGCCGCGCTGCGCCGCGCCCAGATGGAGATCGACCTGCGCCCCGAACTGCACAAGCACTACCACCTGCATGCCGTCCCCGAGGCGTACAGAGACAAAGTCGACGTCCGCTCGTTCGCTACCGGCGAGCGCATCGTTTTCCTCCCTTACACCAGGGAGGTCTTTGACGCGACCCAGGAGTGGATCGGCGCCCGCGACCTGTTCCCCGAGCCTGCCGGCGCGGCCGTCAGCTATGACGAGGCAGCCCTGATCTAAGGACGCGCCGCCCGGTTCCACCTGATCGTCGGCACTAGTCCGCCCTATTTGCCCGCTTAGTCACCTGGCTCAGTCTGGCCTGCCCTTCCAACATCGGTCAGCAGACCGATGTCTCTCGGTGAAATTTTCATCAGCATTTGTAGTGAAACCTGTTTGGCACGAACCAGATTCAGCGGGTGATGGAAGCCTCCGGGCTGGCCGCGCGGGTGTGAGCTGCGCGGCCAGCCGGGAGGACCGATCCGGCGAGGACTTCAGATGAACACGTTGGCGCCTGTCCGCGAGGACGTGCAACGCCCGCTCCGGCTCTCGCTTGACGCGGGGCCAGCCGCCGCTGCCGAGGCTCGCAGCCATGTCCGGGCGGCGATCTGCGCCTGGGGCGTCCCGGTCGATCCGTACGTCGCGGCACTGCTCACCAGCGAGCTCGTGACGAACGCGATCAGGCACGAGGCCGGAGAAACGGTCAAGCTCTTTATCAGCTGCTCGTGCGGGCACCTGCGGGTCTATGTGCACGACAGCTCGCGCACCTGGCCGGTGCCGCTGAACGCGGCGCCGGACGCGGAGGCCGGGCGCGGCCTGATGCTCGTCGCGAGCCTTTCAACTGACTGGGGGGTTTACCGGACTCCGGGCGGCAAGGCGGTGTACTTCACGCTCGCCTTGCACGACGAGCTCGACGACCAAGACGGCGCTGACGACGCGAGCGACGGGCTCGGGGACCGGCGTGATCGCAGGTAGCGACGCACCCGCGGGGGCGGCCGGCCGCCTCACTTCGAGCCGATAGCGCGCAGGGCTGCCTCTCGGGCGATGTCGGTCCTGGAATGGACGTTGAGTTTCTTCAGGATATGCGAGACGTGCGTCCCGACCGTGCGCCTGGACAGGAACAGCCTGGACGCGATCTCCGGGTTGGACAAGCCACCCTGTACCAGGCCGGCGACCTTGATCTCGGTCGGCGTGAGGCTCTCCCAGCCGCTGCGCGCCTGCCTGTGCTTAGCGTGCGGACCACGGCGGATGCCGTGCGCACGGAACCTGGCCTGGACCCTGGCCACGTCGGTGGCTGCACCGAGCGAACCGTAGATCTCCACGGCCTGTGTGAACGCGGCCCTTGCCGCGCCGCGGTCGCCGGCGTCGACGTGGCATCCGGCGGCCGCCTCGAGGGCCTTCGCGCGGAGCAGCGGTCGGCTGGCGTCGTGATAACGATCCGCCGCCCGCTGCAGCCTGGCAGCGTCTTGTTCCAGCATGCCCAGGCAATGCAGCGAGTTCGCCTGGCGATGCGGGATCTCCGAGTCGACCGAAAGAGCCGCGGCGTGACCCGCCAGCATCCTGGCCGTTTCCAGATCACTGGCCTCGACGGCGAGCCTGACGGCGTCAGGAAGTAGCTCTTCGATCTCCTCGATCTCTTCGGCGTTGTCGGCGATCCCGGCGGTCAGCACCCTCAGCGCCTCGGGCAGCCCGCCAGCCTGCTCGCAGTCCAGGCTCCTGGCCAGCGCCAGCGGCGCGATGACCAGGCTGCCCAGCCGCTCAGCGTACGGGATCGCGGCGGCCAGGGTGCGATGAGCTTCCGCGATGTCACCGCGGTGGAACCGGATGACGGCCGCGACGCCGAAGTCGCAGCAGGCCGCGGCCGGCTCCTTCAGGTCTTCCTGCAGGGTCTCCACCTCTGCCAGCGCTTCGTCCCACCGCCCGGCCTCGAAGAGCAGCTGCCCGAGCGCGCTGTGCGCCTGCGCCAGCCGGACCAGCGTGCCGACCTGATCCGCAAGCTGCCTCGCCTGCCGCGCCGCGGCGATCGCCTCGTCAGGCCGATCCAGGTTGCCGAGCGCGACAGCCTGGTTGATCTGCAGGAGCAGCCTCAGGTCGGTCAGCGCGGGATCGGCCTGGGTAACTGTCAGCGCACGGTCGAACAGCGGAAGCGCATCGGTCACCTGCCCTTGCACCGCCGTCACGATCGTGAGCACGTGCAACGACCAGCCCATCGCCCAGGTGTCGCCTGCGTCGGAGGCAGCCGCGAGCGCCCTCGTAGCCACCTGGCCGGCCTTCTCGACCTGCCCCATGGTGAAGTACGTGCGCGCCCCGAGCGCGAGCAGTCGCGCCCGGTGGCCGCCTGAGACTCCTGGCGTCTCCAGCGCCTGGTTCAGCGCATCGATGGACTCTGCTGCCCTGCCCAGCCGCACCCTGCACTGCACAAGCGTGCAGTGCAGGTCGACGAGGAAATCAGGGTCGACGGCGTGCGCGAGCGCACGGTTCGCCACCTGCTCGGCTCCTGCCGCGTCACCCACCCTGTACAGTCCTTCGGCGAGGTGACCGACGAGGCTGTCGTGCTGGGCCGAGCCAACGGGCGAGCTGGCTACGGCCTGGCGCAGTAGTTCGACGGCCACCTGGGGGGCCTGGCCGACCAGCAGAGCCGCGGTGCGGCCGAGCCATGCCAGGACCCAGTCGTCCAGCGGCTCGGCGGCCCCATCGGGCGCCGCGTCCTCCGTCACGCCGAGCGCTCCGAGCAGCTGTCTGGCGACCCTGTCAGCTGGCGCGCCGGCCTCAGCGAGAGCCCGCCCCGCGTCGCGGTGCCAGGCGGCGCGCACGGCCGCTGGCATCTCCTCGTACAGCGCCTCGCGGATCATCGGATGCCTGAAGCTCAGCGCCTTCCCTGAGTCCGTCAGGACGCCTACGGCGCGCGCCTCGTCGACGGCAGGGAGCAAGTCGGCCACGCTCCGGCCGAGAACAGTTGCCAGGTCGGGAACCGCGAAGTCGACGCCGAGCAGCGCGGCCGCTCGCAGCACATCGCGCACCTTGCCTGACACGAATCCGAGCCGGTCAGCGATGGCCGCGGACAGCGAACCGGGGGCCTGGTCGCTCAACAGCTCGGCGGCCCCGGCGTCGGTGATCGCGAGGCTGGAGCTGCGCGCCAGCGCCGCGATCAGCTCGGTCACGTAGAGCGGATTGCCAGCGGCTCCCTCCGCGAGCTGCAGCAGCTTGTCGTCCGGCGCACCGCCTGCCAGATCGGCGACCAGTTCGGCCACCGCGGCATCGGCGAGTCCAGCGAGCTGGATCCTGGCGGTTTCGCCGAGCGCCCTGCGCAGCGCGAGGAGGTCGTCGCGCTGCGGAACCGGGCGCATCGTCCCGATCAGCAGCAGCGGCAGCTGCCGCACTGAACGAGCCAGGCGGCCCCAGAGCGCGACGGTGGCCTGATCCGCCCACTGCAGGTCATCCACGACGAGGACCACCGGGCGCACCGCGCACTGCTCGGCGATCAGCGCCAGCAACTGCTCGGCCACGGCGGCGGACACATCTGTCCCGCGCTCGGCGGCTACCTCGCCGCGCAGCAGCCGGACAATGGTGTTCCTGCGCGGGCTTTCTGAAGGCTCACGTACCGCTAAAGCCTCCAGCATGGGCAAGAGCGGCAGCGCCTGGCCCAGCTCATCCCCCGCGCCCCAGAACACCTGGCAGCCTGCCGCGCCGGCCTTAGCAACCGCGGCGCGCACGAGCGTTGACTTTCCGATGCCCGGCTCGCCATCGATCAGGACAGAACCGCCGCTACCTCCAGCCACGTCGGTCACATGCCTGACAAGCATCGCGAACTCGGTGTCGCGGCCGACCAGCGTCCCGGCCGTGGTCACGGTGGGCACGCAGCGAACTTTACTACCCGAACATTAAGGAAACAAGTGGCGTTTTCGGTCAAAGTTTCGCTCGCTAAGGACTCCGCCTGGATGACCAAGCCCTTGGCAAAGAATCGTGCGATGAAAGTTTCAGAAAACCTTGCATCTAATCTGTCTCCGCATGCTCAAATGACATTCTCTCGCTACATCTCAATGGCAATATTTGTCCTGGTAAATTCATTCCCGATCGTTTACAAATAGTACATGGCGAAGAACCGCCCCGGCCCAACCCGGGTCATTTAGGTCGGTCAGCTGCGCAGGTCAGGCTGGCGGTCGGCGAACGAGAGCGCCATGGAGGAATAATGCGAATCGGCAAAGCTCTCACTATTCCGGCGCTCATCACGCTGGGCATGGCCGGACCGATACTGGCCAGCACAGTGACGACGGTGGCGGCCGGGCAAACAGCCATTGTTCAGGTCCAGGCTCTTGGTGCTCACGCGGGTCCGTTTGTCTATTACAACGCTTGATGCCGGGTGACCCTGGCATGAAGAGCAGACCCGATCTGTAGGGTCTGCAGCCGCCACAGAACTGGGGCGGGGCTGCCTGCTGCGAGGCTGCCTGCCCCGGCACTGGCCGTCGCGGTGGTCTGGCCGCGTCCTGAGCGGTACCCGCTCAGCCATCGTTGCGCTGCGCATTTGCGCGTGCTCGCCGCGCGCCCTGGCCCTGGCCAGGCCTGAGCACCACCCTGAATCCCGGCGCAGGTTACCGCGAAGACTCAGCGTCACACAGAGCCGTTCTCTCTACCTCTTGCCGTAAGCCTCTTTCCTGGTTGGCCGCATCGCGGGTTACACCTCCTCGTCCGCGGCAATCCCCCGTGCGGCGCACGGGCGATGCGGCACGCTTGCGGACTTTTCACCGACGCTGCCCGGTTGCGCCACGTCTCAGGGTGAGGTGCAATGAAAATCTCAGCACAAAACGGCCGTGCCAGCATTCGGTGCCGCGCTCAGCTGTCACGCTTGTTTCGGCTGTCACGCCTGCCCGGCTTATGACGACCTGAGGAGGAACGACCGGCGATGACCACGCCAGGGAGCCCGACCGTCCGGCGCCGCCGGCTGGCCGCGGAACTGCGCGCGATCAGAGAGAGCACCGGCAAGAGCGGTGACGTCGTCGCCAATGCCCTGAACTGGTCGCCCTCAAAAATCAGCCGGTATGAGCTCGCCAGGACAGGCCTTAAGGTGCAAGAAGTTGAAAAGCTGCTCACCTACTACAAGGTGACCGGCACCCACCGCGAGCAGTTGCTCGAGCTCGCCAAGGACGCTGCGCAGCGCGGCTGGTGGGAAGAGTATTCCGATGGGCTGTCTGCCGACTATCAGCAGTTCATAGGCCTTGAGCATGAGGCCGCATCGATAGCAATCTGGCATGTTGAAGTCGTCGCTGGACTTTTTCAAACGGAAGCGTACGCCCGGCACATTATCGGCAGCTATAGCCAGGTCGAGCCTATTCCGCCTGGCCTGGTCGAGCGACTGGTCAGGGTTCGGATGCAACGCCAGCAGGTGCTGACTCGCGAGCCAGAAGTGCAGCTGTCCGTCGTGCTTGATGAATCCATTTTGAGGCGCCGGGTCGGCACGCCCGAAGTCATGTATACCCAGCTCCAGCGCCTGATCCGGGACGCTGGCCGGCCGAACGTGACGCTGCGGATCCTCCCCCTTGATGCTCAGCACACCGTCTTTGCCGAATCATTTGTTATTTTCGGATTCGGTCCGGATGATAATGCTATTTTCCAGGACGTAGTGAGCAGCGAGCACTTGAAGACCGCATTCTCGCTGGAAGGCGAGCGCGAGACGCACTTGCACAGGCTGGTCTTCCAGATGGTCGTCAGAGCGGCTCTTGACCCGGATTCGTCCAAGGAACTGATTCACGAGACAGCCGAGTCGCATTGGGCGAATGCCCAGCGAGTGCGCTAAGTTCTCGCTAGAATACGAAGAGTATTTAGTTTTTTCTTACCTTTCACCCCATATTCATGGAGGCATGACTGTGAATAGCACTGTGCCTGCATTTAGCAACGGGCGGCCGGAGTCGGATTCACGCTGGATCAAGAGTTCGCTCAGCTTCTCAAATGGCAACTGCGTCGAGGTAGCCAGCCTGACTGGCGGCCACATCGGCGTTCGTGACAGCAAGGATGCGCAGGGTCCCGTGCTGCGCTTCACGCCTGGCGAATGGGACGCCTTCCTCGGCGGCGTCCGTAACGGTGAGTTCGACACCTTCAGCAAGACCTGAGTGTCACTGTCAGGCATCCGGTTCCTCACGGCAGGGTGGTGAGTAGCCGGTAACGCTCGTAAGCGAGCGTCAGGATCCGCGAGGTCGGCCAGCCTCCTGACCTCGTCCGCGATGAGCGGCCAGAGTGCGGCGGGCAGGTCGTGGCCGACGCCTGGCAAGATGAGCAGCCTCGCGCCGTCGATCGCGCGTGCGGTCGCGCGTGCCGCGCTCACGCGGAGGATCGGGTCCTTGTCGCCGTGCAGCACAAGGGCTGGCTTGCGCAGCTCACGCAGTTTCGGGCCGTGCCAGGGCGCGCCGGCCTGCCTGCTCTGCGCCTTGGTGTCGCGCGGCCCGCTGTCCACCTCGCGCTCGATCCACTCTCTTGCCGCGCTCTCGTCGAACGGATAGCCAGGGGAAGCGAGCTCGCGAGCGACCATCAGCGACAGGGCGATGTCGCCATCGCGTCCGTCAGGAACCTTGGCGCGGGCGAGCTTGGCAAGCAGGCCGAAGCGTACGTACCGCGCGCCACCGATGCCGGAGACATCACTGGGCATGGCGGCCGCCGAGGTGACGCTCAGGACGCGGCCGGGATGGCGCAGCGCGATCCGCTGCGCGATGACCCCGCCGAGCGAGGCGCCGAAGATGTGCGCGCGGTCCCAGCCGAGCGCGTCCATGACCGCGATGGCGTCGTCGGTCATGTCCTCCGAGGAGTACGCGCCACGCTTGCGGGCCACGGCCGCGAACGGGCTGCTGCTGCCGGTGTCCGGCATCCTGGTCGACTGCCCTGCGTCGCGCTGGTCGTAGCGGGCGACCGCGAATCCCCGGTCCGCGAAGGCCTGGCAGAGCCCGGCCGGCCACCAGAACCGCGAGACGGCGAGGCCCATGACAAGCAGCAGCGGCTCACCGTCCGATCCGGCCAGCTGGTCGTAGGCGATCTGGACTGAGCCGTTGCACGCGAACTGCGTAGGCGTCCACACGCTCGCCCACCGGTCAGCCGCGGCCGCGATGTCCGCGGCGCGCTCCTCGACCGCTCGTGCTGCTGTCTTGGCTGCTGCGTCGCTCACCTGGAGTTCTCCTGCCGTGAACTGCGATCAATGTTCGCTGTAGATCCAGGCTACCTTACTGGGTACAGTGTTCGCAATGAGCGGCGAACGGCGGACGGACCGGCGAGGTCCGAGCATCTGGACGCGGCCCGCCCGCGCGTCGCGCGGGCCGGCCCCGAGCACAGCAGGGCTGAGATCGCTGCGGCGGGCGTCGCACTCGCCGACGCGCGAGGGCTCGCCGCCGTGACGATGCGCTTCGTGGCCGCGGCGATCGGCACGGCGCCCGCGTCGCTGTACCGCTACGTGCAGACGCGCGACGAGCTCGTGCAGCTGATGGCCGACCACGTCTACGGCGAGTTCAGCTATGCGGAGCCCGGGCCGGGAGATCCGATCGAGGACCTGCTCCGCATCGCGCGTCAGGGCCGCGCTGTCTACCACCGGCACCCGTGGCTGCTCGACGTGACGGCGACCGAGAGCCTGCCAGGGCCGAACGCCGTCGCCTTCATCGACCATGCGCTGGCGGCCCTGACAGGGACGAGTCTCAGCGGCTCAGCCAAGCTGGAGACGGTCGGGCTGTTCTCGGGAGCGCTGCGGCTTATCGCCCAGACCGAGATCGGCCAGCAGCGGGCCGGGCAGAACGCCGCCCAGTGGCAAGGATCCCTGGCGGCCTACCTGCTCAGGATCGCGGCGGACGGCCGGCATCCGCACCTTGCCGCCGCCCTCGCGGACGCCGCCGGCCCTCCTGCCGGGCCCGGGCCGGTGCCGGGCGAGGCGCTCTTCGACCGCGCGATGACGCGGATCCTGACCGGCCTGCTCGCCGCTCCGGCGAGCGCTGCCCGACCGTAGCCACCATTCAGGGAGCTATGAGTTCCAGGGCAGGAAAATAGGTCAGGTATCTCGCAGCATCCCGTGTGAGCAGCCGGTAGCCACGAACCGCAGCGTGCGCGCCTATGTAGAAGTCCGGCAGCGGGGATCGCCTCGCGCCGCCGCCTCGGCGGTAGGCAACGTACGCTTTGCCCGCAAGGAATCCAGAACGGCCGACCACCCGGCCTGCCGGGCCGGCGGTCGGCCGCAGCATCAGGCCGGGACGCGCGGGAGCTCATCGGCCATCAGCCGGTCCAGGATGCCGGTCTGGGCCAGCATCGCGAAGCGGTCGGGCACACCCCAGTGCTCGGCGATCCGACCGTCAGTCACGCGGCAAATGTCGATCACGGTGAACTCGACCGCCCGGCCACTCGGCGGCCCGAAGAACGGCCCGGTGGCGTTGCCGCTGGCATGCACCCTGGCCCAGATGGTGTCGCCGGATTCAACCGCGTCCTCGATGGTGAACGAGATGTCAGGAATGGCGCGGTGCACGTCCCTGATCGCGGCCTTCACGTGCTCGGTGGCCCCGGCGCCCTGGCCAGCAGTGCCGAACTGGTGCTCGACCAGATCTGGCGAGCAGACCTCGTCCACGATGGCGTCGTTGCCCGTGGCGAACCCCTCGTGGAAGATCCGCTCCAGCACCTGGTAGGCAGCCGATCGCTCGGCGTGGTGGGTGGTCGTCGTGGTGCCCATGTCATGCCCTCCTCGCTTCGTGATTCATCCGACGATCTATCGGATCAATAAACTCAACCTAGGAGTAAATTCCTGAGGAGTCAAACGGGCCCCGCGACCGAGTGCCCTCGGCGGGGAGGAGTCACGCCAGGAACAGACGGCACCAGGCGTCGGCCAGCCAGGCGGCGAACCTGCCCGCGTCCCACCCGCGCTCACGTACCAGCAAGGTGAAGTACTCGGCCGAGTTCATGCTCCAGACGACGTCCGCGATCTCATCGAGGTCCAGGCCAGCGCGCAACTCGCCAGTGGCCGCCAGATCCTCCGCGAACAGCCGCATGTTGGCCGCGCGCCTTGCCGAGATCTCGTCCCTGATTTCGGCCAGCTCAGGCGCGGTCGCGGCCGCGCCGCGCAGTACCAGGTGCAGCGGAGCCAGCCTTGCGTTGGCATCCACCACGGCGGATGCGTAAATCCCGATCTTCTCCCGCGCGCTCGTGGCGGCCCTGACCTGTCGCACGTAATCACGCTGCTCAGCGGGAACAGCCTGGTCCGTGCCGGAGATCGCGGTCTCGATGAGTAGCCGCATCAGCACCGGCTTCGTGCCGACCGAGGCGTAGACGGTGTCGATCGCCACGCCAGCGGCCGAGGCGATCTGGGCGATCGTGGTCGCTGCGTACCCCTGATCGGCGAAGAGCCGGCTGGCCGCGGCCAGGACGGCCTGCCTGGTCCGGCGGGCTTGTTCGGCCCGGACTGCGGAGCGGTAGCGCCGTGGTTTGACAGTGTCGCTCATACGATCTATGTTACCAGTATTAATCCGAGGTAACTTAGGATCAAGTTACTTAGGGTCAACTAAGTTCAGGAACCGAGGGCGCGATGAACGGCCAGACGAGGACCACCACATCTCTGGTGCGAGACAGCGGCGAGGGCCGGGCGACGTGGGCGCTGGGCTCGCTGTTCGAACGGGTGGCATCGGGTGCGGAGACCGGCGGGGCCTTCGATCTGAGCCTGGTAACCCAGCCGGCTGGCACCGCCACCCCGCTGCATGTGCACGCGGGCGAGGCCGAGGCCTTCTACCTGCTCGACGGCACGATGACCTACCGAGCTGGCGAGCAAACCCACAAGCTGACCCAGGGATCGTTCATCTACCTGCCGTCCGGCGTGCCGCACGCGTTCCGTGTCACCGGGACCAGCCCGGTTCGGTTCCTGGCCATCGCGGCGCCCGGCGGCCTGATGGACCTGTACGACGAGGCGGGACGGCCTGCAGGAAACCACGCCCTTCCTGAGCCCGACGGCGCGCAGTTGCAGGCCGACATCGGGCGCTGGCTCGAGGCGGCGCCGCGGTACGGCATTCAGGTCATCGGCCCGCCGCTGCCCGAGTGACCGCCCGCCTACGTACGATCAAGGCAGTAGCCATCGCCGGCGGCGCGGCGACGGTCAACCAGTACCTGGCCGCAGCGTTGATCGACGAGCTATGGCTGCACATCGCCCCGATTACGCTCGGCAGCGGCGAACGGCTCTTCGATGGCGCCGACGTGTCGCTTGAGCCCATCGACGCGCGGTACACAGATCTGGTGACGCACGTGCGGTACCGCGTCAGAAAGTAGCCGCTCGGCCCGGCGACCTCGGCCCGGCGACCTCGGCCCGGCGATCTCGGCCAGGCCAGGCGGGCGGTGCCGAATCAGGCCTTCCTGCTGCCACTCCTGTGACTAAAGACACTGCCCGCCCCCATCGCAGGCGGGGCAGCCTTCTAGTCGTGAGCACCGTGCACGGGTCGCTGAGGGAAGAAGCCGACGAGACGGCCGGCCTGCAAGGACGGTCGATGATCAGCCACGCGGACGTCGAGAAGCTGCGAGGCCTGCATGCGGCAGACCCGGACGTGCTCTCGCTTTACCTGCCGGTCCCGCTCGATCCCGCCAGCCTGCGAACGCTGGCCACACGGGCCGAGGACCTGATTGCCGACGCGCGTGCTGCGGTCGGTCCGGATTCCCTGAGCGCCGGCGTGGTCAGCGACGCGGACCGTGACATGGTGCTCGACGCGGTGCTCGCGCACGGCCGGGATTGGCTGGGCCATACGGTCGCTATCTTCGCGTGCGACCACCTCGGCCTGTTCGAGGCGCTGCCGCTGCCGTGCTCGCTGCCGGAACGCTCGGTCCTCGCGACACGGCCACACGTCCGCCCGCTGTTCGCGGCGCTGCAGCGGTGCCCGGACTACCGCGTTGTCGTCGCAGACCGTCGGCACGCCTGGGTGCTGTCGGTCAGCGGGGACCATGTCCGCACGGTCGCCAGACCCGTAACAGAGGCGGCGCTAAGCTCGGGCTTCGCCGGCTGGCACGGCCTGAAGGCTCACCACCTGCAGGAGCGTGTTGTCCGGCTGGCCCGCCACCACTACCGGGACGTCGCCACCATTCTGGAGACGGCCGACGCCCGCGACCACGAACCGCTGGTGATCGGCGGCCATCAGGATGTGGCCGGCCACCTGCTGCCGTTCCTGCCGTCGGCGCTGCGGGAGGACTTCGCTGGCAGCTTCACCGGCGACCCGCTCAGGCTGACGCCGGCCCGGGTACGTGAGCTCGCCGCTCCAGTTATCGAGCAATGGACAGCGCGGCGCGAGCGAGAGCTGACGAACGAGGTCGCCGCTGTTGGCCTGCCCGCATGCCTGGCAGCGGTGAACGCGGGCGCTGCTGCCCTGCTGCTGGTTCCCGACGAGGGGATGATTCCCGGGTTCGAGTGCGGTCGCTGCGGCGCGCTGAGCGTCACCGGCGACGACTGCCCGGACTGGGGCACGGCCGCCCGTGCGGTGCCTGACCTGCTCGAGGAGATGGCTGGCCGGACACTCGATGACGGCGGCCAGGTGATCTCGGTACGCGATGCGCCGGCGGGCGCGGCCGTGAAGCTGCGCTTCCCGGTGCCGAGAGGAGCGGACAAATGACTACAGCGAACACGACGACCGTGCGGACCGAGACCCATGGCAGGGTTCAGGAAGGCATGCCAGAGCTGGCAGCCGCCAAGGTCAGCTCGCTGCTCCGGATCGCCGCGGAGCCTGTGCTGATGGCTCACGTAACGCTGACAGTGGCCGCCGACCCGGCGGTCGCCTGCCCAGCGGTCGCCCAGGCAACCGTCGACATGAACGGCCGCATCGTCCGTGCGCAGGCGGCTGAGAAGACCATGCGCGCGGCCATCCACCAGATGGAGGCCAGGCTCAGGGTCAGGCTCGAGAGGGCTGCGCGGAACTGGGCGGCACTCCGCGGAACCGTCCCGACGACCGAGCCGGGCGAATGGCGGCATCAGAGCATCCCCGCGCACCGCCCAGTGCATTTCCCGCGTCCGAGCGAGGAACGTGAGGTGGTGTTCCGCGCCAGCTATGCGGCTGGCCCAGAGACCCCCGAGCAGGCGGCCGCCGAGCTTGACCTGCTCGACTACGACTTCCACCTGTTCGTCGAGCGCTCGACCGGCCAGGACGGCGTGATCTACAGGACCGCGACCGGTTACGGGCTCGCCATGGCGGATCCGGAGAAGGAGCTGCTCGGCCCCGTGCCTGGCTCGATGACGGCCGGTAAGCTCCCAGCGCCCCGGCTCGCCTTTCCTGAGGCGGCTGAGCGACTGGAGGCGATGGGACAGGCGTTCATCTTCTTCGTTGACCCGCGCTCCGGGCGCGGCCGGCTGATCTACCACCGCTACGACGGCCACTACGGGCTGATCATCCCTCCGGACGAGCGCGACTGATCGTCACCGGGCAGCTCCGGCGTCCGGTTCCATGGTGCGGGTTTGAGCGTGAAAATCACCAGAGTCGAACGGCCCGCTACCGTCCGACAGGCCCGTTTGGCCTGCCTCAGCGGGCGAATGCGCGTTCTCGCAGGCCAGCGGCGTTCATCAGGGGTGGATGATAGCGTCGTCTTATGGACCCGCAAGACCTCGCCAACCTGGCACACCTGCGCCGGGCACGGGATCTGATCGACCGGGAGTACGCGCGTCCGCTCGACGTGCCGACCATGGCCCAGCGGGCCTTGATGTCGCCGGCGCACTTCTCGCGGCAGTTCCGGGCGGCCTACGGTGAGACGCCGTACAGCTACCTCATGACCCGCCGGATCGAGCGCGCGATGGCGCTGTTGCGGGGCGGCATGAGCGTGACCGACGCGTGCATGACGGTCGGCTGTACCTCACTCGGCTCGTTCAGCTCGCGCTTCGCCGAGATCGTCGGGGAGTCGCCGAGCTCGTACCGCAGCCGGGAACACGACGCCGTGACCGCGATGCCTGCGTGCGTCGCAAAGGCACGCACGCGGCCGACCAGGAACAAGCCGAGCAGGAACGGAGAAGCGGCCAAGGAAGCCGCCGCGTAGCGTGAGCCGCATGATAATCGCACTCCAGTACTGCCACATCACCGTCAACGACGTCGACGAGGCGCTCAGCTTCTACCGCGACGCGCTCGGCCTCGAGGTGCGCAACGACGTCGCCTCCGGCGGGTTCCGCTGGGTCACCCTCGGCAGCCCGGATCAGCCGGGCGTTGAGATCGTGCTCTCCGAGCCGCACGCCGGCCGGTCCCAGGCCGACGGCGACGCCCTGCAGGAACTGCTCACCAAGGGCGTTCTGCCGATGACCATCTTTACCGCCGGCGATGTCGACGCGGCCTTCGAGAAGCTGCGGGCATCCGGCGCGGAGGTGCTGCAGGAGCCCATCGACCAGCCCTGGGGACCCCGCGACTGCGCGTTCCGAGACCCTTCAGGCAACATGGTGCGGATCTCGCAGGCTCCGAAGACGTAGCGGATCTGACGGAGCGAATGGGTCATAGCACGCCGACCGCACGGTATCCGCCGCTCCTGCTGTGCTCGCGGGCCGTCTGGCGCCATCCGCGCAGCAGCGCTCGCTGCCGATGCGCCCGGCGTCACGTTCCGGGATCGGCTACCTCGTCATCATCGGCCAGCTCAGGGTCGATGCCCCCTTCTCGGTGTCGCTCCTGCTCCCTGATCACCTTCCTCATCATGGCAGCCTCGCGAGCCGCTTCTAGCGGATCGGGCTCCCCGCTCAGTCCTGCGTCCTGGCCGGACGGCGGCAACTCTGGCTCACTCATGTCAGAAGTCTCCTCCCGTGACCTCGCCAGCACCAGCCAGCACTATCGCGGTGGCGCAGAGTGTCGGCCCCGGCCCCGGCCGTATGCCGGGCACCACGCCAGCGGTCAAGCCCGTCGCCTGTGGCACGATCAGAAGCGTGCGCACTCAGCGGTTTCGTGCCGTCGTCGCTGCTGGTTCTGATGGCCGTGCGGTTATCGCGATTCCGTTCGATCCGGACCAGGAGTGGGGCGCCAAGGCTGAGCATCCCGTCAGCGGCGAGATCGGTGGACTGCCGGTGCGCGGGACGATTACACCTGGCGGCGGCGAGTGGGTGTTCCGGCTTGGGCCGAGGTGGATACGCGACGGCTGCGTCGCGAGCGGCGATGAGGTGAGGGTGGAGCTGGAGCCGGAAGGCCCGCAGCGTCAGGACCTGGCCGACGACATCGCCGCTGCGCTGGCCGCGAACCCCGCCGCGGCGGCGTTCTTCGACACGATGGCGCAGTTCTACCGCAAGGCCTACTTGCGCTGGATCGATGCGACGACCCGCCGTCCCGACCTGCGCGAGGAGCGCATTGCCGAGGTAGTGGGCCTGCTCGCGGCCGGGGTCAAGGAACGGCCACGATAGGAAGCTCGTGCGGGCGGCGCCGAGGGCTGGTCAGATACGAAGAATCGCCCGGTGAGCCGGCAGGGGGTCTCGTGACTCGCAGTGCAGCATGAGCGCCCGGCTGCGCAGCGCGGCGGATCAGGCAAGATAAAGGGCATGACCGCCGAACCGCGCCGGTACGAAGCCGCCAGGCCATGGCGCCAGGCCATCGTTCTGAGCACTACTGAGGAAGCGTGCACCGTATTCGCTCAGGATCAGCGGGTCGTCGTGCCTTACGCACGGCCATTTCCGGCACCTCGTGCCGAGCGAGTGGCTCCCGGTCATCTGGTGGCCACCACCACGGCAGCCGATGGCTCCGAGGTCGTCATATGGCGCTGGTTCGACGCAGTCGTGCTGGACCATTCCGGCACGACCGTCAGCCTCTGGGAGCCAGCCCACGGGTCCGTCGTCGCCAAGCCCCGGAACCCGAAGCGGGCCTACCGGCCCGGTAGCCGGGCGTACCTATCGGCCGGGCTACCTGGTGCCCAATGGTGGGTTGAGGGCCCTGTGGTCGATCGCGCAGAAGACGCCGATGTAGATCTAGGTGAGATCGAGCAGCTTTTCAGCGGCCTTGACCTCTGGGACGGCCTTATCTGAATTGCGCGTCGACGCGGAGGCTGCTTCAGTTCCTCCGTGACTCTGATGATCGTCTTGCCGGGGATGCGCCGGTCGGGGGCGAACGCGGAGGGCGCTTCGCGGAGTGTCCGCACGGCCCCGACGATCGGCTTGAGACTTCCGTCCCTGAGTCGCTGGGCGAGGTCCGCGAGCCGGGTGCGGTCGGGTTCGACGACGAAGAAGACAGCGCGCGCGTCCATGGGCTGGACCTTGGGCGGTGCGGCGATGGTGACGAGCGTGCCGCCGGCGCGCACCAGGGCGGCCGAGCGGTCGAGGACGTCTCCGCCGATCACGTCGAACACCACGTCGACCTCGCCGGCATCTTCGAGTTGGTCGGACTGCAGGTCCAGGAAGGCATCAGCGCCCAGCCCGAGTGCGGTGTCCCGGCCGGCGGCCCGGCCGGTGCCGATCACCCGGGCTCCCGACTCGCTCGCGAGCTGCACCGCGATCGAGCCGACACTGCCCGCAGCACCGTGGATCAGGACAGTCTGGCCGGCAGCGAAGCGGCCGTGGTCGAACACGCCCTGCCATGCGGTCAGCCCGGAGATCGGCAGCGCGGCGGCCACGACGTGGTCGACGTCCGCCGGGAGCGGGGCGAGGTTGCGGGCCTGATGGTTCGGCGGCCTGCCCCATCCTCTGACCTGCAGCCTGTGCGGCACCCCGCCTCGCGACATCGTCCCCACCCCTTAGCCGCCCATCCCAGCGGCCGATTATCCCGGCCAGCCTGAGCTTCTGATCTACGGTCTCGACGGGGCGCAGGGGCGGGTCGCTGGTTCTCCCGGCACCACCCAGCTCCGCGCCGCGGTTAGCACGCCCTGGGGTCGGGACCTCTCCTCCTTGTGCGGGCGGGCTTTGGGGACTTCGGCAGAGACGTCGGTGCCGGCATCGGGGATCGGACACGATGACGAGGTTCCCGCTGGGCTGATCGGCGGTCTCGATGAGGGTGACGTTGACGGTCAGCTAGTGTCCTGCAGGCGGGTGATCTGGCGGTTGAGGTAGCGCTGCTGCTGCAGGTTGGTGGCCCGGCGGGCGGCTTGCTGGTAGGCGTCGAGCGCCGCGTGGCGGTCGCCGTTCCTTTCCAGGAGGTGGGCGCGGACCGCGTGGAAGCGCCGGTCGGCGTTGATGCGGGAGTCGCTCTGAAGCCGGTTGAGCAGTGCGAGGCCGGCCCGGGGGCCGTTGGCCATGGCGACGGCGACGGCGTGGTTGAGCGCGACGACGGGATTGTCATCCAGGCGCAGAAGGACCCGGTAGAGGGCGGCGATTTGCGCCCAGTCGGTGGTATCGGTGCTGTCCGCTTCGTCGTGGACGGCGGCGATCGCGGCTTGCAGCTGGTAGGGCCCGGTCGGGCCGCGGGGCAGGGCGGTGGTGATGAGCGCGATCCCTTCGTCGATCACGGCCCGGTCCCACCGGCTCCTGTCTTGCTCGGCCATGGGGATGAGGGAGCCGTCGGGGGCCGTGCGGGCGCGATGGCGGGCGTGCACCAGGAGCATCAGGGCCAGCAGGCCGGTCACTTCGCTGTCGTCTGGCAGGGCCTCATGCAGCGCCCGGCCAAGGCGGACGGCCTCCTCCGCGAGTTCCAGACGCAAGAGCTCGGTCCCTGACGTCGCCGCGTAGCCCTCGTTGAAGATCAGGTACAGCACCCGCAGGACAGCACCTAGCCGGTCGGGCAGCTGGTCGGGGGGCGGCAGGGCGAAAGGGACCCCGCTGTCTTTGATCGACTGCTTCGCCCGGGTGATCCGGCGGGTCACCGTGTCCTCGGAGGCGAGCAGGGCGCGGGCGATCTCGGCGGTGTTCAGACCGCCGACGGCCCGCAAGGTGAGCGCGATCTGGGACGCCACCGGCAGCGAAGGGTGGCAGCACATGAAGAACAACACGAGGGTGTCGTCCCTGTCGGCCGGGCTGCGTTCGCCGGCCGGCGGCGGGCCGGTCTCCGCCATGGCCCGGTGAGCGACTGTGTCCTCGCGGCGCCTGCGCGCCTGGTCTGCCCGCAGCAGGTCGGTCAGCCGGCGCGCCGCCACGGCAATCAGCCAGCCCTTGGGGTTGCCCGGCAACCCGTCTCGGGGCCATTGCACCGCAGCGGCGAGCAGCGCCTCCTGGGTGGCGTCCTCGGCCAGATCAAAGCTGCCGAAGCGGCGCACCACCGCGCCGAGAACCTGCGGCGCCAGCCGGCGCAGCAGGTCCTCGACTTCGGCGGCGACCACGGGCCGTCGTCCTTCCGCTCTAGCCCTCGAAGTCGGGCTGGTGCTCGTCAATCGGCCGTACGTCCGCGTAGGCGCGGGCCCGCACCTGCTCCGGCCCCGGGCAGCTGGCCAGCCGTGACGCGAGCTCGGTCGCCCGGTCGAAGCTGTCGCACTCAACGATCCAGTAACCGGCCAGCACCTCCTCGGCCTCGGCGTAGGGGCCGTCGGTGACCACAGGAACGCCCCGTTTGAGCTGCACACGCCGAGTGTGCACGGGAGCACTGAGCCCCCTGGTATCGACCAGTTCGCCAGAGTCGGCGAGCTCGGCGTTGAAGGCGTGCATGAAAGCACCCAGCGCTGCGTAGTCCTCGTGGCTCCACGCCGGCTGCGAGGATGGCTGACCTGCCATCTCCTGGTAATCCTGCTGCGAGGCGAAGGTCAAGATCATGTACTTCACCGCGATGTCCTTTCCCCTCGGAGGCACCCTGGCGGCGCCTGCCACACGTACGTCGAAGCCGCCGCAGCCAACCGGACACTCCGTCCCGGAACATTCAACGCCTCCAGCGGGTACGTTCCGCCCGCCAGCCTTATGCGACCTGATTATCGACCGCTGCGCGAGGATGAACGGTCACAACCCCACGCCCCAACTTGCGGCTCCATCTGGGACCTCCTCGTACCTGCGGGCCACGTAGCCGGTCACGTCGCGGCCTGGGTCCAGGGGCGGCCGAGGCGCGTGCCGAGCCATATCGACAGTGCAGGGCCGACGACGGCTCCGGCGGCCAGGCTGAGCCAGTTGTACCCGGCGTCGTTGGGGATCAGGCCGGTCACCGCGATGCCGAGCAGCAGCACCGCTTCCAGGTAGGCCAGGGCTCCCAGCGAGGCAGGGAAGACGCGGTCGCTGCCGCAGAGCCGGCCCAGCGCCACGAGCCCGCCCGCCAGGACAACGAACCCGAACGCCTCCGGCCAGTGCGTCAGCGTCTGGATGCCCTCGACCGTCCGCGACGATCGACAAGATGCCGCCCACCAGGAACAAGATCACCAGGAACTGGCCTTCGGGGCGACCGGGCCCGGTGCGGTTCCGGATCGCGAGCGCGGCGATGATGAGGGCGAGATAGGCGACGGGCAGGATCGTGTCCCTGGCCATGATGTCCCACACGATGTGGTGCTGATGGGCGAAGTAGGCGGCGTAGAACCTGGCCTGGTCCATCAGCGCCCGCGCCAGTAGGACGGTAGCCAGGTCCCGAACCCAGCAGTCCCGCGGCGTCAAGGATGAACAGCACCGTTCCCGCCAGGAACGCAGACCCGGCAACGTATCCCGCGGTCCGGCCCGTCCGGCTCCATGCCCTGACCGGATCACGCGGCTTTGTGTCCACTGGTCTCGGCATCGTCCTCACTGCTTTCCTCCTGCATTCAGATGCACGACGGGTGACCGTCGCTCGTCGTCACCGCCGCCCGCCGCACGCCGCGGGTGCGCGGAGGGCGGTGCGAACGTCACGTCGATTACGGCGGCGATCCGGCGGCCGATCAGGAAGCGCGGCGCCCGCACGCCGAGGGCAGCGCGGTCCAGTGTGGCCGTCGCGTGTGCGGTGACCGTTCCGCTTTCGCTAGGCGTGACGCTGACGACATCCAGGCTCGCCCGGGCCGCAGCGAGGCCTGTGAGCACGCCATCGACGATCATGCCGTCTACGATGCCTTCGAAGGTCAGGGTTGGGTGGTGGGCGGTGTCAAGCAGGCGGGGCTTGCGCAGGTCGCGGTCGCGGCGCGGGTTGCCGGTGTCGATGCGGGTGAGGTCGAGTTCGGCGTGCACGGCCGCAGGCCGACCGGCGTCGTCGACGTCGACCCAGGCCGCGGTGACCGGGATCTGGCCGCGGCCGGTCGCGACACCGAAGTTGCGTACAGCGAAGCCGACACTGGTGCGCGCCGGCGTCAGCTCCCATCGGCCGGTGCGCAGCGCGGTCGCGGTGATCATGCCGGCCCCAGGTCCTGGTAGTCGGCGTCGTAGGCAGCGACCACTTCGTACCGCGCGACGCGGTCCGGGCCCGTGAGCGTCGCCGGGTCTTCGCCGGGCAGCAGCGGCGTGGCGGTGATGATGGCTTCGCCGCGGTCCAGGGTGGCGGCGCAGTCCGCCAGGACGATGACGAGCTGAGTGCCATCTGGCTGGCGCAGCACGAACGTGCCGCGGTGCCCGGCCCGAAGGTCGTGGTCTGCCGACAGTGCGGGCATGATCCGCTCGCGTCCGGCGCGTTCGGATGCGGCGGCGACCTCGGGGCTGCGCGGGCCGTCGAAGTAGGCAATCTGAGCGATCATGGTGCCCTCCTGGAGGGTGTTGGCTCGGTTGCCCCCACGTTCCTCGCCCGGAGCCCGCCTGCCATCAGTGCCAGTACTGATCACGGCTACTGGACCTCGATACTGACTGCGTGATCGTGGAACACTGACCGGGTGATCGTGGGACGCGCCGGGGAACTCGCCCAGCTCGGCGCTGCTCTCGGGGAGACACGTGCTGGCCGGGGCCGGCTTGTGCTGATCGCTGGGGGACCGGGCATTGGCAAGTCACGGCTCGCCGACGCGGCAGCGGAGCGCGCACGACGGGAGGCCATGACAATTGCGCGCAGCTACGCCGTCGATGATCCGGGCGCGCCGCCGCTGTGGCCCTGGCTGCGACTCATGCGCGGCTGGGGTGACGCCGCCCGGCTGCCCGTGGCGCAGACCTGGGAAGGCGACGCGGCGGCCCGCTTCCAGCTGTTCACCGCGATCACCACCCTGGTCTGCGGGCATGCCACCGGGGATGGGCTGTTGCTGATCCTGGAGGACATGCACTGGGCTGACAGCACCTCGGTCGAGTTGCTGCGGCACCTGGTGGCAGCGATCAACGATGAGCCGATGACCGTCCTGGTGACCTACCGCAACACCGCGTCCTGCCCGCTTCTCGATGCGGCGCCCGCGCTGCTGTCCAGCGATCTGGTGCTGCCGCTGACGCTCGGCGGGCTGTCCAGGCAGGACGTCGCGGACTGGCTGCCACAGCTGACCGGGTCGGCCGACGGAGAGCTCGCCGAGACGCTGTGGGTGCGCACTGGCGGTAACCCGCTGCTCGTCCGGCTCGTCGCCCAGGACCTGGCGGCGCACGGTGATGTTGGGCGGCTGATGGCCGAGCGGCCCGAGCTGCGCCGCCTTGTGGCTGCTCGGGCGAACGAGCTCACCACCCAGACCCGGGCTGCTGTGGACGCGGCCAGCGTCCTCGGCGAGCGCGTCAATACCGCGCTGCTGGCTGAAATGACCGGGAGTGCAGACCTAGGGCCGGCGCTCGACGAGGCCGTGGCGTCAGGCATCCTGCGCGAGAGCGCCTCGCCATCGGGGCTGCGGTTTGAGCACGCGCTGGTCCGTGACGCGGTCTATGCCGAGCTGACACCTAGCCGCCGCGCCGCGCTGCACCGCCAGGCCGCCGAGCTCCTGGCCGGGGTCCAGGAGCCGGACGTGGCCGGGATTGTCGCTTCGCACTGGCGCCGCGCCGGCGGCCCGGACGCGGCCGGACAGTGCCAGTTCTGGGCCGAACGAGCCGATACCGAGGCACGGCGGGCCCTGGCGTACGACGACGCGGTCCGCTACGCCGAACTCGCGCTCGATAGCTCCCATCAAGCCGCTGGCGACGGCGCTGAGCAGGCACGGCTGCTCATCCGGCTGGCCGAGGCTCAGTTTCTCGCCAACGCGGTCGAGCGCAGCGTCAGCAGCTGCGCGGCAGCGGCCGGCCTCGCCGAAGCTGCGGGCAGAGCGGATCTGCTTGCGCAGGCGGGCCTGGTCGTCCATGGAATTGGCGCGTCCGCCTACCAGACCGTCGCAGGGATCTGCGAGCGCGCCCTGGCCGTGCTCCCGGCGGACGAGCACGCCACCCGCGCACGCCTGCACGCGCAGCTCGCCGTCGGGATCGCGGAGCGCGAAGGTGGCCCGGGCGCGGCCGGGCCTGCCGCTGAGGCGCTTGCCGAGGCCGAGCGGTCCGCCGACCCGCAGGCGATCCTCGAAGCCCTGGCTGCACGGCACCTGGCGATTTCCATCCCGCAGGCCGTCGCCGAGCGGCTCGAACTCGGCCGCCAGGCCGTAGCTCTCGGGCGGGCGGCACATCACCCCATCGCGGCATTGTGGGGGCACCTGTGGCGAGCGGACGCAGCAATGCAGCTCGGCAACCTTGCAGAGGCTAATCAGGAGCTGGCGGAGATTGACCGGGTCGCCACCGCGCGGCGCTCCGTGCTGGCGCGCTGGCATCATCACCGCCTTCGCGCGGTGCTCGCCGCCCAGTCCGGAGACTTCACCACCGCCTATGCGGCAAATGAGGCCGCACGGCAGCTCGCGGTCCAGACCGGCGATATCTCGATGATCGGCTTGTCGCTTGCGTTCCAGCTGAATGTGGCCGTACTCAGGGCCGACCCCGGCATTGTCTGCCCTGACTGGGAACAACTCGTCCGGTCCGCGCCGCCGATGCCGCTCGTCCGGGTCGCCGTCCCGATCATGCGCGCGCTGACCGGGCACCTCGATGAGGCGCGGGCCGCGTTCGAGGAGTTCCGGCACCTGCCGCGAAGCTTCCCGCCCGGTGTGCGCTGGTTCGGCACGGTCACGCAGATGGGTGTTGCCACGATCCTGCTCGGCGACGCGGAGGTCGCCGCCGACCTGTACGAGCTGACAGCGCCGATCGCGCATTACTACAGCGGAGACGGGTCCGGCGCGGTGTACAGCCACGGCGCCAACGCGCGCCAGGTCGGCGAACTCGCGCTGGCCGCGGGAAGACCCGCCGACGCGGCCCGGCACCTGCGCGACGCCGTCACCATGAACGCGCGGGTCGGCGCCAGGCCGCACACCGCACTGAGCCGGCTGGGACTGGCCAGGGCACTGCTCGCATCCAGCGGCAGCCTCGCCGAAGCGGCGGCGCTGGCGACCGAAGCAGCCAGCGAGTTCCGCCGCCTGGACATGCCCGCGCGGGCATCTGAAGCGGCCAGGCTGGTCGCCGACATCGCTGACCGCCGCCGCAGCGCGTCGCCGCTGTCGGCTCGCGAGGAGGAAGTCGCCAGCCTCGTCGCGCAGGCGCTGTCCAACCGGCAGATCGCCGAACGGCTCGTGCTCTCCGAACGAACGGTCGAGACTCACGTGCGCAGCATCCTCGCCAAATTGAACTTCAGCACCCGCACCGAGATCGTCGCCTGGGTTTTTAGCACCGCCGCAGCCTCGCACGGGACTGGCACCTAAACGCTCCGGCCTGGCTCGCCAGTGGACAACTCTCAGCCCTGGTCCACGAAAGCGACAAAATGGAACGGCAAGATTTCGAGAATTACATCACCAACTGGAAGTCGCTTGCCGGAATCGAACCGATGGCCTGTTCATTACGAGGAACACCATGTCCAAGCGGCAGGTCGCCTAGCGACGGGCGCCCTGCGCGACGCGACCCCAGGTGCCGAGACAGTGACCTTTGCCTCTTCCGACGGTGCCCGCAGCCAGTTCTAATGGAAGTCTGATCCGGGCCCCGGCTCCGGGTGAACGTCGCCGGTCTGCGGGCGCCAATCTGGGCACAGCAGCTGCCTGGTGATAACGAGCAGCGGATGGGCTAGCCAGGATCCGGGTCGGCGGGTAAGCCCGCGCCCTGCGGGACGACTTGCCAGCAGTCCCTCTGCCAGGGGCAGCCGGAGCCAGCCTCCGGGCGTTCGGGTTCGGAAAGTCGGCGAGGAGCTAGCCGTGAGCTCATTCGAGTCGGAAGTCAGCGAGACCGCGAAGTGGTTCGACAGTCCACGATTCGCGGGCACGACGCGTCTGTATTCAGCGCGTCAGGTGGTGGAGCAGCGCGGCACGATCCGCGCCGACTACACCGTGGCGAGAGTGGCGGCGGAGCAGTTCTATGATCGGCTCCGGCAGCTCTTCGCGGAACGTCGGCCGATCACGACCTTCGGCCCGTACTCGCCGGGCCAGGCGGTGGCCATGAAAAGGATGGGCATCGAGGGCATTTACCTAGGTGGCTGGGCGACGTCGGCCAAGGGATCCGTGACCGAGGACCCGGGCCCTGACCTGGCCAGTTATCCGCTGTCGCAGGTTCCTGACGAGGCCGCGCCGATCGTGCGGGCGCTGCTCACCGCGGACCGGAACCAGCGCTTCAACCGCTCGCGGCTCAGCGAGGCTAGGCGCGCCGCCGCCGCGGAGGTCGACTACCGGCCGTTTATCATCGCCGACGCCGACACGGGCCACGGCGGCGACGCGCACGTCCGTAATCTGATCCGCCGGTTTGTTGAGGTCGGAGTGCCCGGCTACCACATCGAGGACCAGAAGCCCGGTACCAAGAAGTGCGGTCACCAGGGCGGCAAGGTGCTCGTCGGCGTGGACGAGCAGATCAAGCGGCTGAACGCCGCCCGCTTCCAGCTTGACGTCATGAATGTGCCTGGCCTGATCGTCGCCAGGACCGACGCCGAAGCGGCCACTTTCCTCGAGGGGCGGTCCGACGAGCGCGATCATCCGTTCATCCTGGGGGCCACCAACGTCGACCTGCCGACCTACAAGGTCGGCTACCTCGCCATCCTGCAGCAACTCAGGGAGCTTGGCGTCGAGGACGCCCGCGGTCACCTGCTGTTCAAGATCTCCCCGGAAGAGTACGACGAGGCCGGCGCCTGGCTGGCCAGGACCGGCGTGGCGCGCGAGGTCGAGGCGCGTGTACGGGAGTTCCAGCGGTCCGGCGCGCCCGTCGAGGACCTGCTGGAGAACGTCGAATCGCGGTACCTGGAGGCATGGCTGGCCGAGGCCAGCTTGTCCCGCTTTCCGCAGGCCGTCGCGGACGTGATCGAGTTCCGGGCCCGCGAGGGCGAGCCCTCGGACATGAGCGCCAGCGAATGGCTGAGCTTCGCGAACAGGACATCGTTCCATGCCGCCAGGGCAAGGGCCAGGTCGATGGGCACGGACATCAGCTGGGACTGCGAGGTCTCCAAGACTCCGGAGGGTTATTACCAGGTCCAGGGCGGCATCGAGTACGCGATCGCGAGGTCGCTGGCGGTCGCTCCGTTCGCGGACCTTCTGTGGATGGAGACCAAGACCGCGGACCTTGCCGACGCCAGCCGTTTCGCGGAGGCCATCCACGCCGAGTTCCCGGACAAGATGCTCGCCTACAACCTGTCACCGTCGTTTAACTGGGACACCACCGGCATGAGCGACGAGGAGATGCGCGAGTTTCCTGAGGAGCTCGGCAAGCTGGGATTCGTCTTCAACTTCATCACCTACGGCGGGCACCAGATCGACGGCCTGGCCGCAGAGGAGTTCGCCACCGCGCTCGTGCAGGATGGCATGCTCTCCCTGGCCCGCCTGCAGCGGAAGTTCCGCCTGCTCGAATCGCCGTACCGGACACCCCAGACGCTTGTCGGGGGCCCGCGGTCTGATGCGGCGCTGATGGCCGCCTCGGGAGGCACGGCCGCCACCAAGGCGATGGGCAAGGACTCGACCCAGCACCAGCATCTGATCCAGACCGAGGTTCCGACCAAACTGCTCGAGGAATGGCTCGCCCTGTGGACGAAGCACCACGAGATCCCGGACTCGCTGCAGGTGGGCCTGCGGCCGCACACGGCGGGCTCGGAACTGCTGGAGCTCACGTTGACCAACGCCAGCGGCGAGGATGTCGCCAACGTCATCTTCGCCGTGATCGTGGATCGCCGCAGCCGCATCATCCTCTCAGTCCGCGACCAGAACACATTCGACAATGCCCTGCGGCAAAAGCGCCTGATGACGTTGAATCACCTGTTCCTGATCCACCGCTACAAGGCCTGGGCCGTGCACTATGTCAGCCCGACGGACGACAATCGCTATCAGGCTCAGAAGATGAAGACGCATGGTCTCTTCAGCGACGTCCACGACGAGGTGGGACATGTCATCGTCGCGGACGTGAACGCCGAAGGCGTCAAGGCCTTGCTCGCTCCGGACCGAGAGCGCCTGAACGCCCTGATCGAGCGACGGTACCCCTCAGCTGTTCAGGCCGATACCGCCGTGCCTGACCCGCTCAGGCAATAGCTGGCTAGACCCTGCCACTCCTGCGCAGAGTTGCCCTCAGCGGGGCCGCTCCAGCCGGGCTGGCATCGTCAGCGCAGGACGAAGCCGGGAGTCAGCGGGTCGTTGGGGTCGACGGAGAAGATGTGCTCGCCGGTCTTGTAGGCCATCCCGGTGACCTCGGGAATCACCGCTGGCCGGCCGCCGACACTGCGACGGTCCTGCACGCGCGCACGGAAGCGAGTGCCAACGATGGATTCATGAGTGAGGATCTGGCCGACGCCGAGCTGGCCTGAGGCATGCAGCGCTGCCAGCCGCGCGCACGTTCGCGGCCGGGCGCGCGTTGCGGGTCGCGGTGCTGTTGTGCCGTTCGTTGTCGAGGTGGTTGAGGAACGCTCCGACGGTGACGGCGTCGAGGTCGTCGATCGTAAGGCGGGATGGGGGCCTCTTCGTCTTCTGTGCGGCGAACAGCAGCAGGAGCTTGATCGTGTCCCGGCAGGCCGAGACGGTCTGCGGGCTGGCCTGCAGTTGCCGGGCCAGCCGTTCGGTGAAGAATCCTCGGAGCAGTGACGTCACGGTCGGCGCGGTCATGACGCCGACCCCGTGGAGGGCGCGCCCGCTCGGGCCTCGAGGCGACGCGCGGCGTGGGCGAGCAGTTCGGGTACTGCGTGCAGGTACCAGTAGGTCGAGGCGGGATCGACGTGTCCGAGCCAGGTCGACAGCAGTGGCAGGCGCACTTGAACGTCGTGGCCGCCGCGGTACCAGTCGAGCATCGTGGTCACGGCGAAGGTGCGCAGATCATGAAGCCTGGGCGGCCTGTGCCCAGGCTCGGTGGTGATGCCGGCAGCGGCGACGACCTGTTTGAAGGTTGCGCCCAGCCCGTCCGGGTTGATCGCCTCGCGCCGGCTGTTGACGAAGACGGCCGGGCAGGCTCGTGCCGTCGTCCCGACCCAGTCCTGACGAACCTGCAGGTAGTGGCCCAGCACCGTGGCAGTGGTCGGGTGGATGAACACGAGCCTGGACTTGGCGAACTTCGTCTCCAGTACCTGGACCACGCCGTTGGCCAGGTCGATGTCGCTGACGATCAGGTGGCACGCCTCACCGGAGCGCATCCCGGTGGCTGCGAGCAGGCCGATCAGCGTTCGCCACGTCACTGCCCTGAACCGCGGGGACAAGGTGTCCGCGGCCGCCAGGAGCGCGAGGACCTCGGCCTCGCTGAACACGTTCGGTGCCCTGGGCCGGTATCGCCGGCTGCAGATCGCCTCGGGAGGGATCTGCGTGGCCGGATCCAGCGCGTGCTGATACCGGGCGAAGATCCGCACCGCGTCCATCCTGCGGGCGAACAAGGCGTCATTGACGGGAACTTTGATCGTCGCGGTGGCCCACTCCACCGCGAGGTCGTTCTGGACGCGGGTGGTCCCGCGCGCCTCGCAGAACGCGACGAAGCTCAGCAGCAGCTTGCTCAGGCCTTCGACCTTGAAGCCCATCGCCCGGCGCGTGGCGAGGTAGTCGGTGACGTTCTCGCGCATCGTGCTCATGACCGGGATCCCGGCCACGGTCGGGCCAGACTTCGAGCCGCGTCATCAGAGCCTGCGGCACCAGGTGTTGTGCCGGGCCAAGGCCGGGCGAGCGGTCGCAAAGCAACCTCATCGACCTTGGCGTAGATCGCGGTGGACCTCGCGCTCCGGTGGCGCAGCACCTGCCCCACCTCCGGGAGCGACGCCCCGGCCCGCAGCATGGCCGTGGCCAGCGTGTGACGCAGACGGTGCGCGCCGATCCGGGCAAGCCCGGCAGTCCGGCATGCGGTGCCCACGACATGGCCGATCGCCCCAGACGACAGCGGCCGACCGGGCGGTCTGAGCGTGGTGAGCACAGACCGCGTTTCGCACTCAGGCCGCCCATCAGTCAGCCACGCGACGATCGCTTCTCCCGGCTCGGCAGGCAGGGCCAGTCGTTCGACCCGATTGCCCTTGCCGACGACGGTGAGTTCTCCGGCCCGCCAGTCGATGTCGTCCAGGCGAAGGCTTGCGACCTCGCCTCGCCGCAGCCCGAGTCGGGCCAGCAGCAGCAGGATCGCGTAGTCGCGCCGGCCCGTGGCCGTGAACTGCGAACGGGCGGCGACTGCCAGCAGGCGCTCAAGATCCGCTGCCGGCACAGACCTCGGCAGCGAGGCTAGGCGCCAGCCCGATGACGACGGAACCGCGCCCCACAGCTCAGCTGATGTCCGACCCGTCGCGTGCGCGAACCGCAGGAACGAGCGCACCGACCTCGCCATCGACTTCGCCGAGTTCGTGTTGCGATCCCGGCAGTACCCGACCATGAACGCAGTGACGGTCCCTGCGCCCAGAAGACTCACGGACACCTGCGCGGGCTGAGGCAGCGCCGCCAGGAACTGTTCGGCGTGCCAGCAGTAGTTGTGAATGGTGATCGGCGCCAGTCCGCGGCGAGGAGCGCGGCTGCGGCGCCGGCCACGGACAGCACGCGGCGGCGGCGTCCGGGTCGCGTGCTGCCGCCGGTCATCCCGTAGCCCTGGCCGGGCAACTGCGGGGGGCCACCAGCCGCCGGGCTGACAGGGTCGCCCTGGCCGGGCGGCCGCCCGTAGCCTGCATACCCGGGCTGTGGGATGCCGGCGGGACCTTGCCACCTCCAGGCAGGTTCGGGCAGACGCTGCGTCTGGTCCGATCCGGGTGGGCTGCCGTGGGGTGGTTGTGGTGCGGGCGGTTCGCCTGGCAGGTCTGTCACGGTCTGGTGCTCGCCAGCCGGCATTGGCCCCGGCTTCAGCCTTCCTGCGGACATCCTGAGCGGTTGCGGCTACCGCGGGCTGGCGGGGGTCTGCTGGGCGTCGTGAGTGGTCAGCTTGCCGTATTTCATGACGCCGCGCCGCTGGGCACGTCGGGCGATGGAGCTGTCGTGGGTGACCAGCACCATGGTCAGGTTGTTGCCCCTCCAGAGTCCTTCCAGCAGGGAGATGATGTCGTCCCTGGTGTCCTCGTCGACGTTGCCTGTCGGTTCGTCGGCCAGCAGCACCTTGGGTTCCTTGACCAGCGCCCGGGCGATCGCGACCCGCTGTTGCTGCCCGCCGGACAGTTCCGATGGCAGGTGGCCGGCGCGGTCGGCGAGGCCGACGTCGGCGAGCGCGCGTGCGGCCTTGGCGCGGCGTTCGGCTGGCGATGCGTGCAGGGGGACGAGCGCGGTCTCGACGTTCTCCTGTGCTGTGAGGGTGGGCATCAGGTTGAAGGTCTGGAAGATGAACCCGATGGAGGCGGCGCGGACTCTGGTGACCTCGGCCTCCCGGAGCTGTGCTAGGTCGTCGCCGCCGAGCAGGATGCTGCCGGAGGTCGGTCTGTCCAGGCCGCCGAGCATCTGCAGGAGGGTGGTCTTGCCATGCCCCGTGGGCCCTTGGATGGCAAGCCACTCGCCGTCCTCGATCACGACGTCGACGCCGCGTAGCGCGTGCACGACCTCACGGCCCTTGGGGTAGTCCTTGGTCACGCCGGCCAGCTTGTACATCACGCTTCTCCCGTTCTAACTGTCGTCACGCCTTGCCCTCCTGTTGCCGGCCAGTTCATTCGACCCTGGCCAGCGCCGCCGCCGGACGCAGTCGGCCTGCGCGCCAGCCTCCGAACGCGCCCGCGAGCAGGCCGCCGGCGACGGCCAGGATGACGGCCGCGGCGACCGCGCCGATGGTGACCGTCGCCGTCAGCGGCACGTGCACCGTGGGGGTGGCTGCCGTGGCGAGTTGCCGGAATCCCCCGCCGCCGCCGAAGCCGCCTGGCGGGCCGCCGAACGACCTGGCTCCTCCGGGGGTGGCGGTGCCCGTGGTCTGCCCGACCGATGCGGTCAGCGTGGGGGCGAACAGCCCGACCAGGGCGGATCCCGCGAACCCGAGCCCGATCCCGGCTGCGCCGCCGATCGACCCCGATCACCAGCGACTCGCCGACGACCTGCCTGACGATCCGGCGGCTAGTCCAGCCCAGTGCCTTCAGCGTGCCGAACTCCCGTACGCGGCGTGAGACCGCTGCGGTGGTCAGCAGGCTGGCCAGCGCGAAGGCCGCCGCAAGCACGGCGATGGCCAGCCACTTGCCGAGGTTGGACGCCAGGCTGGATGCGCTGGCCACCGAGCCAGTGAGCTGCTTGGCCAGGTTGTTCTGGTTGGTCACCGTGGTACCGGGCAGCGCTGCGGAGATCTCCTTCGAGACTGTGGTGATGCTGGTGGCGCTGCTCGCTGCGACGTAGATGGTGTTGACTTGGCCCTTCAGGCTCTTGCCTTGCGCGGTGCCGAGTGCCTGGGCGCGCGCTAGCGGGATGTAGACGTCGGTGCTGTTACCCGACCCTGCCGACACCACCCCGACGATCTTGAAGCTGGTCTTGGCCAGCGTGACCGTCGACCCCGCCGAAAGCTTGTGGGCGGTCGCGTAACTGGAGCTCACGAGCGCGACGTCAGCGTTGGCGTCGGAGCCGGCCAGGGTGCGGCCTGATACCAGCTTGGCGGTGCTGAGCGGACCCAGCGCGGCGGCGTTGCCGGAGACCGCGACCCCGTTGACGCTGATGGGGTTGGGCAGGCGGCCGGACCCGAACCCGCCGCCTGGCGTCCCTCCGCCGCCGGAGCCTCCCTGGCTGGGGATGGTGAAGCTGAGCTTGGTGTCGTTCAGCGTCAGCCCGCCCGCTGCTGCGGCTACTCCGTTCAGCTTCGCCACTGTCGCCACATCACTGGCCGCGATCGTGCCGAGCCCCGTGCTAGTGAGGTTGTCCACCTTGACTGTGGATCCGGCAGACGGCTGAGACCCGCCGTCGGGGAATCGGAAACCGCCGCCCGGGCCGCCGCTGCCGAATTTCGGTTCCTTGGTGACCGTGATCGCGGTGTCCTGCCCGTACAGCGAGCGCAGCACCTCGCCCTGTGCCCGGCTGACCCCGCCGGACAAGGCGCTCACGGTGACCACCAGTCCGATGCCCAGCGCCAGGCCCAGTGCGATGATCGCGGCCTGTCGCCTCCGGCGCCGCAGTTCCCGCCGCAGGTAGGTAAAGAACATGGGGTTCCCTTCAGATGTGATGGCTTTGGCGAGCGCCCGCACCCAACGCGGCGCGCTGGCGGCGCGCCCAGCTGAATGACAGGCGAGCTAACCCTTGGGATGCCACCCAGACGGGCGCGCCACCGACCAGCCTGGTCGGTGTTCGTTGGCGAATCCTGAACGCCAACTGAAGGTTTCTGATCATGTCGGCGGACCCGCTGACGGAGCACCCGGCAGGGCACTTCAGCGGGAGCGGTCGGCAAAGCCGGAGCGGGCATACAGCGTGCGGTCAGCGGTCCGCAAGGTAAACCGGCCATGGTGACGGGATGAGACCTATGGCCGCGGCCGGCGACGAGCGTGCCCTCATCCTGGTGGTGGACGATGAGGCCACGATCCGGGACCTGCTGGCAGGGGCGTTGCGTTTCGCTGGTTTCGAGGTAGAGACTGCAGCCAGCGGCGCTGAGGCGGTACGCGCGGCCTCATCCTCCCGACCGGACCTCATCCTGCTTGACGTGATGATGCCGGACGGCGACGGCTTCGAGGTCGCCCGCCGGCTGCGGGCCGGTCCTCGCGGCATCCCCGTGGTCTTCCTGACTGCTCGCGATGAGGTGACGGACCGGGTGGCCGGGCTGAATCTGGGGGCCGATGACTACGTCACCAAGCCATTCAGCCTTGATGAGGTGCTGGCCCGGGTTCAGGCGGTGCTCAAGCGCGCGCGGCAGACGGCATCGCCGCCGCGGCTGCGCGTAGCCGACCTCGAACTGGACGACGACGCGCACGAGGTCAGGCGCGCCGGCAACGTCATCACGCTGACACCGACCGAGTTCCGGCTGCTGCGGTTCCTGATGGCCAACGCCGGGCGGGTGGTGACCAAGGGCCAGATCCGCAACTACGTCTGGGACTACGGTCCTGCTGGCGACAGCAACCTTGTCGAGTCCTGTGTCAGCTACTTGCGGCGCAAGATCGACCAGCGCGAGCCGCGGCTCATCCACACCATCCGCGGCCTCGGGTACATGCTGCGGATCCCGCCGTGACCGTCCCCCGGTCATGGCGCCGCGCGGTCGGCCGGCCGCGGGGCTGGTCACTGCGCATGCGGGTGATGGCTGCGGCGACCCTGCTGGTGGCCGTGGCGTGCCTGGTAACCGGCGTCGTGGGCACCACCCTGCTGCGTGGCTACCTCCTGGGCAGGTCTGATGCCCAGCTCCGCGGGTTCGCCGATGTCGCGGCCCGCATCGCCAGCCGCGGGCACCTGCCACCACCCCCGCGAGCAGTACGGCGGCAGGCACTGCCAGCACAGTTCCTTGTGGAACTGGTCGCCGCCAAGGGCCGGACCAAGCTGCTCGGCCGGCCGGTTCACACGGCTACCGTGCCTCGGCTGTCCCCAGCCCAGCTCGACGAACTCGGGACACCCTTTACGGTCCCCGCAGTCAATCGAGCTGGGCCTTCCTGGCGCGTATTGGTCCAGCGACTTCCAAGCGGGGAGCACGTGGTCGTCGCGTACAGCCTTGCCGACCTCGACAATACGGTCACCCGCCTGGCGATAGCCGACACCCTGGCCGGGGCGATCGCCGTCGCGCTGCTAGCCGCCATCGGCCTTCCGCTCGTGCGGGCAAGCTTGTCACCGCTGACCGCGATCGAGGCAACCGCCGCCTCCATCGCGGACGGTGACCTCACCCGGCGCATCGACCACCCGTCGGGAAGGACTGAAGTCGGGCGGCTCGCCCGCGCGCTGGACACCATGCTCGCCACCATCGAGGCCGCCTACCAGGCACGGGCCAACGGGGAAGAACAAGCCCGGCGTTCCGAGGCTCAGATGCGGCAATTCGCCGCCGACGCCAGTCACGAACTGCGCACGCCGCTCACATCTGTCCGCGGACTCGCCGAACACGGCCTGCAGCAACGGGGCCACGCCAGCGCCGACGAGCTGCTGCGGCTCATGAGCATGATCCAGCGCGAAGCCAGCCGCATGACCCGGCTCGTTGAAGACCTGCTCCTGCTCGCGCGGTTCGACGCCGGACGGCCCCTCGACCGGGCCCCGATCGACCTGGCCAGCATCGCATCCGAGGCCGTCCAGCACGCCCGCGCCGCCCATCCGGGCCGCACCCTCACGCTGCATGCCGCGGAGCCCGCAGTAGTGATGGCTGACGCTGAGCGGATACGACAGATTACCGACAACCTCATTGGCAATGCCATCCAGCACACTCCACCACAAGCCCCGGTCACTATCACCGTCAACACGATCGCCGACGGCGTCCAGCTCACCGTCGCCGACCAGGGGCCGGGCATGACCGCCGAACAGGCCGCCCATGTATTCGAGCGCTTCTACCGCGCCGACGACGCCCGGAGCCGTTCGCGCGGCGGCACCGGGCTCGGCCTCGCCATCGCGGCCTCGCTGACAGCCGCACACGGCGGTGCCATCACCCTCGACACCCAGCCCGGCCACGGCGCAGCCTTCCACCTCCGCCTGCCAGCCGCCGACAACCATGAAGAGCACCAGAGGGCGCCGCAATCCCGTAGCACCTTGCTTTGATTGAATCGCTCGCTGCCGGACCGCGCGTGTAAGGCTCTCTGATTGTCTCGATGCAGGCGCTACAGGTGTCTCGCCCGTAGTGTTCAGGGGCCTGGCGGGCTGGCTCCGTAAGGCTCTGCCGGCCCTCTTGTGTTGCCGGGCCTGGCTTTCGAACGAGTTGCCAGCCCGCCGGTCCTGCCGCGGCGTGGCTCGAAAGAGGTGCGAGCGCCTGGCTGATCCGGAATCAGAGCTGTCCGCCGCGGTCACCGTACCCATTGCGTGACCTGGGAAAGGGGCTGCTCGGGTGGCTGTGATCATCGGGATCGACCCGCATAAGGGATCGCATACCGCGGTGGCGATTGACGCGCGGAAACCCAGCTAGGCAAGCTGCGGGTCCGGGCCGGCGCGGCCCAGGCGGAACGGCTCGTGGAGTGGGCGGCGGCGTGGCCGGAGCGGACCTGGGCCGTCGAGGGCGCGGGCGGCCTGGGGCACCTGCTGGCCCAGCAGCTGGTAGCCGCCGGCGAGCAGGTCCTGGACATCCAGCCCAAGCTCGGCGCCCGGGTCCGGCTGCTGTCAGCCGGACGGTCCGGCAAGAGCGACCCCAACGACGCCCGCTCCGTCGCCATCGCCGCGCTGCGCTCGCCGGTCCGCCGGGCCGTCGTCGCCGACGACCACGCGGCCGTACTGAAGATGTGGGCCAAGCGGCACCGCGACCTCGCCCGGCTGCGCTGCCAGGCCGCCTGCCGGCTGCACGCGGTCTTGTGTGAGATGATCCCCGGCGGGGTGTCCAGGGAGATCACCGCGCCCGCCGCCGATGCCCTGCTCGCCTCGCTGTCCCCCGCAGGAGCGGTCCAGGCAGCCCGCCACCAGCTCGCCGCCGAGCACGCCGCGGACCTGCGCGACCTCGACGCCAAGCTCGCCGCGACCAGGAAGACCATCACCGCCGCCGTCCGCGCGTCCGGCACCAGCGTGACCAGCATCTTCGGCGTCGGTCCGATCATCGCCGCCACAATCCTCGGCGACGTCCCCGACCCCCACCCGGTTCCCCGACCGCGACCACTTCGCCGCCTACAACGGCACCGCCCCGGTCCAGGCCTCCTCCGGGAACAAGAGCGTCTTCCGGCTGTCGCGGCGCGGCAACCGGCGGCTCAACCACGCCATCCACATGGCCGCCGTCACCCAGGTCCGCAACCGGCACAGCGACGGCCGCGCCTGATCGCGTTGCTCAGCCTCGGCATAGCCGCCGCGGTTCGAGACGGCGCGGCAGCCATCGGGATCGTCCTCGGCCTGCTGTAACCTGTTCGCCATCCTTGGCCAGGTGGCCGGCAGTTCTAGCTGGCACCGGCATCTCGAACAACTTGCGCCCATGACCTCAGGGGCTGGCCATCCAAGCAACCACTGACCTGGAGAGCCTACCCATCAGTCCGTGGGCCGGCCTCGGCGTACTGGCTTGCTGGGCCGCCGCGGCGCTGCTGGCCGGCGGAACCCTGCTCCGCCTCCGCGACGCCTGAACAACAATCCCAAGGCCATCCACAGCCCGGGGCACACCCGGAGATCTGGCCGCAGCCCGCAATCATGAGACGCCGAAACCACCCCAAGCACCAGGGACAAGGTGACCCGACCCCTGCCAATCTGTACCGCTAGCCCACGCCGAACCCGGATCCAGAGGCCGTCCGCTGACCCGGCAGCCTGCTCGTCCCCACGGCGTGCCCAGCAGTCCGGCCTTCCCAACCAGCCTGGTGGACCGGCTGGTTTCCTGCTGGCTGCCAGACCTGGTCGGCGGGCCGGTATACCTGCGCAGGTCCACCATCAGGTGGTCTATGAATCCTGGTGATGCCGTGCGTCCGCTTGGCCGGCGCGCCTGATGCCAGCCGGTAGTTTCGCACCCTGGCGAGCTCTTCGATGGGTCAGCACGTTATCTGGAGCGGCACGCTGGTGACGATGACGCCTGGAAGGGTCCGGAGCGTTCGCTGGAGCCTCGGCGCGATCTGCTCGTACAAGATCCGGTGCCACCAGTGCTCGTCGACAACCTCCGGGACCGCCACGGTCATCGTCAGGTCCGGCCGCTGGCGGTGCAGGTTCAAGATGTAGTTGACCAGCGGTGCCACCACAGCACGGTGCGGGGAGACGATGACTTCCAGGGGCAGGTGGTCTCCCCATGCCTGCCAGTAGCTGATGAACCGTCAGCCTCCTCCGTCGTCGGGCTGACATGCAGCGCGAAGGCAGGCTGGCTGAGTGCTGCGGCGTATGCCAGGGCTCGCATGGCGGCCCGGTCCATGGTGAAGACTGGGACGATGGTGAGCTCGTCGATCTGTTCGGGGCTCTCTGCCGCCATTGCTTCGCCTATCGTCTCAGAGGCCTTTTCCCCCTCCCCTTGACGCCCGTCTGGACGTTCCTGTGGCGCGATCCAGTCGGTCACTGTCGCTGGCGCTGTGGCATCTTCCGGGCGGCGCAGGGCTAGCTGCTGGCCGGCGAGCTCGTAGTACCGGTGGATGCGCAGGGCTATGCCGATGATCCCGCTGATGAGAAGTATCGAGACCCAGGCGCCTTCGGTGAACTTGGTGACGCCCTCAATGACGAACACGATGCCCGACATCACTGCCCCGGCGGCGTTGAAGGCCAGGCTGCGGCGCCAGTGGGCCTGCTTGCGGTGCCGCCGCCAGTGCATGATCATCCCGGTCTGGGACAGCGTGAATGCCAGGAATACCCCGACCGCGTACAGCGGCAGCAGGGTCTCGGTGTTACCGCGGAACCCGATGTAGATGGCTGCAGCGGTGACCGACAGCAGCGCGATGCCGTTGCGGAACGTCAGCCGGTCGCCGATGTGGAGGAACGAGCGCGGCGCCTGCCGGTCGCGGGCCATCAGGAACAGCACCCGCGGGAAGTCGTTGTAGGAGGTGTTCGCCGCCATGAGCAGCACGGCGGCGGTGGCTGCCTGGACGTAGATGTACATCGGCCCATCGCCGAAGCTGAGGTGGGCAAGCTGGGACAGCAGCGTCTGGTTTGCCGCCGGCACCACTCCGGCGAGCCTGGTGATGGCCAGCACGCCAGCGAACATGCCGATGAGCAGCGCGACCATCCAGGTCAGCGTGACCCGGGCGTTGCGCCACGCGACCGGCTTGAACGACGGCACGGCGTTCGAGATCGCCTCGATGCCAGTCATGGCGGTTGAACCGGAGGCGAAAGCGCGGAGCACCAGCAGCACGCTCAGGCTCTCCGCGATGGCCAGGTGATGGCTGGGAACGGGGCTGAACCCGCGCGCGGCGGAGTGCACCAGCCCGGCGATCACCAGCACCCAGATCGCCACGATGAACGCGTAGGTGGGCACGGCGAATGCGGTACCTGCCTGCCGCACCCCGCGCAGGTTGCCGGCCAGCAGCACGACGATGACGGCCACGCCGATCCACACGGTCGCCGGCTGCAAGGACGGGAGTGCGGAGGTGATGGCCGCCACGCCGGACGCGATCGAAACCGCGACCGTCATGATGTAGTCGATCAGCAGGCCGGCGGCGGCCGTCAGGCCGGGGATGCGGCCAAGCTCCTCGGTGGAGACGATGTAGGACCCGCCGCCTTGCGGGTATGCGCGGATCGTCTGCCGGTAGGAAACGCCGACCACCAGCATCAGCACTACGATTGCTCCGCCGATGGGGAGTGAATATGGCAGGCCAGGCACGCCGGCTAGAACCAGGACGGCGAGCATCGCCTGCGGCCCGTAGGCAACGGAGGACAGGGCGTCGGCTGACAGGACCGGCAGCGCGATGAGCTTGCGCATCCGTTCTGCCGCGAGCGCGCTGGCATCCAGCGGCGGCCCTTCGACCACGCGCCGCAGTGCGTGGTTCGCTCGGCCCAGCCGCGTCGCGGGAGTCTCGGACGCGCTCGTCGTCCGGATCGGGCGAAGCTGCCCGTCCTGGCCTGCGACGGATGCGACCCGGGTGAACCGGGCCGGGCGGAACTCCCTTTCCTCGGCATACGCGCCGACTGCCGGATCGACCGGCAGGGCTTTCCGCCACACCTGCGGATCGTCGCTGACCTTGTCCCACTCACGTCCGACGGCGCGCAGGGCGGCGAGCTGGCCCTCATCGAGGGCCGGAATCAAGGCGTCAGGCCGCGGGCTGCCGCCGTCATCGTCACCACTGCCGTGGGCCTGGCGTGCGTTGCGATCAGGCCCATCGTCGGACCCGGACCTGTGCTGCTCACTGTCGGACATAGTCAGGCATCCTGCTTATCTAGGGCGCCGCTGCGGGCACCCACGGTGACGAGCGCTCGAACTCTTCCGCGCTCATATACCCACGCTCGGGCCCCGCGCCATCACCGCCGGGGCGGGTGAGGCAGGGGGCATCCGAGGCGCAGGCACGTGATGCGGGCAGCCCGGATCAATCAGTCAGCGGCTGCGCTTCACCGGCAGCGGTTACTCATCGCTGAGGGCGGGCGACTCAATCCGCGGGATTCACTACCTGGGTGGAGTGGCACGGGGCTCCAGCACACCGGTTCCGGTCCGTTCAGGGAAGCAGGACGGCCCGCCGCCCGCCGCCACGGCGGCGATGCCACGCCGCCTCGACCTCGGCGAGGGGAACCTCGTCGATCTCGATCGGCAGGTCGCCGGTGGCGGCGATGGCCATGAACTCCGGGATCGCGCCGATGATCTCAGCGAGGGGTATAGTGCCCGGGCCGCTGCCGAGGATCTCCAGACCGGAGCTGCGCAGCACGTCCGCGGGCAAGCTGATCACGGGGCTGGCCATCCGTCCGACTTCTACCAGGCGGACCATTGGCGCGACGTGAGTCATGCCGCGCCGGCTGATGGCCGCGATGGCCGCCTCGGTGGGCTGGCCCCACAGGTAGTCGATGATGACGTGGATTCCGTCCTGCCCGGCTGCCTCGGCCAGGGCGGCCGCGTCGTCGGGGCCGCCGAGCGTCACGGTGGCCGTCGCGTCCAGCCGTCCCAAGATGTCCTGGTTACGGCCCGCGGCGATCACCCGGCCGGCTCCCATCCGAGTGGCCAGCGCCACCGCGATACGGCCCGACACGCCCGTGGCGCCTAGCACCAGCACGGTTTCGCCGGGCTGGAGCGCGGCCTGCCGGGTCAGCGCCAGCCAGGCGCCGTTTCCCGGGTTGACGATGGCCGCCGCGGTGATCTCATCCAGCCCATCGGGCAAGGGCAGCACGTACATGGCCGCGGCGCGCTGGGCCATCGGGCCATACGGGGCGCGGACACCGCCGAAATAGACCCGGGTGCCGTCGGCAGAACGGCCGGTGCCGTCGATACCGGGGATCATCGGCAGCATGCCCTGGCTGCCGTAGTGCTCGCCGCTGGCCAGCATGCGCACGATCGGGTGCAGGCCAGCGGCGGTGACCTCGACCAGAGTCTCCCCGCCAGCCACGACCGGCTCGTCGAAGTCGGCGAAACGCGGGCCTCGCTCCAGCGAGTCGATCACCGCTGCCTTCATCGTCGAAGCCTCCCCCAGATAGCAGTCACTCCAACCCTACCGAGGGCCTCGGTCGCGATCGGCGATTCCATGCTCACAGCAAGCACGTCACGGAATGTGACCGCCGATCCGGCTACCGCGCTGCTGACTGCTCCATGCGCCCTGCTATGTACTGATGGTGAACTCGGCACCGAGCGCTCGGGCCACGCAAAGCGGATGAGCGGCGCGACCGTCTGGCCCATCGATCGGCAGTCGGTTCGAGCGGGTCGGCCCTGAGCCCACCGGGTCAGTGGGCGAGATCAACACTCCAGCGCCATGAGCAGCCGGCTTGAAGCTGCGCGGCCTTCTAAGTGGCCGAGGGTCTCCTCGGTCAGATCCGAGGAGCCGTCAACCGGTACATGATCTTGATCGGGCCGGAGCCGGCGCCTCCGGCGCTCGGTCACCCGGTCCCGCAGCCAGACCCCAAACCGGGCCGCCTCCTCCAGGTAGCCCAGGCTCACATCACCCGCTCCGGATGATCCGCATCGCCGCCGCGCGTGCCGCCCGTAATTGATTGACTCATCACTCTTGTTATTATTCATCATTTCTGACTATCATCATCCCGAGCGCTGGCCTGGCGGAGTGAGCACTCCGATCGCCCAGGGCAGCAAGGCGAAAGGAAGCCGTCATGTTCAAGTCACTCAGCAAGACCCTCATCGCGCGCGGCATCGTGGCCGTCGCGACCGGCATCGTCGCGCTGGCCTGGCCCGGGGTCACAGTCTTTGCGCTGGTCATCTTGTTTGCCGTGTACGCGTTCATCGGCGCCGGACTGGAGGCCATGCGGGCCTTCGGCAGTGCCAAGGTCGGCCCGGTCGCCGGGCACCTGCTGCTCGGGCTGGCCGACCTGACCGCCGGCGTGATCGCGCTGGTGTGGCCGGGACCCACTGCTCTCGTCCTGGTTCTGATCGTGGCCAGCTGGGCGGTCGTGGCCGGCCTTCTCGAGATCGGTGCCGCCTTCCAGGCCGGCGAGCCGGCCGGAACGCGGGCGCTGCTCGTCCTCGGCGGGCTCGTCGCAGCAGCGTTCGGCGTGTCGCTGTTCGCCCGCCCGGGGATGGGCGCGATCACCCTCGCGCTACTGTTTGGCCTGTTCAACCTGGTCTACGGGGCCAGGGCGATCGTGCAGGGCATCGAACTCCGCCGGAGCACGGCAGCAATGCGTTCCGCGCTGCGGACAAGAACCGCGGCGTGAGCCAGCCCGTGGCGACAAGAACACGGCGGCGGCACAGCGCCCCCGCCGTGTTCTCGTACCAGGTCACGGCGGCTTGCACGATGGCATCGTCGCTGGATCCTCAGCGAACGGCAAGAGCGCTGTCCGGCCTTCGCCAGGAGCGCCTGCCGTCGGCCGAACCATGCACAGAACCGTCGCCCGGGCACCTGCGGGCGAAATGGCCACGCGCGTGCGGCGTCATGGGCGGCGGGCCCGTTCGGCGAGTTCTTTGCCGGGCTCGTGGGCCCTTGGCGGCTCACCGCGGCCCAGAGCGCCAGGCTCGCCCCGGACGTTGATGCCGCGCTCAGCGCCGGATGGACGCCAGCCGAGTTGGCCGCGCACTCAGCCTTGCGTTCGGCGACCAGCCCGAGCTGCCCTTGCAGGTCCTCGAGATCGCCGAGTACAACCGCGAGCGGCAGGCCGAAATCAACACGAGCGCCGCACCCTGCGCATCCCGGCTGAAGAAACCCGACGAGGTTGACCTCGGCGAAGCCTGGCACGGCCTGACAGAACGCCACAGGGATACCGTCATGCAGCCGCCCAAGCCACGTCGATGAAGCACTGAATCCTCCAGCTCAACGGGCTCGGAGAATCCACGATAGGCGCCCCGGCTCATAGGCCGAGGCAGGTACAGCCAGATTGAGTGCGACATCATTTTTGTAAATCATCGTCACTTCTGACGGCTCTAGCGTCCAGAGCTGGCCTGGCAGAGCCTAAGGACTCCGAGTGCCCAGGCAGCAAAGCGAAAGGTAGCTGTCATGGTCAAGTCAATCAGCGCGTCTCTGATCGTGGGCGGCATCCTCGCCCTCGCGATCGGAGCCGTCGCGCTGGCCTGGCCCGGGGTAACGGTCCTGGCCCTGGTCGTCCTGTTCGCCGTCTATGCCTTCGTCGCCGCTGGCCTTGAGGCCATGCGCGCGTTCGGCGCCGCCAAGGCCGGCCCGGTCGCCGGTCACCTGCTACTCGGGCTGGCCGACCTGGCCGCCGGGGTGATCGCGCTAACCTGGCCGGGACCCACCGCCTTGGTCCTGGTGCTGATCGTGGCCAGCTGGGCGGTCATCACCGGGCTGGTCGAGATCGGAGCCGCCTTCCGGGCGGGCGAGTCGGCCGGGATGCGGGCACTGTTCGTCCTCGGCGGGCTAGTGTCAGCAGCCTTCGGCATCACTTTGTTCGCGCTGCCAGGCATCGGCACGATCGGCCTGGCCCTCCTTTTCGGCCTATTCAACCTCTGGTACGGGGCGCGGGCGATCGTGCAGGGCATCGAACTGCACCGGAGCCGGACGACGCTGCATTCCGCCGCGTTCCAAAAGTTGCGTCGTGAGCCAGCCCGGTGTGACAACACGGCGGTGGCTGAGGGCTGCCGCCGTGTTCCGGGTCAGGTCGGTTCACATCCCGGCGGCCCTACCAAATGGATGCCGTCTGGCGGGTCTAGGGGCCGACCGATGTGGGTAAGCGCCGCAGTGATCGGCAAGTCGTGCTAGCCGGGAGTTCGGCGCTCTGCGCAAAGGAGGATGCCATGTACCCGCCATGTGAGGGGGGCCGCCCGCCCTAACGATCGCCGCCGCCTACCTTGCCGTCCCAGCCCTGCACGCCTGACAGCCGACCGGGCCCTGTGCCACTTGGCGGGCTCGGATTTGTTGCGACTACGCCACCGCGCCGGGCGCCAGCCGGCGGCCTGACCAGTGACCCCGTTCGAGCCGCGACCAGGGAGCGTCTCCTTGCGCAGTCGCGGAAGATCTCCCGACCTGATGTGATGTGCAGGTCCAGCCCACGCGTAAGTCGCTGCCAAGGAACCGAGCCGGCGCGGCGAGGCTAAAGACTGGGAATGTCAGGGCGCAGGTGGTGGTAAGAGTGAGGGGAAAGCGGGCCCAGCACGCTAAATATGACAAACTGCGACGGGTGAACATCGTGAGTTCGGTTTACTTCGCCTTCTCACCGCAGGTGCCGACCGGGGGCGGCATCTCATCTTCGTCCTCGGCCGGCTCATCTACCGCGTCTGGCCACGGACTCCCTGTCTGGATTACGCGCCGCCGAGCAGCGGACCACTCGGCCCGCTGTCGATATCAGAAGGAGCGATGGCCGTGCCGAAGACGAAGGATATCCGCGAGGCAGTGAAAGCAGAGCTAGCCGACGACCCGCTCGTCGAGGCGGGCGGCATCAGTGTCATGAGTCTCAGCGGGGACGTGTCGCTCAACGGGATGGTGCCCAGCTATCCGCAGTACCTCGAAGCTGTGGAGGCGGCCTGGCGCATCGCCGGGGTTACCAGTGTGCGCAACCACCTGCAGGTAGCGCTGCCGCCGGAGAATCACCGTGACGACGCCATGCTGACCACGGAGGCGAACAATGCGCTCGCGGCCAGTTCCGCGGGGCTGGAAGATGTCGAGGCGAGGGCAAATAACGGCGACCTCACGCTGACAGGTCTGGTCAAGTACCGCAGGCAGCGCGCGGCCGCCGAAGTGGCAGTGAGCGGGCTCACCGGTATCCGCAACATCAGAGACGAAATCGAGCTTGGCTTCGACGTCGATCCGGCCGACGTCAACCGGCTTGTCAGGCAGGCTCTCGACCGCCACCAGGTTCTTCCCGACGACAGTCACGTTACCGCGAACATCGCGGGCAGCACGGTCGTGCTGGTCGGCCATGTGCGGACCCGCGCACAACGCGACGCCGCAGTGGGGGCCGCATGGCTGGCCCACGGGGTCGTGGCGGTCATCGACGAAACCGAGATCACCGGCTGACCGTCCGACTTCGCGATGCCCGACAAGGCAGGACCGCTGCCTAGGTCCGCATCGGGCAGCCCGCCCTCGACTTCGCTGATCTTTGCCGCAGGTCCCGCTCGAGCCAGGGCAGGTGGCGGAGACCGGATGGCGACGTTGCCTGCGATCTGATCAGCTTGGGCTGTCTTCCCGGTCCGCCTCGGCTGCCGTCGCCCTTGCTGGGGTGTTCTGGCTCAGGAACGGCCCGGCGTGCTCGTCTTGCTTTGCCGGTGAGGCAAAAGAGGTCTGCCCTGCCAGAGGTTGCATTGCTCCCCGCCTGACCGTGCCCGTGTGACCAGCGAGGAGTTTGAGCAATGCCGTGATGATCGCGGTGGACCGCATAAGGCCAGCAACACCGCGGCGGTGCTGGACTCGGTATGCAAGACACTGATCGAGTCGGCGAGGTTCGCGAACACCGCCGACGGCGGCAGACGCAAGGCCAACAGAGACAGACAGCCGGGCAGAAGGTGAACGGCCGCCTGGAAAAACTGCTTGCCAAGGCAGGAACGTACCGGGCGGCGGGCGCGTCGGCGTGATGCTGCCGCCGATCTCCGGGAGCCGACCCACGATCACGGCACCGTCGGCACGACCAGCTCGCGGCCGCGGTAGAAGCCCTCGTGCTCGCTCAGGACGTAGGGAGCCATCGCTGCCCGGCGACGCGTTTCCTCCCACGATGCCCGCCATGTCTCACATGACTCCCGGGAGACCCACGACGACATGGCGATGATCTCCATCTCGTCCTCAGACCAGTATGCGTACGCGTGCAGCATGCCGTCGGGATGACGCTCGGGTCGCCAGGTCCGCTTGAAGTCAGCCAGCGTGCCTGGCTTGATCCGGCGCGTTGTCATCCAGACAAAGTTCTCCTCCATTGCGGGCCTCCCCCAGACCGGCGCGGGATGGCCGCCGCCGGCGCGGGCGACGGCATCCTTGGGATGTTGTACCGATTATTCCTCGTGGTTTGACCGACCCTTGCGCCGCGGTGCGCAGCGCGCCCTGGACGCTGGTCTGGCTCCAGCATCAGCGCTCATCGGCAGCCATCGCGGCAAGCATCACTACGCCTAGCTCGGCTCCGGCCCAGTCCAGCAGCGGCTTGGCGACGCTCTCATCGCTGCGGGTCCAGAGCGCGATGTTCAGGGTTCTCATGCTGGTGTGGGTCGGCGCGAGTGCCCGGTAGTGGATGTTGATGCAGTTCGCGGGTCTAGCGGTCGCTGGATGTGGGTACGGGCCGGATTGACGGTAAGCGGGCTGGCATGGGGGGGACCGGCCATGGCACCAAAGAAGAACGTCATCCGCCAGAAAGTTCAGGCCACCAGGGACATCCGTGAGGGCGTCCGGAAGGAACTGGACTTCGACCCGCTGGTCGACGCCACCGACATCACGGTGAAGAACATGAACGGGGACGTGGCGCTGAACGGCACGGTGCCCAGCTACCGGCAGTACCTGGACGCAGCCGCAGCTGCCAAGCGCGTGAACGGCGTCACCAGATTGCACAACCACCTGAGCGTTGATCTGCCGCTCGCAAGCTACCGAGATGATCCGATGCTGACAACGGCAGCGAACAACGCCCTGGCGCACACCGTCAGCGCGGCAAGCAGCGTTGAAGCCAGCACAAGCGAGGGCCACGTCTGGCTGAGCGGCACGGTCCGGTACGGGGTCGAGCGGGATGCTGCTGAGCAAGCCGTCGCCGGCCTCACAGGCGTTCGCAGCATCAAGAACGACATCGAGGTGTTCAGCGATGTCGAAGCGGCCGACGCTTCCTTCCTGGTGCAGGACGCGCTCGACCGGTACTCGCTGATCCCGGACGGCAGCGACGTCGGGGTGAGTGCCAGCGACGGCACGATCACGCTCACCGGCCATGTCCGCGACTGGGCCGAGCATGATGCCGTCATGCGCGCGGCCTGGAACGGGCTCGGCGTCACTGCCGTCCGCGATGACCTGGTGATCACCGGCTGAGAGGCCGCTCGGCCTCCGCTCGATTCTGCTGAAAGGAGTGCGCATATGACTGCCCGTACGCAACTCCAGACCGAGCGCCGTCCGGCGATGCTGGCGCGGCTTGCCTTGCCGTGGTGGGTGCTCCTGGTGACCGGCGTCGCCTGGCTGATCATCTCGGCGGCGGTGCTGCGGTTCAACACCACGTCGGTAGTGACCATCGGGGTGCTGATCGGCGCGGTGTTCCTGATCGCGTCTGTAAGCGAGATGCTGCTCGCCTCGGCCCGGGCCGCCTGGGGCTGGCTGCACATCCTGATGGCCGTGCTGTTCATCGGCGCAGCCATCTGGGCCTTCGTCAGGCCGTACGGGGCGTTCTGGGCGCTGGCCACCGTCGTGGGGCTGCTGCTGATCCTGCGCGGCAGCCTGGACCTGGTCACCTCCATCGACGCCAGGAACATCAACCCGACCTGGTGGCTTGGCCTGCTCGCCGGAGTCCTGGAGATCATCCTCGGATTCTGGGCGTCTCAGCAGGCCTTTCCCGCCAGGGCCGCGCTGCTGATCTTCTGGGTCGGCTTCTTCGCCCTGTTCCGCGGCATTTCCGACATCGTCGTCGCCTTCGAAGTCCGCCACGCGGAACGCTCCTGACGGCCCTGGCCGGTCGGCGCCGCGCAAGGACCGGCCGGCCTATCGGCGGCGCGGCGCGGACAGCCGGGGAGAGCGCGCCGTCGGCGGTGTGCCCGGATAGGGCCGCGGGATCCGTACCCGCAGCGCTCTCGGCCGGATCGTGAAGCGCAGAGGCGGGAACAGATCCGCGGGCTCGCCGTCAACCCCGGCGTGTACCGGCGCCGGGGTGCTGACCTCCAGGCGCGGCGCGTGCCAGGACCGGCCAGGCGGGGGCGGCCCGCTGCCCGGCGGGTCGACGATGACGATCCCGAGCTCACCGCTGTCCAGTTCCGGTCGGGTGCCGCGGGGCAGTGGCCGCTCGAGGGCATAGGGATTATTCGACACGAGCACGATGTCGACGCGACGGTGCTCGCGCCCCGCGTCGTCGGTCAGGCGCAAATCCGGCGCCTGTCCGCTTGGCCCGGCGACCTGCTGCGCGGTCTGCAGGAGCGTGCGCACCTTGGCGTCGCGATACTCCGGACGGCGGACAGCTTCGCCGTAGACGCCCAGCGAGACGTTGTTGAGGAACACCCGGCCGTTAACATCGCCCACGTCGATCAGCCGCTCCAACCCGTCGGTAAACGCCTCGACGGCGCCAGCCGGTTCGTTGCGGTCGATTCCGAGGTCGAGGGCGAAATGGTTCCGGGTCCCCGCCGGCACGCAGACGAACGGCAGCCCGCTGGCGGCCGCCACCGCCGCCACCTCGGCCAGCGAGCCGTCGCCGCCCGCCATCCCCAGGGCATCCGCGCCGCTGGCCGCAGCAGCACTGGCCAGGGCGGTCAGGCTCCGGCCACGATCCAAGATGATCACCTCGATGCCGAGCTCGCGTGCCCGCTCGGCGACTCCCGCACGCGCCGCGGCGCCGCCGCCCGACCGGGGGTTTACGAACAGGACGGGCGAGCGGACCGGGCCGGCGGGCTGCCAGCCCTCGGGTGACAGCGGCTGCCGTGGCTGGCTCATGGCATGCTCCGGCACGGCCATGTCCACAGGCGGAACCGGACGCGCGTGCTGATCATCACCATGACGGTCTTCCAGTCCTGGCGCGGCTCGAAACGACGCGGCTACCGCGGGGCTTCTACCAGGGGCTGGTCGGCGGGAGCGGCAGGGCAGCGAGCCGGGCGGCTTCCGGTGCCGGGACGCCGAGCAGGCGCAGGACGGCCCCGGCGAACTGGTCGACGGCGCTTTCCTCGAGGCGCTCGGGGTGCTGCTGGTGCTGCCGCAGCAACCCGAGCAGGGCGCCGGCGACGGCACTGAGCGCGACCTCGGCGTCGGGGATCGTGAAGCACCCGCCGGCCTGGCCGGCCTTGATATCGCGCAGGGCGCGCGGGGCCAGTCCGTAGGGCTCGTCGAGCAGGTCGAGGCCCCTGCCGGTCAGGAAGCGGGCCACGTCGGGATGAGTCCAGCCAAGCCGCCCGGAGATCCGGAACGAGACGGCGAACACCTCAGCCGGATCGGTGATGCCGGCGCAGGCATGGTCGATCATCTGCCCCCAGCGCTCCAGCACCTCAGCCGACGCGACCTGGAACAGCTGTTCTTTGCTGGTGAAGTGGTTGTAGAACGACCCGAATCCGATGTCGGCCTTGTCGGTGATCTCCTGAATGCTCGCGCCCTCGCCAGGACCCTCAGCGATCAGGCGCGCCGCGGCGTCGATCAGCGCCTGCCGGGTCCTCGCCTTTCGCCGGTCCAGCCGGCTTGCCGGCGCTACCTGGGCCGCACCCGCCGAGTTCATCATCCCTGTCCTTCCGCCGGACCGAGGGACCGAGCCGCATCTACTATGCCCTCGCCACCCGCCACGGTCGCCTCGATCAGTATTGATTGTTCGTCACAGAAACAGTCTAGCCGCACGCTCACACCCGGACACCTGCGCGGCCGAGCCCTTGACGTGATCACCCCATCGTGATTGATACTATATAACAGAACTGATAGCAATCACCAAGGCGAGCGAGCGACCGGTGAAGCTGACAAACCGCCATCTCCAGCTGGCCACGGCATGGCTCGCACCGTTCGCTGCACGCCGACGGCGGGCGCCGTGGCATCCGTGTTGGTGCTCTAACCGAAGGACGATCCTGTGTTCATCGCACTTTCATTGCTGCTGGCTGTGGCTTGCCTCGTGCCAGGCATGGCCAAGGTGCTAGGTCAGCCGAGGATGCGGAAGGCCGCCGCCCATTTCGGCATCCCGTGGCGCGGCTACCAGCTCATCGGGGTAGCGGAGCTCACCGCTGCGGGCGGCGTCCTGGCCGGGCTGTGGTGGCACGCTCTCGGCCTGGCCGCGGCCAGCGGCATGGCGGTGCTCCTCATCGGCGCGCTGGCGAGCCACCGCCGGGCACGAGACGCGGTCAAGGAGACCACGCCTGCGCTTGTCGCCCTCGGCATCGCCGCCGCCTACCTGGCCGTCGCCGCCCTGCACGCCTGACAGCCAGTTACCTCGGCCCGCGCTGCCTACATATCGCGGCTCCTCGTCAGGCTCGGAGGCGGTAAACAGCGATACGGCTTCGATCAGCGCAAGATGCGTGAAGGCCTGGGGAAGTTGCCGTGATGCTCGCCGGTCGTCGTGTCGACCTCCTCCGCGTAGAGCAGGAGCGGCCCGGCGAAAGACAGCAGCTTGTGGCCAGGCATGCGCACGGTCAGTCTCGCCGATCATGGCCAGCCCGGCGGGGACGCGGTCACGCCGTGCGACCGAACTCCTCTCGGCTGCTCGCCGCGACCCTGGGACGCGCAGGCTGCCGGGATGGCGGCCCCGGCGGCCCGGCGATCCGCGCGGAACGGATCGCCAGGCGGATCCGCCGCCCCCGGCTCCGGCACGCCCCGGGCCAGGCCCTCCACGCTCAGCCCCGCTCTGCCCGCTTCCGGCGGGATCCCTCCCAGGGCGCCGGAGCTCCCCGGCCCGGCCGGTAGCCCGATGCCGGCGCGGCCAGCCCTGATTGTGCGGGCCTCACCGCGGATTCGTGTCGGCGCGCACTTGACGCACGGTCAATCATGATTGATAATCAATCACAAAACTGATGACTCTTAACAGTTGATCTAGTGAGGGAGCGCCACGATGCAAGCTGACACGTCGGCTCAGCCGCCGAAGCAGGACCCGCACCGCTCGCTGCACAGCGAGATAGGGGCGTTGCCCGGCGAGCACCCCGGGCGGTCGGACAACCCGCTGATCAAGGTGGCGGGCGTGGCATGGCTGGAGTTCGAGAAGCCGGACCTGGGCCGGGCCGAGCGGTTCCTGGCCGACTTCGGCTTCACCGTCGCCGACCGGACCCCGGAGACGCTGCTGCTGCGCGGGCGGCGGACGGGTGCCGCGTGCCTGGTGGTCCGCCGGGGCAGTGGCTCCCGCTTCGCTGGGATCGCCTTCCAGGCCGCCGCCAGGGATGACCTTGACCGGCTGGCCCGCGGGACCGGCGGGGCGGTCACTGCGCACTCGGGCGGCCGTGCGGTGGTGCTGCGCGATCCCAGCGCGTTCCCGGTGCAGGTGGTCTACGGCGTCCCGGAATATCCGGCGCTGCCGGGACGCGTCCCGCTGGCGCTGAACTTCGGGCCCGAGCCGGAGCGGATCAACGCTGCCCAGCGGCCGGCTGCGGCCAGGCCGAGATCGAGCGGCTGGGGCACGTGGTGCTGGGAACCACCAGGTTCCTTACCGCCCTGGAGTGGTACCTGGGCACCCTCGGGCTGATCGTCAGCGACTTCCTGTACCTGGACGGGCAGCGCGAGCGCGGCCCGGCGATGGCATTCATCCGCTGCGACCAGGGCAGCGTCCCGACCGACCACCACACCCTGGCCATGCTGCTGCAGCCGCGCACCGGGTACGTCCACTCCGCTTACCAGGTCACCGACCTCGATGAGGTGGCAGCCAGCGGGGAATACCTGCGCGAGCGCGGCTACCGCCACGCCTGGGGCATCGGCCGCCACATCCAGGGCAGCCAGATCTTCGATTACTGGCGCGACCCGGACCGGCTGATGTTCGAGCACTACGCCGACGGCGACCTGTTCGACTCCTCGGCCGAGCCAGGCTGGGCGCCGCTGTCCGTCAGCGGGCTGGCCCAGTGGGGCCCGAAAGCAACCGCGGAGTTCACCGGCGCCCGCGACCCCAGCGTCGTCCTCGCGGCGATCAAGGCGCTGCGCGACACCGGCAACGAGGTGGACCTCGCGGCCCTGCGCGGCCTGGTCAAGGCGATGAGCTCATGAGCGCCAGCCTGGCCCGCACCGCGGACGGCTGGTGGGTGGTAACAGCGGCCGGACTCGTCCCCCTCAGCCTGCCCGCGACCACGACGGCCCGGCTGCTCGCCGACCGGGCCGACCTGGACCACGCCGTCGAGGCCGCGCGGGCGGCCGCCGCCGCGGCGCCGCAGCGCGCGGTCCCGGCAGCCACGGTCGACCTGCTCAGCCCGGTCACCGCGCCAGCGCGGATCGTGGCACAGGCGGTGAACTACCGCTCCCACGCCCTGGACTCCGGCCTGGACCCGGACACGGTCCCGCCGACCTTCTTCCGCAAGGCCTCGCACTCCCTGACCGCGCCTACCGGGGAGATCATCCGGCCGCCCGGAGTCGGCTTCCTGGACTACGAAGTGGAACTCGGCCTGGTCATCGGCGCCGACCTGCCGGTCGGCGCCACAGTGACCGACGCGAGCCTGACCCGCTACGTCGCCGCGCTGGTGGTCACCAACGACATCAGCGCACGCCAGATCCAGCTCACCAAGACCCAGTTCTACGAGGCGAAGTCCTACCCCACGTTCACCCCGGCCGGGCCGTGGCTAACCCTGGTGGACGCCGCCGACCTGGCGGCGCTGGATTCGCTGCGGCTCACCCTCGCGGTCAACGGCCAGGAGCGGCAGGACAACACGGTAACCGACATGATCGTCCCGCCGGCGCGCGCGCTCACCCTGCTGGCCCGGTTCCAGCCCCTGGCGCCCGGCGACCTGGTGCTGACCGGGACGCCCGGCGGAACCGCGCTCAAGGCACCCCCGAAGGCCGCCGAGAAGCTCGCCGGGCTGCTACGGCCCGCCACCAAGTGGAAGCTGTTCTTCGCCCGGCAGGCCCGCAATCCCCGCTACCTGCGTGACGGCGACGTCATCACCGCGAGGATTGCCTCCGCCGACGGGCAGCTTGACCTCGGCACCCAGCACAACACCGTGATCGGGAAGTCGCCATGACCGCCCCCGAAGACACCGCCCCTGAGATGCTCCCGGAGCCGACGTCGAGTTGCCACCTGCTTCTGGACGCCCCGGGACGGGCGGCTCGTCATCACCGTGACCGGCGCAGATCCCGGCCGGGTGCGCGAGGCCTTGGCCGGGTTCCCGCTCACCATCCGGACTGCGCCGTAGCGAGCCGCACGTCGCCCCGGCCCGCCGAGAAGAGGAAGGCCACCATGGACAACAAGCACCGCGACGCCGGGGTGCCCCGCGCCGGGCAGCGCCGTGTCATCGTGGTCGGTGCGGGCCCGGTCGGCTGCACCGCGGCCCTCCTGCTCGCCGACGTCGGGGCACCCGTCACACTGCTGGAACGGCACACCCGGCCCCACCCCCTGCCCCGCGCGGTCCACCTGGACGACGAGGTGGCCCGGATCCTCCAAAAGATCGGCATCAGCGACGGCTTCCTGAGCCGGTCCCGGTCCTGCAGCGGGCTGCGGCTGCTCGACGCCGGGCACCGGGTGATGGCCGAGTTCCGCCGCGAGCATGAGGTCGGGGTCCACGGGTTCCCGCAAGCGAATATGTTCCACCAGCCCGACCTGGAACAGCTCATGCTGGCCCGGGTGGAGCAGCACCCGCTGATCGACTTCCGCCGCGGGGCCGACGTCTGCGGGCTGGAGGATGGCCCGGGCGCGGCCCAGGTCCAGGTGCGCGCGCGCTTCGCCGGTGACCAGGCGCCGCAGATGCTGACCGGAAGCTTCGTGCTGGGCTGCGACGGAGCCAACAGCACGATCCGCGAACTGCTGGGCGTGCCCATGGAGGACCTGGGGTTCACCGAGCGCTGGCTCGTGGTGGACATCCGGGCCGATATCCCCCTGGACACCTGGGACGGCGTGGAACAGATCTGCGATCCCGCCAGGGCAGCGACGTTCATGCAGGTCACCGGAGATCGTTACCGCTGGGAGTTCCAGTTGCGCGAGGGTGAGGACGAAGCCGATCTGACCAGCCCGCAGGCTCTCGGCCGGCTGCTGCGGCCCTGGACCGGGCGCGGCGACCTGGCGGGCCTCGAGATCATCCGCAGGGCCACCTACACCTTCCGAGCCAGGCTCGCGGCCCGCTTCCGGGCCGGGCGGGTGTTCCTCCTCGGCGATGCCGCACACCTCACTCCGCCGTTCATCGGCCAGGGCCTGGCGGCCGGGTTGCGCGACGCCGACAACCTCGCCTGGAAGATCGCCTACGTGACCGCCGGCCTGACCGGCGAGGATCTGCTCGCCAGCTACGACACCGAACGCCGCCCGCACGCCCGCGCCATGGTCAAGAAGGCGGTCCGGGTCGGCTGGGCGATGACCGGCGGCCAGGACCGGGCCGCCGCGGTTCGCCGCGTCGTCCTTGCCACGGCCGTCCGCAGCGCCCGCTTCCGCGCAGCAATGGCGTCGACGCAGACGCCGCGCCTGACGGCGGGCGCGCTGCAGCACGGCCAGCGGCGGGTACTGCGCGGGCACGCCGCGGCGCGAATCGGCGCCCTGATCCCCAACCCGCTGGTGAGCACGAATGCGGGCGCACCGGTTCGGCTGGACGCGGTCCTGCAGGGACAGGCGGCGGTGCTTACCGCCGGACAGCCCGGCGCCGACCTGCTCAGCTTGTGCCGACGCCACGGCCTCCTCCTCGTGCGGGTCACCGCCGGCCCCGCGCCCGGCGTCGATGGACTGGCCGGAGCACCAGGTCACGCCCCGGACCTAGGCCAGCCGGCGGAACGCAGCTACGCCGAGGTCAGACCCGCCGGCGGCCACGGGACCGCCGCCCTGCAGGCCCTGATCCGCGACCCGGGCATGGCCGTCCTCGTGCGGCCGGACCGGGTCATCGCCGCAGTCGCCACCGCGCCCCGGCTGCGCCCGCCCTGGGGCATCCCGGCCGGCGGGGACACCGCTCCCAGCAGGGATTCCCGGTCGCCGCGGCCACCGGGATGGTCTCGCTGCTCACCGGAGCCTTGATCGCGCACCGGAAGGCGGGAGATGCTGCGAGGGAGGCACTGGCCGCGCTGCTCGCCCTGGCGATCACAAAGCGCCTACCGGTGGCCGCCACCGCCCTCACTGGCTGGCGCTAGGAAACTTCGCGCCCAGTCACTGAGCGCAAACCCGCTCGGCATGCACGGAATCGGGCAGCGAAATGGTTACAAGCCAGTCAGCGTGGTTGTCCTCGCATACGCCCGCCAGGCCCTCGAACGGCCGCTCCGGAGTCGTCGGACCTCACCACAGCAGCGTGCTGACACCCCAGGACTCGTTTCCCCGGCGCGGTACTTCGGGTACTTAGGTTGCAGGATCCCGTACCGGCTGGCTGTGTTCTCCGCGATCATGGTGGTCGCCGCTTGGCGAGTAGAAGGCATGATGACCGTGACCCGTCACGTGGACCGGACGTCTCCCGCCGAAAGCATGAGCCGTCTGTCCTGCCCCGCCACGTGCCGGGATGCAGCCGGCGGCATACCACAGCCAGCAGCCCTGGCCGACTTCCCAGCTGATGGACGATGCGGCGGCGCACGGGGTGCCGCTACGGACGGTCGTTCCTCCGGTGGCGCCGCTCGCCGCCGCCTGTCTGCTCGGGATCCTTGCGTACCGGCTGCGCGCCTACTTGCTCCTCTTCCTGGCCGCAGGACAGTATGTAGGCGTACTCGCCGCCGTGCCGGCCGTGCTCGGCGCTGCCGTCCACTCGCTAACAGCGGGCATTGTGACACTTATCGTGTTCGCCGTGTACATCCAGGCGGAGAATCATTTCCTCAATCCGATGAGCCGGACGGTGCGGCCCAATCCGCCTCTGGGCCTCGTGTCGGTACTGGTCGCCGGGGCCATCGGCAACTGGCTAGGCGGCACGTTCGGTACCGTCGGTTTCCTGCTCGCGATTCGGGCCGCTGTATCGCTGCACATAGCGGTGCGGGAAATCTGGCGGGCGACGTCGGCCGAGCAAGCCGTGCGAGCCGAACCGCAGGGCGACGCTTCGCCCGGTTTTTCCTGAGCCGCGAGCACGCCGCGCCTGGTGGCTACCTTGGATCACAAGCCTTCAGCCGGGCATGATGCCCCGTCAGCTGCTGCCAAGCCGGCCGGCGGCCGGGCGTCGGGGATCCAGAAGAAGACCGCCGCGATCGACGCGGCGCGGAAGCACCCGCCGACATGGCGGGTGCTGCTGAAGCGGGCTATCCCGCTAGCTGTCGCCGGCGCTGCGATCTACGTGCTGTTTCCGGCGATAACGAAGGTGCTGGGTGCCTGGCCGCGTCTGGCCACCCTGGATCCCGTCTGGTTCACGGTCGCGCTGGCCGCGGAGGTTGCGTCCTTCGCCTGTAACTTCGGGCTGCAGCGGCTGGCTCTGCGAGCGAAAGGCTGGTTCGCCGTCGTCACGGCCGGCCTGGCAGGCAATTCGGTCACCAACAGCCTGCCGGGCGGCAGCGCGATAGGTGCCGGCGTCCAGTTCCAGATGCTCTCCACCGCGGGATTCGACACCGACACCGCCGTCAGCGGGCTGGCAGCGATCTCGTTCATCGGAGTGGCCGCACTGCTGGGGCTCCCCCTGTTCGCCGCGCCCGCGATGATCGCCGGAATCCGGGTAAGCCCCGGTCTGGCCCACGCGGCACTCCTAGGACTGGCAGGTTTCGTCCTCTTCGCCGGCCTTGGCGCGATCGTGCTCGCGACCGATCGGCCGCTGGCCACAGCCGGACGGGTCGCGCAGAAGGCGTGGAACTGGCTGACCCGCGGCCGGCATCCGGTCACCGGCCTGGATCAGCGGCTGCTGGCCGACCGCGACGCCATCCGGACTGTACTCGGAGAGAACTGGCGGAAGGCGCTGCTACTGACCACAGGACGGCTGGCCTTCGACTACGGATGCCTGCTGGCGGCGCTGCAGGCGGCCTCCAGCTCACCCCAGCCCGCGCTGGTACTGCTGGCGTACGCCGCCGCGGGCATTCTCGCCCTCATCCCGATCACCCCGGGCGGGCTCGGCATCGTCGAGGCGGGCCTCAGCAGCCTGCTCATCCTGGCCGGCGTGCACCCCGCCAAAGCCGTCCTGGCCACCCTCGCATACCGGCTCGCGTCATACTGGCTACCCCTTGTTTCGGGCTTGCCCGCTTACTTGCTCTTCCGGCGCCGGGTCGCGAGAGCCCAGAGACGGGCGGGATCCGGGTCCCAGGGTGCGGCAGGAGATAGCCCAGGCCAGCCAGATCGCTGATGCCAGCACCGCCGCGTCCGGCGACCCCTCTTGCCGCGGCAGTGAAGCCGGCCTATGCGCTGCTGGAACTGCCGCTGACGCTGGTCGCCGAGGACGTGGAGGAAGGCCTCTGCATCGTCGAGCTATTGCACAGTCGTGACTTCGACCCCGGCGTCTGAGCGCAACTTGCGCCCGTGCTGCACTCTTGCCACCCTGAGCCGCCGCCCGCAGGTGGTGTTGGTAGCGCTGCGCCCCGGCGCAGGACCTACCGCCCTGCGCTGGCCGGAGTCTGCGTTGCTACGGTGACAGTGCAAGCGCCTGACCGCATGAGGGCATGGGAGCAGGCAGGTCGGCGCGAGCCGGGGGGAGACATGGGCGTTCGCGAGCCGCAGGCAGTGCGCCAGCACATCGACGCCTTGCAGCACCAGGTCAAAGAACTCAAAGAGTCCGCGGAACAAGCAAGCCGGGAGTCCAGCCAGCAGGTCTCGGCCCGCGCCGAGCAGGTCAGGGCAGCTCTGAGCCGCCAGACGGACCCTGCCAGCGGCGCCGGGCAAGCCGCAGACCAGTCCCAGAACCAGTGGCAGGGGATGAAGACCGACCTAGCGGCGAAAATGCGTGACCTGCACGACCGCATCGACCGCACAAGGGCGGAGGTTAGCGCCGATATAGCCGACGATGACGCGGCCGAAGCCGAGGACGCCGCTGCGGACGCGCTGGACTACGCCGCATGGACGGTCAGGCAGGCTGAACTCACCGTCCTCGACGCAATCGACGCCCGCGCCCGGGCCGACGAACGGGCAGCAGCGTCCAGAGCCCGCTGAGCCGGCCCGGCGCCCGGAACGGCCGGGTGCGCGGGGGATACGCAACATGCACCGTTGGTGCAGGCCGGTGCAGGCGGATCGCTGCCCTGCATAGAGCTCGATCAATCGCGTGGACGCGCCCCCGATGACAGGCGGGCGCACGCCGGTGTGCCGGGCCCAGGGCCGTGGCGGCTTTGCTGAGGACCGTGTCGACTCCCGAAGGGTACGAGCCATCTGGGACTCAGCCGCGGGATAACCGCAGCCGCGGCTCTCTGCGCAGAACCAGCGAATTGGAGACTGGAAGCACGCGGTGGTGGTCCCACTTGGACGGCCAGGAAACGCCAGTGGGCTAGTGGCCGCCACTGACGGCGGCGTCACAGGCGCGCGGCATCCGCCTGGTGGCCGCCTCGGGCTGACCGCGATGCCAGTGCCTTGCCCTGTACGTGACCGCGGCGTAGCCATCCCGGCATAGGCGCGGCCCGCTTTGCCCTCGCCAGATTCATCAGTCCCTCGTCACCGTCCGCCGGAAGGGCGGGGGCGGAAAGTCGGTTGGGTCAACCAGTGATTACCAGGTCATCGCGGACATTGGTGACGCCGACGCCCCGCCAGGCGGCGTCGATCACTGCGTCATGCTCGCCCCAGCTGAGGACGCTGCCGGTAAGAGTGATGGTGCCGTCGCCGGCCTGTACCTGGACGTCGTTGTCGAAGGGAAGCACTCCGTAGCGGTCGAGAGCGCCTTGCACCAGGTCGGTGACGTCGGCCGCCTCAATGTCGCTGAAGATCTCGATGTCGTCGACGATGCCCCGCACGCCCGGAAGGACGGCTATGGCCTGCTCAGCCGCGTCCCGCTCGAACCGGTTGCCCACCGTGCCGGTCAGCCAGACATCGCCCTCGCTGGCGCTGGCCTCGACATTGTCCGGCACTCTGACAGTCATTGCCAGGGCGTTATTGGCGTCCGTGGTCAGTATCACGTCGTCCCGGAAGCTGGCGTACGGCAGATCCACCATGAGGTGGTTATGCACCCTCGTGACGCCCTTCACCCGCTTGGCCGCCGCGGGCGCCTCCTGGTACTGCGGGTAGCTGGGCACGGTGCCATTTAGCGCCACATCTCCACCCATGTTCTTCACGGTGATACCGGAAGCATCAACCAGGGGGTCAAAGTCCAGCTCCTTCTGGACCGCCTCGCGGACGTCCCGGGTCTTCTGAGCTGCTTCACGTGGGCTTTTCGGTACCATGACCAGGTCTCCTCCCCGCCATCAGGCTGCTGGTTCTGTCTCTTCTCTCTCGCCGGCATGTACCCAAGGGCGCCTGCCCCTAGTCCTGACGCCGGCGGCCGCCTAACTTGCGAACACGCAAGCCCGCGGAGCGCTCCGCGCGGCGCTTGGACGTGATGGTCTCAGCGGCCTGTCTGGAGCAGCGGAGCGCCGCGGCCGCGGGTGCCGTTCAGCCGTTGCGATCGCCTCGGCAAGCCTCGCCAGCTAGCACTCGTGATTGCTCTCGGGTGGCGGTGGAGCAGCCGCAGCACGAGCAGGTCTAGGCACCCACCGGGCGAGGGCAAGCCGGCCAGCCGCCGCCCGGACCTGAACGGGCTACTGCGCTGTCCCGGCCGGGCCGCTGCGAACCGGTAACTTGCCGTTGCCGGATGGCGATGATCTCTCGGGCGCGGTGTCCCGCCAAAGCTCCCGTATGACTGTCTGAAGCGCCGCGGCGGTCGGGACCGCGAGCAGGGCTGCCACGAAAGCGCCAGCGACTCCGCCTAGCCAGCCCCCGATGGACGCCCCGACCAGCACCGAGACGAGGACAAACAGCGGGCTGACTCGCACCGTCTTGCTCATGATGACGGGATTGAGCACATGGTTCTCGATCTGGGTGTAGACCGCAAAAACGACTGCGGTCACGATTCCCGCCGTCAAGGAATGGGCCGCAGCGAACAGCACCGTCGGTATTCCTGCGAGCGCGCCGCCGACCTGCGGCAGGAAATCGACAAGTGCTACCCAAAGTCCCCACAAATACGGGAAAGGCACGCCCAGGATGAGCAGTGTGACGGACACGACGATGCCAGCGATCAGCGACGTCAGGCCGTTGCCGGCCATGTAGCCGGTGGCCGCGCGGCTGGCCTCGCCGGCAATCCGGGAGAATCTTTCGGCGTGCGCAGGCGACATCGCGTTGAGTATCCCTTGCATCAGGGCGGGCCCGTCCAGGAGCAAGAGCACGACCAGCACGACGAGTGTCGCCAGCGCCGCTAGCAGCGATACGGCGCCCTTGCCTACGGTCAGCGCCGGCGTCGCCAGGTCCTGGCCGAATTTGACAAGTTTTGATTCATTGCGGCTGACCCACCCTGCGAGGTGGTACTGGCGTACGAGATGACCAATCCAGCCCCGGCCGTGCTTAGCCTGGGCGACATACCCGGGCAGGGCGTGCGCTAGATGAGCGATCCCGCGCGAGAGCGGATAACCGAACGCAGCTGCGAGGCCACCAAACACCAGCACCGCAAGCACTGTCACGACAAAGACCGCGGCACCACGGCGCCGGACTCCGCGGTGTTGCAGACCAGCGACGAGAGGGTTCAGCAGGACCGTGAAAAAGCCTGCAACCAGTAGCAGCAGGACAACATCGCGCAGCCGGTAGAGCAGCTTTCCGGCCAGGTATGTTGCCACGACGACTGCCACCGCAGCCACGATTGCCTGCAAGGGAATACCCTTGGCATTGGCACCGGCCCAGAACCTTTCCGAACGGGAGGCTGGCCGCCGATCCTTCACCATGTTGCCATGATCGCAAAGCATGGTTGAGCGCCGCGCAGGCGGCTTAATGCGCGCCGCCGCGCGTTTGAGTAGAGCGAATTGCGCACTATTGTGGTTTTACAAGACTTCAAAGACCACGGTGTCGTGAAAACGGATCAGCTGGTGATCGCTGGGGCATCGCGGCGGTCCTGACGCTGACATCCCGCCACGCGGCGTCGGTGCCGCGTCACGCTCACCGTCACCGCGCGGCGCCGCTCTCGGCTACGAGGCCATCGGCTCGTGCTCGGCAAAGCCGGCATAATCGAGGAACTAACGCCCGAACAGCTCGAACGCGGCGAGTAGCCACCAGCCCACGGACATCCGCTCGCTGCTGTTCATGCCACGCACGGACGTTGCCACCGCAACCCGACGGGCCGACCTGACCATCGCGCGATCGCCTACGGTGCCGTCACCGGCACCATCCTCTACATTGCCGGCCGCCTCGAACCCCGCATCTCCCTCCGCGGAGCTCTGCTCGCCGACCGGCTCGCAGGCATCTTGCTAACCGCCATCGCCGTCAGCCTGCTCGCGAACGGCTTCACCGACCTTCGGGACGGCCGGGCCGCTCACCGGGTCACGTTCCCGAGCCGTGCCCAGCTGCTGGTGCCGGGCTGCGCGGAAATGCGCCTCGTCGGCGGTAACCAGCTCGCCGGCCGTGCCGACCAGGGCCAGGTGATCGAGGATGGCCGGCAAGTCATCGTCAGCGAACCGGTCCGCGACCGCGGCCAGCCCGAGGGCCCGGCCGCCCCGCCGGTCCCGGCCGAGTTGACGAATGCCCAGATCGCTCCGGCGAGGAAGACGATGGCCATCAGGAGGTGCGCCCACTTGCAATGCGACCGGATGTGCCGTTGCCCTGTACTGACTTCGAGCGCCAGGCGGAACACCAGCGGCTGCTGGAACCGGTGACCGCCGAATCCCTGGCGGCCGGGGCCGCCAGGGGGAGGCGCGCTTCATGTTTCCGTCGCATCACGAGGCGGTTACGCTGGCCGGCAAGCTGCGCAGCGAGGCCGGTGGTGATGCGACGGTGGCTGTTCCTCGTCGTGCCGACCAGCAACGAGGACGGGCCCGGAAACTCGCCGGCCAGATCCGGCGGGAAGCACCGTGAGCTGCGACGATCCGTGCCGAACGCGTCGGCATCTTGCCCTTCGTGCCTTCGAGGCGGAAGCTGACAGCTTCGATCCCGCCCCCGGAGTCTAGGATCACTCCATGACCGATCAGGCCGGCACGCGGCAGACCGCCGAGGATGCGCTGGCCGGGCGGGTGGCGGCTCGGCGCGGTGCGGCGTCTGCCTACGCCGAGGGGTTGCGAGAGCTTGGGGCCATCGACCGCGCGGTGTATCAGGCGGTCGTGCATACTCCCACTGCGAAGCTCGATGGTCCTATTCGCCGGCTCTCGAATGCCGCTAACTACTCGCGCCTATGGCTCTGCGCTGCTGCCGCGATCGCCGTGGTCGGCGGTAAGCGCGGGCGCCGAGCCGCGCTGGAGGGCCTGCTGGCCATCAGCGTGACCTCAGCGACCGTCAATCTGCTCATCAAGCCCGTTGCCCGACGACGGCGTCCTGACCGGGCCGGTTCCGCCCTGTCCGGTGCCCGCCACGTGCAGCTGCCAGAATCCACCTCGTTCCCGTCCGGGCACGCCGCGTCGGCGTTCGCGTTCGCTTACGCGGTTGGCCGGCACGTACCAGAGCTGGCCGTGCCGATCAGGCTGCTGGCCAGCGGGGTCGCCTACTCACGGGTCCACACGGGCGTGCATTATCCGGGCGACGTGGTGATCGGCTCGGTTCTCGGCGCGGGAACGGCGGCCATGGTCGCGGCGGCATGCGATCGGATCCTGCGGGTTTAGTGAGGACTGGTTCGGCCCGAGCTTGAGGGCGGACCGAAGACCGCATAATCCCCCCGCCCGCCCAGCGCAATGTCCGAGCGGGCCGGGCCAACCGTGGTTGAGACCGCTGGCAGCCACTCCGTCTACGTCTCCCAGCCCGCTGCGGGTGGCCAGCCTCATCGAGCAGGCGGCGTCCGCGGTCGCCGCCGGTAACGAGAGCAGCCGGCAGATCGAGAAAGGATGAAGTGCGTCGCGCGCGCTGGCCGTGAGCGCGCCGCATTCGGCGTTCCGGGTGCGGGTTGGCGGCCGGGTCCAGGACGGTGCACGCTTTGTGCCGGCGCCGGTAGCTGCCGGTCAGCGAGTTCGGGGAACGTCGCCGTCCACGCCGTCTCGCGGTTGCGTCGTCTCGGCTAGGGATCCCAGTACTCGTCTCCGCTCATCGCGCGGATGATCCTGGCCCGGTCACCGAATCCGGCCGGTGTATTTCACCAGGAAGAACGTGCAGTTGGCCTTCGCTATGCGCGCGGGAGTTTCGGTGCCAGAAACTTACCCGTACCGGCCAGCGACGTAATGGGCGGTTTCCTCTTGTGCCGGGTTCTCGGATACCTGGGTCGTGGGGCCGTGCTCGACGAGGTGGCCCTGATACAAGAACATGGTCCGGTCCGAGACGCGCCGTGCCTGCGCCAGGTTGTGTGTCACGATCACGATGGTCAGCGACGGAATCAGGTTCCTGATCAGCGCCTCGACTGACTCTGCCGTAACCGGGTCCAGCGAGGACGTGGGGCTTGTCGAGCAGCAGCACCTCGGGATTGACCGTCAGGGCACGGGCCAGGCACAGGAGCTGCTGCTGGCCGCCGGACAGCCGGAACGGGGAATCATTCAGCCGGCCTGCGACGGCATCCCAGAGCCCCACCTCGGCGAGCCGGTGCCGGGCGATCTCCTTCAGGTCCTTGCGGCCTGCCAGCCGGTGCGCCCGCGCCCCGGCAACCACGTTCTCCATGATCGACATCGGGAACGGGTTGGGCCGCTGGAAGAGCATCCCCACCCGGCGCCGCAGCGACATAAGTTCCACAGCCGGATGCCAGATGCTCCGGCCGCCCAGGCGCACGTCCCCGGCGTGCCGGTACCCTGCTACCTTGTCGTTCATCCTGTTCAGCGTGCGCAACAGGGTGGTCTTGCCTGAGCCTGTCGGCCCGATCAAGGCCGTCACGACACCCGGCTGGACATCCGCTGGATTCAATCGCTGTTCATGTCGCGGTCATGGGCGGGCTGGCGGCTATCCGAGTGCATTACGGCCGGGTGATTCAGACTGTCGTCGGCTTAAGGAGCGGGTGCCAGGATGACCACTGAGCGTCCCGATGGCCTGGCCATCGACGGCGTTCGAAGCCTCGAGGTGCGCTGGATCATCGCCGACCGCCTGGACAGCGAGGTGTCGGAGTGGTTCGGGCGCTTCCCGGCTGTGCTGGAGTCACGAGAGGACTCCTATCTGCTCGATCCGCATTTGCGCGGGCTCGCGGTAAAGATCCGGGCGGCCGGTGCACTCGACGTGAAGGTATACGGCGGCAGCCCAGGAACGCTGGACATCTCGGACCGTGTTCGCGGGCACATCGAGTCCTGGCAGAAGTGGTCCTTTCCGTGCGAACTGCTCGGCCACCGGCATGGTGACCCGGCAGGATGGATGCCGATCCGCAAGATGCGCCGAATCAGCCGGTTCTCGCTCGGCAGCGGGCAGGCGCGGACCAGCCTGCCTGGGCCGGGCGAGGAGCCGGGGTGCGAGGTGGAACTCACCGAAGTCGTGACCGGTGGCCGCGCCTGGTGGTCGCTCGGCTTTGAGGCGACCGGTCCACCGGGCGTGCTCCGCGATGAACTTGAAGCCGCCGCCGGACGAGTGTTCGCCCAGGCCTTGCCAGGTGGCGTGGAACTCGGTGCGGGCGCTTCCCTCTCCTACGCGGAGTGGCTTCACCGTCGGCCCGGTGCCCAGACTGACGCCTGACCATGACTGGGTATCCGCTTGGCTAGTGGCTCAGTCGCTTGTCGGGGTCGTGAGTTCGGCTCCGGCGGCAAGCCACTGGTCGGCGGGTTCACATCGCCGGTACGCCCGGCGCCCCAGCCCGCCCGTCATGGGGCGCCGCAACTTGCCGCGCTCGACCGGCCGTTCAGGGTCAACGACGGGCAGGCGAACGTCACCTGCTACGCCCCGGCGCGCTCGCCGCCCGCGATGACCTCACTGCCGACCTCGCGGCCAAGCTGGCCGGCATCGACCCGCTGACCGACGCTGTCGTCGCGCCAGACCCCTGGCAGGCGCGGTCGGCGGATCAGGAGGTAACGGCCGGGCCGCAGGGAACGACCGGCCGCCCCGGCCAGTGCGCGGCATGTGCTGCCCCGGCTGCCTCAAATCCTCCTTCTCGGCCGGCCCGGCCTTGGTCTCACCCAGGCGGGGTGATGTTCCGGACTGGCCGGTGCGCGAGTCTGGCTGCATGCCAGCTGCCCGGGTTAGGTTCCCGGGCGCGGCGCCACCACCATTGCGGGCTCAGGCCCGGCCGTCGAACGGGGGCTATCGGTGAACTATCCGGCGATCGAGGATCATGGGCTGATCGGGGATCTGCAGACGGCGGCGCTGGTGTCTACCGATGGCACCGTGGACTGGATGTGCCTGCCGCGATTCGATTCGCCGAGCGTGTTCGCGTCCCTGCTTGATCGCCGCGGCGGTGGCAAGTTCAGCCTCGCACCCGTGGGCAACAAGCACGTGACCAGGCAGATGTACCTGCCCGGCACCGCCATCTTGGTGACGAGGTTCCTGTCGCCTGGCGGGGTTGCCGAAGTCGTGGACTTCATGCCGATCCAGACGCCGCAGGTGGCCACCGACCGTCACCGCCTGATCCGCGTCGTCACCGGGATCCGCGGCAAGATGACGCTAGAGGCCCGGGTGGAGCCGCGGTTCGACTACGGCCGCTCTGCCCACAAGACGCATGTCACCGGCGACGGGGTGGTCTTCGATGGGGGGTCCCCGGTGCTCAGCTTGTCGAGCACCTGGCCCGTTGAGGCGGACGGGGATGATGCCAGGGCCCGGTTCACTGTTCGGGCCGGGGAGTCCGGGGCGATGATCCTGGAGTCCGGCAAGTCGCCGCGCCCGGTACAGATAGCGCCCCGCCAGGTGCTTAGGTGGTATTCCGATACGACCCAGTACTGGCGGGACTGGCTCGCGCGCGGCACCTACCGGGGCCGCTGGCGCGAGGCGGTGGAGCGGTCGGCGATCACCCTGAAGCTGATGCAATACGCTCCCACGGGCGGCATGGTGGCGGCGCCGACCGCCGGGCTGCCCGAGCAGGTGGGCGGCGAGCGCAACTGGGACTACCGCTACACCTGGATCCGGGACGCGTCCTTCTCGGTGTTCGCGCTGCTCGGGCTCGGTTTCACCGACGAGGCCGCCGGGCTGGGGGCCTGGATCAGGAACAGGGTCGAGGAGCGGGCCGGCGGCCAGAGCGCTCCGCTGGCCATCATGTACCGGGTGGACGGCAGCTCGGACCTGGCCGAGTTCACCCTCGACCACTTCGAGGGCTACAAAGGCTCGAGCCCGGTGCGGATCGGCAACGGGGCGGCAGGCCAGCTGCAACTCGACATTTACGGCGAGGCCATGGACTCGATCTACCGGTTCGATCACATGACGCCGGTCGTCGCCGACCGCGGCTGGACCGACATCAGCCGGATGCTCGATTGGCTGTGCGAGCACTGGGACGAGCCAGACGAGGGCATCTGGGAGACCCGCGGAGGCCGCCGCCCGTTCATGTACGGCAGGCTCCAGTCCTGGGTCGCATTCGACCGTGCGCTCAAAATGGCCGCCGAACGGTCCCGGCCAGCCGACGTCGCCCGGTGGATATCGGAGCGGGACCGGCTTTACCGCACCGTCATGGACAAGGGCTGGAACGCCAAGATGAAGGCCTTCGTCCAGTACGAGGGCAGCGACGTGCTCGACGCGTCCACGCTGCTCATGCCGGCCGTCGGCATCATCGTTCCCACCGACGAGAAGTGGGCATCGACCATGGCCGCGATCGACAAGACGCTGGTCGAAGACAGCCTGGTCTACCGCTATGACCCCAAGGCATCCCCGGACGGCCTGCGCGGATCGGAAGGCACCTTCTCGCTGTGCACCGGCTGGTACGTCGATGCGCTGACCCGTTCCGGCCGCCTCGACGAGGCGCGCCTGGTGCTCGAGAAAATGCTCACCTACGGCAACCACCTCGGCCTGTTCTCCGAAGAAATCGGGATCACCGGCGAGCAGCTCGGCAACTTCCCGCAGGCCTTCACCCACCTCTCGCTCATCAACGCCGCCATCAACCTCGACCAGCACCTGAACCTGCACCAAGCCCGCAGCGCCGCCTGACCGCCAGCGGGCGCCAGCCTGCCCGGACGGACCAGCCAACAGGCCTGACGGCCGATCCAGGCCCAGCTCAGGCACGCCCTGCCCGGCCGCCAGCCGCTGCCGCGCCGCCGCCTTGAGCAACTCCACCTCAGCACCCCTATGCGCGGACCGCAGATGCTCAATCTCTCGCGACCCCCGGCGGGAGGAATACACGATCTGCACGGCCGTCGCACCGACCGCACGTACGGGGACATCCCGCCACACGACGGCCAGGACCCCTGGCTAGTGCACACATCCAGCGCCCTCCCAGGCCAAACCTGCAGGTCAGGCTGCACGCCCGCGTCGTCTCGGCTGCCCTGTCAGCGGCTGCGGTGCACGGATTTGCCCTGGGCGGCGGCAACGCGCTGCTCGCGCACGGCGTCATCAGCAGGCCGACCCAGGACGTTGACCTGTTCACCGACGCCGAACACGGCGTCGAAGCCGCCGCCGGCGCGGTCGAGGCCGCGCTGCGCGACGCTGGCTTCGAGGTCGAGCGCGAACAGGACGCCGCCGGGCTGGCTGACATCTTCCCCGGGATGGGCGAAGGGCTGGCCGAGTGGGTCGTTACCGCTCCCGGCGGGCAGCAGCTGACCGTGCAGCTTGCCCACTTCGACCGCAGCCGTCAGCCGGTAGCCATGGAGATCGGCCCGGTCCTGGACCTGGAAGACGTGGCCGGCGGGAAGGTCTGCGCGCTGGCCAGCCGGGTCGAGCCCCGGGACTACGCCGACACCGCCAGGATGCTCGAACACTACAGCCCCGCCGCGCTGATCGGCTTCGCCCGGCGCCTGGCCCCGGGCCTGACCGCACGCGACTTCGCCGACGCCGGCCGGCAACTCGACCAGCGTGGCATGGCCGCCGGAGGGTCAAGATTGGCGTGCCTTTGACAGTCTGCACCCGGATCGGGCAGGACGTCTTCACGCCTCAGGATGTGATCGATTCAACTGCAGCGCCGCGGCACTAGGTACAAGAGGTCGGCCATCAGGACTCACAGTGTGAGCCGGTCGGCGGGGTGCCGGCGTCATCGGGGTCTACACGGGCCAGCGGGATCGCTTCGCTGAGCCACGATGTGCTGCGGGCCCGGACTTCGGCGTCATGCTGAGGGCACAAGAGCGCCACGCGGGATATTGCGCCATACGAGATCTGCCAGGCTGAAGCGCCGAGATTCGTGCATGGCGTGTGCCAGGTCGTCGTGGACATCACGTCGGAACATGCGATCTTCCGGCCCGCTGCGCACATGCCGGTGAACTCATGGCACCGGGCGCAAAAGCCAAGCCGGATTGCGACTGGGTCCTGGGTCGGTAACCCGCAGTCGGGGCATGACCAGCCGCCTGTGTCTGGCTGCTGTACCGATCGCAGGCGGGCGCGGCGCAGCAGGCTAGTACGAGCCGGCTTGCGCAGGCGCTCACTGGTGTGATCCGGGCTCTGGCCCGCTTTGCTGCGGGCGGCAATGGCGCCTGAAATCCGAGCAGCAACCTTAGTCATCTCTGACCTGCCCCCTTCGAGTCACCCGGTTCCATGGCGAAGCTCCGCTGACGTACGAGCCAGACCTTGGATCGACAACGTGCACCGCAAGTCTCATGACAGTTGCAGGGCAAGACATCCGTCAGCCGGCGGATGTTCGTTGGCGCGGCTCGCGGCACGGCATCGAATTCGTCGGGGTAAACCGTCGGCTGATGCTGACCGTTGCAAGCCGGGGTATGCGGTCTGGCTGCACCGCCCCAACAGGCTCACCTCGGCCGTCAAGAACGCCCTGGCCCTCCGCAAGAAGCTTGCGCCGTCATCGAGCACGCCCCCCCAACGCAGGCCCCGGGGCGGCGCGCCGGACGGCGCGGATGTCGGCCGGCCGGCAGCGCAGCGGTTAGGTCCGGGCGTGGGCCAACCACCACGGCACTGCGGTCACCGCCCGCGGCCGCGGATCCCGGCCAGCGCCTTGGAGCAGTACCAGGCCACCCAACGACGCTGAACCAGGACAAGCCGTCGGCTGCTCCACAAGCATCAATTGCCGATCACGAAGCGTGAGTGGACACGCTACCCGCCGTCGCGCGTAACGCCCTCGGCGATTCGGCGCGTTTGCTCTGGCGACCCGCGGCCGTTCCGCTCGACGGTCACGAATCCCCGCTCACCGATCTGGCCATGGCTGTAGTACCCGCCGGCTACGCAGTTGCTCGCCGAGCCGCACGACATCTCGTCGACCTCGGCCTCCCTGCCCGTGTTCAGGGCGGCCAGGCCAGGCACGGGGACCGCCGTGCCCCAGCGGCCGTTCCGCTCGACGGCACAAACCCCTGCTGGCTGTGGGCGAGCGAGTAGTACCCGCCGGCGGCGCAGTTGCCCGCCGAGGCGCACGATACCGCGTTGACCTCGGCATCCCGGCCCATGTTCAGGGCCTGCAGGCCGGGCATCTCGATCGCCTTGCCCCAGCGGCCGTTCCGCTCGCCGGCCACGAACCCCTGGTCGCGCTCGAGTCCGTGGTGGTCGGCGTAGTCCCCGCCGGCTGCGCAGCTGCCCGCCGACGCGCACGACACCGAGGTGACGCTGGCGTCCCCGCCTCTGTTCAGTGCCGACAGGCCAGGCACCTCGATCGCCTTGCCCCACGAGCCGATCGCCGCGCCCTGCGAGCTGGCCGTCCGTACCGCCGGCGGCTGCCCGCGTCCCGCCACCGCGCCGGCCAGAGCCAGGCCAGCGCACCAGGTCATGATCTTGTTCATGCCTCACGCCCATCCCAGCACTCGCCCGCCGCCACCAGCTCGGCGCCGCCGCGCGCTGTCCTATCCAATAGACGCGGCAGGCGCCAGGAAGTTGCACAAGACCACCGCACGATCGGCCGTCCACGCCCGCCGGGGAACCTGGCCGGCCGGATCCCGCCCGCGGACCGGGCGTCAGTCCTGTGCCTGCGGTGGCAGCGCAGCAGCACTATGCCGCAAAGCGGACCGCGAGCGCGCGGCAAGCGCATCACCGGGCGGGCGTCACGCGCCTGCCCCGGCCCCAGAGCCGGCACACGCCGAACGCTGCGGCCGCGCCCGCCGGCCGGAGCCAGGCTGGTATCGGGTGGTCAGGTGCGCTCAGCGGAAGGCAAGATGGCCACCCTAAAGACGCGCCGAGCACGGCAATCCGGATGGCACCACAGCGCAGAGCGATTGTCCTTTTTCGGTAGCGCCAAGCTTCTGGCGGGCATTCGGGCTGAAGACCCGCAGCTTGTTCGTTCACATGTAGCAACCTCGCCGCCTCGGTGGGTCGGCCTATCACCGGCTCATCGCGTTGTTCGCCGCAACGCGCCAACGCTTGATTGTGCGTTAACGCTGCGCGAGGCGGCGACGAACGATGCGTAGCTCGCGACGAGCGAGCGCGGCTATAGCGATGGTGCCCACGGCAAGAGCGGCTACGATCCACCACTCGGTCGTGCCGTTCCCGCCATCGGGGTCGAAACCGAACAAGCCCTCGATCCAATCCGGCCAGACGGCCGTCAGGATCGTCGTCATTCCGAGAAGGGCCGCGAGAACAATTTCGATCCGAGCTCTGAGCACGGCAAATACCTCCCTCGACTATTGCTAACCCGCATCTCAGTCTTGTCGCGCCGGCGCCTGCTGGGCACGCTCGACCACGTCTGACAGCCGCCCGAGCACTTGCATCAGCTGGGCCTGGACCTGGTCCGCTAGCTCCACCGTGGGGCGGTTCGGCGGCGCGGTCTCAACCAGCTGGCGCAGGCTCACCACCCGCGTGTCGAGGGCCGCCCGGTGCACGTGGATAGAGCGCTTACCGCCACCGTCCGCGACCAGGTCCGACTCAATCGCCTCCAGCTCTTGCCGTAGCTGAAGATCCGGCTCGCCTTCGCTCAGTTCCGAGCGCGCCCGCCGCAATCGGTTCACGCCGTCGTACAGGTCAGACAGCATGCCCCAGAGCCGCAGGGCGAGCTGGTACTGTCCGGCGAGCTGCTCGGACGTGTAGCGGCTGCGCGGATCGGCAGCGATCTCGAACCCCACCTCGGCAGCATGTTCGGCCAGCTCCACGCGCACCGTATAGCGGCCTGGGGGTACTACCGGACCCGGATTAGCCGCGGCATCCTCGTCCTCAGGCGGATCGATTTCGATCTGGATACCGTGCCCGTGCCGGCCCTCCCAGACGAATCGGTTCATGCCCGCACGCCGGGGTGGCACCGGGTCCTTTGGCTTGCCCTTGTCCGGCTTGCGGTCCTCATCTCCTGGCCGCGCTGTCAGCGTACGGACCTCCTTGCCGGAGGAGTCGAGGAATGTGAGCCGCAGCTCGGTGTCGCCAGGGCCCTGGAGCCGATACAGCACCGCTACACCCTCTGTCGGGTTGCGGCCGGCCCCCACGGGTAGCTCGACGGTCTCGGTCCGACCCGGCAGCTGCCGCTTGTCATAGGCAACCACCACCGGCCCGAGCAGCGAGTAGGACCGGCGCGCTTCGCCCTTCTCGGGAAACCCGTGATCGGTGATCCAGCGGACCTGCTGCCTGGGCTGGTGCACGTGCAGCGGTACCGCATCCAGCTCGGGCCGGTGTTCGCGCAGCGCGGGCAAGTCCTCCAGGACCCAGATCGAGCGACCGTGGGTGGCCACCACCAGGTCATCGCCTTGGAAGACGAAGTCGTGCACCGGGACCCGCGGCAGCTCGCCCTGACAGCGCTGCCACCTTGCTCCGTCGTCAAAGGAAACCAGCAGACCCAGTTCGGTACCGCAGAGGAGAAGGCCGCGGCGGGCTGGGTCCTCGCGCAGCACGTGACAGTACTCGTCCTCATCGAGTCCCGCGTCCAGCCGCTCCCAGCTGGCGCCGAAGTCCCGCGTCCGCCATAGATAGGGGCGGAAGTCGTCCAGCTTACGGGCCTCGGCAGCCACATAGGCGGTGCCGGCCTCGTAGGGCGAGGCGTCGATCATGCGCACCGTTGCCCAGCGGGGCATATCGGGCGGGGTGATCTCGATCCAGGACTGGCCGCCGTCGCGGGTGAGGTGGAGCCTGCCGTCGTCGGTCCCAGCCCACAGCTGGCCCGGCGCCAGCGGTGACTCCGCAACCGCGAAGATGGTGCAGTAGTACTCGGCGCCGCTGTTGTCCGGAGTGAGCCCCCCAGATGAGCGGAACTTATCTGCGTCGGCGTAGGTCAGGTCGGGACTGATCGGCTCCCAGGTCTCGCCTTCGTCGGTAGACCGGAAGATGTGGTTGCCGGCTTGGTAAAGCGTGTTGGGGTCATGCGGCGAGAGCAGGATGGGCGACGTCCAGTTGAAGCGGTATCGGGCATCGCCCGCCGACGCCGATTCCTCCGGCCACACCATGATCGGCCGGCTCTCGCCAGTGCTCTGATCGTGGCGCGTGATCTCGCCTTTGTAGTTTCCGGCAAAAACGATATCGGGATTGTCGGGCCTGACCGCGATATAGCCGCTCTCGCCGCCGCCCACATGGGTGGTATCCAGCTGAGTGATGGCCCCCCAGCGGGAGTGGCTGGGGAAGGCGATGGTGGTGTTGTCCTGCTGCGCGGCGTAGATGCGGTAAGGCTCGCGGGTGTCGGTAGTGACGTGGTAAAGCTCCGCGGTGGGCTGGTTGTAGAGCGACGACCAGCTCTCTCCTCCGTCCAGGGTCACGCTTGCGCCGCCGTCGTCTCCGAGGATCATGCGCTTGGTGTCAGCGGGGTCGATCCACAGGTCGTGGCAGTCTCCGTGCGGGACAGGAAAGGCGGAGAACACCTTGCCTGCATCCGGTGAGCGCCAGCACTGCACGTTGAGCGCCCAGACCGTCTCCACATCGACGGGATCGGCGATGACGCGGCTGTAGTACCAAGCCCGGTTGCGCAGATCCTTCTGCTCGGAGAGGCGAACCCAGTGCTCCCCGTAATCGTCGGAGCGCAGGACGGCTCCGTCCTCGGCCTCGACGATGCACCAGACCCGGCCGGGCTGGGCCCCGGAGGCGGTTACTCCGGCACGGCCCATCACACCCTTGGGCATGCCCGGCCGGCGGCTCAGGTCTTCCCAGCTGCCGCCTCCGTCGGTGGACCGCCACAGCCCGCTTCCCGGCCCGCCGCTGTCCAGGCGCCAGGGTAGTCGGCGCCCCTGCCACAAAGTCGCGTAGAGGATCCGCGGGTTGCGCGGATCTATGCATAGGTCGGCCGCTCCAGCGTCCTCGCCGCGATTCAGGACCAGGTCCCAGCTAGCGCCGCCGTCGCGGGTGCGGTAGATGCCGCGCTCGGGATTGGGGCCGTGAGCGTGACCGAGGGCGGCGACGTAGACGGTGTCGGACTCTGTCGGATCGACGCGCACGCTTGAGATGTGACGGGTGGCCTCGAGGCCCAGATGGTCCCACGTCAGCCCTCCGTTTACCGAACGATAGACACCGTCGCCAGAGGAGGCGTTGCTGCGGATCGTGCTTTCGCCCATGCCCGCGTAGATCACGCTCGGCTCGGAGGGAGCCAGGGCGATTGCCCCTACTGCCGATCGACGGAAGAACCCGTCGGACAGGTTGCGCCAGGTGATGCCGGCGTCGGTCGTGCACCAGACACCGCCGCCAGAGGAGCCGAAATAGAAGGTGTGGCGCTCCCTGGGATGACCCGCAACTGCTACCACGCGGCCGCCGCGGTGAGGCCCGACCAGACGCCATGACAGTTGATCCAGGAATCCACCCATCGGTACACGGTAGCCGGGTGCTTGCCGATTTCAGCCGTGGGGGGTGATGTGCGCCGCCCCTCTGGGTAGCCAGCCCGGTCCTAGCCTGGCTCGTCCATTCCGGTCGTGGAGGCCTACCGCGAGCGCGGATCGCGCAAGCGCCAGACGCCGCGTACGCATGCGGCCAAAGTCCGCGGCTTGGTCGGCGCTTCCTTTGGCTAGCTGCGGCGATGCTGGAATGGTCAGCGGCTGCCCGCGCTGGCTGTTCGGGAGCGGCCGGAAGATTCAGGACCCAGAGCTGTGCCAGGCCCAGGAATTGTGTGATGGCCAGGATGGTGCCGTCGGGGCTGAAGGCCAAGCCGAGCACCGCGGAGCCCATCGGGGCTCGCCACCGATCGCCCGGCTGATCTGGGCTGCGACCCTCCACAACTGGCAGATCCGTGCGGGCCGATATGGTATCGACTCGTGGATCCTAAGGAGCGCATGCGGGACATCATGAGATCGATGTCGCAGGGCCGAGTCGGGCCGCTCTTCGACGCGATGGCCGAGGACGTCACCTGGCGCTGGATGGGCGTCAGTCAGTGGTCCCGGACGTTTAAAGGCAAGCAGCTGGTGGTGGACACACTGTTCGGAGGAACGCGGGAGACGCTCAGCCCGTCGTCGAGCGTTGCGGTGCGTTGCATCCACAGTGACGGCGACTTCGTGGTGATAGAACACTCGGGGCGCAACGAGTTGGCTGACGGTCGCAGGTACGACAACAACTACTGCTGGGTCCTTCGATTCCAGGACGGACTCATCCAGGAGGTCCGTGAGTACATGGACACCCAGTTGGTCACCGAGACATTCGGGCCTGACGGAAGCTCGTGACACGAGCTCGCCGTCGGGGGAGCCCGCTTCGTGCGATGTGAGGGACCTCGGCGCCGACCTCGGCCACCGTGTCCTTTGTAGCTGTGCACGGGCGGAACTAACAAGGGCCGGCGATTACTGACCGTAGCCAACTAATCCTTGCGTCCGGCCGTCCCGACCACTCGACTCGGTCCACGACTCGGTCCACGAAGTTGATCACGTCTCGAAAACGCGAACGATAAATGCCGCTGAAAAGCACTAGTTGAGCCGCCTGTCGGAATCGAACCGACGACCTGTTCATTACGAGAAACACGCCCGCCAGCACCAGACGCGCTAGCTGCACAGATAGCACGCCCGGACGCACACATTGCACACGACGCACCCGTTGCACACTCCGCCCGGTCCACGACCCGTTCCACGCACCCGCCAGCCGGCCTGGCCTGACCAGGTAACCGCCAGTAGTCAAGGTTCAGGTCTAGGCGTCGAGACGCGCGGCGTTCCGGGCTGCCCGATTGCCTTGACGAAACTCGGGTCTGCCTGGGTTAGGCTGACCACATGGCCGAGTCGCGGACCCTGACTGCCGCAGTGCACCGGGAAGAGGACTGGTACGTGGCCCAGTGCCTGGAGGTCGATGTCGCCAGCCAGGGCCGGACCATCGATGAGGCGCTCGCGAGCCTCGCGGAGGCGGTCGGGCTTTACCTCGATGAAGTGGACGACCCGGAGCGATACGTCTCCAGCACGCCGCTGGTCACCTCGTTCGCGCTGCCTGCTGCGTGAGCCCGGCGCTGTCGGACCTGCCGGTCCGCGATGTCGCGCGCCCTGCGGGCCGCGGGCTTCGAGCGCGTGCGGGTCAAGGGAAGCCACGCCGTCTACCGCGACGCCGACGGGAGGGTGGCCGTGGTTCCCGAGCACGGCACGATCAAGCGCGGATCCCTGGCCTCGATCTTGCGGCAGGCGGGCCTGACCACGGCCGAGTTCCTCAAGCTCCTCGACTAGCCCAGCCCGAAGGCAGTCCCGGGCATTCCGGCGACCCTGTCGCCAGCTCTGGCACGCCCGGGCCATGCACACGAGACGATCCGCCCGGTCGGCAACGGCCAGCTAGCCTCGGTCATGCGTCGCTGGCCGGCTTGGCACATCCCCGCGTTCCAGCCAGAGACGGCGCGTACTAAGAGTGAGCAGACCGGGCCGCCTGCTCCCCTCCCGAAATGCGCATAACGCCGTATAACGCCGATACTCTGAAGCGATCTTGAGACGTCCACGACGTCCATTTCTTGCCGTTCGCCGGTTGTTGTGGACAGGTTCTCTGGAGCGTGTCCGCGGCGTTTAGCGTCTCTGTCGTGACTTTCTGTGCTTGCTGTTGTACCCGGCGTTGTCACTGGGCTGGTCTACGGTCTCCTGCATCCAATCGGCGAGGGGGCGTGGGATGCGGGTTCCGACCTGCACGGTTCGCCTTCCTGCTCGGCGAGACCGGCGGCGAAGAACTCTTCGGTGAGCCGACCCCATGACCACCAGGATCGGCGCGGCGCGCCCCTTGACAGGATCACCCGTATAACGAGTATGAATGCCTATTGGTTCGATAGATATTCGTGGACGCGGGCGCGCAGAACAACTCTTCCGTGCAGGCGGCCATGCGATCGTCGGGGTCGTGCCCGCCTGCGGTGAGGGTGGGTGGGGTAACGGCCCTGGCGATGGCGGAAGCGATGGACTGCCGGCGGGCCTGAGCTGTTGGCCGGCACGCCTCAGGGTCATCTGCCCGTGACCGCGAACCAGACGTTTGTCCCGGTGGGGCCAGTGACGAACACGATCGGGGCGATGCAGGGCCGGGGGAGGTTCAGCGTGGCATGGATCGTGGAGTCCCCGGCGGCGTCGGCCTTGAAGTCGCCGGTGCTGATGTTGGTGATGGCGGCGGTGTTGCCCGCGCCGATGCTCTGGCAGCTGAGTACGGCGCGGAAGCCGGGGAAGGGGTTGGTGCCCTGCAACGCCGGCGGCACCGGCGCCTGGCGAGCCAGAACCAGCCCCCGTACCCGCACCAGGAGATGGCCGTCGCTCTTGAGAGTGCCGCGGCCGGCGGTCAGCACCCACGGCAGCCCGCCGCCCGCTACCCCGCGGACCGGGTTCGCCGGACCCACGTACGGGCCGGTGACCGGCGTCATCGTGGAGAATCTCAGCACCGTGGCCGGGCCGTGAGCCGCCGAGCCCGCCGCGCCCTGCGCCGCCGCGACGCCCTGGGCCGCCGCCGTTACCAACGCCGCCCCGCCGGCGGCAGCCAGCAACCTGCTGATCTTGCGCATCTCGTCCTCCTCGCCCGGCACGCGGACGCCGCCTCGCACCCCTGCTAGTCAGTGCCTCTTACCAGCACACGGCCGGGCGGCAGGCGTGGTTCAATTCAGACGCGAACCAGCCATGCCACCCCCAGGCGGCCGCCGGGCGCGCAGCGACCGGTCACCAGGCAGACGGCAGGTCATCGCGCCCGCGGTACACGGTGTGACCATGCCGAACGGCACACGTCGTCCGGAGCGGCGCCGTCGGGCCGCGCTGGCTGCGTCCGAGGGCGGCACGCCACCGAGCCTGGCCGTGCCGCTAGCCGGGTGGGGTCAGCTTCCGGGCCGGAGAGCAGAACCCCTGTCCTGACGCTGGCACCATCAGATTCCGCTGCAGCTTGCCCCCCCGGGGCGCATGCCGTGGCCGCTGGCCGTGTCGCCGGCCTATCCTGGCCCGGGAGAAGGACACCGGACCTGCCCGGGACGGGCGGTGATGCGCACGAACGATCCGGCCGATCAGGCGGCAGCTCAGCCGGGGGCCTGGCGCAGCGGGCGGGGCAGCAGCGGCATGCCCGAGCACCGCCCGGCCGGCCGGAGCGGCCGGGAGCGGCGGGCGCTGCTCGCGGCGCTGATCGCTAACGCGGTCCTGCTGGCCGTGGAGGCTGCCGGCGGGCTCGTGTTCGGATCGCTGGTGCTGCTGGCCGATGCCGGTCATCTGCTCGCCGACGTCTGCGCGCTAGGGGTGTCCGCCGCGGCGCTGGTGCTGGCGCGGCGGCGTCCCACGGCCCGGCACACGTTCGGGTTCGAGCGGGCCGAGGTGCTCGCCGCGCAGGTCAACGCGCTGCTGCTGGTCGCGGTGATGGCCGTCATCGTGTACGACGCGGCGCGTCGGCTCGCCGCCCCGCCACCTGTCCGGGCCGGTGGCATGCTCGCTGTCGCCGTTGCCGCCCTGGTGGTGAACGGGGGCAGCTCGCTCATGCTGGCCAGGGCCGCCGGGCGGAGCCTGAACATGCGCGCCGCCTGGCTGCACCTGGCGGTTGACGCCGCGGGCTCGCTGACCGCTATCGCCGCGGCGGCGGTGATCCTGGGCTGGGGTCTGCGGGCCGCTGACCCGGTAGCAGCGCTCGTCACCGCCGCCGTGGCCGCGTGGGTGGTCTGGCGGCTGGTCCGCGACACCACCCACGTGCTGATGGAAGGCGCACCCCGCGGGCTTGACCCCGTGGAAGTGGAGCGGGCGCTGCGCGAGCACCGCCACGTCATCGGCGTTCATCACCTGCACCTGTGGAGCCTGGCCTCGGACGTCCCGGCCCTGTCCGCCCACGTGGTGCTCGCCGGCGATCCCACCGTCGCCGATGCGCAGCGCTGCGCGGCGGCGCTGCGGGCCGCGCTGGCGGAACGGTTCGGGATCGTGAACATCACCCTGGAACTCGAATGCGAACCGCAGGACCGGGCCCATCCGGCCGGACCACCCGACCATAGCGACGACCAGGCGGGCACAACCGGCGACCGGCCAGCCATCCCGGCACCGGATCCGGGCCCTTCGTAACCGAGGCGGCGGCCAGCCATCGCCTGTGCGGCGAGCCCGCTCCGCTCGCACTTGGTTACCGGTACTGCCGACGAGCGCCTTCAGCCCGGTCCCGCGTCGCCGCCCGCACCGTGGACGGTGTCCGCGAGCTGGCGACCGCCCTCTGGTGGCCGGCAGCGCCTCCGCCGGAACCGCCCGCCCGGCGCGTCTTGCACACCGTCCTGGCGCCGCGCCGGAGGCGGCCAGCCTGACAGGCGGGCGGCGGCCCTCGATCGCGTGGCCGCCGGAGATGCGTCCTCACTGGCCTGTGAGCATGCGAACGCTGTTCAGCACCGCGACCGCCGCGGCCATCGTGCTATCACCCCGTTCCTGCGGGCCCGGATCACCAGCACAAGCAGGGCCCCTCGTGCGGCCTCGGCGCGGGCATCCGCGAACCCGGTGCTGGTCAGGCCAGCCGCCCAGGCGGCGGCATCAGGGTCCCGCCGCGCTTGCCGCCACCCAGCTGCCGGATCAGCGCGCATCGGGACCCGGCGATTATCAGCAGCCCTTCCGGGCCTAGCACCTCCGGGCGATCTCCGGGAAGCCGCAGTCGCAGTCCTGCCGGCGGTGCACGGAGTGGGAGACGACGGTCCCGTCGGCGCAGCGCTGTTCGGCCCCACCTCAGGTTGCTGGCAGCCAGCCAGAGCGCACGACACCGCGCACGCGGCCCGCCAGGCCGTCGCGGGCGAGGCGAGGATCAGTCCGGGCCGCCGCTGCGGACCTCCGCCGTCGCCCGGAGGACGAACGCCTCTGCTCCGGACCGGGCACGGGCTAGGAGCCTGGGCGTATCGGTAGCGGAGGAGCTCGGGCCCCGGCTCGCTGGAAGTCCGGCACGACTTTTGGGGGGATCTGTGGAGAGGATTCTGGAGAGTCATCGCTTCGGCCCGCATCGGGTGGATGTGCTCGAGCATGCCGGCGACGAGGGCACTGCCTACGTGGTGCTCGTCGACGGCGCGATCGTCACCGATCCGCCCCTGGAGGCGCCTCCGCGTCTGGAGGATGTCGTACGGATCTATGCCCAGTCTCAGGGTCAGGCGTAGCCCGGACGCGCCCGGCTGGCCGCCCGTACCCGGGGGCCGGGGCTCGCCTGGCCCGGGTCAGCCGGCGAGTGCCGCGGTGAGTGCGAGCAGCAGGAGCCCGGCGGCGAATCCGGCAGTGAGGATGGCTCTGCCGTGCGGGGCCGGGGCGGTGGTGAGTTCGGGGACGAGGTCGGCGAGGGCGATGTAGGCGAAGTTCCCGGCGGCGAAGGGCAGGAGGACAGCGACGTCGAAGTGCCCGGCCAGGGCCCAGGCGATGAGGGCGCCGAGGATGACGGTGGAGCCGGAGGCGAGGTTGTAGGCGAGGGCGGCGGGGCGGCTCCAGCCGGCGTGGATGAGGATCCCGAAGTCGCCGAGTTCCTGGGGGATCTCGTGGGCGGCGAGCACGAGCCAGGTGACCAGCCCGAGTTCGGTGCTGACGGTGAAGGCGGCGCCGATCGCCAGGCCGTCGATGACGTTATGCAGCCCGTCGGCGATCAGGATCAGGTACCCGAGCGGGCGGTGCGCGCCGGGCGGCCGGTGGCAGTGATGCCAGTGCAGGTACTGGTCGAGCAGGAAGAAGGCAGCGACGCCGCCTGCCACCCAGCCGTACACGCCCAGCCGGTTGCCGAGCAGGCTCACCGCCTCGGGCAGCAGGTGGAACAGCGCCCCGCCGAGCAGGGAACCTGCCGCCAGCGCCACCAGCGGCAGGACGACGCGGCTGAACACCGGGCCGGGCAGGACCAGCGTGATGCTTCCGGACAGCGCGATCAGGGCCATCGCGGTGCTCGCGATGACGATCCACGCCAGTGTGGGCATCGGCCGCGTCACCTCCGGCACCGTGATCACTCAGGTCATCACGTCCCGGCCCGGCGATCCCCGCCGTGACCTACCTGGCGGCGGCTCAGGGACCCTTGATGTGGTGCCTTCGAACCAGCCCGGAAGGCGTAGCGCAGCGCCTCATGCATCCGGGCAAGTGTGAGCCGCCGTCGCGAGCCTGCTATGAGTCCTGCACGGCCCGGCCCAGGCCTGTTGTCACCCCGCGGACGGGATGTTCACCGCTTGGTGTGGCAGACGACGGTGACCGGGCAGGGGGCGTGATGCACGCAGTAGCCTGCCACCGATCCCAGGTGCATGCCGGGCAGTTCGCCGTGCCCGTGTTCTCCCACCACCAGCTGTTCGGCGTTCTTGGCCTCCTCGGTCAGCGCGACCGCGGGGCGGTTCTGAATCACCCGGGTCATGACCGGGACGCCGGGGTCCGGGCCCAGCGCGTCCAGTACCGCCTTGTTCAAGGTCTCCGCGGCGTGGTGCGCGTAGTCGGACTCGGTGTAGCTCGGAACGAAAAAGATGGTGACCGGGACCTGCCAGGCCATCACCGCATGCACCCCAGCGCCGGTGAACCGCGCCTGCCGGACCGCCCACCGCAGCGCCTGCTTGCTGTCCTCGGACCCGTCCACCCCGGCCACGATCACCGGCCGGGCCGCTTCGTCCGATGTCACTGGTCAGCCCTCTTCCGCGGGGCGCGACCGCCGCAGCCTTTCCAGGTCCTCCCGGACCTGACCGATCTCTTCCTCCAGGTCCTGCAGGTAGGCAGCCAGCTCGTCCTCCTGCCGCGCCCGGCGCCTGCGCCGCTCCGGCCCGTACCCAGGGCCGTATCCCGCAAACGGCGGCGGCCCGTACCCATATCCGTACCCGTGGTGATGGCAATGCCCGTAACCGCAGGCAGGGCACTGTCCGTGACCACACCAGCCGCAACTCACCGTTATCCCTCCTCGCCTCTGCTGCTTCCGGATCCAGCATCTCCACAGCGACAGGCAGCCTGGTAGAGTCCAACGTCCCGAGGAGCCAGCCCGGAACGCGGTTCCTTGAGGAGGTGGATCCGGCACGCCGACGACCAGGTCCGCGAGAGGATCCCATCCAATCGTCGCAGCCGGGCACCGAGGCCGCAGCTAGTCCGGCGGCCGTGCCCGAACCGTGCGGCTCGTCATGGCGCCGGCGGCGGGCCGGGCGCCTGGCTCATCTGCTCACTGCTGGTGGCTGAGCTGCCGGGTGGCGATGCGGTAGGCGGCGTCGATGGGGATGCCGAAGCCGACCCCGATACTGCCGGACTGCTGGCCGATGTAGCCGCCGCCGACCGTGGCGATCGCGGTGGCAATGCCGATCACCCGGCCGCCGGCATCGACCAGGGCGCCGTCGGAGTTGCCCGGGTTGATAGCCGTGTCGGTCTGGATCACGTTCCGCAAGGCGGCCGTGCCCGGCTGCGACCGGCCCGGGATGTCATACGGGGAGTCCTGGCTGACTGCGGGGATGCTGCGGTGCAGCGCGGACCCGATTCCGGAGGTGACCGTGCCGGTCAGCCCGAGCGGGCTGTTGATGGCCAGCACAGTGTCGCCGGCGTGCAGCCCGATGCGGTGGCGAGCCGGGCCGGGCTGGCGCCGGACACCCCGAAGGCCCGGATCACCGCGAGGTCGGCGGCCGGGTCCCGCCCGATGATCGCCGCGTTCTTGACCTGGCCGCTGGCGAACCTCACCCTGATCACGCCCGCGTCCCCGGCCGCTGATTCGATCACGTGGTTGTTGGGGATGATCGTGCCGTCGGAACACAGGATCACACCCGATCCCTCGCCGCTGCCGCTGGCGGTGTACACAGTGATCGTCACCACGCTCGGCAGCACCGCGGCCGCTACCTTGGCCAGGTGCTCAGCAGCCACGGGCGCGTTCTGGCTGGCCCGAGGCGCGGATACCGTCACCGTCCTGGCCTGCGGCGCGTAAAGCGACGCGGTCACCGCGCCGGCGATGCCGCCCGCGACGACCAGGATCAGCGCCGCTGACCAGGCGAGCAGGTACCGGCCACCCGAAAAACCCGCGGGCACCCGTGGTCGGCGGACGGCCTGCCACGGTCCGCGAAAGCCTGCCGGGCCGGGGACAGCCGCCGCCGTCCCGGCTGGCAGGCGGCTGGCTCAGGCCAGCCGGCCCGGCCCTGCCGCCTGTCAGCTGGCTCATGACCATGCGTCCTTTCATGCCGTCCATGGCCAGCGTCCCTGCCACGGTGCCTCGCCCGCCAGGGGCCAATGTCCCGCGAAGCCAGACCACCGGGCATCCGCCATTCCCGCACGGCCGGCGAGACACCCGAACAACGAGCAGCCGGTAATCATCACCGTCGCCCGCAAAACGAGCCTGAAGACCTAACCGACTTCAGTGAAGCTTCATGGGGCATCCCCGCCAGCAGCCATGGAGCAGCATGAACTTCGGACGGAAGAGCGGTAAAGCGAGCCGGGCAGCGACGTAGCCAGGTACTAAGCGACACACCTATCAGCCGGTTCTGTACGCCATTCGCCCCGCTCTTCCCGTCCGGCGGCGGCCGAGAGCCGTACGCGTGCGTCAAGATTCCGCGCTCAAGCCCGGCCGCGGCGCGGCCGGGCAGGGCGTCTATCACGCTGAGTGACGGGCAGTTGCCCGTTGGGTGCGTCCTGTGCATTCTGCGCGTTCGAACCGTTCACCGACCAGTTCCACGAAAGCGACAAAATGGACCGACAAGGGTTTCGAAAATCTAGCTACCACCTGAGAGCCGCCTGTCGGAATCGAACCGACGACCTGTTCATTACGAGAAACACGCCCGCCTGCACCAGACGCGCTAGCTGCACAGATAGCACGCCCGAACGCACACATTGCATACGACGCACCCGTTGAGCATCGCAGCCGGTCCACGACCCGTTCCACGATCGGCCAGCAGGGTCGGCCTGAGCCGTCACCGTCGGTAGCCAGCGGGCCAACAGTCCCGCGGGCGGCGAACAAGTATCAGCCGGCCTTCGCGGTCAGGTGTGACGCACGCCGCGAGCCGATGCCCGGCGATACCGACACATCACGAACCGGGTCGGCGACGCGTCCCGGTCGCCGTGGCAGGGGTACCCTCCTGCTTCCTTCGAACAAAGTTTCACAGACCGGCGGGCAGGCTATCGTTGGGGTATGGATGCGGCGACTCCTGTCGCGGTGCGGACGCAGTACCGGTCGCGGCCGGGGCGGCGGGCGATCGAGGTCACGGACCTGGCGAGCCTGGCCGGCCCAGTATCCGGCCCGGTCGAGCTGCCGCTGCGCCTGTTCTGGGGCAGCCCGGACCGGACGTTCGACCTGGGCAACCCGTTCATCCGGCGGTGGCTGTACCAGACCGTGCTGCGCGAGGCGTCCAGGCCCGAGGACGTGACCCGGTACCTGGACGCCTGGCACGCTTATCGCCGTGTGGCCGGACCTGCGTCTGCCCGCCGGTGTGCGCCAGGCCTGGGAAGAACACCACCCGGTGCTGCGGGCTGCGGGTGCGAGGCCGGCCTGATGCCCGTCAGCGAGCTGCACGCCCGCGTCGTCTCGGCTGCCCTGTGGTGATCCGGACCCCAGACCGGCGTCTGCGGGTGTTCGTGAGTTCCACGCTGGGTGAGCTAGCTGAGGAGCGGCGGGCTGTCTCGCGCGCCATTTCGGCGCTGAGGCTGACCCCGGTGATGTTCGAGCTCGGCGCCCGGCCGTACCCTCCGGCCGAGCTCTACCGGGCGTACCTGGCGCAGAGCGATGTGTTCATCGGGCTGTACTGGCAGCGGTACGGGCAGCTGGTCCCGGGCATGCAGGTCTCGGGTTTGGAGGAGGAGATCGAGCTGTCTGGCGAGTTGCCCCGGCTGCTGTATGTCAAGACGCCGGCTCCTGATCGCGAGCCCGGCCTGGCCGACCTGCTGGCCCGCGTCAAGGACGAGGCCTCGGCGTCTTATCGTTCGTTCCGGACTGCCGCTGAGCTGGGACGGCTGGTGCGTGATGACCTGGCAGTGCTTCTGAGCGAGCGGTTCGCCGCCAGCAGCCAGGCCGCGGCAGCTGCGCCGAAGCCGGCGGCCGCCCGCGGCCTGCTGCCGGTGAGCACGACGTCGCTGCTCGGCCGGGAGCGGGCCGTCGATGAGGTCGCCGGAATGGTTGAGGGTCCTGAGGTGCGGCTGGTGACGCTGACCGGCCCGGGCGGGGTCGGCAAGACCCGGCTGGCGGTGGCGGTGGGCGAGCGGCTGGGTGACCGGTTCAGCGCAGGGACGGTGTTCGTGCCGCTGGAGGCGGTCACCGATCCGGGGCTGGTCCCGGCCGCCATAGGCCGGGCGGCGGGGGCCGACCTGGTCGGCGTCGGCGCGCCGGTGGAGGCGCTGGCCGAGACGTTCGGCGACGGCGCGTGGCTGCTGATCCTGGACAACCTGGAGCAGGTGGTCCAGGCCGCCCCGGACCTGGGCGAGTTGCTGGCCCGCTGTCCGGGGGTGGTGATCTTGGCCACCAGCCGCACGGTGCTGGGGTTGCGCGCCGAGCGAGAGTACCCGGTGCCGCCGCTGGTGTTGCCGGCAGATCCGGGCACCGCCTCGTTCGCCGAGGTGGCAGCCTCGCCCGCAGTGGCGCTGTTCGTGGACCGGGCCCGCGCGGTGCGCCCCGGCTTTGCCCTCACCGAGGACAACGCGGCGGCGGTGGCGGAGATCTGCCGGCGGCTGGAGGGCGTGCCGCTGGCCATCGAGCTGGCCGCCGCGCGCACCCGGCTGCTGGACCCGGCCGCGCTGCTGGACCGCCTGGCCAGGTCGCTGGACGCGCTGGGCACCGGCGCGGTGGACCTGCCCGGGCGCCAGCGCACGCTGCGGGCCACGGTGGAATGGAGCGTGGGCCTGCTGACCGGAGACGAGCGGTCGCTGCTGGAGGTGGCCACGGTGTTCGCCGGCGGCTGGACCATCGCGGCTGCCTCCGCGGTGGCGGGCCTGGAGGAGGACCGGGCGCTGGAGCTGTCGGAGGCGCTGGCCCGGCACAGCCTGGTCTACCTGGACAGCACCCACCACGGGCCCCGGACCCGGATGGTGGAGACCGTCCGCGAGATCGTCGCCGAGCGGCTGGCGGTCCGGCCCGACGCCGCCGAGATCGGCCGCCGGCACGCCGGCTACTACCAGGCGCTGGCCGAGCAGGCGGACCGGCCGCTGCGCGGTACCGGCCATGGCGAGTGGCTGGAGCGGCTGCAGGCCGAGGCAGGCAACCTGGCCGCCTCGGCGCGCTGGTACCTGGCCCACGACCGCGGGCCGCTGCCCCACCTGTTCCGGGTCCTGTATCTGTTCTGGACGGCGCAGGAACTCGAGCGCGAGGCCTGGTCCTGGGTGGAGCAGCTGCTGCCCGCCGCCGACACGCTGGACCCGCAGGCGCGGGCCGAGCTGGCGTTTGCGGCGGCGGCACTTGGCGGGGACCGGGGTGACGATACGACGGCGCTAGCCGCCGGCCGCCGGCTGGCCCCGCTGCTGGCCGGGATTCAGGACCCGTTCCTGCACGCGGTGTCGCAGCTGGTCCTGGCGTGGACCTTGCCGATCACCGGCGACTTCGACGGGACGCTGCGGGAGGTGACGGTCGCGCTGAAGGAGCTCCGCGGCCAGGACGAACCCGTATACAGGGGCATGGCCGCATTCACGGCCGGCTCGGTGGAGATGGCGCTGGGCCGATACGACGATGCGGCTCGCCACCTGCGCGAGGCGCGTGACCTGGCCGAGGCGTCCGGCGGTGACTGGTTCGCCGCGGGCTCCCGGGTGCAGCTGGGCATCCTGGCCGTGCTGCGAGGCAAGCTGGATGAGGCCCGGGTGCTGCTGGACGAGGCGCTGGACCTGAGCCTGGCGGCCCGCAGCACCGCGTTCGTTACTCTGTGCCTGGCCGGGTATGCCTGGCTGGCGCTCTCAGACGGGGACCCGGCGCGGGCGGCGCGGCTGGAAGGCGCGGCCGAGGGCCTGCGCCGCCGGGTCGGGCTGGCGGCCTGGCCGCACCTGCGGAAGGTGGAAGCCGAACTGGTGGCCCAGGTCCGCCAGAGGCTGGGCGCGGCCCGGTTCGATCAGTCGTTCACCGCCGGCTCCGGGCTTACCCAGCAACAGGCGGTAGCCATGGTCCGAGACCGGCGCGGCGCTGAGACGCAGACGTCCTGAGCCGCAATGCACGTAGTCCGGAACCTGCGCGGCCTGGACGCCAGGTGCCGAAACCGACCCGGCCCCGCCTCAGTGCCCTCGCCTCTCGCCGCTGGCCGGCCTGGCGTTGGCGTGCGGTGGCCGAACCCCGGCATTAAGGCCGCGTAGACGGGGTCGCAGCCGACAGTCCTTGCGCCAAGCCCGCGTGATACAGGTTCGGCGTCGGCCGACTGCCGATAAGCCGCCTTCGAACCGGGGCACAGGCACGCGGCTCGCCTCGCAATTGAGCGGCGGCACTCTGGCGGCCCGGCACGGTCGGGCGCCATCAGGCAGCCTGATCATCGATGTGTAACGCCGGGTGCGCTGGGCAGCATCTCTGATCAGCAACGGGTCAGCAGGCGAAGCGGCGGTAGCTCCCGGCTTTGGTCGGTGCATCGGCTGGATCGACGTGCAGGTAGAAGAGTCGCCGGGCTACCGAGGTGTGGGCCGCGGGTTTGACGGCGGCCCAGCAGCCGAGTCCAGAAGCAAACAACGATGAGAAAGCGAAGGCTGGGGCGTGGCCCCTCCCGAACCCAGGGGGTATGTGATGACGACGGCGCGAGACATCATGCACGTCGGAGTGACGTGCATCGGCGAACACGAGACACTGCAGCACGCCGCCCAGCAGATGCGCGACCTCGATGTCGGATCGCTCCCGGTCTGCGGGGAAGACGACCGCCTGCGTGGCATCATCACCGACCGTGACATCGTCACCAAGTGCATCGCCCGCGGCGTTGACCCGGCGAATGTCACCGCGGGCGAGCTGACCCATGGCATGCCGGTCACCATCGAATCACAGGCGGACGTGACAGAGGTCCTGCGTGCCATGGAGCAACACCAGATCCATCGGCTACCGGTCATCGAAAGCCAGCAGCCGGTAGGCATGATCAGCCAAGCCGACCTAGCGCGGCACCTGCCTGAAGCCCTGATCGGCGAGTTCATCGAAGCCGTCTGCGTATCTTGATGACTCCAAAGCTCGCTGATGTCAGCGGCACCAGGCATCGAGCGGGATCCCGGCCTTGCCACCGCCACGCCCGCGATGGCGGCGGCCAGAGCACGCGCTTGGTTTAGCTTGCGCGGCCAGTGGCACAGTCTCCGATGGAGGCGTAGACCTGGGAGGCGGGAGCGATGAGCGAGTTCAACGCCGGAGCTCGCGTGCGCAACGACGACAATCCAGAGGGCGGTATTGGCACGGTCTTGGCATGGGATGACCCTCGCTGCGTATTCGCGCCGGACGACTGGGCGGATCACTCGGCGGTCGCCTGGGAGGACGATACCGTGACCATCGTGGCCGATCGCGCATTGAGCTTGGACGCGTCGGTCGACTGGGACGACGAGGACAGGGAGCCGGAAGACTAAGCAGCCCGCCCCGTCGCCAGCATTGACCCCCATAATGGGCTCTTCACAATTGGGGGTGTAGTCGGGGTCTGAATGCGCTGGATTCGAGTAGGGATCTGGCGCTGTAGTTGGTGAGGTTGCGGAAGCCGAGGGCGGAGCCGCGGAGGTGTTCGAGGCGGCCGTTGATCGCTTCGGTGGGTCCGTTGCTGGTGCCAGGCCGGTCGAAGTAGGCCAGCACGTCGACTGCACGCTTGGTCAGGGTCCGTCCGAGCCAGCCGCCGGATCACGGTGTCGCGTGCGACGCCCTCGCTGCCGTAGCGGACCGGCGACAGTTAGCGAAGCGCGTTCAGCTCGTCGAGGGCGCGATGGCCGCGCTTGACCACCCCTGCAACGACATCGTGGCGCCCGAGACGGATGGGCCGCTCGAGCTGCAGGAGGATCTGTGTCGCTGCGAGCACCGCCGCTCCCTCCCAGCCGACCAGGTCGAGGATTCTCGTCCGCAGCCGCCTTCGGACACCGTCCAGCGGATCCTGGAAGGTGTGCCACTGGAGGGTGGTGAGATCAGTCGCCCGCGTGCCGCTACCTGCGTTCCCGATATCCACGACCGCCACCACCGCTCCGTCGCGGACCAGGACATTGCCCGGGTTGAGATCGGCATGGACCATGTCAGGTGCCTCTCGTGGTGGTGGGATGTCGGCACACACGAGCCGCAGGCGCTCGACCAAGGCCGACACCACGGAGGAATACCCCGAGAGCCTGGCCACGGACTGCCGGAGAAGCGACTGCTCGGGCGTCTCGTTGAAATCCAGCCCGGCGACAGCCGCTTCCTGACCGGTGGCGACCCGCCAGGCGTACGACCAGTGGTCGTAGGGCTCGGAGGCTTGGCCAGCCTGGAGTTCGATGATCTCCATCAGCTGCTCAACGAGGGACGGGGTCAGCTCTGGCACGGGAGCCGCGTCAACGAAGTCCATCAGATGCCATACATGAGTGGCTGTGGCCCCCACTCCGAGCCAGGCCGGGGTGGGATAGCCGCGCCTACCCATGTGCTCGACCACTCTCTGGGCTCGCAACGTCTCGTCCAGGTGGTTGGCGTGTGCCCGGGGCACTGCCTTGAGCACTGCATTTGCCCTTCCGGCCAGCTGGACGCGCATGGCGCCCACATGGTCGCCTCCGGGTAGGCGACTGAGAAGAGTGACCTGTGCCCCGACCACGCTGGCCACGTCGTCCAGGACCTCGGCCGGCAGCTCTTCGGGATGGGTGCCCTGGTTCATGCTGTCCTACCGAATCCGGCCTGTCAGCGTATGCGAGCTGCTGGTCTTGTCGTCAGTTGAGGCCAGTCGGGTCCGCCGCCTCACGTGTGGCCAACTCCTGTGCTTCCGCGTCCTTGATTGATGCAGGGTGTTCGCATCGAACCTGTGTCAGTAGCAGGCTACCGAGGCCAAGAACTCCAAGCGGATAATGACTCAGACCGCCGGTGCGCTTCGGACCAGCCACACGACTCGTTCCACGAATCGTTCCACGGAGAATGACGGGCTATCGAAAATTAAATCGATAAACGTCACTTAACTGCAGGAAAGAGAGCACCCGTGGCGCGTACTGCTCGGTCCAAGACCCGTTCCACGAGCCACCAACTGTCCCACCCTGACCGGCGTAACCGTCAGTAGTCAACACCCAGGTGCAGGCGCAGAGGCTCGCGGCCGTCGGGCTAGTCTGATCGCTTGGACGAGGTCGGCTCTGCCTGGGTTAGGCTGATCGCATGGCTGAGTCGCGCACCCTGGTCGCGCACCCTGACTGCCGCGGTGCACCGGGAAGAGGACTGGTACGTGGCCCAGTGCCTGGAGGTCGATGTCGCGAGCCAGGGCCGGACCATCGACGAGGCGCTCGCGAACCTTGCGGAGGCGGTCGGGCTCTACCTGGACGAAGTGGACGACCCGGCGCGCTACGTCTCCAGCACGCCCCTGGTGACCTCGTTCGCGCTGCCCGCTGCGTGAGCCCGGCGCTATCCGCGAGGTATCCGACCCGACTCCATCTGGTGCCGTATTGGCACCGCCGGCTCAGCCAGTGGCGACGTTACTGTCCCTGAGACTGCCGTCAGCTCGGGTCTGCGGACCGGACAGTATCCAGGTCATAGCACCTCCGAGCGCCAGCCACGCGGCGCAGATGGCCAGCTCTCCGACGCTCAGAACGCCGCGGGCGCCACCCTCCCCGGCAGCCGCCAAGTCCGCGGTCTGGTTCATGAGCGCCAAGCCCGCCACCCACGAACCAGCCCAGCCAGCTACCCGGAGCCACTTGCGTGGCCGCCAACCACGGATCCGGACGAACCCGGCAACCAGCACCGGAACTGACAGCAACACCCATACCGGCAGTGCTATCACAGCCACGTCGATGATCACCTGGGGCTCCCCAGGCCACTGAACCATCCACATGACGCCCTGGCCGTAGCCAACGTGACTGAACGTGACAGTGCCATAAATAGCTCCGCCAGCCCCTATCATCACCCACAGCATCGAGATCAGCCAGGTCCAGCCTCGGACCCGCGCGCCCCCGATAACCAGGGCCCGCGCGTCGCGGAAGGAAGGCCACCTCGCGCCTGGCGGGCTGGCCTCCAGCAGGGTGCCGAGCATTTCCCCGCCCCGGTGACGCCGGTACCAGTCGGGATAGGCGTGCAGCAGCCACCGGCAGCGCCGCTCCAGCGAGGTCACGCCGGGCTCACCTTCCGCGCGCTGCGAACAGTATTCGGGCTCGGGCCCCGGCCCTTCACCAGGCTGGCCGCCGCCGCCATCCGCTCCGCCTCGGCCCGCAGCGCACCTGCACCAGGCGGCGTCAGGCCGTAAGAGCGGCGGGCCCGGCCGTTGACGATCTCCTCGCTCACCAGCTCCACGTAGCCCTCCGCGGTGAGGCGGTCCAGCGCCGTGTACAAGGTTCCGGTCGCCAGCCGGACCCGGCCGCCCGACAGGTGCTCCGCGCGCTGGATGATCGCATAACCGTGCAGCGGCCCGTCCAGCAGGGATGCCAGGACGAAATAGGTTGGCTCTCTCATCTGAGTTCTCGGCTGACGCACCAGGCCACTATAAGTAGCTTGCCGACATATAGCGATTCCCGGGAACGGCACGAGAGACCAGCCCGCTGCCCGGTCCTCGTCAGCGAACGGCCGAGACGGAGCGCAGGCATCCTGAGCGATCCACTTGTATGGCTTCTACCTGGGAGCCGCCTACCGGGATCAGGCCGAAGGTCCGTTCATCCCGGATGAAGACCGCACGCTAGCTTGCGCACGACGAAAAGGTTCGAGAAGCGGGCGGCCGTCCGCGAGTATATTCATCGCGAGGTTCTGGCGAGTCCGGGACAGCTGCCCGGCTGTCGCCCCTGCAGTCGCCCCCGGAAAGGTACAATATGGGCATGGCGGCACGCCGTAAGCGCGGCGAGGGCTCCATCTCCTTTGACCACCGGGGACCGTGCTCAGACCCGGGGCTGCCCAGGGCGCTGGCGGGCGGATTGGCACCGCCCGTCAGGTGTCTTACGTCCTCGGAGGACGATCTGCGTGATGATCACTGTTGGCTAGCTCGCTACGTCCGCGACCGGCCCGCTACCTACCGGTGACGTGTCGAGCTTGCGTTGCGGCGGGCTTTGGTGTATCCCGACGTCAATGGCGCCCACGGCGGTGATCCCGGCGGAATACGCGTGCCGGGGCAGATATCCGAGCCGGTCAGCAATTCGGGCAATGGGTCAGGACGGGCCAGCGCCGAGCATCGCGCCGCGTATTCGAGCATGATCGGGCGACAGTTCGTTGTGGCCAGGTGAGGCGGCCGAGTGGGCATGACATGCGCCGGCCGCACAATTGCCCGACGGGGCGCACGACACCGAGGTGACCGGGTCCTGCCAGCCGGCGTTCAGGGCCGCTTGACGGCCACGAACCCGTGTCCTTTCTGGTGGCGATCGGTGTACTCACCGCCGGCTGCGCAGCTGCTAGCGGAGCCGCACGATACCGACACGACCACGGCGCCACCTCCCGTGTTCAGGGCCGCCAGGCCGGGCACCTCGATCGCCGCGCTCCACACGCCGTTGTCCTCGTCGGCCACGAATCCCTGCAGGCTGAGGTTGCGACTGTTACCACGGGTGTAGTCACCGCCGACCGCGCAGCTGCCCGCCGCGCCGCACGACACAGACAAGACCTGGACGAATCCGCCAGTGTTCAGGGCGGCCAGGCCGGGCACCTCGATCGCCGTGCCCCACACGCCATTGTCCTCGTCGGCCACGAACCCCTGAGCGTTCACGTCACCCTCGGTGTAGTCCCCGCCGGACGCGCAGCTGCCCGCCGAGGCGCACGACACCGAGGTGACCCCAGCGTTGCGGCCCGTGTTCAGGACGTCCAGGCCGGGGAACTCGATCGCCCGGCGCCAGCGGCCGTGCCGTTCGTCGGCCACGAACCCCCGCCGGCCGTGGCCGCTTCGGTAGCTACCGCCGGCCGCGCAGCTGCCCGCCGAGCCGCACGACACCGAGGTGACCACGGCGTTCCCGGCCTTGTTCAGGGCCGGCAGGCCGGGGACCCCGATCGCCTTGCGCCAGCGGCCGTTCCGCTGGACAGCCACGAACCCCTGCCGGTCACCGCGGCGGTCCCGGTAGGAACCGCCGGCCGCGCAGCTGCCCGCCGAGCCGCACGACACCGAGGTGACCACGGCGTTCCCGCCCGTGTTCAGGGCCGCCAGGCCGGGCACCTCGATCGCCTTCCGCCAGCGGCCGTTCCGCTCGACGGCCACGAACCCCTGCCGGTCACCGCGGCGGTCCCGATAGGAACCGCCGGCCGCGCAGCTGCCCGCCGAGGCGCACGACACCGAGGTGACCACGGCGTTCCCGCCCGTGTTCAGGGCCGCCAGGCCAGGCACCTCGATCGCCTTCCGCCAGCGGCCGTTCCGCTCGACGGCCACGAACCCCCGCTGACCGCGGTGACGGGCCGCGTACCACCCGCCTGCCGCGCAGCTGCCCGCCGAGCCGCACGACACCGACACGACCACGGCGCCACCGCCCGTGTTCAGGGCCCTCAGGCCGGGTACCTCGACCGCCTTACCCCACGAGCCGGCTGCCGGGACCGCCCAGGCAGCTCGGACACCACTACCCCACACCGCAGCCACACTCACCGCAACCACCAGAACCCGGCATCGCCTCATCTGCTCCTCCAGCGGAACTCCGGAACGGCACGCATCGGCGGTCCCGCGCAGCGTCGCCGCGCGCACCCGCTGGTCCCGATACCCGCCAGCCACATCTATGCAATGGACGCGCCGCGGGTGCATTCGGTGCACCTGCTCGCTGCACCACCGTGAGCCGATTCAACCCGCACAAGCGGCGCGGTGCCCGCCCGGTGCACACGCAGCTAGCACGCCACCCAGATAACTCGTTGTCGCGCCGCGCCCAAGCAGCCAGCAACAACCGCACTGGCGCACCATTAGCCTTACTTGTGCGCAATATCAGCTCGTTGCAACGCGCGACGGCCCCGGAGCCGCCGGGCTGGCCAGCCGTCTGGGAACTCCGCTTGATGCGATGTGAGCGCCTCGGCGCCGACATCGGCCACCGGTCCTTTATAGCCGTGCACGAGCGGAACTGACGCAGGGCTCGGCGATTACTGACCGTAGCCAACCATTCCTTGCGTCCGGCCGTCCCGACCACTCGACTCGGTCCACGACTCGGTCCACGGAGATTGACAAGCCGTCGAAATTTTAATCGATAAACGTCACTGAACTGCAGAAAAGAGAGCCGCCTGTCGGAATCGAACCGACGACCTGTTCATTACGAGAAACACGCTCGCCAGCACCAGACGCGCTAGCTGCACCGATCGCACGCCCGAACGCACCCATTGCACACGACGCACCCGATGCACGCCCGGCCCGGTCCACGACCCGTTCCACGGTCCGCCCGCCGACCCGGCCAGACAGCGTAACTGTCGGTAGTCAGATGTCGGCTGCTGACCGTCGCGGCCCGGCGGATGCACGCCGCGGCACATCACGAGCCGACCGTCGGATCCGGGCGGCCAGCGGGCACGGGATTCCCGCCACGCGCCATTGCCGCTGCGCCTGTTCTGGAGCAGCCCGGACCGGACCTTCGACCTGGGCAGCCCGTTCATGCGGCGCTGGCTGTACCAGACCGTGCTGCGCGAGGCGTCCAGGCCCGAGGACCTGACCCGGTACCTGGACGCCGGCACGCTGATCACCTTGTGGCCGGATCTCATCCTGCCCGCTGGCGTGCGCCAGGCCTGGGAAGAACGCCACCCGGCGCTGCGCGCCGCAGGCGCCCGGCCGGCCTGATGCCCGTCAGCGACCTGCACGCCCGCGTCGCCTCGGTCGCCCCTGGCTGCCGCAGCAGCGCACGGTTTCGCCCTGGGCGGCGGCAACGCGCTGCTGGGCCACGGCGTCATCAGCCGGCCGACCCAGGACGTTGACCTGTTCACTAACCAGGACCACGGCGTCGAAGCCGCCGCCGACGCGGTCGAGGCGGCGCTGCGCGACGCCGGATTCGAGGCCGAGCGCGAGCAGGCGCCGCCGGGCTGGCCGACATCTTCCCCGGCATGGGCGAAGGACTCGCCGAGTGGGTCATCACCACGCCGGGCGGGCAGCAGCTCACCGTGCAGCTGGCCTACTTCGACCGCAGCCACGAAGCGGTAGACATGGAAATCGGACCGGTCCTGGACCTGGAAGACGTGGCGGGCGGCAAGGTCTGCGCGCTGGCCAGCCGAGTCGAGCCCCGCGACTACGCCGACACTGCCAGGATGCTCGAGCGCTTTAGCCCCGCCGCGCTGATCGGCTTCGCCCGGCGCCTTGACCCCGGCCTGACCGCCCGCGACTTCGCCGACGCCGGCCGGCAACTCGACCGGGATCGACGACGATGCCTTCACCCGCTACGGACTGACCCGCCGCGATGTAGTCGCGCTGCGGGACAAGTTCGCTACCTGGCCGCACACCCCACGCCGCCGCCCAGCCCGATGAGGCGGAATCCGCGGACCCGCCAGCCACGCGAGCCAACCACGGATGGGAAGCAGAGCCCGGCCGCTAGCACCAGACACGGACTCTCTGCCGGAAAGCCGCAGACAAAAGCCCGCCTGCCCGCTCGCGCCACCGACCTGATAGCCAGGAATCAAGCAACCACCCAGATCGCCGAATAAGTATTCCTATAGATTCAATAGGTATCCTTGATGCCGCCGACGCAGATCAACCTGCTATGAAGCTGCGTGAACATGTCGGCGGTGCTGGGCATGGCGCTCCTGGTGGATCTTGAGTGCTTCGCGCAGGTTGGCCGCCGCGTCCTGGTGGGTGCCGACGAGGCCGTGCCACTTCTGCTTGGCAGCGACCTGCGATCGGCTAAGCCCGCATGAGTTGTCCACCAAAGTGACGATCTAGTGGCTGACAGGACTATTGGCAGTTCCGCGCGGCTCTACCGGCCAGCGACCGCACCCCACCGGGCCCGGGCGGTACCATCACGGCGTCGAGGTCGATCGCACGGCGCGCATGAGCCGCACCTGCGGGTGCGTGCCAGAGCGCTTGCCGCAGCGCTACCCGGGCATGGAACGCTTCGTCGTGCTTGATCGCGCTGGCCATTTGTGGCCACCTCTTTCTTCTGCCGCAATATCTTGAAGTAATGACGACTAGCCATGGCCAACCCTATTCAGGAAGTACTCGCAAGCAGCGCTCTCCGTCGCGAATCTCTGTAGCTGCCATCTTGAACCTCGCTCGAAATAGAAAACAAGCCAGGATTTGCCTTGCTTACGAATGCACCAAGTGCTCTCATCGGGCGCCTCCATCACACGATAGTTTCGTGAGTCATAGCCGCCCTTGACGAGCGCATCCCGCAGCTGAGCGACATTCATCTAAGGCGCCACCTGAATGTTACCCATCTTGACGAGCTCGGCGATTGAGTTGTAGAAGTTCAGCTGGAACCCACCTCCTGGCATTCCACCCCACGGTCGCACCACTCCGATCTGCGCATCGAATGGTATCACCACCTCGTATGTCGTGAAAGTGCGAGACAGTGAGCTTCGTGGCAGGGAGCGCATTTCGAAAGGCGTGCCGGCGGGTGATGCAAACCGTCCAGAATCGGTTGCTGGATCCCCCCCAAGCCTGTCGAATTGATATCCTCTAGGCAGGGTAGTGTTGAGGGGAGGCCCTTCGAAGCCATTATTCCTTGGCCACACATAACCGTTGTCTCTGAAGATGCGGATTGCACCGACATCGTTGCTCAGCCCTGTCCTGATCCTGGACGAAAGGTTTGGTGTTGCTTCCGAGGCGAATGACGTCCCTGAACCTTCGGCTGCTCGGGGTGCAGGCTGAGTGTCAGTCAGGACGGAGGTCTGCGTGTCGCGGAGACTGAGGGGCTGGCTACGGGTTTGCGGGACTTGGGCCTTCAGGCCGCCAGGGTCGTTTCGCGCAAGCTCGGTGAGGTCGGTGAGGGCTGGCTCGGTACTGGGGGCAAGTTTGCTGGCGGCGCCGAAGGTGGCGGCGCCGATGGCTGCGGAGGTGAGGAGCTGGGCGGGGTTGATGTGCCCGGTTGTGAGGTACTGGTTGGTGGCGTCGCCGGCGGCGCTGGCGAGGGCGCCGGTGGTGAGGGCGCTGAGGCCGAGGGTGGCGCTGAGGCCGGCGGTGAGGCCGGCGGCGGCGCCGGCGAGGCCGCCGGTGAGGGCGCAGTGCGCGGTGGCGGTGCCGGGGGGGCAGGTCATGGCGCCGTAGATGGCTCCGCCGACGGCCCAGCCGGCGGTGGCGCAGCCGATGGATCCGGTGCCGGCGGTGATGGCTTCGCAGCCGAGGAAGACGGCGCCGCCGACGACGGCGGAGGCGAGGGTGGCGCGGAGGGTGGGGCCGATGGCGTGGGCGATCTGGCTGACGGTGTGGGCGGCGTCGGCGGCAACCTGCCTGGCGGTGTCGACGGCCTGGGTGACGGCGTCGAGGGCTTGGCCGGCGGTGTGGGTGACGGTGTCCCAGGCCTGGCTGGCGGCGTGGGGGACGGTCTGGGTGAGCCAGTCCCAGAAGTTGTTCCACCAGCCGGACCAGGGCCAGTGGCCGTCGGGGTCGAAGGCGCCGACGGGGTCGCCGTCGCCGTAGAGGTACCTGTTGAGCGACGGCGGGGAGAGCGGCGTGCCGGCGAGGGTGTCCGCGGTGGTGAAGGTGCCGGTGGCGGGGTCGTAGGAGCGGGCGGGCATGTCGGTGAGGCCGCTGGCGGGGTCGGTGTACATGGACTGGAAGCCGAGGCTGACTGGTTCGGTGCCGGTGGTGGTGGCGGCGCCGAAGGGGTCGTAGACGGCGGTCCAGGCGGTGCTGTTGTCGGCGGCGTTGACGAGCCGTCCGGTGTCGCCGTGGATGTCGGGGTTGGCGATCAGGGCGGGGCTGCCGGGGGTGGCTTCGGCGAGCAGGGTGCCGCCGGGGTCGCGGATCAGGTTGGTGGTGGTGCTGCCGGCTTGCTGGGCGGCCAGGTGGGGGTGGTGCCGTCGTAGGAGAAGGTCTGGGTGGCGGCGCCGAGGGTGCGGGTGGCGGTCCGGCCGAGCGGGTCGGGGACGTAGCTGGCGGGGCCGGCGCCGGTGGTGGCGGTGGTGAGGTCGCCGAAGGTGTCGTAGCTGTAGGTGGCGGCGGGGGCGGCGGTGAGGTTGCCGTCGGGGTCGTAGCTGTAGCTGCCGCCGGATGAGTCGGTGGTGAGCTGGTCGGCGGCGTTGTAGTGGTAATTCACGTCGGGCAGCCCGGTGACGGAGACTTTGGTGCGGTTGCTGTCGGCGTCCCAGCTGTAGCTGGTGGTGGTGGTTGTGGTGCCGTTGCGGGCGAGGGCGGCGGTGGCGATCCGGCCGGCGTCGTCGTAGCTGTAGGTGGTGGTGCCGGCGGCGGGGTTGCCGGGCGGGTTCTGCTGCAGGGTGGCGATCTGGCTGTTGGCGTTGTAGGTGGCTGTGGTGGAGTCGGCGCCGGTGAGCCGGCCGTCGTTGTCGTAGTTGTAGAACGCGGTGTCCAGGCCGCCGAATTCGGCGCTGATCTGCCCGGCGCTGTTGTAGTACATGGTCATGTTCGCCGGGCCGGTGAGGGTGAACATCTGGCCCTGGGCGTTGTAGGTGTAGGTGCTGGCGGGGCCGGCGGGCGGGGCGCGGCTGGTGAGCCGGTGCGCGGGGTCGTACCCGTAGCTGGTGGTGCCGAGGGCGTCGGTGCTGGTGGTCATGAGGCCGCGGTTGTCGTAGCCCCAGGACAGCGGGCCAGGGTTGGCGGGCTGGCCGGTGACGGCGGCGCTGGTGAGCCGGCCGGCGTTGTCATATCCGTAGCTGCGGGTGATGGTGCCGTCGGTGACGCTGGTCTGGCGGCCGTCGGCGTCGTAGCCCATGGTCAGGGTCCGGCCGGACGGGTAGCTGACGGCGGTGGGCAGGCCGCGGCCGTCGGAGGTGTAGCTGGTGGCGGCGCCGAGCGGGTCGGTCTGGCTGGTCATCCGGCCGTCGGGTCCGTAGGTGTAGCTGTAGGTGCCGCCGCGGGGCAGGGTGATGGTGGCGAGCTGGCCGGCCGGGTTGTAGTCGTAGTGGCCGGTGTCGCCGGCGCCGTCGGCGGCGGTGGCGATCCGGCCGGCGTTGTCGTAGCTGGCGGTGCTGGCCGGGCCGGACGGCGGGGTGATGGAGGTGAGCAGTCCGGCGCCGTTGTAGCCGTAGGTGGTGGTGTTGCTGTAGGCGTCGGTGACGGTGTGGACCTGGCCGCGGGCGGTGTAGGTGTAGCTGGTGGCGTAGGGGTCGTGTTTGTCGGTGAGCCGGCCGGCGTGGTCGTAGGAGTAGGTGTAGGCGGACCGGCCGGACAGCTGGGCGGTGGTGACCTGGCCGGCGGTGTCGTAGCTGTAGTCCCACCGCACCCCGTCCGGGTCGGTGGTGGCGCTGATGTTGCCGTCGGCGTCGTAGCTGGTGACCCAGCTGGCGCCGGTGGCGTCCCAGGCGACGGCCGGGCGGCCGACCGGATCGTAGGCGGTGTGGGTGGCGAGGCCGGCCGGGTCGGTGACCAGGACCTGCCGACCGTTGTCGTCGTAGCCGTACGTGGTGTCATGGCCGAGCGGGTCGGTGGCGGTGGTCAGCTGCCCGGCCGGGTCGTAGGACCAGGTCCACAGCTTGGCGTCACGGTCATGATGGCTGATCACGTCGCCGTCGGGGTTGTAGCCGTAGGTGCTGGTGTCTCCAGCCGGGTAGGTGACGGTGGTCAGCCGCCCTGCCAGGTTGTAGTCGTAGGTCGTCTGGTGCCCGCCGGGATCGGTCTCCGATGTCAGCTGGCTGGCCTGGTCGTAGTTGTAATCGGTTTCCCGGCCGGTGGGGTCGGTGACCGCGGTGACGTTGCCGTTGGCGCCGTACCCGTAGCTGGTGACCTTGCCGGCGCCGTTGGTGCGGGACGAGACGCGGCCGTCGGCGTCGTAGCCGGTGATCGAGGCGGTGCCGAGGGGGTCGGTGGCGGTGACGGTGCGGGCGACGTCGTCGTAGGCGTAGCTGGTGGTGACCCCGGCCGCGTCGGTGCTGGTGTCGAGCTGCCCGGCCGCGTCGTAGGTGTAGGTGGTGCCGTACAAGGTGGCGCCGGGGTAGCTGCCGGCAGCGCGGGGGCCGAGGACGGATGTCACGTTCCCGGCCGGGTTGTAGGTGGTCTTCTGGAGTCCGCCGCGCGGGAGGGTGGCCTGGACCTGGCGGCCCATACTGTCGTAGGCCCAGGTCCAGACCGAGCCGTCCGGCCGGTCAATCTCGGTCACATTCCCATTGCGGTCATAGACCGTCTGGGTGACCGCACCCGTCGGGTCCGTGACCCGGACCGGCCTGCCAGACGGGTCATAGGCGTAACGGGTGATCTTGCCGTCCGGGTCGGTGCTGGTGGCGATCCAGCCTTCCGCGGTATAGGTGCGTGCATAGACAGAGCCACGGGGGTCGATCACCTGGAGCGGCCTGCCGAGATCGTCGTAACTGGTGGTGGTGGTGCCGCCGAGGGGGTCTGTGGTGATGTGCAGTCGGCCCTGGTTGCCGTAGTCGTATTGAGTGACGGCGCCGACGGGGCTGGTGACCGAGATCTGGCGGCGGTCGTCGTCGAACGCGGCTGTGGTGACGCCGCCGCCGGGTGAGGTGACCGATTTGACCGCGTCCCACGGCGTGTAGGCGATGCGGGTTTCGTTGCCCAGCGGGTCCTGGACGTAGTTGCGCCGTCCCTGCGGGTCGTACCCGAGGTGGGTCTGCGCGCCGGTCTGGTCGGTCAGGACCGCCGCGTCGCCGTTGCCGGCGTAGGTGATGGTCCGGGACCGGCCGAGGGGGTCGGTCTGGCTGGTGACCTCGCCGAAGTCGTTGTAGGCGTATATCCACGGGTTGCCGCGCGGATCATCCAGCCTGGTCATCCGTCCCTGGCCGTTGTAGGTCCGGGTGATCGTGGAGCCGTCGGGGCGGGTGGTGACCAGCGGCTCGTGCCCGGAGTTGAACGTGGCCGTGGTGGCGTTGCCCTCCGGGTCCGCGCTCAGGTACGGGTCGCCGTGACCGTCATACAGGGTGATGCTGGCGGGCGGCCCGTACCCGGTCATCGCCACCCCGGGGACGCCGGTGATGCTGGCGGCCACGCGGCCCTCCCCGTCGTAGACGACATGGGTGCCGGTCTTGCCGAGCCGCTCGGAGACCTGCCGCCCGGCCCAGTCATACCGCTGGGTGATGACGGTGCCGTCGGCCAGGGTGATCACCCGCTTGCCGTCGGCGTCGTCGTAGCTGAAGGTGGTCCGGCCGCCGCCGGCCTGCTCGATCCACGCCACCCGGCCGTCAGGGTTATAGCCGGCGGCGAGCTTGACCAGGCCGTCCGGCGCGGTCACCTGGGTCAGGTGGCCGCCGGCGTCGTAGCTGTAGGTCTCGGTCTTGCCGTCAGCCCCGGTGACCGAGGCGAGCCGGCTGCCGTCGTAGCTCAGGTCGGCCTCGCGGCCGCTCTGGTCGGTGACCGACGTCAGGTTCCCGCCGGCATGCACGTACGCCAGGTACCGTCCCGACACGCCGGTCACCTTGGAAACCTGGCCGCCGGCATGGCCGATGGTCAGGTGGTGGCCGTCATCGCCCAGGTTCATGCCGGTCAGCTCCCCGGCCGGGTTGAACTGGTAGCTGATCTGATTCGGCGATGTCACGGTCGTGCCGCCAGCCCCGGTCGTGAAATCGGCTGACACGCCCGGCGCCGGGGTGTAGCCGGCGGCCGGGTCCGCCGAGAACCCCACGCTGGTGCCGTCCGGCATGCTCAGCGTCGTAGTGTTCCCGGCCTGCGAGACCGATTCATCGAACGCGGTCCGCCATCCGGTGCCCGCGTCCCCGCCCGCGAGCCGGTCGGACCGGTAGGTGCGGCTGGCCGTGATCACCTTGCCGGCGTCCTGCACCTGCATGTCGTCGGCCTGGTAGGTGAGGGCGCCGGTGTAGGTGTCGACCGGGCCGAACCGCGGCGCCGATGCTTCCCGCAGCGACGCCGGCAGCACCAGCGGCGACGCGGTCAGGGCGGGCAGGACCGGCTGGGTGTAGCCGGTGACCTGGCGCTGCCCGGACGGGCAGCCCGTCGAATCACCGGACACGGTGACCGCCGGGACCGAGTTCGCGGCCACGCCGGGGTCCATGCAGGCCGGCAGCTCAGCGTTCGCGTCGTGGCCCCACCAGTTATCGGACCAGTCGTCCAGCTGCTGGTTATCGGCCCCGTACTGGGCGACCCCGCCCAGCTGGTTGAACCGGATGTCGGCCATCGCCCGCCTCGTCGGGCTCGCCCCCGCCGCGGTGGTCAGCCCGCTGATCGTGTTGAACCACGCCCTGGCGTGCTGCGGGAACAGCAAGAACAACGCGGTCTTGCCCGCCAGGTCAAACGTATTGCCGATCACGTCGAGATGACCGGCCTGGGAGTCGGACACGCCCATGCACGACGTGGCGAACGAGCTGTTATAGATCCCGGCCGAGTTCGTGCCCCCGGACCCGGTCACGATTCCCGCGTTCTGGCTTTGGGTGAACGACGAGTCGGCCACCACCAGCGCCGAGTGGTCCTGGCTCTCCACCTCCCCGTAGGCGTAGCACGCCGACCCCAATCCGCCGTAGCGCAGGTCGGCGTAGTCGAACACCGCCGTGCCCTGGTACTGGACGCTGATCTCCGTCCAGTCCCCCGGCGCCGGCGACGTCGCGGCGCCGTCGCCGTTGCTGTCACCCAGCACCGAGTCATCGCGCAGCGACGTGATCACCACGTGATTGCCCGGGTCGCCGAGCACCAGCAGGCTGCCGTTGACGAAAATGGCCTGCTGCTGCGCGATCTTGACCACCGTGCCCGGCAGCAATGTCAGCTCCACCCCCGCCGGAATGTTCAGCTGCCCCGTCACCAGGTACGGCGACCCCTGCGGGCTCCACACCGTGTCCGCCGTCAGCGCCCCGCTCACCTGAGTCGGCCCCGGCGCCGTCACCTCCGTGACGCGCGGCGCCGGATTCACCGGCGCCGGCGGCGGCGTCGGATCCGACGCCCACGCCGGCTGCACCCCCGGCCCCGGCAATCCCGGCGGCAGCACCCCCAGCCCCGCCGCCACCACCGCGCACGCGGTGACCGCCCGCAGCCACCCCGGCCAGCGCCGCCGCCCCGCGAACCGGACAATCCGGTGCCTGCCGCGCGTGCCAGCCATATGCCACTCCCGTGCCCTAGAGCGGTCGAGCCACCCAGAGCGTAAAAATGACCTGAAAATTAAGCAATACCTAGGATCACGTTAATATTCATGGTATAATCCTTAATTCACCACATACCTCTCCAGCCCCAGTGCCCACACTTGCATCTCGCGCCGCTCAGGGCGGGAACGAGCGTGACCGTTGGCGAACAGCCAATTACACAACGCACCGCCAACTACCGAATCCGCGTCCCTATCGCCCGGGGAGTTAAGGATCGGGCCGGCCAGCCGAGATCTGGCGCAACGGGCACTGTGAATGCCAAGCAGCGTCGGCCCATAGCGCCCAGTTCGGTGCTCATCGAGAACCCACCACCGCGCCATGCCTCAGCGCACTTAACGAGCTTGGTCTCAGCGGATCATCGCAACGCCTCATCCAGTGCCTGACATGGTGTTCTCCATTTCAGCGTTTGTCGAGGGCGGTCGTTGAGTTCGCCGGCGATCCGGTCGAGATCACTCTGCGTGACCGCCCTGAAGTCGGTGCGGCGAGGGAGGTACTGGCGCAGCAGCCCGTTCGTGTTCTCGTTAGAGCCGCGCTGCCAGGGGCTGTGCGGGTCGCAGAAATACACCGGAACTCCGGTGGCGATGCTGAACCGGGCGTGCTCGGCCATTTCCTTGCCCTGGTCCCAGGTCAGGCTGCGGCGGAGCCGGTCCGGCAGCGTGGTGACCGCCTGGCTGAGCGCGTCCGCGACGGAATCGGCGCCGTGGCCGCCGGGCAGGGAGATCAAGATCACGAAGCGGCTGCGGCGCTCGACCAAGGTGGCGATGGCGGTGTACCCGGCGCCGAACACGATGTCGCCCTCCCAGTGCCCGGGCACCGCCCGGTCACTGGCTTCAGCAGGGCGTAGGGTGCCTCCTTCTTTTCGGACCGCGGATCCTTATAGGATCTTCACCGGAAAGGACGGAATCACATGACAGGGAAGTACAGGAAGTTCTCTCCTGAATTCCGCGAGGAAGCGGCACGGATGGTAGTCGAGACGTCTCGTCCTATTGCCGGGGTCGCACGCGAGCTGGGTGTCAGCGAAACATCGCTGGGGAACTGGACGAAGGCGTACCGGGACAAGCATGCTGGGGGACGAGCCGCCGCTGCAGCTATCGGAACGGGCCCGGCTGCGCGAACTGGAACGGGAAGTCAGGGAATTGCGGATGAAGGCCGACTTCCTGACAAAAGCCGCGGCGTACTTCGCGGCGGAGCATCGGTGACCGAGGTGTATGAGTTCATCGGTGCGGAGTACGCCACCTGCGATACTGCTCCGGCTGTCACGCTGATGTGCGCATGGCTGGAGGTATCGAAATCCGGGTTCTACGACTGGAAATCCCGGCCGGAAAGCGCCGCCGCGGAAAGGAGGGGGAAGCTCGCGCTTATCGTCAGGAAGATATTCGACGATTCTGATTCCACCTACGGGTACCGGCGGATCGCGGCGCAGCTGGCCAGGCAGGGCACCGTGGCCGGCCCGGAGCTGGTCCGCAAGCTGATGCGGGACCTGGGGCTGGTGACCTGCCAGCCGAGGCCGTGGCGGCCGTCGACCACGCAGCAGGGCCGGGCCGGGCCGATCCCCGACCTGGTGAACCGCGACTTCAGCGCCGGGGTCCCGGGCGCGAAGATGGTCGGCGATATAACGTACATTCCGACATGGCAGGGCTGGGCATTCCTATCAGTTACGTGGAATCACCTGCGTGTCGCCGCGTGAGCGTGGGCCGGCCAGCGTAGCGTTCCTGCAAGCCAGCGGGGACGGGGGTCTTTCGGGGGATGGCTACGGCTTCTGCTTTGGGCAAGTGGCCTGTCGTGGGGCGGCACGAGCGGGCGGCCGAGTGGCTGGGCATCTGGGCTGATCTGGGCCGGGCACCGCGGACGATCGATGCTTATGCGCGGGGCCTGGCTGAGTACCTGGAGGCGTGCGAGCGCGGCGGGATTGACCCGGAGGCGGCGACGCGCGCAGGTCGCGGGGTTCGTCCGGGAGCTGCGGGCCCGTCCGAGCCGCCGGGGCGCCAACGTCGTGGCTCTGGACTCCGGTGCCGGGCTGGCGAACGCCACGCTGCAGCAGCGGCTGGTTCCGGTGCGCTTGTTCTATGACTTCCTGGTCGAGGAAGGGATCCGTGAGTCCAACCCGGTGGGGCGCGGGCGTTACGCGCCCGGGCGTCGCTCCGGCGCGGCGAGCGGTGCCGGGCGGGCGCTGGTGCCGCAGCTGGACAAGCTGCCGTGGATCCCGTCGGAGGCCGAGTGGCTGCGGGTGCTGGACGCCTTCCGCGGTGAGCCGGTCCGCAACCGGGTGATGCTCGCGCTGGCTTACGACGCGGCGCTGCGCCGCGAGGAGCTGTGCTCGCTGCGCACTGATGACCTCGATCCGGCGCACCGGACGCTGCGGGTCCGGGCTGAGACGACAAAGACCCGCCGCGAGCGGGTGGTGCCGTACTCGGCGCCGACCGGGGTGCTGCTGTCGGAGTACCTGCCGCGCCGGTCGGAGCTCAGCCGGGCGCGGGGGCCGCTGTTCTTGTCGGAGTCGCGGCGCAACCATGCCGAGCCGCTGAGCTTGTGGACCTGGTCGAAGGTGGTCAGGCGGGTTGCGCTGGAAGCTGATGTCCCGCGGTTCTCCAGTCACGCGACCCGGCACCTGTGCCTGACCGACCTGGCCCGGATGGGCTGGGAGGTGCACGCGATCGCCGCCTTCGCCGGGCACCGCTCGACGGACTCGACGCTGCGCTATGTCCACCTGTCTGGGCGGGACCTGGCCGAGAGGCTGGCCTCGTCGATGACGCAGGTCCACGCATGGCGGGTGCGGATGCTCACCGAGCCAGCCAGCGAGGGCGCGGGGTGAGCGCCGCGCAGTCGCGGGTCGAGGCGAGCGCCGGCCTGGCGCTTCCGGACGCCGGCGTCGCCGGCCAGGGCTGGGACCGCAGGCGCGAGCTGCTCGATGGCGAGGCTGATGCCATCCTCGCCATCGGCCCGGTCGGCCTGCGCCGCAACCGGGCCAAGGGGATCCCGCGGCGGACCGAGCGGCACTGGAACGTGATCTCGCGCCTGGTGGAGCCGCTGGACGCGGCTCGCGGCGCCTTGCATCACGGGGACGACCCCAAGTTCCGGCGGGCCGGGGCCCAGGCCGCGGCGATCGTCTTGCAGCAATGCGCGGACACCGGCCGGTCGTACTGGGCCTGGACGCCTTGGGACTGGGCGCGGCTGGCCGGATCCAGCAGCAAGCAGTTCCGGGGAGCCCGGCCGCTGCCGGCCGAGACCACTGTCCGCCCGTTCCTGGTCGCGCTGGCCTACCTGACCGGCGGCTTCACGGGCTTCCAGCACCTGGGCATGTTCAACCGGCTCCACCTTGCCCGGCTCGTATTCGGCAGCGAGCCCGTCGACGCCGCCATCGGCGAGGCGGCCGCGGTCCTGGACCAGTGGGGCTACCGCAGCCAGGCCCGCGAGGGCCAGCACCGGCTTCCCGGAGTGCTCGCCCAGGCGCTCCTGATCAACGGCAGCCCTCGCCTGCAGGACCTGACCACCGAGGCGTTCGCCCGGCTGCATGCCCATCCCGCAGCGGCCGGCCGCCAGCACCAGTCGGCGCTGTTCGCGCTCCAGAAGGCCGTCGCCGACCTCGGCCACTGCCAGCCGCCCGTCCGGCCCGGCGGCAACCACATGCCGGTGATCGAGGGCGCTGACGCGGCATGGGCAGGATGGGTCGAGCGGTGGCACGCTACCTCGCCCCTGACCCCGAAGGTCCGGGCGATCATCCGGACCATCATGGCCAAGGCCGGGCGCTGGCTGGCCTCTGAGCACCCCGAGATCACCGAGCCGGGCCAGTGGACACGGCAGACCTGCGCCGAATGGGTCGCGGCCGTCGACCGCATGGCAGTCGGCGACTACATCCAGCGGCACGACTACACCCAGGCCCGGACCGGGCAGCCGGTCGCCCCGCGCACCAAGGCCCACTTCCTCATGGCGACCCGGACGTTTTTCCGCGACTGCCAGGAATGGGAATGGATCCCCCGCCGGTTCGATCCCGCCCGGTCGCTGGCGGTCCCGCGCAGCGTCAGCGCCCTGATCGGCACCGATCCCCGGGTGATCGCCGATGACGTGTGGGCCAAGCTGATGTGGGCGGGCCTGAATATCGAGGCCCCCGATCTCCCCGGCACATCCGCGGGCAGCTACTACCCGGTCGAGCTGATCCGTGCGCTGACCCTGATCTGGCTGTTCTCCGGGCTGCGCAGCGACGAGATCTTCCGGCTGCGGGTGGGCTGCATCCGCTGGCAGCACGACGGCCAGCCCGTGGCCGCGGACTCCCGGGACATCCTCGCCGGCGACGCCGCCTGCCTGCTCGACGTGCCGGTGCACAAGACCGGCACCGCGTTCACCAAGCCCGTCGACCCGATCGTCGGCCAGGCCATCGAGGCGTGGCAGGCGCTGCGGCCAGTCCAGCCGCCGCGGCCGGACCGCAAGACCGGAGAGCTAGCCGACCTGCTGTTCTCCGTCCGCGCGCACCCGGTCGCCAAGAACTACATCAACCGCACCATCATCCCGGCGCTATGCGCCAAGGCCGGCGTCCCCCCGGCCGACGTCCGGGGGAACATCACCAGCCACCGCGCCCGCTCGACGATCGCCAGCCAGCTCTACAACGCCAAGGAGCCAATGACGCTGTTCGAGCTGCAAGCCTGGCTCGGGCACCGGACCCCGAGCTCCACCCAGCACTACGCCAAGATCACCCCGAACACCCTGACCAGGGCATACGCCGAAGCCGGCTACTTCGCCCGCAACGTCCGCACCATCGAGGTCCTCCTGGACAGAGACGCCATCACATCCGGTGCGGCCGCCAGCGGCGAGCCCTGGCAGCACTACGACCTCGGCCACGGGTACTGCTCCTACACGTTCTTCGAGCAATGCCCGCACCGGATGGCCTGCGCCCGCTGCGACTTCTACGCCCCCAAGAGCTCGAGCCAGGCCCAGCTCCTCGAAGCCAGGGTCAACCTGCAGCGGATGCTCATGTCCATACCGCTCACCGAGGACGAGCGCGCCGCCGTCGAGGACGGCCAGGCCGCGCTGCAAGCGCTGCTCAGCCGGCTAGCTCACGTCGCGACACCATCAGGCACCACGCCACGCGAGATAAGCGCCCCGCCCGACGCAACCCACCTGCCGATCACCGAGATCCGACAGCCCAGATAGGGCTAAAGTCGGACATTCAGATTCCACAGAATGGCGACGGTCATTGACTGCGCGACCCGCAAGGTAGCCGGCTGGGCGGTGGACGATAATTACCGGACGCCGCTGATCACGAGCGCGATTCAGATGGCCGCCCGCAATATGGAACTGCCGGACGGCGCTATATTTCACAGCGATCGCGGCAGTAATTACACGTCTGCTGAGTTCGCCGCCGTGCTCGGGGAACTGAGCATCCGGCAATCCTCCGGCCGCACCGGGTCATGTTTCGACAATGCCCTGGCGGAGTCCTTCAATGCCGCTGTTAAAGTCGAGCGGGTTCACCGTACGGTGTACCCGACGATCAGGAAAGCGCGAGAGGACATTGCCCGGTACATCGAGCTCCGGTATAATCGGACTCGTCTCCATTCGGCACTCGGCTACAGGACTCCGCAGGAAATCCACGACGAGTACCTGAACCGGCAGCGGGCAGCATGAAATAGCTCCAATTCCGCTGTCCGGAAAGCGCGGGGCGGCCCAGTTCGCGGCCACCTCCCGGCACACCGTCGACGGGGCGCGCCCCAACCTGCGGGCCATCGCCCGCACCGACTCGCCCGCCGCCAGGCCGCGGGAGATCTCCTCCCGCTCCTCCAGCGACAGCCTCAGCGGCGACCGCTGCGGCACCCGCCTCGCCGGCCGGTGCAGCGCCACGACGGCCCGGCGGATCGCATGCCGTGACCGGTTGATCTCCTGATGCAGCTTCCACGGCGGTGCGCCCTCCGCCACCAGCTCGGCGATCCGCAGCCGTTCCTCATCGGTGATCTGATCCATTCATCAACCTCCGCCCAGGATCCAACTCGAACCTGGACGGGGTGTTGCGCTGATCGCCTGAAACCAAGAGCGTTATTTGCGCCTTACGTGTTTGAGCTCGCCGCAACACTCCGTGACGCCATCCGGGCAGGCGGCCGGGCCCATGAGCAGCCCGCAGCCGCGACCATCGCGGCGCAGGCATGAGCAGGGCGCCGGTGCGCGTCGGGCCAGGCCAGCTGTCAGCCAGTGCTTGCCGTGAGTGTCGTCCGGCGCGCACAGCGGACGACGCGTAACCCGGCGACGCGCTGAACCCCCGGACCGTGTCGCGCCGGACTTGGAGGGCGGGGACGCACACGAGGCGCTGCGCACGGAGTACCTAGCTGGCGAGGGGCGGGATGCCCGGCCACGGCACGCAGCTAGCTGACGCTGCGTGCCGGGTCGCCGTGCGCGAACGGAACTGACACTCAGCCGTCGGTTACTGACTGTAGCCAGCTAATCCTTGCATCCAGCCGTCCCTGCCACACCACTCGGTCCACGACTCGGTCCACGAGAGTTGATCGCGCCTCGAAAACGTGATCGATAAACACGACCGAACAGCAGGAAAGGGAGCACCGAACGCTGCGCCATGCGAACCGCATCCTGATCCAAGGTGACCCGCTCGCGGTCCGCCTGACCAGGCCACGCGCCTCCAAGGGCGCGAAGTGACCCGGCCCGCGCCCGCCCCAGAGCGGGCCGACAAATGGATCAGCCGCGCCGCCGCGCGCCACTGTGGCCGGGCTGGCCGGGATCGCTGGCGCGATCTCCTACAGTCACATGCGCCAACTCGCCGCCGCCCACGGCGATGCCGGCTGGCACGCCCACGCGTTCCCGCTGTCGGTGGACGGGGTGGAGATCGTCGCGTCGCTGGTCCTGCTCGCCGACCGCCGCGCAGGGCGCAAGTCCGGCTGGCTGCGCTGGGCCGCCCTCAACGTGGGCACCGCGGCCAGCCTGGCCGCGAACATTGCCACCGCCGATCACCGGCGCGATCAGCCGCATCATCGCCGGATGGCCCGCAGTCGCGCTGCTGATCGCGGTCAAGCTGCTGTCGGGCATCCTGGAGCACCGCGCCGCCGCCGGCGAGCCGCCGCCCTGCCCGGCGACCCCGCCAAGCCGTCCGCGTCCCGCACCGACCGCCGGTACCCCGCCGCCCCGTGGTTCCCGGGCCGACCGTCCCCGGCCCGCCGTCGGCCACACGCCCGGCGGGACAGTCCCGGCGACATCGCGGCACTCGAAAGCGCCGCCCGCGCTATCCGGGACGAGCTGCACCGGGACGGCCGCCCGCTCACCCGCGACGCCCTCGCCTCCCGGCTCCGCGCCGCCGGCCACCCTGTCCGCAACGCCCGGCTACACCGCTCCTTGCCACGCTCCGGGCAGAACCGACATCGGTGACCTAAAGCCGCGAACACTTCACTCTGATCGCAGTTGGCGGAGAGCCGAGTCATCGAGAGTCCAGACAGCCTGGGTGTTTGGCAGTCCGGTCTTGCGAAGCGCCTCGGCAGCTCCCTCGACGTTGCTGGCGTACAGCACGATGGCGAGCGCCCGGCGTGCACGGGATGCGCAGACGTAGAGCAGACGCCAGGTTCGGGCGAGCACCGTCTCTCGCCAGCGGCCGCGCGTTGTCCAGGTCGGTCTGGCTGAGCGGCTTTAGCTTGAGCAGCTTGTCGTAGGAGAACAGCGAGTAATTGCCTTCCTCGTCGTCAAGCACCACCAGCACATCCGGGAACTCGGCCCCCTTGATCCCTTGCTGAGTCGAATAGGGTGAATCGGTCTTCCAGGTAGGTCAGGTAGGCGTGGCACTTCTCGCACGTCACATTGCAGGTAATCGCTGACGGCCTTCTGCTGGTCTTCATCGAGTGCTTGGCACGCTGGGCCTGCTGGATCGCGGAGGGCGTCTCGCAGCCGGTGCGTCCAGTTCGGCGAGCCCTCCGAGTCGGCGATGCGCAGGGCAGCGCCGACCGACCCGGACCGCCCGCGCCGGACAACGGCGGCAAGGCTGGATACAGCACTTCGACAAGCCGGCAGGAGATCTTTGTCTCGCCTGCCGAGGCGGCGCGATCCCTCAGCGCCGGATTGGCCTTCAGCAGCAGCGGGATCAACTGCTGGCGAGCGACAGCCGCTGCGGTGACGAGCGCGAAGAAGGTCCCGGAAGGGAGTCAGCGGCCATGCTGTCCCTTCGTCGAAAGCGTCGCGCAACGTCCGGCTAGCGTGAAACGCCTCATAGAGGTCGCCGAACCCGAGCCGGCGCGCTGCCATCCGGTGAGCGATCACGAGGATCTTGGCAGCCGTGACCCCGTCCTCGCCCTCCCACGCCCCGATTCCGGACTGGTCTGCGCAGCCACTGAAGGGTGTGACCGAGTGTCTCCGAACGGTCCTCGCTGGTGGGAAGGACGACAAAAGTAACCTCGCCCTCAATCTGGTCCGCATCGGCAAGACCCGATTTCTGCTCCAGCGGGTCACCGGCGGCCTTGCGGATCGCATTGATCAGTTCCAGGACGCGCAGTGATGAGCGGAAGTTCTCCGGCTTAGCGAGCGAGGTCCAGCGCTGCCCGTCAGCGGTTACGTCAATGGCACCAACGCCCGTCGTGTAGATCTTCTGCATGGGGTCGCCGAAGAATCCAAGAGTGAATTCGTCTGGTTGACTGTCGGCTATATGCATGAGTGCCTCGACGACTCCGGCGAAGGTGTCCTGGCTCTCGTCAACGAGGACGAATGGGAACCGTCGGGCGATGATCTTGGCAAGCAAGGGCTTGGCGAGGATCATCTCCGGCACCATTGTAAGGACCTCATGGTGGCCGAGCACCCCTCGCGCGTAGTCCCGGCCGGTTCCGTAGCGGAACTGTCTGACCTTCGGAAGTTCGGCGAGGATCGCCTGGTATCGTACGGCTCGGTCCTCGGCGCGCTGTTGCTGGGCTCCGCCCTTGGCGCTGCTGTATCGCGTTCTGTGTCGATGACGCGCCGAGTATCGCCGAGCGACCCAGGCCCGGATGTCGTTCTGGAACGGCTTGATTACCGTCCATAGGAAGCTGTGGATCGTTGAGACGTGCGCCAGAGGCGTCTCAGCGAGGTCCGAGTAGATCTCGCGGGCCGCGATTTCGGTGTAGGTGATGCATGCGACCTGCTGGCCTTGCCTGCGCAGTTTGTCGCCGCTGGTTTCGACGATGTGGGCGAGTGCCTTGACCAGTGAGGTCGTCTTTCCAGATCCTGCTCCGGAGATCATCGTGAACCGCGGGTAGCCCTGATCCAGGAGATCGCGCAGCGCGCGGTCGGCCGGGGTGAGCGGGCTGTCGATCCGGGTCGTCATCAAGCGTCTGCCGGTTCGGTGACCTCAGCTGGCGCGGCAGGTGACAGGACGGAACTTAGCCATGTCAGGCCTTCCTCGATTATGTCGGCACGTACCAGGTGCTCTCGTCAACGGTCAGCAAGCCTACCGCGAACGCGGTCTTGTCGAAATCCGCCCTGATCCGCCCGTACACTTCATTGGCGACCTCCGCTAGCGAATTCCCGACGACATCCAGGCATAGTTCCTTCTGTTGCGCATCCTGAGACCACGTAAGGTTCCGCAGCGCAAAGGCTTCCTCGAAGGTCCGTCCGGCCCGCATTTCGGTCTCACCGCCGTAGTGCACGTCTTCGCGTGTCTGATAGGCCACCCGCACCATTGCTGGTAGGCAGATGTCTTCTGCTCGTCCGTGGCGGCTAGCAGTTCGCTCACCTGCAGCATCTTCGGCAGCCAGTCGCGCAGCATCGGATTGGATGTCGTCGCGTCTGGGGTGCCGGCCGGGCACGCGCTCGCCTGCCCCTGCCCGTTCTTCTTCGCGACGCTGTCAAGGTCGGTAATGATCAGGCACGGGATGGCCAGGAACTCCACCAACCCCCGGAACTTGTGCGCGAACGCTCCTCCGATTTCCAGGATGGATAGGTAGCAACGCTCAAGATCGGGAGCGGTCTTCTGGATGAAGAGCGGCAGCAGCAGCCGCTCGGAAGTGCCTTCGACAAGAACTGCGGCATCGGCGAAGAACAGGTCGCAATGGGTGAGCTTGAGGTATTTCTGCAGGAATTGGGTCGTCTCGGTGGGCTCGTCATTGACGAATACCGACAGTGATCGCACTGTTGACGCCTGACATGCGGACTCGTCAGTCTCTCGGCGGAAGTAGCGGATCTCCCGGAAGTCCTCGAAGACAATGTGAGATGAGTGGGTCGTGATCACGAATTGTGTCCCGACGACTTCGTCCGCCTTAACCAGGTCGCGGACCTTTTGGATGAACACCTGCTGGATCTGGGCGTGCAGGTGTGCCTCGGGCTCTTCGATCACGATGAGGTGCACGGGCGGGCGATCGTGCTCGATAGCCTGCCATTGAGCATGGAAGCCAAGGATCTCAACGATCATGTAGATCAGGTTCTTCAGTCCGAGCCCGTTGTACTCTTCGGGCAGGGAACCGCAGTTCCGGCCTGTGGGGGCGCCGGGGAGAAGATAGTGAACCGCTGCGATGCTTCTCAATACCGAGTGCCCGGCGAGCGAACTGCGGATCTGGATCTCAGGGTCGGCGATCCCCGGATAGCCGAGTTGCCTGATCGCGTCCAGAGTATTGGCGAACACCCGGCCGAAATGCTCATTCAGTCGGTGCTCGGACTCCGCCAACGCACGCAGGGCCTGATGGTCCGTTCCATGCTGTTCCAGGTTCTGCTGATAGAAGCTGCTCAGCCTCCTGGATAGGTTGTCGGACCTGGTCGGCCCGTCGGGGTCAGCAAGGTCACGCTGCGCTCGGACGAAGTCGACTTTCAGAAGGGAACTCAGCTTCCACGAGCTGTCCATCCGTGTCGGAGCATACTCAGGAGAGATAGGCGTGCCATCAGGGTCGAACTGCGATTCGTCGAGCTTGTAGTACCGCAGTTCGTACTCTGTGCTCAGGCGCCTGTCCAGGTAGTCGATCATGTCCCGCGGCCAAGGCCTGTACTGGCCACCGTCGCCTATTTCAGGACGTGTCTCCCGCCCTCGGATAGCTGAGATCTCGCTTGGCTCTCGGCTGCCTCGGCTGCCTTCTGGCGATAGTTCGCGTGCAGCAGGAGCGGATCGCGGGCCTCGTAGGAGATCCGGATTCCGACTTTCGATCCGCTCCAGTCGAGGTCAGGGAGCAGGTCGAAGACCCGGTGCAGGCTCTGGTCATCGACCTCGAACCACAAGTCGAGGCTTATAGTCGGGAAAGGCTCAACGCCAGGTTCGGCTTCCGCGGCCCGGTTGAAATCGGGCCAGACGCCGTTGTTGAAGTCGTAGATAGAGAACTTGCCGCGGGCCGGACCTTCCAGGAACAGGCCAAAAGCCTGAGCAGCGGTGGTCTTCCCGCTGTTGTTCGCTCCGACGAATGTGGTTGTCTTCCCGGCTAGATCGATGTGCACATCACGGAGCCGCCTCAGATTCCGGAAATGACAAGAATTTAGTTGCATGTCCTCTGGTACCCCCCACATACGTTGAGACTCAGCTCGCCCGATATCCCACCCTGCGAGACTGGACCATGACTGTACTAGGTCTTTCGACCCAGTTTCGGTGGAACGCAACAATGTCTTAGTCTGCAACTACATGCCCTATTACAAACTAGCACCCAAAACTGCTCGCCTCGGATACTGCCGAGTGTTTCATCCGGCAGTTCCGCAAATTCGGCAATCTGAATCGATAAAGGATTCGATAATGCGCCGCTATCTGTTGATAGCCGCGGCATTCGTCCTCCTGATACCACCAGACCCAGGTAACCGGGAAGAACAGCCTCCGAGGAAGGGAGAGCCAAGCTGCTGACCACTGCGTACAGCGCCTCTCGCAGCGGCGCCTTGCGGCCCGACCGCGGATGGTTCGCATAGCGATCAGACTGAGCTTGGATAGATCCAGGTCAGGAGCCCGGAGCACCGAACCAGGCGTCATGCGAACCGCATCCTGATCGAAGGTGACCCGCTCCCGGTGCGTTACCGGCCGCGCACCCCAAGATCGCGAAATGACCCGCCCCGCGCCCGCTCCGGACCGGGCCGACAAGTGGATCAGCCGCGCCGCACGGCCACCGTGGCCGGGCTGGCCGGGATCGCCGGCGCGATCTCCTATAGCCACATGCGCCAGCTCGCCGCGGCGCACGGCGACACCGGCTGGCACGCCCACGCCTTCCCCCTCTCGGTCGACGGCGTCGAGATCGTCGCCTCCCTGGTCCTGCTCGCTGACCGGCGCGCAGGCCGCAATTCCGGGTGGCTGCCGTGGGCCGCGCTGACCATCGGCACCGCCGCCAGCCTGGCCGCCAACATCGCCACCGTGACGGCTGGGATCGTCAGCCGGATCATCGCTGGATGGCCCGCCGTCGCTCTGCTGATCGCGGTTAAGCTGCTCTCCGGCATCCTTGAGCACTGCACCGCCGCCCGTCAGCTGGTCGACGCCCACGGAAACGATCCCGCAGCCGCCTAGTCCCCGCGACGCCCTCAGCCGTCCAGCCGGCACGCCGGTCAACCGTCCCCGCCGCGCCAGCTCCCCGCCTGGCCGTCCCCGGCCTGCTGTCTGCCTGGCGCCAACCGGGACCGTGCGTGGCGACATCGCAGCACTTGAGCAGGCCGCGCGCGCCATCCGGGACGAACTGCACAGGGACGGTCACCAGCTCACCCGCGATACCCTCGCCACCCGCCTCCGCGCGGCGGACACCCCATCCGCAACGCCCGCCTCACACCCTCCTGGCCGCCCTCCGCGCAGAACCAGCATCAACAGTCTGATCCGTCTCTGATACGCCCTCGCTCCGGACCAGAGCTAGTGGCCCGGAGCACGCGAGCGCTCGCACACGCCGAGCCGGTCCCACAACCCTCCCCGCCACCTTCCCCAGTCGGCCGAAGCGCCGCACCGTAGCATGGCCGCCATGCGCCTGCCTCTGCTGATTCGATCTGCCACCCTTAATGCCCATATCGGCTTGTCTGCCAGTGGCTTGGAGCCGCTGGCCATCTGCTGGGCTTTCCTCGAAGGCGCTGAATGGTTTGCAGTCCGGTGACGAGTCAGCGCGCGGACGTCGTCCTGCGATTGGCTCAGGCCGTGGGGCTTCGAGATCAAAACTGATTGCGAGACTTTGACCAAGGTTGCTGCGCCAGGTCGTCAGGCTTACAGCCGGTTGTTTGACAAGTGCGCGGTCGTCGTCGCGGAGCGGCATCTCGATGCGGCGCTCGGGTTGATACCTGACTGGTGGGGCGCCGCCAGCATTGTCGCTGATGGCGCTGCGCCTTCTTTCCGCATAGTGCGATCGGGGCAGCCCAACCACGCTGTCGACGCTGAGACGCTCGTCCGGCTTCTGTGGCGCGATGAGGTTCGATGCATCTTGGCCAGCCATGGTGCCGAGCCCGATGCTCGGGCAAGCCGAGCTTCGATGTGGCAGCTCGTGCTAGGCACGCTGGACCTCAGCGAGCTTAAATCTGAGGTGTGCCAGGCGCTTCTGAACCGCGGCCCGTCGCCGATGCGGTTCGCTGGCCGGCGGTCTCGCTCTTGCGAGGTCAGGGCGTGAGCTGGTCTGTGACCCACCTCAGGTGGTGCGAGGACCCGGCTCCGCGCCACGCGTCATTCGAGCCTGGTTCCATCGCGCCGCTGGCGCAGTCAGCGATCTGCTCGTCACCCCAGCTGTAGCCACGACCGGCGAATTCCGGCCGGTCTACCAGTTGCTGGCACAGTTCTCGGTACTGCTCGCGCCCCTCTGTGACGACCGGGCCCTGCCCGCGCGCCACGACTGTGAAGTTATTGGTCGTGTACCTGATGTTGGCCCGCATGTTAGGCCCGCCCCCGTCTTGCGGAGGGCTCGGATGCTGGATCACGTAGTCGCCGTAGCTCGGCAGGCGCCTGGGTCCGCACTGGCCCAGGGCAGACCACAGCGCCCACTCGCGCCGCGGGACTTCTCCGACCGTCCCCTGCGCGATGACTCCGCCGAGCATCGACGGCATCGACGTGCCCAGAAGCGCGATGCTCCTCCAGGTCCCGAACCCTGCCAGCTCGTCCACCGCCCGCTTGAGGTCTTCCGCGCGGATGTCCTGCTCAGGCGGGAGGTAGGCAAGGTCGATGAGCAGATCCGCTCCCGTGACCTCGACCTCGACCGCCCGCAGGCTTTCCTTGATCACTGACTCCAGGGACTGTCCTTCCGGCAGCGCAGCGGTGAGCAGAGAGTAACGGAGCGCGACACCCCGCCCGTCAAGAAGAGCTGCGTCCCGGATCAGCTGGACTTGGGAGTGCCGGTTGTTGAGTCTGAGCACCGGCACGGACTTCAGCCGTCGCTTGCGTGCCGCCGCATAGATCGCTGTCAGCACAGCGCAAGGTCTGTGAGCGGTGGCAGTCGGGTGGCCTGGCTGCATGCGCAGGATGTCCAGGAAAATGGGATGCTCGCCAACAGAGTCAGCTATCCGCTTGACCCACCCTTTCACCGTGTCGTGCCGGTAGGCGTCTGATTTGTTCCGGGGTCCCACGATCGCGACCAGCGGCGTCATCCGCGCCCACGTCGCAGCGGAGGCGTGGGCCAGGGCGTTCAGCTCTCCCGACCTGTTCTGCACGACCGGGAGGTAGTGGCTGCTGCCGTGCGGCAGGGGGACGAACCACTCGGGCTGGTCCAGTGTCGGCTGGACCCCGGCTGGGACCTTCATGCCGCTAGTGTATCTTTACCCTTGGTCCCTTGGGGTTAAGAAATCTGCAAGGAGGTCAGCGATCGAGATCTCGTGGTCCAGCGCCAAGCTGGAGAAAGTGTGCTCGGATGACCGTCAGGGCCGCAAGAGCTGGGGAGCGGACAACTGGAAGCTCCTCAAGCGGCGGCTGGCGGCCCTTCAGGGCTCGCCGACGCTCGCCGACATGAACGGCGCGCCCGGGAACTGTCACGAGTTGCGCGCGGACCGGAAGGGAGAGTTCGCCCTGTACCTCTGGGGGTCGAACCGGCTGGTTTTCGAACCCGCCGATGTACCGCTGCCCACCCGCCCTGATGGAGGCATCGACTGGTCCCGAGTAACCAAGATCGAGATCAAGGAGGTGGTTGATTACCATGGCAAATAACCCGACGCTTACCTGGCAGCCTGACTGGGCTGTAGCGCCCGGCGAAATCCTCCTTGAGGCGCTTCAGGACCGCGGCATGACCCAGGCTGAGCTGGCTCAGCGCATGGCCCGCCCCCCGAAGACAATCAACGAGATCATCAAGGGCAAGGCGGCTATCACCGCCGAGACTGCCATTCAGCTTGAGCGCGCCCTAGGCATCTCCGCCAGGTTCTGGAACGGCCTGGAGTCCACTTACCGCGACAGCCTTGCCCGGCAAGAGGCGCAGCATGAACTGGAGAGCAACGTCGGCTGGCTCGACGACTTCCCGATCGCTGACCTCGTCCGCCACCGCCAGATCGACAGAGGCACTTCCAAGGCTCAGACGCTGGCGAACCTGCTGTCCTACCTGGGCATCAGCAGCCCGGCCGCCTTCGAGCGGCACTGGCTCTCCTCAGCAGCAGCCTTCCGTTCCTCACAGGCGTTCCTGGCTTCACCTAAGGCTGTCGCCGCTTGGCTCACCTGGGGAGAACGAGAAGCATCAAAGGTCGATGTCGCACCCTACGACGCAGCCAGATTCCGGCGGGTCCTGCGGGACATCCGCCCGCTGACCCGACGCGCACCGTTCATGCAGATCCTCAGGCAAGTCAAGGAAATGTGCGCAGAGGTGGGAGTGGTGATCATCCTCATACCTGAGCTGAAAGGTACGCATCTCAATGGGGCCGCCCGATGGCTCGGAAGCAAGGCAGTCATCCAGTTGAGCCTTCGGCACAAGAAGGACGACCAGTTCTGGTTCACGCTCTACCACGAAGCAGGCCACTTGCTCAGCAGCACCCGCCGCCGCGACTACGTGGACCCCGCCGAACCACTGCCAGCGCATGAACTAGATAACGACGAAATCACGGCAAACCACTTTGCCCGCGAAGCGCTCCTGCCACCAGCCGACTACGCAGCCTTCGCCAACAGCGGAGACTTCAGCCAGACAGCCATCCTCGCGTTCGCCGATCGGCAACAGATCGCGGCAGGGATCGTCGTGGCCAGACTGCAAACAGACGAGCGGATCCCACGCTCGCACTCGAACAACCTCAAGAAGACCGTCAATTTTGTCGCGGACACACGATAAGCCGCTGAGCGAACTTAACCAGGAGGCGCCATCTCCCCAGCCGCCCAGAAAGTCCTGCGGCGCGCACTTAGCGAACTTTACCTCTGCGTCTGAACCAAGGGCAGTGGGTTGCACGCACTCCGCGCGGCAAGCGCGAAGTGTGCTCTAGCCCACCGCGACGGCTGCCCGAGCAGCTGATGCATGCTTGCGGCTAGGACGGTCTGCAGGCACTCGGCCACCAGCCCGATCGGCGATGACTCCGTCGGTTGCGCCGGCGGGCTCCGCGCGCAGGGCCGACCCGGCTGCGGGAGGCGTCAGCTGCACAACCGCGCAGACGGCGCACAACGCACTACGACGTTCCACGAGCATCAGGAAACATTCAGCGGATTGCATGATGAATGACGACAACTATAGGAAACGCCTGGAGCAGAAGCTCGATCCGGTGAGCGTGCTCTCCACGCTCTCCTTCGCTGGCCTTGTCACGATCGTCTACGAACTGATCAAGCAGGCGGTCGTCGAGAACGTCAAGGGCTTCTACTCGCTCGGCTCCAAGCTCGATCAGGTCGGCTACGGGCAGGACGTCCTAGCGCTGGACAAGAACAGGTTCACGGCCAGCGCCAGGTGGCTTGTGAACAGCGGAGCGATTACAGCCGATCAGCTTGCTGTGCTAGAGAAGCTCCACGCACACAGGCATGAGGCCGCCCACGATCTGGCCAGGTACCTAATAGATGTCGATCATGATCTCGACATCGAGCTATTCGGCCAGGCCCTGGTCGTCCTGCGAGACATTCACAGGTTCTGGACGCAGATCGAAATCGACATCGGCTCGTTTGAGCAGCACGGTGATGTAACTACTGACGACGCCGTTCCGTTGGCGCTGATAGTCCTGCAACACTTCATCGACGCCTACGCGGACGGCATCACCAAGCTGCACCAGCTCAGTGTCGCGGTGAGGGAGTAGGCACCCAGGCCCCTACCGGGTGCCTACTCATGCACGCAGGTAGAACACCTGGCCAGCTTCAGGCCAGCTAACAGGATCGTGGACCGAACGCTGCGCCATCCGAACCGCATCCTGATCGAAGGTGACCAGCTCCCGGTCCGCACTCCCAAGCCCGCGCACCCCCAAGGCCGCGAACTAACCCGGCCCACACCCGCCTCGGAGCAGGCCGACATGTGGATCAGCCGCGCCGCCACGGCCACCGTCGCCGGGCTGGCAGGGATCGCCAGCGCCATCTGCTACGGGCCGGCGCTCGATCTTAAGAACGTCGCCTGAAGCGTGGCCTAGATGACGGGTCGAAGGCCCACACGAGGATAACCGAAAGGGCTAGTGCGACGGCCAGTCCGGTGATGAACAGGTCAGAGGTGTTTGAGGACTGCTGATTCTTCGTCAGGTTGCCAACAACCGACGCAGTGACGGCTCCGATGACTATGCCCGCAATCCCATAGCGGGTGGTTCTCCGGCTGTTGCTCCTTTCTGTCTCTTCGCGCACCTCGACCTCAGCCAGCTGACCCTGCCACCTGATGTCTGGCTTTCCATCCGTGACGAAGTCAGCCTCAATGAACATCCCTCGCTTGATCAGGACTGGTCCGATCGAGATTTGGCCCAGGCCACCTTCCACGTGGCAGCCTTGAGCTCCGTGCAACCTGACCGCAGTGCATGCGGAGAAGCCTGCCCCCAACCTGAAGATCAGGGGCCTGTCGTCGTCAAAGTCACTCCTGCGGATGTTCCGGGCGCCGCGATAACGGATTTGGACCCGCACGAAATAGGGTTCGGGAAGCTCTATGGGCGGTACATCTTCGCGCCGCAGGATCACCGCGACCTGGTTGTCGTGCGGGACGTGCTCACGAAGCAGAGGCGTCATGACCGGCATGCGGTATGTAATAACCCGTTTCGGCCCGCCTCTGCGCCAGAGCCAAATGCTGACGACGATGGTTGCCAGAGCCAGCACGGCAAGCACCACGCCGACCCAGAAGGTCGCAGATATGTAGAGGCTGTCACTGGTTGCGAGCACAGCCAGATCTAACAGCAAACGGCCGTTCTGTGAGCGGCCGACGGTCTATCTGGAGCGCCCATGCACCTATAGATGCGTACACGGAAACGGATAATCTGCCTAAATCAGACGCCCGACGCCAACTCGTGATCGAGTGCACAACTCTGATCCGCGCGCCTCATGAGCGCACCCGATCGTAGATAGAGCTAGCAACCTGTGTCAGCCGCGCGGGCAAGCCTCAGAGCCCGTGCGGCAGACGGCTTACCTATGCGCGACTTCCATCGACGCAGGCGACCCGCCCACCCACCCAGGTTCGCAGGGTCCATGATCGCCGTAGAAATCCAGCCATGAAAAGACCGCGCAGCAGGTAGCGGAGAAGTCATGGTCACGACCAAATTATGTAAGAAGGTCACTTGCAGTGCCAGGAGCTAGACAAGTACAGCGGAGAGGATATCAGGATAGCCTTCGCCTTCTTGTGAGCCAAGGGAATCCTGCGCTGCCAACTGGCCATTTACATAAGTGGATTGCAGGGTGACCATGAGTTCAGAGGTTCCCTGAGAGGGACGATGCAATGCACTCAGGAGCATGCAGCAACGCGGCCGGCCGTGTCTGTGTCTGTACCGTCTGCGCAGGCGCGCAGCATGGCTGGCCAGGAGCCTTGATCCTGGCTCGGCCAGCGAACAGCAGCGCAAGGTTACGCTACCGAGCTTCCGCCACGCAGCTATACAGCACCGCTCACCGGGCGACACAACCCAGGAAGCAGCGGAAGGCTGCGGCAGCCGAGCTAGTTAAGGCTGACGTCATTGACTGGCTCGCTGATGAGGCTCTGAGTCCTGGTGACCGTGAGGTACTCACAGGCAAGATTGCTGAGATTATCGGCAGCCACATGGCCGATGCGGTACTACCTGAGCAGCGCGTGAGGCCAGGCAGCCCTGCGTACGAGCTGCGGCTGGCAATGGCCAGTCACTTCTGCTGTGAGATGCTCTCGCAGACAGCCTGCCTGATGAACAACGTTGCAGACGAGATGGCCTCGCTCCCGCACAAGATAGCTTCAGCTATCTGGGCCTCCCGGAAGCGGGACAGACGGATAGCGATACCGGAGGCTGTGACGGAGGTTGCTGTAAAGGTCATGCTCGGCAAGATCAGCGAGCTAACCCCGATCAGGCACATAGAAGATCTGCGCAAGGCAATTAGGGTTCTGGCGATCCTGGCTTGCCCTGCTCCCGACAATCACAGGGCAGTCGTTCGATGCTGCGTGATACCGATAGACAAGGAAGTCATCAAAGAAGCAACCAAGCAGGATCTGCTGAGTTGCCTGCCACGTGGCTGGAGAAGGCCCTAGATATTTGAAATACTAAGGGTCACAGGAAACGGCATCCGGGCCGGAAGCATCGCATCCACTGCCCCGGAGCCGCGCGAACTCGACCGGCCTGGCGCTCCATCACTGGTGGCGCGCCATCGCGTAAGCCCTGTAGCCAGCGGCTGCCGGAGGACCGCCAGTGCTCATGGCAACTAGCGAAGGACTAGACGCCGCCTCTTCTCAGCCGCTCAACCTCGTCCAGCGTCAGATGCCAAGGGTAGCTGTCCGGCAGACTTTCCCCCGTGCGGGGCGGATGCGGGTCGAAACCGCCGGGACCGAGCAGCACGCGCACCCGTTCGCTGCGGAGGGCATCGACGCTCCGGCGGAACGGAATGCGGCCCGCGAGTGCTGAGTTGACGAACGGCAGCACCACGACCGGGATGTCGAGCCCGGTCACCTCAGCTAGCACGCCTAGGGCGTAGGTGTCGCTGATGCCTTGCGCCCACTTGTTGATCGTGTTGTACGTCGCCGGAGCCACCACCACCACGTCAGGGATATCCGATCTCGGAGTTCCCGCACGGCCGTACTCGCTCTTGACGGGGCTGCCGGCGAGCCTCCCAATTGCCAGCTCATCGAAGAATCCAGGGCTGAAGGCGTGGCGATGACCTGCACGGTCCAGCCTCGATCTTGCGCCAGCCTGATGAACGTCCCGATCGCCGCCGCAGGCCCAGCGCCGCAGACGACCACAGCCAGCCTGCGACCTCCGCCACCCTTCACGAGGACGCTCCGATACGAGCCGCGAACCCGGCAGCCTCACGCCGGACAGTCGGCGGTGCCGTGCAGGCCAGTTCTCGGACAAGCCCGCGAACTGATGGCCGCCTCGCCACCTCCTCGGGCGCGATTTCCTCAGCCGCGCGGATGGCGGCGTAGGCCTTGTCGAACCGGCCCCATTGAAGGAACGCGCGGCACAGGTCCACCAGCAGGCTCGCCTTTCGCTCCGCGACCGTGATGGTGCTCAGGTCGATTCCCCGGGCCACGTCAACGGCGGTCCCCGCATCGCCGAGCGTCACCGCGACGTTCACGCGATGCAGCCTGACATTCGTGGGGCCGAAGGCAGTCCACAAGAAGTTGCCGTCCGCGCCGAGCTGCTCAGCCGCACTCTGCGCCTCAGCTAGCAACTCCTGCGCCGTGGCGCGCTTCCCGGCCGCCGACGCCGCGATCGCGCCGCGCAACAGCAACGACCCGTATACGGACAAAACCTCCGCCGTCCGGGCAGGCGCATTCCGGTCCAAGCGCTCCGCCTGGCTGCTCGCGGTCCTGACGGCCGCCCCCAGATGGCCACCATCAATCAGGGCATGCGTAATGATCCGTGCGCTTGCCCCGATCCGCACGCAGTCCTCGCTCGTCCGCGCCGCGCGCATGCTCCGGTCAGCAGCGAGATAGGCAAGGCCCTGCTCGTCGAGCTTCAACAAAAGCCCCGCGGCGACGTGATAGGCATCGGCGGCCAACACCCACAGCCGGATGTCCGACGCGCCCCCCGCCGACCGGCAGGCGGCATCCAAGCGCGCTAGCAGATCAGGCAGGTGCTCAGTTAGCTCCGAATAACGGCACGCCTGGTAAGCGCGCCTGACCTGCTCAACTCCGATTGTCAGTGTCGCGATGTCACACAGGTCATGTTGCCCTGGTTCTTCATCGGAAGAATACGAAGCCAGAACCGATGCCAGTGATCCGATATCACTCGGAGTTTCGCCCGCTCCGCCGAGAATGTCATCAAGTTGTGAAATGCCAGACCCAAGATCGCTTCGATTACTGCCGCGCCGGCCGGCGCGCAGTTCCCCAGAAACTTCCCTGATTTCGCGCCATGCGCCCACAAGCCCCCCGCGCGCACCCAGCGCCGCGTCGCTGTCCCTCGCTAGCTCATATGACGGCCTGCGCTTCCCGACCTCAATCTTCTGAACAAGGTCCGCGCTGACATGTACCAGGGCAGCCAGGCGAGCCTGCGACAATCCCGCCCTCTTGCGCCATCGCCTCAACTCGAAACCGAAACGCTCTAATGAGGACCCGTCCGGCTGCAATGCCCGCTCCGCCTGACCCACGGCCAGCATCCTCCCATTCGCATGCCGACAACGACGACTAACTCACGTCGGCATCATCGTCGGCATCCCAGGCCTTCCGCCGATTCGCCAGAACGGCTAACAATCAGCTACCCGATCCTCACCACGCCGCCTCAGAAACGAAGGAAAGCCATTCAACCTTACATCCTCAGACTGCCCGATCCCTCCCGCAACCAGCGGCGGTCATCCGGCCGCGTCCGAACAGGAGATAACAGTTGCCCGGCAGCACGCCGCGCTCCGCGCCAGCACTCAGCCAGCCGATCATCAGCGTCGCCGAAGCCGCCCGCCGCCTGGAGCTGCTTGCCGATCTGCAGACATCACTAGCCGGGCTCGGCGTTGGCAGCGTCCTGGCCAGGAATCACCGGCTGGTACTCCGATGGCGAAACAACGGGCCCTACGGACCGTCCGGCCTTACCGACCCCGCGCTGCACATCTTCACGCCAGCCGGAAACTGCCTGGCAACCACAGATGGCACCGCCTACCTCCTCGCCACGGGGCAGCACTGCCCCGCCACTGACCCAACCGTCGCAGCAGCCCTGATCTGCCAAACGACCCCGAACCGCGACCATGACGTAACGTCCGATCCTCGCGAAGGCACGGGCCAGCCGAGCCGAACCCACCGCCATCGCGACCAGCCACCCCGCCAGCCACGACGCAACGAGAGGTGACCCAATGTCCAACGGCAACAGCTTCAGCATCGGCCGCGAGCAGAACATGCCCTGGTGGCTAGCAGCGGCCATTCCCGCGGCCCCCCGGCACCCGACCCGCCCGGCCGTCACTTCCGCTCCGATCTGACCGGCCGCACTCACCCCGCACAGCGGCCGTGCACCGCCCGGTCCGGTGCATGCGGCATCCGTGCGCCCCAGACGGGGCGCGGTCTGGCCGCCTGCCTGCCCAAATGCGGCTGCGCCCGCTGGCTCCGCGGAGGCAGACCACTCTCCCACCCCTTGCGGGGTAAGCGGGACAGTGGTCTGCCTCCGCTCCGCCAGCACAGCCAGGGCAGGCAGGCGGCCAGACCAAGGTCAAGGTCAAGGTCAAGGTCAAGGTCAAGGTCAAGGTCAAGATCGGCGCTCTGACCGCGGCGCGGACAGGAGCGTCAGCGGCCGGGCACATTCTCGGGCATGCGTCCAGATAGCGGTTCGATCGTTGATGCTGATGCAATCTCGGGTCGGCTACCTTCTGGGAATGGCATTGGACCAGCCGGGTGCCGCTGATTTTCCGGTGGGCGTGTTTGCTGCGGCGATCCTGGCCGCCGAGGGTGTCAGCTTCATCCTGGTCGGCAGCGCCGCGCTGTGGCTGCGCGGCGAGGACGTAACTGTCGGCGACACGGACGTCGTGATCGAGCCGGGTCAGGCCAATCTTGACCGCCTGCACGCCTGCCTGAAGATGCTAGCCGCGCACCCTGGCGCGCTGCCGTCGCCGCGGCGTCTGGCGATGCGGTCGATCGTTCCTGTGCAGACGTCTTTCGGCAAACTCGATCTGCTGCTGGAGGGCGGCCGGAGGATTGGAACTGGCTGCGAGCTGGCGCCTCAGTCATCGACGTGACTGACGTCGGCGTGCTTGTCGCGTCGGCCGCGGACTGCTGGACGCTGCGTCGTCGGCACAAGAGGCTGGTGAGGTGAGCGAGCGGAGCGGAGTGGGCGTCGTCGAGCTGGCGGTACCGGACGCCCTCGATACCCTGCGCGCGCGGCCAGGCCGCAGGTATTGCGGGTGCGAACGGGTGCTGGCCGTCGTCGAGGACACCAGCGCCGTCCCCCGCGGCTACGGCTACGAGGTGCTCGTCGACACCGCGCGCGACTGGCTGTCACAGGTGCCGCTGATCGAACCGCAGGGAAACTTCGGCAGCCAGGGCAACGACCCGCCCGCCAGCCCTCGCTACACCGAGGCCCGGCTCTCGCCCGCCGCCAGCTGACACTGGCTGCTGAACGTGGCGAGCTGGCTCCGGTGCCGATCGGCCTGATCAACGGAAATACGCACCGCGGCGGCCTCGGCCTCCGTTCCGGCCGCAGGGAATCATCGAAGCCATCCGCCTGGCCCGCCGCAGACCGCGAGTCGCCAGCCGTGAGCTACTCGACGCGATCGGGCCACCCGATTTCCTGACCGGCTGCACAGTGACGGGCGACATGAGCGCGCTGTACGCCGGGCAGCTCATGGAGCTCCGCCTGGACTTACGCGTCATTATCATCGACCAGGCCAGCCTGCCGCACTGGGCCCGGCCGGGCCGGCGACCTGACGCACCAGCACGCAATCGCGCCGTCGTGCTGATTGACCGTTTTCCGCCCTACTCCAACCCGGACGAAACCGCGAAGAGCCTGGCCGCGCGCTCGGGCCAGCGGAGCTGGGACGACGACTATCCCGAACTCCGCCACGCCACCCGGCTGCAGTTGCGCGATGTCATGGACCTGTCTACCGACCGGGGCGGGTTCCAGATCGCCTGCATTCCGGCGCCGGATGCGGACCCGGAGCAGGTACGTGACCAAGTCAGGGACATCTACGGCGTCTGGGTCGGCGTAACCGTCCGGCTACGACGTCCGCTCGCGACGACAATCAGGCAGTGGGTCGCCAGGAACCGGACCGAGGACATCCTCGGCAGCCTGACGGCTCTGGAACAGGCAGTCGCAGCGGGCGAGCCCCACCCTGACCGTTAAGCACTCCGAACTTGCCTGTGCCATGGCGAAGCCAGATGAAGCAGCAGGCAGCGATCAGTAAGCCGTGCGGCTGCCCTCGACGCGATCAGCAACAAACGGTGCGCACTAATGAGCTATGTCAGGACTGAGGTCATTCTGATTCCGCACCTTGGAGCGACGCGGTGATCTTGTGCTGCGATTTTGAGCAAGCCAGGATAATGTCACCGTCAGGCAAGACATGCCAGTCATGCCAATGGGTATGATAAGAGGCACAAGGCGCCGTTCCCGCGCCGCACCGCCCGGCCGCTGGCCGGGCCGCCGGTTCTGATCCGCGCTCCGCGCGGGTCCCGGCTCCGCACCACCAATCCCTTTCCGCAGTACCAGCACCCTCAGCACCGACCGGACCGCCCGGCAGGCGGCCCGGGATACCGCCGACCCGGCGCACCCAGCCCGGGCAGCAGGAAGGCAGGCCGCCGGTGAACCGACCCGCCGCCACCCCGTCCCGCAGTGACGCCGGCCAGGTCCGGCTGACCGGCCGCGACATCGCCGGCCTGGTCCTGGCCGGGGAGATGTACGCCGCCCCCTACGACCTGCTCGGCACCGCGCTCGCGACTCGGCCGGACCGGGTCCGCGCCCTGGCGGTCCGGTGGCGGCGCGCCGGGCTGGTCGCGACCGGCCGGATCGGCCCCGGCCCGGGCTGGTGCTGGCTCACCCCAGCCGGGATGCGCGCCACCGGGCTGCGCTACCCGGCCCGCCCGCCGGGCCTGGGCCGGCTGGCCCACATCCGCGCCGTACTCGCCGTCCGGCTGGCCCTGCAAGCCGGCGACGCGTTCCGGGACGGCCAGGCGTGGTGGCGCAGCGAACGCCACATCCGCTCCCGCTCCGGCCGGCCAGGGACGGGCCACGTGCCCGACGCCGAAGTGCACTGGCCGCCCGTCCCGGCCAGCTTGTACCCGGATGAGTGCTGGGCGATCGAGGCCGAGCTCACCCCGAAGGGCACCCGGCGGACCGCCGCGATCATGACCGGCCTGCTCACCCAGACCACGCCCGCCCTGCAGGGCCAGGCGGCGCGCTATGACCACGTGGTCTACCTGTGCTCCCCGGCCGCGCTGCCCACCGTCCGGCGGGCCGCCGCCACCCTTCCCGGCGTCCTGACTGCCCGGCTCGATGTCCGCGACCTCCCGGAAGGAGCGCTCCTGTGATCTGGTTCTACGCCCGGCTCCTGCTCTGGCAGCACGCCCTGAAATTGGCCGCCCGGCTCGCCAGGTGGACCGTCACCGCCGCCGTCCTGGTCACGGCCGCGCCGGTCACCGTCGTGACCATCGCCGCGGTCACGGTGGCGTGGCTGCGGGGGTGGCCGCCGGCGCGGCTGCGCCGCGCCGCCGCCTGGTCCCTGCCCATGACCGCCACCTGGCTCGCCGTCCAGGCCGTCACCACCCGGTCGCTCCCGGCCGTGCTCGCCGCCCCGTACCTGGGGTGGCGGGCCGGGTGGCACGCGTTCAGCCTCGGCAACACCGCTGCAGGCGTTCGTGCTGTGCGCGCCGGCCGCGGTCCCGGCCGGGCTGCTGATCGCCTCGTGGGCGTGGGGGACGCGGATCTACCGGATCGAGACCGGCCTGGCCGGGCAATGCCGCGACGGCGCCGGTGATCTTCGACCAGCGGCAGTGGACCCGCCAGGCCCGCACCGCCCGGACCAGGAACAAGGCACCCGGCAACGTCCCGCTGACCGACCGCAAGGGCCGGATCGTGATCGGCAGCGTCATCCGCGCGGTCGGCCACCGCTGGCAGCCCGCCCTCACCATCCCGCACACCGCGATGGGCCGGCATCAGGTCATCATCGGCTCCTCCGGCAGCGGGAAGACGACCCTGATGATCCGCACCTGGGCCGGCTGGTACACCGCCGCCCGCCAGACCGCCCAGCACGGAGCGGCCCGGCCGCTGCTGGTGGTCATGGACTGCAAGGGCGGACCCGACGCCCGCACCAAAGCCGCCCGCACCCGGACCCTGCTGCACGCTGCCGGCGCACGTCGGTCGCGGTCTGGCCCGACCAGGCGTCCCTGTCGCTGTGGGCGCTGCCGCCCGCGGGACCTGGCCGTGGTCGCTGTTCCAGATGCTCGACACCGCCACCGAAGGCCCGGCCGCCTACTACGCCGACATCACCCAGGCCGCCCTCACCCTCGCCGTCACCGCACGCCGGGGCCGCCCGGCAGCGCCGCCGAGTTCCTCGACCGGCTCGACCAGGCCTGGCTCGAACGCGCCTACGCCGGCGACTGGCCCCGCCTGTCCGCCGTCCGCGCCGCCGCCAAGCACCTGCCCGACATCGCCCTGCGCTACCGCACCCTGCTCGACCGCCTCGGCCCCGGCTTCGACGGCAACCGCAGCCTCGGTGACGCGGACGCCTGGTACCTGATCCTGGAAGGCACCAGCCAGCACAGCGTCGCCTCCGCTCCAGGCCCTCGCGGTCACCGAGCTGCTCGCCCATGCCGCCACCAGCATGACCACCGAGCCGCGGCAGATCCTGCTCGCCTGCGATGACTACTCCGCCGTGTCCGGCAAGGTCCCGCTGTGGCAGCTCTACGAACGCGGCCGGTCCCTCGGCATCGGCGTCCAGGTCTCGGCCCAGTCCTGGCACGGCCTCGGCGACTCCGATGACGAGCGGTACCGGATCGCCGCCACCGCCGACGGCGGGATCTGGCTGATGAGAACCCCGCACCCCGAACCCGTCTCCCAGCTCGCCGGCACCCGGCAGGTCATCGAGACCGCCACCAAGGTCCTCAGGCCGTGGTGGGGCGACGAAGGCACCTCCCGCGTCCAGCACGCCTGGACCGCCGACCCCGGCATCGCCCGCCGCCTGGCCACCGGGCAGGCCGGCTACATCACCCACGGCGGCTGCACCTGGGTCCACATCGCCAAACCCGCACCCTCGCCGCTCACCCGCCCGGCCGCCGCGAGCCAGCCGGCTCCGCCGGTCATCATCACCCCGCCCGGCGCCGGCCACGACCAGCCAGGCCGCGCAGGCACCCCGCTCGCTGACGCCTTCGCTTCCGCCGCCTGACCACCCCGACCCGGAAGGAGTCCAGTGAACCCGATCACGTATCCGCCGGCCGCCACCCGGTGGCGCGGCAGTCCCGGCCGTCCGCCGCTGTCCGCGCCGTGCGGCTCGTGCCAGCCGCATCCGGCACGGCAGGCCCGGCAGGCTCGCGCTGCGCACCGCCGCAGCGCTCGCCCTGGCTGAAGCCGCCGTGCACTCCGGCGCCGGTCCCGCCCCGATCGCCGGGATGCTGACCGGGATCATCACCTGGCACCTGCTGACCGCCCGTGCCGACCTGGCACCGCCCCCGGACGGCACCCCATGACTGCCCAGCCGGTGCCCCGCACGATGGCCATGTCCCGGCGGGTGCGCGTCGTCAGCCGCCCGATTATGGCAGCCGGGCAACGGTTGTCAATATCGTTCGTCCTCGCTTCGCTCCGGGCGCTCCATATTGACAACCGCAAATGCCCGCCTGCAAAAATCTGGCGCCTATCGAACGACGCGCAAGTCCACGCCACAACCCAGGATCCCGCACCTCAGCCAGCCTCCTGCCAGCAATAACGCCAACACCAGCCCACGCTGCGGGCGGCCGGCCCGGAATTATCCACAGCCCGGGCCGTGATTTCCGAATTAATCCACAGCCCGAATAGGAGGGAGAAATGACCGCCAGGAACAACGACAATGTCAGCCCCGGAAGGTACAATAACAATAGGCCGGGACAAAGCCGGCCGCCCGTCCCCGGGCCGGGACGGGGACGGGCCAGGCGGACCGGGACCGTCCGGATCGCCGGCCACGAGACCAGGGTCATGACGCCCGAGCAGTACGACAACGCCACCGAGGCGCTCGCCGTGCTGATCGGCCAGTGGCTCCAGCACCACCCCGACCCCTGTCCCGAATGCGCCGCCCACGCCGACGAGCCGGACGGGGACGGACAGCTCACCACCGCCGCCTGAACCAACCGGATAGGAGACAGCGATGACCGCGACCCGCAGCCGTCCCGCCGGGACCGTCCTCGGCCCCGCGCCCGGTCCCCGCCGGGTCGCGATCTACCTGCGCCGCTCCACCGACGACGAGCACCAGCCGTTCTCCATCGACGCCCAGCAGACCGCGCTGACCGCCTACATCAAGTCCCAGCCCGGCTGGACCCTGGTCGCCACCTACAGCGACGACGCGTCCGGCGCGTCCGCGCAGCGGCCGAACCTGCAGCGCGCACTGCGGGCGGCGCAGGCCGGACGGTATGACGTGCTGCTGGTCTACCGGGTCGACCGGTTCTCCCGCCGCCTGTCCGACCTGCTGGACCTGCTCGCCGACCTCGACGACGCCGGCGTGTCATTCGCGTCAGCCACCGAGCCGTTCGACACCTCCACCTCGATCGGCCGGATGCTCGTCCAGCTCCTGGGCGTGTTCGCCGAGTTCGAGCGGGAAACCATCATCGACCGGATCACCAGCGGCATGAACGCCAAAGCCGCCAAAGGCAAGTGGGCCGGCGGCAGGCGCCCCTACGGCTACACCGTCGACCCCGCCACCTCCAAGCTCGTCCCCCACCCCGGCGAAGCACCCCACGTCACCGAGATGTTCCGGCTCTACACCCGCCAACGGCTCGGCACCCGCGCCATCGCCAACGAACTCACCCGCCGCGGCATCACCACCGCCGCGGGCAAGCCCTGGGCCAGCCTCCAGGTCGGCCACGTCCTGGCCAACCCCGCCTACGCCGGCGACGATCGTCCGCCGCGACGTGCACGTCCCCGACGCCCACCCGGCCCTGGTCGACCCCGCCACTTTCCGGCGCGCCGCCGAGATCGCCGCCGCCCGCTCTGGGCCGCATACCCAGCGGGCCGCCTCACCGAGTGACTATCACCTGTCCAGCCTGATCACCTGCCCCGGCTGCGGCTGCAAGTACATCGGCCAGTCCGCCACCGGCCGGAGCCAGACCTACCGGTACTACATCTGCTTCACCCGCTCCCGCTACGGCCCCGCCGCGTGCAACGCCGCACGCATCCCAGCCGGCGACGCCGACGACGCCGCCCTGCAGGCGCTGGCCGCGTTCTACGCCCAGGAAACCGACACCTTGCTCGCCTCGTTCGACCGCGGCCTGGCCCAGCAAGACAGCGGGCATGGAAGAGCGCCAGGCCCAGGCCGACGCGGTTGCCGGCCAGATCCAGGCCAAGCAAGCCGCGGTGCTCCGCTACCAGGCCGCCTTCGAGAACGGCACCATGGACGACACCACCGCCGGACCGCGCCTGCGCGAACTGCAGCAGCAACTCATCGGCCTCAAGGCCCGCCAGGCCGAACTCGACGACGCGAACGCCGAACTGCCCGCACCGCCGCCGCCGGGCATCCTGGGTCACCTGCGCGACGAACTCCCCGCCCTCGTCAGCGGCGAAGGCAACGCCATCCAGCGCAAAGCCGCCATCGAAGCACTCATCCACGAAATCCGCATCACCGAGAAAGGACTCATCCCCGTGTACCAGATCCCCGCACCAGACACCGTCATCCCCGGACTAGACCCGGTTCGCGCAATGCTGGATTCGGAGCCGCCTGTCGGAATCGAACCGACGACCTGTTCATTACGAGAAACACGCCCCCAGCACCAGGCGCGCTAGCTGCACCGATAGCACGCCGGAAGGCCCAGATTGCACGCGATGCACCGGTAGCGCGCAATGCCCGGTCCACGACCCGTTCCACGGGCCACCAGCTGCCCACCCTGACCGGCCTAACCGTCAGTAGTCAACACCCAGGTGCAGGCGCAGAGGCTCGCGGCCGTCGGGCTGGTCTGATCGCTTGGACGAGGCCGGCTGTGCCCGGGCTAGGCTGAGCGCATGGCCGAGTCGCGGACCCTGACTGCCGCAGTGCACCGGGAAGAGGACTGGTACGTCGCCCAGTGCCTGGAGGTCGATGTCGCGAGCCAGGGCCAGACCATCGATGAGGCGCTCGCGAACCTTGCGGAGGCGGTCGGGCTCTACCTCGGCGAAGTGGACGACCCGGAGCGATACGTCTCCAGCACGCCGCTGGTGACCTCGTTCGCGCTGCCCGCTGCGTGAGCCCGGCGCTGTCGGACCTGCCGGTCCGCGACGTCGCGCGCGCCCTGCGGGCCGCGGGCTTCGAGCGCGTGCGGGTCAAGGGAAGCCACGCCATCTATCGCGACGCCGACGGGAGGGTGGCCATAGCTCCCGAGCACGGCACGATCAAGCGCGGGATCCCTGGCCTCGATCTTGCGGCAGGCGGGCATGACCACGGCCGAGTTCCTCAAGCTCCTCGACTAGCCCGGCGAAGGCACCGGCCGGCGTCGGCATTGGGCCACGGCGGACGCAACATCTCGGGCGGTCGCGCTGATGGTCGCGTCCAGTTCCAGCTCGATGCCTGTCGGCCCCGCCTTGAGCCTCTTCAGCCGGGTGCCCTGGATCGCCGCGGTAAAGGACGACGTAACAGACCGGCGGTAGGTCACGAACACGAACAGCGCCACCGCTGGTCAGACCAGCACCGTCGCCATCGGCGACCCCTCGATTCCGCGAGGTATCCGACCCGACTTCCATCTGGTGCCGAAGTGGGCACCGCCAGCTCAGCGAATGGCGACGTTGCTGTCATTAACACTGCTGACAGCTCGGGATTGCGGACCGGACAGTATCCAGGTCATGGCACCTCCGAGCGCCAGCCACGCGGCGCAGATGGCCATCTCTCCGACGCTCAGAACGCCGCGGGCGCCGCCCTCTCCGGCACTCGCAAAGTCCGCTGTCTGGTTCATAAGCGCCAGGCCCGCCACCCACGAACCAGCCCAGCCGGCTTCCCGGAGCCAGTTGCGCGGCCGCCAGCCACGGAGCCGGAGGAAACCGGCGAGCAGCAGCGGAGCTGACAGCAGCACCCATACCGGCAGTGCTATCACAGCCACGTCGATGATCACCTGTGGCTCCCCGGGCCATTGCACCATCCAGATGACGCCCTGGCCGTAGCCAGGATGACTGAATGTGACGGTGGCATAGATAGCCCCGCCAGCTCCTAGTGCTACCCATGCCATCGACAGCAGCCAGGTCCAGCCGCGGACCCGCAGGCCCCCGATAATCAGGGCCCGCGCGTCGCGGAAGGATGGCCACCTCGCACCGGGCGGGCTGGCCTCCAGCAGGGTGCCGAGCATTTCCCCGCCCCGGTCACGCCGGTACCAGGCGGGATAGGCGCGCAGCAGCCACCGGCAGCGCCGCTCCAGCGCGCTCACGCCGGACTCGCCTTCCGCGCACTGCGAACGGTCTTCGGGCTCTGGCCCCGGTCCGCCACCAGGCTGGCCGCCGCCGCCATCCGCTCCGCCTCGGCCCGCAGCGCACCTGCACCAGGCGGCGTCAGGCCGTAAGAGCGGCGGGCCCGGCCATTGACGATCTCCTCGCTCACCAGCTCCACGTAGCCCTCAGCGGTGAGTCGGTCCAGCGCCGTGTACAAGGTTCCGGTCGCCAGCTTGACCCGGCCGCCCGACAGGTGCTCCGCGCGCTGGATGATCGCATAACCGTGCAGGGGCCCGTCCAGCAAGGACGCCAGGACGAAATAGGTTGGCTCTCTCATCTGGGTTCTCGGCTGACGCACCCGGCCAATATAAGTAGCTGAACGACATATAGCGATTCCCGGGAACGGCACGAAGACCACGCCGGACGCGCGAGAGCAGCTGCCCCTGCTCGTCAGCGAATGGCCGAGACGGAGCGCAGGCATCCTGAGCGATCCACTTGTGTGGCTTCTACCTGGGAGCCGCCTACCGGGATCAGGCCGAAGGTCCGTTCATCCCGGATGAAGGCCGCACGCTAGCTTGCGCACGACGAAAAGGTTCGAGAAGCGGGCGGCCGTCCGCGAATATATTCATCGCGCAGATTCTGGCGAGTCCGGGACAGCTGCCCGGCTGTCGCCCCTGCAGTCGCCCCCGGAAAGGTGCAATATGGGCATTGCGGCACGCCGTAAGCGCGGCGAGGGCTCCATCTCCTTTGACCACCCGGGGACCTTGCTCAGACCCGGGGTTCCACCGGGGCTGCCCGGGCGCTGGCGGGCGGAGGTCAGCCGCGGATACGACGTAAACGGCCGGCGCATCAAGAGCAAGGTCACCTCTACCGGACAGGGCCAGGCTGCTTGCCGAGCTTGAGGATCTGCGCGAGGACCTCGGCTCCGGCGCCGATGACCAGGCGGCTACCCTGCGGCGAGCGATCGACAGGTGGCTGGCGGAGGGGCTCGATGGCCGCTCACCCAAGACCATCAAGCGCAACAGGGCGCTCTTCTACTCGGCGGAGAACCCCGATGAGCTGAGGCCGGAATTCTCCGCGATCGGCAAGACGAAGCTGCGGCAGCTGAAGGCCGCCGAGGTCAGGGAGGCACTGTCGGCAGCGGTCAGAACAAGGTCCGCTGCGACCGTGGCGCTGATGCACAACTGCCTGACGCGGGCAATCCGGCATGCACAGGCCGACGACCTCGTTCACCGGAACGTCGCCGAGTTCATCGACACCCCGACGGGCCAGGCCGTGGGACGGCCGTCGAAGTCACTGACCCTGCAACAGGCGGCAGCGGTGATCGCCGCAGCCCAGGCGCCGCCCGAAGTCCGGTTCTGGCGGTGCAGGCGTCCTGGCCGACGGTGACGTCGCGGACCCGGTGCAGGCAGTTCTCGATCTTGTGGGGGCTGCGGATCCAGGCGGCGAGCTGGCCTGGGCGGCTGGCAGCGATGTGATCGCGTAGCTGGTCTCGGTCCGCCGCCGACGGCTGCCGGGGCTGGGGGCGTGCAGCAGTACCGCGGCAAGGCTGCCGGCCAGCCATTGCGTGAGATCAGCGGCCCTCCAGCCACGCTCGATGACGAGCCGGTGACGGAGATGGCCGCCCATGAGCGGCTCCCGCGGCCTGGTTTCCATGATCCGGTAAAGTTCCAGCCGGAAACGACCGGAACTTTACCTGCTAGCGTGCGCCGGGCAGGCGGCTTGACGCGCGTCAGGCGGGCGGCGCGGAGCTGCCCGCTGCCGGGAGACCAGGCCCGGCGGGTTCGGCGAGCGGCCTGAGGAACGGACCGGGCCAAATCCCGGCACCGCGTCTCAGGCCCGCCCAGCCCATCCGCCCGGCCGGCCGCCGGCCCGGCAAGCCGGAAGGGTCACGGCCCCCAGCGGACGGGGCCGTGATCAGCCCGGCTCGTCAGGTGGTACCTATAACGATGTCACCGTTCGAGGCGGCGACGTGCGTGGCTGGCCCGCTGTGCGCCGACAGCCCGGCCAGCCCGGCCAGCACGCCGGCCACGGCGAGGACGGCGATCGCGAGGATGATCGCGATACGGACGGCGGCGGGCTGAACGACTCTGGCCCTCAGCGATGCCTGGCTAGCGCTCATGAACACTCCTTACCGGATGCGGGCAGCAACCAAGCGCACCGGCAGCCGCGGCATCCGCGCCGGTCAGCTGCCGTGCCTGCCCTGCTCTTGCCTCAACAACGCAGGACGGGCCCGGCTGGTTCAACGGCGGCTGAATGTCGCCCCTCTGGCACTGAGCACGTGATTTCCCCTCCTTGATCGTTAGCTGGTGAAGGCCCGAGCGGTCCGGCTGCTTAGGATGCTGATGACCAGTTGCGGATGGCGGCCATGACGTACGGGCCGGTGCCGGTTCTGGCGGTGGAGGTGTCCTCGCCGACGGTGACGTCGCGGACCCAGTGCACGCAGTTCTCGATCTTCCAGTGGCCGCGGATCCAGGCGCCGAGCTGGCCTGGCCGTGAGTGTCGGCCGGCGCGCGCAGAGGACGACGCGTAACCCCAGCGGCACGCCTAAAGCCCCCGGATCGGTGTCGCGCTGGACTGGGCGTGCGGGGACGCGCACGAGGCGCTGCGCACGGAGTTACCTAGCCAGCCCGGGCCGGATGCCCGGCCACCCGGCGCGCAGCTGGCTGACCGGTCCTTGCCGGGTCGCCGTGGGCGAGCGGAACTGACGCACGACCCGGCGATTGCTGACCGTAGCCAGCCAGCCCTTGTATCCGGCCGTCGCGACCGCTCGACTCGTTCCACGAATCGTTCCACGGAGATTGGCGAGCTATCGAAATGTTAATCGATAAACACTACTGAGCAGCAGTAAAGAGAGCCGCCTGTCGGAATCGAACCGACGACCTGTTCATTACGAGAAACACGCGCCGCAGCACCAGGCCCGCTAGCTGCACAGATAGCACGCCCGAACGCACACATTGCACACAACGCACTCGTTGAGCACTGGACCCGGTCCACGAGCCGTTCCACGGTCCCGACAGCCGGCCGACCCTGACCTCGTAACCGTCAGTAGCCAGCCGCCAGCCGCTGGCAGGGCCGAGCTCGGCGACGATGGCAACGGCACGGTCACCTCGCGCCGATGCACCGGCTTTCTCCGGCTGCAGCGCGCCCGGCTGCTTCCCGGGCCGGCGCCTAGACCGCCGCCTCAGCGACCGGTCCCGGGGCTTCTTCGTATACGGGCTGTCGGAGGAGGGAGGCTTCGACGAGGTGGAGGAGTCCTTGCCCAGGCGGCGCTCCAGGTCCGCGACCCGGCCGGACAGCACCGCGATCTGCGCCCGGGCCGCTGCCAGCTGCTCGTCCTTCGCCTCGATGACATCGCGCAGCCTGGCGTTGGCCTCGCGCAGCACAGCCACCAGCGCGCACAGGTCCTCCGGCGCGGCATCGTCTGGCGGCAGGCTGGGCACGAGTCATCATGATCAGTGATCTTTCGGAAAGATCCAGCCGACACGCCGTGCAACGTCACGATCACAACCGGCCGGCCCGATCACAGGTCGTGCTGGTTAATTCGAGGCGTGCCGCGCCGCCTGAGCGCGCGGCGCTGCGGATCCCGGCGGTTAGCATGTGCAACGCTCAGCTCTCCCGGGACAGGTAGCAGATGTGGATTCCGAAACTCGTTTCCGTGCACTGTTCGAGCTGGCGTACCCACCGCTGTGCCGTTATGCCCGGCACCGAGGATTGACCGGGCCGGACGCGGAGGACCTGGTCGCGCATACCCTGGAGATCGCCTGGCGGCGCATCGACGACGTGCCCGCCGACGACCCGATGCCGTGGCTGTACGCCGTCGCCCGTAACCTGTGGCGCAACCACCGCCGCCAGCAGCGGCGGTGGCACGATCTGCTGGCGCTGCTCCGTGCGTACGCGCCGCACGATTCCGTCGCGGCCCACCTGGAACCAGGCACCCTGCGGACCGCGCTGGCATCGCTCCGCGAGAGCGACCAGGAGATCCTGCGGCTGATCGCCTGGGACGGACTCACCCCCGGCGAGGCCGCGGTCGTGCTGGGCTGCGGCCAGATCGCGGCGCGGTCCCGGCTGCACCGGGCACGGGTCAGGCTCGCCGCCCGTCTGAGCCTGGATTCTGGTGTGCAACGTCGTGGCAGGACGAGACAGGAACTCGATGACAGTCTCGATCCCAAGGAGGCGCAGTGATGACCCCGGCCGATGACGAACTGCTGACCGCATTGCGTTCCGCGCGCCCAGACCCTGGATACCGCCCTTCGCCCCACTCGCCCGAGGCCACGGCGATGCTCTCCGGCATCCTGGGCGCCCGCCGCGAACTGGAGCACTCCCGCCGGGTGACCCGCCGCCGGATCATGCTGGCCGGGCTCCCGGCCCTGGCAGTGGCCGTCGTCGCTGCCGTCGTGGCGGTGTCGGTGACGTCCTCCGGGCCCGCTCCCGGCCATCTCTCCGCCACCACGGTGCGCACCGCGATACTCGACGCGCTGCGGCTGCGCAGCGACGACATCCTCTACCAGACCACGACGCTTCAGATCTCCAAGGAGATAGGAACCCGGCCTTTGAGAGGCGTAGACGTCTATCTCGGCTGGGTCCATCCCGCGTTCCCGGCCGTGGGACAGCAGGTGCGCTACCGCCATTTCGCCTACCACGCCGGCAAGCCATACCAGGACGTCGAGTCCATCTACACCGAGACGGCCGCCCTGAAGCACCTCACGATAAGAACCACGCAAGGCCCGCGCTCCGCCAAGATCGTCGCGGTCGATTACCCGAGCCGCACCTGGGCCAGGTTCACGACCGACAGTATGCCGGTCGACCTGACCGCCAGCCCGGCGCTGATCCGCGCCGAGGTCGCGAGCGGCCGCTTCACCGTGGACGGCACGGTGAAGCTGAACGGCCGCGAGGCCGTCAAGCTGAGCTGGGTGTACAGGCTTGGCCCGGCGCCGACCCACACCACCCTGTGGGTGGACTCGCGGACGTATGTGCTGCTGCGCTTGGTCTCCACCACCCCATGGGGACGGGGGAAGGTGTCCACACTCACGTCCACGTACCAGATGCGTCCGGCCACCGCGGCCAGGCTGAAACTGCTGACCCCGGTCATCCCCGCCGGCTTCACTCGCGCCGCGACGGTCCCGGGTTTTTTCCGTATCGGCAAGTGACCGCAGGGCCTTTCCGCCGATAGCGCCGATGCGGCGGAGCAGTGCCCTGGGACTGGTGCGCGGCTGGCGGCGACAGGACCCAGGTCACCGGATCCCACCCCGCCCCGGCCAGGAAACCGGCGTCCAGCAAGGCCGCGAGCCTCCAGGCCGCCCGCCCGGCGGTCTCGCCTCCGGCGCCGAGCACGAGCACCGCCGCCGCCGCCGCTGCCGCTGCCGGGTCCTCCGCCGGGCCATCGGCGAGGACGGCCAGCTGGCTGGCGCCCGCGCCGCGGGCGGTCACCAGCTCACCCCGGCCAGCTCGCGCGGGCTGGGCACCGCGGCCCGCAGCCGGGCCGGATCAGGATGGGCATACACCTGCGTCGACGAAGCCAAGGCATGCCCGAGGAGCTCCTGAGCCTCGTCGATCGCCCCACCAGCGTCCAGGACATTCGAGGCGAACGCGTGCCTGAGCTGGTGAGGCCGCAACGCCGGGACCACGCCGGCGCGCCGGGACGCCGCAGCGACCAGCCCGCCCACCGCGTCCAGGCGCATCGGCACCCCGACCGGCTCGCGGAACAGGTTCACCAGCACGAAATCGCTGCCCGAGCCGCGCGGCACCGCCATGCGCTCGAACTCGTAGGTATCGAAGGCCTGCACCACGACGAAATCCAGCGGGACCACGCGCTGCCGGCGGGACTTGGCCACCGCCCCGTTGGGATTGTCCTCGCGCCGGATCACATGCACATGCGCCCGCGCCACCTCGCACCCCAGCGCGCGGGAGTCGGCCAGCAGATGCACATCGGAGCGTCGCAGCCCGAGCATCTCCCCGCTGCGCAACCCGGCCCGCGCCATCAGCAGCACGATCAGCTGGTCCCGCGCCGACCGGCACGCGCCCAGGACGGCGACGATGTCGGCGTCAGCAGCGCGCTCGACCGGCCGGTCCGGCTCATGCAGCCGATGCCGGGCCCGCATCCGCCACGACATGCCGGCCCGCTCGCCCCTGGCCGCCACGGGCAGGTCCCGGTCACCGGCGATCTCATAAAGCAACGGCACCAGATGCCCGCTGGCCTGGCCCGCACCGACCGCGTGCACCACCATGGCCCGCACCGCGCACAGCACCGCGTTGATCCGCCGCTCCCCGCGAGCGCGAGGCGCTCCCGGGCCTGCTAGCAGCGCCCCTCCAGGCGCGGGCGGGTCGATGCCCGAGACCGACGGGCCGGCGTACGCCAGCCAGGTCATGAACAACCCGAACTGCTCCACCCCCGCCTGCCAGGAGCGCCCCGACCTAGCGCACCACCGCAAGAACAACGCGACGCCGATCGCGTACGCCTTCGTCGTGGACTCCGCGCCGCCACGGCCGAACCGCAGATGCCGCAAGAACTCGTCCGCGACAGACACGACCGCCAGCTCGTCATCGAGCACCGTCCAATACCTCGCCCCGGACGGCAGCCTCACCAAGAATGCCCGCATTCCCCGATCCCCCCGATCGCGTGAGCTGCATGAACTTCTATCAGCCACGAGCACCACACCAGGGGAGACGCGCCGCGGAACCCGGCGACTCGCCCGATCTAGGCGACGTCAAACGACAGGCACGCAATCCCCGGAGAACCCCTGACTTGCGGGTTGATAGCATCCGCGAGGCCGGGCAGGTCCGCGCTGCTGCGGAGGTTGAGGTGCCAGGCCCTGATCTGGCTACTTTTCGCTTTCTTCGCGCTGGCGCTGATGGCCGGGCTGAAGCCCGCGAGGTAGCCGTGCCGTCCCAGGGCCTTGCGCGTCCGGAAGGTATAGCCGAGGAAGTCAAAGCTGGCGTGCTCGTAGTCTCCCCGGCGGTTCGCGTCCTTGCAGTACACGATCTTCGTCTTGACCGGGTGCAGTTCCAGGCCCAGCGAGCCGAGCCGGTCAGCAATGGCTGACCGGAGCTGCAGAGCCTGTTCCCCAGAATCGCAGTGCACGATCACGTCATCCGCGTAACGCTCAAACGGGCAGCCGGGAAACTCCCGGCTGATCCACCTGTCGAACGCATAGTGCATGAACAGATTAGCCAGCAACGGAGAAATCGGGACCCTTGGGGAGTCCCTTTATCCCTCGGCACGATCGTCCCGTCCGGCATCTGACCCGATTCCGCGAGTAGCACACTGAGCTGATCTTCAAGGTCGGCGCTGGTGTTCGCGGTGGTAGTTTCCGGTGTCCGGGCAGCGGTGACGCCCGGGGTGTCGCGCCGGGTTCGCGGGTTCCAGGTTCCGGGCCGGCCTTGCGGGCCGGGTGGTCAGGACAGGGCGGGCAGTGCCCGGAGGCGGGCAAGGATCTCGGCGAGCAGGTGGCGGCCGGGCGGCAGCCGCAGGGTCAGCTGCGGCCGTGGCGGATGAGCCGTCCCGGGATCGCGATCAGGCGCCACCGCAGGGTGGCGATCATGCCTTGCCGCCGCGGATGCCGTGGCCGGCCAGGATGTTCTCTCCGGCCGTGACGGCGGTGAGCTGGCCGGTATCGATGCCAGCCCATACGCGCTCGGCGGACAGCATTCAGTTGCGCTCGGCGCCCGCCCGGTCGGGAACGGGGATCGCCATGTCATCGGAGTACCTGATGACCCGGTACCCGGCCGCGAGCACGGCCCGGTCGAACGCGTCGAGGTACAGGTTGCAGAGCAGCGCCGACAGCGCGCTGCCCTGATGCACTCCCAGACCCCGCTCATCGCTGCCACGCGCTGGCCGGCAACCGGCCGGTCCATCAGGCGCCGCACCAGGTCAACAGCCTGGCTGTCGGGAACACGCTCCCTGAGCCTGCGCAGCACCTCCCGGCGGGGAATCCGGTCGAAACAGTCGTCGATATCGGCCCGTGCCACCCACGCGGCGCCGGACTCCCGGCCTCGATCAGGCACGCCGGCGCGTCGCGCACGCCGAGACCGCACCGGTAGGCCGGTTGCCTGTGCCCGGGAGGGGCCGGACAGTTCCTCGTACCGGGCCCAGAATCTTTTGAGCACCGGGTCGGTGATGCCGGCGGTGACCCGCCGCCGGCACGCCTCGGGGCCGAGCAGCGGGAGAATGTCCGCGAGGGTCACCGCTCCTGAGCCAGCCGGGACTGAACCGAGCAGCGTGAGGATCGCGGCGCGGAAGATGTCGTCTGTGCGCGGCACGCTAGGGACTTGTAGGAACCCGTGGGTCGTAGCCCCGAACGGGTTGCCATTGCCTGGGCGAAGGCCCTGACCGGCCTGGCCGAGTAACCTGGCTCGGCCGGTCGGCCTAGTGCGTGACAGCCAGCCGATGCTGCCCGTACCCTAGCAGCGTGGCCCTGGCCCGCTGCCATTCCGGACAGGCTGTAAGGTCCTGACCGACTGCGAGCCGGTCGACGAGCACCCGCCAGATCTGGGTGCCTGGACGTTCCTGGTCAACGGGCGGTCCCCAGTCGAACCCGCCGCCGAAGGCGGACGTCCGGTCCAGGCTGGGCAACCCGGGCACCGGTCTCGGCCATCCGCTCACGGGCGGGTCTGCCTCACCGCGCATGCGACGCAACTCCGATTCGACCTTAGTGCGGTGTCCCTGCGGCCGGTACAGGCCCGGATGGTCCGCCAGGCCACGTAGCTCTGGTATCCGGCGCTCGATGTCGGCCCATTCCTGATCGGACCAAGGCCCTAACCCGACACTGTGCTTGATGATCAGTCGGACCCGGCCTGCGATAGCTTCGTTGATCGTTGTGGCGAGCACCGCGAACTTCCGTTTGCGGACCTCGCGGATCCCGACCGTCCATAGTGTGACGACTTGGCCGGGTCCGTCGAAGGGGTCGACCCCAAACCACGCCAGCCAGGACGGCCCGTTATCCGTCGCCCACCAGTCGAACCAGACCCCGGCGAGCCGGTCGAGCGGCGTTCGGCGGTAGCGCCAGCGCGGCACCGGGCACCACAGCCGGGTGAGGGTGACTGTCCATCCGTCGAAGGAAATCCGGTTCAACACGTGCCGCATGCGTATCGGCCTTGGGTCGGCCCGCAGCCGGTAGAGCATGCCACAGTTAGTACAGCGAGCCAGGTCGGCGGTCGCGGGATGAGCGGTTGCGGCGTCGCACGAGGGACACGCCGAGATGGCGTCGGCCGGTCGCTGTTCCTGGGGCGCGACCGAGCGCGGCTCGTTGCAGCCGGCACACACCAGCCACTGGGGCCGCTCGCCGTCCCAGCCGCGCTCCGGCAGCGAGTTAGGCCCGACCAGACGGCAGCGGGGACAGCGCGTGTACACCACTGCCCACTGCCCGCCAGTACCCATCTCCGCTCCCAAGGGCGACTACCCGGCCTGACCTCAGCTCGGATCCGCGCCGTCGACAGCCAGCCGTACGCAAGATCTCACCGAGGCCAGACACAAGGAGAGCCATTCTCAGTCTACCGGCCTGAGCGTTGCTGTGCCGGAGGAGGCCGCGTCGCCGCCGCGTCGTAATCCGGACCGAACATGATGTGCTGGACCACCGGCTGCGGCCGGTCGCGGAACCGCGCCGCGAGCGCGACGGGCCCGTCCGGGCCGTCTAAGACATAGCCCTTGTCCAGCTTGACCATCGGCAGCCCGCGGCGCTCGGCGTTCAGGGCGTTTCAGCGGCGGCCCGGCTCCTTCTCTTTGGCGAGTAGCTCCTTGCGGGCAACCAGCCACTGACCAGGAGACACGGCCTCGGGCAACGCCATCACAGCCTCCCTGACCAGAACCGGTTCCTGACGCTTACCTGTCTGAGACCGCGGCCAGCGCAAGAAATTCGTCGCTGCGTCGCCCACCCGAGGCTGGCGCCGGCCTGCGTCCAGGTGAATCAAGATGGAGGCCATGGCGATATCCACGGCATTCACGGAACTCTTTGGCCTGCGGCACCCGATCGCCTTCCGCCGATGGGCCGGTCGGCGGGCGGCGGGCTCGCGGCGGCTGTCTCCAATGGCGGCGGGCTCGGACTGCTTGGCGCGGGCCGGGGAGATGAGGGCCGCAGCTCGGCGTCCTTGTCCGGTACGGGCACCATGAGCTGGGGTTCCTTCACCGAGTCTTCCTGGAGGAGCTGGCCGCCGAGCACGCGGCCGACCAGCTGCCCGCCGATGACCGCCGTGACCTGTTCGCCCGGCGTGCCGCGATCCGCGGTGGAGCCAGGTGCTCCTCGGCATCCTGTGGCGCACCCGGCGGCCAGCCGAGAACAGCGCTGTTCTCCAGGTCATCGCCGACCAGGCCGACTGCAGCCGGCCGGGATCACCGACCGCCCGCGAGCTCCTGGCCGAGGCCGTCTTCTCGGGCTTCCGCCTGCCCGCCGCGGATACCGCACTGCACGCCCTGGCCGTCCTGGATGCGGTAGAGGCCCACCCCATGTCCTGCACCGTCAGCGCCTCCTCGCGGCATCCGTCGCCTGCCTGTCGAACCCGGCGGGCAGGTTCCTGCGCGAGCGGCTGCCCCGCTGGACACTCGCCCCGCACCCGCTGCCGCCCGCCCTCTTCCAGCATCTCGGCCCGGCGGTCAGCGACACCGAACTGGGCGAGCCTGTGTGGCCAGTCCTTGTGGCGGCCTTGGCCATGGATGACCCGGCGTGCGCGTCCAGCGCGGCCTTCGCCCTCGCCGACCGGTACGGCACAACCGGGAGCTCCCAGGCCTGTGACGGTGTCCTGCGTGCGCTCCGCAATGCGGCGACCGCCAGTCACGCGGCGATCGCCCTGGCCTGCCTAGCCCTCGGCTGGCCGTCCGATCCTGCCACCCAGGAGATGATCGCCTGGGGGCGCCGGCAGCCGGCCTTGCCGGTCCGCGTCACCGCGCTCGGCGCGGTGCTCGGCGCGCTCCGCCGCGCCCTCACCACGCCGGGCGCACCGGAATGCCCCCAGCCCGGAGCACAGCCGGTGTCCGAGGACGAGCGGAGCTGGCTCGTCAGCCTGCTCGGCTCCCACGACGAGCACGCCAGCATGTGGCGCCCAATAAGCGCCCCCGCCCTGGCCATCGTCCTCCGCGATGATCCCGCGGCCTGGGAGAAGGCACGCGACGACAGCCTGGAGATCCTGGACAAGAACAACCGCGACGCCTTCGGGTACGGGGGACTCGCCTGGGCGGTGCTCCTGCTCTGCCGTCCCGAGGACCCCGCTGTCCTTCGCTTCGTCTGCGACATCATCCGCACCGACCCGCACTAGTTTCACTTCCTCGGGCACACGCTGCTTCCCGCCGTCTACCCAGGCCACCCGTCCGTCGCGCAGGCCATCGAGGACTCGCTGCGGGCCAACCCACATTCCTACATGGACAGCGAGCTTCACGCGCTGGCGGGGATCGACCATGCACCTGTCATGAAGGACGCGCTCCTGCATTCCCTGACCAGCGGTTCCTTCCCGCACTGGGCGGCCGGCGCGCTGGCCGCGCTGGGATGACGACGAGGAGGCGCGGGCCGCGCTCCGCGCGGGCCTGGAAGGCGAACCGGTCCAGGTGTCCTACGCCGCGACCGCGGCCGTGCCGATCCTCGGCCGCGAGGCAGCAGTAGAGCGGCTGCTTGAGCTGCTGACCTTGCCCCGCAACGGCCAGCGGCGGGTCCGGGCCGACATCATCGCCATCGCGCTGGCCGACATCTACCGCAACGAACCCGGAACTCCGGACGCGGAGCGGGTTGCTGCAGCCTGCCTGGAACAGCTTCCCCATCCGGGCGACGAGTACGAGGCGACGGCCGAGAGCGAGATCATCACGGCCATGGGAGCGACCCGGGCAGCCCGCGACGCGCCCGGTCCATGCTGGCCAGGCCCCAGATACCGCCGGCCACGCTCGCCGCCGGGTACGCGCGCGACCCCGAAGGGCTGCGGCCCGTGTTGCGCCGACTGCGCGCGGTATTCCCTTTCCCTGCCAGCACAGCTGCGCGCTTACCTGTGCACGCTCTGCGAGAATGCACCGGCGGCCGGCCGCTGGCCCGCGACCTTACCCGGCAATGGGCAGATGATTCCGACAACCAGGTGGCCGTCGCCGCGTCGGCCGCGTTCCACACCCACCTCCGTCACGACCACGACGAGGGCACCCTGCAGCCCGGCGAGTGGGAGGAGGCGCTGGCGGCAATCCGCCGTGAAGCGTGCAAGCGGAGCTTCCGCCGCTGGGGGCACCAGCGCGGGGTATGGACCGGAGCCCTGCTGCTGGACAGGCTCGGCGCCCTCGACGACCTCAGCGCCGGCACGTCCCCGCACGCCTGAACCTCGGCGACACGCTCGGACCCGCCGGTGGCGCGGGGCGGGCGGAGACCGGGCCAGATAGGCGACAGTCCCGCTCACTACCAGCATGAGCAGCAGGTCTGGCAGATGCCGTCCAGGCTGCCGCCCGTGCGTAGTCGCTGTGGGGCGTGATCGTGGGTGGGTCAGGCTAGGCCCGTGGCACGTCCCGACGGCGGAAGGCTGTGAACCCGGCCAGCACGAGCGCGATGGCGACGATGGCTAGCGCGGCCAGGTTGCCGGCATCGGCTGTCCCCAGCGGAGGGTTCCCGACATGCGTTGTGGGAGCAAGGTCGAGCACCTGGTGCGCGAGCTTCAGGCCAGGGCCAAGGAAGGCGATGAAGGCCGCGACGGCGTACCCCGCCCAGGCGAACCCGAAGCCGCGCGGCCACAGGCCGAACAGTGCCAGCGCGAGACCGGCGAGCACCAGTTCCGCCGGCAGGTAGTCCAGGCCGGCGATCATGATCGCGCCGAATTCGGCGGTGTTCCCGACCGACCACGTGGTCGACAGCGCGAGAACTAGCGACGAGCCGACGACGATGAGCACCAGTCCGGCCGCGACGACGGCGCTGTGGGCTGCCAGCCAGCGGACCCGGGAGAGCGTGCCGGCGAGCCGGGCCTCCAAGCGGCCCTCGGCTTCCTCGGCACGGAGGGTGCCGATCGCCTGGATGACGTAGCCGGCGCCGATGACCGCCAGGTAGAGCTGGGTCGCGGCGACGAAGCCGTCCAGCGGCCGGCCGCCGTCGATGCCCATAGCCTGGACCAGCGCGGGATTGCCGGCCATCGCGTCGAGGAACTGCTTGGCCAGCGAGCCCATCATCGCGGTGAGCAGGATCCCGCCCGCCAGCCAGGCCGCGGTCGCCGGCCGGTGGATCCAGGCCGCGAAGCCGATCGGCCGTCGCCGGAGCCAGGTGGCTCGCGCCGGGCCCGCGCCGCCGGTCAGCAGGGCGCTGCCGAGGTCGCGGCGAGCGGCCAGCCACACGGCCGCGCCGCCCAGGCCAAGGCCGGCGACGGCCGGGACGGCGAGGACCCACCACCGCTGGTCCCCGAACGGCGCTGTCTTCTCCGCCCACCCCAGCGGGGACAGCCAGGTCAGCCAGCTCTTGGTCGTGTCGCCGACCCCGCGCAGGACGTACGCCGTGGCCAGCACGATCAGGCTCCACATGTAGACCCCGCGGCCGTGCAGCACGACTTGCCCCAGCAGAGCCGCGGCCCCGGCGAACACGAAAGCCAGCGCGCCGAGCGCCGCGCTGTACAGGATCGCCCCGGACACCGGAACCCCAGAGAGCGCCAGCCCGGCGGCGAACAGACCGGACGTGGCGAGTATCGCCGCGGCCGCAACGGTGAGGGCCGCCAGAGCCGGCTGGTGCCGGGCGATCCGGCCGCCGAGGATCGTCTCGAGCCGGCCCGATTCCTCCTCACGTCGCGTTGACCCGGCGATCAGTCCGATGCCCAGCAGCGGGAGCAAGAACGAGGCCAGGAACCCGAACTCATCCGGATCACCCCGCCCAGGCTGTCGATACCCTCGACGTGGCCGTTGATCGCGGCCAGCGCGCTGCCGGAGGTGACCGCCTCGGCATAGGTGTGGATCTTGGCCGGGGTGTTGTAGAGGCCGGCGACGGCGGCGGCCGTCCCGATCATGCTTGCAGCGAGGGTGATCACCCAGACGAGCATGCCGCGGCGGTGCGTTCGCCAGATGATCCTGCTCATTGTGCCCATGTTGCGCCGGCGGGGACTCGCCGCACGGTGATGGGCGCTCATCGCGCGGCCTCGGTAAGCGACTCGCCGGTCTCCCGGGCGTCAAGGGCCTCCCCGTAGGTGCGCAGGAACAGCGCATCGAGGCTCGGCGGGGTGACGGTCAGGGTGTGGATCCGCGCAGCGTGCAGTCTGCCGATCATCGAGTCGAGGTGATCCGCGTCGATCGTGAACCTGGTGTCGACATGCCCGTCCAGCCGTTCGCAGACGCAGTCGGCCACCCCCTCGGCGCCGGCGAGGCCTTCGGGTTCGGCGACGGTGACCGCGTGCACCGACGTCCGAGTGTGACGGCGCAGGTCGGCGAGGCTGCCGGTGGTGACGGTGCGGCCTCGGCGAATGATGCTCACCCGGTCAGCCAACGCCTCGACCTCGCCGAGGATGTGGCTGGAGAGCAGCACCGTGATGCCGTCCTCCCTTCGCTCGCGCACGCATTGCTGGAAGGCCTGCTCCATCAACGGGTCAAGCCCGGACGTGGGCTCGTCAAGGACGAGCAGGTCCACCTCCGCGGCAAGCGCGGCCACCAGGGCGACCTTCTGGCGGTTGCCTTTGGAGTAGTCCCGGATCCGCTTCGTCGGATCGAGATCGAAGCGTTCGATCAGGTCTTCCCGGCGCTTCTCGTCGACCCCGCCGTGCGTCGCGCCGATCACGTCGAGGCACTGACCGCCGGTCAGGCCGGGCCACAGCGCGACGTCCCCGGCGACGTAGGCCAGGCGCCCGTGGAGCCTGGCCGCTTCCCGCCAGGGGTCGCCGCCGAACAGCTCGACGTGACCGCCAGTGGCCCGGATCAGCCCGAGCAGGATGCGGATGGTGGTGGACTTGCCCGCGCCGTTGGGACCGAGGAAGCCATGAACTTCACCCGGATGAACGGTAAGGTCCAGGCCGTCGAGAGCGCGGACCTTCCCGAACGTCTTGGTGAGTTCCTGGATGTGGATGACGTGGGCGGGGTGACTCACGAGGGCTCCTCCTGGACGGTCACGAACGCGCCCTTCAAATAGACAGCACTGACCTCTTTGGCCCAGCGGGTGACGCCCTCCGGCGTGAGCGGGTCAACCCCGATCGCGGCGGCGACCTGGTCCCGCAGCAGGACGAGCGCGAGGTCGTTGACAAGAAAGAACGCCGCACGAACCGCCGGATCCTCACCCGGCCGGGCGACGCCCATCTCCGTCATGGAGCCGAGCAGCCGACAAGTGAGGGCGTACCAGCGACCGAACAGAGCCGCGCCCGCCGGGTCGTTAACAAGCAACAGGCGGCGAAGGTACGCGGGCAACGGGGAGCCGTGCGGGAAAGCACGCGCGAACATCTCGGCAACCGACACCCAGTCGTCCCCGGTCAGCGCCGCGGCCACGTCCTGCTCGTCCATCGCGAAAAGCGAGTCGAAAGCCTGCGCGGCATAGCTATCCACCGCAGCCCGCAACCCCTCCTTGCTGCCGAAGTGATGCACCACAAGCGCGGGTGACACACCTGCCGCCGCGGCGATCTCCCGCACCGTGACGGCATCGTGCCCACGCTCAGCGAACAGGCGCAGCGCGGCGTTGCGGATGTTCGCCTTGGCCGTGAGGTCACCCTCATCAGCGACTGAACTCATGTTCAGAAGACTAAACATCGGAACAGTCGTGATCAAATGTGCGTCACTGCCAGGCCGTGCCGGATGACCGACGTGGTCGACCAGGTCACCGTCAGCGGCAATGGCTTGCGGTATGCCGGGCGCAGGCCACTGACGATCGCGTCAAGGTGGCCGGGCAGTCGTGCGCCATCCCGGATGGCCCGCACGGCGGCGATGACCGTGCCGCATCGTTGCGCGTAGACGCCCTCGTCGGCAGGGTCGCTCGGCGCGACGACCGTGCGCTCCTCTGACCGCCGTGTCCTTGACGTGGCTCCGCGCGTAGTAGCATGCGCGGCCCGCGGCCAGGATCTCCCCGTCGGCTATGGCCTCGGCCAGCAGCCTCCCATCGTCGTACGCACTGACACCCTCGGCCCACGGGCACCGGCAGGCCCAGCCCAGGGCCGGACCCGGCCGGTTTGCGATGCGCTGGGGCGCGGCGATGTGCCTGGGGCGTGCCGGCAGACCCTGACACAACGGCAAGGTCGCCCTCCGCCCTGGCCTGGGCAAGAAGATCGGGCTGCTGAGTCGGCCCCCAGGCCGGTTCCGGCGTTGCCACCGGCCCGTTTCACCGGAACGCTCGCCGAACCCGCCCTGCCGGTCTCCCGGCAACGGGCTCTGCGCGGCTGCTGCCGTCAGGCGGGGTTCGCAGGGGGCCATGGGGATGGGATCTTGTTTCCCGGTAGGCGTACCGAGAGACGGTCACGCCCTGGAGCCGGAAGTACTCGATCCCGCCAGCGGCGATCAGCCACCGCCCGGCAGGGGTGACCAGGTGGCGGCGTAGCTGACCCCCGTTCCAGCCATGCCGGGCCTGCAGCATGCGGACGATCCGCCACCAGGTGAAGATATTCAGTTTGCTGAAGGTCCATTTGGCCACGGCGTGCTTGAAGTAGCTGGCGCATCCGCGCATGATCTGACCGAACCTGGTCAGCAGCGGCGCGAGATCCTGCTGCGATGTCCTGTGCGTCAGGGCACGGATCTTCGCCTTCACCGCCCGGATCGGCCGGCTGGCGATGAAGGTGTAGACGTACCACTTGTCCGAGCCGCTCTTGCGTTTCCATTGGATGCGGAAGCCGAGGAATCGAACCAGCGCGCATGTGGACCACCTGGGTCTTGGCTGGTGACAGCCGCAGCCCGAGCGGTGCCTCAGGTCCCCGCCGCGGCGCAGCAACTCAGTGGCCAGCGCATGACGCAGGTGCTCGCCAGCCCGGGCCAGCCGAGCGCGCGGGCAGGCACGGTAGACGACGTTGGTGATGGAACTGGGATGGATCGGCCGGGGCGGCGCATAGAAGGTGAGGATCGGGGCTGGCGTGAGGCTGCCGGGACCGGGCCAAGGTCAGCCCGGGAGTTCGCGCGTATTGCAAGCACGGGCGCGGCTATGCCGCCTGACCGGATTGCCATCGCCTTTATGGTCGGGCTACTCCCGAACGCGGGCCGCGAGCAGCGTGTAGTTCGGCGGCGAGTGTGTCGACGCCGTGCCCGAGCGTGCTGTCCCGGAGCGCGCCGTAGCCGATCAGCAGGGCCGGGGGCTGCGGGTTGTGGTCTGCCCAGTTGTGTGCTGCTTGTTCGAGCGGGATGCCGTGCCTGGCTGCGGCGTCGAGAAGGGTGGCGGCGTCGAGTCCGACGGGCAGGCGGAGGAGCAGGTGCAGCCCGGCGGCCTCGCCGCTGGGCTGGATCTCGGGCAGGTGGGCGGTGAGGGCGGTGAGCAGCCGGTCGCGGCGGGATCGGTAGACCGGGCGTACGCGTCGCAGGTGCCGGGCGAAGGCGCCGCTGTCGATAAAGCGGGCGAGTGTCAGCTGGCCGAGCGCCTCGCTGGCGACGTCGTCGAGGAACTTGGCGCGGACGATATCGTCGGCCAGCTGGGGTGGTGCGATCAGCCAGCCGAGCCGCAGCGCGGGACTGAGGACCTTGCTCACGCTGCCGCCGTAGACAACGCGCTGGGGGTCGAGACCTTGCACCGCACCGAGCGGCACGCGATCGTAGCGCAGCTCGGCGTCGTAGTCGTCCTCGATCACGAGCGCGTCCGCTGCCCGCGCCCACCCGAGCAGCTCGGCACGGCGGCCGGCGGACAGCACGGCGCCGCTCGGATAGGAGTGGGCGGGCGATAGCAGTACCGCGCCCGCGTCCAGCCCGGCCAGACGCGAGGTCTGAAGTCCCTTATCGTCCACTGGCACAGGTACCGGCTGCAGGCCGGCCGCCCGGATCAGCCGCCGGTGATGGGAGAAGCAGGGGTCCTCGACCGCAATGCGGCGCACTCCGCGCAGGCCGAGGGCGCGGCACAGCAGCACGAGACCCTGAGTGAAGCCACCACAGATCAGCACCTGCTCGCTGGTGGCCCGCAGGCCGCGCACGCGGCCGAGATAGGCGGCGAGCGCGGTGCGCAGTTCCTCGGCCCCCCGCGGCGGGGGGTAGAGCAGGCCGGCATCGGGCATCTCGCGCAGGACATCGCGGAAATGGCGCAGCCAGTCCTGCCTGGGGAACAGTGCCGGGTCGGGTAGCCCGCTCGCTGGGGTGGCGCCGTCGCGGCCGGTCGGCACCGGCCAGAACGGCACACGGCGGCTGGCCCGGCGCTGCGGGCGGCGGCCGGTGTCCGGTGCCCGGACGCGGGTGCCTGACCCGCGGCGGGCCTGGAGGTATCCCTCGGCCAGGAGCTGCTCGTAGGCCCCGGCCACGACCGAGCGGGACACAGCCAGCTCGCGGGCCAGGATCCGCGAGGGCGGCAGCGCGGCACCGGGGGCGAGCGCCCCGCGTGCGATCGCGTCACGCAGGGCACGTTCGAGCTGCGCCCGGAGGCTGCGCGGCTGGGAGCGGTCGAGCGGAACCAGCAAGTCAGCTTGGAAGCCGTTGCCGACCGCGCCAGAGCCGATATTGGACTGGATACTTCCCGTCATATTGGACCCTCTATCTAAGCCGCTTCTAGCTTAGCGTGGCTTGCATACGAAAGATCCACGGGAAGGATGCGAGATGTCGCAAGCCACGCAGCGCAGCACCACAAGCCGGGTGCTGGTAATCGGCGCGCAGGGGGTGCTCGGCGAACTCCTCGTACATGCGTTCGAGGCGGCCGGAAATGCCGTCATCAGGGCCGGGCGCAGGCCAGAGCCCGGCGCCGGCTTCCGCCGCGTCGACCTGGACGAGCCGCGGACCGTGGCGTCAGCAATCGACGATGCCGACGTGGTCGTCAACGCGGTTCCTGACCGCGCGCTCACCGCCGAGCGAATGGTGCTGGACCGGGGCGGGCTGCTCATCAACGTCTCGGCCATGCCGTCCGCGCCGGGCCGGCGGCTCCGGCAGAAGGCCGGGCCGGCCAGGGGGACCGTGGTCATGAACTCGGGCATCGCGCCAGGGGTGACCAACCTCATCGCCGCTGACCTGCTGGCCGCCCACCCGGAGGCCGACGAGATAGAACTGGCCCTGACGGTCTCGACCAGGAGCACCAGCGGCCGGGCGGGCGGCGACTTCGGCCACCGCAACCTGACCTCCACCGCCCGGCACCGCACGAAGGTCATGCCCCTGCCGCAGCCGTTCGGCCTGCGCCGCTGCCTGGGCTTCGCGGAACCTGACGGCGGCTGGCTCGGCAGCTTCACGGGTGACCGGGTGATCAGCTCCTACGTCTGCATCGCCGAAAAGGCCACTCACCGCGCCCTGCTCGCCGTGAACAAGGCCGGTCTGATGTCCCGGCTGCCGCGCGCAGCGTTCGGTGCTCATCCCCGAACCGCAGCAGACGGCGCCAGCACCGAACCGGTAGCTCACTGGATCGCCGTCCTGCAGCACGGCGAGCGGATCGCAGCGGCCACCCTCAAGTGCCGCGGCGACTACCGCGCCGCCGCCGACAGCGCGGTGGCCTTCGCCAGTGCCCTGACGACCGGCGCCGCAGACAACGCGGCCCGGCCAGGGGTCTTTGATCCCGAAGAGTTGCTCTGCCTCGATGACCTGGCCCCGGCCCTGCGGGAAAAGGGCATCACCGTCGTCGGCCAGCCGGTAACCCCGCACAGAGCACAGCCCAACCTGCAACCGGCCGGACTCACCCCATGACACGGCCCCGCCAGCCTGCAAAGGATTCAGCACCCATGACGCTCGCCCGCTTTCGCCGCCGCAGCAAGCTCATCCTCGCGGCGGCAGCCGTGCTCGCTGTCACCGGCGCCGCCGGTGCGTACGCGTACGTCCACTACCTTTCGGTGACCCGCTACACCTCCGCGCGCGGCCAGGTGACCGTCAAGGCCGAGCCGACCGGCGGCAACGGCTCGATGCTGGTTACCGACAAGGGCTTCGCGCTGTATGTGTTCGCGCCCGACGCCGCCCGGCGCGTCAGCTGCACCGGCGGCTGCGCCTCCGCCTGGCCGCCGCTGCTCGTGCCTTCCGGCGGCACCGTGGCCGCCGGGAAACGGGTCCGCGCCGGCATGCTCGCAACCATGCCCAGCCCTGGCGGCGGCCGGGTCGTGACCTACCACGGCTGGCCGCTGTACACCTACCTCGGCGACGCCCGCCCCGGCACAGCGAGAGGACAGGGCGTCGACGACGACGGTGGCTACTGGTACCTGATCCGGCCCTCCGGAGCGATCGTCCGCAACTGAGGACGGCGAGCCAGCCAAAGCCGTCCGGGAAAGGAATCCGCATGACCGCACGCACCGCTGGCGAAGCACGGGCAGCGGTGGCCGCGCCGGCCGGATCGCGAGAGCGGTCTGGCTGGGCGCCGCTGCTGGTGGTGCTCACCGGGACGTTCATGACGTTCCCGGACTTCGTCGTTAACGTCGCGCTGCCGTCGATCGAGGCCCGGCTGCACGCCGGGCCAGCGGACCCGCAGCTGGTGGTGGCCGGGTTCGGGCTGGCGTTCGCGGCCGGCATGATCACCGGCGGCCGGCTCGGCGACCTGTACGGAAGGCGCCGGATGTTCACCATCGGCTTGGCGCTGTGGATCACCGACGTCCTCCTCGCCATCGAACCCCCGCCCCTGTCGACGGAGGCATGATCCTGACTTCCCGATGACCAGGTCCACCCCCGACACGCACGCCCTGACCAGGGTCAATAACGTGATCGCGGTGCTCAATTACGTGATCGCAGCACACCCCTCACTGCTCAAATTCATGATCGCCGACACCCTGACGGGAGTGAGAGCTCGGCGCTCGAGCACCGGGGTTCCGGGGTGGCCAGGAGACGGAGATCGCGCATCGGCAGGCACCAGGTGCCGGAACCGCAGCGGAAGCTTCCACTGGCAAAGGGCACTTTCGTGTGACGCGGGACAGCGTCGGGCAGTCATAGCGTGCAGGTCATGACAAGCGAGCAACAGCGGACAGCAACCATGATCAAGGGACACCTCACCTCCAGCGAAGTAGATTCCGAGCGCCTGCCGGAAGGTCAGCAGAGGCATGCTCGCCGCGCTGATCGCCGGGCAGCGCGACCCGCACGCGCTGGCGGACCTGGCCCGCAAGACCATGCGCGCGAAGACCGGCGTCCTGCGCCAGGCGCTCACCGGCCAGTTCACCGACCACCACGCGTTCCTGCTCGCCATGATGCTCGACCGCGTCGACGCGCTCACCGCCCAGATCCACGCACTCACCACCCGGATCGAGGAAGCGATCGCCCCGCACGCCGCCCAGGTCGCCCAGCTTGATGAGATCCCCGGCATCGGCGCCACCGCCGCCCAGGAGATCATCGCCGAGATCGGCGCCGACATGACGCGCTTCCCCACCCCCGGCCACCTGGCCTCCTGGGCCAAGTTCGCGCCCAGGGCCCGCCAGTCCGCCGGGCGCAGCAAAGCCGCCACCACCGGCAAGGGCAACCCCTGGCTCGGCGGCACCATCGGCGAAGCCGCCACCGGCGCCGCCCGGACCAGCACCTTCCTCGCCGCCCGCTACAAGCGGGTCGTCAAACGCCGAGGCAAAAAAACGCGCCCTCGTCGCCGTCGGCAACTCCATCCTGGTCATCTGCTGGCACCTGCTCTCCGACCCCGCCGCACACTTCACCGACCTCGGCCCCGACTGGCACGACCACCTCGCACCCCAACGGCGCAAACACCAGCTCATCGCCGAACTCGAACGCCTCTCAGGCAAGAAAGTCACCCTCAACGACGCCGCCTGACACCCGACACCCCCGACCCCGCTAACCCCACCCGGCTCCGCTGCCGCTCCGCCGGGCGCTGCCGCCTGCCCGCTGACCGACCCATTTTCGATTCAGCCTCCGAATGCCAATCGGCTATCTGGTCACTACAGCACTCATGGCGTGGGTCGCCTCCGCGGCCGTCGCTCTCCGGGGTCAGGACATATAACTACGCCTCGGCGAGGTAGCGGGCTTCGTCTGCCGGTCGCGGCCAGGCTGAGGTGCGCGCGGGCGAGCTCGAACCGGCTCCCCCGGCAACGCCGCCGAGCAGGACCGGTTCCGGCGGCGCGATGTCAACCCGCGCCTCCAGGTCACCCTCCGCTGCGGCCTGTCGCGGGTCACGCCGCCCGGCCGGAGGCCGAGTCGCTGCGGGCTGGCCTGCAGGTCGCCCGGTGAGGGACGCGTGAACAAGGTGAGCATGCGGCGCTCGTAGGCTGCCAGGAACGCATGGCGCGCCCTGGGGCTCATCCGGCAGCGGAGATCTGGCGTGGTGTCGAACACCGCGCGAGCGTGCGGGATGCCGGGGCACGGCATCTGTCCTTTTTTCCGGTCTAGTCCGGGATACTGGAAGTGAGGGGACGACGCCTGAATCGGAGGACGAAATGTTCCGGCGGAACTCTGCCCGGACCAGCGAATCTGAGTCCCGCGAACACGGCGCTATGGCCGGTACCGGCCTGGCCCTGCTGCAGTGCGGTTACCGCGAGGCGGCGCGAAGATGGTTCGCGCTGGCCGGCAAGAAGACCAAGGATCCCTGGCTGCTGGAGGCCCTCCTTGAGATCTCTTTTCAGCTAGGTGATCCGGCTCAGACGCGCCGGTACCTGCGGCTGCTGCGGGACGCCAAGATCGATTCGACGTTCAGGTTTTCCCTGCTGATCGAGGGCGTGGACCTGACCGCCAGGCCGGATCAGGTGGCGAAGGACGGCGAAGGCCCGCTCGTCGGCGATGCCAGGCTCGCAGGTACCTGGAAGGACCGGGCCGGAAGAGGTGACGCCCGCGCGATGTGCTGCATGGGCATCCGCCTGGCTCTGATGGGACAGCGGGAACCTGCGCGGGCCTGGCTCGGACGGGCAGCGGCCCGGATGGCGGAAGGCCCTGGCCTGATCCCGCCCTCGTTCGGGCTCCTCGACGCTGACGCGCAGCTCGGGATGCTTGCCGGGCTGCTTGACCCCCTGGTGGACGGGCTCTGCATGGACTGAGCCGGCCGACCCTTGATTACGCTGACTCGCCGGTAGCGCGGTAGGAGGTCGGCTGCTCGTTGATCAGCTTGATCAGCGCGTCCATGTAGTCGATCTCAAGCGACGGGATGACGACCTCAAGCCACGCCACCTCGTCGTCGCTAGGGCCGGTTTCACGGACGTACAGGTGCAGTCGGGTACCGGTCCCTGGTTCCTTCTCTCCGGGGGCGGGGTTGCGGACTTTGTACTCGGCGCCGGCGACGCGCTGCCACGGGAACGCCTGCCTTCGATAGCGCACTCCCTCCGGTGACAGCGCCACCGCGCCGAACTCCACGCCCTGCCCGGCGCCGAGCCGTGCGCGGAACTGCGGCAGCCAGGACCCGGTGATCTCGTCCTCGATGCGGTAAAGCGTCCATTCATCCGGCAGGTCCGGCCGGTCTGCCCCGTACATGAAGAAATCCCTGTCCCACGTGGCCACCGTTGCAGACCGGAACCCGACGCTTACCGCCCGGCCCGCCAGTCCGATGCGCACCGTGAAGCCAATCCATGTACGCACCCGGCCGATCTCGCGGTCGTGGACGTTGTGCATCAGCTTCGCCCAGCGGAAGGACTCGACATCACTCCAGCCGCCGCTGGTGATCACACGCGTCCCCGATGCTGCGCCCAGCACGACTCCGCCAGCGCAGACGAGCGCGACCTCCGACCGCAGCCGCGGCGCGTGCCAGATGCCGATTACCTCGCCCAGCCCGGCCGCCCTGGCCGACGCCTCGAGCTCCGCCGGCACGCCATCCGCACCCGTCATAGCTCACTCCCGGGACCCACATCGCATATGCATATGGTCTCCTATCGTCGGCGAGCAGGCCGGCCAATGGACGGGTACTGGCGGGCAGTGGGCAGTGGTGTACACGCGCTGTCCCCGCTGCCGTCTGGTCGGGCCTAACTCGCTGCCGGAGCGCGGCTGGGACGGCGAGCGGCCCCAGTGGCTGGTGTGTGCCGGCTGCAACGAGCCGCGCTCGGTCGCGCCCCAGGAACAGCGACCGGCCGACGCCATCTCGGCGTGTCCCTCGTGCGACGCCGCAACCGCTCATCCCGCGACCGCCGACCTGGCTCGCTGTACTAACTGTGGCATGCTCTACCGGCTGCGGGCCGACCCCAGGCCGATACGCATGCGGCACGTGTTGAACCGGGCGCGATCACCTCGCATCGCCTGTCGTGGAAGGTCGGCGACCGAGTCTGGAAGAAGCGGTTCGGCACCGCCGCCCAGGCCGACGCGTTCCGCTCCGAGCTGATGACCGCCGCGCGACGCGGCGAAGCCTTCTCCGTCTCCACCGGCCTGCCTGTCTCGTGGCAGCGGCAGGCGCCGACGCTGACTTGGTACACCTTCACGCTTGCCTACGCCGAGGCGAAGTGGCCGTACGCCTCGCCGAATCACCGCCGCGGCATCGCCGAGGCCCTCACCGACGTCACCGAAGCGCTGCTGACCACCGAGCCGCCCTACGCTCGCGACACCGTGCGAGAAGCTCTGCGCTGGTCCTACAGCACCCGGATCCGAGACGACTCAGAGCCGCCCCCTCACCTCGCCCCGGTGATCCGCTGGCTGGAAGCCAGCACCGTTCCGATGGCCACCTTCACAGAGCGCACCAGCGGCGCCGCGCACGCCGGGCGATGCTGGCGCGGATCAGCCACGCGAAGGACGGCAGGCCCGCGGCCGCGAACACCGCGAACCGCAAGCGGATAGTCCTCGGCAACGCTATGGAGTACGCATGCGAGACCGGCGTGCTCCCCGCCAACCCGCTCAAGGCAGTGAAGTGGACCCGGCCGCGCGCCCTGACCACGATCGACCCGAGGGTCGTCATCAACAGCGAGCAAGCCCGGCGGTTCCTCGCCGCAGTCGAGGCGAACAGCGAACGCGGCAAACGAATGAAGGCCTTTTCGGCTGCATGTACTACGCCGGCCTACGGCCCGAGGAGGCCGTGGACCTCCGCCTGGACAACCTCGTCAGCCTCCCGGCCGAACCAGGGCAGTGGGGAATGATGCGCCTGACCCACTCCCAGCCACGGTCCGGCAGCCGGTGGACCGACAGCGGCAAGCCACGGGAACGCAGCGCCCTGAAGCACCGCGCCGTCGGCGACACCCGGCGCGTGCCCATCCACCCCGATCTCGTCGCCATGCTCCGCGAGCACCTCGACGCCTACGGCACAAGCGCGGGCGGCCGGATCTTCACCGGACCTCGAGGCGGGCTGATGACCGATCGCGCTTACCTCAAGGTCTTCCACGAAGCCCGCATTGCGGTCCTCACTCCCGAGGAAGCCGCTTCCCCGCTTCTCGATGTGCCCTACTCGCTGCGTCACGCCGCCGTCTCCACCTGGCTGCGCACCTCCGGCGACCCAGCCCGCGTCGCCGAATGGGCAGGCCACAGCGTCGCCGTACTTCTGCGCGTCTACGCCAGGTGCATCCACGGCATAGACGACCAGGTGCTCGGCCGGATCTGGGACGTCCGCGCGTCGGTGCGTCCTTGGGCGTAGTCCCGCTGAATGAGCGGGATCTCGACGCTCGTCACCCCTGGCGCATCTGCCTCGGGTGATGAGAACAGCCCGGCGTACGACGTAAGGAAGCCGGGCATCAGATCGCCTCTTCATCGAGCAGGTAGGGACCGACGTGTTGTCGCATCGCGGCGAAGTAGCCGTCCCGGTCGTGCTGGCCCCAGTAGTGGATCTGCTGCCCCTCGGCATCGGTGTAGTACTTGAGGAACACGTTGCGCGTGCAGACCGGGATGTACGACCCGAGCCGGTCCCGATCGAGGACGCTGCGACGCTTCACCTCGAAGACGGAGTTGCTGAGCGCGCTGTTGTCATTGCTCGCCAGCAGCGCGAGGTTGGCGATCGCGTCTACATCTTCGGTCTCGTCGGCGAGGCTGAACAAGGTGGTGAGCTCCTCCTCCAACGGCGCGAACGCTTCGGCGGAGATGTCGCCGATGGCGGTGTTGATGCGCTCGGTGAGTCGCCTCCTGGCTCGGCCTCCCGGTGACGAACGCCCACAACTCCGGGACGCGCAGGTCCCTTTCGATGGTGTCCCACTGGGCAGCGATTTCGCGTTCGCGCTTCAACTCACTGGCACGCGTAAGCAGGAGGGCCTTGACGAGTTCGGCATCGGTCAGAGGGATCCGCCCGACGTTGAGACGCGTGAACAACGTCGTGGACTCAACCTCGGCAGGCGCCTCGTACCAGATGATGTACACGGACTCGGACAGGTACTTGTAGAAGTTGATCGCTGCGAGGGTCACGTCATCGCGGCTCTCGAACCACTCCCGGATGCGCGAGAACGCGCCGAAGATGTGGAAGAAGTCAATATTGTCCTGGCTCTGCTCCGGCGACGGGTGGTCCAGGTAGGCAGCACTGCCGGGCCGCGTCTCGTACTCCAGCGAGTACTTCGGGCGCACCGTCGGCAGGTGCTCATGGATGAAGCGAAGGATCAACAAGAGCGTTGTGAGCCGCTGCTGGCCGTCGACAAGCTCCCACTTACCGTCGTCGCGGCGCTTTGCCACCACTGGCTGCAGAAAGTACCTCCGCCCGGAACTCTCGCTGATGTCATCGAGGAGCCGGGTGACCTCCTCGCGTCCCCAGCGATACCCCCGCTGGTAACCCGGAACAAAGAACTCCCCGACGATGTCGCCGACGAGCATGGGCCGCAGCTCGGTCCTCAGTCCGCCCTTCACGGCCCGACAATAGCGCCATTTGGCGCGCCTCCACGACAGCCGCATCGCACGCCGTCGCGATCGGGGTCGGGCATTGCACCATCGTGCCGCCTACTCGGCTGACGGTGACCTGCGCTTCGTCGCGTATCGGTGCTGCGCGGGGTCCCGGCAGCTTCGGAATACGAGCAGTGCTGCCAAGTAAGCCGTGGGACGCTATGGGAACAGCCAGCCGTAGCCGACCGCTCGGAGCCGTACACAGCCGGACGCGGCCGACCCTGCCAACGGACGGTATTCAAATTGGTCAGAGGGCAGGATTCCAGGTGGTGGCAGGTGTTGGGTTCGAACCAACGTAGGCTGAGCCGACGGTTTTGCAGAGTGCCGCTCTCGGTCCCTGCCAATGGGTGTGACCTGCGGATACTCCGGGCCTGAGGCCCTCTCCGCGATTTTGGTCCGCGCCTGTTCCGCGGCGGCGCACTCGCCGCATACAACAACGGCGGGATCCCTGGCTGGTACCAGGTCAAGCTTAGCTCCGGGCCATGGTCCTCCCTTTTGGCCTGCGCCGCTCGGACGTCAGCCTTCCCGGTGGTCCACGGCTGTTCCCAGCAAGTCCGGCCGCTGGCATGCCGTTGGGTGCCCGTGCGCAAGTAGTACCCAACTCCAGGCGCCTGCCGGGTCCGCGCCTGCCGTCTCCACCAGAGCAGGCTCCCGGGCCCGGGCGGCCAGGCTGCTCGGCCACCAACCCCGATGACACCTGGCCCGGCTAATCTTTCCTGGACCCGTGAGGAAGGCGCCGCGGATGACGGCTGAGCACAGGCAATGTGACGAGCCGCTGACTGCAATGCCCGCGCTGACGCTCGAGGCGCTGCGGCAAGCGGTGGCCGAGGTCGTGCCCTCGCGGCTGCCCGAGTTCTTCCAGGACATCCAAGACGCTTTCAGCCAGGCCGGCGAGGAAGACAGCGTCCTGGCGATCCGGCACGTCTATCAGCGGTGGGGCGCCACGATCGCGATTGAGCGCTGGCCGTCGGTGGCCCGGCCGGGTGATCCTGTCCTGTGCCAAACTCGTTCGTAGCCGCTGACCAGCGGTTTTCCGCTGAAGTCCGGCACGTGGCTGGTCGCGACCCTAGTCGCGGCGCATGTCGGCCTGAACGCGGCCCGCGCCGGCCGGCACATGCACGACGGCGTCGCGGAAAAGGCCCAGGCCGTCATCGCCGACTACGCGAACTCATTCGAGCGGGCCGTCGCGGCCGGGGTCAAGATCGCCATGGGCACGGACACCGGGGTCGGCCCGCATGGCACCAACCTCGAAGAACTGCCGCTGATGGCCGAAGGCGGGATGACGGCCGCGCAGGTGCTGAGCGCGACGACCAAATCGGCCGCCGAACTGCTGCGTCTCGGCGACGAGACGGGGACGATCATGCCAGGCAAGCGGGCTGACCTGGTCGTGCTGGCCGGCGACCCGTTCGCCCTGGCCACGGTGAAGGCCGGCATCCGGGCGGTGTACGTGGCGGGCCGGAAGGTACGCGGCTGACCGGCGAGCGCGTCGCCAGATGCCCTGGGCTTGCCTGGCGCGCCCGGGCGCTGGTCATTGACAACGTCGGAGCGCGACATGTCGGCCGGCCGCCGCGCACCGGCCATTCTATCTTTATTGCCGAAAGGGTTATGATTTAACCTGGATCACGAGGCTGCCTGGGGCGCTTTACCGCTACTGCCCGGATTGGCTGGTATATGGATCTCGGCGCGCTGACGCACGAAGAGCATTCGATGTCGCACCCGCGGTCGCTACGCCCGGCAGCATTCCCGCCCTCAGTCCCGGCAATTTCGGTCCTTCTTGTGGGCGCCGGCCGCCGCGGCCTCGGCACCCACGTACCGGCGCTTCTCGGCAATCCCGTTATGCGACTCGGCGCCATAGTGGATACGCCTGAGCGAGCGATCCTGCTGCGCAGCTCGGCCGGACCTGGGGTCCCCGTCCATCACAGCGTTGATGACGCCGTGGCCGCTGAGGCGCCCGACCTCGCGCTTGTTGCTACACCGCACGACAGTCATGTGCCCCTAGCGCTCAGCCTGCTGCGGCACCGGATCCCCACGCTCCTGGAGAAACCACCGGCAAGAACGAGCCACGAATTCGCTCAGCTGCGGCGCGCGATCCAGCACTACGCAACGCCGCTCGCGGTGCTCCGACCATTTCTCTACGAGGTACGGAGACGGCAGTTCATCAGGCTGCTGCGATCTGCGCAGCTAGCCGACGTCGAGATAAAGGTGCAAGCCGACGTACCCGCCTGGCCGGGGATAGGAGAATGGCGCCGCTCGAAGAAGCGCGCTGGCGGCGGCGTGCTTATCGACCTGGGATATCATTATCTTGACATAGTAATTTCGTGCCTCGGCCGACCGGATGCAGTTTCAGCGAATCTAGGGAGGCGCGAATCCGACGGCGACGTCGAAGACGTGGCCGCCGTGGATATGCAATTCCTTTCCCGCAATATAGACGTAGCGATGACTTTTCGTTGCGGAGCAGACCTGAAGCGGCGCGGCGACATTACCATCGCCAGCGGGCAGCAGGTGGTCTACGCGAGCTGCTCCAATCGCGAAGTCCGGCCTGAGCCACCCGGCAGCGCGCCCTCGAAGGCAGCCACCTGGGCCATGCGCCGTCAGATCAACTCGCTGCTCGCTACCGGCTTCCTTGAGGGACGCGGCGACTGGCTGCCTAGCCTGTCCAGGCATGCGCAGGTTATGTCCCTGCTCGACGAACTCTACGCAGCGGCGCGCTGAGTGCCCGGGGAGGTTGGCGAACGTGCGGAGTCAAGGCGCCCAGCTAGTGTCGTGAGTCATTAATTCGGCCTTAGCCTGCTAGGATTGGCGGGTGCCGAGTCCGAAGCTGGTGCCGCTGGTCCTGACCGATGATGAGCGGCGGACGCTGAAGGCGTGGGTCCGGCGGCGGAAGACGGGGCAGGCGCTGGCGGCGCGGTCGCAGATCGTGCTGGCCTGCGCGGAGGGCGGGTCGATCGCGTCGGTGGCCGCGCAGCTGGGCGTCTCGCGGGACATGGTGTCCAAGTGGCGGGGCCGGTTCCTGCGGGACCGGCTGGAGGGGCTGTCCGACGAGCCGCGGCCGGGCCGGCCGCGGACGATTGCCGATGAGCAGGTCGAGCTGGTCATCACCAGGACCCTGGAAGAGCAGGGCCCTGGGCTGGACACGCACTGGTCGACCCGGTCGATGGCGGCTGCGACGGGCTTGTCGCAGACGGCGGTGTCGCGGATCTGGCGGGCGTTCGGCCTCAAGCCGCACCTGACCGAGACCTGGAAGCTGAGCACGGACCCGCAGTTCATCGAGAAGGTCCGCGACATCGTCGGCCTGTACCTAGAACCTCCGGAAAAAGCACTGGTGCTGTGCGTGGACGAGAAGTCCCAGATCCAGGCCCTGGACCGGACCGCGCCGTGCCTGCCGATCCTGCCGACTACCCCGGCGCGGATGACCCATGACTACGTGCGCAACGGGACCACCAGCCTGTTCGCCGCGCTCGAGGTCGCCAGCGGCTCAGTGATCGCCCAGCCCTACCGCCAGCACCGCCACCAGGAATTCCTGCGCTTCCTCAAGCTCATCGACGCCGCTGTGCCTGCCGAGCTGGACTTGCACCTGATCCTGGACAACTACGCCACCCACAAGACCCCCGAAGTGAAGCGGTGGCTGCTGCGCCATCCCCGGTTCCAGCTGCATTTCACCCCGACCAGCGCCTCCTGGCTCAACCTGGTCGAACGGTGGTTCGCCGAGCTCACCAGGCGCAAGCTCCGCCGCTCCGCCCACCGCACCGTCACCGAGCTCGAAGCCGACCTGCGCCAGTGGACCAATCAGTGGAACAAGAACCCCCGGCCCTTCACCTGGACCAAGACCGCCGATGAGATCCTCGGCACCCTCGCCGCCTACTGCCAGCGAGTGAACGAACCAGGACATCAGGACGACGTTCGCCGTGCCTGACCGGCTGGCCCTCATCTGGGTGCCCGGCCATACTGGCCTGGTGACCAGGGTCCTGCGTGCCGGATTGGTGACAGCGGTCCTGCTGGGCGTGGTCGCAGTCACCGCTTGTTCAGCCTCGGCCCGCCTGCCTTACCACGCTGCGCACCCCCATGCACCGGATCTCTTGCCGCCACCCGCCGATCCCGTGCTGACGTACGCTCTGACTGCCAACGAACGGGTCGCCGCACACGTCAGTAACGGGAACTATGCCTTTTTCCGAGTACGGCCCTGCCAGCATCTGCTGATCAAAGTCGTGCTGACCGTCCCCGCAGAAACCAAGGTCACGACGCTATGGCTGGGCATCACGGCCGGGCGCCGCGGCTACGCCAGCAACCACCCGGCAGGGCTGCGACCGATACTGGCTCACGCCCGCCAGGCTCTCACCACAGGACGGCACACGTATCTATTGCACTGGCATGTCCCGGACCTCAAACCAGGAACCAGCCTTCTCCTGATCTCAGCCTGGTCAAGCCCCCATCCCGCCCAGCAAGTCGAGGAACCCATCGCCAAGCTCACCCTGAAATGAGTCTTAGCTCCGGACGCCGACCCGTCCCAGGAGGCTAACGCCCAATTAGTGACTCACTACACTAGCTATCAACGGCGGGTCCCCGGTTGCTCCGTGGCCGGTCAGGTCGCACTGGCCGCGGCTGACCGACTCGGTAATCGCACAGCTAGTTACCCAGGCGCGCGACAGCATCTCGATCTACGACCGAAGCGGAATAGTCCAGGAGTTCGAGGAGGCATTTGGCGACTACGTGAGCATGAGACGAGTCGTCGCGACCTCGTCAGGGACAGCGGCCCTTCATTCCATCTACTATGGCGCCGGGATAGTGGCGGGCGATGAGGTCATCTGCTCGGACTACGGGTTCTTCGCGACCGTTACGCCGCTCGTGCAACTCGGTGCCACGCCCGTCTTCGTCGACTGCACGCTGGACGGAACCATGTCGGTGCCGGGCGCCGAAGCTGCCGTCACCAGCCACACCAAGGCCATCGTCGTCACGCACATGTGTGGACAGCCGGCCGACATACACGCGCTTGCCCTGCTCTGCTGTGCGAGCGGAAAGGACTCGTCTTGCTCGAGGACTGCTCTCACGCGCATGGCGCCCGTCTCGACGGCTCGGTGGTGGGGACCTTCGGTCATGCAGCGGCATGGAGCCTGCAAGCCCAGAAGTCCCTCTGGGCCGGAGAGGGCGGAGTTCTGGCAACGCGAGAGCAGGCAATCTACGAACGCGCGCTCCTGCTGGGTCATTTCAACCGCCGAGCGCTGCAGGAGATCCCCGAATCGTCACCGAATTACCCGCTGGCATTCACCGGCACTGGGCTTAAGTACCGGGCACATCCTTTGGCGCTGGCCATGGCACTGCCTCAGATTCAGGGACTAGATGCCCTCGTTGCCGGGCGCCAGGTATGCGCCAGCCTGCTCCTTGAGGCACTGTCCACCATACCCGGCATCAAGGTACTTGCGCGGCTGGGCGATGGCATCGTCCACGGGTTCTACGGGCTGGTCGTGCTTATCGACCCTGATGCGTGCGGATTCGATCGCGAGACATTCGTCCGCGCGCTGGAGGCCGAGAATATCTACCTGGCGTGGGCTCCCAGCCAGATGGGCGAGCTATCCCGGCTCCCGCTGTTCGGACGGTCGCGCGAAGAAGTATCAGCAGCGGACGACCAAGCGTTCGCCAACTCACGGTACGTCAGCTCGACCGCGGTCAAGTTCTTCGTTCCTGCCTGCGCCGCCGACCTGACCGGCGAGGCGGACCTTTCTGTCGTGACCGACGCTATCGTCAAGGTAGGCGCCGCCCTGAGCGGTCCGTGACGGCCGGCTAGCGCGGGATCGCCAGAATCTCGCCGATACCAGTGACGACCTCACTGTCCAGGTCAGGGACATATCTACCGCCCGGCTCTACGGAAAAGACATCCGTGGTCCCTTCGCTGCCCGTGACCCGCATGCCGGACCTGCTGGCGACCTCTGCTGCCCAGCGGTTCCGCGCGGAAACGTACGCGATGATCCGCTCTGCTTTCAATTCATGCAGCCCGAATGCCAGAAGCGCCTGGACTATCTCCGCGGCGGCACCGGCCATGTGCTCGTCAGGGACGACTATGCAGTGCAGCACGAACTCATCCGCTGCGCGGACGCGCCTGCGAGTTAGGCTACCCAGGCCGAAGGCAGGCTGCTGGCCGCCACGCCTGTGCGCGAGCCAGGTATAGCCTTCGGCCTTATCCCACCGTCGCTCCACCTGGTCGGCGAGCACGGACATGTCCCCCGTCTCCTGCGGTCTTCCGTCTAGCGCGACCGAACTTCGCAGCCAAAACCGTCAGCTCCACAGCACTGCCAGCCGCCCGCTCAGCCAGGTACAACTCCCGCAGCCGCTCCTTCTTCCGCAGATCCGCGAGCCGATCCGACAAGACCAGAGCCGCCTGCTGGTCAGCCGGACGCACGAACTGCGCGTAGAACCGCAGCGTCGTCGACCCGTCCGAGTGTCCAAGCCGGCCGGCCACCGTGCTGAGATCCACGCCGTTCGTCAGCAGCTGCGTCGCCGAGTAGTGCCGCAGCTCCTTCAGCGGGCTCTCGATCCCGACCACTGCCGCGTAGCGCTCATACCGATGCGTCATCGTGTCCGGATGCCACGGCACAGACCCCAGCGGATCCGGTGAGAACACGAATGCATCGGTCGGTACCTGGACACCGGCCGCCTCCGCCGCGGCCCGGCGCCTGGTGAAGAAACCGGCGAACAGATCGCAGGTCAGCGGATCGATCGACACCCAGCGCTCTTCGCCCGTCTTGGTGTCCTTCTCGATGTGCTGCCCAGCCCGCACCAGGTAGTTCCTGGTAAACGCCACCGCCTGGCCCTCGAAGTCGAACCGGCTCTCCCGCTGCGCCAGCAACTCGCCGCGCCGCGCTCCGGTGACCATCGCCTCCCACAGGTAGAGCCCGAACTCATCGTCCCGCTCCCAGACGTGATTGAGCAGCCGGGCCGCCATCTGCGGGCTCGGTGGGTTCGGCTTCCTCTTGCGCACACTCGGCAGCGTCGCCCGCTCGGCGGGGTTGCGCTCGATCCACTCGTACCGGACAGCCAGGTTCATGGCCGCGGAGATGATCGCGTGGACCCGCACGACTGACGACGGAGCGAGGCCCTTGCAGACATGAGGCTTGCAGCGCTGATCACACACATGGGGCCGAGCGGTCCGGTGATCGCGCAGCGGGGCGCACCGCCGATCGCAGCGATGCGCCCCGTCCGCATAATGCTCGACCTTGGGCAACCGCCCGCACAGCCGCGAGCAGCGCCTCAGATGAGCGTAAAGAGCATCCAGGCTGTCCGGCCCGATCTTGCGGAGCTTGACGTGCCCGAGCACGGGAAGCAGGACCCGCTGGATGTAGGTCTCATTCGTGGCCCGGGTCGAGACGCCAAGGTCGGTCACTTCCAGATATCGCTCAAGCGCGAGAGCGAGGGTGGCCGCATCGTCCGGCGCGTTCTCGGCCTCGGCCGCGCGCAGCAGGCTCCCCAGCTCCGCAGCCGCCTCCGTCTTGACGGTGCGCTTGACGCGGCGCTCCTTGCCGGTGACGGGATCGATGCCGAAGTACACCCGGACCCGGTACGACCCGCTAGGCAGTAACTCTATGTGACCATTCTTGGTGGTTGCCATGACACAATGGTATGGAAAATTTGGCAACTCGGTCCACGACCCGGTCCACGGACCCTGCCCCAGAGCTCGTGATCATGGCCCTGACCTTGAGCCGCCTGTCGGAATCGAACCGACGACCTGTTCATTACGAGTGAACCGCTCTGCCGACTGAGCTAAGGCGGCGCGCCGACCGGAGGGCGGCGGCTCAGAGAGTCTACCGGTCGGCGGGCACTAGGACGTATCCCGTGGGATACGCCCTCATCGCTTCCGGCCATGAGCTGCCTCGTAGGCCTGGCGCGAGCCGCAAACGCTAGCCCGCGGGCACGCGCACCGCGAGCCGGTGTCGGCGACCTTCACGATCACCTCATCGGCCGGAACGCTGTACCCGGCCACGACTCCCGAGCCCTCAGGCGACTCGACTTTGGTGCCGAGCCGCGGCGCCTTCTCCTTGAAGTCCACGTACAGCGGATGCTCGTACTTCAGGCAGCACATCAGCCGCCCGCACGCCCCGGCGATCCGCATCGGGTTGACCGGCAGGTCCTGGTCCTTGGCCATCCTGATCGTGACCGGCTCGAAGTCCTTGAGGAACGTGGAGCAACACAGATCCCGCCCGCACGGACCGATGCCGCCCTGCAGCCTGGCCTCCTCCCGCGGGCCGACCTGCCGCAGCTCGACTCTGGCGCGCAGACGCCCCGACAGGTCGCGGACAAGCGCACGGAAGTCGACCCGATGCGGCGCGCTGAAGTAGATGATCACCTGAGCGGCGGCGGCGATGTAGTCGACCGCGATCACTTTCATCGGCAGGTCGTGCTGGCGCACCAGCCGCCGGGCCACCGCCTTGGCCTCGGCCCGCCTGGCCTTGTTGCAGTCGGCGCGCTCCAGGTCGTCCTCGGTGGCCATGCCCTCGCAGACCGGCAACCCGCCGATGTCGTCGTCGATCCACGTCGGCGCCCAGATGCATTCGGCCACTTCAGGCCCGGTATCGGTGGGCACGAGCACCTTGTCGCCGACAGCCGGACGGTGCGACCCCGGGTCAAGATAGTGGAGCCGCCCGCGCCGCTCGAAACTGACCGCCATCATCATCGGCACCGTTCAAGGTTACGGCCAGATCACGGTTAAGCGTTAGGGCGGAACCGGCAGTTCTCCGTTCGTTAACGGGACGCAGGCCCTCATCGCCCCCGCAAGCCGGCCTCCTCAGCCGTCCCCAGCCCGGTCCTGGCCCGGCCGCGAGCTCCCGCATATGCGATAGGCAGCCACACGGAAACGGAGACAGGGAACAGGCGTACGGAAACCGGGCAGCGCCGGCCACCTGGACGGCTCAAGAATGGCCGACCGGCCGATCCGGTCCGGTATCGATGGTCCACCCATCACCAGAAACCGCAATGGATGTCCCATCGATACATTCGGGCGGCCGAAAGAGGGCAGGCGCCGTCCCATACGCGCGGCGAATCACCGATCGGGAGCCCCGAAAATTGCGGGTCGAACGCTCAGCGCCCGCCGCGCGGCTCGGCCGCGGCGCAGCAGGCCGCGGGCAGCCGGGCAGGCCGGGCAGGCCGGGCAAAGCCGGTCAGGCGAGGACGGGAGGGCGCTCGGCCAGGGTCAGCGTCAGTTCCTCGACTGCCAGTAGCGGCGCAACGCTGGCGGCCAGCCGCTCCCTGCAGCGCATGATGGCCTCAATCCGGCGGACCGTCGTGGCCGGATCCGACAACTCAGCGAGCCGCCGCAGCTCAGGCTCGCGCGAGGCGTTCGCGAGCTCGACCTGGGCGTCGAGCTGAACAGCGAGCACGTCCCGGTAGAACGCGGCCAGGTCGAGCAGCGCCAGGTCGAGCGCGTCGCGCTTGATCCTGGTCGCGCGGGACTTCTGCCGCTCCTCCAGCTCCCGCAGCGCCCCTGCCGCGCCTCGCACCGCCGAAGCCACGCCCTTTCCGGTCGAGCCTTCGCCGAACGCCCGCTTGAGCGCCTCGCGCTCTGGCACATCCAGCTCCTCCGTCGTCGCCGCGGCCTCGGCCTCGGCGGCCTTGACGAGCGCGGCGGCGGCCGCGAAGGCCTCGGCGAGCCCGGTCACACGTGCAGGCACAGCCAGCACGGCTGACCGCCTGCGCGCGGTCTCCGCGTCGGTCGCGAGCCGGCGAGCCCGGCCGATGTGGCCGAGCGAGGCCCGGGCGGCGCCCAACGCAACTTCAGCGCTCACGCCTTCCCGCTCCAGGATCGCCGCGACCGCGGCGGTCGGCGGCGTGCGCAGCGTGACCAGCCGGCACCTGGACAGGATCGTCGGGGTCAGATCGGCAGCCGACGGCGCGCAGAGCAGCCAGATCGTCCGCGGCGGCGGCTCCTCGATAGCCTTGAGCAGCGCGTTCGCCGCCTGCTCCGTGGCCCGGTCGGCGTCTTCGAACAGGATGACCCGCCAGCCACCGTACACCGGCGACGCCGCGGCCTTCAGGACGAGCTCCCTGGTCTGCCTGACCCCGTAGGACAGCCCGTCCGGGCGGATCAGCAGCATGTCGGCGTGCGTACCCGCGGCGACCTGGTGGCAGGACGGGCACTGGCCACACCCCTGGTGCGGGCAGAGCAGCGCGGCAGCGAACGCACGAGCCGCGACCGAGCGGCCAGATCCTGGCGGTCCCGTGAACAGCCACGCGTGCGTCATCCGGTCCGGCTCGGCAGCCGCGGCCTGCAACTGCGATACCACCGCTTCCTGTCCGGTCAGCAGGCCGAAGACCGGCCAGGGCCCAGTCATTCGCGGATCACCGGGATCGAGCCGGTGATCTCCTCGGCCCGCTCGGGCACCGGGTCGGGCAGCCGCTCCCTGAGCGCGGCCTGGATCTCCTTGCTCAGCTGGGTCGCGTCGAGCCTGGCGTCGAGTACGACGTACCGGCCGGGGTCCTCACTGGCCAGCTTCAGGAACGAGGCTCGGACCCGCTCGTGGAACAACTCGGGCTCGGCCTCGAGCCGGTCGGCTGAGCTGGCTCGCCGGCCGAGGCCCTCGGCCGGCGGCAGATCGAGCAGGAACGTCATGTCAGGCACGAGGCCGCCGGTGGCAAGCTCGTTGACGCGCCGGATCGAGCTCATCGACAGCTGGCGGCCGCCGCCCTGGTAGGCCAGCGTCGAGTCGATGTACCGGTCGGTGACCACTATTGTCCCCCTGGCCAGCGCCGGCCGGACCACGCTCGCCACGTGCTCAGCGCGGTCGGCCGCGTACATCATGACCTCGGCCCACGGTGACAGGCCGGTGTGCGCGGTGTCGAGCAGCAGCGCCCGCAGGCGCATGCCGATCTTGGTCGCTCCTGGCTCGTGCGTCGCGAGCACGTCGTAGCCGTTCTCGCGCAGCCAGATCGCCAGCAGCCTGGCCTGCGTGGATTTCCCTGCGCCCTCGCCGCCCTCGAACGCGATCAGCTGCCCGCGCTGCAGCGGCTGGTCAGCGTCATCGCCGTCGTGAATGACCTCGCTCCACGGGCCGCTGGACCGCCCGTTCGACGCGGCAGTCGCCCGCATCTGGGGCAGTGGCCGGCCGCGGATCGAGGCGGTAACGTCCGGCATCAGCGGCATGCCTGGCCGGTCGTCCATCTGCCGGTACGAGCGGTAGCCGAGGATCATCGCGACGACAGCGGCAAGCAGCAGTACCACGTTGTTGCCGACCGCGTTGTAGGAGATAGACCCGATCTGCACGTTGTTCGAGCTGGTCAGCTTGCCGACCACCGCTGTGATCGCGCCCGCCAGCAGGCCGGACAGCGCGATGACGCCGAACATCACGACCCGCAGCGCCGACTGCAGGAACGCGAACGTGCGGCCGCGGGTGTCGTCATCGACCTCCCGGCCGATAACGGTGTAGGCGGTCACGTAGGCCATGCCGGCCAGGATCCCGAGCAGGACCACGAGGAAGATGACGACAGGCAGGCTGGGGATCAGCCCGAGCAGGGCGAGCGGGACGCCGGCCGCCGCGATGGCGAGCCCGAACAGCCGCCGCTTGCTGAAATCGCGGAGGAACCGGACTCCCACCGACATGCCGAGCGCCAGCCCGACGAACATGGCCGCGAACACCGTCCCCCAGCCGGCTGATCCGCCGCCCAGCGTGTTCCTGATGTACGCGTACCCAAGGCCGACGACCACGCCAGCGCCGGCGAACGCGCCCACCATGCCGATCGTCAGGCCGCGCACGACCCGGTTCTTGCCGACGAAGTTCCAGCCTTGCCAGATCGACTTCGCGACCGACGGAACCGAGATCCGGTCGCCGCTGCGGCGCTGCGGTAGGTCACGCAGCGAGTAGCAGACAAACGCCGAGATCACGAACGTGGCCACGTTGAAGTACAGCGCCAGCGCGATCTGCCCGCGTGCCGGGTTCCCGAAGAAGCTCAGCGGCCCCCTCGCCAAGCCACGACTGATCGACGCGAACGCGATGAAGACCACGGATGCGAGTGGCGCCGTCCCGTAGGTCGTCAGCAGGCTCCACTGATTCGCCTGGTCAAGCTTCTCTGGCGGCACCAGGTTTGGTATCGACGCGTCCTTGGCGGGAGCCCAGAACAGCGACGCACAGCAGGCGAGGAACTGCGCGACGTACAGCCAGGTGAGGTTGTTCGCGAAGCCGACCACCAGGTTCACCGGGATCGACAGGTACAGGACGGCCCTGACCACGTCGCCGATGACGAGGTTGATCCGGCGGTCGAAGCGGTCGGCGACAGCGCCGGCCAGCGGGCCGAACAGCAGGTACGGCAGCAGGGAGGTGATCCATACGCCGCTGACGGCGATCGCGCCGGCGGTCGCCTGAACGTGCTTGCCAGTCAGGCCGTACGCGAGCGCGGACAGCGCGAGCAGGCTCAGCCAGTCCCCCAGGCTGGACAGCGATGTCGCGATCCACAGCCGCCGGAACGACCGGATCGACAGCACGCTGGCGTCGCGCCGCCCCAAAGGGGACCTAAAGCTCATTGTGCAAGGCTATCGAGAACGGAGTGCGTCGTCTTCGCGCGCGCCAACGTGGCGGCTCAGCCGCCGTCGGAGCTGCGTGTTTTCGACCTTGACGTCGACTTCTTGGCCGACGCCGAGGCTGATTTCCCTGACGAGGCCGATGTGGTCTTCCGTGCCGGGGAGGCGCGCCGCTTCGGCGCCGGGCCAGAGGCCCGGCGCTCCGCGAGCAGCTCGATAGCCCGCTGCACCGTGATCGACTCGGGCGCGTCGCCCTTGCGCAGCGAAGCATTGGTCTCGCCGTCGGTCACGTACGGCCCGAACCGGCCTTCCCGCAGCACGATCGGCTTGCCGCTCGCTGCGTCGTCGCCGAGCTCGCGCAGCGGCGGCGCAGCCGCGGCCCGCGCGGCCCTGCCGCGCTGCTTGGGCTGGGCGAACAGCTCGATAGCCTGATCAAGCGTCAGCGTGAACAGCTGCTCGTCCGACTCCAGCGACCGGCTGTCGGTGCCCTTCTTGGCGTACGGGCCGTAGCGGCCGTTCTGCACGGTCACGGGCTCGCCGTCGATCTCGCCGATCGTCCGCGGCAGCGTGAGCAGCCGCAGCGCCTCGTCGAGCGTGACGCTGTCCAGGTCCATGGCCTTGAGCAGCGACGCCGTCCGCGGCTTGACCGACGAGGGCGCGCCCTCCTCGAGCACCTCGGTCACGTAGGGCCCGTACCGGCCGGCCCTGGCCACGATGGTCCGCCCGCTGCCGGGGTCGGTGCCGAGGATCTTGTCCCCGCTCGGCCGCTCGAACAGCTCGCTGGCGAACTCCGGCGTCAGCTCATCGGGCGCTGTCCCCTCTGGGACGTTGACCCGCTGGTCGTCCCGCTCCAGGTAAGGCCCGTACCTGCCAACCCTGATCACGATGTCGGTGCCGGCCAGCGGGAACGAGCTCACGTCCCTGGCGTCGATGTCGCCTAGGTCGCTGACCAGGTCCTTCAGGCCCTCTTCCTTGTGCCCGTCGGAACCTTCCCCGCCGAAGTAGAACCTGCGCAGCCAGGGAACCCGGCCGGCCTCGCCGCGGGCGATCTCGTCGAGCGCCTCTTCCATGCTCGCGGTGAACTCGTAGTCCACGAGCTGCGTGAAGTGCCGCTCGAGCAGGTTGACCACCGCGAACGCCACGAACGAGGGCACCAGCGCCGTGCCCTTCTTGAACACGTAGCCGCGATCGAGGATCGTGCCGATGATCGTCGCGTAGGTCGACGGCCGGCCGATCTCCCTGTCTTCCAGCTCCTTGATCAGCGACGCCTCGGTGTAGCGCGCCGGCGGCCTGGTCGAGTGGTCCTCGGCGTGCAGGTTCCTGGCCGCCATCGGGTCGCTTTCGGCCAGCGTGGGCAGCCTGCGCTCCCTGTCGTCGCGGTCGGTGCCGTCACCCTCCTCGACCTCCTCGACGTAGGCCTTGAGGAAGCCGAAGAACGTGATGATCTTGCCGGAGGCGCCGAACTCGGCTTCCTCACCTGCCGACGAACGGCCGGCGATCCTGACCGAGACCGACTCCCCGACGGCGTCCTTCATCTGCGAGGCAACGGTCCGCTTCCATACCAGCTCATAGAGCCGCAGCTCGTCGCCTGACAGGCCCTGGCCGGCGTGCGGAAGGTATCGCCGGCCGGCCTGATCGCCTCGTGCGCCTCCTGCGCGCTCTTGACCTTGCTCGAGTACGTCCGCGGCGCGTCGGGGACGTACTCCGCGCCGTACAGCTCACGCGCCTGCGACCGGGCCGCTGTGAGCGCGGTCTGGGACAATGTGACCGAATCGGTCCGCATATAGGTGATGTGACCGTTCTCGTACAGGCGCTGCGCCACCTGCATCGTGTACTTCGCGGAAAAGCCCAGCTTGCGCGAGGCTTCCTGCTGCAGCGTCGTGGTGCGGAAAGGCGCGTATGGCGATCGGCGATACGGCTTGCGTTCAACCGTCTTCACAGCGAACGCAGCCCCCTGCAGCCGGTCGGCAAGCCCAGCCGCAGCCGCCGCGTCCAGATGCAGGAGCGGCGGCGCCTGCTTGTCCGCTGTCCCGTTGGCGGCCTTGAGCTCACCGGTCGGCGCGAAGTCGCGGCCCTGGGCGATCCGCCGCCCGTCGAGCGCGACGAGGTTCGCGCTGAACCAGGTCGAGCCCTGATCGGCGGGCTGCGGCGCGAACTCGGCCTCGAGGTCCCAGTACCTGGCGGGCCGGAACGCGATGCGCTCCTTCTCCCTGTCGACCACGAGCCTGACGGCGACGGACTGCACGCGGCCGGCCGACAGCTGCGGCATGACCTTCTTCCACAGCACAGGCGAGACTTCGTACCCGTACAGCCGGTCGAGCACGCGGCGGGTCTGGTAGGCCTCCACGAGGCCGTTGTCGACGTCTCGCGGGCTGGCCACGGCGGCGCGGATCGCCTCTGGCGTGATCTCGTGGAAGACCATCCGCCTGGCCGGGACCTTGGGCTTGAGCTCCTGGACCAGGTGCCAGGCGATCGCCTCGCCCTCCCGGTCCTCATCGGTCGCGAGCAGGAGTTCGTCGGCGTCCTTGAGCAGCTTCTTGAGCTTGCTGACCTGCTGCCGCTTGTCGGCGTTGACCACGTACAGCGGCTCGAAGTCGGCGTCGATGTTCACGCCGAGCCTGGCCCACGGCTCCTTGCGCAGGCGGTCAGGAATGTCAGCGGCGCTCCCCGGCATATCCCGGATGTGGCCGATGCTCGACTCCACGACATAGCCCTTGCCGAGATATCCCGCGATGGTACGCGCCTTGGCAGGCGACTCCACGATGACGAGCCGCCTGGCACCGTTCGCGGCGGTGTCCGCGCTCACCCGGCCGTTTCGCTCTGCCGGGCTGGTCCTTGCTGCCACGCCTTCTTACCTCACATCTCGGAGTGCCGCCTGGAGGCTACCGTAGGCTGCCGCCTGACTCCGCGGGTCACTTCAGATCGTTCCCCAGTCCACTCAACGTCCTTCGCGGTAACTGATTCCCACAGGCCGATTGAATCATCGCCGTCGATGCGCACAATAAGTGGTGATGACGGAGTACTCCTACCTGATACTCAACCTGCCGCGCAGCACGTCCAGAGACGTCGCGCGGCGGATCCTCGCGGACCACGCCGAGTACGGGAACTGGGAGCTCGCCAGGTTGCGCCTGGCCGCCGATGGTAGCCGGACAGCGACCCTTCGCCGCAAGATTATCCGTCCGCGACCCCCTGACGCCAAGACGTCTGCCGATCGCAGCCAGTTCTGGCGTCCCTGACTTCAGAACGTAGCAGAGGCTGGGCGCATTCCTGACCAGGGAGCAGCAGACGAGGGTGTCCTGCGAGCCTGCCGCCTGGTCAGGCCCACAGGACGCCATCATGGCGTGCTACGCCATCCCGCTAGCCCGCGTGAGTCGCGGACTTGCTCGTCAGCTTCGTGCTGGTCAGCCTTCGGGTAAGGGTTGCGCCGAAGCTCAGCGGCGGTGCCGCGTGCCGCGGCTTAGCGCGCCGGCCGTCCCGCGGCTTGCCCTTCACCTGGCCATCGGGCCGGCGCCTGCTGCGATGGCCGGCGTCGGCATCATCCTGGGCTGCACCGCGCGGGCCCCAGAAGCTCGCGGTGGCTCCCGCCGCGCCGGCCTTCGGTTCGCCGGCCGCCGTGGTCTCGGGTCCGCCGGTCTCTGGCACCACTCCATCATCGGCGACGGTCAGCAACCTGCCCTGTGACCTGGCGCGCACCACGCGCGCCAGCTCGAGGTCCACGACCGGAGCGGCCATGAACCGCTGAACGGCATCCCTGCGCCGCTCCGCTGGCGAGGGCAGCGGGCGTACGTCGTCCCGGCTCTCCCCTGCCGCCAGCGCCCGCGCGAGGTCGTCGAAGTCATCAGCTGCACCGGGCTGGCCAGGCTGGCCGGGCTTCCGGCTGGCGAGCGGCCACAGCCGCTCGCCGTCCACAGCCGCGCTACCCGTGAGCCACGGCCACGGCGGTCCGCCGGATGCTCTGCCGTTGGCCGCGAGCTTGCGGGCCGGCTGATCCGGGCCGGGCGCTGCCTGGATCTCGGGGTAGGGATGCGAGTCGGCGCTGCGCCGCCCGGGAAGTGCGTCGACGTAGTCGCCCCGCCACGCGGGCGGAGCCGCGAAACGCTGCTCCGCGGCCGGGAGGGACCTGACCAGGCGGCGGCTACTGACGGCCGCCGGTGTCAGCTTGTCCGCGTCGTCGCTCAGCATCCGGGTCAGCAGGCCGTCCATGCGCCGCTTGAAGCTAGCCATCCTGCGGCCTCCTCCCAGATCGCTGCCGTTAGCCCCGAACTCGCTGCCTGCGGGCGGGAGCTGGCAGCTCGGCACCCGCCGCGCCGAGACGAGGGCGAAGCCGATGCCGGCGAGCAGCATGCCTACGGCGACGCCGTCCAGCGAGTCCCACCCCGCGGCGGGGATGATGCCAAGACCGATGCCCGAGGTAAGCGCGGCGTGTTTCGCCGCCGGGATCGCCCAGGTCTGCATTTTCGTTTCCTCGCTCACTTGTCAGTCTGGTGTCTGTTGGCCCGTCCCCGTTAGATGCTGCGTACCTATTTGTATTTGACCAGCTACGTTCAGTTATGGTTGCCGCGCATGCGGCGCCCCGCCCCGCGTCGGGACGCCAGTCAGGTTCGGCTGAATGCGGCGGCCACGGCCAGGTGCGGCGCCGCACCGGCCGTGGCCGCCCGAGCGGAATCGCTCCCGCTGCCGGGCACAAGGATCAAGCAGCCGGACTGCCAGGCCGGCGCACAAGGCGCGCGGCCCGCGCGCGCCACGGCGCGCGCGGGCAACGGCCCACCGGAGCCCTGGAGCTGATCCGGCAGCACAGGCAACCCTCCTCGTCAGAACCGGCCGCGGAGCCCGCTACAAGGCGTGATGGAAGGGGTACGCCTTGCAGTCAGTCCCCACACGAAGAGTCACCGTAGCACTACTCATCGTTGACTTCCGGGCAAACGCCGAAACTGCACAACGGTTACTGACTAATGCCTAGTGATCATGCCTTGGGCTTGTGCTGCCAATTTGCTTGTTTCCTGCGATAAGGCACGCTCGGGCCTGAACGGCTCAGCACAGGTCGATGAAACGGTCGAGCACGCGCGTGCCGAATTCCAGGGCGTCGAGCGGGACCCGCTCATCGACGCCGTGGAATAGCCCGGAAAAGTCGAGGTCCGGCGCCAGCCGGAGCGGCGTGAACCCGAAGCACCTGATGCCCAGCCTGCTGAAAGACTTCGCGTCGGTGCCGCCAGACAGGCAGTACGGCACGACCTTGCCATCGGGATCGGTCTCCAGCAGGGCCGTCGTCATGGCATCGCAGAGCGCGCCGTCGAACGTGGTCTCCATCGCGATCGAGTTATTGACGAATTCGCGCCGCACGTTGGGCCCGAGCAGTTCGTCGATTTCCGCGAAGAACTCGTCCTGATGACCGGGCAGGAACCTGCCGTCGATCTGAGCCGACGCTGCTTGCGGCACGACGTTCACCTTGTAGCCGGCACTGAGCATGGTGGGGTTAGCCGTGTTTGTCAGGGTTGCACCGATCATGCGAGCGATCGGGCCGATCTTGGCGAGTACTGCCGCGGGTTCGTTATGCGAAAAGCTAATCCCCAGCGCCTCGCAGGCAGCCTCGAGGAAGGCGGTGACCGAGGGGGTCAGGCGAACCGGCCATTCGTGCCGCCCGATCCGCGCGACCGCCTCGGCGACCTCGGTGACCGCGTTGTCGGAGTTGAGCATCGAGCCGTGGCCGGCCGTGCCGCGCGCGAGGAGGCGCAGCCAGGCCATGCCCTTCTCCGCGGTTTGCAGCAGGTACAGACGCTGCCCGCCGATGACCGTGCTGAAGCCGCCGACCTCGCCGATCGCCTCGGTGACGCCCTCGAACAGCTCGGGGTGGTTGTCCACGAGCCATCCGGCGCCGTGGTTGCCGCCCGCCTCCTCGTCGGCCAGGAACGCGAGCACGACGTCCCGCGGCGGCTTGCGGCCCTCCCGCAGCCGCTGGCGCACGACGGCGAGCATCATCGCGTCCATGTCCTTCATGTCGACAGCCCCGCGGCCCCAGACGCAGCCGCCCGTGACCTCGCCGGACAGCGGGTGCACCTGCCAGTCCGCCGGGTCGAAGGGAACCACGTCGAGGTGCCCGTGGATCAGCAGCGCCGGCCGGGCGGGATCCGCGCCCTCGACCCTGGTCACGACGCTGGCGCGGTTCTTGCGGGACTCGAGCACGGTGGGCTCGAGACCGACCTCGGCAAGGAGCGCGGTGACATGCTCAGCGGCCTTGCGCTCGCCGGGCCCCGAGTCGTCGCCGGTGTTCGTGGTGTCGATCCTGATCAGGTCGCTGGCGAGGCCAGCCACCTCCTGCTGCGCGGTGATGGTCGTCATCCGGCCATAGTGCCACCGAGACGTTCCGTGTCCGGTACCGGCAGGTTGCGACCTCGCCTAGCGGCCGCCTGATTTGCTATCGTGATGCGGCTGGACTGGGTGTATCTGCCCGTCCACGTGAGTCCGGGTGGCGGAATAGGCAGACGCGCTAGCTTGAGGTGCTAGTGCCCGTAAAGGGCATGGGGGTTCAAGTCCCCCCTCGGACACGAACCGCTGGCCCATGTCACATCTGGGCGGCGCTTGGCTGATCTGCACCTGCTTCTTGGCTTGGTGGTACGTCAGGCAGATCCCGAACCCTGCGTAGGATCCTGGCTTTGCGGTCTGGGCTGGCGCTGGTCAGCAGCCTGACCATGTCGCCGAGTTCGCGGATGGCTGCCGCTAGCTGATCGCGGTCTAGCTTCGGTGCAGCAGCAGGGCGGATAAGCTCCAAGCGGCGCTGGGCCTCAAATTCTACGGACTGAACCTCCTGGATCCAGCCGGCGACGACGGCAGGGTCAGCGCCCGCCTCGAGCGCCGGCCGGTGGCGGGCTAGCTTGCGGTCCGCGGCGGTAATCTCACGGCGGATCGCGGCGCTCAGGGCATCAGTCCCGCTGCTCACCTGCTGGGCTGCATCGAGTCTGTCCAGGGTGCGCTCGACAACATGGTCGTCGAAGATCGTGGCGAGCCAGCGGTCCAGGCGGGTCACCAGACGGTCTTCGCGAATGTAGACATTCAGCGGATGGGACACGTTGTTGGCGAGCGCGTATTCCTGGGGGAACCGGCACCGGTAGTAGACAGCCTTGTTCGCCCAGTTCGCATTCATCCGCCGGTCGCAGGCGCCACAGAAGACCAGCCCGCGCAGCAGGTAGAGCCGGGGCGCTGGCCGCTTCGTCTGGCTGGTCGGCTTGCCGCCCCGGCCGAGCAAGACGCGCTGGGCGTCGGAGAACACCTCGGCCGAGATGATCGGCGGGTGGGCGGTTGTCTTGGACCAGATCCAGTCTTGCGGAGGGTTCCACCGCTCCTTGGTGACGTGGCCGAGCGCCACGTTGTCGACGTCGAGCAGTACCTCATCCTTGCGCTGGCGGTTCCACACCTGCCTGCCGGTGTACCGGGGGTTGGTGAGGATCGCCCGCACCGCGCTCTTGGACCACGCGATACCGGACCGGTGACTGTTCCTGGCCCGGTCGTGCGCTGACGGCGAAGGGATACCGTCCCTGGTCGGGCCCTCGGCAATGGAGTAGAGGCCGTGATCGTCAAGGAACTCAGCGAAAATCCGCGCCACGACCGGGGCGGCGACGTCGTCGAGCTCGAGGCGGTGCAGGCCAGCGCGGCGGCTCGCGGTATGCGGACCTGAGCATGTTGCCGTCGGCTCATGCTGCCTGAATCCGGGGACATACGTGAAACATGGAGATGCTGGCGTACATCTCCGACGCGCTCACTGCGCTAAGTAAGCGCTGAGCAACGACCATCAGCCGTAGGTAGCAGGCCATCGACGTCGACGGCCGGCCGGTGAACGGATCGAAGTGCGGCGCGAACGAGCCGAGGAACGCCGGATCATCCCAGCGCATCGACCCGGGCCAGTTCCTCTGGCACCCTTTCAGCCCCAGGGGTCGGGCCTATCATGCCGACTACGCTGTCGATGATCACGGATTTCCTCATCACGGTCAGCCAGCCGAGGTATCCCCGTCAGATGACTGCACCGCGCGCCGCTAGGGCCGGGTATGCGTCGCGGTCCGGACGCTCCGCCGACCGGCCCACTGTCTGCACTGCGGGGTCGGAAGTGATGGGCTGCCAGTGCTAGCGTGGTGCCGGGTCAGGCAGTCGGCGCGGGGGCACCAGCTGAGAGCTGCCGACCGCGGCCCTGTCGCCTGCTCGCCAGCCAGGAACGTGCAATCCGGGTTCCACCGAGCCCGGCCGTGTCGGGCAGCCATCGGGGAGGCCGCAGTTATGGTGCACGCAGGCTAGGGAGCGCACTTGGTATCGGGGGGTGCCGCGTGACCTCATATCGGCAGGAAGCGCCGACAGGCGCGGCGGCCGCGACGGGCGGTTATCGTAAGGGCTTGGTGCTGGTCGACTGGCTGTCGACGACCGATCACAAGGTGATCGGTCACCTGTACTTGATCACGTCGTTCGGGTTCTTCCTGATCGCGGGCCTGATGGCGATGATCATGCGGGCGCAGCTGATGGGGCCGGAGAACCATCTGGTGTCGGACCAGCAGTATAACGAGCTGTTCACGATGCACGGCGCGATCATGCTGTTGCTGTTTGCCACGCCGCTGTTCGTCGGGCTCGCGAACGAGATCATGCCGCTGCAGATCGGCGCGCCGGACGTCGCGTTCCCGCGGATGAACCTGATGTCTTACTACTTCTTCGTGTTCGGCGGGCTGATCCTGCTGGCCAGCTTCCTCACCCCGGGCGGCGCGCCGGGGTTCGGGTGGTATGCGTACTCGCCGCTGACCAGCGCGGTGAACTCGCCCGGCATCGGCGGAGACTTGTGGATCATGGGCCTGGTTCTGTCAGGGCTGGGCACCATCTTGAGCGGGGTCAATTTCGTCACCACGATCTTCTGTATGCGCGCTCCGGGCATGACCATGTTCCGGATGCCGCTCTTCACCTGGAACATCCTGCTCACCAGCATCATGGTGCTGGTCGCGTTCCCGGTCCTGGCGGCGGCGCTGCTGGTGCTGGAGATCGACCGCAAGCTCGGCGCGCACGTGTTCGACGCCGCCAGCGGCGGGGCGGTGATGTGGCAGCACCTGTTCTGGTTCTTCGGCCATCCCGAGGTCTATATCGTCGCGATCCCGTTCTTCGGCATCGCCACCGAGATCATTCCGGTGTTCTCCCGCAAGCCGCTGTTCGGGTACAAGGGCATGGTCGCCGCCACGATCGCGATCGCGGGCCTGTCGATGACGGTGTGGGCGCACCACATGTTCACCACCGGCGCGGTGCTGCTGCCGTTCTTCTCGGTCATGACGTACCTGATCGCGGTCCCGACCGGGGTGAAGTTCTTCAACTGGACCGGCACGATGTGGCGGGGAGCCCTGACGTTCGAGACGCCGATGCTGTTCAGCATCGGGTTTCTGGTCACGTTCCTGCTCGGCGGCCTGACCGGGGTCATCCTGGCCTCGCCGCCGCTGGACTTCGCGGTCAGCGACAGCTACTTCCTGGTCGCTCATCTCCACTACGTGCTGTTCGGCACCGTGGTGTTCACCATGTTCGCCGGATTCTATTTCTGGTGGCCGAAATGGACCGGCAAGAAGCTCAACGAGACCCTCGGGAAGTTGCACTTCTGGACACTGTTCATCGGCTTCTGGATGACGTTCTTCGTGATGCACTGGCTGGGCGTCCAGGGGATGCCCCGCCGGGTCGCGAACTACCCGGACTTGCCGCATATCGCGACCACCCTGAACGACATTTCCTCGGTCGGCTCGTTCATCCTGGGGGCGTCGACGCTGTTCTTCCTCTACAACGTCTACTGGACGTGGAAGCACGCCGAGCGCGTCACAGCCGATGACCCGTGGGGCTTCGCGAACTCGCTGGAATGGGCCACCTCCTGCCCGCCGCCCCGGCACAACTTCACCTCGATCCCGCGGATCCGCTCCGAGCGGCCCGCGTTCGACCTGCACTACCCTCACATCCGGTCCGGCCGGCCACCCGTCGAGCGCGATCCTCCCCGGAGCCGGGCCGCAGGCGGCAGCTTCCCTGGGCTCGGGCAAGAAGACAGGTAGGCGGAACCTCAGCCGCCATCGTCGTTTCCGGCCATCGGCAACACGGCCGCTGTTTGCTGTCTGATCGCCTCGGCGCGAACAGGCGAAGTCATCCGCGCTGGGCCGCTGAGCCGGACCACCGCGGTCCCATCGTCGATCTCCAGCTGGAACACTTGCTCAAACGGGTCCAGCATCTCGGCTTGGGTCCGGGCGATTCCGCGGAAGAACAAGCGTCCGGCATCGCAAGCAGAATTGCCGATGAACTGTTCGAGCACGGTTACGACTGCAGACCCAACGATGGGCGAGCAGCCATTCATGGTCCGCGTCAGGAGGCTGGTCCACTCGCACGCCAGCACCGTCCTCCCTCAGAAAGCCAGGTCATCGGTGTCGACGGCAATCAGGCCGCGCCGTCATAGCTCTGCAGCCAAGGTCCGCCTGACCTCGGCCATTATCGGCCCGAGCGGTGAAGACGCTAGTTAGACCTTGGAGCCTGACCGACCGTGGGCCGGTCGGCCCGCAGCGCATCCAGGATAGCCGGACGGGCAAATCGACAGGGAGCGAGATGGTTTACAACGACGTGATCGAGAAAATCGGGATGACCATCGATGCGGCAGGGGTCGCGATCATCGTGGTCGGCGTAGCGATCGCGGTCGTGGCCAGCGCCGTCCGGCGCTCCTGGCACGAGAGTGATATCTACCGGCGTTTCCGCCAGCAGCTCGGCAGGGCCATCCTGCTGGGCCTGGAACTGCTGGTGGCCGGCGACATCGTCCGAACCGTCGCGGCCTCGCCCAACTTGACCAGCGTGGCAATCCTGGCCGCGATCGTCCTCATCCGCACCTTCCTGAGCTTCTCGCTCGAGGTCGAGACAACCGGGCGATGGCCTTGGCAGAAGCGCGACATTGCCGCGTCCTAGATCAAGAACGGCCCAGCTTGCTGGGGATGCCGCGGCAGGCAGGAAAGCCGCCGTGTCGCAGCGTGGTGCCTGGGTCGCCACCGGCCAGGTTCGGGCCGCGGGTGGGCCGCGCGCGGTTGCGACGTTCCGCAGCGCTCGCGGACTCCCCGGTGATGGCCGACTCCTGGCGGCTGCACAATGCCGACGATCGCATCCACCGCCCGACGACCCGGATCGCGGTGTTGGCGGCTGGTGCGGCTGCGGACCCTGCTGCGCAACCGGATCCACGCCGTGGTGGCCGACCACGGCCATGACCGGCCGGCCGGGGGCTGGAGCGGCCCGGGCCGGGCCTGGCTGGCGTCCCTTGAGCTGGCCGCCGTGTCCCGCGAAGTGGTCGACGACGACCTGGCGCTGATCGACGCGCTCGGGTCCGTCATCGACAGGCTTGAGTGGGAGATCTGCCAGCGGGCCCGGTCCGACCCGCGGGTCAAGGTGCTGACCCAGCTGCCGAGGATCGGGCCGTTCACCGCGCTGGTCATCCTCGCCGAGATCGGTGACGTGAACCGGTTCGGGTCGCCGCGCCTGGCATCCTGGGCCGGGCTCACCCCGACCGTCCGCGGCTCGGACCGCATCGTCCGCCATGGCCACATCTCTAAGCAGGGTTCGGCCTGGCTGCGGTTCGTCTTGTGCGAGGTGGCGCAGACCGCCAAGCGCTCCCCGCAGTTCGCCGCGACCTTCCAGGCCATCGCCAAACGGCGGGGCAAGAAGATCGCCACCACGGCGATCGCCCGTAAGCTGCTCACCCGCGCCTGGCACCTGCTCACCGACGCCCAGCGTGCCCCAGCACCCCAAGCCACCGCCACCGCACCCGCGCCGCCAACACCTGCACGGTGACAGGACCCGGAGAGGTCGCCAGGACCCGGGCGAGCTCGAAGAACAACCTGAGCCGGCCACGCCGCGCTCGATGAATTGATTGAGCAGCCTGGACGACTTCCGCGGCCGGGACACCGGGATCCGCAGTTCCGGGTGGAAGCAGGCCCTGCAGGCGTTCACGATCTACTTCGACGGACGAATCCCGACCCCATGAAAACCGCCACGATCATTTACACAGGCGATCGGACGCTCCCTAGCCTGACGCGGCACTAGTTACCATGAGGCGCTGGCAGTTACGGCGGATGCGGCCTCTGGCGATCCTCGCCCACAGTCGGCCAGCCCGAATAGCTGGATGGTTCGCGGTCATCTGCGTGGCGGTGGCACCCTCGTCGGGCGCGCGTTACTGCTTTGTTACGCTCATTGTGTCGGTCGCGGTCGGCGTCGCTGGTCGCGGTCCGGAGCGGGGGAACGGCGGGCACGCCGGGTTTCATGGTGGGATGCGCCGTCTGTCATTCAGCTCCTTGCTCCCCCGATGGGGGCCAACGCGGGAGGGGACACGGATGTTCGGGAAGAGGTATGTAAACGAGCTGATCCGCCGAAGCGCCGAAAATGCGGCGGACCGGTCGGTATTCATGCGGAGCGCGGCGGCGGCGGGACTGGGACTGGTCGGCGCCAGCCTGGCCAGGTCGCTGGCTACCCCGTCGATATTCAGCCGGCATAGTGACGAAGCCGAGATCTCCGACAGCGCGATTCTTAACTTCGCGCTGAACCTGGAGTACCTGGAGGCGAATTTCTACTCCTTCGCCGTGAACGGGCACGGGCTCCCCGACGAGATGACTACCGGCACCGGGCAGCACGGTGAAGTGAACGGCGGCAAGCAGGTAATGTTCGGGAGCAACTCGATCAAGCAGTTCGCGAAGGAGATCGCTCGCGACGAGCACGAGCATGTAGCGTTCTTCCGCGCGGCGCTGGGGTCGTCGGCCGCCAGCCAGCCGGCCATCGACATGCAGCAGAGCTTTACCGACGCGGCGATGGCGGCCGGCCTGATCAAGTCAGGCGAAACCTTCGACGTATTCGCCAACGAGGACAACTTCCTGCGCGGCGCGTTCCTGTTCGAAGACGTCGGCGTGACCGCGTTCAAGGGAGCCGCCCCGCTCATCGATAACAAGACCTACCTGGATGCCGCGGTCGGCATCCTTGCCGTGGAGGCCTACCACGCCGCGACCGTCCGTACCGTGCTGTTCGAACGGGGTGGCGCCGATGACGCGAATGCGATCTCGAAGGCGCGCGACGGCCTCAACGGCAACAAGCACATCGATCAGGGCATCACCGTGAACGGGGAGGCCAACATCGTGCCCGATGACGAGCACGGCGTGGCCTTCGGCCGCGCCCCCGGCGAAATACTCAACATCGTCTACCTCACGCCAGGGCAGGCCAACTCTGGCGGGTTCTACCCGAGCGGCCTCAACGGCGAGCTGACGACAAGCGGCGCAGCCGGGATGTGACGGCGTTCGCAGCCCTGGTTGCGCTGGTGATCAGGCGACGGACCATCCTTTCCAGCCGGGAGTGGTGCCAGGAGCGCGGGGAATGCGGCTGCGCCGCTTCCTGTACTGGCCCGCCGAGCATTGTCGGCCGAGGCTGGTGCACCAGGGGCGCCGCAGCGGCAGGCAGGCCGTTGTAGAGGAGATGGGCCGTGGACTACAGGCTTGAGGTCGTGAGAATACCGGTCGCTGACATGGACCGCGCCAAGGGTTTCTATCAGGGGCTGGGGTGGCGGATGGACTTCGATTCCTGCGACGAGGATGGCGTTCGGTCGGTTCAGGCGACCCCGCCCGGGTCGGCATGCTCGGCATTCTTCAGCACCGGAATCGCGCCGGGGCAGGACCTGGTGGTGGACGACATCGACGCGGCCCGGGCCGAGCTGTCCGGGCGCGGCGCGGAAGTCAGCGGGGTCTTCCACCTGGATGGCGCCAGGCGCGTCCCTGGCCCGGCACCGGGCCGCAAGAGCTTCGGCTCGTACGTCTCGTTCAACGACTGGGAGGGCAATAACTGGCTGGTCCAGGAGGTCACCACCCGCCTCCCGGGTCGGACGACCTCTGTGCTGGCGGCATACGGCTCGGTGGGCGCCCTGGCTGACGCGCTACGCCGCGCAGCCGCAGCGCACGACAGGCATGCGAAGGACATCGGCCATGATGACCCGGACTGGCCGGATTGGTACGCGCAGTACCTGGCTGATGAGTCCGCCGGGCCGGACATGAGTGCATGAACGGCTGGTCGCCCCGATACCGTTCGCCAGGGCATGCCAGCCGTCCAGCGGTTCCGGCGGTTCCGGCGGCGGCCTCTCGCCTTTAGCGCCGATGTCAGTGCCTGGTCGGACTCCGCAGTCGGCTTGGGACGAGCCGGCTGCCTTGGCGGCCGTTCGGTGCGGAATTCGCCGGGGCCGATGCCGACCTTCCTGTCGTAGCGTGTCAGGTCGATGGAGTGCAGGGGTCCTGGCGTCCGATGTCGGGTCACTCGCCGGCCGGGCAGATCATGCTGGTGCTGCTCGCCTCCACGGCCATGGTGGCGGTGTTCGCACCGCTCACCAACCTCAAAGCGGTCGCCGATGCAAACCTCATCGTCCGGCAGGCCGCTGACGGTGAAGTTCTCGCCGAACTGTCCGTACTCGAAGTCGCTGCGGCCCAGCTCACGCTGCCAGTACTCATAGGAGTCCAGCTGATGTACGAACACCGCGCGGTTCTCACCCCCGTGACCAGCCAGATCACCCTGACCGTCGCCATCGATGTTGAGGCGCCGCACCTGGCTGATCGCCGGGAGCGGTCGTTTCCAGACGCCGGTATGCACGGTCTTGCCGTGCCAGGAGATATCTTGCGGCAGCCCGACGTTGACCGATACCAGGCTCCCGGCGGCGCCGTTGCTTCTCACCAGCCCTCCCCACGGTGGGTGCCGTGCCACTCATCTGGTCAAGGGTTCAGTCTGCCCGGGCCGTCGACACAGCCACCGGCCCTCGGCGGAGCCGTCATCTGCTGGCCGTGCCAGACGCACGACTGGTGTGTTGCCGATCGCGGCCAGTCCGCCTGGTCTGTCCACGTGAGAACCTCCCGGACCGCTCGCATTACTGTCGCCTTGCTCGGGCATCGTCCGTGAGCTGGCATCGCCAGGCTAGGGTCCGGTGCGTTCGCATAGCGTTCGGTCGAGGCTTCGGCGTCACCGAAGCCACGCAGTCGCGCCAGCTATTGGGCCCAGTGGCGCCGCGGCTACCTCAGAACGCTCCGGTGATGGCATCGGCGAGCAGGTAGAGGTTGAGGCCTGTGATGATGACTGTGGTCACGAGCATCAGGGTGCTGGTCAGCCGCCAGTTGGCCATGTCGGCCATCGTCTTGCGGTCCCGGGTTATGAGCAGCAGCGGGATGAGGGCGAACGGAATGCCGAATGACAGGACGATCTGGGAGAAGACCAGGGCCTGGCTGGTGTTGACGGCAAGCGCGAGGATGATCAGCGAGGGGAGCATCGTCAGGGTGCGGCGCACCGTCAGCGGGATGCGCCAGTTCATGAAGCCGGCCATGACGATCTGACCGGCGTAGGTGCCGACGCTGGAGGACGACAAGCCCGAGGCCATCAAGGCTATCCCGAAGGCTAGCGCCGCGCCGCCGCCCACCAATTGGTCGAGGTGCGCATGGATAGGGCCGAGGTCGCTGATGCCGGTCATTCCCGGCCTGTGAAACAGGGCCGCGGCGATGCAGAGCATGGAGAGGTTGACCAGTCCGGCAGCGCCGAGGCCGATTATGCAGTCCCACTTGTTGTAGTTCAGGAGTGTCTTGCGTTCCTTGCGGTCGGCGGCCTGGATCCGGTCCTTCTGCAGCGCCGAGTGCAGGTAGACCACGTGCGGCATGACGGTTGCGCCGATGATCCCGACGGTCAGGCCCAGCGAGTCCGGACCGCTCAGGTGCGGCACCAGGCCGTCAGCGATCTGCCTGTAGTCCTGACCACCGACGGCGAAGAACACATAGACAAAACCCAGTCCCACTAGTCCCAGGAGCGCGATGATCGCGAGCTCGAAGCGGCGGTGGCCGCGCTGCTCGAGGGCCAGGATCGCGAACGCAACCACTGCGGTGATCAGCCCTGCCGGGAGTAGCGGTATGCCGAAGATGAGGTTCAGGCCGATGGCGGCGCCTACGAACTCCGCCAGGTCAGTCGCCATCGCGACGATCTCGGCCTGCAGCCACAGAATCACATTCGCGCGCCGGCCGAATCGCTCGCGGCACAGCTCCGGCAGGCTGCGGCCGGTCGAAAGCCCGGCCTTGGAGGTGAGGTACTGGACCAGGATGGCCATCAGGTTGGCCATCACGATGACCCACACCAGTTCGTAGCCGTGCCCCGCCCCGGCGGCGAAGTTCGTCGCGAAGTTGCCCGGGTCGACGTAAGCGACTGAGGCAACGAATGCAGGGCCCAGCAAGCTCAGCACGGTCCGGACCCGGCCCCGGGCCCTCACATCCTGCAGCGTGACGCGCCGGCGGGTTTCTGGTTCGACGGTGGTGGTCATGACAGGACCACGCCATGCACGAGATGAGTCAGCTGAGTTCCCAGCGCACGGCGGCGGCCTCCTATCTCGACCCACAGCGGGCCGCCGTTGGTTCCCGCTCCGCTATCCGCAACATCACACCGGGCCCGATCCCCAGCCCGGCGAGATACCGCAGCGCGGCGCTTTCCTCGTCGCTGACGCGCTCCACCTGGAAGCACGCACCCTCGGGCGCGTCCGCGAGCGCCGGTGACCAGTCTTCGACGTGATCACCTGACGGCGGCGGGATCGGGTCACCGTGCGGATCTCTGCGGGGATGCCCAAGCACCGAGTCGATGCGGTCGATCAGCAACTCGCTGGCTACATGCTGCAGCGCCTCAGCCTCGGCATGTACCTCATCCCAGCGCATGCCCGCGGCCTGCACCAGGAAGGCCTCGATCAGCCGGTGCCGCCGGATCACGTCCATGGCGTGGAGCTCACCATGCTCGCTGAACGCGATACCGGCACTGGCCGGATCGGCCAGCAAGCCTGCCGCCTCGAGCCGGCGTAGCATCGCCGACACCGAAGGAGGGGCGACCCCCAGCCGGGCCGCCACCTGAGACGTCGACGACGCATTCGCTGCCGAGAACCGTCAGGCCATCCACTTCCGCTGTCTGATATTCGATGTCAGTCATGACAGCACTCCCGTTCCTTCCCCCCGCGGCCAGCGGAGGCTAGCCGTCGCCGGCACGCCTGGGATAGACCAGTGTGTGTGCGTGTTCAGGCCGAAGATCAGGACTTGAGACGATCCGGTTCCAGTCCGGTGCCGCGTGTCGGGCCAGCCTCACCTCGCTGGTCGCGGCTTCGCCTCGATTGTGAATCCCAGCTCGCTGAGGACCTTGACGGCACCGATCTTCCCGCCCTCGAAGTCGCCGGAGCCAAGGCGCTGGCCCGTCGCGAGCTCATAGGCGGTGCCCAAGATCGCCTTGGGCGGATACCGGCGTTTGTCCCTGACCAGCTCATAAGTCGTGGTGGGAGCGAAACCGTGGGCCGAGAAGAACTGCTCCGGCCCGAGCCGGTCATACTCCCGCATGGCGCGCAACACATCCTCACGACTCACCTGGCCCCGGGCCACCATCTAGTGCCCTCTCGCCAAATCAACTCCATCCGGCCGGCTGCCTCTTCTACCGGGCCCAAGCCGTGGCGGATCCCGGCCAGTTCGTCCGGCTGGCGGGCTACCCCCGCCAGAATCTAGGTAGTACCCACTGGCGGGGCCAGCGATGCACGCGCCAGCAGCTCGGGGATCCCAACCCGGGGTGAAGGTCCGCTACGCGACCGAGGGCCAAGAGTTGCGCCGGGGTCGCCCGCCTGCCGCCGAAGACGCGCCGGGCCGCTCGACGCTGGCCTCCATCCCGGCCCTGGTCACGCCCCAGCAGGCCAGCCAGTCGCCCAGCGACTCCAGCTCGGCGCGGGTGGTGCCGAAGCTGCGGGTTTCCTGCCTGGCGGCGGCCCGCCGTGGTGTCGCTGGGTACCCGGAAGGTGACCTCGACCCCGGCGTTGGCGATGTCCAGGCCGGCGACCCGCTCGCAGAACAGCGGCTCGTCCTCGACGTCTTGCATGGATGGCTCGGACGATGACAAAGCGGCTGCGGCCGCGGCCGTCCGCGGGAGCCAGGGGCATCGGTAAGTCTGGTCCGCGGGCTCGAAGCACCATTAAGCAGCCCTGAAGATTGGCTCCCGGCGTCAGACTTACTTGCGGGGTCAGGCCCGCCAAGGAACGACGACGTCAGCGAACGGCCGCGGCCACAGCCTTCCAGGCCGCCCGCGCCCGTGCAGGCACATCAGCCGGCACAAACCCGCCGGACCCGGGCTCCCGTGGCACGGCGGGTCAGCTGTCCGAATTTTCACGCCGTAGCGGCGTCACCCCGGGGCCATGATGACTTACTTGCGCGTGTGTCGAGGGCAGTGATTACCGGACGTGGAGAGTATTCGGACGGTGCTCGCGAGGCGCCAGGCTGGCTGACCGCAGGCAGGGCAGGCCTGCTGCCCATCGACGCTGCGGCGTCATCGCGTCGTCACAGTGACTACGCTTGGTAACTGCGGGCCTCAGTGTGGTCTATATCGCCGGTCCCCTGCTAGGAGCACGTTTGCCGCCGCAGTTCTCACCGCGAGCGGCCGGCACCCGAGTCGCCGGCAAGCTCCACCATGACCAGTCAGTCCGGTGCCACATCGTTGCATGCTGCCCGGTCCGCTCGGCCCCCGACCCGATCCGGCGCCAGCCAGCCAGAACAGCCGGCCCCGGCGCTGCGGCGGTTAACGCGTTGGGACGGGCGGGTAGTAGGGGTTGTGTCCGCGGTCGTGCCGGGGAGGTGGCATGAGTTACGCACGGCAGATGCTAGGCAGCTACCCAGGCGATTTCAAGCTCGACGTCGATGCCGAGGTGCTAGCCGGAGTCATCGAGGCTGCGGCTGACTGCGCGCAAGCCTGCGGTACCGACACCGACGCCGACCTGAGCGAGCCGCATCTGGCCGAGATGGTCGCGTGCATTCGCCTGTGCCTGGACTGCGCGGATATCTGCGCAGCTACCGCAGCCGTGCTGGGCCGCCCGGTTATCTGGGATAACCGCGTCGTAAGGCCGCTGGTCGAGGCGTGCGCGGCCATCTGCCGGAGCTGCGGCGACGAGTGCGAGCGGCATGCGCCGAGGCACGCCCACTGCCGGGTGTGCGCGGAGTCGTGCCGACGCTGCGAGCAGGCGTGCGGTGAGCTCCTGACGATTATGAATTAACGGGCCTGGCCGTGACAGGCCAGGGAAATATGCGGTCGCCGAACGCCCGATGCCGGCGGGGTTCAATCCCGCGCGAACAGCTTCGCGGGCGGTGACGCGCCCCGGGTGTCAGCCGCCAGCAGAACGACTGAAAGCCCGTCTGGATCGGAGGTGGCTCGTCGCCAGTAGCTGGTGAATGCCAGTTTGAGCAAGGTCAGGTACCCAGTGAAATTGGCCGGGCGGACCTCGATGGCCCTGTTCTCCGCTACCGGAGACGGCGGCCGTCCCGAATCATGCACGACCGTCGCTTCGATGGCGGCGATGCCAGACTCGGCCTCGGCGAAGTGGCCGTGTGACGGCCCGAGTACCGAAATCGTCATCGCACCGCGACCGCTCCGACAGGTCTAAACCCAGGTCAGGCCATCCAGTCCGAGGCCGCCGTGGACCGCTCGGCGACCTCGGTCATCGGGATGCCGCGAGATGCAATTGGTGAGCCGGGATGCGGATGCCGTCGCGACAAGCGGCTAGGGGCACGGTTGCGGCGCCGCCGGTCGGCGTGTCGGCCGCCGGACGATATCGCGCTCGTACCCGCTGCGGCAGGTGATCAGCTCGGCCATGGCGAGCTGGCCCCGGGAGCGGAGTAACTTGATGGTGCGGGCCGGGCCAGGGATGACACTCCGGTTGCGCCAAGGCGATGCTCAGCAGCGGCCTGGCCGCCGCCAGACAGATGGAGGATGCGCTTGCCAACAATGCCGACATCCGAGAGGCGACATACGAGGCGCCGCTGCAACCGGCTAGCTCAGCGCTCTGCGGGCGGGACGCTGTCGCGGTGGTCGCCCACGCTGGCGACCTCAACGGCGAGGATAACGGCGTGCCTATCGATGACTGAGCAGATTGCGTATTGTGTCCGGCCGCTTGACGCCTCGACCTGGGACGCCTTCGCGGAGGTAGTCGAGCGCAATAACGGCGTCTTCGGCGGCTGCTGGTGCATGGGCTTTCACCCTGAACGCTTTCAGATGCACCGCGCCGGTTACGCGGGGAATCGCGCCACCAAGGAGGCCAAGGTTCGCGAGGGCCGGGCGCACGCGGCGCTGGTCTTCGACGACGACGGGATCGCTCAGGGATGGTGCCAGTACGGCAGCCCCGAAGAACTTCCGGCCATCAAGCACCGGCGCGAATACGAAAAGGACGCGCCACCGCTGCCGGACTGGCGGATCACCTGCTTCTACGTTGACAAAAAGCATCGCGGGCAGGGCATCGCGAGGGCTGCCCTCGGCGGCGCGCTCGAGCAGATCGCCGCAGCGGGTGGCGGTCTCGTCGAGGCGATCTCCGAGGTGACCACTGGTCGCGAAGCCGTTGGGCGGTTCCTGTTCAGCGTGACCGTCGAGTTGTTCGAGGACCACGGGTTCATCCAGGTCCGGCAGGTCGGCAAGCATGCCTGGATCGTGAGCAAGCAGGTAGACCCGGCCTGACCGCAATGGGCGGAGAGCCTCCCACTGGGCAATTTCTCGGTGCCGTCGTCCCGCCAGACTTAACTACGCCGCCACTAAGGAGGCCAGAGGTCGAGGTTGACCGCACCGACGAGGCGCAGGCATCACGGCAGCAGCGTTCGCGCCGCCGCGGCGAGACGTTCCGCGTTCAGGAGACTGCTGGCCAGACATCCAGCCAGGCGCCGCTCGAATTGAACAGGACATGGGCCAGCCAATGCCCTCGCTCACAGAGCGTGCGGACCGCCTGCGGTCCGTTGCTAGTCATGTCGATCGAGGTCGCGCCCGTCGGCAGGGCGGGCAGCGCGCCAGCCGGGCCGACCATAGCCGTGCGCACCTGCGCAGCGCCGGGGAGCACGGTGTTCAGTACCTCGGCCACTGCGGCGGCCTCGGCGGGTGAGACCCGCCACGAGGCGCCGCACGTGGCAGCGTCCGCTCGCGCGTCGGTGCGTTCATCACTCGCGACGACGTCGAAGCCCGCCTCTACCAGAACCGCGCACATCGGCAGCCCCATCCGGCCAAGACCGACGAAAGCAATGTCAGCCACGGGACGACAAATACCCCGCGCCGCTGCCGTCACGCGAGGTGAGCCTGGGTTTAAGACACCCAGTCGGGGGAGTGCGTGTGTTCACGCGGATCGCGAGAGGACGGGGTAGAGACCCAGGTCTGGCCGAGCCTTCGGAACGCGCTGAGCGCCGACGAGGCCAACGAGATCGGAAGGAAGATCGAGGAGGGCAAGAAGACCGCGCCGACGCGGCCGCACCCGCACACGCCCGCCTCACCTGGCCTGCTGAAGTCCGCAGGCCCGGTCGCGGCCGCCGCGGACAAGGCCCGCGACAAGATGTCCGACCGGGGCGCGTGACCGCCCTCACAACTACCCAGGAGAACCCGGTTTCGCCGGGTTCTCCTGGGTAGCCGGGCTTCATGAAGACAGTGACGGAGATGAAGGACCGGATCGCGGCCGCCGGGCGCTCCCAGGCGGCGCAGTACGCGGGAGGCCAGCAGCGGCCGCTCGGCGGTTACGCCACAGCGATGACCGTCTATGCCGGCATGGTCGCGGCCCTGGCTGCAGGCGTCAAGGCGCGCGGCAAGCCAGTTCCTGACGGCCTGGCCGTTGGCGACCTGGTGCTCTGCGCCGCGTCCACGCACAAGCTCAGCAGGCTGATCGCGAAAGACCCGGTCACCAGCCCGCTGCGCGCTCCCTTCACCGCGTACAAGGGAACCCAAGGGCCAGCAGAACTGGCCGAAGACGTCCGCGGCCAGGGCGGCCAGAAGACCATCGGCGAGCTTCTGACATGCCCTTTCTGCACCGGCATGTGGGTGGCCACCGGGTTCACCGCTGGCCTGCTCCTGCTACCGCGCACCACCCGCCTGTCGATGGGCGCCCTCACAGCGCTAACCGGCGCCGACATACTCCAGTTCGCCCACGCCTGGCTCGAGAAGGTCGCAGGCTAGCGGGCGGATTCGATCCGCTCACGCTGCGGGACGATCGTGTACTTAGGGTTATCGGCTGAGGCCAGGCCCGCATGGAAGATGCCCCAGCGGGTCGTTATCGACGCGCCTAGGAACGCCATGCCGGCCAGTCGGCGAACCACCAGACCCGCCGGCCAGCGGCGCCGCTGGCAACCGATCCTAGTACGCCGAGCGCGGACAGAACCTGCCCGGCCTTGAGGTACGTGCCGCCCTTGCTTGATTGATACGGCTCGGCAATCATGCCGAGCCGGTGCACTCCGTCTCGCGTCACGGTGTGCACGCTCGCGCTCTTCTTGCTCACCGGCAGTCCCTCTTCTCGCCGAGCAGGCCGCGGCACCAGCCGCGAGGCCGACCGCCGCCGCGCCGCCACATGGAAGGCAGGTCCCTGGCGGCGCGCAAGCTCACTCCCTCGACTCGAAGCGAGTAGATCTCGAGCGCTCCGCCAACGTGAGCCAGCAGTCCGCCGAAGCCAGTCGCGCTGACGGCGCCCACCTGCAGGCCTGGCGGCGCGCGGCCCGCATCCACCAGCAAAGCGGCGGCGAACATGAGCGTGACGCCACGCCCCTGTCGCTCAAGCTGAGACGGAATCGGATCTCGCGGCCATCGATGCGCGATCGTGGCGCGTATGTCCCACATCACCGCAGCCGCAGTATCCAGTACTGGACCGGGCCGGGTCGCTCTCAGCCATCGGCTTCAGATCCTGCCAACCGCATGAGTCACCAACGTCATCGACATCGCGACGCCGCTCTTGCTACCTGCTCAGCGGGGCCACAAACGCGCCCGGTTGCGGGCGGCGGTGCCCGGGCGGCTGGGCGGCCGCTGCCGGTCTCGGCCGTCCTACGGGTCTGGTGTGGTCTCGCGGGCCAGCAGGTCGAGCAACGGGCCGACCCGGTGTCCTTCCTGGGCCGCGTGCCTGAACAGGCTGCCTTTGTTCACGGTGTACACGACGCGCCGCCCGGTGCGCCGGCGCGTGATGTACCCCGCGGCCTCCAGGTCAGCCACGATGGCCTGTACCGAGCGCTCGGTCAGGCCGACGACTGGGCTGATATCCCGGATGCGGGCTTCGGGGTTGCGGGCGATTTCCACAAGCACGTGGCCGTGGCCAGTCAGCAGCGTCCAGCTGCCTTCCGCCCGGGCTGGATCGCTCATACGACTGAGCATACAACTCGCGAGATCATCGTCGCGATATAATATACACGATATTTTTCTCGCGTGAATATTGACGCAGCTCGCCAGAGGCTCGATCCTAGTGGTACTCACGGTTCGCGCATGCACCGCAACCGCTGAGGGGCCGAGCAGCAGTCATTTGTTCGCAGCCAGTGGAGGTGCGCATATGCCTGGCGGCGGGTTTCCGATCGATGTGGTCGAGGGCGTGCCAGTGGTCACGGCGCCCGAGGAGATCGACATAACGAACGCTGATGCGCTGCGTTCGTGTCTGCTCAACGCAGTCACGACGTGGCAGGGCACGCTCGTGGTCGACATGACCAAGACTCAGTTTTGCGACGTGTCGGGACTTCATGTCCTGGTAGCCGCGCGCAACCGAGCCGAAGCTGAAGGCCACGAGGTCCTGCTGGTCATTTCCAGTACTGCTGTCCTCAGGGTTCTAGCACTCACCGGCATGGACCGCCTGATCCCCAACTTCAGCAGCTTGGCCGAGGCCCTGGGACGAACTGGTCGCCTCGACGATCGACCGAGACAGTCCCGCGCGCCTATGACGCACCAGTCGCAGCCGGAGCTACCGCCCGAAGCGGCGCCAGTGCCGGCGCCATCGAGAGGATTGGCCACCTGACAGGCGATGTCGGGCGCACGACACCTGCGCCACTACAGCCACGGCACAGCCGCCGGGCGAGTAAGAGCGGCAATCCCGGTTAGCTGAGGAACGCATGGTGCCCGGAGGTCGGGATATGACTGCAACGCCGCCATGTCACCGCCAGCCAGCAACCGTTCGGCGCAGCGCACGCTGATCTGGTACGGCATGGTAAGACTCCCTTGAACCAGACAGATGTGCTCAGGGGCCGCGCGGACCTGCCGCTAGATGAGACCGGACGCGATCAGGCGCAGCGCTTGCGGCAGCCATCGACATCACCGGGCTAGGCGCGGTGTTTGCGCCCGTCCCTGCGAACCAAGCAGACCGCTCAACCCATCGCAGATCATGCCGGCCTGGAGACCGGCCTGGAGATCGTTATTGACGAGCGCCTGCAGGATCGTGATTGCGGCCCATGGACCTGCACGAGCCGCGCGGCAGTAAGGGCGAAGTGGGAATCAGTTGATCAGGCGCCGGGCGTCGAACCCCCTCCGACCGTGCAGAAGCGTGCCATCGAGGGAATAACGGACATCGCACGGCGTTGCCAGGGTGACACCGTCGTCGTGGCAAGTCATTACGCCGTGACCCGCTCGCTGCTAGCTGCCTTCAAGCCAGAGCTCGGCGAGCCAGGACGCGATTCCGCATAGCGGCTGCCTCAATGCAATTATGTGGCGAGGTGACGGATTTGTTATTCTGACAGTCAACGAATTGCCCCGCGTCCTCTGTTGACTTTGGCGGGCCCGCTAGTTCTGCCCGCCGGCCATGTCGCGACCGCGAGCAGCAGCAACGGCAGCGGCGTCCCGACGTCGGTTGCACCGTTCGGTAGCCAGGCCGGCGAACGCCCGGCCAGTCATCCGGCCAACCAGGGCGAGGCCGCTGCCGATGCCGGCGGCCCACGTCCGCACCCTGCCGGACGCAGGGCCCCGATGGCGGCAAAGAGCGCGATGGCGGCCAGCGACACGATCGCGGGTACCGGGTGCCGGGCAGCGACGTCGCCGACCGCGCCGAGCACCCGGTTCGTGCCAGGCAAGCGGTCTCCGCCAGGCGGTACGAGCTCGCTCCGCTCGGACCACACGATCGCCCTGAACCTGTCGACCATGTCCCATCTGCAAACCGGCCGTCCCGGCTATGCGCCAGACGACCGTCTGGACCCGCAAGCTACATCTCAAGTGCCCGCCTCGAGGTAACCGGCGGCAGGCCAGTCTTGTGATTAGCGGTAGCGGGACGGGCGGACGCCCGGCTGGCCGTCCGCCCGTCCCGCGCAGTCGATCGCAGACGCTATTGCTTCGCGGGTACTTCCTTCTTGATGTTGTCTGCGACCTGTGACGGGTTGATGCCAGCCGCTGACGCAGCTGCCTCAACGTCCCGCATGGTGATGTTGCGTGAGTCGTCGTGATCGGCGTTCGGCTCACCGCACCCGCAGGAAACGCACATGTCTTCCCTCCTTCGTCATCGCGAAGGCACGTGCTTCCCGGCACCGGAACCGACAAACCCACCGCTGCCAGGCTCGACGGCTCCCTGACCAGCGACCTTGGCAGCCGGTAGTCCTGAGCTTGCCGACTGGCGCGTGTTGCGTTTCCCAGAACGCACGGGCTCAGATCCGATCGAGGTCCGCATGCTTCCGCCATGGGCGGGCAGCGTCTGTGTCTGAAGGGAGGACGTGATGGCTACGACCAAGCAAAACAGGCCGCCAAGCGCAACATCGGCAAGGCGCGTCAAGCGCAGAGTGCCAGAGCGCGCGGGGCTAACGTTCCTCGGCAGACAGAGGGAACGAGCACCGCAGAGAAGGACCAGCAAGCAGACAGCGCGTTCGCCTTCCCCAAGGAACGCAAAGAGCCGCTGACCGACGCGCGCCACGTGCGCAACGCCATCGCCCGCTTTGATCAGGTCGAGGGTGTCAGCGACGCCGAGCGGGATCAAGCCTGGAAGCGAATCAAGAGCGCGGCTCGCAAGCACGACGTTGAAATCTCTGCCAAGGACTGGCGGGATCTGGCGAAGGGCGGCAAAGACCGCACGTAACGCTTCGCCGGTTCCCGCGGAAGGCCTTCACCTCGGAGGCGCCGCGCAATGTGCCGACCATGATGCGAGCCAGCCCGGAGGCCGCGGCTGGCTCGAGACCGAGCCATGCGTAGCGTGCCGAGGTCGGCGCCATAGCGTTACCCGACCAGGCAAAGGTGAGCGCGGCGGCTGCCAGCGCCGCCGTCCGCTTTTCGCGAGCCGTTTGCGCTTGTTCGCCATTTCTTCGGCATGTCGGAGCGGAATTGTCGGTGGCTGGTGTTAGTCTTTCGAGTACAAGTTCGATGGCGGGAATTGGCACCCGGAGCTGAACGGCAAGAGGCTCCGGGGGTGACACCTCCTCCATGTTCCCGGCCGCTGCGGCAGGCCGGACCCGGCACTTGAGATCCCTGTTCTGATTCCTTCCCGCCGAGGGTGCTGTGGGTTCGTGAGGAGGTGCGGATCCGTGCCGGTTCGGTCTCCTGTTCCTGGTGGCGCCGGGGTGCCGTCGTCGCCTGGTGAGGCGATGCGGATGGTGCTAGCCGGGCTGGGCTGGCTTGCCTCGGCCGACGCGGACGTGGCGTCGGTGCCGACGCGCGTGCAGGCGGATTGCCTGCGTGCCCTCGAGCAGGCCGCGTCGATGCACGCGGCGGCGCGGGCGAGGGTGCTGGCCGGGTTCACGGCGCAGCGCGGATTTGAAGACGACGGGCAAGGATCAGCCAGGGTATGGCTGACCTGGCAGACCCGCGTCACCACGGCCGCCGCCCGTGCATCGGTCGGGTGGATGCGGCGGCTGGCTGATCATCCTGCCGTCGCCGCTGCGCTGGCCGAGGGAGGGTTGTCGGTGTCGTGGGCGCGGCAGATCACCGACTGGACCGATAAGCTCCCGCCCGAGCACCGCGGCGACGCCGACACTATCCTCGTCGGCGCGGCGGCTGCCGGGGCGGATCTGGCAGGGCTGGCCGGGCTGGCCGAGGAGATCCGCCGCCGGGTCGCCGGGCCCGATGAGGACCGTGATGACGGGTTCACGCAGCGGGGCCTGTGGCTGGACACCACCCTGGGCGGGGCGGGCCGGGTGACCGGGGACTTGTCGGCTTGGTGCGCCGCCGCCCTGCAGCAAGTCCTCGAGTCGCTGGGCAAGAAGATGGGCGCCGAGGATGTCCGCAGCATCGCGCAGCGCCAGCATGACGCGCTCGAGGAAGCCTGCCGCAGGCTGCTGGCGTCGGGGTGCCTGCCCGAGCGGGCCGGCCAGCCCGTCCAGTTGCAGCTGCAGCTGTCCCTGGACCAGCTCCTCAACGGCATCGGGGAACCGGGCCGGCCATGGCTGCCACCCGGATTCGCGCAGCCGGAAAGCGCCGGCGGCACCGGAGCTGCTGGCGCCGACGGGCCGGTGCTGACCGGGCCGTGGGCAGGGCCGGGCGATGACTGCGACGCCGCCCTCGCCCCGGTCGTCACCGGCCGCGTCGACCACGACCTCCTCGACCAGCTCGCCGCCCGGCTCACCGGCATGTGGGCCGAATACGACCCGGCACGGCCATCCTGCGACGGCAGCCACGCAGGCTGCGGCGGGCTCCCGGAACCGCCGGAGGACGCTAATGACATGGGATGGCAGGCGTGGGAACGGCGCCGCGAGCTGTCCAAGGCCGCCGCTCGGGAGATCATCGTCCGGCAGGCAGTCGCGCTGCTATCCGGGCCCAGCGGCGTGGCGTCCTGGCTGCGCACCGGCACCCTGCCCTTGCCCGCCGCGTCGGTCAGCCTGCCCCTGGACGTCGGCAGCGTCACGGACCTGGTGCCGCCCCACCTGCGCCGGGCCATCATCACCCGCGACAAGCACTGCGCCGCACCCGGCTGCGACACCCCGCCGACCGCGTGCCACGTGCATCACATCATCCCCCGCAGCCAGGGCGGCACGACCAGCCTGGGGAACTGCATCTTGCTGTGCAGCTTCCACCACCTGATCATGGTGCACCGGTGGGGCTGGACCATCAGCCTCAACGCCGACGGCACCACCACCACCGCCAGCCCCGACGGCCGAATCCTGCACAGCCACAGCCCACCCGCCGCCGCCTAGCGGCCCGCCGCGCCAGGCTCTCAGTCGGGCGTCTCGTGGAGTGTGCGTCCGCCGGCCGAGGCTCTTACGCTCGCGGGCCCCGGCATGCCATCACGGGGTGATATTCGTACTTGTTAGGCGGGCGGGGCCCAGTCAGCAGGGCGCCCGGTGTGGTTAGAGAACTCCACCGACCACCGCCACCAGCTGTGATCCTCAGCGTGCAGCAATCGCTGCAAGATGCCGACCTCGCCGCCGGCAAGCAGAACGGGCAGCCCACCCCCAGGCTCGCATGCGGGCGGATCTGGCGGCAGCGGCGCGGCTCGGCTCGCCGCCGGCATCCTGGCACTACCGGGTGGTCAGCGGATCCGGCCGGAGCGACCCGACGTCCGGGCGGCGCTGGGCGTGATGGCGGCGGTGACAATGACGATCGACTGCCGCCGGCCCTGGCGGGTGGCGGCCACCAGCCCGGCCGCTCTCAGTCCCATAAGATGTTTGGAGATTCCCGACGCGACCAGGCCGGGGAACTGGGCGGCAAGCTCGCTGACGGTGAGCGCGCCGCGATCGGCCAGCAGGTCGAGGATACGCCGGCGGGTCGGGTCTGCCAGCGCCCTGAACACGCCATCGCCGCTGTCAGGCACGGACCGCCGTCGCCAGGTCGGCCAGCCGGGCGTCCGTTTCCGTTTCGAGATCACGCAAGGGCAGTTCTGCGAAGGCCAGTACGTCATCGTTGACCGGCCTCACCGGCTGGTCTTCACGTGGGGGTGGACCGATCCTGGTTTCGGCCTGCCGCCCGGCACGTCGCGGGTGGAGGTGACGCTGACCTCCAGCGGTGACGGTGCCGGTGGCACCCGGCTTCGGCTGGTCCACACCGGCCTGGCCGGAGATCTTGGCGTGCTGCACGAGGACGGCTGGTCGCGGTTCCTCGCCCGGCTGGCCGCTGCGGTCGCTGGCGGCGAACCACCCGTCTACCCTCCGGAGCTGCCGGATGAGCGGCTCGCCGTCCTGAATCAGCAGGAACACTAGGAAGACACGTAGGAACAGGAGGGTGCCGTGGCCGTCGACGTGCTCACGGAGATCGTGATCGCCCGGGCGGTCACCATCGTCGCGTCCTATGCAGCTGACCCGTCGAACGCGCCAGCCTGGTATGCGAACATCGCTTCCGTCCAGTGGGAGACCAGCCCGCCGGTGCGGGCCGGATCCCGGATCGCATTCACCGCGCGCTTCCTGGGCAGGCAGCTCGCCTACACCTACGAGGTAACCGACCTCGTCCCGGCCGAGCGGCTGGTCATGCGGACCGCGCATGGACCATTTCCGATGGAAACGACCTACACGTGGCAGGCCCTGACTGACCATTCAACCCGGATGACTCTGCGAAACTGCGGTGAGCCAGCCGGGTTCGCCGGCCTGGCAGCGCCGCTCATGGCTATCGCGATCAGGCGGGCTAACCGCAAGGACCTTCTCAGCCTCCGGGCAATCCTCGAGGCTGCGTGACAGGCACGCGAGATGCTCATCACGGGACTGCGGAAGCTGGCGTTGCCCCAGCCCTGTTAGGGCGGTCCTTGCCGTGCGTCAGGTGGCGCAACGCACACAGCGGAGGACGGCAACTGGCTCATGGTGGCGCGTCGGTGAGGCGGGCGAGTTCCAGGTCCAGGGTTCGCTGGAGCCCGCGCCGTGCCTGGCTGCTGATTGTGCCGTCGTCGAACAGCCTGGCTAGCTCGGCCGTCTCGGCTGCGATCAGGTCGCGGCGCAGGTCGCGCTCGGTCAGCGTGCCCGGTTCGCGGCCTGATCGTTCGCTGAAACTGCCGATGCGTTCCTCGAGGTTGGCTCGGACCCGGTCCACGAGCGCGTCTGAGACCTCCTCGCTGTCTGAGAGTTCGTCGAGGCGGGCGAGAGCCGCCTCCGCGAGGCGGACGCGGGCAATCGCTTCCTCATGGCGCCGCACGGTGGCGTCAGCTTGACCCAGCCCGGCGATGCGGGCGAGCGGCTCGAGCGTGAGCCCCTGCGTGACCAGCGAGAACACGATCGAGGCGGCGGCGATCACCAGCACGAGATCGCGCCCGGGAAGCGCCTCGCCGCTGGTCGTGGTCAGCGGGACGGACAAGGCCGCGGCCAGCGGCACCACCCCGCGGGTGCCAGCCCAGGAGATCACCGCAGGCGCCGCCCAGCCGTATTGGGTCCGGCCCCGCCACCGCGCCGCCGCCCACAAGCCGAACACCCACGCCAGGCGGACGAAAATCAGAACCGCTGTCACGGCGAGCGCGGGGAGCAGCCACTGGCGGATGCCGCTCAGCGCGCGGATCAGGGTCGGCAGCTGCAGGCCGATGAGGCTGAAGACGACGCTCTCCAGCACGAAGATGAGTGTCTGGTAGACCGCGTGGACCTGCAGCCTGGTCCGCGCGGTCGTGATCACCGGCCGCCATCTGCCGACCGCGAGGCCAGCCACGATGACCGCGGTCACCCCCGAGCCGTGAACGGCCTCGGCAAGCAGAAACGCCGCATAGGGCGTGATCAGCGCCGCCACGGTCTCCAGGACCGGGTCAGTTATCCGGCGGCGGACCACGACCGCCACGACGGCCACGGCGATGCCAGCCAGCAGCCCGCCTCCCGCGATCGCGGCGAACTGACCCGCTCCGTGCACAAGCACATCCGGTGCGGCCGCAGACACCCCAGCGCCCACCGCAAACGACACCGCGACCTGGAACAGCACCAGGCTCGTGCCGTCGTTGAACAGGCTCTCCGCCTGCACCAGCGCCTGCACCCTGGCAGGAAGCGACAGCCGCCTGCCGAGCGCTGTCACGGCCACCGGGTCGGTGCTGGCCAGCACGGCTCCCAGCACGAACGCCATGCTCGCCGACAAAGAGGCGGCAGTCCCGGCAACTGCGCCGACGGCAGCCGCCGACGCCATCACGAGGCCGATCGCCAGAACCGCGACAGGGCGCCACACAGCCCGCAGGTCACGCCACGCCAGCTCCTCGCTCGCCGCGTACAGCAACGGCGGCAGAACCACGAAACTGATCAGCTCCGGCGGGACGTGGACTGCCGGCGCGCCCGGCAGCATGCCGACACCCACACCAACCAGAACCAGCAAGGACGGGGCCGGGACGCTCAGCCGGCCCGCGAAAGCCGCCACCACGGTCGCCAGGGCAACCAGCAGCACGACCGTCTCCACCGTGCGCATAACTCCGGCCCCGCCTCGTCGATCCGATGAGTCGCTGCCGACCAGACTTCCCGGCGCACCAGTGAAAAGACCAAGTCTACCGAGACCGGGCCCCCCTCCGAGTACGTATGCCGGCCAGCCGAGCCTCCAGGCACGTCTTGTCCGGGTATCGGAACCGGTACTAGCCTGGCTAGCGGAGTGCCGGGAAGCCTGGTCGGCGGATTAGAAAAGCTGTCAGATCCGCATGCCGAGGGCCGTCATGGTGCGCATCGCCTCCCCGTCAAGAACTGGATCCCGGGCCAGCAGTTGCCGCCCGCGAGCGCGGCGAATGCCTGCGCCGGTGTCGACTGGCGCCCGAGATTGCATGCCAGGAGGCATGCCGTGCGCGGCGTGCGGCGCGTGATCGCCGCAGTCAGCGGCTCGCCAGCCAGCCTCCGGGCGCTGCACGTCGCAGAGCAAATCACCCGCGAGTCTGGCGCGCTCTTACTGCCCGTGCTGGCGTGGACACCGCCGGGCGGCGAGCATACCGGGAAACGCCTGCCGTCAAGCATGCTGGGACAAGCATGGCAGGACGCCGCCTGCCGCCGGCTGCACGACGCGCTCGCCGCAGCGTGGGGTAATAAGCCGCCTCGACCGTGCATCCAGCCGCACGTGGAAAGGGAACCAGCAGGCCGGGTCCTGACCAGCATCGGAGCCGAACCTGGAGATGTAATCGTCATCGGAGCAGGCCGCCGCACCATCCCGGCGTGGATGATACGCAGCCGGGTCACCCGCTATTGCGTCACCCACGCCCGATGCCCCGTCGTCCTGATACCACCGCCTGACCTCGAGCGTGACCTGCGCCGCCTCAGAATCAAATCGATCATGGCACCGAAACCTGACAGCCGACGCCGTGATCGGCGGTGAAGGAAATCAAGCCGCCGGCGACGCAGGCGCAAGGCGATAGCAACCTGCGGTAAGGCCTTGATGTGATGGCGTGCCAGGTAGCGCACCTCTATTGGGAACGAGCGGCAGTTTCGCAGCGGCGCTGTCGTGGCCGGCATGGCCGGTGCTGCCCCAAGATCACTGGTGCCTGCTGTAGAGCCAGGCGGTGAGCGGGGCGAAGACAGCAACCAGGGCCGCGGAGGCGAGCAGCACCAGGGTGATCTGCCCGGCTGGCGGGTGACCCGTCATCAGCCCTCGTTCGGCGTCGACAAGGTGGCTGACCGGGTTTATTTTGACGAAGGCCTGAAGCCAGCCCGGCATGGTCCGGGGGTTCACGAAGACGTTGCTGGCGAGCGTGAGCGGAAACAACACCGCGGTGCCGGTGCTCATCACTGCCTGGGGGGTGCGCATGACCAGGCCGAGGGTGGTCCAGGCCCAGGACAAGCTGAGCGCGAAGAGCAGCAGCAGCCCGATGCCGGCGAGCGTCCCTGCGGCGCCGCCGGGCGGCCGGAAGCCGATCGCCAGCCCGAGCACGGTCACCAGGCCGGCGGCGAGCAGGTACCGGGCGACATCTCCGAGCAGGGCCCCGGTGATGGGGGCGGGCCGCCAGATGGGCAGGGAGCGGAACCGGTCGGCCATGCCCTTTGAGACGTCGGTGTTGAGCCCGGTCCCGGCGTGCATGCTGACCAGCAGGACGGCCATGACCAGCGTGCCGGGGAGGATGTACTGCAGGTAGCGGTGGGTGGATCCGGCCAGAGCGCCGCCGAACAGGTAGGTGAAGATCAGGGTGAACACGACCGGGATCGCGATCACGTCGAAGAGTTGCTCGGGAATGTGCTTGATCTTGAGCATGGCGCGCCAGCCGAATGCCGCCGACGCGGCGAGCGCGCCGGGGGGCCTGGGGCGCGGCCCGGCGGGCAGGCTCGAGTCCAGCGTCCCGGCGGGGACGGCGCTGGCGGTAACGGTGCTCATCAGGACTTCTCCGTCCTGTTGGTGCTGGTGGTGGTCAGGGCGAGAAACACCTCGTCGAGTGTTGGCTGGCCGAGCGTGAATTCGCCGACGGCGATCCCGGCCCGGGCGAGTCCTGCCAGGGCGGCGGCCGCCTGCTCGCTGGCCGGTCCGGGGCGGGCGGCGGCGATGGCGGAGGTGAGAAGCGCCGGGTCGGCCTCACCGGGCACGGGGACGCCGAGCAGCGGGGTGAGCACCTGCGCGGCCTGCTGCCGGTCCGCAGGGTCGGCCAGCCTGATCCGCAGCGTTCTGGCGCCGAGTGAGGCTTTGAGCTCGCCGGGTGTGCCTTCGGCGGCCATGCTGCCGTGATCGATGACGGCGATCCGGGTGGCGAGCTGGTCTGCCTCCTCCAGGTACTGGGTGGTGAGCAGGACGGCCGCTCCGCCGGCGGCGAGCGAGCGGATGATCTGGTGCACCTGGGCGCGGCTGGCCGGATCCAGCCCGGTGGTCGGCTTGTCCAGGAAGTACAGGTCGGCGGTCACGATCAGGCTGGCCAGCAGACGCACGCGGCACGGCCGGCCAGCCCGGCACCGCGGCCGGGCAGAGGCGCCAGCGGGCCGACGCCCGGCAGAGCATCGCCGCGATCCTTGCCGCCGCACCCGAGGTCCTGAACGCCAACCAGGCCGCCAGCGTCGAGGACATCGCGCGCGCCGCCGGTGTCACCCGGCAGACCATTTACGCCCACTTCCCCAGCCGGGAGGCGCTGCTCGACGCGGTCATCGAGCGGGCCACCGCGGAGGTGACCGCGGCGTTCGACGCCGCGGGGCTCGATCAGGCGCACCCGGCCACGGCGCTAACCCGGCTGCTGGAAACCGGCTGGCGGATTGCTGCCCGCTACCCCTTCCTGTGGCACCTGCCCCCGGTGAACGCCGGCCAGGACCGCGACCGGCACGCCCCGGTCCTGGAGAAGATGCTCGAGATCATCAGACGCGGACAGGACACTGGTGCCTTCGACCGCACGCTCTCACCCGGCTGGCTGCTGGCCGCCGCCCTGGCCATGGGCCGCGCCGCAGAAGACGAGGTCAAGGCCGGGCGGATGACCACCGAAGAGGCCAGCCACGCCGTGCACCACAGCTTCCTGCGCCTCCTCGGCCTGGAGTCCGCAAGCAACGAAGGAACGGCGCCGTAATCGGCCCGCTCACGAGCCCTCCAGCGGACGGTCGCGCTGGGGGCGCCAGTCGGGCGACCAAACGGTCGGGCGAAAGCCGGGTTCTCGACTCAAGGCCCAGCCCTGCGTAGCCGGCCGCCACCGGGCTCCGCGACCTGCTTGACGTGCGCTCGGCGCCGGGCGTAGGACTGGTCTGTGCGGGTGATCACCGGCAGCGTGACGCGCCGGCCAGATCGGCGTCGGCCGTGGCTGGCGCTGGCCGGATTCGCGCTGGCAGCTGGCGTGCTGTTGCCCCCGGGCAGCACAGCAGCCAGGCACTATGCATTTGCGCAAGCCGTGCAGTTCGGCGTGCTGGCGGTGGCCGCCCCGGCGCTGGTTGTGCTTGGCGCTCCATGGCGGCTTGCCTCGGCCCTAACCCTAACTCGCTGGAGAAACCTTGCTGGCCAGATCGCTAACGCACGGTCACACCGGACGAGCGATGGCCGCGTGTGGCTGACCCTGGTCGCTTTCATCGTGATCGCGCTGGCCTGGCGGTTTCCCGCTGCCGTAGACGCGCTGGTCAGGTACCCGGCGCTGGCGATCGCTGAGGCCATCACCTTGCTCGCGGCGGGAGGTGCGCTGTGGCTCGAGCTAGTCGAGTCGCCGCCGCTCCTGCCGAGGATCTCCAGGCCGCTGCGGGCCGCGTTCGCTGCGCTGGCCATGTGGGCGATCTGGGCGAGTGCCTACATCATGGGCTTCTCTCAGAGCGCCTGGTTCAGCGCGCTCGCTCACCCGGCGGGACACGGGCTCAGCACGATCGCCGACCAGGAGATCGCGGTGGCCTTGCTGTGGGCGATTCCGGGACTGTGTTTCGCTCCCATCGTCTATGCATCCCTGATCAGGTGGCTGCGCGATTCTGCCGATCCCGACGACGAGCTGCGCGGGATTGATGACGGGCATGCCGGTGCCAGGCTGCCGCGTCCGCCTCGTGGCTGGGGTCTGCCTCCGCGCTGAACTCGCCCGTGGCATCCGGCTCCGCCCGGCCGGCGCGGCACAACCCTCGGCATCTCCGCGACAGCAGCCGCAGCCTCGTACGTGATCAGCTCGCTCGCTCCCGTGGTCGCCTGGATCCGGCCCGCCCGGTACGCGTCGTTGTTCTACTGGTCGGTCGGCAACGCCCAGCTCAGCACCGGCCTCACCAGCGCCTCCGCTGCCGTTCTCGCCGCCGCTGGCATCACGCTGCTGATCGCCGCCACCGTCGCGCTCAGCCGCCTGGACCTGCAATGACCGGGTGCGCGAACGCGCGAGCAGCCAGCCTCAGCGTGCCCGGTCCCCGCGACAGGCAGGCAGCGCGGGAGCTGGCCGGGATGCTCGGCGATCCGCAGGCCGTGGCCACCGCGGCTGGCAGTTTCGGGATGGCAGGGATGATGCTCGGCACGCCCAGCTTCCTGGTCACGACGCCGGAAGCGTGGCAGGAGGGGCGAGGCTTGCCTCAGTTGTCCATGCTGGGCAAGGCGCTGCTCAAATACGCCGTCCTCCTCGGCGCCGCCCTCCTGACGGCTGCCGAGTCATGGGGAGCAGGCTGACCAGTGGCGCAAAAGGCTGGTGGTGCCGCGTCCGGACGAGACCTCCAGCCTGGTTCGCGCGGTGGGGTCAGCTGGCCAGCATCTGCTCGAGCTTGACGGGGTCGGACAGGTAGACCGATCCTGCGGCGGACGACGCGTCGTCCGGGAACACCACGGTTTCTCCGGTGGCCAGGGCCTCGATGACGCGCCGTGCCACGACCTCGGGTGGCGCCTTCTCCGCATCCACGCCGGCAAGCATGTCGGTGTCGATGCCGCCAGGGTAGGCGCCAACGACAGCGATGCCGCGGTCGCGTAGTTCGGCGCGCAGGGCCTGGGTTATGGAGTGCGCGGCGGCCTTGGAGGCGCTGTAACCCGCCATGGGGCCGACGGGGGCCAGCGCGATGAGCCTCAGGATGTTGACGATCGCCGCGGGGACGTTGCGCTCAAGGACAGGCGCGAACGCGCTGGCGACCCGCAGCTTAATCGCGTTGTCGACATCCTGCTCGTCCAGTTGCTGCGCGCATGGCTCGACGCTAGTCCTCCCCTGGCCCAGCCCGCGTCCTGGCTCGGCAGCCTCACCGATCCGGTTGCCGGGCCCGCTCTCGCCGCCATGCACGCCGAGCCCGGCCGCGACTGGACCGTCGAGACGCTCGCCACGGCGACTGGCGTCTCGCGGGCTACCCTGGCCCGCCGTTTCCAGGCGAAGGTCGGCCAGACCCCAGGCGCCTACCTCACACGCTGGCGCATGGACGTCGCCGCCCAGCGCCTCCGGGACACAGACGACACCGTCGGCACGCTCCGCAGCCTGACCGAACTCCTTCCACGCGTCAGACCTGCCGCGCTCACTGCTCGCCAGCCTCGGCGCGCCAGTTCCGGTAGATGGCGATGAACTCATCCTGCATCTGCGAGGTGAGGTCAGCTGACGTGAGCGAGCCGGTCAGCTCGATGGTCTTGCGCATCTGGGCGATGTACTCCCCGCAATGCTCGCAACCCGCGAGGTGCTTCTCCAGCCGCCGCCGGCCGGACCGCGAGAGTGCGCCCTCAAGATAGTCGGTGATCAGCTCCACCGCTTGCTGACAGACGAGGTCGCGGCGCAGCCCCGCCACCAGGCGCATCATCGGGACCGCCCGAACTCGTCCTCGATGACCTGGCGCACCCGGCTGCGGCCGCGGTTGTAGCGGACGGGGCTGGTGCAGGTTGCCGGTGCGCCTGCCTGAGTCGCGCGGGGCGGGGCGTCAGGCCGGCGTTGCCGCCAGATGGTCGGCGGAGGTGAATCCGGCCAGGGTTCCGCCGGTGGCGGCGACGAACTCCGCTCCGAGCAGGTCGCCGATCCCGGTCTGCTGGCGATGACGCGGGGCGTGCGGGTGGGCCCGGAACCGCGCGGCGATGAGCGCGTCGGTGCGGGCGATCTGCCGGTCCGGGTCGAGCACCGTGGCGGCAAGGCTGGCGATGAGCGTAGCGGCCATGTCCTCTCCGCTGACCCGGGTCTGCTGCTGCCGGGCGGCCTGCACCGCGGTTGCGGCCAGGCGGGCTGCGCCGCGGACGCGCTGGCTGCGCAGGAACTGCTCCACCTCACCGGGTGCTGCGGCGTTGATGGCGCGGCAAGTCTGGTAGCTGCTGATCAGGATGAGCGGGCCGTGGTTGGTGAAGTCGAGCGCTCGCTCCAGGGCCGGGCAGACTTCGGTGCAGCCTGGCCGCGAAGCCGGTTGATAGCCCTGGTGCGGTCGGCCGACAGGTCAGCGCGGTGGGCGGTGAGCATGCGCAGCTCGGTGATCGCCTCATCGACGGTTCGGAGTTCGCGGAGGTCGCGGCGATCCGTGCCTGATCGGCGATGATCGCGGCGTCCCTGGCATCGGTCTTGCCCTCGCCCCGGTATCCGGCGGCGGCCCGGTTGACGGCCACGCCGGGCAGGTACAGGACCCGCTGGCCGCGGCCCAGCAGCAGCGTGATCACCAGCGCCGCCGCGCCATCGGCCAGGTCAACCGCCCAGGTCAGTGCCGGTGCCAGAAGCAGCGCCACGTCGATCAGCCCGCCCAGCTCGGCCTCATCGTTCGCCACCCGCCGGGATAGCAGCTGCCGGCCGTCCGCGTCGATGACGACCACATGATGGTGGCTCTTGCCTGCATCGATGCCAGCCCACGCCTGCGCGGACATGACCACGGAACGCTCCTTCGCTAGTCGGTCAGCCTGATCCCCTCGACGTGCTCGCCGTCCGTTCCCAATGCAGCGATGAAGTCGCAGATCTCAATCAGCGGCCAAGACGTCGCGGAGCACCGGGCGGCCAATCGAGCGAAGCCATCGAAGCGGCAGAAAAATGACAGCCATACCCGGTGCCCCGGGGTGTCCCGCACCCTACGACCAGGCGGGACGATCAAGAACTTAGGGAATAATGATCCTGTGTCGGCGCGGCAAGGGGTCAATTCTCAGGCGTCGTTGACACGGCCATCTCTGCCGCGCTCAGATCCCGCCGCATGTCGCGCTGTGTCAGCTTGCCTGGACCGCATTCTGATCCTTCTCTGCTGGCGTCATCAGCGGTGCCGATCCGGGTCCGGAGGCTGGCTCGGACCCGCTCTAGTTCTCAGGTCCAGATGATCGAGGCCGGCGGTTTTTGCTGATGGCGGCTTGTGCCTTGGCTGACCGGACGGCTTCGGTGAGCGTGCCGATGTCGTAGGCACCGTGATGGCGCCTGCCGTTGATGAAGAACGTCGGGGTTCCCGAGACGTTGCTCAGGTCGGCGGAGTCCACGTCGGCGGCGACCTTGGCCGCTCCGGCACGTGCGCGCATGTCGGTCTTGAAGCGGCCGGTGTCCAGGCCGGCCTCGGCCGCGTGCCGGAGGAGATCGGCGGCCGTGAGCGCGTCCTGGTGCTCGAGCAGCCGGTGGTGCATTTCCCAGAACTTGCCCTGCGCGGCCGCGGCCTCCGCGGCCTCGGCGGCGAGCTGGGCGTGCGGGTGCACATCGGTCAGCGGCAGGTGCCGCCAGACGTACCGCAGGTCGCCGTGGCCGGCGAGGAGCTGGCGGATCACGGGCTCAGCCTGCCCGCAGTACGGGCATTCGAAATCCCCGTACTCCACGAGCGTGACCGGCGCCCTGGCCGGGCCGCGCACGTGGTCCAGCCCGGGATCGACCGGCACGGTCAGGTCGATGATGGTCTCGGCGCTGCCGAGCAGCGCACGGAGCCGCAGCCGCGGCGGCAGCACAGCGGTGACGCGGAACACCAGCCAGCTCAGCACCGACGCGCAGATCGCTGCCGACAGCACCCCGGCCTTCGCCTCAGCAAGCTCGGCGCCACCGAACGCGAGCGAGGCGATCAGCAGCGAGACGATGAAGCCGATGCCCGCGATAGCGCCCGCGCCGGTGACGGCCGCCCAGCCGACAGGCGGCCGGATCGTCCCCCTGCTGCAGCCGGCTGAGCAGCCACGCCGCGCCGAGCGTTCCGGCCGGCTTGCCGAGCACATAGCCGGCCAGGATGCCGAGCGTGACCGGGGAGGTAAAGGCGCGGGCCAGGAAGCTGCCGCTGACGGTGATCCCCGCGTTGGCCAGGGCGAACAGCGGGACGATCAGGTAGCTGGTCCAGGGATGGAAGAGCTGCTCGAGGCGGTCGTTCGGCGAGATCGCCAGCCGGACGCTCTCCCTGGCCTGGCTGGCCAGCTCGGGGGTTGGCTGCTCGCGGAACAACCGGAAGGACTGCGAGGCCTGCTCCAGGTCGCTGCGCGCGGCCGGGTAAGCCAGCGCCAGCAAGCCGACGACGAGGCCGACGACGACAGGGTCAATGCCGGATTCGAAGAACGCGACCCACGCCGCGAATCCCAGCACCAGGTAGATCAGGCCGGAGCGGACACCACGCCAGCGCACCACCAGCACGCCAGCGAGGATCGCCAGCCCGGCGCCGAGCGCGGCCAGGTCAAGATGACCGCTGTACACGACCGCGATCACGATGATCCCCGCGACGTCATCAACGAGCGCGAACGTCAGCAGATACGTGCGCACCCGGTCAGGGACGCCGGAACCCATCAGCGCGAGGAAGCCGAGGGCGAAGGCCGTGTCGGTGGACATGGCAGCGCCCCAGCCGGACGCCGACGCGTGGCCCGCGTTGACCGCCAGGTAGATCGACACCGGCACGACGATCCCGCCGAGCGCGACCACCAGCGGCAGCACCAGCCGCCGCCGCTCCCGCAGCTCGCCCATGTCGAACTCACGCCGGGCCTCCAGGCCCGCGACCAGGAAGAAGAACGCCATCAGCCCGGAATTGATCCAGCCCTGCCAGCTGTCAGCCAGTTCCCGGGTCCCTGACCGGATCGCCAGCACCGTGTGCCACGTCGCCGCATAACTCCGCGGATCGATATTGGCCCACGCCAGCGCCGCGACCGTCGCAGCCAGCAAGATCGCGGCGCCGCCGGTCTCGGTCCGCACGAACCGGCGAAGCGGCGTCTCCAGGCTGCGAGCCCACTCCGTCCGCCGCGCCAACGACGCCACCGGCCCCTGCACCTCCCCGCCCACCCGCCTAACGATGCCAGCATCGTCTGGCAGCGAGCGTCACCTGGCGGCCCCTACCTGGTCTGAACAGCCGGTTCGCCGGTACATGCGTGTGGTTGAGTGTCCACATGCAGCTGCCCGCTGACGTCCGGTCGGCGATCGTCGGCCGCGATCGTGAGCAGTCCGAACTTGCCGCTGACCTGACGAGTGCTGGCTGGCTGAGCCCAGCGCGGGCCCGGCGCTGGAGTCCGAGCACCTGCTGAAGGCGTTCTTCGTCGACCACGGCAGCACGGCCGATCTCCTGGCCACGCTCGGCGGGGTCAGCGAGTGGGCCAGAGCGCGCTGCGCCGAGAGTCTCGCGATCGGCCAGCAGTATGCCGAAGGTGAGGGTCCGTTCCCTGAGCGGATGGCCGTCCTGCAGCTCACCAGCCGGTTCCTCACCGACTTCTACATCCTGCTCGACGACTGGGCCGCCTGGGCAACGGGGATTGCGGGCGACTGGCCAGATGACCCAGCCGAGAGTGCAGCTGCCACCAAGCAGTCAGCCGACTACTGGGCGCGCGGCTAGCGCCGCTTGTCCCCAGCTTGCCTGGTGGGTGAACCGGCGCTGCCGGCTTTACGTCAGTAGGTCAGAAATTTGTTCCATTGAGGCAGCCGTCACTGCCGCCTCGGTAAGTTCGGCCCGGTAGCCAGGCGTGCGGCCTCTATGCTGCTATCGATGACTGAGCAGATTGCGTATTGTGTCCGGCCGCTTGACGCCTCGACCTGGGACGCCTTCGCGGAGGTAGTCGAGCGCAATAACGGCGTCTTCGGCGGCTGCTGGTGCATGGGCTTTCACCCTGAACGCTTTCAGATGCACCGCGCCGGTTACGCGGGGAATCGCGCCACCAAGGAGGCCAAGGTTCGCGAGGGCCGGGCGCACGCGGCGCTGGTCTTCGACGACGACGGGATCGCTCAGGGATGGTGCCAGTACGGCAGCCCCGAAGAACTTCCGGCCATCAAGCACCGGCGCGAATACGAAAAGGACGCGCCACCGCTGCCGGACTGGCGGATCACCTGCTTCTACGTTGACAAAAAGCATCGCGGGCAGGGCATCGCGAGGGCTGCCCTCGGCGGCGCGCTCGAGCAGATCGCCGCAGCGGGTGGCGGTCTCGTCGAGGCGATCTCCGAGGTGACCACTGGTCGCGAAGCCGTTGGGCGGTTCCTGTTCAGCGTGACCGTCGAGTTGTTCGAGGACCACGGGTTCATCCAGGTCCGGCAGGTCGGCAAGCATGCGTGGATCGTGAGCAAGCAGGTAGACCCGGCCTGACCGCAATGGGCGGAGAGCCTCCCACTGGGCAATTTCTCGGTGCCGTCGTCCCGCCAGACTTAACTACGCCGCCACTAAGGAGGCCAGAGGTCGAGGTTGACCGCACCGACGAGGCGCAGGCATCACGGCAGCAGCGTTCGCGCCGCCGCGGCGAGACGTTCCGCGTTCAGGAGACTGCTGGCCAGACATCCAGCCAGGCGCCGCTCGAATTGAACAGGACATGGGCCAGCGGCTCAAGTTCCCCCCTTGGACACCGATGATCATGCTCTGACCAGGAAACCTTGCTGGGATCCAACCTGCAGTCTGCCAATCCGGACCGACTGTTCCATGCGCTGTTCGGCACCTGACCTTCGCCGCCCGCTGGCCCTCATGCAAGGCCACCCAGCATGCCAGCCAAGAAATGTTCCCGCGCGGCTGAGCCGGGTACGTCCGACAGGAAACTCCGCTCGTGTCCTCAGCCAGGTCGGGAGATACGTCCTCTGGCGGCTCGGCCGTGGTTGTCCAAGAGGGGCACCCACGGGCCCGGCGGTGGGGCGTAACCCGGGTGCCGAACGCCGACGGTGAAGAACGTCGGTAAGCCGCCTGCGGGAGAAGCGCATGCAGGTCTGGCGGGCGGCGCCTGGGAACGGGCCGCTGGCGGAGATCGCGCCAATCCCCGGCGGCCCTGACATCCCGGGCGCTGTGTCGTCGTACTGGGGGAAGGCCGAGATTCCACTCCGAATGGAAGGGATGGGTAGCGATGCCTACGCAACACGAGGTAGACGACGCCAAGATCAGGCAGCAAGTCGGCAAGATCGTCGAAGGAATCCGAGCCCAGGATCTCGACGTGCTGAGGCAGCTTTACGCGACGGACGTCGTGTCCTTCGACGTCGAGCCGCCACTGCAGCATGTCGGGATAGAGGCGAAATTGAAGAACTGGGCGCAGGCGTTCACGTTCTTCCGGGATGTGACCTATGACGTTCGCGACTTGGCACTCACCGTGGGCGATGAGGTGGCATTCGGGCACTGCTTTGGCCGGCTCAGCGGCACGCTGAAGAACGGGACGGCGACGAGCGGTATGTGGGTCCGCGCCACGTTCTGCTTCCGGAAGACCGACGGCAATTGGCTGATCGCCCACGACCAGGCTTCTGTGCCGTTCGATATGGCGAGCGGCAAAGGAGTGGCCGACCTCGAGCCCTGACGAGTCGCTGAAGTAGTGCGTCGCTCCGCTGCAAACCGATCGAAGCGACTTCCGTACGGTCGGCTTCGTTCGGGACGCGAACCGTGCCCAGCTCCGCGAGATTGTTGGACTCGTCGACAAGGGACGCTGCGCCCCCAGGTCGGCGCCGTCTACCCGCAGGCGGACGCGTGAGAGGAGGGGTTCGTGGCCGCGTCCACCAAGCACATGCCGGGAAAGATCGTGCTGACAACCTGACCAACCTTTGGCCATCAACCATCTGGAGCCGAGCGTGCCCGAACTGACCGCCGACCGCGTGAGCAGCGTATATCTCGTTGGCCGGCGGCACTCACCGCACGTGCAGGACTTGCGGGATTTCCTCAGTCGTAACCGGGTCGCGTTCGGATGGGTCGATCTCGATCATGACCCCCTCGTGCGCGCGCTCGGCGCACGGGTTCCCGACGGCCTTCGCCTTCCCGTCTTCGTTTATGCCGATGGCTCGGTCAGCGAGTGGCCGGCCGGTGACGACGATGAAACCGCCTACAATTTCGCGCGCGCACAACTGGCCGAGCGTGTCGGTCTGCACACGCGCCCCGACAAGGTCTTGTACGACGTCGTGATCGTCGGCGCGGGACCGGCCGGCCTCACCGCCGCCGTCTACGCAGCGTCCGAGGGCCTCGATACGGTCGTCGTCGAGCATCACGCACCCGGCGGCCAGGCCGCTACCAGCTCGCGCATCGAGAACTATCCCGGGTTTCCCAACGGCGTCTCTGGCAACGACTTGGCTGAGGCCGCGTTCGACCAGGCGGTCCGGTTCGGCGCAGAGTTCGTGATCGGGTGTGATTTCACGAGCACGACCGCGGACGAAGAGGGCAATGTGCGCGTCGCGCTCGTCAACGGTGCCGTCGTGCGCGGTCGCGCCGGAATCGGAGCTACCGGTTCGCATTATCGCCACCTTGACGCGCCGGGCGTGCACCAGCTACTCGGTGCCGGCGTGTACTACGGGTCAGGTCCGCGCGAGGCCGCGTTCCACCGCGGCGGCCACGTGTTTGTCGTCGGCGGCGCGAACTCGGCGGGCCAGGCAGCCCTGTATCTCGCTGAGTTCGCTGCGCACGTGACAATGACGGTGCGCGCCAAGTCGTTGGCTGAGGGAATGTCGCAGTACTTGGTCGCGCGGTGCGAAGCGCACCCGCGCATCACCGTTCGCACCAACGCGCAAGTCGTCCGCGCGATCGGAGAGGAGCGGCTCGAGGCCTTGCACATCGACGTCTCGGGACAGATCGAGATCGTTGACGCCGACGCGCTGTTCATCCTCATCGGTGGTGTGCCGACTTCGGGGCGCGTCGACTGGGTGCGTCGCGACGACGCCGGATTCTTCCTGACCGGACCCGACGTTTTGGCCGACGGTGGTCGCGGCACGTGGTGGAAGCTCGAACGCGAACCGCTGTTTCTCGAGTCGAGCTCGCCGGGGATCTTCTTCGCGGGCGACGTGCGACACGGCTCGATCAAGCGCGTCGCGTCAGCCGTCGGCGAGGGCGCCATGGCGGTGCAGCAAGTGCACCGGTTCCTGGCCGAGAAGAAGGGGCGCGCCTAGCCCGATTCCGGGCAACTGAGACGAGTGGGCGAACAGGCACCGGCCAGGATCCTGCACCCAGTGAGGAGGCCCCAGGGGAAGTCGACGATCTGCGCCCGTGGACTTCGCTTGGGACACCACGCCGGGGATGCCGATGAACGCGTGCGTTGCTCCGGGATATTCAGTCAGGCGCGCGTCCCGCCGTCTCAGGCGTTCGGCGTAACGGCGGCCGGGATCGGCCGGACATTGTGGTTGCGGGCGAACAGATTGCCGGGGTCGTACTGACGCTTGACCGCCGCGAGCCGTCTATAGGTCCGAGTTGGATAGATCGCGGCGACATCTTCCTCGGTGGCAGAAGCGAGGTAGTTTGCGTAGGCGCCGTCGACGTGAGGTGCGAGTCTCTCCCAGATCGCGTCCTGAGCTGGACGAGCGGCCTCGACGACAGGCCGCGGTCCCGCGGCTATTGTCACGAGCATCAGCTCCGCTTGGCGGTGCGCGTAGGCGGTGGCGTCGTCGGGGACTCGCGATACCGCGCCTCCGACGCTGCGAACGGCGATGACCGGCGATGGCTCCGTCGCCCTGACCTCGGCCAGGATCTGCAGGACCTCGGGCACCGCTTCCGGGTCGACAAATCCGTTTCGGGTTACGAATTGGATGCCAGGCGGCGGGGTCGCGCCGTCATCGAGCGTGTCCGCATATGGTTCCAGCGCGACATCGTCGCCGGTCACCGTGCCGAGCCGGCGGATCGGGTCGATTGCCCGGGCAGCCTGCTCCGGGTCATCGCCATCGAAAGCGACGTGGATCTCGACCGGCGCGTCAGGCCCGCCGGCGAACGGATTGGCGAAGTCCACGGTTGATGTGAGCTCTTCGGGGGCGGCGCGCAGGTAGTCTGCCCAGCCGCGGAGTACGGCGGCGGCCTCCGATGCCGGGAAGGCGATCTTGCCGTAGAAGACGTCTGTCGTCGGGTGCGCCACGAACTCGAAGGCCGTCACGATCCCGAAGTTGCCGCCGCCCCCGCGTAGCGCCCAGAACAGATCCGGGTTCTCCGCCGCGCTCGCATGCACGACCTGTCCGTTGGCAGTGACCACCTCCGCGGCGGTCATGTTGTCCAGGGCCAGGCCGTACTTCCTGACCTTCCAGCCGATGCCGCCGGCGAGTGTCAGCCCGCCGACGCCGACGCTCTTGGTGTCGCCTGAGGAGATCGCCAGGCCATGCGGGGCCAAGGCCGCCGCGACCTGGCCCCAGGTGGCGCCGCCGCCGATCCGCACGAGGTGGCGCTCGCAGTCGATGATCTCCACGTCCGCGAGGTTGCTGAGGTCGATCACGACGCCGCCGTCGTTAGTGCCGAAGCCCGCAAAGTCATGGCCGCCGCCTCGCACGGACAGCACAAGCCGTGCGCCGGCAGCGAATCTGACACCTGCTTGCACGTCCCCCACCGTCTGGGGCCGCAGCACGTGGGCCGGACTACCCGAAGCCAGTACCGAGCGGCTGGCCGATTCGTATTCCGCTGCGCCTGGTTCGATGATGGCGCCGCCGAAGTCACGGCGAAGGGTTTCAAGCGCTGAGCTCATGACATTCCTCCCGTGCTGGAGAATCCTTGTTAGCCGAACTGGCCGGGCTGGTAGTCGCCGCCGGGCTGCCGGGTGATGACGCACGCGGTTGGAGGCGTTGATGAGGGCGATGAGCGACGCTAGGGCGGCGAACTGCTCCTCGTCGTCGTGCTTTACGACACTCGTCCACGCATCGTCCGTTACACCACCGGCCGCATCAGCGAGGCGGGTGCCCTGCCCCATCAGTTATCTTCTCCAGGCGGCCGCGGAGATACACGCTCAGGACGCGGCTGGGCGAGTGAAGAGACACTGCAGGTCTGTTACTGGTCAGCGGCGGTCGAGGACGATGCCCCGTAAGCCCTGAGCGGGAGCGGTGACGGACTGCCAGGCGACACAACAGCCGCACACGGAGGTGACTAGGTCATCAGCAAGCGCCGTGATGGCCGATCGGTGCCCGAGAAACGCGCGATCCGGCGACTTGCCGGGCCTGGGCGGTCTTTCAGGTCAGGCATTGTCGGAAGCGTCCGCGTTTGCGCAGCGGCTGCCGGTGCTCTCATGTTCGAGGGTGGCGGCCCAGCTAGCCAGGAAGCGCAGCCGTTCATCGGATGGGGTGCCGGGCGTGGCGGTGAAGGTGTACAGGTGCCAGCCGGGATCGGCGGGCAGGTCAAGTCCCTCGTAGGAGAGTTCGAGGTCGCCGACGACGGGATGGTGGAGGCGTTTGCCGCCGGTGCGGTGAAAGCGCACGTTGTGGGCGGCCCATCGGGTCCGGAACGCGTCCGAGCGGGTGACGAGTTCGCCGATCAGGTCCGTCAGCGGCTTGTCGTGGGGACGCTTGCCGGCGTAGCCGCGCATGGCGGCCACGATGTCGTCGGCGCCTTTCTCCCAGTCCAGGTAGAACTGCCGTGAGCTCTCCTCGTTCAGGAACACGAAGCGGGCGTTGTTGACCGGGCGGCGGGGGTCGGCGAACAGCGGCGCGTTCAGCGCCCGGCCGAGCTGGTTGGTTGCGATGAAGTCCATGCGCTCGTCACGCACCCACGCAGGTGCGTCGGTGATGGCGTCCAGGAACCGCTGCAGGCTGGGACGGATCTGGCTGGCCGCCGCGGGGCGCCTGCGCCGCACCGGGCGGGGATGGCAGGCGCGGGCCAGGTCGAACAGGTGAGAAGTCTCGGCCTCGTCGAGCTGAAGGGCGCAGGCGAGTGCGTCGAGCACCTCGTCGGACACCCCGGCCAGGTCACCGCGCTCCAGCTGCGCGTAGTAGTCCACGCTCACCCCCGCCAGCAGGGCGACCTCTTCGCGCCGCAGCCCGGGCACGCGCCGGTTGCTGCCCGCGATGAGGTTGGCGTTTTCGGGTGTGAGCCTGGCCCGGCGGGTACGCAGGAACTCCCGCACCTCGCTCCTGTGATCCATACATGCAACGGTAGGCGCGAGAGCCGGCTGATGGGGCGGGCTGCCAGTACGTGGGTCAGCAGCAACTTCTCCGCTAGCGCTGGCGCGACGATGCTGGAAAGCACGTCCGCGAGAGGAACAGCATCATGACCACCACTGAGCAGACACTGACGACGTTGAACAACGGGGTACAGATCCCCGCCCTCGGCTTCGGCGTCTTCCAGACCGCCCCGGAGAACACCATCGCCGCGGTGACGGCCGCTCTCGACGACGGCTACCGGCTCCTCGACACGGCCGCCGCGTACGGCAACGAGCAGGAGGTCGGTCAGGCGATCCGGCGGTCCGGCCTCGGCCGCTCGGAGATCTTCATCGAGACCAAACTGTGGATCAGCGACTACGGCGCCGGAAGAGCCCAGATCGGGTTCGACGCGAGCCTGCGCCGCCTGGCTGTGGACTACGTCGACATGTACCTGCTGCACCAGCCGGCGCCGGCCGACTTCGAGGACACCATCGCCTCCTACCAGGTCGCGGAAAAGATGCTTCAGGCCGGCAAGACCCGCGCGATCGGCGTCTGCAACTTCAGCCCCGACCACGTCCGGCGGCTGCCGGGTGTGCTGGACGGCTCCATCCAGCCCGGACGAGTCTTCGATCGCACGATCAGCCTCGACCACACACCCGATGGCTACCGGGCCATGGGCGAGCGCGAAGCACTGAAAATCCTCATCCAGCCCTGACGCCAGCCGAGACGGTACCCCTGACCCGCGACTATTCACGTCACAGGATCCGGTCGTGGGCGCGGACGCTGCCTGTTCCAGTACGCGTCGCATTACACGTAGAGGAGATATGCAATGGAGAAGCGCGTTCTGGGCCCTGGCGAGCTGGAGGTTTCCGCGCTCGGGTTCGGCTGTATGGGCATGAGCCAGAGCTTCGGCCCGAACCCGGGCGACCGCGGCCAGATGATCGATCTGCTGCGGACCGCGGTCGACCGGGGAGTCACGTTCTTCGACACCGCCGAGGTCTACGGCCCGTTCGTCAACGAGGAACTTGTCGGCGAATCGCTCGCGCCCGTCCGCGATCAAGTGGTCATCGCGACCAAGTTCGGTTTCGCGTTCGACGCCGACGGACGGCAGACCCGCCTGTCCAGCCAGCCAGAGCACATCCGGCGGGCGGTGGACGGATCGTTGCGGCGGCTCGGCACCGATCGCGTCGACCTGCTGTACCAGCACCGGGTCGACCCGCAGGTGCCGATCGAAGAGGTCGCCGGGACGGTCAAAGAACTGATAGCGGCGGGCAAGGTGCGCCACTTCGGCCTGTCCGAGGCCGGCGCCCGCACCATCCGCCGGGCCCACGCGGTGCACCCGGTCACAGCGCTGCAGAGCGAATACTCGCTGTTCTGGCGTGAACCGGAAGACGAGATCATCCCGGTCCTAGAGGAGCTCGGTATCGGGCTGGTGCCGTTCAGCCCGCTCGGCCGCGGCTTCCTCACCGGCCGCATCGACCAGGCCACCGAGTTCGGGCACGGAGACATCCGCGCCAACCTTCCCCGCTTCACCGCCGAGGCCCGCGCCGCCAACCAAGCGCTGGTCGACCTGCTCGTCCGTATCGCCCACGGCAAGGACGCCACACCGGCGCAGATCGCGCTGGCGTGGCTGCTCGCCCAGCAGCCGTGGATCGTCCCCATCCCCGGCACCCGGCGCCTGGAACGGCTGGTTGAAAACCTCAGCGCCGTCCAGGCCCCGCTGACCACCAGCGACCTCGATGCCATCGACACCGCGGCCGCCCAGATCCGCGTGGTGGGCGACCGGTATCCCGAAGCCATGCAGCAGATGATCGACCGCTGACCTGTCCGAACAGGTGGGCGCGCTTGACGTCGTCGAACTGCCGGGCGCTGGCCGACCAGAGTGAGGCCTCTGCCACTGGAATTCAGCTTGGCCCACCGGCGTCCCCCAGCGGCTTCCTGCCGTGAAGGCGCGGCCATGATGTCTGCGCCATATGCCACGTGGCCGGACTCAAGGCAAAACCAAATGGCCCTCACCAGGTCCCGTGCCGGTGAGGACCGAAGCCCGGCCCTCCTTCCGCCGCAGGAACCTCATCGCCGTCGGTGGCGCGGTATCACGCCTGCTTGGGAACGTGGCTTGCGAACATGTGCCGCATCATCTTGTGCCCGAAATCGGCTGTCGGGTTGAACATCAGCGGGCAGCCACCGTCGATCACGGTGATCCCGTGCTCCCGGCCGAACTGGGCGGCCTCGGCTGACACGCTGCCGGTGCCGGGCCCGCGGTGCATCCACACGTGCTTGATGCCCAGGTCGGCGCATTCGCGCATGGTGGCCTCGGCGGTCTCGGGCCGGGTCCCGATCACAACCGCCTCGACACCGCCGGGGACCGACTTAAGGTCACGGTAGCAACGGTCGCCTTCGACCTTGTCGGCGTTGGGATTGACCGCGCCACCTGGTAACCGCGGTCGCGCAGTCGCTTGTAGACGACGTTGCCGCCGTGATCCTTGGGCGTGCGGGACACACCGGTCACCGCGATCCGTTTCTTGGCCAGGAACTCCGCAGCTGCCTCTTTCACTGGCACCATCGCTCCTCCTGCTGAGCGAGTGCGGCGGTGCTTGCGCACCTCTGATCTCCAGGCTCGCCCTGAAGCCGACCCATCCGCCAGTGACGAACGTCACCAACCGCGTTCGCTGGCTGTCGACCAGTTGCCGCCGATCTCAGGGCCGAATGATCACCTGCGTGCCGACAAGCAGATATTCGACGGGAAATCGTGAGGCCTGCCCTTGCCCTGCCCGCGGTGTGAGGCACATCACGGATCCAGGTAGCGGCAGGCAGCGTCATATTTCCTGACCTGCGACGCGAGCGGCGCCCGAGCCACTGCATAGCCTGCTGTGAGGGCAGCGTGCACCGGTTGACGCGGCACTGGCCGAGGCCAGCGTCCAGGGACTGGCCGGCGCTGTCCTGGGCGCGGTTATGAAGGCCGACACATCGGGGGGATCCATGAGAGATCTGCAAGCTCGCACAGCGCATACCGGGCCGGTTCTGACCGGCGGTGGCTAAGGTCACCGGGCCCTGGATCGGGCGGCTCGGCCTCCGGTTGACGCTCGTGTTCGTTGCCGTCGCGCTCGCAGCAGTCTCGGCGGCGGTCATCTTCGGGTCTCTAGCTACGAGCGGCAATGTCAATCAGCTGATCGGCAAGCAGCGTGCCGATGCGGTCCAGGCGACAGCCGTCACCGCCGCAGCCGCCTATGACCACGGCGGCTGGGAGCGGGCCGACCTCACAGCCCTGACCATGGTGCTCAGCAAGGCAGGCGCGGCGGTGCGGGTGCGGAACATGGCGGGGCAGGTGATCGGCGCCTCACAAGATTTCGCCTCCAGACGCGGCCAGCCGCAGCTCTCCGAGTCGGTCATCCTGCGAGGGCAGCGCGTCGGCAGCGTTACCCTCAGGTTCGGCCACACGGGCCTGGCCGGCGCAGTCGAGCAGTTCCAGGCCCAGCGGTGGCCCGCCTGGATCATGGCAGCCGGGGTGGCGGCGCTCATCGCGCTGATCGCCGCGCTGCTCCTCTCGGGGCGGATCACCGGGTCCCTGGACCGGCTGATACGGGTCGCCAGGGCCAGGGGCCGCGGCGATCTAACTGTCCGCGTCGGCGACATCGGCGGTTTCAGTGAGATCCGAGAACTGGCCGGGGCATTCGACCAGACGGCCGACGCCAGGGACGAGCAGGACAGGCTGCGGCGCGACCTGGTCGCCGACGTCGCCCACGAACTGCGCACCCCGATCGCCGTGCTGCAAGCCGGACACGAGGCCATGCTCGACGGCCTGACCAAGCCGACGCCAGCAAATCTCGCATCCCTGCACGATGAGACACTGCGCCTGGGCAGGATGATCGACGACCTGCAACGGCTCGCGTCGGCCGAAGCCGCCGCCCTCCAGCTCAAGCTCATCCCGTGCGACCTCGCCGCCATCGCCCAAGACGCAGTCGGCAGCCTGGCCAGCGCCTTCGACGGCGCCGGCATCTCCCTGTGCAGGCGCCTCGCCGAGGCGCAGGTCAGATGCGATCCGCCCAGGATGCGCGAGATCACCACCAACCTGCTCATCAACGCGCTGAAATTCACGCCCCCCGGAGGAACCGTGCTCGTCGAAACCGGGCCGCGTGAGCCGGGCAAGGAGCAAGCCCTGCTCACGGTCAGTGATACCGGCATCGGCATCCTGCCCGAAGACCTGCCCAGAGTGTCTGAACGGTTCTTCCGCAGCCAGCGGACCTCCGGCATCGCCGGCAGCGGAATCGGGCTGACGATCGTGGCCGAGATCGTACGAGGACACCACGGCAGCATGGAAATCGACAGCGAACCAGGCACAGGCACGACAGTCACCATCACGTTGCCAGCCCGCGGACGCCGCCACGCTCCCTGACCATCCACGAAGACCCGCAAGATGTCGGCAGCACGTGACTCTCAAATCCGTTTGTCAGCTCGGCATCACCACCCGCGCTGAGCTCCGCGCCGCCGACCTCGGCCACGCCGACGACGCCTCGGCGGCCTCGCCCGGCAGGGTCTAGGGTGCGACGATGACATCGGCGCGGTCCGGCGCGAGCGCCCGCTGCCGAGATTCCCGGTGAGTGCCGCTGTAGCCTGCTGTTCATGAGCACGCGCGAGGACTACCCGGCCGGGGTGCCGTGCTGGGTCGACACCAACCAGCCCGACCCCGTAGACGCCGCCCGGTTCTACTCCGGGCTCTTCGGCTGGCAGACCGAGGACGCGATGCCCCCTGACGCTGGGACTCACTACTACATGGCCCGCATCGGCGGCCGGGACGCGGCCGCGATCTCCTCGCAGCCTCGCGGTGCACCACCACAGGCAGTGTGGAATACCTACATTCGCGTCGAGTCCGCCGACGACGCCGCAGCTCGGGTGCGCGAAGCGGGCGGACGGGTGCTCTCCGAGCCGTTCGACGTGTTTGACGCAGGGCGGATGGGCGTGTTCGCCGATCCGCAAGGCGCGGTCTTTTGCGTGTGGCAGCCCGGATCGCATCGTGGCTCGGCGGCCGTCAACGAGCATGGCGCAGTGAACTTCAACAACCTGCACACCGACGATGTCGAGGCCGCGCGGGCCTTCTATGGTGCCGTGTTCGGCTGGACGACGATCGACGCCGGCTCGCCGATGTGGGCTCTGCCGGGCTACGGCGATCATCTCGAGGAGCTCAACCCGGGCCTGCGCGCGGGGATGAAGCAGATGGGCGCACCCGACGGTTTCGAAGACGTCGTAGCCACGATCTTGCCTCGCGAGGGCGGCCCAGCGCACTGGAGCGTGACCTTCGCTGTCGACGACGTGGACGCGACAGCTGCGCGAGCACGCGAACTCGGAGGCTCGGTCCTCGCCGAGCCGCAGAATGCGCCATGGGTGCGATTCGCCGTCCTCGCCGACCCGGCTGGCGCGCCCTTCACCGCCAGCCAGTTTGTGGCGGAGAACCGCTAGAGGATCCCTTCCGGGCCTGCGCTGGTCAGGTTGGACTGAGCGGGAGGCTGCTGCTCGATGCGGGCGCCTCAGGACGCCAGCGCACCGGCCGTCCCACGAGGAAGCCAATCACAATGGCCTCCGTACTGCACCGCCTAGCGCCAGGAGGCACTCACCGGGCCCGCCGAAAGCGCCAGCACCCGAACGGGCTGAGCTGGGACGAAATCGGGGAGCGGCTGGGGCTGACCCTGGCCACCAACTCCGCAGAGCTGTTCCTGACCGCCTTCACCCGTCGTCCTGGACAGTCCGCCGAGCATCGCCCGTCACGCGGCCGGTTCCTTGGGCCCCGCAACCGCAAGCAAGCTCATCGCGCCTGGACGCTGGCTGCTTGGCCAGTAGCGGCGCAATCGTCAGAAGCGGAAGCGGGTCAGGCCACCCGGTTCCGCCGCCAAGACCACCGTCGCCGAGCGCGGCTCGATGCGGTACACGTTCCACGGCGGTGGTCCTTGCGACGGCGCGTTGAACGGGGCGGTGATGCCAGACCCGCTCGCATCGGGCTCCGCCGGCCAGCCGTTATCCGCCCACGCCTTCGCGATGCGCGTTACTGCGCCTGGCTCGGTTACCCGCACCGCGTCACCCTCGACCACGACGTCCGCGTCACGGACCGACACCGCGAGCGAACACCGCGGATCGCGAGCGACATTGCGCCCCTTGCGCGTACCCACGCCCGTCTGGAACCAGAACGTGCCGTCCACCCAGAGGGCGCCGACCGCAGTCACATGCGGGCTGCCGTCCTCATTGACGGTGGACAGCCACGTCGTGCGGGAATTCGGCATCTCCGGTCGCGGTGTCGACCCCGCTTCGAGCTTCTCGACAACGACGGCCCAATCCACCGGGGGCAGCCCATCTGCCTTGCCCAGATTGATGATCTCCATACCCAGAACCTACCCGCGCGCTCCTTCCCGGCGAGCGCAGCTACAGCGAGAGTCGCGGCTGAAGGCGCCAAAGGTCGGCGGGCTGAGTTCTGGGTGGGCTGCGGCACCTCGGTCACAAGACCCCGGGGGTCGCGGACCTGCGCGAGCAGGCACACGGCGAGAGCAGGCTGGCTCCGTGAACGGGCCGTCGAGAGGGCGGTCACTGACCTGGTAGGAGGAATCCTGCGCGGCGTCGAAGAGTCCGGCGGCCCGAACAACGGTCAAGTCAAGGCCGCTGAAGCTGGTCCTGATCGCCGCCGTCGATGCTGGTCAGCAGATGACTATCAGCTGTAGCTCGCCGCAAAACTGATCACCGCTCTTGTCCCGGCGAGGGTCCATGACAATGATCGCTAACGGGGCTCCTGGTACGGCTTTGGATGTGAGCACCGTCGAGGTCAGCAGGCACCGGATGAGGGGCAATGGGCGACGCCGAGGCACGGCAGGACGCGACACCGGATACCCCCGGCATCGACTGGCAACGCACCATCGCCGACGTCCTCGTGGCACGCGGAGTCACCGTGGCGGCCTATGTGCCGGACACCCGGCTGCAGGGCATCCTGCGCGCTCTGGCCGGGCATCAAATCCGTATGCGGTCGCTAACCAGGGAAGAAGAGTGTGTCGGCTATGCCGCGGGACAGCGGATCGCGGGCGGGTGCCCGGTCGTGCTGATGCAGAGCTCCGGCCTGGGCAACGCCATCAACGCGCTGGGCAGCCTCGCGGTGCCCTATCGGCTCGGCATCCCGCTGGTGGTATCTATGCGCGGCACGCTCGGCGAGGCCAACCCGAGCCAGATTCCGATGGGCCGTGCGACCGCACCGCTGCTCGGCGCTCTTGGCATCCAGGCGTTCTCGCTGCGGTCTGCGGCGGCCGTCCGCCAGGCGACGGACGGCGCGCTGACGCTCGCCTATGAGGCTGGCGAGTGCGCCGCGCTGCTTCTCGAGGCGGAGCTAGGAGGCGGCCGTGAGGCCGGCTGATATCGCGGCCGCCATCGTGCGGACGCTGCCGGCGGCGCTATGCGTTTCGTCGCTGGGTACGGCGACCTCGGCATTGCGGGCCGCCTCGGGTGACGGTCCGCACCTGTATCTCGGCGCATCGATGGGCTCTGCGCTGGCGGCAGCGATGGGCGTGGCCGAGGCCGTGCCCGGTCGGCTGGCCGTCGCGCTGCTCGGCGACGGTGAGCTGCTCATGGGCGCCAGCACACTGTGGTCAGTGGCGGCGTACCGGCCTCCTAACCTGATAGCCGTCGTGCTGTCCGACAATGCGTACGGCATTACCGGACGGCAGCCGCTCAGCTCGCCGCCGCGGTTCGCGGACGTGGCACAGAGCCTTGGCGGAATCGCCGGGCTGCGCGTGCAGGATGTCGATCAATTGCGCATGGCGCTGATCCAGCTACCGCGCCCGAGCCTGATCGAGGCCGAGGTGACCGATGCGGCCTGGCCTGGCCCCTCACCGTTCGTCGATCCGGCCGTGGTCCGCCTGGCCTTTACCGCGAACGCGACAGGGGTGAACGGGCCCGGTTCCTGACTGCACGATTCCTTGGCCGAAAGTGTGGGAATCGCGTCATTGACGCCAGCGGGCAAGCGGCGCCAGGGTGAGGTGCGTGACAGAGCGCCACATCACCATCGTCGCCTACGATGGCGTGCAACCCCTGGACATCGCGGGACCGCACGAGGTCTTCGCCAACGCCGCGGAGGCCGCGGCCGCGCTGGGCCAGGCCGGCCGTTACCGGATAACCGTCGCGTCCGGATGCGGCGGACCGGTCCGGACTGAAAGCGGGCTGGAACTCGGCACGGTCCGGCTGCCGGCGCACAACGATGCCATCGACACGCTGCTGCTCCCAGGCGGTAGCGGCGCCGACGCTGCCAGTTCCGATGCCGATCTCATGGCCTTCGTCCGCGCGGCCGCTCCGGCGAGCCGGCGCGTGGCCACGGTGTGCTCGGGCGCCTTCATTGGCGCCGCGGCGGGGCTGCTCGACGGCAGGCGGGTCACGACGCACTGGGCCGTGGCGCAGCGCCTGAGCGATCGCTACCCGGCCATCGAGGTGGACCCCGACCCGATCTACGTCCGCGATGGCAAGTACTGGTCCAGCGCGGGCGTTACCGCAGGCATCGACCTAGCGCTCGCCCTGGTGCAAGAAGACCTCGGCGCCCAGGTCGCCCAGCTTCTTGCCCGCTGGCTGGTGATGTTCCTGCACCGGCCCGGCGGCCAGACCCAGTTCGCCGCGCCCGTGTGGGTGCCTCGCGCCGAGCGCTCCGCGGTGCGGGCAGTCCAGGCCCTGGTCGAGTCGACGCCAGGCGACGACCACCGGGTACCCGCGCTCGCTGCTGCCGCATCGATGAGCGTGCGGCATTTCACCCGCGTCTTCACCGCCGAGGTCGGCCAGACGCCGAGCCGTTTCGTCGAGCGGGTACGTGCGGAGGCCGCCAGGACCTATCTCGAGTCTGGCGACGAGACCCTCGACGTCGTGGCCGCGCGCTGCGGGCTGGGCAGCTCGGAGACGCTGCGCCGAGTCTTCCGCCGGCACCTGGGCGTTGCCCCTGACGCGTACCGACAGCGTTTCCGCACGTCCTCGATCGACAGGAGATCCGCATGACCGGCCGCCTGCAAGTAGCGATCCCGCTGTTCCCCAGGCTCACCGTGCTCGACGCCATCGGTCCTTACGAGGTGCTCCAGCGACTCCCGAACGTGGACGTCATCTTCGTCGGCTCGGACAAGGGCGAGGTCCGCAGCGAGAACGGGATGCTCGGCCTGCAAGTCGACGCCACGTTCGAAGACGTGCCCAACCCGCGAGTCATCGTTTTCCCCGGCGGCGCCGGGACCGCCCCGCTCGTGCGCGACGAGCGGGTCCTCGACTGGGTCCGCCGGGCCCACGCCGGCACCGCATTCACCACGTCGGTGTGCACGGGTTCGCTGGTCCTCGGCGCGGCCGGCCTGCTGCGCGGGCTGACCGCCACCACCCACTGGTCCGGCTACGACCTGCTCGCCGCGTACGGGGCCATTCCCACCACCGAGCGTGTCGTGGAGCATCTGGAACAGCGCATCATCACCGGGGCAGGGGTATCAGCAGGCATCGACATGGCGCTGCGGCTGGCCGAGCTGCTCGTCGACAGGACCGCGGCGCAGGCCGCGCAGCTGATGATCGAATACGATCCGCAGCCGCCCTTCGATTGCGGGTCACCTGCCAAGGCGGCGCCAGAGGTGCTCTCACGCGTATGGGAGTACGCCAGCCAGCGCGCATAGAGGCCTGAACTACAAGATCAGCCGGCGGGTCACAACGACCAGCAATGGTCGGTGCACCGCTACGGAACCTCCCCGGCCGGAGATGCGCTCTACCAGATCATCAACCCGCAGAGCCGCGAGTGCCTGGAGGTAAGAAACGCGAACCAGTCCCCTGGCACCCCAGTGGATCAGTTCACCTGCGGGACTTCTGGTTCGTCCGACAGCCTCAGCACCCAGCTGTGGGGCGAATTCGGCGCGGCGGGATTCGATCGCCCTGGCGCCGGGAGTTCCGCGTCAGGCGAGTCGGTATCTCCCCGACCCGATGAGGCACCGGACCTTGGCGGCTGTCTGCACCGCGTCGAGGTCACCGGTGTCGATCGCGTGACTTTCGAGTTCTGCTAGCTGCACGAATGCGCTGTGGAGACCGGTGATCGCATCAACGTCCTTCAGCTCATCGCCGGCCCGTCCTCGTGCGCGCAACAGGGTGGTGTCAACGTCGGGCCGCAGAACCACGTATGACAGTGCCAGGCGGTTATTCTGGGCCATCGCGCGGAACGGGGGCAGAAACCAGGGCCCGATGATCCCATCGACCACAACGTCGTAGCCGCCGCGCGCGTAAGTCGCGACGGTCGCGACGACCGCCTCGATAACGACCTCGTTCTGCCGCTCCGCCTGCGGCAGGTACGGTAACACGAACCCCGTGCGGATCGCGCGGTAGAACAGGTCGGTCACCAGGTGCACCGTCGGGCCGTTCGCGCCGCTCGCGATGAGCTCAGCCACGGTTGTCTTCCCGGCAGCTGGCGGCCCGGTCAGGATGATCACTTCGCCAGTCACGACCAGCAACGCTATTGCCTGCGTTCAGGAAAGAGCAGTCTTGTAAATACTCCTCGTTTCAGCCGGGCACCTCTCAGCGTTGAACCGCGCCCTTGTGCGTCCTCCGCCAGGCACGCATCTGCACCTCACTGGTGCTCCCAGGCGAGATGGCGCAGCTCGGAGACCACGCCAGGTGCTGGCGGCCACGGCCCGCACAGGCCCGAGCTGGTCACGCCCTTGCCCACCCAGCGGGTCAGGATCCAGCCGCCGCGGTGCCCGTCATGAGTGTCGAACCAGCTCGCGATCGTGGCGAACCACGTCTTCCGCTGGAAGCCCTTGCCGGCGTTGGTCTCGCCCAGCTCGATCAGCGGGTACCGACGGCCGGTGAAGCGTCTTAGCGTCTTCAGGTTGTTTGTCATACGCGTCTGAACTGCCGAAACGTTGACCGTGCCACCCTTGTGCAGGTAGCGGGGAAAGGCGTAGAAGTCATAGCCGAACCAGTCGTCACCCCGGTAGATCCACCTCAGGACCCGGCTGAACGGCGCGATGATGATCACCCCGAACCGGGCGTGCGTCCCGGCGCACAGGTGCTCCACGCGCTTCTGCATCGCGACATAGTGAGCCGCGTTGTGGATCGAGGGCGGGTAGCCCAGCGGGTTGCCCCCGGCGTTCTCGTGGTCGATCGTGATCATCGAGTGCGGGGGAGCTGAGCTGCACAAACCGTGGATCCTGGCGTCCAGGCTGCCGTTCGTCAAAGCGCCATAGGACGGCCTGATCGATAGCAGCACCCAGGCTGAGCCAGCCTTGACGGGCCACTGATCAGGGAAGACGTCGGTGGTGTCGTAGTAGGTCCGCACGCAGTGCGCCTGCGGGATCGCGGCATGGAAGGCGTCGTAGTCGCCGCGGTTGGAGCCCCAGCACTCGCTGGTGTGCCCCAGCCGGTTCGTGGAGTACGGGCCGGTGCTGGCGTGAGCCGCGGGCGCCACGGCAAGGCCCATGATGCTCGCGGCGGCCAGGAGGCGTACTGCGACCTTGATCTTCGTCCGGGGCTGCGGGTGATGCGGAAGCACCGCGGAGCATCCGGCGGCGAGCGCGAGGAGTGCGGCTATGGCGATCAGGGGGCCCATAGCTTCAGCCGCTTGTGTACGCCAGGTGAGGTGCTCACGTTCTTCATCCTTTCAGGATCTATAGACGCTTGCCATTCCCGACCGGATGACATCGGTCAATGCATCCCGTGCCGGCCCGCTGTGGTCAGGACTCCAGGTAGCGCAAGACGGCAAGTACCCGGCGGTGGTCGGCGTCGGAGGGCGCCAGCCCGAGTTTGCTGAAGATGTTGCTGATGTGCTTTTCGACCGCGCGCTCGGAGATCACGAGAATCCCTGCGATCGCGCCGTTGGACCGGCCTTCGGCCATCAATGAGAGCACGTCGCGCTCTCTTGCGGTGAGCGCGGCGAGCCCGTCGGTGCGGCGACTGGCTCCCAGCAGTTGCGTCACGACCTCCGGGTCAAGGGCGGTGCCCCCGGCTGCCACCCTGTTGAGCGCTTCGACGAACTCGCCCACGTCGGCGACGCGGTCCTTGAGCAGGTACCCGACGCCGGCAGCACCGCCGCCCGATGCCGCGCCGAGCAGGTCAGCCGCATAGCGGGTCTCGATGTACTGCGAGAACACCAGCACCCCGGTCGCCGGATGGTCGCGGCGGATCGCGATCGCCGCGCGCAGGCCCTCATCGGTATAGCCGGGCGGCATCCGCACATCCACGACAACGGCATCCGGCTGGTGCTCGTTTACGGCAGCCCGCAGGTCCTCAGCGTTGCCGACAGCGGCTACCACCTCGTGGCCACGGTCGGCGATGATCTCGACCAAGCCCGCCCGGACTACTGCTGAATCCTCGGCGATCACAATCCGCATCGGAGGCGCTCCAGTTCGGGTCAGGCGCGGGACGGCAGCTCGATAGTGACTACGGTGGGACCGTGGGGCGGGCTGCTTACCTGCAACTTGCCGTCCACGGTCCGGACCCGCTCGGCCAGCCCGGCCAGGCCACCGCGCTTTTCGATGCGGGCGCCGCCGGAGCCATCGTCGCTGACCCGCACCCGCAGCAGCGCACCCACCTGCGATGCCTCGAGGGTGGCGTGCCGGGCGCCGCTGTGTTTGGCGACGTTGGAGAGCAGTTCCGCCGCGCAGAAGTAGGCGATGGTCTCGATCGCGGCCGACGGCCGCTCAGGCAGGTCGACGACGAGCTCCACAGGCACGTCGCTGCGCGCGGCCAGGGTGCCGAACGCAGTGCCGAGGCCGTGATCGAGCACCGACGGGTGGATGCCGCGAGCCAGATCGCGGAGTTCGGCGATGGCCTGCTTGGCCCCGCTGTGAGCGGCGTCAACGAGCTCAAGCACTCGCTCCAGGTCGGGCTGCGTGGTTCCGCCGATCACGTCACCGAGCTTCTCCCTGGCCAGCCCCAGCTTCATGGCGACGGCGACCATCTGCGCCTGCGCACCGTCGTGCAGGTCCCGCTCGATCCGGCGCAGCCTCGCCGCCGAGTCCTCTACCACGTGGGCCCGGGACTGCTCCAGCTCACGCACCCGGCTGATGCTCTCCTGCTGCAGCCGGTAGACGGTCCAGAAGATCAGCGCCGCCCCCGCGAGCGGCACCGCCGCCAGCCAGCTCAGCTGCCCCAGCCAGTGGACCGAAGCGAGCAGGAGGACGCCGAGAGCGACGTTGAAGATGCCGCAGGCCACGCGCACACCCACCCAGAGACGGGGACGGCGGTATTCCCGTGACCTGACCAGGAGTCTCATGAGGACGGGCTGCGAGGAAACGTCCTCAGCCGGTGCATGCATCGTGATGCCTCCTGCGACCTGCAGTGCCGCCCGGTGCTGCCGAGCTAGCTCTGGACACTGGTCTGCAGGCGGTAGGCGGTCCAGAAGATCAGCACCGCCCCTGCGAGCGGCACCGCCGCCAGCCAGCTCAGCTGCCCCAGCCAGTGGACCGAAGCGAGCAGAAGGACGCCAAGGACGACGTTGAAGATGCCGCAGGCCACGCGCACACGCACCCACACGTAGGGGTGACGGTATTCCCATGACCTCACCAGACCCCTCATGAGGACGGGCTGCGACGGACGAAGATCGTGAGCTCGTGCGAACATCGGACTATCTCCTGTGAGCTGCGGTGCCCGGCCGCTCCGGTCGCCTGCATTTCCATGCTCGCCGTGCGGCAGCAGGAGATCCACCGTGCGGCCACCCGAACCTGAGGTACGGCTAGCACGGTGTCCTTGTCCTCCAGCCACGCCAGCGGCTCGCAGCGAGGGGCCTGGTTCCCGCGCTCAGGTCGCGGCAGTGGCGAGCACGAGCGGCAGGACCGCGACGGCACCGGCTTCGCGCAGCCTCATCGCCGCGACCGTCATTGTCCATCCGGTCTCGACCCGGTCGTCCACCAGCAGGACGGGTCCTCCGAGGCGGGCCAGCTCGCTGCGAATCGCGCCGGGTACGACGATGCTGCTCCAGACTGCACGCAGGCGCTGGGCGCTGTTGTGCTGGCGGGCTGGCTGAGCCGGCCCTTCATAATCGAGCGGACCGAGGTAGGGCATCCGGCCGACCCCCGCGATCTGGCTGGCCAGGCTCGCGATGAGCAGGGGCCTGGTGCGCGACGGGATCGCGACGACAGCGGCCGGCCGCTGTGCCCAGTCCCATGCGGCCAGCACCTTGACCACGGCGGCGAGCATGTCCTCGGGCACGGGCCCGTCCTGGCTCGCCACTGGGCGGAGGGCATCTCCGGCCAGCGGGTCGTCGGCGAGCACCGCGCGCAGTCTGACCCCCCAGCCGAGATCGGTCATCCGGCCTAGGGCCCGGCCCGCTTCGGCAGATATATCCGCGCCGATCTTGCCCGCGATGTCGATTCCGAGTTCGCGCATGCCGGTCGGCCACATCTTGCGCGGCGGGATCTCGGTACCGGGACGCAGCAGGTGGTCGCGCGCAGCGCGGGCCGCAGTCTCGGTCACCGCGTCTGGCCATCGACGCTGCGTACAGTTGTCGCACCGCCCGCACGCCGCGGCCGCCGGATCGTCGAGCTGGCGCCGCAGGTACTCCATCCGGCACCCTGCCGTGGCGATGTAGCCGAGCATGGCCTGCTGCTCGCGGGCTCGCTCGGCAGCGACGCGGGCATAACGATCGGCGTCGTACACCCACGGCTGTCCCGTCGGAGTCCACCCGCCAGTGACCCTGCGGACTGCGCCGTCGACGTCGAGAACCTTGAGCATCGTCTCGAGCCTGGCACGCGACAAGTCGACACTGGCCTCGAGCGCAGCGGTCGACAACGGCCGGCCGGCCGCCGCGAGCACCGACAGCGTACGGCGCACCACCGGCTCGGGCGGGAAGGCGAGCGAACCGAAGTACGCCCAGATATCCGCGTCTTCCCGGCCGGGGAGCAAGATCACGTCGGCGCGGTCGACCGCCCGGCCAGCCCGGCCGACCTGCTGGTAGTAGGCGATGGGCGACTGGGGAGCCCCGAGGTGTACGACAAAGCCCAGGTCGGGCTTGTCGAACCCCATGCCGAGAGCGCTGGTCGCGACCAGGGCCTTCAGCTGACCTGCCAGTAGCGCATCCTCGGCCGCCTGCCGGTCGCCTGGGTCGTCCTTGCCGGTATAAGACGCGACGTTCAGGCCCTCGCCGCGCAGGAACGAGGCTGCCTCGCGCGCCGCGGCGACGGTCAGCGCGTAGACGATGCCGGACCCTGGCAGCTCGGCGAGATGGTCGGCCAGCCAGCCCAGGCGCTGCTGGGCAGCAGGCAGCGCGACCACGGCCAGGCGCAGGCTGTCGCGGTCGAGGCTGCCCCGCAAGATCAGGGTTTCGCCGTCGTAGCCTGCGCCGAGCTGCTCGGCGACGTCGCGGCTGACCCGCTCATTCGCGGTCGCCGTCGTCGCCAGCACGGGCACGCCCGGCGGCAATGCAGCCAGCAGCGTCCTCAGCCGACGGTAGTCAGGTCTGAAGTCGTGCCCCCAGTCGGAGATACAGTGCGCCTCATCCACCACGAGCAGCCCGGCCGATGCGATCAGCTTGGGTAGCACCATGTCCCGGAAGCCTGGATTGTTGAGCCGTTCCGGGCTTACCAGCAGAACATCGACCTGACCTGCTGCTACCTCAGCGTAGATCTCATCCCACTGCTCGATATTGACCGAGTTGACGGTGCGGGCGCGGATGCCGGCTCGCTCCGCGGCCGCGATCTGGTTGCGCATGAGCGCCAGAAGCGGCGAGACGATGACCGACGGACCGGCCCCGCGGGCTCGCAGCAGCGCGGTCGCGGCGAAGTAAACCGCTGACTTACCCCATCCGGTCCGCTGCACAACCAGCGCGCGGACATGATCGGCCACCAGGGCGCTGATCGCGGTCCACTGATCATCTCGCAGCCGCGCATTCTCGCCTGCGAGCACCCGCAGGCAGGCCTGCGCCTCGGCGCGCATCGGGTCGGCAGGCTCTGGATCGCCGGTCATGGCGCCTTAGTATCAACCACCGCCGACAGCCGCTCCCGACCAGGCGGGGTCTCGCAGCCGAGCGGACCGGCCGTTCACCCAGTAGAACGGCACCGCCTGCCGCGGTTAGCCTGAGTTCAGCGCGGCTGATCTGGAGGCAGGCATGACAGAGGCGGCCTTTACTTCGCGAAACGTCGAGATAGGCGGGTTGAAGTTCCATTACACGGACTGGGGCGGCGACGGCCCGCCACTGGTCATGCTGCACGGGCTGACCGGTCACGCCCGTACCTGGGACCACGCGGCCGCCGCGCTGAGCAAGCTGTACCGGGTCCTGGCTCTCGACCAGCGCGGACACGGCGACAGTGAGTGGGCGCCGCAGTACGGCCTCGCGCCGATGGCGCAGGATCTCCTCGGCTTCCTGGACGCCCTCGAACTGGCCGAGGTGACGCTGATGGGCCTGTCCATGGGCGGCTTGGTCTCATTCGTGTTCGCGGCCGCTCATCCCGATCGCGTGACGCGCATGGTGATCGTGGACATCGGGCCCGAGATCGCCCCGGCGGGCGCGACGAATGTCGCCGCCAGCCTGGCCGCGAACGACACTTTCGGGTCAGAGGACGAGGCGTTCGCCCAGGCGCGCGCGGCAAACCAGAGGCCGACGGACACGACACTGCGCCATCGCGTGTCGCACAACCTGCGCCCGTTGCCCGACGGCAAGCTCACCTTCAAATACGACAAGGCTCTCCGCAGCCCGAGGGCGATCTTCGACCACACGCAGGACGAGCTCTGGGCGGCGTGGCGGGCCGTCAGCTGCCCAGTGCTGCTGGTGCGCGGCGACGACAGTGACATTCTCGCGGCCGAGACCGCGCAGCGCATGCTGGCCGAGAACCCTGGCGTCAGCTTCGCCACCATTCCGGACTGTGGCCACAGCATCACGCTGGACAGCCCGCACGGCCTGCTCGAGGTTGTCAGTCCGTGGCTGGCAGCGGCCGGGGCCGGGCAGGCTTCCTCAGCCTGACGCTCACGGTCGTCTACAAGGCGGACTTGCCGGGCGGGCCCGTGTAGGCCACCTCGCGTGTCCACTCCCCCGGAGGCGCGTGGTACAGCCGCCAGTACGTTTCGGCTATCTCGTCCGGGTCGAATGCGGTGCCGGGCGCGACGCCGCCGTACACGGTGACGGTGGTGACGTGGACGCCGGACGGGCCGAGCTCCTGGTCGAGCAGCGCGACGAGGGCCCGAACCCCGGCTTTGCCGAGGGACAGGCTGAAGGATTCTGGCAGTGGCTCAGGCATGCCGCCCGTGATGATCAAGGTGCCGTGCCCGGCCGCCGCCATCTTCCCGCCTGTGTGTGCCGCTGCCGTGACGGCCCCGCCGACGTTCACCGACCACGTGCCGAGCAGCTGCGCGGCGGAAAGCTCGCCCAGCCGGTCACGACGGACCAGTGCCGCGTTGTACACCAGCACGTCGGGTACGCCGTACCGGTCTTCGGCCGTATCGAGCGCCGAGCGCAGTGCGTCCTCGTCGCTGCTGTCGGCGATCAGCCCGGTGACATCCGCGCCGTCGCGCAGCAGCGATTCGGTCACCGCGTCGATGCCGCCGCGCGTGCGGGATATCACTGAAACCGGCATCCCGCCGCGCGCGAAACGCCGGGCGGCTGATAGCCCGATCCCGGGACCTGCGCCGATGATGATGGCTCCTGGCATGACAGTATCCTCCCCTGTTCTTGCCGTCCTGCCCGCTCCCGCGCGAGCCGCACGCGCAGTGTGCAGTCGGTCGGGCGCGGGAACAGGACACTGGGTGCAGGCAACAATGGATCGTGACGCCAGGACCCGGGCCCAGCTAGAACAGCACTGGAAGGCCTCCGACCGCGGGGACATCGACACCGAGCACGCGATCTACGCCACTGACGCGATCCTGGACTACCCGCAGTCCGGGGAACGCTTCCGTGGCCGCTCAAAGATCGCGGCGCAACGCGGCGGTCACCCGGCCGAACGCCACTTCTCCATCCTCCGGATCCTGGGCGGTGGTGACCTTTGGGTCAGCGAGTGCGTGATCACGTATGACGGCGTGCCCACCTACTCGGTGAGCATCATGGAGTTCACCGACGGCCTCGTCACGCGCGAGACCCAGTTCTTCGCCGACCCCTTCCAGGCACCTTCCTCGCGGGCGGCGCTAGCCGAGCCGATCCCCGGCCTGCGTGGCAGCTGACGCCCCGGCTGAGACAGCTACGTCTTGGTAAGCCGGCTTCAGGCGCGGCTAAGACCTAACTCAGCAGGCAACATAGGGCATTCCTCGGATGCGCCGAGCAATGCCTTACGACGAAACTCGATGGTGACCGGCGAAGAGATGGCCGGAAACCGAGGAGGAGAAATGAACCACAACGTGAGGCAGGGCAGGCGGGGTCCGCTGGCTCGTATCGGCCGACGCGTCGCCGCGATCGTCGCTGAGTGCAACTACGCCCGGACCCAGCTGACAAGCCTGCGCAACACTCCCGAGCGTTTCTGACCCGGGGAACGAGCGCCCCGCTCCGGGGGGCGGCCCGGCGCCGGGTGTCCCGCAGGACCGGCCGTGCCCGGCGAGACTACGCTGCGACGGTATTGACCCGCCCGGGCAGCGAGCGGAAGATCGGATAAGTCCGGAGGCGGCGGTCAGGCCGCAGGTGTTCGACATCGACTACCAGACCGACGGCTTCTGCACGGGCGGAATGATCACCAGCGAGAACGCCGCTGCCGTGGCCGCCATTCACGCCAACGGCGCGCACGCCATCTGCTACGTCGACGCCGGCACGGCGGAAAGCTTTCGGCCCGACTACCAGGACTATCTGAACTTCAACACCGCGTCCGGCGGTGCGCTGTTCGGCAAGCCGGTCGGGGGCTTCCGCAACGAGTTCTGGCTCAACATCAACGACAACAAGGGCCAGCGCGACTTCGTGCTCGCCGAGGTCGGCAAGCGGGTCGACCGCTGCGTCGCGGACGGTTTCGACGCCGTCGAGTTCGACAACGTCGATGCCTATCAGAACAAGACCGGCCTGTCGATCAGCGCGGACACGCAACTGCTCTTCGACTCCGAGCTGGCCAACCTCGCGCACAGCAAGGGTCTGACCGTCGGCCTGAAGAACGACCTCGGCCAGCTATCGGACCTGAAGCCCTACTTCGACTTCGCGATCAACGAGCAGTGCTTCCAGTACAAAGAGTGCAACTTCCCCGCGCCAGGCCTGCCGGGCTGGACCGCGTCGGGCAAGGCCGTGTTCAACGTCGAGTACAAGGCCCGGGCCGTGAACTGCGCGCTCGCGGCCAGCTACCAGATCAGCTCGATTTACAAGACGGTGGACCTGTTCGACCTGCCATGGACGCCATGCTCGTGACCGTCGGCCATGTCCGCCCAGCGGGCCGAATTGCGACCCGAAATGATCAGGCATCAGCAGCGAGTCGAAGCCCAGCGCCTCAGCCTGGCGGGCACGACCAGCACCGACAAGATTGGACCTGCCCTGCGCCGACGGAGGTCTCGCGACCCCCGTCGGCGCCCAGCGCGTGTCAGGAGTTCCTGACTAGCTGGTAGGTGAGAAGCGCGAGGCTGTCGCCGATGGCGCGGACATCGACGAGGCGCACCGGCTTCTGGTCGCTGGTCTCGCGGAACAGCCGCTCCCCTGTCCCGAACACGAACGGATGCGTCATCAGCCGCAGTTCGTCGACAAGGTTGTTCTCCATCAGCGTCTGCACGAGCGGGCCGCTGCCGTAGACCAGGATGTCCCCGTCTACGGCCTCCTTCAGCTTCGTGACCTGGTCGATGACGTCGCCCTTCAGGACGATCGAATTGGCCCATTCCGCCGCGTCTTCGAGGGTCGAGGACACGACGTACTTGGGGAGCTCGCGCAGCCTGTCCGCCCAGTCGCCTGGACGGTCGGCCCACCGCTCGGCGAACCACGTGTACGTGCCGCGACCGATCAGCCAGGCCGCGGCGTCCAGCGCTTCTGCATACTCGACCTTGCCCCACTCCGCGAAAACGTCCTCCGGCATCTGGGTGAACCAGCCGCCGAACTTGAACCCTTCGTCGCCGGTCGGGTCCTGCATGACTCCGTCAAGCGAGACATTCTCGCTGACAACGATTCGCCCCATGTCGGGTCTCCTTCGTTTGATGTGATGACCAACCGACGAGGTTGACACCGGGTACTGCTGAAACTGGGCGCCGGCTCACCGCCCAGTTCGGGTCGCGGCTCGTGTCTACTCGGGGAGAGATGGCGCAGCAGGTGAAGGGAGACGGTGACGTGGTGACCACGGACCTGATTTCGCGGGCGCGGGCCGGCGATGGCGATGCCTTCCAGGCGCTGGCCGAGCCGCACCGACGCGAACTGCTCGTGCATTGCTACCGCATGCTCGGGTCGTTCCAGGACGCCGAGGACGCCTTGCAAGAGACGCTGCTGGCGGCGTGGCAGGGCTTCGCCGGGTTCCAGGCACGTGCGTCGCTTCGGACCTGGCTGTACCGGATCGCCACGAACCGGTGCCTCAACGCGCGCCGGTCGACCCGCCGGCGCCAGGCCAAGGAGTGGGATGTGGCCGGCATGCAACCGCCAGAACCGACCAGGCTCGGCGAGATCGTCTGGCTGGAGCCGCTGCCCGATGAGTTCATGGAGGCAGCGACCGATGAGCCGCTCGGGCCTGAGGCCCGCTACGAGCAGGCCGAGTCGATCTCGCTGGCGTTCGTGACGGCCCTGCAGGCGCTGCCGCCGCGGCAGCTCGCCGTGCTCGTCCTGCGCGACGTCCTCGGCTTTCGCGCGCACGAGGTGGCCGAGATGCTGGACTCGACGACCGAGTCGGTCAATAGCGCCATCAAGCGGGCCCGCGCCAGCCTGCACCACCAGCAGAGGCCGTCGGGTGACCGCCCGCCGCCGCCCGCCGCCGGGTCACCCTCGGAGGACGCGCTCGTGGCGAGGTTCGTCAGCGCCTACCAAGCCAGCGACCTCGACGCCCTCGTGGCCATGATGACCGAGGACATCTTCATGTCCATGCCGCCGGTGCCGCTTGAGTACGAAGGCCGCGATGTCGTGGCGCGCTTCTGTGCCCTCCTGTTCAGGCCCGGCCGCAGGTACCACCTCGTGCCGACCCGGGCGAACGGTCAGCCAGCGTTCGGCCTCTACATCCATGGCCCTGACGGTGTCCGCCACAGCATCGGCCTCGTCGTGATCACCCTCGCCGGAGATCAGATCTGCGCCATGAGCTGCTTCGAGAACAGTGTTCTGCCCCGGTTCGGATTGCCGCGATCCCTGCCGAGCAGCTAGCGGCGCTGGCGGCGGCGTTCAGCCTCTATACGCTCTCGCGCGGCACCAGCCGGATCCGATCTTGGGCCACGGCCTCGATCCGGTCCCGGCTGTACAGCAGCGGCACGGCTCCGTCCGCCGCCCACGCCGCGAACAGGTCGGCGTAATGCGGGCTGGCCGGCTCGCCTGACTGGCCTGGACTGTTCATGACTACGGAGTTGTCCCACCCGCCCACGTCCACGACGAGCCGGAACGTCGCGCCTGAGGCCTGCGTGAAGTCAGGCAGGTAGGTGGTCGCGCCGACCGTGTCCGCGCTTCCACCGCGCGGCAGCGGGTCGATTGCGGCCTGCCGGCGTGCCGCGGCGGACATGCCAGGCCCGGCCGGGTGGGCGAGCCTGGCCTGGTGCAGCCGGCCCCAGGCCCAGTCCTGTTCTGCGGGGCCGAGCAGGTCGGTCAGGTCGGCCATGGCGGCCGACAGCGACGTCTCGAACAGCACGGCTAGGACCGCGGCCGGGTTGTCGCCGAGCCGGCCGCCTGGATTCTCGATCAGGTCCAGGTCGATCCGAGGATCGCCGTTTAGGTCGGTCTCGGGCAGCACGGCGGCCAGCGCCGCCGGTACCTTCTCGGGCGGCAGGATCTGCGCGAGCGCCAGCCGCCGCAGGCCAGGACGCAGGTGCCGCCGGTACCACACCTGGAACACCGCGGCCGCCGCGGAGTCCGCGGCCAGGGTCCCGTCCCAGCCAGCCAGCAACCTCACAGCCCGCGCCGCCGCCGGGTCGGCAAGAGACAGCCCGGCCAGGACGCGCACCATCCGCCGCGCTGGCAGGCTGACGTAGTCGGCCTGCACGCGCACCATGCCGGCGACGGTGCTCCCGGTGGCCGGACCGAGGATCTCGGCGATCCGCTCCGAGCGGAAAGGCGAGGGCCAGTCGCGGGAGATGACCAGGTCGTCAGGGAATCCTGGCGGCAGGTTCATCTCGTTCGCGGTGGCGATCCAGCCGCGGGCCGGGTTCACCTCCGCGGGCAGCGCGTCCATGTCGTAGAAGCCGGCCCACTCATAGCGCCCGTCGCCAGGCACCGGCAGCGTGCCGTCCCAGTTCGGCCGGACCGGAGTCAGCCCGGCCGCCTTCCAGCCGATGGTGCCGGCCTCGTCGGCATAGACCAGGTTCTCGCCTGGTGCGCCCCACCGGTTCAGCGCGGCGGTGAACCGCTCCACGTCCGGCGCCCGCATCGTCTCTATGCTGCCCAGATACGGGGCCATGCCCGGCTCCAGCCAGGCCGCGCGGACGGCAAACGCAGCCTGCGATTCCGGGACCGAGCGGATCACCGGCCCGTGCCTGGTGAACCAGAGCTCGACCGGCACCGCCGGCCCCCCGCGTACCGGGATCGACTCCCGGACCACCGTCATCGGCTCCCACCGGTCCCGGTACCAGTACTCTCTGGGCTCCCCAGGCCGGGTCCTGTACACGTACAGGTCCTCCTGATCGACGACAAACACCGTGAACCCGAACGCCACGTGGCCGTTGTGGCCGACCGACAGGCCGGGCAAGGCCGGCTCCCCGGCGCCGATCACGTCGAAGCCTGGCGCGCTGAGGTGCGCGATGTACCGGAGCGAGGGCAGCGACACGGTCCGGTGCGGGTCGTTCGCCAGCAGCGCCCGCCCGGTCGCGGTCCGCTCCGGCGCCAGCGCCCAGTTGTTGCTGCCGTCGCCGGCCTGTACCGGCCAGCCCCCGGCCTGTACGGGCCCGCTTCCGGCCGCAGCCGCAGCAGGCCCCCTGAGCTGGGCAGGCGCGACCGCCAGCGCGTAGTCACGCAGCACGTCGTCGGGAATGACGCTCAGGTCCAGGCCATCAGGCACGGTCAGCTCGCCGCCGGGTTCGCGCCGGCGCCACAGCTCCTCCGCGGCCGAGCCGAAGTCGCGGAGGATCAGCGCACGGGCCACCTCGTGAGCGACGTTGTGGAACAGGCCGTGGCTGCGGATCATGGCCACGTCGGACGGCGCCCAGAACGCTGGCTGGTAGCCGAGCTCCCGGAACTCAAGCGGCAGCCGGGAAGGGTCCTCGCGCGTCAGGGTCACGTAGGCGTTGATCCCGGCGGTGAACGCGGTGGCGATGTCCTTGGTGTCGGAGGCGTAGGCCAGCCATTCGGCGTGCATGTCCCCGCGGAACAGGAACAGCCGGGCCGCCCTGTCCTGCTCGGCGTACTCGGCGCCCCACACCTGCGCCAGCAGCCCGAGCCCGCGTCGCCGCCAGGTGTCGATCTGCCACAGCCGGTCGCGCGCGACCTGGAAGCCCTGCGCCCAGAACGCGTCGTGCGTGCTCGACGCGTAGATGTGCGGGATGCCCCACGGGTCAGTCAGGATTTCGGCCGGCGCCTGCAGCCCGGTCACGGGCAGCTCGGCCGGCGCCGCGGTCAGTTGTCGCTCCGGCACTCGTTGACGGCAAGTCGCTTCCCCGCGGGAAGTCGCAGCGGCATATGACGTCGCCTCCATCAGTCCGTTCCGGCCCCATCAAGACTCGTCCAGAATGTGCGGGTTGCGCCCGCGCCGTCAACCACGGGCGACACTGACGCGACGAGGCGGGCTGGCGAGGAAGGTCCCGTTAATACTGGTAGTAGATATTTCTAACATCCACGGCATTAACGCAGCCCTCGGGCGGAATGCCCAGCGCACAGGGTTAAGGTGTCGCCATGACACGAGCGCTGGTGCTGGGTGGCGGTGGTCCGGTTGGCGTGGGCTGGGAGTCGGGGCTGGCCGCGGGCCTGGCTGAGGCCGGAGTTGCGCTCGGCGCGGCGGACCTGGTCGTGGGGACGTCGGCCGGATCCATCGTGGGGGCCAGGCTCGCCCTCGGAGTGGACCTGGCCGAGACGGTCCGCGCGGTGGGCCGGCCGCTGCCGATCGAGGTCGGTGCCGGCGCGACGATCACCGACCTGATGACCGCCTGGGCCGACGCGGCGAGCCGGGCGCAGACCCCGGAGCAGATGCGCACCGAGCTCGGCAAGCTCGCGCTGGACGCGCATACGGTAGCGGAGGGCGAGTTCACCGGGGCTGAGGTGTTCGCGCAGCTGGCAGGGCGCGACTGGCCGGCGTCGTTCCGGTGCACGGCGATCGACACACAGACCGGTGAACTGCGGGTGTGGGACGCCGAGGCGGGCGCGCCCCTGGACCGCGCCGTCGCATCGAGCTGCGCCGTGCCGATGGTGTTCCCGCCGGTGACGATCGACGGCACCCGCTACATGGACGGCGGGATGCGCACCCCGCTCAACGCCGACCTCGCCGCCGGCCACGCCGCCGTGATCCTGGTCTCGTGCCTGGCCATGGCCCTGCCTGAGGGGATCACCGACCCGGTGTTCGACGCGATCGCCGGCCAGCTCGAGGCCGAGCTCGCGGTGCTGCGCGACGGCGGCGCCGCGGTGGAGATCGTCGTGCCTGGCGCGGAGTTCCTTGAGGTGAGCGGTTGGGGCACCGAGCTGATGAACCCCGCCAGGGTGGCCGGCGCGTACCAGGCCGGCGTCCGGCAGGCGGCCGCTGAGGCGCACCGGCTGCAAGCCATCTGGACCGCATAACAGTCGGTCACGGTCATGACTGCCCCCTCAGGCACCGCCGCTCTCCGGACGATGGGCCGTCTAGCTGGCCGACAGCCTGGTGATGTCGGTGACTGTCCAGCCGCGGTGGGCAACCATCCACTGGCCTGCGGGATCGAGCGTGATTTCATGGCGCAAATCGCTGGCCGCGCTGTCCGCCGCCGGGTTTCGCGTGAATCTCCAGCGTTCTGTCCAGGAGCGCTCGGTGCCGTCGCCGGCCAGCACCTGGCCGGTGCGGTCGTCAACGTCTTCCTCAGCGGCGGTGATCGAGAAGAGCACGTCGATCTGCTCCTGGCCGGCAGTGACCTGCGCGCCAGCGATCACGGCATCCTTGATCGTCAGGAACGGCAGCAGGTGATGGCGATGGGAGGCGACGTCACCGGAGATCGCGTCCTGCACGTCGCGCTGCATCTGCTGGCTGAGCAGCTCAGCTGACTCCTGCGGGTTCTGCAGCCTTCGTGCCTCACGAACCTTATGGAACGTCTCCCTGGCGATCGCGCGGAATGACTCGTCGTCGAACCCGGGGTCAACCTGCTTGATGGCGCTGGTGTCGACGCCAGGCAGCTCGGCAGGGGTGCGGTCATGCAGCGCGGCCACGATGCCGTCGACCTCGCGCTGGCCGAGGTCGAGGAGCTCTTCCTCATCCGCGACGATCTGACGGGAATGGAACACGTGTTCCTCGGCTCGCCCGAGTTCGCCAGGAGGGTTAGCCATGTTCAGCCTCGATCCACTCGCGGACATCCCGCGCCGACGGCGGGAGGGAAACCAGAGTATGTGCTCGCTGCCCGACACAAAGGGCAAAGCACATAAGCTCCGTGACCAGGCCCGCTTCGCAGAACGGGTGGCCGTGCATCTCCTGCGCGTGGATCTCCCGGCCGGGGACCAGGTGTTCGTGGCGAGCCGCTGTCAGATCCTGCTCAAGGCTGGCTTCGGTCATCGAAGTTCTCCTATCGCTGACTGCCTCAATGCGGCATTCGTTCAAGGTAGGACGGCAGCCCGCCGAGCTGGTCATGAGGGGTTCGGGCTCTGCCTGGCCGGCGAGGATGGCGTCACGCACGCGCTGCGCGCTCCGCGCCAGCCCCTGCCGACGGCAGACGAACACCGGATGAGGCTGGGGGTGCGGGCGGGCGTGACCGGCGGCGGGCGTAGCGTTGAAAGTGAGGTGTTACAACCCGCGCGGGGGGCGTCCTGGGGTTGAGCGGGCTCTCCGCATCCCATCTTCTACCGGGGGTATCTCCAATGCCGGACGTCGATTCGGTGACCGCTGGGCAGAAGTCACGATCGGATTCGTGGCAGTCGGCGATAACCGTGCTGCAGGAGGTGGAGCCTCCGTTCATCCCGGCGGGTGCGCACGCGATGACCGTCGTCGTCGAATTCCCGCCTGGTGATCCCGGCAACCCACCCGCATCGCCACTCAGGACCGTGCTTCGGCTATGTGCTGGAGGGCGAGATGGTGTTTGAGCTCGAGGGTGAGCCGGCGCGTGTCCTGCGGCCTGGCGAGGCGTTCTGGGAACCGGGTGGCGACGTCATCCACTATCAGAACGGCAACAACCGCGACGACATCTCGGTGCGTTTCACCGTCACCATGCTCTGCGAACCAGGCAAGCCGATGCTCACGTTCGTGGACGAGGAGCTCGTCCGGCGTAAGGACCGCCGGATCTCGCGCACAAACTGAACCGCGATCTCAGCTCCACGCCCGTGCTCATGACCCGGGCATCTCGAATCCGCAGCAAAGGAGGGTCAGAGAAATGAAGATCGCTGTCGTCGGTGGGACGGGGCTCATCGGATCGCAGGTGGTCAAGATCCTCAACGCGAACGGGCACGAGGCGGTGCCGCACTCGCCGTCCACAGGCCTGGACCTGCTCAGCGGTGCGGGCCTGCCCGAGGCGCTGAAGGCGGCCGACGTGGTCGTCAACCTGACGAACTCACCGACCTTCGACGACGCCTCGCCCGCGTTCTTCCAGGAAACGATGGACAACTTGGTCACGGCCGCCGCCGCTGCCGGCGTCGGCCACGCCGTCATCCTCTCGATCGTGGGCGCCGAGCAGGTGCCAGGCCTGGTCTACTACCGCGGCAAGGTGCTGCAGGAGGACATCCTCAAGGCCGGACCCGTACCGTACTCGATCGTCCGCGCCACACAGTTCTTCGAGTTCATGGACGCGGTGCTGTTCTCGACCGCCGACGAGAACACCGTCCGCCTGCCCGCCACGCTCGTTCAGCCGATCGCCTCGGCCGATGTCGCCGAAGCCGTGGCCGACGTCAGCGTCGGCACGCCGCTGCATGGCACCCGCAACGTCGCCGGTCCCGAGGTCTTTGCGCTGGACGAACTCGGCAAAATCACCCTCGCCGCCCGTGGTGACCATCGCACCGTGGTCACCGACAACAGCGCCGGCATGTTCGCGGCCGCCTCGGGCGACGCCCTCATCGCCAAGGAAGGTGCCTTCATCGCCAAGACCGCCTATCGGGAATGGCTCGCACGTTTAGTCCGCACGGCGGCTGCGCGCAAGGCCGTGAGCCACTGCCGGTCGGAATCGGCCACGCCGCGCTCGGAGTCCCGCACCAGCGCGACCACCACTGAGCCGCCGGGCGCACGTCAAGTCAAGTCCGGGAACGGCTTGGCCCACATGCTCCCTCATGCAGCTGTGGATAACCTGCCGCAGGCTGAGCCGGATTGTGGACGACCACGCACCCGGGAGGTCAGGGAGATCCTGCGTCCGGCTTCCACCTCCCGCAGCCAGCGCTCGAGCGCAGAAGCATGCGGTCGGTCTCCCCTGTCGCGCATGCGGGCAATGCCTCGCTCGATCTCGCCGAGGGTCAGCACGGAAACGTAGCGCAGGCCCGCCGGAGTCGAAGTGATCCATTCCCGCACGCCTGGCGCTGACCGGCGCTTCCGCGTCTCCGACAGGACGTTGGTGTCGAGCAGGTAGCTCACGCGCCAGCCTCGAGATCGATCACGCGACCAAGATCACGCTCGCGCTCCGCCTCGATCTCATCAAAGACACCCGCTGCGTCATCATCAAGCATGGGCGGCCCAAGCAAGACCCGCCTGACGTCTGCTGCCGGGCCGGTCAACCTGCGGTACTCATCGATATCCACGATGACCGCGACATCCTCCCCGTGCCGGGTGATGATCTGGGGGCCCTCGTGTGCCACTGCGCGGATCACTTCGCTAAACCGCTGCTTGGCTTCCTTCACCTCTGGCTGACCTCTGCGTCTTGGCCGCGCTTTTGCCAGGCCGACGTCTGGCTGCCAGCCTGGACCGGTGAGGCCGAGAATCAGGTACTGCGCAACCCCTGCTGGGCGTGTCGCCTACTCCACGGCGGGTTCAGGACCCGCCCTGCTCTGCGACTCGGGCTGGATCACTGACCTGCGCGGACAGCTTGAACTGTTCTCGTTCGGCCCGTTCATCGAGCAGCTGGCCAAGCGATACACCGTGATCCGCTACGACAAGCCAGGGTGCGGCCTGTCTGACCGGGACGGGGCAGACCTGTCCTTCGACGGGCAGGTAGCGGCCGCGCTGGCGGTGGCCGACGCGACTGGTGCCAGGCGATTCCGCCTGTTCGGCGCCTCGCAGGGCGGCCAGCTCGCGGCCGCGCTGGCGGCCAGGTACCCGGACCGGGTCCAGGCGCTCGTTCGCTCCAGTTCCATGGCGGATCGCCAGCGCACCGCGGGCAGCCCGAGCCGCGCCCCTTCACTGACACCGAGCGCGGCGACGTCCGCGGCCCGGTCGAACGTTCCCGCCTCGACGAGCGCGGAGGCCAGGAGCGGCAGCAGTTCCGCTGCCGCGGCTGACTGCGGCCCGAGCATCCGCCGCGCTCGCTCCAGGAATCCGGTCTCTGCGGCCAGTTCTCGCTGCGATGTGCCTGCCGCGCCGCGTCGGTGAGCAACCGGCCAGCCCGGGCCGCGATGGCCGCGGCCCGGTTACCTGGGTCGCCGATGGCTAGCAGATGCTCGTGCGCTTTCTCCAGATGGGAAGCCTGGCTGGCTGGGCCGGCGAGGGCGGGCGGCAGCTGATTCAGCCAGTCAGCGTGCTGCTCGTGCAGCCTGGCCCGGTCGGCTCTGGTTAGCATCGCGTACGCCGCCTCGCGGATCAGCCGGTGGCGGAAGCCGACCGCGGCGAGATCCGCGGCCATCGCCAGAAACGACACCCCGCCGGAGACCAGGCCCATCACGACCGGCACGCCGCTGCGCGGGGAGATCCGGCCAGCCGGGGCTCGGCACTGCTGATCCGGACGCTGCCCTGCCGGCGGGCTTCGCGTCGCAACGCGGGCAATTCGAACTGCTCGTTCTTGTCCCGATCGGAGCGGTGATCGCCGTGACCACGGCCTACTTCCTCGCTAGACCGTCGGAGAGACTCTCAGCGAAGGAGCGAGCACTCGACAGGGACGGCGCGTGCTAGGCGAGCAGGCCGCGGATGTCGTCGGCGTCCAGGGCGGTGCTGAAGACGTTGCCGTGATCCATCACGTCGGAGAACAGCTTGGCCTTTCTCGCCTTCAGCGCCATGACCTTCTCCTCGATCGTGTCGCGGGCGACGAGCCGGTACACGATCACGTTGCGGGTCTGGCCGATCCGATGCGCCCGGTCCACCGCCTGCGCCTCGGTGGCGGGATTCCACCACGGGTCAAGCAGGAAGCAGTAGTCGGCTTCGGCTAGGTTCAGCCCGAATCCGCCGGCCTTCAGGCTGATCAGGAACACCGGCGCGGTACCGCTCTTGAAACGCTCGATCTCCGCCGGACGGTTGCGGGTCTGCCCGTCCAGGTAGCAGAACGGCAGGCCGTCGGTGTCGAGGCGGTCACGGACCATGCCGAGGAACCCGGTGAACTGGCTGAACACCAGCGCCCTGTGGCCGCCAGCGGCGACCTCGCGCAGGTGCTCAAGCAGCGCATCGATCTTGGCGGACTGCAGGTCCCTGTGTGCGTCGTCGACCAGCCCGGCGTGCAGGCTGAGCTGACGCAGCAAGGTCAGCGAGCGGAAGATCGTGAACCGGTGCGCGTTCATGTCCCCGATCAGCCCGAGCACCTTCTGCCGCTCCCGCTGCAGGTGGGTCTGGTAGATCTTGCGGTGCTGCGGATGCAGGTCGACCTCGAGTACCTGCTCGTGCTTGGCAGGCAGGTCAGCGGCCACCTGTTCCTTGGTGCGCCGTTTGACGAGCGGCTTGATCCGCCGTTGCAACTGGGCGAGCAACTCGGCGTCACCCTGTTTCTCGATCGGGCGGGCATAGAAATCGCGGAACCTGACCGGGCTCGGGAACAGGCCTGGCGCGGTGATCGACAGCAGCGACCACAGCTCCATGAGGTTGTTCTCCAGCGGCGTGCCGGTGATGGCGATCTTGACCGGCGCGGGCAGCCGCCGCGCGCACTGGTAGATCTTCGACTGGTGGTTCTTGGTGTGCTGAGCCTCATCCAGGAGCAGGCCAGACCAGCCGAGCGCGGCGTAGGCCTCGAAGTCGATCCGCAGCAGGGTGTAGGACGTCACGACGGCGTCCGCGCCGTCCGCCAGCTCGCCGAGATCCTTGCCGGCGCGGGCCACCGTCTCGCAGACCGGCACCACCGTCAGGCCGGGAGCGAACCGCTCGGCCTCGGCGGCCCAGTTCCCGACCACGCTCGTCGGCGCGACGATCAGGAACGGGCGCGCCCCCGGGCCCTCCGGGCCGGCTTCTCGCCTCGCGGCCTGCCTGGCGTGACCGATGAGCGCCAGAGATTGCAGCGTCTTGCCGAGGCCCATGTCGTCGGCCAGGATTCCGCCGAGCCGGTGCTTCCACAGGAACGTCAGCCAGCCGAATCCGTCTTCCTGATAGGGCCGCAGCCGCGCTCGCAGCGCCGCTGGCGGGTCGGCCTTGCCAAGGCCATCCGGTGCTAGCAGCCCCTGGATCTGCTCCTGCCACGCGGCAGCTTGGTGGTCGACGACCCCGAGCCCGGTCAGTTCGTCCCACAACCCGGCCTGATACGGGCTGATCCTGAGCTGGCCCGCCGGCGAGTCCTGCAGCGCCCGCGCCTCCTCGATGAGCCTGGCCAGCGCCTGCAGCTCGGGCTTACACAGCGAGAAGTACGCGCCGTCAGCAAGCAGCAGGTGCTGCTCGCCGCGGCTGAGCGCGAGGAACACGTCGAGGAAGGGCACCTCGCGTCCCTCCACGCTGAGCGTGACGCCGAGGTCGAACCAGTCCGTGCTGCCAGCCACCTCGTCGGTCGACACGGCGATACGGAGCGAGTCGCCGGCCTCGCGGTAGTCGGCCGGCTGGCCGGTGACCTCGATGATCACGCCGGGCTGATCGCGCAGCAGTGGCAGCAGCTCGGTGGTGAAGCGCATCGTGTCCAAGCCGGCCAGCCGCTTCCGCGGGGTCAGGAGCAGGTGCGGGGCGGCCGGCGTTCCGCTGGACGAATCGAGCAGGCCGAACAGGTCAAGGTGCAGCTCGATGCTGGCCAGGATGGCCTGCTCAGCGGCCGGGTCCCGGAACCCGTCGTCCTCGCGGGCCTGATCCACCGGTGCGCGGAGCGGCGAATCACCGATCCGGTAGGCCCACTCCCAGCTCACTTCCGCGTCATGGCCCGGGCCGTAGGATGCGCGCAGCACCAGGTCAGGGCCCGAGATGGCGGGCGGCGTGAACGACTCGTCTGAGGAGATCAGGCTCGCGGCCCGTCGCAGCCGCGGGTAGTAGCAATCCAGGAACCGTGCCTCCTCGCCGCCCGGGATCTCCAGCGGCTGGCCGGCCAGCGCCATCCGCTGCAGCTGGGCCGGCACCGTCTTCTCGAGGCTGGCCAGCCGGAACCGCCAGCCGGCGGGGTCGCTACCCCGGTCGGCATCGGCACGGCCTATAAACACCAGTCCGTGCGCATTGTTGCCAATGAAAGCGACAGGTCGCGCTCCGTCCTGCACATTCCCGATGCGAATGACTGGGGTGAGCGAAAATGCACCAGTTTGGCCGCTGCGTGTCACGTCCAGGCATATTTCGGCCGAGCTAATACTCGCCACCTGGCCTAGCTTCCGCGGGTACACGAGTCGCAGGCCGGCCGATTCGGCCTCATCAAGCAGCGGCCACAGCCGGCGGGACTCGAACGCCGCGATGTCAATCGCCCGGTCGTCTGCGTGGGCGTAGCCGTAGCCGTAGTAGGCGCCGCGGGCACCGCGCGACTGGTACAGCGCGTAGAGCTCCCGCAGCAGCCGCACGTGATCGTCGGTGTAATCGCCGCTGTAGTTCAGCGACTCCAGCTTGCTCCAGCTCAGCCCCCCGTTAACCCAGCCTCCGTTCTTGCCAGGCCGTACCAGACGGCCAAGCAGACGCGATGGCGCTGCGGGCTGGCTGGCCAGCGTGAGCTCGATGGCGAGCGGCGTCGTTCGCTGGCGGGCAGTGGCGACGCCAGAACCCGACGTGAGCAGCAACGAGTCAAGCGACCGCTCCCAGCCAGCCGCCTGCGCGCCGGCCGCCGGCGGCACAACGTGCTGCTCGCCGGGCGTGATCTCCATGAGGGCCGTGAGCACGAGAGCAACGGCGTGCTTGCAGTTGAACTCGACCGGGCAGGTGCACTCCGCCAGCTCACATTCCGCTGGCAGCCCATGGGCGAGCGAGAAGTAGACAGAGGTCGCGTAGAAGTTGCCGCCGCTGCCGCGCACCAGCCCGCGCAGGGCGCTCTCCGACGAGTCCCATTCGGCGTGCATGACCGCGCGCTGCTGCGCGTACTGGAACCCTTTCGCGAATGCGGACGCCCCGGCGACGCGGGCCAGCCTGGCGACGTCGAGATCGGGCATCATCGCTAGCTGCATGCGGCGAAGCTACCGGCCGGCTCTGACATTTCCGGCCCGACAGGCCGCGCCGTCGGCACCCTCCGCGCCTGGGCCCGGCCTCGCTCTCCGCCCACCCCCCCCATTCGAGCCCCACCTATGAACCGTTAGTGGGCCTATAGCACCACTAACGGTTCATAGGTGGGGTGAGCGGGGTTGGCTCGCTATGGTGGGGAAGTCTTTCTCCGGCGCGGTAGGAGGATGGTCATTCTTCGGGAGCTCTCGGACGCGGTCCGCACGCGCCGCGTCTCGTCCCATGAGCTGGTCGAGCGATCGCTGCGGCGGATCTCGCGGCTCGACCGCCAGCTGAACGCCGTCGTTGCCCTGAGGGACGTGGCGCTTGACGAGGCGCTGGCAATCGACGCGCGGGTCGCGGCAGGCGAGGATCCCGGACCTCTCGCCGGTCTCCCGGTGCTGATCAAGGACCTGGAAGACGTCGCCGGCCTGCGCACCACCCGCGGTTCTGCGCTGTTCGCCGACGCCGAGCCGGCCACGCGGGACGCACTCACCCCGGCGCGACTCAGGGCAGCCGGAGCGATTGTGGTCGGCAAGACGAACCTTCCGGAGTTCGCGACCGAGGGCTACTCTGCGAATCTCCTGTTCGGGGCGACGCGCAATCCCTGGGGGCTTGACTGGTCGCCCGGCGGCTCGAGCGGCGGGTCTGGCGCGGCGCTTGCGGCCGGCCTGGTCCCGATCGCCACAGCGACCGACGGCGGAGGTTCGGTCAGGATTCCCGCGGCTCTCTGCGGTCTTCTCGGCATCAAGCCGACAAACGGCGTGATCGCCCGGCAGCCCGTTCCCGACTGGATCGACTACTCGACCGACGGCTGCCTGGCGGCGACCACGCCGGACCTGCGCCTGCTGCTCGGCGTCCAAGCCGGACCGGCGGCCGGTGATCCGACCGCACTGCCTTGGTCCTCGCCAGGCATGTCGCTCAGGCCAGCCACCCCGGCCCGGCCGGGTCGCGTCTACTCCGCCGCGCGGTTCGCGCCGTGGGGACCGTTGCCCGCCGAGATCCAGACGGCCTTCGACGAAGCGGCCGCCGCCCTTGCCAATCTCGCCGGCAGGCAGGCCGAGCCACTTGATCCGCAGATCATGTTCACGACCGGCAATCCTGACACCGACTGGTTCGTCGTCACCGCGGCCGAGACCGTCGCCGCCCTGGGCAGGGACTTCGTGGCGACCAGCCTCGACCGCATGCATCCGGCGGCCCGCTGGTACCTGGAAGAAGGTCTGCGCGTGACGCTCGACGGCTACCTTGCGGCCCGGCGGCGCCGGTTCGGCTACGTCCGCGAACTCGATGAGTTGCTTGGCGACGACGGCATCGTGATATCGCCGGTGATCGCCAGCAGCGGCTGGCTGGCCGAGGGCCGGATGTCCGCCGCCGATCAGGTCGGTCCTTTGCCAGCCGAGGTGTACAACACCTCCGTTCAGAACCTGACCGGCCATCCCGCGCTCTCGGTTCCGGCCGGGCGCCTGACCAACGGCCTGCCGTTCGGGCTCCAGATCACCGGGCCGCGCTATCGCGACGACCTGCTGCTGGACATCGCCACCGCCTGGGAGGACTGCCACCCATGGCCGCTGGTGGCCGATGGCTACGAGCCGTTCTGGGCCGGCATAGTGCCGTAGCTGCTGACCTATTGACACAAAAGTATCGTCGGTACTTCAATCTACCTATCAAGCGATAGGCAGCCGCAGACGGACGAAGCGATCTGGTCCGCACGGCTGCAACCCCGGCCGGGCGCCGCCGCGCCGGCCGCGAATGTTGCCTGCGAGATGGCGAGCCAGCCGGTGCTCGGAGACTGATGCCGCACGCGGACTGCGGCGAGAGGGGACGGATGATGGCAGCGCGCGGGGATGCTCGGACCAGCCGCCGGCAGTTCATCAGGGGCGCCGGCGGTGCGGCTTTCGGAGCGATGGCCATGGGTTCGGCGAGCGGCCTGCTAGCTGCATGCAGCGGCTCGACCCCCACCTCGGCGAAGCCGAGCGGCGGCGGCGGGGGCCACGCCCTGAATCGCGACCCGCGAACTCTCGTCGTGGCGATGGACGCGTTCGTCAACGACTTCGATCCGGCGTCCTATTTCCTGCTCTCCGCCATCGTGCCTAATTACGGAATCTACGACTCGCTGATGCGAATGAAGGGAAACAGCGCCACAGAAACCAAGCCGTGGCTTGCCCAGAAGATTTCCGCTAACACGGACAAGAGCGTATGGACTTTCGGCTTGCGGCCCGGCGTCAAGTACAGCGACGGCACGCCGTTCGACGCCCATGCGCTGAAAGCCGCCTACATGCGGACGATAACGGCGAAGCTGGGAGCGGGCTCCACTCTCACGACCTATATCACCGACCCCGCCAAGCAGATTGTCGTGAAGGACCCGGGAACCGTCGTGATGGATCTCGGCATTCCCGTGCCGCGGTTCGACTTGCTGCTTGCCTCTCAATACGGCACGGGCATCGTCAACCCGGGTGTCGAGAAGCAGGGCAAGAACCACGGACACGACTACTTGCAGTCTCACTCCGCGGGCACCGGCGCCTACATGGTCTCCAGCGTGACCCCCAACAGCCAGATCGTCCTGACCAGGAACCCGCGCTACTGGGGCGGCTGGAACGGGCCGCACTTCGACAGGATCATCATTCGCCAGGTACCTGAGGACTCCAGCCGCCGGCAGGGCATGGAGTCCGGGGACTTCGACATCGCCTTCCCTTCCACGCCGCAAGACACCCTGGCGCTCAGGAATACACCAGGGATCTTCGTCGGCAACCAGAAGGTGCTTGGCATGGAGTACGTCATGCTCGGTCAGTACGGACCGCTCGCCTCCCCGCAGGCCAGGCAGGCGATGAACCTCCTGTTCCCGAACAAGCAGTTCGTGTCGTCGGTGATGAAGGGCGCACTCGACTCGCCGAACAGCGTCCTGCCCGACCTGATGCTGTATTCGGCACCACGGCACCTACGTGGCGAGCCCCGACGTGGCCAAGGCCAAGGCCCTGCTGCAGCAGGCCGGCGTCGCGCCTGGAACCACTCTCACGTACGAGTTCTACACCGGACGCCGCAAGGAGCCAGGGGAGGTGCTCCAGGCCCAGCTGCAGCAGGTCGGAATCAAGCTGAACATCGTTGAGAAGGCTTACCCGGCGTTCGTCGCCGACATCTCCACGCCCAAGCCGGTGTCGCAGCGGCCGAGCATGGCTTACTGGTTCTGGTGGCCTGAGTACAACAACCCGTCGGACTTCTGCTTCCCGATCCTGTCCGAGCAGGCGACCCCGAAGCAGCACCTCTTCAACGGCGGCTACTACGAGAACGCCGCCGTCAACGCCGCGATCAACAAAGGATTCACCGAGTCGGACCCGGCGAAGCTGACCAGCATGTGGCACCAGGCGCAAGTGATCATGGGCGAAGAGGACCCGCCGTGGATCCCGCTTGGCCAGATCATCGACACCAGCTACCTGCGGACGGACATCAAGGGCTACGTGGCGAACCCGGTATACACGCTGTCGTACGACTTCTACGCGCTGTCACGCGGCTCGGCCTAGGCGAGCCGGGCGCTGGAAGGACCGGCTCGTGGGGATGCTCATCGCGAGGCGCCTCGCCTTCATGGTGTTCGTCTTGTGGGGCATCACCCTCGTGACGTTCTTCCTCTCGCGGGTCGTGCCTGGCGATCCTGCGCGGCTTCTCGCCGGTCCGCAGGCGAGCCCGGTCGACGTCGCGCACATCAGGCATCTTTACGGCCTGGACGATCCCCTCGCGGTGCAGTACGGCCGCTACCTGCGCGACCTCAGTCATGGCGACCTGGGGTTCTCGTTCTTCTCCCGACGGCAGGTCCGCACCGACATCGCGACGTTCCTGCCCGCGACGATCGAGCTTGCCGGCTACGCGCTGCTCGTGGGATTCGTGCTCGCCCTGGTCACCGGGACCGCGGCCGCCTATCGCCGAGGGACGAGCACCGACGCTGGCGGGCGCCTGGCGGCGATCGCGGGCCTGTCCTTGCCGGCGTTCTGGCTGGCGCTGCTCATGCAGCTGCTCTTCCACACCACGCTCGGCTGGTTCCCGCTTGGCGGCCGGCTCGATCCTGGGCTGGCGCCGCCGCCGCACGTCACCGGCCTGCTGACCGTAGACAGCCTGCTGGCAGGGCGGTTCGGCGACTTCGTCAACGCGGCTGCCCACCTCGTGCTCCCGGTCGCCACCCTGGCGGCCGGGGTCTTCGGGCTCATGGTCCGCATCGTCCGCACCAGCGTGCTTGACGTCCTCGGCGAGGAGTACGTGCGGATAGCCGAGGCGAAGGGACTCAGCCGGTGGCGGGTGCTCCGCCGCCATGTCCTGCGCAACGCGATGATGCCAGCGGTCACGGTCCTGGGCCTTGAGTTCGGCCTCCTCGCCGCCGGCGTGTTCGTCGTCGAGTCCGTCTTCCAGTGGCCAGGCATCGGCAACTACGCGTTCCAGGCGATCCAGGCCTCCGACTACAACGCGACGCTCGGTGCCACTCTCGTGATCGCCGCCATGTACGTGGTGATCAACCTGATCGTGGACATCGTCTACCTGTACCTCGACCCCAGGATCCGGTTCGCATGATCGACCAGGGTGCCGCGCTGCGGCCAAGCCGGGCAAGCGTCGTGGTCGCGCGGTTTCGCAAGGGACCTGGCAGGGCCATCGGGCCGTTCCTCGCGGAATCGTGGCTCAACGGGCTCGGCGTCGGCCTCGTCGTGATCGTCCTGGTCATCGCGCTTCTCGGGCCGCTGATCGCACCGCAAAACCCCGATCACATCAGCCTCGGCGACATTCTCAAGGGCCCTTCCCTGCACCATTGGTTCGGCACGGACAACCTCGGGCGGGACATCTTCAGCAGGGTTCTGGCCGGCGCCAGGATCTCCGTCGAAGTCGCGGTGGTCGTCTTGTCGCTGTCGGTCACGTTCGGGACAGCGGTCGGCATCCTGTCAGGACTCGCCGGCGGCCTCGTCGACGAGATCGTCATGCGCGTTACCGACCTTTTCCTGGCCTTTCCCGGGTTCATCCTGGCGGCAGCGATCGCGGCGACCCTCGGGCCGAGCCTGTCGCACACCGTGCTGGCACTGGCAGTGGTCTTCTGGCCCTGGTACACGCGCCTGACCAGAGGCCAGGTGCTGTCGCTGCGAGAGCGCGAGTTCATCCTCGCCGCCCGCGTGGCGCGCGCCGGGACAGTGTGGATCGCCACCCGCCACCTGCTCAGGAACGTCCTGGCCATTGTGATCGTGCAGGTGTCGCTTGACGTCGGCTACGCCATCTTGTCGACGTCGTCGCTGAGCTTCCTCGGCCTGGGGGCGCAGCCGCCGTCGCCCGAATGGGGGGCCATCATCACCGAGGGCCGCAACTACATACAGACCGCATGGTGGTGGTCGACCTTCCCTGGGATCGCGCTCGCGCTGACCGTGGTCGGGTTCAACCTGCTCGGTGACGGCCTGCGTGACTGGATCGACCCGCGCCTGCGCGGCAGCCTCGGCGGGGTGCAGGAATGAGCGCGGCCGGCCAGGAGAATACGGCCGCAGTGCCAGGCAGCACGGTCCTGCGCGTCCGGGATCTCGCCGTGCGCTTCCGCAGCGGCCAGGACTACGTATATGCGGTGAACGGAGTGAGCTTCGATCTCGAGGCAGGGGGAGCGCTCGGCCTGGTCGGCGAGTCAGGATCCGGCAAGAGCGTGACCAGCCTCGCCATCTTGCGCCTCCTGCCACGCGCGACGGCCCAGATGGCGGCCCGTGAGCTGCGATTCGGCGACCGGGACCTGCTGCGGCTCAGCGACCGCGAGATGCGCCGCCTGCGCGGCAAGGACATCTCGCTGGTCCCGCAGGACCCGATGAGCGGGCTCAACCCGGTGCTGACGATCGGCGAGCAGGTCGTCGAGACAATCCAGGCTCACGAGAACGTGCGGCGGAACCAGGCCAGGCGGCGGGCTGCCGAGCTGCTGGGAGCTGTCGGTATCGCGCGACCTGAGGACCAGCTGCGTCGCTACCCGCACCAGTTCAGCGGCGGGATGCGCCAGCGCGTGATGATCGCGATCGCGCTGGCGCTCCGGCCGGCGCTGCTCATCGCGGACGAGCCCACGACCGCGCTCGATGTCACGGTGCAGGCTCAGGTGCTCGAGCTGCTGCACGAGCTGACCACCGAGCGCGGAACCGCCATCCTGCTGATCAGTCACGACCTCGGCATCATGGCGCGGATGACACTGCGGATCGCGGTGATGTATGCCGGCTACGTGGTCGAGTCGGCGCCAACTCCCCGGATCTTCGCCCGCCCGAGCCACCCCTACACGGCAGGCCTGCTGCGCTCTGTTCCCCGCATCGCTGACGCGGGACGGCCGCTGACCCCCATCCCAGGATCTCCGCCCGAACTCCGCCGGCCGCCGCGTGGCTGCCCCTTCGCGCCGCGGTGCGCCTGGGCGCTGGACGTCTGCTGGCAGGAGATGCCGCCGCTCGGACCGGCGGCCGCCGACATAGCCGTCGGCCAGACCCAGGCGGGAGCCGACGCGCACCTGCTCGCCTGCCATAATCCGGTGGCGCCCGGCGAGGCCGAGGCGGGCAGGCCGCTGCAGCCAGGGTTCCGGTCTGCTCCACCGCCCGATCGGTACCCGCTGGTCTCCGAGGACACGGCGTGAGCGAGATACTCACCGCCGGTAACGAGCCAGCGCTTCTTGACGTGCGCGACCTGCGCGTCCACTTCCCGATCACGCGCGGAACGGTGTTCCGCAGGACGGTCGGAAAGGTGCACGCCGTCGACGGCGTCTCGCTCGGCCTGACACAGGCCGAGACCGTCGGACTGGTCGGCGAGTCCGGCAGCGGCAAGACGACGCTCGGACGCGCGCTCGTCGGCCTCATCAAGCCGACATCCGGGACAATCCTGCTTCGCGGGCAGCCGCTGGACGGGGTCGCCGGCGACCTGGCCGGGCAGCCCCAGGTGCAGATGGTCTTCCAGGATCCGATGGCGTCGCTTGACCCCCGGTGGAAGGCCGGCGCGAGCATCGCAGAGCCTCTTGCGGTGAACCACGTCGGCAGCAGTGCCGAGCGCCGGCTGCGCGTGCGCGAGCTGCTGGAAGTGGTAGGGCTTTCCCCGGCCCACGCGGCGCGATATCCGCATGAGCTGTCCGGCGGGCAGCGGCAGCGAGTCGGGGTGGCGCGGGCCCTCGCGCTCAACCCGGCGATCGTCATCGCTGATGAGGCGGTCAGCGCGCTCGATGTGTCGATCAGGGCGCAGATCATCAACCTGCTTCAGCAACTCCAGGCCGAACGGAGGCTCTCCTACCTCTTCATCGCACACGACCTCGCCGTGGTCCGCCACATCAGCGATCGCGTAATAGTTATGTATCTCGGGCAGTTCGTTGAACAGGCCGCCACAGCCGATCTGTACCGCGATCCCCGGCACCCGTACACGGTTTCGCTGCTGTCCGCGGTGCCCGTGCCTGACCCCTCGGCTGAGGCCAACCGGGAACGGATCATCCTTCCCGGCGATCCGCCGAACCCGGCGGCGCCGCCGCCCGGCTGCCGGTTCCACACTCGCTGCTGGCTTAGGGAGCAACTAGGCAATCCTGAGCGGTGCGCGGTGGAAGAACCGAGCCCCCAGGAGATCTCGGCTGGTCACTTCGCGGCGTGTCATTTCACCGATGAGGTGCCAGGGAGGGCTGCGTGAACGTAGCCCCTCGCGAGAGCCAGGCCGCCGCGGCAGGACATCCGCTGCGCCCTGAGCCTGTGTCCAACCGCGAGCGCATCCTGGTGGAAGCCGGGCGGCTGTTCGCCAGCCGGGGATACCGCGCGACCACCACGCGCCAGATAGCGCAGGCAGTCGGCATCCGGCAGCCTTCGTTGTTTCATCACTTTCCCACCAAGGACGCTATCGTCGCCGAGATCCTGCGGTCTGACCTCGATGAGGCCGTGCCCGCTGTGGAGGCGCTCGCTGCTGACCCTGGCCCCGCGAGCGTCCGTCTCTACCGGTACCTCAGGCACGATGTCGAGCACCTCGCGCGGTCTCCTTATGACCTGAGGGGCATCTACTCCGAGGAGATCATGGGCGATCCGCTCTTCGCCTTCTGGAACGGCAAGCGGCTCCGGCTCCACGCGGCCGTCGAGCGGATCGTCAGCGACGGTGTCGCCGCAGGCTTGTTCCTGCCCATCGACACGGCTCTGGCACGGGAGGCGATCGCCGGGATCCTGATCCGTGCCCTGACCCTGTACAGCGGCGGACGCACCGGTCCGCCGACGCAATTCGGCGACGAGATCGCTTCGCTGGTCCTGCGAGGACTGCTCGCAGAGCCGGCTTCTCTCGGTGCCGTGCGGGCCGTCGTAGCGGGAGACGACAGTGACTGAGCGGCATGAGCCGCGAGCCTCCCTGAAGGCTCAGTCCCTCACCGAGTCTGTTATCAGGGAGATGACCAGGCTTGCCATCGAGCACGACGCCATCAACCTTGCCCAGGGCTTCCCTGACTTCCAGGCGCCTGACGAGGTGAAGCAGGCGGCGTGCGACGCCATCGCCGCTGACGTGAACCAGTATCCGATCACGTGGGGCGCACAGTCACTGCGCGAGGCTCTGTCGGACAAATATCGCCGCGACTACGGGATGCAGGTCGATCCCGAGAGCGATGTGTGCGTCACGTGCGGCGCAACCGAGGCGATGGCCGCGGCCATCATCGCCCTGGCCGATCCTGGCGACGAAGTGGTCATCTTCGAGCCGTTCTACGAGAACTACGCCTCCGACGCCATCATCGCGGGCGCGACGCCACGGTACGTGCGGCTGCACGGACCAGACTGGAACCTCGACGAGCGCGAGCTGACCGAGGCCTTTAGCAACCGCACCAGGGCCATCGTGCTCAACAATCCGAACAACCCCACCGGAAAGGTCTTCAGCCGCGATGAACTCGGGGTAATCGCCGACCTGTGCGCGCGATTCGGAGTCGTCGCCATCTCTGACGAGATCTACGAGCACATCGTCTATGACGGCGCACGCCACATCCCGATCGCGACAATCCCGGGAATGGCTGAGCGGGCCGTCACGATCAGCGCTCTCTCCAAGACATACTCGGTGACCGGCTGGCGGGTCGGCTGGGCCATCGCGCCCCGAGACCTGACCGACGCGATCCGGCGGGTGCATGACTTCCTGACGGTCGGCGCTCCCGCGCCGCTGCAGGAAGCAGGCGCCGTGGCGCTTCGGCTGCCGGACGCGTACTACCGGAAGCTGGCCAGTGACTACGCGGAGCGACGCACGGTGATGCTGAGTGTCCTGGCGGAAGCCGGGTTCCGCTGCGTCAAGCCAGCGGGCGCGTACTACGTGATGGCCGACGCGTCCTGTCTCGGCGCTGCGACCGATACGGAGACGGCCGAGATGCTGACCAGAAACGCGCGAGTTGCCGCCGTGCCGGCCTCGTCGTTCTATGCCAGCCCGGTCCCCGGCGGTCCCGCGCTGCGCTTCTCGTTCAGCAAGAAGCTCGACACCCTGCGCGCCGCCGGACGCCGGCTCGTCGAGGCAGTCAACCGCGGGGCATAGGCCGGCTCCTTGTGACGGCGGGCGCATTCTGCCTGGCTCACCGCCGCGGCCGCCGGTGCCGGGTTTGGGCTGGATGCCGAGGGGCACGGCGGTACTAGCCGGGGGCGGTGCCCGCGCGCACACGAGAAGAGACAACGCGCGCACACGAGAAGAGACAATGAGCGGAACACATAGCGATCTGCTGGATGTGGCCGTGATCGGCGCCAGCCAGGCCGGGCTGGCCATGGCCTGGCACCTGACCAGGCAGCAGCTGCGGTTTGTGGTGCTGGACGCCGCGCCCGAGATCGGGCACACCTGGCGCTGCCGCTGGGACTCCCTGACGTTGTTCACCCCTGCCCAGTACGACGCGCTGCCGGGCATGCCGTTCCCCGCCGCGCCAGACACCTACCCAGGCAAGGACCAGGTCGCCGCCTACCTCAAGGCCCACGCCGCGGCCTTCGACCTGCCAGTCACGCTGAACGCCAGGGGTCACCCAGCTCCGCCGGATCGCGCAAGGCTTTGAGATCAGCACCCTGGATGACGTCTTTCACGCCCGCCAGGTGGTCGTGGCGACCGGGCCTTTCCAGGTGCCGTCCGTGCCGGAGGCTGCCCATCGGCTTGACGGCTCGGTGACCCAACTGCACAGCTCCGGCTACCGCAACCCGCGGGCGCTGCCGCCAGGACAGGTGCTGGTCGTCGGCGGCGGCAACTCCGGGTTCCAGATCGCCGAAGAGCTGGCAGCGGCGGGCCGCCAGGTCGACCTGTCGGTCGCCACCAGGCTCCCGGCGCTGCCGCAGCGGCTCGCGGGCAAGGACCTGTTCTGGTGGCTCAACCATCTGGGGCTCATGCGGGTGAGCGTGCAGTCCAGGCTGGGCCGGCGGATGTCGAGCCGGGAGTTCACCATCGGCGGGAGCCGGCGGCGGCTGCGCGCGGCCGGAGTCCGGTTCAGGCCCGCCGTAGCCAGCGCACATGGGCGCACCATGCGTCTCACCGACGGCAGCACGCTGGACGTCGACACAGTCGTATGGGCGACCGGCTACCACTCCGACTATTCCTGGATAGGCGTTCCAGGCGTGGCCAGCGAGGGGAAGGTGATCCACCGGCGCGGCGTCAGCGAGATTCCCGGTCTGTACTTCCTTGGCCTGTCCTGGCAGCACACCCGCGGCTCGGCCCTGCTCGGCTTCGTCCGTGACGACGCCGCCTACCTGGCCGGGATCATCGCCACGAACGCCCGGGCCCGCCAGGCGGCGGACCGCCCCGCTTCCCAGCCCATGCCGTGATGCGCCTGGTGCTAGCGCAGGCACCAGGCACCCGGCACCCGGCACCAGCGGCTGATCAGGCAGCTTGCTTGGGCCGCCAGACGCCGAAGCGGTTGCCCTGCGTATCGACAAGGTGCGCGAACTCGATCCTGCCGTTGTCGACCAGCGGGATAGCCACGGTCGCGCCGAGCGCGGTGGCCTGGCTGATCGCGGCCGCCACGTCGTCGACCTGCACGTAGAAGATCGCCCATGTGCCGGCGCCCATGGAGGAGGTGTCCCACAGGCCGCCCTCTGCACCGTTGACCATCCTGTAGCCGACCGGCGACGGCTCGCTGAAGGTCCAGCCGAAGAGCGACCCGTAGAAGCTTCGCGCCGCGTCACTGTCGGCCGATCCGATCTCGAAGTAGTTCACGACAGCAGTCATGGCACATCACCTTCCGGCTATCTCGGGCCTGCCTCGCGCAGACCCGGCTTACGTACCCAACGGGCCGGGGACGCCGGAATCGACATCGAGATCGAAGCACTATGCGGCGTCTGGCTGCGAGTCACGCATGGCCACGGCCTATGTGCAAGATCTGCGCTGACAGCCTGCCCCTGGTCGTGAGGTGGCCAGGAACGTGGCCGCGGCTTGGCGCGCTTGCTTCAGACAGCGCGCTGGCGGAACTACCGCCGTCGAGCCCCGTGAACTGGCCCGTGTATCGGTGGGACACCCATTGCGGTGCGAGGTGGTGGGTGTCGCACCGATACAAGGGTGTGGGTGGTTCGGGTCACCTGCTGCGTGCCGGCCACCTCACCCGGATCGCGGCGGGAGCTTGATCGCCCGCTTGAGTATCTTCCCCGTGTCCCCGTGCGGGATATCGTCGGTGATCCACACGTGGCGCGGGTACTTGTAGGCGGCGAGCTGCGACCGAACGTGCTCGCGCAGCTCCTCAGGAGTCGCCGACGCGCCGGGCTTGAGCGTCACGACCGCGGCGACGTCCTCGCCGAGCAACTCGTGCGGCATGCCGATGACGGCGGCCTCCTTCACGGCCGGATGCTCGTAGAGGACCTCCTCCACCTCGCGCGGGTACACGTTGAAGCCGCCGCGAATGATCATGTCCTTCTTGCGGTCGACGATCGAGAAGTAGCCCTCGGCGTCCATCTTCGCGAGATCGCCGGTGCGGAACCAGCCGTCGGTCAGCACCTCGGCCGTCTCCTCAGGCCGCCGCCAGTACCCCTTCATCACGTTATGCCCGCGGATCGCGATCTCGCCGATCTTCCCAGGCGCGAGCGGCACACCCGCGTCGTCCAGGACGCGCATCTGCACCCCGGCGATAGCCTGGCCGATCGTCCCCGGCTTGCGCGGCCGGTCAGGGTGGTTGAAGGAAGCCACCGGCGAGGTCTCCGAGAGCCCGTAGCCCTCGAGGATCACGCAGCCGAAGTCCCGTTCGAAGGCGCGGATGATCTCGACGGGCATAGCAGCCCCGCCTGAGACGCACAGCCGCAGGCTGGCCACGTCGCCGGCGCCGCCGCCCGCGCCGTGCAGGATCGCCGCGTACATGGCGGGAACGCCCGGCAGCACCGTCACCTGGTCACGCTTGATGATCTCCACCGCGCGGGCGGGATCGAACCTGGTCATCAGCGTCATGCACGCCCCGGACGCGACGGCGCAACCCATGCCGACGACCTGGCCGAACGAGTGGAACAGGGGCAGTGCCCCGAGCATCACGTCGTCAGGCCGCAGGTACAGCAGCGTGGAACTGGTGACCTCGATGTTGCGCAGCAGGTTGTCGTGGGTCAGTTCGGCGCCCTTGGGCTGCCCGGTCGTGCCGGAGGTGTACAAGATCACGGCGGTGTCTGACCCGGCCCGGTCGGCTACAGCCGGCGCGGGATCAGCCAGGCCGAGCACGGAATCCAGTTCGGCCGGCTCGATGATCACCAGGTCCGTTTCCGCGCGCTGTGCGCCCTCGACCGCCTCGCCGGCCACCCCGTGCCATGCCAGTGCCAGCGCTGCCTGCGAGTCGCTCAGGTAGTAGCTGACCTCGCGGGCCTTGAGCAGCGGGTTCATCGGCACGACGATGGCGCCGGCCCGCAGGATGCCGTAGTAGAGCTCAGGGAACTCCGGCACGTTGGGCAGCATCAGCCCGACCCGGTCACCCGGCCCGATCCCCCGCCCGCGCAGCCACGAGGCAACCCTGGCCGTGGCCTCCTCGAGTTCACGATAGTTCAGTCCCCGCTCGTCCATCAGGACAGCGGGCCGGTCCGGATAAGTCGCCGCGGACCGCATCAGCGTCGTTACGAGATTCGTCATCGCTCCTCCTCCCACTACCGTGCGCCGGCCAGGGCCGCCAGGGCCACGGCCAATGGTCCTGTCATCTGGTCCTTTTGTTTGTTACCGACCGGTAACTCGCCGATGGCACGTGGCGGAGGGACCTACGCCTCTGTCCGTCTGGCGGCTTTTGGCACACGGTCAGTAGAGGAGGTGCGCGGTTATGACCTCGACCACGACCACAGACGCCGCTCAGGGCGGCCTGGACGCCGAGACGCTGAAGATGACGCTGGAGGCGATCAGGGACTACATCCACGACGCCATTAGCGACGAGAGGGCGCTGCAGCTCGATCACGACGACGAATGCCCCATCGATGTCGTCAGGGGCATGTGCAGCGACGATCTCGGAGTCCAGCTGCTCTTCATCCCCGAGGAATACGGGGGGATGGGCGGCGGCGCGACCGATGTGTACCGGGTTTGCGAGGAAATGGCCCGCCACGACGTTGGCGTCGCCACCAGCGTGCTGGCGACCTTCCTGGGCAGCGACCCCATCTTCGTCGGGGCCACGGCCGACCAGAAGAGCGCGTGGCTGAGCGAGATCGCCGAGCGCGGGGTCCTGTACGCCTACGGAGCGACCGAGCCAGATGCGGGCAGCGACCTTGCGGCGCTCAAGACCACGGCGACGCCGGTGATGACCGGCGACGCGGTCACCGGCTACCGGCTCAGCGGCCGCAAGCAGTGGATCAGCAACGGTGGCGTCGCGGACAAGTACACGATCCTGGCGATGGCGCCTGGCGGGCCTTCCTGGTTCGTGCTCGAGCGCGGCACCGAGGGCTTCACCCAGAACAAGCCTGAGGACAAGCACGGCATCCGGCTGTCCAACACCGCCGCGCTGTTCCTCGACGGCGCGGTCGTCCCGGCCGGCAACCTGGTGGGCGGCGTGGAAGGGCAGGGCCTTACACAGGCGCAGAAGGTGTTCGGGTACACCCGGCTCATGGTCGCTGCGTTCGGCATCGGCGCGGGCTGGGCGGCGCTCGACCGCGCGATCCCGTACTCCACCACCCGGATTCAGGCAGGGGCGCCGCTTTCGCAGAAGCAGGGATACACCCACAAGCTCATCGTCCCGCACGCGGTCAGGCTGGAGGCCGCGCGAGCCTTCATCGAGGACGTGGCCGCGCGGATCGACGCCGGGCAGGGCGCTGACGGCGAGCTGAACACCGAGGGCGCCATCGCCAAGTACCTCGCGACCGAGGCAGGCAACGCCGCGGCCGATGCGGCCATCCAGGCGCATGGCGGCTACGGGTACACCCGCGAGTACATGGTCGAGAAGATCAGGCGCGACGTCCGGATCACCACGATCTACGAAGGCACCTCCGAGATCATGGAAATGACGATCGCGCGCGGGCGCTGGCAGGAGCACCTGAAATCGGCAGGCCGATACTACAGCCAGGCCGCGGCCGAGCTCGACGCGCTGCACGCACGCCATCCGGATGTCGGGGCTGGCACGGCCGCACTGGCCAGCGAGGCGCTCGCCGCCGTGCTCGAGGGATGCAGGGCCGGCCGGCTCACCCGCCATCAGCACGTGCTGCTGCGCCTCGGCGAGCTGATAGCGCAGGCCGAGGGCGCGGCCAGGTTCGCCTTCCGCGCGGCGGCCGCGCTTGACGGGTCGCTCGGGGAGAAGGCGGACCACCGCTTCAGCGCAGCCGCCCTCGCCGCGATGAGCCGTGTGTTCGCGCGCGACGCCGCCCTGAAGGTGGCCTGCGACGGGCTCCGCTGGGTGACCGGCGCGGGCGCGACTACCGGCGCGGGAGCTACTACCGGCGTGGACCTGGAATCCGCAGTCAGGCTCAGCGCGATTCACGCCGCTCAGTCGGGGCTGATCGCCGACATGGACATCATCGCCGACGCCCTCTACGGGCGATCTACTCAGGACTGAGAGTAATGACCGTCAACCAGCACGAGAATCGCAGGCCACAGCCCATCGCCATCGTCGGGATCGGTGCCATCATGCCGCAGGCACCGACCGCGGCGGCGTTCTGGGAGAACATCACCCGGGGCCGCTACAGCATCACCGATATTCCCAAGGAACGCTGGGATCCAGACCTGTACTACGACCCCGACCCGCGCGCGCCGGACAAGACCTACTCGCGCATCGGCGGGTGGGTCCGCGAATTCATGTGGGACCCGTTCGGCTGGCACCTCCCGCTGCCGCCCAAGGTCAGCGACCAGATGGACGAGGGCCAGAAGTGGTCGGTGGCCGCGGCGCACGCCGCGCTCGCCGACGCGGGCTGGCCCGGCTGGAACGTCGATCCCGAGCGCGTCGCCGTGATCATCGGCAACGCGCTAGGGGGCGAGAAGCACTACGCGACCAACATGCGGATCCAGCTGCCCGAGTTCACCAGGGAACTGGTCAGGTCCGCCACCTTCGCGGCGCTTCCCGCGCCGGCCAGGCAGGCGGTCATCGAAGAGACCACGCGGTCGTACCTGGGTCAGTTTCCCGAGGTCACCGAGGACTCCATGCCCGGTGAGCTGGCGAACATCATAGCGAGCCGGATCGCGGCTTTGTTCGGCTTCCGCGGGCCGAGCTACACCACCGACGCGGCCTGCGCGTCTGGCCTCGCTGGCCTGGCCTCCGCCGTCCAGGAGCTCGCGAGCGGCCAGTGCGATGCGGTTGTGACCGGCGGGGTCGACCGCAACATGGGAGTGGCCGCCTTCGTGAAGTTCTGCAAGATCGGCGCGTTGTCCGCGACCGGGACCAGGCCGTTCGACGCCGGGGCGGACGGCTTCGTGATGGGCGAGGGCGCGGCGCTGTTCGTGCTCAGGCGGCTCGAGGACGCCGAGCGAGACGGCGACCGGATCTACGCGGTGCTGCTCGGAATCGCCGGCTCGAGCGACGGCAGGGGCAAGGGCATCACGGCGCCGAACCCGGCCGGCCAGCGGCTGGCCATCGCGCACGCATGGAGCCGGGCCGGCGTCGACCCGGCGAGCGTCTCGTTCGTCGAGGGGCACGGCACGTCGACGCGGGTCGGCGACGCCGCGGAGCTGGAGAGCCTGCACGCCGTGTTCGGGGACCGCTCGATACCGCCCGGAGCGGTGGCGCTTGGCTCGGTCAAGTCGAACATCGGCCATCTGAAGGCGGCGGCCGGCACCGCTGGCCTGTTCAAGATGGTTAAGGCCTTGCACGAGAAGGTGCTGCCGCCGAGCCTGAACTTCACCGAGCCCAACCCGAACGTGGACTGGGCCGCTTCACCGTTCGCGGTGAACACCGAGCTGAGGGAGTGGCCGCTTCCGCCGTGTGGTGTGCGGCGCGGCGGGGTGAGCGCATTCGGCTTCGGCGGAACCAACTTCCATGTCGTGGTCGAGGAGTACGTCCCTGGCCGACACTACGGCGCGGGCACGCGTGCGGTCGAAGTCACCGAATCCCTCGCGCGGCGCCGGGGACCGCTGCGCGGCGCGTTCGTGGTGGGCGGCAGCACCGAGGCCGAGGTGGCCGGCAAGCTAGCCGGCATCGCCAGCGAGGCTGGCGGCAAGTCGGTGACCGAGCCGCCCGACCCAGCGCTCGCAGGATCACCGGTGCGCGTCGCGATCGACTACGACGACCAGGAGGAGCTGGCCGCCAAGGCTGCGATGGCGGTGAAGGCGCTGGCAGGCGGCGGCGCCGAGATGCGCAAGATGCTGCGCGCCAGGGGCGTGTTCATCGGGCACGGTCCAGCGCCGAAGGTCGCGTTCCTCTATCCGGGCCAGGGCTCGCAGTATGTGAACATGCTCGGCCGCCTGCGCGCGATCGAGCCGCTGGTCGCCGACACGTTCGCCGAGGCGGACGACGTGATGACGCCGCTGCTAGGCAGGCCGCTTAGCGACTACGTCTTCGCCGATCCCGATGATGTCGCGGCGGCGGAAGCGCAATTGATGCGCACGGAGATCACCCAGCCGGCGGTGCTGACCGCGGACATCGCCCTGACCAGGCTGCTCCGCGCCTACGGCGTCGTCCCCGACATGGTCATGGGGCACAGCCTGGGCGAGTACGCGGCGCTTGTCGCGGCTGAGGCGCTGTCGTTCCGGGCCGCGCTCGAGGCAGTCAGCGCGCGCGGCAAGGAGATGGCCAGCCTCACCCTCGGCGACGCCGGCGCCATGGCCGCGGTGATGGCGCCGCTCGAGGACATCGAGCGGACGCTCGCGACCGTCGACGGCTACGTGGTCATCGCCAACATCAACAGCATGCATCAGGCCGTGATCGGCGGCGCGACGGCGGCAGTCGAGCAGGCTGTCAGCAAGCTATCGGCGGCCGGCTACACCGCCACCCCCATCCCGGTCAGCCACGCCTTCCACACAGAGATCGTCGCGCCGGTCAGCGAGCCGCTCCGGCGCACGCTGACCAGGCTGGGATTGAGACCGCCACAGATCCCGGTCGTGGCCAACGTCGACGGCGAGTTCTACCCGGATGCCGTGGACCAGATGCTGGAGATGCTCGGCCGCCAGGTCGCCTCGCCGGTCCAGTTCGTCAAGGGCCTGCGGACCCTGTATGACGCGGGCGCCCGCCTGTTCGTGGAGGTCGGGCCCAAGCGCGCGCTGCACGGGTTCGCTGAGGACGTGCTCGGCACGGCGGGCGAGGACGTGCTGACCCTGTTCACCAACCACCCGAAAAATGGCGATATCGCCTCGTTCAACGCAGCCCTTTGCGGCCTTTACGCGGCCGGCCTCGGCTACGGCGCCGAGCCGACAGTGTCCCTGCCGAAGCCGACAGCGTCCCTGCCGAAGCCGGCATTGTCCGCGCCGAGGCCGGCAGCGCCCGAGCCAATTGAGCTCACCGTGCCCGCCGCCGCGGCCAGCGACCGCACGCCGGAACCTACCGATCCTGGAGCAGCCATGTCCGATGACCGTTACGCGGAGCTCGGCCACCTAGTCGCCGATCTAGTCGACCGCGGCCGCCGGATACTCGACGGCGCGCCGCAGTCGGCCTCAGCCGAGGTTCGCGCCGCGGCCGCCGAGCCCGTCGTGATCACCGGAGCAGCGCTTGGCCTGCCGGGCACTGAGCGGGTATTCGACGACGAGAACGTCGCTCGCATCCTGTCCGGTGAGCAGTTCATCGACACCATCCCGCGACAGGTCCGCCGCGAAATGGTCGACAAGCACATCACCAGGCTGGTGAAGAGCGACGAGGGCGAGCCGGTCTTCGAGACCATCGAAAGCGAGCATGACGTCATCAAGCTGGCGGGCCGCTACGGCGCGTTCGACCTCATCGGGGAGTTTGGGGTGGACGCCGACCGCGACGCCGCGCTTGACGCCTGCACCAGGCTGGCGATCGGAGCCGGCCTTGACGCGCTGCGCGACGCGGGCATCCCGCTCGTGCAGCATTACCACACCACGACGCTCGGTACCGCGCTGCCCGACCGCTGGGGGCTGCCCGCCGAGATGCGCGACGACACGGGCGTTATCTTCGCCTCCGCTTTCCCCGGCTACGATTCGTTCGCCAACGACCTCAACCGCTACCACGAGGACCACGCGCGCAGGCACGAACTCGAGGTGCTCACGGACCTGCGCGGCCGGATGAGCGCGGACAACCAGGCGGCGCGCGAGGCCGACCGGCGGATCGCCGATCTGCGCCACACGCTGGAGGCTCAGCCGTTCGCCTTCGACCGCCGCTTCCTGTTCCGCGCGCTGGCGATGGGCCACTCCCAGTTCGCCGAGCTCATCGGCGCCAGGGGTCCGAACACGCAGCTGAACGCCGCGTGCGCGAGCACGGCGCAGGCGCTGTGCGTGGCCGAGGACTGGATCAGGACCGGACGCTGCCGGCGGGTGGTCGTCGTGTCCGCTGACGACGTCGCCTCTGACACGTTGCTGCCGTGGACCGGCTCCGGCTTCCTGGCTACCGGCGCGGCCGCGACCGACGACGTGGTCGAGGAAGCCGCCCTGCCGTTCGACCGGCGCAGGCACGGGATGATCATCGGATCGGGCGCCGCGGCTCTCGTGGTCGAGTCGGCGGAAGCGGCCAGGGAGCGCGGCATCGCGCCAGCCTGCGAGCTGGTTGCCGCCGTCACAGCGAACAGCGCCTTTCACGGCACCCGTCTCGACATCTCGCACATCGGCGAGGTAATGGAGCGGCTCATCGCTCAGGCAGAGGGACGCGGGATCGACCGCCGCGAGATCGCCGGCCAGGCCGTGTTCGTCTCGCACGAGACCTACACGCCAGCTCGCGGCGGCAGCGCCTCGGCGGAGATCAGCGCGCTGCGCAAGGTCTTCGGGCCCGCCGCCGACTCGATCGTCATCGCCAACACCAAGGGCTTCACCGGGCACGCGATGGGTGCGGGCATCGAGGAGGTCGTGGCCGTCAAGGCGCTGGAGACCGGGATCGTCCCGCCGGTGCCGAACTACCGCGAGCCAGATCCCGAACTCGGGGCGCTGAACCTGTCTCGCGGCGGTGCCTACCCGATCAGGTACGCGCTTCGCCTCGCGGCAGGTTTCGGCTCGCAGATCGCGATGACGCTGCTGCGCTGGGCCGAGCCGGCCGACGGCCGCCACCACGCGCCGAGCGAGCTCGGCTACTCCTACCGCATCACTGACCAGGCGGCCTGGCGGTCGTGGCTGGCCAGGATCAGCGGTCAGCAGGATCCGAGGCTCGAGGTCGTTAAGCGCAGGCTGCGCGTCGCCGACGACCGCACCTCCGGGGCACCCACCGTCCGACCCGTACCAGCCGCCGTGCCCGTGACGTTCCCGGTCCCGGTGACCGTGGAAGCGTCCGTGCAGGCGCCCGCGACAGTGCATGCGCCCTCGACCGTGCAGGCACCCGCAGGCGTGCAGGCACCCGCAACCGTGCCTGCACCCGAGCCCGCGCCGACACCCGCGACCTCGTCCGTTGATCTCGTGGCGGCCGCAGTGCTCGACGTTGTCGAGAAGCTCACCGGCTACCCGCGCGACCTGCTCGACACCGATCTCGATTTGGAGGCCGACCTCGGCGTCGACACGGTCAAGCAGGCCGAGGTCTTCGCCGCCGTCCGGGAGCGGTTCGCGATACCCATGCAGGACGACCTCAAGCTGCGCGACTTCCCCACGCTCGCCCATGTGATCGGGTTCGCGCGCGACCGCACGCCACAGGCCACGGCGGCTGAGACCGCTTCGGCGCCCGAGCCCGCCGAACCGGCTGCGACCACCGCGCCTGCCGAGAGCGCTGTGCAGGCAGAGACCGCTGTGCAGGCAGATACCGCCGTGCCCGCTGGGACCGGGGATGCCACCGCTCAGCCGGGCGATGACCCGGTGGTCACCGCGGTGCTGGACACCGTGGAGCGGCTCACCGGTTACCCGCGCGACCTGCTCGACACCGACCTGGACCTGGAAGCCGACCTCGGCATCGACACGGTCAAGCAGGCCGAGGTCTTCGCGAGCGTCCGTGCGGCCTTCGGCATCGCCAGGGACGAGAACCTGCGGCTGCGCGACTTCCCGACCCTGGGCCACGTGATCGGCTTCGCCCGCGAGCGTTCGGCCCAGCCAGACAACGCCGCGCCGGAGCCAGTGGCCCCGGAGCCGGTGGCCCCGGAGCCCGTGGCCGCCGCCGAAGCGGCGGCGCCCGAGCCACCGGGCGGCGATGACCCGGTAGTCACGGCGGTGCTCGACACCGTGGAGCGGCTCACCGGTTACCCGCGCGACCTGCTCGACACCGACCTCGACCTCGAGGCCGACCTCGGCATCGACACGGTCAAGCAGGCCGAGGTCTTCGCGAGCGTCCGTGCGGCCTTCGGCATCCCCAGGGACGAAAACCTCCGGCTGCGCGACTTCCCGACACTGGGTCACGTGATCGGCTTCGCACGCGAGCGTGCCGCGCACGTGCTGAACGGATCAGGGCCGGCTGGCCCCGCGCCTGGGAAGCAGGAGCAGGCCAGGCACGCTCCGGCTGCGCTTCCTGGCCTCGTGCCCGCGTTCACCGCCGACATGGCCGGTGCCGAGCGGCTACCGCGGCGTTTGCCCGTGCCGGTGCTACGGCCGCCAGCAAGCTGGTGTAAGCCCACCGGCGTCGTGCTCGACGAGACGAGCCGGGTCATCGTCATGGCCGATGACGGCGGCGTAGCACAGGCGCTCGCGCGCAGGCTTACTTCACTCGGCGCCACCGCCCTCATGCTCGAGCCCGGTAGCGCGGATCTGGCCGCCGGCTGGATTCCTGGCTGGCCGATGGCCCGGTGCAAGGTGTGTACTGGCTCGCGGCCCTGGACGCCGAGGTGCCGCTCGGCGAGCTCGACCTGGCCGGCTGGCACGAGGCGCTGCGCCGGCGGGTGAAGAACTTGTACGCGGTCGTCAGGCGGCTCGATGCCGCGGGGCAGCTAGGAGGCACGGGGACCTTCCTGGTCGCCGCGACGCGCCTGGGCGGCTATCACGGATACGACGCGGCTGGTGCCATGGCACCGCTCGGCGGGGCCGTGACCGGGTTCGTCAAGGCCTATGGCCGCGAGCGCCCTGACATGCTAACCAAGGCCGTCGACTTCCCTGTCTCCAGGAAGACCGCAGCGCTCGCGGACGCGCTGATCGAGGAGACGGGCCGCGACCGGGGAGCCGTCGAGGTCGGCCGCGCGGACGGAAGGCGCTGGTCGGTCGGGATGCGCGTGGTCCCGTTCGGCGACGGCAGCGGCGGCATGACGCTCGGCCGCGACACCGTGTTCGCCGTCACCGGAGCGGCCGGCGCGATCGTGTCCGCTATCGTCGCCGACCTCGCCAAGACCAGCGGAGGGATATTCCACCTGCTGGACCTGGCGCCGGAGCCAGATCCCGGCGATGAGGACCTGATCAGCTACGCCACTGACCGCGACACCTTCAAGAAAGTGATCGCTGAGCGCCTGGCCTCCAGCGGCACCCGGCCCACTCCCGTGCTCATAGAGCGGGAACTGGCCAGGTGCGAGCGGATGCACTCGGCCCTGATCGCGATCGAGGCGGTGCGCGCCGCGGGCGGCGAGGCGTACTACCACCAGCTCGACCTCACCGACCCGGGTGCCGTCACGGTCGTCGTGGATAAGATCCGCGACCGGCATGGGCGCGTCGACGTGCTCCTGCACGCGGCGGGCATTGACGTCAGCCACGCGATCGGCGACAAGGAGCCGCGCGAGTACGACCTGGTCTTCGACGTCAAGAGCGACGGCTTGTTCAACCTGCTGCACGCGGCGGGCGACCTGCCTGTCGGCACCGTCGTGGCGTTCAGCTCGGTCGCCGGGCGGTTCGGGAACATGGGTCAGACCGACTACAGCGCCGCCAACGACCTGCTCTGCAAGATCATGTCGAGCTTCCGTGCCACCCGCCCTGGCACGAGGGGCATCGCGATCGACTGGACCGCGTGGGGCGGCCTGGGCATGGCTACCCGAGGGTCCATTCCGAAGGTCATGGCCATGGCCGGGATCGAGATGCTCGACCCTGCGGCCGGCATCGCGTGGGTCAGGCGGGAGCTCACGGCCGGCCCGTTCAGCGGCGAGGTGATCGTCGGCGGCGAGCTCGGGCTGCTCACCGCGGAACCCGACCCGGCCGGCGGGCTGGACGTCAGCGCCATCGACACCGCCGCCGGCGGCCCGATGGTCGGCGCCATCACCGGGATGGGCGTCTTCTCCGGGCTGACCGCCGAGACCACGCTCGATCCTGCCGCGCAGCCCTTCCTCAACGATCACCGGATCGACTCAGTCCCTGTGCTTCCCGGTGTCATGGGGATCGAGGCGTTCGCGGCGCTGGCCGGCCTCGCGGTCCCCGACTTGCGGGCGGCGGACGTCGAGCAGATCGACTTCCTTGCGCCGCTGAAGTTCTACCGCGACGAGCCGCGCACGCTGACCCTCAGCGCCCAGATCATGCCGGCCACTGACGGGCTCATAGCAGACTGCGCGCTCAGCGCGAGCCGCACGCTGAAGGGGGAGCAAACCCCGCGCGTCACGACGCATTTCACCGGCCAGGTCCGCCTGGCAGGCGTCGCGGAGCCCGGCGAGCGAGCCGAGGCGCCGCAAGGCCCTGACGGGCCGGCCGCCGGGCACGACGAGATCTACAGGGTGTTCTTCCACGGGCCCGCGTACCAGGTGATCGACGAGGCGTGGCATCGCGACGGCGCCGCGGTTGCCCGCGTGGCCGCGGATCTGCCCGCGGACCACGAGCCGCAGGATTCGCTCACCGCGACCGAGCCCCGCCTGGCTGAGGCGTGCTTCCAGGCCGCCGGCCTGTGGGAGATCGGCCGGGACGGGCACATGGCGCTGCCAGCTCACGCCGACCGGGTCACGATGCCGCACCGGCCGCCAAAGGACACGCAGCTCTTCGCGATCGTCAAGCCGGGACCTGGCGGCTACGACTGCCGGGTGGCCGACAGCGAGGGGAACGTGGTGCTGAGGGTCGATGGCTACCGGACGGCCGATGTCTACGGCTCGCTGCCGCCCGGCCTGATCCAGCCCATCCACGAGGCCATGAGCGACGGAGCAACGTCCGCGCAGGAGGCATGATGTCGCGCATCAGGCGGCTGGCCATCGTGAACCGCGGTGAGCCCGCGATGCGCTGCCTTGCAGCGGTCAGCGAGCTTGCAAGCGAGACCGGTGAGCCGATCACCACGATCGCGCTGTACACAGAGCCGGACGCCGCCTCGTGGTTCGTCCGCGAGGCCAGCGAGGCGGTGCCGCTCGGCCCGGCCATCATCACCGGCGCCGACGGCGGCCGGCACAGCGCCTACGTGGATACAAACCGCCTGATGACGGCGCTGGCCGCCGCGCGCGCGGACGCGGTCTGGGTGGGCTGGGGGTTCGTTTCCGAGTCCGCCGCTTTCGCGTCGCTGTGCGAGCAGGCCGGGATCACGTTCATCGGTCCGCCGAGCGAGGTCATCAGCCTGCTCGGCGACAAGGTGCGGGCCAAGCGACTGGCAGAACGCGCCGGAGTGCCGGTCGTGCCGTGGAGCGGCGGCGCCGTGCACGACGCGGACAGCGCGCGGATCGCCGCCGGGCTGCTCGGCTACCCCGTCCTGGTCAAGGCGGCGGGCGGCGGTGGCGGTCGCGGGATCAGGCTCGTCGAGTCAGAAAGCGGGTTGGCACCGGCGTTCGCTTCCGCTCAGGGCGAGGCCGAGCGCGCGTTCGGCGACGGCACCGTGTTCCTCGAGCGCAAGCTTGGCGCCGTCCGGCACGTCGAGGTCCAGGTGATCGCCGACGAGCACGGCACGGTCTGGGCGGCCGGCATTCGCGACTGCAGCATCCAGCGCCGCAATCAGAAGGTCATCGAGGAGTCCGGCTGCACCAGGCTCGGCCAGCCGGCGCAGCAACGGCTGCGCGACGCCGCCGTCACGCTGTGCAAGGCCGCCGGGTACCGCAACGCGGGCACGGTCGAGTTCCTTGTCGACCCGGACACGCAGCAGTTCATGTTCATGGAGGTCAATACCAGGCTTCAGGTCGAGCACCCGGTTACGGAGATGACCGCGGGAATCGACCTGGTCAAACTGCAGCTCCAGGTGGCCTGCGGCCAGAGGCTGCCGCCCGAGCCGCCGCCGGTACGCGGGTACGCGATCGAGGCGCGGCTCAACGCCGAAGACCCGGAGCACGGCTTCGCGCCCACGCCCGGCCGCGTCGCCGCGCTCCGGCTGCCCTCGGGCCCCGGCATTCGCGTCGACACTGGAGTGGCCGAGGGTGACGAGATCGCCGCCGAGTTCGACTCGATGATCGCCAAGGTGGTGGCCTGGGGCAGGAACAGGGACGAAGCGCTCAGCAGGCTGCACCGCGGCCTGGCACAGTCGCTCGTGGTGATCGAGGGCGGGACGACCAACAAGGCCTTCCTGCTCGCGCTCGCCGACCGCCAGGAGGTGCGCGCCGGAAGCTATGACAACCAGTGGCTCGACCGGCTCACCGCGTCAGGTGGCCACCTGCCGGCGCCTGACCCCATGGCGCTGATTGCCGCCGCGGTCGAGATCGCGGAAGCAGACCAGGCGGCCGTGCAAGCGAACTTCCTGGCGTCGGCGGTGCGGGGGCGTCCCGCGCTGCCCGAGACGATCGGCCACGAACTGCAGGTACGTGCGCGCGGCTGCCAGTACCGGCTGCACGTCTACTGCCTGGGCGGCGGTGACTTCCGCGTCCTGACGCCGGCCGGGCCCGTCGACCTGAACGTCCGCCATGCGGGGCGGTACGAGCGGATCATCACCTGCCGCGGCGCCCGCTACAAGGTGGCGGCGGCTGTTCAGGGCTCGCGGCTCCTCATCGAGGTCGACGGCACCCCGCACGTCATCACCCGCGATGACGGCGGCCAGGTCCGCTGCCCGGCCCCGGCGTTCGTCGTCGCCGTGCTCGCCGCCCAGGGCGACTTGGTGCGGCCAGGCGACCCGCTGGTGGTCGTGGAGAGCATGAAGATGGAGACGACCATCACGGCGCCGCACGCCGGCCTCGTTGCCGAAGTGTTTGCCCAGGTCAACACCCAGGTCGATGCTGGAGCGCCGCTCGTGCGGCTGCAGCCAGCCGCCGACGGCGAGCTGGCCGACGAAGCCGGCGCTGGCCCGGTCGACTTCACCGGCCTGACCGGGCACGATGAGACGAACGACGGACGGCGCGCCAGGGAACGCTTGCTACGGGCCTACCTGCTCGGTTATGACCTCGAGGACGGCGAGGCCAGAGACCTGAGCCGCCAGCAGGCCGCAACGGTCGCCACACTGAGGCCTGATGATTCCTCGGTGCTCGCCTGCGAGCAGGAACTGCTGGAAATCTTCGCTGACGTCGCCGCCGTGTCCAGGCGTGTCCAAGACGAGTCGCAGGACGAGCACGCGCGCAGCTCAGACGAGTACCTGCGCACCTATCTGGCCTTCCTGGACACGGAACGGGCCGGAACGCCCGATCGTTTCGCCAGGCAGTTGCGCTCGGTGCTGGAACGGTACGGCGTCCAGTCGCTGGCGCGCACCCCTGAGCTCGAGCAGGCGCTGCTGCGTATGTACAGGTCTGCGGAGCGAATCCCGGCAGCGGCCCCGATCGTGATCACGATCCTGGACCGGTGGCGCCAAGCTTGCGCTTCCCTGGCGGCCACGATGGGCGACGTGCGGCTCGCCGTCCTCGACCGGCTCATCTCGTCGACCCAGGGCCGTCAGCCGGAAATCTGCGAGCTGGCCACGGACGTACGCTTCTGCTACGTCGACGCGCCGCTGCTCAAGCGGACGCGCGACAAGGCCTACGCGGAAGTCGGCCACGCACTCGACGAACTGTGCGGACGCCCGACGCCGACCCGCCTGCGCGAGCTCACTGACCGGATCGTCTGGTTCCCCCTGCCCATGCGCGCCACGCTCCGCGACAGGTACCGCGACGTAGACGAGACCGCGAGGGGCAGGCTGCTCGAGACGCGCACCAGGCGCTTCTACCGAATACGCGACCTGACCGGGCTGCGCTGCGAGACCTTCGGCGGTCACCTGACCTGCCTAGCCGACTACGCCGACCCGGACCTGACCCACCTGGTGACCGCCTACGTTCCCGTCGCCGAGCTGCCGGGCTTCGCGGGCGCGCTCGCCGAGCACCTGCGCGGGATTGACGACGACCGCAGGATCGTCGTGGACGTCGAGTCATGGCGGAGCGAGCCGTTCGAGGACGCCGATGACCTGGCGGCAGAACTGGGCGGTCTCCTGGCGCGCGCCAGCTTCGGCCGCGACCTGTACCGGCTGACCGTGACGGTGACCAGCTCCCCGGGCGGCACCTGGCACTCCGCAGAGCACCAGCGCACCCAGAGCTTCACGTTCCGGCAGATCGCCGGCGACTTCACCGAGGACCTGATCTACAGGAACATGCACCCGATGATCGCCCAGCGGCTCGACCTGTGGCGGCTGTCGAACTTCTCGCTGCGGCGGCTGTCCAGCGCCGAGGACGTCTACCTGTTCGACGCCGTCGCCCGCGACAATCCGGGCGACCAGCGGCTCATCGCCCTGGCGGAGGTACGTGACCTGACGGCCGCGCGCGACTCGTCTGGCGCGGTCATCGGGTACCCGCACATGGAGGGAATGCTGGCGCAAGCGCTCGCCGATATCCGCCGTGCCCTGCAGGGCCACCCGCAGCGGCAGCGGCCGCTGAGCAACCGCGTGATGCTCTACGTCCGCCCGGTGTGGGACATCCCCACCGCCACCTGGCGCGGGTTGGCTCACCGGCTGGCACCGCTCGCGGCTGACCTGGGCCTTGAGAAGGTGGTGGCGCGGATCCACCGGCTCGACGACGCCACGGGCAAGCCGGCTGAGGTGGTGCTCGATGTCGAGAATGTCGAGGACCGAGCGGTCGCGGTGCGGGTCAGGCCGCCCGATATCCAGCCGATACAGTCGCTGACCGAGTACAAGCGCAAGTCTCTGCGCGCGCGGCGGCGCGGCGTGCCCTATCCGTACGAGCTGATCAGGATGCTCACGCCACCGCGCGGGGCGGCCGCCGACTTCCCGGCCGGCGAGTTCACCGAGTACGACCTGGCAGGCGACGAACTCGTGCCGGTCGACCGCCCCTACGGCCGCAACACCGCCGGCATCGTGACCGGGGTAATCACCAGCTACACGTCCCTTGTGCCGGAGGGGCTGCGGCGGGTGGCGATTCTCGGTGACCCGACCTCGGGCCTGGGTAGCCTGGCCGAGGCCGAGTGCCGCAGGATCGTCGCCGCGGTCAACCTCGCGAGCAGGTTGAAGGTGCCCCTCGAGTGGTTCGCGCTGTCCTCAGGAGCGAGGATCGCGTGGGACAGCGGCACGGAGAACATGGACTGGATCGCGGCCGTCCTGCGTAGCCTCGTCGAGTTCACGCAGGCGGGCGGCGAGGTCAACATCATTGTCACGGGGATCAACGTCGGCGCGCAGCCCTACTGGAACGCCGAGGCCACGATGCTCATGCACACGCGCGGCATCCTGGTCATGACCCCGGCCAGTGCCATGGTCCTGACGGGCAAGAACTCGCTGGACTACTCGGGCGGGGTGTCCGCGGAAGACAACCTGGGCATCGGCGGCTTCGACCGGATCATGGGCCCCAACGGCGAGGCACAGTACTGGGCGCCCACGCTGGCGAGAGCCTGTGCGCTGCTGCTGCGGCACTACGCCCACACTTACATCGTCCCGGGAGAACGGGGCCCGCGGCGGGCGCCGACGAGTGACCCGCCCGATCGCGACGTGTGCGCTTCCCCGCACAAGCAGGACAGCGAGGCGGACTTCGCGTCTGTGGGCGAGATCTTCTCCGCCGAACTGAACGGCGACCGCAAGAAGCCATTTGACATGCGGTCGGTGATGCGGGCGGTCACCGACGCGGACAACGTGCCGTTCGAGCGGTGGGCGCGGTGGCGCGACGCGGAGGGCGCGATCGTGTGGGAGGCGCGGATCGGCGGGTTCCCGGTCTGCCTGATCGGCCTGGAGTCGCGGACGGTCCACAGGCCGGGCTTCGTCCCGGCGGACGGACCGCCTGCGTGGACATCCGGGACGCTGTTCCCGCAGGCCTCCCGCAAGGTCGCCAGGGCCATCAACGCGGCGAGCGGGAACCGGCCCCTCGTCGTCCTGGCCAACCTCACCGGCTTTGACGGTTCACCGGAGAGCATGCGCAAGTGGCAGCTCGAATACGGCGCTGAGATCGGCAGGGCCGTCACGAACTTCCGCGGGCCGATCGTCTTCGTCGTGGTCTCCCGGTATCACGGCGGCGCGTTCGTCGTCTTCTCCAAGCGGCTGCACGATGATATGGAGACGGCGGCGGTGACCGGCTCCTTCGCGTCCGTGATCGGCGGAGCCCCTGCCGCGGCCGTCGTGCTGGCCCGCGAGGTGGCCGCCAGGACCGACGCCGACCCCCGGATCGCCGACACCCGGGCGCAGATGGTGTCGGCGACCGGCAAGACCCTCGCCGACCTGCACCACGAGTTCGCCGAGCTCGCCAGGTCCGTGCGGGCGGAGAAGCTGAAGGAGGTCGCGGACGAATTCGACGCCATCCACGACATCAAGCGCGCGATGCGGGTCGGTTCGGTCGACCAGATCATCTCGCCGCCGGAACTGAGGCCATTCATCATCGGCGTACTGGAGCGCCGCATGGCAGCGGCCGCTGCCGGCGGCGAGAGCCAGATGCCGGGGACGACCTAGGCGAGGGGACGGCCAAGCCAGCGATGGGACGGTGACATCCCGTCGATGGGCGATCGCGGCTCAAGTCCGCCAGGTGCCGGACCGCCGCCCGGCCAGCACGCCGTCAGCAGGAAAGGGCCGCTCCTGCGCCACCAGCCGGGGAAGCGGGCACCGAGGGCGGTCCTGACCTCCAGCGGGGACCAGGAGAGTTCGGCCGGGCTGATCTCCGCGACCGTCACCTCGACCGAGCGGGTATCGGCTCGCAGCCCGGTGCCGAGCACCTTGAGCGCGCTTTCCTTGGCCGACCACACCAGGTTGGCCAGGAGGTCCCTGGCGGGCCCGCCGGCCTCAACCAGGCGGCGCTCCCGGTCCGTCAGGTAGTCGTGCACAAACGCCTCGCTGCGCGGTTCGACAACTTCCACGTCGCACCCGATCGCCGCGCTCCGCGCCGCTACCAGGCAGACCGCGCAGCCTGCACGGTCGGTCAGCGATACCCCGCGCCCGGCGCGCTCACCGTCGACGAACAGGCGCGGCGCGCCGCCAGGCGCCGGCCTGGCCTCGATCCGCGCGAGGGTGCCGACGTCATCCGGCCAGCCGAACACCCGCGCCACCGCGTGCTTGAGCGTCCACCGGCCGAGCAGGAAGTCGGTGCGCCGCTTGGCGTACCTCATGCTCTCGGCCCTGGCTCGCTCGGCCGCGCTCAGCCAGTCGCCGATGGCCGGCAGCTGGTCCTCACCGCGGGCGAGCCACCAGGTCTCGAGCTGTTCTTCTCCGGCTGGCACGCCGTCCATGGCGTCAGCATGACCCGGCACGGCAAGAAAAGCATCCCGACATGCACGGCCAGACGCCCCGCAATCACCGAACGGCAAGCCAACTGATAGGAAGCACAGCATGGCGGAGACTCAGCGGGAGCCCGTGCCGCGCGCGTTTCGCCGTCCCTGTCGAGGGCAACCGGCACACGCTGCGGTGGGTCATGGCCCACATGACCAGCGAGACCGCTCGGCACGCCGGCCATGCGGACATCCTCAGGGAACAGCTCGACGGCACTACAGGTCGATGACGCAACCAGCTGGTGCCGGCGCGATCAGGTGCCAACGATCGACGGCCGCAAGCCCGCGACGATCGCGATGATCTGGCCGGTCAGGCCACGCGGAACACCCAGATCGTCCAGGGTGGCGTCGAGGTGCGCGGCGGTGCGGTCGAATTGCGCGTCACTGATCCGCAGGCCGTGGTGCGAGGTCGCGAGATCCGGCCCCCGGTAGTGTTCCTGGCCGCCCAGTGCCTCCCCCAGCAGGGTGATGACGTGCGCGCGGTGCACGTCGCTGACGCCAGCTGGGAAGAACAGGCTGAGTTCAGGGTCGGCGATCAGCCGGGCGAACAAGCCGTCGACTGCGGCCTTCAGTGCGGGCCGCCCGCCGATCAGGTCGTAGACGGGCAGGCCTTCTGGCCGGGCCGCGGCAGCGCCGGGCTCGTTGGTCACTGTCATTACGTCTCCTTGTCGGGGTCATTCCTCGCCAAGGAGACGAGACCCCATTCCACCCCGATATGGCCACGAGCAATGAATGCTCATCGTGCTGGTCGCGCTGTGCCCGGTCGCTCAGACGATCTCCCCCGAGGAGCGCGTATTCAGCGGCCGCGCCGCAATGGTAGCGCCGACCATTCCCGAGCGACTGAACTCTGCCGACCTGAGCGGTGAACCGGCGTGTCAGCGCAGCTACCGGGCGGTTCGACGCCGATCAGAATGGATTCCTTGCTTATCCCGTGCCGACCACTGGAAATGGGCTGTCTCTCTACCTTTGATCTCGTCTTCAGCAGGCCTTTTCCGCCTTCATTGTTCAGATTGGAGCGATGCGCGTTGTCCGATGACCCCGCCCAGATCTTCAACCTTGGGTAGCGAACCGGTGCGGCCGGGCCCCGGCAGAAGCGCCGGGTGACGGCGTTCGCGAGCGATTCCGAGACGACGAAGTAGGCGACGTTCTCGGTCTGACGCGGCAGCGGGGTGTCAAAGCTGGCGAGCACCTTGACCTGCAGCGGCAGCGGGCCGGCGAGGCTATCCCTGAATCCGGCCGGAATACGCGTGTTCTGCCGCAGTAATTTGATGGGATAAACGGCACACTGGCGACAGACGCGGCCTGGAGGCCGCCGAGCTCGTTATGCGGGAGAAAGGGGCCGGAATGGTCGTCCCTCCGCGGGCGCGCCCGCAATCGGGCAGTCGCTTCGTGACGCTGTCTCGCCAACCAGCCGCCCTCACGGTCGCGGTCATTCTCGTGGTCGCCGCGGTCTTCGCGTTGATCGTCCGGATCAGCGGCCCTGGCCAGGTCACGGACTCCGGTATGGCGTATGTCACGCTGGCGGGCCGCCCTCCCAGTTATCACGGCGCGGTCATCCCTCTCGACCTGGCCACCCGCAGAGTCGGCAAGCCGATCAAGGCTGGGCCGAACCTGGTGGCGATCGCGCTTATCCCTGGCACCACGTCGGCCTACGTCGTGAACAACCTGCACGCCGTGACCCTGGGTTGACCTGGCTCGCGGTACGTCGGCGCCCGCGATCAGCACGGGACCAGGCGCGGTGTCGATCGCCATCACGCCTGACGGCCGCACGGCCTACGTGACGAGGCTCGGCTTCACCGTCGTGCCCGTCGACGTCACGACTGGCCGACGGCGTACGCGGTCGACGACGGCGGGGCTGCGGTCATCCCCGTAGACCTCGCCTCTGGCCAGCCAGGCACGCCTATGCTGCTCTACCACTGGGACGGCAGCTCGTGGCATCACTCCCAGGTTCCCGCGGGCCTCACGGCGCCATCGCTCGGCGAGCTCCCTGGCATTTCCGGCGACGCATCAGGCCACCTGTGGATGTTCGACTTCGGGTCGCAGAACGCCAGCAGAGCGACCTACTTGCGCTACGCCGGCCATCGCTGGTCGACCGTCATGGGCGCCACGGTCGCCGGGCAGACCCGGGTCATCGTGCGCGACGTCGCGACCATTCCCGGCACGTCGCAAGCCTGGTCCACCGGGCTCGGCTTCGTGCCAGCCGTCGAGGCCAGGGCCCGCATCGAGCGGTACGGTCCGGCCTAGGATCTGGCGGCAGGCGACCGCGGCTGGCGCCGGCCGTCAGCAGCCGTCGTAGGCCGTCCAGTTCGACGCGCCGCCCGCAGCAATGGCGTTGTCGAAGATCTGGTCCTGGTAGGCGGGCCCGGCCACGCCATATTCGCTGGCCGCGCCGCCGTACCTTTCCCAGGTGCTGAGCAGGAACTGGTAGGCGCCACCGCCGTTGCCAGGTCCCCAGGCGTAACTGCCGCCCTCCTCGGCGTTGCGAATGCAGATTCCGAGAGCCGAATGCGCCGCGTCACCGGACGGCGGGGGCGACGATGTCTGCGTCGGAGCCGGCTGCCGCGCCCGCTCACGCGCCGCGAGCGCCGCGAGCCGCTTGCGCCGCGCGGCGGCCCTTGCGCGCTTCGCGGCCGCCCTGGTCTGCACGGTTGCAGAGGCGCGATGAATGGCGGTAGCCACCAGGTTGTCTGCAAGCGCGGCGCTGCTGCTCGCCGAGCTTGACGCCGAAGCAGGGTGTGACGGACCTGCGTCAGCGGGCCCGCCCTGCAGAAGCACGAAAGCCGCAGCCACGCCTACGAGCGTTGCCGCGGCCGCAGCCACGGGCCCAGCCTTGCGAGCGCGGGATTTGGGCTTGGCATGACGGGACCGTGCGGCCATCGTCCTCCAGTCGCAGTACCTTCGCCTCCGCCGCGGCGGGCTGACCTCACACCGCGTCAGTCGGGCACGACGAAACGCCTGTCATGCAGAACCTAGTGAAAGGACCGCCCGAGCGGGCGGTAAACCCGCAAAAAGGGACACTACCTGCGGCGCGCGAGGGCGACGTTGAATACCGTGTTGCTACCATGACGCCGGTTCTGCGGTCTCTTGCGGCCGGCCGGGCTCGCGGTGACGGCTAGCCCGTGAGTCCTGTTGCCGACACTCGAACAGTCGTGAGGCAGGCATGGGCAAGCTGGACGGCAAGGTCGCCGTGGTGACGGGGGCGGCGTCAGGCATCGGGCGCGGCATCGCCGTCGCGTTCGCGGGCGAGGGCGCCGATATCGCGGTCGCAGATATCGCTCAACAGGACCAGGCGGCTAGTGTCCTCGGCGCGGTGACCGCCCTGGGGCGCAGGGCATTGTTCGTCCGCTGCGACGTCAGTAAGGAAGCAGACGTCGCCGCGATGACCAGCGCCGTGCTCGGCCATTTCGGGCAGGTCGACATCCTGGTCAACAACGCAGGCATCTTCACGCAGTCGCTGCTGGCGGACATGTCCGTCGCCGACTGGGACCATGTACTCGGCGTGAACCTGCGCGGCACGTTCTTGTGCACCAGGATGCTGATCGGGCAGATGCTGGAGCGCGGGTCTGGCCGGATCATCAACATCGCGTCTCAGCTCGGCCAGATCGGCGGCGTCGAGGCCGTTCACTACAGTGCCAGCAAGGCTGGCGTGATCGGGCTGACCAAGGCGCTGGCGCGCGAGGTCTCGGCCGCGGGCGTGCTCGTCAACGCCATCGCCCCTGGGCCGATCAGCACGCCGCTGCTCGATGGCGAGACGGAGGAATGGCGCAGCGCCAAGCTCGCCGAACTGCCGATGGGCAGGTTCGGCACCGTCGCCGAGGTCACGCCGACCGCGGTCTTGCTGGCATCCGATGACGGCGCCTACTACGCCGGCCAGACCCTCGGGCCCAACGGCGGCGACGTGATGCTCTAGGGGCGTTTGCCCTGGGCGGAAGGACTGATGATGAACAACCGCGAAGTGCTGGCCGCGGCGCGCCAGGCGGGCGTCAAGCTGATCCGGTTCGAGTACTGCGATGTCAGCGGCGTCGCCAGGGCCAAGGCCGTGCACGTTGCCCAGCTCGCCCACAAGCTGGTCGAGGGCGTCGGCCTGACCCGCGCCCAGATGTCGATCAACCAGCTCGAGCAGCTGGTTCACATCGACGGCATGGAGCCGGTCGGCGAGATCCGGCTCGTACCCGACCCGGCCACCTTCACCGTCCTGCCGTGGGCTCCGGCCAGCGCCAGCGTGCTGTGCGATCAGCTGGACCACGACAGGGGGAACTGGGGCGCCTGCCCGCGGTCCTACCTCAAGGACATGATCGCCAGGGCAGCGGCCGCCGGGATCAGCGTGCAGGCCACCTTCGAGAACGAGTACTACCTGGCCCGCGACGTCGACGGCCGGTTCGTCCCCGTCGACGCACCGTGTCACGCGCCGGTCTACAGCGCCATCGGACACGACGTGGACGCCGACCTGATGGTGCAGACGGTCGACGCACTCGAGGCCCAGGGAATGTCTGTGGAGCAGGCGATCAACGAGTTCGGCCCTGGACAGCGCGAGATCGCCATCCGGCACACCGGCGCGCTCCGCGCGGCCGACCAGCAGATGAAGTTCAGGGACACCGTGCGCGGCGTGGCCTGGCAGCACGGGGTGCTGGCGTCCTTCGCTCCCAAGCCTTACCCGGATGAGATCGGCAGCGGCGCCCACGTGCACTTCAGCCTCTGGGACAGGGAAGGGCAGCGGAACCTGCTGTACGACGCGGGCGCCGATCGCGGGCTGTCGGCGATCGGCCGGCGGTTCATCGCGGGCATCGCGGATCACCTGCCGGCGCTCGCCGCGCTGACCACGCCGAGCTTTAACTCCTACCGCAGGCTGCAGCCCGGTGCCTGGGCTTCGGCGACCACGGCCTGGGGCTTTGACAACAAGGAGGCAGCGCTTCGGGTCGCCTCACCGTTCTACCAGCGCGAAGAGCAGAGCTACAACATCGAGTTCAAGACCTCCGACGGCAGCGCGAACCCGTACCTGTCCCTCGGCGCGCTGATCGCCTGCGGGCTTGACGGCGTGGCCAGGCAGCTGGAACCCGGCGACCCGGCGGAACACGACCCTGCCAGGATGTCCGACGCCGACCGTGAGCGGTGCAAGGCCTTCCCGTTGCCGGCCACCATGGCCGAGGCGCTCGACGAGCTTGAGCGGGACAAATTCCTCACCGCGAGCATGGGCGACCTGCTGGCAAGGTGCTACCTCGCGGTCCGCCGCTCCGAGGCGAAGGCGTTCGCCGCGCGGGACGCCGACTTCGAGATCCGCAACCACTTCTACAAGTTCTGACCGGATCGCTGGCCCGGCGGCCGGCGCCTCGCTGCCCGGGGGGGTAGCCGCGAGGCGCCAGCCTTGTAAGGCTGGCCAGAGCGGGGAGTGACCAGCCTCCGCCCGGCGGCACGGGCCGGGTCGCCGGGCAGATATGGCCGGGATTGCGGGCCAGAAAAGGTCACCCGATCTAGCCCGCTGGATTACGTAAAGGTTTGTAGCACACGTTGCAGGGGGTTGACGCGGATACATCCGCAGCGACTGCGGCGAGTACACGGCGGACCTGGCAGGCGCGGTCGCCAAGGGCGCGTTCGCAACCGGCAAGCTGACCCTCGCCGAGCTACCCGCTGCGCCGGTAGGCCGCGGCCTGCCACGTCGTTACGATCAGCGGCATGGTGGCTGTCGCCGAGCCGGCCGAGCCCGCCGAGCCGGCCGCTGGCCTCGGGCCAGCGCCGCTCCTGCTGGAGCGCGATGGTGAGCTGGCCCGGCTGAGCACCCTCCTCGCGAGGGCCAGCGAGGGCGGCGGTTCAGTGACAGTTGTCAGCGGGCCGCCAGGGATCGGCAAGACGGAGTTGCTGACAGCCGTGCACGGGCTCGCGGCCGAGCACGGGTTCAGGTCACTGCGCGCCAGGGGCCGGGAGCTCGAGGCGGATATGGCGTTCTCGGTCGTCCGCCAGCTGCTGGAGCAGCCAGTGCTAGCCACGTCCGGCGCCGAGCGGCGCCGACTCCTGGCCGGACCGGCACGGGCGGGTGCGAGCGCGCTCGGCATCCGGGCCGGTATGGCGGCCAGCAATTCGCCCGTCTCCGAGTTTGCCGCGGTGCACGGCTTGTACTGGCTCTGCGTCAACCTCGCGGAACAGACGCCGTTGCTGCTGACAGTCGATGACCTGCAGTGGGTCGACCGCCCGTCGCTGTCCTGGCTCGCCTATCTCGGCCCTCGGTGCGTCGAGTCCCCGATCCTGGTGGTGCTGACCGTGCGTGAGGGCGACCCGCGCGGGCGGGCCAACCTTGTCGCCTCAGCCGCCGACGACCACTCGGTGCACCGCATCCGACTGTCGGCGCTCAATGCGGCGAGCGTCGCTGCGCTCGTGCGCGCTGACCTCGGACAGTCGGCGAGCGCGGAGTTCTGCTCGGGCTGCTGGGAGCTGGCTGACGGCAATCCGCTGTATGTCAGGGAACTGCTGGCCGCCGCGCACAACGAGGGGCTGTCCGGAACGCAGGACAGCGCGACCGCGCTGCGCGCGCTCGCCTCGTCAGCCGTCGGGGCCTCGGTGCTCGGCCGGCTGGCTCGGCTGGGTCCTGACGCGGTGGCGCTGGCCCAGGCGCTGGCCGTGCTCGGATCCCAGACCGAGGTCGGCATAGCCGCTGAACTGGCGGGGCTGGAGCCCGCTGCCGCTGAGCTGACGGCTGACGGGCTGGCGGCTGCCCAGATCCTCGCCCCGGCCAGGCCGCTGGACTTCTTCCATCCGCTGATCGGCGAGGCCGTCTACGCGGATCTGGCGCTTGGCGCACGCCGGCTGGCGCATCGGCGTGCTGCCGCGATTCTTGACCACGCAGGGGCGGCTGACCGGGTCGCCGCTCACCTGCTGGCGACGGGACCGGCTGGCGACAGATGGGTAACCGGGCGTCTGAGTGCCGCCGCCGATACCGCCTGGGAGCGAGGCGCTGCCGAGGTCGCGGCGAGCTACCTGCGGCGCGCCCTCGCCGAGCCCGCGGCCTCGGCGCAGCGTCCTGCGATCCTGCGCCGGCTGGGTGTCGCCGAGTGGGCGGCGGGAGAACCAGCCGCGATCGGCCATCTAGAGGAAGCGCTGAACGAGGCGCAGGACAGCACCGCCATCGCAGCCGCGGCCGGTCCGCTGGCGAACGCGCTCATCATCTCCGACCAGGCAGACACCGCGGTCACGCTGCTGCGACGAGCCGCCGCCCGGATCCGGCCGGCTGACCCGCGGCTGGCCTCGCGGCTCGACGGCGCCGCGGCGCTCGCTGGCCTGATGGATGACCGCACCGCGCCGGCCGCGCTCCGTGCCGCGGACCAGCTCGAGGCCAGCCTCGGCGAGTATGCCGAACCGCCGGCGCGCGTTCTCGTCGTCGTCGCGCACGCGAATGTGCGGCGAGGCACGTCTGGAGACGAAGCCCTGGAGCTCATCGAGCGCGTGCTGGCCCGCGAGCCGTACCCGCCGCGACAAGCTGACAGAAACCCTCGCCGAGGAAACGCGGTCGCACGGCGTAGCGGTGGTCAGCGTCGACCCGGGGCTGCTGCCCATCGGCCTCAGCGAGGCGACCCTATCCGAGGCGACACTGTGCGAGGCCACACTGGCCGGCGCGGCCGGACGGCATACCCCAGCGGGCCGCCTCTACAAGAGGATCAGCGATCAGCTCGAGGCTGGCCGCGGCGCTGACCCCGAAGAGGCCGCGCGCCTGATCCTGACGCTGGCCAGCGGCAGGGCGGACCGCCTGTCAGGGCGCCATCTCAGCGTCGCCGACGAGATCGAGGCCCTGCTCGCACGGATCGACGAGATCGAGCGCGCCGACCTGCACACGCTGCGCTTGCGAACGTAGCTGCCAGCCAGGCCGAAGCGATCGCGCCACGCCAGCCACCACCTGCTCGCGATCGTCTGCACTGCGGCCTCCCCCAGTTTCTCCTCGCCATTCAGACGGCAAACCGGACGGAAAGGTTGGGACCGGGCAGCAACGGGCTGGACCTCCGGCACGCGGGTGCCATCACCGTTGTATGGGTGCGACACCCATTGCGCCTGGTGGTGATGGGTGTCGCACCCATACCCGAGGATGGCCAATGAGGTCCTACTGCGCCGGACAGGCCAGCGGCAGGCTCAGGTACTGTCCGCTCTATGCAGACCTGGGACGCCATCACGTCGCGGCGCAACGTCAGAAGCTTTCAGGACCGGCCCATCGCGGCCGGGGACCTCGACCGCATCCTGGAGGCGGGATGGCGATCGCCGTCGTCGCAGAACTGGCAGCCGTGGGACTTCGTCCTCGTCACCGACCGCGACCAGTTGCGCGAGCTCAGCACCGTCTTCTCCGGCGCGTACCACGTCGCCGAGTCTGCTGCCACGATCGCTGTCGTCGGCCCGGTCACCGACAACGCATATCACCGCGGGCAGCTGGATCTGGGCCAGGCGGTGATGGCCATGACGCTGGCGGCGACGGACCTCGGCATCGGCAGCTGTCACGCTGGCGTGCAGGACATGGCAGTGGCGCGGCGGGTGCTCGGCCTTCCCGAGGATCGGACGTTCGTGCTGCTGGTCTCTCTCGGCTACCCGGCCGACCGGCCGCTGACCCCGCTGCAGCGCCCGAAGCGGCGGCCCTTCGACGAGGTCGTCCACCGCGGACGCTGGTAACTGCGAACCCATTTCCCCGTGCAGCAGGTCTCTCATGTCCGGCCATTTCTGGCTGGTTCATGAAGCGGTCAGACCATGAAGATGTCGCTCCGCCACCGCAATGGGCGTTTTTCCTCCCAATGAGCGTGGGATGTTTGGCGAATATCCCGCACGAATGCGGGCTTGTCGGCGTACGGTTGCCCATCAACAACAGCCAGGGAGGGATGCCAATGCGGCAGACTGGCACGGTCGGCGGGGGAGCCGGCCGTAAGGCGAGATTGCTCCGGCCGAGGATGGGCCCGCTAGTCGTGGCCACGGCAGCCGTGGTCACCGGCTTAGCTGGGGTTTCTACGGCTGAAGCCCCTGCGGCGTCGGCCAGCGTCACCGAGACGGTCATCGTCACCGCGACAGGACTGTTGAGTCCGGTCCAAGCTGTACTAGACGTCGGTGGCACCATCTTGAACCAATTCCACCTCATCAATGGCGTCCAGGCTTCGATCCTGACCATTCTCGAGCCTGTACTCGACGCCTTGCCCGGTATTACCGTGACCCCTGACCTCTCGGTCAGCGTCCAGTCAGATCCCGTGTCGACCGGCCCGCACACGCCGTCCGATGCTTTCCTGCAGGAAACCGGCGCCGACCAGCTCGCGGCGAATGGCGACACCGGGCAAGGGGTCACCGTCGCGGTCCTGGATACCGGCATTGACAATCTTCCCGATTTCGCCGGGCGGCTGACCGGCGGCGTGGACCTGAGCGGCGGCAGCAACCCGTACCAGGACAGCTACGGGCACGGCACGTTCGTGGCCGGCCTGATCGCCGGCAACGGCGCCTCGTCGAACGGCCAGTACTCGGGCGAGTCACCAGGAGCCAGCCTGGTCTCGATCAAGGTGGCCGGGGCGAGCGGGACCACGCATCTGTCGACGCTCATCCTCGGGCTGCAGTGGGCAGTCGACCACCGCGGGGCCTACGGCATCAAGGTGCTCAACATCTCGCTCGGGTTCAAGACCAGCCTGTCCACGGTGCTCGATCCGCTGGACAATGCCGTCGAGGCAACGTGGAACTCAGGTATCGCCGTCATCGTCTCGGCCGGCAACGCCGGGCCGTTCAACGGCACGATCCTCGCACCGGGCGACGACCCGCTCGTCATCACCGTCGGCTCGCTCGACGACATGGCCACGACCTCGGCCGCGGACGACGAGATGACCGACTTCAGCAGCGCCGGGCCGACCGCCACGGACGGCTGGGTCAAGCCCGACCTGGTGACCTCGGGCCGGTCCGTCGTAAGCCTGGCCGCGCCAGGGTCGACGATCTACAACAGCTATCCGTCGGCCAGGATTGGCTCGGCGAACTTCGTAGGGTCTGGCACGTCGTTCAGCGCCGCCATCGCGAGCGGGGCCGCGGCGCTCGTGCTGTCAGGAAACTCCGGCCTGACCCCGGACGAGATCAAGGCCAGGCTGCTGGGCAACGCCGACCCCGGCCCCGTTGGCAACCCGTTCGTGGACGGCCACGGCGCTCTCGACGCGCAAGCCGCGGCAACGTCTGGCCCGATGAATCTGAGCCAGGCGGCCGGGCTGCTGCCGACCTTGCTCGGCGCGACGGTCTCGTTGCTGCCCGACGGCTCGGCCGACACGTGGAACACCGGCCTGTGGGCGCCGGCCCCGTCAGGTCAGCAGGCCAGCGGCCAGTGGAACGGCGACAACTGGAACGGCTCTGACTGGAACGGCGAGGCGTGGGGCGGCAAGGCCTGGAACTACGGCGCGTGGGCCGGGGCTACCTGGGTCGGATCGGACTGGTCAGGCAAGGCGTGGAACAACGCCGGCTGGACCGGCTCGGAGTGGACCGGGACGGCATGGGTCGGCAAGGCGTGGAACCAGTCCGCATGGAACTGAAGATCGAGGCGTGACGATGCCGCGCACGACGCGGGTCATCGTCACCGCCTCGATCCTCGGCGGCGTGCTCACCTTATACGTCGCCGCATCAGCCTGGCCGCCGCAGACGCCGGTCGGCGCCACCCAGTGGATCGTGGCGATCACGATGGGCATCCTGGCGGTGGGCAGCTGGCTCAGGCCCGTCGTCGTCTACCGCGGTGAGGAATCAGAGACCTTCCAGCTCGACGAGGGATTCTTCGTCGTGCTCGCCCTGCTCGTGCCGCCGCTGCTCACGCTCGCGACGCTGGCGCTGGCCACGATCCTGGCTCAGGCGATCAGGCGCCGCTCGATGCTGAAGTCGGCATTCAACGTGGGGCAGGTCCTGATTGCCGCGGGCATCGGGCTGGTTGCCAGCCGTGCTTTCGCCCCGCCGTCCGAGCAACTCGCGCCTGCTCAGATCGCGGCTGTCGCCGTTGGCGTCGTCGTGTTCTTCATGATCAACACGCTGCTCGTGAACAGCGTCGTGGTATCGATGGGCACCAGCTGGCGTGCATTCGCCGCCGACCTGCCGATCCAGGTCACATTCGCGGGCGCGGCCGCGCTGATGGGTGTCGTCCTGGCGCTGGCGATCCAGGAGCACCCGTGGAGCCTGGCGCTGGCCATTCCCGGCCTGGTCCTCGTCCGCCAGCTGATCAGCGCCAGGTACGAGGCCCTGCATGACCGCTCGAGGATCAAGGGCCTGTACGAGGTCACGAAGGAGGCGAACAGCCGCCTCAGGCAGCAGGCCGTGCTCGACGCGATCCTGGCGTCGGTACGCGAGCTGCTCCGCAGCCCCGATGCCGCGCTGGCTAGCGCCGACCCTGGCACCGGGCACCTGGCCGCCGCGATGACCGTGGCCGGCGAGCAGCAGTGGCTGGTGGTTTCTGGCCGGCGGCGGGATGAGCCCGTCGACGACGCCGAGCGCGACCTGCTGCAGGCCCTGGCTGCCGTGGGCGACGGCGCCCTCCGCAACGCGGAGCTCTATCAGCAGGTTCGCCTGGAGCGCGAGAAGCTGGCCTCGATCGCGTTGAACATCGGCGAGGGCGTCTGCGCGGTCGACGCGGCCGGACGGCTGACGTTCGTCAACCCGGCGGCGGCCGACCTGATCGGGCTGCCGCCGGTGCACGTCACGGCCACCGGCGAACCGGACGGCGAGGACGCCCCGCCCGCTCCTGACTACCTGCTCGGCCCCGCGCGCGAGGCGATGCGCTCGGGCCGGACCATCCGCGAAGACGACGCCAGGTTCCGCGCCAAGGACGGCAGCGCGATCCCGGTCGCCTACACAGCTTCAGCCGTGATCAGCGACGGCATGCCGTCAGGCGCCGTGATCGCCTTCCGAGACATCACCGAGCGCAAGGCGTTCGAGGACGAGCTGCACCAGCATGCGTTCTACGACAGCCTCACGGGCCTCGCCAACCGGCGCCTTCTGGTGGAGCGGCTCGATCAGGCGCTGCGGCGGTCCGAGAAGGACCGCAAGGTCCACGCCCTCATCTTCGTCGACGTAGACCGCTTCAAGGGCATCAACGACAGCCTCGGGCACGTGACGGGCGATGAGTTCCTGGTCGCGATCGGCACGCGGCTCGAGGGCGTCGTACGGAGCCATGACCTCGTGGCGCGCATCGGCGGCGACGAATTTATTGTGCTGCTCGAGGATGTCGCCGGGCCCGGCGAGGCCGAGGCAGCCACCGCGCGGATCTGCGGCGCCGTGGAGCAGCCTATGGTGCTGGCCGGCGGGCACGAGCTCGTCGCTAGCGTCTCCGCCGGCCTGGCGCTAACCGAGCCTGGCCAGAGCGCCGACGACGTGTTGCGGGACGCCGACGTGGCAATGTACGAGGCGAAGACCCGCGGTGGCGGCATCTACCGGGTGTTCGACCAGGCATCGATGGGGACCCGCTCGTCCGAGCGGCTGCAGATCGAGGCCGACCTGCGCAAGGGCCTGGAGCGGGACGAGCTCGAGGTGCACTACCAGCCGTTCTACTCGATCGACGGGCAGCAGATCGTCGGCGCCGAGGCACTGGTGCGCTGGCGTCACCCTGCAACAGGCGTGCTGCACCCGATGAAGTTCATTCCGATGGCGGAGGAGACCGGGCTAATCGTGCCGCTCGGCCGGTTCGTGCTCGACCGGGCGAGCCGCCAGGCCAGGTCGATCAGGGACCGGCTCGGCGTCGACCTGCCGATCAGCGTCAACCTCTCCTCGCGCCAGTTCCAGGACAAGGAGCTCGTGTCGCACGTGACGGCGGCGCTGGAAGCCAGCGACCTGCCGCCAGAGCTGCTCACCTTCGAGATCACCGAGAGCATGGTGATGGCTGACGTCGCCGGGGCGCGGGAGGTCATGAAGCGGCTGAACCGGCTTGGCGTGCGGCTGTCCATCGACGACTTCGGAACCGGCCACTCCTCGCTCGCCTACCTCAAGCAATTCCCCGTGCACGAGGTCAAGGTGGACCGGTGCTTCGTGCAGGGCATCGCGCAGAACCCCGTCGACTCGGCGATCGTGCAGGCCATCCTGGACCTGGCCAACGCGATCGGCCTGTCTGCCGTGGCCGAAGGCGTAGAGACGGCCGACCAGGCCGCCGAGCTCAAGATGCTCGGCTGCCACATCGGGCAGGGCACGTTCTTCGCCCCTCCGCTGTGTGCCGAGGAGTTCGACGAGTTGCTGACGATGTTCTTCGCCAGGACGGCTAGAGTCCCCGCATCATCGCGCTGAACATCTGCTCGTAACGCAGCAGGTGCAGGTCGCCCACGTAGTGCCGGCTGACGTACGCCTGCGCTGCCGCGCCCATCGTCGCGGCCATGCCGGGCTCGTCGAGCAGACGGCGCACCTGCAGGCCGAAGGTGCCCAGGTCGCGAGGATCGGACAGCAAGACGCCGGCGCCCGCCGGGATCTGGTCGATGATGCCGCCGACCGCCGATCCGATCACGGGGCGGCCCTTCCACATGCCCTCGGCGACCGTCAGGCCGAACCCCTCCGCCAGGCTCTTCTGCACGATCACGCTGGCGTGCCGCTGCAGCGCGTTGACCATAACCGCGTTCTCATCGGCGTCCTCGAGCGGCAGCGTGACGAGCAGCACCCTGGACCTGGCCGCGGCGGGCAGCGCGCGCCACTGCAGCAGGCAGTCGGCGAACACCGCGGCGCCCTCTGGATCGTCGGTGACCCCGGCGACCGTCGGGCCGACGAGCAGCAGGAAGCCTGGGCCAGCGGGCGCGACGTGGTCGGCGAAGCCGCGCAGCACCCCCGGCATGTCCTTGAGCTGGTCCCATCGCGACACCTGAATGACGAGCTGATCATCAGAACCGGGCAGATCCTCGGCTGTGATCTCCGCCGCTCGGGTCACGGACTCCTGGCTGCCGTCGCGGCCGAGAAACGTCGCAGGCTCACCGGGGGTAGCGCCGTCGAGCACGCCGATCCTGGCGAGGATGCCCTGAACGGTGTCGTCGTCGAGGTACTGGTTCTTCGGCGAGAACGGATCGATCGATGGCGGAATGATCGCGACCTTCGTGCCGGGGATCCAGGCGGGGACGTACTCGCTCCTGGAGAAGACGAAACCGTGCGCGTGCGCCAGGTACGGCCGCAGCACGTTCCACGCCCCCGCCGTGACCTCGTTCTGCCAGTCGACCCCGATGTGGCAGCGCCACGCGACCAGCGCGCCAGCCCTGGTCAGGCTCTCCGCGAGCCCGGCCGTCTGCGGGTCGTGCAGCAGCACCAGATCGCCTGGCCTGATCAGCTCGAGCAACTCGGCCGCGTTCGCGGCGAGCATGCGCTCGTAGTGGCTGATCTCGGCGGCCGACAGCGGCCCGCCGGCGACCTGCCCGTGGATCTGGTTGTGCAGGCGCTTGGTGATCACGAAGAACTCGGCATCGCCGGTGATCACGATCCAGCGGCTGGCGATGCCCGCGGCCTCGACATAGCCGAGCAGTACGTGCAGCATTTCGGCCACGCCGCCGCCGACCGCGGTCGAGCTCACGTTCCACAGCGTCCGGCCGCCCAGCCGACGCCGGAACTGACCGGCCGCCTGCGTCAGCCGGTCACGCCGCTCGTTGCCGATAACGGGCGTGAGCTGCTCGACCGGCCGCATGGTCACGGCCACAGGCTTAACCAGGCTCACGTGTCGGTCCCCCTCGGGCGGCGAATCTGACCATGCTCACCAAGACCGCTGCCCGCCCGCGCCACCCCCGCCGGGTGATTCCGGTCGGCCAGGCCCTGCGGAAAACCCCACCTTCAGGCCGCTGGCCGCCCTACCGACAACGCCCGCGCGCGCAGGGAGCCTGTGCCTTGTCGACGTTTCAGCGGGCCAGCGACAGCCCGCCAGTCAGCAAGGAGTCACCTGTGAATGCAACACGGTTGAGCGCCGCGGTGCTCGCCGCCGGCCTGACCATGACCGGGGTGCTGGCCTCAGCGCCAGCCGGTCAGGCCGCCCAGAGCAACTCGCTCGCCCGCTTCTACGGCCAGCACGTCAGCTGGCACCGGTGCCAGCGCGGCCCGCACGACTCGGGCGGCAAGGCGCTGGACCAGGCAGGGGCGCGGTGCGCGGACATCCGCGTGCCGCTGGACTACGCCCATCCTGGCCGGCGGACGATCACCATCGCCATCTCCCGTCTTCGGGCCGACCCTGCGGCGAAGAAGATCGGCGCCATGATCATCAACCTCGGCGGCCCTGCCACCCCGGTGCTCACCGACGTGCTGCTCGCCAGGCAGGCCATGGGCGACACAGGTGCGCGGTTCGACCTGATCGGGATGGACCAGCGGTTCGCGGGCCGCAGCACGCCGGTCAACTGCCACTGGACCGCTGGCTGGCTGCCGCGCGGCGCCGGGCGCAGCAAGGCCAGCTTCGCCGAGGTGGTGCGGCTGACCAGGAACCTCGCGCACCGCTGCGGACGAGCGGAAGGCGCCATGCTCCCATTCGCGGGGACCACGAGCGCGGCGCGCGACATGGACGTCGTCCGCGCCGCGCTGGGCGAGTCCAAGCTGTCCTACCTGGGCTACTCCTACGGGACCTACCTGGGCGCGGTGTACACCCAGATGTTCCCTGGCCGGGCCGGCCAGATCGTGCTCGACAGCGCGATCAACCCCGCGCATCCGGGTGTGGCCAAGGGCAGCAACGGGCCAGTGCGCGAGCGCGCAGTGCACTCCTGGGCCAGTTTCGCGGCGGCTCGCAACAACCAGTTCCACCTGGGCAGCACGCCAGCCAAGGTGCTGGCGACCGTCTACCGGATCTACCGCGCCGCCGGCCGGCACCCGCTGCTGGTCGGCTCGTTCCGCGTCGACGACACGGTCGTGCCAGCCGTCCTCCTCGACCCGCTGACCGACGACTCGCCTGCCAATTCGGCCGAGCTCGCCGCGACCGTCGCGGCGCTGAACCGGGCCGCGCACGGGCAGCCCGCGAAGCCGAGCACGTCGCTGCTGCACGCCCTCGCCACGCAACTCAGCAGCGCAGGCTCCGCTCTGCGCAGCGCCGCGACGGCGATCATGTGCGACGACGCGCCCGTTCCGCGCAGCCCGCGGGTCTACTGGCGCGCGATCCAGGCGCACCGGGCGAGCGCGCCGCTGTTCAGCCCGGTCGATCAGACGATCACGCCGTGCGCGTTCTGGCCGTTCCGGCCGCCCCGACCGCCGCGGGTGGCCAACCACGTGCCGGCCCTGGTCGTCCAGGCGTCAGGTGACATCAACGCCATCTTGTCGATGGGCCAGGCCATGCACCGCGCGCTGGCGGGCTCGCGCATGATCACGCTGCAGGGTGCCCGCACTCACGGCGTATACCTGTTCCGCGGATCCGCGTGCGTGGACGGAGCCGTCAATGCCTACCTCAATTCCGGCGCATTGCCGACGCACGACATGTCCTGCATGAATTAGCGAGAACAAAGCGATCCCTGGCGCCAGGGCCAGCCGGCCCTGGCGCTTCTCTGTCGATTACGTCCGTCTATATTAGGATTTTACCGATGGTATCGACCGGGCCGAAGTGCCCGGTCCGGATTGCCTGGCCCAGAATAACCGGGCCGGAATGACAATTCCTTGGTCCACCGGAATGAGGAATTCCGGCTCTACGTGAACGCTCGCGAAAAAGCAATTCTGGAGGTGAAGGAAAAACAAATCGAAAAGAAAGAAGACCAGCCATGACCGCCAGCGCCAGCACCTCACCAGCCACCACCGCCACCACGCGCCGCCGCTCACCAGCCGCCCGCGCCACCGCCGGCGTGGCCGCCGCGCTGGCCGCCACAGCCGCCATCGCCGGCGTGATGGCCCTGACCGCCCAGTCAGCAGGCGCGGCCACGGCGAGCACCCCGCTGAACTGCGCCGCCTCGCCGAGCTCGTGCGGCTATCCCGATGCGGGCAACACGGGCGTGCCGGCCTGGCACGACCCTCAAGACGGTGCCCGGTCAGGTCTCATCCGGCCCGGGCTGGCACTACGACTCCCGCGGCTGGGTCCAGGTCGACGGCAACGGCGCGAACCTGACCGGCCTGTACATCCCCTACGGCGTCAACATCGCGGCGAACAACGTCACGCTCAGCAACGACAAGATCGTCTCCGGCGGGCCCAACGCCATCGCGGTCGGCCTGCGGCACACCTCAGGCGTCACCATCAGCCACGACACCATCACCGGCCTGAACGCCGGCAGCGGCCGGATGATGGTCGGCGTCAAGGACGTCTACGGCGACTCCGCCGGCCTCACCGTCACCGCCGACAACTTCGCGCTGTACGAGAACGGCGTCCAGCTCGAGACCGGCATGGTCCGCGACAACTACATCCACGACCCCGGCTACATCACCGGCGACCACACCAACGGCATCATGTCCAACGGCGGCACCGCCCCGCTGACCATCACCCACAACACCGTCCTGAACAACCGCAGCCAGACCGACGCCATCGCCCTGTTCGAGGACTTCGGCACCCAGGCCAACCGCACCGTCACCGGCAACCTGCTCGCCGGCGGCAGCTACACCATCTACGGCGGCGCCACCAAGACAGCCCTGCCCACCAGCAACATCGTCATCACCGGCAACCGCATCGCCACCAGCTACTTCCCGGCCGGCGGCAGCAACGGCCCGGCCGCCTACTTCGACTCCGCCGGCACCGGGAACACCTGGACCGGCAACACCTGGGACAGCACCGGCCAGACCATCCCCGCACCATAGAGAACCCAGCACCGCTGGCAGCGGCCCGGCCATCTGGCCGGGCCGCTGTCAGCTGCCCAGGTACTTGAGCACGGCCAGGACCCGGCGGTGGTCGGTGCCGGTGGGCGGCAGGTCGAGCTTGACGAAGATGTTCGTCACGTACTTCTCCACCGCGCTCGGACTGACCTTGAGCAGCTCGACGATCCCGCCGTTCGAGCGCCCCTCGGCCATCAGCCGGAGCACCTGCTGCTCGCGCGGGGTCAGCCTGCTCATCGGGTCGTCCTTGCGGCGGACCAGCAGCTGAGCGACCACGTCGGGGTCGAGCGCGGTGCCGCCAGCGGCCACCCTGCGAACCGCGTCCAGGAAGTCGCTGACGTGCGCGACCCGGTCCTTGAGCAGGTAGCCAACCGAACTGGTCGCCTCGGACAGCAGGTCGGTCGCGTAGCTCTCCTCGACGTACTGGGACAGCACGAGCAGCGCGACGCCCGGGTGCTGGCGGCGGATGACCAGCGCTGCCTTGATGCCCTCGTCGGTGAACCCAGGCGGCATCCTGACGTCGATCACGGCCAGGTCAGGCTGGTGCTCGGCGACCGCCTTGAGCAGCTGCTCGGCGTCGGGTACGGCAGCGACGACCTCGAACTCGCCGTCGGTGAGCAGCCTGGACAGCCCGTCCCGCAGCAACACGGAGTCTTCGGCGATCACGATTCGCATGGCAGCTCCGCGATGATGACGGTCGGCCCGCCGCGTGGGCTGTCGATGACCAGCGTGCCGTCGACCGACGCCGCGCGCTGGATCAGCCCCGTGAGTCCGGTTCCGCTACCGCCTGAACTGCCCTCAGACGGTTCAGCGCCGCCCGTTCCGTTGTCCGAGACGACGATCCTGAGCCGGTTCGCCGCGCGGGTGACGACCACGTCGGCGCGGGTCGCCTGCGCGTGCTTGACCACGTTGGTCAGCGCCTCGGAGACGATGAAGTACGCGACGGCCTCCACGCTCGGCGCGGCAGGCTGAGCTACGTCCACGTGCAACCTGACCGGCAACGGCGCGCGTGCCGCGAGCCCGGACAGCGCGGCGTCCAGGCCGCGGTCATTGAGCACGGCGGGATGCAGGCCGCGGATGAACTCGCGCACCTCGGACAGCGCCAGCATGGCCTCCTCGTGCGCGTCGGCGATCGCGCGCTGAACTGGCTCGGGCACATCGGTGAAACGTGCCCTGGCCATGCCGAGGTTCAGGGCCAGCGAGACCAGCCGCTGCTGCGCGCCGTCGTGCAGGTCGCGCTCGATCCTGCGGCGCTCCGCGTCGGTCGCGGCGACGATCTCGGCCCTGCTCCTGGTCAGCGACTCGAGCCTGAGCGCCAGTGCCTCGCCGTGGCTCGGCCCGAGCAGCGCCCTGGCCAGGAACCCGTCGGCCCGCGCAACCAGCTGGGCAAGCCAGGGCGCGGCGAAGAGCGCGATCATGGCGCCTACCGCGGCTGCCGGTCCAGCGCCCGGCGTCGGCTGGCCAGCGATCACGTAGGCGATCGCGAGCAGCGGCGCGACCCAGCAGACGGCGACCAGGCCAGCGGCGAGCCCGGTCCCTATCGACAGCACGTGGAACGCGATCTGTCGCCAGGTCCCCGCTGCCAGCCACGGGCCGATCGGCCATGGCTTGCGCTCGGCCGCTCGCGACCAGGCCGGGATGTCGATGCCAGCCACGGCACGCAGCCGGGACCGCTGCAGGGCCGTGACGCCCTGGATGGCCCACAGCTCAAGTACCGGGCTGGCGAGGACCAGCGCTGCGTACAGCGTGACGTGGCCCCAGTCGCCTGCACCGGTCAGCAGCGCGAAGATCGCGGCTCCCCAGATCACGCCGATGCCGCCGATCAGGATGGTGCCCACCAGGGCCACGAGCAGCGCGGCGAGCCCGTTCCTGGTGGCGCGCCACGCGGGACGCGACCACAGCGCGCTGACAAGGGCGCCCATCCGCCTGGAAGTCAGCTCTGCCGAGGTCATGACGTCAACGTACAAGGACATCCCGCGCATCTCTATCGGGCTGTCCTGCGCGCGGGGTGCGGAAATCCTCACCACGGTCCGGCTGAGCGCCCCAGCGACACGGCGCTGCCGCGCTGGCACCGTCGTAGTCATGATCGAGATACACGCACTGACCAAGACCTACGGATCCACCACTGCCGTCTCTGACCTGACGTTCACCGTCCGGCCTGGGGTGGTCACCGGCTTCCTCGGCCCGAACGGCGCTGGCAAGAGCACGACGATGCGGATGATCCTCGGCCTGGACGAGCCGACCAGCGGCTCGGTTCTGGTCAACGGCCGTCCGCCGCGGAGCCACACCGCGCCGCTGCACGAGATCGGCGGGATGCTTGACCCGCGGTCCGTGCACCCGTCCCGCAGCGCCTACCACCACCTGCTCGCGCTCGCGCAGACCTCGGGCATCCGCAAGTCCCGGGTTGACGAGGTCATCGACGCGGTCGGACTTCGCAGCGTCGCAGGCCGGCGGCTGGCAAGTTCTCGCTCGGCATGAGCCAGCGGCTGGGCATCGCCGCCGCGCTGCTCGGCGACCCGGCCACCATCGTGCTCGACGAGCCGGTGAACGGCCTGGACGTCGAGGGCATCCGGTGGATCCGCGGAATCCTGCAGAACCTGGCCGCGCAGGGCAAGACCGTCTTCGTGTCCTCGCACCTGATGAGCGAGATCGCCCAGACCGCGACCCACCTGATCGTCATCGGCCGCGGCCGGCTGATCGCGGACACCGGCATGGACGAGTTCATGACGCAGGCCGCTCCGTCCTCGGTGCGGGTCCGCAGCACGGACCCCGTCGCGCTCGCCAGGATGCTGCGCGCCCCAGGCGTGACCGTCACCGAGGCCGCCGGCGGCGCGCTGACCGTGACAGGTGCCTCCACCGCCCAGGTCGGCGCCGTGGCCGGCGCTGCCGGGATCACCGTGCTCGAGCTCGCCACCGAGCAGGCGTCCCTGGAGGACGTCTTCGTCGGCCTTACCCAGGACGCGGTCGAGTACCGCGCCGCGATCTGACCCCCCTGACGTAACGACTCTCGAAGGAGCAAGACGATGACTGCCACCACTCACCCTGCCGTTCAGGTCACGGGCATCCTGCCGGCTTACCGGCAGCCGCAGCGAGTGACTCAGCCCCGTGTGCTGCGCGCTGAATGGACGAAGCTGCGCACCCAGCCGTCCGCGTACTGGACCCTGGCCGCGGCCGTCGTCCTGGTCGTCGGGTTCGGCCTCGGCTATAGCCTGCTGCGGGTCACGAGGCCGCCGCACGGCGCGTCGGCAATGACGTCCTTCGACCCCGCCTCGATCAGCCTGTCCGGCGTGCAACTCGCGCAGATCGCGGTGGGCGTGCTGGGTGTCCTGCTGATCACCGGCGAGTATGCGACCGGCCTGATCAGAACCACGTTCGCGGCCGTGCCGCGGCGCCTGCCGGTGCTGTGGGCCAAGGCTGCCCTGCTCGCCGCCGCCGTCACCGCCGCCAGCGTGCCGGCCGCGTTCGGCGCCTTCACCGGCGGCCAGACGATCCTGGCCCGCCAGCACCTGTCCGTGCAGCTCAGCCAGCCGGGCGTGGTCAGGGCCGTCGTGGGCAGCGCGCTGTACCTGGCCGCGATCGCCCTGGTGGGACTCGGCCTCGGCGGCGTGCTGCGCAACGCCGCAGGCGGGATCGCCGCCCTGTTCGGCCTGCTGTACGGCGTGCCCCTGGCCGCGGGCTTCCTGCCTGGCAACCTGGCAACCGACGTGACCAAGTTCCTGCCGGCCACCGCCGGCCAGGCGGTCACCACGGTCCAGCCCGACCCGACGCTGCTGCAGCCATGGACCGGGTTCGCCGTGCTGTGCGCCTACGCCGCGGTGCTGCTGGGCATCTCGGCCGCGCGGATGCGCCGCGGCGACGCCTAGCCGGTCCGCATTGCAAGGTGGATCCCAGGATTGACCCCGCATGGCGAGGTGGATCCCGGGATCCACCTATTTCGCCTCGCTCTGCGCGGGGCGGGGGTGCGGCTGCGCTCGGAGTCGCTAGCGGGGCTGGCGCGGGCGCAGGCCGGCGTCGCGCAGGAAGGTCAGCACGGCGGCGACCCGCCTGTGTACCTGCTGCTCGCTGGCCAGGTCGAGCTTCGCGAAGATCGCGTTGACGTGCTTCTCGACCGACGACTCGGACAGGTAGAGCGCCTGGGCGATGCCGGCGTTGCCGCGGCCTTGGGCCATCTCCCGCAGCACGTCGAGCTCGCGGGGGGTCAGCCGCGCCAGCGGAGACGCCTGAAGCCTGGCGCGGCGGCTGACCAGCGCGTCGACGACCTGGGGATCGATGACAGAGCCGCCCCCGATCACCTCGCGCAGCGCACCGAGCAGCTGCTGCAAGTCGCCGACGCGGTCCTTGAGCAGATACGCGAGGCCAGCGGTGCCGTTGCGGAACAGCTCGAACGCATACGACTCGTCCGCGTACTGGGACAAGATCACGACGCCGACGTCCGGCGCGGTCTCCTTGATGGCGTGCGCGGCGTCGATGCCCTCCATCGCGGGCGCCGGATCCCCGCCCGGCTTGTCCTGAGGCATCCTGATGTCCGTCAGCACCGCGTCGGGGCGATGACGTCGCACGGCGTCGAGCAGCTCGGGGGCCGAGCCGACCGCCGCCAGCACGCTCACCTCACCTGAGTCCTCGAGCAGCCGCCTGGTCCCCTCACGGACCAGGTAGTTGTCGTCGGCGATGACGACCCGCAGCTCGCTCACCCGCCGCTCCCAGGAGCGCCGGCGCCAAGCGGGACCTCTGCCCGCAGCCTGGTACCGCCTCCGCGGGTGCTGTCGATCCTCAGCGCCCCGTTCACGATGGCGATCCGGTCGGCCAGGCCCGCCAGGCCGATGCCGCGCGGGGCGGCCGGGTCGAACGCCTGACCCGGCGATCGCCGCGGTGCTGGCGGAGTGGTCGTTTGTCCCGCTCATCTGCGGAATTGGGTTCATGTGCTTGCTCTTCCCGACCGGGCGCCTACCGTCGCCGCGCTGGCGTCCTGTGGGAGGTCTGTGCATCCTGATCATCGCGCTGACCTTGATCGGGTTCCTGGTGCAGCCCAGGCAGGTGCACCTCCCGGCTCCTGGCGGCGTCTCCGCCGTGGTCCGAAACCCGCTGGGAGTCCGGTCGTTGCCCGCGCCGCTGTCGGCCGTGCTGATCGGGAACATCAACCAGGCCTGGTTCGTGGTAATCGCCCTTCTGGTGGCCGCGACGGTGGCAATGGTGGTCCGGTACCGGTCGGGAGGCCGCGAGCTGCGGCAGCAGATCAAGTGGATCGCGTTCACCGCCGCCGGGCTGATCGGGTGTTCGCTCGTCGTGCTGGCGTCGATGGATCTGGGCGGACCGCACTGGGCCCCGCTCACCACCATCGGGGACGCTGTGGCCACGGCCATCGGGCTGGCGGGTTTCCCGGTCGCGATCGCGATCTCGATCCTCAAGTACGGTCTGTACCAGATCGACGTCATCATCACCTGCGGAACGCAAAGCTGCAATTGACGGCCGTCCTGGCGCCAGAGGCCGAGGTCGCTGGCCTTTATCTGCATCCGGATCACCGTCGCAGGCCGCGCCGCGCTCCGGTGCGCGGTGAGCTGGCTGTCTAGCAATGAACGCCGCAGTGTCTATGGTCTGGCGCCGCTGCCAAAGCGCGTGCGCCTGGATCAAAGGGGTAACTGGCGAGACCGAATGCGACACGCGGCGTGAATTGCTGGACACATTCAGCGATCACAGTTACGGTCGCCGGTGCGGGGGTGATCATGGTGAGCGAAGCGAGCCGGCTGGCCGCGCTGGAGCAGGCCGGGCTGGTGCATCCGCGGGCCGGCGCGGTGACCGCGCCGCTGTTCGCCGCGGGCGGGTTCTTCCTGGCGGCGGACAAGGTGCAGGTCAAGTACGAGATGCTGCGCGCTCATTTCGCGGACGGGGAGCCGGCGGTCCGGGCCGCCGCCGCGCACGGCTACTCGCGGGCAGCGTTCTACCTGGTCGTGACCGCGTTCGCCGACGCCGGGATGGCGGGGCTGGTCGACGAGCGGCGCGGCCGCCGCGGCCCGGTCAAGCTGCGGGACGAGATCGCCGAGTTCATCCACACGGCCCCGCCCGCCTCAGGGGCGGCGCTGGCCGCCCAGGTCGCGGACCGGTTCGGTGTGGTCCTGCACCGCCGCACCGTCGAGCGGGCGCGGGCCCGGTGAGCGCCCGGGCGTTCTGGCCGCCGGCCGAGGCGGCGCAGGCTGACTACGAGATGCTGCGCGCCCACGTCCTCGAGCACTCCGGGCTGCCGGCCGGGCTGGCCGCGGCCCGGTTCGCCCGCCGCGGCCTGGCCGGGCTGATCGCCTGGCCGGCGGCCGAGCCGGCCTTCCGCGCCGAGCTGGCCGGCGCGGCCCGGCCGCCGTGGACCCCGCGCGCCGACCCGCGCGAGCAGGTGCTGGCGGCGGGATACCAGTTCCTGCTCGACACCGCCGCATCCCTGGCAGCGCCGGGCCTGCAAGCGATGGGGAGATGGTCATGAAAAGCGGCGATCTACGCCCGGGTTTCCACCGAGCGCCAGGCCGAGCGGGGCACGATCGGCTCCCAGATCGAGGCACTGCGCGCGCACGTCGCCGCAGCATGCGACGAGATCGCCGGCGAGTACCGCGACGACGGGCACTCCGGGGCGCGGCTGGACCGGCCCGGCCTGGACGCGCTGCGCGACGCGGCCGAGGCCGGGCTGTTCGAGGTCGTGTGGTGCCTGTCCCCGGACCGGCTCGCCCGCTCCTACGCCTGCCAGGTGCTCATCCTCGATGAGATGGCCCGCCTCGGCGTGACCGTGCGGTTCACCGACGCGCCCGGCCTGGACGACACCGACCCGCAGGCCAAGCTGCTCACTCAGGTGCAGGGCGTGATCGCCGAGTACGAGCGGGCCAAGATCGGCGAACGGTACCGGCGGGGCAAGCTCTACCGGTCCCGAGCCGGCGAGGTGATCTCCCGCAAGGCGCCCTACGGCTACCGGCGCATCCCCCGCGGCCCCGGCGGCCCGGCACACCTGGAGATCTACGAGCCCGAGGCCGCGGTGGTGCGACGGATCTTCGCCGAGCGTGCGGCCGGCACCACCATCCGCCAGATCTGCCGTCAGCTCAACGCCGACCAGATCCCGACGCCAACCGGCAGCCGCGCCGTGTGGGGCACCTCCACCTTGGACCGGATCCTGCGCAGCGAGGCTTACATCGGCCGCGTCTACTACAACCGCACCGAGACTGTCCCGGACAGCCGGCCAGGGCACCGCACCCGGCAGGTGCCCCGGCCCCGCGACGAGTGGATCGCGATCGGCTGCCCGCCCCTGATCAGCGAGGAGATCTTCGAGACCGCCGGCAAGGTCAGCACCGACAACAGCAAGTGGAACCCGCGCCGCGCCGAGCCCGGGGCCTGGCTGCTGCGCGGCCTGGTCAAATGCGGGCCCTGCGGCGTGGGCACCAGCTGCCACAAGATGCGCGGCCGCAACGGCACCTGGCACCGGTACTACTACTGCCACAACCACGACCCGCTGCGGGCCGGCGGCCAGGACCGCCGCTGCCCCGAGCGCAACATCCGTGCCGATGCCCTCGACGAGTTCGTGTTCGCCCAGATCCACGCCGCCCTGCTCGACCCGGCCCTGCTGCTCGCCGGAGAGCACGCTGTCGCCGTGCACGCCCCTGTCCCCGACGACGAGCTGCTCGCCGCCGAGCTGACCCGGCTGGACCGCAAACTCGACGCCGCCCGCGCCGAGCACAACCGGCTGATCGACCTGTTCCAGGCCGACCTGATCGACATGCCCGAGCTCCAGCGCCGCGCCGCCGCCGTCACCGCCCGCCAGAGAGATCTCCTCGCAAAGCGCAACACCCTCGCCAGCCAGCGCGCGGACCTGGCACGGGGGAACCAGCTCCGACGCGGCGTCGAGGGGTTCGCCGCCCGCGTCCGCGCCGTCATCGACGACCTCGACCACGCCCAGAAGCAGCAACTGCTCCGGCTGCTCATCGACAACGTCCAAGTCACAGGCTGGCACGTCAAGATCCAGCTCCGAATCGCGCTCCCCGGCCCGCCCGGCGCCGACCGCCCCGGCGGCGACCCGCCCCCGCCACGCGACGGGGACGCGAACCCGCCAACGGTGTCAACCGAAGACAGTCTGCGTTCCCTTCATGGTCAGCAAGGCCGTCACCTACGGCCTGCTTTCCGCGGCGCTCACCGCCGTCTACGCCGGCATCGTGGTCGGCATCGGGACGCTGGCAGGCTACGCCGACGGCCCAGTGCTGACTGTGGCGGCCGCGGTCGTGGTCTCGGTGCTCTTCCATCCTCTCCGCCAGCGGGCATCCCAGCTGGCCAACCGCTTCGTCTACGGCAGGCGCGCCTCGCCGTACCAGGTGCTCGCCGACTTCGCTCAGGACATGGCCGGGCAGCTCGACGCCGACGCCGCCCTCGACCGGATGGCCGCCGTCCTCGGCGGGGCGACGGGGGCCGAGCGCGTCGAGGTCTGGGTGCTGGTCGGCACCGCACTCTCGCCCCGGTCGGTCTGGCCGGCCGGCGCCGAGCCAGGAGCCGCGCCCCTGGCGGTGACCCACTCCGCGCGCCTGGCCGTCCTCGGGCCAGTCACCCGGGCGATCGGCGTGTATCACCAGGACGAGCTGCTCGGCGCCATCATGCTGGAGAAGGCCAAGAACGAGGCAGTGTCGGCCGCCGAGGACAAGCTGCTCACCGACCTTGCCTCACAGGCCGGGCTCGTGCTGCGGAATGTCAGGCTGACGGCCGAGCTGCAGGCCACGATCGACGATCTGCGCGCCTCGCGGCGGCGGCTGGTGCAGGCGCAAGACGATGAACGGCAGCGGATCGAACGGAACCTCCACGATGGCGCTCAGCAGCAGCTGGTCGCGCTCAGCGTGCAGCTCAGCATGCTCGAAGGCGCCGCGGACGATCCCGGTGAGGTCAGGGAGCTGACCGGCCAGCTGCGGGCCGGGCTGCGGGCGGCCCTCGACGACCTGCGGGACCTCGCCCGGGGCATCTACCCGCCGGTGCTCGCGGACCAGGGTCTGCGCGCCGCCCTGCAGGCACAGGCCAACCGGGCGCCGGTACCCGTGCTCGTCGAAGCCGACGGGATCGGCCGGCTGCCTCGCGAGGCGGAGGCAACGCTGTACTTCTGCATACTCGAGGCGCTGCAGAATGTGGCGAAGTACGCACAGGCCTCGCTGGCGACCGTGACGCTGCGGCAGGGCGATGGCAGGCTGGAGTTCTGTGTGGCGGACGACGGCGGCGGCTTCGACCCCGTGGCGGCCGCTCACGGCACGGGGCTCCAGGGCATGGCCGACCGGCTATCGGCCGTTGGCGGCCAGCTGCGGATAGCGTCAGCAGCAGGGCACGGTACGACGATCAGCGGGACGGTGCCGGTCATCGCGCCGGTCATCACGCCGGTCCCGGCGGCCGCTGGCTGACCAGCGGAGCTAGCGGCTCAGGCGCCGGTGGCGAGCAGGCCGAGCCGGCTGATCCTGCGCCTGAACTGGCCGCCGGTCAGGCCGACTTCCAGCGCGAACATCTCGTTCCGCTCAAGCCGTACCCCGCCGATGGTGACCTGCTTGACGGCGACATAGACCTGGCTCCACGGGCAGTCCCGCAGCGCCTGGTCGCCGCGCGGCCTGGCATTGCCCGCGTGCACGGCGGCCATCAGCTCGTGGTGGAACGCCAGGGTGCTCGCGGGATCGGGGTCGGCCCGCCACAGCGCCCTGAGTTGCTTGGTATCGGCCTGGCTGGCCTTGCGCTGCGGTCGCTGAAAAGCGGCGGTCAGCGTCCATATGTCCGCGTCCGACGGTACGCCAGGCGGCGGCGCTGCCGCCGTTTCCTTGACGCGTGCCTTGCGGTCGTTGCGGTGCTGCGTGTCGAGCCGCGGCCCGCCAGGCTGGTCCGGCTGGGACTCGGGGTCCCGGCGGGGTTTTGGCTTCGGACGCTGGCTTCCCGGCAGGAAGCCGAGCCGCTCGAACCCGCGCCCGAAGAACTCGCCGTCGACGCCTGCCTTCAGCGTGAACAGCTGGCCAGTCTTGAACTCCTCGGAACCGATGACGGCATCGGCGCGGGCGACGAAGGTCGAGATCCACGGGCAGTCACGGCTGAACTCCCCCGGCCTGACCGCGACCTGATCGGCCTTGACGGCGGCGCTGATCAGCCCGAACAGCCGGTAGGTCTCGTCCGGGTTTGTATCGGCGCGCCAGAACGCCTCGAGTTCGGCGATGCGCGAGCGGTCGTTCTGGTACGTGGTCTTCGCGCCAGGCTCGGTCAGCGCCCAGGCGTCGAAGTGCAGGCCGAGTCGTTCACCGAGGGTCGGCGGCGGGGCAGGCCTGGGCGGACTCGACGGCTGACCCACGGTCCGTGGCGCACTGCCCTGGCCGACGCGCACAGGAGAACGCGCTGGCCCCGGCTGCTCGGACCCCGGCCCACGGTCCTGGCCCGTCCAGTCCACCGATGACCAGTCCTGGGCCGCAGGCGCAGGGCGCCACGTCGGTGCCGGGACGCCGGGCGTCCGGGGAGCCGCTGGCTGCGCCGCCGGCGGCGGCGGCAGCCGGCGAGCGCGCGCCGCTGCCTGCGCTTCGGCGTCGTACCTGGAGTCGATCAGGCCCGGCATCGCCGCCTGCTGGCCGGCCAGGAAGTACAGCCTGACGACTTCCTGCAGCATCGTCCAGATGTCCCTGGTCAGCTTCACCGCCTGCCGGTCGCTCGCGGCGGCCTCGACCTGATCCAGCTTGGCCCTGGCGAGCTTGATGGCGCCCGCGATGGTCTCGAAAGCCCCGTCGTAGCGCTTGGGCAGGCGCGACCGGTCATTCTGCATCGTGTTCAGGGCGTCCTCGACCGAGGTGCCCAATTGCCCGACGCCGGCGATAGCGGCCACGAAATGAGCGGGCGGCGCGTCAGCGACCCAGTCGAATCGCGGCGGCGGGGCCGGCAGCCTGAGCTGAAGAACGAAATCGCTGTTTGATTCGATCGCGGCGAGCGCCGATTGCGCGAGGTCGATCCATTTCAGCGCGGCATCGTACAGCCCGTCAGCGAGCACGAACGTCGCCTCGGGCAGCCGTCCGGCCTCGCGAACCTGCTTGTGCACCTCGGCTTCCATGACGGCGGCGACATCCTGCAGAGCCTGGGAAGCCCAGGTGGACAGCAAGAAGGTCGCTGTCCCTGTGTTCTGCAGCCAGGGATGGCTCTTAATCGCTATGTCGAGCCGCAGATCACCAAGCGGCCCGTCAAATGCCAGAATCCCCGTGGCCGCTGCTCGCTTCTTCTGGCCGAGCCCGGCTGTCTCCACGACCTTGCCGGTGAGACGGTCCCAAAGACTCATGCCGCGTGCCTAGTCCCCGCACTCCCGAATACTCCCGAACGCACCCGAATATTCATGAATTCCCGAATACACGAGCTTTCTCTAACTTTCACCATGATACGTGGCTGCCGGCCGCGCGGGCGCGACGAGCACGGTTAGCTGTCGAGCCAGGCGCGCACGTGACCGGTCAGGAACTCCAGGTCAGCCGGGATTCCCTCGGGGCTGCCCGCCCGGTGTCCCCAGACGCTCGGGATCGGCACGAGCCGCCCGTGCCGCAGGTGGCTGAGCTCCGCTTCGTTGTCGGCCACCCGGAAGTACAGGTCGGTCTCGCAGGGCAGCAGCAGGACCTTGGCATTGATCGCGCCAAGCGCGGCCGCGAGGTCACCATGGTAGAGGTCGTTGTTGCTGATGTCGGCCTCATCCCAGGTGACGGCCTGCGCGTACAGGTTCGCCGCCTTGCAGGCCCCGAACGAGTCCTCCCAGTCGGTCTTCAGGAAGGTCGCCAGGTCGGGGGCGCCGAGCGCGCTCTGGTACAGGCCCTCGCGGTAGAAATCCTGGCTCAGGCCCCAGGCGGCGTAGATGTGGCCGAAGGCCCGCAGCGCCGCCTGCGGTTCCGCGCTGAACTGGCCGTTGCCCTGATACTCAGGCGCGGCCTCGAGCGTCCGCAGCAGCCCGGACAGGAACACCTTGTTGTGCACCGAGGTTCGCGCGCTGCCGCACACGACGATCGCGCGTTCGACCAGGTCAGGATAGAGCGCGGCCCAGTGGTAGGCCTGGCCTGCACCCATCGAGAAGCCGTAAGCGGCCGCGACGCGCGTGACACCGAAGTGCTCGGTCAGCAGCCGGTGCTGGGCGCGGACGTTGTCGGCCATCGTCACGACGCCAGGGAAGTCGCCGGTGTCGGCCGCGCTGGACGACAGGCCGTCGGAGAACATGTCGGGGATCACGATGAACCAGCGACGCGGGTCGAGCACGCCGTCCGGGCCGATCAGCCAGGTGAGATCCTCGTGGGTGGCCGTGTAGCTGCATGGGTAGACGATCACGTTGTCCCGCGCATCGTTCAGGGTGCCGTGCGCCTGCCACGCCAGCCTGGCGTCGCGAATCACGCCGCCGCGCTCGACCTCCAGGTCACCCAGGCGCAGCACGCCATCGGATACTGGCCAGTCTGGTCCCTGCACCGTCATCGGATGGCTCCCCTCGCCGGCTCGGCTCAGGGTGAACTTATCAGGACAGCTAGCCCTGTTCCGCTAGCCCTGTTCCGCGCGCAGACTCCGGGCCTGGTTGACGATGTGCGTGACCTCGTCGGCCTTATGGGTGATCAGCACGACCCGGCCGACCGGGTCGTGCATGGGGGTGTTGACGACCACCCAGTAGCGCTCCTCGAACCGCCCTGGCCGGCCAGGATCTTCGACGTCATACCTGAGCGGCATCATGATGTCGCGCTCCCCCGTCGCGACGACTACCTCAAACGAGTTCCTGAGCTGGTCAGGGCCCACCACGCTCGGGTCGTGCGGGTTCTGCGGGAACTCGTCGATCAGGTTACGGCCAAGCAGTTGCTCCCTGCTGCGCCCCGACGCCTCGAGGTAGTCGTCGTTCACGTCGAGGATCGTGCCGTCCGGCGTCAGCAGCGCCAACGCGCCCGGCATGGTCCTGAAGACCTCCTGATAGTCGATGCTCGTCTCGGCCATGTTCACTCCCCCGGCCTCCTTGCGCGTTTGGGCCCCCAGCACGAACCCCATACCCGAGTGACCAGCACCCAAAGCTGACCGGCCTAGTGAGCCGGAGTCCTGGTGAGTCCTGTTATCCATGCGGATGCGTTTCAGTGAATCTGCGGAGAGTCTTCCGCGATTATTTCCGCATGCCTCCAATCCGATCTCAGCAGCGCTCCGAATAGCCGTCATGGACGCGTATGGCACGCGACCGGCCGGTACGGGTCCTGGTCTGCCGGAGGGAAGAGACCGGGACCTGGACGGGCTGCTCGTACAGGTGGCCAGGGGCGACGAGGCAGCGTTCGCGACCTTGTACGACCAGCTGGCCGGGCCCGTCTACGGCTTGATCCGCAGGGTCGTCAGGGATCCTGCCCAGTCAGAGGAAGTCGCGCAGGAGGTCCTGCTCGAAGTGTGGCGGATGGCGGCCAGGTTCGATCCGGCCAAGGGCAGCGCGGCGACATGGGCGATGACGATCGCGCACCGCAGGGCCGTCGACCGGGTGCGGTCGGTCACAGCCTCGGCCGAACGGGAGAAGCGAACCTCGGTGCTGCTGCCGGCCGGCGACGACGTCGCCGACGAGGTCGAGGCCAGCCTGGAGCGGGAGCGGGTCCGCCGGTGCCTGGACGGCCTGACCGAACTGCAGCGCGAGTCCATCACGCTCGCGTACTACGGGGGCCATTCCTACCGGCAGGTCGCTGAGCTGCTCGGAATCACGCTCGGCACGATGAAGACGAGGATTCGAGACGGCCTGATCAGGCTGCGGGACTGCATGGGGGTGACGTGATGCGCCTGCTCCGTCCTGACCTGCACGTCCTGGCTGGCGTCTACTCGATAGACGCCATCGACGAGGACGCCGAGCTGAGCCGGTTCGAGCACCACCTGCGGCGCTGCCAGCAGTGCGCCGACGAGGTCATCGGGATGTCCGCGGCCGCGTCCAGGCTCGGCTTCGCCGCCACCCAGCAGCCGCCCACGCAGATGCGCGAGCGAGTGCTGGCCGCGGCGGCAAGGACCAGGCAGCTTCCTCCAGTCGTCGAGCACAGCCGCTCGCCCGGCCAGTCGCGACCGCGGCGGGCCGGTTCGCCGCGGGCGAGGTCGGCGCGGCCGGTTCCGCGGCTCGCCTGGGCGGTCGTGGCCGCGTGCGTGGTCGTGATCATCGCCCTGGCCACGGTGCTGCTCGACACCAGGGGCCAGCTGAATAGGGCCAGGGAACACCAGGCCGCGATCAGCTACGTGCTGGGGGCGCCCGATGCCCGCGTCGCCACCCAGCCGACCTCGGCAGGCGGCACCGCGACGGTGGTGTACTCGCTGGCCAGGCACGCGCTCATCGTCACTTCCGCGCAGCTGCCGCCACCGCCGCCCGGCAAGGTCTATGAGCTGTGGCTGCTCGGGCCGCCGCGAGTGCGTCCGGCTGGCCTACTGCCCGCGACCGCGCGCGGCCATACGCCGCCACTGCTCGTGGCCGGACTGGTCCCCGGCGATCAGCTCGGCATGACCGTCGAACCGGCAGGCGGCACGAGCCGGCCCACGACGACGCCCATTCTCGTGCTGCCCTTGACCGCCTGATTTCGCGCTTACGACCAATCCGCTGGGCACCGTGGCACGAACGCACGGCGTGAGAACGATCCGTCCGGCGCGAATGGCGGCTTCCGCTCCCCCGCTTGCCAGCGAAAGCGTCGCCGCGCGCCCGTCGAAAGGGATTGCCATGCCAGATCTGGACGACCACGGCGCGGCCCGCACGAGCAGCACCGGCAGCCACGGGGCCGTCACGTCGCGGCGGTCCGTGCTGCAGGTGGCGGCCGGCGCCGGTGCGGCCGGAATCGCCGCCACGACGCTGGGCAGCGTGCTCGGCGGCGTCGCCGCCCGCGCTAGCACCAGGCACGACGACCGCTCCGAGCACGCGGCGGCCGACACTGCGAACGCCGCCGACCCCGTGGTCCTGCACGTCCGCGACGCGGCCACGGGCGAGATCGACGTGTTCCGCGGCACCACGCAGACCCGCCTGCACGATCGCGACCTGGCCGCGCGCATCGTCCGCGCCAGTCGCTAGCCCGCCTCCGCCCCCCGCCCGCACGCCCAGCCACCCAGCCACCCAGCCACCCGAGCGACCGCACGACCGCACGCAGTACGTACAGAGAGGACTTCTGATGTCATCGCATCGCGAGGCGCCCGAGATTTCCACCGATCCCGTGGCCGACAGCACCGACGTCTACGCATTCGTCAGCCCCGACCGTCCGAACACCGTCACCCTGATCGCCAACTACATCCCGCTGCAGGGCCCTGCGGGCGGCCCCAATTTCTACCAGTTCGGTGACAACGTCCGCTACGCCATTCACATCGACACGCACGGGCACAGCGAGGCCGACATCACCTACGAGTTCGACTTCACGACCCACCTGGCCGACAAGGACACGTTCCTCTACAACACCGGCCCGATCACGTCGCTCAACAGCGCCAACTGGAACCGCAAGCAGCGCTACACGGTCACCAGGGCGGACCACAAGGGCCGGCATGTGCTCGGCCGCGGGCTGCTCTGCCCGCCGTACAACATCGGCCCGCTGTCGACGCCCAACTACGAGGCGGCGCTGGCCAACCGGGCCATCCACACGCTCTCCGACGGCAGCAAGGTCTTCGCTGGCCAGCGCGCTGAGGGGTTCTACGTGGACCTCGGCTCGATCTTCGACCTGGGCAACCTGCGGCCATTCGAGAACTTCAACGTGTTCGCCAAGGGCCGCGGCGCGGCGCCCGGCGTCAACGCGACGAAGTTCCTGAACGTGCACTCGATCGCGATCCAGGTGCCGATCTCGCGGCTGACGGCGTCAGGACGGCCGGTCATCGGCGTCTGGACGACCGCGTCGAGGCAGCGCGCCAGGGTGCACGGCGCCGACGGCGGGCCGGACGTCCACGCGGGGCCGTTCCACCAGGTTTCCAGGCTCGGCAACCCACTGGTGAACGAGGTCCTCATCCCGATCGGCAAGAAGGACTTCTGGAACACCCAGCGTCCGGAGCACGACAAGCAGTTCACGCAGTACGTCGCCCACCCAGAACTGGCAGGCCTGCTGCCGGTCCTGTACCCGGGCGTGTTCCCGCACCTCGCGGCGCTGGACAAGGCGAAGACCGCGCGGGCCGACCTGGAGGCCATCCTGCTCACCGGGATACCCAAGGGAATCGTCCCCGGGTTCACCAACTTCACCGGGCCCGTCCAGGCCGACATGCTGAGGCTCAACACCTCGATCCCGCCGACGACGTCCAATCCGAGCATCTTCGGGCTGATCGGCGGCGACGCGGCCGGCTTCCCGAACGGGCGGCGGGTCTTCGACGACGTGGTCTCTGTCGAGCTGCGCGCGATCGCCGGCGCGACGTTCGCCCTCGTCGACCCCAGCTACCAGCCCGACGCCGCAGCTGGCCAGCTGACCGACGGCCTGACGCCGGCCGACTTGGGCACCCCGTACCTGAGCCACTTCCCCTACCTCGGCGTCCCGTTCGACGGCTACCACCACCCGGCGCACTGAGTCCCGCGATGGCTGAAGCCGCACCCGGCCCGTCCACCTCCGGCAGCGTCGTGCTGGACCTCGGTCCCGGCACCGGGGCCCTGGTCCTGCACGCGCCGCCGGAGCTAGACGGCGCGGAAATCGAGATCAGCATGGTCGCCGGCGACGGCGGCGGCCAGGACACAGCGCGCACACACTCGCGGGTCCGGCGGCGCGAGCTACCTGGACGCGCGCAGTTCGCGGCCGTCTATCCGGGCCTCGCCGCCGGTGACTACGTGATCTGGCGCGACGCCAGCACCCGCGCCGCCGTTGTCACCGTCGCCGGCGCTTCCGTCACCACCGCCCGCTGGCCGGGGTGATACCAGTCAGTGCACGGGCTATGAAACCCTTGCTGGTGCCAGGACGGTTATCGCACTTTGGTCCACGCGCGAGGTTTGGGCAATTGGGTTGCGCTGGAATCGCAGGGCGGCCGCGTGAGCCCCAGGGTACTGGTCTCAGAGCATCTGCTCTTCCCCGCTGCTCGGCAAATACGTCAGAGCGGTACTCGACCTGGAACTCGAAGCTGCCCGAGCAACGGATCGTTAGCATGAGCCACCGCAGGCACCGCCAGATCCGAAGACCTGCCGGTGCGGACGACGTTCCCACCTTCATCACGCAACGAATACACCCCGCCCGGTACCGTCGCCACGTCCGCCCCCCCAGCCGCTGCATCTTCTGGGGCAAAGACGGCTGCAGAGCACCAACGGCATGCTCATCCGAGCCATGCCAGCACACTCAGCCGCCAAGTGCGGCAGGTACGCCGCCAGCGCTTTCCTGCAGAACGCCAGTGTCGGTCATAGCCTCAAGTTCCGCCGGTGACATCCGTCGCCCGACGCGGGTCGGGCCCCCGCCAGCGTCCGCTGTGTCTTCTGCGGCAAGAGCGCAAGGTCAAGTCGCTTGAGCAAGGACATCGGGTGGGAGGACTCGCGATGCGCCCAGGATCTCGAACCCCACCAGGCGATCGTCGGGCGAGAAGAGGAGGATGACAGCAGCATCGGTCATTTCGACGTCGCAAATTTGGGATCTCGGAGCACCACCGGCTGTGATGGCATCACCAAGAACCACATATGCAGCATCAGCCGCCGCGTCGAAGATCACCTTCATGGCGTCCAGTCCCCAACCGTAGTTGCTCGCAATCCGGACTACTGCTTTCAACGGCCAGTTCGTGTGAGCCGTGACAACTCCGTTATGCATCACTGTCGTACTCACCACCTGCCCGCAAATATTCAGCTGGTTTTCTGGAATGATTCCAGAAAACCCAGATTCTCTCACATGTCCAACACCTCCAAATGTCGTGAGCTCTGCCACGAAGTATGACACCGTCGAGGTCGACATCGAATTCTCGCTACCTCCCCGTCATCGGCGTCGCAAAGACGCCCTTCCGCACCGCGACACACGCAATCGAGGTCATCCGCGGCACCGCCACGCGGCCCCTCTACGTCACAGCCGCCGGCGGTATCGGGAATGACGAAACCGCCCGCATCGTCGCTGGGATGGCCGGGCCGCACCGCGTGCCATCCGCGCTGGCAAGGGCCGACCGCCTCGCCCGCCGCCAGGCGCAGCCAGTCGCCGCCCGAGGAACCCCCTAACGCCCGAGGGACTCTAGTCCGCGCCTCCCAGCACGGGCTCAGTGCGCTGACAACGCCGCGCGGATCAGGCCGGCGCGCTCCGGTGCGACAACCTCAATCACCTCCAGGGCGTTGTCCCGCGCCCATCCCTCATGCGTGAGCGCCCAGCGCGCCAGAAGCCAGAGCCCCTCGCGCGCGCGGTCTCTGCACCGAGCTTGGAGAGACGGGTCTGTCAGCGACACGCCGCGCACAATGAAGAACAAGAGATCCACGATCCGGCCACTCCGCCACGAAGGCTGCTCCTCGGTCAACGCCGCCAGCATGACCGAGACGGTCGGCTCAGCCGCTGAATAGATCGTCCCTTGCGAGAAGACGTGTTCTTCGATCCTTTTCCATGCGCTCGTCGCCTCAGCAACGTCCGAACTCACCAGCAGGTCACGCAGCGCGGCCCCGACCCCGGCCGCAGGACCGTTGCATTCCAGGTACGCCGACCAGTCCACCGACGAGATCAGCTGGCTCGCTAGAGGGTTCACGGCCCCACACTCCATGGACCGCCCTGCGCGCTTTCGGTGCCCGGGGCAAACAGGTCCGGAGGGAAGATCTGGCACCCCGCATACACGATGCCAGGCACCCACTGAGGGCCGACGCTGCCGTCAATAGTCCGCCAGCCGAACGGGCGGCTCATCTGAGTCCCCGGCTCCATCTGCTGAATGCGGACCTCAGCGTGAACCCCATCCTCGTTACCGACGGTCTGGATGTTCCCGTCGGCGTCGCGATAGCTCACGTACCACGGGCTGTCGCGATTCGGCGCGCCGCTCGGCTTATACACGGGCTCCGGGTCGGGCACCGGGTCGACAACAGCGCCCGTGCCTTCTGCGGCATTGTCAGCTGCGGCAGCGGCGCCCCCTGAGCTGCGATCAGCGCGGTCCGGTCTCGTGCACTCCGGGTGCCGCGCACCGCTGACAAGCGATCCAGACTTGCCAGCAGGCGCCGTGACAGTGGCGACACCTTCGGAAACCGAAGACCCGCTGCGGCAACATCATGGAGTATCTCCGGCTTCCCAGACGGCTATGTCACCACCCGGTATCGAAACGATGCGTGAGCCATCTGCGCCAACGACCTCCCAGGGTTCGTAATCTTCGGCAGACGGGACATTGAGCAGGTAGTCCCCTTCTAGATGAAGCTCGAAGTGACCGTCCCTGAACGCAATAGCGCGCGAAACTGGCCGGTGAATTAAGGCAAGCAGGGGCGCAAGGCAGTCCGCATCACCACCGGGAATCAGTAGTGTCTCCCGCGCGCCCGGTGCAACTAGAACACACGGCTGTTCGATCCTGAGCTGGAAGTCCGGTTCAGATGGTCCTACGACCAATGTGACGGCCCAATCAAAGGCAACATGTTGCACCTCCGCTCGAGCCACGGCTATGGACAAGCGATCTGGGTAGCTGGCCAGTTTCAACTCATCACCCTCCTGGCCACCATGGCCATGGTCCGCGGTAACCGACCGGAACATGTGTGTCCGCAGGCGGGCCTGGCTTCCCATAGACGTCGACTGGTTGGCCGTAGGAATTGTAGATACGAATATACCCCTCAGGGTATTTTGCAGTGGCATCCATTATCCGGATCATGTCAGCGTTGCCTACAGCCCCGGGACGCTGGAAGACGACTCCCTGGCCGTCATCTGCGATCCGAGCCGACCACCCTGGAGGAACAGACCGCGGAAGTTTGTCGGCAGCCGAAGACACGCGGCTGTCAAGGGTGCTGTCGAGGGCGCGGACCATCGCCTCCCAGAACGCGCTCCCGGGCGTGCTGGCCCCTCCGCCAGAAACTCCTGAGGCCTCCTCATCATCCGATCCATCGGAGGTGGCGAAGTCGCCGCATGTGGCCAGGAAGCCGAGTCGTAGGGAGCATGCGCCGGAGGACGTGTTCCATGTCCTGTCGTTTCCCGATCCTTGTGGCCCGTCTTCATTCAACTCGCTGTTAAGGCCGCTGCACCTGTAGGGGTTGCTGCACGCCGACCGCGGCGGCCGCTGGCTGCTGTGGGTGCTGCAGGGGCGTTCGTCGGCGCCGCCGCAGCCTTGGGTGCCGGTGAGGTAGATGCCGGAGCCCATGCCGGTGGGGCCGGTGCCGTTGATGGGGTTGTTTCCGGCGTAGGTGTAGGTGGCGCGGGTTTGGCTGACGAGGGGGTCGATGGTGAGGAACTGGGCGGTGAGGGGGTCGTAGTAGCGGTTGCGGAGGTAGTAGAACCCGGTTTCGTCGTCGAGGTACTGGCCGCTGTACTGCAGGGGTGTGGTGGCGGTGCCGGTGTGGCTGGTGGTGTTACCCTTGCGACTGCTGGGCTGGCTCGACACCCCTTTGGCGGCAGTCGGCAGCGTGGGTCGGGATAGAATTAAGGTTGAGCCGTATTGTCAGAAAACCGTGGATCCCCAAGCCGATTCAGAGCTAGCGAGGATTCTATATTGTCGCGCAAGATTCTCATCGAAGATCACCACGACGCTGTCCGGCTGGTAGCTCAGGGTGCCATTGCGCTCATCGGCATCCCCAAGCGCCTGGGTCACACTCTGTCCGGAATCGAGCACCAGGCGGAATGACCACACGCACGCTGGGGCATCGTCGTCGGGCACATGCCACGCGAGACCAACCGAAAGCTGGAGCTGATTTCAGCATAGAAGGCCATATGCCTAGGGAGCCTGCATCGAGTAGCTGCAATTCCTCATCGGCGTAAAACTGGTCATCCGGATCGATCACAAAACTCAGACCTTCCTTCACGCCGTCCATCCACCACATCGCGGCTATGGTATGGGTCGACGACGACAGCTCGACCCCCTTTAGAACGCTGTCGAAATTACCATGCGAGGCTACTATGGGCGAACTAAACCGAGGATAGATATACCTGACCGCCTTTAGGTTCGCACCCACTAGGCACTTCGCAGTCTCTTCTATGCGCGCTCGAGCAACGGTATCCTCCGCGCACGGTTCGATTATTCTCATGGCCCATAGTATCCGAAGTATATTGGAACCCGCCGTTGGCGTCGAAGGTTGCGCCCGCGTAATCGGGAGATATAAAGCGGACGCCGCCAGCAAAGTTTCCGCTAGTCACTTTGACCTCCACCGTGCCAGGCTTGCAGCAAGGGCCATGTGGCGACACGCTGGCGCGTGCGCCGCGAGCGATTCGGCTCGCGGCGTACGGACACGCAGTATCCAGCCTGCCCGGATCCGGCGGGCGGGCGCAGCAGGCCGCTGAGCGGTCAGGCCAGCAGCCTGGTCAGTGCCGCCTCCGCGAATCCTGCGCCCATCAGACCATCCTTCGGCGCCTGCTCCGCCCCGCCCGCCGCGACCTGCTCTTCACGCAGCACCCTGATGGGATCGTCATCGTCGTAGAAGACCCGGAAGGACCGGCCCGTCAGTTCCTCGTAGCGGACGAACACCGGCATCTTCCAATCCAGCCGATTCCAGCCGTCGAGCCGACCCAGCAGCGGCCACTTCCCCTGGACGATCCCGAGGTGGCCGAACTTCCGGACGAGCACGGCATCATCGGGACGGAGGCCAGCGACGTCCTCCAGCTTCGGGACCTTGGATCGCATCGGGCCAAAGAAATACCCGAGCAGCACCCCGCGAGGATTAGCGCGCCCTATCAGGCCGACCGCGAACCCGCCGTCAAGCAGCGGTACGGCGAACCAGTCGCCCTCCCGATATTTCACCCTCGCCATCAGCCGCCACCCTCAAGCGCCGCAAAGAAGTTATTCGCGGCCTGCATGTAGCCGGGCCCGTTCGGATTCAGCGGACTGATCCCGCGGATCATGTTGTAGCCGCCATTCGCCGCCTGCGCGCCAGGGTACTGGTCATACAGCAACTGCTCCAGCCCGCGCTGCTCCGCGTACACGTTCGTGCGGTACTCGACCTGGAACTCGAACTGCCCCAGCACCGGATCATTCGCGTGTGCCACCTGACGAGCGGCCAGATCCGACGACCGTCCGGTCCGCACCACGTTGCCAACTTCGTCGCGCAACGAGTAAACCCCGCCCCTGGCCTGCCCAGCATCGCCAGCCACGCCAGCGCCTGCGTCTCCTGCTTCTGGGGCATTGTCAGCCGCGGCAGCGGCGCCCCCTGCGCCGAGGGTGGGACTGTAATTTCAACGGTGTAACTCCTGACAAGTAGGGAGACACCAGTGACAGATGTGACGACTCGCCAGGATCGTGATGAGCCGGGGCTGTCGGCAGCGGACGAGCAGCTGCTGCGGGAGCTGACCGAGCGGGCCCGGGCCGGCGGGCTGCAGCTCACCGGCGAGGGCGGGCTGCTGGGCAAGCTGACCAAGATGGTGATAGAAGGCGCGCTGGAGGGCGAGCTCGATGACCACCTTGGCTATGAGAAGAACGACCCGGCGGGCCGCAACGGCGGCAATTCCCGCAACGGCCACCGGGTTAAGACGGTGCTCGCCGATACCGGGCCGGTGGAACTCACCGTGCCGCGGGATCGCGATTCGAGCTTCGAACCGAAAATCGTCGCCAAAAGGCAGCGGCGGCTGACCGGGGTCGAGGATATGGTGATTTCCCTGTCGGCGAAGGGGCTGACCCACGGGGAGATCGCCGCGCACCTGGCCGAGGTCTACGGCGCCGAGGTATCGAAGCAGACGATCACCACGATCACCGACCGGGTCATGGAGGGCATGGCCGAATGGCAGTCCCGGCCGCTGGATCCGGTTTACGCTGTCGTGTTCATCGACGCTATTAACGTGAAGATCCGCGAGGGCCAGGTCGCCAACCGGCCCGTCTACCTGGCCCTGGGCGTCACCGTGGACGGCGAGCGCGACATCCTGGGCCTGTGGGCGGGCGAGCACGGCGACGGCGAGGGAGCCAAGTACTGGCTGCGGGTCCTCTCGGAGATCAAGAACCGCGGCGTGCGGGACGTGTGCATGCTGGTCTGCGACGGGCTGAAAGGCCTGCCCGACGCGGTCAGCGCCGTGTGGGAGAAGACAATAGTGCAAACATGCATCGTCCATCTCCTGCGGAACTCATTCAAGTACGCGTCGAAAAAGGACTGGGCGCAGGTCGCGAAAGACCTTAAGCCCATCTACACCGCCGCATCCGAGGCCGAGGCGCTCGACCGGCTCGCCGGATTCTCCGGAAAGTGGGAGAAACGCTACCCCGCTATCATCCGGCTCTGGGAGAACGCCTGGCCGGAATTCGTGCCTTTCCTGCAATTCGACCGGGAAATAAGGACGGTCATCTGTACCACAAACGCGATCGAGTCCATCAATGCCCGGCTCCGCAGGGCAGTGAACGCCCGCGGCCACTTCCCGACCGAACAGGCCGCCCTCAAATGCCTGTACCTGGCGATCATGAGCCTCGACCCGACCGGCAAGGGCCGTCAGCGGTGGACCAACCGCTGGAAGGCCGCACTCAACGCCTTCGACATCACCTTCGACGGCCGCCTCAGCGCGGGCAGGAAGTAAACCAAGATCAAGTTACACCGTTAAGTTGACAGACCCGATGTCGGCCGGGCCGCTGAACGTGGAGATCGGGAAGAACGTGAACGACCCGCCCGGCGTCATCCGGCCGATATAGCTGTTCGTGGTGAACCACAGGTTCGCGTCCGCGCCGACCGTGATCCCCTGCGGGTTCCCGCTGTCATGCGGCTGCGACGGCACCGGGTACTCGGTGAACGACCCGCCCGCCTTCACCTCCCCGATCTTGTCGCCACTGGACTCAGCGAAGAACGCATCACCGCTCGCCGAGCCCGGATCCGGCAGCACCGCCACGCCCTCCGGGAAACTGGTCGACGTGGGCACCGGGTACTCCGACACCCCGCCGCCGCCAGACATCGCCGCCAGCAGCACCGCGTGCCTGCGCCCGCGTGCCGGCCGCGGCAAGCCGCCCGCGGCATCCAGCCGGGTATGGCCGCGCCACGGCACCAACCGCGCCCGCCGCACCATCCCCCGCACATGCACGACTTTCACGTGCCGCACATGAACCTGCCGTAGCGAGCGGTGCACCGGCAGCGCCACCCGCCGCGTATGCAACCCGGCCAGCACGTGCCGGTGGTGGTGCTCCGGTTTCGGCGATGCGCTCGCCACGCTCTGTCCCGACAGCAGCCCGGCTAGCAGGCTCCCGGCCGCGAGCACGCTGAAGACACGCATGTTCAAAGGACTCTCCCGGCAGCTCTCCGGCCGGGGCCCTGGGTCAGACCCGCATCAGCGACCGGTCCAACCTCGACGATGAATTCACATTATTGGCTTGTCAATAGCCAGAAGTCGTCTTTCGTGGCAACAACAGAAGCCTGATTCCCAGAAGTTGACCCTAATCACTGCAGAATGTTTCTGACACGCATTTCAGCCTTGCATCAGCATTGCTCGGCTGACACTCTGCATCACTCCGTATCGCTAATTTCCAGCAACCCCGCCGGCGCCAAGCCGATCATCGCCGCATAGCCAGCGCCGCTTGATGCCGCAGCCGGAATGCAGGGGTTCATCGCCGCGGCGGCGCGCGGGCGTTGCGGGGCGGGCGGGGGTATGCGACGATCAGCGGGGAATTTGCACTGATTCTGCAGAATTCAGTTCAGGAGCGCGACCATGCCGCACGTTCCCACCACGGCCGGCGACATCGACACCGAGGATCTCGGCGTCGTCTTCATGCACGAGCACGTGTTCATCAGGACAGAGTCGCTGCAGTGGGGCTGGCCGGGATTCGGCGGCTGGGACACCGAGACCGAGGTGGCGGCCGCCCGCGAGCGGCTAGCCCGGCTGCACGACAACGGCGTCGACACCATTCTCGACATGACGATCCCGGGTCTCGGCCGGGACCCCGCGCTCGTCGCCCGCGCGGTCGAGGGCACCGGCCTGCGGGTGATGTTCGCGACCGGCTTCTACACCTATGAGCACCTGCCGCTGCCGTTCAGCCTGCGCGGGCCTGGCAAGATCCTCGACGGCGACGACCGGCTGCTCGAGTCGATGTTCGAGGCCGACCTGACCACCGGGATCGGCGAGACCGGCTTCCGCGCCGCCGTGCTCAAGATCGTGACCGACGAGCCAGGCATGACGCCGGATGTCGAGCGTCTCGCGAACGCGGTGGCCAGCGTGCAGCTGCGGACTGGCGCGCCGATCTGCACGCACGCGCACGCGCCGAGCAAGCGCGGCCTTGACCAGCAGCGGGTGCTCAAGGACCGGGGCGTGGACCTCGGCCGCGTGATGATCGGCCACTCGAACGAGACGACCGACCTCGACTACCTCACCGCGATCATCGACAACGGCTCCTACCTGGGCTGGGACCGCTGCGGCCTGCCGCTCGCCGTGCCGCTGGACACGCAGATCGACACCCTGGCCGCGCTGTGCGAGCGCGGCTACGCGGGCCGGATCATGCTGTCCCACGACAAGTCCTCGTTCATGGACTGGTTCGCCAATGCCGAAGTCGACCCCGTGCTGCCGGACTGGCGCTACACCTACCTGCACGACACGGTGCTGCCAGGGCTGCGGGACCGCGGCGTCACCGACGACCAGATCGAGGAGATGCTGATCCGCAATCCGCGCGCGTTCTTCGCCGCGTCGGGAGCGGCCCGATGACGAGCGGGCCGATCACGCCGCCGCCCAGGGGCGCCAATCCCTTCGACGACTCCGGCGTCCGGCCGGACAGCAACGGCATCCGCAGGTATCCGGACCTGCACGAGTCGCTGGTCGAGATGCTCAGCGAGAGCGTGCGGGCCGACCCGCAGGCCGAGGCACTTGTCCAGGTCGGCGGTGAGCGGGTCAGCTACGCGCAGCTGTGGGACCGCGCCGCCAGGGTCAGCGGCGGCCTGCGCGAGGCAGGGATCAGCCAAGGCGACCGGGTCGCGATCAGGCTCCCCAACTCGATCGACTGGGTGCTCGCGTTCTTCGGCGGCCTGATGGCTGGCGCGGTCGTGGTGCCGGTCAACACTCGCCTCACCGAGCCCGAGGCGGCCTACATCATCGGCGACTCAGGCAGTTCCTACGTGTTCGAGCCAGGTGCCGCGCTGCCGGACGGCGCGCCGCTGGTGCGTGCGGACGCCAGCCCGTCCGACATCGCGGCGATCTTCTACACCAGCGGCACGACCGGCTTCCCCAAGGGGGCGATGCACACCCACGAGAACGTGCTCGCGAACGTGGAGACCGTCTACCGGGTCAGCGACATCCCGCGCGACGCTGGCCGGGAGATGCGGACGCTGGTCGTCGTGCCGCTCTTCCACGTCACCGGGTGCCACAGCCAGACCCTGCCCGCACTGCGGATCGGCGGGGCCGCGGTGATCGACGCGGCCTTCGACGGCCGCCGGATGATCGAGACCCTCGAAAACGAGCGGATCACGGCCTGCACCGCTGTGCCCGCGATCTACTACTACATCCTCAACCACCCCGACTTCACGCCCGCGAAGGTCGCCGGGGTTCGCTGGGCCTCCTACGGCGGCGCACCGATCGCGCCCGACCTCGTGCACCAGATCGGCGAGCGCTTCGCCGGAGCGCGGCTCGCGAACGGCTTCGGCCTGACCGAGTGCACGTCGATCGCCACGCTGCTGCCGCACGAGTGGGCCGCCGAGCACGCCGATTCTGTGGGTTTCGCGGCACCGCACGCCGAGGTGGCCATCGACACATCAAATTTCGGCGATAACTCAGACCTCGGTGAGATCCTGATCCGCGGCCAGAGCGTTTGCGCCGGTTACTGGAATAAGCCGGAAGCCACGGCACAGACATTCGCGGACCACTGGCTGCACACCGGAGATGTCGGCCGAGTCAACGCCGACGGGCTGGTCTTCGTGCTCGACCGGATCAAGGACATGATCAACAGGGGCGGCGAGAACGTGTACTGCGTCGAGGTCGAGAACGCGCTGATCGGCGCCCCTGGCGTGGGCGAGGTGGCCGTCGTCGGCGTGCCCGACTCGATGATGGGCGAGAAGGTCGGCGCCGTGATCGTTCCCCTGCCAGGCGCCACCGTCGATCCCGCCGCAGTACTGGCGTACGCGCGCGAACACCTCGCCGACTTCAAGGTGCCGCAGTTCATCGCCGTCAGGCCCGAGCCGCTGCCGCGGAACCCGAACGGGAAGGTGCTCAAGGCACCGCTGCGCACGGCGGCCTTCGCGCCGCCTGCCTGACTGCGGGAGATCTGACCGGGCACGAGGTCTGACCGGGCGCGAGCGATGAGTTTGTCCATCTGACGCAGTCTCCATCGTCGTGAGGGTGAGCCGGCAGCGCGCCGGCGTTCCGACGCGACAGGAGATCACGATGAGCCTTCCCGCCGTCACCTCCCCCCAGGAGTGGCTGACCGCGCGTAAGGAACTACTGCAGAAGGAGAAGGAGTTCACGAGGCTGCGCGACGCGCTGAACACCAGCAGACGCCAGCTGCCGATGGTGCGGGTCGACAAGGAATACGTGTTCGAAGGGCCGAGGCCAGCAGCTGGCCCGGAGGGCCCCGACGGCAAGGTCCGCCTCGCTGACATGTTCGGTGCGAGCAGGCAGCTGATCCTTCAGCACGTCATGTACGACCCCGAATGGGACGACGCGTGTCCGAGCTGTACTGCAGCGCTGGACGAGATGTCCGCCGGCCTGCTGCGGAACTTGCGGTCAAGGGACACGGCGTTCGCCGCGGTGTCGCGTGCGCCGCAGGACAAGATCGCCGCCTACAAGGAGCGCAAGGGCTGGGACTTCCCCTGGTACTCCTCGTTCGGAAGCGACTTCAACTACGACTTCCACGTCACCATCGACCCGTCGGTGGCCCCGGTGATGTTCAACTACAGGAACGAGGCCGAGCTGAAGGACGCCGGCTTCGGATGGATTCTCGACGGCTCGTCAGAGCAGCCGGGCGTGAGCTGCTTCCTGAAGGACGGCGACGAGGTGTTCCACACCTACTCGACCTTCGGCCGCGGCGCCGAGCAGTTCGGCGGGGCCTATGCCTTTCTCGACACCACGGCGCTCGGCCGCCAGGAGGACTGGGAGGAGCCGAAGGGCCGCGCATCCAAGGCGCGCAAGGCCGTCCCCGACTTCGCCGAGTAAGGACCGGCATCATGACGCTGACCGTGGCCGACCTGGCCGGGATCACGCTGATCGCGGTGGCGACGCTGGCCGGCGCGTGGCTTGGCCGACGATTCGCCAGGCTGCGCACGATGTCGCTGGTCTGCGCGGCCGTCGCCCTGGTCGCCGTCGTCGCCGCGGACCTGGTGCCGGACATCTGGCGTGACCTGCGCGAGACCGGGCTGCCGTGGTGGTTCGCGGCCGCCGGTCTCGCGGCGGGACTGGCCGGCACCGACGCGCTGATCAGGCGCGGTTGCGCGTGCGGGCCAGGCGCAAGGGCCATGGCCGGCAGACGCGCCGCGGCCGGCGGACGGGCCACCGCCGGCGGACGGGCCACGGCCGTCGCTCTCGGGGTGCACCGCGCCCTCGAGGGCGCGGCCCTGGCCGTAGCCGGATCGGCTGCGGTCATCGCCGCGCTGGTCGCGCACGCCGCCAGCGAGGGGTTCGCGCTGACAACGCTGCTCGCAGGCGAGCGCCGCGGCAGGGCGGCGGCGCTGCTGGCGATCATCTGCCTCAGTCCCGCCGCCGGCGCGGCGCTGCTGGCGTGGGTTCATCCGCCGGAGTCAGCCGTGCCCGTGCTGACCTCAGTGGTGGCCGGCGTCCTGCTCAGGGCCGCGATCGCCGCCTGGCAGCTAACCGGCATGCGCGTATCGCGATTCCCGGCGCGAATCTGGAAAGGGACAATTCGTCGATTCTGGCAAAATAAACCATTCGGTCTTAACGGCCACACGATATGAGGGCACAACTAAAGACTTATGGCGTCCGGTCTGGCATCATGCGGTGCCATGACATTGCATGGTGCCAGCCAGCGAGACACCACCGCGCGTGTGGTGTTGATCGGCGTCATCGGGCTGGCCGTGACCGCCACCTTGTACTTCGTCGGCCGGGCGATCGTCAAGACGTCGAGCTACAGCACGGTCGGCCTGTTCGGCCAGACCGGCACGGGCGTGCTGAGCCTCAAGTCACTGCTCGCGACGATCGCACTGGGGCTGGCAATAGTCCAGGTCCTGCTCGCGCTGTGGATCTACCAGAAGCTGCCGATCGTGGGACGGCCGCCCAAGCGGATCGGGCTCACCCACCGGATCGTCGGCGGCACCGCGTTCATAGTCACGCTGCCGGTGGCCATTCACTGCGCTATCGCCTACGGCGTCCAGGTCTCCGACCCCCGGGTTCTGGTTCATTCCATCGCCGGGTGTTTCTTCTACGGCGCGTTCGTAGCGAAAGTGCTGCTCGTGCAGACCAAGCGGCTTCCTGGCTGGACGCTGCCGGTCGCCGGCGGCATCCTCGCCGTGCTGCTCCTCGTGCTCTGGTACACCTCGGGGCTGTACTACTACAACGGCTATAGCGTGCCGATCTGACCACAGCCAGCGGCCGTCATCCGATCAAGGGCAGGCGGTTGTCGGGGTGGGCCGCGCGGCCTGAGGCCGCCAGCACCCACGCGAGGTCGTCGGTGAGATCCGCCGGGCGCCGCCCCACGGTTCGCCTGGCCAGCAAGTCGTCGAGTATCGCCGCGGTGGCTGCGATACCTTCGGCCGACGCCATCGGCTCCCTGCCGAGAGCGAGCGTCAGGTCGAGGCCGTGCACCACAGCCTCGACGATCCGGCTCGCCGCGAACTCGTCGATTCGCATCGGGGCGAAGTAGCCAGGACCAACCGTGTCGGCGGGCACCGACCGGCACTCCTCGATGGTCTTGGCGAACGTCTCGGCCAGTACGGCGGGCATCTCAGCCGGCGTCTTGCCCTGCACCATCGTGTACGCGTACTCGTAGACGACGGGCCCGGTCTCGGAGCGCGGGTTGATGAAGAAGCTGGTCCTGTCCCTGGCAGGCCGGCTGTCGCCACGGCCCTCGATCAGCATCCTGGTCAGGCCGATGGCGATGTCGAAATGGCCCGCGAGCTCGAACACCGTCCAGTGCGGCAGCTCGGCGTCGACCGGTACCAGGCGGGTGGGCATCGCCCACTCATGCGGCGTCAGCCCGCCGAAGACCTGCTCCACCTTGGTGAGCTCGCCGGCCAGAACGGTCACGTTCGACTCGTAGTCCCCCACTTAACCTCCTCGGCTGCGCTGCCAGCACCTGGGCGTATCAGGACCAGGTATCAGACAGGCTCCCAGCGCACCGCGAAGTTTGGCAAGCCAGTACTAGTGCCGCGATCCGGCTCATGCCGCGGCGCTGTCGGGGACCAGGCTGAAGTCCATCTCGGCGACGAAGCTGACGTCGGGCGGGTCGTCGGGCCCGGCCGGCCGGAACGGCCGCACCAGCGAGTCACGGACCCCGAACACGGCGTCGCTGCCGAGATAGGGGTTTTCGGCGTCGAAGATGTGCGTGGTAACCGGGCGGTGACCAGGCGCTGACACGATCGCGTGGATGTGGGCGGCCCGCCAGCAGTGCCTGGCCGTCGCCCTGAGCAGGGCGCCGACGGGTCCGTCGGTCGGGATCGGGTAGCTGACCGGCCTGGCCGTGCGGAACGCGTACCCGCCGCCAGGGCCTGCCGAGAAGACGCCGCGCAAATTGAACGGCGGCTGCCCCGGATCTTGCGTGTCGTACAGGCCGTTGCTGCTGCTCTGCCAGATGTCCAGGGTGGCACCAGGAAGCGGCCGTCCGCTGGTATCGGTGACCACGCCGCTGACCAGGGTGGGGCGGCCGTCTTCCGGCCGCCCGATCTGCTCACCTGCCGCCCGCTGCGGCGCGCCCGGCACATAGAACGGCCCGAGCACGGTGGCCTCTGTCGCGTCGCCGGCCGCGTTGACCATCTCGATCAGCGACGACAGCCCGAGCACGTCGGAGAGCAAGATGAACTCCTGCCGCTCGGCATCGGACTTCTGGCCGGCGGCCGTCAGGAAGTCGATGCCGGCGCGCCATTCCTGCGCCGTGAGCCCCGTCTCGTTCGCGAACGCGTGCAGATGACTGGTGAGCGAGTTGATCAGCTCGCGCAGGCGCGGCTGCGGCGTGCCGGCGAACGCGCCGAGTACCTGCCTGGTGAGGTCGTCAGGCGTCATCCTGTCATTCGCCGTCGCCTCCCTAGGCGCTCGCTGACTCCCCTAGCGAACCAGCACCGCGTAGGCGACGACGTTGGACAGGTACGAACCTGTCGAGTAGTCGAACTGGCCGCCGCAAGTGATCAGCCGCAGTTCGGCATCCGGCACCGGTCCGTATACCGCGGCCGTGGGGAACCGGTCCTTGGCGTACATGCGGACCGCGGTAATCCGGAACGTCGCCACCGAGCCGTTGGCCCCCTTGACGTAGACCTTCTGACCGCGGTGCAGGTCCCTCAACCGGAAAAATACTCCAGGGCCCGAGTACGAGTCGATGTGACCGGCGATGATCGACGCCCCGATCCCGCCTGGCCTGGGGCTGCCGGTGAACCACCCGGCGACCGCCGCGCTGACCGGGACCTGCAAGGTGCCCTGGCTGGTGACCCCCAGGCGGATCAGCTTGGTGCGGACGCCGATCGCGGGGATGACGAGCCTGGCCGGCCTTGGCACCCGCTGCTGGCGGAGGCCGCTGATCCCGCGGCCCGCCAGGCCGCGGGGGACGGGCACCTGATCACGGCCGCCGAGCCCGGCACTGCCGCCATGGCGCGACAAGCCTGCAGAACCATGCCCGCCCGCGTGCGGGGAGGTGACGCCCTGCGACGAGCCCGCAGCCGGCCCCGGCCCTGAGTAGCCGGGATGCTGGCCGGCCAGCGCCCAGCCGCCAAGGCCGAGCGCGATGGCCAGCACGCCGCAGCCCATCGCGGCCAGCCCGGCCGACTGCGCGAGCCTGCGCCGCCGGCGCGGCCTGCGGTGCCTGGCCGGCGGCCTGCGAAAGCTGTCTGTCACGCCGCCGCTGACGGCCCGCGGCTGCTCATCGCGTGGGCACCGATCGGCTTGCGCGCCCGCCGGAAGCCGGCGACGCCTACCAGCAGGCCAGCGCCAGCCAGAGCGACCCACGGCAGTTCCGAGTGCCCTGGCCGCGGAGCGGTGCCGCCGAATCCGGTCGCGGGCGCGCCGCCAGGCGCGACCTTGCTGCCAGCGGCGTCGACGAGATCGTCAAGGAACAGATGGCCTGGGTCATCGAGCACCACGATCGTGTGGATCGTGCCCGCTGCCAGCCTGATGTTGCTGCTGGTGCGGTCCGTCGGCCCGGCGGCGCTGACGTTCCAGTCGCCCGGCCTCACGACCTTGTAGGAGCTGACCGACGCGAACGGCACGTTCCGCGCGACGACGGCGTGGCCTGCGCGGATCGTCACCCTGTGCTGCCTGAGCGAGGCCTGGATGATCCTGACAAGCACCTTGCCCTTCGGCGTGGTCAGCCTGTCGTGCAGGACCTGCAGGCGGAGTCCCTTGGCCGGGCCCATGCCCGCCACCGTGTACGCGTCGCCAGGGTGGATGTTGACCGTGGTGGAGATGACGGGCGCCGAGGAGGAGGGCGCACCGGCGGCGCGCATGGCCACCGTGTACTCGCCGGCCGGGACCTTCTGGTAGCCGGAGATGGTGCCGTACGCCACGTGGTGCACCACGACGAGCGCGTTGGAGTTGTGGAACGAGTAGAGGTACACATCCACCGCTGGCGTGTTGGGCGAGAGGTGCGCGAGCCTGAGCCACCCCGAGCCAGCCGATGCCGAGGCTGGGGCGGCGCCGGCGAGCAATGCGAGCGCCAGGACAGCCAGGCCGAGCAGTCGGCCGATGCGAGCGATTGCCGCGTTAACGTACATGGTCCCCCCTGCCAATCTCTAGTTCAGGAGCCCAATGGGGTTGGGCAGTGCGAACTTGATGTAAACGACGGCCCGGCCGTGATGCCATACCGTGGTGACGCTTGCCGCCCGGTAGAGCGACCGCTGGCTATGCAGGAAAGTGGCCAGCCAGCGCAGGTAGGCGTGAGCGGACAGGCCAGCCTTGGGGTCCGAGCCGGCCAGCTTCACGCCGGTGAGCGGGATGCCGGAGCTGGCGCCAGGAGCCCGGTTGTAGAAGGCCAGCACCCTGATCGGGTGCTTCTGCGCGAGGAAAGGCAGGGTGATCAGCAGCCGGGGATCGACCTGGCCGGCCGCGAGCTCGGTTTTTGCGCTCGCCGGCAGGGCAATCCGCTTGTTGCCGAGAATCTGCGTTCCCTGCAGCTCCCTGGCGGTTATGTCCCTGGTCAGCGCCAGCTGGTAAGCCGCGGCGCCTTCTGGCGCGATCACGCGGACGTCGACGCGGGCGCGGCCGGTGCCGAAGCTGGCCAGCACCGCTGGCGCGTACTCGGTGCTCAGCCTGGATCCGAACTGGCTCTGCAGCACAGGAGTGGCCACGATGACGTCAGCCCCGAGCGGGTCCTGAGTTGTGGGCCTGACCAGCATCAGGTCCGCCGACGGCAGGCCGGCGTTGACGAGCTGCGTGCACATCACGGTGTCGCACCCGACGATCGCGCTCCTGCTGACCTCGCGGGACACCCACCTGGCCGCGGCGGCCCTGGCCGCGGCGGCGCCTGCCAGGGCCGCGCCGCCTCTGCCGCCGGCCGGCTTCCCGCCGCCTGAACGCTGCCCGAGCAGGGCCACGGTCGTCCCGGCCGCCGTAAGCAGCAGCAGGACCGTCAGGGTCGCGAGCCAGATCACGTGACGACGGGCCGCTCCGCCTGTCCTGCGGCGGTCAGGGGAGCTCCCAGCCTGGTCGCGAGCCAGGGCGGCCTCGGGCAGCGGGTCAGGCGCGAGAGCGGTTCCGGCGCGTGCGCCGCGCCCGGCACCGGTATATCCGGCTCCGCGTTCGGCTGCGGCGCCCGCCACGGACCCGGCGGCACGGTCATAGGGCCAGCCGTCCGGCGACTGCCAGTCCCCCGATGGCGCGGGCGGCCACTGCCGCACGGCTGCTCCATGCGGCTGACGGGACGGCAGACCACCGGTCTCGGCTCCGTGCGGGGGCCTGGCAGGCCGCTGGCCCTTGTCCGCGCCCCGGTCCCGGCCGGCGCGTGACTCGCGCGACCGCAGGACAGGCTGGAACAGCACGCGAACGTTGTCCGGCAGATCAGGCGGGGAAGCTTGCACCCGGCCATGGGGGGATGGTTCTGGGCGGTGCCGCGACCGGCCCGGATTCCTTGGCTGGGGCAGCGCGGGAGGATCGTCCCCCGCAGGCGGAGGAACGACGGTGCCGCTGACCCGGCCGGGCTTGCGGCGCAACCACTTTTCTTCGCCCATGCAGCTGTTCCCGTTGGATAATAAGCCATACGGACATTAGTAGCGTGCGATCGCGAGCGCAACATATTTCAGCATAATTTCATAAGTGAAAGCAGCAATTTCTACGGTAGGTGCGCGATGCGCGAGTTCTGGCGGGTTCCAGAGATTCGCGCGGCGGCCCCTTGCCGCTGGCGCCCGAGCCGACTGAGGTGACAGCACCGCAGGACAGCCGGCCTGTCCGGACACCTCCGTCCGGTGCCCGCGGGGGAGGAGCGACATGACCGTAACGCAGGTACTATCTAGGCTCATCCGGGCGAATTCTGGGAATCTGGACGTGCATTCTCCGAGCAGTCCCGCAGCCCCGGCTGAATTCAAGGCCAGACCCATCTCCGGCCGGCCGGGAAATGCGGCCTGGCGGCTCGTGGACCACTGCCGAGCGTGGCCGAGAAGCGTCAGCGTGCGGGTGCTCGCGTGCATACTGTCTATCGGACCGGACTGAGCGCGGCGCCGGCCCGGCGAGCGAGGGCCGCGGCGGGCCTCGGCGTCGGCCGGTGCACCGCAAGCGCGTGCTCAGGCCAGCCGGCCACCCCGCCGCCTCAGCCCCCGACACGGTGCATTCCGGAGGCCGCCCATGCCCGCTGACATGCACGCACTCGCCGACGACCTCACGACGGAGACTGCCGAGCTCAGGGACATGGTCGCTGGCTTGGACGAGGATGGCTGGCACACGCCGACGCCCGCTGTCGGCTGGTGCATCGGCGATCAGATCAGTCACCTGGCCTTCTTCGATGACGCCGCGATCGGTTCGGCGACCGACCCTGAAGGGTTCGCCGCGGAGATGGAGCGTGCCGCCACAGTGGACGAGCTCACGCCAGACGCCATCGCCGAGCGCTACAGGAACCAGACCGGAGCGGATCTGCTGGCCTGGTTCGACGCCTCGCGGCGCCGGCTGATCCAGGTCTTCAGCGAGCTCGACCCCGCCCTGCGGCTGCCCTGGTTCGGGCTGCCGATGAGCGCCGCGTCGTCGCTCACGGCCAGGATCATGGAAACCTGGGCGCACGGCCAGGACGTCGCCGACGCACTCGGGCAGGTGCGCGAGCCCACGGCCAGGCTGCGGCACATCGCGCACATCGGCGTTCGGGCGCTGCCGTTCAGCTTCGCAGCGAACGGCCTCGACGTCCCGCCGGAACCGGTCAGGGTGGAACTGGCCGGGCCGGACGGCGAGGTGTGGACCTGGGGACCTCAGCACGCGGCGAACCGGGTGACCGGTCCCGCGCTTGACTTCTGCCAGGTCGTGACGCAGCGGCGGCACCGCGACGACACGGCCATCCGCGCGCAGGGCCAGGTCGCCGCCCGGTGGCTGACCATCGCCCAGGCGTTCGCGGGGCCGCCGGGCCCGGGCAGGCGGGCAGGGCAGCATAGCTACTTCGACCTGAAAAAGTCCGGGCGCGGCGGTGCCTGATCGCGGGTGCGCCGGGCGGGAGGATGGCCTCGAACCCTTGGGCTAGAAGGGATCGAGGCCATCCGTGTTTCGTACCGTAGGTGATCAGCCGTCGTTGTGGGAGTCGATCCTTCCGGCGGAGGTGCTGCGGTTGCCGGAGGAACTGGCCAGGGTCGATGCGCTGCTGGATGACCCGGTGTTTTTCGCGCCGTTCGCGCTGTTCTTTGATCCGCAGGCGGGCAGGCCGTCGACGCCGATGGAGTGCTGCCTGCGGATGATGTTCTTGAAGTTCCGCTATCGGCTGGGCTATGAGAGCCTGTGCGCTGAGGTCAGCGACTCGATCACCTGGCGCCGGTTCTGCCGTATCCCGCTGGACGGGCGGGTGCCGCATCCGACCACGCTGATGAAGCTGACCACCCGGTGCGGCAGCGCGGCGGTGGCGGGCTGCAACGAGGCGGCTGGCGAACGCAGCGGAGGCGAAGCTGCTGCGCACGTCGCGGCTGCGCGCGGATACCACGATCGTGCCGGCCAGCGTGTCCTACCCGACGGACTCGGGTCTGCTGGCGAAGGCGGTCCGGCGGATCGCGGCGACCGGGCGGCGGATCCAGGCGGCCGGCGGCGCGACGCGGACCCAGGTGCGGGACCGCAGCCGATCGGCCGGGAAACGCGCGCACGCAATCGCGGCGAAGCTCGGGCTGCGCGGCGCGCAGCGCCGGGAGGAGGCACAAGCCACGTGGCGCGGGTCACCGGTGAACTCGCCGGCCTGGCCGAGCGGGCCGCTCACGACGCCCGGCGCCTGCTGGCCAACGCGCGCCGGGCGCTGCGCCGCGCTCAGGCAGAAGCCGCAGCCGGGCTCGCTGATGCTGCCGCGGGGCGGCGCCGGGACGGCTGCGCCGCGCCGTCAATGACTTGGCCGGGCTGCTGGAGACGACCAGCCGGATCGCCGCCCGGGCCCGGCAGCGGCTGGCCGGGATCACCCCGCCGGGCGCGAGCCGGCGGGTCAGCCTGCACGACCCCGACGCCCGCCCGATCGCCAAGGGCAGCCTCGGCAAGCCGGTCCAGTTCGGTTACAAGGGCCAGGTCGTCGACAATGACGACGGCGTCGTCCTGGACCACACCCTGGAACAAGGCAACCCCGCCGGCGCCCCGCAGCTCGCCCCAGCCATCGCCCGCGTCATCACGCGAACCGGGCAGCGTCCCCGGGCCGTCACCGCCGACCGCGGCTACGGCGAGAAATCCGTCGACGGCGACCTGCACGCCCTCGGCGTCCGCACCGTCGTCATCCCCCGCAAAGGCAAACCCGGCAAAGACCGCCAGGCCACAGAGCACCGGGCCGCCTTCCGGCGCACCGTCAAGTGGCGCACCGGCAGCGAAGGCCGGATCAGCACCCTCAAACGAGGCTACGGATGGGACCGCACCCGGCTAGACACCCTCGAAGGAGCCCGGATCTGGACCGGACACGGGATCCTGGCTCACAACCTGGCCAAGATCGCCGTCCTGGCCTGCTAACGCGACAACAATCCCCGGCATCACCAACGATCCGGCCGCCGCATCCAGACCCGATCTCAGCCCTCAGAGTTTTTCAGGTCGAAGTAGCTAGCGCGCCAGCCCCTCGGTCCTGGCCGGCCCTCATCGCCGGTCAGCGCGTCGGGCGGGGTTGCCGTCAGCCCGATCACGTGCACGTCGCCGAGTTCGGACAGCACGGCCCTGATCACGTACCCCCACATGGACGCGAGATGGTGACACTCGTCCAGCACCACCGTCGCCACCCCGCCAGCCCGCAGCGCCATGATCCGCTGCCGCACGCCGGCCGCGAGCAGGTCGCCGAGCTGAACAGAACCGTGTTCGGCACGGGCGATCTCCCGCTTCAGCGCCGCGGTGATCCTGGCCAGCTCGCGCTTGTGGCGCTCCGCCGCCGCGCCGGTCCAGGCGGCCGCGTCGGCTTCGACCTCTGCCGCCGTGGCACCGGTTGCCCTGGCGCGCTCGGCCGTCCAGCGCTGCCTGGCGACCGCGCCGCGCGGCGTGCAGCCACTGTCCCTGTAGCGCCGAGTTCGGCACGAGCACCAGCGCCCTGGCCTCTAGTAGCCTCCGCAGCATCTCCATGCCGAGCAAGGTCTTGCCTGACCCGGGCGGCGCCACGATGTAGGTACGGCGGCTGCCGTGCCTGCGGTTCTGGTCGAAGGCAGCGAGCGCCATCTGCTGGTACTGCCGCCAGGTGCCGCCAAAAGCGAGGGCCGCCACCTCGGCAGCGCGATGTCGTGGCACGTCGATCCTCGGGGTGGGATGGCGCGGCGTCCGCCGCTGCCGCACAGACTAATTCCTGGCGGGCCAGCCGACATCATCAGATAACGACGCCGGCCGGCCCGCCTGTCCCCCGGGAGCGTCCTGTTCGAGCGAAAGATGCACAGCCTTGCCTGCGCGGGAATGGCGGCCCAGCCAGCCGGACACTCGGCGAGCCAGCATGGATGGACAATCCGGCCGGCTGGACACGATCGCGGGCACCCGGCGGCGCGTCAGGGTGCAGGCGACGGACGGACGGCGGAACTCGCCTGATCGCCGCCGTGCCTGAGCCGCCGACGCGCGGCCGCGGTGCCTGGCGGAAGCGGCGGGACCGGCAGGATGAGCCGGCGCTGCGCGGCCACGACGGGCGCCCACCTGCCAACCGGAGCCGGCGGCTGGACAGGCACGGAGATACGCCAGCCCACCGAACCGCTCCAGGTGTCGGGCATGTGACATCCTTTCCGTCCGCACGACGCTTCCTTAAGGAAAGACGGCGAAGCGCTGAAGTTATGACGCGAATCGAGGGAAGATTTCAGGACGCAGCAGATCAGCAGGTACAGGTGGGAAGGCCATGACAGATCCGCCGGCGGCGTCAGCGACGTCAAGCGACTCCGATCTGATCACGGCTGTGCGCGACGGCGACGCCGACGCCTACGGCTTCCTCTACGAACGGCACAGCGCCAGGGCGCTGCGCCTGGCCCGCCAGATCGTGCCGGAGCAGGCCGACGCGGACGACGTCGTGTCAGAGACCTTCACGAAGGTGCTCGCCGCGATCAGGAGCGGGGCCGGCCCGACGGAGGCGTTCCTGCCCTACCTGCTCACCGCTGTCCGCCGGGTCGCGTTCGACCAGGTCAAGGCGCGGCGGGCGCAGGTACCGACCGACGATGCCGACCTGGACGACCAGGGAGAGCCGTTCGCGGATCCGGCTGAGGCGCGCCTGGAGCGAACCCTCATCGCGCGGGCCTTCGCGGCGCTGCCTGAGCGCTGGTCGGCCGTCCTCTGGCTGACCGAAGTCGAGCAGGCCAGGCCGGCCGATGTGGCCCTGCAGCTCGGGATCAGCCCGAACAGCGTCGCCGCGCTGCGCTACCGCGCCCGCGAGGGGCTGCGGCAGTCGTACCTGCAGATGCACGTGTCCCAGGCGCGAAGCGAGTGCCAGCCGGTGGCCGGGCTGCTCGGTGGCTATGTCAGGGGCGCGCTGTCGCGCCGTGACGCCAAGCGGGTCGACGAGCACCTCGCCACGTGCGCGGCTTGCCAGGCCGCGCGGGCCGAATTGGACGCGATCAACGGCACGATGCGCGGCGTGCTGGCGCCGGTGCTGCTCGGCGGCGCGGCGACCGGCTACCTCGCACACGGCGGGCACGCAGCGACGGCCGGCTGGATCCAGGCCGCGTCCCGCACCTTCCAGCGGATCCCGTGGCACCGGGCCGGCGCCCAGGCCGCAGCCGCCGTGGCGGTGGCGGGCATCGCCGTCACGGTCACGCTCACGAACCCGCGGCACGCATCGCCAAGTACCGCCGGGCCGCTCGGCCTGGCTCCGCCAGCCGGGTCCGCTTCTCGCTCAGGCGGCGCCCAGGGACCGTCCGGACCAGGAGGACACGCCGGACCCGGCGGTCCTGGGCCAGGGCGGCGGGCGTCGCCGACCCCGGCGCCAACGGGGCGTGGCAGCCGGTCGCCGCGGCCGTCGCCGTCCGGTCCGGTTTCCGGCACGCCGACACCGGCGCCAAGCTCGCCGCGCCCGGGCCCCACCGGGCCGAGCGCCGCCGCCGAGCTCAGCGTCGGCGTGACGGTCAACGGGCTGCTGAACCTCGGCGTCATCGACGTGGTCTCGGTGAACGTGTCCGATCCGGGCACCGCGGCCACCGAGGGGCTCACGGTCAACCTGGGCCTGCCCGCCGGGATCACGCTGCTCGGGCTCGGGTCGGGGTCGGCGAGCTGGACGTGCTCGGGCACTAGCTGCACGCACGCGGCGATCGGAGCGGGAGCTGCCGCGACCGTGTCGTTCCGCGTGCTGGTCGCCAGCCTGACGGGCTGCGGGAACCCGGTCACCGCGACCGCGGTCAGCGGCGCCCTGACCGCGACGGGCCAATCGGCCAAGCAGGTACAGTGCGGCTGAGGATCTAGCAGCTCAGGATCCGGTCAGGACCGGGTCAGTAGTCGTCGGTGGGCCGGCGCAGCCGCTTGGTCTGCGAGCGCCGCTGCTTGTTGGCGAGCCGCCGCTCCCTGGACGCCCTCGTCGGCTTTGTCGGACGCCGCGGGGCTTGTGGCGGCGCGGTCGCCTCGGTCAGCAGCTCGGCGATCCGGCCGGCTGCCGCCTCCCTGTTGCGGAGCTGAGACCGGTACTCAGAGGCAGCGACGGTGAGCACGCCGTCGGTCAGCCGGCCTTCGAGGGCGGCGAGGGCGCGGCGCTTGAGCTCCGGTGGCATGGCTGCCGAGCCGGCGAGGTCGAAGGAAAGCTCGGCGCGCGTGTCCGCGGTGTTGACCGACTGCCCGCCAGGTCCTGGTGACCGGGAGAACCGCCAGGACAGCTCCTCAGGCGGGATCGTGATGCCGCGCACCACGACGTCGAGGCTCATGCGTCCATTGTTGCTGGCCCGACGCGATGGTCGGCACAGGCACCCAGGAGCGGGCAGGGCGTACTATTCCGGGCAAGTTCGTTCTTCCCTGCCTCACGGTCCGCCTCGCGCTGTCGTCCGGCCGATCTGGGGCTTGCGCGGCGTCGGAGATGGGAGCGGCATGAGCGAATCGGCGAAGTCGGTGCTGGTGACCGGCGCATCCGCTGGGATCGGCCAGGCGTGCGCCGACCGGCTGCACGCGGCAGGCTGGGCTGTCACGGGGGTGAGCAGGCGCGGCACCGCGTCGGCTGGCTGGACCGGCCTGGTGATGGACGTCGACGACGACGAGTCAGTCCGCTCCGGGGTTGCCGCCGTGCTCAATACCGCGGGCCAGATCGACGCGCTGGTGGCGGCCGCCGGCTGGGGACTGGCTGGCGCGGTCGAGAGCTCGCCGATGCAGGAGGCGAAGGCACAGCTGGAGACCAACTTCTGGGGCTGCGTCCGGGTCGTCCAGCAGGTCCTGCCCGCGATGCGGGCGCAAGGCGCCGGCCGGATCGTGCTGATCAGCTCCATCGGCGGTGCGATCGGCATCCCGTTCCAGGCCTTCTACGCCGCGAGCAAATTCGCGCTCGAAGGCTATGGCGAGTCGCTCGCGTACGAGGTCGCGCCGCTCGGCATCGAGGTGACGCTGGTCCAGCCGGGCAACGTGCGGACCGACTTCACCGACAGCCGCCGGATGGCCAGAGCGGCTCGCGACGACGCCGTCTACGGCGCGGCGGCGGCCAGGGCGATCAGCAGGATGGAGCGCGACGAGCGCAACGGCGTCCCCGCCACCGACGTCGCGGCGGTCGTCGCGAAGGTGCTCGGCGCGCGCCGGCCGCCACGGCGGGTGTCGGTCGGCCGGGCAGGCGAGCGGGCCGGCCTGTACGCCAAGCGGCTGCTGCCGTTCCGCGCGTTCGAGAGCGGCGCCCGCAGCAGCCTCGGCGTCTGACCGTGGCGACCCGCCCACCTGGGCCGCCGGCGCAGCCGACGCCGCCCGACCCGCCGCGTCCGCGAAGGCTCAAGGCATCGAGGTAGAGAAAACGGCGCCATAAGGTCCTGAGTCTTCGCGTAAGCAGGCCGGCCAGCGGCCGCGAGCTAGATCATCCTCAGCGCCTCAGCAGGTGCCAGGCGGGCGGCCCGCCATGCCGGGTACAGGCCGGCCACGGCGCCCAGGGCCAGCGCGATCCCGACGGCCGCGAGCAGCACGGGGACCGGGACGACCGCACTCCAGTGCCGCGCCCACGAGTAGATCGCCGTGGCGAACCCGCCGAGCAGGGCGCCCGCCACGCCGCCCGCACCGGCCAGCAGCGCCGCCTCGGCGACGAACTGGACCGCGATGTGGCGGCGGCTCGCGCCCAGCGCGCGCCGCAACCCGATCTCGCCGCGCCGCTCCAGCACGGCGATCACCATGACGTTGGCGATGCCGATGCCGCCAACGAGCAGCGCTACCGCGCCCAGCCCCAGGAACAGTCCCTGGAACGCGGCTGTCGCATCGGCCCGCGCGGTCAGCGCGTCAGCCGGATTGGTGACCGAGACGTTCTGCGGGGCCGCCGGGTCGGCGGTCGCGGCGAGCACGCCCTGGACGGCCCCGACCTGCGGCGGGCTGGTCCGCACGTAGATCTGGATCGGGTGCGCGGTGGCGTGCAGGAGGCGCTCGGCGACGGGCAGGCCGATCAGGGCGGTGCGGTCCAGTTCGGGAGCCAGCGGCAGCCGGGCGAGGATGCCGGTCACGGCGAACCAGTGGTTGCCGAGCCAGACCCGCACCGACCCGTCGGCCCGGTCGATGCCGAGCGCGCTTGCGGCGTCGGTGCCAAGCACCACGGCTGGGTAGCGAGCCGTGGCGGCGGACAGGAACCTGCCGTGCGCCATGTTTCCCTGCACGGTCGCGAGCAGGCGCGGATCGGCGCTGTACACGGTGACCGCCTCGGTGTTCACGGCCGGGATCCTGTCGTTGCGGTACACGCTGGCGTGGACGTCTCCGATCGCCGAGGCGGCGAGCACGGGCCCGATCCTGCGGATCATCGCTGGCGCTGTCGCAGGCAACATCAGGTTCTGGCCCGTGAACGACTGGCCGGGCGCGACGGTCAGCATGTTGGTTCCGAGCGCGTCGATCTCGGCTACGAGCTGAGCTCGACTTGAGGTTGAGATTCCGAAGACGGCCACCATCGTTGCGATACCAAGCGCCACCCCGGCTGCCGACAGCGCGGCCCGGCCGGGGCGGACGCGGATGCCGAGGGCGGCGAGCGGGCCGACGTCGCGCGCGAGGAGGACGGATCGGGCCGTCATGCCGCACCGCCGCGCGGAGATGGCGGCCCGCTGTCCGCGACAACCATGCCATCGCGCAGGCTAACCGTGCGCCGCGCGGCGGCAGCGAGTTCCTGGTTGTGCGTGACGAGGACGATCGTGGCTCCTGCCGCGTTCAGCCCGGCCAGCAACTCGACGATGCCAGCGCCGGTGCTGGAATCCAGGTTGCCGGTCGGCTCGTCGGCCAGGATGATCGCGGGCTCGCCGACCAGGGCCCGCGCGATCGCCACGCGCTGGCACTCGCCGCCTGACAGCTCGCCTGGCCGGTGCTCAGCGCGCTCGGCAAGGCCGACCCGCTCGAGCGCCGCTTCGGCGGCGCGGCGCCGCTGCCAGGCGGGCACGCCGCGGTACAGCAGCCCGCATGCCACGTTCTCCGCCGCGGAGAGCGCGGGCATGAGGAAGAACTGCTGGAAGACGAACCCGATCCGGCCGGCCCTGATCGCCGACAGGCCGCGGTCCGGCAGCCGTGCCGCCTGCTCGCCTGCCACCTCGACCGACCCTGACGTGGGCCGTTCCAGGGTGCCTGCGATGGCGAGCAGCGTCGACTTGCCCGATCCCGACGGGCCGACCACGGCCACGAACTCGCCGAAACCAATTGTCAGGCTGACCGATCGCAGCGCAGCGACCGGCGGCGAGCCCTGGTGCTTCTTGCTGACCTCGCTGAGCACGAGCGCGGTGTTCGTGCTGTCTTTCACTGGGCCACCACCACCTTGGTGCCGGCCGCGATGCCGCCACCGCTGACCTGGACGAGCCCGGCGGCGAACGTCCCTGCGGTCACCCCGACGATGTGGTGCCTGCCAGCTCCGGTCACGACCTCGATCCCGTATCCGCCGCCGGACAGCGCGAGCAGAGCGGAGACCGGCACCGCGAGCACGTGCCGCACCGACGTCACGGTGAGCGAGACCTGCACGGGGACGCCGCTGCCGGTGCCGGTCAGGGCCGGGCGGTCAGGCGTCACGGTGAGCGCAGCGGTCGCCGCGGCCGATCCGCGTGCCAAGCCGGTGGCCGCCTGTCCCTGGGCCACGGCCGGCGGCCCGATCGCCGTGACCCGGCCTGCCGTCCTGGCCAGTGACGGGAGCACGATCGACACGGGCTCGCCGACGACGGCCGGGGGCAGCATGGGGTTCAGCGGCACCGAGACGATCCGGCTGGTGGTCGTCACCTGATACGGCTCCTGGCCCGGATAGGCGGCGCGGCCGGGCGCGGCGTTCAGCGTGCCCACCCGGATCGCACCGGGAATGAAGACGATCTGCCCGAGGCCGACCTGGCCGGTGACCAGCGTGCCGACCGCCAGCTGCCAGCGCTGCACCGCGCCCGCGGTCAGCGTGTCGTAGTAGCCGGTCGGGACCGAGAACAGGCCGGTGGCGAAGCCCAGCGTGATCATGTTCGCCTGCAACTCGGTGACATCGGGACCCGAAATGCCAGCAGCCATGGGCCGCCAGGCCGGCGTCCTGCCGCGCATCGCGATCACCGGCTCGTTGTCGACCCGGTACAGGACATGTCCAGCGGCGATCACCGAGCCGGCGGCCGGCAGAGAGGTGTAGGTCCCGGCGAGCTGGTTGGTCAGCGGTCTTGAAGGCGCATAGCCCAGCGTTCCAGCCGTCAGCACGGTCGTCGCGAGGTCGGTCATCCGGACCGTGGCAGTGCTGACCCGCACCCGCGGCCGCGTCCCTGGGCTGGCGACGCCGCCCATGACCGCGACGGTGGCGACGATGCCGGTCAGGCCAGCCGTGGCCACGGCCGCGGACACGGCAACCCGGCGGTTCACGGACCCGACCCGTCGTCGTGGACGCTCGCGGGCAGGAAGTGCCTGCACGCCGCGTCGGCGGCACGGAACTGCGGGGAGTACCGGCCGAAGCGGCCGGTAACGCCCGGCACGTTGCCCAGGTTGAGCTCCCCTTCGCTGGTCGGGTCGAGCATGTTGATGTCGTGGGCGCGCATGCAGCGCGCGTAGCGGGTCAGCGCGGGCATCAACGGCGCCGCCTCGGCCGCGGCGTGGGCGTTCTTCATCGAGATGATCGGCTGCAGAAAGTGCAGGCACGCGCTGAACGCTGGCCGGTTCGCTCCCGTCTGGGATGGGATGCCGATGCTCAGGCCCGAGTGCCCCGCCCGGTGGACCGGATCGCTCATCTGCACTCCGTGCGCCCGCATGCAGCGAGTGAAGCTGATCATGTCCCGGTCGCTCTGAGCGGTGGTCAGCTGACGGGCCGCGGTCGTCCGGCTGCCGTGCCCTGGAAGGTGCGCGATCTGAGGCCCTGACTGGCCGGATGAGCACGCGGCGGCCGCGACCGCCACGGCTGACAGAGCCAGGAGCGCCGCCGCCCGCGGCGACCGCGCCGTCCCGGCTGCTGTCCGATGCCGATGATCTGTCATGTGGTCGTCCTCCTCGTGACCGGTGGTAAGGCCCGGTCGGCGACCAGCGTGCCGCGCGGCCGGTCACACAGGCGTCACGGGCTCAGGCGGGATTCGCGGGGCCGGAGTGCCCAAGGTGCAGGTCGCGCCGCGGTGCCGCCCGAGCCTGGCGCCGGGCTGTGTGATGCCCATGTGACCGGCACTAGGGCACTATGAGGTCGTGCGCGTGCTTGTGGTGGAAGATCAGGCTGAGCTGGCCGATGACATCGCCGACGGCCTGCGCGACCAGGGAATCGGCGCCGATGTGGCCTATGACGGCGCGACGGGGATCGAGAAGGCCCTGATGACCGCCTACGACGTGGTCATACTCGATCGCGACCTGCCAAGGGTGCACGGCGACGCCGTCTGCGCAACCCTCGCGGCGGCACCCGGACCCGCCCGAGGCCAGCAGCCGGCCAGAAGGGCCCGAGGCCAGCAGCCAGCCCGCAGGGCTCGCATCCTGCTGCTCACCGCGTCAAGCACGGTCAGCGATCGGGTCGATGGCCTGAACCTCGGCGCAGACGACTACCTGACCAAGCCGTTCGCCTTCGCCGAGCTCGTCGCCAGGGTCAGGGCGCTTGCCAGGCGCGCTCCCGCGGCGCCGCCGGTGACCGTCCGCGGCGACCTGATATTCGACCACGCCAGGCGACGGGCGAGCAGGGGCGGCAGGCCGCTGTCATTGACAAGGAAGGAACTCGCGGTACTCGAGGAGCTGCTGGTCACCGACGGCGCCGTGGTCAGCGCTGAGGAACTGCTCGAGCGGGTATGGGACGAGAACGCCGATCCTTTCACGAGGACCGTGACGGTTACGCTGGCGCGGCTGCGGCGCAAGCTCGGCGATCCAGAACTGATCGAGACGGTAGTCGGCAGCGGCTACCGGCTGCCATGACCAGGCTCGCACCGGTGCGCTGGCTGCGCTGGCTCTGGCCGCAGCGGGTCAGGACCAAGCTGACGCTCATCTACGCTGCGCTGTTCCTCGCCGGCGGAAGCCTGCTGCTCGGGCTCACCTACGGCTTGGTGGCCGCCAGCCTGCCGACGCACGTCAAGACCGCCGGCAGGCCACCGATGAGCATCAACAGGTACGTCACGTTGTGCAAGGGGTCCAGCCCTGGCCAGACGCCGGCCAAGCCAGGAGCGAAGCGACCGGCGCCGTCGTCACCGGAGGCTCAGAAGATCAAGCAGGCATGCAGCCAGGAGCGGGCTTACCTGGCCGGTAGCGCGGCGGCGGCGGCCAGGCAGCGCCAGCGCGCCCTGCACAACCTGCTGCTGTTCTCCGCGCTCGGCCTGGGCATCATGACGGTCATCTCGGCCGGGGCCGGCTGGATCGTGGCCGGCCGTGTGCTGCGGCCGGTCCGTGCCATCACCGGCACCGCCAGGCGCGCGTCGCAGGAGAACCTCGGCGAGCGGATCGCGCTGACGGGCGCCAGGGATGAGCTCAAGGAGCTCGCCGACACCTTCGACGACATGCTCGAGCGGCTGGACCGCGCGTTCGCTGCCCAGCGCAGGTTCGTCGCCGACGCGTCGCACGAGCTGCGGACGCCGCTCACGATGATGCGGACCGCGATCGACGTCACGCTGGCCAAGCCTGGCCGTACCGACGAGCAGCTCGAGGCAATGGCGGTCCGCGTGCGGCGCTCGATCGAGCGCGCAGAAGGCATGGTCGATGCGCTGCTCACGCTGGCGGTCAGCGAGCAAGGCAGGTCAGCCTCCAGCGAGCCCTTCAACCTGGCCACGGCGGCTGAGGATGCCATCGACGCCGCGGCGGGCGAGATCCAGCGCCTTGACCTGCAGCTGCGGGCTAACCTTAACCCTGCAGAAACGGCGGGCGACGGGCCATTGCTCGACCGCATGGTCAGCAACCTGGTCGACAACGCGATCCGGCACAACCTGCCAGGCGGCGAGGTCAGCTTGGTGTCCGGAGTCAACGAGGGGACGGCGTTCCTGCGGATCAGCAACAGCGGGCCGCAGGTGCCGCCCGAGCTGCTGCCGTCGCTGTTCGAGCCGTTCCGCCGCCTCGAGGCCAGGACCGCCTCCGGCGGCGCCGGCCTGGGCCTGGCCATCGCCAGGTCCGTGGCCGCCGTCCACGGCACCACCGTGGCGGCCCGCAGCCGCCCTGACGGCGGCCTCGACGTCGAGGTAACCCTCGCCGCCATAGCGGGGTGAGGCGCGCGGCGGCGGCAGGTTTGGCTAGCGATCGCTGGCTTTGACCAGGCCATCTCTGGGCATGACGCCTGGAAGTAACTCTGCGTGATGACCGAGGCGCAACTAGCGACGGGGGCCAGGTCATATGCCGGTAGTGCTTGAAGCGGACAAAATGGGTCCCGTTGACGTGGCTGTGATCGCGTTCGACGGCGGCGAATTCAACGATGACGTGGCACCCGCTCTTGCCGACCTTCAGGCCAGCGGCACGGTGAACGTGATCGACATGGCTTTCGTTCGCAAAGCGGCCGACGGATCGACGTCGATCGTGGAACTTGCCGACGAATCGGTCGGGGAGGTGTTCGAGCGGCTCACCGACTCGCCGGTCGACCTGCTGAGTGAGGCCGACCTTGCCGACCTCGCCGAAGCGCTGACGCCTGAGACGTCCGCGATGGTCGTCGTCTGGGAGAACAGCTGGGCGGCGAGGTTCGCGGCCGAGGTCCGCGCCTCGCACGGCCGGGTCGCGATGCTGGAGCGGATCCCGCAGGAGAACGTGGCGCGAGCGATCAGCGCTCTGGACGAGGAGCAGTCGATCACCGCCGTCGAGGAGTAGCGGCACCGAGGAGTAGCGGCACCGAGGAGCGGCGACACTGACGGATCTGCCTGGTATGCCAGAATGGTCCCGTGCATCTGCCGCCAGTTCCCGCACCATCAGGGGGATCAGCGGGGCAAGAGGACGCAGCGGAGCGCAGGCCAGCGGGCGACCGGTATCAGTGGCTCGAAGAGGGCGCACATCAGGTCGTGCCCGGCATCTATCGCATACCGCTGCCGCTGCCGTTCGACGGCCTGCGCGCGGTGAACGCCTACGCGATCGAGGCCGCGGGCGGCCTTGTCATGATCGACTCAGGCTGGCTGCTCGACGAAACCACGGAGCAGCTCAAGCGCTCGCTGGCCAAGATCGGGGCAGGGTTCGGCGACATCAGGCTGTTCCTGGTCACTCACATCCACCGGGACCACTACACGCATGCCATCGGCTTGCGCAAGATCTACGGCATGAAGGTCGCGCTCGGCGCGGACGAGAAGAGCTCGCTCGACCTCGTCCTCGGAAGGGATCCCGCTGCCAGGTCGCCGCAGGCTCAACGGCTGATGCGGGCCGGCGCCCAGCCCCTGATGCAGCAGATGGCGCAGGCCGGCATGCGGCCGCCGCCGCGCGAGGCCGGATACGAGGAACCCGACGAGTGGATCTCCTCTGGGCAGGTCTACGACCTAGGGACGCGACGGCTCGAGGCGATCGCCACGCCCGGCCACACCCGCGGCCACGTCGTGTTCGCCGACGCTGAGTCCGGTCTGCTGTTCGCCGGCGATCACGTGCTGCCTCACATCACGCCGTCGATCAGCCTGGAGGCGGCGCCGCGGGAGCTGCCGCTGCGGGATTACCTGGAGTCGCTGCTGCTGGTGCGCCAGATGCCCGACCTGACCTTGCTGCCCGCCCACGGCCCGGTCTCGCCGAGCGTGCACGCACGGGTCGATGAGCTGCTCGACCACCACGACGCGAGGCTGAGCGCCATGCTCGCCGTGCTAGCCGACGGTCAGAAGACGGCGTATCAAGTGGCACTCGCAGTGCGGTGGACGTCGCGAAACAAGGCACTCGCCGACCTGGACCTGATGAACCAGATGCTGGCGATCGGCGAGACGATGAGCCATCTGGACCTGCTCGTGGCCCGCGGGCAGGCCGCGGTGGACACCGACGGCGAGGTCCGGCACTACCGGCTAGCCGAGGACGCCGCGGGGCCCTACGGGCCGGCTTCTCGCCTCGGGCCGGCGAGCCCGGCAAGCCCGGCTCCGGGGGGCAGCTGATTCACGCCGACGCGTACGCGACCGCGATCTCGGCCGCCAGGCCCGCGTTGTCGGCGATCAGCGCCCGGTTCACCGCTACGCTGCGGCCGTCGCTGAGCTCCTCGATCTCGGTGAGCACGGCCGGGGTCACCGCCTGGCCGGTGACGCCGCGGGCCCGCACCGCCTCGACAGCGCGGCCGATCAGATCGGCCAGGTCAAGCCCGTCCGCGGGGGGCCTGCCCAGGATCAGGCCACCTGACGGGTGCACGGCCCAGTGCGTCCTGGCGATGCCGGCAGCCTCTGCGCTGGTGCTGACCTCGGCGGAGACCGGCGGGCCGCCCGTGCCCGTGTAGAACAGCGGCAGCGTCGCCGTCTGCCAGCCGAGCACCGGGACTGACAAGGTCTCGAGCAGCTCGCCTGTCGCGGGCACGTCGAGGATCGACTTGGCTCCCGAGCAGACCACCATCGCAGGGGTACGCGCGATCTGGGGCACGTCGGCTGAGATGTCGAGCGTCGCCGCGAAGCCGCGGTGCACGCCGCCGATGCCGCCGGTGCCCAGGAACCTGATCCCGGCCAGCTGGCAGGCCGCCAGCGTGCCGCCGACGGTGGTCGAGCCGAGCGCACCCTGCACGACGCACGCCGCGATGTCGCGCGGCCCGACCTTGCGGGCAGCGGTGCCCGCCTCGGCGAACCGCTCAAGCGCGGCCTTGTCGAGCCCGACCCTGATCGCTCCCTCGACGATGCCGACGGTCGCGGGCACGGCGCCAGCGAGGCGCACCCGCTCCTCGGATTCGAGCGCGGCGGCGAGCCCGCGCCCCGCCGAGAAGCCGTGCGACACCAGGGTTGTCTCCAGCCCCACGACAGCCCGGCCAGCCGCGAGGGCGGCGGAAACCTCATCGGACACGCGCAGCGGGACCGTCACGGCATTGCCCCCATCGTCGCTACGGCCCTGGCCGCCGCTGCGAGGCCAAGGTGGACACCGCCGACAAGATACCCCGCGGCGAACGCATCCCCCGCGCCGGTCGCGTCCGTCGGCTCTGTCGTGGCTGCCGGGTAGTGCTGCCCGTCCACGATCACGCCGCCCGGTCCGAGCTTCGTGATCAGCCGGGTGTCGGGCAGGTCGCCGATCAGGCCGGTCTCCGCCTTGTTCCCGAAGACCAGGTCAGGGCCGAGCCCGCGAAGCAGGTCGACGAACGCCGCGCGTCCGTAGCCGGTGATGGCCGCGGTCGACGACAGGTCGACGCTGAGCCGCGCCGAGCGCGCCCGCGCCTCAGCGGCGGTGACCAGCGCGGCGCCCCGCACAGGCTCGCTGGTCAGGCTGTAGGCGGGCAGGTGCAGCCAGGAACAGCCGTCGAGCCAGCCTGGCTGAATCGCGGTCTCGTCCAGCAGCGGGCCCACCCCACGGTCGGTGAGCATCGAGCGGTCAGCGCCGCCAGCCGACAGCGACACGACCACGCCCGTGTGGCCGCCGATCACGGGTCCGACCAGGTCGACGCCGCGGGCGGCCAGTTCGCTGGCCACGAGCGCGGCAGCAGCATCATCGGCGAGCGCGGCGATCAGCCTGCTCCGGCCGCCGAGCGCGGACACCCAGGCGGCAACGTTGGCCGCCTGACCGCCCACGCTCACCCTGGTCCGGGCTGGCGTGTCGGTATCGGCGGCGACGGGCCCCGCGATGGCGACGATGACGTCGAGGTGCGCGTCACCCAGAACGCAGATCACGGCTGGCCGCGGCCGGTCTCTCGCGGGGTGTCATCCGGCATTGCGGCAGCGTAACGTGGGAGCGGCAGCGACTTGAGAGGCGGCTGATGAAGCTCAAGCTCGACCTGCACGACATCTACAACCGCGGCAGGGACATCGACAAGGCGCTGCAGGACATCATCGACGAGGCCGTCAGGATCAAGGCGCCGCTCGTGGAGATCATCCCCGGCAAGGGCTCAGGGCAGCTCAAGAAGCACGTGCTGCGGTTCCTCGACCGCAAGGACATCAAGGCGCTGTACCACAGGGTGGAGAAGGACTCCAAGAACTTCGGCCGGGTCTTCGTCCACTTCCGCTGGAAGTAGAGCACTGGCTAGCGCATCGTGACGTACGCGCCGCTTTTCGGCCCTGCCCGAAGGAATTGGGCAGAAGCGAGCTTCAGGTCTCTGCGTCAGTCGGCGCGCTGTGGCCGGCGGCTTGTCGCACCCGCACCCGCACCCGCGGCCGCCCCGGCCAGGCCTTCTTCCTCAGCGGCTCCGAGGTAACGCACTCTGGCCCGCTCGATGGCGCTGGCGGCCGTGTGCGCGCCCCGCACCATGATCGGTGCCTTGCCGTGCCGTGGCCGGTATTGCTGCCGGTCCCAGCCCTCAAATAGCACCTGATGAGTCGCATCAGGTAGCAACCAGCCAAACATCGCGGATCCCCCGATCCCCATCCCCGCTGGGGATTACCTCGGGCCACGCCCCCGTGGCCCGTCAGCAGGTATCCCCAAATCCCCGCCGACGATGCTGCCACCGGCAGATCCGCGAGTCCAGCAGCATGGACGTACTGGGCCTGTCGGCGCCTACTAACTCCCGTTCACACGACTTGTCCGTAGCAGCCCAAGAGTCCTGAACTGACCCGGTTAGCTGGCAGGATGGGCGTCATGAAACTTCTGATCAAGCTCGTGGTCACCGCTGCCGCGCTATGGGTGGCCACGCTGCTGATCCCCGGTATTCACCTGCACGCGCACACCACGGCGGGCAAGATCGGGACCCTGGTCGTGGTCGCGCTGATCTTCGGGATCATCAACGCGGTCCTCAAGCCCATCGCGAAGGTTGTCGGCTGCCTGGCCTACGCGATCACGTTCGGGCTGATCGCCATCGTGGTCAACGGCCTGCTGTTCTGGCTCACCAGCTGGGTGGCGCACAAGCTGAGCCTGCCGTTCCACATCGACGGCTTCGTTCCCGCGTTGCTCGGCGCCCTCATCGTCGGGATCGTCAGCTGGGTGCTGAGCCTCATCCTGGACCGCGCGGGCGACGAGGACTAGCTTCCGGCTCGCCTGCGGTGCCTGGCCAGCCACATCGCGATCGTGAACAACACCAGGCCCACCGTCGCGACGGCCAGCGGCGCGGCCAGCGAGCCTGGCAGGTACCGGTTCGCCGCCGCGGGGATAACGAACAGCGTGCCGGCCGCCCCGATCGCGATCAGCAGCACACGATGCGCGACGATTCCGGCCGCCAGCAGGCCGGCGACGGTCAGCAGCGCCAGCACCGGCCCTAGCGGGTTGTCCGCGCTCATCGCGATGGTCGCGCCGACCAGCGCACCGATCCCGGCCAACAGCAGCCCGGTTATGCGTGGCATCAGGTAGCCGCGGGCCACCGCGGCTCCCCAGGAGACCGCCAGAATCCACAACGCGAGGCCGTAGGCGAAGGGTCCGGCGTGCGGGACGATCTGGTCGAGGCCGGTCTCGGTTAGCGCGATCGCGCCGCCGAAGGCGGCGGCCTGCTGGACTGGCGACCTGGTGCGCCACCACAGCGGGATCGCGCAGACCAGCCACGCCGTCTCGGCCCACAGCGCGACGCTGGTGTCAGACAGGTGCAGGAACTTGGTGGTCAGGACCGTGGCGAAGGCCGCGGCGCTCGCCGTCGCGAGCAGCCACAGGACGCTCCGCAGCCTGGCGAACGCGGGATCTGCTTCGGCCCTGACCAGCGCGCCAGCCACCAGCATGCCGACAGCGAGGACCGCGGTGAACGCCAGCCAGGCGCTAGGGGGAACGTGCTTCCATACCTGGCGCAGCGCCACGGCGATCGCCGTGGCGGCGAGGACCGCTCCCAGGTAGCCGAGCACCTCGGCCACCAGCGGCAGCCGCCTGCGAGGCTGGCCGGCCGCGGGTCCTGGCACGGGCGCGCGTGTCTGCTCGGCCGCTTCGATCCGGCTGGCCTGGTGGGAGTCGATGAGGCCGGCCGCTATCCATCTGTCTAGCTGCTCGTGCAGCAACCGGGATCCGGCTGAGTCGTTCATCGGGGCCGCCTTTCCATCAAGCGGCAGCGTGGCGCTGTCACTTTCATGCTGCAGCGGGGCGGCCCGCGAAGCCAGTGTCCGAATACTCAGGACGGCCGGGCTAAGGTACTCAGTTTCCTGGCGTCCCGGCCCTGGCCTGCAGGCCAGGGCCGGGAACATAGGCCCGCGTTACATCTCCTCGACGGTCTCCCGCATGATGCGGTCGACGTCCTTCGGATCGACGTCGAGTTCCTTGGCGGTCTGCTTCTCTGCCTTGGTCACCGCCTTGGCGAGCGCCTGCTCGACCTTGCTCTCACCGACGACTACCAGGCCGGCCTGACCTGGGTCGATGAAGTCGCCGAGTTCCTTGGCCTGGGAGCGGGACATGCCCTTGGCCAGGTGACCGGTGACCCCGCCGATCACGCCGCCAGCCGCCGCTGCACCCAGGATCGCGGGCGGGAACAGGACGCCGACGGCGGCACCTGCGGCGACGCCCCACCAGGCGCCGTGCCTGGTGCTCGTCTCGTCCTTGTTCTCGTGGACCTTGCCGCTCAGGTCCTTGGTGATGACCGCGGCGTCGTAGGAGCCGACGAGGCCGCTCGCGTGAGCGTCCTTGACAACCCGATAGTCGTCTCGCGCCGCGCGCTCGTCCGGATACGTCGCCACCAGGATGAACGTGCCGTCGGACTTAGACATGCGACCTCCCATTTTGCGCCCATTCGGACATGCCCGCCTGAAGGACCGGCGAGCTCACCGTCCACGCTGTCCGGCCCTGACGCGGCGGCCATCACCCGGCGCGAGTGATTCACTGGCCCGCTCGCGAGGCATGAACGCTCTGGCAAGCCTGGCTTGACAGCGGGAGGGGATCAGCCATGACCGATATCGGGCAGATGCACAACCGTGCCCTGGACGCCGCGGGCGAGGTCGTCGCGGGCATCGCGGCTGGCCAGCTGGACCTGCCGACGCCCGACGCCGACTGGGACGTCAGGGCGCTGCTCAATCACGTGATCGCAGGGAACCTCTGGGCCGCCGAGCTGGCAGCTGGGCGCACGATCGAGCAGGTCGGCGACGGGCTCGACGGTGACGTGGTCGGCACCGACCCGGCCGGCGCCTATGACCGGTCGGCGGCCGCCGCGGCGGCCGCGTTCCAGGCGCCAGGCGTCATGGACGCTCCGTGCGCGGTTTCGTACGGACCTGTGCCAGGTTCGGTGTACGCGGGGCACCGGTTCGTGGACGTGCTGATCCACGGCTGGGACCTGGCCGAGGCGACAGGCCAGGACACGACGCTCGATCCCGCGCTCGTGGATGCCTGCCTCGAGGTCGTCGAGCCCCAGGTCGAGGCGTTCCGCTCGGCGGGGGTACTCGGCCCCGCCGTGCCCACGGCGCCCGACGCCAGCCCGCAGACCAGGCTGCTTGCCATCCTCGGCAGGCGCGGCTGACCGTCGGCGCCGGCCTGGCACTGCTGACCCAACCAGGCGCCGCTCAGGCCATGTCGTCGACGATGTCCAAGTCGCGGAATGCCGGCGGGCCGGCGGTGAGCTCGGCGAACTCCTTCGCGATGGCCTGCGTCTCCGGCAGTTCCGAGTTGACCATCGCGGACTCGTAGGAGTCGAAGAACACCAGCATCACGTACCGGTCAGGCTCGCTGCGATCGCGGCAGACCAGCCGCCGGCGAGCGGTCCGCTTGCCCTCGGTCGCCCGCTCCCACTCCTCGCCAGCCCTGCGGAACGCGTCAATATCGGACGCCTTGAAGTCGATGAGCTGCACGAATGTCATGGCGCTCCCCCCGGTTAGGCCATCGTCCAGACAACCCTACTGCTGAGCCACCAGGCGCCTCAGGCTGCGGGCGGCAGGCCCGCTCATAAGCGCCGCAGCTGGTGCAGTGTCCAGCCGCGGCCGCGCGGGTCCAGCTCGGCCGCGTGCGCCGTAAAGATCTCGGCCGCGCGCCGGTACGACATCCGCGCACGGCCGGTCAGCGGGCACACGTCACGCCCCGTGACACCGACAGGCGCGGGCCGGCCGGTCAGGAACACAGGGCCGTGGCTGCGGCTAGCGAGCAACCAGCCGATCAGGTCGGACGTTCCCGCGCTCCAGCGCACAGGCCGCTGCGCTTCCGCGGCCTTCACTTGCCGCCGTTCCAGGTCGAGATCGGCTGCGTCCAGCGCGAGAACCGCGGGCGCGGGAGCCGCTGAGTCGTGGAGCAGATGCCAGAACGCATGCTCACGGAGCCGGGCATCGCTGCGCCACAGGGCAATCAGCTGCTCCTCGGTCGGGGCCGGCAGGCAAGTGGCTGCGGGCCACGCGTGCCGCAGGCCTGCCGTCGGGTCGCTGCTGAGCCAGCCAAGGTCCTGCCACCAGCCGACGGCGCTGCGCAACGCCGACAGCTCCCCATTGACGGTGCGGGCGTCGGTCAGGCTGGCTTGCTCGCCCATGGCGACGGCGAGCCGCGCACGGGTGCCTGGGTCGTCGAGCACGGCCAGCGGGACGACCGGCGGCACCGCGCCGCGGCGGAGCCTTCCGGCCGGCGCCTGCTGCCCCACCAGCGGCCACGACCAGCTGGTCAGCGAGATCCGGTAGATCCGCCGCGAGGCGTCGCTGAGGCTGGCCCAGGCCAGGTAACGCGCGACCGCCACCGCGTACTCGACCGGCGCGATGTGCACGGGCAAGGTGCGGGCCGGAATGAGCTCCGTGACGCTCACGGCGATACCTCCCGTCGCGGCCTCTGCGGGCCGCAAATGAAGACCGCGAATTCGCCGGCTGATACCGCGATCATAACTCGGCGCGCTGTTTGCATTTACTGCGGCAACAGCGCGTAGCCGCTGGCAGATACGGGATACGTTCTGTTAAATCCCATGGAATTCTTGCCGCTGGAGGTTCCTTGCTGGCAATCTGCGATTGTGGTTAATAGCAAATCTGAACCCACGAATAACCGCAGTAAATTGCCTGAGTCTGATTATCGGGAAAAGGCGGCACGGCCGGCAGGCGGCAGGCTGGCGGTGCTGCGGCACAGGGACTTCAGGCGGTTCTACGCGAGCTACACGACCTCGCTGCTCGGCTCCGCCATGTCGGGGGTCGCGGTCACGTTCGCGGTGCTGGGCGGCGGCGGCTCGGCCGCCGGTCTCGGCTGCGTGCTCGCGGCTGGCGTCATTCCGCAGGTGCTTTTCATGCTCGGCGGCGGCGTTCTCGCCGACCGGCTTGGCAGGCGCAAGGTCATGCTCGGCGCCGACGCGGCGCGGCTGACCGCCCAGGGCATTCTCGCGGCCGAATTGCTGCTCGCGGCGCCGCCAATCTGGCTGATCGTCGTGCTGTCCGCGGTGCTCGGAACCGGCGAGGCATTCTTTGCCCCCGCGCTTGGCGGGCTGACGCAGGCGATCGCACCGCGGGACAGGCTGGCAGACGCGAACGCCCTGCTCGGGGTCGCGCAGTCGGCGACGAAGGTGATCGGTCCCGCGCTTGCCGGCGTGCTGATCGGGGTCAGCCAGCCGGGAGTCGTGATCGCCGTCGACGCCGCGACCTTCTGCGTCAGCCTGCTCTCGCTTGCCCTGCTGCGGGTGCCCGCGATCCGGCCAGGGCCGCGCTCGCCGTGGCAGGACCTGGCCGACGGGTGGCGGCAGTTCCGCGCACAGACCTGGCCGTGCGTGATCACGGTTCAGTTCGCCCTGTTCAACCTGCTGACGTGGGCGCCCTATCTGCTGCTCGGCCCGCTGCTGGCGCGTGCGTACCTGGGCGGCGCGAGCGCCTGGGGCACGATCATGGCGGCCATGGCACTCGGATCGGTGCGCCCTTGCCGCCGTTGTCGGCCCCGGCCGGATGCTGGGATTCGCTGCGGCCTACACAGCGCTGAGCAGCACCGTAGTGCTGAGCCTGCGGTCGATCAGGTCCATCAGGCAGGCCAGGCCAGCCGCCGCGGCTGGCGGTTAGGCTGGCCGCATGCGGATCGTGCCGATGACGCCTGCTTACGCCGCGGAGATCGTCACCTGGCGCTACCCGGCCCCCTATGACTGTTACGACATGACCGGCGCCAGCCCGGCGTTCCTGATCAGCCAGGAGGGCGGCTTCTACGCGCTGGTCGAGGGCCAGGAGCTGATCGGGTTCCGGTCGTTCGGCGAGGACGGCAGGGTGCCGGGCGGCGACTACGACTCCTCCGCGCTGGACACGGGCGGCGGCCTGCGGCCTGACCTGACCGGGAAGGGCCTGGGCCGCGAGGCCATCGGGACTGGGCTGGCCTTCGGGCGGCGGGAGTTCGCGCCGGCGGCGTTCCGCGTGACGGTCGCGTCCTTCAACGAGCGGGCGCTCCGCGTGGTCCGTGCGCTCGGCTTCGTCCCGCGCGGCAGCTTCCTGGCCCGCACCGACGCCCGCAGCTACGAGCTCCTCATCCGCCCCGAGCACGCGCCGGGCGGAACGCCTCAGTAGCCGGGGCCGCGCTTCTCGGAACGGCTGCTGCGCGTGACGGTGCCGGCGGCGCCGATCAGGCCGAACGTGATCGCACCGTGCCACAGCGCGGTGAAGGCCCCGCCGAACAGACCGCTCGGCCCGATGACGGCGAGCACGAAAACGACAGCCGCGGTCGCGATCCCTGGCAGCACCGCGAAGCGCCACGGGTGGCTGCGGGCCCAGCGTGCCGCCCGGCTCGCGTTGCGCCGGATCACGACACTCCCGCCGGCTACCGTGAAGGCCGCGACGGTTCCCGCGGCCAGTGAAGTGGTCAGCGCGAGGTGCCCGCCCAGGAGGTGGAACGCGAGGTCAGCGCCCGTCACGACCACTCCGGCCGCTCCAGCGACGGCCCACGGCACGTCAGTCATCGCCGCCGTCGAGACGGTCATCTCCTCGCGCCGGCTCATGCCCTGCGCGTCATTCCGAAGTGGTGTGGTCATCGCGATTCGCTCCTTCGATTCCCGGTCACGAGATTCAAGATATATCGTCTCTGGATTTCGCGCTACATCTTGAGTCGCCCGGGCCGCGGATCGCGGCTAACTCGTGATCGCCGCGTAGATCTTCTCGGCGGCCGCATCCAGCGCTTGCCGCATTGCCGCGCTGCCGGTGTGCCCGCTATCGGAGATGACGATCAGCTCAGAACCCGGCCAGGCCTGCGCGGTCTCCCAGGCGGTGATGGCCGGCCCGCCGATGTCGTTGCGGCCGTGGATCAGCACGCCGGGAATCCCGGCCAGCTTGCCTGCCTCGCGGATCAGGATGCCGTCCTCAAGGAACGCGTCGTGCGCGAAATAGTGCGAGCAGATCCGCACGAAGGCGAGCTTCGCGTCGTCCGGCCGGTCCAGGTACGCGCCCGGTCCTGATTCCTCCAGCGAGACGACCGTGTCCTCCCAGGTCAGCCACGCCAACGCGGCCTGCTCCCTGACGCGCGGATCCGGGTCCTCCATGAGCCTGGCGTACCGCATCAGCAGGTCCTCGATCGGCGGCTCGGTGTCGGTCGGCAGCCGGAAGTCGCTGGCGCCGACGTAGTCACGGAACCGCACCCAGGCCTCGGGGAAGAACCGGCCGGCACCCCGGTACAACCAGTCGAGCTCCAGCCGCCTGGTCGACGTGCAGCTCACCATGATCATGCCGCTGACGCGGTCGGGATATTGCTCGGCGTAGGCGAGCGACAGGGTTACGCCCCACGACCCGCCACGCAGCAGCCATCTGTCGACGCCGAGATGCTCGCGCAGCCGTTCCATGTCGGCGATCAGGTGCTGCGTGGTGTTCAGGCCCATGTCGGCCGCGGGGTCGCTGGCGTGCGGCGTGCTCCGGCCGCAATTGCGCTGGTCGAATAGGATCGTGCGGAATCGCGCCGGGTCGAACGACTTCCGCACGCCGGCCGAGCAGCCGGAGCCGGGCCCGCCGTGCACGATCAGGGCAGCCAGGCCGTCCGGGTTTCCGCAGGTCTCCCAGGAGATCGAGTTGCCGTCGCCGGTGTCGAGCATGCCTGTCTCGTACGGCTCGATCGGGGGGTAGGACACACGTGCTCCTTTGCAAGAGGCTGGGGGTCGTGTTCCATCGTCCCAGCATGTTTAGGACGCTTAACAGGACGCTCCCGTGACTGCGGTCCGCCGCGGTACCGCCGTCAATCAGCTCGCAGACAGCACCAGGCGGCGGCCCGCTGGCCGGTAGCCGGCCTGCTCGAAAGCGACGGCCATCGGTCGGTTCTCCAGGTCGGTGTCCGCGTGGATGGTCGTCGCCCCGACCTCGGCGACCAGGATCCGCGTGATCTCGGCCAGGATCTCGCCGGCGAAGCCGTGACCGCGGTGCTCGGGCACGACGCCCAGGTAGCCGACGACGGGGACGTCGGTGTTGCGCGACGGGAGGCCGAACCCCGCGAGGTCGCCGTCGGGTGTCTCGGCTACGCGCCACCAGGACCGCTGCCCCGACATGTGATCGCGGTAGAACGCGACATCGTGGCTGGCCGGCTCCGCGTCTGGCGATTCCTCGGCGATCCAGGTACACGCGGGGTGGTACTCGCCGGCTTCGAACCTGACCAGGAACCGGTCGGCGATGAGCGCGCTCGCTGGGTCTGACACCAGCAGCGGTTTCAGCCGTTCGAGGTCGGAGCGCTCGACGGGACGGAAGATCACGCGGGCCTCCCCGAGCTCTGAAGAACAGCAACGGCACGACGCGGTTCAGACAGTGCACGCTACGGCACTTTGCTGTCGTATCCGCAGGCGGGCGGGCGGGCGGGCGGGCGTGCGTGCGCGCGGCGCCGACGGTCAGGCGGCGGGCGCGGCTTCGATGACGTGGGCGGTCATCTGAGCTGTAACCGGACCAGGGCCGAGCCTGGCCGTCATCTCCTCGCCTATGACGGCCGTATTCGCGGCAAGGTCGCCGCGGCTCTCGATGGCCATCCGCAGCGGGGTGCCCGTACAGAATCCGGTCCCGACGCCCGCGGCCGATTCAGCCCGTCCCTCGAGCGTGACCGTCTGCGCCGAGATGCAGTCGAGCCCGCCTGCCGCCAGGTCGACGGCGACCTGGTCCAGGTCCGGATAGCCATGCGGGACGGCGGCCATGAAGGTGGGCGAATCGTCGGGAAAGGCGCGTTCGATGCCCGCGAGCAGGGCGGCGGCGAAGCCGTGCGTGTCGATCGCGGCCCAGGTGTTGAAGAGCACAGTGCCGCCCGGCCGCAGGACCCGCCGCATCTCGCGGAACGCGGCTTGCTTGTCGGGGAAGAACATGACACCGAACTGGCAGGCGACCAGGTCAAACTCGCCGTCCCCGAAGGCCAGGTTCAGCGCGTCAGCCTGCTGCCAGGTCGCGCCGGGCGCCTGGTGAGACCCGTAGTCGACCATCGCGGCGTTCAGATCTGTCGCGGTGACGTCCGCGTCCGGCAGGGCCGCGACGAGTTCGACGGTCAGCACACCGGTCCCTGCCGCGATCTCCAGCACGCGGCCCGGGTTCAGCCTCGCCGCCCGCGCGGCGAGATCGGCGGCGAAGGGGCGGAACACGGCGGGAGCGAGCAAGCGGTCATAGGCTTCCGGCATCGAGCCGACCCACAAGCGATCTTCGTGGCTAGACACAACACGAGCGTATGACGTTCAGTCGTCCAGACCGCTCAGAAACGGACATCCGGCGGTCGATCTAGTCGATCGGCGGAGAACTCGGCGCACGTCCTCGTGTATCGGTGTCGCACCCATAACCTGCTCACGCAATGGGTGCGACACCGATACACGGTCGCGGTCAGTGGCGTGCGGCGCGCACCGGCTGCATGAGCGTGGTCGTTTAGCTGCGCTGGTTTCCACACTTGCACGGGCCACGGTGCGCAAGGCCTCAAGCTAAGCCTGCCAGGACGGCTGGCTAGGCGCGGACGGTCCGTACCCAGGCGACGAACGTCAGCGAATGACCGGAGACCGCGCCGGTCACCCGCCAGCATCCGAGCGACGGCCAGTACAGGCCGCTGGAGACGAATCCTGTATGCCCCGTGTCGTTCGGTCCGGCCACCCGGCTGTGGAACCCAGCGATCGGACCGTCGAGCCTCTGCGCGGTGATCGTCAGCCGACCCGGAATCGCCTGCCACCACGGGAACTTCGTTCCCCATTCACGTTGCCACCGAGTCCCGTACGGATGCAGGGCTGGGAGAACCCCCCGTTTCGGCACGCCCATCCAGAGGGCGGCGTTGCCGTACCAGCCACGCAGGTAATAGGTGAAGCCAGGGACGGCATGCAGCCGCGCAGGCGGATGCCGAGGGATCGGATGAGTGACCGGGCAGTCAGCCGGGGCGGCGAGCTGCGCAGGCTTCGCAGTCGCAGGCGGCCTGGCACTAGGTGTGGCAACGGGAAACGACCCCGAACCGCAGCCCGCCGCCACGACGGCCGCAACGATCAGCCCGAGTCGGCCGACTCCCTTCGTGTCCTCATTGTCACCCTGCCGATCACGTGCCGTCTGCGGGCCTGCCCGGACTCACCCGGCGGGCCGCTAGCACCGCGTCGAGCGGACGCGGCTGGCGGTCGAGATCCAGAGACTCAACGAGCAGGCGCGCGTAACGGAGCTTGCGCCTCGAGCCGCTTGACAGGAACCGCCGCAGCTGCGCATCGATCGGCTGACCCCGCCACTGGGGCTGCCGTTGCAGGCTCCGGAACGAGCCGAGATCTCCTTGGGAGTCGAATATCGTCTCGACCCTCGAGGCGCCGTTGGCCCGGATCAACTCGTCTTCCAGGTCATCGACGCAGACGTAAAAGCCCAGGCGCTCAAGGTCAGCGCGCGTCTGCGGCGACGCGATGCGAGAATTGGCGATCGCACGCCGGAAGACGGCTTCCTCGCGGACGTCGCAGAGGCCGGTAAGGATCAAGTCCGCTCCGCCAGGACCGAGTCGGGTCAGGTACCTGGTGATGGCGTTGGCTCCGCCGATCGGCAGGATCACGACGCGTTCAGCCGTGAGATCCAGGCCGCGGCGGGCGGCGAGCGTTTCGAGCGCGATCTGGTCGCTGATGCCCTCGACGAGCACGACAGCACCGGCGTCCGTCAGCTTCGCAAGCGCCCGAACCGTTGCCTCGGTCGCAGCCGCAGGGCCGCTCACATAGCCCTCGAGCACCTGCCTGGCAAGCTCACGGCGTCTGGCGGCGTCCATCCGAAGCTCTCGCGCATGTCGGGTCATAGGCGTGCGCCCTCGTCATCGTAGCCGTCGCGTGGCATTCCGCTGCCGGTCTGGGTAAGTGCCGGTTGCTTCGGGCACCAGAGGGGAGGTGCGGGGCATGGCAACTTTCGCTCTGATTCATGGCGCAGGGGATGTGGGCTGGTACTGGCACCTGGTGCAGCAAGAGCTGCGGTCTGGTGGGCATCAGTCGGTGGCGCCCGATCTGCCGTGCGACGATGACTCGGCTGGACTGCCCGAGTATGCGGACACGGCGGCGCAGGCCGTCGGCGATCACGATCACGTGGTCGTGGTGGCCCAGTCGTTCGGCGGCTTCACGGCGCCGCTTGTCGCCGAGCGGCTGAAGGCGGACGCGCTCATCCTGGTGACCGCGATGATCCCGGCACCGGGAGAGCCGCCCGCTGACTGGACGGCCAATACCGGCTTCGACCGGGTCATGCGGCAAGAGGGGCATGGCGACGTCTTCTACCATGACGTGCCGCCCGACCTGGCCGCCATCGCCCGCAGCAAGACGCGTGCCCAGTCGGACACCCCTGCGCGTGACCCGTGGCCGCTGAGCTCCTGGCCAGACGTGCCGACCAGGTTCATCCTGTGCACGCGGGACCGCTTCTTCCCGCCCGAGTTCATGGGCCAGGTCGTTGCAGATCGGCTGGGCATCGTTCCCGACGAGATCGCCTCGGGTCATTGCGCCGCGCTCAGCCAGCCGGTAGAACTGGCCACCATGCTCGCCCTGTATGCGGCGGGCTAAGTACGCGGCTGGCTGGTCTCAGTCGCCCCAGCGCACGATGATCCGGCCCATGTTGCCGGGCAGCGGCAGCGACTGAGCTTCCGCCTCGACCGCATCGCGTTCGGCCCGCCTCAGTCGTCGCCAGGGCTGCACGGTTACCACGGTGTCCGCGCGCCGCCACGTCCCGGCGATTTCCCCGCCGACGACCACGCCGCCTGGCCAGACGCGCGGGGGCCACAGCGCGTCACGACGGCCGGCATCTGGGACCATGAGCTCACGATCGGCGCCGTGCAGCAGAAGAAGGGCGTCGCCGCTCGGCAGCAGCCGGGCCGGTGCCGCAGGCCTCGGTCCGGCGCGAAGGCCGGCCTCGTCCTCGGCGAGGATCCAGGCCTCGCCAATGGGCGTTTGCACCGGCGTCAGGGAGTCCCTGAGCGCGTCGAAAGCCGCCCCGCCTAGCCGCGGGCCGAGCCCTGTCCACCAGCCGAACGCCGCCGGCGTCGTCGGCCCGTAGATGTGCAGGTAGCGGCGGGCTAGCTCGAGGCGGGCGGCACGCGGGTCCGCGTGCGGCGCCGGCACGGTCCAGACGGTCGGCTGCCGAGCGCCCTCCCAGCGGATCAGGACCGTGCCGGTCGCCGCCGCGTACCTGAGCATGCCGTGGTGCACGCCGAGCGCCCGCCCGGCCTCCGCGTACGGCATCCGCGCGCCGGCCAGGCTGGCCCTGAGGCGGGCGGCCAGATCCTGCGACCTGTGCCTGCCCTTGGCGTCGTCGGGCAGCAGCCCGAGCGTGAAGACAGCCAGATCGCGAGCGGCCACCACGAAGACGCTGAACCTTGGCCCCCATAGCTGGACCAGCGACGGATCCTCCCATGCGGACGCCCCTGCTCCCTCGACCCGCGCGTGGATGGATAGCAAGGCAGCCCGCGGCATGCTGTCCTGCAGCCCTGCCCACGCGGCCCTGCAGAGCGCGTCCTGGCCGAACGGAAGGCGTTCGTCTAGTCCGCCAGCGCGCCGCCGGAACGCCAGGATCTGCTGCCGCGAGAGGCTGAGCGCCGCGGACACCTCACATCACCCGCCGTGCGGCAACGAGCAGGAACGGAGAAGCGCTGCTCACCGGGTCTCCCCTAGCGTCATTGACATGGCTACCATCCAAACTGTCACCCTCGAGGTGGCCGACACCGCGGCCGCCGAACGCTTCTACACCACTGCCTTCGGCCTCGGCGACCAGGTGCGCCTGGGGGCCTCGGAGGCACCCACGACCGGGTTCCGCGGGTTCACGCTGTCGCTCACCGTGGCGCAGCCAACCGACGCGAACCTCCTCATCGACGCCGCCGTCGACGCGGGCGCCACGACGCTCAAGCCTGCCGCGAAATCGTTCTGGGGTTACGGCGGCGTCGTCCAGGCGCCAGACGGCACGATCTGGAAGGTCGCGAGCTCGGCCAAGAAGGACACCGGCCCTGCCAGCAAGCAGATCGACCAGATCGTGCTCCTGCTGGGCGTCGCCGACGTGGCCGCGACGAAGCGGTTCTACGTGGACCGCGGCCTGGCTGTGGCGAAGAGCTTCGGCCGCAAGTACGTCGAGTTCGCCACGTCGGGTCCCGTCAAGCTGGCGCTCTACGGGCACCGCGCCCTCGCCAAGGACGCCGGGGTCCCAGCCGACGGCACCGGATCGCACCGGCTCATCGTCGGGGGCGACGTCGGTTCCTTTACCGACCCTGACGGGTTCGCGTGGGAGCCCGTCAACGAGACCATCAAGCAGCACTGATCTGACCTGCGAGGGGACCAGCCCGTGCTCGCCGGCACGCGGCTGGTCCCTCCATTGCGTGGTCAACCCAGGTGACCGGAGCCGGGATCCCTGGCTGGCCTCCTGCACGCCGCCCACGTCAGGCGCGCATCGCGCTACCGCCGTGCCGGGGGTCAGGCGCCGACGTAGGCCGCGAGGTGCTCGCCGGTGAGGGTGGAGCGGGCGGCGACCAGGTCGGCCGGTGTGCCCTCGAAGACGACCCGGCCGCCATCATGGCCCGCGCCTGGGCCAAGGTCGATGATCCAGTCGGCGTGCGCCATGACGCCCTGGTGGTGCTCGATCACGATTACCGACTTGCCAGAATCGACGAGCCGGTCGAGCAGGCCGAGCAACTGCTCGACGTCGGCGAGGTGGAGGCCAGTGGTCGGTTCGTCAAGGAGGTAGACGCCGCCCTTCTCGCCCATGTGAGTAGCCAGCTTGAGCCGCTGCCGCTCGCCGCCGGACAGCGTGGTGAGCGGCTGCCCGATGGTGAGATAGCCGAGCCCGACGTCGGCGAGGCGGTCGAGGATCGCCTGGGCGGCAGGCGTGCTTGCCTCGCCCTCGGCGAAGAACTGCGCGGCCTCCGTCACCGGCATCGCGAGGACCTCGCTGATGTCGCGGCCGCCGAGGTGGTAGTCGAGCACCGAAGCCTCGAACCGCTTCCCCTCGCACACCTCGCACGTGACCGCGACGCCGGCCATCATGGCTAGGTCGGTATAGACCACCCCGGCGCCGTTGCAGTTGGGGCAGGCACCCTCGGAGTTGGGGCTGAACAGCGCCGGCTTGACGCCGTTAGCCTTCGCGAACGCCTTGCGGATCGGGTCGAGCAGGCCGGTGTACGTCGCGGGATTGCTCCGCCGCGAGCCGCGGATCGCACCCTGGTCGATCGACACGACGCCCGCGCCGGCGGGCATCGACCCGAACACGAGCGAGCTCTTGCCTGAGCCGGCGACGCCGGTGACGACGACGAGCACCCCGAGCGGGATATCCACGTCGACGTCGCGAAGGTTGTGCTCCGTCGCGCCGCGGATCGCCAGCGCGCCGGCGGGAGTCCGCACCTTCTCCTTCAGGGCGGCCCGGTCGCCGAGATGGCGGCCGGTGACGGTGCCGCTGGCGCGCAGGGCATCGACGGTGCCCTCGAAACAGACGGTGCCGCCAGCCGTGCCTGCGCCAGGGCCGAGGTCGACGGCGTGATCGGCGATGGCGATCGTCTCTGGCTCGTGCTCCACGACGAGCACCGTGTTGCCCTTGTCGCGCAACCGCAGCAGCAGGTCGTTCATCCGCTGGACGTCGTGCGGGTGCAGGCCTGCGGTCGGCTCGTCGAAGACGTATGTGACGTCGGTGAGCGAGGAGCCGAGCTGGCGGATCATCTTGACGCGCTGCGCCTCGCCGCCCGACAGCGTGCCCGCCGGCCGGTCGAGTGAGAGGTAGCCAAGGCCTATCTCGACGAACGAGTCGAGAACGTGCCGCACCGATGCGAGGAGCGGCGCCACGGACGGCTCGTCGAGGCCGCGGGCCCATCCGGCCAGGTCGCTGATCTGCATCGCGCAGGCATCCGCGATGCTGATCCCGTTGATCTTGGAGGACCTGGCCAGCTCCGTGAGCCGGGTGCCGCCGCATTCTGGGCAGACGGTGAACGTGACCGCGCGGTCCGCGAACTCCCTGATGTGCGGCTGCATCCCCTCCTTGTCTTTGGACAGCATCGACTTCTGGAGCCGCGGGATCAGCCCTTCGTAGGTCATGTTGATGCCCGCGATCTTCATCCTGACCGGCTCGTGGTAGAGGAAGTCGTGCAGCTCCTTCTTGGTGTACTTGCTGATCGGCTTGTCCGGGTCGACGAATCCCGACTCGTTGTAAAGCCGCGTGTTCCAGCCGCCGCCCTTATAGCCGGGGGCGGTGATCGCGCCCTCGCTGAGCGACTTCGAATCGTCAAAGAGCTGGGTGAGATCAATATCAGTGACCCTCCCGCGGCCTTCGCAGCGCGGGCACATGCCACCGGTGATGCTGAAGCTCCGGCGTTCCTTCACGGTCCGCCCCGCGCGCTCGAAAGCGACCGCACCCGACCCGCTGATCGAGGCGACGTTGAAGGAGAACGCCTTGGCCGAGCCGATGTGCGGCTGCCCCAGGCGGCTGAACAGGATGCGCAGCATCGCGTTGGCGTCGGTGGCGGTGCCGACCGTGGAGCGGGGATCGGCACCCATCCGCTGCTGGTCGACGATGATCGCGGTGGTCAGCCCCTCGAGCACGTCGACCTCTGGCCTGGCCAGCGTCGGCATGAAGCCCTGCACGAAGGCGCTGTACGTCTCGTTGATCAGCCGCTGCGACTCAGCGGCGATCGTGTCGAATACCAGCGAGCTCTTGCCAGAGCCGGAGACGCCGGTGAACACCGTCAGGCGCCGCTTCGGGATCTCGACGCTGACGTCCTTGAGGTTGTTCTCGCGCGCGCCGTGCACGCGGATCAGATCGTGGCTCTCGGCAACGTGCAGCGCAGGCGACTGCGTGTCCGTCCTCGCGGCCATGCTTATCGTGTCTCCATCTGTCGGGCGGGGGCTGCCTTCGCGGCCTCCGTCGGCTTCGCGTCCGGCAAGGCGTCAGACCAACCAGCGACCGTCGCGCATCAGCTCGCGGCCGGGCAGTTCGTCCACGTCCCGCCAGGCCTGGATGCGGCGCGGCGAGATGCGGAACCAGCGGTAGGGCGTGGCCAGCGAACGCGGGTCGAAGCCGGTGCGCGCGGCGAACCGGTCACCCCGCTCCTGCGGCAGCGCGTCGATCTCGAGGATCTCGACTTCGCCCTCGATCATAGACACCTCGCGCGTATGGCCAAGCCCCAGCCGAACGGCTCTGGTGGCAGCCAGGTTCCTGCCGGTCGGGCTGTCCGTCGGAGTGGCCACCAGCAGCGCTTCGCCGTCCCAGTCGAAGGACAGCGGCACCAGGTACGGCGCACCGTCCGCCGAGGCACTCGCCACCCAGACATCCACATCATGGGTGAGCCGGTGCTCGGTGTCACGACGACGCTGAGCGCGGGAGCGGGGACCGGCGCTCATCGGTCCTGAATCAGCCCGAGGACATTGCCATCGGGGTCAGCGAATGAAGCCACCAGGCGACCGCCGCCGACGTCGTGCGGAGCCTCCTTCACTGTGGCACCCGCGGCGGTCACCTCGGCCAGCTTCGCCTCGATGTCCGCCACGTGCCAGTAGGCCACCGGCGAGGTCATGCCCTGCTGTCCGCCGCCCGGCACCAGCCCGATGTGCTGGCCAGCGGCCTCGAAGCCGACGTAGTAGGACGAGTCGTGCTGCGGCGGCGTGCCGAGCAGCGCGGTGTACACGGACTTGGCCTTGTCCAGGTCGGAGACGGGATGCAGGACGGTCTTGATTCCCTGGGTGGAAGAGCTGGTCATGGTGACTCCTGAAGTCGTGGGCCACGTCGACCCGGCGGGATTGCCGTGCTTAGGACGAACCAAGATGCCCGGAAACGGGCTGCCCGGTCACCCTGGCAGTCGATCGCTCTGGTCAGGAGTATTCCGGCAACGAGCCGGAGGAAGCTTCTCGATTCCTGCTCGTTGCCGATTGGTCGCCTGCTTCGCCATGCACGGCGGTAGAAATGCATTGTGGAGCACGATCAAGTCCTGGTCCGGCCCTATCAGCCGGGTGACCTCGATGACCTGTACCGTGTCTGCCTGCTGACCTCGTTCAACGGTGCTGATGGGACTGCCATGTTCCGGGATCCCTGCCTGCCGGGACACCTGTACGCGGCCCCTCATGCGATCTTCGAGCCATCTCTCGCCTCGGTGGCGCAGGATGCGGACGGCGTCGCCGGTTACATTGTCTCCGCACTCGACAGCCTTGTGTTCGAGCATCGCCTCGAACAGAACTGGTGGCCTGACCTGCGGCCCCGGTACCCGGAGCCCTCAGCTGATCTGGCAGAACAGCTGTCAGAACAGGAACGCCGGGCAATCAAGCGCATCCACAGCCCCCAGGAAACAGCGCCGGAGCTCGCGGAGCGCTTCCCGTCGCAGCTGCACATCAACCTGCTGCCGCGATTGCAGGGTCGCGGGATCGGCCGGCGGCTGATCGGCACGCTTATCGCACAACTTCGTGCGGCGGGCTCGCGGGGACTGCACCTCGGCACCAATCTCGATAACTATCGCGGCGCGGAGTTCTTCCGCCGCGCCGGCTTCACCGAGCTGGCCGTCACCGACTGGCGCCTCTTCGCAATGGACCTCACGAAGACCGGTTGAGCCCCGAGCCGGCGGCTACCCGGGATCTGGTCGCGCTATCGCGGGGTCATTACACAGAACTCATTGCCATCGGGATCGGCCATGACCACCCAGCTGACCTCGCCCTGGCCGATGTCGATTCGCGTCGCCCCGAGGGAGACGAGACGGTCGACCTCGGCTTGCTGATCACCGTGGACGGGTGGAGCAAGGTCGAAATGCAGCCGGTTCTTCCCGGTCTTCGGCATTAGCGGCGGACCGCCCCAGGTGATCTTCGGACCCCCGTGCGGCGACCGAATCGCGGTCTCCTCGTCCTGATCCCAGACCAGCGGCCAGCCCAGCGCTTCGCTCCAGAAGTACCCGACTTCCTGCGAACCGTTGCATGCAAGCGCTCCGATGAATCCGCAGTCGGCGAGGAAGTTGTTGCCAGGCTCGATGACGCAGAACTCGTTGCCCTCGGGGTCGGCAAGCACCACATGACGCTCCTCCGGGCGCTGACCAATATCGATGTGCCTCGCACCGAGTCCGAGCGACTTTGCCACCGTTTGCTGCTGGTCCGCCAGGGACGCGCTTGTCAGATCGAAATGCATCTGGTTCTGGCCGGCCTCCTGCTGCTGAGCTGGAAGAAACCGGATCCCGAACCCGGTGTCACCGCCCGGCAACAGCGCAAGGCCGTCCTGGGGGTCCTCAGCCATCTCCCAGCCCAGGACCCCGCTCCAGAAGCGCGCCAGCGGGAGCGGGTCGTTCGCATCAAAACAGAGTGCGAGAAGGTGACATGTCATCCCGCTCAGCACCTCCTAAGGAAGACAACGCTAGGTGCCCTGCGCCCGCCACGCAAAGAATTAATTGAGAGGTCAGCGCTCACGGATCGCAACCCGGCGATGGCGGGCTGCGTCTGATCTGGCGGAGGACGGCGTCATGCGGGTGCGCATTATCGTCGCTGCGCTCGCCTGCGTCGGTGTTCTCGGCGTCAGCGGCTGCGGAGGCTCCGTGCACTCCTGCGGTGTAGCGGACTACATGCCGACCGGGCAGCATGGCTTTGGCACGCCGCGGCAAGCGCTCAGGTCGGTGCTGACTGTTTACCCGTCGCCGTCGCAGGATGGCTGGAGAGCGGCGAGCCGAGGCGCTAGCGCTGTTGAGTTCCGATCCGGCGACGACAGCGTCGATGTCGTGGAGAGACCTGACGGCCGGTGGGTGACAGGCGGAGTAACGCTCTGCCAGTGATGGCACGTCAACGGCACGGCGATCTTGTCACGCCTACTCGGATTCGCGTTTGGTCAAGCGGAAGAACAGAAACGCTGGTCTCCTCAGCAGCTGGTCGTAGGCCCGCGGATCACGTTGCTGGAGTTCGGGCTGCGGCGCAGGCTCTACTAGCTGGTCGATGACAAAACCCGCGTCCATGATGGCTGCGGTGATGGCGGTGAGTGGCCTGCGCCAAAACGTCACATCGAACTGCTGGCCGCTCATGTTCCAGGTTTCGGTGACTTGGACGGTCGCGAAATAGTTGTCCGGGCTGTGCAGCTGCCAGTCCATGGCTGGGTGGTGGGTCGAGAACGTCACGGTGCCGCCTTGCCTCGCCTAGTGCACAACTTCGCCGAACACCAGCAGCGAACCTGCAAGTCAGCGACCCGCCGAAATGATCAAGGCCAGATCGTGGCCGAAGTCAGGGACGGCCCGCCAGAAGCCGACATCGACGGTCCCGGGGCGTGCTGCGATGGCGAGCTGGACCTCCTGCGCACGGGTGCGGTCCGCGACGGCTCCATGCCGTCGCGCGACCGTCGAGACGGCTCGTGCAAGCTCGACGTGCCGCGGCTCCAGCTGCCAGATGCCACCCGTCAACCGCACGGTGAGCTGGTCATCAGCGATAGTGATGAGCACACCTGCGCCTTCGATGCCAGGCACCTGCGCCACCGCGTCAGCAAGCCGTGCCGCATCACCGAACGACAACACCGCGAACACCGCCGTCGCTCCGCCGTGCAACACCGTCCAGTCGCCAACATTCTCTGCGGAGAGAAAGTCCCGCCAGCCCTGCTCGCTCATGTCCGCCTCCGGCACAGAACGTAGACGCCAACTCTTGAGACTCACCCGTGACTGCGCGCTTGGCGGATTGCACAGCCCACGACTGTGCAGCCTGAGTGTTGTCAACGGCCAAGTTGCGGTCCCCGGTGGTGGCCAGTTAAAAGTCCCCATCCCTCGGGTGATCATTTCTTGGTCAGGGTGGTTCCTCCTCGTGCTCGGGCCTGGCGCATGCGGAAGGAGTCGCCGGCTGTGACGACGACATTCGCATGATGGAGCAGGCGGTCCAGGAGGCTGACGGCAGTGGTGTGCTCGGGCAGGAACCGGCCCCAGGACTCGAACGGCCAGTGGCTGGCCAGGCCGAGCGCCCGGCGTTCGTAGGCCGCTGACACAAACCGGAACAGCAGCTGCGCGCCAGTGTCATCCAGCGGCGCGAACCCTACTTCGTCAACCAGGATCAGGTCGTTGCGGAGCAGGTTCTCGATCACCTTGCCGGCGGAGTTGTCGGCCAGGCCGCGGTAGAGGGTGTCGACCAGATCGGCGGCAGTGAAGTACCGGACCTTATGCCCGGCGGCGACGGCGTCGATGCCGATGGCCACCAGGACATGGCTTTTGCCCGTGCCGGCCGGCCCGACCAGGCACAAGTTCTCCCTGGCGGTGATCCATTCCAGCGAGGCGAGGTAGTCCAGGGTCGGCCCGGGGATGGAGCACGCGGACCGGTCCAGCTCGTCGAGTGTCTTGGTCACCGGGAACGCTGCTGCCTTCATGCGGGTCCGGGCGTTGGAGGCGTCTCGGGCGGTGATCTCAGCGTCGACCAGGGTCCGCAGCAGTTCCTCCGGCGCCCACCGCTGGGTCTTCGCGGTGACCAGCAACTCGGGGGCAAGCTGCCGCATGGTGGCGAGTTTGAGCCGCCGCAGCCCGGCGGCGATATCGGGGGCCAGCGGCGGCGGCGCGGCGGTCATGACAGCGCCGCGATCGCGTAGTCGGCCAGCGGCCGGACCGGCACGGCAGGCAGGTCCAGGGCCAGCGTGTCACCGGCCGGGATCCTCGGCTCGGGCACGCCAGCCCCGGCAGCCAGGATGGAGCGGATGTCGGCGGCCCGCCACCGGCAGAACGCGACCGCGCGGTCGAGGGCGTCCAGGAACGCCTCGTCGCCGTGGGCCGCGCGCAGCGTGTTGAGCTCCGTCAGCTCGGCGGGCAGGCGGGTGCTGCCCGCCGCGGCCGCGCCGGTGATGAACGCCTCGGCGACCGGGCCCAGAGCACAGAACTCCTTCTCCGCCGCGGTCTTCGGCCGGACCGCCCGGCGGGGCGCGGGCCGCGGGCCGCCGTAATGCTCGTCGCGGACCGAGGCCTCGCCCGGAGCGACCAGGGTGTGCTCGGCGACTACCTCCCCGGCGCCGGTCATGATGACAAGCAGCCGCCCGTCGTCGGTCCGCAGCCTCACCTCGGTGCCGATCAGGCGGGTGGGCACGGAGTAGCGGGCTGATGCGAAACGGACACAGGACAGCCGGTCCACCTTCCGCAGCACCTGCCGCCCGATGCTGGCCCGCAGCGACGGAAGCGGGGCCAGCAATTCCCGCTCGGTCAGCATCCGCTCCGCGGGCACCGCGCAGATCTCGCTGTGCACCACGCCGTTGACCTCGGCGCACCAGGCCCGGGCCGCGGCGTTCGCCGCGGTCAGGTCACCGAACGGCGCCTGCGGCACCATCAGGTCGGCCTTGGCGTAGCCGACCAGGTTCTCCACGATCCCTTTCGATTCGGGGTCCGCAGCCTCGCAGAAATCAGGCCGGAACCCGTAATGGCTGGCGAAGCGGACGTACTCGGCGGTGGGCACTACGACGTTGGCGACGACGCCGCCTTTCAGGCAGCCCATCCGGTCCGCGAGCACCTTGCCGGGCACCCCGCCGAGGGTCTCGAAGCACTCGGCCAGCATCGCCAGCGTCGTCTCTGACTTCTCGTCGGCGGCGAACCGCACGAACCGGACCCGGGACCACGCCAGCACGGCGCAGAACACGTGCAGCCCGCCCTCGGCGCCCCAGTCGATCACCAGATGCTCACCCGGCGACCAGATCGCCGGCCGCTGGCCACGGTGATGCTCGCCGCGCCATGCCCGCTTCTGGCTCGCGACCAGCCGCCGGAAGTTCCGCGCCGACCCCGCGTAGCCGGCGGCCTGCGCGGCCGGCAGCAGCCGCTTCGCCGAGATCCGTCCCGCGGTCGCCTTCACCCGCGCCGCTACCAGCTCCGCCACACCGTCATAGTTATGGCCACGCGGCACCCGCGTCCCCACGGCGCCGGCCTCATGCCGCGCGATCACCCGCTTCACGGTCTTGTGTGTCGTGCCGCTGATGACAGCAGCGCCGCGGTAAGTGCCCGCCTCGCGGTAGGCCGAAATGATGTCCATCCGTTCCCTCGCAGACTTCAATGGAAGCTCCCCGGGCGGTGCGGTGACTGGCTGACACCGCCACCGTCACCGCCCGGGCCTCAGCCTCCGGGACGACACGACGAGCGAGGGATGGGGACTTTTAACTGGCCACCAGCGGGGACCTAGACCTGGCCACACCTGGGGACTTTCTCATGGCCACGGACAAGTGTAGGCAACATCCGGCATCACAGCTCAGCGGAGGGTATCGAACGGAGAAGCTCGGTGTACCTTCGGGACGATGGCGCCGCAGCCTGGAACCACGTCGAGCGGATCACGAGGGTCTCTGGTCGAGGAGTAGACGCAAAAGTCGTTCTCGAAATACAGGTCCGCCTCGCGCAACTTGTCGCGATCGCAAAACACACAGCCTTCGGTCATGCCGGGCAGGTCGCCCTGACTGTCTGGATGTCTCGCATCGTCTTTCGGGCGGCGCTGCCGACAGGTCGCGGGCCACCTGCCGAATGGCTGGTCGCAGCCAAAGCGATCCAGAACGCCAGGTAGTCCTTCTCGACACGGCGCAACTCGCGAGACAGTGGCTGTCGCTTCCCTATCGCCACGACGTAGGACTTAGCGTTTGCTCCGGTCGCGAGATGCAGCGATCGCAGGCCGAGCTTTCGTTCAGCCTGGGTCAGCTGCTGCGAACTAGTTACTCCAGTGAAAGTCCAACCATCCCCTGGCGATGGGAACTCTGGCAGCCGGGACGTATCGCGGCCAGTGGTGCTTGTGGCTCGTGGCGAGGCCGGGATCACGGCGAATGCCTATCGTGTGGCCGGCCGGTTTCCGCGCCCGCCGCCTTCCGCTGGAATTGGTGGATTCGCGGGGCAAGGTTGTTGCGCGCGGCGGCGAACGCATCAAGCTCGGCGGCGGCTTGTACCCGGTGAGTCACCGGCCTCGCATGCTGGGCCAAAAGGAGGCCTTTTACGCGAACGATTATCCAGAGCGTATGAGCAAATAGCCAGCACGTCGTGCAACCCACGTCGATGGTCAGCTGGCCGCCGCGGTCCGCCGGGACCGGAGCCAGGTTCAGGTGGCGTCCTCGTTGGCGGTTGTCTACGCCGCATGGCTCTTCCGGCTGCTTCTGGTCACGATGGGCCACGAAGGGTCAGCGTAGCGAGCACGCACCGTACTGAACATCACGTCCATGGCTACCTGCGCAGTCTTGCTACTTGGCGGCATCGGCTTCCTGGCAGGAGTGGCGGCAGCAGGCCTCTCCGACGCGGCCATCGCCGAGCAGGAGGCACGCGAGACGGGCAGGCCGCCCTGAAGACGCTTGAGAACGATATAGTGTACAAAAGGCATCTCGGAGGGACCAGCATGAACGTGCGCGGATTGATCTACCTCGGGATCCTGGCCATCGTGGTCATCGTGATCCTGCTGCTCCTCGGCGTCATCTGATACACACCACGGTCACGGTCTACCGGCTGTGCGGCGTCCGGGTCAGCCTGCACACGTACCGTGCGGCAGTCCGGGGAACGAGTCCCGCCAGCGGGGGAGGCGGCCGAGTTCAAGCGGGCCGCTTGAACACCCACGTCGTCCCGAGGCCGGAGACGGGGACCGCGACCAGCTCCCAGCCGTTAGCCCCGGCCCTGTCCAGCAGCTTCTGTTTTACCTCCGGGTTGCTAAGGTGCCCGCCAGGCGCGCTTCAGGTCTCTGCCTTGCCACCCTCGCGCCAGACCGCAGGAAGGCTGGTTGTATCCAGCAATGAGTACCGCCATGTGCCGTTGCTCATGCCCTGGGATGGTAGCCCTCGGGCTCTTTGACCCTCGCTGATTCCGGCCGAGTCCAGCGGCTGGACCTGCATGCAGGCTGGAGACCGAGCATCGAGCCTGACCACGACTGAACACGCGCTTCATCACATGAGCGCGGATCTAGGAGCTTGCATCGGCGCGGTGAGGGCGCGGATCAGTCCCCACAAGATCGAGCCTTTCCCGGCGCCGGTCGCCCCGGCGATCAGCAGGTGGGTGCCGCCCAGCCCGATCGACCATATGGTGCCGTCTTCACGGCGGCCGACGGGCAGGGCCCGCAGATCCGGGGCGGCCGGGGCCGGGAAGGCGGGGATGGTGGCGGCGAGGGCGTCGCGGCGGACGAGTTCGAGGGTGAGCCAGCCGGGGCGGGCGGTGCGGACCCGGCACAAGAACACGCCGAATCCGTAGGCCAGGTTCTCGGTCCGGGAGGCGTAGTCGGCCGGGCACTGCCCGGAGACCAGCCTGACCTGCACCAGATCGGTACAGCCGGTGCAGGTGACCTTGCCGAGCACGGGCACCAGCACCCGGCTGCGATAGACGACGGCAAGGCGGGCGATGGTCATGACGCCAGCCCAGCGGCGCCGCTCCGCCAGGACGTGCAATAGCCTGCGCGTTGGCGTCATGGCGTCCCGATCAGACGGCCTGACGCGTTCCCACTGATAGCGGGTGTCATCGGTTGCCGGAAGAGCGAGCAGGAGGCAGGCTGGATTTCGTAGAGCCCAAGACAGACTCCGCGCTGCGCACGGTGGTCTTGCCCCGGATGGCCGTCCGCTCGTTGACCGAGCATCGCGAGCGACAGAACAGAGAGCGCCTCACCCTCGGCGACGCCTGGCGTGACCACAGCCTTGTCTTCGCATCGTCCGTCGGAACGCCGATCGATCCTCGCAACGTCAATCGGCGCTGGGACGACCTGCGCAAGAAGGCCGGGCTGGACTGGCTACGTCTTCACGACCTGCGGCACGGTTGCGCCACGTTCCTGCTCGCCGCAGGCGTCCCAGCCCGAGTGATCATGGAAGTGCTGGGACACTCCGAAATCGGCGTCACAATGAACACCTATGCGCACGTGCTGCCCCAGCTCCGCGAAGAGGCCGCCGATGCTATCGACCAGCTATTCGGGGCATGATCAAGATGCTTAGGCATCAAAATAGGCAGCAGAAGTCCTGAGGTGGGACCGCAAGTGGCTTGTGACCTGGCGCGCTCGGAGGGACTCGAACCCCCAACCTTCTGATCCGTAGTCAGATGCTCTATCCGTTGAGCTACGAGCGCAGAACTGGACCTTCGATAGTGTACGGCACTCGCCGCGTCGCCTGGCGGCTCAACTACGGCGTCCGCAGCAGCCACGAACTCATAGCCGCCAGCTTCCCGGAACGCCGCGGTCCTTCCGGGAACGAGGCTCATCCGTCCGCGTCAACTCACCTTCGGGGTTGCCCGCACCCCGAAGTGCATGTACTTCTCGCCGGTTCGCAGCTCGTAGAACAAGACTGGCGTCCACGTCTGCGACTGCGGGTCTCTGACGACGAAGAGGTCCGGCTCGACCGGCACCATCGCGTATTCCTTTGTCGGCTCAGGTGACAGCTCGGCCAGGGGTCCGGTGACCGTCGTCCGCAGTACCGGGCCGTCCGCTCCGACCAGCACCTCGTGCCGGGCACTGGCCCGCTCGTACGTTCCGGCGTGCCGCCATGCGTCTGCTTGCACCGGATCGGCCGGCGGGGAGAGCGGCCGCGGCATGTCCACGTCGGCGAGCTCTGCGAAGATCTCGCGGTACAGGTCCTCGTACAAATCCCTGGTACTGCCGCCGTTGGTGAGCAGCGTTACCGCCAGCCCCTCGTCCGGCAGCAGCCGCAGGAAGGCGGACTGGCCGATCGTGTTGCCGTCGTGCCCGACAAGCCGGCGTCCGTTCCAGCCGAACCGAGTCCAGCCCAGGCCCCAGGAGTCGCCGAGGGTGAACTTGTCCGGCAGGTCTGCCTGCAGGTCTGTCATGGCAGCGGCGCTCGCCTCGCTGAGCAGCCTGGTCCCGTCGAGCGCGAGCCCGCCGGTCAGGTGCAAGCGCGCGAACCCGAGGACGTCGGCGGGGGTTGAGCTGATCAGGCCGGCCGGGCCCATTGACCGTGGCAGCGTCCAGACTGGCGCACGCACCGGCGCTTCGGTGCCCTCGCTGACATGCCCGACCGCGGCCCGGTGCAGCAAAGCTTCCTCTGGCAGCGTGACCGTGTGCTCGAGGCCGAGCGGGGTGAAGATGCGGTCCCGGATCGCCTTGTCCCATGTGCCGCCGGTCAGTTTCTCGATGACCCTGCCTGCCAGGCTGAAACCAGAGTTGCAGTATGACCAGGTCGCACCCAGCGGGTGATTCTGCCCGGCCTCGGCCAGCTGGGCTACGTACTTCTCGGTGCAATCGTCGCCGCGCCCGGTGTCGGTGAAGACGTCACCGTCGATGCCGCTGGTGTGGGTCAGCAGATGCCGCATCGTCACTTGCTTGGTGACGTCCGGATCGGCCAGTCGCAGCTCGGGCAGTACCTCAGCGACGGGCGCGTCCAGGTCGAGCACGCCTTCGTCGACTAGCTGCATAGCTACCGTCGCGGTCCAGACCTTCGTTATAGAGCCGATCTGGAACAGCGAATCGGTCGTAGCCTCGACTCCGGTGTCCTTGTTGAGAACGCCGCACGCAACCTCGATCAGCTCGTCATCCCGGCCCGGCCGGACCCGCAGGATGCCGAGCGCGGCGCCAGGGATGCGGTGCCGCTCCGCCAGGGCGGTCAGCCGACGCTGCCAGTGCGCGGCGTCGATGCGCGCGCGGCGCGGGCCGCCGGCGTCCCCAGCATACTGCTCAACCCAGTCCACCACTCGCTGGTTGAAGTCGATCCGGTGTGACGGCTTCCCGTTGAGGATGAACAGGTGCGACGCATCCGGGTAGAGCACCATCCTGGTCGGCACTCCGCGCTCGCGGAGTGCCGTATGCCACTGCTCAGCCTGCCCGATCGGGCAGCGCAGGTCCGCCGCGCCGTGCACGATCAGCGTCGGGGTTCGCACCTGCGTCACCCGCGTTAGCGGCGACAGGGCGGCGTAGGTGTCCGGATCGTCAAAGGGCAGGCCGCCCAGCTCGAGGTGGCCGAGGTGGTGCCCGGCATCCGAGGTGCCTGCCATGCTCACCAGGTCGCTGATGAGGCCGCCCGCGACCGCGGCGGCGAACCGGTCGTCGCGGCTGGTGAGGTAGCACGTCATAAAGCCGCCATAGCTGTAGCCCGCCACCGCTAGCCGCCCTGGGTCCGCGAGTCCCTCGTCCACGAGTGCGTCGATGGGCTCGAGGAAATCCTTGGCATCGGCTCGTCCCCAGCCGCCGAGCGCGGCGTTGAAGAACTGCTCCCCGTATCCATCGCTGGCTCGCGGGTTGAGCAGGAGGATCGCCCAGCCCCTGGCCGCAAGCTCCTGGTGGTAGACGTGCACCGGGTCGGCGGCCGCGTTCCAGGCGTTGTGCGGTCCGCCGTGTATATCCAGGAGCAGGGGTCGCGGGTCCGAGATGGCTGGGTCACGGATCAGCCAGCCGTGCACCAACGTGCCGTCGGAGATCCTGAACTGACGCTCCTCGCGCGTGAACAGCTCGACCTCGTCGAGGTTGGCGCCGTGGCTGGTGCGCACCGTCTGCGTGCCGCTGGCGAGATCAACCGTGACGACTTCGCCGAAGGAGGTCGGCGTGGCAAGGACGATCGCCGCGAGGCCGCCAGCGACCGACAAGCCCGCGACGACGCGGCCCGCTCCGGTGACCACCGGCCGCGGCGGCGCACCGTCGATCATCGCGTACAGATGGGAGCAGCCGCCGTCGCGGATGCAGAAGAGCACCGTCCGATCGTCCCTGGCCAGCTGTGGCACAGCGCCCGGGTATCCCGGTCCGCCTTGGATGACGTTGCGGTCGAGCGTTTCGGCAAGGTCCGTGACGTTGCCGCCGTCGAGGGGGATGCGCAGCAGCCGGGCATGACCCACCGGCCGTCCGACAGTGCCGACGACCAGGACTGCCAGCCCGTCCGCAGTCCAGGTCGTCGGGCTGGCGGCCACGTCGGGCGGGCCAACGAGGACCGGCTGGGCCTGTGGATCTGATGTGTCCAGCACGTAGAGCGGCGCCAGGAAGGTCAGGTCGGCGTCGGGTGCCGTGGCCGCGGCGAACGCCAGCATGGTGGAGTCCGGCGACCAGGACGGCTGTTCGGCGTGCCAGTCCCCGCCGGTCAGCTGCCGGCATTCCTTCGTTGCCAGCTCGACAACGTGCAGGTGATTGCGGATGGTGCGGAGCAACCCGGCGCCGTCGGCCTGGTAGTTCAGCCGGTCGGCGACGATCGGTGCGCCTGCGCGCCGGGTGCGGGCCTTGTCGTCCTCCCGGGCCGCGGCGTGCATGTCCGCCGGCGCGGCAAAGGCGATCTTCGTGCCGTCCGGGCTCCAGACCGGCCCGCCCGCCCCGAGCGGCAGCGTCGTGAGCTGCTCAGACTCGCCTCCCGAGGCCGGGAGCAGCCACACCTGTGCTGGGCCGTCCTGAGCGCGCAGGAACGCGATCTGGCTGCCGTCCGGCGACCAGGCCGGCGCGGAGTCTGACAGTCCGCGGGTCAGCTGAGCGGGTTCGCCTGCCAACGCGCCTACCCGCCACAGGCACTGCACGGACCGGTCCGCTTGTGCATCGATAGTGCTGAGCACGTAGACGATCTCGCTGCCGTCGGGCGCAAGCGCCGGCTGCTCTGGCACGGCAAACGTGGTCAGATCCTCAATGCGCTGGCGGCGTGGCAACGGCGTCTCCTCCGTCCGACTGCTGCTACCTGCAGCTTCAGATGACAGGCACGCTCACGGCCAGTCCGCCCACGTGATGCCGACGGCGTAGTCTGCCCGGATGGCACCGGTATACGACGTAGCCATCGTAGGCGCAGGACTGCTCGCCTAGATGCGGGCCATGTCGACGAACCGGCTGTAGTGGCCCTGGAACGCGACCGTCACCGTGGTAGTCGGCCCGTTCCTGTGCTTGGCCACGATGAAGTCCGCCTCTCCAGCGCGCGGCGACTCGCGCTCGTAGGCATCCTCGCGGTGCAACAGGATCACGACGTCTGCGTCCTGCTCGATCGAGCCGCTCTCACGCAGGTCCGACAGCATCGGGCGCTTGTCCGTCCGCTGCTCAGGACCCCGGTTGAGCTGAGCGACCGCGATGACGGGCACGTTCAGCTCCTTGGCCAGCAGCTTCAGAGACCTGGACAGCTCGGAGACCTCCTGCTGGCGGTTCTCCACCCGTTTTGGCGAGCTCATCAGCTGCAGGTAGTCGATGATCACCAGCTTGAGGTCGTGCTGCTGCTTGAGGCGCCGGCACTTGGCCCGGATCTCCATCATGGACATGTTCGGCGAGTCGTCGATGAACATCGGCGCGTTCGCGACCTCGCTCATCCGCCGTGCCAGCCTGGTCCAGTCGTCGTCGCTCATCTGGCCCGTGCGCATCGAGTGCAGAGCGACCCGCGCCTCCGCGGACAACAGGCGCATGGTGATCTCGTTGCGGCTCATCTCAAGGCTGAAGATCACCGACGCGAGCCCGTGCTTGATTGAAGCCGCCCTCGCGAGATCCAAAGCCAGGGTTGAGTTGTGGGTTGGGACCATGCTCCGTCCCGCCAGGTACAAGTGGTCCGGCGCATCGACCTGGACGCATCTGACCGGCACCGAGACAACCTGGCGCACGGCGGTGACGTAGCGCCACCGGGTCCGCTGGGGGTCGTGCCGCAGCCGGTCCTTGTGGACCTTCTGCTTGCGCGACAGCTTGAACATCATGTCAGTGGTGGTGAAGTTCAGCAGGTAGCACGTAGACGTTTCTTGATTTCTGCCTCTGACCTGCTTCGTGCTGACCGTGCACCGGTAGCCGAGGCTGTGAATGAGCTCCCGCGCGCCGTTGGCGAGCTCGCGACTGGTCACGGCAAGCTGGATCGAGCCCGTATTGCCTACCGTGCCGTCGGTGTCCAGGATTCCCGCCAGCAGGTCCCTTCGCTGCGCCTCTGAGGCTCGCAAGTAGACATGCGGGACGTGCTTGTTGCCGAGCACGCCGAGCGCACGCAGCCGACCTTGAAGCGTGCCATGCGCCCGCCAACACGCCTTACACGGGCCAGAGCTAGGCAGCTGACCAGCCCGCGGTGCGCCGCACCTCCGGCAAGCCGGAATCGGCGCGGGAGCCGAGATGAACCTCGCCTTACCGCCGCAGACTTTCCCGCAGGTGCGGATTTGCTCCCCCTTCGGCCTGAAGGAGCGCCCACAGACCACGCAATGTCTTTCGGCAACCTCGGCCTGCGTGCTAGGCAGCGCGAGGCCGTAGAGGAATTTGCCCGACTGCGGATGTGCATCGATACCAGAAGCCTCGATGTGCATCAGCAGCTCCGGTTCGGCCACCGTGATCCTTGCGCCCGCGGAGTGCCCGTCACCGAGCCAGCAACCGAACGCGTATGGCGGGATGGGGAGATCAGCTGCAGGCAGCTGAAGCGGAGCGCTGATCTGCACAGCATGATTGGGCCGTGCGTCTGCGGTACGGCAGCCCTGGGTCGCCGCGATCTGCTCCGTGGTCATGACCGCTGGTGGCACAGGATTGGCGTAACCGCGCCCGTGACCTCGGAGCTGGGCGTCGTATCGCCGGGCAGCCCTGGTCCAGGTGAGCCACTGATGCTGACCGTCGGCGATGATCACCTCTCCGTCGGAGAAGTGCACCTCATAGCAGGGCCGTCCATGCATGACCTCGGTCGCAGCGAGGACGGTGATGGGCCGTCCATCGGCCCCGAGAAGCTTGTCACCGACTTGGACGGCTCCCATTGTCGTCCAGCCATCCGGTGTGGCTAGCGGAGTAGTCAGCGCGAGCGCCTTCCCTAGCGCCGGCCTTGCCGCTATGACGACCATCTGGCCGGCGTGCAGGCCGTTGGTGAGCGCGTCCAGGTCGGCGAACCCGGTCGGCACGCCGGTCATGGTGCCCCCGCGGCTGCCGATCGCTTCGATCTCGACGAGGGCGTCAGGCATGATCTCCGAGAGCGGCAGGAAGTCGTCGCTCACCCTGCGCTCGGTCACGCCGTAGACCTCGGCCTGGGCGCGGTCGACCAGTTCATCGGCGTCGGCATCTCCGGCGTAGCCGAGCTGCACGATCCTGGTGCCGACCTCAACCAGGCGGCGGAGAATGGCCCGCTCCCTGACGATGCGCGCGTAGTAGCCGGCGTTCGCAGCGGTCGGAACGGACGCGATCAAGGTATGCAGGTACGGTGCGCCGCCGACCTTGCCGATGTCGCCCCGCTTGGTCAGCTCGGCCGCGACGGTCACCGCGTCCGCTGGCTCGCCCTTGCTGTACAGGTCAAGAATGATCTCGTGGACAATCTGGTGCGCAGGGCGGTAATGATCCTCGGGCTTGATGACTTCGAGCACGTCGGAGATTGCGTCCTTGGAGAGCATCATGCCGCCCAGTACGCACTGCTCGGCGGCGATATCGTGCGGCGGAGTCCGCTCGAAATCCTCCCGTGGCGCGAGCTCCGCGACGCTCACCAGGCTCCACCCCCTTGCCGCACGATGACCCCGGCACCCGCCCGGTCGGACCGTTCGGCCGACCGGTCACATCAGTCCCGCCAGCACCGTTCTACCGAATGGTTCTGACAGTGTTCTGCGAAGGCCTTCGCGCGTCCACTCATGCTGTGCACAGGACTGTGGACAGCTTGTGCAGACACGCCGCGCGGGCTGTGCGCGACTTGGGGGCGAGGCTGTGGACGAGCCTGGGAATTGGCGTGGTATACGACTCTGACCTGGGATTACTTTCTCCACCGGATGTGTGCGCAAGAAAAAACTGTGCGTGGGACAGTGTCACACCGCCCGAGAGTTATCCACACCGCCGCGGTGCGATCCGCTCCGCGCCGCCGGGGGTAACAAATAAAAGCAAAACTAAACAACCCCCTGGATGTGGCACAAACCATGCCGAGACGGCCCTGCTCGGAACGGCCAGAACCGGCTGTCGGGAAGTACCCGGAAACCGCGCGCGGTGTCAGCCGGCCCGGCTACGATTCGATTATGTGTTCGACGCCTGAGCAGCGCATCGCCCAGATCGGGCAGGCCATTGACGATCTTGCTGCCCAGGCTGACACGGCAGGCGGTGCGGCCGACGGCGAGCAGGCGAGGGCAAAGGCGTGCGGATTCGACGAGGACCAGGTCGTGGCGCGCCTTGCGGAGCTCTGGGCGCAGCTGGCGCAGCTCGATCCCGAGGTCGCCAAGCGCCTTCCGACGTACGAGGCCTAGCCCGGAATCTCGCCAACTTGCAGACAGGCTGCCGCGACCCAAAGGTTGAGCGGCAGCCCAGCGCTGCAAAGGGCTGCCGCTCAACGGCTATCAGGCGATTGCGTCCTGCGGTCCACGGTAGCCGGACCGCTCGTGCCCGGCCACTGGCCCGCCGTCGGCTACGCGCCGACGACCTCGACCTCGACCGTGGCGCTGACCTCAGGGTGCAACCGGACCGCGACCTGGTGCGCGCCGATTGTCTTGATCGGGTTGCCGACCTCGATCTTGCGCCGGTCCAGTTCGGGACCGCCTGCGTTCTTGACAGCGGCGGCAATGTCGGCGGTCGAAATCGAGCCGAACAGCCGGCCGCCACTTCCCGCCCTGGTGTGCATCCGGACCCGCAGGCCCGCGAGGCGCTCGGCCGCAGCCCTGGCATCCTCGACGCTGCGGATCTCGCGGGCCGCACGGGCGCGCTTGATCAGCTCGATCTGCTTCTCGGCGCCACGGCTCCAGCGCATGGCCAGGCCGCGCGGCACCAGGTAGTTCCGTCCGTATCCGCCCGCGACCTCGACGATGTCGCCGGGGGCACCCAGGCCGGAAACCTCCTGGGTGAGGATGAGCTTCATCGGCGAACCGCTCATCTGATCTATCCTCCCCGGCCTAGCGAGCCGTGCTCGTGTACGGAAGCAGCGCCATCTCGCGAGCATTCTTGATCGCGGTGGCGACGTCGCGCTGGTGCCGGGTGCAGTTGCCGGAAACGCGGCGTGCCCGGATCTTGCCGCGGTCGGAGATGAACTTGCGCAGCGTGCCAGTGTCCTTGTAGTCCACCCGCACGACCTTCTCCTGGCAGAAGTGGCAAACCTTCTTCTTAGGCTTGCGGATCGGTGGCTTGGCCATCGTGGTGCTCCTTAGCAGAGCCCCGCCTGCGGCGGGGATGGTCGGTTCCCGCTTGCGGCGGGGATGGTCGGTTCCCGCTTGGGGCGGGAACATTTCAGCTGTGCTCGTAGGGTGCCGGTCAGCCCGTCAGGCGAACCGGACTGGGGTCAGAACGGCGGCTCGTCGCTGAAGCCGCTGCTATCGGCGGGCTCGGATGCCCACGGGTCATCCGAGGTGCGGCTGCCGCCACCGCTGCCGCTGCCGCTACCGCTGCCGCCACCGCTACCGTACCCGCCTCCGCCGCCTGAGCTGCCGCCCTGGCCGGTGGCCCGGCTGGACCTGACGACCTTGGCGGACGCGTTACGCAGTGAAGGACCGACCTCGTCGACCTCGATCTCATAGACCGTGCGCTTCTCGCCTTCCTTGGTCTCATAGGACCGCTGCCGGAGCCTGCCGGAGACGATCACGCGCATGCCTCGCTGCAGGCTCTCCGCCACGTTCTCGGCCGCCTGGCGCCAGACGTTGCAGGACAGGAACAGCGAGTCGCCGTCCTTCCACTCGTTGGTCTGCCGGTCCATGAACCGGGGAGTGGAGGCCACCCGGAAGTTGGCGACCGCCTGCCCGGTCGGGGTGTAGCGGAGCTGCGGGTCATCGACGAGGTTGCCGATGATGGTGATCTGGGTGTCGCCTGCTGCCATCGGGTACTCCCGGTCGGTTCGGATGCTGTAGGTCTCGGGCCGGCGGACGCAGCGCCGGCGTTCGGCGCCCGCGACGCGGTGCCGGCGGGCTAGTGCAGGTCAGGCCGCAGGATCTTGGTCCGCAGCACCGCCTCATTGAGGTTCAGCTGACGGTCGAGTTCCTTCACGGTGTCCGGCTCGGCAACGAGGTCGACGACCGTGTAGATGCCTTCAGCCTTCTTGTCGATCTCGTAGGCGAGCCGCCTCCGTCCCCAGACGTCGACCTTGTCGACCGTGCCGCCAGCCGTCGTGACGACCTTGAGGAACTGGTCAAGCGAGGGCTGGACGGTGCGCTCTTCGAGCGAGGGATCGAGGATGATCATCATCTCGTAACGGCGCATAGGTATGCCGTGCCTCCTTCGGACTCAGCGGTCACGGTCTCTCCGTGACAGGAGGATCTGCGCGTTCGTCTTGCACCAGCGCAGGCCGTCAGCCTACCAGGGAGGGCTGACAGCGCCGGACGCTTCACTCCAGGCGGGTTTGGGCAGACACTGTACTGGCAGATGGTCACTGTCTCACCGGAGGTGAATGCACGTGTCACAGGCCCCAGCCAGGCCTCGCCCGCGCACGCGCTATTTGTCGCTGCGTCCCGAAAGCCAGGGCGGCCACCCCCTCATCTGGGCCGCAGCCGGCTACACGCTGATTGCCGGCGTGGTGTCCACGGTGCTCGGCCTTCTGACCGTCGCGCATGTCCTGGGCACCATCCTCGGCGTGACGGCCTTCGTCGTCGGCCTCCTCGCCCAGATGCTGTCGGCGACCAGGTACGAGCGGATGGTCATCGTGACTGGCGTTGTCGCCGCGTTCGTCGGGATGGGCCTCGGCTTCGCGCACGGCGGATTCGTCTAGAACCGGACCTCTGACCGGACCTCCGACCGCCGCCAGCGGCGGCGGAGCACCGATGGGTAGTCTCGTGGGATGCCAATCATCGGTCCTCATCTGCACGACGGTGACCCGCTGACCCAGGCGCAAGCCATCGACGCCAACGCCGTCCAGTTCTTCCTAGGCGACCCGCAGGACTGGAAGGCTCCCTCTTTCCCCGCGGACCGCCCGCCGGCCCAGATCCGCGCGGACTTCGAGGACGCGGGGGTGGCCGCGTACATTCACGCGCCCTACCCGATGAATCTGGCCTCGACTAACAACAGGATCAGGATTCCGAGCAGAAAGATCCTTGAGCAGCAACTAAGCGCCGCGGCGTCGATCGGCGCAGCAGGGCTGATCGTGCACGGCGGTCACGTGACGGCGGACACCGACCCGGCCGAGGGCTACGCCAACTGGCGCAAGGCGATCGAGCGGGTCGAGCGCCCGCTGCCCATGCTGATCGAGAACACCGCAGGCGGCGACGGCGCGATGGCGCGCAGCCTGGAGAACATCGCGCGGCTGTGGGACGCCATCGGCGACGCCGGAGACGAGAACGTCGGGTTCTGCCTCGACACGTGCCACGCTTTCTCGGCCGGCGAGGACCTGGCCGGGATCGTGGACCGGATCAAGGCCATCACGGGCCGGATCGACCTCGTGCACTGCAATAACTCCAGGGACGAGTTCGCCTCGAGCCGGGACCGGCACGCCGACCTCGGGAAGGGCACAATCGACGCGACGCTGCTCGTCGAGGTGGTCAGGGCGGCCGGGTGCCCCGCGATCTGCGAGACCCCCGACGCCAAGTCCGATGTGCGCTGGCTCCGCGCCCAGCTCGGCGGCTAACCGGGTTCCATCAACGACGCAGCGGAAGGCAGGGGCGGGGCTGGTTACGCCAGCCCCGTGGTGTTGACCGCCCAGCCTGGTTTCGCCGACGGGGACTGCGGCAGCGTGGCAGCCGTCGTCAGGCTCGGCGTGCTGGCTGCCTGCTTGTGGGAAGGCAGGTGCCGTGCCGCCGCGTTCGCGGCCTGTGCGACACCCGGACTCGGCGGGCTCGGGCTCGGGCTCGGGAAGCCGGACGGGCTCGGGCTCGGGAAGCCAGAGGGGCTCGGGTTCGGAGTCGGGAAGCCAGAGGGGCTCGGATTCGGGATGGGGATGCAGTTCTTGTTGTGCCCACGCCCGTGACCGTTCCCGTTACCGAAGAAGGACTTGCACTTGGGCTTCTTCGGGAGCGGCTTGGCAAGAATCCACTTGCTCATGCCGGTCACGTTCAGCGGATCGAGCTGGGTGATCGGCTTGTGCGACATCGCCAGCAGCTTGGTCATGTAGAGCTGCCAGATCGTGGCAGGCCAGGCGCCACCGTACCCGCCTGCCCAGCCACCGCGATAGGGAAGGACCGCGAGCGTCTGGGACTTGTTGCTCGGATCCGCCGTGAACATTCCGACGGCGAACGAGTACTCCGACGGCAGCGCGCCGAGGAACCAGGCGGCCTGCGAGCTGTCGGTCGTTCCTGTCTTGCCGATCGTCGGCCGGTACGGGCTGAGGACCGCGTTGGTACCCGTACCGGTATAACCGGAGTTCGAGTTGGTGTCGAACGACAGCGCCCAGTCAACGTCGGCGGTCTGCTTCGGGGTCAGTACCCGATGGTGCTCGACCTTGATCGGGACCGGCTGGCCATTCCTGACGATCTTCGCGATCACGTGCGGGGTGTGGTAGATGCCGCGGTTGGCCAGCGTCGCGAACGTGCTTGCCTGCTCCACGACCTTCAGCGACGCGATGCCCAGCGCGATCCCGGTTTCCCCGATCATCTGGCTCAGATTCGACCCGGCAGGGAATTTCCTGATGTCAACGCCGAAGTTCTCCGCCATACGAACGACGTTGACGGTCCCGACCCGGTGCGCCAGGTCGACGAAGGCAGGGTTCGACGACGCGGCCGTGGCGGCCGCCACGGAAACGGGGCCGTTCTTGGTGGCATTGTCGGGCGTGACCGTCCCCCACAGCGGCGGGCAACTGCCGCGCTTCGGCTTGGACAGCGTCATCCGGCTCAGCGCCGTGTTGTCGGGCGGCACGCACAGCGGCGACGTGCCGTTCAGCTTGCTCGTCAGGACGTTCATGCCCTGCGACACGGCCGTCGCCAGCACGTACGGCTTGAACGACGACCCGACCTGCGTGCGGGACTGCAGTGCGGCGTCGTACTGGCAGCCGAGTTTCTCGCAGCGCTTCGCGGTGTAGTCGGGTCCGCCGTACATCGCCTCGATCGCGCCGGTCTTCGGGTTCTCCAGCACGGCACCAATCCGGCCCCACAGCGGGAATGCCTGACCATCGACGCGCATATCGTGCTTGGCCTCGCGCACCGCCGCGTACAGCGCCTTCATCTTGCGCCAGCTGATCGTCGTGGTGATCTGGAGGCCCTTGCTGCTGATGTCTTCCGGCGAGTAGTGGTACTTGGTCATGAGCTCAGTCCGCACGGCGTTCATGATGTAGCCGCGGTAGCCGCTCCAGTTGGCCTGCTTCGAGCTGGGCTTGTCGACCTTCGGGAAGTTCTTCAGGTCCGCCGCCGAGTTGTGCGGGTCGGGAACGAGCTTGCGGTACTGCTCCTGGGTCAGTACCGGCGTGCCGTCGGGGAACGTGTCACCCGCCATGTTGCCGAGCACGTAAACCCAGCGGTCAAGCAGCGAGTAGCCGAGGTCTGACACTTTCTGCGCAGGCTTGTAGGGGTCAAAAACCCCGGGCGCCTGGACCATCGCGGCGAGCATGGCCGCCTGCGCCGGACCGAGGTTCCAGGCGTGTTTGCCGAAGTAGGTCTGCGCCGCCGCCTCGACGCCCCAGGCGCCATTGCCCAAGTAGATCGCATTGAGGTAGTGGCTCAGGATCCACTGCTTGTCCTTGAGCTTGGCCAGCTTGATGGCGTCGATGATCTCCTTGAGCTTCTCCTTGTAGGTGAGGTTGCCGCCCGCTTGCTGGAAGTACGTCTTCACGTACTGCTCGGTGATCGTCGACGCACCCTGGTAGCCGCTCCCGCTCAGGTCTATGAGCAAGGCGCGCATTGTGCCCGTGATCGAGATACCGCCCTCAGTGAGGAAGTGCCGGTCCTCGGCCGCGAAGAACGCCTGCTCCAGATACTTGCCCTGGCCAAGCTGAGTGGGCGACAGCGCGGTGCGGTTGGTGCTGCAGAAGCATCCGACCTCGGTCTTGCCGTCGCTGTAGTAGACCTTCGTGGACTGGCTTAGCGGCGCGCTGAGCTCCTTGATCGGCAGCTGCACGGTCGAATAGATGTAGAAGAAACCCGCGATGAGGATCAGCACGGTGCCGAGCGCCAAGGCGCCCATCACGAGCGCGGCCTTCTTCAGCGTCCACTTCCGCCACCAGCTCGCCCGCCATTGCCGCTGCCAGAAGCCGCCGGGCGGTTGGGCCCGGCGCCGGTCAGGATCGACCAGTCCCCGCGGGCCCCGGCGACCGCCGCCAGGGCCGCCACCCCGGCCACCGCCGCCGCGCCGACCGGGACCACCTGGCCCATAGGGATCGCCGGGTCCATAGGGGCCGCCGGGCCCGCCCGGTCCGTACGGCCCTGATGGCCCGCCATACCCGCCGCCGCCCGCGTCGGGCAGCGCGGCAGGTCCGCCATCGACCAGGCCCGTGCCGCTGTGCAAGCCGGCTGGCCTGCGGCTGTACCGGTCGCTGCGCGCGCCCTGGCGGCAGGCGCGCCCGTACTCGGCGTCGCCATCGGATCCGTACCGGCTGGACCGGCGGCCCTCAGCCGCGTAGCCGTTGCCGTTTCCGTTGTCTCCGTAGCCGTCTGACTCCCGCTCGCCCGGCCGGTAGCCGTTCCCAGCATCCACCGGGTACGCACGCGACCGGCGGCCGCTCCGGCTCGACTCGCTGTTCCCGCCCGGTTCCTCGTACCTGCCACGCTCGCCGTTCCGTGCCGATTCGCTGTACCGGGTTGCGTCGCGCCCTCGTGCGCCGGCGCCGCGGGTCGCGTCACCGTACCGGGAAGCGGCACCGTTTCGCCCGTTGTCAGCGTCGCCGTTCGTCCCGTAGCTAGCTCCGGCCGCGTGCCGGTAGCCAGAATCGCTGCCCCGGCCGTAACGGGCATCCGCTGCGTTGCCGTTGCCGGCGTCCCCGTTCCTGGCGTACCCCGTTCCGCCGCTGGCGGCGCGGCCGCTGCTCGTGCAGGCAGGCCCGTAGCCGGATCCGGCCGAGCCTGACGGCCAGTCGACGTCGGCACGGCCGTAACCGCCGGCGGCGCCGCGGTAGGCCGGCGATCCGTCAGGAGACTCAGGTAGGTCGCTTCGTTCCTGCCAGGACGGCCCGGAGAAGTCTGGATTACTCACGTGATCCTCGCTGGTCGGCGCTAAGGCAGTCGCAAGCGGAGCAACGGGAGCATCCGGACTCCGCCAGGCAACACGCTACCCGGCCGCATCAAGTGTCCCGGTATTCTCAGCGGAATGCGTATTCATCCGTAGTTGCGGACCCCCTTGCCCTAACGCCCGTCCCAGGCAGAGGTGCCCTTGCTGCCGCCGGCCGCTGCGGAGCGGTCAGAGACCTTCGGCCGCCAGTTCCGGCTAGTCACCCGTGCGGACGGTGCGAGCACGGCGACCGCGCCTGGCCGACGGCTCACCGGTGCCGAGGACGTAGGACGACGCCAAGTGATTCCATCCGCAACTCTGACAGACCTCGACCACATACACCTGGAACTCCGCGTATTCCGTGGCCATTTCGTCAAGTTCTCTGCCCTGCTTGACACGTCCCTCGTACCGG
>CAVTYS010000002.1:0-127693 GCA_963739025.1 uncultured Actinomycetota bacterium | reverse complement strand
TATTTCCACGACCTAGGTCTCGAACCCTTGTGGCACGAGGTCGGCTCGGACCCCGAACTCGGGATGGCCTGTTTCGCTCGCCGCTGAGCCTCGGGAGGGCAATTGGCATGTCTTTGACCGCGGCCACACTGCCGTCACGCAATCGATTGGAGTAACATGACGACGAAGCCGCTCGTATCAGTGATTGTGCCGACTAGGAACAGCGCGGCCACGCTTGAAGGCTGCCTTAAGTCTATTAAGCATCAGACTTACAGTCCCATCGAGCTGATTGTGGTCGACAATCATTCGTCAGATGCGACGTTGGAAATAGCGAAACGCTTCACTAACATGCGGTTCGTGCAAGGGCCAGAACGGTCCGCGCAGCGGAATTTCGGTGCGGCACGTGCGTCTGGCAGTTATCTGCTGATGGTTGACTCGGATATGGAAGTCAGCCGGAATGTGGTAGAAGCATGCATCGATGAAACGACGGGCGATCCGGCAGTACAGGGAGTGATCATACGGAAGAATCCTTCGGTCTGGGAATCTGGTCACAATGCAAGCGGCTTGAGCGATCGTTCTATATTGGCGTGCCATGGATAGAAGCGGTGCGCTTTTTCCGCAAAACGGCATATCAAGCGGCTGGTGGCTACGACGAAGCATTGGTAAGCGGCGAGGACTGGGATTTGACAAAAAAGATTGAAAGAATGGGTGCCATAACAAGAATCAGCGAACTGATATATCACAATGAAGAACGCATCACTCTTTGGCGGACACTCCAAAAGAAGTACTACTATGCCAACCATGCGAAGGCCTTTCTTTCACGCAATCCAGAGAAATCTAAACTACTCGCACAAGTTGGGCCCATCGAGCGTTACAAATTGTTTCTCTCCCAACCCAGGAAATTGCTGGCTAATCCCTTTCTCGGCGTGGCCATGCTGACGATGAAGACCGCGGAATTCGCGTCCGGTGGTTTGGGTTACGTAATGAGCGGGCCGTCGCAATCGCGCGAAGGAGAAACGATGGAGGGGATGGTCGGCATGACGGTTCCGCCGTGAAGGGCCGGGTGACGCCATCGGCCTGCCCTTCCGGCGGAAGCGCCGGGGAGGCTCCCCAGCAGGCAGCCGCACTTGGATATCTGCTGAGGGCGAGCGATGCGGGTTCAGCTTGCGAATGCTGACGTGGTCTGGATGGCGAGCTCGCTGGCGGGCTTCGTCGAGGGAGTTTGCGGGACGGACGGTGAGCGGTCGGTCCCGCCGATGGGGAGAGCTTGTAGCCTGGGCGCCGTTCTCGCTTGGTGTGGCAATGGCGGCGCTCGTCTGTTGTCCGTTCGTCGGCGGACAGCTGCTCTTGCTGGATTTCGTGTCCGGTCCCCACGAGCCGTTGTTGCCAGCGGCGGCCTTTGGCTTCGACGGCGGCCTGACCGGAGTCCCCTCGCACTTGGCGTCCGCCTCCTGGACCGTGTACTTGGGCAGGCTGGTTCGGTTGTCCCGTGGGCGGTATTCTTTCCGCTCGCCACGACCGGGCGGCGCGGATGCTGCCTGCCGCTGGGCTGGGAGTCCTTGCCTTGAAGGGCGGTGCCGAAGCAGCGGCCGTCGCGGGCCGTCTTCTCCTCGACCGGCGGAGGACGAGGTGACTTCTGCGGCCACCGCACTCGGTAGGAATGGCGAAGGGATTCCGCTCGTCAGTCCCGTGCTTATCACGTTCAACCGAGTCAACGTGCTCGAAGATACCTTGCGCTCGGTTCTCACAAAGACGCTCAGTGAGTTCGAGTTGATCGTCTTTGACGACGCTTCCACGGACGGCATTCCTGTTGTGATGCCCGAATGGGCGGCGCGAGATCCACGAATCCTGTATGTGCGCCAACCTCGAAACTTGAAGACAGCCGGAATTTGCGCCACGGGATCGCCTTGGTGAAGGCTCATGGTTACGCTTTACTCGACAGCGACGTTCACGATCCCCGGCTCGAACGATGGGTGGCTGCGCTTCAAGGCTGCCTCAGGGCTGCGTTCGTCTTCAATGCCGACAACCAGCTGGACGCTAACGGCAGGAGCGCGGCACCTATAGAGAGCCTCTCGATTCCTGCGTGCCGGGACGGCTCCTTCTCAAACGCTTCTACTTTCGCCGCTGGCACTTCGACTCCCCGTCTGAGGGATCCTGATGCTCATGAAGACTAAGTACCTCGCCGTCGGAGGTCTCGACACCCGCTTCCCGTTCGTCGCGGACGGCGACCTGTATCCCAGCATCACGACATGCCATGGGCCGACAGAGAACAAGACAGCCCCGGGTCAGGCGATGGCCGCAGGACTGGCCTTCTGATGGCCGCGCACCTGGAGCTGACTGGCCGCACACCCGCATTTCTTCCTGGCCGCTAGTCGGCCCAATGCAAAATGACCCGACGAAAGGAGCTATCAGATGAGGTCCGAGAGTCCCGGTGCCGGCCCGTGGAACGATAACCCGGCACGAACTCCTTCGAACAGCCATCAGACGTTGCGACAACTACGGGCGAAGGCGGCGATTGCGGTCGGCACGATCCGGACATGTGATAACTGGCTCGCCGTCCTCGCCAGCTACGGGTTGGCCCACCTGCCTGCCGCGCAACCGCGAATGACAAAAATCTCCGCTTCGCCTTCCGCGACGGTGCCGGCTGAGCTGCCCGCGCAGGCCAATGGTCTCCTGGCCGGTGTTCGAGGTGCTCATTGGCGATGCTTACCGACTCGAACAGGCAGGTGCCGAGTTCGATCGCCCGACCCACATCATCGACGTCGGAGCCCATGTCGGCGCGGCGAGCCTGGCCCTGTCTCGCATTTGGCCCGGTGTGCCGATCACCTGCGTCGAGCCCTCGCAGGCATCCGCGTCGCTGCTGCGACGCAACCTCGCCGCGAACCGCATCCCGGCGACGGTCGTGCAGGCCGCGGCGGGCGCACAAGCGGGAACCGCCGTGCTCCAGGAGGCAGAATCCGGTTCAAGCCAGAACAGCATCGACTGGCAGGCAGACAAGGGCGACGTCAGCGACTCGAAGTGGCTCGTCCCCGTGGTCCCCATGGCGGACCTGCTGGCCCAGGCGGGTACCGGACCCGTGATGGTCAAGCTCGATTGCGAGGGCTCGGAGTTCGAGATCGTCGGCGGCACGCCCGCGGCGGCCTGGGACCAGGTAGCGGTCGTGCTGATGGAACACCACCCGGTGCCGGACCACGACTTCACGGAATTGGCCAAGCGCTTTCGGCAACTGGGATTCGGCGTCGCCTGGCACGACCCCGACAACCGGTCAGGGCTGGGGACGGCATGCTTCCTACGCCAGACCCAGGCCGCGGCGTGAAGCCTGGGGGTTCACTTCCGCTGGTATCGGAGCGGGTCTGGAGCTGAATCCTTATCCTCCGCTATGGACTCCGGGACACGACGGATATACCGATCCCTTCGATGATCCGCCGCCACTGCTCGGATGTCCGGGTCGGTCCGCGATCGTCAAGCCAGGCCCGCTGCGCGACCCGCCGTCGACTGGCCTCTTCGCCTGTCTCGCCATTATCGATCATCCGCTGGATGACGGCCGGTAGATCCTCCAGTGGCGCCTGCACGAGGCCGGGGCAGTGCTCGAAGCCCTCGAACGCTGTGGGCGTGCCGGCGATGCGTGCGCCTGCCGCGAGGTAGTCGAGCACCTTGGTCTTCACGCCGGCCCCGGCATCGAGCGGCGCCACGCAGATGGTCGCGCGGCCAAGCAAGCCAGCAAGATCGTCCACTTCGCCGATGCAGAGCACCTCGACACCGGGGGCAGGCACCGGCTCGATGGTCTCCGTGCCCGGACCCGCCAGGACGATGCGGGCCGGGCCGCGCAGCGCCTGCGGCAGGACACGGGCGGTCCATCTCGCGGCGTTGAGGTTGTGCTTGCCACCAAGGTTGCCGACGAACATCACCTCGGGCGGGCCACCTGAGGACTCCTGCTCGCGTATCGGCTCGGTGCGAGTCAGGGGCCGGTGGTCGGCCACGACTACCCGATCGGCATAAGCGGGCACCAGGGTACGCCAAACCTCGGCCTCGGTCGCGCTGACAGCCACCACTGCTGCTGCCTGGCCTGCGGCCCAGCGCTCAAGCACTGTCCAGACCAGTTTCGCGGCCCGGTTGCGGATACTCGGCTCGGCCCGTCGATAGTGGAGGGTCTCGCATTCGTTGGTGTCCCAGATGATCGGTACGCGCGGCCGACCGACGACGACCGCCGGCAGCAGCAACGCGCTCTCCACGATCAGTGCGTCGGTGTCGGCGGCGAGGCGCCGCGCGGCCAGTGCCAGGCGCGCCGACAACCCGTAAGGAGCGTGCGAGCGAATTGCCATGACCGGAATGTCAGCGCCGCCCGTGGCGATCGATCCGTCGTACGGCTCGCCGAGGCTCAGCACGCTGACTTGCGCGCCGAGCAGTGAGAGATCCTCCGCCGCTGCCCGGGATCGGGCCGACAGGCCCCCGCGAGGCTGCAGCACCGGGCCGAAGGTAATGATGCCGATGCGCACTGGGGTGACCATGTGGTCTAGAACCTTTCATAATGATAAGGACGAACAATCCTTGCCCCGATGGGAGAGGAGCACATCCTGAGAGGCGGTCGCGGTGCCTCACCTAAAAGGTGCCCGAATTTTGGGATGGACGCCGATGCAATTCTTTCGGCGATCTCGCGAACTAGTCAAGGAGCACATCCGGGTCGCTGCCCGCGAACCGCGCCCAGCGTACGCGGTACGCTTGACGGTATCTGCGCGCACAATCCGCTAGCTGTAAGTGACTGGCCTTTCTGGGCCAGCCCATGGCCGCAGGCTGGGTCAGTTGCGACCGGTCCCTCGCCACCAGCACGTCCTCCCCGCGCCACACCTCGATCGGGAATTCTCGGACGGCGGAGAAGAAATTTCGGCTGCATCCTGCCTTGAACCTGTCGTGCAACTCTAAGCAGATGGCATCGACGGAGCCGATCCATTCATCCGAAACGGCGAATATCTCCTTCTCGCTGCCCTCAACATCTAGCTTCAGTAGGTCTATCCGGTCGAGAGCATACTCGCGCATGATGTCCCAGACCGTGACCGCACGAACTGATCCCAGCATAGATGAGCGGCTATCTCCCGGCGAGCTGTCAGCCTCGTCTATCCTGAACCCCCAGTATCCATCTCCAGGGTCCACCACACTGACGGAGCCGCTAACTCCCCACAGCGCCGCTCGTACGGTTTGGACATTATCGAGGCCAGCAGTATTCTTATTCAGCAATCTGAAGTTATGCTCATCGGGCTCGATAGCGACGATCCGCGCCTTCGGGTACCGCAGTGCGAAAAAGACTGTCGAGAGACCCGTATATGCTCCAGCATCTACAATTACCGCTGGATCCTGGCGAAGTTCCCAGCCATATGCCTGGCCATGGTAGATGTTGTCGAAAACAGATGCGTCAGTGGTTCCCGCCCTGACAGCGACGCGGATTGATGATCCTGGAACTGGGACAGACACTTCTCGTGCGCCGGAGCGGAGTCTCGTTTTGCTCTGCGCGTAGAAGAAGGGTTTTCGAGCCGGGCCGAAGCATATAACGTGATGGACGAAAGCAGTGCAATTCATAAGTTTCCGACCCGTAGCTCGCGCATTAGCCAAGCCGACCTACTAGTCATGGTGGCACGCTATTGAAGTACAGGCGTGCTTGTCAAGGACACAAAGGGAGTACGCCTGTTGCGTAAAGCGCGAACCCTCAGGTTGATGATTCGAATAGAAAATCCGTATCGACCCGAATTGCTCGTTCCGGTTCTCTCGTGACTGTGCTGTTTGGCCGCTACTCCCGAGAACCGCGACCACCGACTCACACTGCGCCCCAATCATGTGCATCTGGACATCTGGTTCTAGAGCACGGGAGCTTGGCTGTCCGTGAGGACCAAATCTCGGTATATAGCTCTTCTTCATAGAGTTAGCCGAGGTCGGGACCACTTGATTCACCTGCCAGAGCGCTCGTCGCCATGGTAACTTAGACGCAGTCGTAGAGCGGTGCCACAAGAAGAGCTGCTCGATACTCGCTCCGGCGTTATAAGCCTACTAATGCTAGTCTGATCGCCACTTTGAGTTCGAATTCGGTTCAGGATGATTGAGGCGATCCCGGACTCGGTTAAATTGAAATAGGCGTAAGGTGTAGCTCGCGGGAATCCTCGGCGCATAAATAGAAAATTGAGAGGAGCGATCGCGGAAATCAGGAGCGAGCGGCGTGTAACATATTCAGCCCTTCGAGTTTCGCCTCCGTTGGTGGTGGGCGTTGTGCTGGCGGTGCTGGTCTGTTTTCCGTTCGTCGGTGGGCGCCTGCTCCTGCTGGACTTCGTCTCCGGCCCCCACCAGCCGCTGCTGCCAGCGGCGGCCTTCGGCCTCGATGGCGGTCTGACCGGGGGCAGTCCCGCTCGCGATCGGCTTCCGCCTCCTCGATCGCCTGCTCGGGCAGGCAGGCTCGGTCGTCCCGGCGCGGCCTTCTTCCCGCTCGCCACGACCGGGGCGGCGCGGCTGGTGCGCACGGCGGTGCTGCCCGGCGCGCCTCGGGCGCCGGATTCTTCTACGCTGTCAACCCGTTCGTGTTCGACCGGCTCTACGCGGGCCAGCTTGGAGTCCTGCTCGGCTACGCCTTGCTGCCCTTCGCCGTGACAGCGCTCCTGGACGCCGCGCAAGAGCCGCATCACGTGGGCCGCGCTGCCTGCTGGGTCGGGGCCATGGTGATGATGAGCGTGCACTTCGCGTGGATTCTGGTGCCGGTGACTGCCGCGATCGTCTTGACCCGACCGCAGCGGATGCGGGCCTCGCTGCGGCTCGGCGGAGCCGCGCTCGGCACCGCAGCCATCAGCGCCTACCTGCTGGTGCCACCGCTGCTCGTGGGCGCTCGCCCGGCAGGACCTCTCGCCCAGCTCGGCGCCTATCGCACGCAGGCTGACCCGCGATTCGGGCTGCTGGTGAACGTCGCCGGGCTCTACGGCTTCTTTCGCCCGGGACCGACCGAGCCGAAGGACCTCTTCTCCCGCTGGCCCGCGATACTCGCGGCGCTGCTGCTGATCGTCGCGCTTGGTTACGTCGCGGTGCTCCGTGACGCGTCGCGGAGGCGCGACGGCATGGCCATCCTCGCTGCGGGCGTCGCCGGCTTCTTCCTCGCCCTCGGAGACCAGGGCCCGACCGGCGGCCTGTTCAGGCTCGCGTACGAGCACGTTCCCGGCTTCGTCGATGATGCGCGAGCCGGACAAGTTCGCGGTCCTTGTCGCCCTCGCGTATGCCTACGGATTCGGCTGGGGCATCGCATGGCTCATGAGCGGTAGCCGCCGGAAGGTCGCCCAGGTCACGCCCGCCGCACTGGCGCTCGTCTTGCCCCTTGCTTACACGCCGAACCTGCTATGGGGGCTCGGCGGCCAAGTCAAAGCCAGCGTCGTCCCGGCCTCGTGGTCCGTCGCCTCGCGCCTGGCCGGGCGGGACACCGTGCTGTTCCTGCCGTGGCATGAGTATTTCCTGACGCCGTTCACCGACGGACGGGTGATCGCCAACCCTGCCGCGGACTACTTCACCGGAACGGTCCTCACCAGTCAGAATCCCGGCCCCGGTTACGCGTTCGGTGCCGAGGATCCGGAGCACATCTTCCTCGACAAGCTGCTCGGCCCGCCGGTTGACCTGAAACGGCTGCGTGTCTCGATCGCAGACCTTGGCGTCAGATACGTCGCCTTGGCGAAGGTGGCCGATTGGCGCGACTTCGCGCGGGTGGCAGACGCGCCGGGGATCCGTCTCGCCTACTCGAGCCCCTCGCTTGACCTCTTCTCGGTCAGGCCGACCGTCGAGGAAATGCGCAATACCCGGCGGGTGCGTTCTGTTGATGTCGTCGACTACCGGATCCGTCCCGGCCGCCCGGGCGTTGTCGCGCTGCCTGTTCCGTACTCATCGGGCTGGACTCTGGACGGCCATCGGGCCGTGCGGCTCCCCGACGGGCAAGCGGGCATTTTCGCTCCGACTGGAGGAGGCGTCGTTCATTACGACCCGTCTGGCGGCGTCCTCGCCAGCGAGATAGCGTCCCTCGTCGCGTTGCTCGGTGTCGCGGGCATCGCGTTCTTCGAGCGGAGAAGGCGGGGGCGTGGCCGCTCTGACCAGGATGCCCAGCCGCTCGCGGCGCATGTCCTCACTTCAGCAGAGTTCGATGAAGCTGAGAAGGCGAGCGAAACCGCCGGTCCTCGCTGAATCCGCATCGCTACCCCTGCGACAATGGGGCAAAGCTGCGGGAGGCAGGGTGTGACGGACAAGGCGACGCGGCGCGGCGGCGCGACAAGCGGCGAGAAGGCCCCGGCGCGGGCCGGGCGCGCCTCAGGCACGGGGCTGACACTGGAGCGCGGCTGGGAGTACGCGCCTGCGCCTGAGTCGCGCGACATCGTGTCGATCGAGCCGGAGTACGGGCTGTTCGTGGGCGGCGAGTTCGCCCCGGCGTCGTCCGGCAAGACGTTCGCCACGATCAACCCGGCCACGGAAGAATCGCTCACCAAGGTCGCGCTGGCGGGGGGCGAGGACGTAGACCGGGCCGTCAACGTGGCGCGGGCCGCGTACGAGAAGACCTGGGGCAAGATGCCAGGCTCCGAGCGCGCCAAGTACCTGTACAGGATCGCGCGGATCCTGCAGGAGCGGGCGCGCGAGTTCGCGGTGCTGGAGTCCATCGACAACGGCAAGCCGATCAAGGAAACTCGGGACGTCGACATCCCGCTGGCGGCCGCGCATTTCTTCTACTACGCGGGCTGGGCCGACAAGCTCGACTATGCGGGATTCGGCCCAGACCCGAAGCCGCTCGGCGTCGCCGGCCAGGTCATCCCGTGGAACTTCCCGCTCCTGATGGCCGCGTGGAAGCTAGCGCCCGCGCTGGCGGCGGGCAATACCTGCGTGCTCAAGCCCGCCGAGACGACGCCGCTCAGCGCCCTGCTGCTCGCCGAGGTCTGCCAGCAGGCCGAGCTGCCGCCCGGCGTCGTCAACGTGCTGACCGGCGCGGGCGAGACCGGAGCGGCCGTGGTCGGGCATCCCGGCGTCGACAAGGTCGCGTTCACCGGATCCACGGAGGTCGGCATCGCGATCGCGCAGGCCATCGCGGGGACCGGCAAGAAGCTGACGCTGGAGCTCGGCGGCAAGGCCGCGAACGTGGTGTTCGACGACGCGCCGGTGGACCAGGCGATCGAGGGCATCGTCAACGGGATCTTCTTCAACCAGGGGCACGTCTGCTGCGCGGGGTCACGGCTGCTCGTGCAGGAATCGGTGGCCGACCACGTGGTCGAACGGCTCCGGCACCGGCTCACCACCCTGCGCCTGGGCGATCCGCTGGACAAGAACACCGACATCGGGGCGATCAACTCACGGCAGCAGCTCGACAAGATCACCGAGCTGTCCGCGGCGGGGGAAGCCGAGGGCGCGCACCGCTGGTCGCCGCCGTGCGAGCTGCCGAAGAAGGGCTACTGGTTCGCGCCGACCGTGTTCACCGGCGTCAGCCAGTCGCACCGGATCGCCCGCGAGGAGATCTTCGGTCCTGTCCTCTCGGTGCTGACGTTCCGCACGCCGGACGAAGCCGTCGCGAAGGCGAACAACACCCCATACGGACTCTCCGCGGGCGTCTGGACGGAGAAGGGCAGCCGCATCCTCTGGATGGCACAGCGGATGCGCGCTGGCGTGGTGTGGGCCAACACGTACAACAGGTTCGACCCCGCGAGCCCGTTCGGCGGGTACCGGGAGTCCGGATTCGGGCGGGAGGGCGGCCGGCACGGGCTGGCTGCGTATCTGGATGTCTGAGACAACGGCTGGCCGGCTGGGAGTGCGCAAGACGTACAAGCTGTACGTGGGCGGTGCGTTCCCTCGCTCGGAGTCGGGGCGCTCCTACCCGGTCTACGCGGCGAAGAGCGGCGAACTGCTGGCCAACGCAGCGCGGGCTTCGCGGAAGGATGTCCGCGACGCGGTCGTGGCGGCTCGGGCAGCCGTCAGCAAGTGGTCGGGGGCGACGGCGTATAACCGGGGGCAGGTCCTTTACCGGGTCGCGGAGATGATCGAGGGCCGTGCTGGGCAGTTCGCCGAGGACATTGTTAAGGCTGAAGGGGTTTCTGCGGCAGCAGCCCGGCGGACGGTCGATGCCGTGATCGACCGGTGGGTCTGGTACGCCGGCTGGCCCGACAAGGTGGCGCAGGTCGCGGGCGGGTCCAACGCGGTCGCCGGGCCGTACTTCAACTTCAGCCTGCCCGAGCCGACCGGCGTGGTCGCGGTCATCGCGCCGGCCGAGTCGAGCCTGCTCGGGCTCGCCAGCGTGCTCGCGCCGGTGATCGCGACGGGGAACACCGCGGTCGTGGTCGCCAGCCAGGACCGGCCGCTGCCCGCGATCACGCTGTCTGAGGTGCTCGGAACCTCAGACGTGCCGGGCGGCGTCGTCAACATCCTGACCGGGCACACCGCCGAACTCGCCCCGGTGCTGGCCGGGCACTTCGACGTCAACGCGATCGACCTGACCGGCGTGCGGCCCGACGCGCGAGCCGAGCTCGAGCGGCTCGCGGCGAGCAACGTGAAGCGCGTGTTCAGCGCCGACGAGGACTGGGCCGCGCCGCCCGCGCCGCGGCGGATGCTCGCCTTCCTGGAGACCAAGACCGTCTGGCACCCGGTCGGCATCTGAGCGTTACGACATCGCCGCCGCGTATTCGGGCTGGATCCGGTCGTAGCCGTCGCTCAGCAGCGGCGAGGAGATCAGGAAGTCCGCGCTCGACCGGTTGCACGCCACCGGGATGTTCCACACCCCGCGATACGCAGCTGCGCCTTGACGTGGGGGTCGTGCGGCTGCGATGAGAGCGACCGATCGTGGTTGCTACGCTCGTAGCGCAGCAGCTACAGTTGTGTTCATGACTGCGATACCTGCGCGGGATCTCCGAAACCACACGGCGGAGGTGCTCCGCCGCGTGGAGGCAGGCGAGGAGATTGAGGTGCTGCGGGACAACCGCCCGGTGGCGAAGATCATCCCGCTTTCCCGGCGACGGCGCTGGCTGCCGGCGTCGGAGATCGCCAGCGAGCTGGTGAGATTGGGTTGCGACACGACGGGCCTAGCCGAAGAGCTGAGGGATACCCTGAGCGGCACGACTGACGACCTGCCGTGGTGACTGCGGGGCGTGCGCTCGCCGACACGTCAGTCTTCATCGGTCTGGAAGCTGAGCGCTTCGACGCGAGCCGGTTCTCCGGCTTCGAGTGGGGTCTCTCGGTTATCACGCTCGGCGAGCTGCGGCTAGGCGTGCTGCAGGCCAAGGATCCGGACTCAGCTTCGCGGAGGCTGTCGACTTACCAGCTCGCGCAGCGGTTTGAGGCGTTGACCGTGGATGAGCAGGTTTCCGACGCCTGGGCGCTGCTGGTCTCGCGGCTGCGCGCCGAAGGACGCAAGGCGCCGATCAATGACAGCTGGATCGCGGCCACTGCTATCGCTCATGGCATTCCGATCGTGACGCAGGACGCCGACTACGACCACATGCCCGGCGTTCAGGTCATCAAGATATGACGCCTGACGGCAGGCCTGGCGGTGAGGAGGCTCAGCCGGTTAGCTGATCGGGCGGGACCGACGATAGCGCCTGGAGCGCGCGGAGGAAGCTGGCCCGGTCGGCGGGCGGCAACCGCGCGAGCAGGCGTTCCTCCTGGCGCTGGATGTCGGCCTGGGCGGCGGCCCTGATGCGCCTGCCCTGCGCGGTCAGCGACAGCAGGTGCACGCGGCGGTCGGCTGGGTCGGGGGCGCGGGTGATCAGCCCGGCCTGCTGCAGGCCGTCGAGCACGCCGATGATGCGGGTCTTGTCCGCGCCGATGGACTCGGCCAGGGCGGCCTGAGTTCTGACCGGCTCCTCGTTGAGCGCGAGCAGCACGACGTACCCCCACATCGTCAGCCCGTGCCGGCGCAGCACAGGCAGCTCGGCGGCCATCAGTGCCCGGCCGAGCGGCACGATCATCGCGGCGAGGTCCCGCCTGCCCGGCCCGGCCGGCCCGGCAGGCCCGGTCGGCTCGGCCGGATCCTCAGCCGGCGAGTTGGCGTCAATCATGTGCATCTGCTTATGATAGGCGACGTCCTATGGAATGAGGAGAGATGACGACACCCGACATCCGCGAACTGGACGCCAGGGCCGTCCGCGCCAGCGTTGACGTGGTCGAGGCGATCACGGCCGTCGATCTGAGCAGGCCGACGCCGTGCGCCGAGTGGACGCTGGGCGACCTGCTCGCGCACATGACGGTGCAGCACAAGGGGTTCGCGGCGGCCGCGGCGGGCCGCGGCGCCGACCTGGATGTCTGGAAGGCCGCCGCGCCGAGCCAGGACCCTGTGGCCGACTACGCGATGGCAGCCGAGACCGTCATCGCGGCGTTCGCCGAGCCTGGCGTGATCGAGCGGGGCTTCGCGCTGCCGGAGATCATGCCTGGGATGGAGTTCCCGGCGTCGCAGGCGATCAGCTTCCACTTCATCGACTACGTCGTGCACGGCTGGGACGTGGCGCGCGCGCTCGGCCAGCCCTTCGAGCTCGACGCTGACCTGGTCCAGGCCGCCTTGCCGGTCGCCGAGGCCGTTCCCGAGGGCGAACGCAGGCAACGGCCTGGCGCAGCGTTCCGTCCTGGCCTGTCCGCGCCAGACGACGCCAGCCCGCTGGACCGCGTCCTCGCCACGCTCGGCCGCTCCCCGTCCTGGACTCCGCCCCACTAGCCCCGCAAGGCGTCGCGGGAGGGGGCGGGGAGGGAGGCAGTGGCGCGGCGGGGGCTAGATTTCGCCGTAGAGGCGGTCGCCGGCGTCGCCTAGGCCGGGCACGATGTAGCCCTTCTCGTTGAGGTGGTCGTCGAGGCCGCCGGCGACCACCGTGACGGGGATGGGGAAGTCGTCGCCGAACGCCTGCTGGACCCTTTCGATCCCTTCAGGGGCGGCGAGCAGGCAGATGGCCGTCATCGACGCCGCGCCGCGCGAGGCAAGCATCTCGAACACGGTGACCAGCGTGCCGCCGGTGGCCAGCATCGGGTCGAGCACGAACGTGTCCCGGCCGGTGAGGTCGGCGGGCAGCCTGGTCGCGTACGTGGAGGCGACCAGCGTCTTCTCGTCCCTGGCCAGCCCGACGAAGCCGACGTCGGCCTTGGGCAGCAGCCTGGTCATGCCGTCGAGCATCCCGATCCCAGCCCGCAGCACCGGGATGACCAGCGGCTTGGGCCTCGCCAGCCGGACGCCGTCCGCGTCGGCTACCGGAGTACGCACGGTGACGCGTTCCACCTTGATGTCCCTGGTCGCCTCGTAGGCGAGCAGCGTGACCAGCTCGTCGGTCAGGCTGCGGAACACCGGGGTCTCGGTGCTGATGTCACGGAGCGCGGTGAGCTTGTGCGCGACGAGCGGATGATCGGCGACCAGAGTCTGCATGATCCGAGTCTGACAGGCTCGGCGTCCGAAGGCGGCAAACACCCGGGCCCATTTAGCCCTGGCCGAAGGCACCGCCGAAGTGCCCGATTACTCCCTGCTCGCGAGGAGTGACAGGTCGGTGAATCTAGGTGCTCTTCTGAGACCTTTGTGTGCCTCTCCGCATCCTCTCGATAGCAAACTGTGACGCTTCCTGTCTCAGACCTCAACATTGCGACCCCTAGCGTGGCTAGTAGATCGGTACCTCTGTGGCGGGCAAGCTATGCACTGGCTCGCTGAGGTGACGACGCATTGGGGGCATACGCATGTATTCGAAGGATAACGAGACAAGGGATGCGTGGGATATAATGTATATAAAGCGGTCAATGCGGGCAATTCGGCGAGGGCGACATCTGGCCGTTGCAGCCGCGGTGGTCGTCACGGCCCTCGTGGCCGCGGCCTGCAGCTCCAGCAGCGCGCCTCCTGGCAGCGGCGGAGGCGGCAAGCCCGTCAAGGGCGGCACCGTATCGGTAGCGCTGCCCGCCGGCGTTACCTACAACTGGATCTTCCCGTTCTACGCGATCACCAACGCCAGCGTGTACAACATCAACCAGTTCCAGTGGCTGATGTTCCGGCCGCTGTACATGTTCGGGAACAACACCAACACCTCGGTGCTGATCAACTACCCGCTCTCGCCCGCCAACAAGCCCACATACAGCAACGGCGGCAAGACGGTGACGGTCACGATGAAGGGCTGGAAGTGGTCGGACGGCTCGACCGTTGACGCCAAGTCCCTGCTCTTCTACATGAATATGGTCAAGGCTGAGAAGGCGAACTGGTACGCCTACTCCAAGGGGCTGCTGCCGGACAACATCGTGTCCTACAAGGCCACCGGCCCGAACACGGTGACCTTCCAGCTCGACCGGCCGTATTCCAGCCTGTGGTTCACCTACAACCAGCTGGCAGAGCTTACGCCGATGCCGCTGGCCTGGGATGTCACGAAGCTGGGCGCCAAGCCGGGCAGCGGCGGCTGCGCTACGAGCGTGTCCAAGTGCGCGAAGGTCTGGGCGTTTCTGACCGCCGAGGCCAAGAAGGCCGCGAATTACGCCACCAGCCCGCTGTGGTCGGTAGTGGACGGCCCGTGGAAGCTGTCCAGCTTCAGCACCGACGGCCACCTCACGATGGTGCCTAACAAGGCCTACTCCGGCTCGCCCAAGCCGAAGCTGGCAGCGGTCAAGTACGTGCCGTTCACGAGTGACTCGGCAGAGTACACGGCCCTGAAGACCGGGCAGGTCGACGTGGGCAACATCCCCACCCAGGATCTGCCGCAGAAGTCGCCCAGCTCGGCGCTGCCGCCAACCAACCCGCTCGGCAGCGGCTACACCTTGCAGCCGTTCTACTCATACGGCATCTCATATGCCCAGCCGAACTTCAACAACCCGCAAGTGGGTTTCTTGGTCCGCCAGCTGTATATCCGGCAGGCGCTGCAGTACATCGTGGATCAGCCAGGGATCTCCAAGGCGATCTGGCGTGGATATGCGACGCCTACATCGGGACCGGCACCAACCACCGTGCCGAACCCGTACACGCCGCCCAGCCAGAAGGCGAACGGCGGGGTCGGTCCGTACCCGTTTAGCACCAGCAAGGCCAAGTCCCTGCTGACCAGCCACGGGTGGTCCATGTCTGGCGGGGTGATGACCTGCCAGGACCCGGCCAAGTGCGGCACGGGCATCAAGAAGGGCCAGCAGCTGAAGTTCACGTTCGTCTACTCGACGGGCACAGCGGCGGTGACCTCGATGTGGCAGGCCATCAAGTCCGACGCCTCCAAGGCCGGCATCGATATCAACCTGGTCGGTCAGTCGTTCAACACCATCATCGGCGAGAGTGCTCCGTGTGCCCCGATGGGCCCGAAGTGCAACGTGCAGGTGTACGCCTACGGCGGCTGGGCCTACAACGGACCCGGCTACGAGCCGACCGGCGAGCCGCTGTTCTTCACCGGCGCCGGGTCCAACTCGGGTAACTACTCCGACCCGAAGATGGACAGCCTGATCAACCAGACGCACACCAGCAGCAGCCTGTCGGTGTTCCACACGTACGCCACTTACGCGGCGCAGCAGCTGCCGTACATGTGGGTGCCGAGCGCGAACCCATATCAAATCATCGCGGTCGCCGACAAACTGCAGCACGTCACGTACAACGCGCTGTTCACGGTGCTACCTGAGTACTGGCAGCTCACCAAGTAAGTACGAGGAGAGCCGGCGGCCGTCCCGCGAATCCGCGGGACGGCTGCTGGCTCGCGATTACCCGGCATATCCCTGGTCTGATGTTTCGTGAGCGGCCGATTTAGCATGATCGTGACGCACAGCCAGGGTGGCCGGCGAGCACGGCGAGAGGTGCTTCGGTGATCGGATACCTGATCAGACGTATCGCGCAGGCGATCCTCGTGTTGTTCATCGTGACCGTGGTCACGCTGGCGCTGGTTCACTTGTTCCCAGGCGGGCCGATCCGCGCGATCCTCGGACCGCGTGCCACCGTCGCCCAGGTCGCCTACTACAACCGCCTCTATGGCTTCGACCAGCCCTTCTATCTCCAGTACTTCAGGTGGGTCAGCCAGTTCTTCCAGGGCAACTTCGGCTTCTCCGTGAAGCTCAACCAGTCCGTTGCCAGCCTGATCGGCCAGGACCTGCCCAAGACCATCGTGCTCGTCGGGCTCGGCACGATCGTCTCACTCGCGTTCGGGATACCGCTCGGCATGTACCAGGCCGTGAAGCGGTACACCACCGGCGACTACATCCTGACCGGCGTGTCGTTCCTCGGGTACGCGACGCCGACGTTCTTCGTCGGCCTGCTCCTCGTGGAGTGGTTCGCTGTCGACACCCACGTCTTCCCGCCGTTCGCCCCGCAGTCGTCGAGCTGGATCGGCGTGCTCTCGCAGCCGCGGGCGCTGGTGCTGCCGGTTGTCGCCTACTCGTTCGTGCTCTACGCGCTCTGGAGCCGGTACATGCGCTCCTCGGTCATGGACAACCTCGTGCAGGACTACGTCAGGACCGCGCGCGCCAAGGGAGCAGGCGAACGCCGCATCCTGTGGAGCCACATTTTCAGGAACTCGCTGATCTCGATCGTCACGCTCCTCGGGTTGTCCCTGCCGACGCTGGTCGCCGGCGCGATCTTCATCGAGGTCGTGTTCAACTATCCGGGCATGGGCCTGGCGTTCTTCAACGCGGCGCTCAACGTCGACTACGAGGTGCTGCTCGGGTTCACGGTGCTGGCGACGGTCGCGACGATCCTCGGGAACCTGCTGGCCGATATCGGCTACGCCATCCTCGACCCGAGAGTGAGGTACAGCTGATGTCGACGTACGTTCCGCCGCCACAGGGCGCGGGCTCCGAGATCAAGGACCCGGTATTCGCGGAGCCCGCCGGCGGGGGCACGCTCACCGACGTCGAGGGTGGCGAGCTTGGCCTGCATCTGCCGCAGAAGCCGCGCAGCCTGCTGCGCCGCGGCTGGGAGGTGTTCGCGGAGAACAAGCTCGCCCTGGCCAGCGTCATCCTCGTGCTGCTCATCATCTTGTTCTGCTTCGCAGGCCCGCTGATCTACAAGACCGACCAGTCGCACACGAACCTCAGCGACGTGCTGTGCCAGCCGTCGGGCAAGCACCTGCTCGGCTGCGACGCCGTCGGCTACGACGTGCTTGGCCGGCTGATGATAGCGGGCCAGACCTCGATCGAGGTAGGCGTCGCCGCCGCGCTCGTCGCGGTCCTGTTCGGCACGCTGTACGGGGCGCTCTCCGGATTCGCCGGCGGCTTCACTGACTCGGTCATGATGCGGCTGGTCGACGCCGGCCTGTCCATCCCGTACATCACGATCCTGATCATCCTGTCGGTGATCTTCCACCCCAACAAGGCGGTCATGGTGCTTGTCATCGCCGCCTTCTACTGGCTGGGTGTGGCCAGGCTCGTCCGAGGCGAGACGCTGACGCTGCGGACGAGAGAGTACGTGCAGGCGGTGAAGGTTCTCGGCGGCGGCAACCGCCGGGCGATCTTGCGGCACATCGTGCCGAACGCGATCGGCACGATCATCGTGCAGGCCACGTTCGCGGTCGCCGACTCCATCATCATCCTGGCCGGCCTCGGGTTCCTGGGCCTGGGCGTGCAGCCGCCGGCCACGGACTGGGGGTCGATGCTCTCGGGCGGTCTTCAGTACATTCAGAGCAGCCAGAGCTACTGGTGGCTGATCTATCCGGCGGGGGTCGCGATCATCATCACCTGCATCGCCATCAACTTCATCGGTGACGCGCTTCGCGACGCGTTCGAGACCCGGCTGCAGCGCCGTTAGGAGGCTGGGAATTCGTGGCTCCGGTACTGGAGATCGAGAACCTGCACACCAACATCAAGCTGCGCCAGGGCACCGTGCACCCTGTGGACGGCGTGAACTTGTACGTCGAGCCTGGCGAGACGCTCGGCATCGTCGGCGAATCCGGGTGCGGCAAGACCATGACAGCGCTGTCGATCATGGGCCTGCTTCCGGTCGGCGGCTCGATCGCGGAGGGCAGGATCTTCCTGGGCGGCCGGCAGGTCAGCGGCCTGTCCGACGAGCAGATGCGCAAGATCCGCGGCGACGAGGTCGGGATGATCTTCCAGGACCCGCTCACGTCGCTGAACCCGACGATGACGGTGGGCAAGCAGATTGCCGAGGCGGTGCTGCTGCACCGCGAGGTCTCGAAAGAGCAGGCCATGGAGCGGGCGGCTGAGGTGCTCGACCTGGTCGGCTTGCCCAAGCCAAAGGAGCGGCTGAACGAGTATCCGCACCAGTTCTCCGGCGGGATGCGGCAGCGGGTAATGATCGCGATGGCGCTCGCGTGCGAGCCGAAGCTGCTGATCGCCGACGAGCCCACCACGGCGCTGGACGTGACGATCCAGAAGCAGATCCTGGAGCTCATCGACGACCTTCGCCAGCGGCTGCAGATGTCCGTGGTCCTGGTCACCCATGACCTGGGCGTGATCGCCGGGCGGGCGAACCGCGTCGCAGTGATGTACGCGGGCAAGATCGTGGAGACCGCCGAGACCGCGACGCTGTTCGCGAACCCGCGGCACCCCTACAGCGAGGCGCTGTTCCAGGCGCTGCCTGACAAGGCCGCGGAGACCAGGGAGCGGCTGTACTCGATCCCTGGCGCGCCGCCTGACCTCATGCACCCGCCGGAGGGCTGCAGGTTCGCGCCGCGCTGCCGGTATGCGCAGGACCGCTGCCGGGCCGAGGATCCGAGCCTGCTTGGCGAAACCCCCGGACATCGGTACGCGTGCTTCTTCCCTGTGGGTGAGTCCGAGCGAGGCACGAAGACGGCCGGCGGCAGTGCCGGAACGGGGCGGCGGCCCGGCACGCCCGAGGCATTCGCCTGGGCGCTCGGCGACGTGGTGTTGTCGGCGAAGAACCTCGTCAAGGACTTTCCCGTGACATCGGGCATCATGCAGCGCCGGGTCGGAGCGGTCAGCGCGGTCGCCGGCGTGAGCTTCGACATCAGGAGCGGTGGGACGTTCGGCCTGGTCGGCGAGTCCGGGTGCGGCAAGACCACGATCGGCAGGCTCATCGTCGGACTGGACAAGCCGACCTCGGGCACGATCAGCTTCGCCGGGACCGACCTGGCCGGGATATCCAGCCGGGACTACCGGCGGATGCGCCGCCAGATCCAGTACATGTTCCAGGACTCCTACGCCAGCCTGGACCCGCGGATGCGGGCCGGGTCCATCCTGCGTGAGCCGCTCGTTGTGCAGGGCATCGGCAACCGCCAGGAACAGCAGCAGCGGGTCGAGGAGATGCTCGAGAACGTCGGGTTGCCCAAGGCTTCCCTGGACCGCTACTCGCACGAGTTCTCCGGCGGGCAGCGGCAGCGGCTCGGGTTCGCCAGGGCCCTGATGCTGAAGCCTGAGCTGATCATCGCCGACGAGCCGGTCAGCGCGCTTGACGTGTCGATCCAGGCCCAGATGCTGAACATGATGCGCGACCTGCAGCGCAAGATGGGCCTCACGTACATGTTCATCTCCCACGACCTCGCGGTCGTCCGTTACCTGTCCGACCAGATCGGGGTCATGTACCTGGGCAAGCTGGTCGAGGTCGGGCCCGCCGACGAGGTGTACCTGACCCCTGCGCATCCCTACACCCAGGGCCTGATCGACTCCGCGCCGGTCGCTGACCCGGAGACCGAGCACGCCAAGGCGAGGTCGGGCGTCCGCGGCGAACTGCCGAGCGCGATCACACCGCCGTCGGGCTGCAGGTTCCGCACCCGGTGCCCGCTCGCGCAGGAGATCTGCGCCGAGGAGGAGCCTCCGCTGCGGCCATTCAGCCCCAATCAGCACCTCGCGGCCTGCCACTTCCCGCTGCAGACGCCGATGTCAGCCGAAGCCGGGCCGGTCATCGAGACACCAGCAATGTAAGGCGCAGACACCGGGGCCGGTTACACGGGCTTCTGGCCTGGCAGCCAGCCGTGCCTGGGCTGGTACCACGCCGCGGTGCAGCCGGTCGTTCCGCAGCGCACGCACTGATGGCCGCGGCCCGGATGGGTCATGGCGCCCGGGCAGTCGCACGGCGTCCAGCTGACGATCACCAGGCCGGGACCCCACTCGTGGCCTGCCGGGCATCGTTCCGGATACAGCCACCAGTCTGGCAGGGCAGGGCGCGGGCCTTCACTCACCCGTCTCAGTAGAACACAAGTTCGATTTCAGGCGCGCCAAGAGCCGGGCAATTCGCGGTCACGGATCGGCGCCGGCATCCGCATCGTCGGCCGGAGGTTCGGCCCTCGGCTCGGCGGCCGCTGACCTGGCCCGTCGCTCGGACAGCTCGCGTTCGCGCGCGTTGGCGGTCAGCTCGCTTGCGCGCTGGAACTCCGCCTGGGCCTCCGCGGTACGGCCGAGCTTGCGCAGCAGGTCGCCGCGGACGCTGGGCAGCAGGTGGTAGCCGCGCAGCGCCGGCTCCGCGGCGAGCTGATCGACCAGGTCAAGCCCGGCCTGCGGGCCGTACGCCATCCCGACGGCCACCGCCCGGTTCAGCTCGACGATCGGCGAGGGCATCACGTCGGCGAGCACGGCGTACAGCTCGGTCATCTGCACCCAGTCGGTCTCCTCCGGCCGGAACGCACGTGCGTGGCAGGCCGCGATCGCGGCCTGCAGCACGTAAGGCCCGCGGGTCCCGCCCAGCTCTGCCGCCCTGTCCAGCGCGGCCAGCCCGCGCCTGATCAGCAGCTGGTCCCACCTGGTCCGGTCCTGATCGAGCAACAGGACGGGTTCGCCGTCGGGACCTGTCCTGGCGGCGATCCTGGACGACTGGATCTCCATGAGCGCGACCAGGCCGAGCACCTCAGGCTCGTCGGGCGCCAGCCCCGCCAGGACCCGTCCGAGCCGGAGAGCCTCATAGCAGAGCGTCGGGCGCATCCAGTCGTCGCCGGCAGTCGCGGAGTAGCCCTCGTTAAAAATGAGGTAAATGACTTCGAGCACCGACGCCAGCCTGGCCGGGCGCGCCTGGCCATCCGGGGTCTCGAACGGGACATGGGCGCTGGACAGCGTCTTCTTGGCGCGGACGATGCGCTGGGCGACGGTCGGTTCAGGCACCAGGTAGGCGCGCGCTATCTCGACCGTGGTCAGGCCGCCGAGCAGGCGCAGCGTCAGAGCGACCCTGGCCTGCAGCGGCAGCACCGGGTGACACGCCGTGAAGATCAGCCTGAGCAGGTCGTCGTCGATGTCGTCGGCGATCGCCCGGTCGAAGTCGGCCGTGCCGTCCTCGTCGGCCGCCTCCAGATCCCTGCCGATCTCGGCGTACTTGCGCTCCAGATCGCGGTTGCGGCGGAACATGTCGACGGCGCGGCGCTTGGCGACCGTCATCAGCCAGGCGCCAGGGTTCTTCGGCACGCCGTCGGCCGGCCACTGCTCGAGCGCGGCGACGACGGCGTCCTGCGCGAGTTCCTCGGCGAGGCCGATGTCACCACCCGCGTACCTGGCCAGCCCGGCGATGAGACGGGCGGATTCCATCCTGATCACCGTCTCGATCGCGGCATGCGCGTGCTCGGCATGCGCGTGCTCGGCATGCGCGTGCTCGGCCTGCGCCTGCTCGGCCTGCGCGTGCGGACCCCTCACGAGCACCGATCACACCATCGGCCCGCCCCATCGGGCAAATCCCGGGATGCCCAGGACACGTCAGCGGGGCCGGGCAGCGCCGCCTGGCAGCACCGCCCGGCCCCGCCGGGAAAGCCCGGTCAGAAGACCGGCCGGATGGTGGACTCGCCTGGCCCGGCGATGGCCAGGAACCGCTTGGTCCACTCGATCGCCTCGTCCCTGTCGCGGGTCTCCATGACCGCCCAGCCGCCGACCAGTTCCTTCGCCTCGGAGAACGGGCCGTCCAGCACGGTGAAGTTGGTGCCGTCGTACTTGACCCGAACGGCCTCGTCGACCGGGCCGAGCCCGCCGGTCGCCACCAGCACCCCGGCCTTGGTGGCCTCTTCGATGAACGCGCCCATCTTGGCGAACATCTCCTGGCTGGGCGGCGGGATCGGGGTGGACGGGTCGGCGAGGGTGTATCCCAGGAATCGCATGGTGTGCTCCTTCGGCTGCGTTGCTCTTCTGCCCGTGCGTCGAGTGGCGGGCCGCCGGATCGACATGAACCCAAGAATTTCTTGGAGATAACAAGACTCGGGCGCTGACCTGGCCACATACGCCGGCCTCGGGTGCCGTCAGACAAGGGTAGGCGGTGGCCGTCCATCTCATCTTGGCCCGCGGGGAGTGATTCGGGGGAGCCGGCCCGCTGAGATGCGGCGGCGCACGGGAAGATCGCCCGAGTGAACTTCGCGGTGGCGGCGACGACACTCGCCGTCGTGTTTCCCGCTGAGCTGCCGGACAAGAGCGCGCTGGCGAGCCTGATGCTGGGCAGCCGCTACCGGCCGGCCTATGTCTTCGCGGGGGTGGCGGCGGCCTTTGCCGTGCACGTCGTGCTGGCCCTGGTGGCCGGCGGGCTGCTCGGGCTGCTGCCGCACCGGGTGCTGTCCGCGATCGTGGCTGCGCTTTTCGGGGCGGGCGCCGTGATCCTGGTGATTCGCCGCAGCGAGGAGGACACGGTCGACAAGGCTACCGCCGACACGCCGCCGACGTTCCGGCGCGTCGCGGCCACCAGCTTCGTGGTGGTCTTCCTCGGCGAGTTCGGTGACCTGACCCAGATCGTGATCGTGAACCTGGCGGCCCGCTATCACGACCCGCTGGCCGTCGGGACGGGGACGCTCATCGCGTTGTGCGCGGTCGCGGGGCTGGCGATCGCCGGCGGTCGCGGGCTGCTGCGTGTCGTTCCGATCCGGCTGATCACGCTCGCGGGGGTGGCCGTCATGGCCGTGCTCGCGGTTATCAGCCTGATCAGTGCGATCCGTGGCTGAATTCGGCGTTGGCCGATGCAACTTCTTCTTTGTCCCTTGGCGGGCCATCACGATTGAAACTGTCGCGAACTGCCCCAGCCGCGCCCGCACGTCTGCGATCTGGGCTCGCGCTGGGTTTTGACGCTGGCATACTGTCGCTGACTCGTTATTTAAACATGCGCTTTCGCGGGAGCGAGCGGTGATGGAGCCGGGTGTTTCCGATATGCACGCGTCTTATCCGCGTGCGCTGTCCCATTCGATCGCTCCCGGGTATTGCCTGGCGCAAGGCAGCCTTGCCGGAGCGCTGCCCATGGTCGGCCTGGCGATAGCGGCCGCCGACGCCGGCGACTGCGCGGCGGCCCGTGATCCCTTCGTGGCGGCCAGGCACGGGCGGGCCGTCGAGCGGTACGCGGATCTGCTTGGCCGGTCCCGCGGGCTGGTCATGAAGGCGAGCAAGCTGCTCTCGGTGGCGAACCTGCCAGCGGCAGGCTCGCCAGAGCACGAGGCCTTCTACCGCTCCGTGCTGTCCTGGTGCGAGGATGACACCCCGTCGATGCCGGCCGGGCTGGCGGCCGACCTGGTCGAGACTGAGCTCGGGTTCGGACTGCACGAGGTCTTCATGGACTTCGATCCGCATCCGATCGCCGCTGCCTCGATCGGGCAGGTGCACGCCGCCAGGCTGCAGGACGGCCGGGACGTCGCCGTCAAGATCCAGTACCCGGGCGTCGGCGTGGCCATCCTTGCCGATCTCTTCGATGGCGACGAGCTCACCTCGTTCCTTCGTCTCGGCTGCGGGATGACCTGCGTGCAGGCCGACATCGACGCGATCGCCAGCGAGCTGTCGGCGCGGATCGTCGAGGAGCTCGACTACGAGGTCGAGGCGGCCAACCAGGACGCCTTTGCCGCCGCCTACCGCGGCCACCCGTTGATCAGGATCCCTGACACGGTTCCCGAGCTGTGCACGTCCAGGCTGCTGACGATGGACCTGAGCGAGGGTTACGGCTGGGAGCGTGCCAGGACGGCCCCGAGGCACCTGCGGGACCGGTGGGGCGAGGTGATCTATCGGTTCGCGACGGGAAGCCTGACCAGGCTTGGCATGCTGAACGCCGATCCCAGCCCGCGCAACTATCTGTTCCACGCCGATGGCGGCGTGACCTTCCTCGACTTCGGCTGCGTGCGCAGGTACAGCGCTCCGCAGGTGAGCACCGTGCAGGCCGCGATGCGCGCGATCGCTGACGGCGACGCCGGCCTGCTGCTCGAGGCGCTGATCCACGCCGGGTATGCGAGCCCGTCGGACCCGCCCGACGAGGACGACCTGCTCGCCTGGCTCCAGGCCGCGCACGCCCCGATCGTCGCCGAACAGCCGTACACCTACTCGGCGGGCTTCGCCGCGACCCTGCGCGGCGCCGACCTGGCCAGGTCTGGCCGGTACGCCGGCGTCATCAGCAGGCTGAAGATCCCGGCCGACTTCCTCGCGGTGATCCGCGTCAACCTCGGCCTCACCGGTGTTCTCGCCGGGCTAGGCGCGACCGGGGACTGGGCTGCCATGCACCGTGAATACTGTCGCTCCGGGTACCTGCCAGGCTGCTCGGTCGATTCCGGCGATGTCGGGGATTTCCCTGATCCCGCGGATTCCTGCGATCTGTAGGATCGCTCTCCACAAGGCCAAACAGCACCGCTCCGCGCAAACCCGGCAGCCTAGGATGCCGCTCCTGTATGGATGGTCCATACATCACCTGCATCCGCAATGGCTGGACCATCCATACCCGAGCTTGGGCGTGATGTAGGCGGTCTGCAGGGACCAGCCAGGGAGGGGATCGGCTTATGACGCGGCTTCATACTTCTCGGTGCTGACCGGGCTCAGGGGCGCCGTGGTCACGGTCTCCGGCGGACGCATGTCCCTGGTGCGCATCACGTCCTGAAAGACTCGGGTGGCGGCGAGCCTACTCGCCGCCACCCGAGCGTTCGCAGCCGGTGCCTATTACCGGGTCGTGCCCGAGCTGACCGGCTGCTCGCTGGATCCGGCCTGCTCCGACTCCTTCGTGGTGCCGGCGTCCGCGGGCTTGGCGTCCTTGGAGGTCGCCACCCGGCGCATCGACATCGTGCGCGGCGTCGGCCACCTGCTCGTGGCAGCGGTATCGGTACCGGCCAGAGCGCCAGCACCGGCGCCGGCGGTCACCGGCTCGTCAGCCGCGACCGCAGGCTCGGGCACGCTCGCGTCGCGCACGGACACCAGGGACAGCCTGCCGATGGCGATCGAGGCGATGCAGACGATCGCGACGCCCAGCCCGGAAAAGAAGCCGACCTGTTCCATCGCCCTGGCAAGCTGGCCGCCGACCGGGAAGCCCTGCGCGTACGGGTTGTGCGTCCACAGCGGTGACAGCGCGCTGCCGACAGCGAACCACGCGCCGCTCGCCGCGGCCAGCGAGCCACCTAGCAACGCCATCGGCCTGAACTTGCTCGCGAGCAGGATCAGTCCGCCGAGGAAGGTCCCGGCGGCGGGCAAGAACTCCAGCCAGATCCGGCCCGAGGTTATCGTCCAGACGTGGTTGGGCGTGTACGCGTAGTTGACGTAAGGTCCCACGAGCGGGATCAGCCCGCCCCAGATCCCGAGGAGCACCAGCAGCACACCGCCCATCGCGCCGCGGCTCCGCGATACCCTCAGCATCCCAGCCATTCCGATCACTTCCTTCGCTTCCGGTGGCTATTCAATGCCTACATTCATGGAAATAACTACCATATCCAATTTGGATCGGGTCGAGCGCGCTTCTCACTGCCCGGGCGATGTCCCTTCAAACATGCGGCACAATGACATCGGTGCCGCCGCGCGCAATGCGGCGGAGCAGCCAGCTGACCGCGAGGGGTGGGCGCCGCATGCGCGTAGGACTGCAGATTCCCGACTTCACCTGGCCGGGCGGGCCCGCCAGGCTAGGCGCTGACCTGGCCGCGGTCGCCCGCACGGCCGACGACGCGGGGTTTGACTTCATCAGCGTGATGGACCACTTCTTCCAGATCAGGGGCGTCGGCCCGGCCGAGCGCGAGATGCTCGAGGCCTACACCACGCTCGGCTACCTGGCAGCCTGCACCTCGCGGGCGAAGCTGATCACCCTCGTGACAGGCGCCGTCTACCGGCACCCAGGGGTGCTCGCCAAGATCGTCACCACGCTGGACGTGCTCTCCGGCGGCCGGGCGTGGCTCGGCATCGGAGCGGCGTGGAACGAGGAGGAGTCCAAGGGGCTCGGCATCCCGTTCCCGCCGGTCGCCGAGCGGTTCGAGCGGCTCGAGGAGACGCTGCAGATCTGCCTGCAGATGTGGGCAGGTGACGAATCGCCTTACCGCGGCACGCACTACGAACTCGACCGCCCGCTGAACTCGCCGCAGGCGCTCACCAAGCCGCACCCGCCGATCATGATCGGCGGCGGCGGGGAGAAGAAGACGCTGCGGTTCGTGGCGCGCTACGCCCAGGCCTGCAACCTGTTTCCGACCCCGGATCTCGCGCACAAGCTCGATGTCCTGCGCGCGCACTGCGACGCCGAGGGGCGGGTCTATGACGAGATCAGCAAGTCCTGCTACTTCATCTTCGATGTCGGGCCCAAGGGCGAGAAGGCGATCGAAGTCGTCGACCGGCTCGGCGAACTCGCCGCGATGGGGTTCGACACCGCCATCGGGGCGGTGGCCAATGTCTGGGAACTCGCGCCGCTCGAAGTGATCGGCAGTGAGGTCATTCCGGCGGTCGCGAACCTGTGACCCCCCGCCGGGACTGTGGTCAGCTCGCTGACCAGCCCGTCCACCTGGCGACCCGGATCGCGATGACCGGCCCGTCCGGCGGGTCGGCCGCGTACTGCGGGTAGCGGGCGGCGAGCAGGCTGACCGGTGCCGCCATCTCGGCTGGCTCGGCGAGGATGGTGGCGGTGCCGTCGGCGCGCGCCCACCACAGGGCCTGCCAGTCACTGGCGTAGTGATCGGCCAGCAGGCACACCTGGGGGTTGGCACGGATGTTGCTGAGCCTGCGCAGATCGCGAGTGGACTTCGGCTTCGCGTCGACGGCCGTGTAGATCACGTCATCGCCCAGGGCGAACGTGACAGGTACCAGATGGGGCTGCGCGTCGGCGGAGACCGTCGCCAGCCTGGCTGAGCGCGCCAGGCCGAATCGCAGCCTGGCTTCCCGCGCACTGAGCCGCATCTGCTCTCCGTCCTCGGGGCTCACCTGGTCAGCGACAACACCCGGCGCAGAACCTCGTCCCTGCCGAGGACATGCGCGACACTGGCCAGGTCAGGGCTCCGCGTCGACCCGGTCAGCGCCACCCTGATCACCTGGGAGGCGTGGCTGATCGAGCCCACGTACTCCTGCGGTGCCTGCTTGAACTGCTTGGCGGTCGGCGCGAAACCGTGCTTGGCGGCGAGGTCCCTGATCTGCCCGAACCAGTCCTGCCCGTCTGCCAGATCCTGGTAACTCTCCGCGAAGTCGGCGGCGAACGCGCTGACAATCTCGTCAGGGAGCGTGCCGAGTCGTTCGTCGCCCAGCGTGACCGGCGTGAACAGCTCGGCAAAGAAGAAGCCGCAGGCGGACCTGAAGTCTGACCACTTGCGCAGGTCCTTGCGCGGGTTGGGCACTCCGACGCGCTCGACAGCCAGCGCTGCCAGGGCCAGGTCCTGCTCGGTGTCGAGCACGTCGGCGAGCTCAGAGTCATACCGCCTGGCCCAGGTGCGCATGGCGGTCAGGATCTCCTGCGGACTCAGCGCCGCGATGTGATCGGCGCTGATGTCCTCGAGCTTCACCTGGTCGATCAGCGGCCCTGAGCCGCCCAGCTCGGACAGCTTGATCGGCGCCTCGAGGGCGGCATCGAGCGGCATCTCGGCCAGCGAGCCGCTGGCCAGCCCGCGCAGGTAATACAGCACTGCCCTGGCGGGGTACCCGGCCTCGAGATAGAAGTCGACGCCGGCCTCGGGATCCTTGCGCTTGGACAGCTTCCGCTTGCCGCCGGGAATCTGCTTCATCAGCAACGCGGTGTGCGCGTATCGAGGCGGCTCGAACCCGAGCGCCGCGAACAGCTGCAGGTGCATGGGGACAGAGGGCAGCCACTCCTCGCCCCTGATCACGAGGTTGACGCGCATCAGGTGATCGTCGACCGCGTGCGCGAAATGATACGTAGGCAGCCGCTCACCAAGCTGTGCGGACTTCAGGATGACGACGTCGTTGTAGTTGTCCTCGGCGGACAGCCGGCCTCTGATGGTCTCGTCGAACTCGACGCGCCTGCCGGGAACTCCCGGCGAGCGGAACCTGACCACGTACGGCGTGCCCTCGGCGAGCTTGGCCTGGACCTGCTCGGGCGTCGCGTCCCGCCAGATCGCCCAGCTGCCGTAGTAGCCGGGCGGCACCTTGGCCTCCTGCTGGCGCTTGCGCATCTCGGCGAGCTCGCCGGCGGTGGCGAAGCACAGGTACGCCTTGCCCTGCCGCAGCAGCTCGCGCGCGTAGGTCATGTAGATGGCCGACCGCTGGGACTGGTGATAGGGGCCGTAGTCGCCGTGGCCCTCCTGCTCGTCTGGCTGCAGGCCGAAGTAGCTGAATGCCCTGTCGAACTGCTCGAGCGCGCCCTGCACCTCGCGCGCCTGGTCGGTGTCCTCGATCCTGACCAGATAGCGTCCGTCGGACCGGTGAGCGACGTCGAGGTCGATCATGGCCATGTAGATCGTGCCGATGTGCATGTAGCCGGTCGGCGACGGGCCGAGCCTGGTGACCAGCGCGCCAGGCGGCAGCTCGCGCGGCGGGTACCGCTGCTCCCAGTGCTCGGGCGACGGCAGGTCAGCAGGGAAGAGCTGATCAATCACGCGCCCACGCTACCAACATCGCACCCGCGGCCCGGCCCGTGAGGCGACGCGGACTCACCTCTTCCTGTGACGGACGAATCCGTTCGCGTGCCCTTTCCTGACCGTCCGACACGCCGTCGCCCGCCAATCGCCGGGAACCGGCGCAGCGCCAGCGATGATGGATCACGACCTCATGCGTCACCTCCATCACGACTCACTCGTCAGGATGGACACTGTCACGATCGCTGGAGCGCCTGATGAGACTGCTCCACACCTCGGACTGGCATCTCGGGCGGACGCTGCACGGCGAGGATCTGCTCACCCATCAGGCGGCGTTCCTCGACTGGCTGCTGGCCGAGGCGACCGCGCGGCAGGTGCACGCGGTGGTGGTCGCCGGCGACATCTATGACCGTGCCGTCCCGACCACGGACGCGGTTGCCGTTCTCGACCACGCCCTGCGCGGGTTCGCCGCCGCGCGCATTCCCGTGCTCATCACCAGCGGCAACCACGACTCGGCGGTCAGGCTCGGCTTCGGCTCGCGGTTGAGCGAGGTCGCCGGCGTGCACCTGCGCACGGCCGTAGCGGACATCGCCAGGCCGGTGCTCCTGTCGGACGAGCACGGCGAGGTCGCGCTGTACGGCATCCCCTACCTGCTGCCCGACGCGGTCATGGCCGACTTGGGGACAGAACGCTCGCACGCCGCTGTGCTCGCTGCCGCAACCCGGCTGATCAAGGCAGACGCGCAGGAGCGCGGCGTCACGCGGACGGTGGTCGCGGCGCACGCTTTCATCACAGGAGCAGTGGCGTCGGACTCAGAACGCGACATCAGGGTCGGCGGCATCGGTGACGCGCCCGCGTCCCTGTTCGCTGGCCTGACCTATGTGGCGCTCGGTCACCTGCACGGGCAGCAGGACGTGAGTGCCCAGGCGGGCGGCACGACGGCCAGGTACTGCGGGTCACCGCTGGCGTTCTCGTTCTCCGAGCGCCATCACCGCAAGTCGGTGACGCTGGCCGAGATCGACGGCTCTGGCCAGGTGACGACGACCAAGCTGGCGACCCCGGTGCCGCGGCCGCTGCGTGAGGTCCGCGGCAGGCTCGCGGAACTGCTGGCCGGAAACTGCGGTGCGGACGATGACGACCTGGCCGGCGCCTGGGTCAAGGTGGTCCTGACGGACACGGTCAGGCCGGCCTCCCCGATGGAGCGGCTGCGGAAGAAATGGCCGCACACGCTCGTCCTTGACTTCGAGCCCGAAGGCGAGCTGGCAAGCGGTGCCGCCGACCTGCGCCGTATGAGGCAAGCCGTCGACCCGGTCGAGATCTGCGAGCTGTTCGTCGAGTACACCAGCGGCGGACCGGCCGACGCGGCGCAACGGATCGTGCTCCGCGATGTCGTCGAGGCGGCGTGCCGTGGCGAAGCAGGGGACGAGCTCGCCGCCGGAGTGGTGCGCACGACCAGCGCACGGTCGGCTGAGACCACGGGGACCGACGAGAGCTCATGGCCCGCCGACCTGGCGGGCGAGGACGCGGGTTCGGTCGACGAGTGGCTCGCGAGCGCCGGCGGGACCGACGACTGGCTGCAGGCAGAGCTTGCCTACCCGGTCGGCGGGGACAGTGCTGGTTCGGGGGGACGACTTTCCGGATCTCCCCGCGGCCGGCGAGAACACGGCGCGGCCTGATGCGGCTGCATAGCCTGGACTTGCAGGCGTTCGGGCCCTTCGCGACGCCGCAGCGGATCGACTTCGACCGCCTGGCCGGCGGCGGCCTGTTTCTGCTCGAGGGCCCGACGGGCGCGGGGAAGACGACCGTTCTCGATGCGATCACGTTCGCCCTGTACGGCGGGCTGGCCGGCGAGGACGCCGCCGATGACCGGCTGCACTCACACTTCGCCAGCCCCGACGTCGAGCCGATGGTCAGCATGGAGTTCTCGTTGCGCGGTACCCGCTACCGCATCACGCGCGTGCCAGAGCACCGGCGCCCGAAGCGCCGCGGTCACGGCTACACCACCGAGGCGATGCGGGTGCACCTGGAACGGCGCGACGCTGGCCGCTGGGTGAGCCTGTCGTCCAACAAGGCCGAGGTCGGCGACCACATCGACACGGTCGTGGGCCTGAGCAAGACGCAGTTCACGCAGGTCATGCTGCTGCCGCAGGGTGAGTTCGCGCGGTTCCTCCGCAGCGACGACGACGCCAGGCGCGCCGTGCTGACGAAACTGTTCGGTACCGAGCTTTACGACACGATCACTGCCGAGCTCGACAGCCGCCGTGCCGACGCCGTCCGCGCCAGGCAGGCCGCGGACGCCGAGATAGCCGCGGCGGTCTCGGCCGCGGCCGAGGCGGCCGGACTCGACGCCGCTGCCAGGAACGAGCTCATCGGCATGCAGCCTGACCCCCGCGCGACGGCCCTGGCGCAGCTCAGCGACGACCTCGCGGCCTCGCTCGCCGAGGCGGCCGGCGCCCAGGGGCAGGCCGTGACCGCTGAGCAGGCGGCGCGGGCCGCTGACCAGGAAGCGGCCGGCCAGGCCGCGCTGATGACCAGGCTGACCGGTGCGCTCAGCGCGCTGGGCGAGCACGAGTCGACCAGGGAGGCGCACGAGTTGCGCTCCGGCCAGCTCGACGCCGCGAGGCGGGCCGAGCCGGTCAGGCCGCTACTCGCGATGCTCGCCGACGCGGAAGCCGCGGCCGCCAGGGACCGGGCCGCGCTACGCGACCTGGTTTGCGGTACACCAGCCGTCGGCCCGTCGGCACGGGACGACCCGCGCGAACCGCCCGCTGCCGAGCTGGCGTGCCTGCTCGACCCGCAAGCCGACAGCGAGCTGGTCCGCCGGACCGGCAAGGAGGCGGCAGCCCAGGCAGAGGCCGGGCTGCGCGCGGCGGCCGGCCTTGATCATCTTGTGGCTGCCGAGTCGGCACTGCCGGACCGCGAGACCGCCCTGGCCGGCCTCGGCAGGGCCGCTGCCGATGCGGGAGCGGCGGTCAGGTCCCTCGGCGCGATGCGCGACGAGCTGCCTGGCCGGATCGCCGCGGCCGAGGCGGAGCTGACCGCCGCCAGCGACGTGGCCGCCGGCGCGGCCGGGTGCCGGCAGCGGCAGGCGGAACTGACCAGGCTCAGCGCGGCGGCGGTGCGCCTCGCTGCGATCGAGCCGCTGCTGAACGCCGCGGATGCACGGCTGCGGGCCGCGGTCAGCGAGCATCAGCGGCTGGTCGATAACCACCAGCGCGCGATGGACGCCCGGCTGGCCGGACTGGCCGCCGAGCTGGCCGCGGGGCTCACCGACGGGAGCGCCTGCCCGGTATGCGGATCGGCCGAGCACCCGGCGCCCGCCAGGGCGGCGACGACCGCGGTGACCGCCGAAGCGGTGACGGCGGCCCGCGATCGCCGGGACGAGGCAGCGGCGGCACGGCTGCGCGCCGAGAAGCAGCACGCCGAGCTGGACAGGGAGGCTGCCGAGCAGGCGGCGATCGCCGCCGGGCACACGGTCGGCGGCCTGGCCGAAGAGGCCGCCGACGTGGCCTGCAGGCTCGAAGCGGCCGAGCGCGCCGCCGCGCGGGCCAGCGCCGTGAAGGCGGAGATCGACGGCATGCGCGGCGAGCAGGAGCAACTCGGCGAGCGGCTGCGCGCCGCAGTCGCGGTGCAGGCCGAGGCGCGTAAGGACTTCGAGCAAGCCGACGCGGACCTGGCCGGGCTGCGCAAGACGCTCGCCGGCGAGGCCGGGGACCACGAGTCGGTCGCCGCCCGGCAGCGCGCGGTTCGGGCGGCGGGCGAGGCCAGCCGCGTGCTCGCGGCCGCGCTTGACCTGCTGGCCGGTGCGCTCACCGCCGAGCGGAAGGCCCGCGACGTAACCGCCGAGGAGGCGCTCGCGAGCGGCTTTGACTGCCTGGATGCGGCCAGGTCCGCGGTGCTGACGCCGCAGCGGCAGTCCGCGCTGAACGATGCGGTCGCGGGCTGGAGCCGCGAGCTGGCTGCGTTGCAAGCCGCTGCGGGAGCCGCCGAACTGGCGGGACTCGATCCTGCGCGGGCCAATGAGGTGGCTGCGGCGGCCGAGCGCGCCGCGGCCGCCCTCGCAGACGCGCGGGAGGCGGAGCAGCGCGCGCGCGTCAGCCACGAGGGCTACCTGGCCAGGGTGAGCAGGCTCGAGCGGCGGCTGGCCGAGGTGCGGGCGGCAGAGGCCGAGGCCGCGGCGCTGGCGGCGGAGACCGGGCCGGTCATCTATCTCGCTGGCCTGGCGAAGGGCATGGACGGGCATCGCAGGGTGGCGCTGACCACGTACGTGCTCAGGCACTGGTTCGAGCAGGTTGTCGCCGCGGCGAACAGCCGGCTGGCCGTGATGTCGGCAGGCCGGTATGAGCTGCGCCGGCGCGACGATGGTGACTCGCGGCGGCAGCGCGCCGGACTGACCCTCGCCGTCATCGACCGGCACACGGGCGAGGAGCGCAGCCCCAGGTCGCTGTCCGGCGGCGAGACCTTCTACGCCTCGCTGGCGCTCGCGCTGGGACTCGCCGACGTCGTCAAGGCGGAGGCCGGGGGAGTGGACACCGAGACGCTCTTCATTGACGAGGGATTCGGCCTGCTCGACGCCGAGACCCTCGATCAGGTGCTCGGCGTCATCGACGAACTCAGGGACCATGGCCGGGCGATCGGGATCGTCAGCCACGTCGCCGACCTGCAGGACAGGATCGCGGAGCGCCTGGAGGTGCGCAGGCTGCCTGACGGCTCGTCCACCCTTGAGGTCGTGGCGTGACCGCCCCTCCTGTGCACACCGCGATCGTCACCGGCGCCAACCACGGCATCGGGGCGGCCACAGCGCTCGCGCTGGCGCAGCAGGGTTGCGAGGTGCTGTGCACGTACTGGAAGGTGCACGACGCGCTCGACCCTGGCATCCCGCAGGCATACCGCGACCACCGGTCGGGCGGTGCTGACGCGGTGGTAGCCCGCATCGAAGCGGCCGGAGGCCGCGCCCTGGCCGCCGAGGCCGACCTTGCGGACCCGGCCACCCCGGGCGTCCTGTTCGATATGGCGGAACAGCACCTTGGCGCCGTCGACATCCTCGTGAACAACGCGACCGGCTGGCTGGCCGACACGTTCACCCCGGCGCACGGCGACCGCCTGGGGCGGGCGCTGCAGCCGGTCACGCACGCGACGTGGCAGCAGCAGTTCGCGGTCGACGCGATGGCGGCCGCGCTGCTAATCGCCGAGTTCGCCAGGCGGCACGCGGCGCGCGGCGCGACGTGGGGCAGGATCATCGGCCTGACCTCGGGCGGCACTCTCGGGTTTCCCGAGGAGGTGTCGTACGGCGCGGCCAAGGCGGCTCAGGAGAACTACACGATGTCCGCGGCGGTCGAGCTCGCGCCGCTCGGCATCACCGCGAACATGGTGCACCCGCCCGTCACCGACACCGGCTGGGTCACCGACGCCGTCCGCGCCGCCGTGGCGGCTGATCCGCTGCTCATCCACGTCGCGAGCCCGGCCGAGGTCGCCGCCGTGATCGCCTACCTGGCCTCGGACGCGGCAGCATTGATCACCGGCAACGTGATCACCCTGCGCTGATCTTCTCGCTTCCCGGCCGGGTTAGCGGGGCCGGTAGGGTGCTTGCGTGCTTTCTCTTGTACTTCCCAAGGGGTCGCTGGAGCGGTCGACGCTTGAGCTCTTCGACGCGGCGGACCTCACCGTCCGGCGCGCGTCGGAGCGTGACTATCACGCGTCGATCGAGGATCCCAGGATCGACCGGGTCAGGTTCCTGCGCCCGCAGGAGATACCGTCCTACGTGGCCGAAGGGCTGTTCGACTTCGGCATCACGGGCCGCGACTGGATCACCGAGACGGGCGCCGACGTCGCGTCGCTCGGCGAGCTCCCGTACTCCAAGGCCACCGGCGACCCGGTCCGCGTGGTGCTCGCCGTCCCGGCGAACTCCGGCTGGGAGTCGATCTCTGACCTGCCTGAAGGCGTCAGGATCTCCACGGAGCTGCCGTCCCTGACGAAACGGTTCCTCGAGGAGAACGGGATCAAGGCGGTGGTCACGCCGTCATACGGAGCAACCGAGGCCAAGGTGCCCGACATCGTGGACGCGATCGTCGACCTGACCGAGACCGGTTCGTCGCTGCGCAGGAACGGGCTGAAGATCCTGCACACGCTGATGAGCAGCTACACCGAGCTTGTCGCGAACCACGCCGCATTCGCGGACGAGGACAAGCGGGCCGCGATGGAGGATGTCGCGCTGCTGCTCAGGGGCGCGATCAGGGCACGCGGGAACGTGCTGCTCAAGCTCAACGTCGGTGCGGGAGACCTCGCTGCCGTCACAGCGATCCTGCCCGCCATGTCCTCGCCCACGATCACGTCGCTCGCAAGGGGAGACATGCACGCGGTCGAGGCCGTGGTGCCCAAGCGCGGCGTCAACACGCTGATCCCGGCGCTGCGGGCGGCGGGCGGCCGGGACATACTCGAGATCCCGATCTCCAAGATCATCGAATAACACAGCCCGCGGGGCCGGATGCCGCAAGCGGTGTGCGGCAATGGACCCGGCAATGGCGAGCGGCCCGGTGACCCGCGATGGCGGTTCGGCAGTCCGCGATAGTCGGGGCAGTCGGGGCAGTCGGGGCAGTCGGGGCAGTCGGGGCAGTCCAGGGCATCTTACGCAATCCCGACGAGCGCTGGTCTGATACCCCTGTATCGGTGGGACACCCATTGCGACCTGGGGTGATGGGTGACTCACCGATACACAGGTCAGCCAGCTGCGCCTTGCCCACGGCGAGATCATCGCGAACGGCACGCGGAAGCCGTACCTGGCGAAGCCGTCGTAGGCCGACTGGCTGTCGGTGAGCGCGGGCGGGATGTCGTCGGGCGGGATCGCACGGGGCGGCCTGACGTGGTCGTAGTAGCCGCCGTGCTCGTCATAGGTCCAGATCAGCAGCGTGCGGTTCCACGCCGGGCCGTTCATCACGGCGCATTCCGATTAGGCTTGCGGGGTGCTCACCAGGATCGATCTGCGGGACCGTCCCGTCGTGCGGTTCGGGGCGAGGCAGCTCGCCGAGATGCTGCCGCGCGCCGAGCTCGACGTCGAGGCGGCGGTCGCCGCCGTCCGGCCGATCTGCGATGACGTCCGCAGCCGCGGCGCCGCGGCGGTGCGCGAGCATACCGCCAGATTCGACGGCGTCGACCTGCCGACCACGGTCGTGCCGCGGGCCGCGCTCGCCGACGCGCTCGCGTCGCTTGATCCGCCCGTTGCGGCCGCGCTGGCCGAAGCCGCGCGGCGCGCCAGGCTGGTGCACGAGGCGCAGGTGCCGCGGGACAGCGTCACCTATGTAAGCGACGGCAGTTCCGTAACCGAACGCTACGTGCCGGTCGCCAGGGCAGGCGTCTATGTTCCCGGCGGGCTCGTGGCCTACCCGTCCTCCGTCGTCATGAACGTGATCCCGGCCCAGGCGGCGGGCGTCGGCCAGATCGTCGTGGCGTCTCCGCCGCAACGGGACAACGGCGGGCTGCCGCACCCCGCTGTGCTCGCGGCCTGCGAACTGCTCGGGATCACCGAGGTGCACGCGGCAGGCGGGGCGCAGGCCATCGCCATGCTCGGCTACGGCACCAAGGACTGCCCTGCCGCCGACGTGGTGACGGGCCCCGGCAACGTCTACGTCGCGGCGGCGAAACGGCTGCTGCGCGGCGTCGTCAGCACCGACGGCGAGGCGGGACCGACCGAGGTCGCGATCGTGGCGGACGATGGCGCCGATGCTGCGTTCGTGGCCGCCGACCTGATCGCGCAGGCTGAGCACGACCCGCTCGCGGCGTGCCTGCTGATCACCACCGACGCGGACCTCGCCGACCGGGTCGACGCGGAATTGGCCAGGCAGCTGGAGACCACCAGGCATGCGGGCCGGGTCAAGGAGGCGCTGACCGGCCAGTCGGCGTGCGTGCTGGTCGGCGACATGGACGCGGCACTCGCGGTCAGCGACGCCTGGGCACCCGAACACCTGGAGATCCAGGCCGCGGGCGCCGGGGAACTCGCGCTGCGCGTCCGCAACGCGGGGGCCATCTTCGTCGGGCCGTACGCGCCGGTGTCGCTCGGCGACTATCTGGCCGGCTCGAATCACGTGCTGCCGACCGGCGGGACTGCCAGGCACTCGGGCGGCCTGTCGGTACTGACCTTCCTGCGCGGCATCCACGTGGTGAACTGCACGGCAGGCGCACTCGCCGGGGCGGCGCCGCACATCGACGCCCTCGGCGGCGCCGAGGATCTCGCCGCCCACGTCAAGGCGGTGCGGATCAGGGTGCCTGAAGGGGCGGGGCCGGCTGCTGCCTCCGGCGGCGCCGCGCGGCCTGGTCCGCCACTGCGGCACGACCTGGCCGGCCGCACGCCGTACGGTGCACCGCAGATAGCGGCTCAGGTCAGGCTCAACACGAACGAGAACCCGTTCAGCCCGCCGGCCGCGCTCGTCACCCAGATCGCCGAAGCGGCAGCGGTCGCGGCGGCCGCGCTGAACAGGTATCCGGACCGGGACGCGGTCGCGCTGCGCCGCGACCTGGCCGCGTATCTCGGCCACGGCCTGACGGCGGAGCAGACCTGGGCGGCGAACGGGTCCAACGAAATCATCCAGCAGCTGTTCCAGGCGTTCGGCGGCCCTGGCAGGACGGCGCTCGGGTTCGAGCCGTCCTACTCGATGCACCCGATCATCGCCCAGACCACCAGCACCGGGTGGATCAGCGGCGCCAGGGAAGCCGACTTCGGGCTCGATCCCGAGCGGGCGGTGGCGGCGATCTCCGGCCTACGGCCCGACCTCGTGTTCGTCACGTCGCCGAACAACCCGACGGGGACGGCGGTGCCGCTGTCGGTGATCGAGCGGATCTGCGCGGCCGCGCCGGGGATGGTCGTCGTCGACGAGGCCTACGCCGAGTTCGCCCGCGACCGCGACGCGACAGCGCTAACGTTGCTGCCGCGGTTTCCGCGCCTCGTGGTCGTCCGCACGATGTCCAAGGCGTTCGCGCTGGCGGGTGCCCGCGTCGGCTACCTGGCGGCAGATCCCGCGGTGATCGCGGGGCTGCAGATCGTCCGGCTGCCGTACCATCTGTCGGCGCTGACCCAGGCCGCTGCCCGCGCGGCGCTGGACCGCTCTGATGAGCTGCTCGCCACGGTGACCGCGATCTGTGCCGAGCGCGACGAGCTGGTCCGCTGGCTCCGTGGCCGCGCGCACGAGGTAGCGGACTCGGACGCGAACTTCGTGCTATTCGGCACGTTCAGCGACCGGCACGCTGTGTGGCAGGGGCTGCTCGACCGGGGCGTGCTGATCAGAGAGGTCGGCCCGCCCGGCTGGCTGCGGGTGAGCGTCGGTACCCCGGCAGAGAACGATGCGTTCCGCGCGGCCGTCGAGGCGGTAGTGCGGGGGGATCTGGGGGGTCGTCCCCCCAAGGCGGTAGTGCGGGGGGATCTGGGGGGTCGTCCCCCCAAGGCGGTAGTGCGGGGGGATCTGGGGGGTCGTCCCTCCAAGGGAGTGCTGCCATGACGAGCCGTACCGGCCGGGCTGAGCGGGCGACGACGGAGACGCAGGTCGCGGTCGAACTCGACCTCGACGGCACCGGCGCCGCCGACGTGGGCACCGGCGTGCCGTTCTTCGATCACATGCTGCACCAGCTCGCCAAGCACGGGCGGATAGACCTCCGGGTCAAGGCCGCCGGTGACGTCGAGATCGACGCCCACCACACGGTCGAGGACACCGCGATCACGCTGGGCGAGGCGCTGCGCCAGGCGCTCGGCGACAAGGCGGGCATCTGCCGGTTCGGCGACGCCCTGGTGCCGCTGGACGAGACGCTTGTCAGGGCTGCCGTCGACCTGGCTGGCCGGCCGTACGTTGTGCACAGCGAGCCGGATGGCATGGCTCCGCTGATCGGAACCTACGACACGACTCTGACCAGGCATTTCTTCGAGACGCTCGGTGCCACGGCCGCGATCTGCGTGCACCTCGCCGTGCTGTCGGGACGCAACCCGCACCACATCGTCGAGGCGCAGTTCAAGGCGTTCGCCAGGGCGCTCCGCGCCGCCGCGGCCCCCGATCCCGGCGGCGGCGGCGTCCCCAGCACCAAAGGCGTGCTGTGAGTAGCCAGGCATGACGGTGCTGCCATGACGGTGCTGGCATGAGCGGGGCGCGGCCGTCCGTGGTCATCCTCGACTACGGGTCTGGCAACGTCAGGTCCGCAAGGCGGGCGCTTGAGCGGGTCGGGGCTGATACGGCGGTGACCGCTGATTCCGCCGCGGCGCTGAACGCCAGCGGCCTTCTCGTGCCCGGCGTGGGCGCGTTCGCGGCGTGCATGCGGGGCCTGCGGGCCGTCCGCGGCGATGAGATCATCGCCAAGCGGCTGGCAGGTTCCCGGCCGGTGCTGGGGATCTGCGTGGGCATGCAGGTTCTGTTCGAGCAGGGCCGCGAGCACGGCGAGCGCACGGCGGGCTGCGGCGCCTGGCCGGGCGTCGTGGACCGGCTGGAGGCCTCCGTGCTCCCGCACATGGGCTGGAATACGGTGCGCGCGGCGGCAGGCAGCGCGCTGTTCGCCGGGATCGGCCCCGGCGAGCGGTTCTACTTCGTGCATTCGTACGCGGCCAGGTCCTGGCCGGAGCAGGCCGCCGGGTTGTCAGGAACGCCGAAGCTGACGTGGGCGGAGCACGGCCAGCGGTTCCTCGCGGCTGTTGAGGACGGGCCCCTGTGCGCGACCCAGTTTCACCCGGAGAAGTCCGGCGACGCCGGGGCGGCTTTGCTGACGAACTGGCTGGAGCTGATCGGGTGAACGACGGCTTTACCCTGCTGCCCGCGGTGGACGTGGCCGGCGGCCAGGCGGTCAGGCTCGTGCAGGGCGCCGCGGGGACAGAAACCTCGTACGGGGACCCGCTCGCCGCCGCGCTGACCTGGCAGCGGGCCGGGGCCGGATGGATCCACCTGGTCGACCTGGACGCCGCCTTCGGCAGGGGATCCAACGCCGCGCTGCTGGCCGACGTCGTGCGCGAAGTGAGCGTGGCCGTCGAGCTATCCGGCGGCATCAGGGACGACGCCTCGCTTGCCGCGGCCCTCCGCACCGGCTGCGAGCGAGTGATCATCGGGACCGCGGCGCTCGAGCAGCCCGGATGGGTCAGCCGCGTGATCGCCGAGCACGGCGAGCGGATAGCGGTCGGCCTGGACGTCCGCGGCAGCAGGCTCGCTGCCAGGGGCTGGACACAGCTCGGCGGCGCGCTGACTGACGTGCTGGCCAGGCTGGAGTCCGATGGCTGCCAGCGATACGTCGTCACCGACGTGACCAAAGACGGCACGCTCGCCGGGCCGAACCTCGATTTGCTGCGGCAGGTCTGCGCGCGAACGCAGCGGCCCGTGATCGCCAGCGGCGGCGTGTCGGAGCTCGCTGACCTGCGTGCGATCGCCGCCTTGCAGCCGATCGGCGTCGACGCCGCGATCGTCGGCAAGGCGCTGTACGCCGGGCGGTTCACGCTCTCCGAAGCGCTCGAGGCCGTGGCATGACGGTCGCGGTCAGGGTCATCCCGTGCCTCGACGTCGACGGCGGGCGGGTGGTGAAGGGCGTCAACTTCCTGCGGCTGCGGGACGCGGGCGACCCGGTCGAGCTGGCCGCCGCCTACGACGCCGATGGCGCCGACGAGCTTGTCTTCCTCGACATCACGGCGTCCAGCGACGACAGGCAGACCATGCGGGACGTGGTCACCAGGACCGCCGACCAGGTCTTCATCCCCCTCACTGTGGGCGGCGGCGTCCGCAGTCCCGGCGACGTGGACACGCTGCTGCGGGCCGGCGCCGACAAGGTCTCCCTGAACACCGCCGCCATCGCCAGGCCCGAGGTGCTGACCGAGGCCGCCGCCCGGTTCGGCTCGCAGTGCGTTGTTATATCGGTCGACGCCAGGCGGTTGGCCGGCCGGCCAGGCGCGTTCGAGGTCACTACGCACGGCGGCCGGCGCGGCACCGGTATCGACGCCGTGGCCTGGGCGGCCAGGGCAGCCGAACTCGGGGCCGGGGAGATCCTGCTCAACTCGATGGATGCCGACGGCACCAAGGCGGGCTTCGACCTGCCGCTGATCGAGGCCGTACGGGCCGTGGTCGACGTGCCGGTGATCGCCAGCGGCGGTGCCGGGCAGGCCTCCGACTTCGCCCCTGCGGTCGGGGCCGGCGCCGACGCCGTGCTCGCGGCGAGCCTGTTCCACTTCGGCGACCTGCGGATCGGCACAGTCAAGGATGCGCTGCGGGCGGCCGGCTATCCGGTCAGGGACACCGTGGCCCGGCCGGCCAGGCTGGGAGAATCGCGCCCATGACCCTCGACCCCCGGATAGCGGCCAGGCTGAAGCGGGACGCCGCTGGCCTGTTCCCGGCCATAGCGCAGCAGTACGACACCGGCGAGGTGCTGATGCTGGGCTGGATGGACGACGAGGCGCTGCACCGCACGCTTACCACCGGCCGCTGCACATACTGGTCGCGCAGCAGGCAGGAGTACTGGGTCAAGGGCGAGACCTCCGGTCACGTCCAACTGGTCAGGTCGGTCGCGCTCGACTGCGACGGCGATACCGTCCTGGTCAAGGTCGAGCAGGCTGGCGGTGCCTGTCACACCGGCGAACGCACCTGCTTCGACGCCGATGTCCTGCTTGAGTAATCGTTCTCCCTGGTCCTGGCCTTGCTGCCCGCGTGGTAGCTGGCATCGGGCCTGGCCCGATGGCATCATCGCCGGAGCCGGGACGACGGGGGAACGTCGGGCGTGAAGACGACGACTGGGCAGGTCAGGCACCAGGCCCTGGTTGCCCCTGCCCGCGGTCAGGGACCGTGGATCGGGCGGACCGGGATCCGGCTTGCTCTGTTGATGGTGATCATCTGCGTGACGGTGATCGGCACGATCATCGGCATCGCCGGAGCCACGGTGGCGACCGACATCGACAGGCTCGTGGCTGAGCAGGGCGCCGACCTGACCAGCGCGATCGCGCTGGCCGCGTCGGTCGCGCACAAGCCAGCCGGCTGGGACCGTGAGGACCTGACCCCCGTCATCGACCTCGTCGGCCGGGCCGGTGCGGTTGTCCGGATCCGGGGCCGCGACGGACAGGTGATCAGAAGCTCGCCGAGCTTCGCCCGCATCAGGACAGGTCTCATGCACACCCAGGCCGTGGTCGACCACGGGAAGTACGCCGGATCAGTCACGATCAAGTTCGATCATCGCGGGCTAGCCCTGGCGATCGACCACTACGAGACTCTGCGATGGCACGTCAGGATCGCCGCCGCGGCGGCCGCCGTGTTGCTCGCCCTGGTCGTCTCGCTGCTCGTGTCGCGCAGGCTCACGGCCCCGGTCGAGCGGCTGATCGGCGCGGTGCGCGCGATGGGCGCCGGTGACGGCTCGGCCAGGGTGGGCGAGCTCAAGGGCGTGCCCGAGGTCCGCGAGCTGTCCGCCGCCTTCGACCAGATGGCCGACTCGGTCACGGCGGAGGCGCAGTTGCGCCGCGACATGGCCGCTGACCTGTCGCACGAGCTGCGTGCCCCGATCGCCGTCATGCAGGCGGGGCTGGAAGCGATGCACGACGGGCTCGCCGAGCCCACCACTGAGAACCTGGACTCGCTGCGGGATGAGGTCGTGCGACTGGCGCAGATGGCTGATGACCTCCGCGTTCTCTCGTCGGGCCAGTCGGCGGCGCTGAAAGTCGAATTCGCCACGCATGACCTGGCCGGCATCGCCGCGGAGGCCGCCGACAGCCTGTCAGCCGCATTCGAGGCGGCCGGCGTCGGCTTGACCCTCAGGCTGACGCCCGTGGACGTCAGCTGCGACGCGCGCCGTATCTACGAGGTGGCGGCGAACCTGCTGCGCAACGCGGCGAAGTTCACGCCCGCGGGCGGGGGCGTCACGCTCGAAACCGGAACGACGCGGGAAGCGCTCGCGATGCTGCGCGTCACCGATACCGGCATCGGCATACCAGCTGACGAGCTGCCGCACGTGTCGCAGCGGTTCTTCCGCGGCGAGCGGGCCGCGGACATATCAGGGAGCGGGATCGGCCTCGCGATCGTGGATCAGCTCGCCAGGCTGCATCGCGGCCGCATGGAGATCGTCAGCGAACCGGGCCACGGGACCCAGGTCACCGTCACGTTGCCGAGATTGACCAGCTGACTCCATGAAGGCTCCACATCTCGCGCACCAAGATTGCATGCGCGCCGGGTTTCCTCCAACCATGGACACTGGTGGGTATCTCGCCACCCTGGAGGAGATGTGGCGGCAGAAGGTCGATCAGATCGTCGTGCTGTCCATGGCCTACCACGATGACGTGCCCGCCGATACGGTCCACGCGCTAACCTCCCGCCAGGCCTGCGGTGACACGCTGCTGATGAACCGTGTCATGCGGGCGCACGAGGATCTCGCCTTGATCGAGGACGCGATCGACCGGATTAAGGCAGGCACCTACGGCATCTGCGGCCGATGCCAGCAGCCCATCAGCACCGGCTGGCTGACCGAGATGCCGTATGCCAGTGATTGCGCTGGTTGCAGCCTGAGTCAGGTGAACTGGGAATCAGCGGAGGCAACGCGCGCCGCTGGCTCGCCGGCGATCGCGCACTGACTGCGGTTACTCCGGTGGGCGGGCACCGGACAACGACATCTCGGATCGGGGACGTGATATCCGCACATGGGGCTGCCACGCATCGGGGGAGCGCGCCGGCTGTACGGCATGGTCAAGCGCAACCGCCGGGTCTTCGGTATCGGCCAGCTCGGCCGTCGGCTGGCGCTGGTGTTCGTCGCGGTCGCCCTGGCCGCGATCGCGGTAGACGCGACAATCACCGCAGAAACCCTCGGCTCGGACATCAACCGGGTCGCCATGCAGCAGGAAGGCAGCCTGGCGCAGTCCGTCGCCGTGACCGCTGCCGCCGCCTACCAGGGCAGCACCTGGGGCCGCGCCGACCTGGATCCGGTCCTTGATCTCGCGGAGCGCGGCGACGCGAGCGCCCAGATCCGCAATATCTCCGGCCACATCGTCGCGCAGTCCCCGCGCTTCGCCACCTTCCCGGCCACCAACCAGCTGATCCTGCCCGTAGACCTGAAGGGCCGGCAGATCGGCAAGGTCACCGTCCGGTTCAGCTCCATGAGCCTTGGCGCGGTCGTCCGCGACTTCGAAGCGGCCAGGTGGCGCACCAGGCTTGTAGCCGCCGGCGTCGCGGCGCTCATCGCGCTCGTCGCGTCGCTGATCGTGGCGCGGGCGATCACGGGGCCCCTCGAGCAGTTGCTGAGGGCCGTCCGTGCGCGTGCACGCGGCAACCGGGCAGCGCAGATCAGGCCGGTGCGTGGTACCGGCGTCATCCGCGAGCTGCTTGAGGTCTACAACCAGAGCGCGGTCGCCCTGGACAAGCAGGACCGGCTCAGGCGCAACCTGGTCGCGGACGTCGCGCACGAGCTGCGCACCCCGGTCGCCGTCCTGCAGGCCAGCCTGGAGGCAATGCTCGACGGGGTCACCGACCTCACCCCGAGCGCCGTCGCCTCGCTCCGCGACGAGGTCCTGAGGCTGGCCAAGATGGTCGAGGACCTGCAGCGTCTGGCCGCGGCCGAATCGGCATCGCTGCAGCTGCGGCTCGCGCCGCACGACCTCGCGGTCCTCGCGGCCGAGGCCGCGTTCAGCCTCGGTGACGCGTTCCGGGTGGCCGAGGTCACCCTGGATGAGCGGCTGACGGAGGTGCACGTGCTGTGCGACCCGGCGAGGATGCGCGAGGTGATCTCCAACCTCCTGACGAACTCGCTGAAATTCACCCCGCCAGGCGGCGGAGTGCGGCTCTTTGTCGGCCCGGACGGCGGCGGCATGGCAGCCATCAGTGTCAATGACACGGGCATCGGCATCCCGGCCGAGGAGCTGCCGCACGTGACCGAGCGGTTCTTCCGCGGCATCAGGTCCGCGGCGATGGCCGCGGGCAGCGGTATCGGCCTTACCATCGTCGCCGAGCTTGTCGAGGCGCACAACGGCCAGCTCGACATCGCCAGCGAGCCGGGAACCGGCACGCGGGTAACGGTCACGCTGCCTGTTGCGGCTGCGGAGTCCAGGCGGCTCGCGCTGTTGCGGTCTGGCGCCGGGCACTGACAGGCAGCGGCGGATCGCCGCTGCGATTGATCCTCTACCTGTTGCAGACAGATTCGCGCCCGGTCACGTCGGATGGGCCGGATGTTCCCCCGAAATCCGGTTTCCGGATGTTTCCCCCAAAACATCCGGATCATTCCGACGCGCCCGGGCGCGATCACACTGGGATGGCACCTGCGGTACGAACCGCGTGCTCTATCCCTCCCCAAGCCACTCGTGTGAGTGGGTATTCACTAGATGTAACACGGCGGTGTTGACGGGGCCGTGCAGCCGAAATGGAGGCTGTGTGAATCCGAGGATCGCGCAAGTCAGCCGCCTGAACTCGGCAAAGCAGCCGGCACGTGGAAAGATTGGGCTACCCGGCGGGCAGCCCTCGGATCCTCAGGGACGGTGATCGAGCGCCATGACAGCGACTGTGCTGCTGGTCGAGGACGAGCGCAAGCTAAGGGAACTCGTCCGCTCCTATCTGGAGCGGGCCGGGTTCTCCGTGCTGTCGACCGAATCGGGCGCCGAGGCGATCAGCGTCGCCTCCACCGCGTCCCCTGACCTGATCGTGCTGGACCTCGGGCTGCCCGACGTGCCAGGCGAGACGGTCGCCAGGGAGGTCAGGGCCGCGAGCTCGACGCCGATCCTGATGCTGACGGCGAAGACCAGCGAAGAGGACAGGATCGCCGGCCTCGAGCTGGGGGCCGACGACTACGTGACGAAACCCTTCAGTCCCCGCGAGCTCGTGCTGCGGGTCCAGGCGATCCTGCGCAGAAACGCGCCGCCGATGAACGAGCAGGGGATGAGCAGCTTCGGCGATGGCCTCCTGCTCATCGACGAGCCGCGGCGAGTGGCCGTGGTTCGGGGCAGCGAGGTCGAGCTAACCCCCACGGAGTGGGGCATACTGGTCGCACTCGCCACCGTGCCCGGTCGCGTCTACTCGCGGTTCGAGCTGATCAATCGCGTCCGCGGCTACGACTTCGAAGGCTACGAGCGCACCATCGACTCGCACGTGAAGAACCTGCGGCGCAAGATCGAGGAAGACCCGGGCAACCCCGCGATCGTGCAGACGGTGCTCGGCGGTGGCTACCGGCTCGGCCTGAACCGGGATGGCTAGGCCGGGCAGACCCTGGATAGGACAGCTCGGGCTGCGGCTCGCCCTCGCGTTCGTCGGCGTCGCCCTCGCTGCGGTGATCGCTTCGATCCTGCTCGGTACGGTGACCACCGACCGCGACATCGCCGAGCTGATCAAGGGCCAGCATCGCGACCTCGCCAAGGCTGCCGCCGACGCGGCGGCCGCCGGCTATCACCGCGGGCACTGGGTGCCCGCCGACCTGACGCCGCTGCTCGTTGTCGTAGTCCCGTCGGGAACCGCGGTGCAGGTGCGGGACCTGAGCGGGCAGGAGATCAGGACGTCGCGCAACTTCGGGAAGCTGGCAGGACCGGGGATCAGCGCACCGGTCGCTGCTGACGGCGACGTGGTCGGCTCGGTGACCGTCAGGTTCGCCGACGCGGGCCTCGGCGAGACCATCACCAGGTTCCAGGCTCAGCGCTGGCCGTCCAGGATCACCGCAGCCGGCGTCGCGGCCGTGATCGCGCTGATCGTCGCGCTGTTGCTGTCCCGCAGGATCACCGCCCCCGTGGAGAGCCTGATCGAGACGGCCAGGGCCAGGGCTCGAGGTCAGCCGGGATCGCGGGCCGGTGACGTGCGCGGGCTCGGCGAGATCCAGGAACTCGCCGAGGCCTTCGACGAGATGGCCGACGCGAGGGAAGAACAAGATCAGGTCCGCCGGAATCTGGTCGCAGACGTCGCGCACGAGCTACGGACTCCGATTGCCGTGCTGCAAGCGGCGCACGAGGCCATGCTGGACGGGCTGACCGCGCCGACGTCTGCGAACCTGACCTCGCTTCGCGATGAGGTGCTGCGGCTGGCCAGGATGGTCGATGACCTCCAGCGGCTGGCGTCCGCTGAGGCGGCGGCGTTGCAGCTGACGCTGGTTCCGCGCGACCTCGCCGCCACGGTGGCGACGGCGGCTGACAGCCTTGCCGACGCGTTCGGGTCGGCGGGCCTCACGCTGGAGCGCCGGCTGAGCGCTGTGCAGGTCAGGTGCGACCCGCTGCGGATCCACGAGGTCACCACGAACTTGCTGATCAACGCGATGAAGTTCACCCCGGCCGGCGGCCGCGTCGTCGTGGAGACCAGCCAGGACGAGGACCAGGAGGCCGGCTTGGCGGTGCTGCGCGTGACCGACACGGGCATCGGCATCCCGGCGGGCGAGCTGCCGCTGGTGACGCAGCGGTTCTTCCGCGGCCAGCTGTCATCGGGCATCGCGGGAAGCGGCATCGGCCTGACGATCGTCGCCGAACTCGTGCGGGCCCATCACGGCACGATGGGCATCACCAGCGAGCCAGGCGCCGGCACGCAGGTGACGATCAGGCTGCCGGTCGGCATCAGCGAGGTCAGCCTCGAAGGGAACCCCAGGCAGCAGGCCGCTGCGGGCAAGCGTCAGGCCGCGGCCGAGTCCGCCGGGCAGCCGACCGCCCAGCCATCTGGGTAGACGAGGAGCCGGAGCCGCACCCGACCGCATCGTCGTGCCCGGATATGCCCCCGCGATATCCGGTCGAGGATGGGGTCAGGCGCGATCACCCGAACGCGGGTCGCCCGCGGCGCTTTCACCGCCGCGAACGCCTGCAGCGCTGTCACGCTCACAAGATGTAAGGAACGGCGGGTGGCATGACCGTGCACGCCCTGTGAAGACAATGTGAAAGTGATCTTCCCTGGCGGACTCCACCACAGCGACAGAGCAGCTTCACAAGGCCTCCACCAGTTGCCGCTTGCCTGTCTCATCGAGAGGTGGGCCGGCCAGCGGTGGCTGGCCGGACCGGTGAGCCATAGGGGAGGACGGCGTCAGGTGAGCGAAGGCACCGTTGTCATGCTCGCGCCCTGGGCGATTCTGGCCGGCGGGCTGGCTGTCATCGGCTACCGGCTGCACGGCTACCGTGTCGCGGACCGCAGGAGACGGAGCGGCCCGGGCGCCGGCCGGTAGCGGACGGCCCGCAGGGCGGGTGGCTTGTGCCAGAATGTGGCACAGGAGCCCGACGGAGGAGCGGTGGCCGAGACTGAGCAAGTGCCCGCAGGAATCGATACATCGCGGCCGAGCCCTGCCCGGATGTATGACTACATGCTCGGCGGTACGCATAATTTCCAGATCGATAGGGATGCTACGGAGCAGTTCCGCCTCCAGATGCCCGACCTGGCGGATGCGGCGTGGGCGAACAGGGGATTTCACGGCCGCGCGGCCCGTTGGATGGCGATCGAGCGCGGGATCCGGCAGTTCATCGACATCGGCTCAGGCCTGCCGACCCAGAGCAACACCCACGAGGTGGTGCGGGTTGTCGCCGCTGGCGCCAAGGTGGCCTATGTCGACAATGACCCCATGGTCGGAGTTCTCGCCAGCGAACTGCTGACCGACGACGGCGCCACCGCGGTGTTCGTCGCCGACTTGCGTGACCCCGACGCGTTGCTCGGCGACGCGCGGATGCGTGCCCTGATCGACTTCAGCGAGCCGGTCGGCCTGCTGATGACCGCCGTTCTGCAGTTCGTGGCTGACGAGGACGATCCGTGGGGCCTGGTCGGGCGGTATCTCGCTGCGCTGTGCCCAGGCAGCTACCTGGCCCTGTCGCATATCACCAGGGACAAGCTGCCGCCGCGGCTGGTCGAGACCGGCGTGCAGGTCTACCAGCGAGCCAGCGAGAGCGCGTTTCCCCGAACGCTGCCCGAAATCGAGCGGTTCTTCGCCGGGCTGGAGGTTGTGCCGCCTTACGAGGGTGCCGGGTCGGTGATCACCAACGTGGGCCTGTGGGGATCGGAGGATCCCGCCTCCGCGGACACCGACGGGTCACGGGCGTTCTACTGCGGAGTCGCCCGCCGCTCCTGAGGGTTAGGGGACAGGCTGCCGGGAGTGCGCGGTGTATCGATGGGACACCCATCACCAGTAGGCGGTATGGGTGTCCCATCCATACCGGCCGTACAGCAGCTTCCGGGGCGAATTCGTTACGGGTGGGACTGGCCCGCATGCCAGCGCTGTGCGCAGGGCTACGCCGGGAGGCCGCAAAATCACGGCCAGACAGCCGCCAGCGGGGATAATAGACTGGCGGGGATTTCTGGCGGCGACTTCTAGCGACTACGCGTCAGGGTCGATTGGAGTCGAGTACGGCATAAATCGGGGCGAACACATCACGGTGGGAGACATGCCACGCTTGCCATAACGCTGCGTGAACTTATGCGCGACATTCTTCACAGGACATCGATGGATCATGTGATCATGAAACGGCGCATGGCCCGCGAGCAAAATATCGGCCATCTTTTCGCGGCCGACCGAAAGCAGGTCTTCGACCAGATCTACACCCAAGGCGTGTGGCTGGAAAGTGCCGATCAAGTGACCCGATCAGGTGCTGGCTCTGAACTGGCGGCGACGACTCAGGTCAGGGACTTCCTCCCTGCGCTGCTCGCCCGCATCGGGGCTCGATCTATGCTCGACATCGGGTGCGGCGACTTCACCTGGATGCAGCACGTAGACCTCGGTGCGGACTACATCGGCATCGACGTCGTTGCGTCCGTAATCAGCGCGAACGAAGACACATTTGGCTCGATGACGCGTACCTTTTACTGCATCGATGCGGTCGATGATCCCTTGCCCAGGGCTGACGCTGTTCTCTGCCGCGAGGTCTTGTTCCACCTTTCGTTCGCCGACATCGAACGTCTGGTAGGCAATGTGCGAATTTCTGGTGCACGGTACCTGATCGCAACGTCTGACACCCGCACCGCATTCAATGCGAACATCCGCACGGGAGATTACAGGATGCTGAACCTTCGGCGACGCCCGTTCCGTTTTCCCCGGCCCCAGGTGTGGTTGCCGGACGACTCCAGGGTGAGCGGCCGGGGCCTGGGAGTCTGGAGCCTCGAGGAGATCCCGCTCAGGTCCGCGACTCGCGCCGTGCTGCGGGCTCAGGCTGATCGGCTCCCGCCGGGCAGCTGGCGAACGCCGCTCAGGTCCAGTTCGAGCGCTTTCGCCGCTGCGCGTACGACGTAACTGTCGCCCGTGGCCCGTCTCTGAGGCTGGGAATCACGCCGAGCGGGCGACCCGCGCTCACTCCAGCCCCTACGGCGATCCGCTATCACTGGAGGTCGGCAGTGCCAGCTTGTCGGCCAACCTGCGAAGGTAGCTGATCACCTCGTCCTCAGACCGGTCGGGCATGCCGAAGAGAGCCTCGGTCACGCCGCCCGCGCTCCAGCGGACGAGCACCTCCGGGTCAGGTTTGCCCGCGAGGGCGGTGACCTGCGGAGATCCGGATCGGCCGGCCGCGCGCCAGGCAGCGACGAGGCGGGTGATCTTGTGCTCGAGGTTGCTCTCGGCGGGCGTGGTCAGCCAGCCGTCGGCCGACCTGGCGATCCAGGAGAAGGTGCGGTCGCTGCCGCCGGCGCCGAGCAGGACCGGCATCCGCGGCTGCTGCAGCGGCTTCGGCCACGCCCAGGAGGCGCCGAAGCTGACATGGTCGCCGGCGTAACTGGCTTCCTCCTGCGACCACAGCGCCTGCATGGCCTCGAGGTACTCGCGCAGCGCAGCCCGGCTGGCGGCCGGCGGGATGCCGTGGTCGGCCAGCTCGTCGGTGTTCCAGCCGAAGCCGATGCCGAGCGTCACCCTGCCGCCGGACAGATGGTCGAGCGAGGCGATGGTCTTCGCGAGCGCGATCGGGTCATGCTGGACAGGCAGCGCCACGGCGGTGCCCAGCCTGATCCTCGCCGTCACGGCGGCGGCCGTGCTGAGCGCCACCCACGGATCGAGCGTCCGCAGGTAGCGGTCGTCGGGCAGCTCCCCGGTGCCGGTGCGCGGATGCGGCGCGTCCCTGCGCACCGGGATGTGGGTGTGCTCGGGCACGTAGAACGAGTCGAAACCGGCTTCCTCGGCGACCTGCGCCGCGCGGGCAGGACGGATGCCGCGGTCGCTGGTGAACAGCACGACGCCGTAGCGCATGGCCGATCCGCTCAGGGCCGGAAGATCAGGCCGCCGTCGACGTTGAGCACCTGGGCCGTGATCCAGCTCGCCTCGTCGGAGAGCAGGAACAGGCAGGCTCCCACCATGTCGGACGGCTGGCCTAGCCGCTGCAGGGCCGCCGACTTCACCAGGTCGCTGGCCATCTCGCCGACCACGGACCTGGTGGACGCGGTGTCGGTCGGGCCTGGCGCGATCGCGTTGACCCTGATGCCCAGGTAACCGAGCTCGTGCGCGAGCTGCTGAGTGAGGCCATTGATGCCGGCCTTCGCGAGCCCGTAGAAGCTCGCGTAGTGCCAGGCGGCGACGGATGACTGGTTGACGATCGCTCCGCCGCCGCGCTTGGCCATGTGCTGGTAGCAGGCGCGCGTGCAGGCAAGCGCGCCGTCCAGGTTGACGCCCATGAAGGACTTGTAGTAGTCCCAGTCGACGCTGAGCAGCACGTCTAGCTGCATGTTGCCGTAGATCGCGGCGTTGTTGACCAGGTAGTCGATGCCGCCGAAGCGCTGCACCGCCAGCGTGGCCATGTCCTGCGCCGACGCCGGGTCCGAGACGTCGGTGCGGGCGAACACGGCCCGGCCGCCGTCAGCCTCGATGGCGGCGACGACCTTCGGCCCTGATTCTGTGTTGATGTCGGCGACGACGACCGCGGCTCCCTCGGCGGCCAGGGCCCTGGCGTACGCCTCGCCGATCCCTTGTGCCGCCCCTGTCACGATCGCGACCTTGCCGACGAAGCGGCCTGCAGTGCTGGGCATTTGTCGAGATTACAGGTGCGGGGCGCCACGAACGCGCGAAAGGCGGGATGCCGGACGCGCCGGCATCCCGCCTTTCGCAGTGCATCAGAACCTGGACATCACGGCAACGAACCTGTTGCCCGCCGAGCCCAGTCCGGTCAGGCCGTCGAAACCAGGTGCGGTGGTCAAGGTCACGTTGCGCGTCGCGCAGTTGCCCGTCCCGTCGCAGTAGGTTTCAGGTCCTGCGTAGTTGATCGCCCGCGCGCTCATGATGAAACCGTTCGAGGGATCCACCGTGTTGGCGAAGTCGACCCTGATCACCGCGGCCTTGTTCGGATCGGCCGGCGGCAGCGTGTCGGCGAAGCCTGACGGCGTCCGCGTGAAGGCCTTGTACAGTGCCGGGTTGAGGAAGCCGAGCGGAGCGCCAGCGGCCTGGTCGACGTCAGCGATCACGCCCGCCAGCAGCGGGGATGCCAGGCTCGTGCCGCCCTCCTTGAACTGGCCGTAGTGGACGCCATTGGGGAACGTCTGCGTCAGGCCGATGAGCATGCCGCTCTGTGCGTCCGCATCCATCGAGATGTCCGGCTCCACCCGCAACGGGACGGGGCCGAACAGGGCCTCGTTCCGCAGCGCGAGCGCGTCGGGAACGACCCCTGCCTGGTAGAAGGGCTGGGTGTAGGTGTAGCTCGTGCCGCCACCGCCGCCCGCCTGCCAAGCGAGGGCGCCCGTGGGAGTCGTCGCCGAGCCGCAGTTCCTGGTGCTGGAGGTGCACAGCGTCTGCCTGGCCGTCGACCATCCATACTCGGCCTGGCGCGCGTTGTGGCTGTTCACCTCGAGCGTAGTGCCGCCGACGGCCGTGATGAACGGGCTGGTCGCCGGATAGTCAGGTACGGCCAGGCCGGAGATCGCGAAGTTGTCGCCTGAGTCGCCGCTGGAGAACAGCACGCTGACCCCGGTGGAGTCCGCGAGCATGAACGTGTTGTCGAACGCCGTCTTGGTGCCCGCGTCGGCAAACAGGTCACCGAGCGTGTCGCCCCAGGAGTTGCTCACCACCGAGGCTCCGCTGGTGACCGCCGTCTGCAGCGCCGCCAGCAGGCTGCTGTCCAGGCAGTCCTGCGCGCCAACGAACAAGATGTTCGCGCCAGGCGCCATCGAGTGCGAGGACTCGACGTCCAGCGACTGCTCGTCGAACCAGCCACTCGCGCCGCACTCGTCCTCGTTGCCGACGGTGGACGGCTCGGCGTTCGCGAACTGGCTGGTCTTCAGCGGGTGCGACGGGTCGTTGAGCCTGAAGTACTTCTGCGCGTCCTTGAGCAGCGTCGGCGAGTCGTATGCGTCGACGATCGCGATCGTCACGCCCTTGCCGTTGTTGCCGCTGGCCACCCGGCCGTTCAGGTGGTAACCGCCGCGGAGCTGAGCGGGCTTGTAGCCGCAGATGTCATATGACAGCGGCGCTGTGAACGGCGCGTACAGCGATGCGTTGTCCTTCGTGTCGGTCTTCTGTGCCCAGAATGCCGAGCACGGCTGCGGGTTGCGGAAACCGGCGGGCGGCGGCGGCTCTTGCGCAGGCGTCGCGGCGCGGGCATTGACCGCACGCGGCGTCTTCGCCAGCGACGTGGTCGCCACGTACTGGTTGATGCCGACCGTCCCTGCGATGGCGCCGCCCATCGACGTCGGGATCGTCAGCGTGCCGTTAGCCAGCCGCACCCGGTGGCCGTTCACCTTGTAGTAGCCAAGCTTCACCCCGAAGGCATGCTCGACCTTTCTGGCGGATCCGCTGGCTGAGATGAAGATGCGGTCCTTCGGCACCGATCCGACGGTGAAGCCCTGCCCGCGCAGCCATGCCCTTGCCTTGGCCACCTCGGTCTTGGTGGGACCGAATCTGGACAGCCAGCCGGCGTCGGAAAGGTAGTGATGGAAGAGCTTCGATCCTGGCGTGGACACCTGGCGCACGAACGCCTTCGCGCCCGCGGCGTTGCGCAGCTTCAGCACGAGTCCGAAGCGCACCATGCTGTTCGCCGCTACGCTGCCGGCCGGATGCGCCCGTTCCTGCGCCGGCGCCCTGGATCCTGCCAGGGCCGTCCGCTCTGGTTTAGGTTTCCCTGCTGCGCTTGCGGGCCCCGCCACGGCGAGGAAACCCACGGCTAGCCCAACCGACCCCGTCAGGGCCCTCACCGTTATTGGGAAAGGCAACGATTCTGATCCCTTGCATTTCGGCGCTTTCATGCATTGGTCGACCGATCCGCGTGAGCCGAGGCGGCGCTCGCCCGCTGGTAGCGGGCAGAGTCGGGAAAGTCGCGCGGGTGCGGGTTCGCTTTGGCCCGGGTTAAATTCCGGCTGGCCGACGACGCGGCATGGGATAACCGGTCATCGGCGGACGCCGCAATTGATCGCGGCTCGATTATCGCGGCCTGACTTACCGCTTCGATGATCGCGTGAGTTGCCGTCAGCGGCGGTGGCGTTCTGCGTCCGCGGCCGGCGCCTGGCGTGCTGAGCCAGTATCGGCGCTCGGCGCTCGTTGCGCCTGGCCGGCATCGGCCAGCATCGCTCGCTGGATCCGCACGAGGAGGGTCGCGCGGGTAAATGGCTTCGCGATCACCTCGGTTTCCGGATCCGGCCAGGTCCTGGCGTCGTCCGGCCGCTCGTAGCCGGACATGAACACGACCTTGAGGTCCGGCCGCAGTCCCTTGACCCGGATCAGGAACTCTCTGGCCGTGATCCCGGGCATGACCACGTCGGCGAGCATCACGTCTGCCCGCACGTCCTGGTCGGCCAGCAGCGCGAGGGCATGAGGTCCGCTGGCGGCTGTCACGACGCGGTAACCCGCGCTCGTCAGCACCCGGTGCGCCACGTCCCTGATCGCTGGCTCATCGTCGACGACCACGATCGAGCCAAGGGATGACTCCTGCGAGGCGCGGACGAGGTCTGGGCTGGTGGCGCTCGATCCCGGCGCGGCCGGCAGTATCAGCGTGACCGTCGTGCCGCGGCCAGCCTGCGACGTCAGCCAGGCCCTGCCGCCTGACCGCGCGATGAACCTGCTGACGGCGCTCAATCCGAGGCCCGCCGAGTCATCATCGCTCTTGGTGCTGAAAAATGGCTCGAACGCCCGCTCCGCAACGACCGGTTCCATCCCGGTGCCGGTATCGGCGACGCGGATCACCACGTACCGCCCAGGCAGCATCTCAGCGAGCTCGGACGTGTCAGCAGGGCCGAAGTCGACCGGGAACGGCGCTACGTCGCCGGTATCGATGTTGGCGACCGTGATATCCAGGCTGCCTCCCGCCGGCATCGCGTCCCTGGCATTGAGCGCGATGTTGATGAGCGCCTGCCTGAGCATGCCTGGATCCACATTGACTTGCCACAAAGCGCGGGCCGGCTGCGTAGATATCATGATCTGTTCGCCGAGAATCTCATCGAGCAACGTCGTCGCATCGCTTACCAGCTCGCCTGGATTCGCGACAACCGGCTCGGCCGTCTCGCGCCTGGTGAACGCCATCAGATGTTTGACCAGCCGGTTGGCGCGATCCGTTGCGTCCTCGATCTGCCTCATGTCCCAGCGCACAGGACCCCACCGTGACGTTCCCTGGCTGGCCTCAGCGACAGCTATCTCGTCATGAACCAGGCCGGCGTAACTCGAGATGACCGTCAGCAGGTTGTTGAAGTCATGAGCGATGCCTTCAGCGAGCTGGCCCAGGTTCTCCCGCCGCCGCGACCGCGCGAGCTCGTCCTCAAGCTGGACGGTCGCTGCGTGCATCCGGGCAGTCTCGGTGATGTCGAGCAGGAAGATCGCTAGGTACACAATTCCGTCCGCCCGCCGGATCGCGTTTCCGTGCAGACGAGTCACGATGACGTTCCCGTCCGCTCCCACGATCCGAGCGTCATTGCTGAACTGATTGCCTGATCCCGTCGCTATGCCGTCGATCAGGGTGTCAAGCGCAGGCTGATCTTCCGGATGAATGATTCCCAGCAGGTCTTTACCGTTCATTTGCTGCCAGGAATACCCGGTCTGCCGGCAAAAGAAGTCGCTGACGACCAGACATCTGCTTGGCTGGCCAACGCTCACGCTCGCGGCGATCATTCCCGCCGGCGGGTCGCCGAAATTCCGCGCGAAATCCTCCTGGCAGGACCGCAGCGCTGCACCGAGATTCCCGATCTGCTCGCCAGAAGCGGATTCGGATTCGTTGGTCGTCATTGGTCCCCCCGTAACTCACTGCCCGGCAATATTACTCTGAGTGATTAACCAATGGCTCCTGTGTCGCGACTTGGCCGCAGGACCGAATGGATCTTGCGCAGCAAGGCTAGCTCGCTAAAAGGCTTTTCGATCAGGTTGATCCCTGGCCGCAGCACTCCCTGCGCGTCGAGAATGCCCTGGGTATAGCCGGACATGTACAGCACGGCGATTCCTGGCTGGATCTGGATGATGTGCTCGGCGACCTCCTTGCCCTGCATCCCGGGCATGACGACGTCGGTCAGCAGCAAGTCCATCCTTTCTCGACCCGCGGCGGCGGCCGCGGCCTCGATCGCCTCCTGGCCGTTGGACGCCACGATGACGTGGTAGCCATTGCGAGCCAGGATGCGGCGAGTGACCTCGCGCATTGCCGGCTCGTCCTCGACGACCAGCACACGCTCATTGCCGCCGGACTGGATTTCGTCGCTTGGTCGCTCGCTGGCAACGGCCGCCTGGTCGGTTACGGGGAGCAGGACCGTGATAGTGGAGCCGAGCCCGGGTTCTGAGTAGATCCGCACGTTGCCGCCGGCCTGGGTCACGATGCCGTAGATGGTGGCCAGGCCCAGCCCTGAGCCCGCGCCCTTGGGCTTGGTGGTGAAGAACGGCTCGAACGCGTGGTCGATCACCTCGGGAGGCATACCGGCGCCGTTGTCGCTGACCTTGAGCGCCGAGTATTGACCCACCGACAAGCGCGTGTGGCTCGCCGCGTATACGTCGTCGACATCGATGTTGCAGGTCTCGATCGTCAGCTGCCCGCCGCCGGTCATCGCGTCTCTGGCATTGACGGCCAGGTTGATCAGGATCTGCTCGATCTGACCAGGATCGGCGAGCACGAGATTGAGGCTCGGCTCCAGATCGGTGCGCAGCTGAACGTGCTCACCGAGGGTTCGCCTTAGCAGCGTCAGCACGCCGGTCACGAGTTCATTCAGGTTGAGAACACGGGGCTGCACGACCTCACGGCGAGCGAAAGCCAGGAGCTGGTGGGTCAGCCTGGCTGCTCGCTCGGCAGCCATCTGGATCTGCTCGATGTCTGGCAACACCGAGTCGGGGGCCGGGTCGCCAGGCGACCTCTTCAGCTCGTCTGCCGCGAAGTCAGCGTAGTTGGATATCACTCCGAGGAGGTTGTTGAAGTCATGCGCTACCCCGCCGGCGAGCTGGCCAAGGCTCTCCAGCCGCTGGGATTGCTGCAATTGCTGTTCGAGTCGATTTCGTTCTGCTTGTGCTCGCAGGCGCTCGCGTTCAGCCTGAGCATCGATGCGGTCTGTGACGTCCCGCACGGCGGCGGTGACCAGGATGCCCTCGTCGGCGTCGATGGCCGATAGCGAGATCTCGGCGGGGAATGTGCTGCCGTCGCTGCGGCGGCCGGCCAGCTCCATGCCGGCTCCCATCGGCCGGGGACGCGGGTCGGCCACGTAGTCGGCCCGGTGTTCCGGATGCACGGCCCTGGCGCTGTCGGGCACCAGGACGTCGACGAGGCGTCCGACGAGTTCATCCCTGTGGTACCCGAAGAGCCGCTCAGCCTGCGCGTTGACGAGCGCGATCTTCCCGTCGCCGTCGACGCACACCATCGCATCGGGCGCGGCCTCGAGCAGGGCCACGAACCGGCGATCATCTCTGTCCAGCATTCAGGGCCCATCCAATGAGTAGTTGAATGATTACACATTGTTATATCACCGCCACGGCCTCGTCATTGTCTGGTGATTGGCCTTGTCTGGCGCAGATCAGCGGGCGATTTTGGACGTGGTCATTATCATCGGTAGCTTGCTCGCGAAATAGCCACCGATGAGACCGGGGAGCGCGTTGCCTTCCGAGGTCGTCTCGCGCGCCGCACCGGTTCGACAACCCGGTCATCATCCCTGGCGAGCGGGTCACCCACCTGCGATGCCGGGTGCAGCGCGGATAACGGGGCCTTGCGGCAAATGGCGCAGATGCGGTAGCCATGTGCTGCTGGAGGTCAGGATGAGACGGTCAGGGTCACGGTGGCTGGGCACCGGACGGGGCGGGCGGCCCCGGGCTGCCGCATTGGCGGTGGCGGCCGTGGCGGTCGCCGGCTGCCAGGCGGCCGCTGGTGCAGGGAGCAGCCCGCCTCCGGCGACGCCCGCGCCGTCAAGCGCCGGTCACACGGCCTCGGCCACGGCTGATCCCGCGTCGCCGGGGCCCGTCGTCGGGCAGCCACAAGGGCGGCCTCCGCGGATCATGATCGTCGGTGATTCGATAACCGAAGGCAGTGCAGGGGATTACACCTGGCAGTACCGGCTCTATGAGCATTTGCGCGCAGACGGCGTCAGTCCGCGGATGGTCGGCCCCTACCACTGGCTTTTCAATAACGTAACGAAGGCTGAGGGGGACCGCAGTTACGCCGATCCCAGGTTCGAGCACGCAAACGACGCAAGCTGGGGCATGACCCTCCTGCATGAGAAGGCTGTGATCGGCGCCAAGGTGGCCACGTACCGGCCGGACTACCTGCTTGTGCTACTCGGCCTCGATGACATCTTCTGGTTCGGCATCAGCCAGAGCGGCATGGCCGAGAACCTGGCGAGCTTCATCGCCGCGGCCCGGGCCGCGCGGCCGCATATCAGGATCGTGCTGGGCCTCATACCGCCGGACATCCATCAGCAGACCAGCGCCACGTTCGCGGCCAGCGTCGCCAGCTTCAACCACACCATCGCGTCCACTGCCTCGCAGCTGTCCACGGCAACGTCGCCGATCGCCGTGGCGCGGGACGGAGCGGCACTCAACGTAGCCGCCGATACCTGGGATGGCACGCATCCCAACGCCAACGGCGAGATCAGGATCGCGGCTGCGTTCGCCGATGCTCTCGCGGCCAGGTTCCACCTCGGCGGCGTCTACCCGAAGCCGTTTCCTGTCCTGCCGACCGGTCCGCAACGTCCGCCGCTGCTGACGCTGAGGCCGACTCGCTCCGCCCATCAGGCAAAGCTGTCCTGGGCGCCGGTGCCAGGTGCCGGAAGCTACTACGTTTTCGTGAAGGACGTGACGAGGCGAGAAACCAAGTTCAAGCGGCTCACGTGGCCGCTGACACCAACCCAGGACCCGTGGACCATCAGCCTGCTGACGCCGGGCGACACGTACGCCTTCCGGCTCCAGGCGTGCAAGGGCGCCGACTGCGGCGCGTTCTCGAACGTCGCCAGCATCACCCAGCCCTAGCCATGCCCTAGCCCCTCGGATGGCAGGCTGGCCTGCGACAAGACCTCGGGGAGCGAGCACAGCGCGATCCCCAGCTCGCCGATCCGCGCCATGACGTCCTTGTCGGTGAGCACCGCGAGGTCGGACAGCCGGTATTCCGCCGACCAGCGATACGGCACAGAGTCAGGGCCGGTGAGGGATTCGAGCTCAGAGCTTGCCACGGCGGGATGGCACACGAGGACATGCGCGCCAGGGCCGAGCTGGCTCAGATAGCTCAGCATCCACTCCTTCTTGCCCGCCGCGTCCCTGGGACTGAGCTCGCTGACGCTGGACAGCTGGCTTCTGACCGCGTCGGAGTACAGGAACGGGACGCCGGTGCGCTCGGACACCTCGGCATACGCGGCGGGCAGCGTCGGCCCCATGTGATGGTCGAGGTAGTCCAGGCTGATCCCGGCCGAGCGGAACCTTTCCACCTGGGCGAGCAGCTCGCCGACCACCTCGTCGTGCCTGACGTGCTGCTTGGCCAGCTCGACCGAAGGCCGGAAGGTTCCGTCAGGACCGGCGAGCGAGGGACCGTCGGTGAGCGGGCGCCAGCGGAAGTAGTCCCACTCGCAGGTCAGCGTCTGGTGCGCCCCGAGCGGGATCCCGGCTTCCTTCGCGATCTTGATGGCCTCGCCGAACCACGGGCACGGCGCCATCGTTGACGATGTCGTCACGATCCCCTCGCTGAAGGCCAGCCTGATGCCCTCGTTGACCGCGTGGCACATCCCGAAGTCATCGCCCCGCACCACCAGCCTGACCCGACCGCGTGTGTTCATGTCTGCCACTCTCGCACCTACCCCCCCGCACCTGAGCCCGGCCCGGGCCCGGGTTCTGGCTGAGCCCGCCGCCGCGGCTGACAGCGCACTGGCGGCTAGGCTGCTAGCTCCGGGCAAGATACTGACCAACTCGCCAGCCTGGCGCCAGGGGGACACTGTGGACATCACCGAGCTGATCCTCGATGACCACCACGAGCAGCGGCGCCTGTTCGCGATCCTGGAGCAGATCGGCCGCACGGACACGCAGGCCCTGGCCGCGGTCTGGGGGCGGCTGGGGGTCTTCCTTGAACTGCACGCCGCCGCCGAGGAGGCGGTCTTCTACCCTGCGTTGCTCCAGGCTGGCCTGGCGGCGAGGCGGCAGGCCGGCGCCGAGGCCGAGACGCTCGACGCGATCAGCGACCACAACGAGATCAGGGACGCCGTCACCGAGGTTGCCAGGCACCAGGTCGGCACCGGCGAATGGTTCGCGGCCGTGGCGGCAGCGAACCTGGCCAACAGCGATCACATGGCCGAGGAAGAACGCGAGGGCCTGACCGATTTCCGGCGCCTGGCCGGCCTGCAACCGCGGCACGATCTGGCCGTCGCCTTCGCCGCCTTCCAGGCGCGGAACTACGGCGGAGTGCCCGCGGTCGACAAGGACCCTGAGGCCTATATCCGCGAGGCGGAGGCCGGTGCGCGGTCCGCGCCGCCTGGCTCGCTCGACATCGGCGGCCTCAGGGAGCGCTGAGCCGGCTCAGGAGACACCCACTAGACGCGCACCCGGTGGTGGGCATGCGACATGTCGGCGTGCGCGGCCGAGCGATTCGCGCCGTGCACGAACCGCAGCGACACCGCTGTGCCGATGACAGCGAGCGCGGCGTCGACGCGGAAGGCGACGCTGATCCCGTCGGGCAGGCTCGCCGCTGACAGCACGATCGCGGTGTTCAGCCCGAGCCCGATGGCGCCGCCGGCGACCTGGCACATGTAGACGACGCCGCCAGCCAGGCTGGACCTGGACGGGTCAAGGGCGGTAACCGCCGCCGTGGTGACCGAGGAGTAGAACAGCCCCACCCCGATCCCGAGCACCAGCATTCCCGGCACGAGCGAGGCATAGCTTGACCCGGCGGTCAGCCAGGAGAGCCAGAAAATGCCGATCGCCAGGCACGCCGTTCCGGCAGTGACCACGACCTTCGGGCCCGCGCGGCCATAGCAGCCGGCCAGAAGGAGGTGACGGCGAAGATGCTCATCAGCGGCAGCAGCCCGGCCCCTGACCGCAGCGCGGAGAAGCCGAGTACCTTCTCCATGAACTGCGGCAGGTACAGCAGCGCGGAGAAGAAGATCGCCGACATGAACAGGACCGTGCCGCACGCCGCGGAGAACACGCTGTTGCGCAGCACGGTGACGGGCACCAGCGCCCGTTCCCCCTCGCGGCGTTCGATGAGGAAGAACAAAACTCCCGCGGCGATGCCGGCCACGATCAGGCCGATGATGACCGGGCTGCCGAAGCCGCTCTCGGTGCCGAGGTCGAGCGCCAGCAGCAGGGCTACCGCCCCGCCAGACAGGGCGGCGATCCCCCTGTAGTCGATGCTCCGCTGCGCGGCGTCGGTCTGGCTCTCCCGCACCGCCCGCGCCGTCACGAACATCGCGAACAAGGTGATCGGCAGGTTGATGAAAAACACCAGCCGCCAGCTGGCAACATCGGTGAGCAAGCCGCCGAGCAGCGGGCCTACAGCGTTTCCGAAGCCAGCCACGCCGAGGATCAGCCCGCCGGCCAGGCCCTTCTTCGAGGTCGGCAGGATCATGTAGGTCAGGCCGAGCACGGCAGGCCAGATGATCGCGCCACCCACGCCCATCAGCGCGCGGCAGACGATCAGCAGGGTGACCGTCGGCATGACGCCGGCCAGCAGCGAGAACAGCGCGAAAATCGACGCGCCGACCATGAACATCCGCTTCCTGCCGAACATGTCAGCGAGCCTGCCGCCGGTGACGATCAGCACGCCGAACACCAGCGCATAGCCGTTGATGACCCACTGAGCCCTGTTCAGGCTGGTATGCAGAGCTGCCTCGATCCGCGGTATCGCGACGCTCAGCGCGGTGAAGTCATTGGCGATAACAAAGACTCCGAGCGCCATCGCCCCCAGGGCAAGCAACTCGCTCCTGGATATCTTTCCGTCCGCTGACGTCACCGGGCTGGCAGCCTCGCGGGCGCGCTGATGGCCAGCCGCGGGATGCTCGCGGCTGGCCATCCGGCCTGCGTCAGATCAGGCCGTGCCCGCGCGGGCCCACCGCGGCGGGCGCCTCGACTGTGCTCGGGTCGACGAACGTGCTGCCATCAGGTCCGGCCACGACGGCCTCGTTCAGGGCGCTGCCGCGGATGTACGTGCTGAAGGGGAGGAACCACTGAGTCCAGCCGTTGTCCCAGGTGGGAGCCCGTGGGCTGCCGGTGACGATCACCGGGTCGCCGGGCAGTTCCATCTTGTAGTACTTCTCGGCGTGGGCCGGAGAGGTGTTCACGCAGCCGTGGCTGACGTTGACGATTCCCTGTTCCCCGACTGACCAAGGCGCGGAGTGGATGTAGTCGCCGCCCCAGGTGAAGCGGACGGCCCAGTACACCCAGAGCGCGTATCCCGGGCCCTTCATGAACGTGGGATTGGCCTTCTCGATGGTCAGGTAGCGGCCGTTCGGCGTGTCGTCGCCAGGACGGCCGGTGCTGATCGCCCAGCGTGCGAAGTGCCGCCCCTTGTAGAAGATGTTCATGTAATGAGTGCGGGTGCTGGCCTTGACGATCAGCGACGGCCCGATCTTGAAGGCCACGTGGACGTCGTGCGTGAGGTACACGCCGTTGGCGACCTCGACCCCGTCCAGCTGGCCGTTGAGGCTCACGCGGGTGCCTGGCGTCCAGTACTTCCGCGGCCGGAACGAGACCGTAGTCTGGCCGTCCCAGGTGCGGTCCCAGTACCACGCGCCGACGACGGGCTTGGACGTCGTGACGCTGAGCTGGCGCTCCACGGCCGCGCGGTTGGTGACCCGGCCGTCGAAGGTGAGCACGATCGGCATGCCGATGCCATAAGACTGGTGATTGGACTCCAGCAGCGAAACCTGCCGGGTCTTGCGCGGCTTCAGCGTGCGGAACGAGCTGCTTGAGGTGACCTTCTGGCCGCCCGCGTTCTCGGCGGTCGCAACGACCGTGTAGCTCGTCGAGGGCAGCAGCGGCGCTGTGCTGCGCCAGACGGTCCTGCTGCCGTTCAGCGAACCGGTGACGGATCTGCTTGCGGCGCCGGTGGTGGTGACCAGGACCTTCTGGACGCGGCCGTTGACCGCCCTGACCGTGACGCCGTCACCGGGACGTACCTGGCGGGTGCCGTCGACCGGTGAGATCGTCAGGCTGGCCTTGGCGGCGGCTGCCTTCGCCCGCGCGGCGGCCGGCGCCGCCGCGGTTGCCGAGCAGCCCGCCGCCGCCAGCGCGAGCACCACCGCTCCGCCGGCAACCGCCGACGGGCCGGACCTGCGTCCTGAATCCGCAAGAGAGCTCTTCACGAACGAACCCCGAATCCCCCGATAGCTTCACCCCTGCAGGGGCGTTTAGTCGTCAGCGACCGAGGTACCCAGCGGCTCGTGCCAGGAAGCGCGCGCGCACAAGACCATGCCTGATCATGGGGAATCCATAACTCGGCAGGTCAGGCCGCGAATTCCGGCTCCTTGCCTGCGCGGGCTAACTCGCTGGCTGCCTGTTCACCGTGGCCGGCTCGCGGCCGCCGAGCAGCCAGCCGCCGAGCACAGCGGCGGCCGGCAGGCCGACGAGGATCAGCAACAAGGTGGCGACGGGAATGCTGCTCAGCGAGGACAGCGCGTCTAGCTTGCTGGTGCGGAAGAACCCGATCGCGGCCAGGTAGCCGCCGGCCGTCCCGACGACCGCGCCGGTCAGCGCCAGTGCCCCGGCGGTGACGGCGGTGAGCGCACGGCGCGTCGTGCTGCTCGCGCCGGTCGCGGCCAGCGTGCTCAGGTCGCTCGCGGTCTCACTGCGAACCAGCCCCACGCTCATGGCGAGGATGCCAAGCGCGAGCAGGATGCCGAACGCCGTGGCCGCGTCGGTGATCTCGGTGAGCGACGGGATGCTGTTCCGGGTCTCGACCGTCACTCCCGCCGCCGCGGCGGCCTGCTGGGCCGCGAAGATCTGGGTGGCGGTGAGCGAGTCACGCGTCTGGATCAGCCAGCCAGCGGTGCTGACCGTCAGGCCGAACTCGCGCACGTCGTGTTCGGTGATCACCGTGTTGGGTGCAGAGGTGCCGGACGGCAGCGCGCTGACCTCCTCGATCTTCGGATTGGTGAGGCACCACCGCGGCGGGCATGGCCAGCTGGTTGCCGGCCCCAGCTTGACCGGGCCGCCATGGAGCAGCTGCATCTTGGACAGTATGTCCAGCCCAGGCCGCATGGTGAGGATGTCTGCGTCGGGGCTGACCTGCGCGGCAGTGATGCCGAACGCGCGAAGCAGCCTGGGAGTTGCGACGTAGATGGGGCCGTTCCAGGTCCGGCCCTGGGCCGCGTGGTTGAGGCCTGCGTTCGCCGTCTCCAGCGTGATCACCTCACGGGAGCCGGTCAGCGCGGCGATGCGATGGGCGGTCACGGCCATCGAAGCCATCTGAGCCTTGGTGAAGACCCGAGGGGGGCCTGGCGGCCCGGAGTCAGATCCGAAGGCGGGCTCCACCACGATCTGGTTGGCAGCCAGGTTGGGCCCGGCGTAGTCGAGCGGGTTCCCGAACCTGGCGGCGGAGACTACGCAGATGATCGCGGCGATCAGTACGGTCAGGCTGATTGCGCCGAGCGCGGCCCCCGAGCGCGCCCGGTACCTCGCGAGGTCACGCAGCGCCAGCCGGACCACGACCGGGGCACGCCCGGAGATCCGCGCCAGTGCGCCAAGACAGGCAGGGGAGAGCAGCACCACCCCGGCGGCAAGCAGGACCAGGCCGAGTATGAGCGGGCCAAAGGGCTGCGACGAGCTGGCCTGTCCAGCCTTCTCTGCGGCGACGCCAATCAGGAAGAACGCGACCACCAGGCAGATGAGGCCCGCCGGCAGCGCCCAGCGGCGGGCCTGTCGCGGCTCGGGTGGCCGGCCAGCCAGCGCGGCAACGATGGGCACGCGGGCGATGGCCCTGGCAGGGCGGGTGGCTGCGGCGTAGGACGCGATAACGGCCAGGATCACGGCGAGCCCGATGACCTGCCAAGGCAGATGGAAGGCGCCGATGACGTGATGCGCGCTCGCCTCGGCCTGGGGCCGGTAAGCCAGCCACGCCAGCAGGCCGAGGACTGCGCCTGTCAGCGCGCCCGCGATGCCGGTGGCGACGCCGTTCGCGCGAACCACGAGCCCGATGTGGCTGTCAGTCGCGCCTTGAGCGCCGAGTGTCCCGATCGCTCGCAGCCTGCGCTGCGCCAGCACAGCGAACCCGCCCGTCGCGACGAGGGCGATGAGCAGCATCCCCAGCGTGGCCGCCGCGATCGAGATGGTGGTCGGGTTGATGACGTTGGGGGTGAACGCGAATTGCCTGGCCCGGACGGTCTGGTTGGCGATCGGCTTCTTCGCGTCGAACAGGACGGTGACCTGCGTTGGCGTGCTGGCCTGGCCGGGCGCCACGAGCGCGAACTCGTCGAGCAGGTCCTGCGGGTTCGACACGATCCCGACCACGCGCCTGGACTGGCCGGCAGCGTGCCATGTGCCGCCGGTCGTGAGCCGAAGCTGCGCCGCGAGCCCGCTGGTCAGTGCGACCTGCCCGGGCCCGGTGGGGTAGTGCCCGCTGACCAGAGCGAGCATGGGCTGGCCGAACGCACCGCGGGGGTTCTGTGCGCGCAGGTCGTAGGTCTGGACCGAGCCTGGCACGGACAGGGTCTCGTTCTCGATCACGTCGACACGGCCATAGCGACGCTGCAGGGTCGCGATCTGCAGGTTCACGTGCGCGCTGGAGCCGGTGAAGGTCGCGCGCTCGTTGGCGGTGCCGAAGGTCGCGCTGAGCGGGGTTGGTGTGTTGACGGCCACCGCGGCGCCGACGACGGTCGCGGCGACGGCGACGGTGATGAGCCCGAGGATGAGCAACTGCTGCCGCCACTCGCGGCGCAGCAGCCGCCAGGCCCAGCGGATGACCGCGCGCCTGGCGGGAACGCCCCCGTTGCTCGTCCGATGGCCGGCCGGGCGCTCGCGGACGGCGACGCTCACTGGAGCTGCCCTGGCGCGAGCAGCGATTCAGGTCCTGGCAGCGGGGTTGTCTGGTCGGTGATCCTGCCGTCACGCAGGAACACCACCCGGTCGGCCCAGGAGGCTAGCTGCGCGTCGTGCGTGACCACCACGGCGGCCATGCCCCCACCCACCTGCCCTATCCCCTTCCCTTTGCACGCCTCGTGCACCAGGCGCATCACGGCCTCGGCATTCCCTGAGTCGAGCGCGCCTGACGGCTCGTCGGCCAGCAGCAGCCGGCGCTCGCCGACGACGGCACGGGAGATCGCCACGCGCTGACGCTCGCCGCCGGACAGTTCGTCCGGATAGCGCGCCGCGCGCTCGGCGAGCCCAAGCTCGGTCAGCGCGGCGACGGCGGTAGCTCGCGCCTTCCTGGCCGGCATGCCGTCGAGTTCGAGCGGAAGGCTGACGTTCTCCGCCGCGGTCAGGCCGGGCAGCAGGTTGTAGTCCTGGAAGACGTAGCCGATCGTGCGCCGCCGCAGCCTGGCCTTCGCGTTCCGCGACATGCCCCTGATCGCGGTCCCGGCGATCATGACCTCGCCGGTGCTCGGCTCCTCCAGGCTGCCGGCGATCGTCAGCAGTGTGCTCTTGCCCGAGCCGCTCGGGCCCATCACGGCGACCATCGTGCCCTCGTCGACGGCGAGGCTGACCCGGTCGAGCGCCTGCACCTCGGCCGCTCCGTGGCCGTAGGTCTTCGATACCTCTCGCAACTCCAGCATGCTCATCCGCGTGCTCCTGATCTTGCTCTACGCCGTGGCATGGGCGCCTGGATCGGCTGGGTTTCGCTGGCTTCCGCCGTTGCTCGCTTGAGCCTGGCCTCGGCGGCATCCAGCCAGCGGACGACGGAGTCGAGCCTGAACAGCTCGGCGTCCACCGCGAGGGCCAGGCTGAGGTCTTCCTGGGCGTCGTCGTCCTTGATGCGGGTCCATTGCTGCATGAGCTGGATCAGGTAGCGCCGGTGTGCCTGGATCACCTCGTGCACGCTGGTGCCCGGCAGCCGGATCGCGACCAGCACCTTCATCACGAGCTCATCTCGCGGCGGCGAACTGAGGTCCGGCGGGGTGCGGAGCCATCGGGCAAGCTCCGCCGAGCCGTGGTCGGTGATCTGGAACGCCTTCTGCGGGCCCGAGGCCAGCAGCCGGCCCGTAGGGCCGTCGTCCTCGCCTTCGGACTCCACGAGGCCGTCGCGTTCCAGCCGCTGCAAGGTCGTGTAGACCTGGCCGACGTTCAGCGGCCACACCTCGCCGGTCCTGGCCTCGAACTCGGCACGGAGCTGCAGTCCGTACTTGGGCCCCTCGCTGAGCAGCGCGAGCAGCGCGTGCCGGACGCTCATGGCGAGTAATCACTCAGTAGCATGCTCGGTATGATACTGAGTATATTGGCCGGGCGCAACACCAATCAAGGAAAGAGCTGAGCTGGCACGGACTAGCCGGGGCAGCAGGTAGCTGCCAATGTGTCCGGTGGCACCGACAACCACAACGCGACTCATTCCCGGGTCCTTTGCTGGTCAGCTGATCACGTCCGCGCGCCTCGCCTGGCACCTCGATGGTGGCATCGGGGCTCCTGCAAGCTAAAGTCACCAGATAGAGGTTGCCAGAACCTAGTGTGACCAGGGATTCGAGGGACCTGGATCCCGGTTGGTCTGCTACAGACGTCGCGGATGTTAACGTTCCCAACCGTGCCGGTGAGCGCTGGGCAACTGGCCAGTAACTACAGAAATGACCGCGTGATGGCTGCCACGAACCGCTCGTCAGCAAGGCCGGTCATGGCCGACGTGGCGCGGCAGGCCGGCGTATCGCATCAGACCGTCTCGCGCGTTCTCAACGGGCACCCCAACGTCAGCCCTGCGACCAGGGCCAGCGTCCTCGCCGCCATCCGCGATCTGGGCTACCGGCCGAACGCCGCGGCCAGGACCCTGGTGACGGGCAGGACAAACGTGCTGGGCGTGATCAGCATCGACACCACGCTCTTCGGCCCGGCGTCCATGCTCTACGGCATCGAACGGGCCGCCCATCCCGGTCATTCGGTAGCGATCGCCAGCCTGGCCGGATTCGACCGCAGGTCGGTCGCCGAGGCGGTGGAGCTGTTCCTCGGCCAGGCCGTCGACGGCATCATCGTGATCGCCCCGCTGACCGCCGCCGTCGAGGCGCTCGCCAGCCTGGTGGCCGACGTCCCGCTGGTCGCCGTCGGCTGCGGGACCCGTGCGCCGCTGCCGTCGGTGGCAATTGACAATCTGTCAGGGGCCGCGAAGGCGACCCAGTACCTGCTCGACCTGGGGCATCAGACCGTGCACCACATCGCGGGTCCTGACAACTGGGTTGACGCCCAGGAACGGGTGGAAGGCTGGCAGCGCACGCTGCGGGCGGCAGGCGCGCCAGAGCCCGTCATGCTTCGCGGTGACTGGTCCGCTCGATCGGGCTACGAGATCGGCCACAAGCTGGCCGCCATGCCTGAGGTGACGGCCGTGCTGTGCGGCAACGACCCGATGGCGCTTGGCCTGCTCCGCGCGCTCGCCGAGCGCGGCAAGCGGGTTCCAGGTGACGTGAGCGTGGTCGGGTTCGACGACGTCCCAGAGGCCGCATTCTTCCTGCCGCCGCTGACGACGGTCCGCCAGGACTTCGGCGAGCTCGGCCGGCGCGCCCTGCGGCTGCTGCTTGATCGCATCTCCGCTGAGCATCGGCTCGAGCCGACGCTGCCGATCGAGCCGGAAATGGTCGTCAGGGCAAGCGCGGCACCGATCGCCAGCCGCCGCCCTTCGCGCTGACGGGTTCCGCGGGCGGGTACGCCTTCGGCGGATGCCACCAGGTATCGCTCAAGCGGCACGGTATAGGGCACAATGCACCTGTGAGCGCTAACAATTCACCCCGGGGGGTTCCGGGGGGTCCCCCAGGGCCAATACCGCAGGGGTACGTCGTCGGCGTCGACTTCGGCACCCTGTCGGGCCGGGCACTGGTGGTCCGGGTGGCAGACGGGGCCGAGCTCGGCACGGCCGTTCACGAGTACCGGCATGGCGTCATGGATTCGGCGCTGGCGGCCTCCGGCAAGCCGTTGCCGCCGGACTGGGCGCTGCAAGATCCCGAGGATTACCTGGAGGTTCTCCGCCACGCGGTGCCCGCCGCGGTCAGCGACGCTGGCATCGACCCCGCGCTGGTGGTCGGCATCGGGACCGATTTCACGGCGTGCACGGTGCTGCCGGCTCTCGCTGACGGAACCCCGCTGTGTGAGTTCCTGGAGTTCAGGGACCGGCCGCATGCCTATCCGAAGCTGTGGAAGCACCACGCCAGCCAGCCGCAGGCGGACCGGATCAACGAGCAGGCGCAGATCCGCGGCGAGCCGTGGCTGGCTCGCTACGGCGGCAGGATCTCGGCTGAATGGCAGTTCGCCAAGGCGCTGCAGGTCCTGGAGGAGGACCCGGACATCTACCGGCTCGCCGACCGGTGGATCGAGGCTGCCGACTGGATCATCTGGCAGCTGACCGGCGTCGAGACCAGGAACGCGTGCACGGCTGGCTACAAGGGCATCAGGCAAGACGGCCGTTATCCGTCGCGGAGCTTCCTGGCTGCAGTGAATCCGGCGTTCGCTGGGTTCGCGGCCGACAAGCTCGAACACCCCGTGTCCGCCCTCGGCGACCTGGCCGGCTCGCTCACGCCCCGCGCGGCAGGCTGGACAGGACTGCCGAGCGGGATCGCCGTCGCGGTCGGCAACGTGGACGCGCACGTGACGCCCCCGGCCGCGAATGCCATCGGACCTGGCCAGATGGTCGCGATCATGGGCACGTCGACCTGCCATGTCATGAACGGCGAGGCGCTGGCCGAGGTGCCAGGCATGTGCGGCGTGGTCGATGGCGGGATCGTGTCCGGGCGATGGGGATACGAGGCTGGTCAGAGCGGGGTTGGCGACCTCTTCGCCTGGTTCTGCGAGCACCTCGTGCCGCCCGAGTACCACGCGGCCGCCAGCCGCGGCGGGCTCACGGTCCATGAGGTGATGAGCGCAGAGGCCGCGGCTCAGCCGGCGGGGGCGCACGGGCTTGTCGCCCTTGACTGGCTCAACGGCAATCGCAGCGTCCTGGTCGATCATCACCTCTCCGGCGCCATCGTGGGCCTGACGCTCGCCACCAGGGCGTCGGAGATATACCGCGCCCTGCTCGAGGCGACCGCGTTCGGGACCCGAGCGATCATCGACGCGTTCGAAGCATCCGGCGTCCCGGTCTCTGAGCTGATCATCGCCGGCGGCCTGCTGCGCAACCAGCTGCTGATGCAGATCTACGCGGACGTGACCCGCCGCCCGCTCAGCCTGGTCGCTTCCGGGCAGGCACCGGCGCTCGGATCAGCCATCCACGCGGCGGTCGCGGCCGGTGCCTATCCTGACGTGCCGGCCGCAGCTGCCGCGATGGGCAAGATGCGCGCGGACGCCTTCAAGCCAGACCCGGTCAGCGCCGATACCTACGATCAGCTGTACGCGGAATACGTCACCCTGCACGACTACTTCGGCCGCGGGGCCAACGACGTCATGCACCGGCTCCGGGCTCTTCGCAACCGCACCCGCGCTGGCGACGGCCAGTGATAAGCCACGGCACAGAGCCGCAGGCGGGCGGAGATTCCGGCGCGCGTCTTGTTGCCGCTGAAAACACAGCTCGGAACGATGCGGCGGGCGATGCTGTGCGCGCCGCCCGGCACGCGCTCGCTGACCTGCATGCGGAGCTCGTCAGCAATGGGCTGGTCGCCTGGACATCTGGCAACATCTCTGCCCGGGTGCCTGGCACGGAGCTGCTGGTGATCAAGCCGAGCGGCATCGCCTACGCGGACCTCACGGCCGGCAACATGGTGGTGTGTGACCTGTCGGGCGCCAAGGTAGCCGGCGAGTTCAGCCCGTCGAGCGACACCGCCTCGCACGCGTACATCTACCGGCACATGAGCCGCGTCGGCGGCATCGTGCACACGCATTCCCGGTATGCGACCGCGTGGGCGGCCCGCGGCGAACCCGTCCCGTGCGCGATCACGGCGATGGCGGACGAGTTCGGCGGCGAGATCCCCGTCGGGCCCTTCGCGCCGATCGGCGGCGAGGAGATCGGCCGCGCCGTCGTCGCGACCCTCACCGGTCACCGTTCGCCAGCGGTCCTGCTGCGCAGCCACGGGGTGTTCGCACTGGGCGCGACCGCGCGGGACGCCGTGAAGGCCGCCGTGATGTGCGAGGACGCGGCGTGCACGGTGCACCTGGCCAGCCTCAGGGGGCAGGTCAGCCCGCTGCCCGATGACCTCATCGATGCTCTGTACGACAGGTACCAGAACGAGTACGGCCAGCGCTGACGAGCTGGTCAGGGACACCGCTGGCAGCGCCGAACCCTCAGGGAGGCTGTTGAATGACCGACCGCAAGCCCAGGATCGGGATCCTGGGCATCATGCAGGACCTGTACGACGACATGGTCCCTGGCATAGCCCGACGTCAAGAGGCATATGCGGCCGAACTGGCGGCGAGCCTGGCCGAGGTCGGCGACTTCATCCCTGGCAAGGTGATCAAGTACAGGGAAGACGCCGAACAGGTCATGCGTGAGTTCGAGAACTCCGATCTGGACGGCGTGCTCGTCGTGATGCTGACCTACGGTCCCGCGATGCGCGTCGCCCGGCTGCTGAGCGAATCCAGGCTGCCGGTCTGCCTGGCCAACATCCAGCCTGATCCTTCGGTGACGGCCGCGTGGGACATGGCGGACATGACCTACAACCAGGGCGTGCACGGCGCGCAGGACACGGCCAACGCGATGGTCCGCGCGGGGCGGCGGTTCTGGGCGCTGACCGACGACTGGCACAGCGAGGCGTTCCGCGCCGACGTGGGCCGCTGGGCCCGGGCCGCGGCGGCCGTGACGGCATGGAGGTCACTGAAGGTCGCGATCATCGGTTATGCGATGAACGACATGGGCGACATCAGGGTTGACGAGAGCGCGCTGGTGCGCGGCCTCGGCCCGCAGATCCGAGCCGTCGCGCCGGGTGACCTCTACCGCGCGATGGGCGACGTGACGCCGGCGCAGATCGCCGGCGTGATCGCCTTCGAGGACGCGAACTTCGAGATCGACCCGGCGCTGTCGGAGACCGAGCGCGCCGATCACGCGCGGATGCAGGTCGCGATCCAGGCCGTCCTGGAGCGCGACGGCTACGGTGCCTATACGGCGCACTTCGACGCCATCGGCGAGGACGGCCGCTTCGACCGGCTGCCGCTGGCGGCCGCCTCCACGCTGATGGCGAACGGCTACGGCTACGCCGCCGAGGGCGACGTGCTGGCCGCGTGCATGGTCACGGCCGGCCACACGCTGATCGGCGACGCGCACTTCACCGAGATGTACGCGATGGACTTTCCCTCCGACTCGATCCTCATGAGCCACATGGGCGAGGGCAACTGGAAGATCGCCCGCACCGACCGGCCAGTGCGGCTGATCAAGCGCCCGCTCGGCATCGGCAGGCTCGCGGATCCGCCGACGTTCCTCTTCCAGTACCAGCCGGGCCCGGCCACCCTGGCCACGCTGGTCAACCTCGAAGGAGGGCGGTTCAGGATGGTCGTGGCCGAGGGCGAGAACCTCGACAGCCCGCCGCTGCCGAACCTGGAGATGCCGTATGGCCAGTTCCGGCCGGCGTCGGGCGTACGCGCCTGCCTCAACGGCTGGCTGGCGGCGGGAGGGCCGCACCACGAGGTGATGAACCTCGGGCATCACGCCGGGTCCTGGCGCGTCTTCTGCGGGCTCGCGGGGATCGAATTCGTGCAGGTGTGAGGCCAGCCGGTCAGGCGCCGCGATGGCGCTCGGCCAGGGCCCGCCGGTACTCGGCGATCACGATGTCGTTCAGTTCCTGAACGGAGGTCTCCGCGCTTGGCTTGTCGAAAGTGATCTCGCCGTGCTGGAGCAGATTGACCCGGTCGCAGATCTCCAGCACCTGGCCGTAGTTGTGCGCGATCACAATGATCGACACGTCGCCCTTGCGCTTCAGGTCGCGGATCAGGTCAAGGATGAGCGCGGCCTCCTTCGCGCCCATCGCCGCCAGCGGCTCGTCGAGCAGCAGGACCTTCGCGTCTGAGTAAACCGCCCTGGCCACCGCGATCGCCTGCCGCTGGCCGCCCGACAGCCTCGCCACCTGGGAGTCGACCGACTTCAGGCCGATCCCCATGTCGTCCAGGCGCTCCCTGGCGAGCTTGCGCATGGTCCGGTTGCTCAGCAGGGGCCAGCGCACCGCTTCGCGCTTGAGGAACATGTTGTGATAGACGGTCAGCTCGTCGATCAGCGCCAGGTCCTGGTAGACGATGTCGATGCCGAGCGACCGCGCGTGCTGCACGGACTTGAGCGTGACCTCTTCGCCGTTCAGCAGGATCCGGCCCGTGTCGGGTGGCTGGAAGCCGCAGAGGATCTTCAGGAGCGTGGACTTGCCAGCGCCGTTGTCCCCGAGGAGGGCGAGGACCTCGCTCTTCTTCAGCGTGAGGTTGACATCCACGAGCGCGGTGACGGCGCCGAAGCGCTTGGCGACGTGCTCGACCCGCAGCACCTCATTGCGCGCCGCCGCTGGCGTGACGTCGGTGGCAGGAGTTTCAGCAGCGGTTCCCGTCCCGTCCGGTGCCGGTGTGGCCATTACCGTCTCCCTGCCCGCCGCAGCCTGGCGAGCTGCACATTGGCGATCATGGCGACCAGGATCGCGCCGCCGAGGATGATCGGCTGCGGGTTGGCGCTGATCCCGATCAGGTTGAACCCGTCGTAGAGGATTGCCAGCACGAGCGTGCCGAGGAATGCCCCGATGATCGTGCCTGACCCGCCCGCCAGCGCCGTTCCGCCGATCACCGCGCCGGCGATCGCGTAGAACATGGGCTGGTAGCTGGCGTTGCTCGGATCGATGGAGCTGGTCTGGAACGTCACGAACAGCCCGACCAGGGCACCCATGAAGCCCGTGATCATGAAATTCCCGTACTTGATCCGGGCAACGCTGATGCCCGCCTCGCCCGCCCCGAGGATGTTGCCGCCCACCGCGACCGTGTGCAAGCCCCACCGGGTCCTGCTGAGCACGACCTGGAACACCGCGACCAGAATCACGGTCCAGATGATCTCCGACCACATAGCGGAGCCCAGGTACTTGCCGACTCCCGTCGCGCTGTCCGGGATGGTGGCGGGATAGGCGTGCGAGGTGACGAGCATGATGCCCTGGAGGATGAAGCCGGTTCCGAGCGTGGTGATGAACGAAGGCACCCCGAGCGTCACCGTGACAAAGCCGTTCGCGAAGCCGACAAAGACGCCCATCAGCAGGCTGAGCAGTACAGCCAGCAAGGGCGGCACGCCGTAGAAGTCGATCAGGTAGTGCATGAGATAGGGCGAGAAGCCCAGGACGAAGCCGACCGAGAGGTCTAGCTCGCCGCAGACCAGGAGCAGGACCTCTCCGATCGCGATGATCGCCCACGGCGCCACCGTCCAGGTGATGTTGGCGATGTTGTCGCTGGTCAGGAAGTCGTTCGAGGCAGAAGAGAAGAACCTGAAGTAGACGACGAGCAAGATAACGACGACCAGGACGGTGGCCTCGCGCTGTTCGGCGATGACCAGCGATCCTCGCCTGAGCCAATCCCACGCTAGGCCGCCAGGCCCTGGCTCGCTCGGCGGGCTGCTCGCGATTTCCGGGGCTCGCTGAGCCGTCTCACTCACGTCGATCCCTGCTCTCATTCCGTTCTTGCCACGGGCACGCTGCGGGTGCCTGCCGATGGTGTGCCGACGGCGGCCATGAATCCGCGCGCTTCACGGAGACATGCCCGCCGACGACCCAGACGTCAGAACGCAGAACTGATTGTGCCCGATTGCGCCTGGTCAGGCGATCGCACCTGAACGCTTGATGTACTTCTGATCCGTGCTCGACCCTTCGAACCGCGTCTTCGTGTTCAGGTAGGGGGTGACATTGGACTTGGTCACGAACGTGAGGCCGGTGTTGGTCTCCGGCGGGTTCACCAGGCCGCCCGCCAGGTTGAACATGTACAGGTACAGGACCGGCAGGAAGCCCTGCAGGTACGGCTGCTGGTCAATGGTGAAGCCCAGGCTCCCGTCCTGGATGCCTGCGAGGGTCACGGGCGTCAGGTCGAAGCCGCCCGCGGCGACCTTGCCGCTCAGGCCGTACTTCTTGACGATCTGGCCGACGGTCTGCGTCGAGCCTGCGTCGACGGCGAAGATGCCTTTGAGCGTCGACTTGTGTGCCAGCACGTACGCGTTGATGCTGGTGTTCTCCTGCGACAGGGCCGCGCCCGACGGGATCGAGGTGAACTTGATGTTCTTGCCGGAAGCCTCGATCGCCTGCTTGGCGCCGTCGATGCGGGGCTGGATGTTGGCCGTGCCGGGAGTCGCGATGAAGCCGACCGTCTGGCTCCCCGACGGCACCGATGCCGCGATCCGCTGACCGAGCGCCTGCCCGGAGAGGAACAGGTCCTGGCCGACATAGGCGAGACGGTTCGTGCCTGGATCCCCGACGTTGCCGTCGGCGTTGTAGGAGAGCACGGGAATGCCAGCGTCCATGGCTTTCTTCACGGGCGCCGTGAACGCTGTCGAGCTGACGACCGCGACCGCGATTCCGTTCGCGTTCGCTGAGATGGCGGCGTTGGTGGCATTGACCATTTCGGGGATGTTCGCGGTCGCCGAGCCGGTCCAGGTCGGCTTGGGCAGCCCGAGCAGCGCCGCCGCGTCGGCTATGCCGTACTGAGTGGGCACGAAGAACGGGTTGGTCGTGACGTGGTTGACGAAGGCGAACTTCCACGCCGGCGTGGACGGGAAGTCCCCGGCCGCCTGCTTGGTGTTGCCGCCAGTGCTGCCGCTGGCGTTCGACGAGCACGCGGCGAGCAGTGCCGAGGCGGCGGCGGTGGCGCTCACCAGGCCGGTGCCCTCAAGCAGCCTGCGCCGGCTCGGTCCGTCCTTCATATTGAGCGTTTGAATTGCCTCATCGACCTTTGGGTCGACTTTTCTCATCGCGACCTCCAGTTACTTCCTGCTGCGGAACGCGATGCAGCGCGGGGGCGTCGCGGCGTTCCTAGCTCCAGTGGCGACGTCAGAGCCGGCCAGGGATCCGCTGGCTGATACGCCGCTCCTTGCGAAAGAACGGCACAGATCTCGGTCGAAGATCCGAACCGTTCGCCAGCTAGTGTGAGCGCTCACACGGTTGCACGATACGACGTTGTGAGGGGAAAAGCTAGATCATCGGGACTATAGACGTCAACGGGCGGAAGTTCGCGGTTTCCGCGTGCGCTGCGTGCCTGCGGGCTGCCCGGATTGTGACCGGCGCCGGCCTGCGTGAACTGGTGTTTTGCCTGCTCAGCGGCGAGGTAGGCTTGTCGTCCCGGTCAGGCGGCTGGCTCGACGATCACTTTCAAGCCGCCCCTGGCCGCGGCTGACGCCAGCGCATCGGCAGCCGCGGCCAGGCCAAATATGTCCGTTACGAGCGGCGTGAGCGTTACCACCCCGCTGTTTGCCAGGCCAATTGCCCGCGGGTAGGTGTCGTTCATCCGCCGCACCATGGCGATTGTCAGGCCCTTGCGGCGGGCGAGAGAGGCAGGGAAGGCGGTCTCGTCGCTGGCGGGAATGCCGCCGAGCACGACCCGCCCGCCTGGCCTGGCGCACCGCATCGCCAGCCGTACCGCGTCGTTGGTGCCCGCGATCTCGAAGGCTACGTCGACGTCCGTCCGGATGTCGGCCGGCCGGATGTCGGCCGGATCGAGCGCCGTCGTTGCGCCGAACCGCAGCGCCGCGGCCCGCCTGTGTGCCAGGGGGTCGAAGGCGGTGACCGACGTGGCGCCCGCCGCCCGCAGTGCCTGGATGAGCAGCACTCCGATCGGTCCGCAGCCGGCGACCGCCACGGTAGCTCCGAGCCTGACGTGACCGAGATCGAGTGCGTGCAGTGCGACGCCGAGCGGTTCGAGCATCGCGCCGTCGGCGTCGGTGAGGCTGTCAGGCAGCCGGTGCAGCAGGTGCGCCGGCCAGGTCAGGTACTCGCGCATCGCGCCGTCCTGGCTACCGTGGCCCGCGAAGCGAATCCGGGTGCACAGGTTGCGGTAACCGTCGCGGCATGGCCTGCAGGTTCCGCACCAGATGGCCGGGTCGATCGCGACCCGCTCGCCCAGCCTGGGGCCGTCCTGGATGACGCCCGCTGCCTCGTGGCCGAGTACGAGCGGGTCAGCGATGGCGGCATCACCGATGCCGGCCTCGCCCCACCAGTGCAGGTCGGAGCCGCAGATGCCGACCGCGGTCACCCGCACGAGGTTCTGTCCCCGGCCAGGCTCCGGCACCGGCTCGTCGGCGAGCCGGAGATCGCCCTTGTCGTGCAAGCGTGCGACCAGCAACGCGTTCACCCCAGGGCCAGGGTACGGCGCGCCCTGCCGCCGATGCAGCGGCAGGGCGCACCAGCCGTGACGTCAGCGGGCGTGGAACGCGAAAACGGTGGTGGAGTTGAAGGTCTTTCCTGCCTTCAGAACGGTGGACGGGAAGTTCGGCTTGTTCGGCGAGTCAGGGAAGTGCTGTGTTTCGAACGTGTAGCCCGCGCTCTGCCGGTAGGTGTGGCCGCTGATGCCGACCAGGTGGCCATCGAGGAAGTTGCCTGAATAGAACTGCACGCCAGGCTGGTCGGTCCAGACGGTGAGCAGGCGGCCGCTGCGAGGATCGAAGGCAGCCGCGGCGAACCGGAGCCCGGCCAGCGTCGGACCGCCGTTGCTCAGCACCCAGTTGTGGTCGTAGCCGTGGGCCAGGACCAGCTGGTTGCCCTGTGGCGCGCTCGCGTCACCGATCCGTGCCCCGATCGAATGGAACCGCCGGAAGTCGAACGGCGTGCCCTTCACCGGCACGACCGCGCCGGTCGGGATCAGGTTGGCGTCGGTTGGCGTGAAGGCCCTGGCGTTGATGCGTACCCGCTGGGCGTACACCGATCCTGACGCCTCGCCCGCCAGGTTGAAGTAGGTGTGGTTGGTCAGGTTGAGGACCGTGGAGAGCTTCGAGTCGTGGTTGCGAGCCTTGTAGTGGATCCAGAGACGGTTGGCATTGTCGAGCGTGTACGTGATGGACGTGGTGACCTTGGCGGGGAAGCCGGTGCACTTCTTGGCCGGGCTGCCAGGAGGCTCGCAGTTCGCCTCGTAGACCTTGCTGCCTGGCAGCAAGCCGCTGCCCTCGTCACCGTTGGGGGCGACCAGCGTCATCATCAGCGAGACTCCGGCCTTGCCCGCCTTCGCCACCGGGTGCTGCCAGACGCGGTTGCCCCAGCCGACGAACCCGCCGTGCAGCGTGTTGGGCCCGTTGTTGACCGGGAGGGTGTAGGTCTTGCCGTTGAGCTTGAACGTGGCGCCGCCGATCCGGTTGGCGTACCGGCCGATGGTCTCGCCGAAGTAGGGGCCGCCGAAGTTCGGCGACGTTGGCGGCGGGCTGGCCAGCGCCACGTAGTCTGCCAGCGTCTTGAAGCCGAGCGCCACGTCGGTCACGTGGCCATGCCGGTCGGGGACGCTGATCGACTGCACGGTAGCGCCGTAGGTGATGACCCTGACCCGCATGCAGTGCCGGTTGGTCAGGGTGTAGCGCCACACTGTCTGATTGCCGCCGTACGGCCCAGAGTCCGCCGTGCCGAAGTTCTGCTTGGTGATGGACGTGCCGCAGTGCGCGCTCCCCGCGGTCGCTGGCGACGCGACCGCGGCTAGCCCTCCAGTGCCAGCCGCGAGAACCGCGGCCACCCCAGCACCAAGCACGTACCGGGTCCGCCTGTGCCTTACCCGCATACCCATGATCACTCCTTGCCTCGAGCGGGAGCTGATCCTGTGCCCAGGACAGTGCTTCCTGACAGTGCCTTCCGACACTGCTTCCTGACAGGGCAGCGGCATGACCTCATCCCGAGACCCGAGCCGCTGCTCAATTGTGAGCGCTCACAATCGAGCACGATACGACGTTGTGGGGCGAAAAGCTAGGTCAAGGGAATCGTCATCTAGGCGGATGGCGATTGTCCGTTATTTCCGCAAAGACCATTCATGTGCCGCGCTTAACAATGGCTCGACGGCTGATGTGTCAGCTTGCCCAGGCCACCGGCGCGCTGGTCATCGACCTCTGCAGCAGACCCGGTCAGCCGGGCGCAGCAGCGCCCGCCCGCCACGGCACCTCACTCCTTGCCACTTCCAGCGTATAGCGGACTGGGGGGCTTGCGGCAAGACCCGGGTTGTGCTGCAGAATCGTCGGCTGGACCAAGAACGGACGAAGACATGCTGACTCCGTCAGGAGGAAGGCAACCAGAGATGAGGACGTGCCCGACACGAGGTTCGACAGAGCTGGAGGCGCCGGTGATTCGACCGGCCAGTGCGGTGCAACGGAGCTCGGAGGTATAGCGGTGAGCGAGCAATACGTGCTGGGTCTTCAAGAGGTTGACGAGACGCAGGTCGCGGTCGTTGGCGGCAAGGGCGCGCACCTGGGGGCGTTGTCGCGGATCGACGGCATCCGCGTGCCGGCTGGCTTTTGCGTGACGACGGACGCGTTCCGGCGGATCATGGCGGAAGCGCCCTTGATCGACGGTCGGCTCGATCAGCTGTCGTGCCTGGACCCGGACGATCGGGAGGCGATCCGCACGCGCAGCGCGGAGATCCGCCGGATCATCGAAGGGGTCGCTATCCCGGGTGATCTCGCGGCGGCGATCACCCGCGCTCTCGCCCAGTTCGGCGGGCAAGCCGCCTACGCCGTCCGGTCCAGCGCGACGGCAGAGGACCAGCCGACGGCCTCCTTCGCCGGCCAGCAGGACACGTACCTGAACGTCGTGGGGCCGACGGCGATCCTCCGGCACGTCAGCCGGTGCTGGGCGTCGCTGTTCACCGAGCGGGCCGTGACCTACCGCCAGCGCAATGGCTTCGACCACCGTACGGTCCACATGGCCGTGGTCGTACAGCAGATGGTCTACCCGGATGCGGCCGGCATTCTGTTCACGGCCGACCCCGTCACGGGCAACCGGAAGGTCGCCTCCGTGGAGGCTAGCTTCGGCCTCGGTGAGGCCCTGGTCTCCGGCCTGGTGAACGCGGATGTCTTCAAGGTGCGCGACGGCGAGGTCGTCGCCAAGGCGGTCGGCGCCAAGCAGCGTGCGGTTCGCGCTTCGCCGGCGGGCGGGACCCGGGAACAGGCGATCGACCCGCAGCGGGAGCAGCCGGCGTTGACAGATGCGCAGGTTGTGCGGCTCGCGCAGCTCGGCCGGCGGATCGAAGCGCATTTCGGCCGCCCCCAGGACATCGAATGGTGCCTGGTCGACGACGGCTTCCAGATCGTCCAGAGCCGGCCGATCACCACGCTGTTCCCCATCCCCAGCCCCGGCTCCGGCGACCGGATGAACCACGTCTATGTCTCTGTCGGTCATCAGCAGATGATGACCGACCCCATGAAGCCCCTCGGGCTGTCCTTCTGGCAGATGACCACCCCCGCGCCGATGGCCGTGGCCGGCGGCCGCCTGTTCGTCGACGTCACCCAGAGGCTGGCCGCGCCTGCGAGCCGCGCCGGCCTGCTGGAGGCGCTGGGGAGATCCGATCCGCTGACCGGGGACGCGCTGCAGACCGTCCTCGAGCGCGACGGCTTCATCCGGCCGCTGCCTGACGAGGGTCCCCCCTGGCCACTGTTTGGCGGCGCGCCAGCCCCGATCGAGACCGATCCGGCCATCGTCACCGACCTGATTGGGCGCAGCCAGGCATCCATTGCCGCGTCGGAACGCGACATCCGGACGAAGTCCGGAGAGGCGCTGCTCGACTTCATCCAGGCGGACATCGGTGAGCTGAGGCGGATCTTGTTCGATCCGCAGAGCCATCAGGTGTTCATGTCGGCGATGGAGGCCGCGTGGTGGCTCAACGATCAGCTGCAGGCGTGGCTGGGCGAGAAGAACGCGGCTGACACGCTCACGCAGTCCGTTCCCCATAACGTCACATCGGAGATGGGGTTGGCGCTGCTGGGCGTCGCCGACGTGATCCGCCCGTATCCGGACGTGGTGGGGTTTCTGCAGCACGTCGAGGACGAGGGTTTCCTGGACGAGCTGGCCAAGCTCGCGGGCGGGCAAGAAGCGCGAGACGCCATCGAGGCGTGGCTCGGCAAGTACGGCATGCGCTGCGTCGGCGAGATCGACATCACGCGGCCGCGCTGGAGCGAGCGCCCCTCCACGCTTGTGCCCGTGATCCTCGGCAACGTCATGAACTTCGAGCCGGGCGCCGGCGCGCGGCGCTTCGAGCAAGGGCGGCAGGAGGCCTGGACGAAGGAACAGGACGTGCTGGAGCGCTTGCGGGCCCTGCCTGACGGGGAGCGGAAGTCCGAAGAGACGAAGCGGATGATCGACCGGGTGCGGACCTTCATCGGGTACCGGGAGTACCCGAAGTACGGCATGGTCAGCCGCTACTTCGTGTACAAGCAGGCCCTGCTGAAAGAGGCCGGGCGCCTCGTGCGGGCCCACGTACTTCGCGAGAAGGAAGACATCTTCTACCTCACGTTCGCCGAGTTCCACGACGTCGTGCGCACGAACCACGTGGATGACCAGCTCATCGGCCGGCGCAAGGACGCCTTCAGGTCGTATCAAGCGCTCACGCCGCCCCGGGTGCTCACATCGGACGGCGAGGTCATCACCGGGGCGTACCGACGCGACGACATGCCGGCCGGCGCGCTGGTCGGCCTGCCGGTCTCCGCCGGGACCATCCAAGGGCGGGCCCGCGTCATCCTGGATATGGCGCAGGCCGATCTTGAACCGGGGGACATCCTGGTCACGGCTTACACGGACCCCAGCTGGACGCCGCTGTTCGTGGCGATCACGGGCCTGGTCACGGAGGTGGGAGGCCTGATGACCCATGGCGCAGTGATCGCAAGGGAGTACGGCTTGCCGGCCGTCGTCGGTGTGGTAGATGCCACCCGGCTGATCCCCGATGGGCAGCGGATCCGCGTGCACGGAACCGACGGGTACGTCGAGATTCTGCCTTGACTGATCACACCGAGAACGCCCATCCGCAGCGTCCGGCCAAAGCAACGAACATCGCTACGGTTGAAGAGGCGGCCCGTCCGCTGCGAAGGAGCGCCCAACCATGATCCTCCCGAAGGTTCGGGACCCTCGCCTCGTCACGGTTCGTCGCGGTGGGACCCTCACTGATTCGGATCATCATCTGGTCGCTCTCTGGGCCGCGTTGTGCGCGGAGCACGTCCTTCACCTGTTTGAGTCGGTTCAGCCTGAGGACCCACGACCAAGGGAAGCGATCGAGCACGTCCGCGCCTGGGTGCGTGGTGAGGTCACGATGATGCAGGCTCGCGCGGCGGGCGGCCACGCGATGGGCGCGGCCAGGGACCTGCGTGGGGCAGCACGACATGCCGCGTACGCTGCCGGCCAGGCGGGGGCGGTCGCGCACGTCGCCGCGCACGATCTCGGTGCGGCCGCCTATGCCATCAAGGCCGTACGTGCTGCCGTGCCGAAAGGCGAGAGCGACGCCGCAGGGCGACAGGAGTGCCGATGGCAGCGTGACCAACTCCCGGGCGCGATTCGCGATCTCGTGCTCGACGACCAGCGGTTGCGGAACGACATCTGCTGGTTGGTGTTTGAGTGCTGAGCGGGCACTCACTGTCCGTAGGCCTGTTGGCCGTGATCGTGCCACCATCGGCCCATGCGACCGCCGGGTCAGACCACGGTGGGACGGAGGCCGGCATCGAGAACGTGGCGCAGTCGGGTTGCGCTCGCCGCGACAGCCTGCGAGTGCGCGAGAGGGTGGCGGGCCAGGGCGGCCATGAGCGACCTCACGGCAGACTCCAGGGCAGTGTCGTCATCACCTCGGCACGCGCGGGCTATTGCCTGCAGGGCGGGCGAGAACCGGCGGCTGGGGTCGGCGTCCCGCCACGCGTCGCCATGGGCGAGCAGGGCAACGGCGACGTCGCGGAGCTCGCCACAATTGGCCGAGCCGTGCGAGCGCCAGGCGCGCCCGCCAAGCGCCAGCGGGAGAGCGATGGCTCCCTGGTCGCGTGTGAGCGCATTGAGGATTCCGGAACGAGTGCTGTCAGGACTGGCTATTGCCGCTTGCACGGTGGCGTAGACGTCGAGATGCCGGAGCAACCCCGTCACCTGCAGTCCGTGATGCACCTGCGGTGAAAGGGCGGCCAGGCGCAAGGACCCGCCGAGCAGGGTCGCCCGGCGGCCGGTGCCGACCAGCACCGCCAGGCCGCTGGCGTCACAGTACGTCACCGCGGACAGATCGAGGACAAGCCGGTTAGAGCGCCGCCGCAGCAAGCCGAGTAGCTGTTCGCGCAGGCCTGGCGACCAGGTGATGTCGAGTTCTCCGGTGATCTCGGCGACAGCACTGCTGCCGACGGTCCGGACGGAAAGGGTCAGGCCGGGGACAACCGGCCTATCGGCAGGCTCCATGATGGGGGTCCTATCAGATTGAGGCGGAACAGGCTGCCTGACTGCGGCCTGCACAGTTTGCGCCGCTCAGCGGCGTTGTTCCGCGGCGAGCACGTCTGTTGCGACGATGCTCGGGCCCGCTAGCAGGGCGAGGACTTCGCCGACAGTCCGTTCCCGGCTGGTCGGCTCTGGGAGTGGCAGGTGAGCCTGGATCTGGTATCGGTTGCGGCGGCCGTCCTTCACCTTGGTGATATATCCGGCCTCGGTCAGATCAGCGACAATGCCGTAGGCGCTTCGCTCGGTGATTCCCATCTGGGCGGCGATATCGCGCAACCGTATTCCTGGATCGTGCGCCAGGCACAGCAGCGCGCGCCCGTGGTTGCTCAGGAAACTCCAGCTACCCATGCGCCAAGCTTACCGTGATATGCGGAAGCTCGTTTCTAGTTTTGGATTGCAACTACTTCAGCGGCCCGGATTCCCACTGCCAGCCGCGGAGCTCGTCATGCACCGGGCGGATGATGGCCGACTGGGCAGTGTCAGACACCTGGGCGATCATCCGCAGGAGCTGGAGGTGAAAGTCACTCGGCGTCGGCGGGCCGTGGTGGGCAAGCAGGGTCACGACCGTCTGTTCGCCGCCTGACAGCCGGACGGTGACGTTTCCGTCGTAGTCGCGGCCTACGGCGGCAATGGCGGCGACGCGGACGATGTCGCTGCCGTCATCCTTCGCCACCCACACTTCTGCGACGCTCATGCTTGCGCTCTTCCCCGGGTTCCGGTGCCGTGCGTGCGGTCGGCTGTGCGTGCGGCTAAGCGCGCGGCCGCCCTGGCAGCCAGCGCGCAAGCGCTGGCCTCAGCCGGGTGCACGGCGCCTAGCTGGGGACGAGAAAGGAGTTCATCATGGCCGAAGCCGGACATGGCCTCCTCCGGTAATCCCAGCTAGCGTGCCGTCCTCGGCTGAGACCGGCACCTACCAGCGACGCTACATCAGTCGACAGATACTAGCAACTGATTTCTAGTGTTAGAGTACCGGAATTCATCGTGAGGCCGCGTAGCGCCGAACCGGCAGGCAGGACTCCAGTCGCGGCAGGCCAGGAGTCAATAGCGGAGAATTGTTTCCTGAAATCTATTGCTTGTTTTTGATTCGCAAGCATAGGTTGAGGGCAGGAGCCAGTCGCCGCCGCCGACGGCGGCCAGATGGCCCGAGGTGACTACGGGGGGCTTATATGGGCAACGTGAAAACCGGCAAGGTCGCGGCTCCGGTTCTCGGTTCGGCCATCGTTCAGGGCCTTTCTTCGGATGGCGCGGTGGGCGATGGGGCGAGGCGGTGGATGGTTGCAGCTGCCTCAAGCCGGCTGGGCGCACCAAGCTTGCGGAGTATGTGCGAGACGTGGACGCTGACGACGTGCTAGCCCCTATCGAAGTACCAGTGCTCGTCACGCAAGGCCGCGGACAGCGTGGTACTGCCGGCCATGCAGAGCACATCCTCGCCACCTGTCCCACAGCCGAAGCCTCCTGGCACGCTAGCGTCGGCCACGTTCCGCACCTGGAAAATCCCGGACGTTTCAACCGCGAGCTCGCCGAGCTGCCACGGCGCACCAGCACCTGATCAGGCGAGTCGCCGGCCTCCTCACCAGGCCAGCTGTCATCTGGCCCCTCAGGCCGTGATAGTCGGCTCATCGGGGGCAGACAGGCTCAGCACTGCGCCGACGACCGCGATGGTCCAGGCGCTCACCGGGCTGAGGCAGGTGGCCCGCCCCGGGGGGACGTGGTGATCCATTCGCGCAACTGGGAGAAGCTCCACGCCGAGCGCCAGATCGTGCAGATCGCGAACCAGGTCAGGACGCGCGGCGGGCGCAGGTGCGTCGTGCTATACGCCTGGGAGATACCGGGTCGCCTGGACCAGGAACACGTCGCCCACCTCGTGTTCGCGTTCGAGGACAGCGACCGGATCGAGTCGCACGAGTACCGCGTCTCGTTCCTTCCCGTTACGCTCGGCGAACTGCGTGAACGGCTGGAGCTCGCGGGACTGCGGGAAGTCGGCACCGACTTCCGCGAGGCAGCGGACCAATACGTCGTGATCGCAGCGGCGGCTTGACTGCGTGAGGTCACGCGACGAACTGCGCGCCGCCCGCACCGCGGACCTCGCCGTCCAGGGGTCTGGCCGGTCGTCGCCGACCGGCTTGCAGGTCGCGACCGCCCGGGCGGTGATCGGCAGCCGCGCACACCGCCCGATCCATCCGCATGCCGTCGCCCGGCGCGCCAAGGAGGGCCTGTCCAAGCCCGAGATCATCCGCTGCCTCAAGCGCTACACCGCCCGCGAGATCTACCCCCACCTGCGCGGCTAGCCCGAGCCTCCGGGGGCGGCCTGACCCGCGAAACGGCTGCCGCACCAGCTGCTGGCCTTCTAACGATCCGTCGGCCGCCCCCGGAACCATGCCTGACCTGCTCGGCGTGACCTACTAAGGGCCTGCCCTCGTGGCCCAACCCTGTCTTGTCCGCAACCCAGCAGCAAACGAGCCAAGCCTTCGTTCCGGTTGCTAGTGAGCGGCTGCTCGGCCCGGAAGTGTAACTCCCGGTGGCTGCGCTGTTGCCCGCTGAAGGGCACGACACCGGCAGGCCTTCGGCCATCGCGCCCAGGCCGAGTCCTGCTACGAACCGGATAAGCACTGCCGTGCCTCGAGCCGCACGGTCTCATCCGCCGGGCCGCCTCCCGGTCGTCCCAGCGCGACCGTCACCTTCTGAGCCATCTGCCACGTTTCCGTCGGCGACCGGTTTGACCAGGACGTCGCGGGCCATATTCGCCATACGAGCGCATAGGCGCAGATCACTCTCCTCTTTAGCGGGCTGCCGCCGGGGCCGCGCTCGAGGCCGGCCTCGGCCAGTCGCCGGCCGCGGAGCCGTGCGAGACCTGGCAACAATGCCGCGCCGACTTCGGCCGCCCAGGTCCGCCGCTCCGCCAGGTAGACGCCACGAGGGCTCGATAGCTGCGCGGCGTTCCAGGTGCGTGCACGTCGGCCGGCCGGAGTCGGCACCCGCCCGCCCGGCGGATAGGTGCAACGAATGCGCCTGCGGCGCGTCTATTGGATAGACGTTACCGGCGGGCGGCGACGCGGTCGGGCTGCGCAGGGCCGCCGGTGCGTGCCGTTCCGGAGTTGGCGGAGGAAGCAGATGAGACGGTGCCGGGTGCTGGCAGTCCTGGCGGGCGCCGTGGCGGTGGGGGGTGCCGTTGGGCTGGCGGCGGCGGGAACGACCAGCGCCGGGGCTGTCCGGCCCGCCGGGGCGGTGCCCGCATCTGGCTCGTGGGGCACGGCGATCGAGGTGCCCGGCCTGGCGGCGCTGAACATGACGGGGGAAGCACGGGTCACCTCGGTGTCGTGTGCCTCGGCGGGGAACTGCGCGGCCGGGGGGCACTACCGGGACCGCCGCCGTCACCTGCAGGGGTTCGTGGCCGTCGAGCGGCACGGCCACTGGGGCAAGGCGATCGGGGTACCCGGCCTGGCAGCCCTGAACACGGGCAGGTACGCCGAGGTCACCTCGGTGTCGTGCGCCTCGGCGGGCAGCTGCGCGGCCGGCGGGTACTACAACGCCGACCAGCCCAATCGGGGGTTCGTGGTCGTCGAACGGCACGGCCGCTGGGGCAAGGCGATCGAGGTACCCGGCCTGGCCGCTCTGAACACGGGCGGGTTCGCCCATGTCAACTCGGTGTCGTGCGGCTCAGCCGGCAACTGCGCGGCCGGCGGCGACTACGAGGACCATTTCAACACCCTGGGGTTCCTGGTCGTCGAGCGGGACGGCCGCTGGGGCAATGCGATCAAGGTTCCCGGCCTGGGTGCCCTGAACACGGGCGGGGACGCTACCGTGTCGTCGGTGTCGTGCGGCTCGGCGGGCAACTGCGCGGCCGACGGCACCTACGTCGCCCGCGGCCACAGCCAGGGGTTCGCGGCCGACGAGCGGGACGGCGTCTGGGGCAACGCCATCGAGATGCCCGGCCTGGCCGCCCTGGACAAGGGACAGTACGGCGCGGTCAGATCGGTATCGTGCCCCCCGGCAGGCACCTGCGCGGCCGGCGGGACCTACACCCGCCTCGGCCACTTCCGGGGCTTCGTGACCTAGATGTACTGTCCTCGGCGGCGATTAGCAGCATGCGCTGTTCGTCGCGGTTCAACTGCCAGAGCCGCCGCTCCTTGGGCGGTTCCGCCGAGGGTTCGTCATGCGGCGGACGCTACTGCGCGCCTTTGAGTCTGGACAACGATCCTCCCCGGCCCGCACAGGTGGCAAGCCGGGGGAAGGCATCCCCTGTCAGGCAGCCAAAGGCGCCTTCCAGTTCAGGACCGCGGTGCACGCGTCCTCGAGCGGAGCGCCGCGCGACCCCCCGTCGTTGAGCGCCCATAGCTTTCGCGTCGGCTGGTTTGGTTAGCGCAGCGGGCTGAACGCTGCCCGGATCTCGGCCGCGAATAGCTCGGGTTCTTCCCAGGCGGCGAAGTGGCCGCCTTTGCTGGCCTCGCTGAAGTAGCTGAGGCTGGGTATGCGCGCTCGACCCAGCTGCGCGGGGCCCGGAAGATCTCGCCGGGGAAGGTGGTGAAGCCCACCGGGATGGCTACCTGGGGCACCCGCGGTAACGGCGGGGGAAATGGGCCATCCAGATCGCTGTCGCGGTTCTGGGTGAGGAGGCGTTGCTGGACGCGGCTGCAGCGTACGGGGACCGCGGCCAAGCGGACTGCCGCTGGATCCCGGCCACGCATCTCGGCCTGGATCACGCTCCGCTGATGCGCGCCGCCGCGGATCGGCTCATCGGTTGTCGTGGCTGGCGTGCAGAACAGAAACGTCACAGGCAAGGGAAGGTTTGACGTTTCCTGGCAGTTGGACCGCTCGGGCACTCAGTGCGGTGCGCCAGATGTCGCCCGGTGGCCCCGTGGGTTCTGAAGGAGGAGATGCTCTTGACTGACGTTGCTACGGCCGCGGACAGCGACAGGATAACCGGCGAGATCCTCAAGATCGCGGGGGTCGTCGTCCTCGGCGCCATCATGTCGATCCTCGATATCACGGTCGTCAACGTCGCCCTTCCAACGTTCCAGACCACGTTCGGGTCGGCGGGTCACCCGCTGGCCTACTCCACGGTGGCGTGGACCGTCACCGGCTACACGCTCGCGCTGGCCACCGTCATCCCGGTCACGGGCTGGGCCGCGGACCGGTTCGGCACCAAGCGCCTGTACATGACCGCGCTCGCGCTGTTCACCGCTGGCTCCGCGCTGTGCTCGGTGGCCTCCAGCATCAGCATGCTGATCGGGTTCCGGGTGCTGCAGGGCCTTGGCGGCGGGATGCTGATGCCGCTCGGCATGATGATCATTACCAGGGCGGCCGGCCCGAGGCGGATGGGCCGCCTCATGGCGATCCTCGGCGTGCCGATGCTGCTCGGACCAATCGGCGGGCCGATCCTCGGCGGCTGGCTGATCGACAGTGCCAGCTGGCACTGGATCTTCCTCATCAACGTCCCGATCGGCGTGATCGCGCTGGTCTACGCGCTCGCGGCATTGCCGAAAGACTCCCCGCGCCCGTCGGAGTCCTTCGACTTCTTCGGGGTGCTGATGATGTCCCCTGGCCTGGCCCTGTTCCTCTACGGCGTCTCCTCGATTCCCGCGGAGGGCAAGGTCGGAACGCCCAAGGTGCTCGTCCCCGCGCTGATCGGCCTGGCCCTGGTCGTCGCCTTCGTTCTGTACTCATTCAAACCCAAGCATCCGCTGCTGGACCTACGGCTTTTCGGCCACCGCGACCTCGCGGTCAGCATCGTCACGATGTTCCTGTTCGCCGTCGCATTCTTCGGCGGCCTGCTTCTGGTACCCACCTACTTCCAGCAGATCCGCGGCGAGTCCGTGCTCAGGGCCGGCCTGCTGGTGGCGCCGCAGGGCATCGGCGCAATGCTGACCATGCCGATCGCCGGTACCCTGTCCGACAAGTTTCCGGTCGGCCGGATCGTGCCTTTCGGCCTCGTCTTCATCGCGGCCGGCATGGCCGGCCTGACCCAGATCAGCTCCACCACGTCCTACCCCGTGCTGCTCGGACTCCTGTTCATCATGGGCCTGGGCATGGGCGGCACGATGATGCCGATCATGACCTCCGCGCTCAAGACGCTGCACGCGGCCGAGGTCGCCCGCGGTTCCACGCTGCTCAACATCACCCAGCAGATCGCCAGCTCCGTCGGCGTGGCAGTGATGTCGGTCATCCTCACTAACGGCTTGAAAGACGCCAAGCTCGCCTACCCGGCGATCGCGGCCCGCGATAACCCTCAGATCGCGGCGCAGATCGGCGGCAAGGCCGCCATCAACGAGGGCCTATCTCAGGCCGCGAAGGCGTTCGCCCACACGTACTGGGTGGCCTTCGCGCTCGTCGGGGCGACCGTCGTCGCGGCCCTGTTCCTTCCCCGCAAGCGCGAGGAATCGCACCTGCTGGATCACGAGGAATCCGAGGCCGCTCCGGTAATCGTGCACTAGAAGCATCTCTCATTGGGTTGCGGGCCAATGCTCGCAAGGTGCAACGAACTTCAACCTCGCATTCTTATACGGCGGCCCGGTCGTGGGCGCACGCCGGACGCCAGATCGGTCGCCCGCGCCGCCGCACTCGCGCCGGGCCGCGGTGACTGTCTGGAAGCTAGCGCGCTCTCATAGGCCCGACGGGCACCCCACCCCATGTCGGCAGCACAGGAAGGCAACTGAACACACGCCGCCCGGCGTGGCCGGTGCGCCAGGCCGGCCTGAACGCTGCGCGCCGACCGGCAGGCGCAGAACACGACGTGAACAGGGCGGCGAAGCGGACAGGACCGGCCCCATCACGGACTCGCCGAAGAACATCGCCCCCGTCCGGGAGATCGCCAAGGCGTTGGGCATACAGCCGCGCCGTTGAGTGTCATCCAAGCCGTGCCGCGGACATCCTGGTTCTGGCCGGGCCGATCTGGCTTCGTGATAACAGCTCGGTGATGAAGCAGGTGATCGAGCGGCTGTACGCCTGCTCGCACCTGCTGAACGACGCCGGGCAGTACGCCTACTACGGGCGCGTCGCCGGCTGCCTGATCACCGGGAACGAGGACGGCGTCAAGCACTGCGCGATGAACGTCCTGCACAGCCTCCAGCACCTGGGCTACACGATCCCGCCGCAGGCGGACGCCGGCTGGATCGGCGAAGCCGGTCCTGGGCCGTCCTACCTGAACCCGGGTCGGGCGGCCCGGACAACGACTTCACGAACCGGAACACGACGTTCATGACGTGGAACCTGCTGCACCTGGCGCGGATGCTCAGGGACGCAGGCGGCATCCCGGCTCACAACAACCAGCGGTCGGAGTGGGACGCCGGATGCCGGTTCGACCTTCGAGAATCCGGACTACCGCTGACCGGCTATACGTGCAGCCCGGCAAGCTGCCGGCTCGGCGCGATGTTCTGATTAAGCCGGAACACATTCGCTGAGTCCCGCGAGGCGTTCGCCGTCCTCGGTCAGCCATTCGTCGTGGCGGCCCGCGAGCAGTGCGCCGCGGTAGATCGCGACGGCATCGCCGAACCGGCCCGATTCCACAGCGTGCCCGAAGTGTCGACGTCCAGCCAGCGGCCTTCGCCGCGAAGCCACAGCAGCACGAACGCGATATGCGAGCGAGACAGTGGCGCACCATGATGCAGCAGCAGGAAGGCAAGCAGCGCCTCTGCGCGAGCGGAGTCGAACGCCGGGAGCGGCCGATCACTGATCCGCGCGTCGAAAGAGCCGAGCAGCCGGTCCACTGAAAGTGCCTTCGCCGTGCCGAGCACGCATGACTTCAATGAAGGGGTAGGCAGGCAGCCGTGTGACTCCGCCCGGCGGCGTGGTGGACCTGCTGGCATCGTTAGGCGGGTGGGCGGGGAGGTGCAGGGGCCGGTGGCGTCGTTGGCGCGGCGGACGGAGTGGGCTCGCAGCCTGGAGACGCCGCTTCGCCGGTTCGTGCGGACCGAGACCGGCGGCGCCGCGATCTTGCTGGCTGCGACGGTCGCGGCGCTGGCGTGGGCCAATATCGATCCGCGGAGTTATGCGGCGACGTGGCACACGGTGCTGGCGATCCGGTCAGGGACGCGGGAACTGGCCGATAGCTGGCAGGGCTGGATCAATTCCGGGCTGATGGCGTTCTTCTTCCTGGTCGCGGGCCTGGAGGCCCGGCGTGAGTTCGACATGGGCGAGCTGCGGGAGCGGCGGCGGCTGGTGCTGCCGCTGGTGGTCGCGCTCGGCGGGATCGTCGTGCCGGTGTCGATCTACCTGGCGGTCAACGCGGGCCACGCGTCGGCGTCCGGCTGGGGCGCTGCCATGTCCACCGACACGGCCTTCGCCCTCGGCTTCCTCGCGCTGATGGGTTCCGGCGTCCCTGACCGGGTGCGCACGTATCTGCTGACGTTCGCGCTCGTTGATGACGTCGCGGGGATCATCGTGATCGCGGTCGTGTACAGCGGTCATCTTGACCTGGCCGCGCTCGGCGCCGGGCTGGCGATCCTCGCTGGCGTGCTGGTGGTGCGCTGGCGTGGTGTCCGCTCCGGCCTGATCTACCTGGTGCTGGGATTCGCGGCGTGGGTTGCGTTCTTCGAATCCGGCATTGACCCTGTCGTCGTCGGCCTCGTCGTCGGCTTGCTGGCGCTGGCTTACCCGGCCGCGCGCAGCGACCTGGAGCAGGCCTCGCAGTCCTTCCGGTTGTTCCGCGAGCAGCCAACCCCCGAGCTGGCCAGCCAGGCCAGGGAGAGCGTCCGGCTGGCGATCTCGCCGAACGACCGCCTCGAGCAGCTCTTCCATCCCTGGACCAGCTACCTGATCGTCCCGCTGTTCGCCCTGGCCAACGCGGGGATCACCGTCAGCGGCAGCTTCCTGGCCCGCGCCTTTACCTCCCCGGTCACGCTCGGCATCCTGGCCGGCTATGTGCTCGGCAAGCCGGCCGGAACGCTCGGCGCGGCGTGGCTGCTCAGCCGGCTCAGCAGGGGGACGATCCGGCCGCCTGTCGGCTGGGCGGCCGTCACCGGCGCGGGCGCTATCGCGGGCATCGGCTTCATCGTCTCGCTGCTGATCGCCTCGCTCGCGTTCGGTGGCGCCGAGCTTGCTGAGGCGAAGGCCGGGGTGCTGTCGGCAGCGATCTGCGCGTCGGTGCTGAGCTGGCTGGTGTTCCGCGTCACCGCTGTGCTGCCGCCGCGGCTGCGGCTCCGTGCGCTGCTCGGCAGCGCCGAGACCATCATCGACCTGACCGTGCCGGTCGATCCCGGGCTGGACCACGTGCGCGGCCCGGCCAGGGCGCCGGTCACGCTCGTGGAGTACGGGGATTTCGAATGCCCGTACTGCGGGCAGGCTGAGCCCGTGATCCGCCAGCTCCTCGCCGGCCACGGCGACCTGCGGTACGTCTGGCGGCACCTGCCGCTGACCGATGTGCACCCGCACGCCCAGCTCGCCGCCGAGGCCGCGGAGGCCGCGGCCGCGCAGGGCAAGTTCTGGGAAATGCACCACCGGCTGCTCGAGCACCAGGACGCGCTCACGGCCGCCGATCTCCTCCGGCACGCGGCCGAGGCCGGCCTGGACACCGGCCGCTTCAAGACCGACATGCGCGCACGTGCCGGAGCGGCCAAGGTCGCCGCCGACGTGGACTCCGCCGACCTGAGCAACGTCTCGGGAACCCCGACGTTCTTCATCAACGGCAGGCGCCATCACGGTGCCTACGACATCGGCACGCTCACCGAAGCCGTCCGGTCGGCCAAGGCACAAGCCGCCATCAGCAAAAACCGCCGGCCTCGATCATCTGGACCTGAGAGCCAGAGTGCCGCTCCGTAGACCGGCACTTCACTGGTGCGCCGGGAAGTCTGGCCGGCAGCGGGTCATCGGATCGACGAGGCGAGGCCGGATAGGTCTCGCACCTGCGCCTGGCCGGACACTGGCCCTCACAGGGCTATCGAGCGCTATCGCTTGAAGAACGGGACGTTTCGCTGACGGAGCATGGCCCTGGCGGCAGGCAACGTCAGCGCGCCGGGAGGGTTAGTGCATTGGAATGAGGACTTTGCTGATCACGTAGATCGTCGCGTTGGCGGTGTGGATGTTGCCGCAGATCACGTGGGCATTGTTGACCTCGTAGGCCGAGCCCATCTTGGCGCCGGTGAGCGTGCTGCCCTCGAGGGTCGTCAACTTCTTGCCGCTTGCCAGCTCCTCGGGTGTGACCCGGCCGTTCACGATGTGGTACTTGAGCACCTTGGCTAGTTCGCCGTGATCGCGCAGCATCGTCATGTCGGCCGGGTCCATGGCGCTGAATGCGCTGTTTGCCGGCGCGAACACTGTGATCGCGTGCATCTCGTTGAGGTCTGCGCCCAGCCCGGCCTTCTTGACGTCGGCGGCGAACGAGGTGAGCAGCGGATTGTGCTGGGCCGCTGTGACGACTGGGTCCATGCTCATGCCGTGGAAACTGCCCATGCCGCTGCCAGGCACCATGGAGCAGTCTGGACCGAACGCGGCCGGCCCGATCATCGCGTGGCTGTGTGAGGGCATCGCGTGGGGGCTTGACCCGGAGCCTGACCCGTTGGCGTGAGCGGAGGGTGTGCTCGTTCCGCATCCGGCTGCTGCAAGGGCCATGGCAGCGCTGAGGGCGGCGGCGGCGATTCCGGTAAGTGCCGGCCGGTCCAAGCTGCTCGTTCGCATGATCTCTCCTCGTTTGGCTCGGTGGTTACTCTGCACCGGATTCGCCGCCGCGGCGTTCTGTTATTGGTCGGTCCGCTGGCGCTGCTGGACCCTCGCCGCGAGGTGCCTGGCCAAGACGTCACCGGCAGCGGCGACGAATGAAGGACGTGGAGATAAGACCCAGGGCAAGTCCCTCGGCGCGCAGCCGCGGCGCCGTAGCCCCTCCCGGCGCGCAGCTGCCGGTCCTGCTGGCCCGGACGGCGCAGGGCGATCACCGTGCTTTCGAGGAGGTGTACGACCAGCTGGCGGCGACGGTTTTCGGTACGGTCCGAGGAGTCGTCCGCGACCCGTGCGTGTCCGAGGAAGTCACCCAGGAGGTCTTTCTCGAGATCTGGCGCTCAGCGTCTCGATTCGACGCGCGCAAGGGCAGCCCGCTGGCCTGGGTCTCGACCATCGCGCACCGGCGCGCCGTCGACCGGGTTCGTGCTGAGCAGAGGTCAGCTGACCGGGACCGGCGGGCGGCGTCACACCCGGTGCCCTACGACGAGGTGGCCGAGAGCGCCGAGCACAATCTCGACCGCGAGCGGGTCAGGCATTGCCTGAAGCGGCTCACCGAGCTGCAGCGCGAGGCGGTGACGCTCGCCTACTACGGCGGCTACACCTACCGGGAGGTAGCCGGGCTGCTTGGGATACCGGCAGGAACGGTCAGCACACGGATGCGTGACGGGCTGATCAGGCTGCGGGACTGCCTGGCGGTGGGACAGTGAACAGGCAGCGCCCCGAGCCGCACACGCTGGCCGGAGCGTTTGCGATGGATGCGCTGGACCCAGTGGATCACCGCAGGTTCGTCCGCCATCTGGGTCGGTGCAGGGAATGCGCCGACGAAGTCGACGGCCTGCTCGAGGTCGCTGGCCGGCTCGCGCTGGCCTCCGCCTCGCAGCCGCCCGACCTGCTGAAGGTACAGATCCTTGAAATCACGGAGCGTACTAGGCAGCTGCCCCCCGTGGTCAGCGCGTCCGGCCCGCGGCGGTTCGCGGGCATGACGCGGCTGGCGGTCGCCGTCGCCGGGGCGGCCGTGATCGCGCTGGCAGCCATCTGGGTCAGCGGACCGCAGGCCCAGCACGTGCCGGTCTCGCGACCGGTGGCCGACCCGGCAATCACGGCCGTGCTAACGGCTCCGGACGCCGTCATGTTCGGCGCGCACGTCACGGGCGGCGGCAGAGCCACAGTCGTCATGTCGCTGCGCGAGCGTCAGCTGGTATTCGCGGCAGACGAGCTTCGGGCGCTGCCGAGATCGCGTTGCTATGAACTCTGGCTAATGAACCGTGACAAGGACCGCCCCGCCGGGCTGCTCGCGATGTCCAAGCACGGGATGACCGGCCCAGTGATCGCGACAGGCCTCAGCAGCGGAGACAGGCTCGGCCTAAGCGTGGAACCCGCGGCCGGCTCGCGCAGCCCGACCTCGCCAATGATCCTGGTGGTCACGCTCTGACGGCCACGCCAAGAGACGGACACCCTGCAGAAGTCAACATTTAACTACATGAGATCGTGGGCACCGGACACACTCGTCGCAGGCGGTTAGTGGAAGCCGCGGGCTATCTCCGCCGTCGTGAGCCCGCCGACCATTCGCAGTGTCAGGGCGACCTGCGCGTCCAGGGACAGCGCGGGATCGCAGCACAACGCTGCACAGCGAGCTTGCGATCGTCAGCATGAACTGCATCGATGACTCGTTCTGCGATGATCCGGGAACGCCGGATCCAGCGCATCCCTACAACCGCCGTCACTGCGTACGACACCCCACGGCGGGTGGGATCGACAGCGGCGCGGAGAAAAGAGCGCCCGCCGAGGCTGCCAGATCGGGCGGCCGGCGCGTGCAGTGTTATCCCCGCACCCCAACAGCGATGACCTTGGCTGAACGTCTGACCATCAGGTGCCTGAACGCGCAATGTCCGCGGCGGTGCCGACCCGCCGGCCCTGGACTCGGGCGATCTACTTGACGCTGGCTCGGCGCGGGTCATATGACAGAGTTGTGCGGGCGATCAGTGCTGGCGTGTGGCGTCGGGTAGAACGGCGGCGGCCGTGGCTGGCGCTGGCCGGATTTGCGCTGGCAGCTGGCGTGCTGTTGCCCCCGGGCGGCACAGCGGCCAGGCACTATGCATTTGCGCAGGCCGTGCAGTTCGGCGTGCTGGCGGTGGCCGCCCCGGCGCTGGTTGTGCTCGGCGCCGCATGGCGACTCGTAGCTGCCCTCACCCCGGCGCGCTGGAGACTCGCCGCCAGCCAGATCGCGAACGCGGGATCACACCGGACGAGGGAAGGCCGCGCGTGGCTGACCCTGGTCGCTTTCATCGTGATCGCGCTGGCCTGGCGGCTTCCCGCTGCCGTAGACGCGCTGGTCAGGTACCCGGCGCTGGCGGTCGCTGAGGCCATCACCTTGCTCGCGGCGGGAGGTGCGCTGTGGCTCGAGCTCGTCGAGTCACCGCCGCTCCTGCCGAGGATCTCCAGGCCGCTGCGGGCCGCGTTCGCTGCGCTGGCCATGTGGGCGATCTGGGCGAGTGCCTACATCATGGGCTTCTCTCAGAGCGCCTGGTTCAGCGCGCTCGCTCACCCGGCGGGACACGGGCTCAGCACGATCGCCGACCAGGAGATCGCGGTGGCCTTGCTGTGGGCGATTCCGGGACTGTGTTTCGCTCCCGTCGTCTATGCATCCCTGATCAGGTGGCTGCGCGATTCTGCCGATCCCGACGACGAGCTGCGCGGGATTGATGACGGGCATGCCGGTGCCAGGCTGCCGCGTCCGCCTCGCGGCTGGGGTTTGCGTTTGCGCTGAGCCTTACCGTGGCATCCGACTCCGCCAGGAACGACGCGACGGCGCATATCCATGGCCAGACACCGAGCCCCTCGTCCGCGCGCCACGTGCGTCTGAGGTCTCGGGCGACCGCCAGCAGCCCGCTCTTGGTCGTCCGACCGCCATGCTCAGTGTCACAAGAGGTCACCCTCCTGGCCTTGTATTGAGCAGCTCGTGCTATCATTGCATTGTGCATCTAATTGGCTAGGCGGGGTGTTCACGTAGGGACGTGCAGGTGGCCGACGACCAGGCAGTGGAAGCCGTCCTTACCGCGAGCCGGACGATGATTGCGGTGGCGACTCGGTCACTCGGTGCGGCGGCGGAGGACACGACGATCGCGCAGTACCGGACACTGGTGGTGCTGGCATCCCGTGGGCCGCAGCGGATGGTCGACCTGGCAGGCGCGCTCGGCGTCGCGCCGTCGACAGCCGGCCGGATGTGCGACCGCCTGGTGCGGAAGGGTCTCATCCGTCGCCAGCGAGCCCGGACGGACCGCCGCGCCGTGCTGGTTTCGATTACCGCGGCCGGCCGGGGCGTTGTGGACGGGGCGACCGCGCGCCGCCGCGCGCTGATTGCCGGGATCCTGTCCCGGCTCCCGGTATTCACCCAGCACACGATCGCTGAGGCGCTGCGAGCGTTCGCTGAAGCGTCGGGAGAGATACCCGACAGCCAGTGGCCGGGCGACCCGGGCGGGGCAGCGGCGGCCGAGGCTGCCGCAGCGGTGCCCCGGTCATGACAAGCGCGGTAACAGGCAGGCGGCGCACATTGGCTCGCCATCCAGCCAGGAATAGCCGCAGCCGCGACGCGCGGTACGCGGCGGGCGGGAGACTCCCGGCAGCAGCGCCGGGCCGCTACCCGACTGCGAAGGAGGGTCATTATGGCCGCGGTCATCACAGCTGCCGGCCTGACGAAGGCTTTCGGTCATCGCCGGGCGGTTGACGGCCTGGACATCGAGGTCGCGCGGGCCGAGGTCTTCGGCTTCCTCGGCCCGAACGGGGCAGGCAAATCAGCTGCTGTGCTCGCCGCCGCCGGCAGCACGCTGCTGATCGCCGCCTGCATCACGCTCAGCCGCCTGGACCTGCAGTGACCGGGCGCGTGAGCGCGCGGGCAGCCAGCCTCAGCGTGCCCGGTCCGCGCGGCACGCAGGCAGCGCGGACGCTGGCCGGGATGCTCGGCGATCCGCTGGACGGATACCTGCGGCTCGCCGCGACCTACGGGGACGCGGTCCGGGTACCGTTCACGCCGCGGCGCAGCTTCTTCTTGCTTACCCGGCCCGAGCACGCCGAGCACGTGCTGGCCACGAACCAGGACAACTACATGAAGGCGTTCACCTACCGGCCGCTCCGCGCCCTGGTCGGCAACGGCCTGCTGACCAGCGAAGGCGAGACCTGGCGGCGACACCGGCGGCTGATCCAGCCTGCCCTGTCCCGGCGGACGGTGGCCGGCTTCGGCCCGCACATGACCGCGGCCGCCAGGCGCCTGGCCGGGCGCTGGCAGCAACAGCCAGACGGAACGCTGGTCAACGTCGCCGCTGCGATGAGCGCACTGACGCTCGACATCGTCGGGCATGCACTGTTCGGCGCGGACCTCACCGCCGAAGCCGACCAGATCGGCCATGCCATGAGCGCAGGACAGAAAGCCGCGATCCTCACCACGCTGCTGCCCATCCGCTGGGGCCCGGCATCGACCAGGCTGGTCAAGGCGGCCACGCACCTGATCGGGCAGACCCCCGGCGGCATCGATGGCCCCGTATCCCGCATCCTCGCAGCCCGCCGCGCCCGCGGCCCGGCAGGCCGGGCCTCGCCCGACCTGCTGGACCTTTTGCTCATGGCCCGGGATGAGGAAAACCAGCCGCTGACAGATCCCGAGATCACCGATGAGGTAGCGACATTTCTGCTCGCTGGTCACGAAACCACCTCGAATACGCTCGCCTGGACACTGGCGCTGCTATCGGCCCATCCCGCAGCCAGGCAGCGGCTGGAAGAAGAACTCGACGCCGTACTCGGCGACCGTGACCCCAATGCCGCCGATATCGCCAGGCTCCCCTGGGCCAGGGCCGTGGCATCTGAGGCGCTGCGCCTATATCCTCCGGCCTGGACGATCGAGCGTGACGTCCTGACGGACGACGACGTCGCGGGCACGCTGGTTCCCGGCGGGAGCCTGGTCGCGGTCTCCCCGTTCCTGGTGCACCGCCACCGGGCGTTCTGGCCGGATCCAGCCGGGTTTGACCCGCGCCGGTTCCTACCCGGCGGCAGCGGCGACCCCGCAGTGCGGCACCGGTACGCGTTCATCCCCTTCGGCGGCGGCCGACGAGCTTGCGTCGGCGCGTCGTTCGCAGAACTGGAAACCATCCTCGTGCTCGCCACCATCACCAGGCGATTCCGGCTCGAGCTGACACCCCGCGGCATGCCCCCGCACGTCGCCCTTGTGACCCTGCGGCCCCGAAACCTGCCGATGCGCCTGCGCAGACGCTCATGACCGGCCTAAGGGACACCGCGGCCGCAGCACTCGCTGGCCGACGCTCCTGCGGCCTGCTGGCGACCTCACCTGTTCCGAACGCCTACTGCCCGCTCGCGCGCTCTTCGCGGCCACGGGGCCAGGGTGGAGTGCCGTGGAGGAGCATTGCCCAGACTAACTATTGTCTATGACAACCTTTAGGTGGACCGCCGCGTCACCTTCATAGTCATTAACCCGAAGCGTCGGCATCGTCAGCGGCCCACCGGCCGAGGCGATCATCTGAACAGGAGGTCGACCGTGCTGAGGTCCCTGACGGTGCTTGGAGCCGCGGTCACGGTGATGGCGTTGGGCGTGCCGGCGGCGATAGCTGGGACGGGCGATGAACCGGTGCCGGCCGGAGCGGTCTCGGCCGCTCCTCCCGCCAGCGTGCCGCATCTGCCCGCCACCACCAGTCAGACCGAGCAGATCCGGCAGATCGTGCAGTGCGGCGACACGATGTATGCCGTCGGCAGCTTCACGACGATCAGGCGATGGAGCGCAACGTACACCCGCGACAACATCTTCAGCTTCAGCGCCATCGCTCCCTACAAGGTGACCAGCTGGGCACCCGACGTCATCGGGACCTACGGTACGACGTCCAATCCGAGTGACGTGCTGAACACGATCGCCTTCGTCGGCGGCGACTGCGGCCACGCTTACATCGGCGGCCACTTCTCCTCAGTCAACGGAACGGCGGTCAAGAACATCGCGGAAATCAGCACCAGCACCGGCGACGTGGTCGCCTCATTCAGGTCTCATGCCTCCGGAGCGGTGGAGACCATCGTGGCCGCAGGTAATCACCTGCTGGTCGGGGGTCGGTTTACCGGCATCAACGGCGACACCACCGACCGGTACATGGTCAGCCTGAATCTGGTGACCGGCAGGAGCGACGGCTACCTGCACCTGGCAATATCCGGCAACTACCAGTTCAGCGGCTCCTCAGCGAACGCCACGCACGTGTATAACCAGCAGCTCAGTCCAGACGGGATGAGGGACCTGGTCGAGGGCGACTTCATCTCTGTCGGCGGCCAGGCGAGGCAGCAGGCATTCATGCTCGATCTGAGCGGCGCCATCGGCAAACTCACTGGCTGGAACGTCCCTGCGTTCACCACCAACTGCTACAAGACCGAACCATTCTACGTTCAGGACGGAGCCTGGAGCCCGGACGGCTCCGTCGTTTACTTCGGCACAACCGGTTATCACCCCGACGGCCTGCCCACCGGAAGCTACCCGCGCACCGGTCCGTGCGACGCCGCGCTGGCGTTCCCGTCTGCTCCGACCGCGGTGAGCGCACTGTGGGCGAACTACACCGGCTGCGACTCGCTGTACTCGGCCGCGGCCGACAGCCACGCGGTCTACTTCGGCGGACACGAGCGGTGGTCAATGAACACGCAAGGCTGTGACTTCCAAGGCCCCGGCGCTTACCCGGCATTGGGAATGGAGGGCCTGGACCCGGCCAACGGTGCCCTGTACGTCAACTCCGGTGGCACCGCGGGCTACTACAGCAGGGATCGAGGTCTGGGCGCCGACGCCATGCTCATTACTGGCGCGGGACTGTGGATCGCCAGCGATAACCTCGACCATGCGCAATACTGCGGCGCGGTGTCCTTGTCCGGGCTGTGCTTCCTGCCGTACAGCTAGATGCCCTGGGACGCGTTCTCGCGGCCAATGCTGACAGGGGTTGCGTTGCTGCTCTTGGCTAGCAGCCTCGTTGCGATGCCCGCGGAACTGCCCGGCCACGACCGCGGACCGGGTACAACAGAAGCATGGCTTCCGATGCTATCCCCGCAGCGGATGACGTTGCCGAGGACGTGGCTGCGGTGACCTCGGCTGTGCTCACTGCGTCGAGGCTGCTGGTCGCGATCTCGGCCAGGTCGTTGGCAGCCGCGGAAGAGAGGGTCACGCTCCCGCAGTTCCGGATGCTGGTCGTGCTGGCAGGCCGGAGCGACTCGAAGCTCGCCGGGCTCGCTGAGGCCCTGGCGGTTAACCCGTCCACCGCGGTGCGCATGGTGGACCGGCTCAGCGCTGCGAAGCTGGTGACCCGCCGCGTCAATCCGGCGAATCGCAGGGAGGTTGTGCTCCGGCTCACGCCCGCCGGACGGCAACTCGTTGATGAAGTGACCGCCCGCCGACGCGCGGAGATCGCCCATATCGTGCAGCGGATGGCGCCGCGCAGGCGGGCGGGCCTGGTCCGCGCACTTCGTGCCTTCGCAGAAGCGGGCAATGAGCCCGCAGCCGACGTCGGGCGGGATCTAGTCACACTGGGCTGGGAAAATTGATCCTCATAGCGGGATCTATGAGTGGCGCCTTGAGCGCCGGGCCCTTGATCGGCCCATTCGGGTATGGCGGCCGGTCTCGTGGGGGTGGTGCACCGAAGCTCGTTCAAGCTGGAATTTGGAGCGCTGGAGTGCGTGCCGATCCTGAGATGCTCGTCAGCGCCCGCGCGAGGCCGCTGGCGCAACCGCAGCCTGACAAGGTGACTTGCCCGCGAAGGGCGGGTGACCTGGAGCCCGCCCTGGCGGTCCTCAGGCGGTGCAAGAATCGCCGTGGATAGACCGTCCCTGCGGGTCGGCGGCCGCCCGGGCGGCGCGCCCTGGCGCGTGCTCCTCAATCGGGAGCGCCGGCACGAGTCGCCCATCTCGCTCGAGCCGGACGGGCCAGTACCTCGTCGTGCGTTCCGCGGACATCTGCTGGCGGCTGCACTTGCCGTAGGCGTGACGGTCCTGGCCGCGGCTCAGTATTTGGCGCAGCGGCGATCCGGTTGAAGCGACTGAACCCCCATATACGGTGGATTGATGCGAGTGCCGGGGAAGTTGCAACCCCGGCATGCCTGGCAGGCCATCAGGTCACTCGCGCTGCGCGCTTGGGACCGGCAGGCAACGGTCCTGGCACGCCCGGCCATCGCCGAGTTTCGTGACGATCGCTGTGCTCAGATGGCAGCGGCGATCTCGTTCCACCTGCTGTTCTCGGTCTTCCCCTCACGATCGCGGCCGTCGGGATCGTGGGGCTAGTGACCCAGGATCCGCACGCACGCACCGTGGTGCTCAAGGCGGTGCTGGACGTGGTGCCGCTGTCGCGGGCCGGCAGGTCGCAGCTAACCGAGCTGCTGGCCTTGGTGAGCGGTCAGGCCGGCGCGCTCGGGCTGCTTGGCTTCCTAGGCATCGCCTGGTCAGCGAGCGGTGTCATGGCCGCCGTTCCGTACGGCGCTCAATGCGGCCTGGGACAGCAACGCCAAGCGGCCGTTCCTGCGTGGCAAACTCGTCGACCTAGCTCTTGTCGGCGGGGTCTTCCTGGTCAACGGCGCGACGCTCGGCCTGACCGTCGCAGCGGGAATTGCCAGGGCAGGTGTCAGTCATCTTCCTGGCATCCTGCAGGATCTGGCCCCGCTGGCCGGCGCCGCTGCATCAGCGGCCGTGTTCCTGCTGTCGGCCGCGTTACTATTCGTGACGTTCTGCCTCCTGTACCGGCTCGTGCCGGCCGTGCCCACCATATTCCGCGGAATATGGCCCGGCGCGCTCGTCGCAGCTGTCGGATTCGAAGGGCGCCAGTACGGATTCTCGGCCTACCTGGCCCATTTTGCTCATTACAACAAGGTGTACGGGTCACTCGGCGCCGTCATCGCCTTCTTGTTCTTTGTCTATCTCGCCAGCATAATCTTCCTGCTCGGAGCGGAGGTCGCGTCCGAGTATCCACGCCTGCGCTCCGACGCTCGCGGTTCAGGCTGACGTGTCAACGGCGCCAGGACCGGAACACGGGGCCAGTCCCGGGACTCCGGCGGAGGGAGGTGAGCGGCGTCGCGCCGCGAACCTCGGGCGGCCCTCATGGGCTCAATCCCGGCTCTCCGGACCTGGCGACTCTCTGCACATTTGCTGGTCGCTGCCGGATGTAGGCAGGTTATTCTTGCACCTAACAAGAATTGATCCTGCGACGGGCTGCTTGACCGCCACGCCGCGGTTTCGGCGCCCAGTCGGTGGGGAGGCGGGTGCGGGGTGAAAGAAAACGAGGGTCGATGGCCCGGTGGCGGCGCGGGGTCCGCCGGCGGAAGGGGCTGAGCGTTGATTCGCCGATGGGCCCAGGTGCCGTCCGCGGCGACCAAGGCCGCCGAACCGCGGTCCGGCGTGCAGATCCTGCTGGGCATCTTGCCCTTCTTGCTGATGATCGCCGTCGCCTGCGTCGATCTTCTGGCGGGCCCTGGCGTGGGGTTCTTGCCGCTGCTCTCCCTCGGCCCCGCGCTGGCGGCGGTGTCTATCCGCCCTGTGCGCACGATCCTCATCGGTTTGCTGGCGATGCTGGTGTGCGCCGGCCTCGCCGGCTATGACGACCTCGTCGCCTCCCGCCGGGAACTTATCGCCGTCGCGACCATCGTCGGCGTGACCGCGGCGGGAGCCATCGCCAGCGCCGGACGCAGTCGGCGTGAGCGAGAGCTGGCCAACGTGACCGCGGTCGCCGAGGCCGCCCAGCGAGTGCTGCTGAGGCCGGTTCCCGCGCAAGTCGGTCCGGCTCAGGTCGCGGTCCGGTACATGTCCGCGGCGGCCTACGCCCGGATCGGCGGCGACATCTATGACGTGGCCGAGGTCGGGGATGCGGTTCGCTTGATCATCGGCGACGTGCAGGGCAAGGGCCTTGGCGCGGTCAAGACCGCGGCGGCGGTCCTCGGGGCCTTCCGCGAAGCGGCGTATGAGACGCCGGAGCTCCCGGCGCTGGCCGACCGCATCGAACGGAGCTTGGGCCGTCAGGCCGGGGAGGAGGAGTTCGTGACGGCCATCCTTGCCGAGATCGGCGCGGACGGGTCGAAAGCCGAGATCCTCAACTGCGGTCATCCGCCCCCGCTGCTGGTCCGGGGCACACAGGCATCGTTGATCGAGGCCCGCGATCCCGGATTGCCCTTCGGGCTGGCCGGGCTCATGTCCAGCGAGCGCTCTGTTGACGCGGTTGCGCTGTTCCCCGGCGACCGTCTGCTTTTCTATACCGATGGCATCAGCGAGGCGAGGAACAGGGCGGGCAGCTTTTACAGTGTCGAAGGATGCGCTGCGATGATCGGCGGAATGGGCGCCGAGGCTGCCCTCGATCACCTCAGCAGAGACGTTGTCAGGCATGTAGGTCGGCCGCTCCTGGACGACGCCGCTCTCCTTCTGGTCGGCTGCTGTCCGAACGGCTCTGTGCCCGGACGCGTGCCGGACGGGAGCGTCCCCCGTGAGCAGTAGGCAGCCGCGTCCGCGAGCGAGGGACTTCTACGATCAGGTGCTGGAGGGAATCACCCGCGAGCCGCGAGGACAACCGTCCCTATTCAGAGCTGATGAGCAGCGTGTACGTCCGGCGCGCTCAGGGCTGGAAGCTCGCATTGCATCAGCAAAGCCGACGCTGGCGACTACCCTCCCTCGGCCCTCGCTCGGCCGGCCACTGCGGGATGCGCCAGCGGCCGCGATTCCCGGGCGTGATCCGCCGGCTCGCGAGCGAGGATGACCACCCGGTCACCAGCATTCAAGATGAGATCAGGCTTCGGATTCCTGGGCCGATTCTGCCTGCGGACCGAGACGGGCGTGTAACCAGCCGGCCAGGTGATGGCGCCAAGACGGTCGCCCGCGACGGCCGCATCGGCCTCGATGGTGATCTCGAGCACCTGGAAGCCGGCCAGCGGCTTCCGTGGCGAGCCGCCGACAGCTCCTGACTCGGGTCCTGACCAGTCGGCGGCCCGGACGGTTCTGGCCGCCTCGGATTGGGAAGCCGGTCCGTGAATCGCCCGCGAGAGAGCCCGGATAACGCTTGAGTCGGTTATCCAGCCTTCGATCTGCCGGCCGTCGGCCGACAGGACCGGCATGCCGTCGACCTCGCTCGTCATAAGCTGGCGAAGGCTTTGCTCGAGAGACTCGGTGGAAAAGATGGGCTGCGGTACCCGGCGGCTAGTGATGGCGCCTGGCAGCGATACGCCTGGGACCGGCGGCAGGCCGGTCGGGGCTGGTCTCGCAGCGAGCGGGGCCGGGAACGGCTGCATGGCATCGGCAACCGTCAGCCGGTGCAGAGCTTGCCAGGGCGGCGGCTCTTCGATGTCCGTTCCGCGGCGCAGAAGCTTCGTCGTGTAGATGGTGCCGTAACTCACCGCTCGGGAAACCGCGGTGGCGATCGCCACTGCGAGCATGACGGGCAACGTGAGCGTGAAGTCGCCGGTCATCTCGACCACGCTCGCCAGGGAGGTCAGAGGAGCGCGGGTTGCCGAGGCGAAGACCGCGCCCATCGCCACAGCGGCGTAGAGGACCGGCGGGCCAGCGCTGGCACCTAGCAGGCGATCAGCCAGCTCGCCGAAGGCCATCCCAGAGGTAGCGCCGATGAACAGCGACGGCGCGAATACGCCTCCAGAGCCGCCGATGCCGATCGTCAGGCTGGTCGCCACGATCTTGCCGACAGCGAGCACGATGAGGAACCAGAGGACGTAGTGCCCGGCAACAGCCCTGTACATGACTGGATAACCGACCCCGTACATCTGAGGCAAGGCCAGCAGGAGCACGCCGAGTACGAGCCCGCCGACGGCGGGCCTTGCCCACTCAGGGCGCCCGCGCCAGGACCGGTCACAGATGTCTTCCGTCTTGTACAGGACCGTCTTGAAGGCGATGCCGACCAGCGCGGCGAGAGCCGCGAGCAGGCTGATCAGCAAGTAGTCGGAGACGCGGTGCAGGGCGATCCCGGTAGGAAATCCGGACAAGAACCTGTTGCTGCCGAGAATCGCCTCGCCGACAACGTCAGCGACCATCGCCGAAAGCATGACGGAGAACAGCGCCTCGACGGAGAACTCCCGCAAGATGATCTCGAGGCCGAAGAAGACGCCCGTGATCGGGGCGTTGAAGGTCGCCGCGATAGCTCCGCCCGCCCCGCACGCGACCAGTATCCGCATCCTGCTCTCCGGCATCCTGACCCACTGGCCGAGGCCTGATGCCAGCGCCGAACCGATCTGGACGATCGGGCCCTCGCGGCCCACCGAACCGCCGGTGCCGATGCACAGCGCCGAGGCGAACGCCTTGACGACGCTGACCTGAGTGCGGATCCGGCCGCCGTTATCGGCGACAGCGATCATGACCTCCGGAACCCCGTGCCCACGCGCCTCTTTGGCCCAGCGGTAGATGAGCGGCCCGTAGACCAGCCCGCCGATGGCCGGGATGAGAACCAGGAAGCCCAGGCCCAGCCACGGCAGGTGAGCGCTGTCAACACGCCCCTGCTGACCGAACGTCGCGTGCCCGGTCGTCAGCCATGTGAAAGCGATGATGAGGTACCGGAAGGCGACCGCGCCCAGGCCGGCGCCGAGACCGACGACGAGTGCGAGAGCGAACAGGCCCATCCTGGACGCGCGCAGCGTCCCGGCCATCGCCGCTACCGGTGATCGCCAGGAGCCCGCTGCGACCATTGCCCGTCTTCGCGCCGCCGCGTCCATCCACTTCACCAACGCAGCCTCGCGGTCCTCACTTCTCGCTGCAGGTGAGCAGACGCGGCATGCTGCCGGTCGGCAGCCAGGGACCTGATGGGCTGTGATGCTAGCTGACGAGGGGCCGCGGCGAGCCCGCTGAGGACGACTCCTAGCGCATCCCTGCCGACGTGCGGATACCTGCTAGTGATCGCAGGCACACGAGGGCCGCTGACAGATAGTTGCATATTGCAATTATAGCGTAGAGCCTTAGTTGTTCTGCGCAATGACCGCCGGGCATGCGGCTTGGCCATGTGACGGTGGTCGACCGCTCATCGGCCAGCTGGCGAGGTCACCGACGCGCTCGAGAACGCCCGCAGCATCCGCCAGCCGACTCGGCCGAGGGATGTACGGAACTCATTCGGCCGTGAGTGCGTTCAGCGTAGCCGCCAGGTTGTGCAGTTCCCGAAGTGTCGCCCGCGTCAAAGCCGTAACAAGCCCGTTACCTTTTTTGGTGAGCTTTACCCGGACAACTCGCGCGTCGTCACGGTCAGCTACGCGCTCGACGAGGCCAGCAGCCTCAGCCCTGTCGACGAGCTCAACTGTGCTGTTATGCCGGAGTAGCAGGTGCTCGGCGAGCTCACCGATAGCGGGAGGACGTTCACCGACGTGCCCTTTTATGGCGACCAGGAGCTGGTGCTGGACATGAGTCAGGCCCGCCGCGCGGGCCTCGGCTTCGCTCCACCGTTGAAAACGGCGCAGGCTGACCCGGAACGCCAGCAGGTGCTGGAAGTCAGCGGCCGTCACAGCCGACGCCGCCTCGTTGCCACAAGCACCACTCAATTGATCCACCAGCTCCCGGGGGGCTCGCCTGAGCAAGCACATCAGCCTGGCTTGGCAGCATTCAGTAAACGCCCCGATCCTACCGGCGCGGACGTCAGCTAGCGTGCCCCGAAGTCCGAGGTGTGCAGGCGATCGGATTGTCCTTGCCCATCCTCACTACCGCCATCCAGCGCTCCTGCCACGTCACGGTGGTAAGCGCATGCATCCCGCTGCCTTGAGGCCGCTCGAGGTCCGATGTCTATCGTGATACGATAAAAACTACTGGGCTGACGTGACGAGGGGGCGACAATGCGGTCACACCGTTACAAGTTCCAGGCGCTGGTGACTTTGAGGCCGGGGGCCAGCGGAGAGCTCCTCGGCCGGCCCAGGGCCCGGCCGAGGAGCTGCCGCCCGGTCAGCTGCACAGGATGGTCGTCAGGGGTGAACACCACCGAACGCACGACACCTGCTTCTTCAGCGCCCTCGTAGCCAGCAACGGCGACGGCTCCGAGGTGTGCGGCAGTGACCATGCCGTGGTTCAGGTGCAGCTCGCCGCGGATCGGCCACGAGATTACTTCGACATCGGCGATCACTTCACACTGTGGCGCGGTCATGACCTAGCCGAAGGCGTTGTGACGCGGCAACTGTTCGTCTAGCCCACGCATCGCAGGTGGCGAGGGCGACCACGAGGCAAGCCGCAGGCAACGTTACCGCCGAGGCCGTTCTGAGACGAGGCACCCGGTGAGCGTCAGTCATCTGGTCGGCGACCTGATTGCCTCGGCCGGGTACCCGGCCGTCTTCGCCCTCGTCGCATCGGAGAGTCTTGGCATCCCGCTGCCGGGCGAAACAGCCCTGGTGCTCGCCAGCATCTACGCGGGGACGACCCACCGGCTGTCTGCTTGGCTGGTCTTTGCCGCCGCTGCCGGCGGCGCGGTCGTTGGCGACAACATCGGCTTCTGGATCGGGGGTACGGGCGGGTACCGTCTGGCCCGCCGGTACGGGGCCAAGGTGCGGCTGGACGACCGGAAGCTGAAGGTGGCGCGTTACCTGTTCGACCGGCACGGCGCGAAGCTGGTCTTCTTCGGCCGATTTGTTTCGGTGCTGCGGACCTACGCGGCTTTCTTGGCCGGAACAGCCAGAATGCGCTGGCCGCGATTCCTGGTCGCCAACGCCGCTGGAGGCATCTTGTGGGCCGCGATTTACACGTCGGCCGGGTTCTTCGCCGGCGGCGTACTGCGGCACCTGTCCATGACGATCGATTTCATGCTCGGCGGCATCGCCGCGCTCGCGCTGGCCGTCGGGATGCTACTGCTGCGCTGTCGGCTGGCAGAGCTGAGCGAGCGTGCCGAGCAGGCGTATCCGGGCACCCTGGGCTGAAACAGAGGGCATCGCGCAGCCTCGTTCAGCCAGCATTCAACGAGGACGGTGCCCGGCTCACGGGCCACCCTTGGTCGGCCCGTCCCGCGGCATCCGCGGCATAGATGTCCCGGTCCAACTGGCGCGCCAGCCAACGGGCTACCGCAGTCGCGAGCGCGCGCCTGAATACTTCTGGTCCCCAGTACGCCGCTCCGGTCAGCTCGTAAATCTCACGGCGCCGCGTTGGCCCTCGGTCGTCGAGGACCTGTCCGATCGCGGGGACCTGGTGTTCGAGCGGCCCGGTCCGTGGAGTCGTGCCGGAGACGGCCGGCAAGTCGGCGCGTGCCTGAGGGCGCCTTTCTTCCGGCAGCTCACTGACCGGCTCCGCAGCAAGAAGATATTCAGGTTGACGCTGGGACTTGGGCGGCTGCAAGCCATCGGCACGGCTTCCCTGGAGACTGTGCGTCCGGCCACTCGCGCCTCCTGGAAGCCGCCATCACCGCCAGGCAACTGGGGCTTCCACGCGGTGAGCAGCCTGGCTGTGCCTGTCCATAGATCAGGGGATGCCGCGCCCACGGGCCGGTTGCGTGACGCCGAGTCTCCGGTCCCGGCGGCTCGTACGCAACGAGCCGCCGGACCTCCGCACCGCGGGCTGCGGCGCCCAGCAGGCACGTAGCGCCGTAGCTGTGCCCGAACGCGTCGGCTGGCCGCCCTGCCCTCCTGGCGAGAGCGGCGAGGACGGCAGCGATGTCGTCGTATTCCTTGGTGAGCAGGTACGGCTCGGTATCGCCACTTGAGCCGCGGCCACGGCGGTCCATCGCGGTGACCTGCCATCGCTGGATCAGCAGATCCCAGAGGGGTGCCCAGCGTTCCAGGCGGCCCATGCCGCCGTGTACGAGCAGCAGGGGCGGGCCGTGGCCGGCGGTCATCAAGCCGATCTTCGTGCCGTCCGCGCTGATCGTTTCGTGTCTGCGTCCGTGCAACGCGTTTCCATTCCGGTCAGGCCGATGTCGTGCTGTGCGCGCCACCACCTGTAATGTGCCGGTTCCGCCGCCGATCAGGTCTGGTCAGCTGTTTCTGGCGCGATGTTCTGGTTCAGGCGCAACAGGTTGGCTGGGTCGTAGCGGCCTTTAAGCTGGGCGAGCCGGGCGGCATTGGTGCCATAGCAGGCGCGGGCGGCCTGGGGGCCGTCGTCCATCTGGAAGTTGGCGTAGCAGCCGGGCATCGCGTAGGGCCGCAGGGCGTCCCTGAAACCGGTGGACCAGGCCTGCAGACTGGTGTCGAGGCCGGGTGCGGGGGCGATGGCGGCGAACATCTGGGCGAATGCCGCGTCGCGCCACGGCCAGGCGGTGTCCCCGTTGCCTGGGCGCGCGGCGGCGCCGTCGAGCGGGTACAGATGGCTCTGGCATAGCGGGGTAGGCGCGGACCGGCCGAAGGGCTCGAACTGCGCTGCGGCGGCATCGGGCAGGTCCTCGAACAGCACGCCGGCGAGGTGGCCATATTTGCCAGCGGCGGCGCCCGCGTCGAACGCTGACTGCAGTTCGGGATACGGCATCGGCCGGACCAGGTCGAGCAGCGGGCCCTCGCCTCGGAACATGGCGAGCGCCGCGTTCGACTGGTCCTCGGGTGCGGTGTTGCACCAGACCAGAGCGCAGACCGGGCGCAGCCGCATTTCCGCGGGCAACGTGTCGTCGGGCGGGGTAGTGAGCACGGCGAGGAACGCGTAGATGTCGTCGGCCTGCTGCGGCATCCAGTCACGGTAGAGCCGGATCAGCCGCTCCGCCCGCTCCAGCGGGAACAGCATGGGCCCGCCGGTGACAACCGAGACCGGATGCAGCCGCATCCGCAGCTCGGTTACGACACCGACGTTCCCGCCGCCGCCCTGCAGCGCCCATAGCAGGTCCTCGTCACCGCTCTCACCGGCGCGGACCAGGGAACCGTCGGCGAGCACGACGTCCGCGCCGATCAGGTTGTCGACGCCGAGTCCGTGTTTGCGTGTGAGGTAGCCGATGCCGCCGCCGAGCGTGAAGCCGGCGACGCCGACGGTGGACACGGTCGCGGTGGTGGTGGCGAGCCCCCAGGGGTGCGTGGCGCGATCGACCTGACCGGCCAGCGTTCCGCCGCCGATCGCGGCCACGCGCAGTTCGGTGTCGACCTGGACATGGTTGATGCTTCGCAGGTCGGCGACCAGCCCGGACTCGACCGAGCTGAATCCAGGGGCGCTGTGGCCGCCAGCGCGGATCGCCAGGGGCAACCCCTCGGCGGCTGCGAAGCGCACTGTCTCGGCGACGTCGGCGGAATCCGCGCAGCGGACCACGGCCGCGGGGCGGCTGTCACGGGAGCGGTTGTCAATGGCCCGCGCCGCGTCGTACTCGGGATGGCCGGGCACCATCACGCTCCCGCGCAGGCGCGGCTCGAGCCGAAGGATGGTCGTGGTGGCAGCGGTCGTCATCGGAAGCCTCCTGCAGACTCGGCGAATGCGGCCCAGCCTGCCGCGCCACCTGGCGCTCTCGCTTCGGTGAAAACCCTCAGTCAGTGGAGCGGATCTGCTGCCGCTGGCGCACGACATAGGCCGCGGCCTCAGCCCGGTTACGCAGCCCGAGCTTGAACAGCACATTTCGCACATGTCGCTCGACGGTCTTGCGGGACAAGTACAGCCTGGCGGCGAGCTCTCGGTTGGATAGCCCCTCTCCGAGCAGGCCGAGCACCTCACGCTCCCGCCGGGTCAGGTCTGGCAGACCGGATGGGCCACCGCGCGACGCCGGCGCGCCGAGCTCCCGCAGGCGGGCAGCCGCCCGGTCGGCGTCACGCGCGGCCCCGAGCGCCTCGAAGGCCGCCAGCGCGAGCCTCGCCTCGGCGATCGCATCATCACCGTCCAGCAGCCTGGCTAGCTCCATCCGGGTCCGGCCGGATTCGAGGGGAAGCTGCAGCGCGGCGAACAGGCTCAGCGCCCGTTCCAGGCACGAGACGTCGCGAGTCACGATCCCGGCTGCGCGTAGCCCGCGCGCCTGAAGATGCGGGGATCTGGTCCGGTCCGCCAGCTCCGTCATCGCCGCGACAGCGGCCACTGCCTCCTTCCCCGACGATGCCTCGGCCGCCAGCTCCCAGAGCTTCCCGGCCTCGAGGCAGACAGCCAGGCCGGTGCGGTAGGCACCCGGCCTGACGCTGTCCGCACCGAGCTCCTGCACGCGGCGCAGCGCGATCCGCCGGGCCGCCGCGGGTTTGCCGTTCGCCAGCGCCAGAGCCGCCAGCGCGTACGCGCTGGTGGTGTATTCCTCTAGACCTGCAAGCAGCCGCTCGGCCTCCTCGAACCGGCCCTGCGCGAGGCGCAGCTCGGCGAGCCGGGCACACGCCTCGGCGCGCAGCGCGGGCTCAGCAGAAACCCCGGCACCCAGGGCAGCGCGCAATTCGCTTTCCGCATCGGCCCAGTCACCGGACGAGAACAGGACGGCCCCGAGATAGACCTGGCAGTGAAGGTACAGGTGCGGGCTGCCGTAGCGGCTCATGAACCCGCTCGCCGCCCGGATCCACTGCCGCGCATGGCTCACTTCCGCCGTCTCCGCGCAGGCGCTGATCATGTTGCAGCTGGTATAGACCACGGTGTGCGGGCGCCGGCACTCCCCCGCGAGCGAAGCGGCCATGGCCTCGTCCAGCAGTGCGGTGCCTTCTGCGAGCCGTCCCTGCTGCAGCAAGGACGCGCCGAGCTGGCTGACCGCGCACAGCTCAAGGTCGGGGTCATCAAACCCCGTCGCGCCCTCCCGCGCCTCGCGTGACCAGCGCTCGGCGGCGATGGCGTCGTCGGTGTCGTGAGCCCGCAGCAACGCGACCCACCCGGCCAGCGGGCCCAGCCCGGCCTCCTCCACGATCCGCGCCGCCCGCGCCAGCCAGCCTCGCGCCGCGGCCGTGTTCCCCAGGCTGACCCGGTACAGGAGATACAGGCCAACAGCCATCAGGGCGCTCCGCGCCGCATCGCCACAACGGCGGAACGCCGCATAGGCCTGCTCCTGCAACCGGACGGCATCATCGATCCGGCCAAGCCACCACATCGTGTCAGCCAGGCCGGCCAGCGCCTCAGGCGAAGGCGCTCGCTCGACTAGCGCTTCGAAACACTCCCGGGCCCTGACCCAGTCCCCTGAAGCCGTCGCCGCCCGCGCGGCCAGGGTCATCTCGTCCGCCGTCGGGGCCACGCTGCACATGCTACGCACAGCTCATGTTCGGATCCCGTCGAGGTGAAGCTCGACCATGGGCAGCGGGCTGCTGCGATCGGTGATCTCCGCGCCCAGCGTGTTCTCCAGAACGTTCTTGAACTTCGCCCACGCGCGCGGATGCCTGGTCGCGTACTCAACCAGCGCGGCGTCCGCCTCGTTGGACGGCAGCCGGCGAGCGGTCGCGGCCCGCGGCCCGTGTCCCGCGACGGACACCCGGACGTGCGGGTTGGCCATCAGGTTGCGGAACCACTGCGAACGCTCGCCGAACCCGGACGCGATGACATAGGCGTCCGGTGCCGGATGGCCGACGACCTCAAGCACGACGTAGCGCCTGGCTCGGGTCTTCCGTCCAATGTGCTCGAGCAACAGCGTCCGCGAGCCGAACAGGAATCCCAGCCGGGCCCGGTAAATCCAGATCGGCGCGCGCATCAGCGCGCGGTTCCTGAGTAGGCGGGCACCCCAGCGGCCGATCGCGGTTGACCTGATCCGCGGCGTGGCTGTGGCGGACATGAACTCCTCCTCATCCGGCGGACGTCGGGCACTTGCGCCTGGTGAGCCCGTCGGCACGGCAAGTTGTATCGTACAGCGATATTATAGCTCCGAAGTCCGACCAGATAACCAGGCCGTACGGTCCGGTCACCTGTACCAGCCGGGCCGAGTCCGCACCGGCTGCATCGACCTGCCCAGCTCCGCCGTCGCGCGAATGGGTAGATCGCCCGACGCGCCGCTGGCGGGCGGATGCCTAGCGTCTTATTCATCTCAGCTATGAGGAGGTGCGCGCATGAACGCGCAATACGTCGAGACGCTGATCATCGGAGCCGGGCAGGCAGGGCTGGCAACGGGCTATCATCTCAGGCGCCGCGGCCGGCCGTCGCTGATCGTGGACACGAACGCCCGGGTTGGCGACAACTGGCGGCAGCAGTGGGATTCGCTGCGGCTGTTCACGCCGGCGAAGTACGACGGGTTGCCTGGGCTGCCCTTTCCTGCGGCCCGGTGGCATTGCCCCGGCAAGGACGAGGTTGGTGACTACCTGGAACGGTACGCGCTGCACTTCGACCTTCCCGTGCGAACCAGCACCCGGGTGGAGCGGCTCGAGCCACGGGATGGCGGCGGGTATCTCGCCAGCCTCGGCGAGGAGGTGATCAGCTGCCGCAACGTGGTCGTGGCAACCGGTACCTTCGGACGCACGCCCTGCGTGCCCGCGCTCGCCGCCGAATTCGACCCGGCCATCCAGCAACTGCATTCCAGCCAGTACCGGCGGCCCGCGCAGATACGCCCCGGGCCCGTGCTGGTGGTCGGCGCGGCTCACTCCGGCCTGGACATCGCCTACGAGCTCGCCGCCGATCGGCCGGTGATCCTGTGCGGCCCGGGGCGGGGCAACATCCCCTTCCGCCCCGAGTCCCCGCGGGCGCGCGCGCTCATGCCGGTTGCCGTGTTCATGTTCAGGCACGTGCTGACCCGGCGGACCCCAATGGGCCGCAAGATGATGCGCGAGGTGCGCCAGCACGGCGGGCCAGCGTTCCGGATCAAGCAGGACGACCTTGACCGGCGCGGCGTGACTCGCAATGAGGCCAGGCTGACCGGGGCGATCGGCGGCCGGCCCGTGCTCAGCGACGGCACCGTCGTCGATGCTGCGAGCGTCGTGTGGTGCACCGGGTTCCGGCAGGTCTTCGACTGGATCGCTCTGCCCATCCTGGACGAGCACGGCTGGCCGGCTGACTACCGGGGCGTCGTCGACGGCGCTCCAGGCCTGTACTTCTGCGGTCTGTCGTTCCAGTACGCGTTCAGCTCGATGATCTTCCCTGGCGTCGGCCGCGATGCGGACTACGTCGCGCGCCAGATCGTGGCTCGCTCGGCGGGAACAGGCCGGGCAGTGGCGACCGGCCAGAAGGCTGTCACAGTAGGCTAGCGGGAACGGAGGGCGATGGGCGTAGTCGAGGAGCTGATCACGGCGCGTGAGGCCTACGGCCGCCGCGACTGGCTGGCCGCCTATGAAGGGCTGGCCGCAGCCGCCCATGACGAGCTCACCGCCGGTGACTTCGCTCAGCTGGCCACCGCCGCCTACCTGACGGGGCGGCGCAACGACTGCGTACAGGCGTTGCAGCGCGCTTACCAGCTCAACGTCGACGCCGGTGACGTGCTAGCCGCGGTACGGAGCGCGTTCTGGCTGGGCTACGTGCTGGTCACGAGCGGGGAGACGGCGGTGGGCGGCGGCTGGGTTGCCCGGTCCCAACGGCTGCTCGCCGACGTCCAGGGCGAGGTCGTGGAGCGCGGCTATGTGCTCCTGCATGAGATGTACAGGCATATCTTCGGCGGTGAGTTCGCCTCCGCGCTGCGCCTCGCCGAGGAGATTACGGGCTGCGGGCACCGCTTCCGCGACCCGGACCTCGTCGCGATGGGGCTGTCCAGCCAGGGGCGGCTCCTCCTGTATGCCGGCCAGGTTCCGGCTGGCCTGCTGCTGCTGGATGAGTCGATGGTCGGCGTCGCCGCCGGCGAGGTGTCGGCAATCTTCGCGGGGAACGTGTACTGCGCGATGATCGAGGGGTGCCAGGAGATCGCCGACTTCGACCGGGCAGCCCGATGGACCGCGGCGCTCGCCACGTGGTGCGCTGAGCAGCCGGGACTGGTGCCGTTCACCGGGCAGTGCGCCGTGCACCGAGGGCAGATCATGCGGGCGCACGGAGCGTTCGACGAGGCCCTGGCCGAGTATGACCTGGCGGTGCAGCGCTACCTCGCGGCCGAGACGCCGCTCGCAGCCGGGCTGGCGATGACCGAGCGCGCCGACGTGCTACGCATCCGCGGCGACCTGTCTGGAGCGCAGGACGCCTACGAGCAGGCGGCCGCGTATGGTCACGAGCCGCAGCCGGGACTGGCGCTGCTGTGGCTCGCCGAGGGCCGCGCCGAGGCGGCTTTCGCGGCGATCACACGGCTCCTCGGCGAGACCGCCGATCCAGTACACCGATCGCAGCTGCTGCCGGCCGCGGTCGAGGTGCTGCTGGCAACTGACCACCACGAGGAGGCCGTCACCATCGCCGCCGAGTTCGTATCCATCGCGGGTGCGTTCGGCTGCCTGCCGGTGCAGGCCCGCGCGGACAACGCGGCCGCGCTGGCCGCGCTCGAGTCCGGCGACCCCGCAGCCGCGGCGCCGCTGCTCCGGCGCGCCAGAGCCGTGTTCGAACGGTTCGGCTGGAGGTACGAGGTCGCGCGATGTCGCCTGCAGCTCGGCCGGGCACTGCGCGCCCTGGGCGACGAGGAGTCCGCCGTCACCGAACTGGCGGCCGCGCGGCGCTGCTTCGCCGAACTTGCCGCCACTCCGGCCGAGCGAGAAGCCGCCGCACTCATCACCCGTGCGTACCCAAACCGGCTGACCGCGCGCGAGGTCGAGGTCCTGCGACTCGTCGCGGCCGGGAAGACCAATCCTCAGATAGCCGCGCTGCTGTTTCTCAGCGACAAGACCGTCGCCCGCCACCTGAGCAACATCTTCACCAAGCTTGAAGTCACCTCCCGAACCGCCGCAGCCGCCTTCGCCTACCAGCACCACATCACCTGAAGCCGCGGCGCGAAGCCAGAACTGGCTGTGCCGGGCCGGACGGACCGCAGGTGCTCCGAGTGCGCGGCACCGGCCATTCTCGCCAACTCGGTACACCGACAGGCAGGCCTGGAACCCGCCAGCCAGAGCGAGGACGAGGTGCTGCCCCAAGATCACTGGTGCCTGCTGTAGAGCCAGGCGGTGAGCGGGGCGAAGACAGCAACCAGGGCCGCGGAGGCGAGCAGCACCAGGGTGATCTGCCCGGCTGGCGGGTGACCCGTCATCAGCCCTCGTTCGGCGTCGACAAGGTGGCTGACCGGGTTTATTTTGACGAAGGCCTGAAGCCAGCCCGGCATGGTCCGGGGGTTCACGAAGACGTTGCTGGCGAGCGTGAGCGGAAACAACACCGCGGTGCCGGTGCTCATCACTGCCTGGGGGGTGCGCATGACCAGGCCGAGGGTGGTCCAGGCCCAGGACAAGCTGAGCGCGAAGAGCAGCAGCAGCCCGATGCCGGCGAGCGTCCCTGCGGCGCCGCCGGGCGGCCGGAAGCCGATCGCCAGCCCGAGCACGGTCACCAGGCCGGCGGCGAGCAGGTACCGGGCGACATCTCCGAGCAGGGCCCCGGTGATGGGGGCGGGCCGCCAGATGGGCAGGGAGCGGAACCGGTCGGCCATGCCCTTTGAGACGTCGGTGTTGAGCCCGGTCCCGGCGTGCATGCTGACCAGCAGGACGGCCATGACCAGCGTGCCGGGGAGGATGTACTGCAGGTAGCGGTGGGTGGATCCGGCCAGAGCGCCGCCGAACAGGTAGGTGAAGATCAGGGTGAACACGACCGGGATCGCGATCACGTCGAAGAGTTGCTCGGGAATGTGCTTGATCTTGAGCATGGCGCGCCAGCCGAATGCCGCCGACGCGGCGAGCGCGCCGGGGGGCCTGGGGCGCGGCCCGGCGGGCAGGCTCGAGTCCAGCGTCCCGGCGGGGACGGCGCTGGCGGTAACGGTGCTCATCAGGACTTCTCCGTCCTGTTGGTGCTGGTGGTGGTCAGGGCGAGAAACACCTCGTCGAGTGTTGGCTGGCCGAGCGTGAATTCGCCGACGGCGATCCCGGCCCGGGCGAGTCCTGCCAGGGCGGCGGCCGCCTGCTCGCTGGCCGGTCCGGGGCGGGCGGCGGCGATGGCGGAGGTGAGAAGCGCCGGGTCGGCCTCACCGGGCACGGGGACGCCGAGCAGCGGGGTGAGCACCTGCGCGGCCTGCTGCCGGTCCGCAGGGTCGGCCAGCCTGATCCGCAGCGTTCTGGCGCCGAGTGAGGCTTTGAGCTCGCCGGGTGTGCCTTCGGCGGCCATGCTGCCGTGATCGATGACGGCGATGCGGGTGGCGAGCTGGTCTGCCTCCTCCAGGTACTGGGTGGTGAGCAGGACGGCCGCTCCGCCGGCGGCGAGCGAGCGGATGATCTGGTGCACCTGGGCGCGGCTGGCCGGATCCAGCCCGGTGGTCGGCTCGTCCAGGAAGTACAGGTCGGCGGTCACGATCAGGCTGGCCGCCAGGTCGAGGCGGCGGCGCATCCCTCCGGAGAACGCCTTGACCTGCCTGCCAGCTGCCTGCTCAAGCCCGAACGCGGCCAGCAGCTCAGCTGCCCGGGCCCTGGCGGCGTGGCGCCCCAGGCCGGCCAGCCGACCGAGAAACACCAGATTCTCCCGTCCGGTCAGGTCCTCATCCACGGTGGCGGACTGGCCGGCCAGCGCGATCAGCCTTCGCACGGCTGCCGCCTCCTTGACCACGTCGCGGCCGAGCACCCTGGCCGTCCCGCCGTCCGGGGCGAGCAGGGTGGCCAGGATCCGCACAGTGGTGGTCTTGCCCGCCCCGTTGGGCCCCAGCAACCCGCACACGGTCCCGGCGGGGACTGTCAGGTGCACGCCATCGAGCGCCCGGGCCGCTCCGAACCGCTTGGCCAGCCCGCAGGCCTCGATCGCGGCCGGGTGACTCCCGGACGGCGGCCGGGGCCTTGCTCTCGCCAGGGCGATTCGCTCCGCAGCGTCCACGGCGGTTCCCTCCTTCGCGCTTTTGTCTTACGCTGTTGTCAAGATTAAGCTATCTCTTACGGTCTCGTCAAATTTAAGGAGGAGCCGCGGACACGCCAGCAGACCCGCGCGGCACGGCCGGCCAGCCCGGCACCGCGGCCGGGCGGAGGCGCCAGCGGGCCGACGCCCGGCAGAGCATCGCCGCGATCCTTGCCGCCGCACCCGAGGTCCTGAACGCCAACCAGGCCGCCAGCGTCGAGGACATCGCGCGCGCCGCCGGTGTCACCCGGCAGACCATTTACGCCCACTTCCCCAGCCGGGAGGCGCTGCTCGACGCGGTCATCGAGCGGGCCACCGCGGAGGTGACCGCGGCGTTCGACGCCGCGGGGCTCGATCAGGCGCACCCGGCCACGGCGCTAACCCGGCTGCTGGAAACCGGCTGGCGGATTGCTGCCCGCTACCCCTTCCTGTGGCACCTGCCCCCGGTGAACGCCGGCCAGGACCGCGACCGGCACGCCCCGGTCCTGGAGAAGATGCTCGAGATCATCAGACGCGGACAGGACACTGGTGCCTTCGACCGCACGCTCTCACCCGGCTGGCTGCTGGCCGCCGCCCTGGCCATGGGCCGCGCCGCAGAAGACGAGGTCAAGGCCGGGCGGATGACCACCGAAGAGGCCAGCCACGCCGTGCACCACAGCTTCCTGCGCCTCCTCGGCCTGGAGTCCGCAAGCAACGAAGGAACGGCGCCGTAATCGGCCCGCTCAACGAGCACCTCAGCAGGGGGCCGCGCTAGGCGGTCGGCCGAAGCCTTGGAGGGAACGTCAGATGTCTCGCCAAGGAACTTCAGTTGCGGGACATCAGGCCCGGATCGCTCCGCCCTCGGCTTGTTGCGCTGCCACCCCCGCCGCCGTCGTCGGCTGTCAGGTTTCGGTGCCATGATCGATTTGATTCTGAGGCGGCGCAGGTCACGCTCGAGGTCAGGCGGTGGTATCAGGACGACGGGGCATCGGGCGTGGGTGACGCAATAGCGGGTGACCCGGCTGCGTATCATCCATGCCGGGATGGTGCGGCGGCCTGCTCCGATGACGATTACATCTCCAGGTTCGGCTCCGATGCTGGTCAGGACCCGGCCTGCTGGTTCCCTTTCCACGTGCGGCTGGATGCACGGTCGAGGCGGCTTATTACCCCACGCTGCGGCGAGCGCGTCGTGCAGCCGCCGGCAGGCGGCGTCCTGCCATGGTTGTCCCAGCATGCTTGACGGCAGGCGTTTCCCGGTATGCTCGCCGCCCGGCGGTGTCCACGCCAGCACGGGCAGTAAGAGCGCGCCAGACTCGCGGGTGATTTGCTCTGCGACGTGCAGCGCCCGGAGGCTGGCTGGCGAGCCGCTGACTGCGGCGATCACGCGCCGCACGCCGCGCACGGCATGCCTCCTGGCATGCAATCTCGGGCGCCAGTCGACACCGGCGCAGGCATTCGCCGCGCTCGCGGGCGGCAACTGCTGGCCGGACAGATACCCGGAACCGATGTCGTAGTTGGAATGTCGCGTCGGCTGTTCGCGGCGTGCCGGAACCTCGCTGCTTATCAAGCTAGACTCCTGCTCGGGTCGCAGGCGGGCCTGCCGGTCCTCCAGGTGTCAACCGCCGGACGGCCGCTGGACGAGGAGAGACTGAACAGGTCCTCAGAGAGCGACGAGCAAGGTTCGCGGAGCGCGAGACCGATGTCAGCGATCGGATGAGCGCGACCACACGTCAGGGGTATGAAGTCGGCCGGGAAGCTCCTGGCAGCACATGATCAACGTCCAACGGCAACTTGCCATTGAACCGCAAGCCAATCTGCTAGAGAGCGCGACTGCGGACATATACCTCAGGGTCGACGCCGTTTATGGCTGCAGAGGCCATTTAATGACCTAGCTTGCCGGTTGAGTGAGCACACGATGGTCCGTTGGGCGTCCGCGCGCAGGCGCCCGTGCTCGGCCGAGCTATCGACAGCTATCGATCGTGCTCCGCCGCCTACCCACCGAATGGTCCGGAAGGATGCTCGACTATGCGCTCGGCTTTGGGCCGCGGTGGACGACCAGGCAGGCGCACACAGGTCCGATTATAAGCGTGACCGGCGGTTCCAACCCCCGCTGATCCTGGCTGGGACAACTTGAACAGGCACGTAAGCGGCGTGATGCGCACCATGTTCCAGGCGCACATCAGCGGCCGACCGTCGTCCAGATGCCCGCTCACGCCTTGGGCCTCAACCCGGCCGAAGGCGCCTGTCACACATGAAGAACAGCCTCGGCAACCTGGGCTCCCGCGGCACGCCATCAGTTCGTCGCAATTGTCAAGAACCGGCTCAAGCTCATCCAGTACCGGCCCGCTGTCATCGATGGGCTCCTCGCACAGACCGGACTCAGCCTCGAACCCGAACCCACCGTAGCCATGCCCTGGCCTTTCAGTCCCTGTAGCAGCGGGGAACCACGACGGGTTCAGCAAGCGGCGCCTCTTGACCCTTGCTGTTCCGATGTTTAGCATTCTGAACATGAGTTCAGTCGCTGATGAGGGTGACCTCACGGCCAAGGCGAACATCCGCAACGCCGCGCTGCGCCTCTTCGCTGAGCGTGGGCACGATGCCGTCACGGTGCGGGAGATCGCCGCTGCGGCAGGTGTGTCACCCGCGCTTGTGGTGCATCACTTCGGCAGCAAGGAGGGGTTGCAGGCCGCGGTGGATAGCTATGCCGCGCAGGCTTTCGACTCGCTTTTCGCGATGGACGAGCAGGACGTGGCCGCGGCGCTGACCGGGGACGACTGGGTGTCGATTGCCGAGATGTTCGCGCGTGCTTTCCCGCACGGCTCCCCGCTGCCCGCGTACCTGCGCCGCCTGTTGCTTGTTAACGACCCGGTTGGCGCGGCACTGTTCGGTCGCTGGTACGCCCTCACTCGCAGACTGCTCGGCTCCATGACTGAGATGGGCGTCGCCCGGCCGGGTGAGGATCCGGCGGTTCGTGCGGCATTCCTTCTTGTCAACGACCTCGCGCTCGTCTTGCTGCGGAACCAGGTCGCCGCCGCGATCGGGATCGACCCGCTCACGCCGGAGGGCATCACCCGCTGGGCCAAAGAGGTCACCGCTATCTATTCGAAGGGCGCGTTCGTGACCGTCCAGGAGGAGCCCTCGTGAGTCACCCCACCGACGTCATCCACATCCAGGAACTCACCAAGACGTTCGGGAAGGTCCGCGCCCTCGACGGCCTGGACCTCACCGTTCATCCGGGTGAAGTCCATGGCTTCCTCGGCCCCAACGGCGCGGGCAAGTCCACCACCATCCGCATCCTGCTCGGGCTGATCCGGGCCAGCGGCGGTCACGTCGAGCTGTTCGGCGGCGACCCCTGGCGGGAAGCGGCCAGGCTCCACGGGCGCCTGGCGTACGTCGCCGGGGACGTCTCACTGTGGCCCGGCCTGACCGGCGGCCAGTGCCTCGACGTGATCGGCGCGACGCACGGCGGGGTCGACGAGAAGCGCCGGGAAGACCTGATCGAACGCTTCGATCTCGATCCGACGAAGCGGATCCGGGACTACTCCAAAGGCAACCGCCAGAAGGTCGCCCTGGTGGCCGCGCTTGCCGCGGAGGCGGACCTGCTCGTCCTTGACGAGCCCACGTCCGGGCTTGACCCGCTGATGGAGCAGGCCTTCCAGCAATGCGTGCGCGAGCGAAGGGAGGAAGGCATCACGGTGCTGCTCTCCAGCCACATCCTCGGCGAGGTCGAGGCGTTGGCTGACCGGGTGAGCATCATTCGCCGAGGCCGCACCGTCACCACCGGCAGCCTCGCCGACCTGCGCCGTCACACTCGGACGTCGGTGCACGCGGTCACCGTCGCCGAACCCGAAGGCCTGGCCCGGGCAGCGGGCGTGGCCGACTGCGTCTGCCAGCGGCTGGACGGGCATGTCGACACCAGGTTCACGATCGACGCGGATCACCTCGACTCGATGATCGGCAGACTGCACGCCGCGCGGATCCACACCCTGACCGTCACCCCGCCGAGCCTCGATGCGCTGTTCCTGCGCACCTACGGGGAGGCCCTTGACGCCCGGGAGACCGGCGAGTCGCTTACCGAGGCCGCGCGATGAGCGCCCATCACCGTGCGGCGAGTCCCCGCCGGCGCAACATGGGCACAATGAGCAGGATCATCTGGCGAACGCACCGCCGCGGCATGCTCGTCTGGGTGATCACCCTCGCTGCAAGCATGATCGGGACGGCCGCCGCCGTCGCCGGCCTCTACAACACCCCGGCCAAGATCCACACCTATGCCGAGGCGGTCACCTCCGGCAGCGCGCTGGCCGCGATCAACGGCCACGTCGAGGGTATCGACAGCCTGGGCGGGGTGATCCAGGATGAGTTCGGGTTCCTGGCCTCGTTCTTGCTCCCGCTGCTGGGCATCGGACTGATCGCCGGGTCAACGCGACGTGAGGAGGAATCGGGCCGGCTCGAGACGATCCTCGGCGGCCGGATCGCCCGGCACCAGCCGGCTCTGGCGGCCCTCACCGTCGCGACCGCGGCGATACTCGCCACGTCCGGTCTGTTCGCCGCCGGGCTGGCGCTCTCTGGGGTTCCGGTGTCCGGGGCGATCCTCTACAGCGCGGCGCTCGGCGCGCTGGCCTTCGTGTTCGCCGGGGCCGCGGCCCTGCTGGGGCAACTCGTGCTGCACGCCCGCGGGGTCTACATGTGGAGCCTGATCGTGCTGGCCATAGCGTACGTCCTGCGCGGGGTCGGCGACACGACCAAGAGCTGGCTGACCTGGCTGTCCCCGCTGGGGTGGGCGGAGAAGACAGCGCCGTTCGGGGACCAGCGGTGGTGGGTCCTCGCCCTCCCGGCCGTCGCTGGCCTTGCCCTGGGCGGCGCGGCCGTGTGGCTGGCCGCTCGCCGCGACCTCGGCAGCGCCCTGCTGACCGGCGGCGCGGGTCCGGCGCGAGCCACCTGGCTCCGGCGACGGCCGATCGGCTTCGCGGCCTGGATCCACCGGCCGGCGACCGCGGGCTGGCTGGCGGGCGGGATCCTGCTCACCGCGATGATGGGCTCGCTGGCCAAGCAGTTTCTCGACGCAATGGCCGGCAATCCTGCGCTGGCCGAGGCCCTGGGCATCGACGGCGGCCGGCCGCTGGACGGCTTCGTCGCCGCGACCCAGCTCTACGTGGCGGTCATCGGCGCCGGCTACGTCATCCAGGCGATCGGCACGCTCCGTGCCGAGGAAGCCGAGAGCCGCTTGGAGACCCGGCTCGCCGGCACGCTCTCCCGGGTCCGCTGGCTGGCAGCCCACAGCGCCGTCGTCGCGGCCGGGCTGGTGCTCATCGTCGTCGGCTCGTCGCTAGTTCTCGCGCTGTCGACCATGTTGTCGGTCGGGAACGCCGACGAATTCGGCGCGATCATGATCGGCCGGCCTGGACTACCTGCCGGCGGAACTGGTGCTCGCCGGTCTCGCGCTGGCACTGTTCGGCCTGTGGCCGCGCGGCTTCGGGTTCGCCTGGGCCGGGTACGCCGTCGCGGCCTTCATCGCCTTCCTCGGCCCTGGCCTGAAGCTCGCGCACCAGGTGCTCGACCTTGCTCCCACGACGCATGTCGGGAACCCTCCGCTGGGGACAGTCGATGTCGGCAACTTGGCCGCGCTAGCTATCGTCGCCATCGCGCTCGTGCTGGCCGGGTTCATGGCCTTCCGCCGTCGGGACGTGCCACGGGCCTAGCCTGACCCACCCACGATCGCCAACAGGCCGTAGGTGATCAAGCAGAGCCAGACCCCAACCATTCAACCTGTGAATCTGCCGCGCCGCGCGGAGCGCGGGGGCGAGCGAACGTCCTCTACGTCTGCGGCCCTGGGCACGGCAGGCCGGGCATGGCGGCCAGTGCCGTAGTGCTGGCCTGCTGCGGCAACATCCCGACGTTGGAGGTGCTCGCCCGCGGCCTCGCTGCTGCGCGCACCTGCCCGACCTGAATGTCCGGGTGGGTCAACGTGGTGGACCTGATGCAGCTGGAGGCGAAGATCGAGCACCCCGCACGGCATGTCCGAGCTGAGTTCGACGCGCTTTTCACGGTCGACAGGCAGGTGATCTTCGGCTACCACGGGTATCCGTGGCTGATCCACCGGCTGACCTACTGGCGGCTGGGTCACGACAACCTGCACGTGCGCGGGTACAAGGAGGAGGGCACCACAACCACGCCGTTCGATATGGGATGCTGAACGACCTGGACCGGTTCCACCTGGTCATGGACGTGATCGACCGGGTGCCCGGGCTGTCATCCTCGGCCGGGCACCTCAGGCAGCTCACGGCGGACAAGCGCATCGCATGCCGCGCCTACACCCGGGAGCACGGCGAGGACGCGCCGGAAATCACCGGCTGGACGTGGTCGTCGTGACGGCCGTGGTGGCCGTCAACGCCGGGTTTGCAGGACGGAACGATCAGAAACCTCACGGCTGTCGGATGCGCTGGCGATCTCAAGGCTCGCAACATCCGGTGTCCGTGAGAGAAGGGAAGTGAACGGCATGAAGCTCGCTGTCATCGGCGGGACCGGGCTGATCGGCTCGCAGGTAGTCAAGATCCTCAACGCGGGCGGGCACGAGGCGGTGCCGCACTCCCCGTCCACCGGCCTGGATCTGCTCACCGGCCGGGGCCTGCCCGAGGTTCGTGCGGCGGTGGCTGAGCACTGGTGTGCACGCGGCCGGCGTCGAGGTAGCCGATACTGCCGGAACCCGTCACGCAGCGGCGATGTGCGCGAGCGGGGATGACACCCTGTGGCTGGCGATCGCTGACGAGCTGGGTATCCAGCTGCTGCTCAACCAGCTGCTGGCCACTCCCGGGCTGGCGGTGACCCGGTACCGCTGAGCACTTGCGTGGCCGAGAGGACACGCTGCGTGATGTGCTGACCTACCTGCTGGCAACGGAGCCGTTCTTCGACAACACCGGATTCCAGGAGAACCCATGACAGACGCTCACGAGGACGCCCTCGCCCCGCTGCTGTCCGCCGCTGCGGTCACCGACGACCTGATCGGCGTGGCCGAACTGACCGCGCTATGGGATGTGCTCGGGATCGCCGACGACGCGCTACGCGATGAGTTCGTTGACACGGTCGCAGCGCTCGCGGCCGCAGACATGGACTCCGTCGAGAACACCGATCCCGAGCTGCACCTGCGCCTGGGCCACTGGAAGATCGATCTGGCGCGACGCGAGGGTACCTCCCGGCACTGGCGGGCTGTCCGGCGAGTCTGTTCACCTCCGCCTTGGCTAGCAATGTCATCAGGTGCATGACTGACCACGATGTCGGCATCACTAGTCACCAGTTCGCTGACCTGCGGTTTCGCTTGTTGCGACTGCTGAAGTTGCGCACTAAGCCTGGTCCGTAAAGCGCTCGGTCAACCGGGGAGGTGGCGGGCACGATGGGCTATCTCGTCATTCGTTGGTAGGGCGCGCTGGATCGGCCCACTCCCAGATCAGATAGCCGGCGTCGTGATGTGCTCTTAGCACGTCGATCACCTGGTCGGCGCTGACATCCGGGGCGAGGTCGATGGCCCCGTAGTGGACCCCGTTGAACTCGACTCTGCAGCCCAGCTCGCCGACGAGCGCGCCGTGCAGTGCCTGGTGCTGCTCGTGTGCTTGCTTGTCGTCGGTGAAACTGAATCGGACGGTCCGGTGGCCGCTCTTGGCGAGTACACGGTGCTGGCCGGTTCCGACTGTCACCTGCAGGACGTCGCCGATCGACTGGCCGTAAGTGAAGAACGGAATGCAGCACAGTTCGAAGGAGTGCTGATCCTGGGTTCGGGTCCACATCTGCTCGTACTTGCCTGCCATGCCGTGCTCGGTGAGGTCCAGGCGGACGATGAAGTTGGCGTCGTCACGCCGGGCTGGCTCGGTATGCGTGGCAATCTGGCGTTCGGTCACCGCAGAATCATGCCCTGGACTCGGTCCCGGCTGATAGGCATGTTCGGAGCGACAGTCCGGAGATGCCTGGCCCTGCGCACTAATGTGGCCCAACTCGGGTCTCATGCGGAATCGCCGAAAGCAGTTGGCGATATCCGTGTCGACCACCCACCGCCCTTCCCGCCGGAACTCATCGATGAGCACCTGCAGGGCATCGTGCGCCGACCGCTTCGGGCGGAACCCGAAGCTGACCGGCAGGAAGTCCGCCTCGAGCACGATCTTCATCGCCGGCCTGCACGATCCGGTTACGAACCGGCGGAATCGATAGCGGCCTCAGCTCGCTCCCCGGCGCGCCCGGCATGGGAATGAATACCCGCCGGGCGGGCAGCGGACGATACCGGCCCTCGCTCAGCTTGCTGGCCGCTCGGTGCTGCACAGACTCTCGTCGCTGCGGCGGTTTGGGGTACTGGTACGCGAGGGCTCGGGCGTGCCCGGCGGCTGCGTGTCTTCGATCACGGTCTGGGCGAAGTTGGCGGCCACCTCGCTGCCGCGGTCCGGAAACTAGACGCTGACGGGCCGCTGAAGGCATACGAATACCTGCACGGGGACGGCAGGAACTTGATCCGCCACCTCGGACCGTCGTTCGGCACCAAGTTCCTGTACTTCGCTGGGTACGATCGCGTTGCTGACGGCCCTCAGCCGCTGATCCTGGACCAGTACGTCGTGCTCGCCCTTAACCGTCTATACGGCCTCAGTTGGCCGACCACCGGCTGGAGCACGAGTCAGTACGCCGACTACCTTGCCTGTGCGCACAGGTGGGCGACAATGTGGCGTACGAGTCCTGATGTGATAGAGCGGGTCCTGTTCAGCGTGGGTAGGGCGGACCCGCTCGTCGTGCGCGTTTTCACTGGCCTGTAACCTGTCGCGGCAACCGGAGCTGACCAGGATCCGGTCGTACAGGCCCTAGCAGATGCCCCGCCAAGCCGCGAGCGTCGCGGTGGGAAATGCATCAAACCAGCGTCAGCATGCCCGCTCGGTCTGACACTCGCAGGTGGCAGCGCAGTGCATGACGGCTGTCCTGGCGCGATTGCTCAGGAAGTTGTACTGCCATCGCAGCCCCCTGGGCACGATGCTGCCCGAAAGCATGGCGACGGTGATCGCCGCCGCTCTTGCGCCAGTTAGAGCGCCGACGAACGGTGCAGCGGGAGCGAAGTGCTCGCCGCTGCTGTTCGCGGTCAGGCTCGCCTGGTTGATGTAGCCGCACAGCAGCTGACCAGAATCGGCAGCTGCCTGGAGGCGCGCGCGGTGCTCCGGCGGCGCCTTGGCGACATCTTCGTTCGTGACGGGCGTGGTGAAGTCATTGATGAACCGCTCGCGTCGCAGGCCCGGCGGCAGGACACCATGTGGGGGCGCGCGG
>CAVTYS010000001.1:0-236788 GCA_963739025.1 uncultured Actinomycetota bacterium | reverse complement strand
ACCGGGCCGCTATGTTACCTGGTGCTATCCGACCCCGAACTGGACAAACTGGTCCGTGGTCGTCCGCCGTCGTGCACCGGCTGGCTAGGCCATTGTCACGCAGTTAGACACGCGACACCCTCGGCTCTGCTCCCGTCCTCCTGATAGGTGCCGACTCTCTACGCGGGAGGTCGCCGGTCCAGGGTGGCGCTTGCGCCATCGCGCAGCGACGCGGAGGCCGGAGGCCGGAGCGCTCTTGACCGGTGGCCTGGCGCGGTGACACGATCCCGGCCCGCGAGGAGGGCGGACGGCCCGCGCTGGTGCAGCTCGCAGTGACGGTGCCAGGCGTGCGTTGCGGCGGTGCGCTGGCGGCGGCGAGGATCGGGGCGGACCGGCCTGGGGGCAGTTGCCCGGCGCCGGGCGCTCCCCCAAGCGCGGAGGCGCCGGGCAGGACTGCCGCCCCGGAGCCGGACAGTAGCCCTGCGTCCTTCCCCGGTCCGCCATGCTTGCCCGGCAGGTCACGCGCGTGTCCGGCGCAATCATCTGCTGGGCCTGCGCTCTGGCGCAGGCTGGTCCGCCTGGTGCTGGCGCGGCCGGAGGCCGTGCCCTTGAAGCCGTGGAGAAAATGGTCACAGGTGGCGGCTCGGCGGCTCGGCGGGTAACTCGGCACTCCCCCCGGGCCTTCGTGAGGTGGCATCTTGATCGGTCAGATGAGTTCACTCAGCCATCGATAGGCCGCATCTCGATTGTTGTGCTCGACGTTGGTGTGGTCTTCTGAGTCTGAGATGTGCGCCACGATGCCGGGTACGTGGGACGCGAGCCACCGACCGTGCACGATGGGGACGGCACGGTCCTGGGCTCCGTGCCACAGGTGCACGGGTACGCGGGTGGTCGTCGGGTCACAACCCCATGGGGTGAGAATGGCGGTCCAGTCGTCCCACCACCCGTCGTCGCCGTCGGCCATGGAGTCGCGCACGCTGGCTGCGAGGTAGCACGCCACATCCCAGCTAGTGGCGTCGTCTTTGCCTGCGGTGTCGCCCCAGCGAGACATCCAGCCTTCCGGCGTGCTGAGGTTGGCATACAACCGCTCGGCGTCCTGGCGCCAGTTCTCGCGGGCGGCTGCGCGGTCGGTGAAGAATAGCTCGACCTCGGCGGCGGCTGCCGGTGACATGCCTGCGGAGAAGTCAAGGCCCGGTGACCCGTAGGGGGCGAAGGAGGCGAAGACTGCTGCCCCTGCGACCAACTCAGGCAGCATGGCCGCGCTCGCAACTGCGTAGGAGCCGCCGCCGGAGAAACCCCAGACGCCCATTCTCGTTATCCCTAGGGCGCTGGCAATGGACTGGATATCGCTGATGGCGTCAGCGATCTGCCGGTCCGCGCGCCTGGGGCGGCCCGCGTAGCCTGGCCGGTCGTAGCTGAGCAACCGCAACCCGTACGTCCCCGCCGCCAGTTCCGCGTCCGGCCGAAACAGCTGCCGCGATCCGGGACTTCCCGAATGCACAAGCACAGGCTTCCCGGTCGGGTCGCCGAACACATCGACATGGATCATCTCGCCATTCACGCCCGAGATGACGCGAGTAGTTGCCTCCATGGCGGCGGATACTAGGACCGGTACTCGGGCTTTGTCACGTCATTTTCTCGCTGCTATGACCACCTGTCGGAGCGACGGCATGGCGGCTAAAGAGCACGGAAGCGCCGCGTGGTCTATCCGCGGCGGACACACCAATCAGTGGAACCGGGGCTAGATGCTTGGGGGCGCTAGCGCCCGGACGATTGCCATGAACAGGCGGTCCTTCTGCTTTTCGTGCTCGGGTAGCTGATCAAACGGCACGAGGTCAGGATGGGTCTTGGCCTGTTCGTCCTTGACCGGGCCGTGCTGCCAGCCGTCTTCGACGAGGCGTTCATACCAGCCTTGATGACTCTGCTCGGGGGTTCGGTCTGGGTCGTCCAGCGCCGCGACGACAGATGCGACGTTCTCTCTCACCTGGTACTCAGGTGCTTCGTCCCACGGTGGCGACGGCCGGGGATCGCCCTGGACGATTTGCAGCTCGCGGTTGGCGGCGTGGATGACCCGGGCGATGTCTTCGGCAGCCGTCTGCTCGCTTGCGGGGTGGCCGAGGCGGCGCACCTGTTCACGTAGTACCGGGAGGTCCCATCGGTAGTGGCCGCCTGCTGTGCGCTCGGCCGGAGTGATGAGCCGTGCTGCTGCCCAGCGCGTGAGAGTGGCCGTGCTGATGCCCAGCTCATGGGCTGCTGCGCCAGTGGTGATGTACCTGCTCATGAACTCAGTCTATGCACCGTGCATCGTTTGATGTACGATCGACTCATGAGCGGTTCGCAACGATAATCGTACAAACGAATCACCGCTAGGCACGACCGCTCGCGTGCCAGGCCCGCAAGAAGGAGAGCAAGATGCGGCTGAGGATCGACATGACAGGTATCGAGTTCCGGGTTGCTGGCGCTGTCCGGCCCCGGCAGGTCTCGAAGGCGGACCAGCGGCAGAAGACCACGCCGGACTCTGATGGGCGCCGCCCGATCTGGACGGTGCGGCTGACGGCGTACGACGCGGTCGCGGGCAGCACGGAGATGATTTGGGTCGAGGTCGCGGGCCAGGCCCCGGAGCTGGCCCCGAACGAGATCGCGGTGGTGCAGGGCCTGACCTACGCGCCGTGGGTCAACAACAAGAAGGAGATCGTCCGCGCGTTCCGCGCGGAGGCGGTCACCCTCGCCAGCGCCGCCCGCAAGGCGGCTGCCTGAGTCCCCGAAGTGCCGGGCCTGGGAGACGGCCATCTCCCGGCCCGGCCTGCCTCGTCCCTCGCATCCCCATAGCACTGAGAACAGGAGAGTCGGCATGTCCCACGCTACTACCAGCCCGCCCGCCAACCCGGCCCCGTCGCCCGGGTTCCGGGTCGTGTACCACCCGCCGCTGTGCCCGGAGTGCGGCAGCACCGACGTGACCTCCCAGGAGGTCGAGACCGGCGACGACATCACCGAGACCGCGCTGATCTGCCGGGCCTGCAACGCGGCGTGGCCGGTGGCCTGCGTCTGCGACTGGTCCCCGGTTTCGTCTGCTCGTCGTGCTGGCAGTGCGGGGGTGGCCCGGTGAGGATGTCGTCCTTCTCCGGGGACCAGCTCGCGCAGGTCAACAACCCGGACCCATTCGCCGCCCCGGTGTGGCGGTCCCCGGTCCTGCACACTCCCGGCTGGATCATCGCCGTCGTCCAGATCGCCCGGACCCTGGGCATCATCATCCGGTTCCTGGCCCGCCATCCCCTCGCCGACCTGGCCGCGCTCGCACTGCTCGGGGGATGGCGGCTGATGAACTGGCCCGGCCCCGTCGCCCTGGTCCTGATCGCCGCCGTGATCCTGGCCGTCTGGTGGCTGCGGTGGCCTGCGTCGTTCACCCGCCGGGTCCGCTGGCCCGCCCTGTCCAAGTGGCGGCGCTGGCAGTACGCGCGCCGCTGGCCCGCCGTCATGACCGTCGCCCGGCTCGCCGTCGCCCACCATGGCCGGGTCCTGGTCCCGGTCCTCGGCAAAGTCACCGCGTCCGGGTGCACCGACCTGGTGCGGGTCCGCCTGGTGTCCGGCCAGTGCCCGGCCGATTACGCGGCCCGGACCGACAACCTGGCCCACGGGTTCGGCGCCTACCTGTGCCGGGTCCGTACCGCCCGGCCCGGCTGGATCACCCTCGAGCTGGTGCGCCGCGACGCCCTGGCCGCGATCATCCCCGCCTTCCCCACCCCCGCTATGGCCGACATGCGGGCGCTGCCGGTCGGCCGCCGCGAAGACGGCACCGTCTGGCATGTCCGGCTGCACGGCACCCACCTGCTCATCGCCGGATCGACCGGCGCCGGGAAAGGCTCGATCCTGTGGGGCCTGATCCGGGCACTCCTCGGCCACATGGAGTCCGGTCTGGTGCGGGTGCTGGCGGCCGATCCGAAGCTGATGGAACTGGCCTACGGCCGGGCCATCTTCGACCGCTACGGACAGTACGAATCCGACCCCGCCGTCATCGTGACCATGCTTGAGCAAGCCGTCCGAGACATGCAGGCCCGCGCGGCCGTGCTGGCCGGGAAGCAGCGCGACCACACCCCGACCACCGGTTACCCGTTCACCGTGGTGATGGTCGATGAGGTGGCATTCCTGACTGCCTACCACCCTGACAAGACCCTCCGCGACCGCGTGAAAGCTGCCCTCGCCACTCTCACCACTCAGGGCCGGGCGGTCGGGTACTGCGTCGTCGCCGCCTTGCAGGACCCCCGCAAGGAAGTCCTGTCGATCCGGAACCTGTTCCCCGACCGGATCGCGATGCGGCTCGATGAACCCGAGCAGGTGGACATGGTGGCCGGGGACGGCGCCCGCGACCGCGGGGCTCTCGCCGACCTCATCTCCGCCGACCCGGCCATTGGCGCCGGAGTCGCGTACGTCCGCCTCGAATCCGACCCCGACCCGATACGGGTCCGCGCGGCCTGGGTCTCCGATCACGACATCGCCGCGATGGTCGCTGCTGTCATCCCGGCCCGGCCTCGTCTGGTCGAAGGGCGAGGGGAGGAAGCGGCATGACCGCCCGCACCACCCGAACCCGCCGCAAGAAGCCGCCCGCCCTGACTGCTCATGTCGGCTACGAGCCCGCCGACCGGCTGGCCCGGCGCCGCCGCGACTCCTACCACGCCGTCACGGACCAGGCCGCCACGCTCGGCCCGCTTACCCGCGATCCCGGTCAGTCGCTGTGCGGCCTGGCCGGGCCGTGGCCCGACCCCCCGGACGGGCTGTTCGCACCGCTGGTGACTTGCCCGTCCTGCCGCGCCCTCGTCGCTGCCCACCACTTCACGGTGATCGGCACGTCATGACCGCGACGGCGTGCACGCACCCGGTCCGCCTGCGCGGCCGGATCGCCGCGGTAGACCTTGCCACCGGCGAGCTGCGCACCATGTTCGACACCGACGATGAGCCGGACGGGGAGCTGCTGGTCCTGTGCGGCAACCGCCGCGAAGCGGTCTGCCCGTCCTGCTCGGGCGTCTATAAGCGCGACGCCCGCCAGCTCGTCAAGGCAGGCCTGGCCGGCGGCAAAGGCATCCCCGGCTCGATCGCGGCGCACCCGTGCGTGTTCGCCACCTTCACCGCCCCGTCGTTCGGCCCGGTCCACGCCCGCCGGATGCGCGGCCAGCGGGTCCTGCCGTGCCGTCCCCGCCGCGACACTGCCGTGCGGGTGTGCCCGCATGGACGGGACATCTCCTGCCCCCGCCGCCACCACCCCGACGACCCGGCCCTCGGCCGCGCGCTGTGCCCGGACTGCTACGACTACCAGGCCGCCGTGCTGTTCAACGCGCACGCCGGGAAGCTGTGGAAGCGGTTCACCACTTACCTGCCCCGCCACCTGGCCCGCTTGTCCGGCCTGACCCAGAAACAGCTCCGCGCCCTGGTCCGGGTCCGGTACGTCAAGGTCGCCGAATACCAGGCCCGGGGCGTGGTCCACTACCACGCCGTGATCCGGCTCGACGCCCCCGGCGAGGACTACCAGCCACCCCCGGCCCGGTTCACTGCTGATCTGCTGCGCGAGGCCATCGTCCAGGCCGCCAACGCCGTCACGCTCCCGGTTGATCCCGGCCCGCACGCCCCGCCGCTGCGGCTGCGGTTCGGCCACCAGATCGACGTCAAGCCCATCCGCCTCGCAGGCGAGCTGCCCGGCACCGGCTGGGACCTGTCCGTGCAGGCGGTCGGGAACTACATCGCCAAGTACGCCACCAAGACCCTCGACACCCCCGGCCTCCCGCCTCGCCGCATCACCAACCGGCTCGAACTCGACACCCTGCGCTGCGCGGCCCACTACCGGCGCATGGTGCTAGCGGCGTGGGAACTCGGCGGCGGGCAGCTCACTCCCGGCCTGCACCCAAGTCCGCTCACCCGGTGGGCGCACCAACTCGGCCACGGCGGCCACTTCCTGACCAAGAGCTGCCGTTACTCCGTCACCTTTGGCCAGCTCCGCCAGGCCCGTGCCGACCACCGTCGCGCCGCCCGCCACCCCGATGGCGAACGCGACCCGTGGGGCCGACCCCTCGATGACCGGATCGTGCTCGTCATCTCCGCCTGGACCTACGCCGGACCCGGACCCGACCGCACCCACGGTGCAGAGCTGGCCCTGACCAGCGCCGATATGGCCCGGTCGTACTCGTAGCGGTTCCGGTCCAGTCCGAGTCTTGGTGGTTCGTAGGAGTGATGTACATGAACCGTTCTAGCCCTGCTGCGGTCCCGGGCAGGCAGCTCTACAAGGTCGCCGACGCCATGATCGTGCTATCGCTCAGCCGCAGCGTGATCTACCAGCAGATGCGAGCTGGCCGCCTGCGCTCAGTCACCCAGGGCAGGTCAAGGCTCATCCCCGCGTCCGCGATCGCCGACTACATCGCGCTGCTTGAGCGCGAGTCACGGGCCGCGTGATGACCATCAGGCGGAGCCGAGGCGACGGCGGCCTGCACTTCGACGCGTCGCGCCAGCGGTGGATCGCCACCGCCAGCCTCGGCTATGACCCAGCGGGCAAGCGCATCATCAAGCGCGGCAGCGGCAAGACCAAGACCGAAGCCAAGGACAAGCTCAAGCAGGTGCTCCGCGACTCAGACGACGGCCTGGTCCTGACCGCCGATAGCTTCACTGTCGGCCAGGCCGTGAACGACTGGCTAGCCCACGGTCTGACCAGCCGCGATCCCGCGACCGTCGCCAATGCCGTGATCTTGTCCCGTACCCACATCATCCCGGCCCTCGGCGCTCGCAAGCTGCGCGACCTGACCGCCCGCGACGTCGACAAGTGGCTAGCCGACAAGGCCAAGGTGCTCAGCACGTCCACGCTCAGACGGCTGCACTCCTGCCTGAGCCGGGCGCTGAATCGTGCACTGGCCCGCGACCAGGTACGCCGCAACGTCGCCGAACTGTGCTCGATCCCCCAAGGCCAGCCCGGTCGGCCCTCCAAGGCGCTCACACTCGGCCAGGCACAGGCGGTCCTAGCCGCCGCCGAGGACACCCGCATGGGAGCCTACGTCGTGGTGTCCCTGCTGACCGGCGCGCGGACCGAAGAGCTACGGGCGCTGACCTGGGATCACGTCTGCCTGGACGGCGACCCGGCTTCGATCCCGCCAGTCCCGCCGCACGTCGCTGTCTGGCGGTCAGTGCGAGCCGGGGGCGACACCAAGACGCGCAAGTCACGCCGCACGCTGGCGCTGCCGCAGAGGTGCGTGGACGCGCTCGCCGAGCTGCGAGACCGGCAAGCCGCCGAGCGGGATGAGGCCGGTCAGCGCTGGCATGAGACGGGATTGGTGTTCACGACGCGGTACGGCACCGCGCTACGGCCCGACAATGTGCGCCGTGACTTCCGCCGCGCGATCAAGACCGCGGCCGGGGTGAATGCCGACGAGTGGACTCCGCGCGAGCTGCGCCACAGCTTCGTGTCGCTGCTCTCCGACAGTGGCACCCCGATCGAGGAAATCTCCCGCCTGGTCGGCCACAAGAGCACCGCCATCACGGAGCTGATCTACCGCAAGCAGATACGGCCGGTGCTGCAAGGCGGTGCCGCGAGGATGGACCACATTTTCGGCGGTCAGGATGCTTAGTCACGCAGATAGTCACTCTGCCGACAAAAGTGGCCGCCTCCGTCAACCGGAAACGGCCTCTGACCTGGGGTGGAGCTAAGGGGACTCGAACCCCTGACCCCTTGCATGCCATGCAAGCGCTCTACCAACTGAGCTATAGCCCCTGGGATGCGCCGATCAGCCGACCGTACCGTGCCGCGGCGCCACGCCAGTGTACAAGAAACTAGCGCAACTCCGTCGCACGGCGACCTGCGCCGGCCGACGCGATCACACCTCAGACGTCGTCGCCCAGTTCGGCGACTTCGACAGGTTCCGGCAACGCGCCGACGTTGAACTCCAGCAGCCGCCAGCGACCGCCGTCTACCCGGCGCGACACCACCGACCAGCAGCAGTTGCCCATGCCGCCGGTGACCCGCTCGTCCAGGCCGAGCAGCCGCGACATCCCCCAGGTCAGCGACGCTCCATGGCCCACCACCACGACCAGCGAGCCAGGCTCGGACTGGTCGGCGATCCTGGTCATGGCCGCCGCGGTCCGTTCCGCCACGTACTCGGATGTCTCACCGCCTGGCGGCTGCCAGGCCGCCAGGTCGTCCGGGTAGCGCCGCCTGATCTCCTCGGTGGTCAGGCCTTCCCAGGCACCGCCGTGCCGCTCGCGCAGGTCCTTCTCGAGGCGCACCTCGAGCCCGGTCAGCTCCGCCAGGGCGGCTGCCGTGGCGCTGGCCCGGACCAGGTCGGACGACCAGATCTGGGCCGGCGACAGCGTCGCCAGGTGCCGGGCGGCGCGCTGGGCCTGGGCCAGGCCGAGCGCGTTCAGCGGTACGTCGCGCTGGCCCTGGAACCGGTGCTCAGCGTTGTAGGTCGTCTGGCCGTGGCGCCAGAGCACGAGCCTGAGCAGCTTCAGCCTGCCGCTGAAATCCGGCACGCTGCCCGCGGAACCTGATCGCTCGACGACGGTGTCCGACACCGCGACGACCGGCATGACGGGACCATCGGAGGCCGGATCGGATGCGACCGCCTCGCCGGCAGACAACTTCCCCGCCGGCGCCTCGCCGGCGCTCAGTGCCGGTCCCTGACGGACCGGCCCGCAGTGACGGTCTCGGGCAGCTCGATCTGCGGGCAGTCCTTCCAGAGCCGCTCAAGCGCATAGAAGACCCGCTCTTCCGCGTGCTGAACATGGATCACCACGTCGAGGTAGTCCAGCAGGACCCAGCGACCCTCGCGCTCGCCTTCACGCCGGACGGGCTTGGCGCCTGCCTTGGCGAGCTTCTCCTCGATTTCCTCGATCACCGATCGCACCTGCCGGTCGTTCGAGGCCGAGCAGAGCAGGAACGCGTCAGTGATGACCAGCTGGTCGCTGACGTCGTATGCGATGATGTCGGTTGCTAGTTTGTCGGCCGCGGCCGTCGCCGCGATCCTGATGAGCTCGGTGGCCCGTTCGGTAGCAGTCACGTGTGCTGCGTGTCCTCCTTGGCTGAAGCTGCGACCCTGCGGGACCCCGGATCGCCCGACCCGGCTGAACGCCACAGCGGCACGTTCAGGGTATCCCGGCCGGCCGACATTGCCGAAACCTAACCGTCGCGTCGCGCGGCGACTTGTGCCGATATCGCCCAGGCCACGACCGCCAGCGCCAGAGCCGTCACGAACGCGACGCCGGCCGGCCAGGCCCGCTCCGCCGAGCCGTAACCGACGCTGCGGACGGCTGCGTTCGCCGGCGATCCGTTCCACGCCAGCGCCAGCACCACCGCACCGGTCGTGCACAGCATCGCGGTTCCCGGCCTCCTGACCAGCGGCGGATTGAACAGCGCGGCGGCCGCCGAGCCGACCAGCAGGCAGATCAGGCCGGCAACGAGCCCGCCGCCGAGCGAACTGAGCAGATCGCCGGTTTCGATCGTGTTCGTCACCCCGGATCGCGGCACGCCCAGGCTGGCAAGCTGCCAGACGACGCCGAGCAGCCCGAGCGCGGCGGTGACCATCGCGGCCGCGGTCAGCGCGGACAGCTGCGTCCGGCGCGGGCCACCGGCCGCCGCCACGCAGGCACGTGCCGCCGCCGGCTCGGCGGTCAGCATCGACCTGGTCAGCCATGCCCCGACCGGCACGAGCATGAGCGCTGACCAGGCCAGCCCCTGACTCAGCCCGGCGCCGTGCGGCAGCGTCGCGCCGCCCAGGCCGACCACGCCGAGCACAAACAGCACCGTGGGCGGGATCCACCGGTGCGACCTGAGCAGCACCGCAAGCTCGTACCTGACCAGCGCCGTCACGGGGCGTCCTGCCCGCCGGGCCCCTCGCTGTGCACCCGCAGCACCCGGACCGCGTCGCCTGCGGCCAGCAGGGCACGCAGCACGTCATCGGATGCCGACGCCAGCGCGCGCACCACCGTCCGCTCGCCGACACCGCGTACCGACACGGCTCCTGGCAGGTCACCGGCGTCGGCTGGGAGCAGCCCGGTCACCTCGATTACCACCACCGGCCACGGGCGCGAGTCCGCTTCCGAGCCTGACCCGGCCGCGGCGGGGACCGGGCCGCCAGGACTCGAGATACGCGTCGCCCGGCTGCCGTCAAGCCGCCAGCGGTCGGCGTCCAGGTGCGCCAGCCGTCCAGGCTCGTGATCGACGTACACCACAGCGCCCCCGTCGGCGAGTCGCTGCGCGACCGCGTCGTCCAGCGCGGCCTTCGCCTTCACGTCAAGCCCCGTCCACGCCTCATCCAGGACAAGCAGCCCCGCACCGGGCAGCAGCGCCTGAGCGACTGCCACCTTCTGGCACATGCCTTTTGACATATGGCGCAACGGGACGTCCGCGAGCTCGCTCCCGCTAAGCCGGTCCAGGCAGGCGTCTATCCTCGCGTTCAGGCCCGGGCCGGCCATCCCGTGCACCCGGCCGATATGGCACAGGTACTCCCTGGCCGGAAACGGCAGTGCGGGCGGGAACCGCTCAGGCACGTAGCCGGTCACTGGCCTGCCGGTCACGCTGCCGCGGCTGGGCTGCGACACCCCCGCGATGACGCGCAGGATCGTGGATTTGCCGCTGCCGTTCTTGCCCTCGAACCGCACCAGGCCGCCCGGCGGGATCTCCAGGCTCACGTCCCTGACCACCCACGGCCTGCGGATGCCGTACCGCTTGGCAACCTTGTCAAGCCGCAACTGAACCCCGCCTACTCCCGGTACAACCCGCGCTTGGCAATGTACTGGATGACCCCGTTCGGCACGAGGTACCTGATCGGCCGCCCGGCTCTGACCCGGTCACGGCACGCGGTGGAGGAGATCTCCAGCGCGGGCAGGTCGATCAGCGTGAAGTCGCCGCCCTCTGGCAGGTCGGCCTTGTCAATCGGGTGCCCTGGCCTGGTGCAGCCGACGAAGTGCGCCAGGCTGAACAGGTTCTCGGTGTTGTGCCAGGTCTTGATGCCGCTCAGGGCGTCGGCGCCCATGATGAAGAAGAACTCGGCGTCGGCGCCGCGCTGCACCCGCAGGTCGGTCAGCGTGTCGACGGTATAGGTCTCGCCCTCCCTGTCGAGGTCCACGCGGCTCACCGACAGCAGCGGGTCGGACGCGGTCGCGATCACCGTCATCAGGTACCGGTCCTCGGTCGCCGAGAGGTTCCTGTCCTCCTTCTGCCAGGGCTGGCCGGTCGGCACGAAGATGACCTCGTGCAGGTCGAGCGTGTGCGCGACCTCGCTGGCGGCCACGAGGTGACCGTTGTGAATCGGATCGAAGGTCCCGCCGAGAACCCCGATCCTTGCTGCGCGCCCGACCGTCATGCACAGACTGTAGCGTCGGCGGGAAAACTCATGATCGCCCGGATCAGGCCGCGGCGGCCGTCACCCCGCCAGGCCAGGCACCGGCGGCTCACCGCCCGGCCAGCGCCTGACCCGCACCGCCTTGCCGACCTCGGTCCGCGGCACCGACCCTGGCGGCACCACAGCGACGCTGACCCGCAGGCCGAGGGTCTCGCGGAGGCCGTGTTCGAGCGAGACGCGGAGTTCGCTGTCGGAGGGCGAGTCGTCCGAGCGTCCTGTTATCCGCTCACAACAGGCGATCAGGTCGCGACCGCCCGCGCGCTCGTCGATGACAAGCAGGTAGTCAGGCGCCACAGCCTGCTCGCCCAGCAGCACCCGCTCGACCTCGCTGGGGTAGACGTTCACGCCCCTGATCACGAGCATGTCGTCCTTGCGCCCCATGACCTTGGACATCCGCACCAGCGTGCGGCCGCACGGGCACGGGTCGCTGCGCAGCGCGGCGATGTCGCCGGTCCGGTACCGCAGCAGCGGCAGCGCCTCCTTCGTCACCGTGGTGAACGTCAGCTCGCCAGGGGTTCCCTCTGGCACGGGCTCGCTGGTCAGCGGGTCAAGCGCCTCGACCAGGAAATGGTCCTCGTTCACGTGCAGGCCATCGGCCGCCACGATGCACTCCGACGCCACGCCAGGGCCGATCACCTCGGACAGGCCGTAGATGTCGAGCGCCGAGATCCCGAGCAGCTCGTTGATCCTGGCCCGCATCTCCTGGGTCCACGGCTCGGCTCCGAACACCCCAGCCGTCAGCGCCAGGCCGCTCCCCTGCGTCAGCCCGGCCTCGGCCAGCGCCTCGCCCAACCTGATCGCGTACGACGGCGTGCAGGTCAGGATCTGCGGACGCAGGTCCGCGATGAGCAGAACCTGGCGCGCCGTCATGCCGCCGGACACCGGAACGACGGTCGCGCCAAGCTCGATCGCGCCCTGGTGGATGCCGAGCCCGCCGGTAAAGAGGCCATAGCCATACGCATTGTGGATCACCGTGCCTGGCCGGGCGCCGGCCGCGGCGAGCGCCCGCGCGCACATCCGCGCCCACAACGCGATGTCGGCCTTGGAGTACGAGACCAGCGTCGGGCGGCCGCCGGTGCCACTCGACCCGTGCACGGCGACGATCTGGTCGCGCGGGACGGCGAGCAGGCCGAACGGGTAGTTGTCCCACAGATCCTGCTTGCCGGTGGTCGGCAGGCTCGCGAGGTCATCGAGGCCGGCATCGGCTCCTGCCGTCACGCCGGCGTCGCGCAGCCGGCTCGCCTGGAGCCCGTCGGCGGCCAGCAGCCGGTCGATCAGCTCGTGCAGCCGGCGAGCCTGCAGGGCACGGAGCTGCTCCGCCGGCATCGCCTCGGCCTCTGGCTCGAACATCGGCGGCGAATCATTATCAAATCGCATTGCCAGCATGGGTGTCGGCCTTCCTTATGACGCATAGCATGACGGCATGAACACTGTGCCCGATCGCTCCCGCGTTCGTCTGCCCGGCATCAGCTCACGCGCGTACGAGCACCCGGCCGACCGCTCGGCGCTTGTCGCGCTGCGCAAGCTGACCGGCTTCGATGTCATCCTGCGCAACCTCGCGGGCCTGTTCAGCGACCGGAGCCTGCGCCTGATGTTCCTGGCGAGCTCGGTCCGGGCATCCGAGCAGCAGTTCCCGCAGCTGTACCAGATGCTGCTGGACGGGGCGTACGTGCTCGACCTGCCCAGGGTGCCCGAGCTGTTTATCAGCCAGGACCCGCGGGTCAATGCGATGGCGCTCGGCACCGACAAGCCGTTCGTTGTGATCACTACCGGCATGGTCGACCTGATGGACGCCGAGGAGATCCGGTGCGTCATCGGGCACGAGCTCGGGCACGTGCTGTCCGGTCACTCGGTGTACCGGACCATGCTCTACTACCTGGTGGGCCTCGCCGCGCGGCTCGCCCTTGTCCCGTTCGCCTGGGTCGGGCTCAAGGCCGTGATCTGGGGCCTGGAGGAATGGCACCGCAAGTCGGAGCTGTCCTGCGACCGGGCTGGCCTGCTGGCCGGCCAGGACGTAGCCGCGGCGCGGCGCGTGCTCATGAAGATCGCCGGCGGGGCGCAGCTGGCCGAGCTGAGTCACGACGCGTTCCTCGAGCAGGCGCGCGAGTACGACGCGGTTCCCGACGTCCGTGAGGGCCTGATCAAGCTGCTGCAGCTGCAGGGCACCACGCACCCGTTCGCGGTCGTGAGGTTCGCCGAGCTTGACCGCTGGGCGTCCGAGGGCGAATACCGCGACATCCTGGCTGGCAACTACCCGCGGCGCGATTCGGACCGCGACACCTCGGTGGGCGAGGAGTTCAGGTCAGCGGCCAAGTCCTACCAGGAGTCCTGGAACCGCTCGGCCGACCCGCTGATCGGCGCGGTGCGCGGCATGGCCGGTTCGGCGGTTGGCGCCGGCGAGAAGATCATGAACAGGTTCGGCAACCGCAGGGACGACTCCGACCCGAACGACTAGCCCACCACGAGTGAAGGTGGCATTCATAGCGGTATTCGCGGATGAGTGTCACATTCATTCACAGACGGTTCCCTAGCCGCGCCGGGAGTACGCGACGTTGATCACGGCGATCGCGATCCAGATCACGAGCAGCCCCGCGAACCCTGTCGGGTTCCTGCCTGCGGTAACCGCGAGCGCCGTCAGCGGTATGCCGAGCGCCATCGACACGATCGCGAGCGCCAGCGGAGCGCGCTCGCGATGCGGCCTGGCGACCGGGTGCTGGTATTCTGCTGCTGAATCGGCTGCTGCGCCGCGGCCAGCCTCGCGTCGACGCGCGCGTCGATCTCCCTGCCGACCCGGTCGAGGAACGACTCGATGACGGCTGACTGATACTCAGGGCCCAGGTCACGGTGGGTCTCGGCGGCGGCGCGGATCTCGTCAGGGCTGAGCGACGGCATGTTCACACCAGCACGATATATCGCAATGGCGAGCGACGCCATAAACGCGCGGGCGCATGCCGGGCATGCTGGTGCCGTGAGACCAGAGCCCGTGGAGCTGGCGTTCGCGCCCGAACTCCGGATGTTCCTCGCCCCGCGCGACCGCGGCGGCGTCGTCCGCGTGCGCGCCGACGGGACGTCCACGCTCGGGCATATCGTCGAGGCGGCTGGCGTCCCGCTGACCGAGGTGGGTTTGCTGTTCGTCAACAAGGCCCAGGCGGGGCCGTCGCACCAGCCGGTCCCTGGCGACCGGATCCTGATCGAGCCGGTCCGTCGGCCGCAGCCGCTGCCCGGGCCGAGGTTCCTGCTCGACGTGCACCTCGGCGCGCTGGCCCGCCGGATGCGGCTGGTCGGCCTCGACACCGCCTACTCCAACGACCGCGACGACGAGACCCTGATCGAGCTCGCCAACTCCGGCCGGCGCGTGCTGCTGACGAAGGATCGCGGGCTGCTGCGCCGGAGGAAGCTGTGGCTCGGCGCCTACGTCCGCGGCGACCGGGCCGATGATCAGCTCGCCGACGTGCTCGACCGGTTCGCGCCGCCGCTGGCGCCGTGGACCAGGTGCCTTGCCTGCAACGGCCTGCTCGCTCCGGTACCGAAGTCCGAGGTCGCTGACGAACTGCTGCCAGGGACGCGACGGACGTACCAGGAGTTCTCCCGGTGCGGTAGCTGCGCCCGGGTCTACTGGCGCGGCGCCCACGCCAGCCGCCTTGGCCGCATCGTCGCCGCCGCAACCACTCACCCGCCCGCAACGGGGGACCCCTGCTGTCGCTAGAACGACATCAGGGGTCCCCCGTTGTTCTGCGGTGCGGCGGGCGCCAGTGCGGGCCGTGGTCGCCGAGGGGGCCGACGCGCAGGACGCGGCTGTCGCACTCGTCGAGGAGCAGCGGGAGCGCGCCGAGAGCTGCACGCCAGGATCCCGGCGGTGACGTGCAGTCCGAGTCGTGCAGCAGCACGGTGGCGCCGCCCTTCAGCCCGTCGGCCAGCGTGGCGTGCACCGACTCGGGGGTCGAGCCAGGCGTCCACTCCCGGCCCCAGGTGCTCCACAGCACCGGCGTCAGCCCGAGCCGGCGGGCGGAGACCAGCGCCGCGGTGCTCAGCACCCCGTACGGCGGGCGGAACAGCCACGGGGTGATCCCGGTTGTCGCCGCGATGATCTCCTTGGCGCTCGCGAGGTCGTCGTAGGTGGCGATGGGCGTGCGCAGCGGCAGGTAGCGATGCCGCCAGCCATGCACCGCGACCTCATGGCCGGCGTCGGCGATGTCAGCGGCCAGCCGCGGCGCCCGCGACACCTGGGAGCCGAGCAGGAAGAACGTCGCGCGCACGCCCCGCTCGCGCAGCAGCTCGAGGAACAGCGGTGTCGCCTCGGGATCGGGCCCGTCGTCGAAGGTCAGCGCCACGTGGTCGGACGCCCTGGTGCCTGACCCGCCCGTGGTTGACCCTGCCGCACCGGACGCCGCGATACCGGACAGGCGGGGGAACAGCGACGTCCGCACCGATCGCAGGGCCGTGACCCCGGGGCCGGCGTGCGCGACCGCGAGCCCGGCAGCCGCGGCGAGGAGCCCGCCAGCCACTGTCCTGCTTGACCGGCTATCTGCGGCCTGAGCGGTATTTGATCGGGTATTCACGGCCCCGTTCGACTTATCAGACACGGCCTTTCCAGCACATTAAAGGACACCGATGGCAACGTTACTCAAGGCATGTCCTATTGGGACGCCCGCTGAAGTCGGCAAACACAGACCGATCCATTGCTGCAATCATGGCATGTCCAGGTTCTGCGCAGCGGCCGAGAGCGAGCACGCGCCAGAAGCACCTGGATGACGGGGTCCGACGGACGGGGGTATCAGTGGGAGTTCAAGCTGCGCGCATAGTGTTTGCCGAGCCCGACAGGGCCGAGATCGCGACGGCGATATCGACAATACTGGCGACGGGCGCGCTCACCTTGGGTCCGCACACCGAGCAATTCGAGAGCGCCTTCGCCGCGGCCCACGAAAGCACGCCGAGGCCCGCGAGCAGCAGTTCAGGCCCGGTTGCTGAGCCCGTCGGGGCGGTCGCGGTCGCCAGCGGGACGGCGGCGCTGGAGATCGCGCTGCGCGGCGTCGGCGTCAAAGGCCGCGATGTGATCGTTCCCTCGAACACCTTCTACGCGACCGCGGCAGCGGCCATCCGCGCGGGGGCGCGGCCGGTCTTCGCCGACATCGACAAGGACACGCTCGCGCTGAGCCCGCGCACGCTCGCCGCCGCCCTCACCCAGAACACGGTGGCGGTCGTGCTCGTGCACATCGCCGGCCTGATCACGCCGCACGTCGACGACCTGCGGCGCATGTGCCAGATCAACGGCGTCGCACTGGTCGAGGATGCGGCACACGCGCATGGATCGACTTTCGACGGCAGGTTCGCAGGCTCGTTCGGGGCCGCCGCGGCGTTCTCGTTCTACCCCACCAAGCTCGTCACCAGCGGCGAGGGCGGCATGATCCTGACCAGGTCGGCTGACCTGGAAAAGGAGGCCAGGATCTACCGTGACCAGGGCAAGGTCTCGTTCGGGACGAACCAGCACGTCAAGCCGGGTTACGCGTGGCGGATGGACGAGCTCAGCGCGGTCACCGGGCTTGTGCACCTGCGGCGGCTCGGCGAGTTCATCGCCAGGCGGCGCGCGGTCGCGGCGCGCTACGAGGCGGGCCTTGCCGGGATCGGCTTCCTCAGGCCGCTGCACGAGCCGCCAGGCTGCCTGAGCAACTTCTACAAGTACGTCGCGATGCTGCCGCCAGGCGTCGACCGCGCGTGGTTCAAGCGCGAGCTGGCCGACCGGCACGACGTCAGGCTCGCGGGCGAGGTCTACGACCTGCCGCTGCACCTGCAGCCCGTGCTAGCCGAATACGCGTCGGGCCAGAGCCTGCCAGCGGCCGAGGACGTGTGCCGGCGGCACGTCTGCCTGCCCGTCCACTCGGACATGCGGGACGACGAGGTCGACCAGGTGCTCGAGGCCGTCGCGAAGGTGTCGGCCGACGCGCTGGAAGGCCACGGGGAGCCCGCATGCGCATCGCAGTAACGGGCGGCTGCGGGTTCATCGGCTCTCATGTCGTTGACCATCTCGTCGCCGCGGACCACGAGGTCCTCGTGGTCGACAAGCAGGAGCGATGGCGCAACCCGCTGGCCAGCTACGTAATCGCCGACGTCTTCGACGAGCCCGCGCTCAGCGCCGCGATCAGCGGCTTCGACGCCGTGTTCCACCTCGCTGGCGCCGCCGACGTCAACGACGTCGCGGCGGATCCTGTGTCCGCCGTCCGGCTCAACGTCGAGGGCGGCGCCAGGGTGCTGGACGCGGCACGACGCGGCCGCTGCGGGCGCGTCGTGCTGGCAAGTACCGTGTGGGTATACGGCGCGACGGTCGGCGACGGGGAACGGACCGAGGACGCGCCGGTCGACCTCGCCAGGTCCGGTCACCTCTACGTCTCGACCAAGCTGGCCGCCGAGATGCTCATGCGCAGCTACCTGGAGATGTATGACCAGGAATTCACGATCCTGCGGTACGGGATCCCCTACGGCCCGCGGATGCGCGATGCGCTCGTCGTCGCGAAGTTCGTCCGCGCCGCGCGCAACGGCGAGCCGATCATGATCGCGGGGACCGGCGAGCAGCAGCGCAACTTCGTCTACGTGGAAGACCTCGCCGCGGCGCACGTGCTCGCGCTGACGCCGGCGGCCGCGAACCAGACGATCGCTCTCGAAGGAGACACCCCGGTGTCGGTCAACGAAATGGCCGAAACGGTCCAGCATCTGCTGCGGCCGCGCCATCAGGTCCCAGTCAGTTACACCGACGGCCGGGCCGCGGACTACGAGGGCGCCGCCGTATCCAACCAGCGGGCCAAGGACGTGCTGAACTGGTCGCCTGGTACGCCGCTCGCCGAGGGCATCCGCCGGTACCTGGACTGGCTCGACACGCAGCCGGGTGGTGGCGAATGAGCGGGCAGCTGAGCGGGCAGCCCTACTCGCGCGGGCGGCGGGCGCTGCTGCTTTCAGGATCGATCGGCATGGGCCACGACACGCTCGCCGAGGCGTGCTCGGCCACGCTGGAGGCGGACGGCTGGTCGACCAGGACCCTGGACCTGATGCGGCTGCTCGGCCGCGGCGGCGGCTCGATCGGCAGCGCCGTGTTCCGGTCGATGATCGCGCTGCCCGGCGTGTTCGACGCGTTCCACTTCGCCTCGCTGCGGACCGGCGGCAGGCTCGCGGACCTCACTGACGCGGCGGCGAGACGGCAGATCGAGCCCCGGCTGCGCGCCTTGCTCGACGCCAACCACGTCGACCTGGTCATCTCGGTGTTCGCCACGGGCGCGTCGGCGATCAGCCGGCTGGCGCCCAGGTACCCGGGGATGAGCCACGTCGTCTTCTGCACCGACGCGACCCCGCACCGGCTCTGGGTGCACCCGAACGTCGACCTGTACCTGGTCACATCCGATGTGGCGGAGCGCGCGGTGCACAGGTTCGAGCCCGACGCGAGAGCGCTGGTCGTGCCGGCCCCGCTCCGCGCAGCGTTCTACGACGCTCCGGCCCAGCACCGGGCTCGCCGGCGACTCGGCATCCCCGAGCACGAGCGATGCGTGCTGCTGATGAGCGGAGCCTGGGGCATCGGGCCCGTCGCGGAGGCCGCCGAGGCGCTCGGGAACGCCGACGTGCACGTCCTGGCCGTCGCCGGACAGAACGCCCGCCTGGAACTCAAGCTGCAGGCGGCCTCCCGGCGCCAGCCACGGGTTCGCGCGATCGGCTACACCGACCGGATACCGGAGCTCATGGCCGCCAGCGACCTGGTCATCACCAGCTCGGGCGACACCTGCACCGAGGCCCGTACGGTCGGCCGTCCGCTGCTCCTGCTCGACGTGGTCCAGGGGCACGGCCGCGACAACCTCCAGCACGAACTCGAGCTCGGTGATGCCGCCGTAACATCAGGCCGCCCAGCGGACGTCGTCCGGTCGGCACTGGCCGCCCTCGACGCCGTCAAGCCGCCGTCCGCGAGCCCGACCAGGTCGTACGCGGCCTGGCAGGGCGCGTTCTCCACGGCCCTGGAGTCCATCGGCCGCTGACACGCCAGCCGCCGGTCGTTGTCGACACCCGCCGGCTGCTGTCGCCGGCACCCGCCGCCGCTAGCCGCGGCGGCTGATCCGCACATAGGCGGCGTCGGATCGCGGCGGCGGCGAGAAGCTGGCCGCCGGCACCCGGCGCACCAGCCGCATCTCGTACCTGGCCGCCCAGCGCGCGGTCTCCAGGTCCCGCGGCTCCGGGCTGGACAGCCACTTCGCCGCGCCCCATTCCAGGATCAGCTCGGCGCCGCTCAGCCGGATGCTGCCGTCCCCGAGAAGCCGCCGGCACAGCAGCGTGGTCAGGGCGAAGGGCGGGCTCGCGACCACCTGGAACGGCCGCCGCGGCAGCGGTACCTCGCGCAGGTCACCTTCGACGACGCCGACCAGCGGCTCGCCGCAGAACCGCCGCCGCAGCCGGTCGGCAAGCCCGGGATCGAGCTCGATCGCGATCACCCTGGCGCCGGTGCGGGCAAGCGGCCCCGTCAGGGCGCCGTACCCGGCGCCCAGGTCGAAGACGAGGTCACCTTCTCCTGCGCCGCTGGCCCTGACCAGCTGCTCGATCAGGCGCCGGTCAGTGAGGAAGTGCGCGCCAACCGGGTTCTGTGCCCGGGCCGGCTGCCGGGAGAACCGCCGTCGTTGGGAACGCCGCCACTCGGGCGGGCGCCTCCCGGACACGGAAGAACCTGACCACGCCCATGGTCACTCCTCAGATCGACGTAGCGGGCGGCGGCCTTCCCGGCCGCTGCTGGCCGCGGCTGTGTCGGCCTCGGCTGCTGGCCGCGGCTGTGTCGGCCTCGGCTGCTGGCCGCGGCTGTGTCGGCCTCGTCCGCGCAGCCACAACCCGGCTGCCCGGACACCGTAAGCCAGCCCGGCCGCCGCCAGCCACCGAATTATCCGCCGCCCGGCCCACCGCAAGGTGGATCCAGAGGTGGATCCCGGGATTGACCCCGCATAGCGGGGTGGATCCCGGGATTGACCTCGGGTGCGCTCCGGCACATCCGCGCGGTGCGGCCTATGCGACCTCGGCGTCGGGGACGACGGGCCGCTGGGCGCTCCGGCCCAGCCCCTCGGCGACGGTGCTCACCTCGGTGAGCCTTTCCAGGACCGCGAGCGACTCGCCGGCGTAGATGACGCCGGCCCGCTGCGTGGCCCTGGTCAGCGCGACGTACAGGTCTCCGAGCCCCAGCGGGGATTCCGCCAGGATCATGCCGGGGTCGGCGACCAGCACGGCGTCGAATTCGAGGCCCTTGGCCTGCCGGACGGTCAGCACGACCACGGGCCGCTCCAGGTCGGGCTCGCCGGCCTCGTCGTCACCGACGCCCGCGTCGGGCAGCGCAGCCCGGACAGCGGCGCCGATCTCCGCGAGCCTGCCGTTGGGAACGATCACCGCGAGCGTCCCGTCTCCCGCCTCCCCCGCCAGGCCGGCCGCGGCCTGTGCCGAGGCCCGCGCGATTTCAGCCGGCTCTGCCACCCGTAGCCGCCACGGCACGGCTCCTGAGTCCCTGACCGATCGCGGCGTCGTCGCCTCCGGGTTGATCTGGGCGAGCACATCGGCGGCCACGGTCATGATCTCCGCTGGCGTGCGGTAGTTGACCGTCAGCGGCGCCAGCCGCCACCGGTCGCCGACAAACGGGCCGAGCGCATCTGACCAGGACGCCGTCCCCGCGATGTTGCCGTTCTGGGCCACGTCGCCGACGATCGTCATCGACCTGGCCGGGCAGCGCCGCATCAGCATCCGCCACGCCATCGGCGAGAGTTCCTGCGCCTCGTCGACTATCACATGCCCGAACGCCCAGGTCCGGTCCGCCGCGGCCCGCTCGGCTGGGGTGAGGTAGCTGTCGTTGTCGAACCGCGCGGCGAGCCTGGCCGCGTCGAGCATGTCGGCGCCCATCAGGATCTCAGGGTCATCCTCCTCATCCCGGCCGATGATCTCCAGCACGCCACTGGCGTACGCCTCTTCTTCGTCGCGCCGCCGCCGCGCCTCGGTCCTCGCGGCCCTGTCGTCCTCCCCGAGCAGTTCGGCGGCCTCGTCGAGCAGCGGGACGTCTGCAGGTGTCCACGGCGATCCCGCCGGGCGGCGGAGCAAGTCGCGCTCCCGCTCGCTCAGCGAGCGCCCAGCCGTGGCGATCAGCCGCCTGGAAGCGAACAGGTCGGCGATCAGCTGCTGCGGCGTCAGCACCGGCCAGAGCCGGCCGAGCGCGGCCCTGATCTCGGGATCATCGCGCAGATCCGCGCGCAGGTCATCGATGTCGGCCCGGCCCATCAGGTTCCCGCCGCCGAAGGGATCAGCGCCGAGCCTGTCAGCAACTACGTTGGCGAGCTCGTCGAGCGCGTCCGCGATGAAGATCCGCCTGGCCTGGTTGTGTGGCCGCCGGGACCGGCGCGCACGCTCTCGCGCCCGGGCCAGCGCCTGCCCGCTGAGCCGGTAAGAGATTTTTTCGAAACTGACCTCTAGGCCTTCATGCGGCACGCGCTGCCGGTCCCGCACCGCGGCGGACACGACCTTCGCCATCGCCCGCCTGCCCTTGATCCGCGCGACATCGGCGGGCTCGGAACCGGTGGCCGCGATGCCCGGCATCAGGTCGCCGATGGTCGCGAGCAGTACGCTCGTCTCACCAAGCGACGGCAGCACCTGCCCGATGTAGCGCAGGAATGTGGCGTTCGGCCCGATCACGAGCACGCCGCGCTTTTCGAGCTGGCGCCGGTAGGTGTACAGCAAGTAGGCCGCTCTGTGCAGGGCGACGGCGGTCTTGCCGGTGCCAGGGCCGCCCTGGACGACCAGCACGCCGGGCAGCCCTGACCTGATGATGTGGTCCTGCTCGGCCTGGATGGTCTCGACGATGTCGCGCATCCGCCCGGTCCGGCTCGCGTTCAGCGCGGCCAGCAGCGCCGACTCGCCGGTCAGCCCCTCGTGCTTGCCCGGGTCAGCGGCCGCGAGGTCCAGCACCTCGTCGTCCAGCCGCTGCACGCTCCTGGCCCTGGTCTTGATGTGGCGGCGGACCCGCACGTCGCCCGGCGACGCGGCCGTGGCCAGGTAGAACGGCCGCGCCGCGTCGGCGCGCCAGTCCATCAGCAGCTGGTCGTAGTCCTCGTTGTCCGCGTGCATGCCGAGGCGCCCGATGTAGCTTGTGGCGCCGTCGTTGAACTCGAGCCTGCCGAAGCACAGCCCGTTCTCGGCGGCATCGAGCTGGGCAAGCTGCTGCCGGTACATGACGGTCAGTGCTTCCCGCTCGGTCCTGGCCGCCGGCGTGCCGCCCACTTGCCGCAGCGTTCCCGCCAGCCGGTCAGAAGCCCGCTCCCTGAGCTCGTCAAGTCGTTCGTAGAGTCCGGTAATGTACGCCTGCTCGCTGTCCCGTTCGATCCCTGCCCGGTCCTCGCCCGACAAGCGCGTGTCCCTTCGCCGGTGAAAGTGCCCATACAGCTTAGTCGCTCATCGGCGATGGCCCCACGCGCAGAGGGCGCGGTCGGCGCAGGTCAGCGGCGGGTTAGGGCTCCAGGCGGGGATCGGTGCCGCGGGGACCGAAGCCGGCGCCGGCCGGCTGCTTCGGATCCCAGTCGAATACCACCGAATTGTCCTCTTCGCCGATCAGCACCTCAGCGCCTGGGCTGGCGCCTGCCTCGGCAAGGGCTTCCTCGACGCCCAGCTTGGCCAGCCTGTCGGCCAGATAGCCGACGGCCTCGTCGTTGCTGAAGTCGGTCTGCAGGATCCACCTGAGCGGCTTGGCGCCCCTGATCCGGAACGCGTTCTCGCCGACGCGCATCAGCTCGAAGTCCGGTCCGGCGACCGGCTCAGGGCGGATCACCAGCCGGGTCGGCAGCGCCTCTGGCGCTGCGCTTCTGGCCTCTGCGACGATCGCTCCGAGCGCGAACGCCAGTTCGCGCAGGCCCTCGCCGGACGCAGCGGAGACGTGGTGCACCTGCAGGCCCCGGGCCTCGAGGTCAGGCGTAACGATCTCGGCGAGGTCGCGCGCCTCCGGCACGTCGATCTTGTTGAGCACGACGACCCGCGGCCGGCCAGCCAGCCCCGCATCGGTCAGCGCGTCATAGGCGGTGAGCTCGGCCTCGATCACGTCCAGGTCGGTGACCGGATCACGCCCTGGCTCCTGCGTCGCGCAGTCGATAACGTGCACGAGCACCGAGCAGCGCTCGACGTGCCTGAGGAAATCCAGGCCGAGTCCCCGTCCGTCGCTGGCGCCAGGGATCAGCCCTGGCACGTCGGCGACGACGTATTGGGTGTCACCGGCCTCGACGACCCCGAGGTGCGGGGTCAGCGTGGTGAAGGGGTAATTCGCGATCTTCGGACGCGCCGCTGACATCGCCGAAATCAGCGAGGACTTACCGGCGTTAGGGAACCCGACGAGCCCGGCGTCGGCGATGGTCTTCAGCTCGAGCACCAGTTCTTTGCGCTGGCCAGGCTCACCGCGCAGCGCGAATCCTGGCGCCTTGCGCTTGGCGGATGCCAGCGCCGCGTTCCCGAGCCCGCCGTGGCCGCCTTCAGCGGCGATGAACCGGGTGCCCGCCCCGATCAGGTCGACGAGCACCTCGCCGTCCGCGGTCTTGACGACGGTCCCGTCAGGGACGCTGACGATCAGGTCGGTGCCGTCGGCGCCGCTGCGGTTCGAGCCAGCGCCTTGCTTGCCGTTGCCCGCCCGGCGCAGCGGCCGGCGGTGGAAGTCGAGCAGCGTCGCCGTGCTGGGATCGACGCGAAAGATGACGTCGCCGCCGCGGCCGCCGTTGCCGCCGTCAGGTCCGCCGAGCGGCTTGAACTTCTCGCGGTGGATCGAGGCGCAGCCGTGGCCGCCGTTGCCAGCCTGAATCCGGATCTCCGCCTGGTCGGCGAACTCAGCCACGTTAGCCCCCTCGCACCGCTCGTCGCTCAGTCCGTGCAGACAACCGCGATGGGCCACCACTGTTGCCGGAACGACCGTTGCCGGCACGACAGTGATGGCCCATCGCGGTTGATCGATCTCGGGTCAGCCAGGCCGCCGTGCGGAGCCAGGCTGAGCCGCCGGAGCTGGCTAGCTGGCGTTGGCGGTCGCGGTCTCGGCGACCGGGATCACGCTGACCGCACGCCGACCGCGCCGAGAGCCGAACTCGACCCGGCCGGCGACAAGCGCGAACAGGGTGTCGTCGCCGCCGCGGCCGACGCCGATACCGGGATGGAAGTGCGTGCCGCGCTGGCGGACCAGGATCTCGCCCGCGTTGACGACCTGGCCGCCGAACCGCTTCACGCCAAGGCGCTGGGCGTTCGAGTCACGTCCGTTCCTGCTGGACGAGGCGCCCTTCTTGTGTGCCATCTCAGCGTTACCTCTCAGGCCTTCGTCTTGGCTGTGCTCGCCTTGGCCGTACTGGCCTTGGCAGTGCCGGCCTTGGCATTGCTGGCCTTGGCATTGCTGGCCTTACCTGGGCCGATGCCGGTGATCTTCACCTGCGTGTACTTCTGCCGGTGACCCTGGCGACGGCGGTAGCCGGTCTTGTTCTTGTAGTGGATCATGTTGATCTTCGGGCCGGTGGCCGGGCCAATGATCTCGGCGGTGACCTCGTAACCGCCCAGTTCGGCGGTGTCGGTGATCACCTTCTTGCCGTCGACGACAAGCACGGCTGGCAGCGTCACGGTCGAACCGACCTCACCGGCGAGCTTGTCCACGGTCAGGACGTCGTCGACAGAGGCCTTGCTCTGATTGCCGCCGCAGCGGACGATCGCGTACACGACTGAACTCTCTCTTCCTGGGGTCAGCCCGCCGCGTACTCGCGACCTCGTCCGAACGTCGAGGCGACCCGGGCCCGCCGACAGTGCGCGTCACGGCCAGACACGCCGACGACAAAGAATATCAGACCAGGCGCCCTCATTCGCTCGAAGCCGGACGCGATGCCTCGCGCTCGGCGGCGTCCGCGTCGGACTCTGGCCCTGCAGCCGCATCGGCATCTGACTGGCTTGCTTCCCGCGCTCCCCCGCCGTCCGATTCGCCTGCTCCGGCGGCGGTCACGGCGGTGTCCCCGGCCGGCTGGACTGGCGCCTCGCCGTTCGCGTCGGCCGGTGCGGTGGCTGACGGCGCACTGGCGTCGGCGGGAACCTGCGTCGGCGCGCCATCGGGCTCGGCAGCCGCGGCCGGGGCCGCGCCGTTGGCTTCCGCCGTTCCGGCTGCTGCGGCGCCGTCCGGCGCAGTGCCGACCGGTGCAGTGCTGCCTGGTGCCGTGCCGCCTGGTGCGCCGCCGTCCGGAGCGGCGCCGTCTGGAGCGGGCGCGGCACCGTCGGCTGCGGCGGGTGCGCCCTGCGCGGCCCGCGCCGAGTCAGGCGGGCCAGCCTCCCGGTGCGCGGAACGCCGCGGCCGGCGACGGGGCGCCGCCGGTGTGGCGGCGGCCGCCTCGGCGGCACCGCCGGTCGCGCCTGCGTCTGTCGTGCCAGTGCTCGTAGCTGCTGCGTCGGTCGCGCTCGTGTCGGTAGCGGCTGGCGCCTGGGTTCCTGTCCCGGATCCTGCCTCGGACTGGCCGGCCTCCTCTGACGCTGCCTCTGCCGCCGCCGCGGCAGCCGCGGCTGCCTTCGCGGACCTGGCGGTCTGGCGGGCTCCAGCCTTCGCAGCCGCTGGAGCCGCAGCACCAGCGCCTTCCTTGCCACCCGCCTCGCCGGCGGCTTCGGCTTCGGTCGCCTCAGGTTCGGCCGTCTTGGCGGCTGCGACCTGCGCGATCGCCTTGCTCCTCGACCTGGACCTGGACGGCCCTGGCTTCGGCGTGCCAGCCTGCCCGTTGCGCCCGTGCGGCAGCTCGGTGAGGTCGGTCGAGACGAGGATGCCCCGGCCGTTGCAGTGCTCGCACGGCACCGAGAACGCCGCCAGCAGCCCGGACCCGACCCGTTTCCTGGTCATCTGCACCAGGCCAAGGGAGGTCACCTCGGCCACCTGGTGCTTCGTGCGGTCACGCGCCAGGCATTCGATCAGCCGGCGCAGCACCAGGTCACGGTTGCTCTCCAGCACCATGTCGATGAAGTCGATCACGATGATGCCGCCGATGTCGCGCAGCCGCAGCTGGCGGACGATCTCCTCGGCCGCTTCGAGGTTGTTCCTGGTGACGGTCTGCTCCAGGTTGCCGCCCTGGCCGGTGAACTTGCCGGTGTTCACGTCGATGACCGTCATGGCCTCGGTCGTGTCGATCACCAGCGATCCGCCGCTCGGCAGCCAGACCTTGCGGTCCAGCGCCTTGGTCAGCTGCTCGTCGATCCGGTAGGCAGTGAACAGGTCCTTGTCGTCGGCCCAGCGCTCCAGCCGCTCGGCAAGGTTCGGCGCGACGTACCTGACGTACTCATCGACCAGGTCCCACTCGTTGTCGCTGGCGATGACGAGCCTGGTGAAGTCTTCGTTGAAGATGTCCCTGACCACGCGGATCGTGAGATCTGGCTCGCCGTACAGCAGATCGGGCGCGCTGGCCGTCTTGGCCTTGCGCTCGATCGCCTGCCACTGTGCGACGAGGCGCGTCACGTCGTGCTGCAGCTCTTCCTCGGACGCGCCCTCGGCCGCCGTCCTGACGATGATCCCGCCTTCCTCGGGCGCGACCTTCTTCAGGATCTGCTTGAGCCTGTTCCGCTCGGTGTCGGGCAGCTTCCTGCTGATCCCGGTCATCGAAGCGCCTGGCACATACACGAGATACCGGCCCGGCAGGCTGACCTGGCTCGTCAGCCTCGCGCCCTTGTGGCCGATCGGGTCCTTGGTGACCTGCACCATGATCGACTGGCCCGACTTCAGCGCCGACTCGATCCGCTTCGCTACACCTTCGAGGCCACTCGCGTCGAAGTTGACCTCGCCCGCGTACAGGACCGCGTTGCGACCCTTGCCGATGTCGACGAACGCCGCCTCCATCGAGGGCAGCACGTTCTGCACCTTGCCGAGGTAGACGTTTCCTACGTAGGACTGGTGGCTGGCCCTGTCCACGTAGTGCTCGACCAGCACGCCGTCCTCGAGCACCGCGATCTGGGTCCGCTCGCCCTGCTGGCGCACCGCCATGACCCGCTCGACGGCCTCGCGCCTGGCCAGGAACTCGGACTCGGTGATGATCGGCGGCCGGCGCCTGCCGGTGTCACGTCCCTCGCGGCGGCGCTGCCGTTTAGCCTCGAGCCTGGTCGAACCCTTGACGGCGCGGACGTCGTCAGCATCGCCAGCCTGGCGCGGCTCGCGGACGTGCACGACGGTGTCGGCGGGATCGTCGGCGGGCACCTCGCCGCCCGCGACCACAGCCCCGCTGCGCTGCCGGCGTCGCCTGCGACGCCGGCTCGCGGAGCTGCCGTCGCCGTTCTCGTCGCCGGCCTCGTCGTCGCTGTCCTTGCTGTCCTGAGCGCGCCCGGCCGCGTGGGCGCTACCAGCGGCGCCCTTGGCCTGCTTGTCCGCCTTCCGGCCGTCGCCCGGCTGGCCGCCCTGATCTTGGCCGCCCTGATCCTGGGCGCTCGCCTGGCCGCCGTCGCCGGAGCCAGGCTCGGCCGTGCCGCCCTTGCCCCGGCCGCGTCCGCCGCGGCGACGCCTGCGCGAGCCACCGCCCGCGCCCTCCTCGGAATCGTCGTCCTGCTGCGGCCTGCCGGACTCGGCCGGCTGGCTCGTAATTTCCGGAGGCTGGAAGACCACGACTGGCGGCTGGAAGGCGGCAGCCGGAACGGCCGGCGCGCCGGCCGACCCGCGCCGACCAGCCGACTGCTGTGCTGGCTCGCTGACCGGCACAGCGGGGACGGCGGGAACGGACCCGCTCGCCTGGCCGCCGCCAGCGCTCTGGCTGCTACGGGACGGCGCGGACGATCCAGACCCGCTGTCCTGGGTCCCCGAACTGAAGGCCGGCGATGCTGGCTTGGCTACGCTCCGCCTCGCCCGGCGCAGCAGTCCGCGCCGGTGCCCGCCTTCGCTGGCAGGCTGGGCAGCTTGACTTTCACCAGCGCTTCCTGATGTCTCATTGGATTCTGATCGTTGATTCTGTGGCTCGGTTTCGAGCATCCGGGCAATCTCTTCCGTAGGGCTCCCGGGCGCGCGGGCCAGCGAGCTGACCCAGCGTGCCGCGCAGGAGCTGTTCGTTCGCACGCAGCTGGATGGCTGGCGCCGGTACGGCGCTCTTCGCCTCCTGCTGCATTGCCTTGTCTGTTGTGCTGCACGGCTGATGTTCGTCGTGCCGGTGGTCCTGCGGGCCGGCTTCTCGCCTCGGGCCCTGCGGGCCGGCTTCTCGCCTCGGGCCTTCCGGGCCCGCTTCTCGCCTCAGGTCCTGATCAGGCCGATGCGGCCGCAGGTCCGGCACGTCTTCGATCCGGTCGCTGCTGGCAGGACCTGCCGCCGGCTGCTCGGGCCGGCCTGGCCCGGTTGCGTCGCAGGCTGCGGTCATCCCCGGCTGAGCTCCCGTCTGAGCCGCGGTCAGCGCGCTGAGCGGCCCCTGCCAGAGCCTGGTCACCAGGGGCGGTGACGCGGGCTCGAGCGCCGACAGCTGGCGGAGCGCGGCCAGGATGTCATCTGGTCGGACGGCAGGTGTCAGCTGCCGAACAATCATTCGGAGTATCGCACATCCGGCGGCAGGCTCCGTGCGGCCCGGCCGTGAGCCGCCCTGACTCCCGCCCGCGGCGCGATCGGAATCCGTACTTGTCGTGCTGAGCAGACTCAGCACCGCGGCTCTGGCGTCCAGCGTCCGCGTTCCCTTGTTCGTCAGGCGTTCCACTTCAACGCTGGGCGAGGCGAGGAACTTCCGCACGGCCGAGGCGGCGGCGCTGGCTGGAACACCAGGCCAGATGACCTCCCATTCGGAGGCCTCCAGCTGTGCCGCGCCGGACTTGCCGGCTGCCTCGACAACCTCGATCACGTCAATCCCGTCCGGCAGGGCCGCGTCGAGCCGCCGACAGATGTCGTCGGGTTCGCACTGGCTTGTCACGGCGATCTCGAGGTACTCAGCCTCGCTCGCCGCGCCCGTCGGCGCCCCGCCCGAATACGAAATCCTCGGATGCGGTGAGAAGCCTGCGGAGTAAGCGACCGGCAGGCCGGCCCTGCGCACTCCCCGCTCAATCGCGCGCGCTACATCCCTGTGGCTCGCGAAGCGCATCCTGCCTCGCTTAGCGTACCTGATGGTCAGGCGCTGAACGGTCGGCGCCGGCGGCGGTCCGCTTGGCACGGGCCTGGCCATTAGTCCTGGCTCCCGCGGCCAGAGATGCCGGCCCCGGCTGGGGCCCTTCGGGCCGGCTGCTGGCCTCGGGCCTGGTTGAGGACGGTCAGCGGCAGCAGCCTGGCACCGGTCGGGCCGGTCTCGATCTGCGTGTCCATGGCCGGGCAGACGCCGCACTCGAAGCACGGGGTCCAGCGGCAGTCGTCCACCTCGGCCGCCCCTGCCGGGTCTATCGCTGCCTGCCAGTCCTGCCAGAGCCAGTCCCGTTCCAGCCCGGCATCCAGGTGGTCCCAGGGCAGGATCTCGTTGTAGCCGCGCTCGCGCGTGGTGTACCAGTCCAGGTCGATGCCGTCGCCGGCGAGCGCGCGCGCCGCGCAGGCTTCCCACCGGTCGTAGGAGAAGTACTCGCTCCAGCCGTCGAACCTGCCCCCGTCTTCCCAGACGGCCCTGATGACCCTGGCCACCCTGCGGTCGCCGCGGGACAGCAGCCCCTCCACCACGGAAGGCTTGCCGTCGTGGTAGCGGAACCCGATCGACCGGCCGTATCCGCGGTCAGCCCGCATCGCCGCGCCCAGCGCCTTCAGGCGCGCGTCGACGGTCTCGTGGTCGCACTGGGATGCCCACTGGAACGGCGTGTGCGGCTTGGGCACGAAGCCGCCGATCGACACCGTGCACCTGATATCGCCGCGGCCCGTTGCCTTCCGCCCCGCCTCGATCACGCGATGCGCGACCCTGGCGATCGCCAGCACGTCCTCGTCAGTCTCGGTCGGCAGGCCGCACATGAAGTACAGCTTCACCTGGCGCCAGCCGCTCGCGTACGCGGTTGTCACGGTCGCGATCAGGTCATCCTCGGTGACCATCTTGTTGATCACCTTGCGGATCCGGTCGGTGCCGCCTTCGGGGGCGAACGTGAGCCCGGACCGCCGCCCGTTCCTGCTGAGCTCGTCGGCCAGCGTCACGTTGAACGCGTCCACCCTGGTCGACGGCAACGACAGCCCGGTGTTGGTGCCTTCGTAGCGGTCGGCGAGATCGGTCGCGATCTCGTTAATCTCGCTGTGGTCTGCGCTGGAGAGGGAGAGCAATCCGACCTCGCTGAACCCGCTGTTCGCGAGGCCAGCCTCGGTCATCTGCCCGATCGTGGAGATCGACCGCTCGCGGACCGGCCTTGTGATCATCCCTGCCTGGCAGAACCGGCAACCCCTGGTGCAGCCGCGGAAAATCTCGACGCTGAACCGCTCGTGCACCGACTCGGCGACCGGCACAAGCGGCTTGCTCGGATAGGGCCATGCGTCCAGGTCAGAGACCGTGTGCTTGGCGACCGCGCGCGGGACGGCAGGCCGGTTCGGCAGCACGCCGCCGATCGTGCCGTCCGGCAGGTAGCTCACGTCATAAAAGCGCGGCACGTAGACGCCGCCGCGGCTGGCCAGGCGCCGCAGCAGCCCCTCCCTGCCGTCCGGGCGCCCAGCCCGCTTCCAGTCCCTGATCAGGTCGGTGATGGCCAGCACGGCCTGCTCGCCGTCGCCGAGGACCGCGCCGTCGATGAACTCAGCGATCGGCTCGGGATTGAACGCGGCGTGACCGCCCGCCAGCACGATCGGGTCATCTTCGCCGCGGGCTGCCGCACTCAGCGGGATCTGCGCCAGATCGAGGGCGGTCAGCAGGTTGGTGTAGCCGAGTTCGGTCGCGAAGCTGACCCCGAGCACGTCAAACGCACGAACAGGCCGGTGCGCGTCGACCGTGAACTGCGGGACGTCGTGCTCGCGCATCAGGGCTTCGAGATCAGGCCAGACCGAGTAGGTACGCTCGGCGAGCACGTCGTCACGCTCGTTCAGCACCTCGTAAAGAATCTGAATGCCCTGATTGGGAACGCCTACCTCGTACGCGTCCGGGTACATGAGCGCCCAGCGGACTTCGGCGGCGTCCCAGTCTTTGACAACGCTGTTAAGCTCCCCGCCTACATACTGGACGGGCTTGCGAACCAGCGGGAGCAGCGACTCAAGCCGGGGGTAGACCGACTGAACAGGCATCGCTCAAGCTTACCGACCGACCGGGGGTACTACGTGAGGCACTGGCCGCGGCGCGTAACCGCCTGAAGCTGTTCTTCACGAGTACGGCAGCGATCTCGGGTTCTCTGCCCAGGCATACCGGTTAGCCAGTTCCATTTGAAATCGATCGGTAATAGAAGATAAGATATATCTATATTCTAGATCAATAGACTAGACAATTCGCCGGCACTCGACAGCACGCGGGCACGAGCAATCACTCAGGCAGGGAACTGATCTCCATGCACCTGAACCCCTTCATGATCATCGGCAGTGCCATCGTCGGCCTGCTGGTCGGACTGACCGGCGCAGGCGGCGGTGCCTTGATGACCCCCATGCTGATCCTGTTCTTCGGCGTCACCCCCTCCTCGGCGATCTCCAGCGACCTGGTCGCCGCGGTCCTGATGCGGCCGTTCGGCGCCGCCGTGCACCTGCGCAAGGGCACCGTCAACATGCGCCTGGTAGGCCTGATGGTGGTCGGATCGGTGCCGATGGCGTTCCTCGGCTCGTACCTGCTGCACCTGCTCGGCACCGGCGGCGAGGCCGACCAGACGCATGTCGAGGTCGCGCTCGGCACCGCGCTTCTCCTCGGCGCCGCGGCCATGGTGGTGCGCTACGTGCTGGACAGGCGGTCGGGCCAGCAGCGACTCGGCACCATCACCGACGTGGCGGTCAAGCCGCTGCCCACGGTCGCGATCGGCGCGGTCGGCGGCCTGATCGTCGGGCTGACCTCGGTCGGCTCGGGCTCGCTGATGATCGTGCTGCTGCTGTTCGTCTACCCGCTGATCGGCGCCAACCAGCTGGTGGGCACGGACCTGACGCAGGCCGTTCCGCTCACTGCAGCCGCCGCACTCGGCGCGCTGACCTTCGGCCACGTCGAGTTCGCTGTGACGGCCTCGGTCGCGATCGGCAGCGTGCCTGCCGTGCTAGTCGGGTCGTTCCTGTCCTCGCGGGCGCCGGACAAGTACATCAGGCCGGTCATCACCTTCGTGATCTTCGCGTCCGGCCTGAAGTACGTCGGCGTTCCGACCACCGCGCTCGGCATCACGCTCGGGGCGGTCCTGCTGGCGAGCCTGGCGGTCTGGCTGGTGCGCGCCCAGCCCTGGAACCGTCACCAGCCCGCCGAGGCAGCCGCCAGCCAGCCTGGCCCGCACGCCAGCGCCGCCAGTAACGGTGGTGCCAGCGCGCCCGGTAGCGCTGGTGCCAGCGCGGCCGACAGTGCAGTCAACGGCGCCGCCAACGGCGCCGGCGCTGGGCTTGCTGCGGGGGAACCTGGGCATACGCCGGCGCCGGTCAGGGTGCCGGTCAACGGTTCACATCCGGACGTCCAACAGAGCCGGCCGCCCGCGGGCATCGACTAGCGGTCCGCGCGGCCAGTCCCACCGCTCCCGCCGGCCAGTCCCACCGCTCCCGCCGGCCAGTCCCACCGCTCCCGGCAGCCACGCCAGTCCCACCGCTGCCGGCAGCCACGCCAGTCCCACCGCTGCCGGCAGCCACGCCAGTCCCACCGCTGCCGGCAGCCACGCCAGTGCCACCCGTACCGAAATCGCGCCGGGAGCTGGTGTACGGCCCGGTATGGATGGGACACCCATTGCACTTGTTGGTGATGGGTGTCCCATCCATACACGGCCCACTCCCGGCAGTCCGCCGGGGCTGCCGCCTGCTGCGGTGCCAGAGTGACCGCTGAGGTCTATGTTGCGGGTGAAGCCGGGCCGCGCTGAAGCCGGGCCGCGCTGAAGCCGGATCAAGCCGGAGCGCGCAGCGCTGAAGCCGGATCAAGCCGGAGCGCGCAGCGCTGAAGCCGGATCACGCCGGAGCGGGCCGCGCTGGAGCCGGGTCACGCCGAGGGTCGTTCAGGCGGCCGGACGGCCGGCAGGCCCTCGGCCAGCGCGTGGATCAGGCGCTCCAGCGTCGGCGCGAACGGCGGGCACGCCCTGGCGAGGTGGGGCTCGGCCCGGTAGAGCTCGCGCAGCACCGCCGAAGGATGAGCCATCGGCCAGATCATGCCGGCGAAGACGGTGGCTGCCGCCGCGAGCTCGAACCCTTCGGCAGGCGTGAGCCCACCGTGCTCGGTGACGGCCGCCCCAGCGCGTTCGAGCGCGTGCAGCGCCGCGGTCTTGTAGCGGCGGGCGGACGGGAGGCCGACGTGTCGTTCCAGGCTCGTGGCCAGCACGCTCTGCAGGTCACAGAACAGCGGCCGGCTCGCCAGCGAGTCACCGAGTGCCGACGCGAGAGCCCGCGAACCGGCGCCGGTGACCGGCAGGCGAGCAGCGACCTCGGCCGCCCACCGCTGCCACTCCTCCGCCATCAGGTCGAGGTAGATCTCCTCCCTGGTGCCGAAGTAGCGCAGCACGTTCGACTTGGCCAGGCCCACGGCAGCGGCCACCGCGGCGAGCGTGACGCGCTGGACGCCCTCGCGTTCGGCCAGGTCACGCGCTGCGGCGAGGATCGCCTCGCGCCGCTGCCGCTTGTGCTCGGCACTCCTGGCGCGGGCAAAGGCCGCCCCGTCGGAAGCCAGGGCGGCGCCCGCAACATCGGTCCGCTCCACGAGTTGACATCCTATCCAATTAACAGAACACTAGTCTCTAAATAACAGACCAACGGTCTCTTAACCCGACCCGGCCCGGCCCTACCCGGCCTGGCCCGGCCCGACCCGGCCTGGCCCGGCCCGACCCGGCCTGGCCCAACCTGGCCCGGCCGCGGACGATGAGGTGGATCATGGACAAGATCGCGCTGGTTACCGGTGCGTCGTCAGGCATCGGCGAGGCAGCGGCCAGGGAACTGCACCAGCGGGGCTACGTCGTCTATGCCGCCGCGCGGCGCGCCGACCGGCTCGCGGCCCTGACCAGTGCCGGCATCAAAGCGCTGAGCATGGACGTCACCGATGACGCCTCAGCCTCGGCCGGCGTGCAGCAGATCATCGGCGAGCACGGCAGGATCGACGTGCTGGTGAACAACGCCGGCTACGGCTCCTACGGCGCGCTCGAGGACGTCGACCTCGCCGAGGCCAGGTACCAGTTCGAGGTCAACGTGTTCGGCCTGGCCAGGCTGATCCAGCTGGTGACGCCGCACATGCGCAAGCAAGGTTCAGGACGGATCATCAACATCTCCTCGATGGGCGGCAAGATCTACGAGCCGCTCGGTTCGTGGTACCACGCGACGAAGTTCGCCGTGGAGGGCCTGAGCGACTCGCTGCGCCTCGAACTCAAGCCGTTCGGCATCGACGTCGTGATCATCGAGCCGGGAGCGATCAGGACCGAGTGGGCCTCGATCGCGGCCGACAAGCTGGAGCAGACCTCCGGCTCGACCGCGTACGCGGATCAGGCACGGACGGTCGGCGGCGTTCTGCGCTCGACGGACACCCATCCGCGCAGGGCGACAGACCCCGCGGTAGTCGGCAAGGTCATCGCGACGGCGGCGACAGCGAAGCGGCCGCGGACCAGGTACGTGACCGGGTTCGGGGCTCGGCCGCTGCTGCTCGCCAGGCGAATCCTGCCTGACCGCGGCTTCGACCAGGTCATGACCGTCACCTACCGCTCGGCGAGCTGATCGCCGCCCCAGCGCACGCCGCGCGAGGCTCAGCTCGCGAAGACGTTGCGCGGCCTGCGGACCGACTGGAGCAGCCCCACCGCGATCATGTCGGCGAACATCGCCGACCCGCCGTAGGAGACGAACGGCAGCGGCAGGCCGGTGACCGGCATGATCCCCATCGTCATCCCGATGTTCACGAACGCCTGCACGGCGAACCAGATCGCGACGCCAGCAGCCACCAGCATCCCGAACTGGTCCTCGGCGCGGGTCGCGATCCGCAGCGCGCACACCAGCAGCAGTCCAAGCAACCCGAGAATCAGCATCGAGCCGACCAGACCGAGCTCGTTTCCGATCACCGCGAAGATGAAGTCCGTGTGCTGTTCGGGCACGAAGTTGCCGGCGACCATCTGACTATGGAACAGCCCGGTCCCGTGCATCCCGCCAGATCCGATCGCGATCTTGGACTGCGCCGCGCTGTACCCGGTACCGCGCGGATCGGCCGACGGGTTGAGGAACGACGTCAGCCGGCCGACCTGGTAGGCCTTGAGCAGGTGCAGCTTTGCCACGGAGAACACCACGAGCGCGGCGCTGGCGACCATCAGCAGCAGCCAGCGCAGCCGGACACCGGAGAGCGCGATCAGGCCGCCGACCAGCAGTACGAGCACGATCATCACGCCCAGGTCGGGTTCGGCAGCCACCAGCAGGATCGGGAACACCGCGATCCCCAGCGTCTTCGCGACCGCTCGCGTCCCAGGCCTTGACTCGCCGGCGCGCAGGTCAGACAGCATCATCGCGGCGATCACGATCACGGCAAGCTTGGCGAACTCCGACGGCTCGATCTGGAACCCAGCGCCCACCGAGATCCAGGATTTGGCGCCGTTCACGATGCTGCCGAGCGGGGTCAGCACCGCGATCAGCCCGAGGCAGGACACTCCGTACAAGATCGGCGCGTAGAGCCTGAGCTGGCGCTTGTCCATCGCGCTCACGACCAGCATCAGCACCAGCCCGAGCGCGATGTTCAGCAGCTGCTTGAGCAGGAACGTGTGCGGGTTCGCGCCCTGCCGCATCAGCATCGGCTGAGTCGCCGACCAGATCATCACGGTGCCGAGCAGGGTCAGCACCAGCACCGCGGCTAGCAGCAGCCAGTCGGCCTTGCGGAGCGCCGAGTCCCGGCCGACCGCGCGGTTCGCGGCCCGCCTGAAGGCGGCCCACGCCGGGTTCGTCCGCCGCCGCGACTGGCTGCTGACCCAGCTCACTAGTGCCTCCCCCGCGCTGCCTTGGCCTTCGCGGCCTTCGCCTTCGCCTTGGCTTTCGCAGCCGCGGCCGCGCGCCGCTGCGCGGCTGGCCCGAAGCCGGCCGGCGGCACCATCTGCCCGGCGGCGTTGAGGTGCGGCAGGCCGGGCAGCCTGCCGCCTGGCAGTGCGGCCTTGTGGCCCTCGAGGCCGTAAATGCCGTCCCAGATCTGGCGCACCGCAGGACCGGCGACCTGCGCGCCGAATCCGGAGTTCGGGATCATCACGACGACCACGTACTTGGGGTGATCGCACGGCGCGAAGGAGGCGAACACCGACGTCGACTGGTTGCCGCGGACCTCGGCGGTACCGGTCTTGCCGGCGACGCAGACCTGGCCGAGCGGGAACCCGCCGAACGTGCCGGCTGCGGTACCGCTGGTCACCACGCCAGCCAGCGCGTGCCTGATGTAGGCCAATGTCGACTTGGCGACCGGCAGGTGACGGACGACGGGCGGAATGATCTTCCGCACCGTCTTGCCGTCCGCGCTCACGAGCGCCTCGCCGACACGCGGGCTGTACACCGTGCCGCCGTTGGCCAGGGCCGCGTAGGCGCGGGCTAGCTGCAGCGGCGTGACCGAGACGTATCCCTGGCCGATCGCGGAGATCACAGCCTGGCCAGCAGTCCAGATGTTGCCAGACCGGCAGTCATCCCACTCGATCTGCTGGACGTAGCTGCCGTTCTCCTTGCCGTTCTTGCACCAGTTCTGGCCCTGGTGCGCGTTGTCCTTCCACAGCCAGTACAGCCACTTCCTTGTCGGTACGCTGCCCGGGCTCTCGGCTGGCACGTCGATGCCGGTGGGCCGGCCGAAGCCCCAGGCCAGCTCCATCTTCTGCATCTCCTGCACCGGCGCGCGTGGTGATGTCACGTCGTTGGCGCGCGGATGGTCCTTGAGATAGATCTGGTATGCGAGGTTGTAGAAGACCGTGTCGCAGGAGACCACGAGCGCGGTGTAGAGGCTCATCGGGCCCAGTGAAGGGCTGCCGTCGTTCAGGTAGGACCGGCCGCCGATGTTCACCGCCGCCGGACACTGGTAGGTGCCGTGCAGCGGATAGCCGGCCGCGACCGCGGCGGCCACCGAGGTGACCTTCCATGTCGACCCTGGCGCGTACTGGCCCTGCGTGGCCCTGTTGAGAATCGGCTCGCCGCTGGCCTGGTGGAACAGCCGCCTGAACTGCGCCTGGGTGATGCCGCCCGACCAGATGCTCGGGTTGTAGGTGGGATAGCTGGCGAGCGCCAGCACCCGGCCGGTGGTCGTCATGACGACGGCCGCGCCGCCCTTGCTCACCGGGTTCCCGGCGAACTGACCGCGCAGCACGGCGTCGGTCAGCGCGCGCTCGGTGTCCTGCTGGATCTGGCTGTTGATGCTCGTGACCAGATAGTCGCCCGGCTTCGGCTTGACTGCGCTGATCGTGCCTGTCACCTGGCCCTGCGCGTTCACCGCGAGCTTCGTGTCACCTGGCACGCCGCGCAGCGCGCGGTCGTACTGCAGCTCGAGCCCTGCCTGCCCGACGAGGTCGACGCTGGAGAAGCCGGTAACCGGCAGGCCCTCCCTCTTCAGTTCGCTCGCGGTGATCGGCTGCAGGTAGCCGAGCGTCTGCGCCAGGCTGGTCGAGATCGGCTGGCGGTAGTGCGTGACGGGCTGGACGGCCGCGGTGACGCCCGGGTACAGGCGATGGTTCTCGAGCACCTCGAGCCCGATCTTGGCAGGAACGTTCTCGGCGACCGGAATCGGCTGGTAGGGCGACCCTGGCCAGCACGGCTGCTTCACCCCGGCGGTGCACAGCCGCACCTCGCGGAACATCTTGTGCCGCTTGATGTGCAGCAGACTGGCCAGCCGCCGCAGGACGACCGCGCCCTGATCGTGCTGCTTCCACAGGGTCGGCAGGCTGACGGACACGACAAGCGCGGACCGGCTGTCCACGATGGGCGCGCCGATGTCATCGACGATCGGGCCGCGCACGGACGGCTGGATGACCTCCCTGATCCGCTCTGAGGCGGCCTGTGTCACGTAACTGGTGCCTGTTTTTACTTGCAGGAACCAAACCCTCGTGGCTAGTCCGAACAGCAGCGCGGCCACCACCAGGTAGAGCACGAACAGCCTCGGACGCGACGCCCGGATCATCGGTAACCACCCATTCGCCTGCCCCCTATCCGCCAGACCGCCGACCTGCCGCCAGCCCGCCTTGCCCATGGCAGCCGCCCGGGCACGCCGCGCCTGGTGCTCATCCGCGCGGTCTTGGGCTGGCGCGTGCTGGCCTGCCGGGTGCCGGCCGATCTGGCGAACCTGGGCTGCTTGGGCTTCCTGGCCCGCTGCGGGCCGGCCGGCCGCGCGAATCTGGGCTGCTTGGGCTTCCTGCCACCGTGCGGGCCTCTCGCTGCCGCTCCGCCTACGCCGATAAGCCCGCCGCGCGATCCTGACGTGCCGGGCCGGCCGTGGCCGGCGGCTTGCGTCCCGAACGCGATCCTGGGCGCCTGGCCTGCCGCGCGACCCTCGCCAGATGGCCTGTCGGTTCCGAAGGCGATCCGGGGCAGCGGCCGGCCTGCCGCGCGACCCGCGCCAGGCAGGCTTCCCGTCCCGAACGCGATCCGGTGCGCCTTGCTCGCTGCGGGGCGAGCCTGGCGAGAGCTGGCGGCGCCAGGCAGGCCAGTGCCGCGGAACGCGATCCTGGGCACGCCAGCGCCTTTGAGGCCGCGCCTGTCCTCGCCGTGCGCGTTGGCGCCGAAGCTGACCTGGCCCTTGCCGCGGGTATGCCGGCTCGCGGCCCGCGCCCGCCGCCGCTGCTCGTCGGCGAGGCCGAGCCGGACCGGGCGGCCGAACCTGGCCTGGTACGACGGGGCAGGCAGCGCCGCCGCCGACCCCGCCACGCCAGTGCCGAGGCGCAGCCGTGGCAGGCCGTTTGACTTGGGCGGCTGCACGGGTGTGAGGGGCAGCAGGCCAGGCGGGCGCCTGCCCACCCAGGACGCACCCTTCCTCGGGGTCGCACCGGTCAGCGTCGCGGTCAGCCTGGCCTGCTCGCGCCTGGCGCGGCGGGACCCGGCAGGACCTGCCAGCCAGCCGACGGCACCTATGGCCGGCATGTCGCCGGCAACGTCGCCGACCAGCCACCTGCCGCTCGCCGCGGCCCGGCTGTCGCCGCCCGCCTGCCTGCGGTACCTGGCCCGCCGCAGTTGCGCTGACGCGTTCATCCCGGCCATGCCCGTCATCGCTGGCACGCCGGCCACGATCGCCGGCCCCGCGCTCCCGCCCGTCTCGAGGGCCGGCGAGTCGTCCTGCGAATCGAAGCTCATGCCGAGCGCGACGGCCAGCCGGACCGAGCAGAGCAGGATGAGCGGCCCGAGCACGGCGTCGTATGCCGCCGTGGGCGGCAGCACCTGCGCGACGGTCGCCCCGGTGACCTCCGGCGTGTCGAGCGCGAGCGTGAGGACGGCCGACAGCGCTTCGCCGAGCGCCGCCATGGCCGCCGCGGCGATGAGCGCCAGCACAGCCGAGTGGCGCAGGGTGAAACGCAACCGCCCAGAACAGTAACCCACCAGGCATAGCACCAGGGCGTACTGACCGACGAGCTGGCTGGCGGGCGGCGCCAGGTCGAGCGCGAGGCCCGCACTGAACCCGGCGATCACCCCGCAGGACGGGCCGCCGGTCATCCCGATCGCGATGACGCAGAGCATGACAAGGTCGGGAGTACCGCCGCCGGGCAGGGCGAGCCCGTTGATGATCGTGAGCTGCACCAGCAGCGCCAGCACCACGGCAAGCGCGGCGACCAGCTTGCGCTTCATGGCCGCGCTACCTGCGGGCCGGCTGCTGGCCTCGCGGCCCTGCTGCCGTCTGGCCGGCGCCTGCGTGAGCAGAGGACGTCGCCGTCGGTGACGGAGACGCCGGCGGCTTCGGAGGCAGCACCGAGTAGCGCGGGTCGTGCCGCGGCGCCGACACGACGATCCCGACCACGTCGATGCCAGCGAACTGCGCGAACGGACGGACCAGCGCCTGCCCCGTCAGGGCGCCGGCCCTGTTGCGCACGGACACGATCGTGCCGACCGGCACGCCGGGAACAAACGGCCGGTCCTTGACCGAGGCTGCGGTGACGAGCTGACCGCCGATCTTGAGCGCGGCGGCGTCCAGGACCTGGAGCTTGAGCAGGACGGATCCGCCACGCCCGCGACGGCCCGGCCCCGTGACCCAGCCGATCTGGCCTCGGGGTGCCAGCCGTACCCCGGTCACCGAGCTCGCATCGGTCGCCAGCAGCACCGTGCAGGTGTGCGCGCTGACCCGCACGACCTGTCCGACGAGGCCGTCCCCGTCGAGCACGGTCTGCTGCGGCCGGACGCCGTCTGCGTGGCCCGCATCGAGCGTGACGGTCTGCTGGTATCCCTGCCCGAACGCGATCACCGACGCGGCCAGCACCCGGTACCCGCCGCGGCCGGATAGCTGAAGCAGCCTGCCGAGCTGGTGGTACTGCGCCCGGTCGAGCCGTGCCGCGCTCAGCTCGGCGCGCAGCCTGGCCACCTCTCGCTGGGTCGCGGTCTTATCCCCGGCGCTCCCTGCCACGCCGGCCCCGAAGAACCGGCCGACCGGCCTGGTCACCGCCGCGACCGCCCGCTCGGCGCCGCCGAAGACCGAGCCCGCGGCGTTGCGCAGTGACGTGATCGCCGATGACGATCCGTCCTGATAGTCGATGGCGATCAGGACAAGCGCGGTTACCAGCGCGATCGCCAGGAGCATCCTGCTGCGTCGGGTGTCGCGCAACGTCGGCGCTCCTAGCTCAGCGGCGCGACTCGGGCACGAGCACCTGGCGCAGCGTCTCGAAGTCCTCCACGCACTTGCCTGTGCCGAGCGCGACCGAGTCGAGCGGGTTGTCGGCCACGTGGATCGGCATCCCGGTGTCCTCGCGTAGGCGCTGGTCAAGGCCTCGGAGCAGCGCACCGCCGCCGGTGAGGGCGATGCCGCGGTCCATGACGTCGCCGGCCAGCTCGGGCGGGCACTTGTCCAGCGTGGTCCGCACCGCGTCGACGATGACAGCCAGCGGCTCGGCGATCGAGTTCCGCACCTCGGCAGCCGAGATGACGACCGTCTTCGGCAGGCCGCTGACCAGGTCCCGGCCGCGGATCTCCGCGCTTGGCTCATCCTCGGCCTGGTACGCGGAGCCGAGCGCCATCTTGATCTCCTCGGCGGTCCGCTCGCCCAGCGTCAGCGAGTACTCCTTCTTGCCGAAGTTGATGATGGCCTGGTCCAGCTCGTCGCCGCCGACCCTGATCGACTGGGCGGTAACAATGCCGCCGAGCGAGATCACGGCCACTTCGGTGGTGCCGCCGCCGATGTCCACGACCATGTTGCCGGTCGGCTCGTTCACCGGCAGCCCGGCCCCGATCGCGGCTGCCATTGGCTCTTCAATGATGTAGACGCGCCGCGCCCCGGCCTGATGGCCGGCTTCCTTGACGGCGCTCTGCTCGACACCGGTAATGCCGCTTGGTACCGCGATGACAATTCGGGGCTTCGCCAGCCCGCCGCGCCGGTGCACTTTCTGGATGAAATAGCGCAGCATGCGCTCTGTGACGTCGAAGTCGGCAATGACGCCGTCCTTCAGCGGCCTGACGGCGATGATGTTGCCCGGCGTGCGCCCTATCATGCGCTTGGCTTCGAGACCGACCGCGACTATCTGTCCTGTATTGGTATTGAGCGCGACCACCGAAGGCTCATTGAGAACAATCCCGCGCCCCCTCACGTACACCAGCGTGTTGGCGGTGCCGAGGTCGACGGCCATGTCACGGCCCAAGAAGGCCAGCGCGTTGCTCATTTGCTTCCCTATGGTCCAGCGAGTTCTCGTCCTGCGCGGTCCGCATTAACGGACCCGGCATATGGCTGCGGTTCTGCCGCATATTGCCCATATCTGGTCAGCGCAGCATCGGCATTTCGCGGGGTTAAGCCCGAAGGCCTGAAGGCTACTCCACGCACTGAGTGAGCCTACCCGGCAGCCTCGCCACGTTCCTCATCGGGCCAGGAAAATTGATAGCGAGACGCCAGAAGTTGCAATAACGTTACGACGAGCTTTCCACTCGATGACCAAGCCAGATTCCGGTCACCCAGAGCAATGCGAAAATTCCGCCGAGAATATACATAACTGAAAGCACGACGCCAGAGGCGATGATCAGGATCTGGAGCAGGCTCCCGCCCACCAGTGTCACCGGCAGCCAGCGCCTGGCCAGGACCGCCAGGACGATCGCCGCGAGCACGGCTACGCCAGCGGCCGCCCCGGCTGTCACCGGAGTGGCGTCTGCCAGCTTGACCGCTGGCACGATGGCCAGCGCGATCACGACGGCTTCGAGCAGCAGGACCGTGGCGGTGAGCCTGCTCATCGCTGACCGCTCATCGCGCCGGCTGCCCTGGTTCTGCCCGGGTCAGCAGCAGCCGCGCGTCCCCCGCTGTGATGACGGACCCGGTGATCAGCACCAGCGACCCCGCGCCAGCCTGCCCGAGATCCTGCTCGCCGGTCATCAGCCCAGCGAGCGGGCCGGCGATGGCCGCCGCGGCGTCGTCCGCGAGACTCACGGCCCGCTCGATAGCGTCGTCCAGCCTCGCGGCGACGTGGACACGGTCGGGGCCGAAGATCGGCCCGGCGATGTCAGCGAGCTCCTGCGGGTCCATCGAGCGGGGCGAGGAGTTCCGCGTGGCCACGACTGCCGCGGCGGCCGGTTCAAGCTCGTCGAGGATCCCCGCCACGTCCTTGTCGGCGCTGACCGCTAGCACGGCGATGACCTCAGCCGGGCCGAACGACTCAGCGAGCGCTGCGGCGGTGGCCGCCATCCCGGCCGGGTTGTGCGCGGCATCGACCAGCACCACGGGGCTCCGCCTGACGATCTCGAGCCGCCCTGGCGAGGTCATGGCCGTGAATGCCTCGGCGACCAGGTCAGCGTCCAGCGCCGCCGAGCCGCGCAGCCGGCGCTCGGCGGTCGCGCCATCGGGACCTTCGCCGGTGTCGCCATCGGGAGAACCCGCGCCGCCAGAGAACGCCTCCACGGCCGCCAGCGCGCAGGCCGCGTTGGCGGCCTGGTGGGCGCCGAACAGCGGCAGGAACATGTCGTGGTACTCCCCGAGCAGCCCCTTGACGGACAGCCGCTGGCCGCCGACCGCAAGTTCCCTGCTGAGCACGCCGAACTCGATGCCTTCCCTGGCGACGGTGGCCCCGACCTCGCCGGCCCGGCGCAGCAGCTCAGCGGCGGCCTCGACCGGCTGCTGGCCGATCACCGCGATGGCGCCTGGCTTGATGATGCCGGCCTTGTCGGCCGCGATCTCCGCCACCGTGTCGCCGAGGTACTCGGCGTGGTCGATCGAGATCGGCGTGATGACGGCGACCGCGCCGTCGGCGACGTTGGTGTTGTCCCAGGTGCCGCCCATGCCGACCTCGATCACGGCGACATCGACAGGAGCGTCAGCGAAGGCTGCGAACGCCATCGCGACCAGGACCTCGAAGAACGACAGCGGGACCGGCTGGTGGTCATCGACCAGCTTCAGGTACGGCTCGACCTCCCGGTAGAGCTCCACGAACCGGTCGGTGCTCAAGGGCTCGCCGTCCACGTTGATCCGCTCCCGCATCGAGACCAGGTGCGGGCTGGTGAACAGGCCGGTGCGAAGGCCCCGCGTGCGCAGCAGCGTCTGGGTCATCCGCGCCGTAGAGCTCTTCCCGTTCGTCCCGGTGATGTGGATCACCGGGTAAGCCCGCTGCGGATCGCCGAGCAGGCCTGTTAGCTCCCTGATCCGGTCCAGCGACGGGTTGATCGAATGCTCGGGACGGCGCTGCAGGATCTGCTGCTCGATCTCGCGCAGTTCAGCGGTCGTCACGTCAGCAGAGTCTAGAGGGCGCCAGACCCTGTCCGTGCGGCCCGCCGCACGCCGCCGCCAGCGGACGGCTCAGGAAGCCCGCCGTGCTAGGCAGGGGACGACGCCCGGATCCCCCCGCGGGAAGGCTTTCAGAACATATGCTGTACTTCGCGCCATGTTGCCGCCCCTTACTGCTCGGCGCCGCTCGCACGCTATGTCACGAAGATGAGGTGATGAACCTTTGGCAGGGCCGTGGACCATCAGCCGCGAACGCCAGGACGCCGACGGCGGCACCGAACTCCCCGCCGCGATCAGCCAGCCGGGCACACGGCCCAGGCGCGCGCTCGCCATCCGCCTGCCAGGCATGCGGCCAGTCAGGCCAGTCAGTCAGGTCCGGCCCGCCAGTCCGTTTCTGCCGGTCCTGCCCGCCACGGCGCTCAGCCCGCCGACTCCTGCCCAGCCGGCCAGCCAGGCCCCGCCCGTCAGCCTGGACCTGCCCGTCAGCCTGGACCTGCCCGCCAGCCTGGACCTGCCCGCTAAGCTCGTCGCCGCGAGCGGGGGCGGGCGGCGCATCAGGGCCGGCCGGGCGCTCACGCTCCTTGCCATCATCACCGCGGCAGCCGTCCTGCTGGCCTGGGCCACGATCAGCATCGCCGAGCGGGGCGTCGCCGCCAGCCACGCCGCTGCGAAGCGGTCGGCCGGTCCCCTGGTCATTCCCGCGCCGAGGTCCGCTGGCGGTCTGCCTAGGCGGTTCGGCTCCATCGCGGAACCAGGAAGCGCTGCGATCATCACCCAGCTGAGGCATCGCTTCGGAGCGGTCGGCTACCGGCTCGTCGCCGACGCCAGGAAGGCTGCCGAGGCAGGCGGCAACGCCAGCGCGGCCGCGAAGATCACCGCGGGGTGGACGTCAGGGCTGTATGGCCAGCCAGGCCACCTCGATCCCGCGACTAACAAGCCAGCCTGGGTGATGTACCTGGGTCTGGATGCGACCGCCCAGGTCGGAGCTCCCGCTGACTCGGTCGGCCGGCTGATGTTGGGCATACTCGGCCCCTACGCGAAGATCGGCCCCTGGCGGGTCAACGCCGGGCACCGCGGCGGCGCGGCCAACTGCACGGTCGCCTGGCTGGGCCAGACCATGGTCGGCGTCTGCGGCTGGGCAACCAACCACACGATCGGCGCGCTCGCCTCCCCGCTCAGGGACACCAGCGTCGCCGAGCTCGCGACCCTGATGATCGGGATGCGCTACGACCTGCAACGCAAGTAGGTCAGCGGGCCCGGCATACGACAGCCCGGCATACGACAGCGGAGTGCCGTCACCCGCACTGCTTGAACGGTGACGGCACGTTGGTGTCGTTTGGCGTGAGAGGGTGCGGCGCGCTGGCCTTGCTGGTCAGGCCGACTTCTCGCGCGGGGTCCGGCGGGCGACGTCGCGCGGCACCAGGGTCGGGTTGACGTTTTCGAGGACAGCCTCGGCGGTGATGACGACCCGCTCGACGTCCTTCCGGCTGGGAACCTCGTACATCACCGACAGCAGCACCTCTTCGAGGATGGCCCGCAGCCCGCGCGCGCCGGTGCCACGCAGGATCGCCTGGTCGGCAACGGCCTCGAGCGCGTCGTCGGTGAACTCCAGGTCGACGCCGTCCAGCTCGAACAGCCGCCGGTACTGCCTGACCAGCGCGTTCTTGGGCTCGGTGAGGATCCTGATCAGCGCCTCGCGGTCCAGGTTGTGCACGCTCGTGATGACCGGCAGCCGCCCGACGAACTCAGGGATCATCCCGAACTTGAGGAGGTCCTCCGGCATGACGTCGGCGAACTGGTCAGAGACCGTGCGGTCGGTCTTCACGCGGAGCACGGCCCCGAACCCCATGCCGCTGCGGCCGACCCGCTGCTCGATGATCTTCTCGAGACCAGCGAAGGCACCGCCGCAGATGAACAGCACGTTCGTGGTGTCGATCTGGATGAACTCTTGGTGCGGGTGCTTGCGGCCGCCTTGCGGCGGCACCGACGCGGTCGTGCCCTCCAGGATCTTGAGCAGCGCCTGCTGGACGCCTTCGCCGGATACATCCCTGGTGATCGAGGGGTTCTCGCTCTTACGGGCGATCTTGTCGATCTCGTCGATGTAGATGATCCCGGTCTCGGCCTTCTTGACGTCGTAGTCGGCCGCCTGGATGAGCTTGAGCAGGATGTTCTCGACGTCCTCGCCCACGTAGCCTGCCTCGGTCAGGGCGGTGGCGTCGGCGATCGCGAACGGCACGTTCAGCAGCCTGGCCAGGGTCTGGGCCAGCAGCGTCTTGCCCGAGCCGGTCGGCCCGAGCAGCAGGATGTTGGACTTGGCCAGTTCGACGCCGTCCTCGGCGACCCGCTCGCCGCCGGACTGGATGCGCTTGTAGTGGTTGTAGACGGCGACCGACAGGCCTTTCTTGGCCTTCTCCTGGCCGATCACGTAGGAGTCGAGGAACTCATAGATCTCGCGGGGCTTCGGCAGGCTGTCCCATTTGATCTCCGACGGCTCCGCCAGTTCCTCTTCGATGATCTCATTGCAGAGATCAATGCATTCATCGCATATGTACACGCCTGGCCCAGCGATTAGCTTCTTAACCTGCTTCTGGCTTTTGCCGCAGAACGAGCACTTGAGCAGGTCAGCGCCCTCGCCAATGCGTGCCACCGCATTACTCCCTCTCCCGCTGTCGCCAATATAGGCGATTCGAACCAGCTACGTACCGTTTAATCCGGTAGGGCTGTCGCCATGACCGGACCGAGACGAGATCTAGGCAGGTCCTAGACGGTACCTCGTCTGACGGCCGTAGTCGCTTCCTCCGGGCCATCCGTTCACGCGCGTCGCGCCGTCGCAACCACGCGCTAAGACGACACTACATCGGGCTGGCGCTTCAGCATTGTCAGTACGTCATCAACCAGGCCGTACTCTTTGGCTTGCTCGGCTGTGAGGAACTTGTCCCGCTCGATGTCCTTGCGGATCTGCTCCTCATCCCGCCCGGTGTGCCTGGCCAGCACGGCCTCCATCGCCTGGCGCATCCGCTGGATCTCCCTGGCCTGGATCTCCAGGTCAGAAGACTGGCCATAGCCGCTCTCGATGGCCGGCTGATGGATCAGGATCCGCGAGTTCGGCAGCGCCATGCGCTTGCCCTTGGTGCCGGCCGCCAGCAGAACTGCCGCCGCAGAGGCGGCCTGGCCCAGGCAGAAGGTCTGGATATCCGGCTTGACGTACTGCATGGTGTCGTAGATCGCCATCATCGACGTCATCGACCCGCCAGGCGAGTTGATGTAGATCAGGATGTCGCGCTCCGGGTCGATCGACTCCAGCGTGATCAGCTGGGCCATCACGTCGTTCGCCGAAGCGTCGTCGATCTGGACCCCGAGGAAGATGATCCGCTCCTCGAACAGCTTGTTGTACGGGTTCATCTCCTTGATCCCGTACGGCGTCCGCTCGACGAAAGACGGCAGGACGTACCGGGCCTCGGCCAGGCCGTGCCTCCTTGGTTCGATGCTCATGAAACCGCGCCCTCCGACGGGACCTCCGTGGCGCTGCGCACCACGTGGTCGATGAATCCGTACTCCTTGGCCTGGTCGGCCGTGAACCACCTGTCCCGGTCCGAGTCGGTCTCGATCTGCTCCACGCTCTGCCCGGTGTGCATGGCGGTCCGCTCGGCCAGGATCCGCTTCACGTACAGGATCTGCTCGGCCTGGATGCTGATGTCAGATGCGGTGCCGCCGATGCCGCCGTGCGGCTGGTGCAGCATGATCTGGGCGTGCGGCATGGCATAGCGCTTGCCTGGCGCGCCCGCGCAGAGCAGGAACTGGCCCATCGACGCCGCCATGCCCATCGCGAAGGTTTGTACATCGTTCGGCACGTACTGCATCACGTCGTAGATCGCCAGGCCAGCGCTCACGGAGCCGCCGGGCGAGTTGATGTAAATGCTGATGTCTCGCTTCGAGTCCTCGGCTGCCAGCAGCACCAGCTCAGCGCTGATCCGGTTCGCGAGGTCGTCATCGACCTGCTGGCCGAGGAAGATGATCCGGTGCCGCAGCAGCCGCTGAAACAGCGCGTCGCCGAGCGGCAGCGCTGCGGCTTCCGCGGCCCGCGCGAGCACTCGCGCTGGCAGTTGGTCGTCAGGCGACGTGGTCACTGTGCCTCCTGGATATGTGATCAGCACGTGCGCCCGTCTCGCCGTGCCATCCCGCGTCATGGATTTCATTGGCTCTAATGCAAACGACCCTAACTCCCTGGCGAGGCCGCAACGTCCACCGCTGCGGCCTGTTCGCTCTGGGCGCAGGCAGGTATCCGCCTGCGAAACGCTGCCGTTTCCAGCAGGGTTACTCGGCGTCGGAAGCCTCGGCAGCCGCCGCGGCCTCGTCCGCCTTCCCGGTGTCCTTGCGGCTCCGCCTGCCGCGGCCCTTGGGCTTGGCGGCCGCGGCCTCGGCCTGGCCGGGCTCGGCGTCAGGCGTGGCGTCCGCGTCCGCGGCCTCCTCGTCGCCGGCGTCCTCGTCCTGCTTGCCGCCAACCACGACCTTGCGACCCGACTCGTCGGTGACCTTCACCCGCTCCGCGAGGAGGTCGGCGGCCTTGGACCTGAGCACGTCGGACACGACGGCGCTGAGCTGGCCTGAGCTGGTGAGCTGGCGCGCGAACTGGTCGGGCGAGACACCGGACTGGTAGGCGAGCTGGGTGATGTACTGGCCGATCTCGTCCTGCTCGATGGTCAGGTCTTCCTGCTCGGCGAGATGATCGAGGATAAAGCGCGCCTTGACCGACTGGCGGACCTCGTCGCCCACTTCCTTCTCGATGTCAGCGGCCGAGAGCTGACGGCTCTCCGCGTAGCTCTCCACGGTCAGGCCCGCCTGGTCGAGGTCACGCTGCAGCGACTCGCGCCGGTGCTCGATCTCGTGCTCGACGAGGGTCTCCGGCAGCGGCATGTCGATCTTGGTGAGCAGTGCCTCGATAGCGCGGTCCCTCGCCTGCCCGCCCTGGCCGGCCCTGCGCATCGCCTCCATCTGCTTGCGGGTGTTGGACCGCAGCTCGCCGACGGTGTTGAACTCGCTGGCGGACTGGGCGAAGTCGTCGTCAAGCTCGGGCAAGTCCTTGACCTTGACACTGCGCACCGTGACCGTGACGTCGGCCTGGTTGCCGGCCAGCTGGCCGCCGGCCAGCTCGGTCTGGAACGTCGCGGTCTCGTCAGCTGACATCCCCTCAAGCGCCTCGTCCAGGCCGTCGAGCATGGTGCCGCTGCCGACTTCGTAAGAGACACCCGTCGCCTGCGCGTCCTCCACCGGTTTGCCGTCTACCTGCGCCGACAGGTCGATGGAGACGAAGTCGCCCGGCTGGGCGGGCCGCGACGCCGCCCGGAGCGAGGCGAACCGCTCGCGCAGCGCGCCGAGGTACTCCTCGACCTGATCAGGACTGACGTCAGCGTCGTCGACGACCACGTGTACATCGGCAAGGTCGGGGATCTCGAAGCTGGGCCGGACGTCGACCTCGGCCGTGAACGCGATCTCCGTGCCGTCTTCGAGCTTGGTGATCTCCACCTCAGGCTGACCGAGCGCGGTCACCTGCGCGTCCTGGACCGCCTTGGCGTAGAACTCAGGAACAGCCTCGTTGATGGCGTGCTCGAGTACCGCGCCCCGCCCGACCCGCTGGTCGAGAACCTGCCGCGGCACGTGCCCTGGCCGGAATCCAGGGATCCTGACCTGGCGGCCGACCTCGCGGTAGGCGTGGTCCAGGCTCGGCTTGAGCTCATCAAACGGAACTTCGACCGTCAGGCGCACACGGGTCGGGCTCAGTTCCTCGACGTCGGTCTTCACGACGTGGTCACTCCTTGGATGTCCGGCTGCTGGCCTTCCGGCTGCTAGTACCCGGACGCTGGGTCCGGCGCACCGGTGCTCGGGCACCCAGGTCCCAGGCACCGCGTCGCCGGTCGGATTGGGTCATTTGCCGCCGCGCAGTATTGCCGGGAGCGCGCGCGTCGGGAAACCCGCCGCGCGGCCGCTCAGGCAATGGCCTAGTCGCTAACGGCTACGGCCGCCAAGTCTATGGCCTGCCGCCAACATTCACCCGTCACGGGTGGTGATCGCCTTGCCCGCTTCCCGCAGCATGGCGCCATGAGCACACCTCAGCCAACGCGACCCGGGGAACCGCTCGGCTACGCGCCAGAGCCCGAAACCGGGGAAGCAGCGTTCGGACCAGACTTCGCCAGGACGGCGTGGCCAGCGTTCATGGCCGCCGGCCTCGCCGCCATCGCGGTCGGGGTGATACTGCTCGTGTGGCCGAAGGCGACGCTGGCCATCGCCGCCATCCTCATCGGAGCCTCGCTGATCGTGGCCGGCCTGCTCAGGCTGATCGACGGCTTCACGGCGCACGAGACCAGCGGCGGCAGGCGGGTCGCGCACGTCCTGATCGGCCTGCTCGCCATCATCGTCGGCCTGTACTGCATCAGGCACTATCACGTCACGATCGCCGTGCTGGCGATCGTCGTGGGGCTGTTCTGGGTCCTGCACGGCATCGCCGACATCGCGGCCGGCCTGTTCGCTGGCTCGTTCCCTGGCCGGGGGCTGACGGTCGCGGCCGGCATCCTGAGCCTGTGCGCCGGAATGATCGTTCTCTTCTGGCCGACTATCTCCCTGACTGTCCTGGTTGCCGTGCTCGGAATCTGGCTGCTTGTTTACGGCATTCTCATGGCTATCACCGCATTCAGCCTGCGCCGCGCAGGCGGGACCGGCTCAGGATCCGAGCGACTGGCATCCGCATAGGAGAACCGCAGGTGCGTTCACAAGCCGAGACAGGGGTATGACGCAAGACGATCGCAGTACTCGCTGGCCGCCAGGGGGATGCACACAGGCGCCCGCGGGGCCAGGGCCGCGAGCATAAGCCCGCGGCTAGCGAGAGAGGGGGGCGGCTTGACATGAGTAATCCACAAGAACGGCAAGCCGGCACGTCAGGCTCCACAGCGGGGTACGAGCAGGGTCAGGCTCGCGGCCAGGAGTACGAGGGACAGTCTGGCCGGTACGAGACCGAGCGCGGCGCCGACCGGGGCTATGCGCCGGCTGGCCGTCGCGGTGGCGAGCACCGGGGATCGGTAGTCTTCGGCACCGCCCTCGCCGGGACCCTGATGCTCCTCGGCGGCCTGTGGGGCGTGATCGTCGGCCTGGCGGCGCTGTCGACGAACCACTTCTACTGGGCCAACCCGGGCGGCGGCTACTATTACCACTGGACGAACCACGGCTGGGGCTGGGTGGAGCTGATCCTCGGCATCGTCGTCGCTGCCGTAGGTGTCTGCGTCTTCCTCGGCCTGGCGTGGGCCAGGTACGTCGGCGCCTTCGTAGCGGTACTCGCCGCGATAGCCCACTTCATGCTTATCCCGTACTCGCCGATATGGTCGATCGTCATGATCGCCGTCGACGCGTTCATCATCTGGGCGCTGCTCAGCCCGCGCCAGGTAGCGAGAGAGTTCTAGCGGCCGCAGGCCTGGCGGGCAACGTCGCCCCTTAGGCCGGCCGCCCAGCAAAGGCCCCGCCGCATGCCGCGACACCGGCGTGCGGCGGGGCTCGCTGGCGTCATGCATCAGGAGGCGACTACGGCTACGGAGCAGCACAGCCCTGGCGGGCAGGCGCCTGTCCGCCCCCCGGCCGGCCTTGGCGGGCCGACCCGCAGGTACGGCCTGCTGCTGGTCATCCTTGTCGCCTCGTACCTGCTGTCAGCGTTCCTTGACAACACGTGGATCAACGACACCCAGCTCCTGCTGTTTACTGTCGCCGGGCTGCTGGAAATCAGGAACTCCGGGCTGCGCAGGCGTTACGTCAGGGTCATCGCCGGCGGCGGCTTTGTCATCTCGCTGCTGATGATCATCGTCGCCAACCACCACGGCGGCCTTGCAGGCCGCGGAGTGGCGTCGATCTGGACGGCGCTGCTGCTCCTGGTCATCGTCGTGATGATCTTGCGCCAGATACTCGCCGCGCAGACCGTGACGCTGCAGAGCATCTTCGGCGCGATCAGCACGTACCTGATCATCGGGCTGATGTACTCGGCGCTCTACGCGGCCATCTACTTCCTGCACAAACAGCATTTCTTTGCCGGCAACCGCACGGGCAACTCATCGAACTTCCAGTACTTCAGCTTCACGACGCTGACCACGCTGGGCTACGGGGATTACACCGCGGCGGACAGCGGCGGCCGCGCGATCGCGATGCTCGAGGCGATGACGGGCCAGATCTTCCTCGCGACGCTGGTGGCCAAGCTGGTAGCGACGTTCCGGCCATCGAGTCAGGCAGCCAGGTGATCGCCTAGCTCGCTAGCGTCAGCGACGTCATCAGGTCGGCGAACGACTGTCCATAGGTCAGGCCGCCATCGTCGGTCAGCACGCCGACAACCGAGGCAATCGCGAGCTCGAAGGCCGGATTCTGAGCTGGTCGTGAGGTGATAACGACGCCGGCCACCCGGCCGGTCCATCGCGTCTTCGCCCTCGGCTGCTGGATATCGTCCATGCCGAACGTGAATGCGAATACCGAGCCAACGGATTCGTCCAGCGTCGTGTCGTTAGCCTTGCCGTGCGTCATCATTCCGACAAGGCGCTCCCCGGTCACGATCAGCTGGCCGAGATTGCCAGCGGCGGGCCTTCCGTCCAGCGCGAGATTCATGTAGACGGCGTACCTGACGTGCAGAGCTTCATAGTCGGCACCGGTGCCTGGATAGACGAGCAGCAACGGTTTCTTGTTGTCGCCGACCCCCATTCGGAAACCGATCCGCAACTCATCCTGCCGCGCGGGAAGAGCGTTCAGGTCAAGGGTGAGGGCACGTGCGGCAATCGCCACCAATCCTCCAGAGGCCGACCGCCCAGCAGAGCGCGGGTGATTCAGGAAGTCGTGGCATTGTAACGCGCGACAGGCCCGACAGATGCCATTTCATGAGCATTTCGACAATTTGGCGTGAGGCGTGCCACGACCGGCCAGATCAGCCAGGGGCGTGCGCCCGCAGCGCGGCGGCTGTGGCAGGATCGGCCGGGTAGAAGGCCTCGATCGCGAGCTCGTCGACGGTCACGTCGGTCGCGGTGCTCACGCTGGCCGTGATCGAGAAGAACGACAGCTCCTGGTCGCCGCGGCGGTAGCGGAGCGGCAGCACGATGCCGGCGGTGGGTGCAGCCGCCCTGGCATCGTGGTCCTGACCACCTGGATAATCGCTCAGCTCGCGGTGCAGGTCGGTCAGCCGTTCATCGCCGAGGGCGCGCGCCCGGTGCCGCAACTGCGTGAGCAGGTGCGCCCTCCACTCGCCGAGGTTGACGATCCGCGGCGCCAGCCCGTCCGGGTGCAGGCTGAGCCTGAGCACGTTGACGGGCGGCTCGAGCAGCCAGCGGGCGCAGCCGTCGGTGAGCATGGCGGCGCCTGAGTTGCTGTCGACCATCTCCCACCACCGGTTGATGACGACCGCGGGAAACGGCTCATGCCCGGCGAGCACCTGGCTCAGCGCGTCTCGCACGCTGGTGAGCTCCGGCTCGTTCAGCCCGTGCTGCGGGTAGGCGGGCGCGTAGCCCGCGGCCAGCAGCAGCGTGTTGCGCTCTCGCAGCGGGATGTCGAGCTGCTCGGTCAGCCTGATGATCATTGCGGGCGTCGGCCGTGACCGGCCCGTTTCGACGAAGCTCAGATGCCGGCTGGAGATGTCAGCCTGGATGGACAGGTCAAGCTGGCTGAGCCGGCGCCGCTCCCGCCACTCGCGCAGCAGCTCGCCGACGGGCCGAGCGGGCCGTGCCTGCGGCGTGATCGTGGTCATTGTGCCGACGCTAGCCCGCCGATCGCCGGGTGACGATTACCTCCCAGGTAACGGCGGGCGATTGCCTCACACGTAATCGACAGCGGCCGCGACGGCTTCGCACGATGGGTCACGTTCGCAGGCCGACCAGAACCGAAAGGCACATCATGAACGACGTGATCGCCCGCTACCTGGCGTGCTGGAACGAGACGGACCCCGCTGCGCGGCGCAAGCTGATCGAGCAGACGTGGACCGCCGACGCGAGCTACATCGACCCGCTCGCCGAGGCACGCGGACACGACGCCATCGAGGCGACCATCGCGGCAGCGCAGGGTCAGTTCCCCGGCTTCGTCTTCAGGCTGGCCGGCCCAGTGGACGCGCATCATCAGCAGGTCAGGTTCACCTGGGGACTCGGGCCGGCCGGGGCCGAGCCGCTGGTCGTCGGGTTCGACGTCGCGGTGACCGACGGCGACGGCAGGCTCCGCACCGTCCTCGGCTTCCTCGACAAGGTGCCGGCCTAGCGACATGATGCTCGTTGATGATCGCGCCGCGACGGTGCCGGCGCTGAGGGTGCTGACCAGCCACGCGCACAACGGGAACGGCGACATCTTCCTGACCCCGCACGGCGGCGCGTATCCCAGCGGCCCAGAGATCTTCGGCCCCGACGGCCCTACGCCGACAGCCACGTCCCGCTTCCCGAGCCGGCATCCACCCCGTGGGATTGGTTCCATATCAATGCTGTGCCTACCGGCAGCCCTGGCATCCGGCCGGCCGGCAGGGCCTCCCGAGCCCAGGCGAGCGAGCTCGCCGCGCTGGACACCCCCTATGTGGCTGGTGTCAAAGGGGGCTGTCCAGGCCTGGGTTTTGATGGGTCAGGCCGCGCTGGCGAGGTCTGCGTTGTGCGGGTGGCTGTCCGGTGGCCCCGGTGATGGCGCATCTGGGGCGGTGAGCCGGGTTGCTCGCCGAAGGGATGGTGGTCCTGTGGCCCGCGGGCCTTCCCGGGTGGCCTAGCTGGCGAGCGCGGCCCAGGTTCCGGTGCTGCGGGTAAGTCCGAGGACGGCGAGCCGGGCGAGGTTGACGGCGGCGGCGAGCATGGCGAAGTCAGCGGCGATCTTGGCCAGGCCGCGGACGCGGGCGCGGCGCCCGCCGTGGCGGCGGCGCATGAGGTGGCCGATCTTGCGCTCGACCTTGGGGCGGGTGGCCTTGTAGTCGGCTCGCCAGGCGGGGCTGGCCTGGGCCTGGCGGGCGGCGGCCAGGATGGCCTCGTGCGGGCCGATGGCAATCGAGCGGCCTCCCGCGGCGGTGGTGCACCGGGCGGCGAGGGGGCAGGCCTGGCAGGCCGTGCCGAACCTGGCCTCGCCGGCATGCCGGTCACGGCCGCTGGGCCGGATCGGCACGGTGACGCCGGCCGGGCAGGTGACGGTCCTGCCGTGCAGGTCGATGGCGAAACGGTCCTTGGCGAAGTGGCCCCTGACCGCGGCCGGCGGCTGCACCTTGATGCCGCAGTGCAGGCCGCCGCCCTCCACGCGCTCCACCAGCTCGCCGGCACCATAGGCGGCGTCCCCGTAGACCGCTGCCCGGCTGCCGGCTGCCGGGCAGGCCGCGCCCTGAGCCGCCCCGCAGACTGCCGCCGGGCCGGCCTGCGCATCATCCTCGGCGGGCAGCACATCGGCGAGCAGGCTCTCCGCTGTCCCGGCGTCGCCGCAGTTGCCGGGCGTGACCGCCGTAGCCGTCACGATCTCCGCGTCGGGGTCGACAGCGACGTGGCCCTTGTAGCCGTCGAAGCTGTGGTGACGTGTCTTGTGACCGTGACGTGCCTGCGGGTCCACGGTGGAGATGACCCGGTCCGGGGCTACCCGCCGAGCGATCCGGAACATCCCCGCCGCGTCCTGCTCCAGGTCCTGCCCGGTCACCGTGGCCAGCAGCTCCGCGGCCTGCGCCAGCACCGGATCCAGCTCCCGGCCCTCCAGGGCGCCCAGCACCGCGCGGGCGTCCCCGGCCAGGGCGCCGACCAGCTCCTCGCGGGCCGCCGGGTCGTCGTAGTCACACGCCGGCTTGCCCGCTGCCGCGTAGTCGTCGTCGCGGCGCAGCAGGCCCCGCAGCTCGCCGGCCAGCTCGCCGTCGCAGGCCCTCAGCAGCCCGCGGATCGCCGAGCGGACCAGCGTGACCGTGTCCATCGTGGCCACCGCGTCATACAGCGGGGTGGAATCCAGCACCCGCCGCCTCCCGACCAGCCCGGCGGCCCGCGCAGCGTCCAGGGTCACCTCGAAGATCCGGCCCGGCCGCACCGAGCGGGCGAGCCGGGCCCGCATGTCCACCAGCACCGTGTGCGCGAACCCCGGGTAGTCAAAGTCCAGGCCGCCGCAGGCGTACTTCCACCGCGCATCGAACGCGAACCGGTCCGCCGCCTCCCGGTCCGAGCACCCCTCGATCCGCTGCAGAACCATCACCACCGCCACGATCATCGGCGGCACGCTGCGCCGTCCGACACCGGTGAACAGGTCCGCGAACATCTCATCCGGGAACAGCGCGAAGCACTCCCGGTGCAAGATCCCGTAAATCGAGTCCGGCGCCACCCGCCCCTCGCACAGCGCAGCCGCCGGCCGGAACAGGTCAGCCTGCCGTGGCGTCAGGCCCAGCGTCATCGATCACTCCCGGCGGAAGTCCTCCAGATCCGCCAATTCTCCCGGAACGATCAAGGAACCTGGCGGACCGCCACACACGAAAAACACCAGCCACCTAGTATCGGGCCAATGCGGCGTGAGTCTTCGACCGTGGTGGTCCTGGTCGGCGAGACCGGAGAGGGGCTGCTGTCCAGGTTGGCCGCATCGCCGAACGTCTCGATCGCCAGGGCTCCTGGTCAGCAGGACGGCCAGGCGGGCGCCGCGGACCCGGCACGGCCCGGCTGGGAGCCAGGAGCGCTCGCGATGCGGGAAGCGGCGCGGCGGCGATCGACCTACGTGATCGTGCCCCATGACCCCCTTGCAGACGTCGCAGCCCGTTGGCAGTCCATGTGGGACGTGCCGGCCGGCCCCGGCGCGGCGGCAGGGTTCGAGGAGCGCGCTGGCGAAGCGCTGGCGGCCTGGCGGGGCAAGCAGTTCGAGCTGCCCGACTACTACCTGGTCGTCGCCCAGGCGCAGGCCGATGCCGCCCCGCCCGACCTGTACCTCGGCCCGTTGCGGGCGGTCAGGCCCCGCCGCGTTGCTGTGGCCCCCGTAATCCATGGCCAGGTAGAGCCCGCGCAGGTCATCAAGACGCTGCGCTCGCTCGAGCACGGCCCGTGGTGGCCGCCGCTCGACGAGCTGCTCGACGCGGCCCGCGGCTTCTACCCGGGAGCCCTGATCGACCGCCGGGCCGAGCCCATCCTGGACGTCTCTCAGCGTATTTGCTGACTCACGTCCAGGATCATGGTGCATGGTATGAGTCTGGCGGCGCGTGCGGAGGTGGCGTCGATGCGCTTTGCCCGGGGAGGGCGTGCATGACGGAGTCCGCGGACGTGCTGGTGGTCGGTGCTGGCCTGGCCGGGCTGACCGCGGCGCGCGACCTGGAGGCTGCCGGTCGCTCTGTGCTGGTGCTGGAGGCCAGGGACCGAGTCGGCGGCCGTGTCGTCAACAAGGACATCGGCGACGGCAAGATCGTGGAGATGGGCGGCCAGTGGGCAGGGCCGACGCAGGACCGGGTGCTCGCGCTTGCCGCGGAACTGGGTGTCGCCACGTTCCCTACCTATGACACCGACAAGAAGGTGCTGCACTTCAACGGCAAACGCGGCACGTATGCGGGCACGATCCCGCGGATCAACCCACTGGTGCTCGCCGATATCGGGCGCGCGCAGGCCCGGCTGGAGTCCCTGGCAAGGACGGTGCCCACGGACGCCCCGTGGACAGCGGCCAAGGCCGAGCTGTGGGACGGGCAGACGTTCGGGACCTGGGTCCGCCGCAACACCGTCAGCCGCGGTGCCCGCAGCCTGCTCGCGCTGGGCGCCGAGGCGGTGTTCGCCGCTGAACCCGGCGACCTGTCGCTGCTGCACCTGCTGTTCTACTCACATTCCGGTGGCTCGTTCCAGAAGCTGATCGACACCACCGGCGGCGCGCAGCAGGACCGGTTCGCAGGCGGCTCCGCGCTGATCGCCTCGCGGCTGGTCGAGCGGCTCGGCGCAGCGACGGTCAGGCTGGGCGCGCCGGTCAGCAAGATCTCGGTGACCGGTGACAAGGTGACCGCGACCACGCCCACGGGGCAGTTCGACGGCAAGCGGATCATCGTGACCGCGCCGCCGCTGCTGGCCGGCCGGATCGAGTACGAGCCCGCCATGCCGCACTGGCGCGAGCAGCTGACCCAGCGCGCCCCGATGGGCTCGGTAATCAAGTGCCAGGTCATCTATGACGAGCCGTTCTGGCGTGCCGAGGGCCTGTCCGGGCAGGCCACGGGTGACGGCGAGGGGTCGCGCGTGGTGTTCGACAACTCCCCCAGAGACGGCTCACCAGGGATCCTGCTCGCTTTCCTGGAAGGCGACGAGGCCCGCCGCCTCGGCCGGGAAACTCTCCAGGTTCGCCGCGCCGCCGTGCTCGCGTCGCTGGCCAGGTACTTCGGTGGCAAGGCCGCCTCGCCGACGGACTACGTCGAGCTCGACTGGCAGCAGGAACGCTGGAGCGGCGGCTGTTACGGGACGTTCTTCGGACCGAACGTGTGGACCAGGTACGGGCACGCGCTCACCGCGCCCGTCGGGCCGATCCACTGGGCAGGGACGGAGACGTCGCCGATCTGGTGCGGGTACATGGACGGCGCGGTGCGCTCCGGCGAGAAAGCAGCAGCCACCGTTCTCGCCGAGCTGGGCTGAACTGACAGCAGGGGCGTGACCTGCCAGATCAACGCAAAGGCGGGAGCTCGCTATAGGGAATTCTCCCGATGCGAGCCTGGCCCGCGTTCACGTAGATTTCGCTGATGAATGCCATCGCATTTCGAGGTGCTCGTGGCAAGCCCTCGCGTGGCGGCAAGGGGGGTCGGCAATGGCGACCGTGATTCCTCCCGGAGTTCTTGGCAGCACGATGCCAGACGGTTACGGGTGGGAAGGCATGCTGCCGGAAACTTGCCCGGCGTGCGACGTGGCGTGGGGCGCGCTGCCCGATGAGCACTCCGCTGTCATGGATCCGCGGACCTTCCGCATGGAGTGCCAGCGCACGGTGACCCCAGCGCGGTACGCGCAACTCGACTCATTCCGCAGCGCAACTTGCGCTGATTGAGTCCTGGCAGGTTAGATCCTGGCCGGCGGCCTAGAGGCGCTTGATCGTCGCGAACCAAGCCGGTGCGCCGTCCTCGTCGTGATACCTCGTCAGAACGCGGTCCGGTTCAATCGCGGCGACCCAGATCCACGGGTCTCGGCGGTGCCTCAGGCGCTGCCCGGTATGGCCGCCTGGCCGTCACCCCAGGCGGGCGGGGATCGGCTGAACGCGGGGCCCGCGCCCCGCTACCCTGACCGTGCGCCGGTAGGACGCCCGCAGGGCTGCGGCGTGAGCGGAATCGGTGCGCCACGCGGTCCCGGCGGGAAGCACGACGAAGTCCGGATGCCGCACCCAGACCGGCACGTAGTGGACGAAGGTCACGCGCGCTCCGTGGCTGCTCACGGCGATGGTGAGCAGCACGATCATCCCGTCTTGTGACGCCGCCGGGCAGCAGGCACTGGTCTGGTTGGAGATCAGGTTGCCTTCGCCGAACACGACAAGCTTGCCGTGGATGAAGCGGATGGGCTGGACGACGTGAACGTGCTGGCCAACGATCGCGGTGATATCAGGCGAGCGGGTCAGCCTCCTGGCGAGCGAGAGCTGGAAGGTGCTTGGCCGGGACACATACTCGTTGCCCCAGTGCAAGTTGACGATTACAACCTTTGCGCCGCGCATTCGCGCGCGGTGCGCGGCCGCGAGGATCCGCGCCGCGCTAGCCCGGTTGACCGACCATGGATGAGGCGAGGGTATGCCGTTTGTGAACTCGGTGTAGGCCAGGAAGGCTACCTTGACACCTTTCACGGTCATGATCAGTGACCGTTTCTGTCCGGCCGCGGTCGAATAGGAGCCGGTATGCAGCACCGTGGCGTCATTGAGCGCCCGGATAGTGCCGGTGACTCCCCGCTGACCCTGATCGAGGGTGTGATTCGAAGCTGTCGAGCAGGCGCGCCATCCGGTCCTGTGGATCGCGGTTGCGAGTGCCGGCGGAGTGTTGAACACCGGGTAGCTGGCGGGCGGCCGCGACGTCATCGGCGTCTCTACCTGGCATAGCGCAAGGTCGGCGCGCCGAAGGTACGGCTTGATCCTGGTGAACATCGGCGTGAAGTTGTAATGCCTGCCGCCGCCCAGCACCAGAGCCCGCTCCCAGACGGGGCTGTGGATCAGCAGGTCTCCGCTCGCCGCGATCACCAGGTGGACCACCTGGCTTTCACTGCGCCGATGCTGAGCGGCCGCCTCGGCTCGGGGCTGGCCGCGCCCAGCAGCGTTCGCGGCAGCGTGCCCGGCAGGGTACGCGGTGCCGCATGAGGCCGCGGCGAGCGCGAGCGCGCACGCACCGGACAGCATGATTGCGCGCCGCCGGCTCTTGCTGTTGAACCCGGTCATGTTCCACCGCCTGACTGCCAGGAACGCCGCGAGTGCAGTGAGTGCCGCCACGCGGCTTCCTGCCATAGCGTCAGTCCGACCATGCGCGCGGAGTCACTCAGCGGGCCAGGGACATTCGGCCTGCCTTCCACGGAACGAACGTCATGAACTGGCCGCATTCCTCGCCACAGGGCCAGGCCTCGCTTTGCTCGGACCGCCGTGCGAAGTCCCTGCTAGCGACCGATGGCGTAGAGGGTGGCGTTGTTGATGGCGTAGACCGTGCCGTCGGGGCCAATGACGGTCGGGGTGTAGGCCTCGGGTCGCGGGCGGTTGAGGCGGATCTTCTCGGCCAGGGTGTTGCGGGCCAGGTCCCAGCGGTAGAGGATCCCGTCCTCGCTGTTCACGATCACCGAGTCGTCAGCTGGGTCGACGACGGCCGAGTTGATACACCACTCATATCGTGCTCCAGCGGGTTCGCCGGGGATTGGCTAAGGATGGCCGCGCGGACAATCCAGAGCGTGGATTCTGGGGCGTCCCAGAGCAGCGCAAGCCGAGGCTGGAGGCAGTCGGTAACAGGAAGGAGAAGGGCAAGTGAGGCGACTACGGCGCACACGGCGGCTGCTGATCTTCTTGGCAGTCATCAGCGTGGGAGAAACGCCTGGTGAGAGCGCATGAAAATACCCCGTGCCGTAGCACGGTTCTCCAGAACCCCGTAGTACACATCTCCGTCCGGGCCGACCGTCGGTGAGGCAGACGACCTGGTCGAGATAAGGGCAGGCAGGCCGCTGACCGGGTCCTTCAAGAGGACGTGGAACCGTGGCTTGAGCGTGGTGGCGTTGAGGCCGATCAGGATGCCACGCGTAGGGGTGGTGACGGTGATGTAGACGGTCGTGCCGGCCGGCGACAGAGCAGGGGCGCAGTTGAGGGCCACGCCGGTGACGGCCTTGTTGCGGGCGGCCGTCGCGGCAGTGATCCAGGTCGTGTGGCCATGGGCATCGATCCGGGCGATCCCGCTGGACAGGTGCGCTGGTGTGGCGCCCGTCACGGTGAACCCGAAGTACACCGACCTGTCAGGTCCCGCGGTCAGCGGCGTGGTGATCTGCACAGCCTTGTCGTACGCGGACCGGTGCGCCTTCCACTGAGCCGCGCCGTAGAACACCCGCCGGTGCACAGCACCGACCGCCAGATCGGCGTGCCCGCGCATCAGGACCGTCCCGCCCGCGCCAGCAACCGCCAGAGTCTTTCTGGGTGTCACGACTGCGGGCAGCGGAGGCGTAAAGGCGTGGTCGTGAGCGAGGAACGCCGGCGGGCGGTAGTCGGTGTTAATCGACCAGCGCCGCGCGCCGCTGGTCCCGGAATACGCGACCACGCGGAACCCGACCTTGGCGCTGACCCGAGTCGGGAGCAGCACCGTGTTCGCGGCAGTGATCATCGGCGAGCCGTAGTGGATGAACAGCTCCTGATGCACCAGAACCGGGGCCAGGTCGACCTTCGCAGTCCAGCGGATCCGGCGGAACGGCTGAGGCAACTTCCCGGCGACGGCCGTGTGCTGCGCGTTCGCGGCGAAGCCAGCCCACTCGACCGCTGTTCCTGGACCGCCCGCCGGCGAATGACGCGCCTCGGCCGTCTGCGCGCTTGAAGCCGGGATGTAAACCAAGGAACCGAGCACCACTCCGACCGTGGCGACCGCGCCGGCTCCCCCTCTGGCAATCCAGCCGACGGCTGGCCGGGCATGATTCCTCGCCGGATCGGCACCCAAACCATGTGACCGTCGTGGCCAGGCACTCATGAGTCTCCGATCCCTGACGTCACGGCACCACCGGCCGGGGCTAAGGCCAGTTCCGCCATCCGCGCCTGGGGTATTAACTGGCTCGATACCCTCGGGACCTGTCGCACTAGCTGCCGACGCCGCGCCGGGCCGCTGGCTGCGCAGGCCAGGTGATGACAAGGCCGGACTGGTTGAAGGAGGGAAGCTCGTCACGGTGGAGATCGGCGATGTGACGCGCTCGGCCGCCGCTTTGGCTGGCGTGCGCCGCACCACACGAGACGGGCTGGCCGAGTGGCGATATCACGGCAGGCTAGTCGCCCGCCAGCTTGATGATGCCCATCTGGTGATCCGCGCTGAATTCGAGTACCGCGACTCTCTGCTCCGGCAGTTCCCCGACACCTTCAGCGCGCCGGCCAGGTACGTCAAGCACATGATGGTCGTCGCCGACCTCGCAGCTGGGGACGCTGGCGCCATCGAGGACGCTATCGAAGCAGCGTGGCACCTTCAGCGGCGCGGCGGCTGAGCTTCCCGCCCTGCCCCGCGAGCCGGGTCGTGACCCTGTACGGCTGGAATGTCGGGCCGGTGAGCGTGCCGGCGCACTGAGAGAAGCTGACGCTCAGTCGTGCGGGTTAGTCGCCGGCTTCGACCCGCGGCAGTTCCGTGCCTGGTATTCCGGGCCTGGCGGGCGGAAGCCGAGGGAGTAGCCTCATAAGGTGCTCTTCAGTCAGGAGTTGCGCGACGACGTACTGGCCGGAGAGATCACCGTGTCGTTCCGGCTGTGGAAGCGACCCAAGGTCAAGCCCGGCGGCCGGTATCCGGTGGGCCCCGGCTCGGGTGTCATCGAGGTGGATTCCATCGAGCTGGTCCCGTTCGCCGACATCACAGCCGCTGATGTGCGGCGGGCAGGAGAACCGGACCGAGAGGCGCTGCGGCGCCGCGCGGCGCACGCGGGCCCTATCGACGATGGCACCGTGCTGTACCGAGTGGCATTCCATCCCGTCCAAGGCCCGACGGCCCCCTGAAGGCGCGTCAACGTACCACTGCCTGGGATCCTGATACGCCGCAATCGCGCGGCCGCGGTAGTAGACCTCGCGCCTGTGGACGACATAGACCTACGACAGGGCCGGCAGGCTGACCATCGCCAGAACTCCGCCTCCGGCCAATGCACCACCCGCACCTACACCTACGACGCAGCTGACCGCCTCACCAACAGCGGCTACGCCTACGACCCTCAAGACGACACCACCGCAACCCCGTCAGCCGAGGCCGGTTCAGCTGGCAACCTGACCGCAACCTACTTCGCGAACGGCACGCTCGCCTCCCCGACTCAAGGCGGGCAGACCGACAAGTGGACCCTCGATCCCACCCAGCAGCGCTTCGCCACGCTGGCCGGCCAGATGCAGCGGCTACCAGATACGGACCCGAGCTGCGGGCTCGAGCCACATCTCGTCGCTGGAGCCGATATCAAATGCGGTGTAGAACTCGTCGAGGTTCCGCACGATCTGGTTGCACCGGAACTCGCCAGGAGAATGCGGGTCGGTGGCAAGCAGCCGGATGACTTCCTCGTCCCGGCTCTTCTCCTGCCACGCACGCGCCCACGACACGAAGAAGCGCTGCGCGCCCGTCAAACCGTCGATTACCGGTGCCTCAGCACCCTGTAGTGACACCAGATAGGCCTTCCATGCGATGCCGAGGCCTCCGAGGTCCCCGATGTTCTCCCCAATCGTGAGCGCTCCGTTCACATGCTGGTCAGGAGTCTGCTTGGGAGCCAGGACGTTGTACTGCTCGATCAGCGACCGGGCCCGGGTTTCGAACGCTTGCCGGTCCGCTGCGCTCCACCAGTCGATGAGCCTGCCATCACCGTCGTACTTGGAGCCTTGGTCGTCGAAGCCGTGGCCGATCTCGTGGCCGATGACCGCGCCGATCGCTCCGTAGTTGGCCGCGTCGTCGCGGCCGGGATCGAAGAACGGATCCTGCAAGATCCCTGCCGGGAACACGATTTCGTTCATGCCGGGGCTGTAGTAGGCGTCGACGGTCTGCGGAGTCATCCACCATTCGTCGCGGTCGATCGGTTTGCCGATCTTGTTCAACTGGCGCCGCAACTCGAAATCACGAGCGGCCCGCACGTTGGCCATGAGATCCATCGAGTCGACGCTCAGGCCGGAATAGTCCCGCCAGCGGATCGGATAGCCGATCTTCGGCATGAACTTCCCGAGCTTGTCCAGGGCCCGCCTGCGGGTGGCTGCCCCCATCCATTCGAGCTCCGTGATGCTCTGGCGGTAGGCCTCGCGGAGGTTGGCCACCAAGACGTCCATCTGTTCGCGGGCACTGGGCGGGAAGTGCCGCCCGACGTAGGCTCGCCCGACAGCTTCCCCCATCGCTCCCTCTACCAGCGAGACACCCCGCTTCCAGCGCTCACGCAGCTGGGGGGTGCCGGTCAAGGTACGGCCGTAAAAGTCGAAATCCTCCTGGACGAACGCCTCGGACAGGTACTCGGCGGCGCTGTGGATGATCTGCCAGCACAGCCAGTCTCGCCAAGCTGGAACCTGCTCCTCGGTGAGCAGCGAGGAAAGCCCGGCGCTGAAGCTCGGCTGGCGGAGCACGATCTCCTTGAAGGCGCCGACAGGCGGATCCAGCGCTACCAGCCATCCGCGCAGGTCCGGCCCCTGAGACAAGGCGTCGGTCCAGGTGACCAGGTTGTAGGTTTTCTCCTCATCGCGGCTCGCCACATTGTCCCAGTGGTGCCCAGCCACCTCCGTCTCCAGCGCGAACACTCGCTTGGCCGCCTGATCCGCGTCCGGCAACCCGGCCAGCTCGAACATGCGCTGCACATGAGCGACGAACGCGTCGCGGATGCGAGCGAACCGGTCCTCGCGGTAGTAGCTCTCGTCCGGCAGCGAGATCGCAGCCTGCTCGAAAAACACCACATAACGCTGCGGGTTGCCAGGGTCGGGATCGACAACAAGCTGGTACAGGCTCCCGACTCCCAGTCGCTCCAGCCGCCCTAGCGTCTCGAGCAGCTCCGGAATGGAGCTGACGGCTCGTGCCGCCATGAGCGCCTCGCTGACGGGCTGCGAGCCGAGCTGCTTTGCACGCTCGGCATCCATGAAACTTGCGTACAGATCGCCGAACTTCCGCTCCTCACTGCCTGCCGGTGCCGACGCGGCCTCTTCCACGATCTCGCGCACCGCTTTCTCAGCCTCTTCGGCCAGGAGCCGGAACGTGCCGTAACCAGCCCGGTCGGCGGGGATCTCGGTCCGCGCCAGCCACCGGCCGTTGACGTGCCGGAACAGGTCGTCTTGAGGGCGGATGCCGGGATCAAGCTCGTCGATGGGAATACCGGATGCCAGCGTCATGTGCTCTAGCGTAGGCCGGCGGCGGCCAGGACGCCGAAGCAAATAGGTCCCGCGACACACTTTCGGTGCACATACGAAATCTTCTGAGTTGCGCGACCCGTCATCCGTTAGGAGCCTCGCTCATGCACTCAGCAGGCGCCTGCAACTCGTCACCACCTAGAACCACCGAGCGTGATCAGCCCAGCTGATCACGCTCTAGGTAACCAAGCGGATCTGGTGAGCGCGTACGGGCTGGATCGGCATCGCCGCGCTGGTATCACCCCAGCAATGGGAACGATGGTGGCTGCGAGTCACCCGCCGGGCGATAGCCGCCAGCTATCTCACCCACTACGGACGACCCGGCCCCGCCGACGGTGACCAAACCCGTCTCGTGCACGCATCCTGCCAGCGGGCACTCCACGCCCGCCAGCGCGGGTAACCAGCACTTCAACCCGCGACGCCCTCGCGGCTTGCCTGAGCCGTGTGCCGCGACGAGTGGCACGCACGGTTCTGAGGGGGCTCCGGCGCGGCAACGCGCCGGAGCTACCCGACGGAGCGATCCGACAGCGCAGCAAGCACATCCGGTTCATGCCGATGAAGGAACTGGCTCGCGCGGGGTCATCCGACGGTGAGCTGGGTCTGGCCGGCATCCGCGACTGAGCCGTGACGGCTGGTCTGGCCAGGGGCGGCGGGATCTGCGTCGTGACGGGTCAGGGTCGCCAGCTGAGCGCCTCCCGGCCCGTTGGGCATGGCCCTTGGGGCTCGCGGGCCGCCGCCTCCTCGGGGCGGGTCGCTCCCCTGTTCTGCTGCAGCGTTGCCAAGCGCGCCCAGGGTCGCCATTCCGGCCAGCGCGAGGGCGAACAGCGGGAACGCGACGCACATCACGAGCAACATTGACGAGTCCACGGAGGCGGTCAGCTCGTGGCTGTAGCTGATTGCCGTCAGGTTGCCGTCCAGCAAAGAGCGCAGCCCGGCGATGCCGAAGAACTGGTGCTGACCGTGATAGAGCCAGTTCCGCAGCCAGGCTCCCTTGAGCATCAGCGCGATCGTGCCAGTGCCGAAAGCGGCGACGAGCAGCGCGCCGACCAGGTTGGTGACAAGGCCCGCGGCCATGATCTGGCGGGCAACGGCGGCGGGCGCGGCTGTGCTGCCTGGCCGCCTGTACCGCCGCCAGGCGAGGAAGCCGGCGGCCAGCGGTGCGAAGAGCACCAGGATCCAGGCGAGCAGCACAAGCGGATCGACATCAGAACCCGGCAGCCACGGATTGGTGGCGACCTTGCTGAGCCCAAGCGGCTCCACGGCGTAGACAACGACGCCGACGGCGATGCCCGCCCCGGCGCCAGCGGCAAGCGTGGTCGGGGCGACCTGAGACCGCTCCGAGGTCAGCCAGAGCATGGCCGCGGCGAACAGCACCATGATGACGACGAACACGATCCAGTCGAACGACTCCGTTCTGGCAATCCGGTGCTCGAGGTTGATAACCCCGTATACGCGCAGGTCAAGGCCTGTGCGCGGAGGTACGTCACGCAACCCCTCGATGATGTTCCTGGCCGGCATGAGGGCCAGGACCGCGGCGTACGTGCCGACGCGAAGAGCCCGGACTACCCGGCTGCGGCCAGCGGGCCCGAACAATCGGCGTGCCAGCATCGGCAGCCCGGCCAGCACCACGATCATGGCGATCATCAGGACCCGGCTATCCGAGACGGCGAGATAGGCGGGCGGGCCCGGCCAGGCCGCCCAGGCCGCCGCTGCCGCTGCCGCCGCGAACAGCGCCGCGGTCCCTATGCTTCGTCGCATCAGCGCCTCCCGCGCTATGAGCCGCACACTTCCGGCGCGCCAGGCCAGCCGCCGCCATCCCGCGGGCACGTCGGCCGCCTCGGCCCAGACCGCCTCGATCCAGTCACGCCGCACGGCCGGCACGATCCGCAGCGCGGCGCGCCGCACCGCGCCGCCCGACCAGCTCAACGCGCTCATGGCACCGCCCGCATCGCCACACCCCGCCTCGCCAGCGGCGTCTGCTGTACCGGCCGGGCCGCAGGCTCAGCCACACCGGCGCGCGCCGCGGCGGCGAGCCCGTCAGCGGTCAGCCGGTACAGGTGCCGCCGTGGCCGGCCCGGCTGCAGCTCGTCCTGCCAGCCCGCCTCCACCAGCCGGCGGTCAGCCAGCCGGATCAAGATCGGATACAGGGTGCCGGACTTCAGGCCCGTCTGCTTCGCCAGCGCGTAGCCGTGCCGCCACTCAGACGGATCGTCGCACAGCACCGCGAGTACCGACAGCGTCTGCGCCGAGAACCGGGGACGTGATGCCACAGCAGGTAACTCTACATAGGTAGACAGGTCGTGGCAGCCTCTTCCCCGATTCCGGGCTTGGCGCCTTGGAAGCGGAGAGCCTTGTGTGAGCCGGTGATGCAAACCCCTGGGCGTCCGGTTTGCCCGCGGTCGGACCTGCGGGCAGGCCTTGACGACGGCGTCGGTTTAGGTCGTTGTCGCGAGGTAACTGCATTGGACGTGACCGAGATCGTTGCCGTGTACTCGGATCACTTGCTTACTCGAATGGGCGGAATACATGAGCTCCTGCTACGGACGAATCGCAATTCCGCGGCCCTTGAAGCACAGAGGATTGCGTAGCGCTCAGAACGAAGCACGAATCCAGTTCAACTCCGGTGTCAGTGACTGAGGTAATACGGAAAGCCATATAGTCAATACTGCTGAAGTCAGGCAAGACCACGCGTGAGCGCAATGCTTTCTTTGAAGGCTTGAACTGATAGGTGACCTGCATTCGTCTCGGTACATCGATTACGACAGGTGTAGTCGCGCGACCGACCAATATCAGACCTGGCGGCGGAAACTAAGATGCATCTGATCGAAATGAAGACTCCATATTGTGGGGATGGATCGCTGGGTACACGCGCCGCTTCCTTCCCACCGCCGAATACTCGGCTGCCTGCGCGGCGGTCATCCCGAAGGCCGATGGACCGGGTGGTTCCTCGTCCCGGCGGTAGGCGCGATCACCCTCGACCTGGGCGCCAAAAGGATCGACCTCACCTTGAAATCGCAGCGGCGGGCAGGCAAACCGCTGCCCGATTTGTACGGCAACCGTTCTTGTTTGAAGCCGCTTACCTCGTGGTCCTAGAATAGCCGACCCAGTGCGCATATCTGGCCGATCTGCGCACGGCAGCTAGCGCCAAGCAGTAGTCAGCCACGCCGAATTGGCGCTCCGTTGCATTCAGAGAGCCATGATTGGCGTCACGGTCGGTGAACAGAACTGATTTCGGCGAGTTGCGCCAGTGCCCGCCGCCTGCTGCAGGAACGTCGTGAGCGGGTCCCGCCTCACCAGCCATGGTTCGGGCCGAGCTCTCCCCTGACGTGCTTGCCGTCGTGCCGGATCGGGCCTTCCTCGGTGCTGCCGTCGTGGTACGCCGTTCCGCCCCCGATTCACTGGGGTCTGAAGTTCATGGCGACCACCCTGAGGATGAGCCCGGCGCCGATCGCCGATGCGGGGCGGGTTTCACTCCCGCGTGTACAGCCAGGCGGGCGGTGATCCGTGCAGCGTGTCCGCCGCCAGCATTGCGACAGCAAGCCCGTCTGGATCGGAGACGACGATGCTGTCGGCCGTCTCCTCACGCGCGCGGTAGTACCTGACACCGTGTCGGTGAAGCCGCTGTTCGGCAAGGTCGAGGTCGGAAGAGCTGGGGACTTGCCAGGCGACGCGGGTCACCCCCGTGCCGCCCAGGTATTGGGTAGCGCGTGGTCCGATCTCGCGCAGAGCCAATGTGCAAACGCCCTCGCCAGCACCGCGCAGCAGCGCCAGTACGCCGTCGTTCTGCTCGACGCACAAGCCCAGGACATCCCTGTAAAAGGCGAGGGATCGCTTCATATCGCGTACCTGCACCGCCACCCCGAAGATGCGCCCCAGGCGCAGCGCGGCGTGAGCAGCCGACCCCGAGCTGGGAACGGTCGCGGCCGTCTGGTCAGGCTTCGAGTCGCTTGTGTTATTTGTGCCCATTGGAGCCTCCGAACCCCCATGCACCGGTGGCGACAGGGCCGCAGTGGAACCCGCGCCAGGTGCCGGTGCGGACATCGGCTTGAACACGAACCGCCGCAGGCGGCTGCCGTGCTACGACCTTTGGAACGCGCGCAGGTCGGTGTGGAATTGGACATCCTGCGTGCTGGTCAGGCCATGGGAGCGCCCGGGCAGACCTTGTATTCCGCTCCCTTGACGATCTTGGATGACTTGTTCGATGAGATCGCGATCGGCACGATCTGATCATCGTCGCCGTCGATGATCAGCGTCGGCACGTCGATGGCCTGCAGCTCCATCGTCATGTCGGTGTCCGAGATCTCCGCCGTGCTCACCCGTCTCCTCCTGAGTTATCAGGTGCCATCAAATGCGGTTGCCATGCGCCCGTTCTCCACGCCATGCCCAAGTCATGGCACGCTCACGCATAGCAGGTGTCAGGCAGGTGTCAGGCGCTCCGCCGCCCCTGTGGCCTGACGCTCATCGCGGGCGTGAAGGTTTAGCCTGCGCGGCCAGTGGCACACAGTCACCGACGGAGACGTACACCTGGGAGGCGGGAGCGATGAGCGAGTTCAACTCCGGAGCTCGCGTGCGCAGCGACGACAATCCAGAGGGCGGTATTGGTACGGTCTTGGCATCGGATGACCCTCGCTGCGTATTCGCGCCGGACGACTGGGCGGATCACTCGGTGGTCGCTTGGGAGGACGATACCGTGACCATCGTGGCCGATCGCGCATTGAGCTTGGATGCGTCGGTCGACTGGGACGAGGAGGCCAGGGAGCCGGAAGACTAAATAGCAGCCCGCCCCGTCGCGTAGCGCTGACGGCTGCCTGTTGTTAACGCCCAGGTTGTGGTGATTCGGTTCGATGAAGGAGTAACTCGCCAGGTCACCTGCCGCAACATGCTCCGCGAATCGTGCTGGGATCCGCGTGGTGGCATGGCCTGGCGGCGCGGGCTGCCGGTATGAGTGATTCCAGCGGGCGAGATAGGGCGGGCCGCCGTGCGGCGGGGTCCGTCAGCGCTGGCGTCGTCTTGGGGTGTTGCTTGTTTTCTCGTTTGGCTTATCCCGCACGGGCAGTCCCGCATGCCCCGACGTCTGTTCGCGGCCGGGCCATGTGTGATGGTGACTTTAGCGATCAATACCTCGCAGTGCAGGGGGTTGCCGTGGCGGCGCTGACAGTGTCGGCTTCGTGGAGATGCGGCTCAGCAAGGTCGTTGGGCTCCGGTTCAGCAGGACGATGATCCTTCCGGCATTGCCGAGTTCGGCGGCGAGTAGGACTGGAGACATGCGAGAGCCGCAAGAGGCGGGTGTGACCGCTTCGCCGAGTGAGGAGTCGCCTGCGGGCCAAGCGGCGGTGATCTTGACGCCCGATCAGCGGGTGCGGGTGTTCATCTCCTCGACGCTGGGGGAGCTGGCTGAGGAGCGGGCGGCGGCGCGGCGGGCGATCCGGCGGCTGGACCTGGTTCCGGTGTGGTATGAGTCCGGTGCCCGGCCGCATCCGCCTCGCAGCCTGTACCGGGCTTACCTGGAGCAGAGCCAGGTGTTTGTGGGCATCTACTGGCAGCGGTATGGCTGGGTGGCGCCGGGGATGCAGATCTCGGGGCTGGAGGATGAGTACCGGCTGGCGGCGGGCAAGCCGATGCTGCTGTACCTAAAACGCCCCGCCCCGGGCCAGGAGCCGCGGCTGGCGGCGATGATCGACAGCATTCGCGCCGCCGGCACCGTGTCGTACCGGACCTTCGCCACGGCGAGCGAGCTGGAACGACTATTGACCGACGACCTTGCTGTTCTGTTGAGCGAGAGCTTTGCGGGCGCGGCAGTAAGCACCGAAGCGCTGCCGGCCGGGACGGTCACGTTCCTGCTGACCGACATCGAGGGGTCGACGCGGCTGTGGGACACGGTGCCGGACGCGATGGAGGTGGCTCTCGAGCGGCACAACCCTCTTCTCACCGGGATCATCGAAGAGCATGGCGGGGTGGTGGTCACTTCCCGCGGGGAGGGCGACAGTCTGTTCGCCGTCTTTGCCAGCGCGGTGTCCGCGGTCGGAGCGGCCGGCGCCTGCCAGCTCCGGCTTGGGGCGGAGGCGTGGCCGGCGGGGGCGGCGCTGCGCGTGCGGATGGGGCTGCACACCGGGGAAGCGCGGGCGCGCGGAAGCGAGCGGGTGGACCACGCGCCGATCAACCGCTGCGCCCGAGTGAAAGCCGCCGCGCACGGCGGGCAGGTGCTGGTCACCCGAACCACCCGCGACCTGGCGCAAGGCCGGCTCGGCGGCGGGTTCGGGCTGAAGCGGCTGGGGGAGTTCCGGCTGCGCGACCTGGCCGAGCCGGAGCTCATCTACCAGCTGACCCACGCCGATCTCCCGGCCGGCTTCCCGCCGATCCGCACTCTTGCGGAGCGGGGCCCGCGCCCGCTGCCGGTAGATCCCACCTCGCTGGTCGGGCGGGAGCAGGCCATCGGCGACCTGGCCGGGCTGCTCGACCGGCCGGGGGTGCGGCTGGTGACGCTGACCGGGCCGGGTGGGGTGGGCAAGACCCGGCTGGCGGTGGCCGTGGGCGAACGGGTCGGTGGCCGCTTCGATTCGGGTGCGGTGTTCGTCCCGCTGGCCGGGGTCACCCAGCCGGAGCTGGTCGTGGGCGGCATCGGCAGGGCGGTGGGCGCCGACCTGGCCGGGACGGGCGCGCCGCTGCAGGCCCTGACCGAGCAGCTGGGAGACGGCGCCTGGCTGCTCATCCTTGATGACCTGGAGCAGGCCATCGACGCCGCCCGCGACCTGGGCGAGCTGCTGGCCCGCTGCCCCGGGGTTGTCATCTTGGCCACCAGCCGCACAGTCCTGGGGTTGCGGATCGAGCGGGAGTACCCAGTCCCGCCGCTGCCGCTGCCGGCCGACCTGCCAGCCGATCCCACTGGCGTGGCGCTGCAGGAGCTGATGGCGTCGCCGGCGGTGGCACTGTTTGTGGACCGCGCCCGCGCAATCCGCTACGACTTCGCCCTTACCGAGGGCAACGCGGCGACGGTGGTGGCGATCTGCCGCCGCCTGGAAGGCCTGCCGCTGGCCATCGAGCTGGCGGCCGCGCGCACCCGGCTGCTGGAACCCGGCGCGCTGCTTGACCGGCTGTCCAGATCGCTGGACGCGCTGGGAGCGGGCACCGCTGACCTGCCCGAGCGGCAGCGGACCCTGCGGGCCACGGTGGCCTGGAGTGTGGGCCTGCTCGATGACGCCGAGCGGTCGCTGCTGGAGACCGTGGCCGTCTTCGCCGGCGGCTGGACCGTCGAGGCCGCCGCCGAGGTCGCCGGGCTGGAGGAGGACCGGACGCTTGACCTGACCGAGGCGCTGGCCCGGCACAGCCTGGTCCAGCTTGACATCACCGGGCCCGGCCCGCGCGTGCGGATGCTGGAAACGATCCGCGCGTTCGTCGCCGAGCGGCTAGCGGCCCGGGCCGATGCCGCTGAGGTCGGGCGCCGCCACGCCGGCTACTACCGGGCGCTGGCCGTGCAGGCCGACCCGCTGCTGCGGCGCGCCGGGCAGCGCGAGTGGGCCGAGAGCCTGGAGGCCGAGGCGGGCAACTTCGCCGCCGCCGTGCGCTGGTACCTGGCCCACGACGCGGAGCCGCTGCCGCACCTGTTCCGTGTCTTGTGGCTGTTCTGGGAGCTAGAGGACCACCTGGGCGAGGTCCGCGCCTGGGCCGGGCAGCTGCTGCCCACCGCCGGCACCCTCGGCCCCCAGGCCCGCGCCGAGCTGCTGTGGACGGCCGCCGTCACAGCCGTCGAGACGGGCGACGACCCCGCGGCGCTGTCGGCCCGCCAGGGCCTCGGGCCGCTGCTGGACCAGGTCGGCGACCCCTTCCTCCGCGCCTTGTGCCAGCTCGCCCTGGCGTGGACCTCGGCCGCCGACGACGACCTGGACAGCGCCGTGCGGGAGGCGTCAGCGAGCCTGAGAGAGCTCCGCGGCCAAGACGCGCCCGTCTGGACCGCGTCGGCCGGCCTCACCCTCGGCTCGGTGGAAAGGACCGTCGGCCGCTACGACGACGCCCTTCATCACCTGACCGAGGTGCGCGACCTGGCGGAGCGGTTCGACAACCTCTGGATGGCCTCCATGTCCCTGGTGGGCCTGGGCACCCTAGCGCTCGTGCGGGGCCGGCCGGACGAGGCCAGGGCGCTGCTGGACGAGGCGCTGGGCCGGAGCGTGGCGGCCCACAGCACCCGCAGCGTGACCCTGTGCCTTGCCGCGTTCGCTCAGTGGGCACTTGCGGCAGGCGACCCCGAGCGAGCGGCGCTGGTGGCAGGGGCGGCCGAAGGCCTGCGCCGCCGGGCCGGGCTGCGGACGTGGCCGATGTGGCGGCAGGGAGAGACCGAGCTGACGGCCCAGGTCCGGCAGGCGCTGGGCGCCGACCGCTTCGACCAGGTATTCGCCACCGGCGCCCGGCTCACCCTGCAGGAGGCGGTGGCCTTTGCCAGGGACCAGCACGGCGGGCCAGCACCTCGCTGACTGTGTAACCCGGCAACACGAGGCCGTCACGTGGCCGGCCCCCAGCCTGCCATGGTCGCCACCAGCAGCGGCCGCGGGATCCGTTGGCCGGAAGCGGCGTTTAGCTGCCTCGGTTGGCGATCACGCACTGCACTCACACATCGTCTCGCCGACCAGGCAGCCCAGGCAAGCGACGCACAGATTCACCCAAATCCGCACGGCCGCCGGTGCACCTGGCCCCGCCGCCAGTGGCTCAGCTGGACTGGCCGCCTATGGCCTGATGTGCGACGGCCAGCAGGCCGGGGGGGGCGACTGTCGTCGACGAGATCATCTACTCCCGGAAGCCAACGGCGGCACTCCGGCGGTCCGGTACTGTCGGCCGCCATCAGCCAGCTTGATCATCGATGTGTAAGGCCAGGGCGTGCTGGGCAGCATCTCTGATCATCAACGGATCAGCGGGCCGAGTGGCGGTAGCTCGCGGCGTGTTTGACCGGTGCATCGGCCGCTCGAGGTGCAGGTAGAAGCGTTGCCGAGGCTATCGAGGTGCGGGCGCGGCCTTGCGGGCGGCCCGGCAGCCGAGCCCAGACACAATCAACGATGAGACAGCGAGGGCAGGGGCGGTGCCCTTGCCGGACCCAGGGGGTATGTGATGACGACGGCGCGAGACATCATGCACGCCGGCACGACGTGCATCGGCGAGCACGAGACACTGCAGCACGCTGCCCAGCAGATGCGCGACCTCGATGTCGGATCGCTCCCGGTCCGCGGGGACGACGACCGCCTGCGCGGCATCATCACCGACCGTGATATCGTCACCAAGTGCATCGCCCGCGGCGTTGACCCGGCGAGCGTCACCGCGGGCGAAGTGGCTCAGGGCATGCCGGTCACCATCGAGTCACAGGCGGACGCGACAGAGGTCCTGCGCGCCATGGAGCAATACCAGATCCATCGGCTTCCGGTCATCGAGAACCAGCAGCCGGTAGGCATGATCAGCCAAGCCGACCTGGCGCGTCACCTGCCTGAGAGTTTGGTCGGGCGGTTCATCGAAGCCGTCTGCGCATCCTGATGACTCTCCAGTTCGCAATAGCCACTTTTCACTGCGCCGGTCCGGCCATGACCGTATGCAGCGAGAGCGTCGGCCGGGGAAAGTAGATGATGTCGAAGTCTCCCAGCGACCATGCGCCCAGGCCCGATAGCTGACTAGCCATTGGTGCTCGGCGCCAGGAGAGTTCTTACCGGCAACGACAAGGCAAGCCGCGCCATCCTGAGGTCGCAATCGCTGCGCAGCGAGCCCGAGGCTCGGCACCTGGCGCTGACCCACCGGGTCTCCTGACGGCCGATCAGCCCGCCCCGTCGTCGCGGCTAGCGGATATTGATAATCCTGGCAACGCTGTGTCTGCGATCGCCGTGGCGATTCTGTTGGCGGACGGGGCGGTGCCCAGGGACCAGCTGGTCGGCACGGTGTCCCAGGGGGAGCTTGGCCTGGATGGCAGGCTGCGGCCGGTGCCAGGCTTGCTGCCGTCGGTGGCGAGGGCTGCTGCGGCCGGGTTCGGGCGGGTGGTGGTGCCGCGGGAGAACGCGGCGGAGGCGCTGCTGGTGCCGGCGATGGAGGTGGTCTCGGCGCCGAGCCCCGGCGCGCCGGTCCGGAGCCGCGGTCCAGGTGGAACACCCGCAGCGAAGCGAGGACGAACGACTGGACCGTCGGCGGTCATTTGATGAGGCCCCACGGTCGCGGAATGTAGCTGACCGCAGAGCTACGGCCGCGCACGTACCCGCCGTTATGCGCCCGTTGGTTGTCGGCAACCATGTCGTTCACGGCGCACGGAACGAACATTCTGTCTGTCGCGCCTGCGGGTGCTGAAGATCAGCGACCTGGTTCCTGGCATCTGGCAGGCCAGCTCAAGGTGCCAGGTGCGTCACACTCAGACGGGGACTTGGCGGCGCACTGGGTAAAGGGACCTGGTGCGGACCGTCCGGGACTGTTGCTGGCTCCTGCGCCTGCCTAGGCTGTGAAAGTAATGGCCGAGACGGATTTGATTCGCACGCCTGACCAGCGGTTGCGGGTTTTTGTGAGTTCCACGCTGCAGGAACTGGCCGCTGAGCGGCAGGCAGTGCGGGACGCGGTGACCGGTCTGCGGCTGGTGCCGGTGATGTTCGAGCTGGGCGCCCGGCCGCATCCGCCGCGGCAGGTATACCGCTCTTACCTGGCGCAGAGCCAGGTGTTCGTGGGCGTGTACTGGCAGAGCTATGGCTGGGTCGCGCCGGGGGAGCGGGTATCGGGGCTGGAGGATGAGTATCTGCTGTCGGCGGGGCTGCCCAGGCTCATCTATGTGAAGTCGCCGGCGCCGGAGCGTGAGACGCGGCTGGCGGAGATGCTGACCCGGATCAGGGATGCCGGTGACGTGTCCTACCAGCACTTCTCTGATCCCGCCGAGCTGCAGCCCCTGGTCGAGAACGACCTGGCGGTGCTGCTGAGCGAGCGGTTCGAGATGGCGCCATCGGGGGACGGCGCCGCGGGCGAGGCGTCGCTGGCAGGGGTGGTGCCGGTGCCGGCGACGCCGCTTGTGGGCCGCGACGATGACGCCGCGGCGGTGGGCGACCTAGTGCGTGCCGAGGGTGTGCGCTTGGTGACCCTTACCGGCCCGGGCGGGGTCGGGAAAAGCAGGCTCGCGGTGGAGGTCGCGCAGCAGCAGGGTCCGGGCTTTGAGGACGGGGTGCGGTTCGTTGAGCTCGGATCGGTCCGGGCGGCCGGGCTGGTGACGGCGGCGATCGCTGCCGCGCTGGGGTTGAACACGTCGGGCGGCAAGCTTCTCACCGACCTGAAGTCGTACCTCCGCGCCCGGCGGCTGGTGCTAGTGCTGGACAACTTCGAGCAGGTGATAGGGGCGGCTTCGCTGGTGGCTGAGCTGCTGGGCGCCGCGCCCGGTGTGGTGGTGCTGGTGACCAGCCGGGTGGTGCTGCGGCTCAGCGGCGAGCATGAGTTCCCCGTGCCACCACTCCCGGTTCCGCCCGCAGACGGGGCCCTGGCCCCCGCAGACCTGCAGCGCTATGCCTCGGTGCGCCTGTTCGTGGAGCGGGCGCACGCCGGGTCCGTGGATTTCGAGCTGACCAGCGAGAACGCCCGTGCCGTCGCCGAGATCTGCCGACGGCTGGACGGGCTGCCGCTGGCCATCGAGCTGGCCGCCGCCAGGGTCAGGCTGCTGCCACCGCAGGCCCTGCTGGCCCGGCTCGATGACAGGATGGGGCTGCTGACCAGCGGAGCACGCGACCTGCCCGAACGGCAGCGGACACTGCGAAGCACCCTGGACTGGAGCTTCGATCTGCTGTCGGCGGTCGAGCAGGCGCTGTTCGCCTGCCTGGGGGTGTTCGCAGGAACCTTCGACCTGCCCGCCGCGGAGGCCATCTGCGGCGCCGCCACTGCACCGGCGGGCCCGGGCCGGGCGGGGCACATCATGGACACGCTGGGCTCGCTGGTGGACAGCAGCCTGGTGCGGCCGCAGGCCCGCAACGGCGAGCCGCGCTTCGCGCTGCTGGAGACCATCCGGGAGTACGCGCTGGAACGCCTGCGCGACGGCGCCGACTGGCAGGAGGCGCATGACCGCCACGCCGCCTACTTCCTGGCCCTCGCCGAGCCATCTTCCGCCGAGCTGCAAGGTCCCGGGCAGCTGGCGTGGCTGGACCGGCTGGAAACCGAGCACGGCAACCTCGGCGCCGCGATGTCCTGGCTGATCGACCAGGACCAGCTCGGGCCGGCGGTGCATCTGTCATGGGCGACATGGAGGTTCTGGTGGCTGCACGGCCACGCCGAAGAACTCGCCTCCTCCGGACTCGCCTCCTCCGGAGACATCCTGGCCAAGAGCGAGAACCTGCTCCCGGGGCAGCGTGCCCTGGCGCTGAGCGCAACCGGCTTCGGGCTCATCGCCGGCGGGGACCAGGCCAGGGCACAGCCGCTGTTGGAGCAGAGCCTGCCGCTGTACCGCCAGGCGGGGGACACGCTGGGCGCCGCCCTGGCGGCGGGGGGCCTTGGTCACCTCCTGGCATTGCAATACGAGTACGAACCTGCCGGCGAGCTGCTCGAACAGACCCTCGCGTCGCTACGGGAGGCAGGCAACGCCGGGCTCGCTGGACCCGCGCGTGTACAGCACCTGCTGGGCATCGCCCTGGCGTGCAACTTCCTCGGCCAGATCCGGCTCAGCCAGGGAGATCACGACCGCGCGGCGCAGCTGTTCACCGACGGGCTGAACGCGGCCCGCAGCGCACCGGACCGGTTCACCATCCTCATCTCCCTTTACGACCTGGCACTCAGCAGCCAGGCACAGGGCGACCTGACCGCCGCAGCGGGACACCTGCAGGACGGGGTATCGCTGTCGGCCGAGGCCGGGGACGAATCAAGCCTCGCCTACTACCTCGAGGCGCTGGCCGTGGTCGCCAGGCTGCGGGACAACCCGGAGCGCGCCGTGCGCCTGCTCGCCGCCGCGAGCGCCCTACTGCAAGCTAAAGGCAGCGGCTGGCTGTACGCGCTCGTACCGGGCGCTCCGCACGACGACGGTGTCCTGGCCGCGTTGCGCTCCCGCATGGGAAACGCGACATTCGAGCAGGCCTGGGCGCAGGGCCGATCCCTGGCAGGCAGCCGCGCCGTGGAGTACGCGCTGGAGGAGCCACAACCTGACCCCACCCAGCCAGAAGGCCCGCCGAATGCCGGCGGCATCGGTGCCGTCAGCTGAGCCAGAAACCCGGTCGCCCAGCCCGGGACCCACGCGTGCTCGCCTTCATCGACGTCGACTCGACGCAGCGGCGGGTCTACGGGCATAAGAAGCAAGGCGCCGCGTTCGGCCCACCAAGATCCAGGGCAAGACGATCCTGGTCCGCGGGCTGAACGCGCTCGCCGCGACGGTCTGCGCGCCACAGGCCGCCTCGGTCATCGCCGCGGTCCGCCTCCGCGGCGGCAGCGCCTCCGCGGCCAGAGGCGCGGCCAGCCTGGCAGCCGAAGCGCTGACGGCCGCGCGGGATGCTGGGTGCACCGCGACCATCGTGGCCCGCGCCGACCCGGCATACTCAGCGCGAGGTTCAGGCTGCCCAGCAGTGACTGGCCGATCATCGCGCAGCTCCAGCAGTGCACGAACATCTCCGAGGGTCGCGTGTTCCAGCAGGCGCTCTTGGGTGAGGTGCTCACGGCCGAGACAGATCACCGCGCCTTCGCCCGTGCGGCGAAGCGCGTGCGTACCGGGAAGCAGCCGCGACAGGGCGTGCCTGACCGGCAGTCTGGCCGAGATCCGTGGCTGCCGGAGACATGGCAGCTCGAGCACGACGTGGGCGAGCGTGTGGCCTGCCAGTTCCGTGTGTCGGCGACGCGCTCGCCTGGCGGGTTTACAGGTTCCAGCGCAAGCACATCATCGCGCTGTGCCAGAACCAGGCCCCGGGCCCGATCGCCGGGAAGCAAGGCCTGCGAGCCGAGCCAGCCCGACGCACTGGGCTTCGGGGAGCCAAGTGGGGAGCCAACGTGCGCCGACTCCGGGCGTCAGCGCACCACTGCTAGCGATCAACAGGGGCATCTGACCTGGCACTGAGCAACATCAGGCGACGCACAGCCCGGCATCGTTTCTCTTTCGCATGGGGGTGACAGTCCTGACCCAGTCGGGATGCGGACGTGACCCGTCTGGCTATCCGACCTTGAATATCATGTCCATGACTTCAGCCCCCGTGCTGATCACGGGTCGCAATTCATGCCGATAGACCGCCTCGGTCGTAGTTGTGACGCTGTGTCCGACTAGCCTTGCGATCTCCTCCACGGGCACGCCCTGCTCGCTCATGATCGAGACGAAGGTGTGCCGCAGTTCGCGCGGGGTCCAGTCCTCTCCGATGCCAGCGGCAGTGCAGACATTTTTGAAGGCGCGCCTGACGTGCGAAGCATCCATCGGTGTGCCGACGGCGGACGCAAACACCAGTCCGAGGTCTTGCCATAGCGAACCGGCCCCCAACCGATACTCCGCCTGCCGAACCATCTGCGCCTTCAGAGCCTCGACAACGGCAACGGGCAAGCGAAGCGTACGCCGGGACATGCGGGTCTTGACGTCGCCGTGCGACCGCACCGACCTCCACACGGCAACGTGCGGGGGCACGGGCGGATCGGCATCTGGATCGCCAACCAGGTCGACGTCAACCCACTTCAGCGCGCGAGCTTCCTCGGTTCTGCATCCCGTCAGCAGACAAAGAACGATGTAGCCATGCAGCCGGGATCCCGCCGCCGCCTTGAGCAGGGCTTGCGCTTGCCTCAATGTCAATGACCTGGACGGCCGCCCCTCCTGACCCTTCGGAGCCGCCACGAGAGCAGCTACGTTCCGCCCGACGAGGTCGTTCGCTTCAGCGTGCCGGATCGCCCGCACGAGGGCAGCACGGGCCATCTGAACCGCTCTCGTCGACCGGCTCTGAGCCAACTTGCCGAGCCCGGCACGAACGTCAGGCGATGTCAGGTCCCTCAGCCTCTTCGCGCCGATTAGCGCCATAAGTGGCGCAAGAACCTCGCGGTTCGTGGCGATCGTCTTGGCAGACAACCCGGTCAGGCCAACGACCAGCCACTCATCCACTGCATCTCGGACCGTGTAAGTCGCCGACGTGCGTATGCCATCGTGCAGTTCGCCGTGCAGAACCTCGAGCTTGTCCCGGACCTCGACCTTGGACCGGCCGCTGACCTTCCGGCGAATCCGCCTGCCGTCACCGTCGGATCCGAGCGACACCACACCGCGCCATCGCCCAGCGCATGGCCGGTGGAGCCTCGCATCTAAGCACTCAGTGCCAGCGCGGTGATCGAAATAGATCGAGTCCTCGCCATGACCGCGCCGCTTGCTCGACATGGGCGCAGGCTAGCACGCTTGGCTCCCACTTTGGCTCCCACGCGGGTCTGTCACAATCAGATAAGCAGGCTGACCTGGTCGGGATGGCGGGATTCGAACCCGCGGCCTCCTGCTCCCAAAGCAGGCGCGCTAACCAAGCTGCGCCACATCCCGCCGAACCCGAAGCTTATCGTGTCGAGCAGGTGTCGGGTTCAGTCCAGGACGCCGGCGGAATAGCGCTGCGGCGATGAAGCCGTCGTGGCCGTCCAGCGCTGTGACCCTCGCCCGACCCGGTACGCTACACCTGGCGGCAGAGCCGCTATGCGGGCGTAGCTCAATGGCAGAGCCCCAGCCTTCCAAGCTGGTCATGAGGGTTCGATTCCCTTCGCCCGCTCTCACAGTTCTGGCCCTGGCGCACGAGCATGCCGAGCGCCTGGGCGATGGCCCGGTCCCGGTCCCGCGTCGTGTGCTGGCAGGTCATCGCCGCGCGTACGCTGGAATGACCGAGCCGAGCGATCAACTCCTTGAGGGCTCGCCCGGTGGCGGCCGACAAGGTTCCGCCCGTGTGCCGCAGGTCGTGGACATGCAGGTCCGGCTGACCGACGCTCACGCGGGCCGCGTTCCAGATCTTGCTCCGCAGCTGTCTCCACCACACAGAACTCGCAGGCATCCAGGCGATGCTTCCTCGCCGAAGCCCAGCCAGCTCACCCAGCGCAGGTCGGCGAAGGTAGCACTTACGGGCCACGCCGCAGAAACGCCTTCGGCATCAGGGGGTAAGCAGCTTCCAGTGCCCCTCGGAGATGACTTCGACAGCACGATCGGTCACTTTGATGGCGGTCTGGTCGTCAATCGCATACCCCGGCACCGACAGATTGGCGGCCCATTTTTCAGCGTTGGCCATGGAATTGTCGGGCATATTCTCGTGATCCAGGTGCGGGAAAATCGAGAAATCAACTAGTGGCGTGTAAGAACGTTGGCTTTAGTCTTGGCGCGTTCGATCTTGCCGAGGATCTCGTCGGCGTCCTTGGTCCAGGCGAACGGGGCCGGGTGCTCGTTCCAGTGGTCGATGAACGCGCCGATCGCGGTGATGAGCTCCCTGACTGAGGTGAAGGAGCCGCGCCGGATGGCCTGGCGGGCGATCACGGCGAAGAAGCACTCCAACCAGGTTGAGCCAGGAGCAGCTGGTCGGCGTGAAGTGCAAGGTGATCCCGGGGTTCTTCGCCAGCCAGGCCCTGACCTCGGCGTGCTTGTGGGTCGCGTAGTTGTCGCAGACCACGTGCAGGTCGCGGCCCGGGTAGGCGGCGGCGACCTTCTTGAGGAACTTGAGGAACTCCTGGTGCCGGTGCTTGGGGTAGCAGGCGTCGGTGACCTGGCCGGTGGCCACCTCCAGCGCGGCGAACAGGCTCGTCACGCCGTGCCGGGCGTAGTCGTGGGTCTGCCGCTCGGGGATGCCCTGGCGTATCGGCAGGATCGGCTGGGATCGTTCCAGGGGCTGGCACTGGCTCTTCTCGTCCACGCAGAGCACGACGGCGTTCTCCGGCGGGTCCAGGTACAGCCCGACCACGTCGCGGACCTTGGCTTCCAGCTGCGGGTCGGTGGAGAACTTGAACCCCTCGGTGCGGTGCGGCTGCAGGCAGAAGCGGCGCCACAGCCTGGCGATCGAGTCGTGGCTGACCTTGATCTTCCTGGTCCGGGCCAGCCAGTCCGCCAGGCGGCGGGCCGACCAGTGCGTGATGCCCTGATCCCGCAGCGCCTGCGGCGGCGGGGTGACCGTCGCGGACAGGATCTCGCTGATCACCTCGTCGGTCAGCACGGTCGTCGGCCCGCCCGGCCGGGTCGCGTCCTCCAGGCCCGCCAGCCCGTGCTCGGCATACTGCCGGCGCCATTTGATCACCGTCGGCTCGGCGCACCCGACCCTCGCGGCGATCTGCGGGCCGGTCAGCCCATCCGCCGCGAGCAGCACGATCCTGGCGCGCTCGGTGACCCGGGCCGGGGCGCCGCGGTCCCGCGCCCGCCGCTCCAGCTTCGCCCGGTCCGAATCCGGGACAGTCAGAATGCGCACGCGATTGGGCATGAGAGATTATCCCGCACCTGCAGCGAAAACTAAAGAGAGACACGCGTCAAACCACTAGCCCAGCGCTTTGTCGCCGCCGGCAGGCGGCTTCCAGGAGACGGCTTCCTCCCCGATGCAGGGGGCCATCACCATGCTCCCGCCGCTCAATCCGACCCAGACCGCGTGCAGCGACGGCAAGAGGTCCGCCAGCCCCGACTGCCGCATCCAGTGGCACAGATACAAGGCGTCGCCGCCGTTCACCAGCAGGACGTCGGTCTCCTGGACCATCGGGAGCCATTGCTCTTCATCGATGCTGGGCAGCGCGGTGAGCTCGAGCACTCCCAGGGACTTCCAGCCCAGCTCGCACATGGGGGTGGAGGCCCGTCCGGTGATGAACCGCCATGCCGACGCAGGACCGCCCATGGGGTACGACGCGGTGGGAATGCAGAGGGCCCTTGACTCAGCAATAGGTTTGCCCAGCAGGTCGACCAGCGCGTCGTTGATGCTCATGTTCTTGATGCCAGCGGAGGTGAGAAGAAGCTTCATGATGCCTTTCCTTGGTTATCTCGCCGACCTGCGCGAGCAGCTGCTATCAGCTTCCGCACTCAGAACTCCTTGGTCTCGGTCATGCGGGACCCAGTTCTTCGGGGAACGAGGCTGCTGGCCGCGGCCCTGGGATGGCCCGGTCGTCGGCGCATAAGGCAGAGGACGCAGTTCCTGGAACTAGTCGGCGGGCCCCGTCAGGTACCGAGCCAGGCCGTCGAGCAGGTCAGTCGTGCCCCCCTTGCGCAGCGCCGGCGCCTCAGCGCCGTCGATGCCGTCGAGGTACGCGCCCTGCTCGGTCCAGGTCAGCGCCGTGCCGTCGCCGCTCTTGGCGAACTCGATGGTGGCGACGGAGACCGAGATCCTGGCGTCGTTTGCGTACATCTCGTAGCTGTACACGATCCGCTGGTCCGGCACGATGTCGTAGTACAGCGCGTCGTAGCGGTAGGTCTTGCCCTCGTACATCAAGCCGAACCGCTCCCGTCCGCCGGGCCGGAAGTCGAACTCCGTGACGGCCGCCTCGCCCTGGACCGACTCGACGCCCGGGTCGTCGCCCCAGGCGTCCTTGGCCTCCCTCGAGGCGAAGGCAGCGAACACCCGGTATGGCGCCGCCGGGTAACCGCGCTCGATCGAGAACGTGTCGTGGATGACAGAACTGTCGGTCACTGCTGCTCCTCATTCTCGTCGGAGGTCCGGCCGGGTTCTGGTGCCCAGCCGGGGTCTGGCTTGTCGGCGGTCTGCGCCAGGTACTGGCCCAGCCGGTCAAGGCGGCGCTCGATGAGCGTGCGCCGTTCGGCGATCCAGCTCTCGGCAGAGCGGATGGCCACCGGATTGATGCTGCATGTCCGGGTGCGGCCGACCTTGTTGGTGCTGATCAACCCGCTCGCCTCCAGCAACTGCACATGCTGCAGTACGGCAGCGAGCGACATGTCCAGCGGTCGGCCGAGTTCGCTCACCGACGCCGGTCCCTCTGTGAGCCGCTCGATCATGACCCGCCGGCCGGGGTCGGCTAGGGCCTGGAACATCCGATCCAGATCCGGCACATAGTTAAGCATGTGCCTTAGCATGCGTCATGGGTGGCAGCGTAGTCAAGCGACTGCTTGACTATTTCCGGGGTGTCGGCGCACAGAAGCGAGCGCAGAGCAGCATGAAGCCCGTCAGCTGGCAATGGCCCTCCAGCACCACCAAGTCGCCGCCGGGATCCGCCCGACAGCTGAGGCTCCTGACCGACCTCGTCGTCGCTCAGGTCGGACGCGGTGACGACCTGCTCGAGCACGCCGTCGCACTCCATGAGCGCCCGGATCACCGGTCCATAGCGGTCGGAGAACAGCTCGGTGCGCAAGAACAGCGCGACCATCTCTGCTTCGCTGCTTGCCAGCAGCCGCCGCACGTCCAGCACCTCGCGCTGATCCGGGGGTTAGTCGCCGACCAGGTCACGCTGATACCGGGTGCCCGGTCGGCCCCCGATCTTGGCCGGGTCGGCCGGGCCAGCGGGGACGAACCCGGCCTTAGTCAGCACCTTCTGGGACGCGACGTTGTCATGGGTGGTCGCTGCTCTAAGCGTTCGCAGCCCGTACCGCGCAGCAGCGAGACGACATAGCTCTTGCACGGTCGCGGTCGCCACGCCGCGACCCGCGACGTGCTGCGCGACCCGGTACCCGAGCTCGGCCGCGCCGTCCTTAAGATCGAACAGATTGAACCGGCCGAGCACCGCGCCATCCTCGCCGATCAGCACGTGAAAGACGCAGGTGCCAGCCTCCTGCTCGGCCAGCAGGGCGTCGTACCGCTCGGTGAAATCGTCGAAGAAGTCATCGCCGCGGTCGGAGATAAAGGTGGCAAAGTAGGCACGGTTCGCCAGTTCGAAGGCCAAGACCGCCGGGGCGTGGTCAGCGCGCAGGAGCTGCAATTCGGGCACAGCCAACCCTAATCAGATGGTGCACTGCGGTCTCCTGAATTTCCGCCCGAGCTGCCGCCGGGCGACCCCAAAGCCAAGAAACCAAGGCCAGGAAACAGTGCCTACAGAAAGCTCGCGGCCAGCAGCAGGGCGGCCGACCCGGCGAGCAGCGCCGGGCAGATCTTGAACCAGACCACCGGGGTGCGCGCGCCAGTCAGCGCTGTCCCCCACCAGGGCCGTTAGCCACCAGCGCACTCCCCCGATCCGCCGTGCCACTGACGCGTCCCGAGCCAGCGGGGTGAGCAGGTTCGCCGCCGAAGCAAGGATCGGCGCGCTCGTCAAGAAAGCGGTGAGCTGAGGCCTCAGCAGCGGGCCACAGGAGACCGGGAGTCCCGGGAGTCCCGGGAGTCCCGGGAGATCCGGGAGATCCGGGAGATCCGGGCTCACTCCCGCTCCGGCAGTCGTGCCAGATCAGACACCGGACCCAGATGAGCAAGCTTGTCAGGATTAACGACGGCCTGGATCGCCTGGACCACGCCGTCGGCAATGTCGAGCTCGACCACGCTGAACACTCGCCCGCCGGCGTCGTACATCACGGCACCCGGCTGGCCATTGACCCAGGCCAGCCGGACGGAAGCGCCGAGCATCCGGCCCCGCCGGAACAGCCCGACAAACAGCCGCATGACGCGCTGCCGCCCGGCGACCGGCTTCCCGACCGTCTGCGCCTTGCCGCCACCGTCCCCATGGACCACCACGTCGGGCGCGAGCATGCCGAGCAGCGCGTCCATGTCGCCGCCCGCGGCGGCATCGAAGAACCTGCGGGCCAGTTCCTCGCCCTCCGCCCGACGGGCCGCGAACGGCGCGGAGGGCGCGGAAGGCTCGGAAGGCGCGCTGTCGCCTACCTGCGCTTCTGCGGCGATGCGCTGCCTGGCGCGGGCGAAGATCTGCCGGCAGTTGACCTCGGTCTTGCCAGTAATCCTCGCAACATCCAGATAGCCGTATCCGAACACCTCGCGCAGCATGAATACTGCCCGCTCCACCGGCGACAGGGCCTCCAGCAGCACGAGGAACGCCATGGACAGCGAGTCGGCCAGCTCGGCGTGCTCGGCCGGTCCCGGCCGGTCGGCGGGCACAACGACTGGCTCGGGCAGCCAGTCCCCCACATATTGCTCCCGCCGCACCCGCGCCGACCTGAGGTAGTTGATTCCCAGCCGCGTCACCGACGTCGCCAGGTAGGCCTTTGGATCTGCGATCGTGGTTCCCGCCTGGCGTGCCCTGGTCAGGCCGAGGAACGCGTCCTGAACGATGTCCTCGGCATCGCCGACAGATCCGGTCATCCCGTAGGCGATGGAGAACAGCAGCGGCCGGTACTCGGCCGCCGCCGTCTCATCAGCCGACCCACGCACGGAACCCCTCGCGCCAGCTCGCGTACCGCGGCTCCCAGCCGAGTTCCTTCCTTGCCTTCTCGTTCGAGGATCCGCGCGAAGTGGTCATCTGGCCCACGACGAACTCTCCGGCGAGCAGCCGCCCTAGCCAGGCGGGCAGTCGCAGCGGCGGCTTGGCACCCATGACCTTGGCCAGGTACGGCAGCCACTCGGCGACTGGCGCCGGGTCGTCATCGACGACGTTGTAGATGCCAGGCTCGCCCCGGTCGACCGCGGCGAGCGTCGCCGCGGCGGCGTCGGTGATCTCGATGAACGACCAGACCCCGGCTCCGCCGCCGATTACCGGCACCTGCCGCTTCCGCACCATGTCCGGCATGACATCTCCGGTGCCTGGCCCGTAGAAGCCGCCATAGCGCAGCACGATTCCCTCCGTGGCGCTGAGCGGCACGGACTCCTCCACGTGCCTGATCGCCGCCTGCGCGTGCAACGTCGACTTGATTGGCCGCCAGTCAGCCGGGTCTTCCTCGGTCTTCAGCCGGCCGCCGGGAGGCTTGTCAGGACCTGGGCCCGCGTAGCCTTGCGCGATGACCCGGCGGGTGCCCGCGCGCTCGGCGGCCGCCAGCAGGTTGTCGGTGCCGCGGGTCCTGAGCTCGCTCGTGACGGCGAACAGTTTGTCGGGATTGCGAAAGCTCCGCGCGCCCGCCAGCGCGGTCATCTCATGCACGATCACCTCAGGCGTCGCAGCCTGAACCGCCGCGATCACCGCGTCGCGATCTAGCCCGTCGACAACGACCGGCTCCGCGCCCGCCTCGCGCAACTGCGCGACCTTGGCAGGCGTCCTCGTGGTAGCGGTGACGTCGTGACCCGCCGCGACCAGCCCGGGAACGAGATGCTGTCCCAGTGCCCCGGTTGCTCCCGTGACGAAGACTCGCATGATCTTCTCCTTCCGCTGGTGCTTCCCTTGAAGCCCTCGTGCTTTCCCCTTAAGACAAGACAACACCCGAATCTGTGACACGCCTCAGCCGGCCTGGCTCGCCGGCCTGCCGGAAGGAACCGTCCGCTCGTCGCGAATTTCCGCCTTATCGGGAAACCGGAAATTACTGTCGAGGCATGGCCCACGCGAGGTACGACGCCGCCGCCGCCTACTACGTCGCACACTTCAATTCGACCGACGACCCGGTATCGCTGGCGTTGCTCAGCCTGCTGGGACCGCTGACCGGCCAGCGCATCCTGGACGTGGCGTGCGGGCACGGGCGGATCACTCGTGAACTGGCCAGGCGCGGCGGCGACGTGCTAGGCATCGACACCTCCGCGAACCTGATCAAGGAAGCCAGGCAGGCCGAGCAGCACGAGCCGCTCGGCATCCGCTACATCCATGCTGACCTCGCGCAACCCGTGTTTCGGGGGCGGGAAGGACATCTCCGGCTCCTGGTCCCCCGACCAGCTCCGAGCCGCTGCCGGCCTCAGACTGGGATCCCGCCCACGACGCCGACCGCCGACCAGTGCATCTCGTTGTCCGTGCCATCAAGCAGTGTTAGTCGCGCTTGTACTCCTGCACGGCCCACATGTTGTGGTCGGGGTCTTCGAAGAAGCAATACCGCGAACCCGGGCTGCCTTCCGGTCCCATCTGCGTGACATCGCTGATGGCCACGCCGCGGCCGACGAGTTCGACGCGGAGGCTGTCGAGGTCCTCGACAACAAGCTGAACGCCCCTGACCGAGCCCGGCTCGCCGAGGGGCAGCCCCTGCCCGATCACGACCGAGCACGTCGAGCCTGGCGGGGTCATCTGCACGACCCGCATGTTCTCGCTCGGCTGGACGTCGTGGTCGAGGCTGAATCCGACCTGCCGCGTGTAGAAGTCCTTGGCGGCGTCGACGTCGCGTACAGGGATGGGAACGACTTCGAGCTTCATGTCCATGACGCACCCCTACCCGGCATGAAGAGAATCATCGCCTTAACAGATCCCCCGACGAGACTGCCCTAGGCCGCTGACTCGGCACCGACGCGCTGCCGCACCTCAGCCCGCGACCTGTAGCTCCATCCCGAGCCAGCGGGCCAGATCCTTGATCTCGTCGGCGACGGCCGCGGTCATCGCCTTGTCAAACGGCTCGTCCTGGTGGACCACGTCAACCCGAGCGGGGCCGGGCGGGACTTGTCGCTAGCGCACGGTTGCCAGCAGGTGCGGGCCGATCCCCAGCAGCTCAGGCACCCGCTCCAGAGCGCGGGCCGTTTCCAGCACCACGCGACGCGCCTCGTTGTCTGCCAGGCGTTCAGGCAGGTCATCGAGCAGATAGGCAGGACCTTCCACGCAGACCAGGTCGACGATGCGCGACCCGCTCGCGATCAGCTCGGAGCGCAACTGACCTGGCCGGTGCGTGTAACCGCTGAAGCCGTCAGGGCTGAACGGGGGCAGGTGCCCGGTCCGCTCGATTCCCGGCAGCTCACCCTCCACGTCTCGCGGTCCCTCGTAGAGACGCAGGCGGAGGATCCCGTCCATCCGGGGAGCCCAGCGCGAGATCGCGGCCACGAAGACCGGACCGCCAGCGCGAACCACCCGCCGCGCCTCTGCCAGTGCCCGCAGCCGGTCAGCCCGCCGCCCGAGGTGGTACAGCGGGCCGAGCAGCAGCACAGCGTCGGCGCTGCCGTCAGTGAGGTCCAGCTCTCGGGCGTCGGCAACAGCGGCGTCGATGAGCGGGTTGCCGCCGGACGCCTGCCGTAGCTGCGCCACGTGTGTCGGCATCAGGTCTCTGTGGACGACCTGATACCCGAGCTCAGCGAGCCAGAGCGCATACCTGCCTGGCCCGCCGCCGATGTCGGCGACAACCGCTGGCGGCGGCGGCAAGTGCCGGAGCACGATCTCTTTCGTCCGCTCGAACTCAAGCTGCCCGCGAGGCTCTGCGAGCCTGTCGCGCTCCTCACCGCGCTCGTAGTACGCGCGCATCGCCGCACGTGCCGGTTCCTCGACCATGACCCCATAGTTGCTGGCCGAACCGGCCGGTCGCATCCCTATATCCGGTCGCGCGAGGCTGTCCAGCGATGTCGCGGGCGCCAGCCAAGTAGCATTCTGGCGGCTGTGCAGTCGACGAGCGCTCGCCACGGATCCGCGTCGTAAGGTGCGCGGTTCCTGACCGGCACGGCGGGAGCGAGCCTGGCCGCCATGTCCAGGCTCGGCGCCGAAGCCGAGATGTCGGCGGCACACAGCAGCGCCCTGTGGTGGCCGCTCAGCCGGGCCGCGAGCGCAAGCTCCACCGCTGTCGCGACGTCACGCACGTCGACGAAGGCGCCGTACTCCCAGAACGGCTCCCACTCCGAACTCGGATCTGCCCGCCGCTGCGACGCGGTGCGCTGATACTGGCCAGGATCGGTGACCCAGACGGGGCGCAGCGCCAGGCTCGCGATCGCGGTACGCGCGGTGAAGCCCGCGCACAGGTCCTCGGACGCGAGCTTGGACAGACCATACGGGCGCGTCGCGCGCCTGGGATGCTCGTCGTCCACGGGAAAGTAGTCAGGCAGCCGCTCGCCCTCGGCGATCCCGAGAACCTGCGCGCTGGAGAAATGGATCACCAGCTGCGCACCAGCGGCGTCAGCGGCCAGCAGCACATGCCACGTGCCGAGCACGTTGACCGCCATGATCTGCTCAGGGCTGCCGGCGGTGTCGTGGGCGAGCCCGCCCAGGTGCACGATCGCGGCGCAGCCGGCAGCCGCGTGCCTGACCGTGGCCGCGTCGAGCAAGTCCTCGCCATCGACGCGATCGAAGCCGACCACGTCGTGGCCGAGCCGCCCCAGGTGAGCGGCCACCGGCGCGCCCACGTTGCCACGGTGCCCGGTGACCAGGATGCGCATGCCGCCATGATCTCGCGGCTCCCCGACGGCCGCCCGGGCGCATGGCTAAGAGCTGGAGGCGAAGATGCCCAGTGCCCGGGAGCCGTCCGGCCGCGGTTTGAGCGGATGCTCCGCCGCGAGCCCGCCGCCGAGCGCCCCGCCGACCAGCCCGGCCCCGGGCCCGAGAACCATGGTGAAGACGAAGACCAGGTCGAGATTGGTCAGCAGCCCGCAGCACGCGCCGGCGACAATGCCGGCCAGCAATCCCTGCTTGATCCGCGCTTCGCGCAGCTCAGGCGACTTCTCCGTGCCCGGCACCAGCCAAGCGCAGATGGCTCCGGCAGGCACCGCCGTCACCACCATGATGACGGGCACGACGAACACGAATATCTTCGCCGGCCGTCTGGCATGCCCGCGAGGGGATAGATGCTCAGCCCGGCGACGACTCCGGCGATAGCGCCGGCCAGGAGCTGGGCGCTCGTCAGCGCGAAGCGCCGCGATGTGGCAAGCAGGATCGCTGCGATGTAGCCGATCGCGAGCACCTGCAGCGGCACGATGACCCACACGATCACCCCAGCGACCCCGGTAATGCTCCAGAGCGTGCTCGCTTCCACGCTCGGGCGCCTGGCCTTGACGGCGAGCGGAACCGCCACGAGCGCGCCGAGCGGTACCAGCCCTCCGATGGTGCGCAGCCAATTGACCCCGCCGAGGCCAACGCCGCCGAGGGGTGTGGCGCTCCTGTCCGTCTGCACGAGCGCGATGCCCATCCCGCACATCGCCGCGCAGCCTGCCAGCCGCGCCAGCCGCGCGGCGATGCGGCGGTCCACGGGACCGAACCAGCCTCTCTTCCTGGCGGCCCAGGGCAGCGCGAGCAGCGCCGCCACGCCGACCAGCATCCTGATCCGGTCGGCACCAGCCTCCGGGTCGGACCCTGGCACATTCAGCCAGCTGAGCCAGATGCCCCACGCCGCGACCGTCGCTACCGCTCCGATCCCGAGCCAGTACACGATCTTGCGCAGCATGCGAGCCTCCTTGATGACGAGCCACAGACCTCCGGCGAGCCAGTCCGCGCGCGACCAGCCCGTCGGCAGCTGACCGGCCTCTGCCTGCACCGCCTCGCTCCATTCCCGTCGCTCCGCTGGCAGGCACCGCGCCGTCGTGCGCAGTGCCCAGGCCAGCAGCCGCGTCATCCGCTCCATCACGTGCCCTCTCCCGCCAGCCGTCCTGGCACCTGACCAGGTCGCGGTGCGGGACGACGCCGGGCAGCGGGACGAAGCGGCGCAGCGGAAGCGCCACCAGCCGCTGTGGCGGATGCGGCGGCGGTCGCCAGCCCGTCGCTGGTGAGCCGGTACAGGTGGCGCCTGGGCCGGCCGGCGGGCTGCTCCTCCTCCCAGCGGGCCTCGACGACGCCGCGGTCAGCCAGCCTGACGAGGATCGGGTACAGGGTTCCCGACTTCAGCTCCGTCTCGCGGGCCAGGTCGTAACCGTGCCGCCAGGCCGAGGGCTCGCTGGCGAGGGCGGACAGCACCGCGAGAGTCTGTGCAGACGTGGCGCGAGGCGACATGGCGGTAACTCTACCTAGGTAGATGCGCCTGCGGAAGAGGTTCCGCGAAATGACCGGCATTGCCGGCCCGGCATTGCCGACACTGATGCTAGGCCGGCCGCCCTCGGGAACTGTATGGTTCCTTACCAACCTGCGGCGCGCTGTGCCGAGGCGAACCGGGAGGCATCACGAGAGGGGACGGCGATGTTGAAGGGGTTCAGGAGATTCCTCATGCAAGGCGACCTGATCGTTATCGCGGTCGGGCTCGTCGTGGCCCTGGCATTCAGCACCCTGATCAAGGCCTTTACCGACAGCATCATCACGCCGCTGGTAAACGCGGCCGGGGGCGGCGGCGCTGCTGGCAAGGGACTCGGCTGGACCGTCAACGGCCAGCGGATCGACCTCGGCGTCTTCATCTCCGCCATCATCTACTTCGTCATCCTCATGGCGGTCATCTATTTCCTGATCGTGGTGCCGTACCGCGCCTACATGGCGCATCGCGGCCAGACGGTATTCGGCGAGCCGCTCCTCACGAAGACGTGCCCGTACTGCCAGTCATCCGATCTGCCGGTGGAGGCGACCGCGTGCCTGCATTGCACGAGGGAACTGGCGCCGGCTGCTTAGTGCCGCTGGATGGAACGCCGCTACCGGCCAGCCGCCGAGCGAGCAGGGCGGGAGGTCCAGCGCTCGGTGCATGTCCTTGCGTCCAGGCAGTACCAGCGAAGGTCCGCGCACGCGTGGCCGCCGTCGGCCATCATCTGGCTGGTCGGCAGGCGGATGCCGCACATCCAGCAGGCCTCGAAGGCAGGCCCGTCCGCGCCGTGCCGTCCTGCGGCAGGCGGCCCTGGAACGCGGCGCGGGCCGAGTGGCATCCGGCCCGCCATCTGATCATTAACGTCCGACATGGCTGGGTTCGATGAGGCACCTACGGTCATGAGTCCCCCCGAAGGATGGAGCGCCAGAGGCCGTCTGGCCCATCAATGCATTCTCCTAGCCGAGCCTAGAGCGCCACGACCTGTCACTTGTAGCGTTCTTTCATAGCAGATGCAAACCCTTCGGGTCTATCGGACTGCGGCGGATGCCTCCTGCCCGGCCCCAGCACCGCGCTGACATCGGCGCTACAGTCGGGCGGTGGCCCAGCCCAGCAAGCCGGCGGACGTTCAGCGGAAGGGCTGTCTGCGCACAGCCAGGCCGGAGTCCCTCAGCGATGGCGTCTTCGCCATCGCCGCCCTCACGCTCGTCGTCCTGGAAATCCGGACCCAAGGAGTGGAGTGAGAATGTCGCACCCTGAACCGGGCGCCGAGTCGGCGATGCTGCTGAAGTGGCTGACCGGCCAGCGCCAGCACGTGCTCGGGATCCTGGACGGCCTGTCCGATGCCGACCTGCGGCGTCCCGTGCTTCCTTCCGGCTGGACGTGCCTGGGGCTCGTCCAGCATCTCGCGATGGACGTCGAACGATTCTGGTTCCAGAACGTCGTCGCCGGCGAGCCGATGGCCGATGCAGCTGACGACGACGCCTGGCAGGTCGGCCCCGACGTACCCGCCGGTGACGTGCTCGCCCTGTACCGCCGTGAGATCGAGCGCGCCGACGCGGTCATCGGCGGCACTGACCTGGACGCGGGTCCGGCGTGGTGGCCCGAGTTCTTCGGCAGCTTCCGGCTGGAGAACCTCCGCGAGGTCATGCTGCACGTCATCGCCGAGACCGCGTGCCACGCTGGCCACCTCGACGCGGTGCGCGAACTGATCGACGGCAGGACCTGGCTCATCCTGACCGGCTGAGGCCAAAGAGCCCAAGACAGGGCTGGAGCCCTTCGATCTCGACCTCGCCGAGGCCGAGTCCCGCCGAGCCGCCGGCCGCCTGCCAGGTCGCCCGGTCGATCCTCAGCCGCCGCGACTCGGCCGCCCGGCCGCGGATCGCGCGGCGCTGCATCCCGTCGTCGGCGTAGCCGAGCTTGCCGGATACCCCGAGCGAGGCGAGGTTGTCGGTGAAGGCGTCCGAGACCGCGTACTCGGCGCCGAGGCCGTCGAAGGCGAGGGCGAGCACGGCAGCGCGCATCGCCGTGCCTGTCCCCCGACCCTGATGCTGCCTGCCCAGCCAGGATCCGGTGCCGACCTCACGCAGGATGGCATAGTCCCGCGCGCCAGCGCCCTGGGTTCCCACGACAGTGCCGTCGCGGACGACCACCAGGTTCAGTGACCAGTCCTCAGGACGCCACTCGCCGAGGCAGCGCCAGTGGTACTGCAGCACCGACTGGGCCCTAGCGGCCGGCTCCACATCGGTCCACGGCGTGCTGAACGGCTGCACGGCGGGGTCGTGCACGCCGGCCTCGGCCAGTGCGGCGAGCGCTGCCAGGTCGTCCGCGTCGGGGAGCCGCAGCTCGAGCGAGCTGGCCTCGAGGCGCAGCCGGAGCGCGACGAGCGGCCAGTACGCGGTCAGGGGCCTGGTCATGAGCTCGATTATCAAAGAGCGGCCCCTCCCGAGCCAAGGCTCGGGAGGGGCCGCTGCCAACCAGCGTCTACCGCGTTCGGTTGTTTAGACCGGGCCGAAGTAGAAGGCGAACAGCTGGTTGGTCCTGACGAGACCGCCAACGTGGCTCTCAGGCTGGAGCTTGATCTGGTTGGTTGGCTTCCGCGTGCCGGTGTCCAGAGTCATGACCAGCGGCTGGCTGAACTTCGTGTCGCCACCGTTGATCCACGGGCAGTAGTTGACGGTCGGGTCGGTACCCGGGCCAACCGGCGGAGTGGTCGCGACCCGGCAGTCGGTGCCGAGCGTGGCGTTGTTGCGGTCCAGGATCCACACCGTGTTGGCGCTCGCGCCACACGGCTGCAGCGTGACGTTCTCGCCGCGCACCGCTGCCCGCTGCACGCCAGCGCAGAGGCTGGACTCGTTACCGAACGGCGCCCAGTTCAGCTCGATCACGTCGAAGAACGGGTAGTGCGTGCAGACGTACGACGTCGGCGAGAAGAAGTCGTTCGCGAAGAAGCCGCAGAACTGGAACACGAATCCGTCGATCGACGGCTCAAAGTCGCCGTTCGGCCGGAAGTTCCCTGCGACGTGCATGTTGACCTTCTGCCCGACCTTGCCGCCGGCACCGGTGTCACCAGGAACGTAGGCGTTCAGGGTGGTGGCCGAGCCGAGCTGGGCGTTGAAGAGGCTGATGCAGAGGCTGCCGCAGGCGACCGTGTCCTTCTTGACATGGGTGACCGCGCTGGCCGTGCCGATGCCGAGGCTGAGGGTGGATGCCACCACAGCCGCCGCAGAAGCCGCATAGAACGCTCTGGTAAAGCGCTTGCGCATCTTCTAGTTCCTTCCTGTTGATCTGCCGCTGCATTCCGGTGGCTTGGGCGGTCAAGACCGGCCGGATTGCGGCGAAGAACACGGGCTGGCAAAGGTAGCGCTTAGTGATTCCCGCCCTGCCAGTTCACTACGTGACGTTACCATGCAATGGCTAAGAGTAATCAATCGTTGCGTTGATTCTTCGCCGAATTTCTTGCAGTCGCCGGTCGATCAGATCCGCTGCACCCCCTCTGTGCAGGTATAACACCAGAACGTCAGCATCAGCTGGCATTCAGTTGGCGTGCAGCGAACGTCAATGTAATGCCGATAGAATTGCTATCTAGAAAGTAACTAAGAGTAGTCGATTGCGGCACGTTCTTATCGCGATCCGCACAGCTGATGCACCGGGTTGCGAATGCGGGCGCATGCCGTGCCGCGCGCCTGACTGGTGCACCTAGGCTTAGATCAAGGGGGCCGGGGGCGACCAGCCGTGAGGCCTGCGTTAAAAGCGAAAGTGAGAGCGCGTGTGAGCGATGCCCTGCCATCTTCGGTGCGCGGTCAGCTTGACGACCCGTTCGCCGAGCTGACCGGTCCGCTGGCCGCCGCCAGGCGGCTCCACTTCGAGGTTCTCGAGTCCGGGCAGATCTCGCCGAGCATGCAGCAGATCGTGCTGACCGCGCCCGAGCTGGCCGACTTCAGGTACGACCCAGGTCAGGACGTGATGCTGCTCGTCGCCGCGGACGGCACCAGGCCGGTCAGGCGGCGGTACACGATCCGATCCCTCGACCGTCAGGCGCTGGCGTTGACGCTCAACATCGTCAGGCATGCCGGCGGGCCAGGCGAGAGCTGGGTCAGCCAGGCGCGGGCCGGCGACACCATCGAGGGCATCGGCCCGCGCGGCAAGATCACCACCTCCCCGGCCGCCGACTGGCACCTGTTCATGGGCGACGAGTCGGCGATGCCGGCCATCCTCGCGATGACCGAATCGCTGCCGGGCGACGCCGATGCGACGCTGGTGATCGAGGTCCCGGGGCCCGACGACGAGCAGGAGCTGCTCGCGCCCGCGCGAACGCGGCTGAGCTGGCTGCACCGGCTGTCCGGGGCAGCAGGCGGTTCCGCGCTGCTGAGCGCGGAGGCTGCCGAGATCGAGCTGCCGCCTGGCGACGGGCACGCCTACTTGTTCGGCGAGGCATCGGTCGTGCTGCGGCTGAGGGAGATCCTGGCCGCCCGCGGCCTGCGTCAGGAGCAGATATCGCCAAAAGCCTATTGGGGGCTGGGCCGCGGCAACGCCGGACACGGCGAGCCAGCCAAGGACGGCTAGGGCACCCCCTAACCGCTGAAGTTGCCTGCGGGCATTGCTTTCTAAGGGACCGGCCGATCAGGCTTTCCTGCTCTTTTCGCGTCGCGATGTTTCATACTGGGTCGTACAGTGCGGGTCAGCGAGGGAGACGAGTCCAGGTGGCGTCGGCAATGGCAGCCGAGATGTCTGCCGTCCTGTCCAGCCCCTCGGCGCAGACGCTCACCCTCGGCATCAACTGCGAGGGCAAGATCCTGCTGCATGACCGCAGCGCCGGCGACGTGCTCACCGACGAGCCTGGATCCCTGCTCGGCACCGGCATCGCCGAGCTGATCGCCGGCCCTGGCGATCCCGCCGAGGCGCTGAGCGGGCTGCTCGAGGCGACCCGCGCAGACCGCGAGTTCACCACGGTGCTGAGCGTCAAGACGGCCAGCAGGTCGGTGGTCGACGCCGTCGTGACCGTCGTGCCCATCAAGTCCCACGATCCCGACCTGCACGCTCAGGTCATCCTGCGCATCCCGCCGCCAGCCGCCGAGCGGTTCATCGATCCGGCGGTGATGCGCCATGCGCTGCTCGAGGGCGCGGTCCGGCGGATTGGCGGGGCGCTGGACATCGAGCAGATGGCGCCAGAGCTCGTGAACATTCTGACTCCGCATTTCTGCAACGCGTCAGGGCTGCTGATGCTCGAGAGCGTCATGGGCGACGGGGAGCAGCCCGACCTGACGCCGGACGGGATGCAGCTGTTCCGGCGGCTGGCCGTCGCGCACGACGACGACGACGGGGGCTGGGAGGCGGCTTTCCCGGTCGGCGAGATCCTGCGCTACCCGCCTGACACCCCGTACACCCGCTGCATCGAGACCCGCAAGTCGGTCAGCGTGGTCATGACCGAGGAGTCGGCCGCCAAGCTCGCGCAGGCGTGGTTCAGGACCCCGGTCGCACGGTTGGTCGCGGGGACGTCAATGCTGCTGCTCCCGCTGCTGGCCGGCGAGACGCTGCTCGGGTTCTTCGTCTGCATCAGGCGGAAGGAGTTCCACCGCTTCGACGCCTATGACAACGAGATCGGAATGGAGTTCGCCAGCCGGGCCGCGCTGTTCATGGACAGCGCGCGGCGGTACAGCAGGGAACGCGCGACCGCGCTCACGCTCCAGCGCAGCATGCTGCCCACCGGGCTGTCCGCTCCCGCGTCCGTGGAGGTCAGGCACCGCTACCTGCCGGGCAGCAAGCTCATCGAGGTCGGCGGCGACTGGTACGAGTCGATCGCGCTCCCAGGCGGCCGGGTGGCCCTCGTAGTTGGCGACGTGGCCGGTCACGGTGTGCGGGCCGCCGTGACCATGGGCAGGCTACGCACTGCGATCAAGACGCTGACCATGCTCGAGCTGACTCCTGCCGAGACGCTGCAACGGCTTGATGACCTGATGCACGAACTCGGGGAGTTCGAGCCGCACTTCGCGACCTGCGTCTATGCCATCTTCGACACAGTCGACGGCACGTGCGAGGTTGCCTCGGCCGGGCACCTGCCGCCGCTGCTGGTGCGCCCGGACGGTAGCAGCGAGTTCCTCGACGTCTCGCCGGCGCCGCCGCTGGGCATCGGTTCCAGCCCGATCGGCAGCCGGACCCTGCAGGTGGAAGACGGCAGCCTGCTGATCATGTACACCGACGGGCTGGTGGAGAAGCGCACCGAGGACATCGACCAGGGCCTCGCAGGACTGCAGAGCCTGTTCGGGCCAGGGTCGCCTGAGGCGCCGCTCGAAGACCTGTGCAAGCTCGCGCTGGCCGGCGTGTACGACGACCACCAGCGCGACGACATCGCGATCTTGATGGCCAGGCTGCGGCGGATCGGGTCGGACCGGCATGTCTCGTGGAGCCTGACCCCGAAGCTCACCGCGGCCCGGCGGGCGCGCTCACTGATCAGGCGCCCGCTGCGGCAGTGGGGCCTGGCCGAGCTGATCCCGGCGACCGAGCTTGTCGTTTCCGAACTTGTCACGAACGCCGTTCGGTACGCTCAAAGCAAGATCAGCCTGCGGCTTGTCCTCGAGGGCGCGCTGTTCTGCGAGATCCTGGATGACTCAGCCGCGCTGCCCAGGCTCCGTCAGGCGGCCGACGACGACGAGCGCGGCCGCGGGCTGCAGGTCGTCAGCCAGATCGCGCAGCGCTGGGGCACCAGGCGCACCGGAACAGGAAAGGTCGTCTGGTGCGAACTCGCGCTGCCGCCGGCCCTTCAGGACGAGCCTGCCCTGACTGGGTGACGCTGACTGGGTGACGCTGACCGGGTGACGCTGCCAGCGGGTGCAAGCTGACTGCCCGGGGTGACGCTGCCAGCGGGTGCAGGCTGAACCGGGCAGCGCAGCCGGACGTGTCATGTCTTCAGGTACTTGAAAACGACACGTAGGCATAACGTCTTCTCATCGGTGCCCTGTTTATGCTTTAATAACCACGATTATGATCGTTCGCTGGATCTTGCCTAGTCCGTGAGCGATCGTGGGGAGGAATCGTCAATATGAGCACTAGTCGTCAGGCACCTGAGTTCACCAGGCTGCTGACTCCGGCCGAGGTCGCCGCGATGTTCCGGGTGGATCCGAAGACGGTGACCAGGTGGGCCAAGGACGGGAAGCTCACCTCGGTCCGCACCCTGGGGGGCCACCGCAGATACCCGGAGGCCGAGGTCCGGGCGCTGCTGGACCAGATCAGCGGCTCATCCAGGCCCTGACTCGCGCACGGGCCTGACGCGCTCACGCTGCCCGCGGTCTTGTGGTCATCCAGTGCGGGTGAACAGGAGCAGGTAGTCGAGGCGCTCGCGCCAGTAGGTACTGAACAGCAACGGCTCGCCAGCCATCACCGGCGTGATCGACAGCGGCAGGCCGTTCAGACCCAGCAGCACCGGGTCTGTATCCAGGCGGTTGATCTCGACTACCCATACCCGCTTGGCGTGCTTGAGCCGTGCCCTGATCGCGGCGTTCGGGAGGTTGGTGCCGGCCAGCGTCCCGGACGGGATCGGGCCTTGCTTCAGAGCGATGTTGGGGAGCTTGGCAAGGCCGAAGGGGTACGCGGCCCCGAAGGTCTCGGCGTTCGGGTTCGTGTACAGGACGACGTCTCCGGGACGCGCGTGGGTGGCCACGATCCGGTCGACGGCCAGGATGTCGTCGTAGTGCCCGGACTCCGTGCGCTGGCCGACCTGGATCCCGGCCCCCGCGATCAGCACGATGCCAACGGCGATCGTCCCGACGACCCGGCCGTAGGACGCGATGGCCGCCCCGCCGATGAGCGCCAGCGGCGCGATGCAGATGAGGATGTACCGCGAGGTGTAGACGGGCTGCACCGTCGAGGCGACGAGCAGCAGCAGCGGAGGCACGATCAGCCACGGCAGGCTGAGCTGAGCCAGCCGCCAGGGCCACGCGGCTAGCCGCTTCGCCCGGCTTACCTCGGTGCTGAGCACCAGCGCCGCCACGATGATGATCAGCAGCGTGGTGGTCACCAGGTAGGACCCGCTCAGCGAGAACAGCGTGTTCAGCCCTGACGAGGACGTGTTCACCCCGAGCCAGGCGATCTGGCCGCGCTGCTGGTAGCCGAGCACCAGCAACGGGCTCGCGATGACCACTCCGGCGGCGACCGCCATCAGCCAGCCGATGGCCAGCTTCCGCAGCGCTGGCTCGCGCAAGGCGCGCCTGCAGTACAGGGTCATGGTCACCGCGTGCGCCGGGACCAGGAGCAGGCCGAAGATGTTAAGGATGCCGAGCGCGGCGATGCTCGCGGCGTAGCCGGCCAGCCAGTGGCGCTGCCGGTCGGGCTCGGCGGCGAGAGCACGCACGAGCAGATAGCTCGCGATGACAGCGACGGTCATCACCATCGCGTAGGACCGCGCCTCCTGGCCGTAGCGGCTTGTCACCGGGAGGATCGCGTAGATCAGCCCGGCTGCGAGCCCTGCCCACGGGGAGATCAGGCGGCGGCCCGTGGCGGCCACGAAGGCCGCGCCGACGGCGACAGCGACGGCCGACGGGAGCCGCATCACCAGTTCCCCTGGCCCGAACACGTGCTCGATGGGCCACATCATGAGGTAGTAGGCACCGTGCACGGCGTCGACGTTGCCCACCATCTTGATCAGGTCACCGAGCGGGCGCTTGATCGCCGCGAGCGTCGCTGCCTCGTCGCGCCAGTACGACGGAGAGTTGATCTGGATCAGCGAGATCAGCAGCGCGAGGACCGGTGGCAACCAGCGGGCCCACAACGGGCCAGGCAGGTAGCCGTCTGGCTGGTCAGCTCCGCGGGTCGGCCGCCCGGCTGGACGATCAGGTTCGCCGGGCTTCGCGGCCGGCGCCGCTGGTTCGGCCCCGGTCGCGGTTCCGGTGGCAGCGGCGGTCGCGGCGCCGTTGGCCGCGGTCCTGGCGACGACGTTTCCGGGCGCCGGGCCACGAGCGATGGTGGTCCAGGTGGAGCTTGTCCCTGCGGAGCTTGTCCCTGCGGAGCTTGTTCCGGCGCTGATTCTCCCGTCTGGCGCGACCCCGGACGGCGCGGCACCGGAGGACACGGCCCCTGACGGCGCACCGGATGCCGCCGCACTCGCGGCGCTGGCCTCGGCCCTGTCGGCGCCCGAGGCCGGCACGGCCCTGGCGTCATCGCCGGCGGCGGCCGACGAGCCGCGGGATGATGTCATCTACGTCCCATCCTCCGGAAGGCTGAACCAGGCAGACGAACGCCGGGCTCTAAAGGCCGGGCTCACACGATCCCGGACTGACAACGATCAACGACCTGCGAACTATCCCGGCCACCGACGGTGGCAGGCCGGCGCCCGCATCCAACCAGCGCCCCCCAATCGTAGCGACGGACCCGCCCGCTCACGTCGGTGAGCCAGGATCCCGGGCAACTGCCGAGGCAGACATACCCCGCCGCTGAGCGCCTCGATCATGTTCGTCGCCGTCCGCGAAACAGATGTTAACCAGCCGTGCTGAAGTGACCCCTACGGGTAAAGAGCGGTGCGGAATGGATTACTAAAACACGGCCTAGGCATGGCCGATGCCGCTGTAACGGCGCTAATAGCCGAGTAAGCTCACATATCTCTGCTCATCCCGGGCTACAACGCCAGCCTGCCATGCTGACCCGATCCTGAGGACCTAGTCATGCTGCGTCGCCGGTCGATCCGCCTGCGAATCATCGTGCTTGTGCTCGTGCCCGTGGTCGGCCTGCTCGGCTTGTACGCCGAGGTGCTCAGCCTGACCGTGGGCAAGGTCCTCACGCTGCGGCAGGAAGCGTCGATCCGCGACCTCGTCGCCCTGCCCGTCGCCGATGTGCAGAAGCAACTCGCGAACGAGCGCGGCGACGCGCTCCAGTACCTGGCCAGGCCAGCTCGCAGGGACTTGAGGCTCCTGCTCAAGCAGGGAGACAGAACCGACAAGGCCACCATCGAGTTCAGCGCCGCCGTGCAGCGGGCCCTGGCCAGCGGGCCAGTGCCGAAGGAACGCAACGCGTTCCTGGCCTGGCAGGCGCAGCTGACGAAGGTGCAGGACCTGCGCCACTCCGTCGTCAACATCGCGCTCACGAGAATCGAAGCCGCTGACGCCTATAGCAGAATCCTCGACGGCGGCGACAACGTACTCAACCAGGCCATCATCCCGGTTCTCAGCGGACCGCTCGGCATCCAGGCCGCTGACCTGCTGACCATGGCCAAGGCCGCACAGGCCCTCGGCGAAGAGAGCGACCTGGTCAGGGCCGATCTCATTGCGGGCTCGTTCCCGCCGGAAGACCTGGTGCTCGTCAACCAGCTCGCGGTGCAGCATCAGGAGCAAACGGCGCAGACCTTGCGTGACCTGAATCCCGCGCTGCGCAGTTACTTCACCACCATGATCCCGCAGTCGGCGGTCGGCCGGCTGGGCGCCATGGAATCCAGCATCAGCGCCGGCCCAGCGACGGCGAGCCAGATCACGCTGCGGGCCTGGACGTCGGCGGAGACCTCGTACCGAGACGGGTTCCGGGCCGCGCTGCTGAAGGCCACCAAGACCCTCGCGCAGCAGGCCATGAGCCAAGCCAAGGATCTGGTCATCAACCTGCTGATCATCGCGGGCGTCGGCCTAGTCGCGATCCTGGCCGCGATTCTGGTCGGCATCATCCTGGGCCGGGGCCTGATTCGCCAGCTGAGCGACCTGCGTGAATCGGCGGTCAAGCTCTCGAGCGATCAGCTTCCCAGCGCGATCAGCCGGCGCAGGGCCGGCGAGGACCTCAGAGTCGGCGCCGAGGTACCGCAGCTCGAGCCGGGGAGCGACGAGATCGGCCAGGTGCGCGAGGCGTTCAACACGGCGGCCAGGACCGCGATCGGCGCCGCGGTGGACGAGATCAAGATCCGGCAGGGCGTCAACGACGTCTTCCGCAGCCTCGCCAGGCGGAACCAGTCACTACTCACCAGGCAACTGCAGTTGCTCGACTCGATGGAACGCAGGGTCCACGACCCCGAGGAGCTTGCCGACCTGTTCCGCGTCGACCACATGACCACGCGCATGCGTCGGCACGCCGAGGGCCTGCTGATCGTGGCTGGCGGCTCGTCAGGCAGAACCTGGCGTGAGCCCGTTCCCATCGTCGACGTCATGCGGGCGGCCGCCGCCGAGGTGGAGGACTACACCAGGGTCAGGGTGAGCTCGCGCACCAGCGCCGCGCTCGCCGGGCACGCCGTCGCCGACGTCATCCACCTGCTGGCCGAACTGCTCGAGAATGCCGCCACGTTCTCCCCAGCGAACACGCCGGTGCGGGTCGACGGTGAACGGGTCGGCAGGGGCGTGGTCATCGAGATCGAGGACCGCGGGCTCGGCATGAGCGAAGACCAGCTCGCGGGCATCAACACCACGCTCGCCGACCCTCCGCTCTTCGACTTGTCAGGCAGCGACCAGCTCGGCCTGTTCATCGCCGGCCAGCTCGGCAAGCGCCACGAAGTCAGGATCACGCTCCGCAGTTCGGCCTACGGCGGCGTGACGGCCGTCGTGCTCATTCCGACCGAGCTGATCGTTGACTCCGAGCTCGACGAGCGCATGCCAGCGGGTATTCGCGAACTCGGCGGCCGGCCGGTGCCCGAGCTGCCCGGGGTCGCTCTCGAGCCGGTCATGACGCTCGCCGCCACCGCGACGGCGGCGGCAGCGCCCGGCAATGTGATCGACATCGACACGCGGGCGGCGGCCGCGGCGCCGACGGCCGACGGTCCCGACGTCGCTGATACCCCGTCGTGGCTGACCATGCCCGCGACGGCCGTGCCCTGGACGGCCGTGCCCGCGAACGCGGAGCCCGCGACCGCCGAGGCCGCGACCGCCGAGCCCGCGACCGCCGAGCCCGCGACCGCCGAGCCCGCGACCGCCGAGCCCGCGACGGTCGAGTACAGCAGGGCCGAGCACAGCGCCTGGCCTGGCGCCGTCCCGCTGGTGAGCGGTCCCCTGCCAGCTCGCGCGGGGTCCGCCAGCGGCACCACGATCAGCGGAGCCGTCACGGGCACCGCCTCGGAGCACGCAGCGGCAGGCTCTACCGCGACCGGCCCGGTCGCTGGCAGCCCGGAGGGCGCCGGTCCGTTCGCGTCCGGTGCTGGGGTGCCGTTCCCGGCTGGCCAGCCAGCGACCGAATCGGGAGGCAGTCCGCTGCAGCCCGACCTGCCGACCCGCCGTCCTGGTACGACAGGACTGGCCTGGGGCGAGAACGGCCTGGCGGGCAGCCGCTGGGCGAATTTCCCGCTGAACAGGGCCTCGGCCGGGTCGCCAGCCGCCGGCTGGCGAGCTGGCGGCACGCCGGACTCCGACGCCGGCACCGGCTCCCGCAACCCCTGGCGCGGGCCCATGCCGGCAGGCCAGGGTCAGGCGGATGCGGGCACCACAGGTGCCACGGCCACCGCGCCTGGCGGCAGTCCTGACTCCCCCGCCGCCGCCACGCCGCTCGCAGGCGATCTCGCCGCGGCGCCGCCTGCCGTCGCGAGTTCTACGACCGCCGAGCAGGTCAGCCCAGCAGGGTCGGCGCCCATGGAGCTCGACGGGCTCCCCGTCCGCGTCCGGCAGGCGAACCTCGCGCCCCAGCTGCGCAAGCCGGGCGCGTCGGCCGAGCCAGGCACCGACGAGCCAGCGGCGCCGTCCCCCGAGGCGGCCAGAAGCACGATGGCGGCACTGCAGCTCGGCTGGCAACGCGGTCGCTCCGTCGCTGGCCCAGCCGACACGGCGCCAGCCGACACAGCACCAGCCGGCACGGCGCCAGCCGACACAGCACCAACCGACACGGGGCCAGCGAAAGCCGAGCCAGTCGAGACCGCTGGGCTCGCCGAAACCGCCGGGCCCCCCGACGCCGACGTGTCCGCAGAGGCGGCCGGATCCGCCGAGGCCGCCGGATCCGCAGAGGCCGCTGGATCCGCCGAGGCCGCTGGATCCGCCGAGGCCGCTGAGCCGTCCGACGCCGCCGAACCGCCAGCGGACCACGAGCCACCAGCCAGCGAGGAGTTCCGTACCACGCCGAGTCCAAAGCAGGCCGGTGACAAGGCAGGCGAAGGAGTATCTGAATGAATTCAAGCGGCAGCCTTGACTGGCTGCTCGACGACCTCGTCAGCAGGGTCGCCCAGATCGACAAGGCGGTCATCCTGTCCAGGGACGGCCTCGCGATCGGCGCCTCAGCGGATCTGAGCCGGGAGGACGCCGAGCACCTGGCAGCGGTCGCGGCTGGCTTTCAGAGCCTTGCCCGCGGCTTCGGCCAGCACTTCAGCTGCGGCAACCCGCTGCAGACGATCGTCGAGTTGGAATCGGCGTTCCTGTTCGTCACGGCGGCGGGGGAAGGTAGCTGCCTGGCCGTGCTGGCCAGCGCGGGCGCCGACGCCGGCCTGATCGCCTACGAGATGGCGCTGCTCGTCAAGCGCGTCGGCCAGCACCTTGGGGTGCGGCCGCGGCCCGCGCAGGTTAGCTCGTAGGTGGCAGTACGTGACAAGCGCGGACCCCTGGCCCTTCGTCCTACGCCCGGACGGTGGCGAGCGGGTCGTCAGGCCCTACGCGCTGACCGCCGGCCGCACCAGGCCGAGCGGCGCGAGCATCGACCTGATCGCGCATGTCTCAGTAGTCCGCACGATAGGAGCAGAACTTGCACCTGAGATGTTGTCCGACCTCGGACCTGAGCACCTGCGGCTGCTCAGGTTCTGCCGCGCGCGGGTCTCCGTCGCCGACCTCGCGACGGAGATCGACCTGCCGCTGGGGGTGGTCCGGATCCTGCTGGCCGACCTCAGGGAACGCGGTCTAGTGAGCATCAATCAGCCCGCGGCGGCCGGGCTCAACGATGTGCGGATCCTGAAGGAGGTGGCCGATGCCCTACGGAAGCTCTGAACAGGCTGGCGACCGGCCATCGGTTCCTGTCGCGATCAAGATCTTGGTGGCGGGGGGTTTTGGCGTCGGTAAGACGACGCTCGTTAGCGCGGTGAGCGAGGTCAGGCCGCTGCGCACCGAGGAGGATATGAGCGAGCCGAGCTCGCTTGTCGACCAGCTCGACGGGGTGGAGCGCAAGACCACGACGACGGTCGCGATGGACTTCGGCCGCATCTCGATCAGCGATGACCTGGTCGTTTACCTGTTCGGGACGCCGGGCCAGCGCCGGTTCTGGTTCATGTGGGACGAGCTTGCCTACGGCGCGCTCGGCGCCGTGGTGATGGCGGACACCCGCAGGCTCGCCGACTGCTTTCCGTCGATCGACTATTTCGAGCGCAACGGCATGCCGTTCGTCGTGGCCGTGAACTGTTTCGATGACGCCCGACGCTACCCGTCAGAGACGATGCGCTCGGCGCTGAACCTGACCGAGGACGTCCCGCTGCTGCTCTGCGACGCCAGGCAGCGCACGTCAAGCCGCGACGTCCTCGTCGCGCTGGTCGAGCACGCGGTTTCCAGGCTCAGCGGCGGCTTCGGCAGGACCGTCACGCCCGCCAGATAAGCACGAGCCCGCGGTCGTCGGTCGCCCCAGGGCTGTCTTGCATCGCCTGCATCAGTCGCGCCGTCCCGCCGCTGAACCCGGCCGTGACGAGCCGGTCCGCCTCGCCGAGCAGCCGGTCGATTCCAACGTCGATATCCCGGCCAGGAACCTCCACCACCCCGTCGGTGTAGAGCATCAGCGCGTCGCCCTGCCTGAGCAAGCCGTGCTCGGGGCCCGCACGCAGGTCGGGGACCACACCCAGCACGATGCCCCTGGCCTGGGTAAGTCGCCACTGGCCGCTCCCGCTGTCGAAATGCGCGGCGGGCGGGTGGCCGGCTGAGCTGATCTCATAGCCGCCCGTGGTCAGGTCAAGGGCAAGATGAACGGCGGTAACAAAGCCCTCATAGCGCTCCGCCCTGCGCAGGTACGCGTTGCAGGAGGTCAAGAACTCCGTCGCCGGCACCGAGCCGAGCAGGCCGCCGAACGCACCGGACAGCAGCAAGGCACGCGTCCCCGCGTCGATGCCCTTGCCAGAGACGTCAATGACGGCGACCTCCAGCATCTTGCCGTCGCAGGTCGAGACGACGAAGTCGCCGCCGAACGAGGCGCCTCCTGCGGGCCGCAGCAGGGACTCTGAGCCCCAGCCCTCCGGCAGGGCGGGCAGCGCGCTCTGCGCCCTGATCCTGTCCCGCAGTTCCACGAGCATCTGGTTGCCGCGCATGCCGAGCAGCCCGAGCTTGGCGCGGACCCTGGCCAGCAGGTACGCGTAGATGGCGGTCGCCACGATGGTCGCGACGATGCCGAAGCCGGTCCGCTCGTCGTTCTGCGCGACGTCGTAGCCGAGCATCGCGGCGATGATCGCGTACAGGATCAACAGCGCCCGCGGCCACAGCAGCAGGCCGCCAGCGAGAATGGGCAAGATCATCAGTCCCGGCGAGAACCATGACGCCGACACCTGCACAGCGGCGATCCCGATCCCGACCACGGTGGCCGCGAGCACGGCGGCCATCCGGCGGTTCCGCGTGATGAACTGCCGCCTGATCAGACCGCGAAACGACTGCACGGCGGTGTACATCACCGACGACGGCCGGCGACCGGAACTCGAAACCATGATGGCGAAACTGTACCGGTTCTGGATCTGTCCGCTAGGGGGCACGAGTGTCACCCAAGGGTCAGCCCGGCCATAAACAGGTGGCGTCGGCTGCGAAACATGCGGTACGAAGACGGCATGAGCGCCAGTTATCCGATCCGGCCCGTCGACGACTCCGAGTGGGAGGGGTTCGCCCGCGTCTCGGAGAGCGCCTTCAATTCACGCTGGCCGCGCGAGGAGATGATGCGCTTCGACCGGCTGGTCGTCGAGCCAGAGCGCACGCTCGTGGCGTTCGACGGCGACCAGATGGTCGGGACGACACTCGCGTTCTCGTTCGGCATGACGGCGCCGGGCGGCGAGGTGGTCGAGACGGCGGGAATCAGCGGGGTGTCGGTCCTGCCCACCTACCGGCGGCGCGGCATCCTGTCGTCGCTGATGCGGCGCCAGCTTGATGACATCGCGGCAGGCAGTGAGCCGCTCGCCGCGCTGTTCGCCTCGGAGTCGGTGATCTACGGCCGGTACGGCTACGGCATGGCGGCGCCCGAGTACAACTTCACGTTTCGCCGCGGCGATGGCCAGCTGCGCCCGCCGCCCGCGGGGGCGCAGCCGGCGCCAGCGCTGAGGCTCGCCGAGCCCAAAGCGGCACTCAGCGAGATGAAGGCCGTCTATGAGGCGCTGCGTCCGACCAGGCAGGGCATGCTGACCAGGCACGACGGATGGTGGGACGCGCACGTAGCCGACCCTGAGTTCATGCGCGACGGCACCAGCCCGCAGGCCTGCGTGATCGCCGAGGGCCCGTCAGGTCCCCGCGGGTACGCGCTCTACGCCGTCAAGCCCGAGTGGGGTAGCGACGGGATTCCAGCGCAGGTGCTGATGCTGCACGACTTGTACTGGACCGATCCGTCGGCATGCACTGCGCTGTGGACCGACATGCTCAGCAGGGACCTCGTCGGCGAGGTGCGGGCCAGGGTTCGCCCGGTCGACGACCCGATCCTGCAGATGCTGGCTGACCCGCGACGAGCCAGGACTCAGCTCTTCGACGGGCTGTATGTCAGGGTCGTTGACCTGCAAGCCGCGCTCAAGGCGCGGGCCTACGCGGCAGCCGTCGACGTCGTCATCGAGGTGACCGACGAGCTGTTGCCGTCGAACGAGGGCCGCTGGCGGCTCCAGGCGGGCGGGCCGCGCGACGGCGGGAAGCCGGCCTGCGAGCGGACAACGTCCGAGCCGGACCTTGCCCTGCCGGTAACCGCGCTTGGCGCTACCTACCTCGGCGGCATCCGGCTCGGCGCGCTCGCTGGGGCCGGCCAGGTCATCGAGCACCGCCCTGGCGCCGTTGCCGAACTGTCGACCGCCATGTGGTGGGACCCAGCCCCCTGGTCTCCCGTAGGGTTCTGACCGGCCTCGCCCGACCCGCGCACCACCTCGCCCCACCTGCCCGCGCACCGCCCCACCCCACCCTGCCCGCGCACCGCCCGCGCCAGACCGGCCGCTCAGGCGCACTTGACACGGCTTGCAGTCAATTCCGGAGGTGATTTGCCCGTTTCCGCGACTGGTAGCCGTGTGAAGTGGCGGGAATGCCAGTTCGCCCTGAGTTACGTCGCTGCACGTGATAGAACGCTCTCGTCAAGTGATGATTTATCAATCGCTACCGTGCGATCGGAGAGCATGGTGCGTCATTCCGGGCAGCATCGCCAGCCGGATGGCCGGCGGCCGGATGAACGCACCGCACCCGGCCGCGAGGTGGCCTGGAACGGCTGGCAGCGGCCGCACGGCCGCCGCGCGTTGCGCCTCATCGCCGCGATCGGGACCCTCGTCGGCGGGCTCTGCGTCGTGCTCGCGACGATGGCATTGGTGGTCGAGTTCGGATCCCGGTCACCCGGTCCGCCGAAGCCGACGATCGGCAGAACGCTAGGGACCTATAGCGGACCTGGCGCCCAGCCGCCGATGCCAATCCGGATCCCGCGCGCCGGCCTGTTCGGCATCGCGTGGAGTTTCAGTTGCCGGCCTGGCCAGTCGGGCGCCTTCACCGTGGAAGACCGCTCGGACCCTGCCGCGAGCAAGGCGGACATCACCGCCTCTGGCACCAGCCGCAAGGGAACGTGGTGGGAACGGCGCGCCAGGACCGTGCGCAACCTGTACGTCATCGCGGACTGCAGCTGGAAGGCACGCGTCGTCCGGCCGGCCACGACCGGTGCGCCGACGACACAGGCAGGGAACGGCGCCGCGCATAAGCCGAAGCACCAGCACAAGAATCGCGGCCACGGGCAGCACGGGCAAAAGAAGCACAAGCAGAAGAAATACAAGCACAAGAAGCACAAACACAAGAAGCGCAAGAAGCATAAGCAAAAGAAGCCCAGGCCCAAGAAGGACTCCGCGATGGTCAGCTAGCTTGGCCGCGTGGTCTGAGTCTCCCTGCCCACGGTGCACCAATTAATTACGTAGTGCAAACTCCGGAATACCTGGACGAGGTTTCACTTCGCAATACAACCCGGGTAGTCGTGTGGTCAACTTTGGTGACTATCTGATGGGAGACCAGGTGCTGCATCCCCGAGCACGTACCTCTGTTTCCGGCCCCAAGCACGTGAGCACGTCAGGCCCGGGCGGCGCATCCAGCGCGCCAGGTTTCCACCGGGCAGTGCGCCTGGCCCTCGCGGCCGGCGTCGTGGCGGCCGGATTGTGCCTCGTACTCGGAATGACGGTCTTAGCCGTCACGATCGGCAGTTCTGCAGCGGTGCCAGCGGACCCTGACGCCATCGGCAGAGCGTTTCAGTCGGTCAGCAAGGAAGGCACGGCCGCCAGGCCCGGCTCTTCGTCCGGCCAGGAAGAAACCCGATTCCGTCGTGCTGCCCTGCCGGTGGCAGGACGCACCGTCGCCACCGTTCATGGCGGCGCGACCGCGTCGAGCCGTGCTGTCTTCCCTGTCGCCACACCCGGCACCTGGGGATTGTCCTGGGTCCTCAGATGCCGGGTCGGCGCGACCGGTCACCTGATCGTGACCGAAGGCACTGGCCCGTCCGCATACGCCTTCGAAATTGACGCATCAGGACGCAGCGCCGGCGGGACAAGCTGGCATATCCGCGACCCTGGCCGACACTCACTCACCATCACGTCCACGTGCTCGTGGTCGATCAGGATCGTGCTCGCGAAAACCGCGGCCGACCGTTAGGGCCTTGCCGAGTCCGCTCCGCTCAGTCGAAGATAGGCGGCGCGAGCCGGCTGCGCTTGAGCTCATAAAAGCCCGGGGTCTCCAGGCAGAGCCGCACGCCGTCCCACAGCTTTCCGGCCTCCTCGCCCCGCGGTATCGGCGTCACGACCGGCCCGAAGATAGACGCGTCGCCGACCGCGATGATCGGCGTGCCGACTTCGATGCCGACGCGGTCGATGCCGTCCGTATGCGAGGCCCTGACCGCCTCGTCGTACTCGGTCGAGTCCATGGCGTCGGCCAGGTCAGCCGGCAGGCCGGCCTCGGTGAGCGCGGCTTCGATGGTTTCGCGGTCCCGCTCGGCCTTCTCGTTGTGGAACCTGTTGCCGATCGCGGTATAGAGCGGGAGCACGGCGTCGTTGCCGAACTTCTGCTCGGCCGCCATGCAGACCCGCACGGGGCCCCACGCCTTGACCATCCGCTCCTTGTAGCCCTCGGGGAGGTCGTCCCTGTTCTCGTTCAGCACCGCAAGGCTCATCACGTGCCAGCGAGGCTCAACGGGCCGCACCTTCGCCACCTCGAGCATCCACCGGGATGTGATCCAGGCCCACGGGCAGAGCGGGTCGAACCAGAAATCGACTTGCACAGGCGGCTGATCCGTCACAGCATCTCCTCTGCGAGATTGACATACCCGACACCCGCCCCTGACAAGGCACAACCGACCGAACCGGCACGGCATTCCGTCGTCGCGGCGTGAAATCATGCCACCGTGTAACTGACCGTCGAGCGAAGGACAAGCCCGTGACCAGCAACCTGACCCGCGACGAAGCGGCTGAGCGCGCGAGGCTGCTGCGCGTGGAGTCCTACCAGGTCGACTTGGACCTCGCCGGCGGCGAGATCACCTTCGGCTCGGTCACGACCATCCGGTTCAGCTGCCAGCGGCCTGGTTCAGCGTCGTTCATCGACCTGACCGCGCCCGAGGTGAACGAGGCCGTGCTGAACGGCAGGAAGCTGCCGGCGGCTCTTTTGACGGAAACCGCCTGGCGCTTGACCAGCTAGCGGAATCCAACGAGCTGACCGTCCACGCACAGTGTTCGTACTCACGTCACGGCGAGGGCCTGCACCGGTTCACCGACCCTGCCGACAAGGGCGTCTATCTCTACTCCGATCTGGAGACGTTCGACGCGCACCGGATCTACGCCTGCTTCGACCAGCCCGACCTGAAGGCGACCTTCGAGTTCAACGTGCGCTGCCCGGACACGTGGCAGGTCGTCTCGAACATGGCGGCCGACATCTCCGCCCAGCCGGCCGGCCCAGGCGTCGAGCGCTGGCACTTCCCGCCGACGCCGCCCATGTCGACCTACATCACGCACATCTCGGCGGGCCCTTACCATGTCGTGCTCAGCGAGCACGACGGCATCCCGCTCGGGATCTTCTGCAGGCAGTCCCTGGCGAGCTACCTTGACCCGGCCGAGATCTTCGAGGTAACCAGGCAGGGCTTCGACTACTACCACGCGGCATTCGGCGTCAGGTATCCGTTCGGCAAGTACGACCAGCTCTTCGTCCCCGAGTACAAGGCGGGGGCCATGGAGAACGCGGGCGCCGTGACGTTCCTCGAGGACTTCATCTTCCGGTCGAGGGTGACCGACGCCCAGCACGAGGTCAGGGCCGAGACGATCCTGCACGAGATGGCACACATGTGGTTCGGCGACCTGGTCACCATGCGCTGGTGGGACGACCTGTGGCTGAACGAGTCGTTCGCCACCTGGGCGAGCCTCGTAGCCCTGACCGACGCGACCCGCTGGCCGCATGCCTGGACGACGTTCACGCAGGCCTGGAAGGCCTGGGCGTACCGGCAGGACCAGCTCCCCTCGACACATCCCATCGCCGCCGACATCGTCGACATCGACGCCGTCGAGGTGAACTTCGACGGGATCACCTACGCCAAGGGCGCGTCTGTGCTCAGGCAGCTCGTTGCCTACGTCGGCAGCGAGAACTTCCTGTCCGGCGTGCGCGCCTACTTCGGTCAGCATGCCTGGGGCAACGCCACGCTCGCCGATCTCCTCGACGCACTCGCGCACGCATCGGGACGTGACCTCGCCGCCTGGTCCAAGGCCTGGCTTGAAGCGGCGGGGGTGAATACGCTCCGCGCCGAGTTCCAGACCGCCGCCGACGGCACGTTCACCGAGTTCGCGGTGCTGCAAGAGGCGCCAGAGTCGCACCCTGTCCTGCGGCCGCACCGGATCGCGATCGGGCTCTACGAGCGCGGCCCTGACGGCCTCGCCAGGCGCCGGCGGGTCGAGGTCGACATCGCAGGAGAGCGGACGGACGTCCCCGCGCTCATCGGGGAGCGGCTGCCCGACCTGGTGCTGGTCAACGACGACGACCTGACGTTCGCCAAGATCCGCCTCGACGAGCATTCGCTAAGGACCCTGATCTCCTCGATCGGAGAGTTCACCGACTCGCTGCCTGCCGCACTCTGCTGGGCGGCGGCCTGGGACATGTGCCGGGATGCCGAGCTGGCCGCCAGGGACTACCTCGCGCTGCTGCTGTCGGGCCTGCCGACGATCACCGACATCAGCATGCTGCAGACGCTCCTGCGGCAGGCCATCGCGGCGGTCCGCCGGTTCGCCGATCCTGGCTGGCGGGAGACCGGTCTGGCCAAGCTCGCTGGTGTGCTCCGCACGCTGCTGTTCGACGCCCCGCCTGGGTCGGACGTGCAGCTTGCGTTCGCCCAGTCGTTCGCGTCGGTCGCCACATCTGACGCCGATCTCGGGCTGCTCAGCGGCCTGCTCGACGGCTCGACCGCGATCGAGGGCCTAGCCGTCGACACAGACCTGCGCTGGCAGCTGCTGCACAGGCTCGTCAGCCGGGGCGTGGCCGGCCAGGATGCGATCGACGCCGAGCACGACAGGGACAGGACCGACGCAGGTGAACGCCACGCACTCAACTGCCAGGCCGCGATTCCCGGCCCTGAGGCCAAGGAGACGGCGTGGAATCAGATCGTCTCAGGCGAGCTTCCGAACGCGCCGTTCCGTGCAGCGCTCGGCGGCTTCTACTCCGCCGACCAGGACGAGGTGCTCGCGCCGTTCGCGCCGCGGTTCTTCGACGTGGTGGCCGGCGTCTGGCGGGACTGGAGCATCGACATGGCGCAATTCTTCGCCGAGGTCGGCTACCCCACGAACGTGGTGACGCAGGCCGCGATCGACGCCGCCGCCGACTACATCAACAAGACCGACCCGCCGGCCGCGCTCCGCAGGCTGCTCTCCGAGGGCCGTGACGACGTGGCGAGGGCACTGCGGTGCAGGGAGCGGGACGCCCAGGCTGGTTAACGGCTCGGCGGTTGGCGTTTACGGTCAGCGGCCGCTCGGACCACGGTCCTGACCAGCTCGAGCCCGGACAGGTCCTCGAGAAGCACGGCCTTGCCCTCGCTGTCGCACAGCGGGACCCGCCAGTTCGGGTACTCATCGGAAGTACCGGGAACGTTCTGCGTCCGACGGTCGCCGACCGCGTCCGCCAGGGAAATGCCTATCAGCACCGCGGGGGTGCTGGCAATGAACCCATACATCGCGACCGTGAACTCCTCGGCCGATGGCTTGTGGTCAGGCTGGAGTAGGCGCTGCGCCGTCAGCAGGTCCCGCCATGCGGACAACCTCAGCTCCGAGGCCTGGCGTTCTGCCTCTGGATCTTTCAGCAGCCCGAGCTGAGCGCGGACGGTGACGTGATCGCCGGTGACGAAGCCAGAGATGGTCGGGACATCGTGGGTGCCGACCGTCGCCATGCAGCCGCGGCGCCAGTGGGCGGGCTGCAGCGGCGAGCCATCGGGCTCGCGCGCGAACCAGGCCATCTCCGTGCCCAGCACGTGCCGGCTAGCCAGGTAGCCGCGTATCCAGGGCTCGACCGTGCCGAGGTCCTCGCCGATCGCGAGCGCGCCCGCGCCGGCCGCCTCCCCCGTCAGCGCGCCGACCGTGAGCCGGTGGTCGTAGCGGACATACGCGCCCAGGTCGGGCGGCGAGCCTTCCGGAATCCACCACAGCCGCATCAGGCCCATCACATGATCGACGCGCACGCCGCCCGAGTGCCCGAGCGCCGCTCGGAAGAGCTCAGCCAGCGGCCTGGCATCCATCGCGGCCACGCGCTGCGGATGCCACGGCGGCTGCGACCAGTCTTGGCCACGCCGGTTGAAGCCGTCAGGGGGTGCGCCCACGGAGATGCCGCGGACCAGGAGGTCCTGGTGCGCCCAGGCATCAGATCCGCCGGGATGCACGCCGACGGCCAGGTCCCCGATCACGCCCACGCTCATTCCTGCCGCACGGGCTACCCGCTGCGCCTCGGCGAGCTGCTCGTCGAGGAGCCACTGGATCCACGCGTGGAACCGGGCCCGCTCGCTGAGCGGCCCGGACTCCGCGCGCGCGGCCGCGCCGCACGGATCGGCCAGCTCCGGTGGCCACTGCCGCCAGTCAGGCCCGTGCTGCTCGGCCAGGGCACACCAGCGCGCCCAGGCGTCGAGCTCGGCGCCCTCACGATCGGCGAACCGCCGGTATCGCGCCCGCCGCTCCCCCGCCAGGCCAACCGTGTAGATCTGCTCGAGCGCCAGCCTCTTGGCCTCCCACACCTGGTCCCTGTCGATGAGGTCGGGGGTGCTGCTGGCCGCTCGCAGCGGCGCGGCCAGCTCGTCGACGTACTCGCGCTGCGCGGGGTTGAGCTGGTCATACTCGGGGATGTCCTCGATCCGCAAGTAGAGCGGGCTCAGATATCTGCGGGTCATCGGCAGGTAAGGGGAGTTGCTGACCGGAACGGTTGGCTGCGGCGCGTGCAACGGGTTGATCAGGATGAACCCGGCGCCGAGCTGCCTGCCCGACCATCGCACCAGGTCCGCGAGATCGTGCAGGTCGCCGTGACCCCAGGAGCGGCGCGACCGGACCGAGTACAGCTGGACGGTGAAACCCCATTCGCGCCGTCGCGGCAGACCGGGGAGCTGCCCGTCTGCTGCCGCTCGTGCTGCCGCTGCTGCTGCCGGTCCTGGACTGTTCGCGTCGTGGGCCCGCTGCGCGGCCGGCTCGCCAAGGGCGTCGACGATAGCGCGCAACGTATCGGCGGGCACGTCCACCCGCTCGCGCCGCCAGTTCACGTAGCTCGCTGAGACGCCAAGAGCTTCGGCCCGGCTGATCAGCTCGCTGTCGGTCATGCCCTCCATGATGTCCTCGCGCGGCCTCGGCATGCCTGCGCGGGTCGGGGTGTCCTCTAACTCGCTCGCGTGACCGCTTTGTTCGCTGACAAGATCGGCGCGTGGCCACTGAGTTCTGCCCCGGCACCGAGCTGGCCGCTCGGTACTACCGAGAGCTCGTCGGGCCGCTGCTCGAGCAGCACGCGCCAGGCCTGCGGCATCCTGATGCGGGCGTTGCTCGGCGCGGTGACGGCGCGATCCTGGCCGGACCGGGAGCAGAACCTGTGCGCCGCCTATGAGGCCGTCGCCGCGCTGCACAACGACCTCGGGCTCACCGCTCACGTGGACGGCTCGGTACGGCCGTACTTCGACCGGCCGTTCCTGGTGATCGGCGCCGAGCGCTTCGTCTCGGTCCTGCGCGAGTCGATCGCCGATGACGAGATCCGCGAGCTGCCTGCCGTCGGCGCCGTGGACGAATTTGTCGACAGCACCGAGGCCCTCGGAGATCAGCGGCTGCTGCGAGCGGCCGTCTCCGCCCTTCATCCACAGCCGCCGCCCGGTTATCCACAGGCTTGAAGCGCGACTAGCCAATGGGCTCGAAAGCGGACGACGCTCGGCGCATGGCATCAGAGCTCCCCGAGTACCTCGACCGCCTGGCCCAGTCCAGCGCGGCGTGCTGTCCGCGTCTCAAGCGCGGCAATACGGCGTCACCGTCTCCTCGGTCCGGTCGCGACTGCGCAGCAGCACGTGGCAGCAACTGCATCACGGCGTCTATGCCACCTTCACCGGCGAGCCAAGTCGCGATGCGTTGCTCTGGGCGGCGGTACTGCGTGCCGGGCCAGGAGCACTGCTGAGCCACTACACGGCCGCAGAACTCTTCCGGCTGGTCGACGTGCCGACCACACCCATTCACGTCACCGTTCCCGAATCACGCCGCGTACTCCCCGTCCGCGGCCTCGCGATCCACGTCGGCAGCCGGGCTGCGCGCTCCGCCCACCCCACGTCACGTGGGGAGCGTGGCCGAAAGGTCGGTCGCGGACCGGCGGGAACGGTAGGCGGCGACGTGGATGCGGTTGCCGCAGGTGCGGCTGTCGCAGTAGCGGCGCGACTGGTTCCTTGACAAGTCGACGAAGACGACCTCGCACCGAGGGGACGCGCATGTGCGGACCCTGCTGTTCTCCCCCGCCACGATCAGCTCGGCCAGGCCCATCGCGCTGTGCGCGGCGATGCGGTCGGCCAGCGGCGCGGTCGCGCTGCTGACGTGGATGTGCGGCGGCCTGCCGTCGTGCGTGACGATCCGCGGAACAGCTCCCGTCTCGGCCAGCAACGCGTTCAGGTCGCGGATCGCCTTCTCCTCGCGGCCCGCCTCGCACGAGACTACGACCGCGTCAAGGCGGGCGCGCAGTTCGCGCAGCCGCGGGGCGTCGCTGGCGCGCGCCGCGACGAGGTTCTCCACCTTGTGCCGTCGCGCGAACGCGACGACGCCCTGGATGCAGGCCAGCGGGTCAGCGGCTGCAGGCGGGTCAGCGCCAGCCAGCGCGTCAGCGTCCGCGAGTGGGGCGCCGGCCGCGCCCCTTCCCGTATTGATCAGCTCGATGCACTCGGTGAGGGCCTCAAGCTGATCGGCACCCAGTCCCACGTACTCACCTGCCGGAGCGGCCCGTATGCTGAAGAGCGTGACAGCACCGTACAAGTCTACGGTCCTTACAGCCAGCGACGGCACCGCCAATTCCGGTGCCGTTGCCGTATCCCGGCGACCGCTCCTGATGGCCGGCCTCGGGGCCGCGACGATCTCGTCATCCGCCGTCTTCGTCGCTGAATCCGGCGCGAGCCCGGTGAGCACCGCGTTCTACCGGACCGCGCTCGCGCTGCCGGTGCTGGTCACGCTCGCGGTCATCGAGCAGCGCAGGCACGGGCCGCGGCCGCTGGCTCAGCGGCTCAGGGCCGTTCTTGCCGGGGTGTTCCTTGCGGTCGACCTGATCTTGTGGACCCATGCCATAGCCGATGTCGGGGCGGGAGTGGCGACCGTTCTTGGCAACCTTCAGGTTCTGTTCGTGGCCGGCCTGGCGTGGCTGTTCTGGAAGGAGCGGCCAAGCCGCGCCGTGGCGTTCGCCCTGCCGATCGTGATGATCGGCGTAGTGCTGGTGTCCGGGCTGATCGAAAGTTCGACCACGAGCGAGCATCCGCTGCCTGGCATCTGCTACGGCATCGGGACCTCCATCGCCTACGCTGGCTACCTGCTGACCCTGCGTCGCTCGTCGTCGACGTCGGCGCACGTCGCTGGGCCGGTGGCCGAGGCGACCGCCGGAGCCGCGGCCGCGTCGCTCGCGTTCGGCCTGGTATTCGGCGGCCTTGCCTTGAACCCCGTGTGGCCGTCCATCGGCTGGCTGGTGGCGCTCGCGCTGCTCAGCCAGACCGCAGGCTGGCTGTTCATCACGTCGTCGCTGCCGCGGCTGCCCGCCGCGGTTTCCTCGCTGATGCTGTTGCTGCAGCCAGCCGCATCGCTGGCGCTCGCGGCCGTCATACTCGGCCAGCGGCCAACCCCGCTGCAGATCCTGGGCGCCTTCCTCACCTGCGGTGGTGCGCTCGCCGCGAGCCTGTCGTGGACCAGGGCGCCGCGCGAGGCACGAGCGATCGGCCCCGAGCCGCAAACCGCGGCCGGCGCTGAGACCGCCTAGCCGCCGAGACCGCATAGCGCACTACGCCGAGACCACCCAGCAGTCCCGCCGCCAAGCCGAGCAGCGTCAGTCCCTGGCGGGGCGCGGAGCGAGCGCACGGCCGAGCCAGAGGCCCGCGAGCCCCAGCACGGCGCTGACGCCGAGCGTCATCGCCACCGTCAGCACGGCGACCGCTGGGAGCCCGGCCACAGCGGCGATCGTCCGCGCCGTAGGGCCGATCGCCTGCCCGCGCAGGGCCTGGATCCCCAGCGCGAGCCCCCAGCCCGCGGCCGTCATGATCAGCACGGCCGGCACGGTTACCCGCAGCCGCCACCAGCCCCAGCGCATCACCACGCCGGTCGCGAGCCCGGCCAGGAACGGCACGAACCAGAACCCCAGCAGCGCCCCGGCGGCGATCAGCGCAATGCAGGCAAGCCCGGCCAGCACCCAGGCGGGCACCGAGCCGCGGTGCTGCGGCCCGAGAAACGACGGCCGGAAGGGACGCGGCGGGCCAGGCCGGCCAGGCCCTGACGGCCAGAGACCGCCGAGGCGGTAGGCGCCGCGCTTGCCGAGCCGGTCGACTTCGGACCGGCTGACCACCTTGCTCATGGCAGGAACTCCCATCGCATCGCGCCGGCCACCGATATCCCGGCCGACGGCAGCAGCAGGTAGCCGCCGGATTGCCAGCGCGTGGTCAGGTTGGCGAACCACGGCGACGCGGGGTTGTCGCTCTGGCCGCCCGGATAGATGCCCTCGGCCATCACGCCGCCCTTGCCTGGGCCGAGCGCGACGATCATCCGCCAGCCGGGGGCGCCAGCCCCGGCAAGCGCCGTCGGAAAGGACCCGGACCCCGATCCGGGCCCGGGCTCTGATCCAGACAAGGACCCGGACCCTGCCGTGGCGGCCTCAGCGACGAGCCACGGACTGCTCGCCGCTGCCCTTCGGCCGTATCCCAGCACAGGAACCTGTGCCGAGGAGACGATCGGGCTTGCGCTGGCCTGATCGAACCGCCAGCTCGATGGGCCGCCGTGGAACCGGGCGGTCAGCTGAGACACCGCCGTCGCGAACGCCGCCCGCAGGACGGTCGCCGCGGTCCCGGCGCGGGCGCCGGGCGGCGTGAAAGCCGGGTTCAAGCGGTCGGCCAGCGTCCAGTGTTCCAGCGACTGGGCCAAGCCTGCCTGCGCTGGCGAGATCGCGAGCCCGGCCGGATCGGCGCCGACGGGAACGCCCGCGGCCCGCCACCACGGCCCGAAGGTGGCCGACAGGTAGTCGGGCCAGAACGCCGCCCAGAGCGCGGCCGCGGCAGAGTCGGCCGCGAGCTGATGGTTCCAGCCGCGCAGCGCCGACCTGGCCTGCTGTTCGGCCGAATTCAGGTGCGCCTGCCGGAGGGCGGCGAGCAGTCGCGGCAGCACGTGCGCCGCCAGCTCGCTGACCGGGTTCGTCTGCAGCGGCACCACGCCCGCGACCTGCATGCCCGACTTTCTGGCGAGGGTCGCGTAGCCCGCGCCGGCCAGGTCACCGGCGTCGAGGTCGTTCGCGGACGTGCCGAGGTAGTACGGGTACGCACCGGTGACCGGCAGTTGCCCGGCGCTGGCTACGACGTGACCGGGCGGGTCGTAGCTGAGCGGCAGCCCGGCGTAGGGGATCTGGCCAGCCACGTCGCTCGCTCCGGTGCCGGGCAACGGCAGCCACGGCGTCCCGTTGCGCACGACAGGGAAGTCGCCAGCGGTTACCGCGCCGATATTGCCGCCGCGGTCGGCGTAGACGAACGTCAGCGCCGGGGACCGCCAGCTCGCCAGGGCCGTGTGGAACTGGGTGAAGTTGGCGGCAGCGCCGATCTTTGCCAGGACGGCGATATCGGGCGAGCCACCACTTCCCGTCCACTCGACCGAGATCGGCGGGCCATTCGGTCCTGGCTTAGCCAGCAGCGGGCCGTGCGCCGTGAGGTCGACCGTCAGCTGCCTGGTCTGGCCGCCGCGCACCGGGATCGCGTACCTGACACGCCGCACCGGCCGCCAGCGACCATGCCAGAAGTACTCACCGGGACGGCTGTCGCTGGTCTTCTCGACGTAGAACAGTGCTGACTGGCTCTGCGCCCCCGTCAGCGCCCAGCCGATGCGCTTGTTGTGGCCGACGAGGATCCCTGGCAGGCCCGGCAGGCTGACGCCGCTGACGGCATAGCCGGGGGCGGTGATCGCGACCTGGAACCAGCCGGAAAGGAACAGCCCAGGCAGTGCAGCGGTGCCGGCGAGCAACGAGCCTGTGCCTCGTACCCTGGGGCCGTTCACCGCCCACGCGCTGCCCGTCAGCGCGCCGGCTGCCTGGCCGCGCGGCAGGTTCCTGGTCAGCGCCAGGGCCGCCGCTGCCGACCGCACCACCGCGGCCGACGGCGCTACAGCACCGGGCCCCGCACCAGCCACCGAAGGCGACCGCGCCCGGTACGGACCAGGATCGAACGGATGCTGCGGGCCAGCCTGCCGCACCGGCATCCAGCGCATCGTCCTGCTGATCCCGAGCGACCCGGCCAGCACGGCGTAGTCAAGCGGCGAGCTTGTGTAGTCGAGCTCCTGGGCCAGATACCCCTGGACGGCGAGGCTGTCCACCGGAGTCCACCGGGCAGGGTAGACGGCCGCGAGCGAGAATGACGCTGGCCATTGCCCGCTCGCGCGCAGTTGCGCAAGGTAGTCGTTGACGCCGCGCGCATAGGCCGTCAGCAGCCGTGCGGCCAGGCTCGTCTTCGGCATCGAGGCCCATTCCTGCCTGGCCGTTCGCAGCAGCCCGAGCCGCAGCTCGAAAGAATCAGAGGCTACCCCGCTGGCGCCGACGAGCTGCGAGAGCCTGCCTTCGGCCACCCGGCGCTCCAGGTCCATCTGCGTCAGCCGGAACCTGGCGTGCAGGTAACCCAGCGAGAGCATCGCGTCGGTCAGCCTGCTCGCCTGCACGGCGGCGATGCCGTGCGGGTCGAACGAGACCAGCGTGGGGCCCGCCAGCCCTGGCCCGGTGAGAACCGCGGGCCGCGGCAGCTGCCCGCCGGCACCGGACGCCCACGCACCGTGGCCAGGATCGAGCGCACGCCCGACGGCCGGGACGCCACCGAATCCGGCCGCGCACAGCATGAGAACGGCCGCTGCCGCACAGGCTGCGGCCACGCCATTGCTGACCCGCCGGATCAGCCGCCAGCGCCGTCCCCCCGGCACCACGCGATAACCTCCGGATCCTCGCCGTCACCCGGACACATGCCCGGAATGCTCACGACAAGCAGTCAAGCGACTACCAATAGTGAGCAGAACTCGGAACCGATGGTAGACCTCGCGCCGTCACCAGATAGGCGGATGCCGATCCCGCCACGGCCTGGCGGCCTCGATCTGGGCCGACAACGAGATCAGCGTGGCCTCGTCGCCCATCCGCCCGGCGAGCATGACGCCGACTGGCAGCCCGTCTGAGTTCCAGTGCAGGGGCAGGCTCACGGCCGGCTGGCCGGAGATGTTGTAGAGCGCCGTGTACGGCGTGAACCGCTTCTGTCGCTCGAAGTTCTCGGCCGGGTCGACCTCGTCGAAGTAGCCGACGGGCACGGGCGGCGAGGCGAGCGTGGGGCTCAGGAACGCGTCGTAGCCATTCATCGTCGCCATTGCGGGGCGCATCACGCTCTGCAGGTAGGCCTGGGCGAAGATCAGTTCGCTCGCGCTGACCTTCAGCCCGCGCTCACGCAGGTACGCGGTGAGCGGCAGCAGCTGCTCCTCCTGCTCAGGGGCGATCGGCGCCAGCGTCGCCATCGAGTACCAGAGCAGTTCGAACATCGGTACAACGTCAGAACCGAGCGGCAGCTCCACGTCCTCGACCTCGTGCCCGAGCTCGGCCAGCAACTTGCTCGCGTCCTCGTACGCGGCCGCGCAGTCGTCGTGCACGACGGCACCTGGCACCACGTTGGTCATCGATCGGCCGATCCGCAGCTTGCCCGGCTCGCGCCGGGCGTAGCCGAGGAAGCTCTCGCCTTCAGGCAGCGGCGGCATGAGGTACATGTCGCCCGGATAGTTGCAGCTCATCACGTCGAGCAAGAGCGCGGCATCCTCGACGGTCCGCGCGATCGGCCCGTCAGTGGACAGGCCGCTCAGGTCCGGCATCAACGGGCCGCCGGAGATCCTGCCCCGGCTCGGCTTGATCCCGAACAGCCCGCACACGCTGGCCGGGATCCTGATCGAGCCGCCGCCGTCGCTGCCCTGGGCGGCCGGAGCGAGGCCAGCGGCCACCGCGGCCGCGGCGCCGCCGCTCGAGCCGCCTGCCGACCTGGACAGATCCCACGGCGTCCGGGCGGGCGGACCGATCTTGGTCTCGGTGTAGCACGGCAGCCCGAATTCCGGCGTCGCGGTCTTTCCGGTAATGACGATCCCGCCCTTGCGCAACTCAGCGACCACGTAGTCGTCCTCGGTCGCGACAGTGTCGGCGAAGATGGTCGAGCCGAGCGTCATGCGCACGCCAGCGACCATGTTCAGGTCCTTGATCGGAATCGGCACGCCGGTCAGCGGCGGCAGCGACGCCGCCTGCTCACCGGCCTTGCGGCTCGCGCCGACCAGCTTCTCTGCGGTGGCGGCCTGCTCCTTCGCGAGCTCAGCGGTCACGGTGTAGAACGCGCCAGTCTGGCTGTTCAGGCGGTCGATCCTGGCCAGGTAGTGGTCGGTGACCTCGACCGGGGAAAGCTGCCCGTCCGCTATAGATGTGGCGAGTTCGAGCGCGGTCATTTCATGAATGTCTGTCACGTTACCGAACAGTAGACGGCCGGGCTGAGGCCGTCTAGCCCGACCTCACCGCGCCTTTCACCGTCAGTAGGCGGATGTTCACGTGCCGGTGAATCGGCTACCCTCGGGATGTGGAACCGGACGTGCACGATCCGCCCGGCCAGTCGGCACGGCAGCAGGACTCGCGATCACTCTTCGCGAAGTTCCCTTCGGAAGATTCAGGCCGCGCAGCAATAGATCCGGGCATTGGCGAAACGGGACGCACCGGCGGCATCGAGCCCGCCAGCGATACCACCCCGGACGACAGCACCGCGGGCGGAGCTGCCACGACCAAGGTCAGCATGGCGAAGACGGCGGCCAGGTCGCTGCGCAAGGGCCCAGGGCTCTTCGCCGGTCAGGGCACTGAAGTCGGCGATCGGCCGCCGCGCGCGCAGCTCAGGGGCAACCGCTCGCTCGCGAGCTCGCTGAACGCGCGGTCCCTGACGAGCCTGCCGCTGGTCAACGCGCATCTGCGCAGAGACCCCAGGCTGAGGACATGGATCACCAGGGCGGTTGTCGCCGTGGTTATCCTGGTCGGCTTCACCATCGGGCTGAACTGGCGGGTCGGCCTGACCGCCGCCGTCATCTACGTCGCCGCGGACTCGATCTTCCGGTCGAAGACGACCGCCGTCGTGCCCGCCGCGGTGCGGGTCACCTCGGCGCAGCGATTCACCAGGCGCCGCCTGCGCGTCCTGCAGCCGGCCGGTTATATGGCACTGCACGCTCGCAGCATTCCCGGCACGAAGCACGTCATCGATCACGTGGTCGTCGGCCCGGCGGGCGTGTTCACGCTCGATTCCCAGCGACTGGACCGCAGGCTGCCGTTGCGGGCGATCGGCGGGATGCTCTACCACGGCAGGGAGAGCATGGAAGGCAGGTTCGACCACGCTATGCACGAGTCGAAGCACGCGGCGAAGCTGATCGCGGCCGAACTCGGGCAGCGCGTGCGGGTGCGCCCGGGGATGGTCCTGTACGGGCCGAACATCCCCTGGGTCATCATGAAGTTCAAGGGCGTCGACGTGTTCGACGGCAGCCGCGTGGGCACGTTCTTCCGCCGCCAGACCAAGGCGGCCGGCAAGAACCGGCTCGACACCGGCCAGATCGCGATGGTGCTGGCCGCCGCCGCCAGGGCACTGCCGCCGCTTCAGTGAGGCCTGCTCGGGCTGCCTGGCCTGCCCCGGCTAGTCTGACACTTTCATCCCCCGGCAGGAGCAGGGCAGGTCGTGACGGCGGCACGAGACTGGGTAGCGGGCGCGCGTCCGCGGACCCTGCCAGCCGCGATCGTTCCGGTCGCCGTCGGCTCAGGCGTAGCGGCGGGCTACGGCGACTTCATCGCCTGGCGGGCCGCCCTCGCGCTGGTCGTGGCCCTCGCTTTGCAGGTCGGTGTCAACTACGCCAACGACTACAGTGATGGCATCCGCGGCACCGACGAGCAGCGGGTCGGCCCGGTCAGGCTGGTCGGCTCGGGCCTCGCGACGCCACGGCAGGTGCTGTCGGCGGCGCTGGCCAGCTTCGGTGTCGCGGGCCTGGCGGGCCTCGTCCTCGCGGCCGTGGTCTCCTGGTGGCTGCTGGTGCTTGGCGCCGCGGCCATCGGCGCGGCGTGGTTCTACACCGGCGGCAGCCGGCCGTACGGATACCGGGCGCTCGGCGAGCTGTCGGTCTTCGCGTTCTTCGGCGTCGGGGCGGTGATGGGCACCGCCTATGTCCAGATGGAGCGGCTGACCTGGCTCGCGGCAGCCGCGTCGGTCCCTGTCGGCCTGCTGGCCTGCGCCCTGCTGGTGATCAACAACCTGCGCGACATCCCGACCGACGAGGTCACGGGCAAGCGGACGCTCGCCGTCGTGCTCGGCGACCAGCGCACCAGGGTGCTGTACACGCTGTGCGTGGCCGTGCCGTTCGCGGTCGCGATCGCGACGGCGTCAGTCGCCCCGCTGACGCTGATCACACTCGCTGCCGTACCGCTCGCCGCGGCGCCGGTCAGGCAGGTGCTGCACGCCACGACGGGCCGCGGGCTGATCGCCGTCCTCGGCCAGACCGGCCGCCTGCAGATGGCGTTCGGTCTGCTGCTGACCGTGGGGCTAGCGATCCGCCCCTGAGTCAGGCCGGGGAAGGGTCCGCCCGAAGTCGACGCCGCCGCTCACCGGTGGCGCTGCCTCAGCGGTGCGGCCCGCCGCGGTGCTGGCCAGGGGGGACGACCCCCCAGAACCCCCCGCGCCGTCCGCTCGTTTGACCAGGTCAGGCGAGCGAGGTACGACGACGCCGAGCGGTTCCTCCTTGTCCTGGCCAGAGAAGGCCGAGCTCAGCAGCCGTAGCGCTCCGGTCAGCTCGCTCGGGATCATCCAGACCGTGTTGCCCTCTCCCTGCGCCAGCTGCGGCAGCGTCTGCAGGTACTGGTACGCGAGCAGCTTCGGATCGGGGTTGCCCTCGTGAATCGACTTGAACACGGTCGCGATCGCCTCGGCCTGCCCCTGGGCCCGCAGGATCGCCGACTGCTTGTCCCCTTCTGCGCGCAGGATCGTGCCCTTCTTGTCGCCGTCGGCGGTCAGGATCTGCGACTGCTGCAAGCCCTCAGCGTGCAGGATCGCGGCCCGCTTCTCGCGCTCCGCCTTGAGCTGCTTCTCCATCGCGTCCTTGATCGACTGAGGCGGGTCGATCGACCGGATCTCCACCCGCGTCACCCGGATCCCCCACTTGCCTGATGCGTCGTCGAGCACGCCGCGCAGCAGCGTGTTGATCTTGTCCCGCGAGGTCAGCGTCTGCTCGAGGTCCATGCTGCCGATCACGCTGCGGAGCATCGTGGCGGCCAGCTGCTCGATCGCCTGGATGTAGTTCACGATCTCGTAGTCGGCCGCCCGGGGGTCGGTCACCTGGAAGAACAGCACCGTGTCGATGGAGACGACGACGTTGTCCTCGGTGATCACCCGCTGCCCGGTGAACGACACGACCTGCTCGCGCAGGTCGATGAGATCCTTAACCCGGTCGATCATCGGGATCACCAGGTGCAGGCCGGGGACCAGGGTCTTGTGGAACTGGCCGAGCCGCTCGACGTTGCGAGCCCTGGAGGGCGGAACCAGCCAGATCGACCGGCTGAGGAAAACGATCACGAGCACGGCCACCACAACGGCCACGACGAGCCCGACCACGGCACCTGACGACATCTCTACTCCCTCTGGTGAACAAGGGCAGTGGCGCCCTTGATCTGCAGGATGTCGACCGTGGAGCCGGCCGGGATGACCGAGGCCTCGTCGTAGGGCCTGGCCGACCACTCCTCGCCGCCGATCCTGATCCGGCCGGCCTGCGGGGAGACATCATCCAGCACGTAACCGGTCTGGCCGACCAGGGCCGCAGTTCCGGTACGGAAGGTGGTCCTGCCCTGCAGTCGCCGCATCGCGACGGGCCTGATCAGCACGATGCCGGCGAGCGAGACGGCAACGAAGACGGCGAGCTGGAGGACCGGCGGGCCGCCGACGACCTCGGTCAGCGCGCCAGCGAGCGCGCCGATGGCGACAAGTCCCAGTGCGAGCGTGGTGGTCAGCATTTCAGCCACCCCGAGCGCGGCGGCGGCGATCAGCCAGACGACCAACAGGACCACGTGTCACTCCGGTCAGGTCCAATCGAATCCTGCAATGCTCACACTAATCCCCTCTGGTCGCGACTAGCACTTTCCCTCCGCCGACCTGCGGGCTGACCTTCACACCACCGGGCGTTACGGGGCACGATGGGGGCATCGCCTGCGAAGGGATCGGTTATGTCTTCCGAAGCCACGCTGTCTTACAGCCATGGGGCATCTGCGCGCCCGCTGCTGGGTGAGACGATCGGGGCGAATCTGCGCCGGGTGGCGGCGGCGTTCCCGGACGCCGAGGTGCTTGTGGATGTGCCGACGGGCCGGCGGTGGACGTACGCCGCGTTCGACGCGGAGACCGACACGCTGGCCAGGGGCCTGATCGCGGCCGGGCTGGCGGCTGGTGACCGGGTGGGGATCTGGGCGCCGAACTGCGCGGAGTGGGTGCTGGTGCAGTACGCGACGGCGAAGGCCGGGATCATCCTGGTCAACATCAACCCCGCGTATCGCAGCCATGAGCTGGGTTTCGCGCTGCGCCAGTCGGAGGTGCGGGTGCTGGTGTCCGCTGAGCGGTTCAAGACCAGCGACTACCGGGCGATGATCGACGAGCTCAGGCCCGACCTGCCCGGCCTCGAAGAGGTGATCTTCCTGGGCACGCCGGCCTGGGACGAGCTATCCGCGGCGGGCCAGGCCGCCGCCGCCGACGGCGGCGCCGACGCCGGCGGCGATCTGCTGGCTGAGCGGGAGGCCGGCCTGTCGTTCGACGACCCGATCAACATCCAGTACACGAGCGGGACGACGGGGTTCCCGAAGGGCGCGACCCTGTCGCACCACAACATCCTTAACAACGCCCTGTTCATCGGGGAAGGCTGCGGCTACACCGAGCGGGACCGGGTCTGCATCCCGGTGCCGTTCTACCACTGCTTCGGGATGGTGCTCGGCAACCTGGCCTGCACCACCCATGGCGCGTGCATCGTGATCCCGGCTCCGGGCTTCGGCCCGGCCGAGTCCCTCCGCGCGGTACAGGCTGAGCGGTGCACTTCCTTGTACGGCGTGCCGACGATGTTCATCGCCGAGCTTGCGTTGCCTGATTTCGGCAGCTACGACCTCTCGACGCTGCGCACCGGGATCATGGCCGGGTCGCCGTGCCCGGTGGAGGTGATGAAGCGGGTCGTCAGCGAGATGAACATGACCGAGGTGACGATCTGCTACGGGATGACGGAGACCTCTCCGGTATCCACCCAGACCACCGCCGATGATGACATGGACCGCCGGGTCTCGACCGTCGGCCGGGTGCACCCGCACGTCGAGGTCAAGGTCATCGACCCCGAGACCGGGCGGGTGCTGTCCCGCGGCGCCCCCGGCGAGCTGTGCACGCGCGGCTACTCGGTGATGCTGGGTTACTGGGACGAACCCGCTAAGACTGCCGAGGCGATCGACGCGGCCCGCTGGATGCACACCGGCGACCTGGCGGTGATGGACGAGGCCGGGTATCTGAACATCGTCGGCCGGATCAAGGACATGGTGATCCGCGGCGGGGAGAACATCTACCCCCGCGAGATCGAAGAGTTCCTCTACGCCCACTCCGCGATCGAGGACGTCCAGGTCGTCGGTGTCCCCGACGTCAAATACGGCGAGGAGCTGTGCGCCTGGATCAGGCTGCGGCCCGGCCAGCACCTCGACGCCGATCAGGTCAGGGAGTACTGCCGCGGCAAGATCGCGCACTTCAAGATCCCGCGGTACATCAGGTTCACCGAGAGTTACCCGATGACCGTCACCGGCAAGATCCAGAAATTCAAGATGCGCGACACCTCGATCAACGAACTCGGCCTCGAAGAAGCCAGTCAGACACCAACCGCCTGACCAATCACAGTCCGCCAGGCCAACCGGCCGCAGAGCGTCCCGCATCCCTGTTACCGCGCCATTCCCGACTGTATAGTCCGATCGAATGCGCGGCGCCGGAGGGAAGCATGCTCGGAAATAAGTGGGAATCAGCCCAGGGCACCATCGTTGACTCACAGACGCTACCGGGGAGCGGCCGCGGCCTCGGCGCCATGCAACTCGAGCACCGCTACGTGATCGAGGTGCGCAGGCCGACCGGCGAGGTGATACGCGGGACCGTGACCGACAAGAGCCCAGGAGGCTACGGCGTCGGGACGGTCATCGGCGTCGAGGTGCACACGAAGTCAGGCGAGATGCGACTCGATCCCAGCCAGCAGGTGATTTCGGTCAGCGCGATGATGAACGCGGCCGGACAGATGCCGGGATTGGGCGGCCCGGTCGGGCCATACTCACACGGCGCACCGGGCGGCAACGTCCTGCACGTACTCGGTCCTGGCGGGCAGGACCTGTCGATCCAGTTTGATCCAGGGCAGATATCCGGCCTAGCTCAGGCGATCAGGTCCGGTGACCCCGCCGCGAGGCAGGCTGCCATGAACCAGCTGCGCGCGCTGCGGGACCAGGCCCGCGGTCAGGTCGCCGCCCAGCCAGGCGCCGGGCCGGCCTTTCCAGGAGGTGCGCCGGCGGCTCCAGGCGGCCCGGTGGGCGCCAGCGGACAGGGCGGCGCCGAGCATCGGCTGGCAATGATCAAGCAGTTGCTCGACAACGGCATGATCTCCGAATCCGAATATCAAGCGAAGCGGCAGCAGATCATCGACGGCCTCTGAGGCACGGAAGGCGGCGGCCGCATGCGGGAAAAGTGGCACAAGGCGACGGCGATGATCGTCGAGTCGCATGACAACCCGCCCGACGCGGTCGGGCCGGCCTTCCACGTCTCCGCCGACGTGCACGAGTACGTGATCGAGGTCGTCGGGCCGCAGGGGCCGCGGCGGGTGACTGTCGCGATGTTCAGCAGGTTCGTGCACGAGGCCGGCGCGCTGATCTACGTCGAGATCAGCGGCAAGACAGGCGAGGTCAAGGTCGACCACGACGCCATGTCCGAGGTTGCCGTGCAGCTCATGAAGGATCATCCGGAAGCGGCTCCCGGCTACGCCCGCCGGCGGCAGCTGCCGGACGAGTCGCCGGCGAGCACGTCCCTCGTGTGTTCCCGTCAGGCCCGCCGGCAGCTCCTATCGTGCAGTCATCGTTCAGCGCGTTCGACACCGATGGCGGCGACGGGCCGCCAGAGCAGCGCATCGCCATGCTCAAGCAGCTGCTCGACAAGGGCATTCTGACCGAGTCCGAGTTCAACGCGAAACGACGGCAGATCCTCGGCCTCAGCTGAACCAGCCGGCGACTAGCCCGCGCGAGCGGGACGCGAGGGCCGTGGGGACCGGACTGAGCCGGTCCCGGCCGGCGACGCCGTGGCACGCGAGGGAGCGGCGCGCACCTCGAGCCGGTCCAGCAGATCGGCTGTTGCCTGGGAGACAGCGTCGACCGCGGCCTGGAAGGCCTCCGCGTTGTGCGGTGCTGGGGCGCGGAACCCGCTGATCTTGCGTACGTACTGCAGCGCTGCTGCCCGCACGTCCTCCTTGGTGACCTGCTCGGTGTACGGCTCACGCAGGGTCTTGATGCTTCGGCACATGGACCCAACCTAGCTCGTCGCGGTGACAGCCCGGCCCGCACCAGGCTCGCCGGCCCGACCACAGGCCGGACCCTGGCACCATGGATAGATCATGTTGCTGACCGACCTCGTGCCGGAGTCCGCCGATCCGGACGCGCTCTACGCGGCCTTCACGCAGTGGGCCGGCGATCAGGGCCTGACGCTGTACCCGCATCAAGACGAGGGGCTGATCGAGCTCGTCTCGGGCGCGAACGTGATCTTGTCGACGCCGACAGGTTCAGGAAAGAGCCTGGTGGCCACCGCCGCGCACTTCACCGCGCTCGCCGCCGGCGACCGCAGCTTCTACACCGCGCCGATCAAGGCGCTTGTGTCGGAGAAGTTCTTCGCACTCTGTGACATCTTCGGCCCGGCCAACGTCGGCATGATGACGGGCGACGGCAGCGTGAACGCCGACGCCGCGATTATCTGCTGCACCGCCGAAGTGCTCGCCAACATCGCGCTGCGGTGCGGCGCTGACGCCGACGCCGACCTGGTGATCATGGACGAGTTCCATTACTACGCGGACCCGGACCGCGGCTGGGCCTGGCAGGTGCCGCTGATCGAGCTGCCAAGGGCCCAGTTCCTGCTGATGTCGGCCACCCTCGGCGACGTCACCAGGTTCGAGCGCGACCTGACCAGGCGCACCGGCCGGCCGACGGCCGTCGTCAAGTCCGCTGAGCGGCCGGTTCCGCTCACGTTCAGGTTCTCCCTCGATCCGCTGCACGAGACGATCACCGAGCTGCTCGAGACCAAGCAGGCGCCGATCTACGTCGTCCACTTCACCCAGGCCGCCGCGATCGAACAGGCGCAGGCGCTGATGAGCATCAACGTCTGCAGCCGCGCGGAAAAGGACGCGATCGCCGAGCTGATCGGCAGGTTCAGGTTCACCGCGGGCTTCGGCAAGACGCTGTCCAGGCTGGTCAGGCACGGCATCGGGGTGCATCACGCCGGGATGCTGCCGCGTTACCGCCGCTTGGTCGAGACCCTGGCCCAGGCCGGCCTGCTCAAAGTGATCTGCGGCACCGACACGCTCGGCGTCGGCATCAACGTGCCGATCCGCACCGTGCTGCTGACGTCGCTGAGCAAGTACGACGGCAGCGTCACCCGGCTGCTTCAGGCCAGGGAGTTCCACCAGATCGCCGGCCGGGCGGGCAGGGCAGGCTTCGACGACAGCGGCATGGTCGTGGTCCAGGCGCCCGAGCACGTCATCGCCAACGAGCGGGCGCTCGTCAAGCTGGGCGACGACCCGAAGAAGCGCCGCAAGTTCGTGCGCAAGAAGCCGCCGCCCGGCATGGTCTCCTGGGGGCAGCCGACGTTCGACCGCCTGGTCGCCGCCGAGCCCGAGCCGCTGAAGTCCAGCTTCCAGGTCAGCCACGCCATGCTGCTCAACGTGATCACCCGCCCCGGCGACTGTTTCGCGTCGATGCGGCACCTGCTGACCGACAACCACGAGGAGCGCCCAGCCCAGCGCAGGCACATCCACCGCGCGATCCAGATCTACCGCGCGCTGCTGGCCGGCGGCGTCGTCGAACGACTCGCCGAGCCCGACGAACAGGGCCGCATGGCCAGGCTCACCGTCGACCTGCAAGAAGACTTCGCGCTGAACCAGCCGCTGTCGCCACTCGCCCTCGCCGCCATCGAGTTGCTCGACGTGACGTTGCCCGACTACCCGCTCGACGTGCTCTCGGTGATCGAGTCGACGCTGGACAACCCCAGGCCCGTGCTGTCGGCGCAGCGGTTCAAGGCGAGGGGCGAGGCGGTCGCGGAAATGAAGGCCGAGGGACTGGACTACGAGACAAGGACCGAGCTCCTCGAGGACGTCAGCTACCCCCAGCCGCTTGCGGACCTGCTCGAGTCCGCTTACCAGATCTACCGGCAGGGTCACCCGTGGGTCGCCGACTACGAGCTCGCGCCCAAGTCGGTCGCCAGGGACATGTACGAGCGCGCGATGACTTTCACCGAGTACATCGCGTGGTGCGGCCTGGCCAGGTCAGAGGGCCTGCTGTTGCGCTACCTGGCGGACGCCTACAAAGCGCTGCGGCAGACCGTTCCCGACGAAGCCAAGACCGAGGAACTCACCGACCTGATCGAGTGGCTCGGGGAGATGGTCAGGCAGGTTGACTCCAGCCTGCTCGACGAGTGGGAGCGGCTGGCCAACCCGGAGGCCGCCGAGGCGATCGCGGCCGGCCAGCTGGACGAGCGGCCCCCGGCGGTGACCAGCAACGTCCGCGCGTTCCGCGTCCTGGTGCGCAACGCGCTGTTCCGCCGGGTGGAGCTTGCCGCGCTGCGCCGCTGGGACGAGCTCGGCGAGCTCGACGACCGGGCAGGCTGGGACGCGGACGCCTGGGCCGACGCCGTTGAGCCGTACTTTGACGAGCACGGCGAGATCGGCACCGGCGCCGACGCACGCGGGCCCGCGATGCTGATCATCGACGACTCCGACAAGGACCTCTGGCGAGTGCGCCAGATCTTCGATGACCCGGCAGGCGACCACGACTGGGGGTTCTCCGCCGAAGTCGACCTGGCCGGCTCGGACGACGCTGGCGAGGCGGTCATCTGGATCACCGCCGTCGGCGCGCTCTGACTCGGCTCGGCCGGCGGCCGCGCTCACTGGGTCTCCCTCGCGCGCGGGGTCCCGTGGCCGACAGTGCGGGGCGGCGGGCTGCCCGGCGACGGGCCGGGGCGACTTGGCACGGATTGGCGCGCGACAAAATAGCTCATACCGGTCGTGATCATGACGCTAAGCCGTGTGAAGTCGTCCCGGCACGCCACGCCCCCCGACCCTGGATCCCTTTGGGCGTCACAAACCGGTCTAAATTGCCCGTGGGACGCCGGGGGTCGGGCGTGTCGTGGTCGTGGCCGGTTGCCGACTTCATCGGGAGCGGCTCAGCGGTAGCCCGCGTAGGACGCTCCGACCTCGCCGGAGTCCACGATCCGCACGCCGAGCGGCAGCAGTGAGATCGGGATCAGCTTGAAGTTCGCCAGGCCAAGCGGAATGCCGATGATCGTGATGCACAGGGCGATGCCGCTGATCAGGTGACCGAGCGCCAGCCACCAGCCGAACAGGATGATCCAGAAGATATTGCCGATCAGCGAGCCGACCCCGGCACCCTCGCGCGGCACGGTCGTCCTGCCGAACGGCCACAGCACGTAACTCGCGATCCGGAACGCGGCGATACCAAAGGGAATCGTGATGATCAGGATGCACGCGACGATCCCGGCAAGCGCGTAGGCGATCGCCAGCCAGATCCCGCAGAGCACGAGCCAGATCACATTGAGGATCAATCGCACCTGCTACCCCCTTCGTCGCGGCCAGGCCGGGGGCGGCACCGTCAGGCCAGTCCGAGCAGGCCCTCAAGACCCACGGTCAGGCCTGGCGGCAGCGACACGATCCCCCGGACGGCGATCAGCACCCCGGGCATGAACGACGCCCGGTCCAGCGAGTCGTGCCTGATCGTCAGCGTCTCACCGTGCCCGCCCAGCAGCACTTCCTGATGCGCCACCAGGCCGGCGAGCCGTACTGCATGCACATGTACCCCGTCGACCACCGCGCCACGCGCGCCGTCCATCTGGGTGGTCGTGGCGTCAGGACCCGGTCCGAGGCCGGCCGCCGACCGCGCGGCCGCGATCATCGCCGCGGTCCTGGCCGATGTCCCAGAAGGCGCGTCGACCTTGCCCGCGTGGTGCAGTTCGATGATCTCGGCCGACTCGAAGAACCTCGCGGCCTGCTCGGCGAACTTCATCATCAGCACCGCGCCGACTGAGAAATTGGGAACAACAAGGACTCGCGGCCTGGTCGCCTCCGTCCCGGCTGCGGTATCCGCTGCCGGGTCCATGATCCGTCCGGCCTCGGCGAGCCTTGGTCCTGTGAAGCCTGACGTGCCAATCACCATCGACAGGCCAGACTGCACGCACCATCGCAGGTTGTCGAGCACGGCCGCTGGGCTGGTGAAGTCCACGACGACGTCGCACCCCTTGAGCGCGTCGCGCGAATCGTCGACGTCGACGGCCGCCACCAGTTCGAGGTCGTCAGCTGATCGCACGGTCTGGCAGACCAGCGATCCCATCCGTCCTTGGGCGCCGAGCACTCCGACCTTGATCACCGTGCTCTCCAGTCCGGTCAGGCCACTCCGGTCAGGCGGCTACCGCCGCCGCGAACGAGTCGGCATCGTCATACGGTCCCACCACGGCCAGCGCCTTGGGCTGCGCAAGGACCGCCTTCGCGACCTCGCGCACGTCGTCCAGGGTCACCGCGTCGATCTTGGCCAGGATGTCGTCGACCGGTTCAAGCTCCGGATACACCAGCTCGGCCTTGCCTATCCTGGTCATCCGAGACGCCGGATCCTCCAGGCCGAGCACGATCGAGCCGCGCAACTGGCCCTTGCCCCTGTCGAGTTCTTCCTTGGTCAGGCCAGCATCGCAGACCTTGGCGATCTCTTCTGTGCAGATGGCGAGGACCTCGTCGGCCTTCGCCGGCAGGCAGCCAGCGTAGATGCCCCACAGGCCAATGTCGGCGTGCTGGGAGTTGAAGCTGTAGACGGAATACGCGAGCCCGCGCTTCTCCCTGATCTCCTGGAACAGCCGGGACGACATGCCGCCGCCGAGCGCGGCATTCAGAACTCCCAGGCCGAACCGGCGGTCGTCGGTCCGCGCCAGCCCGGCGCAGCCGAGCACCAGGTTGGCCTGCTCGATGGGCCGCGAGATGAGCCTGACCCCGGTTCCCGAGCCGACGCCTGGCCCGGCCGGGCCAGGCAGCCTGCGCGGGGCGGGCGCCGCGGGGCTCGCCAGCGCGGAGCCGAAGCACTCCGCCGTCAGCGCGACGACCTCATCGTGCTCCAGCCGGCCCGCAGCGGCGACGACCAGGTTCTGCGGTGTGTATTTCGCGGCGTAGTGCTCGGCGATCTGCTCGCGCGTGATCGCGTTGATGGAGGCGACGGAGCCGAGGATCGGCCGGCCGAGCGGCGTGTCACCGAAGAGTTGCCAGCCGAAGGCCTCGTGCGCCGTGTCAGAGGGATCGTCGTCGGTCATGGCGATCTCTTCGAGGATCACCGCCCGTTCCGCCTCGACCTCACTCGGCTCGAGCATTGACGAGGTCACCATGTCCGAGAGCACGTCGATGGCCAGCGGCAGGTCGGCGTCGAGCACCCTGGCGTAGTAGCAGGTGTACTCCTTCGCCGTGAAGGCGTTGAGCTCGCCCCCGACCGCATCGATGGCCGCGGAGATGTCGAGCGCGGACCGCTTCGCCGTGCCCTTGAACAGCAGGTGCTCAAGGTAGTGCGTCGCGCCCGCGTGCCTGGTGTCCTCGTCGCGGGAACCAACCCCGGCCCAGATCCCGATGGATGCCGAGCGCACGGCCGGCAGCGACTCGGTGATGACTCGCAGGCCGCCGGGCAGGACCGTGCGGCAGACGACGCTCTCCCCGTCGTCGATCCGCTCGGTCATGAGTTGTCGGATTCGCGTTCGCGGCGCCTGGTGCGGAAGTGGTCACCGCCGCCCTTGCGATCGCCGCCCCTTTCCCGGTCACGACTGCCGCGATCGCCGCGGTCCCTGCCGCGGTCGCCGCGGTCCCTGTCGCCGCCCCGGTCACCCCTGTCCCTGTCACCGCCGCCGAGGTCCTCGCCGGCAGCCTCGCGCTCGACGACCTCGACGGGCACGAGCGACAGCTTGCCTCGGTCGTCGACCTCCCTGATCTCGACCTGGACCTTGTCGCCGACCTTGATGACGTCGTCCACGTTCTCGATCCGGACGCCGCCGTGCAGCTTGCGGATCTGGGTGATGTGCAGCAGGCCGTCCTTGCCTGGCAGCAGCGAGATGAACGCGCCGAACGTCGTGGTCTTCACCACGGTGCCGAGGAACCGCTCGCCGACCTCGGGAACGTGCGGGTTGGCGATCGCGTTGATCGCCGACCGCGCGGCTTCGGCCGAGGTGCCGTCGGTGGCCCCGATGTAGATGGTGCCGTCGTCCTCGATCGTGATCTCGGCGCCCGTGTCCTCCTGGATCGAGTTGATCATCTTGCCCTTCGGGCCGATGACCTCGCCGATCTTGTCGACCGGGACCTTGACGGTGATGATCCGCGGTGCGTTCTCGCTCATGTCGCCTGGGGCGTTGATCGCTTCGCGCATGACGTCGAGGATGGTCAGCCGTGCGTCCCTGGCCTGCATCAGCGCCGCGCCGAGCACGGAGGCGGGGATGCCGTCCAGCTTGGTGTCAAGCTGCAGCGCCGTGATCACGTCCTTGGTGCCCGCGACCTTGAAGTCCATGTCGCCGAACGCGTCCTCGGCGCCCAGGATGTCGGTCAGCGTGACGTAGTTGCCGCCCTCGTAGATCAGGCCCATCGCGATGCCAGCGACCATGTCCTTCAGCGGCACGCCGGCGTCAAGCAGCGACATTGTCGAGGCGCACACCGACCCCATCGAGGTCGAGCCGTTCGACCCGATGGCCTCGGAGACCTGCCTGATCGCGTACGGGAACTCCTCGCGCGTCGGCAGCACGGGAACCAGTGCCCGCTCGGCCAGCGCGCCGTGCCCGATCTCACGCCGCTTGGGCGATCCCACCCGGCCGGTCTCGCCGGTCGAGTACGGCGGCATGTTGTAGTTGTGCATGTAACGCTTGGTACGGTCGGGGTTGAGCGTGTCGATCATCTGCTCCATCCGGAGCATGTTCAGCGTCGTCACGCCCAGCACTTGAGTCTCGCCGCGCTCGAAGAGCGCCGAGCCGTGCACCCTTGGCACGACCCCGGCCTCGGCGGACAGCTGCCTGATGTCGGCGACGCCACGGCCGTCGATCCGCACGCCGTCCCTGACGATCCGCTCCCTGACCAGCTTCTTGGTCAGCGCCCTGAACGCGCCGGCGATCTCGCCCTCGCGGCCCTCGTACTTGGGGGCGACCCGCTCGGTCACGGCGGCCTGGATCCGGTCGGTCTCGGTGCCGCGTTCCTGCTTGCCCGCGATCGTCAGCGCGGCAGCCAGCTCGCCTGAAGCCTCGGCGGCGACCGCCTCGTAGATGTCTGGCTGGTAGTCAGCGAAGGTCGGGAACGTCGCGGTCTCCTTCGCGGCCGCGGCGGCAACCTGCTGCTGCGCGTCGCAGAGGATCTTGATGAACGGCTTAGCAGCCTCCAGGCCCTGGGCGACGATCTCCTCGGTCGGGCCGACGGCACCGCTGGCCGTGTCCGCGAGCAGCCGCAGCGTGCGCGGCGTGGACTCGGCCTCGACCATCATGATGGCGACGTCGCCGTCATCGCGCACCCGGCCGGCGACCACCATGTCGAATGTGGCGTCCTCCAGTTGCGGATGCGTCGGGAAGGCAACCCACTGGCCCTTGATCAGCGCGACCCTGGTGCCGCCGATCGGCCCGGCGAAAGGTATCCCGGACAGCTGGGTGGACAGCGAGGCCGCGTTGATGGCGACGACGTCGTACAGGTGCTCGGGGTGCAGCGCCAGGATGGTCTCGACGACCTGCACCTCGTGGCGCAGGCCCTTGACGAACGAGGGCCGGAGCGGGCGGTCGATCAGCCGGCAGGTCAGGATCGCGTCCTCGGACGGCCGGCCCTCCCGGCGGAAGAACGAGCCGGGAATCCGGCCCGCCGCGTACATCCGCTCCTCCACGTCCACCGTGAGCGGGAAGAAGTCCAGGTGCTCCCTGGGATGCTTGGACACCGTGGTCGCGGAGAGGACCATGGTCTCGTCGTCTAGGTAGACGACAGCCGAGCCGGATGCCTGCTTGGCGAGGCGGCCGGTCTCGAATCTGATTTTCTGAACGCCGAACTGGCCGTTGTCGATGACGGCTTCGGCGGTGTGCACACCCTCCATGGGGTGAGACCTCCTCGGATGAGGTCCCGCGTCAGCCCGCCGCCAGCGGAGCGTTCCACGCCCAGCACTCTGGGCGGAAGCTGCCGACCGGTCTTCGATCGAAGCCCCCGGATGGGCCCGCGCGGCGTTCGCGCACGATCAGGCTGATCCGAGAACCACTACCGAGGACCGGCCCTCTGGCACGCTGAGCGCTCCGGGCCGGGGCCGCGGGACGGTTCTTGTTGTATCTCGTGGTCTGTTTGTTGCTTCTATTCAGTTGACAAGGGCGGCGCCTGCACCCGTCCCGATCACCAATGTAGCGCCAGCGGCCGGCGCGCGGCGATAACGCGGCCGCCCGTGCCCGCCGAACGTCCGCGATCAGCTAGCGGCGCAGGCCGAGCTTCTCGATCAGCGCGCGGTAACGGCTGATGTCCTCGCGGGACAGGTACTGCAGCAGGCGCCGGCGGCGGCCGACGAGCAGGAGCAGCCCGCGACGGCTGTGGTGGTCGTGCTTGTGCACCTTCAGGTGCTCGGTGAGATCATTGATCCTCCTGCTCAGCAGCGCGACCTGGACTTCCGGCGAACCGGTGTCACCCTCACCTGTCGCGTGCGCGCCGATGATCTCCTTCTTCACTTCGCTGTCGAGCGGCACAGTCTTCCCTCGTGATCGCATGCGGGAGGGCACGGGCGGAACTGCCCGATGCCAGGATTACGGCCAGCCGCATGAGGGCGCAGCAAGCCAAGCCAGATAGATCCAGCCGGTATAACGCTACCATGCCCGCTGCCCAGCCCTGCCGCCCGCGTGAACCGAACGGCCCGCCGGCTCCGCACGACTGAATGTGACATGCAGTCGCTATTTCCGCAGTGGATGTCACATTCAGTCGCCTGGGATGCGGCGGGCTACGCGGGTTCGGTGAGAATGCGGCGGGCGGCGGCTACGTCGTGGTGCATCTGGGCGATGAGCTCGTCGACAGATTCGAACCTGGCCTGGCCGCGGATACGGTCGGCGAACTCGATCGCCACGTGCATGCCGTACAGGTCCAGGTCGTCGCGGTCGAGGGCGTAGGCCTCGACCGTCTGCTCGGTCCCGTCGAAGGTGGGGTTGGTGCCGACCGAGATCGCCGCTGGCCAGCGCTCGAGCTCGGTCCCGTCGGTATCCAGGCTGGCCAGCCAGCCCGCGTAGACGCCGTCGGCGGGGATCGCGGTGTTCGGCGGCGGCTCGGCGTTGGCCGTCGGGAACCCGAGCGCCCGGCCGCGCTGGTGGCCGCGCACCACGATGCCCTCGACCCGGTGCGGCCTGCACAGCTCACGCGCCGCCGCGGCGACGTCGCCGGCGGTGAGCAGTTCCCTGATCCGGCTCGACGACACCGCTCCCGCGTCGTCGGCGAGCAGGGCGACGCCCTCGGTTGCGAAGTCGTACTTCTCACCAAGCTCACCGAGCAGCGCGACGTTCCCTGCCGCCTTGTGGCCGAACCTGAAGTTCTCCCCGATCACGACGGCGGCCGCATGCAGACCGTCGACCAGCACCGTCCGCACGAATTCTTCGGCTGGCAGCTGCGAGAACTCGTAGGTGAACGGCACCACGCAGACCGCGTCGACACCTAGCGTGCCGAGCAACTCGGCCCTGAACCGCGGCGTGCACAGCAGCGGCGGATGCGAGCCAGGCCGGACGACCTCGGCAGGATGCGGGTCGAACGTCACGACCACGAGCGGCAGGCCCAGGCTGGCGGCAACGTCCGCGGCCCTGGCCACGATCACTCGGTGACCGCGGTGCACGCCGTCGAAGACGCCAATGGTGACGACGGACCTGCCCCAGTCAGCCGGGACGTCATGCAGGCCGTGCCAGCGCGGCACCGTAGGGCTCCCTTCGCTCATCTTGCAGTCTCCCAGCCTGCCATGACCGGCCGCCCGATCCCGCCTCGCCTGCCTTTTGCGCCGCGAACGGCGGCTCAGGGCACGAAGACGGCGATCGGCTGTATTTCGCCGTCCTTGGCGGTCAGCAGCGCGAGCAGGTTGCCGTCTGGCCCGAAGCCGGCGACGGGGCCGGCATCCGCGCGGTCCGCCAGGAGCTGACCGCGCGGCTCCTGCACAGCGGTCGCCCCGCTGGCCGGCGCGGGCCTGATCCGCGACGCGGCGACCTGTGCGAGCCGCCCGCCGTGTGCGGCCTGGCGGGCCTCCTCCGCGGTCAGATCCAAGCGCGCGAAGGTGGCGGCCGCGGCGCCCGCCAGCGGGATGACCTCGAACGTCCCGGCTAGCTGGTCGAGCGTCCTGGCCGCGGCGACCCGGTAAGGCCCGACCCTCGTGCGGCGCAGCGCGGTCAGGTGCCCGCCGGTGCCGAGGCGGTCGCCGAGGTCGCGCGCGATCGCCCTGATGTAGGTGCCGCTCGAGCACGTCACGGCGACGTCGATGTCGAGCAGGCGCTCGCCAGACTGGCGGATAGCGAGCAGGTCCAGCCGCGTGATCGTCACCAGACGCGCGGCCAGCTCGGGCGCCGCACCCGACCTGGTCAGGCGGTAGGCGCGCTGACCGTCCACCTTGATCGCGCTGATCCGCGGCGGGACCTGGCTGATCTGGCCGGTGAAGCTCGCGAGCGAGGCGCGCAGCGTCGCCGCTGGCACGCCAGCCGGGTCGGCCGGCTGCTCCTCGCCTTCTGGCGGCAGGATCTCGCCCTCTGCGTCATCGGTGACGGTCGCCTGGCCGAGCCTGATCGTCGCCTCGTATTCCTTCTCGGTCAGCGTCAGGTGCCCGAGCAGCCTGGTTGCCTTCTCGATGCCGATCACGAGGACGCCGGTTGCCATCGGGTCGAGCGTCCCCGCGTGCCCCACGCGCCGGGTTCCGGCCAGCCGCCTGATCCTGGCGACCACGTCGTGCGACGTCATCCCGCCCGGTTTGTCGACGATGACCAGCCCGGACTCGGCCACTACGCCTCGTCATCCTCAGCGTCGCCTGGGCTGCGGTACGGATCGGCGTCCCCGGCGGGCACGGCGTCGGCCCTGACCGCGGCGAGCCGGGCGTCTGCCTCCCGCGCCTTGGCTACCAGGTCCTCGATGGACTTGGCCCCCTCGGGCAGCTTGTCCTGCTCGAAGGTGATCGACGGGGTGTGCTTGATGCCCGTCTGCTTGCCGACCTCCGAGCGGATGACGCCGGTCGCGCTCGCGAGCGCCGCGGCCGTGGCCCGCTGCTCGTCTTCTGAGCCGTACACCGTGTAGAACACGGTCGCGTCCCGCAGGTCACCTGTCACCTTGGTGTCCGTCACCGTGACAAAGCCGAGCCGCGGGTCCTTGATACGCCGCTCGAGCATCTCGGCGACAATCTGGGTGATCCGCTCGCTCAGCCGTCGCGCCCTCGCCGGATCCATCGATGCTCACTCCCCTTCGTCGTTGAACAGCCGCTGCCGCGCCGACAAGAGCTCGATGCCGGGGCGGGCAGCGACGAATCGCTCGCACGCTTCGAGCACAGCCACAGCGTGCGACGCTGTCGACGTCACCACGGCCACGCCGATCTCGGTGCGGCGGTGCAGGTCCAGATGCCCGGTCTCAGCAACCGCCAGGCCAGGAAACTTCCTGTGCACGTCGGCGATGAGCGGCCTGACCTCTGAACGTTTCTGCTTCAGCGACCTGACGTCGCCGAGCAGCACGTCCAGGGTCAGCGCGCCCACGTACACGGCAGGGCCTTTCGTCGGCGGCGGACCGCCCCGTCAGGCGCGGGGCTTCTCCCGCATCTCGAAGGTCTCGACCACATCGCCGACCTTGACGTCGTTGTAGCCAAGGCCGATGCCGCACTCGAAGCCCTCGCGGACCTCGGTCGCGTCGTCCTTGAACCGCCGCAGCGACTCGATCGACAGGCTGTCCGACACCACGACGCCGTCCCTGACCAGGCGTGCCCTGGAGTTCCTCGTGATCGTGCCCGACCGGACGATGCATCCGGCCACGTTGCCGATCCGCGGCACCCTGAACACCTCGCGGACCTCCGCGGTGCCCAGCTGCGCCTCCTCGAACTCCGGCTTGAGCATGCCCTTGAGCGCGGCCTCGATCTCCTCGATCGCCTGGTAGATGATCGAGTAGTACCTGATGTCCACGCCCTCGCGCTGGGCAAGCTCGCCCGCCCGGCCCGCTGGCCTGACGTTGAAGCCGATGATCACGGCATCGGACGCGATCGCCAGGTTGACGTCGTCCTGGGTGATGGCGCCGACGCCGCGGCCGATGACCCGCAGCACGACGTCCTCACCGACGTCGATCTTGAGCAGCGCGTCTTCCAGCGCCTCGACCGACCCGGACACGTCGCCCTTGATGATCAGCAGCAGTTCCTCGCGCGCGCCCGACTTGAGCGCGGACTCCAGGTCCTCCAGCGTGACCCGCGGCCGCCGCTGGGCGAACTGCGCGGTCCGCTCGCGCGCCTCCCGGCGCTCGGCGATCTGCCTGGCCACTCGGTCGTCGGAGACCGTGAGGAAGCTGTCGCCCGCGCCCGGGACCGCGGTCAGGCCAAGCACCTGGACCGGGCACGACGGCGGAGCTTCTGTCACCTGGTCGCCGTTGTCGTCGAGCATCGCCCGGACGCGGCCGTGCGCCTCACCACAGACGATCGACTCGCCGACCTGCAGCGTGCCGCGCTGAACCAGCACCGTCGCGACCGGGCCGCGACCCTTGTCCAGGTGGGCCTCGATCGCGACACCCTGGGCCGGCTGGTGCGGGTTAGCCCGGAGGTCAAGCTCAGCGTCGGCGGTCAGCACGACCGCCTCGAGCAGCTCCTTGATACCTGTGCCGTTCTTCGCTGACACGTCGACGAACAGGTTCTGGCCGCCGAACTCCTCGGCGATCAGGCCGTACTCGGTGAGCTGTGCGCGCACCCTGGCCGGGTCGGCACCCTCCTTGTCGACCTTGTTGACCGCGACGACGATCGGCACGTTGGCGGCCTGGGCGTGGTTGAGCGCCTCAGTGGTCTGCGGCTTCACGCCGTCGTCGGCAGCCACAACCAGGATCACCAGGTCGGTGGTCTCCGCGCCCCTGGCGCGCATCGCGGTGAACGCCTCGTGACCAGGCGTGTCGATGAACGTGATGGTCCGTTCCTGACCGTCCACGTCGGTCGTCACCTGGTACGCCCCGATGTGCTGGGTAATGCCGCCAGCCTCTTGCGCGACGATGTTGGTGTGCCTGATCGCGTCGAGCAGCTTGGTCTTGCCGTGGTCGACGTGACCCATGACGGTCACCACCGGCGGCCTGGACGCCAGATCCGACTCCTCGCCCTCGTCCTCGCCGAACTCGATGTCGAACGTCTCGAGCAGCTCGCGGTCCTCTTCCTCGGGGGAGACGACCTGGACGCTGTAGTTCAGCTCGGCGCCGAGCAGCTGCAGTGTCTCGTCGTTGACCGACTGGGTCGCCGTCACCATCTCACCCAGGTGGAACAGCACCTGGACGAGCGAGGCCGGGTTGACCCCGATCTTGTCGGCGAAGTCGCTCAGTGACGCGCCCCTGGACAGCCGGATGACCTGGCCGTTGCCACGCGGGATCTGCACGCCACCGATGGCCGGCGCCTGCATGTTGTCGAACTCTTGACGCCGCTGCTTCTTCGACTTCCTGCCGCGCGACGGCCGCCCGCCTGGCCTGCCGAAGGCGCCCTGCGTCCCGCTCCTGCCGCGGCCGCCACCGCCTGGACGGGCCGGGCCCATGCCAGGACGCGGGCCACCGCCACCAGGCCCGCCACGTCCGGTGCCTGGACCGCCGCGGCCGCCAGGCCGGGTGCCGACGCCGGGTCCGCCGCCAGGGCCGCCGCCGGGTCCGCCAGGGCCGCCGCGGCCGGAGAAGGGCCGTGGCGGCATGCTGCTCGGGCTCGGCCGCGGACCGCCAGGACGCGGGCCGCCAGGACGGCCGGCGTCGCCGGGACCTGGGCGTCCCATCGGGCGCGGAGCTTGCGGCCGCGGGCCGCCTGCCGAGCCAGGCATGCCCGGCCGCGGACTCTGTGCTGGCGCGCCGGGTCCGGCCGCGCCTGCCTGGCCAGGCCGCGGCGCTCTGGTCGATCCCATGCCGGACGCCGTCTGGCTGAAGGGGTTGTTCCCTGGCCTGGGGCCGGGACGCGGCGCACCTGGCCGCGGGCCCGGCTGGCCGGCCTGGCCTGACCTGGATGGTCCTGGTACCGGCCGTGCCTGACCGCCGCCGCCCGTGCCTGGCAGCTCAGTGCCTTCTGGCCGTTCAGTGCTACCTGGCCGTTCAGTGCTACCTGGCCGCTCAGTGCTACCTGGCCGCTCAGTGCTGTCTGGTCGATCTGGGCCACCTGGCCGCTCAGCGTGCTCAGGCTGGGAGAACGGCACCTGCGGCACGCCGGAGGTTGCGCGTCCGCCGTCCCTGTGCGGCTCGGCTGCTTCGCCGACCGCGGGCGGCGCGGCAGCCGCTGGGCGCGCCTCTGGCGCCTCCTGAGCGACGGGCTGCGCCGGAGCAGCAGGTTCCGCTGCCGCCGGCGCCGCGGTCGCGGTCGCGGTCGCGCCAGCGCGGCCGTTCGCCGTGCGCCGACCGCCATCGGCCGCAGCCTGTGCAGCGGATGCCTTGGCGCTCGCGGCCTGGCCTGCGAACGCTTCCTTCAGTCGCCTGACGACTGGCGCCTCGATCGTCGATGAGGCTGAACGAACAAATTCGCCCATTTCCTGGAGCTTGGCCATCACGGCCTTGCTCTCTACGCCGAACTCCTTCGCGAGTTCGTACACCCGGACCTTCGCCACTACGCTCCCTCTACTCGGCCCGGAAATCCGGGCCCGTCAGCCGGTCCGGGGCAGCGCGTGCTCCGTCCGGCGTCAGTACTTGCTGTTCATCGCCGCATGCTCATCGAGCGCTCATCACAATTTCAGCCCTGTCCTTCCGGCACGGTCGTACTGCCGCCTGCAATCCTCGCCCGCCATCGCGCATCAGATCAGCCGGGTCGCCTGCCGCGTTACGCGGCTCGCACCCCGGTCAGGTCCCCGCGAGGTACCTGACGAGCCCGCCATCAGCCAGCGGTCCCGTCACGCGCAACGCTCTCGGGATCGCCCGGCGGCGCCTGGCTCGCTCCAAGCAGTCCCTGCTGGGGTGCAAATAGGCCCCCCGGCCCGGCCTGCGCGCCGCGGGGTCAGCGACGATCTCGCCGTCAACCGCCACCACACGAAGCAAGTCCGACTTGACGGCTCGCATCCCGCACCCGACACACGTCCTGATCACAGATCCGGGCATAGTCAAAGGCGAAGGCCGCATAGCCGCCTGCAACTAGCTTACAGGGCCGGCGCGTCGGCGGCACCAGCCACCTTCGCTGATTGCGGCCCGCCCGACCCACCCGACCCGCTCTGCGCCCCGGTCGCCCGGCCTGACCGCTGACCAGCCGCTCCGCCGGCTCCGCCACGTGCCGCGCCGCCCGCGGTGCCGGATCCGCCGCCTGCGGTCCCGCCTCCTGGTCCGCCCTCGGCCTGGGTATCCGGCTGGATGTCGATCCGCCAGCCGGTGAGCCTGGCGGCCAGGCGCACGTTCTGACCTTCCTTGCCGATGGCCAGGGACAGCTGGTAGTCGGGGACGATGACCTGCGCGACCCGGTTGGCCGCGTCCAGGACGAGCACCTGCGACACCCTGGCCGGCGACAGCGCATGGGCAACGAACTCGGCCGCGTCCTCGGAGAAGTCGACGATATCGATCTTCTCGCCGTGCAACTCGGCCATCACGTTGCGGACCCTGCTGCCCATCGGGCCGATGCAGGAACCCTTCGCGTTGACGCCGGGCTCGCGCGCGATCACCGCGATCTTGGTCCGGTGACCTGCCTCGCGGGCGATCGCGGCGATCTCGACGGCGCCAGAGGCGATCTCGGGCACTTCCAGCGCGAACAGCTTGCGGACCAGGTTCGGGTGGGTACGCGACAACGTGACCGACGGGCCCCTGAAACCCTTCCTGACGTGCAGGACGTAGCACTTCAGCCGCTCGCCGTGCACGTACCGCTCGCCGGGGACCTGCTCGGTCGGCGGCAGGATCGCCTCGATTCTGCCCAGGTCAACAAGCACGGCCTTGGGATCCTTGCCCTGCTGGATGACGCCGGCGACGACATTGCCCTCCTGGCCGGCGAACTCCCCGAACGTGAGCTCGTCCTCGGCGTCCCGCAGCCGCTGCAGGATCACCTGGCCGGCCGTCGTCGCGGCGATCCTGCCGAAGCCAGCCGGCGTGTCGTCATATTCCCTGACCCGCATGCCGTTCTCGTCCGTCTCAGCGGCCCAGACTGTTACGTGCCCGGTGTTCCTGTCCACCTCGACCCTGGCGGTCGGCGCGGCGCCCTCGGACTTGTGGTACGCGACAAGCAGGGCATCCTCGATGGCCTTGATCACCAGGTCCATCGAGATGTCCTTCTCGGCCTCGAGACTGCGCAGGACCGTTACGTCAATGTCCATCGGGTCCCTCCTCGTCCGGATCGTCCTCGTCGGCGAGGCGGCCGAACTCTACCTGTACCCGGCCTGGTCCTAGGTCGCCATAGCTCACGGTGCGCTTCGCACCGTCGATATCCAGCGTGACGCGCTCTTGATCAGCGTCGATCACGCGTGCCGTGTGGCTGACGGGACCAGCGGCTGAGCCCTGTTGCGAATCCTGGTCGTTGTCAGCAAGCGGGACGACGACCAGCCTGCCGATCGCGCGGCGCCAGTGCCTGGGCTGCGTCAGCGGCCGGTCGACCCCTGGCGAGGACACCTCGAGCGTGTAGGGCCCGTCGCCCATCGTGTTCTTGGCGTCGAGGCGAGCCGAAATCTCGCGGCTGATCTCGGCGATGTCATCCAGGCTGACGCCGCCGTCGGCGTCCACGATGACGCGGAGCACCCGGCGACGCCCGGCCGCGGCGACCTTCACGCCCTCCAGGTCGATGTCAAGCGCGCGCAGGACGGGTTCGATCACGCTGGTCACCCTGGCCACATCGGCGGCGCCTGACGCGCCAGCCCCTGGGGCGCTGCCCCGGTTGCCGGGACCCGGCCTGCCACCGCTGGCCGACCGCCCGCTGCCAGGGCCGCTGCCGCGGCCAGCCGAGCTCCGGCCACGGCCATCGCGCCCGGCGCCGACCCGGCCATCGGCCCGAGCCTGCCGAGGGGTACCGCGACGCGAGTTCTCGCGCATCACGCCCTCCTCGCCTGACCTGGACCCGTTACCAGGGCTCTAGCCTAGCCGGGGACACAGCCTGGCGGTCTGACCTGTTGCTCTTCGCCGCCGGCGGGGCCAGCCGGCTGGCGAGCCCGGTTATCTAACGGTTCAGCGCCGCAATCTGCTCCCGCGCTGCGCGGCACCCGCGCCAGGCTGCCGCCCGTGGCATGCTGGTTCCCGCAGAGAGATCGCCGGGCGAGAGCCCGCCCGGCCTGCAACGACAGGGGGCGGGTCCAGGTGGTGGCCGAACCGAGCCGGCGGCTGGTGCTCGCGGCCGCTGCCGCCGGTTCGCTCACGATCGCGGGCTGCAAGGGCATCACCGCGCTCGGACCAGTGCCCAGGCCAGGCCGCGACGTCGTCACGCTCGAGCACGCGATCGCCGCCGAGGAACTGATCGTGGCCAGGTACCGCTCGGCGCTGACCGCGCTGGCCGCAGCCGGGACTGGGCCAGCAGGAACGAGCAAGGCGGCCCGCGCGAAGGCCGCGGTCTCGGCCATCATGACCGAGCACGAGGCGCACCTCGACCAGCTCAGGTCCCGGCTCGTGCTCCCGCCGAGGCTGGCGACGGCGAAGCCGACACCGGGCCCCGCCCCGCCGCCCCCGCCTGCCGGACGGCACGCGATACTCGCGGGCCTGGCCGCCGCCGAGACATCAGCGTCGGACCGGCTGATCGGCTGGCTCGGCGATGTTCCGCCGGCGCTCGCCCAGCTGATGGCGAGCATCGCCGCCTCGGAGGCTGCCCACGTCGTGCTGCTCGGCCACCCTGGAGCCACGCGGTGAGCGGGGGATCCGGCCAGGCGGGCGCGAACACGCTGGCCGCGCTGCAGGCGGCGCTGGCCGCTGAACAGGCCGCCAGCTACGGGTACGGAGTCGCTGGCGCGCACCTGACGGGTCCGCGTTTCGCCGCGGCATCCGCTGACTGCGTGGCGCACGAGCGCGCCAGGGACCGGCTTGCCAGCCTGATCACCGCCCGCGGCGGACAGCCGCGGCCCGCGGCCGCCGCCTACCGGCTGCCGGTCGCGGTCCGCACGGCGGCCACCGCCCGGTTGCTGGCCGTCATCCTGGAGCGTCAGGTCACCGCCGCCTACCTGGGCCTGGTCGCCGTCCCAGATCCTGCGCTGCGGTTGTTCGCGGCTGGCAGCATGCGCGAGTGCGCGGTGCGCGGTGCGCGGTGGAGCGGGCGCACCCAGGCCTTCCCCGGCCTTGGCGCTAGTCCAGGGCGCTGAGCACCCTGGCGATCTGCGCGGCGGCCGTCGCGAGCTGGTCGCCAGGGGCGATCCGCTCGGCCCACGGCCACCAGAACCACCACAACCCGTCCTGGCTGCGGCCGACATAGACATCTTCCGCGAGCCTGGACACCACCGGGTTGACCACGTGCAGGCTGGGAACTCGTCCTGGCGGCGTGATCAGCCGCGTCATGAGCCCGCGCTTGCCGAGTTCCTCGGCCAGCCCTTCGAGCCGGTCGAGGAAATGACGCACGTACGTTTCGGTGCCAGGATCGCCGCTGGCCTGACCAGCCACCAGAGTCACCATGTCACCTTACGTATTCGTGGAATCGCAGAACGTAATGCATCTTTCAAAGGATGCCCCGACTAGGGCCTGACCTGCAAGTTCCGCTGGCAAAATCATTGCGAACGTCGAGACCCGGTGTCCCGGATGAAGCCATTTGCGGTAGGTAAGTTACCCAGAATCGGCGCGGCCACGGCCGGCCATTCCCCCTGCAGGACGTCGGCGGCGGCAACGGCGAGCGGTACCGGTACGCACCAATCCCGGCGCCAGCGCCGTGCCGTTAGCTCGCGGCGAGATCGGCTGCCGGCCCTGGCAGAAGCGCCCCGGGCAGCGGCTCGGAGTGCAGCACGGTCAGCCGCGAGACCGCCCTGGTGAGGGCGACGTACAGGCGCTGCAGGCCGCGCGCCTCCGCGGCGGTGATCCGGCCAGGCTCGACGACGATGACATGGTCGAACTCCAGGCCCTTGGCGATCGTGACGGGGACCACCACGAGCTGGCTGTCCTCGGTCTCGCCGTCGAGGATGGCGTGCGGCAGCCCGGCTGCGCTCAGCGCCGCGGCGATCTCGCCAGTTTGCGCGTCCGCCGCGATCACCGCGATCGAGCCAGCCCTGGTCAGCGCCTCGGCGCAGGTCGCCGACACAGCTTCTGCCAGGCCGCCGGCCGGCACCTCAGTGACCTCGAGCGAACCGGGATCCTGCCTGATCGACATCGCGGGATCCAGTTCTGGCGCGATCTCGGCGAGCAGCCCGCTGGCGAAGTCGAGAATCTGCCGCGGCACCCGGTAGCCGGTCGTCAGTATCTCCAGCGTGGCCTCGGACTTGCCGAGGTGTCCGAGCATCTGCTCCCAGCTCGGCGTCGCCCAGGCTGTGGTTCCCTGCGCGATGTCGCCGAGCACCGTGACCGAACCCGTCGTGCACCGCCTGCCGATCGCCCTGCAGGCCATCGCTGATAGGTCCTGCGCCTCGTCGACCACCACGTGCGCGAGGCTAGGAGTTCGCTCAATCAGGTCCTTGACCTCGTCGATCAGCACCGCATCGGCAGCTGACCAGCGGGCAGAACCAGGGCCGCGCGGCGGGCGCTGCCAGGCGATCGCGTCCTGTTCTTCGGCGCTGAGGAGCCCGTCGGCGGCGCGGCTGAGCACCTCGCGGTCCGACAACAGCGTGAACACCACGCGCGCCGGATCTGCCTTGGGCCAGATCGCGGTCACGGCGCCCTTGACCTGGCTGGTGCGCCTGACGGCCTCGTGCGTCCGGTCGTCGCACGTCTCCCCCGCTGCCTCCATCTGGCTGAGGATCACGTGCGCGATCCGGTGCGAGAGCATCTCCCTGCCCGTGCCGTACCGGACGCCGCGCTCGCGCAACTCGTCCACGAGCTCGGTCACGCGCGCGGCGTGCACCCGCCACCGCCTCGAGCCGCGCACCACCAGGATCGACTCTGATGGCTCGCCGATCCGGTCCCACAGCGCCCTGTGCAGCACCTGCGCCATCCGCGCGTCGCCCTTGAGCCTGGCCGCGTGCTCGGAGTCAGTGCCCTTCGCCGGTACCGCCGAGATCAGCTCCGTGACCGACGTCTGCTTGGCGTCGAACTCCCCGAGCGCCGGCAAGACGTTGCGGATATACGCCAGGAATGCCCGGTTCGGCCCGAGCACCAGCACGCCGCCGCGGCTCATCCGCTCCCGGAACGCGTACAGCAGGTAGGCAACGCGATGCAGGCCGACAGCGGTCTTCCCGGTTCCCGGCGCGCCCTGCACGCAGACCGAGGAAGTCGCGTCCGCCCGCACGATGTCGTCCTGCTCGGGCTGGATCGTCGCGACGATGTCGCGCATCGACCCTGACCTCGGCCGCTCGATCTCCTCGAGCATGATCCGGCTGAGCGACGCCTGGCTGGCCGCGCCATCGCCGGGCGCGCCATCGCCGGGCGCGCCATGGCCGTGCGCGGCGTCAAAGACCTCGTCTTCGAACGCGGTCAGCTCCCCGCCGCTGAACCCGAACCTGCGCCGCCTGGCCAGCCCCATCGGGTCGGTTGGGCTGGCCCGGTAGAACGGCCTGGATACCGGCGCCCGCCAGTCAATGACGACCGGATGGCCGTTCCTGTCATGCACGTGCCGCCGTCCGATGTGAAAGCTTTCCGCGCCCGCGGGGGACCTTTCCGATTCTTCACCGGGCTCAGCGGCTGGCCGGGTCCGTCCTGGCAGATAGTCGAGGCGGCCGAAGAAAAGCGGGGTGTCGGGCAGGTCCTTCAGCGATTCGGCTCGCCGGTACAGGTCGCGCTTGAGATATTCCTGCGATACCTGGTCACCTCCCATGGCAGGCAGTGACAGCACGTCATCGCGCATCAGCCGGAGGAAATCCCGCGAGGTCGTCAGGTGGTCTCGTTCGGTCGCCAGCACATGGTCCGCGCCCGTGCTACCAGGGCTGGCGCCATCCTCTCTGGCCGGGGCCATGGCGCAACTCCTCATGGCGTGGGGGCTTTGGCACAAGGGCAACGGAGCTTAGCACCAGGTCAGCCCGACGTCACCTCAATTATCCCCGCCAGGCCAGCACGGTTAGAACAGCACGGCTAGAACAGCGCGGTCAGAACAGCACGGACATGAACGTGCCAACCTCGGTAAAGCCGACCCTGCGGTACGCGGCCCTGGCGGGAACGTTGAAGTCGTTGACGTACAGGCTCACCACGGGCGCCAGCGTGCGCCGCGCGAACATGACGACCGCGGCCATCCCCCGGCCGGCATGCCCACGGCCGCGCAGCTCGGGCGGCACCCAGACACCCTGGATCTGGCAGGCCTGCGCGGTGACGGCGCCGATTTCGGCCTTGAACACGACCTGCCCGTCCTCGATCTTCGCCAGCGACCTCCCGCCAGCCACCAGCTCGGTAACCCGCGCCCGGTACGCGGCGCCGCCGTCCGCGCCGATCGGCGAGATGCCGACCTCCTCGGTGAACATGGCCACGCTGGCGGGCAGCAGGATCCCGACTTCGGCTGGCCGCACCAGTCGCACGTCAGGATCGGGGTCGACAACCGGATCGCTGGCGATCGCCATCAGCGGCTGGCGGTCCCTGATCTCGCGCGGCCGGTCCCAGTAGGGCGCCAGGTGGCGCCACAGGTCGCCGACTGCGTACGCGGGCCCCGCGATCGAGGAGCAGCGGCGACCTTGCTTCCTTGCCCGCTCGGCGAAGGCGGCCAGGGCAGCGGTGCTGGCCTGCACCGGCACCATGTTCGCGCCGACGTAACACATCGACACCAGGCGGCCAGCCTCGTGAAAGCCCCAGACCTGGGCGCCTAGCCGCATCGGGTCAAGCCCGCTGGCCTGCAACCGCGCCTTGACGAAGACGTTCGCGACCGGATCGCGATCGCACAGGGCCAGTGCCTCGGCGCGATCGCGATCTGTCAGGAGCCTGAGCGCAGACGTTTGCCCAGTCCTGGTGCGCAGCACCCCTTTAGCGTAACGGCACTGCGGGGGGATAACGGGGGGTCGTCCCCCCGGGCCAGCACTGCGGGGGGATAACGGGGGGTCGTCCCCCCGGGCCAGCACTGCGGGGGGATAACGGGGGGTCGTCCCCCCGGGCCAGCACTGCGGGGGGATAACGGGGGGTCGTCCCCCCGGGCCAGCACTGCGGGGGGATAACGGGGGGTCGTCCCCCCGGGCCAGCACTGCGGGGGGATAACGGGGGGTCGTCCCCCCGGGCCAGCACTGCGGGGGGATAACGGGGGGTCGTCCCCCCGGGACGGCACCGCGGATGCTGGGTATCAGCCGTTCGGGGTGGGGGCAGGGATCGGCGCGCAGATCGCATTCACCAGCCCTGAGCCGGAAGGAAGCGCCCCTGTCGCGAGGTATCTGTTCAGATATCCGTTGACGCACGTGTTGGCCGGGAACGCCAGTGACTGGCCGTGGTTGCCGCCGCCGCGTACCACTACCATCTTTGCTGTCGGCAGCTGCCGGTGGGCGTTCTGCGCGCCCGCATACGGCGTGGCCGCGTCCAGCGTTCCCTGCAGCATGAGGATGCCTGGCAGCCCTGACGCGCCGATCTTCATGGGCTTCGCTGGCCCGTGCACCGGCCAGAACGCGCAGGCCGCGTTGAACCACGCGTTGTCCCACGCCTCGAACGGGGCGGTGCTGTACACCCTCCTCGTGTCGGCGTTCCACTTCACCCAGCTCCGCGGCCAGGCGACGTCCGCGCACTCGACGGCGTTGTAGACGGCGAACTCGTTCTCGCTCTGCTTGCCGATCTGGTTGAAGACCGACACCAACTGGTCGGTTGAGCCGCCATGCAGGTAGGCGGCGGTGGCCGAGGCCAGCTGAGGCCAGTAGCCGTTGTTGTAGCCGCCGGCCACGAACGTGTCGTCCAGCTCGTCAGGGCCGATGGTCGGGCCGGCCTGCTGCGGGATCGGATGCGCGATCAGCCGCGCCCGCGCCACGTAATAGGACCGCCTGACCGCCGCCGGGGTGGCGCCGAGCCGGTAGGTGTTGTCATAGCGGGCGGCCCAGGCGTAGAACGCGTTCATCCTGCCCTGGAAGGCGTAATCCTGGGCGATGTTGTCCGCATACCACACGCCCGCCGGGTCAACGGTGCTGTCGAGCACCATCCGGTGCACCCGGGCGGGGAACATCGTCGCGTAGACCTGGCCGATGTAGGTGCCGTAGGAATAGCCGAAATAGCTCAGCTTCTGCTGCCCCATCGCGATGCGGATCTGGTCCATGTCCCTGGCGATGTTCGCCGTGGTCATGTACGGCAGCAGCCAGCCGTATCTCTTCTCGCAGCCCGCGGCGTAGGACTTGGCCCTGTTGATCAGCACGTGCTCGGCCGCGGCGTTCGCCGGGATGTAGTTCGGCCGCTCGCGGGAGAAGAACGCGGGGTTGCAGTGCAGTGCGGGCTCGGAGGACCCGACTCCCCTGGTGTCGAATCCGACGATGTCGTACCTGGCGGCGACCGCGGGATCCAGGCCCTGCGCGACGAAGCTCGCGAGGCCCAGCCCGCTGCCCCCTGGGCCGCCGGGGTTGACCAGCAGGATTCCCTGACGCTGGGCGGGCGGCGCGGTCGCGGGCACCTCGGACAGCGCGAGCGTGATGGACCTGCCGCCCGGGTTGGCATAGTTCAGCGGCACCCGTAGCCCAGCGCAGCGCACGCCTGAACCGCCTCCGCCGCAGCTGCGCCAGCTCAGGCTGGCCTGTCCGGCCGGGTTCCCGCCTGAGCCGCCTGGCTGTCCGCCCTGTCCGCCCTGGCTGCCCTGGGCGGGCGGCTGCGGTGACGAGCCCTGCGTGCAGCCAGCGACCGCGAGCAGCGCCAGCGCGGCAGCGGCTACCAGGTGTCGTCTCAAGGCTTGCGGTGCCCGGCTCAGGCCTGGTCCACCGGCGTCGCTGCCGCCAGCTTCATGGCCTCCTCGATGAGCCGCTCGACGATCTGCGACTCGGGGACCGTGGCGATCACCTCGCCCTTGACGAAGATCTGGCCCTTGCCGTTGCCCGACGCGACGCCCAGGTCGGCCTCTCTGGCCTCGCCGGGGCCGTTGACGACGCAGCCCATCACCGCGACGCGCAAGGGCACGTCGAGGCCGTCGAGGGCGGCGGTCACCTGGTCGGCGAGCGTGTAGACGTCCACCTGAGCGCGGCCGCACGACGGGCAGGACACGATCTCCAACCCGCGGTCACGCAGCCCGAGCGACTCCAGGATGGAGGTGCCGACCTTGACCTCTTCGACCGGTGGCGCGGACAGCGAGACCCTGATCGTGTCACCGATGCCCTCTGCGAGCAGCGCCCCGAACGCCACCGCGGACTTGATCGTGCCCTGGAAGACCGGCCCCGCCTCGGTGACGCCCAGGTGCAGCGGGTACTCGCACTGCTCGGCCAGCAGGCGGTACGCCTTGATCATCACGACCGGGTCGTGGTGCTTGACCGAGATCTTGATGTCGCGGAAGCCGTGCTCCTCGAACAGCGAGCACTCCCAGAGCGCGGACTCCACCAGCGCCTCCGGCGTCGCCTTGCCGTACTTGGCCAGCAGCCGCTTGTCCAGCGAGCCCGCGTTGACGCCAATCCTGATCGGCACCTGCGCGTCGGCCGCGGCCTTGGCGATCTCGCCGACCTTGTCGTCGAAGGCCTTGATGTTGCCCGGGTTCACACGCACGGCCGCGCAACCCGCGTCGATCGCGGCGAACACGTACTTCGGCTGGAAGTGGATGTCGGCGATCACCGGGATCTGCGACTTGGTGGCGATGGCTGGCAGGGCGTCGGCGTCGTCCTGCGAAGGGACGGCGACCCGCACGATCTGGCAGCCCGACGCTGTCAGCTCGGCGATCTGCTGAAGCGTGGCGTTGACGTCAGCGGTCAGGGTCGTCGTCATGGACTGAACGGAAACCGGCGCGCCGCCGCCGACCGGGACGGCGTGCTTGCCCCTGCCCACCATGATCTGCCTGGAGACCCGCCGCGGCGCGACCGGCGCGGGCGGCACCTCTGGCAGGCCTAGGTTGACGGTCATCGGACTCCTCGCCTCATTCACTGGGTCAGGGACAGCGGGTTGAGGATGTCTGCGGCGATCAGCAGCAGGCCGAAGGCGACGATCAGGGCGAACACCCCCACGCTCACCGGGATCAGCCGCTTGATGTCGACAGGTCCTGGGTCGGGCTTGCGGAACAGCCTGGCCAGCCACGCGCGAGCGCGCTCGTAGAACACCACCGCGAGGTGGCCGCCGTCCAGCGGCAGCAGCGGCACCAGGTTGAAGATGCCGACGAAGATGTTCACCTCGATGATGATCAGCAGCACCACGGACAGCTTCTGCTGCCAGCCGATGTTGGCCGCGACCACGTCGCCGGTGATGTTCGCCGCGCCGACCATGCTGCTGACCTGCCCGCCAGGCGTGGCGGCCCGGTCCTTGGAGAACAGGTAAGGGATCGCCTTCGGGATCCGGCCGAGCGCGGTCACCGACTGCGTGGCGATGCTGCCGAACTGTGACCCCGCGTAGGTGACGCCGCTGATCGGGCCGTCCCGGTTGTAGACCACGATCGGCGAGACGCCGAGGAAGGAGCCCTTCCGCCAGCTCACGCTCGTCAGCGTGACCTGCTTGGTGATCTCCCTGCCGCCGCGGTCGATCGTGAAGGGCACCTGGCTGCCTGCCGGGTGCTCCTTGATCGCGTTGCCGATCTGGTTCCAGTTGTGCACCCGCTGGCCGTCGACGGCGACGATCTTGTCGCCGGAACGCAGCCCGGCCAGCGCCGCCGGCGATCGCGGGTCGCCCTGGACGCAGTTCGCCTGCTCCTTGGCCGGAACGCAGGACAGGACGCTGACAGTCGTCCCCGACTGGTCGGCGACCCCCACGCCCACCGCGAGGATGAACAACAGCACGAACGCGATCATGAAGTGCATGAACGAGCCGGACGCGAGCACGATCGCGCGCTGCCAGCCAGGCTTGGCGCGGAACGACCTCGGCTCGTCGGCAGCATCGACGTCGTCAAGGATCGTCATGCCGGTGATCTTGACGAACCCGCCGAGCGGCAGCGCCTTAACGCCGTACTCCGTCTCGCCCCTCCTCGTGGACCACAGCGTGGTGCCGAACCCGACGAAGAACTGGGTGGCCTTCATGCCGAAGGCCTTCGCGGTCACGAAGTGCCCGGCCTCGTGCAGCATGACGGAGACCAGCAGCGCGACCACGAAGATGAGCACGCCGATCAGGAAGCTCATCGTGCCGACTCTCCCTCCGGGCCGTGTGCCCGCGCCCTCTCCGGGCGATTTCCGCCCGCCCCGCCCCGCGTGAGCTCTCTGGCGCGCAGGCGCGCCCAGTTGTCAGCTGCGAGCACATCGTCCAGCCCGGCGATCCGGGGGCCGGCACTGCCGTGATCAGAGACTACCCGCGCGACGGTGTCGACGATCCCGCCAAACGGGATGCGCCCTTCGGTGAACGCCGCCACGCATGCCTCGTTGGCCGCGTTGTAGACAGCGGGCGCCGTACCCGCCCGCTCGGCCACCGTCCTGGCCAGCCCGACCGCGGGGAACGCCGCGTTGTCCAGCGGCTCGAAGGTCCAGGTATGGGCGGCGGTCCAGTCGACCGGGCTCGCTGCCTCAGCCACCCGCTCAGGCCAGGCGAGCGCGAGCGCGATAGGAATCCGCATGTCCGGCGGGCTCGCCTGGGCGATCGTCGATCCGTCGGTGAACTCCACCATCGAGTGAATGACCGATTGGCGATGAACGACCACTTCGATGTCATCAAGGCTGATTTCGAATAGAAGGTGAGCCTCGATGACCTCCAGACCCTTGTTCACCAGGGTCGCGGAATTGATGGTGATCACCGGGCCCATGATCCAGGTCGGGTGCGCCAGCGCCTGCTCAGGCGTGGCCGTGGCCATCTGCTCCCTGGTCCAGTGCAGGAACGGCCCCCCGCTCGCGGTGATGACGAGCCTGCGGACTTCGTCCGCCGTGCCGCTGCGCAGGCACTGGGCGATCGCGGAGTGCTCGGAGTCGACGGGGACGATCTGCCCTGGCGCCGCCCGGTCGGTGACCAAGTGGCCGCCCATGATCAGCGATTCCTTGTTGGCCAGCGCCAGCACCCGGCCTGCGTCGAGGGCGGCCAGCGTCGCCGCCAGCCCGACCGCACCCGTGACGGCGTTCAGCACCACGTCGCAGGGCCAGGCGGCCACCTCGGCCACGGCGGCCGGTCCAGCGAGAACCTTCGGCACTGGCTTGCCGGCGTCGCCCGCGGTGGCCTGCAGCGCGTCGTGGACCGCTGCGACGGCGCGCTCGCTCGCCACGGCGACGACCTCGACCCCGAACTCGACGGCCTGGCTGGCCAGCAAGGCGGGATTGCCGCCGCCGGCGGCCAGCGCCACGAGGCGGAACCTCGCCGGATTGCGTCGCACGATGTCGGCCGCCTGCGTGCCGATGGAGCCGGTCGAGCCGAGCAGCACAAGATCGCGGGGATCCATGCTGTCATTCTCACCGGCGACGCGCAGTTCTGCGAACGCGGGCTGGCCGCAAGCTGACCTAGGTGTCAGATCACGCACCGCTCACAGCGGCGTGACGTGCCAGGATCGCGACCCCGTAGCTGAGCACTCGTCGCTCTGCGCTTAGCTAGAGTCGTGATCTGTGACTGCCCCCTGCCCGCGCCGTCAGCATGACAGCGACCGCCTCCTCTGAGCATCCGCTCGACTTCGCGCCCGGTCTGGCCGGTGACCTCGGCCTGCCTGGTGACGCCGGGTCGCCAGGCGAGGCCACCAGGGCCGCCCTCGCGCGCTGGCGTGAGCTCCCGGCCGGGCAGCAGCCGCAGTGGCCCGATCCTGATCGTCTCGCCGCCGTCACCGCCGAGCTGGCCCAGCTCCCGCCGCTGGTGTTCGCCGGCGAGTGCGACCAGCTGACCGAGCGGCTCGCCGCGGTCGCCAGGGGCGAGGCATTCGTGCTGCAGGGCGGCGACTGCGCGGAGACGTTCGCGGGGTCGGCTGCGGGCGCGGTGCGGGCCAAGCTGCAGACCCTGCTGCAGATGGCTGTCGTGCTCACCTACGGCGCCAGCGTGCCGGTTGTCAAGATCGGCAGGATGGCCGGACAGTTCGCGAAGCCGCGGTCGAAGCCGACCGAGGCCAGGAACGGCACCGAGCTGCCCGCCTATCGCGGCGACGCGGTGAACGGGTTCGAGTTCAGCGCGGCGGCGAGGACGCCGGACCCCGACCGGCTGCTGCGCGCGTATCACAGCTCGGCGGTCACGCTGAACCTGTGCCGGGCGTTCACCGCGGGCGGGTACGCGGGCCTGCATCAGGTGCATGCGTGGAACCAGGACTTCGTCGCCGACAGCCCGGCTGGCCAGCGTTACGAGCGGCTAGCCGGCGAGATCGACAGGGCGCTCAGCTTCATGCGGGCGTGCGGGGCCGACCCGCAGGAGCTGCGCACGGTCGAGCTGTACTCCAGCCACGAGGCCCTGCTACTGGACTACGAGCACGCGCTGACCAGGCTGGACTCGCGGACCGGGCTCGCCTACGACACGTCGGCGCACTTCTTGTGGGTCGGAGAGCGCACCAGGGCGCTGGACGGCGCGCACGTGGAGTTCGCGCGCTCGATCAGCAACCCGATCGGCGTCAAGATCGGCCCCGACACGACCGCCGGCGACGTGCTCGCCCTGATCGCCGCGCTGAACCCGGAGCGCCGGCCTGGCAGGCTCACGCTGATCAGCAGGATGGGCGCCAGCCGGATCAGCGACGTGCTGCCCGGCCTGGTCAGGGCCGTGGCGGACGACGGCGCGCCGGTCGCGTGGGTCTGCGATCCGATGCACGGCAACACGTTCGAGGCCCCGAGCGGTCACAAGACCAGGCGGTTCGACGACGTCATGGCCGAACTGCACGCGTTCTTCGACGTGCACCGCGCGGCGGGGACCCATCCAGGCGGCATTCACATCGAGTTCACCGGCGACAACGTCACCGAGTGCGTCGGCGGCAGCCACGAGATTGCCGCCGACGACCTGCACCAGCGCTACGAGACAGCCTGCGACCCGCGGCTCAACCGCAGCCAGGCCCTCGACCTGGCCTTTACCGTCGCCGCCACCTACCGCCGCCACTAACCCCCGCGCACACCGGCAGGGGTTCATCGCTGTGCTGGATCGTCAGGTTGCGGCGGGGGCTGGCGGCTCCCAGTCGGGGCGCAGTGGCATGCCGGACTCGCCGCACGCGCCGAGCTTGACGCCGAGGATCTGGTGCAGCTGGATCTGGTTCCGGTCGAAACCGAGCTGCGACCCAGCCATGTACAGCCGCCAGACCCGCGCGGTCGCGTCGCCGACCTCGGCGACCGCCTCGTCCCAGTGCTCGGTGAGGTTGGCGCACCAGGCGGCCAGCGTGAGCGCGTAGTGCTCACGCAGGTTCTCCTCGTGCCTGACCTCGAAGCCGGCATCGTGCATCTGCGAGACGAGGTGGCCTGGCCCCTCCAGCTCGCCGTCGGGGAATACGTACCGGAAGATGAACCCGTCGGTCACCGACGCCGGGCCGGTGTTATCCGGCCTGGTGATGCAGTGGTTCAGCAACCGCCCGCCCGGCTTGAGCTTGCCGTAGAGGAAGCTGAAGTACCCGGGCAGCTGCGCCTTGCCGATGTGCTCGGTCAGGCCGATCGAGCTGACCGCGTCGAAGCCGGTCTCCGTGACCTCGCGGTAGTCGAGGTGCCGCACCTCCGCGAGGTCTTCGAGGCCGGCCTCCTTGATCGCGTGCTGCGCCCAGAGTGCCTGCTGCTCGGACAGCGTGACGCCGAGGGCCTGGACCCCGTATTTCTTCGCCGCGTGCATGACCATGCTGCCCCAGCCGCAGCCCACGTCGAGCAGGCGCATCCCTGGCTTCAGCGCGATCTTCCTGGCCACGAGGTCGAACTTGTACTCCTGGGCCTGCTCCAGCGTCGCGGCCGCATCCGGGTAGCAGGCGCAGGTATAGGCCATGGACGGGCCGAGCACCCACTCGTAGAAGGTGTTCGACACGTCGTAGTGGTGCGAGATCGCGCTGGCGTCGCGGTCCCTTGTGTGCCGCCGACCCGACATCCAGCGCCGGTTGACCCTGACCTCCTGCTGCGGCGGGGGAACGCGCCTGAGCAGCAGCTTCGGCCCCCCGAGCTGGGAGAGCAAGGTGAGCCGCTCGGACACGGACAGGTCCATCCGCTGCGCCTTGGCCAGCCTCGAGAGGGCCGTGTACATGTCGCCGTCGACGTCCAGATGGCCGGATACGAACGCCCTGGCCAGGCCGAGCGCGCCGGGCGCCTGTGCCAGGTAGGACACGGCCACCGGGTCCTTGATCGAGAATGTCACCGCAGGCGAGCCGCGGCGTCCTGCCTTGCTGCCGTCGTATGCCACGAACTCCACATCGGCATCGGGGCCAGCGACTCGTTCGAACACCTCAGCTAGCGGCATGCCCGCTCCTTCCCTACTTTCCGCCAACGCATTTCTCGTAGAGTCCAGCCAGGCGACCGCCCGGGTCGTACTGATGCTTGAGCTCGGCGTAAGCCGGGCCGTTGTACAGCCTCGAGAACTCCTCTGGTGAGTAGTACGAGGTGGAGTACAGGCCCTTGTGCCCGCCGAGGCCGGTGACCTTGTCCTCGACCTGCCTGTTGTAGAAGCCGTCCCCGGCTCCAGCCGGCAGCGTGACGTTTCCCCAGAATCCGAAGTTCACGTACACCTGGTCTGGCTGCAGCGGGTAGAGCGGCCAGGCGCGGTCGGCGCGCAGGCGCAGCGGGCAGAGCCAGACCGGGCTCATGCCGACACTGGCGGCGAAGAATTCATAGAACGCCGCGCTCTGGCTCAGCGGTATCTCGACGTCCTGGATGACGGCTTCCTCGGCGGGAGCGCCGCGTCCCTTGCCGATAGCGCGCGTGAGGCCGTGCCGCCGGTCGAGCGCCACGAGCTTGCGGTAGACATCCGAGCGCCGGTAGCGGCGCGGCCACAGCCGGCGGACCAGCGGGCGCTGCACGCCGAAGGCGCGTGAGCACCAGAACCAGTCGGTGTCCCAGCGCCACAGGTAGTCGCGGATGGTCAGGAAGTCGTCTCGCGGTCCGCGGATGGACTGGTAGTAGATGTTCTGGCCGGTGTAGTCGCTGAGCCACGGCGCGATCTCGCTGTACGCGCCGACGGTCAGGTAGATCTCGTCGGTGCTGAACGCGGTGCCGTCGAGGAAGTCGGCGGCGTGCCCGTGATAGCTGCCGTCGCGGGCGATGTCGCCGATCGCCGCCATCGCCTCGTCAGGGCTGCCGAACCGGAAGTGCCTGACGTGCACGTACGGCTTGACCGGTTCCAGGGCGATCGTGAGCCAGAGAGCGTAGCCGAGTGTCCCGTACGAGTTGGGGAAGCCCCAGTACAGGTCCGCGTTCTCGGAGTCCGGGGCGGCGCTGACGAGCCTGCCGTCGCCGGTCAGGATCTCCATCTGCAGGATGGATTCATGTGGCAGGCCGTTGCGCAGGGACGTCGACTCGATTCCCAGGCCCGATACAGCCCCGCCGAGCGTGATCGTCTTGAGCTGCGGGACGACGAGCGGTATCAGCCCGTGCCGGAGCGTGGCGTCGACCAGATCTTCGTAGGTGGTCATGCCGCCGACGATCGCCGTCCTGGACTCCGGGTCGACGCACAGCACGCTGCTGAATGCGGAGACGTCAAGCGTGACCAGCCCAGGGCCGCCGGCCTCACGGAACCTGAACAGGTTGGAGGTGGACTTCGCCAGTCGCACAGGCGTGCCCGGCGGGATCGCCGCGTATGCGTGTCGCAGTCGGGCCGCTGCGGCATGCCTGCTCGCAAGCGGCGAGCTGGGTTCCCGCTGCGCGGTGCCGGTGTCCTGCCCGTGATCAGCGAGTTCTGTCACGTCGCCCTCCATCGGATGGGCCGGAGGCGGGAAGCCGGCCCGCAGGGCCCGCGCCACCAGATACTCGCCACCTGGCTCCGCACTGCCCGCTATGCCGCCACCTGCGGGTTAGTCATGCTCCGTTAATCCTACCGCCCAGTAGCCCGGCGTTTCGAGACCAATCTCCCGAGTCTCCCGGTTCTAGCCTCCTCTCCCGGTACTGACACCGCCCGCCGCGGCACCGCGGGTCAGACTCCCGTCATCGCATGTACTCGCCCCGACGCCACGGCATTGACGAGCAACTGGTAGTCACGCTCGTTCTGGGCCGCGTAGGCGACCGCGAACTCAGCGACCGCATGATCGAACGTCTCGGCCGAGCCAAGGTAACCGCTGATCAGCGTGGCGCGGCCGGTCCTCGCGTGCGCCCTGGCCAGCGCCCAGCCGCACAAGCGTCCGTAGTAGACGAGCTGCTCCTCGTCCATCACGGGAACGTCCATGCTGCCCTTCATGTCGCGCAGCTGCCTGACGTAGTAGTCCCTGGGAGCCTGCCTGTCCGCTGGGATGCCCCGGGTCCAGCCAAGGAACGGATCGGACGCGGCCTGGGTCAGCCGCTGCCCCCAGACCACGCGCTCGCCCTGGTGTTTGTACTCGCTCGGTCCGGCAAACGGCGCGAGCACCGACTCCTGGGCCTCCTTGAGCTGCAGGAACAACGGCTCATCGGACCTGTCGCCCATCAGCAGCAAGATGAAGGCCTCGGTGCCGACGATCCGACCCCCACGACCTTGCGCGCGAAGTCGCCGAAGTAGTAGCGGCTGAGCACCTCGCGCGCGTCCGCCTGGAGCGTCTCCTTGTACAAGGCGATAGCGCTGCGCAGCTCCTCGAAGACGTCGGGGTCCAGGTCCACCGGATAGCGGACGACGACCGGGTAGTCCGGCTTGATCGTGTACTCCCCGTCGACCATGGTGCAGAGCTTGAGCAGGGCCTGCTGGCTCGTCCGCCGCCTGGCCTTGTCGATGTCGCGGCGGCGCCGCCGCGACGGCCCGCTTCGGCTGCAGTGAGTCGAAGATGGCCGCCATAGCCTCCACGTCGATCCTGGCGTACCAGGCGTCAAGGAAGCGCATCGTGGCGAAGTTGGCCATCTCAACGCGGTAGCTGTGCACGGTGCTCCTGGCCGCGTCCTTGGCTGTCTTGGCGGAGAACCCGTTGTCCTGCGCCGCGATGGCGAAACTGGCGGCCAGCCGCTTGACGTCCCATTCGAAGGGCCCGGGCAGGGTTTCGTCGAAGTCGTTGACGTCGAAGACCATCCTGCGGTCAGGCGCTGCGAACATGCCGAAGTTCATCAGGTGCGCGTCGCCGCAGCACTGTACGTGGATGTCCGTTGTCGGCGTATGCGCGAGATCCCATGCCATCGGCGCTGCCGCGCCCCTGAAGTACGCGAACGGCGAGGCGCTCATCCGTCCGTACCTGATCGGCACCAGGTCGGGAACCCGCTGTCCTGCCTGAAGCTCGAGGAGGGCCAGCGGGTCGGGCCGGTCTGAAGGCGCGACCCAGGCGGCATGGCTTGATCGTGGTACCGATGCCCGCCTGGACCGCCCTTCCTGGCGCCACTCCTGCGGGCTGAGTACCTCATGCGGAGGTGCGAGCACCCCCGGCGACATCCGGCTCACGTGACCACCGACTCCCCCGATCGTGGCCGCTGGCGCCCCGTTCAGGGTCGCGAACTACCCTGGCAATCACCCAGCCGGCCTGGTCAGTCCCCAGCGTACGAAGGACGGCTGGGACGCCGCCCATGCGGGTCGGGCGGATGGCTCCCGCGAACGGGCGGTGCTGCCATCGCAGCCGCGTGCACGGGCGGACGCGGCGGCGGATGCGGCAACGGAGGCAGCATGGGCACGGTCTATCCCGAGCTGGACGAGCGCCTGATCGCGTTCATCACCAGCCAGCCGATGTTCTTCGTGGCGACGGCACCATGCCTGGACGAGGCGGGCGCTGACGGGCACGTGAACGTCTCGCCGAAGGGCTACCGCGACACGTTCGCGGTGCTCGGCCCGCTGACCGTCGCCTACCTTGACCTGACCGGCAGCGGCGCGGAGACCATCGCGCACCTGCGGCAGAACGGCAAGATCACGATCATGTTCTGCTCGTTCGGCCGCCAGCCGAAGATCCTGCGGCTCTACGGCACCGGCAGGACGGTCCCGCCGGACGACGCTGACTGGCCGGAGCTCGCCGCCCACTTCGGCGCTGGTCAGGGCGAGGAGACCGGCACGGACCGCGGCAATCAGCGGGCGATCATCGTCGTGGACGTCGACCGCGTCGCGGACTCGTGCGGCTATGCCGTCCCCGTCATGGAACTGACCCAGGAGCGCGACCTGCTAACCCGGTGGTCAGAACGCCGCTCTGCCGAGGACCTGGCCCAGTACCGCGTCAAGCACAACAGCGCCAGCATCGACGGCCTCCCCGCGCTCCGCTAGCTCGCCCCCGCCCGCTCGCCCCCGGCGGGCTCCCGAAGGTCCTGGCCACCGCTTTGTTCTGTCCGTACTGTCTTGTTACCGGCGATTAACCAAGCTCGCCCGATACATCTCCTACAGTGGGCGGATGCGATTCGCGCTCCTCAATTCCGGGCTCGGCTTGCTGGTAGCGGCCAGTGAGCTGCACAAACTCCGGCCGGACGCCGATTTGGTCATCGCAATGGACCCTGAAGGCATGCCATGGGGACCCCGGACCCCCGAGGACATCGCCGAGCGCTCGCTGACAATCGCGAGGGCGGCGGCGAGCTGCGAGCCTGACGTCATCGTGATGGCCTGCAACACCGGCAGCGTGCACGCGCTCGACGCGCTGAGGGCCGAGTTCGAGCCGGACATCCCGGTCGTCGGAACGGTGCCGGCCATTAAGCCGGCGGCCGCGGTCGCCGGTTCGGTGGCGATCTGGGCGACGGTCGCGACAACGGCGAGCGAGTATCAGCGCCGACTGATCGAGGAGTTCGGCGGCAGGGCGGCGGTAACCCCGGTCGCATGCCCTGGCCTGGCAACGGCCATTGACGCCGGCGACACCGAGGCGACCGCTGCGGCCATTGCCGACGCGGCCGCCAGGACGCCGAGCGGGTGCGGTGCCGTCGTCATGGGCTGCACGGAATACGAGCTCGCCGCCGACGAGATCAGCGTCGCGGTGCCAGGAGCCGCCCTCTTCGGTTCGGCCGCTGCCGTTGCGGCACAGGCGCTCCGCCGGGCGCTGCAACCAAGCGACGCGACCGGCCGTCCGGTGAACGGCAAGGCCAACGCCGCCAACGCCGCCAACGCCGTCGCGATCCAGACGCTCGCCCGCGCCGGCCAGGCTGCCGGTACCGGCAGCCACGCGGAGGCCGACCTCAGGCGGACCGGCTCGCTCACGGTGATACTCAGCGGCCGACGCGCCGGCCTCCCCGCCGCGGCGCTGCGGTACCGCCAGGGTCGCGAGCTTGCCTCGCTGCCGGCGGATGACGTCGACCGCGTGGCCGGCCTTCCGGCCTGAAGGTCCGTGCCCAGCCAGGCCGATCAGCATGCTTGCCTCCAGCGGGGCTCATCCATGCCGGGCGGAGCCGCCAGACGCCTGCGCGCGTAGCTGGCAGCGACCTGTTTCGGCGTCATCGGGAGCCGCGCCGCCGTCGGCGGCAGGCCCGCGTGCAGGGCGTCGGCGATCAGCAGCGCCATCGAGTACGCGGGATCGGCATCCAGCGCCCGCTCGATCGCCACGCTGGCCAGCGCCCCGTCGCCGCCCTGCCACGCCGTGAACGCGAGCAGCGCGGCCGGCGCCGCGACGAACTCGGTCGGCAGATGGCGGACGAGATCGACCCACAGCCGCTGATGCGCCTCGTGGAACCCGGGGTCCATCCGCGCCCATGCGTCGTCACGGACCCGCAGATCGCCGAGGGTGACGCCCAGCCAGGCCATCTCCTCGTGATCGGTCAGCCCGCCACCGCGCCGGTACCTGGTGATCACCTGCTTGACCGATCGGCGACCGGCGTCAGCGACCGGCAAGAACGGGTCACCGCCCTCAGCAGCGGCCGCCAGGTCGATCAGCTCTCCCGCTCGCTGCCGCGCCCTGCCGACCGCTGCCCGCATTGACGCCGCGACGTCCGCGACCGGCGCGAGCGTGCCGGCCAGCGCTGCCCTGTCGGCGCGAACGGTCAGGCCAGCGGCAGCCAGGGCCGCGGATGCCGGATGAGCGGACGCGTCGAACGGCGTGCCCTCAGGCGGGCAGCACCCAGGGTCCTCGCACGCATAGGACCAGTACCTCCCGCCCTGCACCCTCAGCACATCCTGGACGCTGATCCCGGCTTCGCGTAACGCGGGCACGACGACATCGACGAGCGGCGTCACGGCCGTGCCTGGGCCGTAGCCAGCCACGATGGCCATGCCCAGGTGCTGACGGCGCAGCACGGTGGCGGCGTGCTCGGCGATGTCGGCCGCGAGCTCGTCTTCTGGCGGATCGGGCAGGTCATAACGGAAGGCGAGCCTGATCCTGGCGTGCGGGCCGCCGATGCCGAGCATGACCAGGCTGTCGGCAGGCTTGAAGCCGAGCAGATGCGGGACAACCGCGAGGATGCCCTCGGCTGAGCCGATCCGCACCCGGCAGCGAAGGCCGGTCGTCCTCGGATCGACCGCGTCTGGATCACGAGACTGAGATTCATTCATGGAACAAGATTCGGCTGGTCCCACGGGCACCGCGAGGCTCAGTTCTCAGCCTGTTAACAAACAGGGTGGATCTCCACAGGTGGCAAAACTGCGCCTTGACGCGCGGTCTCGGCAGACGGGCGCGCCCGGCAGCGCCACAACCGGCAGCGCCACAACCGGCAGCGCCACAACCGGCAGCGTGGCAACCGGCAGCGCCACAACCGGCAGCGTTGCAACAGGCAGCGCCACAACCGGCAGCGCTACAACGCGACGCCGAGCAGTGCGTCGACAGCGTCCCTGACCAGTCTGGTGGACTCCGGCCGGTCACCAGCCACGCCAGCCTCGGCGGGAGATGCCGCCAGCATGCGCTCGGCCCAGGAATCGACGGTGGCGAGCGCGCCTGGTGCGTCGAGGTCGTCAGCCATCCGCTTGCGGATCGCGGTGAGCACGGCCCTGGCGGCCTCGCTGGGAACGGACTCGCCGGGGTCTGCTGGACCCGGCTCGGTAGCCAGCCCGGCGGGGCCAGCTGGCCCGGCGAGGCCGATCCGCACCGCGGTCCGCCACCGCTCCAGGCGGCCGGCCGCCTCGGCTAGGCCCTCGTCGGTCCAGTCCCAGTCTTCGCGGTAGTGGTGCGCGAGTATCGCGAGCCTGATCGCCATCGGGTCAGTACCGGATTCCCGCAGCACGGAGACGAAGACTAGGTTGCCGAGCGACTTGGACATCTTCGCGCCCCCGAGCCGCACCATTCCGGCGTGTGCGTACCGGCGGGCGAACACCGCGCCGTCCGCGTCACCGGTGCCATGCGCGGACCCGCCGTACCCGCCGGCGCCGCCGGCCTGGCTGCCCAGCGCGACCCTGGCGTGCGACGCGCTCATCTCGTGGTGGGGAAAGATCAGGTCGGAACCTCCGGCCTGGACGTCGAACGCCTCGCCGAGATACCGGGTCGCGATCGCCGCGCACTCGACGTGCCAGCCAGGACGGCCCTGACCGAACCTGGAATCCCATGACGGCTCGTCAGGCTTCCTTGCCAGCCAGACCAGCGGGTCGAGCGGGTCCTTCTTGCCTGGTCGGCCAGGGTCGCCGCCACGCTCAGCAAAGAGCTCGATCATTTGCTCGGAGCTGAGCCCGGACACCGACCCGAACGCGGCGTCGGCCGAGCGGCAGAAGTACACGTCGCCGTCGAGCTCGTAGAGCGAGCCCCGGTCGGCCAGCAGCCCGCTGAAGGAGGCGATCACGTCCAGCGCTTCGACGGCGCCGATCAGGTGGTCAGGTGGCAGCAGACGGAGCGCCGCCATGTCCGACCGGTACCGGTCGATCTCGCGGTCGGCGAGTTCACGCCAGTCCTCCCCGTCCCGCGCCGCGCGCTCGAGCAGCGGGTCATCGACGTCGGTGACGTTCTGGATGTAGCGCACCTCGTGGCCTGCGTCGAGCCAGGCGCGAATGAGCAGATCCCACGCCGTGTACGTCGCCGCGTGGCCGATATGCGTTGCGTCGTAGGGGGTGATGCCGCACGCGTAGATCGTCGCCAGGCGGCCCTGCGCCGCCTCGGCCAGCCCGCGGCTTGCCGTGTCCCAGACGACCGGCTCGGGCGCCCGTCCGGGCAGTTCGGGAACACGCGCAGCAGGCCAGGAGTCCATGGCGGCAAGATTATCGCTCGACTTGCGCGCTATCGCCCGGCCCTCGCCGGTCCCGTTCCTGGCGTCCTGCACGGCGTGAGCCCGCCCACCCGTGTATCGATGTGACACCCACCACCGCTGCGCGCAATGGGTGTCACTCCCATACACGGACACACGGTGCCGCGCCGACACGTGAGTGACGAAAGTACATGTGTGTGGCTGATGTGTCAGGTGAGACGGCCCGGCCAGCCGGCCGCGGTCGCCGGCCGCGGTCGCCGGCCTCGGTCGCCGGCCTCGGTCACTCAGCCGCGGGCGTGCTCGAAGGCGTGGGCGAGCGCGATCAGCCTCGGCTCGCTCCACGCTGGCCCGATCAGCGAGATCCCGACCGGCAGTCCGCTCACCTTGCCAGCGGGAACGGTGATCGACGGATACCCGGATACCGCGGCTGGCGAGGACGTCCCGATGCTGTAGTGATCGCCGAGCACGTAGTCGGTGAGCCACGCGGGATTCCCGCTCAGCGCGAGAACCGCGTCCAGCCGGTGCTCGGTCAGCGCAGCGTCCAGCCCCGAGGTGGCGATCCGCCGTGCCTCGTCCCTGGCCTCCCGCCACTTCTCCTCGGACCGGCCGCCGGTCGCCTCTGCCTGCTCGAAGATCTCCTGGCCGAAGTGCATGAGCACACGGTCAGCGTGCGCGCTGTTGTACGCGATCAGCTCGGCCAGCGACCCAGGGCGCGAGCCATCAGCGCCGTCGCGGGCAGCCAGGGCAGCGAGGTATGCGTTCAGGTCGTCCTTGAATTCATGCCGCAGGGCACCGAACTCAGGCTCGCCCATCTTGTCAGCGTCAGCCAGCTCGACCGGGTCGATGATCTCCGCGCCGTGCGCGCGGAGCAGGCCGACGACCGAGTCGAGCAGCGCGGCAGCGGCGGCGACGGCCCGCTCCGAACCCTCCCGCCAGACGCCGATCCTGGCGCCTTCGAGCGCCGCCGGGTCGAGGAACTGCGTGTAGTCGGCCGGCTGCCCGGCGGCACGCCCGGTAGCGGCGTCCGCCGTGTCGGCTCCGGCCAGCGCGCCGAGCAGCGCTGCGGCGTCGGCGACGGTCCGCGTCATCGGGCCCGCGGTGTCCTGCTCGGCCGAGATCGGCACGATGCCCGAGCGACTGACCAGGCCGAGCGTCGGCTTGACGCCGACGATGCCGCACGCGTGCGACGGGCTCACGATCGAGCCGTCGGTCTCGGTCCCGACGGCGAGCGGAGCCAGCCCTGCGGCGACGGCCACAGCCGACCCCGAGCTCGATCCTGACGGACTACGGCCGGTGCCGTGCGGGTTCACGGCCTGCCCGCCCAGCGTCGACCAGCCGCTCGAGGACTGGGCGGACCGGAAGTTGGCCCACTCGGACAGGTTGGCCTTGCCCAGGATCACGGCGTTGGCCGCGCGCAGCCTGCCGATCAGGAAGGCGTCATCGGCCGGCGCGCCGAGCAGCGCTGGCGAGCCGGCGGTGGCTGGCGAGCCGGCGACCGAGATGTTGTCCTTGATCAGCACCGGGATGCCGGCCAGCGGGCCGAGCTCGGCGCCGCCCGCGCGCGCCTGGTCGACGGCACCAGCCTGCTCGGCTGCGTCGTCGCTGACCGAGATGACGGCGCCGACCGCGGGGTTGTGACGCTCGATCCGCTCCAGGTAGAACCTGACCAGATCCGCCGATGTCAGCGTGCCGGCCGCCATTGCCTCGCCCAGCGCCGCGACGGAGACCGCACCGAGGCTGATCCCTGAGCCGCCGATGGTTTCACCAGGAGATTCGGAAATAGTCATGGTGGAAGACTAAGAGAGCGGCGTTTCCGACGGCGGGGGGTATGTGAGATGTCGCCGGATTCGGGCTTTCCCAATTCGAGGCGGCACAGCCACGCGCGGCTGGGGTTCGTTCTCACGATGATCACGATCATTGCGGTGACCGCGGCCACGGCGTGCACATCTATGCGGCATAACAGGACGCAGGCCAGAACCCCGCTGCAAAGGAACTACGAGCACACGATCGCGAATGCGCTGCCATCGGTCGTCGAGATCCAGGCCGGTCGCACGACCGGGTCAGGAGTCGTCTTCGACCGGCACGGCGACATCGTCACGAACGCGCACGTTGTCGGCACGCTCAAGAGGTTCCGCGTGCGCGTCTCGATCGCGAGCAAGCCGATGAAGGCGTGGCTGATCGGCGTGTTCACGCCCGATGACCTCGCGGTGATCAAGGTCGGGAAGGGCGCGGGCGCACTGCGGCCCGTCCGCTGGGCGAATTCCGCCAAGGCTCAGGTCGGCGCCATCGTGCTGGCCATGGGCAGCCCGTACGGCCTGACCGACAGCGTGACCCAGGGCATCGTCTCGGCAACCGGCCGCATCGTGACCGGCCCCACCATTCCCGGTCATCCAGCCACGGTCATCGAGAACGCCGTCCAGACCAGCGCGCCCATCAACCCGGGCAACAGCGGCGGCGCGCTCGTGCTGCTGTCGGGCAAGGTGCTCGGGATACCGACGCTCACCGCCCGGGATCCCGAGCTGGGAGGTCCCGCCCAGGGGATCGGCTTCGCCATCCCGTCGAACACGGTCATCGCGATCAGCAGGCAGCTGATCAGGACAGGGAAGGTGACGAGCTCGGATCGGGCGTCGCTGGATTTCAGGGGCGAGACGCACGTGGACTCATCTGGAAAGCCGGATGGCGTGACCGTGGACGCTGTCAAGCGGGGCGGGTCCGCGGCGAACGCGGGGATCAGGCCAGGCAATCTGATCGTCGGCGTCAACGGCCAGGCGACTCCCGACATCGCGGAACTGGAGAGCGCGCTCATCGGCTTCCGACCAGGCGAGCGGGTCAAGGTCGAAGTGCTGCGTAACGGCAATCCGCGGGCGGTCGTCGCGACGCTCGGCAGCCTGAGCAGCTGACCACGGTCCTAGAATTCCCTGGTGACCTTCACTCTGGGCAATCTCGAGTTCGTGCCGGCGACCAGCCAGCCTGACCTCCTCGCCGCGCCTGTCTCCGCCGCACTGACCGATCCGTCCTGGACCAGGCCCGCCGAAGATGTCGGCGTCGCGGCCATCGACCCGGATCTCGCCGACACCGCCGCGTTCTGCGAGCGGTACGGCGTGTCCCTGGCCGAGTCGGCCAACTGCGTGGTGATCGCTGGCCGGCGAGAGGGCGAGGTCAGGTACGCGGCGTGCGTCGTGCTGGCCACCACCAGGGCCGACGTCAACAACGTCGCACGGCGCGCGCTGGACGTCCGCAAGGCGTCCTTCGCGGCCACCGACCTGGCCGTCGCCGAGACCGGCATGGAATACGGCGGGATCACCCCGATCGGCCTCCCGGACGGCTGGCCCGTGCTGGTCGACGCCGCCGTCGCGGCGACACCGCAGGTGGTGATCGGCAGCGGGCTGCGCAGATCCAAGCTGGCGCTGACCGGCAAGACGCTGGCCGACCTGCCAGGAGCGACCGTCATCGACGGCCTCGCCCGCTAGCGGGTCCGGCCCGCGATCAGGGCAGCCAGGAGACCTTGCCGTGCAGGAGGCCGTAGCCGACGAAGGTTGTGATGTCGATCAGTGAATGGGCGATGATCATCGGCGTGACGCGGCGCCAGCGCAGATAGAGCACGCCGAAGATAAGGCCCATTGCCAGGTTTCCGAGAAAGCCGCCGAACCCCTGGTACAGGTGGTAGCTGCCGCGCAGCAGCGCGCTCGCGGCGACCGCCGTGACGGGAGACCAGTCGAGCTGCTCGAGCTTGGTCAGCAGGTAGCCGAGGACGACGATCTCTTCGAGCACGCCGTTCTGGATCCCGTCGAGAACCAGGACGGGATAGCGCCACCACACCGCGGGCAGGTTCTCCGGCACCACGTTGAGGTTGAATCCCAGGTGAAAGGCGGCTAGGTACAGGCCGAGCCCGCTGCCGCCGATGAGGATCGCGAGGACCACGCCCTTGCCCGCGTCCTTACCAGGCTCGCTGGCATCCAGGCCGATCGTGGAGGGCGGCTCGCCGGACCTGGCCATCAGGTAGAGCACGAGCAGCACGGGAGCGAGGTTCTCGGCGATGCCGGCCAGTTGCAGCGTGAGGTCAAGCCAGTGGTTCGGCGCGAGCGAGCCGACCAGCAGGGCCTGCTGCGCGGCCAGCGACTTCTTCTGCAGCAGTGAGCCGACCAGGGACAGGAACGCGTTCAGGGCGCTGGCGCCGAGCGACACGGCGAAGACTGCGAAAATCTCCCACCGGATCAGCCATGGCGGCGGCGGGCGTAGGCTGGTCTCCCTGAGTGCCACCTGATGGACTCTAGCCTGTGCTGTCGGCGGCGAACCGCCGGCGGATCGCTGCTAGTGCCCAGGTCTGGCGCTTGCAGGTGGCCGGCAAGTGGCGCGCTCCCGGCTTGGTCGATCCTTGGATGAGCCCCGTGGATAAGGCCCCGTGGATAAGGCAGAGCGCAGCCGGTATATAAGGATCGGTCAGAGCGCAGACAAGGTGGTCCGATGATCCGTGCAGGCCGTGACAAAGACGGCCAGCCGATGCATCCTGATCCGGCGCGACCGGACTCGGGCGAGTCCACCGAGCCTTCGTCCGTGCTGACGGAGGCCGATACCGATACCGATACCGATACCGAGACTGCCGCACCGGGCGCCGGTCCCGCTGGCGGTGGGCAGCCTGGCGCAATTCGCCGCGCTCTCGGTCACACCTGGGTGCGCCACCTCATCCTGATCCTCGTCTACCAGGGGGCGGGCATCGCGGCCACCTGGCCGCGGTTCACCTGGCTCGCTGACGGCAAGCTCCCGGCTACGTCCGACGCATCGAGCTACATCTGGAGCCTCTGGTGGGTCGAGCATTCGCTCCTGCACCTGCACAACCCGTTCTTCACCACGTACATGGCCGCGCCGGTGGGCACGCACCTAGCGTTCAGCACGCTGGTGCCCCTGGCCGGCTGGGTCATGGCGCCGATCACGGTGCTGTACGGACCGTCCGCGTCGTTCACGCTGCTGACGATCGTGACGCCTGGCCTGCTCTGCTACGCCATGTACCGGGCGGCGAAGCTCTGGCTGAATGAGCCTGGCGCGATCGTCGCCGGCGCCTTCTTCGGCCTGGCGTCCATGCTGCTCTGGCAGAACTGGTACCACCTCAACATCGCGATCGGGACGATCTTCGTGCCGGTGACGATCGAGGCTGCGGTCCGGTTCAGGCGGAGCCCGAGGATGGCCTCCGCTGTCGTACTTGGTGTCGCGCTCGGCGCCTCGATCCTGACCAACCAGGAGAGCACGGTCGTCGCGTTCATCCTCGCGATCGTGATCCTGGTTCCCTGGCTGGTCGCGGCCGTCTTCAGGAACCGCGGGCTGTTCCGCCGGGCGATCAAGCCGCTCGGCATCGGGGCGGTGGTCGGGATCGTGATCGCGATACCGCAGCTCATCGCCATGCTCCAGCAGATCAAGGCGGGCGGCGCCAACCCGCCGATCGGCCAGCTCGCGCTCAACTACGCCCAGTTCGGCGTCTCGCTGCCGACGCTGTTCTCCCCGTCGCCCAGGCTCGCGAACTTCGGGCTCGGCAGCCTCGCGTCCTCGTACAGCTACCACAACTCCCAGCAGCTGCTCGAGGGGTTGCCGACGTTCGGCGCGGTGCTCACGGCTGTTGCGTTGCTCGGCATTGTGGTGGGCTGGCGCAAACGCAGCACCTGGGCGTTCGCCGGGCTGTGGCTCGGCTGCGCGGCACTGGCGCTCGGCACCAGCCTGACGGTCGGCAGGAACTGCGTGATCAGCGCTGGCATCAATCACCGGCCTGGCAAGGTGTACGGGCACTTCTGCACGCAGTACCTGCCGCTGATGGGCCACGTGGCAGCCACGAAGGTCGTGTACGCGGGCGGGCCGGCCAATGGCGTGTGGAAGCCGGTGGTCGTGTCCAACCTGATGCCTTACTCCTGGCTGATCCACGTTCCCGGCCTGTCCGGCCTGCGGGAGGCTGACCGGTTCACGCTGGTCGGGCTGCTCGGCGCCGCGATGCTGGCCGGGCTGACCGTGCAATGGCTGAGCATGCGCCGCAGCACCTGGCCGCTGATCGCCGTCATCGTCGCGCTCGGGGCCCTGGAGGCCGGCTGGTCAGGCGCTCCTTCTACGTCACCCGGCTACCCGTCGAACTTCGGTTACAACGGCACCATGCAGTCGGCGCTGCCGGACCTCGACAGGCCCATCACCAAGGATCACGGCAGATCCATCGTGGTCGACGTGCCGTTCGGCCTTCGCGGCGGCGTGGGCGTCACCGGCCAGCCGATCGCGCCGAGCGCACTGCTGATCGCGACGCACGACCAGCATCCGCGTGCCATCGCCTACACCTCGTGGGTCTCGAAGGCCGCCAACAAGGGGATCGCGAGCCACGCGTTCTACCGCTACCTGTACGTGGCGGAGAAGGCCGGGCACCTGTACCCGACCAGGCTCGCGGCTGCCAGAGCCGACCTGAAGACGCTGAACGTCGGCTGGGCTGTCGAGTGGCGGAACGTGTGGACCGGCCACCATCAGTGGGGCCGGTACAAGCGGGTGACCATGTACCTGGAGAACGTCGGCTTCCGTCAGACGGAAGACTTCTGCTTGGTCGGCACCGACCTGAACGGGGTCAGCTGCCCGCGCGGCCAGCATGTCTGGCTCTTCAAGTACATGCCGGGCACCCCGAAGGATCCGCTCGAGAGGTAAGCTCCCAGGCCACATCGATCAAGGAACGACCATGAACCAGCCCAAGGCCAAGGCTGCCGGAGCCGCCCCGCCCGCGCGCACCGACCCGCGCGCCCAGCCACCAGCCCGGCCGCCAGCCCAACCACCCGCCCACCCACCCACCACGGTCGTGCTGGCCACGCGCCTGATGTACGCGGGGGCCGCGCTGACCGCGATCGGGCTGGTGCTGAGCGTGATCGCGATCGCCACCGGCGAGCAGTCGCTGCGCGACAGCCACCCGCACGCGACGGTCGCCCAGCTGCACGCCACCCAGAACTTCCTGATCACGCTCGCCGTGGTGTCCGGGCTGCTCGAGATCGGCGCCTGGCTGCTCATGGCCAGGGCGAACCGCAGCGGGCTGAAGTGGGCGCGGATCGCAGCGACCTTGCTGTTCGCGCTGGGTACCTGGAACCTGATCGCGCACATCATCGGCGCCAGCACCGCGACGAACCTGGCGTACACGGCAGCGACCTGGCTGGCCGGCGCTGGCGCCGTGTTCTTCCTCTGGCAGCGGCAGTCGAGCGCCTACTTCGCCTGACAGCTGGTCAGTTCCCCGCGGATACGGCCAGCGCGGACTCGCCGTCGATCGCGGCTGGCTCCTGATCGGCTGGCGCCGGATCGGCTGGCAGCTGCGCGAGCTGCGCGGTGAGCCGCCGCCAGGCCAGGTCAGCCCCCGATGCCAGGCACCCGTCGACGACCGCGCTCGTGCCGAGCGCGCTGACCCTGAGCTCGGGCAGCACCGGCGCGATCGCCGCGAGTTCCGCGCTAACCGCAGCCGCGAAACCCGGCGCCTGGCCGATCCCGCCGCCCAGCACGACCAGCCCGGGGTCGACCACCGCGATGATCGCGCAGATGGCCTTCGCCACCAGCCTGGCCTCGGCCGCCACGATCGCGGCGGCGCGCTCGTCGCCCGCCGCCGCGGCCGCGAACACGTGCCGCGCCGACTGGGCCCGCAGCCCTGCCTTGCGCGCTGCGCGGACGATGGCCGCCGCCGAGCCGACCGCCTCCATGGTGCCGCGCCTGCGCACCTCGTCGTCGGCGACATCCCTCGACGGCCCCTCGGTTATCGGCAGGAACGCGATCTCGCCGGCGACGCCGTGCGCGCCGCGGTGCAACTGGCTGCCGAGTACCAGGCCCATCCCGATGCCGGTTCCGATCGAGACGAACACGAAGCTCGCGAACTCCCTGCCGTGCCCGTGCTCACGCTCGGCGAGCGCCGCGGCGTCCGTGTCGTTCTCCACGGACACGTTGGCGCCGAACGCACGGCGCAGCTCAGCGAGGACAGCGGGGCGATCCCAGCCGGCCATCCCGCCGGTGAGGGTGATCGTGTCCAGCCGCGGGTCGTAGACGCCAGGCGTGCCGAGCACCGTCTGGGTGACCTCGTCCCTGGAAATGCCGCCGGCCGCGCAGATTCCGTCGGCGAGCCTGATCAGCTCGCTGACTCGCTTGCGGACGCTCGCGGCCGTGCACCGCGACTCGGCCTTGGCCCTGATCTCGCCGGTGAGGTCGGCGACAGCGCCGCGCAGGTACTCGTGGCCGATGTCGAGGCCGAGCACGTAGCCCGCCTCTGGCCTGATCTCGTACAGCACAGCCGACCTGCCAGGCACGCCGGTTCGCTGGCCGGCGGTCCTGACCAGCCCTGAGCGCTCGACGTTGGCGAGCGCGAGCGACACGGTCGGCTTGGACAGCCCGGACAGCCTGGCCAGGTCCGCACGCGAGCACAGCCCAAGCTGGCGGATCTGATTCAGCAGCAGCTGCTCGTTCATGGTCCTGATGAGCTGCGGCCTGGCCGGCCGCATCCCGGCTCCGGCTTTGGCTTCGAGGTCCGTCATCGAGGCGCCGAACTCCCCTAGCGCAGGTAGGCGAGGTGCTCGCCGTGCTGGTCGATGTAGTCGGCCATCAGCTCCCTCGCCGCCGTGATGCCAGGAACCAGCGGATGCTGCGCGAGCGAGACCGCCGCCAGGCCGGCATTGCCTGTCATAGCGGCCTCCACGATGCCGCGCTCGTACTCCTTGACGGCCAGCACCAGCGACCGGCACGAACCTGGCAGGTCCGCCGCCGGGAGCTTGGTAAGGCCGCCGGCGTCCACCCTGGCCGGGACCTCCACGATGTCGTCGGGTTCGAGGAAGTCAAGCGCCCCGTCGTTGCGCGTGTTCACGATCACGTCGCTGGCGCGGCGGCCGGCCAGGCCGTCGATCACCCGCAGCGCGAGGCCTTCGTATCCGCCGAGCTCCTCGGCTTCGATAGGAACAGAACCCGCGGCCGCGCGGGCCGCCCTGGCCTCCGCCTGCCCGCTGGCCCCCTCTATGTCGGTCTTCATGTAGGTGTCGTGGCGCACTCCGATCAGGCTCGCGTAAGCGGACCACGCCGCGTGCACGTCGCCGTCGGCGAACGCCTTGCCGATCGCGGTCAGCAGCTCGGTGTTGAGTCCGAGCACGTCCTGCCCCCTGCTCGACCCGGCCCGGCGGACGCCGTCGACGTACCGCTGCGCGTCGTAGTAGTAGTACACGTACTCGGTCGGTATCGCGCCGACGCGCCTGACCAAGTCGGCGTCGAAGGCAGCCAGGTGCGGAGCGGACCGCTGCAGGTCACCGAACCTGGCGACCAGGTCGCCGATCAGCTCCTTGCCGTCCAGCTCGAACGAGGTGATCCAGCCCAGGTGGTTCAGGCCGCCGTACCTCGCGCTCACGGTGCCTGATCCGGCTGTGTCCGACCCGGCCGCGCCCGACCCGAGCGCGCCGCCTGAGGTGAACGCCGCGAGGTCCGCGATCGCCCCTGACGGGGTATCGCAGACGCCGACCGCGCGGACCTTGCCATGGGCGCTGATCGCCTGAGTGATCAGGCCGGCCGGGTTCGTGAAGTTGATCAGTACCGCGCCGGGCGAGCACTGGCTGAGCAGGTCGCAGTACGACAGCACCACGGGTATGGTCCGCAACGCCATCGCGCAGCCGCCAGGCCCTGTCGTCTCTTGACCCACGATGCCGCGGCGCAGCGCCACCTGCTCGTCGATCACCCGCCCGCGGTCGCCGCCCACCCTGATGGCCGAGAACACGTAGTCCGCGCCGGTGAAGGCCTCGGCAGCGGCTGCCGTCACGCTGACCACGTCGGGCTGACCGAGCACGACGGCGACCTCGGCCGCGAGCCTGGCCGTGGTCGCGCGCCTGGTCGCATCGGGCTCGAACAGGCAGATCTCGCTGAACGCCCCCGGCCTGCTGGCCAGCACCGCCCGCACGAAGGCGGGCATCCGCACGCCGCCTCCGCCCAGCACCGTGAGCTTCATCGCACCGTTCCCTCCGGAGCACCTGGCTGATCGGCCGCGCCGATCATGCCGAGGTCATCGCCGCTGGCCTGCAGTGATCGCACCACTTCCCTGACCGCCATCGGGCTCAGCGGCCAGCCGGCGCCTGCGCCATCGGCATTGACCGTGCCCACTCCGCCGAGCCTGTTCACGGCGAGCGATCCGGCCGCGTTGGCCGCGACCGTCGCCTCGACCAGGGAAGCTCCACCGATCAGTGCCGCCATCATGGCCCCGGCGAAGCTGTCGCCCGCCCCGGTCAGATCGCGGACCTGCACGTCGCGTATGCCGTCGGACACCTCGGTGACCGATCCATCCTCGCCGGTCACCAGCGCGCCGGCCGCGCCGCGGGTCACGACAAGCCGGGCTCCCCAGCTCGAGGCCGCGCTGACGGCCCCGGACAGGCCGGCCGACCCGGTCAGCGCCAGCACCTCGGCAGCGTTCGGCACGAAGACGTCGGCCATGCCGACGCACTCGATCACGACGTCGCGTACGCGCGGATCCCGCGCGTCGCCAAGCGCCGTGTCGAGCATGATCTTGCAGCCGAGCGCGCGTGCCTCCCGGAGGAAATCAGGCACCCAGCGGCCCGCGTGCAGGTAGCACCAGGCTGGCCGTTCCCGCCGTAGTACCGTGCGCCACCGCTCGATCTCGGCCTGCTCGCTGATCGGGCTGGGCGGCAGATGCGTGACGAAGCCGCGGTCGCCGTCGAAGTTCAGCACCACGGTGATCCCGGCCGCAGGACCCTCGAGCTGCACGGACGGCGCCAGGTTGACCCCGACGGCCGCGCAGTGCTCGGTCACCACCTCGGTGCCGAAGTCGTCACCGAGCATGGTGCACAGCCCGGCCTTCACGCCGCCGTCGGCGGCCGCGGTAGCGCTGGTGACGGCACCGCCGCAGGAGATGGCGAAGTCGTCGGAGAACACCTCCTCGCCCGGCCCAGGCAGCCTGTCGAGCTGCCCGAAGACCAGCTCGAGGAAGACCAGTCCGAACGAGATCGTGTCCACCGTGCAGCCTCCCGCTGCCCCCTGCTGTCAGGCTCAGGCCGTACAGGGTTCATTCGCCAGATTACGGTTCGGCCACGAACTCTGTTACGTCTCGGATAGTTAGGATACTGTCCTAACAATCTCAACGATAGTGGTCACTCTGGCATTGTTACCGAACTGGCAGGTTCATGGTCAGACCGCCCGCTTATCACGCCGCGTGCGCCTTCCCTGGCACCCGGCACCATCGGCACGCCAGGCGAGCGAACCGCGACGGCGCGGACCGCGACGAACAAGCCGAGTTCACCAGCGTTCAGCATGTTCAGAAGAATCTAGACATTCATGCTGGTTACTGGCACCATCGCCGACAGCGGGACTGCATTCAGCCATCTTGCCGGGCTGGCCTCCCCCGGCTGGTCATCGTCCGGCACACGGGCGCGCCGCGACGCACTCCATTCAGCAATAAGCAGTTATCACGAAGGGCCGAAGCTATGAGACGCCTACCCAAGATCGGGCTCGTCGTTGCGGCTGCGGGTCTGCTGGCCGCAGCGTGTTCCTCCACACCAAGCACAGGACCGTCGACCAGCGGGTCTGGTCCGACCGGGGTCCTGCAGATCTCCAACGAGTCGGGCGCCACCTGGACCTGCGGCTTCAGCCCGTTCAACCCCTCGGTGAACGGACTGTCTTTCGGGCCGATCTATGAGCCGCTCGTCTTCGTCAACGCCCTGCAGAGCGGCAAGTCCACCCCGTGGCTGGCCAGCAAGTTCGCCTGGTCAAACGGCAATAAGACCCTCACCTTCACGATCCGCAACGGCGTGAAGTTCACTGACGGCTCGCCGATGAGCGCCGCTGACGTGGTCTTCACGTTCAACATGCTGAAGAAGTTCAAGGCCCTGGACCTCAACTCGGTCTGGTCGGTGCTGTCGAGCGTCACCCAGCAGGGCGACAACGTCGTCATGAACTTCAAGGCGCCCGCTGTGCCGTACTTCTACTACATCGCCGACCAGGTGGGCATCGTGCCCATGAAGATCTGGTCGAAGCTGAGCAACCCCGTGAACTTCGCCGACAAGAACCCGATCGGCACCGGCGCCTACGCTATGAAGTCGTGTACTCCGCAGCTCATCACCTACCAGGCCAACAAGAGCTACTACCAGCCTGGCGAGCCGCAGATCGGGACGATCCTGTATCCGTCCTATACATCGAACGACCCGGCCAACCTGGACCTGGCGACGGGTAAGGCCCAGTGGGGCGGCCAGTTCATCCCGAGCATCAAGAAGTTCTACACCTCGAAGAGCCCGAGCTATCACTACTGGTTCCCGCCGGTTGACAACGTGAACATGTTCATCAACCTGAAGGACCCGGTGCTGAGCGATGTCCACGTACGCCAGGCCATGGCCTATGCGATCGACCGCAACAAGGTCTCGACGGTCGGCGAGTACGGGTATGAGCCGGCGAGCAACCAGACCGGCATCGTCACGCCCACCTTCAGCTCCTGGCTGGACAAGTCGGCGTCCGCGAAGTACGGCGACTACGCCTTTAACCCGAGCAAGGCCAAGTCGATCCTGACCGCCGACGGCTACAAGATGGGCTCAAACGGCGTGATGGCCAAGAACGGCAAGGAACTGTCGTTCAACATCGTCAACGTCGGCGGATTCTCCGACTGGGTGGCCTCGGTGCAAGTCATACAGCAGAACCTGCAGGCCGTCGGCATCAAGATCACGCCGGTCAACCTGGGCGGCACCGACTACACCAACCGCGTGCTGAAGGGCCAGTTCCAGCTGGCCTATCAGAGCAGCCAGTCCAGCGGCCCCAGCCCGTTCTACGAGCTGCGGGGGCTGCTCTACGGCCCGAACACCGCACCGATCGGCCAGGTGGCCACCACCAACTTTGAGCGCTACAGCAACCCGGCGGTCGACAGGCTGATCGATTCGTACGGCTCGACGACGAGCCCCGTTCAGCAGCACGCGATCGTCAGCAAGCTGGAGCAGGTCATGCTCAGCGAGGTTCCGCTGATCCCGGTCACCGAGGGGGTCGACTGGTTCCAGTACGACACGAGCAAGTTCACCGGCTGGGTTTCCGAGCAGAACCCGTACGCGCAGCCGGCCCCTTACAGCCTTCCCGACTGGGGCATCCAGCTGCTCCACCTGAGGCCGTCGGGCGGCTGACCTGAGCTAGCCCCGGAGCGCGCCTGGGCTCCGGGGCACTCCAGGCCCGGGCACCAGCGCCCTTGCGGATTCGCGCTGATTGGCTGACCTTTGGGAAGAGGACGATGAGGAGGACGCGATGAGGTTTGCCCTTCGCCGGGTCGCCTTCTTCCTGGGGACGCTGTGGGCGTGCCTGACGCTTAATTTCCTCCTGCCGAGGTTGATGCCCGGCAATCCGGCGGAGGCCCTGATAGCCAAATTCCACGGCAGGATCAGCGGCCTTGCGCTGAAACCGCTCGAGGTCGCCTTCGGCGTCAATACCCACGAGAGCCTGATCAGTCAGTACGTCGACTACCTGCACAACATGGCTACTGGCCATCTCGGCACGTCGCTTGGCCAGTTGCCGACCCCCGTGAGTCAGATCATCAGCAACGCGCTGCCGTGGACGCTCGGCCTGGTCGGCGTCACCACGATCCTGGCTTTCCTGCTCGGCACCAGCATCGGGATCATCGGGGCCTGGCGACGCGGCAGCTGGCTGGACAACATCCTGCCGCCCGTGTTCGTGATCACCTCAGCGATCCCATTCTTCTGGATCGGGATGCTGCTGATCGTGGCGTTCAGCCTGCACGGACCGCACCTGCCGTCGAACGGCACCTTCGACAACACCATGATCCCGGCCTTCAACTGGCCATTCATCCTGAATCTGCTGCAGCACGCGCTGCTCCCGGCTACCGCCATCCTGATCACGTCTATCGGCCTGTGGATCCTGACCATGCGGAACAACATGGTCACGGTGCTGTCCGAGGACTACATCAAGATGGCGCGGGCAAAGGGCCTGCCAGGCCGGCGGATCATGTTCGACTACGCGGCGCGCAACGCGATCCTGCCGAACCTGAGCGGCCTCGCGATGTCGCTCGGGTTCGTGCTTGGCGGATCGGTGCTCGTCGAGTACGTCTTCAACTATCCCGGCATGGGATTCTGGCTCGTCCAGGCGGTTGAGGGCGAGGACTACCCGCTGATGCAGTCGCTGTTCCTGCTGATCACGCTCGCCGTCCTGGTCGCGGTCCTGCTCGCCGACATCCTGAACGCGCTGTTCGATCCACGCACCAGGACGGCGGGGTGAGCCATGGCTAGCACGGAGCTGTCCGCCGGACTCGGCACCCCGGTCACGCCGTCAGCAGGCCAGCCAGGGACCCGGCCGGGTCCTGGCCGGGCCCGCGACATGGCGGCCAGAACCGGAATGGCATTGCACCGCCTGTTCGTGGCCGTCCGCTCGAACCGCAAGGCTAGCGCCGGCTTCATCCTTCTCACGTTCGTGGTCGTGCTCGCCGCCATTCCCGGGGTGATCGCGCACGACCCGCCGCGAGCCGAGATCTACGGCCGGTCGCTCGGGCCATCGTCGGCGCACCTGTTCGGCACCACGGTCTACGGCCAGGACATCTTCGCCCAGTTCATCTGGGGCGCACGCGAAACGCTCATCATCGCCGTGGTCAGCGGCGTGCTGTCTACCGCGCTCTCGGTCATCATGGGCGTCGCCGCCGCTTATCTCGGCGGGGTCGCCGACGGCGGACTCAACCTCATCACCGACACGCTGCTGGTGATCCCCAGCTTCCCGCTGCTGCTGATCATCGCCGCCTACCTGCCGAACAGCGGCGTGGTCGTGCTGATCACCATCCTGGTCATCACCGGCTACAGCTACGGCGCCAGGCAACTGCGCTCGCAGGCGCTGTCACTGCGCAGGCGGGACTACCTGGAGGCGGCGAGGGTACGCGGCGAGCGGACCGCGTACATCATCGCGGTCGAGATCATCCCGAACATGACCCCGCTGATCGTCGCCTCGTTCCTGGGCACCGCGGTCTACAACGTGCTGTTCTCGGCCGGGCTGCAGTTCATCGGGTTCGGCAACCCCAACTCGGTGAGCTGGGGAACGATGCTCTACTGGGCGCAGAACAACGAGGCGCTCGCGATCGGGCAGTACTTGTGGGCGCTGATGCCTGGCCTGGGCATCGCCATTCTGGGCGCCGCGTTCGCCCTGCTCAACTACGCCTTCGACGAGGTGGGCAACCCGGCGCTGCGGCCAGTACGGAGGGTTCGTGTCAAGCACGCTCGCTGACGACATCGGCCAGGTGGCACCCAACGCGGAGCTCATCCTGCAGGTGACCGACCTCAGCGTGGACTATGCCGTCAAGCAGGGCACCGTGCGCGCCGTCGACCACGTCAGCTTCGATCTGCGCCGTGGCGAGTTCATCGGCATCGTCGGCGAATCAGGCTGCGGCAAGTCCACGCTGCTGTTCGCGATCGCCCAGCTGCTCACCCCGCCCGCTGGCCTCACCTCAGGCACCGTGACGTTCAAGGGCGTGAGCATGGTCGGTTTGACCGACAGGCAGCTCGCCGCGATCCGGTGGAAGGACCTGTCGGTCGTCATGCAGAGCGCTATGAACGCGCTCAACCCGGTCAAGTCGATCAGGTCGCAGTACGCCGACGCGATGCGGGCACACGGCGTGCGGTCCAAGAGCGAGATCGCCGACCGGTCGGCGCACGTGCTCAAGATGGTCGGCATCGACCCCGAGCACCTGCACAGCTACCCGCACCAGCTGTCGGGCGGCATGCGCCAGCGGGCGATGATCGCGATGGCGCTACTGTTCACGCCCGATCTGGTGATCATGGACGAGCCCACGTCGGCGCTCGACGTGGTGGCGCAGCGCTCGCTGATGGTGCAGATCAAGGAACTGCAGGCGCAACTCGGCTTCAGCGTCATCTTCGTCACCCACGACATGTCGCTGGTCAGGCACTTCTCCGACCGGCTGATGGTCATGTACGCGGGCCAGGTCGCCGAGCTCGGCTCCACCTCGCGGGTCTTCGGCAAGCCACTGCACCCCTACACCGTGGGGCTGATGGACGCGTTCCCGTCGATCAAGGGCCCGCGGGTGCCGCTCACCGGCATCCCAGGCCAGCCGCCCAACCTGGCCAGCAAGCCCGAGGGCTGCCTGTTCGCGCCGCGGTGCCCGAAGGTGATGCCCGAATGCGAGACCACGCCGCCGCCGCTGTACCGGGTTGAGGGCACGGACGTCCGCTGCCTGCTCTACGCCGACGGGAGCGCACAGTGACCGAGCAAGCTACTGGGCAAGCCGCCGAGCAGGTCAGGCTCAAGAAGCGACCTGGGCGCAGGCCGGCTGCCCAGCAGGACAGCGGAGGGCCGCTGCTGGCGACCGAGAAGCTGACCAGGCACTTCAAGATCGGCGGCGGGCTGCACCGGCGCACCTTGCACGCGGTCGACGACGTCAGCCTCAGCATCGGCGCCGGCGAGATCGTCGCCCTGGTCGGCGAGAGCGGCAGCGGCAAGTCGACGATCGCCAGGCTGCTCGCCAGGATCTATCAGCCAACCTCCGGCGAGATCTACCTGCAGGGCAGGCGGCTCTCGGCGATCAAGTCGCGCGCCGACCTGCTTGCCTACCGCGGCGACGTGCCGATGGTCTTCCAGGACCCGTTCAGCTCGATCAACCCGGTCTTCCGGGTCGCGCACGGCATAGAGAGGTGCCTCAGGCTGCACCGCCCCGAGCTGTCCAGGCACGAGCGCCGCGCCGAGGCCATCAGGATCTTCGACGTCGTCGGCCTGACCCCGGGCGCTGACGTGCTCGAGCGCTTTCCGCACGAGCTCAGCGGCGGCCAGCGGCAGCGGGTCGGCTTCGCCCAGGCGCTTGCGATGCGTCCCAAGCTGATCCTGGCTGACGAGCCGGTCTCCATGCTGGACGTGTCGATCAGGATCGGCCTGCTCAACCTCATGACCAAGCTGCGTGATGACGAGGGCGTGTCCATCCTCTACATCACCCACGACATCGCCAGCGCCCGCTACGTGGCCGACCGGATCATGGTGATGTACGCGGGCCAGGTCGCCGAGTCAGGCCCGGTCGACGACGTGCTGGCCAGGCCGCGGCACCCGTACACCCAGCTGCTGGTCTCCGCCGTGCCCGACCCGCGCGCCGAGGTGAGCGTGGGCGCCGACACCGACCGCGGCGAGCCGCCGAGGGTCATCGACCCGGTTCCCGGCTGCCGGTTCCGCTGGCGCTGCCCGCTGGCGATCGACGTGTGTCACGAGGTCACCCCGGTGCTGACCGAACTGCTCCCTGACCATTCCGCCGCCTGCCATGTGGCGACGGCCGATGCTGAATTGAAGGCCTTCTGATGAAAATTGCTGTCGTCGGCGGTGGCTCGACGTACACGCCCGAGCTGATCGACGGATTCGCCAGGCTGGCTGACCAGGTCTCGATCACCGAGATCGTGCTGGTCGACCCCGATCAGAGCAGGCTGTCGGTGGTCGGGCCGTTCTCGGCCAGGATCATGCGCGCCTACGGTCATCCCGCCGCCGTCCGCTGGACCTCGGACCTGGACGACGGCCTCGACGGCGCTGGCGCGGTCCTGATCCAGCTGCGGATCGGCGGCCAGGCGGCCAGGCACAGGGACGAGACCTGGCCTGGCAAGTGCGGCTGCCTGGGCCAGGAGACCACCGGGGCCGGCGGATTCGCCAAGGCACTGCGCACCGTGCCGATTGTCCTTGATATCGCGGAACGAGCCCGCGCGCGTGCATCGTCTGACGCCTGGCTGATCGACTTCACCAATCCTGTCGGGATCGTCACCCGGGCGCTCCTGGATGCCGGGCACCGCGCGATCGGCCTGTGCAACGTGGCGATCGGGTTCCAGCGGATCTTCGCCGGGATGCTGGGTGTCGAGCCTGAGCGGATCAGCCTGGAGCACGTCGGGCTCAATCACCTGACCTGGGAGCGAGCCGTCCGGCTCGACGGGACCGACGTGCTGGGCGACCTGATCGCCTCGCGCGGCGACGAGCTTGCGGAGTTGATCCGCCTGCCGCGTCCTGTTATCGAGCAAACGCGGTCTATCCCGTCCTATTACCTGCGCTATTTCTACGCGCACGACCAGGTGGTCGCCGAGCAGCGGACGGAGCCGACCAGGGCCGAGCAGGTCGCGCAGATCGAGCATCAGCTGCTGGAGATGTATGCCGATCCTGCCCTTGACCACAAGCCTGAGCTGCTCGGCCAGCGCGGCGGCGCGTTCTATTCAGAGGCCGCGGTGGCCCTGCTCGCTTCGCTGGTGAACGACACGGGCGACACGCAGGTTGTGAACGTGCGCAACAACGGGACCATGCCGTTCCTCGCCGACGACGCCGTCATCGAGGTCGCGTCGGTGATCGGGAAGCATGGCGCCACGCCGGTCAGCTTCGCGCCGCTCGGGCCGCTCATGCGCGGCCTGACCGCGCACGTCTCCGCCTACGAGGAACTCGCCGTGCAGGCCGCCAGGCTCGGCGGGCGGGACCGCGTTTTCGAGGCCATGCTCGCGCACCCGCTGATCGGGCAGTATGACCTGGCCGAGCAGCTGACGGACCTGCTGCTCGCCGAGAACGCGCAGTTCCTGCCCTGGGCTGACCGGTGAGCGGCCCGGAGAGCGGCCAGTGAGCCAGGCACGGCCCGCTGCTCTCGCCATCGACGGCGGGAACAGCAAGACCGACGTCGCCCTGATCGCGCCTGACGGCGCGCTGCTCGCGCTGGTCAGGGGCCCCGGCATGCCGACCAGGCTCGGCCAGGACACCATGGCTGTCATCGAGGACCTGATCCGCTCGGCCGTGAAGCTGGCCGGCCAGGACGGTGACCACCCCGCCGGCCACGCCGACGCCGACCGGGTCGGGCTGGTCGCCGGGTACCTGGTCGGCTGCATCGCCAACGTCGACCTGCCCGCCGAGGAACGCGAACTCGAGCGGCTGCTCAGCGAGCAGGGCTGGACCACGAACACGGTGGTCGCCAACGACACCTACGCGGTCCTGCGGGCCGGCCTGGACGATGTGCCAGCCGCTGGCGCCGAGCGCCACTGGGGCGTGGGCGTCACCTGCGGCACGGGCATCAACTGCATCGGCGTCGCGCCGGACGGCAGAACCGCCGGCTTCCTCGCGCTCGGTGAGAGCACGGGCGACTGGGGCGGCGGGGGCAGCATCGGCATGCAGGCTCAGTGGCACGCTGTGCGGGCCGCGGACGGCAGGGGACCCCAGACCGCGCTGCGCGAGGCCGTGCCCGAGCACTTCGGCCTGAAGGAGCCGCTCGACGTGGCCGTGGCGCTGCACCTCGGGGAGATCTCCTGGGACCGCATCGCCAGCCTGACGCCAGTCGTGATGCGCGTCGCTGACGCCGGCGATGAGGTCGCCCGCAGCATCGTGCTGCGCCTCGCCGAGGAGATCTTCCTCCTGGTCAAGAGCGCGATCACGCGGCTCGGGCTGGAGGCAGAACCGGTTCCTGTCGTGCTCGGCGGCGGCATCCTGGCCGCCGGCAACGCGCTGCTGATCGACACCATCACGCGCCTGGTCACGACCGCGTTCCCGGGCGCTTATGTCCGCGTGCTGCATCAGGTGCCGGTCGTCGGCGCCGCGCTGACGGGCCTGGACCTGGCGGGCGCGACGCTGGCGGCCAAGGGACGGCTCCGCGAGGCGTTCGCGAGCCGCCCGGCGGCCGCCATCTGACTGGCGCCCGTCACCCCGGTTGTCACGGGCTGGCTGACTTCCGGTCACGTGTCCCGTATTTCGGTAGAATCGCCTGTCGAGAAGCCGCCTCAGCGGCGGCCTCCGATCGAGGGACACTGTGACCGTTCCGAGCATCCTGCGCGGCAAGGCGAACAGAAGGCGCAGGCGCAGGGTCAGCACGAAATTGCTGGTCATCCTCGCCGTCGTCGCTTGCTTCATGCTGCTGATCGGCCGTGGCACCGCTCAGATCATCGGGCGTTACTCGTGCTCGAGCAACCAGATCGTGCTGAACGTCGCGGTCAGCCCCGACATCGCGCCGGCGATCACCAAGATCGCAGACTACTTCAACAGCAGGCAGCTGAAGGCCGACGACCGGTGCGTCTCCGTGTCGGTGAACACCGAGGCGCCGGCGCTGGCCGCCGGGCAGATCGACGGCCAGCAGCCGCGCCCGCACCCGGCGATCGACGCCTGGATCCCCGACTCGAGCCTGTGGGTGGACCAGGCGCGCGGCTACGCGCTCGGCGCCCAGACCGTCCAGCCGGCCGGGTACAGCATCGCGCTGTCCCCGCTGCTGCTCGTGATGCCGAAGAGGGCAGCGGCCCGCACCGCCGCGTTCGGCACGACCGGCTGGCAGCTGCTGCTGCCGCGCTCCGCAGGCGGCCCTCACGTCCCGGCGAAACTGTCCGTGAACCTGCCGGACCCGACCGAGAGCGCCGCGGGTCTTGCCAGCCTCATCGAGATCGGCAGGTACCTCGGCCCTGGCACGGCCGGACGGGTGCGGTTCACCAGGTTCCTCTACTCCTCGCAGGTCACCACGTACTTCGACGACCCGGTGTCGCTGCGCAACTTCGCGGGCCTTGGCGCGCCGCCGCTGAACGGCGACCCGGTGACCGTGACGACGGAGCAGGCGGTGCTGGCCTACGACCGCCAGTACCCGAGGCAACCGCTCGCCGCGACGTACCCCTCGGGCGGCAAGGCCCAGCTCGGCAGCCCCGAACTCGACTATCCCTACGTGCTGACGACGAGCAATGCGGCGCGGACCGCAGCGGCCGAGCTGTTCGGCAGGGTGCTGACGAAACCCTACGCGCGGGGCGTGATCAGGTACGACGGCTTCCGCACCGGCAAGAACGTGCCTGATGCCTTCCCGCGGTCATCCGGCCTCCGCAAGGAGCTGCTGCAGGTCGCGACGCCGCCGTCGGCCAGCGAGGCGCCGACCGCACTGGCTGTGTGGAACAAGCTCGCGCTCAGCTCGCGTGACCTCACGATCGTGGACGTGTCGTCGGCGATGTTCCAGCCGGCCAGCCCCGCCGATCCGACCGGGCCGACGTTCGAGCAGGAGCTCACCCAGACGGCGTCGCTCGGCCTCGCGCTGTTCCCCGACACCGCCAACATCGGGCTGTGGCAATTCGCCGACAACCTCGACCACGGGCTGCCGTACAGACAGCTGGTGTCCGTCGGCCCGCTCCCGCAGAACCTCGGGGTCTTCAGCAGGCGCACCCAGCTGGAGCGGATCAACAGCACGCTGCCGCCCGACGGCGGGCCGCACGTGGCGCTGTACGGCACGATCCTGGACGCCTACAAGTACATGCAGAAGACGTACAAGCCGAAGTTCTTCAACACGGTGATCGTGCTCGCGTCCGGCCTCGACACCGCGCCAGGCGACATCACGGCTGACGAGCTGCTCAAGAAGCTCACCAGGCTGAGCAACTCACCGCGCAAGGTCGCGGTGATCATCATCTCGTTCTCGCCGTCGGCCGATTTCCCGATGCTGAAGAAGATCGCGCTCGCGACCGGCGGGCAGGCGTACCGGATCACGGACCCGACCAGGGTCGCGCAGGTGTTCTACCAGGCGCTCGCGCACCGGCTCTGCGGACACGGCTGCGTCGCGCCCTAGGGAACGGCCTGGGGCGCCTGAGCTACCGTGGTCGTTATGGACCCCTTTCGTGCGACCTCGACGACCTCGACGACCTCGACGGACTCGACGGACTCGGCGCTCTCGGCGCTCTCGGCTTCGGATCGAACCAGGCTCGGCCGGCTCAGGGAACGCGGCCTGACCGACCGCGCCGCCCTGCACGACGTGCTGGACGCCGGGCTGATCTGCCACCTCGGGGTCGTGATCGACGGGACGCCGGTCGTGCTGCCAACCGGCTACGGCCGGATCGGCGAGACGCTGTACCTGCACGGCTCGTCTGCCAACAGGTCGCTGCTCGCCGCTGCGGGAGCCGACATCTGCGTGACCGTGACCCTGCTGGACGGCCTGGTCTGCGCGCGGTCGGTGTTCCACAACTCGATGAACTACCGCAGCGCCGTGATCTACGGGACGGCGCGGCTGGTCGCCAGCGAACCGGAACGCACCGACGCGCTGCACGCCATCACCGAGCACCTGATCCCTGGCCGATGGGACAACTCGCGGCGGCCGAGCAAGAAGGAAATGGCCGCCACCGTCCTCCTCGCGCTGCCGCTCGGCGAAGCCTCGGTCAAGGCCAGGTCGGGAGGGCCCAAGGACGACGACGAGGACTACGACCTGGACTACTGGGCTGGCGTGCTGCCGATCACGATGACGGTCGGGCAGGCCGAGCCCGATCCGCTGCTCCGCCAGGACATCCGGGTCCCGTCGCACATCAGCGATCTTCAGACCCAAGCCGACGGCACCGGGCGTGTCCCTGTCACGCCCTCCTCCAGGCAGTGACGAACTGCCCTAGGCTAGAACGGTGACTGACCGACTGGTCTGGATTGACTGCGAGATGACCGGGCTTGATCTTGCCAGCGACGCCCTCGTGGAAATCGCATGCATCGTCACCGACGGCGAGCTGAACGAACTCGACGACGGCATCGACCTGATCATCAAGCCGCCGGCAGAGGCGCTCGACCACATGCCGGAGCTGGTCCGCGAGATGCACACGGCATCCGGGCTGCTCACCGAGCTGGCCGGCGGCCTGACGCTGGCTGAGGCGCAGGATCAGGTCCTGGCCTACGTCCGCGGTCACGTCAAGGAGCCGCGCAAGGCGCCCCTGTGCGGGAATTCGATCGCCACCGACCGCGCGTTCCTGGCCAGGGATCTGCCGCGGCTCGACGAGTTCCTGCATTACCGGATGATCGACGTCTCGAGCATCAAGGAACTGGCGAGGCGCTGGTATCCGCGCGCCTACTTCGCGAGCCCGGCGAAGGCCGGCGGGCACCGGGCCCTCGCCGACATCAAGGAGAGCATCACCGAGCTCAGGTACTACCGGGAGGCGGTTTTCGTCCCGATGCCAGGGCCCGACACCTTCACCGCGCGCGAAATAGCGGCAAGGTTCCTTCCCGGCGGCGCGGCCACCGGATCACCGGCCGCCGGCGAGCCGGATTCCGGTTCTGCGGGGTAAGCGGGAAACGGTATGCTTCACTAGCGCCGCCGCGGCGGCCATGGTGGGCGTAGCTCAGTTGGCAGAGCGCCAGGTTGTGGTCCTGGATGTCGTGGGTTCAAGTCCCATCGTCCACCCCAATGTGATCTCTCGGGACATCGAGGACCCCCCGAACCCCACGATTCAGGGTTCGGGGTGTTTGCGCGTGCGGGGTGGTCGCGAGGTTCATGGCGGGGCCGGTCGCGGGGAACGGCCGGTCGGCCGGTCGGCGGGCCAAGGGATCTCGCATAGTCAGTCGTCGATGGCCTGGTAGGCGGCCGTCCAGAAGTCGAGGAGGATCGGCAGCCCGGGCGGCGCGGGTGCCCGCTGGATCATGAGGATTGTCGTCATGTCCTCGGCAGGGTCGTTGTACCAGCCGGTGCCGTATATGCCGGGCCATCCGTAGCTGCCGACCGAGGCGGCCCAGGGATATGACACGCCCGGTGAGGGTCCGAGGTGCGTGCGCCGGGTGCGGACCGACATCCCGAAGCCCCAGCCGATGTCGTCGAAGTACCCCGGCGAGAACCCGGACACCGCCTTCTGCGCCGGGGTCAGGTGGTCGCTGGTCATCAGCGTCACCGACGGCCGCGAGAGCACCCGCGCGCCGTCGCGGGCACCGCCGGCGGCCGGCTCCAGTACCCATCAGGGCCATCCTCGACGACGATCTCGCCGGTGGCGTCGTCGCGCTGGTAGACGGTCGCCAGCCGGCCGACGTTCTCGCCGGCCACGCTGAATCCGGTGTCCTTCATCCCCAGCGGCTCGCAGATCCGCTCGCGCAGCGCGTCCCCGAACGACAGGCCCGTGGCGCGGGCGATGAGCACGCCGGTCACGTTGGCGGCGGTGTGGTACATCCACCGCTCACCTGGCTGGCAGACGAGCGGAAGCTTGCCGAGCCGGCGAATCCACTCATCCGGCGGCGGCCCGGGCTCCTCGCCTAGAAGCGCATTCAGCGCGTCGGCGATCGGGACCGTTCCCGGCTCGGCCGGCACGATGCCGGTGCCGAGGGTGAAGGTGAGCAGATCCCGCAGCGTTACCTGCCGTGCCGCAGGGACGGTGTCTTCGAGTGGCCCGTCAGGATCGGCGAGCACCCTCATGCCCGCCAGTTCCGGCAAGAACTCATCGACCGGGTCGTCCAGCCGGAGCGTGCAGTCCTCCACGAGCGTCATCGCGCAGGCGGCGACGATCGGCTTCGTCATCGACCCGGTGCGGCAGATCGTGTCGGCTGCCATCGGCGTCCTCGAGCCCTCGCCCTCGAAGGCCAGAGTGCCTATTGCCTCGATGTGGACTTCGCCGTGGCGGGCGACGACAGCGACCGCACCAGGGACGTAACCGGCGTCGACGTAACGCTCCAGCACCTCTCGCACCCGGGCCAGCCGTTTCGACGAGAAGCCGCCGGTGCTCACGGACTCCCCTTCAGCATCTTGCCCATATTTGTACGCTATAGCGGCGGCGCACTGAGACGGATCGAATCGCGCTCACCATGGTGCCAAGGACTCTGCGCCGCGCGACCATCCCCAGATGAGATGGCTGGTCTGGCCGAACTCAGGTATATGGGTGGGACACTCATCACCTCGGAGCGCAATGGGTGTCCCACCCATACCCGGCCATTCGGCCGGCCAAGGACCGCTGGCTTCGGCCTCGCGACGGGGACCTGACGAGCGCCGGGCCTTGTCTAGCGCTGCAGAAGCCCGGCGAGCGAGCGGCCAAGCAGCCCGCGAGCTCCCGGGCCAAAGCGGAACCCGGCGAGCAGGTTCATGGCCTCCTCGGGAGAGATCCCCACGACGTCGCCGCGCGGGACGTTCAGCAGGTGGTCAAGTCCCGGAAGAACGACCAGGCGGACCTGGCCATTGCCTGCCTTGTCCAGCGCCTCGCCGATACGCCGCCTGGATACATTGACCGGGATGCTCGTGTCGTGCTCGCCCCAGATCAGCACGACCGGGCATCGCACTTTCGCATAGTCAGCGGCCGGGTCATGATCAAGTTCGGGGTCGCCGACGCCGCCGACCATGCCCACAAGATCATCGGCCGCGATCTGCGGCGGGACGGGCGACAGCATCGGGTTCTGGCTCGCGTATTCCGGGACCTCAATCTCCGCGAGGCCGACCGCGGCGGCTACCGCTTCGGTCAGCCGGCTCAAGCTGGCGGCATCGCCAGGATCGGCCCGTCCGGCCGCCGCGATCGCGAAGATGCGGCGCCAGGCCTGGCTGGCTAGCTCGACGTCCTGTTCGCCGACGCCGGCCTCGCGCAGCACCTTGGCCCGCCGATGCACCTCCGACTCGGCCATCGTCACCCCTGCCGAGCCGATGCCGCCGAGAAACGCGACGTCGGACCGGCCGGCCGCGACAATCGGCACCGACCACATGCCGTTGCTGAAGCCCACCAGGCCCGCCAGCCTCGCATCAACCTCGGGCTGGGCCCGCAGCCAGTCAAGTCCAGCCGCAGCGGCGTCAGCCTGGTCGAATATCGTCGGCCCGCGGCTGCCGCCCGATTCGCCATACCCGCGCTTGTCGTAGATTAGAGCGGCGATCCCAGCGTCCAGCAGCGACTCGGCGAACATGCGCATGACGTCGCGCTGGCCGTACCCGGCTCCGTGGACGAGCACTGCGGCCGGGTAAGGCCCGCCGCTGCCTGGCGCGATAAAGGTGCCAGCGAGGCGGACTCCGCCGGTCACGAATTCGGTGTTCCTTTCAGGCCACGCGTCCGCGCGCACGAGCGTCATCCCGCCAATCTCGACCGCACGCTGGCCGGCGTCCAGCCGGACGAGCCGGACAACCCGCGCATCCGCCGCGATCAGCCGATCCGTCGCGACGGGGTACAGCCTGATCAGCGCGTCGCCGTCGGACACGATCGCCAGCGGCTCGCCAAGATCCGGATCGGGCACGTGGGTCAGCAAGACCCGCTTGCCCGCTCCCTCGTACCAGCCCGCCCACCGCTCAAGGGCCGCCTCGCGGACGTCGATGACCTCGGCCATGCCCCCCACATCGGCGGCCGCGGAATCCACAGGCCGCCGGTAGTCGAGCATCGCGGGCCGGTCAAGCGTCGCCCCGCCATCGTAAACCCGCAAGATGCGGAGCCCGTCGCGATCATCGCCAATCCACACACCAGTATTCATACAGCTCAATATTGCTTCATATCATGGCTCGTCACCTTCATCCCCGTACATCCGGTGGGCTCAGGCCGTCGCGCTCAACCGGGCCCCCGCCGTGCTCTGGCCCTCTGGCGCGTCGCAGGTCCGCGAGCTCAAGACCGCTGCCAGGCAGCGGCTCGTCAGCTGAACGGAGCCCGGCCAGCACGATGGCCAGGTGGCGGGCAGCCACAGTGTCCTGCACTACGCGGTCATGGCCGGGCGGCAGCGGCCTGGCCAGCCTGATCAGCAGCAGGCTGAGATCACCGAAGGTGGCGTCAGGCCGGATGGCGCCGTCGCGCTGCGCGTTCGCGATCAGGCGCGTGACCGCCGCGAGGCTCCGAGCACGCACGGCTGCCAATTCCTGACCCTCCGGCGGCAGCGCCGCGGCGATTGCGGGCATGACCCAGGCGACCCGCACCGTCAGCGCCCCTCTGAGATACCTGGCCAGCGCCACATAGCTGTCGGCTTCCTCGGCGAGAGCCGCCTCGGCCGCCTGTGCGGATGCGGTGATCACCTGGACCGCGATGGCGTGCAGCAGGGCGGTGCGGCCGGGAAAGTGCCGGTACAGCGTGGCGTTCCCGACGCCCGCAGACCGCGCGATCAGGTCAAGCGGGACATCAGGCCCGTGCTCGGCGACCAGCTCCGCCGCGTGGACCAGCAGTGTCTCCCTGTTGCGCCGCGCGTCAGCCCGCATCGCCCGTCCCGGCTCGATCCGGGGAATCAACTCTCATATAGAATATCTACCACGCGAAGGAGGAGCGATGACGACGTCTGACCGGGCCAGACTGGCCACAAGACTGCGCGGGTCGAGCACGGGCGCTCTCGTCATGCTGATACTTCAGTTCGCCTTGGGGATCGGTGTCAACCTCTACATCTCCCCCGCCAAGGGCGGATTCGGTGAGGCGTTTTCCAACGGCCCGCTGCTTGCGATCCACGCGGTGCTGGGGCTGCTGCTGATACTCGCAGCGATCAGCCAGCTGGTACTGGCTGTCAGGGTCAGGCAACGGGCGATCATCGCGTTGTCGGCGGTGGGCCTGATAGCCATCGTCGTCGCGGCCTCGAGCGGCGCGAGCTTCCTCTCCGATCAGGCCGAAGGCTCGTCGCTCGGGATGGCGCTGGCCACCGCGGTGGCGATGCTCTGCTACGCGGTCTGCCTGCAGATGGAGGGTGACCGAGGATGAGCTCGCAGAGCAGCTCCTGGTAAGGGCGAACGATCGGCGAACGGAGCAGTTTGTAGCGTGGGATACATCAAGCGGCCCGACTGCCCGAAATGCGAGCTCCCATATGACTCACGCTGACCAACCAAGCCAGCCACCGCATCCGGTCGTGTTCATCGTCGACGACGACGCCGGCGTCATGAACGCGATGAGCCAAGACCTCAGCCGCAGGTTCAGCCAGGACTTCCGCGTGATCGGTGAAACCTCGGCGGCCGCCGGGCTGACGACGCTGCACGCGCTGGCTGGCAGGCAGGAGCCCGTGGCGCTGCTGATCGCTGACCACGACATGCCGGAGATGACGGGCGTGCAATTCCTGGCCAAGGCGCACGACATGCACCCGCGCGCCAAGCGCGTCCTGCTCGTGGAGCGCGACTATACGGTGGCAAGCCCGCTGGTCAACGCCATGACGCTCGGCCAGGCCGACTATCACATCACCAAGCCGTGGATGCTCGAGCAGGATCTGTACCGGCAGGTCAGCGAGTTCCTCGCGGAATGGGCGAAGGACCGCGAGGCCGGCTTCGAGCTGTTCCATATCGTCGGCAACGCCGGCGACCGCGGCACGCATGACCTCCGCGACATGCTGACCAGGTTCGGCGTGCCGTTCCGCTTCCACGCCGCCGGCAGCGACGAGGGCCGCGAGCTGCTAAGAACCACGAGCCTGGACGGCGCGCGGCTGCCGGTCGTGATCAGGCACGACGACTACACCATGGTTGATCCGACGGTCGCCGAGCTCATCGAGGCTACCGGCGGCAGTGTCAGGAACGACATCACCGAGTGCGACGTGGTGATCGTGGGCGCGGGCCCTGCAGGGCTGACAGCCGCGGTGTATGCCGCGTCCGAGGGCCTGCGGGCCGTGGTCCTCGAGGAGACGGTCTCCGGCGGACAGGCCGGCAGCAGCCCGATGATCAGGAACTACCCCGGCTTCCCGCACGGCATCAGCGGGCATGAGCTCACCCGCAGGGCCTGCGAGCAGGCCTGGATGTTCGGCGCGCACATGGTGTTCTCCCAGCCGGTCACCGGCCTTGAGCTAAGGGGCGACGCGCTGGTCGTGCGCCAGGCCGACGGGCACGAGATCATCGGCGGGGCCGTGGTCGTGGCGACGGGCATCGCCTGGCGGCGGCTGGCTGTCCCGCGGCTCGAGAAACTGCTTGGATGCGGCGTCTTCTACGGCGCGGCGGGCAGCGAAGCCCAGGCCATGGAGGGCAGGGACGTCTTCGTTGTCGGCGCCGGGAACTCCGCCGGACAGGCGGCGCTGTTCCTGGCCAGGTACGCCAGGCAGGTCACGATGCTGGTCCGCGGCGACGACCTGGGCCGCTCCATGTCGGAGTACCTGATCAGGGAGGTGCAGGCCACGCCCAACCTGACCGTGAGGCTGAACACCGAAGTGACCGACGGGCACGGCGACGATCACCTCACCGGGATCACCGTCAGGGACAATGTTCGCGGGCACACCGAGCAGCTGCCAGCGGCGGCGCTGTTCGTGCTGATCGGCGGTGAGCCGCGGACCCGATGGCTGCCCGCCGAGGTCGAGCGCGCGAGCGGATACATACTGACGGGGCGCGACGTTACCCTCCACGAGGCAAGCCGGGCGCGCTGGCCGCTCGACCGCGCTCCGCTGCCGCTCGAGACGTCGCTGCCTGGCGTCTTCGCCGCCGGTGATGCCAGGTACCGGTCGATCAAGCGCGTCGCGTCGGCCGTTGGCGACGGCGCGACCGCCATCAGGCTCGTACACGAGTTCCTCAGCCCGGACGATGCGGACGCGCTGGCGCTGAGCCTGGGACGCTGATCAGGCCCCTGCCGCCCGATCGGCCGCGTCCGCTTGCTCCTCGCCGGCCGCCGCGACGATCGCCGCCCACTGCCCGGCCATCGCGCGCGCCTGCGCCGTCGCCATCTCGGCGACTCGCAGCTGCCAGGCCCGGTCCTCGCGCGAGGTCAGCCGCTGCGCGACCTCCTGGTAGACGCCGAGCAGCTCAGTGCACACCTCCAGCTGTGCGCTGGCCAGCGCCATCCTGTCCGCTGGCGTGGCGAAGTGGCCGAAGTAGAGCTGGAGCAGGCCGAGGCTGCGGTGCTGCGGGTAGTCGCGCGATGGCTGCGCCAGCCACCCCTCGAGCGTCTTGGTCCCGGCATCGGTGATCGAGTACACGTGCCGTCGCCGGCCGCCTGTCTCCTGCTCCACGGCCAGCAGGCCGAGATCGGCCAGGCGCGCCGTCTCCGAGTAGATCTGGCTGTGCGGGAACGGCCAGAACTGAGCGATGCCGCGGCCGACAGCGACCTTGATGTCATAGGGAGTGGCCGGCCCGTCCCTGGCGACGAGGCCGAGCACCACATAGGACACGGGAGTCAGGTCAGGCGTTGACATAGTCCGGATTTTATCATACATTACATACCATCTGTTTCGGACTATCCACGTCGGGGATTTGTGCAGCGGAGGCGGCAGTGTCCAGCTACAACGCGATCAGGCAGCAGCACGTGGCGACCTGGACCTGGCGACGGCCACCGAAGATGACCTGGTGCGGATCCCGCCCATGACCACCGACGACCTGATGGCCCACTGGGATGATGGCAGGATCGAGGACATCTTCACCTATCTGGGCGGCGTCACCGTGCACCCGCACGCGTACGCGTCGGTGCTGCGCCGCGACCCTGGCGTGACGACCTACCAGGTGCGGCAGACCGCCGCGGGCGCCGACATCTCGGTCGTCGGCAGCCCGGCCGACCCCGCCTGGATCGAGCGGGCGCTCGCGGACCAGCTCAGGCGGCTCGGCATCGCCGAGCCGGAGGTACGGATCACGACGGTAACCGAGCTCGATCGCCTGGCCAGCGGCAAGGTGCGCAGCTTCATCCCGCTGCCTGCGAAGGAAGCTGCGCGGCTGGCTGGCGGGCGCCCTAGCTGACTTCCATCAGGTCAGCCTGCAGGGCCGGTCCGGCAGCGCCCGACGGGCTCTGGCCATACCACCAGGCGGTCGAGGCGATGTCGTCGCTGAGCGGCAGGTACCGGCCGCCTGGGCGCCAGCCGAGTGCCTGCACGGTGACCCGGATGTCGCTGGCGAAGCGGATCGGATCAGGCAGATGCCAGCGGTACATGCCGAACCGCTGCTGGCTGCGGTACAGACCATCGGGACGCAGGATCTGCGGCAGGCCGAGGAAGGGCGTGCTGTAGGCGGTGTAGCCCTGTCCTGGCACGTCGAAGTTCCAGGCGCCGCCGAAGTAGTCCTCGGTGCCCGTGCCGCAGATCGTCGGGTAGTCAGCGTCGCCGTCCAGGTAGAACTTCACCTCCCCTTCGCCCCACCATCCCGAGCTGTTCGATCCCCAGGCCAGATACGTGCCGACGTAGTGCCCGCGATCACCGACCCCGTCCAGGATCGTGTGCACGTCCCGATGGGGCAGCGGCTTGCTCCTTCGCCATTGCGCGTGCAGGTAGCCAGCGTTGTCGCCGACGTCGGTGAGCTCGTAGTCGATCTGGAAATAGACCACGGCGCTCGCTGGCCCGAGGTTCTCCAGCTCGATCCTTGCCGCCTGCCGGAACGGCATCTCCCAGTAGCTGTTCAGGCCGCCGTTCGGATTGACCGCGACCGGCATGGAGTTGACGTGCGCGTATTCGCCCCAGCCCTGGCAGAAGAAATCACCGAGCGGCACCGCGATCGCGGGCGACTCCGCGCCGTCCCAGTGCGCCCGCAGCGCCAGCGAGCGCCAGTGCGAATGGTGCACGGTCAGCCAGAGGTGCCGGATCTCGCCTGGGCCGGCCAGGTCAGCGAGCACGGCCGTCGCGCCGGCCGGGATCTCAATGCTGGGCGAGACCTTCCAGCCGGTACCGAGGTCGCGCGCGGCCACGGCGCCGGTGCCCTGTGTCGCGGCGCCTCCTGCGCCCTTCGCCGCTGTGGGGTTCTCCGGGCTGACCGACCTTGTCAGCCCCGTCGTCAGAACGGACATGCCGTCCAAGCGATACCCGTTCACGGCTCCTCCTTCGTCACCTGACCGGCGTGGCCGGCCGTTTTCCTGCCGACAGCACCGGGCAGACCAACAGAAGCAGACCATCAGGCCAGGTGCACGCCAGCCGGGATTGCCTGCTTCTCGCCTGCGACCCCGCTCATGGTCCTGCCTGATGGCGTCCGGCACAACGGGGGGAAGCTCAATGCCTTATATCAAGGTCGGCCAGGAGAACTCAGGCTCGATTGACCTGTACTACGAGGACCACGGCTCGGGACAGCCTGTCGTCCTGATCCACGGCTACCCGCTGAGCGGGCGCGCCTGGGACAAGCAGATGCCTGTGCTCCTCGAGGACGGGCGCCGCGTGATCACCTACGACCGCCGCGGCTTCGGCAAGTCGAGCCAGCCAACCACGGGCTACGAGTACGACACCTTCGCGGCCGACCTGAACGCGCTGCTCGAAGCCCTCGACCTGCACGACGTGACCCTCGTCGGCCACTCGATGGGCACCGGCGAGGTAACGCGCTACCTCGGCACGTACGGCTCGCAGCGAGTGCGCAAGGGCGTGCTGGTCTCGCCGATTCCGCCGTTCCTGCTCAAGACCGACGACAACCCGGAGGGCCTGCCTGCCAGCCTGTTCGACGGCTTCATGCAGTCGGCCAGGCAGGACCCTCCGGCGTGGATGAAGGGGTTCCTCGACAACTTCTACAACATTGACAAGTTCCGCGGCACGCTGGTCAGCGACCAGGCCTACCAGGCCAGCTGGAACATCGCGGCGGCCGCATCGGCCGCTGCCACCGTCGCCTGCATCCCGACCTGGGAGACGGACTTCCGCGGGGATCTCGGCCAGATCAGAGTGCCGATCCTGGTCATCCAGGGAGACGACGACCGGATCCTGCCGTACCCGAACACCGGGAAGCGACTGCCCGGCATGCTCAGCGACATGCAGATGGTGGTCATCGACGGCGGACCGCACGCCATCGCCTGGACCCACGACGATCAGGTCAACAGCGCACTGCTGAAGTTCCTCGCATGACTCCGGCGCGCCCGGCCGCCCTGGCCGGAGTTATCGTTCAGCCAGGGCGGATCCGGGCAGCTGCGGATCCGGGCAGCTGAGGAGCAGACGTGGCGGACAGCCGGTTCGGGATGACGGAGCTGGACGACCTTCCCGACGACTTGCGCGAGCGGATCGGAGTGATCGCCGAGAAGTCGGGCTTCGTGCCGAACATCTTCCGCGCGCTAGGCCGCCGGCCAGCCGAGCTGCGGGCGTTCCTCGACTACCACGACGCGCTCATGGACCGGACCGACGGCCTGAGCAAGGCCGAGCGTGAACTCGTGGTCGTCGCGACCTCAGGCGCGAACCACTGCCCCTACTGCGTCGTGGCCCACGGGGCGATCCTGCGGATCAGGGCCAAGGATCCGCTGCTGGCCGACCACGTGGCCACGAATCCCTGGCACGCCGAGCTCGACGAGCGCGGCCGGGCCATCGTCGACCTCGCGCTGGCGCTGACCCGCACTCCCGAGCTGTTCGGCGACGCCGACATCGCCCGTGCCCGAGCCGCGGGCCTGACCGACGACGAGATCTGGGACGTCGGCGCCATCACGGCCTTGTTCGCAGCGTCGAACCGGCTCGCTCACCTGATGGCGCTCCGGCCGAACCCGGAGTTCTACGCCATGGGGCGCGCGCCGCGCGCCTAAGCGCCAGGACGGTCAACGAAGTCCGCCAGGATCGGGGCGAGTAGCTGTGCGCTCGGGTTATGGTCCTGGCCGGCCAGCGTGCGCAGCTCCGCGCCAGGGATCGCCTCTTGCAGCGTCGCGGCGGTCCGCGCCATGAACGGCGCTCCCTTCTCCCCGTGCAGCACCAGCGCGGGCACGTTCAGCCGAGCCGCCCGTGCGGCCGGGACCGACCTGTCGGCACCCATCAAGCCCGTGTGGTCGTAGGCCAGCGAGGGCGCAACCGCCTCGATGCCCGGCCAGAACGGCGCCTGCCGCATCTGCTCGACCTGCCCGGCTGGCGTGCCCACGAACGCCATGAAGAGCGCGGCGGCATCGCCTGGGCGGCCGGCGTCGAGGGCCGCCTTCAGGTCGCTCAGGTACGCCTGCCAGGCATCACGGACCGACGGATCGTCGTCGTACGGCGCCTCGTACATGGCCAGGCTGGTGACCGCGCCGGCGCCCAGGACCAGCGCTGCCTCAAGCGCCAGGCACGCCCCTGACGAGTGCCCGTACAGGGCGGCCCCGTGCAAGCCTGAACCGCCACCGGCCTCGCCGATCACGGCCGCGACGTCCTCGATCTCGCGCTGCACGGCATACGGCGGGGTATCGCCACTGTCACCGCGCCCGCGCCGGTCGTAGGTCAGGACCGTGAGCCTCGGTGCGAGCAGCCCGACGAGCTCGGCGCTTGCGCGGCGCGTGGTCAGCGCGCCGTTCACGATGACGAGCGCTGGTCCGCTCCCCTGCTTGTCATAGACGATCGCGGTCCCGTCGCGCGACGTCACCACTGGCATATGCGCTCCCCTGCGTCCGGTTAGCCCGTGCCAGGATCGTATGCCGTGGACACAGGCGCAACCGGTCATGGATTCGCCGGAGCGGTTGCTGAGCATCGGCCAGTTCGCGCGTGCGAGCGGGCTGACCGCGAAGGCGCTGCGGCACTACGACGCGGTCGGGCTGCTCGCCCCCGCGTCCGTCGATCCGGCCAGCGGCTACCGGCGGTACAGCGCGGACCAGGTGGACCCGGCCCGGCTGATCCGCCGGCTCCGCGGACTTGACCTGCCGGTCGCCGAGGTGCGGCGGCTGCTCGACCTGTACGCGGCGGATCAAGGGGCGATGACCGACGCGCTGGTCGCGCACCGGCGCAGGCTCGTCGCCAGGGTGACACGGATGCAAGGCCAGATCCACGACCTGGATCACCTCGTCACAGGAAAGGAATGGGAATCCATGCACGAGCACAACGACAAGCCGTCCCTGGACCCCGTGGTCCAGCGCAAGCTCGCCGCCGCGCTGTTCAACCGCGTCTGGACGCTGCTTGAGCAGGAGAGCCGCACCGAGGCCGAGGACGCGGAGATGATCCACGCGGCGCACGCCTCGACCTATCACTGGATGCAGATCGGCAAGCCGGTCAACCGCGCCCGCGGCGAATGGCAGTGCTCGCGGGTCTGCGCCGTCCTCGGCATGCCCGTGCCCGCCCTCTTCCACGCCCAGAAGGTCCTGGAGATCTGCCAGCGCGAGGGCATCGCCGACTTCGACCTGGCGTTCGCCTACGAGGCGCTGGCCCGCGCGAGCGCGCTCGCCGGCGACGAGTCAGAGGCGCGCCGCTGGGCCGAGCTGGCACGAGCCGCCTGCGAGCAGGTTGCGGAGGAAGCCGACAGGGAGATCGTCATCGCTGATCTGGAGACGCTGCCGGCCGGCATCTGACATTGGCGCCCGCCCTCCTACTCGACTGGCGGATCACGAGGTCGGGCTCGAAGATGACCTGCCTGTGCTGGTGCGTCCCCGCGTCCATCGCCTCCTCGAGCAGCAGCTGAGCGGCCGCCCGGCCCAGCTGGTGACGCGGCTGGCGGACCGAGGTCGCGCTCGTCTCGATCACGTGCAGGTCGGCGCTCGTGCGCCCGGCCCGCTCCAGTGCCCGGATCGCGCCGGTCGCTGGCGCGCCGCGGCGGCCAGGCTCGGCCAGGACTGACGCGCTACCTGCTCGGGCGCGGGCAATTGACCTTCGGGTTCGCGCCGACGTAGTTCAGCGGCCCTGCCAGTACCGTGACGACAATCGTGCCGGCGCGCCCGCAGCCGGGATTTGAGTTGTAGTAGTGGCGCTGGCCACCGGCGATCGCGCCGATGATCAGCCAGACCACGAGCACCATTCCGAGGATCTTCACGGCAGCCTCCCATCACTCCAAGCGCTCACTCCGAGCGCCCGGCCTAGGGCGGGACTGACGGGCGTCAGGTGGCCGCCATCGGCGGGCCCGCAGCTACCTCCGGGCCTGCCAGATAAACCCCGATACCGCGAAACTGGGCACAACACGTACTGACGACCGGCAGGCCGCTCACCTCGCGGGCTACATGTTTAAACGTGTATGCCTGGGCAGTGTCGGACCACCATTGGCGCAACCGTAGAAAGCAGCCCCCCATGGCACTCGTGTTCGCGGTCTTCCTGCTCGCGCTGCTCGTGGTCTTCCTGCGCCCGGATGGACGGGCGCGCCGCATCGTGCAGTTCAAGGCCGTCGCCGCCCGCGCTGCCAGCATCACCAAGGCGGTCCTGCACAGGGGCACGGAGACCGTCGACCGGATCGCGGCCGACCTGGCCGAAGATAATCGCGGCACCGGCGGGGTGAGCAAGCTGCTCGCTCCGGCCGAGACCGCAGGCGCTGACCAGCCAGCGCAGCAGGGCGCGAGCAGCTGAACTGCCCGCGGCTGACCTTGCAGCGGCCGGACCGCTGAAGCTAACTTCTGGCGCGTCCTCGCAGGTGAGGCGCCTTTGTGCGAGCCGTTCCCCGGTAGCGCGTGCCGCCGATGTTTGAAATCCATAGGGCGGGCACAAATGGGCCGTGCATGATAACTGCGAGCTCGGGCAGCGCGACGACGCCGAGCTGCTTGACATGATCCGTTCCCTGCCTCGCGAGCACCCGATCAGGGAAACGGCATGCGAGGTGCTCGTGAACAGGTACCGCCCGCTGGTGCGGTCCTGCATCCGGCGGTTCCAGAACAGCCCTGAACCGTACGAAGACCTCCTCCAGGTCGGCTACGTCGGCCTGCTCAAGGCCATCAATAACTACGATCCGGCCGCAGGCACCGGGCTCGCCGGGTACGCGTTGCCGTGCGTCAGCGGCGAGATCAAGCGGTACTTCCGCGACAAGCGCTGGCAGATTCACGTCAAGCGCTCGCTCCAGGAACTGCGGCTGTCCGCCAGGAGCGCCTCGGCCGAGCTCACCCAGGAGCTCGGCCGAGCGCCGACCGATGCCGAGCTCGCCGACCGGCTGAACGTCACCGAGGATGAACTCCGCGAGGTCAGGCGCGCGGAGCTAGCCTTCCAGTCATCCTCGCTCGACGCGCCGCTGACCGACGACGACGGCCGGGCCAGCCTCGCCGACCTCATCGGCACCGAGGATCCGAACCTCGAGCACGTGCTCGACATGGAAGCCGTGTGGACGCACCTGAACGGCTTGCCAGAACGGGAGCAGCAACTCCTGCTCATGCGCTTCTACGGCAACATGACGCAGGCCGAGATCGGCAAGCACCTGGGAATCTCCCAGATGCATGTCTCCCGGCTTCTCGCTGAGGCACTTGAGTACCTGCGCGAACGCCTGATGGAGCCGGCTTAGGCAGCCGCTCTTCGCACCCCGCACCGCCCGCCCCGCCGCCCCCCGCACCCCCGCATCCCGCCCAGCACCTGAAAGGGACCGAACCATGAAGTCAGCGACAGCACTGACGCTCCTGGCGGCAGGCGCCGTCTTCGCGTTCGCCGTCACCGCCCATCCGTCCTTCCTCAACCTGCAGGTCCTCGGCTGGGTGCTGATGCTCACCGGGATCGTCGGCCTGGTCATCCCGCGCCGCGGGAAGGGCTGGCTGCGCCGCAGCGTGCTCGTGAAGGGTTCGCCGGACTTTACCGAAATAGTTGACACCGACACACGCAAGCCGATCGCTCCGCTTGAGCAAGCCGAGTCAGCTCAGACCGTCGTCGACGGGCAGGTCGAGCGCGAGTCGATCGTCGAGTACATCGAGAAGTAACAGGCGCGGGCCGCGCTCCTCAGTGCGCGCGGCCCGTGCTCACGGCGACCTTCGGACGCCTGGCGGACTCGCTGTCGATCCGCGCCAGGATCCGCCGGCGTTCGTCCTCGCTCGTGCCGCCCCAGACGCCGTGCACCTGCCGGGTCGCGAGGGCAAAGTCCAGGCACTTTGCCCGTACCGGGCATCGAGTGCATACCGACTTGGCCTGGCTGAGCTGACCGGCCGCTGGCCCCACGGAGGACAGCGGGAAGAACAGCTCAGGGTCCACGGACAAGCATGCGCCTCGCGAGCGCCAGTCGGCTTCTGCGTATCTCATCGCGCTCAATCCCTCTGCGGCGAGTCAGCTCCGGCCTCGCGCCGGCATCGCCGTCATCGCGTTCATGGCCATCGATCCCCTGCCCGTCGCTGCCTCGTTTATGCACGACCGCGTCGCTTATCCGGCCGTTCTGGGCTGTCGCCCACCCTGAGCACCATCATCGTGATGTCGTCGATGAGGTCCCCGGCCGTGAACTGCAGCAAGGTCCGCCGCAGGCCGGCCTTGAACTGGTCGGGATGGCTGCCGGCCAGGCCGGCCAGCTCGTCGCTCAGCCTTGCCTGGAAGTAGGTCCTGTCGCGGCCCCTCGCCTGCGTGAGGCCGTCGGTGTACAGGAAGAGAATGTCGCCCTTGCTCAGCGTCAGCTCGTGCGTGCCAGGCACGAAATCGTCGAGCAGCCCGAGCGGCAGGCCGCCGCCTCCTGGCAGCTGCACCCGCCCGTCGGTGCGGATGACCGCGGCACTCGGGTGTCCTGCGCTGCCGAGCGCGACGTGCAGCGTCCCGTCCCGCCACTCCAGGTGCGCGATGCTCGCGGTGACGAACCCGCCGCTGAGCTCCTCGGCGAGCAGGACCTTGTTGGCGCCAGACAGCACGTCGGCCGGGTCGGCCGCGTCGTAGGCGATGACCCTGATCGCGTGCCTGGCCGCCGCGGTGACCGCGGCGGCCTCCTCGCCCTTGCCGCAGACGTCGCCGACGGACAGTCCCCAGCCGGCCGGTGTCCGGTAGGCATCATAGAAGTCAGCGCCGATCTCCGCGCCCTCCGTGGCCGCGACGTAGACCGCGGCCAGCTCGACGCCAGCGATTTCAGGGAGGCGCCGCGGCAGCAAGCTCGCCTGCAGCGCATCGGCTATCTCGGTCCGGCGGCGGAACATGTGGTCAACGCGGATGGCCAGCGCGAGTTGCTCGCCGAGCTCCTCGACCAGGCCGAGGTCGGCGATCTCGAAGTGCCGCAGATCGGCTTGCCTCGCCAGCGTCAGCGCGCCGTACCTGCGCTCGCCGTCGGTGATCGGGACGGACAGTACCGACGTGCTGCCGAGCAGCATCAGCAGCGGGACATCGCCAGGACCTGGCCCGAGTACCTCTGCATCCTCCGCATGGGCGATCAGCACCGCCTGCCCAGACTCGTGGACGGTGTGCGGCAGCGAGCCCGGCATCGGGTTCAGCGCCGCGGCCGAATCCCTGATCCCGGCCAGCCCCGGGCCCTCTGGTCCGATCACGGACTGCCGCCTGAGCTGCCCGCGGCGGTCAAGATCGACGATGACCCAGGACGCCAGCTCGCCAGCCAGCAGCCGGGCGCAGCGCTGCAGCGTCATCGACTCGCTGAAGTTCTCGTTCTCAAGCAGCAGCCTGGTCACGGCGGTGACCAGGTCCATCCGGTGCGTGATCGCCTCGACGGTGGCAGCCGGGCGGCCGGCCTTCTTCGCATTGCCGGACTTCGGTGACTGACCGGATGATGATTTCACCGTTTTGCGAGGATTGCCGCGCGGACCGTCGGCTGCTGACTCGCCCTCCGCCGAGGTGGCGGCTGTCGTCTCGCCAGCTCCGTTCCCGACCGCGACGATCAGGCGGTCGTTGTCGCCGCTGACGCTGACCAGGCCGATGGCCAGGTCCCGCGCGGCCGGGCCGGCGGCACCCAGCAGGCCGCACCTGACCCGCCCGGCGCGCCCGCTCCTGGTCACCGCGTTGAGCTGGGTTTGCACGGCGGCTCGGCCGGACAGCGCCACGAATGTGGTGAACGGCCTGCCGGTGGCGTAGCCGGGCTTCGATCCGAGCAGCTCGGCGCCCGCCTTGTTGACCCGGAGCACTGTGCCGTCCCTCGCCAGCAGGAACAGCGGAACCGGCGCGTCGGTGAACGCGGCGCGAAGCATCCTGCGCTCCGTCGCATCCGTGTCGGCCTGACGGCCGCCGGCCGCCTGATCGCCTGCTCCCAGCGGCGCCGCGAGCATCCCGATCGCGGCCTCGAGCTCGGCGAACGCGGCGTCAAGCAATGAGGTCACGTCAGCGCCAGGCAGGTTCGCTGCCTGGCGCAGGGCGGCGTGCCGCTTCTCAAGCGCCGCGACCTGAATCGCGGCCTCATCCTGGCGTGGCGCTACCGGCACCTCTATGTCCTCACTCGTCGCGACGCTACAGGCCCACTAGATCAGCCGGTTACCTGGAGCGTCTAGTGGACCGGATGACTCGGGGGTGTCCCGCCTCCGGCGTCCAGGCGCTCGATGGCGGCCGCGGCCAGATCGGCGATATGAGCCAGAACGCTGAGCTCAAGGAAGGTTACCGGCGACCTAGATTTGTCGCGCACGATCGTGATCGCCCCGAGCACGCTGCCGCCCGCCGTGATCGGGCTGACCGCGTACGAGCCAGCGCCGAGCGCCTCGACGACCCGCTGCCCGTCGGGAAGCACGCCGAGCTCGGCCGGATCCGCGATCCAAGCCTGTACGAGCGGCGTGCGCTGATCCATCGCTGAGACGGCCAGCGGGCAATCCGACGTAGGCAGCCCGGCGACCGCCGAGGCCAGCCCGGGCTGTGCCCGGCGTCCGGCCACCGACCTGGCGCCGTGGCTTCCCGGCACGAGATCAAAGATGACCCAGTCGGCGAACCGCCCGGCAAGCGCATCGGCCGTCCCCGCCATCAGGTCCGCCTCCGCGGTGGCGGCTACGGCCGCCTCTCCGGCTGACGCCAGGGCGTCAAGGGCCGTGGTCCACGCGCGGACCTGTTCGGCCGGCCACTCAGATGCGGGGAGTCTCATGGTCCCGGCCAGCTACCCGGCGCCCGCACGGGTCAAACGACGGGCTCAGCGCACATCGACCTCATGCGATTCGACGATCCGCCTGGCCACCTCGGTGACCTTGATCTGGCTGGTCTGCGAGATCTCCCGCATCCGCCGCAGGGCCTCATCGGCGCTGCAGCTGAGGCCCACCATCAAGATCCCCTTGGCCTGGTCGACGACCGCACGCGAATCTGCTCCCTCGCTGAGCTGCCGGGCGGTGCGCTGCGCGGCGTCGTAGCTTGAGGTGTTGCGCATGACCGCGCTCCCGAAGGCGATCAGCAGCTCAGCGACCGGCGCCCTGCTGGCGTCGAGCACCCTGGGGCGCGTGGCGTACATCGTCATCGTCAGCCCGAGTTGTCCCGACGTATGCACCAGGGTGAGCGACGAGCGGACGCCCATCGAGAGCGCCCGGCTCGTGTACTCGGGCCACCGGTCCTCGCTGAGGGTGTCCTGGCAGCTCACCTGCTTGCCCTCGGCGCGAGCTTCGATGGCTGGCCCGCGCCTGGATGCCAGCTGGACCTCGGCGAGCTCGGACAGGTCAGGGTGACTGGCCGAGCTCACGGCAGGCTCGTCCTCCTGCCAGAGCACGGCCGTTGCCCCTGAGCAGCCAGGCACGTGCCTGGCCGCCAGTTCGACGAGCCTGTGCATCGCGCGCGACTCTGAGGCGCTCGCCAAGGTCAGCAGCTCGCTGGCGGCCTGAGCGAGTTCTGCGCTCAGGTCGCGCGGCCCCGCATCAGACACCGCCACCTCTAACCAAGAGTCAGGACCACAACTGCCACGATCGGCGCTACGGCGTCCCATGGCCATAGTCGTCAACTACCCTATTCGCGACGTCGCTGTGCTGTCAGCCGCCGGTTCGCCGGCTGACAGGCGCACCGGGCCATTAGCGCTGCGGCTAATGCCGTTGAAGACGCCACTATTCCCCCTTCGCGAGTAAGCTCCGGTCGATAGACCGACCCTGCTCAGCGGCATGAGGGACGTAACCGGAATGCTCCAGCTTGCCACAGATGGCGCCGCCACCGATGAGGTGGTGCCGGTGCTGCTCATCGAGGATGACGAGGCCGATGCCCTCCTCGTGCGCGAGTACCTCGCCGACGCCGGCCTCGGGGTGTCGCTGTCGTGGCAGCAGAGTCTCGCCGCGGCGACTCCCGAGCTCGCCGCCGGCCCGGTTTGCGTGCTGCTTGACCTCGGATTGCCCGATTCTGTCGGCTTCGAGGGAATCAGGCTTGTTCTGAGCCTGGCCCCCGATGCCGCTGTGCTGGTGCTGACCGGCGCCAACGACGAATCGCTCGGCATCGCCGCCATGACCGCCGGTGCGCAGGATTACCTGATCAAGGGCCAGGTCGACGGGGCGACCCTCAGCCGGTGCATCCGGTACGCGATCGAGCGCAAGCGGGCCAACGAGACGGCCAGGCAATTGCGCGAGGCGGCGATCCGGCAGGCCGAGTACACCAGGCTCGAGCGCGGCCTGCTGCCCGTGCCGATCCTCAACGACGAGAGCCTGTACCACACGCTGCGCTACCGGCCTGGCCGCGACCAGGCGCTGCTCGGCGGCGACTTCTACGACCTGATAGAACTCAACGACGGCACCCTGCACGCGCTGATCGGCGACGTGTGCGGCCACGGGCCCGACGAGGCGGCGCTCGGAGTATGCCTGCGGGTTGCCTGGCGGACCCTCGTGCTGTCCGGCCGCCAGCCCACGCAGACCCTGGACTGCCTGCAGGAGGTCCTCATCCGCGAGCGGCACAGGCCCGAGGTGTTCGCGACCGTGGCGACGCTGAGCATCGACGTGGCCAGCGGCGAGGGCGGCATGCACATCGCCGGTCACCCGCCGCCCGTCCTGCTCGGGTCGCCGCCTGTCATGCTCGGCGACGGCAAGCCAGGGCCGCCGCTCGGCCTGTTCGACGAAGAATGGCCGCAAATCCCCGTGTCCCTCGGGCCGGAATGGTCGCTGATGCTCTACACCGACGGCCTGATCGAAGGCAAGGGCGGGCCCGATGGCAGGGTTCTCGGCCCTGAGGGGCTCATCGGCCTGATCAGCACGTCGTCGCCTGGGGCTTCGGTACCAGGGTTCGAGGACGCGCTCGCCGACACGTTGCTCAAGACCGTGGAGCGGCTCAACGGCGGGCCGCTGGCCGACGATGTCGCGTTCCTCATCGTCGGGCGGCACCCGTGACCGACCAGCTCGCGGGGGGCTCCGACGTCTGGGCACGGACCAGGCACGGCCTCACCAGGGGCACGTGGTCGCTGCGGCGCAGGCTGGGGCTGGCGTTCGTGGTCGCCGGCGTGGTGCTTGTCGTCGGCTCCGTGCTGGGCGGCCTGGCGCTGAACAGCCTCGTCAACGCCGTCAACGTGCAGGTCAACCGCCTGGATCCGGCGGCAAGGAGCACCAGCTACCTGCTCGCGTCGCTGCTGAACGAGGAGACCGGCGTCCGCGGCTACGTGCTGACCAAGGACGCGTCGTACCTCAAGCCCTATCAGCAAGGCATGGCAGAGACGGCTGTGCACATCCACGCGCTGCACCGGCTCATCGATTCCTATCCTGAGCTGCGCAGCCAGCTTCCGGCAGCGGCGGCCGCCGCCGGTCAGTGGCGCGACCAGTACGCGGAACCCGCGATCGCGATGGCAAAGTCCGGCGGCCAGGTCAGCGCCGCCCTGGAGACCACGGGCAAGGCGGACTTCGATCGGATCCGCGCGAGGATCGGCGTCCTGACCAGCGCGATACTCGTCGAACGGCAGGCGGCGTTGCGCCGCCTGCATTCGGCGACGACAGCGGTGATCATCGTGGCGATCACCGGCGCTGTCGCGGTCATCGCGGCCGCGGCGGCGGCCTGGGCGGCGATGACCAGATGGGTGACCAGGCCGCTCGCCGCGCTCGGGAGCGAGGCACAGGTGGTGGCCTCCGGCGGGGTTGACCATGAGCTGAAGATCACGGGACCGCGCGAGGTCATGGAGCTGGCGGCAGACGTCGAGGCGATGCGGCGGCAGCTCAGGTCGAGCATGACCGACCTGTCCTATAAGGCGGGCGAGCTCGAACGATCGAACCGCGAACTCGAGCAGTTCGCGTACGTGGCGTCGCACGACCTGCAAGAGCCGCTGCGCAAGGTGGCGAGCTTCTGCCAGATGCTCGAGTCCAGGTACGCGGGCCAGCTCGATGACCGCGCCCGTCAGTACATCGCGTTCGCGGTCGACGGCGCCAAGCGCATGCAGCTGCTGATCAACGAGCTGCTCACGTTCTCCAGGGTCGGCCAGCCAGGAACGGTCCGCGGGCCGGTGGACCTGAACGCCGTGGCCAGCGAGGCGGTCGACCGGCTGGATGCCACGATCACCGACACCGACGCCCAGGTGATCGTGACCGACCTGCCGCCGGTGACCGGCGATGCGACCCTGCTGACCCAGCTCTTCCAGAACCTGATCGCCAACGCGATCAAGTTCCGGCGGATGGACGAGCCGCCGGTGATCAGGATCTCCGCCGAGCGGGAGGACGACCACCACTGGACGTTCGCCTGCCAGGACAACGGAATCGGGATCGCTCCCGCGCACGCCGAGCGGGTGTTCGTGATCTTCCAGCGGCTGCATCCCAGGGATGCCTATCCGGGCACCGGCATCGGGCTGGCGCTCTGCCGCAAGATCGTCGATTTCCACGGTGGCCATATCTGGGTCGACACCCAGGCGGGTGAGGGATCAGGTACTACAATCCGGTGGACACTTCCCGAGGCTGACGGGCACGAGGAGGCTAGTTGAGCGCCAGCGATTCGGGGATCATGATCCAGATCCTGCTGGTCGAGGACGATCCAGGCGACGTGCTCATCACGCGGGAGGCATTCGCCGAGAACAAGGTGCGCAACCAGCTCAGCGTCGTGTCCGACGGCGAGGCCGCGATGGCGTTCCTGCGCCGCGAAGAGGGCTTCGCGAACGCTCCGCGGCCCGACCTCATCCTGCTCGACCTCAACCTGCCGAGAAAGGCGGGCCATGAGGTGCTGGCCGAGATCAAGTCAGACTCTGACCTGCAGCGGATCCCCGTCGTCGTGCTGACCACCTCCGACGCCGAAGAGGACATCCTGCGCAGCTACGACCTGCACGCGAACGCCTATGTCACCAAGCCGGTGGATTTCGACTGCTTCCTCACCGTCGTGCGCCAGATCGACGATTTCTTCGTGACCGTGGTCAAGCTCCCTGGCCGCTGAGGCCGCGCGGTTATCTCGCTCCGTCGCGGAAAGAGGTCAACCGCGATGAGCAGTTCTGACGGCAGGAACGAGACGCAGGACGAGCGCGACGACCGCAACCTGATGGAGTTGCTCCAGGAACTGCGGGTCGCCGGCCTTGGCGTGCAGGTGCTCTTCGGCTTCCTGCTGTCGCTGCCGTTCACGAACGGATTCCCCAAGCTGACGCACGCTCAGCGCGGGCTCTACATCGCCGATCTGCTTCTCGCCGCTCTCGCGACCCTCTTGCTGCTCGGCCCGGTTGCCTATCACCGTATCGTCTTCCGCCACCACCTGAAGCAACCTCTGGTCAGGGTCGCGAACCGGATGGCGATCGGCGGGCTCGCCGCGGTCGCGCTCGCGGTGAGCATCGCGGTGATGCTGGTGACCAGCTTCGTGGAAGGCAACACCTCGGCCATCGTCGTCGGCGTCTTCATCGGCTGCTTGTTCGCGGTGCTGTGGTTCGTGCTGCCGCTGCTCCGGCGTCAGCGTGCTGACCGGGATAGCTGACGTGGCCGGCGCGCGCGTGAGCTGGACGTACCATGCAGCAGTGAGCGGATCCGACGCCGGGTCGACCGCGGGCCTGGCCGGCCAGGACGCCGAGACCGGCCTGACCGAGTTGCTCGCCAGGTGGCGTGCCGATCTCGAGTCGTGGGCCATTCCCGACCGCATACTCGAGGCCGCGCCCGAGTCGCCGTGGGTCCTGCCTGGCCAGGTCTTCGCCAGGCGGGCCGACAGGCTGAGCGCCGAGCCGGCAGGGCCGTCCTTCGAGCGGGCCTGGGACGCCCTCGACCCGCCGGGCAGCGTGCTCGATGTCGGATCGGGGCCAGGCGCCGCGTGCCTGCCGTTGCTCCCCCGCACCACCGCCCTCACCGCCGTCGACGCTGACGAGCGGATGCTCGCGCTGCTCGCGGAGCGGACCAGCGCGCGCGGCATCCCGGCCAGGTGCGTGACAGGCCGGTGGCCGCAGGTCGCGCCGCAGGTGGCCCCCGCCGACGTGGTCACCTGCCACCACGTGCTCTTCAACGCTCCCGATCTGGGGCCGTTCCTGGCAGCACTGACCGATCACGCCAGGCGGCAGGTCGTCGTCGAGATCGCGGCCTTGCACCCGCTGACGTCCCTGAACGAGCTCTGGCTCCGGTTCTACGGCCTGCGACGCCCCGGCCGGCCCACCGCCGATGACGTGCTGACGATCCTGCGCGCCATGGGCGTGAAGGCCGGGCACCAGAGCTGGAGCAGGCCGGAAGGTGCCGACTACGCCAGCTTCGAGGAGCTGACCGACGTCACCAGGCGCCGGCTGTGCCTGCCGCCGGAGCGGGCAGGGGACGTCGCCGACGCGCTCGTCGACGCGGGAGCCGATCCCGAGCACCCGCAGGATCTTGGCTCGTCAGGCCGGGACGTGGTGACGATCTCGTGGGCGGGACGTGCGGAGAAATAGTTCACCCCAAGGGCCAGCCAATTTGGCTGCTCGCACGTCATGTTGTAGAGACGGTAGGACAGTTCGATGACGGTGAGGCAGCTGAGATGACCGACTGGCCGGACGACTGGTTCCGCGAATCCCAAGGGGCCAGCCCGGGGGCACGGCCGCCCGCTGAGCCGACCGTGCAGCTCCCCTACCGCTCAGGAGGAGCAGGCGGTGGTGCTTCAGGCGCGGGCTGGCCATCCCAGCCATCGTCCCGCGCGGCAGGCCCCGCATACAGGCCGGCGCGGACCGGCGGGCCTGGCGGCGGAGCCGGCGGCTATCCGGGCGGCTTCAGCCAGCCCGGCTGGCGGCGGTGGCTGAGGCCCAGGCGCATCATCGCCATCATCGCCGCGCTGCTGTCCGTCGCCCTCGTCGCGAGCGTGGTGAGCTACTTCTACCTGGACTCGCAGCTGACCAGGAAGAACGTCCTGGTCGACTACTCCGGCCGGCCGGTCCAGGGTGCCGGGCAGAACTGGCTGATCACCGGCTCTGACAGCCGGCAGGGCCTGACCCGCAAGGAAGAACGCAAGCTCAAGACCGGGCACGACATCAGCGGCAGGCGATCAGACACCATCATGGTGCTGCACATGCCGTCCAACGGCGGGCGGCCGGTACTGGTCAGCCTGCCCCGCGACTCTTACGTCCCGATCCCTGGCCACGGCTCCGACAAGATCAACGCGGCGTACGCCTTCGGCGGCCCGCGACTGCTCGCCGAGACCGTGCAGAACGTGACCGGGCTGCGGATCGATCATTTCATGAGCATCGGCTTCGGCGGCTTCGTGCGCGTCGTGGACGCGGTCGGCGGGGTCAGGGTGTGCCTCAAGGCACCGCTCACCGACCCGAAGGCCGGGCTGCACCTGCGCAAAGGCTGTCAGACACTGGACGGCGCCGAGGCGCTGGGGTTCGTGCGCACCAGGTACACCTTCGCTACGGCGGACCTGCAGCGAATCCAGAACCAGCGGGTCTTCCTGCGGGCACTGCTGCGCAAGCTGACCAGCGCCGGCGTGATCGCCAATCCGTTCTCCGGCCTTCCGGCCGCGTCCGGGGTGGCGGGAACGCTGACCGTCGACAACGGCACCCACCTGCTCCAGCTGCTGCAGGTGGCACTCGCGCTGCGGAACCCGATCACCACCACGGTGCCGATCGAGGGGAGCATCGTGACCTCGAGCGGCGGGGACGCGCTGAAATGGAACAGCACCGAGGCGCTGAAGCTGTTCCACGAGCTCAACAACGATCAGCCGATCTCCAAGGGCCTGATCACCGGCTCGAAGCAGGCGGGCTGAGCCGGCGAGTTCCGGCCTGCCTCGACCTTCCTCTGAGGTTGCTTTCAGCAAACCTTCAGCCAGAGGGCGGACAATAGCCTGATGAGCAGTGTGCCCGGTGACCGTCAGCAGCCCTCGGCCAAGCTGCTGGTCGTCGAGGATGAGCCAAACATCCTCGAGTTGCTGGCTGCCAGTTTGCGGTACGCGGGTTTCGAGGTCGTCACGGCAGCGGCCGGCTCGGAGGCCGTGCAGGCGGCGCAGCGGCACCGGCCCGACCTGATCGTGCTCGACGTGATGCTTCCCGACATGGACGGCTTCGACGTGCTGCACCGGCTGCGCGGCGGCGGCACCCGCACCCCGGTGGTGTTCCTGACGGCACGCGACTCCACCGAGGACAAGGTCCGCGGCCTGACGCTGGGCGGAGACGACTATGTCACCAAGCCCTTCAGCCTCGAAGAGGTCATCGCGAGGATCCAGGCCGTGCTCAGGCGCACCCGCGGCGGCGCCGCAGAGCCGTCGCCCCGCCTGGCTTTCGCCGACCTTGAGCTTGACGAGGACAGCCACGAAGTGTGGCGCGGCGGCACCCAGGTGCAGCTGTCGCCCACCGAGTTCAAGCTGCTCAGGTACTTCATGCGGAACTCTGGCCGGGTGCTGTCCAAGATGCAGATACTCGACCACGTCTGGGACTACGACTTCAGGGGCGACACCGGCATCGTCGAGTCGTATGTCTCGGTCCTGCGCAGGAAGATCGACGCCACGGAACCGCACCTGCTGCACACGCTGCGCGGCGTGGGCTACGTCATGCGGCTGCCATCGTCCTAGCCGAAACACGTATGCCAATGACTCACCCGGCAACCACACAGGGGTTCTGGCGGTCGGCGCGGGCACTGCCTAGCCGGACGCCGCTGCGCATCAAGCTCATCGCGGCGGTCCTGGCCCTCGTCACCGCCGCGCTCGCAGTGATCAGCATCGCGGGCATCGCCTTCCTGCGCGGCTATCTCCTTGGCCAGGCTGATCACGAGCTGGCGGCCGCGGCCAGGAGCGGCAACATACCGCTGTACGTCGAGGGATTCCTCGCGACCGGGCGCGTGCAGCCAAGCAACGGCGGGATCTCGGTGCAGTGGCTGCCCCCGAAGGGGTCGGTCCGGCAAGTCGCCGGCGAGTTCAGGTTCACCGGATACGGCCAGACCGGCCAGATGGTTCCTGGACCGGCGGTCAGCCACGGTGCTCCGTGGCTCGCCACAGTTCCGCAGACAGTCTCTTCTCCGGTCACGGTCAGCTCGCCGTCCGGTCAGCAGCGCTGGCGGGTGATCAGCACGCCGTGGTACACGGGCTCGGGGGCCGGAGTCAGCAAGGGCACCATCATCCTGGGCATCGACGTCACTAACGCCTACCGGACGATCAACGAGCTGACCATCATCGACCTGATCGTCAGCTGCGCGCTGCTGCTGGTGCTGGCCGCGGTCGGGATCACGGTGATCAGGCGGAGCATGCGGCCCCTCATCGACATTGAGCGGACGGCCGACGCCATCGCCGCAGGTGACCTCGGCCGCCGGGTGCCCGAGCGGGACCCGAGGACCGAGGTCGGCAAGCTCGGCCGCTCGCTGAACGTGATGCTGGCGCACATCGAGGCCGCGTTCCGGGCCAGGATGGCGTCGGAGGAGGCCGCGAGGAGCTCGGAGGAAGCGGCCAGAAGGTCAGCGCTGAACGCCAGCCGGTCAGAGGACAGGATGCGGCAGTTCGTCGCCGACGCCAGCCACGAACTGCGGACGCCGCTGACCGCGATCCGCGGGTTCGCCGAGTACTACCGGCAGCGCGGCGGCGCCGGCGGAGCCGTCGACGCCGCGCCCGTCACCGCGGGCGAGGCGGGCGACGGGGCGGCAACCGGGCTGCCGACCGGGCCTCTGACCAGCCCCGAGCTGGACCGGCTCATCGAACGCGTCGAGGGCGAAGCGAAGCGCATGGGCGTTCTCGTCGACGACATGCTGCTGCTCGCCCGCCTGGACCAGCAGCGCACGCTGGACTACCGCACCGTCGACCTGCTCGCGATCGCCGCAGACGCGCTGCACGACGCCAGGGTCATCGCGCCGAAACGCACGATCAACCTGACCGTCGGCACGACGGACGCACCGCTCGTCACCGGCGACGAGGTGGGGCTGCGCCAGGTGGTCTCGAACCTCATGAGCAACGCGATGACGCACACCCCGGACGGCACGCCGATCGAGATCACGATCAAGTCGGGGGCGCTGGGCAACGGGCACGGGCCTGACGCGGCCGAACCCGCCGTCGTCCTCGAGGTCACCGACCATGGCGCCGGCCTGACGAAGGAGCAGCAAGAGCACGTGTTCGAGCGGTTCTACCGCACGGACCGTGCCCGCACCCGGACGGCCGGCGGCACAGGCCTCGGCCTCGCGATCGTCTCCGCCATGGTCAGCGCCCACCACGGCCAGGTCTGGGTGGACTCAGATCCCGGCCACGGCGCGACGTTCGGCTTCGCGCTGCCGCTCGCGCCGGAGGCGAGAGCCGCCGCTGAGAGCGCCGCGTCGGACTAGGCTGGCGGCTGGCGCCAAAGCTCCCAGACCGGCATCATTCCCCTTAGACGGCGCAGGTTGGGCCGGCGACGGGAGCGACCTATGACCCTGCTGCCCGAGCGCAGCGAGATCGTCATCATCGGCGGCGGCGTGGTCGGCTGCAGCATCGCCTACCAGCTCGCCCGTCGCGGCAAGACCGACGTGACCGTGATCGAGCGCCGACGGCTGACCGAGGGCAGCACGTGGCACGCGGCCGGGCTGATCGGCCAGCTGCGCACGTCGAGCAGCCTCACCGCGCTGATGCGGTTGAGCGTCACGACCTACTCCGAGCTCGAGCAGCAGACCGGCTACGCCACGGGCTGGCATCAGGCTGGCAGCATCAGGGTCGCCTCAAGCGAGGACCGCTGGCATGAGCTGAAACGCCTGATCACGGCTGCCAGGAGTTTCGGATTCGACGCCGACCTGATCTCGCCGGCCGAGGCGCGGGCCAAGTTCCCGCCGCTGTGCACCGACGGCGTGCGCGGCGCGGTATGGGTGCCGGCGGACGGCTACGCCGACCCGAGCCAGCTCACCCATTCCTTCGCGACCGGCGCCCGGGCGCTGGGCGTTCGCATCGCCCTGAACACAGCAGTCATCGGGATCGAGCGGGCCGGACGGCGGGTGGCCGGCCTGCTTACGACAGCAGGGCGGATCGAGTGCGACATCGCCGTCAACGCCACAGGCATGTGGGGCGCTCAGACGGCAGCGCTTGCGGGGTCGAGTATCGCCGTGAGCCCAGTTGAGCATCAATATGTCGTCACAGAGCGGATCGCCGAGTTGCCACCTGACCTGCCGACATTCCGTGATCCTGACGCGCGCTTCTACGCCAAGCCCGAAACCGGCGGCCTGGTCGTCGGCGGCTGGGAGGACGGCAGCCGGGTTCCCTGGCGGCCGATCCCCGCTGACCTGGGTCCTGAGCTGTTCCCGCCGGATCACGACCGGTTCGCCCCGCTGGCGCGGGGGTGCGCGGCCAGGATCCCTGCCTTCGCCGACGCTGGGATCAGGAGCTGGGTCAACGGGCCGATCCCGTTCTCGCCGGACGCCGAGCCGCTGCTTGGCGTGACCGAGGACCTGGACAACTTCTTCCACTGCTGCGGGTTCTCGGCGGGGATCGCGGCGGCCGGCGGGGCCGGGCACGCCATGGCCGGGTGGATCATCGACGGCGATCCCGGCCTTGACCTGTGGGCGTTCGACGTCCGCAGGTTCGGCCGCCCGCACAGCGTCCCGGCGTACCTGGCCGAGCGGTGCGTGGACGCCTACGCCAGTTACTACCAGGTGGCATACCCGAACCGCGAGCTCAGCGTCGGGCGCGGCCAGCGGCGCAGCCCGCTGCACGACGTGCTGGCGGCGCGGGGAGCGGCCTTCGGCGCGAAGTTCGGCTGGGAACGGCCGAACTGGTTCGGCTCCCCCGGCGCGCCTGGCACGACCCCAGCCGAGGACCTCACGTTCGGGCGCAGCGCCGCCTGGCGGCGGATCGAGGCCGAGCACCACGCGGTCCGCGGCGCCGCTGGCCTGGTCGACATGAGCTCGTTCAGCAAGTTCGAGATCACCGGGCCCGGCGCGCTGCCGCTGCTGCAGCGGCTAGCCGGCGCCGACCTCGACGTGCCGCCCGGCAAGATCGTTTACACCCAGCTACTGAACGAGCGCGGCGGCATCGAGGCCGACGTCACCATCACCAGGCTCGGGGAGGAAGAGTTCTACCTGGTCACAGGCTCGGGCTTCGGCAGGCACGACAGCGCGTTCGTGGTCAGGCACGCGCCGGATGACGGCTCAGTGCGCGTTCGGGAGGTGACCTCGGCGTTCGGGGTGCTGACCCTAGCCGGGCCGTCGTCGCGGCTGATCGCGCAGCGGCTCAGCGAGGCCGACTTGAGCGGCGATGCGTTCAGGTACATGACGGCGCGGTGGATCGACCTCGGGCACGCGCCGGTGCTGGCGCTGCGCGCCGGCTACGTGGGCGAGCTGGGCTGGGAGTTCCACGTGCCGGCCGAGTACATGCGCGACCTCTACGAACGACTGGTGGCCGCGGGCGCCGACGCCGGGCTGCGCGACGTGGGGTACCGGGCGGTCAACTCGTTGCGGCTGGAGAAGCAGTACGTCGCGTGGGCCGCGGACGTCAGGAGCGACGACAACCCGTACGCGGCCGGGCTCGGCTTCGCGGTCCGGCCCGACAAGCCAGGCCTGCTTGCCGGGCCGGCGCTGCGCAAGATCCGCGACGACGGGCCGGCTGAACGGCTGTGCTGGTTCTCGGCCGACGCGGAGGTGGTCATGCACGGTGGTGAGCTCCTGACGCACCGCGACCCCGGCTGCGCCTGCGCCTGTGCCGCGAGCGTGCGCAGCGCAGGCTTCGGCTACACCGTCGGCCGGACGATCTTCTCCGCCTACCTGCCTGCCGGGGCCGCCGACGCCACCAATCCGGCGTCCGCGCCCGCGGGCGCGGGCTGGCAGGCGAGCCGGTTCGTCGTCGAGGTCGCCGGCGAGCGCTATCCGGCCGTCAGGCACGGCGCGCCGCTCTACGACCCGGCCGGCACCCGCATCCGCACCTGATCGATCCGATCGGTCCGATCGGTCCGACCGGTCCGATTCACGTCGTCTGCCCGGTTCGGCGCATGGGCCAGCGTTCTCGGCGCCGGTGTTCAGGTGTATCGATGGGACACCCATCACCCCAGACCGCAATGGGTGTCCCATCGATACACCGTCCACACGGGCAACCTCCCTACTGCAGCGCCGAAATGACGGCTTTCACCCGATCACGCCGCGGCCAAGGCCCCGCGGGCGGCGGCCAGGGCGGACTCGCGATAGCTGGCGCCGAACAGGCACACGTGCACGAGCAGCGGATGCAGCTGGTGCAGCGGCACCCTGGCCTGCCAGCCGGCCGCGAGCGGATCGACGTCCTGATACGCGGCCATGATCCGGTCCAGGTACGGCGCGCCGAACAGCGCCAGCATCGCCAAATCGGTCTCCCTGTGGCCGCCGTGCGCGGCAGGGTCGATGAGCCAGCCGCGCCCGCCTGACCACAAGACGTTGCCCGACCAGCAGTCACCATGAATCCTGGCCGGCGGCTCTGCCGGTCCCGCGAGCTCGCCGATCCGGCTCGCCACGGTCTCAATCAGCGCCACGTCAGAATCGCCGAGCGTGCCCGCGTCGCGCGCCAGCCGGCAGTACGGCAGCAGCCGCGACCGGGCGTACCACGCCGGCCAGGAGCCGGCCTCATCGTCCGGCAGCGGCAGGCCCGCGATGAACCCACGCCACGGCGCCCCGAACCGGTCGGCGCCGGCCGCGTGCAAGCCAGCGAGATCGCGCCCGAAGCGCTCAGCGGCCATCCGGCCTCCGCCGCCGGGCGGAATCCAGGCGATGCCCAGCAGCCCCCGCTCGCAGACGACGACCTCGGGCACCGGGACCGCGCCGGCCGCTCCGAGCCACCGCAAGCTGTTCGCCTCAGCCTCGAGCTCGGCGGCGTCTTCCGCGCCGCGGGCGGACTTCACGAACAACTCGCGCCCGTCGGCCAGGCGGCATCGGTGGTGGGCCGCGCCGTGGCTGCCGCCGGCCGGCCGCCATTCACGCACGGCAACGCCCGCGACGTGCTCGATCAGCCCTGCTCCCGCGCCCAGCCCAGTCGCGGGCGGCTCAGCCACTCGCCGGCTCCAGCAGCTCCTGGAGCGCCGCGACCAGGCCGCGAGCCGCCGCCTGCACGATGTCGAAGACCCGCGCGAACTCGTCGGGACCGCCGCCGTAGGGGTCAGGCACCTGCGCGCCTTCCGGCGCGGCAGGGTCGAAGGACCGGAACAGCCTGATCCGCCGCAGGATGTCCGCCCGGCCGGCCGCCATCCGCTGCAGGTTCCGCAGGTTGCTGGCGTCCATGGCGATGAGCAGGTCAAACTGGTCCATCCAGCCGGAGTTGATCTGCCTCGCCCGGTGTGCCGAGCCGTCATAACCGCGCCTGGTCAGCTCGGCGCTCGCCCCGCGGTCCATCGGTTCGCCGAGATGCCAGTCGCCGGTTCCCGCGCTCTCGACGCTCACCCTGCCGGACAGGCCCGCGGCGTCAAGTTCGGCTCTGATCAGGGCTTCTGCCATCGGCGAGCGGCAGATGTTGCCGAGGCATACCACGCAAAGCTTGTATATTCGCAACGAATCCTTCGGGGCTGGTGGCGGCACGTTGGCCTGACGTTCAGCGGGCATGACACAAGGATGGCCGGCCGCCCGGCCTCCCTGATCAGGTGGGACGGTAGTGCCATGAGCCAGCACGGCGAGGAGTACCGCCGACTCTCCTTCTGGCACGACACGGTGCCGGGCTCTCTCGAGCCAGCCGCGAGCCTGGACGGGGACGCCGAAGCGGACGTTGCCATCGCCGGCGCCGGCCTGACGGGCATGTGGACCGCGTACTACCTGAGCATGGCCAACCCGGAGCTGCGGATCGTGCTCTGCGAACGGGAGATCGCCGGTTTCGGCGCGTCAGGCCGCAACGGCGGCTGGTGCTCGGCACTGTTCCCCGCATCGCTGACGAAGCTGGAGCGGATGGCCGGCCGTGAGTCGGCGATCGCCATGTACCGGGCGATGCAGCAGACCGTCGACGAGGTCGGGAAGGTCGCGGCGGACGAGGACATCGACTGCCACTGGGCCAAGGGCGGCACCGTCCAGTTCGCCAGGTCCCCAGCGCAACTGGAGCGCGCGAGGGAAGAGGTGCACGAAGCCAGGCTCTACGGCTTCGACGAGGCCGACATGCGGCTGCTCACGGCGGCCGAAGCGCAGGAGATCAGCGGCATGTCCAGCGTGCTCGGCGCCGTGTTCACGCCGCACTGCGCCGCGATCCACCCGGCGCGGCTGGCCCGCGGACTCGCCGAGGTCCTGCGCGCGAGGGGCGTGCGCATCTACGAGAAGACCGAGGTGCGGCGGCTCAGGCAAGGTCAGCTGGTGACCGCGACCGGAACCGTCAGGGCCCGGCACGTGATCCGCGCCACGGAGGGCTATACCGCCCAGCTCGCTGGGCATGAGCGGGCCGTCGTTCCGGTGTACTCCCTCGTTGTCGCGACCGCACCGCTGCCCGATGACGTGCTCGAGCAGGTCGGCATGGCAACCAGGCCCACCTTCAACGACCTGCGCCACATGATCATCTACGGTCAGCGGACGGCGGACGGACGGCTGGTGTTCGGCGGCCGCGGCGCTCCCTACCACTTCGGCTCGACGATCCATCCGTCCCACGACCGCGTGCCGGCGGTCCACGCCGCACTGCGGAGGACGCTGACCGAACTGTTCCCCGCCCTCCAGGACGTCGCGATCACGCATACCTGGGGCGGGCCAATTGGCATCGCCAGGGACTGGTGCGCCTCGGTGGGACTCGACGAGCCGACAGGTATCGGCTGGGCTGGCGGGTACGTCGGCGACGGGCTGTCGACCACCAACCTGGCAGGACGCACGCTCGCGCACCTGATCACCGGCACCGACAGCGAGCTCACCCGGCTTCCCTGGGTCGGCCACCGGTCGCCGCGGTGGGCGCCTGAGCCTTTCCGCTGGCTGGGCGTCAACACCGGCCTGCGGGTGATGACCTGGGCGGACAAGACAGAAGCCAGGACCGGTCGCCAGTCGCGGGCAGCGGCCGCGGTCGGTAGCTTCCTGCGCTCGTGACCCGGAGCGCGAATCATGACGCTCCACGATGTTCGTGACGATTCGTTCAGTTGGCATCAGCCGACGAGTCGCTGATAACATCGCTACGTCCTAGCGCCGCTAGCTCAATTGGCAGAGCAGCGGACTCTTAATCCGCGGGTTCGGGGTTCAAGTCCCTGGCGGCGCACCCGGAGGTATTCACACTTCACCATGGTTCATGGTCACATTTGGGTCTGACAGTTTGGCGGCCGTTGTGGTTTTCGGGGTCTTCGGGCCGTGCCGGGGGGCTGTGCGCCGGCGGGGTGTTGCCGATGGCGGTCTGAAGGGTCGCCGAAGCTGCTGCTTGGGCTGGCTGGCGGGTGTGAGGACGGCTGCGGCGGTGGCGCTGGGGTTGCCGGGGCCGGCGAAGGCGGGGCGGGTGCGGCGCCGGCTGGTTCGCGGCGGCTGCTGCGTGTTTGGGGCGGCTGGCCGGCGGGGCGGCGCGCGTGGTGGTGCTGCCGGTTGCCGAACGCGTTCAGGATGCGCTGGTTGCGGACGACGGTCAGGCAGGCCAGCGACAGCATGAGCGAGGTCACGCCCGTCAGCCGGATCCAGCCGCGGCCGATGCTGGTGGTGGCGGTGTCCTTGATGGTCGCGTTGAGCCGCTCGGCGGCGGTGCGGCGGCGGTAAGAGGCCCGCCAGGCGGCGGACGGGTAGTCGTATTTCTGCCTGGTTTTTTCCGCGATCTGCGGGCCGGCGGTGATGGTCTGCTGGATGCAGCAGACCGGCGGATGCGGTGGCGGGGTGAGGATCTCCGGCCGGTCGCGGCCCAGGGCCATCGACTGCGGGCGGAGGGGGCAGCGGATCTTCCCGGCGGCGGCGGGGCATGCGTGGCGGCGGTAGCCGTCGGCGTCCTCGCCGGTGTGCAGGCCGAGTTTGTAGCGGGCGAGCTCGGCGGTCTGCTGGTCGTGGACGGCCGTATCGGCGGGGTCGGCGCCCGGTGGCAGCGGGACCAGCTGCAAAAGCGGCGGCGGAGTGCACGGGCAGTACAGGCATCCGTTAGCGATGATCGCGCCGTCGTGCGTGCCGCGCGGCCCGCGGTCTGAGGGGTGCAGGTCGATGACCAGATGGGCGCCGGCCTGGCGGAGCGGGCTGGCCCAGGTTGCCGGGACGCGGTGGGAGTAGCCGGAGTCGGCTAGCACGTCGCCGAGGGCGACGCCGGCGGCTGGCATCGAGGTGAGCACGCCGGCCAGGGCGGCGGCCGGGTCACGGGCGCAGCTGGCGAGCGTGATGCGGCGGCTCAGCTCGGGCACGGCGGGACCGTGCTCGTCGCTGACCATGGTGACGGCCGAGTAGTAGTAGCCGAAGAACATCTCGCCTCTGGCGATTTTGAGGTTGACGTTGCGGTGCCCCCAGGCGGCCTCGGGGTCGGCGCCGGTGCCGGCGGCGTCGTGGGCGACCGGCCGGGCCCAGGCCTCGACGTCAGTCCAGTCAGCGGCCAGCGACGAGCTGGCCTGCCTGACCCAGTGCGGGATGGAAGCTTCCATCAGGGCGTCGCAGGCCTGCTGCAGCTGCCGGGACGGTGCGCCGTCGGGCTCGGCCTTGCTCAGCGCGTTCCTGACCAGCCGGAAGGTGTGCTCGACCTGCCGGTAGGTGAGCTGGTGCGGCCCGCCGGCCCACGCCGTGATGACGCCAAGGCGCCGCTGGTCGGCGTCGGGCAGCGTGATGAGCGCCTGGCGGACGCGGGTCAGGTGGGCAGGACGGTCGTCGGCCAGCGTCAGGTGCATGCCTATCAGTAAGGTCCGGGCGGACAGCTGCCGGCCCGGACGCCGGCCGGCAGCAGGTCCTCGATCACGGGGGCGATGCCGGAGGCGTCGATGATGTCCTCGATCACTGCCAGCGGCACGCTCGCCGCCGTTCCCTGGTTCTGCCGCCGAGCAGGGTGATCGCGTCGGCTTCGCTGCCGGGGTCCAGGCCGGCGATGATGTCGCCCAGCCGCTGGCAGCAGGTGATCCCGGCGGCGTGCATGAACGCCGGCAGGCCGGTCAGCGCCGCGGTCTCGGCCAGCCAGGTGGCGCGCAGCCGGCTGGTGTCCAGGGCCGGCAGGCCGCCCCCGCCGGCCAGGGAGCGGGTCAGCGGGCTGGTGATGTTGCCCCGCTCGGGCTTGTCCCCGCCGGTGAGGAAGTTCTGGCCGGCGAACGCCGCCGCTTCCAGCAGCGGGGCGTGGTAGCGGGCCAGCACCGGCACCGCCCGCGGCGCCCGGCCGCGGACGTCGACGATGACACCTCCGGAACGCCGCGAAACGTCGGTGCCGCGGGCGTTGCGCAGGTCGGAGCGGATCAGCCCGGCCCCGGCGCCCAAGCACACCAGCGCGACCGCACGAGACCGCCGCGCCGCCGTGGGCTGGGCGTCGGCTAATGCGAGGAACCCGGCGATCTCCGCCGGGCTGTAGGGGGCCTTGGCCCGCTCCCGCGGCAGCGGCGCATCAGCGGGGTCCAGGTGCGGCACCACCTGCCGGGCGATGAACCGCAGGCTGGTGCGCAGCGTGCGGCGCGCCGGCCCGGACATGCCGGGGGCGTGCGCGGAGAACCGCTCGATGACCGAGGGGTGCAGCAGCACCTGCGGCACCGGCTCCAGCCCGATCGAGATGCCGTAGCCGGCGAGCTTGCCGGCCGCCCACAGCAGGCACTTAGCCCGGTCCCGGTTCCCCGGCGCTGCGGCCGCGACCACCTGCCGCGCGAACGCCGCGGCGGCTGCGGGGGTTCCTGCCGCGGGCGTCCACCGCGCGAGGTAGGAGGCCACATCAGAGTCCATACGGTATTTTCTACTGAAAGAAAGCGGGGAGGTCACGCACCGCGCGTGCGACGATTAACAACGTGTCGCCAGCACCGCAGGACCGCGCCGCGCGCATCGCCGCCGAGCTGGCCGGCCTGGGCCTGGCACTGCCCGGCACCCTCATCCAGCGGAGCGTCCGCTGCGGCTGGGCCGGCTGCCGCTGCCACGCCGACCCGCCCGTCCTCCACGGCCCGTACTGGCAGTGGACCCGCAAGCGCGCCGGCAAGACCGTCAGCCGCCTGGTTCCCGACGACCAGATCGCGGACTACCGGCAATGGATCGACAACCACCGCCGGCTGCGCGAGCTGGTCGCCGAGCTGGAAGACCTCACCCTCGCCGTTGCCGACAAGCGCAGCCGGGAGGCCCGCGCCGCCCGCCGAACCCGGCAGAACACCGCATAACACTGTGGACCCGGCCCGCCTAACCCGTGGACGCCGCCATCAGCAACACGCATCCGTGCAGGTCAAGCCTAAATGTGAAGGGCTCACCCGGAGGTATTCACACTTCACCAGGGTCTGTCAACTTAACGGTGTAACTTGATCTTGGTTTACTTCCTGCCCGCGCTGAGGCGGCCGTCGAAGGTGATGTCGAAGGCGTTGAGTGCGGCCTTCCAGCGGTTGGTCCACCGCTGACGGCCCTTGCCGGTCGGGTCGAGGCTCATGATCGCCAGGTACAGGCATTTGAGGGCGGCCTGTTCGGTCGGGAAGTGGCCGCGGGCGTTCACTGCCCTGCGGAGCCGGGCATTGATGGACTCGATCGCGTTTGTGGTACAGATGACCGTCCTTATTTCCCGGTCGAATTGCAGGAAAGGCACGAATTCCGGCCAGGCGTTCTCCCAGAGCCGGATGATAGCGGGGTAGCGTTTCTCCCACTTTCCGGAGAATCCGGCGAGCCGGTCGAGCGCCTCGGCCTCGGATGCGGCGGTGTAGATGGGCTTAAGGTCTTTCGCGACCTGCGCCCAGTCCTTTTTCGACGCGTACTTGAATGAGTTCCGCAGGAGATGGACGATGCATGTTTGCACTATTGTCTTCTCCCACACGGCGCTGACCGCGTCGGGCAGGCCTTTCAGCCCGTCGCAGACCAGCATGCACACGTCCCGCACGCCGCGGTTCTTGATCTCCGAGAGGACCCGCAGCCAGTACTTGGCTCCCTCGCCGTCGCCGTGCTCGCCCGCCCACAGGCCCAGGATGTCGCGCTCGCCGTCCACGGTGACGCCCAGGGCCAGGTAGACGGGCCGGTTGGCGACCTGGCCCTCGCGGATCTTCACGTTAATAGCGTCGATGAACACGACAGCGTAAACCGGATCCAGCGGCCGGGACTGCCATTCGGCCATGCCCTCCATGACCCGGTCGGTGATCGTGGTGATCGTCTGCTTCGATACCTCGGCGCCGTAGACCTCGGCCAGGTGCGCGGCGATCTCCCCGTGGGTCAGCCCCTTCGCCGACAGGGAAATCACCATATCCTCGACCCCGGTCAGCCGCCGCTGCCTTTTGGCGACGATTTTCGGTTCGAAGCTCGAATCGCGATCCCGCGGCACGGTGAGTTCCACCGGCCCGGTATCGGCGAGCACCGTCTTAACCCGGTGGCCGTTGCGGGAATTGCCGCCGTTGCGGCCCGCCGGGTCGTTCTTCTCATAGCCAAGGTGGTCATCGAGCTCGCCCTCCAGCGCGCCTTCTATCACCATCTTGGTCAGCTTGCCCAGCAGCCCGCCCTCGCCGGTGAGCTGCAGCCCGCCGGCCCGGGCCCGCTCGGTCAGCTCCCGCAGCAGCTGCTCGTCCGCTGCCGACAGCCCCGGCTCATCACGATCCTGGCGAGTCGTCACATCTGTCACTGGTGTCTCCCTACTTGTCAGGAGTTACACCGTTGAAATTACAGTCCCCTTCACCATGGTTCATGGTCACATTTGGGTCTGACAGTTTGGCGGCCGTTGTGGTTTTCGGGGTCTTCGGGCCGTGCCGGGGGGCTGTGCGCCGGCGGGGTGTTGCCGATGGCGGTCTGAAGGGTCGCCGAAGCTGCTGCTTGGGCTGGCTGGCGGGTGTGAGGACGGCTGCGGCGGTGGCGCTGGGGTTGCCGGGGCCGGCTAAGGCGGGGCGGGTGCGGCGCCGGCTGGTTCGCGGCGGCTGCTGCGTGTTTGGGGCGGCTGGCCGGCGGGGCGGCGCGCGTGGTGGTGCTGCCGGTTGCCGAACGCGTTCAGGATGCGCTGGTTGCGGACGACGGTCAGGCAGGCCAGCGACAGCATGAGCGAGGTCACGCCCGTCAGCCGGATCCAGCCGCGGCCGATGCTGGTGGTGGCGGTGTCCTTGATGGTCGCGTTGAGCCGCTCGGCGGCGGTGCGGCGGCGGTAAGAGGCCCGCCAGGCGGCGGACGGGTAGTCGTATTTCTGCCTGGTTTTTTCCGCGATCTGCGGGCCGGCGGTGATGGTCTGCTGGATGCAGCAGACCGGCGGATGCGGTGGCGGGGTGAGGATCTCCGGCCGGTCGCGGCCCAGGGCCATCGACTGCGGGCGGAGGGGGCAGCGGATCTTCCCGGCGGCGGCGGGGCATGCGTGGCGGCGGTAGCCGTCGGCGTCCTCGCCGGTGTGCAGGCCGAGTTTGTAGCGGGCGAGCTCGGCGGTCTGCTGGTCGTGGACGGCCGTATCGGCGGGGTCGGCGCCCGGTGGCAGCGGGACCAGCTGCAAAAGCGGCGGCGGAGTGCACGGGCAGTACAGGCATCCGTTAGCGATGATCGCGCCGTCGTGCGTGCCGCGCGGCCCGCGGTCTGAGGGGTGCAGGTCGATGACCAGATGGGCGCCGGCCTGGCGGAGCGGGCTGGCCCAGGTTGCCGGGACGCGGTGGGAGTAGCCGGAGTCGGCTAGCACGTCGCCGAGGGCGACGCCGGCGGCTGGCATCGAGGTGAGCACGCCGGCCAGGGCGGCGGCCGGGTCACGGGCGCAGCTGGCGAGCGTGATGCGGCGGCTCAGCTCGGGCACGGCGGGACCGTGCTCGTCGCTGACCATGGTGACGGCCGAGTAGTAGTAGCCGAAGAACATCTCGCCTCTGGCGATTTTGAGGTTGACGTTGCGGTGCCCCCAGGCGGCCTCGGGGTCGGCGCCGGTGCCGGCGGCGTCGTGGGCGACCGGCCGGGCCCAGGCCTCGACGTCAGTCCAGTCAGCGGCCAGCGACGAGCTGGCCTGCCTGACCCAGTGCGGGATGGAAGCTTCCATCAGGGCGTCGCAGGCCTGCTGCAGCTGCCGGGACGGTGCGCCGTCGGGCTCGGCCTTGCTCAGCGCGTTCCTGACCAGCCGGAAGGTGTGCTCGACCTGCCGGTAGGTGAGCTGGTGCGGCCCGCCGGCCCACGCCGTGATGACGCCAAGGCGCCGCTGGTCGGCGTCGGGCAGCGTGATGAGCGCCTGGCGGACGCGGGTCAGGTGGGCAGGACGGTCGTCGGCCAGCGTCAGGTGCATGCCTATCAGTAAGGTCCGGGCGGACAGCTGCCGGCCCCGGACGCTGGCCGGCAGCAGGTCCTCGATCACGGGGGCGATGCCGGAGGCGTCGATGATGTCCTCGATCACTGCCAGCGGCACGCTCGCCGCCGTTCCCTGGTTCTGCCGCCGAGCAGGGTGATCGCGTCGGCTTCGCTGCCGGGGTCCAGGCCGGCGATGATGTCGCCCAGCCGCTGGCAGCAGGTGATCCCGGCGGCGTGCATGAACGCCGGCAGGCCGGTCAGCGCCGCGGTCTCGGCCAGCCAGGTGGCGCGCAGCCGGCTGGTGTCCAGGGCCGGCAGGCCGCCCCCGCCGGCCAGGGAGCGGGTCAGCGGGCTGGTGATGTTGCCCCGCTCGGGCTTGTCCCCGCCGGTGAGGAAGTTCTGGCCGGCGAACGCCGCCGCTTCCAGCAGCGGGGCGTGGTAGCGGGCCAGCACCGGCACCGCCCGCGGCGCCCGGCCGCGGACGTCGACGATGACACCTCCGGAACGCCGCGAAACGTCGGTGCCGCGGGCGTTGCGCAGGTCGGAGCGGATCAGCCCGGCCCCGGCGCCCAAGCACACCAGCGCGACCGCACGAGACCGCCGCGCCGCCGTGGGCTGGGCGTCGGCTAATGCGAGGAACCCGGCGATCTCCGCCGGGCTGTAGGGGGCCTTGGCCCGCTCCCGCGGCAGCGGCGCATCAGCGGGGTCCAGGTGCGGCACCACCTGCCGGGCGATGAACCGCAGGCTGGTGCGCAGCGTGCGGCGCGCCGGCCCGGACATGCCGGGGGCGTGCGCGGAGAACCGCTCGATGACCGAGGGGTGCAGCAGCACCTGCGGCACCGGCTCCAGCCCGATCGAGATGCCGTAGCCGGCGAGCTTGCCGGCCGCCCACAGCAGGCACTTAGCCCGGTCCCGGTTCCCCGGCGCTGCGGCCGCGACCACCTGCCGCGCGAACGCCGCGGCGGCTGCGGGGGTTCCTGCCGCGGGCGTCCACCGCGCGAGGTAGGAGGCCACATCAGAGTCCATACGGTATTTTCTACTGAAAGAAAGCGGGGAGGTCACGCACCGCGCGTGCGACGATTAACAACGTGTCGCCAGCACCGCAGGACCGCGCCGCGCGCATCGCCGCCGAGCTGGCCGGCCTGGGCCTGGCACTGCCCGGCACCCTCATCCAGCGGAGCGTCCGCTGCGGCTGGGCCGGCTGCCGCTGCCACGCCGACCCGCCCGTCCTCCACGGCCCGTACTGGCAGTGGACCCGCAAGCGCGCCGGCAAGACCGTCAGCCGCCTGGTTCCCGACGACCAGATCGCGGACTACCGGCAATGGATCGACAACCACCGCCGGCTGCGCGAGCTGGTCGCCGAGCTGGAAGACCTCACCCTCGCCGTTGCCGACAAGCGCAGCCGGGAGGCCCGCGCCGCCCGCCGAACCCGGCAGAACACCGCATAACACTGTGGACCCGGCCCGCCTAACCCGTGGACGCCGCCATCAGCAACACGCATCCGTGCAGGTCAAGCCTAAATGTGAAGGGCTCTCCCAGGAGGTATTCACACTTCACCAGCGTCCATGTTCACATTTGGGTCTGACAGTGTGTTGCCAGCCTCGATCAGGGTCTTGCTGTGCGGGCTGCGGTTCTCCCGCGGGCCGCTGCAGGCGTTATCGGTGCCGGTTAGCAGGTGTGAGCGCGCGCGGGCGGTGCTGGCTGGCGGGCGGGCTTGCTGCAGGTGCTGCGTGCGGCGTCGGTGCTGGCGGTGCCCGGTGGCTATGGCGCGCTGGCGAGCTGGGCGAGGCTGGTGCGACGCCGTTTGCGGGTGCGGGGCGGCAGGCCGGCGGCAGCGCGCCGGGCGTTGTCGTCCTGGCGGGCGTGGAACGTGGTGAGGATGCGCTGGTTGCGGACTGCTAGCAGGCAGGCGATCCACAGGGTGAGCGGGGCCAGGCCCGTCTGGCGGCACCAGCCGCGGGCGATGCTGGTGGTGGCGGTGTCCTTGATGGTGGCGTTGACGCGCTCGGCGGCGGTGCGCCGCCGGTAGGACCGCCGCCATTGCGGCGACGGGTAGTCGTGCTTCTGGCGGGTCTTGGCGGCCACGTCCGGCGGGACGGTGATGGTCTGCTGGGTGCAGCAAGCGGGCGGGTGTTCCGGGGGGGTGAGGATCTCGGGCCGGTCCCGGCTGAGCAGCATTGAGTCCGGGCGGAGCGGGCAGCGGATCTTGCCGGCGGCGGCGGGGCAGGTGACGCGGTGGTAGCCGTCGGCGTCGTCGGCGGTGTGCCGGCCGAGCTTGTGCCGGGCGAGTTCGGCGGCCTGCTGGTCGTGGGCGGCGGCTTGCTGGCTGCTGGCTGCGGGGGGCAGGGGCGAGAGTTCCAGCAGCGTGCGGGGTGTCTGCGGGCAGTACAGGTTTCCGTTGGCGATGACCGCGCCGTGGTGTGTGCCCTTGGGGCCGCGGTCGTGGGGGTGCAGGTCCTGGATGAGCTGGGCGCCGGCGGTGCGGAGCGGGACGGCCCAGGCTGCGGCGTCGCGGTGGGCGTAGCCGGAGTCGTCGATGATGTCGCCGAGCGGTATGCCGCCGGCGGGCATGCGCAGCAGCGTGGCGGCGAGCTGCCGGACGGGGTCGTGGTGGCAGCCGGCCAGGGTGATGCGGCGGGCCAGTTCGGGGACGGCGGGGCCGTCTTCCTCGCGCGTCATGACGGCGGCTGACAGGAAGTAGCCGAAGAACATCTCGCCTTTGGGGCCGGGGAGGTTGGAGTTGCGGTGTCCCCAGGCGGCTTCGGGGTCGGCGCATTCGGTGGTGCCGCGCCGGGGCGGGCGGGACCAGGTCTCGGCGTCGGTCCAGTCGGCGGCCAGCGCCGAGCTGCTGTTCTTGTGCACGGCGGGGATGCTGGCCTCCAGCAGCTGGTCGCAGACTGCCTGCAGGCCGCCGGAGGGCGTGCCGTCGGGCTGGTCCTTGCTGAGCGCTTTTGCGATCAGCCGGCAGGTGTGCTCGGTCTGCCGGTAGGTGAGCTGGTGCGGCCGGCCGTGCCAGTCCTCGGTGACGCCGAGCCGCGCCTGGTGGGCTTCGGGCAGGCTGGTCAGCGCGGCGTGGATCTCGGTGAGGTAGGCGGGCCGGCGGTCGCCGAGGGCCAGCTGCATGCCCAGCAGCATGGTCCGCGCGCACAGCTGGCGGTGCCGCACGCCGGCCGGCAGCAGCGCCTCGATCGCCGGCGCGGCACCAGAGGCGTCGATGATTTCCTCCAGGCGGGCGAGCGGAACCCGTCTGCCCACCGCCGTTTCACCGGGCCGTGCCGCCGAGCAGGGCCACCGCGGCTTCCTCGCTTCCGGGGTCGAGCGTGGCGGTGATGTCGCCGAGCCGCTGGCAGCAGGTGATCCCGGCGGCGTGCATGAACGTGGCCAGCCCGAGGAGCCCGGCGACTTCGGTCAGCCAGGTCGCCCGCAGCCGGCTGGTGTCCAGCGCCGGCAAGCCGGCGCCGCCGGCCAGCGACCGGGTCAGCGGGTTGCTGATGTTGTGCCGTCCCGGGTCGGTGCCGCCGGTGACCAGCTGCTCGCCGGCGAACGCGGCGGCGGCCAGCAGCGGGGCGTGGTAGCGGGCCAGCACCGGCGCGGTGCGCGGCCGGCGGCCGCCGCGGACGGTCACGATGACGCCGCCGGACCGGCAGATGACGTCGCTGCCGCGCACGCCGCGGAGGTCGGAGCGGATCAGCCCGGCCCCGGCCCCCAGGCAGACCAGCGCGGAAGCGCGCGCCCGCCGCGCCATCGCAGGCTGAGCATCCGCGAGCGCGAGATAGCCGCTGATCTCCGCGGCCGTATACGGGGCCTTCGCGCGCTCGCGGGACAGCGGCGCGTCGGCCGGGACCAGCTGCGGCACAACGGCACGCGCCAGGAACCGCAGGTTCGTGCGCAGCGTCCGGCGGGTCGGCCCCGACAGCCCCGGCGCGTGCGCGGTGAACCGCTCGATCACCGACGGGTGCAGCAGCAGCACCCCCGGCGCCGGCTCCAGGCCCAGCCCGATGCCGTACCCGGCGAGCTTCCCGGCCGCCCACAGCAGGTTCTTGGCCCGGTCCCGGCCGGGCGGGCGGGCTGCGGTCACGACCTGCCGGGCGAACGCCGCCGCCTCCGGCGGCACCGACGACGGCCGCCAGCGGCCGATGTAGCCGGCGATGCTGTCTGCTGCCGACATGAGCGCTCCCGTATTCGCCGTTGTCCACAGTAAATTACTGCGGACAACGCCGGGAACCGCGTATCTGAGACGGTGTGTCGCATGGAACCAGCCACGGCCCGGACCCTGGACCAGATCGCTGCCGAGCTCGCCGCCGCGGCCGGGCCCGCCCTGCCCGGCACCCTGGTCATCCGCTCCTACGCCTGCGGCAAGACACGCTGCCGCTGCCACGCCGACCCGCCCACCCTGCACGGCCCCTACGCCGAGTGGACCCGCAAGATCGGCGGCAAGACCGTCACCCGCCGCCTCACCAGCGCCGAGCTCGCCGCCTGGCAGCCCCTGTTCGACAACGCGCGCAAGATGCGCGCGCTGGTCGCCGAACTCCAGGAACTCACCCTCCAGGCCATCGGCGCAGACGACCAAGACGCCCGACAAGCCGGCCAAAACCCCGTGGACCCGATCCGCTTAACCCGTGGGCAAGCACGCTTCCCGCCCCCGTTCCCGCAGGTCACAGCCAAATGTGAGGACCTGACCCGTCTGAACTGGGATTATTCCCTGCAGCGAAGATCGCTGCCGTCTCGCGTGGAACCAATCGTGGAAACATCCCGGCTCCCGCGCTAGCGTTGAAATATGGCTTTAGCGCGTTCTGGTCACGTAGAGCGACTGCCCAGCGGGTCGCTGCGAGTGAGCGTTCTGGCCGGGCGGGATCCGCTGACGGGGCCGCCAGGTCTGGCACCGCAAGACGGTCAGGACCGAGGTGGAAGCCCAGATCGCCCTCGCCCGGCTGTGGCCGCCGGGAAGCGCCCGGACTCGCGGGTTACGGTCGGCGAGTTGCTGCAGAGGTACCTTGACGTCGCCGACCTGGACCTGTCCACCCTGCGCACCTATGAGGGATACATCCGGAGGACGATCCTGCCCGCCCTTGGTGCGACGGAGCTGCGGAAGGTCCACGGGCCGGTGCTGGACACCTTCTATACGCGGCTGCGGCGCTGCGGGAACCTCGCCTGCACCGGACGGCCGTTCTTCGAGCACACCTCGTTCCCGGTGCTGCAGGTGGCGGCGGGCCGCCGGGAGGCCTGGCAGCAGATCGCCGCCGCGATCCGCGAGGCGATCAGGTCCGGGCAGCTCGCTCCGGGCGAGGAACTCCTCTCGGCGCACGAGATGGCCGCACGGTACGGCGTGCGGATGGCAGCGGCGCGGCATGCGCTGGAAGCCCTGGCCCAGGAAGAGCTGATCGAAGTCCGCCAGGGCCGGCGCTCGATCGTGCGCGGCGACCGCGAGCCGGCGGGAGCGACGCGGGCACGGCGGCGCACTGGTCGTCATGATTGCATTCAGGCGCGGTGCCAGCCGCATGTATGCAAGCCGATGACCCCGCCGACCATCCGGCAGATCCACGCGATCTTGTCGGGCGCCTTTGCCGCGGCGGTGCGATGGGAGTGGATCGACCGGAATCCGGCCAGCTCCGCGAAGCTGCCGAAAGCCGATCCCCGCTCACCGACCTCGCCAGAGCCGGGCCAGGTCGCTAGATAGTGCCGCGAGTGCTGGCGACCTGGCACGTGCCTTCTGGCTTGGAGTTATTACGCTCAGTGGCGTGCATCGTTAACCTGTGTTGCTTGGCATTGTCCACCAGAATCCGGCCAGACCGCTGCTTATAGCCCGTGAAGCGCCATTGTCTCCAACCTGTATTAACAACGATGGCGGACCGGTACCGTTGCGCGATCAGCAGCCGTGCCGCCTCAAGCTTTCGATCAGCTGCGCGGAGAATCTGCGGATCGCTGACCACGCAAGGCCCGCAGCGAAGCCAGCCCGGTAGATGAGCGCCGCCTTGGCGCGCCACCGGTAAGCCGACGCTGCCATGACAGCGATGAATACAGCCGATACTGACGTCATGACGACGGCATTGGCTGCACTGCGAGCCAATGAGGTAGCCGGGCCGCTGTCGCGGGACGGGACACCAATGACCCGCTTATCACATAAGCTACCCGTTCAGGATTTCTTCCCTGGCCCAGCGTGACATCAGTGGTGTGCATGTTCATATTGGTGCGGGCCGACAGAGGCTTTGGCAAGCTGAGGCACGTTAGGGCTTCGGTTGGCGCGAAGGAGCTTCGTACACCGGTAAGGGCCGTGAGTCAGCGACCGGGGAGGTGCCGCGTGGCAGGCACGGAAACGGGTGGCGCGATGGTGGCGGTCCGGCGCGTGGAGATGACCACCCAGGATATGGAGGTGATCGCTGACCTGATCAACCGGCAGTACATCGAGCACCGGGCGAGGTTCCGCTGCGCTGACCCGTCCCGGGTTGACGCGGGCGCGCGGTCGGTGACCACAGGCCTGCTGGAGGCTGCCGTCATCCGCTACAAAGGCTTTACCTACCGGGCCCATGCGAGCCGGCCAGACGATTTCCTCGCATTGGTCACCCTGAGCGGAACAGGCACCTTGACCACGGCCCGGGAACAGCTCCACTTCACCCGGGGTGAGGTCCTCCTCGATCTCACCGACTTCACGGCGGAAATGGACGATTGCGCGTTCGCGGTACTCCGGGTCCCGCGGCAGGTCGCGGGCGACCTGGCCGAGGAGCACACCGGCCTGCCCGCCGCGGATCTGCGGTTCGAGTCCATCGCCCCGATCTCCGCCTCGGCCCGCGCGTTGTGGTCGCGGACCACGGCATTCATCTGCGGCCAGCTGATTGGCTCCGGAATCACCGAGATCAGCGCCATTATGGCAGAGCAAATGACCCGACTGGC